>NZ_MTFE01000010.1:0-178074 GCF_001953305.1 Cnuella takakiae
GCTGCAGCTTTTCCCCTTTGCTGAATAGCGATAAGAGCGTACAAGGGTGCGACGCAAAAGAAGTTGAATAGCACTAATGCAGTTTGTCCCATCATATCCATCAAGGCTATCTCTGTATCAAGGTCTTAAAAGGTTACACCTGGTCTATTCTTTTTCTCTGCCCTGTTCCTGTAGCATTCTGGAGCATCGGGGAGTGTTGATACTGCTGTACAACCGGCAGGAAACACGTATGAATTGGTGTACCTGCAATGTATTATTGGATATGCGCTTCCTCCAATGATGTTTGCATGTAAATGGGCCTACCCTGAGGGTAGGAAAGCACCAATTAAAATCTAAATCAAAAGAGCCTGTTTTATTACTGTAAAAGCTTTGGATGAAGAAAGTTTCAATTTGACACTGGAATCATTTGCCTTTTGTATCTCGTAAAAACCACAATTTCCAGTTGTTTCATCAGCATTACCCATTTTTGCAGATCAACAGATGCTTATAGAGATGGGCAAAGAAAAAACCGAGGAATCATTGGAGCCGCTTATAAATTATTTCAACCGGTTGATTCCACTGAATACAGAAGAAAAGGTATTAGTCCGGGAAAGATTTCATGCCCGTCTTTTCAGGTGGCGACAGTTTGTACTTCAGGAAGGTGATACCTGCACACAATTCTACTTTGTTGTTCGGGGCTGCCTCCGCATGTACAAGATTGATGAAAAAGGCAGCACGCATATTCTCCAGTTTGCAGCTGAAAACTACTGGATCAATGACCTAGGCAGCTTTCACGGCATGAAGCCTTCAACCCTTAATATTGATGCATTAGAAGACACCGTAGTGTTCCAGATCAGTCATGCTGACCTTATTTCGCTGTACATCCAGGCACCAAAGTTTGACCGTATTTTTCGTGTCCTGCTGTAAAACGGCTTTATCCGTTTGCAGCAGCGCCTCCTGCAAAACATCAGTTCCATCGCTGAAGAACGGTACCATACATTTTTGGAAATCTACCCACACCTGGTAAACAGACTTTCCCAGGTACAAATTGCTTCCTACCTGGGCATTACACCAGAGTTTTTAAGCCGGCTGCGCAACCGCCGCAGCAAGGCGCAAAGACTAAAATCTTAAACTACAACAAGATTATTTCTTAAACCAGTTCATTGGATGTCGGGGCCTGATTGCGTGAGCTTTGCACCCTGAATCAATCATTAACCATCCAAAAGAAATAGTCATGAGTACGAAATCGAAAGTAGCCGTCATCGGCCTGGGCAATATCGGAAGCGCCGTTGCCGCTAACCTCGTTAAAGGAAATCGCCCAATAATTGTTGCCGACCGCACATTAGCCAAAACAGAAGCACTGGCACAGAAGCTGGGTGCTTTGGCACAGCCAGCCGATATTGCTGCCGCTATTAAAGATGCCGACATCATTGTATTGGCCATCTACTTCAACCCCATCCAAGAGTTTTTAAAGCAGTACGCATCGGAGCTGGCGGGCAAGGTCATTGTCAATCCCTCTAACCCGATTGCACCCGCTGAAAATGGTGGCTTTAAAAAGATCGTTGGTGAAGACGAATCATCAGGTCAGTTCCTTCCCACACAGCTACCGCAAGGTGTAAAGCTTGCCAAGGCATTGGGTACCTGGGAGCCGCATCTTTAGCTGGCACAGCCCACCAAACACCTGAAAAAGCAGTACTCTTCTATGCCACCGACGATACAACCATCAAAGGTGAAATCGAAAAACTGATCCGTGATAATGGTTTTGAACCTGTCCGTGTAGGTGGCTTGGACAAATCCATCCGTATCGAAGTCTTTGGTGATCTCCATGAATTTGGTGCACTGGGTAAACCGGTAACGCTGGCTGAAGCAAGCGAAAAAGTATAACACAGGACCGCTGACCGGAAAAACAGATGTACACAGGATTGTAACCTATACATCCTCCCACAACAATTTCAACTCAATTTTCATGAAAAAATTAGTAGCATCACTTCTCATCCTCCTGTCCGTGTCCCTGCTGGGCAACGTTGCCCAGGCGCAAGCCAGCCAGAAAGCAGCAATTGAAAAACTAATCTTTGCCTACCGCGACGCATTGAACGCAGCCGACGCAAATAAGGTTGTTCCCCTTTACACTTCTGATGGCGTGTTGCTTGCTAACGCTGCTCCTACCGCTGCAGGATCGGACCAGGTGAAGGGTACCTACCAGTATGTGTTTGAAAACTTTAAATACACCTTGGAATTTTCCATTGCAGAGATCGTTGTGAGCGGTAACTATGCGTTTGCCCGATCCACCTCGAAAGGCTCTTTTGTCATCAAGTCAAGCAATCAAACCGTTCCCGATGAGAACAGGGAATTGTTTGTCTTTGAAAAGGTAAAAGGGGAATGGAAAATTGCCCGTTACATGTACAACAAAGCCAAGTAGGCAGGGTTGTCAAAACAGCAGCAGACTTGGAATATTAGGGTGCGGCAGATTGATACCCTGTTGCACCTTCAATATTATTTCTAAAACACATAGCATTATGAAACCAGTTTTCTTTTCCCTGTTTATTCTCCTTCTTATAACATGCAGCAGCCAGGCACAGCCCCCCCAGAAGCTGAGGCATTTTTTGCAGGCCGGGCCCTCTCCGGCTGGGTCTATTCCATATGGCGCCAACCCCAAAGTAGGGCGATATGCCAGTGCAGGTGATGCCAGGATCTATTATGAAGTGTATGGAAAAGGAAAGCCGGTGGTGATTCTGCATGGCGGAATCTTTGGTTCGCCTTATGAAATGCACCAGTTTATTGATAGCCTGAAAAAAGGTTACCAGGTTATTGCGGTGTCCACCTGTGGCCATGGCAAATCAGAGTTGGGAACTGAACCTATCACCTATGAGCAAAAGGCTAGCGATGTACTGGCAGTGATCAATGCCGTCACTAAGGACAGCGCAATTATCCTGGGGTTCAGCGACGGAGCTTATACCGGCTACAAGCTAGCCAGTCAATATCCCGGTCAAGTGCAAAAGCTGATTGCCATTGGTGCTGCCGAGATCAGACCAGGTGTACGTGATTTTACTTTTGACGCCAGGAAGGGAATTGCTTTAGATACCCTTTATTGGAAACAGCAGTTTAAACTGATGCCCCAACCAGAGCGCTTACAAGAGATGTTCACAATGTTGGGCTCTATGTATAGCCGCCTGACATTGGATAGCAACTTCTTTGTGACAATCAAATGTCCTGTACTGGTGATGGCAGGAGACAGAGATGCATCCAATCCTATCCAGCGGGTAGTAAACACGGCCCAGATGATACCCAACAGTCAGGTAGGCATTATACCCAACACCACTCACGGCGTGTTCCTGGAGAACTTCCAGGCAGTTTGGGCCTGTGTTGTTCCATTCCTAAAGCAATAAATTATTAAATAAAGGATCAGTGAAAAATCAAGACCTTATGGCAAGCAATGAAAGTCTCACAAGGAAAATATTGAACCATCATCTCACTGCATTTGGTGGAAACGATTTAGATGCCATCATGCATGATTATACCGAGGAGTCGGAGGTGCTCACACCAGAAGGATCAATAAAAGGTCTGGCGGCCATTCGCAAGTTCTTTGCAACGTATTTTGTCACCATACCAACAGGATCAGCCTTTGAAATGAGGCAGTTAATGGTTACTGGCAGTACTGCATACATTGTGTGGGCCAGTGATTCACAAGTCGCGAGCATTCCGCTGGGAACAGATACCTTTTTTTTACAGGATGGTAAGATCAGGCTGCATACGGTGGCGGCACACATACTGCCAAAGTGATCAACTTACGATTGGTGGCGGTGTGAAGCGTCCCTGTTTTTAAAACTGAAAAAGCCAGCAGATGAAAAGCATACTACTTGGGTTTGTGAGTTACCTGATAATTGGTTCAGCAAATCTTTATGCACAACAGATCAGATTGGGCGAGGACCAACTGCAGGCTGTAGGCGTATCTATGAAACTGGATAGAGTGAAGGGAAGAAAGGCAGTACGGGTAGTGAAAGACACTTTAATCAAAGAGGTTGATGAACCTACGTTTGTAAAAATCAGGGATATAGATTTTTCTAGTGGAACCATAGAGGTAAAGGTGTTAAGCCGCCTCTTGAAGCATGCGCCTGACCATGCAAGGGGCTTTATCGGAGTAGCTTTTCATATTAATGACAGCAATTCCCGCTTTGAAAGCATTTACCTGCGCCCCACCAATGGCCGGGCAGATGACCAGGTTCGGCGCAATCACGCTATCCAGTACTTCGCTTACCCGGACTTTAAATTTCAACGGCTCCGAAAAGAGGCGCCGGAGCAGTATGAGTCGTATGCTGATATGGAATTGGATGAATGGATTACCATGCGGATTGTGGTAAAGGGTGGGCAAGCCAAAATCTTTTTAAAAAAGAACCGCCAACCCTCCCTGGTAGTGAATGATCTAAAACTTGGAAGCAATGCTGACGGGGCTATTGGGCTGTGGGTTGATGTTG
This sequence comes from Cnuella takakiae, assembly GCF_001953305.1. Lineage (GTDB taxonomy): Bacteria > Bacteroidota > Bacteroidia > Chitinophagales > Chitinophagaceae > Flavisolibacter > Flavisolibacter takakiae. Next base: position 4,452 of record NZ_MTFE01000010.1, read on the forward strand.
GTACCGAAGGATATTTTTCTAATTTGAAGGTCCGCAACAAATAAGTCCAATTCATGGACTCAATTTGGTGCTCCATCTCACGCCGGATTTTTATATGAAATCCTTCTTGTCTTCAATCTTTCCTTCTATCTCTGGTAAACAGGGGCGTCAAATGTGCAAGACCACCGTCGAGACCTTTATTTGCTCTTTATTCACGGAGACCCCGAAGCGTAGTAAACGCTTATTTGCGATGGAGTAACTGGAGCGGAACGGACGGCGATTGTAGGAGCGGAAAGTAAAGCGGAACGTAAGGAGCGAAAGAGCAATTTAGTATTTGTGCGTTGGCCAAAAGAAGCGCAACCTCTGTGCGCATGGGCAACGTTGTGCGGTGTGTCGCCAGAACAAATTAAAATCTCTTGTTGACCTTTTGGCTCCAGGGAATAGTTGGCGGTGGCTTCTTTGCTTTCTGTCTGCTTATTTTAGCGTAGGCGTTATTTAGAGCAGGCTGAATTTGGAAACCCTGAAGGTAGATATAGTGCGACTTGACTCTTATCCCTTTTCACTTTTAAAATAAAATCTACTCGCAACTGCTTTGTTCCTGCTTAACAACTCTCTGTCTTTACTTCACAAACATAGGAGAGTGCGACGCAACAAAAGCCTTATAGATAGCCTACAGCTGACACCATCATCCATTCAAATCCTCCGTTTCTCCCACCTATATGCGTTTAAGGAAATCATATAAATAGCTGAACAATATCATACAATCATCCCCGTGTACATTTGGCGTTTGTGTTCCAACATTGAGGTTCACAGGACTTAACCCTTATATATGCCATATGATTTTCATAACCTGCAAAGTGAGGAAACCTAGCGCTATTTTGCTTCGGCCTTTATAGCACAGTCGCCGGCTGTAACTTAGATTCATGATAGCGAGGGCAAGGCAGGTATCTGTTAACGAAGCTCATCAAAAAAGATGGGCACTTCGCAGGAGAGTCTGGGCAAATCGGTGTTTGAAGTATTTCCAGCGGATATAGCTGCCGAATACCGGCGAAATGACAAACAGGTACTGGCAACCAGACAGACTATCAACACCGTCGAAAAAACAGTAGACCTGCATGGCAATGCGGCCACTTACAAAGTCACCAAATTCCCTTTGCATATAGCGGATGAATAAATGGTAGGCGGGTTTGCGCTGGACATCAGCGACCGGGAAGGGCAACATCACGACTTGCTACAGCACGAGCGGTCAAAAGCCAAGATCACGGTAACTTCTATCATCGAAGCCCAGGAGGCAGAAAGAAACCACTTATCGCAGATACTTCGTGATGGCATCAACCAAACCCTGACCTCTTGAAAACTTATGGTGGAAGTAGGCGGCCCTTCTATCAACCCCTATGTGCACCGGTTGTATACCTATATTCAGGAAGCAATCAAAGACCTGGGGAGCATCAGCGCCAACCTGAGTGGATCAGTGATCAGGGAAGTAGGCCTATTGCCTGCCATCAGGAACCTGTTAGCGCTTAACAATCCTGCCGTAACCTTTGTATCGGAACTGGAAGAAATGGCATATGCCGTACTTCAGGGCAAGTTGCAATTGGGTTTTACCGGATGATGCAAAGCATGTCCCAACTCATAACACTTTGTCCCTCCCAGCCTGACGGAAGCATCCGCATTCTGACGCAAAACAAGAATCTGTTTGTACTCCTTGAAATCTGGCAAAAAGAGGATTGGATAAAAATATCAAAGGCCCATCAACAGAATGCTTGCAAAGGTTGGAAAGCCCCTGATAAAAAGAAACCAACACACATATTCACATCTGCTTATATATTTGATGCCCATATCCTAGCTATTATTGCCGCTTCACCGATTATCTATATTGGAACCGATTATGATGATTTCTCTATATTTCATCTGACTGTCCAGAAAATCAGTGCTACACAACCTGTAAATTGGTTTACCTATCATCATACGTTTTTACAGAACCCCATTGCCGGAATTTGTCTTGTTTTGGATATTCCCGTCACCAACTTTATACACGCTCAACTGATTAGAGCGGTGAGTAACTATACACATCAGGAAAGGCTTGCCTTGTATGTTTTACCTCCCTGAACCCTGAGATGTAAAGCCGATGTTCAAGGGAGTGGAAGTAAGAGGGTTTGTGCCTAAGCTGGTACAGTTCGACTATTTGGTAGCGCACCTGAAATTAAAAATGGAAGTTGCTTAAAAAGGGATTGCTGTGGGACGATTAGCTTCAAGCGCATATAAAATCCGCCGCTAAATAATAACGTACTAAACCTGTTTATACCAAAGCCATAAAAAAATTGCGCCTTGCAGCGCCATTGCCCTTTGTCCTGATACAACACATGAAAAAGAATAAGGGCAAAGGATAAATAGCGGATTTACTGTTGTTGCCTGCGGTGTTGTTGCTGATAAGCCAGATACAAATCATCCAACAATGCTGTCTCTGGTGATACACCAATACAATGCCGGCCTCTGAACTCAAAGCATAATTCATGAGGTGGGGAGTTATCGCCCTTGTATTTTAAAAGTCGGGCAACAAAGCTGCCATCCGGGAGCTCCATAACGTCATACCGCACCAATAAACCCCGGAACAACACCGACACTTAAACCCACATATACACCGCTTTGCTATTGTTGCACAAACAAGGTGCCGCTTGTACATCCCATACGGTAACCCAAACGCCAGAAGAAAGGGCGGCCTTTTATAAAGCCTGATGGTCGGGCAGGTAGCAGTTGAAGGTAGCCCCGCCTTCGGGGTTGCCGCTTACCCGTATCAGGCCGCCATGGTAGGCAAGAATACGCTGGCAGATGCTCAGGCCCAGCCCCGCGCCGCCCTGTTTTTCTTTTGAGTGCAGCCGGGTGAAAGGTTGGAATATTTTTTCGCGGTAAGCCGCTGCAATGCCGACACCATTATCCGAAACCGACAATACCCAATAATCCTGCTGGTTTTCTGCTGCCCTGAAAGCAGTAATATGAACGCGGATGGGTGTATCAACATGCGAAAAGGTAAGCGCATTACTCAGCAGGTTGGCTACCAATTGGTGCAGCAGGTGAGCAACGCCCCACACCGGTGGAAGCGCACCCACTATTACCGTGGCGCCTACCTCCTGAATTTTTACTTCAAAGGAGGCAACAACCTGTTGCACCACCTGCTCCAAGCTGACCATAGCCGCTACGGGCGCCTGCGCCTCCACACCCGCATACATCATTACCCCTTCAATCATCTGCACCAATTGGTGGGCGGCATGGTCGATGCGCTGCAAATGGTAAATAGCCGTTGGCGGCACCACGCCATCCAGGTCTTGGAGCAGGCGGGAGGTATAGGTGCGAATTTTCCGTACTGGCTCCCGCAGGTCGTGGGAGGCTGCATGGATGAACTGTTGGAGGTTTTCGTTGGCGCTGGACAAACTGTTGTTGGACTGTGCCAGCAGGGTGCGGTGCTGGTGAAGGCTGGTATTTAAATGAGCAGCATGCTCTTTGAGCAGGCTCAGGCTGGCAACAACGCTTTTGATGTCATCCTGCTGAGTGGTGATGTCCACATTGGCCGAAACGCTCCAGATATGAAGCCCCTGCTCATTTTTGATGGGAACACCCAGGTTGACATACCATTGGGTGATGCCCGTACGGTGTACGAATCTTTTGATCACCTTCCGCACCACTGTTCCCTGTTTGATGGCCTGTGCCACCGGCGCATCTGCGGGTTGCAACATATTTCCATCTTCATCTTCATACACCGCCAGCTTTACAATTTGCCGCAATAAAGCATCGAGGTTGCTGCCAAAAACTACAGGGGTGCCCAATATATCGCTGAACTCCCGCATACCGGCGGCATTTGCATACCGGAGACTGCCATCGCGGTCAAATAAGAAAATGGGAATGGGGAGCGCTTCAATAATGGCCGTGGCTACCTGAGGTATCAGAAGCATTTTATCACCGGAGTGGATATATAGCTCATTATTGTCCAAAATAGGGAGTTGGGTGTGATAACACAGCAGAATGCGATGCGTCTTTACCAGAAGATGCACTAAGTTAAGCGGAAATATAGCTTTTGGAAAAAATAAGGGTGTATTTCAAATCTTCGCCGGTTTGTGCGGACGCAAACCGAGGCAGCCGCTGAAGGCTGTGTCCACACAGCCCTATGGTCCAGCGAAAACTTGAAATGCACCCAAAAATAGTAAGGCTTATTTGAAGTAGCCTGTGCTTCCAACTTATGGCATGGAGAAGTTTGCCGCAGTATTCCGCTTGCCTGATCTCTTCCATACAACAAGCTGCCAAACCCACCCCTTTTCAGCAAAAACACCTCTTGTTACCCCAGGCAACAAAACACCTTTACTTTTTTACCACGGGAATGGACAGCCGGATAGTATCGTCAGGGAAACTGACTTTACCACCGAGATAGGCGGCCCAGTTAGCTAGATCGTTGAACGATTCCTGCGCCAATACATCCAATAAAGCTTCATTGGGACCAATATGGATGTTGACGATCAGATGCCTGCGGAAACAATACAATTCAAATTGTAACGCCTCCGCAACTGGTATTGTTTGCAGTAGCCGTCCTGCCGCCTGAATACACCGGTAGCTTCCCAGGCTAAATGTACGGGGCCAGCGCTGTACCTGCCGTTCGGTAAGCCGGTTGCTGACCGCTACAACTGGCGGGAAGTTGCAACACAAACTGTTGATGGCTGGTATCAGGCCAAGTTCCCGCACGATATTACCATTGAGCATTTCACTTTTTTCCTTGATGGTGGCAATCGAGGATTGCAGTAAATTCTGTGCTTTCAGTTGCAAGGAATTGGCGCCGCCGCCTTCCATTTCCAGCATCAGCTTACAGGCAGCAAGGGTTTGATTGACGGAATCGCGCAGCCAGTGGGAGAGATAATTGCGTTCGCGCTCCTGTGCATCGGCAACCGACCGCAACAAGGTGCGCTGTTGTGCCGCCGCCATCCGCAATCCCTTGCTTTGATTGGCCAGCTCCCGGGTGATATTGGTGGCCCAACAGCCTACCATCATGGTACCTGCCACCTTAATAGGAAAGTGAACCACCCGGAAGGTATCTATGCGGCCATTGGTAAGCAGGGCTTTTTGTAAGGTAACTGCGGGTGTGCCGGTACGCAACACTTCTTGAAGGGTTGAACGGCAGGTCTCGGCTGTTTCGGGTGTAAACAGTGCTTCGTAGGGCTGGCCTATCAAGTATTGGGTAGTACCCAGCTTTTGCTGCTGCGCCCTGTTGAAGTACTGGAAACAACCCTGTGGATCGCTGATCCAGGCCATGGACGGCGATTGTTCCATAAAAGCTTCAAACCCTTCGCTGCTTTGGCTTAGTGCTTCGGCAATCTGTTGTGCAAGTAGCTGCTTTTGCAACTGCTGCCGCGTATTGGTGTAATCGGCTACTAGAATAAGTATGCCCGGAGTTTGGGCTTCAGGTATATTGATGGGCAAAAATTTCAGTTGCAAATTCGTATCCTGCTGCCCTGCTGCCGATACTTCATATACCACCGGCAGGCCCTGCACACATTGGCAGCACCGCTGGTACAAAGCGCCAAACTCGGTGGCTGGTACCAACCCGCGCAGCGCAGATCCCGCTTTGGCTTGTGTATCGAAGAACAAAGCAGCGGCACCATTACCCGGGTAGTGGGCCAGCAGCCTGAATTGATGATCCAGCAATATTGCGGAGGACTCAAAATGATGTAGCACCTCGTTGATTACCGGTACGGCCTTCAACCGGTAGGTGTAAAAAGTACCAAGCCTGAGGCCCTGCGCATCCTGCCAGGGCAGTACCTCAGGCTCGGCATCTACCCAAAGGCTGGCCAGCAGCATGCGCTCCACCTGCCTGTAAGGGCGTGGCCTGCATTCATTGGGCAGCGGCAATATCCGCTTTGCCGCTTCGTTGAAAAAAACGGCACGCCCTCCTTTGTCCACTCCAATAATGGGATAGGGATGAGCGTGCAGCAAACCAGCGATCATGGGGTGTACCCCTGTATCCAGGTTCGGTTTGTTGATAAGTTTGAGATCCACGGTCATAAACGCTGAAGGTTACTGATACGGGAGGCACCGGCAGGCGGGCAAGGCCTATCCCGCAACTAAAGATTGCTGCTGGCTACCCTCCTGCTAACAGGGGTGCTGTATAAGCCACCACGGGAAAGCCCACGGTAAAAGTGGTACCGGCGCCCGGCTCACTTTGCACTTCAATAAAACCATCGAGCTGTTGTACAAAGTCGTGTACCAACATCAGCCCGATGCCACAACCTTTTTCACTGTTGGTACCATCCTTTGAAGCTACATGGCTGCGGAATAAACTTTTCTGGCCAGCCTGATCCATACCTACACCGGTGTCGGCAACGGTGAGCACACAATAGGCATTCTGCTGCGTCCATTCAATGGTGATGCTGCCCTTGCTGGTAAACTTGATGGCGTTGCTCATCAGGTTGCGTACCACAAACGCCAGTACGCCTTCTGTAACGGCAACAGGATGGCTGTCCTGTATGGCCATATGCAAATCAATTAGCTTGCTGGTAGCTGTATGGGCCAGCAGGCTCAACTCCTTGCGGATGATTTGTGTCGGCCAGGCACATATGGGTTTCTGCCAGGCTATATCCATATTTAACCTGCCCCAGGTTACCAAACTATCGTAAGTCTGCAGGCTGAAATTCAGCTGATCCTGCATCAAACTCATCAACCGGGGTACTTCTTCGGGGGGGCACAAGCCGTCCTGTACCAGGTCAAGCAGGTGTTTCATGGAGCTCAAAGGCCCCCTGCAATCATGGCCCATCACCAGGAGAATTTTGCGTTGGTTTTCCAATAATATTTTGTTAGCCGCTTTGCGTTGTTCTTCTTCCTGCCGGAGCAGGCGCAGCGCTTCTTTTCTTTTCTCAGCTTGCTCCATCCGCACAACAAGGCGGCCTAGCCGTTGTAGTTGTTTATACTGCTGCGGGCTCAGGTTAAAAGGCTTGTTGTGGAGCAAACAAATACCGCCTATCTCTTTGCGCTGGCAAATGATAGGTACGCCCGTGCAAAACCACACCACATCATTACTGGATGTCAGCTTTGCTCCACTTTTGGAAATGGTGGGATCATTATTCCCGGAGTTGCTGAAGTCTCTTTGTTGCATCAGGTGGTAACAGGATGGAACTACATCATAAACTAAACCAGGCTCCCGGCTCACTACCTGCCGCCTGCTGGAAAATAAACTGATCATGGACAGGCTCACTCCACTGGTGGTACGGGCTAAAAATGCCAGATCGGATAGCCCCGGATTATTTGCCAATTGAAAACCTGTATCCGTAACTGTTTTATTAGTTGGTGAGCTGTAATGGAGCATGCCCTGTAAATTTTGCGATTGAAAAAAATGCCTTCCTAATCATCTTCAGGAAAACGATACATGGAACAGAAAAAAGACGCTGTTTAAACATAACTATGTTCCTGGCGCTTCAATCACATTAGATGATGTTTGCTTGCCGCAAGCTGCGCTACTATGCAATGGCAATCAAAGAACATCGATAAAAAATAGGGCAGGATTTACGTTTTTAATGTCATAAGAAGAAAGAAAGCCCGAGGTAGAAACCACTGGCCGTTATTAAGTCTTTTACCACATCTAAACTGCTGGCAACAAAGAAAGGAAAAGCGTAAGCCAGGATATGTAACCAGAGCAATATTTTTCTTGTCGTGTTTTGTCCAATCAAGCCGGACAAAAAACAAAACTGCCAACAGGCACTATGCCAATAACCAGCTGTATGCGTTAAACTTTAATTGTTACAACCCAATGGAAAATTTATATCCGGCAACAATGGTTATATTGGATATATCGCTTTCATTTTTTATTTAACCTGTACGCATATGCCGGCCCGTAAATCCACTATCCCTATTCTTTTGCTAAGCAGTATCGGTTTTATAGTTGTTGCCATGGTATGGTTTGTCATCATTGCGGTGCAACTAAAACGTAGCAGAGAAGAGGTTGCCCACTCGCAAAGGATTTTAAAACACGTTACCGCACTACAGGTATTATCGAAGCAACAAATGCTGATGCAAAAGGACACACATCTTGTGGCAGCCACAAGCTTGTTGATGAAAGAGCAGGCAACGGAGCTGAAGCGTCTTACCGAGTTATCACCTGCACGGCAACAGGCAATAAGCAGGTTGTTGGTGGCGCTACAGGCAACAGCGCCACCGCAAACCCTGGCACCCATCATACAAAAAATCAGCCAACAGGAAGAACAGTTATATACAAGCAACAACCGGCAACTGGTAAGCGACCGGAAGATGCTGAACCTGCTTCAGGTGATTACCCTGGCCGGGCTGGTCATTATTGGCAGTTACCTCTTTTTTTTAGCCCGTGGCCGGCAAAGAATCAAGGACCAATTCAAATTGTTTACCGAGCACCTGCACGATGTGATGCTATACTTGGATAAAGAGGGCAGGGTGGTGTACGCCAACAGGGCGGCGGCGGCATACACCCAAACCGCACCAGACCAGTTGAAAGGACAGCTACTGTATTCAATTGGCGGCTTTGCACCTATTGCGGGTATAAAAACATTGTGGGATGCTACCCGGCAACTACCGGCCAGTCATCAGGAGCAGTATATGGAATACGAAGACCTGGCTACCAACCAGTTTTATGGCCTGAGCATTTACCCGGCGGCAATCGGTTATCTGGTGGTTTGCAGAAACAGAACAGAGCTGGCAGTGGCTGCGGGAAAAAACGTATTGGCGGAGCAGCAGTTGGTACAAAAAGAAGAACACTACAGGCACCTGATCAATGCGATTTCAGACTGTGTTTTTACCGTTGATGCCAACGCACGGATCACCGCTGTAAACGAGGCGGTATGCAATACCACCGCAAAGCCGGCGGCGCATTTTATAGGCGCCCCGCTCAGCCGCATCATTGCTATCAAACCCGCAGAAGTACAACAAGAAGCGCTGTCGTTTTATACACGCTGCCTGGAGCTGCAGATTTCGGACACGCTGGAATACGTAGATAAAAAAAGTAACCGGGCCCGGATCATTTTTGCCTATCCTGCTTTTGGCGGCCTGCTGGTAATCAGCAGGAATACTATCGACAAATGGCAGGCTGCCAACACGGCCAGAACACTGACAGAGGCCCTGCACACCAAAGAACAGCAATATGCATCCTTGCTCAAATCCATCACCGATGGATTGTATGTGTTGGACAGCAACTGGGTTTTTACCCATGCAAACGAAAAGCTGTGCGCCTATTTCAACTTGCCAATGAACGCGGTGGCAGGGCAGTCGTTCAAAACCCTTTTTCCCGAGCTGCGCCACCCCAATTTCAGGAATTTTGTTGCCGCCATCAACGATGCCATTACCGAAGGCAAAGAGGGACTTGTGGAACTGCTGGATTTGCGGGGCGATTATTACCAGATCAGAATGTACCCGCATCTGGATGGTGTGTTGGTCATCTACCGCAATATTACTGATGTACGGACGGCGGCGGCCGAAAAAGAGCGCCTGACCAAACAGCTTGCCGACAGCCAAAGACAGTACGCACAGCTTGCCGAATCGATATCGGATGGCGTTTATGCCATCGACGCCAACTGGACCATCAGCTTCGCCAATATGGCCACTACCATCGCTGATACACCGGCCAGCCTTACCGGAAAAAACTTCTTTGACATCGCCCGGCTTTCGTTGGAAAAAGATTACACGGCCTTATTTCAACTGATTGTGCACTGCCACCAACAACAACAGGAAGGTTATATAGAGGTGGCCGATAAGGAGGACCGCTGGATCCGTTCGGTAGTGGTATATCCCTGGAAAGGAGGAGTCAATATACTCACCCACGATATCACGGCTACCCGGAGGGCAGAAGCAACCGCCAAAAACCTGGCGATAAAAGCCGCCGAGGAAAAAGCCCGGTATGAAGTATTTTTACAATCGGTGACAGACGGTATCTACGCCCTCGGCCGCAACTGGCGCTTCCTGTATTGTAATGATACATTTGCCCGTTATTTTGGCCACACCCCAGCCTCACTGCTGGATATGGATTTCCGCGAGTTGTGGCCCAGCCTCAACAACAGCCGTTTCCGGCCTGTGTACAACCTGCTGGAAGCCGCCATCAGCCAAAAAACCAACGGGTACCTGGAAGTGCTTGGCGAAGACCAGAAAACATGGTATGGCATCAGGGCCTTTGCTTCTGAAACAGGTGTATCGGTAATTTACCAGGATATCACCAGCCGTAAAACTGCCGAACTACAGGTAGTACAGTTGGGAGATGAACTCAACCTGCAAAAAGAACGGTTCCTGATTTTGGAACAATGGATGACCGATGCGGTATTGTACCTGGACCAGTTGTTTTGCATACGTTATGCCAATACGGTAGTTTGCCGGTACTTCAATCTGGATTTCGCCCAATTGTCTGGCCGCAACTATTTGCAACTCTTGGGAACAAAGCAAATAGATGATCCGGAGTACATACAGTCGATACAATCCGCCGTACTACAGGCACAACCGGCTGAACTAATCGTACACAATGTTGAAGGTAAGTATATGAACTGCCGGATCATACCGGTTACAGGCGGCACCATCTTACTGCTGCACGACATCACGGAGCAGTACCACACACAAATTTCGCTGGAAAATGCCCGCACCCAACTGGAGCAGCAGTTGTGGCAAAATAAAATTTTTGTCGACTCCGTACAGGATGGCATTTACGCACTTGATTTTGACTGGAAGTTTCTGTTTGCCAACCATACCTGTGTACTGGATTTTGGAAGACCCAAAGAACAATTGCTGGGTGCCGATTACCGTACCATTTACCCCGGCTTACTGCACCCGCAGCGGCCCGGGCTGTACCAAAAGCTCCGCGAGGCACTAGAAGAAGGCAAGGAGGGAATGTTGCATTGGGAGTACCAGGAAGGCTGCTATTCTTTTGTCCGCATCTATCCTTCCCCAACCGGTGTATCGGTGTACTACCGCGAGATTACCGAAGAGTATCAAAAGAGTGTAAAAATTGGGGAGCTGTCCCAAACCTTTGCGTTGCAAAACGAACGGTACAGCACCCTGGTACAGGCAGTAACCGATGGATTTTACGCATTGGACAAGCAGTGGCGATTTACCTATGCCAACCAATTTGTATGCGCCTTTTTCAACAAACCCGAAGCCAGTATTCTGGACCAGCCGCTGGGCGAGCTGTGGCCGGTATTATACACACCGGATTTTGCCCCTTTTTACCAGCTATTGCACAACGCAATTGAACTGGGCGAACCGGGATATATTGAGATAGCAGGTGATACGGAGCAACCGGCCACTTTTGGTGTTTGGACCTATCCCTCCGCAACCGGAACTTCGGTTTTATTGAAAGATATTACACCCCAGAAAGAAGCGGCACATCGGATGCTGGCCCTTACCGAAAAGGTTTCAAATCAGAACCAGCGGTACAATGATCTGATCAACGCCTATCCAGATAGTTTCGCCGGTATTGATTTCGATTGGAACTTCACCGTTGTAAATGAAGAAGGCGCCCATATGTTGGGGCAAAACAAAGTGGCCATACCAGGCCGCCGGGTGCTGGATTTATTTCCCTTTATCAACACGCCGGCAGGTGCGCCCCTGTTCAACCTGTATGCCGCGGGGCTGGAGCAAAGAAAACAAGGATACCTGCGTATACCCATACCCGGCGATGGCAGGGTGTATGATGTGTGGGTGTACCCGGCCAACTCTGGCATATCCGTTATTTGCCGCGACCAAACCGCCTATGCACTGGCTGATGCTGCCCGCAAAAAGCTGCTCCTCAAAGTACATAAGCTGAGCAAACACCTGCAACAGGCACGCGAAGAAGAGCGCAGCCACCTTGCCCGGGAAATTCATGACGAACTGGGACAACAACTAACGGGCATCAAGCTGGGTTTGGCCATTCAGGTAAAACGCTGCCAGCGGCAACTGCCTACAGCAACTTTCGATGCGGGCAGCATATACCAAATGCTGGATGACACCATCGATACGGTGCGCAAAATATCGGCCAACCTGCGGCCACCCGTACTCGATGAGATGGGACTGATGGCCACGCTTCAGTGGTATGCACAACGGTACCAACAACAATACGGCATAACCATCCATTTTAAAATCAAATCCTTTTATTCGCCCGGCAAGGACAAGGAAATTCACGTCTTCCGCATCTTTCAGGAATCGCTGACCAATATCATGCGGCATGCCCAGGCCACCGCCATCACCGTTCATATAGCCTGTACGCCTGCATTGTTCCGCATCAGCATACGCGATAATGGTAAAGGCATCATGGAAGAAGACCAGTTCAAAAGCCTGGGCATTACCGGTATGCGGGAAAAGGCACACCTCATAGGGGGCAAATTCACCATTCTTCCCCATCCGCAAAAAGGAACGGTAGTACAATTAAAAGCGCGGATAAAGCCCATGATCATCCAGGATGATGACAGCCTGCAACAGCATTGAAGCATGCACCTACCAGTAAACAGGCGGGCTGTAAGTAGCAACGTTTAAAGCAGATGCTCTTCCAGGCAAAAACGAACCAGGTCTGGCACGGTAAACAACTGGAGTTTTTCCATCACCCGGCTCCGGTAAGTGGCAAAAGAAGAAGCACTGATATGGAGCAGTGCGGCGCCCTCGCGTACTTTCTTTCCCTTTGCCACCAGCAGCAGCACTTCCATTTCCCGATCTGTCAGCAAATCTTTACTGACTTTTCCTTCGGGGTTGAAAATTGCGGAAACCATGATTTCCGCTACCTGCTCCGTTATATAATTTTTCCCGGTGATGATGCGCTCCAAAGCATCCACAAGGTCCACGGCCGCCACCGTTTTGGTCAGGTATCCCGATGCGCCTGCCCGCATCGCCCGCAGGGCATAAGCGTCTTCGCTGTGGAGGGTCAGCACCAGCACCGGAAGCTTGGGTTTAACCTGTCTTATTTGTATCAGCGCATCAATGCCTGTTTTCCCCGGCATGGTAATATCCGTTACCACGGCATCCCAATCTTCTGCAAGTACCCGCCGTACAAGGTCGTCGGCATTATCCACTTCCACAACATTACAAAAGGGATAAGATTCCTGTATCAATTGGCGCATACCTACACGTACAATAGTATGATCGTCGGCGATGATAATTTTTTTCATAGAAGTTGGGTTTGTAGGTAAACATGGCGCTGATGGTTTACTGCATGAATTTTCCTGCTTCTGTTAATATAGCAATTCCTATTATAACACAAGAGGTTTGATGCGGCTAAATTGTTGGCTTGACTTGAATCTTAAGGCTCTTTTTTTTATTTTTTTGGTGTGTTATTTACAAGTAGTTGGATGGACCTAAAACTTTAAATATTGCGCTGCTTGTGAGTATACAAAAACTAACCGTTACATGTGCCAGACAATACCTTTAAATGGCAATTTTTTATTACAGTACGTGCAAAACCCAAGAGGGTATCAAATTCAAAAAGCAATTTGCTGATATTGGTAAGCTAATAACCAATCCACATCAAAATATGTTGCACCACCTGATACACCTGCAACTGAATGAGATTTTTTGATAATGGCTGGGTATAAGTACAGGCAAACGGCCTGAATAGTTAATTATGAACAATCAAGTTTGACCTCCTCCCGTATTCTGGACAGGGCTAAAGTGGAGGATTTGGACTTCTGTGAGGGATTAAAATCTGGTGATGAAGGCGTATATTTTCTGATGCAGCTGAGTCATGGTTTGCAGCTGCAAAATACATGTCTTCATCACCAGAAGCCGCCAGCAGGCCATCTTTTCGTTCTTCTGTTTTGCTGCTTTGCTGAAATTGTTCTACTACCTTTGCTGGTGTTTGGTCGTTTAATGAGCTGTGTGGCCGAAAGTTGTTGTATTCATCTATCCACAATTTGATCTTTTCATAGGCATCTTCCTTGGATAGGAACCAGTGCATGTTTAAGCATTCATCGCGAAAAGAGCTATTGAACGACTCTATGAACGGGTTGTCCGTTGGTTTGCCAGGACGGGAATAATCCAAAGTGATGCCATTTTAGTAAGCCCACATGTCAAACTCTTTGGATATGAACTCACTTCCGTTATCCACCTGAATTCTTTTCGGCACCATTCTATTCTCCTTCTTCAGTGCCTCCATGACTTCCACCACATCTATTCCCTTGATGGATTTGCCCACTCGGATCGCGTGGCAGTAGCGACTAAAATTATCCACTACAGTTAAACACCAGAATTTCCGTCCATCAAAGAGCTAATCCTGTACGAAATCCATGCTCCGCACTCGTTTAACTTAGGGTTCAATGGCCGCTCCAGTCAGTGTGCAGCTGCTTTATTTCTCCTTGGCCGTTTGCTTCGTAGGTTCAGCCCTTCTTCCTTGTAGATACGGTGTACCCGCTTATGATTATCTTTGAAACCAACTCTCTACGAAGCAAAAAAAAGTTCTGCCACATACCATACCTAACTCTTGCTGCAGCAATCTCCTTTATACGCTGCCGGAGCGGCCGGTCTTCACGCCGATGATGCTTATAGTACCAGGCTGAGCGATGCAGGCAAACAGCTTTGCAAGCCTTGATCACTGAAACTCTATAGGTGATGATTAACCCGGATGCCAACTCGCGTAGTTGGCGGACTTTCAGGGACTTTTTTTAGCACATCCTACAGCATCTGTTTATCTAAAGTCAGATCTGCTACAATTTGTTTGAGCTTAAAGCTCTCTTTTTCCAACTGACGTAGACGTCGGAGTTCAGAAACACCTAGACCACCAAACTTCTTCTTCCAGTTGTAAAACGTCGCCTCCGAAATACCCATCTTGCGACAGCCCTCATCTACCCTGGTGTCCGTCTCAGCCTGCTCCAGGGCAAACGCAATTTGTGCTTCTGTGAACGTGGACTTTTTCATTGAAAACCTCCCTCGTTTTAAGGTATGGAATAATCGCCGGTTCTCTAATTTACCAATGCCCGTTTTTGCGGGGGGAAGTCACACTATAAGCAACCCCAAACGCTGATCAATCTAACTTTTCTACTCTTCCAATTGTAGCGGTTGCTCCAAATAGTAATAGATTTTTAGAGCTACGCAAAATAGAATTTTAACTAGGAATAAATTCATCATTTTAATTCATCATACTCCGGTATTCATTAGGCGATTGCCCTACCTTTTGCCGAAACAACCTGGTAAAATGCTGCGGGTATCTAAAGCCCAGTTCGTAGGCCACCTGGCTTACCGATTTAGACCCATCAAAGATTCGTTCCTTGGCTACATCAATCACCTTCGCCTGTATGTAGTCCTGGGCGGTTTTGCCGGTTTCCTTTTTGATCATCTCTCCGAAATAGTTGGCCGAGAGGTTCAACTGGCCTGCGCACCAGGCAACAGTGGGCAGCCCTTCCGTTTGCGGCTGGTCGGTAGTGAAGTAGCTGTTGAGCAATGTTTCAAATTGCTCCAGCAGGCTTTTGTGCACTGTTTCCCGGGTAAGGAATTGGCGGTCGTAGAAGCGGATGCAGTAGTTGAGAAACAGTTCGATGTTGGTAACAATCAGGCGTTTGCTATGTTTGTCGATAGCATGATCCAGTTCGTACTGGATTTTTGAAAAACAGTCAAGCACAATCTTGCGTTCCCTTTCTGAGAGGTGCAGCGATTCGTTAGATTGGTAGCCAAAGAAGGGATAGTCCTGGATATGTTTGCCCAATGCGGTACCGTGAATCAGGTCGGGGTGAAACACCAGTGCATAACCTTTAGGTTGGTAATACTCGCCATTGCTGTTCATACCCGCCACCTGACCCGGACCTAAAAATACCAGGGTGCCTTCCTGGTAGTCGTAGGTGCCGCGGCCATATACAAGGTCGCCGCATTTTACGTCTTTCAAAAAGATGGTGTAAAATCCAAAATACATCCGCGAGCCCTGCCGGGGCGCAGCTTTTGACAGGTCCACCACACTCACCTGGGGGTGCAGGGTTTCGTTGTTGTTGAACTCGTTGTATTGGCTGATGGTTTCAAAACGACGGAGTGTATCCATGGCGCACTGGCTTTATTCCGCTAAAATTACCCCATTAGAGGAGCGATGAGGCAGGAGGCAGGCGAAATCCGTAATAATGGTAGGAGAAACCGTAATCTGTATACAACCGGAGGGTGGAAAAGGGGTCATCTTAGTAGCGCCTTGTAATTCGTAAACCGCAAAGGCTTCACTCCTCTTAACGTTCAAATGAAAAGACTAACCCTTGGGATTGTATCCCTGATTGCCTGCTCCCTTATTGTACATCAAAAGCCCGCATTTGCCGCCGGCCATCTGCCAGAAAGCGGAGGCCCTGTTGCAGCAAATAACACCTACCGGAACAATGCTGGTACCCGGCTACCCGAAATGCTACCCGAAAAGGATACCACCGGCAACGGGCCCCTGGTGCGTACCGCTTCAGGCGAAGTTCGTGGCACTACCCAGGGCGGTGTTTCCAGCTTCAAGGGTATTCCTTATGCCGCTGCCCCGGTGGGCGACCTGCGTTGGAGGCCGCCGCAGCCGGTAAAACCCTGGCAGGAAGCACGCGATGCCACCAAGGATTGCGCTGACTGCCCCCAAAGGAGCTTTCCCGGTTCAAAGGCCACTATTTCAGAAGACTGTCTTTTTTTAAATGTGTACACGCCTGCCGCCGCTAAGAGGGGCGCTAAGCTGCCCGTAATGGTTTGGATTCATGGCGGCAGTTTTGTAGGTGGCAGCGGCTCGGGCCCCGGTGCGGCAGGCGATGCCTTTGCCAAACAGGGCGTTATCCTTACCACCATCAATTACCGCCTGGGCCGGCTGGGACATTTTGCACATCCGGCACTCAGCCAGCAAAACCCCGAGGAGCCCAAAGGCAGCTATGCGTTCATGGACCAGATTGCCGCACTGAAGTGGGTAAAGGAAAATATCGCCGCTTTTGGTGGCGACCCCAACAACGTTACCATTTTCGGTTTCTCCGCAGGCGGCGTGTCGGTTCATTCCCTGATGACCATACCGGCGGCAAAGGGTTTGTTTCATAAAGTAATCAGCCATTCGGGTGGCGGCCGCGATGGGGTGCTTACCGGCAGGCCCATACGGCAGGATGGCGCAGACCCGCTCTATGCCGTATCGGCAGAAACCATTGGGTTGAACTTTGCCCGCAAACACAAGATTGAAGGCACCGATGCTGCCGCAGTAGCCCAACTGCGTGCTTTGCCCATGGAGGCTATTGTGGATGGTGGACAGGAAGCCGACAGTGCGGGACGGCGCACCTATGCCGGACCCATCCTCGATGGAAAACTGATGGTGGAAACCGCCGAAAGCGCCTACAAGGCAGGCCGCCAGGCCCGTGTGCCGCTGATGATTGGTAATTGCAGTGCGGAAATAGGCGGACCCTTTGTTACCAACGCCAACTCCAAGGAAGCCCTGTTCACGCTCTTTGGTGACCTGAAAGGCGAGGCCAGTGCAGCTTTCGACCCCCAGGGCGATAAAGAGTTTGCCGAGGTGCTCACCAGGTTTAATACCGATTGGGTGTGGGGCGAGCCCGCCCGGATGACGGCCAGAGTTTTCGCAGCTAAAAAGGTGCGCGTTTATATGTTCCAGTTCGGGTACGTTCCCCCGGCCATGCGGGCAAGGGCACGGTATGGCGCCGGCCACGGCTCTGATGTTTCCTTTGCATTCAATACGCTCAACGCACGGTGGGGAGCGCCTGCTGAGGCCACACCTGAAGAGCAGAAACTGGCAAGGGTGATGAATACCTATTGGACCAATTTTGCGAAAACAGGCAACCCCAATGGTTCCGGCTTGCCCTTATGGCCACAGTATGATCCACAGCAGGAACAAATACTCGATATTGAACTGGATGGCAAACCCGTAGCCAAACCCGACCCACGCAAAGCCCGGTTCAACGTGATTGAAAAGGCCTTTAACAAGCGCGAACGGATACAGTCGCGGGGTATATAAAAAGAAGAGAACAGTAGGGGTAAAAAAACCTCTTCGTAAAAACTATCTTCCCGTTTAGCCGAATACCAATATTCCCTTTTCCACAAACAAATGCTTCCACATGACACAACAAAAGTCTTCCATGAACAGGCGGTCATTTCTTAAATCTTCCACCCTTGCCGGGGGCGGGCTGATGCTCAGTTTTACCTGGCTGTCGGCATTCAAATCTGCCGGTACAACGGGTATTGCCGACCTGCCAGGCGATTGGGTAGAAATCAATGGCTATATCAAGATTACACCTGACAATACCATCAAGATACTGAACCCCAATCCCGAGTTTGGGCAAAACGTAATGACCTCGCTGCCCATGATCGTGGCCGAGGAACTTGACGCCGACTGGAAGAAAGTGGTAGTGGAAATGGGCCCGCACGACAGTGTAAAACTTGGTCCGCAGTTTACCGGCGGTAGCAATTCGGTACGCATGTACTGGCGGCCGCTGCGGCAGGCTGGTGCCGCCGCCCGCCACATGCTGGTGGAAGCCGCCGCTCAAACCTGGAGCGTGCCCGTGGAAGAAATAACCACAAAGGGCGGTATGCTGTACCATGAAAAAAGCGGCAAGTCGGGCACTTACGGCAGCATGGCCACCAAGGCGGCCACACTTGCCGTGCCCAAAGACGTTAAACTCAAAGACAGCAAGCAGTTCAAGGTAATCCGCAGTGCGCAGAAGAACGTGGAAGGCGCCAAGATCGTATCGGGCAAACCCCTGTTTGGATTGGACTACCAGCAAAAAGGTATGCTCATCGCCATGATTCATCATCCGCCGGGTTTTGGCATGAAGCTAAAATCCTATGATGCAACCGCCGCTTTGAAGATGCCGGGGATCAGGGATGTGTTTACCCAGAAACTATACGAAGATGGTTTTGAGCAAGGTGGCTTTGATACCCGCTCTTTCAACGACCTGCTGGTGGTGGTGGGCAATACTACCTGGGAGGTGATGCAGGCCCGCAAGCAATTGAAAGTGGAGTGGGAACCCGCAGGCGAAACAAAGGATACCATGGGCGGCCGGGGACAGAAAAGGGAAGTGGTGGTTCCGGGAACACTGGAAAGCACTGCGGACCAGTTGAAGAAAATGCAGGAATATGCGGCAAAACCTGCCCAGCAACTCCGCAAGGATGGTGACCCTGAAACGGCCTTCAAAAATGCAGCGCAAATCATTGAGCGCACCTATACCGCACCTTTCCTGGCGCACAACTGTATGGAGCCGATGAACTTCTTTGCCCACGTTACCGACGAAAAGGCGTTGGTGGCAGGCCCGCTCCAGGCACCGGGATGGTCGGAGCCCACGCTGGCAAAACTGCTCAACCTGCCTGCCGATAAGATTGAGATACAAATGACACGGATGGGTGGCGGCTTTGGCCGCAGGGCTTACGGGCAGTATATGTTTGAAGCGGCCTTGATTTCTAAAAAGGTAAAAGCACCGGTAAAACTGGTGTACACCCGCGAGGACGATATGACCTATGGCATTTACCGTCCCATGTACACGGCTACCTACCGGGCGGCGCTCGATGCCAACAAAAAGCTGATCGGGTTTCACGTAAAAGGCGGCGGCATTCCCGAGCACGCCATTCATGCCAACAGGTTCCCGGCAGGCGCGGTAGACAACTACCTGGCCGAAGGCTGGCAGATCCCCTCCAATATTACCATCGGAGCCTTCCGGGCGCCGCGGTCCAACTTCAACGCGGCGGCAGAACAATCCTTTCTGGACGAATTGGCCGAAGCCATGGGCAAGGACCCGATTGACTTCCGCCTGAAACTGCTGCAGCGGGCCAAGGAAGCACCGGTGGGCAGGAACAACGAATACGATGCAGCCCGCTATGCCGAGGTGCTGCGCCTGGTAAAAGAGAAATCGGGATGGGGCAAACCGGAAAATGCCCAATACAGCAGGGGCGTAGCCGCTTATTTCTGCCATGCCTCCTATGCCGCCCATGTGGTGGACATCGTGATGAAGGAAGGCAAGCCTTACGTGGAAAAAGTAACCAGCGCCGTTGATTGCGGCATCGTGGTGAACCCCGATGCTGCGGCCAATATGGTGCAGGGCGCCGTGGTGGATGGCATCGGCAATGCGTTCTATGGCGGGTTGACGCACAAGGATGGCGTGCCGGTCCAAAACAATTTCCATACTTACCGGATGATACGGATGCCGGAAGCACCCAAAAAGGTAGAAGTGCATTTTGTACAAAACGATATCGACCCGACGGGTTTGGGCGAACCACCCTTCCCGCCGGTATTTGGCGCCGTTGCCAATGCCCTGTACAAGGCTGCAAGCAAGCGTTTGTACCAACAACCCTATGCACCGCAACTGGAAACACCCAAAGCGTTTTAACCCATTCCATTCCTCCCCAACAACAACACGGATATGATCACCTTAAATATCAACAACAAACCCTACAACGTAAACGTGTCGCCCGATACGCCCTTGCTGTGGGTGCTGCGCGATACCCTCGGCCTTGTGGGCACCAAGTATGGTTGTGGCATGGCCCAATGCGGCGCCTGCACCGTTCACCTCGATGGCACCGCCACGCGGTCCTGCCTGCTGCCCGTATCGGCGGTGGGTAAAATGAAGATCACCACCATTGAAGGCCTTTCCCAAAAGCAGGACCATCCGGTGCAGCAAGCATGGCTGGAGCTGGATGTGGCCCAGTGCGGTTATTGCCAGAGCGGTCAGATCATGTCGGCAGTGGCCCTGCTCAAGCAAAACAAAGCACCAAGCGATGCCGACATTGACGCGGCAATGGCAGGAAATATCTGCCGCTGCGGCACCTACCTGCGTATCCGCGAAGCCATTCACCGGGCAGCCGAACTGCAGCGCAAGAAGGGGTAGCGCAAAGCCTACATCATTGGATATAAATTTTGGAAAGGCCTGTAGCAAGATGAGCTACAGGCTTTTCCGTAATAATGGTAGGAGAAACCGTAATCTGTATACCACCGGAGCAAGTACAAGCAGGGAACTTTGTGTTGTAAACAGAATGAATGATGCAGAAGGTTATACTGAATAACGGAGTGGAAATGCCCATCCTTGGTTTTGGCGTGTTCCAAATTCCAGATGCCGAAGAGTGTGAACGAAGCGTTGCGGATGCCATCAGCACCGGTTACCGCCTTATTGATACTGCTGCTTCTTATGGGAACGAAGCTGCGGTTGGCAGGGCCATCCGGAACAGCGGTATACCAAGGGAAGCATTTTTTGTTACCACCAAGTTGTGGGTCCAGTCCGATGGGTACAATGGTGCCAAAAAGGCTTTTGAAACTTCCATGCAAAACCTGCAGCTTGAATACCTTGACCTCTACCTCATGCACCAGCCTTATGGCGATGTACATGGCGCATGGCGTGCCATGGAAGAACTGTACCGGGAAGGCAGGATTCGGGCCATTGGCGTCAGCAATTTTCATCCCGACCGGCTGATGGACCTGATGGTTCACAACACGATTGTTCCCGCTATCAACCAGGTGGAAACCCACCCATTTCAACAGCAAATGGAGGCGCATCAATTCTTGCAGGAAAACGGCGTGCAAATCCAGTCATGGGGCCCTTTTGCAGAAGGTAAAAACAACATCTTCAACAACGAGTTGCTCCTTTCCATCGGTGCCAAATACAACAAAACCGTTGCGCAGGTAGTGCTTCGCTGGCTCACACAGCGGGATGTAGTTGCCATACCGAAATCGGTAAAGAAAGACCGCATGGCAGAGAACTTCAACATCTTCGACTTTAGCCTTAGTGCTGAAGATATGGAAGCCATCAAAACCCTCGATACAAAAAGCAGCCTGTTTTTTGACCACCGAGACCCTGCCATGGTGAAGTGGCTGGGTACGTACAAACCTGGGGTTTGACATAAAAAATATCCGGTATGAAAAAGCTGATAATGATAATTGGATTGACCATGCCCGTAGCATTGACAGTAAAGACGCATGCGCAAAGCACGCAGCCACCAACTGCGGCAGCAGCAGCCCAAAAGGTACAGCGGCAAAATCATTGGACCCTGGTGTACGAAGGCGCCATTGCCAAAAATGAACCGGGAAAGGTGAACATACACCCAGTACGATATAAACTGAATGGTATTGACATTGCCGCCAATGTGTACACACCCGCCAACTATGACGCGGCCAAGAAGTACCCGGCCATTGTGCTGGCGCATCCCAACGGTGGCGTTAAAGAGCAGACCACAGGGCTGTATGCCCAGCGCCTCGCAGAAGCAGGTTATATCACCATCGTTGCCGATGCCGCCTACCAGGGTGCCAGCGGCGGTGAGCCCCGCCATACCGATAAACCCGCCAACCGGATTGAGGACATTCACGGCATGGCCGACTTTATCAGCCGGTATGCAGGCGTAGATGGCAGCCGTTTGGGTGTATTGGGAATTTGTGGCGGTGGCGGCTATACCCTGAAGGCTGCCCAGGCCGACAAGCGCTTCAAAGCCGTTGCCACGCTCAGCATGTTCAACTCGGGCGAGGTAAGGCGCAATGGTTTTCAAAACGCACAAATAGCCACCGTGCAGGAGCGGTTGCAACAGGCTTCGGCCGCCCGTGCGCAGGAAGCTGCCGGCGGACCAATTGCTTATGTAGGTGTGGCCAGCGTTACCGATGAAGAAATCGCCAAAACCACCACCGACCTGTACCGCGAAGGATTTCAGTACTATTACCGCACACACGCACATCCTAACTCTACTTTTTTATACACCCGCAGCAGTTTGCTCGACCTGATGACCTGGGATGCCACCACCAATATGGAGCTGATTGATCAGCCCCTGCTGATGATGGCCGGGAGCAAGGCGGACACCAAATACATGACCGACCAGGCTTTTGCCAAAGCTACCCATGCAAAAAGCAAAGAGCTGTTCCTGCTCGATGGTGCTACGCATATTCAAACCTATTGGCAGCCTCAGTATGTAAAAGGAGCAGTAACCAAGCTGGCCGATTTTTTCGGTAAGCATCTATAACGCACCGGGTATAGGTAGCAGTAAGAAATTCATTCTTTATTTAAACGAATCGGACATGCAGCAAAGAATATTGGGCAACAGCGGCCTTGAGGTATCCGCACTGGGGCTGGGTTGTATGGGTTTGAGTTTTGGCTATGGCCCCGCAACAGGCAAAGCCGAAGCCATCAAGCTGATTCAATCGGCTGTAGAGCGGGGTATTACCTTTTTTGACACTGCTGAAGCCTATGGCCCCGGTACCAACGAAGAAGTGGTAGGGGAGGCACTGGCTCCTTTCCGTAAGCAGGTGGTAATTGCCACCAAGTTTGGGTTTAAAAACGGAATGCCCACCCAGGGCCTCGACAGCCGCCCCGAAAATATCAGGGCTGTAGCAGAAGCCAGCTTAAAGCGGTTGAAAACCGATGTGATTGACCTTTTTTTACCAGCACCGGGTTGACCCAGCCGTGCCCATCGAAGAGGTGGCAGGCGCTGTAAAAGAGCTGATTGCCGAAGGCAAGGTGAAACATTTTGGCCTTTCCGAAGCTGGTGCAGACAGCATCCGCCGTGCACATGCCGTGCAGCCGGTGGCGGCCCTGCAAAGCGAATACTCGTTGTGGTGGCGCGAGCCCGAAGCCGAAATACTGCCTGTGCTTGAAGAACTGGTTATTGGCTTTGTGCCTTTCAGCCCGCTGGGTAAAGGATTTCTTACCGGCGCCATCGATGCCGGTACCCAATTCGATACTTCCGATTTCCGGAACACCGTTCCCCGCTTTTCGGAAGAAGCCCGCAAGGCCAATATGGCCCTTGTGCAGGTACTGCAAGGCATTGCAACGGCACTCCATGCCACGCCCGCCCAGGTAGCCCTTGCCTAGCTGCTGGCGCAAAAGCCCTGGATAGTGCCCATACCGGGTACCACCAAGCTGCACCGCCTGGAAGAAAACACCGCTGCAGCGAGTCTTACACTCGATGCCGCCAATCTGAATCAAATAAATAAGGCAGTGGCAGCCATCGAAATACAGGGTGCCCGCTACAGTGCGCAGGCGCAGCAAATGATCAACCGGTAAATAACCCCATCTTAAACCATTATCATGACCTATTCTAAAAGCGTGTCCACATTTTTTAAAACTGCAATACTGTGTTCCGGCCTGCTGGCACTTGGTACCGTTTCGGCTAATGCACAGCAAAGTGGTGCTCCTGTAAGTAAGGAACAACAAGAACTGCTTGACCTATCTAAACAAAAATGGCAATGGATGGCGGATAAGAAAGCCGATACGCTTGCCGGGCTTTTTCACGACAAATCCATGTTCGTGCACATGGGTGGCAGTTGGGGAAAGGCCCAAGAAGTAAATGTGATCAAGAGTGGTGGTATCCACTATAAAAAAGCCGAAGTGTACTCTGCTTCGGTCAACATCATTGGTAATACAGCCATCCTGTTGAATGATATCGACCTCGTTGCGGTTGTAGGCGGCAATGAAGTGGTTAATCCCTTTATGGTAACGGAAGTGTATGTAAAAGAAGGCGGCCAATGGAAAATGGGTTCGCTTACTTTCTCCCGGCTGATGCGGGCAGTGAAGTTGAAAACCGGTACGGGCAACCAATAATGTCAAGCACCCACAAAAAAGTAAGAACATGAATAAAAGAATCATTAGCCTATTCCTGCTGCTGGTAGTTGCGCAGGCCTTGTTTGCACAAAAGGCAGCCGATACCCTTCAAATCATCAACCTGTCGAAAGCCAAATGGCAGTGGATGGCCGACAAGGATGTGGACAAGCTGGCCAACCTTTTTCACGACGAATCGAAGTTTGTGCACATGAGCGGCACCTGGAAAAAAGACGAGGAGCTGGACATCATCAAAACAGGAAGGATCTGGTACCGCAAAGCCGATGTACACGATCTGGCCGTGGAGCTGGTGGGAGACAATGCCATTGTATGGAACCGCATTACCCTTACGGCCGTAGTACGCGGCGCCGATGCAGTAACGGAGTTTACTGTAACCGAGGTATACAAACAGCAAAAGAAGGATTGGAAGCTGCTGGCCCTTACGTTCAGCGGCGTGCAGGATACCCACAAAATTGTGCATTGAAAATTACCTGTTGCTGAAACTTAGAAGCAATGTCTTTTACACCAACCCCGAAGGCCTATGAAATGCTCGTTTTGCCTTTTGCTGATTTTTGTTTTGACCGGCCTGTCGGGATGTACGCATGCACAAAAAACGGCCAACAAAGAGGTGTTGGTCGTTTACCTGTCGCGAACCGGCAATACGAAAGTGGTGGCGGAAATGATACACCGGCAGGTGGGTGGAGCCATCGTAGCATTGGAACTGCGGCAGCCCTATCCCGAAAACTACCGCGCCATAGTAGAACAGGTAGCGGAGGAAAACAGGAGCGGTTACTTACCACCACTGAAAACAACAATCGATAGCATGGAACGCTATGCTGTTGTATTTGTTGGCTTTCCTACCTGGGGCATGCAACTTCCGCCTCCCATCAAGAGCTTTTTGAAACAGTATGACTTCGCAGGTAAAACCATCGTGCCGTTTAATACCAATGCAGGATATGGCATCGGCAGCAGTTTTCAAACCCTGAAGGAACTCTGTCCCAACAGTACCGTGTTGGAAGGTTTTACCATGAAAGGCGGTGTGGAAAGAGATGGGATTCGATTAGCCATCAAAGGCGAAGTGGCGCAGCAAGCGGAAAGGAAAATAAAGGAATGGTTGCGCAAAATAAAGGTTATAAAGAATTGATTATCGCTAAGCATTAGACATTGAATTGAAACATCACAAAGAAGCCATATGAAGATTTTAAAAAAGGAATACTCAATAGCGTTATTGGTCCTGGTGTTTTTCCTTGGCATTCATCAGGCCATATCAGCCCAGGCCACACCAACATCCAAACCACTAGCGGGTGTTTTTCCTACCGGCAATAAAATCACCAACAACAATTTTACCGGAACGGCCTACCTGCAATCCCTCATTGAAGCAGATAGCCTGAACGCCATATCTGTTGGCAACGTCACTTTTACACCCGGTGCCAGGAGTAAATGGCACCTACACCCCGCAGGGCAGATACTGCTGGTGACCGATGGCGTGGGTTATTACCAGGAGCGGGGCCAGCCTAAGAAAATACTCCGTAAAGGTGATGTGGTGAAATGCCCGCCCAATACCCCGCACTGGCATGGCGCCAGTGCTACCGAAGGCTTTGTACAGGTAGCCATCACCAGCAGGGAGAAGGGCGAAACTGTT
This sequence comes from Cnuella takakiae, assembly GCF_001953305.1. Taxonomy (GTDB): domain Bacteria; phylum Bacteroidota; class Bacteroidia; order Chitinophagales; family Chitinophagaceae; genus Flavisolibacter; species Flavisolibacter takakiae. The sequence continues at coordinate 30,501 of NZ_MTFE01000010.1, forward strand.
TGGATGGAGGCGGTGACGGATGCGGAGTATCACCAGTAAAAAGGCAGGTTGTTGATAGCAACTAAATGCTGCCGTTTGCATCCTGTTTGGTATTACCAACTGCCAATAGCCAACAGCCAACATCCCAATCCCCAAAAAATTATCACCCCAAATCAAGCATAAATGGACAACGAAAACAAACAAACCAATAGCCTTAGCCGCCGCTATTTTATCTCCCAGGCTGCTTTGGCAGGCGCCGGTTTATTAGCCGGGTCTTCGGCACTGGCAGGTTTTACTACCCACCAAAACACTGCAGGCCTCCCTGTAGCAAATGGTAAACGCATGCTGGGCACCCTGGAAGTTTCCGCGCTGGGCTTGGGTTGCATGAGCATGGCAGGTACCTACAATCCGCCGCAACCCAAAAAAGAAATGGTGGCCCTCATTCATGCCGCCATTGACCAGGGCCTTACTTTTTTTGACACGGCGGAAGTATATGGCCCGCACTACAGCGAAGAAATTGTAGGCGAGGCGCTGCAGCCCTATAGAAATAAAGTGGTGCTGGCCACCAAGTTTGGCTTTGACACCACCAGTGGTGCAAGAGGTGGCCGCAACAGCCGTCCCGAGCACATCAGGCTGGCATTGGAAGGTTCACTGAGGCGGTTGAAAACAGATACCATCGACCTGTACTACCTGCACCGCGTAGACCCGAAAGTGCCTGTTGAAGAAGTAGCCGGCACTGTTAAAGACCTGATTAAAGAAGGTAAAGTAAGACACTTCGGCCTTTCGGAAGCAGCCCCCGATACCATCCGCCGGGCACATGCGGTTCAAAAGGTATCTGCCCTGCAAAGCGAATACTCTTTGATAGAGCGGGTGATGGAAAAAGGCATATTGGCTACCTGCCAGGAATTGGGTATTGGCTTTGTGCCATGGGGGCCGCTCAACAGGGGCTTGCTCACGGGCAGGTTTGATGAAAACACCCGGTTTGAACCTTCCAACCGTAATTCGCAACTGCCCTACATGACTCCCGAGGCACTCAAAGTTAATATGCAGTTGGTGCGCCTGGTGCAGCAATGGGCGAAACAAAAAGGCGTTACGCCCGGTCAGTTTTCGCTGGCATGGCTGCAGGCCCAAAAGCCCTGGATTGTGCCTATACCGGGTACCACCAACATGGCTCATTTAAAGGAGAACCTGGGGGCGAACAATGTAGTATTCACCGCCGCCTAATTAAAGGATTTCCGTACCGCCATAGAGCAAATCCAACTGCAGGGTGTGCGTACCCCCGATACCCTGCTTAAGGACCAGTAGGGCCAATTGGAATGCAGGCGGGGTTAGGTAACCACTATCGTATTTAAATAGGTGTTCCTAAAAATGAGGTGGTTACTAAACCTTACCCAACAGATGTAAAGCCATAATTGAAAAACAAACTTGATTAGCACTTGTAAGACCGATGAAAACAGAAGGTAAAAAAATAGTCATTGCATTTATTTTATCGATGCTGCTCCCTGCGTTTCTGTCAACCAATGTTTGGGCACAAACACGCACGGCTGCGCAGGCAATCGCCAATGGCAGGCAGTTGTATGCCGTCAATTGTGCCAACTGTCATGGCCCCAGGGCGCAGGGGGCGGTTAAGGCAGGAGCGGAACTCTCCATCATCACCGAACGGGGCGGAAAGCAGCCACCCGACCTTACCGATGGTGTTTGGGACCATGGGGCAACAGATGCCGCAATCCTCAATACCATCAAAAAAGGTATTCCGGAAGCAATGATGCCACCTTACGGGGGCAGCCTTTCCGATAATCAAATCAGGAATGTGGTGGCTTATATCCGTTCGCTTGCCTCGCCCCAGGCAGGAGCTACAGCCGGGGCCGACCAGCCTTTGCCACAAAGGCCGGGGCCAGTGGCGGGAGCACGCAAACTGGAGCTGGCCGATTACCTGGAACTGCCCATCACGGGTGATATGTCTTCCGACCGCGTTACCGGTGTGCTGGCAAGAGGCAGCATCCTGCGTGAGGAACCGGGCAGCCGCCGGTTTTTTGTCAACGACCTGAATGGCCTGTTGTACATCATCGACAAGCAATCAAAGAAAACAACGCCTTACCTGAACTTCAACGGCTCGGGCGGCAAGGCAGGGTTATTTCCCAAGTTTACACCGGTAATGGGCTATGCCACCGGTTTGATGAATTTTGTTTTCGACCCCGGGTACGCCCGCAATGGTGTATTCTATACCCTCCACATGGAACTGCCCACAACAAGCGGCGACAGCGCTATGCCTAAGGCAGGCGTGATACCCGGGTTGGACCTTGCGGGGTACAGCACCTCGCCCGCACTGGTTAAACCATACCCGGCTCCCAACCTGCAAATGGCCCGCGAGTTGGTGATTGTGGAGTGGACCGACCAGCAACCCGTCAACGCTACATTTGAAGGAACGGCAAGGGAAGTGTTCCGTTTGCAGGTGCCGGGCATTTTCCATCCCCTCAACGAAATGACCTTTAACCCCGTGGCCCGTCCCGGCGACCCCGACTACCGGGTTATGTACCTGGGCATTGGCGATGCGGGAACCGGCGAGCGCCCCGGTCCTATGCGGATGCATGCCCAACGGTTAGATACCTACCAGGGTAAAATCCTGCGCATCATACCCATGCTGAGCGAGCATAAAGCCACCAGCACGGTAAGCGAAAACGGCCGCTACCGCATACCCAACGATAATCCCTTTGTTTCGGTTGCGGGTGCCCGTAAGGAGATATGGGCTTATGGCTTGCGCAATCCGCACCGCCTCACCTGGTATGTGGACCCCGCAAAGCCCCGCAACCCTGTTTTGCTTGCGTTCAACATTGGTTTGGTGAGTTGGGAAACGGTGATGATTATCAAAAAGGGCGCAAACTATGGCTATCCCTTCCGCGAGGGCATGCAAAGCATGTCGCAAAACAATGGCATGGGGCCGCTGCCTGCCGTAGACACCCTGGCAGTAAGAGTTTCCGACACCCTAACCAACGGTACGGTAAAACCCACTTATGCTGTTGCTGCTTACCCCCATGCACCCACGGGCGGCGATGCCATTGCCAATGGCTTCGTGTACCGGGGCAAACGCATTCCGGCCTTGAAGGGTACCTTGGTTTTTGGCGATATCACTACCGGCAGAATCTGGTATGCTTATATGAAAGACATTCTTGCTGCCGATGATGGCAATCCACAAACCATGGCGCCCCTGCACGAGCTAAATGCCGGCATCCGCACACTATCGGAACAGGCCTATCAAAGACGCGGTGGCAAAGGACCGGTACTTCCTGGCAGGGGAGCGGTGGCAGGTGCCGGCCGTATCGACCTCCGGCTGGCGGAGGATAGCAACGGCGAACTGTATGTGCTGACAAAAGGAGATGGAATGATTCGCACCATGGTAAGCGTTAAATAACTACGGTCTGGTGCGCTTACCTTAGGTTTGGTATGATAGCCAGGGCAAATAAAAAATCTGTTTTATGTACACTAATCATATTGTTTTTAGGAAATCGAGGGTCTTGCCTTTGATTGGGTTTGCTTCCCTTTTTCTTGCTTCCTGTGCATCGCTAAAAGGAGGTTCAGGCAATGGCCCGCTCGTCATTCAGGAGCAGGGCAGTTTTGCCGCCGGTGGTAGCATGGTTACCGCTCCTGGTACTTTTGATACCTACAAGCCCACACCGGCAGGACAAACTTACCGGGGCGACCATGCCTATGTATTTTACCAGGTGCCGGTAAAAGCCCGCAAATATCCCCTGGTGATGTGGCATGGCATTGGTCAGTTTTCAAAAACCTGGGAAACAACGCCTGATGGCCGCGAAGGATACCAGAACATTTTTCTCCGCAGGCGTTTTGGCGTTTACCTGGTGGACCAACCGCGCAGGGGCAATGCAGGCCGCAGCATGGTGGGTGGCAGCATCGAACCTACACCCGATGAGCAGCAGTGGTTCAATACCTTCAGGGTAGGCATGTGGCCGGCCTATTTTGAAGGCGTTCAGTTTGCCCGCGACACGGCAACACTGAACCAGTATTTCCGGCAGATGGTGCCCAATGTTGGTCCCATCGATATCAATGTAAACGCAGAAGCGGTATCCGCGCTGCTTCAAAAAATAGGTCCGGCTATTCTGGTAACGCATTCCCATTCTGGCGGTATGGGATGGCTTACGGCCACGAAGAACCCGCAGGTAAAAGCCATCGTTTCGTATGAGCCCGGAAGCGGCTTCCTGTTCCCGGAAGGCGAGGTGCCCGCACCCATCGCTATGACCGGCGGTTCACTGGCTGCTATAGGTATTCCCATGTCCCAGTTTATGGCACTTACCAGAATACCTATCATCATTTACTATGGCGATAACATACCGGCAAAGCAGTCGGACAACCCCGGTACCGATGGGTGGCGGGCACGCCTGCAAATGGCAAGGCTGTGGCGTGATGTGGTAAACCGCCATGGCGGCGATGTAACGGTGGTTCACCTGCCTGAAGCAGGAGTAAAGGGCAACACCCATTTTCCTTTTTCCGATTTGAATAATGTACAAGTTGCCGACCTGATGTCGCAATGGTTGAAAGAAAAGAAACTTGATTAATACAGCAAACAATACGCTCATGCCGAAATACAAAATCTATATGCTGGGTATGGTGCTGCTCTGCAGCCTTTCCCCAAACCTTAAAGCACAAACAATGGCACCCAGCAACGCAACTGCTTTACAGAAAGACAATAAACTAAATGCAAAGGAGCAGGCCATCGTACTGATTGCCGCCTTTACTGCCAAAGGCAATATGCCCAAATTGCAGCAAGCGTTGGAAACAGGGCTTAACCTGGGTTTGACGATAAATGAAATAAAAGAGGTGCTGGTACAGTTGTATGCCTATGCGGGTTTTCCGCGCAGCCTCAATGCGCTCAACAACTTTATGGTTGTTGTAAAAGATAGGAAGGCAAAGGGCATTAAAGATATGGAAGGCCGGGAAGCAACATCTTTGCCCACTGAAAGAAGCTTCCTCCAGTTTGGTACCGATAACCAAACCAAGTTGGTAGGACGACCAGTTACTGGTGAACTCTACGAGTTTGCACCCGCCATCGACCAGTTCCTGAAAACACACCTTTTCGGCGATATTTTTGGCCGGGATAATATGGACTGGAAAACTAGGGAAATTGCCACCATTTCTGCACTTGCTGCTATGGGTGGATTAGAGGCCCAACTGCAAAGCCATTTTGGCGTAGGTAGGTACAACGGCATCAGCGAAGCAGCACTGCAACAATTAGTATCCATCATCCGCACTAATGTGGGCGATCAGGAAGGGCTCGATGCAGCACAAGTACTGCAAAAGACCTTGGCACCCGCCAGACGGCATGGTAACAAATAGTCAGATTACATACTGGAGCGCAACACTAGGAAAAATCAATGGAGTAGGAAAAACAGCTTTTAACCCTAGGCTGTTTTTCTTACTTAACTATCTCTAGTGGGTTCAATGAATGTTTATCTAAGCGCATGGAAATATGTAGGTGTGGCTCTCTACTCTTGCCTGTATTTCCTGAAATTTTATTGGTTGGCCTTCATTTATCAATTGATCAATTTTCACCAAGGCGTATTGTAAATGAGCATATGATGTTGTGATTCCCTGTCCATGATCCAACACAACATACACCCCAGACCGCTCATCAAACCCCACTTTTTCTACCCGTCCTGCCGCTACTGCCATCACCGGTTCATGATAAGCCTCCAGATCCACGCCATCGTGAACGTGCGGCAATTTGGAAATGGGTTGGTACCGCTTTCCATAACTTGAAGTAACCCTGATTCGTCTTAAAGGAGGATGGAACAGCGGTTTACGGGTAGGGTACCGAACACTTTGATTGTTTTCTTTTTACTCTTTATTATATACTGTTGTATCTGCTGGGGGCATGCGCATGGAGTCTTGTTCAGGTTTTTCTACACCCCGTTGAACAGCCCTCGATACTTTTCTTCCAATAACCCCCACAGTTGAAAGCTGTGCCCTACCCTGCATCCCAACCAACAAAAGGGTATAGTAAGTATGCTTAATCGACTTAGAAGTAAACATAAATTCACCTTTTTACTAGAGGTTACCTCCAAAATATCTTAACATAATGTTGATGGCAGCGAGGTAGATAAATGCCTGGAAGTTTTCTTGCTTTCACTCCCATCTGACTATACATCTTCTGAAGTTTTGTAACCATGCAAAGAACCGCTCAACAGTCCAGCACTTTCTGTAAGCTCTTAGCTTTCGTCCATCCTGGGTCTTTTTTCGTTTTCTGTTTCGCTTGTGCGGTGCGATGAGCTCAATGCCTTTTCTTTTCAACTCCTTATCCAGTGGATCACTGTCATAAGCCCGGTCGCCCACCAACTTCCCGATGCGTGCCCTGCTGAATCGCTCCCTGATGGTTTGTTTTACCAGCTTTGTTTCAAAGGGCTTGGCCGAAAACACCGGAAGGGCAAGCGGCCGGCTGCCTTTAGTGGTGATAGCCATTACCTTGGAACCTTTGCCCTGCTTTGTCTTCCCTACACTCGAACCCCTCTTTTTGCCGTGGCAAAAGAACCATCGATGTAAGCGGTCGGCTTTCCTTTACTCCTTCCATTATGATAGGCAATTAACCGCGCAAGTATCTTTCTAAACACCCCTGCTTGGATCCCCATTTGGAAGTATCGGTGGCAGGTCTGGTAAGGAGGATAATCATGAGGCAACAAATGCCACGGAGCACCAGAAAACAAAATGTAAATGATGCCGTTTAACACTTCCTTGGGATCGCGTCGGGGTCTGCCCTTTCCGTCTTTTCGCCGCTTTTGCTTTGTCAGTAACTCATTTACAGCTGCCCATTCACCATCACTCAGCCAAACACCACCTTTCATAAAACTCCTTTATAATCCACTTCACAAAGCCCATACCTATTCAAAACCATTTTTGTGATAAGCTCTAACACGATTTATCCTTGCGCCATCCTGTTTAGAAAAATCCTGTGCATTGCTAACTCCTTTAATGATTGAAACTAAAGTCTCAGTGATGAACGTGTCTAACTCCATGATGTTTTGGTTTAACTTAAAAGATAGCGTCAGTACGGGTAAAAGTAGCATCCGCTCCTACAATTAACTTAGGAACTGATACAAGTGTCTGTGCAGGAGAAAACGTAGTGTTTGATGCAGGAAGTGGTTTCAGCAGCTTCATCTGGAATACTGGTGAAACAACGCAGCAAATAAAAGGGAGCAAAGCAGGCAGGTACATTGTCCATGCACAAACAGAAGTGGGCTGCCGGTCGGCTGACACCGTAGAAATAGTAAGGGTATTCGCCAAACCTGACATACAGTTAAACAAAGATGCGAAGCTCTGTTTTGGATCAGAAAGAAAACTGGATGCAGGAAGTTTCAAACAATACTTATGTAGCTCCCATCAAACAGGTAGCACCATCACCATAAAAGACACCGGCACCTATTGGGTAAAGGTTTAGGACAACAACGGTTGCACGGCAAGCGATACTATTTCCATAAACATGCTCCTACCGCTACCCGCCCGCTTTTTGCCATTGAACACCAGCATCTGCGCGTTTGACAAAATCACCATAGGCCTTGCACGGAATTATAGCAGCTATTTATGGAATACCAATGAAGTGAAAAAAGAAATCACCATTGAAGAGCCGGGACTGTATACACTCCTGGTGAAAGATGCCAACGAATGCACCGGTAAAGATTCCATCCTGGTCAAATTGAAACAGTGCATGGAAGGTGTTTATGTGCCCACTGCATTTTCGCCCAAAGGTGATGGCAAAAATGACCAATTCCGGCCTTTGGTTTTTGGCGACATCCAACAGTATCATTTTACAGTTTTCAAACGCTGGGGAAAAAAGATCTTTGAAACCAAAGACGCCAACAAGGGGTGGAATGGCAATTTTAAGGGAGCAGGCGATGGAAGCCAGGTATACACATGGACCTGCCTGGTACAACTCCGGGGTAAGGCAAAATTATTGCACAAAGGAACCGTAACACTTGTTAGATGAGGTAATAAAGTGTGTATAACAGGACCGCTATAGACTAAAATTTAAACTTTATAGCAAGGACTGCACTGTTGGACTTTTGAAACCACAGAATCAAAAAGCCTCGGTGCAAACCCGTTTGCTTAAAAGTTTAAAAAGCAGAGTTGGTACTACTCATTACAATTTTGGAGCAACTGCCCTTTATAACATCCAGGTAAAATATTGCCATTCACGCCACCTGATAGGCAAGTTTGAGCCTTTGTTAACTTCAGCTCTTTCCAGGTATACATAGGTTTACGGCAATAAGAAAAGCTGTTCCAAATGCATTGCTTTTAGAAAAAGAAGCGATTGAAAAGGTTAAGCTATACGTGCAGCTAATTGCTGAAGGTCAGTTAAAACAAACGAAGCAAGTTTTACAGTTTTGGAAAACAAAATTTCAATTAAACAATGACTACCACGGTAAGCAACAAAAAGCCCGTTACCAGAGGCAACGGGCTTACAAGTATTTGCAATTGAACACTGCTATTTCAGAGCCTTATGGTTTTGGCCTTGCAGATACATAGATCGATAAGGCGTTACCTGAAAGGATTGAATAGCAGATGAATCTTTTACATCAATGCTATAGCTTTCATAGTCGTTGTCAGGAAAAAAGATTTGCGTCATAACGGTAAGGCCATCATCAGCAAACAATTCTACAGATGCTTTATCAACAATAAGAGTCAGCTTTATATTGGGAGTGGCAGAAAACCGGGGTGCCCGGTGTATGGCAGCGAAACCAGGTTCAAAACTTATTTTCCCGGAAGCACGCCGATCCATATAAAAGCTATTGGTGGCTGCATCATACCCCAATACCACTTTTTGGCCTACCTTATTTTTAAGGGTTATTGAAAAAGCATCTAAGCTTTGAGTTGTCAAATTCATGCGTACGGGGCCATTCAATACACCTTGTTGTTGCCCTTGCATAGTTTGAATTGCCAGCACCTGCAGTTCCGCTACCGGAAGGGAAGCAATGCGGTATTTGCCACCTACCTGCTCCAATCGCAACTCCCGGGGCACCGTTGTAGCACTACGCCATGTTTTGGTAGGCACCAGGTTGGCATATTGCCAGTTACTCATCCATCCAAGAAAGATCTTGCGCTTTCCCGTATTGGACCAGGTAATACCCGCATACTCATCGGGGCCATAATCCAGCCATTGTGTTTCATTGCTGTAAGGTGTAAAGTGCTGTCCGTCAAATTTGCCCACAAAATACTGGGTAGCCGAACCGCCATTTGGCCCGCCGGGATTGAGGTTAACAATCAAAACCCAATGCTGTTGCCCACCATGTTCCAGCATAAACAGGTCAGGACACTCCCAAACGCCGCCATGCGCACCAACTTCTTTTCCAAACTCACTTTCCTTTGTCCAGTTCTTCAAATCTGGAGAAGAATAAAACGCAACCCGGTCTTGAACAGCGAGGGTCATGATCCATTTTTTTGTAGCTTCATTCCAACCCACTTTGGGATCCCGGAAATCGCGGATACCGGCATTAGCCAGTACAGGATTTCCAGCGTACTTGGTCCATGTTTTCCCATCGTCGTTGCTAAAGGCAATTGCCTGGCTCTGAAAGTCGTTGCGCCCTTTACGCTCCCCTGTGGTATCGTGGTACGTAAATATTGCAACCAACGGAGCTTTGCCATTTTTGCCCAACCCTGATGTATTTCGGGTATCCACTACTGCACTCCCAGAGAAAATATATCCCAGGCTGTCGGGATATAACGCAATTGGCTTGTGTTGCCACTCCACCAGGTTGGTGCTGGTAGCATGCCCCCAATGCATGGGTCCCCAAACCGTGCTGTCTGGATAGTGCTGGTAAAACAAGTGGTAAGTACCATTGCTATATACCATGCCATTGGGGTCGTTCATCCAACCACTGGGTGGTGTAAAATGAATTTGCGGTCGGTGCTGCTCTGAAGCCACCTTGCTGTTTTCGGCTGACTGCTTAGCCGTTGTGCATGCCACCAGTATAGCAATAAGGGTAAGTGGAATAAAATTTTTGAACATCATGTTTTTTTTAAAATTAGTTCAACCCTGCATGGCTTGAAGGCAGGCAGAGCATTTGGGAAAACGGTACCAATACAAAGGGCAGGCATATTCGCCTGCCCTTTGTTTCTATTGAATCAAACCAAAAATTAGTAACCTGGATTCTGCTTGTACAGGCCTTTGGTAAATGTGATTTCCGATTGGGGTATGGGCAGGTATTCATCACGGCCGGCAGTAAACTTGGCGGTAGCCAGGAAGGGACGACGCACCTTTTCAACCAACAGGTAATTATTCAGCACCTGTTCGGCAATACCCCATCGTACCAGGTCAAAAAAGCGTTCACCCTCGGTGGCAAACTCAAGGCGCCGCTCCCACTGCAAGGCGTTGCGTGCAAAGTCTTTTGTCCATCCCGTGGTGGTATAGCCCTGTACATTATACCGGGAAGCAAAACTGCCATCTGCTTTTTTAAGTTTTCCGGTACTTGCAGCCGCCCTCGCCCTTATTTGATTGATCAGCGGCAATGCACGGTCCTGTTGATCGAGTTCGATGAAAGCTTCGGCTTGCATCAGCAACACATCATCATAGCGCAGTACATCATAGTTTTTGGCCGAGCCCATGAAGGGGCCAAGCTTAAAATAAGACACACTGGTTGCCAGTTGCTGGTTGCGCATGGTATGAAAATTACCATATACACCCGGATCGCGTACCCAACTGTTGCTGAATGGGCGTGTGTTATCATATTTGAAAGGATGGCCATCAATACCCACCGTGTGGTCTAGGCGGGGGTCAACGGTTTGAGCATTCAAATCGGCAATGCCATTGTTGAAAGTATCGAAATTGGGCAATCCATTAGCATTGGTGGTGTGTGCATTCACCAAGTTTTGGCTTGCAGCATGAAAACCGCAACAACCATACTGGGGTGCTCCGTGGGGATAGTTCAATCCATCTTCAAAATTGAGGCGGCCGGAAGTGGTTCCATCGTTGATAGAAAACTGGATGGCAAAAACCGACTCAGGACCATTCTCGCCCTCAGGCAAGAAGTTGTTGGCAATATCATTGTTCAAAGAATACTTGCCTGAAGCAATAACAGCCTGCGTTAGGGTTAATACTTCCTGGAGTCTTGTTTTATTGATGCTGGTTACACGGTGCTTGTCATCCTGCTGGTAGGCTTGAAACAAACGCAGCTTAGCAAGGTAAGCTTGTGCTGCATATTTGTTTACCCGGCCTTTTTCACTTTGCATTTCAGGCAGGTTGTCCACAGCAAATTGCAGGTCGGCTGCAATCTTATTCCAGCTTTCCTCATTCGTCAGGTCATTGGATGTTTTCAGGATATCCGCCTCTGTAGCAGCTTCATCAAAAATGGGAATGTTCTTGTAAAGCAACTTCAAGGTGAAATAGCTGTGTGCACGTAAAAACCGCAGCTCAGCCAGCCTGGATTTTTTATTGGGAAAACTAGTTTCCGGAAGTGAATTGACAGCCCGCAGCGCCACGTTGGCCCTGGAGATGGATTTGAACAGGTTTTTCCAGGTGCGGCCCACAAATGCATCCATAGAGGGGGCTACCAGGTTGTAATGTTCCATGGCATCAATTTCGCCCACATCGCCGGTACCACCACCGCCTTTATATGCATCGTCGGAGCGTACGCTACCATAAGCCCATTTGCTGTAAATGGGACCAATCATATCACCATTGCCGATGGCCGAATAGGCAGCTGTTACTAGGCCTTCAACAGCAGTAGAAGAAGTAAGGTCGGCCGACGACAATACGCCGGTGGGTTCATAATCCAGTGCTTTTTTGCAGGCGCCCAAAGTGAGTACTCCTATTAGCAGCAAGCCAATAGCTTTTATATTTTTCATTTGTTTGTTTTTGAATTCTGATAAATGTTGCAGCAGCATCATTCATCACTTGTTCTTAGAATGATGCATTGATACCAAAGGTGAAAGTGCGGGGGATGGGCACCGGGTCTAAATCGATGCGCTCAGGATCAGGGCTCAGGTAAGACTTGCTTTTGAACCAAAACAGATTTTCACCCATGGCAAACAAACGCAGCCTGGAGAATACCGCTTTGGGCGCAAAGTTGTACCCCAATTGCATGTTCCGCATTTTGAAATAGGAAGTGCTTACGATAAAGTAGTCTGATGTACGCCCCTCGTTGTTATTATCCTTCAGGGTAAGGGCTGGCACTCGGGTATTGGTATTTTGTGGTGTCCATGCATTGAATACGCCTGGTCCGACATTCTCACGGCTGCGCATTAGGTTATTAAAAACAGTATATACATCAAAACCTTCGCGGCCAGCTACACCCGAACCAAATAGGGAGAGATCAAAGTTCTTGTAGTTCAGGTCTACCCTTGCACCATATTCCAATGCGGGCAATGTTGTGCCAATCCAGGTACGATCAAGGTCGTTGATAACACCATCATTATTGATGTCCACGTACCGGATGCGGCCGGGAGCAGCACCAATTTGTGTGGCAGCTTTTTCAACATCAGACTGTGATTGAAAAAGGCCGGCGGTTTTATAACCAAATATGTCGAATTGTGAATGCCCGATAATGGTGCTCACCAGGTTGCCTGGGTATGCAGGCCGTACAGCTTCCGGCAGCTCAGTGATTTTGTCCCTGAAATGGGCAAAGTTCAATTGCACATTGTACTTCAGTGCGCCACCTTTATCACCGCGGTAGCCCAGTACCAGTTCCCAACCCTTGTTGCTCTTGGAAGCGCCGTTCACAGCCTTGTTCTGTCCTTCGCCAAGGGCTGAGGCCACTGGGGGAGTGATTAAGATGCCCGAAGTTTTGCGGGAGAAATAATCGAAAGAACCAAAGATGCGGTTGTTCAGGATGGCAAAGTCAATACCGGTGTTGATTTCATAGGTAGTTTCCCATTTCAAATTTGGATTGGCCGCTTGCGTTTGTACAAAGCCAGAAGGCAGCGTACCTGTATTTGCGCCACTGAGCGAGTAGGCTGTGCCGATATTCATATACTGTTCCCAAAAGCCACCTACCAGTTGCGACAGGGTAGTGCCATAACGTGTATCAAACAAACCAAAACGTGCAAGGTCTCCAATCTGCTGATTACCCACGCGGCCAACACCAGCACGCAGCTTTAGTTCTGAAAACAGCTTATTGTTGGCCATGAAGGCCTCCTTGTCGATACGCCAGCCCATGGATGCAGCAGGGAAAATACCATACTGGTTATTGGCACCAAAACGGGACGATCCATCGCGGCGCAATGTTAACGCCAGCAGGTAACGATCGTCGTAGTTGTAGTCTACCCGGCCGAATTGAGAAAAGAGCCTGTTGCCGGTAGATCCACCCGTAACATTGGTATTTCCAGTGGCAGCATTCAGGGTGAAATACTTTTCGGTTTGAAGCGCAAATCCTTCCTTGCGTGTAGTTTGGAAATCCAGGTCGGTTTTGATAAACTCAGTACCAGCCAACACCTTTATACTGTGGTTGTTGATGGTGTAATTGTACCGCAACGTATTGGAAAATGTCAGACTCAGGTAATGATTCTGATCAAAAGAAAGGCTGTTGGTAGTGCGGCTGAGTGCACCTTCTGTAAAAGTGGGTGCAATTACTTTATTCTGAAACCTGGAATCATCAGCACCGATGTTGGACTTGAAGAAGAGATTTTTGATGGGCTGTATTTCAAAAAACACGTTGCCGAAAGTATTTAACCTGTTGGCATTATTCCAACGCGACAAATACTGCATATGCAACGGATTGTTGCGGTCCGAATAACCTGCTCCTGACTCACCTGCGAAAGTAGTACCGTCTTTTTGGTAAACCGGAACGGTAGGCGCCAGGGTAACACCCAGAAATGTAGTAGTGGCCCCACCAAGGTCGCGGGCGGTCAGGGTTTCATTGGAGTTGGCTATCCGCAGGTTCACACCAAAAGTAGCTTTGTCGTTGAATGCCCTTGTGATGGCATTGATACTGCCGCTGTAACGGCGATAACCTGTATAACGCAGCATACCCGTATTATTAAGATACCCCAGGTTTATTTCTAACGAAGAGTTTTTATTACCTACCGAGGCAGTGAGGCTGTTGTTGGTAACAAATCCTTTTTTATACAATACCGATTGCCAGTCTGTATTACCAGCAGGCGTGTTGGGGTCGCCGCCTACAAAGGGCTTAACGGTTACGGCATTCAGCTTTGGATTATTATAATCGTTATTCCAGTCAAAACCATAAATCTCGCCATAGCCAGCGGAGGGATCCTGCTTGTCGTTCACCGAAGCCTGCCACAGTGCCTTTCCCCTGTCAACGGCGTTGAGCATATCAAAACGCGACGACCTTTCAGATTGTACAGAGAAGCTATTATCGAACTGTAGCAAAACCTTATTATTGGTATTGCCTCCGTTTTTGGTGGTAACAATGATTACGCCGTTTGAAGCGCGGGCACCGTAAATAGATACTGCAGAAGCATCCTTAAGCACCTGTACCGAAGCAATGGTTGCCGGGTTTAGGTTTTGAAACACTTCCGGACGGGTAGTGGGGATACCATCAATGATGTACAATGGATCATTGTTGCCCAAGGTGTTGGCACCCCGGATCAGGATGCGGCCATTTGAGCCGTTGGGTGAGCCATCCTTTTCGATGTACAAACCAGCAACGCGGCCCTGCAGCGCCTGCATAACATTACCCGAGCTGTTGTTTTTTACAGGGGCGAGGTCCACGACAGCTACAGCTCCGGTAAGGTCTTGCTTGCGCTGCGAAGTGTAGCCTACCACAACCACTTCATTCAGGTTGTTGGCAACGGCTTTCATTTGCACCAGCAATTGGTCTTTACCATCCACAGAAAGCTCCTGTGACTCGTAACCTACCGAAGTAAACACAAGGGTATTGCTTTGCGCAGGCATGGCAATACGGAAGTTTCCCGAACCATCGGTTTGTGTGGCCGTAGTGCTTCCTTTAACAGTAACAGACGCACCTGCAAGAGGTGCATTGGCATTGTTCGTTATCGTACCACTTATGGTACGTTGTTGTGCCCAGCTGGTTATTGTCAGCAGAACACAAGCGATCACATGGAATAATCGTTTCATAATTGGGGTTTTGTTTTAAGAAGAGCGCTTTGAGAATTGGCTTGTATCATCGATTGGACTGTTTCTGGATTGTAATTGGGACAGGCGCCGTTTTGTGTGGCGATAAAGGCGCCCAGGCCGCAGGCAAACTGCAATGCTTCCCCTGTACCGGCGCCGTGAATGGTTTTATGTAGAAAGCCCGCCAGAAAAGCATCCCCGCTGCCGATGGTGTCTGCCACCTGCACCGAAATGCCATTATGATGGTAAAAACTACCCTGGTGCAAAACCATGGCGCCCTTACTGCCAAGGGTTACAATAATTGTTGGAATATTGAATTTGTCTTGCAGGCAAAGCATCATGTCTTCATGCTCCTGAAGGGGAGCATACCAGCGGGCTATAAGTTCGAGTTCGGCTTCATTAAGTTTTAGGATGTCGGCATTCGACAACAGGAACTCCACGCCAGCCCGGTTATAATGAGGAGGCCGGAGATTGATGTCCAGCACCCGGCAGGAAGCCGCTTCCATTAACTGGTATAAAGTAGTGCGGGAAACAGCATTGCGCGTTGCCAAAGACCCAAAAACAAAATATGTTGCATTAGCAACTGCCATAGCAGCAGTTGGATCATGTTGGATAAAGTCCCATGCTACCGGCTGAATAATATCGTATTCCATTTCATCCGGGCTCTTGGGACGCGCATGCACCCAGCCGGTTTCAACACTAATATCAGTTTGTACCAATTGAGTAGGAATGCCGCTATCATCAAGCAGGGCCAACAACTTCCGCCCTCTTTCATCAGTACCGACACGAGAGATCAGCGTGGGATTTTCGCCAAGTCTTTTTAGGTGGTAGGCCACATTCATGGGTGCACCACCCGGTAAGGAAACACTGGGCAGTACATCCCATAGTATTTCTCCAAAACACACCAAATTAGGAGCAGACAAGCACATCGTATTATATTGAAATCTACAGTTAGCGGTACCAATTCGTTAGGGCATCCATCAATTAATTCCCAGCGATTTCTTAGTTGATTCTGTTTGAATGAAGAGGGGCAACCTTATTAAGCAGCTGGTTTAGTGTAAGATCAGGCTACGTTCAATTTGCTCTAATGACTGCCCTTTGGTTTCGGGCATAAGCTTCCAAACAAAAAGCAATTGCAGCAACATCATAAAAGAGAAAAACAAAAACGTATGTCCACCACCCAGCTTTTCGGCAAAAAGTGGAAAGGCAAAAGCAATAACTGCGGCCATCACCCAGTGGGTAGTGCTACCAAGGGTCTGACCTTTGGCTCTTACCTGGTTGGGAAAGATTTCGGATATAAACACCCAAATGACTGCTCCCTGGCTAAAAGCAAAAAAAGCAATATAGACCAGCAGGTATAAGGTAACTGACCAGCCACCGAAATCCTGCCGATAGAAAGCCTGCGCTACCAGCCCCAGTGTTGCAATAAGGCCAACAGACCCTATAGCCATGAGCGTTTTACGACCTATACGGTCAATGAACTGCAACGCAATGAGGGTGAATAAAAAATTAACCGCCCCAATGCCAACCGTAGAAAGCAGGGATGAAGAGCGGCCCAGGCCTGTCATTTCAAAAATGCGTGGCGCATAATAAATGATGGCGTTAATACCTGAAACCTGGTTAAAGATGGCAAACGACACTGCTAGGAATATAGGCAACTTGTACTTGCGCGAAAGCAGTTGATCGCCCTTGTTGCCGGCAGCAGTGGCTTTTTGCTCCGCTTCGGCATTGCTGCGAATACTTTCTATCTCCTGTAGGTATGTTTTGGGATTTGCAATCTTGAGGATGGCCGTGGCTTCCGCTACCTTGCCCCGGCGTGAGATAAGCCAGCGGGGACTTTCAGGCACCAACTGCAACATTACCAGGAATAAAAGAGAAGGAAACACCTGTACACCCAACATCCATCGCCATGCGTGCTCACCGTCTATCCCAATCAGGTAATTGGAGAAATAAGAAAGGAGAATACCAAATACTACATTAAACTGAAACAGGGCCACCAGTCTCCCCCTTCGGTTTGCTGGTGCAATTTCCGAAATATAGACCGGCGCAGTTACCGATGAGGCACCTACACCCAAGCCACCCAGTAGGCGAAACAGCAGGAATACATACCAGTTGGTAGCAAGGGCCGTACCCAAAGAGGAAAGAAGGTACAAAGACGCAATGATCATCAGCGTGGTGCGCCGGCCCAGCCGATCAGAAGGAATGGAACCAAACAAAGAACCGATGACAGTACCAATTAATGCAATGGAAATGGTTAGTCCATGTTCTACAGGTGAAAGGTTCCAATATTTTTGTATTGCCTGCTCGGCACCTGAAATTACGGCAGTATCAAAACCAAATAGAAATCCACCCAAGGCAACAACAATACTCCATAAGAAGACTTTTCGCTTGTTCATACAGCTAGCAGAATTTCCAGCAACTTACCCTACCGCACCAGCAGACCGCCAGCAATTACAGCTCAAATGTTTTCGAAATCGAAACAATCAAAAAAATTACACAAAGACTTGTTATACAAAAACATTACACATACTTAATTATTTAGTATTTATAGTTTACTTCAATTTCGAATCGCAATATTTCGATTTTGTTACAAGTCTAAAACAAAGACAATATTTTTTAGAAATCCTGTAAATTGACCTGTCGTATATTTAAATTGCCTTCCCTGCACTTTGCTAATTTTACCACTTCATAAATATCGCCGAGGCAAATAATTGCTGTAAGGCCAGGTTGCATATGCCATTTAGACACACCACAATTTCCCTAATAATTGTTTGGACAATCATTTGTATTGCACCAACAGCCTGCTCGCGGCAAAAGGAGCCTAAGCATTTTACCATAGGTTTCTCGCAATGCTCTTCGGACGATTGGCGCAACGTAATGTTGCAGGAAATGAATAGGGAATTGGCCTATCACCCCAATACCCGGCTGTTATACCGGCAGGCAAATGGCAATACAGCCCTGCAGATTGCTCAGGTTCAGGATTTATTAAAATCTGGCATCGACCTGCTCATCATTTCACCAAATGAAGCGGTGCCCCTTACCGCTGTTGTAGCAGAGGCATTCAAAAAGAAACTCCCAGTAATAGTTGTAGACCGGAAAATAGATGCCCCATATTACACTGCTTATGTTGGCGGCGACAATTATGAAGTTGGGCGCATGGCAGGCGAATATGCTGCACACCTGCTGAAAGGCAAAGGGGACATTCTTGAACTGACAGGCTTGCCCAGGTCCTCCCCAGCCATTGAGCGGCACAAGGGCTTTGCTGATGCCCTAAAGGCTTATCCGCAAATGCACATACAAAAACAGATCAATGGTGAGTGGCTAAAAGAGAAAGCGCAGGAGAAATTAATTAAAACTATAGGGACAGAAACTAGGCCAACCCTTGTATTTGCACACAATGATCGGATGGCTATGGCCACCTACGAAGCGTACCGGGAAAAGGGCTTGCCGGTTCCCCATATCATTGGTGTGGATGGCCTACCCGGAGTAAATGCAGGCATGGACCTGGTAGCTAAAAAAGCAATCACTGCTACCATGATGTATCCCACAGGAGGCGAAAAAGCCATCCGTACAGCCATGGATATTTTGCAAAAAAGGAATTATAGCAAACAGAGTTTAATTAGCACAACAGTCATTGACTCTACCAATGTGCGGTACATGCAGTTGCAGACCGAAACAACGTTGAGCCAACAAAAAGCAATTGAACGGCAGCAAGGCATGCTCGCAAACCTGAAAGCTATCTATAACAACCAACGCACCTTTGTATACATCCTGGCACTTTCACTGGTACTCACTATTGTGTTGGCCGCCCTCGCTTTCTACTCCCTTCGCGAAAACCGGAAAATCAACAGGCAGTTGCAGCTTCAAAACGAAGAAATCCTCAGCCAGAAAGAACAATTGGAGTTGATGTCGGCTCGGGCGCAAGAAGCCAATGAGGCAAAAGTGGATTTTTTTACCAATATCAGCCATGAGTTCCGTACGCCACTCACCTTGATATTAGGCCCCTTGGAAGAACTTCTTGCCAATCCCAAACTGGGACATGCAACGGCTCAAAGTTTGGAAATGGTGCAGAAAAATGTGTTCCGGTTGCTCCGCCTGGTAAACCAACTGATGGATTTCCGGAAGATTGAAGCTGGCAAAATGAAGATAAAGGTCGCCGAACAAGACCTGGTAGCATTTATAAATGAGATGTTACAACATTTTAAACCGGTAGCTAAAAAAAGGGGAATTGACTTAAGGCTGCTTACCACCGAGCGACACCTCCTCATGTATTTTGATGCAGATATGCTGGATAAGGTAATGTTCAACCTCCTTTCCAACGCTTTTAAGTTTACGACCGATGGCGGCTTGATACATGTTGCACTTTCAAAAAGCGAAAACAATGAGTTAGCCTTAATAAAAGTAGAAGATAATGGCATGGGTATGTCGGCAACAGCCCAAGAGCACCTGTTTGAAGTCTTTTACCAGGGTGAATACGAAAACAATAAAGGCTCAGGTCTGGGACTTGCGCTTTCCAGAGCACTCATTGAGCAGCATAAAGGGACAATCAAAGTACAAAGTATAAAAGGGAAAGGAACCACCTTTAGCATTTCGCTACCACTGGAGGGGGCACACCAGCAAATCCAGGCATCACCAGCAATACCGGTACAAGAAGCTTTGTATGCTGAAGATCAGCTGTACACTGCCGAGCTGCAGGATAAAGCCTTATCGCTTGCAGATAGCCATGACATTGAAGTAAAAGAGCAAACCATCCTGGTGGTGGAGGACAATTCCGACTTACGCCGTTTGCTCGTCGAAAAATTAAGCAATGAGTACAACGTGGTGGAGGCTGCTGATGGACCGAGTGCCCTGCAGCAAGCATTCGACTTGATACCAGATCTTATTATCTGCGATGTGGTTATACCGGGCAAAGATGGCCGGGAGGTAACACAGTTATTAAAAAACGACATCCGCACTTCACACATCCCAGTAATTTTATTAACAGCAAAAGCCAGTACCGAACAGCAACTGGCCGGCATGAAAACAGGCGCCGACGCATATATAACAAAACCATTCAATCTCCAGTTTCTGGCAGCTTCAGCCCGCTCAATATTAGCAAACCGGGTAAGAATACGGGATCATTTTACTTCCGGGTTAACCGCTGATCTGAAGACCAATGCAATGAGCAAATTGGACAGAAAGTTCGTAAACGACCTTACAGCGCTGATAGCATCTAATATCAGCAATGAGGCTTTTGGCGTTGAAGAAGTGTGCCAAGAAATGGGTATCTCGAGAGTGCAGTGCAACCGGAAAGCAAAAGCATTGTTGAACCTTACCATAAGTGACTTCATATTAAATACTAGGCTGCAAAGGGCCAAATACCTGTTACAACATGAAGAATATACGGTAGGTGAGATAGCATACCAGGTTGGCTTCGCTTCACCTGCCTATTTCTCCACGGTGTTCAAATCGAAATTTGGTACTACACCAAAGGCGTTCCGGGAAAAATAATAATGCAGCCCTGCTTGAAATAAGATCTAACTATTCCATTATTAATCTTCAATCTGGGCGGGCTTATTTCGCCAGCAATTACCAGTCAAAATTTAGGTAATTAGTACTGCAACAAATAAGGAGCTAAAATTGATACATTCCTTTGGATAATTGTTGTGACCGCTATCGGGCAGAGTATTTATGAAGTGGTGGCATTTTCCGTTCCGTCAGTTTTGGTTAAAGATAAAAAGCTGAACTGAAATTCTATTGATGGTAATATGCACATCAGCCACCATTGCATAAATACTATGTTATGCGTCCTTTAGTCTTCAGATTGATGTTTATTTCACCAGATTTGTATTGCAGGTGAAGTACATTATCCTTTATGAAAATGTTGTCAAAAGCATATTCTGGTACAACAACATTGAAGTCTTTTGGATCTATGCGATGATGATATTTTTGCGAGTGTCAATGTAATCCAAGATTAGCTGGTCTTCCTTCGATAAAATAACAAAGTCAAAAAACTCCTTCGAAGAATGATCATAAATGAGTTCCTCAAACCCATCAATCCTTTTGCCTGTGTTTTATCTACAAGCACAAAGTTGCAAGGACCGTTAGCAGGACACCCACTTCTAAATAATAAGGTCTTTTTATACTCCTTTGCTAGTTGAAAACCCAAACGAAAAGTATAACCAAAATATTCAATTGGCACTTCATCTAGAACAATCGTTTTATTGTCAAGCTTTTTAAGCGTAAGCCAAACTCGCTTACACTTGATATGCCAATAGAGCTCACTGTCGTTGGAAAGACGTTTAGTCGAACAATTAATAGAACCATTGTTGATGAGGAAGTCTGTAGTACATCACACTGCTTTTTTTGAGCATGAACCAATGGGCTTATCAAAACAAACCATACAATTAAGGAACTCTTCATAAGTATCGCGTAACGTCAGACTGCGCAAAAAGGTCACAGTCAATGGCGTTTATAGGCAGTTAAATAAATAGAAGTGTAAAGAACTTTACTCTCCTAAAAATTTCTTTATGGCTTACCGGCAGGTTGCAAACAGCCATCTTCTGCCTGGAGGACTTCATTGTGTCGAATGCTCCCGTATGCATACTCAGAGCTTTTTGCAAGCAGATCAACTACACAGTCCTGAACTTTTAGAGCAAGTACAAACATCCAATTAACGCCTATCCTTATCCTTGAAGGCATTGAGATTACTCGCAAACGCTTTTTTCACCTCTTTTTCAAAGCTGTCCAAATAGCTTTCCGTGGTTTTCATGCTGGTGTGCCCTAGTGCTTCCTGGATGAACTCGGTGCTGGCGCCTGAGCGCTTCAGCACCGTGGAAAAGGTATGCCTGGCCACATAGGTGGTGGCTTTCTTGTCTATTCCCAGGTTCTGCAGTATCTCTTTCATCCAATAGTTAACAAGGCCTACAAAGTTTTGCACCCGGTCATAAATCCGCAGGTCTGACAACCCTTGCTGCAGTATGGGAAAAACATAGTTGTCAGGTGAACGATCCTGGTTGCCCCACCGCTCCAGGATGGCTTTCATATCCTCATTTACATATACAGTAATCGGCTTTGGATCAGCTCTCAGGCTGAGTTCCGTTTTCGCCCGCTCAAAGGTGATGTAATCACCATGTAAGTTCGACCAGCGCAGCAGGGCAATATCTTTGGGGTTCATGCCATTACCGAAATAGGAAAACAGCCAGAAGTCCCGTGCCATCCGCTCTGAACTGTTCTCCATGCTACACTCGTAATAATAGATGCGTTCCACATCTTCCAGGTCAAGCGCCTTCTTTACCCCCTTTGCAGTGGGTATCTGGTACTTTTTACGGCCAAATGGATAGGCAGTATCCTTGCTCAGCAACCCTTGGTCTATCACTTCGTTAAACACTGCCCTTAGGGGCCTGAGGTAAATCCCTATGGTTGTTTTGCTCAGCCCATTTGTAATAGCGTGTCGCTCATAAGCCTGCAGGAAAGCCGGCTTAATTTCCAGCAGGTTAACATTGCCCCTGAAACCTTTCAGGGATACATAGCTGCAGTGGTAAGCAACAGCAGAGCTAATTCTGCCCTCCTTTACCAGTTTTCTGATGTACTGCTGGTATGCCCAGGATAAGCTAAGCTGCTTCACCCCTGTTTCTTTTAGAATAGGGAACTTCTTCAGGAATGGAGTATAATCATAGCCGTCTTCTTCTGCATCCGGCACTGCCAAAACTTTCATTCGCTTTTGTCGGTACAGGGCATTACCCAGCACAAACTTGCGCTCAAAAACATCAAAACTAAAGGGCTGTAGCCGGGCAACAAGGCTGGCAGCATCCCGTTCGGATTTTTTCAGTTTATCTCGGATGTCTTGAAGATCCTGGCTCACACGGGTAGCGGAGAGTTTTTGGTAATCTTCCTCTGATAGGTCGTAAACGGTAGGATAATAGTTAGTGACCCTCAGGTGGTTAATCCTGAGTTTGACGGGATACTTGTTCTGGCGCTTCGCACGGCGGGTATCCAGGATCATGGAAATGGCTACTGACATAACAAATGGTTTTTCTTGCTCCTCAATTCATCTTACACACATTCCATTTTGTACAATTTGCAATCAGATTTGCAATCAAGCGGGTGCTAAACGAAGCAAAGTCCAGGGAACTTAAGTTAATAAAAATAGTGTAAAATGTTGGTTAATAATAGTTTGCGATAAAATGAGCTAAACCGGAATAAACGAGGTAAAGCCACGAGCCCAACTGTTAATCAGAGGGTCGTTGGTTCAAGTCCAACAGGGGGAGCAGCAAAAGGTCACTTCGGTGACCTTTTTCATTTTTGCCAGCATTCGCAATGCAATGAACTTTAAGTACGCTTTAAGTAATAAAGGTTGTACATAACAGAAATTTTCCGCGTTTGCAGGTTGCCTTTTTGCAAAGAGCGGATCAACCCTTCGTTTAACTCGGGGTTAGCTAGTTGCTTGTTAGGCAAAGCCCCTAACTTTTGTGCAGGTCGAAGCCGTACTTTTCATGAAGCTGGTTGACCTTGTAATTACTTGCCTGGGGCCTTTCTTTACTATCCGGTTGCAGGCAGGCCTTGTAGGTTTGCCCTTATCGGCAAGCTCCTTGTTTACGGAACGCCCCTCCAATAAGTTGAAACCTTCTTTAAGGGTAAAGACATAGCCTTTGTTGATATAAAAATTCTGGCCCCGGGCAGCTTCACAATCGCCAACGGTTCCGGCCCACTGGTTAAGGAAATAGAGATTACTGTTGTCTGATTTCCGAAAGAACAGGTTATCCCCGATACCGGGGTCTCCGACTTCGGCAGCGTGCCCTAACTGGAACTATCTAGCCCCTTCTTCTCTTTTCTCCTCCGAGGGTGCATGCAAACCTTCTCTAAACCTGAGGTACTTAAGGGCCAGCCTCAAACGCATTTACCATCACAACTTCACTCCATTTACCAGTACGCTGAGCAAGCCTTGGGTATAGTGATCAGGCTGGTTGAAGCCGATGGCGCTTATCAGATTGGCAAGTTCTGCCTATTAATGGCTTGTTGGGGTAAAAGCTTAAGGTTTACAAATAAAAAGGCCCTGGTAAAAACCAAGGCCGAACCAAAACTAATTGCTTATCCGAATAAGCATGATAAAGATTGAAAAACGCTGAATAGTATTGTGGTTTGATGTTTAAATCAGATGCATCTCTACCTGCAATTGATCGAAGCTACCACTTGCGATGACAGTTGGCTAGCCTTCGCATTAACTACATTGCTTTGTAGCAAAACACCATGCACAGATGAATCCAAAAATGGATTACTGCACCATACCTTTTGCTTTATTCGATTAAGCACACACCGCTTTTCACCGGTGCCTGTGCTTAGGTTCGTAGATGAGCCGGGTGAATGTACTGAGCCGCTGGTTCTCGCGGCCAATGGGCACACCAGCCACTATGCCCACCATGAGGTTGTCGGTAAGGCTGAGGCGAAGCTGCGGCCTGATAGTAAGATCAAAGTCGGTATCGCTAAACTCCTTGTTCAGTTCCACGCCGATGAAATTGCGTGTACCGGGAACCATGTAATGGAAACTCGAGTTTACTTGCCAGCTTGTATGCGTAGCCCCACTATGGAAGTGAGAAGTGATGGCAGGACCCGCATAAATAAGGCTATGAGCATTGCTTCCCCACCGCTTTGCCGCCACAATAAAAGGATTATAAATATTGCCTGACCATAAGGGGCCTTTCTCCCGGGCATCAAACGGTCGGAGTTCGAATTCGTGTATATAGCCAATGGCCACCGAGGTTTTAAGCGGGTTTGATACCAGCAAAGTAAATTGTGTTGCCAGCTTCAGGCTGTTCAGCCGGTTGGCTGGTATAGAATCTTTTGGCATTTTGCCATTGGTGCGGTAATAAAAAGTAAAGGGAAGTTCCACTTCGAAACCCAGCCGGTTTACAGGTGCGAACTCAAATTCCACCAAGGCAGTGTAGCTATCAAAATCGTTGTTATCGGTTAAACCAAGCCCAACGTTCCACTCCTTTTCGCCCTTCCGAGCGCCTAAGTCGCGGATAAGGTCGATGTACAGCGGCTCGGCATGAAGAAGTTTCAAAGGCTCCGCTTTTTTTTCGATTTCATTAATGTATACACTGTCTGCTTGCCGGTTGAGCAAAGCCAGTGAATCAGTATCCTGGGCTCTGGCAATTGGTTGCAGCAAAAAGATGATCAGTGCCAGCAAGCAAGCTGGCATTACTATATTCCTTGTCATGAAGTTGTTGGTTGAAGAACCCTTATGTTGGTTCTATTGTGTAGATAAAAGAAAGCTAGTCAGCATATTTGGTCCGTTATGGACGTGCAGGAAAAATCCCACACCCGGTTTAATGCATGATGGAGCAGGGCAGAACAGTTAAGTTGCCGCTAACAGCTTTAAATGGAGTAGATCAGACAGCCTTGGGTGGCGGTGCGTGGGGTTGGTCGTGCCGGGTCGGCACCAGGGAAAAATAGGTGATGAAGTGCTCAGGCGCAACGTGTGATGGATGCAGCAAGTAGCCGGTACGTTCTGTAAAATAGAGGTCAATTGTAGCAGTGTTCTTTTCTACATCCTCATCGTCGCCTTCCGGTATGTCGTGGTCAAAAAAACCTTCGGCGATCCATTCGATTAGGCTTTCCGTATCATTCAATGAAAGGTCTTCCGGGTAGTTGTAAAAGGCATTGGCATCCGGTGCGTCCACGCTGAGGTTAAATAGTTGCAGCAGCAAGAGCCAGCATAGCAATGTTTTAAAGAAGCGTCGTATGATGGGTTGGGGCCTCACGAAGCGCAAATATAGAGATGGTGGTACGCTGGCCGGTTAAGATTCTGTTATACATCCATGCTGTTGAACCATTTGGTTCACATGAAATCATAACAATACTTAATCATCCCTTGTAACAATGCCTTTGATAACCTCTGGAAAGCAAGTCTCCGCGGGTGTTTATAAACTTGATACCGGCAAAACGGTTTTCAGGGTCTCACAGCTTTCCATCTTCACTTACCATACAATTTTACCTCATGAATGGATGCAGATGCAATCACTATGGATACAGGACGACTTTTTTCATTTGTGAGTACCATGATCTTAGTTCCCTTTCCCTTCTTGGTCGGGCCCTGATGGCCCTCCTTTTTGATGGAGCAAAGGAGCCATCGACATAGAACATTTCCTGTACCCGGATATCTTTACCATAGGGTGGATGTCTGCGCACCTTACGCATCAACTTTTTAAGTAAGCCCTCATCTGCCCAAAGCTGAAAGTAGCGGTGACAACTCTGGAATGAAGGGTACAGATCTTCTGGTATTGCTCGCCGGGGTGCACCGGTTTTCTGTATACAGATGATAGCTTCAAAGGTTCGCTTCAGATCCACTGGTGGCCTGCCGGGACCCCGTTTACGGCCATACTTCCCAGCGATCATTGGCGCAAACAAGCTCCACAGATCAATAATGGGCTTCTGCTTCATAACACCACATTTCCAATCCAACGCCAAACTCCTTACCAAGCAAACACCTATTTTAAGACAGGCTCTAGTTGTATGGAACGCGCCACGGTTCTGAAGGTAGCTATGCCGGACGCCTCCACCTTGTTGTACCACAATGCAAGGTGTTTGAAGGCCTGTTCTTTGGAACGGCACCGCTCATAAATCTGCCCCAACTCCGCAGCCAAGCCATATGCCTTTTGCAGGGCAGCATAACGTTTAAAGAGCAGTATCGCCCTTTCTTTCTGATCTGCACTCCACTTGCTATGGTGCCTGAACAACAGGTAGCGGCTCCGCACCAGCAGCTGTTTGAGTGTTTCGCCATTGGCAAGCTTGTGCTTCTTTCAAACGCTGAATGCAATCCTGTTTACAGATGATGATTGGCCGCAAAAAAGGCCTACGCTTCTATCCAAATTTCAGGAACAGATACCTCAATACGAAGGCCTGGAACTATTTAGCCAGAAAACAATGATAACAGCTTTCAATTTTCAAGTTTTCGCCCCGGAAGTTTGAAACATGTGTCATCGATGACAAACATCGAAGGATCTCTTTTTGTTTTCCCTATAGGACTTATATATAAAATGTAACTTAGGAGTATATCTCCATTGCCTATCGAATTACCTTTTTTCCCTAGAGCGAAACAGGCAGCTTTTTGTTGAGCCACAACCTGGCTATAGAAATCATTCATTTCAGGAAGACTGCTCTTCCAGCTTTTTGTACGGCACGCCAAAAGAACGGTTTGCAGGTTCCAGAGCACAGTTAAAAGTTATATAGAAAACATACTTTGTTGTTGCGGCCGCTCCTTGTAATGTACATGCATCAGCATTGCTACATTAGGGAGAAAAGCAAAACTTAAAAGGAGCTATTGAATATAATATTTCAGAGCAGACAAATTACAGCGGTATTAGGTACAAGGAAAAGTCACTCTTATTGTTACCCATCAGCATGCTGCTGGTGTTGGGTGCAACACAAATTGGCCATAAGTAGGTTTGTTCAGGATAATGCTGCTCTATAGGGTGACCATCTGTTCAAACTAAAACTTGCCATATGAATAAGATGCTATGCTTTTGCCTGTGCTTATTTGTAGCTGGCCCTTTGATGGGGCAGGCCGGGCGGCTGGACTCCTCTTTTGCCGGTAAAGGATGGTTGACTACCAGATTCCTCATCGGAAACAAAAATGAAGAACGGGGACTTGGAATCATGCTGAAGCCAGATGGTTCCATGATCGTCCTTACCGAAGGAACAACGGCTCCGCCTTATTCCACAAAAACATCGTTCCTGGTTCGTTTCAGCGCTGATGGCAAACAGGATTTGAACTTTGGTGTAGATGGCTTTTCGCAACAGGTAAATTTAATACACAGTACAGCAGTACAGCTGCAGGATGGAAAGATCATCGTAGCAGGCGCCCTTACCGATGATGGTGCATTCAATGGACACCTTGCATTTGCCCGGTACTTTGAAGATGGCGATTTAGACACGTCTTTTGGCAGCAACGGGATACTGAATACAAAACGTCAAATTGATGAACCAAGTGCTGTTGTGCTGCAGCCGGACCAAAAGATACTGGTGGCAGGTACGACCTATGATAATGAGATAGAACAATATGGTTTTGCCCTCGCCCGATTCTCTCCAACAGGCATTCCTGACTCTTCATGGGGTGACGCCGGTATTGCAACAACTTTCTTTAATACCAATCATCCTGAAATTTTGGGCGGCAAAGCCAGTTCACTTGCCCTGCAAACAGACGGTAAGGTCGTGGTGGCAGGAAGTATACTGAACGGACTTTTGCCATCAAAAGACTTTGCCCTGGTGCGTTATAAAAGTGATGGAAGCCTCGATTCAGGATTTGCGACTAATGGTATTCAGGTAACCGATTTTACAGGCGGTGAGGACGAGGCCTCCTCGGTAGTGGTGCAGCAGGATGGGAAAATACTGGTAGCAGGAAAATCCGGGAATACCAATTCGGATTTTGCACTTGCCCGTTATCATGCGAATGGCATGCCCGATAACTCATTTAGCGGCGACGGATTACATACCACTGATTTCTTTGGTGGGCCCGACCAGGCAAGCACCATTGTAGTTCAGGATGATGGAAAAATACTGGTAGCCGGTAGCGCTAAAAGCACTTCCGGCCGCAGCGCTCTTGCCCTTGCACGGTTTCATGCCAATGCTGCACCGGATCTTTCTTTTGGCGGAACAGGCAGGTTTATCGATGAATCTATAGGCACGAGTGTAAGCGCCAGAGCCATCATATTACAACCTGATCATCGCATCCTGGCAACAGGATACACCCAGGGCGTTGCAGACAGCAGCCTGGACCTTGTTGTCGGACGATACCAGCCTGAAGGTTCTTTGGATCTTACATTTGACGATGACGGAAAGGGCACTGCCTTTTATACCTACTCAGGCAATAGCAGGCTCCACCATATAGCGGTTCAGCAGGATGGCAAGCTGGTTGTTGCCGAAGCCCTATTTTCTCTTGCCCGATACCATGCAGATGGTACTCCCGACTCTACTTTCGGTATTCATGGTCAGGTTGTGGAAGCACCCATAGGAGAAATCCAAATCACCCAGGCAATAGCCATTCAGCAAGATGAAAAGCTCCTGCTGGCAGGCCACGATCCTGCATACGATGGTTCTGTACTGATGCGCTTTCAAATAAACGGCACACTCGATTCAACCTTTGGCAACAATGGAGTGGTAAAGACCCCATCATTCAGCGGTAATGCAATAGCCATTCAGGATGATGGCAAGATACTGGTGGCAGGCGGCCTAACGAATCCGGTGTTTGGCACAGGGGATTTCGCCGTTATCCGGTTAAATAAGAATGGTACCATGGATGATTCATTTGATGGGGACGGAATCCTAATCACTGATTTTGTAAACATTAGAGCGGCGGCTACAGCAATAGCAGTTCAACCCGATGGTCATATAGCAGTAGTGGGAAGCACTATTAATTTCCCCAATTTCAACCTGGTCCTTGCACGTTATCGCAGCGATGGCTCGCTTGATCCTGATTTTGGAATCGGCGGCAAGCAGGAAACGGACTTATTTGGCTCGCATGATATGGCCGCGGCATTAACCATCCAGAAGGATGAAAAGATCATAGTAGCGGGTTTTTCAGAAAGAAAAAATACCAACCGGCAAAATTTTACGCTTGTCCGGTTCAATAAAGACGGAACACTGGATAGCACGTTCAGTAAGGATGGCAAACTTGCTTCCCCTTATAACTTCAATAGAGACAACAGGGCTGGGGATATAGTACTTCAGGAGGACGGAAAAATCATTGTGCCGGTAAATTTTCCATCACTGGACCCACCCAATGGATTAATAGTCTTCAGATTTAATCCGGACGGCACTCCGGATAGTTCCTTCCAGGAGAATGGCATGCTTCGCTCCTACTTTGGCAAACAGGAGAGCGCAAGGGGAGTAGCCCTAGCAGGAAACCGGTTGTATGTTTCGGGTGTTCAGCGCCAGGGCTTGTTCATGGAAGGTCTTATAGCGGCATATATGCTTGAAGAAGCAGGGATGGTGGTTTCATCCTTTACCCTCATCGATGCGGTACGGGATACAGATGCGGGTGAGCTCAAAGATGGTGCTGTGGTCAACCTCTCTGCTATACGTGGCACCCGCATCAGCATAAGGGCCAACACCGGGGGTGCCGCTGCAGGCAGTGTAGTGATGCAACTGAGCGGCACACAGGTGCACAACAGAACGGAGAACAGGGCACCTTATGCCCTGTTCGGCAACAGGAACAAGGAGCATACCTACCGCGCCTGGCGCCCCAGCCCCGGCCCCTATACCCTTACTGCAACCCCTTACGCCGGCACAAACGGCAGGGGCACCAAAGGCACACCCTACACGGTCCGCTTCACCATCGTGGAAGAGCTATCCCTTGCACGCTTTACCCTCATCAACGCAGCCCGCAATACCGTTATCTCCACCCTCTCCGACGGAGCAGTCATTGACCTGGCCCATACCCCGCATATCAACATCCGGGCAGAACAGGGTACAGGAGTGGCAGAAAGCATCCGCTTTGGGGTGAACGATCAGGCAGCTTACAGCATGGAGAGCAGTGTTCCCTTTGCACTTGCAGGCGACATCAGGGGCGATTATGCTGAGTGGCAGGTAAGTCCCGGCACCTACACCATTACCGCTACTCCGTACAGCGAAAACTATGGCAGGGGAACCATGGGCACAGCACTGCGCATTACCATCACCATCATTGATTCAAAAGCGGAGCAGCGGTCAGGCATTGTACAAGGGGCTGCGGAGCAGCAGCAGGAGGAAGGCCGCGGGCTCAGCCTGGAGGTGCTACCCAACCCGGTGAAGGAAAGCGGGTGGGTGCAGTTCCGTGTACCGCAGGCTACCACAGTTGCTTTGTTCCTGGCGGATGGCGCAGGCAGGAGCATACAGCAGGTATTTGGCGGCAGGGTTCAGGGTGGGGTGCTGCAGCGGCTGAAGGTGCAGACCCAGGGCCTTCCACCGGGCCTGTACTTCTGCAGGCTGGTAACTGCGGGTGGAAAGACAGTGACCAGCAAGCTGGTAAGGCAGTAAGCCTTACCAAATCATGGGCATGTAGGTCATTTCTATCGTATGCTAATTGAACATGTAGTTGATCCGTTCAAGAATTTAGAAATGCTGATCTATGTGCCCATGACAATGCACATTATATACAATGTTGACCGGCATGCCACGCATGCCGCTGTCATCAGGAAATAAATAAGATACTAACCAGCATTTTCATTTTAAAGGCATGCAGGACTGGGACTCCTCCCCTGCAAGTACTCTGCAGCAGGCTTTATCTTGGCTCCTATTTATTTGCGGTCTCTTTTGCCGAAGGAAAACACCTCCCGCCACAGATTTCATTCACAGGCTAAATGGTATTGCCCAAAGTCTAATAGGGGCCATGTAGGCAGGCATGTTTCACGTTATCGCGGTGTGTTACTTACTCCAGGTTAGACTGCCAGGTGTTGGCCTTGTTTCGATCTTATCGATTTACCTTATTTTTTTATGGGGGCTTGGGTGGCAGGTAGTGCAAGCAGCCGGTGCAGACCAAATGCGACCCACAACCTGGCCTGGATAGCACCTACTTCATCTATGACATCAAATTAATACGGTAAAAGATCTTTACCGTAAACTGCCCACCTTCACAAAGATTTCCCAGGCAACTAATCCTGAGGTAACAAGAAACTGAACCTGGCCCCTTCCCCTATCCTCGACTGCGCCCAGATATAACCCTGATGGTTGTCTATTACCTTTCGCGCAATTGATAGGCCTATGCCCGTACCCTCGTATTCACTTCGGCCATGCAGGCGCTGAAACATCTTAAAAATGTGGTCCGCATACTCCTGCTCAAAACCAATTCCATTATCCTGAACCTCGATCAGATAGTAATGTTGCTCCCACATTGCCGCGGGAAGCTGTTCTGCCAAATCAGCTCCGGTGATAGAACGTGAACTTATAACTATTCGTGGAGGCGTATCCTGTTTGCTGTACTTCAGCGCATTGGAGATCAGGTTTTGGAAAAGCTGCTGTAATTGCCTGCGATAGCCATTTACAACAGGTAGTGAATGCACCTCGATCACCGCCTTTTTTTCCTCGATCTGCACATCTAGATCTGAGAGGACGATCTGTACCTTTTTGTTTAGGTTCACTTCTTCTTTTTGGAGCGGCGTTTCACTTACCTGTGAATAGGTTAGCAGGTCTTCTACCAATTGGTTCATACGGCTGGCAGCTGTGTGCATGCGCTGAAAAATCCCTGCTTCTCCCTCAGTCAGGCGATCTTTCAGACTGCTCTGGAGTCGATCGGAAAATGTTTGAATCTTCCGTATGGGTTCTTTTAGATCATGGGAAGCAGCATGGGCAAATTCTTCCAGGTAGGCATTGGAGCGCTTCAGCTCCTCAATGTTCTGCTCCAGCTGGAGTTGCAATGTTTTGAGCTGGGTAATGTCCGTAAAAGTACCCAGTACCTTATCACCAACTTTAGTGATCCTCATGTTTACCCAAGCATCCACGATTTTACCCGAATAATGAATGTCAAATTGCTGCTGTACCCCGGTAAGGTACACGTCCCGTAAACGCTCAAACAAACCATTGGTTTTGTAGGTTTCAAACTTCAGTGAAGCAGGTTGGTCAACCAGGTCCTCGGCCTGGTCACCCACAAAGGCTGCCATGACCTGGTTGACTAAAGTAAACCTGAAATCTGTAATCTCATTTCCTTCATAAACAGGCCTGATCATGAAAAAGCCAGCCTGTGTTGTATTGATAATGGTGGTAAGTTGCCGGGCTGAACTTTCCAAAGCCATTTGGGCTTCTTTGATAGGCGTAACGTCGGTAAAGATGTATATCTGGCGGTTATCGTCCATCTTTGAAACCGATACCTCCAGCCAAGCCCCCAACCCTTCTAAAAAGTACTGCGTGATAAAGGGCACTCCTGTTTCCATGCACTGCACACACATCTGAAAGTAAGCCGAACGGGTAAAAGATGGATCCAGCGCAGCACCAGTTTTCGTTAGATAGTCTTCTTTGGAAAAACCGGTAAACCGGACAGCGGCGTCGTTGGCAATCAGGGTTTTTATATCGATGATGTTCCCCTTTGCATCCCGGATCATTTCTCCCACGGTAATGCCATTGGAAGAATGGGTTAGGATGTTGTCAAGCAGCAAGGTTTTTTCCTGTTCTTTTCGCTCCGCTTCGCGTTGTGCCCGGCGATCCCGGGTTGTACTCAATATGCCACCTTCATAAACTACCCTTCTTGTTTCCAACTGTAGTCCTGCATGATGCGCATAAAAGGTGTACTCACTGGGTTCGCCAGTCTGATAGACCTGGAGAAAATGTTCAAAATTAGCTTGTGCGCTCTCCATAGAGGGTACGCCATCTTTCAGAACACAAAGTCCGGTTAAACTACCTTTAGGATGGTTGATGGCGGTATCTGCCGAACGGTTGGAATAACCTACCTGGAAATCTTCCACCATGCCGCTGCTTCCAGTAAGGGGGTATACCCATATAATCGCATCAGGCAAAAGGTCTAAAATAGGGGCAACAAAGGATGAATTCACTGTTTCGTACCTGCTCATGTATGAAAAGGGAAAGTTAAACGATTCTGCTTTGTCTTCCAATCCCACCCGCTATTTCAATCCATTCTTCCGTATCAGCCAGGTGAGGGCCTGGTAAAATTGGAAGGCAGCCAGCTCAATACCCTGCGCACGATGAGTACAAAGCTCAAAACGTCTAAGCTTTTCTGCTCCTTGGTTCCGCTATCATCCTGATCAGATAATTTTAAAACACGCTCTACTCTATTGCCCACATATTGTTGTCAAATACTTTTCTTTTTTGTCTAATCAACCAATTTCTTTTTGTAAGCTTCAGCTTTTTAGACAAGACCTTCAATGATACCATTACAGTTCTCATCGGAAATTTTTTTAAATGGATAATTGCTAACAAAAATCAATGCATGGAACTGATGCTATCGATTCTGTGATATTTTGAGACTTTGAATAAATCGATTAGTTGGTAACTCCGTAATGAAATTGGAGTATTGTTATTACATGAATGTTACCTTAAGAATTGGCAAACGCCCTCTTTACTTCCATCCACCACCTAAAGACCTATACAGTTCTACTTTGGCGCTTAATTGTTCCCGGGTTACTGAAGCCAATTCAAGTTCGCTTTGCAGGGTATTGCTTTGTGCCGTAATCACTTCCAGGTAGGTTGCCATGCCTGTTGTAAACAACATGTTGGCGTTGCCAATTGCCCTTTGTAAGGTTTGTACCCGGTTTAATACAATACTTTGTTCTGCTTTTGATTGCTCGATCCTTACCAGGGCATTCGACACCTCGCCTACCGCATGCAGCACAGATTGCCGAAACCGGATAACGGTTTTCTCCCGGTCTACTTTGGCAACCTCATAAGCAGTTGATAGTTGCTTTTTTTGAAATAACGGCTGCACAATGCCGCCTGCCACAAGTCCGAAGAGGGAAGCAGGGACGTTGAACCAGTTTGTTGCAAGGAATGCGTTCAAGCCACCACTTGCGGTAATGCTTAGAGTTGGGTACATATTGGCCCTTGTGATTCCTACCTGCGCATTTGCCCTGACCAGGTCCAGTTCAGCAACTTTTACATCAGGCCTCTTGCTCAATAACTCGGAGGGTATGCCGGCCGACAAACTGTCCACTTTACTCACCTGCTGTAATAATGTGTTTCGTTGTATCCTGCCCGGCAATTCACCGGTCAACACACGTAGTGCGTTTTCCTGGATGGTCATACTTTTCTCCAACTGTGGAACCAAGGCTACTGCCTGGAGCTGTTGTGCTTCTGCCTGCTGAATAGCCAGTGCAGTTACTTGCCCTGCTTCATATTGAAAGCGGATGATCCGAAGTGTGCTGTCATTCAAAGCAATATTTCTTCTTGCAATTGCCAGTTGGGCATCAAGCATTAAAAGGTTGTAATACCCTTCAGCAACGCTGGCTACAATATTGGTCTGCATCCATTTTTTCGCCTCTTCTGTCTGCAGGTAAACAGCCAGGGCATTTGCTTTTTGATGCTTGATTTTACCCCAGATATCAGCTTCCCATGACAGGGTCACATGTGCAGTATAATCCTCTATATGGGTAGTTCCTAAGAATGATTTAGCACTTAACCCATTCAAACTATTGCCGGAAGGCCGGTTTGAGTTGGCGCTTACCTGCAAACTTGCGCTGGGCAGGTTTGCCCACCTGACCTGGTTTAACAGGAGTTTTGCGCTGTTGATATTTTTAAGTGCTACCTGCATGTCATAGTTGTTCTTAAGCGCACTATCGATCAGTGTTTGCAAGGAAGCATCGGTAAAAAAATGCTTCCACTTTATATCTGCGATATTGGTTGTATCGGTAGTAGCCGAGTTCCTGTATTGCTGCGGCAACGGTGCTTCGGGGCTGGTAATGTCCTTTGATATTTTACAGCCAACAAGTGTTGACAACAAAGTCAGCAGGATCATTATATTTTTAGAGTTGATCATTGTAAAAAGTTTGATTCCTTGTCTAAGGTTTTCTGTTGCTGGTTACACCAGGTATTTGGCAGCATTGTATGATATGCACCATCACACCAACACCGGGTCGGAATGATGTGCCGGTTCGGGTGAATGCGCCTGGGCAATTGCCTCCGGCTTCCCGGTTATTCTTTCCTGCAGATGTTGAAAGATGATAAAGAGAACGGGAATGATAAACACACCGAGCATCACCCCGGTTAACATACCCCCTGCGGCACCAATGCTGATGGAGTGGTTGCCTTGTGCGGATGGCCCTGTTGCAAAACTCATCGGAAGTAAACCGAAGACAAACGCAAGGGAAGTCATGATGATGGGCCGCAACCGCAACCTGGCTGCTTCTATTGCGGAGGACACCAATCCCCGCCCGGCTTTGCGCCGCTGCACCGCAAATTCAACAATGAGGATGGCATTTTTAGCGAGCAGCCCGATGAGCATGATCAGCGCTACCTGCACGTAAATATTGTTTTCAATACCAGACAGTCGCAGTGCTACGAACACACCAAAAATACCGGTAGGAATGGAAAGGATTACCGACAAGGGCAGCAGGTAACTTTCGTATTGCGCTGCCAGCAGGAAGTAAACAAATACAAGGCAAAGCATAAACACAATACCTGCCTGCCCGCCTGACGATATCTCTTCACGGGTTTGCCCGGAAAACTCGTATGCATAACCACCAGGCAGTTCCTCTGCTGCTGTTTGCTGAATGGCTTTGATCGCATCCCCAGAGCTGAACCCCGGCTTCGGAATCGCATTTACCTGGATTGAATTGAACAGGTTATAACGCGATACTGTTTCAGATCCATACACCCGGTTTAGCTTAACCAATGTATTGATTGGCACCATGTCGCCGG
Organism: Cnuella takakiae; assembly: GCF_001953305.1. Lineage (GTDB taxonomy): Bacteria > Bacteroidota > Bacteroidia > Chitinophagales > Chitinophagaceae > Flavisolibacter > Flavisolibacter takakiae. The sequence goes on from NZ_MTFE01000010.1 coordinate 66,826, forward strand.
TTTTGTTTTTTACAAACACCCGGTCGATGGATGCGGGGTCATTTCTATCCTGTATGTCGGCTTGCAACACTACCCTGTAGTATTTGCCAAAGCGGTTGAAATCGGATGCCTGCGCGCTACCGAAATAGGCCTGCATTGTCTGTAAAATGTCCTTTACGTTCACGCCGAGTTGGGCAGCCTTATTGTCGTCCACTTCCAGTTGCCATTGCGGGTAATCGGCCTTGAACGAAGTAAACGCATAGGCGATCTCCTTTTTCTGCATCAACTTGCCGATAAAGTTGTTGGCAATTCCACTGAACTTATCGAGCCGGCCGCCGGTTTTGTCCTGCAGTACCAGGTCGAGCGCTTCCACGTTGCTGAAACCCGGAACGGTAGGAAAGCTGAATACAAAGAACGATCCGCCACCTACTGCGGCAAGTTGCGCACGAATAGTATTCTGAATGGCATTGATGTCCTTTTCCTCACCCCGCTCCTTGTTTGGTTTCAACAACACAAACACGACGGCAGCCGATGGGCTGTTGGAGTTGGTCAGCAGGTTAAGCCCGGATACGGATGTAACAAACCTCGCTGCTGGTAACGCATTCAGTTTGGCCTCTACCTGGTTCAATATCTTTGTTGTTCCATCAAGCGATGTCCCTGACGGTGTAGAAACAGAGATGGCAATAAAGCCCTGGTCTTCTGTAGGAATAAAGCCCGACTTTGTTGTATTCACCAGGTAGACGGTTGCCAGCGCTATCAGTGCAAGTCCACCCATGCTGATCCACTTGTGGCGTATGAGGAACCTGATACCGCCCACATAGCGGTTGGTGAGCGTTTCAAAGCTGCTGTTAAAACCATCAAAGAATTTTTGTTTGTAACTTCTTTTAGAACTGGTAGCGCCGTTTGTACTCACGGCGTGGCTGTTCTTTAGGAACAGCGCTGCCAGTGCAGGGCTTAAGGTCAAAGCATTGACGGCGGAGATGAGGATGGCGATGGAAAGCGTAAACGCAAACTGGCGGTAAAATATGCCCGTAGAGCCGCTCATAAATCCTACCGGAAGGAATACCGCGGCCATCACCAGGGTAATGGAAATGATGGCGCCTGTGATCTCGTGCATGGCTTTTGCCGTTGCCGCTTTTGCACCCAGGTGTTTACCTTCCATTTTTGCGTGTACCGCTTCAACCACCACGATCGCGTCATCTACTACAATACCAATTGCCAGGATCAGGGCAAACATGGTAAGCAGGTTGATGGAAAATCCAAACAGGCTCATAAAGAAGAACGTACCCAGGAGCGACACCGGAACCGCAATGGCAGGGATAAGCGTTGACCTGAAATCCTGCAGGAAAAGGAACACAACGACGAATACCAATAGGAAGGCTTCAATCAGGGTATGGATCACCTGTGAAATGGATTCGTCAAGTGCCGTCTTGGTGCGGTAAAATTGATTGTACCGGATGCCGGCAGGAAATTCCTTTGCAGCTTTTTCCATCAGCTTGTCAATCGCAATCTGGATCTCGTTTGCATTGGAGCCCGCCAGCTGAATAACACCAATGGCTACCCCCTCTTTCCCGTTCATGTGGGTGACGCTGGTATACGAATAGGCCCCCAGTTCAACACGGGCTACATCCTTTAAGTGCAGCACCGATCCGTCTGCATTGGCACGGATGGCAATGTTTTCATATTCTTCAGGCTTCGACAGCTTGCCTTTGTATTTGATTACGTATTCGAATACTTCCTCGCTTCGTTCGCCCATTTTTCCGGGTGCCGCTTCCAGGTTTTTATCCTGTATGGCAGCCATTACTTCTGCCGGCGTAATCTTATAGATCGCCATCTGGCTGGTGTTCAGCCACACACGCATCGAATAATCTTTTACGCCCCCGAAAATGGTGGCAGAACCTACACCCGGTATCCGCTTGATTTCCGGGATGATGTTGATCTGTGCATAGTTGGCAACAAAGGTCTGGTCGTACTTTTTTGTATCCTCTGTGTATAAGCCTATTGCGCCGATAAAACTGTTTTGCTGTTTCACTGCGGTAATGCCTTGCTGTACCACTTCTGCCGGCAGCTGGCTGGTTGCCTGGGTAACACGGTTTTGCACGTTTACCGCTGCCTGGTCGGGGTCGGTTCCCTGCTTGAAGAATACGGTGATGGCCAGAGAGCCGTCGTTACTTGCAGTGGAGCTCATATAGCTCATGTTTTCCACCCCGTTGATACTCTCCTCAAGCGAAGGCGCAACAGAGCGCAAAACCGTTTCTGCGTTCGCCCCTGGGTAAACCGCTGTAACCAACACGGCAGGCGGTGCGATATCCGGAAACTGCTGCAAGGGTAAACGCAACAGTCCCAAGGTACCGAGTATGACCAGCAGGAATGATATAACCGTGGCGAGTACCGGTCTTTCAATGAATTTCTTAAACATGGTAATGGTGTTGAAAGTGTCTGAGTCGGAAATGAAGCTGCCTTTTGCAACAGTTGGGACATAGCACTGCCCCTAGTACGCCTTCTTATCGAAAAAAGGGTACTTATACAAGCAAGTGATCCAACATTGTCGATTGCTGTACTGCACTAACCGGCAAGGCAGAGGGCCGGCATATTTGGGGTTATTGAGTGGGGGCTGTGGCTAATGATAATTGCGCATTGGCTTTTATGGGCTCGGGCTTGATCACTGTGCCTTCTATCAGGCGGTCCAGCCCGCTGAACACGATCCTGTCGCCAGGCTTTACGCCGTCTTTCACAATATAGTTGGACCCGCTTTTACCGATAACCTGCACAGGCTGCTTCGCTACTTTATTACTGTCTACAACGGTATACACAAATATCTTGTCCTGTACATCAATGGTTGCCGTTTGGGGCACCAGGATGGCATCGGTATGCTGTTGTTGCAGCCTAACCTTACCGGTATTGCCCGAACGTAAGAGGCCTTGTGCATTCGGGAAAATAGCCCTCAGGGTAATGGCGCCGGTGTTCTTATCAAACTGCCCGTCTACCATATCGATTTTTCCTGTTTGCGGGTAAACCGTGTTGTCGGCCAAGACCAAAGAAACCGGGGGCAATTGTTGCAATTTGTCGTTGAGTGTACTTCCCGGGTACTGGGATTTGAAGTGTATAAAGTCGGTTTCGCTGAGCGAGAAATAAGCATACACCTGGTGCACATCCGAAATCTGTGTAAGCGGCTCCGGATCGGTAGGGGCAACCAGGCTGCCGCGTTTTTTGGGAAGCCTGCCGATGTACCCGCTTACCGGTGCCTTTACCAGGGTGTAGCCAAGCCTGATCCTTGCAGCGGACAGGTTGGCCTTTGCCTGCGATGCATTTGCAACGGCTATTTTGTAAGCGGCTTTTGCAGCTTTGAGCTGGTAGTCTGCCACCACTTTGTTTTCCACTAGAGGCGTGAGCTTGTCTATTTCAAGTTGCGCATTTGTAGTGGCAGCTTCTGCTGCCTGGAGGCTTGCAGCCGCACTATTCAACTGTTCCTGGAAAGGCTGGCTATTGATTCTGAACAGCACCTGGCCTGCATGAACAAAGGCCCCTTCATCCACGAGTACCGTTTCAAGAAAGCCATCCACCTGCGGCCTGATCTCGACGTCTGTTTTTCCTTGCAGGGATGCAGTGTATTCGTTACCCGTAGTTGCAAGGGCGCTGCCAATGGTAACTACCTCTACGGAAGGGGGCGGTGGCGTAGCAGGTGTTTGCGGTTCAGAACATCCAAATAAAAAGAGGATGAGTGTCAGGGAAGAAAGGAGCTTCATAACTTGATTAAATGGTTTAACGGCGTTAACCAGTTGGTTTAAAAAAAACGGTTTTTCAACCGGCAGGTAATCGTAGTCTTTTTTATAGGTTTTTAACGGGGATATATTTATTTAACAGCGTTAAGTAACTGGGTAAAAAAAAGGTCCTATCCTGTGATAGACCTGATGATCCCGCCAATGGCATCTTTTAGTACTAATTTGTTGATCTCATCGGAATCGCCCCTGTTTACAAGGTTGATCGAGATCAGCCCGTGAATGACCGACCAGAACGTAAAGTACTTTCTGCAGACCTCAGTTTCAGGAACATTTTTACCAGCCATCAATTGTTGAATGACTTCCCTTACCAGGTTGGCCGGGGCTTCCTGCTCGGGTGTTTTTTGTACGGTGCAGCAGTTCATGGCCACACCAAACATCACCTGGTATAGTTCCTTCTTTTTGAAAGCAAAATTCCAGTAGGCCATCCACATAGCTTCCAACTGGTCTGCCGGAAGTTGGTGTTTGTCGCGGGCTGTCTCCATTTCCTTCGCCAGGTAGAGAAATCCTTTTTTATTGAGCTCAGCCAGAATTGCTTCCTTGTTGGAAAAATACTCGTAGATAATTGGTGCGGTGTACTCAATTTCATCGGCTATTTTGCGCATGCTGAGCGCCTGCCATCCCTCCTCTTTAACGATCTTATAAGCAGCATCCAGGATTTTTGTCCTGGTCTCTTCTTTTAATCGTTGTATTCTTTCTTTACTGGCCATAATAACCTTTACAGCAATAAATCATTTAACACTGTTAAGCAAAGATAGAGTTCAATTTATATTCCAAGCAATTTTTTTTCTACTTGTTCAAAAATGCGGTCAGCTCGTTACCAGTAACCTTGCCGGTAATCTGTAAGCAATATAAACAAAGATGCCTGGACCCATCGCCTTAAGCGCTTCAGTACCGTATAAAAGCATGCCTGGCCATGTAAGTAGTTGTTTTTTATCTATACTCAGGTTCTGCAGCATTTCCTTCATCCAGTTTTACCCCTTGGAAACCTTTGAGCGATACATAGCTGCAATAAAAAGCAACAACAGAACTGACGCTGCCCTCCGGCAACAGTTTGTTGATGTACTGCCGCTGGAAATGTTCACCCCTTATATCTGTCCGACAAACTTATCTGTATCAACTTTCCCAGGTGACTTTAAAGTGCGCAGGAAGCTGAAGCCTTAGTTGCCCCTTTTACCGGATAATACAACATAAGAATTGATTCAGCACTATATTTACGCGCTTGCACCAACCCAAAGCCCTTAACCCTTAACCTGAAATGGATTTTAGCGCGTTTGAAGCCACGCCCGGCATTAATGTGATTGTGCGAACCGATGATCCAGTCTATACCCATATTGCCGTTAGCGATGACTTCCTGAAGGCCTCAGGACTAAGCAGGGAACTCGCCGTTGGCATTGGTCATTTTGAATTATTTCCGCAAAATCCGCACGATAAACAGTCCACGGGAGTTGCAGATTTGCGTGCTTCCTTCCGGCGTGTGACCAGGGAAAAGAAAAAAGATCAGATTCCGGTTCAACGATACGACCTGCAGGATGGAAAAGGTTCTTTTGAACAGAAATACTGGAAGATTACCAATGTTCCCCTCCTGGATGAAGCAGGTGATGTACAGTTCATCATCCATTCGGCCATTGATATCACCCAACAGGTACTGGCTGAAAAGAAGGTAGCAGCAATAAAGGACCAGGAAAGCAATTACAACCTGTTCATGACGGCACCAGTCATAATCGGCATACTGAAAGGCGCCAACTACACCATCGAACTGGCAAACAACAACCTCCTGGAAGTGTGGGGCAGAACAGCCGAAGTGGTCGGCAAGCCACTGATAAAAGCCATTCCGGAACTGGAAGCCCAGGGCTTTATTCCCCTGCTGGAGCAGGTGCGCAATACAGGGGAGCCTTATTATGCTTATGCGTTCCCCATCCAATTACACCGCCATGGAAAGGAAGAGGTACGGTACTTCGACTTCGTGTACCAACCATTTTACGAAGCAGGGGTATCCAAACCGGCAGCAGGCATCATCAGCATTGGTCACGATGTAACCGAACAGGTGAAGGCCCGGCAAAGAGTAAAGAATGTGGTAGAACAAGCAACCGACCCTGTACTGATCCTTATGGGTGAAGAACTGGTGTTGGAGGTAGCCAACCAACCCCTTTTTGAACTCTGGCAGGTAGGACCTGAATCCCTACATAAACCCTTCCTGGAAATACTTCCAGAAATGAAAGACCAGGTATTTGTAAACCTGCTTAAAAATGTACTGCATACCGGCCAGCCCTTTTATGGTTATGAGGAACCGGCTGTGTTTAAACGCAAAAACGGTACACTGGAAACCCGCTATATCAATTTCAGCTACCAGCCATATAGGGAAGCGGACCGCACCATTACGGGTGTACTGGTGATGGCTACCGATGTTACCGAGCAGGTGAAGGCAAAACAAAAAATTATAGAAAGTGAACGGAATTTGCGCAATACCATCCTGCAGGCACCTGTAGCTATGTGTATTTTCCGTGGTCCTTCTTTCATCGTGGAAGTGGCCAACGAAAGGATGTTTGCGTTTTGGGGTAGAAGTGCGGCGGAAGTATTGGGCAAATCCATCTTTGAAGGGTTGCCGGAGGCAAAAAACCAAGGCTTTGAAGCTTTACTGACAACCGTAATGAGGACAGGGCAGGCATTTACGGCAAACGAGCACCCGGTACAATTGCCCCGTGATGGAAGCATAGAAACCGTTTTTGTCAATTTTGTGTACGAGCCTTTCCGGGAAGGAGATGGCAGCATCAGCGGCATAATCGCTGTTGCCGTAGATGTAACCGAACAGGTGGTAGCACGGCGGATAACAGAGCAAAACGAGCAATATGTACGGGCACTGGTAGAGAGTGCCCCTTTCCCTATTGCAGCTTATGAAGGCCAGGAAATGCGGATTGTGCTGGCCAACAAATCCATACTCAATATATGGGGCAAGGGCCTCGAAGTACAGGGAAAACGCTATGCGGAGTTGTTGCCCGAATTGCGCAACCAGGCCATTTTCACCCAACTGGAAAACGTTTATCATTCAGGCGTGGCCTACCATGCACAAAACCAGCGGCTCGACCTCATTGTGGACGGCATCCCCAAAACCTATTACTTCAATTACAGCTTTACGCCCATACACGGGCCTGATGGCAAAGTGGTGGGTGTAATGAACACGGGCGCCGACGTTACGGACCTGAACCTGGCCAAACAACAGGTTGAACAAAGCGAGCAGAACTTCCGCAACATCATACTGCAGGCACCCGTGGCCATGTGTATTATGCTGGGGCCCGATTATGTTGTTGATATTGCCAACCAGGCCATGGTGGAACTTTGGGGCAGACCCAAAGAAGCAGTGCTGCACAAACCCCTATTTGAAGGCATGCCTGATGCAGGACAACAGGGACTTGAAGAACTGCTTGCTAACGTATACCAAACAGGCATCCCTTTTCAGGGCAATGAAATGCCGGTAAACCTGCAACGAAATGGACAGACAGAGGTAGTGTACCAAAACTTTGTTTATGAGCCGTATCGTGATGTAAACGGAAATATCCTTGGAGTGCTGGCCATTGCCATAGATGTAACCCAGCAGGTGCTGGCAAGGCAAAAGATTGAAGAAATTGTAGTCAGGCGCACCCAGGAACTAGCCCAAGCCAACGCTTCGCTGTTAAGGAGCAACGTGGAGTTAAAACGCTCTAATACCAGCCTTGAAGAATTTGCTCATGCCGCTTCGCACGACATGAAAGAGCCCATTCGCAAAGTGATCACATTTGCCAACCTGTTAAAAGAAATGCTGAACAGCCGGATGGACCAGCACGAACGCGATTATTTCGAACGCATGGAGCAGGCTGCCAAAAGGATGGGACAACTTGTGGACGACCTGTTGGAATACTCGCATGTAAGCGAACGTCCGCATGAAATGCAACTGGTAAACCTGAATGAGAAGATGCTCCGGGTACTCAACGATCTGGAACTACTGATAGAAGAACAAAAAGCTGTGGTGACAGTAGGACAGTTGCCTACTATCAAAGGATACCGTCGCCAGCTGCAGCAATTGTTCCAAAACCTGGTGAGCAATGCCATAAAATATTGCAAGCCAGGCATACAACCCAAAGTGTCCATTACCGCCCGCATTGTAAAAGCTGATAAAGTGCCTATAGCAGTGTTGCCCGAACAAAAAGAACAAGATTTTCACCTCATCGAGGTAAAGGATAACGGCATAGGTTTCGAGCAGCAATATGCCGAACGGATCTTTGCCATGTTTCAGCGGCTTCATGGTAAAAGCGAATATGCCGGCACAGGGGTAGGGCTTTCTATTGTACGCAAGGTAGTAGAGAACCACCAGGGCTATATAAGGGCCACAGCAGAACCGGGAGCAGGAGCAACCTTCCAGGTCTTCTTGCCACTTCAGGAGGAGTTTATAGCGACAACCCAGAAAAAAGGCACCAATTGCATACAGGAAGGCGGTAAGTAAACGCTTCAGGCTGCAACAACCTACTGAGCCCTTGCCTGAAGCAGTATTCATTGCCGACCACCATTAGGAGCATCTTATCCCGAAATACTGCCTGGAGCCAGGGGGCCGCCTATTGCATTCAGGATACCAACCTGAGGAATGCGCAACCTGATGCCTGCGTTGAAATTCCATTTGATTACAAGTTAGCGTTCAGGGCAACTAACCTGTAATTAACCCCTATAAACATGCAGTACTTTTACGCTATTATATTCACCCAGGTTGAATTATGTTTGCCTTGCTGAAAATTTTTCAGCAGTTAGTTTTGGTTGCGGCTCCGGTTTCTACTGGGGCCTATTTTTTGCCTTTCAACTTACAAAAGCCCATTTTTTTGACTAGACGAGGTCGGCCCAGGCAGGAAAACACTTATCCCTAGTAGTTTTTATTCGATATTTGCCATTCAATCTTTAGGGACGAATAACGTGAAAATGATGACTATCCTATGGGCCGAAGACAATATGGAACAATTGGAAACAATACGTTCCTGTGTGAAAGAACTTGCTCCTGAAGCAACCCTATATGTAACCAATAACGGATCAGAATTGATCAATACTCTATTGGACCTGGAATTTATGGGTGCCAGACCGGATATGATTATACTGGATCTGAACATGCCGGTTGTTGACGGTAGAAATACTTTGGCCACCGTCAAGGCTGATGAAAGATTCAAGCATATACCATCTGCCATCTTCACGTCCTCTACGGCACCCATGGACCGGATGTTTAGCCGTTTTTATAAAACACCCCTGTTTTTAAAAAGCAGCGAGAAAGAAAAGTGCCTTGATGGTGTCAAAAGGCTGCTGGAATGGTACTGGACACAAAAAGGTAAAAAGCAGATTTGTTAGTGCCAGTTAAAAAGCTTCATCTTCAATTTAGAACTTTGATTTCCTGCCATCTTACCCCTGCCTGTAGTAAGATGGGTTACAGCGCTAATAAAAAACAGGCAAACACCGCTTGAATCAAGGCGCTTGCCCACCTGCTGGATACCCAAAGCTACCTGCGCAAACCAGCGGAGTTGAACTGCTACCTAAAAGCAAAAATGTGCGAACTGCGCAACAGCCTGGCTAAACAAGCCAATTCGAAAAACCTTCATATAACCCTCAACTTTTCGCTGCAGGACCGGAAACCGGATAAGCTTATGCTAAGCAGCATTGCCAATACTTAAATACAGTTGATTGGTTTCTGCGGAAAGCCTTGCCTTGTGTATCAACACCAGTACGCCGGCCATATGCAGCCGGCTGTTCACAATACTGTTCTATTGTTTGTTTTGATCAAAACTTATTCATTGCAACGGGGGGTAACTGCGCTGCAACTGCACGGCATGTAACTACTGCCAATACATCATGGAAAGACTATCCTGCAAATCAGGGCCTACTGCCTTTACCGCCATGGCTAGTGGGTGGCGTACCTGGTGTGTGGCAGGTCTCCAACAACCATGCGCCCCGTCCATACTTTGAGGTTGGTGATACAGTCCCATTTAAACATTTGTGCTACTAAAATGATCATTATTAGGGGGCCCCAACCCGTTAACGAATGAATTTTGTTTGTATCCACCCATTTACACTGCTCCCGGCTTATTGCCGCAATACAAAGCAGGCCGGGGTGTACACAAACCATGACGATCATTTCACTTAAAACGTATTGCATACCAAGTTTATGAAGCATTTACTTTCTTACCTCGCATGTGCTTGCTTTGTTTTACTGACCACAAAACTTTACGCACAGGATGCAGTAGTGCTCAGTCCTGATAAACAATTAACGCTGCGGGTATCTGTTGCCGATGGAAAACCAGCCTACACAGTAACCTACCTAGGTAAAACAATGCTGGAAAATTCTCCTTTAGGGCTTCAGACAAATGAAGGCGACTTCAGCACCGGCATGAAGTATATCAGCAAGGCGGAGGATGTTGTAAACAAAAATTACAACGAGGAAAAGATAAAAAAGTCGCAGGTACGATATACCGCCAACAAGCTCACCTGCCTGTTCGAGAACGCGCAGCAAAAGAAGCTCAGTATCGTGTTCCAGGTAAGCAACAATGACATTGCTTTTCGTTACGAAATCCCCGCATGGGGTGAACGGATGTCCTGCGTGGTGGAGAAGGAAGCTACCGGCTACAGGTTTCCATCCCTTACCACTACCTTCCTTTCCGGGATGATGAGTCCTATGACCGGCTTTGCCAGAACGGCACCCAGCTACGAAAGTGGTTACCAGGCCGACGCACCCATGATCAGGACAAACCGCAGCAACGAAGGATTTGTATTTCCCGGTCTTTTTCGCGTTGGTAATGACGGTTGGGTGCTGTTGTCCGAAACCGGCGTAAGCAGCCTTTACTGCGCTTCCCATTTAAGCGAATACAAAGACGGGATTTATACGGTTGCATACCCCAACCCAAAAACAAACAACGGTTTTGGCAGTTCCGGGGCTGCGCTTGCCTTACCCGGCGTTACGCCCTGGAGAACGATTACGGTAGGCGCTACCCTGAAACCCATTGTCGAGACCACCATTCCGTTTGATGTAGTGGAACCGCTGTACGAGCCTTCCCGGAAATATAAATATGGAAAGTCTACCTGGAGCTGGATCCTATGGCAGGACAATAGCATGAACTATGATGACCAGGTAAAGTTTATTGACCTTGCTGCCACCCTGAAATATGAGTACATATTGATGGACGCACTTTGGGATAAAAACATTGGCAAGGACCGGATGAAAGCGCTGGTAAAGTATGCCAACTCCAAGAAAGTCGATGTTTTTCTGTGGTATAACTCCAACGGGCCCATTAACGATGCACCGCAAGGGCCACGCAACAAAATGTATACAGCCATCGAACGGAAAAAGGAAATGAAGTGGCTGCGCGAAGTGGGCGTAAAGGGTTTGAAGGTCGACTTTTTCGGGGGCGACAAGCAGGAGAACATGCGCCTGTATGAGGACATACTCTCCGACGCGAACGATTACGGTCTGATGATCATTTTTCATGGCACAACCCTGCCAAGAGGCTGGGAGCGTATGTACCCCAATTTCGCAGGTTCCGAAGCAGTGGTAGCATCTGAGATGTTGGTTTTTGTCCAGGGGGTTCGGGAAGCTGAAGCATTCAACGCTACACTGCATCCATTCATTCGCAATACGGTAGGCAGCATGGAGTTTGGGGGTGTGTTGCTCAATAAATTCCTGGTGAAAAGCAACGAGGGAAGAAACAAACGCCTTACCACCGATGCCTTCCAGCTGGCTACGTCCGTGCTGTTCCAGAACCCGGTACAGATGTTTGGACTTACGCCGAATAACCTGACTGATGTGCCCACCTTTGAGATCGATTTCATGAAGCAGGTGCCAACAACCTGGGATGAAACCCGGTACATAGACGGGTACCCCGGAAAATATGCCGCTATCGCAAGACGCAATAAAACGCAATGGTATGTGGCAGGTGTTAATGCGAACAAAGAGTCTGTTAAACTGAAACTGAACCTTCCGATGATTGCTGGTAAGCGGGTACGTTTATATAATGACGATACCAGCAAAGCTCCTTACACTAAAGAGATCGCTATTGACAAGAATGGCGAACTGGAAATAGAAGTACAGGCAGGCGGTGGCTTTGTGATCAAGTGATTCCAACAAAAGGTTGCCACAAAACCTAATCCTGTTGTTTGAGCATGGTTGAAACGATGCATCCGCTCACTATCCAATGATGAAAAATAAAAGAGCCGGTCTCAAAACGAATGAGACCGGCTCTTTTATTTTCCAACCACTTATTGGTATGGTCAATCCTCCTAAGCTCAGTACCCCCGGCCATTAAGATTGCCGGCCCGCCGCTTGGCATAGCATGGTGGAACTGGTGCTGCAATGTGTATGATCATGGCTGCAGCGGCTTATTTCGGGAAGATATTACTGAAGCAAAGGGCAGTGAAGGTACAAGCGGCTGTAGGAAGCATGTTTTAGGTACCGCTTGCGGCCCAGGATAGTGTATGGGGCTGAACACCGGTAAGAAGGCTTGAACCAGGCGAAAAGAAAAGGACCACTTTTGCAAGCAGTCCTTTTTATAATTCCCTGGGGGATCACCTCTTAAAAGTTCAATTGGTTTTAGACATTCTTGATTGCTTCAATTTCTAACGCGATTACATGCGTATATCGCATTGTTGTTTTCAGGTTATTATTCCCCAAGGGAGGTCTATCAATTTAGCGCATACCGCAACGTAACTCCGTATGTCCTGGGATCACCAAGCACACCTGCATAGTGGCCGGCGTTACCACCGGCAGGCAGTAACTGCTCATAGTAATCTTTGTCAAATAAATTACGTACCCACACAAAAGCAGAAAGCCCCTTGGTAGCTTTATAACCTACCCTTGCATTCAGGAGTGTGTAACCATCAATATTCAGGTAGGCTGAAGGGGACGGGCTTGAGGAAAAAGAAGAACGCGAAAAACCTTCCAGCGCAACAAAGAACCTTCTGATATCTCCAAAGAAGGGAGCTTGTGTGCTGAACTCCCCGCCAAACGATCCTGCCCATTTGGATATACCGGGAAGCACGCCACCCGAAATATCCTTAAACGCTTTCTGCACACCATTTTCGGTCAACCCCGTTTCTTCAAGGGGAAGTGGCGCATTGGTGAATTTCACATACTTAGCATCCGTGTAGGCTAGTGCACCATAAAAGGAGAAGTGACTACCTGCACGCAGATTTGCATCCACTTCCAGTCCGTTTACGTTTACCTCCTCGGCATTCGCAAGATAGCCGCGGTTAACACCCAGCTCCGGCGATTGCACATTAGCCTGGTAATTCTTGATGTCCGAATTGTGGTAGGTGATGTTGAACGTCAGGTTATCCGTCGGGTTTGTCTTAACGCCAATTTCATAATGCCGCACGTCTTCAGGCTCAATCACTGCCAGGTTGAGGGCCGGCTGGCCATTTACCGTAGGCAGGCCGGCAACATTCACCCCTATAGGTTTAAAGCTGGTGGCATAAGTGGCAAAGGCGTTGACATGCCTGCCTGGCCGGTAAGCAACCGTCAATTGGTAGGTAAAGTTCCGTTCATCAGCTTTGGCGGTATAAGCCTGGTTGCTGTAAACACTATTCTTAAATCCTTGCAGGGTTGCCTTGTCGGCAGCCGATCCGATATAAGTAGCCGTATCTAAACCACCATAGGTTTGCCGGTCATATACCACATCTTTTTCATCATAATTGAAACGGATGCCGGGTAGCACATGCAGTCCCTTGGCAATCTCCCAATCGAGGTTGGCAAAAGCAGCTGCACTTATGGATTTGATGGACTGCCGGGTGCGGATGCCAAACCCTTCAAAAAGCCCGGGCGTTTGCCACAGGGGGCTCGTTGAGCTTTGCTGGAAACGCCAGGTAGCCGTACCTGCCTCTTCAAGGGTAACCGGGTCGGATTGTACTTCCTGGCTGATGCCATACAGGCCTACCACTCCACTTAAGCGGTTGGAGAAATCACCGGCATAACGTACCTCCTGCGACCACTGGCTTTGCTTGGAATAGTTGTTGGATTTTGCCAGGGATTGCAAACCTGTAAAATCCCGGTCGTTGGAAGGATCCCATTTCCAATAGCGCCATGCAGTGGTGGCGGTAAGGGTTCCCGGCCCCACCTTGATATCGGCGTTAAGGGAAGCACCACCCAGGTCATTTCCCGAGTTCCAGGGCGAATCATGATCCACCTTCCGGTCAAAAGCATTGGTGCTGGGCAAACGGTAACCAAGATCAGCAATAATGGCATTGAACTGCCTGTAAGCAGGTCGTTGTGTGGGTACCACCCCGGCCACTACCTGGGCATAACCATCGGGTCTTTGCCTCGAATTATCCGCAGCCAGTATGATGGAGGTTTTTTCCGAAGGCGTATACAGTAGCTGTGCACGCAGTCCCAGGTTGTTGATGTCATTGATGTTTTTCAGGGTACGGATATTCTCGATTACCCCGTCGCGCTGGGTGCCGGAGAAAGACAGCCGGCCTGCCAGTTTTCGGCTCAGGGGGCCGGTCACAGACGCTTTGGCCTGTACAAACCCATAATTCCCGAAACTGGTTTCGAAAGTAGCGCCGGGTTTAAACGTCGGCTTCTTGGTGGTGATGTTGAATGCTCCCGAGGTAGTGTTCTTACCAAACAAGGTTCCCTGCGGTCCACGCAGCACTTCAATCCGCTCTATGTCTATAAAGTCAAGGGTAGTAGCTGCCGGGCGGGCAAAATAAACACCATCCACGTAAAAGCCCACACCCGGATCAAGACCATCGTTTGTCAGCCCGAATGGCGAACCAAGACCCCGGATGTTGAGACCCGTATTCCGGGGGTTAGACGAATAAAGCTGTACCGAAGGAACAAATTCTTTTACCCTGTTCACATTGAAAGAACCCGATTCATCTATCTGTGCGCCGCTGACCACCGATATGGGAATAGGTACATCCTGCAACAACTCGCGGCGCCGGCGGGAGGTGATCACTACCGTATCCCGCACAAACAAAGCTTCCAAAAGGATGGTCACATCATTGGTGTTGCTGTTTCTGACAACAAAATCCTGTTTCCGGAAACCAACAGATGTTACTTGCAGGGTTAAGGGAAATTGTTGGTTATGATTAATTGAAAAGGCCCCGGTAGAGTCGGTGCTCACACCACCCGAAGCATTTTTGATGGTTACACTCGCAAAGGGTATCCCTTCCCTTCTTTCATTGATAACCCGGCCGTTGATTTGCGCAAGGGCAAATAAGGGCAGGAAGAATACTGCCAAAAGGACTAACTGTCTCATAAAATTACTTGGTTTGAAGGGCGTGCGAAGCGTAGGAACCCGCATGTTGATACTATTACGAACTTCCTTTTCAAGCTGTCACCTTCTCATTGAAATGATTGATTTTGGTGTGACGAAATCAGGTTTTAACCAGTACCCTTTACCCATCCAAAGCCTGCGGAACCCAAGGCCGTATTCCAAACCTTAAACCCGGTATATACGCCGGGTTTACCTGCTTGGGGGTGAGGTAAACTAACTGGTCAAACGCTATTAGTCTACTAAATTTGTAGACAATATTAGGGGGAAATTTTATATCCCGCATTTTTCTATTAAAAAAAATGCGGGCGATTGGCAATTCCTGTAATGAATAAGCTGGTATTCAGCAGTTTAATTGCCAAAAATTTAGGGTTTCAAAAAGTTAGCATGAAACTTTGTCCTGCAGTTTGCGGTAGCGCCTCCTTCGTTGTTAACAAATTTTAGCGGATATTTTCCGGCCTGAGTAATACGCTGCCATCTCCTTTTATTTGCCAGGAAATGATTGAGTTGACATGATAGCCGCCCATATTAGCGCCCCTTGCCTCCTTCAGCTGCTCGAGTGTAGGCTGGGTATAACCCGTATCATCCACGGCGCGGCTCATGATCTCGGTGGCCTTGCCATCCCATTGCCACAGGTACCGGAATGCGGTATGGGCCTTATCGAGCACGGGCTCCTGCAGTTGTGCCGGCTGCCAGCTTTTGCCCGCATCTGTACTCACTTCCACGCGGGCGATCTTACCACGGCCGCTCCAGGCAATACCCCGGATCTCGATCCAGCCCTTGTGCACCACTGCCGGGAAGGTGGGAAAAGTGATCACGGAGCGGGCATCCATCACAAAGCTGAACTGCCGCACCTTGTCGCCCACTTGCTCGGTGTACTTCGATGTTTCCTCGCGGGTCATGAAAGGCTGGTCCGACACTTCGATGCGGCGGATCCATTTTACGTTGGTATTGCCCTCCCAGCCGGGCAGCACCAGCCTTGCCGGGTAACCCTGCGCAGGCCTGAGTGCTTCACCGTTTTGCGCAAAAGCGATCATGCCATCCTCCATGCCCTTGCTTACCGGTATGCTCCGCGTCATCACGGCGGCGTCCGAACCTTCGGCAAGAAACCAGCTGGCTTTGGGATGAATGCCCACCTCGCGGAACAGGGTGGCCAGCATCACGCCAGTCCACTCGCTCTGGCTGGTGAGCCCGCAAATATCCTGCGGTGTCAGTTGCTCCTTGCCGCTGCGGAAATTGCCCGAGCATTCCAGGAAAAAGATGCGCGAAAAGGAAGGGAACCGTTTCAGGTCGGCGAGCGTGAACACGGTGGGCCGTTCCACCATACCATGGATCAGCAGCTCGTATTTATGCGGGTCGATGGCTGGTATGCCACCGTGGTGGCGCTCGAAGTGCAGGTCGGAGGGTGTGATGGTGCCATACAGGTCCTGCAGCGGCGTACGCGATGAGGTATCGGAAGGCTTGCGTACCGGTTGTTCAAAAGGCGACCGGTCGCCCAGCTGACTGGGCAGGGGTCCCAACACCTTGGTTGGGTCCTGCAACAGCAGGCTGTCTTTGGCCAGTCCTGCCTGGATCACCTGGCCGGAGCTTTGTTTGAGCAAAACAGCGGCTGCCGTGGCAGCCATGCCGCCCAGCAAATGACGCCTGCTTAGCTTTCGGCCTTTGTTCGGCTGGTTTTTGGAAACATCGTTCATAAAATACCTTAACGGATTTGAGCACCACCGGTACGGTTGTCCGGAACAAATAGTTGCTGTGCAGGCATCACCACTTTTGGCAAGGTTTGCGCATCCATGACGCTGGTAGAATCGACCAGGCCATTGGCATGGAGCAGGTAAGCCGTGAGGTGGTACACTTCTGCATTCGTCAGCGAGCCGGGGGCATTGAAAGGCATCGCCCTTCTTACATAATCAAACAAAGTGGTGGCATAGGGCCAGTAGTTGCCAATGGTTTTTGCTTTTGAGGTATCACTGCTTACCAGGTGGTTGAAGGGCCCTTCCACGCCGGTATTGCCATGACAGGATGCGCATTTTGCCGCATAGATGGCACGGCCCTGCACTGCCGTACCGGCACCGGCCGGCAGGCCTTTGCCATCGGGCCGCACATCAATGTCCCATGCAGCAACCTGCTGCTCGGTGGCCGGTTTGCCTAAGCCAAATTGCTCCGGCCAGCCTTTTGTCTCCAAGGCATCGGCAGTTGTTTTTTCATTACAACCCCACAACAGTAAGGATAGCGTAAAGCATAGGAGTAACCTGCAGCCCCCGAAGGGCCGCAAGTAAGCATTGCGTAGTATGTTCATCGCTTAATTATCCAAACAGTACAAAAGCAATAGCGAGGGTAACCAGGATGTTGAAGACCTGTGCAATCAGGAAGGCATAGAGGGGCTTCTTGCTGTTCTGGCGGAACAGGTCGGCGAAGTTGGTCTCCAGCCCGATGCTGGTAAAAGCCAGTGCAAACCACAATCCCTGCAGGTTTTTCAAACTATCCTTTACAGTGGCCGTTGTTTCCGGCGACACGGCAAAAGAGAACAGCAGCGAGGCCGCCACAAAGCCTAGTACGAACTTGGGAAAACGATCCCAGATTACTTTCAACGTAGGCTTTTTATCGGCATCGTTGGCTCCGGCGTGCTTCGAATAGGTCCAGTATACCGAGATGGCAAAAGCCGCAAGGCCCAGCAGCACGTTCTGCGAAAACTTGACGATGGTACTGATCTTAAGTGCCGTTTCGCCCACCAGTGTACCCGATGCCACTACGGCGCCGGTTGTATCGATGCTGCCACCCAGCCAGGCACCCGTCACTTCCTGGGGGAAGTTGAAATAGCTGGCGATATAGGGCATGAAGATCATCATGGGGATGGCCGTGATCAGCACCATGGATATAACGTAAGACAGCTTCTTTGAGTCACCCTTGATGGCACCCGAAGTGGCAATGGCAGCCGACACCCCGCAGATGGAAACCGCGCTGGCGATCATCATCCGCAGCTCGTCATCTACCTTCAGCTTCTTGCACACCCAGAATGCAAAGTACCATACCGACAGTACTACCAACAGTGCCTGTATCAGGCCCAGCGAACCCGCCTTGAGGATATCGGAAAAGATGACACCGGTGCCCAGCAATACGAGCCCGATCTTAACAAACAGCTCCGTTGACAAGGCAGCGCGGAACCAGTCGGGCAGGCGAAACAGGTTACCGATCAACAAGCCGATGGTTAGGCTGAAAATAACAGCTTCCAGGTTGAAGCTTTTGATGGTGGCATTGCCCGCAATGATCAATGCTACGATGGTCAGCACATACACGGCAGGGAAAACAAGCGCCGATGATTTCACCGGTTTGCCACCCAGCCAACTGCCGATGATGGCTACGGCAAATACATACAGGAACTGCAGGCCGATGATGCCGAGGTTGGCTGGCGCCAGCACTTTTGAAAAAAGCTCGCCGCTGTTCTTCCAGCCAAAGGAAGGCACGGGCAGGATAAAACCGAATAAGGTGATGCCAATGATCAGGAACCCGAGTACCACTACCACCCAATCTTCATGGAGTGAAAATCTGCGGGGTGCGGGGTACGACACTGGTTCAACCGGCGTTGGCTGCACTAATGTTTCTGTGGTTTGCATGTAAGGGGGTTGGTTCTAATTTGAAAATGTCTTTTAAAGCCTGCTTTGCGGCATGGTAGCCGCACATGCCGTGCACACCGCCACCGGGCGGCGTGGACGACGAACAGATATAGATGCCTTTTGCAGCAGTACGGTAAGGCGAGTAACGCAAGGCAGGCCGGGTAAACAACTGGCCCACATCGAGAATGCCGCCATTGATATCACCGCCAATAAAGTTGGGGTTGTAGGCTTCCATCTGCGCCGTGTTCATGGTATGACGACCGATGATGCGTTCGCGGAAACCCGGCGCAAAACGTTCTACCTGGTTTTCGATGGCAGCAGTCATGTCCCTGGTCGACCCGTTGGGCACATGGCAATAGGCCCATGCTGTGTGTTTGCCTTTTGGCGCCCGCGACACATCAAATAGGCTTTGCTGTGCCAGCAGCACAAAGGGCTTTTCAGCATGGCCGCCCTTTGATGTAAGTTGCTCACCTAACGCAATCTCTTCAATGGTATTGCCCAGGTGCACCGTGCCTGCAGTGCGGCATCCTTCGGCGGCAAAGGGTATGGCATCATCCAGTGCCCAGTCGACCTTGAACACACCCATGCCATACCGGTAGCGGTTCAGCTGCCACTGGTACAGCGATGAAAAACGGTAGCCTGCAATCTGCAACAACTGGCGGGGCGTAACATCAAACAACACCGCGTGGGCATCGGGGAGCTGGCGCAGGCTGCTTACATAAAAGCCAGTCTGGATATGCCCGCCGAGGGATACAAAATAGCTGGCCAGTGCCCGGGCAACGGAGTGCGATCCGCCCAGGGGCACCGGCCACCCGCGCAGGTGTCCCACAGCCATCAGCACCAGCCCGATGGCGGATGTGGTGAGGTTGGAAAGCGGTTGTATGGAATGTGCCGCCATCCCGGCCCATAATCCCTTTGCTTCGCGGGTGGAAAAACGCTTCGACAGGTACAGTGCCGAGGTGACGGCTTTGAGCCCAAAGCGCGCCATAGCAAGCGGGTGTTTGGGCAAATGCAAGGGGCCCAACACATCGCGGTCAATCAGTTGCCAGTCCCCGGTTACTTCCTGCATCAGCCGGCGATACACATCGGCATCGGCACCCAGCAGCCGCGCTGTTTCTTCAATGCTGCCTTTGAGCACGGCTGCCGTGCCATCATCAAAGGGATGGGCAGCAGCTACCGGCGGGTACACAAACTGCAGTCCGTGTTCGGCAAGGGGCAGTGTTTGAAAAAAGGGGGAACCTGCCGCAAGCGGGTGTATCGCAGAGCAGGTATCGTGCAAAAATCCGGGCAGGGTAAGCTCCTGTGTGGACAGGCCACCGCCAATCTCGTTCCTGCCTTCAATCAACAGCACAGAGCAGCCTGCCTGCTGCATGGCTATTGCTGCAGCCAGCCCATTCGGCCCGGATCCAACCACTACGGCATCATAATCTTTCTTCGGTAAAGGCATCAGGAACTCCTTCCAACTAAGTTATCGGTTATTGACCAGAGGCTGTCTTAGAAATACAGTTTTACGGTAAGTCAAACTTGAAGAGCAATTGGTATAAATCCAGTTACCCTCAGCAGGTAATTTTGCCTTTTGACTTACATCTGCTTGCTTAGTTCATTACGTGATAATCATCAATACTCCCCTGCTACCAGCGTGCTTTTCGATAGCGCGTACTTTTTATCGGCACGATCCAGCACTACGTATATCGAATCTTTGTTTTCGTTGACACCGGTTAGGATCACCCTTGAGCCATCGGTGGTGCTGTAGCGCAACACCATCCGTGCCCGTTTGATCTTTTCCTTCGACTCTTTTTCAATACCCCTGGTACGGCGGGTAGAGCGGGCCCGCTCGTCGATCTTAAGGTCTTCACTCCCGATCACCGCCAGTGAAGCCGCAGGTATCCAGGATTTCCGGGGTTCTTTCGCGGCAGCTTTTGTTTTGGCCTCTGTATCCCCATTGGAACTGTTACCTTCCACCACCCGGCGGCGGCGGTTGGATGCCGTGTTTTTATCCTGCAGGAACAGGAGGTTATTCACGGTATCGGCATCATAGTAAAACACGCGCCTGCCGCCGCCAACACCCGTAAGCTCAAAGGTTCGGTTGATGTCGCGCATGGGCGAGCCCCCGCCATTCGACAGGTCGAGTTGTACCGGCTTATTAACCTTGAATGTTAGCGTAGACCATTTTTCAAAAGTAGCCTCTTGCCAGCGCACGGTATCAAAAGGCGAATAAGGAATCACCTTGTTGTTCAGCCGGAACTCCGTTACGTTGTAAAAGCCACGCAGTTGCGCTACCCCTTTCGTTGCAGGTTGCTTGTACGGATCGTAGCGAAAGTTGACATACTGCAGGTAAAACAACAGTCCCAGGAAAATAAAGATCGTTGCGGCCTTCAAACCAATACGGGTAGCTTTTAGCCAGCCCTGCTGAAAAGAAGGATAATAGCTTTTTGGAATGGTGAGGCGCTGCCGGATAAAATAGTCGTACAACACCGGTATGTCCTGGATCATCAGAAAAGCAGCCAGCAGTACAAAGTACGAGCTGTACACATGCACGCCGCCGTCATAAGCAAAGTTGACATACACGATATCGCCCAGCGCACCAAAGAGCAGGATGGCACCCAGCAGGGTGGTTTTGCGGAAGAACAGGAAGGTGCCCGCAGCCAATTCCACGATGCCTGCAAACACCTGGTACCAGGGCACAATGCCAATAGAGAGCCAGTAGATCTTTTGCGCTGTCAGGTCGCCAAAATCAGTGTTCAGCAACCCTTCCGAAGGATAAGGCATCTGCACCGGCAACAGCTTGGTAAAACCAAAGCCAATGATGCCGATGCCTGCACGGTAACGAACGATCACACGGAGCCAGTAATACAGGTCGTTGTACGAACGGCGCTTGCGGTCGATTACCGTCCATACCAGCCCCAGTGCTATTGCCACACCCAGCGTGATGATCCAGTTGGCATAGCCCAGCAGGTTATTGCCCCATATGGCATCGCCTACAAAACTGAACCCCGACGAAAAACGGGCCAGGTCGTAGATATCGCGGTAGTGCAGGCTGGTCCAGTCCATGGTAAACAAATGCTGGTACCAGCCGGCATCGGTAGGCAGCGACATAAATACGAAGAACACAAAGGAAATACGCAGCAGCACTTTCTGCCAGCCTTTCCATGCACCGACATTTGGCTGCCGGCTGCCTGCACCGGCTACCGGGTTATCGGCAGGAAGCACGGGCCTGTCCAGCAAGGTTTGGTTTGCAACAACGGTCGACATGGTTGGATGTTTAAGGGTTCACATGATGTTTTGCGACTCAGAGCTTGATCGGTTTACTACGGCCTTTCTCCGCTTCAATCAGCAGGTATTTCTTGGGTATGCGGTTCAGCACTACATGGAGCGAATCCCTATTTTCATTCACCCCGTCCAATACGATCTGGTCTTTTGCGGTGCGCACAAAATGAAAGCGTAGCTGCTCGCCCGTATAATTCGGGTTTTTATTTTCCAACAGCAGTTTGTTGTGTGCACGATCAACGGTGTAGCCATAGTAGTGGCGCCCTGCCGTACCCGACAACTCGTAAATACGCTCCTTATCCCTTGCCGCAACCTGTTCCACCAGGCTATGCGCCAGTTCCACAGGCCGGTTGGAACGGATACTGATCGTTGCCCATTTTTCAAATACCACGTCTTTCCACCGCACCGGGTCGGTAGCCGAATAAGGCAGCACCTGGTTGTTGATGCGGAACTCACTTACATCGTACACACCAGCGGCATCGGCAAGACCCGGCTCTTTTGGAAACTGGTAAGGATCTGTTTGCACACCCCTTGAGGTAGCAAAGCCATAAAGGCCTACAAAGAACAAGAGGATAAAGGCCTTTGCTGCATACCGCCCGGTACGTTGCCAGCCTGCATGCAACAGGGGCTTAAAGCGATGCGGCACCACGGCCCGCTCCTCACCAAAAAGCCGGTATAAGGGAATGGCATCATAAGCCAGCAGGAACAAGGCAAGGCTGATCAGGTACAAACTATACACATGCTCGCCGCCTTCATAGGCCAGGTTCGACATGAATACATTGCCGGTAAACACCACGATGATAAAAGCACCGATCGTAGTTGTTTTACGCCAGAAAAGCAGTAAGCCTGCAATGAGCTCTACCCCGCCCAGGAAAGATTCGTAACCGGGCACAATACCCAGGCTCAGGGAAAATACTTTCCAGTGCGAGAAATCACCGTAATGTGTATTGAGGTTGCTGATGGATGGAAAGGGCGCCTGTAGTGGGAACAGCTTGATCATGCCATAACCAATGGCGCCAATAGCCAGGCGATAACGAACCAGCACCCGCAGCCAGTAATACAGGCTGTTATACTCCTTGTTCCGGTTATCGGCAATAGACCATACGGCAACACCTATCAATGCAACCAATGCTGCAACTGCCCAGTTTTGAAAACTATCTGCCTGTGTATACAGTTTTGGTGTGTACCGCGTGAGGTTGAAGATATCGCCGTAATGCAGGCGTAGCCAGTTCACCGAAAAAAGCTCCCCGATAAAATTCCAGTCGAGCGGCAACACCTGAATGAGGAAATAGATAAAAAAGAACCGGAACAGCACAAGCTCGTAGCCCTTCCAGGGTGTTGCTGTTGGTTGTTTGCTTTGACTCATGACTCGATGTTTTTGTTACACCTGCAGCAGTTTGCGCCTGCTGCAGGTGGGGGTTGGTATCAGTAGCCCGGGTTTTGCTCCAGGGCTTTATCGATCAGTCGTTGTTCGGCAGGGATGGGCAGCAGCACCCTGTTGGGATCGGTGAGGTTGAGCACTGCGGCTGCCCTGCCCGTACGCACCAGGTCGAACCAGCGGTGCGGCTCAAATGCAAACTCGATGCGGCGTTCGTTTTCGATGGCCAGCAGGAGTTCGTCTTTGGTTGCTGCTGTTGCTGGAAGCAGACCGGCCCGGTCCCTTACGGCATTGAGGTCGCTGAGTGCGCCGGCCAGTTTCGCCCCATCCTGCTGCGCCCTTGCTTCCGCCCGGATCAGGTAGAGCTCGGCAATGCGGATCACATAGCTGGGGTCGGCGGCGGGGTTGCGGTAGTACAGGTTGCCATACCAGCGGCCCTGGTTGTCTTTTGCCACCAGCACATTGCGGTTGCCGCCTACCAGCGGGTCGTTTACCAATGCCACAAATGCATCATTGGGCGCCCACTGGCGGGTACCGCCTTTCTCCTGCGGCTGCCACTGGCCGCGATGGCCATTGGTTTCGGTGGGACTATAAAAAATTTCAAATACCGACTCCTGTGTGCCCCGCACATCGTTGGCAAAAAAGGCGCTATAGGGTTTCAGCAGGCGGTAGTTGTTGTCGGCAATCAGCTTGTCAGCATAAGCCTCCGCGTTTGCCCAGTCTTTTTGGTACAGGTAAAAACGGGCCTTGAGCGCCCACACGGCTTTTTGTGTGGCACGGTAGCGGTCGGTGGTGGGAGGCAGCAAAGGCTCTGCAGCATCGAGGTCTTTAAGCACCTGTGCATAGGTTCCGGTGAGCGATGCACGGGGTACACCGATATTGTCCTCCTGGCTCAATGTAGGCTCCGTTATCAGGGGCACACCGCCCCAGGTGCGTGCCAAATCGAAATAGGCAAGGGCCCTGATGAAATAGGCTTCCCCTACGATCTGCTTTTGCAGCGCTGGTGTCAGTTTTCCTTCCTCCAAAGCGCCTACCCTGCTGATGACATTGTTGGCCCTGTTGATGGTGCGGTAAATGGCAATCCAAGCCGCGTTGATGGTCGAGTTGTCGGCGTTTACCTTGTGGTTGATAAACTCCTGCACCTGCGACTGCGAGCCGGTCCACTGGATATTGTCGCCGGACAGGTAGCCGATGGATTGAAAGCTGGTGCCATAATAGCCGCCGTCGGCCAGTGCGCTGTACACGCCGCGCAGGGCTGTTTCGGCCGATGCCTGGTCGAAGATGGGTTGGTCGTCGGAAATGGAAGCCTTGGGCTCCACGTCAAGGTATTTTTCGCAGGAGCTGAAAGCAACCAGCAGCAGCAAAAATCCCAGGTATTTTATTGTGTTCATGGTAATCTGTTGGTTTGTTGAAAGGCCATTGCGGTGCACGTTACAAGGTCAGGTTTACACCCACCTGGATACCCCTGGGCTGCGGTGGTGTGCCCAGGTCAATACCCTGTTCGTTTTGCCCGCTGCCCGCACTCGACTCGGGATCAAGTCCCGTGTATTTGGTCCAGGTGAACAGGTTGCTGCCTACGGCATAGAAGCGCACGGTTTGCAGACCGGCCTTTTGCGTCAGGGTTTTGGGCAGGGTGTAGCCAAGGGTAAGCGATCGCAGGCGCAGGAAAGAGCCGTCTTCCAGCCAGCGGCTGCCGCCATCGCGGTAGTTGTTTACGTTCACGCCATCGGGCCTTGGCACATCGGTGATGTCGCCGGGCTTTTGCCAGCGATCCAGGTTGCTGGCAAGGATCACACGGGCGGCATCGCGGGCACCGCCACCATCACCAAAGAAGCGGTTGTGGTTGTAAATCTTGTTGCCATACTGGAAAGAAAGAAACACACCTGCATCAAAGCCACGGTAGGTGATATTGTTGGTAAGCCCACCAAAGAACTTAGGCCAGATGCTGCCATAGATCTGTCGGTCATCGGTAGTGATGGTGCCGTCCTTATTCACATCCTCATACACGGCATTGCCTGTTTGCGGGTCCACATACAATTGCCTGTACACCCAGAAAGAATACAAGGGGTAGCCCTGCTGTTGCAATATCAGGTCGCGGCTGCCATACTTGAGTGGCGCGTTCAGCTTTTCGATCCGGTTCTTGTTTTGCGCGATGTTGAAGCTGGTGTTCCAGGTAAAGTTCTGGTTGCGGACGTTGGTTGAATTGATCACCAACTCAAAGCCCCTGTTGCTGATCTCGGCGGCATTGCTCCAGTAGCTGCTATAGCCGGAAGATGCGGGTTGCGACACCAGCAGCAGGCCATCGCGGGTGTACTTATGATAAGCATTGAACTCTACGTTCAGCCGGTCACGAAACAGGCCCAGGTCGATGCCCACATTGGCCTGTGTTGTTTTCTCCCAGCGCAGGTCCTGGTTGGACAGTTGCTGCGGTGCCGTACCGGCGCTACCCTGGTAGGGTGTGCCACCCGACCATAAACCAAGCGCAGCAAAATCACCAATACCATTCTGGTTGCCGGTGGTGCCATAGCTGGCACGCAGTTTCAAAGTGGAAACCTGTTCCAGGTTTTTCAGGAAATCTTCCTGGTCAACTTTCCACGCCAAGCCCACAGCAGGGAAATAACCCCACTTGTTGTCCTTACCAAAGCGCGAAGAAGCATCGGCACGAACACTGAAATCAACCAGGTACTTGCCGGCATAACCATAACCCACTTTTGAAAAGAAAGACACCAGGTTGCTCTTGGTCCAAGACTGCGAAGCGGTTGTGGTTGCGGCAGAAGAAATAAGTTTAAACGAGTTGTTGGCAAAACCCCGTCCTTCAGCAGCGGTTCGGGTATACACATCGCTTTGCAGGGTATTGCCCACCAGTGCGCCGAAGTTGTGCTTACCACCCCGCTTGCGATAAGAAAGGGTTTGCTCGTTGAGCAGCGAAGTAAACTGGCCGATGGAAGAAGTAGCCAGACCATTGGGGCTGCCGGAGATCAGGAAAGTATTCCAGTATTCCGACTCGTTGTAGTTGTTGTAATCGGCACCAAAGCTGGAGCGGAACTTCAGGTTGGGCAGCAGCTCCGCATCGATGTACAGGTTGCCGATATAACGAAGACTTACCGAGCTCACATCGTAGTGCTCGAGCAGCAGGCCGACGTTGTCAAAACCGGCACGCCCCACGGGCACCCCCTGTTCGTTGAAAGGCGACAGGTAGGTGGGTGTATGGAGGGCAGCCTGCAGCAAGCCACCTGCCGGCCCATCACCGGCCCTTGCCTGGTTGCGGTAGGTGCGGGTAAAGGTATTGCTCACACCCAACTGTACTTTTTCGTTGATCTTCTGATCGAGGTTTACCTTGAAGCTGGCGCGGTTAAAATCAATGGGCCGCAGGATCGCTTCCTGTTTGTTGAAGCCGCCACCGATATAATATTTGGTGGTTTTGGTACCCCCCGTCAGCGACACATCGTAGTTCT
This sequence comes from Cnuella takakiae, assembly GCF_001953305.1. GTDB lineage: Bacteria > Bacteroidota > Bacteroidia > Chitinophagales > Chitinophagaceae > Flavisolibacter > Flavisolibacter takakiae. The sequence continues at coordinate 93,562 of NZ_MTFE01000010.1, forward strand.
GCAATTGCGCCGTGCGAAACACTTCACCCAGGCGATCATAGGTCTTTTGCTCCTCAGGCAATCCACGGCCGCCTTCTGCCACAGGGCGGAAGGGCCTGTTGGCAAAGCTGCGGTTGAGTGCAGGGTTGTCCAGGCCGGTGTTGATCCACCATTCGTTTACCAATGTAGCATGTTCGGGACCGGTAGTAAGGTCCCATAGTTTGGCTGCTTTTGCCCAGCCCTGAGATACATTAAGACTGACGGTAGGCCGCTGGTTGAAGCTGCCGCGTTTGGTAGTGATCAGGATCACGCCATTGGCGCCACGCGAACCATAAAGTGCGGTTGCTTCCGCATCTTTCAATACTTCGATGCTTTCGATGTCGGCGGGGTTGATGTCGGAAATAGGCGATGTGGCCTTTCCACCGGTACCAATGGTTTGCAGGGTGTTGTTGTTGATGAACACACCATCCACTACGTACAAAGGATCATTGTCGGCATTGATAGAAGTTGCGCCGCGCACCCGGATGTTTACCGCTTCACCGGGCACACCCGTATTGCTCGATATCTGCACACCGGGCACCTTGCCCTGGAGCTGCGCATCGAAGCTGCCAGCAGGAATATTGCGGGTTTCGGCGGGGTTGATCTTGGTTACAGATCCAATCAGGTTTTTACGCTGCTGGGTACCATAACCCACTACCACCACATCGCTTAGCTGGTTTGCTGCCTGGTGCAGGCCCACTATAAAGGGCGCTTCAGATACCTGCGTGGTATCGAGTGCTTCAAACCCAACATAACTGATGCTATAGGTTACCGGCAGTCGCTGGCCGGTGAGGAAGTTGAACTCGCCTTTATTGTCGGTCACCACTTCGTGTGTAGTGCCCTTGATGTGCACCGTGGCACCTGCCAAAGGTTGCCTGGTGAGGGCATCAACAACCTTTCCCCGGATGGTGATATTATTCTGTGCGTCTTGTGCCTGTGCAGCTGCACCAAAGCACAAAAGAGCGGAAGTCAAAAAGAAACTATGGAATGTTCGCCAGCCCGAAGCCAGTGCCTTTTCCTTGATCATTGCAGATGATTTAAGTTGAATGCGGGAGAAGTGTTATCTTGAAGTGCTGCTACCTTTTCTACAGAGCATAGCAAGCCCTTTGTTTGCTGAACAACAGCCGGCAGGTGCACAATAGCCAATCGCCGACTTTTATGCACAACAGGTCCGGTCTGTTGTTCAGCAAACAACATGTATAGGCTTGTCAAATAGCAAACTGCTATTTGCGCTGATCAACTCACTCTGTCAGGTAATCCTGATCAACTACAGCAAGAACAGGGAAATGGAGATGGTAAAACAAAAGACATCGCCATTGAGGATGGGGCAGTAAACTTCACTGTGTACATTTCTGTAAACTTTGGTTAGGTTAATGGGTTGTGGGCAAACAATGCTGGCGATTAACAGTGCTTACCCACTGGTGAACTATAGTCCACCATTTTGGTAGACAAATATAGGGTACTAGTTTTTCCACCACAAAATTTATTTCGATTTTTTAAGTACCCAATTACTGGTGGCACTAAAGCTTGTTTCAGCCGGAACCCAAACAAATGCTTACTGGGCTAAGAAATATACCCAAAGATGTCCTGCTTAAATCTTTAAGCCTGGTGTGATGTTGCACCACAGCAACAGCACTATCCCACCGCGGAGTAACTTGATGAAACAGTAACAGTTTGTATCAATGGAAGGTAAGGGCTGTGCTCCTTGCGTAGCAGTTGCACATTGACTTCAATACATTGCCACAGATTATATTGGCGCTATGTACCGTTGCATTTGCCCGGGTTTACCTTTCAGCATACCTGTTAGCGTGGTTACCGACAACATAAAGCATGACTACGAGTTGGAAGCCCAGGAGCTGCCTGCGTATGGGCGAAAAGATAAGCCCCGGGCTGTAGGCCCGGGGCTAAACAATAGGTGCAAAACTGATTACCAATCCAGGGAGGTTAGTTGTTTTTTTATGTTCGCACTAAAAGCCAGCAGTGCAGCCTGGACGGTCTCATGGAAGGTGGTAAGGTAGCGCTCCCTGTATTTTTGAGAGGCAGACAGGCCTGTAGTATAGACCTCCAGTACAGGCGTACCCTTTTGGGCATATTCGGCCATAGTACCTTCCCAGGCTGTTAGCAGGATGCGGAAGCGGCCCTCTTTCGCCTGGAGCGCGTAATTGAAAATTGCCCGTCCCTTTATTGTAGAAAGGGGTAATTTATAGGTGACCGGGATATTACTCTTTCCTAATATAGTAGCCTCCGAAGGGCTGGCGGAAATAATGTAGGCGCCTGATGCCGAAAAGAGTTCGGTAGTTGCCGCCTTAAGTGCTGTGTAAATTGCTGCCTGGCTGGCCTTCACCGTATCAACCAGTTCATAAACTACGGCGCCATCTTTTAGGGGTATGCCTATTTTCTGCGGTAAAGTCAGGTCCTGGGCTCCAGCGGCAAAAGTGGCCAGGGAAAAGGCTGTGAGTAGTGCTTTTTTCATAAGGTGGATTGTCAATTCAATGCAAACATATTGTAAACAAACAAAAGGGTCCAGCTAGTACTTAGGCCCTTTTGAAATTTCTTCTACAGTCATTTAGCGTTTATTGTTACCTCGCCATGTTCTTTATTTGTGTTTGGTTAAAGAAAAAAAGCTGGGTAGAATATCTACAGCTGGCAACATATCCCAAAGCCACTATTGCAGGGTTACCATGTTACCGGCAGACATAACTGATTCTGCCTGCGGAAAGGTTTATCTGCGGAAATCTGCAAAATGCCAAAGCACACCAGAAGGATCAACCAAATAGCAGTCTTTACCCCACTCATTTTGCTTTAGCGGAACCAATCTGATACCTGCATATTTCTTATCAAGCTCCAATTGCTGTAAAAAGTGATAATACGCTTCAACGTCACCCACTTCAAGCAAAATCATTGAGTTCTCGATCCAGTCTTTTACATAATAGTTTTGGAGGTAAAAACTTAATCCATCAACTGTAAAAAGTGACACCTTTTCCGAGATGACCGTTTCTTCAAAACCCAAGTCTTTATAAAATGCTCTTGACGTCTCATAATCTTTTGCTCCAATAACGACCTGATTGATTTTATCTCTTGATTAATGCCCATTTTCTAACGCCCATTTATATTTGTCTACTTACTGCCAACTGCGTTTTCTGCTAACGTGAAACAGATTTCTGAAGCCAAAAAATTCAGGTTCCGAACGCTTCTTCACAATTATATTGTTCGTTGAAGATATTCAGTTTAACTCGTGTTTTTCAGCCTTGGTTTAAGAAATCAGATGTTGTACGCTGCTCTCTCGTTTGCTTATGGCTGTACTAATTTGCATCAGCTCGCCTTTATTGACTTTGTTCGCCTAGTCAACCAATGGAACAAAGCCTATTGTGGATGGCATTCTATCTATTTTATTTCCGAATACTTTCGGGCAGGTTTAACAATGATTTTCTATTTGTATTGCATAAAGCACGTTACCAGAAACAGACAATTTAAACATCTTCCCTTTTACAGAAGGAAGTACCAGTTTCCATGTTTTTCCCTTGTCTGATGTCCTGTAAATGCCGTCAGAATGGCCACAAAAGAAGTTTTCGCCCACTTGGATAATGGAAGTTTTGTACTCTGGCGCCGGAGAGGCAACTTCTTTAGGATGCCAAAGTGAGTCAGTGCCTTGTCGCAGATTTCCCGCATTTATGGGCCGCCAGGGTGAATCAACAATAGCCTGCCCCGGGAAGCCTGCATCGATGGGCTGCCAGGTTTTACCACCGTCATAGGATGTTCGTATTCTCCTGGTCTTAGCGGCTGTACTGTAATTGATAGCAGCGAACCCGCCTTTGATGCGTTCTACATCAATGCCCACACCACCCTCACTGATCACTAACTCCCAGCTTTCACCTTCATCGGTCGATCTTAATATCCCTCGCTGGCTGGTTGTAAGGAGTACTCCATTTGATTCTACCAATTTTCCAACCATCACTCCGGCATGTTTCCAGGATGTTCCACTGTCGGTGGATTTAAAAAGCCCTTTGTCGGAGCAGATGAAAATTGTGCCGCCGGCAGTTTCAAAAACGCTGAGTACCCTTTTAACCTGAATGCTTGTGAATACAGGCGACCATACTTCTGTTCCATTTGGTTTCTGGAAAATTCCACTACCCCAGCAATTGTATGCAAAGATTCCAGCCTTACCATGAGCTATATTGCTATGTTCGTCAGGGAAGATTTCTTTGGTCCAAAAAGGGGCTTTGGAATTTGGCTTATTGTTATACAGTCCGTTACCGGTAGTTAACCATAGCCCGTTATCATCTGCAAAAAAGTCATTTCTGCCGACACCATAAACATCTATCACGGGTTCGGGCAGCCCTTTGCTGATGTCCTGCCAGGTTTGTCCGCCATCTATGGATTTAAAAACGATGTTTACAATCTCAGCCTTTCCTGTTTTCGGTTCTGGCTGCAAAGATTTTTCATTTTTAATGTCGTGATTCGCAAATACAAGTCCGCTCACCACCACTAGCGCTAAGAGCAGCGCATAAATAGCTTTTTTCATACTTTTTGTAGTTTTAATTGACATCGATCGATCGCCTGGTAAATCAGATCCATCAAAAGGAAGTGCAACAAAAATACCTTGCTGGTGTTCGGACGGGGGAATCCGGATTGTAATTATTAGTGTAAACTTTGTAAATAATATCTTGACATTATGCTTGTTAGCAGAAATCCGTTGCATGTCAAACGAAAGTACCTGGGCGGATTATTACTACTTACAATAATCGCTATAATCTGCGTGGCTTTCAGTATGACCGGCGGTGATGACCTTGATTTTGCCAGAAGGGAGGTTTTGCTCCGCAAAATTGGACATGAAATACTCCTTCAGTCGGGCGACAATGTATCACGGGTACTCCCAGTAAAAAAGACCGGAGGGGATGAATACCAGATCAGTTTTGAGCATGCGTTTACTTTTCACCCTGACTCGCTGGTGCATACTACCCAGCGTTTGCTAGCCAAGGACCGGCTGGCAAGTGATTATGTTGTTAACGTACTGAATTGTGGGGATTCCAGCGTAGCCTATGGATTTGCTATCTCCGGAAATAAAAAAGATGACATTATAGCCTGCTTGGGCAGGGTGCAGCCAAAAGCGTGTTATCTACTAAGCATTAAGTTTCAATCTGCGGAAATAAATACGGCAAGGGATAGGTATCTGCTGGGCGGCATGGCTTTAGTAGCAGTTTTGGGTTATATTTTTATGAGAACTGCTAAACCGCGAAGTGTTGTACCCGAAGATGCGCCTGCCACAACCGATGATCACCCTACCGGAATTCAGAATCCGACTACCAGTATGTTTACGTTGGGGTCGATGTTGTTCGACGCGGATACGCGTAAGCTCATGATCGATGAAAAGGCCATAGACTTGACCAAAACGGAAGCCCGTGTACTACGCATGTTCGCGTTGGCTCCGAACGAGGCCATAGAGCGAAGCCGGTTGCAGAAAGAAATCTGGGAAGATGAAGGTGTTATCGTAGGCCGCAGTTTGGACATGTTCATATCAAAACTTAGAAAAAAACTGGAACCTGATCCGAATGTCAAGATTGTTGTCTTACGCGGCAAGGGATATAGGCTCCAAATTAGCTCGAAAGCATATTCTGATTCCTAATTAATGCTAGTAGCATTTAATTTACGCAAGCGGTTTGTTTTTATAGTTGCTACAACGTTCAACGGCTTGCCGCAGTGCGGGGCACCGGAGTTGTTTAGTTCAGCCAAGATACTACAGTCCAGCAGAAATCCTGCAGACGAGCCCATGTTCGTCAGCCCGCATTGCGGCAAGCCGATGTGGCTGTTGCACAACTCACTTCCATGCCGCGCCAACCTATATCTTTTTATTTTCAACCTTTGAGAATTGTTTATTGGATAGCAAAAGATTTTTAGCAGATGTTTATGCAAATCTTAAAGGCCTTAAAATTTTAAAAACGTCCATGTTTCCCTTCCCACCAAGTTGTGCAACAGCCACCGATGTTGTACGCAGCACCAAGTGGTTAATTATTAAATGATTTTCTTATCATCTCATTTAATTCATTTATGAGCTTCTCATTCTCCTTCTTTATATTTTCAAGAAAAAAGGAAAAGTTGTTTGATTTATGAATAATGGTCTTCTCCTTGGCGTAGTCGAAATAGTTTTTGCTAAGGTTTGCATTTACTTCTAAAAAATTGTCGAGCACCTTTTGAAAATATCTGTGTTCTTCAGGTTTTAAATAAATCTTCAGTTCCAATGCTGATTTTCTTAAGTCATTTAGCGGAGGCCAAATGAATTCATCCATTTCCTTTACTGGAATTTTACGTTCAACGACTTCAAAAACTGACAACTTGTGCCACATGTGGTCGACCTTGGCATAATTAGCAAAAAAGCCACTTATAGCATTTATTTTATTTTGCTGAAAAAAGAATGATTGACTTCAACTTTCTTTGACTTCAAATCATAGTGTCTCTTTACAAAATATGAAATTGCCAATAAGAAAATCGGAACTTGACTTGAAGTAAAAATTTGTTGCCAATCCATAGTGACTCTTAGTAAGATTGCGTACAACGTTGAATGTGTTGCTGTCAGTGGTGGAATTCATTGCTCCGCAGCTTCACGTTTCCACTAATGTAAAATAGAATTGCTGACGATCAAAACTTGTTCTGTCGCCACCATTGCAGCAAAACTTTGTTAGCGGTGCTATTAGTTATCTATACCTTTTCCAATCGATTTGCGCAAAATTGTAAAACGATATAATTACTCCGGCCACGATTGCTAAAATCACAAGCGCAACCTTAATTGACCCTACACCTTTTTTCCCATTGTCAAACTGCCGAAATGAGCCCCGAAATTGCTTCCATTTGTTCGCATGAAGGAAAAACCTGTAGTTGCCGATGCCTAACAAAGCGACTATCGGCAGAAAGGTCAAAAAAGGATTGGATACATCCACAATTCGTTTTGTCAGTAAAGAATACCAACAAAGGAATTGAGCAAGGATGAGAATTTCTAATGTCAAGATGGTCACGAGTGGCTTCCATTCATTTAATACATCGTCAGAAATTGCTACACCGAAGTAGTAAAGCTTATAATAGAAATAGTGTAATGCTCTTTTCATTTCTAATATGAGAGGCGCTGTTCACCGCTAACGTCTGTTATCCGAAATTATCAACTGACAATTTCTTGCTCAATTTAAACCCAAGTTTTTGTCTCACAAATATTTGCAATTGCGTTTTTCAATATCTGATACTGTAAAAACGCAACGCCAAAACTACCCGGTGATACTCCAAAAGCGCAACTTCGTACCAGTTCATTTTGTTCAGTGGGCTCCGGATGACTGGCTTATAGGGATTCATCGCATAGTTGTCTTTAGATGAGGGTAGCCTTTTTAAGCCTGTAGGTACCGGGTATCTGTGCCAGGCCCGGTAAATGCGCAGCAAGATTGTGGCGCAGGTTGTGGATGCTTCCGCCTTTTCGCACACCTACCCGGCATCTGGTTGCTTGAAGTATCACCTGCACAGGCATGCGCTTTCTTCCCGGCAAGCAGGCAGGGTTGGAAATGATCCTTTGCAAGCCTGATTATTGAAACACGCACCCGCAAAATGCAAGGATTTTCCAAAGCCACTAAAACCCAGGTATCAGCCTGTCCTTCCGCAATTGTTTGAACAGGTCATAAAATGAATCCTCCGTTTTCTGGTATTCCAAAAATCCAAATTTCCGGCTTTTAGACATGTCTGTCATTACCTCTATTGGTCGGCCCAGGTCAAGATCGGTATGCCACGCCGAGGCAAGCTGATTCAAATCTGTTTCTGCAAGGTTGTACTTGCCAGCAATGTCAGCCCATATGGCACCATACCTGGACAACTCAGCTTCCAAAGGCTTGATTGCTCCCTCGTAACCGATCCATGCAACGCCAAAAAAAGATGCCAGTTTGGGCCACAAATCTTTCCAGCGGAAATAGTCGCCATTTACAACATTGAATGCCTCATTGTGCGCCGCTTTTGTTGTTGCAGCCCAAAGCAGGTGTTTAGCCAATACCCTTGCATCGGTTACATCGGATAACCCATTCCATTGTGCCGCTGACCCAGGCCAGCGAAAAGGCAAACCTTTCTCTTTGCAGATGGTGGCATAAACGGCAAGCGTGGTACCCATATTCATCTGGTTGCCGGTTGCCTTACCAATTATGGTATGGGGCCGGTGAACAGACCAGGAGCATCCATCACGTGCAGCGGCTGCGTATACTTCATCCTCCTGCGCATAATAAAAATTCTCGAGGTCAAGGCGGGGCTGTTCTTCACTAAGGGGTGTTACAGGCAGAAAGCCTTCCTTTGCATAAGCATCAAAAGGCCCAAGGTAATGTTTGAGTCCCGTTACAAGCGCAATGTGCTGCAATGAACCCTTTGGCGACAAAACGTTAAGCAGGTTGCGCACCATTGCACCGTTAACCCTGATGTTTTCAGCTTCTGTTTCGTTGCGCATCCAGCTGGTAATAAACACATGGGTAGGATTGATCCGGGCAAGTACATTTGTAAGGTTTGCAGGATCGAGCAAATCTGCGGCTACAGGCTGCAAGCCCTGTATATCCGTCTTTGGTCTGCGCGCCAGTCCATAAGTAGCCCAACCATTGGAGATAAGTTCCTGGCTTAAGTTACTGCCAACAATACCACTTGCGCCAACAACGAGGGCTATTTGCTTCATAAAAAGGATTTCGGGTGTTGGTGCAACTTCCACGCCACCACCCCAACTGGCTTGCATGTATCAGGCGGAATGTTTTATAGGCAAACGGATTGGCGACATGCGCCGGCACGACAAACATTTACGATAGCAATGCTATTCCTTAGCAGGATTGAAAGTGCAATTACGCTTTACAACAACAGGTTCAGGCGATGTATATTGCCTGGTGCTTGTGTTTTGAACCGCAAGTGAAAAAACTGATGCACCTTTCCGAAACCGGCCTATTCCGTACCTACCTGCATTTCCAGCCCTTTGGGATTAAGGCCGGTTAGCCCTTCTGCCAGTTGCTGCAGGTCATCTTCTTTGGCAGTGCCGCTTACCACAACCACGCTGTCTTCTACATTGGCCACAACCATCGGGTACCGGGTGAGCACACTGTCTACCGACTGCTTCAAAGGAAAATCGCCGTCAAGCACCACGGGGCTTACAGTAAGGTGATTGACTACCTCCTTCACGCCCGAGGTATGCTTTACCCGCTCCTCTACCTTGCCCCGTTCCTTATCGGAGGGAACGCTGCCCATCAGCGTCACCACACCGTCCTCTATGCTATAGTTAACGCCGGCGAAAGCAGCTTCGGTTTTGGATCCACTCACCAGCATCTGCTTGATATCCGAATCCTTCATCAATAAGCCACATCCCGCGGCACCCATTGTACCAAGCACTGCCCACAGGATAGAGGTATTCCTTGTTTTCATGTGTAATCAGTTTTGATGTGCTGCAAACCCCACGGGAATAAACGTTCTGTTTACCAGGTCGAAGCAGTCGGAATGTGCCAGCTGGTAAACCCCCAGCATGCCGATGGAAATGGGCGCACCGGGTTTGATGTCCGCAATATTGTTGTACTGCGCCTTGGTGCCATCGATGATGGTGACACTGCTGGAGCCGATGGCCCGCAGCATGCTGCCTTTTTCCACCACCACGCCGGTATCCTCTCCCAGCCCGATGCCCAGCAGGCCGGGCTGTGCTGCCACCGCCTGCACCAGCCGTGCAAAACGCCCCCTTGCATCGAAATGGGTATCAATGATCACATCGGAAATAAAACCAAAGCCGATGCTCAGGTCGATCTCGCCTTTGAGGTTGGCCTTTTCGGTGCTGCCCCCGTTCATCATGGCGGCGCTCATGGCTGCCGCCCCCGCCGAGGTACCCGCAATGACAAAGTGCTCCTGCTGGTACCGTTGCTTTAGCGTACGGCACAGCAGGCTGCCACCCAGCACTGCGCTCAGCCTTGCCTGGTCGCCGCCCGAGAACATCACGCCATTGCAGTTTCTGATCCTCTCCATTACGGCTTCTTCATTGGCCGCTTCCCGGTCGCGCAGGTCGAGGTGGCCCACATGCACACAACCCAGCTGCTCAAATGCTTCCTTATAATTCCGGAACGATTCGTCAGGGCGTGCCGTGGCTGTGGTGATCACTTCTATGGAAGGCTCCTTGCCCTGCATCAGCTCCACCACATTTTTCAGGATGCCGCTTTCCAAAAAATCAAGGCTGTTTTCCTTATCCTCCGACTGCTGTTCACTTTTGTCTTCTGCTCCGCCAATGGAAACTAAATACCCCTTGTGCTGTTTCATTTGAAAAATATTTTATTCCTGCCAGTGCAAAGAACAGTTTACCAATTTTTGAATGCTGTCAAAACACCTCGATTTACAACAAGCCTGTTGCAGTTTGGTGGGCGGCATCAAGCAGGTAAAATTTACCTACTGCCATTATCTTGGTTACCGCCTGTTTGATGGCCACCACAAAGTATTATACCCGAAATAGCATACCAGTTTGCAGTATCAGGCACAATGCCGGTTTGATTATCATCCTATTATTGGCAGTACGCCTTGGAATCAATCCCCATAAAATTGGATATTGGGCACGGCGGCATGTATAAGCCAAAGCATGCTGTACCTGTCCTTTGCTCCCATCACTGTTCCGGCAATAGGTATACTTAAGTCCCGGATTGCCGGAATTTAAAAGCCGCTTTTATTTTGTGCCGTGTTTCCACAAACCCAATACCTGCACATTTACCAGCAAGATATTTACGAGTGTGCATAACCTGCAAAAGCTGTTACGCAACTGTTGCCCACTGCTGAATTGCTGTTGTACATGTGCAATCCCTACCTCGTTGCCCGCTGCAACCAAAGGCAGCACTGCCTTATTTACCCCCAACTAAGGGTGCCGCCAGCTTGTTGAAAAATGGCATGCTCTTATATCCATAAAGCGTGAACAGATCTGGTATCCATTTAAAACAGGCACACTTCGCTCCTGTTGTTTTATTACCGAACAAAGGTCTTTTTACCAGCAAAGATTTGAATAGCGTATGTACACCTGACAAGGTGAACGAAAAGGTATTGCCCGATAAACAGGGAATTGTGTAACCAAAGATCCGATGATGAACAGGAACAGTGCCATTGAAATATGGGGCGGCATGGAATGCACCATCAACAGAGTACAGGAAGATTATTTCGACCAGTCGGAGTATGCAGGACATTATAACCGGGGCAAAGCAGACATCGACCTCGTGGCATCGTTGGGGGTAAACATGCTGCGCTACCCGGTGTTGTGGGAACGGCACCAGCCTATAGCAGGGCAGGTCATCAACTGGTCTTTTGCCGAAGGCGTGCTGGTACATATGAAGGCTTCGGGCATCGAGCCCATTGCAGGCCTGGTACACCATGGCAGCGGACCGCGGCATGTCAACTTCTTTGATGGCAGTTTTGAGCAGGGGCTGGCCGCATATGCAAAAGAGGTGGCCACCCAATTTCCCTGGCTGGAATACTATACACCCGTAAACGAGCCCCTTACCACGGCCCGCTTCTGTGGATTGTATGGACATTGGTACCCGCATGGCCAGTCGGATTATACTTTTTACAAGGTGCTGCTGAGCGAGTGCAAGGCCACCATCATGGCCATGGAAGTGATCCGGCAGGTCAACCCCGATGCTAAACTGGTACAGACCGAAGACCTTGGCAAATGTTACAGCACACCACTGCTGCAATACCAGGCCGAATTTGAAAACCAGCGCCGCTGGCTGAGTTATGACTTGCTTTGTGGACGCGTGGATGAACAGCACTTCATGTGGCCCTGGCTCCTGAAAGCGGGTATTACAGCCGAAGAACTGCAATTCTTCAAAGCACATTCCTGTGTGCCGCATATCGCCGGCTTCAACTATTACATCACTTCCGAGCGCTACCTCGACGAAGACCTTTCGAAATACCCGGAGCAGTACCATGGCGGCAACTATCGCCACAGGTATGCCGATATAGAAACCGTGAAAGTGCACCTGCACGAACCCAACGGCCCCGCACTGTTGCTGAAAGAAGCATGGGCACACCTGCAGCTACCCATTGCCATTACGGAATGTCACCTGCACAGTACCCGCGAAGACCAGATGCGCTGGTTTCATACCATGTGGCAAACGGCCAACAAGGTGAAAGCAGAAGGCGTCGACATCCGTGCCATCACGGCATGGGCCATCTTTGGCCTTTATGGCTGGAACTGCCTGGTAACAAAACCCTGCGGCGATTACGAGCCGGGTGTGTTCAACCTCAGCTCGGGTTGCCCGAAACCGACGGCACTTACCCGGCTGCTCCAGGAGCTCACCCAACACCAGGTGTACTACCATCCCGTGCTGGAACATGAAGGATGGTGGCAAAGGGAAAACAGGCATCGCTATGGCACGCCGGCAAAGGTTGTGCGCATGCGGCGCAAGCAGGCACCCAAAACATGCCGGCCCCTGCTGGTATTGGGCAGGGAAACGGCGCTGAGACAAGCTTTTGAAAAGATCTGCGTTGAAAGGAATATTCATCACCTGCTCCTGGATACCGCAGACATGGACAGGACCGATCAGGATAAGATGGAACAGCTACTCAGGGAAATCCATCCCTGGGGTTTGATCGATGCCACGGATGATGCCTGTACAGCCAGGGCGGCCGGCACCATGCCTGCAAGCCATTTCGGGCCTGCGGTGCTGGCAGCGATATGCGGCGGGCAGCACATACCCTACCTGTTCTTTTCAACCGATGCGGTGGCCTCCGAAGGCAAACAGGTTAAGCATGAAAAACTGGTGCTGCAGCAAAACGAATCGGCACTCATCATCCGTTCCACCGGTTTGTTTGGGCCATGGGATCAACACAACTATGTGACCTCCTGGCTGAACCGGCTGCGTTCGGCGCAACCCATTGCGGTGCCTGCCGAACAGTTGCTTGCTCCCACCTATATTCCCCACCTGGTACATGCCTGTATCGACCTGTTGCTGGACGGTGCACAAGGCATTTACCCGGTAAACAATGGGGAAACAACCAGTATGGCTGCCTTTGCACGCAGGATTGCCCTGATGGCCGGCCTGGATGAAAACCTGGTTTGCAGCCTGTTGCAGCAGCCGGAACAAAAGGATACAAGGGCTTTATTCCATTCCGCATCGATCACGGAGCAAGGCGTTCGCCTGCCCTCGCTTGCTGCTGCACTGGAGCAGTATCTCGAAGCACAGGATCACCTGTATCATTCAGGCAAAATGGTTGGGTAAAAGCGAACACAGAATAGCCTACTGTACGACCGTTTACAGTAAGTCCACTGCATCAAACATGGGTGTTGCAAGGACAACACACAGCCTGCTTTTTTCAAAATAACCAAAGAGGAAACAGTCAAATGAACATCGCGGAACTTAAAATATTAAAGGGTCCGAATTACTGGTCGGTGAGCAAGCATAAGCTGGTTCAGATGCTGATCGACCTGGAAGCACACAAGACAACGCTGACCACCGATATCCCTGGTTTTTTCGACCGGCTGAAACGGCTGATGCCTACCCTGTACAACCACTCCTGTGTGGCCGGGGAACCCGGTGGTATTTTCAAGATGGTGCAGGAAGGCACATCACTGGCGCACCTGGTGGAACATATTGCCATCGAGCTGCAGGAGCTGGCAGGCCTCTGTACCCGTTTTGGCCGCACCCGCAGTGCGGGTAAGGAAGGCCTGTACCACGTGGTGTTTTCGTATTGCGAGGAAGACGAAGCCGTCTACACCGCAAATGCCGCGGTAAAGGTGACAGAAGCCCTGGTGAACGGCGTGGACATATCGCTAAAGGAAGACATCGAAGAGATCAAAAGGCTGTACCACCGCTACAAACTGGGACCTACCACGCAGTCGATTGTTGACGAAGCGGTAAAGAGAGATATTCCGTTTATCCGCCTCAACTATTCATCGTATGTGCAACTGGGTTATGGCGCCCGGCAGAAAAGAGTGGAGGCAGCCCTCACCAATGATACCGGCTATACTGCAGTGGAAACTGCCGGAGACAAGGACCTCACCAAGAAGGTGTTGAAAGAAGCCTATGTGCCGGTGCCTTCAGGGGTGATCATCAACCGCGTGGACCAACTAAAAGAAGCCATCAAGGAAGTAGGCTTTCCACTGGTGGTAAAACCACTCGATGGCAACCAGGGCAAAGGCGCAACAATCAATATCAACAGCTGGCCCGATGTAACCACCGCTTTCCTGCGGGCACAGGAGTATTCGAACCATGTGATCGTTGAACGCTATATCAGCGGCCATGATTTCAGGGTGCTGGTGGTGGATTACAAGTTTGTGGCTGCCGCCCTCCGCACACCGGCAGCAGTAACGGGCAACGGAAGGGATTCTATCGGCGAGCTCATTGCCATGGTCAACCGCGATCCGCGCAGGGGCATGGGCCACGAGAAGGTGCTCACCGCCATACAGGTGGATGACGTGACACGGGAGATACTGGCAAAGAAGAATTATACGCTCGACACGGTGTTGCCAAAAGACCATGTGCTGTACCTGAAAACCACGGCCAACCTGAGCACCGGCGGCACGGCAACCGATGTTACCGACAACGTGCACCCGGAGAACATCAAGCTGTTTGAGCGAATAGCAAGAATCATCGGGCTGGACATTTGTGGCATCGATATTATAGCCTGGGACCTGGCGAGCCCTATCAAAAAAACGGGCGGAGCCGTCATTGAAGTGAACGCAGCGCCTGGTCTGCGCATGCACCTCCAGCCTTCTTTCGGGCAACCCCGCAATGTGTCCAAAAGCATTGTGGACATGCTCTTTCCTGAAGGCAACGGGCGCATTCCCATCACGGCCATCACGGGCACCAATGGCAAGACCACCACAACAAGGCTCCTTGCCCGCATGGTGCAGGATGCAGGCTATACCACTGGCTATACTACTACCGATGGCATTTATATCGACGGCACCCTGATCAACGAAGGCGACTCCTCGGGCCCGCATTCGGCAAGGCTCCTGCTGAAGGATACTTCCGTTGAGTTTGCCGTACTGGAATGTGCCAGGGGCGGACTCCTGCGGGCAGGCCTGGCATTTGACAAGTGCGACTGCGCCATTGTTACCAACGTAGCCGCCGATCACCTGGGCATGGGCGGCATCGATACCGTTGAACAACTGGCAAAGGTGAAGTCGGTAGTACCGCAAACGGTAATGGAAAACGGCTATGCCATCCTCAATGCCGACGACGACCTGGTATATGCCATGAAGGATGAATTACAATGTAAGATCGCACTCTTTTCCCTGTACCCCGAAAGTGCGCGGATCGAACAGCATTGCGAACAGGGCGGGCTGGCAGCATTCATTGAAGATGGTTACGTGATGTTGCGACGGGAACGGAACCTGATACCTGTTGAGGAATTGAACAACATACCCATCACCTTTGGCGGCATTGCCCAATTCAACAGCTACAACGTGCTGGCAGCAACCCTTGCTGCTTACACCAACCGTATTCCGCTGTCTGCAATAGCGCAAACCCTGCGCAGCTTCACTGCTTCCAGCGAAACCACGCCGGGCCGCATGAACCTGTTCCGGTTCGAACACTTCACGGTGCTGTCCGACTATGCCCACAACCCGCACGCCCTCCGTGCGCTGGGCCAGGCAGTACAGGCACTCCCGGCAACGGTGCGTACAGGTGTTATTGCCGGTGTGGGCGACCGCAGGGACGAGGACATCATGGAGTTTGCAGGGGAAGCAGCCCGCATCTTCGACCGCATCATCATCCGGCAGGACAAGGACCTGCGGGGCAGGAGCGTCGATGAGCTCAACAGGTTGCTTTTGCAGGGCATTCATGCCATCAACCCGGACATAGCTGTCAGCTTTATACCTGATGAAACAGAGGCTGTGGATCATGCCATCCACCATGCCATCGATGGCTCCCTGATCGTATTGCTCACCGATAAGGTAGCGGAGGTTTCGCACCTGCTGGAATATTACCTGAAGGTGGATAAAGAAAAGGCGCTCGCCTAGCGCCAGGGTGAAAGAACCATGGAGAGAGGGACAACACCAGGATGAACCGAACAGTCGGTGCAGCCAGGTACTCCCTTATCTCCGTGGTTTCTATCCAACAGTTTTGCAACCATTTGATGTGAAGAACATACTGTATGGAATGATGCAACAGCAGCCAACAGGCATACCGGTTCTTGTTGCTATATAAAACAAATCGGCATCAGGCAGCCATTCGTTGCGCCATCTGCCGCCATTCATCTTCCAGGATGCTCATCTCCATCAGGCTCCAGTATTCGTCACCATACCGGAGCACATCACGGGAAATACCTTCCGTTACAAACCCGCATCGCTCGTAGCACCTGATGGCGCTTGTATTGGTGGTATACACACCCAAAGAAATGCGGTGCAGTTGCAGGTCTTTAAAACCTATGCGCAACAACGCCTGGATCATACCCGTACAATAGCCCCTCCCTCTTTCAGCGGTATTGCCTACCAGCACCCGGCTGATCCGTGCCGACCTGTTCTTCTTACTGATACTGCCCAGGGAAATATGGCCCACCGTTGCCCCGCGTTCCGTATCAACAGCCTTGTAGATAAACACATCCGACTGCTGTATATCGTTGGCATCCCTTATGTACCACTCCAGCTTTTTGTGGGTAAGCGGAAAAGAAAACAGCGAACCTGTCCAGTTTTGCAGCACCGCTTCATCTGTGATCCACTGGATCAGCAAGTCGAAATCTTCCTGGGTGAAATAAGCCAGCTCAATCATACGCGAAAAAAACTTGTGGGTAACACCCGAATTAAGGACAACAGTAAAGAATGATACAGCAGGAAAAAACAAATAGTTATTGCAGAAGCAGCTCATTCCAGTGCGTTAAACCTGCACCAGCAAGTAATTGCTGTTCTTTAAAATGCTCCCATTATAAATGCAAACAATGGCTTGCATTTCCTGCTGCAAGTACAACATAGTACCCTACGAAAATCAGGCTAACCTATTTACCGAAAGCTTCTTTATAGAATCCAGGGATGCAGTTTTCATCAACAAGGGCATACAGGCAGGATCAAGAATCACCGGATGAAAAGGGTGGATAAAAAAGCGGCTGCGGCATTGCATATTGCAACTGGTTTGTAACGCAGCAAAAGGCTGCCCTTTCGGGCAACTTGTATGTGGATGGTTTACCCGGTTGCTTACTATTTGCCCGCCATTTGCGACAGCCTTACCCGCAATTTCAGCAGGATCGTAATAAAACCCCTGTGCACATCATCACTGTAAGAACAATACTGCTGCCCCAATTTATATCTGCTATTTGCCAGTTTTTGAAAACTGTTTGGTTTATGTGCAAGCCTTACATACCCTTTGCTACTTCACAATAAAATGGTAGCTGCCCGATGTTAAAGGGTAACCAGTTTGTGCGCCAGGCTGGCCGGCACCAGCTTGCTTAAATCTTATTGCTTTGACCTGCCGGCCATTTTCATACAACTGCTTAGCTCCTTCCGCCAGTACAAGGGTGGCAGTGGTATTGGGCGGCACTGTCACATCATACTCGATGGTATTGCCTTTCTTTTTCCAGGAGGAGGCAATCAGCCCGTGTGGGCTATGGTGCTGTGCTGCAAAACTGTCCAAACCAGCCACAAAATGGGGCTGCAACTGCAGGTGACTAAACCCAGGCCTGGTATCATCGGGTTTTATTCCACCCAGGGCTTTGTACAACCAGGCACCAACCTCGCCAAACATGATGTGGTTGAGCGAGATGTCGCTCTTTGCATCTATATCCCAGTTTTCGTACAAGGTAGTAGCACCATTCCTGATCCACCAGCCCCAGGACGGATAGGTTTCCTGCGCTGCCACCTGGTATGCCAGGTCGGCGTACCCGTTTTCACTCAATGCGTTCAATATCGACTTTGTGCCAAGCAATCCCACATCCAGGTGCAGGCCATCCTGCTGTACCCGCCTGGCCAGGTTGGCAGCCACTTTTGACCTTAGTTCACTGGGTACAATATTCCAGTACAACGGAGCACTCAGTTCTGTTTGCGCCCCGTTTCCATACAATGCCGTGGACCGATCCAGGTATTTGGCATTGATGGCATCCCTGATTTTTTGGGCAAGGGCTGTATAAAATCGTGCATCTTCCTCTTTGCCCAGGATGCGGGCAGCTTCGCTCAGTATATGCGTATCGGTATAATAGTAGATTGAAGAAGTGAACTCCACTGGCGACTTGGTTTTAACAGGCACCCAATCGCCAAGACCCCATGTGGTTAAACCGGTTGGATACAGCTCGTTGATGTGATCGACATATCGTTTGATATGGACATAGTTTGACTGAAGCAAAGCCGGGTCGCCATAAAACTGGTAAACCGTCCAGGGAATAATGGCGATGGTGCTGGTCCAGTCGGGACCATTGCCCCACTCATACCCCCACCCACCTGTTGGAATAATGGAAGGCAGCACACCATTTGGCTGCTGCTCATCGCGGTGATCGGCAAGCCATTTTTCATAAACAGTGATGCCATCAAAATTGTACAGGCCTGTTTCCAACGCAATATGCGCATCACCCGTCCAGCCATTCTTTTCTCTTTGCGGACAATCGGTAGGATAACCAAAGAGGTTGGACAGGTAAGAGTTGTTGGTAGCCTGCCACAATTTATTGATCATACTGTTGGCAGCATGCACCTCGCCCACTGCAGGCACATCGCTGTGCATGAAATAGGCTACCAGGTCTTCCTGCTTCAGCTGTACCGGCCGACTGCTGCTGACTTCTACATACTGAAAACCTTTGTAGTTAAACGCAGGCATAAAGCTATCCACACCATTACCGCTCAGGGTCAGGATATCGGTTTGAAAAGGATCGGTATCATCGGCAGGCCGGTAATGCGCATCGATATTGGATTGATCCAACCGCCCCATCTTGTTCAGCCGTTCACCATGTTTCAAAAAAAGCACGGTTCCCTTAGGTCCCTGCACTTTTATTTTGGACACACCCGAAATATTGCGGCCAAAGTTATACAGGTAGGTTGTGTCATTGATCCTGGTAAGCGATACTGCGGCTATGGTCGCTACGTTGCGGATGGGGTGCATCACCTGCGACACGATATTGGTGGCAGGAGCAGAACGGATGAGCACCGTTTTCCATGCTGTATCAACAAATCCGGCGGTGTTCCAAAGCGGCTGCCGAAAACTGGCATCGTAGTGCTCACCGGTGTAAATGCTGTTGAACCTGACAGGACCATCAGATGTTTTCCAATCCTTACCGCTACTTACCGTTTCGGTGCTGCCATCCTCATAGGTGATCCTGAGGTCCAGGCAGAACGCAGGCCTTGCCCGCCAGGGTGCGTTGTGAAAGTTCCAAACTGCAGTGGACTGGTGGTTATACCAACCATTGCCCAATAAAACCCCGATTGCATTAGTGCCTTGCTGTAATTGTTTTGTCACATCATGCGTTACATACAACAGGCGCCTGTCGAAGCGGGTATATGCCGGGTCCAAACGGTTGTTGCCCACCCGCTCACCATTCAGCGAAAGTTCATACAAGCCTGCAGCGGCAACAAAGGCCCTTGCCGACTTCACCTTCCTTGCAATGCCAAATGTTTTCCGGAAATAAGGAGCTGGCTTCACATCGATGGCGGCACCATCAGATATCCAGGTGCCCTTCCAGTTTTGTACGCCCATCATACCGGTTTCAAAGCGGGCCACCGGGGCGGCAGTGGCTGGTACACCATCCTTATCCAAAGCCACCACTTTCCAGTAATAAGTAGTGAATGGCTGCAGGGCCCTGCCGCCGTACCGGACAAGCGTAGTGGCTGCATTTATTTTACGGGAATCCCATACCAGGTTTTGTGGCGATGTAAAATCCGTACTGCTCACACTCACCAGCACCTGGTAGGCAAGCTGCTTTGCACCCCTGCGTTCATCGGCCAGGCGCCAGCTTAAACGCGGCGCAGGGGCATCAATACCCAAGGGATCTACCAGGTACTCACAACGGAGCCCTGTTACAACGCAGGGACCGGCAGCCTGCAAACGGCAGCAAAAAAGCAGGCAAAGCAGCAGCATGCCCGCCCATTTATATCCTGGCAAGCTAGTCCAACCCGGTGAAAAGCCTTTGGTCATCGTCTGGGTAATATTTAGCTTCAATTTAAAGGGTAATGGTTTACTAAACACAAATACTACCTTAGGTTTACAGCCTGTTTTACCCAATCAAAACAGGAAACCACTTTGGCCCAACTGAACCAGGAGCATTTCTAACAGTACCCAAACAGGAACAAACGAAGGCATAAAAATTGTACGTACCCTTAACCCAAATACCGCAGCACTCATGCTTGATCGTTGGTCAAACCGTCCTGCAACAATCTTGCATCATTCATAAAAAAAACACTTCAAGCCAGCCCGCAGGTTATGCCTGACTGCTGCACCCAACCTGAAAGCACCTGACAGCTCCTGGTTGTATTACCCTTGCTAAACCCGAATATGCGCCCCACCATATTTCCAAAATAGCCGTTTTACGGTATCTTGGAAAGAAGGCAAAAACAAGCAACCCTCCCTAATGCCCTGCCATCCAGCTACAGATAAAACACAGCGAGTGGCATTGCGCATCAAGTTTTAAATCATCGAGAATAAGCCCAATGAATCTAAGAGATGTATCCATACAAGGGAAAGTAACCCTTACCAATTGTGAAAGCGAACCCATACATATTCCCGGTGCCATACAGCCACACGGTGTTTTGATCGCACTTGATGAACAGGGAAGCATTCTTTTCTGCAGCGCCAATTGCCACAAGGCTTTTGACAAAGACCCAAAAGCTATACTGAAACAAAAACTATCCGACCTTGACCCTTCCCTGGAAGCCCAGATAAGCGCGATAATAAACCAGGACCGATGGCCTGCCACGCCATTTGAATACCACGGCAACAACGAACCCTGGACCGTACTGGTGCATCAAAGTGGCGATCTTTTTATCGTTGAACTGGAGGCCCGGGCAGGCAATGCCGCACCTCTTGACCTCTTTGACCAGACCCATGAATTTGTAAGGGTGATTGAACGGTCACGCTCCCTGCGCGACCTTTGCCAGCGTATCGCAGAGCAAACCCGCAGGCTATCGGGCTACGACCGGGTGATGATTTACAAGTTTGACAGGGATTACAACGGGCAGGTGTTTGCTGAAAGCAGGAAGGAGACAGTAGAACCCTTCCTCGACCTGCACTACCCGCATACCGACATACCAGCACAAGCCCGCGAGTTGTACCTGCGCAACCCAATGCGGATGATTGCGGATGTGAACTACGAAATGGTACCCCTGCTAACAACAGAAGACTGCGGTCATACCACGCTTGACCTGGGCGAAGCTTCCCTGCGCAGTGTATCGCCCATCCACATCCAGTACCTTAAAAATATGGGTGTGGGTGCCACGCTTACCGTATCGCTGATCACTGAAGGGAAATTATGGGGGCTCATTACCTGTCATCATTACAGTGCCAAAATACTGGACATAAGAACCCGCAACGCGGTCCTGTTGCAAGGCCATTTTCTTACTTCGCAAATCAAGGTGCGCGAAGTGGCAGAAGAATATGAAGTGCACCGCGTGGTTGAAGCGCACTTACAACAACTGCTGCATGTGATTCCGCAGGACGGCGATTTTCACATCAAGTTTGAAAGCTTTTCTTCCCTGCTGGGCGTAGCAAATGCCAGTGGCGCAGCCATACTACACAATGGAAAAGTTTATACCAGGGGACTGGTGCCTTCCAATGATAAAATACAGCAGCTTTTCAATTGGCTGGCCAGTACAGTGAAAGGCATGGTGTTCAGCACGACACACCTGGTTGAACATTACCTCGAAGGCGACAAGCTAAGCAAGTTTGCAGCAGGCATCATTTACCACAAACTGGGTAACCCGAAAAGGGATGCGGTCATTTGGTTCCGGGAAGAAATGGAACAGACCATCAACTGGGCCGGCGATCCGAACGATGCCGTGAAAAAAGTAAAAGAGCACCAGCTGACGCCGCGTTCTTCGTTTGCCATCTTTAAAGAACAGGTTCGTTATTACTGCCGCGACTGGAAAATATCGGAGCTAAATGCCGCTACGCGTTTTGCCAGTGCCCTGCAAAACCAGTTTCACCTGGAGTACCTGCTGCTTGAAGAGGCACAACAGCGCCTGTTGAACGAAAAGCTTACTAAAGCAAATAAAGAACTTGCCAACATCAACTGGATCACCTCGCATGACCTCAAAGAGCCACTGCGCAAAATCCTGATCTTTACTTCTAAAGTGATGATGGAGGAAGGCAAGCAACTATCCGATACCATCATCAATTCTTTGAACCGGATTGAAAAGTCGGCCTTGCGGATGCAGATGCTGGTAAACGATATAACCACTTACACATTTGCCGACGACAAACAACACACGCTTGTTACAACAGACCTCAACACCATACTCGCTGAAGTGATTGCCGTATTTGAAGAAGAGATGGATCACTTAGGCATCAGGGTAGTTGCCGATCCGCTACCGCATGTACGGGCAATGCCCTTCCAAATGCGGCAACTGTTTAACAACCTTATAGGCAATGCCATCAAGTTTGCGCAAAAAGGCAAGCCCCTTGTCATTACCATACAAACTGAGGAAATCACGGCATCATCAGTTACACCGGCGATGCTTACGCAGGGAAAAGTTTACCACCTGATTGAAATTTCAGACAATGGCATCGGCTTCGACAGCAAGTACAGCGACAAGTTGTTTGACATCTTCTATCGTTTGCATGATCAGCAATCTTATTCCGGCACCGGTATGGGACTGGCCATTTGCAAGCGCATTGTTGAAAACCATGATGGCGCCATCATTGCCGATGGCCAAACCGGGGTAGGCGCAAGCTTTCAGATCTTCCTGCCTAAATACTGATTCGTGAATCGCTTTTCTTTACAGCTGCCAGACCTGCGCTTTGACCTGGCAGCTGTAAAGAAAATGCCTTCAAATAGCAGCTTCGCTTCCATCAAATATTCGTATAAATACGACGTTTTAACAACACCAGGCAAGGGTCATCATCTTTGGCATGACATTGTATCGAGATGTAAACGCATGGAATACAAAGCACTACCTAAACGGCAATTACATATCATTCGTCGACTGATGTGCGGCAACAACCGTTTAATATCACAGAAACTTATACTGTAACACATTTTTGTCCTGAAACTAACCTACGGTGCAGCAACCAATACCTACAAACGAAAAAGACCGATTAGCAGAGCTATATAGCCTCAACTTGCTTAACTCTCCCCAAGAGGAAGAATACGATAATATTGCCGCGCTGGTGGCATTTATTTCGGGCTGCTCTACGGGCCATGTCAGTATTATAGGCGACAACGTACAATGGCTCAAAGCCAAAGTGGGGTTTGGTGAAAAAGAAACGCCCCGCAATCATGCCTTTTGCGCACATGCAATTGTACACGACGACATTATGGTGGTAGAAGATGCCACCTTAGATGAACGCTTTGTAAACAACCCACTGGTTACGGGTCCGCAGCACCTGCGCTTTTATGCCGGCGTACCCATTTATGGTCCCAGCGGGCACCCCATCGGTACCATCTGTGCCCTCGACATCAAACCCAAAGTACTCAGTGAAGCGCAAAAGACAGCCCTGAAAACTGTTGCGCACCAGGCGTCGAAACTGCTGGAATTGCGCAAAAGAAATATTGAGCTTGCAGCAGCAGCAGCCGAACAATTGCACCTGGAACGCAAGACCCTCAACCGCCAACTGGCACAACAGGAAGCAGAAAGAGAAAAGATCGGGTACGAACTGCACGAAAATTTCTGCCAGGTACTTGCAGCTTCCCTGCATCATCTTGCAGCTATTTCCGGGTTAACAAAAGAACAGGTAGCAGCAATGCAGGGTGTAAAGGCAATGATCACCACTTTACTGCAAAACATGCGGGCTTTCTCAACCAATATCCACCCTGTTGGGCAATTGGCAGTTGGCATGAAAGATAAACTCATGCAACTATTGGGTGAGTACGAGGAGCTGTCCGGATTGACCATTGACTTTCATTGTACCGGCGAATTGGATACGGTGCAGCTCAATAATATCAACCACCTGTTCCGCATTATTCTGGAATGGCTAACTGTATACGAGCAAAACGGTCCGAAACAGCAAGCCATACAGGTTTGTCTGGAAATCGACAAAGAAGCAATCCTTGGCATCGGGCAGCCGGGTGCAGCCCTGCCGGAAACCATACAGTCTTCGGTTATCTTCAATTCCATCCGCAAACGTTGTGAAATGATCCAGGGTGCCGCTGTTTTACTTAAAACAGCAGGCAACAGTCAAATGGTGGTTTCCATACCACTGACCTGATGCTGCCTTCACCCATTGTGCGTACCCTTTACATTCTACTGCTCCCGCTTTTGATTGTTCCGTCAATAGCGGGAGCAGTACCTGTATGTTGTAAAGAAACAAAGAGCAGTAAACTTGCTTCAATACCATTCATAGGTGCTTTTAAGCATATCCTTCATTAGCCTGGAAGTTCTCCCCGCCTCCGGACGCTATCAGGCAAACCACCCGGCATACGATGGTCTAATCATTCCTTTCCCTGGCACGTCCCTTAACAGTACCTGTGCTGATCTACGCGCATATATCCTGCCCTTTCAAGTTGTTGCTCTCGGCTTAAATGATTACATTACGAAGTAAGCCCGGCGGCCTCCTTTCCTGGCCGCAAGCTACACCTGGCCACAAAAACTACACTGCATAAATAAGGCATTGCAGTACACCACCTTGCCGGCAACCAGCACTTGCTGGTGCACTGCTACCTATAATCCACGTACCTCTTTCGCCCGCTACAATGCTGCTTAGCAATTATTAAAACCATTAAACCTGGCGAAGACAAGTATGATAAACAACAAAGGAACCATACCCGGACAATCCAATGACCTGACCGTAAGTTTTGTGCCGGGAGTGCTGCGAAGAAAATATGCAGGGGGTGTGCCGCAAGAGGATAGAACCAACCAGCAGGCACAAACTGCGGTGCTGCTCTGGATCGATATCTGCAGTTTTTCGCCACTTTGCAACCGCCTGATGAAGGACAAGGTTGAAGGGGTTGAGCGAATCACCAGAATACTGAACAAACATTACGATCATGTGCTGGGAACAGTGGCTGCATACGGCGGCGAGCCCCTGTTCTTTGCCGGCGATGGCGTGATGATAGCCTGGCCCGACGACCAGGTAAAGCCTGAAGACGCAGTACCCCTTGCAGCAGCCTGCGCCCAAAACATATTAGCGCTCCGCTCCACCATCAACGACCGCAACGAACTGCTTTCGATGCATGCCGTAATTGCTGCCGGCCAATGGCAGATGCTGGAAATGGAAGGCTTGCATGGCAATCTCCTTTTTAGCTTTTTCGGAAGTGTTTTTGAAGAGATAGTTGCCGCTTCGCGTAATGAGGCCCCCAACCAGGTACTTATTTCCAACCATGCGCTGTCCCTTATGGGTCCAGGGTACCGGGCCATGCCCATGCAGCACCATACCTCCATTCTTTACGAAACACCAGCCCATTTTTTACTACCGCCAAAAAAGACGCCCAAAGTAACGAGGAAGGCCATCGGCAAACTGCGGCAGTTCCTGCCCCAGACCCTTGTATATCCTTTGAGCCTTGAGCGCCTGAAATGGATTGCAGAAATAAGGCCGGTGACGGTATTGTTTGTTCGGCTGGTCAACTATAGCAACAGCTCCGAAGCCAATATCATCCGCCTCCAAAACTCTGTAGCCCTCACCACGCCTTTGGTGCTGCACTACGGCGGGCTCATCAACCAGATCTGGATGGATGAAAAAGACTCCAACATCCTGATCTATTTCGGGCCACCGCCCTCTGCACATATGGACGATCCTGAACGGGGCGTTTACCTAGCCCTCGAACTGCACCGGGCTTTACTGCAGGCAGACTTCCACAACAGCATCGGGGTAAGCAGTGGCCAGGCATACTGCGGCATCCTGGGTAATAATATCCTGCGGCAATACACCGTCATTGGCGATGTGGTGAACCTAAGTGCCCGCATTGCAGGGCTCGGCACCAATCATATCTACTGCGACAAAGCCACCTTCCAGGCAAGCAATAAATCTGTTTTTTATAAAACACCTAGGGAAGTGGCAGTGAAAGGCTTTTCTGAGCCCGTAGCATTGTACCAGCCGGTAGCTGTTATAGAAGCCGAGCAGCCGGCGCTGGGCATCGACAATCTCGTTGGCCGGGAAAAAGAACGGGCCATCCTGATGGAAGCCTACCACAATGCCTTGTCGGGCAGTGCCGGGTGTGTGCTGGTGGCTGGCGAAAGCGGTATTGGTAAAACAAGGTTCCTGGAAGATTTCAAATCGAGGGTTTGCGAAGACCCCATAATGCTGTTGCCAACAGCAGGCGACTTCATCGGCAGGCATATCCTGTACAATGTATGGGAGCCTGTTTTCGCAGCCATTTTAGGCATCAGCCAAGCCACAACAGCAGCCGGCAGGCAGGAGGCATTGAAAGAGGTCCAGGAAAAGTTTGGAGCAGAAGCCTGTGTGCTGAATGCCGTACTGCAATGCAACTTGCCCGACAGCGAAGCCATCAAATCGCTGACCGAAAGCCAGAAAGTAGCAGCCACGCACCGCCTGATGCTGCGGATACTAAAAGAGGAAAGTGAAAAGCAGCCGCTGGTAATCGTAGTAGACGATGCGCACTGGATGGCCGACGATGTGTCGTGGAAACTGGTGGAAGCCCTCACCGCCACGCCTGGCAAGGTACTGGTAGTGCTGGCGGTACAGGAGTTGGACCACAACCTGAAAACAAGCATCAGCACCATAAAACCCACCACCATTTCACTGCAGGAATTGCCGGAGCAGGATGTGGCGCAACTAATCTGTGCACGGCTGAATGTGAACAGCGTTTCCACCGACCTGATCGGGCTGATCCGGAAAATTGCAAAGGGCAATCCTTTTCATTGCATCGAACTGCTTGGCTCACTGGTGAACCAAAACCTGCTGTCGATTGATGCAGGCCATTGTTCTTTTGTAGGCGATGTAAAGATCAGTGACCTTTCGATGCCCGATACGGTGCGGGGGGCCATCAGGGAGCGGATCGACCACCTGGCACATGGCTCGCAGCTGTCGCTGAAGGTGGCCAGTGTGGCCGGCAACCGGTTTGGAAAAAAGCTGGTGCACAATGTGTACCCCATCAAAACCGAGCGCCGCTCGGTACCCTATTTTTTGAAAGACGCCGAGATAGCAGGCTTCATCAGGGCCAGGGTAATTGACAATATGGATGGGTACTCGTTCAACAACGTAACCACTTCGGAAGTAGCCTACGAGATGACGCTGGCCGAGCAAAGAAGGTACCTGCACCAGGAGATCGCCCAGTGGTACGAAAATGAATTTCCTGACAACCTTTTTCCCTACCACCTGCGGCTTGCCCACCACTGGTATCATGCCGGTGAAAAAAACAAAGCCGTCAGCTACCACGAACGGGAAGCTATCAGGCTGTTTCGCCTGGGCTATGTAAAACAGGCCCTGGAAGTAGGGCTTGAGGGCGTGAAACTCCTCCACCAGCCCATCGAGAAAGATCCTGCCGCCATCGGCCAGAAGATAGGCGAGCACCTGGCGTTCATCAACGATTTTATGCAGCACCGGTCGGTGGAGCAACTGGCCGACCATAAAAAGCTGGAAGACGAATCAGTAGAAGTGGTCATCCGCATGCTGCTTGAATTGTGCCCTTTTGCGCACCAGTGCCAGCAGGTGGAACTCTTTGCACTGATGACCATCACCAGCCTGCGCCTCACGCTTGAAGCAGGAAACGGCCGCGCTGCTGCACAGGTGTATGGCACCTATGCGGTTGTGTACAAGGCAATCACCCAGGACAGTGTTGGGGCCCTTGCCTGGAGCAACCTGGCCCTTGTTGTTGATGGCAGGAATCATAACACTTTGCAGGCAAGGGTAAACTTCACCCATGGCTGGTTTATCGCGCACTGGCTGGTGCCCTACAAAACACTTATTCCGATTGCTGCCGCTGGTGCAGATGCCGGGCTTGACTCAAACGATATGCTCTTTGGCTGCTTCAACCTTTCGCTAACCCTGATCCTGCAGGTTGCTGCCGGCGCACCTTTGTCCACCATCGTTGCCACTTCTTTGATTTACCAGCAGCGCAACAACCGGAATGTACTGAACGCAGCATTTCACTTGGTACACGAGGCACAGATGGCCAGGGTCCTCCAGGGGCTTACCAACAGCTATACCTCGCTGAGCGATACAGCCTGCGATGAAGCAAAAGACATTGCCAATATCTGCACCACCGACCTGTACAACCAGATCGGCTATTACCTGATCTCCAAGGTCAAGCTGCATGTGCATTTTGGCAATTGGCAGGAAGCTATCGCTTTTGCAGACCAGGCCATGCCGCTTTTGCCTGCATTTGCCAACCAGCCGGGCCATACTGAATATGAATTTTATACCGCTATTGCCTCCCTTTATGCCGCTGCCGAAACAGCAGGTGCAACCGCTGTACCCCTGCATGAAAGGGCAGATACCGGCATTAAAACATGTGAAGCATGGGCACAACTGTTCCCCGGAAATTTTGCAAATAAACTGTTGCTGTTACAAGCTATCAGGGCAGGACTGGAAGCAAGGGTTGAAGTGGCCGAACAGCTGTTTATGAGGTCGGCACAGGAAGCATCAGCACAGGGCTTTATTCATGAATGCGGTCTTGCCTACGAACACCTGGCCCGCATGCAGCAAAGCGTAGGCATGGATTATACCAGCAGCCTGGATGCCGCCCTTATTGCCTACAAAGCATGGGGCGCAGCCGGTAAGGTTGATTATCTGAAAAAAACTTTTTCCCTGCCATTGTAGATATGACCTGCTGTGCAGGATAGAAAAAAGAAAACGCAGCCTTTGCATCAAAGAAAGCTGCGTTTTGCTTTTTACCAGTTGAATCTGGTAGCCACTGATGCTACTTCATCCGCTGCCTCTTTTCAGCAGCATTGCATTGGCATGCATGTCGGGGCCAAGTGCCAGCATCACCAGGTTGTCTTTTTCTATAACCACATTTTCTTCGCACCAGGCCATGCTTAGCGCATGCGTTGCCACTGTAGTATTTGCAAACTGCTCAATAGTGGAAAGCACCTGGCCAAGCTTACCTGGCATATTGTCGCACCAATATTTTATCAGGTACTCAGATGTTTCGTGCGGCATAAAGGAAATATCGCTGCCACTAAGGTTATGCTCCTGGAGCAAGGCGGTTACCGCGCTGAGCGCTGTGGCGGTACCAAAAGTTTTGAACCCCTGCATGCCCTGTGGTGTGATCTGGAAAAAATGCGGGCCGAAAACAGTACTGTAGCCGTTGATGGGTGGGTTGGCGGCCAACTGCTCGCCGCTGGTGTACATGCTGCCGTAGAAAGTGGAATCGGTAACGGTATGCTGCCCCGCAACAAACCATTTGCTTTCATCAGCGCACAGCGCCATCACCGCTGCTCCGGCACCATCGGCGGCACTGATGGATTGCTGCGTGTGATAATCTACGTTGCGGGTCCAGCTGCCGCCAATGCAGACCAGTACGTTCTTAGCGTGCCCGGCACGCAGCAAACCGTCGGCAAGCAAAAGACTGGAGGCATAGTTGGAATAATCGTTGCCAATGGGAATAACCCATGCATCTGGGGGCAATCCCAGCTCGCGGTGCAACAGGGACAACATATTGGGCTGGATATAGGTACTGACAGAACCAAGCCCCAACAGGATATCGATATCAGCCGCCTGCTTTCCGGCTTTTTGCAAAGCCATCTGTGCAGCGGGCAGCATTATGTCTATCAGGTCTTCGCCATCGCCCAGCACATGCCTTTCCTTGTATCCATCAAATAGTTTTGGATCTGGATTATGTTGTTTCAGCCAGTCGAAGATGGGGTCATCATTGTAGCGGATGCCTGCTGGCACGGCCCATCCTGTGCCAATGATTCTTGGGATAAGGTTACTCATGCTTTTGTCAGCCATTCGGGTTCAGGAATATCAAATTTTCGCAACACCAGTTCCGCCGTTTGCAGTGCGCCTTCCACCCAGGTTTGGTTGGTGGAAAAAGCCTCGCCGCAGATAAAGCAGGGAAATCCCGGCACCGGCTGGATCATCTTTTCCAGCACCTCGGTGGAACGGTAACCGGAGTTCCAGAAGTGTACCGCGCCGCCATAAGGATCATCGCCCCAATCCATATATGCGGCTTCCAGCGGCTCGGGTGCGTCATTTATTTCGTGCATTATTTGCAGTTCGCGGTGCATTTCTTTGACCATGGCTTTCGGGGCTTCGCAATGCTTCCAGTTTTCCTCCAGTCTTTTGTGCCAGCCGCTCTTACCTGTCTTTCCGGCACTGGGCATCCGCTTGCGTTTGAACTTGGGTGCCGCATCATTTTCCACCACATCATAGGGGCCCAGGGGGCGACTGCGCAGGCCACCCCAGAACGACGAGCTCTGGGCATCGTTGTACACCATGATGATGGCATTGGTGTTGGACCCGGCACCGTTGGACTGCTTGCCTTCCTCACCCCAGTAGTAACACTGGCGGATGGGTATATCGGTTAGCGAACGACCCTGGCTCACGCCCTCTTTTTTCCACCAGGGCTGGTCGTATGCAATAAACATCTTGTACAGCGGGATGGGTGTTACCGACTCCAATAGGGTTTGTACATGCGGCGCGGCCACGGGGTCGAGTACCGGACCTTTTTGCGCCAGCAATTCGATGCTGCGCCTGGGCATGGCCAGCACAACAGCCCTCGCAGTATGGGTCTTCCTGTCATTGCGAAACTGGAGCGAAACGCCTTTGCTCCTATCAGCAAGGGTTACCCTGTCGAAGGATTCCAGCCACTTTTCCGTAACGACGGTACCTCCGGCGGCTTCAAAGGCCTGCTGCATGGTCCAGATCACCGCATCGTAGCCTTCATCAAGGAGGTAGTATTTCACACCCGGCGTAAAATCAAAATATTCGCAGATCGCATCCACCGCGTTGGTGTTAAAGCCAAGGCAATCGTATCCTACCGTAGTAACGGCAAGGCGATACGCTTCATGGCTCAACTGGGTGGCAATAAGGTTCCAGAACCCATGCTTGTACAGCGCCACACCATCTACCTTTTGTTTGTTCAAAAATGCCCGCAGCGCAGGCCCTGAATATTTGGTGATATCCGGAAACAGTTTTTCAACGGCAAAGCCGATAAAATTATCCGCCGCGTTCTGGTTACTTGCTTTGAGCCATGCGATCTCGTCCGGCGCCAGGTTGTAGGGAAGTTTGTCCGGGTCGGAAAGGTCTTTTACCCGCATTTTCTTCCCCCTCAGGTACAACAGGTTTTCCGGATCGGCAACCACCTGTTCATGCCTTTTCAGCTGGAGTTTATTTTCTACCAGCGATCGTACAATTTGTTGGGAAGAAACATAGCGCATACCGCCGATCTCGCAAACAATGCCGGGAAGCCCGGGCGCCTTTGCGGAAAGAATACGTCCCCCGATCCGGTTGCTGCCTTCAAACAGGGCGATCTTCAAACTGCCTCGTTGTTTCTGCCATTTTTTTAGCTGGGGCGAATGGCCCGGTCCATCTAACAACAGGCGCCAGGCAGTGTATACCCCCGAGGCGCCGCCACCTATGATGGCGATATCATAATCAGGCAAGCGATCTTTTGACATGTATTGGTTTTTTGGTGGTTAATGTTTGGGCGGCCTGGGGCCGTAAATAGGATTGTAGTAGGGCGGTATCGATTTCCGGTTGATGCGGGCAATGACCACCTGTGGCCTTTGCTGCTGGTTGGCCCGGTCAATGATCCCCGGCATTTGCAGCTCCAGCTCAAGAGGCGAATCGATGGTATAGGCATCAGCACCGAGGCTTTTAGCAAAAAGGGCCAGGTCGGGGTTGCCCAACTCGTAAAGGTTATTCCATACATCGGGGTGCTGCGGGTCGGGCGCAAAATGGTTCATGCCCTGGGTTACCATCGACAGGTTATTGTCGTACAGCACGATCCAGATTGCGCCAACCTTGTACTGGCTTGCGGTGGCTACCTCGGTGCCCTGCATCAGGAAGGCGCCATCGCCCACAATGGCAATGCAGGTATCGCTTGGGCAGCCGATCTTGGCACCAATTACGGCACCCACGCCAAACCCCATCGGACCCATGGAAAGGGCGCTGAAGATTGCTGTTGGTGGTGCAATGGCTAGGTAGTGCACCGACCAGCCCACGCAGTTACCAGCATCGATGAAAATATTACTGTTGGCAGGCAGCGTTTGTTGCAATACCCGCATCAGCGCAGCGGGCTCTATCGGGTCATTGTTGCATGCATACTCATCCGGATTTACAAATGGCGATTGGGTCTTGATGGATGCAATCAAACTTTTTCTTTCCGCCACCAGCTGCTCGTCGGGAGGGAACTCGGGTATCAGCGAAGCCAGGTCGCTGATAAAGGCACCCGCTTCGCCTACGATGCCCTGTGTTACCTCGAAAGAACGCGCAATAATCTTTTGGTTGATGTCTACCTGTATGAAAGGGGCATCTTCCCCGGAAGGCACCAGTATGGGCAGCCAGGAGTTGGTGGACAGTTCGCCCATGGAAGAGCCGATGATCAGGATGCCATCGTAGGGTGTTGCAGCTGCAGTAAGGTATTGATAGGGCCACATGCAATCGGCCATGCCATAAACCCGCAGTGAGAGGTCGTGCGTTTCGGCAAAGATCCCCTTGGCATCGGGGGTGGTGATCACCGGTATGCCATAGGTTTCTACAAAGTTCTGGAGCGATGCGTAAATGGCAGGATCTCGCAGGGCCTGCCTGCAGCCGTTGCCTAAAAACAACAGGGGCCTTTTGCACCCTGCCAGGGCCGAAAATGCGGTGCGCACTTCTGCCAAAGGCGCACCGGTAGCGCTGGTGCGGTAGGCAGTTGTTTTAACCGACAACTGCGTGTTCGGCAGCAGCTCCAGCGTCACATTTACCGGCAGACTTATATGCACCGCCTGCCGCGGTAAAGACAGCGCATCGCGGAATGCCTGTTTCAAAATGGTTTCGGCATCTGTTGCACTTACAATGGTGCTGCTGTACCCGGTGGCTGCTGCAAAAACAGCGTTGATGTCAATGCCGGCATCAATGCCTTCCTGCAGGTATCCCATACCAAAGAACTTCTGGTCCACCTCACCACTCAACAGCAGCATGGCAGAACCATCGGCCTGT
The DNA here is from genome assembly GCF_001953305.1 of Cnuella takakiae. Lineage (GTDB taxonomy): Bacteria > Bacteroidota > Bacteroidia > Chitinophagales > Chitinophagaceae > Flavisolibacter > Flavisolibacter takakiae. The sequence goes on from NZ_MTFE01000010.1 coordinate 126,690, forward strand.
GCATTCATAACGCCTGTAAGTGCATTGGTGGCACCGGGGCCCGTAGTTACCACCACTACGCCAATCTTCCCTGTTGCACGGTAATAGCCATCGGCAATATAGGCGGCGCCCGTTTCCTGTTTGCAGATGATGTAGCTGATATCGCCGGTATTGTTTTTCAGATCAACAAGCAAGTTCATCAGGCCGCCGCCAGGAATACCAAATACATAGGTAATGCCTTCCAGTTTGAAGTAATGCAGCATCAGGTCGCCAACTGTGGGTGCAGCAGCAGGGATACTGCCAGGTAGGTTTTGCGCCATTGGATAACGGTGAGGTGGTTTGGTGGAAGAATGTAAAAGGGGTGGGACAGGATCGGGGGAAGGATACGTGATGAGTAAAGTATAGATTATTTAGCCAAATCAAAACCTTTTGCATGTTTTAAAATGACCTGCCTGCTTTGCCGGTGCAAATTCTTCTACTAACTATTACAGGTACCTGCCAAAGGGCAGCTGCAGCAACAGCAGGAGGCAGGCGTAACCTAGCAATTGTTGCAGTAAGCAAAACAGACTTTATGGAAGCAATGGTCCTAAAGCCCTTAGCAGGTGCAGTGACTGCAAAAAAAACTGCCGGACAATGGGTCCGGCAGTCTGTAAAACGAAAACTGTTTTCGTTATTGAAAGTGGCATTTCATAGTGATGAAATCGCGTATAAGCAATTAGTCAGGCTAAAACCATTCAATGCACCAGTTGCATGGTCCCACTGAATTTTTCTGGCCCCTTAGAAACTATACCGAACACCGATCTGTGCCTGGAAAGGCGTACCACTGATGGGCGACACTCCCGAAGTGGTGTTTACGCGATAGCCAAAAGTTTCTGTTTCAGGGCTAAAGGAAGTGATGTTGTAAATGTTTTGCTTGCCCAGGCTCTTGTTAACACCCCACTTCTTGCTGAAGGTGTTCGATACGTTGAACAGGTCTACGGAGAGCTCAACGCCATGCTTTCTGTTGATCATAAGCTTCTTGGCCAGGCGCAGGTCGAAGGTGCCGAAGAAGCCATTGATACCCCCATTGCGTTCGGCAATTTTGCCAATGCTGCGGGTGATATAATCCTTGAGGCCCTGCTCCACATCGGGGTTGTTGAGAATGGCATTGATACCATCGGCAATATACTTGGGTGTGGACAGGCTGGTAGGATCGTATACATACGCGAGGTCGTTGGAGTTTACAAAATCACCGTTCATATTACCGGCAACGGCCAGTGAGTAGCGGGTGCCACCCATACCCGAGAAACGCAGGCCAACCGTAATGCCCTTGATGCTGGGCGCATTGGCATATACCACCACCTTGCTCCGGAAATGGTTATCGGCGTAAGCCATGCGGCTCAGGTCGCGGGGATCGTCTTTTACCATCAGGCTGAGGGTAGCCGTGTTGGCTACGTTACCATTGTAGGATGTGTTGTCGCGGCTATCACTCCAGGTGTAGGAAGCCGTGATCTGTCCATCCCTGAAGTAACGGTAGGTACCATCTACAACTATAGCATACTGGTTCTTTTTACCGTCGCTGATCAGGTCCAGCACGCGACCCAGTGCATTTGTTTTGCGGCTGTTTACCCAGGTGGCCACACCGTTGCGGGCATTGATGGTAGCAGCAGGCACATACACACCCCGGTTGGCTTCCTGCTCGATGGTGAAATAAGGCTGGTCCACCATGTTGCGGTCCACATACATGTAGTTGTTGCGGGCCAGGGTAGCATAAGCACTTACACCCATGCGCAGTTTGGAACCAAAAATGTGGTTGTAGGTAAGGCTTGCTTTATACACCGTAGGGATCTTCACATCCTTGCTATTGGTATTGAGGGTAACCAACTTTTCCACACCGGGGATATTGAACAATTCCTGGCCGGGTGCAGTGGCGGGGTTCTGGCGGTAACCAATAAAATCGGCTGCAGGCAGGTTGGTGGTCATATCTACCGAGGCCACCTTGGTACCATCAAACAGGATATTGTTGATCATGGAATATGGATTGAGGTTGGAACCGAAAATACCGGCACCAAAGCGGATGAAATCCGTCTTCCTTTCGTTCACATCCCACATCAGCTCAAAGCGGGGCTGCACCTGCGTGGTGTTGATCTTGTTGCTGGTGTTAATACCCAGCTCCTTATCGGCAACAGCGTTGTAGTTGGCGCCGTTCAGGTATTGGGTATTGTCCAAACGGATACCGGCCAACAGGTTTACGCCTCTTCCCAGCTTTGTTTCCATCTGTGCATAAGCACCCGATGCCATCTGGTGCAGCACGGTGGAAGGATCGGCCACGGTGGCAATCTCCCGCACATAACGGTAAGGCGTGTTGTTGGCAAAATTTTCTATACCGGTATAGAAAAAGCGGCCGTTCATTTCACTGCCATACACGTTGTGCATGCGGGTGTACATCAGGTCTACACCAAAAGTATACTTCACTTTGTCGGTGTTGTAATACAGGTTGTTCACCGCCTGGTACACCGTTCCTTTAAACCACTCGGGCGAGAAACGCTGGCCACCAATCTGGATGGAGTTGGTATAGTTTGTACCATTGGCACCGGTAGAAGTAACGTTCTCCACGATGGCGCGGGGAATGCCGGCTGCGGGCAGCTCGGGGCTGGGAATTACAAATTCATTTTGCAGGAACTGCTGCGCCTTGAACTCGTTGGTGAGCCTGGGGTTGATAGAGGTGCGCAAAGACAGGATCAGGCTATTGTTCATCTTCTTACGGTCGATATACGACTCGATGGCATTGATGCCCGAGTTGTCGCCTTCCGAAAGGTTGTCGATCTCGTACACGTAGTTGTTGCGGATAGACAGCAGGTTCTTGCTATTCAGCTGCCAGTCGATGCGGCCAAACAAGGCATCGGTGCTCCTGCTTTTATCGAAAGAACCAAACTGGTTGCCGGCACCAACGCCATACTTTTCACGGGCAATGGCGGTGAAGCGATCCAGCGTGCTTTGCGTTACGCGGAAGGCTGCTTCATCGGCAGGGGTGCGGATGTCGGCATTGTTCAAAGGCCTGGAGTCTTCCTGGTGATCCCACACAAAGAAGAAGTGGGCTTTGTCTTTTACAATGGGGCCGCCGATGGAAGCGCCATACTGCGCGGTAGAGAAAGGCTGGTTGCGCTTGTTGCCGCGGATATCATAAGAGCTCGACAACTTGTTGTGGCGCAGGAAACCAAAAGCGCTACCCGAGAAGGTATTGGTACCCGACTTGGTAACGGTGCTGATGGTACCGCCACCTGCGCGGCCTTCGGTAACATCGTATTCATTGTTCACCACCTTGAACTCGCGGATGGCTTCAATGGAAATGGAATAAGCACTGGATGTGCTGCCACCGGCAATGGTGCCGCGTGCCGACATACCATCGATGGTGAAGTTGGTAGAAGACTGCAGCTGGCCGCCAATGCTGGTGCCGTTTGCCACAGGCGACAGATCGATCAGCGATGTGAAGTTGCGGCCGTTCACAGGTAAGGTATTCAGGTCTTTTGGCGAAATGGTGGTTGCGGCCCCTACGTTGGCCACATTGCGGCGCAGGGTATTGGTGGTTACCACTACTTCAGTCAGCGCACCTTCGTTTTTTACCAGGTCGAAACCTATCTCCAAACGGTCACCCTGGTTTAAGGTAATGCCGGTTTTTTTCTCTGTTTTGTAGCCCACATAAGAAACAGTGATGGAATAAGGCGTACCCAGGGGCAACTGGTTGAAGATATAACCGCCTTCCTTGTTGGTAACCGTTGTTGCCGTAAAGCCGGTTGATTCATTCTTTACAAATAATGTAGCGCCCTGTACAGCGCCTTCAAGGTTGGCAACCTTGCCCAGCACAACGGCCTGCGTGGCATTTTGCCCCCAACAAAAAAGGCTGTTCAAAAGCAGTAGCAATAGTAGCGTACCTGTAAACTTCAGTTTCATTTTAATGATCATTGGTTAAGTATAGCAGATGGTGTGCAACAGATGAAAGCGCCGGTAACTTGTTATTGCTTGCCGTATAAATGGCTTGCAATACAGCTCGCATAATGACCGGAGTGGCCTTCACCCTTCACGGCGTAAAATGAATGCTTGGATGTAACCTTAAAATGAAGAGAAGATGACGCTTGTGTTAAGTTTGAACAAATAGCCCGAAGACCAGGTGCGGCAAAGACTTGAGTACTGCATACTGGTGCACAGAGGCAAGCCTGGGCGTTTATAAACAGGCCTAAAAAAAATGTCCCCGCTAGAGGCGGGGACATTGTCTACTCCAAAAGAAACAGCTATTGTTTGATACACTTCACTACTACAGATTTGCCACCTTGAACAGCTTCCACCAGGTACATGCCCGGCAGGTAGCGGTGACCAACTGTAAGCGTGGTATTTGCAGCCAGGTTGCCTTTCACTTCCACGATCCTGCCGGTCATATCCATTACCCTGAGTTGTACCGGCTTATCTGTTTTACCCGTTATGCGGATGGTAAAGTAAGCCGATGCAGGGTTGGGGGATATGGCTACCTGCAGTTCGCCAGCTTGGTTTTCATCCAGCACAGCCACTTCCAGGTCTTCAGCACCCAATAGCCCGGAACGCGATCCGCTGCAATCGTCATCGATACCATTGCCATCAGTAACCGGTGCACCGGGGTACACTTTGTTGTTGCCATCGTTGCAATCACCTTTTTTGGATACATATCCCGGAGGTGCAGCACATGCTTTAATGGTGCGGCTTGTGTTGCCCCAGCCATCGCCATCGGCATCACGGTAGTAGGTGCGTTTTGTAAGACCTTCATCAATGGTACCATCACAGTCATTGTCCAGTCCGTCGCACAGTTCGGGAGCACCGGCATATACCGTTCTGTTCTTGTCGTTGCAATCGCTGCTATTGCTTACATAGCCGGCAGGAGCAGCACATGCTTTTGTGGTTAGGTTGCGATCGCCGCGGCCATCGCCATCAAAGTCGCGGTAGAAAGTACGCTGGGTAAGCCCTTCATCAATAGTCCCATCGCAATCATTATCCTTACCATCACAAAGCTCGGGAGCGCCTGGATAGATCTTGTTGTTGCCATCATTGCAGTCGCCGAGTTTGGTAACATATCCCGATGGACGGCTGCATGCCTTGCGCATTTGTGTACTATTGCCCCAGCCGTCGCCATCGGCATCGCGGTAATAAGTAGTACCTACGCCTTCGTCAATACTGCCGTCACAATCGTTGTCCTTTCCATCACAGATTTCGGTTGCACCCGGATAGGTTTTGTTGTTGGCATCATCACAATCACCTTTCTTGATCACATAACCTGTAGGTGCGGTGCAAGCCTTTACACTCAGTGCAGTATTGCCCCAACCATCACCGTCGTTGTCGCGGTAGTAGGTCTTCTGCACGCCCTCGTCTACCAGGCCATCGCAGTCATTGTCCTCACCGTCGCAAATTTCTGGTGCACCCGGGTAGTTGTCGTTATCGTTATCATCGCAGTCGGTGTTGGTAGTTACTTTGCCACAGGCAATAGGAGCACCAGCGCCAAAACCATCACCATCGCCATCTTTAAAGTATACCATGGTGTCGTCACAATCCTGGTTGTTGGCCACATAGCCCTCAGGCGACGTGGTAGCGCATACAGCCGTTTTGTTGTTGGGATCGCCAAAGCCATCACCGTCACTGTCCTTATAGTATGTAACAGGCGAAGTAGAAACAGCCGCATCAAGCGGATCACAATCTACCTCATTGGCCACACCATCACCATCATTGTCGGCAAGGGTTCCATTACAGGTATTGGCTACCGGCTGAAAACCGGCGGTACTGGCACTATTATCTGTACCTTTTGTAAGCCAGGGTTCGTAATCTGCCGGTGCATCTGCTTTTTGCTGCAACACCGTAGCATCTACGGTACCATACCAGTTGCAGGTTGCATCTATAGCATGGGTCCATGGCGCCATGGTGGTTACGGCATTGGGACCTGTTCCTATTGTTGTATTGTAAAGCGGGAACGTAGCACCAGTACTGGATCCCTGTTGACCATCGGCATATATGGCTTTGTTCAACTGAGGATCAAACCAGTTTTCGTTAACCTTGAATAATCCGAAAGAGGCATTATCGGCATCGTGGTTGAAAAAACCAACGCCAACACCGCCGCTTACGCCTGAGCCATAGAAGAAGTTGTTGCGGATGATAGCATCATTCTGGGTTTGCACAATCTGGGCCGAGTTTGTTGAAATGGATTTGGTATTTACGGCGATGTCATAAAAGCTGGTGCTGCCGCTTTGTGGCGTGAAGCTGTTTTGCGCAACCCTTACTTCCCGCATATTTTCCAAACTTACCGCCCACCGGTACTTGGTAAAGGTGTTGCGCAGCACATCAAATACTTTACCCTGCTGGTTGTTGCGCAGCCGCAAGATGGCGGCGGTGGGCGCAGACACCTGTGCGAAGCTTCCATCAAAGGTATTACCCGAAATGATGGTGGCGCCTGCACCTGCATTGTGTTCTGCCACTTCAACACCACCACCGTTCAACTGGTTGTCCTGTATCAGGATGTCGCCATTGGTACCAAAACGAACCAGCACATCGTGGTTGATGCTTTGCAAGGTATTGCCGGTAAAAGAGCCGCCGGCTTCATCGGCAGCAACGGCTGCCCTGAAGGCAGATGTACCTGCCGCGGTAACGATGTTGTTGTGAAACCGGATGCTGTCCAATCCATTTGTTGCCACGCGGTAGGAAGTTGCTCCACCGTAATTCAGGCTCACGGCATTCCGGTCGCCATAGGCTCCTGTTGCGGGTGTACCATAACAGTCGATCCTGTTGTTGGTAATGGTAATTAAGTCAATGTCATTGCCGCTGGCAATGATGGCACTTTTAAGTTTTGCCAGGTCTACGTTGAAATGAAACCTGTTGATGGTCACGGCATCAACGCTGATATCGAATAAGGTGGGTTTACCCGAAACAGTGCCTGTAAAATTGATGATCGGCAGGGTGCTGCCCGTTCCTTCAAAGCTTGCCGACTTGTTGATCACCACCTGCTCATTGTAGGTACCCGAAGCCACCAGTACCCTGCCGCCGGGTGCTACCCTGGGCACGGCCTGTGCAATGGTTCGGTAGGGCGCCCTTTGCGACCCGTCACCATCAACCGGAGCTGCAGCATCCACATATACAATCGACAATTGCCGATTGGGTAAGGAAGCATGCTGGTTTTCCACCAAAGCATTGTTGTTGGCCCGGCTGATGGCAGCAATGTCGGGATAGTTGTTTACCGATCCACTCTGGTTGATAAATACAATATCATACACATTGGCATTTGGGCCCGTGCCCCAGCTGTTGCCAGTAAAAGTAATATGCGCATCGGAAACAACCACCCAGCCACGCGTACCCTGGGTAAGGTTATCTGTTACTACGCCTGAAACATTATTGTTGATATAAGCGGGTTGCCGCAGGCTTTTGAATGTATTACCTATAATTTCAAGCCCGGTAACACTACCCGTCACTTCCAAAGCGCGGCTTACATCCCCTTCGCCAAATACATATTGCCCGCTGATGGTGCTGTTGCGTAACTCGAAATTGTTGGCTAGCACCTGGATAATGTTTTGTGTACCCGCTTTATCCGTTTTTTCAATGGTTAAATTCCGGATGATAACGTTGGCAACAGTAATCTGGAACAGGAACGTTGTACCGGAAGTTTCTATTTTGGCGCCACTTGCCCCCTCAATGATGATTGCTTTATTAACAGGAATGGCAGAACCCGCCGGGTGTGTATAGGTGCCATTGATGCGTACAACATCGCCGGTTGCAGCATTGTCGATGGCTTCTTGGATCGTGCTGTAATTACCGGGCACATTGATATCGGCAGCACATATGCGGTTGGCAAATGCAATAGAAAACAGGAGCAATAGCAACCAGGGCAATATTGCTGTTCGACGTAAAAATTTTGTCATTGTTGGTAGTTTAGGTTTACCGGTCAAGATGAATGGAATGAATACAAAATGGGGTAGTAAACAACAGGTACCGGAAGGAGTTATAAGGCAGTAAAAAGGCAGGTGCAGGGCAAAGCAATGCTGGTACACCGGCATCAGCCGGGGTGTCAACAACAAGACACAGGAAGGACTACAATGCCCGTCGCGGTACAGCCATCATGCTGTCGCACAATACAGGTATTGGGTCCTTCCTAAAAAATTAAATGTGGATACTTAAAAGGGAGATAAAGCAATAGTATAAACGGGTTTCATACAGCAAGTTTTGGGTAAATAAATTTGGATAGATCTAATGAAGACGCAAGGCAAGCAATGATGAATTGATAAAGCAGTTTAAAATGTAAGCAGAATAGAAGAGTGCAGTTTACTTGTGTTATCCCTGATATTTAAGTATAGAGCCAGTCTTATAATGAGCAATCCTTATTGTGTTAAGTTGAAGTTAACGGAATTCTTTTCTATTACGAACACATCACAAATAATTTTTCCTGTAAAAGTTTACAAATGATCAATGTAAATATTCTGTTTTTCTTTCAAGCGCCGTTTGCACCGGCTGTTCAAGTTGGGGAAACCTGCCCTGTATAAGACAAATAAAGTCCATGTAATTGGTATGCCCGGCATGCAAAAGCCTTCATTAAAGGGCTGTGCAGCTTACGATATTTGATGGAACAGTATATCCAGCCCAGCATGCGCCAGGCTGGTGATGGATGCAACGATTTCACTACTGTTTGTGCTGAAAAGCTCCGGTTTCAACCACACAAAAAAACCCCGCTATTTGCGGGGCTTTTGTTCAGCATAAAATTTAGATCAATCATCCTCTTCTTCCTCTTCCACCAACAGAACAAATGCCGAGCGGCGAGGACCGGGGAAAGGAGTATTGCCTTTGATACCATGCCACAACACCCAGTTGAATTCGAGGTCGTTGTTGGCATCTTCCTTTGCAAAGTTGAAGCTTTCGCTGCGGCGTTGCCATTCGTTTTGTGCGAGGTTTTGTTCATCCAGGCTGACGCTCGGTATTTCGGCACGGAAAGCAGAGGCCTTTGCCACGGTATCGAAGCAGCGCCACAGCGGTACTGCCGCAGCATCGTACTGCGTCATGGGTGGCAAACCAAGGATCAGTTCCATGGTGCGCAACACCGAAGTGGTGGTATAGGGTGTGTGATCGATAAATCCACGTTTTACAAAACCACCCGCCAGGTATGCGGGACTGCGGTGTGCATCCACATGGTCGGCACCGTTTTGCGCATCATCCTCCAGGATGAATACAGCGGTCTCATTCCAGATAGGACTCTTTGCCAGGTGCTCGATAAACATACCCACCGCCAGGTCGTTGTCGGCTACGTGAGCGTAAGGGGTTGGCCGGTTCAGTCGCAGTCCTTCGGTATGGTCGTTGCCAAAACGCACGGTATTGAACTGCGGCACTTTGCCTTTTGCCAGCAGGGAATCAAACTCACGCTCCCACTGCCGGTAGCGGAAAGTGTCCTTGATGTTCATGTTGTACCCTGGATAATAAGGGCAGAAATTGTTTTGCAACACCGGGATATTGGCTTTGCCTTCATCAGCAAACTCACCGTAGGTACGGAAGCTCACACCATAGCGGCGGCACTGGTCCCAGATAAAGCCACCCTTGTTGTTGGCAACGGTACGCTCGCCCTCGCCACCATAAGTTCCGCCACGGCCGCCATAGCTGGTAGGCCATGTTTTCTCCAGGTAGTCGGTGGCATAACCACCCATGCTCCAGTTGTGGCCATCAGCGCTCACTTCGGCATCTACGTAAAAATTATCCAGGAGTACGAACTCGCTGGCAAGCCGGTGTTGGTTGGGCGTAATGTTCTTACCAAACAACAAGAGCGAAGTATCGCCATTGCCACCCGGCATATCGGCCAGCACCTGGTCGTAAGTGCGGTTTTCTTTTACTACATAAAACACGTACTTGATAGGGCTCTTCGTGCCTGCCTGTACCGGAATGGGATTATTGCCGGCAGGACCTTCAGCCTTTGCCTCTTTTTCTTTCGTATAAGCGGCATTGCGGTAGGCAGCCTTGGTATAAGCCTGCAACTCCGCTTCTGTTGGCGGCTTTATGATGCTCATGGTGCCCTGAAACAAGGCAGCAATGTATTGCAGGTCCTTAGCGGGTTTGGTGGTGCCTGCATGGTGGATCACCTCTTCGCGTTTGCGCAGCGGGTTGGGACCAAAAGGATTGGCCTTGCTTTGGAGGCCTTTGCCATTGGTTACCCAGATGCGGTTGTTCACCACCTTTACATTGGTAGGATACCAACCCGTAGGGATAAAGCCCCTTGGCCGACTGGTGCCCGGTTTTGACACATCAAATACCGCAAGACAGTTATTGTCGGCATTGGCCGCATACAGGGTTTTACCCGCTGCATCCAGTGCCAGTCCATTGGTGGTAGAGCCGCTGGGCGACTGGGCATACAAAGCCGCATCGAGGGTTTCCACAACCAGGCCTTGCCGCACATCAATTACCGAAACGGTATTGTCGTTGGCATTACACACATAAAGGTGTTTGCCATTGGGTGCCAGCAACAGTTCGTTGGGGTTGTCGCCAACGGCAATGGCCGGCTCAAACACCTGCTTTTGGGTGTCGAAGGTGAGCACCTTGTCGCAGCCCCAGCAGGAGATGTACAGCTTTTTGCCACCCTGGCCCAACAGGCAGGTATAGGCTTCGGCTTCCAGTCCCAGTTTGCGCAGCACCTGGCCTGTTTTCAGGTCCACTATATAGAGGCTGTTGTCTTCCTTGGTTACCACGTATAGCAGCCCGCGGCTTTCATCCAGCTGCAGGCCTGCAGGGCCAATTTTGTTGGGCCAGGGCTTGCCCAGGCTGATACTATCGGACAGTACCAACTGCCCGCCGGCAATACGGTATTTCAGGATGCGGTTGTCGTTCCCGCCGGATGCATACAGGTTTTGTTCGTTCCCGGTAAACTGCAGCCCGTACCAGCTCTTGGGAATGGTGATGGTATCGAGCAGCCTTCCTGCCCGTGCATCCAGCAGCTGGATGCTTTGCACGCCCTGCCCGTTGTTGGATACGGCAATGTATTTACCGCTGCGGCTCACGGCCATGTTCAGGGGCAGGTCGCCCAGCGGCAGCGAGGCGCCGGCGGGAGAAAGCTTCCACCCGTTGGGAAGCTGTACCGGTTGGGGCAGGCTTTGTGCGCCGGCGCTGAGCACCAGTGCAGATAAGCACCCCAGCATAAACTTTTTCATGATTGCGTATGGGTTTGAGATAAAGAACAAATTGCTAAGTAAAAGCAGGAGTCAAAAGGATTGCTACGGGCAGCAGGTTCCCTTTTTGCCTTTTGACTTGCTTGAAATTTATACGGCTTTTTTTACATACCTACCGACAGCGAGCACCACACACTGCGGCCCATGCCGTTGATACCAGAGCCGTGCGTGCGGTAGTCCACGTTGGCCAGGTTGTTCAGGCCCGCATTAAAAGCTACCGATTTATAGCGGTAGCCGCCGTATAAATTCATCACCTGCCAGCCGGGTGTACCACCAATGGGTATGCGGTTGTCATCCCTGTCGCCCTTGGCAAGGCGATCCTGCCGGTCGGCAGCGGCCAGCTCGAAAGCTGCATGGAAGCCGCTTTTCCGGTACTGCAGCAGCATCCTTCCGTTGAAAGGCGGTGTGCGCCGCAGCGGCTCGTTACGGGTTTCATTTTGTCCATAGGCATAGGCAGCACCTGCCTGCAGGGAGAGGGTGGGCAACAAACGAAGCCGTACCGATGCCTCGGCACCTTTCACATAGGCCTGCTCCACGTTTTCCTTCTGGTATACATTGTAGCCATTCACCACTTTGCCGGGCACCTGCACCCTTGCGATCAGGTTTTCCAGTTGCAGGTAATAGGCAGATGCTTCGAAGGAAAGGGCGGCTGCATTGTACCGGTAGCCCAGTTCCACATTGCGGGAGCGTTCGGGCTTAAGGTTGGCGGCAGGCACTTCGTACCGAAAATCAACAATGCCCAGTGTACCCATATCATCCACATTGGGTGCACGGTAGCCCGTACTGAAATTGGCGAACACGCTGTGCCGGTTACCCAACTGGTATAGCACACCTGCATTGTATACAAAGGAAGAGGGATGCAATTTTACCTTGCCGAGCGTAGTATCGGTAATGCCGATGGCGAAGCTGTTGTAGCGCACACCCAGTTCGGCAGTCCACCGGTTGTAATTGAAATGATGGAGGGAAAAAAGGGAATAGTTGCCATAGCCGGCGCCATCAGGGTACAGGCCACGCTTGCCCGCTGCTGCACCATTGGCCAGGTTAATGTCCTGTGTGCGGCTGCCCACGCGGTCATGGTAAAATTCCACACCCGAATTGATGCGCCACCAGAGTTTTACAACGGAAGCCAGGTCGATGGTCAAACCAGCAGTCCGGACATCATCCCGCTCATGCCGCTCGGTGGTAGCACCGTTCTTGCGGCTTTCTCTTTCTTCTATGCCCTGCTGGAAAGATGCTATTACCGACAGTTCACTTGCCCAGGCTTTGCTGGAAGGCACTACCAGCTTTGCATAGCTCAGGCTCCGTTGCTGTAACGCGGTATTGTTCAGGGCAAAATTTTCCAGTTTTACTTTGTGGTAAACGGGCACATCCTCCTGCCGCACCCATTGGTGGGCAAGGGTCAGTTCGGCACGGCTGCCCAGCAGGATCTTTCCTTTTACATCAAATGCTTTTTCACCATAACCCGAAGGGCTTTGCCTGCCGGTAGTGTCGCCGCCATAGAGGTCGCCAAAACGGCGCACCGATACACCGGCCTGTATGGCCACACGCTGGCTGCTATATTGTAGCTGCCCACGTCCGGTTTGCTCCATATCGCGGTTCACCAGCCTGCCCAGCACACCACCCTGTATGCGTTTACCATTTGCCGCATACCCGGGTTCGGTAGTAATCACCTGTATCACCCCACCCAGGGCATCGGAGCCGTACTGCACCGAGCCGGTGCCTTTGGCCACTTCTATCTGCTGGATGGTAAATGGGTCGATGGTGTTGAGGTACTGGTTGGGACCATACCGGAAAATGGCATTGTTCATCCGCACGCCATCTACCAGTATCAGGGTCTGGTTGCCGGTGAGCCCACGTATAAATGGCGAGCCGCCGCCATGGTTGGTTTTTTGTACAAACACACCGTTTACGGCAGCCAGCGCCTCTGGCGTGGTGCGGGCACCCGCCTCACGCAGGGCCTGCAGTTGCAGCACTTCCATGCTAAAAGGCACCTTTTGTTTTTGCTGCTTTGTACGTTGGGCACGCACCACCAGTTCGTCCAGGTTCTTTACAGTTGTATCGTTTTGTGCATGTAGGCTGCAATGGGCCAGTAATAAAATGGCAAGGAAAAAAGGAGCGCAACGATTCAGCATCATATCGGGCAGTTGGTTAGGGGTAATCGGGCCCAAATATGGCACGTGTTGGCCTGCATGCAAGATTAAGTCTGTGTTAAGTGATATGCGGGCCAGCCATCCGGCTTCCCCGGAAACACGAAGCAAGCTGCAGCAAAGAAAAACCCCTGCATCAGCAAGGGTTGATAAAATTTGAATGGCATACAGCGCTTAGGGCTTTGTGTTGATCCCACTATCTGCAAGCACCCGCGCAAAAAACAGCATCTGGTAAGGCAGGGCATTTTGCCAGTAAGGCCAGTCGTGTTTTCCGGGCCGCTCGTAATAGTCGTGTGGCGTGCCATTGGCCAGCAGTTGCTGGTGCAAAGCCCTGTTGGGTTCAATCAAAAAATCATCTACACCCACATCAAAAATGAGCCGAACTGCATTTGCCTTCAGCTGATCGGTCATACCAATAATGGTATAATCCAGGTAAGGGTTCAGCGTATCTTTTGCCGGCCCAAGCAGGCGTACAAAATTGTCGGACCTTGACTTTGCAAAAGCCTCAGGCACCTTCCATGTTTTGGTATGGATGTTCATCACACCGCTCATGCTCCCGGCGGCGGCATACAGTTCGGGGTGCCGGGCGGCAATGTACATAGCGCCATGCCCGCCCATGGAAAGACCCGCAATGATCCTTCCCTTCTTTTCTTTGATCACCCGGTAGCTGCTTTCAACTTGCGCCAGCACTTCTTTGGCAATAAAGGTTTCAAACTGGCTATCCTGTTGCAAAGGGCTGTCGAAATAATAACTGGTGGCGCCACCTTCGGGTGTTACAATGATGATCTTGTACTGATCGGCCATCCGGTGCACCAGGGTTTTGTCCGGTGTCTGCATCAGCCAGTCGCGAAAGCTGCCCTGCCCGCCATGCAACAGGTACAAAACAGGATAAACCTGTTTGCTCTTTTTGTAACCATTAGGCAACACCACGGCAGCCTTCAGGGTTTTGTTCATGGCATTGCTGTGCACATCAATCGTATCTACGGTGGCGGCTTTGGTGAAGATGCATTGCAACAACAGTGCTGCGGCAAGTGCAAAACGAGATCGGTACATGTGTTCAGGTTTGGGCATCGGTTTAAAGTGCGGTGAATGGGGTAAACGGGTGCAACAGCAATAACCTGCTGTTATACAACCTACCATGCAGGCAGATCGCAGCGCATTTGCGGCACTGAATATATTTCATTTTGAAGTGCACCGAACAATTTAGCCCATCCACTGCATGCCTTTTTACCCAGGCAACCAACACTGCGATGGTGGCCAATTATTAAAAGCAAACTTTGCTTTGTATTTTCTGTGGTCAAACCTGTTTGCAGGTGAAGCGGTGCACCACCATACTATGCCTTTTGGTTCTTTCCTTTCCATTGGCGGCACAGATTGCCCCTGCCAAGATCCGCTCGCTTACCACCGAGGATGGGCTGCCACAGGGTTTTATTACCGGCATTGTGCAGGACCGCAAGGGATTCATGTGGCTGGGTACCCGCGACGGGCTGGCCCGGTATGATGGCCGCAGCATCAAAGTATTGCGCAGCGAGGAAGGCGACAGTACCACCCTGTCTGGCAATATCATCCGCTTTCTTTCGCTCGACCCGCACAATAACATATGGGTGCAGTACGACAATGGCAGCACCGACCTCCTGAATCCTGAAACGGAGCAGGTACGGCGGCTGACCGCAGCGCCCGCATTCAAACAACTGGTTACCAGCAAACCCGAATTTGCATTTTCCCAACTGGTACCCGATGCCGATGGCAATGCCTATCGTTTGTACACCAACGACCATCCGCAACACAACCGGGTAGTGCACCTTTCGCTGCGAAGCGGGCAAACGAAAACCCTTGCCCTGCCGCCCGGCGAAATACCGCAGGGGCTGGCAAACAACGAGGGAGGCAACTGCTGGCTGCTGACCAGCAAAAACCTGTACGCCATCGGCCGCAACGGGTGGCTCGGTAAAAAGATCTCGCTGCCCCGGCAGGCAGCCAAAGACCTGGCTGCTATGTACCGGGGAACTGGCCCAGTGAATTTTATCATCGGGAAAAACAACACACTGGCCCTGCCCACCCTTACTGCGCTGTGGAACTACAACCCGGCAACAAGGCAGTGGACAAAGGGCCCGGTACCTGTACCTCAAAAAAATACGGGCATGCCCTGGATGGTGCATGGGCAGGATGGCAACAACTACCTGGTGGCAGCTTACCAGGTACACCGCGTGGCGCCAGATGGAACACTGAGCCTGCTGTGGACCAATACGCTCCGTTATCCTGAAATCATCACGGCAATGGTGGACCGCACGAATGTGTTGTGGGTTTCCACCAATACATTCGGATTGCGGCTGATAGACCTCAACGCCACCGGTTTTCGCTCCTACCCCATTGCGCATGATTTCTTTTACGATGTACTCAAGCACCTGTACCCTATCCGCACCAGTACCTTCCAGCCCAACCTGTATGGCAACTATAACCTTAGCGGCCGCAGCGGAATGGATAAGGCGGGTAATCTTTGGTTCATCAACTTCCTGTACAGCCAGCTTGATGGCAAAGCAGTAAAACCCAACCACCTGGCGCGGCTAGTTCCGTCAGGTGCGGGTATTGTAAACCTGGACACACTGAGCCAGCTCAGGGGAGACAACCGCATCAACAATTTTGTATTTGACCGCAACAACACCTGTTGGGCCACATCGGTAAAAGAAAACAAACTGCTGCGGATCAATACTGCCACGGGCAAAATTCTGGACCATGTGCTGCTGCACAAAGAGCTCTGGCACCCCAACCACCTGCTGGCTGTGGACAGCCTGCTCCTGCTGGTACACAACGACGCGGTACAGGTGTACAACCAGCCCAGCGGCAAACTAACCCTGTATCGCCACCAGCCCGGCGTGCAGCAATTTCGCAATGCCTACCTGATCATGGCAACCCCCGACCCGTTGCATAAAGAGATCATCTGGCTGGCCACACGCGGCATAGGGCTGTTGCGGCTCAACCTGAAAACGGCAACCCTGCAGCTTTTTGGCACCAGGCAGGGTCTGCCCAACAATACGGTTTATGCCATCCTGCCCGACGGGAAAGGTTATTTCTGGTGCAGCAGCAATAAGGGCATCTTCCGCTTCAATCCCCGCAACTACGCGGTGCTCTCCTTTACCGAAAAGGACGGGCTGCAGGGCAATGAATTCAACCGCTTCCAGTACTTGCAACTACCCGATGGGCGCATGGTGTTTGGCGGCACCCAGGGCTATACTATTTTTCATCCCGACTCCATCCGTATCGACAGCTTCCGGCCCCATGTGGCCATTACCGATATTGCTGTTCAAAACGAATCCATCAACCGGTACCCCGAAGGCAGCCGGGCGCCGGGACTGGCGGATACCCTGCGGCTCCGCTACAACCAGAACTTTATCACCTTCCGCTTTGCGGCCCTGCAGTTTACCAACCCCGGTAAGATTCAATACCGCTACCGGCTTAGCGGGCTGAACAAGGAATGGATCGGTATCGGCAACCAAAACACCGCCAACTTCACCAACCTGCCTCCGGGGCAGTACCTGTTACAACTCAACGCTTCCAATACGGCAGGCATCTGGAGCCCGCATATTACAACGCTGGCCCTGTTCATCAGTCCGCCCTGGTGGAAAACCTGGTGGGCCTACCTACTTTATGGTGTCAGCGCCGGCGCCCTCACCATCTTTATCTTCCGCTTGCAGTTGCGGCAGGCAAAGGCCCGGCAGGAGGCCGAATTAAAACAAAAGGAAGCTGAACAACTGAAAGCCATTGACGAAATCAAAAGCCGGTTCTTTTCCAATATCACCCACGAGTTGCGCACGCCGCTGTCGCTGATCATTTCACCGGTGGACCAGCTGCTGCGCGATGGCGCCACGCCAGCCGCCGTGCGCACCAGCCTCAACATGGTACAACGCAATGCGGCACAGCTGCTGCGGCTCATCAACCAGCTGCTGGACATGAGTAAACTGGAAAGCGGTAACATGCAGCTTTCCTTATCGCAGGGCAACCTCTGCCTCTTTTTTGAAGAATGCATAGCGGCATTTAAAAATGCGGCGCACGCCAAAAACATACGGCTCTACTTCCAGGGAGCCGATGCAGGGCAGGATGTGCTGTTTGACGCGGGCAAAATGGAAATGGTGTTGTACAACCTTTTGTCCAATGCCGTAAAATTTACGGCGGAAGGCGGCGAGGTACAGGTGTTGCTGGAGCAGCACGAAACCGGCGCCAACCTGCAAGTCCGGTTTAGCGTACACGACACGGGCATCGGCATTGCCCCCGAAAACCTGACCCATATTTTCGAACGGTTTTACCAGGCCGACAACTCGGCTACCCGACGCTACGAGGGCTCCGGCATCGGGCTGGCCCTGGTGAAAGAACTGGTGCAGCTGATGGGTGGCAGCATTACGGTGGACAGCAAGCCCCGCCAGGGCACCCGCTTCGCGGTGGCACTGCCGCTGCAAAAAGCGGCCAGCCAAACGGTACCGCAATGGATGCAGCAAAAGGCGGATCAAGTAGTAGCCCTGCCTACAAATGCTGTGGTGCCCATGGAGAACGACAAAGAAGCGCCGCTGCTGCTGGTGGCCGAGGACAATGAGGAGCTAAGGGCTTTTATTGCCCAAACCCTCCAAAACCGCTACCGGGTACTGACGGCTGCCAATGGGCAGGAGGCCCTGGAACTGGCGCAGGCCGAGCTGCCCGATGTAATCATCAGCGACCTGATGATGCCCCTGATGGATGGATACAGCCTCTGCAGGGCCATCAAATCGGCCGCAGCCACCGAGCATATTGCCGTGGTATTGCTCACCGCCAAAGCTGCCCACGACAGCGTGGTGGCAGGCCTGCGCAGCGGGGCCGACGACTATATCACCAAACCCTTTCATTTTGATGAACTGCAGCTAAGGCTGGCTAATATCCTGGAGCGGCGCGACAAACTGCGGAGGTTTTACCAGGGCCAGTTGCGCGATCCGGACGAACCGCTGGTGCAAAAAGATACCACGCCGCCCTTTTTGTCCGGCCTTTATACCATCATCGACCACCACCTGAACGACAGCACCTTTACGGTGGAAAAGCTGGCTACCCATGCGGCCATGAGCAGCCGTACCCTCAACCGCAAGCTGGCGTCGCTGGCAGGTCTTTCGGCAAACGAATTCATCCGGCAATACCGGCTCAAAAAGTCGCTGTCGTTTTTGCAAACAGGCAGCAATGTATCGCAGGCAGCCTACAGCGTGGGCTTCGAAACCCATGCGCACTTTACCACTTCCTTCAAAGCATTTTTTGGGCTTACGCCATCGGAGTTTTTAAACACCAAACAAAGTAATTGATTATCAGGCCTGCAAATCTGCCTGTCCGGAATACGTAAGGATTTGTCCGGTTTTAAAAAGGCCTACCACAGCTGCCACGAATACATTTAAGGCAAGTTTTGGCCCACCTCCCTCCCAGTCATAGCACCGCTGCCCCTGCCACCCCCTGTTTACAAATCACCCCTTACCCCTGAACCAACTGCCCGCAACAATTTCCCAGTACTGAACAGGCTATTGATCCAGCCTCGGGCAACTGTCCCCGCAGGTTGGGTATATGCACCCTTACAACTGATTCTTTCACCCAAAAACAACCGTTATGGAACTTGTTGGCACCAACCTCGATGTGATCAAAACCACTTACAAGAAATTTATCAGGGGCGACATTGCAGGGCTGATGGAACACTACCTGGACGATGTGGTATTTCATTATATCGGCACGCCGCTGATGCCCCTGACCGGTAATTACGAAGGCAAGGCCGGCGTACTGCGCTTTTTCCAGATGATTCCCGAACACCTGGAGCTGTTCCTATTTGAACCGCGGGAGTTTTACGATGCGGGCGACACCATCATCATCCTTGGCCGTGAGGGCGCCCGCTCCCAAAAAACCGGCAAGTCTTATGAAGGGCACTTTATCCATATTGCCCAGCTGGAAAACGGCAAACTGAAGCGACTGAGGTTGTTTCCGGATACCGCAGGCGGCACTTCCATTTTTAGCGAATAAAGACAAGGCACCAAACCCTGCTGCACCCTTTCCCTTTTCCAAACCACCCGATTGGCACCCGTGCATTACTCTTCCACCAGTTTACACCCAAGCCCCCGTTCCTGCTGCGGCAATGCGGCAGGGATGGGACTTGCAAACCAAAGCATTATGAAACCTGCTGGAAAACTCCAATGGAAGCCTTCTACAAACCCTTTTTATACCCTTTTCTTTTTCTGCCTGTTGTTATGCATCCTGCACCCAAACCCTGCCCGTACACAGGCCAGGGTACAGGGCGTGGTGAAGGGCCAGAACAACCAACCCCTCCCGGCTGCAACCATCTTACTGCTCCGCACCAAGGATTCCGCACTCGTAAAAGGCTCCATAACCCAACAGGGCGGCCAGTTCCAGTTTGATAATGTGGCACCAGGCTCTTACCTGGTGGCAGCCAGTTTCAGTGGGTTGAAAGAAACCTATTCGCAGCCCATTGAGGTGGCACAAAAAGATGCAACGGTACGCACCGACCTGAACCTGACTGAAAAAGAAGCTACCCTTGAAGCCGTGGTAGTAACTGCTAAAAAGCCGCTGTTTGAACAAAAGATCGACCGCATGGTGATCAACGTGGCGAGCAGCATTGTAAACACCGGCACCACGGCGCTGGATGTGCTGATACGCTCGCCGGGAATTATTGTTGACCAGCAAAACAATAACCTGTCGATGAATGGCAAGGATGGCGTGGTGGTAATGCTCAACGGCAAGATCAGCCGCATGCCGATATCAGCCGTAATACAATTGCTGGCGAGTATCAATTCCGCCAATATTGAAAGAATAGAACTGATTACCACACCGCCCGCCAACTACGATGCGGAAGGCAATGCAGGCTTTATCAACATCGTGCTGAAGGAAAACCAGCAGTTTGGCACCAATGGCAACTATGCATTAACAGCAGGCATGGGTAAAAAACCACAGGCCGGCGCCAGTATGAACTTCAACCACCGGCAAGGGAAATTCAACTTGTTTGGCGACTACTCTTTCAATACAGAAAACCTGATCACCTATTTCATCTTCAACCGCACGGTAGTCCAGGACAACCGGAAAGTAGAAACGAATGCAATCAACGACAGGTGGTCCAACAGGCTCAATCATAATGCCCGACTGGGGCTGGATGTAGAACTCTCCAAAAAAACGACCATCGGCGTACTGGGCACCTATTTGCACAACACCTTTTCGATGGATGCATTAAACCGGAGCCATATACTGGCAGACGGCATTTTGGATACCCTTGTTACTATTGATAATAAAGAAAACCATCCATTGAGCAGCCACAGTGCCAATTTTAATCTCACCCAACAGTTCAATGAAAAGCACAAACTGGTTTTCAATACCGATTATATCAATTATCACGATGCCAATACCGTTGATTATCTCAACCGGTACGAAAAAGGCAATGGCGATCTGTTGTGGGAGCAGCCCTTGCGCAGCAACAAAACCACACCTATACGCTTTTGGGTAAACAGCGCTGATCATACGTGGACCATCAGCAAAAAGGCCACCCTGGAATCGGGTATCAAGTCAACCTTTTCAAGGTTTACAAACGATGTGCGGGTAGAATGGGGCGAGCCATCCGGATGGAAGCCAGACCCCGATCTAACCAATATTTCTTACCTGCGCGAACGCATCAAGGCAGCCTATTCTTCACTGAGCCTCCAACTGAGCGAAAAAACCAGTATCAAGGCTGGGTTGCGTTACGAGCATACCGTTTCCAACCTGAGCTCAGATAAAGTGAAGAATATCATCGACCGGAAGTATGGCAACCTCTTTCCGACTCTTTTCTTATCGCAGGTGCTGGCCGAAAAGCAATCCATCAACCTGGCCTATAGCCGCCGCATCACCAGACCCACCTTCAACGATATGGCTCCCTTTGTTTACTTCGTTGATCCCAACACGTTATTCTCCGGCAACCCCGCACTGCAGCCTGCATTTTCGGATGCCATCAAACTGGATTACCTGTTCAGGCAACTTATATTTTCCTTTTCCTACACCTACGAAAAAAATGCGATCACCAATTTTGCGCCCCGTGTGGACGCTGCCACCAATAAGCTGACCTTTTTTGCCGAAAACCAACCCGACAGGAAGGCATTTTCTTTCAATATCTCCATGCCCTGGCAGCCCAAGCCCTGGTGGAATATTCAAACCAACTTTTCTGCAAACCGCAATGTGCTGAACGCAATTTACCTGGGTGATGCACTTAAGGTGCAACAACAAAACCTGCAATTGGTGATGGCCCACACCTTTACGCTGCCCAAGGACTTTAGTGCGGAGTTGAGGGGTTATTATCTCACGGGCTTTTTGTTCTCGGTGTATCGTGTGCCTGCTTTCGGCTCCCTGGATATTGGCGTTCAAAAAAAGTTTGCTGCCAAGCGCAGCAGCCTACGCTTTGCCGTTTCCGATGTATTTGGGCCTCCGGTATTTAAACCCAGCGTAAACCAGCCCGACAAAAACCTGGTTGCCAGTGGCAGGCTCCTTTTTGGTAACACCATCGCCCGGCTCACCTTCACCCGCAACTTCGGCAACGACAAAGTAAAAGCGCAACGCAGCCGCAACTCGGGCTCAGAAGATGAACGGAGCAGGGTTACGACCAATTGATACAAGACAACAGCCGATTACGGCTGCAACACATCATTCACCATAAAACAAATACAATGAAAGCCAAACCAACCATCTCTATCCTATTACTGCTTGCCTTGATGACAGCAACCCTACAGACAATGGGGCAAACGCCTACACAGGCCAGCTTCAACTACAAAGAACTGATTACCGATAACCCAAATCCTGAACGCGATGTACAAATAGTGAGTGCTTATGTCAACGCCATTGTAGCTGGCGAACTGGACAAAGCAAGGGAACTGATGGCCAGTAATTTCAAAACATCGGGCCCCGGGCCAATGGACTCAGCGGACCGTGAAAAGGAGTTGAACAACTGGCAGGAGCGTTACAAAATCCAAACGAACCGCAAAACCAACTTTATCTGGCAAACTTTTCGGGTAGTTTCCGGCGACCTGAAAGGAAACTGGGTATCGGTATGGGGCGATTACAACTGCACCATGAATGGAAAAAATATCCGGGTTCCTTTCCACAATGTTTGTCATTTGACCGACGATGGCAAGATTGACCGGGAGATAAGCTATTGGGATAACCTGGCAGTTTATCAGGCGCTTGGGTACACGCTGGTGCCACCCAAACAGCCAAAGAAGATGAATAAAGTTGCCGCAAGGTGATTTACAAGTAATCAAGGCACATGTTGCTGCCGCTGTATAGGTAATAGGCCGCTTTATGGAATTCATCACCAGAATTTTCCTGGAACCAGGCTTTGCCCCCGGCGGCCTGGTTTCCATTTTCAGGTAAGCCTCAGCGTTAGAGCCATCCTGTCTCTTTTTCCCATTCAGCTACAAACAATTGCCTCCTTTGACTTAAAAATCAGGACTACAGCTTTTATATTAGTAAGATAATTACTACATAAGGCTTCAACTCTAACAATGAAACCAATTAGTGGTCAGCCGCTACACACCCACCAAGGTTCATCGATAGCATTTGGCGAACAGGTGCTGTATACCATTATGGACGAGGCCCTGCAGCCACAGCTACTGCTTTCTCCTGCAAACAGCATCCTTTACCCCAACCAGGCTTTTTGCAGCCTTGCTGGCTGCACCACACAGGAAGCCATTGGTCAGGAGCTGGCCACCTTTCAGCAGGGAATGTGGCAGGAACTGACGCCAGCCGGCGGCACTCCGCGGCAAATAACCATACAGCACCAGACCTATCTTATTTCCCTGCGTGCCATTCCCGGCACAGGCGATGGCAAAGACCTGGTGCTGGTTTCGCTTGTTGCACAGCAAAGCCAGCCTGCACCGATCAACGATGCAGCCAGGGCGCAAAAAATGGCCAGTTCATTATTTGAGGCAAGCCCCGACTGCCTGAAAATTCTGGACCTCGATGGCTGCCTGCTGGACATGAACACCTGCGGCAGGGCCCTGATGGAAGTAGACGACTTTAACCAGCTATATGGCAGCTACTGGCCCGGCTTATGGGGATCGCACCAGCAGCAGGCACAGGAAGCCGTTAACAAGGCCCGCAAAGGAGGTATCAGCAGGTTTTCGGCACCTTGTGCAACGGTGAAGGGTACCCTTAAGTATTGGGATGTGCTGGTGACTCCCGTGTTCGGTGCCGATGGCACGGTACTGCAGTTGATTGCTTCCTCGCGTGATATCACCAAAGAACAGGCTACCCGTACGGCACTGCACCGCACCGAAGAACTGGCCAAAAGCCTTTTTGAACAAAGCCCCGATTGCCTGAAGCTGTTGGACCTCGAAGGGAAGCTCATAGCCCTGAACGCCAGCGGCAGAAACCTGCTGGAATCCAATGGCGTTGGCCAGGAGCTGCAATGGGTAGACATGTGGCAGGGCGGAGATAAACCCACGGTCCTTGCCGCCATGCAAACCGCCGCCCGGGGCGGCATCAGTCATTTTACGGCACCCTGTACCCTTCCTTCGGGTCAGGAGTTTTGGTGGGAGGTAATGCTTACCCCTGTGCGCAACGAAAAGGGCACCGTGTACCAGATGATTGCCGCCTGCCGCGACATCACCTCGCGCAAGGCCCTGGAGCAGCAGCTGGCCAACAGTGCCCTGCAAAAAGAACTGGCCCTACAGGCCGCCAGCCTGGGCACCTGGTCTTTTGATTTTGGCTCCGACGAAATGGGGCTGGACGAACGGGCAAGAGAGCTGTTTGGCGTTCAACCCGGCCAAAAGCTTTCCCATTCCGAGCTTTTTGCCCTGGTACATCCCGATGACCGTCCCCACCTGCAGCAGGTTATTGCAACAGATATCCAAACCAAGAATGCCGTCAGCCATGTTGAATACCGGCTGCATCCGGACACCGGTACCAACAAGTGGGTACATGTATGCCGCAGGTTGTTTTTTGATGAACATGGCAACCCGGTGCATTGTGTAGGCCTGTTCCAGGATATCACGCAGCAAAAAGAAACCGAGCTCAGGCTGCGCAAAATCAACCAGACCCTTCAACTGGGTATACAGGTAGGCAAGCTGGCCATTGCCGAAGTGGATTATATCACCGGGCAGGTAAGCCTCTCGCCCGAAGCAGCCAGCCTCTATGGCTTTGCTGCTGGCACCCGGCAGGTAAGCAGGGAGCAGGTGCATGCCAGTTTCCACACTGCCGACAAAGACCGCATTTTCCGCATGATGCGCGCATGCCTCGACCCCGCAGGCCCTGGCTTTATGGACCTCGAACACCGGGTGGTGGCACCTGATGGCGCGGTACGCTGGCTGAGCGTGCGCAAACAGGTGTTTTTTGATACCGGGAGCGCACAGGCAAGGCCGCAGTACGCCATCATTGCCGCACAGGACATTACCGCCCAGAAAGAAGCCGCCAACCGCATCCAGGAAAGCGAAGCCCGGTTTAAAGCCATCTTCAACGGTGCACCGGTAGCCATCTGGGAAGAAGACTTTTCAAAGGGCATGCAACTCCTGGAAGAACTGAAGGAAAAGGGCGTGCTCAATTTTGGCCACTACTGCAGCCAGCACCCGGAAGTCATCCCTGCTTTTTTAAGCAAACTGGAAGTGCACGATGTAAACGAAGCCGCAGTACAGCTTTTTGGCGCCACCAGCAAAGCCGACCTGATTGGCCGGCTGGACCAAACCTTTCTGCCCGATAGCCTGGAAGTGTTTACCCAGGAGCTGATAGCACTGGCATCGAAGCAAGCTTACTATAAAGGGGAAGCGCGGATGCAAACCCTCCAGGGCCAGCCCATCTGGGTATTGCTATCGGTGCGCTTTCCGCAAGGCACCGACTTTTCTTCGGTACTGGTAACTATGACCGATATCACGGTGCAGAAAAAGCTGGAAGCTGAAGTAGGCGCACATGCCGGCAGGATACAGCAGATATTGGACGCCCTGCCCCAAAAAGCATGGATCAGCAACCCCGATGGCGCTATGGAATATTTTAGTGAGCAATGGTATACCTATACCGGTTTGGACAAAACAGGCTCACTGGGCCTGGCCTGGCAGGGAGCCATCCATCCACAGGATCTGCCAAAGCTTACCGGCACATTTGCCCAGGCCAGGGCTACGCAGGAAAGCTGGGAAATGCAGTTAAGGCTGCGCAACTATGCAGGCAGCTACCGCTGGCACCTGGCACGCGCCATGGTGCTTAAAAGCGGGGGCGGCGCCATCAGCAGTTGGGTGGGCACCAGCACCGACATTCACGACCAGCGCACTGCCGCCGACCTGCTGGAACAGGCTGTTGCCGAACGCACACAAGCCCTGCAAACCGCCAACAAAGCGTTACAGCAAACCAATAAGGAATTGGAGGAGTTTCTGTATGTAGCCTCACACGATCTGCAGGAGCCGGTGCGCAAAATCCTAACCTTTTCCAACCTCCTTCAGGAGCGGGGACAGGGTTTCCTTACGCCGCAACTGGTCAACTACCTGCAACGCATCGACGCTTCGGCACAAAGGATGACCAGCCTTATCAAAAGCATTCTTGATTTTTCTTCCCTGCGGTCCAGCCTACCAGCAACAGCCTGCAACCTCGATTTGGTATTGCAAAATGTATTGCAGGAACTGAGCTGGTACCTGGAGCAGGAAGGCGCAATGGTTACCGTGCACAACCTGCCGGAGGTATTGGCCATACAGCATGAAGTAAAGCAGTTGTTTTACAACCTGATTGCCAATTCCCTGAAATTTCGCAAGCAGGCAGCCAGTCCACATATAACCATCACCGCATCGGAATTATCCGAGGCGCAGGCCGCAGCTTTATCGCTGCCCTTGACCTATCAGCAATATGCACACATACAGGTAACTGACAATGGCATTGGGTTTCATCCGCAGTATGCCGAAAAAATATTTGAAATATTCCAGCGGCTTCACAACCGCAGCACTTATGATGGTGCGGGCATCGGCCTGGCCCTTTGCCGCAAAATAGCCATCAGATCGGGCGGTCATATTTGGGCAGAAGGAACTGATTTGGAAGGAGCCGTGTTTCATGTGGTGCTGCCCCTTGCATTGCAAGTGGAAAGAGGATAAACATCGCAACGGCACTGCACCGGAATTGCTGGCGTAAGCTTGCAAAGCCTACCACCAACGTATCCCAGCTGACAGCTCTATCAAACTATTGTAGTGTGCCGTTTGAAATGGCAGTTGGAATTACGCCGGTTATGCTACCGGCATTATTTAATAAAAACCTAAAGACAGCTATTCTCCAAGCGAAAAAATGCGCTCCATCAAGCGCCATTTTTCGCCTTCTTTTCCACCCGGAATAGCTTGCTGGTAACGCCACATCAGCTGCTCCCACTCCTGTACTTTGGCATTGGCTGTATCGGCTGCTGCTTTGGCTTCAAAACTAAAACCATCGGATACTTCCATGATCATGAACAGGCGGTTGGCAAGGCGATAAATCTCCATATTCCGGATACCGGCACTACGGATACTTTTGAGTATCTCTGGCCACACCGCCCGGTGGTAGGCTTCATATTCCGCAATCAATGCAGGATCGTCGTAGAGGTCGAGTGCAAGCGCATATCTTTTCATCAGGCAAAATATAAGCAATGATTAAACGGGCTTTTTGCACTCATGCAAAAAGCAAAAACCGATACACCTCAGGGCATGTGGATCATCGCCTTGATGACTCCCATCTCAGGTTGCAGCAGCTGGTGAAAGCTTTCTTTTACTTCACCAAACTGTAATTGGTGCGTGATATAATTGGCCGGATTAATCAAGCCTTTGCGCATGCAATCAATAACGTGTTCAAAATCGGAGCGCAGGGCATTGCGGCTGCTCATGAGGGTGCCTTCTCGTTTGTGAAACTCAGGATGACTGAACGACACTTCGCCTTTTTGCAAACCCACCAGTACATAGCGAGCGCCATGCGCCATGTAGGCAAAGGAGCCGTTGATGGCCCGTTGGCTGCCGGTAGCATCAATCACTACGGTGGGCATATCACCACCGGTAAGACTATGCAGTTCTGTCGTAGCATCGGCTGTAGCAGGGTTGATGGTATGCGCCACCTGCAGCTGTTCGCGGCAGAAGCGGAGGCGGTCTTCGTTGATATCCATGGCAATGACTTTGGCACCTGCAATACGAGCCAGCTCCATCGTACCCAAACCGATGGGTCCGGCACCTACCACCAGTACCGTTTCGCCGGGCTGCAGTACAGCTCTTTGCAGGCTATGGGCGCCGATGGCCAGCGGCTCTACCAGGGCCAGTTCTTCAAAGGATAGTCCTTCGCCTTTTACCAGTGCGCTATTGGGTACCGAAAGATAGCCGCGCATGCCGCCATCTACATGCACGCCGCAAACGGCCATCTGCACACAACAGTTGGGTTTGCCACTGGTGCAGGCAATACATTTCCCGCAGTTGAAATATGGAATGATGGTAACAGCCTCGCCAGTTGCAAAGCCACTGCCCGCTTCGGTTTCGGCAATAACAGCAGCCAGTTCATGGCCAAGGATGCGCGGGTAATTAAAATAAGGTTGCGTGCCTTCAAAAGCATGCAGGTCGGTACCGCAAATGCCAATGCGTTTGAGTTGCAGAATGCTATGTCCCGGCTTCAATTCGGGCATATCGGCATCGGCATAAGCAAAGCTGCCAGGAGTAGTACAGACAAGGGTTGTATCGGGCATGGAGGTTTTGTTTAAGTGAGCGTGTTGAGGAGGACGTTGGATGATGGACAATGGACGATGGGGGGAAGACGACGGACCACGGACGACAGACGACTAGTGTACTGTGACACAGCAAAGAGCAACCATCAACAACCTGGGAAAATGTCGTCCGTCGTCCGTGGTCTGTCGTCACCCAATGGTCCATCGCCCCTCGTCCATGGTCCGCTATGCATTCGCCAGCGCCCGGTCCAGGTGCACATAACCGCCATCTACATGGAGCATTTGGCCGGTGGTGTGGCTCGATACGCTGGAAAGCAGGAAGGCCACCGCATTGGCCAGTTCGGCGCCGGTAGTCATGCGGTTTTCAAGCGGAATTTTGGCCGTGATCTCCTGTAGTTTCTCTTCGGGATTACTAAGGGTTTTGAGCCAGGTATCGTAAGCAGGTGTCATGCATTCGGCAACAACTACTGCATTGACACGAATACCATATTTCAACAACTCCACCGCCCACTCGCGGGTAAGCGCATTGCGGCCACCGTTGGCAGCGGCATAGGCCGATGTATTGCCCTGGCCGGTTTCAGCGGTTTTGGAAGTGATGTTGACGATCGAACCTTTTGATTGCTTCAGGTAAGGCAAGGCATGGTGCGCCACCAGGTAGTAATGTACCAGGTTGCGGTGCAGGCTTTGCATAAAGCGTTCGTAGCTGCCATTTTCCAGGCCTACGCCATCATTTACACCGGCATTGTTTACGATGCCATCGATGCGGCCCCATTGGGCAGCCACCGCCGCCACTGCCTGCGCACAGGCTTCGGGCTCGGAGAGTTCGGCGGCAAAGCCTGCAGCTTTACCACCTGCACCAACGATAGCGTCTACCACCTTTTGGTTGTCGGCTTCGTTACGGCCAACAACAGCAACAACTGCACCTTCGGCAGCGAGCCGGTGGGCAATGGCTTCGCCGATGCCTTTGGCTGCGCCGGTTACGATCACTACTTTATCGGTTAATTGCAGATCCATGTTTAAGGGATTATAAGTTGTAAAAACGGGCGGCATTACCACCCCAGAATGCTTCCTGCTCCGTTGCAGCAAAGCTTTCAAGATATCGTTGCAAAATGCCCAGCATGGCATCGTATCCTCCGGCCACGTTACATACGGGCCAGTCGGAGCCATACATCAGGCGCTGCATACCAAAAGCAGCAACAACCGTGTCGAGATAAGGCACAAAATCTTCGTAGCGCCAGGCTTTCCAATCTGCTTCGGTCACCATGCCCGATACTTTGCAGTATACATTGGGATGCTGTGCCAAAGCTTCCATATCCTGCTTCCATCCATCAAGCTTTCCGTCTTTGATCAAAGGCTTTGCGATATGATCTACAACAAAGGGCTGATCGGGGAATGCAGCTACCAGTTCGGCACTGTAGCCAAGTTGGTCGGTGAAGATCAGGATATCGTAGGTATAGCCTGCTGCACCTAATGCCGCAATACCTCTTTTGAAGGCTGGCCGCAACATCAATGCACGGTCTGCTTCGCCCTGCAACACGTGGCGAAAGCCTTTGATGAGCGGAAAGCTGCGGTAGTGCTGCAAACGCTCTTCAATGTTTTCGGCCTGCAGATCAACCCAGCCAATAATGCCTTTGATGAAAGCATTGCCTTCAGCCAGCTGCAACAAATAATCGTTTTGTGCTTCCGACTGGTCGGCCTGCACGGCCACGCAGCCATCAAAGCCGTGTTGCGCCAAAATGGGTTGCAGGTCGGCAGGCAGGAAATCGTGTTGGATGACCTGCATCTCGTCGTTGATCCAGCTATCGCGTACCGGGTCGAAATGCCAAAAATGTTGGTGGGCGTCGATGCGCATCAGGAAGGTGATTAGGGATTGGGGTATTAGGTATTGGGTATTGGGTATTTGTGATTAGTGATTGGTGATTGCGCAGTTGAGCAGGAGAAAGCGATATAACCTGAATTCCGAACTATAATTAATCACCACTCACTAATCACCATTCACCATTCACTATTCACTATTGACCATACGCCACCACCTGCTGCCTGCTGGTGCCGAGGCCATCGATGCCCAGTTCCACTACGTCGCCGGGCTTGAGGTAAACCTGCGGGTTCATACCAAGGCCCACGCCTGCAGGGGTGCCGGTAGAGATCACATCGCCGGGAAGCAGGGTCATAAACTGGCTTACATAAGAAATGATATGCGGAATATTGAAAACCAGGTTGGCCGTGTTGCCGTCCTGCATTTTTTCACCGTTAAGGGTTAGCCACAAACGCAGGTTGTGTACATCGGCTACTTCATCTTTGGTAGCCAACCAGGGACCTAAAGGCGCAAAAGTATCACAGCCCTTGCCCTTGTCCCAGGTGCCCTGGCGCTCAAGCTGGAAGGCACGTTCGCTCAGGTCGTTGTGGAGGCAGTAACCGGCTATATATTCCATGGCTTCGGCTTCTTCTACGTAAGATGCACGTTTGCCGATCACAACAGCCAGTTCTACTTCCCAATCCGTTTTTTCAGAGTTCCTTGGAATAACGGTATCATCGTTGGGACCGCAAAGCGCCGTTGTGGCTTTCATAAACACCACCGGCTCGGAGGGTAAGGTGGCGCCGGTTTCCTTGGCGTGATCGGTGTAGTTGAGACCAATACACACGATCTTGGAAGGGCGCGCAATGGGCGCACCCAAACGAACCTCCTTTCCTACGGGCTGCAAACTTTCTTTGTTAGCTGCTACTACATCAGCCAGCTGCTCGATTCCGCTACCGGCAAAGAAGGCTTCATCATAATCGGCAACAAAAGGGGAAACATCATAATACTGTTCGTCCAGAACAACTCCCGGTTTCTCGGCGCCGGGTGCACCAAAGCGAATCAATTTCATAAAGAGTGGGCTATTAGGTTTTAGCTATTGGCTGTTGGCTATAAGCAAACAGATACAAGCTTTGAGTTGTTGCTTATTTATTAGTTAATTAAGATGCTTGAATTAGATGAAGATGCCGATCTCGCCTGAGGCGAGACGGGATGACAACCTACAATACTGAATCATTTCTCTGTTACCGGGAGCCTGTCATGCCGAACTTGTTTCGGCATCCCCTACGCTAAATAATCATTATCCATTCATTATTGCTTGCACCATAATTCATCAACTATTCAACCGCAAAAAGCCACCATCAATTGGGTAATCGCTGCCTGTGATGAATGAAGCTTCATCGGAGCAGAGGTAAAGCGCCAGTGCCGCAATTTCATCCGGTTTTGCCATACGGCCAATGGGCTGCGACTTGCTTAATTTTTCCATCATCTCGGCTTCCTTGCCGGGATAGTTCTTTGCCAGAAATCCATCCACAAAAGGCGTATGCACCCTTGCCGGTGAAATACAGTTGCAACGAATGCCATCGCCGATATAATCTTTGGCAACAGAGAAGGTCATCGACATCACGGCGCCCTTGCTCATACTATAAGCAAAGCGGTCGTTGAGGCCTAAAGTGCTGGCAATGGATGCCAGGTTGAGGATGACGCCGCCGCCCTGCGCCTGCATGATGGGCAGCACAGCGTACAGGCTGTTGTACACGCCCTTTACATTTACCTGGAACACTTTGTCGAAATCGGCTTCAGTTGTAGTGTGCGCCTTGCCAATATGCGATATACCTGCGCTGTTTACCAGTATATCGATTTGGCCGATGGCTGCAAAAACATCAGCTACCGCCTGTTGGTTGGTCACATCACATTCATGGAAAACGGCTTTGCCACCTGCGGCCTCTATTTCCTGTACCGTTGCGGCACCCTGTTCTGCGTTGCGATCCACTACCAGCACATGGGCGCCTTGTTTGCCAAAGAGCAGCGCAGTGGCTTTGCCGATACCGCTTCCGGAGCCTGTTATTACTGCTGTTTTATTGTTTAGTTGAAACATGTATACACTACTGTTTTTATAACCTTTTTTGTATCGCAAAGAACACAAAGAAGGCGCGAAGACCGCAAAGAATACTTTGCGCTTCTTTGCGTATCCTTAGCGCTCTTTGCGATACTTCTTTTATAAACTTAACGTCCTCGTCAATGCGTTAACACCAGCTTTTCGCTTCCTTGTGGTGCTACTGCTTTTTGCCGCAACGCAAAGAAAAGGATCACCACAAAACAAAGCAGGGGAATAATATATGCCACCTGGATATTACCACCGGTAGCGTCCGATATCCATCCCATAATCAGGGGGAAAAACGCACCACCTACAATTGACATTACGATCAGCGAAGAGGCGATCTTTCCTTCTTCACCCAGTCCCTGGATACCCAGCGCAAAGATGGTCGGGAACATGATGGACATAAAAAACGGCACGGCCATTACTGCGTACACCGCCACCGCGCCTGGCACAAAAGAAGCCACTGCCAGCAGGGCCATGCAGATAACGGCATAGAGCGCCAGCAGCCTTTCGGGCTTCAGGTATTTCATAAAGAAGGTACCGGTAAAGCGGCCCAGCATAAAGCCTACCATGGCAATGGAACCCCAATAGAATGCCGCGTCCTTTTCGGGCATATTCATCACATGTTTTGCAAAGCGGATAAAAAAGCTGCCCACGCACACCTGTGCGCCCACATAGAAGAACTGGGCTACCACGCCCCAACGTACCTGTGCATGCCGCAAGACGCGGAAAGAAAAACCACCTGCGCCTTTTTCTTCTTTGCCTTCGCCTTCGGGCAGCCGGGTAAAGAAAAACAACGCAGCCAGCAACAATACCAATACGGCTATAACGAGGTAGGGCAACCGGATAGCAGAAGCTTCCGTTTGCAGGTAAGAATTGAGGGTACCCGCAGCATCCATACGGGACAGCTCCTCGGGACTGTGCTCGATACCCGAAAGGATAAAGCGGCCACCTATGATGGGTGCGATAAAGGCACCCACACCATTGAACGATTGCGCAAAGTTGAGGCGCTGGGTTGCCGTATCCGGATTACCGAGCTTGGTGATATAGGGGTTAGCCACCGTTTCCAAAAAAGTAGCGCCACTGGCAATGATAAAAAGCGCCACCAGGAAGAGCGTAAAGCTGCGGCTGTCGGCGGCCGGCAGGAAGAGCGCAGCGCCAATGCCATACAGGAGCAGTCCCGCCATCACGCCCTTTTTATACCCAAAGCGGTGCATGAACCAGCCGGCGGGCAGCGCCACCAGGAAATAACCCAGGTACACCGAAGAATCGATCAGCGCCGACTCCGTATCGGTAAGCTGGCAGGCCTTCTTGAGGTGCGGGATCAGGATGGGATTGATGTTGTGCAGGAAGGCCCACAGGAAAAACAGGCTGGTGACCAGGATAAAAGGGAACAGGTATTTGTTACGTTGTTGCATACGGGCAATGAATCGTTAGAAAAATGGAATATAAGGATATGCTGGCATATGAAACCCGTTTTAGGTTGCCGGTTGCCGGTATCCTGGCCACCGGAACAATCAAACCGAAAAGGCATAGCAGGCACACAGGCAGCCTTGCGGCCGCCGTGTTTTAATGGCAGAACGGGAAAAATAAGAAAGGAGGATGGGGTAACTGTACTGCACTTACCGGTTGCAGGTTGCAGGTATTTAAATACGGGCTTTCTGCCAGTACTGAAAATTGGTGCACCCATCTCTACGGAATCATTGCATGGTTATTAGTTTAAAAATACTTGAAGCTTGAAGCTCGCAGTCCGCTCCTTGCAACTTGTAACCTGAAACTAGCAACCGGCAAATGGCAACCTGCAACCGGCTACTTCAAAGCCTCTACCCGCCACCAGTCCACATCCACAAAACCCGCATCGTTGATCTGCGTGTTGCGGGTACAAAACAGGCCCATCTTGGCACCAATCCAGCGGCCCATTTCAGCGGTAAAGGGTTCGCCCGCATCTACGAAGCGGTTTCCATCCAGGCTATAGCTAAAGCGGCATTGCGCACCTTTACCTACTTTCATACGGAGGTATAAAATGGGCGTACTAACAGGTGCAATTAAAACTTCCTGCTCCCTGCTGCCCTTGATGGCATCTTTGCAACGGAGGCTTACCAACTGCATACCCTCCTTGGTGCTTTTGAGTGCGAGGCCTGCATAGCTCATCCCCATCATCACCAGCCCCGCTCTTTCGCCTTCCAGTTTAGGGTTGGGCGAAAACTGGAGCTTCGTAGTAACCATGAAGGTTTCGGCAGGTAGCTTTTGCAGCAGCACGTTGGATGCCTCCCATAAGTTGCGGGCACTGTCGGGGAGCTTGTCGGAAAACAGGCGGAGCAGCCCGTTGGCCGGGTTGGTGAAAGCCCAGGTAGCTTTGGGGTTGGCCATCCACTGCCATTGCAGGCCAAGGGTCGCACTATTGAATTCATCGCTGTCGGGAGGCGTTTGCACCGGCCACTGCTTACCCACATTGGGTTTGGGGTAACGCAGCACGGGCTCGCCTTTGCCATCGCCATCCTTATCTATGCCAATCACCGGCCAATCGGCCTTCCACTGCATGGGTTGCAGGTGCACCACGCGGCCATAGGCAGCCTTATCCTGGAAGTGCAGGAACCAGTCTTCACCCGTTTGGGTACTCACCCACGCACCCTGGTGCGGGCCATTCACTGGCGTGCCGCCCTGGTCCATTACCACCTTGCGCTCGTAAGGACCATAGATATTTTTGGAACGCAGCACCAGCTGCCAGCCGGTGCTCACGCCGCCTGCCGGTGCGAAGATGTAGTAGTAGCCATTACGCTTATACAACTTGGGGCCTTCGATGGTAGGATCCTGTTCGTGGCCATCGTACACCAGCACGCCTTCGTCGATGGCTGCTGTGCCTTCTGGGTTGAGGCGCTTTATAGACAGTACACTTTTGATACCTGAACGGCTGCCGGCGTAGGCATGCGCCAGGTACACCTTACCATCCTCATCCCAAAGGGGGCAGGGATCGATCAGCCCCTTACCGCCCACTACCAGCACCGGATCGCTCCAGGGACCGGCAGGGTTCTTTGTCTTGGTGAGATAAATACCAAAATCAGGATCGGGGTAATAGAGGTAGAACTCGCCTTTATGGTAGCGCAGCGCGGGCGCCCACACCCCTTCTCCATGACGGGGTACGGAGAAGTGCGCATAAGGATACTGACGCGGCAATGCATGACCAATGATGCGCCAGTTCACCAGATCTTTCGAGTGCAGGATGGGCAGGCCCGGCACATCTTCAAACGAAGAAGAAGTGAGGTAATAATCATCGCCTACACGGATGGCATCGGGGTCGGAATAGTCGGCGTGGAGAATGGGGTTTTTATAAGTGCCGTCGCCATTGTCGGCAACCCATACTTTGGAAACAAAAGGTTGTTGAGCGGCGGATGTATATGTGAGCCCGGCAAGCAAAAGAAGAATAGGAAAACGCATATCGGGAGAATTGGATATTGCTGCCTAATGAGCAACGATTAATGAGCGATATAGTATCGCAAAGAGCGCAAAGGAGGCGCAAAGAACGCTAAGGATTTTCTTTGCGCCCTCCGCGTTTGCTTAGCGCTCTTTGCGATACTTCAAAACAGCAAAGGCGAAGTTCAACACAAGTTGATACGCTTACCTGGCAACTTGTGCTGCAGGCCAGCTAAAAACTGCAGCTGGTGCAGGCTGGTACCAGGCCTTGTCTTCAACCGCCTGAGGCTGGCTGGCAAAGATCTTTTCCAAAGTATATTCCTGCGCTTCCTGATTGGTCAGCTGCTTTGCCCAAGGTACACGGCCCGCAGTATTGCTGCCCTTGCCAACATTTTTATACTCGGCATAAAAGGCGGTTTGCTCATTGGCGGTATTACCCCAGTTATCCCAGCCTGCGGGTGCAATAACAGCAGGCAGTTCGCAACGAATGAATGCCGTGCGGGAATAGGCTCGCCAGGGACGGCCCAGGAACAATTTGGTTACAGCGCTATCGGCAAGCACCTTGCAATCGAGGAATACAAAGCCGTACTGCCTGCCCCTGGGTGTGTTGGCTGCCGTAATATAAGAGTTGGATTTGGCCCGGATGGTGCAGGCCTGGAACACTGCAGTGGCAGGCCCAAAGATGAAGTCGGTAGTGCCTTCAATAAAACAGTTGACAAACAACTGTCTTGCTCCTTCACCCGCAGCATAGATGGTATCCTGGTTGCCCAGGAAGCGGCAATTGCGGAACACGGCCCGGTCGGCATCCACATAGAGTGCCAGCGCCTGTCCCACCGGGCCGGCACTGTTGGCAAAAGTGATGTTCTCCGCCACAAAGCGGTTGCCCGAAATTTTAGCGGTATAGGAAGTAAAAGTGGTATGCCTGCCCCTGCCCGAATAATCGCTGAAGGTGATGATGGTCTTTTCAACGCTTTCGCCAATGAAAGTGACATCGGTATTGTCGGAAGGCAACTGGATCTTTTCGTTGTACACCCCGTTCTTGATGTAGAGGGTGATGCGCTGCAAGGGGTATACGCGCATGGCATCGATAGCATCCTGGATGAATTTGAAATCACCGGTGCCATCCTTGGCTACCGTAAACACGTACTTGTATTGCTGCGGGTTGGCGGTTTGCGCCATTAGGTTGCCTACAAGAAGCTGCAACAACAGGAGCAGCAGGATGGGCCGGCGAGGAATCGTTATCTGCATACCTGTAAAAATAAGGGCTGGGCGCAGCGCACTGTCCTGTACCATGGCCGCTTCCTAGTGAGGGCAGGTTCGGCAGGTTCTCACAGATGCCACGGATGGCACGGATAAACAGCCAAACAAACCAATAAGGAAGAAAGGAAACGACGATGGACGATGGACCATGGTCAATTGTCCATCGTCCATCGTCTATTATCCGTGTCATCTGTGAGAACCCTTATTCTTCCCTCAGGTAGTCGCTCACATCAAGCCCGAGTTCCGCGGCAATCTCCCGAAACAGTACCTTTCTGTAACCCGGCAGCTGCGCATTGCCATTGAGGATCTCGCCTACCAGCCTGTTGCTCAGCATCAGCTGGGTGGCGTAAGTGCCATATCGCTTTACCAACGCTTGTTGTATGGGCGCAAAAAGGTGCTCTTTATCGTGCGAAGCCTTGCGGGCAGCCGCGTGTTGCTCGGGGCTGCGGGGCTCGCGGGTGGGCAGCTCCCGCGACAAGCCCTGTGCATTGGCCTCGGTACGGGCAGCTTTCAGAATGCCTGCTATGCGGTTGGCAAAACGGCTGTTCTTATAACGGGGATGCACGCCCGGATCGTCAATCACGCTGTCGGGAGGCAACTGCCCGCAGGCAAGGGCCCGCACCAGGTCTTCGTTCATCACCTGGTAAGGCGGCTTGTTGATATCGCGGGCCAGTTCATCGCGCAGGCGCAGCAGCTCATTGGTGATATACTGGTCGCGGCGGCTCAGCTGGTGCAGGTCGGCGGGTTTTAAAAAGCTGGTGCGCTGCTGCGGCTGGTGAATGGTAGTACTCAGCAGGGCCTGCTCTTCGCGCACAAAGGGCATGAGCCCGCGGGCTTCGGCCTCGGCTACCAACAGGTCCTTAAGCGGGTGCAGCCACACCACGTCTTCGGCGGCATACTGTATCTGCCCTTCCGACAAGGGGCGGCGCAGCCAGTTGCTTTTCTGGTGCTGCTTGCTGATGTGGTGATCGAGCGCTACCCGCAGCATATTGGCCAGCGAGGTTTGCTCGTAGTTGAGCAGGCGCGCTACCACCTCGGTATCGAATACGTTTTTGGGATAACAACCCAGGCTATGCAACAGGCGCAAATCCTCGCCGGGCGAGTGTACCAGTTTCTGAATATTGGGGTCTTCAAAAATGGTGTAGAGGCCGCCCAGGTCCAGCTCCTCCATGGGATCTATGATATAGCAAACATCGGGGGTGGCCACCTGTATCAAACAAAGGGTAACCCCGTAGGAATAGCGGTTATTGTCGAACTCGAGGTCGAAAGAGATCACCGGTGCTGCAGCAAGCTGCTGCAGGCAGGATGCCATCTGGGCCTGCTGCGCGATATATATAACGGGTTGATGTGTGCGGGTAGCGTGAAGCAAAGGGCAGGTATTAAGATAAAAAAGCGGGCGGAGCCATCGAAAGCCACGCACCGGGAAACAGGGGCAAAAATAAGCAGGAAGCGCCAAGGCGGGGGGTAATTGTTGCGACCGGGGGAGGGCTGTGGCTCCTTGCCCGTTAGTAGCACCGGAGTACAAGCGTGCGACGCAAGAGCAGCCCTATAGTAGCAATGCTGTTTGGTTCCATAAACCCTGTTACTGTGGTTTTATTGAAAATAGCATGGACTGTTTTGATGCTCCAGGCTATTGCGCTGCCGACCCTTTGGCTACCGGTTAGTTGCACCCCAGCCTGAAAGCAGGGTACAAAAAGTAAGAGCCGCCAACAGCAATCAGTAATGGCTAGAAAGCTTACTTTCAGTTGCAATAAACCCACCTCAAATGAAAAAAGTAACCGGCATCGGCGGCATCTTCTTCAAAAGCAAAGACCCCGAGGCCATGCGGGCATGGTACCAGCAACACCTGGGTTTGGACACCAACGCCTATGGTGCAAGTTTCGAGTGGCGCGATGCTGCCGATCCCGAAAAGAAAGGCACCACGCAGTGGAGTCCTTTTGCGGAATCGACGGGCTATTTCGCGCCTTCCGAAAAAGAGTTTATGATCAACTACCGCGTGGAAAACCTGGAAGCCCTGGTTGCGGAATTACAGCAAAGCGGAGTGACCATTTTGGATGGCATTGAAACCTACGACTACGGCAAGTTTGTACACATCCTTGATGCGGAAGGCAACAAGATAGAACTGTGGGAGCCTGTTGACTAACCAGGCATAACAAGGGTTATTTTATTTTAGCCTTTTGCCATCATCAAACAAGGCAGCAATACATGAACCGAAATCCAAAAGTTGAATGGTTCTTCCAGGAAGCAAGCCCCTGGCAGGAAGCCTACGAGCAACTAAGCGTAATATGCCTGGAAAGCGGGCTGCAGGAAGACCTTAAATGGGGCTGTCCCTGTTATACAATGGAGGGCCGGAACGTGGTACTCATTCATGGCTTCAAGGAATACTGCGCCCTGCTGTTCTTTAAAGGCGCCCTGCTCAACAATGCACACGGACTGCTGATCCAACAAACCGAAAACGTGCAGTCGGCAAGGCAAATTCGTTTTACCAATGTTGCTGCCATCAGGAGCAATGCTGCTGTGCTGGCAGCCTGTATCCGCGAAGCCATAGCAGTGGAAAGGGCGGGATTGAAAGTAACGCTGAAAAAAACAGCAGACTACACAGCGCCTGAAGAATGGCTGCAGGTTGTGGCTGGCGATGGAGCACTCAAAGCCGCTTTCGAAGCCCTCACGCCCGGCAGGCAAAGGGCTTACCTTTTTCATTTTGCACAACCCAAACAATCAAAAACAAGGGTGGCAAGGATTGAAAAACACAGGGCGCAAATACTGGAAGGGAAAGGGCTGAATGATTGATAGCGCCTTTGTTATCACCAGAACATTTCACTACAAAAAGAGCCCCATGCTTACCGCCATCAACCCCAAGCTGCCCATGCGCAACAAAGCTGCCACAAAGGCTTATTACGAGCAGTTGGGTTTTGCACAATGGGGGCATGCAGACTACCCAGATTACCTGATGCTGCAAAAAGACAATATTGAAATACACTTCTTTTTGTTTCCGGCACTCGACACCAAAGAAAATTACGGACAGGTGTATATCCGCACCAATAGTATCGAGGAGTCGTACCAATCGTACCTGGACCAGAACATAGCCATTCACCCCAACGCACCCCTGCAAGCAAAACCATGGGGCATCAAAGAGTTTTCCCTAATCGATCCGGATGGTAACCTGCTCACGTTTGGTGAAGCGTTGTGAGCGGAATGCAGGTGGCAAGTTGCAGTTTCAGGTTGCAGGTTCCAAGTAGCAGGTTACCGTTTAATGGGCAATACCAATGTACAAAGCGCCGCACCTATACTTTTTCCAGTTGAATGCTGTCTTACCTCCTGTTACTTGCAACCTGCAACGGGTAACGCCCTAATACTTCACTTCAACTGCATGATCGGCGGGTATATCTTCACCGTTCCAAACTTTTACCGCCGTCCACGGTGCTGCGGGTGCAGCCCAGAAAGGATCTGTATCGGGCAGGCCCAAAGGCAGGAAGATATGGGCAGCCAGGTACAAACTGCCGGTAGTAATATAAGGCTCGCCCAGGCCAGGTTGGGCGCCGTGCAGGCCGATATTGAGCCAGCCCCGCTCATTGAAGGTTTTAGGAGCACCTAATGTTTTTTGCAGCACTGCGGCAAGTGCACTGCGCACCGCAGCAGGCGATAAGGATTCAGGCAGCTTGTTGCGCAAAGCCATATCGGCCAGGTGATGAAACACACCGCTGCGGTAGGCAATGGAGCGGCCAAATACCGGGAAAGAACCATCGGTGTTGATGCTGCGTTCCTGTATCTCTGCATAGCGTTTATTGATCTTATCGAGGTGAGGCGCAAACCAGCCAAAGCGCCTGGTTTTACCATTGATGATGTCCACAATAGATGCGAGGTAAGGATGGATAACGATGCTGTTGTAATAGTCCATGGCAAAGTTCATCCCATCGGAAAACAATCCATCGCCCACATACCAGTGATGGGCAAATTCCCGCACGGCAAATTCAATCCGCACCACATCATACTCGTAGCCGTAACGGCAAAAGAAAGCTTCGATCATGCCACTGAACAATATCCAGTTGGTATAGGCCGGCACGGTGGCCCTTGTTTGTTTGAAAGCCGTAACCACTCCTGCCTTTACACTGCTGTCGGCATGGTCCCACAACCAGGGGCAACGCACCAGTCCAAAAGCAAGGAAGGAAGCATCTACCAGCGGCTGTCCACCGTTCCATTGCAGGTAATCTTTGGCAGCGGGGTTCACCGCGTTGGCAAGTGCCTGCAATGCCCACTGGCGGTACTGGTTGCGCAGGGCCACTTCTTCTTTGCCACCGCCTTCGTTATTGAGCCAGGGACCAATACCACTCAGGGTGCGGCCAAATGCTTCAAGGTAAGATACCGAAGTGCGGCTTTGGGCATTGTCAACTTTTGGCGCCAGTTGTACCGGCATATTAGCTTTTAAGTTATCGGCAGCCAGGTTGGAGAAAACAGGCCTTGCCACCTTATCGAGGTAACGCAGCCATAGCTGGCGGTCGGTAGCTTTTTGTGCCATTGTTACCTGCAGGAAAAAGCAGGTGCAGATAAGGGCCAGTACTTTTTTCATCTAAAGGAAAATTCTTTTTGGATACCAGTTGGACGATACTATTGGAAGAGCGCTAGGAATAGGCAACATGGATAGGAACACGGATGGAACGGATAAAACGGATAGGAACGGATTTTTATCCCATCCGGCACTAATCTTTTTGATACACCCGTACATAATCCACTTCCATTCGTGTAGGAAATTTAGTACCCGAAGGATCACCACCATTATCGCCACCGATTGCCAGGTTCAATAGCATATAATGCGGTTGCTTGAATGGATTGATCCCGGTACCATCGCGGTTTACCAGCG
Source organism: Cnuella takakiae (assembly GCF_001953305.1). Lineage (GTDB taxonomy): Bacteria > Bacteroidota > Bacteroidia > Chitinophagales > Chitinophagaceae > Flavisolibacter > Flavisolibacter takakiae. The sequence continues at coordinate 168,074 of NZ_MTFE01000010.1, forward strand.
AATCCATGGGCACTTTGTTGAGCAGGATATCGTCTACATAAAGGGCAATGGCCTGTTGGTCCCAGTCCATGCGCCATACATGAAACTGATCTGCCCATTGCTGGCCCAACGAGTCCACCGAAAACGTATTGCTGAACCAATGTGCCTTGTACTGCTGGCGGGTACCCGTGGCAATATTGGCCAGCAGCCTGCCACGGTAATATTCCATCATGTCGATCTCGCCATTGCTTGGCCATTGGCCTTTTACACCCAGGGTCCACCAGGCCGGCCACAAGCCTGCACTAGCTTTGATACGGCCCCGCATCACGAAGCGGCCATATTGCCATTGCTTTTTGCCCCGGGTAAGCAGGGATGCCGCACTGTAATGAATGGAATCGCGTTTAAAACGCCAGTCGTTACTGCCCTGTGCATAACGCGGGTTTGCTCTTTGTTCTTTCCGTCCTTCAATGATCAGCATACCATTGGCGCACCATGCATTCTGCGGCTGGTACCATTGTAGTTCGTTGTTGCGTACAAAGCCTTGTTCATAGCCCCAGTTGGCTGTATCGGGACTGCCTTTTTTATTGAATTCATCGGCCCACCTCAGGCGGTAGCCATCAGTGGCGAAAGGGTCACGGGCAGATTGCTGGCCATTGCTGATCGTACCTGCCAGCATAGCGGCAAGTAACAACGCGAAATGTGGGAAGAAGAGCTTTGATTGCATATGGTAAAATGTTGAAGTGCGCTTTAAAGGGTGCTCACAGATGGCACGGATAACACGGATGACTTACTAGGTGCAAAAGCATTAAGGTCAGTTGCAGGTTGCCAGTTCCGAGTTGCCAGTGTGGGCAGATGTAAAGGGAAATATTGCTCACAGATGGCACGGATGACACAGATATTTTCTGGTTGCAAAAGCATTGTTTTTTGTTACAAATTCCAACTTGTAATAACCGGTGTTTGGATTATGGTAAGCATCAAATCAAAATCATCCGTGTCATCTGTGCCATCTGTGAGCAATACTACTTATCCAGCAACCGGTACAACTCCGTTGCCGCCAGCAGGTAGGCGCCCACGCCAAAGTTGGAGGTGCTTTGCTGGTTCACCACCTGCCCGGGAATGGCCCTTTCGCCAATGGGCTGCACATAGCCCACCCGGCCATCGGGCTGGAGGGCTGTTGTGGAAAGGTAGTTCCAGCTGCGCTGCACTACGGGCAGGTATGTTTTTTTATCGAGGTAGCCATTGTTGATACCCCACAAAAAGCCATAGGTAAAGAACGCCGTACCACTGGTTTCGGGGCCGGGTGCATGTTCGGAATCGAGCATGCTGCGGGTCCAGTAGCCTTCGGGGCGCTGCGCTTGCATGATGGCCAGCGCCATACGCCGGTAACGGCTTTCAAACAGCGGGCGCTGCGGCGCATCTTTGGGCAGGTCCTGCAGCACCTTGGCCAATCCGGCAAATACCCATCCATCGCCGCGTGCCCAGAAATCCTTCCCGCCATTAGCGCTCTTGTGTTTGGGATAAAGGTATTTGGCATCGCGGTAAAACAGGCCTGCGGCACTGTCGTACATAATGCTTTCCGCGTAGCGGTAATATGCTTCCAGCTTCTGGAGGTACTGCGCGTTGCCGGTGACGGTATACAGCTTCGTCATTACGGGCATCACCATGTAAAGGCCATCGGCCCACCACCAGTAGTCGTTGCGTTCCGTGCTCATCTGGTATTCCATCACCTCGAGGGCACGGGCAATTTTCCTGGGGTCTTTATCCAGTTGGTATAGGTCGGCATAGGTTTGAAAACAAATCTGCCAGTCGCCAAACAACACGTAGTCATCCTTTTCGCCATAGGTCAGCTTCCACTCTTCTTTCTTATCCGATTTGGCGCCTTTCCACTCGTTGTGCACCGCCCAGTCTTCTGAGTATTTGCGGTAAGCTTCATTGCGGGTGAGTGCGTAGGCCGCCATGTTACCGGTATGATAGGCGGCATGATCCCAGAAGGCACGCTGCTGTGGTGCATTGTTGGCCTGCCAGTACCCGTTCACCTTGTTGATGATGGCGAGCACGGAATCTTTACGGGAACCAAAATTCTTGCTACCCTTTGTAGCGGCACAGGAACTTAACACCAGTAACAACAGTCCTGTAAATAATCGAAGTCTATTCATGGCAAAACAATTTCCTTATTTGCGTACGCGGTATTCCAGCACCTGCACCATCTGCGGTTTCATCGTACCCACGCCTTCGCCGTCCACCTGTATGGCGGGTTGCATAAAGAGGTGGAGTAACCTTTTTTCTTTCCACAATTCGGTATCGTACGATGGTTCCCAGTTGCCTACAGCATCGGTAGCCAGGTCCCTGATCTTCCATTTTTTTTGCCTAAGATTTTTATTCACTGCAATGGATATACGGCTGCCGCGTTCGGCATCGCGAAACACGAGGCCCGCCGCCCATTTGCTACCCCTGCGCCAGGCAATGATCTGCGGACGGGCAATGGGAATGGCCTTGCTACCCGCACCACTGAGGCTAAAAGGCAGGGCACGGAAACCCAGGTTCTGCATTTGCCAAACGCCCTCCCTGCTGAACACCATGCGGTATTGCGGTACGGAGCTGGTGCTGTCCCGCCAGTAGGTGGCAATATAAGGCTGGCCCTTTTCATCGGCAAACATGGAAGTCTGGTTGATCAGTTCGCTTTGTTGCGGGATGCGCCATGCATACTCGGCACTTGCTGCGGTAATGGGTAACCGGTAAGCTTGGCCATCCGAACGCTCCCAACTGATGCCACCATCGGTGGAGCGGGCATAACAGAGGTCGTGGTTGGAAGCCACATCGGGGCTTTCGCGCCATACCCAGGAGAGGTGTATGGTACCGCGACTGTCTACGCATGCCTGCCAGTAGGGGTTGCGTTTGCCTTCACCGCTAATGAGGTTGTGCTGCACCTGTTGCCAGCGGCCCGTTTGCAGGTCGTAGCGGTTCATCACCAGGTTGCCATTGCCCGAGCCGCCATCGCGGTACAGGAAGAGGAGATCGCCCTGGGGCAGGCGGTAAAATTCGGGGTATGATACCTTGGCCTCGCTGGTGCCGGTCATGGGTTGGGGTTGCTCAAATTGGAGGGCGCCAGGGGCAATGCTCCGGGTATAGTGCAAGGGGTTGTTGTGGTGATCCCAGGCCATGTGCAGGTAGCCCGCACCATCGGTCATGATGGAAATGATGTTGTGGGCATCGCGGGTATTGCCTTTGAAAGGGGTTTGCACCACCTGCCACTGCTGGCCGCCGATGCGGCGCTTGCCTACCACCACATAACTATCGGGGTTGTAAAAAGCGATGTACTGGGTATCCTTATAGGAAGCGAGTGCGTTTTTGCGAAAGACGGTAACATTTACGGTATTGGCGCTCCAGCCTTCGGCAACGGGTACCAGCCGGACCTTTTGTGCGCCTGTGGAAATAACCATTGCCAGCAGCAGGACGCAAAAACATAGTTGTTTGCGGGCAGGGCTATGCTGCCGCTTTGATGTGGAAAGGCTGCCAAAGCAATCGGTAATCATCCAGGTAGGTTGCAATAAAAAACGGGTTGATCCCGGCAAACATAAGCCGCAATCCAGTTTTGCTGCCGCTTTATTACCGGCAAAAAATATTGGAACCCAAGGAAATGGAAAGCCTTCTTTTAGAAATGATCAAGAAAGGTGCTGGCGCAATAGCGGTGCAAGGCGGCATTGCTTGAAAAAGAACTTTCAACTTTTACAGTTTATTGGTAAAAAAGTAAGCATGTTTGCCGTTAATGGTATGGGCTTTGACTTATAATATATAATCTATGAATAACCAACCTAATCCAATTGTTGAACAAGAAATTGGGCCGTTGAAAAACCAATAATCCGAAACTTGAAAACATGCCCGGATAAAGTATGCTACTTTACCCAGATATAATCCCCTTCCATTCAGAAGGGGATTTTTCTATAGCAAAACCCTTAAGTAGTTCTACTAAGTTGTTGATTTTCAAACTTTTTGAGCTACTCACCACCCGCTAAAAACGGCCTTTTACCTAAAATTGTTGCGGTTTGACCGAATGCATTAATACGCCTTTTAATATTGGGGCAATTTTGTTCCCGGAAGGCAGGCGGATCAGCGCCGGAACTTCCATCCAGTTTCCAATGAAAAGGCCGCAACCCAACCCGTTTTTTCCCGTATCCTTTTGAAGACCAGCCCAGGCCGGTTCACATGAAAACACAAGCTCATTGGAGCTGAGAAATCCCTTCCTCACCGAAGGGATTATTTTTTCCAAGAACTGCTGTTCGCCGCCCTTATTTACTGGTATGCCTGAAAAAATACAAGGGGTATCCAAACCGGTCGGTATGGTGGTAATTGTGAAAGCCCATCTTTTGGTAAAAAGGCAGGTTGCGTGGGGTGGAAGTTTCCAGGTAGATGTTCCGCCCTTGCCGGGCGCACCAGGTAATCAGGGCCTCCACCAGGGCGCTTCCACAACCCTGGCCCTGTCGGGCAGGTTCCACCCCAATAAACCACAGGTAGGCAAATGCCTCGCCCGGATGCTGGCTTTTGATATAAGCTTCCCGCTGCAGCACTTTACGTATGTTCCGGACACCGATGGATTTTACTGCCAGCTGCAGGTCCAGCAAAACCGATTGCAGGCTGGTCTTTTTCCTATCGGGGAAAAGCAGCAGGGCACAGGCATCCCTTTGCTCCGACCACAGTACGGCACCATACCGGAAGCAAAGCTCGAAGGAATAGTCCATCAGGGCCTGTATCCGCAACAACCTGCGTTCATCCTGCTGAATGATGTAGTTAACGCTTTGGTTGTCGTGAAACGCTTTGGAAAGCAATGCCACAACGGCTGTTTTGTCCTGCAGTATGGCTCTGGTCATGGTTGAAGTATGCACCCTTGTGATGGCTAAAGATACAAGTGCATAGACCACAGACAACGGACGACAGACCACAACGGGTTTTACACACTTAAGCCATTCCATTTTTCCAACGAGCAAACAACAGCAAACAGCAGGGTAGTTGATACAAAAATGCTGGCCCCTGCATACCCAACAATGGAAATACAGGAGTCAGCATTTAAAAAGAAGCTTAGTGGTGTTTACGCTGCCGCCGCTTCCATCGCCGCAAATTCATTCTCATCGGCGCTGGGACCATAACTGCCGGGGATGGGAATATCCAACAGGCGCAGGTACACACCCAGTTGTGCCCGGTGGTGGATCTGCTGGCTCAGCGAGGTGCGGATCATTTCCATCTTGAGGTCGGTCCAGTAAACAATGTCGCCGTTGCGCAAGGTCCAGGGCAGTTGCATTTGCGCCTCGTTTTCGGGCACCAGCATCGAAAGGCCTTCCTGGTAGCGTTGTTCGAAATAAGCCATCATATCCTCGCTGTCCTTGATTTCGGGTTGAACATAAGCATTTTCGAAGTCCAGTTCCTCGGTGGTGAGCACCAGGTGGATCCAGCCGGGCAAATCGGCAAGGTGCTTTACCAGTTCTTTCATCACCATGCTGCGGGGATGGGGTTTAAAACCGAAATCGTCTTCTTTTACCAGGGCCAGAAACTTGCGGGTGATGGCGCCTTCTTCCTCGTACTGCTTTTTGAAAAATTCGATCAGTGTCATGTTGCTTGGCTTTGTACTACAAAGCAACAAAGGGGTAGTGACAGCCCTATGTCAGCAGGGTTTCAAAAGGTTCCACTTTTTGTGCAATTTTTTCCAGCAGGGCAGCCACTTCGTCTTTGAGGGCTTGTGGCGATACGATGGTGGCCCGGTCGCCAAACATGAGGTACCAGCGGGCAAAGCCGCAAAAGGAGGCCGTAAGAAAGGTCATGCGCAGCTTTCCTTCGTGTGGCTCCTCCCGCACAAAACCGTTGTAGTATTTCTGCGTACCCAGGTACTGCGCCGAGTCGGGCTCCACATCCATCACCACCTGTTTGAGGTCGGCCTGGTGCATGGTGGTATCCAGCAACTGCTGCAAGGGCGGGTGGCTGGGGGTAAAATGATGGTCCGATAACATCAATTGCTCAATCCGATCGGTACGGAATACCCGGTAGTCCATACGCATCCGGCAGTAGCCCAGCAGGTACCACTGCCCGCTCTGGTAGTAAATACCAATGGGCTCTACGGAGCGCTGCAGCCTTTCCCGTTTGCCAATGGAATGGTAGTGCATCTCCAGCACCTTGGTTTGCCCGATGGCATCCAGGATGGTGGAGAGGTGCAGTTCATCGGGCTTCTGGTATTGCGGATGGGTATAGGGCAGCACGGCAATATGGTTTTCGATCTGCTCCAGCAGGTCTTTTTCAGTCATGCGGAGCACCGCCTTTATTTTGTCCAGCGCCGAATGGTACTGCCTTGCCACCTGTTTGTCGGCCATCGAGTGGATCAGCTTGCCCGCGGTGAGCAGGGCCGCCGCCTCTTCGCGGCAGAACTGTACCGGCGGCAGGCGGTAGCCTTCCATCAGCTGGTAGCCGCTGCCCGCCTCGCCGATCACCGGCACACCGGCGGCTTCCAAGGCCTTTACATCGCGGTACACCGTGCGCAGGCTGATGCCGAACTTATCGGCAATTTCCTGCGCCTTTATTTTCCGCTTGGTTTGCAGCTGTATCAGGATGGCGTTGAGCCGGTCGATGCGGTTCATAAATAATCAGGTCTTGGTTGAGGGAGATGGAATCAGGCAAAAGTCAAAAGTTACAGGTAAAAAAGGGTACCGCTTGTGTAATAAGGATATAAATGATTGGGTAGGGCGCTATAACAGCGTATGATGCTGTATTTGTTTGGGCAGGTCCTTTTATCCAGGTATACTCCGAAAGCGGCAGGAGATCCCGGCCTACGCCTGGACGACAGAACCCGCGAACACTGTCATGCCGAAGCATGTCTGGATCTCCTTGAATCTTTGGAGTACCTGTGTATTAAAGGGGATGCCGAAACAAGTTCGGCATGACAGAGTTTGAGGAAGCTGTTATACTGAAGCATATCGGCACCTCCCCTATACACAAGCATCCCGCTATTTGCTTTTGCCTTTTCCCTGTTTACCTATCTCGCACCATCTTACCCATCACAGCTTTTGCAGCTGCCTACCCAACCGGTAAGTGCCGCCCTTCTCCGTATTTAGCTCCACCACCTGGTTGCCATACCGCAGTTTGCAGGTACCGCCATTCCGGGACAACAGTTTTACCCCTTTCAGCTTTCCCCCTTCCCAATCGATATCTACCTCAAAGCCACCCCGGGCCACAATGCCGTGGATATATCCCTGTTGCCAGGCTTTGGGCATTGCAGGCAGCAGTTCGATCTCCCCCGCATGGCTTTGCAGCAGCATTTCGGAAATGCCCGCCGTTGCGCCAAAATTGCCATCGATCTGGAAGGGCGGGTGGTTGTCGAGCAGGTTGGGCAGGGTAGATTTTTGCAACAGGGCTACCAGGTTCTGGTAGGCGGCATCGCCATCCTGCAGGCGGGCAAAAAAGTTGACGATCCAGGCACGGCTCCAGCCTGTATGGCCGCCGCCATTGGCCAGGCGGTGGTCGATGGTTTTGCGGGCAGCTGCCAGTAACTCAGGTGTTTGGCGGTTGATCTCGTTGCCGGGATGCAGCCCATAGAGATGCGAGATGTGCCGGTGGCCAGGTTCTGGTTCTTTGAATTCTTCAGTCCATTCCATGATGCGGCCATCACTGCCTATTTTGGTGGGTGCCAGGCGGGCAGAAGTTTGCTCCAGTTGTTTTTGAAAAGCCTTATCCATATTGAGCACCCGGGCGGCCGCCAAAGTATTGCCCAGCAGCTCGCGGATGATCATATGGTCCATGGTAGGGCCCATCACCATGGTGGCCACGGAGCCATCGGGAGCGGTAAAAGTATTCTCCGGCGAAATGGACGGGCCCGATACCAGGTGCCCCGTTGCCGGGTTCGGGGTAAGCCAGGCCATACAAAATTCTGCCGCTTCCTTCAGGGCAGGATAGGCCTGCTTTGCCAGGTAGTCCTTATCGGCGGTAAACTGGTAGTGCTCCCACAGGTGGCGGGCACTCCAGGCCATTCCCATGGGCCACATCGCCCACTGGGGCTTGCCATAGGTTTCGGTAAAATGCCAGGCATCGGTGGTAAAATGCGCTACCGTTCCTTTCAACCCGTACATGTCGCGGGCCGTTTTGCGGCCGTCTGCACGCAGGGCATTCAGGAAGTCCAGAAAGGGCTGGTGCAGCTCCGACAGGTTGGCAACCTCGGCGGGCCAGTAGTTCATCTGGATATTGATGTTGATGTGGTAGTCGGCATCCCAGGGTGGGTTGAGGCCATCGGCCCAGATGCCCTGCAGGTTGGCAGGCAGCCCGCCCGGCCTCGAGCTGCTGATGAGCAGGTAGCGGCCAAACTGGTAATACAGCTCCAGCAGCTGCGGGTCTTCGTTGCCCTGCTGCAGGGCGGCAATACGGGCATCCATAGGAAAAAGGGTACTGTTGTTGGTACCCAGGTCCAGGTCTACCCTCTTGAAATACCGTTGGTAATCCGCTATATGCGCCTGCTTCAGGTCGGCATAGGTTTGTTGTGCGGCGGCCTGCAATTCCTGGTCAGCCGTGGCTTGCGGGTCCTTGCCCCAGTAGTCGGTAGCAGCGGTCAGCAACAGGGTCACCGCATCAGCCTTGGTTACCTGCAGTTTACCCGCCACAGGATTGATGGTGCCTCCTTCGGCGATCACCTGCACCTTCGACACCAGCCGCACCCCTACCCCATTGCCTACATGCTCGCTCAGCGTTATGGTTTGCCCCGCAACATCAATGGCAGCCTTATTACCCGACCGGCGCATACCCACGCTGAAGTTGAGCGCACCCTTCTTGTCTGCCGTGAGGCGTACCACCAGTGCCTTTGCCGGTGCACTGGAGAAGATTTCCCGCTGGAAACCCACATTACCCACCCGGTACTGCACCCGGGCAATGGCAGTTTCGAGGTCCAGCTCGCGGCGGTAGCCCTGCAGCTCGCCGTTGGGTAGCACAAAATCCAGCAGGAGGTCGCCCAGGGTCTGGTAGGAGCTGCCGCTTTTGCGTGGGCCCATCATCTTTTCCTCGGCCAGCTTCTGCGCTGCTGCATACTGCCCTGCAAACAACAGCTTCCTTACCTGCGGCAGGGCGGCTTTTGCTTCCGGGTGCACAAAATCTTCCGGCCTGCCCGACCAGATGCTTTCTTCATTCAGCTGTAACCGCTCGGATGCGATACCGCCAAACACCATGGCCCCCAGCCGGCCGTTGCCCACAGGCAGTGCTTCGTTCCAGCTGCCGGCAGGATGCTGGTACCAGAGTTCCAGGTCTTTACCGGTTTGGGCAAAAAGGGTGGTTGCAAAAAGGAACAGAGCGAGGATTGATACAAGGCTGTTCTTGCGGGGTATCGTACCGGTTCTTTTGAAATACATGGTAAAAGTTCTTTGGTTCATTGGGCTGTTAGCGGGTGCCTGAAACTACGGCGGAATTTTTCACGCAAAGACGCAAAGGAGCAAGGGCGCAAAGAGTGATGCATATGCTGTGTTACTCCCTGTCGTATGTGCCTCCGTGGTTTATACAAGCATAAAAAAACGGGCACTGTAGAAACAGACCCGTGTAACGATTGCTTGCCATTTTTCAATACTAAAAGTTTATGCTGTAGTGCAATAAGCTATTGGGCTTGTAGCTGCAACACCACCGGCTGCATGCCTTCGGCGGTGGCCGTCAAGGTGATCGGCCCTTTCCTGCCATTGGATTGCACGATGCAAAGGGCCTTGCCGTTCATGGCAGCATGTTGTTCCCCTTTGAACGATTCCATACTTACAGGGCTGCCATTGTCCACAGCGGCAATGGTGCCTGCACCGCTGATAGTGAACTTAACCAGGTTGTTGGCACGGGGCGCCAGCACACCGTTCCCATCGGTCACATCAATGGTCACAAACGACAGGTCTGCACCATCGGCCTTGATCACTTTACGGTCCGCTTTCAGTACCAGCCGGGCAGGTGCACCGGCGGTCTTTACTTCTTTGGTCACCACCACATTCCCGTCTTTGTAGGAAACGGCTTTCAGGGTTCCCGGGGCATAGGGC
>NZ_MTFE01000010.1:178145-309216 GCF_001953305.1 Cnuella takakiae
CAGGAACAGTTCCACAGCGTCGGCATTGTTGTAATAGCTCACCACGTCAACGGTGTCGCCCGCCTTCCAGTTCCAGTGCGGGTAGAGGTGCAATACGGGTTTGTTGGTAAATACGCTCTGGTACAGGTAATACACATCCTTGGGGAAGCCTGCCAGGTCGATGATACCGAAATAAGAGCTGCGTGCCGGCCAGGGGTAAGGGGTGGGCTCGCCCAGGTAGTCGAAACCGGTCCATACATACATACCGGAAACATGCGGGTAGCGGAGCAATTCCTTAATACTTTCCTCGTGGGTAGAACCCCAGGGAGCGCTCACATGGTCGTAGGCCGATACGGTATGATCGGGGTTGCCGCCACCGGGAATGGGCTTGTCCCAGGCCTCGGGCCAGCGGCGGATGGAGTCCATGGGCAGCAGGTCGTAATGCCCGCGGGTTTGCAGGGCCGATGTGCTTTCGGTAACGATAAAGGGTTTGCCCGGCCAGCGCTGCTGCACCCCGCCCCACTCCTGGTGGTGGTAGTTGTACCCTACCAAATCGAAGGCGCCGGATTGCAGGAGCTGGTTGCTGCTGACGGTTTCGTTGTTGGCGGTGGTAATAGGCCTTGTGGTATCCAGCGAGCGCACGATGGCTGCCAGCTCACGGCTGATCACCCGGCCGGTGCTGTCGCCCTTGGCGGCATCGCCCCACTGCTCGGGAATCTCGTTGCCCACGCTCCATACAAACACCGAGGGGTGGTTGCGGTCGCGGCGCACCAGGGCTTCCAGGTCTTTTTTATGCCACTGCTCCCAGGCAAGGTGATAGTCGAACGGGCTCTTGGCTTTTGCCCACATATCAAAGGCTTCATCCATTACAATAAAGCCCATCTTGTCGGCAAGCTCCAGCAGTTCGGGAGCCGGCGGGTTGTGCGAAGTACGGATGCCATTACAGCCCATGGCCTTCAGTATTTCCAGCTGGCGCTCCAGCGCACGGGTGTTGAGGGCGGCACCCAATGCGCCCAGGTCGTGGTGGTTGCACACCCCCATGATCTTGAGGGGCTTGCCGTTGAGTGAAAATCCTTTTTGAATGTCGAAGTTGAAGCTGCGCACGCCAAACTTTGTTTCGTAGGTATCCAGCACTTCGTTACCCTTTTTCAGCTGCGAAATGGCCTTGTACAGGTAAGGGCGCTCCACCGACCACAGCTGCGGCGTAGTGATCTTCAGGGTTTGCTTTACCGCTCCTTTTGCAGCAAGGGTTGAGGTGGCCACCTGCTTACCCGTAGCATCATAGAGGGTGGTCACCAGCTGGGGATCGGTGGCACCACCGGCAACGATATTGGTTTCGATGGCAACGGTTGCCGACCCGGTATTTACCACGGGTGTGGTTACGAATGTGCCCCAATGGTCGATATGCGTTGGGTGCAAAGTGGTGAGCCATACATTGCGGTAGATACCCGAGCCGCTATACCAGCGCGAGTTGGGCTGCCGCGAGTTGTCCACTTTTACGGCAATAACATTTTGGGCTCCGCCATACTTGAGGTGGGGCGTCAGCTCGTAGCGGAACGACATATAGCCGTTGGGATAAACACCCAGCGAATGGCCGTTGATGAACACCTCGCTGTTGGTGTACACGCCATCAAACTCGATGAACACCTGCTTTCCTTTTGCTGCTGCGGGCAGGGAAAAAGTTTTGCGGTACCAACCCATTCCACCGGGCAAGGCACCACCACCGGTACCCGCAGGATGATCCTTGCTGAAACTGCCTTCAATACTCCAGTCGTGTGGCAGGTTCAGGGTACGCCAGCCGGCGTCATTCACTGCAGGATCGCTGTAGGCGCCCACACTATCCAGCCTGAATTTCCATCCATCGTTGAACCCCTTGCGTGCCGTATGCTGTGCCTGGCTGTACACCGACAGCAACAGCAGGCACGCTATTAAAAACCTTTTATTCATGCTTATTGAAAAAATTAGCCCCTTCTACTTTCCTTGTTATAACTGCAATGGCAGAGACATGTAGCTAGGCTTAGAAAAAGAAACTCCGGTCATAGACATGACTGGAGGAAATGCTTGCAATATGAAAGTTTATACGGCAGTAAACATGCCGCCGCAATATTGTAGGTAGTCCATCCCCATTGTTGCTACGCAAACAAGCAAGAGATGTATAAGGAACCGCACCGCAGCTAAAGCGATGCGGTTCCTACATTTTTATGGAATGATGTAGTGGAAAGACAACCACTCGTCCTTGCCGGCATCGTAGCTGGTACCAAACCAGATACCCTTGGTGCGGTAGTCGGCGTTGAAGGCTTTTACCACTTTGATGACGTTGCTGGCAGGACTCAGCGAGCTGGCCGGGTTCTGGATCAGCAGGTTGTTGTTCAGCGTGATCTCGTTCTTGCCTTCATCGATGCTGAAAGTGCCGGTAGTAATCACACCGTTCTGTGAGCGGGTGTACTTCAGCCCGGTATGTTCAAAACGGATCCAGGAGTTGGCAGCCACCGCATCCCAGCCTGCATTCCATCCCCAATCGGCAGTGGAAGCCTTGCCGGTGGTCCAGCCATTGCCCTTGGCGATCCAGTCAATGGGGTTGCCATTGGCATCGAGCGCCCAGAAGCGGCCGGCGTTGGCGCCGCCGGTAAGCATGTTCAGCAACTCGCCGGGCTGGAAGGTGGGGTTAAACCCTTCATCAGGCTTGCGTTCGGCAGGAGCGGGTTTTACCCAGTTGTCGCTGTACTCCTTGGAAATAAAGTTGAGCACCATGAACTCGGGCTTGGTCTTGTTCTTCACCGCCAGCTGCATGGTGTTTTCCGTCAGCGACAGGATGCGCCAGCTTAAAACAGAAGCCGCATCGGTGGGGGTATAGCTCACACTCAGGGGGGTGGCGTTGCTGGTGGTCAGCGTCATGGTGGCCACGTCCAGGAAGAAGGTGCCCGACTCCGCATTCACACCGGCAACACCCTTGTGATCGGTGGTCAGGAAAGGACCGCCTTTCAGGCTGAAGGTCATCGTGCCGTAATCACGCTTCTCGGCAGCCCAGGTATCGCTGATATAGTTGGGTGCATAGGTCCAGCAATCGGCGCCACCGGGGGTGGTGCATTCCTGCTTCCAGAGCACGCTCTGGCGGTCGTCCGACAAAGAACCATAGGCAACGTCCTGTCCGGCAAAATAGATGGGGCTGGTAAAAAACTTCTGGTCGCCGGCAGCATTGGCATCCAGCAGCCAGGTCTTCTCTTCGCCCACACCACCGGTGAGCAGGGTCCACAGGGGATCGTTTACATAGTTCAGGTTGTCCTGTGTCACCTGGATGGTTACCGGCTCGGCTTCCACCAGGCCACCGCTGGTCATGGCGGTGTACTTAATGGTGTATTCACCCTTGAAGGCAAAACGCACCGTGTCGCGCTGGCGGGTCGATTTACCCGTACCGAAATCCCAGATGGGTGTCGACTCGGGTGTATTGTTGATCAGGATCACCGTGTTGCCACCGGGGTCGATGGACTTGTCCTGCACCACTTCAAACTTGAGTTGTGAAGCATCCATCAGCCCGTCGAGGCTGTAATCTTTGTTACAGGAAAGCAGCGCGAACAACCCGATAAAGAGTGTCCATGCCAGATGTTTATAGCGTTTCATACTTGTTTGTGTTGCTTTTGAAGATGTGAATTACCAGCCCGGGTTTTGTTTCAGCACCCCATTGGAAAGGGTGATCTGGGTATAGGGAATCTGGGCAAGACCCCTGGTTTCCCGCACCTTGGCAGCGCTGATGGTTTTCTGGGCATTTACCCCGCCGTTCTGCACCGTGGTGCTTTCGGCAATGGCTTCCGCAGCCACGTCGATACCCTGGCGCAGCAGGTCCCAGTAGCGGATACCTTCCAGGGCAAACTCCAGCCTTCTTTCGTTGAGGATGTTGGCGGGTGTTGCCGCCAGCGAGGTGAAGTTGGTGCCATAGGCCCTTCTGCGCACCTCGTCGAAATACTGCTGTGCGTTGGGCGAGCCCAGTTCGGCGGCCATCAGCAGCACATCGGCATAGCGGATGGACACATAATCTTGGAACTGGCCAATCTGGAAGTTCACACCACCCATCTTCTCGGCAAGGCTCCGGCCGGTCTCGTCGGCCATGGGCGTGTATTTCTTGGTGTAGTAACCGGTATACTCACGCTGGTCGTTCTTGTTTTTGAAGTCCAGCTTTTCATCGGCAATCGAAATGATGGATGCACCACGGCGGGTATCGTTGGCCGCATAGGCGTTCCACAGGTCGGGGTTAACGGTAACACCACCCCATCCCTGGCTGTACGGCGGGATGGTTTGCACCCGGATGCCGTTCATTACCAGCCAATGGTTGCCATCGGTATTGCCATTGTAATTGCTGGTATAGGTATAGCGGATCGAGAAAACGGTTTCCTTGTTGTTCTCACCCACATAGTTTTCTACTGATGCGGCGGGCCACAGGTTGGCAAAATTTTCCACCAGACCAAAACCACCGTTGGCAATCACGTCTTCCTGGTAGGCCAGGGCCTCGGCCTTGGTTACCACGCCTGCTAGGTCGGCTTTGCCATAATAACCGGTGTAGTACAGGAACACCCGGCCCAGCAGGGCTTCGGCAGCCCACTTGGTTACCCGGCCAAACTCGGCGGCAGGTTGTGCTGCACGGCTAACGGCAGGCAGGTTTTGCGCGGCAAACTCCAGGTCTTCGGCGATGAGGCGGTACACATCATCGGGGTTGGCCTGCGCCACGTTCTCGGTAGTGGGTGTGGTGATCAAAGGAATATTACCCCACAGCCGTACCATGTCGAAATACAGGAAGGCACGGATAAAGCGGGCCTCGCCCTCGTAGGCCTGGCGCTGCTGGGTGTTGGTGCCCCACTGTATCTGGTCCATCTTGCCCAGCAGCATGTTCACCCGGTAGATGGCCTTATAATAAGCCACCCAGTTGCCGTTGAACAGGTTTTGGTCCGAAGGGGAGCGCAGCTTGTCGAACTCGTCGATCATCTGGTAACCCAATCCATCGGAGGCGCCGGTGCCGCCAAAAGCATTGTCCGACATCACTTCGGCCGCCGTGGGCAGGGCCACGCCTTCGGCCCATATACGCTGCAGGCCATCGTAGGAGCCCACCAGTGCCTTGTAGGCATCATCCGGGGTTTTGTAAAAGTTCTGTTCCGTAGCCGTAGTCACGTCCTCGGTATCGAGGAAGTCTTTGGAGCACGAGCCCAGCGTAAGCAGGGACAGTGCCGCTATATAAAGTTTATGGGATTTCATCTTGGTCTTTTTGTGTTGCGTTAAAAACGAATGTTGGCACCAACCATCAGGGTACGGGGACGGGGGTAGTAACCCAGGTCAACACCCGAGGAGAAGCTTTCGCCATACCCGATCTCGGGGTCCATGCCATTGTAGTTGGTAAAGGTGTACAGGTTCAGCACCGAGGCATAGAGGCGCACCTTGCTCAGGAAAGGCTTCTGCAACACCTTGGCAAAATCATAACCTACGGTGATGTTGTTGATGCGCAGGAAATCGCCCTTGTGGATGAACAGGTCGGAGAACTGTGTCCAGTTGCGGTTGTCTTCGGTGACGCGGGGCATGCGGTTGGAAGAGCCGGGACCTACCCAACGATCCAGGATCGCCGCAGAGTAGTTGGCCCTTGCGTTGGCATGGTTGCGCCAAGACTGTACGATTTCGTTGCCGGCCACGCCCGCTGCCAGCAGCGAGAAGTCGAAGCCTTTGTAATCGGCATTCAGCGACAGGCCAAAGGTGAAGTCGGGGTTGGGATCGCCGATCATGGTGCGGTCGGCATCGTTGATGATGCCATCGCCGTTCCGGTCCACAAAACGCACATCACCCGGTTGTGCATTGGGCTGCACCAGCTGTCCGCCCTTGTTGAAGGCACGCACTTCCTCTTCGGTCTGGAACACGCCATCGGTTTTCAGGCCCCAGAAATAACCCACGGGGAAACCGTTCTGTGCGCGGTAAAACTCCAGCGAGTTGTCGAACAGGGCGTTGTTGTTGCCATGGATGATCTGGTCGAGGGTAGGAATATTGCCGATGCGGTTTTTGTTGTACGCACCGTTCACACCTACCGAGTAGTTGAATTCGCCAACGCGGTTGCGGTAGTTGATGGCCAGCTCCACACCTTCGTTGCGCACGTTACCACCATTGATATAAGGTGCATCGGCACCGGCAGTGGCCAGCACGGGTGCTACCAGCAACCAGTCCTTGGTGTTCTTTACATAATAGTCGAAGGTGACGTTGATGTTGCGGTTGAGGGTGGCGTCAAAACCCAGGTTGGTCTGCTCCGAGGTTTCCCATTTCAGGTCGGGGTTGCCCAGGCGGCTGGGATAAGCA
This sequence comes from Cnuella takakiae, assembly GCF_001953305.1. GTDB lineage: Bacteria > Bacteroidota > Bacteroidia > Chitinophagales > Chitinophagaceae > Flavisolibacter > Flavisolibacter takakiae. The sequence goes on from NZ_MTFE01000010.1 coordinate 184,446, forward strand.
CCCGGAATAAGCGTACCCTCGGCATTGCCAAAAGTATAGGTGGCGTTGTTGAAACTCACCGGTGCCAGGTACTGGTTGTTGGTGATGTTCTGGTTGCCCACCTGTCCCCAGCTGGCACGCAGCTTCAGGAAGTTGAGCCATTCCACGTTTTCCAGGAAGCGCTCACGGGTGGCTACCCAGCCCAGCGACACGGAAGGGAAATAACCCCAGCGGCTGCCGGGTGCGAAACGTGAAGAGCCGTCGGCACGGAAGGTGGCGTTGAAGAGGTACTTCTCGTTATAGTTGTACTGCACCCGTCCGAAATAGGAAGCCAGCGCCTCCTCGTAGGGCGAGCCCGTGATGCTCATCAGGGTTCCTTCTGTGTTGGTGGCGTTCGACAGCCAGGCATGCTCCAGGTCGGAGAACACAAGGTTGCGGTTGCTGCCAAAAATGCCCGAGCCCGTGGTGCGGATAGCTGTGTTACCCACCATGGTTTCGAAATTGTGCTGACCGCCTACCTTGAAGGAATAGCTCAACAGGTTGTCGAACTGGATATTGCGGTTGCGGCCCATACCCTGGCTTGCCACCGTATTGTTGTTGAACGAGTAGATCGACAAACGATAGATGGGGGTAAAGGAGCGGTTCTCGGAGGCATAGTAGTTCACACCCATGCTGGAGCGGAAACGCAGGCCCTTGATGGGCTCCACCTGTACATAGATATCACCGAAGAGCCGCTGGTTGTTGTTGCGGTTCTGGTTGCCGTAGTACATGGCGGCATAAGGGTTGGCCTCACCGTTGTACCAGGTCGAATTGCTGTTGTCGTAAAAATTACCCAGCGAATCGTACATGGGAACAAAGGGGCTGGTGTTGAAGGCGGCACGCAGTGCGTTGTTGTACTGGTTGCCTACGCCGATGCCGTTGTTCTCCTGGTAGTTGAAGGTAAGGTGCTGTCCCAGCTTGATGATGTTCTGGTACAGGTTGTGTTCCGAGTTGATGCGGAAGGTATAGCGCTCGAAGTTGGACAGGCTTTTACCACCCACAATACCCTGCTGGCCGGTATAGCTCAGCGAAGTGGAATAGGTAGAGCCGCCACCGCCGCCCTGCACACCCAGCACATAGTTCTGGGTGGGTGCATTTTTCACAAACATCTGGTCCAGCCAGTTGGTGTTTACGGGCAGGTTGGCAATCTGCTCATTGGTAAAATAGGGCGCCTTGCCCGAGTTCACGGCAGCCTCGTTCTGGATGGTGGCATACTCACGGGCATTGAGCAGTTGCGCCTTGCGCGGCGGGTTTTGCACACCGTAAAATGCATCCAGGGTCACCTGTGCTTTCTGGTTGGCACGGCCGGTACGGGTGGTCACCAGGATCACACCGTTGGCAGCCTGCGAACCGTAGATGGCGGCCGAAGCCGCATCTTTCAGCACATCGATGGACTGGATATCGGCGGGGTTGAGGTAGGAGATATCGTTGGTATACACCCCATCCACGATGTAGAGGGGACTGGCATTGCCGATGGTGCCCTTGCCGCGGATCACTACGTTGGTACCCGAGCCGGGTTGGCCGGATGCAGCCGTGATCTGTACGCCGGGTGCCTGCCCCTGGAGGGCTTGCAGGGCGCTGGTAGTGCTCTGGCGCTGGATGTCTTCGCCCCGTACCGACAGATTGGAGCCGGTAACCAGCCTCCGCTTTTGGGTACCGTAACCGATCACCACCACTTCTTCCATGCGGTTTTCGGCTTCCTGGAGCTGCACGCTTACGGTGCCGGCGCCGTCAACCTTTACCTCGCGGGGGGTATAGCCTACCGATGTAACCACCAGCACTTCGCCGGGCGCCGCATCGATGGTAAAGCGACCCGCATCGTCGGCCGTGGTGGTGCGGGTGGTTCCTTTTACAGTAATAGTGGCTCCCGAAAGGCCGGAAGCAGTTCTTTGATTGGCAATGGTGCCGCTGACTTTGACGGTCTGCGCCCACACGCTGCCGCTGAGCAGGAGGGCGAAAAAGGCCGTCATTGCCAGCTTCGGTAACCGCTGACTTGATGCAGTTTTTTTCATACAGAAGCGTTTGAAACTTTCAGGTTAAGAGGCGTTAGAGTTTAATAGTGATTTTCTTCCCTTCATACACCTGCTCTTTCGTTGCAGGTGCGGCAAAGTCGAGTGCCTTTGCACCTTTGGGCGTGATGCTGGTGATGCGGAACACCCTTTTGGCAAGCATGCCGGGGTAGCTGCCCTGCTGTGCGCCGATGGTCAGCGTTCCTTCCTGCTCGTTGTAGGTGAGGGGAATATTGGTGAACAATCCTTTTTCATAATCGTAGGTGGTACCGCCATCCTCGTAGAGGGTGAAGGCGGCATCCCTGCCCCGGTACACATACAGGTGAATGGTATCGGCAGGTTTCTCGTCGGTGTACTGCAGCTCCGGACCAAAGGGAACGATGGATCCTTCCTTTACATACAGGGGCATGCGTTCGTAGGGCGCATCGGCGGTGATCTTCTGGCCGCCGGCATACCATTTACCGGTGTAGAGGTCGTACCAGCCCTGGCCCTTGGGCAGGTACAGCTGGCGCTGGCGCTGCTGGTAGTTGTACACGGGGTTCACCAGCAGGGAAGGCCCAAAGAGGTACTGGTCGCTGATGTTGAGCACCGCGGTATCTGTTGCAAAGTCCATCACCAGGCCGCGCATGATGGAGGCATCCTTGTGGTAGGCGGCGCCGGCCAGCGAGTACACGTAGGGCAACAGGCGGTAACGCAGCTTATTATAATACAGGATGCTCTGGTAGGCCGGGTGGGTTTCGGGCGCAATATTGTAGATCTCGCGGTAGGGAAACTGGCCATGGGCACGGAACAGGGGCACGAAGGCACCAAACTGGTACCAGCGGGCATTCAGCTCGCGCCACTCTTCCAGGGCTTTCTCATCGGGCTTTTCAAAACGGTTCTCCACCACAAAGCCACCGATATCCATGGTCCAGTAAGGCAGTCCCGACATCGAGAAGTTGACACCCGCAGGAATCTGGGCCTTCATATCGTGCCAGGTGGCGCCGATATCACCACTCCAGATGGCAGCCGCATAGCGCTGCGAACCGGCAAAACCCGAGCGGGTAAGCAGGAACACCCTTTTGTTGGGGTCAGTGGAACGCTGGCCCTCGTAGATGCCCTTGGCATTTTGCAGGGGGTAGGCGTTCAGGTACTCGGTGGCCGTACCCAAAGCGGTGGGGCGCATTTGCAGCTTGCGTTTCTCCGGCGATACGTTCGACAGGATATCGGGTTCGCTGGCGTCCATCCACCAGGCATCGATGCCCTTGGTGTAGATCTTTTTGTTGATCAGGTCCCAGAAGCCTTTGCGGGCATCGGCATTGAAGGCATCATAAAAGGTAGACACATAGCCCTGCCCGATCCAGTCGCGCTGGCGGTCGGCAATGTTTCTTTTATACAGCCATCCTTTTTTATCGAACTCCTTGTAAGCAGCAATGCCTTCATAAAACTTGGGCCATACCGAGATCATGATCCGGGTATTGTACTGCTTGTGCAGGGTGTCGATCATGCCCTTGGGGTCGGGGAAACGGGTTTCGTCGAAATCCTGGCTACCCCAGGCGTCTTCCTTCCAGTAGCTCCAGTCCAGCACGATATTGTCGAGGGGGATCTTACGCTTCCGGAACTCGGCAACGGTATTGATGATCTCCGCCTGTGTTTTGTAGCGTTCACGGCTCTGCCAGAAGCCCATGGCCCACTTGGGCATGATGGGCGCCTTGCCGGTGAGGGTGCGGTAGCCCGCAATCACTTCGTCCATGTTCTGGCCATGTACAAAATAGTAATCTACCTGCTTGCCGGCCTCCGATGCAAAAGCATAGCTGTTCTCTTCGGCTGCCGACAGGGGTTCCTGCCATTTCAGGGAGATATAGGACTCACTTCCTTCGGGTATCCACTCGATGCGTACGGGGATCTTTTCCCCTTTGCGGATGTTTACGGGTACCAGTGCGGGGGCAGGGTTCCAGGCCTTGCGCCAGCGGTCGAGCACCACCTTGCCGTTCAGGGTCACTTTCAGGCTGCCACCATAGGTAAAGCGGAGCTGGTGCAAGCCAGTGGCGTCGCTGCCGATGCTGCCTTCCCAGGCCACCAGCCCGGTAGCAGGGGTAAAATTGGCAGGCAGCTGCGCCTTTGAATCGCCCAGGAACTCCATGCTGATGGCGGACTCGGCTTTTTGGAGAACCGCCTCATTCAGGTTGGCCTTGTTGTTATAATAAGATGCGGTGAGCCAGCCTTCTACACCTTCCTTTGAAAAGATCTTCAGGTCGGAAAGGGGACGCAGGGGGCGCACATCGCCGGCAGTGGTAAGGGAATAGTTGTCCCACAGGATGCCGTAATTTTTTGAGGAGATCAGGAAGGGAACGGCTACCTCGGTATTGTTCTGGAAGAACTGCACCTGCTGGCCGCGGTAGTTGAACACGTCGTCCTGGTGCTGGCCCATGCCGTACCAGCCTTCGCCGGGAGCGGCCTGGAAAGCCTGTACCAGTTTATAGGTGCGCTCGCCCTCGGCAATGGTGGGGATAAAGCTGCGGCCCATGGCACCTTTTTCGGTCACGATCTGCTTGCCGGCATTGTCCCAGAACGATACAGAGCCGGTTTTCAGGTTCACCAGCGCTTTTACCGTTTTTGTTTTAAGGGTGAGGGCGTCCTTGCCGGGCAGTACGTCCCAGCTCAGGCCGGGCTTTTTTTGGTAAACGGTCACCAGGCTCTGGAACTTAGGCAGCTCCTTTCCGGGGGCGGCGGTAACGCGGATGATATTATCGGTTACCACTTCCAGCTTCACGGTATTGGTGGTACCGGTGTAGGCAGGATCGGTATAGATCAGTACCCCGTCGGGGGTTTTTACAAAAGAAGGGGGGTCGGCCTTCGCCTTGTTGAAGGCGATAAAAAGAAAGCAGCACAGGAGCAAGCTCAGCTTATTCATACAGCAAGATTTCGCAAAAGGGTGTTTGTAAATGCCCGGTAAAACTATGCTTGCTGCGCTCCCGCAAGGGTATCCGAATGTTTCCGATTAGGTATTCATTTGATTCCGGCTATTGATTATCAAATTGTTACGTTTTGAACCACGGAGCCACTGCGGCACAGAGGTACACGGAGTGATACGCTGTGAACCTCCGTGTCATTGTGCCTCCGTGGTTCAAAAACCTCAGGATGCCGGGGTTTTCTGTGTGCCGGGATACTGCGAGGGCAGCACTTTGAACTCCTCCTTGAAGTATTTCGAAAAATTCTTGGGGTTGTTGAAGCCCACCTGGTAGGCTACCTCCGAAACGGTGAGGCCGCTCTTTTCCAGCAGCTGGGCGGCCCGCTTCATCCGGATGGAGCGGATGAACTCGAGCGGCGCCCGGCCGGTGAGCGAAACGATTTTCTTGTACAGGGCTGCCCGGCTCAGGTGCATCTCGCGGCCTAGGTCCTCCACCGAAAAGTCGGGGTCCTGGATGTTTTGTTCCACCACTTCCAGGGCCTGCTTGATGAACTGCTCGTCCAGTGGCGTCACGGTGATTTCGCTGGGGTTTACTTCGATCTGCTTCTGGAACTTTTTCTGGAGCAGCTGCTGCTGGGCCAGCAGGTTGCGGATCCGGGAGGCCAGGATCTCGAACGTAAAAGGCTTGGTGATATAGTCGTTCACGCCGATGGTAAAGCCCTCCACCTGTTTTTCCTCGCTGCCCATGGCCGTCAGCAGGATCACCGGGATGTGGGCCGTCAGCGTGTCGGACTTGATCTTCCGCGCCAGCTCGATCCCATCCACCAGGGGCATCATGATATCGGAAACCACCAGGTCGGGGTCCACTTTTTTCAGCCGCTCCCAGGCTTCCCTTCCGTTTACCGCCTCTTCCACGTGGTACAAACCTTTCAGGTTGTCCTTCAGGTAAAAGCGCAGGTCCTCGTTGTCCTCCACCAGCAGGATGGTCTTCTTACGGTTCCGCCCGGTTTCGGGCTCTTCCCCGGTCTCCCCGGACGGCAGTTCTTCCCCTGCTCCTGCCGCTGTAGCGGGCGTGGAAATCTTGTAGGCCGGTATCTGCACGGTAAAGCAGGTGCCCTTGTCAGGCTCGCTGTCAACAGTTATGATGCCGTTGTGGAGCCTTACAAACTCCTGGGTGATGGCCAGCCCGATACCGGTACCCTGGTTTACCATGCTTTCCGGCACCTCGTTCTGGAAAAAGCGCTCAAATATCCGTTCGTGCTTGTCGGCAGGGATGCCGATGCCCGTGTCCTTTACCTGGAGGGTCAGGGTTCCGCGTTCTTCCTCCCCTGCCTGGTACATCAGGTGCACAGCAACTTTTCCGCCATCGGGTGTGTATTTGAATGCATTGGAAATCAGGTTAAACAGAATCTTCTCAATCTTGTCCTTGTCAAAATAGATCTCCAGTTCCGGCACATTGGTATGGAAAGAAAGCCCGATGGCCTTCTTTTCGGAGATATCGGAAAAGGATTGGGTGATGTCGCGGGCAAACTGTACCATATCGCCGATGGCCGGGTAAAGCCGGATCTCCTGCACTTCCATTTTCCGGAAATCGAGGAGCTGGTTCACCAGGTTCAACAGGCGTTTGGCATTGCGGTGTACCAGGTTCAACTGCTTTTGCTGCTCGGGGTCGCTGGTCTGCCTGATGATCCGGTCAAGTGGCGAAAGGATCAGGCTCAGCGGGGTGCGGAACTCGTGGCTGACGTTGGTAAAGAACCTGGTTTTCAGTTGGTCCAGCTCCTGCACCCTTTCGGCTTCGCGGCGCTGCTGCAGCAGGGTAAAGCGCATATGTGCCCGGTCGAGGGTAATGCGGCGGCCCAGGTACAACAGGCCTGCCACCAACACCATATATAAGGTATAAGCCAGCGGGGTGCGCCAGAAAGGCGGGGCAATATAAATGGCAAGGGTCTGCTCCGGGCTCCACACCCCCCTGCTGTTCAGCACTTTTACCCGGAAGGTATAATGGCCGGGGTCGAGGTTGGTATAGGTAATACGGCGCTGGCTGCCGTCGGTATACAACCAGTCGTCGTTGAAATCCTGGAGCCGGTAGGCATACCGTTCGCGGCTTGCCTGCGAAAAGATGAGCGAGGCAAACTCGATGGAAAAGACATTCTCACTATGCTTCAGGCGGAGCTCGCGGGTTTCGGGCAACGACTGGCCCAGCAGCACCCTTCCGTTGACGGTATCGCCCACTGCCACATCCTGGTTGAAGATCTGCAGCCCGGTAAATACTACCGGCCTGAGGGGCAGGGGCGGAACGGTGCGGGCAGGGTCGATGATATTGAACCCACCGGGGCCACCAAAAACCAGCTCGCCGCTTTTGAGCCGAAGCGCCGCATTTTCGTTGAACTCCCTTCCCTGCAGGTTGTTGGCCTCGTTGTACTGTACCACCGAGAAGGAAGTGCGCCCGCCCTGTTCGCTGGGTACCAGGCTGCACAGCCCATTGGGCGTGGCAACCCACAAATGCTGGCGGCTGTCTTCCAGTATGTTGAGGATGGCATTGTCGGGCAGCCCCTGGGCGGTGGTAAAGATTTCAAACCGGCGGCCTTTTTCGTTCCATAGGTTGAGCCCCTCGCGGGTGCCTACCCAGATGCGCCCTTTGCTGTCTTCGAGCAGGGAAATGACATTGTTATTGCTCAGGCTGTTGCGGTCGGCGGTCTGCACATAGTGCACCGGGCGGGTACTGCCTTTTGGGAAAACGGTGATCCCGTTGGCGGTGCCGATCCAAAGGTTGCCCTTTCGGTCCTGGAGCAGTGCTGCAATATAGTTGGACTGCAGGGGGCTGGGCTGCCCGCCGCGGTAGCGGAAATGCGCAAAGCGGCCGGTCTGCCGGTCCATCAGGTCGAGGCCGCCGTCGAGGGTGCCTACCCAGAAACGGCCATCCCGGTCCTCGAAAATCTCCCATACGCGGTCGTCGGAAAGGCTGGCAGGATCGGCCTCGCTGTGCCGGTAGTGCGTAAACCGCTGCCCGTTGAAGCTGCTCAGCCCGCCAAAATAGCTGCCGATCCAGAGCTTGTCCTCCCGGTCGATAAAAAGGCTGACGATCACGTTATTGCTGATGCTGTTGGGGTTGGACGGATCATGCAGGTACTGGGTAAAGGTGTTGGCCTTCCGGTCGAAATAGACCAGGCCGCCGCCATTCGTACCGATCCAGAGATTGCCTTTCAGGTCCTCCACAAAGCGGTTCACATCATCGTAGGGAAGGCTGCCCGGCTGCCGGTCGCGGTGGTGGTAATGGGCAAATTTTACCGTACTGCCGTTCCAATAGTTGAGCCCCTGCTTGAAGGTGCCGATCCAAACATTACCCCTTGTGTCCCTGTACAGGGTAGTGATACTGTTCTGGCTCAGGCTTCTTGGATCCTGCGGATCGTTGGTCAGGTGCTGGATGGCATAGCCCTTCTTTTTATCCACCAGGTTGATGCCCCCATGGTCGGTAGCTACCCATACCAGGCCGCTACCGTCCTGGATCACCTCGGTGATGAGGTTGGCATTGAGCCTTGCGGGCCGGGAAGCTTCATCCAGCTGGTCTACCGTATTGCTCTTGGTTTTTACTATGAACAGTCCCCGGGGGGTGTTGGCCGTCCACAGCCAGAGGTCGTCGTCGCTGTCGGCATACAGCCGGTAGCTGTACCGGCCGCCCCCCAGCCTGCGGAGCGCATCGAGGGAGCGCACCACCTTTCCCGAGCGGATGTCCACCTGTTGCAGCAGGCCGTCTTCGTACACCAGCCAGATACTGCCCCGGGCACCTTCGCGGAAACCCGTGATCCTGCTGGCCGGCGCCCCGGCCCCATGCCGACGGAACAACTGCGCTTTCCCACCTCTGGCTTCGTAGGTATACAACCCCGCGTTCTGGTAGAGGAACCAATAACGGCCTTCGCTGCCCTTCACACTCCCCAGCAAAGTATCGGCGGGCAGGCCCATGGCCTGGTTGTAAGCGGCTGCCTTGCCGAACTTATCAGTGCGGGCATCATATATACAGGGTACATCGCGGGAGGCGACCCATATTTTGCCATCCGGCAACTCGTAAAGCGCATTGATGTCATTATTCACCAGCGAGGTGGTATCCCCCCGCTTGTTGCGGTACACCTTGCTGGTATAGCCATCGTACCGGTTCAGTCCCGACATGGTGCCCACCCATACAAAACCCCGGGCATCGCGCAGCACGGCATTCACCTGGTTGTGCGACAAGCCATTATAGATATCCAGCCGGGAAAAGCGGTACTGGCCCTGCTGGGCCCAAAGCGGGTTGGAAAGGCATTGGAGCAATACCACAGCCAGTACGCCGGCAAGCCGCACCATGCCCCGGCCAAAAGCAGTTCCGGGTTGCGGCCTGGTGGTTGGTTGGGAACAGTGAAAGCGGTCGGAAAAGAAAAGGGAAAGATTAAACGTTTCGATGGTGTTTTGTCTGGTTGTAAAGGTTAGCGTCTGGTTGTTAAAGCTATCAAGTTTATGCAAGGCATAAACGGACCGCAACAAAGTTACAGGTACTCTTGTGATAACTTTATCAATGCCGCCCATCAGGCCGGGCACCGGCAGTTTTAAAAAAGCTGCGCCCCTTGTTCCGGAACCTATCCGGCATACTTACAAGGGCGGAACCCCTGCCCTGATCGCCGGCGTTTAAAATGCCGCCGTCATTTTCTATAGTAAAAGAAAACACTTACCCTTTTCTACAACAGCCCATGGGCATTTCTCCTTGTGTAGCTTAAACAAGTGCTATTTTACGTTTAAGGATGAGCCTGTTTTAAGTAGTTTTGCTACTACAAATCCAAATTCCTATACCGTGAATAATGTAGCCTGCACCGAAGTTGAGGCCCTTCAAATTCCCAGGTCCTTTTCCACCCCATTGCCGGCAAGGCAGCTCCCTGCCCCTGCAGGCTACACGGGCAAAGATCTTGTTGCCCCTGTACAGGGGAATGGTAGCAGCATTCCAGGAATTGCAGATCAGCTGCTCGACCGCGTTACCGATATGATCATCGCCACCGATGAACACTGGCGTATCACCTATATAAACGCCCAGGCGGCCCGTACCCTGCGCATCGGGCAGCAAGAATATATGGGCAGGCTTTTCTGGGAGTGCTTTCCCCGCCTCCTGAATACCGAGATAGAAACCTATTACCGGAACGCCATGCAAACCGGTGAAGCCATCCATTTCGACGTATTTTTTGAGCCCATGAGTAAATGGTTCGGCATCAATGCCTACCCATCTGCCACCGGTCTTTCCATCTTTTTCCGCGACATCAGCAGCAGGTACCATACCGAGGCGGAGCTACGCAGCTCGAACGAGCGTTTGAAGCTGGCGGCAAAAAGCGATGCCATTTACGACTGGAATATCAATACCAATGAACTGCACTGGGATGAGGGCCTGAAAAACCTGTTTGGGTATGACGCCAACCAGTTTTGCCTGAAAATCTGGGAGGCCGCCATCCATCCAAACGAAAGGAACAAGATTGTAGCGGAACTGTATAAGGCCTTACACGACCCGCAATGCAGCTTCTGGAAGATGGACTACCGCCTGAGGTGCACCAACGGCACTTACTGTTTTGTGTTTGAAAAAGGCCATATCCTGAGAAACAGCAAAGGCAAGGCCATCAGGATGGTGGGGGTGATCCAGGATATCAGCGACCGGAAAAAAACAGAAGAAGAGCTGCTAAGGCTGTCCCTTGTGGCACAGCAAACCAATAATATCGTAGCCATCACCGCCCCCGATGGTACGATCATGTGGGTGAATGATGCTTTTGTACGCATTACCGGTTATACCGTTGCGGAAGCCGTGGGCAGGAAAAGCGCCGAAGTATTTGATGGTCCTGAAACCGACCCCGAAACCATCCGGCTGGTACAGGAAAAATTCCGGAACAAGGAAGCCTTCCAATTACAGGTGCTCAATTATAAAAAGAACGGGCAAACCTACTGGTCCGAACTTTCCTGCCAACCCGTGTTTGACGCACATGGCGAACTGCTCCATTTCTTTTCCATTGCCACCGACATTACGGAAAAGAAAAAGTTGCAACAGGTACTGGAACAGGAAAAAAGAAAAAGACAGCAGATGATCACGGCTGCGGCCATCAAGATACAGGAGCGCGAAAGAACACAGGTAGGGCTGGAGCTCCACGACAATGTAAACCAGATCCTCACCACGGTAAAATTGTATACCGAGCTGTGCAGGGACGGGCTTTGCGATGTGGATACCACCCTCACCAAATCATCCCAGCTGCTTCAGGCCTGTATCGACGAGGTGCGGGCACTGTCCAAAAGATTGTCCGGCCCTACCCTGGGCAAGGTAAAACTGTACGACAGTGTAGTAGAACTGGTAGCATCCATCCACAGCAGCAGCCGGCTGACCATCAACCTCCATGCCTGCGCCATTGCCCACCTTATTGTAAACCAGGAGATCCACCTGGGTGTTTACCGCATCCTTCAGGAGCAATTCACCAATATCATCAAGCATGCGGCGGCCACTACCGCCGATATTGTCTTTAGCATTGAAGACAATCATTTGTGCTTTACCATCAAAGACGATGGTAAGGGTTTCGATATACATGCCAAAAGACCGGGCATTGGGCTGACCAATATGCAAACCCGCGCCGAGAGCCTGCAGGGCAACCTTTTCATCAACAGCACCCCGGGCAGGGGATGCACCATGCTGGTGGAGCTGCCCCTTTAACCCTGCCACCGGGCAATAGGTACGGGTGCGGGCACGTTCGTTGCATAGGGTTGGTGCACTGCTCCGTAAGCGCCCGCAACCAAGGAGGCTGAAGCCAGCCATGCGCTTTACGGAACCCCGTCCCGGAAAACCCAGGCATGATCAAACAACTGACGCTCCTTTTTATGACCCTATCACAGGCTGCCCACACCAATGCCCAGGTTCCGCCCGAACTGCTGGCATTTGGCCACCACAAGCAAATACCGGAAAATTTAGCCAAGAACATACTGACCGCCCTGTCGTTCTACCCCGAACTGCGCGACACCCGCATCCATTTTATTTTAAAAGAAAACATCCGGGGCTCGGTGATGCAGGCCCAACCGGTATTTCATACGCTGTTGCGCAAAAGGGCCCACCGCCGCTACCGCATCCATATCAGCGAGGAATTCAAGCTGGTAAATGCACGGCAGTCCATCACCGAAATCCCCGATACCGTTATGATCGGGTGGATCGGGCACGAGCTGGGACATATCCTCGATTATGAAGGCCGCACCAATAAAGGCCTGATGCATTTTGGCTACCGCTATGTGCTCGACCCTTCCTTTGTAAAGCAAGCAGAAAGAGTAGCCGACACCCTGGCGGTGGCGCGGGGCATGGGCCGGCATATCATTGCCACCAAGCGCTTTATCCTCGATCATGCATCCCTGCCGCAGGCCTATAAGGACAAGATCGCAAGGCTCTACCTCTCGCCCGATGTAATATTGGAGCAGGTGCAGCAGTTAGAAGCGAAAGCTTTAAAAGATGATTTGCCACAAAGGCACCAAGACGGAAAGGAGCACTAAGCATTTTCTTTGTGTTGCTTCCTGTCTTTCTGCCCTTGTGGCAAATACTCAGACTCCTTGCAGCATAAATTCCCGGAACTCCCTGAAATCCTCTTCCTTCATCACCCGGGGAATCTTAGCCTGCCCGCCCAGCTTTTTATAGGTTTCACTCCAGTTGTAAAACTGTGCTACCGGAACGGCTTCCACAGCTACACCTTTCAGTGCCTTGGTACGGGCAACGGCGTAGTTCTTATTATTGTCGACGAGCTCGGTGTCGATGATCTCAGCGGCTTTTACCCTATCTATTTCCTTGTCGGTGCCAATTACCCACTGCATGATGAACTGCTCGTCCTGCAGCACGGTGGAAGCCACGAACTCCTTGACCTCGATATCAAATACTTCTTCCAGTTTTTCGATGGCCGCATTCATCTTCTGCACCGACAGCTGCTCGCCCACCACGTTGAGGTAGTGCTTGGTACGGCCGCTGATGCGGATCTCGGAGCGTTTTTTATCGGTGATGATGACGGTATCGCCAATCATATAGCGCCAGGCACCCGACACCGTGGAGATCAGCAAAACATACTCCTCCCCTTCCTGTGCCTGCTCCAACGTCAGCACGGGTGCACCCTCTTTCACGCTGCCGTCCTCGTTGATATTGAACTCCTCGAAAGGCACAAACTCGAAGAACACCCCATTGTTCAGGATGAGCGCCATGGCATCGGTATCGGGTCTTTTTTGCGTAGCCAGGTAGCCTTCCGAAGCCAGGTATGTATCGATATAGGTGAGCGGGCGTGCCAGCAGTTTTTCCATGCTCTTGCGGTAGGGCTCAAAGGCTACGCCGCCCGAAGTGTACACCTGCAGGTTGGGCCATATGTCGTGGATATTGTTCAGCCGGTTGTGGCGGATCACTTCCTGGAGCATCAGCTCTACCCAGGAAGGGATACCCGAAATGCTGCCCACATCCCACTTGGGTGCCTCCTGTGCAATGCGGCGCACCTTTTCGTCCCAGTTTTCGATGGAGGCGATCTCGATACCCGGTTTGTAGAACGACCCGAACCAACCGGGGATATTGGCCGCACTGATGCCGCTGATCTCACCTTCCTGGTGGTCGATCTGCTGGATGAGGCTGGTGCTGCTGCCCAGCATCAGGATGTCCTTGGTAAAAAAGTCGGGCGGCAGGTCGAAGTTCTTGAGGCTCATCACCTGCTGGATCCCCGATTTGCGGATGGCCGCGATCATATCGTCGGTTACGGGAATGTATTTCTTGTTGCTGGTGGTGCCGCTGCTCAGGGCAAAATACTGCTGCCCGCCGGGCCAGGTGATGTTCTGGTGCCCTTCGAGCAGGAAGTGCCACCACTCGTTGTGGAGCCGGTCGTAATCGTACAGGGGCACCCGCTGCTGGAAAGCCACCACCGGGTCGGGGCTGGCCAGTATGTCGGTAAAATTATATTTCAGTCCAAAAGCGGTCAGCCTGGCTTTTTTGAGTAACTGCAGCAACACTTTGCGCTGCGCTTTATAGGGATTGGGCTCGCGGTTAACGAGGCCGTTGAAATTGATTGCTCTTTTGATCACTCCGCCTAATAGGGCCATGGGTTAAAGGGTTTGCCCCTTGTTTGGCAAGATTTGTACCCGATTTGCCGGGGTTTCCTTTAAACCTCCAAGGTCTTAAAGACCTTGGAGGTTTTTCCATTCCGCCCTGATTCTCCGGACCATCGTTGGTGAGCCGCCATGGTACCCGATACCCAAACCCCTGCCCGCCAGGGGTTTGATCCGGCCCTGCAGCCGTACTTCCGGCAACACCCCGGGTTTTGTTTTATCGGGGGCAGCCGCTTTTGTGGTCAGTTCTGCCAGCAGCTGGTCGCCGCTAACCGCCACACGCAGGGTACAGGTGCCCCGAAAGGCACTCGTGGAAAGGGCTGCTCCAAAAGGGGTAGCGGTACCATTGGCGTACTGCACCAGTACCGCATCCACCGCGTCCGAATGCCTGGTGGTACGGATGAGTCGAAGACCATAACCGCTGCGGGTAGTGCCATCCCATTGCACCAGCACATCCATGTAGCGGTGGGCTACGCTAAAGCCCTGCCCTGCCGTTTTGAAGGGCACCAGTTCCAGCTCCAGTTCCATATTGCCCGAAGGCATGCCCAAGGGGGTATAGTACAGCACGCCTTCGCGGCCCTGCAGCAGGCCCTGCATGCCGCCGGCGCCTTCACTGCCGGCACCAAAGTACCACGCATCTCGGGTGGTATCGGCGGGGTACTGGTTCTCGCGGTATTGGGGCGCCACATGCCCCAAGGTCCAGAAGCCGGGCAGCACCCGGGGCTGGTTGCGGGTAGACAACTGGGCAAAATCGGTTACCAAAAGGTTGCGGGGTGCCAGGATGTCGGTGGCTTTTACGGGCCGGGGCGCAACAACCATAACCGCCGCACCCGCTTCCGATCGGATATGCCGGGGGCTGATTCTTGCCATCAGCCACCACCCTTCATCCCCGGCAGTGAAGGTATAGGTGCGCAAGGGCAGCTTGTCACGCGATACAGCCACCTCAATTGGGTTGGCGCCCTGCGCATCGCGGCAGCGATACCATTTAATATCGCTCTGGTCGCGGAAGGGAGTTGCCAGGGTATAATCCAAGGCCAGCTGGCCATTTCTAAATACAAAGCGGGGTGCTTTTTTGAAAAGGGGTGCCTCCAATATCTGCGGCAGCACCGTTACCAGGGCTGCAGCCTCCAGCCCCGATGCGGCGGTTGCCTGTATCACCACCTGTACGGCGGAATCCCTTTCGTTGGTGGGCGCCACCCTGCACCCCAGTCCATCTGCGCTGGGCTCCAGTCTTACCAGTTGGCGGTGGGCAGGCGCAACCGTCCACTGCGGCGGGCCGGCAGTACCGGGGTAATTGCCAAAGCGAAAAGCTTTTGCAACGAGCAGGGTTTCGTTCTTTCCTGTTTCAATCGTGTCGCGGCTTTGGGTCAGCACCAGTTGCACGGGCAGGCTGGAAAGCTTCTTACCCGTAGCCCGCTCGGTTTGCTCCACTGTGCTTTTAATGCCCATCGGATCCCAGTTGTCGTTACCCCGCAGCAGGTTATAGGTATTGTAAACAGGTTTGCCGTTGGCTACAAACCTGTATCCATCCAGTGCGGTGTGCCCTTCCAGGTCTACGGTCGCCTGCGGGTTTTGGGCGCCAATCAGCAGGGGCTTGCCGCCGTACTGCACGCCCCACTGGTAGTTGCGGAGGGTATGGGGCACCACTTCCTGCCAGCCCCAGTAGGTATTTGTTTCGGAAGCAAAGCGGCTGTCGATAACTGCAACCGGGCCACCCGCCTTGGTAAGATACTGGTGCGGGCCGGCAAAGGAGCGAAGGGCGCACCCGAGAAATACCGCCCCCGTCCCGGTAGTATTGTAAAAAGGCTTGGAGGAATAAATATCGAAAGTGGAATGCAGGTACACCCCGGTGCCACAAAGGGCATCGTCGGTACTTTCGAAATGACAGCTGTCAAACAACACCCTTTTGGCGCCGGTAAAAGGACAAAGGTTGAGGCGGCTGATAAAGCGGGTATTGCGGGCCAGCACCTTATCGCCGTTGCAGTGAATAAGCTGTGCCTGCACAATAGCTTGCGCCCTTTGGGGCCGGTTCAGTTCCGGCTTCAACGGAAACTGCAGGTCCACATTACAGTAGTTGCCAAAAGTGATGTTCTCGGAGCGGGTACCATCGCCGCTGATGCGGAGCATGGTGAAGTTGCCCACCGCACCAATGGTTTGCCCCCTGTTGCAGGCCAGCACCACGTTGGCTGCATCGGGGTTAAGGCCCTGGAAGCGGAGCCAGGGGCAGTCAATTTCCAAAGCATAGGGTGTATTGCCCCTGTGTGGCCGGCGGGTGACGGTATCGTCGGGGTTGTCGAGCCAGTATACCCAGGGCGCTATGTACAACACCATGGGTTCGGCTTCACTGTCTGCGCTCAGTTGTGCAGCTGCCTTGTTTACTGAATTGAACACATAGGGTTGCCTGGCCGCCTCCGCATCGGAAAGCTGGCCGTCGATAAAGAATGCTCTGGGACCTAAGGTGATGGTATCGCCGGCATAGGTTACCTGCTTCCCTGAAAACAGGATGGGATGTGCGGGATCGAGGGAGCGGTAAGCACCCTGGGCAAAAGCAGTAAGAGCGCACAAAAAGGAAAATACCAGCAGGAGCAATCGGGGCATGCATTCTATTTGTATCCAAGATAAATCATGCCGCCCGCCTGGCAGCCAGGGAACTGTGGGGTGCTATCCTGCTCCCGGGAGTTGAACCACAAAGACAGGGAGTACACGGAGAAAAGGAAATGTTTCATTTACCACTGGCTGTCTTGCATTATCCCGCCTTTGCCAAACCGGTTTTATGCTGCTTTTGTTCAAGCTTAACTTGTTCCTTTACTTTTTAACGGGCAACGAATGCCAGCCCATGTTGCGGTAGCTTTCAAACTGCGGTTTGTTGAAAAACAGGCCGGGGGATGGGCCACCACACCCTGATGGGGTTAAAACTCAAAAGCCTGCCGGATGCACCCACCCGTGTTGCCGCCCGAAATGATTGGGTGAAAACCCCCTTTCAACTGCCTGTTTCAAACTGTAACTTGGTAGGTACTTAACCAAATCCACTTGCCATGTCATTGTTGCCCAAAGTCGAATTCGACAACCCCGCCGAGATCGCCCTCACCCACCAGGACACGCTCCGCAAAACCGTTGGCATCCTGGGCATGCTCCTGCCCATCCTGTTGTACCTGGCGCTATGGATCGACCTGGGTCATACCCGCACCCTGGAGTCCATCAGCCATTATTACCTGACCCGTGCCGGTGGTGTATTTGTGATCATCGTAAGCCTGCTGGCCGTTTTCCTGATGGTGTATAAAGGCCGCGACCCCATCGATTTTTACGCCAGTACTTTTGCAGGCGTCTGCGCCCTCCTGCTCCTGCTTTTTCCCACCAGCAATATCAGCGAGGTGGAATGCTGCAGCAGCTATGCCATCACCCAGCTCAAGGAGTCGACCTTCAGGCCCAAATTCCACCTCATTGCCGCAGCCCTCTTCCTGCTCACCCTGGCCCTGATGTCGCTCTTCCTGTTCACCCGCTCCAAGCATGCCCCCGAAGTACGCGGCAAACAAAAGCGCCGCCGCAACCGCATCTTCCGCACCATGGGTGTCATCATGATCCTGGCCCTGCTCACCATTGTTGCCGGTTTCTTCCTGCCCGCCTTCCAACCTTTTTACGACCATTACCGGCTTACCTTCTGGATGGAAACCGTGGCAGTGGAAGCCTTTGGCTTTGCCTGGTTTGTAAAAGGCGAAGCCATCCTCAAAGACCGCAACACCCAACAGGAACCCAGGGAAGGCGGCAATATCGTTGTCATGTCGACCGGCAAGCCAGTGAATAAATAAGTTGGGAGTTTGGGGTTTGGGGTTTGGAGTTAGGGGTGGAGCGTTCAAGTAGTTCAATGAGTTCAATGTAACCCAGCAGGCCACCAGCAAACTGAACCTGTTTCTTTAAAACAGGTTACCCGCCAACCCAAAACCAACAACTAACAACCAAAAACCAAAAACCCCAAACTCCAAACCCCTAACTCCAAACACAAAACCTAAACACATGTCCACATTCAACATCACGCCCAAACTGCTTGAGCAACTGTGTACCGTAAACCAGTACCGGCTCCGTGCAGACGAACTGGTTTTTGTAGGCATCAGGGGCGCCATTACGGCCCTGCCCAACGACAATAGCTGGAAAAGCAAACACAGCCTCTCGCTGATGGATGTCAACTATACCAACCCGCGCTGTACCCTGCTGCAATGGCGGCCCAAAACCGGTGAACTGGCGGCCTTTCCGGCCAGCACGGTTCCGCATATGCGGCATATACGGGAAGCCAAACAGCGCGATGGGAAGGGCGCCAACTGCCTGATGACCGGCTTTTATACCGATTACCGCAAGGGCGTACACAATGCCAGCAAACCCAGCGGCCACGAAGCATTCAGGCAAAATGCCGTACAGCCCATCCGCCGCAATACCGACGATTTTGACTTCGACAAGGACGACCGCATCGAGTACAGCAATCCCTTCGACAATATCCATTGCGGGTGGTTTGCCGGCCTCAGTGCCGATGCCTATGCAAGCGCCGGCTGCCAGGTGGTGATGGGTTTTCCCAGGTGCAAAAAAGAAGGCCGCACCGAAAATGTGGGCCCCTGGAGGGTGTTTCATAAAAATGCCTACAGTATTGCACAGCAAAGTTTCCAGTACCTCCTGTTTTCGGGTACCGAAGTTTTCAGCCTGGGTGCAGGTGAAAAACCCAAAAATGCCAAATTGCGCTATGGTTCTCAGGGGCCACTGGTAGCGGAACTGCAGGCAGCTTTGAAAGAAAGGGAGTTCTATGAAGGCACCATTGACGGCGAATTTGGCGAACGCACCATGAAAGCGGTGATCCGCTTCCAGGAACATAATTTCGGCAGGAGCGGCGCCGATGGTATTGTAGGTGCAATCACCGCTGAAGCCCTCGATGTGGCCCTGCAACTGGCACCCAGGCTGGAGCCGGGCAATGTAATGGGGTGAACATAATTACACCTCACAGGTTTTATACACCCCACAGGTTTTTAGAACCTGTGGGGTGTTTTATTTTATTACCGTACCGAAACCGCCTGGCCGATACCCGCCACCAGGTACACTTTCCCTTTTTGGGTAGCAAAACGGGTCACGAAACCGTGCTCGGTTTGCACCGACTGGCTTTTTACCCCGGCAATCCGGATGGGGTCGGGCGTGCGCAGGATACATTCCGCGCCATTGAGCGACCGGATGGCAGCGGCCACCAGGTGCCCCCTTTTCCACTGCATACCCACTTCAAAGCCGCCCCGGGCCCTTAATCCCTTCACCGTACCATCGGTCCAGGCATCAGGCAGGGCGGGCAGGAGGTGTACTTCGCCCAGGTGGCTCTGGAGCAGCATTTCGGCGATGCCGGCCGTGCCGGCAAAATTACCGTCGATCTGGAAGGGCGGGTGGGCACAAAACAGGTTGGGATAGGTGCCGCCGCCACCGCCGGCATAACGGGTGCCCTGCTCGCCGGTAAGGTGGAGCAGGTCGCGCACCAGCTTATAGGCATGGTTGCCATCGAGCAGCCTTGCCCAGAAATTGATCTTCCAGGCCTTGCTCCAGCCCGTGCCCTCATCGCCCCTTATTTCGAGGGTGCGGCGGGCGGCTGCGGCCAGTTCAGGCGTTTTCACCGGTGAAATCTGGTTGGCGGGGTGCAGGGCATAGAGGTGCGACACGTGGCGGTGCTGCGGTTCCACATCCTGCCAGTCCTTGTACCATTCCACCAGGTTGCCGGCCTTGCCTACCTGGAAGGGGTAAAGTTTGGCTTGCCTTGCCAGCACGGTATCGCGGAGCGAAGCATCCAGCCCCAGCTTTTGCGAAGCGGTTATGAAGTTGGCAAAGAGCTCGCGGATGATGCTCATATCCATGGTGCTGGCCTGGGCAATGGCGCCCTTCACGCCTTTTTCATCCATAAACTCGTTCTCAGGCGATCCCGAAGGCGCTGTTACCCAATAACCCTTTGGATCCTGCACCAGCCACCCCAGCGTAAACTGCACGGCGCCCCGCATCAGGGGGTAGGCGGTATCGCGTAAAAACTGCTGGTCGCCGGTATAGAGATAATGATCCCAGAGGTGCTCCGACAGCCAGTTGGCACCCATGGCCCAGTTGGCCCATTTGGGATCGCCCTCGCCCTTATTGCCCACGGGGTTGGTGAGGGCCCAGATATCACTGTTGTGGTGGAGCACCCAGCCATCGAGGTTGTAAAATTCTTTTGCCGTAACCGCTCCGTTTACGGCCTGCGCCTGTATCAAGCGGAACAGGGGCTCGTGGAGTTCCGACAGGTTGGTAGGCTCGGCGGGCCAATAGTTCATCTGCACATTGATATTGGTGGTGTAGTTGCTGCTCCAGGGTGCCCGCAGATGGTGGTTCCAGATGCCCTGCAGGTTGGCCACCGTACCGCCCGGGCGGGAGCTGGAAATCAGCAGGTAGCGGCCAAACTGGAAATAAAGCGCTTCCAGCCCTGGGTCGGCGGCACCCTTGCTATAGGCTTCCAGCCGCTGGTCGGTGGGGAGGGTGGCGGAAGTTCCGCTCCTGCCCAAATTGAGGGTTACCCGGTTGAAGTATCGCTGGTAATCGGCCTGGTGGCGCGCCAACAGCTGGCCATAGTTTTTCTGGACCGCGGCAGTCAGGAATGCATCGGCTTTTTTCACTTCATCGATGCCCTGGCTGTCGGGGCACTTGTCGAAACCATTGAAGCTGGTGGCTGCCGACAGCAGGAGCACCACTTCCGTAGCATTTTTGATATGGATACCCGAAGTATCAGTTTGTACCGTACCATCCCTGTTCAGTGCTTTTGCCAGCAGGATGTAGCGCATACCGGCACAACCTGCGGTATCGCCGTTGATCACGGCGTTGGGTTTGCGTACGTAGTTGGGCTCCACATGTGCGGGCGCCTTGCCTTTAAGCACCAGCAAATCCTTGCCCCTTGCCTCTTTTTGGTGGGCAAACAAACTGCGGGCGCCCACCAGCAGGTTGAGCGCACCTGCCTTGCCGGCGCTGATGCGTACCACCATCACCCCATCGGGGGCGGAGGAAAACACTTCCCGTGTAAACTGTACGCCACCGGCCTCAAACCGGGTGGTAGCCTTTGCCCCGCTGATATCCAGGTCGCGGTAATAGTTGGAAGCCGTAGCGCCGCCCAGTTCCTGCCGGATGCTGAGGTCGCCCAGGGGCAGGTAGGACTGCGAGTACAATCCCTGCATCTGCTTGCTCAGGTCGGAAGCTTTTTTATAATCGCCGGCAAAAACGGCTGCCCGCACCTGTGGCAGGTACTGCGGCGATTGGGGGTTCACCGATTTGGGTACCGGCCCGCCCGACCACAGCGTGCTTTCGTTCAACTGGATCAGTTCATTTTCCACCCCGCCAAATACCATGGCGCCCAGGCGGCCATTACCTACCGGCAGGGCTTCGGTCCATGCGGCGGCGGGCTGGGTGTACCAAAGTTTTAAGGGGGATTGACCAAAGCCGAAAACCGGCAGGGACAGCAGCAGGCCAAGTACAGTTCTTTTCATGGTGTTCGATCGGGATAAAATAAAACCCGGAAAGGGTTGACGTATGTCCTACAATATAGACCATCATTACTGGAAATAATCAGGGACTGGCAGGCACCACAAGATGTATGGGCTGATCCGGATTTTCACTGCCTAATTTTTTACAGGTGGGTCGATGACCGGGGTCATGGGCTGCCAGCTGCACCCGGCTAATTTGGTATTGCTTTTCCCGCCCTTTGAATACGCACTGTACGGTCAAATTCTGCTCACACTAAAACAGGACGTATGAAAAAGCACTACCTACACCTATTGTTGCCGGCACTCCTTTGCCTGGCCGCGCTTTCCTCCTTCGGCCAGGTACAACAGCAACTGGTGCTTCGCTACAATGGACCCGGCAGCAATAACGACCGGGCAACCGCAATGACGTTTGATCCTGAAGGATACCTGTACGTTTTAGGCAATGGCGGCTTCAAGCAGTATACCGGTAAAGGGCAGGAATACTGGAGCTACCATTTTATGTATTTCGGTGCAGGAAGGCGTGCGGTGGCGGACCATGCATACAACATCTACATTACTGAGGAGCATAGGCTGATCAAGGGCAGCATGAGTGATTATGGTTATTCCTATATTGGCAATTACGGCGGCAATGAACTCAAGCTGGATGCCAGCGGCAACGTATATGTGGGCGGACAACAGGAAGGCGATTTTGCCACTGCCAAATTCGATGCCGCCGGTCAGCTTGTTTGGGCAGCCCACTACAACGGTCCCGGCAATGGCCCTGATTCCCTCACCGGCCTCGCCGTAGACAGTTCCGGCAATGTATATGTATGCGGGGTCAGCAGGGGCCTTGCCGATGACGATTTTACCACCATCAAGTACAATGCACAGGGGCAGGAACTATGGGTACAACGCTATGGCGGCGGGGGCAGTAAAGACGCTGCCTACGACCTTGCCATTGACACCCTGGGGAACGTGTATGTTACCGGCGAAAGCGGCGGCGATTATGCCACCGTTAAGTACAGCCCTTCGGGAGCACTATTGTGGGTGCAAAAATTCAACGGGCCTGCAGGGCTGATGGATGCGGCACGTGCCCTTGCCCTAGACAGCGCCGGCAACCTGTATGTTACCGGCGGCAGCACGGGTGTGGGCAGCGGCCTGGATTATACCACCCTTAAATACAATACTGCAGGCAAACTGCTGTGGGAGCAAAGGTATAACGGGACGGGCAATGATGCAGACACGGCAACCCTGATGGCGCTGGATGCATCCGGGAACATCATCATCACCGGTAGCAGTATGGGCAAGGGCAGCGGTGAGGATTATGCCACCCTTAAATACGACCCTGCCGGCAACCTGTTGTGGGCCAACCGGTTTAGCCAGGATGACGAGGGAGAGGGCGGCGCCCGCGACCTGCTGCTGGACAGGGAGGGGAACGTGTATGTTACCGGCGTGGCCACCGTTAGGTACAATGCAGCAGGGCAGGAACAGTGGAGCAGGCATTATTATAAGAGCGGCCATGGTTGGGACGCGGCCAGTGCCATGGTGGTGGACAGCTCGGGCAATATGTACCTTACCGGCAACAGCGAACAGGATTTTGGCCACAACCCCGACTATGCCACCGTTAAGTTTGACCCCAATGGAAAAATGCTTTGGGTGAGCAGGTACGAAAGTCCGGTGGGTGGAGCAGACTTTGCGTCAGCAATTGCCGTCGACCGCCAGGGCAATACCTATATCACCGGGTGGAGCGCAGGAAAGGAAACAGGTTTCGACTATACCACCATTAAATACAATGCGGGTGGTAAGGAACTGTGGGTGCGCAGGTATAATGGACCTGGCAATGGGGAAGACAAGGCCGTTGCGCTGGTACTCGACAGCCTGGGCAATGTGTATGTAACCGGCTCCAGCCGGGGCAGCGGAACGGGGCTCGACTATGCCACGCTTAAATACGATAGCGAAGGCAGGTTGCTCTGGGAAAAAAGGTATGACGGCAAAGGATCGGACGACAAGCCCGCAGCCATGACCATCGACCCAAAGGGTAGGTTGTACATCACCGGGCAAGGCCATGTGCCGGGTGGCCCAACACAACCGGGTTATCTCACGCTTAGCTACGACAGCGATGGCAACCAGCGATGGGTACGCGGGTATGGCTCCGGCGCCTATGCTACGGCACTGACCCTCGATGCATTAGGCAAGCTCTATATTACCGGCAGCAGTCCCGCAGCAGCCACGGGCCATGATTTTGTTACCCTTAAATACGACCCTGACGGCAGGCAGTTGTGGGCCGCCCGGTACAACGGACCGGAAAACGGCGCCGACCGCGCCAATGACCTGGTTGCCGACCAGGATGGCAACGTATATGTGACCGGTGTTACCCAAAGCGGAACCTATTTTACCACGGTTAAGTTCAACAAGGACGGGGTAAAAGCATGGGATGCCCGCTACCGGTTCCAGGATGATCCCTATAACACAAACGAAGCCAGGAAAGTCGCCCTTTCACCCGATGGCAGCATCATTGTCACCGGCACAAGCTGGGCGGATTTTGCCACCGTGGGTTACGACAGTTCCGGGCAGGAGCTTTGGGTGAAGCGTTATGACGAAAGTTATGGCAGCAGCGAACCGAGTGCCCTCCATGTTGACAAGGCAGGCAATATCTATGTTGCCGGCACCAGCGATACCGGAGAAGACCCCCTGGGTGATTGGGATGATTATATTCTTTTTAAATACAAACCCATACCCGGTGGCATCATATCCCGGTTTTCTGTACCCGATGCCATCTGGGATGCGGAAGGCAATACCTTAAGGGATGGCGACACCCTGAACCTGGCGACTATGTCCCATAGGGAAATCAATATCCAGGCCCATACCGATCCCCAGCAGGCAGACAGCGTGTACATGGTGCTGGACGGCCCCCAGCATCACAGCCAGATGGAAACGGCAGCGCCCTTTGCTTTGTTTGGCGACAATAATGGCGACTACAATGCGTGGATACCAGCCCCCGGCCATTATACCGTTACTGCCACCCCCTATTTCAACGGTATCAAGGGTCAGCCTACAACCATTCGCTTTTACGTGCTTGACCAGGCGGTTACCCACTTTGTGCTGGTAAATGCCGATACCGATAAAGATATCGCCCCACTGCAGTATGGCGACACCCTCAACCTGAGCGCCCTGCCCACCCGCAACCTCAACATACGTGCGGTGGTGCAGCCCGAAAAGGTAGGCAGCGTGGTGTTTAACTGGAACGGTACCCAAAGGGTGGAAAATGCTGCGCCCTATGCCCTGGGCAGCGACAATGCCGGCAATTACCACCGCTGGACGCCTGCACCCGGCGAACATTCCCTCACTGCCACGCCCTATGCCCACAAACATGGTTATGGGAAGGAAGGTGCCTACCACGGTATCCGGTTTACCGTGATTGATAGCCTCTCCCTTTCTGGTTTCACCCTCCTGGATGCGGACCGCGACAAACCCATCATGCCGCTATACGACGGGGCCGTGATCGACCTGGCACAGCATCCCCGGATCAATATCCTTGCAGTGCCGGGCATCGGCAGGATCGGCAGTGTGCGGTTTGGCCTGAACGAGCGGGCCAATTACCGCCTAGAGAACCATGCACCTTTTGCACTGGCAGCCAACCGCCTCCAGGATTATCTTCCCTGGCAGGCCGCACCCGGCACCTATACCATTACGGCTACGCCCTTCGGGCAACACGATGGCGCAGGTAAAAAGGGCACAGCGCTGCGGATCAGCATTACCCTTATCCACAGTACCAACCTACCGGCCATCCTTACCCGCAATACGCAGGTAGGAACCCCGGCACTGGCGGAAAAAGGCCTGTACCTGCAGGCATGGCCCAATCCCGTTGCTACCACAGGACAGGTAAGCTTTGGTGCCGACCGGGACACTTACCTGAGCGTGGAACTGCTGGCAACAAACGGGAGCAGGATACAGCAGCTGTTTGCGGGAGCGGTAAAAGGGAAGACCCCGTACCGGCATACCCTATCCATGGCGGCTTTGCCCCCGGGCACCTATATCCTGAGCCTGGTGACGCAAACAGGTGAAAGACGCACCCAGAAGATGGTCAAGCCGTCCTGGTGAGTACAAAGCTGCCCTGTCCAGGATGCGGGATTAAGCAGGAAAAAGCAATTACCCCATACCGGTAGGATTATTGCAGGCAAATGTCTTTTTTACCACGACAATAAAAACTTATGCGCATCTCTTCATTTAAAACGACCCTCCTGGGTATGATCCTCGTTCCGGCTGGCTTGCTTACCGCCTGCGGCAATAGCGAAGGCAATGGCGGCACCGGCGCTTCCGACACCGCGGCTTTAAGTACCACACCCATGACCACCGATACCGGTACTGGTATGACCGGTGGCAACGGAGCCGGTGGTGCACAGGCCGTACTGAGCGGCACCAAGGCCGATACCACCCTGAGCGGCACCGCCCGCTTTATGGAAGCCGGTGGCCGGGTAACCATGAACCTCGACATCAGCGTGCCCAAGATGGCCAACCAGACCGTGGCCGTACACATCCACGAGCACGGCGACTGCGGCGAAATGGGCAATGGCGCCCACGGCCACTGGAATCCCACCAAGGAGCCGCATGGCAAATGGGGCGAGGGCCAGTTTCACCGCGGCGATATCGGTAATGTAACACTCGATGCTTCGGGCAAGGGCACCCTTCAGCTCGACACCGACCTGTGGTCCATCAGCAATACCGACAGCACCCGCAATATCCTCAACCGCGCCATCATCGTGCACGGCGGCAAGGACGATTTCCAAACCCAGCCTACCGGCGGTGCCGGCTCAAGGATTGGTTGTGGGGTGATTGCGAAGATGTAATAATCTGTAAAGCAGGTTGGCGTATCGGTGTATAAAAGAGGATGCCGAAACAAGTTCGGCATGACAGGGGCTGTGGGTTCCGCAATATGACGCCGCGTGATCACTATCCAAAAACCCAGCAAAAAAGGCAGCCCCTCCAGGCTGCCTTTTTATATGTAATCGGGGTTGCTACAACCGGTTCAGTTCATCAGGACCGCTGCGCTGTTTGAGTTCCGCCTTCAGCCCTTTGCTAAAATTGTACCGCAGGGTAAGCCCCAAGGTGCGCCAGCGCATATACTGGTCAAACTCGTTGATATTGCCGCCATAGTTGGCCGCCCACCTGTAGCGCCAGCCCTTAGTGAGGTCGGTGATGTTGAGGGCCAGCTCCCATTTCTTTTTTGCGAAGCTTTTGTTGAAGGCCAGGTCGATGCGGTGGAGGGCCTTTTGCTGGTACAAACCGGAAGCCGCAGGGCCCCGGTACAGGAAGGTGGCTTCTACCCGGAAGGCCTTGGGCAGCAGCACCGTGTGTGCCGACTGTACATAGTAGAACAGCTGCTCGTTCACCAACTGTTCGGTACCCTGGAAGGTGGTGAACTTGCTGTAGGAGAGCTGCGCAGTATTGCGGGTATCCCATTTCTTGGCCAGCTTCACCGGTATGATGGCCGAGAGGCCGCCGCTGTATGCATCGTCCACATTGCCCGTGGTGTATACCGTTACCGCATTGGCGGCATCGGGTATGGGCAGTTCAGTCATCACGTCCTTGGTATACTGGTAAAAGAGCTGCACCACGTAAAGCTTTTTGATGGTCTGGTTCAGGTTGAAGAGGTCGGTGTACTGGGGCCGCAGATAAGGGTTGCCCACCGTCCAGGTATAGGGATCGCGGTAGTACCGGAAGGGGTTCAGGTTGCCGTAATTGGGCCGGTTGAGGCGGCGGCTGTAGCTGGCGGCGACATTGTAATTATCTGAGTATTTGTGTTGCAGGAAAACCGACGGGAACAGGTTGAGGTAATCGCGTTCCGTAACCTCGCCGGTGGTAAAGGACTCGCCTTTCGAATGGGTTTGCTCGGCACGGAGGCCCGCCTGCAGGGTAGTGTTTTTACCCAGCGAGCCGCTCCAGTTGAGGTAGGCCGCATAGATGCTTTCGGTATACCGGAAATAGTTGGTGCGCTGCGGGTCGGGTACCTTGCCGTTGTTGTTGAAATAAAACCGGAAATCATTGTCCGATTCCACGCGGCTCACCCTGCCGCCGGCCTCCAGCTTCTGTGTTTTGGTGAGGGGATGGCTGAAGTCGATCTTTCCCGAGTAGATATCAAAACCGTTGGGCGTATAAGTATAGAGGTTGTCGGTGGTTTGCTGCCCGTCGGCCAGGCGGAGGAAGCGGTTGAAGAAATTGCCATCGCCCTTGTTTCGTACTCCTGCCAAATCGAAATCGGCAGATAGGGTGGTACCTGCCGTGTCCAGTTTGCCCGTATAGTGCAGGTTGACGATCCCGTTGCGGATGGTATTGCTGTTGAAATTGTCGGCGTCAATGTACTGGCTGGGCGACCGGGGCGCATCACCGATATAGGTTTCGGTTAAAAATTCGGCTTCGGCGGTATTGGTAAAATAGGAACCGATAATGCCCACGCTGTGGTTCTGATTGATGGTAAAATCGGTGCCCACGCGGATGGAGGGCGGCCCGATATTGGACCAGTTGCCGATGGCCGTCTGGTCGAAATAAGTAGTGCGTTGCGGGGTGCGGAACACCCGGGTGAAAGTAGCTTCACGGCCGCCGCCCCTCCGGTTGAAGTCGGACACCAGGAAGGCATTCCAGCGGCCGCTTTTATAGTTCACCGTGGTGCCGGCGCCGTAAAAGTGCTGTTTGAAATTGGTGGAATAGCTGCTGTACACGCTGCCGTTCACACCCTGCAACACATTTTTTTTGAACACAATGTTGACGATGCCCGAAGTGCCCTCGGCATCGTATTTCGCCGAAGGGTTGGTGATCAGCTCGATGCTCTTGATGTTTTCGGCCGGCGTGCTTTCCAGCAGGTTGCGGAGGTCGCGTGCCGACAGGTAGGTAAGCCTGCCGTCGATCATCACCGTTACGCCGCCACGGCCATTGAGCTGGATACTGCCTTCGGGGTCTACAAATACCCCCGGCGACTTGGACAGCAGCTGGAAAGCGTTGTTGCCGGCGGCCATGGCGGTACCCTGCACATTGATCACCATCCGGTCGGCCAGCTGGGTGATGGTGGGCCGCATGGAAAGGATGTCCACATTCTGCAACTCCTTGCTTTCCCTTTGTACCGTGATGGTGCCCAGTGCAATGCTGGCCCCGCCGGTAACCGCAACGGGGTCGGTTTCCTTTTTGGCAAACCCGATGGCGGTTACCTGCACCACGTAAGTGCCGGCCGCCGGGGCCGCCAAGGCGAAACTACCCAGCGAATCGGTGAGGGTACTGGCAGCGGCTGCACCCCGGTTGGCGGTATTCACCAGGGTGATATTGGCAAGGACCACATGGGCTTTTTGCCCATCTACCACCTTGCCGTACAGGGTAGCGGTTTGGGCGTAGGTGCTGCAATAGAGGGCCAAGCAGGTTAGCAGGAGGAGCAGTTTAGGCATGGGTAAGTATTTGCGGTGTGTGTCAGCAAAGCTTACGAAATCCTTCGTTTTAATGACGCCGCCTGTCCTTGGTTTGGTGCGTTGGTGGAATGGGCTTACTGAATTTTGGATGGCTTGTAGCAGGTGGACATCCCGAGATACGTAGGCATGACAGTACTTAAAGATTCTGTCATGCTGTCTCGCCTTGGGCGAGATTAGTATCTGTTAGTATACATGGGTACTCCGAAAGTGCAAGGAGATGCCGAAACAAGTTCGGCATGACAGTACCCGAGGACACTGTCATGCTGAACTTGTTTCAGCATCTCCTTCTATACACAGGTATTTCGAAAACAAAAGGAGATGCTGCGACGTCGACCTGACCATTTCCTAAACTCCGTAACCTATCCAAAATCACTCTGTGCGCCTCCCTATCTTCCCTGGCTCCGTGGTTCTGCCCCCCACAGCCGGGCTAGCACAGTTTTTTATACAAAGGCCACAAAACCACCACCATGCAGAACGGAACCATGATGCAGTACTTCCACTGGTACTACCCCGCCGACGGCAGCCTATGGAAAAAAGTAAAGGCCGAAGCCCCCTACCTGGCCTCGCTGGGTATCAATGCCGTATGGCTGCCCCCTGCCTTCAAGGGCACCGAGGGCGACCAGAGCATCGGCTACGATGTATACGACCTCTACGACCTGGGCGAGTTCGACAGCAAGGGATCGGTACGCACCAAGTACGGCACCCGTGCCGAATACCTCGAGGCCATTGAAGCCCTCCACCAGCACCAGATACAGGTATACGTAGACGTGGTGCTCAACCACCTGGGCGGCGGCGATGAAACCGAAACGGTGCGGGTGCTGGAGATGGACCCCGAGAGCCGCAACCAGGCCATCAGCGAGCCTTATGATATTGAAGCCTATACCCGTTTTACCTACCCGGCCAGGGGCAACAAGTACTCCGCCTTTACCTGGAACCATACCTGTTTTACCGGTGTGGACTACGACCATGGCCGCAACTGCAACGGCATCTATAATATCCTCAACGAGTTTGGCCACAACTGGGAGGACATGATCTCCGATGAGAAGGAGAACTTCGACTACCTGATGTTTTGCGATGTGGAGTTCCGCAACCCCCATGTACGCGATGAGCTGAAATACTGGGGCCGCTGGTATTACGAAAACACGAAGTTCGACGGCGTGCGGCTGGACGCGGTGAAACATATCGCCCCCCAATTCTTCAACGAGTGGCTGGCCCATATGCGCGACTTTACCGGCAAGGAGCTTTTTGCCGTTGCCGAATACTGGGACCCCGGCAACCTGCCGCTTCTGGAACGTTATATCGAAGCCACCGAAGGCAAAATATCCCTGTTTGACGCGCCCCTCCAGAACCGCCTCCATGCAGCCTCGCAAAGCGGCGCCGATTTCGACCTGAGCACCATTTTTAACGATACCCTGGTAAGTGCCCACCCGCACCTGGCAGTGACCCTGGTGGCCAACCACGACACCCAGCCCCTACAAGCCCTGGAAGCTGCGGTGGCGCCCTGGTTCAAACCCATTGCCTATGCCCTGATCCTGCTCCGCGACAAGGGCTACCCCTGTATCTTCTACCCTGACCTGTACAGCGCCGAGTACACCGATCTGGGGCAGGACGGCAACGAACACCACATTGTGATGCCGGCGCTGGCAGCCCTCCCGCAATTCCTCAAGTTGCGCAAGGAAGCCGCCTATGGCACCGAGCACAGCTACCTCGACCATCCCAACTGTATCGGCTGGACCCGCGAAGGACTGGAAGAAATCCCCAATAGCGGCTGCGCCGTGGTGATCTCCAACGGTGAGCCGGGCAACAAGTATATGTATGTGGGCAAACAGCACGCAGGCAAATTCTTTGTAGACGCCATTGGCAATGCCGCCGAAACCATCACCATCAACGAAGCAGGAGAAGCAGAATTCTACTGTGCCGGTGGCACGGTTGCGGTGTGGGTGGACCGGGACTTGTTGGGAAGGCTGGAGTGATTACCTGGGTTACAGGTTGCAGGTGGCAGGATGCAAGTTGCCGGCTTCCAATATTAGTGAGCGCTATTGCAGCGGCGGCAGGCGGGTGCCAACACATCGGTATGATTGTGCCATTAGCCTCTGTCCTGCCGTCTCGCCTTAGACGAGATCGGCATCCATGCTAGCATCAGGAACTCCAAAGGGCAAGGATATCCGACATACGCCGGGATGATAGAACTCTTTGCCACTGTCATGCTGACGAATGTCAGCATCTCCTCCTGTTGTTGTACACTCCGACGGGCTGAGGGGGATGCCGAAACAAGTTCGGCAAGACAATACCCTAGTACACTGTCATGCCGAACTTGTTTCGGCATCTCCTATTACCATCAGGAACTCCGGAGATTGCAGGGGATGCTGACATTCGTCAGCATGACCGTGTCTTTTACAGCACATAGTCCTTGGTGAATCACCAGTCCCTTTTATATAATCCATCTTTGCAAAAGCATTATCGCCATCTGTGCCCCTTCCTGTCCTCCCTGCCTTAGTTGACCCTGAACTTGTTTCCAAGAGGTTCAAACCCGCCGCACCACCATCGCTACATCCGTTGTCACCGTCCAGGGCAAACACAATTCCTTCCCGCCTTCATGGTGTGCCTCCAGGTTCTGGAGCACCACACCTTTCCGTGTATCCCATGTAGTAAGCCGGTAATTGCCCGCTGCGGTAAGAGGCAGGTGCACACAACCGCTCAGGGGTTCGACATCGGTGCGGAGCATACCATTTTTGCCAATGCTGTCCTTGCGCAAGAGCCAGAGGATAGCCTGGTCCGCATCGCCACAGCCAAAGGGCACCACCGCTGCATGGGAGGCTACCAGGGAGCCGTTCCAATTGCTGCGCTGGAAATTTTGCCAGTCCACCAGGGGCAGAAAGCGGCCCAGTGCTGCCTGTGCCTCCCGCATACCCGCTGTCAGGCTGTGCGGGTGCCGGTTGGGCCAGCGCATACCCCCGCCTGCGCCACCCGACGCAAAATGCGCCCACTGGATGTGCCGGAAATACTCATCATCAAAAGGCTCGGGAAGGGTCTTCTTCTTATCCTTGAAAAGGTGGATGGGCCCGTGCTCGCTGTCGAAAAAAGGGCGCTGGTCCCTGATCTGGGCGAGGGCATCGGCGGTTAGGCGGCCCGTGCTGATGGCCGCATCCACGGTATTGCGGGGATAGTCGATGGTCTTGCTCTCGTAAAAATGCACGGAGGCAAAATCGAGGGCGGGGTGGCGGAAGGCCGTTTCCACCGCCAGGGGATGGTTGAGCAGCACCGGCCCGAACACCGATACGGTCTGGGGATGGACCCGGCCATGGAGGCGTAATTCGGTTTCCTTCAGGAAGCCGCCAATATCGGCCACAAAATCGGCAAAGATGGTAGCCTCGTTCCCCGCATGGGCAGGGTGGATCTCGTTCCAGATATCCCAGGCAAAAAGGGCCCCGCTCCCGCCCCACCGTTCCGTAACAAAGGCCAGCCGGGCCTTGATGGCCTGGCGGGTATCCCTGCAGAGCAGCCATTGGCCCCGCTTGTCGCAGGTGCCACCATTGGCCTTTCGGTAGGGATGGTACTTCCAGCGGATCCACATCCAAAAGGTATCGTAAGGCGTGAGCAGGATGCGCATGCCATGCTTTTCGCAAAGCGCAAAGAGGTCGTCCCACAGCCGGATCATATTGGGCTGGAAGCGGCCCACCGGGTCTTCAAAATAGCGGTGCTCGCCCTGGCAGTATTCCAGCATCAGCCGCATACAGGTAACACCCTTAGCCACCAGCATGGCGATATAGGCCTCCGCCGTAGCCAAATCCTTGCGGCGAAAGATCCCTTTCAGCTCGGGCCAGGTGATGGCATCGTTCTGCCCGATGGGTGCCCAGGGGCTGCCGTCTTCGGTAAAAAAGTAGGGATGCCCGGGACGGGTCTGGATCCAGGAGAGCGAAGGGTGCACGGATTGGTAGGCGGGGATTGGTTGTGGGGCCATAAACAGGAAAAGAGCAGGAGTAAAGCGAAATTGGTGCCATGAGCGGCAGTTGGGGTATTGTGCAAAGGATTGAGGAAACCTGAGATCTTTTGCAAGATGCATCAGCAATACAAGGTGCCAGATAAAGAAAATACAAAGCTTCCTACTTAAGACACCCAACCAGCCAGAGCGGTCTCTCCTGGCTCGCCCCGAATCGTCGACAAAGGTTTAATAATATAATTTGTGGCTAAGGCCCTAAACAGGAATTGTGCTGCAATGAAATCAGAATAGCCCCCATTCATCCGTGAAATCATCTTTCTGGAACTTGCTTACCCACCTGCGAAAACAGGCTTTGAACCGGTCTAGTTCAGCTTCAATTACCTGTTTGTGTACCGGGTCGGCAG
This sequence comes from Cnuella takakiae, assembly GCF_001953305.1. GTDB lineage: Bacteria > Bacteroidota > Bacteroidia > Chitinophagales > Chitinophagaceae > Flavisolibacter > Flavisolibacter takakiae. The sequence goes on from NZ_MTFE01000010.1 coordinate 217,741, forward strand.
CACCGGTTAGCACCGTATAGGCTACCTGCTCCCAAAGTTGCCGGCAATTAAACCGGATCAGGGCGGCGTTTTCCATCTTGATTTGGTATAGCGTATCACCACTGGCACCGATGATTTTGGGTGCAATGATGCCGGCGTTTTGGTAAATCAATACCCTGGCCGGGTGCGGATCGTCCCCGGCAGCAGGCAGGTTCTCGGCAAATGCCTCCACCAACTGGTACACTTCCCGCCACTGGTTGTATAGCAGCTCGCCCAATTCCAGTTCTTCCTTCCACTTCCAGGCTTCTTCTTCCGCTATGTGGGAAAGCATGTTTTTCCAGGCAGGAAGGCAGTTGAATTGATTCAATTCCATGATGCAGTTGTTTGGCGGTTTTGGATGGGACAATTTACTTTGTTCCAAGGGCAATTTCAATAACATGGAACTTTCCATTCACTACAGCGGGTAACTGAAGGAGCAGGCAAATATTGCCATGTTTACCGAAGAACTTGTGGACATCTGCACCTCCCTGTATTGGACTTACCACCTGTTCAACGACCACCAGTTCCGGGGTATTTGTTTCAGCCCTGAAGGTTGCGAGCCCGTGCTTGGCCCATGCGACAGCCCGGTATGCAAACGAAAAGCAGCAACAACTACCACAAGAACACACGGTGCTCCGGTTGTTGGATTGGCTTGCCGCTATTTGGCCGAGCCCATAGGGCTCGAATTTAAATAGCCACCGGTGCAACCGGCGGAAAAGAAAGAATAGCCAATCCATTAACGCCCAACCCCGTAGGGGTTGAACCTCCAGGCATCAGCAGGTTCAAACCCTACGGGGTTGGGCGTTATTAAATCTGATGCCGTTACAATTACCGCCGGTTGCTCCGGCGGCTATTCAGATGGAAGCCCTACGGGCTTCAGCAGCCATCCTCAATTTAAAAACAATACCCCCGGCAAATGCCAAGGGTATTGTTTTGATAGTACCCTAATTCCATTTCCAGGTTGTTGTGGAAAAGCTGCAAGCTTATAGCCACAGGCCGTAAGGGTTTTGGCCAACGGCCGCATATCCGCATCCAAAATATAACCGGTATGATATAGCATAGAGGTTATTGGATGGACCGCAAACAACAGACAACCGGCATCGCTACCGTCGCCTTTGGATGGGGCGCCAATGGTACTGTGACGATACTCATTCTTGCCTGCCGCATTTATCGCAGCCTGATATTCATAGGCCACAGCGGCAGGCCAAGAACCACTTCATTTTTCATAACCACCAATCACTACTCACTAATCACCAATACCTAATACCCAATACCCCTACTGCTTTACCAGCTTCACCACGCTCCGCTGTTTCCCCTGCACCACTTCGGCGAGGTAGATGCCCGGGGCAAAGCTTTGGCCGATGGTAAAGGTCTGCCCGTTGCGGAGGCCCTGCTGCTGTTGCAGTAGCTTGCCGGTGCCGTTGAGCACCCGCAGGGTGATGGGTTCGCGGTTGTTGCCCTGCACCTGCAGCTGGAAGGAAGTACCCCTTTCTGCGGGGTTATTGGTCACCCCTACCTGTAACTGCGCCGTTTCCATTTCGGGGGTACGGGCAGCCTGTATGCTATTGGTAACCGGTGCGGTGCAGTTGGGAGCACAGCTGCCCAGGTAATCGCCATGCGCCAGGTGTTCGGCCACCTCGGAGGGGTCAACGCAAATGGCTACACAGGGGTTTTTGGCACTTCCGGTACGGTGGCAGATACCCACCTTGGTGGTACCGCTTTTACCTGCCAGGCAACGCACATCCTCGGCATCAACAGCCACCGTGGCCATTTGCACGCAACCACCGGCATCGGTAACCGTAATGGTGAATACCGCGTTGGCCAGCAGGGTGGTATTTACCGAGTAGCTACCGCCGGCAGCAAGCCCCGAGATGGTGGATACCGGTATGCCACCGGTCGTGGCAGGTACCGCGGGACAGCTGTTGTTGGTGGTAGTACCCGCAGCAGCGCTCCAGGTTTCATCACCCGCATCGTTGAGCACATTACAGCGCAGGGCGCGGTTCAGGGTCACCGACACGGTATAGGGCGCTACGCCACCTGTGGGCACCACTTTGATGGTGGAAGACTGGTCGCCGGGGAGGCCAAAATACAACTGGCGCTTGCTGGCGGTGGCCGTAGCCGTCACACAGCTGATGGTTTGGTTCACCAGCCCTCTTTCGGGGAAGGTTGGTTTTTTGTCCAGGTAAATCCGGAACTCGCCGGGTGCCAGGCTCACCTGCCCCGCCGTGGAACTGATATTGAAGGTATTACCCGAGAAGTACTCGTACCAGGTGCCGGTATGCTGCCATTGGGGCTGTATGCTGCCAGCAGTAACGCCGAAATTGCCCACGATGGTCACATTCATATCGTGATGACTGAGGGTAATGCGCCGGAACTGGCCCGTGGGCGTCCAGGCAAACTGACCTTCTTCGAACACTTTGCTATTTTGGGCTACCAGGTTGATAATGGCTGCCGTGGCCTTGTAGAGGCGCTGGCGTTCTGCATCGCCGTAATAACCCAGGCTGCCGGCGCCCCAGGGCAGGGGTTTGTTGCCGGTGCGCCCGTTGAAGTCGATGGGCACATCATAACCCAGCTCGCCAAACTGCCAGATCATCTTGGGTCCCGGCGTGGTGAAGTAGAAGGCCGAAGCCAGTTTCACCCGTTCCAGTGCCGTTTTCACGTCTTTGATATTGTAGTCGCCGCTGCCCAGGCCTTCGTTCCTGGCCCTTACCATCAGGCGCTCCTCGTCGTGGCTTTCCATATAGGCCACCAGGCCCTTCTGCTGCCAGCCACGGGTAGCCGCCAGCGACCAGCCCAGATCGGTATTGGTCTTACCGTTCACCACGTCGTTGTAGGGGTGGTTCATATTACCCCAGAGCATGATGCCGTAGTCGGCCAGTACCTTTTCCTCGCTATTGTCGGCCAGGTGCTCCATGATCACGTAGGCGCTGGCATCCACTGCGCGGATCTTGTCGGTCATCCTTTTCAGGATATCGATGCGCGACTGGTCATAAGCGCTCCAGGCACCCACATCGTTGGGATTGTTCTTTTGCGTAAAGCCCTTGCTCAGGTCGAAACGGTAGCCGTCGAACTTGTACTCCTCCAGCCAGTAGCGGTTCACATCATCCACATAGCGCTTGGTATAGGCGCTTTCGTGGTTGAAGTCGTACCCTACGTTGAAGGGGTGGGTAGCATCGGGGTTGAACCAGGGGCTGTTGGCCGCGGGTTTGCCGTTGGCGGCATCCCAGTACATCCGCACCATGGGGCTCTGGCCAAACTGGTGGTTGAGCACCATATCCAGCAACACCACGAAACCCAGCTCGTGTGCCTTGTCGATAAAAGCCTTGAGGTCGTTCCTGGTGCCGTAGTATTTATCGGGGGCAAAGAGGTAAGACGGGTTGTAGCCCCAGCTTTCGTTGCCTTCGTATTCCATGATGGGCAGGAGCTCGATGGCATTTACACCCAAACGCTTCAGGTAGGTAAGCGTATCGGCCAGTTCCTTATAGCTGTGCGAGGCCAGGAAATCGCGGAGCAGCAGTTCGTACACCACCAGGTTTTCTTTGGCGGGGCGGCCGCCCTTCACCGAGGGGTTCTTCCAGGCATAGGCCTGCTGTCCTGTTTGCAGCACCGTGGCAATGCCATCTGCCGTGCGGTTGTAAGCTACCGGGTTGGGGTAAACCGATGCAGGGATCTTGCTATCGTTGAAGGGGTCGGCCACCTTGTCGGCATATGGGTCACCAACCTTGATGGTACCGTCCACCCAGTACTGGAACACGTATTCCTTACCCGGTGTAAGCCCGGCCAACTGCAACCAGAAGTACTCGCCATCGGGGGTTTGGTTCATCTGGTAGTTGTTGGCAACGGTCCAGTTGTTGAAATCACCCACCACGTAGGCAAAGGCCTTTTTAGGCGCCAGCAACACCAGGGTAGCCCTGGTGGGATCGGCGGGATCGTAGTTGATGCCATTGCGCAAACCCGCAGGCATGGCCACAATGTTATTGGGCAGGCGTATGGTAAGCGACAAGGCCTTTTCCGCTACCACTTCTTTCCCATCCAGCAGGGCCCTTACCCGCAACTGGATGCTGGTAGCCGCACCCACGGTATAGGTGTAGCTGATGGTTTGGCTGTTGGCAGCCTGTGCCACCTGTTTATAACCACTGCCCTCGTTGATCTCCAGGATAATGGAACTTGCCTGTGCCGAAGCTTCGGCGTTGATGGCGATCCCTTCACCCGCCAGGGCAAAGAGCTCGGAGGCCATAGGTGCCCCGAAGCGTACAAAATCGCCGGGATCGGTGTTGACAAAAATATCACCGTCGCTGGCCGACTTACCCGTTTGGGTACCCGCGGCATTGCGGAACACCATGCCCAGCCGGAATATGGGTACACCCGCCGCCACGCCATAGTACTGGCGGATGCTGGGCAGGGTGATCTGCCATTTTTGATTGTCGCCGGGCACCTTGGTCATGAGGCCGATGCCATCGTCCTGTCCCCAGTTGCCTACCACATTGCTCCAGGTGGTACCATCGGGGCCCGAAAGCACTACGCCCGAATGTAGGTACACTTTGGTGGCGTCCTTTAATCCCGATACGCCCTGTGCCGCATCGTAGGTGAGGGTAACGGGCTCGTCGGCGGTGGGGTTGGCGGGACTCAGCTCCACGATGCCGCCGGTGGGTGCACCCACCAGCGCGAAATCATAGGCGCCGGTTACATCGTTGAAGGTGATATTGTACCTGCCCGCGGCAATGGGAATATTGGGACCATCCTGCGTGCCCACACCTGCGGGAAAGGCCTTGTCGCCCCAGTTGATGGTCCAGGCATCGTTGGCGCGGAACTTGGCCTCACCGGCAAAAAGCGCGGTGTTGAGCAGGGTCCAGCTATGGCCATCCGCGCCCCTCGTCATGGGCGTGGATGTATTCCACCCGTTGGGGGTAGCCGAACCAATGATTCCCACGGTGGTATAATTGGTGGGGTTAAGTTTTTCGAAGGTATAAATACCCGACAAATCGTTGAAGCGGATGGTGTAATAAGCCGCTTCTGGGATACCCATATTGGGCCCGTCCTGTGTGCCGGTACCGGAAGGGAAGCCCGCAGCGCCCCAGTTTACCGTCCAGGCATCGTTGGCCCTGAATTTCAGCTCGCCCCCTTTCAGGTAAGCCGTGAGTATCCAGTTGTTGGGATCGCCGGTATTCACCAGCTGCATGGGTGTGGAGCCCTCCCAACCTTTGGACGTAGCCGAACCTATGATGCCCACGGTGGCATACACGGTGGGGTTGAGGTTTTTGAACAAATACGCCTGGGTAACATCGTTGAAGCTAATGCTGTACTGACCCGCAGGGATCTTAATGTTGCCCCCGTTGAACTCGGCCGTGCCGCCGGGAAAGCTGCTGCCGCCCCAGTTCACATCCCATTTATTGTCCACCCTGAATTTCAGCTCTCCTTCTTTGAGGGTGATGTCTGCAAGCTTCCAGCTATGCGGATCATCAGGGTCCTTGGTCATGGCGGTGGACTGATCCCATCCGCCCGGTGTGGCGCTGCCCGCAATGCCTACACTTGCATAGGTAGTGGGACTAAGCGCGGTAAAGTTGTAATTGCCCGTGGCATCGTTGAAGCCAACGGTATAGTAGCCGCCGGTGGCCACCGGTATATTGGGACCGTTTTGGGTGCCGATACCTGTAGGAAAGGTGGTGGCGCCCCAGTTGACGTCCCAACTGTTGTTGGCGCGGAACTTCGCTTCGCCGGGCTTCAGCCGCAGGGTGAGGCTCCACTGGCTGGCGCCCCCCGTTTGGTTCATGGGGGTGGAGGCTTCCCAGCCGGCAAGGGTTGCCGAGCCGATGATGCCCACGGTTGGGTAAGGGCTTTGGGCAAAACCTGTTGCCGCCAAAAGCAGGCAAAGGAGCCAAAGCAGGGGTTTGGTAAGGAAGGGTTTCATACAATCGTTGTTTCGGGTGATGGAGATGTTGCGATTCCGAAAGGGAAGCGGGTGCAGGGACGACAGATGACGGACGACTTTTTAACCGGTGGTCTGTCGCCTGTGGTCCGTGGTCGCTGTTTCATTTTCCGCGCTCCTTTATGTGTTTTCGCTACACATTATAAAAGCGGCAAAATGAGGTGAGGGGGCAATTTCAGGTCATAAAAAAGGATTGAGGGTTTAGGAGATGAGGGAACGAACCGGGTTACCAACAGCACGCCATCCATCGCCATTTGTGGGCGGGAGGGGCTTTGGGCAAAAGAAAATATGTACAGCGATCAGGGTTCATATGGCCTGGAGCGGGGCTGTGGGTTACAATAGGCGCCCACAAAAGGGTTATTAGTTTGTGTATGGTACAGCCTTTACATCTTTTTGAATGGGGTAAAAGCTGCTGTTAAAGCAATCGTATGTATAAAAAAAAGCATTTTTTGAATACGGTGCAGCGTGGCGCCTAAAAAATGCGGCAAAGCCAACAGAAAAGCAGCCAATCAACATCGGTGTAAGCGCCCATTGCCCTACCGCGGAAAAAGGCTAAGTTGCTGTTTTACAAAGGACAAAAGCATAGGCCGGATGAAGCGCAGCACCAGTAAGGGTGTGAAGCAAAAAGGGCTGTGCCACAGGTAAATCCTTTTGATCAAAAAGCTTTCCAACAGCTGACAACCCAATACACAGACCAGCATAACAAACCATACAGGTTTCTTAATCCTCTCCGAAAACCGCTTTCTGCATGGCGCTTTCCAGTTCAGGATCGTCGTCGGCTACTAGGGCCAATATTCGGAACCAATCCATATCGAGGTTATAATCCCTATCCAACTTTTCCATTTGCCTGATCAAAGAATAGGGTCCCCAAATGTCTTTAACCCTTTCCCATAACTGCACGCCTTTTCCACCAAAATCACTTGAATAACAAGCCAACTCCAAACTGTACACTTCATTTTCTTTTGATAAGGTGCAAATCGTTTCGCCACTGGAAACCATGTTCATACTATCTGATGAATAAATCTCAACTTCATAAAAACTAACTGCTAAAGCTTCTTCGGGCTGCACGATTAGTTTACGTGGAGGATCACCGGGTTTCGGATCATCAAGCCGGTATACTGAATGGTTGTTAGCGCAAGCAAATGGTGCGTACCCCAAATGCCGGATCAATGAATGCAGCGCCCGGTCGAAAATGCGTTTGGGGAAGAAGTTGTTGGCACCATAACCTGCAATAACAACAACAGGCAGGTCTTCATTTTTTAATACGCCAGCCATCCTCCGGTCTAAACTAACCCGGGGCTCATGCCCCCTGCCCGATAAATTGAATGGCCCATTATATTGTTCGGCAATAACAGCTTCCCTGAGAGACGCTCTGATGTACTTGTTGACTTTACGGGGATGAAGTGTACGCATAAGGATTTGAGTTGGTTTTAGTATTACAAAAGCCGGGTGATGCAGCTTACCGGTGTGATTCCAATGGTGCCGGATGCATTTGCGCATGTTTTATCATCCCTTTATAGAATCATGCATCTTTAAAAATTATGCGGGATTGATTTGGACAGCTGTTTTTATGCAGGATGTTGTTACAGTATTTACATTTGAAGCATAAGCACAGGCATCAAACAACATGACAACCCAATCAATCCCTGCAGACCTATACAAAGCCTACCTGCATACTACCTACCAGGTGTATAGGCCATCCATAGCGATCAAGATTGGCAACACCCATCCGCAACTGGACGCCTTATTGGCAACACACGATGCTGTGAACTGGGCTTTCCTTACTGCATACAATCCCTACTCGCAGGTGCTGCCGGCAACTGAAAACGAGCAACGCAACAAAGCACTGGAAGCCTTGCTGGCACCCTACCCTTATTATGCCGGTGCGGGTATGGGCGAAGACCCTTCATGGACACCCGAAGCCTCCTTCCGGGTACTGGGAATAGATTGTGCAACGGCGCACCAACTGGGCAAACAGTTTGGCCAAAATGCAATCGTTGCAGGTATCAAAGGCGAAAGGGCCGAACTTATAATTACCCTATGAGTCATCCCGCAAGGCAACAGTTGTTCAATAGTACCGCAGTGCCTTATTTTTCTTCGGGGTCGGGCAATTCTTCATCGATGTATGTTTCCATTTTTTCGAAAACAGCATACACATCTTCGGCATATACCACGTACATCTTGGAGGTATAACCCATACCGCTTACATCATCCAGATCAATCACCCGGGCACCATAGCTAGCTGCCTGCTCCAGCAGCCAGTCGTGAAAGATATCCAGGTCGATGTCTACGGAATCTTCTGTTGGTAAATAGTTGCGGCCCGCATGCCGTACAATCCCGGCCAGCAGTTTATCCTTTCCGGTATAGAGAAAGCCTTCAGTAACATAGGGCCGCAGCAGGCCCTCCAGGTGGTACCGTAGGCTATCAACCCCCGAGGTGTCGCGGTTGAAGCATTCGTTATAAGTGCGGTCGAGCAATACCAGTACATGATCGCAGTCGCCTGGCTCACCGCAATGGGGACAAAGTGGCATGCCTTCCTCGCTTGCTTCCGGTTCGTCCAAGCAATCTTCCATTGTGGTTGTTTTGATAGTTGTAAAAAATAAAATGCAGTACCGTTATTGATTGAATTCCCGTTCAGAAATCTTCTTTGCACTGAATTGGTTAGCAAAAGGCTTTTGGGAATACACTACATTGAGCGATAGTTCGTAGGAAGGCAACTGCCAGTTTTCATACTCCGTTCCACCCACCCAGGTATTGGGTTGTTTCCACTTGCGGAAATCAAGGGCATCCGATCCCTTTTCATACATCGCATACAGCAGAAACTGCACTTTGCATTGGCCTTCCACATTCGATTTGCGCAAGTCCTTACCATAGGCCACTTTCACGTAGTATTTATTTTCCGGAATGTTTTCCATCCGGTAGGTATCACCTGCTTTTACATAAGCAATGCGGATGCATTCGTTGCCCTCTAGGGTCATAAGCTTTACCACCACATCGGCATTGACGCCCACTTTGATGCGCAACACATTATCCAGTGTAGCATCGTATGCCGGTGTGATATTGTCGCAATCAGGATTGTCGCCGGTGGCAGCGTACACTTTTTGTAAATGTTTCGTTGCTTCCACCTCTTCAATAGGCAGCAGCCATTTGGCGGCCACATAACCTTCTGCGCCTTCAATACGAACCTTATACCACCCGATGCTGGCTGTTTCCAGCACACCAACGATCCTGCCTTTTTCCAACTGTCCCATCAGCACACCGGTGGCTGTTGGTGCACGGCGCATATGTACCTTGTCGCCAACAACCACATAGCTATCCTGCGCCTGTACCACAAGGCCTGCCAACAGGAAGTAAACAAAGGAAACAAACCTTGGAATGCCAGTAGCCGGTTGCCTACAGCAAGGCGATACGGAACAGCGAAATGAAAAAGAAGACCACAGTACTTTTAGCATAAAAGGAATTGTTTAAAATTTTAGTTCACCACTGCTATCCATCCGCACCGGCATTGCCTTTTGCAAGGGAATGGCTTCGTGTTCGATGGGCAGTGAAATATCCAATGGTTTGATCGGGGGCATTTCCTTGTTCAACAGGTTGGTGTCGATGCGCATGGACCGCAAGGCTGTATCCACCCGGTCATAACCGGGCAGATACCACGACGAGCCGCCAGCCGTATCGGCCACCTGTTGAACAGGTACTGGGTTGGAGTACTTCGAAGTATCACTATATCGGCACTCCCTGAGAAAAGCAGTAACCAATACAAAAGCGAAAACCCTAAAAAAAGGCTTTACCCATGGTGGGTCGGCATCCGGGTCTGTCACTACTGTTTGGGTGGCGGTTGCAGGTGCTGCAGTATTTGGCCGCGGGCGCACCGGTGCTCTTGCAGCTGCCAGCAGTTCATCATAGCGCCTGCGCTTATCCCTATCCGATAAGATATCGTATGCCGCATTGATGCTTTTCAGCTTTTCTTCGAAATAAGACGCACCGCCATTCCGATCGGGGTGATACTGAAATACTAGCTGCCGGTAGCGGTTCCGGACCTGTTGCGGGGTGGCATGTTCCGGAACACCTAACAGCTGGTACAAGGTTGGGGAATGAGGCATATGGGTTTTGGTTGCGGCGCAGGTACCGGTTTCAAACAGTGCACACCTTGTGGACGGCAAATATAAACGGCCGCAAAGGGCGGGTATTGTTGGTGCATCAATTTTCGAATACATCCTACAACGGTAGTTGCAAGATGCAGGAACAGATCACGCCGGGTGCAACACTTCATATAAAGCATACAGGCCCCACCTGGTTGCAGCCAGTATTGCATCAACCTGCAATGCCGATACTGATTTCCGCATCACACGGCTCTTGTTGTTCATCGGCAGTATCATCCTGAACCGGTATAAAACGGTAGGCGCGGTAACTACATACCGGTTTGATGTGCATCCGTTCTTCCACGAAGTAATAGTGGTGCCCATCGGTTTCATCATAATAGGTACTGGCAATGGTGTATACGGCACCTTCGGTTAACAGGTGTTCTGGCTTGATCCTATCCGGCCGTTTTGGATTGGAGCCATCGATAAACATCATTTTTTTCCCTGGTTGCATGTTGTTATGGTTTTTGTTGAAAAATGAAAGGATGTATACTTCCAGTAAAGCAATACCGGCCGATACATCAGCCAAATTTTATTTTCAGTCCTTTGTATCTTCGACATCAGTGCCATTCAGCCACTGTTGTACCTCTTTTACCTCGCGGCAGGTGAAATAGTACAACCTGATCTTCTGCTGCAGGGCAGCCTGTTCTCTGGTAAGCACGGTTGCCGATCTTCTTGCCCGGTACATGCGATGCAAACCTCCCTGGTAATCATCGTACAGTTCTTCAAGCGCTTCGAGCGCTTCCATTACCTCCGCAATGGTTTTACCGTTCACCGCCACAAAACGGCTGGTCATGGTTACCAGGTCCTCAAGGAAGGGCTCCATAGTATCATCAAACTGATCTAAGCCTTCAAGGGGCAAGGCATGTTTCTGTAATTCCATGTGGGCTTCTGTGGTATTGAACGGTTTTTAAATAGTGCTTGCCACCTGTTGGTTATAGCGCATGTTTCTCGGTATACCAAGCAAAAGCGGGCTGGCTGGCATCGCTGTTACGCTCCGGGTCGAAATGGCCTACATCGTAGTTGTAGCGCAACAGCCCGGCCTTACAGTAAACCTTCAGCGGCCAGCCATAATTCCATCCGAAGCCCAATGCCGTACCGCCCTTCAATGCCTTACCCACCAACTGACCGTCTTCAAACAAAGACACGATGGCCTGCCCCCTGCCCGCGCCATAGAGGCCCAGGTAAAAATGATCGAAATGGTAGTGATGACCTGCGAGGTTAAAACAGGTATGTACATGGTGATGATAAGTGCCCCCGGAGTTGATGGGCGTGACTTCGGTAAACACAAGCGGTACCGGCCATTTTTGCAACAGCCATACTTTGCCGGGCACATTTAAAGTTTGTGGCGGCGCAGGCTGGCCCAACTCCCGCATGTTCAGTGTTTGTGGGGTTAGGTCAAATGGTTTGCGGTGGTGCCAGGGATTGAAGAAAGTAAGACACTCGGACCGGTTGAATGCTGCCGGGCAGCTGCAGGGTTGTTGCATGTGCTTTCTGTATTAAAGGTTACAAAAAGCATCAGGGAGTAAATACGCAGGAGATGAAGCAGGTACTTCAAGCTTTTGACCATCTGGATGATCCGCATACTGTTCCACCGTTAGCCTGGGCCCGGTTGGCATCTTCACCCGCAGGTGAAGAACTCCTGATGCTGTACAAACCATAAACGTAGTAGGGCTTGTACTATTGTATGATGCAAAAAATATTTTCGGTTGTACGTTCCCGTAAACAGTATACTGATAAACGGAAACTTCCGTTGGATAAAGCTGTAAGATTCTATATATGTCCACGACCTGGTTGAAAACGGAATACAATTAAACGATGCCCATTGTACCTGTATGTAGCCCACGGTTTCAACCGTGGGATAGCAACAGCATAAACCTTGGTCAATAAAACCGTTTCAACGGTTTTACCGCCGTCAATTATTGGTTGGATACAAACTGAATAGGCAGCTACAATGCCGCATGTGTTCAAATTTTTATGTCGGCAGATTGCCAACAGCTCCAAACAAAAACCGTTGAAACGGTTGGCTCATAATTTTGTAGGTGCGATACCCCCCACGGTTAAAACCGTGGGCTAAACACGCTGCTTTGAAAAAAATACCGGCGTTCTCCGAGTTGGCCACAGGTTGGCTCAAAACCTATGGAACGCATCAAACCAATGCAACCCATTGAACTCATTGAACCTTTTGAACCCATTGAACTTACTAAACGCCCTATACCGGCAGATCGCACCGAACTACAGCCTGATTGAAACTTGCTCCAACTCCCCATTCATCACTCCTTCCCAACCCCTATCAGTACGCCAAAGCTTCCATAATCACTTCTATCCGGCCCGTAAGCCCCCGACACACCGCCATCGAGGTACAATGCGCTGGTGCAGCCCTTATCGATAAAGTATTGGGCAAACTCCCGGAAGGTGACCCCAAAATCGCTTACTGCCAACACCACCTTCCCATCGGGGCGGATGCCTACCCCGTTACGGATGGTTTTGCGCCTGCTATGGGGCAGCATGGGATTGATACTGCCATCAAGCACCAGTATGGGCGCCGACTGGGTAGCAAAGCGCACGCCTTCGGCCTTAAACTGATCGATGGTTACCACATCGGCCTTACCATCGCGGAGCAGGAAAACACCCTGGGGTTGCAGGCCGAAATTTACCTTGGGATTGTTGTAGCGGCGTATGCCTTTCAGCTGCCGGCCATTTTCTATATACAAGCCTACGGGGCCATAGTTTTCCATAAACATCCCGCCATTCATGGCAAAGCGGGTATCGGGCGCTACGCGCAACAAAGTATCAAAGCTGTTGATGATCCTGCCCCCATGTTTCCAGTACATGCGAATGCTGCCGGGCGATGCGATATAACCATAACACAGGTCATTCAGCAATGCGCTGTCTTTAACCCGCACGGGCAATGTGTTTACGAGTGCCGTATCCTGTACATAGCTGGTAGATACGAGCAAACTATCCTGAGGGGCAATGACTGCGGCAACACCTTGCGTTGTGGCAGTGTCCCTTGTATGGCTGTTTTTACAGGATAGCAGGGCTGCCAGCAGCAGGAACCGGAAGCAGTAGTAAGGTTGCATATAGATAGTGTTGATTGATGGTGAAAATTATACCCTGGAAAACCTGCAGGCAAAGAGCTGCAAGCTTGTAGTTGGATAAATGAATACAGTTGCAGTGATTATGTACACCCATCAAACATTTACCCGCCATGTTGATAGCAATATCCACCCGAACGGGCACTGCGGCTGCAGCGGCTGCCTTTCTGTGTAGTGGCATTGCATTGCCCGCCAGCTTGGGGTCTTACGGGTTGAACGCTGCCCAGTCCAGCGCCATCACCCGAAGGGTAACAGAAATCGCAAGGGTCTTTTCGCCTACGGATGGCAACACTACGCGCCACCCGCCTGATGCTGTGGGTACAACGGTTCAGGCCTTGGCATTGCCTGTTGTGGTAGGCATGTGCATCTGGGCTAATACACAGTAAAACATCAGGCTCCTGCAGCAACCTCGTAAGCAGCAACAGAAACAATAGCAATAATTTCACAAGTTTGAATTCAGTTTAGATATAAAACAGTTAACACATCAATGTTTGGCAATCAATACACAGGTGTAGCTGATATAATTGCTGGCACCACCAGCCCATGCATAACCAATACCAATATCAACTAGACTGCGGCTCCAATCATTCAAACCCAGCAGGTGTGTGCGATGCCCGAATGAAGGAACCCCATCATCAACCAACAACATGGCAATAGCCTCTTTACCTGTCGTAGCCCCGGCAGCGCAAGACTCAAAGTAGTTGGCTGTTTTATCCTGTATCCATGAAGGCTGCAGTTTGTAGCCTGCTTGGTTAATAAAATAGTTCATACCAAAACCATCAGGATTGGTATGGGCAAAATAATTTCGCGTAGCCATGTCCAACGCCTTTTGTGCAGCAACCCTTGCTAGGGTATCGTTCCACTTCAGGGCAGGCATGGGTGGCAAACCTTTTAAAAATGAAAGGGTGTCTGCAAAAGCAGCTGGATGCATTCTGATTTCATTCAATAAGCTAAAGGCTGCTCTTGCTTCAGAAGGCCTGAGTTCTGGTGTTGCAGCCAATTTACTCACCAAAAAGGCTGTGAGGAATAAACAAATACGTATCATGGTAATTAATAAAAATCTGCCGGGCAGCGCACCTTCGCTGCCGAACTGTTGCGGATGTTCAAAAAGCTCTTGTACGATACCGTCAGTTCAAAGCCACCCCGAAACTGTGAGGCGGTGCGCAGCTTGCTTACATTTACATCATAGGTCAAACCTATTGCCAGTTTATACAGGTCCAGCTTTACCACCGGCACCACGGCATCGTTCCAACGGTAAAAGGCACCTACCGAAAAACCCATGCTCTGGTCTTCGTCTTCCTGCAACAGGTCGTGTTTGAAAAGGGCGCCACCCTGCCCCTGTCTGTTACCGCCCTGCATGAAATAATCGGCGTACAGGATCAGCCGGTCAAACTCGCTGGTGGCTACCGACAGGCCCGCATTGAGCACGTACTTTTTATTGAGCCGTATATCGCTGGTACGGGCAAAAGCCACCTTGGGTTGTGTGAAGTGGAAATAGGAAGCGCCCACATAATAGCGGGTATCATAGCCCAGCACACTGCTGTACGACAGGCCTGCGGCGGCATCCCAGTAAGTAACATTGGTATTGCTAAACGTTTGCCTTGTAGGATTGGTAGGGCTGTAGGCGCCATTTACAAACTGGTCGTCAAAACTCAGTTTGGTAGGATCAAACCGTTGTTGCACCATACCGCCCAGGAAGCCGGCCGTGAGGTAGGCATCCCGGTCTTCATTCACCGATTTGTGGTAGGCCAGCAGGGGCAGAAACTGGGTACGCCCCAGCCGCGAGTCGCCGGCAATATCGTTGGTTATTTGTGCACCGATGCTGATATAATCGTTTGAGAATTCGGCAACGCCAAACTTCACCTCCGTACCCAGCGCCACGGTTTGGTAAGGCGTACTTACGCTGCCCCATTGGCTGCGGAAAGCACTGGTGGCCCGCACATCGCCTTTGTAGTTACCCGCCAGCGCCGGGTTGCGCAGCAGGGGCAGTTCGTAAAACTGTGAGAAGTTGATGTCCTGTGCCGCCGCCTGCTGTACTATGGTACAGCACACTAATCCAATGGCAAATGGCTGGAACCGGCCAGCATACCGCTGAACAACCGGCACATCCAAAGCAGGCCCCTTCCTGTCGTCCGTCGTCCCTCGTCCGTTGTTATAATTACGCCCCCTGCCAATCAATAGCACTATATATTTCATTATACAATTACCCAGCTCCATAAAACAGTTATTTCAGTAAAGAAGTATTTCCCTTATACGTATAAGTGCCGCCATTATCGCACACCACTTCGGCAGTGTACACATACACTTCAGGCTGGCCGGCTACGCCGCGCACCTTACCATCCCATCCATAGGTAGGATCATTGGGCCGAAAGCTGCTCTTTTCAAACACCACCTCGCCCCAGCGGTTGAACACCCGAAAGGTTTTCACCATGGCAATGCCTTTTCCGCGTACCATCAGGATATCGTTTACTCCATCGCCATCGGGTGTGAAAGCGTTGGGAATAAATACCTGGCTACCCTCACAAAACACCTTGATGTTAAGTGTATCGGTATCCACACAGCCATAAGGTGTTGTGCCTTTTACCGTATAAGTAATATCCTTGCGGATATAAGCGGTAGGCAGCGGACAGTTGGTACAACTGAGGTCGGTAGCAGGACTCCACTCCCAGGTGCGAATGGGCCCGTTTTGCACCACGGTGCGCAGGGGCAGCTGGGTACCCGTAGACAGGGTAAGGTCTGGGCCCAGCGAAATGGTGGGCTCGGTGCCCACGGCAACGGTTACAAAGGCCGTATCGGTGAAACAGTTGAAGCCGTCGTAACCCACTACGCGGTAAATGGTGGTGGCGTCGGGGCGTGCCAGCGGGTTGGCTATAGCGGCATTGCTCAGGCCTGTTGCCGGCGTCCAGCGGTAAGTGGTAGCGCCGCTTGCCTGCAAGAGGGTGGAGCTGCCGATACAGATGCTGTCGCTGGGCGAAACCCGCAGTTGCAAAGGTTGTATTACGGAAACCAATACGGTATCGGCTTGGCTGCAGCCTGCGCTGTTGGTACCCGTTACCACATAGGTGGTGGTAACCCGGGGTGCGGCAATGGGGTCGGCACAGTTGGTACAACTCAGCCCCGCAATGGGCGACCAGCTGTACCGCGTTGCGCCTGTTGCGCTCAGTGCCGTTTGTTCACCCAGGCAAAGCCTTTTATCGGCACTCACACTTACGTCGGGCGAAGTATTGATGGTGATGGTTTGCGATGCGGTATCGTAGCACCCGTTTACCGTTCCTACTGCCAGTTGCATATTATAAACACCCGCACGGGCAAAGGTGTAATCAAATGCTGCGGTATTGCTTTGTACCCCGTTCGACAGGGACCAGTTGACGGACCCGATGGCATCTACAGCCCGGATACTGGACCGGAACTGCGTACTGCTTCGGGTACATGCCAGTGCCTGCGCGATGATATCAGCAGCAGGTATATCGTTTACCTTAACGGGTACAAAACGGGTAAGCGTATCCCGGCAACCACCCATGCTGGTGGTGATCAGTTGCACAGGGAAAGTACCCGAATTGACATAGGTATGCTGTGGCTGTACACCGGCCCCCGTTGCACCATCCCCAAACTTCCAGGTGGCTGCCGCCTGTCCCGAGTAGGCCCTTGCTCCCTCCCTGAACTGCAGGGTAGTACCGCCACAGAAACGGTCTTCCACAAAGGTGAAGTCGGCTTTTACCTTATCCACGCTGATAGAATCCGAGCCCTGCAGCAGCACACTGCAACCCGCCCTGTTGAGCAGGGTTACCGAAGGGCGGTACTTACCGCCATTAGCATAGGCATGGTATACCACATTGGTGGTGGTTTTCAGTACCACCCCATCGCCAAAGTTCCACACTAAGGTATCGGTACCCGAAGCCTGCACCTGGAAGCGAACGGCATTATCATTACACAATATGGCGTTGCTGTATTGCAACACACCACGCGGACCATTGAGGGTAACGGTACGCTGGGTTTGGTACACACAACCGCCGGGTGCCTGTGCCACCAACTGCACCGCATAGATGCCGGCTTCTTTGAAAGTATGGGTCACCACATCGCCGGTGGCGGTAGTGCCATCGCCAAAATTCCAGACGGCACTGGTAGCAGGCGTATTGCGGTTGGTAAAGGTGACGGTCAGTGGTGCACAGGCACTTACGGTATCGAAGGCCGTAAACCAGCCCGCCTGGCTGCGTACCACGTTGATCTGTTGTGCCACACTGTCGGGGCATACACTGCCCGCACTGTTGGCACGCAGGCTGGTCAGCAACACGGTATACAAACCTGGGTTGCGGTACTGGTGCACCGGGTTAGTAGCCGTGGAGGTAGCGCCATCGCCAAACTGCCAGGCATACCCCGTGGCGCTGTCGCTGTTGTTCTGAAACTGCACGCCTTCTCCAATACAAAGGGTGTACTGGCCGGCATTGAAAGCAGCTTTGGGTTTGGGGTAAACGGTTACCGCTTCCGTGCTGCTGGTATCGGTACAGCCATTGGTGGCAAACAACCGCACAAGGTAGTTGCCCGGCTGGCGGTACAGGTGGCTTACGGTATCCTGGTTGCGGGTAGTGCTCAGGATATCGCCATCGCCAAAATCCCAGCGGAAGGAGGCGGCACCCCGGGTATTGTTGATAAAACGAACGGTATGGGGCGTACAACCAGCCTGCTCGTTGCCATTTACCGCAAAATCGAGCACAATGGTATTGGGTGATACCACCACGGCAAAACGGGCCGTATCGGTACCACAGGTATTGGTGGCAACCAGTTTTACAAAAAACGTATCGCGCACCGAAGTAATAAACGTGTGGCTGATGGTATCGGCATTGGACCTGTTGGCAATGGTGCCATCCCCAAAATCCCAGGTATAGCTGTTGCCGATACCCCGGGAGGTGTTGCGGAAGCTAACCTGCATGGGCGAGCAGCCCACGGTTTTGGAAGGGGTGAAAAGGGCCTTTGGCACTGACCCTACCCGCACCTGCTGGCTCACCCTGAAGGTGTCGCAGGCCGATATGGCATGTAGGGTAACGGTATAGGTGGTATCGCCAAAAGAAGGATTGGATGCAAAAAGGATGGCACCCGGCTGTGCCAGCGTGGAGCTGCGGCCATTGCCAAAGTTCCAGTAAAAACGGTACTGGCCGGCGTTGGGTGTGGTGTTGCTGAACTGCACCGTAAGCGGTCCGCAGCCACCCGTGGTGTTGAGGGTAAAGGCAGGTTGCGGGTTGGTATAGGTATAAAGGCGGCGCTCCATGCTGTCGGCCTTACAGCCATAGCGGCTGATGGCTTTGAGCTTGATATCCACAAAATCATTGCTGCCCTGTAGCACATAACCGGGAAAGCTGTTGCCGCTGCCCAGCAGGTTGCCGTTGGCGTACCACTGGTAGCTGCCGTTGCGGGTAGCATCGGGTTGCAGCACCACCACCGAACTGTTGATTGCAAAAGGCGCACATGCGGTATCCCGGCTAGTGCGAAAGGAAGCCACCGCATCGGGGTTGATGGTGATGATGACGGCCTGGCTGGTATTGCTTTGCGGCCCCGCGCAGAGGTTGGAAGCTACAATCCTCCGGAAATGAGTGGTAGCGCTGAGGGTACCGGGCTGGTAGTCGCGGGATACGGCGCCAGGGATAATCGTCCAGTTAACGCCATTGGCACTCTGCTCCCACTGGTACAGGAAAGCCCCGTTAGCACCCGCAGGATCGGAGCCCACCAACAGTTGGGTAGGGTTGCCGATACACAGGGTTTGGCTGGCGCTGATGGTATTGTTGGAAACGGCAGCCTGCACGGTTACCGCCACTTCCTGCCCCGGATCAGTACAGGGCAAGGAACGCACCATGCGGCGTACAAAACCGCTTTGCAAAGGCGTATACACCAGGCTAGCGCTCGTTTGACCATTGATAGGCGACCAAGCCGCTCTATTGGTACTAAACTGCCATTCGTACTGGGGAGTACCATTGCCCCCAGTAGCAGGCTGCCCGGCGATGGTGATGTTTTGCCCCGAGCAGATGGTGAGGGGTGTGGTGGTGATGGTGTTGGTGAGGGCGGGCTTGATATCGATTGTAATGTCGTCCTGGGTAGGAGCACAACCCGGTGCGCCGGTAACCGTCCAATGGAATACATAGGTATTTCCCAGCTGCAACCCATTGATCACAGTTGTAGGATTGGCCGGATCAACAATGGTAACCTGAGGCCCACTTTGCAGTTGCCATTGGCCGCTGCCAAAAGCGGGAGCTGTAGCCTGCATGGTATAGGAGCTCGCCGCACACAGATTTTGGTCGGGGCCCGCATTGGCCATGGGCGTGCCCGGCTTTACCGTTACTTGGAAACTAATAGGTGTGCCGGGACAGGAGGCAGCCCCCAGTTGGTACAGCGGGGTAAGAGTAATGGTAGCTACCAGGTCGGTGGTGCCGTTATTGGTAGCTGTAAATGCTGGGATTACAGCACCGCTGCCATTATTGAGGTTGATGCCGGTACCCGTTACCGTCCATTGGTACTGGATAACACTGTTGGTATAATTGCCCGCGTCGTGCACCGGTGTAATGGCCGCCTGGCTGCCACCCGAGCAAAGGGTGATATCGGCAATGGGCTGTACTGTTACCAAGGGCAGCACCGTCAGGGTAAAGTTTACAGGCGTACCGGCACAGGAAATCCCATTGGCACTACGGGTAGAGGTAATGGTTATATTGGCTACCTCGGGCACCTTTCCGGCATTGGTGTTTATTGCAGTAAAAGCGGGCAGGGGTCCACTACCAGAAGCAGCGAGTCCAATGGCGGTGTTGCTATTGGTCCATGCATAACTAATGGTACCCGCGGGGGTAGCGGAGAAATTGAGGCCACCAAAATTGGCATCCTTGCACAGCACCTGGCTCGCGGGTGCTGCCAGCACCGGTACCGGGTTTACCAGTATCTCTATTACTTCCGACTCCACACTGCAAATACTTGTTTTAGCAATGCGTTTGTAGTGCCGGGTAGCTGTTAGTACGGCAGGCTGGAAATCTTCGGAAGTGGCCCCGGCAATATTGGCCCATGTAGCGCCACCATCGGCCGACACCTGCCACTGGTAGGTAACGGATCCGCCACCACCCGTGGCGGTTTTGCCATCCAGCAATGAAGGAACCTGGCCCGCACAAACCACGAGGTTGCCGGTGTGAAGTGCATAATCTGTAATAGCCGGAGCTACTAAAACTTCCACCACATTGGAAGCATTGTCGGCACATACCCCGCTGCTTACCATGCGGCGGAAATAGGTAGTTGCGCCCAACACACCCGGATCGTAAAAAGATTGTGTAGCACCGGCAATATTGGTCCAGTTGGCAGTACCGTCGGCGGACGATTGCCACTGGAAGCCATAATTACCCTGGCCGCCTGTGGGTGCCTGTGATGCCTGAAGGCGTGCTGATGGCGAACCCGCACATACGGCTGCAACAGCATTGATGTTGGATTGTACAATACCGGGCTGTACCTGTATCACCGTTGATGTGGCCGAACAGTTGGCTCCCTGGGTGATGCGCTGGTAATACCGGATGGCAGAAATGGCCGGAACGGTATAGTCTTCCCCTGTAGCGCCTGCGATAATCGTCCAGCCGGTACTGCCGTTGGCCGACTCCTGCCAGGTATAAGTGATGGCACCACCGCCGCCAGTTGCAGTTTGACCGTCTATTACAACCGGAGACGGCCCGGTACAAATGGGTGTGGTGGTTGTGTTCAGGCCAAAGCCACTCAATGCGGGCTGTACGGTTACCACCACCACATTGGAAGGATTATCAACACAACTGCCACTGCTTACCAGCCTGCGGAAATGGGTGGTAGCCGTGAGTGCCCCGGGGTTATAGCTGCTGCTGGCGGCCCCTCCGATATTAGCCCATGTAGCACCTCCATCTGTTGAGGACTGCCATTGATAGGTAAAGGACCCCAACCCACCACTGGGAGATTGGCTGGGATTAAGCGAATTCGCAGTGCTGCCCAGGCAGATGCTGTGACTACTGCCGATGCTGTTTCCGGTAATGGCAGCCTGCACCTGCACCATAATGGTAGCTATAGGACTTATACAGGTACCATCTGTTTGGGTGATATAATAAGGGGTGTTAACCACAGTGTTCGTTAGCGGCGTTGGCGCCGTGGCACTTCCACCCGTAAGGTTGCTGTTGGTATACCAGGTAAGCGAATTGCCGGCCGCAGCCGTTGCGGTAAGTGGTGGGGCCGTGGTGTTCTGGCAATAAATCACCGGGGTGGATACCACAGGTGCCAGCGGCCTTGGGTTTACAGTGATGGTAAAACTCACCGGTGCACCGGGGCAGCTACCCAGGGGTGTAACGGTAATGGTGGCTACCTGTGGCGTGGTGCCGCTGTTGGCAACAGTAAAGCCCGAAATGGTACCATTACCACTGGCGGCAAGGCCGATGGCGGTATTGCTGTTTGTCCAGTTATAAGCAGTACCGGAACCAGTAAAAACGATCTGCGGTTGCGTACTGCCGGCGCAAAGCACCTTGTTGCCGGGATTGGTAACCGTTGATGCCGCTGTGATATTGAAAACCTGGTTGGCTGCCGTATTGCCGCATTCATTGCCTACCGTGAGTACCACCGTTTGCTGGCCGGTGCCACTATACTGTATGCTTCCGGGAGTTGCCGTAGCAGCGGATGCCGGTGCGCCGCCCGCAAAACTCCATGCATAAGTAAGGGGAGAAGTGCCGTAGCAGTTGTTAATAGCAGCAGCAGGACTGATACTTCCATTCTGGCAGATATTGGCAATGGCACCAATACTTACCCTAGGCTTGTCTTTTACCGTAACGGTTCGGGTAAATACCGCCGACGTGCACAGCCCGCCGGGATTGATCACCTGAAGCCCGATGGTATACTCACCGGGGTTGACAAAACTGAATTGGGGACTAACCGAGCCATTGCTGGTATTACCGGTAAACGAATAGCCGGAACCACTGGTACCACAATTTTGCGGGTTGCTGTAGGTAACAGTCCACAGGTAACGGTAGGTGCCGCATAGCGGCGACCCCGAAGTGTTGGTAGTAGCCACAGCAAGGGGACCGCAGCCAATAGTATTATCAAGGGTAAAACTGGCAACGGGTGGCTCGTTTACACAAATGGTTTTGGTTACTTCCTGCGTGCCGCACAAGGGGTTACCGGTTTTGAGTTTGATGGTATAGGTGCCGGGGGCAGAGAAACGGAGGTTGATGGTTGCAGAACCTGCCATCCATAAAGAGGGATCTGTATTACTATTATCATTACCCAATTGGCCGGATGTTACAACCCAGCCAGTAGCAGGCGTAACACTCCATACCGATTTGCTGGGAACACAATTAGACCCATTGATATAATTGCCGATAGTACCACTATTAGAAAAGGGTACATCCAACCCGGTACATACACTATCCTTAGGCGTGCTGATTACCGGTTGTGGACGTTCGGAAACATAAATGGGTACTACGGTTGCAGAGGAAGACTGACAAGGGTTAGAAGCGATGATTGTAGCCGAAAAAGAATTGTTGAACACCGGGTTCGACCCGCTATTGGTATTACAAGAGGCCCTGTTGAAGGTATGCGTTACATCGGCCGGTGCAGGATGCGTGTAATTTATATCAGGTGTTCCATCATTGAAGTTAACCTTATAGGAAGTACCCGGTGCATTGGCGCTGGTACTGGAGATTGGAAAGGTAAGCGTACTACCAGTGCAGATGGTGGTATTGCCCGGATTACCCAAACCCACTGCAGGGTTACTACCTACAAACACAGCATACTCAGCGCTGGCTACACAACCATTCTGACCAGTTACCTCAAACTTTAAATCCTTTGTACCCAGATTGTACGAGTGGGTTTGAATGCCAAAGCTGCTGCCGGTAAAGTCAGGCGTGTTATCGCCCCAAACAATTTTATAACTCGTATTGGCGGTAGTAGACTGGTTGGAAAAATTAAACAAATAAGAATTGACACCCGTGCACTGCTTGAAGTACGTTTTATTATCATAAGAGCTGGCACCCCCTGAGCCTTCCAAATCTGTTGAAGGCACCTGCTTCACTACAACCGTTTTTACCTCCTCATCCGTGCAGCCATCCGCATTGGTAACCGTCAAACGCACGGTAAAATTTTGGTTGTTATTGCCAATCACATTATTGATAAAGCGGTGGGTGGGACTTGCCAAGGTACTGGTATTGGTTGCCCCAGCGGCATCGCCAAAGTTCCAGGCATAACTAAGCCCTGTGCCGGTAGATGTATTGGTAAAAGCAACCGCAGTATTGGCACACAAATTATTTGCGAAACTGAAGTCGGCTACCGGCACGGAGCTTTCTGCCAATACAAAAGCCGGAGAAGTTGTGGGTGTGCCCCCTAGTGTTTCTATTACCTCGTAAGAACCAGAAGCAGTAGCTGTGTATGTACTGGCAGTAGCAGTGGGAATCTCAGCACCATCTTTTTTCCACTTATAGGTAGCCCCGGCTACCGGGTTTTGTACCCGCAGGGTAGTTGTTCCGCTGGCGCCACAAAGTGGGCCAGAAGCAACAATGGTTTGGCTGTACAGGGTTACGGACAGGATAAGGGTCAGGATCAGGCCCAGGGTCTTTTTCATCAATAGCAGTTAGTAAGAAAAGGAGAACAGACAGCAAGATATTACCGGAAAGGGATATAAACTGATCAGTATAAAAATAAGACAGGGCAAAAAATACAAATGCGTATTTATACTTACAACCGTATTGCTATAAACTTAAAGACGGCAAAGTTGCTGAAGGAAATGCTGTATACGCTGTACCTATATCAATTACCTGTTCCAAACAGGACATAGCATTTCAGCCGCTGTTGCTTTTGCAGCATTGGCTACGGTGCGCTGGCCCGCCAACGGCTTTGGTCCAGGCTCACTCCAGCCTTATTGGTAATCCATGGCAACTGGCCGGCCGGAACACCATGAACGGGAGAAGAAAGCAGGTTTACTGCTCCTTTTTCCGGTAAACGATGGCTTCGATCCTTGCGGGAAGGGCGGCATCGGCAGGCAGCCGGTTTTCATAAAAATTCTCGTAATAAGCCTTGATGATGGCAGTGAGTGGGGTGGCCAGCAGGATACCGGCAAATCCAAAGGCTGCACCCATGGCCAGCACCATGAACAGGATGGGTACCGGGTGGATGTTCATGGTATTGGCGCGGAGTGGCGGCATCACGAAATCGGCCATAATCTCGTCCATGGCAATATAGAAAACAGCCACCCAGATGGCGGTGGTATTGCTGATGGAAAGGGCCACCAGCGTGGGCGGCACTGCCATGATATAAAAGCCCAGCCTGGGAACGAGTACGGCAAAGATGGCCACGGCACCCCATACCCACGCTCCGGGTACCCCAAGCAGGGAAAGCACCAATACGCTGGCAATGGCTACGATAAAACCGCCGATCAGGTTGGACTTAAACCAGCCCGACAACATCACTGCGGCCTCCTTGAAGGCCTTTTGCGCGGGGTCGCGTTTGTTGGGGTGAAAGAAAGAAAAGTACAGGGCGGCAAGTGGCCTGGGGTTGGCCACGGCGTACACCACCATGCTGATGACAATGATGATGAGCAGTACCCCATTGAGCACGGAGAGCGAGATATTCCCGATCCGCATCAGGGCCTGCGCCAGGGAAGGCAACCCGCTCCCGGCAGCAGCGGGGCTGCCCGGCCCCGGCTGCTCCATACCGGGAATCACCTTGAGCCAGCCGGCAAGCCTTTCCTGGACGGTGGCCGCATACTGGGGCCCATTTTTGACCAACACTTGCAGCTGCTGTGCAATGATGGGCACCACGATCCAGGCAATAATACCCAGAACCAGCAAGATAGCTACGAACACCGCCAGCACCGCCCAGCCGCGTTTCCATCCCCTTTGTTCCAGCCTGCCCACCGGGTGGTTGATGATCACCGCCAACACCAGCGCCACCAGCAAGAGCAGGATGGCGGAATAGACCTGCAACAGCAACCACAGGAAGACCATGGTGGCTGCAGCAAACAGGATGCTCCGGGTAAGGGTTTGGTAAAGGGCTTTGGAATCCATGGAAAAGCGGGTTTAAGGGGCTGATTAAATGTAGGCAATTGCTCACAGGGACACAGGTTACAAATGGACCACGGCTATATAGTGTGCGTCCTACCTGGCCTTTGGCAAAGACAAAACGAACCTTTACCTTCGGAAGACATTCCCACATAAGCATAGTCAATTGTAATGAGTAACAGGCTTGTACCTGAACAGGTCCTCTATGTACTTATCTAAAACATTTGACTATGCCTGGCTTCCCTAAAATTTACGATGACCTTGGTGGCTTTTGGATGCTTGAGGAAAAACTCCGCAACCAGTGGCGCAAAACCATCTACCCTGTGCTGGAGGTAAACGACCACCCCATCACCGACCACAGCCGGTAGCTTCAACCTGCAACAGCTGCTCCTTTCACGGAAAAAACCAGGACGGTATGAGCTCATAACCCCAGATAGGGGCTATAACCGCTATAAGGACCAACAGCCCCAACCTGTCCAGGTAAGCCACCATCCCACCCATATCAGCTGGCACCTGACCTCACCCGGGCTTGAACGGATCTATCACTTTGATAAGGAGCAATATGGCAATACCGCAGAACAGCTGAAAAAGGAGTTGCGAGGCATCATCAGGCAGTATCATGCGTCTATTAAAGACGGAGCAATAATCATTCAATCATCCTTTCACGTTAAACACTATCCATTCATTCAGGATTTGGCCAAAAAATATCGCATCTATGACTACGAATTCAATTTTGACGGCGGAGCTGAAATACTATAAAATGCTCACCCCCGAGTGCCACTGGCGGCAATACCACACCCGGGAGCTCGCGCAGATAGAACTCTTTGCCGATGGCATTCCCCTGATAGATTACAGCATACGCAATGTGTACCTGCTGCGGCTGCAGAGGGCGTTGGAAGAAGACGGTGAATATGAGATCTTTTGCTGCTCCTGTGGTACAGCCCATTGCGGGGCGCTCCCGGATGCTTTTGTACTCATCCGCCACGAAGGTGACCGACTCCACTGGACCCATACCGGTGATCTGCCTAAAGCCCGTTACACCTTTGTAACCGAACAAGTGCGTGCTGAAGTGGCGCGGTTGGAAAAGGAACTCTATGCATGGTTTGCAGCCACGCCAGACCTGCAAGAGCCGCGGTCACAAGAGGTGCTGATGAGCCCGGAGGAGGTGTACCTAGATTGGAAGAGGAGAACTTTACATCTGTAAAGAACCTAACTATTCTTATTAGAACTTTCAGCGATCAACAACGAACGTGGGATTAACTGCTCGTTAGATCAACAAGCTAAATTTCCTACGATTTTAAAGTTTAAGACCCTCCCAAGTTCATCTGGCCGATAATATTATTGACCTCTTTTTCAGTAGAGCGGAGCTTGTCTTGGCAATACCCAATTAAGAACGAGGCTCTTTTAACCTTTTCCGCAAGCACATCAACCGACACAGATTCAGCTTCGATTTCATGAGCAAGCTGCTTTAATTCCTGATAGGCTTTCTCATAAGTTAAACTCGTTTCCATTTACTTCTTTCTTGGTTTTGGTATTGGCGATAATTTCAGCACTCGCCATACGGATTTTGATTTCAGTACCAAGGGGCACGTTTCCGGCATTGGCAACAATCTGATCCTTATGGTAGATTATGGCAAATCCTTTGTTCAAAATGTTGAGGGGACTCATTAAGCGACAAACAGAGTCGAAATGCCCTAAGTACCCTCGCTGGTTGATAAATAATTTCCGGATATTAACCTTTAGGTTATCTCCGATGTTTTTTAGATCCCCATTTTTACCTGCTACGATGATTTTGGGTTGGCTGATAAATTGGTTGCTAAGGTGAATCAAGTCACTTCGGCGATGCAGCAACATTTCTTTTGATTTATTCACCACAATCTGGTTAAAACGGGTATGCGCTTCTTTCTGCCGGGCAATCACGTCCTTTGCTTTATTTACTACAATTGCATTAAAGCTGTTCATAGCTCTGTTGTTGGCAGCAAGCATAGCCTGGGCTTTAATCAAGATGTTGTTCCGAAAAGCAAGCATTGCTTCTTCAAAGTGGCGGTTATGAGCAATGATGAACTCGGCAGCCTTTGTAGGTGTCTTGGTGCTTGTTTTAGCTAGCAGATCAGCAATTGTTTCGTCTTTTTGGTGGCCAATACCAGTGATTACAGGAAAAGGCAATTTCGCCACACGGCGGCATAATTCAAATTGGTCAAAAACCAGGAAATCTGTTTGAGCGCCGCCGCCCCTGATGATGATCACTGCGTCATAAGCTACCTGTGCACCTACAATTTCATCAAGTTTGCTGCATATCTCTATCCCGCTAGCTTCCCCCTGTACCGGTGTAAAATATCGATCAATAGTGAAGCGGTATCCAAATGTATTAGCGTCTAGGGTGTGCTGAAAGTCTTGGTAGCCGGCTGAGGAACTAGAGGTAACAACGGCTAACCGTTGTAGAACAGCATTGTACGGTAAGCTTTTATTTGAAGTGATGTATTCATTGCCTACTTTTTTGATATAGCCCGTACACTCTGCCAAAAGGCGTCTAAGGGTTTCCTGCCGCTGTTGTTCGAGCACCCCAATGGTGTATTCCGGGCTGATATCGACAATGGTAAGCTTTAGGCCATAAGCAGATTGGTAATTGACGCTAACCTTGACCATCACATTGATGCCGTCCTTGAACTTTTGTCCTGTAATGCGCTCAAATTCCTTGATCCGACTGGAACCAGCTTTCCAGGCCACTGCTGAAATCTTAGCCACGATATCATTTGAGCCTTCTTTCTTCTCCACCAGCGCCAAATACCGATGATCCTTTGCAGGGTAATGTTTGTGATCCGTAACATCAGCCACCACCCAAAAATGCTTCCCATCGAAATACTTCTGAAACATTCGCTCAATACTTCCGGTGAGTTCGGATAGTTTAAGCGCTTTTGTTTGCACTGCTGTTACCGTCAAAACCTATTAAATTAATTGAGCAAATAGTTTAGGCTATGGTACATATTGATTGCCAATGCCTTTCTAATGAATTCAAGCCTTTTCGTAAATTGACTAAAGTAAAGACCTATTGGTCGGATTGTCCATTCAGTGTTTGTGTCATATTTCCCTTTGAAGCTATGGCCACAGCTAATCCAATAAGCATTAGAAAGAATGTTACGGTCATGCATCTTCTGAACTGCATTTGCTACAATTTCTACATGGATAACCCCGTTGCTTTTTTTGTAAACAAGCTTAGCGACATGGCAGAGCCTGCTAAAGTTCAAATGATACCTATTGATTACCTCCCTATTAGCTTTCGCCCCCTTTTTCAACTCAAAAGCTTCTTGGTCCTGAACCATCACTAAAATGTGAAGAGGTATCTTTCTAAGGTCAGGCTTGTGAAGTTTTACTAAGAATTCTGTTAGAAACTCTTCACCTTCTGTATGCAAGTAAGGGTCTTCAATAATAATTGAGTGAGCCGCGGGTAATGGACCCATCAAATTACCCAAGTTCACTGATTGAAGTGCCCCCTCATTATTTACACATTCAATCGTATTTATCGCGAAGGAACTAATGGAGCGATTGAACTTAAAAGAACGGGGAATAGTTATAATCCCAGTTTGATTAGCAACACGTATCGCTTCTCGCTCATTTTGATCAACCAATAAGTAAGTAGGCAACACTTGACCTGAAAGTAAACTCCATTGCGTTGGATCTTTTACAATCTCAATCGTATTCTGACATGACTTTAATTTATTGTTTGACGAAAGAACCTGAATATTTAAAGCAGTTTCTTGGTTTATTCCCAAAGGCAAATCACTCCCATAATGCAGCGCATGAAGAACTTGACAAATAGTTTGGTCATCTAGATCGAGGTAAACACTCGACCGCTTGAAGATCAATTCATATAAAAATGACAAATTGGCCCGTTGAGCAACATTCAAGAAAGGCTTTTTTGTCTCCTGAACAAAAGCATCAAAAAAGCCTAATTCCATAAATAAAATCGGCTGAGCAGATGCCATATTAATTTTTGCTGCTTTTATTAAACTGGTAGAGAGAAATAGTTAATCTTGATGACTCATCAAAAAAACCATATCCAAAATTTCTTGTAAGGCTACCATCTTCTTCAATTTCAATTGAATAAACTTGAGACTCTCCTTCTGGCACCTCATCAGGTGGATAGAAGTAATAAATTTGAGTGTCGCTAGGTTCTAACTCCGATGCATTATCTATTGTTAGCACTTGAAGCCTCCTAATCAGGTATTCACTATGTGTTTCTACCAAGAGTTTGCAACCAAGTTTTTGTACAATAAGGAAAAGCATATCAGCTAGTTTGGATTGTAATGCTGGATGCAGGTTGGTTTCTGGCTCCTCCAGAACGATCATTGTATTGAAAGTATCCTTAACATTTCTGCTAGCTGCATTTTGAACTCTATCATATTCAAATGCAATCCGGAGTAATGTTGGAATTAACTGTCCTACACCATGACCATAGTCAGCCAAATTACGTTCAACACCATTTTTTCTAAGAATAACACCTACAGCATCTCCGTCTTTATTTATAGACAAGTTCAATGTATCGGCAATAGCCATTTGCTGTAACACATCTCCAACAAACCCTGTCATACTTTCCAAGCGATCCTTAGAAGATTCTAATAGAGATTTTAGAACTTGTGAAAAATAATTTTGTTTGTCGGAAACTGAAAATGAACGCATCGGAACTGCGTTACGAAATGGAGGAATGAAAATTACCTGAGAAATATCTTGCACGATTGTGCTTAAATTCTCTTGAAGAGATTCCAAGATTATTTTTTCAACAAATATATTAAGATTAGATTCTAAAGAATTCTGCTTTATGTAATCCTCTGCCTCTCTAGGTGAGAGTAATTTAGGAAAGTTTACTTCAAGGGCTGCAATATTTTTCCGTTCAACATAGGTACGGAAATTACAAGCTGACAATCCTAACATTTTCCGTAGCTGGTCCGCACTTTTCATCGGATTAGTAGCCAAGAGTAACTTTTGACAAAATATTTCCGTAAGGTCTTCAGTAAGGCTGTGCTCATCATGAGCTTTGCTAACAAAATCAGTAGATAGATAATCAGACAAGTAATCTAAATCTTGTCGCTGCAATTGTTCTACTTGATGTTTCTGTTCATCAATTACCTGAAAATTCTTCTTGGAAATTGAAGGAGGATAATCGGCTTTGAATTTCCAATCATAAATCAACAGTGGCAAATCATGATGATTAATAAAGCGTAATTCATTTATAAAGGATGACCTTATAAATTTTTTATTATTAAATATTTTCTTAGTTAGGAAAACTGAACGTAGAAAACTAAAATCCTTTTTTTGATCCTGTGAGAGAATATTTATGAAATCAGCCATAGAAGGCTGCTGACTTCTATCTAAATTATTATCTGAATCCTTACAAGTAAGGAAATATTCAATTAACTCATCAACGCGGTACTCCAAACCAAAATAAGTACCTGTTTCCTCTTCTACTTCCCAGTCATTTAGATCAAAAAAATTTTCAATTACCTTTCCTTCTATTTCCCTATCGAACATTGAAAGTCTATCCAAAAAATCTACATTATACCTTTTCACACATTCCCATAAATATGCTACATCGACATTTACATTACCATTGCTAATGCATACTACTTCCCGACTCGTAATCTGCTCGAAAATTCGAACCTTACTCAACCTGCCGCCCTTTCGTAGGGTCTGATCATTCACAAAAGATATTTCGAAAACAAAGTCCTCCAAAACACTTTTGAAATGAAAGGGAAATGCAAAGGTGATCACTCCTGCGCCTTTTTGTTGATCATTCAACCAATTATCAAAATGGCTAAGGTTTAGTTGATCATTAACCTTTAATTTGCAAAAAGCAGCAAAAGGATTTTCAATATCTCTTTCACCATTCTTACGAAAATCTTCAAAGCTGTTTTGCAACAAAAAAATGGCTTTGAGAACAGAACTCTTTCCACTACTATTTGCACCTATTAAAAGAGTTATCGGAGCTAATTTGAAATTATAGGCACCATTAAAAACTCTAAAATTTTCAATCCCAATACTATCAAAACTCATAAAAACTTGATTAAAATATATTTAGATCTTCCCTTGTTCGTGTCACTGCTGTATACAGCCACTTATTATCCTTCACGCCAAAAGTATTCACATACACCTTTTCCCATTCACCACCTTGTGCCTTATGACAGGTAATAGCATAGCCGTATGCCAGGCACAAGGCACCCACATATCGGTCATCTTCAATATTACCTGACTCGCTGAAGATTTTATTCTTTTTGAATCGTTCTCCACGCAGTTTATTCTCAGCTTCTGACATCAACTCAGGCTTTTTTGAAAGCAGTATATCAACCATCATATAGTCTTCTATCAACTGCTCCTCGCCAGAAATCGATTTTGCCCTGATACAAATGGGTAAAAAATGAATACCTGCGACATTTTCCACCCTTGAAGTATCAACCGCTTCTACCACTACGTGGTCGCCATTGTACAACATATGCTCACCCCTGCGCCAATTGGAAGTTACCATCAATAGGTCGCCTTTTTGGAGATAAGGTGCGTTTGCACCATAGAGAATCTTACGTACTTCGTCATTGAAGAATTTATTACTTCCGTGATAATGCCCGATCGTTATGGCAGCATCCGGATTGCCCGCATCATAATTTTTTGCATAATCCCTGGCAGCATCCCAGGTATTCTTATGACGGGTGCCTTCATTTACTTGTTGTAAAGCGCCCCCTTTATCTATTGCTTCCCTGATCCTGGTAGCTGTTTTGATAATATAGCTACCGTCTTCTACGCGTTTTACTTCTGTAAGATTGTACAAGTTTCCACTCCAGTTGAACTTGCGGATCAAATAGGTGGAATCAAGAGCTAATGAAGTCGATTCACCTATTGGAGGCAACTGGTTTTTATCCCCTAGAAAGATAATCTTGTTCTTTTTATTCCCATCTTTTACAAAAGCAGCTAAATGATTTAACAAGGAGTCATCTGACTGAAAAAGTGAATCTTTCTGCTTAGGAGGTAAAGCCGGAATCATTGAGGCCTCATCAACAATGAAGATGGTGAAAGCTACACTCCTGTTTGGCTTTGGTGTCCACTTTACAACTGCAGTTTCTTTATCGCTTTCCGGTGAATAAATCAATGAGTGAATAGTACTTGAAACGGTTTTCGCCTTCCGGCCTAAAATTCTGGCTGCCCTTCCGGTAGGTGCCACAATGCTGTATTTTACCTTTCGGTCATTTAAGTAACCTATAAGCGCAGAACTAATAGACGACTTACCCGTACCAGCCGCACCACTTAGGATTAAAAAATCATCGGTATTATCTTCTTGCACAAATTGCTCCATAGCAATGAGGGCATCCTTCTGCTCTTTGGTTGGGGTATGAAAGTGAAGAAAGCTGAGTATGTCGTTGGTAGTGGTTGCGCTTGCCATCAAGTATTTATTGATGTAAATGATTGTTTCCTTTTGCCCTTTGCGTTGTATGCTTTTTCAAAATTGCAGGCAACCCGTGCAGCCTATCTGCGCAAGTTGCCTGCAAGTAAATTATTTTATTATAAAAACAGGTATGTAGCTACCCGCCTACTATTCTTCTCATAGCCTGCAACATCGCCTGCCTGAAGCTTTCGTCCTGTGCAAACAACCGGTACAAATCCAGATCGGTGCGGCGCTGTTTATTGATGGCATCTGCCACAATTTTGCTAAAGGCCAGTTCGCGGTTCTGTACATCAGGGTTATTCACGTACTGAGACTGGAAATTGGGGTGCTCCTGTACATGACGGGCCAGGGCTACAAACTTTACACGCTGTTCCTCAGGGGTGGCATCCCATCCCGTAAACCACCGTTCATTAAAACTGCGCACAATGATATCCAGTGGATCTTCCTCGGCATCGCCACCATGTGCACCCCGAGGGTTGGGGTTGGCAGGGTCCAGTTCCGCTTCAGCAGGGTCCAGCACAATGCTGTGCCCCAGTTTGGTGCGTTCCAATCCGTAGGTAGAGAGATCCACGGAATCGAGCAATTCGTCAATAGCACCGGCAACGGGATCGGTAATCAACAGGTGGGGAATCAAAAACTTAAGAAACCAGAACAGCTTTTCCCAACGTACTACTTCATAGG
Organism: Cnuella takakiae; assembly: GCF_001953305.1. Classification (GTDB taxonomy): domain Bacteria; phylum Bacteroidota; class Bacteroidia; order Chitinophagales; family Chitinophagaceae; genus Flavisolibacter; species Flavisolibacter takakiae. Next base: position 251,046 of record NZ_MTFE01000010.1, read on the forward strand.
GCAAGAGTGCCGCCATCTGGCCATACACTTTTACAAAGTGCTTCGCCTTGATCTTGAAATCAGCCTTTTCGTTGTCCTCCAGTTCCAATTCGTTATTGAAGCGTTCTGCTGCAGTTTGAATAATTGGACTTAGCTCCTGCGCATCCACACCGGCAAAATAACCGGCTACAAATTCCTCCACTTCGCTCCACTCGTACACACCCACTAATTCCAGTTGCCCCATCAACTCGTGCAGTACGTTTACGTCTGTAGCGCGGCTAAGTGTAGTGGCTGTGTAGAAATCATCAAATGCTGTCTTTATATCCTCCACTTCGTTGAAGAAGTCGAGCACAAACAGGTCTTCGGTCTTTTTACCCAGCCAGGGTGCCGACCTGTTGAGGCGGGAAAGCGCCTGAACTGCAAGCACACCTTGAAGCTTTTTATCCACGTACATAGCGGTAAGCTTGGGCTGATCAAAGCCAGTAAGGAACTTGTTGGCTACTACCAGCAAACGGTATTCATCCGTGTCAAACTGGTCTTTGATATCAGCTGAGGAGAAGCCGTTCAGGCTTTCCTCGGTGTACTCCTGCCCCTTTACCAGCTTTTTGCCGGAAAAGGCAATAACGATCTTAAAAGGATTGCTCTTTTCCGCCAGAAGCTTTTTGATGGCGAAATAATACTGGATGGCCGATTCAATACTTTGGGTGACTACCATTCCTTTTGCCTTTCCCTTTAGCTTTTTGGGCGCTACCACATGACTCAGAAAATGTTCCAGCATGATCTCAGCTTTGGTGGCAATGGTCTGCTCATGGCGCTCAACAAAGGCTTTGAGCTTTTTCTGTGCCCTTACCGTATCAAATAGTGGGTTATCCTCAATAGACTTCTCAATCTCATAATAACTCCGATAGGTGGTGTAGTTGGCGAGCACATCCAGGATAAAGCCTTCCTCAATAGCCTGTTTCATGGAGTACAAGTGGAAGGGTTTGAAGCTGCCATCTGCTTGCGCCTCACCAAACTTTTCCAACGTGGTGGGTTTAGGGGTGGCGGTAAAAGCAAAATAAGAAGCATTACCCCGCATCTTCCGGCTACGCATGGCTTCCAGGATCAGGTCCTGGGCGTCGCGTTCGTCTTCATCCTCCTCTCGCTTGCCCATTGCCCGGTTCATATTGTCTGCGGCGCTTCCACTTTGTGAACTATGTGCCTCATCAATGATTACTGCAAAACGTTTGTCGCTGAGATCGGCAATGCCTGATACAATATGTGGGAACTTTTGAATGGTGGTGATGATGATCTTTTTTCCACTTTCCAGTGCGGCTTTTAACTCACCCGAAGTGGTAGCATGGGCTACAATATTTCGCACCTGAGCAAACTCCCGAATATTGTCTTTAAGCTGGCGATCCAGTACCCGGCGGTCGGTAACTACAATTACCGAATCAAACAGCGGCTCTGTGAGTCCTTTGCTGCCCGGGATGCTATCGGTGCTGGGATACAATTCAATAAGGCGATAAGCCGCCCAGGTAATGGAATTACTCTTACCCGAGCCCGCCGAATGCTGGATGAGGTAGGTTTGACCAACGCCTTTTTGCGCAGCATCGCCAATCAAACGGCGTACTACATCCAACTGGTGGTAACGGGGAAACAGCAGATTGCGTTTGGCAAGCGGATCGGCAGGCTTGCCCTCCAAGGTTACAAAATGCTCAATGATCTCGCCCAGGCTATAGCGCGTAAGCACTTCCTTCCACAAGTAAGCGGTTCTATGGCCACTATCATTTGGCGGATTGCCCGCACCTTCCTTATGTCCTTTATTGAAAGGCAGAAACACAGTAGCGCTGCCTGCCAGCTTTGTGGTCATCCACACTTCTTCGGTGTCGGCGGCAAAATGAACCAGGCAGCGGCCAAACTGCAGTAGCGGCTGGGCAGCATCACGACCTGTTTTGTATTGGTGTATGCCGTTCACCCGTGCGGTTTGTCCTGTCCAGGCATTTTTGAGTTCGGAGGTAATGATGGGAAGGCCATTGATAAAAATGACGAGGTCTATTTCTTCGCCGGGCTTAAGGGTGTTGTAGCGCACCTGGCGGGTTACCGAAAATTCATTCTGCTCAAAACGGGCCCACACTTCGGCGCTGCTGCTGGCAAGGGGCACGGAGTAGAATAGCGTAAAATGTGCATCGGCAACATCCAACCCTTTACGGAGCACATACAGAGTGCCGTAGCGTTGGATCATTTTGTCCAGCCTGTGTAGCAGGGTTTTGCGCCAGTCGGCTTGCACCTTCAGCTTATCCAGCTCCTTGCCTTGGGTAGTTTCCAGAAAATGCCAGAGGCGGCGGGTGTCGATTGCCAGTTGTGCATCAAAATCCTGCGGTTCGCCCAGATAAAACTTACTACCCGACCGGTACGGTACAGCGGCTTCGGCAACGTCGGTGGTTACACCCAAGTCTTTGAGCTTTTCGAGGCTGGTGCCAGTTAAGGCTACTTCAATAGCGGCTTCAAGGGCCTGTTCGTTTGTTTGGCTATGGGTTGCGGTACGTTGCATGTACATTAGTTTTGGTAATGGGTCACTAGATATTTGATCATTTCATCCTGGTGGCTTTCAATATCAGCCGCTAGCCAGGTCTTGCCTTTGAATATATAATATGACTTCAAGGTGTCGTAAGTTAAAAGCTTGTTTTTGAACTCTTGCTGTTTCACATTCACCTCCTTATTGCTGTATTCCGAGTTTTGGGAAACATTGAGCAACACTAAGTTGCCGAAGCTATGCAATAAATTATCCTCAATTTTTGATGGGGTGTTCGGCTGCTGCGGGTAGATATGTTCTACTGAGTTCCGGGAAGTAATACGATACGATTGAAACTTGCCATCATTGGGATTTGCCCAACGCTTCCACAACACATACTCCAGCTTTTGAAACCAATAGTGCTGAAAGCTCGTGCCCTTGGATTCGTTCAAATAGGTCTGAAAATCAAAATCAGCTTCCAAATCAGCAGTAAGCAGGAGAAAGGACGCATCCTTGTCTGGAAGATTTTTACACAAGGAAAGCTGGTTGTCGATGCGCTCCAGCGCAGACAGCACTTCTGGACCATTAGCTTCCAGGTTGTCTTCTTTTTTGCTAAGCAAAAAGCCTAAAAAAGGCGTCAGCCAGAACTGTCGCAGGTAATCGCCGGTGAAATACAAAACGCTTTGCAGCATCAGGGATGCCGCGGAAACATAGTTGGTGCGAGTGTAATACGATTCGGTATTTCTGTTGATGTTTACTAGCTCCAGGTGTTCCGATTTTTGATCCAGGTCAGAAATCCATTTAATTACATACTTGTCAAAAACAAAACGAACATCCCAAAGGCGGTAAAAAAAGCGTTTGATTTCAGCGGGATCATTCCGGTTAGCCATGGCTGAAAATACCTCTATGAGCCTATTGGCGTGGAAGGTTCCAGAAAAGTCGGATTTCCCTTCCAGGTGCAGGTGTAACCGGTACGTATGGAGCAACAACTGGCTAAAGCTCATAATAGACCGGCAATATATCTCTTCACTGGTTTGTACTTCAGCACCTGTCTTTGTTGGTTGGTAAACCTTTGTATTGTTGTTTAGAATGTTATCCAGGGAGAACTGATCATCGTTGGTGGCAACTTCCGTTCCTGCTTTGTACCAGAAAACAGCCGGATCAAAGACCTTATATTTAGAAAGGTTGATGGCAGCCCAATTAGATTCGGGAAACACAGAACGGGCATTCCGCTCAAAGAAGTTGTTCATGTTCTGGCAGGCTTCCCAAATCTTGCTGTACAACACTTTCTCCTGGCCAATGATCTTCAGCAGGCTTGCTTTTACGATATCCGACTGCTCTAATTGAACACCTGAACTATTGATGGTGGAAAACAGTTTGTTCAGGTTGGTATGTTCCGGCGTTTCGTTTTTTACAAAGCAGATCTTTTGATAGATATAGCTTCCAAAAGCCGGTAAGTCGGTGCGGTCCATTTGTTGGATAAGATTTTCAATGGTTGCCAAACCTTCGGCAACATTGCTTAGGTAAGGCAACTGCTCAATCTCATGGCTGCTTATTGCTAAACCGCCCTGATCATGACCCAGCAATTGTCCCAAGTAGCGGGCTACTTCCGTCCTGATCTCAAATCCTAACCTAAGCTGCTTTTTAACGTCTTCCAGGAAAAAGGACAACTTGCTGTTGATGCCCATCTTCTTAAACACATAGGCAATCATCCAAAGGGTAGTAAACCTTTGCTGGCCATCAATTAGGTCCAGCTCTTGACCATTCCTTTTGGTTAGGATGGTACCTACAAAATAGGGTTCAGTAGATGCAGTTTTGAACGACTTATAAAAGTCGGAAAGCAGTTTGCTGATTTCTTCCTGTCCCCAAACATAGGGGCGTTGGTAAGAAGGTATTTTAAAGTTGAGCCCTTCCAGTGCGGAGAGGTTGGCCATTTCGGTTCCAAACATCAGGGTATCAGCCATGTTTGTTTTGTTTTAGAAGAGTGTAAATGCCGCTTACCAGCGCCTTGTCAAAAAGGTTGTTCGTACACATTTCTTTTGCCGAACTAAAAGTGTCAATGCCTTGAAGGTGGAAGTACCGGGTAACGGATTGTACATGTTTTGCTTTCGATTGGCCTTCTTCCGTATTGGCGGTGTCGAAGCCATAGCGAAACTGCTTTAGTTCATCCAGCACTTCGTTGATGGTATAGGCATAAAGGATCTTATCTACGATCATTTGTGCCCTTGCAAACGCAAAAATGGAATCTTCCCTTACATTTCGGGCCATCGACACCCTTAACGAGTAAACGTAACGATACAGCCATAAGCCAGCTTCAAACAGCCTTTCAAAGCCGAAGCGGCTGACATAAGCGGTGAGCAGTATTTCATACAGCTCTTTTAGGAAAACGGTACCATCCCTGCCGTGCAGCAGCTGATTCCTGAACAAAATGAATGGATCGGGAAGCCGGTGGTCGGAGCTGCTTTGGAACAGGATATCGTGCAACTCCAGGTACTCCTGTATATAGTCCAAAAAGTTGTTGCCATCATACAAGGGTTGCCTGATGTGCCGGAAAGGGCTTTCATTCATTTGGAAAGCATGGTGTCCCTGCTTTTGCACCAGTGCATAGTAAAACGAAAGATCCTCTGCCTGATGCACCGTGCGTTCGGTGAATTCATCAATGATGGTTTCCTTAATGCTTCGCTCATCGCGGTACAGCGGGAAAGCCTGCCAGCTTTTGAAGTTCCAATAGCGGACCTTGATCAGATTTTTGATGCAATGCTCTATCTTTTGCGGGGGCCAGTGTTCCCACCTGCGAGCCTGGTAAGCGATGGTCTTGTTGCTGTCAATAGCCCGAAGGTGGTGCGCCTTGGCAATATCCGGTCCGCTCAGGCGTACGCCTCCTGTATTCTGTGTTTCGAAAAAGGTATAGGCAAGGTCTTCGCTTTGGGTAACGATCAAGGTGACATTGATTTGTGCCAGGCAAACAATATCCTCGAAATGAATGTCTGCAAAGGCAGGCACCTCCCCATTGGCAATAGCCTTTAAGTAGCTGTGCACATGCCGGATGTTTTCAATCGATTCCGGCAAATGGTAAGCAATGTTTGCGTTTACCTTATAGCGTAAAAAAGAATTCAGGATCAGCAGGGTAGTAAGTCTTTGCTGCCCGTCAATGATGTGTAGCTTGTCGCCATCCTGGTGCAGAATAATGCTGCCCAGGTAATAAAGCGGTCGCTCCGCAACAGGAAGCTTTGCATGTTCCGCCAGGTCGTTCAACAGTTTGTTTACCTGCCGTTCTTTCCATACATAGGGCCGTTGGTATTCCGGGATGCTGATATGACCGGTGATGGATTTGCTTGGTAAGGGCTTTTGTTGCACCAACAATAAATCTTCGAGCGTGCAGCTGACTACTTCTACCGGTTCGTTGGTAAATTTTGATGTTTGTTGGTTATTGATTGTTGCGGCATCCAATGCTAGACTAGCCAGTATGCTCATAAGCAGTTGTTTGGTATTTAGCTCACTTTGATTTTGCCGGTTACAGCGGCGTTGATTAACGTTGCTTTGTACTCCCTAAATTTTTCTATTTGTTGATTTTGCAACTCAATAAGCTTACTAAACTTTTCTTTTTCTTTTTGTAATTTTTCTACAATCTCTAGTTGCTCATTAATTGGAGGCAATACTAACTTTACTTTTTTCAAATCTCCAATACCAACATTGCCTTGAGTATTTGTATTTATTTGATTCCGGATATCTATTGCAAAAGCATCAGATTTAATGTAATAAAATAAATACAATCCCAACAGTTTACTTGGGTTTGGTTTGATTGTTACGCAGGAATAGGAAACGACAAATTCAAAATCAATGTTTATATAAGAAGCAGTTCCGATTGTGGCGTAACGAGCTAAAATAACGTCGCCCATTGAACTCTTAATCTTCTTTGAAAGATTTAAATAGTCTCTTCGGCTTACTTTCTTACAGCTTTCAAAGTTAATATCACTTGCAAATTCTTCTAAGTCACCGGTCATAATATACGGCACGCCACTTTCTCTAGTTGGAGGCATATAGTGATCGACATCAGCTACAGCGTTGAATGCATAGTTCATTATTAAAATCTCCCAATGCTCCGGTATCTCTCCAATCCATTCCACCCCGCTGTCCTTCATCCGTACATCCGGGTTGAGGCCACGGGTAACGGCTTTGTGGATAAGGATTTGCCGGCGCTCCTGCAACAGTTCAATCAGTTTTTCCTTTTGCACAATGGCTTTGTCGACCTGGGCGGTTTTGCGGTCAAGGAAAGCGGCAATGGCGGTTTGCTCTTCGATGGGTGGGAGAGATAATAACAGTTCACCAAAATCACTATATCTGAAATCGGTTGACCTTTCACGAATTCCTTTTGCTAATGACTCGATAAAGCCATTTTTAGCTAAGCTTCTCAGGAAGTAAGCGTAGTAATATGGATCGACTTTCCCTTCTTCACGTGGAGTACATGCTGCATAAACCGGTGTTGACTTTCCATCTGAATCAGAAACACCTATTGCACCAGCGAAAGCATCCATTGCATGAATAACTAAGTCTCCCTTTCTAATTCCTTGGTAACCATGCTCCTTTAAGGCATTAGTAAAACCGTCAGTTTTTCTGTTTATCCTCAATGTAACTTGTCCATCACGAAAGCAGGTTACTATGTCATCATCAGGTCTTACTGGTCGTTCTTGTTTTACAAATAGCCATTTGCCTCTTTGAACCTGCCAGTGCATAGGAATTTCTCCCAGCCACTCAACCCCTGTTTCTTTATAAGCAGGATACTTTTCAACCCGAACTTTTTTCATTACCGCTTCCATCATCCCAGGTTTAAAATGTCGTGAATCAATCCATCGCTTTCCCGCTCTAGTTGCAAGATTTCTTCGGTCACCAGCTCAATATCCCGCAGGGGTTTGTGGCGGTAGAAGTATTTGTTGAAGGAGATCTCGTAACCAATCTTCACCGCTTCCATATTGATCCAGGCTTCGGACACATGGGGCCTTACTTCTTTTAGGAAATAGTGATAAATGTTGTCTTTCAGCGGCACGTTCTCCGTATCGCGGAGGTCGGCCTCTGTTTCGTATTGCAGGTACTCGCCTCTTTTAGCAGTGGGATAGTAGCCATAATCGGGCAACTGCTCTTCGGTACAGCCCAGCAGGAGGAGCAAATCCGTCAGCTTTTCGCCGGTGAGCTTAACGGTGCCGCGGATCACTTTCTCGGCGGCTGCATCATACCAGCTTACGGCATTGAGGATAGCGTTCTTCTCGGAAGCACCCAGCTTAAGACTCATAGCTTTTAGTTCCATGTCCACCAGGGCTGCAAACGCGTTGAAATCATTGTATTCGTCCTGCCCGATGCGCTCCATCAGCAGGTTAGCCGTTTGCAACAGGCCTAGGCCTTTTTGCCAGGTATCAGGGCTTGTCAGCGCTTTAGTTTGCTTGGCATTCAGGTTCAGCTCCTGCTTTTCGCACCAGTCGGCAATGGCTTTTGCATGTTGGCCCAAGCTCGTATACAGGTCTTCGCCCCACTCGCTCCAGGCCCATTGCATAGGTTCACGCAGGCCCCGGTCGAAGCGCAGTGTTTCGATGCGTGCGGCCGAGAACTGTGCCTTCAGGCGTTTGGGTCGTTCGATGGTTACCTTGTAGTAGCCAAAGTCTGAATTATCGAAGATCTTGGAAGCAATGCCTTCGTCTTCGCCAGTGGCGTCGGCCACCTTTTTTTCCACCGCTTCCATTTCGCGGTACACCCGTACAATCTCACGGATATCTTCGGGGCTGAACTCGCAGTTTTTATTACCCAGGTTCTTGCGCAGCTTGCGATAGAGCTGGCCGGCATCAATGATCTGCACCTTGCCCTTGCGGTGTGCAGGCTTGTTATTGGAAAGGAGCCAGATATAAGTGGTGATACCTGTGTTGTAAAACAGGTTGTTGGGCAACTGGATGATGGCTTCCAGCCAGTCGTTTTCGATGATGTAGCGGCGGATATTGCTTTCGCCGCTGCCCGCATCGCCGGTAAACAGGCTGGAGCCGTTGTGTACCGAGGCTATGCGGCTACCCAACGGCGAAAAGCGCAGTGGCTTCATCTTGTTCACCATCTCCATCAGGAAAAGTAGCTGCCCATCGGAGGTACGGGGTATAGCGTCGGCTTCTTCAATAGTACCCCAGTAATCGGGCAACTGTATGCGAAAGCGAGGATCAATTACGTCTTTGCCATCCTTGATATTCTTTACCTCGCTGCTCCAGCTTTTGCCATAAGGCGGGTTGGAAAGCATAAAGTCGAAATGCTTACCGGCAAATTCATCACTACTGAGGGTAGAACCGTTCTTGATGTTCTCCGGGTCATTACCCTTGATCATCATATCGCTCTTACAGATGGCGTAGGTTTCGTCGTTGATCTCCTTGCCAAAAAGGTACACATCGCCAGTAGCGCGGATGCCGCCTTCAGGATCTTTGATAAAGTTCTGCGCCTCCGTAAGCATACCACCCGATCCGCAGGCGGGATCATAGATGGTCATTACCGGAGGCAGCACATCCTGCACGGGCTCAAACACGATGTGGGTCATCAGGTCAATCACCTCACGGGGGGGTGAAGTGTTCCCCTGCCTCCTCGTTGTTTTCTTCGTTGAACTTCCGGATCAGCTCTTCAAACACATAACCCATACCCAGGTTGGAGAGGGCAGGCAGCTTGCGGCCGTCGGGATCAGTCTTTTCAAAAGGAGTTAGGTTGATAGCTGGCGAGGTAAACTTCTCCAGCACATTCAGCAGCACGTCTTTGACAGCCATGTGGCGAACCTGCTCGCGCAGCTTGAACTTCTCAATGATCTCCTGCACATTGGCGCTAAAGCCATTGAGGTAAGCATTGAAGTTAGCCTCCAGTATTTGCCGGTTGTTGGTAGCGGTATCTTTCAGGCGCTGCAGGGTCCACTCGCTGGTATTGTAAAACACAAACCCAGAGGCATCGCGCAGGCCGGCTTCATCCAGTTCTTTCAAGTTGGCATCTTCCTTCTGGAAGCGCAGTTCTTCCATCACGGCTTCCTTGGAGGGCTCCAACAAGGCATCGAGGCGGCGCAGCACCACCATGGGCAGGATCACATCGCGGTACTTACCGCGTACATATATATCGCGCAGGCAGTCGTCGGCAATGGACCATATAAAGGAAACGAGGCGGTTGTGAACGGAGTGGTTCATAATGATAAAAGGAATTTAATGCGTAGGTTTTGCTTCAAGAATGATTTTAAGTGGAAGCTATATTCTGGACAAGCTGCCTAAACCACAAGAGCTGTTCAAGTAATGCAAACTTAAGCGCTTCCAATGTGTAACGGGAGTTTTGGTAAACCCTATCCGGGCTGTAATGGATTAAATTACCCGTAATCCAGTAAATACTAGTAGAGAGATTATCCAAATCTGATCCCTGGTAATCAAATTCTTTGTCCGTAAATTCTTTCCCATCATCAGCGGGCCGTCTTCCTGAAAGCCATTTTTTGGCGGCATTAAAGTCCAACATTCCGTTTCCGGTGCGAAAGAATTTGTCAGGCAAGATATTGGAAGAAAGCCGATTTAAGCTTTTGTAGATCGCCTCTTGTATCGCCCTTATCTGGGTAGCTTGTTCTTTGATTAAAGAAACACTAATGGGATCAAACTCTGCACACAACACTGAAACCAGCATCGATTCTACTTCTTTATCCAGGTACCCTTTCTTAAATAGCTCAAAGATTTCAGTATGCTGTTGCCTTGCGAGGTATTCATCGGATTTTGTAATCCTATCAACAATATATTGGAATAGCCTACTTTGATCGGTTACTTTCTCAAACACATCCAGTTTGCCGATATGCCTCGTCACCTTTTTATTGTCAGCAAAACCGGTGTTCAAACAAAAAGGTATTGGCTTATCACGCTTGGTGTTGATCTCATTTAATCCAAGCAGGGCGTTACCTACAAAGTCAAAATCAACCGCCGTATCTTCTTCATCTACTAGACATAAAGCATCAAGGATGATAAAGTCTACTGAAGCATTATCGGCTATCTCTTCTAATGCTGATTGCAAGTTGGCATAGTGCAACAAACTAATGTTGTACTCAGCGGCAGCGCCAGCTAATTCTGTCGCATAGTCTATATCATCGTCGATAATGATCGTATTAATAACAAGATCATTTTTCATAAGCATTCAGTTTAAATGAAAAACGCATATTGAATTCACCTACCTCTTTGGATATATCTTCAACCGCAAGGAAAGCCCCTCCCATTGCCTTCAATGCCTTGTCAATAAATGCTCCTCCTATACCCATCCCACCCTTTGCTGCATTACTGGTGAATCCTTTTGCAATAAACTTCTCGGTAGTAAGCTCCTTAGTAGCTATACCATTGTTTTCGATAAAGACAAACACTTCCATAGGATCATTCCTATGATTGGTAATCCCGAATATCCTGATCATGGATTTATGAGATGGTTTTCCTTGAAAGCCATGCACAAATGCATTGTCAAAAAAATTCTCAAAAACGCTTTGCAACAAGTGCTTATCTACCCATACCCTCGGAGCATTACGATTACCTTCAAACGCCTGTATATTTAAAGTGAACTTATCAGCATAATCAGGACCAACTTCCTTTTCTAAAAACTCCCACAAATCAATTAATTCCATTTGCAATGCCTCTTTCTTGATTTTTGTAAAATCATAAGTACGGCGTAAAATTTCGTCTACTCGTTTTACACTTTGGTTGATCCGGGAAATAGTATTTACAAGATTAAAATGCTGATACTGATCTTCACTTTGTCCAGGCAATATTCTATATGCTAAATCGGTAAGCTTTACGGGCTCTGAAGACTCATCTTTCCGCTTTAAGTACTGCTCTAACCGAAGCACCGCCGACTGGATGCTACCTAATGGTCCTTTTACTTTATGCTTCAACTCACCAATAAGCATCGATGCTTCGTCCCGGTTAGTCAGACTTTCATTCAGAAGAATTTCATCAACCAGTTTTTTTTGCTGATGCAATGGCACCCACATCACTTTGAGCGAAAAAAAGTCCTCCAAACGAAAATTCCTTTTGGCTGCCCGGTTCCTAATCCGATTGAGTTGATCAGTAAAATAGGGCCGTGTAAGCTGATAGGCCAGGAAGTGAGGTAACATTTTATCAACATTGGGTTGCAGCCCAATTACCGGATTGCTTATCAATGCGGGGTCTGGTCCATTATAAACAGTAGGCTTTAACAATGCTCCTTCCGTAGTGATCAGGATTGTTCCGGCAGGAACCAGATAAGGCTCCAGCTCCCTACAGAGGGCAGCATACTTCGCAGGAGGCTTACTTCCTATCACACCCTCCACCTGAAGGTCGCTTGCATTAAATAAAGGTATAGCCCCCTTATCTGTAACTGTTGGCCGATGCGCTTTACTGGGCCTGTAAACCCTTATTCGGTTTGCAGTTTCTTTTTTCTGAACAGGAACAGACAGCATATCGCCAACGGTTCTGTAACCCTCTTCTTCGGTGTAAACCGGGGCGTTCAAAACGGCCACATCCAATGTGTATCCAACGGCCTTTACCTTAGCCAGGTTAATGGTATTGCCATGTTGACGCCATTGCTCCAGATGATATTGAGCTCCGATTACGGAAATCATCTTTTCAAAACCTTCCAGGGTTTCTTCACGGCCATCATAAGTAAAAACTTCTTGGCGCGCTGTTCTCATCCTCGATCTGTTGAGAATAACTAAAACTGTACGCACCTGCGAATAAGGCGCAAAGGCACCTTGTGGCAGGTGAACAATTGCATCGACAAGGTTTTCCGAAATCAAACGTTTCCGAAGCGCTACATACTTATGAGCGTTTGAAGTGATCAATAGGTCCGGCAAAATCAAGCAGGCTTTTCCATCTGGCTTGATATGCGCTAAGGCCATCTCGATGATCAACCAATAGTAATCATTTCCGAAACCCGCAAAATGATAAGAATGAGCTCGCTTTATGATACTACCCAAAAAGGGGGGATTAGAGATAAACCAATCGCTAAACCATCCCTGCTCTGCCCAGTCACAAAATGCATCTTTCCTTGCGACCAACACATTACGAAAGCCACAGACTGCAAAATTGTATTTTGAAACAAGCACTGCATCCGGGTCAATATCTCCCACGACGGTTTGAAAATCTTTGTTGTTACCTGCTCTAAGTATTTGAGCAAGAAGCGTACTTTTTCCAGTAAACGGATCAAAAACCACTTCATTGTCCTTTATCTGGACAAGTGCTTGAGCAAGCTTTATAACAATAGCTGGGGTTGACCCTAGATTTTTAAACCTTCGCTTCCAAAAAAATTCGTTGGTAAGATTTAGAAAGAAATCTCTGAAATCCTCCTCATCAATATTAGCAATCGAGTACCGACTGAAATAATCGCTAGTTTGGTTTTCATACCCTTCTTCACTTAATTCTTCATGTCGAAGATTGATTACATAAATTGGTGAAAGCGTTGAATGATATAAAAGTTCAAAAATAGTATTCTTCACATGGTGTTCAATCCCCTGAAATGCTTTGATAGCGGTATCAAACAAACCATAGAAGCGTTGTGATTGTCCTAACTGGATCAGTTGGTCCACAAATCTTTGCTCTTTTGCTTCAAGGCTATCCTGGTGAAAATATCCAAGGATGCTTACATCTCCATATTTTAAGGTGATTGCAAATGCGGGTAATAATACTTCAATCAAATGGTCTGAACCCAATCTGCTTTGCCGCAACAGATCCGCAATTTTGTTCAAACCATTCTTAAGATTTTCAAAAGCTAAACTCATTAACTCAACCTTTCCATCAGGAAGTACCCGGAACAACTCAGGATGTTTAGACACCCTTGTTCGAACCTGAGATACAGCTACCAGTTCATTATCCCTGCGCTTGTAAAGGTTGTATTCATGGAGTTTGTCAGCGATCTCCTGCGGAGTAGCCGGGCCAAAATTTACCAGAATATGTTTGATAGCTTCGTGAAGTGTCATAGTTGAGTGGAACAAAAGTTCATCATGCCGGTGCAACCTATTTGCACAACTACATGCAATTACCAAATTTTCGTCTTGATAAATATCGGATCCCAACCCTTAAGTTGAGCGGCGCTATTACCTTAACGCCTGGCCCATAACTGAATAACAAAGACATAAAATACATGCATCACAGGCTTCCGAACCGATTGATGACTCCTTAACTACAAAACTAAAAAAGCCGGGTTTTCCCCGGCACTTTTGTTTTTTTATGTTTTGATGCCCTATGATTTAAAAACCCGCTATCCCTCATGGATCAGAGGGGAAGACACAACCTGTTTATAAGTGGTAAACAGGTTTTCAGACTGTGCATCCCAACAAATAAGCCGGTCAGGCCTGAGCAGCCCCAGCAGGGGTTTAAAATACGCTTTTGCGTTCTGACTAATAGCAACAACCAGCATACAGTTGGTTCGGGTGGCAATTGTGTACACAAACTCCTTTACTTCATCCTCATATTCAACTTCCGCCTGCAGGCTCCAAACTACCAGTTCTTTCTCCAACCCCTTTAATCGTAAAATGGTTGTTGTCTCAACCGGTATGCCAGCCCTCCTGATTTCGCGGCAGAGGCCATCATCTTTTTCCATGATGGTAACCTGGTTGATATCAAAAGGTAAATATGCTGCCCTAATGGCAATGATCTTTTGTGCCAGTTCGGTGTCGTTGGCCCCACCAACAATGATGGGACGGGCTCCCGGCGGAGCCCCTTTATAAGGGGTGATTTCTGCTGTCACTTCCCGGTCCAAAGAACTTGCAGCAATAGCTTCCGATAAAGGGTAGATGGCCTCGCATATCCGGAAAGGTAGCCGGTAGGAACCATTCAAACGGTAATAGACCCTTCGGGCCATGGCTTTGTCTCTGGGTATGGAACCAGACTGGCCAATATGCACTGCCTGCGCCAGGTCGCCGGCAAGCACCAGCCGGTCAACGTTTTTCAGCATCATACCCATCAGCTTATAATCGGTAGGGGTACAATCCTGAAATTCATCCACAAAAACATAATCGAAAGGTGCCGGGAGCCGGCGGCTTTCCAGTTCGTTGAACAACATCTGCCTGCGGGCAAGATAAGACTGTCCAGCCTGAGGATCGGCATGCATCCATTTGCCGTATTTGTGTAAAGCGGTAAAAACGGCCTTTCGCCTGGGGCCGCGGTTCAAACTGATTCTACGCCCCCTGCCCTTCCGTTCCACTCCCTGATAGTTGTCTTCACCCAATACCAGTTTGCATTGCAACCCATAAATCACCCGGTGGTATTCTTCCAGCAAAAAATCCGGGTTGAGAATTTCATTCCATTTGTCAGCTGCTATGCCCTGTTCTTTTTTTGTTTCCAGAACAAATCTTTCCAGGGCTTGCCGGTGGGTGTTCTCGTTGAACGGTTTGAATTGGATGCTGCCTACGTACTTACCCAGCATCTCGAAATGAACAAACCGGATCTGAATGCTAAATTCAGCACCCGTAGTCAAATCCCCCGTACCATCGTTAACGCCATTTACCACTTTGTTGTATTGTTGCCTCACAGACTTTCCCTTGGCTTCAAGAAGGTCAGTCAACCAGGCACGCAGTTGCTTGATCAACGATTTATTAAACGTTGTTACCAATATATTCAAAGGTCCTGTCCACTTGTGCTTTTCCAGCACATTGATGATCTTTTCGGTAACGACAATACTTTTGCCACAACCGGCAGGGCCTGTTATGATGGAAGGCTGCTCTTCATATCGTGCTGCCCTGATCTGGTCATCGTTTAACTGCACTTCGCGGCGTACACGCAGAGGAGGATTGAACAAATCCAATACCTCTGGTAAGGAGCGCATATTGAAGCTTAAACCAGACTGCTGTTTTTCCAGGCCAAGCGCATTGAAACTGCCATCTGCCCAGGAAACGGCGCTTTTAGATGCCTTTAGCCTGTATTTCTCTACAAGGCGCATCCTGTATGCCGACACAACTGGCAAGGCACCCTGAAAGACAGACTCGTCACTGGAAGCAACGATCATGTTGAAGCCGCGCTGCCGCATTTTTGCAGAAAGTGAGCTCATCATGTTCCGCTTTCTTTCTTGTGCAGAAGTAAGCATCAGAATTTTAGAAGGCTCAAATGATTTTATCAATTCATCGAAGTTGGATTGCAGGTAGGATTCATTTTCCGACGAATCGAACAGGTAGCTGGCACATACCCATGGATTGGTGATGCTGAACTCGCCTCTGTTTGTCCAGGAATAAACATGGTATTCTACCAAAAGATCGCGTAGTTCGGGATAATGTTTTATGGCTGCCGGCCAGAGGTAAGAGCGTAAATACGAAAGCATAAAAGGGCTGACGTCCACATTGATGATCCGCATCAGTGGCATACGTTTCCCCGCTCTTTTGAAAGCCACTGCGGCAAGGCCAAAACAAAACTGAACGCATCCAGTACCTGCTCCAAGGTCAAACACTTCAACCGGCTGACTGGCCGCGCAGGCTTCAGTTACTTTATCACAGAAATGAGACAGAAATACATTCATCCGCCTGGCCTGGTACCAAAGCGAGTAAGCAAGGGGTGTAGTGTACCGGTCGTAGCATAAATCAGTATTCTGTACCAGATTGTAAGCTTCCTGTTGGGCTATGCTTAGATCATAACCAAAGTTTGGATTTCGCTCATTGGCAGCAACAAATGCCTGAGCAGCTTCCAGGATAATTTGTTCAATGGTTGGTTGTTGGTTTCGGAACCACTGGGTGAGTTGGGTTCGGTTCATATGCAGTTAAATTGGTTGAAAGCCTTCTTTCCCTATTCCAAGATCGGGTATATAGCTTTTGATGATGCCTTCCACTTCGCTATACCGTTCAGCAGTCCAGCCATACTTTCGTACCAACTGTTTTGCTTCTTCGCGAGTGCCGGCTGTGAACCGGCCTCTGTCGGGGTGGAAAGGCTGGATGATAAACTTGCTGATTCCGGTATCCAGAAGCGATTGGGCAAAAGCATGAGGCTCTTCTACCGGTAGCAATGGTGTCATGGTGATACATGCCTGCACACCCGCTGCGGCAACTTCCTTGATGGCGGCCAGCCTTGCTTTGTTACCAGGGCATAGCGGCTCAAAAACTTTGCGTACCTCTTCGCTATCGGTGGTGATGGTCATGTTGACCTGCAGGTGCTGAAATTGTTGCAACAAATCGATATCACGGGTAACAATAGGGCTCCGAGTTTGAATGACCAGCCGGGGCTGATGGTAGTGAAGCAACTCCTTAAGTAATTCCCTGGTCAGTTCAATTTTTCGCTCGATGGGTTGATACGGGTCCGTTACGGAACTCATATACACCGTTTTTCCCGTAATTGGCTTGGAACGGTACTTTTTCAACAGTGCCAACGCATTGGCTTTTACATCCACCCAATACCCCCAGTTTTCCTGAGCAACTGTATCTCTGGCAAAAAATGCCGCATAGCAATACGTACAGCCAAAAGCACAACCAGAATAAGGATTAAGGCTATAATCATAATCGGCCATAAAACCACTGGTCTTGTTGAGTATCGTACCTACCTCCTTGTACTGGATTCGGGAATGCCCTAGCTGGTTGAGTTTTGGCGGCTGTTGCTCAGAGAAAAGATCGGCCTGCATGTTTATAGCTGGGTTATAAAGAAAGGAAATTACGCAAACAAAGGATTACTTGTTTGCGCCAACTCGCTTTGCTTGATCCAATTGTTAAACCTTTCCAGTTTATTCTTGATCGCTTTATAACCAAAAGTACCTTCAACCCCATTGTGTGAAAGCCGTTTATAAGGCGATACTGCTACCCAATAACTATCCTTGGTAGCCTCACCATTCCTACCAATGGCATCCAGGCCCGAGCCGGAATAGATCATTACGTTATTCGTGATGATCAGCCGGTCGTGAAAGTCAGGTCTATTGGCGGTATGAAACTCGACAACAGCATGGGGCAAAATCCGGGTGACAGCCTGCCTGATCTTATCTACTCGCGACTTAATCATTGACAGCGGGATTTCATTAAGGCTCCCACCCCTTGACCGTCCAATAAGGGTTAAGTAATAGGGGCACTTTTGCTGCCGAGGCACCACACTGTCAACCATCTTCATACAGGCTTCAACGGCATTTTCAGTAAACAAATAGGGATCAGCAATTACCATGGCATTGTGTGGCTGGAGCAGCTCTTCCAAAAACTGCCAGGTGGTTTTATCCCGGCCTACCAGGTCCTGAACCCGATCCTGAAACATACGACCAGCTTCGGGTTTAGGCCCAAAGCAATAAAACCCCGTTTGCCTGCACAACTGGCTGAGTTTCTCACCAGAATAAGTTGCAGAAAGGAAATACAGGCTTTGTGGCTGCCGTGCAAAAAAGGCTTGCTCGTTGCTCCTCATTTCCGCAAAAGCCTGCGGATTGGCATTGATCCGCAAGTTTTTCACCAGGTGACGAAAGTACGGGTTATCCATTTGCGCATCGATCTGCACTTTGGGCACATCGGTTTGAATGGTCACGCCATTGAGCACTAGGTCGCGGAGGTGCAAAAAACCGATAGCGCGACTGTCGGAACCCAATTCAGATAGCAGGGGCTCACGAGCCATATGCAACAGGAAGTCGAAGCTGCAATAAGCGGGAATTGACATACTGGCGCCTCCTTTTAGTTATTGCTTGCCTGCGTACGGTTCCAAATGCTGATGGCAATACGGTCGGCTTCATCGAAAAAACCGGTACCGAAATCATCGCTCAGTTTGCCATTATCATCAATGGTAATCTCCTTTATCTGCGGCTCCCCGGGCGGTATGTTTTCGGGATCGTAGAAGTAATAGATATTCACTGCTTCGGGTCCAATCACCTGCATGGCGGTCCAGTACTGGAGCTTGCGCACCAGGTACTCGCTATGGGTTTCTACAATAAATTGAATGTTGAACTTGTGTGCGGCGTCAATTAACAAATCTGCGAATTTGGATTGTAGGGCCGGGTGAAGATTGGCCTCTGGCTCTTCAATACAAACAACAGAATTTCCAAACATGACGATACCATTTTCCCAATTATCTGCTTTCTTTTTGGCTGTCAGACAAATGTTCAACAAAATGGGCAAAAGCTGACTAACACCAAAACCGAGATCAGCCAAATTGATCTTTTTGCCTTTACGGTGTATAAATATTGCTTTAGTAAGACCAGAGTTGCCAATCTCCAGACTAATCCGATCACCCAATCCGAATTTCTGAGTCCAGTATTCCAAAAAGTCTTGAATTACTTTTACATCAACCGCTTCTGCTTCGATAAATGCTTCGATCAGCTCATGTAGCGAATGACTATCGTTTTCCTGAGCAAAGTACCTACGTTGTGCACCGCGGGTTGATCCCATAAAATTAATACTGAGCTGTTGCTCCAGTTTACTAAACCCGTTGAGAATATTCTTGATGAAGTACTTCTGCAACAACCAATTACCGTAATAGGTAAGATCTTTTGATAAGTGTCCGCTCAAATCTTTCTCCTCTCTGCCAAGTTCAGCTCTTAGCTTTTCAAATATGGCAGACATAATGGTTCCTTCTAAACCATGCTCTGAACCATCTCTGAACATCCATACTGAAGTATCAGGAATTCTGTGCTTCGGCACAATCAAACTGGTTCCTTGTAAAACAGTAACGAGCATCTCATGCTCTGCCTGCTTAATTTGAGATAATGTTGCTTCATCAAGACTATGCAGGCGATTTAAGGAATTAGCAGTAAAAGGGCCATATTTTATACCCGGTCCTTTAGGGTAATATTGGAAGATCAACCCCTCGCTTAAACCAAGCTCAGCTTCACTAAGCTTATTTTTAGACAGTTCTTGTAAGTTCAATTTTCTCAATGAACTATTATCATAAAAGGGATATCGGAACGATGGCATTATTTCATCGTACAAATCGGCGGAACTCGCAAAAAGAGTAAAACTTCCGGCGTCTTCCTGTCCGACCAATTCATTAGCGTGCCTTATTCCTTGTTCAGTTTCAATCCGTTCCAAATCCTTGGATAGCTGATCTTTGACCAGTTGTAGATTTAGTTTGATACAATGAACATAACTTGAACTCATCCTCTTTCGTTCTTCATCTTCCAAAGAATGCCATTCATCCTTGAACTTAGTACTTGCTTCTTCAACATCAAAGGGTCGGAATGATACATGAACCAAGGTTTCCTGCTGCTGCTCTTTTTGTCGAAAGATGTGAAAACAAACCAGTTTTCCATCACGTTGCAACCCCGTTGGCTCCTGCTCATAAGCAAGTTCGAGCTGGTAATCCCCTTCGAGGTAATCAAGATGAAACGGAAATGTAAAATACATAACTCTGTCGCGTTCTGAATGTTCATCATTTAAGACGCTAGAAAAATCACCAAGTGCTGATGTATCTCCAAATGTTAACACACCTAACTCCGGATGCCTTTTGATGCTGTTCCGCAGCAACATCAATGCCCTAATCAAACTACTCTTCCCCGCACTATTGGTACCCGTAAGTATAGTAATTGGCTTGAAATTAAAAGACTGCTCGGCGGCAAAGACACGAAAGTTGGCTGCAGAAAACGAATGAAGGTGAGGCATATATTTTCAGTTAGCTGGTAAGAGGATTGGTTTGAATGTTGCGTAGAAACCTAATTGAATCTGGCCGAAACAAAGTATCTGGCAAGTAGTTTTAGAACGAATAATTTATTGCAACACGAAACAAGGCAAAACTATTCATTAACTATCGAATATTTACTACATAGGTGTTTTCTTTATCCACTGCTCTGCTACTGGCTTATGGTAGCAATTTAGAATGGGTGGCAAAACAAAACGGACCAGACATATTGTTTTATATAAATGCGAATGAAACCTTCGCTAACAAACGCTACCAACGCACCCATGCATTCCTGCATAAACAGGTTTTTATGCTTGCGGCTTTTTCCTGGTCAGGGCAAAGATGAAGGCCAGCAATGCAATGTATTTGCACTTATTTTGCTCTATTACTACCAGCCCATAAACGCCCATGCCTAAAAACAAGAACTTCCAGCTTCGTATCGAGATACTGGACGAATTGCTTTCCAGCAAAAGAAAAAGATCCATTGCCGAACTACTCGATACACTGAACAACCGGTTGGAGGCAAGCGGCAATACCGCCATCGGCAAAAGGTCGCTGTACGACGACCTGAATTATCTTGAAAATGAGAAAGGCGCACCCATCAAGCGGGCAACCAAGGCTGATCCGCTGATTTACTATACAGAACCCTTTTCCATTAAGAATATACCGGTACCGGAAGAAGATGTCGCTTATTTAAGGCAGGCAATCGAAATTCTGAAAAAGGCTACCGACCTCAACATCATCAACGATATTGAGAACATAGTGGTGAAATTGGAAAATAAAGTACACACCAATATTCCCAATAGTACAACAATGATTGCTTTTGAAGAGCACACAAAGGCACTGGGACAGGAGCACCTTGATGACCTGTTCACCGCCATTAGGGAGCGTTGTGCCTTGAAGGTGATTTACAAACCGTTTAAAAAAGAAGCAAGGGACTGGATCATACATCCCTATATGCTGAAAGAGTACCGGAACCGGTGGTTCCTGTTGTGCCGGTACGAAGGAGCCGACCACCTGATGACCCTCGCCCTTGACCGGATTCAAAAAATTAGCAACTGTAGGAATGAGTTTATTGATAATGTCTTGTTCGACCCAGACACTTACTTCAACAACCTAATTGGTGTTACGCTACCTGAAGCCTCTGCACCGGAAACCATTAAAATTGCGGTAAGCGAAGAATCTGCGGATTATATTATCACCAAACCGCTGCACAAGAGCCAGCGTGTGATATCAGCAGCTGGCGACCCGATGATTATTAAAGTTGAACTTTTTGTCAATTTTGAATTGAAGTCTTACCTGCTAAGCTATGGGCCCAGAATAAGGGTATTAGCTCCTGCACACCTTAGGGAGGAAATGGCAGCTCTTTACAATGAAGGGGCAGCTCATTACCAAATTGCACTTTAGGCACCCCAGATTAAACCGTTTATTAAAATCTTCCGCTCAAGATGATAGCTGCGGTAAGCAGCAGGAAGGCTTTGAAGTTTTCAGCCTTTTACTGATACTCAGAAGTACAACTTATGAAGTTGGAAAGCCACGAAAAGAAACGCTTTTCATTACATCTTCTTAGGTATGCCTTTAGCTTTCTACTAATAGAAAGGATCTTTTGATCCGAGTGTAAGATGGTCTTGGTCTCCTTTCCCAAAGGCCCATGGTGTGTCCCTTGGTCCAGGGCAAAACAGCTGTGGATGTAAAATATTTCTTTCTCCCGGATATCCTAACCAAAAAGAGGATGGCTGCGGACTTTACGGTTCAGCCTTTTGAAAAAGCTCATGTCAGCCTACGTCTGAAAATTACTAAAACATTTTTTATATGAAGGGTAATTAGCATCAGGTATTGAGCGCCAGTGTGCTTGGTTTTCAATACACACTATGGCTTCAAAGGTGCGTTTCAGATTAACGGAACGGCAGTCTGGATTGAGCTTAGGTCAATATTGCTTCGTCGCTATTGGTTCAAATAAGCTCCAATTATCTTTCAAGGGTTTTTGCTTTAAGATATAGCGTTTCCCCACCCGCCCCAAATTTCTAATAAAACCAACCCTTTTTAAAAGGTACACCCTAACAATTCACAAGTTCTTTTACCTACTTGCTTGAAAGAAAACTATTTACAATTTTATCCGGTATTGATTGGTAAATTTTGAAATACTAATTTGAAAATATTTAGTGCGACCGGCCACGCACTCCACTGTTGGCCCTTTCTTTCACACCCTAAATCCACTTCTTATGGCAAAGACAAAGCAGGTGTACATCAGCGCCAAAACAGGAAGGTTCGTGAAAGCTTCCTACGCTGCCCAACACCCCAGCACCACCGTAAGACTAACGGTGCCAACCGGCAGGTAACTGCCCACTACTTTTGAAGCAACCCCGCCTTTCCAGGTGGGGTTGTTTTGTTTGGGGCCAGCACCACCATTGGGTGCTCCTTAGGGCTAAGTGGGAACAAGGTGGGCGTATACTGGGGGCGGAGTGGGGGAAGGGTGGGGACTGAGTGGGAGCAGGAACGGTTAGGGGTTGGGAGTTTGG
The DNA here is from genome assembly GCF_001953305.1 of Cnuella takakiae. GTDB lineage: Bacteria > Bacteroidota > Bacteroidia > Chitinophagales > Chitinophagaceae > Flavisolibacter > Flavisolibacter takakiae. Next base: position 273,575 of record NZ_MTFE01000010.1, read on the forward strand.
GGTTTGGAGTTATGGGTTTGGGGTTAGTAGGGGCGATTGTCAAAAGCGGCACAAAAGGGTGTTTCCGGCAAATGCGGCACAAACGGCACAAACGGCACAAACGGTATAAACGGCACGCCCTATTGACGGAGCGGGGGGCAGCATGTTAAACTTGTATTGTCAACGGCCCCGTAGCCCCACCCGCTGGTGCACAAGTGGAGTTGGATTGGCTCGATGGCCTTTTCCAAACCTTTTAAAACTTAAACAGATGGCAAAGCAATTTGGCTTTATGCAGGTGGAAGGCACCATCGGTGATGTGACCTTCTACAAATCGAAAGATGGTTTCCGTATCCGCACCCGGGGTGGTGTGAGCCGCGAACGCATCCTCAACAGCCCGGCCTACGAGCGCACCCGTGAAAACATCTCTGAATTTGGCCGGGCAGCCAAGGCGGGCAAAACCCTCCGCATGGCATTTGCAACGCCCCTGAAGATGATCACCGACGGCCGCATGGTAAGCCGCCTTTCCCGCGAGATGTACCGGGTGATCCAGAGCGATGCCAACAGCACCCGCGGCCAGCGCAATGTGCTAGACGGCGAAACGGAGTTGCTCAAGGGATTTGACTTCAACGAGGGCAGCAACCTCGCCACCACCCTCACAGCGCCCTTCACGGCAGCCATCAACCGGGAAAGCGGCAAGGCCAGTATCAACATACCGGCATTCATCCCGGCCACGGCCATCAAGGCACCGGTGAGCAGTACCCACTTCAGGCTGGCACTGGGTGCGGCGGAGATCAATTTTGAAGGAGGCGCATATACCGCAGGACAGGCATTCTCCGGCATACTCCCCATTGGTATGGCTGCCACAACGCCCATTACCCTGGAGCACAACCTGCCTTCCGATAGCACCCACCCGCTCTTCCTGGCCTTTGGCATACAGTTCTTCCAGGAAACCAACGGCGATTACTACCCGCTGAAAGACAGCAGTTACAATGCGCTGTCACTGGTGCAGGTGGATGGTGGTGCCTAATGCAAACGGAACCATGGAGGTGTTGCACGCAAAGACGCAAAGGAGCAACGGCGCAAAGATTTGTTTAGCTGTGTACCGCTGTGTCGGATAGTGTCTCCGTGGTTCCTATTTCTTTCCCCTTTAAAAGCTAAGAACGATGGAACTATTACTGACCCGCAGCATGGACGCCTGGGGCTGCAATGGCGAGTTGCTGCACGAAGAACAAAGGCTATGCTATACCCTGGAGCTGCCTTTCCAGCCTGGCGGTAAAAGGCTGACACCGGTAGCAGAAGGCCGCTACCCGCTGGCCCGCAGGTATAGCCCGCGTTTTGGGCACCACCTACAGGTAAAGTCGGTACCCGGCCGCAGCCTGCTCTGTATCCATGCCCTCCAACAAGACCCTTTGGCACTTGCAGGGGGCATTGCCCCGGTGGCTGCCCTTTCGGAAGCAGGCAGCCGCACACAAAGCAGCCAGGCCATGGAAGGCCTCAACCAGCTGGTATATCCCGCCCTTGAAAAAGAACCCGTTTTCCTCACCATTAAAAACAAGAACCATGAACCTGATCCAACGCATACAGGCGCCCACGCCTAAAGCCTATAAGCAAGTACGCAATACCGGTATGGGGCTGGCTGCTATTGGTGCCGCCATCCTGGGCGCACCGGTGGCCCTGCCCGCCCTGGTGGTAAAAGCGGCAGGCTACCTGGCCGTTGCGGGCAGCGTTGCCTCGGCCATCAGCCAAACCGTTACCTACGAAAAGCCACAAAAAAGGAGGTGCGCCATGGAGCCAAACGCGTATCCAAACCCAAGTCCTAAACTGGGTGCATTGGGCGGCACCCTGCTGGTGATTGCGCTTCATATCACCCGCGAGGAACTGTTGAAAACCGTAGTACTCGCCGCAATAGGCGCTACGGTGAGCTTCGCGGTCTCCTTCCTGTTACAACGCTTGCTGCGTAAAAAGAAGCGGTAAAGCAAAGAGCGGCCCACGGGGGCCGCTCTTCTTTTGTGGGACTGACTGCAAACTCCTGTCCTTAGTGTTGCAGGTTAAGGAGGTATTTCCAAACCCACAACGAAGGTGGTAACCGTCACCTGCAATTTGCAGGGGACAATACCGCCAAACCAATGGCTAAAAGCCAGCGGCCTTTTAGCAGCCCTCAAATAATCATCGAGCACCACTACTCCAAAAATGGTATAATCAGGTCTTCCGGTATGCCCGTGTACCGGCAAAACTCCTCCACGGTAACAAAGGCATTACCATGCTTATTGTAGCGGGTGCGAATGGCTGCCAGCATCTTGCGGCTACCCCGCTCACTGCGGCCTGTAACTTTCATGATGTCCTTGGGATAAATTACCGGACGGTGTACTGTTGGTTTCATAGACTGGTTTTGGTGTGGGTGAGTGTTGGGTATATGGAAAAAACAATAGGCTGTGTGATATACAGGAACTTTATAAGAAGAGGCTTATACTGGCGGGGATAGCACAACCAGGTGGAGCAGGGGAAAATAAACAGTTAGGAGAAGAGCTGTTGGCAAACAGCTATGAGTATATGCATTGCCTTTAACAGCATGAAAGAATAGCTGTAACAGTAAAGCAATGTATGGGCAATGCAGACAGGAGTGATGCGCTCTTGTCCTCATAAGCAAACAATCGTTGGTTTTCGGTAACCTTAAATTACAAACCCAACCATATTCTTGCAAGGGCCTGCATCAACATGTGCAAACTGTGGATAAACTGGCACTTATATACATCATACATTAGGCTTACCACTATGGGTAACCGCATTTGTCCAGGTAGCATTTGTTCCTGATATGAAAAGAGCACTAAAGTTTGTCCTTTCCATTGCCATTGAAAAAGCAAGATTGCCTGCCCTACAAGCTTGCAGACCTTTTCTCCCCTCCCCTTCACATCCTTCCTTTGTACCAACAAACAACAACGCCGTCAACGGCCGCAACCAAAACCAACTTCCCTCACCAATCAACCAAACAGTTATGACCCAAAAAACCTTTTACCACATCATCCTCGACCAGAGCGGCTCCATGCAGGATTGCATCGGCCAAACCATCAGTGGCTTTAATGAGCAGGTACAGATGATCCGCTCCCTGCAGTTGCGTTATCCCGAGCAGGAACTGCTGTTGGGCCTTACCCGTTTCAACCACGAGGTGTTGCCTTCCTATTTTGCGCAGCCCGCGCAAATGGTTGCACCGCTGGATACCCGTACCTATCAACCTGATGGCACAACAGCGCTCTATGATGCCATTGGCCAAACCATCCAACAGCTACAAGGCCATATGAACGCAGAGTCGGGTAAAAGCGATACAAAGACCGTGGTGGTGATCCTTACCGATGGACATGAAAATGCTTCCCGCGAGTACAGCTTTCCGCTGATCCGGAAGATGATTGCCGAACTGGAAGCAACCGGTAAATGGACCTTCAGCTACCTGGGTGCTACCCTGGATGCCGAGCAGGTGGCGGCATCGCTGAACATCCGCCAGGAAAATAGTATGTACTTCGATAAAGCCGATACAAAGAAAACCTATGCCAGCATCGGCAGGTCGTTGAACAACTTTTTGCGTAAGCGAAAAGAGGGCGGAGATACCAGTACCTTCCTGGATAAAGACCTGTAAGGGGGGAAGGGAGTTTCACGCAGTGGATGCGGAGGGCGCAGTGGGCGGTATAGATGGATGAAGGATCTTCCAGTGCTTTACTGGATCAACTACGGTTAAACATGCGGCGTTGCTTTGTGATAACATCTATGCAACGCCGCATGCATCCTGCTGTCCTTTTTCTTCTTGTACATCATGAACAGAAAACGAGTGCATAAATACCAACCGCTGCATTAATTTGTATCTTGCCACAACCAAAACATATGACCATACACCTGATTCGTACGGCCGGCGCAGATACCAGGATATTCGACGAAGTCCTCCACTTTTTACAGTCCTTTGAAGGGCCGGTACAGTTTACCGGCAACACTGCACTTGTATGGGAAAAACCCAGGTATACCAACAAGCGGGTGGATGAAGAAAGTTTTTTCCACCAGGAAAGGGTTTTGTGCAGCATGGCATGTTTCGACACACCTGAAATACCTGTTTTCAGGAAAGAATGCAGTTGGAAGGAATTGTTCGAAAAATGTGCGCAATACCGGAACACTTTCCCGGTAGCGGAAACCGACCTGGTACTGCTACTTACTGATATCGCTAATGAGTTCAACTGGTTCTGTGCCCTCGATCCCGGCTTCCCTTACAATGGTTTTGTACACACCGGCGAGTGGGCCCATTATCTCAAGGCGTCTGAAGTATTCCCCGTGGCTTACCTGGTGGCAGGCCTCATTTTGCAGCAACATATGTTTGAAAACATGGCCCAACTGCAGGCCGCCGTACACCAGCAGCCTGTTGGTTGTATCAATGATTTCTGCGGGCATAAAAAAGAGATCACGCTCAAGATGCGCACCGCCGATGTATGCCCGGAGTGTATGCAAAAACTGCAGGGCAAACTGGAACCAAGGGCTATTGCACAGGTGCTGGATATTTTTGAAGGCGTACGCAAACGCCTGCTCTTTAACCAGCCCTTCCGGCAGGCAGTTTCGCCGAGCAGGCTGGTGGTGAATACCGCGGGTCGCATCCTCCTCCCCGATTATGGCAACCTGGAGATAAAGCTGACGCCGCTGGAGAAAACCCTATACCTTTTTTTCCTCAACCATCCCGAGGGTGTGCTGCTCCCCGACCTGGTAGACCACCGGGCTGAGCTGCGTAAACTATATGGCCGCTTTTCCAACAGCGGGCTGCTGGCCGAAGTGCACAATGGTGTGGAAGGACTGGTGGATGTCACCTCCAACTCGGCCAGCGAAAAGATCTCGCGGATCAAGGCGGCCTTTACCAAAGCCCTGGGTGCCGACCTGGCGGCGCAGTATATCATCAAAGGCGAAAAGGCGAAACCCAAATCCATCGCCCTGGACAGAAGCCTGGTGATCATACAGGGCAACCCTGTTGCCTACGACTAAAGCCTGCGAACCCTTTCAATCCATGCGTATACAATAAACCTTACCATAAAAGGTTACCCTGCTGCCAAGGCTGCTGTTCGGGTCCCGGCTACACACAAAGTTTTCCGCCTTGCAGCCCCTGCAGAAGTAAGGGTGCACCCTCTAGGAATCATAACGCAACTCCAGGTACATTTTTTTAAACCATAACAATATCGGTTCCTCATCACCGTTATAAAATCACAAAGCATCAGGAGTTCCCTTTTTCAAAGGGATGCCAACCGGGCCGCAGGCTAACGGTGGACCAGTATGCGGGCCGCAGGGTCAAAAGCTTGAACGCTTACCTTTTCGTTTCCCCTTCTTCCTGTTGCTTCATTTTTTAACCAACGCGGCTGCCTGTATCCATGCAGGGGCTGCGCAAAAACTGAAGCGCTATGCAGCAATCCTTCCTGCGCCCCCTGGGCGTGTATGGCTTCGACGCCATCGAGCCGCTGATCCTTGCGGCACTCCTTTCCGAAGACCCCATCCTGCTCATCGGCAAGGCGGGCACGGGCAAGACCTTTTTGCTCAACAGCCTTTCCGAAGCCCTGAGTCTCGAACACCGGCACTACAATGCCAGCCTTATTTCCTTCGACGACCTGGTGGGTTTTCCCTACCCTGCCACCGATGGTAAAAGCATCGATTTCATTCCCACGCCGGCTACGGTATGGCAGGCCGAAAGCATCCTCATCGACGAGCTGAGCCGCTGCCGCCCCGAGGTGCAGAACAAGTTCTTTTCGCTGGTACACGAACGAAAGGTACAGGGCCTTGGCCTGCCCCGCCTGCGCTACCGCTGGGCGGCCATGAACCCCTTTGCGCTGGAAAACGATACCGAAGAAAATTACGAAGGCTCGCAGCCACTCGACCCCGCACTTGCCGACCGCTTTTCTTTTATCCTGGAAGTCCCCGACTGGAGCGAACTGTCGGCCGCCGACCAATTGCTGGTGCTCCAGCCTGGTGGCGAGGGGCTGGTGAATGGTTCCAGCGAACCCCTAATCCAGTGGATCGCCCGTTGCAGGCAACAGTTCGAGGCACAGCTGCAGCAACCACCGGCACAACTGCTGACCTATGCCCGCCAGTGCGCCACCCTGATGGGTGCCGCAGGTTTGCGCCTGTCGCCACGCAGGGCACGCCTGCTGGCCCGCAACCTGGTGGCAGTAGGTTGTGTGGATGCCCGAAATGAACAGGGCAGGAGGCTAACCCAAAAAGCCTTATACCTGCTGGCCCTCCGCTGGAGCCTGCCCCATCGTGCCTGGAGAAGCATCATCCCAGACCATGTCATTGAATCGGTACATGCCGAAGCCTGGCGCCTCAGCGGCTGTTGCGATCCCCGGGAGCAATGGGTATCGGACCTGCTGGCACAGCCCTCCCTTGAAAAGCGGGTGCAGTTGCTGCTGTCCGATGTACCAGATAAGGATACCCGCAGCACGGCCCTCTTCCAGTGCCTGCACCGCGAGCCCCTGTGGCGTAAGGCCATTATTGCCTTCAGTACCTATCCCTGCTTCGAAAGTGCCGGCCTGCTGCATGAGGATGCCCTCAACGAACTGCAGTGCCTGGCAGCACCCCTGCTGGTGGTGGATGGCGAACTGACCTGGACGGAATACCAGGGTCAGCACAAGACCCAGCACCCCAAGTGGTCGGCATGTGTAACCTATATGGCTACCCTCGGGGAGCATACAAAGCGGAGAAACCGCGCCCGCCAGCTCTTTGTGTACCTGCTCACCCAAAAGTCCGAATTCCCCGAGCCCGAGGTAGTGGAGCAAGAACTGGAGGCCTGCTTCCGCATGGCGGCCCGCAAAGCAAGGGAGGTAAGCCATGGCGCCTGAGCTGCGGGACAGCACCGGCGATAAGTGGCTCCACAATATGGGCGCACCCATGAGCCGCCAGTGCAACCAGCGGGTGAGGGCCGACTATTTCATGAGCGGCAACAGTGGCTGGAGCACGGGCTATTTCGGCATGAAGATTCCCGGGGGCACCGACCTGCAATCCTGGCTGGAAGGAGAGCTCAAAAAAGCGGGATACAAGAGTTGGGAGGACGCCGATGCGCATCTGCCAAGGTCGCACGAACGGGCCCTTGTTTATGACCGTACGGATGGCGGGAAGGCTGAAGCGCTGTCGCCGGAAATGAATGTGCACTGCGCCCTGGTGCTGGGCCGCTGCAGCCAGCATTTTTACCAACCCGATGGACCACTGATCCTCACCCGAAAAAGGCTGCAGCGCCAGGTAAGGCTGTTGACCATCCAAACCAATGACTACTATGAACTGGACTGAACAAGCAATCCGCCACCTCGTGGCCGAATTGGCCGACGACAACCCGCTGGCCTGCAGGGCCCTGTTCCGCATCACCGATATCCTGTTTACAGAAGCCGTACCCACGCTGGCCGTAAGCCTGTCGGCAAAACCAGTACTGCAGATTAACCTTGCCTTTCTTTGCCAGCATGCCCAAACGGAGGCCGAGGTAAAGGCCGTACTGCTGCACGAGTTCCTCCATGTATTGCTGGGCCATACCGAGAAGTTCAGCTACAACACGCCCCTGCTCAATATTGCCCTCGACGCCATCATCAATGCCATCATCCACCGCACCTGCGGCCCTCAGTGGTCGGGCTTCTTCGCAAGGTTGTATCCCTGGAAAGGCATGAGCAAGCTGTTGCGCCCGGCGCCGGATGAGTTCCTGTGGTCACGCGAATACTGGGAAAAGATACAGGACCGGGTATACGCCGGAAAGGTGGGTGCCGACGACCTGCACGAGCTGCTGCAGCACCTGCATACCAGCAAGGAGGATGGGAGCGCGATCCCACTGCTGGTAGGCAACCACGAAGCACAGGAGTTGTCGGAAGCAGGTAGCCAACTGCTTGATGGCATCATAAAACAGATGGATGGCACCCGCATCTGGCGCAAGCCCCGCCAGTTTGGCCACGGTAAAGACCCCGACCAGGAAGAACTGATGGCAAAGGAATGGGCCGCCGCAAAGTGGCGTGCCGCCACCCAACGCCTGCTGCGCCGCTGCCTTATTGCCGACAATAAGGGCCGGAAGGAAAGTCACCCGCACGATGTGTATCTGCCCCTGCCTACCCCATCCGACAGGCGCGCTTTTCTGCGCATGGGCTGGAGCCCTGTGCTGCCCTTTGCGCGCCACAGGTTGCAGGTAGCCCGTCCCCAGGCAAGGGCCAATGTTTACCTAGATGTGAGCGGTTCGATGCACGCCGAGCTGGAGGCACTGGTGGGACTGCTCCACCACTTCCATAAAGAGCTGCGCCGCCCGCTATGGGTGTTTTCAAACGATGTGTACCCCGCCAGTTTCCGTAATGGCAAACTCCGGTACGAGAGTACCGGTGGTACCAGCATCGGCTGCGTGTTCGACCAACTGCGGAAACAACCTGTGCGCAAGGCGCTGATCGTTACCGATGGTTACGTGGAAAGCATCACACCCGAAATGCTCGTAGGGATCGATAAAAACCAGGTGCAGGTACTGGTAAGTGCCGACGGCGATGCTTCGGCGTTCGAGGATAACGGACTGCCTTTTTATAAGCTGCCCCTGCTTGACTGAAGGCTGGCCTGTTTGCTTCCAGGCTTATGCGATTTCAATTTTCAAACTCGCTGCTTAGGACACCCTTGCTGCATAGGCGCCTTAGTGGCTACATAAAACCTTACATGAAACGATATTCCGAGACCGTGCTCAACGGGCACCCCGATAAATTCTGCGACCTGCTCGCCGACTGTATTGTGCGCGAGGTATACCGCAACGACCCCGAAGGCTATGCCCAGGTGGAGGCTTCGGTTTGGAGCCACCAGCTTTTTCTGACCGGAGCCATTGCCACCCGCAACCGGGCCGCCATCGATGTGCGGCAACTGCTGGTTGAACTGGGTGAAACCATCGGCTATACTGCCACCAACCACATTGATGCCAGCCGTTACCAGGTGCACGACCATATCTGCCGGCTTAACGCAGACCCTCTGCAATGGACCCGTCACTGCAACGACCAGAGCATCATCACTGGCTATGCAGGCTACGATGGGTTTACTAACTGGCTGCCGCCCGAACATTATGGTGCCTGGTATTTCCGGGCTGCCCTGGTGAGGGCCCTAAGTCCCGGCAGCGAACTTGCGGGCCATGGACCGGATGGCAAAGTCTTGCTGGTGCTGGATGAAGATGCGCAAGGTTTTCGGCTACATACCCTGCTGGTGACCTTGCAACAGCATCCTTCGGCTGGTTACCTGGCCTTTACCGAGCAGGTGGCGGTATTCCTGTATGCTGCTTATGCGCAACTAGCAGCTAAAGATCCCCGGTGGTATGCAGCATGGAAAGACATCAGGGTACTGATCAATCCCAACGGCACATTTATAAGGGGCGGCAGCGATAGCGATAATGGCCAGACAGGCCGCAAGCTGGTGATGGATTATTACGGCCCGCGCATACCTATTGGCGGGGTGCTCTATATGGCAAGCACCTCTCCCACATCGACCGGATGGGTGCCCTTGCCGCCAGGGCCTATGCCCTGGAGTTGGTACAGGGGCGCGCCACCGAGGCCCGGGTACAATTGTGTTATGCTCCCGGTATCAACGAGCCGCTGGATGTCAGCATTTGCTGCAACCGGAAGCTGCATGACGATCCCCGTGCCCGTTTTCAGGTGGATGCGATGCGATGGCAGGTTGCGGCCGGAGTGTTGGCATACACGATGGATGTGATCGGTAGTTTTTATGCAAACCAGCATTCAGCCATCCTTGCACCCCCGGCACCTGCACAAAAACCCACTCCTTCATCTTAGGAAAAACCCTAATTTCTTCAAAACAGATTAAATCGATACACAATATTTTGCCAGCCCTGCGTTTCTTGCACTAAACGCAGGGCTGGTACAGCCGGGCTGGAAGGGTTTCAACAACCCCGGCATTGGCGGGAGACCAGGCAGCCTGCGTTGTGGCAATCAAATTCCAAACATCGAGCCTGCGCCGAGCAGGTTCGCCTATAAAACCAAAAAGATCCTGGCCCTATATCATGAACCGTCCTTACCAAAACAATACCCTCCGTTCCTGGCTGCTGCTGCCGGCACTGGTGGTGCTGGGCAGTGCCTTTACCCCGCTTTCCACCCCGGCAACCGGCAACCGGCCAGCCGCTGCTACCCCTACCAAGGGCATTACGTCTGGCGGCTGTACCAGCTGCGCCTCCTTCTTCCCCGACGATGTGGCCACCCAGGCAAGGGCATACCGCTCGGAAGGTATCAACCCGCAAAAGACCGACAAGGGCATCAAACAGCTTTACCGGAGCGGCAAGCTGCAGCTGGTGGCGTCCAACAGCCAGTACAAGGTAAACAGGCTGTACCACTCGCAGCCCTACCTGCTGCCCGAAGGCAAGGCCTTCCTCAGCGAGCTGGCCAGCCGCTACAAGGCAGCCTGCAAGGCAGCCGGCGTTGGTTATGTAAAATTTACCATCTCCAGCCTTACCCGCTCCAGGCAGTCGGTAGCATCGCTGATGGAAGAAAACGACAACAGCATTGCCAACAGCGCCCACCTCAAGGGCAAGACCTTCGATGTGTCGTATGCCGCTTTTGGACGCAGCCGCAAACAACTCAAGCTCTTTGTAGCGGAGTTAAAGGAAATGCGGTCGGAAGGGCTTTGTTATGTGAAGTATGAACGGAATGGCTGTTTGCATATTACGGTGCGTTGAGGATGCCGGGGGCAGATAGCTGCAAGCTTTAAGCTACAAGCTGCAAGCAATTAGCTACAAGTGGAGCTTACAAAAGGAAAATTCCGGGCGCAAACCAAAAGCGTATTAGGTATCAGCCACAACAGAAAGGCTTTTCAACCTGAAATACCCAGTTTCTTCAGTCTTGAACCAATAGCACCTGGCTGCCGGCCGAAATGCCGGGCGATTTCTCCTATCTTTTTACCTTGGGTGTACAATCGCTTCAGTTCGGAATCCAGCATGGGTGTCCAGGGTTCGTAAGCATTCGGAAATTGTTTGCGGATTTCCGCAAAGGGCTTGTTCTTAGTTGGTGTATGCGGTTTTTCCAAATCCAACAATGGTTTCGGTTCGGCAAGCTGCGAGTTGGGAAGGACTACAATATTAGGTAATGCCGGAAAGTGCCTGGGGAGCAGCTTTTCAGGGATGCGCAACAGTCCCCGGGTGCGGGTAAGGGCTACATACAGCAGGTTTATCTCTTCATTGATGCGGATAGATGGCTCGCCGCTGACAACCGCTTTGGCTACACCGGCTTCGGTGATAAAATCTTCCGCCAGCTGCACGGCATCGTACTCCAGCCCTTTGCACCGGTGTACGGTGGAGAAGACCATAACGGCATTTCTCCTTTCCCCATCGGCCACCTGCTTGCGTTTGAGTTCGGCGATCAGGTCAACGATCTCATTACCATATTCCTGTACCAGCTTCACCATCATCCCCAGTTCCACATCTTCGGTTTGGCGGATATAAGCCTCCAGGTCGGTTAGGGTGCGCATGGTTCGCAGCAGCGGATTGCGGATAGCGCGTAAACGGCCATTATACAGGTGCAGCACATCGTACAGCGATGCGCCTTCACTGGCATAAGTGTAGGAGTTGATATTGCCTTCAAAATACAAGCGGGCCACCTCGGGGTGTTCCCTGATATAACGGATGGCACGGAGCAGGAGCCCCAGGTTGGTGCGGGCAAGGGTGGCTTTACAAACCGGAGCCACGGCCATTCCCCGGCCTTCGATGGTTACGGGAGCACAGGGCTGCACCATATTTTTCCAGACCAATACCCAACGGGCCAGCTTTGCTATGGCCGGCGGAAAACGAAAGGAAACCGTCAAGTGGTAAGGTGTAAAACCGGGCAGGTCGAGGGCATTAACGGCATAGCGCCAGCTATAGATCTGCTGGTGCCTGTCGCCTACCATAACCTTGGTGGCCCGCTGCCGTAAAAACACATCCAGCATGGCCGCCGAGGCATCCTGTGCTTCATCAAAAAGGATATAGCCGTAGGAAGACAACAGCGGCTTTGATAACTGGTATTTCTTAAGGTAAAAATCGTGGGTCACCGCTATCCTGCCTTCCTCCATCAACTGCCACAGGCGGCGGGTGCCGCCAAGGATATAGGGAAACAGGTTTTGTACAAAAGCCTGGGCTTGCGCATCTTTCACCGTATCGGCATAGTGGAGGCTTTCCACCGTGTCGGCTTTGCTGTTGCAGAAATAACTAAAGTAGCGGTTGATATGGTTGGCCAGCACCATGGCACCATGTTGCTGGCCATGACTGGAGAGTGAAAGCAATCCGGCTATTTCCGCAACGGTATACCCGCACTCCCGCACCTTGTATTTGCCACCGGCCACTACCGCTTTAAAGGCCAGGGAATGGGCCGTTTCCACCTGTACCCCAGTAAGGCCATGGGCGGCAAACTTCTGGTGTGCTTCCATGCGTACCGAACGGTTAAAGGCCAGGTACAAGATACGGGAACCCACCGGCCGGGTAGCGGCATAATGGATCAGGGTGGTGGTTTTGCCAGAACCCGCAACGGCATTGATCTGGATATTCCCATTTGCGGAAAGGATGGCATTTTGTTCAGGTGTCAGGAGTAACTTGGAGGAAGAAAGAACAGCTTGTTCCATAACCAAAGGCATTGTTGGGATGTAAGCAGGAAGGTTGCAAGAGCCAATTTTCAAGGGCAGGAGGCAGCGGGATGCGGCGGGCGGCAGGTGTAATTGCTAACTAATTTAGCAGCATAATTTCAGTATTGCAACAAGCGGGCTTATTGCTTAGCGTTAGAGCGCACAGATGCCCCTGAAAGCCCAGATTTATACTTGAATGTGAAAGCCAGCTAGTTTTAACGGTGCATGGCTTATTGTACATAAACCATTTACAGGCTTTTTGGTGCAAAAAAATGCAGGTAGGACACCGTAAGGCAGGATCAAATTCGTGTTATCGGTGCTATCTGTGAGCTATAACCCCATCAAAATATCCCATCACCATGTCCCTCCAGCGTTACCTCCAACAACTCCACGAGGATATTGCCCTTGCTACCCGGCGGCTGAACGGGGACTATGCGCACCTGCACCAGCATTTCCGGCAGTGGGTGAGCGAGGCGGAAGAGGAGGCAACGGCGCCGGTACGGGAGCTGGAAGACTGGACGGGCATCACCCTGGACATGCTGCCCCCCGAACAGATGCTGGACGATGCGGCGGTGCACGCGCTGCTGGAAGCCCTGAAGACCCTGCTGGACGCCTGCAACTGGGTAGCGGTATTGCAAACCACCGTGCCCGAAAGGGTGGAATACAGTGCCATCAGGGCGGCCTGGCGGCAAAGCATCCGCATCAAGCGCTGGCATATGGGCTTTTTTGCCTGGTGTGCACCCGGTACGCCGCAGGGCAGCTGTGCCCTGGGCGAACACTGCCAGTGCGCCTGGTATGAAGCCCTGCAGGCGCGTTTTACCGACCACCCCTAGGATGGAGCGCCTGCCGCCCCATCACCATTACTGCCGTGGCAAGATTTTTATGCAGTTCAAAAGCTGCCTAAAGCAGCAGGGTATGGCAAAACACGGTTGGTGTGTACGGATGATTGTGGCAACCAGGCAACCAGCCCCTGCATCCATCCGTATGCACTTTTATGGGGTGTATGCAGGCGGTTGGGGTGGGTGCACCAACAACCTATGGGAATAGAAATAGCTGTTTAACCATTCTTTGGCCTATATTCGTGTTTAGCTCCCACCAGGAGCTATCTACTCCCGCTATCCACTCCTATTTAAAATCCCCCTTATTGCTTTAGCAGTTGCTTATTACAGGAGTAGCGATGCCTTGCCAGCCGAAGTCTATTGTTTCCCTTTTTTCCTTTAATGAGTAAACCGCATTGTCCATCCAATTCCTATTGAAGACTGTCATTTAAAAAACTGGCATCTACAATGCGGCATTTATACCCTACCAGGTTTAAAACCAACCAACGAAACAACAAGCTTTTCCTGTATCTGCTCAACCACCGGCACCTGCCAGCTGTGTTTTCAACAGGGCGTACCGGCCTGTGCGCCCTCCTTTCTGTCCTGCTGCTGACGGCAGGATTGCTCGGCAGCCAAACCGCCGGGGCACAAACGGGTTTGCTAGCCACGCCCCAGGTAGTGTACGACAACGACGTGGCCGACGGCGTGCCTGGTATCCAACGCACGGTGGTGCTCCGCAACAATGGCACGGCAGCCCTTACCATCAATGCGGTAGCCCTTGGCGGCACCCATGCCAGCCAGTTCCTGCTCGGCACTCCCCCGGTCTTGCCCCACACCCTTGCAGCAGGCGATACTATGCGGGTACACCCCAGTTTTGCCCCCGCCACCGCCGGCCTGAAAACCGCCACCATCAATGTAAACCTGGCAAATGGCGGCAGCTTCCAGGTGCCCCTGCGCGGGCTGGGTGTTTCCACTGAGCCCTCCCTACAGGCCCTGCTCAACCTGCTGGAGATAGGCGTGAGCGTGGGTGACGACAATACCAGTACCAATATCATCCACAGCAATACCACCCAGCAAAAGGCGGCCATCCTGGGTGATGAGATTGCCATGCCCCTGTTTCAAAAAGCCGGCACCGGCCCGGTAACCATTGAGCCCCTTGCTGTTTTTGGGCCCACCAAGGCCGACCCCGTAGTAGGCATGGGCTGGTACAATGCAGGCAAACGTGCCGGTACCACCGAGCTGTTTACCGTTTCCAACAAGCCGGCCACCAATGCCGCCACCGTACAGGTGCCCTATTCCGGAGCCAATAGTTTTGACCCCGGCAGTACCGCTTTTGGATTTTATTCGCGCTGGCCCAACTTCAGCAACAGGATGGTGTACAGCGAAGACAGCCTCAACACCTTTACCGGGGCTATCCCCCACCATGTGCGGGTGTACCCCTATATCCGAAAGGGAGTGCGGGAAGCCAATGCCTACCTGGTGGCTTTTGAAGAACATATCACAGGTTTCGACTTCCAGGACCTGATATTCGTGGTGCGGAATGTACGCCCTGCCACCAACAGCAGCATCAATTTTGCCCTGACGCCCGTGGCCGATGCCTATGTAAACGGCGGCAGCACCGGCACCAATTACGGCCAGGACACCCTGGCTTATGTGCGCGGCGCTACCCAGGCCACCAATATCCGCCATACCCACCTGCGGTTCGCCCTCCACGAGGCTGCCGATATCAAAAGGGCGGTACTGCGTATTTATGGACGTAACCGCGGCATCACCAAGCAGGGCACGGTACGGATTGATGGTGTTGATAATTCCAGCTGGGTAGAACATGGCATCACCTTTAAGAATGCGCCGGTTTCGGGTTTTACCAAACTGGGTAATCATACCGTGGTGGCCAAGGACCAGTACTACGACCTGGATGTTACCGCTTATGTGCAGGCACAGTTTGCCCGGGGCCGCGATGCCATCTTCGTAATGCGTGATACCACCACCCTCAACCAGCTCTTTGCTTTTTATACCAAAGAAAGGGGCTTGTTCCCGCCGCAGTTGCTGATCAACAGCACGGCTAGGGTGGTATCCAATGGCGCCCTGCTGGATGTAGAAAACCTGGACCGCTTCCCGGCCAATAACCGTTTTGTAACCTCGCGGCTCCAAAAGCCCTGGGCCCGTAAGGATAGCATCTACAATGCTAACCACGATTTAGTACGGATGCGCCTCAACAACAAAGGCACCGGGCCGCTCACCATCAGGGGCCTGCAACTGTCGGCGCCCAAAAACTGGACTTATCTTACCCTGAAGGGAGCGGCCTTCGACACGACCGTTTTTCCCATTACCATCAACCCGGGCAGTTCGGTAGACCTGACCATGCGGTTTGTGGCCAGCGATAGTCTTTCCACTGCCTTTACCAAACAGTATATCGATTCTATCTGGGTGGTAACCAATGATATCAAAGATCCGCGCAAACTTTTGTACCTGTATGGCCTGTGGCAAATAAGGGGCGAGGACAAGTATGAACCCGATGCGCAGCGCACCATTGATGCATTTGGCTTTCGCACCCGTGTGGGCTTTGGCAGCAAAGACCCTAACCTGGGCAATCCATCCAAGCCCAAGGGCGACGAAGTGATCTTTTCTTATTTCGTACGGGCCGATACCCTGCGCCCCGTGACGGTAAGGCAGATGTCGGCCTACCATGGCTGCTGTACGCAAACGGAAACTTTCCGTTGGTTTTTAAAAAGCAAAACACCAACATTCAACCCCCTGTTCAAGCATATCGGCCTGGATGCACAATCGCTGCTGCCCCGTATAAGTACCAATGGCAGCCCAGCATATGGTGAGTTTTCCCCCAATGCGCCTTTTGGTATCAAGGTGGGTGGTAAAGACCATTCCGATACCCTGATGAATCCGGGCCAGAAATTAGGCCTCCGGGTTTGGAAAGTTGTTGACCAGGATGGCTCAGTCATTCCCGACAGCTATATCATTGCCAATGATTACCTGGGCACCACTTATACCAATTTCGATTACAACGATAACATGTATTATGTATCCAATGTACGCCCGGAACAGGCGCCATTGAGTTATGCCCTGCTGGAGGCCAGGCCTTCGGCGGTAGAGTTTGCCGAGTTGCCGGTACGCCAGCAGGACAGTTTTAAATTGAAGGTTAGCAACACCGGTAATACCTACCTCGGTGGGGGCACCGACCCCAGCAATACCATCAGCTCGCTGGTGATCACCGGCGAGAACAAAGGGGAGTTCGCCGCTGCCATGCCAATGAAAAAGACCCTTGCTCCCAAGGAGTCTACGGAAATCACCGTCACCTTCAGGCCGGTTAGCGAAGGGCTGAAGATTGCCGACCTGCTCATCTACTATACCAATGGCAAGTCGCCCTTACGGGTGCCCCTGTATGGCATTGCCAAAGATTCGGGCACTACCGTCAAACTGCACTACCGCATCAAGGGCGGCATGGACAAGGATACGGTTGTTGCCGGCAAAACCTGGTTATCGGACAAACCCTATGCTTTTGACAACCTGGAACCCTACCTCAATAAGAACGTAAAGGCCATTTCAGCAACCGATGAGGACGGCCTGTACTTCTGGGAACAGTCGTCGAATAAGGATAAAACACCTTTCCGTTACGAGATACCCCTTCCCGACAGCAGCAATTATGTTGTGCGGTTTCACTTTGCGGAGATCTACTGGGGTTCGCCGGGCAGCGGCCTGAATGGCGGCGCCGGCTCGCGGGTTATGAGTGTGCAGATGGAAGGAAAAACAGCCATTGCCAACCTGGATATTGTAAAAGAAGTGGGTCCCGCTGCAGCCCTGGTGCGTAATGTGCCGGTTAAAGTACAGGACGGCAAGCTGGATATCAGCTTCACCGCTTCGGTAAACAGGCCCATGGTATCTGCCATTGAGGTGTACAGCTTTAAACGGGTATTACCGCCGGTGGTAGATACGGTGATCATGCCGCCACTGCCTGGTGATACAGCTATTGTAACACCGCCGCCCCCAACAGATACGGTAGTTGTAACACCCCCGCCACCGGTGGATACAGTTATCGTTACGCCCCCACCACCAACAGATACGGTGATTGTTACACCACCCCCACCAACAGATACGGTGATCGTTACACCACCACCTCCGGTTGACACAGTGATCGTTACACCACCACCTCCGGTGGATACCGTGGTAGTAACTCCACCGCCACCGGTGGATACGGTAATCGTTACGCCTCCGCCGCCAGTTGATACCGTGATTGTAACACCTCCGCCGCCGGTAGATACGGTGATTGTTACACCGCCGCCGCCGGTAGATACAGTTATAGTCACCCCACCTCCTCCCGTGGATACAGTTATTGTTACGCCGCCGCCACCTGTGGACACGGTAATTGTAACACCGCCACCGCCGGTAGATACAGTCGTCGTCACACCGCCGCCGCCAGTAGATACGGTTGTAGTCACACCACCGCCACCTGTGGACACGGTTGTGGTTACACCGCCACCACCGCCGGTTGATACGGTTACGGCACCCATAAGGGCAATATTGTCGCAGTTGTATCCCAACCCCAATAATGGCAGCTTTACGGTCAGCTTTGGGGTGGTGCGCAAACAAACGGTGGTATTCAGGGTTGTAGACGGCACGGGCCGACGGTATGGGGAGGAACGGTACAGCGCCCAAATTGGCAAGAACACCCGGCGGATAGAACGGCTGGGGATGCATTTAAAAGCAGGGGTGTACTACCTGGAACTGTACTATGAAGAACGGATCAAAGAGGTACTCAAGTTCATTGTGCTATAAACCATCATTTAAAAAAAGAACAGGGCAGCCAATTGGCTGCCCTGTTCTTTTTTATTGCTAACTGTTGCTGTTGCGCGGGTTATAGCCAGCAGGCAACACTGCCTGTGTAAACCCTATGCTGGCTGTTCGACTCCGCTTTGGCAGGTGCAGCTGTACCTGCCAAAGCGGATAAAGGGCTTACACCCAATGACAGACCTCATTGTACCGGGAAGTGCAACAAAACAAGCCCGGAGGCAATAAGGTAAATGCCAACCCCCACCAATGGTTGCCTGCAGCCAATCAGGCAGAGACATCCACGACCGTATCAGGCAGGTTGATTTCCACCCGGGTGCCTGCTCCCGGCCGGCTATGCCAGCAAATATCGCCACCCAGCAGTTGCACCCGGTGTTTCATGTTGAGCAGGCCCACACCACTGCGGGCGGGCCCACCGGGGTCGAAACCCCTGCCATTGTCGGCAATCACCAGCCGGAGCCCACCGGCTGCTGCCACGCTGATGGAAAGCGCCGTAGCCCCTGCGTGTTTGATGCAATTGTGCAGGGCTTCCTGTACCACCCGGAACAGCATTACCTGCGACTGGTTGTTGAGCGGTACCGAATCGATGTTGGATTCCACCCGGATGTCGAGGAGGCCGCCGGCATTGATGCGGGTGGCTTCGGAGCGGATATTGTCAATGAGGTCGAACTGGTGGAGCCATTCCTGGTTGTGGAGCTTGGATAGTGCCCGCAGTTCCAGTATGGCCTTGGCCAGTGTGGTTTCGGCAGTATGGATGCTGTCGGGTACCTGGCCCAGTTCCCGCCCGGCAAGGGCCAGGAACATCTTGGTGCTGCTGAGCAGCTGCCCGATATTGTCGTGGAGTTCATCGCCAATTTTCCTTAGGGTATGTTCCTGGGTTTCCAATTGGGTTTTCAGCAGTTCGCGTTGAAAGCTGTTGCGCAGTTCCTGCTGCTCGGCCTGGTAACGGTGGCGGCGGCGCTGGTAAAAAACGATAAAGAGAATGATAAAAAATACGAGGATGGTAAAAATAACAGCGCCCCCGATGATCAGGAGCAGGATAAAGTTTTGCTGCAGGAGGTATGCTAGTGTGCCGTGCGCCATTTGTTTACATACATGCCAACGGAAAAGATGAGGTACATGGAAGCATTGAGCAGGTGATGCATATTCCAAAGCGCTGCCAGCTGCGGATCGGAACGGTCGGTTACCTGTGGGTAAAATACAAAAAGGAAATAGGTAGTGGGCGCATAGAGGAGCAACCCCATTGAAAACCAGAAAATAGGCTCACCGGAAAGTGGCCCATCTACATCGCCCCGGTATTTTTCGTAAAAAAAGAGCAGCACCAGCAGTACCTGGAACAGGCTGTTGAGGCATACCAGCTCGTGGCGGAAGTGGACCTGAATTCCTTTTGGAATAACAATAATTACTGCAATGATCAATGCAATTATTGCCAGAGTAGCAATGGTGTTGCGCAAACGGTTATTTTGACAATTGATGTAAAACAAAAATGCCCAGAATACGCCATCAATTAATGCATAACCATTGTAAAACATAATTTTTTCTTCCAAAGCAAATACTGCTGCCATTTGGGGTATCGTTGCCAACAGTAATAATCCCAAAAGGACCCTGGAATTCATATCCAGGGTCCTGAAACAAATTAGCCCGGTACAAACAGGAACCAGAACAGAATAAACAGAAAGTTTAAGAAGCAGTTGGCTCATCATCGTCTGGGTTCACGCTAACGGTATCGCTAGCCAAATCAAATCCGGCAATACCCACAGCTGGATATGATGCTTTAGCCGGGTATTGCCCACCTCCTTTTGCTGCAGAAATTAAAAGGTTACTGACTTCTCTTTGCTCACTATTATAGTAGGAAGGCACCATTACCAAGCTGGGGCTACCGGGTTGACTTCCCCCAGGCTTCGCAGCATAATAAATCCGCAGTGCATTTACCCCTTCTCCGCTTAACAGTTCTTCAACTAAGGCTTTGTCAAATACAAAGGACAATACACGGTCCTTTAAGTAGTTCTGCGGGTTAAGAGCAGTTATGTCTTTAACCTCTGTGTTAGCAGCTTGTTCATTTAAGGCCTGTAAAATGGAAACGGCCGTTAGGATGTACTGAACAGCTTCTTCTTGCGTGATAAAATCTCCAGCCATATGTGTTAGTGTTTAGTGTGCACGGGCATGCATCCACAGGGTAACACTACGATTCAGGTAGCCATTAGCATCCAAGGGAAAGGAAAGAAGATGGTTCAAAGTAGTAAGGAAAAAGTGCAGAAGCAAGCAAAAGGCAAACAGATAGTAAATTTTTTAACACTTGATCAAACGGCCCTTTTGGTTGTACCAGGGATTGGAGTTGCAAAAACTTTTTTTCCCGCCAATAACCATAAAAACCCGCTTCCTGGCAGGAAGCGGGTTTTTATGGTTGTATTTGCTGCTTTGAAAGGGAAGTTGCCGGGAGCTGGGGAACATCCCCCGAACCCTAAACTATAGAGCTATTGCAGGTTTCCCCCTTTTACAAAGGGGAGGCGGAACACAAGCAGGATCAATAAGGACCCGAAGCATCCTTGGGAGGTGCACCGTTGTTGTTGGCAGGTGCATTGGCGCTTTTGCTGCCATGGGTACCGCCATCCTTATGGCCCTGCTGCTGGATGCCATTTGTGCCATCGGTGCTGCTCTTTAAGGCTTGGTCGGCGGTGCCACCCGTGGTACCACCGGCACCACGGGCAACGATTTCTACCCGGCGGTTTTGCTGGCGGCCCTGCTCAGTAGCATTGGATGCCACGGGGCGGGCTTCACCAACAGGGTGCAGGGAAATGCGGTTGGCCGCAATACCACCATTTTGTACCATCCAATCCCGCACGGCTGTAGCACGCTGCTGGGCCAATTGCTGGTTAGCGGCCGCACTGCCCTGGGCATCGGTATAGCCATAGATACGGATATCGCCACCATTGTAGCGCTGGCCAATGGATGTGGCCACACTACGCAGGCTGGCTTCGGCGGTGCTGCGCAAAGTAGCTTTGCCTGTTTCAAACAATACCTCTTCGCCAATGCCGTAAATGCCATAGCCATTATTGCCCCGCACATCTACGCCACCCTGCTGCAGTTCGCTGTACTGCAGGGCGGGTGCATTGAAATCTATTTCCTTCCAGTCGGCACCGGGGTTCATGGGTATGCCCTCTTTGAGGCCATCGCCCTTGGCAGCATTGTGGCCTTCGTTGTTGAGGTGCTGGTTGGCGGCAATGCCGGCCCGCTCGGGACTGGGGTTGCGGCTCATTAAAAGCGTGATGAGGGCAAGGGCTGCGCCTACAATCAGTACTACCGGTGTCATATTCCTGCGCTTGATAACATGCACATCGCCTGTGTGTTCGTGGATCATGATATTCTTCTTTAAAGATGTTTCAATCTGGTTTGCAATAAATGCGGAGTAAAACCATGCCGGTTTATTCCTGACTTGGGTAAGCTGATTGATTAGAATAGTGCGGTTTGCAGGGGATGAGAATTGTTTCTATAGTTCCACAGCGGTTGGGAGATGGATGATGGGCCATGGACGATGGAGGATGGACAACAGACGATAGACGATGGACGATAGACGATGGACGATGGACAACAGACGACAGACAACTTACCAGACACATTGTTGTCCGTCGTCTGTCGTCTATCTTTCTACTTCCAATTGTAACTGGCCTTTGAACCGCAACCATCAAGCGGCATCATCAGCCCTTCATTCATCCCCATAAAAAAAGCAGCCGGTATGGCTGCTTTTTTTATCAATGGACGGCAATTAAATCCTGCCCGTATCATCATCTCTTCTCAGGCGGTCATTGCCTTCAATCTTGTCCACGTCCACCTCCGTATTGCGCAGGGTATCATGAATGGTTTCATCGCGTTCGGTAACTTCCTTGCTCAGCGAGATCTCTTCCACTACCCGGGCTTCTTTGTTTACCACGGGCACTTCGGCACGCTCGGTAAGCTCGATGTTTTCTTCGCGGATGTCGCTTTCGGTAGCAGCACGGTCAACAGGTACGCGTTCTACCTGCACATGTTCTTCACGCAGGTTCACGTGTTCTACGGCTTCCTCTTCCACGATCTGCGTGCGTACCCTTACACCGCCTGTTTCCACTTCACGTTTACCTACTTCGAGGTCTTCGCGGATAACCGGAATGGCATCGCTATCGGTAGCCTGCCGGCGGTTGCGGTACAGGTTGTCTTCGTTGTAATGATCGTGTTCGTAGAAATCGTTGCCGGTGGTGCCGCCAACGGGTACTGCAGATGTAGCAGCTGCAGCACCTGCCAGTCCCATACCACCCACACCCGCAAATACATTGCGGATGCTGTGCTCGTGGTCGGCAGAGAAATTGTCTTCATCGTATGCAGGCAGCGAGTTTAGCTGCTCGGCGGTGATATTGGGGATGATCACATCATCGTCTTTTTCGTGCAGCTGGGCTACACCAATGGGGATCAGCACTTCTTTTTCTTCATCCAGACCCAGTTCATTATCGTCCAGTTCCACCACCATATAGCGCACCTTGCGCGATGTAGGATCAAACAAGAGTTCTTCTACTTCACCAATAGTGCGGCCGCTATTGTCTTTAACATCCCAGCCGCGGATATCGGTATAACCATCGCGTACTTCAAAATCGCTGCCCTTGAGTTTTTGGAGGCGGTTGCCTTCATTATGATTTGCCATGAGTTTTCGTGTTTGTTGTTAACAATGTTCAGCAATACTGCTGTTGTTGCAGTATTGTGTTTTCTTAAAAAAGCATTACAGGTTGGGCTGTTCGCCGGTGCTGCTACCAGTGCCGGTGGCACCACCACTAGTACCTTCGGCGGCACCGCTGTTGCCGCCAGTACTACCTGCACCACCACGGGCCACAATTTCAACCCTGCGGTTTTGCTGACGGCCCTGCTCGGTAGCATTGGATGCCACGGGACGGGCTTCACCTACGGGGTGCACCGATACATTGCCTTCGGTTACGCCTCCCTGTTGTACCAGCCAGTTGCGTACGGCTTCGGCACGCTGCTCGGCCAGCTCCTTGTTGTAACCGGCACTGCCCTGTGCATCGGTATAACCATAGATGCGGATATTGCCACCGCCATACCGCTGGCCAATGGATGCTGCGATCTGCTTCAGGTTTTGCTCGGCGCCGGAGCGGATGGTTGCCTTGTCGGTATCGAAGAGGATGTCTTCACCAATACCATAGATACCATACTGGTCGTTGCCACGCACTTCGATGTCGCTGTTGGTTACCTCGTTGTAGCGCACGGTAGGTGCGTTGAAGTCCACATCAGCCCAGCCATCTGTGCCGGTACCCATTGCGGCATTGCCGCCGGCACTGGAAAGGGTATCGCTGGTTGCAGCGGCTGCTGTTTCGGGCTCGTCGGTACCGCGGTCGCGGAACAGGAAAAACAACAGGGCAATCAGGCCCAGCCCCAGCAGGAGCCAGGGTAATAAGGAACTTTTCTTCTTGGGTTGCACTTCAATCTCTGCCATAAATTAGGTTTAAGGGTGAATACTTTGTTGGCAGGGTTCTGTGTTCAAAATCATGCCGTCAATTAAATGACACCGAATTCAGGTATAAAATTCCCGGAGGTTTTTGCGTTCTCAATAGGCCGCAATAGCAGTACAAGCATTGATAGCTCCGTTGTTATCGTCCAATCTTTCCCTTTTTCATCCACCGTACTTATTGCGGCATTTAGTGCGCAATGGGATGCAGGTAGACAGCTGGCACCCATTCGGTAAGCCATACCACGTTATCTGAACAGTAAAAAGCATAGCCATCAGCATACATGCGGGCAGCATCTACCTGTACTACTACCGGTGCGCCATGCCGCCGGCCTACTGTAATGGCTGTTGCCTCATCGGTACTGAGGTGCACCTGGTGGCGGCTGCCTTTATGCAGTCCTTGTTGCAGTATGGCTTGCAGATTGGCAGCTGCTGTACCATGGTATAAAATGCGGGGCGGCTGCTGTGGTGCATAACCCAGGTTTACGGGTATGGAATGTCCCTGGCTGGCCCTGATGCGGCGGCCATCGGCACTGAATGCAAAGCGTTGTTTGTTGTTGGCGGCTACCACTTCGTGCAAAGACGGTTCATCAATATCAAAACCTTTTTGTTGCATGCGTTGCAGAAGTTGCGCAACATCGGTCCAGCCGCCATCATCGAGGGCGATGCCCAGCTCATCGGGCTTGTGGCGCAGCACCAGGGAAAGGAACTTGCTGATGCGGGTGATTGCTGTTGCGGAAAGCATAGATGGTTATGGGCAAAGACAGTACCGGCAGTGGTTGTAGGATTTTTTTCGAGTGGATGATCAATGATGATTTTCAGCAGAGCCTGTAGGGCTCCAATCTAAATAGCCGCCGGTACAGCCGGCGGTTAAGAACGTATCAATCAAACGGAACACACAACCTCATAGGGGTTGGGCATTTAATAACTGGCGCTAATTTCTTTTCCGCCGGTTGTACCGGCGGCTATTTAAGTTCAAGCCCTGCGGGCGTGGAGGAAGCTATCAAAAAGGGCTAATTTATTGATGAAGACAATATAGAATGCATTCTTTGATGCTATGGCTTAAAGCCACTCTAATCATCAGGCATACTCCTGTTACGCTTCAACTTCAGCCCAAGGCCATCAAAAAATAAATACCGGATTGCGACTGGTAGCATATACAACAATGCCACCTTTTTGTATACACCAGTAAAGAAAGCGTACCCTCCTACCGCTGGTGCAGCATTTGATAAAGCCCCATTATGCAATTATGGAAAAATAAACTCGTGCGGTTGGTCCGCCACATCGACAATGGTGCCGACGCGGTAAAGGACCTGCTGCGGCAAAGGCTGGGCACTACCGACCCGCTGCACATTGTGCCTTACCGCACCTATGGCACCGCACGGAAAATCTATGTAAAGGGCAGGGTGCTCGAAAACCGCAAGACTGCTTCAGGCACAAAAGAAGACAGCCTGCTGACTAACCTGCTCAATATGTACAAGCGCTTTGAAAGCGACGAGGTGGCGGGCGCCACGGTAAGCATCGGTTTGCAGGGAAAGCAGCATAAAGTGGTTACCGACAGGGAAGGCTATTTTGTATTCGACCTCAACCCCGACGAGCCGGTGCTGGCGGAAGCACTGTACCATACCCTGCCGCTGCAACTGGTGGCTGCACCCTACCCTTTTGAGGTGGTAACGGCCAACGCCGAGATCATGATACCGCCTGCCGATGCGGAGTACGGCATTATCAGCGATATTGATGATACGGTAATCCGCACGGGGGCTACCAGCTTCTTGGCCATGGGCAAAACGGTGCTGCTGGCCAATGCCCGCACCCGCCTGCCCTACCCCGGTGTATCGGAGTTCTACAAGGCTCTGCAACTGGGCCGCAACGGCAAGCGCAACAATCCCTTCTTTTATGTGAGCAGTAGTCCCTGGAACTTATACGACCTGCTGGTGGACTTCCTCGACCACAACGAAATACCGGAGGGTCCGCTCCTGCTCCGCGATTTCGGCATCCAAAGTGAATCTTTTACCAGCGGCGATTACCTGGGACATAAGTTCAAAGAGATCGCGCAGATACTGGATACCTACCCCCACCTCAACTTCGTGCTGGTGGGCGACAGTGGCGAGCAGGACCCGCCCATTTACCTGGAAGTGGTAAAGCATTATCCCGGCCGTATCCTAGCCATCTATATCCGCGATGTGGCCATACCGGAAAAGCACCGGATTGCACAGGATGTGGCGGCACAACTAAAGCCACTGGGTGTGGAGATGATCTTAACCGAGCACAGTGTGCAGGCAGCCGAACATGCCGCTGCCAGCGGGCTGATCTTTTCTGAAAAAATACCTGCTATTGAGCAGGATAAGCAGGAAGACGAAGGCGTGCAGGAGGGGAAAGATATCATGGCGTGACTGGAACCACGGAGACAGTTATGACACAGAGGTTCACAGTAACATATCTCTGTGCTGCTCTGCGTCGCAAGTGTCTCTGTGGTTCAGAAATTAAGCCAGGTGCTCTTTGAAGAAATCAAGCGTACGCTGCCAGGCAAGTTTGGCGGCAGCCTCGTTGTAACGGGCAGCGGAAGTATCGTTATGGAAAGCATGCTGCGCACCTTCGTACAGGTATTGCTCGTAGCGCACACCTGCAGCCTTTAGTGCAGCTTCGTATTCGGCCATGCCGGCATTTACCCGTTCGTCCTGGCCGGCATAATGGAGCTGCACCGCCGACTTGATCTTTGCTACATCAGCTGCCGCGGGCTGCCTGCCATAGAAAGCAACAGCCGCTTTCAGTTCCGGAACATTCACTGCCAGGTTGTTGGCCATGGCGCCACCCCAGCAAAATCCTACGCATCCCAGCTTGCCGTTATAGTCCTTGCGGGAGGCAAGGTAGGCAGCTGCATTTTTAAAGTTTTGCAGGGCATCTTCGGGTTTGATATCGCCAAACCACTGGCGGGCCTCGTCCTCGTTGGCGGGTGTTTTACCCAGCGCCGATAAGGCATTGGGTGCAATGACCAGGTATCCGGCATTGGCAGCCCTGCGGGCCACATCCTCTATATGGGCATTAAGTCCCCTGTTTTCATGGATCACGATCACCGCCGGGTATTTGCCTTCTTTTTTGGGGCGGGCAATATAAGCGGTCATTTCGTTGGGCACACCGGGATACTTGATGTATTCGGTCACCAGGTTGTCTTGTTGGGTAACGGCTGCATGGGCATAGTTGCCCTCCAGTTGGGGCAGTATGGCCATGGCTGCAGCGGTGCTGCCCACCAGCAGGGAAAGCCGCTTGAGAAAGTCCTGCCTGGTGAGTGGCTTATGGGTGTATTCGTCGTAGAGGTTGATGATCTCCTGGTTCATAAAACGGGTTTCGGATCAAGGTACGAAGCGGAAGGTTAGGGAAGGTTAAAGAGTTCGGCATTGGGGCGCCTGCTTCTTTGTACCGCCATGCGGTGCCCGCAAATGGTATGATCTTTTCAACAAGCAAGGCTCACCCTAATAATCAAAGGCTATGTTTTACCACGTTCAATCACTCATCAACGAGATTGTTGCCGACGAACCCGATCCATCGGCAGCCAATGCCCTCCAGGAAGGCCTGGGCGGCCAGTTTGGCGAAATGCGCACCATGATGCAGTACCTCTTCCAGAGCTTCAACTTCAGGGGCAATGCAAAACCCTACCTCGACCTGATACAGGGTGTGGGCATCGAAGAGATCTCGCATGTGGAACTGATCAGCAAAACCATTGCAACCCTGCTGGACGGCTCGCCGCGGTATACCGGCGACACACCGGGCAAAGGCGGCAAAGCTACCATGGAGATGGCCAAGGAGCAGCAGAACCCCCACCATTATATCGTGGGTGCGCAGGGTGCGCTGCCCGTGGATGCGGCAGGCAACCCCTGGCAGGGTTCCTATGTACACAGCCATGGCAACCTGGTGCTGGACCTGATGGACAACCTGGTACTGGAGGCCACCGGCAGGCTGCAAAAGAGCCGTATTTACCAGATGTCGGAAAATAAAACCCTGCGGGCAACAGTGGCCTTCCTCATTGTACGCGATGAGGCCCACCAGGCGGCTTTTGCCAAGGCATTGGAAACGTTGGGCGTAAACTGGAGCAAGGCGCTGCCTGTTCCTAAATTCGACTCGTCGAAACTGCCTGAAGTAAAGAAACTGATGGATGCCGGCATCCACCGCGAGCAGTACCATTTCCGCCTCGATGGTTCCTCCATGGGCGCTATTTTCCAGGGCGCATCGCCCTTTAATGACGGCACCGAGCTGGTAACCCTTGCCGAGCCGGCTAATAGCTACCCCATTATGCCGGCACCGGAAAGGCCTGAGGAATTTTCGCCCGGCCTTGACCCCGAGCTGAAAGCACTTGCCGATGCACTGGCGGAATTCAAGGAGGACTATACCAACCCGAAGAAAACATCGGTACACAAGCGAAAATAAAAAGGAGCCCCTGCGATAAGCGGGGGCTTTGTTTTAGTCAGGAGTTTATAGTTGAAAGTTCAAAGGCAGCAGCAGGTTGATGTGGTTTAGACAGGTTGTATTTAGGCTCAGGCGTTTTAGCAGGCTGTGACCAAACCGTTGAAACGGTTTTGTTTTGAAACGGTTAGCTGCGGCATCCCACGGTTGCAACCGTGGGCTAGATATGCTGATTGGAGGCTCTGTTGGTGAGGGTTTGTTATCTATGAATGCGTGCATACGGCCATTGGAGTATTATATGCAGCCGGTTGCTGCAGACAGGCATCTCCATCTATCACCAGATGCTCCGAAGGTTGCAGGCGATCCGGGCCTATGCTGGGAGGAAAGGACCTCCAGGCACTGTCATGCCGTCTCGCCTAAAGCGAGATCGGCATACCCACTAATAACGGAGTTTACAACAGCAGGTGGAGATCGCGACCTGCGTCGGGATGACAGAATCAATATCAAAGAGACGCTTTCCAATTAAGGCACCAATGTATTGTTTGGCAAAACAGCTTCTGAAAACAAAACACCAGATATGGAACAGTAAACCAGCACATTAATCCCCAACAAAAAACAAGAAACCAGAAACTAGAAACCCCCAACACCAAACCCCTAACTCCAAACCCATAACTCCTAACCCCAACAAAAAACTAAAAACCAAAAACTAAAAACCCTCCCGCCTACCTTCGCCTCCATGATTACGGTGCTCCAGATTGTATTGGTTACCCTGATGCTGATGTTGCTGCTGTACCTGGTGTACCGCCCCAAGCGCGTCGTGTTCAGCGACCTGCCGGCCAACTACGAGGAAATGCTGGAAGATTATGTACGCTTTTATGCCCACCTGGATGCGGGTGATAAGAAACATTTTGCGGAAAGGTTCCGCCGCTTCCTGGCATCGGTGCGCATTACCGGTGCCAACGCCGAAGTAGAAGACCTCGACCGCGTACTGATTGGCGCGGCAGCCATCATCCCTGTTTTTCACATACCCGACTGGGACTATATCAACCTCCGCGAGGTGCTGCTCTATCCCGGCAACTTCAACAACGATTACGAGCAGGAAGGCCGCAACCGCCTCTACAGCGGTATGGTGGGGAATGGCAGCCTGGAGCAGATGATGATCCTCAACAAGTGGGAACTGCGGCAGGGATTCATCAATGGGCACAGTGACAGTAATACTGCCATTCACGAATTTGTACACCTGATCGACAAGATGGACGGCACTCTTGACGGCGTACCCGAACTGCTCTTATTGCGCCAGTATGTTCCGCAGTGGAAAGAGTTGCTGGAAGCGGAGATGCAGGCTATCCGCATGGGAATGTCTGACGTAAAAGCTTATGGTGCTACCAGCCCCGTGGAATGCTTTGCGGTGCTGTCAGAATACTTCTTTGAGCAACCGGAACGCTTCCGCGAACGGCATCCTGAGTTGGCGGAGTTGATGGAACGTATTTATGTACGCAGGCAGAATAGTTGAACCACGGAAACAGGGAGTACAGGGAGGTACACGGAGGATGTGTAATGTGTGTACGGTGCAAACGTCATTGCGAGGCGCAAGTAGTCACTACCATTGTGGTAATCATGCTGCGCCGAAGCAATCTCCTGAACTGGCAGGGTCCAACAGCATGAATTTATAGTTGCTGTGTAATGTGGGGGTTGCTTCAGCGTAGTAAAACATCTTTTGTACACAAGTACCTGCTGGCGCCTTGCAATGAAGATGGGCAAGAGGCAGTTTGCAATAATGATGTTGATAAAGAGAAAACAGATATAAGCAGTAACAATCATAAACAACCGTGTACCTCCGTGCCGCCCTGCCTCCGTGGTTCAATACCGGTGTATATAAGTCATGATATCCGTTTCAAACTGTGCCACCGTCTCGTGGCGCACGCTGCCCACATAGGCCAGCTGGGACCGCAGCTGTTTGTTCTCTTTTAGCTTCTGAAAACGGCTGCGTTTGTATTGCACATCTCCGGTATGGATGAAGGCTTCAATGCGGGTGAGTTGCTCCTGCAAACTATCGGGGCGGGCAATGAACAGATAGGCGGCACGCGAGGCATTGGTATTTTCCCAAACAATAAGTACCCGGCCTGTGCCGGTAATAAAGCGGTAGATATGACTTTCCTCCAGGCGGCTGCCGTACTGCTCCTGTATGGTAATGAGGCGGTATGCTTCCGACTGGTGGCGCGCCAATATTTTTAAGTAGTTGGGTCTTTCCTGTTGCTGTTGTTCCTTGCTTATCTCCGGTGCATCGCCACTTGCAGCACTGCGTTTACGTGGTGCCGTTAGTTTTTTGGCAATGGTTTTGGGTACGGTTGCAAAGCGGGTG
Source organism: Cnuella takakiae (assembly GCF_001953305.1). GTDB lineage: Bacteria > Bacteroidota > Bacteroidia > Chitinophagales > Chitinophagaceae > Flavisolibacter > Flavisolibacter takakiae. The sequence continues at coordinate 304,011 of NZ_MTFE01000010.1, forward strand.
ATCTCGATGGCTTTTTCTATCAGGTCGTTGATCTCGGCCCAGGCAGGCGAAGCCGCTTTGTCGAGGCTTGAATCTTTAAATACCAGCTTGATGGGCTTGTTGTATTTGGCAACAAAATACTCCTGCTTGATGGCGTTGAGGGAAGCTTGTGCACCCTTGAAAGGAATAGGCTTCAGGATGTGTTGCACCCTGCCCGGACGGATGCGCAAACAACCGGAATCAAATTGTATATCGTCCCAGAGAAGATAAAGCGTGAGGGAGGGCATGGGGCAAAGATAACGGGCGGGGTAGCTGTAGCTGGTTCTGTTTTCATGAAAGCTGAAGGTTGACGGCTGCAAGTTGCATATCAAAAGCAGTGAGCTTTCCAGGGTCTTTGGTATTACTCAGTTGGTGAAGGATTTCCCAACACTGGCCCCGGAGACCCTGCCGCAGTAACACCTATTGGTAAGCTTCAAGCTCTTTTTTCAAAAATGCTACGAACCTGTCGGACTGGCCATAGTGAAAGGCCTTGTGGTTGTCTGCCACTGCCTTTAAGAGTGTTGCAGTTGGATAGTGTGCCAGCAGCAATGCCGCCAGCTTTTCAAATATTTCTGTCTCGTTGGCTTCATCTTCTTCTACCGTCCAATGGTCGTTTCTGTTGAGCACAACCTGCAGCAGCCTTAGGGGGCTGGTGGCAACAAAAGCATCAAAGAAGGCGACAATGGTGGGATAGGGTGTGTCGGTGCCAAGGGTATCCCTCATCTTGTTGTAGTCGCCTTCCGCATGCAGCACTTCAAAATAAAAATGGGCAGCAGCCGGATTGCTGTACTGGCTGACGGCCTTGGCCAAAATCCGCTTGCGCCATTTTTCGCGCTCTACGCCTTCGGGCATGGCTTCATACAGTAGCTTGTAGTCGGCATAACGGAAAATGTGCGGCAGGAGTTTTTCCGCCATTTGCCTTTCCCCTTCCCAGTAGCCCTGCTGCCGGTAAATCTGTTGCAGCAAGAGGAAATAAGGCAGGTCGTAAACCTCTTTGAAATTAACGGCGATCTGCTCCTTGCAATACCGTTCGGCAAGATCCAGATGGCCGAGTTCTACCAGGCGGCCAATCAGTATGCTGTTGAACTCATTGTTGTACCGGATGGGTTTCACCAATTCATAGTGCAGGCCAAACAGCCCGTTGCGGTCCAACAGGTAGAAAATAAACCGGGTGTACTGCTGCCCGTTATGGTACCGGCCCTGGTCGGATGCGCCATAATGGTGGGCAATGGCTTCGATGAGCGCGGTTTTACGTTCGCCGCTACACAGCGCCGCCACTTCGCCGAGGTGGAGGAGGTAGTGCATGCGGATGCCTGCTGCCGGTGCAGCAATATGCCCGATGATGGGTGCAATAGCTTTATCAAAAGCCGTTTGGGTTGCCAGGGTGGCCAGGGCACCGGTGGTGTGGCCGAGCAGCTCGGTGATATAACTGCCTACCCTGGTACTGGTAATGGCAATGCGGTGTGGAAAGGTGATACAGCTTTCCAGTAAAGCGTGAAAGGTATCGAAAGCTTCCGCTTCGGTGAGGTTGGCCAGGTAAAAGTCAACGATGGGTGCATGCAGGCTTTTCCACAGCACGGTGATCTTTTTTACTTCCGATCCGTCCGCCTTCTTCCGGCTGCCGATGACGGCTTTAATGGCCTGCAGGGTTAGCGCTTCGGCCTCCTTGGGGGTGAACTGCTGGCTGGCAGGGGCAAAACGGTGAAGGAAGGCCAGCTCCAAGTCTTTATATACCGATAGCTGCTGCTCTACCCATGCTTTGAGGATTTCAGGATCCAGGTCGTCGAGCAGCTGCGCTGCCACCGAACGCTTGCTTTTGGCCACTGCTTTTTTGGCACCTGCTTTTGGCGTTGTTGCTGCCAGATGGATCAACAGGGCCGCCTGGTGGCGGCAAAATTCCGTTTCGCCGCAGTCGCACCGGCCTTCCTGTACCACGCCCTCTTTGCCCAGGCTAATCGATACGTCGAAGGAGTCGTCGCCATCATCTACATAAGCTACATACTGCCCTTTGGCTGTTTCATCGCACTCCCGCACCGTGCAGGCAGCGGCCCCCTTGAGCAGGGATTTGGATAATTGCTTTGTATAGTTGGATTGGGATAACGCCATAACAATAACCGCCGCCTGGCAGCAGTTTTACTGCAAAATAAAGCACTGGCGGATGCATAAACCTTCAAGGTTTTGAAAACCTTGAAGGTTTGCTAAACATCAATCCAGTTGGAACTGCCCGTCCTGGTAGATGATCTTTTCCGATCCGTCGCGCAGGGTAGCCGTCACGGTGCGGTCGGTAGTGCTGATAATATCGGTGTGTACCTTGGGGCAGCTGTTGTAGCCCATCTCGGCCCACTGCTCCGTGCTTACAGCAGCCATATCGCCGGTAAACGTATCCTTGTAGGCATTGCCTAAAGCAATATGGGTATTGCCAAACTGCCCACCCATATTCTCATCATACAGCGTAGTGGCCATAAAGCGGGTGATCTTGGAGTGACGCCGGTCGGTAAGCGAAAACTCACCCACCTTGTCGGCGTTTTCCTGTGCGATCATTTCTTTCAATGCTTCTTCATTCTCTGTTGCGGAAGCTGCTACTACCACACCATTTTCAAATTGCAGCGAAATGCCCGCAATACGCTTGCCCGAATAATACAGGGGCTGGTTGAAGCGGATGGAACCATTGGTGCCGCGCCAGTCGGGAGAGGTGAAGATTTCAAAAGAAGGGATGTTCTTACCACCGCCACTCAGCCACTTGCGGTTAGCACCGATCTGCACGGTAAGGTCCACATCAGCCCCCTTGAGGTGGAGGGTTTCTATTGCCAGCGCATCCAGCTTATCCTTGATGGCTTCGATCTCTGCCTGCACCTGTTTCCAGCGGCTTACCGGGTCGTCTTCGCGCAGGTAGCAGGCTTCAATGATCTGCTCCCAGTATTCCTCCAGCGAAAGACCAGCTTCATCGGCCATGGATTGGGTGCCATAGAGGCAAAGCGTCCACGACAATTTGCCCGCCTGTTCCTTTTCCTCGCGCATCTTCATGTAGGGCGCACGGGCACTGTTCATCATGCTGATGCGGCTGGCGGGAATGCCTTCGAGGTAGTGCACATCGGGCTCGGAGATGATGAAGAGGATATGATCGGTGGCATCTACAATGCCCTTCCAGTAAGGCTGCGCAAAAAAGCCTACCTGCTCGTCGCTGCCGGCTTCCAGCAGGTAGCGGGCAAGACTGGTATCGCGCATATTATTGGGCAGGTAGTTGGAAATAAGGTTGCCGCCTGCGGCATATATCTCTTTGGCAATAGCCACAAAAAGGTCTTTGGCTATTTCCTGTCCGACCAGGAAAACAGTATCACCTTTTTGGATGCCCTGCCCGTTGTTGAGGGCATAGTGCACCATCACCTGTGCGTATTTCTGTAAAAGGGTTTCGTTGAGTTGCATGAAGCGAAAGAAGGTTTTTTGTTTTTTGTTTCTTGTTTTGGTTATGCGTTTGGAGTTATGGGTTTGGTGTTGATACTTGTAGCTTGAAGCTAGCAGCTTGCAGCTAAAAGCCAGCAGCTCCCCTCACAACTTCATCGCTGCCTCCACGCTGTCCTTGAGTGCACCGGAAGCTTCATCAAAAAGCGAATCTTTTTCCTTCTTGCCGGCCTTGGGGCTGTTCGATTTTTTGATGGTAGCCCTGATGGGTTCGAGGGCTTCAAAGAAGGGCGCCGTTTGCGGGCCGTAACGCGGATCGGCTTCCATGGTCATGAGCAGGTCTTCGTACGCATCGAGGATGCTGTAGATCTCCTTTACGTTTTCGGCGGTATGCCTGCGCGGAATGCGGTTGAACAGGTCCCTTAGTTGCTCATTGATTTCGTTCATATCGAAGTATTCAGGTAAGTAAAGCTAAGATACAATGGACGAAGGACGACGTTGTCCTGATAACCATGTTGTCCGTTGTCTGTCGTCTGTCGTCTGTGGTCTATGGACCATCGTCCATCGTCCATAGACCATAGACCATGGCCCCCTCACTCATCCTTCCTCCCCCGCATCTCCGATTGCCGCATAGGCATGGCGTCGATGATGTCGAAGATTGTGGCTGGTGGTACCGGTTTAGGCGAGCGGTATTTTTCTCCACCATCCTTACCCACCAGTACCAGCACGAAAGGTTCTGTTGCAGCTACCTTGTACTTTTTGTATAAAGCTTTTTGTCTGCCGCCTGCAGCACCTGAAGGTCCCGTTCTTTTAGGCCTTTGGCTTCTTTGTTTAGCAGGGCCAGCTGCTCTTGTACAGCGGTGCTTTGCGCTGCGCCAAAGATGAGGAGCTGCCGCTTGTCGGAAAATTGTGCGTGGGTAGCATGCATGGCAAAAAGGCTTAGGATGAAGAATAGGCTGCTGCGCATATACCGGTTTGTTTACCGTTTATAAATCCCGGGCCAGGGCCACCCTGCCCGCACTATTAAAATACTTATTTTCATCGGGCAGGATGGGTGCCGGCACCTGTAACTATAAAGCTGCCCCTAACCTGAACCCCTGACACACGAACCATGAATACTTTAGGAAACCTTATCTGGCTGGTCTTTGGCGGCTTTTTTGCCGCCATGGGCTATTTTATCGGCGGCCTGGTGCTATGCCTCACCATCATCGGCATTCCCTTCGGGCTGCAATGTTTCAAGCTCGGTCTTTTTGCACTATGGCCTTTCGGGCAGCAGGTGATCAGCACTTCGCAAAACAGCGGCTGTCTCAGCCTCGTGCTCAACATCATCTGGATCCTTTGCGGCGGCTTCTGGATCGCCATCACCCATATTGTATTCGGCCTACTGCTCTTTATCACCATCATTGGTATTCCTTTTGCGCAACAGCATTTCAAGATGGTGGAAATATCGCTGATGCCTTTTGGCAAACAGGTGGTGGCCGACTAGCGCATCAGTATGGGCACACAGATAACACAGATAGCACTGATGTTTTTTGCGATGTTGCAAATGTTTTTTTTATTTGGGATACTTATCTGTGGTGGTCTGTGCTATCTGTGCGCCCCCCTTTACAACATACCTTAACATTCTTAAGCCTTTGCACCGCGGCATTTCCGTTATTTTAGCAGGATAAAACAACCACACAATGGGACTACTCAACCAAGGTAAGGGCGATAAGAAAAAGGGCAACACCGCCAAGCCCCAGAACCAGGGCTCCAAGTTCATTGCCAGTAAAGGTTCCAAACCTGCCGG
>NZ_MTFE01000010.1:309277-347393 GCF_001953305.1 Cnuella takakiae
TATGCAAACAGGATTTCACCGTTGGATGGGAATGGTTGTATTAAGCATGGTTTGCTCCGGCGGGCTACGGGCCCAGCAAAGCGGGGAAGCCAAACTGCTGTATTGGAGCCCCGAGCGGCGCCTCAGCTTTGATGATTTTGGCGGCAGGCGTAAAACAGGCGACACCATCTTCATTTACCGCAATGCAAAGCCCGATGTACACCGGCTGGGCACCATCTCCACGGCCATCGACGTACATGTAAAAAAAGAACGCAAGCGCACCACTTTTACCATCCGTGCCGTGATGAATGCCAATGCCTCCTGGATCAGGGCAGAAGGCGACAGCATCACCCTGCGCCACGAACAGGGGCATTTTGACATCACCGAGATCTATACCCGCGTGATGCGGCGCGAAATGCGGAAGGCACGCTCCCACAAAGATTCCGAAACCATCTACGAAGCTGTGCTGGCTGCCGAGTCGGCCGAGCATGCGCAATATGATGCAGCCAACACCTTTGAAAACGGCGGCATCACCCGCGCCTGGTCCGATCAGATTGCCCGCCGCCTAAAGGCACTGGCCCCTTATAACAACCCTAAATTGGTACATGCGTGGGATAAATAGGCTGTTAGTATTGGGCTGTTGGCTGGGAAAGTTGTGGTCCGCTGCAACAGTGCTCGTGTAGATAAGCAGGCATTCCATAGCCAGAGATGCCGGGTATAGGAGATGCTGTGTATAGCAGGAGATGCTGAAACAAGTTCAGCATGACAGTGTCTGCAGGTTCTGTCATGCCCAACTTGTTTCGGCATCCCCTGTTGTACACGGGTACTCTGAAAAAAGCAGGATATTCCAACTAAAGTCTGAATGCCCCACATCCACTAACCACACCTTTTTACAACAAAAAAGCCCCGGAGAACCGGGGCCTTCAATACTATACGTAAGCGGGTATTAATACCTGTTGCGGTTGTTGCCATAACCACCGCCACTGTTTCCGCCACGGAAACCACCACCACCTGAAGGACGGTCTTCCTTCGGCTTGGCTTCGGTAACCTTGATGGTGCGGCCATCAATAGAAGCTTCGTTCAGTTCGGCAATAGCTTTTTTGGCAGCAGCGTCGTCGCTCATTTCCACAAAGCCAAAACCGCGTGAACGGCCCGACTCGCGGTCAGTGATTACTTTGGCAGAAGTTACAACGCCATAAGGGGTGAAAAACTCCTGGAGGTCCTGGTCTTCAACATTGAAGCTCAGATTGGAAACATAAATGTTCATGATCGATACAATAAATAGATAAAAGATGCTTGAGTAAGGCAGGAAGTAAGAGACTGACTTAAGTGCGGTTAAGGCAAATGAGGCGGCGGTTACTGATGCGAGGCTCAAATTAACTTGGTGAAGGTAGGTGTTTATATATAGCTGCAAGAAAAGATTTGCCAATGCTTTGGTAAAGCTGTTTTGGGGGTGCCCTGCAGGGCTGCATGCCGTTTAATGCAATTGCGGTAACCCTTTGGCGATATTGAAGTGTGTGCAACAAAAGCAGACCTTCAGCAACATGGCGCAGGGTATGAAAAATACAGAATAAAGCACCAAAGCGTTTTTTAACCCTTCAATTGGTTGATCCTCTTTTCACCAAAACAGATGGTATAACGATTCGCTCATTCCTGATGGCCAGCTTCTTCTTCTGCAAAGCTTTGAGCAAAATAGCGGCAGCGGTTCTGCCAATTTCGAAAGCAGGCTGTGTAATAGTGGTTAAGGAAGGCGATAAGATAGAGGCAATATCCAGGTTGGAAAAGGTGATCACTTTTAATTGCCCCGGGATGGAAATATTCAGCTCCTTGCAAACATCGTAAATAGAGGAAGTCAGCTTTTCGATGGATGCAATAATGCCATCGGGTCTTTCTTCCTGCTGCAATAGTTTCCTGACCATGCCAAGGTTGTACTCGGGGTGGTTGGAGCACTGTACCACCGTATGTTTCGATGGATCGATGTTGTGCTTAACCAGTGCTTCCAAATAACCGTTCCTGCGGTCATTGTTTATGGAAAGGTGCCTGGATGTAGACAGATAAGCAATGTGTTTGCAACCTCTCTCCAACAGGTGCTCCGTTGCTTTAAAACTGCTTTCAAAATCATCCGTAACCACCTTTGCCGTTTCTGTTTCCTCCAACACCCGGTCGAAAAATACAATGGGGATATTACGGTCGCGCAAAGCAGTGATGTGGTGACTGTTGGAGGTCTCGCTGGAGATGGACATCAACACACCATCAACACGGCCACTCTTGATCTCGTTCAAAATCATGCGCTCTTTATAAAAGCTTTCATAAGTAAGATAGATCAATACATGGTAGTCTACATTCTGTGCGATGCTTTCGATGCCTTTGAGTGCTTGTGAAAAAAAGGAGTCGGCAACCTCCGGGATAATTACCGCGATGGTATTGCTACGCTTCTTGCGCAAACTGCTGGCATTGGGGTTGGGCGTGTACTTGTATTTACGTACGCCCGCCAGTACTTTCTCCCTGGTAGCGGCACTGATCTCATGGCTATTGCTCAACGCCTTTGAGATTGTTGAAATAGACACACCAAGTTTCTGCGCCAGTTCTTTGATCGTTATGTCGCCCATGTTCTTCTCCACGGCTTGTAAATCTGAAGCCCGGAACACGGAAACTACGAAAACGTTTTCTTAGTATTTCAGCCGTTACGTTTTTTCCGTTTCAAAAATCAACCATATTAGTACCGGTATTTACACCAACCAACGACCCAATACACAACTTGCCATGTTGCCCACTCCTTCCTTTTTCGGGTGCCACAACACCATATGCCTACAGGCAATATCACCTGGCAGGGTACATGATGCCCCTGCAACACATCCGTTTCCCATTGTGTCTTTCCAACACTTCACGCAACACACACCAATAATCACCAACCATGAGTAATCAGGATAACACCTACCTGTCGCCCTTAAAGAGCCTGGATGAATGGGAAGACGACCTGCTGCGGCGCTACCCGCAACCCGATGCCATTGCAAAGGATAAGGAAGTAGACGCATTCAGAAATTACAAAGAACCCGCACGCGACTCGGTGCGGGAGTTTTACCGGCTGAACCACCAGTACCAGACCTTCGACTTTGTGATGCGCAAGCGGGAAGAGTTCCTAAGCTTCGACCGGAAAGAGATGACCGTTTGGGAAGCTTTTGATTTCCTCAACCAACTGGTTGACGACTCTGATCCCGATACGGATTTAAGCCAGTTTCAACACCTGCTGCAAACATCCGAAGCCGTACGCGCCGATGGTCACCCCGACTGGATGGTACTTGCCGGCCTGATGCACGATATGGGTAAAGTGCTGTGCCTTTTTGGCGAGCCGCAGTGGGCTGTTGTAGGCGATACCTTTCCTGTAGGTTGTGCCTACTCCGACAAGATCGTGTATCCTGAATTCTTCAAAGAAAATCCCGACTACAACAACGAGCAATACAACTCGAAGTATGGTATTTACACCCCCAACTGTGGATTGAAAAACGTGTTTATGTCGTGGGGCCACGACGAGTATATCTACCACATGATGAAGGATCATTTGCCCGAGCCGGCCTTGTATATGCTGCGCTACCACTCCTTCTATGCACAACACCGCGAGCAGGCTTACGACCACCTGCTGGACGAACACGACCAGCAAATGTTTGCATGGGTAAAGCTGTTCAACTCTTATGATCTCTACTCTAAAAGTGCAGTACCGCCTGATTGGGAGCAACTGCAACCCTATTATGTAAACCTGGTGCAGAAATACCTGCCACAGACACTCAGGTTTTAAACCCGTTTATAACGATACAGCGATCCTTTCTCGCGGTTGATACCGCGTTACTGTCCGTATGCTGTCCGCTAAAAAAGTCAACTGATCAAACCAAGTCATATGCATGAATTGAAAATGCCACTAGCACCAAGCAGGAACAATAAGCGCACGTTCTTATTGATGCTGTTTTTTTTATGTACCAGCATGGGTATTTCCTATGCACAGGAAGTACAGGATATAAAGGGTACCGTTACCGACAGCAAGGGCCAGCCTGCCATTGGCGTAACCGTTGTGGTGAAAGGTTCCAGCAAAACAGCACTGACCGATGAGAACGGTGCCTTTACCATCAAGGCGGCACCATCGGCCACGCTAAGCTTTTCGGCCATCAACTATGAGCCAAGGGAAATGAAAGTAGTAGCCGGAAGCCCACTAAGTGTAGTACTCACCGACAAGATTGCGCAAATGAATGAAGTGGTGATGGTAGGTTATGGCCGCAGTTCGCGCAAGAACCTGTCCAGTGCGGTTACCAGCGTAAAACCCGAAGACCTGAACCGGGGCGCCATCACCGATGTGGGCCAGCTGCTGCAGGGCAAGGTGCCGGGCCTAAACATCTCCGCCAGCGGCGATCCCAACAGGCCCGCCGCCGTGGTATTGCGCGGTGCTTCTACCCTCAACAGTTCGCAGTCGCCTTTTTATGTAATTGATGGTGTGCCGGGTGCCGATATCTCCGTGATCGCACCCGATGATATTGCTTCCATCGATGTATTAAAAGACGCGGCCGCCACTGCTATTTATGGCAACCGTGCCGCCAACGGCGTGATCATGGTTACCACCAAGAGGGGCAGGAAAGGCCAGGCGGTTGTTACCTACAGCAGTTATGTAGGACTGGAAAAAGTTTCCAACGAACTGGATATGATGAATGCCGCCGAGTTGCGGGCATTTATTGCCGCCAATGGCCAATCTTTATCGCCCAACGACGACAAGGGCGCCAATACCGACTGGCAGCAAGTGGTGCAGCGTTCATCGGCCACTTCGCACAACCACAACCTGAGCTTGAACGGCGGCGGCGAGCACTCCACCTATAGTGCCAGCCTCAACTACGTGGACCGGCAGGGTGTGCTGCTGAAAAGTTCGCTGCGCCGGGTGATTGCACGACTGGCCATCGAGCAGTTTGCCCTGAACGATAAAGTGCGGTTTAGCCTAAACGTTAGCAATAGCAATAGCAATGCATCCGGCACGCCGCAACGCAACTCCGTGTTGCAGCAGATGGTGAGCTACCTGCCGGTGTCGCCGGTGCGCAATCCAAATGGATCTTTTTTTGAAAACTGGACCAACACGGGTTATTTCAACCCTGCTGCCCTCATCGAGTACGGGCAGGATGATACCAAGTTCAATAACCTGATCGGGAGCTTCAATACACAGGTAAAGCTGCCTTTTGGCCTTACCTACGACCTGAACCTCTCGTACCAACAGGGTACCAGCCTCCATGGCGAATACTATGGCAGCTATTATTCCAATTACAACAGCGCCAACTTTTATTACAAGCCCGATCCACCGCTGGTACACTCCCTGCTCAACTTCGGCACCAACGGTTCGGCCCTGCGCAATACCTACCAGAACACCAATAAGATCCTGGAAACCTTTCTTACCTGGGACCGCAAGTTTGGCGGCCACACCATCAACGCTGTGCTGGGTTATTCGTACCAGGACAATATCACCGGTGAGGGTTTCCAAACTTCGGCCACCAATTTCCCGGTGGATAATGTTGGGTACAACAACCTGTCGTTGAGCAACCCCTACGCACTGCCCACCTACCGCATCAACTTCGGCTCACCCGGTGTGTACCAGGAAACCCGCCTGATCTCCGACTTTGCCCGCCTGAATTACAACTACAGGGATAAATACCTCCTGCAGCTTTCCGGCCGCAGGGACGGCAGTTCGGTTTTTGGCGCCAACAAGCAATGGGGTTACTTCCCTGCCGTGGGTGCCGCATGGCGCATCAACCAGGAAGGGTTCATGCAGGACCAGCGCTTGTTCAGCGACCTGAAACTGCGGGCCAGCTATGGCGTTACGGGTAATGCTACGGGCTTCAATGCCTATACGGCGCAGATCATCTCCGGCACCCTGGGCAGCTTCTACTACAACGGCAACGTGGTGAATGCTTACGGACCTACGCAGGCCGACAACCCCAACCTGCAATGGGAGAAAACCGCTACCACCAACCTGGGTTTGGATTTCACATTCCTGAATGGCAAGATCAGCGGCTCGCTGGACCTTTACGACAAGAACACCACCGGTATGATCTATAGCTACCGTGTTGATCCCATACTGGTACCCAATGGCAATATCGTTGCCAATGGCGGCAGCATGCGCAACAGGGGCATCGAGCTCATGCTGAGCGCAACACCGGTGCGTACCAAAAACTTTAACTGGACCTCTTCACTCAACCTGGCCAGCAACAACAACGAGATCACCAGCCTCACCAACCCCCTGTTTTCGGGTGGCGACTCGGTACGCCTCACCCAACCCGAAGGCGCGGGGCAAACCGGCAGCACCCTGCAGATCCTGAAATCGGGCAGGCCGCTGGGACAGTTCTTTACCCTGAACTATGCCGGTAAAAACGACCAGGGCATCTCGCAGTATTACGACCGCGATGGCAAGCTCACTACCGCACCCGCCATCGGCAGGGACTACTTTTACATGGGTAGCCCGCAGCCCAAACTGCTGCTTGGTTTTACCAACACCCTGCGTTATCAAAACTTTGATTTGAACATCTTCTTCCGCGGTGTATTTGGCAACAAGATCTTCAATGCCACCCGTGCCGACCTGTTCCGGCCCAGCACGGCGCAGTTCACCAATATCCTGAAAGATGTTGCAGGCGAATCAAACAAGGATGTAAATGCCTACCGCTACTCGAGCCGCTTTATCGAAGATGGCAGCTATGTGCGCCTGGACAACGCCACGCTGGGTTACAACTTCAACAAGTTTTCGCAGTACATCAGGACCCTGCGGGTGTATGCATCGGTGAACAATGCATTTGTCATTACCAAATACACAGGCATCGACCCGGAGATCAACCAGGGCGGCATTGCACCCGGTGTTGACGCCGGCAATTTCTATCCCAAGACAAGGACCATCCTCTTTGGTGTAAACGTTTCATTTTAACCTTTCGGAAAAAGTACTGCAATGAAAAAGCTATTGAATAAATCATGTTTCCCCCTGGTGCTGCTTTGCGCCATGGCATCCTGTCATAAGATCGACGTGCCCATCAAAACGGAATTGACGCCGGAAGTTTTCCCGCAAACCCCTTCCCAGTTTACACAAGCCACAGGGCCCGCTTATGCGGCCCTGCGGGGCAACTTCTCGCTCGACTACTGGTTCATGCAGTCGCTGAGCACCGACGAAGCCATCCTGCCCGCAAGGGGCGGCAACTGGTACGACAACCAGAACTACATCAACCTGCACTTACACAACTGGACAAAGGACCATGGCAATACCAACGGTACCTGGAACTGGCTTTCAGTAGTGATTGGCACCACCAACCAGGCACTGTCCATCTTAGGCCAAACAATGCCTGAAGATGCCAGTAAGCAAACCACGCTGGCCGAGTTGAAAATGGTTCGCGCCATTGCCTATTTTATGATGATGGACCTGTATGGCAATGTGCCGATCGTTACCACCTACGGCGATTTTCAACCCAAGCCAAACGTGGCGAGAAAAGAGGTTTTCAACTTTATTGAAAGCGAGGTAAAGGCCAGCCTGCCTTACCTGAGTGCTGCTGCTGGTACTGCCACTTACGGGCGGGCCAACAAGTCGACGGCACATGCCCTGCTGGCAAAGATGTACCTCAATGCCGAAGTGTATACCGGCACCCAGCGGCTCAACGAATGCATTGCTGCCAGCGACAGCGTGATCAGTTCGGGCCTGTATGCCATCGAGCCCAGGAGCAGCTACCTGAAGATGTTCTATCCCAACAACGGGCCTTCGATGAAGGAGTTCATTTTTGCCATTCCCTACGACCCGGCTTTTGTAAACCTGCCCGGCACCAATGGCTTTATGTACCATGCCCGCTACGATGTGCCCCGGTCGATGCGCACCCGGTTTACCCTGCCCTATACACCTAGTTCGGCACGCAGCACCCTGCCCGAGTTCTATGCCCATTTCAACGATCCCAACGATGTGCGCAACCAGCAGTGGCTGACGAGCGCCCAGTTCAACTACAATGGCACACCGGTAACCGTTACCACCACCAAGAAGGGCTACGACCAGTTTTATACCGGCGCCGATGGCAGTGCGCCTTTTACCTACCAGGTAACCCTGGCACCTAAGATAGAGCTGCGCGAAAGTGTGGCCGCCTTCGATCTGGGCAACGACGAGATCTCCTGGAACATGGGCTATCGCAACGTGAAGTTTTACCCCGACAGCATCTCTACTTCGCGCAACCAGAGCAACGACGTACCCTTCCTGCGCTATTCGGATATCCTCCTGATGAAGGCCGAAGCCATCCTGCGCGGCGGCACCGCAACCCTGGGCCACACAGCGGTAGACCTGGTAAATATGGTACGATCCAACCGCACCACATCGGCACCATTAACCGCCATTACATTGGACGAGTTGTATGCGGAACGGAACCGCGAGTTTGCATGGGAAACCTGGCACCGCAACGACATGATCCGCTTTGGCAAATTTGAAAGCGCATGGGGTTATAAAACCGATGCCGATCCCCGCAGACGCATCTTCCCCATTCCTACCAGCGCCATGATGGTGAACCCGGCATTGGTGCAGAACCCAGGGTATTAATTCAAGGAAATGACTTGCGACTTAGTATACATATCAGGGCTGCAAGGCCCTGATATTTTATTTGTAGCATTGCCTTGTGCTATTTTCAATTTGGCAGTTCAGTTTATTCGCTGGGCGGATGTCATGCCGACGTCGAGGCATCTCCTTGCACCTCCGAGTACCCCTGTATACAAGGGGATGCTGAAACAAGTTCAGCATGACAGTGACCTCAGGTTCTGTCATCCCGACGCAGGTCGGGATCCCCAGCTTATACCGGAGTACTTGTGTACATAAGGAGATGCCGAAACAAGTTCGGCATGACAAACTCCGAAATTATTGTACTACCTAATTGAAACCGTATTACATCCATTTAAGTTGGTTGTTCCCTTATCAATAAAACCTGGAACCTGCAACTTGCAACTGTTATTATCAGCCTATATAATTTTTACAACACCTGTACACCACTATGCGTAACATGAACCGCGGAACCTTCCTGAAACAAACCCTGAAAGCAGGTGCTTTTGTGCTGATCCATCCCCTGTTGTTTACAAAAGCAAGTGCCCAATCTTCACCTTACAAAAATGATTTGCTCGATAGGCTGGTGACCACCAACGATGCACAGGTAGCAAAACTTCTACAAACCAATTTCGACCAACGCGAGTTCAACCGCCGGCTGGCTTACGACCTGGTATTGCTTATCGCATCCTATTGCTGTACCCCTTCCAAATACTACCAAAGTGCTGAACTGCTGGTGCCGATGCAAAAATTATCGCAGCACCTGGCAAATGCACAAACACCCGATGGCACCATCAATGTAGGTAACCTGGAATCGCCGCCCGACACGGCCTTTATCGTGGAGATCGTTTCACCCGGTGTATCTGTGCTGCAAAAAGAAAATAGCACGGCACTATCCGGGTTGAAGAACCAGCTACAATCTTTTTTGCAGAAAGCCGGCGATGCACTGGTAACCGGTGGCGTGCACACACCCAACCACCGCTGGGTGATCAGTGCGGCACTGGCGAAAATAAATGCACTGTACCCCCACCCTAAATACGTAGCACGGATCGACGAGTGGCTGGATGAAGGCATTTATATCAACAAGGATGGCAACTACCCCGAGCGGAGCCGCATCTACTCTTACGTAGAGAATACCGCTTTTGTAACCATCGGTAGTTTACTAAAAAGGCCCGCTCTTTTTGAACCGGTGCGCCGAAACCTCGATGCCACCTACTACTACATGGAGCCCAACGGCGACCTGATCACCAACGACTCCCGAAGGCAGGACCAGTACGCCTGGATACAACCCGATGTGAACACGCCAACCAACATGCTCAATTATTATTTGCTGTACCGCTATATGGCCATCAAGGACCGGAACCCTAACTATGCTGCCATCGTGGCCCTGGTGGAGCAAATGAAGGGTTTTGAAGAACGCGTGCTGAACAGGGAGCTGATTCATTTCCTCGAAGAGCCCTTGCTCCAACAAGACCTGCCAGCGCCTGCAACACTCCCGGTACAATACGAAAAGCTTTTTGCGCAATCCCAACTGTTGCGCATCCGCCGCAACGAGGTAACGACCACCTTTTTTGGCGGCACCGACCAGCCGCTCACCATTGCTTCAGGCCGCTCCAGCAGCCCCGATTTCTTCGGCTTCCGCAAAGGCAATGCACTGCTCCAATACATGCGCTTTTCTGCCGGCTTTTTCAGCATGGGCTATTTCTACAGCGATGGCCTGCAGAAGGTGGGTGATAAATATGTACTGCACCAAAAGCTGCAAGCACCTTATTACCAGCCGATGCCCAAAAACCTCAGGAAAGGAGACGGCGATTACCTGTTGTCCGAAAGCACCGACGGCCGCTTCTGGAACAAGATGGATTTTAAGCAGCGCCCCGTCAGCAATGTAAAGACCCTGGAAACCACTATTTCCTTGAGCGAAAACGGCGGCCGCAACCTGCTCCAATTCGATGTAAAAGGACAGGCCGGCGTGCAGGTAACCATCGAGCTTTGCTTCAACGAAGGCGGCCAACTCACCGGCGTTTCGGAAGCCGGCGATGACAATTTCTTTTTGGAAAAAGGGATGGGGCAGTATGCCTTTGGCGGCGATACCATACAGTTTGGCCCGGGTGCGGTAAGCCACAAGTCTATCCGCAACCTGGAAGGTGAAAGGTATAGTACGCATTTCGGTAGTTTGCGTACCAAGGGCATGCATGTTTATATCACCGGTACCACGCCGTTTACCCATCAACTTACATTCAGCTAGATCAAATTTTTACCCGTAGCATTATGGTGTTTTGTTCCAAAATGAAAACTGTTTTGTTTTCCCTTTTATTGATTGCCCATACAAGTGCAAAGGCGCAGGTTTATATCCGGGAAAATGCAAAAAGCCAGCAGGCCGATTCCGTACTGACCACCAGGGCAGGCGCCCTCAACTTCCTGGCCATGGGCGACTGGGGCCGCAATGGCGCCGACCACCAGAAAGAAGTGGCTGCACAAATGGGTAAAACGGCCGCAGCGGTCAATGCAGGTTTTGTGGTGTCTACCGGCGACAATTTTTATCCCAGCGGCGTGATCAGCGAACAGGATCCCCTGTTTCGCTATTCCTTTGAAGACATTTATACTGCCTTCCCCTTGCAATGCGACTGGTACCTGATACTGGGCAACCACGATTACAAGTCCAACCCCGATGCACAGGTAGCCTATTCAAAAATCAGCCGCCGCTGGAAGATGCCGGCCCGTTATTATGCCAAAACATTTGCCATCAACGGCGATACTACGCAACAGGTGCTGCTGGCATTTATTGACACCAACCCGCTCATCGCTGAGTTTTACAAAAACGCGGAGTACGGCCCCAATGTGCGTTCGCAGGATTCTGCCCGGCAAAAACAGTGGCTCGATGGCTTGCTGCGCCATACATCAAAAAACATCCGGTGGAAGATCGTAGTAGGCCACCATCCTTTGTACACAGGCGGCAGCCGCACGGAGGGTTATGATACAAAAGCCGTGCGTGCTTCGCTAAACAGCATGCTCGATCAGCATGGCGTGGACCTGTATCTGTCGGGGCACGAGCATAGCCTCCAACACCTGAAGCCCGCAGGAAAAACGCACCATATCATATCGGGCGCCGCTTCGGAAAAAACCGCGGCAAGGCTGGTTCCGGAAAGCCTGATGGCGGCATCGGCCTATGGTTTTTGGGTCTTTTCGGTTACCGGCAATGAGTTGTTGGCACAGGCGGTTGACGACAGGGGAAAAGTGATTTATAAAACCGCGATCAGGAAGTAGGCATCAAAGCCTGTAGTGTTACATATATCCTTTACGAGCGTTACAAGCACACTGCACATCTGCGCGCAATGATTTTGCCAGGCAAATAAGGGTTTGCTTTCGTATCCCTAACACAATGGGTATTCGAGGTTTTGTTGCAAGATGGAAGGTCTTTGATATCTTGGCGAGCGGGAGCGAAAGCTAAGGAGCGGCCTTTCGCCATGCAGGCATCCATACCGGGTATCATTGTAACCTTAAAACAGGCAGCGCATCTTGAAAACACTATTTGACGGCCAATTGTCCGACCTGATCGATATGGGCAATGGCCTATCCATGGCTGCGGCCGAACAGCTCTTTAGCTATGTACAGCACTGCTCCCTGTTTCGGTGGCAGGACCGCAACAACGACTGCGAAGACCGCGCTAATGCCCTCTGTATGCTGCTGGAAAAATGGCAGGTACCCAACTGTAAAGGGTGGGTATTTGGTGGCATGTTTCTCAACAGGGGCATTGGCGGGCTCACCAACAACTGGAACTACCATGTAGCGGCCACAATACCGGTGAACATAGACGGCACTATGCATTTCCATGTGCTGGACCCCGCCACGACTGCACACCTGCAACCTTTGGCGGTGTGGGCCGACAACGTAACCGACTACCCATACAGCCATTACCTGGTGAAACAAAGCCGCTTCTATATCTTTCCATCGGCACCCATCCTCCGCGACAACTGGCATGAACGCGACCGCCAGAATTTCAAATGGACCATGCAGGGTCTTGCCGGCATCAATGGCGTTTCCAGAACCGGTAAGGCGCAACTGGTGTTCAACAAAGCCAGGATCCGGAAAGCTGAAGCAGCGTTCAAGCGTTTATTGAACCAGCCGCCTGTTATTTAATCGCTGCTTATAACAAGCATGCGGACCGGTGCAGGGGATGCCGACCTGCGTCGGGATGACAGCATCTAAGAACGCGGTCCCAGTAATTTGCATTTGCAGCTGCCGAAAAGGCTCAGTATCGGCGCCCTCGTGTGCCGTCATTGGCTTGGGTTTAACCAAGCAATTACAGAAAGCAGCACGCCCTTGAAGATGTGGACTACCCTAAAAAACCAACGCCCCGTACCACCAGGTACAGAGCGTTGAAAAAAAGTACTAAAAAGCCTAAGCCGTTTTCGTTTCCTTCAGCTGCCACTCGGGCCGTACGTAATGACAGGTATAGCCATGCGGATGCTTCTGCAGATAAGCCTGGTGCTCTTCCTCTGCATCCCAGAAATCGCCCGCCGGCGCTACCTCGGTAACGATGGGGCCAGGCCAGATACCGGAAGCATTCATTTCGGCAATCAGCTGCTGTGCCGTTGCTTTCTGCGCCTCGTCGAGGTAATAAATTGCCGAGCGGTACGACATCCCGATATCATTGCCCTGCCGGTTGCGGGTGGTAGGGTTGTGTATCTGGAAAAAGAATTCCAACAGCTTGCGGTACGACATGATGTTGGGGTCGAAACTGATCTTGATGCCCTCAGCATGGGTGCCGTGGTTGCGGTAGGTGGCATGGGGCACATCGCCGCCGGTATAGCCTACCCGGGTTGCTTGCACGCCGGGCAGTTCGCGGATCAGCTCTTCCATCCCCCAAAAACAGCCACCGGCCAGTATTGCTTGTTCCATTTATTGAATGTTTGTTGTAAAGAAAACAAGTTTAGCGCCAAAGGGTTGGAAGATGGGATGGGAACACGGATGGAACGGATTAGAACGGATATCCGTCTTCATCCGTTTTATCCGTTCAATCCGTGTTCCTATCCTTCCCCGCTAAACGCCTACCAGGCTGATATTCGTTGGATTGGACAATTTAAAATCTTCTTCCCTGGGCTTCAGCAGTTCCAGCCCGCGGCCTTTATAGCCCTTGGTATATCCTTTCACACGAGCCTCGAAAGCTACCCTTTTGCCCACATGGTGCACCACGGTGGCCAGCTGTTTGCCAATGGTAAACCACACATGGCCCGTTACCAGCTCGCCGGCTTCGTTCCGCACATCCGTAAACAATACCGTTTCGGAGGGTGGCCCCTTGAAATTGTTCTTTTTGCCCAGCCTTGCTATGGTAGCCGTGAACTTCGTCCGGGTGCCTTCGATCTTACCGAGTTCCTTGCGCATGTTCTGTGCTTGTACTTTAAGGCATAAAAATAACCAGCACGGGGCTGGTTAAAAGATTTTGGTGTTGGTTGAAAGGCGACAGGATTATATCCTACTGGGTTATTTGTTATCATAGTCACTGTCATGCCGAGCTCGTCCCGGCATCCCCTTCTACACACAGGTACCTTGAGGGTCGCAGGGGATGCTGCGACGTCAGCATGACAGAACCTGAGTAGACTGTCATGCCGAACTTGTTTCGGCATCTCCTTCTGTAAACAGGTACTTCGAAGATGGATCAACAACCGCAAAGCATGCCTGCTAATCCCTATCCTTCCGCTTGCCATCCTTGCCTTCAGAGAACTCATTGATGCCTTTACCAATCCCCCGCATCAGCTCGGGAATTTTACGGGCACCAAACAACAACAGGATCACGGCCAGGATCAACACGATTTCAAAAAAGCCAAAGCCCATAATTTTTGGTTTGGAGTGAAGGTTGAAAGTAAGGATAATTGGCGAGGGAGGGGAAAGCTTTTGGCTTTTAGCTGCTGGCCTTTAGCTACTGGCCCCTAGCTTCTAGCTACTAGCTGCAAGCTACAAGTAGAGGCAACCCCACTTGCAGCTTGCAGCTAGTAGCTTGCAGCCATACCAGCGCTTACGGCACAAATACCACGTTGTAAGTTTTCACCACGCCCTTGTAATCAAACTTAACCACGGCGGTTCCGGTAAGCGCGGACGCCTGGGTGATGGATACCTTCACAGCAGGGTTGCTGGCCGTAGCGCTGATCACAGGCACCGTGGTGGTACCGGCAGGAATCTTATAATTAGCCTGGTACAGGTCGTAACCCACGATGCCATTGGCATTGGTACTCCGTACCGGTGTTGCGGGGATGCTTACCGCCTGCCCGCTAGCCATGATGCTCACCGTGGGCACCACGGGGCGCACCAGCTTTTTGTTTTTGGCACTAAAACCCAGCCCGGCGAGGTCGAACAGCACATCGCCATCGGCGCCTTCCGCTACCAGGTAAATGGCGTGCTTTTGATCGAGTCCGTCCACGTATTGTGCCACGTCGGCAGTGAACTGGGTCACTTCCTGGGCCGCATTGGCAGGCACCTGGATTTCGGCGATCTTTTTTCCTTTCCAGGTAGCATTGTCCCAGGGCCCGTCGAGCCAAACGGCCACTTTAAAGGCCTTGTCGGTTTTAGGGGTCAGGAAGAGGTTGAAGGCGGTGCCGTTGCCCTTCTTGGTACCGGCAAAGGGTTTCAATCCTTTCTGCGCCCTGGCCAGTCCGCCAAAACCAAAATACTTGTAGCCGACGATATTGCCATTCTTCACCTTTTCGATGGGCATATGGTTGTCCCAGATATCCCAGGAATCCTGCTGGAGACTAGGGTTGGAGAGGTAGGCGGCATAACCCGCCGAATAGTACTGGTAGGGATCGAGGCCATAGAAATGAAACCCTTCCGAGGTCACTTCGGCACCCTTGTACTCGCGGCCCTGGCTGTCCTTGGCCGTCCACAAACCGTTAGGCGCATAGGGATCATAGCCCCTGATGGAAACGGTACCGCCCTGCGCTATCGGCTTTTCATCCCACTGGATGCTTACCGGCGCTACCACGGGCTGGCGGGCAAAGCCAAAACCACGGGGAGGACGGTGGTAAAACACGTACCACTGGCCGTTGATCAGCTCGATGCTGCCGTGGGTATTGTGGCCCGAGTTGGTGGTTTGGATGGCCGATCCGTCCTGGTTGAGTACGGGGGCACGGGAGTCTACCACCACGCCGCCGCTCTTCCAGGGTCCCAGGGGTGAATCGCCATAGGCATAGCGGAGGGTGGAGTTGGAACTGCCCACGCCGTACTCGGGGCCCGAGTAGCCGCTGAACACGGTCACGTATTTATTGCCCACCTTGCGGATGGACGATGCTTCAAAGAAATTAAAGGTGCCCAGGTCCTCGTTGGGCAGGATCTGGGGATAAGTGGTACCTGCAGGCTCGCGGAGCACGCCATAGCGCGAGCTGGCGGGCAGGAGGTAGCGGATGGGCTCGGTGCCGGGGCGGAGCGAGTACATCGTGTTCTGGTCGAGCTGGGCCGCCGAGGAGCGCTGGAAACCCCAGAACCCATAGGCCCTGAACCCGATGGCATAGTCGGGGTCCTTGGGATCGGTTACATACTCGATATACACGGCGGGGTCGAAACCCAGGATGCTACCCGGAACGGTACGCTTGCCGTCTTCGGTGAGGTTGACGGGGGTAAAGGGGCCGTCGGGGCGGCTGCCCTTACACACCATGGCCTCGCGGTTGGGGCCGCGGCTATGGGGATAGAGGTAGTATTCTTTTTTGCCGTTCTTGCGTTTCACTTCCACCAGGTCGGGGGCATACATCACGTCCCACTGTCCGTCTATCTGGTAGGTAAAGATGGGGCCTTCATCGCGCCAGCTGGTGAGGTCCTCCACCGGCGCCGACCAGGCACGGATATCCGGACCGCAATAGCTGTTCACCCTTAGGTCGTGCGACCCGATGATATAGGCCCGATACTTCCCGGGGTTGTCGGGGTCTTCAAACACCCGGGGCTCGCCATCGGGCACATGCTCCCAAAGGGGCAGGTAGGGGTTACCGGCTTGCTGGTGTACAAACTTCTTCATCTTGGATTGGGCTGCTGCCTGCTGCGCGTTTGCGCCTGTTGCGCCAAACAGGGCGAGTACGGCAAGCAATAAGGTCAGGTGTCTTTTGTTCACACCCCGTGCACATGATTTCATAATGGACTCCGCTGCCGGGAAGCTACCCCCCGGCTTTTGTTTTAGGTTGATGACAAGCAGGAAGGGTTCTCTATCAGCACCTTATCCAGGCGCTGGGGAGGGAACCGTTCTTTGCAGGCGCAACCTAAATTGGAGTAGGTAATTGAAAGGGTGGATTTGGGGAAGAATAGGGTAAAAATGTTTGCGCAGGCTTATAGTTCGATTGCTTTACCGCTTTGCCATGGAAACAAAATTGTCCTTGATCGTTCAGGTCGGAAAACCAGGGCCGCCATTGTTGGTGTGAAGCAATGCCGCCAGTGCGTAAGCGCACCAACAGCAGGAATGTAGCCAACGCCAGCGTTGTTGGTACAGCTGCCACACCACACTAAGCAGAACACCAATAACGGCGGAATCTTTTTTATCCGTGTTCCATCAAATAGAAAGCGGGTAGATACGGCTTACGGTGTTACTGAAACTTTGTATTGTGCGCCAGCTTTTTGCGGTCATTGGTAAATACCTTTCGTTTGAACGCCGGCTTCGGACCGAAATTCAGGAGCAGCCCCACCTCTACAGGGGTTGCCCGCAAGTAATTAACCAATTGGTACTCAAACTCGGGTACAACCACCTCGGCAGCTTTCAATTCGAGGATCACTGTTTCGTTCACCACCAGGTCGGCGTAATACTCGCCAACCTCTCTGCTTTTGTAAAAAACGCGAATCTGTTTTTGGGCTTCTACAAAAAATCCCCGCTCCTTCAGTTCCATATACAGGGCATTCTGGTATACCCGCTCCAGGAAACCATAACCCAGTTCGTTGTACACATCGAAGTAAACCTTTAGGATGCTATCGGTGAGGTCTTTGTGCAGTAGTTCCATAACCCGGTATTATGATAGGAAAATTGCTTTATTATAGGTTGGAACGCTAATGACGCGGATGCTTTACAACACGGATGGATACGGATTTAATCCATGCAAAATCCGCGTTGGCACATCCGTTTTATCCGCGTTCCAACCTCCCTAAATTCCATAGCCACTCCGGCTACAGAAATTTACTTTATTACAAGGGTAAATACAACACCATGGGACTTTCCATTCACTACAGCGGCAAGCATCCAAGGCTGTAGACAAAGCAGGCACCGAGGCTCCCGGAATGGACGGAATCAGCATAAAGTGCTGAAGTTTTATTGGAACGCGGATGACGCCGATGCAAAGCAACGCGAATAAGCACGGATTTCATCCGCAATAATCCGCGTTGGCACATCCGCTTTATCCGCGTTCCATACCCCCCTGATTCGCTAGGCACTTTTTAGCCGCTGTTGGTGTTGCAGCGAAGGCAGTTGTGCATTGGCCCACCAACAGCATGGATTTAGCACCCACCAGCCTTGTTGGTGCAGCTGCCTCACCGGGCAGGGCGGAACACCAACAAGGGCGTATGCAGTTAGTACCTGGTTAGGAAGCAAGATCATTCAAACTGTTTTCAATGTCTTCGATGGAAGGCAAACTTCCTTTCAGTTCGTCCGGAATGCTTTCGGTAAGCTGGTATTCGCTCACACCAATGGGTTTGGCAATACCCCGCAAGGCGTATTCTACCCTTGGCCTGCCGCCAGTGTTGCGGCAAAGTAGCATGCCAATCGTGGGTTTATCATCGGCGGCCTTTACAAAATCATCCACCAGGTTGAGGTAAAAATTCAGTTTGCCGGCATACTCGGGTTTAAAATCGCCGGCTTTCAATTCAATCACCACATAACAGCGGAGACGGGTATGGTAAAAAAGCAGGTCCAGGGCATATTCGTCGCCTTCCAGCCGCAGCTTGTACTGGCGGCCCATATAGGCAAAGCCCTGTCCCAGTTCCAACAAAAAGGCGGTGATGTGCCGGATCAGCGCTTCTTCAAGGTCGCGCTCTTTGGCAGATTCACCCAGGGTGAGGAAATCGAAATTGTACGGGTTTTTTAATAGTTCGTGGGCCAGGTCGCTTTGGGGCTGGGGCAAGGTAGCGGCAAAATTGGTAACGGCTTTTCCCCTGCGCTGGTACAGTCCGCTCTCTATCTGGTGCACCAGTATATTACGGCTCCAGTTGTGGGTGGCGGTCTCAGCCAAATAAAACAAAGCTTCATTTACATCCTTGCATTTGGTTATTACCTGGAGATGGTGGCCCCAAGGGATACTGGCAAACAAAGCAGGTAGAGGGGCAACAAACTGTTGCCCGTTTCCGTCCCTTGTTTAAGTAGCCTGTTGTACACCCGTATAATATTGGCCATCAATGGCTTGCAATTGGGCAACAAGTTGTTGCCCAATTGGATTTTGATAAAACAAAAACCAACGACGAATATATTTCAGGTTAGTAAGTGAAAATCCTTTTACATCTGTAAACGCATTCATTAAGTCGTTGGAAAGCTTTTGTAGCCAGCCTTCACCCCAGGCCGCATGCTTTTCTTTTTCCAAAATTTCAGCAGCCAGTTCCCAATACAAGGCAATAAGTTCTGCATTTACCTTCAAAGCGGCTTTTACCTGCGCAGCTTGTATGCGGCTTTTGAGGTCAGCCAGCCAGCTTTTGTATTCTGGATTCATATAACCTGATATCGAAGTTTTTGAATTTACTATTAATCTGGCCCCTGCTGGGCAAAACCCCAACACTGAAAAGCTCCAGCAATTGGCATAAGGGTTCCAAGCTGCCTCATTCCTCTTTTCCGCAACACCTTGTGGCCGCTATTGGTGTTGTGTCGAAGCTAATTGAGTGCTTGCTCACCAACAGCATAGGTTTTGCGCACTCCGGCGTTGTTGGTGCAGCTGCCACACTGTACTAAATTGAACACCAACAACAGCGGAAGGAATTGCTGGTATAGTACTTTCTGTTTGCCGCTGGGTCTTGCCACAAAGCTTTTATACAA
Source organism: Cnuella takakiae (assembly GCF_001953305.1). Lineage (GTDB taxonomy): Bacteria > Bacteroidota > Bacteroidia > Chitinophagales > Chitinophagaceae > Flavisolibacter > Flavisolibacter takakiae. Next base: position 328,801 of record NZ_MTFE01000010.1, read on the forward strand.
AACATCCTGCATAGACGCTGCCGATCGCAAGGCAACCATCTATCCCCTAAAACAATGATGCGGATCTTTGGTTACTTCCAATAAAAACCGCTGGAGATTTCCAGCCCATTGCAGCGGCTCGTATACCTGCCACTTGCCACTTGCCCGATGCCAGTAGATGTTCCATTGTTTTTTACTTTCCACCCAGGTAGCTTTGGCGAAATCGTGGTGAAGAATAACCGAATGATCATTCCATTGAGGCCGGATCTCAAAAATAAAGAGGGATAGGCCGTCAAACCGCCAGCCAAGGTCTAATTGGGCCCGCATGTGCTCGGGCGGACGGCGGGCAGCGATGTATACATCCATTAGCGTTGTTATACTGTCGATTTGTTCGGAAGTAAAGGCCATAGATTGTAAAAATAGAAAAGGGCACTCGTTTAAATTTTCCTGCTCATAACGATGGCTAACCCAACTCTTTCCACAGCACATTGGGCTTTACAGCAACTGAATCGGCATCCAGTAGGATGCCGATTCAGTTAGATATGTACTTATAGCCAATGTAGGTATTGTGACGAAGTTAATTATGCGTTGGCTCACCAACAGCATAGGTTTCGCGCATTCAAGCGTTGTTGGTATAATTGCCACACAGGGCGGAAGCGGAACACCAATAAAAAACAGCAGACCTTTCCCCTAATTGAACGACTGCCGAAACTCCAGCGGGCTTTGCGCCGTTTTGTTTTTGAACAATTTGCTGAACGACTGTGCATGTTCGAAGCCCAACGCATAGGCTACTTCTGCAACGGATAGCGAGGTAGTAGACAGTTTTTCCTTGGCGTGCTGGATCAGCTTTTCATGGATATGCTGCTGTGCGTTTTGCCCGGTTAAGGTACGGAGCATGTCGCCCAGGTAGTTGGGCGAGAGGTGCAGTGCCGCCGCTACCTGCTGTACGCTGAGCAGGCTTTTTTCCTCCGCTTCGCCTTTAGTAAAATAAGCGTCCACGATTGCTTCAAACCGGGTCAGCAGGTCGCTTTGGGACGCCTTGCGGGTGAGGAACTGCCGCTCATAAAAACGGTTGGCATAAGCCAGCAACAAGTCGATCTGCGATACCAGGATGTCCTGTGTATGCCGGTCAATGTGCCGGCACTCCTGTGCAATCTTGTTGATGAGGGCAACGATATCTCCTTCCTCTGCCGCGGAAAGGTGCAGGGCCTCATTTACCGCGTAAGAGAAGAACCCGTACTGTGTAATGGTTTTTGCCAGCGGGTGCTTCAGCAACAGGTCGGGGTGGAAGAACAGGAGCAAACCGGCACCGCACTCCAGGTTGGACAGATCCAGCGATTGCACCTGGCGGGGTGCCGTAAAACTCAGCACACCTTTGTCGTAATCGTATAATTGCTGGCCGTACCTGATCTTTCCCTTTACATCATGCTTTAAGGCAATACAGTAAAACTGGGTGATGAACTGGTCCCAGGTGCCATCGGCCGCGTACCGGCAGTCTTCCGACCGGGCAACACTTACCAAAGGGTGCAGCGGCTCGGGCAAGGACGTGAGCCGGTGAAACTGGGTGATGGTTTGGATGTTGGTCATGTTGTGAAATTAAGAGCGTAAGGGTGAATGGTCCATGTACAATGGACCATGGACAATAGACCATGGACAAAATTGGATTGCTGATTTCTGATTTTTTACTTCTCTTCTGCTTGTCACCTGCCCACTGACGATTGACGATCGCCCATTCACCACTCACCACTCACCACTCATTACTCATCACTCATCCCTCATCACTCATCTCACTTAGTCCAGCAACCCCATACTAAAATCATCATACCGGTTGCCGGTATCGATCCCCAGTGGTACAATGCTTTCGAGGCTGTCCATTTCCGCCTGGCTCAGCTCCACCGAAGCAGCGGCCCAGTTTTGTTCCAGGTACTTCCTGCGCTTGGTGCCGGGTATGGGCAAGGCGCCTTTATGCATAGCCCATGCCAGTGCCAGTTGCGATGGCGTGATGGCCTTCTCTTTTGCCATTGCTTCGATGGCCTGCAGCAGCTCCAGGTTTTTACCAAAATGCTGCGGTTGAAAGCGGGGAATACTGCGCCGGAAATCATCGGCCGGCAAATCGGCGATGCTCCGGATGGCGCCGGAAAGAAAGCCCCGGCCCAAGGGCGAATAGGCAACAAAGCCGATGCCCAGGTCAGCCATCTCTTGCATAATGCCCCGGGCTTCCACCGTCCGTTCAAACAGGGAGTATTCCGTTTGCAGGGCCGTGATGGGATGCACGGCATGGGCCTTCCGTACCGTTTCGGCCGACATCTCCGACAAGCCCAGGTAACGCACCTTTCCTTCCTTTACCAGGTCGGCCATGGCGCCTACGGTTTCTTCAATTGGTGTGTGCTTATCCAGCCGGTGCAGGTAATACAAATCAATATAGTCGGTGCCCAGGTTTCTGAGCGACCGCTCCACCGATTTGCGTACGTACTCCGGCCGGCCGTTGATCTGCCAGGTTACCTGCCCGGCATCGTCTATTTCCCAGCCAAATTTTGTGGCAATGATGTACTGGCTTCGCTGGGCCCCCACCGCTTTTGCCACCAGCTTTTCATTATCAAAGGGACCGTACAGATCGGCCGTGTCCAGGAAGTTGCCACCCAGTTCAGCCGAGCGATGGATGGTGGCAATGGCTTCCCCTTCATCTGCGGGGCCATACATATGTGCCTCCCCGAAACCGGTCATACCCATACAGCCCAGGCCCAGGCTCGGCACTTGCAAACCCTGTGTTCCCAGTGCTATCTTTTTCAGTTGTTCCATGTTGTGCTATTTAGTACACAAAGGTGGGCCGGCACAGGAGGCTTGCTGTGTTCAGATCACGGATGGTTGTAGCCGTTTTACGGGTGGGTAGTGGGATGGAGCCCGGGGGCACTGGTGAGCCGCTGCACCACCAGCATACGTTCATGATCGCTAAAATGTCGTCGGTATGACAATCACACTCAGATAGGCGGGACACAAACAGCAGCGAAAAACACCAAAAAGGCGAAATGCATCCTAACGTCTGTGTTTCATCAACAATAATCATTCTTTGTTAGAAGATGAAGCATAGAGTGGATAGGACTTGTTATATGCGTTAAGCCTAACGCACGTAGTTTACTTGGGCCACAATCATACCATTCCGGATTAAGAGTGTAACCTTCAATTGCAATCAGGATTTTTGAAAACTTGATTTTGGTAGGCTGACCGTTTTCTCGATCAACAACTATCTCGTTTTTATTGTGGCGTATATAATTGAATCGGTTGTAGTTTGCATATTGGCTGAATCCTTGGTCTAGCATCTTCTGCAGGACTCTACCCAAAAGTATTTTTGGATCCATATTGGTTTTTAAATAAAGATTTTTGTCAAGTTTTTTTCTAAAGTACATCCTTGTACGACTGCTCGATCAGGGACATGATGTAGTCCAATTCATCTTTACTTTTAAGATAAACACGCCGATCCATTGTCCATCTATAAGTGTCTGGCACCTTTTCAACAATCTGTTTCGGGTCGTTATAATTCACAGGACGCAGAAGAAGCTTGATTGCTTTTTTTGTGATATGAACCTCTGCAAAGTTTCTGGAAAGCTGGTAAGCAACATAGTAACTCGTATGCTTCTCCGTGATATTTTCATCCATTTGCAGGATTCGGCTTCTGAGTTCTTCAAACAATTCATTGATTGTAGAACTAACATCTGGAACTTGAGGATTGACTAAAGCTGCACTTACAATAGGCTTGCCTGCCTTCTCCTTTTCCTGTGCCCTTTCAACGTTATTCAATGGCTCAAGGCTAAACAGCCCCCGTTCATACATACGGTATTTGAATAACTCAATACGCATCGGGATAACCTCCACAGTGTCCAAATCGAACTTACTATAGCTCTCAGCAATGCAAATCACCCTTGGGTTATCCCAATCAATTTTGATCTGCTCCGCCAGTTCCTTACCAAGCTTCTTGATCAGCAGCATTTCAAAGAATTCGACCTTCTGCGCTTTAAGCCATCTCAAATAAGACAGCCCTTGGTTGATCACGTTCTCATTTCTACTCAACTTGTATTCAATAATCACAGGAGCACCGTCTGCATCAACTGCAAGCGTATCGATACGCCCACCAAAAGTTGTTACATACTCACTTGCCAAGAAATGCATATCCAGTACTTCCAACAAGTTGTTCTCTACAAGTGTTTGTAACGATTTCTCATTATTTACTCCGGCAATCTTGAGCTTTCTATACTTGCCCTGTTCCTCAAAAAATAATGGCATCAGCTTAAGTATTTAGGTAAATCGTTAGTAAAAAACATCATTGTTGCACTATTTCGGATTAGGCACCACTTTAAAATGACCGAACGCAATACATTTAATTAAATAAACAATTAGAGTAGGCTGCTTTGACAGGTATGTTCAAAAACGAATGAGTATAATGCACAACCACCGAGTCACTAAAGATCGTCGAAGAAGTCATTATCAAGCGCCTTTACCTGATAAACTGTCTTAATCTGAACACCAACGTTGTAAGTAATGGCATACTCCGCAAGTTGTTTTCCATCAATCAGAATAATTCGGTTTTGCGGATTCATCTGAACCGTTTTGATAGCATCAGCAGTAAATTCCGAGGTTGTGATGAAAATTCCTTTGTTCGTTCCTCTAAGACTTAAGGAACCAATGAAGTCCCGAACATCTTTAGACTGAACCTTAGCATCACTCCATCGTTTAGCTTGAACATAAACCCGGTCAATCCCTAACTGGTCCTGATAAATAATTCCATCTATTCCGTTATCACCAGATTTACCAACCACTTCGAAATTCTCCGCGTTAACACCGCCGTAACCCATCTTGGAAAGCAAACGCAAAACGAAAAACTCAAAATAGTCTGCAGGTTTGCTCTTCAGCAGTTCCAGCAATTCAAGAGACAGCTTTTCATTGATTGTACCAATTGTCACCCCAATTACTTCTTCAGGTGTATTCGAACTTGGCTCTAAAGTTGGTTTGGCAGGATCGGCTGGTTGGGAAAAAGATCCCTGCCATTTTTTATAGGCATCAAAACTTTTGAGATAAGCAAGATTGATGTTATCAGTTTTAGCTTCAATTACCTTTTTACCGCTTTCAGTAATTTGGTAAACAGCCCTTTGTGGATAGTAAAGTAATCCTGCATTTTTTAAATAGGTGATTGCCCATGTAACCCTGTTTTTGAAAAGGCGTTGTTGTCCAGAGGGAACGAGGATGGCTAGATCCTCTTCAGTGAGTTTAAAAACCGTTGCCAGCGATGCAATCACCTCTGAAAGGGTATGGGGCTGACCGTCACCTAAATGTTTTAATAGCGGAAGCATGATTGACTGGAAGTCTGGAATTTTATTAGCGCTCATCAGCGTATATGGTTTGGGTTTATTTTTTCAACTGCGCAATAATAGCCCTGAACCCCTCCAACGCACTCTCCAAATTCTCTACAATCTCTTCCGCCAGTTCATCGGGATCGGGTAGGTTGTCGAGGTCGGCGAGGGACTTGTCCTTGAGCCAGGTGATGTCCAACGAGGTTTTGTCGCGGGTGATGATTTCTTCGTAGGGGTATTTGCGCCAGCGGCCTTCGGGGTTGTTGGTGGGATGCCAGGTTTCGGTGCGCTGGTGCCGGTTGGCGGGGTTGTAGCAGGTGACAAAGTCCTGCAGGTGTTCCAGCCTTAACGGGTTCTTCTTGAGGGTGTGGTGTACGTTGGTGCGGTAGTCGTAAAACCAGATCTCCCGGGTTTGGTGCTCCTTGCTCGAAGGTTTGTTGTCGAAGAACACCACGTTGGCCTTGACGCCGTTAGCGTAGAAGATGCCGGTGGGCAGGCGCAGGATGGTATGTACATCGGTGGTTTCCAGCAGGCGCTTGCGCACCGTTTCGCCGGCGCCGCCTTCAAACAACACGTTGTCGGGGAGCACCACGGCAGCCTGGCCGGTGGGTTTGAGCATGGCGCGGATATGCTGTACAAAGTTGAGCTGCTTGTTGGAGGTGGTGGCCCAGAAGTCCTGGCGGTTATAGGTGAGGTCTTCCTTTTCCTGCTCGCCGGCTTCGTTGGTAAAGGTTTGGCTGCTCTTTTTGCCAAAGGGCGGGTTGGCCAGCACATAATCGTAGCGCTGCGCTGGTGGCGCAATCAGGGCATCGGCAGGCGAAATGGAGTTGTCGCTGTCGATATCGCCGATGTTGTGCAGGAAGAGGTTCATCAGGGCCAGGCGGCGGGTGCCCGCCACAATCTCGTTGCCCCAGAAGGTGTTGAACTTAAGGAAGCGTTTGGCTTCCTTATCGAGGCTGTGGTTGTGCGTGATAAAGTCGTAAGCCGACAGGAAGAAGCCACCGGTACCGCAAGCCGGGTCGGCAATGGTTTTAAGCGGCTCGGGGCGTACACACGCCACCATGGCACTAATCAGCGGCCGGGGTGTAAAGTACTGGCCGGCGCCGCTCTTGGTGTCTTCGGCGTTCTTCTCCAGCAGGCCTTCGTAGATATCGCCTTTTACATCGGCATCCATGAGGGTCCAGTTCTCGGCATCAATGAGCTGTACCAGCTTGTACAGCTTGGCGGGGTCCTGGATCTTGTTCTGGCTCTTGGTAAAGATCTGGCCCAGGATGCCCTTGCCCTTGCCCAGCTCGCGGAGCATGGTGGTGTAGTGGCCTTCCAGTTCCGCGCCTTTGAGCACCGTAAGGCTTTGCCAGCCGTACTCGGGCGGAATAGGCAGGGTGCGGTTATAAGGCGGCTTGGTGTACTCGTGGGCCATCTTCAGGAAGAGCAGGTAAGTTAACTGCTCCAGGTAGTCGCCATAGCTTACCCCATCATCGCGGAGGGTATTGCAGAAGGACCAGACTTTGGATATGATTTGGTTGGTGGACATGTGTTATTTGTGAAAGATGTCGAGGTATTGTTTAAAAGGCAAGAACGGCTTTTATAAGACCTGTTACCTACCCATATTTAAGTTTAAGCGGGTTTAAGTTAAATACAGCCATTTATATTTAAGTTTCGGGCACTCAAGATTAAAATCAGCAATTCCACCTCGGGCGACCCGTAAAAGGGCGAAGACAGCTTTTGCCCGTTGTTGGCATTGGTGGTGAGCTCGGCTACCATACGGGCCGCTTCCGACTCTAGCACGCCTGCCACCTGCCCATTATCCTTTACTCCCAGCAACAGGTGCCCGCCCCTCCGGTTCAGAAAGGCGCAGACGGTTTCAAAAGTGGACTTGGGCAGCTCAAAAAAAGCTTCCTTGAATTCCACTTCGATGCCCTCGCCGCGGGAAAGGAGAGATTTGATGCCTTTGGCCGTCATTAAGTAAAACTACATCTTGAGTGAATTGAACCAGTATCACGAAGGGTATTGCAGAAGGACCAAACTTTGGATATGATTAGGTTGGTAGACATGGAAACTCTATTTGATGAAATAAATTTAGATGAGCTTTAATTGCTCTGAAATGTCTTGAATGAATTTTGTCAATGGTCTCTTCAATGTGTCCTTAGGGGTGGAGTAATTACCAATCAAATACCGCAAATAAGTGATTCTATCTGGAAACAAACCTTGAATTTTAAGATGTGCTTTTTGCATATGATTAGTGTATATAACAGCCTTCATCAAAAGGTCTTCAGCTACATCGTTATGGCGATTAAAAACTCCGCTTACGTGGTAAATGCTATTATGCTCTTCTACTAGGGTCGCTGAGGCCCTATGCTTTGGCTTCAACTCAACCTCGAAATTCTGACTTTTCACTTGCGATACAGTCAACTTTTTCGGGTCAGGATTGAATTTCAAATAAAATTTAAAGTATTTAGAAAAGTCCAAAAAGTATGGATGGTAATGATTTTTTAGATTTAAATCTTTCTTGCTTTTTGTAATATTACAGTTAGCGCATGATGGTATCAGGTTGTATAAAGAAATAGAGAGATAAGGATATTTGTCTTTTGCGAAAAAATGATCAAACTGAAATTTCGCTATTGTCTTTTTCTTCGGGCCACTTGCCACAATTGTATATTGTGCATTGCAATAAGGACACGATTTAATATTTAACTGCTTCGCTAACCAAATTCCTCGTTTAACCTGCGATCTGAACTTCTTGGAATAACCAAATGCTTCTAACAACTCAATTCCGAACTTTGTCGATTTCTTACCATTGTGGATATAATTCTGCCATCCTCTATTTTTAAAATACAAAATGCTTTTGTGCAAATCTTGAGGTTGCTGCAGCAGAATAGCATCAAAATTTTTAACTAGATAGTTTAAAATTTCAATCTCGGTTGTATTTGCAGTCGATTTCTTTCGATATTTTCTTTTCCTTAATGCTTCGATTAATACTTCAACTGGCTTATATCCGCTTAAAAATTTTGATTTGTAGTCTAATTCAAGATCCGAAACTGTTTTATATGTTGAGGAAATTTCGAACGGTTCAATATCGTTTATAAGGATCATTTATTCGTCTTTTAATTGAATGCGGTTCAGCTCAGATAATAACCATTGCTCATATTCTTGGTCATTTACAGGTATGGGCTCTCTAAATTTTTCATGATACATGTCACTTAGTCTATTTGAAATTATTTCGTCTCCGATTAAAGAAATGAACTCTTTAGCCGAAGCCTTGTCATATAAATTATTTTCACCGTTCAGAAAGGAGATAAACTCTTCTATTTTCCCTTTAGCAAACTCTCCTACATATCCGTCTTCAAGAAAAAAGCTTGTCCCTAATAGTTCATGAATATTGCCCCCAAATGTCTTATAGGTTTTCGAGTCAAGCAGTTTTGATTTACCATCAGCACCCTTCTTTAAAAGGATTACATTACTCCTAGGCAAATCGGAAAGAAGATACGGACTGTGCGTTGTGATTATTAATTGAAATTGATAATTTCTAAAGTGATTATTTAAAAAGTGAAGGAGCTTATTGAAATATGTTCTCTTCCAAGCGGGATGAAAACCAATCTCTGGCTCATCTAAAAACAAAATCAATTTGCTTTTATCATAAAAGCCTTCAGCATATCTTTCGATAACATCATGTATTCTGGCAAAAAAAGTAAGTAATGAGTTCTCTCCAGAACTTAGTGGGGTGACGTTAAAGTTTGTAATTCTTCGCAGAGGACCTTGGCCTTCCAATACTTTCCTTTCTAAGTTCGCAAATTTTAATAGTAGGGGCCTATTTTCATCAGTATTTGCTAAGTAGTAATTTTCAATTAGATAAAATCGCCAATCCTTCACGCCTTCAAAATAGTTATCTAAAGAACGAGGACTAAACTCTTCCTCATCTAACACGGAAGATTTGTCGACAATCAAATCATGCAATTCAAGGAGTTCAGCTATTTCATTTTGCAATTGCTCATAGCCCATGAGTCTGGAAGAAAATACAAAATCATGAACAACATCCACAACTGGCAAAGTGTTGTCTAGGATACTAAGAGAAACCAATAAATTATACCTATATAGAAGCTTTATTGCTCTCTTAAATTCATTTGTATTGATTTTCACCCGAGTCCTTTCATCATATTCCTGACCTTTGTCAAAAACCGTATTCAAGACAATATTTTCTACCTCTTCGACTCTTCTCATGTACAGGTAAAAACTTTCTTCTCTTTCCGGTTTGATCTTATCCAAATCTAGCCATCTATTATTTCCAGAATATGTGTTTTTTATTATGAAATGACGCACATTCACAAAAGGTACAAGGTCATGATGATTCAAATAAAATTTGACAATCCTGTTACCTTCAACATTGTAGTGAATCTGTAGTGGGCCGTGTTTGTCCTTGTCACGGTGTTCATAAGTTTGTTCAGAAAATAGGGGCAATTTTGGGTAGCTTGTACTATAATATAAGCTTTTGCCTAATGATGCTAAAGTAGAAATATTAGCAAGGTTGGTTTGATCAAGGTCCGTACGGTAATCTAAGATATTTGAGTAATAGATAAATCCTCCTCTCGCAAACGAATCCCTCCACTCATGTTTCATTTCCTCAAAAGGAGACTCTTTGAAATTCACTATAACATAACCAGAGTTTCTTAAATGTTCAGTATTGTGCACTACAAGCTTTTCATAAATAAATATGTGGTCGCCATAACATACAATACCTTTAAATTTTAGCTTAAATCCAAATGAACCTCCGGTATATGTTGCAACTGAAAATAGAATCGCTTCGCATAAACTACTTTTTCCACTTCCATTTTCTCCTGCAATAGCAGTGACACTTGTCACGTTTTCACCAAACGTTATTGGCAATTTTGGATTTGGCATCAAATTCAAAATTTCATCCTGATACTGGAACCTGTGTTGGCCAGAATGATTAAAGTTTACTCCGAATTTTTCAAGCACTGTGTAATCATCTATCCAAATAAATTTTAGCTCCATTCTATAGTTATTATTGCTTACTGAATTTTACACTCAAACGCATTCTTTAAGATACTTTGCCGCAAAGCATCTGCCTGTTTCAAACCATCTAATATTGTTTCTTCTATCTTATCACAAACACTAAGGCGGCTTTCGATTTCCTGCACCACAATACTTTGCACTTCCGAAGGGCATATAGGTATAGGCAGCTTTGCGATTTTGCTAATGCTAAGTGTATGTAATCCTGAAGTTGAATTTGCTTGAGCTTTGATAGCGTTTCTTCCCTCTGGTGAACAGTAGAAATACAAAGCGTATTTAGAAATCATATCACCATTAAATCGTGCCTTGATCAAGTGATTTTGATGGACGCAGCCCTCCACCATTCCATTCCACAACGCAACTCTCCCAATTTGGTCAACGCTTCCATTTCCCTCTACAAATAGCAAATCATCTTTTTTCAACCTTACACGTTCAATTTCTTTTTCAGTAACACCAATCATGTGTAGCTCACTTAATTCTATTTCATTGAAATAAACATTGGCTACCCGCAAGAATGGCAACTTCAATGGCAAAGCCTCACGCTTACTATTCTTCGTTAAGCCACCGGATACATTTGCTATTTCTTCCAAAGTTTTCCAACTCCATCCCTCCGGCAACTCACCCTCTTTCACATTTTCATTCGTCAGCTTTCCTTCAAACGCCCATTTCAAAACCGCCTTGCGGTACACTTTCAATTGCTGCTGGGCAGTTTTTAGTTCTTCAATGCCTTTATCTAATTCGCTAAAGAGTTCTTCTATTTTGGAAACAATTGCGTTCTGTTGTTCAATGGGGGGAAGAAAGATTCCCTTTGAATAAGCATCATTTCGATTCAATCCCGGAATCGCAGTTGATTTTTCAAATTGGTTTAGGCGCAAAGATTTAAGGAGATAGTATCCATACTTAAGCGAAATATTCTTTTTTGGCTTCACGTAATATGTTGTATCAATCGGCCAGAAATCACTTTCTATGTAAGTAACTTCTCCTGCTGCACCCTTTCGGCCAACAACTATTCCTGGTCCCTTTATTAGATACTCATCATGGTATCCAACTATTCCATTTGAACCCATTACAGCATAACTACCCTCTCCATTTCTATTTTCCTTTTTTAAAGCCTTTCCATATTCAAATTCGAATGCATCGCCTAGGAGCATCTCTTCCCATTCAATTTCTGTTTTATTCAAAGTTTGTTCTTCAATCATTGCTCCATAGAATTACCAACCGTACAAGAGTGCGACGCAACAGACGCTTCATAGTAGCACTGCACCCCGGTACCAAAAAATATTCAAAGTCATTTTTGCCATTGCGGGAGTTTGCTTCGTCGCAGCCTCGCACAAAGCCGGCGCTTCGCTCCTCGCAATGACTTTACGCCACAAGGCTCTCATTCAATTCCTCAATCAACGCATCCGTCTCCTCCCCAAACAACTGCCACATCCTGCCCAGCCCGCCTTGTTTGTTGAAGGGGTCGAGTTCAAAATCATCGCGGTCGAGGTGAAAGGAGGCGGCAATGGCGTCCTTGATCATCCGCAGCCATTGCACCTGTGCTTCGGTGAACTTGAGTTGGCCCGCCTGCTTTTTAAAGATCCAGTCCTGGAAGTTGCGGTCCACGGTGCGGTCCCAGGGCGTCAGCACCTTGTCCATCCCGCTTACCCGGCGCACCAGGGCTACCAGGGCTGCCAACTCGTTCTTAGGCTGCCCGCTCACCTTGTCCAGCTGCTCGTAGGCCTTCCATACGGGCAGGGGCGCTAAGGTCGGTTTATCGCGCTTTATTATTTCGGCCAGGTCCTTCAGGGCGGCATAACTGAGTTCGCGGCGCTGGTAGGGTTGGCTATAAAACACCTGGAGGGCGGCAATCTCTTCCTTGTGGGCATCGATCCATTGGGCAAAGTCCTGCGCCAGGGTTTCGGCGGCAGCGGCGGTATCGGCCACCCAGCCCATGCGGGTCACCTCATCCAGGTTGATGTGGTCGATGTACTGGTCGTATTTTTTGCGTACATCGAGGATGTAGGAGCGGAGGTCAGGGGCGTTGAAGACAGCGGTTGCCTGTTCGAGGAGTTGTGAATGGTGATTGGTGATTAGTGATTGCAGCTCTTCGGAGCTGGCTTCCGGGTGCTGGCTTTGAACTTTGAACTTTGAACTTTCAACTTCATCAGGGTCGTAGGCATTCAACAAATCCTTCACTACCGCCTTAATGCTTTTGCCGCCGGCTTTCTGGGCAAAGGCTTCGCGTTCCTTGTCGCTGATCTGGCGGTCGAGGCGGATGAGGCGGTTGGCCAGGGTGGTGAGGAGTTCTTCGTCGCGGTGGCCGCCGATGGCAATGGTTTCGAGCACTTCCTTCAGGCTCATGCCCGGCTTTTTCTCCAGCGGGCGGCTGTCGGTTTTCTGGCTGCGCTCCACGCCAATAGAATCGATGATCACAAAATGATCCTTGGTGTATTTGGCGGCACGGGTGCCCGTGAGGCGCAGCTCGTCGAGGCTGCAGGTGCGGGTGCCGCGGCCCTTCATCTGCTCGTAGTAGGAGCGGCTTTTTACATCGCGCATAAACAGGAGCACTTCCAGCGGGCGGATGTCGGTGCCGGTGGCAATCATGTCTACCGTTACGGCAATGCGGGGATAATAGCTGTTGCGGAACTGCTGGAGCACGGTTTTGGGGTCTTCCTTTTCCGGCCCTTCGGCAGTACGGTAGGTGATCTTTTTGCAAAAGCGGTTCTCTTCGGCCCATTCGCGGCGCACAATGTTGATGATATCGTCGGCATGCGAGTCGCTTTTGGCGAAGATGAGCATTTTGGGTACTTCAAACTGGCCGTCGGGTCCGATGCGGTCTGGAAACATTTGCGGCAGTGCATCGCGCACCGCCTGTATAATCAGCGTAATCTGGTTGGGGTTTACCACCTTGTCGTCGAGCTGCTTGTTGCTGTACTCCACGTCTTCGTCGAGCTGGTTCCAGAACTTTTTGCGGGTCAGCTTTTCGCGGTGGTCGATGTATTCGCCCAACGATAGTTTGGCGCCTTCCTTCGTGATCTTTGTTTCGATCTCGAATACATTGTAGGGCACCAGCACACCATCTTCCACGGCCTTCTTGTAGCCGTAGTCGCTGACGATGTTCTTTTCAAAATAGCCAAAGGTGCGGTTGTCGGGGGTGGCGGTAAGGCCCACCTGGAAGGCATCGAAATAATCGAGCACCTGCTTCCAAAGGTTGTATATGCTTTGGTGGCATTCGTCGATCACGATCACGTCGAAGAACTCCACGGGTATCTTTTCGTTGTACACCACGGGCAGGGGTTCCTTGCGCTTCCAGCCTGCGCCGAGGGCAGGGTCCTCTTCATCGCCTTCGTCCAGCTCCGTTCCCTTGAGGATGGAGTAGAGCCGCTGGATGGTGCTGATGTACACCTGGCTGTCGGGCGGTATATAGGAAGAGGTAAGGCGGCTCACGCCATAGAGCTCGGGAAAGAGGCGGTTGTCGTCCTGCGGCTCGTAGCGGCGGAACTCCTGCTCCGCTTGCTCGCCCAGGTTTTTGGTGTTTACCAAAAAGAGGATGCGGCCCGCCCGGGCAAACTTCAAGAGCCGGTAAATGCTGGTGATGGCCGTAAAGGTCTTGCCCGAGCCGGTAGCCATTTGTACCAGGGCCTTAGGACGTGCTTCGCGGAAGCTGCGTTCGAGGTTGGTGATGGCGGTTATTTGGCAGTCGCGCAAGTGGCCCATCCCCGGCCCTTCCCGAAGGGAAGGGAGTGCCGGCGCACCAGGCCTGCTTTGCGACGAGTCTTTGGTATTGGCGGAATTGCTGACAGGCAGGGGTTGTGCGATGGCCAAAGCCCCTCCTTCGGAGGGGTTTGGGGAGGCCTTGGGCTGTGTGTTGGTGGCCTTCCCTTCGGGAAGGTCGGGATGGGCCGCTGGAATATCGTGCAGTCGTGCCCGAAAGGTTTTGCCTTCCTGCAGCCAGCGCTCCAGGGTTTCGGGGCGGTGGAAAGAAAACACGGGCCGGGAACGGGGCTTGGGATCGCGGTAATCGGTAAAGCGGGTAACCTCGCCGGTGCTCTCGTATACAAAGGGTTTGGAGCTTTCGGGGAAATACTTGATGCGGGCATGGGCGTATTCGCCCGATTGCTCCTCCACGGTGGTAAGCCGCACGGCTTCTTCTTCGCGTTTGGCTTCAATAACGCCAATGGGTTGGCGGTTGATAAAGAGGATATAATCGGCGGGGCCTACCTCGGTGCTGTATTCGCGAACAGCCACGCCGGTAGCGGCGGCCAGGTTGATGGTCTTGCGGGATTGTATAGTCCACCCGGCGGCAGTTAGTTGGTTATCGATACGGTCTCGGGCGAGCTGTTCGGGGTTTTGGTTCATTGTTTTGGCGCGGAGCTAAATGTAACGGAAAATTCATTTGTAGTTCATTGGCTACAAACAAATTGTTGCCTGCGCTTAGCCACGGGGCTGCATGGGAGCAGAGTGGGCGCTGGGTGGGGGCTGCCCCGGCTTATGTGCGGCTTATGTACGGGTTATACCGGGAGAAAAGCGGGAGTTTCCTGCAAAATGCGGTAAAAGTGACAGGGGGTATTGACAATGCGTGGCAGGTGGTGTAAAATGGCAGTGGGAAAAGGGAGGGGTGCTTGTGGAAAGGAGGGGATGCTGAAACGAATTTGGCATGACCGTGTACTTAGTTGCTGTCATCCCGGCGCAGGCCGGGATCTCCTGCAATATTCGGAGCACCTGAAAGCATGAGGGGATGCCGAGACGAGCCCGGCAGGACGGCCACTGCAAGTTCGGCATGACAGTCCATGTTGACACGGGTATCCTTTCACGATAAGCGCCATGACAGCGTTTCCAGGTGCAGGTAAGCCACTCATGATGAAAACCAAAAGCCATAACCAAAACCATCCACCATGCCCAAGCAAAAAGGAATCCTCCAACTGGAAGGCGCCCTTGGCGATCTGAGTTTTTACCACACCAAGTGGGGCTGGCTGGTACGGCGCAAGGGCGGTGCCTCAAAGGAGCGCATCGCTACGCAGCCCTGTTTCCAGCGCACCCGCGAAAACAACCTGGAGTTTGCACAGGCCGTGCAGGCAGCACGCCTGCTGCGGCAGGCCTTCCTGCCCATGATCGGGAAGGCGGTAGACAAACAGCTGATGAGCCGCCTGGTGCAGGCCCTGCTGCGGGTGATCCGCACGGACACCCTGCACGAAAGGGGCCAGCGCCAGCTCACCAGCGGCCGGCTGGAACTGCTGGAAGGCATGGCCTTCAATGCAGGCAGTACACCGGCCAACGTATTGCCTGCCTCCTGTACCGCCGGTATCAGCACCACAGCGGGAAGCGCCTGGGTGGAGCTGCAGTCCTTTATCCCGGCAAGGTCCCTGCAGGCACCGGCAGGCGCCACCCACTACCGCCTGGGCCTGGGCATTGCCGGGATAGATTTTGCCACCAATAATGCCCTGCTGCAGGAGGTGCAAACAGGCCTGTTGCCGCTTGACGATGCCCCCACCGATTTGCTCCGGCTGGAAGCTACCCTCCCCGGGGGCCAACCGCACACCCTGTTCGCCGCACTGGGCCTGCACCTGTTACAGGCTGTGAACGGCAGCCATTACCCCCTGCACGATGGCAGCTGCCTGTGGCTGGTGGCGGTAAGCAAGGCCTGAAGCGGCAGGATGCACGGCCAGGGCGCAACCAGGACAATACCCCGGCCTGGTACCAGCAACACACTATACCGCGTACAGCAGCAGCCGGCACGTGCCCTCCGCCAGCCATCACCTGGAAAGCGCTGCAAGTAACTGTTTAAATCACCGTACGCCGAAACGCATAATGCTGCCTATGATCCTGAAGCAACCGCACGCTGTTTCTGCGAACTGCACCGGCGGGGCCACATACGTATGCCCGGCTTGCGGCTTTAAGGAACAGCAGCCTCTTGGCCCAAAGACAAGACCTTACCCTTAAAGATGTCAATTTCAACTGCGGCGGCACGGTGCCCTACCTCGACATCAATTACCAGCAGGAGGGCTCTGTTGCAGGCGCCTTTATGCCCTTATCGGCCGAACAGAACAGGCAGGTACTGGCACAATCGGCACGGGAAAGCCGGAGCCATATCCATATTCCCGAAACAAGCCTGCAGGCTGCCGCACAATACTTCGGGCAGGCAACCTGCGCAGGTAAATAAGCGGGAAAAATCATTCAATTTTTTGAACCACAAAACCACAAAGGCTGAAAGGGAACACAAAGAAGGATTTTTATCCTTTGTGTTCCCTTTCAGCCTTTGTGGTTTTGTGGTTCAAACATCACTGGTTACTGACCACCCTGCCTTTCGCCCTGGTTGCCGCCACGCTGGTGGTTGGGGTGTTCATGTTGCTGCTGGTCCTGCTGGCTGCCACCGGTAAGCTGCTCTTTGGGTTGTGCGCCGGTGTTGTTGCTGTTGCTTCCCTGGCCGCCCTGGCCCCCTTTGGTTGAGCCCTGTTGTCCTTCCTGGTTGGCCTGCTGGCCGCCGCGGCTCCTGTTGCTGTTTGACATAGTGTATGGTTTTATGATTCGCTAAAAAGGGAGAAAAAAGGGTGCCACAAAACCATTTTCTTATACCCCGTAAACGCCTGTACCATAAACACGTATGCGCAGAACATAAGGAAAAGAAAACATAGTAAAAAATATTTGCATATCGCTGGTTGCCCTAACTTTTGACCTGTTATTCACACTTAACCACACACAAAAAATCACATGAGTAAAAACACCCGCATGGCGGTAGCCATGGCCTGTGCCCTAATGGCCGCAACTGGCTGTAAAAAAGACCTCGCCGCCAACAACCGCGACTTCCAGGTTGGCGGTATTGAAAACAGTTCGATTGGCGCTGCCGGCGCCATTTCCCCCGCCTTGCTGCAAAAGATCACCGAAGCAAATGCCCGCATTGCCGAGCGCTTCCCCAACGGTTTGCAACCGGTAAGCCAGCAGGGCCCCGTACACCATTCGGAGTTGCAGGAGCTGGCGCGCAGCGCTATGGCAGTAACCCCCACCACCTGTAGTGGCAATACGGCGGTAAACGTTTGGCTGAACCAGCAGCTTGCCGACTGGACCACCACGGTGCGCCGCTTTGCCTCCAATACGGCCATGCTCGACCTGCCCACCTACCATGCGCTGTACCTGGAGAACAGTTCCGAAAACCAGGTTTTTGGCGTAAACGGCGAGTTTACCCAGGTGATGCAAAAGTCGTTTAAGGATCACAAGCGGTTCTGGAATATTGCTTCGGATGATATCGCCCTGGTATCGATGAGCGGCCGTATACTAAGGGATAAGGAAACCCTGAAAAAGGTATACAGCGTGGTGTATGGGCTTAACGCCGATGACGCGGAATATTTTGCCACCCTGGTGTCGGAAGCGGCGGTAGGTGTGCCCCAGTTTCGCAACGGCGACCACCCCATCTTTAGCTTCAACGCCTTTGCCCTGCGTGGCTTTAATGATGTGGACCTGGGCACCATCCCCGACAAGATCGCCATGGGTGATGGCATCATGCAGGCCTACCAGGAGCTGGGTTATGAAGATGTGGCGCCACAGGCTATTTTCTCCCACGAATTTGGCCATCATGTGCAGTACCAGCTGAACCTGTTCCCCGCCGTTCGCTCAGCCGAAGGTACCCGCCGTACGGAGCTGATGGCGGATGCCTATTCTACCTACTACCTGTCGCATTCGCGTGGTGCCGCCATGCAGTGGAAGCGTGCACAGTTGTTCTATGATGTGTTTTATAACATCGGCGACTGCGGCTTTACCAGCACGGGCCACCATGGTACCCCGCTGCAACGCCTGGCCTCATCGCAGTGGGCTTATGGCCTTGCCGATGCCGCACAAAAGCAGGGACATATCCTGACCGCGGAAGCGTTCACTGCTTTGTTTGAACAGCAATTGCCCCAGCTGGTGGATTAGTTTTGAACCACAAAGGCTCTAAAACAAAAGGCGCACAAAGGGATACTTTGTGCGCCTTTTGTATTTGTATGGATTCATGCGCTGGGCTCATTCGATAGTATACTTCAGACCCAGGAGATTCAAGATGTGGAAATCCAAATAGTTGTACGGATGCAGCCCCAGGTAGGCATGGCCGTACCCGAGGACACTGTCATCCCGACGCAGGTCGGGATCTCCTCCTGCTGTTGTACACTCGGTTAATAGGGGGATGCCGAAACAAGTTCGGCATGACAGTGAACTATGTAGCTGCTTTCCTGCTTACCTTAGAAAGTTTGCTCCAAACTCCAAACTCCAAACTCCAAACTCCAAACTCCAAAC
>NZ_MTFE01000010.1:347437-356326 GCF_001953305.1 Cnuella takakiae
AAGAAACCAAAAACCAAAAACCAAAAACCTACCTCACCGCCGCTTCCACTCTTTTCACCAACTCCCCCAACTGCGATGGCTCCAGCCAGCGGGTAACAATGAGCAGGTCGTTGGCTTCATCGATGACGATGTAGTTGCCGCCAAAGCCGGCCGCAAACCAGATGTTTTTGGAAACGCCTTTGAGTTCTTCGGCGGCATTGGTCCACCAGAGCAGGCTGTAGGATGGATTGGCTTTGGAAGGCTCGTGCGCCATTTTCACCCATTGCTCCGATACCAGTTGTTTGCCTTTCCATTTGCCTTTGCGCAAGAACAATAATCCAAAGCGTGCCTGGTCCCAGGTGTTGATGAAGAGGCCGCCACCAAAATGACCGCCGCCACTCACGCTTTGTACCATCTGTCCGTCCATGTTTACAAAGGAATTGTCGTAACCATACCAGCGCCAGGTGGTGGAGGCGCCGATGGGGTCCATGATCTTTTCCTTGAGCACCTGCGGCAGGGGCTTGCGCCATACCTGAAGCAGCGAATAGGCGAGTACGTTCACACGGGCATCGTTGTATTCGTAGGTGGAGCCGGGTTCAAGGAGCTTGCGGGCCTTCCAGTCGTCGATGCCACCGGTGCGGGGCGGACGGTCGCTCCAGTCGCACACCTCAAACTGGCAGCCGCTCCAGTCGGAGGTCTGGTCCAGCAGGTGGCGCCAGGTGATTTTGCTGTTGTGGTTGCCTTCAAACGTATTGTCCCACACATATCGGTTTACGGGTTCTTCGATGCTGCCGATGAGGCGCTGGTCAACAGCAAGACCAGCAACAGTGCTGAGATAACTCTTGGTGGCGCTGAAGGTCATGTCCACGCGGCCAGGGTCGCCCCACTGCGCAACGATGTATCCACCCTTGATGATGAGGCCTGCGGGGCCGCCGCGTTGTTTCATCGGGCCAAGGATTTTATAACCGGGTTCGTTGGCATAGGAGCGCATATTGGCGATGCGCAGGTCGCGGTCAATTGTGGCTTCGTTACGTTGGGCAAAGGCCACGGCGCTGTCGAGGGCAGTGGCATCCAGCTTTAGCTCGGCGGGTTTGCGGCTTTGCCAAGCGGTATCGGGGAAATAGGGTTGTTGGGCAAGTGCAGGCGTGCTACATAACCAGCAGGCAAAAGACAGGAAAAGAAAGGATTTGAACATGGTATTTAAAATGGGAAAATACAAAGGCTGCTGCGGTACACCTAACAGGTTTTGGAAGGTCGCGGAAGAAGGCACCAAACAACCATTTACTTTTTTAACCTGCTTACCGCTTCATCAAAAGCTATAACTGCCATTCAACCGGGCAGAAGGGTAGTTGAATTCCTTACTATCGATATGGTACTGGTGGCAAAAGGCCCTGACCGACTCCTCTGTTTGACTGTCGCTGCCGTAAGGGTTATAGCCTTCCGGCAAACTGGTACACGCCACTCCCTTGTCGAAGAAATAGGTATGGCGGCCAATGTTCACCGAACACAGCGTGTCAAAGCGCACCGACTCGGTCATTGCAATATGCAGCAACGCATCGATCAACTTTTGCGCATAGTAGGGTTGTTTGAAATAATTCTGCCCATCGTAGGGCTGGCGGATATAGGCACGCCGCTGTACCATGCGGATACCTGCGGCTTTTGTGTTGCAGTAAAAGTGCGTGAACAACCGGTCTTCGGCGGTATTGCGAATGATGTAAACAGGAATGTACAATGCCTTGCCAGGCTGGTAATACAACCGGAAGGCGGGCTCGCCCAGTTTTGTGATCTTCATGTTTCCAGTTTTTTATAACCAACGCATATGATCCTCCAGGTGCACCAGCGCCTGCAGGTAAGTATCTCCCTGTCGCATACATAGTTTTAGATGAGCAGCGTCGATGCCGGGATGTGTGGCCACCTGTACCTGTTCTTCAAAAGTGAGTAAGCGCGGTATGGGCAGCAGGGTACGCATGATCCATTTGCGCATCGGCTCCGGCCCTTCCATATAGGGTTTGAGTACTTGTTGGTAGTAGGCGGGATTCAGTTCGGAAGCCATCAGCCTTACCTCACTGGCATAGCGGCGCAGGATGAAGTTGAAGCGCTGACCCTCTTGTACGCCGATGGGGCCGCCGTTGCGGATGGCCGCTTCCAGGAACCGGAGATCGCTGGTACGCTGGCAATGTTTTGGTTTTTGTTTCACGGGTGTTTAGTTGGGTGGTGGTACGGTACACCTAACAGGTCTTTAAGACCTGTTAGGTGTGATTCTTGGAACCGGTTAGGTGTGCCTAGTTCCATTTTGCCTGCTCTTCCAAAATCGGTTCCAACCAGTGCAATACGCGATCGCGCTTTTCTTCTTCCGCTTTGTTCCGGGGTGGAAAGGCCAATATCTTTTTAAGGTTGCTGGAAGCGCCTACCAGGATCACATTGGCTGCCTGCCGGCACCTGATATGATAACTGAGCACATCTCCACTATGGCTGTCATAGGTTTCCGCAAAATACTTCAGGGCATACCATGGATAGAGGCAGCTCAGGTCAGCCAGCAGTTTGGCATCGGGATGGTGTTCATCGCAGCCCTGGGTGATGATGGATTGCAAACGATCGAGGTCCTGTTGTTTCTTGCTAAGCGTTTGTTCTTGCATGTTGTCTGTGTTTTTTGAGTGATGCACCACACAGCAACAGAAGTAGGGAAAGGAAGGTAGTAGTGTTGTTCAAGCTTTTGGTCACCTTCGCAAGACCCGCATACTGCTCCACCGTTAGCCTGGGGCCCGGTTGGCATTCCTGCACGATGGCAGGAAACTCCTGATGCTGAAAATTTACAGGGCAAAGAAAGGGAAAGCCTGTGCTATTGCCAAAAGAGGTTTGTTAAAATAATTGATGAGTGATGAGTAAGGAGTGATCAGTGATGAGTGAGGAGTGGTGAATAGTGAGCTGAAGCTCATAGGGGCTGCAAGCTGTTAGCTACAAGCTGCAAGGACCCCTGTTTCTTACGTTGCAATATAGCAGGTGCCTTCCTTTAGCGCTTTACCTTAAAAGCTTTGCGCCTTTGCGTCTTTGCGTGAAAACATTGCTCGCAAAGACGCAAAGGCGCAAAAGGAATAGGATATGGTGTGCTACCTCTGAGATGCTGCTGCAAGGGGTTTGTTCCCTACCAACTGCAACATCAATTCGGGTTCGTTGGTGGTAATGAAATCAACGCCCTGCTGCAACAGGTCCTGCATCATGGCCTTATCATTCACGGTCCATACGTTTACCGTGATGCCGCTCTTTTTGGCATCGGCAATCCAGCTGCTGTTCTTTTGCAATACACTGTAGTGGTAATCGAGTCCATAGAACTTTTCGGCGGCAAGGGCTTCCGGCGTTTTGTCGCCATTGAGGTAGGCCACTTTAGCATAGGGTGCCAGGCGCATTACTTCCTTGCACACGTCGTAGTCGAAGCTGATATAGTCGATCCATGCCTGTGCCTGCAGCTGCTCTACCAGGGCCACTACTTTTTGCGTCAGCAAAATAGAGTTGGCCTTGCCTGCTGAAGAGGCTTTGATCTCGAGGATCAGTTTGGTTTTGTTCTGGTCCAGGCCACCCTTCAGAAAGGTTTCCAGGGTAGGCAGTTGCTCACCATGCGACAGCTTGATGGCAGTGAGTACCGCAACAGGTGTTTCGGCAATGGTATAGCCGCCGATCCTGGGGTCGTGGCTGATCACCGGTACGCCATCTGATGACAGGTGCACATCAAACTCGCTACCGGCGCAACCCATACGGATGGCCTGTTGCAGGGATGCTACCGAGTTCTCGGCAACACCCGTGTTCTTGAAAGCACCGCGGTGGGCAATCACTTTATTGCGGATGAAATTGTCGCGTACAATACGGAAGGTATCGGTATAGTTTGCGTTGGTGGTGCGCACCTGCACCACGGCATCAATCCAAGGCGTGGCGGTATCCAGCTTTTTGGGTTGCAGTTCCAGCCGGTTGGCCTTAACCCGCAGGTAAGCAGCACCTGCACCCAGTAGTTTTATGGTCTTTATTTTCTCACCTGTGGTTGTTTGCACCATCCCTATTTCGGGTTGCCCGCTGCTGAAGGTATAGTTGGACAGGTACAGGGGGGCAGGTTCGGGTTTTTGGGCAAGCACTGTTTGGGAACAACAAAATTGAAGCAGTCCGGCTAAGTAAAGAAATCGGGTCATAAAGAAAAGGGTTGAATCACGAAAAACAGGTTCCTTACAAGAGATGCCTTTACAGCTCCCTTTGGAGCCGGAAAGCTAATACAACGAAACATGCACCTGCGCTCCTGCTGCATTATGAAGTGGTTAAGAAATGGAAGCTTGTGTTGCCGGAGACCATGGACGATGGACCATAGACCATGGTACATCGTCCATGGTCCATGATCTATCAACAAAAAAGGTGCGCAGCAACAGCCGCACACCTTCTATCGCTTACGGGTCGTAAAAGATAGCATTACGGTTTGCCTTTAGAAAAGGTCTACCGAGTACACAAGGCTTTTGCGCAGGGGCAGGCGTTCGCCGGCATCCATATAGCCGTTGGGGGTATCCAGTTCGGTAGCCAGCTCCACAAAAAACCAGTCGTGGTCTTCGGCCACCAGGGTGGCAATTACCTTACCCCGGCGTGCGTGGTTGAACTGGTACACATCACCCCAGTTCAGGGTTTGGTTGGTAAACGACTGCTCCTCCAGTATTCCTTGTTCATTGATGGTTAACATAGCCGCATGTTTAGGTGTAGGATTGTATGCAAAAAAACAGCCGCAGTTTTCGTTCCTGAAATTGGCGCGATACAGCCGCCAAAGGGAAGCAAACGCGGTATTTGCAATAGAAACTTACACATTTTCCGGGCAGAAAAACAAGGGGTAAACAAGAATTTGGGGCGGAAAACCAGCGCCGTTCGCATTATGTTTTAAAATATAAGTATCACTGTAGCCCATCCATATAAAACGCCCATCTGTTCCTTTTTTATTCGACCCCCTGCTGCTAAAAAGCACCTGTTTTTTAGCGCTAAGACTTCATTTTTTGACAACCCGGACGGCTGTTAACTTTTGGGAAATTTTTTCCCTAAGGAAGCAGGAGCAGTGGAAATTCTGGCAAAAGGATAGGCATAGCAACTACCAAAGCAGCAATACCAACAACAGATGACAGCAAGCGGCAGCAGGGCCCTTATCATTTGGCGCCTGTTGCCCCCTTGTTCCTGTTAGTTCATTTTGATCTTCCAGATCCAGCGGCCTTTATCCCGGTAAAACCTAACGGTACCACCATAGCCATTCAGGTCGATCAAACCAGTTTGCTGGTAGGCCTGTTCGTCGCGGATATGCCCGCTGAAGGAAAACAACAGTTCCGCGCGGCTTCGGGCACGAAAGCGCACATCGCGGTAGGGAAAGCCCCTGAAAGCGGCTTCAAACCGCGCATCCCGGGCCACAAACTGCTCCCTGCTTGCAGGCCAGTTGCCATACAGTTGGCGATAAACAAGGATCTCTTCAAGCAAAGAAACCGGGGGCTTGGCCCGCTGCTGTTGCTGGCGGGAATGCGGCCGGTAAATGAACTGGGAACAACCGGCAATGCCGGACAGTAAGATAATGATGGACAAATAGCGCAATAGCAGGGTCATAGCAGTAGGGAGGATGGAGGATGGACCACTGACGATGGACGACGGACGACAAGTTTGAAGCAATTTATGCAAAACAAAACCGGCGGTGTAGATCCCGCCGGTTTTTAATACCTATGCCTTTTTGATTACCAACTTTCTTTTCTAAAAACAAACCAGCAACCGGAAACCCAATCACGCCCGCATCGATACCTGCTCGCCGTGCTGGGTAATATCCAGACCCTGTATTTCCTCGTCCTTACTTACTCGCAGGGGTGAGATGAGGTCGGTGATCTTGAGCAATGCAAAGGCCCCTACAAAAGAAAAGGCTACCACGATGCCCAGTCCTGCCAGGTGCGCCAGGAAGAGCTTTGTTTCGCCATACAGCAAACCATTGCCGGTGGTGTTGGCGGGGTTCACGGTTTGGTGGGCGAAAATGCCGGTAAAGAGCATGCCCACCATGGCGCCTACGCCGTGGCAGGGAAAAACATCCAGGGTATCGTCGATGCTGGTTTTGGCCGTCCAGGCCACTACCATATTGGAGATGATGCTGGTGGCCGTGCCGATGAAAATGGAGTGGGCAATGGTAACAAAACCTGCCGAAGGGGTAATGGCCACCAGTCCTACCACCGCACCAATACTGAAACCCAGCGCAGAGGGCTTCTTGCCCTTGAAAGCATCAAACAGTATCCAGGCCATGCCGGCTGCGGCAGCCGATGTATTGGTAGTGGCCAGTGCCGATGCGGCTACATCGTTGGCACCTACCGCACTGCCGGCATTGAAGCCAAACCAGCCAAACCAAAGCAGGCCCGTGCCGGTAAGCACAAAGGGTATATTGGAGGGGTTGAGGTGCAGCTGTCCCTGTTTGCGGTTGCGCAGGTAAATGGCCGCCGCCAGTGCCGAGCAGCCCGCCGAAATATGCACTACGGTGCCGCCGGCAAAATCGAGTACCCCCATCTTGAAGAGGATGCCGTCGGGGTGCCAGGTCCAGTGGGCGATGGGTGCGTAAATAAGCATGCTGAACAGGCAGGCAAAAAGAATATAGGAGGTAAAGCGGATGCGTTCGGAAAAAGAGCCGGTGATAAGGGCGGGTGAGATCACGGCAAACTTGAGCTGGAAAAAGGCAAAGAGCACCAGGGGAACGGTAGATGCCAGGGGCCAGGGTTTGCTTTCCAGCACGCCGCGGAACATAAAATAGGTACGCGGGTCGCCAATGATACCGCCGATGCTGTCGCCAAAGGCCAGGCTAAAGCCCACCACGATCCACAACACGCTGATCACGCCCATGCAGATAAAGCTCTGGAGCATGGTGGAAATGACGTTGCGGGTGCTTACCATGCCACCATAAAAAAGCGCCAGCCCGGGCGTCATCAGCAGCACCAGTCCTGCCGAGCAGAGCATCCAAGCCACATCGCCGGCCACAATGCCGTCCTTTACCATCGGTGCTTTGGGAACACCCGGGTACACAACACCCAGCAGGGAAACCAGCAGGAGCAGGAAAAAAGGTACGGCCGAAAGGCGGGGAGCATTTTTCGTTGGCACAGCAAATGATTTTTACAAGAAATAGTTGGTTTTCTTAAACAAGCGCCCAAAGATGACTAAAAAAGATAGATATTTTTTAAAAAACTTCGACCAATACTGAATTAAGTAAGTCAAAACAGACTGTTTTATATAAATCATCTCTTTTTTACATACATGAAACCCAGGATGGTTTGTACCCCGGCGCTCAGCGGAATTGGCGAACTTTACAAAACCTGCCACCCACGCGTTCCCCGCAACTGCCCTTTGCTGAAAACAACCCCATCGCCCTGCTTTGGCCTGCACATGGGGTTGCGGCAACAGGCAGGCAGGATATTTTATATATGTACCAGGGGCCAGCTTGTTGTGGCAGGCTTTCCCAAATTGAACGAAAACAGAAGCAATGAATCAAAAGACGAGCAAAAAGAAGGTGGTCATTGTTGGTGGCGGCTTTGCCGGCCTCAATATGGCCAAGAAGCTTACCAGGGACGCCCGCTTTGAAGTGGTGGTGGTTGACCAGAACAACTATCATTTCTTTCCGCCCCTGCTGTACCAGGTATCCACTGCCTTTATCGAGGCCTCCAATATCAGTCACCCGTTCCGCCGCCTGTTCCAGAACCGGCCCAATGTGCGTTTTCACCTGGGCTCGCTGTTGCGGGTAGTGCCCGAAACCAATACGCTGGAAACAGATACCGGCGCCATCCCCTACGATTACCTGATCCTGGCCATGGGTACCGAAACCAATTATTTCGGGATGCAGAATGTAAAAGAGCATGCGCTGCCCATGAAAAGCATCGACGATGCCCTGAACCTGCGCAACCACCTGTTGCTGAACATGGAAAAGGCGGTGCGCACCAATGATATGGATGAAAGGGAGCGGCTGCAAAACATCGTGATTGCCGGTGGCGGTCCTACAGGTGTGGAGATTGCAGGCATGCTGGCCGAAATGGGCCGCAACATTGTGGCTAAAGACTATCCCGAGATCCGCAACTTCCGTGGCAAGATCTACCTGGTGGATGCCGGCGCTACCCTGCTGGGCCCCATGAGTAAAAAGTCGCAGGGCGAGGCCCTGCAGGTGTTGCAGGATTTTGGCGTCCAGATTGTGCTGAATACCGCGGTAAAAGATTTTGTAGACGAAAAAGTATTGCTGGCCAACGGCCAGGAAATACCCACCGCTACCCTTATCTGGGCTTCGGGTGTTATTGCCCGCGATGTACCGGGACTGCCCAAGGAGGCTTTTACCCGTGGCCGACGCCTGCTGGTGGATGGCTTCAACAAGGTGCAGGGTTATACCAACATCTTTGCCATCGGCGACCAGGCCTATATGACCGCCGACCCGGCCTTCCCGAACAGCCACCCGCAGGTGGCACAGCCTGCCATTCAGCAGGGCAAGCTGCTGGCAGCCAACCTTACCCGGCTGGAGCGCAACGAAACCCTGAAGGAGTTCCGCTACAACGATAAAGGCAATATGGCCATCATTGCCAAGTACAAGGCCGTTGCCGACCTGCCCAAGCTGTTCTTCAAAGGTTTCTTTGCCTGGATGGTATGGCTCTTTATCCATATCATCCCGCTGGTGGGCTTCCGCAACAAGGTGCAGTTATTCTTTAGCTGGATGTATGCCTTTATCACCAACGACCCCACGCTGCGCCTGATCATCAGGCCGAGGGAGGAGGATAAAAGGGTGATTGGGAAGGTGTAGGTTGGAAGCTACAAGCTTATAGCTACAAGCTGCAAGCCACTATACACTGGCTATTGGTAGTAGGATAGAAGACAACTCATACAAAGGCCCGGAACGATGTTCCGGGCCTTTTT
>NZ_MTFE01000010.1:356336-392628 GCF_001953305.1 Cnuella takakiae
CCTGCTTCACCCCATTGGGCCATTCAATAACCTGCTCGTAGTTATTGGTACCCTGAAACTTTATTTGTACCGTAACAGGAACACCCATCAGGTCGGTACGGAAGGTAGTGTTGGTATTTGTTTCCACCAGCTGGTTCTTCCCCTTCATATCAAATGTGCCATACCCAAAAACAGTAACAGGTTTTTGCGTAGCGGAGTCGGTACCCGTGGAAGCCCATGCAAAATGCCCTGCCTAATAGACTTTATACTGGGTAGCCGGGGTAGCGGGTGTGCGCATGCCCTCATTGCTTATTTCATACCGTGCCACCTGCTTCCAGGCACCATCCATGGGGCTGCTTTTTTTTGCCACCGGCTCTTTTATATTCTTCAAACAAGGTCCAAGGACCGCTCTGGTCGTCCTTGAACATCAGGGCCTGTACAAAACCATCCTGCCGCCCGCTGATTTTTACTTCAAAGCTGTCGTTTACTGCACCTGAACTGCCCCTGAAAAATACATACTCAACGATTTTGTCGGGCATGACCTTGTAAGTGCCGATACCAAACTCACCCAAAGAATCGCCCGTAAGCGGGTGCACATACATCATATACCTGTCGGTAAATATTTTCATCTGCTGCTGTTCAATAACCGAATCTTTTCCCATGCTCCTTACCACCATCCGCGACATGTTGTATGCGCCCTGCAATTGTTTGGCGGTAAGCATTTTTCCTTTGCCCAGCATATCCTTGTCATCGGCACTTGCAAAATCCTGGGCATGCAGCACCATTGAAACCATTGCCAGGCAAGCATGCCTGCTTTGATTGAACGTTTCATTATGTAAGATTTAAAAGTGAAGAAATCGGGGCCAGGGGGCAAAAGCTACATGGGGTTGGATGGGTTTCCAGCGCGGGCAGGAATGAAACTACTACCTGTTACAAACAATTCATAACCCAGGAAGACAAACAGCCGTGGGTGCATCCAGTGTTATGGGATTTAGGTATGCGATGCCTTGACTTTTGATGCGCACATGCAGCAGGCACAATGGCGCAGACACATAAAAGCCCCGGAGTTTTTACGCCAGGGCTTTATTGGTAAAACGATAAGAAAATTCAGATACTTGCCATATCAATCACAAACCGGTATTTCACATCACTCCGCTCCATCCGGGTAAAGGCTTCATTGATCTCACTCATCCGGATCAACTCGATATCGGCAGTGATATTATGCTCGGCACAAAAGTCCAGCATTTCCTGAGTTTCAGGAATGCCGCCAACAAGTGAGCCTGCCACTTGCCGGCCCTGGAAGATCAGCGGGAACATGGGTATTACCACAGGCTCGGGAGCTATGCCCACGCAAATAAGGGTGCCTTTGGTTTTGAGCATGCCCATATAAGCGCCATGGTCGTGGTCAACAGCTACAGTGTCGAGAATAAAGTCAAAATAGTTGGCAAGTTTTTGTACCTGTTCAGCATCGGTAGTTAGGGCAAAGCGGTGAGCCCCCAGTTTGCGTGCATCTTCCTGCTTTTGCGGCGAGCGGCTTAAGACGGTTACTTCGGCACCAAAGGCTGCGGCAAACTTAACGGCCATATGCCCCAGGCCACCCAGACCAACAATACCGATGCGATGACCTTTACCCACCTTCCACCGACGCAGCGGCGAATAGGTAGTGATGCCTGCACAAAGCAATGGGGCAACACCCGGCAGCGACAATGTATCCGAAACCCGCAACACGAAATCCTCGTTCACCACGATCTGTGCAGCGTAGCCACCATAGGTCATCCTGCCGGTTTCTTTTTCAACACTGTTATAAGTGAGGGTGTTGCCGTTGAGGCAATACTGCTGTTCGCCTTCGTTACAACTATCGCATACCCGGCAGGAGTCAACCCAGCAACCAACACCCACCAGGTCGCCGGCCTTATAGCGTTGTACGTGGTCACCAACTTTTGATACAACACCCACTATTTCATGTCCTGGCACAAGGGGATAAACAGAAATCCCAAGGTCGTTGCGTACAAAGTGGATATCGGTATGACACACGCCGCAGTACCGGATGTCTATTTGTACATCGTGCGGCCCGGGGTTGCGCCGCTCCAGGTTCCATGGCTGCAAAGCAGCACCGGCATCCTGGGCGGCATAGGCTTTCGTCTGGAAAAAGCTTACCGGCGTAGCAGTTCCCTGTTGGGCTTTTGTCTCCTGCATGATATATGTTTTGAGGTGAGGAAATACAAAACACAGGGGCAACAGGAATCGATAGGGAAAGGAAGGGTGAATAAGATAGCAATAGTGCCGGAGGAATACAATACACCTGTTAAGACCGGTAGCAAAGCAGGTTGACCCAGTACTACAATGGTACACATAGAAACAACAAAGCTCCTGAGCAGTCAACCATTTGGTTATACTTTCAGGAGCTTTGCTTTTTTTAGATAATCTTACTTGCGCTTAGCGTATTGCAACACGCGTGTTCTGCTTAGCAGTAAGCTTTTGCAACTGCGCATACTGTCATGCTGAAACAAGTTCCGCATGACAAGCCTCCGGAAGACCAAAAGCCATTCCTTCTCCAGGAAGACTTTTTTATTTCCTTAAGGTCAGCTGCACCGGGCTCTTGTATAATACCTGGTGCAACTGGTTCAATCTTTCCACTGGCATTTTGATCACCTTGCGGTCGTAGGTCATCAGGCCGTTGGTTTCTATTTCCACATCGGTGGTTTGGGTGTACACGGCAGCAGAAAGACCACTTTCTATAAGTGCAGGTATGCGGCCGATAAATTCGGCATAACGCTTATACAGGTCTTCGCTGTTTTTATAGCTCTGGTAACCCCAGTTGTTTTTATCCTGCCAGGTATGTCCCTCCTGCGGCAGGCCCAGGCCGCCGTATTCGCCCAGCACCAGGATTTGCTTCGATCCAAATAGCTTTGGATCGGGCATGGCCGGATCGGGGTAATTGTGCAGGTCCATGATATGGCCCACGGGCTCGAAGTTGCCGCCGCTGGCGCTGTTCACCAGCCTTGAGGGATCCTGCTTCATGGTCCACTCCGTGATGTCCCTGGTTTTGAACTGGCCCCATGCCTCGTTGAAGGGCACCCATACTACAATGGAGGGAAAGTTGTGGAGGTCCTGCATGATTTCGGCCCATTCCTTACGATAGATGGATTCCGATGCTGCCGTCCTGTCTTTATCAGAAGCACGGCCATACACACCCGGTCGTGCCTCCCAGCGGTTGCCCAGGTCGCCGCTGGGCATATCCTGCCATACCAGCATACCCATTTTATCGCAGTACCAGTACCAGCGGGCGGGCTCCACCTTCACGTGTTTGCGGATCATGTTGAAACCCATCTCCTTTGTTTTCTCGATATCAAACTTCAGGGCAGCATCGGTAGGCGCGGTGTACAAGCCGTCGGGCCACCAGCCCTGGTCGAGGGGACCGTATTGAAACACAAACCGGTCGTTGAGCAGCATGCGCTGGATGCCGGCGGCATCGGGGTTCATCTTTATTTTACGCATGGCAAAATAGCTGTCCACTTCATCCACCACCTTGCCTTTGCGCAGCAGCGCTATTTTCAAATCGTAGAGGAACGGCGTTTCGGGCGACCACAAGCGGGGATTGTCTATTGCCAGGCTAAGGTTGCCACCGGCAGCACCGGTTTGGCTGGCTACCTGCTTGCCTTCGGCAAAGGCCGTTACCCGCAGTTCATCGCCGGGCTGGGCGCCTGCAACATCGGCTGCCAGGGCCAGCTGCCCCGCATCCACATCGGGCGTTTGTTTTGTTGCGGCGATATAGGTGTCGGGCACAGCCTCCAGCCATACCGTTTGCCAGATGCCTGTAACAGGCGTGTACCAGATGGACTCCGGTTTTTTCACCTGCTTGCCCCGGGGCTGGGGCCCATCATCGGAAGGATCCCACACCCTGATGGCGATATTCTGAGCGGCACCTTTGTTCAGCGCATTGCTGATATCGAAACTAAAAGGATCATAACCACCCTGGTGGCTGCCTACTTCCTTTCCGTTCACCCATACCGTGCATTGCCAGTCGACGGCACCAAAATGCAACAGCGTACGACCCTTGCGGGCCGAGGCGGGCAGGTTGATGCTGCGCTGGTACCACAACACGCTGTCTTTACCTACCGTTTTGCCCACACCCGACAGGGCGGACTCCACGGCAAAAGGAACCAGGATCCTGCCAGCATATGCGGCCGGTGCTGCTTCCTGGCTTTTAGGCGTAACGGCATATTGCCAAAGCCCGTTGAGGTTGGTCCAGGCTTTCCGCACCATCTGTGGCCTGGGGTATTCGGGTAAGGGGCTGGCGGGATTGACCGCGCTGGCCCATTCGGTTTTGATTTTGGTGCCTGCCGGCGCCCAGTTGTTTTGCGCATCCGCAGGTAGCCCCAGGTACAACAGGGCGGCGGCAATCGTAAGTTGTTTGATCATGTTGGTAGATTGGAAAGATGCTTTGATATAGAGACAAGCAAAATGGGAAACAATACCAATGTATCACGGAAAGGAGCAGGAAGAAAATTTTTCTGGGGAAAAGAGGAAGCCGGGGAGCTAAGGGTCTGGGGCAGTTGGCCGGTTGCAGCACCCCACCAGGTGCACCAGCAAGAGGCCCAAGGACCTGTTGGAGGATAAGTACAAAAAAATGGCGCCTGTTGTTTCCCTGCGCCGCTAAATGCAGGAAACGCCAGACGCCCAGGACTGCCAGACCGATGGCAGCCTTTTGATAAACCAAATCATCACAGCAGTTTTGATTACGACCCCTATTACGTTGGTGGTTTTGGAAAGTTGCCTGCGCCGTGCAGTGAGTGGAGCCGGTTAGCAAAGGCCTCACTCCTGCCCGGCACAGGCTATTTTACCGATTGCCTTGATACAAAGATGGCGCAGCGCCAAAGGGGAAACAACGGGTAATTAGCCCAAGATGATACCGTGAAAAAACGGGTACCCTTTGTTTAATCCACCCATTGCCAGCAGCAGCCAGGCAGCCTAGTTTTAATTGCGGGCACAAACCAACCCGTACAGTTAAGGCTGTATTCTTCTCCTCCAACACTCTATTATGGCAAAAGCTACTGCAAAAAACACCGCCTCCAATGGCCTGCTGACCCAGGCAACCCAACACTGCAAAGCCTACCGCGAGTATATGCACAAGCAGTATGGCGCAACGGCACAAACGGCTTACAACTCTTACCTTTTTACCCGTGAGGATCTGATGCGGATACTGTATGATGCAAGCGGGGAAAAGGACGGCATACGCATCTACATCGGGTTTGAAGATGCGGGCAAGGGGCCACTGGTAAGGCTTTATGCCGTACCCTGCCGGCAGCAGGGAGCGCAATACCATGATGCGATAGAACCGATCGACGCCCGGCAGGGAACAGGTGCCCAAAGAACTTCGGCTGTTGCCAGCACCGACACCGTGCGCAGCGGCAGGCCCTGCCCCAGCCAGTGCGGGGGCGCCAACATGCTAAACTCCTGATATGCTGGCCACCCTCTGGGACTACTCCGACACGCTGTTTCCACTGGCGGTACTGCTGCTGCTCCTGCCCTGCAAACAAATGCCCGGCAGGCAGCTTTTGTCGGCTTACCTGGTGTTTACCATACTGGTGATGGGCTATACCAATTACCTGGCCGACAAGCAAACCAACAACCTGCCCTATTACCACCTGTACTCATTGGGCGAACTGTTGCTGCTGGGCCCCCTGCTGTATGGTTTTGGCGCAGCCAACCGGAGGCTGCGCCTTTCCCTGTTAACAGGCTATGTACTTTTCTGGCTGGTGAATATCATCTGGCTGGAGCCACCCAAGGTGTTCAACAGTTATTCCGCCACCCTCCTGTCCTTTGTGTTTTCTTTTTTGTGCTTCCGGTATTTCCTGCACCTGGTACAATCCGACCAGATCCTGAGTTTTCAGAAGCAACCCGGTTTTTACCTGGCAAGCGGGGTATTGTTTTATGCCATTGTAACCATCCTGGTGATCAGCAGTTATAAACACAAGTCCTGGTTCAGCACCGACGACCTGTATATGATCTGGTCCATTCAGCAGGTGGCCAATATCATCAAATACTTATTCTTTTCAACCGCCATCTTATGCTGCTATTGGCAATCAAGGCCAGCTGGTTCATCATCATAGGATCGGCATCCTTGCTCCTGGTCCTGATCTTTTTTTTCCTGTTGCTGTACCAATACTACCGCCGCAGGCTGTCGCATGTGCAGGAGCTATATGCATTGCGGCGCAACTACGATGCGGCGCTGCTGCAATCGCAACTGGAAATACAGGAGCAAACCTACTCGCAGATCAGCGAGGAGATACACGATAATATCGGCCAGGTGCTCAGCCTGGTAAAGCTCAATATCAATACCCTCGACCGCGACAGCAACCCCGAAAAGATCAGCACCACCAATGCCCTGCTGGCACAGGCCATTGCCGACCTCCGCAACCTGAGCCACCTGCTCAACACCAACTATATCAGGGAAGCGGGCTTTTCCGAAAGCATCCAGCAGCTGCTGTTGCACCTGCAAAAGTCGGGGCAGTACCGCACCCGTCTGGTAGAACCCGAAGGACGCTTTTCTGTTGACGGGCAACAAGCCATCATCCTTTTCCGGATGGTGCAGGAAATTGTGAGCAACGCACTACGTCATGCAGGTGCCAATGAGTTTTGTGTTACCTTAGAACAGAGCAACGGCCGCCGCAGGATTGTGCTGTCCGATAATGGCCGTGGCTTTGACACCAGCATCCTTAACCAGCCGGGCGGCGGACTGGGCATCCGTAATATGAAACAAAGAGCAGCCTCCGTGGGTGCGGCCGTCGATATTGAAAGCCAACCCAACCAGGGTACCACTATTACCATTTGCCTGAACGCCTAAAGCCTGCACAACCATGCACCACACCAGCATTGCCCTAGTAGACGACCATGTCCTGTTGCGACAAGGTCTCGCTTCTTTTATCCGAAGCTTTCCCCAATACGAGATTGTACTGGAAGCCGACAACGGCGCCGACTTTATCGGCAAGGCCCCGGCCAATCCGCCCGATATTGTTTTGCTGGATGTAAACATGCCCCGCATGAATGGGTATGAAACTGCAACCTGGATCAGGGAACACCTGCCCCAAACCAGGGTGCTGGTACTGAGTATGGTGGAACACGACGCGGCCATCATCCGCATGCTGCGCCTGGGAGCCAGGGGCTATCTCCTGAAGGACAGCAATCCCAACATCCTGCTGCATGCACTGGACGCGGTAAGGGATCATGGCTTTTTTATCAACGAACTGGTGAGCAACCGCATGATCCACTACCTCAACGAAGCCGGCAACAGCAACGGACATAGCCACCAGGCTACCATGGCAATTAACCTCTCCGAACGTGAACTGCGCTTCTTACAGCTTGCCTGTACGGAAAAAACATACAAGGAAATTGCAGACGAAATGTATGTGAGCCCCCGCACCATCGACAGCTACCGCGATGGGCTTTTTGAAAAGCTACAGATCAAGAGCCGCGTGGGACTGGTACTGTATGCCATCAAAAACGGCATTGTGAGCGTATAAAGATTTTGGGT
Organism: Cnuella takakiae; assembly: GCF_001953305.1. Taxonomy (GTDB): domain Bacteria; phylum Bacteroidota; class Bacteroidia; order Chitinophagales; family Chitinophagaceae; genus Flavisolibacter; species Flavisolibacter takakiae. The sequence goes on from NZ_MTFE01000010.1 coordinate 363,850, forward strand.
TGCTGCCTGCAGTTTCTAGAACCACAATGAAAGGAAGACAGGGAGGAGCACAAAGGAATAAGCATGTGCGCTGTTGCGGAACATTGCGGGTTAACCTTTGGTAACATTGTGATTGAAAGGCAAAGGTCGTAAGGCGGTGACTTGAATGGCCACCGGAGCAATAGCAACCATTTATACAAGAGCCCTTGGCTTTTGTACAGTGCGGTGATCAGGCCTGCTCTTCCGAATCTTTATTTAAGGTTTGGTCTGCTTCCTGCCAGTCCTGGTCATCAGGCATGTCTTCAATGCTGGCACTTTCGCGCAGGTACTTTTCGGCCCTTGCTCCCAGCAACTGGTTTTCGCCCGATGCGGCATCGTTGTCCTGTGCCGATGGGTTGCTGGCATTACCTGTTGGCGCAGGGGGCATTTTATCGCCCGGATCCGGTGTCTGGCGTGGGTCTTTGTCTGTCATGATGCGGTATTGAACATGTGGTATATGTATACAAAAACTTTGCACCCTTTGGCGTTCACCTACGCATACACAAATCCTCAATGCCGCAGGATGCAAAGCAAAAATATCAGGCATTTATTCCGGTTCTTCCCATTCAATATTATCAGCCTCCTCTTCGCTAAGGCCGGTCTCTTCCAGGTCCTGCTCATCCAGCACCGGCGTACCATCCTCTTCAACGGCGTCCTGCTCCAGGCTTGCGTCCTGCCGGTTGTCCAATGCTTCGCTTCCGGCGCTTTGGCTTCTGTTTGGTTCCATGATCCCTGATTCCCTTTAACGTACAAGGATTGCGCCACTTGAAGCGCAGGGTTGCCTTATTTAGGGTAGTGCGCAAGTCCCCTGTTGTTGCGCAGGTAATCGGCTACCTGTTTTAGCCTGCGCACTGCATACTTGCGGTTGCTTTTGGCCGCAATATGCAGCGGGGTGGAAAAGGACGGGCTACTCACCCGTATCACCAGCGTAAGCCCCTGGTTGGCAGCTTCCGACTGGTGCCAGAGCAGCACGGAACAATGCGGACTGATACTGGTTTCCATAGCATCGGGCAGGGCCGCCCCGTTTCCAATATGGCGGGCAAGGGAATCAAGGGTTATCACCAATGGATCAACATCCTGCGCATACACCGGGAAGGCGCCCCCGGCAAGATCGTCCAGGCTCAGGCTTTCGTGGATGCGTATGGGCTCGGCCAATTGGCGGTCCATCATTACATAGGGCTGGGCATTACTGCATAGGGGCAAGAGGCACCAAAATAGCATGGTAGTTTTCATCTGCGTTGGTTTGGGTGGAAAGGTTCAGGGAAGTTAACCGGGCTTTATGGCAAGCAGGATTGAATTGGATAAACGGCACAAGTACGAAGCTTGCCGTATCACCAAACTTTATAAATGGCAGCAGCAGGCCAACGGGTACAGAATCTAACAAAGCATTAATTAAAGAACAGGGCGCACAAACGGCAAACAACCGCAATTTTGCAGCACGGCAAAACGGCGTGGGGCTATACCCTGGCTGGCATCCAACTATGAAGCATTCACTACCACAAACAAGTAAGCAAAAGGACAAAAAGCCAAAGCTATCGCCGCTGGAAAAAGCCCAGAACCGGTTTAATAAACTGGTGCAGGAAATTAGCGAGCAGGAAGACCGGAACAAGACAGAAGCTGCACAGGCCGACCGCTACCACCAACTTTACCAGGAAAAAATACTGCCCCTGCTGCGGCAATATGCACAGGAAAAGATGCTGCTGGTGCGCCAGCTGGATGATATATTTTACAACAACAGGTTCAGCAAGTCGCAAACAAGACAGTACCTCGAGTGGATCATCCAAACCCTGATGGAGATCAGTGCATTTAATGAAGCCGCAGAAACCCTGCTCCAGCAAAAACAGCAGGAGTTGTACGATAGCCTGCCAAGACGCTCGAAAGACAAGTTGAACCAGGTGCACGAGGAGCTTGAAAACACTGATCCATCGTCGTGGATGGAGGAAGACTGGGCAGATGATTACCGGGAGGAAAGCGCTTTTGATGTCAACGCTACCTACCAACAGGCGCCCACACCCGAAGTAGATGATATAGGTCCGTTGTATAAAGAACTGGCGAAAAAAATACACCCCGACCTGGAGCAGGACGAGGCCAAAAAAGAATGGAAACACCAGTTGATGCAACAGCTTACCGAAGCACGCAAAAACAAAGACCTGTACACGCTTTTACGCATCAAGGCACAACTGGAGGAAAGCGCCGCTGAAACCAACTGGCCCCTGCAGCAACTACAACGGTTCAATAAGCTGTTGCAGCAAAAACTCGATGCGCTGAAGCGTTCGCAACTGCACACCCTTGCAGGAAGAATGATGCGCCAGGGACTGGACGGATTTGCTGGTGGCGATGCGGAAAAAGACATCCACCGCGAGATGCGCGAACTCAAGAAAACCATACGCACCATCAGGGAAGAACGCACCCAGTTTCAAACAAAAGAACACCTGGAATACCTGCTGAACCTGGTAGGATAAAACTGCTTGTAAATACCAGGCAAAGCGGGCTGGAAAATGGTTGAACAGGCCCATTATTAGCAGCCAACAAAAAGGTCCGGAACACTAATGGCAAGCTGCAAACCCTATAAATTGTAGAAAGGTTTCCCACATAATTTGCACCCGGCCAAGGCAAAACCTGGTAGTGGCTGGCTAACGGCATGGCATGTGTGGTAAAGCAGCGAAAGCAAAGGTCTTCGTTTTAGTACAAGCTGACTTTTTCTTTCAAAAAGACGAATGCATAAAAACAAAAACCCCGGATCACTCCGGGGTCAAGGTTTAACTATATAACCGTCAGGTTTACAAAGGATCGCGTACACCACGGCCTCGACCAGCAATCAAGCTGATTACAAACAGCACGAGGAAGATGTAGAAAAGAATCTTAGCAATACCAGCTGCACCTGCAGCAATGCCGCCAAAGCCAAAAATGGCTGCTATGATGGCGACTACCAGAAAAATGATTGTCCAGCGTAACATAGTCGTAGGTTTTGAGTGAATAATTTTGATAAAGTAGAGGCATAAAGTATGCCAGCCGGCAATTGTGTGGAATTTGCCAATACCCAATCCTTATTACCATTAAACTTTTTGAAAAGGAAGTAAACCCCAAAACGCCGACTTTTATATGCCTGTAGGTTACTGCCTTGTTGCCTGCAACATTTATCACCATCCTGAAACAATGCTGATGCAAACCAAAGATGCCCGCCGAATCGCTTTATTTGGTGCTGCTGTTTTCCTGACCCTGGCAACTGCCATTGGCACATTTATCCGCAAACTGTAAAAGCCCTGCAGCCCCTCATTTGCCTTTAACAGAACCTTACCGATGGCCTTTTAATCCTGCAGGCCCGCCGGCTTTCAGAGGTACAGAACGCACAAACAACCGTTCTGCTTACCATGAAACAACCAATTTTACTTGCAGCCCTTAGCCTTATGTCTTTAGGCGCTTTTGCACAATCCAGTGCTTCATTTGGTATCAAGGCCGGTGTGGTCAATGCCACCATCAGCGGCGATGCTGCCAACAGCCTTTCCAGTGCCATCGACTTTACCAATGGCGCCATCAAACAAAGTGGCCGTACGGGCTTTTACAGTGGCGTTTATGCCTCGCTGCCCCTGAGCAATACCGTTTCTATTGAACCCGGTATTTACTATGCCCAAAAAGGCTACGAGCTGAAAGGCGAACTGGGCATCAAAGGCGCCGACTTTATTGGTGCCAATGCCAAGGCAAGGCTCACTACACACTATATTGACATCCCTGTATTGGTAAAAGCAAACTTCGGCGGACTGGAGGTTTTTGCAGGACCACAGGTATCTTACCTTGCCAATGCTGACCTGCGCACCACTGCGGGCCTGCTGGGCTTCAACCTGCTCAACAGAAATACCAATGTTAGTGAGCAATTCAACAAGCTGGATGCAGGTCTTACTGGTGGCATAGGCTATCGTTTTGGCAAGGGTGTCAGCATCAATGCCAGCTACGATCATGGCCTGTCGCGGATAGATGCCAACAAGAGCATGAACGCTTATAACAGGGCAGTGAAAGTGGGGATTGGGTATTCGTTTTAAAGGCATTGTAGACCATGGACCATGGTCCATCGTCCATCGTCTATAACACACCACCTATCTAAAGCCCACTTCTAAAACCAAAAAGGCTGCAGCAAACCCTAACGGTTTACTGCAGCCTTTTTATGTTGCTGGCTTTATATCATTTACCCTGCAACCAAAGCAGGTTTTACAATACGCTTTAGTGCCATGATATAACCGGCATGCATGCCTTCGTGGTACAACAGGAAGTTCAGTGCATCTTCTATTGATTTCAGCTCCACGCCATAGCGGGTGGTCCATGCTGTATATTGTTGCCAGATGCTTGCTGCATAGTCTTGCTCCAGTTGATCGATGGTGCTGAGCAAGGCTTGCTTTATTACGGCAATGGCAGGTTCATCTATCAAACCTTCGGGCTTGGTACCCGAACGGAATGGTGTCAGCAAAGAAGCATCAACCTTTGGCTCCATTCCGGCACGCAGGTAACAGATGCCCTGCTGTGCCCAAACCAGGTGGCCCAGGTTCCAGATAATATTGTTATTGAAACCCTCGGGTACTTCATTCAGCTCTGCTACCGTCAGGTCTTTAACCAGGTCCAGCAAAAAGATTCTGGTTCTTTTTACGTTTTCGATTTGCGATTGCATGGCATCAGGTTTTGCGGGTTTGGGTTAATATAAGCTAGCCAGAAAGGATCAGGGCACCAGTTTGATCAGCTGCCCGGGGCCTTCGGTAAGTACATAAATAAACCCATCGGGGCTTTGTGCCACATGACGTACGCGGCCAATGTCCTGCAACAGTTTTTCTTCACCCACATATTTGGTTCCATCCAGCTGCACACGGGCCACATGGCGGAAAGCCAGTGCACCTACCAGCAGGTTGCCTTTCCAGCCGGCATATTTATCGGTGGTTACCTGCATCATGCCGCAGGGCCCGATAGAGGGCACCCAATACCGCACGGCATTGGTGATGCCGGGCAGTTCCTTGTTGGGTGTGAGCACGGTGCCGTCGTAGTTGATGCCATGAGAAGTTTTGGGCCAGCCATAATTTTTACCCGGCTCAATCAGGTTCAGCTCATCGCCGCCTTTGGGACCATGTTCCACCGCCCAGATGCGGTCGGCGGCAGCGTCGTATACCATACCCTGCGGGTTGCGATGTCCCAGGGTCCAGATGCTTTTAGAAGCACCGGCTTCCTTTACAAATGGGTTGTCGGTAGGAATGCGGCCATCATCAAAAATGCGGTGGATCTTGCCGTGGTCGTTGGTCAGCTCCTGCACCTTGGGCTGGGTGCCACGTTCACCAACGCTTACAAAGAGGTAGCCGTTCTTATCAAATACAATGCGGCTGCCAAAATGGAAGTCGGCAGGGATGGCAGGTTTTGCAATAAAGATGTCCTGCTTGTCGGTAAGCTGGTTGCCCTTCAGCTTAAAACGGGTAACGGCAGTAGATGCACCTCCGGTTTGCGGCTTGCTGTAGGTGATATAGATCCAGCCGTTCTGCTTGTAATTGGGATGCAGTTGGATATCGAGCAGGCCACCCTGTCCTTCGGCAAATACCGAAGGCACGCCCTGCAGCTTTTGCCCCGTGTATTTATCGTTTTTAAACACCAGTATCTCTCCCGAACGCTCGGTTACCAGCATGCGGCCATCGGGCAGGAAGGCCATGCCCCAGGGGTTGCTGAGCTCTTCGTACAGTTTAACGGTTTTGAATCCGGTAGTGTCGGCCTGGGTAGTGGAACGAGGCTCCAGGGTCGTTTGATTATCGGAGGCATCGCAGGCAATGGCCGCGGCACCCATGGAAACAAGTAAGGCAATCTGATAGAACATATTGTTGCTTTAGCTTAATGATTTAAGGGGTTGTGAATGTAGCAAAAAACAATTTGCGGCAGCCCACTTTGAACTTTGACTGGTTTATCAAAGACAGGCAGCAAGTATGCCGCAAAGGAACCTACACGATCACTTTGTGCGGCGTGTGCCGCCAGGTAAGCGCATAAATGGCAAAGGCGCCGGCAAGGAAGAGCAGGCCAGTGATGCATACACCTGTCCAGCCGCTTTTTTCCCATACCCACAAGCCAATGGCCGAACCCAGCGCGGTGCCGATAAAGCTCACCGTCATGTACACCGTATTGAGGCGGTTGCGGGCTTCGGGCAGCAGGGCATATACCCTTGTTTGGTTGCTTACATGCACCGACTGCTGGCCCAGGTCGAGCAGGATGATACCGATGACCATACCCACCACGGAGGCACCAAAGAAGTAAAACAGGATATAGGAAATTACCACCGTGGAAAGGCCATAGCCAATCGCAACACGTGGATTGCCTTTGTCGGCCTTGCCGCCAATGACCGGCGCAATAAGCGCACCCAGTACGGCGGCCAGTCCAAACAACCCTATTGTACCTGCCGAATAGCCAAAGGGCGGCTGCGAAAGGTGCAGCACCATGGTGGTCCAGAACAGGCCAAAGGAAGAAAAGGTGAGCGCATTTATAGCCGCTGCTTCGCGCAAAACAGGTTGTTCCTTCACCAGGGTTACCAACGAGCGCATCAAAGTGCCGTAATGGCCCTTAAAATGCGAAGGCGTGCGGGGAAAAAGGCGGGCCATCAATACCATTAGTACCGCTGAAATGGCTGCGGCTATCCAAAACATGCTGCGCCAGCCCAGCCAGTTGCCCACCAGGCCGCTGATGGTGCGGGAAAGCAGGATACCGATGAGCAGGCCACTCATTACAATACCGATCACCTTGCCCCTGTTGTGGGCAGGCGCCCAATGTGCTGCCAGCGGCAGGATCAATTGCGGTACGATGGAGGTAGCGCCAATGAGCAGGCTGGCGGCACACAGCATGGGCAGCGATACCGACATGGCTGCCATCACCAGGAAGCAAACTGCCAGCGCCGTGGTGACCACGATATGTTTGCGCTTTTCGAGCATATCGCCTAGCGGTACAAAAAATAAAAGACCGAGCGCATAACCCAGCTGGGTGAAAAAGGTGATGATACCGGCCTTGCTTTCGGCTACGCCAAACTCCCGGCTGATGAGCACTACCAGGGGTTGGCAATAGTAAATATTGGCAACGATAAGACCCGTGCAAAAGGCCATGAAGAGCACCTGTGCAGGCTTAAGGGTGAGTTGTTCCATATAGGAGCGCTAAGGTAAAGCAGGGAGGGGGATTGGTGATTAGGTATTGGGAATTGGGTATTGGGTATTGGGAATGAGAGATTAGAATATGGGGGATTATCCTTTCGCGACGCATAAAATGAAATGTTGGGTTCATGGTTTCTGTCATGCTGACGCATGCCAGCATCTCCTTACACTTGTAGGGACTCCGTATACAAAAGGGATGCTGAAACGAGTTCAGCATGACAGTTTACTTAGGTGCTGTCATCCCGAAGTATGTTGGGATCTTCTGCCCTCATCAAAGTACCTACGTAATGCGGGGGATGCCGAAACAAGTTCGGCATGACAGAACCTAAAGGCACTGTCATGCTGACGAAAGTCAGCATCTCCAGCAGTTATTAGATATCCTGCTTCAAAAGGGATACTGAACGCATCAAGTCCAGTACAGGATCTGCGCATGCGGCAAACGGCTTTTAATACCCTCGTGGAAGAAGCTTTTCAACTGCTGCATAATCCCTTTCTCAAACACATACTTGGTACCGCCAAACTTGTTGAACTTCTTTGTTCTGTTTGCCTCACTCATATCCAGCGAGGTGTTGGGATACCACTGCTGCAAGAGGTCGCGGCTGCCTTCGGTAAAGCGGTGCGTGATGAGCTCAAAGGTAATATCGGGCGCAAAGGCCAGCGCATCTGCCAGCTGGTCGAGCAGGGCGGTGTAATGCAGCTCCCAATCAGGAATGGGCATGATGGGTGCCAGCACTACACCAATGGGGTAAGCACCACCACCTTCGCTGCGGGGCAGGGCCAATTTGCGGAGTGCTGCAATACGGGCTTCTACCTTGGGGACACCGCCTTCCAGCCTGCGGGCAACCTCGGGTGCATTGATGGAAATTCGGCTGCGCGTATGCCCGTTGTGCGGCACCTGCAACAGTTGGTCAACAGCAGTGAACTTGGTTACGAAACGCAGCTGTGCATCGGGCAGGGTGCCAAAGAATTCAATGGTCTTTTGCAGGCCACCGGTAAGGTGCTCGATGCTGAGTGGATCGGTATAGCAAGAGGCTTCAAATGTGGTAAGCTTACCGGGCTGAATGTAGTTGGGCAGGTTCTCCAGTATCTCGGGCAGGTTGGCATAGGCACGAATCACAGGAGGACCTGAAAGCGAGCCCGCCAGGTAGCAGTAATGACAGTGTGCAGGACAACCCTGCGCCAGGTGAAACTGCCAGTCGGCAGAGGGTGGGATGGGTTGCAGTTTTAATTGCGAAGGGGGTGCCTTTATAATGGCCAGGGTTGTTTTTGCTAAACGATAAGTTTCGCGTTCATCAGCACCGCGCAGGCCGGTGATACGATTGCTGGTCATTATTTCAACAGGAATGTTCAGGCGTTCTGCCCGCTCGAGTATCTCACGGCCATAGCCTTCTTCCAGTGCATCGGGGGTAAACAATACCCTGCGGGGCATCCAGGGCTTTTGTTGTTTTTCGCTCCGTTCGAGGCCAATCAGGGGTTGGGTTTCCATGTGTCTTACAGGGCAAGCATCAGGCCCCAAATTGTTACGGAAGGCCTAATAAAACAGGCTCATTTTGGTCTTTATTTTAAGCGAGCTATATCAATGATAAACAAGCTTTTATGAGTCGTTTATATGTGTTTGGATATGACTAAAATAAACGGCAAAATCAAACTTAAACGGGCACTGTGGTAAAGCCCGTTTTGTAAAACATAAACATCCTTATTTGTACAAACTGGCAACCTGCAAGTGCCATTAAGACACCTGCTTTTTTCTGCCTTTCTTAAAATCCAAATAATCGAGGAAGTACAGCACTTTGATCGACAGGTTGTTGTTTTGCGGCGCTTCGATGGTGCGGCCAAAATTGCGGAAGTATTTATCGCGAACGGCCTCGTCGGCGTGGTAAATAGCATTTTTCCAAACCACGTTGATAAAACTGCCCGGCGCAAACTGCACCGTGTAAATAGCATCGATATTGAAGTAGTTGATGTTGCGGTTTTCTATGGTCACGCCATTGGGAGCATAAGCCATCAGCTTGCCATCATTTGCCAGTGAAAAGAGCTCCTGCGGCGACACTTTGCTCCAGTAATGCCGTGCACGAAAGGTAATACCCGACTTGTTGTTGAAGCTGTATTTTACCCGCATGATGTTTTCCATGGTTAAGCGGTTGCGGCGCGAAAACAGGATGGCATCGTCCTTCAATCGGTAAAAGCCCGCTTCGTTTTTTACAGGTCCTGCGGTCATGTCGTGGCTGAGTGAAAAGCGGTCGCTGAAGCGGTACCGGTGCTGCACCGAAAGCTCGTGGATGCGGCCTTTAAACAACTCCGGCTTAGCAAAGAAATAACCGGCACTTGCATAGTACTTCTTGGCACTGTTGCTTTCAAACCAAACATTGTAGCGCCACGATCCCGGCGTACGGAAATACCTGCCAGCAGTGCGGGGTTCATAGAAGTCGTTGCCGCTTGCATTGCGGCCCACAAATACACCTGCCCACCACAGGTTCTTGAATTGTATGTTGGCGTTTACGTTGGTATAAAAAATCTGGTAGTCGCCGGGCTGAAACCTGCGGCTATAGGTAGCGTTGTAGTTAAGCTGTATGCGGTTGTAAAATTTCTTGGGTTTCAACCAACGGTAACCGGTCCAAAAGTAGTGGTCCATGTAGTTGTTGTTGAACAGGATGCCCATGTCGTTGATGTCGTATTTGGCATCGGCAATCTCCTGCTGCAAATTGAACAGGAGGTTGCCCGATGTTTTGCGGAAGCCCACCTGGTGCGAGTAGCCTGTAGAGGGCTTGCCACCCACATCGCTGAGGCGGCTCACCGCAAATTTGCCATTCCAGTTGTAGCGGTTCTTCTTGTTGTTGATGTCGAAGAGTGCCGCACTTACATTGGCATCGTAGTCGCTGCCATCACGCAATACATTGGTGTTGATAAAGGAGACCGAAGAGTTGTTCTTCATGGTCTGGTCCAGCACCAGTATGTTGTAGTTCACCAGCGGGTTGGTCGTGAGTTTGCGCACCTGCTTATTGCCGTCTTCAACAGTGGCTTCCATTTCCTTGGTGATGGCATTGAAAAAGCCGATGCCCAAACCTTTCTTTGTACGCCCCGAAATCTTGGTAGCATTGATCAATTTGCTTTCCTGCGGGTTTTTTAAAATGCGTTCACCCGGTGCCAAACGATTGCTTACATCACCATAGTGCAGGGGCTGCCCGCCAATCCGCCGGGAGTAAAAAAGGTTGCCCTTGCTGAACAACTCGGTGCCTTCGGTAAAGAAGGGCCTGTTCTCATTGTAGCGTACTTCAAATGGCGACAGATTGAGCACCTGGTTATCGCTTTGCACCTGCCCGAAATCGGGTACCAGGGTCATGTCTAAAGTAAACGCATCGGAGATGCCGTACTTGAGGTCCATGCCACCGTTTACCGAGCCGGTAGTGCTTTTTTGATCGGTGCCTTTTGAAGGGAAATGATTGGCATAAGCAGAGAAGTAGGGCGAGAACTGCAGGCGCACCGGCGCCTTTACATCCAGTATACCCGTCCAGGTACCCGATTGTGCCATAAAGTTGGTATTCTTTAAATCCACCGGGCTCCACATGTACTGGCGACCGCTTTTGTTGCGGCGGCGGGTGATGTTCAGTCCCCAGGTTTGCAGTTGCGAACTGCTGAAGCGCAGTGCCGAGTAGGGAATGCGCATTTCAAAACTCCAGCCATTTTTGTGCAATTTGGTTTCGCTGTGCCACACGGCGTTCCAGCTGGGGTCTTCTTCCAGCGTGCTGGAGTATTTGGCATCAAACTGTTCGCCCAGCGGGGTTACGTAAAATCCAAAGCCGTTGATCTTATCGTTGTAGGTATCGAAGATGATGCCTACGTAATCGTTTACGCCAATAACATCGCGGCCCACCAGCTCGGTGGAAATGGTGTCGCGTGCCTTCTCGTAACAAAAGCCGCCAACATACACTGAAGTGTTATCGTACAGCAGGTAAATTTCCGTGCGGTGGGTGCTGTCTTCGGGCTGGCCTGCATTGGGCCGCCACTCCACAAAGCGGTCGGCAGCTGGTGCTGTTTTCCAGGCTGCTTCATCGAGGTCACCATCAATTTTGAGTGTGGCGGCAGTACGGGTGGCCGCCAGCTGGCGGGCTGCACCACGGGGCTGCTGTGCCCTGCTTTGCAGGCAAAAAAAGCTAAGGGGCAACAGCAGGGATAGCAAGCGCATCATCAGGGTTAAGGTTGGTTTTGTGTTTTTTGGAACGATGAAGCTCTTATAATAGTTACTTGCAGGGTTGCCGCTTTTGCCTTTTTATGCACCAATGGCTGTTATACCGGATAAGTGGTAAATGATCCGCCGCCATCATTGCCCAACGGCCCATGTGTGCTGGTGGCTTTGCCTTATCTTCAGCCCACTCGACTTACAAAACCGCCATTATGAACCGCCGCCATTTGCTTGCCCTTGTGGGCATTGCCTCTGCCACCGCCTTCCTGCCCAAAGTGGTTGCAGCCGCACCTGCACCCGTTAAAACCAAAAGCTTTATACCCAGCCTCAACATGTCTACCATCATGGGGCATAAGCTGAGTTTCCGCAAAGAGTTGGAAACCGCTTCCAAGGCGGGCTACCGCCATGTGGAGATCTGGATGAACAGCCTCCAGCAGTTTTTGCAGGAAGGCAATAAGATCGCCGATGCCCGCAGCATCCTGAAGGATACCGGTATTGAAGTGGTAAACTGTATCGGCTTTGCCGAATGGATCGTGGATGATGAAGCGCGCCGTAAAAAAGGATTGGCGCAACTGGCACAGGAAATGGAACTGCTGGCAGCCATCGGCTGCAAGCGCACCGCCGCTCCGCCCATGGGTGCCGTGCAGGAGCCGGGCCTGTCGCTGAAAAGGGCCGCCGAGCGCTACCGCACCATTTTGGAGCTGGGTGATAAAACCGGCGTGGTGCCACAGTTGGAGTTGTGGGGTTTTGCCCAAAACCTCAACCGGCTGGCCGATGTATCGTATGTAAGTATCGAAAGCGGGCACCCTTCGGCGCGTATGCTGCTCGATGTGTACCACCTGTACAAGGGGCAAAGCGCCATGCAAACCCTGCCGATGATAAACCCCAATGGCGTGGAGATCTTTCACCTGAACGATTATACCGCCAGTACCAAGCCTGCGGAGATCACCGATGCCGACCGCATCTATCCAGGTAGGGGGGTGGCGCCCATCCGCGAACAACTGCAACTGCTGCGGCATCCCAGCCGCCCGCTGATCATCTCGGTAGAATTGTTCAATAAAGAATACTATAAACAAGAGCCGCTGGCGGTGGCGCAAACGGCACTGAAGCAAACCCAAAGGCTGATTGCGGATTTATGATCGCTGATCTTTGATCTCGGATTTCGGACCTCATAGCCAGTGATAGAATTACTGTTGACGATAACTGCCGAAATTCAAAATTCCACATCCAAAATCAGCGATCCGAGATGCTTACGTTTTTTGTACCCCAAAAACTTCCCCCATGTTCCTGTTCCGCCTTTTTGCCTGGTGGTTCCGGCTGAAAGGCTGGCGTACTGCCGAAGCCATCCCGGCTTCGGTGAAGCAGTGCGTGGTGATAGCCGCGCCGCATACTTCCAACTGGGACTTTGTGTATTCGCTGGCCTGCGCACACATATTGGGTGTGCGCCTGCGCTACCTGGCCAAGCAGGAGTTGTTCCGATTTCCACTGGGTGGCATCATGCGGGCCACGGGCGGCATACCTGTTACCCGCAGCCGCAACACCAAACTGGTAGATACTATCATACAACTCTTTCAAAACAGCGATGAGCTCCGCCTGATGATACCCGCCGAAGGCACCCGCAAAAAGGTGGACCGGTGGAAGACCGGCTTTTACCATGTGGCCCTTGGCACCGGCGTACCCGTGTACCTCGCCTACCTCGATTATAACCAAAAGATTGCGGGCTTTGGCAAAGCCGTTTACCTGACCGGAGACAAGGAAAAAGATGCCGCTGTTATCCGTGATTTTTACAAAGACAAAGTGGGTAAGTACCCGGAGTTGTTTAACCTGGAGGCGATTAGGTTTGAGTAGGTTTTTTGTTTTTGGTTTCTTGTTTGGAGTTTGGAGTTTGGAGTTTGGAGCAAACTTTATAAGGTACGCAGGAAACCCGCTTCATAGTTCACTGTCATGCCGAACTTGTTTCGGCATCTCTTCAACCTTCCGTAGTGTACAACAGCAGGAGGAGATCCCGAAACAAGTTCGGGATGACAGTGAACAAGGGTTTCGTCATGCCGAGCTCGTCTCGGCACCCCCTTCTGCTTTAAGACACTCCGATGTCATAGGAGATGCCGACATGCGTCGGCATGACAGAAACTAACAGCGCTACATGCATCCCAATGGAAACTGTTTCATACAAGAACGAAGAAGCCGCTCCTTCCAGAGCGGCTTCTTCGTTCTTGATCTTTGAAAAGTTTTACACTACTGCTTATTGCATATAAGCTAACAGCCAAAAGCTAAAGGCCAATAGCCAATAACCACTACTTCCCAATCCGGTTCGCTTCTTCCTGCGCACTGCCATTGCGGCGGCTTTGCTGCACATTCTCGCCCTTGCTGAAGCGATAGGTAAAGGTGAGTCCCACACGGCGGTTGTCCCAACGGTTGTTCACTAGTACATCGATGTCACCGTGTACGGCAGTTACCCTTGCTTTCTGCCACAGGAAAGGATCGACGATGCTAAGCTTGAGACTACCCTTGGTCTTCATGATCTGCTTGCTGGCGCCAAAAGACATCATGTACATATGATCGAGCAGGAACATGCTGGTCATGAGGCTGCGACTATTGTAAAAGCCACTTACTTCGGCACCCCATGTTTTTGCAAAGCGAAACTGCTGGTTCATGTTGAAAGAATACGCCGTTACATCCTGCTGCAGCATTTCGTTGTTCACCAAACCCTTGTAGCGGTTGTTGTATATGTTGCCATACAGGCTGGTAGTCCACCATTTGGTAATGGGTGCGTTATAACTCAGTGCAAGGCCAAGGTTGCGCAGGGTTGCTATATTTTCCTTGGTTTGATAGGTCACCTTGGTATCATTGTTCTGCTTCAGTATTTCATTGATGATATCCGTGGTGCGGGTATAGTTCAGCGTTGTGGTGAGCTTGCTTTTCCAGGTATGAGTTAACTCCATGTTGTGGGTAAACTGTGGCGTGAGGTAAGGGTTCCCCTGGTTAAAGGTATACAGATCGAGGAACTGCTGGAAGGGGTTCATATCCTGGTAGTTGGGACGCTCGATGCGGCGACCATAGTTCAACCCAAACTGGTTTTTGTCGTTCATGCTGTACGATACATAAGCAGTGGGAAACAGCTGGAAATAATCGCGGCTGATGCTTTTCTTGATCAATACCTGCGTGCCTTTACTGTAGGTATGTTCGCCACGCAGTCCTGCCTGGAAACCCCATTTTTTTACCTGTGTACTGAAGTTGACATATCCGGCACTGATACGCTCATCGTAAGCGAAATGATCTTTCCGTACATCATCAATCCATTTACCACTGGCATCATCATACTTTTCGTAGGGTGCATTGTTATCGGTTTGTACCAGGCTTGATTTTACACCTGCTTCCAGTTTTGTCTGCTTGCTGAGCGGGTGCACGTAATCAACCTTGCCACTGTAGATGGAAATATCGGAAGGCAGTGCTGCACGCAGCAGGTAAATGTTTTCGGGCTTGGCTGCATACAGCGAACGGTTGTCGGTATACAGGTTCATGGTAGAGGCATAACGGATATAATCCAGGTCGGCACTCAGCTCGCGACCGCTGCTGTTTAAAGTGCGGCGGAAGTTGACATTCACGGTTCCATTCTTCCAGGTATTGCTTTGGCTGTTGCGAGCACTGATGCTGCTGTCTACCACACCGGTGGCTTCAGAATACAGGTTGCCAAAGCTGCTGTTGAAACTCTTGTCTTTATTGAGCCTGCCACCAGCCGAAACACCAATAGTAGTTTTGCTGTCCACCGAATAGTCTATACCAACACGCGCATTGTAATTGTGGCTGGTAAACTTATCACCACCCGACTGGTCAAAAACATATGCACCACCAGCCAGAGGAAACTTACGCAGGATAGATTGGTTGTTGTTGCCCTGCCATAAATTATAACCGGCATTGGTATAAATATTAAACTTGCCTTTGCGGTAGTTGAAGTTTACGCTGTTGGGGCTCTTGGGATAATTGCCTTGTACATAAGACAACGATATGTTGCCATTGAAGCCCATCTGCTTGCTCTTCTTGGTGCGCAGGTTGATAATACCTGCATTACCCGCTGCATCGTATTTAGCGGAAGGCTGTGTCATGATCTCTACCTGGTCGAGCTGGGTGGCAGGCATGCTGCGTAATAGGTTGGCCAACTCCTGCCCGCTCAGGTAAGTTTGCTTGCCATCCATCAGCACAATCACACCCTGCTTGCCTTTGAGGCTGATGTTGCCATCACGGTCAACAGATATGCCTGGAGATTTTTCCAACAACTCCAATGCAGTAGCGCCGGTATTAGATGGTGATGCATCCACGTTCACCACCATCTTATCCATGCGGGCTTCCACCAGTGGCCTGCGCGATTGTACGGTTACGCCATCGATGGCTTTTGATACAGGCTGCAATGCAAGTTCCACAGGCTGACCGTCAACAGCATTTGCATAGGCTTTTTCGTAGCCAACCATGGTTGCCATGTAGAGGTACTTGCCTTGTTGTACGCCGGCAAATTCATAGCGGCCATCTTTATCGGTAACCGCCAGTTTCACCAATGATGAATCGGCTTGTTTGAGCAGGGAAACCGTTGCTGATGCAAGTGGTGCTTTATTTGCCTGCACGTTGCCACTGTACAAAACAGCATCCTGTGCAAACAGGCCATGAGCAGATAAGAGTATGGCTAGGGGTGTAAAAAACTTTTTCATGCTGCAAAGATTTGCAGCGATTGATGGCTTTGGTTTGCTTTTGTGATGAAACGGTTGATTGCGGTGTTGAGCGGAAGGTATAAACGAGACCAGCCATCCCTTAAATCAGATCAGCCATCTCTTAGAGAGATGGCTGATCTGAAAACAAAGATGCCATCTCCAAAAGAGATGGCATCTTATTAACCTGCAATCCAGCTGAACTTGTATTCGTGGGGTTGCGGTTTCATGCGTTCGGCAATGCGGCGCAAACGTGCGGGCAGTGCCATGATATAGTCGCGGCCTTTTTCAGCAGCATCCGACAAGCCGCTTACGGCATCGATCTGCCAGTCTGCAATCAGGCCTTCCAAAATGTTTACATAGTCAACAGCAGTGTACACACCGAGGCGTTGTGCGGCATCGGCAAAATGTTCGAAAGCATCGCCCTGTGCCTGCCCTTCTTCACGGAGGAAGTGTGCGGGCATTACGATCTTTTTGCGCATCATGTCTTCAAACGCGATCATCATACCGCTGGGATCCACTTCGAGGATGCGGCTTACAAATGATTTGTAGGCATTGGCATGGCGCATTTCGTCGGAAGCCACGTGACCACAAATTTTTGCCAGGCCGTCCTCACCGGCCTTCTTGGCGTATTGGGCCACACGGCGGTGCGATACGTTGGTAGCCAATTCCTGGAAAGATGTATATACAAAGTTGCGGTAAGGATCGTGCGAAGTGCCGATATCGAAACCGTCGTTGATGAGGTGCTGTGTGGATATTTCCATCTGGCGCATGTTGATGCGGCCGGAGAGGTAGAGATAACGGTTGAGGATGTCGCCGTGGCGGTTTTCCTCGGCCGTCCAGGCACGCACCCATTTGTTCCAGCCGCCGTCGCGGTCGTCGCGCATTCCCTGCACCAGCATCAGCCAGCTTTCGTAGGTAGGCAGGGCTTCTTCGGTGATGGTATCGCCGATGAGCACGGCCATCAGGTCGTAGGAAAGACCGGCAGCCTTTTCCCGCAGTTCTTTTACCTGGTCAAAAAAGTCATCGCGGGTGCTGTCCGGCAACAGGTCGCCGGGCTGCCACATTTCCTCAATGGGTTTGAGGTATTTAGGCATAGCATCTTCAATATCCTGCTCCAGGTAAAGGAGTACTTCCGAACGTGCGATTTTTTCCATAATACTATTAGCGCAAAAGCCATGCAAATGTAAGCTCCAAAGCGGGATTCCGGTTTACGATTTTGGATTTAACAGGGCACGCGGTGCGGCGCAAAAGGCTAAAACTGCCAGTACGATGTACTTTGCTGCAGGGCTTGATGGCAGGTAAAACCTTGCCCACGGCCCAAATGAGGATTTATTGCAAGTGGTTTTCAACCAGCTGCGGTGAAACCGTTAAAACGGTTTTGTTCGCTCATACACAAACGTTAAACCCACGGTTGAAACCGTGGGCTAATTATTTGCTAGCACAAATTCAAGATGATAGGAACCTGTATCAGCACCAGGTTAATAAAACCCTGTTACATATACATGAAGCTTGAAGCTTGCGGCTTGAAGCTAAAAACTGGCGGCTCACAGCATGCAGCTATCCATAGCTATAACGACAACCGCTATACAACTTACTCTTCCTCCAACATCATATCATTATCTGCGTCGGGCAACACTTCCACACCGCGGAGCTTGCGCTGGATGGCGCGGGTGCGTACGCCCACCACACCCTCAAGGTCGTTGAGACCGCGCTGGATATTGGTTTGTGCTTTTTCCAGCAAGCCACCGAACTGCTCGAACTCTTTTTTCACGGCGCCCAGCACCTGCCACACTTCGCCGCTACGTTTCTGGATGGCCAGGGTGCGGAAGCCCATCTGCAGTGAGTTGAGGATAACAGCCAGCGTGGTAGGGCCGGTGATCACCACGTTGCAGGTGCGCTGAATATCTTCGAGCAGGGCGGCCTTGCGGGTTACTTCGGCAAACAAACCTTCGAAAGGCAGGAAGAGGATACCGAAGTTGGTGGTGTTGGGCGGATCGAGGTATTTTTCACAAATGTCTTTCGCCATCTTCTTGATCACCACTTCCAGGTTCTTCTGCGCTGCTTCAATAAGCGCAGGATCGCCATGGTCGTATGCTTCCTGCAGGTGTTCGTAGGCGTCTTTGGGAAACTTGGCATCGATGGGCAGCCATACATAGTTGCGGTCGCCTTCACGGTTGGGAAAACGAACGGCAAATTCCACCCGTTCCTGGCTGCCAGCCCTGGTAGCAATGTTGGCGCCGTACTGCTCGGGTGCCAGGATGTTTTCGAGCAGCATCTGCAACTGTACTTCGCCAAAGCCGCCGCGCATTTTTACATTGCTCAGCACTTTTTTCAATCCGCCTACATCCTGCGCAAGGGTCTGCATTTCACCCAGTCCTTTCTGTACGCTTTCCAGTTGGCGGCCCACCTGTTCGAAGGAATGACCCAGGCGTTCGTGCAGGGTTTTCTGGAGTTTTTCTTCTACAGTCTCGCGGATGTTTTCGAGTTTCTTTTCGGTATGCTGCACCAGTACCTGCTGCTCTTTTTCCAAAGCTTCAAACTTCTCGCGTTGTACGCTGTTGAGGCGGTCCACGCCGTCGGTAAAGGTTTGGTTGAATCCTTTGAACGAAGCCTCCAGGGTTTGCCGCATAAGGTGGCTATCGGCCTTGGCCTGTTCGTTCACCGCAGCCAGCTTTTCTTCCATGCGGGTGTTCATCCGCTCCAGCTGCATGATGTTGCGGTCGGAGGCATCCTGCTGTACTTTTTTGAGGGCTTCCAGCCTGGTGCTTTGCTCGGTGGTAAACTCTTTCAGGCTTTGGGAAAGTGCCTGCCTGTTCTCGCGGCTGTTTTCGGCTACCCGCTCCATCAGGGCATTCATCTTTTCCTCCAGCGTGTTGTTGATGCCAGCCATAGCAGTGCGGTTACCTTCGGTGATGAGCCCGAGGGTTTGGGTAAGCTCAGTACGCAATTGCTGGATGGAGCCTGCTATTTCGTGGCGGGTTTCCCGCGAGGCAGTGGCGAGTTCCGTACGGTTATCGCGCAGGTCGGTGCGGAGCGACTCGGTAAGGATATCGAGTCGTTGCGTTAGGGCTTCAAAGCGTGCGGAGAGTGCTTCCACACTGGCATTGGGTTTGGGCCGAAAGGCTATGATGAGGATAATAGCAAGGGCAACCAGGATACAGAGCAGGATCAGCAGGGGGTCCATGGGCGGGGTGTTTTTGCTAAAAATATTCGCAAAGTAAGGGCATTTCACGCAACGGCGCAACGAAGCCACGGCGCAACGGATACATTGATTAAACCAATGTTAGGTTTTATGTTTAGGAAACCAACGCTGCTTACAATGATTCAGGAAAATGAAATAGCCAGGAGAGTATTGGATATCTGCTTTGCTATGCATCGAACCTATGGGCCTGGACTGTTTGAGCATGTGTACGAAGAAATACTATGTTATGAACTTCAGGTAGAAGGATTTCATTTCCGCAGACAACACGCCATACCCGTTGTACATAAATCCATTAAGCTAGAAGCAGGGTTTAAAGCAGACGTAATTGTTGAAGACTTTGTTATTTTAGAATTGAAGAGTGTAGAACAGCTAAAAGATATTCACTTTAAACAGCTGCAAACCTACCTGAAGCTTTCCGGCATCAAACTGGGGCTATTAATCAACTTCAATGTTTCGCTCCTTAAAAATGGTATTCACCGCATCGCCAATAATTTGTAACCCGTTGCGCCGCCGCTCCGTTGCGTCGTTGCGTGCAACAATACAAAAAGCCCCCGCAGCAACTGCGAGGGCTCAATGCTATAAAGCAAAAGCTGATTAGTAGCGCTTGTTGTAACCGCCACCGCCGCCGAAGTTGCCACCACCACGTGCAGGGCGATCTTCTTTAGGCTTAGCTTCCATAACCTTGATGTTGCGACCTTCTACGGTTGCGCCATCCAGTTCGGAAATTGCAGTTTGAGCGGCAGCGTTGTCGGGCATCTCTACGAAGCCGAAACCACGGCTGCGGCCGGTTTCGCGGTCCAAGATAACTTTGGCAGAAGATACTTCACCGTACTCGGCAAAGAAACCGCGGAGGTCTTCGTCCTGAACGTTGAAGCTCAGGTTTGAAACGTAAATGTTCATTGTTGTTGGTTAAAAAAATAAATAATGGTCTGAGGCGAAGCAAACGTAGAGGCAATGAAGGACTAGCAAAGACTAACCAACAATTGAACTAGATGCAAAGCTCAAATAACCGGACGAAGGTAGTGGTTAATAATTGCCCGCAAGTTTTTTTGTTTTATGGTAATGTTAATACCGGAACCGCAGATTTCTATGATTAAGAAATGATTTGTATGCTTTTTCCAAGCAGCCGCATACTCATCATTGTTTCCAAAAAAGGTTTTGGTTTAACAAAGGCTTTCAAGAGGCCGGCACCTCAATCAGAATGCTCCAATCAAATTCCTGCACCTGCCAGATCATACAAATCAGCCGTTCTACCAGCCGATTCCATAATCTTCCCCATGGTTGCTGCTGCCACCCCACAGCGAGCCATGCTTCCAGTCGAACCAGATAGCATTGATCGGCCCGCTGGTGCGGCTTTGTACCGTAGTGCGGTACCCCATTTTGCGGAGCTCTGCAAGCACCCAGGGTGGCGTTTGGTCGTTGACGATGATGCTGCCGGGTACCGGCTTGCGGTCGGCTTCCTTTTCGCCGCCCAGCGATAACCATAGCTGGTTGCTATTGATATTGGCGGCTTCCGTTGCCTGTTGCACGGTCATACCAAACTCCACCATATTCAGGAAAAACTGGAGCAGGTTCTGGTCTTGCGTATCGCCACCCTGCACGGCAAAGGACAGGAAGGGCTTGCCATCTTTCAAAGCCAGCGAAGGTGTGAGGGTTACTCTAGGCCGCTTGCCAGGAGCAACAACATTGAAAGGGTTAAGTGCCGAATCAAGCACAAAGCTTTGCATCCGCTGGCTCATACCCACACCGGTATTGCCGGCAATGGTGGCGGGCAGCCAGCCACCGCTGGGCGTGATGCTCACTACCCAACCGGCACTGTCGGCAGCTTCCACGCTGGTAGTGCCGCGCAACAAACGGTCCATGTACTCGGGAGTAAGCACAGCCGATGTGGCATCATGTGCAGGCACCACGCTGCGCATCCGTTGGGGTGTAGTGTCCATGCTAAAACCGCGGCTACGCATCAGGTTTAGATAAGGGTTGGTACGCCCTTCAAAAGGATAGGGATCACCGGGGCCAATATTGGGATCGTTGCGGTCGGGGTTGATGAGGGCTGCACGTTGTTTGGCATACCGTTTATCGAGCAAACCCCTGATGGGCTCCTGTGGTGCGAAGTAAGGATCGCCATAATAAAAATCGCGGTCGGCAAAGGCCAGGTTCATGGCCTGGTAAAGGGTATGGATATAGCGCGCCGAATTATAGCCCATGCTTTTCAGGTCGAACTGCTCGAGGATGTTGAGTGCCTGTAGCAACATGGGTCCCTGGGTCCACTCACGAAGTTTATATACCTCGATGCCTTTATAGGTTGTTTTCAAGGGCTCCTCTTCTATAGGCTTCCAGTTGGCGAGGTCCTGCAGCGTAAAAAGGCCGCCCTGCTCCTGTGCACCCCGTACCAGTTCCTGGGCGATATCCCCTTTATAAAACCGGTCGAAAGCGGCATAGATGGCTTGCTTGCGGGTTTTCTTTTGTTTTAAAGCTTGCTGCTCGGCTTCCACCATTTTGGTGAGGGTAGCCAACAGGTCTTTTTGCACGAAGATCTCCCCGGCCTCGGGTGCTTCCCGCTTTTGGCCGGCATGGGGCAGGAACACCTTTTTACTATAGGGCCATTGCTTGATGCGGTCCTTATTGGACTCCATCTGGTTGGCCGTCTGCGCCTCGATGGGGTAGCCTGCAGCCAGCTGCATGGCAGGTGCCAGCACTTCCTTCAAACTCAACGTACCATACTCGGCCAGCATGTGGCAGATGCCGCCTGGCGTACCCGGTGTAGTGGCTGCTAATGGGCCGTACTCCGGCGGAAAATTGAAGCCCTTGCTTTTGAAGAACTCGGGTGTAGCTCCGGTGGGTGCCACGCCCATGGCATTGATGGCAATCACCTTTTTTGTTTTGGGATTGTAGATGAGGGCCTGTGTTTCACCACCCCAGCTGAGTACATCCCACATGGTACAGGTGGCAGCCAGCATGGCACAGGCGGCATCTACGGCATTGCCGCCTTTACCAAAAACAGCAGCGCCGGCCTGTGCGGCTAAGGGCTTACCGGTAATGGCCATCCAGTGTTTGCCGTGGAGGGGTGGCTTTTGGGTTTGCTGGGCTAGGAGCGGGCTACCGGCAAGCAGCGCAAGCAGTGCCGCGCCAAATCGGAGTGTTGATATACGCATATTAAATGGGAACGCGGATTGAACGGATAAAACAGATTGAAACAGATCAGGAGCCGATGCGGAAACCAAGGCCGGTGCCTACATTGGCCATTTCATAGAACAGGGTGATGGTGAGCAGCACCTGCCCATTGCTGTCGGTACTTTGCGATTGCAGCACATGGCTGATGCGGTGACGGTGTTCCTGCATCCAGGCAGTCAACTCGTTTTGCAGTTGTTCGGGGTTGCCGGTAAATATTTTCAGTTGCATAGCGTAGTATTTAGCCCAAGGTACGGAAGGCCAAAGTTTTAACAGCCGATTTCCATACCCCAAAAATGAAGAGCATGTAAGGGCCTTACCTTCGCGCCATGAAGCTGCATCCTACCGTAAAACGCCTCCGCTTGTTGGGTTATCTTGAAGCTATTTCCTGGCTTGCACTCCTCTTTATTGCCATGCCCCTGAAGTATATGTGGGACATGCCCACTATGGTGCGCTATGTAGGCTGGGCACACGGCATTTTGTTTATCCTTTATTGCCTGCACTTGTTGTTGGTTAAGCAGGTGCTTAAATGGAGTTTTGGAAAAATGCTGACCGGCGGCATTGCAGCTTTCCTGCCTTTTGGCACTTTGTGGTTTGATAAAAGGATTGAGGCGGGGAGATAGAGGCGGTGCAACGTAAATGGGGAATGGTGAATATTGAATGAGACCATGGTGCACGAAATCCCTTTCCTGTCTTTCCCGTCTCTTCTGTCTTTCATGTCTTCCAACTATTCTTTCACCTCCAGGCTATACACATCGCTGCTGTTGCGCTGGAGGGGGCCGGAGCGGAAACCGCCTGGTTCGGGAATATCTTCCACCAATTCGAAAACGGTACACCCCTTATCCAGCCCTTCAAACACCAGGGTAAAGCGGTGGCCAGCAGGCACCAGCTTCCAGTTGGGGTAGGATACAATGTTGAAAGCCTGTATCATGGGTTTGCGCACGCCATCGTCCTGCACCAGGTAGGTAGTGGGCCATATGCGGATAAAGGAATCTTCCAGCAGGATGCAGTGTACAATAGTGGTACGTTCCTCCAACACATCACTGCTCACTTCAAAAGTTACCTCGGGGGCAAAACGCGGTTTGATCTCTGTTGTACTGGCTGCCATAACCCGTGCAAATTACACCCCATCAGGATATTGGACAAGCCGCGTGGTATTGGTATTGCAATTATCCTGGTGGCAACCCGGCCGGCATACAAAACAGGTAGTTCTCCATTGGCTTTTTGTGCAGCGATTGGGATTTGCGTAACTTATTACCGGTCGTGTTCCGGCTTCTATGCATACTACTCCTGGCGGGCATCATGCCTGCGCAAGCCCAAAACCTGAGTGGTTTCTGGAAAGGCACCCTCACAATGACAGGCGGCTGTTTTCCTACCAACCATATAGAACTTCAGATCACGGTGAGTGATGGGCGGGTAACGGGGAGTTCTTACCACTATCTGGACATACACAATTATGTAAAGAAAAGTTTTACCGGCGCCTACACAGCCTCCGACAAAAAGATCACGGTGCTGGAAGATATCGTCACCACGTTCAAGATTCCGCCCCATTGTATTGTTTGTATCAAAAACTACGCATTGGTGTACAGCCGCAATGGCAACGACGAAACCCTTACCGGTGTGTGGGACGGCAAGATCATGAACAGCGAATCGCCCTGCCAGCCTGGTACCATTGTGCTCCACCGCATTGCCGAATCGGCTTTTAAAGACATCCCCGAAATAGCTGTTGATACCGGCAAGGTGCGCCTCGACTTTTACGACAATGGTGAAATTGACGGCGACTCCATTACCGTTAAGGTAAACAAGCAGGTAGTATTGCAACACCAGAAGCTTACCGCCAACGCCATTACTACCTACCTGAATGTAGAAGCCAACACCGCCTTGTACGAAGTGGAAATGGTGGCCGAAAACCTGGGCTCCATTCCACCCAACACTGCCGTTCTGGTCATTACCGCCGGCACCCGGCGCTACCAACTCTTCCTGGCCTCGCAGCCCGACCGCAGCGCTTTTGTACGCTTTGTATACAATCGAAAGGCGCCCCTTTAGGTCATTGGGCCATTCTCCCATTATTGCTGTTATCGTAAATACACGTGGTGAAATCCGCGGCTTTTACCATTGCAATCGCCATATTATGATTGTACCTTAATCATCCCACCAGCAAGCACCAAAACACCACCGTATGCAACCACCTTATCCCCTGCTTATTGTAGACGATGATCCTGAAGAGCGCTACCTTTTGCAGCTGGCGCTCAACGATATTGGGTGGCCGGATGCCGCCCTGTACTTCCATTCGGCAGAGGCCGCGCTGCGCCACCTCGCCCTGCTGCCCCCCGGGCAATATCCTTCGGTGCTGCTGCTCGATTACCACATGCCCGGCATCAACGGCCAGCAGATGCTGGAACTGCTGAAGGAAAGCCAGAGTTTTCAGCACCTGCCGGTGATCATTTATTCTACACACCTTACCGCAGTACTAAAGGAAAAATTACTGCGTAGCGGCGTACTGCACTGCAGGTCCAAAGTGCAACGCTATGCGGAAGCAATTGAGTTTGCCCAATGGCTGCGTCAACTGCACTACCGCACGGCAACGCAACCCAGCGGGGCAACGCCTGGAACAGCTATTTAGTATAAGAAGTTATACTTACGGGCAGGAATACTTAAATTGCAACAGGTGATAGAAATAAAGATGAGCTAGTTGAGGCTCTTTTTCTACACCCGTTTTTGCCCGTACCCCACTTGTAACTGGTCCCGATGTATAATAATTGGTGATTGTAACCTGGCTTGCAGCACTTTTTTTACGGCACCCTCTTTGTGCTACTGCAAACCTCTAAACCAAATAGGTATGACCCGCGAAACTTTTAACCAACTTCCGAGAAACGAACAACGTTTGCTGTTGCTGACGCAGGGCTGTTTTCTGGAAGAACGCCAAACTTCCCGTCACGATGTGATGCTATACCAAATCAACCAGTTTTATGCGGAAGCCTATTTTGTAAAAAATACCAACAAGCTTTCCTTCTTCAAGTCTTTTAGCGGCACGGAAGGTTTGGAGCCCTACCTAGCACAAATTGATATTACCGACCTGCTGCAACAGACACACCACTAACAAAGCATTTTAAACGATACAAAGCAACGCCGCAATGCGTTGCTTTTTTTATGCCCCAGGCTTTCACCTGGCTACCGGCATCATACCAAGAACTACGACACCAACCGCCTTACCGCTTATCCCGTAAAACCATGATTGTTAAGCAGTTTTAACAATAGAAGCCTTGTCTCTCATCAAGGCCTTCTGCCGCTACTACCGAAATTATACCGCTTGCACCCGCATTGCCAACCGATGCATTGCAAAAGTCATTTTATGCCCCGCCGCTGGTGCACATAGCCCTAGAAACCAGGGTGCACCCACACTAGTTTAGCAGTACAAACAAACCTCACCTAAAACCTTTTGGATCATGAAAAAGCTATTTATCGCCGCAGCCATGCTTGTTTCACTCAGTTCATTTGCCGGCCCCGGCGTTGATGAAGAACTGGAGCGCCATTTCCGCGAAACATTCCCCGCAGCCAATGCCATTAAATGGTACGACAGCAAAGAAGGATATGAAGTTTTCTTCACCCTCAACAATATCCAGTGCCGCATTCAGTACGATGCAGATGGCACCATGAAGACCATGCGCCGCGATTATACAAAGGAGTCGTTGCCCATGTTTATAACTGGTGCGGTTAATAAAAAATACCCCGGCAAGAAGATTTTTGGTGTAACCGAACTCACCACACCTTCCGGCCTCCAATACCACATTGTGCTGCAGGACGAAAAGAGCTGGTATTTTGTTGACGGCACCAGTGGCGGCGATCTTTCGCTGAACCATAAGCTGCACAAGAACTGAATAGTTTTCATCCAGTATACCCCACTATATATACAGGCCTTTGTGTACCGACATGCTGCAGGCAGCAGCGGGCACAGGGGCTTTTTCGTGTAGTGCGGGCAATAGCTGCGCACTGGTTTTGTAGTATTGTATCAAATGGAGCATATGGCTGAAAGCTGGGCGCAGTTCCTGATGCGGTATTACCTACAACTGAAACCGGGCAGGCTGCCTAAAGGATTTAGCTGGCTGCACCCACAACAGGAGCCGGCAGTGCAGCAAACCATGGCCTTGTTCTTCGATAAATATTTCAACGACACGCAACCGCGCCTGCTGATGCTGGGCATCAATCCGGGCCGCTTTGGCGCAGGTGTTACCGGTGTAAATTTTACGGCACCCAAACAGCTCACCCATCCATGCAACATCCCGCATCCGTTTGGCAGCCAAACAGAGCTGAGCGCCGAATTTATTTACGACATGATTGCGGCTTATGGTGAGCCTGAGCTTTTTTACAACCAGGTATTTATTGGTTCGGTTTGCCCGCTGGGTTTTGTAAAAGGGGGCAAAAACATCAACTACTATGATGATAAAACTTTGCTGGCAGCAGTAAGCCCTTTTATCATCAACAGCATGCAACAGCTTGCAAACTGCAACATCGACCGGCGCAGATGCGTGTGTATTGGCGGCGAAAAAAATTACAAACACCTGAACCAATGGAACGAACAGCACCAATGGTTCGACACCATTATACCGGTGCCACACCCACGATTTATAATGCAGTACCGGCGCAAAGAAAAGCACCAGTTCATAGATGCCTACCTACATGCGTTAATCCTTTAAGTGCTGCTTACTTAATTCGTGCTGCTGCAGGAAGCAGGCAGGCAAACGAAAAATCTTTTTCCGGTACAGCTTGCAAACGAAAACAATAATGATACTTTTGCTTCCTCAACGCTCCCCGTTATGAAGCTCACTGCCAGGTCTTAATTAAAGACCATCCTTTCTCCAGATCAGTACCGGTGCCAGCGGCACCCCTCTTTTTCATTCAGATAATTTTACTGCATGTCGCAAACTATTGTGCGCAAGCCCAGAGCTGCGTATTGGGCAGGCCTTATCAGGCAGGCACTTAAGGGCGAGGAGCATGACTATACATCGGGCAGCATGCGCCTTGCCATCTTTCTCCTTGCCGTACCCATGATCCTTGAAATGATGATGGAGTCGGTATTTGCCGTAGTGGATATTTATTTCGTGGGCAAACTGGGCAAGGAGGCCGTTGCCACGGTGATCCTTACCGAATCCATTCTTACACTGTTGTATTCGGCAGCCATTGCATTCAGCATTGGCGCCACGGCACTTGTTGCCCGCAGGGTGGGCGAAAAAAACTTTGACGCCGCCGCGCACACCGGGGCGCAGGCCATCAACCTGGGCATCATGGTAGCCATCGGGGTAAGTATTGCCGGTATGGTGGGCGCCCGCCAGATACTGGAACTGATGGGCGCGTCGGAACAGGTGCTGGCTACAGGCATCATGTATACCCGTATTGTGTTTGGCAGCAGCATTGCCATCCTGTTGCTTTTCCTCATCAACGGTGTGTTCAGGGGTGCCGGCAACGCAGCTATTGCCATGCGGTCGCTGTGGCTGGCCAATGGCTGCAATATTGTACTCTGCCCCATCCTCATCCATTTCTTCGGGCTTACCGGGGCAGCCATGGCTACGGCCACCGGCAGGGGCATCGGGGTTTGCTACCAGTTGTACTACCTGTTCAAAGGCAATAACCAGTTTCGCCTGAAACCAAAACATTTTGCCATCGACTGGCCCGTTTTGCGGGCTCTGTTCAGCATTTCCTGGGTAGGCTTTGTGCAGTTCTTCATTGCCTCGGCAAGCTGGATCGTACTGGCCCGCATCATGACCTCTTTTCACAACGATGCCGCCGTGGCCGGATATGGTGTTGCCATCCGCATCATCATGTTTTTCCTGCTGCCTGCATGGGGTATGAGCAATGCTGCGGCAACCCTGGTGGGGCAAAACCTGGGTGCCAAAAACCCGGAACGTGCCGAGACATCGGTATGGAAAACGGCACAATACAATGCCCTGTTTATGGGCACGGTGATGCTTTTGTTCCTGTTGTTTCCACAAGCCATTGTTGGTTTTATGAATAAGGATCCGCAAGTGGAACAGTATGCCGTTCAGGCACTGCGGGTGATCAGCACCGGCTACATCTTCTATGGTGTGGGCATGGTGATGGCCAATGCATTTAACGGTGCCGGTGATACCAAAACGCCCACCATTATCAACCTGTTTGGTTTCTGGTTGTTTCAGATCCCGCTTGCCTATTTCCTGGCAAAACAAATGGGACTTGGACCGCTGGGTGTGTTCCTTGCCATACCCATTGCCGAAACGGCCATTGCCATTGCTGCATTTATACTGTTCCGTAAAGGCAGGTGGAAGCGGGTTTCCATTTAACCAGAGATGGGCAGGATTTTAAAAGGAGTGACAGGAAGCCGGGGGGGGC
>NZ_MTFE01000010.1:392638-415956 GCF_001953305.1 Cnuella takakiae
GTATAAGCTGTGGCGCACGCATCCCATCCACTTTGCGCTTCCTCCTTAAAACAAAACCTCCTGCGCCCTGCAGTAGTTTTTACCTAAAGCCGACCCTTTACAGTACACCTGCCTGTTGCTTCCTGTAATCGGCCAGCAGCTTATTCCCCGGGCCCACTTTTTGTTAAGTTTGTTACTACAGATCAGTTCATGAATACCCAGAATACCATTGACTCCAACCTGCTGCGGCAGATCTTTTTTATCATCCTTATTGTCTTCCTGGGTGTCGTTCTTTTCCGCGAACTGGCCTTTTTCATTTCTGCTTTCCTGGGTGCTGTTACCTTTTACATCATCATGCGCGACCGCATGTTTTACCTTACCGAAAAGCGGGGCTGGAAACCCAGCACAGCCGCATGGGTGCTGATGCTGCTTTCCTTCTTCGTCATTCTGGTACCCATCGGGCTGCTTGGCAATATCCTCTACAGCAAGATCAGCTATATGGTTACCCATGCCGGCGAGCTTTTAGGCTCTTTGAAAAAAGTTGCCGACGATATCCGGCAGCGTATAGGCTACCAGGTGATCAATCCCAACGCCATCAACCAGCTGGGTCCTTATATCGGGCAGATACTGCCAAAAGTGCTGGGCATTACCGCCAACACCATTGCGCTGATCAGCGCCATGTATTTTGTGCTCTTCTTTATGCTGGTGAACGGCCGCAATATGGAGGACTCCCTTTATGAATACATCCCGCTGAAGGACGGCAACGTGGAACTGATCGGGCAGGAACTCAGGCGGAATGTTATTGCCAATACCATCGCCATCCCGCTGATTGCTTTTTTGCAGGGACTGGTGGGATTGGTAGGCTACCTGGTCATTGGTATCGACGAACCCTTTGTGTGGTTTGTAGCCACCTGTGTATCGGCCATGCTACCTGTGGTGGGCGCCGCCCTTGTTTATGTTCCGCTGACCATTATGCTATTTGTACAGGGACAGGTAGGTCGCGGCATTGCCATGGGATTATGGGGCTTCCTGCTGATTGGACTGGTAGATAACCTTTTTCGTTTTCTCATCAACAAAAAGCTGGGCGATATCCATCCCCTGATCACCATCTTTGGCGTAATTGCCGGCATACAGCTCTTCGGCTTTATCGGGCTCATTTTTGGTCCCCTGCTGATCTCTATGTTCATCCTGCTGCTCCGGATCTACTCTTCCGAGTTTTTTGTAAAAAAGCGCGAAACGAGAAGGGTGAAGTAGTTTGGGTTTCTTGTTTTTGGTTTATAGTTTTTTGTGGTTTCTGAAGAATTCTCCGGCTTCAACTAGCTGGAGCATTGGGCAGGTTCATAAGGTTAAAATTTTCCTTACGCCTGATTTTTATGGGTTTAAATACAATATTTTCGGAATACAACACAGACCTTTGCCAAGCGTTTCCGGAAAACAGTTTCCAATTTGTTGCCCACCGGAAAAGTTCCAATCAACCTGCAAAACCCATTGCCTGTGCGTAAAAAACTCCTGCCAATACTCTTTACTACCGTAGCCGCTGCAGCCGCCCTGTTTCCTACCCTGAAAGCAGGCAGTAAAGTTGCCGAGGTTAAAAACTATACTGTAGCTACTGCACCAGCAGCTCCTGCCGCATTGGACCTCAAAGCCACTGCCGCCGCTGCAAGCACCGCACTGTACGACAGCCTTCACCTAGACCAGCTGGGACTTTCTCCCGAGGCCATGCAATATGCTTATCTCGGTTTTCTCCAACTGAAGGACAAAGGTGCCCTCCGCAACGAGGATGTATTATCCATTGTAGACTTCAGCCAGAGCTCGTTCAAAAAGCGGCTGTATATTATTGACGTGGCCAATTTTAAAGTGCTGCGCAATACTTATGTAGCCCATGGCAAAAACTCGGGTCTGCAATATGCCAGCAATTTTTCCAATACCCCCGAATCGCTCCAGAGCAGCCTTGGTTTTTATGTAACCAAGGGCACTTATTTCGGCAAACATGGTTTGTCGCTGCGCCTTGACGGCAAGGAAAGCGGCATCAACTGCCAGGCAGAAGCCCGTGCCATTGTGGTGCACGGCGCCGAATACATTGGCACCCACCGCCTCGGTGCACCTTATATGGGTCGCAGCTTTGGTTGTCCCGCAGTTCCACAGGCCGAAGCTTCCGAGGTAATCAACACCATCAAGGACGGCACCTGCATGTTTATTTACCATCCCAGCAAAAAGTACCTGCAGAGCAGCAAGCTGTTGAATTCATAACTCTCCCGGCAGTTCACACCCCCTAGCCCGCTAATGGGGGAACTTAGGTCAAATAATATTTTGGTTACAATAACGCCCCTCCTAAGCAGAGGGGCGTTATTGTTAATAGCAATTATAACCTAACGTATTTGACACATAAAGCGGACACGCTATCCCAAGTTCCACCTTCAGGGGGACAGGGAGTTGAACAGGAGTTATTTTAAAACAAAACCCAGTAAGCCACCAACTGCGACAATATACCACCAGCAAAGCCGGCATATACTTCAAAGGGCCGGTGCTCGCCGGTGATGAGGCGGGCCGTGCCTACCAGTCCGGCGCCCAACAGTGCCACCGACAGGTAAAACCCAAAACTGGCATTGGAGCGAAAGGCAAGTACAGACATAAAGGCCAGCGCCACGCCGGCAGCAAGGGCATGCATGCTGATCTTGAAATAGCTGTTGAGCATCAGCCCGAGGCTGGATGCCAGAAAAATGCCCAGTGCAAAAAGTTCCAGCGCCTTGGGTGTGCCCGCCTGGTTGCGCAGCACATACCACATCCAGAAGTAAAACATTCCCGATGCTACATAGGGAATGATGCGCTCTTTTTGGGTGCGTAAAAAAATGGACTCAATAAAGCCCAGCCCCTTCAACAGCAGGATGGTTACCAGCGGAAACAGGATGTACATCACCCCAAAGCGGAGCAGCAGCAAACCTTTCTGCCCCGGATCGGATGCCGGAAAAAGGTGGTAGATATAAATAAGGAACCAACCCACGTAAACGGGTATAAACAGGGGATGGAGCAGCACCGATACCATACGGGCAAAAAATCGAAGCACGGGGGAGAACGAAACACCCTGTGCGTTGTGTTCAGCTACAGACATGGAGGACGATTTGGGTTTGAGCGCCACGACGATAGACCATGGACCACGGACCATGGTCTATGGTCTATCGTCTATGGCCTTTCTCAAAGCTCCTTACGCAATCGGGCCACCGGAATATTCAATTGTTCGCGGTACTTGGCCACCGTGCGCCGTGCAATATTATATCCTTTTTCCTGAAGCAGCTCTGTAAGCCTTTCGTCGCTCAGTGGTTTCTTCTTTTGTTCGTATTCAATCAGGTCGCTGAGAATTTTCTTTACCTCGCGGGTAGACACTTCCTCGCCACTGTCGGTGGTAAGCGATTCGGAGAAGAAGAACTTGAGGCGGTAGGTACCAAATTCGGTTTGTACAAACTTGCTGTTGGCTACCCGGCTTACCGTAGAGATATCCAGACCTGTTTTCTCCGCAATATCCTTCAGGATCATGGGCTTGAGCTGGGTTTCATCGCCGGTGAGGAAGAACTCGTACTGGTGGTTCATGATGGCCGTCATGGTGCTGAGCAGGGTATGCTGGCGCTGCTTGATGGCATCAATAAACCACTTGGCCGCGTCAATCTTTTGCTTGATAAAGATTACGGCTTCCTTCTGGCGCTTATCTTTTTTGGTACCTCTTTCATAATCGCGCAGCATGTCGCGGTAACCTTCCGAAATACGTAGTTCGGGGGCATTTTTGGAGTTGAGGGTCAGCTCCAGCTTGCTGGCATTGTTGAAAATAAAAAAGTCGGGCACCACATAGCTTTCTGCTTTGTTGATCTCGCCCACATTACCGCCGGGTTTAGGATTGAGGCGGGTAATCTGCTGCATCACCTCCTTGAGGTCCTCATCGTTGAGGTTTAAGCCCCGCTGGATTTTTTCGTAGTGTTTCTTGGTAAACTCGTCGAAGTAGCGGGTGATGGCCTGAATGGCGATATCTACATCCTTGCCCTCGTCCTTCATCCGGTTGAGTTGCAGCAGCAGGCACTCCTGGAGGTTGCGGGCAGCCACGCCGGGCGGATCAAAATGCTGGATTCGCTTGATCAGGGATTCCACCTCTTCTTCGGTAACAAAGATGTTCTGGCGGAAAGCGAGGTCATCGACGATGGCGGATGTTTCGCGGCGCAGGTAACCGTCTTCGTCAATGGAGCCGATGATTTGCTCTGCAATGCGGAACTGCTCCTCATTCAGCTTCAGCATCCCCAACTGGGCTTCCAGCACCTCGTAAAAGGAGGTTTCGACCTTGTAGGGCATGGTTTGCTTTTCTTCCTGGTCGCCATAGTTGTCGTCCCGAAGCTTGTAGTCGGCAATATCATCATCGCCATCCGACACGTAATCCGAAAGATCCAGATTATCGTAATTATCATCGGTGCTGGTTTCCTCGTAATCGTCGGCTTCGGCGGGGTTTTCGGCAAACTCGTCCTTCATCTCATCGCCGAAGTTTTCATCAAAACCTTCTTCGGTGAGTTCCAGGGCTGGGTTTTCCTCCAGTTCCTCCTTAATGCGATCGTCGAGTATGGCGGTTGGCACCTGCAGCAGTTTCATCAACTGAATCTGCTGGGGCGACAATTTTTGCAGTAACTTTTGCTGTAAACTCTGGTTAAGGCTCATAAGGGTCTTCTTTTAAGGACGGATTAAAAAGGCCGCCCACTTCACAAAAATCGAGCCGTAAATTTATTGCAATTATCAATCCATGGCCAGACGCTTCCGCTGTTTTAGCATTTGTATGTGCGCCTTTACGCTGAAAGCAGCGTCGCAGCTGTATTTGCCACCTGCCAGAGACAGTTTGCCTGTAGCAAAAACAGTGGTTCTTTTACCACAAAACTTCTACACTCAGCACATGCCCTTTAGCTGTAAAAAGGAGTACCAGCTACAGAAGATCACCAGGCTCAACCTTTTCATTCGCCTGGGAAATAAGGAATATGTGGACCGGATGGAAGGAAAGAAGCAGTAGGATGGAGTTGACATAGAGCGAAAGCAAAGGCTTATCAACTGCCCTACAGTATATTGATGCGGTTGCCC
This sequence comes from Cnuella takakiae, assembly GCF_001953305.1. Classification (GTDB taxonomy): domain Bacteria; phylum Bacteroidota; class Bacteroidia; order Chitinophagales; family Chitinophagaceae; genus Flavisolibacter; species Flavisolibacter takakiae. The sequence goes on from NZ_MTFE01000010.1 coordinate 397,718, forward strand.
AGCAACAGCCGCTGCGTTTTGCTCAATGGAATGGCCTGTCCTTTTACCAATACCATATTGTCGGTGAGGCTGTCAATCTTACGCACGTTCACCAGGTAGGAGCGGTGGGTACGGAAAAACAAGCGGCGGCACAGCTTGCGTTCAATCTGCTGCAAGGCTCCATTGATCAGCAGGGAACCGCTATCGGTTACAATCTTGAGGTATTTATCAATCACCTGTATGTAGCAGATGGCACCAAAGGGCAGCTTTTTAAATTCCCTGTCGGTGCGTACAAAAATCTCCTCGTGGGGGAACTCCAGGTGCGGCTGTTCGTACATCAGGTCGAACTTGTCCTTCATTTCGCGGAAGCGCTCAAATGTGAAGGGTTTTTTCAGGAAGTCGAAGGCCTGGTACTCGTAGGCCAGGTGAGCGTATTGGGTATGTGCCGACAGCATCACTACGGCCGGTTTGTAAGGCAACTGCTGCAGGAGGTCAAAACCGTTCATGCCCTGCAACTCAATATCCAGGAACAGTAAATCGGTTGCCTGCTCCCTGAGGTACTGCAAAGCTGGTTCGGGCTTTCTGAAGGCCTCCTGCAGTTCGAGGCCGCCCACACGGGTAGCATACTGGCATGTGATCATGCTCATTAAGGGGTCGTCGTCGACGACCACAAATTTCTTGGTCATGGTACAGGATTGAAATGGTTTCGGTCATCCTGCCAGCGCACGGCACCCAATGATGCAGGCAGCGCGGACATGTACGAGAACCTATCCAAAACTATTGGATCCCACAAATAGTGATTGTAGAATAAACCCTACTGTATTTTGACTTTTTTACCTGAACGGGGCGCTCGCCCGCGGTCCAGATAAGTTCCAGTTTGCCGGTAAAGCCTTGTTGGGGGTCTACGTTTACCATAGCCGAAGTTCCGGGATGATTGGTGTTGTGTAACTGCGTGATATACACCTTGTGTTGGCCAGCGGGCACTATAAACGAAAAAGCCCCCTTTGCATTTGTGAATGTTACCTGCTCGCCAAATGGGCCAGAAAGGGTAATACGGATATTACCTACAGTTTCTGCCCTGCCGGTAAAGCGGTCCTTACTTGAAAGCACCGTACCGGCAACAGGATACAAGGGAGGTATGCCCAGCGATAGCGTAGCTTTTGTTTGCAAATCAAATTGCCGCGTGAGCAATAGGGAATTGGATAGGCCCTTAGCCAATACTTCAAAACGGTGCACCCCCTTGGTTAAACCACTGAGCCGGATGGCGCCTTCACTATTGGTAATCATCAGCATGCCATCTACCCGCACCAATTGATTTGCTGTATAAGGCTCCCCGGTATCATGAACTCCGTCACTATTCTGATCTTCAAAAACCCGCACTGCCACTTGCAGCAAATGGCGTCTTTCGGGATGCAGGGCAATGCTTCGTTGCACCCCGATCCTGGCTTGAAACATTCCGGAACGGTTACCGAAGTACATCAATGATGCCGCCGTTTGCCATGGCCCCTTTGCGTAGCGCAAATCCTGCAGCAAACTATATTGCCATTGGCTGAACAGGCTGATGTATGAACCGGAAGCAGCACTTTGCACAAACCAGTTTTTACCAATAGCAGTACCATACCCTCCCGTGGCGGTAAAGTTCCGGAAGGTGTTCCCGGTGGATAAAGCCGCTTGTTGCTCAGCCAAAAAATAGCCACCCTGCTGCATAAAAGCGGCAAGGGAAATTTTATTCCAGGATAGATTAGCTGCCGCACGCCACGCCAAAGAAGTAGTGACCGGCTTGCCTGGCGGCATTTTTTGCTGCAAACCGCCATCCCAGTTAAGCCCCAGCCCTATTTTACCGATACGTTGGTTCAACAGCACACTTAGGTTCATTGCCTGGGAACTCAACCCTCCGCCACCGAGTAACAATGGAAACTGTTGCTTCTGTTTGAGGTAGTATGGTTTGAAACTCAACGTGGATTGACCCAACCGCCAGCTGGCGTCCATTTCCAGGGTCTGCATCTGCATCGGCAGTTGCGGAAACACCTTCCAAAGTTGAGCAGCCACTTTATGGGCAAACAGGTTATACCGGAAATTCAGGCTGTACCGCTGTAGCGTATTAACCGTAGCCTGTACCGTGCCACTCACCAAACCTCTCTGGTTGCCGGCATACGCAGGTGATGCATAAGAATAGCGGCCACGCCAGTTAATCCATTTGGTTTTTAACCCGCCATCCACCAATGCCGATACACCCCGCAAGGTTGTATCGAGCTTTGCATACTGCTCAACACTGGTACCCAAACGCACGGTAAGGAACTCCTCTTTATCGGGCCTTGGCCGCCACTCCGCAAACTGCAGCGATCCATGGCTGAACGTATTTCCCCGCTGAAACCAGTTGGAACTTACCACTACATCGCCGCCTTTGAATCCGCCATAAGTAAGTTGCGTACTTACCGTTTGGTCGGAAGCACCTGTAAAGGGCGCCAACAGGTTGGTGTTATTATCCATAACCCATACGTCCGCATGCAAGTTTTTGCCTGGTACAGCTTGGCTTAACCGCACCCCACGTCCCTGAAGGTTGAGCTCATGAAAATCGCTGATACTACCTACCAGTATTGCCTGGGTTTTGTTTCGGTATTGCAGCCAGCTGGCATTCAGTTGGTTCAGGTTAGCATCGCCAAACCTGGTGTAATTAAGTTGTCCCGATAAAGCGCCAAGGGGCTGCGCCAGCTTGTAGGCCAAAGAAAGTTCCTGTTGCATACCACCACCCTGCCGTATGCCCATTGCGGTAGCTACTTTCAGCTCCTCCATGGCACCAGGGGTGGTAAACATGGTTCGTGCCGTAGCCAATATATAGGGTAGAAAACTGAAAGAGGTGAGCATACGCCCTTCCATGGTAGACACCCGGACAGCCAGTGGCTTATCCGCAGTAACCATATCCGTTTTAGTCGGCAGGCGCACCAGTGCCAGCTGTACAATTGTATCATGCAATTGGGGAAGGCGTACAACCACGCGTGGCTGCAGCAGTTGCAAGGTAGGGTGGGGCTCTGCCATTTCGAGCACAACGGGTGTTCCGGAAGGCAGGAAGCTCCTCATCTTTACCGGCACGGATAGCTGTTGCATGCCTGGCAACACCCATACCTTATCCTGCATGACTTCGGCAAACACCCTGGGCTCCATACCCTGTACCAGTTGTACGGGGAGGTTCAGGGAGAGGGGTGATCCGCCTTCTGGTACAAAAACAACAGGCAGCTGGTACCGGCCATTGATGCGCCCGTATCTATTTAAAAAGCGAAGGCTGACCCTGATGGTATCGCCGGGTGCCACCTGCAGCTGCCGGCCCTGATCGCCTAATTGTATAAAATAATCGCTGGCAAATGACCGCTGTACAAACCGCACCGTGTCGGAGGTAAGATTGTGCAGCAAAACCCTGCTTACAAAAGAGCCCGCCGGCGTACAGGTTACCAGCTCCGGAGGCAGCACTTCCAGGGGTATGCCTTCCCGGCTTTGTGTATGGCCGCCATGGGGCACCAACAGCAATACCAGGTATGCAAGGAAATACCGGTATAAGGCAGGTTTAAACCCTGTAACATGGTTCAGCCTTGGCAGCATGGGGTAAGAAAGGGTAGGTTTTAATGGCGGAAAATAATAGAATCAGCCCGTCTGTATTTTCTTTTATCCTTCAATGTGCGGGATTGCAGCGCCAGATGCCCTAAGAACAGCGCGAACGGAAGGATGCTGCATTATTGTTTTTCACCCCTTGATTTGGATAGGTTAGTCACACTATGTTTGAAGTGGAAATCGCGATCCAAACTCTCCTTCCATCTTCCTTGAAACAGCTACTTGAATAGGTCCGTATTCTTAGGATGCCCACCACTTATTTATCCTAAACACAAGAAAATTTCATGAAAACGAAGACCATCTTCAAATCTGCTGCTATTCTATTTTTGGCCGCATTGTCCGTAAACGCAAACGCCCAAACAACAACGGCACCACCAGTTACTACCAAGCAGAGCAACGAAAAAACAACCGCGCTGAACGTAGTTATCGATAATGCCATCGAGGTGCGCCTCAACAGTGTTGACCCGCTGGGTTTCCGCCTGGCCACTGCAAAAGATTTCAGGGAAGGAAAAGACACTTCTTATGCTGATCATTTCCGGGTTACCAGCAACATCCCCTACAAGATAGAAGTAAAGACCAGCGATGCGACCCTCGCCAGCAGCGCTACCGGCAAATCAATTCCAGTAGAAGAAGTAAGCCTGGAAATCACCAATACCGGGCTTACCGGCGCCACGCTCAACAAGGTTGCTTTATCAACCACCAACCAAACGCTGGCTTCCAAACTGAAAGAAACAGTTGACCAGCAGTTTTCGGTTAAAGTTGGCAAGTCAACAGCCGCCAGCAGTAAGTTTCTCGTACCAGGCGGCACCTACACTACCAACCTGGTGATCACTACAACGCAAGAATAATCCTGTTTTATCCACTACCGGCGTATACCCATTTTAAAAAGGTGTGTGCCGGTTCTTTTTCATTTTGGAAATATGCCGTACAAAGCTCTTGTATTGATGCTGACGTGCTGCTGGCTGTTTTCGGAACAGGTGCACGGACAATTAAATGGCTCATCAAAAGCAAATAACCGGTTACAGGTAGAAGTGCACAACCAAATTGAAATGCAACTAAACAAGAAAGTTGCCCAGGTTGTATTCAACAAGAAAAAAGACAGTATGCCATCCACCAACGGCCTTGTGCAGAATCAGTTTGTGGTAGTGAGCAACGCCCCCTATAGCATTTCAGTTGCAGCCACCACGCCTTACCTGATCAACGGCGCAGACCGCATACCTATGAGCAGTGTAAGTATGAGTGTATGGGGTGCCGGAAAACAAAACTGGCACCAGTCAATAAACGCCCTTAGTACCCAACCGCAAACGCTTAGCCGCATGGCGCCTTCTACTTTAAGCCAGGCTTATTCCATTATGTACCGGGTGCGTCCACTCCGGCCAGTTATACATGCTACCGCCGGTATCTATCAGGCAAGCCTCCTTTTCACAACTACCCAGGAATAACACAATCCGCTAAACCAACCGGAAACTATGAAACAAATCTTTTCTTTCTTCTTCCTGCTTGCTGCCCTAAGCAGCCAGGCCCAGGGTGCCTTTTTAGCGCGTCCTACCAAAGTGTTTTTTAACGCCGCACCGGCCCTGGCCCAAAAACAAATCATTGAAGTACGCAACACCGACGAAGTACCCCTCTTGCTCGAGTTCAACTTACAGGACTGGATGCGCGACTCGCTGGGAAATAAACTGTACGCAAACCCTGGGGCATACGCACAGTCGTGCAGTCGTTATATAAAGTTGTCAGCGGAAAAAATGTTGCTGCAACCGGGCGAAAGCCGCGAGTTGGAACTTATTCTGACAGCTCCGCCCGAACCGCTGAAACAAGCCATGAATGCCATGTTGATGGTAACCCAAACTGCAGAAAAGGAGGCGGACAAAGCAAAGGGCGTGTCCGCGCAGTTTGTGATGCAAATGCGTATAGGGGTACATATCTATTTCCAGCCAACTTACCTGCAAGAACGCAATATTGAATTTCAACGCCTCTTTTTTGCCAAAGGTGGTTCCGCGTCAAAAGAAAACACGCTTGCTACCTCCAATGGCCTGATCAGTGAACTGCAAAACCTTGGACAAACAGTAGAAGAAGGCAAGGTAAGGCTGGAGTTGAACCATGAAACAAGTGGCGAACTTTTACCATTGACGACCAAAGTTTCAATTCGATGCCCGGCGACCGGCTTCAATTGCCGTTTACCCTGCCTGCAAACCTGCCCAAGGGTAAATACCTGGTCGTAGCTATGCTTGATACCGGGTTGGACACCCCATTAAAAGTTATGGAGGCCCAAATAGAATTGTAATGTGGGCGCAATTAAAAGCCATACTGTTATTGGTAACTGCGCTTTTGCTGGGCAGTTTTGCTGATGGACAAACGATGACCACTATCATGGGTACCGATACGGTCAGCAGCCCCGTTACAGGGCGGCTGTACCTGACTACCATACCCGCATTTCGCGCAGGCAAGACGCTTTCCGGTAATATCATCAACATTACCGGGCTTACCCGAAATGTCCGTTACCAAGTAAGGATGGTGGCGGGTGGCTCGCTTACCAATGGCAGCACCACCTTTCCACTGAGCCAGATCAACGCCAATGTCAGCGCATTCCGGTGCGTCACCAATAACCATTCATTCCGGCTTGTAACCGTACCCACAGGCAACCAGCCTTTAGGCGCCACCAGCAACACGGCTACTGCTACCAACGGCATTGCACTGGCAACCTTTGAAACGCAAGGTCCTAGCGGAGCCTCAGCCGTACAACTATCTTTTGCTATGATTTGCCTTGCAAATTCAGGAACACTTAACCTGGTACCGGGAGATGATCAGGCTGCCCGTGCATATGGCGGCCTGACCATACGGTTTACCTTGTGGTGGGATGATCCAAACTTGGGCTGGACCCTTTTATCAACCAACATTCCTTCCCCAAACTTTTCCCTTGGCGTTACCAATGCTATTGAGTTAGTGCTTGGGCCAAGTCCGGCAGTAAACTTCCGCCTGGCCAATGCTTCAATGTACCGCCAGAACCAACGGATTACTTTGAACCAACAAGTGCAGGTATCAAGCAATATGCCTTTTAACTTGCTGGCTTACGCATCCTCCAGCAACCTGAGTAATGGAAATGCCACCACCACTATTCCCACCAACCGGGTTTCGCTTCGGATTACCAATATAGGTGTTGGTGCAATTTCATCATTTACCACCCTTGGGGTGGCTGCAACTCCGGCCACCCTTACCACCAGTGTGGAACGGGGACTGGATCAAACCTTCAACTTTGAATACCAGCTCGCCACCGGTACTGCCACTTTAATACCCGGCGGAACCTTCAACAACAATCTTACTTTAAGAGCCATTCAGTTGTAACAAAACCTTCTCTGGTCAAACCAACTTTTCAACTATTTAGTTTCTTTTGGTACAATCTAAGAACAGACGACAGCTAACGCACATGGTGCCAGTGTTTGCAGCAGTTGGCAACAAGGCTGCTGCGCAAACAAGATGCATCAAAAACCGCAAGTCGCGCTGGTCTCCTATCAATCCTTACAAAATCCTATTCATCACCGGTCACGAAAAACCCCGGCCACTAAGGACCGGGGCTTGTTTTTAGATAAACCCAATCTATAAACACAAGACCTTACAGCAGCACAGCCAGGCTTTTCAACACAGCGGCCAGGCGCACGGCATCGTGGATGCGCTGCTTGGCGGTGCCATGTCCCACCAGGGTTTTCTCATGCGAAGTAACGCAGAGCTCGCAGCCATTGAGGGCACTAATGGCCAGGCTTACCAGCTCAAAAAATTCTTTGCCCAGTACCGGCTGCGCCATGATGCTCATGCGGATGCCGGCCTGTGCGTTATTGTAAAACTCCTCGTGCATGAAATGACGGAAGCGGTAGTACACGTTGTTGGCGTTGAGCAGCGAAGTGCAGGCAATGGCTTCTGCAACTTCCTTGTCGCTGGCGCCATTGGCTACTGCCGATGCGGTAAACGCATCCTGCAGCACTACGTTTTTTTCGTTGGCGGCAACGGCCACCGCCAGCAGGTAAGCTTCCTTGCGGCTCAGGGTTTCGGCTCCCAGCGCATTGGTGACATTAATCTTCAGGTCGCGGAGGTATTTGCTGTCGGCGGCAGCCAGGGCTTTGAGGTTGGCGCTCAGGCTCGCTTCGGCAATACCCAGCTCCTGGAGCAGCGATACGGCGGCGTTTGATTCGGTAGCAATTCCAAACATGGAAGGAAGTATTTTGATGACCATGGTCCATGGACAATGGACCATGGTCTATTAGTATTAAGCTAAAGCTGGAGATTAAGCATTGATGGTTGCTTCACCTTTCTGCCAGTTGCAGGGGCAGAGTTCGTCGGTTTGCAGGGCGTCCAGTACACGCAGTACTTCCTTCACGTTGCGGCCTACATTGAGGTCGTACATCGATACCCAACGAACAATACCCTGGGGGTCAACGATGAAGGTGGCGCGGTAGGCTACTTTCTCGTTTTCTTCGAGGATGCCCAGTTCTTCAGCCAGCGACTTGCTGGTATCGGCCAACATGGGAAACTGCAGGCCACGCAGGTCTTCGTGGTCGCGGCGCCATGCCACGTGTACAAACTCGCTGTCGGTAGAAGCGCCAACCAGAACGGCATCGCGGTCAGCGAAATCAGCGTTGTGCTTGTTGAACTCAGCGATCTCTGTGGGGCATACAAAAGTGAAATCCTTGGGCCACCAGAACATTACCATCCATTTGCCGCTGTTCTTAATTTCCTCGTAAGAAAGATCATAGAACTCTTTGCCTTTTTCGATGGATACAACTGCCTTTTTGTTGAAGTCGGGGAAAGAAGCTCCCAGCGATAAAACCTTGTTTGCCATGTGTTTGCTTGTTTTTCGGGGTGCAAAGTTGCAAGCAGCGGCAATAGGACAGGTTTGAAAGAATTGATGAGCTTATAGATGAAGGTTATGGGGAGTGGTGATTAGTGATCAGGATTGGGTATTGGGTAATGATCAGTAATCAATATTTACTTACCCGATCCACGTACCTGGTCCAGGAGGTTGCTCAGCTGCTGCGCTTCTGCTTCGTTCAGCCCGCCCACCACATTATCCATTTCCTCTACCCGGGCATCCAGGTTTTTGAGCAGTTGCTGGCCGGCATCGGAAATCACGACATCTACCAGGCGTTTATCCACGGCTGAAATGCTCTTGGTCACCAGTCCTTTTACTACCAAACGGTCAACAATACGGCTGGTATCGCTCATTTTGTCGAGCATGCGCTCCCTGATCTGCAGGGTGGAAAGCGGAACAGGAAAAGAGCCCCGCAGGATGCGCAGTATGTTGAATTGCTGGTGGGTGATATCCTCCGTAGCCAGCAGGTTCTTGATGCGCTCCATCACCCAGTTGTAAGTATAGATGATATTGATGATTGCCTTCTGGTGGTTGTTGCGAAACTGGGCCTGCTTTATATCCTGTTCTATACTCATGGCTTGGTGAATTGGGGTAAAAATAGAAAGTTCCGGTCATGTGTAGTAACCGGAACTTCAGAAACTAATATCCCAACAGGATACGGACTACAAGGAAGTTCCCGGATCTGGGTTCAAAGTTGAAAGCCTGCAAGGGCACCCTGCTTTGAACCCGGAACCTGGAACTGTTCCCCTTAATTGTTGTAATAAAACTTCTCTTCTACGATCTTGCCGTTCTTCCAGCGCTGTACGGCCACCTGGCGGTAGTTGCGTACGCCGTAGTCTTTATGGGTATAGTCGAACCACCACTCTACACAAACGATATCATCGGAGAGCAGCACGTTCAGCACTTTGGCACCGCGGAATTCGGTGAGGCCGTTTACGAATGCTTCTTCGTACTGGCGGTTCAGTTCAAAACCTTCGCGAACAGGATAGTCATTGTCCTGCATGCGCACGTCAGGCGCATAAAACTTGTCGAAGGCGTCCAGGATACGGCCTTCCAGGATCATGTTGTTCAGTTCAGTTACGTTGGCTTCGAGGTTGTGTACCCCGGGGGCTGCTGTTACGCTCATTGTGAATTGATTTTAGAATAACAAATTTAAAGTTTAAACATTGAGTAAACAAATTATTGTAGTTTTTGTTCGAACCGGCTCCTGTAGTCAAGTGTGAAAAAATGGGTTGCCGGGTGCAAAATGCAATAAAGGATAAAAGGCGAATAATACCGCTCCCAACGGCCAAATGTTCATCATAACTTCATTCCAGCCTTTTGATTACGGGTTTTGTATTTCGCATCTTGTGCCGGTATTTTATACCTGCTTCCCTGCCTATCTTGTATCAAAATCAACAGTAAATGATCACCACTACCACGCCCAATATCGAAGGGCACAGCATTGAACGCTACCTGGGTGTTGTTTCCTCCGAAGTAATCATTGGCGCCAACATTTTCAAAGACATTTTGGGCGGCCTGCGCGATATACTGGGCGGCCGCAGCGGCACTTACGAAAGGGTGCTGGAAGAAGCCCGCCAGAATGCCCTGAACGAACTGGTAGGTAAGGCCCAACATATGGGTGCCAATGCAGTTGTGGGTATTGACCTGGACTTTGAAACCGTTGGCGCCAACGGCAGCATGCTGATGGTGATTGCCAGCGGTACGGCGGTGGTGATCCGATAGGTTTACAATATACACCTGACAGGTCTCGGTGACCTGTCAGGTGCTGCCTCAACCGCTCAGGTAATAACACCCGCCAGCAACACCTGCCATGCATCTGCTACCTTGCCGTTTTCGAGCAGGCCGGCAGCATGTCGGTGTAATTCCAGCTCCATATCATCGGGGTTCAAAGCGTAGTACTGCACAATTTGCTTCAGGTGGTCGTCGCTATAGGATGGTTGCACCACGGGCATTTCGGCCACATTGGCCAGCATGCCCAGGTGGTTGCCGGTAAGCACCTTGCTGAAGCGGATGCTTTCGGGCAGGGCATCGATGCCAATGCCCAGTTGGGTATTGGGCTTGGGTACGGTAAACAGGTTTTCGGGGCCCACCCGGCAATACCAATCACCACCGAGGCGAGCGGCCAGTTCCAGTTTACGTTGGTCTATTTTTCCTGCTTCATTCAGCAGGGTATCGTCGAGGTGCGCACAAAGCACCTCGCAGATCACCAGGTTGCCTGCGCCACCTGCTTCTCCCAAGGGTTTAACTTCCAGCACCCGGCACTCCAGTTTGGCTTTCGCTTCCCTTACCATGGGCGGACGCACCAGGGTAGCGCCTTCTTTTGTAAAGCCTGCTTTCTCAAATTCATCCACGCCCTTGGGGTACTCGCAACTGGAAAGGGAGGTTTGCTGTACCATATCCCAGCTAACGATATTGATCACCACCTCGGGTACTTCCAGCACGTTTTGCAAGGTGTGTTTGGTGGTATTGTCGCGCACCCTGCGGGCGGGCGAGAATACCACGATGGGTGGATTGGAAGAAAACATATTGAAAAAGGAGTAAGGACTCAGGTTTACGTTTCCGGCTGCATCAATAGTAGATGCAAAACAAATAGGCCGGGGTGCTACCAGGTGCTGGAGCCAGTATTGCTTTTCGGAAGGGGTAAGCGAAGCAAGATCAATACGCATGTTGTAAAACTAGGAGAAATGCCGCTTGCTAATGGCCCTGCCATTCATCTGTAATAACAACCGCTGGTCATTTGTCCGCAGACGCTTGTAACCTTCAAAGCACGCAGCCGTTGAACAAGCAAACCAACAGTTATGAAATCAATACTCGCTTTCACCCTGGTACTTTTTACCGTAGTAGCAAATGCCCAAACCCTCAGTGGCAAAAGAGTAAGCCGCGATATACCGGTAAGCTCTTTCTCCGCCCTCAAGGCTGGCGGTGTAGTAGAACTGAAACTGGTTCAAAGCGATAAGGAAAGCGTAACCGTTGACGCCGACGAAGCCCTGCAGGGCTATGTGCATATTGTAAACAATGGCAATACCCTGGAGATCGATACCCGCAAGCTGAATAACAAGCATATCAAAGGCAACTGGAAATTGTATGTAACCGTTCATTTCCGCCAGCTCAGTAAGCTTTCCATCAACACCGTTGGACATGTTCAAAATGAAGGCACGCTGAAGTTTGACAACATTAAAGTAGACGTGAGCAGTGTTGGCAATGTAGACCTGAAGATGGATGCACAACAACTGGACCTCACCAGCAGCAGCGTAGGGAATATAGAACTGGCGGGTAGTGCTGCCAAAGCCACCATGCGCAACAGCAGCGTAGGTAATGTGCGTGCCGAAGAACTGAAAGTAAAAACCATGGAAGTAAACAACAGCGGCATCGGCAATATGGAAATCAATGCCGAAAACATCACCAGCTTTCAGGGCAGTATGCTGGGTAAAGTAAGGAACAGGGGACAGAAGGTGAAGTAGGGACCATGGACAATGGTTGATGGACCATGGATTGGGACGACAGACTACAGACGACGACTGGATCAATGAAACGATAGCGATATAAGGGAAAGACGCCCCGGGCAGACAGCAGGTAAAGGCTTCATCTGGCTACCGGCGGCAGTCTTTCCTTTTTACACCTAACAGGTCTTCGAGACCTGTTAGGTGTTTACAGTATACTCCACTCCGTATCTTCCTGCTCAATGGTATTTTGCAACACACCTAGCTGCTCAATTTCCATTTCTACTTCATCGCCAGGCTGCAGCCATTGGGCTTCATAGTCAGGATTGTTCAATTTACCGGTACCGTTCAATTCCAGGAAGCAACCGGTGCCCACCGTACCGCTGCCAATCACATCGCCGGGATACAGCGTTACGCCATAGGAAGCCCTTTCGATGATTTCCGCAAAGGTCCAGTCCATATCGGCCAGGCTGCCGCGGCTTACTTCCACGCCATTCACCTTACAGGTCATGGCCAGGTTCCAGTTTACGCCGCGATGCCCTTCCTTGGGCGCCACTTCAAAGGCTTGCAGTTCGTCGAGCGTTACCAGCCAGGGACCGATGGAAGTGGCAAAATCTTTACCCTTTGCAGGCCCCAGGTTCAGCAGCATTTCTTCCATTTGCAGGCGGCGTGCGCTCCAGTCGTTCATGATCATCAGCCCGCCAATATATTCCTGAGCATCCTCGGCTCTTATGTTGCGGCCGGTTTTGGAAATCAGGATAGCCACCTCCAGTTCGAAATCGAGGTTGTGAAAATGATCGGGCATCAAGGTGAGGGTACCCGGCCCGGTAATGCTGTGGTGGTTGGTAAAATAAAAAATAGGGTATTGGTCAAACTGCGCGATCATCTCCACACCACGGTTGCGGCGGGCGGCAGCCACATGCTGCCGGAAAGCATACCCATCGCGGCATGAGGTTGGGAAAGGCACTGGTGCCAGCAGTTCCACGGCATCCAGCGGCTTGCTTTTGGAAGCACTGATCTTGCCTTCCTGAATCAGGGCCACACCACCTTTAGCCAGTTGCAGGTTCTCATCCCAGTAGGCCAAAAACATACTCATATTGCCCGGCAGGTCGGGGTGGAGGGTTTCCATATCGTACACCCGGTCGGCTACTAATACTGCAAGCTGGTCCTGGCCTTCGTTGTTATAAGAAATAAGCTTCATGGCAGATCGTTAGGGGTAAATTGTATTTTGAAGAGCGACTAAGGTAATTATTCAACCCATCCTTGCCATGAAGTATTTGTGCCTGCTGGCTGCCGTTTTATTGTTTGCATTTACCACAATTAAGAAACAGAAAGCTGGGTGCGGACAAACGATGGTACAGCTGCATTGATTTACCTGCCTGCAGCAAAAGAAGAAAGCCCATTATGGGCTGTAAACAGTAGCTTACAGGTATGCCTTGGCTGGTATTATTTTTATACAGCTAAAGCCTTTGCCCTTAAAATTTGTACACCCATTTGAGCTGTTAGCAATCAGGGCCGTATATGAAACAGAAAGTGCAAATCTGTATGCGCAAATTCAAAATCCCTTTAGCATGGGATTGTATTTTTGCCTAAACCCTTAGACGCATGAAATTCGATAAGATCCACAACAAAGGACAGGCACGGCTATTTGAAAACGCCTTCCTGGAAATGCTCACCAAGGCCAACCCGATCGTTATCTGGAGCATGTACCTTCCCTTTATTATCGGTCTTCCAATTTATGCCTACCACAACAAAGGTTTGAGCGGCGGCAATATTGTCCTGCTCTTTTTATGCGGCCTTCTTTTCTGGACGTTTTTTGAATACCTGGCTCACCGCTACCTGTTTCACTGGATAGCAGACAGCGCAAGGTCGCAGCGGCTGGTGTACATCCTGCACGGCAACCACCACCACTACCCCCGCGACAGAGAGCGGCTTTTTATGCCGCCGGTACCCAGCATCATCCTGGCGTCCACTATCTTTGCGCTGCAATTTTTGTTTTTGCGCAGCAATACCCTTGCCTTCTTTCCGGGCTTTATTTTGGGCTACCTGTTGTACGCTTCGATGCATTATGCCATCCATGCCTTCAACCCGCCTTTTAAATGGATGAAGCCGTTGTGGCGCAACCACCACCTGCATCATTACAAAAACGAACACAAAGGCTTTGGCGTAAGCTCCACCTTTTGGGACCGCATCTTTGGTACCATGTTCGACCTGAGGCAGGAGAAAGAAGACAAGCAGAAAGTGCAGGAACTGATGTTTGAAAAGAAATAGCTACATGCCCCAAGCTGCAAGCTTCAAGGGCTTGCAGCTTGCAGCTAAAAGCTTGAAGCTTACATTATGGGTCAAAAAAAACTAGTCCGTTTCGCCGAGTTGCTCACTTTTACCAATGTGCTACAGCACCCCGAGGGGATGCCCGGCAAATGGAAGGAATATTTTGGAAACGAAAATCCACTGACGCTGGAGCTTGCCTGCGGCAAAGGCGAATATGCATTGGGGCTGGCGCAAATGTATCCGGAGCGCAACTTCCTGGGTGTAGACCTGAAGGGCAACCGCCTGTGGGTGGGCGCTAAAAAGGCTACTGCACTGGGATTGAAAAACGTAGCTTTCCTCCGCATCCTCATCGATCGGATTACCGAATTTTTTGGCAAGCAGGAAGTAGATGAAATCTGGATCACCTTTCCCGATCCGCAACTGCGCATCAGCCGTGACAAAAAGCGTTTGACGCATCCTAAATTTTTGCGGTTGTACCAGCAAATACTAAAGCCTGGCGGGAAGATCAACCTCAAGACCGACAGCCCTGTGCTGTATGAGTTTACCATGCGTGTGGTAGCCCTATATGGGTGTACCCTGCATGCTGCTTCGGACAATGTATATGCACAGGCAGAAGTTGCACCCGAACTGCAGATCAAAACGCATTACGAATCGCTGGACATTGCGGGCAGCAACCGCGTACACTATGTATGCTTTTCTTTGCCCGAAAACATTCCGGGTAAAGAACTGGACCAGCAACTGCATGAAGAACTTAAAGCCACAACCGGTGCTTAAAGAAGGTGTTGATTACTACCTCAACGAGCAAGGGCTGATGGTGCTTACAGAAAAGTATCACCTCGACCGTGGCTATTGCTGCGGCAATGGTTGCAAGCACTGTCCATTTGATTTTGAGGCTGTGCCTGAGCCCAAGCGATCGGAGTTACTGGAAAAGAAGTCTTTGTAGCGTGAAGGATTGGAATCTGTTTGTTGCTCACGGATGACACAGAAAGCCCGGATGTATTTTGTTTACGCAAAAGCAGTTTACTTAATCCCTATTATCCTGGCTATCGGTGAGCACAAGCAATGATTGGTTCTCACAGGTGACACAGATTCATTTTGTTTTACTTAAACAGTGCTATTTATCCGTGTCATCTGTGGCATCTGTGAGCACCAAAATGCACCGCAAATACCAGTCAAAACCTTGGTGGCAATGATTTGTTCTCACAGATGCCACAGATAGCACAGATTTATTTCGTTTATGTAAAAGCAGTTCACTTCATCTGTGTCATCTATGCAACCTGTGAGAACCCATAAAGCACCCTAATTTCTTCATCAATTTAAGCCCATGTCTTCACCTCTTAAAAAGATCAAACCTTCGGGTAAAGCTGACGATTCCTTTTTTGCTGCGGTGTATGAGGTAGTAAGACAAATACCCCGTGGTCGTATCACTTCTTACGGCGCCATTGCCGAAGCACTAGGTTCCCGCTCTTCAGCACGCATGGTTGGCTGGGCCATGAACGGCGCACACCAGGTGCAGCCCTCCGTGCCTGCCCACCGCGTGGTAAACCGCCAGGGATTGCTTACTGGAAAAATTCATTTTGCAACGCCCACCCAGATGCAGGAACTATTGGAAGCAGAAGGGGTGCAGGTAATTGATGACCAGGTGCAGGATTTTCAACAACTCTTTTGGGATCCTAAGGAAGCTGCCAATTGGTAACTAAGCTGGTTGTAATTAGTTGTAACTTTAATAGCAAAGCAAGCCCATGAACAAACGCACCTTACTTGCAGTGCTTTTCTTAGCCAATATTGTTGCAGTTGTAACAGGAGCCTACTTCAAAATCACCCACCAGGGTTATGGTGATAGCATACTGATTGTAAGCTTTGGATTGAGCCTTGCATTTGTGGTGCTGGCGCTTACTGAAGTATTTGCTTCCCGCCGCATCGACACTACCCAAAAGCTAATGTGGACCGTAGGGCTGATCTTCTTTCATACCATTGCGGCTTTGGTTTATTTGCTCGCGGGCCGCAGACATGTGATTGACGCTTCCAAAGGTCTTATAGAATATCAGGAGCTGTGATCCGCAATAATTTTCCAGCTGCCGGCAATCTTACGCATCAGCAGCGTATAATGCCCGCTCAGATCGCCGACCTTTCTTTTTAGCATCCATTTGCCCACCACAAAATAATGATCCGGTGAAAGCGGGCGTACCTCCAGGATGTCAAATGCAAGTTGTCCCATGGCATCTTTATCGGGATACCCTTTTTTGTAGTTATCCAGTGTTTTCTGCCAGCCCCTTGTAGCACCACTTTTACCCACAAAAAGCAGCGAGTCGCTCTTCCAATAGGTTTGCATAAAACCTTCCAGATCGCCCTGATTCCAGGTTATTGTCTGGGTTGCCAACAATTTCCGGATAGCTGCGGCATCATCCTGTGCAAATGCCTGGGTGGAGGTAGAAAGGAGGAAAAAGAAGAGTAAGCGCTTCATGGTATTTTGTTTTAGGCAGAAAGGTTTGCCTTTATAAGCCCGAACTTACTAAATGCTGTCTTCTGAAATGCAAATTGTCAACACCTTCAACCCTTACGCTTATCTATTGTTAATCCCTGAAGCAACTGTTTAGCATCAGCCACTAGTGCCTTAATAGTTGGTAAATTTGCCTTCATCATGAAATCACGTAAGACCCTAATTTATACCGGCTTTTTTATCCTACTCGTCTTTGGATTTTGGTTTGGCCTGTCTAAAACTGTTCCCGGCTTTACCAGTGTAAGCATTCCGCCCATCAGCCAGGTTACCCCTTTCCAATTTACCAACCAGGATGGGCAAACTGTTACTGAAAAGAATATGGCAGGTAAAGTTGTAGCTGTCGAGTATTTCTTTACTACCTGTAAAGGCATTTGCCCAAAGCTTAATAAGAACATGAAGGCGGTATATGAAACATACAAAAACGAACCTGACTTCATGATCCTGTCGCATACTTCCGATCCGGAGACAGATAGTTCCGCCAAGTTGAAACACTATGCCGATTCAATGGGTGTGAATACCAGCAAATGGGTGTTTTTAACCGGGCGGAAAGACAGCCTGTACAATATGGCGCGCTATAGTTACAAAATTGATGATCCTGCAAACAACCTGGCCAGTGTGGAAGATGACTTTATGCATACCCAGTTCATCGCACTGGTGGACCGTAAAGGCAATGTGGTGAAGATTTATGATGGGTTGAAACAAAGTGAGATGAAGGAAATGACCAAGGAGATCAGGAAGCGCCTGGAGGAAAAAGGCTAAAGCTTAAGGAATACTGGCAGTTGTTTTGGATACAAATGGATGCAAGCAGCACAAACCATGAATACGATAACAGATCAAAATATAGAAAAAAGAATTGCGGACCTGCTGCGGCGCAAACACCTCAGCGTCACAGATAGCCGTCGGCGCATTCTTACCTTGTTCATGCAGCAACAGGATGCATTGGCACACGGAGATATAGAAAAGAAGGCCGGAGAAAAATTTGACCGCGTAACCATTTACCGCACGCTTCAGGCCTTTGTTGAAAAAGGTATTATTCATACCATACCAACCTCAGATAATTCAGTTAGATATGCGCTCTGCCGGGATTGCAGTGAACACCACCACCATGATGATCATGTGCACTTTATCTGCAGCAATTGTAACACAACCACCTGTTTAGATGATATAGTGTCACCGGAAATTGTTTTACCCATCGGCTACAAAGCACAGAACGTACAAGTAGTCATCAATGGTTTGTGTAAGAACTGCGCTTAAGTGAAGTGTTGCTAATAATGTAGAGGCCTGCTATGCTGGCCTTTTTTTATTGGCATTGATGCAAAAGAAATGATGCATGCAAAGGCGTAGAGGCGCAAAGGATATAAGTAGAAGTTTATTCCGGGTAGGTGACAATCTCACAGGGATGCTATTCTTAAATCCCCCATCTACCTGCAAGCAAACTATTTGCACACCCTCAGAGGTTACATAAACAGTAGCTGTTCACAATCTTGCAGATAACCGAAGTCTTCTCCACCCTCTTTGCGCCTTTGCGTCTTTGCGGGCAACCCGTTTCATTCCTCCATGGGGTATATAAAAGCAAAAAGCC
>NZ_MTFE01000010.1:418441-418999 GCF_001953305.1 Cnuella takakiae
TTTCACCTTTCCCTTACGGTACTGGTTCACTATCGGTCTCTGAGGAGTATTTAGCCTTACCGGATGGTGCCGGCAGATTCAGGCAGGATTTCTCCGGTCCCGCCCTACTCAGGATACCGCTCGTCCACTCAAATTTCTGCTTACGGGATTATCACCCTCTATGACGCCACTTTCCAGGGGCTTCAGCTTGATTGAGCTTTCTAAATGCGGTCCTACAACCCTCAAGGTGCACGCACCTCAAGTTTGGGCTCTTCCCTGTTCGCTCGCCACTACTTGGGGAATCATTGTTTATTTTCTTTTCCTCCTCCTACTTAGATGTTTCAGTTCAGAGGGTTGGCTTCTCTTTCGAGATGCTATGTCTTCAACATAGCGGGTTGTCCCATTCGGAAATCTGCGGATGTATCGATTGTGTGCATCTCCCCGCAGCTTATCGCAGCTTACCACGTCCTTCATCGCCTCTCAGAGCCAAGGCATCCACCATACGCCCTTATGTGCTTTAAATGTTGTTGAAATTGTATTGTTACCCGACCAGCGTTAGATAAAGACCACCAATAATTA
>NZ_MTFE01000010.1:419100-419315 GCF_001953305.1 Cnuella takakiae
GCTTATTTGATTGCGCAGATAAGTGTCCTACAGTTTAGCGTTGCTGATGATGGAGATCTGATCTCCTGGTCACTTATACTTTTATAAGTACCACATCATGATAGTTTGAAAGAACTTTGTACTCCGTACTTCTTACTTCGTACTTGTTTTTTTGGTGGAGGATAACGGATTCGAACCGTTGACCCCCTGCGTGCAAGGCAGGTGCTCTAGCCAGC
>NZ_MTFE01000010.1:419325-421311 GCF_001953305.1 Cnuella takakiae
TGAGCTAATCCCCCAGTGACAAAAGCCTCATGCTTGTCTAGTAGACCCGAGCAGATTTGAACTGCTGACCCCTACATTATCAGTGTAGTGCTCTAACCAGGCTGAGCTACGGATCTGTAACTGGTGCCCCGTTTCGAGTGATCAGCAAGTGATCCCCTTCTTGGGTTACTTAAGTGTAAAAGAACTTAAAGAAACAATGAAAGTATTTGGAAACAACAGCAACACGTTATAACAGTAATCATTTTGTTAGTACATCATTTGCATGATAACTAAGCTAAGCGCTCTAAAAAGGAGGTATTCCAGCCGCACCTTCCGATACGGCTACCTTGTTACGACTTAGCCCCAGTTACCGGTCTTACCCTAGGCGGCTCCTTGCGGTTACCGACTTCAGGTCCCCCCGGCTTCCATGGCTTGACGGGCGGTGTGTGCAAGGTCCGGGAACGTATTCACCGTATCATTGCTGATATACGATTACTAGCGATTCCAGCTTCACGCAGTCGAGTTGCAGACTGCGATCCGAACTGAGAGAGGGTTTTTGGGATTGGCGCCTTATCGCTAAGTGGCAGCCCTTTGTCCCTCCCATTGTAGCACGTGTGTAGCCCTGGGCATAAAGGCCATGATGACTTGACATCATCCCCTCCTTCCTCGCGTCTTACGACGGCAGTTTCAGTAGAGTTCCCAGCGTTACCTGATGGCAACTACTGATGGGGGTTGCGCTCGTTGCGGGACTTAACCCAACACCTCACGGCACGAGCTGACGACAGCCATGCAGCACCTTACTAAGTGTGTATTGCTACAAAATGAGCTTTCACCCACGGTCACTTAGCATTCTAGCCCAGGTAAGGTTCCTCGCGTATCATCGAATTAAACCACATGCTCCACCGCTTGTGCGGACCCCCGCCAATTCCTTTGAGTTTCAACCTTGCGGTCGTACTTCCCAGGTGGGATACTTAATGCTTTCGCTCAGACGCTGACAGTCATATCGCCAACGTCGAGTATCCATAGTTTAGGGCGTGGACTACCAGGGTATCTAATCCTGTTTGATCCCCACGCTTTCGTGCCTCAGCGTCAATAACTCTGTAGCAAGCTGCCTTCGCAATTGGTGTTCTATGTCATATCTAAGCATTTCACCGCTACATGACATATTCCGCTCACCTCCCGAGTATTCAAGACCCATAGTATCCATGGCAGTTTCCGAGTTAAGCTCAGAGATTTCACCACGGACTTACAAGCCCGCCTACGCACCCTTTAAACCCAGTGAATCCGGATAACGCTTGCACCCTCCGTATTACCGCGGCTGCTGGCACGGAGTTAGCCGGTGCTTATTCCCAGGGTACCGTCAAGCTCTCTAGAAAAAGAGTGTTTCGTCCCCTGTAAAAGAAGTTTACAACCCAGAGGGCCTTCATCCTCCACGCGGCATGGCTGGTTCAGACTTGCGTCCATTGACCAATATTCCTTACTGCTGCCTCCCGTAGGAGTCGGGCCCGTGTCTCAGTGCCCGTGTGACTGGTCGTGCTCTCACACCAGTTACTGATCGCAGGCTTGGTAGGCCGTTACCCTACCAACTACCTAATCAGCCGCACGCCCATCCCTGTCCACCAGAGTTTTAATCACTGTGTGATGCCACACCATGATCTTATGGGGAGTTAATCCGGGTTTCCCCGGGCTATGCCCCAGACAAGGGTAAGTTGCGTACGTGTTCCGCACCCGTTTGCCGGTCGCCGCCAGTTGTATTGCTACAACCGCGCTGCCCCTCGACTTGCATGTATTAAGCCTGCCGCTAGCGTTCATCCTGAGCCAGGATCAAACTCTCCATTGTAAATGAAGTGTTTGGATTCCTGACTAATTAATCTCAATTTGAATTGAATTAACGAGTCAAAAAAACCAATAATTAATATTATCGCTTGTTTTTGATTACCTAGTGTTTTGATACATCCTATCGGATTGTATCGTGCTGTTGCTTCCAAACTTTCAAAGATCTTAGTA
>NZ_MTFE01000010.1:421782-500505 GCF_001953305.1 Cnuella takakiae
AAGGTACTACGTTGCCGTTTTCGAAGAGCGGGTGCAAAGATAAGGAGCGGAGTAATGATAAAACAATCTGTTCTGTTGTTATTACTCTTTTACAAGCTTCTTATAGTTTGGTAAACCACTGCCTTTCAAATTACTATGTGACTTATCCACCTCATCAATATTCTTTCCTTTCATTGCATCATCCGGTTTTGAATCACCAGGTCATATCCTTCTGTTCGCTTTAATTTAGCAAGAACATGCTTCTTATACTACTGTAAACAATTGCATTTTTCATTCCTGCTATCTCTTTACGATGCTTCTTTTCAGCTCTGTAGTTTATTCTTTCATCTTCTTCTTATATATAAGGATGAACAAAGAAGTTGCACAAACACTAAAATGACCTGGTATAGATATTAGTGGTTCCGCACTCAGTAATTTTGCGGCATGCAAACACAAAGATCCTCGCGTCCTGTAGCTATATGGCTGCTCGTTGGTGTGTTTATGATCATGGTTCAAATTGTACTGGGTGGCATTACCCGGCTTACAGGTTCCGGTTTGTCCATTACAGAGTGGGATGTGATTACCGGTTCGCTGCCGCCCCTCAATGAAGCCCAATGGCTAATGGAATTTGACAAGTACAAGCTTACTCCCCAGTTCCGCCTGCTCAATTCTGACTTTGGCCTTTCTGATTTCAAGTTCATTTTCTTTTGGGAATGGTTTCACCGTTTGTGGGCCCGCCTCATTGGTCTTGTGTTCGCCATTCCTTTTATTATCTTCCTGGTGCGAGGTCGTTTTCGCAAAGACATGGTTAAGCCCCTTGTTGTATTATTTATTTTAGGTGGCTTACAAGGGGCAGTAGGTTGGATTATGGTTGCCTCGGGTCTTGTTGGCGATGCGGTATATGTAAAACCTACCCGCCTGGCTGCGCATTTTGTATTGGCACTTGGCCTGCTTGCCTACACTTTTTGGTTTGCGCTGAAATTGCTGGTTCCCCATCGGCAGCTTGTTGCTGCCCCCCGCCTGAAAAACCTTACTATTGGTATCATTGCCTTGCTGTTTATACAACTTATATATGGTGCCCTCATGGCGGGCCACAAGGCGGCTCCCGCAGCGCCAACCTGGCCCGACATCAACGGCGCATTTCTTCCCAAGTATGTTTTTCGCAACCCACATGGCTTGCTTGGTCTTATTGACGACCGGATAGTGGTACATTTTATTCATCGTACTACGGCTTACCTGTTGGTAGCGCTTGTTATACTTTGGACGGTACGTGCGGTCAAAGAAAACGCAACACCTCTGTTTGCAGTTGTACGCTGGCTGCCGCTTGTTACGGTATTGTTGCAAACTACGCTCGGTATTCTAACCGTACTTACCAGTATTGGTATCCGGGCAGGAAAATGGAATGCATTTGAATGGATGGCGCAGCTGCACCAGGTAGTTGCGTTCTTCCTGTTGTTATCGCTTGTACTGGCAGCCTATGTGCTGCGCAGGCAGGTACCAGCAACGGCTGCTTTTAGCCGCGATTTGAATAAAACACCTAAAGCAAGCTTTGCAGGGTAAATAGTTATTGCTGGAAAAAAGGCATTGAAAAAGCGGCATAATAAAAGAGGCATCATCACTGATGCCTCTTTTATTATGCCGCATACATTACTTTCAAAAAAGGTTGGTGCTCTTTAAATACTAATAGTACAAGCATTTACAAAGAGATTTGCAGGTATACCCGCTTGCGCAGGCTGTTCAAAACCGCGGCCACGCATCCGGGCACCCGGCACTGGTTTTATAGAATAGATAGTATAGCAATTTCATCGTAAATTAAATCTATCTACAAGCCGAGCCCATGGAGTACCTCAGAGGTATATTTTATTCCCTTCCTGTACAATTGTTATTCCTGCACTTTCGCAAATACCAGTTGCTGCTCCTTTTTTGGGTGATCCTTTTTGCTACGGTATCCGGCAACTTTTTAAAATCAATGGGTGCTGATGCCCTTTTCCTGGCCCCTGAATACCTGGGCGATGTAAATGCACTGAGCGCAGGCATCATGGGGATGAGCATCGGGGTGTTCATCATGTGCTGGAACATCACCACTTTTATCCTGTTCAGCAGGCATGTGCATTTCCTGGCGGCAACGCAGTATCCTTTCTTTAAATACTGCGTCAATAACAGTGTTATTCCCATCAGCTTCCTGGTTTATTACCTGGTGAAGGCCTACCAGTTTTCGCACTACAAAGAGCTTATTTCAAATGTTGAAATCATCTTTATCAGCATCGGTTTCATCACTGGTCTTATACTCACCTTAAGTATTTCGTTTACCTACTTTTTTGGCGCAGACAAAACCATCCTGAAACGCATTCAGCCCCTGTTTAAAGGCGCATCCGATTTTGTATCGCACTTGCAACCCGAGCAACCCCGAAAAACAGGCTCGCTGATACATGCCGAATGGTTCCTTACTTCCTTTAACTCGGTGCGGCGCTGCCGTGATGTATCGCATTACAGCGAGCACATGATGAATACCATCTTCAAGCGGCATCACTTTGCAGCGGTGGTTTCCATACTGGTGGCGGTGTTCTTTTTGGTCACCATTGGCTTCTTTCTGGAGTCGCCGTTTTTCCAGATTCCTGCAGGCGCTTCTATCACTTTACTTTTTGGTATTCTCATCGGTGCATCGGGTGCATTGGCTTATTTCTTTCAAAGCTGGAGCATCCCGTTTCTTGCTATATCGTTGGTTGTGCTCAACTACCTGTATAAAACGGATATCATCGATCCGCGCAACAAGGCTTATGGCCTTAGTTATAACAACAAGGACGCATGGCCAACTTATAGCCGTGAGTGCCTCGACTCGATGGCCAGTGCAGCAAACCGTGCTGCCGACCGTGCAAACATGGAACAGATCCTTTGGCGCTGGAAGGCCAGGCAAGGAGAGGAGAAGCCCCTGCTGGTACTAATAGCCACCAGCGGCGGCGGCAACCGAAGCGCCACTTTTACCATGAACACCCTGCAAACACTCGATAGCCTGATGGGCGATCAGTTGATGAAACGCACCGCGTTGATTACCGGTGCATCGGGTGGCATGATCGGCGCTACTTATTTCCGCGAACTGTATCGCCAAAAGCTCAATGGCAAACCCATTAACCTGCGCGACCAGCGCTATGTGGAGCATATTGCACGCGACCTGCTCAACCCTATTTTTTCTTCCTTTGTGGCACGCGATGTGTTTGCGCCAGCGCAGTTTTTTTCGGTTGGTGAAAACCGCTATATAAAGGACAGGGGTTTTGCTTTTGAAAATAAACTGAATCAAAATACCGACAGTTTGCTGGATCACCGGCTGCGCGATTATGTGCAGGACGAAACACAGGCACGCATACCCATGATCCTGTTTCATGCACTCATCAATCGTGATGCCCGCAAGCTGGTGATCAGCACCCAGCCGGTAAGGTTTATGATGCAATCGCCAGCCGATACCTTGCATGCACCACCTGATGCCGTTGACTTTGTATCCTTTTTCGCCAACCAGGATCCCTACAGTTTGCGGATGCTTACCGCGCTCAGAATGAATGCCACCTTTCCGGTAGTACTGCCTTCGGTTTGGCTGCCTTCGCAACCTGTAATTGATATCATGGATGGCGGCTTGCGCGATAATTTCGGCGTGGAAAACAGCCTGCGTTTCCTGAGTGCCATGCAGCAGTGGATACAGGCCAACACAAGGGGGGTGCTGCTCATCCAGATACGCGACCGGCAGCCCGGCTCCTGGGATGATCCTTTCGTGCTAAAAGGTTTTGGCGATCATACCATCAAACCCATAATGCTGTTGCAAAACAACTGGGCAGATATGATGGAATATTTTCAAAACGATAGCTATACCTATTTCGCCCTAAATAATGGTCTGCCCATACACCGCGTCATCTTTCAGTATGTGTCGGATAAAAAAAAAGAGAAAGCGGCCCTGAGTTTTCACCTCACCAAAAGCGAAAAACAAAACATCCGCGAATCATTGCATGCACCGGTAAATATGCAAAGCTTTGAACAGGTAAAAGCGTTGCTGCAGGCAGTAAAAGTGGAGGAGCCGGTTAAGCCAGTAGAATAAAGGTGATGTGTTTTTACACCAGTGCACAATCAGCACGTACAACGATACGGCAACACCTTTACAGCTTTATGGATAAATAAGTTGGAATGCACCAGGAAATAGCTGCACATCAAAAAGATGCGAACTGTCGGCAGGGTCACCATCTACATGCAACAAGGCACCGGAAGGATTGTGGATCCTGATGGCATTGGTTTGAAAATACAAAACGCTGGCTTCGGCGCTGATCTGCTCAATGCTTTGCAACTGCACCAGCCCGGTTACCTGCCGCAAGGTTTGCAGCAGTACACTCCACTTGCTTTGCCGCAGCATCACCACGATATCGAGCAGGCCATCTTTCAGTGAAGCCTTGGGTGCAATGGTAAACTGGTTGCCAAACTGGTTGCTGTTGGCAATAGAGATAAAGTAAGCATCCAGTTGGAGGCTGTCGCGGCCATTTTCCAACACAAAGGGATGTGTTTGTGCTGTCCAGAAATTGGATACCACTTTCCGGATATAGGTCGTCAGTCCACGTTTGCCGGCATTGGCAAAATCGTGCGCCACCTGGGCATCGAAACCCAGTCCGCACAACATACAGGCAAAGCGGCCATTGATGGTAAATGCATCCGTTGCCTGCGGCTGGCCATTGATCACAATGTCCAGTGCCCTGCCCGCATCTTTGGGAATACCGGCGCTAAAGGCCAGGCCATTGCCCGAACCTGAAGGGAGGATGCCAAAGGAAACAGGGTGGTGTCGTAAAGCCTGCACCACGCTGTTGATGGTACCATCGCCACCGGCAATAATGATATCGGTAAAATCCCGCACCTTTTCTTCCAGGAAGCTGTAATCGCCGGATGCCACGGTATTTTCAATGGCGTAATCGACACCGGCGGCAGTCATTTTTTGTTGGATTAACAGCGGTAAACCAGCCTTGCTGGTGGTACCGGATATGGGGTTGACGAGAAAGAGAAAGCGGCGTTGCATGGACATGTTCAGGCGGCAATATTAGGATAATGAGAGAAGAAGGAAATGGTAAAACTTACAGGAAGGCTTAGGCAGCAAAAGAAACCTTGTGGAAAGAGGAGGCAGCGTTTGATTTAAGGCACAAAATAAACAGGCATGTATTTGCCAGAAGCATACAGGATAATGGTGCCCCCTAAAAGCTGACAGCATATCTTTTAAACAGCAATCATCCTGATGGCTGGAGCAAAGCCTTATTTTTTAAAAGCATGGGAATAACCAAATCGGAACTGCTACAAGAGATATCGGAACATCTTGCAACACATAATCCTGTTGGCACCACAACAGATTCGCCCTATGGAAATAAGTTTATCGTTGAGGGGGAATATAGCGGCCTGCAAGGCAAATCCTTCCGCCTAAGAACCGTCTGGATCGTACTTCCAGGAAGTGAAATATGTACCTTTATTACAGCTTACCCAATATGATCAAAGCATTAGAAAGAGTATACCTGCTGGAAGACCTTACCGGTACTGCCTTTGTTAAGGGAGATGTGGGTACTGTAGTAGCCGTTTACCCCAATCAAAAAGGGTACGAGGTAGAGTTCTTCGCCCTGGACGGCACCAGCCTGGGCGTAGAAACGGTGTTGGCTCACCAGGTACAATCTGCCAACGGCATCAAAAAAGTTTTACATATTGATATAGCTGCATAAACCAGGCTTTTTGCATTGTCTACCCATCCCGCCAAATACCTCATCCTCCTCGGCCTGGCCATTGTCCTTATCGGCGTGATCTGGTATTTCTTCGGCAACCGCCTGCATTTCCTCGGCAGGCTGCCCGGCGACATCCGGGTAGAGCGGGAAAACTTCCGCTTCTATTTCCCCCTCACCACCATGATCCTGCTCTCTATGCTGCTCTCCGGCCTGCTCACATTGATTAAAAAGTTTTTGTAAACTCCTTGCCTGCGGCCTTTTCCCGGGCTGAAAGGCATACCTTTGCGGCTCAAATTTTTAATAAGTCAGCGGAAACCAACGATGACGGACAACAGCCCACAGACCACGGTTTACTGCCGTCTGTTGTTTGTCGCCGAGCCTTCCGCCTGCCTTCTGCCTTTTTTATGGATATCAGAAACATTGCAATCATCGCCCACGTTGACCATGGTAAAACTACCCTGGTAGACCGGATCCTGCACACCACCAAGGTGTTCCGCGATAACCAGGAAACCGGTGAGTTGATCATGGACAGCAACGACCTGGAAAGGGAGCGTGGCATCACTATCTTCTCTAAAAACGCCGCTGTTACTTACAAAGGCGTTAAGATAAACGTTATTGACACCCCTGGTCACGCCGACTTTGGTGGTGAGGTAGAACGCGTACTGAAAATGGCCGATGGTGTGATCCTGTTGGTGGACGCCTTTGAAGGTCCCATGCCCCAAACGCGTTTTGTACTCCAGAAAGCCCTGGCCCTCGGCCTGAAGCCCATGGTAGTGATCAACAAGGTTGACAAGCCCAACTGCCGCCCCGATGAAGTGCACGACGCGGTATTTGAATTGTTCTTCAACCTTGATGCTTCCGAAGAGCAGCTCGACTTCCCCACCTTCTACGGTTCGGGCAAAAACGGCTGGTTCAACAGCAGCCTGGAGCAGTCGGAAGACATTACCCCGTTGATGGACGGCATCCTGCAATACGTACCTGAGCCCAAAATTGCCGAAGGTCCGTTGCAGCTGCAGGTTACCTCGCTGGACTACTCTTCTTTCCTTGGCCGTATTGCCATTGGTAAAGTAGCCCGCGGTACCATCAAGGAAAACCAGCCCATTGCCCTGGTACAGGCCGATGGCACCATCAAGAAACAACGCGTAAAAGAACTCTACGTATTTGAAGGCATGGGCAAAAGAAAGGTAACTGAAGTAGTTGCCGGTGACCTTTGCGCCGTGGTAGGTATCGAAGATTTCACCATCGGCGACACCATTGCCGACCAGGAAAATCCCGAGGCACTCCCCATCATTTCGGTGGATGAGCCTACCATGAACATGCTGTTTTCCATCAACAACTCGCCTTTCTTTGGTAAGGACGGCAAGTTTGTTACTTCCCGCCACCTGCGCGACCGCCTGGTGAAGGAAACAGAAAAGAACCTGGCCCTCCGTGTGGTTGACACCGACAGCGCCGATTCTTTCCTTGTTTATGGTCGTGGTATCCTGCACCTGGGTGTACTGGTGGAAACCATGCGCCGCGAAGGTTATGAACTGACCATCGGCCAGCCACAGGTTATCGTTAAGGAAATCAACGGCGTGAAGAGCGAACCGTTTGAAACCCTGGTAGTAGACGTGCCCCAGGAATATGCTTCTAAAGTAATTGACCTGGTTACCCGTCGCAAAGGCGAAATGCTGGTGATGGAAACCAAGGGCGATATGCAGCACCTGGAATTTGAAATTCCTTCGCGTGGCCTGCTGGGTCTGCGTACCCAGATGCTCACCAACACCGCCGGTGAAGCCGTGATGAACCACCGCTTCAATGAATACAAGCCCTGGAAAGGACCCATCCCCGGACGTAACAACGGTGTGTTGATTGCCAAGGAAGCAGGTAGCACTACCGCTTACTCTATCGACAAACTGCAGGATCGTGGTTTCTTCTTTGTAGACCCAGGTGAAGAAGTGTATAAAGGCATGGTGATTGGCGAAAGCAACAAGCCCGGCGACATGGTGGTAAACCCCAACGAAGGCAAGAAGCTCACCAACATGCGTGCATCGGGTTCCGATGGTACGGTAAGCCTGCCGCCCAAGCGCCAGCTGTCGCTCGAGGAGTGCATGGAATACATCCAGCAGGACGAGTGCATCGAGGTAACACCTAACTTCATCCGCATGCGCAAGGTACTGCTCGACGAAAACGAACGTGCCCGCGTAGCCAAGCAAATGAAGGCTGAAGCTTTATAATACCCAGATCTTCCATCTCTTGAAAAGATGGAAGATCTTTACCAAAGCCGCTCCAATTGGGGCGGCTTTTTTATTGCAGGCTACCCTGCAGCTATAAGCATTGATGGCATTTTACCGGTGAGCTTTTAGCCATTGCTGGAGCTGCTTTATTTCCTGCGGTTGTGTTTGAACTATGTTGCGGGCCACCTCCATCAGGCCGGCATCACTGCCCTCCTTCAGGTAAGCATTTGCCATCTTTACGCCGTCTTTGTGGTGGGGTATCATCATGGAGGCAAACATATGGTCCACGGAGCCGCCTTCCATTTTATCCATAGCGCTCATCATGCCCATAGCTTTCCTGCCATATGCTGATTTACCGGATGCTGTAGGGCGCTGCAGGGTGGCGTCGAAAAGGTTCATCTCCGCTTGCTGGTCGCGCACAATGGTACGGGCCAGTTGTACCAGCGAACTGTCCGTGCCGCCCGATATTTCGGCCTGGGCCATCTCCACTGCACTTTGGTGATGTTTCCGCATCAGGTAGGCAAAATCGCGGTCAGCATCGCCGGTGGGCTGGTAGGTGTGCATGCTGTCCATCATGGTATTCATGGCCTGGTGCATGTCGCGCATGGGATTGGGCGCCGTTTGTGCCATGGCATCATCCATATAGGTATTGGCGTGCATGTCGTGGCTGGGGTGCGCCCCGCTATCCAGGTCATTATCAGTTGTGGCAGCATCATTGCCACAGGCTGCCAACAGGCTGAGGGCAATCAGGTATCGGTACATACAATTTGTTTGGGGCATGCAGGCAAAAACCCTTCCACCACGCATAAGCAAAGAGAACTCCCTGCCATTGCCCACCGCGGTTTACTTTCTTTAGCCTTTCCCGTCCTATCTTGCCGCCCTTAAACCAACCAGGCGGCTGATGAACCTTACGCTTTGTTTCGATTTTGGCAATACCCGCTGGAAGGCAGCACTATTTGCCGGCAGGGAAATACAGGAAACCTTCCTGTTTGATGAAGACCTGGTGCTGCAACAGGTATCTGCCGTACTCCAACAATACCAGCCCGCAGCTGCCATCCTTTCTTCGGTGGTCAACCACCCGCCCGAACTGGAGTCCCTGTTGGCTGGGCATACCGATTTTCACCGGCTGTCGCACCTAACCCGGCTGCCCTTTACCATCCCGGTGGGCAAGCCCGAAACTGTAGGCGCCGACCGGCTGGCCTTATCAGCCGCCGCAGTATGGCTGCACCCCGATAGCCATAACCTGGCCATAGGCCTGGGATCCTGTATCACCTTCAATTTTATTGATAAAGACCACCAACTGCTGGGCGGTTCCATATCGCCCGGACTGGAGATGCGCCTGCGGGCCATGCACCAGTTTACCGCCAAACTGCCCCTGGTACAGGCTACCTGGAATGTGCCGCTGGTAGGCTACGATACTGCCACCAACCTCCAATCTGGAGCGGTGCTGGGTATGGCCAAGGAGATCGACGGTATCATTGATGCCTACCAGGAGCGGTACCGGAACTTTAACGTGCTACTAACAGGGGGAGATATACCCTATTTGGCGCCTCATTTGAAAAACAGGATATTTGCCGACCCTCATCTCATTTTTAAAGGTTTGTATGCAATCAGTGAAGTCAACCGCAGCCGGTAAGCGGAATAAATTACGGGCTTGTGGTGTAGCGGCTGCCGCGCTTTTGCTTGGCACCGCGCAGGTGTCGGCCCAGGAAAACGCACCTTACTCCCGCTACGGTTTGGGCGAGCTTGTTCCCAATACCCACGTACTCAACAGGGGCATGGGCGGTATCTCGGCAGGTTATGCCA
Source organism: Cnuella takakiae (assembly GCF_001953305.1). Lineage (GTDB taxonomy): Bacteria > Bacteroidota > Bacteroidia > Chitinophagales > Chitinophagaceae > Flavisolibacter > Flavisolibacter takakiae. The sequence continues at coordinate 431,510 of NZ_MTFE01000010.1, forward strand.
ATTTCCTGGAAGTAAACGCCAATAACCCCGCTTCTTACTCGGCCTTTAAAACCTTTGTAGAAGAACGTTCCAAAAAAGCCATTTCCGGCCGTGTGCTGCTGGATGTGGGCATTACGCAGGAAAACCGTACCCTGCAAAGCCCCAACCAAACCAACCGGTTTTCTTCCGCCAACCTCTATTTCTCCTATGTGCAGCTGGGCATTCCGCTCAACCGCAACTGGGGCCTGAGTTTTGGCCTCCGCCCGGTAAGCCGCATCAACTATAAAATCTCCCGTTTCGACAGGCTACAAAATCCCGGCACGGGCACCAATATCGACAGTGCCTACACCGAGTTCAACGGTGCCGGCGGTGCCAACCTCCCTTACATTGGTACCGGTTACGCCATCAAAAACCTGAGTATTGGCGCCAATGTGGGTTATATGTTTGGGCGCAAGGAGTACGACACCCGCCGCTCCCTGCTCAACGACAGCATCAGTTATTACAGTTCCAAACACAGTACGCAGTCTTATTTCAGCGGCCTGTTTTATAATGCCGGTGTGCAGTATAAAATTGACCTGAATAAAAAGACCTTTTTGCGCCTGGGTGTATCGGGCAACTGGAAACAAACCCTCAACACCAGCACCGACCTGACCCGGGAAACCATTGTACGCGACCAGACAAACGGCGACAGCCGACTGGATTCGGCTTACGCAGAAACCGACCGCAAGGGTGAAGTGATCATTCCTGCTTCTTATACTTACGGTTTTGTGCTGGAACACCAGGACGAGAAAGGCCCCAGTTGGCTGCTAGGTGCCGACCTGGTACAAAGCAAGTGGAACCAGTACCGTTTTAACGGCGCCAGAGATTCGGTGCAGGACAACTGGCAGATCCGCGTAGGTGGCCAGTGGCGTCCGGAGCCGGGCAGCAACTACTTTTCAAATGTCAGCTACCGCCTGGGCTTTTTTACCGGTGCCGATTATATCCGTGTGGGCCGTAAGCTGCCCCAGTACGGTGTGAGCCTGGGATTGGGACTACCCATTGCCAACTACAACCGTCTTTCGCCCGGCCAGTTTACCATGCTCAACCTGGGCTTTGAGTTCATCGGCCGCGGCAACAATGAAAACACCCTGAAGGAAAACCTTTTCCGCGTATCGGCCGGCTTCTCCTTCTCCGACCTGTGGTTCAACAAAAGGAAGTATGATTAAAAGCCAACAGACGACCGGCCACGGACAACAGCAAAAAGACCATCGACCACTGACCATGGGCAATGGTCTTTTTGCTGTTATGGCGCTGCTGGGTTTGGCAGCAGCAGGCTGTGAAAACTCGGAAAAAGCCATCAAGGAATGGAGTACCAATAAAGTGCTGGTGGAAGAAGCCCGGAGCATTACCACCCATTTCAGCCAAACGGGGCGGGCCAAGGCTACGCTAACGGCGCCCCTGATGTTGCGCCGACAGGACGACTCGGTGTTCGTAGAATTTCCCAGAACGGTACATGTAGATTTTTACGACAGCCTGGGCCGCAAGGAGAGCCAGCTGGATGCCCGCTATGCCAAATACTACGAAACCGCCAACAAGGTATTTCTGCGCGACAGCGTGGTGGTAGCAACTACCAAGGGCGACACCCTGCGTGCTCCCGAACTGTGGTGGGACCAGAACAAGGGTAAGTTTTACACCGATAAAATGGTACGCATCATCCAGGCCGACAAAACCATCAATGGCGGCCGCGGCTTTGAAGCTGAACAGGATTTAAGTTCCTATACCATCTTCCAGAATACCGGGGTGGTGGCACCGCCGCCGGGGATGTAAGCAGTTTGGAGTTGTGGGTTTGGAGTTTGGGGTTAAATACAATCCATCTTTATTGTTGGTATAATTGTTTACATCTTGGATTGCTTTTTTGGTCCTGGTTAGAATCAGCAGCCTGTATTTTAACCCCAAACCCAAAACTTCAAACCCAAAACTTTTAATTCATGGAATACCGCCGCATGGGCCGTACCGGCCTCCAGCTCAGTGCCCTCTCTTTTGGCAGCTGGGTAACTTTCTCCAAACAGGTAGACGACTCGCTGGCCGACGAACTGATGGGCCTTGCCTACGACAACGGTGTCAACTTTTTTGATAATGCCGAAGTATACGCAAGGGGCGAAAGCGAAAAGCTGATGGGCCGCGTGCTTAGTAAAAAAGCATGGGACCGCTCTTCCTATACCATTAGTTCAAAAGTGTTTTTTGGCTCGCGGGGGCCGGCCAACAAACCCAATATGACGGGACTGAGCCGTAAGCACATCATCGAAGCCTGCAACGAAGCCCTCCAGCGTCTCCAAACCGAATACCTCGATTTGTATTTCTGTCACCGCCCCGATCCGAATGTGCCCATTGAAGAAGTGGTGTGGAGCATGAATATCCTGTTGCAACAGGGCAAGATCCTGTACTGGGGCACCTCGGAGTGGAGCGGCGTGGAAATAATGGAAGCCCACCGCGTGGCCAGCGAACTGCGCCTCATTGGCCCATCCGTGGAGCAGCCGCAGTACAACCTGCTGGAGCGTTTTAAGGTAGAGCAGGACTACGATATGGTGTACAAAACCGTTGGCCTGGGCACCACCATCTGGAGCCCGCTGGCATCGGGCCTGCTTACGGGCAAATACAACGAAGGCATTCCCGAGGGCAGCCGCTTTGCACTGGAAGGCTACGACTGGCTGAAAGACCGCTACCTGGCCGAAGAAAAAATGAACCGGGTAAAACAGCTGACGGCGCTGGCCGGCGAACTGGGTGTATCGGTAGGTGCCCTTTCCATTGCCTGGACGCTGAAAAACCCCAATGTTACCACCGCTATCCTGGGAGCTACCCGCCGCGAACAGCTGGAAGAAAACCTGAAAGCACTGGACGTACTGCCCCTGCTCACGCCCGAAGTGTTGGAACGCATTGAAGCCATTATGCAGACAAAGCCGGTGCGGGTGAGTTTTTAGTCCGGAAAGACAGAAAAGACGGGAAAGAACGCAGTTCAAAGTGGTAATACCCATATTTGTATACATAGGGTTTATCACTTTGAACCATCGACTTTAAACTGCACTAAGCTGCCTTGTCCGCAGCCAGCAGGCATTTTTCCAACTCCGAAACATAACGCTCAAATTCGGGCCATGCTGATCCACCTTGCTCACGGGCCGTGGTGTAGGCACCAGCATATTTATCCTGCACTTCCTGCAACGATTCCCGCTGGACGGCGTCCCATTCCTCTTGCAAGGCCTGGCCGATCTGTTCATTGATCTGCTGGAAGTTGGCTTCATTGCCCCGGTGTTCGCGCAGAAAGGCAAGCAGGTGTTTGGGTTGGGCGGTGGTATTGGACATGTTTTCCTTTACCTGCTGCAATTAGTGGTCCATTGCCTACAGCTTGCAGATCAGCTTTAGGGTCAGCGCCCAAAGGCGTACCTTATGTACATGAAAGCATACTTCAGTGCACTGTTGCTGGCCGGCTCACTGGCGGGCCATGCACAATCCGGCCAACAGGCAGCAAGGATCAAACAGGTGGAAAACAGCCTGATTCCCTATGTTCCTGTGCAGGGCTTTGCTGCCTGGAAGCTGCCCGATAGGATGCGCTACCACAAAGTGCCCGGCACCAGCGTTGCCGTCATCCGCAATTATGCCATCGACTGGACCCAAAGCTACGGGTTGGCAGACACCACCCGCAGGGTTGCCGCTACCGATACCACGCTTTACTCGGCAGGTTCCATCAGTAAACTGGTTACAGCCGTTATTGCCCTGCAACTGGTGGAAGCCGGCAAAATGCAGCTCGACTCGCCCATCAACCTTTACCTGCGTTCCTGGAAGCTTGCTGAAAACGATTTTACCCGCGCCAAACCCGTTACGCTGCGGATGTTGCTCAGCCATACCGGCGGCACTTCGCAAACATCCTATTTTGGATTTACCCCCGACCGCACCTCATTACCCACAACAGTGGAAATACTGAGTGGGGCGCCAGCGGCAGAATCAAGGCCCGTGGTGGTAAACAGCGAACCCGGCAAAGAATTCCGGTACTCCGGCGGTGGTTACATGGTGGTGCAGCTGGCTATTACCGACCTGCTGCAGGACGATTTTGCCACCATTGCCCAACGCATGGTTTTCGACCCGCTGCAGATGCGGCATGCCAGTTTTCGCCAGCCGCTGTCTGCAAGCCAAGCCGCCATGGCTGCCTGGGGCTATTCGGCTGCACCCTGGTACAAGGGCATGCCCTATGTATACCCGCAGCAGGCGGCGGCAGGCCTGTATAGTACCGCCACAGACCTCGCCCTGCTCATCATCGAACTGCAAAAGTGTTTTGCCGGCAAGGGCACACTGCTCAATGCAGCTACCGTGCAGCAGATGTTTACGCCACAAGCCACCATCAGCACCGGCGCTTACCGGGAGGAAATGGGCCTGGGTGCTTTTCTGCTGGAAAGGGAAGACAACCAAACCGCAGCGGGAAAATACTTCGAGCACCAGGGTGCCAATGCCGGCTTTATTGCCTATGCCATGGGCAGCGTGGAGGGCGGCAATGGCGTGGTGATCCTGATGAATACCGGTGACGATTTCAACGGTTTTGGCAAGGAACTGCGCAGGGCAGTGGCACAGGTGTATGGCTGGGAAAACTTTCTGCCCCAAGCCATCCGGCCGGTAAAAAAGTCGCAAAAAGAGCTGGACGTCTACACAGGCCGCTACCGCATGGGTAACGATGAAGTGGTTTATATCCGGAAGGAAAAGGACTACCTGGTGGAAAACATCAACGAAGGCCCGGATATCTATTGCTTTCCTGTTGGCAAAGACAGTATTGTATTTACCGATTTCAATGTAAAAGGATGGTTTGGCAGGGATGCAGCGGGTAAAGTGGTGTCTTTACAGTCCGCCTACCAGGATAAGCCCATGGCCAAAATGCGGGCCGATGAATTTGCCCCCTCCGAACTGCTGCGGCAAAAGAAATACGCAGCGGCAAAAGAAGCTTTCGGGCGGCTGAACCTGAATGAATACCAGATCACCTACAAAGCCTACGAACTGCTGAACAAGAAACCTTTTGACCCCGAAGCAGCAAAAGCAATGCTTGAACTGGCAATTGCCCAACACCCCCGTTCGGCAATCGTACGCAGCCGCTGGGGCGACTATTACCGCAAGCTTAACGACCGGGTAAAAGCCCTTTCGGAATACCAGGCGGCCGTTAGCCTTGATCCTTCCGACGAGCAGGCCAAAGAAGCCATCCGGGCACTGGCGCAGTAAGCCGGTATCTGTTGTATTTGCCTTACCTTCCTTTCGGCCAACCCTTTTGTATACCATGACAACAACACAACCTGCAACGCGACCCAGAACAGCACTCATCACCGGTGGCAGCCGCGGCATTGGTAAGGCCATTGCCCTGAAGCTGGCCGCCGACGGGTACAATGTGGCCATTGCCGCCAAAACAACCGAAGCGCATCCCAAGCTGGATGGCACCATTTACACCGCCGCACAGGAGATAGAAGCCGCGGGTGGTAAGGCCCTGGCCCTGCAATGCGATATCCGTTTTGAAGAACAGATTGCAGCCGCGGTGGCCCAAACGGCAGATACTTTTGGCGGGCTCGACATCCTGGTGAATAATGCCTCGGCCATCCACCTGGCGCCCACTACCGACACGGAGGCCAAGCGCTTCGACCTGATGCACAGCATCAATGTGCGGGGCACCTTCCTGGTGAGCAAGCATGCCATACCGCATTTGAAAAAAGGCCATAACCCGCATATCCTCAACCTCTCGCCCCCCATCAATCCTAACCCGAAATGGCTGGGCGCCCACCTGGCCTATACCATGAGCAAGTATGGCATGAGCATGGTGGCCATGGGGCTGGCCGAAGAACTGAAACCCTTTGGCATTGCCGCCAATGCCCTTTGGCCCCGCACCACCATTGCCACGGCCGCAGTGCAAAACCTGCTGGGCGGCGACTTTCTGATACAGCGCAGCCGTACGCCCCAGATTGTGGCCGACGCCGCCTGGATCATCCTCAACAGGCCCGCAGCGCAGTGCAGCGGCAACTTTTTTATCGACGAGGAAGTACTGGCCGAAGCAGGCGTCACCGACCTGTCGCAGTACACCATCAACCCCGACCACGAGTTGATGCAGGACCTCTTCATCTAGGGGTGAAACACACGCAGCATTGCGGCTATCAATTTCTTTGTATCATTGCACTTTGGTCAGGTACACTTTTTATACTGACCAGAAAGGATGCTTTTTAGCTTTTCGTTTCTACCTGCATCCTGTTCCAAATCCTACGATAATACGGTCGTTGTTCATTTTCGCAGCACCTCGTGGTGCTACTCCAATGTCTTTCTGAAGCACCCTTTGTTACCCTTAAATCACACCATTACGGTTACCATGAATTTTGAAACCCTTTTCCCCGACAACAGGGCCAGCGGTGAAACTACCCTGCGTCAGTGCCAGTTGGTGATGCTGCGCATGCTCAAAGTTTTCGATCACCTTTGCACCCGGCACAACATTGAATATTTCCTGATCGGCGGCACCCTGCTGGGCGCCATCCGCCACAAGGGGTTCATTCCCTGGGATGATGACCTCGATGTGGGCATGACGCGGGAGGCCTACGAAAAATTCCTCAGGCTGGCTGTTGCGGAACTGCCCAACGATATCTTTTTCCAGAATACCCAAACAGATAAGTACTATAAACACGGGGTAAATGTGGACGCCCGCCTTCGGGATAAGTTCAGCAGCTACCGCCACCTTACCCGCCCCAGCGAACCCTGGCACCAGGGATTGCAGGTGGATATTTTTGTGCACGACCGGGCTTTTGTAAAAAACGATTACGGAACCGTGATCATAAATAAAATTGCCAACAAGGTTTTGGGCGGACGCAAGCGGGCACAAATACTCAATGCTATCAGCCGGTGGAGCCCGCTGGATATGGTTTACAACAGTAACTATATGCAGGAGTGGGTGCAGGCAGGCCAGGGCACCTATATCACCAACCAGGAGCTAAGCAAGCTGATCCGCTGGCCTTTCGAAGACATGAATGCACTCATCCCGGCCGATTACCATACCTACCTGAGCCGCCAGTTTGGTAATTATATGCAACTGCCTCCCGAGGAGAAACGCGTTTCCAATCACAATGTAATTGCCGACCCGTTTACGCCCTGCCAGCACCCCGAAGTGCTTACCTGGCCTAAATCCATCCAGACACCAGCAGCTACTGGTTGATTGCTACAATAACAAAGGGGTGTTTTTTACCCCTTTGTTATTGTAGGCTGTACCCGGAACTGCAATGGACAACCCTTTATCAAAACATCACCTTTATACCAGTTTATAGTTTTGGTAATCAAAAAAGCGCCTGCCGGTAAGCTTTTCCAACCCGTTTTTAATGCGGTCTTTAAGTTTGGTGCGGTTGTAAGTGAGGTCGTAATCAAACTGCCAGTTGATGTTGCGGATGCGCTCCTGCATTGCCTGCGGATGGGTGCCGGTAAACTTTGCTAGGGAGTCGATCTGGCTATAATCAAACGGCTCGGCGTAAGTGTTGGCAAACTGCTCCGCTGTTTCATTTCCGTGGTAGTAGCGTACAAAGTTGTTGGTTTTTTCCTGCATCACCTGTGGAGGGCGCACCCACCCGTAATGATGCATCCAGGCACCAACAGCTTTCACGCGTAGCTTTTCATCCTTGTTTTTGCGAAAACCCTGCGCATCACGAAACGAATAGATGGCCGGGTTGTTTTTTACCACCCTGATTTCGTTGCGGTACCACTTGGATGAATTGCCGATATAATCGTAAGAGCCATAGAAGTGCCGGTATTGCAACAACAATCCATCTACACCTACATCGTCTTTCCAGTTCTGCATGGCCGCTTTCAATGAAGAGTAACCAGCTTCGTGCAGCACCTCATCGCCTTGGATATACATACACCAGTCGGCATCGGGGCCAATAGCCTGTAAAGCCTTATTGGTTTCCTCGGCCAGCACGGCGCCTTCGGCCAGTTTCGATTTATCCCATACTGTATCAATGATCCTGATCTTGGGGCTGATGGAAGCCACCAGTTCACGGGTGCCGTCTTCCGAATCGCCCACTGCTACTACCACTTCTTCACAAAGGGGCAGGATGGAACGAATGGCCTCCTCAATGGGATAGCTGTACTTGATGGCGTTGCGGATAAATGAGAAACCAACTATACGCATGAATATCATTTTACCCCAAGCTCCATTCAAAAGTCTTGCTAGCCTGGTAAAGATCAACCCCGCACAATGCGATAGTTTTTATAGGAAAATAAACGCTTGCCGGTCAGTTCTTCCACCCATTTCAGCAGGTGCTCTTTAGGCTTCATATTGCTGCGGCGCGGGTCGTAGGTAAACTGCCAATCCTGGGCCGCAATTACCGGCTGCATCACTGCGGGGTGGGTGCCGGTAAATACTTTCAAATAGTCATACTCTCTATAGCTATACCCGTCGGCTTCCTTTGTATTTAGTTCTGAAATAAAATCATCAGAGGTATTGTAAGCTTTACCAAAAGCAATTCGTTTGGCAGTGAGCTTTTTCGGAGGCCTTGCCCAACTGTAGTGGTAAATGGTAGCAGATACCATTTTAGCATGGAGTTTCATGCCTAGTTCGCCATCCTGATTTCCCGGGTTATTGTATTTGCGAAACCCCATCGAATCTTTATAGCTCCTGATAGCTGGATTATTCCTTATAACCCTGATTTCATAATTATGAAACCGCCGGGTAGGACAGTAATGATTGTAGTCGCCGTAAAAATGAATAAAAGGGAACAACAGTCCATCAATACGCGGATTGTTCCTTTCTGCTACCAGCGTGCTGCGCAAAACCTCCAGGTCCTGTTCGTGCAACACTTCATCAGCCTGCAGGTGAAAAAGCCAGTCGGCATCGGGGCGGCAGTGGTCCATCCCGATATTGGCCTGTTGGGCAAACACCTTCCCGCCGGTGCGGAGCTGTTCATCCCAAACTGTATCTATGATTTTTATTTTGGCATCACCGATAGCAGCCACCGCGTCGCGGGTACCATCGGTACTGTCGCCTATTACCACAATATATTCATCTACCAGCGGCAACAAACTTTTAATAGACTCCACGAATGGGTAAGCATAAGTCAAACCATTGCGCACAAAGGTGAAAGCGGAAACAACCATGAACCGGTGATTTACAGGATTTATGAAGGATTGAAAGGAACTTCTTTGCATCCTTCGCGGCCGCTTTGCGCCCTTTGCGATACTAAAAAGATAAGTAACGCAAAGACCGCAAAGGTGATGGCAAAGTTCGCAAAGAAGGAGCGGGGTACAAAAACAAAACAGGCTGAACCAGTGGTGCAGCCTGTTTTGTGTATTGAATTAATCAGGTCTTTTTATGCTTTTCGCCGGCTGCCTGCATCCGGAAACTGGCAACCGGCAACCAACTTTACCCTTCCGCTTCCTGCTCTTCATGGCCCCACTTCTCGGGACGCATCTGCGGGAAAAGGAGCACATCCTGGATAGAAGGCTGGTTGGTGAGCAGCATACACAGGCGGTCGATACCAAAACCGATACCGGCTGTGGGTGGCATGCCGTATTCGAGGGAACGCAGGAAGTCGTAGTCGATGAACATGGCCTCGTCGTCGCCACGCTCCATCAGTTTTACCTGGTCTTCAAAACGTTCGCGCTGGTCGATGGGGTCGTTCAGTTCGGAGTAGGCATTGGCGATTTCCTTGCCGTTTACGATCAGTTCGAAACGCTCCACCAGCCCGGGTTTGCTGCGGTGCTTCTTGGTCAGCGGGCTCATCTCGATGGGGTAGTCGATGATGAAAGTGGGCTGCACATAGTGGTGCTCGCATTTGCCACCAAAGATCTCGTCGATCAGTTTGCCCTTGCCCACCTTGGGATCGGCTGCAATATCCAATTGCTTGCATACTGCACGCAGTCCTTCTTCGTCCATTTCGCTTACATCGATGCCAGTGTGCTCCTTTATGGCATCATAAATAGAAATGCGCTTGAAGGGCGCTTTGAAGGAAATGGTATTGTCGCCGTTTACAAAATCGGTGGTGCCGTTCACATCGAGGGCTGCCTTTTCCAGCAGTTGCTCGGTGGTGTGCATCATCCAGTCGTAGTCTTTGTAGGCGGTATAAAATTCCAGTACGGTAAACTCGGGATTGTGGGTGCGGTCCATGCCTTCGTTGCGGAAGTTGCGGCTGAACTCGTACACCCAGTCGAAACCACCCACGATGAGGCGCTTGAGGTAGAGCTCATTGGCAATACGGAGGTAGAAGGGCACGTCCAGCGCATTGTGGTGCGTCACAAAGGGGCGTGCAGCGGCACCGCCGGGAATGCTTTGCAGCACGGGGGTATCCACTTCCAGCGCACCATTGCCGTTGAGAAACTCGCGGATGGAGTTGATCAGCCTGGAGCGCTTGACAAAAGTTTCCTTTACGGTGGGGTTGATCACCAGGTCGGCATAACGCTGGCGGTATTTGAATTCGGGATCGGTAACGGCATCGTATACCACGCCATCGGCCTCTTTTACAATGGGCAGGGGACGCAGGCTCTTACCCAGGAAGGTGAGCTCTTTTACGTGTACCGAAATCTCACCCAGCTTGGTGCGGAACACAAAACCTTTCACGCCCACGAAGTCACCGATGTCGAGCAGCTTTTTCCATACCGTATCGTACATCGAAGTGTCTTCACCGCGTGCCAGGTCGTCCTTGCTTACATACAGTTGTATGCGGCCGCTGCTGTCCTGCAGCGAAGCAAAGGAAGCCTTGCCCATCACCCGCATGCTCATAATGCGGCCGGCGAGGCACACTTCTTCAAAAGCGGCAGGGTTTTCATCAGAAAATTGATCCTTGATATCGGTAGCGTAATGCGAAACGGGATAAGTGGGTGCAGGATAGGGGTCGATACCCAGTGCCTGCAGCTGCGCCAGCTTGTCGCGGCGTATCTGCTCCTGCTCGGAAAGGTGTTGTTGCATGCTCACTTGTATTGAGGTGCAAATGTAGTTGGAAGACGGGAAAGACCGTAAAGACAGTAAAGACGGAAGAGACAGAAAAGAAGGTAAATAAGATTGGTTTTAAAAAATAGGTTTGCTTTCGGTTAGTCAAACCGCAGCCGGTAGGCCAGGGCAAGGCGGGCAACCACGCCATCGTTAAATTTTTCCTGCACATCGTACTTCGATTGGCCGCCCTCCTGCCCCAGGCGAAAGCGCCGGAAAAAGGAATGACCAAACTCTGAGGTAAGCACTAGTTGCCTGGACAGGTACCAATCAGCAAAACCCTGCAACTGGTTTTCATCGATCCGGATAAAACGCAGGGGCGTACCGCCATTGTTTTGGTACCGGTACGAATTAGTTATGGCCCTGAAAGAAGCGCCGTAGTAAAAACGGCTGTTTACTTTCTTTTCCAAGGTAAGGCTGCCGGGCAGGTTGCCAAACAACTGCAGGCCGGGTTTGATGCGGTACTCGATGCCCAGCACCGGCACCACGAAATTTCCAAAGAACTCGTGGTTGTAGTAAAGCCCCATTTTGTATTTGAGTCCCGGCTTGCGGGTGAGGGTAGCCAAAAAGAGCCCGCCCATCTGGAACTTATCCGAGCCCTTTACACCCTGACCGTTCCAACGCGGAATAAGGGCAATGGTAGTGGTCAACCGCGGTGTCCAGGGTTTGATAAACGCGGTAAACAACACCTTTCCTTCCACCTTTTCAGGTAATGAAGGTGCTACCGGCAGGTTGATCCACCACCGTTCAAAGATGGGGTTCACCAGTAGCAGGCTGCTGTCCTTGAATTGAATGGGCACCTGCACCTGTGCATTGGTGTAATAAAAACTGTTTTGCTGTTGGTTGCGGCGCACCAGCCCGGCATCAAAGCCGCGGCTGTAACGCACCGATGCAAGATCAAGGTAAGGCTGTGCTACTGCCGCATGGGCAAGGAGCAAAAGGCAAAGCAGGCGGAACATAAAAGAAGGTTTAGGAGGTGATGGCAATATCCTCCATAGGTTAGACTGCTTTTTTTGAACCACAGAGACAAGACGGCAGGGAAGGGCACAGAGCAGAAAGCGTTAGTCTTCAATGCGGGTGTATAATTTCAGCAGGTACAAGTATAATTAGTATACCGAAATATACCCTTCGTGCAACTTTCTGTCTTTGTGTCTTCGTGGCTCAAACCGCTGCAAACAACGTTGCAACAATCACTGCCCTGACATCTTTTGCGCTGCTGCCAACCCGCTGGCCAGTGCGCCTTCTACCGTACCGATCGCTGCACCGGCATGCAGGGCCTCACCGGCAAAAAACAAGGTATTGTCTTCGGGCTCCAACAGGGTGTTGATATGCCGGTGGCCATCCACCACTTCGTAGGAATATGCGCCATGGAAGTAAGGATCGGCCGACCAGTTGTGAGCGGCCGCACCCTGCAACAGGCCACGCAGCCTTTCCTCGTTGATGGCAAAGATCTGGAGCAGAGAAGCAATGGCCTTTTCCACCAGTTCTTGTTCTGAAAGTTGTTGCAAAGCTGCTGCCTTGGGGCCACCCATCCAGCCGGTGAGCAGGGCATCCTGCTGCGGGTGCTGCGTCCACCAGGTGGGAATGGCGGCTTCGAAAAAAAGGAAGAACAGGTTGTCGAGGGCCTTACCTCCGGTATACTCCGGGTTCTTCCAAAACGCCTCGCTGAACTGCAGGGCCACTTTTACCACATGGCCAAAACCAAGTGCCTTGATTGCCTCCGTTTTTTGTTGCGGCAAGGCTGGTAAAAAAAGGATCTTTTCTGATTGCAGCACGCCCAGTGAGACAGTGATGAGCACCTGTGCGGCGGTAAAGCTTTGACCTGTTGTAAAAACGGTTGCGCTTCCCCGTTGCCACCTGATTTCCCGCACCGCTTGCTCCAGGAAAAAGGCAACACCCATTTCCCGGCATTGCGCTTCCAGGTATTGCACTAAGGGGCGGTAGCCACCCACCGGACGGTATTGTTCTTCATATTCGGCGGCAAGGTCTTCGCAAAGGGCTTTGGCACTGCTCCTGTTGGTATCGGCAGCAAAATAGCCTTCGGCATAATCCTGCATGGCTGCTTTTTCTTCGGGGTCTTCCACCTGTGCCAGGAACTGCGCAACGGTAATATCCTTTTCCAGCGTATCGCAGGGCAGGCCGCTTTCGTCTTCTTCGGCAAAGCTTTCCTGTTGGGTAAACTCCCCCTTGCTGCCCTGCCAGTTGCTGCCATCGGCCGGTACATAAGCTATACCGGCTTCATCGAGCAAAGACTTGGTGAGGGGCAGGTCGCCGTGGATAAACTCGGCGCCCAGCTCCACGGGTTTGGCAAAACCTTCGTGGGTGATGGTATACATCCGGCCACCTGTGCGGTCAAGTGCTTCCACGATGGCTACGCTTTTGCCCTGTTGCGCCAGGTGGCGGGCCGCCATGAGGCCGGCAGCACCGGCACCGATGATGAGTACATCAAAAGAAGCTGGGTTTGTTTGCATAAAAGGCTTTGCTGCAAAGGTGCTGCCACCGGGCTTTTTTCCAAAACCTATAAGGTTTTTAAAACCTTATAGGTTTGTGCGGGCTACTGGTGAAACCTTGAAGGTTTTATCATTTTCCCAAAGCAATGTGCACACCCAGGCTGGGCAGGCTTTGGCTGTATTTATGGGTAAACGGTACGGGCTTATTACTCATCAGCAGTTTTGCCCGGCGCTTGTTTCTGAAGCCCTGCACAAACAGGGGAATACTGCCTGCAACAGCGGCGGTGCCAAAAATCATGGCCATACCGTCACCACCGGAGCCGTCCAACGAAAAATTGTCCAGGCCTACATGCCACAGCACCAAACCCGAGCCCAGCAAAATGAATGCAGCCACTTTCTGCTGGCGGCTCCTAGCAAGATAGCTGTCGCTTGTAGCCACATCGTCGATGCCCCCGGAGTAAGTACTATCCTTCTGTGCCAGCACTTCAAGTCCGGCCACCAGCAACAGGGAGAAGAGCAAGGTTTTCATGATTTTGATTTTTCAATGACGGTTGTTAACCCAATTCCATAGGGGCTTGGAAAACAAAGACTTGAAGCTTGTAGCCAACAGCTTGCAGCTTTTCCGCAATTGTCTTAAAAGCAGTATTACAACACATTATACCCCACACTCAAATAATACATCGCCCCGATCCTGGGATTGGCGTAGCCCTCGATATAATACCGGTTGGTGATATTGGTGCCACCCAGCTTGATGATGCTTTTGATTTTTGGAAAAAGGTAATTCACCTGTGCATCCATCGTGCTGAAGGCGGGTACCGGGCCATAAGCCAGTTCGCCCTGCCAATCAAAGGCATCGCGCCAGCGGTACAGCAGGTTAAAACCCCAGCGTTCCTTTTTACCCAAACCTGTATTGCCCACCCCTGCATTCAGGCGGTATTTGGGTGTGTTGAACAGGGACTGAAAATCGGCGGGCACATCCGAAAGGCGGTCGGAGTAGGCATTTACGAAAACAGAAAAGTTACGCGGCAGGCGGTAGTCGAAGCTGGCGCCAAACCCATAGGTGCGTACTTCGGGTGCACTGTTTACCACCACCGAATAGATTTCGCGGGTGGCGGGTTGGAACAGGGTGCGGCGTCCCAGGAAATTGCGGTACTGCCCGGCGTATGCATACGCGTCTACCGAAAGGCGGCGGGCAAGGGTAGCCCGGTAGCCCAGTTCAAAACTGCGCATGCTTTCGGGTTCCAGCTGCCGGTAGGTAAAAGGCTGCTGCGTGATGAGGTCCACCAGCGGGAACTTGGCCGCGTTCATGTACTCCATGATCCAGGGCAGCCCGCCCAGTATGGTATAATCGCCCACATCCAGGCGGATGAATTTTTGCTGGGTAGTGGCAAAACGGTAAGCCGTTTGGTAGCTGAAGCGCAGGGTTTGCTCAGGCGCCAGCTTCAACAGGGCCGTTGCCCGGGGTGTGTAGCGCCCTTCAAAGTCCTGGTTTTTGTCATAGCGAAGCGAAACAGAAAGGGTAAGGGCATCGTTGGGCAGAACGGGCTTACTCAGCTGGGCATACAATCCCAGCTCGTTGATGCGTATGGGCGCCATGGAGTCGATAAACAGGGTGCCCTGCGAGTTGAGCACATAACGTTTGAAATTGCCACCCACCACCAGGTCGGCAAAGCGGGTCAGGTTCTTAAAGTGGTACTGCCCTTCATACATCCACAACTCCGATTTTTCGAGGAACAAACCACCACGGGGGATAGGCACTTTGCGCACTTTATCAAAAAGCTGCTGGAAGGCTGCAGTGCCGGGTTGCGGCCTGCCCGCATCGACAAAAGCCCGGGCAGCATTGTGTATTGCGGCCCCACTGTTGGCTGCCAGCACTGCCTGCTCGGCAGCCGTGCGGGCTTCGGCGGCAGGTTTGCCTGCAGCAAGCGCATCCCCAAAAGCCTTGGTGTATACAGGAACCAGTTGCTGTACCAGCGCACCGGTGTACTGCGGAAACCAACTGCCTGCTGGGTTGCTGTTGTCCAGGCTTCTTTTCCAGCCTTCATTCATCAGCTGGGCGGTAGTGGTGGCACTGTAGGCATCGCCGGCATCTTCCTGCGTGGTAAAGGCGCGGAGGAACCAGTTCTTGTTGCGCAGCTCGGCCTTGTATTGCGCGATGGTAATGCCTTTGAGTACAAAGCGGTTGTTGCCCGTATACACCGTATTGCCCCGGGCCCAGTTGCCGGATAGGATGGCTTCGGTATTGCCACCCAGGCGGTAGTGCAGCGCGCTGGTGAGCTTGAGGTTTTTTGTGTTGGGATCGATCATATCCCTTTCGCTGTAACCGGTACGCGATACCACCTGCGGGCTGGACATCAAAGGAAGTAGCACCGGTGCAAGGGCATTATTTCCCTGCATCATAGCTTGCATTACACCCCTGATATCGCCGCTGGTTTCATCGCCATACACATTTACGCCGTCGTAGCCTTTAGCGGTAGCGCGGCTGCCCGGGATCACAACGCCACCCGAGCCCGTGCGGCGGTAATTGTTTTCGTTATCGGCCAGCCAGTCCTGCGCCTGCAGGTATTGCCCCGAAACCTTGAAAGCAAACCGGTTGAAGGATTTAGCATACCGCAAAGCATAGTCGTACAGCGGCGCCGGCGAGCGGCCATCGGGTGCATCAATGTGGTTGACGCCCTGCTTCAGTTGCAGGCTCAGTCCCTGATGTTCAAAGGGGCTTTTGCTGTTGATCAGAATGGTGCCGTTCATACCACCGGGTCCGTACAGCGCCGAAGAGGCGCCCGGCAGGATTTCTACATGGTCCACATCCAGTTCCGTTAAGCCTGCAAAATTGCCCACGAAGAAGTTGAGGCCCGGTGCCTGGTTGTCCATGCCGTCCACCAGTTGGTTTACCCTTGGGCTGCCGCTGCCATTGAAGCCACGGGTGCTGATGGTTTTAAAGGTGATGCTGGAAGTGGTAATGTCCACGCCCTTGCGGTAAACGGCCAGGCTGTAATAATCGGTGGGGGCGTTGGCTATCTGGCGGTAGCCATACCGTTCGATGGTTACCGGTGCATTGCGCAGGCGGGTGGGCATACGGGTGCTGCTGGTTACCAGCACTTCCTGCTCGGTAACCATTTTGGGCGTTAGTTCCATCACCCCTAAAGCCGTGGATGCGGCTTCCAGGACCAGTGAGTCGTACTCGGCCGAAGTGATCACTACCCTGGCTGGCAAGCCAGGCACCGAGAGGAAGAAATGACCAGTTCCATCAGTGCGGGTAATGGCACCACCGGCACTTACGGTTACATCGGCAAGAGCGGCGCCACTGATCTTATCGCGTACCTGCCCTTCCAGTTTTTGCTGGGCAAGTACCTGGTTCAGTAGGGCGGCAAGCAACAGGAGGGTAATGCAAAACTTTTTCATGATGATCGCTGGTTTGTGGTGAATAATGAGGTGAAACTAGCAGGGCAAACAGGCGGTGGGAAACGGAATGCTGCGGCAGGCAGCCCGGAGGGTAGCAGTATTTGCCAAAAGCCAAATTGGCTATTCTGGTGGGTGGCATCAATCCGTAACCGGCTCTTCGTGGAGGTGGTTGCGGGTGTAATAAGCCAGAATACGCGGAGCGATTTTGGCGGGTTGCGGCGGAAGGGTTTGGAAAAGATCATCCCACCAGGGTACGCAGATGCCGTAACAGGTATTGGGATATTTCCAGTGGTGGAAAAAATGGTAGCGGTACAAGCGGCGGAACAGCCTTGCCGACCAGGGCTGGTGCAGCACCCAGTGCATGGAAAAATAGCTGTAAATGCCTGCGGCAAAACCGGCAAGCAGGGTAAAATAGTTGTGCAGCCACACCGCAACAGCAGCTATCATTGCCAAAAGCAGCAGCATAGCAACTCTTGCAAACAAGGGTACCGAAATCTCGGTAGGATGTTGGTGGTGGCGCAGGTGCTGGCGGCTTAGCTGGGTGGCGCTGCTTCGGTGGCGGTGTAGGTAAAAACGGTGCAACAGGTACTCTACAAAAGTCCAGCTGCACCAGCCCAGCAACAGCAGCCACAGCTGTGCGCCAAGAGGTGTATAGCGGGCCAGCCAGCGTTCCAGAATCAAAGCCGGCAGGAAGAGTAAGGCAAAAACAAGCCAGCAGCCTGCCTGCCCGGGCTTATGCAGCAAGGAAGACGGTAGCAAGGACAAGGGTTTCATACATCTTGTTTTGAGGTTGGGAAAATGGGGTATGGGAGGTCGGCAGGGGCACCACTTCAGCCTTAAAGCTTTTTTGTTGGAAAGCCGTCAGCCTGTCCTGCAGCCAGCCGGGGCACCAGTTGCTTACCTGTAGCAGCAGCCTGTTGATACGGCCGGGAACGATGCGGGCTTTTTTGCGCAGCATACCCTCGATGGCTGCCTTGGCCACCACCTGTGGCTCCAGGGTAGAGCGGCGGCCCAGCCACGTGCCGGTGCGGTTGGCCAGTATCAGCCGCCAGCTGGTGTTGATGGCACCCGGGCACAGCGCCGATACATACACTTTTGGGGGCCGCAGCTCGCGGCGCAGGCTGCGCGAAAAAGCCAGCAGGTAGGACTTGGTGCCGCCATACACCTGTTTTTGCGGCAGCGGGAAGAGGGCTGCCAGGCTGCTTACATTGAGGATATGGGCAGGAGCAGCAGCCAGCAAATCATCGAGGAACAAGCGGGAAAGGAGCGTGGGTGCAAGTGTATTCAGGCGGATCAGGCGGCTGTAGTAACCGGTACTGCGCTGGTGAAAATAAAAGGTGCCGCCCATGCCTGCATTGTTGACCAGGATGCCGATGCGGCAACCCAGGCCCTGTACCTGCCGGTGCAGGGCGAAGCAGTTGGCTTCTTCCGACAGGTCGGTTTCGATGGCATGTGCCACCACGCCAAAATGGTTTTGGATGAAATTGGCGGTATGCGCCAGCCCGCTGCCGGGCAGGGCCACCAGCACCATGGGTATGCCCCTTTCGGCACATTCAAGGGCAAGGGCTTTGCCCAACCCTTCGCTGGCGCCGGTGATGAGGGCATAGTCAGTGGGTTGCATAACGACCGGTTTTGAAGTACTGCAGGGTAGCGGCAATGCCCTGCGCCAATGGGGTGATGGTATAGCCCAGCTCCTGCACGGCCTTGTCGCTGCTCATGGCATAGCTGCGGAAGAGGCGGCGCACCGTTGCCGGCTTCAGCTGGGTGTCGATGCCCAGCAGGGATGCCATGCGGCCGTAAACTGTGCTCCAGCCTACCAGCAAGCCCTCGGGCAGCGGGAGGATGCAGAGCCTGCGGCCGCTGACGGATGCAAGGGTCTGGAAGAGTTCGGCATAGGTGGCATTGGGCCCGCCCAGGATGTACTTGGCGCCGGGCTTTCCTTTTTCCAGCGCCAGCAGGTGTCCTTCCACCACGTCTTCGATAAAAGTGTAGGAACCCACCGCTTCCGTATGGGCGGGGATAAAGGCAAACCCATTTTGCAGGGCCTGCCGCAGGGTTTTGGTTACCGGGTTGGCCGTGGTTTCGGGGCCGGGGCCATATACCCGTGGCAGCGACACAATCGTTGCCTGCAGGCCCAGGTTTACGTATTAGGCCACCAGCTGCTCGGCGCAGTACTTCGATACTTCATAGTCGTTGTCGAAAGGCCGCAGGCGGGTATCGGTTTCGGTAACCGGGCGGCCATATGAAGGGCCCAGCACCGCGCAGGTGCTGGTAAACACTAGGCGGCTGATGCCCTGCCGCAGGGCCGCCTCCAGTACATGATGGGTACCGCCCACATTGACGCGGAAAAATTCGGATGCACGGGGGTGGTAATAGCGGGCAAGGGCTGCGGCGTGTATCACCTGTTGGCAGCCTTCCATGGCGCGGTCCACCGAGGCGGCATCGGTGATATCGCCGGTAAAAAAGCGGATGTTGGGGTGGCGGGGCAGGTTGCGCTGCAGGTTACGCACCAGGGCCTGTACCTGGTAGCCCCGTTTTGCGGCATGCAGGGCCAGCCGGTGACCCACATAGCCTGTGGCGCCGGTAAGAAAAAGCTTCATATCTGTGGTTTTAAGGGGTGCTTATCAGTTGTCTGCAATCATTTCGGCAGTAAACCAGCGGCTGCGTAATACCACGCGGTTGCAGCGTCCGCCGCTGTACCAGAACTCATTGATTTTGCCATCGGGCAGTGCCACCTGGTAGTGGCCTGCCTCTATTTTCCGGATGGGAACCAATTGGGCATGGCTGTCGGAAAACACATGGCTGCGTTGAAGCGGCTCCCGGGCATACAGGCTTAGGGTACTGTACCCAACGGGCGGGTGGCTGATGTGGCGCTGGCGGCCATCTTCGTTGAGGCGGCAGCCCCCGGGCACCGCGGTGAGGGTGCGGTTTTCTTTTTCTAATCCATTGATGGTGCGGCGCACCGAAGCATACACCAGTTGCTCCTGCTGGTACCAGCTTTCTTCCGTGGCCTTAATGCGTATCAGCGTAACAATCCGGGTTTGCACTTCCGATTCCAGCTTCAGGCGGGTAGTGCCATGGTGCTGGGCCGTTTGCAACTGCAAATGGCCAACGGGTTTGCCATTTCGGTAAATGGTAAAATGCTTTTGCTGCGCACAGGCGGCAATGCCCAGCAGGAGGAGTAAAGCAGAAAACAACAGCGGATGAAAGCGGTAGGTGTGCCGGGGAGTACCGGCTTTGAGGCGCCTGAGCCATAACAGGAGGAGCAGGGTGATCATGACGTTGGTTTCTGCAGCTAAACTAGCAGGCACCTCAGCCCTCCCGTAATTGAATTATAACCGGCAGCAGTACTGTTGTGGCAATTATTGCTTCCGGCAGCTTCAAGCGCATTGTGCAAACGCATTATTTGCACTATTTTGAAACACAGGTCTGCTCCCGCCGCAAGTTTTTGCCAAACCTTTTGCCTACAACCGTTTTATATGAGTACATCATCGGTACAGGGTGCATTGTTTCAAAAAATCAGGGAAAAAGCCAGCGACCAGCAAGGCCTGGCCGAAACCATCGCTTCCCTGTTACATGTAAGCACCGACAGCGCTTACCGCCGCATCAGGGGCGAAAAGCCTTTATCGCTGGAAGAGTTCCAGTTGCTGTGTACCCGCTACCAGGTGTCGGCCGACCAGCTTTTTGGCCAGCAGGCAGGCGGCTTTATTTTCCAGGGCAAACTGCTGGAAACTACCCAGTTTCGCTTCGACAAATACCTGGAAGGCATTATCATGCAACTCAAGTACATCGGGTCTTTTACCGACAGCCATATGTACTATATGTGCAAGGATATCCCGGTATTTTACCATTTCCAGTTTCGCGACCTCGCCGCTTTTAAATACTATATCTGGATGCGGGCCATCATCGATCACCCGGAGTTTACCAATAAGCCTTTCCGCTTTGCCGATTACAGCGATGAACTCTTTTCGCTGGGCGGTAAAATCGTTGAGCTCTACAACCGTTTCCCTTCTACGGAACTCTGGAATGTGGAAAGCATCAACAGTACCATCCAGCAGATCAAATTTTGCCGCGACATGGGCCTGATCACCAGCAACGAAGACCTGCAACGGATCTACCATTCGCTCCGCCAGCTGGTAGACCACCTGGAAGCACAGGCGGCCGAAGGCATCAAGTGGTATGCATCGGGTGGCGAACGCATGGGGGCCGCTTTTGGCATGTACCACAACGAGTTTATCCTGGGTGATAATTCTATCCTGGCGGTTACGGGCTCCCGCAAAATGGCGTTCCTGGTACACAGCGTTATCAACTATGTCAGCACCCATGATGTTGCCTTTTGCGACCACCTGTACCACAACGTGCACAACCTGATGAAACGGTCGACCCTTATCAGCACCGACAGCGAGGTTGAACGCAATGCTTTTTTCAGGCTGCTGTACCGCAAGCTGTCGCAAAGCACCGAAGCCCAGCCTTTGTAAACCGGCATGGTCTGGCAAAGCTTTTGAAGCAAGGCAGTAAACATTCTATGATCCGTAGCTTTTCCTTCCTGTTGCTGCTGTTGTGTGCATTGAGTTCCTGTGGTTTACTGCAACAGTCTCAGGTTAAAATACCCCTCACTGAAACTGAAGCCGCACAGGGCATCCGCGAAGCCCTCGATCAGGGTGTAGGCAGGGGCATCGCCCAGCTACACCGCGAGGATGGCTTTTTCCGAAACAATACCTACAAGATTTTATTACCTGCCGAAGCGCAGAAAGTAGAAGCCGTGTTGCGGCAGATGGGTATGGACGCCCTGGTGGACAGGACGATCCTGCAGATCAACAGGGCCGCCGAAGACGCCGTTGGCGCTGCACGTCCCATTTTCGCCGAAGCCATCAGTGGCATGACGCTTACCGATGCCCTCACCATTGTGCAGGGGCAGCAGGATGCCGCCACCCAGTATTTCAGGCAAAAAACCACCAACCAGCTGAAGGCAGCCTTTACGCCCATCATTCGTTTATCGCTGGACAAGTTCAGCGCCACCAAGTATTACGAAGACCTGATCAACACCTATAATAATTTTCCCACTACGCTCCAGAAAGTAAACCCCGACCTAGCAGGGCATGTAGCTGACAAGGCCGTAGTGGCGCTGTTTGACCAGATAGCAACAGAAGAAGCGCGCATCCGCAGCAGCGGCGCTGCCAGGGCTACTCCCATTTTAAAAAGGGTATTCGGCAGGTAAAACCAGCAGGGTTGGGGCGTACTGGTTTTAGTTTGCCCCATCGCCGTCCATTACCTGAATACCGCAGTTTGAATTCTTACAATCTCATTGCTTCAGGGGCTGTGTCAAAGGCAGGATGATGTGAAAGCTGGCACCGCTACCCTCGGTGCTTTGCGCATAGATATGGCCTTTGTGCCGTTCCACGATTTTACGGCAAAGCGAAAGCCCCAAACCTGTACCCTCGTACCTGCTGCGGGGATGCAGGCGGTGAAATACATCAAAGATCTTTTCAGCGCTTGCTTCCGAAAAGCCAATGCCATTATCGGCAACGGTGATGGTGCAGTATTCCAGGCGGGGTTGCAACTGGGGAAAAAGGCTGTACGATTCGTGTGGCAATAAACTGGCACTAATCCTGATTTCAGGAACCGCTTCGCCTTTGCAGAATTTCAATGCATTGGAAAGCAGGTTATCGAACAGCTGCTGGAGCAGTATGGGATGGCCTTCCACTTTGGGCAGGTCGCCGGTGAAAATGCGGGCACTTCGCTGGGATATCAACAGCTCCAGGTCGCTTTCCACAAGCCTTACCACTTCTACCAGGTCCACCTCTTCCAGTTCCTCGCTTTCTCCACCCAGTATGGAGTAGTTGAGGATGCCGTCTACCATCGAGGACATCCTTTTGGCGGCATCCATGATCTTTTGCAGCAATAGCTGTTGCGGCTCCTCCATTCCGGTGGCCTTGTTCCGCAGCTGGTCGCTGAATACTTTAATTTTTCGGAGCGGCTCTTTCAGGTCGTGCGATACCACGTGGGCAAAATGCTGGAGGTCTTCGTTGGAGCGTTGCAGCGATGCGTTGAGGCGGATGTATTCTTTTGTGCGGCGCTGCACAGCTTCTTCCAAAGCCTCGGCCATATTGCGGGTATCGTGAATATCGGTGCCGGTACCCAGCCATTTGATGATGTTTCCCTGTTCGTCGCGCAGGGGCAGGGCCCTACCCAGCACCCAACGGTACTGCCTGCTGGGCGCATGCAGCCAGCGGTATTCTATTTCGAACACCTTACCCGAACGCACGGCTTCAAACCATAGGTCGAGGCAATGCTGGCGGTCCTGTGGGTGAATAGAAGCCAGCCAGGTTGCTTCGTCCAGGCATTCCAAACTATTGCCGGTAAACTCAAAATAGATGCGGTTGCAGTAATCCAGTTGCCCATCGGGGTTGGCCGTCCACACGGCTTGTGGGCTGGAGTCGGCCAGCTGGCGGAAGCGGGCCTCGCTTTCCTGCAGGCTTAGTTCTGCCAGTTTCCGGTTGGTGATATCTGCCGAGGAAGCAACATAACCTGCAAAAGCACCCGATGTATCGAAATAAGGTTTTGCCTCGGTATAAATCCAGCGCTGGCTGCCATGGGCACCCAGGAGGCGGTGTTCGGCGGCAAAGGGCTGGCGGCTTTCAAAAGCGATAGTGAAAGATTGCAGGATGCCTTCCTGCTCTTCAGGCGCCGTGGCATACAGGCAGCCCTCCTGCTGGAGGGTTTCGAAGCGCATCCCTGTCCAATCCAGCCAGGTTTGGTTGGCAAAAACAGGCATACCGTTTCCGTTGGTCATCCACAAACCCACCGGCGATGCGTTGGTGATGGTGCGCAGCTTTTGCTCCGAAGCTTCTATAAGGGCAGCACCTTCCACGGCACTGGTTACATCCTGCGCTGTACCCACAAAGCGGGCGGGTTTGCCTTCGGCGTCCAGGAATATGCGGCCAAGGGCACGCATCCATTTTACCTGGCCATTGGGGCACAGTACCCGGAAGGTTGTTTCATACTCTGTATTTTCCGCACGGCCCTCCATCAGGCGGTGGTTCATTTCCAGCACCCACTCGCGGTCGTCGGGGTGGATACCGTCGGCAAAATGCTGAAAGGTAAAACGGGTATCGGCATCCAGTCCATAGATGGTATTGAGCAGGGGCGAGCTGGTGAGTACACCTGCTTTCAGATCGTTGTGCCACCAGGCCATGCCGGTAGCTTCGCTTGCCAGGCGCAGTTTTTCTTCCTTGTACCGCAGTTCTTCAAAGGCCTGCTTTTCGGCCGTTTGGTCCAGTATGGTACCCAGCACCCGGTAGCGCTGGCCCTGTTCGTTTACATATACCCTGCCCAGGTTGGCATACCAGCGCACCTGCCCGCCGCTCAGCACCACCCGGAAATTGTTGCGATAGGTAAGCGGCGAGTTGGGATTGGAGATGAAGTTTACATTATTGAGCGATACCGCCTCCCGATCTTCGGGATGTACTTTGCTGATAAAGTCGGTAAAGCCAAAGGGTTCACCGGGCGCCAGTTCGTACAGCTCCCGTGCCTTATCGTTCACCACGGTGGTGTCGGTAACGACGTCATAATCAAAAATGCCCAGTTCGGCAGCGGTTACGGCCAGATTCAGTCTTTCCTCCTGCTGTACCAGGTTGTTTTCCAGTTCTTTCTTTTCGTTGATATTGGTACAAATGGCCAGTACATACAGGGCCTCGCCCATGGCGTCGAGCAACACGGAAGGCTGGCCCAAAAACCATTGGTACTGCCCGTCTTGCTGGCGTACCCTGAACTCGAAAGGCGGCAGCCCTGCGGAAGAGGGCTGGTCAAATAAAACTGCCGCTGCCCGCTGGTCGGCGGGATGAATATAAAGACGCCAGTTTTTCAGCAATGCGTCTTTGCTGGGAGCACCGGTACCCTGCAGCCATGTTTTGTTGGCAAAAATCAGCTTGCCTTCGAGGCTGAGCAGGGTTACAGGAAAAGGAAAAGAATCGGCTACCCGACGCAGTGTGGCCAGGTCCTGTGCTCCTGCCAGGGAGTGCTGGGCCAAACCAGCATTAAATTGGAGAAGGGGTTTGCTCATTACAGTGTTTCCTGCCGCCAACAAACTGCAGGCTGTGCCGAAGTTACTCCAGTACCAAGGGACGCACTGTAGAACAAGCTTGCTTGTTGGTTAAGCGCTAACACCTATATCCTTTAGCATAAAAAAGCGCATTGCGGTCCTTTTCAGGAACTGCAATGCGCCCATGGTGTAATTGTGTTTACTGATCTTGTTTTTCCAAACTAATGCTGGCACAATCAGGCTTCCTGGTCAGCGTTTTCCTGCTCCAGCGCATGCCACAACATGTCCTTGAGTTGCTGGATATTTTTACCGGCTACCGAAGAAATGAAGATGCTCGGGATTTCCCGGGGCAGCTCGGATTTGATGGCGTCCATCAGCTCCTGATCCAGCATATCGCTTTTGGAAATGCCAATGATGAACCGCTTGTGCAGCAATTCGGGATTATATTCTTCCAGCTCGTTCATTAGGATGTCGAACTCCTTGCGGTGATCCTTGCTGTCGGCAGGAATCAGGAAGAGCAAAATGGGATTGCGTTCAATATGCCTTAGGAAGCGGTGTCCAAGCCCCTTTCCTTCGGCAGCACCCTCAATGATGCCGGGCAGGTCGGCGATACAAAAGCTCCTGTTGTCGCGGTACTCCACGATGCCCAGGTTGGGCGTGATGGTTGTAAAAGCGTAATCGGCGATTTTGGGTTTGGCGGCGGTCATCACCGACAGCAGGGTTGATTTGCCCGCATTGGGAAAACCTACCAGGCCCACATCGGCCAGCACCTTTAGTTCAAGCACTTTCCAGCCTTCAATGCCGGGCATACCGGGCTGGCAGTATTCGGGCGCCTGGTTGGTGGGTGTTTTAAAATGGGTATTGCCCAATCCCCCCTTACCACCTGGCAGCCACACTACCTCTTCGCCGTGGTGGAGCACCTCGGCTTCTTTTTCACCTGTTTCTTCGTCAAAAGCAATGGTGCCAAGGGGCACTTCCAGGATGATGTCTTCGCCATCGCTGCCGGTGCGGTTGCCATCGCTGCCCCTTTCGCCGTTTTCGGCCAGTACGTTTTTGTGGTAGCGCATGTGCACCAGGGTCCACAGGTTGCGGTTGCCCCGCAGGATGATATGCCCGCCCCGGCCGCCATCGCCCCCGTCGGGGCCGCCATAAGCCGTGAGCTTATCCCTGCGGAAATGCTTGATACCCGCACCGCCATGGCCACTGCGGCAGTATACCCGTATCTGATCAACAAAATTGCTTCTTTCCAAGCTGGTGTTTTTTGAATAAGCTGCAAAGATAACCCGCAGAAAATAGTTTGGGGTTTGGAGTTTGGGGTTAGGGGTTAGGCGTTTGGGGTTAGGCGTTTGGGGTTGGGTGTTTGGGGTTGCAGTTTTTGGTTTTTTGTTTTTGGTTTTTGGTGGTTAAAGACAGAAGCCTGTACAACTCAGTACAGGCTTCTGTTATGCAAGTTACTGGTTTTGCAAACAAAGTAGAACCCCAAACCCTAAACACTCAACCCCAAACTCAAAACCTCACTGCACAACCAATTTTTCTTCATGCGCCAGCTTGCGGTTGCGGTCGGTGACGCGAACAAGGTAAACAGCCTTTGCATGGGGCAGGGTTAGGGTTTGGGTCTGCCCTTCAAAGGCTATGCTGATGCGGCGGCTTTGCACCGGGCGGCCCAGCACATCCACCAGGTCAATATTGTAATCGCCGGGTGCCACTTTATGAAACTGAAGGGTGATGGCACCGCCTGTAGCCGGGTTGGGATAGAGCTGTATGTTGCGGGTAGCACGGCTTGCGGGTGTTTTGATCGACGTAAGGGTAGCAGGTGCAGGCTTCACCTGCAGGTAATTGCTATTGGCCAGGTCGGAACTGCGGAAAACATTATTACCGTTGGAAGGTGTTGCCTTCCAGCTTTGCGGGTCCACGCGGTAGTAGTCGCTTTCATCCACGCCGCTGCTCACCAGCAGGCGGCCTTCATCATCCACAACGGCGCCATTTACCGTAAACTTTTCGGGCAGCCCGCTGATGCTGCCCAGGTAGGTAGCCAGCCTGTTGGCAGGCGTTACTTTGAACACATGGTTTCGGGCGGTGATGATGTACAGATTGCCGGCATCATCGGCAATCATATCGCCCCCATAACCGGTACAGGCCGAATGAATGGAAATGTTTTTATTTTCCGGTGCATCAATAAGGCCGCCCATCTGCTCAATCGCTGGTTTTTTACCCGAAGTAAAACGGGCCATATGCGCACCATCGTTGGTGATGGCATAGCCCACGCCATCAGGCGTAATCACCATGCGGGTAACCACCTTACCGCCATCTGGCTGTCGCAGGTCGTGGGTCATCAGCAACTGGTCGGTGATATAAAAGAGTTTATTGGTACGCAGGTCGAGGTAGCGCAACTGGCCCACAAACATGGGCGTGAAATACAGCCGCTGGTGCGGTTTGTCATAAGCCATGGCCGCCACCCCCGTAACGAAGGGCTGGCTATACACCTGCTGCCCGGCTTTTTGCGCTACCGCAACATAAGGCTGCTTGGTTTGGGCATCAAAAGCTTCAAGTTGCACACTGGCGCCATCAAACAAAAAATCGGTGTAAGTGCCGCTACGGAAATCAAAGCGACGGATCTTGCTCCAGTCGCCACTCTGCCGGTCCACGCCGGTAATGGCATAGGCAAATTGATCTTTCTGGGCTTGTGCATCAAACAGGGCGCAGCAGGCTGCCACCGAAAAGATAGCCGAAAGGAGAGCTCTTTTCATAGCTTGGTTTTTTAGCATAAAATGGTGGGAGATGATACTACAAGTTAATATAAAATTCAGCCTGCTCATAGTACTGCAAACCACGAAAGAACAGGAAGACGCCGGATACGGTATTCTAGATTTCGGTAGCGGCTCACAGCAGCATGCATTCTACTGAAACAAACTGCTGAAATCCGAGATCTGCGCCTTTATGAAAGCTTTTTAAATACTTGATAGTCCACCACCCGCAACGGCTGCTGCGTTTGGGCTTCGTTGAGGGGCTCGCAAGGTTGCAACGTTTCGTAGCACCATTGGGGCAGTTGCTGGTACAGGCGGGTGCCTTCCGTTTTCCAGGCCATCATTTCATCGCTCACTTCGCGGATGATGCGTGCCGGGTTACCTGCCAGCAGGGAGCGGCGCGGTATGCGCTGACCGCCTTTTACAAAAGCCAGTGCTCCGACTATGCATTCGGCTTCCAGCACCACTTCATCCATGATCACCGCGTTCATGCCCACCAGGCAGTTGGGGCCAATGGTAGCACCATGGATGATGGCACCATGGCCAATATGTGCCCCTTGCTGCAGTAACACGGTTACGCCGGGAAACATATGAATAGTACAGTTTTCCTGCACGTTGCAACCGTCTTCGATGATGATGGCGCCCCAGTCGCCGCGGATGGCCGCACCGGGCCCGATGTATACATCGCGGCCAATGGTGACATTGCCGGTAACGGTGGCTTGGGGATGTACGAAAGCGGAAGGATGCACCACAGGCTTGATGCCGTTAAATTGGTAGAAGGGCATGGTTGAAGTTAAAGGTTCTTGTCAACCTATAAGGTCTTGAAGACCTTATAGGTTTAAACCCGGCAGCTTGCAAAAGCTCAGCCGGCTTTGTACCTTATTATATGGGCAATATTGACTACCACATAGCGTTGCAGCCCGATGGCATCTACCATGTTCTGAACCGGGCTAACGGCAACGAACATTTGTTTTACAATGATGAAAACCGACATTTTTTCCTGCGTAAGTTTCAATTGCATGTAGGACCTGTTGCCGACCTGTATGCCTGGTGCTTATTACCCAATCATTTTCATTTGTTGATACAGGTGAAACCCGAGCTGAAAATTGCTGCGCACCAGCAACAGGTGAAAAGTGGATTCAGGCAAGCGGCCACCAATCCTTTATCCAACTTTATTATGGAACGCTTTTCCAATTGGCTAAATGCCTATTCTAAAGCTTTCAATAAGATGTACAGCCGGAAAGGCAGCTTGTTTACCGACTACTTAAGGCGTATTGCAATAACCAACGATCAACAGCTAGCAGCAACGCTGTTCTACATCCACCGCAACCCTGTTCATCATGGTTGTTGTCAGCACCTGGATAGTTGGGATTGGAGTTCTTACCAGGAGTACCAAAACCGGCAGTATGTGTTGATATCACCTGCTTTTGTGCAACAGTTCTTTGGCACTTTGGGAGCATTTAAAAAGTTTCACAGCCAACCTGTGTATTTGAAAGAAGCCAAGGTAGTAGAATAAGCTGGCTGGTAAACCTATAAGGTTTTAAAAACCTTATAGGTTTTGTGCAGGTTTCCGCTGCAGCACCCACACGATGATGCCAACTGCTGCCACACCAAGAATCAATTTCCCCTGCCATCCGAAATCAGTTACCTGCTGCACAGCAAATGCTTCAATCAACAACGCAGGTATTTTACCCAGGGAAGAAGCAAGAACAAAAAGCAACGCAGGCACTACACCCACGGCTGCGGCAAAGGTTACCAAACCCGAGGGCACAAAGGGCAGCAGGCGCAAAGAAAAGATCAGGAGAAAAGCTTCCCTGCCTTTTGCCTGTACCAGCCGCTGCGCTTTGGGAAATCGCTGCAACTGCTTGTCTGCACCTTTCTTAAATCCTTTCCGGTACAACCAAAAAGAAACAGCGGCTCCTAAAGCTTCACCCAGGAAGGAAATAAAAGTGCCGGGCCAAAATCCAAAGAACAGGATATTAGCCGCAGTAATAAATACACTGGGCAATATGCCAATAACGGCAATTGCGACATTCACCAACAGGCTGATGAACAAAGCTGCACCGGGGTTGGCCGCAAAGAGTTGGAGTAGGTCTTCCTTCACTCCGGCAAGTTAAGGGATGAGCGGCTTGCCGGTACGAAAACAGGTGCCTTTGAACAGGGCCACCAGTTCGTTGTGCTGGTTCAGCACCCGCACCTGGTACAGGCCCGTACTGCGGCCATTGTGCAGCTCGGTGGCTTCGGCGGTGAGCACATCGCCGGGCTTTGTTGTTTTGGTAAAATTGATGGCAGTATCCAGCGCGAGGGAAAGGTTATTGTAATTGTTGCAGGCAAAAGCAAAGGCACTGTCGGCAAAGGAAAAAGCAATTCCGCCATGGATCACGCCAAAGCCGTTGAGCATTTCATTGCGCAGCACCATGCTGATTTTGCTATACCCTGGTGAAATATCCAATACTTCGATGCCCAGCCAGCGGCTAAATGCATCATGCTCCAGCATATGGGCCACTACTGCTTCCGGGGTTTGTTGCTTGATCATGAGTGCAATTTCGGATTTTAGATTGCGGATTTCGGCAGTTGTTGAATGAAGAAGACCTTCAGCTGTATTAAACTTCCAAAATCCCACATTCGAAATATCCTCATTCGCCCTTAAACACCGGTGGTCTTTTTTCCAAAAATGCCTGAACGCCTTCCTTGAAATCGGCGGTGGCACCGGCACGTTGCTGGAGTATTTCTTCGTCGTGCAGCTGGTCTTCGAAATGGTTTTGAAAGGAGCCGTTCAGCGCCTGCTTGGTAAGTGCCAGTCCCCTGGTGGGCATTTGCGCCAGCACCACCGCCAGCTGCATGCTTTCGGCGGCAAAACTTTCGTCGTTAAAAACTTTATAGATCATGCCGATGCGCTGGGCTTCTTCGGCGGGTACTTTATCGCCGGTAAGCATCAGGGCCGATGCCTTTTGCCAACCGATCAAACGCGGTAAAAAGAAGGTACCACCGCTGTCGGGTATCAATCCTATTTTGGAAAAAGCTTGTATGAAAGATGCCGACTGCGCAGCCACTACAATATCGCAACTGAGGGCAATATTGGCACCGGCACCGGCAGCCACACCGTTTACGGCAGCCACTACAGGCTTATCGAGCTTGCGGATACGCCGTACAATGGGATTGAAATGCTCGGCGAGGATGGCAGGCAACTTAGGCCCGTTGGGATCCACCACTTCATTCAAATCCTGACCCGAACTGAAAGCCTTGCCCGCACCGGTAAGGAGCACGGCACGTATGTCTTTGCGTTTCTTGCATTCGTCGAGGTATTGCTGCACCGTCAGCGCCATTTCTCGGTTAAATGCATTGTACTGTTCCGGCCGGTTGAGCGTGATGATGCCCACACTATTCGCTACTTCAAAAAGGGCTGCCATGGGGATGGTTTTGGGTTGGCCTAAGATAAGAAATGAGCCAATGTGGTAATGAGCTAATTAGCCAATTTGCTAATGTGCTAAGCAGCTAACACAGGTAGTATTGATGCTCTTTTATTAGTGCGGAGGAACAAAATATTTTGACTAATGAAGACAAGAATAATTGCAATGTAACTGGTTGTCCGTGGTCTGTTGTCTGTTGTCCCTTTTAAAAAAGCTACAAGCATCCAAACCCATCGGCACATTACCTACATCTCTCCGCTCAGTTCCTTTTGTTCCAGCCTTGCCAGGTGGCTCATCACCGCTTTGATCTCGCCATAGCTGTAATCGTTGCCCAGCCGGGCTTTGAGGGTGCCCAAAGTTTTTTGTTCCACCTTGGCAATGGCCGATAAGATCACGGGAATTTTATGCCCGGGCACCACATCGTTTACCGATATCTCACCGCTTTCGATATAAGCGGCCAGGTGTCCTTCGATGGTGGATACCGTAAGGTTGCGTTCGGCGGCAATAGTGGCAATGTCTTTACCGGCACGATACATTTCCAGCGTTATGACCTTGGTTTCTCC
The DNA here is from genome assembly GCF_001953305.1 of Cnuella takakiae. Lineage (GTDB taxonomy): Bacteria > Bacteroidota > Bacteroidia > Chitinophagales > Chitinophagaceae > Flavisolibacter > Flavisolibacter takakiae. The sequence continues at coordinate 463,050 of NZ_MTFE01000010.1, forward strand.
TTTCGCCACCTTCTCTTTTGCAGGTGCTGCAGCTTCAGCCGTTTGTACAGGCACGTGCTTTTTGCGTTGCTCCTCCACAATTTGCAGCAGGGCAATGGCATCCAGCCCCTGCGTCAGTCCTTTTGCGAGGTGCACGGCATGTTCAATCGCCCACTTTTTCCGCTCCATGGCTGTGGCCAGTTGCTCCAGGTCCTTACCGTATTTTTTTACCCTTGTTTTAATCCGCCAATGGGTAGCATGGTCGCGGATAGCCTGCAGCAATCCTTCGTCGAAGGCTTTTACAAAATAGGAGGCAGCCTTTTGAATGCGCTCCGACAGCTGTTGAAAATTGTCGGCTTCTGCGGTGGGCAGCATGGTTTCGAGCTGCATGATAAAACGCATCCCCACATCCTGTAACTCCTTGCCTTTTACAACCAATGCTTTGGCCCAGGCAATGGCCTCTTCCTCGTCGGGAATATTGCGGCCGGCATACGACTCCAGGTGGTTCTGCAGCAGGTCCACCTGCTTGGCCAGCTGAAAGGTAGACAGCAGGGTTTGGGTGATAAAGAACTTTTGCTCTTCCTGCAACAGCTGCTGCAATTGGGTTTCTTCCAACCCTGACTGCGAAAAATCGTGGATGCGTTCATCGCTGCGAATGCTGTGTGCCGGAATGCGCGAATACAGCACCATGCCCTTCATATTGGTCAGGCGGCTGAGCGCCACGTATACCTGGCCTGCGGCAAAAGCTTCGCCTGCATCGATGATGGCTTTTTCAAACGTAAGACCCTGGCTTTTGTGAATGGTGATAGCCCATGCCAGCCGGATGGGATACTGGGTGAAAGATCCCAGTTCTTCTTCTTCTATTTCGTCGTTTTCGCGATCGTAGGTGTAGCGTATGTTGTGCCAGGTTTCCTTTTCTACCAGCAGCTCGTCCGCTTCGCCCTGGAAGCGCACATAAAGGTCATCGTTTACAATACGGCTAACAGTACCAATTTTACCATTGTAAAAACGGCGCACTTCACCCTTGTCGTTTTTGATGAACATCACCTGGGCGCCCACTTTCAGCGCCAGGTTTTTCTCCGCCGGAAATGATTTATCGCTGAAATCGCCTTTTACTTCCCCTTCGAAATTGAACACCTTACCCTGGAGCTTTTGCAACTCGCGCTGGTTGATGGCGTCGGCCTTGGCATTGTGCGAGGTAAGCGTGATATAACTTTCGCCAGCAGGAGGCACAAAGCGCGGATCGTAGTGCTGGTTCAGCTGGGCCAGGTCGGCACTGGTGGCTTCGTTGTTGCGGATGTTGTTGAGGATGCGGATAAAGTCCGGGTCGCTCTGGCGGTAAATCTTATTAAGTTCGATGTACACCGGCGGTGCGGCCTGTACGGCAACCGCATCAAAAAAGAAAGGGCTTTTGTAATACTCTTTCAGCACCTGCCACTCGCGCTGGTTCACTACGGGTGGCAGCTGGTTGAGGTCGCCGATGTACAACACCTGCACCCCACCAAAAGGGATATGCAAAGCCTGGCGCACATGGCGCAAAATGGTATCTACACAATCGAGCATATCGGCCCGCACCATCGACACTTCATCAATCACCAGCAGTTCTATTTCGCGCAGCAGTTCGCGTTTGTTTTTGCTCAGGCGCAGGTTTTTGAACAGTGTATGCTCGTTGACAATCTCGGTGCCTGTATCGGCCTGTACATACTGCCGCGTAGGCAGGTAGGTACCCATGGGCAGCTGGAAAAAAGAGTGCATGGTAACACCGCCGGCATTGATGGCAGCCACACCCGTGGGTGCCACAATGGCGATGTTCTTAAAACTGTTTTCCTTGAGGTAACGCAGAAAAGTTGTCTTGCCCGTGCCCGCCTTGCCGGTAAGGAAAACGTGCTTGGATGTGTGTTGCACGAAACCTGCCGCCAGGCGAAACATAGTATTGAAATCCGTTCCAGACATGGCGATAAAAGTACCACGCAATCAGCATTTTAAAGAATAGGGAACTGTGAAAAAAGTAAGTGATTGGTGATTAGTGATTAGGTATTGGGAATTGGGTGTTAGGGTACTGAGATGGTGGTACGCTGGCTGAAAGCAAAAGCATTTCTGCCAGCCCTTACCTTTAAAGCTAGATTGTGCACCCGAATTGTGCACCCGAAATCCGAAATCGCAAATCCCTATGTCCGCCCTTTGGAACGACCGGCTCAATTTTCTCTCCAAGCTCACCCTGCGCAGGGTGGCCAACATGACCAAAGTGTGGGCCAGTTACCATTGTTCGAAGTGGAGCGGAAAGGCGGTACAGTGGGGCATGCCTGTTTCCATTGCCTTTGAACCCACTACTTCCTGCAACCTGCGTTGTCCCGAATGTCCCAGTGGGTTACGGGCGTTTAGCAGGCCAACCGGAATGTTGCAGCCCCGGTTTTTCCAGGCCACCATCAACGACCTGGCACCTGATATCTCCTACCTTGTTTTTTATTTCCAGGGCGAGCCCTACCTCAATCCTGCTTTCCTCGATATGGTGCACTATGCCGCCGCCAAAAAGATTTATACCGCCACCAGCACCAATGCGCATTACCTGACCGACAGCCTTGCCCGCCGCACCGTGGAAAGCGGGCTGGACCGCCTGGTCATTTCCATCGACGGGGCTACCCAGCAAACCTACCAGCAGTACCGCGTAGGTGGCAAGTTGGATAAAGTGCTGGAAGGAACGGCCAATATTTTAAAATGGAAAAAAGAACTGGGCAGCAAAACGCCGCTGGTTGTTTGGCAGTTTTTAGTAGTGCGCCACAATGAACACGAAATCCCGGCCATCAGGCAGATGGCGAAGGAATCAGGCGTAGATGCGGTTTGGTTTAAAACCGCGCAGGTATACGATTTTGAAAACGATCCCAATGGGCTAATCCCGAACAACAATCAATACAGCCGCTACCGCCGCAATGCATCGGGGCTGATGGTGTTTAAAGGAAACAACCAGCGGCACTGCTGGCGGTTGTGGCATGCACCGGTTATTACCTGGGATGGCGCGGTGGTGCCCTGTTGTTTTGATAAAGACGCCCAACATACCATGGGCAGCCTGCAGCAGCAATCGTTCCGGGAGCTGTGGCAAAGCGGGTTATATCAGAAATTTAGAGCTAAAGTGCTGCGCAGCCGCAGCGAGGTGGACATCTGTACCAATTGCTCGGAAGGCGTGCAGGTGTGGGGATGAGAGGAGCTACAAGCCGCAAGCCGTAAGCTGCAAGTTTTTAGCTTCAAGCTGCAAGGGGGCCAAATACTGTAATGCGTATTGATTGGAAAGCGTGATGAACAGTTATAATACTTTATCATTCAAAAACGCAACTACAGTTTTTACAACCTTATACATTTATGATGTCACCTGTGTTTTAGCTATAAAACTGGCAAGAATACAGGAAATGGTATTACTTGTGGCTTGCAGCTAAAAGCTTGCAGCTAAAAGCTAACAGCTTTCCCATCCTCATCAACCAACCTGCCATGCCCCAAACCATCACCCATATTTCCCTCTACCGGCTTGATGTGCCGTTGAAAGAGCCTTTTGTCATTTCCCTTGGTCCCATCGAAACCGTGCAGAACGTAGTGGTATCCATCCACACGACAGAAGGCCTGACCGGCTGGGGCGAGTGCAGCCCTTTTGCTACCATCAACGGCGAAACGGCGGACACCTGCCTGGTGGTGGGCCGGCTGCTGGCACAAGCCCTTAAGGGCCGCGACGCTTTGGATATTGGCAGCAGTATTACCGCTATGGACAAGACCATCTGGGCTAATAGTTCCATTAAGAGTGCATTCGACATGGCGCTGCACGATATTGCCGCCCAGGCAGCTGGCCTGCCCTTGTACCGGTTTTTGGGTGGCGAAGCAAACAAAGAACTATTTACCGACATGACCGTAAGCATTGGGCCTGCGCAAAAGATGGCTGCCGATGCCCTGCGTTTCCAGCAGGCAGGATTTACGGTAGTTAAGGTAAAACTGGGTGGTGTGCCCGTTGAGGATGTGGTGCGGATAAAAGCGATCAGGGCGGCGGTAGGCCCTACCTTTCCTTTGCGCATTGATGCCAACCAGGGCTGGCCCGATGTCGAAACGGCTCTGGACGTTTTGCAACAACTGACACCTCTCAATATCCAACACTGCGAGGAACCCATACCACGCTGGCAGTACCAGCACCTGCCTCGCTTGTCGGCGGCGTCACCCATTCCCATAATGGCCGATGAAAGCTGCTGCGGTCCGCATGATGCCGAAAGGCTGATTGGCATACAGGCCTGCCCGCTGCTGAATGTAAAACTGGGCAAGGCCGGCGGACTGCGGAAAGCTGCACAAATTGTACAATTGGCTGCCGGTGCCAGAATGGGTATGCAGGTGGGAGGTTTTATGGAAAGCCGGCTGGGAATGACGGCTGCGGCCCACCTGGCGCTCACCAGTCCTTTTATCCGCTATTGCGACTTTGATACGCCGCTGATGTTTGCCGCGGACCCGGTGTTGGAAGGCATCCGGTACGAGGCCGGTGGCAGGGTGGTGGTGCCCGGTCAGCCGGGCCTGGGTGCGGCTCCCGACCCCGGTTTTTTACAGGAAGTGACAAAAATTTAATTGCCGGGCCTGTTTCCTGATTTCCAGCCTTTTGACGCCGGCCATGGGCCCCAAAGCGCCGTTTGGTTGAATATTTTTTTGCATATCAGGGGTTACTTTCTTCCTTTGCAGCGTATTAACCCACAAACACCAACCACCTAAAAGTGCGCACATGGTAACAAAAACCTATTACAAGACTAAGGAATACTGCAAAGTGAAATTCACCTTCAAGGTTGACAATGCAGAAACCGTTGAGATCCTTGGCTTGAACAGTGACTGGGAAAATTCAATTGTAATGAGCCGCCGCAAAGACGGCACTTTCTCCTGCGAGGTTCCGCTGCCCAAAAACTCCGAACACGAATTCAAATACCGCATCAATGAGCAGCTGTGGATGAACGAGCCCGAAGCCGATGCGGAAAAGCCCAACGAATTTGGTACCAGCAACAGCGTGATCGTTGTATAAATAACTAAACGGAGGCAGTTATAAGCTGGCCTCCGTTTTATTTTACCTGGTTGCCGCAATGCTAATGCCTATTTATCCTTGTACCGCCACAGGTGCAGGCAGGCATAAGTGCGGTAAGGTTTCCAGACCTCGGCGATGGCTACCATTTGCTGGCGAAAAGCTTTTTTATTGCTGTCATCCAGCTTGTAGATCTGCTTCATGGCCATCTGTATGCCATAATCATCTGGCGCAAATACATCTTCCCGGCCAAGGGTAAACATCAGGAGCATCTCTACCGTCCAGCGGCCCACCCCTTTGATTTGGGTGAGCAGGCCAATCAGTTCCTCATTGTCCATGCTGCGCAGGCGGTCATCGGCAAGGCTATGCTCCTGGAAAAATGCAGCTACATTCAACACATAGTTGGCCTTGGCATTGGACAAACCTATTCCGCGCAACACCTCGTGGGGCGTGGCTGCAATTTGCTGCGGCGATGGCTCATTGCCGCCAAACAATTCCAAAAACCTCCGGAACAATACCTCGGCCACCTTGGTGCTCAGTTGCTGGCTCATGATGGAGGCGCATAGCCGCAGGCAAAAATTGCTGCGCTCCTTAAGCACTACGGGCTCCTGGTTTTGAATGGCCGCTGCGAGCTGCGGATCACGATTGAGGTGTTCGAGATAGTGCATGACCGAAGGTAGGAGGAAGACAGGAAAGACAGGGAAGAAGGAAAAGACGTTTTCGACAAAACAAAAATCCTGTCAGATACCAACACCATAAACCATCTTGATTGGTTTGCTATTTCTTTTCTGTCTTTCCTGTCTCTTCTGACTTTCCCGACCTTTGCAACAGAATGAAACGACAGATCATTTTAACTAAAGACGGCTCTCATACAGTGGAAATACCGGAGCTGCAGGTAGCTTACCATTCGCATAATGGCGCATTGCAGGAGTCGGTGCATGTGTTTATAGAAGCAGGGCTGCGGTTTGTTGCAGGCCATACTGGTCAGGCCAATACCGCCAGTACGCCCCTCCGCATCTTCGAAATGGGATTCGGCACCGGACTCAATGCTTACCTCACCGCACTGGAAGCCTATAAGCTGCAAATTCCAATTCATTATACTGCCATAGAACCCTACCCCCTCGGCTCTGAGGAAATTGCGTTGCTCAATTACGCAGCAACAGAAGCAGACCGGGAGTTGTTTTCCCAACTGCACCAGGCACCCTGGCAGGAAGATGTGCCCATCACGCCACTTTTTACCCTCCACAAGCAGCAAACAGCATTGTTCCAATTCAACATAGCAGCACCCGTTCACCTTATTTACTACGATGCGTTTGCACCCAGCGCCCAGCCCGAGTTATGGACGGAATCAACTTTCAGCCAACTGCACCGCATGCTGGTTCCGGGTGGTGTGCTGGTTACCTATTGTTCCAAAAGCGTGGTACGCCGCGCCATGCAGGCGGCCGGTTTTACCGTAACCAAAATACCCGGCCCAAGGGGTAAGCGGGAGATGGTGCGGGCTAGCACCCCCTGTCCCCCTGAAGGGGGAACTTAGGCCGGAGTGACCAATCGTATTAGGAGGTGTCCATTAAATTAAGTTTTGATAGGAACGCGGATAGAACAGATATCCGTTTCATCCGTTCTATTCGCGTTCCTATCCCGAAATCAAATAAATAAACCTATTGTGTTTGATAGAAAACAACAGCGCCCCTCTGCTTAGGAGGGGCGCTGTTCGTATAAGTATGTTTGACCTAAGTTCCCCCTTCAGGGGGACAGGGGGTAGATGAGGTTAGGTCCAACTCATCCCGCCATCCTTCTCATCCTTCAGCTGGATACCAATAGCGGCCAGCTGGTTGCGGATGGCATCTGAAGTGCCCCAGTCTTTTTTGGCGCGGGCTTCCTTGCGCAGGTTGATCAGCACCTGCATCACACCTTCCAGCTTGCTGTTGTCGGCAGCCGACTCGGAGCGCAGGCCGAAGATATCCTCCACCCACAGCTTCATTTCTGCTTGCAGCAGGCTAAAGGTTTCAGCCGACAAGGCCGTAGCCGCAATATTCTTATCCTTTAGTCCATTGATTACCGGCACCAGCTCGAACATGGCCGCCAGTACCCTTGCGGTACCAAAGTCATCGTTCATATATCCGGCAAAGCTGGCCAGCAGGTCTTTTACTTTTTGCTCCAGGGCAGCATCGGCAGGTTGCCCATTGCCGGTTGCGGGTGCTTTTTGCAACCATTCGTAAGCTTCCATCAGGCGCTTCAGCCCTTTCTCAGCCGCTTGCAGGGCTTCGTTGCCAAAGTCGAGCGTGCTGCGGTAGTGGGTTTGCAGGATGAAAAAGCGCACCGTCATAGGCGAGTAAGCTTTTTCCAGTTCGGGATGCTGGCCGCTGAACAACTCGGTAAGTTTGATCACGTTGTTATAGCTCTTGCCCATCTTGCGGCCGTTGATAGTGATCATATTGTTGTGCATCCAGTAGCGCACGGGCGGCGTGTGGTTGCAGATGGTGCTTTGCGCAATCTCGCTTTCGTGGTGCGGAAACTGGAGGTCCATACCGCCGCCGTGGATATCGAACTGCTTGCCCAGGTACTTGGTAGCCATGGCCGAGCACTCGATGTGCCAGCCCGGGAAGCCTTCGCCCCAGGGACTGTTCCAGCGCATGATGTGCTCCGGCGGGGCGGCTTTCCAGAGGGCAAAATCCGTTTTGTTGCGCTTTTCGTCCTGGCCTTCCAGGTCGCGGGTGGTTTCCAGCATTTCGTCAATAACGCGGCCGCTCAGTTTGCCGTAGTCGTGGCCTTCAGCGTATTTGCGCACATCAAAGTACACGCTGCCGTTTACCTCGTAGGCAAAACCCTGGGCAATCAGTTCCTGGATCATATCGATCTGCTCCACAATATGACCCGTAGCGGTTGGCTCGATGGATGGCGGTATGCAATTGAACTGGCTCATGGCCCAATGAAACAGGTTGGTGTATTTCTGCACCAGCTCCATGGGCTCCAGCTTTTCCAGAACGGCTTTCTTGGAGATTTTATCCTCTGCCTCGCGGCCTTCTTCTTCAAAGTGGCCGGCATCGGTGATATTGCGCACATACCGCACTTTGTAACCCAGGTGGCTCAGGTAGCGGTACACGTAATCGAAGGTGATATAAGGACGGGCATGCCCCAGGTGGCTTTCACCGCTAACGGTAGGTCCGCACACATACATGCCTACATGGCCGGGTACCAGCGATTCAAACTTTTCTTTTGCTCTCGAATAGGAATTATAAATGTGCAGATCCGTCATGGTTTCCTGTTTGCTTGTACCCGCCAGGGCGGGGAGGGCAAAAGTAACTAATGCAGGGCAGAATGGCAGGGGCGAAACCAAAGCACGAACGGCAGGGCCAGCGCTCCTTTCAACCCCTAAACCCCTCACTTTCCCGCAAGTTTGATTCTTTCGCCTTGAATGGGTGAATAGTCTTCTTTCACGGTGCCGTTTACCAGCAGTTTATTAAAGTAACATTTCACGCCGGTGGCCACATTCATATCGGCCGTGTTTTGCACATGAAAATGCAGGTGCGGCTCCGACGAGTTGCCCGAATTGCCGCAAAGCCCCAGCAGTTGTTCCGCTTTTACTTTTTGCCCTTGCCGCACCTTGATGGTGTGTTGTTGAAAGTGGGCAAAGAACAGGTACTCCTCGCGGGCCGTTTTGATGATCACGGTATTACCCGGAACATAAATGGGGTTGAGGGTGCCGGGTGTATTGTCCGGAATGCCATCTACTACCTGCACCACCTCGCCATCGGCGGGTGCATAAAGGGGTTTGCCAAAGGCGTAATAATCAGCATTGCTGGCTCCCTTGTTGCGATGCGACTTGCCCGCACTATCCTTTATCACCAAGTCGAAAGCATGTTGCTGGGCGGGGCTTTCTACGTGGTAGTTCTGTTCTTTGGTATCGCCGCCCCACACTACCGTCCATTCCTCTTTAAAGGGCAGCGCCAGTGGCGACAGGTTGCGCTTCATTTTAGGCAGACTGCTTTCGGTAAATGGCCTTACCAGCAACCCGCTGATGCGGCTGCTATCGTCAACGGCAATATTGAGCGAAAACAAGGCCTTTTCAAAACGGGTTTTGTATTCGTCAAACCCGGCCCGGTGCCGCACAAATTCGCGGCTTTGTATGGTGCCCGCCTGCTTATTCAATCCCTGCAAAAAAGCAACGGTTTTATCGGCAGGCAGGGCCTGCTTCATTTGTGCGGTGAAGAGCGCAAAGATGCTGTCGTACCGGCCTGCATTGTACAGCATTTCAAACCTTGCAGCTACCTGCTGGTTTTGAGTTTGGCTGTTTTGTGCGCTTAATATTTGGTTGGCGAACAGGCTAATGATACAGAGCAACAGGTTGCGCATAAAAGGTTTTGTGAGGAAAGAGGAAATAGGTTTTGTAAGATAAAAGGTGCCTGCTTGCATAGCCGTTATGATTAGGTATGCCGGCTACTGCAAGCAAGCCATCAAGGGTGCGGTACCAGCGCAGGATCACCCGCTTTTTCCGGGAATACCAATCCGCAACAGGTTTTATTGTTTTTCAATGGTAGCCGGCGGGTGCAGCTTCAGGTCTGCTACCAGTGGATAGTGGTCGGACAGGTCGCGTACCAGACGCTGGAACTGCATTACTGCAAAGTCCTTGCTGGTGAGGATATAATCAATGCGCAAAGTGGGCGAGATGCCGGTGAAGGTGCGGCCGATGCCGAAACCTTTTTCCAGGAAAACATCCTGCATGCCCTTGCTGATGTGGCGGTAAGTAAAGGAGTTGGGAATATCGTTGAAATCGCCAGTGAGCACCACGGGGTAAGGGCTGCGCTCCACTTGCTCCCGTACCAGTTTTGCCTGAACGGCTCTTTGCTGTCCTGCAAATTTGAGTTTACCCAAAATACCCCGCGAATTTTGCAGCAGGCTGTCATCGCGGTCCTTGATCTCTTCGATGTTTTGGTAGTCCTCGGGGCGAAACTGTACCGACTGCAGGTGAGTGGTCATCACCCGCAGGGTATCGCCTTCATGCACCACGTCGGCCATGATCAGCGCTTCGTGAATACCCGGCTTGGGAAAATAAATTTTAGCCGAATCAATGATGGGGAAACGGGAAAAAATGGCCTGCCCGAACCACTCGTCGGTCACAATCTGGTTGCCGCCAAAATAGAAATAAGGATAACCCAGTTCTTCCTGCAGGTAGCGCACATTATTGTACTGTGCTGGATTGGTGCTTTTATAAAACTCCGACATACAAATGATATCGGGATTTTGCTTGCGTATCAGGTCCAGCATTTTCTGGCGGGTGCGGCTACCCTTATTGTCGTTGCGGTTTACCTCTATAAATCGGGCCACGTTCCAGTGCAGTACCCTGATGTTGCCGGCTTCTTTTTTATCAATAAAATCGGGCAGGGGACGCAGGGTTACAAAGCGCAGGATGCTTTGGTACCCGATGCCCATGGCCAGCAGGGAAATAAGGATGTAGCGCGGCCCGAAGATGATCCAGAAAAAGATAAAGGCGATGAGCACCAGCAGCAGGATGGGAAAACCCAGGCCCAGGAAAGTAACCCCCCACCAGTGTTGCGGAGAGATAAAGGATCCGAAGGCGGCAACTAAAAAAAGAAGGGCAGCACCTACATGCAAAAAAAGAAAAAAGCGTTTTGCAATACGGGTAAACGAGACTGCCATTGATGCAAAATAAATGAAAAGCGGCAATGGAATAATGAGCTAATGAGCTAATTGGCTAATGTGCTAAAAAAGACAGGCCTCATTCGGACAGCCTTTAGCACATTAGCTCCTTATCCTATTAGCTAATTTCGATAGCTGGGCTAATATGCAAATGGGAAAAGAAAAGGCCGTCCTTGTTTGGACAGCCTTAGCATATTATCTCATTATCGCATTAGCAAATTTTCAGAGCAGGTCTTCGCGGCTGGCGCGGGTAAGGATTTCCCTTTCTTCATCACTCAGCGAGCCATAGCCCTTCTGGTTGATCTTGTCGAGGATATCATCAATACGCTGCTGGGTAACATTGGAAGTTTTCTTGAAAGGCTTTACACTGCTTTTATAAAACAACTGAGTTTTTACTTCCTTTCCTTTTGCCGGCTTGTCGGGGTTGAACAGGTTATTGATCCAGTCGTAAAAATTATTCATCCAGGTACTCCAGTCATAACCTTTGCGCAGCAAACCAACCAGCACAAAACCCGTACCGGCACCTGCCAGGTGGGCGATGTGGCCACCGGCATTGTTGTAAGGTATGGTAGCCAGGTCGATGATGACAAAGATGAGGGTGAGCACCCACAGCGGAATACCGCCGTTCAGCAAGGGGAAGATGCGGTAGTTGGGCGCCAGCACCGTGGTGGCAATGGCAATGGCCATCACGCCAGCCGATGCACCAAGGGCGCTTGAAGCAGCCAGGTTTTCGCGCAGGGGCGGCAGCAGGTTGCAGGCCAGCATATAGGCTGCCGCACCCGCTAGGGCACCATAAATAAAAATGGGAATCAGCTTACGGTTGCCTGCCAGGTCCTGGAGGATATAGCCAAAAGCCCAGAGCCAAAGCATATTGGCAATGATATGCCATACGCTGTCGTGTACGATGAAGTGGGTGAGCAGGGTCCAGGGGCGGGTAATAAACACCTGAAGCGATGCAGGCAGGGCCACCCAGTCCAGTACATTATCCTGGTAGATTAGCACACCCTCCTTTCCGTAGGTGAAATAATAGACAACCTTGATGAAGGCCAGGAGGATGAATACCACCAGGTTCACGGCAATCAGCATGACCAATGAGTTACCGTCATGACCCACTGTCAGCCTGCTTCTGTTTTGTTCTCGGTAAAAGCTCATGATAGCATTAAAGTTACAAGAAAGCGTAAATTATTTTAATAAAAACGGCTCCTGCTCCGGTTCCAATTCCATACCATGATGGCACCGGTAAGCGCACCGCCAAGGTGTGCAAAATGGGCGATATTATCCGTACCCTGTATGCCGCCAAAAAGATCAAATCCAATCAGGATCAGCATGGCCCATTTGGCCTTAATAGGCACCGGAACAAACAAAAACATCAGCTCGGTATTGGGAAACAAAAGCGCAAAAGCCACGAAGATACCCATTACCGCACCCGAAGCACCCACCGCAGGCGCACCATCGCCCGAAGCGTACTGAATGAGCAGGTGCAACACGGCAGCGCCCACACCACACATCATGTAAAACGCTAAAAAACGCTTGCCGCCCCAAATATTTTCCAGCTGCCGGCCAAACATGTAGAGCGCAAACATGTTGAACAGGATATGAAACAACCCGCCATGGGTGAACATATGGGTCAATATCTGGTAAGAACTAAAGTAAGGATGGTCCAGCGGGTACAGCATCAGCAGCCTCGTAAGCCCAATACTGGGGTCGAGCAGCGTTTGCGCAATGAATACCACTACGTTGATGATGATCAGTGTTTTTACCACCGGCGGAAAACCCTCTGTACTGTAAGATCTGAAATTGCTCATGGGTTCTTACTCCTTAGCTTTAGTTGTACCACGTTCTCGATGTGGTGGGTATGGGGAAACATATCTACGGGTTGCACCTTGGTCACCGCATATTTGGCATCCAGCAGTGCCAGGTCGCGGGCCTGCGTTGCCGGGTTGCAGCTTACATACACCACCGTGGGTGCTTCCATCTCCAAAATCTTATGTACCAGCTTTTCGTGCATGCCTGCCCTTGGCGGGTCGGTTATGATGACATCGGGGCGGCCATGCTCGGTAAAGAAGGCGTCGTTGCACACATCAATCACATCGCCACTAAAAAACACCCCATGATCAATACCGTTCAATTGGGCGTTTTCTTTTGCATCTTCAATGGCTGCTTCCACCACTTCCACGCCAACAATCTTTTTGGCGCCGCGGCTGCAGAAGATACCAATGGAACCCGTACCGCAATACAGGTCGTACACTACCTGGCTGCCATCGAGCTCCGCGAAGTCACGGGTGATCTGGTACAGCTTTTCGCCCTGGCGGCTGTTGGTCTGGAAAAAGGATTTGGGACCGATCTTAAACCGGAAGTCTTCCAGCATTTCCTCCACATACCCCTTACCCTTGTACACCAGCGGGTTTTGATCAAACAGGGAGTCGTTCCATTTCAGGTTGATGGTGTATAGCAGCGTGGTGATCTGCGGAAAGGAAGCAACCAGCCATTCCAGCAGGGGCATCAGCTTTTTCTTGTTGTCCTCGCCCACCACCAGGTTTACCATCACCTCGCCGGTGGTGGTAATGCGTACTTGCATGGTGCGCAGCATGCCCTGGTGCGAGCGGATATCGTAAAAGGAAATGCCATTATCAAGGGCATACTGCCGGATGGCATTGCGTATTTCGTTGGTAGGCTCGGGCTGCAGCCAGCATTTTTCAATGTGCACCACCTTGTCGAAGAAACCCTTGGCGTGAAAACCCAAAGCCCCTGGGCCATGGTCGGTTTGTGGCCTTTGTGGTTTTTCGCTGGAGTAAGTAACGCCATTGGGGGCACCGGGGGTGATGTGTTCGTACACACCGCCCTTCAGCATCCGGGGGCGTGCAGGCGGCTTGGCCTCGGTGTACTCCTTGGTGCTAAACGTATATTCCAGCTTGTTGCGGTAAAAACGGGTTTCGCCGGCACCGGCAATGGGAATGAAAGGGGGCAGTTCCACCTTGCCAATCCGTTTTAATACTTCTTCTACCTGGCGGTGTTTGCTCTGGAGCTGCTTTTCGTAAGGCAGCATCTGCCACTGGCAGCCGCCGCATACGCCGAAATGTTGGCAGAAAGGCTCTACGCGGTCTTTGGAGTATGCATGAAAATGAAGGGCATGACCTTCGGCCCAGTCCTTTTTGGACTTGCCCAACCGCACATCTACCACGTCGCCGGGAACGGCGCCTTCAATAAAAATGACTTTACCCTCCACGCGGGCCAGGGCTTTTCCTTCTGCGGCGTAGTCTTCCACCAGCAGTTTTTCCAGTACTATGTTTTGCTTTTTCCTCACGGCGCCAAAAGTACACCCTTTGCAGCAAGGCACCCGGCGACGCTTGTTGGCTTTAGGACGAAACTAACAAGACCTTTACCGCAGGGCTGCATGCATGCCTTATTTTTACGAAACGGGAGGAGTCGCTTGAGCGGTTTCAGAAGTTCAATGGGTTCAATGGGTTCAATAAGTTTGATGGGTTTGATGAATCCAATGGATTTCAGAAGTTTCAAAAGCTGCCTTATTACCGTTGTGGCAATTAGGTGAAACTGTTGGCTTGTAGGCAACAGAGCCCGTAGGGCTCCAATATGAATAGCCGCCGGTGCAACCGGCGGTAAAAAGACCGAATGGATAATGATACACCAAACCCCATCGGGGTTGAATATTGATTTGTTGTTCAACCCCGATGGGGTTGGGCATGAAAAGATGGCGGATGATTACCGGTTCCGCCGGTTGCACCGGCGGCTATTTAAATTGAAATCCTAACGGGCTGCTGCAACTGGTAACGCAATACCTATCTTGAAATATAAAAGTGAATACGCTCTTCAGGGAGCCACATATCAATAACCGCATTCCATGAAGCAACTTGCATCATTCCTTCTTTTACTGAGCGCCACAACAGGTTTTGCGCAAACAAAACCTGCAGCCAAACCCGCCGCAGCGCCATCAGGCTTTGAAATAAAGGTTACCCTCAAGCCATTCAAAAATCAGTGGATCTACCTGGGTCATTATTATGGCAAGCAGCTGCCCATCATCGATTCGGTAAAGCTGGACGCCAACAGCCAGGGTACTTTTAAAGGCACCAAAAAGCTGGGGGGCGGTATCTACCTGGTGGGCTTCCCCGACAGGGCCCGCAACTTTGAAATGCTGGTGGATCAAAACCAGCGCTTTTCTGTTGAAGCCGATACCCTCGACCTGGGCAGGATTGTATTTAAGGGCTCGCCCGAAAACGAAGCCTTCCTCGCTTACCAGGATGCCATGGGCCGCAGCGGCCGCGCCATTGATGCACTGATGCGCGAACGCCAGGGCAAGCCCGCAGCAGATTCCATCCGCATCACGGGCGAGATCGCGAAGATGCAGGAAGCCGTTAAGGATTACCGCAACGCCGCCATCCAGAATGACCCCAATGGTATCCTGGCAGCCTTGCTCCAGGCCATGAAAGAACCCGAAGTGCCGCAGAACAGTCCCGAGGCAGCCAAGGACACCCTCTTTGCCTACAAATACTACAAGGCGCATTATTGGGATGGCGTTAATTTCTGGGACGAGCGGCTGGCCCGCACGCCCTTCTTCGAAAACCGCCTCGACCGCTATTTCGAAAGGCTGGTATACCCCGTTGCCGATTCGGTGAACAAAGAAATTGACCGGATGATGGGATTTGCTTCCATCAACGAGGAGATGCAGAAGTTCCTGCTGCTGAAATTCATCAACCGCTATTACAACCAGCAGTACATGTGGGAAGACGCGGTGTTTGTACACCTGTTTGAAAAATACCTGGCGCAGAAAACCTATCCCTGGATGACCGAGCAGGGCAAGAAAATGATCACCGACCGGGCCTATAGCCTGATGGCCAACCTCACCGGCAACCCCGCTGCCGACATCGATCTGCCCGGGCTTGATGGCAAAAACAAAAAGCTTTACGACCTCAAGGCGCCCTATGTGCTGGTAGCCATCTACGATCCTACCTGCGGGCACTGCAAGGAAGTGATGCCTCGCGTGGACAGCCTGTACCGTAGCAAGTGGAAAGCCCAGGGGCTCCAGCTTTTTGGCATGGCAAAAGAAACCGAAGGCACCAAAGAGAACTGGACCAAATTCATCAAGGATTATAAATTGGCCGACTGGACGCATGTGTATTACAGCACCGCCATGGAAAAGGCCCGCGTGGATGCCGGTACCCCCAGCTACTCGCAGCTGTACGATGTGCAAAGCTTTCCTACCCTTTATTTATTAGACAAAGACAAGCGGATCATCGCCAAAAAAGTAACCGAGAAACAGGTGGACGAGATACTGGATTACCGGAAAAAAGAAGGGAAGTAAAGGCAATGTGATAATGAGCCAATGTGATAATGTGCTAAAACGAAAGGGATTATTGATTACTTATTATTGATTATTGGAAGGGCGAAGTAGTAATCTTATTGATCGGGATAAATAATCAGTAATCAATAATCAATAATCTTGTCCCACACGATACCACCATCATGCGCCACCTCCTCTTACCCGCCTTACTTTTTACAGCCTTGCAGGGCAGTACCCAAACATTGCTCACCATCGGCAATGATTCTATCTCTGTTGCGGAGTTCAATGAAGCTTTTCGCAAAAACAATACAGGTAAGGAAACTGCGGAAGCCCGCAGCAAGTACCTTGAACTTTTTATCGCAGCCAAGCTCAAGGTAAAGGAAGCCCGCAGCCGCGGCATTGATACTACTGCGCAGTTCCGCACCGACCTGGAAGCCCTGCGGGCCCAGGTTTTGCCCGCCTACCTTGCCGACCCGCAAAAGGTGCAGCAGCTTGCCGAAGAAGCTAACCAGAGAGGTCAGAAAGACCTGCAGGTGGCGCATATTTTTATTGCCACAGCCAACGCTGCCGATACTGCTGCTGCCTATGTAAAAGCAAGAGAAGCGTACACCCGATTGCAATCGGGTGCTGCTTTCGACAAAGTAGCCGCTCAGTACTCCGACGATCCATCGGCAAAAAGCAATGGCGGCAACCTGGGGTATATCACTGCATTTTCGCTTCCTTACGAATTAGAAAACCTGGTGTACGCCACGCCTGTCGGCCGCCTGTCAGCGGTGTACCGCAGCAAGGCTGGTTATCATATTTTTAAAATAGTTGGAGAAAGAAAAGCAGCAGGCCGCATCAAGGCCGCCCAAGTCATGCTGGCCTTTCCACCCGACGCACCTGACGCAGAAAAAGCACGGCTGAAACAACAGGCCGATTCCATTTATAAAGCACTCCAAAAAGGCGCATCCTTTGAGGCCCTTGCCGAGCGGTACAGCAACGATGCCAACTCCGCCGGTGCTGGCGGGCTGCTGCCCGAATTTGGCGTGGGCCAGTACGATCCTGTTTTCGAGCAGGCCGTTTTTGCGCTGGCAAAAGATGGCGCCGTTGCGCCGCCATTTGTTACTGGCCATGGTATTCACATTGTTAAACGTATTGCGCGCCAACCTGCCGTGCTGTCTGGATCCGAAAAAGAAGCGGAGCTGGAACGGCTCCGGGCATTGGTAAAACAAAGCGACCGCATGCAAAGCAGCCTGGCGCAACAGGCAGCACAGATCAGGCAGCGGGCAGGCTACCAGCCCCTTCCGGCTAACCTGCAAAAAGCCCTTGAAGTGCGTACCCGCCAGGAACTGAACGGGCAGGTGCCGGCAGAAGCCCTCAGCAGCGATATGGTGTTGTTCAGCCTGGGTGGCCAGCCCTACACCGTGGCCAACTGGCTACAGTTTGCCCAAAACAACAGGGCGGAAGGCAATGGAAGCGACCAACCGTTTGAACAGCTATGGAACGAATACCTGCAAACCCAAACCCTGGAGCACTACCAGCAGCACCTGGAAGACTATAACCCTGCCTTTAAGAAACAGATGCGCGAGCTGGAAGAAGGCAATCTTTTTTTCGAGATCATGCAGCAGGAAGTGTGGACACCCGCACAAAATGATACTGCAGCATTGCAGCAGTTTTACCAAAGCCATAAGGCCAACTATGTGTGGCAGCGCAGCGCCGATGTGGCCCTGTTTTTTGCCCCGGATAAAACCACGGCGGAAAAACTGGCTGCGCAAATAAAACAGGCGCCTGCCCGCTGGCGGAGCCTGGCAAGCAAGTTGGGTGCCGATATCAGTACCGATTCTACCCGAATGGAGTGGAGCAGCATTACCGGCAGCAACAAAATTACTTTTACGCCCAATCAGCTCACGCCCATCGAAACAAATCCGGCAGATGGAACGGCCAGTTTTGCCCTGATCCTAAAAACCTACAGCCAGCCGCTCCAGCGCAGCTTTGAAGAAGCCAAGGGCAATGTGATCAACGACTACCAGGCGGAGAAGGAAAAGCAGTGGGTGGAAACGTTGAAGCAGAAGTATAAGGTCAAACCCCTGTCCCCCTGAAGGGGAAACTTAGGCCGGAACGGCTGATAGGTTCCGCAGCGTGTGTGAAGGTTGCACACAATGATAGGAACACGGATGGAAGGGATAGAACAGATGGAAACAGATATCCGTTTTATCCGTTCAATCCGTGTTCCCATCCCGAAATCAAATAAACATACCTTTTGTGTATCATAGAAAATAACAGCGCCGCTCTACATCAGAGCGGCGCTGTTATTAAAAGTATGTTTGACCTAAGTTCCCCCTTCAGGAGGACAGGGGGTGGGCTGTTGGTTTTAAAACACCTGCTTCACCACATTTGCCACCACCTGGGGCTTGCCCAAAGTGTAGTAATGCAGCACGGGCACGCCGGCCTGCTTCAGCTCGCGGCTCTGTTGCAGCAGCCACTCCGTACCCACCTGCTCTACCTGTGCATCGGTGGAACAGGCCATGATGGCGGATGCAAGATCCTCCGGTATGTCCACGTGGAAGGTGCGGGGGATGATGGTGAGCTGCTTTTTGGAGGTAATAGGTTTCAGGCCGGGAATGATGGGTACGTTTACACCGGCATCCTTACAGGCCTGTACGTATTGGAAATACTTACTGTTGTCGAAAAACATCTGCGTCACGGCATACTCGGCGCCGCCGTCCACCTTTGTTTTCAGGTGGGCGATATCGGTGCGGAGGTTGGGTGCCTCAAAATGCTTCTCGGGGTAGGCCGCCACACCAATACAGAAATCGGTTTTTACCGCGTTCTTCAGGTCTTCTTCCAGGTAGTGCCCGTTGTTCATCCGGATTACCTGCTGCATCAGTTCGGTAGCATAGCGGTTGCCACCGGGCTCGGGTTCAAAGGAGGTTTCGTTCTTGGGTGCGTCGCCGCGCAGTACCAGCACGTTGTCGATACCGAGGAAAGCAAGGTCGATCAGGGCGTCTTCTGTTTCCTGGCGGGTAAAGCCACCGCAAATGAGGTGGGGTACCGCATCTACCTTGTAGCGGTTCATGATGGCCGCGCAAATACCAACCGTACCGGGGCGCTTACGCACTTCCACCTTTTCAAACACGCCATCGTTGCGGCGCTTGAACATGCTTTCCGAGCGGTGATAGGTAACATTGATAAAAGAAGGATTGAACCCCATCAGCGGATCGAGGTGATCCCAAAGGGCATTGATGCCTTTACCTTTCAGCGGGGGCAGTACTTCAAAGGATACCAAAGTGTCTTTGGCCTGCCGCAGGTGGTCGATTACTTTCACGGTAGTATTTGTTGATACAGGTTTATGGGTTGCAAGAGACAGTGGGTTTACCGTTGTTGCACCCGGGCTTGTTGTTAATTGGGGGCAAAAGTACGGGCTATGTGGTAAATGGCAGTGCTGTAGTTGTTAGTGTTTCGTTCAAAGTAAACGACACAAGAGCGCCGGTTGCACACAGATCATTTTGCTTTGATTGTCTTTTTGAAACAACTTCCCTGGTTACAGCAAACCATTTAGTTTGCAGAACGAATTTGCTCACAGATAACACAGATGGCACAGATAAGTTGGGATCAATAACTTTTACTTTCTAAAAACATCCGTGCCATCTGTGAGAACCTTTTCAAAACACTTTTACCGTTTTGTAAAGAGCCGTGTTCCCGCCCGCAGCCCCAATTGGCTTACTTTTGCGCAAAGCTTTTTCCCTTTGTCCACTACCATTCACACTACCGAACTTGTAAAACGCTACCGCAACCGCACGGTGGTCAACAATGTTTCCATCGAAGTAAAGCAGGGCGAGATCGTGGGCCTGCTGGGTCCCAACGGTGCCGGCAAAACCACCACCTTCTACATGACGGTAGGCCTCATCAAACCCGATGAAGGCGAAGTGTTTCTCGACGACGTGAACATCACGCCCCTGCCCATGTACAAACGGGCACAGATGGGCATCGGCTACCTGCCGCAGGAAGCCTCCATCTTCCGCAAACTGAGCGTGGAGGAAAACATCAAGGCGGTGCTGGAAATGACTAAGCTTTCGAAGGCCGAGCAAAAGGATAAACTGGAGGCCCTGCTCGACGAGTTCCGCCTCCACCATGTACGCAAAAGTCCCGGTGATGTGCTGAGTGGTGGCGAACGCCGCCGTACCGAAATTGCCCGTGCCCTTGCCGTAGACCCCAAGTTTATCCTGCTGGATGAACCCTTTGCCGGTATCGACCCCATTGCGGTGGAAGATATCCAGGCCATTGTAGCCAAACTGAAATACAAGAATATCGGTATCCTCATCACCGACCACAACGTAACGGAAACCCTCTCCATTTGCGACCGCGCCTACCTGCTCATCGAAGGCAAGATCTTCAAACATGGCAGCGCCGAGGAACTGGCCGCCGACGACCAGGTAAAACGCCTGTACTTGGGCCGCAACTTCGAGCTCAAACGCAAGGACTACCTGCTGGAGGAAGCGCACCAGGAGCGCATCAACGAGTCGAAAGGACGTTAAGGGTAAAATGAAAAGGCGGTAACTGCGTTACTGCCTCAAACACTTTTCACTTTGAACTTTTAACTCCCCCGACTGCCCTGCTCCATGCCTCCCAAAAAGCGCAAACAATCCCGTGTCGTTCCCCTCTTTGCCGGGTTCATGGCCCTGCTGGCGCTTGGCGTGCTTGCCTGGATCTTTTTTAAATGGCGCAGCACCCGCGACCTCGAGTTTGTACGCTACGAAAAGTTTGGCATTGCCCTGCCCGCCAACTATTCCATTCATGGCATTGATGTATCGCGCTACCAGCAACGCATCAACTGGGAGGCGGTAAGCGGGATGCAGGTGGAGGACATCAAGCTTTCCTTTGCCGTGATCAAGGCTACCGAAGGAGCTACCCGCGTGGACCCCAGCTTTAAACGCAACTGGCAGAAGAGCCGCGAAGCCGGCCTGGTGCGGGGCGCCTATCATTTCTTTATTGCTACCCGCGATGGCGAAAAGCAGGCCCGCAACTTCCTCAAACAGGTAAAGCTGGAAAGCGGCGACCTGCCGCCGGTGCTGGACATCGAAACCACCAACGGCGTGGTGGCGCCCCAGCTGCGCAAAGAGGTAAAGGCCTTCTTGGAAACACTGGAAGCTGAGACCGGCGTAAAGCCCATCATTTATACCAATGTAGATTTTTACAAACGCTACCTCAAGGATCACTTCGACGACTACCCCCTTTGGGTGGCCCACTACTTGGAGGCGCACCAGCCCCGCATCACCCGCAACTGGGTGTTGTGGCAGCACAGCGAAAAGGGCAGGGTAAACGGCATTCGCTCCAAAGTAGATTTCAATGTATTCAATGGCGACTCGGTGGAGTTCCGTGAGTTATTGGTACCTTAAATAAAGGAACCAAAGGGTCGGACATCACAAAGCAATAGGACAGGAAAAAAGCCGTTCCTGCAAAGGCGAGCCGGCATTTGGGGCAGCAACTTATCCGGGTATTGTTTGTTTTTCCTTTTTTACTTTACTCCGCACCCCCGTTCAACTGCCTGTATCTATCAGTTAAAAACCTGTGTTATGGATCCTGAGGTTAAAAAATACTTTGTAAAGATTCTCAACTCATTTGGCATGGGCCTGATGTGGATGTTTTTTATCGTTACTGCCGGTTTTTACTTCAAGCTGGCCCTGTTTGGCAAATCCTTCCAGTGGTACAATGGGGTGTTCTATGTACTGGCTTTACTCACCTTTGCCCTGCTGATAAGGTATTATGTGCGGCTTTGGAGTAAGGATTTCTTTGCGGTGGAGTCCTAGGGTTTTGAACCACAGAGACAGGGAGCACAGGGAGGTACACTGGTTTTTAAATGTGGCCTTACCGAATCCTTGCACTCCTCTTTTTCCTGTAATATCTTTTTTGTTCAATAAAGTGGTTCCGCACCAAACGGTACTGGCAACCTGCAACTGGCAACTGTTTTCCGTCCTCCCTGCCTCCGTGGTTCAATCGCCTTTTTGCCCTTTGGCTGCAACTTTGCACATTTACCCCCATGAACCGTATTTGCCTCCTGTTGTGCGCTGTCCTGCTTTTTTCCTGCCAGCAAATCGAGCAATATTTCCCCAAATCAGGCGATGCCGACAAACCGGTAGTGGACAAAAAGAACTACTCTTTTGCCTGCCTCGACAGCGCTGTTGGCGGCAACCGCATTGGCCGCACGCTGGGCAAGGCCGGCGATGTGATCCGCGATATTGCGGTAAGCGAGAAGCGCATTACCGATGAAGTGCAGAGTGAGTACGGTGCCGCTTTCCACAAACAGATGGTGGAGCAGGAGAAAGCCTTCAAGCTGCTCAAAGACCCGCGCCTGCAGGGACAATTGGATGCTGCCCTCGCCGACCTGCTGAAGGTGCGGCCTGCGCCTTCCAACATACAATACTTCATTTACCCGCTCGATGATACGGCCATCAACGCCTTCACCTTCGGCGGCCGCATTTATGTAACCAAGGCCATGCTGCGGAAAACCGGGGGCAGCAAGTCCCTGCTTTATGCCATTATCGGTCACGAAATAGGCCATTCGGAAGAAGGACATATCCGCAAAACCATCCAGGAGCTGCAGCTGACCACCAATATTTTTGGCGAAGCCAATGCCGGTACGGTACTGCAAATCACCAAGCTGCTCACTGCCTCCTTCAACCAGCGCAACGAACTGGAAGCCGATTACTACGGCGTGGAGCTGACCCACCGGCTGGGCCAGGAGCTTTGTTCAACGGTAGCTTTCTGGAAAGAAATGGCCAGCAACGAGAATCGCTACAGCCAGGTGGAGGACTTTTTTCGTACCCACCCCTTTTCTGGTTTGCGGGCCCAATGCTTGCAAAGTCATATCCAGGCCAACTTCAACACCCGCTGTGATGGATTGAACCAGAACGAAACGCACCCCGAGCTGATGACGGCACCACCCGAAACCTCGGGAGCAGCATCCCGTTAAAGCTTGCGCCTTTAGCACTGTATTTATGCGAAAGGCCATTCAACTCATGATCATTTTTTGCCATACCATCGCCGCAAACCACCATTCATCCCTCCACTCCTTTTATTTGTAGTACGTACACATTAGTCTTGCAGTTCCAAAACTCATTGTTTATGTACTCATTCACCCTTAACCCTACACTTTTTGCGGGCACCCGCATTTTGTTTGCCTCGCTGGCCGCCGATGGCCATTTCAATCCACTTACCGGGCTGGCGCTTCACCTCAAAGAGCTGGGCTATGAAATAGGCTGGTATGTGGGTAGCGCCTTCGAAGCCAAAGTGCGCGACATGGATATCCGCTATTTCCCGCAAAAACATGCGTTGGATGTTACCGCCGACAACCTCAACGAGTATTTCCCCCAGCGGCAACACACAAAGAGCGGGGTGCCGCGCCTCTGCTTCGACCTGGAGCATTTCTTTATCCGCCGCATGCCCGGCTTTTATGCCGATGTGCAGGAAATCCACCAGCAGTTTCCCTTCGACCTGGTGATTGCCGATATGAGCTTTACCGCCATACCCCTGATCAAGGAAAAGATGAAGATCCCGGTGATCTCCATCGGTATCATTCCCATTGCCGAAACCTCCCGCGACCTGGCGCCCATGGGCCTGGGTATGACACCCAGCAACTCTTGGGCAGGCAGGCTAAAGCAAAACTTCCTGCGCTGGTTTGCCGACAAGGTGCTGCTGCGCAAACCCATGAAAGTGCTGGACGAACTGCTGGGCGCCGAAGGGCTGCAGCGCGATGGCAACCTCTTCGATACCCTGTACCGCAAAAGCACCCTGATCCTCCAAAGCGGCACACCGGGTTTCGAGTACCAGCGCAGCGACCTCAATCCCAAGGTGCGATTCATCGGGCCCCTGCTGCCCGCACCTTCGCGCAAGGCGCGCAAACCCTGGACCGATGCCCGCCTGCACCAGTACCGCAAAGTGATCCTCTGCACCCAAGGCACTGCCGAAGCCGATGTGGAGAAACTGATCGTGCCCACGCTGGAAGCCTTCAAAGACACCGACCACCTGGTGGTGGTAACCACCGCAGGCAACCAAACCGAGGAACTGCGCAGGCGTTACCCGCAAACAAATGTGATCATCGAAGACTTTATTCCTTTTGCCGACATCATGCCGCACTGCGATGTGTATGTAACCAACGGCGGTTATGGCGGTACCCTGCTGGGCATACAGCACAAGCTGCCGCTGGTGGTAGCCGGTGTTAATGAAGGCAAAAACGAGATCTGTGCCCGCGTAGGTTATTTCAAACTGGGTGTAAACCTGAAAACTGAAACACCCATACCCGCACAGGTGCGTGCCGCCGTGCTGCATGTACTCAACGACCGGAGCTACAAAAAGAATGTATCAAAGCTGGCAACAGAGTTTGCACAATACAACCCGCAGCAACTCTGCGCCCAGTATGTAGAGCAACTCTTGGCCCGCACCAAGAGCCAGGCTGCAAGGGCGGCGATTTATGTGTGAGGAGGAAGCGTTGCTGGCTGTTAGCGATTAGCTACTAGCTGCAAGCTGCTGGCTACAAGCTTCAAGCTGCAGGAGGTGAAAGGTTATTGAGCTTCAGAAAATACTTACGGAGCTTAGCGGTCAGTTCTAGTTGATGAAAACTTTTACATAATAAATAAAGCAGCCATGGGGCTGCTTTATTTATGTGTATCATTCAATTTATTTGTTGCACTGCCTCAAATCCCGGCAACTGGCAACCGGCAACCTCCCTCAACTCCCTTTTTCAATAAACACCGTTTCCCTGTTAGGAAACCATTTGTCCACCAGCCGGTGCAGGCGCAAGCCGGTATTTTTTTGAATCACTTTTACGGGCAGGGCGGTAAAGTCAAATTGCGCCATATGCTCCTGCATCGCCTGCATGTCGTAGTGCCGGAAAAAACCAACAGTAAAAAACTGGTTGATGCGTTCATCCCAGGCTGCCTTATTGCTCCAGTAGTGTGCAATAAAAGGAGCGGCAGGTTCTAATCCATAATAACGCTGCAGTGCAACCGAAAGCGAGAACTGCTCTACCAGCCTGCGGGTAACGCCCTGGTCGCATAGCTCGTCGCAAAGCTGGAGGGCGAAGGCGCATTCCGCACCTTTGGTAGTATTGGGCACGGCTACCACCCCTGCATTCCACATGGCGGCATCCTGTGGTAGTGGGAAACCGGCAAAACTTTTTCCCTGCACTTGTTGCCACATCCGCTGCTCGGTTTTGGTGCGGGCTGTTGCCAGCGCTCCTTCGTTTTCATGCATCAGGGCCTGGCCAGCCTGAAGTTTTTGCAAAAGGGTTGTTGTAGGTTGGTATAAAAAAGTGTCGCCATCCAAATAAACGACCGGCTCACCGGCAAATTCGGCGCATAGCTGCTGGATGGCTTTGATCTTTACCCGCCAAAAAAACTGGTGAGGACCTTCCCAATCTTTCAATGTGGCATTGTCGATGGTCAGCACCCGCACTTTGTTTTGAAAATGCTTATAGTATTCAGGTGTATCGGTAATGATATGGATGGAGCGAACGGAGGCCTGTCCTAAAAAGGAATAGATGGAAAAAGCCACCTCCAGGTGAACCGAAAACTTTTTACCAAATGTGAGATATAGAAGATGCATGGGTTATCGCTCCAGTAAAGCTATAGTGGAATAAGCGGCACGCAAACCGTTGTGCCGGAGGTACAGGTTCATCAGTCTTTCGGAAAGATAGCCATAAAGGCGGGGAGCGGCGGTATCGCCCAACTCGTCCCTAAGTGCAAACAGGATGCGGAACAGCCATTCCAGGTAGCCGTCCCATACGGGCCAGCGGGCCACCATCATATTGTAATAGGAAAGCCGGTTTTCCTGTTCAAATGCTTTGATGCTGGCATCGTATTCCGGGAAGAGCTGCCGGATTAAATCCATGGTGCGGTCCCAATCCCGCTGATTGTGTTGCAGGGCATAAGCTGCTGCAATGCTGTATGTTTTGCCGCCTTTCTTATGCGCCCAGGTAGGTTGTTGCACCACCACATCGTGGGTTTGCAGCCGACCCTGTAGCCAGCTATACAATTCGGTGGTTACTACAGCATCCAGGCTTCGCTGGTTCAGGGCATAATACGATCGGCTGCGTGGTAAAAAGAGCAGCTTTTTTTGGGGCAGGGAAAAATAGCGCCGGTAATGACAAAGCCCCCAGGCATCGGCGGCACTGCGGTCCGCGTTTTTCCAGATCCAGTACAGGGCAGTGAGTTCGCTCCAATAAGGATTGAGTCCGGAGATATGATCGCCTGTTGCATCGGTAAGCATGCCCAGTCCCATTTGCGCCCCGGCAGCACCCACTTGTATAGGCACCACATAGGGTGCCTGCGGCATGGGTGCCGGTTTGTGAAATACGCTGTAAAGGAGCAATCGTTGCGACATGCCTGCTGTTTTCGTTGGGTTGCAAACATAGGCCAATCCAAAAATCTTGTACTTACATAGGGAAGGCGGGCTTACTTTTATGGCATGGCGCAACCCATTTCTGTTGTCATCATCAGCCTCAATGCGGCGGCTACCATCCAAAAAACCATCCGGTCGGCACAACTGCTTACCGGTGATGTGGTGGTGGTAGACAGCGGCAGCACCGACGGCACCCTGGAGCTGGTGCGCGGGGCAGGTGGCCGCCTGGTGGAAATGGGCTGGCAGGGTTATGGCACCAACAAAAACAGGGGCAACAGCGAAGCCCGCCACGACTGGATCCTGAGCCTCGACTCCGACGAAGAGCTGAGCCCCGAGCTGGTGACTGCGATCAATCAACTGGACCTTTCCAATTCAAATACCGTTTACCGCCTCAAGCGGCTGAACTACCTCAATGGGCAGCCTGTATTTTACGGCGAATGGAGCAACGACTGGACCACCCGCTTGTTTAACCGAAACGCCGTTCGCTGGGATGAAACGCCGGTACACGAAAACCTGCTGCTGCCACCCGGTGTTGTGGTTCAAAAAGTAAAGGGCTGGCTGCATCATTATACTGCGCCCAACATCGAAGTGTACCAGCAAAAACTGGATAAATACGCCGACCTGGCAGCCCTCAAATACCGCGAAAGCGGCAAGCATGCTGCTGCATATAAAATGTACCTGTCGCCGGTGTTTGCCTTTGTAAAACACTACCTGGTGCGGGGCGGCTGGCGCGATAAAAAAGCGGGCTGGCAAATTGCCATCGCTCATGCGGGTTATACCTTTCGCAAATACAAACAACTGCGGCTGCTGGAGCAGGGTAAAGGCCTGCAGGCTGCGAAACCCTAAGGCCTGATATGGAGCCAAACTATAAAGGAGCCTCTGGGCTCCAATCCTAATAGTCGCCGGTGCAACCGGCGGAGGGGCGGAAGCTATAGGTGTTTGATGAGCAACCCCAGAGGGGTTGAATACCGAACTCGTAGTAAGTTCAACCCCGACGGGGTTGATTGCTCTTTCCCCAACACACCTAACCGCCGGTTGCACCGGCGGCTATTGAAGTTTAAGCCCAAGGGCTTCGGATACCGCCCAGCCTTTACATATGCATTCGAGCTGACTTCCTTTTTTGCAGCACAATCCTCCAACTTAGCCGCTCCCTATTTGTTTCTTTAACGATTTGGCGAAAGCCGATCCTTTACTTTTGCAAAAAGCTTTGTGATGAAGAAAGTCCTGATGCTGCTGGCCCTGGTACTGGTGATAGGGTTCGCCGCCGATGCGCAATGCTCTATTTGTACCAGAACGGCTGCCCAGCTCGGCGAAACGCCCGCCCGTGGTCTGAACACGGGTATTTTGTACCTGGCCTTTGCGCCCCTGGCCATCGTAGGCGTTATTGCCTGGCGCTGGTTCAAAAGCAAAGATGAACTGGAAACAGGAACTGTTTCCTAAACCTTCTGTTACATCAACCTTTTACAAAAGCATAGCGCAGGCTGCGCTTCAGCTGGGAAAATATCGCCAGCTTTCTTTTTTTACTGGCATAGATATGCGAGCGGTAACGCAGCAGGAAAGCCAGTAGCGCAGGCCCGCTTTTCCCCTCCATCGATTGCTGCCAGAGTTGCCGCAGGCGCTCAAAAAACTTCCGGTCTTCCTCTTTTATATTGGGTGTATCAACAAACCGCGACAGGTTGTGCAGGATCATTTTGCGGTCCCGCGCATAGGCTGCAGCCTTCGTTACATTCAGGGGCAGGCTGGCGTTGTGCTGGTGCTGGCGCTGGTACACCAGTATTTCCGGAAAATAAGTAACCCCGCCATTGCAGGTTGCCACCAGGGCAAGCCACCAATCGTAATAAATATCCTTGTCGAAAGGCAGTGCCAGCGAAAGCAGGCTGCGGCGCAGGATCAACGCATGTCCGCAAACGGTATTGTAAATAGCCAGTGGGCGCGGGTCGGTACCCCACACCCGGTTCATGAGGTGGCCGGGCCTGGGCTTTTTGGGCACTTCGCCCCAAAAACGGATGGAGTCGCAATAAATAAGCGGGCTACCCTCAGGCCATGCCTGCAACATGCGTTCAATCTTTTGGGGGTGCCAGATATCGTCCTGGTCAGCAATCGCCAGCACCTCGCCGGTGGCCAGGGTGAGGGCCCGCTCAAAATTTTTATTGTAACCCAATTGCTGCTGGTTGCGGAAAAGGCGGATGCAGGCATGCTGTTGTGCAAATGCTTCCAGTATGGAAAAAGTAGCGTCGGTGGAGGCGTCATCTACCACCACCAACTCGTAAATGGGCCAGCTTTGCCGCAGAATGGAAAGGAGCTGCTCTGCCAGATAAGTGGCGCCATTATAAGTACACATTACTACAGATACTTGCAGGTGGGTGGATACTGGCATTGGGTTCAATAGGTTAATAGAAAGGCTGGTTGTGCTTATTTGTCTTAGTTTTTGTTACTTGCGGCCACCGGCGTACCCTGTGTGGCTCATTTGTGAACAGCCCTGATGGCCAAAGGTAATCAAGAACCCCTCAAACAGCTGTGATGCACCCCCCTGTTACGCCTCCCCTGATCTCCGTGGTATTGGCCACCTACAACGGGGAGCGCTTCCTGGCCACACAGCTTGACGCCATCTTTGCCCAAACCTATTCCAATATCGAGGTAATTGCAAGCGACGATGCCAGCACCGATGGTACCTGGGCGCTGCTGCAACAATATGCCGCGCGGCATCCCAATATGCAGGTAACGCGCAACGAGCAGAACCTGGGATATATCCAAAACTTTGACCAAGCCTGCCGCAAGGCTTCCGGGTATTTTATCGCCCTCTGCGACCAGGATGATTATTGGCTCCCGCAAAAACTGGAGCACCTGCAGGCAGCTATAGGCAACCACGCCCTGGTGCATGCCGATTCGGCTATTTGCAACGCGGCGCTGGAATCAACCGGTGTTCGTACTTCGCAGCGGGGCCATTACCAGCCGCTGTACTCCTGCCTGCAGCAGGCGGTGGTGTGCCGCATCTACGGCCATGCCACCCTTTTCAGGAGCGAGTTGCTGGACAAAGCCCTGCCTTTTCCCGGCATGCTGCCCCACGACTGGTGGATTTGTTTTCACGCCACGCTACATGGGGGCATTGCCTACCTGCCCGAGGTGCTGGTGCATTACCGGCAGCATGCGCATAATGCTGTTGGCGCTGTTGGCGAAAATAGTAGGGCCAACCGAAAGAGAATAGCCAAAGCAGAACAGGCTGCAAAAGCCCGCCAACGGATGGCAGCTTTTTACCAAGCCTGTCCAGAGTCACTGCCTTTTGAGAAAAAGGTACTTGGGCGGCTGGCAGCCAGCTACCAGGATTTCCGCTTTGCCAGCAACTGGAAAAGAATGACCCTTTTTTCCCGGTACCAGGGATTGTTGCTGGCGGTAAAAAAACGAACCCGGCTTAGAAACTGGCTGTTTTGCCTGAAGATGTTTGGGAAGGTGCAGTAAGGAGGAGATATTGAAATATTGAGGTATTGGGATATCGAAGTATGGAGGCTTGGGCAGAAGCTATAAAAAAAGAGTTTTATTTAACGCAAAAGTCGCGGAGGAGCAGAGGGCGCAAAGGAATGCAAATGGAGTGGACAATTTGCTATTGAAGCCTGAATGCGTACTGCCCATTACAGCTTGTACCTATTTCCTTAGGCCACGGTTTCAACCGTGGGTTAAAAGAACAAGAGGGTGATACAATAAACCGTTTCAACGGTTTAAAACCTTGCCTCCTTTGGCACATTATCACATTAGCTAATTAGCCCATTACCTACAGGTATTGGTTGATGCCCGCCGGCACAAAGGTTTTTTGCTGTACCAGGGTTTCTTTTACGATCTGGCGGTTGCGGCATTCCTGGTCGCGGCTGAGCAGGGGATGGAAGAGGTGGTAGGTGATACCGCCCATTTTCAAAAACTTTTTATTGAGCCCGATATTAATCAGCCGGACGGCTAGTTCACTGTCCTCCAAACCCCAGCTGGTAAAGGCTTCATTGTAGCCGTTTACCTGTAGCATATCCTTGCGCCAGTAGGCCATATTGCAGCCTTTGATATAGTACAGGTTGCGGCCGCTGGTTTTGTAGCGTTTGGCCAAAAAATCGCGGAGGGCGCCATTGCGGAGTTTATTCCAGAAGTTCTTGCTGCCCTGGTGATGGCCGTTTACATCAATAGACTGGTGGGTGAGCAGGGACTGGGTTGTTGCATTGTTCAGCAGCACACGGCTGCCGGTAATGAAATAACCAGGCTCCCGCAGTTGGAGGTGGTCTTCAATAAAACGGGGATGCAGGATCAGGTCGCCGTCAACCTGGATGATGTAGGGATGAGTGGCCCTTGCGATGGCCCTGTTGCGGATGCGGGCCAGCCGGAAACCTTCATCGGGCTGCCACACATGCACCAGCGGTATGGGGCTGTATTCGTTGAAGGCATCAATCAGCATCCGGGTTTCGGGGCCTGAGCCGTCATCGGCAATAAGGATTTCGGAAGGCAGTACCGTTTGTTGCAGCACGCTCAACAGGCACAGGTGCAATGCCTGTGGCCAGTTGTAAGTAGTAATGAGCAGGCTGCAGTTGCTGTTCATGCAGTTAAGGATTGAGCAAAACGATACAGGTTAAAGTCGGGCTTGGCAACTGCTTTTTTTAATTGCGCCAAAACGGTTTCGCGGGGCAAGTTACGCATCCGGGCCTGCTGTACCAAGTGCCAGGCTTTTTCTGCAAGCAGCCACAGGTGCCGCTCCGAGCCGTTATCTGCCTCGGCGGTGTGCTGCAATACTTTTACCAGCTCGGGCAGTCCCTCGCCGGTGGCAGCCACCGTTTTAAGAATAGGCAGCTGCCGTTGGTGCCGTTGAAAAGCAGGTGCCAGCATCTGCTGCAGGTGGCGCACAAAGCGGTCGGCACCGGGCCGGTCGGCCTTGTTGACCACAAAAACATCGGCAATCTCCATCAGGCCCGCCTTCATGGTTTGCACCTCGTCGCCCGCTTCGGGCACCAGCACCACGGCGGTAGTGTCGGCAAGACCGGCAATCTCCACCTCGCTCTGCCCTACACCTACGGTTTCCACCAGTATATAGTCAAACCCAGCGCTTTTTACCAACTCGCTGATTTCTATGATCTTGGGATGCAGTCCGCCCATGGCGCCACGGGTAGCCAGCGAACGGATGAACACCTTAGGGTGGGTATACCATTCGCTCATCCGGATGCGGTCGCCCAGTACGGCGCCCAGGTTAAAAGGCGAGGAGGGGTCCACGCAGAGCACCGCCACCTTGCTACCTTCCCCTAACAAATAGCGGATTATTCCATCAGTAAGGGTACTTTTACCCGCACCGGGAGGGCCGGTGATGCCAATGATTTTCACCCCGCTGCGGCGGGTAAGGGCAGCCAGCAGGTCCTCGTAGCCGGGAAAACCGTTTTCCACCAGGGTAATAGCCCTGGCCAAACTGCGGAAATCGCCCTGCTCAATTTGGGGTAAAAGGGAGATGGGTAACATGGTTCAAATGG
The DNA here is from genome assembly GCF_001953305.1 of Cnuella takakiae. GTDB lineage: Bacteria > Bacteroidota > Bacteroidia > Chitinophagales > Chitinophagaceae > Flavisolibacter > Flavisolibacter takakiae. Next base: position 494,872 of record NZ_MTFE01000010.1, read on the forward strand.
CAAAGAGTGCTGGTATGCGAATTGATAAGCTTACCGGCGCGCCGGCCTCCGGCGAAATTAAGGGAGCAGGGCTTCCCGCTCACATAATATTAGATCACCTTACATAACAAACCTGATGGCTGAATTTGATTATCTGATTGTTGGCGCGGGCCTCTTTGGCGCCACTTTCGCACACCTGGCCCGTAAAGCAGGTAAAAAATGCCTGGTCATCGACCGGCGCAACCATATTGGCGGCAATACTTTCTGCGAAAACCAGGGCGGCATCAACGTACACGTGTACGGCGCCCATATTTTCCATACCAACGACAAGCCCATCTGGGATTTTGTCAACTCCTTTACCGAGTTCAACCGCTACACCAACAGCCCCGTAGCCCTGCACGAAGGCAAGCTCTACAACCTGCCCTTCAATATGAACACCTTTTACCAGCTGTGGGGTGTTACCACCCCGGAGCAGGCGCAAGCCAAAATCGCCGAGCAGATCGCTTCGCTCAACATCACCGAGCCGCAGAACCTGGAAGAGCAGGCCCTGACACTGGTGGGCACCGATATTTACGAAAAGCTGATCAAGGGTTATACAGAGAAGCAGTGGGGCCGCAAGGCTACCGAATTGCCGGCCTTTATCATCAAGCGACTGCCCGTTCGGTTTACCTTCGACAATAACTATTTCAACGACAAGTACCAGGGTATACCTATTGGTGGCTACAACAAGATCACCGAGGGCATGCTGGAAGGCACCGAGGTAAGGCTGGACACGGATTACTTCAGCGACCGCGCCTATTTCGATGGCCTTGCCGACCGCGTGGTGTTTACGGGTCCGCTGGATGAGTTTTACAATTTCCAGTTTGGCGAACTGGAATACCGAAGCCTCCGCTTTGAACACGAAACGCATGAAGTAGAAAACTACCAGGGTAATGCCGTGGTAAACTATACTGAGGCCCATGTTCCGTTTACCCGCATCATCGAGCACAAGCACTTTGAGTTTGGTAAACAACCCCACACCATCATCACCCGCGAGTACCCCGATACCTGGACCAAGGGCAAGGAAGCTTACTATCCCATCAACGATGAGGAAAATACCCGCCGCATGAAGCAGTACCAGGAACTGGCTGCCCAGGAAACAAACGTGCTGTTTGGCGGCCGCCTTGCCGAGTACCGTTATTACGATATGCACCAGGTGATCGGTTCGGCTTTTGTAAAAGCCAAACAGGAATTGGGTGTAGATTTGGTGCAAAGCTGAGGATGCATATTTCCGCAATTGTTGTTACTTATAACCGCAAAGCCCTGCTGCAGGAATGCATCGGGGCTTTGTTGTGTCAAACCCTTGTTCCAACACAGATCATCGTGGTGGACAATAGTTCTACCGACGGCACTGCGGAATGGCTGGCGGCGCAGCAAGGGCTGGAGGTCATTACCCAGCCCAACCAGGGCGCGGCCGGCGGCGTGAGCAGCGGCATCCGCAAAGCACATGCATCCGGCGCCGATTGGGTATGGATCATGGACGACGATACCATTCCGCAGCCCGATGCACTGGCAAAACTGGTACAGGCCATTGCGGCCACCCGCAGTGCCGGCGACCCGTTTGGTTATTTTGTGAGTAAAGCACTTTGGAACGATGGCAGCCCCCACCTCATGAACCTGCCTTTTGCAGATGCGGGTTTTAAGGGAAAACAATCCCAGGAGTGGTACCGGCAAAATGGCATCCTGCCCATCATCAATGCCACTTTTGTTTCCTTGTTGATATCGCGGGAAGCTTATGAAAAGGCCGGGTTGCCGGTAACCGAGATGTTCATCTGGGCCGACGACCAGGAGTATACCTGGCGGCTGCACCGCGCAGGCTTTGCCGGCGGGCTGGTAGCAAACAGCGTGGTTTGGCACAAAACACCCAGCAACTACCGTAGCGACCTCTTTGTGGACGCTCCCAGCAATATTTGGAAGTACCGCTATGGCCTGCGCAACGAACTGTATATCCGCCGCAACTATAAAAGCTATAGTTCCTTCCTACGCAATGCGGCCAAACGTTTTTTGCTCTACCCCTTTTTGATTGTGGCTAAAAGAAAAGATGCCCGCTGGCCATTCATCCGCGTGGTGTGGCAAAGCACCTGGGATGCGTTGCGCTTCAATCCCAAACCACCGTATTTACAGGATAAGGGTAGGTAATAAAAATGGAGGATATGGGTAAGGTTAACCAGGCGGTTTGGCTTCCTGCTAAACCTGGACTAACCCTTAACTTCACCTTGCACCATATTTGCATGGGCATGCTGTTATGACCAATTTCATCCCGATATTTCCCTTAGGCATAGTGGTTTACCCGGGCGAAAGCCTGAACCTGCACATTTTTGAGCCCCGTTATAAGCAACTGATCACCGAATGTTTTCAGCAAAAGAAGCTCTTTGGCATCCCTTCCGTGATCGACAATAAGCTGCAGGATTTTGGTACCCTTATTTCCATCACAGAAATCAGCAAAGTGTATGAAAACGGGGAGATGGACATCAAAACCAAGGGTGATAAGGTCTTTCGCATTTTGGAAGTAATCAAGGAGGTTCCGGACAAGTTGTACAGCGGCGCCATTGTTACCTACCCGGACAACCAGGAGCGCGGCAACCCGGAAGTAATGCGCCGGCTGGTTGCCAGCATCCGCGAGTTGCACAAGCTGCTCAATGTAGACAAGGAGTTTTCTAAAAAAGACGAAGAGCTGCAGGTGTACGATATCGCCCACCACATCGGTCTTTCGTTGCAGGAAGAATACGAACTGCTCAACCTGATGGATGAGCGTCAGCGGCAGGAGTACCTGAAGCGCCACCTCACCAAGGTCATACCCATGATTGCCGAAATGGAGCTGCTAAAAGAAAAAGTAAAGCTCAACGGGCATTTTAAGAACCTGGGTGGGTTTAACCTGGAGTAGGGATTGGAACCACGGAGACAGTTACGACAGGGAGGAGCACGGGAGGTTGAAACCACGGACCACAGACCACGGACCACTTGTCGTCCGTAGTCTGTTGTCCGTGGTCTGATTTGGTTCTTTTTGATAATGTAGTTTGTTCCGCGCCGCTCTGTCTCCGTGGTTCTAAAAAGAAAAACCGGCACTAAGGCCGGTTCTTTTTTATGCATTACCCACCGGTGTACTTTCCGGCGGACGGGAAATGGCTTCCATTTCCTTTTGAACAAACAACATCAGCTCGCTAATGTGATCGGGGGAGAAGTCGAACTTCAAACCGGCAGCAGCATACAGTTCGGGCAGGGTACGGGTGCCGCCCAGGCTGAGGGCGTTCACATAATTCTGTACTGCCTGCTCCTTGTTTTCCTTGTACTGTTTCCACAAGCCGATGGCGCCCAGCTGTGCAATGCCGTATTCAATGTAATAAAACGGCACTTCGTACAGGTGCAGCTGGCGCTGCCAACTGTAGCGGCGGTAGCCTTCCAGCCCGCTCAGGTCCATGGCGATGGAACTGAACTCGTTGAGGATGCTGCGCCAGGTTTCGGCACGCTCTTCTTCGGTGTGCTGTGGATGTTCGTAAATCCAGTGCTGAAACTTATCGATGGTAGCGATCCAGGGGAAGATGGTGAGTACCCGCTCCAGCTGGTGCTCCTTGGCGCGGCGCAGGTCGTCTTCATTGTCGAAGAAGCTATCCCAGTAATCCATGCTGAACAACTCCATGGTCATGGAAGCCACTTCGGCAATTTCCATGGGGTATTCCTTAAAGGCTGTCAGCGACAAGGGGTGCGCCAGGAAGGAATGGATGGCATGACCACCTTCGTGTACCATGGTGGTTACATCGTGCATTTGTCCGGCAGCATTCATAAAAATGAACGGCGCACCGGTTTCGGGCAGGGGACAGTTGTAACCGCCGGGTGCCTTGCCCATACGGCTGTCGAGGTCGAGGCGGCCCATGGCCTTCATCTTTTCCAGGCATTGCGCAAAGAAGGGATTCATCCTGCGGAAGCAATCGATGGTCTTTTGGGTCAGCTCCTCGCCGGTTTTAAATGGGCGTAGAGGCTGCACACCTGCCGGCTCCGCGTCCACGTCCCAGGGACGCAGGGCTTCGAGGCCCAGCTTCTGGCGCTTGCGGTCGTAAATAAAATCAACCAGCGGCACCACATGGGTCTTTACCGCTTCGTGGAACTGGAAACAGTCTTCCTTGGTATAATCAAACCGGCCCAACTCCACGAACTTGTAGTCGCGGTAGTTTTCAAAGCCTGCATTTTTAGCTACCTGGGTGCGCTTTTCCAGCAGGGTGTTGAACAACTCCGTGAGCTGCTCTTTATCCTGGAGGCGGCGCTCCTGGATTTTGCGGTACACCTGTTCGCGCAGGTTGCGGTCGAGGTTTTCCAAAAACTTGGCGGCCTGTTGCAAGGTATATTCCTTACCATCCACTTCAACGGTCATTTTGCCCGAGATCACGCCAAACTGCTGTGCCTGCACGGCGATTTCCGACTGCAGTGGGATGTTTTCCTCCCGGAACAGCTGGATGCTCTTTTTTACCGAACGCAGGTAGATCTGGTATTCGGGCCCGGTGAGCTGGGCGGTGAAAGGATTGTCCACCAGCTTGCGGTTCAGCTTGTCGAACAGCGGCTGCATGTGCGGCTGGATTTCCATTACAAAATAGGTAAAGGCTTCCTCCAGTTCTTTATTCTCGGTATCGCAGGTCATGCGGATCTGGCGCCAGGCAGCGTCCTCGCCAATTACGGCTTCCAGTTCGCTCATATCCTGCAGCCACTGCTGCATTGCTTCGGGCGAATCCAGTTCGCGGTTCAGCAGGTCTTGGAAATAGGGTTCCAGTGTGGGCCAGTCGGTAACGGTAAAGTCGGTGGGCAAAAACTTGCGGGGAATCTTTTGAATATCGGCTGTATAGGTCATAGATTCTTCTTTTGGGTTTATGGCTATATCAAAGACAGTGCTAGTTAGGGGAAACATGCCACTAAGACACGAAGAACACCTAGGTACAGAAAGAATGCTTTGGGGGACGGCAACAAAAAAGGAGTGATTTACATCACTCCTCAGTATCATGCCACAGCAAAAAGCAATTAAGCTTCTTCGGTATTGTCTTCTTCCGTTTTCTTCTTCCGGGGGGCACGCTTGGCCTTGGGCTTTTCCTCGGCAGGCGTTTCTGCTACCACGGCTACGGGCTCTACTACGTTTTCGGTTTCAATGGCTTCTTCTTCAGCAGCAACAGCCTTGATCTCAACCTTGGCTTCGCCCAGTACTTCAAACCATTTAACCATTTTCTTCATGTCGCTGGCGTACACACGCTCAAAGTCCAGGTCAGGGAATACTTTCTGGAAATAAGCCTTCAGCGCAGCGTTGTCTTTTACGTTGGGCAGGGCTTCACCGCTCGCTTGCATAGCCTGGAATACTTCGGCCAGGTTCACGTTTTCGCGGATGGTATATACTTCAATGCTTTCCAGGTGCGACATGTTGTGCACGCGGGAAGTAACAAATTTGGTGGTGTTATCGGCAAGCGAACGCACCAGGGCGCCGTCATTCTTGCTGCTCAGGATCTCGAACAAACCGGGCAAACCGGTAACGGCTACAATTCTGTTGTATTCCATAGATTCACTTTTCAAGGGGGCAAATATACGGTGGGGCGGGTAAATGGGAGATTTATCCCTTCTGCGCTATACAGACTACCATTGGGG
>NZ_MTFE01000010.1:500522-542195 GCF_001953305.1 Cnuella takakiae
TGGGCTAAAAGCCACGGCTTCAACACTTTGAGCCTGTGAAAAATAAAGCTGTGGCCTGCCTACACCTAACAGGTTTTCTACACTTAACAGGTTTTTAAAACCTGTTAAGTGTATAGACTATAACGCCGCTGTCTTCAACTGCAGGGAGCTGTCGTTGATTTCAAAATCAAATTGCTTGGTGAGGAGCAGCACTTCGGAGCCGGCGAGCAGCACGGGGCCATAGCCGTGGGCCGCAAACACGTTCACCGGGCGGTAATAGTAAAATGCAGGGTCGAAGCCCATGCCGGTACCCACGCAGGTGCCAGCCACTTGTCCTTTATCGGTAACCTTGGTGGCAACGGCATTCCAGGCTAGCAGGGCAACAGGTGCAAAGGCTTTTTTATCTACATAACCCCTGTTAATGGCCCGGGCAATGGCATAGGCATAAATAGCGGTAGCCGAAGTTTCGAGGTAGGTATCGTTGCGGTCGATCAGCTGGTGCCAGAAACCGGTACCGTCCTGGTAGGCAGCCAGTCCCTGGATATGTGCCTGCAGTTGTGCCAGCACGGGTTTGTATCCCGCATGGGTTTTGGGCAGCACTTCAAGCAGTTCTACCATGGTCATCGCGGCCCAGCCGTTGGCACGGGCCCAGTGAAACTGCGGGTGAAAAGCCATTTCCTGCACCCAGCCGTGCATGTACAATCCTTTTTCCTTGTTGAACATCCGCTGCGAAAACTGGAGCACCTGTTTTACCGCATCGTCAAAATATTTCTGGTCGCCGGTAAGGCTGCCCATCTGTGCCAGGGCGGGCACGCTCATAAAGAGGTCGTCGAGCCAGAGGGTGTTGGGCTGTGGCCTGTTGCGGGCCAGGGTGCCATCAGGCAGGCGGAATTCCTTGCTGCTGATATACCCAATGAAATTATCAATGAGGGGACGCAGGTTGGCTTTATTGCCCTCTTTCTGTGCTTTGATCATGGCTGCGCAAATGGCGCCTGCATCATCCAGGGCATGGGGCATCAGCACCGAGCGCACCGGAGCAGTTGCTTTTGGGTTTTGCTTCAGCACTTTTTTGAAATAAGGCGCCACATCGGCAATCAGCTGCAGGCGCTGGTGGGTATAATCGGCAAAGCGCTTGTCGCCGGTTGCAGCGGCAGCATTGAGCGCACCGGCATAGGTTACGCCCCACTCGTAAGAGGTAAGGCGGAAATCGCCGGGCGCAAAAATAGTTTCGGGTGTGAGTTGCTTCAGATCGGTGATGGGTGCTTTGGTTTTGCCATCCACTACCTGTGCAGGTGTTGCGGCTTCCAGGTAACGCAATACACGGTTCAGCACCTCGGTGATGCCCGCCTCGGTGGGTTTGCCATAAGGCGTGGGATAGTCGGGCTTCATCAGGTGCAAGGGCGTGGTTACATCGTTGGTTGCTTGCTGGGCAGTGGCGGGCAGCACGGTGCCGGAAAGACAAAGCGCCATCAGGGTGTTGCGCAGCCGGGGTGCACGGCCGCTAAAAGGAGCAGTGATATTCATACAGCGAAAATCGTTTTAATGGGGCAGGAAGTTGGGATAAATAAGGAAAACCAGCAACCTGTGCTGTCGGGTGGTGGGTTCTCACAGATGGCACAGATAGCACGGATAAATGTTTAGCGGAAAGATGCACGAAAATAAATTAAAGAATGGATCGTATACGTGTTGGAAGGAAAGTGCTCACAGATGACACAGATAGGTTTTTGGGAAAAGCTACAAGCTTTTAGCTGCAAGCTCCCGGTGAGTAACCAATACAACTGATTATATTTCTATTGAACACCATCCGTGCGATCCGTGCTATTTGTGAGCAAATCAAATAGGGCACACAGATGACGCAGATAAGTTTTTGAGGAGCAAATGGCCAACTATAAAATGCACGTGATTTAAAAAACACTTGAGTGCACCATTGCTATCATCTGTGCCATCTGTGAGCACCAACCTAATATATCAGCCTGCGCAGGGCATCGGTATAGCTGCGGCTGACTTTTACCGTTATCCCGTTTTGCAATACCACCTGCGGGCCGGTGGGTTCGCGGTGTATTTCCCTGATGGCATTGAGGGCAATGATGGCCGAGCGGTGTACCCGTTGAAACTGTTGCGGGTTGAGGCGGGTTTCCAGTTCGCTGATTCCTTTGGAGCTCAGGAAGCTTTGTTTGGCTGTATGGATCTTGGTATAGTCGCCTTCGGCTTCAAGCCAGTAGATTTCTACTACCGGCAGGGTGATCCATTTGTTGCCCTGTTCCACCAGGATGCGTTCGGGGTAGGTCTTGCCCTGCAGGCTTTCCGACAGGGCCATCAGGTTTTGCATCACAGAAGGTTCTTTTTGCAATGCCTTGCGCAAGGCCTGGTCAAAGCGTTCGCGAGTAAAGGGCTTGAGCAGGTAATCAACAGCATTGGCATTAAACGCATCCAGTGCATATTTATCGAAAGCTGTGGCAAAAATGATCTGCGGCAGGTGCTCTATTTCCTGCAACACTTCCAGCCCTGTTTTTCCCGGCATTTGTATGTCGAGGAACACCAGGTCGGGCTGCAACACGTTGATGATGCCAATGGCCTCAATACCGTTTTTACATTCGGCTACCACCTTCAGTTGCGGGTAGGCCTGCAGGTATTCCTTCAGCAGGCTGCGTGCGGGCACTTCATCGTCTACCAGTACTACTTTTTGTTCCATTCGGGGTGGGGTTGTAGGGGCAATGCAAACAAAACACGGAAACCCACCGGTTCGTTGGGCTGTACACTCAAAGGAGCGCCATATAATTTCTGGATCCGCTGCCGGGTATTTTCCAACCCGATGCCCTTGGTAAACAGCTGCCCGGGCTGGTAGCCATTGATGCCTTTGCCGGTGTCGGCCACTTCAAACTGTACGCTGCCTCCATCTTTTTGTACCCGCACACTAATGCTGCCACCTTCCAGGCTTTTGGCAATGCCATGTTTCACCGCGTTTTCCACCAGCGGCTGCAGCAGCATGGGCGGCACCGGATAATCGCTCAGGGTTTCGTCGAAATGATAGTACACGCTGAGGCGGTCACCAAAGCGCTGCTGCTCCAGCGCCAAAAAGTTGCGGATGAATTCCATCTCCTGCCCAAGGGTAATGAACTCCTTATCCGACACATTCATGGCAAAGCGGAACACATCGGCCAGCTGCGCAATGAGGGTGCGGGTATGCTCCTGTGCAGCAGGCACCGAAGCGGAAATAGAGTTGAGGGTGTTGAACAAAAAATGGGGTTGTATCTGTGCTTTGAGCGTAGACATTTCTGCGGCATGAGCCAGGCGCATCAAGGACTTTTCTTTCTCTTTCTGCCGCAGGATTTCGCACCAGTATTCGTAGGCATGAAACACACCAAACTGAAGCAGGTATACCAGTATGGGTATGTACACATCCCACCAGGAGCCTGAGGCATCGAGGTGGCCAATACCGATGGCTTCGGAAGTGGCGTAAAAGATGGTTTTCCAGGTAAACACATACAGCAAACACAGGGGTAGGTGCAACAGTATCCGGTTGCGCAGGTTCCAGTGCCTGAGGCGGCGAAAAAACAGCCACCATACCGGTGCGGTGAACAATATTTTAAACAAATAATTGATGCTGATACCAATAGCCTGGTTCTGCCCCGAGGTAAGCAGGATGGCGCACCAGTACAGGAAACCCAGGAAGGTATGCATACCCAGAAAGGCCACCAGTTCCCAGCGGCGGATGCCCCAGAACAAGGGTCGTTGCCAAAATGAAGTAGCAGGTTCCATTGCTTTAAAACTACTCTTTTCCAAATGCAATGGTATGCCTGTTGTCGACGAATGAACAATAAGAGCGATAAACTGCAGCTTGCTACTGAACGATGCTATTGCACGCCAGCCGATTACTGCTTGCCTTGGGCGGGCATGCCGGATAGGTTTGCAACAAATCCTTTTTCATGCGATGCTTTACATTTTTATGGTTGCTGCTGGCCACAACAGCTAAGGCGCAAACAATCCAGGGTTCAGTAAGGAATGAACAGGGCGAACCGCTTGTAAACGCTACCATCACAGCGTACCGCGACAGTGCTGTTTGGAAATACACCCTGAGCGACAACAAGGGTACTTTCCAGTTGGCTCAACCTGCTGCCGGAAAGCTGCGTTTGTATGTGAGCTATAAGGGCTATCAGGATTGGGACAGCATCCTCACCATGCCTGTTGCAATAGCTATACAGGTAAACATGCAGCGCATGGCACAATCGCTATCGGCGGTAACGGTAAATAGCAACAAACCCTTGATTGAAGTACAGCCCGATAAAACCGTGTTCAACGTAAGCGGGAGCATTGTGGGTAGTGGTGGCAGTGCACTGGAAGTGTTGCAAAAATCGCCGGGCGTGCTGGTAGATAAAGATGACAACATAACCATGAATGCAAAAAGCGGTGTACGCATTTATATCGATGGCCGTCCTTCGCCTCTTTCGGTGCAGGAAATAGCGGCACAACTGCGTACCATGCCAGCGGCAGATATCGATGCCATCGAAATCATTACCAATCCATCAGCACGGTATGAAGCGGCAGGCAACGCAGGCATCATCAATATCCGGTTAAAGAAGAATAAAAACTATGGCACAAACGGAAGCATCAATACCGGGTGGAACCTGGGTCTTTTTCCAAAATACAACAGCGGCGTCAGCCTGAACCACCGCAATAAAAAGATCAACCTTTTTAGCAATTACAGTTACAACAAAGGCCGCTATCAAAGCACCCTCAACCTGTTTCGTTATCAAAACGATTCCCTGTTCGATCAGCGTTCGCAAACCAACTCACGCAGCAAGTCACACAATATCAAAGCAGGTGCAGATTTTTTCATCAACAAGCAACAAACTTTAGGTGTGTTGGTAAATACCAACCTGAGTGATAACAGTGGCCGCACCCGTAGCCTTACACCTATTGCTGCGCAGGATGATAAACTGGTGGTGCAAACACTGGAAGCAATAACCCAATCGGAAAGACGGCGCACCAATATCAGCGCCAATATCAATTACCGTTTTGCCGATACTGCAGGCAGTGCGCTCACCGCAGATGCAGATTATGGTTACTACGATATGGAAGCAAGTGCCTTTACACCCAACTATTACCGCAACAATGCAGGTGCTATCCTTTACCAAACCACTTTCGGCAACCGCACACCGGTGCGTATTCGTTTCTACTCGTTGCAGGCATCCTGGGAGCAGAACTGGAAAGGCGGCAAGCTGAATGTGGGCTGGCGCAGTACCTGGGCAAGTACCAATAATACCTTCCATTTTTTCGACTATATCAACAATGCACCTGTATTGAGCGAAGAACGCAGTAACCGTTTCAACTACAACGAAAACATCAACGCAGCCTACCTGCAGTACAGCAAGCAAAAAGGTGCATGGAGCTACCAGGCAGGACTCAGGCTGGAGCATACCGCAAGCCTTGGTGAACTGATTGCATCACAATCAAACAAGGACCAGCGGGTACAACGCAATTATATCAACCTGTTTCCCACTAGTGGCATTACTTACCAGTTAAATAAAAACCACCAACTGGGATTGAGCCTTGGCCGCCGCATCGACCGGCCTTCTTACCAGGATCTGAATCCTTTTGAAAACAGGATCGATGAACTGACATATCAAAAAGGCAATCCTTTTTTGCGGCCGCAATTCACCAACAATATCGAGCTGAAGCACACGTACAAGTATAAGCTTTCCAGCAGCATCGGCTTTTCGGATGTACAGGATTTCTTTGCTGCCATTACCGATACCATCGAAGGGCGCCGCAACTTTATTACTACGCGCAACCTTGCCAGCCAGAAGATATGGAGTTTGAATACAGGTATGCCCTTCGCTATTGCCAAATGGTGGAACCTGTACTTTAATGCCGGTGTAAACCATAGCCGTTATCGTGCACAATTTGAGCCGGGTAAAGAAGTGCGCATCAATGCAACGGTTGCCAATATTTACCAGCAACACAGCTTTACATTCAGCAAAAAGTGGAGTGGTGAATTGAGCTGCTTTTATATGTCGCCATATGTGTGGGCGGGCAATTATGAATGCCGCAGTATGTGGAGCCTGGATGCGGGTGTGCAAACAAAATTGCTCCGGGATAAAGCCACACTGAAGCTGAGTATTAGCGATATCTTCAGGCGCATGCCCTGGGAGGGTACCAGCAGGCTGGGACAATTGCGCATTGATGCTTCGGGTGGATGGGAAAGCAGGCAGCTGCGGCTCAACTTTGCATACCGTTTTGGCAACAAGGAAGTAAAAGCAGCACGCCAGCGCAAGACTGGGCTGGATGATTTGAACAACAGGGTGCAATAAAATTATTTTCCATAACGAAACTTTTTTCACCATACTAAAACCTATATCATGCGCACTAAATTTTTTCTTTCAGGCATCATTGCAATGCTGCTTACTGCACCCTGCATGGCACAATCATCAACAAGCGTTGCTGCTGCAAAAGACAGCACTTCCGCAACCCAACAACTGGTACAATCGCTATTGGATACCTGGGTTATTGACCTTCGGCCATCACCTGATGCTGAGCCTTACCTGAAAGATTTTGTTTTGAAAGCTTTTGATGCGCAAACCCTTAAAGGATCGTTTTACGACACACCTTTTGCTAACGGCAGGATACATACTGCATGGGGCAAACTATACTTTGCATTTACCACGGCAGATGGCTCCGGCACTTATTTCCATAGTGGCTACTTGGAAAACGGTAAGCTGTCTGGTTTATCTTTTTCACCAAGCCGAGAGTTTGTGATGCCGTGGACGGGTGTGCGGAAGCAATAACCAAATTGATTGTTCCAGCAATCCTTTTTTGAAGAATCGGGACTTCGTAAATAGGGATTATAATATTAACATGGATTGCAATCTACTCCTATGGCCGGGCCAAACCTATAAGGTCTTGAAGACCTTATAGGTTTTTACCTTTACGGCCTAACTGCTTTTTATGAACCTGCAAACCGCAATCCGTTCCGCACTCTTTGGCCTTGCCGTTGGCGATGCGTTGGGCGTGCCTGTAGAATTCAGAAGCCGCGCCTCCATTGCTGCTAATCCTGTCGTGGATATGCGTGGGTATGGTACCCACAACCAGCCGCCCGGCACCTGGTCTGATGATAGTTCGCTTACCTTTTGCCTGGCCGAAGCCCTTTTAAATGGATACGACCTCCACCGAATAGCCGATGCATTTTCCCAATGGTATAGGGATGGTTTATGGACCCCGCACGGACAGGTGTTTGACATTGGCATCGCAACTGCCGATGCCCTTTACCAATACCAGCAAGGTTGCCCACCCTTGCTGGCAGGTGGCGCCGATGAACTTAGCAATGGCAACGGATCGCTGATGCGTATACTGCCCCTGTTGTTTTATACCCACAGCAAGCCAATTGAAGAACGCTTTGCCTTTACTGCGCAGGTATCATCCATTACGCACCGGCATATCCGTTCTATAGTTGGTTGCTTTTACTACCTAGAGTTTGCAAGGGGTATTTTGTATGGGCGCACTGCAAAAGACATCTATCAGCAATTACAAAATGACCTGCCAGCTTTCCTGTTGCAACAAGGTGTGGCCATTGATGAAATCAATCAATATCACCGGTTGCTGCAACAGGATATCACCCTGTTGCCTGGAGCTGAAATCCACAGCAGTGGCTACGTGGTGCACACTTTGGAAGCAAGCATCTGGTGTTTGCTTACTACGCGTAACTATAGCGAAGCCGTATTAAAAGCTGTGAACCTTGGCGAGGATACCGATACTACCGGTGCGATATGTGGTGGATTGGCAGGTTTGCTGTATGGGTTTGAACAGATACCAGGAGCATGGTTGCAGGTGCTGGCCAGAAAAAAAGATATCGAAGCATTGGCACGGAGCTTTGCCGCGGTTGTTTTTGAAACCTATAAGGTCTCAAAGACCTTATAGGTTTTTTGCAGATCTTTCATCTCTTGGAGAGATGGAAGATCTATGCTAATTCGGCAAGCACTTTATCTATTCTTGCAGCCATCGTTTCATAATCAACATAGCCACGGCCAAGCAGGTAAAACTTTGCATCGCTTACCTGCATCAGAACGGTAGGAAAGCCGCTTACCTGCAATTGCTTCACAAGTGCCATATCATAATACGCTTTCTCGCGGTACTCCTCGCTTTTCAACTTGTTGTAAAAATCTTCATCACCAATTTCATATTTAGGCAGCAGGTGCCGATATGCTTCATTATCGGTAAGGTCGCGGCCTTCGAAGTTGAGGGCATACTGCAGGTCGGAAGCGAATGCAACGGCACGGTCAGGATGCAATTCTTTGAGGATACTTAATGCAATAGCAGGCTTGGTAGAATCGGGAAACCAATCCGTTTCCTCCGGGTGATTGACATGCCACAGGAAGTCGGGGCCAAAGGTTACACCCGTCATTTCTTCTACCTGTTTGTAGGCACCCTGAATGTATTTGGCCATGGGGCCAAAATGCGTAGGCGCTTCGGGCAGGATCATGCTACCGGATAATACATCAAAAGCAATACGGTCTTTGTATTCAGCTTCCAGTTGCTTAATCACCGGGCTGAAACCATAGCACCAGCCGCAATAGGCATCGTAACAGTAGTATATCGTAGGCTTCATTGTTCTCTTTTTGAAATAAAGAATGCAAAGTTAACTCCAACGAGGTTTGACACAGAACCCGGAAAACTGCAGGCCATTTTCCCTTGCCGCCTCGCATTGCTGCCCTACCTGTTTTAAGTCATAAGTGGTTTTGCTTACTGCCTGCTTCAGGACGGATGCAAAGGGCGTAAAGGTCAGCAACCAGGCGCTTTAGAATGTGTTAACAATCAAAGCCGCAGTTGACACTCGTCACTACCCGCCCGCCAGGAAGGGGCGAACCTTGCAGTATCAATTTCAATTCACCAATATGAAACGCCTGATATCTACCCTAAGCCTTGGCCTGTTATTTTCGATAAGCCTACCCTTTGCGGCCAATGCACAAACTAAATTTATCGCTACTGCAGGCACCGTAGCCATCAATGGCACTTCTACCCTTCACGACTGGGAAATGTCTGCACAAAAGCCCGCTGTTGAAGCCGTATTTGTACAGGATGCTTCCGGTGCGCTATCCAGCCTGAACACGCTGTCGTTTACCCTGCCCGCCGAAGCCCTGAAGAGCGGCAAGGGTCCCATGGATAAAAACGCTTACAAGGCCCTTAAAACAGGCGCCAACCGCAATATCAGTTTTGTTGCCAGCCAAGCAAGCATAACACCCGCAGGAGCCAATGCCTACCTGGTGAAATGCACCGGCAAACTAACCATTGCAGGCACTACCCGCGAAACCGATCTGCAGGCTACCTGCAAACTGAACGCAGATAAAAGCCTGCAGGTTAGCGGCAGCAAAAAGCTGAAGATGACCGATTACAAAGTAGAGCCGCCCTCCTTTGCTTTTGGTACCGTTAATACTGGCGATGCCATCAATCTCATTTTCAACCTGACTCTTAAGAAATAACCATCGGCAATGGTGAATGGTCAATGGTGAATAGGCAATAATAGATGGTAACTCATAAATGGCCAATCACTAACACCCAATCACCAATCACTATTCACCATTCACCTTCTCCCCTCACAACTCTTTTCACTTTTACTCTTTTCTTATGAACACAAAACAAATGGCAAAGCTTGCCCTGAGTGTACTCTTATTAGGAAGTATGCAAGCTGCCAATGCCCAGCAAACCACAGAACGAGAAGCTTATGGCCGTCCCTCTTACTGGCGTCCGCACGATAAGACCGGCATCAATGTTTTTGAAACATCGAAGGCTGCCGATACGATCCCCTATACCGGTTTGAAGATCCGGTTTGGTGCGGGCTTCACCCAACAATTCCAAAACCTGAAGCACGAAACAAAAAGCGGGCAGGCCCTGTATGAAATGGGGGCCGGTTTCAACCTCGCCATGGCCAACCTGTATACCGATGTGCAACTGGCAGATGGCATCCGTCTCGACCTCACTACTTATCTCTCTACCCGGCACCACAATGAAACATGGGTGAAAGGCGGCTATATACAGTTCGACAAACTGCCGTTCAAAAGTGCGCTGTTCGACAAGATCATGCAGTACACCACCATCAAGATCGGTCATATGGAAGTGAACTACGGTGACCAGCACTTCCGCCGCACCGATGCCGGTAACGGCATCTACAATGCTTTTGGTGAAAACTATATCGTAGATGCTTTCTCTACCGAAATCGGTGGTGAAATCTATGTACAGAAAAATGGCTTGTTTGGTATGGTAGCCCTTACCAATGGAACCATCAATTCTTCTATTGCCAAACAAGCTAAAGATGGCACCGGCGACTCTACCAAGAACCCCGCGATATACTTCAAAGCCGGTGTTGATAAAAGCTTTGGCAAAGCCCGTGTACGGTTGAGCGGCTCTGCTTATGTAAACCAGAAATCGCCCCGTAGTGTACTGTATGCCGGCGACCGTGGCGGCTCGTGGTACTATGGTGTGATGGACCCCAAAGGCGCCGACCTGAAAGCCAATTTTACCTCAGGCCGCTTCACTCCCGACTTCACCAGGAATGTTCGTGCCGTGATGCTGAATGGTTTCTTCAAGTATGCAGGCTTTGAAGCTTTTGGCACTTATGAAACTGCAAAAGGCAACAAGGCTGTTGCTGCCGATGCTACCAAGGGTATTGTTGCCGACCTGAACAAGCGTACCATGAACCAAACAGCTATTGAAGGCATCTACCG
The DNA here is from genome assembly GCF_001953305.1 of Cnuella takakiae. Lineage (GTDB taxonomy): Bacteria > Bacteroidota > Bacteroidia > Chitinophagales > Chitinophagaceae > Flavisolibacter > Flavisolibacter takakiae. Next base: position 511,217 of record NZ_MTFE01000010.1, read on the forward strand.
CTTTGGTGCTAAAGAAAATGTGTTTGCAGGTGTGCGCTACAATGCTGTAAATGCCGAACTGCCTGGCTACACCAACAAAGTAAACATCGACCGCACTTCATTTGCCGCAGGCTGGTTCCTTACCAACAATGTGCTGCTGAAAGGTGAGTACGTGGTGCAGAACTACAAGAACTTCAAAGCTGCCGATATCCGCAATGGTGGCAAGTTCAATGGTTATGTAGTAGAAGCGGTTGTAGGTTTCTAAGCTGCTATGTTAATAGTGATTAGTGCCAGGGCAGTTTGTGCTGTCCTGGCTTTTTTTCAAGCCATCAATTAAGGTTATGAATACGCTATGGATGCCCTGCCTTTTGGCTTTTTTGCTCATGGCATTTACCCTGCCAGCAGAACCCTCCCGATGGGTAGTGCAAAGAGGCAGTACCGTTGCGGTAAAAGGCAAAACAAATATCAACAGTTATGGCTGTGGCATCAGTAGCTTCGAAGGATGCGATACCATCAGCATGACGCCGCATCCGGCATCGCCGCAAAGCATGCTGCTAAATGGCTGCATCTACCTGGATGTTGCCCGCTTTGATTGTATCAACCGGATGATGACTGCAGAACTGCGCAAAACCTTACAGGCAGATAAACATCCAAAGCTGAAAATAAAATTTATCACTTTAGGTAAAATTGCTGTTGGCACAAACCGTAAGGAAGAAGATTGCGGTATCGTGGAAATGGAAATTGCAGGTGTAAAAAGAAGGTATCCTATTCAATACTGCTATACCATTGGCAGCGATGCCAACACTATTGTGATTGCCGGGCAAAAGACCTTATGCTTTTCAGACTTTTCGCTTATTCCTCCCCGCAAGCTTAATGGTATGGTACAGGCGAAAGACGAGTTGGAGGTGCAGTTTCACTTGGTGATGCGAAAAATATAATACCCCCTGTCCCCCTAAAGGGGGAACTTAGGCCGAAATGGCTGCCGGGGTTGCAACATGTTTTTAGCATAACGATTTTATGATGGAAACACGGATGTAACGGATAGAATGGATATCCGTTTTAATCCGTTTGATCCGTGTTCCTATCTTAATCATAATAACTACGAACTTCTACAAACTACAAAGCCACTCAGCGCAGAGTGGCTTTGTAGTTTGTAGGGCTATTTGACCTAAGTTCCCCCTTCAGGGGGACAGGGGGTATTAATGCGCCTCCAACCAATTTTTCCCTTCACCCACTTCCGCCAGCACCGGTATGCCGTTGGGCAGTTCCATGGCTGATTGCATGGCTTGCAGGATCACGGGTTTCACAGTTTCCAGTTCATCTTTCACCACATCAAACACCAATTCATCGTGCACCTGCAGCACCATGCGGCTTTTAAAATTATGTTGCTTGAAAGCTTTGTGTACGTTCACCATCGCCAGCTTAATCATATCGGCGGCGGTGCCCTGTATGGGTGAGTTGATGGCGTTGCGTTCGGCAAAACCACGTACGGTGAAGTTGGCCGAATTGATATCACGCAACCAGCGTTTGCGGCCCATCACGGTTTGTACATAACCATGCTTTTTTGCAAAAGAGATCATATCGTCCATGTACCTGGTTACACCGGCAAATTCTTTCTTGTAGTTGTCGATGATCTCCTTGGCTTCGGCACGGCTGATGCGCAGGTTTTCGGCCAAGCCAAAAGCACCCTGGCCGTACACGATACCAAAGTTCACACTCTTGGCTTTGTAGCGCATTTCCTTGGTCACTTCTTCTTCGGGCACATTGTACACTTTCGAAGCCGTGGCCGTGTGTACATCCTTGCCGCTGCGGAAAGCTTCGCACATGGCAGGATCGCCGGAAAGGGCGGCAACAATACGCAGTTCAATCTGCGAGTAGTCGGCAGATACAAGGATATGCGCTTCATCACGCGGAATAAAAGCTTTGCGGATCTCGCGACCACGTTCGGTGCGGATGGGAATATTCTGCAGGTTGGGGTTGTTGCTCGACAGGCGGCCAGTTACAGCCACCGCCTGTGCAAAGGTGGTATGTACCCTGCCTGTTTTGGGATTAATCAGTTGCGGCAGCGAATCCACGTAGGTGGAACGCAGCTTGGTGTACTCGCGGTAAGCCAGAATATCGTCTACGATCTTGTGTTCTGCTGCCAGTTTACCCAGCACATCTTCGCCGGTAGCATACTGGCCGGTCTTGGTCTTCTTGGCTTTGGGATCGAGCTTGAGGTGTTCAAACAAAATCTCTCCCAGTTGCTTGGGCGATCCCAGGTTGAACCTTACACCGGCAGCTTCGTACACGGCCTCTTCGTGGCGGTGCGCATCTTCTTCAAGCAGTTTGGAGTAGTCGTTCAAAAACTGCTCGTCGATTTTCACACCTTCAAATTCCATATCCACCAGCACCGGCGCCAAGGGGTTTTCTACTTCATCAAATACCCTTTGTACATCCAGCTCTTTCAGCTGCGGAGCAAATACATTTTTGAGTTGCAGGGTAACATCAGCATCTTCGGCGGCGTAGTCTTTTACCAGGGCCACATCCACGTCGCGCATGGTCAGTTGGCCCTTGCCTTTTTTACCAATCAACTCGGTGATGGAAACAGGTTTGTAGTTGAGGTATTTCTCTGCCAGCAGGTCCATATTGCGCTTGCCTTCGGGGTCGATTAGGTAGTGCGCGAGCATGGTATCAAACTTCTTCCCTACCAGTTCCACATCATACCATTTCAGCACCAGCATGTCGTACTTCAGGTTCTGCCCGATCCAGATTTTATCCGGGTTGGCAAACAAGGGCCTGAAGCGTTCCAGCACCTGCATGGCTTCGGCCCTGGATGCAGGCACCGGAACATAATAGCCAGTTCCGGCCTCTACGGAAAAGGATAGGCCTACCAGTTCGGCGATGTTGGCATCGATGGCGGTTGTTTCCGTATCAAAAGAGATTTCAGTAGTCTTATTCAGCACGTCCATCAGTGCGGCAAACTCGCCTTCACTTTCTACCAGCTCGTAGTTGTGCGGCACGTCGGCAATGGTTTGCACGGGACCATCCCAGCTGCGGTCGGCCTCCCCCCCGCCCCCTCCGGTGGAGGGGGAGTTGGACTCAGATGATTCGTTGTTGCCTGTGTCAAACAGGGAAGGCTGGGAACCAGATTTCTGCTCCTTTCCTGTTGGGGTGGGTGTCAGTTCTTCACCCAGTAAGCGTTTGCCTACCGTGCGGAACTCCAGTTCAATGAGTATTTCTTTTAAAGCTTCCTTGTTCCATTCTTTCAGGCGGAAGTCTTCTTCGTGAAATTCAACAGGTACATCCGTAATGATGGTAGCCAGCTTTTTCGACATGATGGCACTGTCTCGGCCGGCGCGGATCTTTTCACCCATGGCGCCTTTGATGGTGTCGGCAGCGGCCAGGATATTTTCTACGGAACCGTATTCGGCAATCAGCTTGGCGGCGGTCTTCTGCCCCACACCGGGAATACCGGGAATATTGTCCACGGCATCACCCATCAGCCCCAGCATATCAATCACCTGGTCCACATTTTCAATGCCCCATTTACCACACACTTCTTCGGGGCCCATGATCTCCACATCGCCGCCCTGGTAGCCGGGTTTGTAGATCTTTACTTTATCGCTCACCAGCTGTCCATAGTCTTTGTCGGGCGTAACCATGTATACTTCATAGCCTAAGGCTGCTGCCTGCTTGCTCAAGGTGCCAATTACATCGTCGGCCTCAAAACCTTCGCTGTCGATCATTGGTATGTTGAGGGCGGCAAGGATGCGGCGTATATCAGGCAGGGATGCCTTGATGTCTTCGGGTGCTTCCTGCCGGTTGGCTTTATACTCCGCAAAATCGGAAGTGCGCCCTACAGGTTCGCCGCCTTCAAAGCACACGGCCATATGCGTGGGCTTCTGGTTGTTGATCAACTCGATGATGGTATTGGTAAAGCCAAATTGCGCGTTGGTATTCTTTCCTTTTGAAGTGATGCGCGGGCTGCGGATCAGGGCATAATAAGCCCGGAACACAAGGGCCATGGCATCAAGCAGGAACAGCTTTTTTTCTTCCATATCGCCAAAGGTAGGAACCGCTGATTGCTATAATTGAAAATGATTTTTGTGATTAGGTTGATGCGGTTCCGGCTGGTTGGAGCATGGAGCAAGTAAGTTAATAGAGCGTCGCTACAAAATTTCAGGACCAGGCTGTTACAAGTGTCTAAACAGGAAAACAATACTGTTGATACTTATGAAACTAATAAAAGAGGTACTAGCCCAGGCATCCTAAAAATCAAAACCCCGATGATGTATCGGGGCTTTGCCTGGTATCGCGTAGTTGGGTAAAAAGGGGCTTGGTTGGGTATGTGTCGTCTTGAGTGAAGCACCGGCTACTGATTATGGCAGTAGTTTAAGAGCAACTGAAAAACAAAAGCACTTTCAAATTTCCTCGGCTGGAAACAGGACAAAAATAAGTGTAAACGCCTATAATTTCCTAATCATTACCCCGGTAAGTTTTAAAAATTATTGACCAGCTTGTTATCAGGGTTTTATTTATGGAAAAGAATTGCAATTTGACGGTTTCAGCTAAACCCTGACGAATTATGCAGGGCTGTGTGCAAGTAATTTCACTTATTGCTTGCCGAAATATTGAATCCTCTCAAGAGCTTTTCCAGACTGTGCTCAAGTTAGCCCTATATGCTATTGCGCTTCCTATTAAAACATATAGGTAAGCAAAACGGGGCCGCCTAGGCCCCGTTTTATATGCTTTGAAAGATCATGCTTTCATGCCTTCCAGTTTTTTCTGCAAACCAAACATTTCATCGCGTAGCCTGGCAGCTTCCATGAAGTCAAGGTCGCGGGCAGCCTTTTCCATATCCTTTTTGGTTTTGGAAATGGCCTTTTCTATCTGCGGAATGGTAGTGTAAGCATCGCCGTCCTCAGCAGCCTTGGTGATCACTTCTTCCACCGCGTAGGGCGAATCGGGATCGTAACCCTTAATATCCAGCACTGAGGTTTGGGCCATGATCTGCTCCTTGCTCTTGGTTACTGTTTTGGGGGTGATGCCATGCTCCAGGTTATGCGCCATTTGCTTTTCGCGGCGCCGGGTGGTTTCGTCAATGGTGCGCTGCATGCTCTCCGTCATGTTATCAGCGTAAAAGATCACCAGGCCGTCTACGTTCCGGGCAGCTCGGCCGGCCGTCTGCGTCAGCGACCGTTCGTTGCGGAGGAAGCCTTCTTTGTCGGCATCCAAAATGGCTACCAACGAAACCTCGGGGAGGTCGAGGCCTTCCCGCAAGAGGTTGACACCCACCAGTACGTCAATCACCCCGAGGCGCAGGTCGCGCAAAATTTCTATACGCTCCAAAGTGTCCACATCGCTGTGGATGTACTTGGATTTGATATCGATCTTTTTCAGGTATTTATCCATCTCCTCGGCCATGCGCTTGGTAAGCGTGGTTACCAGTACGCGGTCGCCCTTTTTCACCCGCTTGTCAATTTCATCCAGCAGGTCGTCGATCTGGTTCACGCTGGGACGAATTTCAATGGGCGGCTCCAGCAGGCCCGTGGGGCGCACTACCTGCTCTACCACCACGCCACCGCTTTGATCCAGTTCGTAGTCGCCGGGGGTGGCGCTTACATACACCACCTGGTTCATCAGGTTTTCAAACTCGTGGAAGTTTAAAGGGCGGTTATCCAGTGCCGATGGCAGGCGGAAACCATAGTCCACCAGGTTCATCTTGCGGCTGCGGTCGCCACCATACATACCGCTTACCTGCGGGATGGTCTGGTGGCTTTCGTCGATCATACACACAAAATCCTTGGGGAAATAATCCAGCAAACAGAAAGGCCGGGTACCCGGTTTGCGGCGGTCGAAGAAACGCGAGTAGTTTTCAATACCATTACAAAAACCCAGTTCACGAATCATCTCCAGGTCGTACTCTACCCGCTCTTTGAGGCGTTGCGCTTCAATGAATTTGCCCACGCTTTTAAAGTATTCTACCTGGGCGGTCATCTCGTCCTGTATTTCGTACATCACCTGCTGCATCATGTCCTTGGGTGCCACGTACAGGTTGGCAGGGAAGATGGCGGCATTATCCAGCTTGCCGATGCGTTTGCCGCTGGGCAACTCGATGGTTTCGATGGAATCTATTTCATCGCCAAAGAAAGTGATGCGGTAACCAAAGTCCACATAAGGCAGGTTGATGTCCACCGTGTCACCTTTTACCCGAAACGTGCCCCGGTTGAACTCGATGGTGGTACGGGTGTAGAGCGAATTCACCAGGTCGTGCAAAAAGCCCTGACGGGAAATCTGCTGGCCCTTGTCAATCCGGATGATCCCGCTTTCATAATCGGTAGGATTACCCATACCGTAAATACAGCTTACCGATGCTACCACGATGATGTCGCGGCGACCTGAAAGCAGGGAAGTTGTTGCCCGCAAACGCAGCTTGTCCAGTTCCTCGTTGATGTTGAGGTCTTTTTCGATATAGGTATCCGTTACCGGTAGATAAGCTTCCGGTTGGTAATAATCGTAGTAGGATACAAAGTACTCTACCGCATTTTCGGGGAAAAACTGCTTGAACTCGCCATAGAGCTGGGCCACCAGGGTTTTGTTGTGCGTCAGAATAAGGGTAGGCTTTTGCACATTCTGGATCACATTGGCCATGGTAAAGGTCTTACCCGAACCGGTTACCCCCAGCAGCACCTGGTGCCGCTCACCGCCCAGTATGCCTTCCGTAAGTTGCTGGATGGCAAAGGGCTGGTCGCCGGCGGGCTTGTAAGGCGATTGTATTTTGAAAGGCATATAAAGTTTATTGTTTGTGGTTTTTGGTTTTTGGTTGAAGGCTTACGGTTGGCGTACCAACCATAAACCAAAAACGATAAACAAAAAACCGCTTATAATTGCCGTGTCAGGTAGGTACTATAATCAGGCGTACTGATCACATAATCGTCCTGCATGAGCGGCGAGGTTAAGATGAAATCGGCGGAGGTACGGTTGCAGGCCATCAGGATGTTCCAGGCTACAGCCAAGCGGAGCAGGGCTTTTACGTCGCTGTCGTGGGGCTGCGCTTCCATAGGGTCCCAAAAAAATACGATCAGGTCAATATTGCCTTCGGCAATCAGGGAGCCGATTTGCTGGTCGCCGCCAAGTGGGCCGCTGAACAGCTTTTTTACCGGCAACTGCAGTTTTTCTTCCAACATCTTACCGGTGGTACCAGTGGCTATCAAATCGTGGCCAGCCAGTGCTTCGCGGTTGTGCACTGCCCAGTCGGCCAAGTCTTTTTTCTTGTGGTCGTGGGCAACCAGTGCGATGCGCTTTTTGGTCCGGATTGTTCTTATATCTGACATGGTTTGGTTTTGGGGTGAAATTAACCAATCCGGCGCTATCTGCCGGAGCTGGGCAGCAGGCTTTAAATGGCAGACTTAATTGATTTTTCTAAAATTTAAAATCCTAGAGGATAACATTTTACACATATGGCAAAATTTTTGAATGGCATTAACTATCTAAACATTTGAAAAGACTAACGAAAAACCAACACACCTGCCCTTAAAACTGATTATTCCTACTATGAAGAACCATTTACCCTATTGACACTAAAAAAGGCCTGCGTCCACAGGCCTTTTTTCTTTTAGTATCGTCAGCTTACGCGTTTTGTGCTTCTTTGAGCTTTTCGCGGATCTTGCCTTCAATTTCGTTAGCCAGTTCCGTATTGTCTTTCAACAATTGCTTCACTGCTTCACGGCCCTGACCCAGTTTGTCGGTATTGTAGCTAAACCAGCTACCGCTTTTGTTTACAATACCCATTTCCACACCGATGTCCAGGATTTCCCCAATCTTGCTCACGCCTTCACCAAAGATGATGTCGAACTCGGCAGTGCGGAAAGGAGGCGCCACTTTATTCTTCACCACTTTCACTTTTACACGGTTACCCACAGCTTCTTCGCCATCCTTGATCTGGGTCATCCGGCGGATGTCCAAACGTACGGAAGCATAAAACTTCAGGGCGTTACCACCGGTAGTGGTTTCGGGGTTACCGAACATCACACCGATCTTTTCACGCAGCTGGTTGATGAAGATGCAAATGGTGTTGGTCTTGCTGATGGTGGCGGTGAGCTTACGCAGGGCCTGCGACATCAGTCGGGCCTGCAAACCCATTTTGGAATCACCCATCTCGCCTTCCAGTTCGCCTTTGGGTACCAGGGCCGCAACGGAGTCGATTACAACCACGTCGAGGGCGCCGGAAAGAATCAGGCGGTCAGCGATTTCAAGGGCCTGTTCGCCATAATCGGGCTGGGAGATCAGCAGGTTGTCGATGTCCACACCCAGTTTTTGTGCATAGGCGCTGTCAAATGCGTGTTCGGCATCGATGATGGCGCACATGCCGCCCTTCTTCTGCGCTTCGGCAATAACGTGTGTTGACAAGGTGGTTTTACCCGAGCTTTCCGGGCCGTAGATCTCGATCACACGGCCGCGGGGCAAACCGCCGATACCGAGGGCTGCATCCAAACCAATAGAGCCGGTGCTTACCACCTCCTGGATTGTTTCAGCTCGCTCGTTCATCATCATTACGCTACCCTTACCAAAGTCTTTGTCGATCTTGTCCATGGTAAGCTTGAGCGCTTTCAGTTTTTCGCTATTAGACATGTTGTTGTTTTGAAAAAGTAAGTAAGAAGGACAACTCTAAAATACTGTTTTTTGCCCCTTCCGGTTGTTTTTTATTAGGGTGTAAAGCTAATGATTTTAGCAAAGAAAAGGGCTTTTTCTTGCTTTTTTTCCGATTAAAAATAGGTTAAAGACGGGCCTGTTCCCAGGCAGTAAATACTTCCTGCATGCAAAAAATTAAAGCCTTTAAACAATTGATTTTCAATAATTGTTCAGTTAGCCTATTGGCTGACGCTAGTTTCCAAAACCAATCCGTAAAGGGTTTTTATTTCCAAACACCACCTCCAAAATTGGAGGAATTGGGAAGCTGCAAAAAATAGTCTTAGCAAAACCCTTATTCAAAAAGCCTGTAGCTTAGCAAAGCATTAAACCCTGACAAAAAAACGATTATGAAAAAGCTGATCACCGCTGCCTGCCTGCTGTTTGCACTGCACGCCGGCGCACAGGAAAAAGATATAACCCCCGCCGCTAAAGGTGTGGTATATGGTGCACCCATTGCTGCCGGCGCCAAAGCCATCAGCACCGACGAACTGGCTCAGAAAGCCGCCACTGCCGAATACGCCGGCCAGGTTACCGGTAAGGTTTCCGAAGTGTGCCAGGCCATGGGCTGCTGGTTCAAGTTGCAAAAAAGCGATGGCACCAGCGTGATGGTGAAAAACAAAGACCATGGATTTTTCCTGCCCCAAAGCCTGGTGGGTAAAACCGTTGCCGTGGAAGGCACTGCCAAGGTAAAAGAGGTGAGTGAGGCCCAGCGCCGCCATCTTGCCGAGGATGCAGGCAAATCGAAAGCCGAGATCGAAAAGATCAAGGGCGCCGAAAAAGAAGTGCAGCTGATTGCCGCAGGCGTTAAAGTGCTCGACTAAGTGCTTAATACACACGATATATTTTGCAAAGCCGGTATTTCAGATACCGGCTTTTTTTATGGCACAAAACTTTCACCTCTTTGTATATGCGAAACCTGGTCTTCATCCTCTGTATTGCAGCACTGTCCTGCAATACCAGCAGCACCGAAAAACAAAGGGAAGTTGATTCGGCCAAGGTAGATGGTACCCGCCTGCTCGACACGCTGCCTGCCACCGACTCGTTGCCACCTGGCGTCACCAACCCGCAACCAGATTAGTGGAAGGCAGTCATTTTGTTATAGAATTATGAAAGAAGCAAAACATTATGGTTTCAGCCATGCGGCTTTTGTAACTTAAATACTGCTAACCGGAGGCAACACCACATTACGTCATTGCTTAACTGCAAGCCTTGCCGCCAGCGGCAAAAAGCGGCAGTTCATAAGTCCCCCGGTATTTGCAGGCAGCAGCTAATTTATAACCGCTGCCTTTTGTTGAGGCCAACCTAAATGGAGGTATATGCAAAAAGTTTATCGCTTATTGCGCAACAACCGGGAAACGGGTCCCTACAGCCTGGAAGAATTGTTACAGCAAAACCTTAAGCCTGCCGACCTGGTATGGGTGGAGGGAAAGAGCGGCAGCTGGGCTTACCCCTACGAAATAGAAGCACTAAGGGCTTTTGTGGCAGCGCCGCAAGTGCAGAGTCCCGCTGCGCCCGATTCAACCCCGGCAAGACAGCCCGGAAGGCCGCAAGAAACGGCCCGGCACATTTTTGTGCGCCTTCCCGAAGGCACCAAAAAAGCAGCTGCAACAAAACCTGCCGATCCGCTGGAAGAAAGAGCAGAAGCCCTCCGCCAACGTGTGGCAGCACAGGCTGCAAGCCATCCCGATACCGAAGAACCGCTTCAAACCCGGTATAATCGCAGCATCGACGATGTGGAAGAAGAGTACACACACTGGTACTATAAACAAAAGACAAAACCAAGGAAAAACAGGCAGCGCCTGCTTACCGCAACGGTATTGGGTGCAGCCCTCCTCACGGGCGGTTATTTTACCAGCCAGATGCTTTTGAAAAGCAATACTGCCAGTGCTGTTCAAAAAGAAGAACACAGTTCGGAAGAAACCGCCAAAGCGGCCATCCTGCCTGCGGTATCTACCGGGCCGGTGACCGATACAATGGTGAATACGCCCACCGATTCGGTGCAGCTATTGCGGCAGGATAGTCCCGCCCAGGTAAGAAAAGATTTGTTGGCTAATAAACCCCTTGTGCAAAAGCCACTGGCCGAAACACCCGCACCGGCACCAGCCGAAACTACCGCTGTTGCCGCTCCGGTAATAGCAGCAGCAGAGCCGGAAACTAAGCAGGAAGAAGCGCCGGCACCTGTAGCCGAGAAAAAACGTGGCGGCTTTTTGGGATTGTTCCGCAAAAAAGAAAAACAACCTGAAACTCCTACTAACGCGGAATCCACAAGTGCCCGCAAAGCCAAAAAACGCGATGCAGCCGCACAGGATGCCATCCCGCTTGCCGAACGTATAGAACTGCGTTCTGACGCCACCCGCGAAAGCTGGATGCTGGGGGTGATGGGGCAGAAATTAACCCTGGTAAACCACAACCCACAACCGGTAGGTAGCGCATCGGTAGAAGTAAGCTACTATGGCGAAGACAAAACCCTGCTGGAAAAGAAAACCATCCGTATTGCCAATATCGCCGCCAAAGGCCAGGCAACGGCAGTGCTCCCCGATAACCGGGTGGCCGAAAGGGTAAGCCTCAAAATACTCAGTGCGGAGGCTCCTGTAGAAAAGTAAGCCACAGGCCTGTTTGCAGTACCGGGTATTGGTTTTGATACCGGTATAGGGTAATAAAGCTTTTAACCCATGCAACAGGCATCTACCCAGGACACGCTCAAAAAGATGGCCCGTGCCGGCTATGCCGCAAAGGGCGTTGTTTATCTCCTCCTCGGCATTCTTGCTTTTATGGCTGCCTTCGAATTGGGCCGTAGTGTATCGGAAGCCAACCGGGGCAGTGTTTTCCAAATGGTACGTAATGCACCGGCAGGTGGCATCCTGATGGGTATCCTGGCCTTGGGACTGGTATGCTATGCTTTGTGGCGGCTGGTGCAGGCGCTGGCACCCCGCTATGGTCATGAAACCAGCACCGGCAAAAGGGTCTTGTATTTTTTCAGCGCCCTTGCTTATGGCGCCATAGCCTTTACGGCCATCAAGATGGCTTTGTGGAACGAGCAAAGCGGCGGCAACCAACAGCAAACCCTTGCTGCTACCCTGCTGGAGCGCAAGGGCGGCCAGTGGCTCACCGGGATAGCTGCATTGATCTTCATCGGCACCGGGCTGTACCAGATTTATTATGGCTGGTCGGAAAAGTATCGCAAGTATGTGCAGGAAAGCCAGATCCATTCGCAACATGCCGCCCTTTTGTTGCGCTCCGGCAAGGCAGGTTATATTGCCCGGGGTATTGTATGGCTGATCATTGGTTACCTGTTGTTGCGGGCAGCCCTTAACGCAAGCGCCTCCGAAGCAGGCGACACTACTGATGCTTTTCGCTTTCTGCAAAATGCATCCTATGGCTCCTGGTTGCTGGGCGCTGTGGGATTGGGGCTGGCGGCATTTGGTGTTTTCTCCTTTTTAAGAGCCCGGTATGAACGGTTTTAAAACAGTCTCCTGTTTATGTGTACCTGTTAATTGATTTGCACGGGTTTAAACCGTTAAAACGGTTTAGAGTTAGTTGTTTATATCGTGCAACCCCACGGTTGAAACCGTGGGCTAATCTTGTGATTGCGGATTTATACAGCGCAGGAGGTCAAATTCTTTCATCCTTCGTGCTCCTTTGTGCTCCTCTTTTCTTTCCAACAGTAGGTATGGAACACAAAGAAGCACAAAGAATAGTACGAGGTGTGCAACACACCCTTTTTACGCTTTCGGAGCCAATAAGTATTTGCTTTCCCCACCCATCCTTTGCGCCCTTTGCTCCTCTGCATCTTTGCGTGAAAACCCTCCTGCAAACAAAAAAGCCGCAGGTAGTACACCCGCGGCCTTGCTGATAAATATGGCAAATAGCATTAAGCGAAAACGGCATCGCCGTACATCTCGCCGCGGAGTTCTTTTACACGCTTGTCTTCCATGTATTCGTCGAAGGTCATCAGGCGGTCGATGATACCCTTGGGTGTGAGCTCGATGATACGCGTGGCCACGGTTTGCATAAACGTATGGTCATGCGAGGTGAGCAACACTACGCCGGGGAACATGGTACAGCCTTCGTTGAAGCTCTGGATGCTTTCCAGGTCCAGGTGGTTGGTAGGCTGGTCAAGAATAATGCAGTTGGGGTTTTGCAGCATCATGCGGCTTACCATACAACGCACTTTCTCACCACCGCTCAACACGTTGGTCTTCTTCTGGATATCGTCGCCCGAAAACAACATCTTACCCAGGAAGCCGCGCAGGAAGGGCTCGTCGGCGTCGGTTACATGCGGTGGCACATACTGGCGCAGCCAGTCCATCAGGCTCAGGCCATTCTGGAAAAATTCGCTGTTCTCCAAGGGCAGGTATGCCTTGGTGATGGTAGTACCCCACTCAAACTTACCGCCATCGGCTTCCTTGTTGCTGTTGATGATTTCAAAAAAGTTGGTCACTGCCAGCGGATCCCGGCTCAGGAAAGCGATCTTCTCGCCTTTGTTTACGCTGAAGGTAACCTTGTCGAACAGCTTGCGGCCGTCAACTGAGGAAGACAGGTTCTCCACGTTGAGGATCTGGTTGCCCACTTCGCGGAGGGGCTGGAAGATGATACCAGGGTAACGGCGGTTGGAAGGCTCGATCTCTTCGATGGTGAGCTTTTCCAAAGCCTTTTTACGCGAAGTAGCCTGTTTCGACTTCGAAGCGTTGGCCGAGAAGCGGGCGATAAAGTCCAGCAGGGCGGCGCGCTTTTCCTCGGTCTTCTTGTTCTTGTCGTTTACCTGGCGGGCCATCAGCTGGCTCGATTCGTACCAGAACGTATAGTTACCGGTAAATACCTTGATCTTGGCGCGGTCCACGTCGGCAACGTGGGTACAAACGGCATCCAGGAAGTGACGGTCGTGGCTCACCACCAGTACGATGTTCTCGTAATCGGCCAGGAAGTTCTCCAGCCAGGCGATGGTTTCAATGTCCAGACCGTTGGTAGGTTCATCCAACAGCAGGATGTCGGGGTTGCCAAACAGGGCCTGCGCCAGCAGCACGCGTACCTTCATGTTGGAAGGAATGTCGCGCATCAGCATCTGGTGCATGTCCTCGCGGATACCCAGGCCACTCAGGAAGGTAGCGGCGTCGCTTTCGGCAGTATAGCCACCCATTTCACCAAATTCGGCTTCCAGCTCACCGGCTTTCATGTAGTCGTCTTCAGTAGCATCGGGATCGGCGTAGATGGCGTCTTTCTGGTGCATCACATCCCACATCTTCTTGTGGCCCATCAGCACGGTGTTGAGCACGGTCTGCTCGTCAAACTCAAACTGGTTTTGCTTGAGGAAAGACATGCGCTCGCCCTTGGTGATTTCTACACGGCCTTTGTTGGGCTCGATTTCACCGGAAAGAATTTTCAAAAAAGTGGACTTGCCGGCACCATTGGCGCCAATCACACCATAACAGTTGCCCTTGATGAAGTTGATGTTCACTTCGTCGAACAGCACCCTTTTACCAAAGGAAAGCGATACGTTATTTACTGAGATCATAATTGTATTGAGTCGTTGTTTGTTTGAAAGACGGGCCGGATTTCCAAGGGAGCCAGCCACAGCAACATTTTTGCCTTTGCTGCAAACAGCCTTCCAAACCGCTTAAAACGGGTGCAAAAGTACGATTTTAAGGCCAGCGCAAAAGCCCCAATTTCGTTAAGGATAGGCAAACAAATGCCCCGCAGGTGCGGGGCAGAGCTTAGGCGGCAATGGTGAAAGGGCAGTGGTGAAATGGAAAGCTTCAAACAGGAAAACCGTCCTGGATATTTTGTGGCAGATGCGGCCCCTCAATTGACCATTCACGATTCCCTACTTGCCATTATACGGAAACTTGCGGCTGGCATTGCGCATCAGCGCATTTACAAGGTTTTCGGGTGAGGAGCCTACAGATCCCTGTGCCTGGTAGTCGTATTTCCACAGCAAATCGCCCTGATTGGCCTCGTGGATATGGATGGTAGTAACAGCCTGGTTGGTACTTCCCCAGGCACCAAATACCAGCCCCATGGCTATGGCCACTCCTTCGTTCATGGGTTTGTCGGTGCGCAGTTGGGTAGAAATGACGGCATCCACACCCAGCAGCCGGGCCAACTCTGCCCGCGACTTCCGGGAAAGGTCGGTATAGCTCAGGCGGGCTTCTTCCAGCAAAGCATTGGTTTGACTTACATCCTGAAATTTTACCGTGTAATGAAATCGGTTGCTACGGCGCAGGAACCAGCCATATAGTTTTTCCTGGATTGCATATCCGGTAGCGGCTTCATTTTTCTCCAGCATCTCGGGTGTGGTACGCCGCATTTCATTGGGCCGCAAATTGATGGCCACCTGTGCCGGCAAAATGGCTACCGTTTTGTGGGTGGCAGCAACAGTAGCAAAATCGTTGGTTTTGTAAATGGCAGGACCGCAGGCGGTAAGCAACAGCAGCAAGGCTGCCAGGGCAGGTAACAATGTTTTCATAAGTGCAGTAGTTTCAAACAAAACTATGCGCCAGTGACATTCAAAACGGGCCGTGTATTTTATTAAGAATTTTTTTGCAGGTACCGGGAAAGTAGCCAATAGATTGAGCCGGCAGCGCATATTGTACAAGGGGTGGCAAAGTAGTTGTAGGAACAGTAGGAAGCGAAAAAATTCAAGGCATGAAAAAACTGATGATTCTTGTAGTAGCCTCGGCACTGACCTTTGTTGCCTGCAATCCCAGCAACCATAACCCCGGAGAAAGTGGTGCCCAAAATGATGGCATGGGCCCGGCCGATGCCAATGGTGCCCTGCAGGATACCGGCTATCAATACACGCCGCAAACAGATACCGCCAAGATGGAACATCGTACCGATGTTTCGGACAGGAAATAAGGATTGTGGAGTTGTGATTCCGGATTGCGGAAGTTGCAGCAAGCGTATTTTATATACTGCTTGAAACTTCCGCAATCCGGAATCACAACTCCACAATCACTCCACCACCGGCTGCAGTTTGCGCCGGCTATAATGCTCCATATACCCAAGTAATTTGAGGGATAGTACCAACCATAAAAAGCCTACGGCAAAACCCGCCAGCACATCGCTGGTATAGTGTACCCGCAGGTAGATGCGGCTGAATCCAATCAATAGGATCAGCAATAACAGGAAACTGATCATCGACCATTTGGCGGTTTCGTTTTTCCAAAGATGATAAACGGCGTAAATCAGCAGTCCGTAAAAGGTTACGCTCATCAGGGCATGCCCACTTGGAAAACTCAAACCCTTTGCTTCTTCCAGCAAGGGAATGCCTGGACGTTCCCTATTGAACACATTCTTCAACAAGAACATCAGCCCCAAAGAACTGAGTGCCACAGCAGGCACTTTGATGGAATACCACCGGTGTTTGCGCACCAGCAAAAACCAAAAGATCAGGGCGATATTAGCAGGTATCAAAAACTCGTGTTTACCCAGAAAAGTAACCGCTACCATCAGCTTGTTGGTGCTTTCATTTACATACGGGTCAAGGGCACGAAATATCTTCTCATCGAAGCTGTTGTTCTGCAATACAAATACGCGGCGCACCATGTACACAAACAACACCACGGCGCCGGTAAGCAGTGCCGATACCACTACCACTTCGGCTGATAAAAGCGCCAAGCCGGCCCAAAATTTTTTGATCCTTTGCCTTACCATACAGCGCATATTGCAAATGCTGTGCGAGCAGAAATCCGGAATTACCAGGCCATACACAAACTGCGGTGCACCACAGGAAAAAGCCTTTTACTTTTCCCGGTATAACACCTGGCAGTTAACACAAAAAAAGCTCCTTCGTGGTGTTTGCCCCGTATGCCTTTTCTCCAGGGGCAGGTTGCAGCGGCTGCAGATCTTTTTGGTATGTGCAAGCCAGTGCTGGCGCAGGGTGCCTTCTTTTTTCCAGTCCAGAAACTGGAAGCTGTAATGGCGGGCTTCTTCAACCAGCGCATTCAGCTTTTCAAAAGGCAGGCTGGCGCCCAGGCTTTCAGGATGCACACCAATGCGGTACAGCACTTCGTTCTTGATGATATTGCCCACACCCGAAAACACTGTTTGGTCCAGCAACAGGTCATCTACCTGTCGGTTGGGATGTGCCCGTATTTTCCCGCAGGCAGCCGAGGGGTTCCAGCTTTCCTGCATCACATCGGTGCTCCAGTCGTACAGCCGGTCCAGGTCGGTGGTATCCAGAATGCGTACCGCGCAGTTGTAATTATGCCATTGCCCGTTGGAAAAATAAAGAGATAGCTTGGGTGTCTTTTCAGGGTGGCGGCTATCGAGGTAATAGTTGCCAAACATCAGGTAATGAATGCGGATGGTACAGTCTTCCAGCACCATAAGAAAATGTTTACCCCATGATTTCAGGTCCACCATTTTCTGCCCGGCAATGCGATCGAAATCCAGCCTTGCCGCACCTTCTGCCGCATCTATTCTTTTACCAACAAATTTTGCTGCCTGTTCTTTCAACAATACCAATGAAGGGCCTTCCATAACTAAGCTTGTGCAAATGATGTGCGCAGATTGAAAGGAACAGCAGGAGCAACCCTACAATGAACGCTGGGGTGATGACCAGATAATAGGCTGCTGGCCTGAAGGATCATCTTTAAACCTTGGCCCGATTTTTTTATCAGTGCTCATCCTTAAAGCGTTGCCATGAGCCAGGCTCTCTATACCGCCAAATCGCAAACCATCCACCGGATGGAATATTCGGAAAAGGATAAAACCCTTGATATTGAATTCCGTACGGGTAATGTATACCGGTACCAGAATGTGCCGCCCAGGCTCTGGAAGATTTTTCAATTGTACATTGAGTGTGAAGGTTCGGCAGGATCTTTTTTCAACGAGTACATCAAGAACCAGTTTAGCTCAGAAAAAATCCGCGAGGTGTAAAACCAATAGATAAAAATTTTATATTTATCTGAAACGCAGGGAGGCAGCATTGTTGTTCCTGCTCATCGCAACCTAGCCCGAACATCGAACCCCATGGAAAAAATCCTCATCATTGACGACGACCAGGACCAACTCTTCTTACTCCAAACTATTTTGAAACGGAATGGGCTGCTGGTTTGCACTGCACAAAGCGAGCAGGAAATTTATGCCACCATTGCCCGCGAACATCCCAAGCTTATTTTGATGGACGTACTGCTGTCCGGCGCTGATGGCCGTATTATCTGCCGCCGGCTTAAAGCGTCTTCTTACCGTAGCATCCCGGTCATTATTTTTTCCGGCCATCCGGGAGCCCAAAAGAACTATGCTGAATTTGGTGCGGATGATTTCCTGCCAAAACCTTTCCGCGAAAAAACCCTGCTGAAAAAGTTGAGCAGGTTTGTACAGGTAGATAAGGGAGAAGTAGCGGGATGAAAGTGGTGAATGGTGAGTGGTGAATGGGAATTAGGTATTGTATTGTTTTTGGGTGATGATAACTTAATCATGTTAGCAACATCGGCTAAAATGCATTCCTTTTACCAAGTATTCACAATCACTACTCACCAATACCTAATTCCCAATACCCATTTATACATTTCCATCTTCACCGCGCAACATATCGGTGGCGCCTTCTTTTTTGTGGCGCAGCAACAGCTCGCCCGAAGGTTCGCGTTTGGTATCTTTTTCCGCTTCCTTGCCAATGGCACCTTTGCCAATGGTGATGCCACCATCAACCATCATCAGGGTACCGGTGATATAGGATGCTTCATCAGATGCGAGGAAGAGATAAGCATTGGCAATTTCTTCAGGCGTGCCCCTGCGGCCCAATGGGGTGCCTTCCACGATCATGGTCTCGTGCTTCTTTTTCATCGGGCCTGTTTCCTTGTGCGTCCAGGCGGTATCAATAGCACCGGGACAAACACAGTTGGCCCTAATGCCATACTTTGCCTGCTCTACCGCAATACCGCGGGTAAAGGAATGGATAAAACCCTTGGTACCGCCATATACCGCGTTTTCACCCAGGCCAATCTTGCCTGCTTCGGAGCCGGCAGAGATGATACAACCCTTGGTTTTTTGCAGTTCCGGAATGGCGTACTTGGTCATCAGGAAAGCAGTGCGCACATTGTTTTTCATCATGTACTCAAATGCCTTGGTAGGATAGTTCTCGATCATTTCCATAACCGGGAACACACCGGCATTGTTTATCAGGATATCCAGCTTTCCATAGGTTTCCACGGCAAACTGCACACAGGCCATGGCATTGCCTTCTTCCGATACATCGCCCATAAAACCGATGGCATCGTAACCACCCGAGGTAATCTCATTTACCACGTCCATTACCGGGTCTTCGGGAAAACCGTTAACCACCACTTTGGCACCTTCTTTTGCAAATTTCTTTACAATGGCTTCCCCTATACCGGTAGCACCACCTGTTACAATGGCTACTTTACCTCTTAGTCTGTTCATAAACGCAATGTTTAGGTGAGGTGTAGTTGAAAGGATTGTGCCAGAGATAATGTGCTAATTGGATAATGAGCTAATGTGCTAAAGAAGACCTGTTGCTTGCTAAATGTGGTTACCTGCATCCGTTTGATTGCTGCTTACTGTTTAGCACATCAGCACATTAGCTCATTATCAAATTACCCTACTTCCCGCTAATCACATCCTTTGCTTTTTCAATAAAAGATTTATCGGCCATGGGTATTTCGCGGCCCACCATCTGTTCAGTTTGGGCATGGGTCAGCGGGTCGGGTTTCGACAGGTCGGGCATACCGCCCATGGGCTCGGCATGCATAAAGGTGAAGGTGCCCTTGCCATCAACGGAAGGCCCTTCGGTCCAGCGGGTATGCGGCGAGGGTTCCTGGTTGATATTGGTAGAAACAAAAGTGTAGTTGAACTGCTGGTTTTCCTGCGACTGCGGGAAGGAGTTGGGAATGGGGTGTACATTACCCAGGTCTTCCAGCACCGCCATCCACTGATTCTGGTGCATGGTATCGCGGGCAATAAGGAAGGAAAGCATGTCCTTCATGCCCGGGTCGTCGGTCATCTCCCAAAGGCGTGTAGCCAGCACCCGGCCGGTAGCTTCGGCATATACGTTGGCATGCATGTCGGCGGCAATATTGCCACTGCTCACAATCCACGACCCATTGAAGGGAACACCATTGCTGTCGGCAGCCATGGCACCCAGTCCGGCACTCAGAATATGGCGGGGATCCTTACCCCCCAGCACCGATTCTACCAGCGGGTTGCTGGCGGCCATCTTCTCCTTCAATGCCGTAGAAGCACCTTCCAGGTTGAGGGCTACAGCTGTTGCCAGCATCTCGATATGGCTGATCTCTTCGGTGCCGGTTTCTAATAGCATATCGCGGTACTTCTGCGGCCCGCGGCTGTTCCATGCCTGGAAGAGATACTGCAAACAAACCCTGATCTCTCCCTCCACACCACCAATGGCTTGCTGGAGCAATTTGGCAAACTCGGGGTTGGGCTTTTCTACGCGTACCTTATACTGAAGTTGTCGATCGTGATAAAACATCTGCTTGGTTTTTTATGGATGAAAAATGTGCAGCACGGCGCCATGCTGTGGTGGCCTTGGGCTTCAAAAAATGAGCCTTTTTAAACTGTACAGGAAAAGATTTTTTATCAGGATAACTTTTACTCATCCATAAACAATGCAGGAAAATAGCGGAGGATACATTCTGTTGCCTGCTTCATCCATTTGGCAAAAGCACCATCGGTTGCTCCTATTGGTTAAGCATTGTAATTGCTTCCTACTGCCTTTGTTTACAACACTACGCTTCATCGCCTTCTACCAGTTTGTAATGCATGGCATGCGGTAAGGGTTTGATCGCATTACCCCGGTGCAGGGCCCACATCTTGGTAAAGGCTGCACCGAAGTACAGGATGAGCGAGGAGTAGAAAACAAAAAGCAGGAGCAAAACAATCGATGCAGATGTGCCGTACAAAGTATTGAGGTTGCTATACGACAGCAACACCCGCAGCAGGATGCGCCCCAGTGAAAACAGCAGGCTGGTAAGCAACGCACCTGTAAATGCCACGCGCCACGAAGGACGGCCATCGGGCAGGTAGCGAAACATGATGGCAAACCACAGCGTAACAATCACCAGGGAGATCAGGTAGTTGACAGCTGTTTTGAAATAAAACGACAGGAGTGGAGCTGCATCAAATAATTGCCTGCCAATAATGGTTTGCAGGGCTTCGGCGATGATGCCGATGAGGAAGAGGAAACCCGCCACCAGTATTACGGCAATGGCATGCCAGCGGGCATTCATTTTCTTCAGCACACCCTTGCGTTTGCGCGGCTTTATTTTCCATATCTGGTTAATGGAATGGCGGATGATGGTAAACAGGTTGGTAGCTACAAAAACAAGGAACAAAAAACCTCCTGCCGTTACCCAGATATTTTGCGCCAGCTGGCTGAAAGCTTTCAATACATTCTCCAGCTGCCCCACCGCCTGCGGACCCACCATTTCGGAAAGGCTGGTAAAAAGCTTGTTTTGGATAAACTGCGGATGCAATACCAGGCGCAGTAGCTGTATCAGCATTACCAGTATGGGCGGCAGCGCGAAGATGGTAAAGAAAGCCGTGGCTCCTGCCATTCGCAGGGGGTCGTTGCGCTGCAGTTCGGCAAAGGACCGCGACAGCAGTGATGGCAAGGCTGCAACCAAGGAGTAAACGGCTTTTTTGCGCATGAATACAAACCTGTTTAGCGCCTATGGGTTACGATAATAATGCCACCAGCCACCAAAGCCGCAACAGGCAGGATTTTTGCTGCTTTTATGCACATCTTTTCCCCTTAACCAATGCCACAGCCGGTACACCAGGATTTGCTGGCTTTACTGATCATGACCTACAACAAGGAGGTTAAGGATTTCTATTATTTCCCCGAAGTAATATTGGTGGGGCGCACCCGCCTGGAGCCCGAAGCTTTCCAGCAAATGCTGCAGGGTGGCTGGCTGCAGCAGTGCGGCGCCGATAGTTTTGGCAGGTACTACCGCCTGTCTGCAAAAGCCGAAACCACCCTCATGCAGTACCGCCGCAAACGCAAACCCGCGGCTCCCGTGCAACAAAAATCCACCTGTATGCAGGGAGGTTTTTGCTTCGAAACAGCAGGCAACACCAGTTCCTGAAAACAATTCTTGCGCAGCATTCCGTTTCGGCTATGCTTTTACCGGTTTCAACCAAAAAATAAGCCCTTTCAACAGCCAGCACTTAGATTTAGGTGCGCATAGAAAGTTATTGTTCCACTTCAAGGAAAGACCATGCAGCCAAACATCATTCACCGCAACAATGTAACCATCACCGGTAAGGGCAAACAGCCCTTGATTTTTGCGCATGGCTTTGGCTGCGACCAGAAGATGTGGCGTTTTATTGTGCCAGCGTTTGAAGACCGGTACCAGGTTATTTTATTCGATTATGTAGGCAGTGGCTGCTCCGATACTACAGCATACAATGCCGAACGGTATCGTTCGCTGCGGGGTTATGTGCAGGATGTACTGGACATATGCAGTGCACTCAACCTGCGCGATGCCATTTTTGTTGGTCACTCCGTTAGTTCCATGATTGGCATGTATGCCGCCATTGCGGCACCGCAGTACTTCAGCAAACTGATCATGGTAGGCCCTTCGCCCTGCTACCTGGCTGATGGCGATTACAACGGCGGTTTTACCCGTAGTGATGTCGACGACCTTTTTGTCACCATGGACAAGAACTACATTGGCTGGGCCAATTTTCTGGCGCCGGCTCTTATGGGCACTCCCCAACAACCGGAACTGGGCGATGAACTGGTCCAGAGCTTTTGCTCATCCGATCCCATTATTGCCCGTCGCTTTGCCGAAGTAACTTTCCTCAGCGACTGTCGCCCCGATTTACACCGTTCAACCGTTCCCACCCTCGTGATGCAATGCCGCGACGATATTGTGGCACCGGTATCGGTGGGCGAATACCTTAGCCAACACCTGCCCAACAGCACTTACCGGCTGCTGAATGCAACAGGCCACTGCCCGCATGTGAGCGCACCCGGTGAGACCATTGAACATATACGCTCCTTCCTGCACACGGAGGCAGTGATGACATGACCGATTACCTCAATCTGGCGCCTTTTGCTTTTTTCTCCATCGACGACCATGGAAAAATACTGGCTGCTAACGAGGCTACCTGTAACCTTTTGGGCTATGCAAAAGAAGAGTTGGTGGAGCATTATATATCTGCGTATGTAAGCCTGGGTACCCGCATTTTTTTTCAAACGCATTTCTTTCCCATGCTGCTGATCAGGCAGGTGGCCAAGGAAGTATTCATTACCCTCTCGAACCGCGAGCGGCAACAGATTCCCGTACTGCTGAATGCACAAAGAAGAATGGTAAATGGCCGGGCCGAAATTGTATGCGGCGCCATGGTAATTGAAAACCGCAATAAGTACGAAAACGAAATTATTGCCGCCAAAAAATACGCGGAGCAGGCCTTGCAGGAAAATACCGAACTACAGCAGGCCCGCCAGCAATTGCAGCAACACGCCGAAACCCTGGACGCGCAGATTCTGCTGCTGGAACAACGCAATGCCGACCTGCAACAGGTGAACAAGGCATTAACCCACAACATGCAGGAGCCCCTGCGCAAGCTGATGGTGCTTTCCAGCATGCTGCTGCGCGAGGACAGTACAACACCCGGCCACCTGGCCACCCACCTGGAGCGCATTGCCCAGGTGGCCCAGCATACCCGCGATGTGGTGAAACAGGTGCAGCGGTTTGTACAGATAGACATGCAGGAACTGAACCCCCAGCCGGTGGACCTGAATACCCTTGTGACGGCGGCCGCCGAAAAGGCAAGGGCCATCCAACCTGCTGCCGACATAACGATGCATTGCTCACCGCTGCCTGTTATTATGGGCTTTACTGATGATCTTTCCTTTTTATTTTCCGAGCTCCTGCACAATGCCATCAAGTTCCGGCACCCGCAGCGGCTGCTGCAACTACACATCAGCACCGTGGTAAGTAAGGACAATAAATTCAGGATGCTCGAAAACCGTTACCGCTATACCGACTTTATCCGCATCCGCATACAGGATAACGGCACAGGCATACCCGAGCAGTACAAGGATACCATCTTCCAGCTTTTCCAGAAGCTAAACCGCGGCAATGATGGCCTGGGACTGGGATTGGCTTTGTGCAAAAAAATCATCGAAAGACACCAGGGTTTTATCACTGTGGACAGCCAGCCGGACAAGGGTTCGGAGTTTTGCTGTCATTTTCCCATCGCCTGATAAGTTTTTGCCGCCCGGCAAGCTGCAACCGTCCTAAACTAGCCGTTTTGGGATATCGCTTTTTTGTATCAAATACTAACTTCAGAAGCAACAAACCCGGCATTCCTTTTGTCCATATAAGTACGATCTACAACTCCTCTGCAAAACCAACTGCTCCATTCCTATTCTTTTTTAACCTGCTCAAAAACACCCGTCATGAATAACTTGCTGGACTTTGCAGGGCTGTTGCTCTATGTTGCGGTACTGCCCATACTGATTCCCATGCAGGCATTGCTATATGCACTCGGAGGTATTTATCTGGCATTGGTTTTCTTCCACCGCATGGTCTTGCATGTGCCCCAGCTTTTTGGCTGGCTGCGCCATGCGAGCCGCCACACGCATGGCCCCATACAGGTGCTGGCCTGGCGCAAAAAGCTGGCGAAAGTGCATGCCTGATACCTGCCCGGATGCAGGTGGTTCAGTTTTTGAACCCCCTGCATCAAATACAGGCAATGAATATGCGCAGTTTTACCTCCTTCCGTTCTACAACCCTCCTGCTTCTTTTGGTGGCGGCCCTTGGCTTTACCGCCTGCAACCGGAAAATAGCATTTACTACCTCCACGGTGGTACCTGGCGCCGATGGTGCTGTGAAGGTGAAAAAAGATAATAATGGCAACCATGCCATCGATATTGAAATCCGCAACCTGGCCGACCCGCAGCGGCTGGCCCTTCCCCAAAACACCTACGTGGTGTGGATGGAATCCAATAACGGGTTGAAAAACCTCGGACAGCTGAAGTCTGAAACGGGCCTGCTTTCCAAAGCCCGCAAGGCAGAAATGGAAACCGTAACCCCTTACAAACCCACCCGCATTTTTATCACTGCCGAAAGCGATGGCAACGTGCAAACGCCGGGCAACCAGGTGGTGCTGAGTACGCGGTCGTTTTAAACACCTATAAAAGACTGCCGGTAGAAAAAGATGGAAGCAGCAGATCAAATTGTTTACCGGCGTTTTTTCCATTGGTAGGTAATAAATACACTCAAACCCAACATGATGTACCAATACGGAAAGTAACCGGAAAGCAACCCCACAGCGCTTCCTGATGCGGTAGCATCTTCTATTGAGTAGGTAAGGGTATAGCCAATTTGCTCATCCAATTTTTTGATGGCTTTTTTGTAAGAGTTGAATTCGGCTGTTGTTACATGGTCTTTTTTGCCTTGAAAATTGTACACCAGTTCTACTCGGCTGCCTATGCCTTTATACTGCGCCTTGTAGGAAAAAGCCTCATGGTCCAACTGTATTTTATCGTTATGAAACTCCCACGGTTCAGGCAGGTTTATGATGATTTTCTCGTTGCAGTTCACAGGGGCGCCCAGCGCAAAAGGAGCCGTACGCAGGTTGTTGTCGGGCCGGCTAACTAGGTTGGTGATTACAAAAGGTTCTAAGGTTGCTTTTTTCAGATTGCGTACCTCACCCCAAAAATCTTCGATTTTATACTTCTCGGTAGTGGTCACCATGCCAGTAATCGAGTCGTTGGCAAATGTTAAAGACTGCGGGGTGATGTTTTTAAAATATTGCTGGTAAAATTTTGTGTATCCTCCCTGAATTTCACGATTGGAATCGTTTCCAAACTTTGTGCGCAGTTCATCAGCTGCTGAGCCATAGCTCTTGGTAATCACACTCAGTGAGGCTTCTCCCTGCAGGTTGTGTACCTCAAAAGTTTCAACAATTTCGACTTTTGCCGGCTTTTGCCTGGGTAGCGCGGAGAGTTGTTTGGTACCTGCACGCACAATCAAGCCATATCCATAATCAGGAAAATAAATATCGTCAACAGCACCCCGCTGGTTGCTGATGGTGGGATCGAAGTAATAAGTTTTGCCATTTACCTGCGCAGTAATTACCACATGGTCAAATACGGTAGGCGCTGGTAGCATCTGGTTAAGTACTTTGCCTTTGCCGGAATTTACCAATACCGGATATGCTGCTATGCCAAGATCGTGAAGCAGGCGACACAGCAGAAAGACTTTATCCTTGCAATCGCCATAACGGTTTTCCAGCACTTGCTGTGGCGTATGTGGCCGGTACGATCCTTCACCCATTTCAAAACCCATATACCTTACTTCATCCTGCACAAAACGCAATGCAGCCAGTAAACGGTCAAGGTCGGAGGTGTGTTGCTTTTTTATGGTGGTAGCCAGTTTGGATACATTATCTGTAGCTGAGGTTGAAACAGCGTATAAGGGCAAGGCCCAATCAACAACTTGCTCCCAGTTTTTATATTCACTGATCATAGTGACAGGATAGGGGTCGTACCAATAAGGTATATTGTTGTTGGTGCGCAGGGGCATCAGGTTGGCAGCTTTCCATTCGTACACAGCCATACCCTCCTGTTTATTAAAAGTGGGCGCTTGCAGGTTGCCACGGTTTACAAACTGAACCTGCCTGTGGGGCGGCACTACAATTTTATAATACAGCCATGCTACAGGTATAGAGAATTGCAGATCGAATGTGCCGGTGTACAGGTTGCCTAAAATTGGATTGCGGCCTGCAAGGCTATACGCATATTCCACAATATCACCCTTTCGCACATCTGCTAAAATCTGAACGGCAGAAAGTGAACCGTCGTACAGGTGTTTGGCGCGATCACTCTCCTGTTGCATCAGCTTTTGGCGGCTAACCTGCAATTGGTTGATTCGGGAATTTCCCCTGCGGATTACTATATGGTGCCAGATTAGTTTTTGATAACTGGGGTCGAAATTTACCGTAATCTCCGAATTGGCTTCCACACCTTCTTGGGTGCGCATTTGAATGGCCGCTTTATAAAAAGTAGTGTTGGCAGCAGGGTTCACCTGTTTTTCATAAGCCAGGTACAAAACACCATCTTCGGCTTCAGCCAGCAACGAATCGGGGGCAACTGCTGTTTCATTCAGGGTGATCCATTTGGGCAGAGGCCCTACGAAAGGTTTGTTATTTTGCGCCGCAACAAGAAAGGTGTACAGGAGAAGGGAAAATGCAATAGCAAATGGTTTCATGGTAGTTCTGGTTGGCCAAAGGGATCAAAACAATAACCTCAACAGTTATTTGCAAACAAGATATTACGTTATGGGTGTTCATCCAAAATTGTTGGTTGGGCTGCCCTTCATGCCGGATGGTACCTTGATAATTTTACCACTACATTTTTTAGCAATCGGCCCCGCCCTGCCGTACCTTTGCCGTCTATGCAAGACTACCTGAAGGGATTGAATCCTAACCAGCGCGAAGCTGTGACCACCACCGAAGGCGCACTGATGATTGTGGCGGGCGCAGGTTCGGGAAAAACCAAAGTGCTCACCACCCGCATTGCCCACCTGATGGCCAAAGGCGTGGATGCTTTTAATATCCTGGCGCTGACCTTTACCAATAAGGCGGCCGCCGAAATGAAAGAACGGATTGGCCATATACTGGGTACCGGCGAGGCCCGCAACCTCTATATCGGTACGTTCCACTCGGTATTTGCCCGCATCATGCGCGGCGAAGCGCACCGGCTGGGCTACCCTTCTTCGTTTACTATTTACGATACCGACGACGCTAAGAGCGTACTGAAAACCGTGGTGCAGGAGCTCAACCTCGACCCCCAGCACTACAAACCCAATGCGTGTTACAACCGCATTTCAGGGGCTAAGAACGCATTGGTAGGTCCACGCGAATACCTGAACGACTACCACATCCAGCAGGAAGATATGCGGGCCAACCGCCCCATGCTGGGCCAGATATATGCAGCCTATGCCCAGCGCTGTTTTAAGAACGGCGCTATGGACTTTGATGACTTGTTGATCAAAATGTACGAGCTGCTCAAGAACTTTCCGGAGGCGCTCCACAAGTACCAGCACAAGTTCAAGTACATCCTCATCGATGAGTACCAGGATACCAACCCCGCGCAGTACGAGATCATCAAGCTGCTGGGTGCCGCCAACGAAAACGTGTGCGTGGTGGGTGATGATGCCCAGAGCATCTACTCCTTCCGGGGCGCTACCATCCAGAACATCCTGCAGTTCCAGAACGACTACGACGACGTGAAGGTGATCAAACTGGAGCAGAACTACCGCTCCACGCCCAATATCCTCAACGCCGCCAACCAGATCATCAAGAACAACAAGGGCCAGATCGAGAAGACCCTGTTTACCGACCAGCCCACCGGCGAAAACATCAAGCTGGTACGCACCCAGAGCGATAATGACGAAGGCAAGTACGTTGCCGACGCCATTATGGAAAACAAGCTGCGCAACCATTTTTCCAATAAAGACTTTGCGATCCTGTACCGCACCAACGCCCAGAGCCGCTCTTTTGAAGAAAGCCTGCGCCGGGCTGGTATTCCCTATACCATCTTTGGTGGCATCTCTTTCTACCAGCGCAAGGAAATCAAGGATTACATTGCTTACCTCCGCCTGATCGTTAACCCACAGGATGAAGAAGCCCTGAAGCGGATCATCAACTATCCCATTCGCGGTATTGGCAAGACCACGGTTGACAAAGCCATTTTGTTTGCCAACCAAAACGAGATCTCGATGTGGCAGGTGCTGGAAAGCGCCGCCTATTATGGCTTCAAGAGCGGTACGCTCCAGGCCATCGACGAGTTCGTGACCATGATCAAGAGCTTCCACAGCATGCTGCCCACCAAGAATGCTTATGATATTGCGTTCCATGTAGGCAAGCAGACCGGTTTTGTAAAAGAACTGTTCAACGACAAGAGCACCGAAGGCGTACAGCGTTATGAGAACGTGCAGGAATTGCTCAACTCTATTAAAGAATTTATTGAAACGCCCATCAGCGAGGAAAGCGGTGAAGTTGGCGACAAAAGCCTCGGCACCTACCTGCAGCAGATCACCCTGCTCACCGACAGCGACCAGAAAGATCCCAATGCAGATACGGTGAAGATGATGACCATCCACGCCTCCAAAGGCCTGGAGTATCCCGTGGTATTTGTTGGTGGACTGGAAGAAACGTTGTTCCCCAGCGGCATGAGCATCAATACCCGCGAGGAACTGGAAGAAGAACGCCGCCTGTTTTACGTGGCGGTTACCCGCGCCAAGAAGCGCCTGTTCCTTACCTATGCCAATACCCGGTATAAGTTTGGCCAGCTCACGCAAAACGAGCCCAGCCGCTTTATCGAAGAAATTCCGCAGGACCTGGTGGACCGCAGCTATGCCGGCGGCGGACTGAAGAACCAGAGCTCCGGCTCGGGTTGGGGCAGCGGCAGTGCTTTCGACCGGATGCGTAAAACCACCACACCGGCACAGCCGCAGGAGCGCACCTTTGTTTCAGCAGTAGCTGCAGGCGCCCTCAAAAACCAGAAGGAAGTAGCGCATACACCTTCTACCAACTTTGTTCCTTCCGATCCCGCTACGCTGCAGGAAGGCATGAAGGTGGAACACCAGAAGTTTGGCTTTGGCGAAGTGATGAAACTGGAAGGCTCGGCGCACAACCCGGTTGCCACCATCAAATTCGACCAGAACGGTGAAAAGAAGATCATGCTGAACTATGCCAAGCTGATGATTGTGCAGTAGCGAAAGGTGAATGGTCAATAGTAAAAGATATGAAGCGCTCCTGAGGGGGCGCTTTTTTTAATCGCAGATTTATGGATTGGAAGAGATTGAAGGATGGTTTACACAGATTATGCAGCGCTCTTGAAGCCCATTTTCTTAGAACCGGCCTGCCCCAATCACTTGCAGCTTGTAGCTTCCTTTGTGTCTTTGCTTCTTAGCGCTCTTTGCGTGAACACAATGCCCTGCGAGCAAACCGCGCTATCGTCAAACAAATGCTATAAATCCGATCCATTCATTTAATCCCATCATCCGCGGTTACCTTTGCACCATGAGTGATTTGCTGGTAAACAAAGTGGCCAACAGCGGCCTCATCACCCTCGACCTGGAGCAATTTCTGCCCAAGGGTGAAGTCAAGCTGTTTGACCTCAAGGATTTCCTGTTCATGGGACTGATCCTGAAAGAAAAAGACTACCGCGAGGCGCTGAAAGCCAAAGACTGGAGCGAGTACCAGGATGCGCTGGTGGCCGTCACCTGCACGGCGGATGCCATCATTCCTGTGTGGGCCTATATGCTGGCGGTGAGCTACCTGGAGCCCGTGGCCAGGGAGGTATTTCTGGGTACGGCCGAAGAACTGCACAAACACCTGCTGGTAAAAAACATCGAGCGCTTGGATACAGCCGAATACAACGACCAGCGTGTGGTGGTAAAAGGCTGTGGCGAAACGCCCATCGATGCCATAGCTTACGCTGCTGTTACCAAGGTGCTGCGCCCTGTAACCAAGAGCATCATGTATGGCGAGCCCTGCAGCACGGTGCCCATATATAAAAAGAAATAAACTGCTCGTTAAACCTATAAGGTCTTCAAGACCTTATAGGTTTTTCCAAAAGCCAGATCAGCCATCTCTCAAGGAAATGGCAGGTTTATAAATACCAATACATGAAGCTTACCCGCCTCTTTGCCATTGCAGCCATTGGCCTTTGCACCTCATGCACCAACAACGCCGATACGGAATCTGCAACAACCGACACCGCTGCAGCACAACCGGAAGCCGACCTCAGCCAACTCACGCCCGAAGCACGGATGGTGCAAACAGCGTTTCCCAACATGTATATGTTTCTGGAAGGCCAGGATCCCAGCTTCGATCCCGCCAACTTCCAGGAAACTGAAGGTGGTTATGGCGAGCCCCTGCCGCCCCGCTTCTTTGCACCCGAAGAACTGGAGCAGTTCAAGCCTTACCTCATTTACAATACCGACAGCACCAAGGCCATCGACCTGGTATCGTATAACTATATCATCGACAAAAAAGACGGGCAACAGGTGCTCACCGGTGCCGGCCCCGATACCGAAGTGGGCATCATCAACCTGCAAAACAATATGCGCACCCGCATCTTCTTTGCCGGCCCCGGTACCGTGATGCGCGAAGGCAAATGGATTGACTCCTCCACCGTGATGCTGGGTGGCGCCGAAACCCTGAGCAATACTGCCATCAAACCCTTTTTGCTGCGCATCAACCTGAATGAAAAGAGCGTGCAGAAGTTTGCATATGCGGATAGTGTGAAGGGAAAACTGTAACCGCAGAGGATTATGATTTGAAAATGATTTGAATGATAAGCGTACGATAATGGAAACGGGCG
>NZ_MTFE01000010.1:542211-550287 GCF_001953305.1 Cnuella takakiae
GTGTCCTTATCATAATGCTTACTTAATGGCTGCTTACCAAAGGAAATTGTATCACCAGGAACTCCTACAAATCATTTCCAAATCATACACATCCGCGGTTAAAACCAACCCCTCCTTTTAAACATCACCAGCATCCACACCGGTATCAGCAGCATGGCGCCAACGGCAGTGTAAAAACCCCAGGTGTTGTGGGCGGTGGGTATCACATCGAAGTTCATCCCGAAGACACCACCGATAACAGTTGCAGGTGCCAGCAGGCAGGTTACAATGGCCATCACTTTCATCACCTCATTCATCTTCAGGTTCACGTTGTTGATGTATAAATCCTGCATCGAGATCATGATATCGCGGTAGTTTTCGCTGAGGTCATAAGCTTGTATGATGTGGTCGTACACATCCTTGAAATACTTGGTAGTGCGGTCATCAAGCAGCTCACTTTCGGAGCGGATGATACCGCCAATAAGATCGCGTACCGGTGCAATATTTCGTTTCAGTACAATCAGTTCTTTGCGCAGGAAATTGATGCGCGCCAGCGAACGGGTATTGCTGTTGCGGATCACTTCTTCTTCGGCCGATTCGATACAGGCACCCAGTTTTTCCATCACAAAGAAGTAGTTGTCTACGATCAGGTCGAGCATGGTATAACAGAGATAGTCGGCGCCACGCTGGCGCAGCTTGCTGTTGTTGATCTTCAGCTTTTCGCGGATGGGATCAAACACATCGCGGCTGGGATCTTCCTGGAAGGTGATCACGTAGTTTTGCCCCAGCACAATGCTGATCTGCTCCTGCTCCACCGAGTTGGTCTTGCTATTGAAATAAAGCATGTTGAGCAGGCAGTACAGGATGCCTTCCACTTCGTCCATCTTGGGTCGCTGGCCCATACTCAGGATGTCTTCAATGATCAGCGGGTGGATGCCATAATGAGCGCCCGCCTTTTCCACATCGGGCTTGCACAAGCCATCAACATTGATCCAGCTTACCTGTGGCTGATCGCGAAAAGGAAAACTTTCTTCCACCTTCTGCAACTCGGTAGACTCCAGGTGGGTACTGTCGTAATGATAAACAGTGATCTGCGTTTTGTCGGCGTCTTTGCGCACAACATCATCGGTAGGTGTGGCCTGGAGTATTTGCTTGGTACGTTCGGTACCAAACAGCGAAAAGGGAACAAGATATCGTAGGTATTTCTCGGGACTCATGTTGTGCTGATGGGTGAAAGTTAAACCAATGCACGCTGCCATGCCATTTACACCCTATAAAAAAAGCCTGTACGTTACAGGCTTGATCATTTGCAATGCTAGAAGGCGGCTTTTGCAGGGGGCGACTCCAGCCCGTTATAGTGTTGTACCGCTTCGGTGGCTGCCCGTTCCCAGGCCAGTTCACGGTCACGCTGTTGCTTTTGAAAAGCGTCCATTTCTTTTTGTTGGGTCGCAAAGAAAGGCGCCAGGTCTTTAGGCTTTTTTACTTCGGTATACTTGCCCTTGTGCAACACAAAATAACGGTCGCGGGCTTCGATGCGCTGCTCTTCAGATGCCGAGTTGAAAGGTTTTTCGGTAACCAGCCGGCGCTCCCGCAGCTTCAGCAACTGCAGCGGCCCGTCGGCCAGCAGTTCGTACCAACCGCTCTTGGGCGCATCGGGCGGCAGGGCAATGCTGTTTACCAGGGTATGCTCCGTACCACTTACCGTATCGCGGATCACCAGTTGCTTCATGGGCACCTTGGTTACCCTTTCCATCCCTTTGGTGTCGCGGTACTGCAGTTCATTTTCCACGAGGTTCAGCCGCACCCTTACGCCTTCGTAACCCGTACCATTGCCCAGCACCACTATTGCCGGCAGGTAATGATCGAACAGGTAAGGGCTGCCGGTAGCCACCCTGCTGTACCGGGTTTGGTTTACCGGAAAGCCATCGAAGGTGGTGTAAAAATGACTGGAGCGCTGTACGCTGATGCCTACACTGGCGGCAGGACCTGCACCACCCTGTGCCTGGGCAAGGGTAGGTAACAATAAAATGCTAAGCAGTGCGATACGCATATTTGTTTCGGTTAAAGGAGTTGAAGAAGCTTTTTAAGACCCGGTATCAGTAGCAATTTACAAAACCTGTATTTCCGGTTCGCAACGGCACCGGCGCCTGGTATATAATCTTTCCAAAAGGCAGTACCCAAAGGCTAAACGTGCAATAGATATGCATATTTCCCATGGCACCGCCATTGCATTGTATATAAGGAATAAAACACAAGATTATGAAAACGCCCTACCGGCAGATGCGTTCCATCTGCCTGGCAACCCTGGTTGCCGCCGTACCTTTTGTTTTTGAGCATTGTGCCCGCAACCCTGTTACGGGCAAAAGGCAGGTAGCCCTCATCTCCGAAGAGCAGGAAATAGCCATGGGCAAAGAAGCCGATCCCGCCATCATTGCCCAATATGGCCTGTATGAAAACCAGGCTTTACAGGCTTTTATCAACGAAAAAGGCAAGCAGATGGCCGCCATCTCGCACCGGCCCGGGCTTGATTACCAGTTCCGTATTGTTGATTCCGATATCCTCAACGCCTTTGCCGTTCCCGGTGGCTATGTATATTTTACCCGCGGCATTATGGCGGCCTTCAACAACGAAGCCGAGTTTGCCGGTGTGCTGGGTCACGAAATAGGCCATATCACGGCCCGCCACAGCGTTTCGCAACAAAGCAAGCAGGTGCTGGGCCAAATCGGCCTCATTGGCGGCATGATCCTTTCGCCCACCATTGCCCAGATGGGGCAGGAAGCATCGCAGGGGCTGGGATTGCTGTTCCTGAAATTTGGCCGCGATGCCGAACGCGAATCGGACCGGCTGGGTGTGGAATACAGCACCAAAATAGGCTATGACGCCAGCGAGATGGCCGGCTTTTTCAATACCCTGCAGCGCCAAAGCCAGGCCAGCGGCGCCGAGGAGCTGCCCAACTTCATGAGTACCCACCCCAATCCCGGCGAACGCAATACAACAGTAGCGCAGCTAGCCAAGGAGTGGAAAACAAAAGCACCGCAAGCCAGTTATAAGGTAGGCCGCAACGAATACCTCCGCCGCATTGATGGTATCGTTTATGGCGAAGATCCCCGCGGTGGTTATATGGAGTCTGGCGTTTTTTACCACCCCGTAATGAAGTTCCAGCTGCCGGCACCACAAGGCTGGCGTTATGCCAACTCACCGCAGGCGGTACAGTGGGCCGAGCCCAACGGGCAGGCCATGATGATGCTTACACTTGGACAAGGCACTTCACCCCAGCAGGCCGCTCAGGCCATGGTGCAGCAGTACCAGCTGCAGGTAGTGGAAAGCCGCGAGGTACAGGTGGCTGGCCTGCCCGCACTGGCGGTAGTAGCCGACCAGCAGCAACAACAACAGGGTGCCGCCATTCGTACCCTCAGCTACCTGATCCAGTACAATGGTGCGGTGTACCACCTGCTGGGTGCCAGCAGTGCCGCGGGTTTCAACAATTTCGCTGCCTTGTTTCAAAACCAGATGCAGGGCTTCAGACCGCTCACCAATGCTGCCAAGCTGAATAAGCAACCAGAAAAGGTGCATGTAAAAACCGCAGCTTCCGCCATGACGCTGCAGGCTGCCCTGCAACAGCAACGCGTTCCGCAAAACCGATTGGAAGAGATGGCCATCCTCAATGGCATGAAGCTTACCGACCGGCTGGATGCGGGCATGATGTATAAGGTGGTGCAGTAAAGAGCGGAGCCAAGCTGTTGGCTGTTAGCTGCAAGCTGTTAGCTATAAGCTGCAAGAAGTTTATGACCGCGGCATGTATGGTGTCATTACAACAGAAAAGCGCAAAAGCTTTGAAGGTTGCAGAAGGGTAAACTAGGTTTACCTTTCATGGCCCCAAAGCTTTTGCGCTTTCGTGTTTTGAAACAACGCTGGATCGTTTGGCAACTGTTGGATCAACTACTGCAAACTTTACTTGTAGCT
This sequence comes from Cnuella takakiae, assembly GCF_001953305.1. Lineage (GTDB taxonomy): Bacteria > Bacteroidota > Bacteroidia > Chitinophagales > Chitinophagaceae > Flavisolibacter > Flavisolibacter takakiae. The sequence continues at coordinate 546,154 of NZ_MTFE01000010.1, forward strand.
TGCAGCTAACACCTTGCAGCTTTTCTCCCTACTGTTTCGCCAGGTATTTCCGTAAAAACTCTTTTTTGGAATCGCGGTAAGAAGATACCGCTCCCAATCTATACATACCGATGATGTACAACCAGGCAAGATCCAGCTGGTAAGGCAGGAAGCCTGCACGGGCACTGCCGGGATACAGGTGGTGGTTGTTGTGCCATTCGCCCGAAAAAAGCCCCGGACGGGTTTGGTTGATCGACAGGTTGCTGCGGTCGAAATCAATACCGTCTTTATGCGCTTCGTGGCCTTTGCCATGACCCGTATAGTTGAAGGCACGCACCAGCACAAACCAGAACATGGCCGCACCAAACAGGGCGCAAGCCAGCCCGTGACCACCAATCAGATAAAATACCGTGTACCAAAAAGCCCAGTTGAGCAGCCACAAGGTAACTGTGTACAACGGGGTAGCCAGCGAACCCCACTTCAGGTACTGGGCGTAGGTGTTGAGCTGTACGCCCGTATGTTTCATAAAGTGGTAAGCCCTGTTATAATCAGCTTCATCCAGGTTTTTGTTGATGCTCTGGTGGTTTACATCCGACAGCATGCAGTACCAAAAACCACCCTTGGGGTTGTACGGATCGCCGGGCGTATCGCTTTTTACATGGTGCACATGGTGCGACACGACGTAGATCTCTTCCGGGAATGTTTTAATCACCAGGTTTTGGGTAAAAAAGCGCCAGAAAGGATGTTTGAACGTATAAGCCTTATGCGTACAAAAGCGGTGAAACCAGATGGTGCCGTGTGTACTCATGATGATCATGGCGTATACCACGAAGGCGATCATCAAGGGCCAGGAAAAATAATAGCGCAGGAAAACCACGAAAAACGGTACCATACAGGCGGCCATCACCCAGCTGATGAGGGATATCCAGTTTTTACGGGTTTTGAAAATATTGATACGGGAAAACGCTTCACCAAAAAGCTGCCCTGTTGAGGGTTTTACCAGCTCGCCGTTTTCGTGTTGCCAACCATAGGAGGGCGTTTGCAGAACCTTGTCGATAAATGCCATAATACTAAATAGGAACCGGGTTTACTTATTGCGGGGCTTAGGAATGGTACTCAAACCCCGGGCGAACTGCCGATGGAGCTAATAGATAAAAACGTGTAGCCTGGGAGCAATCGGATTGCGGTATCCCTAGCAATATCGGCAATTAAAGCGCCATAATTGGCGCTCGCCGGTATATTTATGTTTGTTTAAGCTTTAGTTGGCTTGACATTTTAAACCTTAAATACCAATTCTGAAGCCCAAATGCTACTGCAGCCTGTGTTTTCGCAGCGTCTTTCCTGCAGTTTACCGGCCTCCGTGCATTATGTTAAAACATACGTGATGGTACCTCAAAAGGCCCGCAATTGCGGGCCTTTCTTACTTGAACAAACAATAAGCGGTTTTCAAAAGGGCTTATATCAGGGCAGCGAGGCTTAGTTCAGAAACACCTGGTACGCCATTACCAGTATGTTGGGTCGGGCGTTTTTTCACGCCTGGCCTTTTAGCCGGTGCGCTTATGCGCACCGGGCGTTTTGGGATTATAAGTCAACTCCAGCACCAGGGCATGAACGCTTTTGCTCAACCTGCCGGGCAACTGGTAGCCTGCCGACAAAATCCATTTACTATTCAGGTAACAGGCGCCACCCAGCACCACTTCACTTATGTTGTGGCGGCCGCTGATGTAGTCGGCCTGGAGCACTACTTTATCCTTTACCAGGGCTTGTTCCATCCCGGCCTGTATGCCAATAGGTACATCCCCACCCAACCGGCTGCCTGCACCAAAAAACGAATTGGTAGCACCATAAAGTCCGGCTACGGCTTTAAAACCCACCGCTTCTTCATTCAATACCATGTTGGCGTAAGCATAACCACCCTTGCGCAACACAGTGGTAGTGGTAACGCCATACTGTCCACCTGCGGCTACTGTCAGGTGTTCGCTTAATGAAAAGCGTTTTTGAGCATTCAGGGCCAGGAAAGGATTATAAGGCAATTCATGATCATTGAACGGCATGTGCAGCTTGTGGTCCGTTGCTGCCATGGTAAGTCCCAGGTAATTGACACCCACTTCAAAACCTTTCCCCAGCCCATGGTTATAGGTAGCATTAAACTGCACACCGCCTTTATAAAAGTTCACCTGTTGCTGGAAAAAAGATGCGCCTTTCTGCGTGATATCGGAACTGGGAACGTTGAAAAAGTTTTGTTGTCCTTCAGCGCCCAACTGCAGCAGGAAAAGCAAGGAAAATATTACTGCTAGCTTTTTCATGAGGTTTACATTATTCTGTGTGCTATTGGTAACAAAATCAGAAGGGCACCCAAAAGCACCCTTCCAATTTATTAGTTCAGAAACACCTGGTACTGCACTACCACGCCACCGCGGCGTCCGCTCAGGTCGCCTTTGCCGGTAAGGGCATTGGTATAATACAGGGGGCGGTTTTGGTAGGCTACGGTAAGCTTCGAGGTGTGGCCTTTCAGCAACCAGTTTACACCGGCATCCACGTAGTTCATGTCCTTGCTCAGGCGCTCATAGGCCGCATGTTGCAGCGAGGCATAAGGCATCAGCGTTGTCTTGCCAATCATGTTATCCCTGAACTTATAACCCACCTGCGTGTACACCACGTTGCCGGTTCCATAGGCAGGGAAGCCGTTGCCGGCACCATTGATCAGTGCGGGCTGCAGGCTGCCGTTGGCCATGTTCATGGGCGACTGGTTGCGCAGGTAGTTGGGACCAAAGTCAAAATGCACAAACGTAGCATATGCGCTGATAGCGGTACCCTTTGCCTTGTTGATGGGTGCATCGTAAAACACATCGGCGGCAAACTGCCTCATAGCGGTTGCAACGGTATCGGTGGGTAGTTTACCCATATGCCACATTGCATCGGGCTGGTACACAAAACCGGCCCCGAAATTCAGCACTTTCTTGCTGCCCAGGTAAGTGCCGGTGGTATAAGGTACCGTGTTGGCTTCGGGGTCAAATACCTGGTACTGGAAATAACCATTGGCCTGCATTTTGGCGGGACGCGCCGATACAGTAGCATTAGCCGAGATGGCATTGGTGTAGCCGTTGGTTTTTTGAATAGCCATGGGATGTGCCATTGTCAGGCGATAGTCGATCTTGCCCAGTTTGCCCTTGGCGTAGATACTCAGCTTGCGCAAAAACTGGTCGGTAACATCGTTGGTGCTTTGCTCAAACAGCGGTGCATCCACGCCCAGCAGGGTACCAATGGAAGGCGATGCAAAACGGGCCAGTCCGCTCCAGCCGGTAAGGCCTGCACCCAGCGACAGTTTCTTGCGCACCACCTCATACTCCCCTATGGCATCATGGATAAAGAATCCCTGCTTGCGGTCACTCAGGAAGTTGAAGTTGTTCTCACCAACCTGCGTGTAGATAAACACACGGTCGGCGATCTGCCCGAAGATCTGCATGCGCATGCGGCGGATACCGATATCGCTGTAACGGTCTTTAGCATAACCGTTGATGGTAGAACCGGGGTTGAGTTGGGTATTGCGTGCCCACAATTGCGAGGCCATGGTAAACTTGAGGTACTGCGAGCCGTCGTCATTGAGCAGGATGCGGCGGTCTTTATTCATCTGGGCACTTGCAGCAGTGGTCAGCATCAGGGCTGCGGCTGCAAGGGTAAAAGGTTTTTTAAAAAAATTCATGGTTGGTGTTTTCGAAAGCGGGTTTGGTTTGCCGGGGCATATACCCAAAACCCTGTGATCATGGCGAAAGATTGTGCTGTATCGGTATCCACCTGCATGGTTAGAATCTGTCATCTCGGCGCAGGCCGGGATCCCCTGCTTACGCTCGAACGAATCGAAAGTGGAGGAGATGCCGAAACAAGTTCGGCATGACAAAACCTTACAGCACTATGATCTTTACCTATGTTGGAATAAAATATCGATGTCACAATCACAAGCACCGGAGCAACACAAAAGCCTTTGTGCTACTCCGTGTCCCTTGTGTCTTAGTGGTTTAATACATTAAGCCAAACGCAGCTTTTTGCGGGCAGCCAGTTTGTGCTCCGACAACGGTTTGTGGTTGTGCAAACCCACCAGCTGCACGGTACCGCCGGTAGCTTCATAGTCGTGTTTGAAGTGCTCCAGGTTCTCCA
>NZ_MTFE01000010.1:551446-571285 GCF_001953305.1 Cnuella takakiae
GGTAGCGTCTGTCAGCCAGTTTTCTTTCAGGCCGGCCAGGCCGTCTTTTGGAAGTGTGTTGTTCGAAGATTTCATTGTTATGCGTTGTTGTTTGTTTTTAGAAAATTTTGGTATTGGGTATTAGGTATTGCTAATTCCAAATACCCAATACCTAATACCCAATCACCATTCACCAATCACTATTCACTATTCCCCTAACTACTCCTATACCCCATATCATACACCGACTTTACATGCGGCCCCATAAACAGGCGGGCATAGATGCGGATGATGGCCAGGCCATCGATGATGAGGCTGAGGGCAGTGAAGAGGGCAAGTGCGGGCTGGTCTTCGTGGATATGCGTAAACACCAGGTCCTCGCCAATGAATGTGGGCGTGATGGGAAAGCCGGCCATGCCCAGGCAGGCCAGCAGGAACACGGCAGCGATCTTCGGGTGCTCATAACCGTGGCCATGGAATCGGTTCAGGTTGATGCCGCCTTCAAAATTGCGGAGGCGGCGCAGGCACAAAAAGCCGATGGCGGCAGCCAGAAAAATCCCCGCCAAATACAGGGTGATTTCCCAGGCGCCCACATGCTCGTTGAAGGCGATGGCTAGGGCCACACAGAGGTGGTTGAGCAGTACAAATACCCAGCTCATAATGGCGCGGTGCCGTTCGGTGAAGGCTTTCAGTACCAGCACCAGTCCGACAATGGAAAACACGATTGGCAGTACAGCTACCAGGTTGCCCGGCATCAGGTTTTCGTTGAACAAGCCAACCATGCCCAGCAGGTACACCGGTGTAAACAGTACCAGTGCCCGGTTTATACTTAGGAAATCTAGCCTGCGGCCGGCCCATTTCAGGGGGTTCCACAGGTAGCGGTACAGCATATTATCGAGGTTCCACTCTTTTACCGATAGCATGTACAGGGTGTACTGAAGCTTTTTGGGCAGCCAGCTTTCCACCGTCTTTTTTGCCGGTTCAAATTCATAGAACTGTTCGCGGATCAGGTAGCTTACTACCGAAGGCGATACCAGCAACTGGTAGGTGCGCAAAAAGGCATTGCCCGCAAAGTGCACCAGCGCCAGCGTATGCCAGCCCAGGGCTACTTCCACGAAGATGAGCCCGATCTGTGCCAGCGAGGCATAAGCCACCTGGCTTTTGATGCTGCTTTGCACCCGGCCGATACCCGAAGCAAGGAAAGCACTCAACAGTCCCACTGCAGCAATGGCAATCCGCACCGATGTTTCCTCATGCCACAAAGGATAGGTACGCAGCAACAGGAATACGCCGATGTGCACCGACAGGGAGCCATAGAAGATGGCACTCGAAGGCGTGGGTCCTTCCATAGCGCGGGGCAGCCAGCTGCTGAAGGGCAGCTGTGCCGATTTGGCCGCTGCAGCCACCAGGATGGCAAAGCCGATAAAAGGCAGTGCACCGGGGTGTAGCCCTTCGGGCAGGGTTTGAAACAGGGGACCAGCCAACTCCGAGAAGCGGATATTGTGGTGCCACACATGGTGGGCCAGCCACATCGCGAGGATCAGCCCCACATCACCAATGCGGTATATCGAAAACACCTTTACAGCATTTTTCACCGGCAGGTAGCGGGTGCGGTAAAAAGCGATCAGCAAAAAGGAAGTAAGACCCAGTACCTCCCAACCCACAAAAAGGGTTTCGAGGTTGCCCGCAAAAATGGTGAGCACATAACCCAGGAAGAAAAACTGCAGCAGGTTGTAAAACCTTTTGTAGCCTTCCTCGCGGTGTAGGTAAATGCGGCTGTACACCGTTACCAGGAAAGTAAGTATGGAACCTACCAGCAGGTAAACGGCCGTCACTTTATCAAAGCTCAGGTCGATAAAAAAGGAATAATGGGGCGTTTGGTACAGCACCACCTCTTTTTGGTCGATGGCCGTAGCGCCATTTACCAGCCAAAGGGCGGTGAAAGCCAGTGCCAGCAGCAGCTGGCTGCCCACGGTGGCAAAGGCAATGCCCGACACCGTCTTTTCGCTCCGGCGGGGTGCCAGCAGGCTGGCTATATACCCCACACCCGGAAGCAGCAGAAAATAAGGAAGCAGGTTGGTCATGCCGATTGGGTTTTTAACAGGTAAACAGGGAAGTTTTCAGTAGCTGTTTCCAGCAGGGGTGTCAGGTCGGCTACAGCCGGTAGCTCTGTCAACAGGGGTTGATAAGGTTCAAAACAGCCCTTACGGAACAGGGATATAGCTCCTGTTTCGGGATGTACCACCGCCAGGTGTACCCATTCGTTTCCAAACCACTCGTAAGTTTCCGGCGCCCGGTTGATCACCTGCAGCACCACATCGGGGAAATGCTCCACGATAAAGAGGATGCGCACAGGATCGTGCACTTCGATCATCTGGCTGGGCAGTCCGGGGCGCAGGTCGCCGTCCATGCCGTTGGCCACGCCAAACAGCCCCATCACGTTGTGCGGCAGCTTGGTACCGGCACCCAGTTTTTGGTTGTCCACCCGGCTGAAATAATACTCCAGGTTGATACCGCCACATACCGGTGCGGCCGCTTTCAGGATGTTGAAGAGGTAGGTACCATCGGGATCAATGGCGTAATTGTACGAGTTGAGGAAGGAGCGGCGGTCGAGAAAAAGCCCTTTCGACAGCTCGCGACGGCCTACGATACACAGCGCATTGGTAGCGTGGTTGAGCTCGGGGCGGGGTTCAAAAAGCGAAACGGCACGGCGGCGCACCTGTTTGTGTATCTCTTCGGCAGTGGCGGTACTGTCAATCAGTTCCAGCCGGCGCGAACGCTCCTTGGCATTGTTGTCCAATGCGGTTTTAAAAGTGGCTACATTTTTCCAGTGCAGCTTTTGCAGGCTTCCGGACAGGGCGGGAATATCATAAAACTGGATATCATCCACCGTGGTATCGTGGAGGGCGCCCACAAAGCGGGTGCTTTCCGGGATGTCGATTCCCTTTTCCTGCAGAATGGCCCGCACTGCAGGGTGGTTGGCCATATACGACAGCACCCGTGCATTTACCGAACCGGCACGACCCGAGCAGGCGCCACAGTCGTAGGCGGCAAAATGCGGGTTGTTCACGCTGCTGGCGCCGTGGCCCACCACATACACCAGCGGGGCAAAATTGCGCACCAGCCCGATGCTGCGGAGCACGCCTTCCACACGGGTGGCCATTTCAGGTACGGTAAAACCAATTTGCAATCCGTTCTCGAGGTCGTTCACATCCTTGTTCTCGATAGTGAGGGTAGCCTCATGATCCATATGCTTGAACGAGGAGGTAGCTGCCGGCGAAGTGCTGGGCTTAAACACGTTCAGCGCCAGTTTTACCGCCGACCAAAATCCCAGGGTTTGGCTGATCAGCCAGCCGCTGTGAAACGGATGGCTGTGCTTGGTAAAATGGGGGTCTTTTTCGCGCTGCTGCCTGCTGCCCACTTCCTTGATCAGGTACCTGGGTGTAACCGGCGCGGGGCAGAGCTTGGTATAAAACTTACCGCCCCCGGGTTGGTAAAAGAACTCAACCCCAAAGAAGCCCGGCGTGCCGAAGGTGGCGCATGCAGGATCTTCGTTTTCGAGGTAGCGCCGGAAGGAACACTCGCGGTCATCGATGCAGAACAGGCCCTGGAAACTGTGGTGCGCAATGCGGCGGGGCGTTGTTTGCTCCAGCTGCAGGCCCGCCAGCACCTGGTCGTAATAGCTGCGCTCAAAAGCCTGCTGCCAGATGGCAAGGGCTTCGTCCAGCTCCGTAGCAGGCACGGGAGCAAACAGGTCCTCCGGCTTTTCTTTAACTACAAAAGCCAGCGGCTCCCAATTCTTGCCATTGTAGTAATCCAGTGCGTCCAGTTCCAGCAGCAGCTCAAAAACAATCAGGTCGTGGAGCGAGATGTTGCGGCGGTCGAGCAGGGTCTGGGGCTGGTCTTCAATGGCCGACACCATTCCCGACCAGCCGGGATGGGCAAACTGCTGGTCGTAGAGATAGTGTTCGTAATAGTCTTCCTTCCCTACAAGCAGTTGCAGCAGGTCTTCGATGGTGCATTCGGTGTCCAGCAACAACTGCCGGCTCCGCCTTTTCCGGAAAAAAGAGGTAAGGCTGTTGCGTTCCATTTCGCGGAGCGCACCCAAAAACGACTGGTCGGTAACCGGGAAGCTCCATATGGAAATGCCTTGGTCGAGGTAGCTGCACAGGATGCGGAACAGGGTAGGCTGTACCAGCGAGTCGAGGTCTACCTGGTAGTGTTTTTTCCATCCCGAACGCAGGGCGCCGATGCGGGGGAGCCCCGGCAGGGTAAAGGCGCCATTGAGCAGCTGGTTGCGGTAGTCGCCGGCGGCAGCCTTGCCCTTGTGTTCGGCAATTACCTGGAGCAGCACATCCTTGCGGATGCGGCCTTGTTGGTACAGGTTGCGGTACTCCTGGAGCGAGAGGGTTAGTTTGTAACCAAAAATTGCAGATGCCGTGCGGAGGGCCTCTTCAAAGGGAAGGTGCTGAAAGCTGTGCAGGGTGTTGTGGTGCACAAAATCCTTCAGCGGTGCCTGCGCAGGCAGGTAGTGCTTGAGCTGATGCACAACGTGGTGGGCATCAAAAGCAGGTGGCCTGTGGTTCATGGGAAAAGAATAAGCTGTAAAGCAGGGTGGAGGGTTTGGGGTACCGGTTAAGGATTTCAGAAGCTGTTGTACGGAAGTAGAGGTAATTCCTACAACAGATGCCGAAAGCTTTATTCCGAAATCACTGCCTGCCCGGTTGCACAGCAATTGCTGGATGCAGCGCCATACAGCACTGCCGCAACCTGAGGTGCAAGCAAACCCTTAAATGAATGGTGAAAAAAGTGTAGAAGCGAGGTTCGAACCGGGCAGGTACAGGTGTACCATGGATACCGGCATTGTCTGCATCAAAAGCAGACCCAATAATGGTATCAGATGCGTATAACGCGCAACCTTAGGTGGCGTGCTACCTTATGGAGCGCAAGGGGTGCAACAGGATATGTGGCAATAGATAAAGACCGGGGAGGAACGGAAGGCTGGTGCGGGAGCAAAGTTTCGCCTTCAGCAGAAAGGAAGATTTTGTGGAAGTCGTCGGAGTCCTCTTCGGAGAGTTCCTCGCCTACTTCCGCCAGCAGGTGCAGAAAATGCGGAGCCTGCTCTTTTTGTACCACAGACTTACCCACCACACCAATGGTGTCGTTGGGAAGCAGCATACCGGCACTCATGAAGAGTACCACTATTGCCAGCAACAGTTTGATATAGGAACACAACTGTTTGGGCATAATCATATTTACCAGAAAAATATGTCTACAACCTATGGTTGTACCGGGGTTAAAATTAATCCTAGTCTTGGCATTTAATAGTTCTTGCCTAAAATTTTCATTAAACGGAGATTAACAGGGTTGAAAAAGGCATTTGAATAGATGAACGTGAAATTTTGAAGCTGCAAACCGCACTATTTAATGGTAGCCAGACCAACTATTCGAAAAATGCACGGCGGTTGTCAACCGCTTTGTTTACAATTTCTGCAATGCGGCGCTCCCGGGTAGCAGCTTGCTTAGCGGTAGACAGCCACTGTAAAATACCCCGCTTTGCCGATGGGGGAAAAGCCTGCCAATGCGCCAAGGCCTGCGGTTGAAGTGCCAATGCAGCTTCCAGATCGGCAGGCACCACGCCATTTTCTACGTCCTCGAGGGCCGTCCAGGTGCCGGTGCGCTTAGCCAGCTCCACCATTTCCATACCCGCAGGCATCATCATTTTACCCGTCGCCAGCAGGCGTTCCACTTTTGCTTTATTTACCCCACTCCAATTGCTTTTGGGTTTACGTGGCGAGAAATACTGGTAGTAGCTCTGCTCATCCCGCTTGTTGCCCAGGCTGTCCACCCAGCCAAAACAAAGCGCCTCGTCTACCGCTTCGGGATAATACACCGAAGGGATGCCGCTTTCTTTTTTATAAATGATGAGCCATACTCCCTGCAGGCCCTGGTGGTTTGCCTCCAGCCACTGCCGCCAGGCAGCAGCATTGGGAGCGTAAAAAGCAGGCGAACCGCGGTAGGTTGGAGAAAGAGACATTGGTTTTTTCAAAGCTTATAAGATACAATGCATCCTTCTGAAAATTTGCGCTGGCATACACTTGTTTATAAACTGATTCGGTAAACCAAGTATTCTGTTTCGGGGGCCTGCTGCACAAATCCGATGGTTTCGTACAGGCGGCGGGCATTGTGGTTGTCTTCAGCAGTTTCCAGCTGCACATAACCGGCGCCTTCGGTACGGGCAAATGCCAGGGCAGCATCAATAAGCTTACGGCCTGCTCCCAGCCTGCGGGCAGCAGCGGTCACATACAGATCGTTGAGGATCCAGTTTTTCACCGCTCTTACCGATGACCAGGTGGAATACAGCTGGGTAAAGCCTACCGGTTCCCCTGCATCGTTGAGCGCCACAAAGATCACCGACTCGCCGTACTGCAAACGGTTGGAGATATAGGCATCAGCCAGCACGGGATCAGAAGGCTGCTTATAGAAAACACGATATTGGTTGAAGAGGTCTGTTACCAGGTGCTTGCTGGAGGTTGTAAGGCGTTGTATCTGCATAAAAAAGCCCAGTTGGGTCCGGGCAAAGATGCGGTTATAGTTGATATGGATTCTTTTGGAAGCAGTTGGGAGTCAAGAAGCTCCCAACACTAAGTGCAGCACCTGTTCAGGGTAAAAGCTTCGCAGCCTTCTCCAGGTCCTCCGGTGTATCTATTTCCACACCCACATAATCGGTAAGCACCATACGCAGCTGCACGCCGTTTTCCAGGAAGCGCAGGCACTCGATCTTTTCTGCGGCCTCCAGTGGCGACATCGGCCAGGTGGTAAACTCCATCAGGGCTTTTTTGCGGAAGGCATATACCCCGATGTGCTTGTGGTGGGTAATAGCAATATCGGTAGCACGGGGATATGGGATAACGCTACGGCTGAAAAACAGCGAGTTGTTGTTTTTATCCACGCACACTTTTACACAATTGGGGTTGGTGATCATGGCTTCGTCACGAAGCACCTGCATGAGGGAAGCTACCTGCACAGCGGGGTCGTTGAACTGCTCCAGCAGCAGGCGCAGTTGCTCCGTGGTTACAAAGGGGGTATCGCCCTGCACGTTTACAATCACATCCACATCCAGGTCGGCGGCGGCTTCGGCAATGCGGTCGGTACCGCTTTCATGCTGGCCCAGGCTCATGATCACGCGGCCGCCATACTGCTCTATTTCGGTGCGGATGATATCAGTATCGCTCACCACCACCACTTCATCAAAAAGACCACTGCGCACGGCAGCCAGGTAGGTTTGCGCGATTACGGTTTTACCACCCAGGGGTTGCATCAGCTTGGCCGGAAAGCGGCTGGCAGCATAGCGGGCGGGAATCATGGCGATTTTCTTCATACCGGCAAAATAACCGCAGATTTGTATGATTTGGAATGATTTGTATGAACCGGTACCGATAAGGATTTGATTAAGGAGGTACAGGAGGTGAGCAGATGCAGTTTTTACTGCAACGATTTCAGGTGAGCGTACTGACAATGAAGACCGACCCCACTTGCAATGAACAGGTAAGTCCTTCTTACAACACCTCCCTTTGCGGCCTTTGCTCCGCTGCGTCTTTACGTGAAATATCCTTCTGCATTTGTGCGCCTTTGCGGGAAACATTTGCAGGCTGCTGCATCTTCATTGTAAAAGGCGCCCGCATCAGCCGACCTAACTGCTCATCCTGCTCGTTGGGATAATACCGGTCCAGGCCATAGCGGATTTCGGAGGGTTCCAGTTGCATATAGGTACCAAAAAGGCGGTCCCAGATGGAGAGCACAGCCCCATAGTTACTATCCGTATAGGGCTGCATCCAATGGTGGTGTACCTTGTGCATGTTGGGCGATACCAGGAAGTAACTTAAAACCTGATCGAGTCTTCGGGGCAGGTTGATATTGGCATGGGTAAACTGGGTAGCCAGCACCAGGGCCGTCTGGAAAATCATCACGCCATACATGGGCGCACCGGCCACCAGCACACCGGCCAGGAAGAAGACGCCCCGCAACACGCTTTCAAACGGATGGTGCCGCAGGCCCGTGGTTACATCTACATTATTGTCGGAGTGGTGAATCACATGAAAACGCCAGAGCGGCGCCGTTTTGTGCTGCACCAGGTGCACCAGCCAGCCGCCGAAAAAGTCAAGTACAAAGAAGGAAATAAGGATGGCGCCCAGGGTATTGGCACCCATCCATTGCACCAGTCCGAAATTGTTGGCCAGGGTCCAGTCGCTCAGCAGTACAATGAACAGGGCAAAACCTGTATGAATAAGGAGGTGGATAATGGTAAAGGAAAAGTTGACGCCCGCATGCCGCAACCTGGTCTTTTTATACTGCAGGCTGAGCAGGGGTATGGCCCCTTCCAGCAGCCACAACAGCAACATGCCCGCTACCAGAAAGGACAACCTTTCCAGTGGCCTGTGTTCCAGGGTGTTGAAATATTCAATCATAAAGCCAGCAGTTTAGACAAGCAAGAATCAATTTACGGCAATAAACCAGTGGCTATTTGGCAGATTTTGCAAACCGGGAAAATAAAATACTTAAAAACTGCTACTGCTGTGATGGGACGTTGGAAAGGCCCTGGTTCAATGGCGGGGCAACTCTTTGAAGTCGTACCCACACTGTTCACATTTGTAAATTTTGGTAAGCTCCACCGACTGCCCCCTGAGCAGGCTGCTCACCAGGGCGCCCAGTCGGCACTTATATTCTTTATGCACCGATACGGCCTTGAGGGCATGGGCATGGCAAACGGGGCAGGCAAAATTTTTCAGGTAACGGGCTTCGGCTTCATCCATCAACTCCCAGGCACGCTCGGCGTGGGTGCTGTGTACCATCAGCTTCATACCGCCCAGGGCGGGGTTGAGCAACGGGTCGATGGTGAGGGTATGCTCGTCGCGGAGGTGGCAGTTGATATTGGCCGCCTGCAGCATCGTCAACACGATGTTGGCCTCGATGTAATTGTTGAATGTGCGCAGTTGAATGTATTCCATAACCTCACCCTCTACCCCTCTCCCGGGAGGAGAAGGGAGCCCCACCGCACAGGGGCCTCTTGTTTATTTAGTAGTTCATTTTACCTGGTGTACAAATGTACAGATCGCAATATTCCGGTATACATCCTTGCAGGTTTAAATGAATAAATCCCGGTGCGCAATAACCATAACCAGGTAAGCACCGTTGCACCAGTTTACCATCCTCTTTCCCTTTTTATTCCAAACAAAAAAAGAAAGCACCCCTTACCGGAGTGCTTTCCTATCATCAGCGGCTCCAAACAGGAACCATCATACAAATCATGCTACAATCCTACAAATCTGCGGTTATTGGTTCAGCATCAGGGGCATCACCAGCATCAGCAGGTCTTCTTCGGGTTCCTGGTCGGTGGGCTTCAGGATACCGGCCTTGGTGGGTGTGCTCAGCTCGATGCGCACCTCGTTGCCATCGGCAGCGTTGAGCATTTCGATGAGAAAGCGGGCATTGAAGGCAATGGTCAGGTCTTCGCCGTCGTACTGGCACTGCATGCGCTCGTTACCTTCAAAGGAGAAGTCAACATCCTGGGCAGCCAGTCCCAGCTCGGAACCATTGATATTAAGGGCTACCTGGTTGGTGCTCTTGTTCGAAAACACACTTACCCGGCGCAGGGCGCTCTGGAACGAACTTTTGTCCAGTACCAGCTTGTAGGGATTGTCGGCCGGGATCACCACTTTATAATCGGGGAAGCGGGCGTCGATCAGGCGGCAGCTCATCTGGGTGGTGCCGTGTTTTACAAACAGGTGGTTGGGATTGTACGAAATGGTCAGCTCGTCCTCGTTGTCGGGCAGGGCCGATTTCAGGAGGTTCAGCGGCTTTTTGGGCACAATGAAAGAGTCGGCACGGGGGCAGCTCACATCGGTGCGCTTATAACGTACCAGGCGGTGGGCATCGGTGGCCACAAACTGGATGTACTCGGCGTTCAGGTCGAAGAACACACCGGTCATGGCGGGACGCAGGTCGTCGTTGCTTACCGCAAAAAGGGTTTTGTTGATAGCGGTTACCAGGGCCGTAGAAGGCAGGGTAAACGAAGTAGTATCGTCGGCGGTAGGTTCCTTGGGAAAGTTGTCCGGGTTTTCGCCCATCACCTTGTACTTACCGTTGTCGGAAGTAATTTCAACACCGTAGTTTTTATCGATGGTAAAGGTGAGCGGCTGCTCGGGGATATTTTTCAGCGAGTCGATGAGGATCTTGGCGGGGATGCAAACGCGGCCGGCTTCGCGGGCTTCCACATCCATCTGAATCCGCATGACGGTCTCCAGGTCGGTAGCCACCACGGTAAGCTTGCTGGCCTCCACTTCAAACAAAAAGTCTTCCAGGATGGGCAGCACCGTATTGGCATTGATCACCCCGGCAATGCTCTGCAACTGCTTCAGTAACTGTGATGAGGAAACGATGAATTTCATAAATAAACTGTTTAGATGCGGGGCTGGCGCCACCGGCAAGCTGTGGTTTTTCAGCAGGGGCGAAGCTAATGATTTTTACTGCTTTAAAAGGGCAGGTGGGCAGATGGTGAATAATTAGTTGCTTGTTTTTGGTTTTTGGTTTTTGGTGCCTTCAGCCCCAAAACAAAACGTAAAACAAAAAACCAGAAACTAAAAACCATTTCCCCTCCGGCCCGTAATTTGAATGCTTAACCCTTACCACCATCGCCGGGGCGGCAATAGCTGCAGGGCCCAAACAGGAACGATATGCTGGAAAAGCTGTTTAAAAGATCAAAACCAAAGGATTTGGACGAGCAAACCCCTGCCATACGATTCGGACGTTATTCCGACAACAACAAGCCGCCGGAGAAAGTGGCCAAGTGGAACGAAGCCGATACTTTGTTCAAGGAAAAAAAACACCTCGAAAGTGTGCGTACCTTTTTCACCTATCTCACCGACGAGCAGGAAGGTAACGTGGTGCACCATATAGACGGTGATACCGGCACCTTTGAAATCTACCAGGGCTCACAAATCATTCGTGGCAGCTACAACAGCCAGAAGCTGGTGGCCGAAACGGCACTGGCCCGTATGCCCCAGCCATCGGTACCGGTGATGCGGCGCCTGCTGGAAATGAATTTCAAACTTTACTACTCCCGCTTTTCCCTGCTCAACGACCAGATATGCATGCAGTTTGGCTCCGACCTGGAAACGGCCAGTCCCAGTAAGCTTTATTATGGCCTGAAGGAAATGGCCACCCGCGCCGACAAACAGGACGACCTGCTGGTGCAGGATTTTACCACCCTGCTGCCTGCCGACAAAGCCCATGTGGAGCTGATTGCCGAAGAAGAAAAGGAAGTGAAATACAAATGGTTCCAGCAGTGGATACGCGAAACCCTGACCCTGATAGAAGATGTGGACGCCGACAAGTTTTCGGGCGGCATTGCCTATAGCCTGCTGGCGCTTGCGTACCGCATCGATTTTTTGATCCGTCCCGAAGGCAAGCTGCTGCAGGACCTGGAAAAAATCGTGGAAACCTATTTCCGCAAAGACGACCGGCGGATATCGGAAAAGAATGCCGAGATGATGGACTGCTTCACCAAGATGCAGGGCCGCAGCAAGGAGCAGTTTTATCCTTACCTGTTTCGCAGCAAGTACACCTTCAGCATCGTGTCGCCGCAAAGCTTCAAAACCATTGGCGACGCCATCTATAATGCCAACCAAAACATCAACTGGTACAAAGAAAACAAGCAGCACAAAATTGCGGCCCTGATCTCGGAATATGGTTTTGCCTATTGCCAGTACAGCTATAGCCTGCCCAAACCCATCACCGAGTTCTTTCTGTTGTTTATGAAAGTGAACTATCCCGGCTTTTTCCGTGACCTTGGCTTTACCCAAAACTTCACAAAGGAAGACGGCAACTACGACCAGGAAGCCATCACCGCCGAACTCACCCGCATACAGGACGCCTGGCAGGAGAAATACCCGGAAATGAAATTCCGCACCGACCGGCTGAAATGGGACAGCAACGTGGCCTTCAATCAAAGCTTTACCAATGAGGTGGAATCATTGAATATGGAAAGCCCAAACCGGTGATTTGATGGATTTTTAAAGGATTAATAAGAATTTGCGCTGTGTTTGACTCTTCAGGTCAGGTATTGAGATCCTTCATTCTGCTTAAATGATCGCACTGTTGAACGATTCAACAATCAAATAATATTGCCTTGCAGTTACCCTTCGCCTTTTTTATTTTAAGGAGATGAAGGACCAACTAAAGTACGCAAGTATTACGGAGCTAATTATTGGCTGCGCAATGCGCGTACATTCAGTAATGAAAAACGGGCACAGAGAGGTTGTTTATCAGCGTTGCTAGGCAATAGAAATGGAAAAAGCTGGTTTGTCTTTCAAAGCTGAAGCTGATATGCCCATTTATTTCAGCGATCAGATAGTTGGACGAAGAAGAATTGACTTTTTTGTTGCAGAAGCCATATCCATAGAAACCAAAGTACATACCGATATAACCAATGCTGGTTTAGCGCAAGCCATCAACAACCTTGAAACGCATCGTTTAGAAATTGGATTACTGTTGAACTTCGGTGCACCGGGTTTGCAAGTAAGGAGGCTTTACAATAACAAACTGGTGCCCAAAACAAAATAAAGGTTTGCTTTTAAAGCCTTAGCCTTAACTCATTGGCTTACATCTTGCATTTGAAACTTTGAAAATTAATAGGCTGCCTCCTACCTCGGCTTCCTATTAATCCTTTAAAAATCCTGCAAATCACCGGTTTTGACGACGCAACAAATCATCGAACTCTTCCGTCCCGCCATCATACAGATTGCCACGCAAACCAGCACCGGTACGGGCTTTTACGTGAAGGAATTCAACCTCATTGCCACCAATGAACACGTGGTGGGACAAAATGCGGAAGTAACCATTGCGGGCCGCCTGTTTGAAAAGCGGCTGGCAAGGGTATGGTATACCGACAAAAAACACGACCTGGCCTTTTTGCAGCCACCCGAAGATGTGGCACTTGCCGAGGTGAAGCTGGGCGAGTACACTTCGCTGCATGACGGCGAGGTAGTGGTGGCGATCGGTCACCCTTATGGCCTGAACTATACCGCCACGCAGGGTGTGATCTCCAAGGTGGACCGGGTGCGCGATGGTGTGAAATACATACAAATAGATGCGGCCATCAACCCCGGCAATTCGGGTGGCCCGCTGGTAAACAAGCAGGGCGAGATCATTGGTGTCAACTCCTTTATCATCCGTGGCGGCGACAACTTGGGCTTTGCCCTGCCGGTAAGCTACCTGCGCGAAGCTTTTGAGTTGTACAACAGCCATTACGGGCAGGCCTCTACCCGCTGCCCATCGTGCAACTACCTGGTGCTGCCTTCCAATATCGACGCTACCAAGTACTGCCCCTTTTGCGGGTCGGAGGTAAAGTTGCCCATACCACCCGAGAAGGAACGCAAACCGGTGGGAGTGCCCAAAACAGTAGAGGAAATTCTGACCGAGTTGGGTAAAGATGTAAAACTGGCCCGCGATGGCAATAACAACTGGAGCGTAAAAGAAGGCGCCGCCAAGATCAAGATCAACTACAACCCCGAAAATTATTTTGTTACCGGCGATGCCTACCTGTGCCAGTTGCCCACCGATACCACGCAGATAAGACCACTGTACCAGTTCCTGCTTTCAGAAAACCATAACCTCGATGGGCTGGTGCTTAGCTGCACCAAACAGAACATTGTGCTCTCTTGCCTTATGTACGATATGGACATGAACAAAAGCAATGGAACCGATATGTTTCGCCAGCTGTTTCAAAAAGCAGATTACTACGACCAACTGTTGGAAAAACAGTTTGGCTGCCAGGAATTGCTGGAGGAGTAACACCCCTGTCCCCTGGAGGGGAACTTAGGTTGTAGGGTTTTCGTTTTATTTTTGAAACCCTGACGGCAGCAAATAAAACATAAAATGCTGTTCATTTTTAACCATTTATAAACCGTATGGCCTTTAGCCATTCCAAATGGGAAAGGAAAGATTGACCTAAGTTCCCCCTCTAGGGGGAGGGGGTTGTGTATGGACAAAAAATTTCTCACCAAAGAACAAGCCCTGCAAAAGCTGCGGCAGTACTGCGCCTATCAGGAGCGCAGTCATTTTGAGGTACAGCAAAAACTGTGGGACCTTGGTGTGCGTCGTGCCGACCACGATGAAATCATTGCATCGCTGATTGAAGACGACTACCTCAACGAAGAACGTTTTGCCATCCAGTATGCCGGCGGCAAGTTTCGTATGAAAAGCTGGGGTCGCCGCAAGATTCTGTACGGGCTAAAGGAAAAAAGGGTGAGTGACTACAGCATCAAAAAAGCCATGAAAAGCCTCGACGAAGAGGCGTACGAACACACCCTCAAAAAACTGGCTGAGGATAAATACGCATCCCTGCGCGGGGAACAATACTTAGTGCGCAAAAAGAAAACGCAGGACTTCCTTTTACAGCGTGGTTTTGAACCCGAACTCATCAGCAAAGTGATAACTTGGATTTCCGAATCCTAGTTATCCTATGCAACACCGCCTCGCGTGCCTGCTGGCCCTTTGCCTTCAGGTGCACCTATGCTTTGCACAGCAAGGCTCCCGCCACCAGTTTGTGCTCACCAACGAGAACGACAATTACACACTTACCTATACCGACCGTTACTACTCCAACGGCATCTTTCTGCGATACACACAGGCCGGCGGTTTCCGAGAAGCGCAAAAGGGCAGCATTACGATTGAAGCAGGTCAGAAAATCTTTACGCCTTATACCTTCAATACCGAGTACCGTAAAACCCTTGACCGCCCTTTTACAGGGCTGCTGTACCTGCGGGCACTGCGTACGCAAATGAAGGGCAGCCGCCTAATGCAGTGGGGAATGACAGCTGGTGTAGTTGGTGAAAAAGCTTTTGGCAAGGAAGTGCAACGCTGGCACCACCGCACCTGGGGACTTAAATATCCCTATGGCTGGCAAAAACAACTGAAGACCGGCGTAGGTGCCAACTTGGAAGGAAGCATGGTACAGCCGGTGGTACATCTTGGCAGTAAAGCCTTTGGTATGCGCCTCAACAGCTTTGCACAGGCTGCTGCCGGCAGCTTGCAGGTTCAGGGCTGTTCGGGGTTGCAGCTTTGTGTGGGTAAAACCAACAAGGTAGGCACATCCGCCCTGCACGACAGCCGGGTGGGTGCGGCCAGTAACAAAGCCCTGCGGGAATGGTTCCTTTTTTACGAACCCCAAGCCATTGCTCAATGGTATAATGCCACCTTGCAGGGCACCATGGGTCAACGCTGCAAACAATATTTCACCACCAGGCCGGAACGTATGGTTTACCAGCAGCGGCTGGGTATGGTATATGCCCCCAAATGCTGGACGGTACTGCTGGCCTATGCCCACAAATCGAAAGAAGCTACCACCATGCTGGCAAAGGAAAACTGGGGCACCGTGTCGGTGGGATACCGGTGGTAGGATGTGGGATGTACGATCTCGGATATAGGATTTCGGTGGCTTTCCCCAATACCTAATACCAAATCACCAATCACTACTCACTACTCACCAATCACCCTTCACTCCTCACCAGCTCCCCGTCACCGGCGAAATACGGAAGCCTGCTTCCGACACCAGGTCGGGTAGTTGCGCCATGCTTTGAAATACCACCACTCCTTCGGGCACATCATAGACATGTGCGGGGTTGGGCTGGTAACAAAGCACCTGCATGCCTGCAGCCACACCGGCAAGCACACCAAAGATGGTATCTTCTATCACGATGCAATTGGCAGGTTCGTATTCCGCTTTTTCGGCTGCTTTTAAAAACACATCGGGCTCTGGTTTGCCTTTAGCTACTTCGTAGGAAGAAGTGATCTGTTCGAAATGGGAACGCAGGCCAGTAACCTCCAGCGACAGCTCAATGCGGCGCAGCTCCGAGCCGGAGGCCACCACCTTGCGGTGCGGCATTTGGGCCAGCGCTTCGGGCACAAATGCGACTGGTTTTAATTCCACGCGGAGCGCGTCTTCAATACGTGCGGTGTATGCGTTGAGCACTTCGTTGGTAGGCACACGCCCAAAATGCTCCTGTAAAGTTACCAGGCAGTCGCGGAGGGAGCGGCCGGTAAAATAGCGGGCACTGAATGCGGCGTCAATGGCAAAGCCATCATTGATCAAGCTTTCGTTGAACAGCCGGTCGGAAATGGGCTCGCTGTCTACCAGCACACCATCCAGGTCAAACACAAGTAAAGGAAGCGGAGATTGCATGCGCAAGGTTACGGAAAAGGGCGGTGCACCTGCTCAGCCATATGGTTTTAAGTTGCCAAATCCTTTTCAAATTGTCGCAATGAAGCGTCGTTATCAAGTGAAAAAAGCAAAAGGAAATTGCAACAGGAGCAGCCCTATCTTGACTTTTCACTGTTGCCTTTGCGTTCCCTTTTTAATCCGGCTTTCTGGCATGTTCTGATGGTGACCTGTGTAGCTAACAACAAAAAGCCCCCGCCACAGCAGGGACTTTTTGTTGATCAGACATTGCTTTACTTGTTACGCTACAACTATCGGCTGCTCTATTCCGGGCTATACACTTTTACCACCCCATCGCCTTCGCTGCTTACCACCAGCAGGCTCTTTTTGGTTGGACTATCTTTGGCATCAATAAAGAGCACACCCTCCGGTGCATCGCCGGTTTTGAGCAAGGTGAGAAAACGGGGTGCATACGGATTGGATATACTGTACACACCTACAGCATCGGCACGTTCCATACCTACAAATACAACGGGCTCCTTGCCCACCGTACCAACGGTGAGGCCTTCAGGTTCCACGCTTTTATCATCACTGCGTTCATCATCGTATACGCCGGCGGCAATGGCACGCTGGTCCAGGTCGTTGCCACTGTCGTACACCTGTACGCCTGTGGTACCATTCCACACACTGAAGCTGCGGGCACCCAGGGAGTAGAGTGCATCAAAGTCACCGTCTTTATCGGTATCGCCCAAAGTGGTGGTGATGTTGAGGCGGCCGAGCCCTGCATCTGTTTTCAAGGCAGCATCCGGAAATGCAGTACCATCCAGCAGGATGTCCTTTACCCTTTTTACTTCTTTAAATGCATCATACTCACGGGCATCGCCTTCGTTGGCCGTGAACAACAAGTGCTGGCCATCCACGGTGTAATAGCCGATGGCATCGGGCTGGTACATGCCAAAAACTTTCTGGCGGCTGAGGGTGAGGTCCTTGTTATCCTTATCGCTCAGGTTTACAGCACTGGCATCACTGTCGTAGCTTTTGAAGCCAAGCGGCATGATGGCTGTAACTGCTTTGGCCTGCAAGTCGATGCGGGCAATGGCATTGTTTTCCTGCAGGGTCACCCATGCCGTGCGGCTATCGTCGGAAACGGTGATGTACTCGGGTTCCAGGTCCTGTGTAAAACTGCTGCCGGGACCAAACATGCGCAGGCCCTTTGCCACCAGGTCGGACTGTTGCCCAGCAAAAGCATCAAAGCGAATGGTGGTAACGGCGTAATTGTCTTTTACCGAGATAAGGGAAACAGTGCCTTCGGGGTCATTGGTATAATCGGAAGAGGGCTCGCCTTCGTTGGCGGTGAGGATATACTTACCATCGGGGCTATAGGTGATCATATCGGGCAGGGCGCCTACTTCGATGGTTTTGATCAGGCTGTAATCCGAGGTGTTGTACAGGGCTACTTTTCCGGGTGCCTGTTTGTTTACCGACTCTACGGCAGCAGCCAGTATGCCGTTGTCCACATCCAGGCTGTTTACCAACCCACCTACCGGGTACATGCTGATGCTGGCAATGACCACCGGTGCTGCGGGGTTTTTGAAATCCAGTACATCGATCTTGTTTTCCACGCCATTGTTTACCACAAAAAGGCGTTGTGTTTTGGGATCGTAGGCAGCTATTTCGGCAGCGCCGGCATCACCAATATCAATGCTGCCAATTTCGCGGAAGGTGGCGGCATTTTCCTTTGGGCTGTTGTCTTTTACATCATCTTTTTTACAGGCGGTGAGGGCAGCGGCGAGGCAAAAGGGAAGCAGGTATCTTTTGTGCATGCAGCAATTTTGCAGCATAAGTAAAAGCGAAGTGTAACCGCATTGTTACGGCATCATTAAGGATAGATGAAGTTTGGCTTTACCCAAATAAAAATGCCGGGTGACAGTAACCACCCGGCATTGATTATTGCAATCTGAAACGGCAATTTTTTACAGGTTGATACCACCCGACACTTCAAGCCTTTGGCCGTTGATCCATTTGGCATCTTCGGAACAAAGGAAGGCCACCACGCTGCCAATATCGTCGGCAGCACCTACGCGGCCCAGCGGGCTCATGTTTGCCAGAAAGCCTTTCATCTGCGGGTTGTTGCGGATGGCTGCATTGTTGAAGTCCGTTTCTATAGGACCGGGTGCCACCACGTTGCAACGGATGCCGCGGTTGCCGTATTCTTTAGCCACGTATTTGGTAAATGTTTCAATGGCCGACTTCATGGAAGAGTACACCGAATAGCCATGCACACAAAACCGGGTAGTACCGGTAGAGATGTTGACCACGCAGCCGCCGTCATTTATGATTGCCAGCGCTTTTTGGGTAAGGAAATAAACGCCCTTGAAATGCACATTTACAAAGCTGTCGAACACCTCTTCGGTCATCTCGGCAATGGGAACAGTGCCGCCATGGCCCGCATTGTTTACCAGGAAGTCGAAGGTTTTTACTTTCCAGGTGCGTTGCAACAGTTCTTCAAGCCGGTGCAGAAAATCGTCGATACCGGCAATATTGCCTGCATCAAACTGCAGCGCTGCGGCCTTGCCGCCAAATTGTTCTACTTCCTTTATCGCCTGTTGGGCACCTTCCGGCGAAGTGTTGTAGGTAATCACCACATCCATTCCCTTACGTGCCATTGCCAGTGCCATATCCTTACCCAGTCCGCGGCTGCCGCCGGTGATGAGTGCAATTTTTGGTATCATAGTATTGATTTGTTTGAATGTAATAAAAAGGGGCGAGTCGCTACCCGGAGTTCTACACCCCGATAACAGCGTGCCGGAAACCGTTGAAACGGTTTAAAGCATCGTAATTTCCTTTAACCCACGGTTGAAACCGTGGGCTATATTGCCAGGCAAACAACTACACCTGACCGGCATATCAATGGCCTTGTATCAATTGCGGCTGCCAGTTACTTGAAGCTTGTAGCTAACAGCTTGCAGCTATTAACCAGCAACCGCACCAACCGGCTCAATCAAATCCCAAAGGTTACCATAGAGGTCTGCAAATACCAGCACCTTGCCAAAGTCTTCAACCGATGGCGGGCGCACAATGGTGATGTTGTGTGCCAGCAGGTTTTGGTAATCACGCTCCAGGTCATCGGTGTGCAGGAACAAGAACACACGGCCACCGGTTTGGTTGCCTACTCTTGAAGCCTGTTCTTCGTTGGCTGCTTTGGCCAGCAGCAGGCCACAGCCATTACTGCCTTTGGGCGCAATGCGCACCCAGCGTTTTGTTTCCGACATGGGGGTGTCTTCCAACAGATCAAACTTCAGTTTGCTGGTATAAAAATCAATGGCTTCATCATAGTCCCTTACCACCAGTGCCAGTTGTGCTATTTGTTGTTGCATGAAGTGGAATTAAGCGGCAATGTTACGGTATTCCGGAGAAGGCGATGGACCATGGACTATTGTCCATGGTCGACGGACCACAGACTACGAGGCACAAGCTGCTGCTGGTAATTATTTTGCTTTTTGATGACTGTTCTTAGCCCACGGTTTCAACCGTGGGATAGCAACATGCGCGCAAATACCTAAAACCGTTTCAACGGTTTTTCTCTCTTCCTGATTCTGTTCTATCATCCCCCTAAATACATCGATCATAAATCAATAAAAAAA
>NZ_MTFE01000010.1:571301-589525 GCF_001953305.1 Cnuella takakiae
ACAAGGCAGGCTGAACTGTATTAACGCTTATACATTTCTCTGTGCAACTCCCCGTCCTCGCTGTCTCCGTGGTTCCATCAACTGCTTAGGCAAACTTCGCAATATTCTGGTAGCTGGTCTTCACGCTGTCAATCGATTGCACCATATCCTGCTCGTAGAAGAAGTGCTGCATGCCAGCCAGTTTGGCGGCAGCAAATGCGGCTTTGAAATCAACAATACCATTTCCTACTTCGGTGATCTTGTCGCGGTTGTTGTCGATGTCTTTTACATGCCACAGCGGGAAGCGGCCTGGATATTCTTTGAACAGCGCCACGGGGTCCTGCTTGGCTTTAACGGCCCATGCCAGGTCCAGTTCCATCTTCACCAGGTCTTTGTCGGTGCCCTGCATAATCATATCGTAGGGGCGCTTGCCTTCCACCAGGTCGAACTCGGTGGCGTGGTTGTGATAGGCAAACTGGAGCCCTGCTTTTTTGCAGGCTTCACCGGCACGGTTGAAGATATCGATGGTGCTTTTTATTTCACCCAAAGTACCTACTGGCGCCGAAGAACAAACGAGGTAGGGCAGGCCACCTTCGGCGGCTTCGTCCACCACCTGTTGCAGGTTGGCGCTCAGGTTGAGCATGGGCGGCATCTGGCGCAGCATGTTGCGGGCGGCACTGGTGTCGGGGCGGGCGGCAGGCGCGCCACCACCGGCAGGAGCCGCAGCCGCGGGCCTGGGTCGGAAAGGCGCACCTGGCACATGATGGCTGCGCCAGCTTAGTCCCAGGTCGCTGAGGAAGGCTTTGAACTCTTTGGGCTTATAGCCATAAAAAGGGCCTTTGGGGCTGAACGATGTTTCAATTTCCTTGAAGCCAATGGCTGCCAGGTTTTTGAACATTTCGGTGGTATCACCCCCGGCCATGCGCATCATGGTAAACATCTGGATGCCCACGGGGCGCGAAGCAAAAGAACCGGCGGCACCGGCGAGGCGGGGCAGCAGCAGGCCGCCGAGGGCCAGGGTAGCGCTATGCTGTAGAAAAGATCTGCGGTTGTGCATATGTGGGTTTTATAGATCTTCCATCTCTTGGAGAGATGGAAGATCTGGGTTGAAAGAAACCTTGAAGGTTTGGGTAAACCTATAAGGTCTTAAAGACCTTATAGGTTTTTAGCGGTTACCGTTTGCGCAGCGGGCTGTACATCAATTCCCGATACCTGCAGGATCACCTGGTTGGGACCGGCCTTTTCATTTTTGAATACAAAGAACAGGTTGTGCTTACCGGTAGTGGGCGCAAGGGAGGCCACAATGGTTTGCGGGCCGCGGCGAACAGGAGGTGCACCGGCAGCAGGCTGGGCAGGCGCTTCTGTTTCTACAACGGGTGTAGTGCCCACCACTTTACCATCAGGTGCATCGAGGCGCACTTCCACCAGGCCACCGGCGGCAGCGGCACGGCTGTTGGCATTTACCTTGAAGGCAATACCGGCAATTCCGGTAAGGTCGATATCCTTATACCCGAGGTAAGCACCATTGCCTTCCATATACAAGGCCTTGCCGGGTGTGATCACTTTATTGAAACCCTTGCTCATATCAGCTATTTCCGGATCAAAGCTGGGGTGACGCAACACCACGATGTCTTCGCCTACCAGCGGCGACATAGCAGCAGTACCCCGGTCGCGGTAAGCGGCACGCAGAATATAGGTTCCTTTTTCTTTTTGTTCTTCAGCGGTCTTGGTAGCATAGCTGCCTTTTACCGGCATCGACTTCACATTGGGCTTCTTGTCATTGCTGGCAAGGATGTACTCCACGATGGCGCGGCTGTCGGCTACGCTCAGTTGTGGGTGGGCGCTCATGGCATGGTCGCCCCATACACCGGCGCCACCTTTAATAACTTTCTGCGCCAGGGTCTCTGCTGCTCCGGCTTTGCCTTTGTAGCGCTTGGCCACTTCCTGGTACGAAGGACCTACCGAGCGCTTGTTGGGCATGTGGCAGCTCTTACAATCGTTCTTATTCAGCAGTATCTGTCCGGTAGAAGTAAAGGCTGCAGCATCGGCACCGCGCTGGGTAGCGGCGGCATCTATCTGGTCGTAGCCCAGGGGCAGGTAGTCGATGCTCATAGCTACCTGTGCCGGTGTGATCTTACCGGTCTGCAGGCTTCCGTCTTCTTTATCCTGCACTTTTACCGCGTAGCTGAGGGTAGTGCCGGGAAAATAAAACGTGCGGTTGGCAGCAGCCAGGTCGATGGCTACGGCAGGAGGTTCGTTGCCCACTTTCAGGTCCATCGACTTGCTGGTTTTTGCGCCAGCCGGATCGGTAACCGTAAGGGTAGCTTTATAGGAACCGGGCTTGGTAAGGGTCAGCGTAGGATTGGCTTCTTTCAAAATCTTTGTCTGGCCTGCACCTACTACTTTCCATTCATATTGCAACTGGCCGCCATCGTAATCCTTGGTGCCGGTGGACATGAGCTGGGTTTTCAGGGGTGCCGCACCGCTCTTTTTGCTGGCCAGCACTTCCACAATGGGCTTGCGGTTGCCGCTGTTGTACTCGATGCGCACCAGGCGGGCGTTTTCGTTACCCTTGAACCATGCCGAGCCATACTCCAGCACATAGAGGTCGCCGTCGGGAGCAAAATCCATATCGATGGCGGAGGAGAAGCTCTGGTCGGGCATAAAGCGCTCCATGCCTTTGTAGTTGCCGTTCTCGTCCATGCTCACCACCATGATCCAGCCGCGCATAAAGTCTACGATGAACCACTTGCCTTCGTAGTACTCGGGGAAGGGATGTTTGGCACCTGCAAAATCGCTTTTGCGAAAAACAGGACCTCCGGTAGCACTACGGCCGGCGGCGCCCAGCATCGGGAACTCGTCCGACAATCCATAAGGATACCAAATGAAGGCTGGCTGTGCCTTGGGCAGTTCGGTCAGACCGGTATTATTACGCGATTTGTTTACCGGGTGCTGAGGGTCGAAGGGCGCTCCATAGCTGCTGTCATCGTGGTTGTAGGCATTATAAGGTTTGTTGTTGCCAATGAAATAGGGCCAGCCAAAAAAGCCGGGACCTTTTGCCTGGTTGAACTCGTCGTAACCACGGGGGCCACGCTTGCTGTCGTTGGAGGCATCCGGACCAACCTCACCCCAATAGAGGTAACCGGTCTTGCTGTCCAAAGTGGGGCGCCAGGGGTTGCGGTGACCCATGGTATAAATTTCGGGGCGTGTTTTGGGGGTGCCCTTTGGGAAAAGGTTGCCTTCAGGGATGGTATAGCTGCCATCGTCCTCGGGGTGGATGCGCAGGATCTTGCCACGCAGGTCGGCGGTGTTGCCGGGTGCACGCTGGTCGTCGTTGTTTTCAAAACCGGGCCGGTCGTCCAGGTTGGACGTACCCACCTGTGGGTTCACGGTGTTGTTGCCGGTGGTGAGAAAAAGGTTGCCGGCCTTGTCGAACACCATACCGCCACCGGTGTGGCAGCACTCTTCGCGCTGGGTGGCCACTTCAAGAACAATCTTCTTGCTGCCTTCCACCAGTTGGTTGTCTTTCAACTCCCAGCGGGTGAGCAAGTGCCTGGGCGTTTCGGGATCGGCATAGTACAGGAAAATCCAGTTGTTCTGCGCAAACTTGGGATGCGCGATAATACCCAGCAGGCCTTCTTCCGCTTCACGGGTTTGGCCCTTTTTGTTTTTGTATTTGGTGTTTACCGGCACGGTACCCACCAGGGTCGTCTTTCCGGTTTTAGGGTCAATAGCTTTTACCCCGCCCTTGCGCTCTACAATCAGCACCCGGCCATCGGGCAGGAAGGTCATTTCCATCGGCTCGTCCAGTTTGCCCGCCTCGGTAATGGCTACCTTGGAAAAGCGGGTAGGATCGGGCGGCGTACCCTCGTCGGGGGTGGCGCGGTAGGCCGAAAAGGCAAAAACAAGGGCAGCTGCGCTCAGGGAGAGCAACAGCAGTTTACGGGCTTTATAAAGCCTCGTACGAACGGCAGCAGATCGTTTCATCATAGTGCTTATGTAAAAAATAAATGTATACTAATTGATACCTTAACCCGGCATTTTGCTACCAGGGCAGCAATTGTTGCGACCAACGCATGAGCGCCGCTTCCATTGCCTGCCGGCTCCCTGTGGTGGCGCAGGCAGTATGCATCAAAAAAGCCTGCGCTTGTTACAGCAGCAGGCTTTTGCAGTTATCAATAGCTAATAGGAGCATTCCGAAAATCCACACCCCTGCAGGCCTTGGGTAAGGCTGCCACCATTTGTTTGCAGGCATAGATTTTCATGGCTTCAATGCGTTAGTCAGACACAAAGTAGTAATTTTCCCTTTTTCAGCCATCATCCTTTTTTCAATTCTTTCCCTTTCTTTGTCCCTATGCCACGCTTGTCACAGAAAATTGGGGTTTACCAGGAATACCTGCCGCACCTGTCGGTGGATTGTGTTGTTTTTGGCTTTAATGAAAACGGGTTGAAAGTGCTGTTGCTCAAGATGAAACACCGCGAGGAATGGGCCCTGCCGGGTGGCTTTGTTGGGCAGGACGAAACCGTGGAGGCTGCGGCTACCAGGGTGCTGCAGGAGCGAACCGGGCTGGAGCAGGTCTTCCTGCAACAGTTCCATGTGTTCAGCGACCCCAACCGCTCCGAAGGCAATAGTGCCAGCTCGGGCGACAAGCAGGCAGCAGCATGGCTCAACCAACGATTTATAACCCTGGGCTTTTACGCCCTGGTACCTTTTGATAAAGTAAAGCCCCAACCCGATGCTATTTCGGAGGCCTGCACCTGGTGGGATGTGGAAGCTGTTGGCTCCCTGCTCATCGACCACAACCTGATCCTGAAAAAAGCATTGGAGGCCATGCGGCTGCAGTTGCGCTACCAACCCCTGGGCCTCAACCTGCTGCCTGCCAAGTTTACCATGCCGCAGCTCCAGAAGCTGTATGAAATCATCCTGGGCCAAACCCTCGACCGCCGCAACTTCCAGCGCAAGATGATGGACTATGGCATTCTTCACCGCCTTGAGGAACGCAAAACCGGCGTGGCCCATAAAGCACCTTACTATTACAAATTCAACAAGCAGCGCTATAAACAGGCGCTGAAGGAAGGACTGGAAGGGGGGTGGTAAAGAAAGTCAGAAAAGTCAGAAGACGGGAAAGACAGGAAAGACGTTTCCTATAAAATAAAGAACCCGCCAGGATAGCTACTTGAAGTGCTACCTTGGCGGGTTTTCTTATTCTTTCCGGTCTTTCCGGTCTCCCTAAAACAACTTCTCCGCCGGCGGCTTCACGCCTTTTAAACGCAGGTAGAGCGTGGTTTGACCGCGGTGATGGGTGCCATGTTCAAATGCTTTTTCAAACGCTTGTCCACGGGTTACATCCTGGTTGAACAGCTTGATGGCTTCACTCATCTGGGCAGGCGACATGGCTTTTACAGCATTGATCACATAATCGTAGCTGTCGTTAACAATGCCCGTAAGGCCAGCCTTGGTCTTGTAGTTATCCATTTTCTCCAGGTTGTTGCCCTGCTGTGGGTTGGCTTTACCGGTGGCGTTGGCGGCAAACATAAAGTTGGCATTGGCAATGTGCAGCATCTGCTCGGCAAAAGAGCGCACATCGGCAGTGGGTTTGAAGCTGATGCCATCTTCGGGCATGGCGGCAATGTATTCGGCAGTGTATGCCTTGGCACGTTCCCAGTCTTTTACTGCCTGGGCTACGTTCTGTGCTTTGGCAGCGTGCAGCATCAGTAGCATAATGGCAAGGACAAGCATTCTTTTCATCGTAGGTGTATTTGTTTTTAAAATGGAATGAGACCGAAAAATACAACATTACATCCGGTATTCAGGCTTGTGCAAAAGGCCCAAAGCCAGCCGGCAACATCACCTTTATTAAAAAGTCGTTTCAAACAGGAATGCATTTTTTTCAACTCGATGATTTCAGGTGATGCGTACTACCCAACCGGCAACAAGGTGACCTGAAAACCGTTAAAACGGTTTGGTACCAGTTGTGTTGATGCGCTAATCCCACGCTTGAAACCGTGGGCTAACTCTGGTTGTCATATACCCGTTTGGCATCAAGATCTCAAAACAACTATTGCAGCCTTTCCAGCAGTTGTAATACAATCCTATACCAAACCGCCATCAAGCTGTCATGACACTTTTGGAACTTCTGAAACGTTTGAAACGATTGATGTTTCAGCTTGATAGCATTTTGATACAATAGCCTTTCCGCATCAAATACAAGTGAGCATAAAACAAAACGGGGCCGCAATTGCAGCCCCGTTTGTAAAACTTTACGCTTTGTTGATACGCTACTTGTAGCTTGTGGCTTGTAGCTTTCACACTACTACTTAGGCATCTCAAAAATCTTGGTATCTACCGGCGTGTTTACATCCACCTTGCTCACCTTGGTGGCAATCTGGAACTGGCCACCAAAATCAGTGTTGATGGTATGCGGCATTACAAAACCATAGTCGGTTTTTTTGTAGTCGGCCATGGAAACGATCATTTCCACATCCTGTCCCATCATATTCATCTGCTTTACAGATTGAATGATATAATAGGTATTGGGATCGAGGTAGAAAGTGGTAAGACCGCCGTCTTTAGCGGTAAGCTTTAGTTTGTACGCATCTACACTGCCCACTTTTTCCCGTCCCTGCAACTCCAGCTTATTGCCTTTGCTGGCGTAGTCAACCAGCGGGCCGGCAATATCCAGTTGATCTTTGGCAGCCTTGTACTGCTCTTCCGGAATGGGCTGCGCGCCACCACCTGTCATGGGGTTGATGGACCAGCCGCCCTTGTCGGTAACTACCTGTACCATCTTGTTGCCCATAATCTCACTTTCAGAGCGGAAGCCCTTTCCGGTAAGCAGGGTTTGGGTGCCTTCAGCCTCATTGCCCATAACCTCGATTTTGGTCTTCATCACCAGGCTGTTGATGCCTTTTATCTTTTCCATACCGCCCAAAGCAGCCACGTGCTTGGCGATCAGTTCGTCGGCGGTTTGCGCATGTGCGCCGTAAGTCACAGCCAGGGTGGCAGCTGCCAGGAATGCGGTTTTTACAAATTGCATATGGGTTGTTTTTATCGTTGACAAGATAGATATAAAGAACTAATGTGCTAATTAGCTAATGTGATAATGTGCTAATGAACAGCCAAAGTCAGCGTAATACCTGATTGTTGAACGCTGGATAACTTTTGTTAGCACCTGTTCCCCAATTAGCTCATTAGCATATTATCACATTAGCTCATTGCCTTACATTCCTTCCATCGCGCCCTGCATGCTCGAGCCCTCGGCATTCATGTTCTTGCGCTTAAACAGGGACATGTCCATTTTGCCAAAGCGGAATGCAAAGTTGATGCGGAACATGGGCGAGTCGGGACGACGGCGGGTGTCCTGGATAAAGAACGGAGTTTCGATATGCTGTGCAAACACACGGGTGCGAAACACGTCGTTGATGCTGAAGGTTACCGATGCCGCGTTCTGCTTCAGGAAGCTTTTGCGGAAGGCCAAGTCAAAACCATAATTGGGTTTGAGGTAGCCCTGTGCTGCACTTTGTGCACCACCACCCATACCGGGAGGACCTCCCATACCGCCACCGCCCTGGCTTACCGCAATATTGGTTTTGCTTTGGTAAGTACCCGAAAACTGCACGGTGTAATTCTTCGGCAACTTAAAGTTGGAGTTGAACTTGGCAAAATAGCTCCAGATAGCATCCTGCGAATAACCCAATACATTATCGGTGTTGATAAACGCATTGTACACGTTCAGGTTGGTAGTCAGATCCCACCATTTCTTCACCTGGTTTTGCGAAGTAAATTCCATACCTACGCTACGGCTGCTGTTGGCATTGATATAGGTGGTGATGGGGCGCTTGCCATCGCTCGACTGAATGGTATCGCGATACGAAGTGATCAGGTCGGTACTGTACTTATAATAAACCGATGCCAGGAAGTTGTTATTGCCCTTATAGGTTTTGCTGTACGAAGCTTCCAGCGAGTTGGTAAACTCGGGACGCAAGGCAGCATTACCGCGGGTCCAGTTCAGCTGGTCGGTGGAGTCGATAAAGGGAATGAGTTGCATAAAGAATGGACGGTTGATGCGGCGGGTATAACTCAGCTGCACCTCGCTGTTCTTTTTCAACTTCTGGCTCAGGAACACGGAGGGGAAAAGCGACAGGGGATATTTATTGACAAATTCCTGCTTGGTATCGGTAAGCTCACCCACGTATTTCGAGCTTTCGCCACGCAGGCCCACTTTGTAACCAAAGTCTTTTACCTGGTTGCCATAGCTGATGTAACCGGCGTACACATCATCGGTATTGCGGTAGTTGGCGGTGGCCGAAGAGATGGCTACAAATTGGTTGGTAGCGGCATTCCAGAAATAGTTCCCTTGCTTGTTTTGCAGCTCGCGCAGTTGTGCGCGGGCACCCAATTCCAATTTACCGGCCTTTCCATACGGACGTACATAATCGAGCTGGAGGGTAGTAAACTGGTTGGTACCATTACCCCTGATCTGCTGGCGGATATCACCCAATTTGGCGCTGCCAGCAGTGGAGAAGATATCGGTATTGTACAGGGAGCTGTTTTCGTTGCGGCCCTTAAAGAAATTGATATCGCCGGTCAGCTCCTCGCCCTGGCGGGGAAAGATGTATTTGAAACCACCCTGTGCACCCAGTGCATTGAACTCACGGTTGCCCGTAGTGTGGCGCTCGGCATAGCTCTTTTGTGCACCGGTAACATAGGCGCTGTCGGTGTACAGCCAATCGTTGGGGTTAAACTCGCCATGTACGCGGGTACCCGAAACAGAAAGGGTGAGGCGGTTGGTAGCAAAATAATCCAGACCGGCGCGGCCAAAGATAAATCCACCCTTGGTGCGGTTGCGGCCAAACTGGTCGATGGTCATATCGGGGTTGGACAGCAGGTTGAGGATTTCGGTATTGCTGGTACCGCGGTTGCGCATCTGGTTGGTAAAGGATGAAATGGTAGCGTTGATCTTGTTCTGGCGCAGGCTAAACGAGCCGCCGCCATTCATACCACCGCGTTTATCCACACCCAGGTTTACCATACCGTTGTAACCGGTACGCTTGTTCTTTTTCAACACAATATTGAGGATACCCGCATTGCCTCCCGAGGCGTCGTACTTGGCCGAAGGGTTGGTAATCACTTCCACACTTTCGATGGCGTCGGCAGGAATCTGGTCGAGGCTCAGGGTAGTAGGACGGCCATCGATAAAGATGGTAGGTGCTGCGTTGCGCATGGTTACATTACCGTCGATGTCCACGTTCAGTGATGGCACGTTTTTCATCACGTCAACGGCGGTACCACCGGCGCTCACCAGGTTTTTATCTACCGAAAAAACCTTTTTGTCAATATCCATTTTCAGGCGGCCGCTGGTAGCAGTAACCGTTACGTCAGCCAGTTGCTTCACGTCGGTTTTCAGTACTACTTTGCCCAGGTCTTTTTCAAAATTGGAAGCCATGGCCGACAGCGAAGACATATCGGGAGCGCCGCCTGCACCGGGGCGGGGCGCAGCGCCACCAACGGGTGCCTTCATCTGGAAGGCAACGGGCACCTCATAAGGGGTATAGCCGGTAGCAGATATTTTCAGCTTAAGGGGTGTGCCAAAGATGGGCAGTTCGTTAAACGCAAATTCACCATTGCCCTTGGTGGTTACGCCTTTCAATAAAACTTCTTTTCGCTTTTTGGTTACGGTGTCCATCTTGCTGGCCAGCAATACCACCGATGCGTCGGGGATGGGCTTGCCGGTACTGTCTACCAGTTTGCCATACACCACACCGATGCTGGGTGCCTGCTGAGCGCCACGGGCCCCGGCAGGTGCGCCCATCCCGGGAAACTGTGCCTGTGCGTTGGCCGCGCCAATTGCCAGCGCTGCCATCAGAATCATCTTTTTCATGTTGGTTGTTGATGTTTCCAACCTTTATGTTGAAAACCGGTGTAAAACTATGGGCAGGCAAACAAGCAATAGGGGCAAATGAGATGAGTGCACAAAATGTTGCGACGAATGGCAATGGCAGGGGTTGATGGGTGGTTGGATAGGTGGATAAACGGGCCTCACCCACCCCCTGTCCCCCTGAAAGGGGAACTTAGGCCGGAGTGGTTGCCTTATTGGCAAATTTTCCTTTTCAATCGAACATTGATGGGAACACGGTTATAACCAATTCGAACGGATATCCGTTTACATCAGTTCTATCTGTTCTATCCGTGTTCCCATATAGTTGCCGTATAGAAGTACAACCGCAGGTTAGTGCGAAATACCATCATCATACAATTGAAAGTGCAGTATAACAACAAAGCCACTCTTTCTAGAGTGGCTTTGTGTACTATAACGCTATCTGACCTAAGTTCCCCCTTCAGGGGGGCAGGGGGTATTATCCTTTATTCAACTCCACATTTACCACGATCTCCACATCCTTACCCACAGCCAGTCCGCCGGCTTCGGTAGCCTGGCTCCATTTCAGGTTGTAATCAAAACGGTTGATGGTGGTTTTGGCTTTAAAGCCTGCCTTGGTTTTGCCCATGGCATTGGTGGTACCGCCAAAGATTACGTCGAACACAACGGGTTTGGTGACATCGCGGATGGTGAGGTTGCCGGCCAGTTTGTACTTATTGCCGCCCAGGGGTTTGAACGAAGTGCTCTGGAACTTCATGGCAGGGTACTTTTCTGCGTTGAAGAAGTCATCGCCCTTCAGGTGCTTGTCGCGCATTTCATTGTCGGAGTCAATGGAGTTCACGTCTACGGAGAAGGCGATTTTAGCATCGGAAAAATCGGGCTTGGTGTGCTCCAGCGCACCGTCGAACATTTTAAACTTGCCTTCTACCTCGGATACTACCAGGTGGGAAATTGAAAAACGAACATTGGAATGGGCACGGTCTACACTCCACTTGCCGGCTTCGGCGGGAGCGGGGCTTGTGATGGTAGCCTCTTCGGTCTTGTTAGCGTGGATGGTAAAAGAGGAAACTGCAATAGCCAGGGCCAATGCAGCAGCAGAGAAAATGGTGGCTTTCTTCATATGCTAGTGGTTTGTTTACTGATGAGCTGTAAAGTTAATGTTTGAACATTAAGCAAACCAAATGGTTTCGCTATTTACCGGTAAAAACTGGATTACAGGGATTTAAGGGAAAGGGTGAACCACAAAAACGCTAAGCGACAAAAGAACACAAAGCGATAGGTGGCGTATGCGATATCGGTAGTTGTTTCAAGACTAAAGCCCGCTATAGAAACGTACGAATCCTGGAAGATCTTTCTTTGTGCTCCTCCGTTGCTTCGTGTCTTTGTGGTTCAAAAAAATCGATTAACGGGCACCCATCTGTATGTAGGCATCTACGGCTTCCTTGTAATGGTCGCCAACAGGCAGTTCGTGCTGACCCAGGAACACACTGTTTTTACGCACTGCGGTGATGGCGTCCTTGCATACAATATAAGAACGGTGTATGCGGAGGAAACTGGCTTGCGGCAGTTGGTCTTCGAGGGTCTTCATGCTCATGCGGGTAACAAGGGGATGCTGCTCGCTGCGCAAGTGGATCTTTACATAATCCTTCAGGCCCTCGATCCACACGATATCGGAAAACACCACTTTCACCATTTTGTAATCCACCGGGATAAAGAAGAAAGTAGCTTCGGCGGCTTTTTCACCGCCGCTGAAGCTGCCCTGTTGGAGGCGGTATAGTTCCTGTGCCCGGTTGCAGGCCAGCACAAAACGGTCAAAAGCAACGGGCTTGAGCAGGTAATCCACCACGTTGAGGTTAAAGCCATCCAACGCGTAGCTTTCGTAAGCCGTCACCAGGATGAACATACATTTTTGCGGTACGCTTTGTATAAACTGCAGGCCGGTGATGCCGGGCATTTGAATATCCAGAAACACCAGGTCCACACCGCCCTGCCGCAACAACTGCAAAGCTTCGAGCGGGTTGGTAAAAGAGCCTACCAGTTGCAGCCCCGGTACTTTTTGAATATTGTCTTCCAGCAGTTCGAGGGCCAGTTCTTCGTCATCAATGGCAATGCAGCGTAACATCAGTGCAGGTTTATGGTGAGTGATACGGTAAACCAATCGTCTTTCTGGTCTATCAAAAGTTCGTGCTTTTCGGGGTACAACAAACTTAACCTGCGCCGCACATTGGTAAGGCCTATTCCCGAACTTTTATCTTTTTCGCCGGTTTGCTCCGGCGTAAAATATTTGTTGCACACTTTCAGCTGTAGTACACCTTTCACCGCTTCCAGCCTGATGCGGATCACCGAATCGGGGGTGCCGCTCACTCCGTGTTTAAAAGCATTTTCCACAAAAGGAATGAGCAACATGGGTTCCAGCAGGTATCCGTCGTCAATGGTGCCCACTTCGTAGTCTACCTGCAGGCTTTTGCGGAAGCGCTGGGTTTGCAGGTCGATATAGCTTTGCAAATAATCCAGTTCCTTGTTGAGCAGCACTTTTTCTTCTGCCGCTTCATACAACATGTAGCGCAGCAGGGAAGACAGCTTGATCAGCGAGGGCTCCAGCTGGTCGGAGCCCTTGCGGGCAAGCGATACCATGTTGTTGAGCACATTGAACAAAAAGTGCGGGCTTACCTGTGAGCGCAAAAAAAGCAGTTCGGTTTTGAGGTTTTCGTTCTCCCGCTCTTTTGCCAGCCGGTCGCTGCGCAGTTTTTCGCGGAAAAAATACACCGCCGTGCTGCAGGCGAGGAAGAAGAAGGAAGGAAATATGTAAAAGACAATAAAGCCGATCACTTTAAAGGGCATCTGTGGCAACAATAACCGAAACGACAGCCAGTTGATGCCAAACATCAGCAGGAATGCACCCAGCAACAGGATGCCATAAGTATTATACCGCCTGCGCCCGAAATAGCGCGGCAACAGCACCGCCGTGTTGAGGTAAGTAAGTATCACCCAGGTGATGCAGTTGATGCCATACTGGATCATAAAACCCCAGTTGTCGGGTTTATGTCCCCGTTCGGGCGGGCCGCCCTGGTTGGAAGGCCGCAGGATAAAGGGCAGGGAAAACAGGAAGATCCACAAGGCAGCCTGCACCAGAAAATAGATCCATTTACGCTGCGAGAAAAACCTGATGTTTTGTGACCGGGACATAGGTAAGCATTCAGTGGGTACAAAGAAAAGGGATGCTATTGCAGCAGGTAAGCGTTTTGCGACGAGGGAGGGGAATAGTGCGACTAATGTTGCTGGAGAGAGATTGCTAGTTACCAGTTGCAGGTTGCAAGTTGCAGGTAAAAATAGCAACTGGTAAAAATTAAAATAAGGATCGCATACTTTCAAATTGTCCAAAGCAATTGGAAGCTCTTCTCCTTTGACGATTAGGCTTCTGTTCAGATTACTAACCTCAAATCCGGCAGCTAGCAGCCCTGTTATACTAGCCCACGGTTTCAACCGTGGGAATACAAAACACCCGCGTATATTATGAAACGGTTTCAACCGTTTCCCCTCAGCCCTCCAACAAATGATGCACCCGAAGCAACCCTTCCCATTCTTCCTGAAAGGTTTTGGTACGATGGTGCGCCTCCTGGTTGGCAATATATTGTTGCACTTTGTCCAACTGCGATTCGCTGACGGAAAATGCGCCATAACCGCTTTGCCACGAGAACTGTTGCGGGATCCAACCCTGGTGATTAACCTGGTAGGCAGTGGCGCCTTTGATTTGTTTCACCACATCGGCAATACTTAACAACGGATTATGCCGGTAAAGAATATGCACATGATCGGGCATCCCATTTATCAGCAACGGAAAACATTTCAGATTGGTTAGCTCCTGGTTTAATGTTTCGTATAAAGGAGTCTTCAGGTCTGCACCAATAAAGGTTTGGCGGTCTTTGGTGGCAAACACCAGGTGTATCCAGATTCGGGAATAGGCGTGTGGCATGGCAAGCGTTTAAACCGATAAATCGGTTAGGGATAATTTAAGGTTGGCTGGTTTACCCACGGTTGAAACCGTGGGCTAGATTAAGATGATCGTTCGCTGAAACAAATGCAAAGCCGCTTGTTCAGGTATTGCATAATACCAAGCCGCCATCAAGTTGACGCATGTAGTTGTTTCGGTGTTCCAGAGTCTCGAAAGTTTCATGACCACAAGATGCGGGTTTGGCATAAGAAAGATTTTAATGCAGCAAGACTGCCTGCTCCATAAATACTTGTAGCTTAAAACTTCAACTGCAGCTTTTCAACAGCTACTTTGAAGAGGAAATTAGCCCACGGTTTCAACCGTGGGTAAAATGAACCGGCCCCAACCCATGAAACGGTTTTAACCGTTTCCACCGCCACCCAAACCCCTATTTCCCTAATTTGCAGCTATGTCACAGCTCACCTTTACCCTCATTCAAACCTCCCTGCACTGGGAAGACAAGGCCGCCAACCTCCAAATGCTGGAAGCCAAGATCAACAGCATTACCACGCCCACCCATATTGTGGTATTGCCCGAGATGTTTACCACCGGCTTTAGCATGAAGCCCGAACAGTTTGCCGAAACCATGGATGGCCCAACGGTGCAGTGGATGAAACGGCTGGCGGCGCAAAAAAGAGTGGTGCTCACCGGCAGCATCATGATTGAAGAGGAAGGCCGCTACTACAACCGCCTGATCTGGATGTTGCCCAATGGGCAGGTGGGCACCTACGACAAGCGCCACCTTTTTGCCATGGGCAAAGAAGATGAGCATTATACCGGCGGCAGCCAGCGCTTTATTGCTTCGGTAAACGGGTGGAAGATCAACTGCAACATTTGCTACGACCTGCGTTTCCCCGTATGGGCACGCCAGCAATATGCGCAAACCGGCGCCCCAGAATACGATGTGCTGTTGTATGTGGCCAACTGGCCCGACCGCCGCAACCATGCTTGGAAAACACTGTTGCAAGCCCGCGCCATCGAGAACCAGTGTTATGTGGTAGGCGTCAACCGCGTGGGCACCGACGGCCATGGAGTGTACCATACCGGCGACAGCATGGTGTGCAATGCCCTGGGTGAAGTGCTGTACCACAAAGCCGATGACGAGGATATTGTAACCATCACCCTCAACAAAGCCGACCTGGATAGCACCCGCGAAAAGCTGCCTTTCTGGAAAGATTCCGATGCCTTCTTGCTGCCTTTGGAAGTACCCGAAGCACAGTCGTGATATTGTTGCTCACAGATGACACGGATGACACAGATAAGCATTGTATTGAATGATGGCATTCGAAAAGCACCCTGTATAGTATAATAACTATCCTCCGCGGCCTTTGCGTGAAACATCTCACACACACTGCCCCAAAGCAAATTTACAAGGACAGCTATCCGTGTCATCTGTGCTATCTGTGCGCAAAATCACCTTGGATTAAACCCGCCATTTGCCGACTGCCTGCCATTGCTTTCCACGAGGCTGCGCACCCGTTCCATTTTAAAATCCACTTCCCTGCGCAAATCGTTCACGGTTGGGCGGGCAAATACTTCGGGCTGTATGCCCAATCCGGTTTTAGGCTGGCTTTTATCAATCACCAACCGGAACAGGGGCAAGCGGAATCGCACGCCGGTATAAGGCAGGGTAACATCAGGTATCAACCAGGCATTGTTGCCGTATGCACCACCGCCGGTTTCTTCTCCCACAAGGGTCACATTCTCCTGCGGCCGCAAGGTGCCTGCAACCAGTGCCGCTGCCGAAAATGTATTACCGCCGGTTAGCAGGTAAACATTTCCGTTGTAGTGGTGCTTCTTCTTGGGATGGAAATACTTTCGTTCGTAATAGGCAAAATGGTAGTTGCCATCTTTCTTTTTACGGGTAAACAGGAGCAGGAACAAACCATTTGCCATCCGCTGGCTGCGATAGCGGGCATAAGCACTGCTGCGTTTTACCGCATATAAAGAATCGGCAATTTTATAAGGTTGGTTGATGATATAACGGGTGAGCAGGTTGGAGTAAGTGATGATGCCACCGCCATTTCCCCTTAGATCAATAGTAAGGTTGGGTGTGCGCTGCTGGTGAAGCTGGCGGAACGACTGCCGGAAGAAGCGGCGCAACTTATACCCATGTGCAAAGCTGCCCAGGTCCATCACAGCCAGCATATTGGTAGAGTCGAAATTGAGGCTGCGATAACCCTGCTGCTCAGCCTTTCGGCGTGCCCTTCGTGTGGGTGCTACAGGCTTGGGCATGAGGGCACGGGTAGTATCGCGCAACACCTGGTAGGCAGGTACCACTACATTGTGGCGTTCGCCTTCTTTATCAGTAAACTCTACTTTATAACGTGCCTTATTGCCAAAAACAGTCGTGTACAAAGCACCAAAACCACCCCTGTTGCTCAACACCTGGTACTTATGTGTCCCATTATAGCCATCGGTAGAGAGGTGCTGAAACAAGGTGTCGAGGATGCGGCTCATGGGCATACCGTCAATGGCATGAACAATAGCGCCATGTCGCAGCAGGCTATCCTTTCGATGCAGGTTGGCCACCACAAATGCAGTGTCGGGCCATAGTTTGAAAACCAGGGGAAAAAAGCGGCTGCTGCTGCGGTTGGCACGGGCATAAGCTTTTGAAGGCTTGATGGTAGTGTGGCCGCAGCCGATTCCCGAAAGCGTATAAGTTAGAATATTGCGGTAACCGGCTTCCGTCAGCGAATCCTGTATGAGTGAGCGGGCATGGCTGAAGCGCTGGTTCATGCTGTCTTTGGAACTGTACCAGTACAAACCCGGGTGCGCATCTTCCAGTATGTCCTGAAACAGGTCGAATTCCTTGCGGAGGGTTTCGGGTGCATACTTTTTTCCGGCAGGTAAAGGTTTTACAGCACTGCAGCTTGCCAGCAGTATTGCTGCCATCATCCATCCCCAACATTGCCACCCAAAACCTTTCATAGGGTGAAAGTTAGTGATATAATAGTTTATGGGATTCTCCATTTAGCTGCAAGATTTAAGCTACAAGCTCCAAATGTAACTGCCCGGAGTGCAGTTTCGAAACCTATAAATAAACCCCGCAAGCCCATGTGCCTGCGGGGTTATACCAGATCTTCCATCTCTTCAAGCGATGGAAGATCTGGCCTATTGCTGCTTGAATGCATTCCAGCCCTGCGCCGTCAATGGGTGGCGGGTACCACCCTTGGTATAAATAGTACGACCTTCTTCCACATCGGTGAGGTAGCCTACTACACTAATCTGTGCATTGTCCTTGATCTTATCGTAGTCTTCCTGCTTTACGGTAAACAACAATTCGTAATCCTCACCGCCACTCAGGGCGCAGGCCGTAGGGTCTACATTGAATTTAAAAGCTGCCTGCCGGGTATCTTCCCCGATGGGTATTTTCTCTTCATACAACACACAACCCAGGTTGCTCTTGGTGCAGATGTGCAGGATCTCCGAACTCAGGCCATCGCTTACATCGATCATGGCGGTGGGCGTCAATTCCTTTTCTTCAAAAAACTCGATGATATCCTTGCGGGCTTCGGGCTTCAGCAGGCGGCCAACAATGTATTGTTCGTTCTCCAGGTCGGGCTGGATTTTGGGATTTTCCAGGTAGATGCGTTTTTCCCTTTCCAGGATGGTAAGGCCCAGGTAGGCCGCACCCAGGTCGCCGGTAACGCAAAGCAGGTCGCCTTTGCGGGCGGTATCGCGGCGTACAAACTTCTCGGGCGGCACTTCACCAATGGCGGTGCAGGAAATGATGAATCCTTTTTGCGAAGTGGAAGTATCGCCGCCAATCAGGTCCACACCATATTCCTCGCAGGCTGCATGCACACCGGCATAAAATTCATCCAAAGCTTCCAGGCTGAAGCGGTTGCTAAACGCCAGTCCCAGCAGGATTTGGGTAGGTGTGGCATTCATGGCGTAGATATCGCTCACATTCACCACCACGGTTTTATAACCCAGGTGCTTCAGCGGGGTATACATCAGGTCGAAGTGCACGCCCTCCACCAACAGGTCGTTGGTGATGACGGTTTGTTTGCCAAAATGATCGATCACCGCGGCATCATCGCCCACCGTTACAATGGTGGACGCCTGTTTGATTTCAAAATTTTTGGTCAGGTGCTCAATCAGTCCAAACTCGCCGAGGCTGGCGATTTCCGTACGTTCTTCCATAAAAGATATAAAGTGCGAAGGTAGGAGGAAGACGGGAAAGACAGGAGAGATGGAAAAGACGGGTCAGAAGTCCGGAAAGTCAGTAAAGTTGGGAAAGACGTATTCAGTACATGAAAATGCCCGACAGGATAGTGCCATGAAGTACTATCTTGCCGGGCTTCGCTATTCTTTACTGTCTTTACTGTCTTTACTGTCTTTACTGTCTTTACTGTCTTTACTGTCTTTAC
>NZ_MTFE01000010.1:589535-606352 GCF_001953305.1 Cnuella takakiae
CTAACTTCTCCTTCCCGCCACCCACTCTATCAGCTCCTCGTGCATCACGGCATTGGAAGCAATGATACCGGGCTGGTAAATAGAGAAAGCTTCGCCGTGGATATTGGAAACCTTGCCACCTGCTTCGGTAACGATCAGCACACCGGCGGCACTGTCCCAGGGCTGGAGTTTGTGTTCGTAAAAACCGTCAAAGCGGCCGCAGGCCACCCAGCACAGGTCGATGGCTGCCGAGCCCAGGCGGCGTACGGGCACGCCCTTGCGGATAAAACGTTCAAATACCTGTAAGGGACCGTTGGGCTCGTCGAGGTAGGTATAGGGAAAACCGGTGACCAGGCAGGCATTTTCCACAGCCACTTTGGTGCTTACGCTAATGGGCTTCCCGTTGAGCGTGGCGCCCTTGCCTTTCTCGGCAACAAATAGTTCGTTGAGGTAAGGGTTGAATACGGCACCCATGATCAGTTCGCCTTTGTACTCCAGCCCGATGGATACGGCGCAGATGGGAATGCGGTGGGCAAAATTGATGGTACCGTCGATGGGGTCGATCACCCATTTGTAATCTGAGTCCTGTGCCAGCACACCGGCTTCTTCGGTAAGAATATAATGGTCGGGAAACTGGCTTTTGATGACGGCGATGATGGCTTTTTCCGAAGCATGGTCCACTTCGGTTACCAGGTCGTTGAGGCCCCCGGGTTTGTTGGCAATGCTGAAGGCAATATCATCATAGCGGCGCATCTCGGCGGCGCCGGCTTCAATGGCTTTGATCAGGGTTTCTTTATGCATGCGTAAAGATAGCACCTGCTGCTGCTCTGACGTTCGGCAAAGAACATAAAACCACGGAGCCACGGCGGCACGGAGGTACACCGCATTTTTGGTTTTACTCCTTTAGCTACAATCACTGTGATTCTGCATGTTCAACTACAACCCGCTTTATTTTTAACCATCATCTTTGCGCCGTGGCCGTATCCCTGTCCATCATTATTGTATCGTACAATGTGCGGTA
This sequence comes from Cnuella takakiae, assembly GCF_001953305.1. Classification (GTDB taxonomy): domain Bacteria; phylum Bacteroidota; class Bacteroidia; order Chitinophagales; family Chitinophagaceae; genus Flavisolibacter; species Flavisolibacter takakiae. The sequence continues at coordinate 590,536 of NZ_MTFE01000010.1, forward strand.
TTTCCTGGAGCAATGCCTGCTTTCGGTGCGGCGTGCCGCTAAGGGCATAGCCACAGAAGTGATCGTTGTGGACAATGCTTCGGATGATGACACCTGCTCTTTTCTGCCATCCCGTTTTCCCGAAGTACAATTCATTGCTTCCGGCGCAAACCTTGGTTTTGCCAAAGCCTGCAACCTGGGTTGCCGGCAGGCTTCGGGCAATTATATATTATACCTCAACCCCGATACTTTACTGGCGGAAGACAGTTTACACCAGGTGTTGCATTTTATACAAGCAACACCCGATGCAGGCGCCGTGGGCGTACACATGATCGATGGCAGCGGCCGCTACCTGCCCGAATCCAAAAGGGGTTTGCCCACCGCGCTTACTTCTTTATTTAAGTTATGCGGACTGGCCCGTTGTTTTCCACACTCCAGAGTATTTGGCCGTTATTACCTGGGCCATCTTTCACCGCAACAGAGCCATGCCGTGGAAGTGCTGGCCGGTGCCTTTATGCTATTGCCCCGTGCAGTGCACGAAAAGGTTGGCGGCTTTGATGATGCCTTTTTTATGTACGGCGAGGACATTGACCTTAGCTACCGCATTTTGCAAGCAGGTTACCGCAACTACTATTTCGCCGGAACCACCATCATACATTTCAAAGGCGAAAGTACCCGGCGCAACACAGCCCGCCATGTGCATACCTTTTACAGGGCCATGGATGTTTTTGTACGCAAACATTATCATGGCTTGAATGCCGTTTTACTTCGTTCGGCCATCTGGTGCAGGGCCGCAGCATTGCTTGCTGCAGGTGTGGTGGTCCGTAAAAGATGTGCACGGCAACCATCAACGGATTTGCCCATTGCTGTTTATGCCCATGCAAACAGTTTTGCAATCATTGCCGGCACATACCAACAACAAGGGATTGCCGTTATCAGGCTGGGGCAACTTGCCGAAGCAAGGATGCTGGCACCGGGGCAGCTGCTTGTGTTGAGTACCTGTTGCCTCACGCTGCAGCAGTACATGCAATGGATACAAACCCAACCCGCGGGCAGGCCATACCTTTTTTACCAGCCCGGAAGTACGGCATTAATAGGTAGTGCAAGGGCGCAGCAAAACGGTTTGGTTTGGCCTTTGCAACCAACCGCCAACCCTTCATCTACGCCTTTCGGCATTGTTAATTGACAGGCTGGCTTCCATTTTGCGGCTGTATGGTGCTTACCTTTATATTTGAAGCTTTAACCTGAAGAGTGCATGGCAAGTATTTTAGATATCAAAATTCCGAAACGGATTGCCACTGCATTGCGCTTGCCCGATAATGATCCGAGGCGACAGCAGTTGCGTGTGTTGAAAAAGCTGCTGAAAAAAGCACGCTTTACCGAGTTTGGGCAGCGTTACCGCTTCGACGAAATCCTGATGAGCCGCCATGCAGGCAAGGCTTTCCAGGAAATGGTGCCGGTGCACGATTACAATAAGATATACGAGGAGTGGTGGAAGAAAACACTCGACGGCACGCCTGATGTTACCTGGCCTGGCAAGATCAAGTATTACGCTTTGTCGTCGGGTACTTCCGAATCAGCCTCCAAATACATTCCTGTTACCCGCGATATTTTGCGCAGCAACCGCATCAACTACCTGCGGCAGCTGGTGAGCCTGCTTAGTTACGAGCACCTGCCCCGCAATGCCGTTACCAAGGGCTTTATGATGCTGGGTGGCGCCACCGACCTGCAAAAAGGCAAGGCCGGCTGGTATGCCGGCGACCTGAGCGGCATCCTGATGAAAAACAAGCCGTTCTGGTTCCAGACCTTTTACAAACCCGGCGGCCGTATTGCCGCCATCAAAGACTGGAACCAAAAGCTGAACGAGATTGTGGAGAAAGCGCCTGAATGGGACATCGGCTATATTGTAGGCGTGCCCGCCTGGTGCCAGATGCTCATGGAGATGATCGTGGCACATTACAAGGTGAACACCATTCACGATATATGGCCCAACCTGGGGTTCTTTGTGCACGGCGGTGTGGCCTTTGAGCCTTATAAAAAAGGTTTTGAAAAACTGCTGGCCAAGCCCATTGTATATATCGAAAACTACCTGTCGAGTGAAGGCTTTATCGGCTACAAGGCACGTGAAGGCGCCAAGGGCATGAAGCTGGTACTGGACAATAATATCTTCATGGAGTTTGTGCCGTTCAACGACAAGAACTTCGATGCCGATGGCAAGATGGTGGAAAACCCCGAAGCCCTCATGATTCATGAAGTGGAGCTGGGTAAGGAGTATGCCCTGTTGATGAGCACCAATGCCGGCACCTGGCGTTACCTCATTGGCGACACCCTGCGCTTTGTAGACCTGGAACACCACGAAGTGGTGATCACCGGTCGCACCAAACACTTCCTGAGCCTGGTGGGCGAACACCTAAGCGTGGAAAACATGAACCGCGCCATTCAACTGGCGAGCGAGGAGTTCAATATCTCTATTCCTGAATTCACGGTGGTAGGCTTTCCGTACGAAAACCTGTTTGCACACAAATGGTTTATTGCCTGCAACGATGTGGTGGATGAAGAAGCCCTGCGCCAGCGCATCGACCAGCATCTCTGCGAACTGAACGACGACTATGCCGTGGAGCGCACCAGCGCTTTGAAAGAAGTGTTCCTGGAAAAGCTGCCCGAAGAAGTGTTCCTGAAATTCATGGAGCAAAAAGGCAAACTGGGCTCGCAGCATAAGTTTCCAAGGGTGCTGAAGGGAAAGATGCTGCAGGACTGGAAAGAGTTTTTAAGTACGAAGTGAAAAGTGGGAAGTACGAAGTACGAAGTAGCTGAATTACCGCTGTACCACATTCCTTTGTAACCTATTTTTTATACCAGGCTTCATCAAAGTGTTACTTTTTCTGCTGTCTTATTTTATTTATGGCAGTAACGATCATCTTTAATATTTCTGTTGCTTCCTGTTTAAGTGGTTGCAATAAAGATGCATGAGCAGGGTTCAGCTCCTGTATCAAATCAAGAAAGAAGATGCATTTGTCCGCTTCTTCTTCAACAATTTTAAGTTTGTTGAGGAAGTCGTTGGTTGATTTGGCCCTTTGTGTAGCCCTGTAATTGGCACCAACCGAAGAGGAAGCTTTAACCAATTGATGTATGAAAACTTTATTTATGATATCATGCTGCAAAAGCTGCATGGCTTTGGCAACAGCTACAGCAAATTGAAAAGTACGCTGCAAAAGACTGGTAGTATACATATTGTTTTTATCAAAATAGTAAAACCGAGTGCCTTGTGCAATAGCCTTACTCCTTTGTTTCTACTTGCCCTGCTACTTATCTACTTGCCTTAACTTCGTAGTTCATACTTCGCACTTCGTACTTCAAACTTTGTACTTCGTACTTCGATTATGTTGGAAGCTATCTGGAAAGGAATACTACTGGGCCTGTTGTTGTCGATCTCCGTTGGGCCGGTGATCTTTTCCATCCTGAAGCAAAGCATCAACAACGGTATCAAAGGCGGCTTTGCATTTATCATCGGTGTGTCTTTTTCCGATATATCGCTGGCCGTTGCGGCCAATTTCTTCACCGAGCTGTTTAGCCAGCTTACCGAGTACCGCAAGTACATCGGCATCGGAGGCAGTGTATTCCTCATTACTGTTGGTGTTTATTTTTTGTTTTTCAAAAAAGTAGCCGTCAACGAGGAAGGCAAGCAGATACTCAAGGTGCGCAAACGCGATTACCTCAAACTTTTCCTGGCGGGGTATTTCATGAATATCCTCAACCCGGCGGTCATCCTGTTTTGGCTTTCCACCGCCACAGCCTTTATTGCCAACACCTCGGAGCAGCGGCTGATCATCTTCGGCATTGCATTGGCACTGGTGTTTGCAGGCGATGTACTGAAGGTGGTGCTGGCAGGCAAACTGCGCCGCAGGCTCACCGCCAAGAACATACACCTCATCAACCGCCTCAACGGCATCATCCTGATTGGATTTGGTATTGCATTATTGTGGGGTTTATTGTTTTACAGTGATAAATTGCCGGCGTAAATGGCAAAGCAAAAGAAAGTGAGTACTGCCAAAGGCAGTTCGAAGAAAACCGTGGGTTTTAAGGGATGGGTAAAACGTGTGGTACTCTTCCTGTTTATTGCACAACTCCTGTACATCGTTGCGCTCAAGTGGGTGAACCCACCCATTACGCTTACGCAACTGGGCAGCCTTATTAGTGGTGATGGCCTCAAACGCGATTATGTAAGCGGCGATGAACTGTCGCCCAATATAAAACTGGCGGTAATGGCCAGCGAAGACCAGGTATTTCCCGACCATGGCGGTTTCGACTGGAAAAGCATTGACCGCGCCATCAAGCACAACGACAAGAAGCCGCAGAAGGTACGCGGCGCTTCCACCATCAGCCAGCAAACGGCCAAGAACGTATTTCTGTGGCAGGGCCGCAGCTGGGTGCGCAAAGGCCTGGAGGTTTATTTCACCAAGATGATTGAATGGATCTGGGGCAAAGAACGCATACTGGAAATGTATGTGAATGTAATTGAGATGGGCCCCGGCATCTACGGTGCCGAAGCAGCGGCACAAAACTATTTCAACAAGCCTGCTTCCAAACTTACCCGCCGCGAAGCAGCCATGATCGCGGCCTGCCTGCCCAATCCAAAAAAGTATACCGTCAAGCCTTTATCCTCCTATGTTTCCAAACGCACCGGTTGGGTGCAGCGCCAGATGAATAATTTGGATGGCGATGAGGAGATACAGAAGCTGTTGCAGTGAGGAGCGTGAAACGGCAAACGTGAAACGTGAATGGGCAATGGTGAATGGCCTAATTCAAATTGATTGATCACAAGAAAGGCTACCCAAATATGGATAGCCTTTCTCATTCACGTTTGCCGTTTCACGTTTCACGATTGCCCATTCACCATTGTCCATTTCCCATTCACCTCCGTCATTCCACCACCACATCAATCTTGCTGCTGTTGTGGGTAAACCAGCCCGCTTCGGATGCTACGGCAAAGCGGAGGAAGTACTTGCCTTTGGGCAGGTTGAGTGGCAGCATTACAGAATGTTCGGGTTGTTGCAGCCACTGCCTTAAACTTTGTGTAAGCGGAATATCAAACAGCAGGTTGCGGCCATCAAATACACCTACTTTCACGGCTGCATCTACTTTGGGATGCTGTTGCAGATACTGCGCATACTGTGGTGGAAAGTAAGCCTTCACTTTACAGATCATTGATTGCTCAAAAGCAATTTTGTACTTCTTTTCTTCCGTTTCAAAACGCACTTTTCCAAAGCTGTTGAAGCTGCTGTCGGTGGCATAATATAACATGCCATCAGGTGTAGTAATTGAGTCCTGCGCCTGCTGCTGGTCTACAAACAACACAGCGGGCTTGCCCAGCATCGAATCTTCCAAAGGCCAGAAGTTGTAATTGCTGCGGCGGCTGGTATACTGGTTAACCGATAGGGTGGGCACACCCGAGTAAAACCAGTACTGCGATGCTTTTTGATAAGAAGAAGAAAGTGCCACGGGCAGGCCCTTTGTTTTTTCACGCAGCTGTGCAGGCCATTGATGGTAATTGTGAAAACGGCCACGTACCACATCAGCCGGTACAATGTCCACGATCATCACCACTCTTATCAACAAAACCAGCAGGAGCGTAGGCACCACCAGGTTCCGTATCCAGCGCTTTTGCTTTTCGTGGTCCAGCAGGTGCTGGTGGCTGAGTACCAAAATGGGCACTACCATCGGCGCGGTCCAGTTGGCTTCCACCCGGCCTTTGAAGGTGCTGAGGAAAAAGAACACCAGTACACCGATGCCGGTAAACTTCATTGCCTTTTCCGTAAGGTTTTTTGTTGTGTACCGAAACAGTATAGGTAACAAAATAAAACCAGCAAGCGGCCCTGTTATCAGCAACTGTCCCAATATATAATCGGTGGTATAGCTAATCTTGTAAGGGTTGACATTGCTTTCGAACAGGTGGTAGCGGAATGAGATCCAGTCGTGCTGGTACTGCCACCAAAGGTGTGGTACAAACAAGGCCAGTGCCAGCAGGCCGGCTGCATATGTTTGCCAGCGGGTAAAGAGTTTGAAATTTGAAATTAGGGTAAAGAAGATGATCAGCACCGCGTGGTATTTGCTATAGAGCAGTGCAGCTGTTACCAGCGCCAGCAGTACGGTATTCAGTAGCGAAGCGTTGTTTACAAACTTTCGGTACACATAAAAGAACAAGGCAGTAAAAAACAACAAGGGCAGATCGGGTACGGCCATAAATCCCGAAAGCTGCAATACTGCCAGTACGCCACAAATAGTGTAAAAAAGAAAAGGGTTCCTTCTTTCCGTGAGCAGCTCGCAGAGGTAAACGGTACCTGTGCTCAGTAATACAATCAGGAGCCGAACCCCCAGTTCATTCTGAAACAAGCCATATCCCAGCTTGATCAGCAATGCCGTCATGGGCGGGTGATCGAAATAACCCCAATCCAGGAAGCGGGAGAATGTCCAGTAATAAGCTTCGTCATCCTGCAGCGGCGTAAGCGCTGCCTGCAACAGGCCGATGAGCAGCCAGGCACTGTAGAAGATAAGACGGTGGTTCCGGTTGAGGGTAGGGTTCATTTTTTATGTTGAAGGTTCAATTGATGGATTGCGTTGATGGCAGCTTGCAATCGCTCTTCGCCGTTGCCTGAAATGAAAGCCCAGGGTGTGCCGTCATTCAGCACCAGGTCTTTATACTCCAGGAACAGGCGGCGGCGCATTTCCAGGTCGGGGTATTCGCGCAGTCCGTCCTGCACCCAGGGCAGGTCTACATTGCAAAGCAGGTACAGGTCGTATTGCGCGGTGGCTGCCTGGTTCAATATCCAACTATGGCAATTGCCAAACACTACTTCACACCACACTTTCATCACATATTGATTGGTGTCGATGATGAGGCGTTGGGGAATTAGTGATTGGTGACTGGTGATTGGTGATTGGGCATTAGGTATTGGGTATTGCTGTTGCAGGCGGGTAGCATATTCATCTTCCAATTGCTGCTGGCCTTTGGCAATGTGCAACAGGTCATCATAAGTATAATCGGTTCCGTTTTCCAACAGGTAATCCCTTGCAAACTCGGGTACCCACAAGGTGTTGTAGTGCGCCGCCAGTTGTGCGCACAACGTGCTCTTGCCTGTTGATTCGGGTCCCAGTACTACGATCTTTTGCATAACAGAACTGCGAAGATAGAACCGCAGAGGGCTATGATTTTAGAATGATTTGTATGAAGCGCAGGTAAGTTCTTTTTGAAAGAACAGGGTAAAATCCTCAAATTAGCTAATGAGCCAATATGCTAACGTGCTAATAGCAGCCGGTAAGTAGTAGCTGCTTGAACCGAGTACCCTGATTGTAATTATCTGCTGATCTACCCACTTAGCACATTTTCACAATGGCTCATTAGCTAATCAGCACATTGGCCTTCGCTTTTCTGCGCCACTCCAGCAAACCCGATACTGCCATGATGGAAAGAACCACGTAGAAAAAAGAAGTGAACACCAGCCCTTTTACAAAATACAAAGGTACCGATGCCACATCGGTAGCGATCCACCACCACCAGCTTTCCACCTTTTTGCGGGCCATCAGCCACATGCCGGTAAAGGCTGTTGCCGATGCAAAAGCATCGGCAGCCGGGATAGCTCCCGGGTAGAATACTTCTTTAAGGTACTGCAGCGAAAAGAAAACAACCAGGTACAAAACAGCACAAAAGAGCAGCTGTTGGATCCACTCCTTCCGGTTGGAAAAAGAAATGTGCAGCACGTGTTGGTGCTGATCGTTGCGGCGGGCCCACAGCACCCAGCCGTAAATGCTCATTACCGTATAGTAAAAGTTGACAGTCGCTTCCCCAATGAGGTGGTACTTGAATGATAGGTATACATAGATAATGGTATTGATCAGGCCGGTAGGGTATACCCAAATATTTTCCTTCCGGGAGAAATATACACTCACGATACCCATCACCACCGCTATGTACTCCAGCGCTGTAGTTTGTTGCAAACCCGTGAGCAGTTGCTCCCATACCTGTGGTAAAGACATGGTGCCAAAGATAGGAACCGGTGATGTGCAGGATTTAAAAAGGATTTATAAGAACAAATGGCCGCCTTTAAGAAAATACAACGAATGCTGCAAGGCTTTGATATGCCGATGTATGCTGCCATCTTCTGTAACCGTAGACTCCTGATCCCAAGGAGATGCCGAAACAAGTTCGGCATGACAGTTCCTATTGCAAACATTTCATTTCCTAAAGACGAAGGCCCCACTATTGTGGAGCCTTCCTATAAATCCTTTATTGAACCTGCACATCACCAGTATTACTCGGCTTCGGCTACTACTTCTTTCACTTCAGGAATCATCCGCTTCATCATGCCTTCGATACCAGCTTTCAGCGTGATCATGCTGGAGGGGCAGCCCGAGCAGGAGCCCTGGAGCATCAGGTTGACGATACCGTCGTTATAGCTTTTGAACTGGATGGCGCCACCGTCCATCTCAACGGCAGGCTTTACGTAGTTCTCCAGCAGTTCTTTTACGCGTTTTACCACGTCGTCGTCATCGGCAGCCACCTCGTTGGTGCTTTCCTGTTTTACCTGGGCCAGTTCTTCCTCGTTGATCACGGCCTTGTTTTCCTCCAGGTAGTCCTTCAGGAACTGGCGGATGGAAGGAATCACATCATCCCAGCTGGTTTCAGGTGTCTTGGTGAGGGTAACAAAATTGGAAGCGATGAACACCGCACGGATGAAAGGAAAACCAAACAGCTCGGTAGCCAGGGGCGAAGGGCCTGCGCTTTCCACATCGGGGAAATCAATGCTCTTGCCGGGGTACAGGAGTTTGTTGGCCACAAACTTCATGGTCTCCGGGTTGGGTGTCATTTCGGTGTATATGCTGATAACGGGGTTGCCGGTCTTGATCATAATCTAAGTTTTAGCATTACAAAATTAGCAACAATTAAGGCAAGGAAAAGTTAGGAATTCAGAAACAATGCCAAACAACCCGTCACCCGATGGTCATAAACTGTATTTTACCCCCGCTGTAAGGTACAACAGTGGTTTTCCGTACTCCGCAGGTATGCCCGTCTGGGCAGGCTGCAGGTTCAGTGGCACCACGTAGGCCGGTGTTGCCTGCACCTGCATTTTCCCTTTGATGTAGACCAGCGGCAGGGATGCCTCCCAGGCCAGGAGGCGAAATACCTGTCCTTTTTCGGTCACGGTTTCCTCCCGTGGAAAAAGCAGGCCTGCCTTTTTCTGCCGGTAAGTACGCAGGAAGTTCTGGGTACCGGCATTAAGGCTAAAAGTTGGATCAACCAGCACCAGGTGGCTGCCCTTTTGTAAACGCAACAGGTGATCGATGCCTGCAGTGGCACCGTAGTCCAGCTGGTTGCTGTACTTCACATCGCCACCCATGCTGAAATTGATCGCTTTGGAAAAAAGAGAGAGGGCAGCACCTGCCTGTGCTTTGAGTGCCGACTGTACCAGGCGGCTTTCAGCTGTGTAAAAAGGTTTCAGCGCATACAGGTGCACCATATGCCCGGGTGTTGCTTTGAGGTAGCCAAGGGTAGTAACCGAGCCGGCATAATCGGTACCGGTAAATGCATTGTGTACAAAGATGGGTGCCGCATTTACATAGAAACTGTTGTTGACCCATAGTTCGGCCATCGGGAAATAACCGCTGCTGCTCAGGCTGTCGGTACGGCCGTAATAATGAAGTTTGCTGTTGTAGTTGAGTCCTATTTTAAACTGCACCTTGGGTGCGGTGGTGCTATCCTGTTGGGCATTGCCCAATAAACATACAAGCACCATCGAGAGGGTAAGGAGTATACGCATGGGTAGGGATCTTTATAAAACATCCCACTCCTTTACAGAATGGGATGTTTGTTTTCAAGGGTACAATCTATTACTGCTTGCCAACAGATGCTTTGCCTGAAACTTTTGCAGCACCAGATGCATCCAGGCTTTGCTTATCAGCTTTGATCTTCTGAGTAGTGGTGGCTTCAGTATTGGCTTGCAGCACGGCACTGTTTTCATTGGCATGCTGCCTGGCCTGTTCAGCAGCATGTACGGAGCCCTGCGCCTTGCTGCGGATATTGTTTTTTGTTGCAGCACCTGCACGGGCTGCCTTATCCACATCGGCTCCAACCCTTGATTCCATCTTCGCTTTTGTTTCCTGGGTAGTTGTTGCGGTTGTACCCAGCTCTTCGCGTGCTGTTGCTACAGTTTTTACAGCTGCATCTGCAGCAGGCTTTTCATCAACCTGTACACCCGCACTTGTTTGGCTGGTTGCACCAGTACGCAACGAAACAGATTGTTCACTGCCCTGGGTATGCGCTTTTTCTGATGCATGTACGGAAGCCTGTGCTTTGATGCCTGCATTCGCCTTTGCAGCATTGCCCACACTGGTTGTAGTGGACGCCACAGTGCCGGAACCTGTTGCCAGAGCAGCTTTGGTGCTACCCATTGTTGCGGCATTGATTTCTGCTGCCTTGCCTGCAGCACTGCCTACTGCTGCACGGGTATTGGCTGCCGCTTGCACAGAAGCACGTGTGGCGGCATTGGCCGCAGCCTTTGTAGCCGACTGTGCGGCAGCTGCCCGTACCGATGCATTTACAGCTGCATTGGCTGAATGTTGTACACCAATAATTGATTGTGCAAAAGAGCAGGTGGTAACGATAGATGCTGCCAAAAAGAGCACAGAATGTTTTGCTGTTTTCATGTTTTCGTATTTAGGGTATTGCTTCTAAAGAAGGAAAACAACAGCAAGGGTTTAAAAGAACCGACAATATTTTTCAGTAAATAAAAAAGGATGCTGTTGCAGCATCCTTAATCTTTTCACTTTCGTACATGCTAGGTTGTTATAGTCACAACGTACAGTTATTTACTGTTCATACCAGCTTCCCGGGCAGTTCGGCAGCTTCACCCGCAAGTATAGCATGAATATTATGCAAGGTGGTTTCCGCAATTTCGTCCATGGCCTCGCGGGTAAAGAAAGCCTGGTGTGCCGTTACCAGCACATTGGGAAAACCCATCAGCCTTTGGATGATGTCATCTTCAATGATGTCTTCGGAGTGGTCGTGGAAAAAGAGTTTTTCTTCCTGTTCGTACACATCAATACCGAGGTAACCAACCTGGCAGGTCTTCAAAGCCTCAATCACCGCACGGGTATCGATGAGGGCGCCACGGCTGGTATTAATGATCATCACGCCTTTCTTCATCAGTTTCAAGGTCTGGCTGTTGATCATATGACGGGTCTGGTCGTTCAGGGGCGAATGCAGTGAAATGATATCCGCCTGTTGTAACAGTTCGATCAGGGGCAAGTATTGCACCCCTGCAGCTTCCAGCTCTCTATCTACAAAAAGGTCGAAACCCAGCACATTGCAGCCAAAGCCAAGCAGGATGCGGCACAATGCCTTACCTATTTTGCCGGTACCGATCACGCCTACTGTTTTTCCATAAAGGTCGAAACCCATTAAGCCCTGGAGCGAAAAATTTTGCTCCCGCACCCGGTTGTAAGCCTTATGCACCTTGCGGTTGAGCGTAAGGATCATGGCCATGGCGTGTTCGGCCACTGCCTCGGGTGAGTAGGCAGGTACCCGGCACACCTGGATGGCCAAGCTATCGGCTGCCTGCAGGTCCACGTTGTTGAAACCGGCGCAACGCAGGGCGATGATCTCTACGCCCTTTTCCTTTAGTTGTGCCAGGATTGCGGCATCCACTTTATCGTTTACAAAAACACAGATCACCGTAGCATCCTGCACCAGGCTAACAGTTTGTGCATTCAGGGGCATTTCAAAAAACTCCAGCTCGTAATGGAAATGCTTGTTGTGTTCGATGAAGAACTGTTTATCGTAAGGCTGTGTTGAGAAGAATGTAATTTTCATATTCCCTGTCCCCCTAAAGGGGGGAACTTAGTTTTGAAGTTTACAATTGAATACAAGAACCTAAATATCGATGGTTTCATTTCACTAAAAAACAACGCCACCCCAAATAGGGTGGCGTTGTTTTTTATCAGGTTGTCCGACCTAAGTTCCCCCTTTAGGGGGACAGGGGGTTAATAAAACTTAGCCCGGTCATCTTTGATATCAGCGCTTTTGCGCAGTGCCTGCAGCGGCGAGCGGTACATCATCTGCTGGCGGGCCTGCATTTCCAGCATCTGGCGCTGCGATGCTACGTCGATATTGCCCTGGGCGATGGCGCTCACGTTGTTTACTTTCAGCACATATACACCAGCCTGGCCGTCGAGGGCTTCCGGAACAACCTTGCCTTTGTTGGCAGGATTGAAGGCAGCACCTACCACCTTGTACTCATAACCCAGGTTAGGGTTGCGGGCACCATTGAAGGTAAGGCTGTCGGCAACCTGGATGGGCTGACCGGCGGCAGCTGATACTGCTTCGAGGGTAGATATCTTGCCCAGTTTGGCAACGATTTGCTCCGCCTTCTTTTTATTGCGCAGGATGGGCTCAACAATTTCGCGGGCTTTGGCAACACTTGCCAGGCCGGCTTCTTCAATACTGGTTACAACAGCTACGATGTAGTTGTCGCCTACACGCTGGGGTTCCAGCACATCACCTTTGCCGGCGCTGTAAACAGCTTTTACAAAAGAGCGGCTGTTACCAATACCGGCAACTGCAAAGTCGTTGGGTTTGATATCGGCGGCCAGCAGGCGGTTATATCCTTTAGGGCGCAGGTTCTTATCGTAGTTGGAATTGAATGCTTCCAGGCTGCGGCTGTCGCCGGCAAACTGGTTGGCAGCATTGGCAGCAGCATTATCGGTTTCCTGGCTGGGTACGATTTCCTTGCCCAGGTAAGCGATCTTATAATGCATCTCGTTGCCTTTCTGACCCAGCACCTCAATCAGGTGGTAACCAAAGTCGGTCTTCACCACGTCGCGGCTGCCAACGGGCTTTTCAAAAGCAAAGGCATTGAACTGGGGTACCATCTGTCCCTGGGGGAAATAATCGTACACACCACCTTTGTCTTTGCTGCCGGGGTCGTCGCTGAACTTCTTGGCCAGCGAGTCGAAGGAAGCACCATTCTTGATGGCAAGAGCAATAGAATCGATGCGCTTACGGGCGGCGCTGTCGCTCAGGCCTGCGGGGTTCTGCTGACCGGCAACACCCACCAGGATGTGGCGCACTTTGGCAGAGTCGGGGAGCACTTTGGCATCCAGCTTCTTGGCCAGTACAAAAGAGTTGTTATCCTGGTAAGGACCATACACACCACCATTGGGCAGGGCGAAGATGGAATCCTTAACGGGGATCTGGATTTTGGAAGCACCCAGGTAACCATCAAAATAAGGAAGGGTAGAACCCTGCTGGGTGAGGAACTGCTGTGCATCGGTAGAACCGGCAAAAGCAGCTTTCAGACCGGCAACCTGGTTGAGCACGGCAACGCTGTCGGCACCCGAAGGCGATGCGTTGAAGGTTACATAATTAATGGAGCGGGATTCTTCTTCCTGCTTGAAGTCTTCTTTGTGATCGTTGATATAAGCCTGGATATCGGCATCGCTTACTTTAACGGCGCTGTCCGAAATGGTAGCATAAGGTACCATTACATAAGATACGTTCGCCATCAGGCTATTGTCCACGTTCTGCTTTTCTACAAACCACTTGGCGTAGTAGGAAGTGTTGGACAGCAGGGAAGTGTATTTCTCCGACAAACGCTGGAGTTCCAGGTTCTCCAGGTATTCGTTCATCTGGGCTTTTTGTTCGGGGGTACCGCTTTTGCGCAGCTGTGCAAAATACTGCTGGGCGGCGGCGGTATTGAAGGCACCGGTTTGGGGATCGGTAAAACCCTGCTTGATGTCCTGGGGCGGGTTGGCGCCAAACAGGATATCGTTGATTTCGCGGCTGCCGATGGCCAGACCCAGCTTGTCGATCTCGCTTTGCAGCAGGTTGCGCTCAATTTCACCGTTCCATACCGACTGGATGATCTGCTGGCGGCTTTCATCACCCATATTATAACCCTGTTGCTGGGCTACGGTTTCCTGGGCTTTAACACGCTGCTCAAAATCCTGTACATCGATCTTCTTACCATTGATGCTGCCCAGGGTGGTATTGTTACCACCAAATACGCTGGTGCGGCCGGCGAAGGCGTCCATCAAGATAAAGCCAAGCAAAGAAAGGGCGATGGCCACTACGGCCCAACGGGCATATTTATCCCGAATCTGCTGAATTACCGACATAATATTATACTCTGGTATTTGTAAGGTTGGCAAATTTAGGGGAAATAGGGTTATCAACAAATTGGGGAAAACCCCTGAAACCCGCATAAAATAAGGGGTTTCAGAATCCACAGGTTGTTGATATCTCCTTTTTTAGGGGTATGACAAGCCCGCCCATTGTGCCCAAACCTACCAGGATGGGAAATTACTACTGCAGAGCTTTACAAAATCCACTTTGCCTGTTAATTGTGCCTGCAAAATGTGGATAACAGGGGTGAATAGTGGGAAAGCAGGTGTGCACTATCGGGAGGTAAGTTTTCCGAACCTCCTGCCGGCTCCGAACCGTGTACACAACTCCCAACTTATCCCACCGCTATTCACAAGTAGAGAAATCCTTATTTAACTTTTAGTTGTACCCATCCTGTAATCCACATTTGTGTGGATTATGCAGCGATTGAGGGCCTGATCGATACCTTTGTTGTGTACAAACTGTTAGTAAGCGTGGATAAGTGCATCATATTTGCACCGCTTATAAAACTGGATTTGCGATATCCACGAATCCACAGCCCTAATAGTAATAGGCTTTTATTTAAAAATTATAAATACTATAAATTATTAGATGGATAAGGAAATGTTGATAGCGCAGAAAAACGAGGTAGAAGAGAAAGGTTTCCTCGATCTCGACATCGACCCGAGCCTGGACCTGTTTGCGGAAATCGAGCGCCTGAAAAAAGAAAAGAACGCCATCATCCTGGCGCACCTCTACCAGGAGCCCGACATCCAGGACATTGCCGATTATATTGGCGACAGCCTGGGGCTGGCCCAGAAGGCTGCGCAAACCGATGCCGACATGATTGTGTTTGCCGGGGTGCATTTTATGGCCGAAACAGCCAAGATCCTCAACCCAACCAAGAAAGTGGTCATCCCCGACTTCAAAGCCGGCTGCTCGCTCTCTGAGAGCTGCCCACCGCCATTGTTTAAGAAATTCCGGGAGCAGCATCCCGACCACATCGTGATATCATATATCAACTGCAGCGCCGGCATCAAGGCGCTTACCGATGTGATCTGCACTTCGAGCAATGCCAAGGCCATCGTGGAAAGCTTCCCCAGGGACCAGAAAATCATTTTTGCACCCGACAAGAACCTGGGTGCCTGGATCAACAAGGAAACGGGCCGCGATATGCTGTTGTGGAACGGCGCCTGTATGGTGCACGAGATCTTCAGCCTGGAGAAAATAACGAGGCTGCAGGTACGTCATCCCAACGCCAAACTCATTTCGCACCCCGAGTGCGAGGATCCAATACTGCGTATAAGCGATTTTGTGGGGTCTACAACCCAGTTACTGGCGTATACCAAGCAAACACCCCATAAAGAGTTTATCGTGGCCACAGAGGCCGGCATATTGCACCAGATGATGAAGCAGGCGCCGGATAAAACCTTTATACCGGCACCGCCCGATAACAGTTGTGCGTGCAACGACTGCCCGCACATGAAACGCAATACCCTGGAAAAGGTATACCTGTGTATGCAGTATGAGCAGCCCGAGATCCTGATGGATGAGGCATTGCGCCTGCAGGCCAAGAAAAGCCTGGACCGGATGCTGGAGATCAGTGAGCAGGCGGGATTGATCTGAGTAGAAAGTTTTTAGTTTAAAGTTTATAGTTCAAAGGCCTGCGTTTGCGGGCCTTTTGCC
>NZ_MTFE01000010.1:606404-645074 GCF_001953305.1 Cnuella takakiae
CGGTTTTTAAATTGGTTTTGAGGTTGAGCAGGGAATAGTTTGTAAAGCCTGCCTCTTTCAACGCAGCTATTGCGGGCCGCACATTGGGGCAGCGGTCGAAGGGGCAGCAGCCGCAGTACACCACTACTTTGTCGCTTTTCTTTTTGCTGGCCAGCAGGGTTTTCAGTTCCGCAATGTTTTCTGCTTCATTGCCCGGGCCGATGTCCACGCTATTGGGAATCAGGGCACCCGGGCCCATGGAGATAATTAAGGGAACGTCTTTTTTAGCTGCTAATGTTTGGGCCAGTGTTGCCGGTTCCATCAGTTGTTGCTCGGTCCAGTTGATGGGGTTTTGGGCCTTTGCAAAAAGGCTGGCAGTGCCCATCAAAAGGGTTAAGCTTAAAAGTTTCAGGTTCTTTATCATGGTAACAACTAAGTTAAAGGATGAATTCGGGTCGTTGGATGTTAATTATTGTGGATAATAGTTGCGAACTTCAAACTATGTCGAAAGAAGAATTGAAACAGGATATCCTGCAGGTACTGGAGCGTTTACCCGATGAAACGCTTGCTTCTATTTTGGGGTACCTGAAACAGGTGGAACAGGATAGATCCTTCCTCAATCATTCGCATCTTCAGCGCATTTTGGAGGAAGATCAGGAACTATTGGAAAAACTGGCACAATGATACCTGTAGCTGATGCGCTTGCTGTTCACATCCGGTTAATTGAACAGTTTGGTGGCAGTACAGGAGTTCGTGATCTTGGCGCTCTTTCCGCAGCCCTGGTGCGTCCATTTCAAACTTTTGACAACAAGGAGCTTTATGCTTCACCTATCGAAAAAGCCGCAGCTTTACTGGAGAGTCTGCTTATGAATCATCCGTTTATAGATGGCAATAAACGTACTGCTTATGTGCTTATGCGTTTATTACTGATGCGTAACGGTCTGGACCTGAAAGCAAGCCAACAGGAGAAATATGATTTTGTACTGGCCGTTATTTCCGGTTCCAGCAATTTTGAACAAAGCGTCAATTGGCTCAGGTCACATATTGTGCCCCTTTCCTGATTACCTTTTTAAAATAGCACCAATGATCTTCGGCGCATGCTCCCTGGAGTTTTCAATAAACCAGCTGTGCGTATCCATACCGCCGCATACCACGCCTGCGAGGTACAAGCCGGGCACATTGGTTTCCATAGTGTCTGAATTATAAGTTGGTGCCAGCTTTTCATCTTCCGATAGCTGTACGCCAAAGGAGCGTAGCAGGCTGAAATTGGGCTGGTAGCCCGTCATGGCCATCACGTAATCGTTGGGAATGGTGATAATGCCTTCCGGTGTGTGGATATCCACTTCGTTTTCGCGGATGGCTGCGAGCTTTGAGTTGAAGTATGCCTTGATGCTGCCTTCTGCAATGCGGTTTTCAATGTCTGGTTTTACCCAGTATTTCACCCTGCGGCCCACTTCGCCTTCGCGCACCACCATGGTTACCTGTGCGCCTTTGCGGTAGGTTTCCAGTGCCACATCTACCGAGGAGTTATTAGCGCCTATCACAACAACATTTTGAAAGGCGTAAAAATGCGGGTCATGATAATAGTGGCGCACCTTGGGCAGGTCTTCACCGGGAATGTTCAACAGGTTGGGGATATCATAAAATCCGGTGGATACAATGATGTTCTTAGCCTCGTACGTTGCCTTTGATGTGGTTACTGTAAAACGATTTTCTTGCTTATCTACGGCATTTACCCTTTCAAAAAGGCGGATGTTGAGGTCATAGTTGGTGGTTACCCTGCGGTAGTATTCCAATGCCTCCGAGCGGGTAGGTTTGGGTTGTATGGAAACAAAGGGTACGCCGCCAATTTCCAGCCTGTCGGATGTGGAAAAGAAGGTCATGTTGAGCGGGTAGTTGTACAGCGAGTTGACCAGGCAGCCTTTTTCCACAATCACATAACTAAGTCCTGCCTTTTGTGCTTCAATACCGCAGGCCAGCCCGATGGGGCCGCCGCCGATGATGAGTATGTCGAATTGGTTATGCATGTGTGATTGGGTATTGGGTATTGGGTATTGGGTATTGGGTATTGAAAAATGCGGATCAAATTATGTGTATTACTCCAAATCGGATTAATACTTCATTACTGATTACTCATCTCTCATCACTCACTGTTCCTTTTTCCCCAGTATTTCCACCAATATCAACTCAGATAGCTGTTCGCGTCTTGTTGCCGGGTTGATGAATTTTCCTTTCAGTTGCGTTACGCTGTAATCACGGTGGCGGATGATGCGGCCTACTTCGTATTTGGCTCTTGCTTCTTTTAAACCAGTAGTATCAGCCAGCAGCCACTGTGCCTTACCAGTGGATAATGCGCTATCAGGCAAAGGTGCTGCCAGTTTACCGGTGTAAAAATCAAAAGAGAATGCCCGCAAGCCGTATTGTTGGTACACTCTTTCTGCTCCTATTTCCGTATTCACTTTTTTTGCCAACTCGTTACCTGCCTGGTAGGTGAGCAGTTGTGGATAAAAGTTGGTATTGAGCAGGAACCATACACTGCAGGAAGTCATCACCGATGCAAGAATGATGCGGGGCCATGCTTCCTTGTTGTTTTTCCACATCCAATACACTACACCTACCAGCATCAGGAAACCCAAACCAATCCAGGCTTCATACACCGGGAATGCCCAGATGTTGATTGCTGCTGCAATGAGCAACAACAAAGTGCAGATAATTACCTGGGTTATTGC
Organism: Cnuella takakiae; assembly: GCF_001953305.1. Lineage (GTDB taxonomy): Bacteria > Bacteroidota > Bacteroidia > Chitinophagales > Chitinophagaceae > Flavisolibacter > Flavisolibacter takakiae. The sequence goes on from NZ_MTFE01000010.1 coordinate 609,113, forward strand.
ATACGGTTTGGTGTTTTTGCTCTCCTGTATCCGCTGGTAAATGAAACCTGCAGTGAGCACGGATGCCGCCGGGAAAATGATATTGAGGTAATGGGGTAGTTTGAACCCGGAGAAAGTAAGGATCAGGGCAATTGGAATGATGGTACCCAGCGTAAACCACTCGGCGCCTAACTTCTTTGCATGCCTGACAAGGTTGTACATGGCTGCAAATGCCAGCAGGCTCCAGGGTGCAAAAGCCCATAGGAAAGAATGGAAAAAGAACAGGTAATCATTACCGCCACTCGAGCCAAAAGCATCGCCTTCAAACCGCTCCGTGTTCTGCTGCCACAAAATGAATTTCACACCAGAGATATTGTTGCGGCCACGTACCATGGTTTCTGGGTGCAGGTCGTACTGAAGATAGTAGCTATATACTACAGGCGAAATGAACAGTGCAAAGCCAGCGAGGATCAACAATAGTTGCGGGTGGTACAGGCTGCGCCAACTCCTGGTTTGCAGGATGTAAAAAAATGCGCCTGCTGCTGGTGTTACTACGGCGATATGTCCTTTTGTGGAAAAGCCAATAGCCAAAGCTAGTGCTGCACCCAACGCGTTTTGCCAGCGCTTGTACCGGATCCAACGTACCAGCTGCCAGGAAGAAAGCGCAACAGACGCAGTGAGGATGGCATCCATGCGTACATCCATATTGGCCAGCATATAGGCCATTGCCGAACCAACAATCAGTGCAGCGAGTTTGCCGGTTTCGTGGCTGTACAATGTTTTGCCTAAACGATAGGTGGCAAAGGTGCCGGCAATGGTAAACAGGAAAGAAGGCAGCTTGTAGGCATAAGTGGTGATGCCAAATATCTTGTAACTCAAGGCTGCCAGCCAGAAGTGCAGGTGTGGTTTATCAAGGTAGGGCACACCTGCATCAATGAGGCTGACATAATCGCCCGTAAGGTGCATGTGCATGGCAATGGCTGCATGGTGCGCCGAGTCGTTGTCCATGAGCGGAACAAACAAACCCAGTATGTATACTAGGCCCAGCAGGCCAAAGAGCGTACGGTAAATGGTGGTGGAAAACAGGGGTGGAGTCAATGCACAGAAATTTGTGCAAAACTATAACCCAACCGCAGATTTGTAAGATTAGAAATGATTTGTATGATTTTTTGGTTGATACCACCCGGTATTGATATCAAAATGGTAAGGTTGGTAACTGGCAGTCCTTGATATAAACAACATGCAAGAATCTCGCTATCCAATGATGATAGTTCAATCTAACGCATCAAACAAATCATTCTAAAATCATACAAATCTGGGTTCCTGGTTTATAGGTGAATCAGTTTTTGTACAGCTGCTTCCAGTGTCTCTTCTTTTTTTACGAAACAAAAACGAACCACGCCATTATTTACATCATCCTGGTAAAAGGCAGAAACCGGGATTACTGCAACGCCATGTTCTTTCACGAGGCGTTGTGCAAATTGCGCTTCCGTTTCGTCCGAAATGTTTTTGTATGAATACAATTGAAAAAAGCTGCCTTTGCTGGGCAGGGGTTCAAAGCGGGTTTGTGTTAATAACTGCTGCAGGTAATCGCGTTTTGCCTGCAGGAAGGATCCCAGCTGGAGGTAAGCATCCTTGTTGTTCAGGTATTGTGCAATAGCTACCTGTTTGGGTGTATCACAGCTAAAGCAGTTGAACTGGTGCACTTTTCGGAACTCTTTCATGAGTGCGGGAGGCGCTACACTATAGCCCAGTTTCCAGCCGGTGCAATGGTAATTTTTACCAAAAGAAAAAGACACGAAAGCCCTTTCCATCAGCTCAGGGTAGCGCAATACGCTTTCGTGGCGCTCGCCATCAAAAGTAATATGCTCATACACTTCATCCGAAATCACATAAATGCCGGTATCCTGTACCAGGGTTTGCAACTGTTGCAGGTCGGCTGCTCTGAGGATGGAGCCGGTAGGATTGTGCGGCGTGTTGATGATGATGGCGCGGGTGCGTTCGGTAATCCGCTGTGATACTTCCTCCCAGTTGACACTGTAGTGTGGAAACTGGAGGTTGATGCGTACCGCCTTAGCACCAAATATTTCGATGGTGGGAATATAACAGTCGTATGCTGGTTCGAACACAATTACTTCATCACCGGGGTGCAGTATGGTGGCCATGGCCGTGAACAGTCCATAAGTACCGCCGGGTACAACGGTGATCTGTGTATCGGGGTTAACGATGGTGCCATACAGTTCTTCAATCTTTGCTGCCAGCCCTTCGCGGAGGGGCATATAGCCGTTCATGTGCGCATACTGGTTGTAGCCGTCACGCATGGCAGCACATACCAGCCCGGTCAGTTCTTCACTCATCGGAAAGTCGGGAAAACCCTGTCCCAGGTTGATGGCCTTGTGTTCGTTGGCCAGCACGCTCATAACAGTGAAAATGGTAGTACCCACATTGGGCAGCTTACTAACACCCCCTGTCCCCCTGAAGGGGGAACTTAGGCCGGAATAGTTCATTGTATTTGTAAATGTGTTTAAGGAATAGGTGTGTAAATCTTTATGAAAAAATCATGGTTGAATATGACGGTTCCTATCGACCTAAGTTCCCCCTTTAGGGCGACAGGGGGTTTAATATAGCCGTAGCCTCTATCTCTATCAGGTAATCATCACCAATCAAACCTTTTACTTCTACCATGGTGGTGCAGGGCTTGATGGTGCCAAATACTTCGCCATGTGCGCGGCCATAAGCTTCCCACTGGCTGATGTCGGTTACAAACATGCGGGTGCGTACCACATCATTCAGCGAAGCACCTGCCTGCTCCAGCACCTTGGCTATCTTTTCAAGAATAAACCTGGTTTGCGCGGCAGCATCGTTTTTGCCTATTACGTTGCCTTCAGCATCGGCGGCAACCGTGCCGGTTACCTCAATAGTATTGCCTATGCGTACGGCACGGCTGTAGCCAATGATATCTTCCCATTTGGAGCCCGATGGGTAATTGGTTCTCTGCATATCGGTGTTTTGTTTGTACTGTCTTTTGCAAGGTTCCGACTGCTGATTTTATACAAGCAGTTTACAACAATGTGGGCTGGCTTTGTTCGCCTTTGATGGGAACCGGTGGCTTGAATTTGACGGAAATATTTTCCTCTTTGATCAGTGGTTGGCAGTGAAAACGCAACAATACCTGTGCAAGGGTTTTTACGTCTTTTTCGCAGTACTCGGATATACGTTTCAGGTTATTTTCTTTATAGTAAACACCATATACCTGGCTGCCGTCGATATCATCTTTTGGTGAGGGAATGCCCAGGCATTGCGCCAGCAGCTTTAGTGATGTATAGCTTTTGTAATCACCAAATTTCCACATCTCCAAGGTATCAAGGTGACGCACCTCCCAGGGCTTGCGGCCTGCAATACGTAGTGCTTCGGGAATTTCAATGCCATTGATGATCATGCGGCGGCAGAGGTAAGGGTAGTCAAACTCCTTTCCGTTGTGGGCACACAACAGTTTATCGGGGTTACCCGACCATTTCTTCAGCATTTCCGCTACCTGCTGCAGCAGGACTTTTTCATCATGCTCAAAGTAGGAGGTGAGTACCAGCTTCCGGTCTTCGCCATCACCCTGGATGCAGCCCACCGATACGCAGATGATCTTGCCAAACTCGGCGTAAATGCCGGCACGATCGTAAATGCTTGCTGCGTTGTCATCGGGGTTTCTGATCAGGCTTTTGGCCTTGTGGTCCCACAGTTCGCGCCAGCCGTCGGGCAGTTGGGTATAGTCTTCATACTGCGCCACGGTTTCAATATCAAGGAAGAGAATATTATTAAAGTTCATGATCTAGTTGACAGTTGGGGTTTCAAAGTTCAAAGGATGTGGGCAGAGTGCAAAGAAGGATTTGGGTCCGGTCTGAAATCTGGCTCCTTTATTTAAAAATACGAAAGGCACCCTAATGGATGCCCTTGTATTTCATTCTTTATGCGGAGGTGACTACAGAAACTTATCACCCATGTTGCGTTTTACTTCTGCAGTGTATTCCTTGATTTCCTGCTCGCGGTCTTTTTGGCAAATGAGCAGTACATCTTTGGTATCCACCACAATATAATCATCGAGGCCCTGTAGCACCACCAGTTTTTCCTGCGGGGCGTGCACCACGCAATGCGTAGCATCTATCACCATGACCCTTTTACCGGCACAGGCATTACCCAGGTAGTCTTTTTCCATGTTTTCCCAGGCGCTGTTCCAGGTGCCCAGGTCGCTCCAGCCAAAGGAGGCTGGGATCACGAACACATTATTGGCCTTTTCCATGATGCCAAAGTCGATGGAAATAGAAGTGCATTGGTGATAGATGGCTTCAAGCACGCCGGTTTCATCCGGGGTATTGTACTTGCTTTCTTCTGCAGCAAATACCTCGTACATCTCGGGCAGGTACTTCTGGAAGGCGTTGAGGATCGAGGTGAGTTTCCAAACAAAGATGCCGGCATTCCACAGGAAGTCGCCGGAAGCAATGAAGGTTTCTGCCAGCTCGCGGTTGGGCTTTTCGGTAAATGTTTTTACCCGGTACACATTGGTGGCTTCTTCAGCATCGTCGTGCTGGATGTAACCATAACCTGTATTGGGATAGGTAGGCTTGATACCAAGGGTAATAAGCGCTTCGTTTTGGGAAACAAAGTCCAGTGCGTTTTCGCACACTTCCTGAAAGCGGGCTTCGTCGAGGATGAGGTGATCGGCGGGGGCCACAATCATCTTTGCTTCAGGATCGCGCTGCTGCAGGCGGAAAGAGATATATGCAATACAGGGAGCGGTATTCTTGCGGAATGGCTCACTGATGATATTCTCCACCGGCAACTGAGGAAGCTGCTCCTTGGTGATGTCTTCGTAGTCGCGAGCCGTTACCACAAAAATATTTTCTGCCGGTATAAAGCGGGCGAAACGATCAAAAGTTTGCTGGATAAGGGTCTTGCCTGTTCCAAGGATGTCGAGGAACTGCTTGGGGTAGTTTACGCGGCTTACGGGCCAGAAGCGGCTTCCGATACCGCCAGCCATGATGGCTACGTAGGTGTGTTGTGCGTCTTTGGTCACTGGTATATAATTATAAGGGTAGCTTATTTACATTAAGCAAGCGCTAATATAGGCTGCCGATGTTCAATTAGTTGCCCCTGCTTTAAAATTGTTGGTTAAGGGCAGGTGGTTTTACATCAGATCAATCCTTCTTTCACCAGGTCGTGCAGGTGTATCATGCCCACATACTGGCCATCTTCCACTACGGCCAGGTTGGTAATGGCGTACTGGCGCATCAGGTCCAGTGCGTTTACGGCCAGCTGGTTGGGGCCAATTACTTTTGGATGCCGGGTCATGATGTCGCTGGCTGTTATCTGTTCCATTCCATTTCTTTCCAGCATGCGGCGCAGGTCGCCGTCGGTAATCACGCCGGCCAGGTGGTTGGCATCGTTTACAACCGCCGTGACACCCATCCTTTTTTGCGTCATCTCCACAATCACCTCCTTGAGGGTTGCCGTTTCCGGTACCTGTGGCTTTTCATTGTCGTGCAACAGGTCGCTTACGCGGAGGTATAGTTTTTTGCCCAAAGCCCCACCGGGGTGCAGCTTGGCAAAATCTTCCATCCGGAAGCCTTTCTGACGCATCAGGCATACCGCAATGGCATCACCCATCACCATTTGTGCGGTTGTAGATGTGGTAGGAGCAAGGTTGTTGGGACAGGCTTCCTGGTCTACCGTCGTATTAAATACATAGGCAGCATTGCGGGCCAGGTAGGAATTGGTATTGCCTACAAGGGCCATAATGGGGTTGCCAAAATTGCGGATTAGGGGCACCAGCACCTTTATTTCGGGGCTTTCCCCACTTTTGGAAATGATGATCACTACGTCTTCGGCCTGTACCATGCCCAGGTCGCCGTGAATAGCATCGGCGGCATGGAGGAAGATGGCAGGTGACCCGGTGCTGTTGAGGGTGGCCACGATCTTTTGGGCGATGATGGCACTTTTGCCGATGCCGCTGATCACAATACGGCCTTTGCAGGCAGCCAGCACTTCCATGGCCTGGGCAAAGCTATCGTCTACCAACTGCGAGAGGTTTGCGATAGCAGCGGCTTCCATGGCAATGGTGCGGCGTGCTTCCGATAAAATATGGTTGTCGGATTTCAAGGCGGCAAAATTAGCGGTTTTCCCTGCACCGCTGTTAGGGGTTAGTTAAGGATTTTAACCTTTTCGCTGTTGTTGTGCCAAACAGTCTTGCTAAATTCGCGTACCTTTTTATAAATGCCCGTCGGGCAGCCATTCCTTACCCTCCAGAAAGACGAATTGATTGAATTTGTAGCTGTAAGAAATTTGAGTGGCAGGTCCTACTGGCGATTGTCTAACCTTTTACCTTTTCCGATGCTTTGTCTAAAGCACGTAAATATTTTTTAGAATGGCCACTACGCGCAAAAAAGTACCTAGCAGAAAAACTACCACCGCACCAACCGCAGTAACAACGATTATTACCGACACCAACCTGGACACTGCGCTCCAGGAGCATTTCGGGTTGAAACAATTTCGCGGCCAGCAGCAGGCCATCATCGAATCTCTTTTGGCTGGTAAAGACACTTTTGTGATCATGCCCACAGGCGGCGGCAAAAGCCTTTGCTACCAGCTGCCCGCTATTGTGAGCGAAGGGGTTGCCATCGTTATCAGCCCGCTCATTGCCCTGATGAAAAACCAGGTAGACCTGGTGCGCGGCTACAGCGAAAGAGATGATGTGGCGCATTTCCTGAACTCTACCCTCACCAAAAAAGAAATTAAAGTAGTACAGGAAGACCTGCAGTCCGGCCGCACCAAGCTGCTGTACGTAGCCCCTGAAACCCTTACCAAACAGGACAACCTCGATTATTTCAAGGAACTGAAGATTTCCTTCTTTGCCGTGGATGAGGCACACTGTATTTCGGAATGGGGGCATGATTTCCGTCCCGAGTACCGCCGCCTGCGCGAAATGATGGACCAGATAGCGCCTGTGGCACCAGTGATTGCACTGACCGCTACCGCCACACCCAAGGTGCAAAGCGATATCGTAAAAAACCTCGGTCTTCGCGAGCCTAATATTTTCATCTCTTCTTTCAACCGTACCAATCTTTATTACGAGATCCTTCCCAAGATCAAGAAAGATGATACGCTGAAGAGCATTACCAAGTTCATTGTTCAGAATAAGGGCAAGAGTGGTATCATTTATACCCTCAACCGTAAAACCACCGAAGAACTGGCCAGCACCCTGCATGCCAACGGTGTGAAGGCGGTGGCTTACCACGCCGGTTTGGATGCCAAGCTGCGCGCCGAGCGCCAGGACCAGTTCCTGAACGAAGATGTGCAGGTGATTGTGGCTACCATCGCCTTTGGTATGGGTATCGACAAACCCGATATCCGTTTTGTGATCCACTACAATATTCCCAAGAGTATTGAAAACTACTATCAGGAAACAGGTCGCGCCGGCCGCGACGGACTGGAAGGCAAGTGTATCCTGTACTACTCGCACAAAGATGTAAGCAAGCTGGAACACCTGATGCGCGACAAGCCCCTGAGCGAAAGGGAAGTAGGGGCCCAGTTGATTAATGAAACCGTGGCTTACGCCGAAAGCGGTGTATGCCGCCGCAAGGTGCTCATGAGCTATTTTGGCGAAGAATACACAAAGGAAAACTGCGGTTTGTGCGACAACTGTAAGCACCCCAAGGAAAAGGTGGAAGCCAAAGAAAACGTAGTGCTGATGCTGGAAACCATCCAGGCACTGGACGAGCGTTTTGCTACCGACTACGTGGTGTTGATCACCACGGGTGTGCTGACGCCGCAAATCAAGATGTTCCGCCACGAAGGCCTCGATGTTTTCGGCAAAGGCAAAAGCCAGCCGCAGCATTACTGGAACTCCCTGATTCGCCAGATGCTGCTGGAAGACCTCCTGCACAAGGATATAGAAGAATACGGCGTACTAAAGATCACCAAGAAAGGCCAGGACTTCCTGAAGAAGCCCAAGAGCTTTACCATCGTACTCAGTAACCTGTTTGAAGAAGCCAACGCCGATGATGAGGAAGCTTCTGCAGCCGAAAACACCGCTACCGGTGCTACTGATGAAAAGCTGTTTGAAATGCTGAAGGAGCTGCGCCAGAAAGAAGCCAAGCGCAAAGGCCTGCCGCCTTTTGTGATCTTCCTGGAAACCTCGCTGCAGGATATGGCTACGCTTTTCCCTACAACTATTCCCGAACTGGAAAAATGTAGCGGCGTGAGCAAGGGCAAGGCCCTGCGTTATGGTAAGCCTTTTATTGAAATGGTAGCCCAGTACGTGGCAGAGAACAATATTGTAAAGCCCGACGACTTCATCATGAAGAGCGTGGTAAACAAGAGCGGCAACAAGGTGCACATTATCCAGCAGGTGGATAAGAAGATACCGCTGGAAATGATTGCCAAAGCCAAAGACCTGCGTATGGATGCCCTGCTGGAAGAAATGGAAACCATTGCAGCCAGTGGCACCAAGCTTAACCTGGATTATGCCATCGACCAGATGCTGGATGAATACGAACAGGAGGAAATCCTGGAGTATTTTAAGGGTTGTGAAGTATCCTCGCTGCAACTGGCACTGGAAGAACTGAGTGATGGTAATTACAATTGGGAACAGCTCAAGATCATGCGCATCAAGTTCCTGAGTGTATACGGTAACTAATGAAATAGCAGAGCAGCATTCTTTGTTTGATCTGGATGTTTTTACGGAGCGGAAATGGATAAACCCATTTCTGCTTTTTATTTAAGGCAGGTGAGCCAGTTATTTACTTAACTGGTTAGTGGTCAAAACTTTTTTGAAAAACTCTTTTCAAAAATTAGCGATTATATGTGCTAAGTCCTTATTTTTGCTGCCCGTTCAGCGATGAACACGGATGGTGCGGTAGCTCAGTCGGTAGAGCAAAGGACTGAAAATCCTTGTGTCGCCGGTTCGATCCCGGCCCACACCACAAAAAGATGCTTCAGATTATTCTGGAGCATCTTTTTTTTACACCTACTGTTCGGTTACTTTTATTGGAAGATGTTGCAGGGTCTACCTAAGTACATCACACCATCCACACTGCTACTGCACACTTTCTTTATGGTTTGGTTTTCCGCAATTCTCTCGCGGCATATTCGATGGAAACAACCAGGAATACACAACTACTTATGAGCAGGTATTTTCCAATTATGGGAAAGGCAAGTATGCATGTTATGGTTGTGTCCATGAGTGGTGGTTGCTTTGGCCAGCGGTGCAGTTGTAACATCCTGTTATCGATACAGGATTTCCTAATGGTTATAACGGTAAGGATTAAGACCGTTTGTTAAGGGTTGGGAGTGTTGCGCTAAGGTATTAATAGCGTTGTATATATAATATTAAGTTATTGTGTTCAGGGTGATAGAATAGTACCAAATAACCCTTTACGGGCTTGGCGTTGGCTATAAATAAGAACTCCCCGCGGAAGCGGGGAGTTGGATCATTTCAGGCGTTTGTTGGGTTTCTCTTTTCAAGGAATGGACGCCCTTTCTTTCAAAGGATTGGATTGGTTTTTCTTAGGAGCAACGGCTGCTTTCAAGGATATTGTACCTCCAAGGTAGGACAGGACTATGTATATGGTATAAATATTAAGGTTTATTTGAAGTTGTTACAGGATGTATTTATTAATGCCTAAGTGCAAAGCCTGAATGGGTGGTTTTCTGCAACCAGGATTGCAGTGTTTCAAAGCACAGAAATATTCCTTTTACCTTGGCGGCTTCGATGATTTTATGATCCTGTTCTTGTTGGCAATGCCAGGTAAATGAGTTGGCCGTTTAGTTGGCTCTTATCTGAATAGTCGGCTTGATGGTTCTGCGGTGCAGGGCTATGGTCTATTGTGCAATGGTTACCGTGCTGTTTGAACTTCCGGATTCCTGGTGCTTTATGTTAGGATACTTTCCAACGGTGTTATCCTTGTTTACGGAAAATGAAGGAAGTAGGGCGGAATGGCTAGTTGTTATTGTTTGAAAGCTTAATTGTTCCGTTTTGATTGGAGCTAATTGGGATAGGTATATTGTAACGGGTGGCATTTGCATAAAGCACAATTTGGTTGTGCTTAAATGACCGTTTTTCTGAGTGCATGACCTAAGTATATTTTGGTTATGCACAGGATTAAAAGGCTTGACCTTTAGTATTTTAAGTCGCTTATAAACAAAGAGCCGGTACTCAGTACCGGCTCTTTGTTTATCTGCCCATATACACCATTAGGATTTGTACATCGCTAGGATTAATGCCTGAAATCCGGCTGGCCTGCCCCAGGGTTTGGGGGCGCATCCGGTTCAATTTTTCCCGGGCTTCAATACTGAGCGCCTGTATCTTTTGGTAGTTGAAAGCTTCGGGGATTACCAGTTCCTCCATCTGGCGCATCCGGTCCACCAGGTCCTTTTCTTTGTCAATATAAACCTGGTATTTTACCTGGATCTCTGCCTGCTCTTTTCCCATTTCGGAAAACGGCGCTAAGCCTGCTGCAACTTTCGGTATGGCAGCTTCCATGTCCTTCAGGTTAATATTGGGACGCAGGATGATTTTTTCCATCTTCTGCTTCTCGCTGATGGGTGAGCTGCCAGCTGCTTCTAGGAAGGGGTTTGCTTCGGCAGGCTCCAGCTGTGTTTGCTTCATCCATTCTTTAACCTCGCTTACTTCATTTTGCTTCTGGATCACTTTGTCCATCCGCTCCTGTGATGCCAGTCCCATACGGTAGCTGATCTCGGTCAGGCGCAGGTCAGCATTGTCCTGACGCAGCAGGGTACGGAATTCAGCACGGGAAGTAAACATACGGTAAGGTTCCTGCGTGCCCTTGCTGATCAGGTCGTCGATGAGTACGCCGATATAAGCATCACTGCGGCGGAGGACAAAGGGTGCTTCGCCACGTACTTTGAGGTGTGCATTGATGCCAGCCATCAGTCCCTGGCAGGCAGCTTCCTCGTAACCTGTGGTGCCGTTGATTTGTCCTGCAAAGAACAGGTTCTCCAAACCTTTTGTTTCCAGGCTGTAGTTCAGCTGGGTAGGGGGGAAGAAGTCGTATTCAATGGCATAACCCGGGCGGAAGAAACGGACGTTCTCAAATCCAGGAATCATGCGCATAGCGCTGTACTGTACCTCTTCGGGCAGGGAAGTAGAAAAGCCGTTTACATAGATCTCCACTGTATTCCAGCCTTCCGGTTCTACGAAAATCTGGTGGCGGTCTCTTTCTACAAAGCGGTTGATCTTGTCTTCAATGCTGGGGCAGTAACGCGGGCCTACACCTTCAATCCTGCCGGTATACATAGGACTTCTGTCGAAGCCTGTTTTCAACAGTTCGTGAACTGTTTCATTGGTATAGGTGATCCAACAGCTTCTTTGCTCTTTAGGTTTTGGTGTGTCCAGGTAAGAAAAGCCTACGATCTCCTCATCTCCCTTTTGTTCTTCCATCTTGGTGTAGTCAAGCGAGCGGCCGTCTACCCTTGGGGGAGTGCCTGTCTTAAGCCGATCGCTTTCAAAGCCAAGTGATACCAGTTGTTCTGTTATCCCTTCAGAAGCTTTTTCTGCTACGCGGCCACCACCCAGCCTTTTTTCACCAATATGAATCACACCGTTCAGGAAGGTTCCGTTTGTAAGTACTACGGCTTTTGCCCTGATACTGTGCCCTAAGCCGGTAACTACTCCAACAGCTTTACCTTGTTCCACAATCAACTCCCGCACCATATCCTGGTAGAATTCCAGGTTGGGTGTTTGCTCCAGGTGTTCGCGCCACTTTTGGGCAAACAACATGCGGTCGTTTTGCGTACGGGGGCTCCACATAGCCGGGCCTTTGGAGCGGTTGAGCATGCGGAACTGGATCATCGATTCGTCTGAAACAATTCCAGAATAACCACCCAAAGCGTCTACCTCACGCACTATTTGGCCTTTTGCGATACCGCCCATTGCGGGGTTGCAGCTCATCTGGGCAATGGTCTGCATGTTCATGGTGATAAGCAGGGTTTTAGAACCCATATTGGCTGCTGCTGCCGCTGCCTCGCAACCTGCATGGCCGGCACCTACTACAATTACATCGTACTGGGGAAACATGGCGCAAAATTACAGCAATGTGCCTGCGTTGGCTTGTTAATCTATATTCTTGTTTGTTCCACGTGGAACATGGATAAAAGCAAAGAGCGGCTTGGTGCCGCTCTTTGCTTTGTCGTGCTATTTTGATGTTCCACGTGGAACGTGGAACAAATTGAGGTAGTGTTCTTCCATCTGCCGCATTATAACTTCATCTTTCTTGCTTTTATCCTTGTACCCGCAAAGGTGTAAGGCACCGTGAAACAAAACGCGGTGGAACTCATGTTTAAACGATACGCAGAAGCTTTTGGCGTTTTCCTTTACTCTTTCAACAGAGATGTAGATGTCTGAATGAACAGGTGCTGAACCTTGGTGGTAATGGAAAGTAATGATGTCGGTAAGGGTATCATGTTGCAGGTAGCCTTGGTTCAACTCCAGTAAGTAGGCATCAGAGCAGAATATGTAGTTGATCTCGTTGATCTCCCTGCCTTCTTGTTTGATAAGCGAGGCGATCATCTCTTTGGAACGGGTACGCTGGGGAAAGGAAAACTGGATGTCGGCAAAATGAAAGTGGATGGGTAGCTTTTGTGCGCTCATGATTTTACAAAATTCGGAAAGGTGCTGCAAACGAATGCAGTAGCTTTGGCTTTTAATTACAGAGATGAAATTATCCCAGTTGAAACAAGGGCAAAGGGCAAGGATAGAAGGGTTTGCAAGCAGCGATCTGGAGTTGAAATTGATGGAAATGGGTTGCATCCCTGGGGAAGAAGTTGTTGTGGAACAGGTGGCTCCCTTGGGTGATCCCATCTCTATCCGCGTTGCAGGATACTCGCTTAGCCTGCGCCTGAATGAAGCCGACCAAATCTTGTTGGAACCCCTTGATAAGCATTAACCTCCTATGAAGACCGGCTTGTACTTTGGTTCTTTTAACCCGATCCATATTGGCCACCTCATCATTGCCAGCCATGTGCTGAATGAAACGGACCTGGATGAGGTATGGTTTATGGTTTCCCCGCAAAACCCGTTTAAACCTTCTGCAACCCTGCTTAATGAATATGATAGGTTGCACCTGGTGCGCAAAGCTGTAGAAGGCGATATACGCATGAAGGCTTCCGATGCGGAGTTCTCTTTACCCAAACCTTCTTATACGGCTACAACCCTGGCCTTCCTTTCTGATAAATATCCCAGCCGGGAATTTGCCATTATTATGGGCGGTGATTCTTTTCAGAACCTCCCCAAGTGGCATAACTATACGGCCATTACCCAGCATTATCCTATTTACGTGTACAACAGGCCGGGATTCGAACTGAAACCTATTACCAGTGCAAACGTACGGGTGCTGGATGCGCCCTTGCTCGATATTTCAGCTACGCATATCCGCACCCTTATTCTGGAAGGAAAATCTATCCGCTACCTGGTACCTCCAGCCATTGAAGGGGAATTGACCACCAATCGCTTTTACCGCACTCAAAAGAAATAACCCAGCAGCAGGCAGACAGCCACGATAAAAGGAGAGGCCAGCTGGGTGTATTTGAGGGTTAGAAATGTTGCCAGTATAATGACCACGTTTAACACGCTGGTCATTTTTGCTTCTACAAGGGAAATGTCTTTCATGATATATAGGGTAGAAGCGATCATGATCCCTACTACAGCAGCATTAATTCCTTCCAAGGAGCGGTAGATTACTGCGTAACGCTTCAGGTTGTTCCATACCGGGAAGAAGAACAGCACCAGTAAGGCACTGGGTAAGAAGATAGCTACCGAGCCAATTACACAACCAATTACCTGCATCTCCGGGCCCATGTCTTTCAATGCCATGCCGCCGGTAAAGGATGCAATGGCAAACACTGGCCCGGGTATGGCCCTTACCATACCCATACCCGTGGTCATGTCTTCCTTATCAATACGAATGGCATTGGGGTTTTTTACCTGTACGGCTTCGGGGCGCACCGAGAACTGCTCGTACATGAGTGGCATCAGCACATGACCACCGCCAAAAACCAGGCTGCCCATCCTGTACACATTCTCGAACAGGTTGATTGGCTTACGATTAGGCCAGTTATTCACACGGGCTACTTCACTGGTTGCGCCGGCCAGGAGGAATAAGAACCCAAAAAGCCAGAGATTGCCCCATTTCACCCTTTGGTGCTTTACTTCCTGCTGTGGAATGCGTTTTTGGCTGAGGTTGGTTATAAATCCGCTCACCACAATGAGCGCCGGAAATATCCAGGGCGACCGGAAGAACACATAAGTGGCAAAGCTGCCCAGGATCATAATCACCCAGGTAATGGTATTCCGGATGGACACTTTGAAAGCAGCCGCTGCTCCATAGGCAAGAAAACCAACCGCCATACTGGGAATAAACTTAAAAATATCGGAGTGCAGGGAGCGCTGGTCGATGTACCGCAGCAAGAAGGAAAAGGCACCCATCAGGGCACATGCCGGGAAAAGCCAGATGATCAGCGTGATAATGGCCAGGGGCAGACCGCCTCTTTTATATCCGATCAGGGTAAGGGTTTGGGTGGAAGATGCACCGGGCAAAAGATTGCAAAAGGCATTGTACTCCAGCAATTCTTCTTCGGTAACATAGGGCGTGCGCTGCACAAAGTTTTTCAGCATCATGGCCAGGTGGGCCTGAGGACCGCCAAAGGCGGTAAGGCTATAAAGCAGTACATTTTTCAGGAACGGAACATGCCGGAGCAAACGCATAGGGGCTAAAATAGAAAAAAGGAAAAAGCAAAGCCCTTGATTCTGAACAGCCGGGTTTAAATTGTTGGCAAAACCGAAGCATGAAGAAAAACCTACTCCCCCTGATTGCCGGAAGTCTGCTGTGTTTGTCCGATGTAGCGGCACAGCAGGCACCGGCTCCCGATCCCGCCCTTGTAAAAGAGGTGGCCGCCATTGCGCCCAAGTGTATTGCCTGGCGCCGACAGATCCACCAGAACCCCGAGCTTTCCAACCGTGAATTCAATACCGCCAAGCTGGTAGCTGCCCACCTGCGCTCTTTAGGCATAGAAGTAAAAGAAGGTGTGGCCCATATCGGTGTGGTAGGTATCTTAAAAGGAAGCAAGCCCGGCCCGGTGATTGGCTTGCGTGCCGATATGGATGCCCTGCCTGTTACCGAAGACAACGCACTGGCTTTTGCTTCCAAGACAAAGGCCCAGTACAACGGGCAGGAAGTAGGAGTGATGCATGCCTGTGGACACGATACCCACGTAGCCATGCTGATGAGTGCTGCTGAGATCCTGAGCCGTCATAAATCGGAGCTGGCCGGAACGGTAAAGTTTGTATTTCAACCCGCCGAAGAAGGTCCGCCGGCAGGAGAGCAGGGAGGCGCCCTGCTGATGATCAAGGAAGGCGTGATGGATAACCCCAAGGTAGACGTGATGTTTGGTATGCACATCAGTGCACAGGCGCCGGTAGGGCAGATCCGTTACCGCGCCAAAGGCATGATGGCCGCTGCCGACTGGTTCGATATCCGGATCAAGGGCAAGCAGGTACACGGCGCACAGCCATGGCTCGGAATCGACCCTGTTATTGTTGGCGCCCAGATCATCAACGGGCTGCAGGCCATTGTGAGCCGCCAGATGGAACTGACCAAGAATGCGGTGGTAATTTCCACTACCATCTTCAAAGGCGGGGTGCGGGAAAATATCATCCCCGAAGAAGCGCAGCTGGCTGGAACCATCCGCACACTGGATACAGCCATGCGCAGCGACATCAAACGCCGTATCACCGTTACGGCGCAAAACATTGCCGAGGCATCCGGCGCAACCGCCACCGTGAACTTTGACGCCAAAACATCCATTGTGTACAACGACCCGGAACTGCTGCGCAAGATGATGCCATCGCTGATGAAGGCTGCCAATGGCAATGTGGTGGAAATGGATGCCGTTACCGGTGCCGAGGATTATTCCTTCTTTGCCGAAAAAGTGCCTTCCGTCTTCCTGTACCTGGGCGGCAGGCCGCTCAATATTGCTGAAAAGGAATCGGCGCCGCACCACACACCTAAATTCTATGTGGATGAAGCAGGTATGCAAACCGGTGTGCTCACCTTTTGCCAGCTGGTGATGGATTATGGGAAGCTGAAGCACTAAGGTTTTGATGGGAACACGGATGGAACAGATCAAACGGATTAGAACGGATCCGTTTCATCCGTTCAATCCGCGTTCCTATTTCAAGTGATTAAATATTCAAAATTGAAAAGACTGCTCCTTTTTGCACTCCTCCTTTGCTTTACTACATCCTTCGCCCAAAAGCAGGACAAAAAGCTTATGCATAAAATCGTAGCACTGGCACAAGGGTTCAACGGGTCCATAGGCATTTATGTAAAAGACCTGCGCAGCGGCAAAACCGTTTCCCTGAATGCAGATACCATCTTTCCTACCGCCAGCATTGTAAAAATCCCGCTTGCCGTAGGCATCATGGATAAAATTGGAAAAGGGGAGTTGTCGTACCACCAGGAGCTGGTGTACAACGATACCATCCTGTATCCCGGCGTGGATATCCTGGGATCGTACAAGAATGGCGAGAAGGTAGAACTGAGCAAGGTGCTGATGTTGATGCTGACCACCAGCGACAATACCGCCAGCCTGTGGCTGCAGCAAATGGCGGGTACCGGCACAAGGGTCAATACGCTGATGGACAGCCTGGGCTTTCCGGAACTGAAGGTAAACAGCCGCACACCCGGCAGGGAAGCTACTCGTGCTGTGTACGGCTGGGGGCAGATGACCCCTCGTGCGATGGCCAGCTTACTGGAAAATATATACCGCCGCCAATTACTCTCCCAAGCCGCTTCTGACCGCCTTCTGCGGTCTTTAAACCGAAATTACTGGGATGGTGAGGCACTTTCACAGATACCGCCCTACGCGGCTTTATTTAGCAAAAACGGGGCAGTAGATGCTTCGCGCAGCGAGGTCGTTTTGGTGCGGGGCCGCAAATCGGAATACCTGTTTTGTATCGCTACCAAAAACAATAAAGACCAAAGCTGGGAAAGGGGCAACGAGGCCTGGGTGCTTACCCGCAAACTCTCGGCAATGCTTTGGGATCATTTTGAAAGGGATGGCTGGAAACCTGCAGTGGGAGCGGAGATGTATGAGTGATGAGTAATGAGTGAGGAGTGATGAATGATGAGTAATGAGTGAAGCCGAACAACTTTCAGGACAACGAATCCTAGCCCACGGTTGAAACCGTGGGACAACAACAAAATATGAATCGATTAAAACCGTTTCAACGGTTTTCCAGCGTCCTTGCTGCTGGTTTATCAAACAGATTAATACAAAGCCCACGAACATAAAAAAGGTGCACCCTTATAAGTGCACCTTTTTTGTATAAACTATTGCTGTGAAACTCCCTGCCGTTGTGTCTCCGTAGTTCAAAAACTTTACACAAACAACTGGTAAGCAATCCAGCTCATACCATAGGCCAGCGCCGTCATATAAGCCAGCTGAATGGCGGGCCATTTCCAGCTGCGGGTTTCGCGTTTGGTGATGGCAAGCGTGCTCATACACTGCATGGCAAACACGTAGAAGATCATCAGCGACAAACCGGTGGCCAAGGTAAATACCGGTGTACCGTCGGGGCGAACGGCGGCCCGCATCTTGTCGCGAAGCAGGGTCGCCTCTTTATCGTCCTCACCCACACTGTACAGGGTAGCCATGGTACCTACAAATACCTCCCGGGCAGCAAATGAGGTGATCAGCGAAATGCCGATCTTCCAGTCGTAGCCCAGCGGGCGAATGGCGGGCTCGATGCTTTTACCCAGGATACCGGCATAACTGTTTTCCAGTTTGGCGGTGCTGTATTCTGTTTCCAGTTGTGCGGCAGGTTTCAGGTTTTCCACTTTGGCCTGTGCATACCTAGCTTCCACATCCTCCATCCTTTTACCCGGTCCAAAAGAGCTGAGGAACCACAGCACCAGGCTGATGATCATGATGATCTTGCCGGCATCGGTTACAAAGATGCGGGCCTTGCTACCCATGGTATGCAACACATTGCTCCAGCGGGGCGCCCGGTAAATGGGCAGTTCAAGGATAAAAAAGCTTTTTTCCTTAATATGAATAAACCATTTGGCGATATAGGACACGATGAGGGCTACTACCAAGCCCAGCAGGTACAAACCCATCATCACCAAACCCTGTATGCTGATCACACCCAACAGGTGGTTGTTGGGAATCACCAATCCAATCAATACGGCATATACCGGCAGGCGTGCCGAGCAGCTCATCAAAGGCGTTATTAATATGGTAAGCAGGCGTTCCTTCCGGTTTTCGATGCTGCGGGCACTCATGATGGCCGGAACAGCACAGGCAAAGCCCGAAATCAACGGCATCACACTCTTACCGTTCAGGCCCACGCTCCGCATCAGCCGGTCGGTAAGGAAGGATATGCGGGCCATATAGCCGGTATCTTCCAGCAGCGAGATCAGTCCAAACAGGATCATGATCTGCGGCACAAACACCACGATACCGCCGATACCGGCCAGCAGGCCGTTTACCAGCAGGTCGCTCCACCAGGCTTCAGGTAAAACAGAAGATACCCAGGCCGAAAGCGTAGAGAACCCGGCATCGATCCAGTCCATGGGGTACTGGGCCAGCAGGAACACGCTTTGAAACAGGAGGAACAGCACGCCCAGCAAAATCAGGTAGCCCCAGCGGCGGTGGAGCAGCACATTGTCGAGCTTATCGGTAAACAAGGTTTGTTCCAGCGGGTCGGGCTCGTGTACCGACACCTGCATGATGTGTTTGATGCGGCCGTAACGCTCCAGGATTTCCGTAGCCTGTGTTTTGGTGGGATTGAAGGCGTTTGCCTTTTCGATGTTTTCGATCCTATCCTGCGTAGCCGTATCAAACTCAAAACCCTCGTGGTTGATCAGCAGGTGCAAAGCGCTGTAATCTGAAGTGCCGGGAAGCATACCCTTTAAACCCGCAATCGCCTCGGGAGCTAGTGCCCGGTTGTTGATAAAGTCGCGTACAGGCACCTTGTACTTACCACTAACGGTGTCTTCAATAGCGCGCTTCAGCTCCTTCAGGCCTTTTTCCTTGCGAGGATTCACGGCTACCACGGCCACACCCAGTTCCCGCTCCAGCTCGGCAATATTGATGGTGATGCCTTTCTTCTTGGCCAGGTCGGCCATGGTAAGGGCAATGACCACCGGCTTTTTCAGGTCGATGATCTGGGTACAGAACAGCAGGTTGCGCTTCAGGTTGCTGGCGTCAATCACAATGACATAGGCATCGGCCTTCACATCGCTGTCCTGCTCCAGCAGCACGCGGTAGCTCACCCATTCGTCGAGGCGCTTAGGGTAAAGGCTATAAGTGCCCGGCAGGTCAATGATATTAATGGTCTGTCCACCATCCAGGTTTGCAAAGCCGGTTTTCTTGTCCACGGTAACACCGGGAAAGTTGCCTACTTTCTGGTTGAGGCCGGTAAGGCAGTTGAACAGCGAGCTCTTGCCACTGTTGGGGTTGCCTACGAGTGCGATATTGAGGGGAGTATTTGCCACGTGAGGCCGCAAAATTAGGTTAGTTAACGGCCGTGCTTTTACGAAATCGGAAGTTTTGCAAAAGTTTTCGCCTATTAACCTATAAGGTTTTAAAAACCTTACAGGTTTCCGCCCTTTGCCGTGCAAACAAACCTTAGTGATTTTTAGAAACCTGCAAGGTTTAACCCTGCTTCTGGCACATTCTTTTCCATAACCTCAACGGTTGTTGCAACCCTTGCGCACCTACCTTTGTTCCCAACCTTGGAAAGAATATCGCGATGCGAAAACCACTCTTGCTTTGCTGCCTTTTGTACACCCTTGCTGCACCGGCACAAAAAATTAAAAAAGAAGACCGGCAGTTGCTCGACAACCTGAAAAAGCACGTGAGCATACTGGCCGCCGACTCGCTGCAGGGACGTCGTACCGGTACTGCAGGAGAGGCCAGCGCCGCCCGTTACCTATACGATGCATTTAAAAACGCCGGCCTGGAACCCAAAGGCACCATACAATACCTGCAGCCTTTCGAAGTGTACGAAGGCAAACAGGTAAACCGCCCCACCCATCTTTCCGTTGAAGGCAAGCAGCTCCAGCTGGGTAAAGAATACTATCCCCTGGCATTCAGCGCCAACGGCAGTGTGCAGGCCATGCCTTCCATGTCGCTCCACGAGTCGGACATGCCCTGGTTTGTGGACCTGAAAGAAACTTTGGAAAAAAACAGCAACAATCCGCA
Organism: Cnuella takakiae; assembly: GCF_001953305.1. Lineage (GTDB taxonomy): Bacteria > Bacteroidota > Bacteroidia > Chitinophagales > Chitinophagaceae > Flavisolibacter > Flavisolibacter takakiae. Next base: position 629,363 of record NZ_MTFE01000010.1, read on the forward strand.
CTACGACCTGGAAGCTTTTGTACGCAACAAAGCCAAAGAGGTAAAACAAAAGGGCGGTACGGCTTTGCTGGTGTACAACAGCACCGGCACAGGTGAGGACCTGCGCTTCAATGCCGGCGACCGCAGCGACCTGGCGCCCATACCGGTAATTTACCTGACCCCTGATGCGGTGAAGAAATATTTCAACGATCCTTCGGCAACCCTCGACATCAGCCTGCGTACCGACCTGGGGGCAAAAAACCGCACCGGTACCAACGTGGTTGGCTTTATCAACAACAATGCGCCCACCACCGTAGTGCTGGGTGCCCACTACGATCACCTAGGAATGGGAGAGGACGGCAATTCGCTCCAGCCCAACGCCAGCCAGATCCACAATGGCGCCGACGATAACGCCAGCGGCACCGCAGCCCTGGTGGAACTGGCGCGTCTGCTGAAGACTTCAGGACCTAAAAAGCACAACTACCTTTTTATTGCTTTCTCAGGCGAGGAACTAGGCTTGTATGGCTCCAAGTACTTTGTGGACCATCCTACTATCAACCTGAACTCGGTGGCCTACATGATCAATATGGATATGGTGGGCAGGCTTAGTGCACAAAGTCCTACACTCACCATTGGCGGTTACGGTACCACGCCGGTATGGGCCAACCTGCTCAACACCACCGGAAAAAGGGGCATTTACCGCGAAGGTTTCCAGTACCGGATCGACAGCAGCGGCACCGGGCCAAGTGACCATACTTCTTTTTACCGCAAAAACATACCGGTGCTGTTTTACTTCACCGGCCTGCATACCGACTACCACAAACCCAGCGACGATGCTGACAAGATCAACTACGAAGGCATGCTGCATGTGGTAAAACATATCCAGAGCCTGGTAGCCTTACAGGGGCAGGCGGGTGGCAAGCCTCCATTTACCCCTACCCGCGAGGTGCAGATGGGTACGGCTACTGCCTTCAAGGTAACCCTGGGCATCATGCCCGATTATACATACAGCGGTAAGGGCGTACGGGTAGATGGGGTGAGTGACAACAGGCCTGCGCAAAAGGCAGGTATCCGTACCGGTGATATCATCCTGCAGCTGGGTGACCTTGAAGTATCATCGATGGAAAAGTACATGGAGGCCCTGGGACGCTTCAATAAAGGCGAAAAAACCGTGGTGCTCTATCAGCGCGGCAAAGAGCAGTTGAAAACGCAGGTCGCGTTTTAAAGGCGGCACCTCAAAATGCAAGGGGAAAAAATATGCTGCCCAAAAGGTGCTTGGGCAATAACCTTCCGCAGGTTTTCTTACAAAAGCTGGTTTCACAAGCTGTTTCACAGCAAACCTTTCCCAACCTACAAAAGGTTAATCATTTTTTAACCTAATGTGAATGTCGTAAGCAGGAGTTGGTAAAAACCTGTACCATGGCGGATTTCCGGTCTTGTGGAAACAAAAAAACATGCGTAAAGCTGTGATACAGCGGTGGGAAATCTACATTTGTAGCTGTTCCCAAACAAGCCCGCCATGAAATTAGTCCTTGATCCTAAAGAAGTAACCGACTGCTTTTTTGCAGAAACCAGATTGCTTGGTATCATGGCTCCTGTAAAGGATTACCTGTTTTGCTGGCATTTGAATAATAAGCTGGGAATCGATTTCCGGATCAACAACGATATAGAAATTCAACTGACCAAAAAGCAGCGCAACTATTTCTTTGCCGTGTACGAGTTTCCCGAGCATTACACTTCGGTAACCCACTATTTATACAATAACCAGTTCGACGGCGAGTACCTCCTGCCCGAATTCAAACACCTCGATTTTATCTGGCTGCTCAAAGGCGATGATGTGGAAGATAAATCCATCAACGAGCTGGTTAGGTCCATCAAGGATATTCGCGGGGTGCAACTGGTTACGGAGCTTACCACTGAAAAGATCCGCAATAAGGAGCACCTGGTGTTTTAACGAGTTAATGGGGATGTGGTAATTAGCTAATGAGTCAATAAGCTAATGTGCTAAGGAATACAGTCAGCACAATGACTTCGCAAGGCTTTTCCAATCTTGTGATTGAAATGGCGGTTTGTGACCTGGGGCATTGTAGCCAGTGGTCCGTTGTCCATTGTCTGCGCATCTTTCTGATCCATTAACAAGCGCCGCTCTGCTGATTCAAACTTAATACGCTCCCTATCCGTTTTATTTAGCACATTAGCATATTGGCTCATTGGCCAATCAATTTCTTATGTGGCAGGAAACCAACAACACGCTTTACCGCAAATTTGAATTTGCCGACTTCTCCGAAGCATTTGCCTTTATGACCCGGGTGGCGCTGCTGGCCGAAAAAGCGGATCATCACCCACGTTGGACCAATGTGTGGAACACCGTTGAAATATGGCTCAACACGCATGATGCAGGTAATGTGGTTACCGACAAAGATCATAAGTTGGCAAAAGCTATCGATAGGTTAGTGCAAAAAGAAAACCTATAAGGTCTTCAAGACCTTATAGGTTTATAAAGGAGATCTTCCATCTCTTCAAGAGATGGAAGATCTATCACACCTTGCTTTAGCCTGGCCCTTAGTTCTTCTGTTTTACTTCGCCGTCGTCTGCGTCGATCTTGGTCTTGCCATCCTTGGTCTTGATCTTCACATCGCCGTCCTTATCCATTTTGATCTTGGCGTCTTCGGCATCGTTCTTCATCTTCACGTCGCCATCTCCTTTATCTACTTTGGTCTTCCAGTCGCTCATCAGCTTATCATCTTCGCTCTTCCAGCGTTTATCATATGTTTCCCACTGGTCGTTGTTGCTGCGGTAACGGAGTTGGTCGTTTTCCATACGGGCCGAACCTACAGAGTCCCAGCTGCTTTCGTCACCACCATATACCCACCAGGTGCGGCGGTCAACATAGCGCCATACAGGATCGCCGGTTTCAGCATTGGTGCGGCGGCCGGTAGCAGGATCCACGTTGATGCGGATGCTTTTGCCGGTGCGTGCATCAAGGTAGTTGCCCGCCTCGCTGTTTACGCGAAAGCTATCTGCCTGTGCCGCATAGGAGCCTGTAGAAGTTTGGGTGGTTGCCATGTCCGATGTACCGGCAGGGCTCATGGATGTAGTAGTATCCATATTGTTTTCAGAGGTGCTGTTATCGCTGTTGCCACAGGAAACAATACCCAGTGTTAGGGCTGCCGCAAGCGGCAGGATTAGGGTCTTTTTCATTGGTTTACGTTTAGTTGAATTGTGGAATGCAAGGATTGGACCAATGTGAACGCCTATGCGTTTGGGGTTGGGTGTTAGGAGCTTGGGTTTATGGGTTAGATGTTGGGTGTTGTTTACTTCATTGAACCTAAGATTGCTATTGCATCGGGTGGTTTGATATGCTGCTTCTCTTGAACCCCGGATAAATTGAAAAGCATTTGATACTTAAAAAAGCAGTGAAGCATTTACAAATAACAATGCCGGGGCTTTCACCCCGGCATTGTATCAATGACTTTGAACTATTAACTAAGATCTGCCAACTATCGATTCATGCTGGCGAGGAACTCTTCGTTGCTCTTGGTACCACGCATCCGCTTCAGCAGTTCGTGCATAGCCTCTTCGGTGTTCATATCGGTAAGGTATACACGTAAAAGGTTCATGCGTTGCAGTACGTCTTTTTCCAGCAGCAGGTCGTCACGGCGGGTGCTCGATGCCGTGAGGTCGATGGCAGGGAAGATACGCTTGTTGGCCAGTCGGCGGTCAAGCTGCAGTTCCATATTACCGGTACCCTTGAATTCTTCAAAGATCACTTCATCCATCTTTGAGCCGGTATCTACCAGCGCGGTGGCGATGATGGTGAGGGAACCTCCATGTTCAATTTTGCGGGCGGCACCAAAGAACTGCTTGGGCTTCTGCATGGCGTTGGCTTCCACACCACCACTCAGTACTTTACCCGAAGAAGGTGCTACGGTATTGTGTGCACGTGCCAGGCGGGTGATAGAATCAAGCAGGATCACCACATCGTGGCCGCACTCTACCAGGCGCTTGGCTTTGTGCATGGCAATCTGCGAAACCTTTACGTGCTTTTCGGCGGGCTCGTCAAACGTAGAAGCAATTACTTCGGCACGCACACTGCGTTCCATATCGGTAACTTCTTCAGGGCGTTCGTCAATCAGCACCACCATCAGGTATACATCGGGATGGTTGGCGGCAATGGCGTTGGCCACTTCTTTCAACAGTACCGTTTTACCCACTTTAGGTTGCGCTACAATCAGTCCACGCTGGCCTTTACCAATAGGGGTAAAGAGGTCCATGATGCGGGTGCTGTAGTTGCTGGGTGTGGTAAAGAGGTTCAGCTTTTCGAAAGGGAAGAGCGGTGTGAGGTAATCGAAAGGCACGCGGTCGCGCACTTCTTCGGGCTTCTTGCCATTGATGGTATCCACCTTCAGCAGGGCAAAGTATTTCTCGCCTTCTTTGGGCGGACGTACGGAGCCGTAAACGGTATCGCCGGTTTTCAAACCAAACAGCTTGATCTGCGAAGGCGATACATAAATATCATCGGGAGAAGAAAGATAGTTGTAGTCGGAAGAGCGGAGGAAACCATAGCCGTCGGGCATCATTTCCAATACGCCTTCACCAATGATGATGCCGTCGAACTCGATGTTGAACTGGTCCTGGCGGCGTTTCTCAAACAACTTGTTGGTAGCCTGCAGGAATTTTTCGGCGCGGGCATTTTCAACAGCCAGGCTGTTTTCGGGCTCCTGCACATCGCTAGCCATTTCAATAGGTGGCGCAGGTACTGCTTCTGCTGTGGGCATGGGCAGTTCCAGTTCAGGCGCTGCCGCTGCTTCATCTTCGGCTTTTTTGCGGCCGCGGCGGGGGCGTTCTTCTTTTTTAGCAGGTGCTTCCGGAGCGGGAGCAGGCGTAGGTGCGGGTGCTGCTGCAGCATTGTTGGCCGTTACGCGGCGCAGGATCTTCTTTGCAACTGGTGGCGCTGCTGCGGGTTCTGGTGCCGGTGCCGCAACGGGTTCGGGCTGGGCGGGTGCTTCAGGAGCAATATCTTCTACAACGGCTTCTTCAGTGGTGTTGGCCGTAGTGGCTTTGATGATGCGTTTGCGCTTGGGACGTTCGCCGGCAACGGCTGCAGGCGCTTTGCCTTCGGCAGCTACAACAGCCTGGCGATCGAGAATCTTGTAAACCAATCCTTGTTTGTCCAGTTTGTTAGCATCCTCAATACGCAGTTTTTGGGCAATGTCCAGCAATTCGGGAACGATCATATCGTTCAATTGCAAAATATCGTACATAGGAAAGAGTTCTTGTTTAAACGCCGGGGAGGCAGACAAGCTAGGGCGGCGCTTCAGAAAAAATTTGAATGGAAAAAATTGAAAAAACCGGTTGTTGCGAGAGAATAAGGGATGAACACTCAACGCATTCCGCTGCAATGATACGCTGAAAAGACAAATCCCAAAAATTTTTCGCCCGCAGGGTACTGCCCAAAAACGACAATTATCGTGCAGGGAATGCTTATCTGCCTACATTATCTTTGCCCCCCATACAAAAATTTATATGTTCAATAACAGGATTAAGGTAAAAGCGCTGCTGGCCGGCGAGCCCGCGGGGCAGCAGGCAACGGTAATGGGTTGGGTGCGTACTTTTCGCAACAACCAGTTTGTGGCCCTCAACGATGGCTCTACCAATAATAACCTGCAGGTGGTGCTTGAGTTGGGTAAATTTGACGACACCCTCCTCAAACGCATCACCACATCGGCGGCGCTGAAAGTTACCGGTACTGTTGTTGCCTCGCAGGGCAAGGGCCAGAAACTAGAGCTCAAGGCCGATACTATTGAAATTCTCGGCGACTCGGATGCGGAGAAGTACCCGCTGCAACCCAAGAAGCACAGCCTCGAGTTCCTGCGCGAAAAAGCACACCTGCGTTTCCGCACCAATACATTCGGATCGGTGTTCCGCATCCGCCACTCGCTGGCATTTGCCATCCACAAATTTTTCAACGAAAAAGGTTTTGTATACCTCCATACGCCCATCATCACTGCATCGGATGCCGAAGGTGCCGGCGAAATGTTCCGCGTGTCCACCCTGCCTTTCGACAACCCGCCACGCAGGGAAGATGGTACCATCGATTTTTCGGAAGACTTCTTTGGCCGCGCCACCAACCTCACCGTAAGCGGACAGCTGGAAGGTGAACTGGGTGCTACCGCCTTTGGTGAGATCTATACTTTTGGTCCCACCTTCCGCGCCGAAAACTCCAACACCGCACGCCACCTGGCCGAGTTCTGGATGATTGAACCCGAGATGGCTTTCTGCGACCTGGAAGACAATGCCAACCTCGCCGAGGAGTTTATCCAGTACATCATCCGTTATGCTATGGAGCACAACGCCGACGACCTGGAGTTCCTGCGTCAGCGTTTGCTGGAAGAAGAAAAAGCCAAACCCCAAACCGAACGCAGCGAACTGGACCTGATACAGAAACTGGAGTTTGTAGTGAACAACCAGTTTGAGCGCATCACTTATACCGAGGCCATCGACATCCTGCTGCAATCGAACCATTATAAAAAGAAGAAGTTCCAGTACGATGTGTCCTGGGGCATCGACATGCAGAGCGAGCATGAGCGCTACCTGGTAGAAAAGCATTTCAAAAAGCCGGTGATCGTTACCAACTACCCCAAAGACATCAAGGCCTTTTACATGCGCCAGAACGAAGACGGCAAAACCGTTGCCGCCATGGACATCCTGGCACCCGGCATTGGTGAGATCGTTGGCGGCTCGCAGCGCGAAGAGCGCCTCGAACGCCTTGAGCAGCGCATGACCGAAATGAACATCCCCCACGAAGAACTGTGGTGGTACCTCGATACCCGCCGCTTTGGCACCGTTCCCCACGCCGGCTTTGGCCTGGGCTTCGAACGCATTGTGCAGTTTGTTACCGGCATGAGTAATATCCGCGATGTGATCGCGTTTCCAAGGACACCGAAGAGTGCGGAGTTCTAAGGAGTCGGAAGACGGAAAAGTCCGGAAAGTCAGTAAAGACGTGGCTGCTGTTTGGAGCCTGTTTACTGGTTTTCCGGACTTTGTTATTTTGTGGCGTTCCGCTTTTATGATCAGTTTTAGTTGGTGCGTACCTCATTGATCAATCAACGAATAATAAACCGCGCTAAGCTTACATAGCCGTCTGTTGTCCATCGTCGGTTGTCTTATTGGAAAGATTGAACAACCTAATCTAAAAGGGTATAGGGTGTCCATGTTTAGCCCACGGTTTCAACCGTGGGTATCAAGCACCTGCACAATTGAGGTAAACCGTTTCAACGGTTTTAGTTTTTAGTTGAGTGATTTGCGCAGCCCGTTAATCATCGCCAATATTTCTTCACACCGTTTGTATATTTCTTAGAAATCTTCATCGCAAATGATGCCTCTGCGTTGAGCAATAAAGATGCATCCTACCACTTCCATATCAGAGCGAAGTGCAATTTGTAAAAAACGCGAAAACTCCGCATTGGACAAAGTAGTGGCGCCTTCGGCTATGTTCAGGCAAATCGAATCTGCTGCTCTCTTTATCTGACTAGTAAGCATAAACAATTCTTCTTTTGGAAAACGCCGGGTAACATCATGAATAATGCCGGTAAGGTCAAGTGCTTTCTGCCACACTTGTAATTTCTCGAACTTGAATGGCATCTGATTAGTTTTAGTGGTAACAAAAACTAATCACAAAAGCACAAATTATAAAGCCCGAAAAACCACCGACTACAATCGCAAACGTCTTTCCGGACTTTACTGACTTTCCCGACTTCTAACTTCTGATTGCCATCACCGGCACCGGTGCATGCTTAATGATATCATCGGTGTGTAGTTTGAAGAACAGGCGCTCCATGATATTGTGTTCATGCGGCAATACCATCAACAGGTCGGTGCTGTTTTGAGTGAGGTATTGCATCAGGCCGGTTTTTACATTGTCGTTGTGCACTACCTGGTAGGAGGGTTGCAGGGGCTGTAGTTTTTGCAACAGCGGTTCGGCAGTGCGGTCGGTCTTTTCGTTTTTATCGGCCACATGCACCAGGTTCAATTGAGCGCCCAGCAGCTGGGTTACTTCCATAATTTTCTGGGTGGGTATTTTATCCAGGTCCAGCAGGTCGGCGGCCAGCGCTATTTTGCGCAAGCCATATCTTTTATAATCCTTGGGTACCGCAATCACCGGCAGCTGGGTATGGCGCATCACGGCAATGGTGGTGCTGCCAAAAAACATCCGTTCCAGCCCGCTCATGCCATGGCTGCCCAATACCAGACAAAGCGGCGATGTTGCGCGGCAGATATCTTCCAGTTCGTCGTTGATGGCACCCAGGCGGCTTTCTACCTGTACTGCAAGGCCCGGAAAGCTGGCCTGCAGGTCGTTTTGGGTGCGCTGCAACTGCTCGTCGGCACTGCGCCGCAGTTCATCGGCCGACAATACCATCACAGGCATATCGTTCATGGTCACTGGTATCTGGTATACATGTATCAGCATCAGGCTTGCGCCCACCTGTTGGGCCAGGTGGGCCGCAAACAAGGTAGCATTATCGGCACTGGGCGAAAAGTCGGTAGGAACAAGGATGGTCTTCATGTGCTGTGGTTTGGGTTAGTAAAAATTACGACTAATCTCGGGCTTGCCATAGCTTCGGTTTGTACCGGAAAGCTACCCAAAGAAAAACCGTGTGGACTGATATGCATTTTGTGCAGGTATGAATCTTATCAGTAAACAAAACTATGGCCAGCATCCAACAGGCACCTGTACAAAGCAAAAGCCGCAATTACCAAAGGACATTGAAAGTGGATATGACACCAATGGTAGACCTTGGCTTTCTGCTTGTCACCTTCTTTGTTTTTACCAGTACCATGAGCACCAGCGCCACTACGGCACTGGTGATGCCAAAGGATGGTCCGCCTACAAACACCGCCGCTGCTACCACACTCACACTGCTTGCCGGCGGGCATAACCAGGTGTATGGTTATGGAGGTATCTGGGAAGATGCCGTTCATGCCAATGCAGTACAGCCTTCCAGCTACAGTATTGCCGCTGGCGCCGGTGCGCTTATCCGCCAGCAACAAAAAGCACTGGAGCAAAACGGACACAAAAAGGAAGAACTGGTATTGCTGATCAAACCTTCAGAACAGTCCTCCTATAAAAACCTGGTGGACCTGCTCGATGAAGTGATGATCAATGGCGTTACCCGTTATGCTATTGTTGCTCCAGACCCTGCAGAAACAGCATTTATGGATGCACATTAGTTTGCTTTTTTAGATACGCCCCGATACGCTCCTCCACGTTGCGGCGGATGTTGACATAAAACAGGTTGATGTCGCCAATATGAAAATTGGAGGTGTTGAGCAGGAAGGCGCCGGGAAACCGCAACTTGCTTACCCACAACACGCCGCCATGCACTCGTGCATCGGCCACACCCAGCACCACCTTGTTGAAGTTGCGCAGTACGCTGCCTTTGTTCAAGGCAAAAGCGGCAGCTACGCTATCGGTGCGCCAGGTTAGCGGGTTGGTAACCCATGCTGCAGGTTCTTCTTCTTGTATATAGTCGGGAACATAACCTGCCTTAAAGGTGCGCCAGCTAACAAAACATCCGGTTGCATCGGGCGTACTGCATACCGGCAACTGCCTGAAGTCGTTGCGCAACACAGGCCAGCCCACCACGTAAGCCGCTACCAGTTTTGCACCCAGGGGTTTGTCGTCAAAGTATTCCTGCAGCAGCCTGATGGCCAGCTTGGCGCCCTGGCTATGTGCGGCAATAATGAGGGGCCGGTCCTGGTGGTAGTACCGAAGGTAATGTTCAAAGGCTGTTTGTACATCGCTGTAAGCCGTGTCAAAGAGGGGAGCGGCCGTTTCCCTGTTGTTGTAAAAACTGGACAGGTGTGCCTGACGGTACCGCGGCGCAAAAACCCTTGCGTGCTGGTTGAATGCGGATGCCTGGAAAAGAATGGTGCTTTGGTCGGTTTTTTGGTTGAGGGCTGTGTTGGAAAGGTCCGCGTTACCGCTGCCGTCCCTGCTGGTATAGGTGGTAGGATGGATAAAGAAAACATCGGCCAGGGTATCCCTGCTTTCCTTTTGCAAAGGTGCGGGCACGCTGTCGGCGGCATCGGCCTTGTGGGGATGGGCCGCCCAAAAGTCCAGTCGGTCGTAATCCGGCCTGCCGGCGGCAACAGGTGTTAACGGTTGTGTATAACTGCTTTTTTGCGCCGTACAGGCAAAGAGCACAAATGCAAGCAGGATAAGGGTAAAGCCTCGCATGAACAATTATGATTTTGTGTGCACAAGTTCTTTGGTAAATTTGGCGCCATTTGTTTACACAAAAAACTGTGCTATGACGATTCCTGTAGTGGACCTGTCCGATTTTCTGAGTGGTGAGGAAGCCCGGAAACAAAAATTTGTGCAAGAACTCGGTAAGGCCTACGAGGAAGTGGGTTTTGTAGCCGTAAAAAATCATGGCATCCCCGACGACCTGATTGCCGACCTCTACCAGTATGTGCAGGCATTCTTTGCCCTGCCCACCGATGCCAAGCTGGCTTACGAAAAGAAAGATCTGGCAGGCCAGCGGGGCTATACCTCTTTTGGCCGCGAACACGCCAAGGGCTTCGACGCACCCGACCTGAAAGAATTTTTCCAGTTTGGACAAACCGTGGAAGACAACGATCCGATTAAAAGCGAATACCCCGATAATGTAACTGTAGCCGAAGTACCGGAATTTACACCCACCCTGCGCGCCGCTTACCGCAATTTCGAAAACAGCGGCCGTGCCCTGTTGCGGGCCATCGCCCTTTACCTGGGTATGGATGAAACCTATTTTGAAGGCTTTGTGCACAACGGCAATTCCATCCTGCGGGCCATTCACTATCCGCCCATTGTGGGCGAGCCCAAAAGCTCCATCCGTGCCGAACAGCACGAAGACATCAACCTTATTACCCTGCTGGTGGGCGCCTCCGCCGACGGCCTTCAGATCCTGACCAAGCAAGGCGAGTGGGTAGGCGTTACTTCCCTGCCCGAGCAGATCGTGGTGAATGTGGGCGACATGCTCCAGCGGCTTACCAACAACAGGCTGCGCTCCACCACCCACCGCGTGGTAAACCCGCCCCGCGAACTGTGGAACACCAGCCGTTATTCCATTCCCTTCTTCCTGCATCCCCAGTCCACCATGAGCCTGGCCTGCCTGGAAGGCTGCGTGGATGAAAGCCGTCCAAAGACGTATGAGGATACCACCGCAGGTGCTTACCTCGATGAGCGGCTGGCGGAAATTGGTTTGAAGAAGTAAGCCCATTCAGTTATATAAACAAGTCGCCCCGGCTATTTGCCCGGGGCGACTTGTTTTAAGAAAACACCTGACAGGATTGTAAAGTCTTGTCAGGTGTTGTTCTATCTGGCTTTTACTGTAAATGTTTATTCTACCGGCGGCTGTGGGTTGGGTACAATATTGTTTACCGGCGGAATGGATTTGAGGTAAGCGAAAACAGCCCGCAGTTCTTCGTCGCTCATGTGCCGGATGCTGGACCAGGGCATGGGTGGCAGTAGGTGCCGGTTCTGGGCAATACCTTTCGCCCTGCCCTCGCGGAGGGCTGTAAAAAACTGCTGTTCGGTCCAGCTGCCAATGCCACTTTCGTCGGGAGTGATATTGGCGGCATACGATACACCCCAGGGACCTACCCATGCGGTAAGGGTCTGGGTTACGCTGATGCCTTTTTGTTGCACTTCTTTTCGGTTTACATCAGGAATGGGCTGGCCCGCAGGATGACCCGACATCAGGAGGGTGCTATCGTCCTCGGGGCCACGGGCACCCATCTTTTTGGGAGTATGGCAGTCGCCGCAGGCATTTACCAGCACCAGGTGCTGGCCGTAAGCTGCGGCAGAACTGTAGCCTCCCCATTGGGCGACATTGGTTTTTTGCACCGCCATTTCGGCCTGCTGGGCCGTAAGCAGGTTGGTACTTAAAACAGTGTAGCATAAAACGGCGATGGAAACAGTCAGCAAGACCAGCATTTGCTTTTTCATACAGCATTTAATTTGGAGATGAGCAATAGGCAGTTGCACAAACCAGTAGGCACACCCATCAAAATACCAATTGCTGTCGCCATCCTTTAACCGGAAGCGTTTAACCTCATGCGGTTCTTTCCCTGGTACTACCTGTTTTTGCTAACCTTTTCAATATTCCGAAACAGGCTTTTTGCGCCATACCCACAGCGTTTGCAAATCCAATCTGCTCATTTGCAATAGTTGGTGCAGGTCTGGCTGCTGCCATTTATCCTACTTTTCTGCCATTTGTCACATTAGAATTTGGGGACAAATTAGCTAACTAGTTAAAAACCAGTAGTATAAAGCTTTGGGAATTACCCGGTACAAGCAGTTACCATAAAAAACTTGGTACTTTGTGTTGCATAGTACTAAAAACCCCATTAGCTTTGTATCAACAAAACAAAAATCCAGAGGAGGTAACCGATGAATATCGAAAACACGCAAAGCCAGATGCGCAAGGGAATCCTGGAGTTTTGCATTCTTTCCATCATCCGCCGCGGGGAGGCCTACCCCAGCGATATCGTGGAAGAAATGCGCGCTGCCAACCTGCAAATACTGGAAGGTACCCTGTACCCACTGCTTACCCGCCTCAAGAACGCCGACATGCTCACCTACCGCTGGGTGGAAAGCTCCTCGGGGCCACCGAGGAAATACTTTTCGCTCACAGAGAAAGGCGAGACCTTTTACCGCGAGCTTGAGCAAACCTGGCAGGAGCTATCCAATGGTGTGAACGCACTCACCAGCCAAACCCAAACTTTCCCCGAAACTTCAACCAACCAACAATAAGTCATGAAAAAGATCATCAACATCAACCTTTCCGGCCGGGTGATACCCATTGAGGACGCCGCCTACGAAAGCCTCCAACGCTACGTGGAGAGCCTGCGCCGCTACTTCGCCAACGAGGAAGGACGCGATGAGATCATCAACGATATCGAAAGCCGTATTGCCGAGCTGATGAACGACAAGGTGCGCAAAGGTGCCGCCGCCGTTACCGAAGCTGATATGGCCGAGATCATCAACAGCATGGGCCGTGTAGAAGACTTTGAAGCTTCCGATGCCGCAGAAGCCGCTTCAGCTACCAGCAACCCTTACGAACCCAATTTCAGCTATGGTACTACCGGCAACAAAACCCGCTTCAAGGGCCGCCTGTACCGCGACCGCCGCGACAAGCTGCTGGGTGGTGTGTGCTCCGGCATTGCCAACTACATGAATGTAGACCCCGCTGTGGTGCGCCTGCTGTTTGCCATCATCACCTTTGGCGGCTTTGGTTTTGGCTTCTTCCTGTACATCCTGGCCTGGATCATCCTGCCCGCCAGCGACCTGGAAGGCTACTCGGGCAAGCGCCTGTTCCGCAACCCCGAAGACCGCATGATCGGCGGTGTGGCCGGTGGCCTGGCGGCTTATTTCAACAAGCCTTCCAGCACCATCCGTCTCATCTTTGGCGCTCCCCTGCTCCTTAATATATTAATTGGTGTGCTGGACGGTATCTTCAGCTGGGGCGACTGGGGTAATGGTCCCGGCTTTGGCGACATCTTCACCGGCTCTATCACAGGCACCTTTATCCTGGCTTATATCATCTTGTGGATTGTGCTGCCCGAGGCCCGCTCGCCCTACGAAAAGATGGAAATGCGCGGCGAACGGGTAGATGTAAACAGCATCCGCCAGAATGTGCAGGACCGCGCCCAAACCTTTAGCCAGGAAGTACGGGATTCGGCCATGCGCTTCAGTAGCCAGGCTACCGAGTTTGCCAATACCCGTGGCCGTGCATTCGCCACCGAGGTAGCAGCTTCGGCCCGCCCTGTAGCCTCCGGCCTGGGTCATGCCATCGGTGTGCTGTTCAAAGCCTTCTTCATCTTTATTGCCGGCTCTATTGCCTTTGGCCTGTTCATCACCCTGCTCACCCTCATCTTTGGTGGCGGCCCCGCCCTCTCCCCCATCAAGCAGGGCATTATGAACTTCGGGCTTGATGGTTTTTGGCAAAATGCCTTTTTCTGGGGCACCCTGATCTTCTTCTTTGCTGTGCCTATCATTGCCTTCATCACCTGGCTGGTGCGCCGCCTGATGCGGGTGCGCAGCAACCGTCCTTACCTGGGCTGGACCTTTGGTGGCTTGTGGACCCTGGGTTGGATCTGCATCGCCCTGCTGGCTTCCAGCATTGCCCGCGACACCCGCTTTTACCGTAAGGTAGAACAGCCCGTTACCATCACGCAGCCCCAGGGTGGCCGCATGATCGTCAACGTATCGGAGCCTGAAGTGGCTTACAGCGGCGACCTGTGGTGGGAAGATAGTGATGCCCGCGGCTGGGACATCACCGACGACAGCCTGAAACTGGCCAATGTAAAACTGCGGGTGAGCGCCAGCAACGACAGCAACTACCAGGTAACGATTTGGCGCTACAGTGCAGGCCGTTCCCGCAAGGAAGCCGAAGCCCGTGCACAGAAAGTACAGTATGCCGTATCGTACACCGACAGCGTACTGAACCTGGGCAGCGGCTTAGGCATCGACAAAACCAGCAAGTTCCGCGGACAGAAAGTGCTGGTGGAGATCAAAGTGCCCGTAGGCAAAAAGCTCCGCTTTGACGAAAGCATTACCGATAAACTGGAGCCCATGAATGTAAGGGTGCGTGTGAACGACCGCCGCAACCGCGACAACTGGGATATGGATTGGGATGAAGATGAAAACTTTGACTGGGAAACCGGTGTGGACTACGTGATGGGCACCGATGGCGAACTGGCCAAACTGCTGCCGGATGGTACCCTGGACCGCAACAATACCAATAGCGGTGTGTACGAATACAAGGATGGTGATGCCGTTAAAGACAGCATCCGCCAGAGCACCGAGCAGGAAGTGCGCCAGCGTATTGAAGAAAAAGAGCGCCAGCTGGAAGAAGAGCGCCGCCGCCTGGAGCAACTGGAAAAAGGCACCACCCGCCGCAAGCCCGCTGCTACCAATGCGCCGGAGCCTGCCACCATCCCGGTGATGCCTTTGTTTCCCTTTCTTATCTGAGTGAGGAAAATGGGCTTCCTCCACGCTGGTCCCAACCCTATGCATCGCACCCTTAACTATTAAAACCTGTCTTATGTTTCAGATCAATTTGTTGGTGGCCAGCCTGCTGCTGGTACTCGTAAAGCCGGCAGCAGCCCAGCAGGATGCAAAAGCTTTGGATAGTCTAATCAGGCACAAGGACAGCCTGTTCTGGAAAGCCTACAACAACTGCGACCTGCCGGGCATGAACCAGTTCTTTACCACCGACCTGGAGTTTTACCACGACAAAGGCGGCATTACCCTGGGCAACGAAAACCTGATTGCCAACACTAAAAAAGGGTTGTGCGGCACACCGGGTTACCACCTGCGCCGGGAGGCCATTGCCGAAACGGTGAAAGTTTTCCCGATGCAGTCCAACGGTAAGGTTTATGGAGCGCTCATTTCCGGCGAACACCTTTTTTACATCACCGATAAAGGCCAGCCCGAATACCTCGATGGGCACGCCAGTTTTACCCAGCTGTGGGTGCTGCGGGATGGAGATTGGAAAATGTCGCGCATCCTGAGTTACGACCATAAGCCAGCAAGTGAGCGAAAAAAATAAGGTGGTGTTGCAATCCTTAAAAAACCAAACTACCTATTGACAATACCCATTACAAGGTTGATGAAAAACCCAAGTCACGACATTTAAAATTTGGTTGAAGTGTCCTGGCCGGCGGGCCGGGACCAGGGAGCCGC
>NZ_MTFE01000010.1:645091-665295 GCF_001953305.1 Cnuella takakiae
TGAAGGTCTGTACCGCGTTCACCGGTTCTCCTAAGTCATTCCCGATCCTATCAATCTGCGGTTCCTTCCAAAGACCTATAAGGTTTTTAAAACCTTATAGGTCTATAACACAGCGCAGTTCAACTCCGGCAATCAAAACCTTGAAGGTTTGCTCAAAAAAAGATGTGTTGCAACTTGTAGCCAACAGCCATCACCCTTGTTAAATCCAACCCACCACCGATTTCCTATCAATCCTTCTAAAAACCTTTCCCTCACCGGTTCCTGCTAATCTTTTCCAATCAAACAATTCTGCGGTTACTTTTGCGCATCAAATCATTTACATGAAGAACACACCGTTCACCCATAAGCATATTGCCATGGGCGCCAAGATGGCTCCTTTTGCAGGATACAATATGCCCATTTCTTATACCGGCATCAACGACGAACACGCTACCGTGCGCAAGGCTGCCGGCGTATTTGATGTAAGCCATATGGGCGAGTTCATCCTCAAAGGCGAGGGCGCCCTCGACCTGATCCAGCGCATCACTTCCAACGATGCTTCCAAGCTCACCGCGGGCAAGGCGCAGTACAGCTGTCTTACCAACGAACAGGGCGGCATCATCGACGACCTGTTGGTATACTGCGTGGAAGAAAACAAGGTGTACATGATTGTGGTGAACGCCTCCAATATTGAAAAAGACTGGAACTGGTTTGTACAGCACAATACTGCCGGAGTGGAAATGCACAACGTATCGGAGAAGACCTGCCTGCTGGCGGTTCAGGGCCCAAACGCCACAAAGATCCTCCAGGCCCTTACCGATATGGATATCCTCAACCTGAAGTACTACACTTTTGTAAAAGGCACTTTTGCCGGTATAAAAAATGTACTGGTTTCGGCCACGGGTTATACTGGTGCCGGCGGCGTGGAAATATATTTTGAAGATCAGGACGGCGCCGCCGATAAAATCTGGGACGCCATCTTTGAAGTAGGCGCACCCCAGGGCCTGAAGCCCATTGGTCTTGGTGCCCGCGATACTTTGCGCCTGGAAATGGGCTACTGCCTCTATGGCAATGATATTGATGATACTACCTCGCCACTGGAAGCTGGCCTGGGCTGGATCACCAAGTTCAACAAACCCGATTTTACCGCCAAGCCAATCCTGCAGCAACAAAAGGAAGCAGGCTTACAACGCAGGCTGGTAGGTTTTGAAATGGTAGACAAAGGCATTCCCCGCCATGGCTACGAAATTGTAAACGCTGCTGGCCAGGCCATTGGTTATGTAACCTCGGGTACCCAAAGTCCCAGCCTCGGCAAAGCCATTGGCATGGGTTATGTACAAACCGATTTCGCCGACCTAGACAGCACTATTTATGTAAAAGTGCGCGATAAGCAGCTGGCTGCTAAAGTGGTGAAGTTCCCCTTTAGTTAATTGGCTAATGTGCTAATTAGCTAATATGCTAAAGGGTATGCCGCCACATATTTGTATACCTCTTTAGCCGGAACCTTTATTTTGCCACTGCATAAGCCTTAAAACGTCAATAGCACATTAGCCAATTATCACATTAGCACATTATTTTGACCTTATGAGCAAGAAACCTTCCCTATACACCTGTCTTTCACCCGCGCTGCTGCACCTCTATGATATCACCGACACAGTGGTGGTAGTGATTGATGTGCTGCGTGCTACCAGTACCATTGCCACGGCTCTGTACAATGGTGCCCGGCAGATCATCCCGGTGGACAGCGTGGAGCGCTGTATCCAGTACGGCCGCGAGATCGATTGCATTACTGCAGGCGAACGCGACGGGCAGATAGCCCCCGGCCTGCAGTACGGCAATTCCTCTTTCGAGTATCCCCGCGAGTTTGTACAGGGACGCACCCTGGTGCTTACCACCACCAACGGCACCAAGCTGCTGCACATGGCACTCAACAGGGGCGCCAGGGAAATCATCACCGGCGCCTTCCTCAACCTGTCGGCTGTGTGCGACCACCTGGTGGCACAAAAGAAAAACGTGATCCTGGGATGTGCCGGCTGGAAAGACCGTGTGAACCTGGAAGACACCTTGTTTGCAGGCGCCGTGGTAAGTCGCATCCGTGAACATTTCCACGTCAACTGTGATGCTTCGGGTATGGCCCGTAACCTGTACGAGCTGGCGCAAGACGACCTCTTTGGCTTTATGCAACACAATGAAGCCTCCCACTACCACCGCCTGATGGGCTTTGGGCTGGAGCGTGACATTCGTCACTGCCTTACCCCCGACCTGGCGAATATCCTGCCTTATTACCAGGATGCACGCCTGGTGCCCTTTGCAGGTTAGGCCTTGAACGCTTAAAAAGTTAATGATGAATACAAGAAGGAGTGGTGCACTGCCGCTCCTTTTTTATAAACATACTTGCTGTACGGTTGTGCATTATACTATTTTCAATTAGGTAATTCGGTTTGTACAATAGAAACCTGTCATGCCGAAACAAGTTCGGCAGGAAAGGTTTCTATATAATAGCATTACCCAATTGAAATGGGTATTACACCACTTCAATTGGGTAATGCCTGCTGGCAGGATACCTGGAACCTGTCTTCCCTCCCCGTACAACAGATTTCGAACAAATTTGAATTTTCCTTCAAGTTTTTCTGCCCATCTTTCGTTTACTTTTGCAAATTGCCCTGGCCGCACCGGGGGAGCTTTGGCATGGCGGTAACCTGTTTTTATAAAACGTAAAAACAACATTTCTTACACACCTGCACATGTTCATAGTTTCCCTTTGCGCATTTATGCGTAAATTTTGCGGCTTTTTTAGCGGTAAGGTCATGCCTTTTAACCGTGAACACCAAAGGCAAAAAACAGGAAGCAAGAACACCCTAAATAGAACATCGTTTGGCTTTACCACATTTGTTGAAGTACATCTATACCCAGGGAACCGATGAAGTGATCCGCAGGGGCAAGAAGATCCACGCCATGGGCTTTGTTGACCTGGTGGAGCACGACCCCCTTTTCGGCAACGCGGTTTTCCGGGTAAAAGATGACAATTACGGAACTTTTTATAAGGTACATATTGGCCAGTACAAAGATGCCCGGTCGGTATCAGTGCGCTGCGCCTGCCCCTACAACCTGGGCGAGATCTGCCGCCACGAAGTGGCCGGCCTGATGCGCCTGCAGGAAATGATCGACAAGGGCATGCTCGACACCGCCGATGCAGCCTACGACCAGCACCACACCGTGGCCAAGATGAAGAGCATCGAGCTGAAAACCCTGCGCATGCTCTGCTCGCCCGAGGTGATGCACGATGCCGACACCTTTCTGAAAACCAATAAGCCGGTAATTGAAAGCGCCAAGGAAGAGACCGTAAAAGCACATGTAACCATCAACGGCGAAACCTATTACGTGATCCTGCGGCGCAACGAGGAGCGCAACTTCGATACATCATCGGATTATGTGGATGAAGAGCACCCGCTCTGCCTGCCCAAGATCATCGTGTTTTTGTACCTCTTGCAAAAAGAAGGCGCCCATTATTTCGATACCATCCGCAACTGGGATAAAGAAAAGAACAAGCTGCTGGAAGCCTACGGCTACTCGTTGAAAGACGACCTGAGCGGCAAGTTCGAATTCAACTATAAAGAAGGCAAGCCCTTCCTGCGCGTGCTGGATACCAGCATCAAGCGCATCACTTCGCCAAGCCCATTAACCTCCTACCGCAAAGTGGAAGCGCCGGTGCCTGTGGCACCTGTGGCCGTGCAAAAAGAAGTGGCTACCGCATCGCGCCAGCTGGGCGTGGTGTTCAACCTCAACAAACCTGCTTATCCATTCTTCTCTATCGACCTGGTGGATGGCGAAATGGACGAAGGATTTAATTTCCTTGGACCAGCGCAAAAGCTGGAGCTGGGCAAGTATATCGACCTGGATCAGTACGACGAGCGGGGCCGCACCCTGGTGAGCGCCGTGCGCAAACTGCAGGACAGCGAGGTAAATAAATACATCAACCGCAACTCGCCCTTCTCGGGTTTCTGGGAAAACATCGTACACCAGGAAGGCGACGAGCTGCCCGAGGAAACAAAGACCCTGATACTGGAATACTTTGTTCCCAAGCTGAAAAAGATCTGCGCCGAACAGGAGCAATCCCTTTTTGTTTTGCCCAAAGGGCAGGGCTTCAAAACCAGCAACCTGCAAAAGCTGGAGTACAACAGCAGCAACCTGCAACCCCAGTTTTCGGTAGCTAAAGAAGCCAACGAATTTGTGGTGGAATGCTTTGTAAAACCCGATGCTGTAGGATACGGCCTTGAGGACAATGAAGCGCCTACGCCTCTGTTCTTTTTATACAATCACCAGGTATACCTCTGGGACAATACCGATGCTGCCACCACTGCCATGAAGTATGGCAGCGGCATCAGGCGGGTGCCTGCCGACGAGTGGCCCGAATTGCTGGAGAAAGAGGTGCTGCCGCTGGCACGCGACTACAAAGTTGACTTTGGCCGCGAACTGATTTCGGAAGTAAAGGACGGTGAACCCGAAGTGCGGCTGTACCTGCAGGAAAAAGGCGAGTACCTGGTATTCCAACCGGTATTCAACTACAAGGGTTTTGATACCAAGCCCAAGGACCGCGATGAACTGGTGGTGCCCGTAGGCGAGAAGGTGCTGGTGGTACACCGCAACAGAGATGCCGAGCAGGCTTTTATGAACCGCCTGCGTACCCTGCACTCCAACTTCGTGGAGTTTGAAGATGGAGCTTCGCTGGCGTTGAAAGGCAGCGACGTGCTCAAGAACAACTGGTTCTTCCTCTTCGTGGATACCATGAAGGAGCAGAAGACCCCGGTGTTTGGTTTCGAGTCGCTCAAGAACTTCCGCTTTAATACTGCCAAGCCCACAACCAGCATTTACATCAGCAGTCATACCGACTGGTTCGATGCCAAAGTGGACATTGTGTTTGGCGACCAGCGGGTAAGCATAGCCGAAATCAAAAAGGCGCTGGCCAACAAACAACAGTTTGTACAACTGAATGACGGCACTTTGGGTATCCTGCCTGAAGACTGGCTGAAAAAATATTCCCTGTTGTTCCGTGTGGGCGAAGGCAAGGGCAATGCCCTGAAGCTGTCGCGCTACCACCTCAGCGTGATCGACGAGCTGTATGAGAACCGCGATGAGGAGGAACTGACCATACAGCTGGAAGAAAAATACGAACGCATCCGCGACTTCCACGACATCAAGGAATTGCCGGCCCCTGATCACCTGCAGCCTATATTAAGGCCCTACCAGGTGGCGGGTTTCCAATGGCTCAACTACCTCCGCGAAGTGGGCTGGGGCGGTATCCTTGCCGACGACATGGGTTTGGGTAAAACCATACAGGCCCTCTCGTTTTTACAACACTACCATGATGACCAGGACGGCCAACTGCGTGCCCTTGTGGTTTGTCCCACCACGCTCATCTACAACTGGGAAAATGAGATGCGCAAGTTCACGCCCAACCTGACTTATTATATCCACCACGGCCCCTTGCGCAGCCGCACACTGGAAGCTTTGCAAAACCACAACGTGGTGATCACCACCTATGGCACTTTGCGCAGCGATATCAAGTTGTTTGTGGCCACGCCTTTTGATGCCGTAGTACTTGATGAAAGCCAGGCCATCAAGAACCCAGCGTCGAAAGTAACCAAGGCTGTGGCCCTGCTCAATGCCAAGACCCGTATCTGCATGAGCGGTACGCCATTGCAGAACAATACTTTTGACATCTATGCGCAGATGAACTTCCTCAACCCCGGCATGTTGGGATCGATGGAGTTCTTCAGGCAGGAGTTTGCCATTCCCATCGACAAGTTTGGCGAGCCCGAGCAAAAAGACCACCTGCGCAAACTGCTCTATCCTTTCATCCTGCGCCGTACAAAGGAGCAGGTGGCCAAAGACCTGCCCGAAAAAACGGAGATGGTGCTGTGGTGCGAAATGGATAAGGAGCAGCGCCGCATTTACGATGCCTACCGCAACGACTACCGCAGCCGCATCATGGGTACCATTGAAGAACAGGGTATCCACAAATCGCAGCTCACCATCCTGCAGGGCCTGATGAAGCTGCGCCAGATTTGCGACTCGCCTGCCATCCTCAATGAGCAGGACCGCTATGAGAACCACTCCATCAAGCTCGATGAACTGGCAAGGGAGATATCGGAAAATATGGGCGACCACAAGGCGCTTATCTTCTCACAGTTCCTGGGTATGCTGGGCCTGATCCGCGAAAAGCTGGATAGCCTCGGCATCAAGTACGAATACTTTGATGGCAGCACCACGGCTCCCGACCGTGAGAAAGCCATTCGCAGTTTCCAGGGCGATGACGAAGTGCGGGTCTTCCTCATTTCGCTCAAAGCCGGCGGGGTGGGTTTGAACCTTACCGCCGCCGATTACGTGTACATCGTTGATCCTTGGTGGAACCCCGCCGTGGAGCAGCAGGCCATCGACCGTACACACCGTATCGGGCAAACGAAAAACATCTTTGCCTACCGCATGATTTGTAAGGATACCATTGAAGACAAGATCATGCAGCTGCAGGAGCGTAAGCGCCTGCTGGCAAAAGACCTGATTGCCGATGATGCATCCTTCGTGAAGACCCTCACCAGGGAAGATGTGGAGTACCTGTTTAGTTAACCAATCTTAGATCTTCCATCTCTTTAAGAGATGGAAGATCTGTCCATAAACCTTCAAGGTTTCTAAAACCTTGAAGGTTTTTTTATGCCCGCTCAAAACCTATAAGGTTTCAAAAACCTTATAGGTTTTTGCCGCCAAAGAAAAAACCGACAGCTTTCGCCATCATCGCTACCACTCATCACTTCACCCATTTTAAATCCCATATCACCAGTGCATTTGCCCCGTTCATCACTGTTTGTGTTGTATGGACATAAATGTGCATACATCTTTGCCTCGCAATCAAACATTTCACCCTTAACCATTAAAACCAAACTGCAATGCAACAAATGACTGCAACCAAAGCTGCTGCTTTTCAAACCTCCTCCATCGTTCGCAAAGGCCTAGGCGCACTGGCCCTGGGCATCCTGTTTACCGCGTGTAAGAAAGACGACAAGGACATCCCTAACCCCAACCCACAACCGCAAAACGAAAGCTACTATGCTGCCAAAACCAATATGGCACTGCAGTATCAGTCGGTAGACGGGGGCGAAACCGAAAACTACACCCTCACTGTTACCGGCCAGAAGGACTCTGCCGACGGCAAGGTGTACAACTACCGCAATGCATTTGCAGACGGTACCTCCATCAATCCTTTTGTGTATGCCAAGGGCAACAGCTTTACCCTGGTGAGCACCGTGCCTGCCGAACTGGCCGACATCATCGAAGCGATGAAGGATGATCCTACCGTATCGGATTTTGAACTTACCGGTTTGCCGCTGCAGCAAAAGCTGCCTGCCAACCCGCAGGTAAACCAGGCGCTTGAATTTTCCGATCCCATGCACATGGGTCTCAACATCCACGACGAGGAAGAAGATGAAACCATGCGCATGGATATGTACTTCGGTTTTTCGGATGGCAAGGTTGTGGGCTTTGAAGATGTAACCACACCGGCAGGCACCTTCAAAAACACCATGAAGGTGCAGTACAAGGCCACTATGACCCTGGAGATGCCCGTTGGTGGTAACGAATCGGAAACCCTCATCACCCAGTGGTTTGCCAAAGGCATTGGCCTGGTGAAGAGCGAGGAAAAAGAAGGAACCAATACCAGTATCACCACACTGATTGGTGTTACCGGCAAATAAATCGTTGGGCTTTCGTTGATCAAAAGAACAGGCACCCCGTAAGGTGCCTGTTTGATTTTAAAGCAATGGCAAGTAATACCCGTAAGCACAAACCTTGTATTGCGCAATGCAATAAATTCCCATTTTATCAAGTGAACGTAACCCGGTAGCCTTCATAAAAAGGTTTTTTCATAGCATTGATTCAGGGTTATAACACCGTTTCTTGAATAACGGCAATCTATATTTATAAAGCTGCCTTTTTAAGTAGATGCTATACGTTAGGAAATCATATATCTTTTATACGGTAGAGGCTGCATTGATTTTCAATGTGTTGTGGCATTGTACTTGGTTTCAGTATGGTAAGCTTTCCAAGAGAAAGCATTGTTAACCATATAAAAACCATAGTATGAAAACGAAGATTTTAGCGATTGCATTTTCAGTGATGGCGCTATTTGTACTTGCCCCTGCAATGAACGGCGTGCAAGCCCAAAGCAATCAGGGGACAAATGTTGGACAGGTTGTTCGTGGATTGATCAATGTGAATGTAGGAGCTGTAGCAGTGAATGTTGGCGATATCACATTAGAGGATTTGGTTGATGTAGGAGATGTGCTCAGTGATATTGAAATAACGGCATTGAACAATGTCTTAAACAACAGCCCTATTGCCAGCAACAATTCAGAAATCCTGACCAACCTGTTGCGGAATGCTGACATCATTGACGAAACACAAGTAGTTGTTGGTGTATTGAGTGGCGGAATATTCGTTATTCAGTAAGCTCCTTAGCATTGCTGTATGCTCCTTCGGTATTGATTGTTTGCTATTACATTTTTCAAGAGGATACCACGCAGTATCAACCAGACACTTCAAGTGCATTTTTTAGTTATTGCTTGCAGACCTTTTAAGAGAGTAGTATCCAAACACAATTACATCGGTTTTGGGTACAGCAATAATTGGTGTAAAAACATAAGGAGGGAATTTCCCTCCTTATGTTTTTAATACCCTTACGAAGGTTGAACCATTTAGCTATGTCATGAATACAGGTATGGAAACCAGGAAGCGGGTACCAGAACTTGGGTTATCAAAATATCCGGCAATGGACCGGTTAACCTTTTTTAACCGCCACTTCTGCAACCCTCCGAATATCTTCGTAGCCAATAACCTGCTTATGTATCGTTTTTTATTGTTCTTATCCTTGTTTTGCTCCCTTGCTGCGCAAGCCCAAAAACCTGGAGGCGTACGCGGTTCTGTAATCGACTCTACCTCTAAAGAAGGCCTCAACGATGCTACCGTTTCGGTAGTCACTGCCAAAGATTCTTCACTGATCTCTTTTGCGCTTACTTCCAACAGTGGGTTTTTTGAAATCAAGAACCTGGACACCGGCAGCTATGTGCTGATGATCTCTTACCAGGGCTATCCCAACATCCTGAAGGCTTTTGGCATTACCACCGACAAGCCCGTGGTGGACTTCGGTTCCATCAAAGCCGACCAGGAGTATAAGGCAATGAAAGAGGTGATCCTCAACAGCACACCGCCGGTACAAATCAAGGGCGATACGCTGGCTTATAATGCAGGCGCTTTTAAAACCAAGCCCAACGCCACCGTGGAAGACCTGCTGAAAAAGCTGCCCGGCGTACAGGTAGAACGCGATGGTACCGTTAAAACCCAAGGTGAGAACGTTCAGAAGATATATGTGGACGGGAAAGAGTTCTTTGGCAATGACCCAAAGATGGCTACCAAGAACCTGACCGCTGATATGATTGACCAGGTGGAAGTGTATGAAGAGCAAAGCGAGCAAAGCCGCTTCAGCGGTGTGGACGATGGCAACCGTACCCGCACCATCAACCTGAAGTTGAAAAAGGATAAGAAGAAAGGACTGTTTGGTCGTGTAGGCGCCGGTGTGGGTACCGATGGGCGTTATGAATCCAATGCATCGGTGTCCTATTTCAAAGGATCATCCAAACTGTCGCTGGTGGCCCGCTCCAATAATATCAACAGCATTGGTTTTACCCAGGGTGATATCACCGGTGTAGGTGTTGGTGGCGGCGGCAACAACAATTCAGCTGCTTCAGCTCCGGGCATCACCCGCAACACCAATGCGGGTCTCAACTACAGCGACCTTTGGGGTAAGAAAACAGAAGTGACCGGTTCGTACTTCTTCAATAACAGCAATAC
Organism: Cnuella takakiae; assembly: GCF_001953305.1. Classification (GTDB taxonomy): domain Bacteria; phylum Bacteroidota; class Bacteroidia; order Chitinophagales; family Chitinophagaceae; genus Flavisolibacter; species Flavisolibacter takakiae. The sequence continues at coordinate 654,968 of NZ_MTFE01000010.1, forward strand.
CAACAATACCAGTTCCTCTTATCGCCAGACCTTCTTTACCGACTCCACGCTCAACCGGAATCAGCGCAGCGTAAACGATAACAGCAGTAGCAACCACCGCCTCAACATGCGGCTTACCTACCAGATCGATTCGTTCAACTCCGTAATATATACCCCCAACGTATCGATCCAGCACAGTGAAAACGATCGCTTTACCGGTACCCAAACCTTTGCACAAAAAGGCACCCAGGAATACCGCCTCAACGACAATACGTCCAGCATCCACAACGAAGGCAATGGCAGCAACTGGGGCAATAACCTTTTGTTCCGCCACCGTTTCCGGGTGCGTGGCCGCACCTTCAGCATCAACCTGTCCAATACCTGGAACAACAGCGACCGGGACGGACTCACCGATTCCAAGTTTGGTTTTTATACCCAGGGTATCAAAACCAAGGACAGCCTGGTGCAACAAATCAACCGCACCGTAAATGGTACCAACAACTATGGCCTGTCGGCTTCTTATACCGAACCCATTGGTCGCGACAAGGTGCTGGAGCTGAACTATGCGTACAACAACAACAGCAACAGCAACGACCGCAGTGTGTACGATTACAATAATTTCACCGGCGAGTACGACCTGGTAAACCAGTTGCAAACAAACCGCTTCCGCAACAACAACGAAAGCAACCGTTTGGGTGCCAACCTGCGTGTGGTGAAAAAGAAATACAACTACCAGATGGGTATGGCCGTGCAGCAGCTGGAACTGAGTAGCAACAACCTGTCGAAAGGCGCCATCATCCGCCAGACCTTCAACAACCTGTTTCCTACCGGTTCGTTCAACTACCGCTTTGCACGCAGCAAGAACCTGCGTTTCGATTACCGCGGCCGCACCAACCAGCCCAGTGCCACACAGCTGCAGCCCATCCGCGACGTGAGCAACCCGCTGTACCAAACAGAAGGTAATCCTGCACTGAGGCAGGAGTACAGCAACAACTTTACGCTGATGTACAACTCGTTTAACATGATGCGCTTCCGCAACCTGTTTACGCGGTTTACCTTTGGCAATACCTACAATAAGATCGTGAACAGTGTAACCCAGCTGGGCAAGGGTGTGCAGTTGAATCGCCCCGTGAATGCCGATGGCGCTTACAACATGAGCGGTGTGGTTGATTTCGGGGTGCCCATCAGCAAGCAAAAGGGCGGCAACATCAATACCACTACCAATTTCAACCTGAACCGCGACGTGAGCCTGGCAGATGGTGTGAAGAACTATACCAATAACCTGGTGATTGGCGAGAATGTACGCGTAAACTATAACTACAAGGAGAAACTGGACCTGGGTATCAGCGGTGGTGTTTCGTATAACCGTGCCCGCAATACCCTCAATGCCCGCCAGAACAATACCTATTACCGCTACCTGGCATCGGCCGATGTGAGCTATATTTTCCCGAGAAACTTTGTGTTGTCTACCGATGTGGATTATACTGCTACAACAGGTCTGACTGCAGGTTTCAACCAGAGCTTCCTGTTGTGGAATGCTTCCTTTGCCCACCAGATGTTCAAGAACAAGCGCGGCGAGCTGAAGCTGACCGTGTTCGACATCCTGAAGCAGAACCGCAGCATCAACCGCAATATTGCCGACAACTACATCGAAGACGTGCAGAACACCGTGCTGCAGCGTTACTTCATGCTCACCTTTACCTGGAACCTTTCCAAGTTTGGTGCGGCACAACAAGGTGGCAGGGGTGGCAACCAGATGATCCGGATGGGACGGTAAGGAAGTTAGAAGTACGAAGTTTGAAGTACGAAGTTCATAGCGGCGGTGCTGCTATGAACTTTTTTTATGATTCCTTCTCACAGGTGGCACGGATGGCACGGATAGGGGGAAGGCGTTGAGGTAAATAGCAAGGTGAAGAGATTGACGACGGACAACGGACAACAAACGACAACTTCACTGGCCAATTTTATCGTGTTGAAACATAGAAGCAACATATTCTAATTAGCTCCTTATAGCATTTTCAATTGGATTGTTCCTGTTTTGAAATACTGGCAACCGGGAACTGGCAACTTGCAACCTGGTATTTTAAAATATCCGTGTCATCTGTGCCATCTGTGAGAAAAACATCCTGCAACAAAAAGGTCCGCTTGTGGCGGACCTTTCTTTATAAGCCTTTCTTTTTACCAGGTATGTGTTGCTGGGCGGTGGCACCATTGCCGGTAAGCAATACCGTTAGTACGGAGCGCAGCAGGCGCAGCGGGTTAAAAGAAGGACGGTAATAGTCTTTGTAAATCTTCGCTTCGTTGTATGCGTGGGTTATTTGTCTGTTTTTCATCGATCTCCAAATGTTTTGGTGTGTAATCATTCAATATAACCAAATATGTGGATAACCTCGGCAGTATTTGTGTAAAACCTGTTTATTTAACAAAATAGAAGTGTATAACTATCAGGGGAAGTAGGGCGAAGGACAGCAGAGGACCGACGATGGACCATGGATAATAGACCATGGGTTTCAGCAGGGCAGTTGCTGCTTTCCTGTTTGGTCATCCATGGTCCATGGCCCATCGTCCATCGTCCACCGCCCCATCCTACCACAAAAAAGGAAAGCACTTGCTTCCCTTTTTCTATACTGCCGATTGGATTAGTTGGATTGGATTACGATCTGCCTGCCACCGCCGGGGCCGCCACGGCCGGGGCCAAAGTTGCGGCGCATTTCTTCAAACATCTTGTTGCGCTCCACGGCAAAGTCGGCAGAGGAAATGGCCTTGCCGCCCTTGGGTTCCTTGATGCTGGCAACATTTACCTTGGGGTTGATACCGGTGGCTTTGTACACCACGCGGCCCTTGTTCATTTCCAGCTCCAGGATGAGGCCGGGCAGCTGTGTGCTGAACTCGGGACCTGCGGCCACAGGAATTTCGGGAGTAAACCAGGCATTGATCACAGCGGTGTCTGCCACCTGCGTGCGCTTCATTTCACCATTCTCCATCTGCATGTTGAAGCGGGTGCCGATGCGGGTAGCAGTGGCTTTGCGGGCCTTCATACCCAGTATTTCCTTCGACTCGTCGCTTAGTTTCCAGGAAAGTTTTTTCAGCGTGTCGGTTACGATATAGCTCTTGCCGGCAAGCTCCTGCTTGGAAGTGGCGATGCCGTTTTCGAGGTTGGTAAAAATCAGTTCGTCGTTGCCAAAGCGCATGCTGAAGCCGCCACCGCCGGGGCCGCCTTCGTTGCCTTCTTCCAGGTCGGGGAGGGCTTCCCACAATTGTTTGCCGGGTGTAAACGACAGCTCAAAGCGGTCGGTGCGGCTGCGGGGCATATTGTTGGCGATGTTGGGATCCATGCCCTGGATGCGCATTTGTAATTGAATGGTACGCTCATAAGTCACTTTGCCTTCTTTTACTTGTGCAAAAGCCGGCGCTACCAGCAGCAGGGCACAGAGGCAGGATAGAATTCTGGTCATGAAACAAGATTACGAAATTTATCGTTGCTGCCGCCGCAGCTTTGCCGCAATCACGTTAATAATGGTTAATTGGGAAAACTGGCGGATGGCTTTAGAATACATTTGCTCCGATGCGCAGGTACAACAATACAAGATGGATTCCGCTGGTGATGGGTATAACGATGGTGGCCGTTACAGCCTTCCAGTTGTTCTGGCTGCACAGCACCTACGAAAGGGAAGAACGAAGCCTGGAGATTCGTACCAATATGGCTTTCCGCGAAACGGTGCAGGACCTGCAGGTAGCGCGCTTCAAGCTCAATCCGCCGCAAGCCGATACCCTGGTGCCTGTTGTTCCGGGCAAAACGGATGTGCGCAAACCCGTGGATGAAGACCAGAAAATAATTGCCCTGGTAAATGTGATCCGCGAACGGTTCAACGACTCGGTTCGCGCCGGCAGGATGTTTGAAAAAGAAGGGGAGCACAACCCCCGCCGCAACCGCCTGATCCGCCTGATGTATGATATGGATGCCGCACAGGATTCGGTGCGGGTACCCGATATCATCAAAGCCTTTGCCGAAAAGCAGGTACAGCAAAACATCGAAGTGCCCTTCCTGGTACAGCGCTTCCTCCGCGACCGCCAGTCACAAAAGGCTTACAACGAGGTAACATTGGGTTTGATACATCCCATTACCTACCGCATCGATGTGTACAATACACAGGACTATGTTTTGCGCCGCATCCTGGCACCCATCTTTTTGTCCCTGTTTATTGTGGGCTTCACCCTGCTTTCCTTTATCCTGCTGTACCGCAACCTGCTGCGCCAGCGCCGACTCGCCGAAATCAAAAACGAGTTTATCTCCAATATCACCCACGAGCTCAAAACACCTATTGCTACCGTAAGCGTGGCCATCGAAGCACTGCGCTCTTTCAACGCTACCATGGACCCCACCCGCACCCGGGAGTACCTTGATATTTCGCACAACGAACTGCAGCGGCTTTCGCTGCTGGTGGACAAGGTGCTGAAGTTGTCGATGTTTGAAAAGAAGGAAGTAGAGCTGAAATACGAAACCCTGAACATGCAGGACCTGGTAGAAGAAGTAAATACCAGCATGCGCCTGCAGTTTGAAAAATATGGTGCTGAAGTAAGCATGCACCAGGAAGGTGATACCCACCTGGAAGGCGACCGCCTCCACCTGGTAAGCGTGATCTTCAACCTGATGGACAATGCTCTTAAATACAGCCAGGGCAAACCCCGCATTCATATTCAAAACACCGACCTGCAGGATGCCGTGCAACTGCGGGTAAGCGATAACGGTATTGGCATTCCCGAAGAGTACCATGGCAAGGTGTTCGAAAAGTTCTTCCGGGTGCCCACCGGCAACCTGCACAACACCAAGGGCTATGGCCTTGGCCTTAGCTATGTGGCACAGGTGGTGGAAAAGCATAAAGGCAATATCCGCATCGAGCAGGGTAGGGAAGGCGGTAGCAGTTTTGTGATTACCTTACCCAAAAAACCTGCATGACCAAGCCCCACATCCTTTATGTAGAAGACGAAGTGTTCATGGCCCGTATTGTAAGCGACACGCTGAAGGATAAAGGCTATGAAGTAACGATGCTGCACGATGGAGGGGATGTGGTGCGCCATTTCATACAGCACAAACCCGATGTATGCCTGCTGGATGTGATGCTGCCCAACAAAGACGGCTTCACCCTTGCCGACGAGATCAGGGAAATAGACCACAACGTTCCCATCATCTTTCTTACCGCCAAGTCGGAGGTACGCGATGTAGTGGCCGGTTTTAAAATCGGCGGCAACGACTATGTGCGCAAACCTTTCAGCATGGAAGAACTGCTGGTGCGCATCGAAAACGTACTGCGTGGAAAACACCAGCCCCAGGTATCGCAGGAAGAGGTACAACTGGGTAAACTGGCCTTCAACATCCGCCGGCAAACCCTGTCGAGCGAGGAAGAAGAGCGCAAACTGTCGTACCGCGAAAGCGAACTGCTGCGCCTGCTGGTAGAACAGGAAAACAACATCGTGGAGCGCCGCGATATCCTGATCCTGCTTTGGGGCTCCGACTCCTTCTTCAACAGCCGCACCCTCGATGTGTACATCACCAAGCTGCGCGGCTACCTCCGTGCCGATCCCACCCTCGAGATCATTACCATCAAAGGCATCGGGTATCGTTTTGTAAAAGGGTAGTGATTTGGGGTGCGCCGCTATAGTGGCACAGCAATTTCACCATCCCTGTATGCAAGTGAAGGGAACAAAGCGCCGTTGGGTGCGCATCATGGCCGGAGCTGTGGCGGGTGCCATCCTGCTGGCTGCCATTGCCGTCTATTTTGCCAACCAGTTTGTAACGCCTTTGCTCCGCAGCCGGCTCCACACCCTCATCATCCAGGGCTCGGATAGCTTGTACCGCTACAAGCTGGGAAAGCTGGACGCCAATTTTTTCGGCGGCAACGTTGCGGTGGAAAATCTACAGATACGTGTGGACAGCAACCGCTACCGCCAGCTGCGGGCAGCACAGGCCCTGCCGCCGCTTACCATGCAGCTGGACCTGCAGCGAGGATATATCAAGGGGTTAAGTGTGTTCCGCTTTTTACTGGGCAAACAGATCAGGGTTTCCGAAATAGGCTCGCTCGAAGCCAATGTGCGGCTATCCCGGCATGTGCGGCCGCAGGAGGCGCCCCGCAATAACCTGCCCCTGTGGAAAGCCATCCAGCCATCCATCAAAAGCATACATATCGACCGCATCAACCTCGATGGGGTAAAACTGCTTTACCGAAATGCCGATACCTCCGAATCGGTTAAGCTCCAGTTCGACCGCTGCGAGGCCCGTTTCGAAGATATACGGATCGACTCGGCTGCCGCTGCCGATACCGCCCGGCTGGGTTTTGCCCGCTATGTTACCCTCAACTTCCACGACCTTAAGTTTCGCACCCCCGACTCATCGTACAAGATGAAGGCCGAAAGCATCATCTATTCATCCAAAAACCGCTACCTCGAGCTCTCCGAATTCAAACTGCAGCCCACCCTGGAGCAGGAAGACTTTTACAAGGGCATCAACCAGGGGTTAAGCCGCTACGAGGTGGAGTTTAAAAAAGCCTGGTTTACCAACCTGCGCCTCGACCAGTTTATCAACAACAATATTATTTTGGCCGATAGCGGCGTGATGCTGCAGCCGGAGCTGAAGATTTATGCCGACCGCACCCAACAGGGAGCATACCACAGCAAGTACGGCGCCTACCCGCACCAAAAGCTCCTGACGGCAGCGGTAGCCATTGATGTAAAGGGGCTCCGGTTTACCGATGCAGCCGTGCTGTATACCGAGCGGGGTGCCAAAAGCGGGCAGGAGGGCACCATCGATCTGACCGGTATGCAGGTGCATGCCGGCAATATCACCAACCTGCCCGCGGTGATCAGGCAAAACAGCGTTTGTACCGCCACCATGCAGGCCCGCATTTTTGAAACCTGTCCCATCCAGGCCCGGTTCCAGTTCTTCCTCGATTCGGCCGAAGGCGAGTTTGCCGTTGTGGGCAAGGCCCAAAACATCAGCGCCGCGCAACTCAACAAGGTGGCCGTGCCGCTGGGCAATGCCGAATTAAAAACCGGTACCATCCAGTCCATAGATTTTAATATCCGGGGCGATAACTACAATGGCCGCGGCATCGTGAATATGCGGTACCAGAACCTTACGGTAGCCCTCCGCAAAGTGGATGAGGAAACCGGTGCCATCACCACCCAGAAATTTTTGAGCAAACTGCTCAACCGGTTCACCCTCCACGCCGATAATCCCGGCCCCAATGGCGTGGTACGTCCCGGCAGGGAAGTGGTCTATGCAAGGCCCTCCACCAAATCTTTTTTCGCCACCATCTGGAAAACCATCTTTAAGGGTATGCAGGATGTGATGTTGAAGAGCGGGGTGTATGAGTGAGGAGGGTGAATGTTGAATTGGAAAAGCGCCGTGTAAGATACCGGCCTTTCAGTTGCCTCCCCCTTTGAAAAGAGGCGGCCTCCAACAGCTAAGTGCTATCGGGTTCGGGGGATTTTCCTGTAACCTTCAACCGTTCCACCATTTTATGCTTACCCTGCGGGGGAATTAATTTTCACGCAAGGGCCGCAGAAAGTATTGCCGCAGTAACACATTCCCCCTACTTGTTCCAGCAGTTATCAGGTACCCCAACATATCACCACAATCCTTACCTTCCCTTCATGCCCACCATTGCTTACCTGCCCGAAACCCTGTTTACCGGCAAAGAATTCCTATCCGGCCATGCCGTGCTTGTAAACGACGATACCATCGAGGCCATCCTGCCTGCCACCCGGTTGCCTGCGGGTACCCCGGTGCAACATTTTCCTGGTGCTACCCTGGCACCTGCCTTTATCGACATCCAGATTTACGGCGCCAACAAAAAGCTGCTTGCGGTACACCCAACCGCCGATGCCCTGCAGGATTTGTACAATTACTGCGCTGCCGGCGGCGCCCCGCTTTTCCAGCCCACGGTGGCCACCAATACCACCGAGGTGTTTCACCACGCCATTGATGCGGTACGCAGCTACTGGCAGCAGGGAGGAAAAGGGTGCATCGGGCTGCATGTGGAAGGGCCGTGGATCAGTATGGAGAAACGGGGCGCCCACCTGCCGCAATGTGTACATGCCCCTACTGTGGAAGAGGCTAAGGCACTGTTGGAGTATGGCAAAGGTGTGATCACCATGATTACGCTGGCACCGGAAGTGTGCAGCCCTGAAGTGATAGCACTGGTACAATCTTATGGTGTGGTGGTTTCGGCAGGACACAGCAGCGCCAGCTTTGCACAGGCCAACCAGGCCTTCAACGAGCAGGGCATTGGCGTGGCCACCCATATGTACAATGCCATGAGCGCCCTGCAGCACCGCGAGCCCGGGCTGGCAGGCGCCCTGATGCTGCACCCCTCCGCTATGGCCAGCATCATCCCCGATGGGTACCATGTAGATTATGCCGCCATCCGCATCGCCAAGCAGCTGATGGGCGACAGGCTTTTTGCCATCACCGATGCCGTTACCGAAACCAGCGAGGGCGGCTACCCGCACCAACTGGCCGGCGACAAGTACGAATCGAATGGGATACTGAGCGGCAGTGCACTCACCATGCACAAGGCTTTTGTAAACCTGGTACAACACTGCGCCATTCCGGTAGCGGAAGCCCTGCGCATGTGCAGCCTCTACCCCGCCAGGGTTATGAAACTTGATGGGCAATATGGCACCATTGCACCGGGCTGCAAAGCCAATTTTGTGATACTGGAAGCCAGCCTGCAACTGGTAGCAACCATTGCAGTATAAGCAACCATACCGGGGTTTACCTGGCTTTCAGCACAATGGTGCGGTTCTGTTTTGCCTTACGGAAATAAGTAATGGCCCACATAATAGTAAAAGTGGGAATAAAGTCAAGGCCGGGCAGCAGCTCTTCCACAAAGTTGAAGATGCCACCAAAAAAGCCCTTGGCGCCACCAAACATCCGCATAAAGATGGCCGCCGAAATGGGCGCCCATACAATGTCGGTTACCTCGCCCAGCAGGGGCACGGCAAACGAAGCATAGCCAATCAGGTCCATAAGAATACACAGCGCCAGTGAAGGCTGCTGGCGTGCGGCAGGAGGGAAGGGCTGTGATTTTCTGTTCAGCAGGCGCTGTAAAAGGAGTTGTTTCATGGCATCCGGTTGCACTGGTTGGAGTGAACCGCAATGCAGACGATAAAGCAGGAGCGCCCGTTGTCTGTGGCTTGTTAATAAAAAAGGCTGCTGCCAGCAGGCATAAAAAAAGCAGGATGCCAGCGGTTATCACCTGGCAATCCTGCTTTTTCAGTAGAACTTCTTCTTACAGTTCCTCGTCTTCGTCTTCATCGTCGTCCAGCGGAAGGTCGTCGTCTTCCAGGTCCTCATCATCGAGGTCTTCCTCATCCACATCTTCCAGGTCGGCCTCGTCAATGTCTACATCATCGAGGTCTTCATCGTCTGCATCCTCATCATCAAAATCCATGTCGTCTTCGTCTTCATCTTCCGCGTCATCTTCATCGTCGGCTCCGGTGCGGGCAACGATCAAATCGTTTTCGTAGGCAAAAGAAGTGGGGGCTTCAGTATCAGCAGTCAACAGATTGTTCAAAAATTCCATGACAATTGGTTTTAGATGGTTAGGTGTAAAAATTACATGCCAGAAGTGGAAAATAAAGATAATCTGTTTGACTAAAGTATGGAGGGGAGGAAAGTTCCGGGTTTAGGTTAAGTTTTTCTTTCCTGCTTGCTCCCAAACCCATCAGCCTTGCAGCAACATATCGCTGTACGACTCGGCCAGGTAGTCGGCTTCCTGTATGCCAAAGCGCTCCGCAAAATAGCGGCATTGCTCCTGGAGCTTTTCAAGCGAAATACTGCCGTCGCTGTCGATGGCTTCTACTTCTACAAAACTGCCCAGGCCTGCTACCTGGTCGAAGTGGAGCTTTACATTGTCTACAAAATAGATGCGGCGGCGTTTTTCCACTACCACCTTTACACCCAGGGCGGCGCTCAGCACTTCTTTCAGGCTGGGGTGTGGCTGGTGGTGGTACAACAGCACATCGCTTTGCTTGGCGCCCGCCACATTGCTGCGGGTATAGTGAATCAGGGTGTTTTCAATATTGCCTTCGCGCAGTTTCATACGACCATGGCCTACGTTGAAATAAGTATCGGTCTGGTGGTCTTCGCCCACAAAACGGGGATCCAGTTCCTGGAGCGCTTGCTCCAGTGCTTCGTTGCGGGTACTGCGGGCTTTAAATTCAAAGTTCAGGGGCATGGGGGAAGGGATTAGTGATTGGTGATTAATGATTAGCTACTGGCGCTGCGCAATAGCCAATAGCCAATAGCCAATAGCCAATAGCCAATAGCCAATAGCCAATAGCCAATA
>NZ_MTFE01000010.1:665305-716657 GCF_001953305.1 Cnuella takakiae
TTTTGCGCCGCAAAGCTGGTATTTATTTATACAGAAAGGACTGGTGTAGATAAATTTTCTATCCGCTTGCAGGTACTGGGGTGGCACATCTTTTTAGGATCGTGAATCGTGGGGCGTTCGTCGTCTGTTGTCTGTTGTCCATCGCCCATCACCAAATTCAAACTATCCCATATGGAAGAACTTTTCACTACCCAGATTTCTCAAGGTGCCGGCAGCATGGCCTACCGTGTGGTATTTGACCAGGAGCAGTACCAGTTTATTCCCAATGGTTTTGAAGGCAGCAGCTTTGCCTTTCGCCGGGAGCACGACGAGTGGCACCCGGTGGAACCCTTGCCCGAGACAGTGCAGGACCAGGCAGTGGAAGCACTGGAAAAATACCTCCTCTCGCAGCATTAGCTTTTCAACCCTATAAGGTTTTAAAAACCTTATAGGGTTGCCCGTACAGCAAGCTGCAGAAATCCTTCCTGGCAATTCTTTCAAAATCCTATCAATCACTGGTTCTTGGTTCCCCTCATCCTTACGCTTCACCTCGACGAGGCTTCCTTTCAGTACTTCAACCAGTTGCGCAAAGCGCATTTTCCACCGGAGCGCAACTTTATAGCTGCGCACCTGACGCTTTTTCACCACCTGCCCGATACACCTGAACTGCGGCAGCAGCTTGCCGGTGCTGCAGGCACCCAACAGCCCTTGCAGCTGGAAGTTACCGGCCTGCGGTCGTTGGGTGGTGGCGTGGCTTTCCGCCTGCACTGCCCGCCTTTGCAGGCCTGGCACCGGCAGCTGCAGCAACAATGGTTTGACCTGCTCACCCCGCAGGACCGGCAGCCCCTGCAGCCACATATAACGGTACAAAACAAGGTAATGCCGCCAGCAGCCCGCCAGCTCTTACAACAGCTTGAAGCCGGTTTCACCCCATTCCACGTGCAGGCAGCCGGCGTACAGCTATGGGCTTATATGGGCGGTCCCTGGCAGCTATTGCAGGATTACCCTTTTGCTTCCTCTTCCGGCCAGGCGGCTGCAGTTTAGCCGGCCTGGAAACATTGCCTTGAGAACATACTACCGTTATTATTGGTCTAACCTTATTCCCACCCTGTCCCCACCTTCCTCCCACCATATCCCAGGTATAAGCCGTGTATATCCCTACTTTGTTCCCACTTTACCGTAACAGTGGGAATAGAAAATGGGAACTATGGTGCAGTTTGTCCAAATGCTGACCTGCGATCGGAACCGAAAAGCAGTTAAAAGCAATCAGTACTTTGTTATTTCCATGTGCTGCTTTGGAGTGGCAGGGTTTGCAGGTAGGCCCAAGCTATGATCGGGTTAAGCATGCAGGTACGCCGCTGCTACAATGGGGTGAACTCCGCCGAGCACAATCTGACCTAAGGCTTTGGTAAGCAGATAGAGCGAAGTGCATAATTGGATTGTGGTTCGCCCTGCAGCCATGCGTGGGCTTTTTATTTATACAGAATAACCCCTTCAAGGAGCGTTGTAAAACAGAAGCTGTTGGCCAAAATTTCCTGAGTTGCAAAGGTGTTGCTATGGTCAGGAGGATAGCTGTATCCCACCGCTTTCCTGCAATTATGGGTGCATCTACGCGGCCACCCGCGGAAAACTACGTCTCCCCTTAACAGAAAGTACTTTTTAGCTATATGTGTTTTCCATTAGCCTCCCGTTTTTACGCGTTTTTACGCGTTATACCTGAGCTGGTCTTACTAGTTTGGTGTTTGTTTTTCCTGTGCAGCTGACCTGCCGGCCTGCATTTGCACCAGCAAAAGTCCTGCATTTAGTCCGTAGTCCAAACCAAACAGGCACTTAGCCGTATCCCATGAATTCTAGCAAAACAACAATATGCGTTGGATTGCAGCACCTGTTACTGTTGCTTTTGTGTATGACGCTATGGAGCGTTCGTACACGGGCTGCTTCCGTTTATTTCAACAATGTTTACCAAGGAGCTGGTACTGGTTATAATGCGAGCAGCAGCCCCATTGCCAATATTACCCTGTTACAGGGTACCGGCTTCCGCTTTACTTCGCTCAACCCCGATGCTCCCAACTTTGTGGCCGATGCTGGTGGCAACGATATACGCGGTACGCTCAATTATGTGGATCCTACCGGAAGAGTAATACAGATTACCGGTATTGTTTCCCGTTTAGATAAAATAAACGGGGTTCCGGAAGGATTCTATTTCGTTGACCTGGTAAATGGGAAAGGCTACCTGCTGGTGTTGGCAGGATCAGAGAGTATGTACAGAGCAGGTACCGATGTACGCACCTCGTCCGAAAGCACCCTGTTGTCTTCGCTGAATACCACTGTAACAGACCAGCAGTCGGAGCCCCGCCTATCCATTGCCAATACATCGGCAGTGGAAAATGCAGGCTTTATGGTTTTCAACCTGACGGTAAACCCCGCAGCATCCAGCAATTTTTCTTTTACGCCCACCCTTGCTGCAGGCACGGCAACATCGCCTTCCGATTACACCACTTCCATGCAGTACAATACCGGCAATGGGTGGCAACCCGTGTCGGGCCCCATCAACGTGTCGGCCTCTGTTACTTCTTTCCAGATAAGGGTGCCGCTGGTAGATGATAATGTTGTGGAAAGCAATGAAACTTTTATCCTGAACTCGGGGCCCATTACCGGGGGCAATTTCCTGAACCACCAGGGCACGTTTGGGCAAGCCTCCATCCTCGACAACGATGGCAACCCGGCACCCATCAGCCAGTCCGATGTGGTATATACCTATGGCGATGGGCCGTTTACGCTCAACCCCAGCTCTCCCAACACTACCGGTGGCTACACCTACAGCGTAACGGGTCCGGGAGGCGTGGTAATGCAAATGCAACAAACCAACAACTTTAGCATCCTGGGTGTGGGGGTTACACAGGTAACCATTTACCAGGCACCAGGCAGCGGCTATGGCATGGGAACCCAGGTAGTTAAGGTAACGGTGCTGCCTGCTTCCCTGCAGATAAAGGCAATCGATAAAACGAAACTGTATGATGGCCTGGCATTTACCGGCGGCAACGGGGTTACATATACCGGGCTGGTGTACGGCGAAACTCCGGCCGTGCTTTCCGGAACCCTCCAGTACAGCGGCAGCTCGCAACAGGCGGTGAATGCCGGCACCTATGGCATCACTCCCGGCGGGCTGTCCAGCAACAACTACTCCATTACCTATGTGGGTGGCCAGCTCCATGTATTGAAAGCATCCCTCACCATCACTGCTGCCGACGAGGTGAAAACCTACGATGGCCAGCCATACAGCGGCGGCAACGGCGTAGGCTATGCGGGTTTTGTGGCGGGAGAAACAACTGCCGTGCTGCAGGGAGCGCTCAGGTATGGCGGCACAGCGCAGGGAGCAAAAAACGTTGCCACTTATGCCATCGCTCCATCGGGCTTTACGGCCACCAACTACAATGTCAGTTATATTAGCGGCAGGCTGGTGATCGATCCTGCACCGCTTACCATTTCTGCACAGGCGCAAAGCAAGGTGTACAACGGTCAGGTGTACAGCGGTGGCCACTCGGTTACCTACAATGGTTTTGTAAGCGGCGACAATGAAACCAATGCGCTTACAGGTACCCTTTCGTATACAGGCAACTGGCAGGGCGCCACTGCCGCCGGCACCTATACCATTACGCCACAGGGACAAACAGCGCCCAACTACATCATCACCTATGCCGATGGTACCTTGTATATCAATAAGGCCACGCTGACCATTACCGTGCTGAACCGCACCAAAAACTACGACGGGCAGGTGTACAGCGCCGGTTATGATATTTCTTATGGTGTTTTTGTAAATGGCGAAAATCCGTCGGTATTAAGTGGAACGCTGGTATATGGCGGCAACGCACAGGCGGCGGTAAATGCCGGTAACTATACCATTACAGCCGGTGGGCTTTCTGCTGCCAATTATAATATCAATTATGTAACGGGCATCCTCACCATCAACAAGGTGCCATTGGAGGTGCGGCCCAACAACCATAGCAAAACCTACGATACACAACCCTACAGTGGTGGCAACGGGGTGAGTTTTTCCGGTTTTATGAACGGCGAAACGCAAACGGTGCTGGGTGGCAATCTCACCTTTGGCGGTGCTGCGCAAGGCGCCGTAAATATGGGCAACTATACCCTTACTGCCAGCGGCTTTACGGCTGCCAACTATACCATTAGCTATACTGCGGGTACGCTCACCATCAACCCGGCGGTGCTTACTGTAACCACCCTCAGCCATACCAAGGCTTATGACGGTCTGGCTTACCAGGGCGGCAATGGTGTGCGCTATAGCGGGTTTGTAGGTAACGAAACAGAAACTGTGCTGGGAGGCAACCTCCAATACAGCGGTGCTGCACAAGGAGCAAAGAATACCGGTACTTACGCTTTGTCGGCAGGCGGGTTGGCAGCCGCAAATTATACCATTCAGTACATGGCTGGTACGCTTACCATCACGCCCGCTCCACTAACCGTGCAGGCTCTTGCGCAAACAAAAGTGTACGACGGAACGACTTTTGGCGGTACCCACAGTGTGCGCTACTCGGGCTTTGTGGCCGGTGAGTCGGAGGCGGTGCTGAACGGAACCCTCAGCTTCGGCGGCAACTGGCAACCGGCCACTGCCGTGGGTGACTATTCCATCCAGCCTTTGGGTCTAACGGCTGCCAACTACCAAATCAACTATGTGGGCGGCACCCTCTCCATCACACCCGCAAACCTTGTTGCAACGGTTGACAACAAACAAAAAATTTATGACGGTCAAGTCTATGGCGGCGGCTATACCCTGTCGGTAAGCGGCTTTGCTCCCGGCGAGAACTACCAGGGCGTGTTGAGCGGCACCCCTGTTTTTGGAGGCTTTGCTTCAACGGCTGTTGGTGCGGGTAGCTATGCTATCAGTGCAGGCGGGCTTTCGGCTGCCAACTATACCATTACCTATGTGCCGGGTACCCTTACCATTAGTAAGGCGTCCCTGTTGGTAAGTGCCGGATCGGCTACCAAAACTTACGATGCCCAACCTTATGCAGGTGGAAACGGGGTCAGCTATAGCGGCTTTGTAGCTGGCGAAGATGCCACCATACTTGGGGGTAACCTTGTTTATGGTGGCACTGCGCAGACTGCCGTTCATGTGGGCAGCTATAGCATTATTCCCAGCGGACTTTCGGCAGCCAACTACGATATCACCTATAACAACGGTACCCTCACCATTAACCCGGCCCTGCTTACCGTTGCGGTAAACAGTATTGCCAAAACCTATGATGGTACAAGCTATAGTGGCGGCAATGGCATCAGCATCACCGGCTTTGTTGGTGGTGAAGATGCTTCCGCTTTGAGCGGCACTGCAGTTTACGGCGGTTCGGCACAAGGTGCCAGGGATGCGGACAGTTACACCTTAACGGCAAGTGGCTTGTCTGCATACAACTATACCATCACCTATGTGGCGGGTACCCTTACCATCAACAAGGCACCTTTGCAGGTAAGGGCTGCAAATCAGATCAAAACCTACGATGGGCAGGTATTCAGTGGCACACATAGTGTTGTCTACACCGGCTTTGTGGTGGGAGAAACAGCAGCCGTGCTGGGAGGTACTATCAATTACGGCGGTAGCTGGCAAAGGGCTACCGGTGTTGGCACCTATGCCATACAGCCTTTTGGGCTAACGGCTGCCAACTACACCATTACCTACGAAGCTGGTGCCCTGGAAATCAGGCCTGCCCTGCTTACCATAATGGTGGACAATAAAGAGAAGACCTATGATGGCCGCCCATTTTCTGGTGGTTATACCCTCAGTTACCGTGGTCTGGTAGGCAATGAAACAGCGCAAACGGCTCTTGTGGGTAACCCCCGTTTTGAAGGTGCTGCCATCAGTGCTACCTATGCGGGTAGCTACGGCATCACAGCGTCGGGGCTTACTGCTGCCAATTATACCATCCAATACGAGGGAGGTACGCTTACCATCCGTAAAGCGGCCCTGGTAGCTGCCGTTCAGTCTGCAGCCAAAATATATGATGGCCGCACTTACTCGGGTGGCAATGGTTTAAGCTTTACCGGTTTTGTGGCCGGTGAAAACGCCGCTGTGCTTGAAGGCAGTGCGCGTTACGGCGGTACGGCGCAGGGTGCCAAAAATGTAGGCAGCTATACCCTTACTGCCGATGGACTTTCGGCAGCCAACTACCTCATTAGCTATGTACCGGGTACCCTGGCAATCAGTCCCGCTACCCTGATAGCCAGGCTGGTCAATGCCGAAAAAATTTATGATGGCAAGCCCTGGCAGGGTGGGAGCGGTATTACCTACACCGGTTTTGTGCCGGGTGAAGATGCATCGGTGGTGGGAGGCAATCCCCAGTACGGTGGCACAGCACAGGGTGTGCGCCGGGCAGGTACCTATACCCTTAGCCTCAGCGGATTGCAGGCTGCCAACTATACCATTACTTATGAACCTGCTACCTTAACCATCCGCCCCGCACCACTTACGGTGAAGGTGCACGATGCCCGCAAGGTGTACGACGGCCGTCCATATGCCGGCACCCATGGCGTGAGCTATGCCGGTTTTGTAGCCGAGGAAACGCCAGCGGTGCTCACCGGAACCCTGGCCTACAGCGGCAACTGGCAGACGGCCATCAATGCGGGTTCCTACCAGATTGTACCCGGCGGTATTGCGTCCGTCAACTATGCCATCAGTTTTCTTCCGGGCAGCCTGGTAATTGCCAAAGCGCCTCTTTTGGTAACGGCAGAAAATAAATCAAAGACCTACGACGGTCAGCCTTTCAGCCCTGCGGGGTATACGGTTGGCTACCAGGGTTTTGTTGCCGGTGAAGATGAACGCCAGCTTTCGGGCAGGCTCCTTTTTGGCGGTGCTGCCGCTACCGCCACCCGGGCAGGCAGTTATGCCATTGTTCCGGACGGACTGTGGGCGGCCAACTACGAACCCCATTTTGCCGCAGGCACCCTGGTTATCAACAAGGCGCCCCTGGTGGTGAAGGCCCTCGACCATTCCAAAACCTACGATGGGCAGCCTTTTCCTGCCACGGCTTATAAAGTAAGCTTTGGCGGTCTGGTACGGGGCGAAGAGCCGGGTACCGTGCTGCAGGGTACCCTGAAATTTGCCGGAACCGGCGTTACTGCTACCGATGCGGGCAGCTATGCCGTGCGTCCCGGTGGACTGAACGCCGCCAACTACGATATACGGTACGAGGATGGACTGCTCACCATCCAGAAAGCCGACCCCGTACTGGTGCTGCCCGACGTGGTAAAAACCTATGGCGACCCCGACTTCAGGCTGGCAACCCCGCAAAGCAAGAGCACGGGCCGGTTTAGTTTTGCCCTCAACAACGATTCGGTGGCCCTGCTGGCGGGCAGTACGGTAAAAGTGCTGAGCGTGGGCACGGCACCCATTATGGTATGGCAGGCCGAAGACCGCAACTACAATGCGGCCAGCGCCAGTGCCCGCCTGGTGGTGAACAAGGCGCCCCTTATCGTAGTGGCCAATGGCGCTTACCGTTGTGTAAACGACAGCAACCCCACCCTTTCCTATACCATCAGGGGTTTTGTAAAAGGCGAGCATGCTGCCGTGCTGAGCGCCCAGCCGCAGGTAAGCACCACCGCTACCGCCAGCAGTCCCGCCGGCCTTTACCCCATCACCCTTACGGGCGGAGCCGCTGCCAACTACAGCTTTCGTTATGTGGAAAGTACCCTGCGGGTGAACAAACCGGTGCGCCAGCCGGTAGAGCTGCCGCTGGTATCGATGGTAAAAGGGGAAAGCGCACAACTCCATGCCCGTCCTTTTGGCACTGCTTACCAGTGGCTGCCGGCCACAGGTCTTAGTGCGCCCAATGCGGCCAGCACCGAGGTGCGGGTGCAGCAGGACCAGGAGTTTACCGTAAAAGTGACCGAAAATACGGGTTGCGTGGTGGTGGACCGGGTGAAAGTGCGGGTATTTGAACAGGGCGGCCTTTATGTGCCCAATGCTTTTTCGCCCAACGGCGATGGCCGCAACGACCAGCTGCGGGTGATCGGGCCCGGGCTGAAGCTGAAATTCTTCCGGGTGTTCAACCGCTTTGGACAGATCATGTTTGAAACTGCCGACGCCAGCAGGGGCTGGGATGGCACCTTCAGGGGGACCCCTCAACCTGAGGATACCTATGTATGGGTGCTGATGGCAGAGAAAAAAGACGGCAGCCCATTGGAAGGAAAAGGGTTTGTGATCATTACCCGGTAAGTACATCATGGTTTATGCCGTAGCCAGGGAGCAAAAACCTGTATGTATCAATTTGGAAGGCACTTCCTACAGGTTGGGGCAATAATTGACGGGATCCTTATCCTGCACATTAAAATATACACGGCGCCTGTTTGATGGGCTTTATCCTATTTGGCTGAAGGCCCATCGCCAGCATCCTAGTATGCCCAAGCTATGAGGACTACGTATTTATCATAAGCGAAACCACGCAATACTCAATCCCGGTATTTACGGGCAAAAAAGAGTAGTGTTGCCGCCATTTTCGAAAAAATTCTAATATGGCGTAGTGGTAAACCCTAACTGGAAAGATGGTGGTTATTATGTAGTACAGTTTATTTCAGGTTATAATGTATCATTATGCGCTATATATATAGTTGCTTTGCAAAAAAATCCATTTGCGCTAGCCGTTCCCCCATTTGCCCGGTGGTGCCGGTATCTTTTTGCCTGATGGAGCATACCTATTATTCATGTATCCAATCTTTGCTGCCCGCCTCTTGCGCAACGAGCAACCCCGTGCTGCCCGTACCCAACCTGCTTTGCCTGTATTGAAAAACAAAAACTTCGTTTTCCTGGCCGTGCTCACCCTGGTTTGCACCCTGGTTGCCGGTGCCAAAACAACCGGGCGTCTCGAGGGAGCACCCATTGAAAAAACCATCCAGCATACCCGCACCAGCCTGGTGGAGAAGATCGGCAAAGCCCTGCAGGTGCCCGGTGCAGCAACCCGGTTCTTCCAGTTGTTCAACGGTGGCGCCAGCCAGCCTTCTGCTTTTTGGCAGGCACGCCTGGCCATTTTGGCCAATAATCCCGAAACCGCACTGAGCGTAAGCATCCAGCAGTTGAGCAACGAGCAGCTGAGGGGTGCCTATGGTGCTTTTACCCGTAAAGGGGTAAACGGCCAGCCTGCCATTTACCTCAACCATTACTGGCTGGAACAACTGGCCAGCAAATCGGGTGTGGAAAGGGTACTGGCAGAGGAAATGGGCCATGCAATTGATTATTACCTCAACGGCAACCTGGAAACCCCCGGCGACGAAGGCGAGGCTTTTGCCCACAGCCTGCTGCACCTGCCGGTAAATGAAGCGGAAGCCAAACGCATGGCGGAAGAGAACGACATAGAGGCACTGGTAATAGCGGGCAAGGAAGTAGTGGTGGAAGAAGCTACCATTTATTTCAACAATATGTACAAGGGTACGGGTATGTATACCTTGCAGGACAACACGGTAACTGGTATACAGCCTATTGCCGGGTCAGGATTTCGTTTTACTTCAGCCAACCCCAATGATGCCACTTTTGTAAAAAGCGGCAATAACGTAAGTGGTTTTATAACCTATGTGGACGTTAACGGCGTGGTGCAAACCCTGACCGGTGTTATTTCACGCCAGGATAAATCAGGATCCACCACCACTGCACTCCAGTTTCTGCTGGCAACCAACCCCACCAACACCACACAGGCACAGGTTTACTGGCTGATTATGCCTGGCCACGAATCGCGTTACAGTACGGGTGGTACCATCACCACTTCTTCGGACCCCAACTACGACCGGGATATGAACACCGTGCTGGCCAACCAGCAGAGTGCGCCTAAAATAACCGTAAGCAATCCTACGGTTGCAGAAAATGCAGGTTCGGTTGTTTTCGACCTGACAGTAAGCCCCAATGCTACTTCCACCTATTCTTTTACCCCCACGCTTACTGCGGTAACAGCTGTTGCCGGCACCAACTACACAACAACCGGCATACAGTATAAAACCAATAGCAACGGTACCTATACCAATTACACCGGTGGCGCCCTTTCTTTTGGTACAACGGTAAACAGCATACAGATCAAAGTGCCTGTACTGAATGATGGCGTAACTGCACCCACCTTGTATTTCAACCTGAATACAGGTGCCATTTCCAACGGGGGCATCTTAAACAATGCAGGCGCTTATGGGCAGGCAGGCATTACCGATGTGACGCCGGCCTCAACCATTACGCATGCCGATGTGGTAAAAACCTATGGCGATGCAGCCTTCTCCCTGAACCCTACTTCTAATAATGCTACGGGTGCATTCAGCTATGCCGTTACCGGAAACGGTAATGTATTGTCGGCCAGCGGCAACAACTTTACTATCCTGGGCGCCGGTACCACCCAGATCACTATTACCCAGGCTCCCGGAAGCGGTTATGGTCAGGGTACCAAGGTGGTGAATGTTACCGTAAACAAAGCCAGCCTTTCGGTAACGGCTGATGGTAAAACAAAAACTTATGGCGGGGCCAACCCCACGCTGACGGCTTCTTACAACGGGTTTGTTTACAACCAAAACCTGGCAAGCAGCGGCGTAACCGGCACACCCGCCCTGTCTACTACCGCTACTGCTACCAGCGCTGTTAATACTTACCCTATTACTGCTGCCGTGGGTACGCTTGTTTCCGGCAACTATAGCTTTACCTATACCCCGGGTACGCTTACCGTGAACAAAGCAACGGTAACCGTTCGGGCCGACGACCAGGTGAAAACTGCCGATGGCCAGCCCTTTACAGCATTTACCTCCAGCTACTCGGGCTTTGTAAATACCGACAACAGCTCCGTGGTGACCGGCTCCATTATTTATGGCGGGGCTGCCACTACTGCTACTGCGATTGGTACTTATGCTATTGTACCTGATGTAAGTGGCCTCAGTGCCGCCAACTACAACTTTGTGGCATCAGGCACCGATGGTACCCTCACAATTTCCAACCAAACGGTTGCACCTATTACCCAGGCGGATATTGTAAAAACCTATGGTGACAACAGTTTCACCATGAGCCCCATTTCGGCCAATACTACCGGTGCTTATACCTACCAGGTAACGGGTGCTGCCGGTGTGGTAACCGAAAGCAACGGCACTTTCACCATTGTGGGTGCGGGTACCACGCAAGTAACCATCAGCCAGGCTTCGGTGGGTGCTTATGCGCCGGGTACCAAAGTGGTAAACGTTACGGTAAATCCCCGTACCCTGACGGCCACCGCTACCGCCACCTCCAAAATGTACGATGGCAATAACACGGCTGCCGTATCCCTCGGCGATGACCGCCTGGCTGGTGATGCTGTAACGGTAAACTATACCGGCGCTACGTTCAACAATGCCAACGTGGGCACCAACAAAGCAGTAACGGTTTCAGGCCTGAGTCTTTCGGGTACTGCTGCTGGCAATTATACTTTGGCAGCTACCACCGCTTCAGCCAACGCAGATATTACTGCTGCACCGGTAACCGTTACCGTTGCACAAACTTCCAAAACTTATGGTACGGCTGATCCTGCGTTTACCTATACAGCCGCAGGCCTAATAGGCAGCGACCAGCTGACCGGCACGGTAACCCATGCTGCCGGTATCACTGTGGGTACCTATGCTTTCAGCGGCCTGAGCAACAGCAACTATACCGTAACCTTTGCGCCTGCCAGCTTCAGCATTGTGCAGGCTACCCTGGTGGTGACGGCTGCTGCAACCGATAAACAATATGACGGCAATAACACTGCTACTGTAACCCTGGGCGATAACCGGGTGGTTGGTGACCAGGTGACCGTTTCCATTACAGGTGCCACCTTTAGTGATGCCAACGTGGGTAATGGTAAAACGGTTACTGTTGCAGGTCTGAGCCTGTCGGGTACAGATGCCGGTAACTATATATTGGCCGCAAATACTGCAACGGCTACTGCCAGCATTACGGCCAAACAGGTAACGGTTGTCGTGAGCCCCGCTTCGAAAGTTTATGGCACCACTGACCCCAATTTTACAGCTATACCCACCGGGCTGGTAGGCAACGATGTGCTCACCGGAACCCTGGTGCGTGCCAGTGGTTCGGCTGTGGGTACCTATGCCTTTAGCGGACTGAGCAACGGCAACTATACTATTATATATAATAACAGCTTTGCCATCACACCAGCAACGCTGACCGTAACTGCTTTGGCCTCCGGCAAGCAGTACGATGGCAACAACACGGCAAGTGTTACGCTGAACGACAACCGCGTAAGCGGCGACCAACTGACGGTAAGCAATACCGGCGCAACCTTCAGCAACGCCAACGTAGGCAACGCCAAAACCGTTACGGTTGCAGGCCTGGGCGTTTCGGGTGCCGATGCAGGCAACTATACCTTGGCTGCTACCAGCATTACCACTACTGCCGATATCACGGCTGCCGCAGTAACCGTGGTGGTGAGCCCCACAACCAAAGTGTATGGCGCTGCCGATCCCGCATTTACCTACACATCTACCGGCCTGGTGGGCAGCGATGCGCTGACCGGCTCGGTTACCCGTGCTGCAGGTACTGCAGTAGGCAGCTATGCCTTCAGTGGTTTAACCAACAGCAACTATACTATTACATATAGCCCTGCCAGCTTCGGCATCACTGCACGTACGCTTGTGGTAGCCGCTTCGGCCAGCAATAAAACCTATGATGGCAACAGCACGGCTACCGTTTCGCTGAACGACAACCGCGTAAGCGGCGATGTGTTCACTGTAAACCGCACCTCGGCTACCTTCAGTGATGCCAACGTAGGCAATGGTAAATCCGTGACTGTTGCAGGCCTGAGCATCTCGGGTGTTGATGCCGGTAATTATACCCTTGCTGCAACAACAGCTACCGCTACTGCCGACATTACAGCCAAGACTGTGACCGTAGCAGTGACGCCCGCCACCAAAGTGTATGGTGCTGCCGATCCTTCGTTTACCTATAACCAAACAGGACTGATAGGCCAGGACCAACTGACCGGCACCATCACCCGCGCTGCCGGTACCGGTGTGGGTACCTATACGTTCAGCGGCCTGAGCAACGGTAACTATACTATTACATATAGCCCTGCCAGTTTCAACATCACTGCCCGTACGCTTACCGTCACAGCTACTGCCAGCAACAAGCCCTATGATGGCAACAACACCGCTACCGTAACCCTGGCCGATGACCGGGTGGCTGGTGATGTGTTTAACGTAAACCATACTGCCGCCACCTTTAACGATGCCAATGCCGGCAATGGTAAAACCGTAACCGTTGCAGGCCTGAGCCTGACGGGTGCTGCTGCCGGCAATTATACCCTGGCTGCAAATACTGCAACGGCTACTGCCAGCATCACGGCAAAGGCAGTTACTGTAACTGTGGCACCTGCTACCAAAATATATGGTGCTACCGATCCCCTGTTTACCCCAACCATCACCGGCCTTGTAGGCAGCGATGTGCTGAATGGTTCCCTGGTGCGTGCTGCAGGAAACGGTGTGGGTACTTATGCCTTCAGTGGTCTGATCAACAGCAACTATACCATTACCTATAGCCCAGCCAGCTTTGGCATCACTGCACGTTCGCTGAACGTAACCGCCACGGCCAACAACAAGCCTTATGATGGCAATACCGCGGCTGTTGTAAACCTGGGCGACAACCGCGTGGCCGGTGATGTGCTGACCGTAAACTATACTGCGGCCACGTTCAACAATGCCAATGCAGGTACGGCCAAGCCCGTAACGGTTACCGGTATCAGCATCGGCGGTATGGCTGCTGCCAACTATACCCTGGCTGCTACCAGTGCCGCTACCACGGCCAATATCACGGCGGTGCCTGTAACGGTTACCGTGTCGCCTGTTTCCAAACCTTTGGGAACACCTGACCCCGTATTTACCTACACCACTGCAGGCTTGCTGGGCAGCGATGTGCTCACGGGTACCGTGGTGCGTGCCACCGGTGAAACCATGGGTACTTATGGCTTTAGTGGTTTGGCCAACAGCAACTATACTATTGCCTATACCCCTGCATCGTTCACCATTACGCAGAGCCCGCTTGCTATCAGCGGCCAGCCACAGGGTGCAGCGCTTTGCCAGGGTGGTACCCTCAGTCTTTCGGTAACGGCGGCAAATGCTACGGGTTACCAGTGGTATAAAAACGGGGTGGCCATTAGCGGTGCTACCAGCGCCACATATGTCAAGAACAACCTGACTGCCGCTGACGCAGGCACCTATACGGTGGTTGTAAGCGCAGCAGGCAACGTTACCGTTACCAGCGCCAATGCTACCGTAACGGTGAGCCAGCCGGTAACGGCGGCCATCACCCCTGGCGGCAGCGCGGCCTATTGCCCCGGATCTTCGGTGGTGCTCTCGGCCAACAGCGGCGCGGTATCCTACCAGTGGCTGCGCAACGGTACCGCCATCAACGGCGCTACTGCCCGCACATATACCGCAACGGCTCCCGGCAGCTATACGGTTGTGATCAATATGGGTACGGCCTGTGGCAATACCACCAGTGCTGCCTTTGTATATGCCATGGACCCCGCAGGCGACTGCGATGGCGATGGTATCACCAACAGCATTGAGTGCCCTTCGCTGGGTGCCAGCTGTGCGGATACCGATGGTGATGGTACTCCCGACTACCTGGACCTCGACTCCGACGGCGATGGTATTTCCGACGCCATTGAAAAAGGACCTTCCGGTACGCCAGTGGACACCGATGGCGATGGTGTGCCTGATTTCCGTGACCTCGATACGGACAATGACGGCATCCCCGATGCTGTTGAAAAAGGCCCCAACGGCACACCGGTAGATACCGATGGCGATGGTACGCCTGATTTCCGCGAACTCGATAGTGATAAGGATGGCATCCCTGATGCAACCGAAAAGGGCCCCAATGCAACACCCCGTGATACGGACGGTGATGGTGTGCCCGACTTCCGCGACCTGGACAGCGATAATGACGGCATTCCTGATGCGGTAGAAAGAGGTTCCAGCGCTACGCCCTTGGATACCGATGGCGATGGCATACCCGATTTCCGGGATGTGGACTCCGACAACGATGGCATTACCGATGCCCAGGAAAAGGGCAACGGCAGCCAGCCTTTGGATACCGATAACGATGGTATCCCTGATTTCCGCGACCAGGATTCAGACAATGATGGTATTTCGGACCGTGTGGAACGCGGTTCTGCTGCCCAGCCCATTGATACTGATGGGGACGGCATCCCCGACTTCAGGGAACTGGATTCGGATAACGACGGCAAACCCGACAACCAGGAAGGTGGTACCGAAGACTGCGATGGCGATGGCATCCCCAATTTCCGCGACCAGCAGGAATGCCTGATCGACATCCTGGTGCCCGATGTGTTTACACCCAATGGCGATGGCATCAACGATGTGATCAAGCCTGTACTGCCCGGCATCGTACAGTTCAAATCCTTTAAGGTGTTCAACCGCTGGGGTAACCTGCTGTATGAAACCCGTGAAGCCGGTAAAGGCTGGGATGGCCGCTACCTGGGTGCGCTGCAGCCCACCGAAACCTACCTCTGGTTTGCCGAAGGCCTGGGTAAGGATGGTCGCAACATCATCAAACGCGGTACGCTGAGCCTGCTGCGCTAATCAATCCTTATTTCCCTGTTCCTGCCCCGTGCAGGAGCAGGGATCATATAACCACCAATCCGGAAAAACCTCCTTGCATCTTTTGTCATGAAAAAACTGCTCCTCATTGCTTTAGGTCTTGCCACCGGTGCCCTTGCCCAGGCCCAGGACCTGCACTACAGCCGCATCCAGGAAATGCGCACCTGGTACAACCAGGCCCTGCAAACGGATCGCCAGGCTACCGGCGCCCTCAACTATCGCACGCTGGATTACCAGGGCATCATTGCCTTCCGCACCGCCACCGGCCTTGTGGATGTGCCCCTGCTGCGCAAGGATGCCCATGATGCCAACAACGGTTACCTGAGCCTCACCGGGGGCGTGAGCATTGATAAAAGCAATAGCCGCGTGTTGCAAAACTTCAGTGGTATGGCCGGTGTCAGCTACTCGCTACCCGTAAATGCCGCCCGCAACACTTATGTGGCTGCGGGTTTCCAGGGTGCTTTTTTCCAGAACAGCACCAATATGGGTTCGGCTACCCTGCCCGACCAGTACGATAATTACCGCCTGGTGCCCAACCGCGCCACCGCCGATCCTTACGGCTCCGCAGAAGTGCATTATATCAGCCTGAATGCCGGCCTGAGTGTGTTTCACAAAAGCGAAGCGGTACAGTGGTATGCCGGTGCATCGATGCGGCACCTCAACGAGCCGCAGGCCAGCAACAGCAAGGGCGCCGGTTATAACCTGCCCCGCACCTATAGCGCACAGCTGGGTTATGTACGCCAGATTGACGGCGACCAGCGCATCGGGGTGCACACCGCCCTCAACTGGAAAGCCGAAGCCTATGAACACCTGGCCAACCTGCAGTACAACTACGAGTTCAACCGCTTTGGCTTCGACCGTGGACTGGGTTTTGGCCTGGGTTACCGCTACCAGGATGCCATCATCCCCAACTTCGAGTTTCGATTGGAGAAAACCACCTTTGGGTTTAACTATGATATCAATGTGGGCGGTATCCATAAAATGGGTATGCGCCGCACCAGCATGGAACTGGGTATCAAGCACCGGTTTTAATGTTATTCACAAATAAATGGTCAGCCCTCGCAGTTGCGGGGGCTTTTTTGTTGGTGCTCACAGATGGCACGGATGATTTCTTGGACATTTTGTACTAACTGCATGGTTGCTGGTTGCCGGTATTTTGAACTTAGGTGCAAGCCAATTGAGATGGGTAGGACTGTGTAGCGCTACCGCGATTTTGCGGTGGGTTTCATGCAAATGGCGCGGAGCAGCAGAGGGCACAAAGGAATGCTTTGGTACAAAACCAAGTACCCATCCGTGTTTATCTGTGCCATCTGTGAAACATACCCCTGATCTTAGGCTAGCCAATTGCATATTGCCATCTAAACTTGCAATCCCAATGACTACAGAAGTACTTACCGCTACCGCCATGGGTATTGCCCTGAGTGCCTGTTGCGGCTTCCGGGTGTTCATCCCGGTGCTGGCGGCCTCGCTTGCCGGCAGGCTGGGTGTGGTAGACCTGCCCACCGATATGGATTGGATGGCATCCCTGCCCGCCCTGATTGCTTTTGGGCTGGCAGCCGTACTGGAAATAGCGGCTTACTATATTCCCCTGGTAGACAACCTGCTCGATACCATTGCAACGCCACTTTCGGTGGGAGCAGGTACGGTACTGGCTTCTTCTTTATTGCCGCTCACCGAAGCGGAGCCCTTGCTGCGCTGGGGCACGGCCCTGGTGGCGGGTGGTGGTGCAGCCGGCACCATTCAGTTGGGTACAGGCCTGCTGCGGCTGATCTCTTCCAAAGCAACTGCCACCGTGGGCAACCCGGTGGTGGCCACTACCGAGAATGCCGCCGCAATAGGGGGCGCCATTTTCAGTTTTATCATACCGGTGGTGCTGGCGCTGATCTTATTGGTGCTGGTGGTGTGGGTGTTGGGAAAACTGGTGCGGACGGCGAGGAGGATGGGAAATGGATGATAGCCCATGGATAATGGACGATGGACCATGGTAGGAAAAGCTGCCTACTTTCCATAGTCTATCGTCAATGGACCATGGTCTGTCCTCAATGCTCCTGATTCAGCAACCGGAACAGCTGCACCAAGGCTGCTTCGTTCTTCAGTTTGAGCTTGTGCTTTTCTGTAAGCTGGCTGATGGCTGCAGCCTGTGCTGGCATTTGTTTAACCAGGTAGTCTTTGTCTTTTTTAACTGGTATTATTTTACCATCCGGCAGACTGGCATACAGCATTTCCTTTTTATAACCGCGTTCCTCTTCCGGGATATCTTCTTTGGCCAGGTAAATGGATTTAGCCTTGCAGCGTAGCAGCTGTACAGGCCCATCGGCCAGCAATTCGTAAAAAGTAGCTTCATCGTTGCGCTGTACCGGCGGGTAGCCGCTGCGGTATACTACCTGTATGCTATCGTCTTTTTTGATGATGCCCATGGAAAACTGCTGCACAGGATCGAGGAACTCCATCACCTGCCCGTTCTGCTGGTAGAAAAGCTGGTTGTTGTACACGTCAAAAAGCAAGGGCAGTTGTCTTTGCTGACCGCTGGTTTTGAGCGTCACCACGCCCGGCGACCACTGTTGTTTAATAAACAGCTTTTGTACATCATCGGTGACCTCCACCGGCGGCAGCGAGCCCATGGCAAGAGGCCGGGGTGTATAGCGCAACTCCTGCTGTTGGGAAAAGGCGGAACAGGCCATCAGCAGGTAAAAGGAGAGGAGGAGGGGCTTCATGGTTAGCGGGTTTGGTTTCAAGTTCGGAAAAAAACCAAAACCACAGGGGGAATAAAGATGATGGACGATAGACCATGGACCATAGTAAGAATAGTTGCCTTCTTTCCACCGTCCATGGTCCATCGTCCATGGTCTGATTCCTAATAGTCCACCACCTGCTCCACAATAGCCTCGGGCAGCTCGCGCCAGCCGTACTGCTGGTTGCGGAGCTGGGGCTCGAAGCCTGCCTCGCGGATGGCATCCTGGATGGTGCGGCTGGTAAAGCGGTGGGGAGCACCGGCGGCACTCACCACGTTTTCTTCGATCATGATGGAGCCAAAATCGTTAGCGCCGGCATGGAGGCAGGTTTGTGCGGTTTGTTTGCCCACGGTAAGCCAGCTGGCCTGTATGTTCTTTACGTTGGGTAGCA
Source organism: Cnuella takakiae (assembly GCF_001953305.1). Lineage (GTDB taxonomy): Bacteria > Bacteroidota > Bacteroidia > Chitinophagales > Chitinophagaceae > Flavisolibacter > Flavisolibacter takakiae. The sequence continues at coordinate 684,017 of NZ_MTFE01000010.1, forward strand.
TGATACGGCTGATGGCCACCATGCGGATATACTCTTCGGGTGTGGTGAGGTTCTGCACGCCACGGATGCGGGTAAGCAGGGTGTCCACATCCTGGAAGGTCCAGGCAATAAAAGCCAGGAAACCCTTGGCCTGCTCCGGCTTTTTGGCCTGCACCTCGCGGATGCGCACCAGGTGCTCGAAGCGCTCCTGTATGGTTTCCACGTGGCCAAACATCATGGTAGCCGATGTGGTGATATCCAGTTTGTGTGCTTCGTGCATGATGGCCAGCCATTCGTCGGCGCCGCACTTGCCTTTGGAGATGAGGCGGCGTACGCGGTCCACCAATATCTCGGCGCCGGCACCGGGCAGCGAGTCCATACCCGCTTCCTTGAGGGCTTTCAGCACCTCGTGGTGGCTGGCCTTTTCCAGCTTACAGATATGGGCCACTTCGGGTGGCCCGAGGGCGTGGAGGCGGATATCGGGGAACTCGGCTTTGATGGCCCTGAAGGTGTCTACATAAAACTGGAGGCCCAGCTCGGGGTGGTGGCCGCCCTGCAGCAGCAACTGGTCGCCACCATAACGGATGGTTTCCTCGATCTTGCGGCGGTAGGTAGGCATATCGGTGATATATGCCTCGGCATGGCCGGGTATGCGGTAGAAATTGCAAAACTTACAGTTGGCCACGCACACGTTGGTGGTGTTCACATTGCGGTCGATCTGCCAGGTAACCTTGCCATGGGGTACCTGCTTTTTGCGCAGCTCGTCGGCAATCATCATCAGGTCGGTAAGCGGTGCGTGGTGGAAGAGGTGCATGCCTTCTTCAACACTCAGAAAACCAAAGTCCAGGGCTTTGGCATACAATGCGGATAAATCCATAGAACTGCAAATTTAGGTTACCGGGCTTTCCCTTTTACGAAGGAGCAGAAACAGAGCGAATTGGGGGTTAACTTTAAGAAAATAGTTTGGGGTTAGGAGTTTGGGGTTTGGGATTAAACCAACCCCAAACCCCAAACTCCTAACTCTTAACCTAATCCATGCGCACCCTTTTGCTTGCCCTTCTTTGCTTGCTGCATGCTGTAAACACGCTGGCCCAGGAAGAGTTCATCCAGCCTTCCCGGTATCTTACCCGTGTGCCCATGGAGCTGCTTACCGGCGGCGTCATCATCATGCAGGCACGTTTTGCCAGTTTCCCTGATACGCTCAACTTTATCCTGGATACGGGCAGCGGCGGCATCTCGCTCGACAGCAGTACCTCGCGGTACCTGGGACTGGAGCCTACCCCGTCGGACCGCACCATCCGGGGTATTGCGGGCATCCGGCAGGTGAGTTTTTTATACAACCAAAAACTGCATTTCCCCGGCCTTACCATCGACAGCCTTAACTTCCACGTCAACGATTACGAACTGCTCACCTCTGTGTACGGTCTCCGCATCGATGGCATTATCGGATACTCGGTGCTGAGCCGGTACATCGTCAAGATCAACTACGATTCTTCTTATGTGGAGTTCTGGAGCCGTGGCAATATCCGGTACCCGCGGGGAGGCTTTATGCTGCGGCCCATCATTGCCAGCCAGCCGGTAACCTTTATGCGGGTAAGGGAAGAGCGCGACCTGACCAGCCGCTTTTTGTTTGACATCGGCGCCGGCCTCAACCTGATGCTAAGCACCGATTTTGTACGCGACAGTGCCGTGCTGAGCGGCAAACGCAAAATGTATGTCAAACAGGTGGAGGGCCTGGGCGGTAAGGTGGATATGAAAATGACGGTGCTGAAAGAAGTGAAGATCGGGCCGTACAAGTTTCGCAATGTACCCATCTATGTTTTTGAGGACGAGTTCAATATCACTTCCTATCCTTACCTGGGGGGTATTTTGGGCAATGACCTCCTGCGCAGGTTCAACCTCATCATGAACTACGAAAAGCGCGATTTTTACCTTACGCCCAATACGCATTACAACGATATTTTCGATTATACCTATACCGGCCTGGAACTCTACTACCTCGACGGCAAGATTTTGCTGGGCGATGTGGCCCGCGGCTCGCCTGCCGAAAGGGCGGGGCTGAAGGAAGAAGACGTGGTTGTGGCCATCAACAAGAAGTTTACCCAAAACCTGCAGGCATTCAAAAACGAACTGCAGAACAGCCGCGAAAAGATCAAGATCATCGTGCTGCGCGGCGGCGAGCTGAAGGAGTTTGAGTTTAAGGTAGAAAACATCATGAAGCGGTAGGGGAAGGTTGGGGGTTTTAGAGTTTGGCGTTGGCGTTGGGCGCCTGCAAGGGAGTAGGGTTAGTGAGGCGAAAACAGGGCAGCAGCCTTGGGCTTGCGCCACAGCCCAGGTGAAAAGCGGAACTTTTAGATTTTACCCACACTACGCTGGCTTTTAAGCCAGCTTAATCCTTCAATTTTTTCCGGAAAACACCTTAGCAGTGAATATTGCTTTCGTATCAACGTGATCTTATGAAAACTGGTCTTTCAGGCGGTCAGCGAATCCTTGTTGTTTTTGTATGGTTTGTAGTGGTCATTATTGGTTTTATGATAAAGCTGCCATCGGGTTTCCGGCACATTGATAAAGAATTGCACGCAACCTTTTACTTTCTGGCGGCTGCTTTTTTGAATGTTTTATTTGCACGGACAAACCTTGTCAGGCATGTGCTGATCTTTATTGGGCTTTACCTGTTCGGTATGGCAATAGAATTCGGGCAGGCCTACTCTAATAGATTCTATCGCCGCCGGATACATGGGCGCTTCGACCCGGAAGATCTTCAATGGAACTTAAAAGGTTTAATGGCCTTTTCGCTGTTTTGGTTGATTTGTATAGCCGGTATAATTCTTTACAACAAAGCCACATCAAAAAACAAGCTGTAAGATTCGCCCCACGACAGCGGCCTTGAATTGTGGCCGCACGAGCCAGTGAAAATCTGGAATAAACCTCCTTTACCGCCGTTCATTTGGTTCGATGCTGTTCGGCTATCTTTGCGGCCACCTCAGTGGAAAAGGCCGCTGCCGGCTGTAAAGCCAGGGGTGCAAATAATTTTTTGGATGCTCCAACCCACTTATACGGAACTGCTAGCCTGTCCTTCCTGTAAATCGCCTTTGGAGGCGCAGGGCCAGCGGTATGTGTGCCAGAACGAAGCCTGCCAGGGCATGTACCCCATTCAGGGCGGCATCCCGGTGCTCATCAGCGAAGACAATGAAATTTTCAGCCAGCAGGATTTTGCCCGGGAGCAGGATATTTATTTCCGTACCTACAAAAGCCGGCTGATGCAGGTGCTGCAAAAGGTTCAGCCTGATGTGAGCACCAACCTGAGCGCGGCAAGGAACTACCGTTTTTTGGCCCGCGAGCTGGCTTCCCGCAAGGGGTTGCGCATACTGGTAATTGGCGGCAGCATCGATGGCTATGGCATCGGCGAGCTAAAACAAAACCTGCCCGCCGATGCGCTGTTGGTGGAAGCCGATGTATCGTACGGGCCCAATACCAAAATGATCTTTGACTCGCACCAGATACCTTTCCGGGACGAAACCTTCGACCTGGTGGTGGCGCAGGCCGTGCTGGAGCATGTGCTCGACCCCTTTGTCTGTGTAGCCGAAATGCACCGGGTGCTGAAGACGGGTGGAATGGTATACGCCGAAACGCCCTTTATGCAGCAGGTGCACGGCGGCCGTTACGATTTTCACCGCTTTACCCACCTGGGCCACCGAAGGCTGTTCCGCCATTTTGTACAGGTGGAAAGCGGTATTGTTTCGGGGGCGGGCTCCGCATTGGCATGGGCCTTGAAATATGTGGTCACCAGTTTTGCCCGCAACAAGAAGATGGACAAGGTGCTCAGCTATTCGGCGCCCTTCCTCTTTTTTTGGGTTAAATACCTCGACCTGCTGATTGGCCGGACGCGGGGATCGCTCGACTCGGCATGTGGCTATTTTTTTATGGGCCGCAAAGAGCCGGGTTATGTACTTTCCGATAAAGAATTGCTGGCATCGTACAAGGGGTTGCGGGGAAATGTAAATTAGTATCTCAGACGGTCTACATTTAGATTTGTATAGATAAGGGCGTTATGGGGATGAATACGGAACATGGCACAAGGAGAACCGTGCTACTCTGTGTCCTCCCTGTCTCCGTGGTTCCCTGATCTGATTGCAGCTGTCGTTATCAAAACAACCTGCAAGGGGTTGTGCATCGAATTATTCCAAACAATAAAATTTTTACCAACGTGGTTCAGTTTGACCGATTTGTGCTGGCTAACGGCCTGCGGGTGCTGGTGCACCAGGATACTTCCACGCCCATGGCGGTGGTGAACGTGATGTACGATGTGGGTGCCCGGGACGAAAACCCTGCGCAAACGGGCTTTGCGCACCTCTTTGAGCACCTGATGTTTGGCGGCTCCATCAACATCCCCGAATACGACGAGCCCCTGCAGATGGCCGGAGGCGAGAACAATGCCTATACCTCCAACGACGTTACCAACTACTATATACAGCTGCCCGCCGACAACATTGAGACGGCCTTTTGGCTGGAAAGCGACCGCATGCTGTCGCTGGCCTTTACCGATAAAAGCCTGGATGTGCAACGCAAGGTGGTGTGCGAGGAGTTCAAGGAGCACTACCTCAACAAACCCTATGGCGACGTGTGGCTGAAGATGCGCGAGCTGGCCTATACCACGCATCCTTACCGCTGGATGACCATTGGTAAAGAGTTGTCGCATATTGAAAATGCGCAGCTGCAGGATGTAAAGAATTTCTTCTTCAAACACTACCGGCCCAACAATGCCATATTGGTGGTGGCAGGTAATGTTACTACAGAAAAGGTGAAGGAACTGGCGGAAAAATGGTTTGGTCCTATCGAGGCGGGTGAGCCCTATGTGCGCAACCTGCCGCAGGAGCCCGCACAATCGGCGCCCCGCAAACTGGAAGTGAACGCACCCGTGCCGCTGGATGCTTTATACAAATGCTGGCATATCTTTTCGCGTACGGATGACCGTTATTATGGCACCGACCTCATTACCGAAATCTTGGGTGGCGGCGGCTCATCCAGGCTGTACCAGGCCCTGGTAAAAGAGCAGAAGCTTTTTTCCAATATCGAGTGTTATCACCACGGCACCATCGATGCGGGTCTGCTCACCATTGAAGGCAAGCTGGTAAAAGGCGTGAACATCGCCGATGCGGAAAAAGCCATCGATGCCGAACTGGAAAAACTGAAAGCCGAGATCATCAGCGAAACAGAACTGCAGAAAGTGAAGAACAAAACCGAGAGCATGATTGCTTTTGAAGACATGAGCGTGATGAACCGCGCCAACAGTCTTGCGTTTTACGAACTGCTGGGCGATGCCACCATGATGAATACCGAACTGCAGCGCTACCAGAAAGTATCGGCGCAGGACATTCACCAACTGGCCAACGATATTTTTAAAGAAAGCAACTGCAGCACGCTGTGGTATTTATCAAAAAACTAAAAGTCAAAAGGCAATATTCAAAAACGCTCGAAATGGGCAAGGTCACTTGACTTTTGATTTTTGCCTCAATAGCCCAACTCCATGGAAAAGATACATCCGCAAACGCTCAACCGCACACAGCCTCCGCGCATCAAGGATGCTGTTGAGTTTGACCTGCACCTGAAGTCTTATGAAAAGTTTACCCTCGACAACGGTATTGAAGTGTATGCCGTAGATGCAGGCGCTGAAGAAGTGATGCAGATCGAGTGGGTGTTTTATGCAGGCAACTGGTTTGAGCAGAAAAACCTCGTGGCTGCCTCTGCCAACTTCCTGCTGAAGAACGGCACCAGCACCAAAACGGCTTTCGAGATCAACGAGCATTTTGAATACTATGGTGCTTATCTCAACCGCACCTGTTATAATGAAACGGCAAGCGTTTCGATGCACACCCTGTCGAAGCACCTGGAGCACCTGTTGCCCGTGGTAAAGGAGCTGATCACGGATTCCGTGTTTCCGCAGGAAGAGCTGGACACCTACCGCCAGAACATGCAGCAAAGGTTGCGGGTAAACCTGAAGAAGGGCGACTTTGTTGCCAACCGCCTCATTGATGTATACCTCTATGGTGAGGAGCATCCTTATGGTAAGTATGCGAAGAGTGAAGACTTTGACGCACTCACCCGCGAAGAGATCCTCCAGTTTTATAAAGAGTACTACCAGGAAGGAAGGCTGGTGATTTTTGTTGCAGGCAAGCTGCCGGCCAACACTTTTGAGCTGCTCAACAAAAGCTTTGGCGACCTGAAGACCAGGCCCGTTGAAGTGTCCCCCATCCTGGCCCTGCCTGCCGCAGAAAAGAAGTACCGCGTTACCAATGATGCCAGCGGCGTACAGGGTGCCATCCGCATCGCGCAGCCCTTCCCCAACAGGCACCACCCCGACTTCATGAAGGTGCAGGTGCTCAACAACCTTTTTGGCGGTTTCTTTGGTTCGCGCCTGATGAGCAATATCCGCGAAGACAAGGGTTATACCTATGGCATCTACAGCTACCTGCAAAATCATATCCAGCAAAGTGCCTGGGTGATTTCCACCGAGGCCGGCCGCGATGTGAGCGAGGCTACGGTGCAGGAAGTGTACAACGAAATGGAGCGCCTGCGCAAGGAGCCGGTGGGCGCCGAGGAACTGCTGTTGGTGCAGAACTATATGATGGGTTCCATACTGGGCGACCTGGATGGCCCGTTCCATATCATCGGCCGCTGGAAGAATATCATTCTCAACAACCTGGAAGGCCAGTTCTTCTACGACCAGATCAATACCATCAAGAACGTATCGGCAGAGGAACTGCAGGCCCTGGCCAACAGGTACCTGCAGCCGGAGTTGTTTTACGAACTGGTGGTAGTGTAGGGTAATTAGCTAATTAGCCAATGAGCTAATGTGCTAAGCCGTTCTTAGTGCAATAGCAGCTACTTTAGCGCATAAACAAAGATGCTGGGTTAAGCTTTAGCACATTATCAATTTAGCTCATTAGCAAATCAACCATGGGTTTTATCTTCAACATCCTTGCTACTGCCGCAGCTGCCCTGGTGGCTGCGTATTTACTTCCGGGTGTCAGCATTTCCAGTGTGCCCACGGCAATCATTGTGGCGCTGGTGCTGGCCCTGCTCAACACTTTTGTAAAGCCCATTCTGATTATGCTCACCATCCCGGTTACCTTGGTTACCCTTGGCCTGTTCCTGCTGGTGATCAATATCCTGATCATCAAGTGGACGGCCAGCCTGGTATCGGGCTTCCAGGTGGATGGCTGGCTGGCGGCCTTGTTGTTTAGCCTGATCGTATCGGTGGTGAACTCCGTTTTTCACGGGCTGGCCAAAAGGAGTGAAGCCTGATATAAAAAGGCTAACCTGATTGGATAAACGGGAAAAGCTGCAAGCTTCAAGTAAGTGATTCGGTTCTGTGGTTTTCAAATACAAAGTATAATGGATGGAGTCAAAAAGGCGGCCTGTTGCAACAGCGCTTTTTTGACTTTTTAATTTGTAGCGGTTATGATGGAGTACCAACGCAAAGGTTTGTCCAACGAAACACTAAAAGACTTGTACCGGCGCTTGTTGTGGCCCCGGCTGATAGAAGAGAAGATGCTGGTACTGTTGCGGCAGGGGCGCATTTCCAAGTGGTTCAGCGGCATTGGGCAGGAGGCTATTTCGGTAGGCGCTACGGCTGCCCTGCAGCAGGAGGAATGGATCTTTCCGCTACACCGCAACCTGGGTGTGTTCACGGGCCGCGGTATGCCTTTGCATCAACTGTTCAAACAGTGGCAGGGTGCGCAGGATGGTTACAGCAAGGGGCGGGAGCGCAGTTTTCATTTTGGCAGTGCCGATCACCATGTGTGCGGGATGATCTCGCACCTGGGTCCGCAATTGACGCTTGCAAACGGCGCAGCATTGGCAGCCAAACTAAAAGGTGCAGGAAAGGTGGCCCTTGCTTTTACCGGCGATGGCGGTACATCGGAAGGCGACTTTCATGAAGCCCTCAACGTAGCTGCCGTATGGGACCTGCCGGTAATTTTTATTATTGAAAACAATGGCTACGGTTTGAGCACGCCGGTTAATGAACAATACCGCTGCACACAGCTTGCAGACAGGGGGAAAGGTTATGGCATGGAAAGCGTTACCATCGATGGCAACGACATTTTAACGGTATACGATACCATCAAGGGTGTACGCGATTATTGCCTCCAGCACCAGAAGCCTTACCTGGTGGAATGTATGACCTTCCGGATGCGGGGGCATGAAGAAGCCAGTGGTACCAAGTATGTACCCAAGGAGTTGTTTGAAACATGGGCCGAAAAAGACCCGATCAAAAACTATGAAACATGGCTGCTGCAGGAAGGGGTGATGGGTGCCGATGAAACAGCACATATCAGGCAAAGCCAGCAGCAACAAATAGAAGCGGAACTGGCCATGGGCTTTCAGTCGGAGCCGGTACAGGTAAGCAGCGAAAAGGAGCTTGCCGATGTATATGCGCCGCATACCGTGAAATACCCGTTGCGGCAGGTGCAGGATACTGCTGCGCGGTCCTTGCGTTTTATCGATGCCATCTCGGAAGCTTTGCGGCAAAGCATGGACTGGCACACCAACCTGGTGCTGATGGGGCAGGATATTGCCGCATATGGCGGTGCCTTCAAAATCACTGAAGGCTTTGTACAGCAATATGGCAAAGAAAGGGTGCGCAACACGCCCCTGTGTGAAAGTGCGATCATTGGTGCCGCACTGGGCCTGAGCCTGGAAGGGTACAAGAGCATGGTGGAAATGCAGTTCGCCGATTTTGTATCGGTGGGCTTCAACCAGATTGTAAACAACCTGGCCAAAATTCATTACCGCTGGGGCCAGAACGCCGATGTCGTCATCAGGATGCCTACGGGCGGTGGTGTGGGTGCAGGGCCTTTTCACAGCCAGAGCAATGAAGCCTGGTTTGTGCACACTCCCGGGCTTAAAGTGGTATACCCCTCCACACCCGAAGATGCCAAGGGCTTACTGATTGCCGCCATCAACGATCCCAACCCCGTTATTTATTTTGAACACAAAGCCCTTTATCGCAGCATCAGCGGCCCGGTACCCGAAGCTTATTATGAAGTGGAAATCGGCAAGGCCCGGCAGGTAAAGGTGGGGGAGGAACTGTCCATCATCACTTACGGCGCTGGTGTGCATTGGGCCGAAGCCTTTGCCGCCGAACACCCCGAGATCGACCTGGATATTCTTGATCTGCGCAGCCTGCTGCCTCTGGATTATGATGCCATCCAAGCTTCGGTGCAGCGTACCGGAAAGGTACTATTGCTACACGAGGACACACTTGTGGGTGGTATTGGCGGCGAGCTGGCCGCCTGGATTGCCGAACACTGCTTCGAGTGGCTGGACGCACCGGTGATGCGTTGTGCTTCGCTGGATACGCCGGTGCCTTTTCATACGGAGCTGGAGCAGAACTTTCTCGCCAAAAGCAGGCTGGGGGAGGTGGTGGATAGGTTATTGGGGTATTAACTCCGAAATCAGCGAGACACCTAACAGGTTTTTAAAACCTGTTAGGTGTGGCTTAAGGCCTGTTAGGTGTAGTCCTCCCTATAATCAATCATCATTTTCATGTTCCAGAAAAGCCTGTCGTTCTAATACTGTATCTCGGTATTGCTCATGGTAGTGCAAAAAATTATCTCGTCCGCCAAACCATTCTAAAACTTCCTGTCGCGTCAACTTGGTAGGTACATCCCGCAACATGCTGTGAAAAGAAGTGTGTTCGTACTTTTTATAATCATTTACAAAGCCATGCTTTTGTGGATTGCCATGAATGTAAAAGACCAACTCCTGTAACATTATTCCTCTATCAACACATTTCCGCCGGAAACGTTCCTGAAACAAGCTGCCGGTGCGGTTATACGCTTTATTGATGCTTTTAGCATAAGCATTGAAGCAATTGGCAAATTGTTGGGAGAGGATACACCTAACAGGTCTTGGAGACCTGTTAGGTATGGATACAACAGGGTGCTTGTCTGAAAAGTAAAAGTCTGGCGGGTTGGGCTGCTTCATCTTTACCAAGAAATGGAAGTGATTGCGCATCAACGCATACGCATAAGTATCGGCAATGGGACTAACATACCTTGCCCAAAGTTGTAAGAAGTAATCATAGTTGCGGGGTTCAATAAAGATATTTTCTCTGTTGTTGCCCCTGTTATAGATATGGTAGTAGCAATTGGGAACAAGGGGTTCGAGTGTTTCCTGGTGCATGGTAGGTGGTTTTGGTTTTTTGCGGCAGGCTTTAGGTAAACACCTGACAGGTTTTTAAAACCTGTGAGGTGTGGCTCAAACTTGGGCGGTGTATTCCAAAATACAAAAGCCCACCGGGTGATCAAAGTCACCGGAAATGTTCCTGTTCAAACATTAGTTTAGTAGCATCACTCCTAAACCTTTTACCATGAAAAAGAACATGGGCGCTACCGACCGCATCCTTCGTGTTGTAATTGCCACAATAATTGTGGGCTTGTACTTTGGTAATGTTATTACCGGAACCCTGGGAATTGTATTGCTGGTGGTTGCCGGTGTATTTGCGCTGACTAGCCTGGTTGGATATTGCCCCTTGTATGCGCCTTTTGGTATCAATACCTGTGGTTATAAAAACACCTAACAGGTTTTTGGAACCTGGTAGGTGTTTTTTTGGAAACCTACAAGGTTTTAATAACCTTATAGGTTTAATTACTTCCCTTATCCCCCACAAACCACTGCTCCTTGTTTTTAAACAGCACATTAAAGGTGGTTAGCGAGCCATAGCAACGGGTTATGTATTGTTGGAGGTTCACCTTATCCTCATCGCTCAGCGTCTTATGGGCGTTTACCTGTTGCTCCAGCACCCGCAGGCGGTCGCGGAGCATCACGATTTTGTGAAAGAAGTCTTCAATGGGCAGTTCCTTTGGCTTCAGGCCTTTGTCGGCAGGCTGCAGCAGGAGGGTACCGCCCTGCCAGCGTTCGCCCAGGGGCACTACTTCGCCAAAGCCATTCCACTGGCGCAGTATTTTGAGCAGGGAGCGCTCCACTTCGGAGTGGGTCTCTATTTCTTCCGTTACATTTTCGGGAATGATCTCTTCCAGCTGGTCGTCGGTTTTATCCACTTCCTTAATGCCATGATGGATAAAGGAGATCAGGTAAGTGGCGTAGCGAATGCCTACAATTACGCCGGGGCCGTATTGGGTATGCTGGAGACGGGTGCCGATGCCTAGGGTGAGCATGGTGAATGTTTGTTGTTTTTGGTTTTTGTTTTCAGTTGGATCAAACCTTTACCTACAAAGGCTTATTTGATCAATGCAACGATAAACCAAAAACTAAAAACAAAAAACTCAAAACCCCTTACTTCTGCTCCACATCCGGTGAGCTTCCTTGATATACGCCTGGAAGTCGTAATCGTTGCTGTAAACGGTAAACTCGTAGGTAGGCCGGTGGGCTTTCATAAAGGCATCGAGGTCTTCACCGGTCAGGTTGGTCAGGCGGCGGACCAGGGCTTTATTGAAACGGTAGTCTATGTATTTATCCTGCTCCTGCAGCAACAGGCGGGCCTGGAATCGCTCCATGCTTTTGTTCTTGCGGAACTGAAAGACGCGGATCAGTTCGTTGATATCGATACCGGCACCGGTAGGACCGATAGATGTCATGGTGCCCAGGTTGGGCCGCTGGAAGTTGAACGCCTTGGCATAATCTTCCCGGTTCTGGAGCGAATCCTCGCGGTAGTTGCGGGGCCTGATGCGCAGGTCCCGCATCACCGTCACCCGCACCTGCAGGGCAATGTTGAACTGATTGATATCATTGATGCCCAGCACCGGGAACTTCATGGTGGGCTTGCCCAGGTAAGAAAACCAGATGGAATCTTTTTCGCCAACGGCAATATTGTAGCGGCCATTGGCATCGGTAACGGTACCTGCACCACTGGTGCTGATCACACTCACCGCTTCCAGTGGCACCGACCGGGAAGAGTCGAACACCGTGCCCTGTATCCGGTATTGCGCCAGCGCAGCACTACCCAGCAGGCAGGCCACCACAAGCAACAACGGTTTGATCAATACAGGTACGTGCAACAGCCTCATGCCGGGCAAATAACGAAAGAATAAGTGAATGGTATGGTAAAAGCAACCGGGTTTGGGGTTAGGAGTTTGGGGTTAAGGGTTACAACCCCAAACTCCTAACCCCAAACACTTAACTATTCCAACGCCGCATACACCATATTTTTAAACTTATCATGTATTTCGCCGTGGCTGTTGGGCAGCAGGTTGATAAAGAGCTGGCCGACGATTTTCTTCTCGGGGTCTATCCAGTACTGCGAGGAGAAATAGCCGCCCCAGGAAAAACTGCCCTCGGATAGTGCAGTGTAGGCCTTGCTTTGGGGGGTTACCAGTTCGAAGCCGAGGCCAAACTTATGTCCCCAGCCGCGTTCGATGGCGCCGATCTGGTTGGTGGTCATCAGCCGCACGGTGGCGGGTGCCAGCAGCCGAACGCCGTTATAGGTGCCGCCGTTCAGCAGCATCTGCATAAATAAGGCATAGTCGTAGGCCGTGGACGAAAGACCAGCGCCGCCGGAGAAATAAGTGCCCGGGGCAGCGGGGTAGTTGGGGTTTACGCCACGGGAAGCAGTGGCATCGGTCACCGCCAGTTTCTTGTCCCTGTCTTCTGTGTGCAGGGGCACCAGGCGGCTGTACTTGCTTTGGGGCAGGTAGAAATAAGTATCCTTCATGCCCAGCGGGGTAAAGATGCGCTGCTGGAAATAGCGGTCGAGGGGCATACCGCTGATCACTTCAATTACATAACCCAGTACATCGGTGTTGAGGCCATAGGTGAACTTTTCACCAGGCTGGTGCTGCAGGGGCAGGGTACCCAATATTTTCATTTTATCACCCAAAACCACACCCTGCGGTGCGCCAATGCCACTGATAACGCCTGCTTTGGCATAAATGGCGTTCATCTCGGGCGAGCCGATACCGGCATAGCCAATACCCGAACTATGACTCAGCAACTGCCGTAGGGTGATCTCCGATTTTGCCGGGCTCGTAGTATAAGAGGTATCGGCCTTATTAAAGGAAGCCAGCACTTTGGGGCTCCTGAACTCCGGGATGTACTTGGATACAGGATCGTCGAGCAGCAGCTTGCCTTCTTCCCACAGCATCATGATACCCACCGAGGTGATGGCCTTGGTTTGCGAGGCAATGCGGAAAATAGCGTCTTTGGTGAGGGGTGTACCTTTGGCAACATCGCTGTAGCCAATGGCTTTGTGGTAAATGATCTTGCCATCTTTGGCCACAATGGCGGTGGCGCCGGGTATCCAGCCTTTGTCCACGTACTCCTGCAGCAGGGCATCAATACGGGCCAGCCTTGCCGCCGATACGCCGGTGGTTTGGGTGGCAGGCTGCAACAGCACCGAGGTTTTCAGGGCAGGCTGCGCCTGTGCAATGCCGCAGGCAAGAAGCAGGATGGAAAGCAGATGTTTCATATTGTGTTTGGTTTGGAAGAGTTTTAGAGGCAATGGACGATGGACCATGGACCATGGACCATGGTCTATCGTCTATCGTCTATGGTCTATGGTCTATGGTCTATGGTCTATGGTCTATGGTCATTGACGACTGACGACTGACGACTGACGACTCAAAAAAAGCCACCTAAGATACAACACACCCTCCTTCCTTTATCCGCAACCTACCGTCGTCCGTAGTCCTAGTGGTCTGTCGTCCTGCCTTCATCCCTGCTCCCGAAGCAGTTGCTCAATTACCCTGGGGTAGTGCTCGTGCTCCAGTTCATGAATTTTTTGGGCAAGGGAATCAGGGGTGTCGGAGGCATCCACCGGGCAGGAAGCCTGGAAGATGGTATCGCCATGGTCGTAGTGCTCGTCTACATAATGTATGGTGATGCCGCTTTCTTTTTCCGCCGCTGCCACCACTGCCTGGTGCACAAAAGCACCGTACATGCCTTTACCGCCCCATTTGGGCAGGAGGGCAGGGTGAATATTGACAATTTTCCGGGGATAGGCATCGATAAGGGTAGTAGGCACTTTCCACAAAAAACCGGCAAGTACCACGAAGTTGATCCCTTTGGCCTGCAGTTCAGGTACATAGCCGTCGCCACGCAGGAAGCGTTCCCGTTCAATAACCAGGGTAGGTATGCCCGCGTCGGCAGCAACCTGCAACACGCCAGCGCCGGGTTTGTTGCAAACAACCAGGCTTACTTGTGCAAGGGTGGAGGCTCCGGTATTAAAATGTTCTATAATCTTACGGGCATTGCTACCTGCACCCGAAGCAAAAACGGCCAACTGAATCATGCGCTAAAGCTAAGTAGTGATCTGCACACAGAAAGACAATGTTCCAACGGCGATAAATTTTGGTCCCAAATCCAGGCATCAAATAGTTAAAATTTTTTAACCGTTTGGTTTGCTCTGTGACCAAAAAAGCCCATTTTTGGGTAAGACATTAAACAAATTCACCGATTGTTGAATTGTCTGAAAATTGTCAAACAAAGCTGGTTGAACAAAGAAAATCCACGCGGCAAAAATCGCTGAAACTCAAGCTGGAAGCGGGTTGAAAAAAATTTCTAACGTTTGGATTTTTGTAAAATTCCTGTCATATTTTTGCACCCAATTCAGGAATTTATCCACAATTTAGATCACCAGCATCTATGATTTTCATCAAGCAAAAAGTGAAGAAGGCCCTATTGGCAGGAATTGTTACGCTTCTCTCTTTTACTTCCATAAAAGCACAAGACGGAAAGCAGCTCTTTCAGGGCAACTGCCAAAGCTGTCACGCTATCAACAAGCAACTGACTGGACCTGCGCTTGCCGGTCTAGAAACCCGTGGGCCCTGGACAGATCGCAAGAACCTGTACAAGTGGATCCACAACCCTGCAGCCTTCATTCCCACTACCCCTTATACTAAGGAGCTGCAGGCGCAGTTTGGTGGCCAGATCATGCCTGCCTTCCCCCAACTGGCTGAAGGTGACATTGACGCCATCGTAGATTATATCAACAAAACTGCCGCTGCCGATGCTGCTCCCAAAACCGATACAACGGGTGCTGGTGGCGCCGCTGCTGCCGATAGCGGTGGCCAGAGCGCAGTGGTTTTTGGTATCATCTCACTGGTACTGGCCCTGGTAGCGCTCATCCTGCTGCAGGTAAACAGCAACCTGAAAAAGCTCTCCGACGACAAAGAAGGCATCCTCCGTCCTGATCCTGTTCCTTTCTACCGCAATAAAATTTACATCTCCCTGCTGGCCCTGGTGCTGTTTGTGGTGGGTGGTTATTTTGTAAGCAAGGGCGCCATCAACATGGGCCGCCAGAAAGGATATGCACCTGACCAGCCGATCTTCTACTCGCACAAAGTACACGCTGGCGTCAACCAGATCAACTGTTTGTATTGCCACGGCAGCGCATGGGAAAGCAAACATGCCGCCATTCCCTCGGTGAATATCTGTATGAACTGTCACAAGGCCATCAACACTTACGAGAAAGGCCCCAAGCTGTACGACCAGGCTGGCAACGAGATCAACGGTACCCAGGAAATCCAGAAGCTGTACAAGTATGCAGGCTTCACTGCCGGACAGGCATGGGACCCCGCAAAAGCAACGCCGATCGAGTGGGTTAAAATTCACAACCTCCCCGACCACGTATACTTCAACCACGCACAACACGTAAACGCCGGTAAAGTAGCCTGCCAAACCTGCCACGGCAATATCCAGGAAATGGATGTGGTAGAGCAGAAAGCCGACCTGAGCATGGGCTGGTGTATCAACTGTCACCGCGAGTCGAAGGTGAACTTCAACAACAGGAGCGACAGCACCGGCAACAAGTTCTACAGCATCTACGAGAAGTTCCACAACGACCTGAAGAGCGGTAAGATGGACAGCGTAACTGTAAAAGACATTGGTGGTACCCAGTGTATGAAGTGTCACTACTAAGCCTTAGCCATAAGAAAGCACAACACGACGAACTCAATTTTTATCAAATAAAATAGTGTCCCGTACCCACGGGATGGAGTAACATGGAAAATAAGTATTGGCAAAGTTTCGCTGAGCTGAACGACAACGAGAATTTTCAAAAGCAAAACAAAGACGAGTTCCGCGAAGAGCTGCCTTTTGGAGATATCGATGATAAAGGTCTGCTCGACAGCAAAACACCACGCCGTGATTTCCTGAAATACCTGGGCTTCTCTACTGCCGCAGCATCGCTGGCAGCCTGTAAGCAGCCCGTACGCAAAGCCGTTCCTTATGTAAACCGCCCCGAAGAAATCGTTCCCGGTGTGGCTTCTTACTATGCTACCACTTTTACCACCGATGGTGAAGTGCTGCCCATCGTTGCCAAAGTGCGCGATGCACGCCCCATCAAAATAGAAGGTAACACCGTGTGCTCGTACACACTGGGTGGTACCTCGCCCCGCGCACAGGCTTCCGTACTGGACCTGTACGACACTTACCGCCTCACACATCCCCGCCGCAAGCAGGGCGACAAGTACCAGGAGATCCCTTCTTTCGATCAGCTGGACAAACAGGTAACAGAAGCACTGGCAGGCCTGGGTGGCCGCCCCGTGGTTCTGCTTACCCATACCATTGCCTCTCCTTCTACCCAACAGGTAATCAGCGAATTCCTGGCTAAATACCCCGGAAGCCGCCACGTTCAGTACGATGCTGTTTCGTACAGTGGTATGCTGCTGGCCAACGAAGCTTCGTTTGGTCGCCGTGTACTCCCCACCTTCGAGTTCGACAAGGCTGATGTGATTGTTAGCCTTGGCGCCGACTTCCTCGGTACCTGGGTAAGCCCCGTTGAAAATGCCCGCAAGTATTCTTTCGGCCGCAAGATCAACGAGCAGAACCCCACCATGAGCAAGCACTACCAGTTTGAGTCGTACATGAGTATGACCGGTGCTTCTGCCGATGAGCGCTTTACCCACCGTCCTTCGGAAACCGGTGCTGTGGCACTGGCCCTGTTGCAGGCTGTAGGTGGCGCCGTTAGCGCTCCCGCCATTGCCGATGCAAAGCTGAAGGCAGGCATTGCCAAGGTAGCCGCCGACCTGAGAAAGCACAACGGCCGTGCCTTGGTGGTATGCGGAAGCAACGACCCCAACGTACAACAGGTGGTAAACGCCATCAACGCCGCTGTAGGCGCTGTGGGCACAACCCTCAACTTTGCCCAGCCCAACCTCACCAAGGCTGGTGTAGATAAAGACCTGGTAGACCTGGTAGCGCAAATGAATGCCGGTCAGGTTGGTGCCCTGCTCATTGCCGGTGCCAACCCCGCCTACGAGTACTTTGATACAAAGGCTTTTGCGAGCGCCCTGCAAAAAGTGAAGTTCTCTGTTTCTTTCAACGAGAAAGCAGATGAAACTACCGAGCTGACCACCTACCAGGTGCCCATGCACCACTACCTGGAAAGCTGGGGTGATTTTGAACCTAAAACTGGTTATTTCGCCTTCCAACAGCCTACCATTGCGCCCCTGTTCAAAACCCGTCCGTTCCAAACCTCGCTGCTGAAGTGGGCTGGCAACGGTACTGATTACGATACTTATTTCCGCCAGTTCTGGATCAGCCGCCTGGGAGGTTTGCCCGCCCTGGACAAGGCCCTGCAGGATGGTGTGCTGGAGGGAGGTACTGCCGCCCGCAGCCTGGCAGGTATTGCCGCTGCTGCCGTTAGCGACAGCACAGTAGCTGCTCGTGTAGTTACTTCGGTAGGTGGTGCTTCCTTCAACGGAGCCGGTGTAGGTGCTGCCGCTGCAGCCATCGCTGCCACCAAAGCAGGGAAGGACGAACTTGTTATTTACCAGAACATAGCCATGGCTTCCGGTAAGCAATCGGGCAACCCCTGGCTGCTGGAAGTTCCCGATCCGATCACCAAGGCTACCTGGGACAACTACGCCATGATCTCTACTGCCAAGGCAGACGAGCTGGGCATCAAATACAAAACTTCCGATTACGAATATTACCCCGACAAGCCGGTAATCAAAATCAGCGTAGCCGGCAAAGAAGTAAGCCTGCCCGCACTGGTAATCCCCGGTATGAACGCCAACACCATTGCAGTAGCTGTAGGTTATGGCCGCAACGCTGGATTTGGCAAAGCTTCTGAAGGTGTAGGTAAAAATGTTTTCCCCTTTGCCCGTTTCAACGGCACCACTGTTGACTATTCCAACAACGTTACCGTTGCTGCCGAAACCTTTGGCACGGAAAAGGTTGCTCAAACGCAGATCCACCAGTCGTACGAGGGCCGTACCGAAGTAGTAAAGGAAACAACCCTGGCTACCTTCGTTGCCAATCCAACCATGTTCTCTTCTTTCCGCGAAGAGCTGGCAAAAGACTATGCGCCCAAAAGTGGTGACTACCGCAAGGAAGCTACCCTTTACGGCGACCACGTACAGCCCGGACCCAAGTGGGGCATGTCTATCGACATGAACTCCTGTATCGGTTGCCAGGCCTGCGTTGTAGCCTGCCACACCGAGAACAACGTTCCCGTGGTAGGTAAGAGTGAAGTGCTGCGTTACCACGATATGCACTGGCTGCGTATCGACCGCTACTTTGTGAGCGACGAGAACAACCCCGATGACGTAAAAGCGGTGGTGTTCCAGCCCATGATGTGCCAGCACTGCGACAACGCGCCTTGCGAAAACGTATGTCCCGTAGCTGCTACCATGCACAACGAAGAAGGTATCAACCAGATGGCCTACAACCGTTGCATCGGTACCCGTTATTGCGCCAACAACTGTCCTTATAAAGTACGCCGCTTCAACTGGGCCGATTACACCGGCGCCGACTCGTTCAAAGACAACCAGGACCAGAAACTGGTAGGCGAGCTGGACCCCGTAGTATTCCAGATGAACGACGAGCTGACCCGCATGGTACTCAACCCCGACGTTACCGTGCGCAGCCGTGGTGTAATGGAAAAATGCTCTTTCTGCGTACAGCGTACCCAGGCAGGCAAGCTGAAGGCAAAACTGGAAAACCGCCAGCTGAAAGGCGACGAAATCCAGAGCGCCTGTGCCCAGGCCTGTCCTACCGGTGCCATCGTTTTCGGAAACGTAAACGACGAAACCAGCACGGTAGCACAGCTGCGTGAAAACAACAACGGCCGCCTGTTCTACGTAATCGAGCAGATCCACACCCTGCCTAACGTAAGCTACCTGGCCAAGATCCGCAACACCGAAGAGATCGTACAGGTGAAGCGTGAAACTGCCGGTGGCGAACACCAGGGCCAAGGTGAAACACCGGGTGCCAACGCCGACCAGAAAGCAGAAAAAGCAGGTCACGAAGCGCACTAATCAAGAGGACGGAAAAAAGATAATAGAAAAGAAAACAGCTAACGGCTAGCAGCTTAAAGCTAAAAGCTAAATCATATGGCATTACTTAAATACGAATCGCAGGTAAGACCACCCATCGTAGAGGGCAACAAAGATTACCACCAGGTAACTGAGGATATCTGCCGCCCGGTGGAAGCCAAACCATCCAAACTGTGGTGGATTGGTTTTATCATCTCCGTGGCACTGCTGATGTTTGGTGTGTTGTCGGTGTACGTAGAAGTAGTTTACGGTACCGGTCAGTGGAACCTTAACAAGACCATCGGCTGGGGTTGGGATATCACCAACTTCGTATGGTGGGTAGGTATCGGTCACGCAGGTACCCTGATCTCCGCGATCCTCCTGCTGTTCCGCCAGGGCTGGCGTACCGGTGTAAACCGCGCCGCGGAAGCGATGACGATCTTTGCGGTAATGTGTGCGGGCCAGTTCCCCATCTTCCACATGGGTCGTGTATGGAATGCATTCTTCGTACTGCCTTATCCCAACACCCGCGGCCCTTTGTGGGTAAACTTCGACTCGCCGCTGTTGTGGGACGTATTTGCGATCTCTACTTATTTCACCGTATCGCTGCTGTTCTGGTACGCAGGTCTGCTGCCTGATATGGCTACCCTCCGCGACCGTGCCAAGGAAAAATGGCGCAAGCGCTTCTATGGTGCAGCGGCTTTTGGCTGGACGGGTTCTACCAAGCACTGGCAGCGCCACGAAGCACTTTCGCTGGTACTGGCGGGTTTGTCAACTCCCCTCGTACTGTCGGTACACACCATTGTATCTTTTGACTTTGCCACTTCGGTAATCCCCGGCTGGCACACCACCATCTTCCCGCCTTACTTCGTTGCCGGTGCGGTATTCTCCGGTTTCGCCATGGTGCAAACCCTGCTGCTGATCACCCGTCGCGTACTGGGGCTGCAGGAGTACATCACCACCGAACACATCGAAGTTATGAACAAGGTAATTGTACTTACCGGTTCCATCGTAGGTATCGCTTACCTCACCGAGCTGTTCATGGCCTGGTACTCGCACGTAGGTTACGAGTGGTTTGCTTTCAAAGAAAACCGTGTAAACCTGTTCTCACCCTATGGCTGGAGCTACTGGCTGATGATGGGTTGTAACGTAATCTCTCCCCAGATCTTCTGGTTTAAGAAAATGCGCCGCAATCTCACCGTTACCTTCTTTATGTCCATCCTGGTGAACGTGGGTATGTGGTTCGAGCGTTTCGTGATCATCGTTACTTCGTTGTACCGCGATTACCTGCCCTCCAGCTGGTCTACTTACTATACCCCCACTATATGGGAGATCGGTTTCTACCTGGGTACGTTTGGTTTGTTCTTTACCTGCTACTTCCTGTTCTCTAAGTTCTTCCCTGTAATTGCCATCGCCGAGATCAAGCATATCCTGAAGAAGAACGGCGACAACTACAAGCAGAAGATGGATGTAGTGGAAGAAGAAAAGGTAGAGGAGTTTGCACACGCACACGCTCACTAAAAAGCTGTTGGCCATTAGCTTTTAGCTGTTGGCCAACTTAAAAGATAATTGAAAGGATAAAACAGGATTAGCTAACCGCTAACCGCCAAAAGCTAAAAGCTCCATTATGGCTATCAAAAAATTTGTTGTAGGCAGTTTTTACGATGAGCAGGTGCTGTTCCCCGCTGTGAAAGCTGTACGCAAATCAGGTTATAAAATTCATGACGTATACACGCCTTTTCCCATCCACGGATTGGATACGGCAATGGGTCTGCGCGATACCAGCCTGCACACTGCAGGTTTTATCTACGGCATCACCGGTACATCGGTAGCCTTTTCGTTCATCACCTGGGCATTCACAACCGACTGGCCGCTGAACGTAGGTGGTAAACCGTTCTTTTCGCTGCCCGCATGGATTCCCATCATGTTCGAGTTGACCGTATTGTTTGCGGCAGTGGGCATGGTACTCACCTTTTGCTACCTGTGCCAGCTGGCGCCGTTTGTAAAAAAGGACCACTTCAACCTGCGCGCAACCGATGACACTTTTGTGATGGCCATTGAGGTTACCGACCGCACCAATGTTGCGGAAGCGCAATCCTTCCTGACCAGCCTGGGTGCTCAGGATGTGGTGTTGACAGAAAAAGAAACCGGCTGGTGGATTGGCCGCTACGACAAAAGACAGCAACTGCTGTCCACCGACCCTCAAACTGCATTGTAATAAACCGTAAGAAGAATAAGATGAAAAAATTGCTGATAGCAACAGGTATTTGGGCAATGGCCGCCACCCTGGTTAGCTGTGGTGGCGCAGAAGGTAACGATCCCGGTCGCGCCTACATGCCCGATATGTATTACAGCCGTGCTTATGAAACTTACGGCTACAACAATATTGGTGATTACCAAACCCTTAAAGATCGGGGCATCAACTACAACGCGGCGCCTGTAAAAGGAACCGTAGCCCGTGGTGCCATGCCCAGCACTTTCGACTTCCCCGCAACGGATAGCGGAAAGGCGATGGCTGCCTCTTACCCCAACCCGCTCGCGGATTTCAAAATGAGCGATGCCCAGATGAAAGAAACCGAGCGCCTCTACCTGGTAAACTGCGGCATCTGCCACGGCACCAAGCTGGATGGCAACGGCCCCCTGTGGAAAGGTGGCGATGGTCCTTATCCTGCCGCCCCCCGCAACCTGCTGGATGATTACAGCAAAGGACTGGCAGACGGTGAGATGTACCATGCCATTACTTATGGTAAAGGCCTGATGGGATCTTATGCAAGCCAGGTACACCCCGAGCAGCGCTGGTGGATCATCAACTACATCCGCACCAAACAAGGTGGCGGTGCAGTACAGGCGCCAATTAAAGACACCGCAACAACAGGTGCCGGTGCCCCGGAGAACCAGGCAGCAGCGCAAATGGGTACTAAATAATTAGCAAGTTTTTCAACAATACATAATGGCAAGCAGAGACCAATTTGTAATTCCCAAGCGTTATAATACCATATCACTGGCTTTGATGGGTGTAGGTATTGTATCGGTATTGATCTTATTATTCAGCCACGGCTTAAGCAACGACGAGCACGAGCAGGCACGTTTCTGGGCATCCCTGCTTCAGAACAGCGTGTACTTCCTGTTGGTAGTTAATGCTTCCATGTTTTTTATCTGCGCTACCACCCTGGCATGGGGTGGCTGGCAGATGACCTTCCGCCGCGTTCCCGAGGCCATCTCCACGGTAGTGCCGGTACTGGGTATCATCACTTTCCTCATCCTGATGGTAATTGTTTTTGGTGGCAACCACACCATTTACCATTGGACCGATGAACACCATGTAATGGAAGACGAAACCCTGTTGCACAAAAAGGGTTTCCTGAACAAGACTTTTTTCACTGTTTGGAGCATCATTACCATTGGTGGCTGGTGGTTTCTGGGCCGCAAGCTGCGCCAGTTGAGCCGTCAGAGTGATGCTGCACCCATGAGCATTGAAGAAGGCAAACGCTATATTTTCAAAAACACCGTATGGGCTGGTGCCTATGCAGCGCTGTTCGGTCTTACTGCGCTGTCTACAACCCCCTGGTTGTGGCTGATGTCCATCGATGCACACTGGTATTCTACTATGTATAGCTGGTACACATTTGCATCCAGCTGGGTTGCGGGTTTGGCGCTCATCACCATTTTCGTGGTGTACCTGAAAAACAACGGTTATCTGGAATATACCAACCGCGAGCACCTGCACGATATGGGCAAGTTCATGTTCGCTTTCTCCATCTTCTGGACTTACCTGTGGTACAGCCAGTTTATGCTGATCTGGTATGCCAACATCCCTGAAGAAACCGTATACTTCAAGCCCCGCATGCAGGGTGTGTACCGCGGTATCTTCCTGCTCAACCTGGTGATCAACTTCCTGGCTCCCCTGCTCATCCTGATGAAGCGTGGTGCCAAGCGCAACTACGGTACCATCACCATTATGGCGGTGCTGATCATCTTTGGCCACTGGCTGGATTTCTACCAAATGGTATTCCCCAGCATCAGCGGCGACCATGTTCCATTTATGTTGGTGGATATGGGAATCGGTATTGGTTTCGTTGGTATCATCATGTATGTTACCGCCCGTTCGCTGGCGAAGCATCCCCTGGTGGCCAAGAACCATCCTTTCCTCAAAGAAAGTATCATTCACCACACTTAATCCAATTGCGGTATAAACAGAAATAACAGAAGTACGTATGTCATCTAATACTTGGATCATTATCGCACTAATTCTGGGTTTTATCATCACCTTCCAGATTGCAAAGGCTAGCGAATACGTAGCCGTACTGCGGGGTGAAGAGCGCACCCGGAGAGAGAACAACCGCATCAACGCCTTCCTGTTGCTGGCCTTCCTGGTACTGGGATTGTTTGGTGTGTGGTATTGCAACGATATCCTTAAGGGAAGAATCCTGGGGGAAGCTGCTTCCGATCACGGCGAGCGCATCGACACCATGTTGTACATTACCCTGGCCATTACAGGTATTGTATTTGTAATTACACAAGCCCTCCTGTTTTGGTTTGGTTATAAATACCAGGAAAAAGAAAACCGAAAAGCTTTCTACTTCCCACACAACAACAAGCTGGAATTGATCTGGACTGTAATCCCTGCCATTACCCTCACCATCCTGGTAGGTTTTGGATTGTACTACTGGTTCCAGATTACCGGTGAGGCACCAAAAAATGCACAGATTGTTGAGGTAACCGGTAAACAATTTGGCTGGGAATTCCGTTATCCAGGTCGTGACGGCAAGCTGGGTAAGAAGTATTACAAGAATATCGACGAGGCCAACTCCAACCCCTTGGGCCAGATCTGGGAGGACAAGGATAACCACGATGATATCTATGTAAGCCAGGAAATGCACATCGTAGTGGGCAAGCCTGTTAAACTGATCATCGGTGCTAAAGACGTTATTCACGACGTGGGCTTGGTACACTTCCGTATGAAGATGGACGCTGTTCCCGGTATTCCTACTACCATGTGGTTTACGCCCAAGTTCACCACCAAGGAAATGAAGGAGAAGTACGGTCCTGATTTCAACTACGAAATTTCCTGCGACCAGATGTGCGGTTCCGGTCACTGGTCGATGAGGGGTACGGTAGTAGTGGAAACACAGGAAGAGTACGATCGCTGGCTGGCAGGTAAAACGCCTCAGTATGCAGCTGCAAAGGCAGCAGTTGCTCCGGCGCCCCCTACCGGCACAATGGCCAACGCCACCGATACGGTAAACACTTCTGTATCGAATGGCCAGCCTAAGGAGTTTGCTAAATAAATTGAAACGAGTTTCCTAAAATAAGAAGACATGAATCAGGAAAGCAATAACACTGTTCGCCCGGAGGTTCACGTAACACACGATGGACACCACGTGGAGCATGACCATGGTCACGGCCACCACAAGGAAACGTTTATTACCAAATACATTTTCAGCCAGGACCACAAAACCATCGCCAAGCAATTCCTGATCTCAGGTATGATCTGGGCGGTAGTGGGTGGTTTGATGTCGGTACTGTTCCGCCTTCAGTTGGGTTACCCCGACCAGAGCTTCGAGATCCTGGAAACATTCTTCGGCCGTTGGGCTGAAGGTGGCCAGATCAAGCCCGAGTTTTACTATGCCCTCATCACCATGCACGGTACCATCCTGGTATTCTTCGTGTTGACCGGTGGTCTGTCGGGTACCTTTGCCAACTTACTCATTCCACTACAGGTAGGTGCACGCGATATGGCGTCGCCCCTGATGAACATGCTGAGCTACTGGTTCTTCTTTATCGCCAGCGTGATCATGATGTCTTCGCTGTTTGTACAAACAGGTCCCGCTTCCGGTGGTTGGACATCTTATCCCCCGCTGAGCGCCCTCGGACAAGCTTCTGAAGGTTCGAAAGTGGGTATGGACCTGTGGCTGTTGTCAATGGCAATGTTCATCGTGTCCTCGCTGCTGGGTGGTCTGAACTATATCGCTACCATCCTGAACATGCGTACCAAGGGTATGAGCATGACGCGTATGCCTTTGACCATGTGGGCGCTGTTCTTTACAGCCATCCTGGGTGTATTGTCTTTCCCCGTTCTGCTGTCGGGTGCCATCCTGCTGTTGTTCGACCGAAACCTGGGTACTTCGTTCTACCTGAGCGATATCTATGTAAAAGGTCAGATCATGCCTAACGAAGGTGGTTCGGCAATCCTGTACCAGCACTTGTTCTGGTTCCTGGGTCACCCCGAAGTATACATCATCATCCTGCCTGCGATGGGTCTGGTATCCGAGGTAATGTCGGTAAATGCCCGCAAGCCCATCTTCGGTTACATGGCGATGGTTGGTTCCTTGTTCGCAATTGCCATCCTGGCCTTCCTGGTATGGGCGCACCACATGTTTGTGAGTGGTATGAGCCCCTTCTTGGGATCCTTCTTTGTACTGCTGACGCTCCTGATCGCCATTCCTTCGGCAATCAAGGTGTTCAACTGGATCACGACCATCTGGCGTGGTAACCTGCGACTCAACCCGCAGATGCTCTTCGCCATCGGTTTTGTGAGCATGTTTATCTCTGGTGGTCTTACCGGTATCTTCCTGGGTAACTCTACCATCGATATCCATATCCACGATACTTATTTTGTAATTGCGCACTTCCACATCGTGATGGGTGTAGCTGCCTTCTTTGGTATGTTCTGCGGTGTTTACCACTGGTTCCCCAAAATGTATGGCCGCTACATGAACAGCACACTGGGTTATATCCACTTCTGGGGTACCCTGATCGGTGCATACCTGATCTTCTGGCCCATGCACTATATGGGTCTGGCAGGTGTTCCCCGCCGTTACATGGACTTCCGCGGCTGGACTTCTTTCAACCAATTTGGTGAGTTGAACAAGTTCATATCAATTGTAACCATCGTGGTATTTGCCGTACAGCTGCTCTTTATCTTCAACTTCTTCTACTCTATCTGGAAAGGCCGTAAAGTGCGTTCGATGAACCCTTATGGTGCCAACACCCTGGAGTGGACCACCCCCATCAGGCCTGGTCATGGCAACTGGGTAGGTGAGATTCCTGAAGTACACCGTTGGGCATACGACTACAGTAAAGATGGACGTGAGTTCATCCCCCAAACTGAGCCGGTGAGCCCGAACGAAACTAAACACTAAACAAGAAGGCACAGCAGTACAATCGTGCTGTTGTGCCCATCAAATAAATACAAGGACGAATAGTGAGTGAGACCACGCAACAGGCAATCCCTGCTAAGCCATCGCTGATCAAGGATTACCTGCAGTTGATGAAGCCTTCATTGAGCATCATGGTGGTCTTCTCTAGCGTGATCAGTTACTTGCTGGCGCCCAACGTGCTCTTCGACTGGTGGCAGATTGTATTGCTTTTTGTAGGCGGTATGCTGGTAACCGGCTCGGCCAACACCATCAACCAGGTGGTGGAAAAAGACACGGATGCGGTGATGAAGCGAACCGCTTCCAGGCCGGTAGCTTCGGGCAGGATGACGGTGCAACATGGCTGGACTTTCGCCATTGTTACCGGCATAGTAGGGGTGCTGATACTCGGGTTCTTCTTCAACTGGTTAAGTGCTGCTTTGGGTGCATTCAGTCTGGTATTGTATGCATTCATCTACACGCCGCTCAAGCGTCAAAGCGCTATCGCGGTATTTGTAGGCGCTTTTCCCGGAGCACTGCCCTGCTTAATCGGCTGGGTGGCCGGTACCAATGCTTTTTACCCCTGGGAAGAAGTGCTGGTGGCTGGCGAAAGCTATACCAACCTGGGAGGTTGGGTGCTCTTTGGATTACAGTTCCTGTGGCAGTTTCCGCATTTCTGGGCCATTGCCTGGGTTGCGCACCGCGATTATAGCACCGCAGGGTTCAAGCTTTTACCGAGCGATTTGGGTCCAACCAAGTTCACGGCATTGCAAACCATTGTGTATGCCTTGCTGCTGGTGCCCATCGGCATCTTGCCTTATTACATCAACATGTCGGGCATTACCAGCCTGTACGTGGTGCTGATCACCAATTTATTCCTGGTATTTCAGTGTTTCCGGTTGTACCGCGAGATGGATGTAAAGGCGGCACGCAGGGTTATGTTCAGCTCTTACCTGCATTTGCCGGTAGTGTTATTGGCCCTGTTGTTGGATAAAGTATAAGCAAAACAAAAGCACGGAGGATATGGTTTTGGAAGGCAAAAAAAGAGGGGTTCACCCCCACAAGTTTACCCTTTGGGTAGCCCTGGCCAGCATTGTAATGATGTTTGCCGGCCTTACAAGTGCGTATATCGTGAAAAGCAACCAGGCCAACTGGGAAGTGGTGGAAACACCCGTGGAGTTTTATTATTCCACTGTGGTAATCCTGCTGAGCAGCCTCACCATTCAATGGGCGCTTCGTTCTTTTAAACAAAGGGAGATGAGCCGCTACCGTTTGCTGATGGCCATAACCGGTGTACTCGGTATTGCCTTTATCTGGCTGCAGTGGGTAGGCTTTAATTGGATGTGGGACAATGGCGTAACCTTCCAGGGTTCTGGTGCCGGACAATTTCTTTATATCATCGCTGGCCTGCATGGCTTGCATGTGCTGGGTGGCATTGTTGCCCTGATTGTGGTGATAACAAGGGCTTTTGTTGGCCGCACACAAAGCTACAGTTCGGTACCCGTAGAGATCATGAGTACCTACTGGCACTTTGTTGATGTTTTGTGGATCTATTTGTTCATCTTTCTTATCATAGTAAAATAATTCGTCTATTTGCGCTGAAGTAAAGGACGAGTGCAGAAACGGAAAAACAGAAACTGTCTTTAAAATCATGGCAACAACTGCTGTAGCAACAAAAACAAACTGGTGGAGTGGTGGTAAGAGCCCCTTCAACATGGAGTACGGGAAACTGATGATGTGGTACTTCCTGATGAGTGACGCTTTTACTTTTGGCGCATTCCTGATCGCTTATGGTACCATCCGTTTCTCGCAGAACTACTGGCCCGATCCCAACGCAGTGTTCAACGCATTTCCCGGCGCTGGCCATGCCAACCTGCCGCTTGCGTTTGTATCGCTGATGACCTTTATCCTGATCGTGAGCTCGGTTACCATGGTACTGGCAGTACATGCCGGCCACCACAACAACAAGAAGGAAACCGTTAAGTGGCTTACCTGGACCGTACTCGGCGGCTTTGCGTTCCTTGCCTGCCAGGCATGGGAGTGGACCCACCTTATTACCGGTGAGCACGCAGTACTGGTACAAAACAAACTGGATGTAATTGGTACTACCGTTCGCACCAATCCCTGGGGTAACCCTATTGAAGGGGCTATGGTAGCCGATGCCCTCAAGAATACACCCCATGAAACACTGGTGAAACTGGTGCACATGGAAAATCACGAAATGCACCTTGAGCAACTGGCTGCCATGAGCGACGATAAGCTCCGCGCCATGGTCAACACTGCCGAACTGCATGTACGTGAGCAAGGCCCCGTAGCCTTTGGTGGTTTCTTCTTTGGTATCACCGGTTTCCACGGTTTCCACGTATTCTCCGGTGTGATCATCAACCTGGTAATGCTGGTGATGGCACAGCAGGGTGTGTTTGAGCGTCGTGGTCACTACCTGATGGTTGAAAAGGCTGGTTTGTACTGGCACTTTGTAGATCTGGTGTGGGTATTCGTATTCCTTTGTTTCTATCTAATCTAATCAACTCTTAAACGCATTATACAAATGGACCACAATAACGAATTACAGGAAGTAACCTTCCACCACGAACCCTCTGAGGGAACCGGCCGCATCTGGAAAACATTCTGGCTCCTGCTCGGTATCACCGTTATCGAACTGGGTTTGGGTCTGCTGATGTATGCTGTGAATATGCCTGATTGGATGCACCTCTTTATCAAAGGTGTGGTAGTAATCCTGTCGCTGGCAAAAGCCTTCTATATTGTAAGCATCTTCATGCACCTGGGCGATGAGATCCGCAACATGATCATGACCATTGTAGTGCCCCTGCTGTTGTTCGTATGGTTTATCGGCGCCTTCCTTTATGATGGCAACACCTACCGTACCCGCCGCAACCGCTACGACACTTACTTTGGCTCGCAATCTAAAGAGCAACTGAACCGCGAAGTGCGTTCGGCCGATACCACCATCAAGCCGCTCGACTAAGGTTTAACCAATATTGTCAATTTCTACAACCATCGCCGCATTACCTTTGCGGCGATGGTTTTTTTATGACCGGTGATGGACAGGATTAAGGAAGGATTTCGAGGATAGTTTCCGCACCTTATTTTCCTTCATTTGTTTACCATGCTCCAATCATTTGTTGTTTAAAGCCAGAAGCTTAGTGCGAGCAAAATGCACGTAAATAGTTGTGGTGGTTCAGAGCCTCCTATCAATCCTTTATAAATCCTACAAATCACCGGTTTGAATAAGAAAGCTGCTTTTGGAATACTCATCACAGTAGTCATACCCCTGATCTGCTACCTGATAGTAAAGAACGTCAGTACCGATGCTGCGCCGATGCCGCGGCACTACATCTTTGATACGGTGGTAACCAAAGAAGTAAAAGGTAAAGTAGTTACGGATACCGTATGGCACAAAGTGCCCGATTTTAAACTCACCAACCAACTGGGCCAGCAGGTGAGCTGGGCCGGGTTGGAAAATAAGGTGGTGGTGGCCAATTTCTTTTTTACCCGTTGCCCAACTATCTGTCCCAGGCTTACCAGGAACATCAAGCTTTTACAGGATAATATCAAGAGCTCGGAAAAAGTAGGCAACCGCTTTGCCGACTTCATGCATTTCATCTCCTTCTCGGTGGATCCGGAACGCGATAGTGTACATAACCTGAAACACTGGGCCGACCGTTTTCAGGTAAATCCTGAGAACTGGTGGCTGGTGACCGGTGACAAAAAGCAGATCTACGATCTGTCTATTAATGAAATGAAGTTGGGCCTGGTGGATGGTAAAGGCATAGATACTTCTTTTTTCCATACCGATTACCTGGTGCTGCTGGACCGCAACCGCAACATCCGTGGCTACTACCATGGTCTGGATAGCACCGCGGTAGAGCAACTGGCAAAAGACATTGTTTACCTCTACCTCGAAAAGGACCCCAAACGCAAAAGCGTATTTGCCGGGAAGTTTGAACTGTTGGCCATTGTAGCCCTTGTAACCATTGCCGCCGTTGCTTTGTTAGTATTCCTGCTTAAAAGAAAAAATCTATGAGTTTCGTTATTCAAAAAAATGATGGCCTTGCCAAAGGCCTGATCTGGGCGGTATCTTTTGTGGTATTTGCCGTTGTTGTAATCCTTGGCCGGGTAAAACTGGAAGTGGACCTCGGCTTCGATGTACACGTTTTTGCGGCCATAAATGCCGTGATCAATTCTGTTGTGGCCTTCCTGTTGGTTTTAGGCCTGATATCGGCTAAAAAGGGCCAGTATGAGCGGCACAGACGTACTATGATGGCTGCCATCCTGCTGTCGCTGGTGTTCCTGGTATTTTATATTGCCCACCACCTGCTGGCAGGCGATACCCGCTTTGGCGGCGAAGACGCCATCCGGTATATCTACTACTTTATCCTGATCACCCATATTATCCTGGCAGCCATCATCTTGCCCTTTATCCTGTTTACAGCATACCGTGCACTGATTGGTGAAAATGTGGCGCACCGCAAGCTGGCAAAGATCACCTGGCCCATTTGGTTTTATGTGGCGGTAACGGGGCCGGTAGTGTACCTGCTGATCAGCCCGTATTATTAAGTTTATTGTTTTTGGTTTTTTGTTTTGAGTTATTAGCAAAGCAAAAACCTACAATTTGATGCCGGCTGCATTGTGTAGCCGGCATCTTTGTTTGGATCCAGGAACAAAAAACGAAAAACCAAAAACAAGAAACCCAAAACATGTTTTCCCTATCTTGCCACACCGCATGAAGCTCCTTAGCCCTGCCATATCAAGATTTGCCCGGATGCGCCTCTGGTCGGCCGAACAGTGGATAACCGATCCCTTATCGGCGCAGCACAATGTGTGGCAGGACTTGCTGGCTGCCGGCCAGTATACGGAGTTTGGCCGGCAGCACCGTTTCTCCGCCATCCAATCCATTGCCGATTACAAGAAGACCGTACCCATTAGTGAGTATAACGATCTCAAGCCTTTTATTGAACGCATGATGGAAGGGGAGGAGAACGTGTTGTGGAATACGCCGGTGAAATGGTATGCTAAAAGCAGCGGCACTACATCCGACAAAAGCAAGTTCATACCTGTATCGGAAGAGAGCCTTGCCGACAACCACTACAAAGCCTCCAAGGATGTACTGTCATTTTATTATGCATCGCATCCCGATAGTGATTTGCTTACAGGCAAGAGCCTGGTGATTGGTGGCTCACACCAAATAAACCAGGTAAACGAAGAAGTGCAGTATGGCGATTTGAGTGCGGTGATCCTGCAGAATTCTCCTTTCTGGAGCAACTGGATCCGCACGCCTGATTTGTCCATCGCGCTTATGGATGAATGGGAAGAAAAGATAGAGGCGCTGGCGCAAAGCACCATCAACGAAAATGTAACCTCGATGGCCGGGGTGCCCACCTGGTTGATTGTATTGCTCAAAAGAATACTGGAAATAACAGGCAAGCAAAACATCAAGGAAGTTTGGCCCAGCCTCGAATTGTACCTGCATGGCGGGGTAAGCTTTGTGCCATACAAAGCGCAGTTCGAAAAACTCATTGGCGCACCCATCAACTACCTCGAGATGTACAATGCATCTGAAGGTTTCTTTGCCGCACAGGATGAACTGGGTGCCGATGGCATGTTGCTGATGTGCGAACATGGCATCTTCTACGAGTTTCTGCCTGCCGATGAGTGGGGTAAGGAAGATGGCCAAACCATACTGTTGGAGGAAGTGGAATTGGGTAAGAATTATGCACCGGTGATCACTACCAATGGAGGACTTTGGCGTTACCTGATTGGCGATACCATCCAGTTTATTTCCCTTGCGCCCTACCGCATCAAGGTATCGGGCCGCATCAAGCATTTCATCAATGCCTTTGGCGAAGAGGTGATCATTGATAATACGGATGCCGCTATTGCCGCTGCCTGTAAAGCAACAGGGGCCATTGTAAACGATTACACCGCAGCACCGCTTTATTTTTCAGATGAAGGCAATGGCGCCCACGAGTGGCTGATTGAATTTGACAAGCTGCCAGAAAACCTGGAAGCATTTGTTGCCGCAATGGACGGCCACCTGCGCAGCATCAACAGCGACTACGAAGCCAAGCGCCACAAGGATATCGCCCTGCGCATGCCGGTAGTGCATGTGTTGCCTACAAATACTTTTACTGATTGGCTGGCTTCAAAAGGAAAGTTGGGTGGCCAACATAAGGTGCCAAGGTTGGCGAATGACAGGAAGGTGTTGGAGGAGATATTGGGGAATAGGTGATTGGTGATTGGTGATTGGTGATTGGTGATTGGTGATTGGTGATTGGTGATTGGTGA
>NZ_MTFE01000010.1:716712-724348 GCF_001953305.1 Cnuella takakiae
AAAAAGCTTTTAAGGTAAGTTATTTAGTTGGGCTATTGGTGGCTGCTGTCTGGATATGACGGGACAAAGATTGGATATAGCTATTCAACTTATAGTGATACCGACTCATCTTTTCCATCAAGTTTGTACAATCACCTGTTGTAAGTAGTTTTCTTTGCTGCGCTTTTATTGTCCATGCTTTTGTTTCCAATAGCGATCCCCGGCTGTAAAAACAAAAAGTCCGGCGTTCGCGAAAATGAAACCGGCCGTATCCTTCTGCGATATTAGCGGCAATAGAATCGGCAGCTTCTACGTATTGCTTTCCTACAGTATCTTTTGCAAATGGAGGCCATTTTGAAACTGTATGCCACACTATTTCGCCAATCTCCTGGGCTAATAGAAATACTTCAAAATCTTCCAGTTTTTTCGGTTCTTCCATACGCTTGTTTTTGGTAGTATAAATTACAAACTGAAGCGGCTGGCTGCAAGTTTCGGCGGCCAATCACCAATCACCAATCACTAATCACCTACCTTTGCCCCGCACAAAATCAATTGCATGAAACTTCTGGAAAATAAGGTGGCCATCATTACCGGTGCCGCCCGTGGCATTGGTGAAGGCATCGCCATCAAGTTTGCCGAACAAGGCGCCAATATTGCTTTTACCTATGTAAGCGAAAGCAGCGCAGATAAAGCGAAAGCTTTGGAAGATAAACTCACCGCGCTGGGTGTAAAAGCAAAAGCATACCGCAGCAATGCCGGCGATTTTGCACAATGCGAAACCCTGGTGAATGATGTGGTGAAGGAATTTGGTACCGTAGACATCCTGGTAAACAATGCCGGGATCTCCAAAGACAACCTGTTGCTGCGCATGACTGCCGAACAGTGGGACGATGTGATGAACATCAACCTGAAAAGTACCTTCAACATGACCAAGCAGGTAATGCGTCCCATGATGAAAGCAAAGAGCGGATCCATCATCAACATGAGTTCCGTTATTGGTTTGATGGGCAATGCTGGCCAGAGCTCTTATGCCGCTTCCAAAGCCGGCATGATTGGTTTTACCAAGAGCGTAGCCAAAGAACTGGGCAGCCGCAATATCCGTTGCAATGCCATCGCTCCTGGTTTTGTTGAAACTGATATGACTTCTTACCTCAAGGAAGGTGAGCAGGCCGATAAATACAAGGCAGGTATTCCTTTGGGCCGTTTCGGTTCGTCGGAAGATATTGCCAACGTAACCTTGTTCCTTGCTTCCAACCTCAGTGCTTATGTTACCGGACAGGTGATCAGCGCAGATGGTGGGTTGTATATGTAATACCCAAGCACCCCCTGTCCCCCTGAAGGGGGAACTTAGGTCAAGCATAACTTCAAACAACAACGCCCCTCACAGCGGAGGGGCGTTGTTGTTTGAATATTAACTCGTAGTGCATTTTGCAAATTGGGCAAGCACTCCGGCCTAAGTTCCCACTTTAGGGGACAGGGGGTGTTACAGTGGGTGTGATGTCGGGTCCTGTATCGGTTTCCTTTTACTCAGGTAATGATGCCACAGCAGCATCGTAGCAATGCTGCGGTAAGGCCGCCAGGGTTCGGCAATTTCGATCAGGGTTTCCTTGGGTGTTTGTTTATCCAGGCCTTTAATGTCTTTCAGTGCATTGACCAGTGCAATATCCCCAATGGGAAAAATATCAGTGCGGTGCAGGGCGTGCAGCAGGTAAATATCCACTGTCCAGTGGCCAATGCCTTTCAATTGAATGAGCTCGTGGCGGACAGCATCGTCAGCTAAGGTTTCGTAGCGCTGCAGGTTGACGGCACCTGTTTGAATGGCAGTTGCCAATCCCCGTACATACCCTGTTTTTTGCCGGGTAAAATAGCAGGCACGGAGTTCTTCATCGCTCAAGGCCAGTATCTTTTCGGGTGTTGGCTCACCGATATAAGCTTCCAGCTTTTTATACGCCGCAAAAGCAGCTGCAATGGATACCTGCTGCTCCAGAATGGTGAGTACCAGGGTTGCAAAATTGTTGGGCCGTATCCACATAGGCGGCATACCATGACGTGCTACAATACCTGCAAGGTCATTATCCTTTTGGCAAAGGCTGGTTACAATTGTTTCAAAATTGCTTTTGTGAAAACGCTCCATTAATTTTTGGGTACTTAAGCGCATGACATGAAAAGAAGCTTAACAACCCTTGGGTGCATTCTGTTGACCCTGATGGCTGCTGCGCAACAATCACCGGTGGTTTCGCTGGCCGGTATAGGAGCAGTGAAGATAGGGATGAAACAAAGGGAGCTGGAGCGTTTGTTGCAATCCAACTTATCGCTGAAAAACCTGCTGGACAAGAACCCGCAGCCCGATACGGTATCTTTCAGCTGGCAGGGCACCAGCTATTCGGTTGTGTTGGATAAAAGTTATGATGCAGCTACGCAAAATGAATTCACCGTGCATGCCGTGATCTGCGAAAGCCCTGAGCTAAAAACAAAATCTGGTGTGGCCATTGGCGATGACAAGCTTAAAATTGTAAGAACCTACGATGGGTATACCCTGCATATCTTGCCCGATTACGAAGGCATGCCACCGGTAAAAAGCAAAACCCATTCTTCGGTTTATCTATATGATGATACCCTGCCCACCTGTATCATTTTTTACCTGGAAAATAATAAGGTGGTTGGTTTTTGTGTGCAGTACAGCGAAGGATGCAGAGGTAATGAGCTAATGTGATAATGTGCTAAGGTGCTAAAAAGATAGCCGCATACTAGGTCAATTATAGAACATACGTGGTATACTCTTTAGCACATTATCACATTAGCCAATTAGCTCATTACCCTACGCTTTTATTTTAAACTTTTCAATGGCTTCGCGGGTGTGTTTACTCAGTGCCAGGCGCCCGCTGATCTCGGCACGCTGGGGCAGCAGTTCGCCCCAGTGTTCGGTGCCTTTCCAGAACATTTTTTTCATTTCGGCCATCGCTTCGGTACTGCTGTGTGCCAGCTGGTTGGAGAGGCGGAAAATGGACTCATCCATGCTTTCCACCGATGGGTGTACTTCGGCATAAAGCCCTTTCTTTTTGGCCCAGTCGCTGTTGCGCCACATGGTAGCATCCATGGCCAACTGGCTAAAGGCAGATAAGCCAATTTTCCGTTCAACAGCAGGCCCGATTACAAAAGGGCCAATGCCAATAGCCAGTTCGCTGAGGCGTATATCGGCACCTTCTACGGCAATGGCATAATCGGCTGCGGCAGCCAGCCCCACACCACCACCTACACAGCGGGCATGTACCCGTGCTATGACCAGCTTTGAAATAGAGCGGATGGCATTGATGACCGAAGCAAAACCATTGAAAAACTCGAAGCCTTTTTGCGGGCTGTTGATGGCCGCCAGCTCATCGAAAGAAGCGCCGGCGCAAAATGCTTTTTCACCTACAGAGCGCAGGATGATCACCCTTGTTTCGGCATCGCTGCCGCTGGCGTGTATTTCGTGTGCCAGGCTATCCAGCAGTCGCTTGGGTAGCGAGTTGCCTTGCGGGTGATGGAACTCAATTGTAGTAATGCCCTGGTGGGTTTCGGAGGTTACATGGCCATTGTCGAAGTCGGGTACCATACAGCGAAGTTTTTATGGAGTGATAGCATTAAGTTCCAAAAAAAGGAACATAGTTGGAACATTATTGTTGGGACGATTGCAAATTTTTAACAGCCCCAACGGCTGCTTAAAAACAGGTATCCGTTTTTGCCTGTTTTAGCGGCATGTTGGGTTTATAGCAATCTCCGCACCATAGTTAAAATCGTTCCCACCGCTACGTGTTCGCCGGTTTCGTCCAGCACTTCAACCAGCCACTTTACAATGCCTCGTGGTATTTCGCCTTCCTCGCGGTTGTCCTGCGGCAGCTTTTCCTTACAGGTAAAACGCACCTGTATTTCTGCACCGGGATATACTGGTTTGGTAAACCTTAATTCGTCGATGCCATAGTTGAGCAGTACCGGTCCCAGTGCGCTGCCATCAACAAAAAGACCGGCGGCAGCACTCAGGATAAAATAGCCATGTGCCACCTGCTGGTGAAACATGGTGCCTGTAAAATCGGTGCCTTTTTGGTGGGCGTAAAAATGGTCGCCGCTGAGGTCGGCAAAGCGGTCGATATCCTCCGCAGTGATGGTGCGTTTTTCGGTAAGCAACTGGTACCCTATTTCCAGTTCTTCAAAGTATTTGCGGAAAGGATGCACCGTTGCAGCAGTGCCGGCAGCGCCCTGCTGGTAGGTGCCGGTGATAGCGGTTAGCATAGAAGGCGAGCCCTGCACCGCCACCCGCTGAAGGTAGTGCTTTACACCTCTTACGCCGCCCATTTCCTCGCCACCGCCGGCACGGCCCGGACCGCCATGCACCAGTTGCGGCAGCGGCGATCCGTGCCCCGTACTTTCCTTTGCACATTCCTGGTTCAGTACCAGTATGCGGCCATGGTGTGTGGCTGCGCCAATTACAAATTCGGTAGCTGTGGTTTTATCGGCAGTGACAATGGAACAACACAAAGAACCTTTTCCTTTTTTGCTCAACGCAATGGCTTCGTCCAGGTCTTTATAGGGCATCAGGGTACTTACCGGGCCAAAGGCCTCCACTTCGTGGATCACATCCGTTTGGAAAGGATAATCATTGCGCAGCAGGAGTGGCGAAATAAAGGCGCCTTTGCCTGCATCGGCATCCACAACAGGCACACTGTCCAGGCTGCCGTAAACAAGCCCCGAAACAGCCAGCAGTTGCTGTACGTTATGTAGCAATCTTTCCTTTTGGAACTGGCCTGCCAGGGCGCCCATACGAACCTTTTGGTTGTGCGGGTTGCCAATGATGGTTTGGGCCAGGGTTTGTTGCAGGGCTTTGGTGGCATCCTCCAGCAGGTGTTCGGGTACCAGGATGCGGCGCACGGCAGTGCATTTCTGGCCAGCCTTTACCGTCATTTCATTACGAATCTCTTTTATAAAAAGCTCCCATTCTGCAGTGCCGGGTACGGCATCTTTTCCCAGCACCAGTGCATTCAGCGAGTCGGCTTCCATATTAAAGGGAACGCTTTCTGAAAGGATGCGCGGATGTGTTTTGAGTTGCAGGCCTGTTTGTTTGGAACCGGTAAAAGTTACCACGTCCTGCGCCGTTAGGCCATCCAACAGGTTGCCGGGGGCACCGCACAGTATCTGCAAACTGCCTTCGGGCAGGATGCCGCTTTCGATGATGGCCTTTGCCACGGCCTGTGTCAGGTAAGCGCCGAAAGGGGAGGGCTTTACCACGGCCGGCATACCTGCCAGCCAGTTGACAGCGCATTTTTCCAGCATGCCCCATACAGGGAAATTATAGGCGTTGATATGCACAGCCACACCTTCGCGGGGCACCAGCAGGTGATGGGCCATAAAGGTGCCGCCCTTGCCCAAAGGGATCGGATCACCATCGGTGCAGTAAGGTAGATCAGGGAATTTGCGGCGCAGCGATGCATTGGCAAAAAGGTTGCCGATGCCGCCTTCGATATCGATCCAACTGTCGGCGCGGGTAGCGCCAGTATGATAGGATAGTTGATAAAACTGTTCTTTGCGCTCCGCCAGGTATAGCGCAAGGGCTTTGAGCCTGCGGCCCCTTTCGTGAAATGAGAGCTTGCGCAGTGCAGGGTTGCCCACCATGCGGGCATAGTGGAGGGCGGCCTCCATATCAATACTTTCGGTAGTTGCAATAAAGATGGGTTCGGCAGTAACGGCATCGCGGAGCAGCTCGCCGTCGCCGCTGCCGGTGCGCCAATGGCCTTCGGTATAGTTGGGGATCTTTTGGATGGGGGTAAGGGTGTTCATGGGTGCAATCGTTGTACAGGCAATATAGGCAAAAGCGGGCACTGCCCCTTGGCACTGGCCATGCCGCTTTGCCAGCTTCTGCAAACAGCGACCACCGCCCGCAGCCCGGCCAGTAACCTCCAACCAGGAAAACCGTTTTAACGGTTTTCTCTTTTAGTCCAATCTGCACACCCACGGATAAAACCGTGGGCTAAACAAGATGTACAGTCAAGCTATCACAATCCACAAACAAAAAAGCCACAACTGCTTTCGCAATCATGGCTTATCAACTATTGTTATCGTCTTTACTGACTTTTCTGACTTCTGTCTTCCGACTACACTGCAGCAGTTACACCTGCTTCAATCGAGCCGCTGATGGCGGCAAAGATGTCTTCCACCGAGCCTTCGCCTTTGATGCTTTCAAAACGGCCCAGTGCCTTGTAGTGACCGGCAACGGGTTCGGTTTCGTTTTTATACACCGAGAAGCGCTTGCGGATGATGCTTTCGTCGGTATCGTCGGTGCGGCCCGAAGTAGCGCCGCGCTTCAGCAGGCGGTCTACCAGTTCCTCTTCCGATACTTCCAGGGCAATCACCTTGGTAATGCTGGTTTTGCGCAGGGCCAGCAGCTTGTCGAGGGCTTCGGCCTGGGCCACGGTGCGGGGGAAACCATCAAACAGGAAACCCTTGGCGCCGCTGTGTTTTTCGAGCATGGTGTCGATCATGCCAATCACCACTTCATCAGGTACCAGCTGGCCTTTGTCGATAAAGTTTTTTGCTTCCAGTCCGAGAGGGGTCTTGTCTGCGATCTCTGCGCGCAGCAGGTTGCCGGTAGAGAGGTGGACCAACCCAAATTTTGCAACAATCTTATCCGATTGTGTTCCCTTGCCACTGCCGGGAGGTCCGAAGAGGATCAAATTGAACATAGGTGCTTAATGCTTGGCAACAAATATAGGAAGGATGGTACACAAACGGGGCAGGAAATCGCTTTGCAGTGTGCAAGTATCTAAAAAGGAGCTTCATTTTTTGAAAGAAAGCCGGTGTAGTACACATATTTCGAAAAAGCACCAAGCTTTGCATCGCTGATAACCTTGCCGCGGTCAATTGTCTCATCATTGCTGTCTTTCCTGTCTCTTCTGTCTTTCCGGACTCCTTTAACAAACCAAACGCCCCCGCTGTGCGTACATTTGGTACAACAACGAAACATGAAACAGATTGTTCTTTTGTGTATTATGGCACTGGCCTTGCAAAGCTGCTCGCAGGCACAGACCGCAAAAAAGGTAACCATGAGTGAAACAAACAAAAACAATCCCGTTTACTCCAACTCCGATTCCGCCAAAGTGGAGCTGAGTAATGACGAATGGAAAAAGATCCTGTCGCCGGAGGTATTTCATATTGCCCGGCAAAAAGGCACCGAAAGGCCTTTTACTTCCAAATTTGAAACATCCAAAGAGGTAGGTACTTATTTCTGTGCCGCCTGCGGCAACTCGCTGTTTAAAAGCGATACTAAATTTGAAAGCGGCTGCGGCTGGCCTTCGTTTTACGAGCCCATCAGCAAGGGCAGCATCATTTACACCCCCGACAACAGCTATGGCATGAGCCGCACCGAAGTACAGTGTGGTCGCTGCAAGGCCCACCTGGGTCATGTATTTGATGATGGTCCGCCGCCTACCGGCCTGCGCTACTGTATCAATGGCGTGATCCTGGATTTTAAAAAGGCAGAAGAAGCCAAAAAAAATTACGAAAAGAACCAGTAACCGCAGATTTGCAGGATTGGAAATGATTTGTAGGAATTTGGTTGGTAGTTGCTGATCTACTTCCAGATACCTGAATAATGTAAAAAGGCTGTTTTCAAATGAAAACAGCCTTTTTT
>NZ_MTFE01000010.1:724358-770381 GCF_001953305.1 Cnuella takakiae
GTTTTCCAAAACCATGCAACTGCAAACCGATGCCCATTACTGCCCGCTTCATATAAAATCATACAAATCATTTCCAATCCTACAAATCTGCGGTTCTTGTGCAACTTTCCGCATCCTTCCTTGTTGTTTGCTTCACCAACCTCTGTGTATGCGTTTGATCCTTAACCTGATTTTGCTTTTTCCCTTTTGTGTTTTTGCCCAAAACAATGGCGTGCTGCGTGGTACGGTGATCAACAGGAATACGTTGCGACCCGTTGCTGCGGCATCCGTGGAGGTGGGCGGCACCGGTGCGGTTACGGATAGTGCCGGCGCCTTTCTGGTGTCGCTGCCGGTGGGTAGCTATGGGCTGAAAGTAACAGCGGTTGGCTATAAGGATCAGCAGCTCTTCAACCTGGTACTTACTTCGGGCAACGAAACCAGCATCAATATTGAACTGGAACCAACTGCCACCGAGCTGGCGGGCGTAACGGTGCGCAGCAACCGCCGCACGGCACGTGCCGCTACCCTCGAAAGCCCGCTGAGTGTGCAACGCCTCACCACCGAGGAGATCCGCAGCAACCCCGGCGGCAACTTCGACATCAGCCGGGTGATCCAAACCTTGCCGGGTGTGGGCGGTACTTCGGGATCGGTAGGAGCTTTTCGCAATGATATCATCATCCGCGGCGGAGCGCCCAACGAAAACGTATTTTACCTCGACGGCATCGAAATTCCCACCATCAACCATTTTGCTACCCAGGGCAGTGGCGGCGGACCTACCGGCATCCTCAACGTATCCTTTATCGAAGATGTGAAACTGAGCTCCTCGGCTTTTGATGCCCGCTACGACAATGCGCTTTCTTCCGTGTTCCAGTTTCGGCAAAAGAACGGCAATCCCCGCCAGGTGCAGGGCAACTTGCGGCTGAGCGCCACCGAGTTTGCTGCCACCTTCGAAGGACCCATTCAAAAAGACCGCACAACCTTCCTGGCATCGGTTCGGCGCAGCTATTTGCAGTTTTTGTTCAAGGCCATCGACCTGCCCATCCGGCCCAACTACTGGGATTTCCAGTTTAAGATAACGCACCGCATCAATCCCAAACTGACGCTTACGGCTTTGGGTGTGGGTGCCATCGACGAATTTTCGTTTGCCCAACCCCGCGAAGCCACACCTGAAAAGCTGTACATCATCAACAGCAACCCGCTGATTGAACAAAACAGCTATACCCTGGGTGTATCGCTGCGCAAACAAATTGCAAACGGGTACTGGAACCTGGCCCTCAGCCGTAATAGCCTGGATAATTCGCTCGACCAGTTTGAAGACAACGAGCAGCCCACGGAAGCGGAACGCAACCTGCGGGTGCGGTCTACTGAAGCAGAGAACAAGTTGCGTTTTGATGTCAATAAAAGTATAGGCGCATGGAGGTATGCCTGGGGTGGGGTGGCCCAGGTAGCCGATTTTTCCAACACCACGTTTAACCGGATCCGAAAGGCGTTGTTTGACGAAAGCGGCAACCTGCTGCAACCTTCCGTAACCGTGAATTTTACCTCGCCTATCAAGCCTTTTCTTCGGTATGGCTTTTTTGCACAGGCGGGCCGCCGCTTTTGGGACAACCGCTTAGGGCTCAACTTTGGTATCCGCGCCGATGGCAACACGTTTACTGAGGGCGGCGCCAATTTGGGCCGCACCCTGTCGCTGCGTATTTCCGCCAGCTATGTGCTTGCCGACAAATGGACCTGGAACGGTTCCATCGGCCGCTACTACCGCCTGCCCTCTTATCCCATACTGGGTTTTGCCAACAACGAAGGCGTGCTGGTAAATAAAGACGCCCGCTATACCCGCAGTGATCATTATGTGACCGGTATCGAGTTCCTGCCTTCGGATGCTACCCGTTTTACGCTGGAAGGATTTTACAAGCGCTACGCAAATGTGGCGGTATCGGAAAGGGATGGCATTTCGCTGGCCAACCTGGGTGGCGACTTCGGCGTGCTGGGCAACGAACCCGTTACTACCGATGGCAAAGGCAATAGCTATGGCATCGAGTTCTTTGCGCAGCAAAAACTGACCAGGCAGTTCTTTGGCGTGTTCAGCTATACCTGGTTTCACAGCCGCTTTAGCGGCCGCGATGGCAGGCTGGTGGCCAGCGCCTGGGACAACCGGCACCTGCTGAGCGCCACGCTGGGTTATAAGCTGCCCCGCAACTGGGAATTAGGTTTGCGTTTCCGCTACCAGGGCGGCGCACCCTTTACGCCCTTTGATGCAGCGGCTTCCCGGCTCAATTACCTGTCGCGTGGTACCGGTGTGCTCGA
The DNA here is from genome assembly GCF_001953305.1 of Cnuella takakiae. Lineage (GTDB taxonomy): Bacteria > Bacteroidota > Bacteroidia > Chitinophagales > Chitinophagaceae > Flavisolibacter > Flavisolibacter takakiae. Next base: position 726,642 of record NZ_MTFE01000010.1, read on the forward strand.
CTATGCCCGCATCAATACCCTGCGGTTGCGAAACTTCAACGCTGCCGATATCCGTGTTGACAAGAAGTTCAACTACCGCAAATGGACCCTTGACCTCTTTATTGATATCAGCAATTTTTATGGTGCTACGCAACCAGCTTATCCCCAGTATACCTTCAGGCGCAACGAGGACAATACCGCTTTTTTATCCACAAACGGCCAGCCGGTAAAAGCCGATGGCAGCAATGCCATACCGTTGATATTGGATAATGAAGACGGAACCCTGACGCCAACCTTTGGGTTTATTGTAGAGTTTTAAAGAAAAAGTTGGGGTATAAATTGCGCTTTCACTGAAGAGCTTTTAAAAACTGCCGTGTTAGCCTATTGAAATATAAGTGGTTAGTTTTTGGCACATCCTTTTTCTAAGCTATTTACAACCTGCTCTGCTATGACCAAGAGTACTATTGTTTACGCCGATGATGATTTGGATGACCTGTTTATTGTTGAGCAGGCCTTTGCTCCTTTTGCCGACCAGATCAACCTGGTACATGTACCGGATGGTCATGTTGCATTGAAAACCCTCAAAAAGCTTTGTGCCGATGGCGATGAGCCCTGCCTGGTGCTTTTGGATATGAACATGCCTGTAATGGATGGCCGCCAAACCCTGATGGAAATGCGCCGCTTGGAACAGTTGTGCAACATACCCGTGGCCATTTTTACCACCTCATCCAGTATTTCAGATCAAAGATTTGCGCAGGAGTGGAATGCCCGCTACTTCACTAAACCCCTGGCATATGAAGAGTTGCAGCAACTGGCCCGCACCTTTGTACGTATTTGTGCCGACGAGGTAGAGAAGTGAGCATCAGGGATAAGTGATCAGGAATCAGTGATTGGGTATCAGGTTTGCAGGCTTTCTTCCCAAACCGAACACCTTTTAACCAATACCCTTTTAATTTCGCCCATGCTCATCCACATACATCCCCAGAACCCGCAGCCCCGTTTGATTCGCCAGGTAGCCGATGTGCTGCGCAAGGGTGGGGTGATCATTTATCCTACTGATACTATTTATGGCCTGGGTTGCGATATTCAGCATCAGAAAGCCGTGGAGCAAATCTGCCGCATCAAGGGTGTTGATCCGCAGAAGGCGCAGCTTTCCTTTGTGTGCCACGACCTGAGCCAACTGAGTGAATACGCCAAACAGCTGGCAACACCCGTGTACCGCACTTTGAAACAGTACCTGCCCGGGCCTTATACCTTTATTTTGGGTGCCAGCAAAAATGTACCTCGCCTGCTCAAAACCAAAAAAGACACCGTAGGTATCCGCGTACCCGATAATGCCATTGCCCGCTGTATTGTTGAGGAGTTGGGTAATCCCATTCTAAGTGCATCACTGCCGGGCGAATTTGTAGAAGAGTACACCGATCCGGAAACCATCCACGACCGCTTTCATAAGCTGGTGGATATGGTGATTGATGGTGGCAATGGGGGCACCGTTCCATCCACCATTATTGATTTTACCGACGATGAGCCGGTACTGGTAAGGCAGGGGCTGGGTGAGTGGGACCAGTAACCGCAGATTTGTGTGAGTACAAATGATTTGTATGAACGTACCTACAACACTTCCTTTTTGATCATAGAAAGCGAAGTTTTTGTTTGCTGAAAAATATTGTATCTGAATTGGTAAATGTTGAGGATGTGCGCTTAGTGAGGTACAATTGATAGATAAATAGCGAATGCCCTGCAGCACTGCAGGGCATTCGCTATTTAGAAAGTAGTCTTACAAATCGTTTTCAATCACACAAATCTGCGGTTCATAGAAACGCCACCCGGAAACGAGCGGCGTTTGTTAACCTTCAACCATTCTTTTACGGCAGATCATTTTCGAAATGCAGCTATAGGTTAGACAATCAGGAAGCTTCATTTCGCTGCTTGTTTTTCAAAATAGTTATCACAGCTGGTTATAAACTCTGCCGTTTAGCGATAATCAAGCCGGAAGGAAGTACGGTGGTATGCCGATGGGCCGTGCTGGTTCAGCGCCTGCTGGTGGTCTTTGGTGGCGTAGCCTTTGTTTTTTGCCCAGTTGTATTGCGGCAGTTCTACATGCAGGGTATGCATGTAATCGTCGCGGTAGGTTTTTGCCAAAATAGAAGCCGCTGCAATGGATGCGTATTTACCGTCGCCCTGTACAATGCACTGGTGCGGGATAAAAGGATAAGGCGTAAAACGGTTGCCGTCGATAAGCAGCAAACCCGGTTTGGTGCTGAGCTTTTCTATCGCCAGGTGCATGGATTGGAAAGAAGCCTTCAGGATATTGATGCGATCAATTTCCTGGTTGCATAATGAGGCAACCGCCCAAGCCACCGCTTCTTTTTCGATGATGGGCCGCAGCAGTTCCCGGTCGCGCTCCGACAGCTTTTTGGAATCGTTAAGCAGGGGGTGGTAAAAGTCTTGCGGCAGGATCACCGCGGCAGCAAACACCGGCCCGGCCAAACATCCGCGGCCAGCCTCGTCGCAGCCGGCTTCCAGTAGCTCGGCTTGAAAATAGGGTTGGAGCATGGGGCAAAGGTAACAGAAGCCTTGAGCTATTAGCTGCTGGCTTTTGGCTAATAACCAATAGCCAGCAGCCTTTAATGGCATTTGAAATAATCAAAAGCTTCCCTGCAATCTGTACAGCGGTAAAGTGCCTTGCAGGCTGTGGAGCCAAACTGCGAAATAAGCTCGGTATGCCAGCTGTTGCAGTGCGGGCACTGGATGGCTTCTGTAGCAAAAAGTTCCTGGTGGCAAACCTGCTGTTTGGGATTGGGTGGTGCAATGCCGTATGCCCGGAGCTTTTTCTTGCCCCCTTCCGTCATCCAGTCGGTAGTCCAGGCGGGCGATAATTGTTGTATGATCTGTACCTCACGAATGCCGTATTCCATCAGTTTCAAACGAATATCCATGCTGATGGTGTCCATTGCCGGGCAGCCGGAATAGGTGGGGGTGATGGTAATGGTGAGTTTGCCACTTGCATCAAGTTGTACCCCACGCAGCACACCCAAGTCGATGATGGACAGTACCGGCACTTCGGGGTCTTTTACCTTTTCCAGTATGGACCAAACTTCCTGTTCGGTAATGCGGCTGGTATCTGTTGTTTTACTTACCACTGCTGGTTGGGATAGGTTCTTTGGAGGTACTGCATTTCGGCAAGCAGGTGGCCCATGTGTTCGGTATGGATGCCTGCTTTTCCACCCTTCTGAAAAGGTTTATTGGTGGGCACTGTTAAGCCAGCTTCGCCAAACACCCGGTGGATGTGGTTTTGCCAGCTTACCTGCACCTCCTCCAAGCGGATGGGGATGCCGGAAGCGGCTGCATCCAATTCTATTTGGCTTGGTTCAAATAATTCTGCGGTATAAGGCCATAGTTCCGTAAGCGCCTTGTTGATGCGGCGGTTGCTCTCCTCCGTACCATCGCCCAGTCTGATCACCCATTCGGCACTCCAGCGCAGGTGATAGGTAACTTCCTTGATACCCTTTGCTGCAATGGCAGCCAGCTGTTGGTCGCTGCCCTGTGCCAACTGCTGAAACAGCGGCAATTGGTAAGCACTGAACAGGTACTGCCGTAAAATGGTAAAAGCCCAATCGCCCTTTGGTAGTTCACAAAGCAGCAGGTTCAGGTACTGCCTTTCGTCGCGTAAAAATGCAAGGTCGTCTTCCTGCAACTCGCGGTTGAAGGCTATCCAGGGCCGGGGCAATAAATTATTAAAGGATGCTTTGCCTGCATCTTTGCTTTCGTTGTAAGCCTGTGCAGCATAAGCAAAAAAGTTGCGTGCCTGCCCAATCAGGTCCAGTGCGATATTGGTGATGGCAATGTCCTGTTCCAGTACCGGTCCATGGGCGGTCCATTCGGCATTGCGCTGACCAAGGACAAGGGCACTATCGGCCAGATGAAGGATAAAACCCCCTGTCCCCCTAAAGGGGGAACTTAGGCCGGAGTTCCCTGTATCCTTTGTAATTGTTTGCAGCATGAAGTGTTATTGCTCTTGAAAATGAATGTTTATATCTGAACTGGCAGGTTAGTCGACCTAAGTTCCCCCTTCAGGGGGACAGGGGGTATCACATGTGTCCCACTTCGTCCGGCAGATCGTAAAATGTAGGATGGCGGTACACCTTGTCGTTGGCAGGTTCGTAAAAGCTTTCAGCATCATCGGGGTTGGAAGCATGTATGTATTTGCTTTCCACCACCCAGATGCTCACGCCTTCCTGCCGGCGTGTATATACGTCGCGGGCATTTTCAATGGCCATCTGTGCATCGGCGGCATGGAGCGAGCCTACGTGTTTGTGGTCGAGTCCTTGTTTGGAGCGGATGAAAACTTCCCATAAAGGCCAGGCAGCCCCTCCCCGGCCCTCCCCGGTGGGAAGGGAGTTGGGAGTGCCGTTCGATTCAGTTTGGCCGCCACCTTTGATGGCGTCGTAATCGCCGTAGTATTGTTTGTACGAAGGAAAGGTCATCGTTGATGTTTGATAAAGGTGATAACCGGAAAGATGCGTTTACAAAAGTTCTTTGTGCAACTTCCTGTCTTTGTGTCTTAGTGGTTCAAAAAAGCTATGCAGCAACAGCCGCTTTTCGCGCAGCCCTTTTCTCCGCATGCGCCACTGCAGCTTCCCTTACCCAGGCACCATCTTCCCAGGCTTTTTTACGGGCATCGAGACGTTCTTTATTGCAGGGGCCGTTGCCGCCTACCACCTGCCAGAACTCTTCCCAGTTGATCTTGCCGAAATCGTAATGGCCTCGTTCCTCGTTCCATTTGAGGTCGGGGTCGGGGAGGGTGAGACCCAGCACTTTTGCCTGCTCGGCGATCATGTCTACAAAGCGCTGGCGCAGCTCGTCGTTCGAAAAGCGCTTGATCTTCCATTGCATGCTGGCCTCGCTGTTGGTGCTGTCGCTATCATGGGGACCAAACATCATCAGGCTGGGCCACCACCAGCGGTTGAGGGCATCCTGTGCCATGGCCTTTTGCTCGGCACTGCCCTGGCAGAGCACGAGCAGGCTTTCAAAACCCTGCCGCTGGTGAAAGCTTTCTTCCTTGCACACCCGTATCATGGCGCGGCTGTATGGGCCGTAGCTGGTACGGCATAACGGCACCTGGTTCATGATGGCGGCGCCATCCACCAGCCAGCCGATGGCACCCATGTCGGCCCAGGTGAGCGTGGGATAGTTGAAGATGGAAGAATATTTAGCCTTGCCGCTATGCAGCTGGGCAATCATTTCATCGCGACTAATGCCTAAAGTTTCGGCAGCGCTGTACAGGTACAGGCCATGGCCGGCTTCGTCCTGAACTTTGGCCAGCAGAATTTGTTTGCGTTTGAGCGAGGGGGCGCGGCTGATCCAGGCGCCTTCGGGCAGCATGCCTACTATTTCGCTATGGGCATGCTGCGAAATCTGGCGGATCAGGGTTTGCCGGTATTTGTCGGGCATCCAGTCCTTGGGCTCAATGCGGGTTTCCGCATCGATCTTTTGCTGGAATGTGTTTTCCAAATAGTGAACAAGCATGTGCAATCGTTTAAAACTAAAGGTACAAAAACGGTACCCACCCGGTTGATAAGAAAGCGCCAAGATTTGGGTACGGCACTTGCTGCTGCAAAACAAGCTTTTGGCCGTTGGCTGTTAGCTTTTAGCCACTGGCTGCTTGCTGTTATTGCTTCTTTTAAACACTGCATCATTCAACTGTATCTTTCAAGCCACCTTTTTGCCATGAACGCCAAGAATTACCTGTCTTTTTTTGCTGCCCTGTTGCTGCTGGCCTGCTCCAAACAGATCACCCCGGTGCGCACGCCTACCACCTCGGCCGAGGCATACGTCAATCAATACCTTACCCGGCCCGACCGCAGTGCGCTGTTTGCCCGGCAGCCTGCACTTTCTTTTTCGCAAAATGGGTTGGGCGTATTGCCCCTCATTGATATCCGGCAAGACAGCGTTTACCAAACCATAGATGGTTTTGGGTATACCCTTTCCGGAGGCAGTGCCGGCCACCTGTTGCAGATGACGCCTGCGGCACGTGCCACGCTCTTGCGCGAGTTGTTTGACACCACGGGCAATAGCATCGGTATTTCTTACCTGCGCCTGAGCATCGGTGCTTCCGACCTCAATGCAAAAGTATTTTCCTACAACGACCTGCCGGCAGGCGAAACCGACCCGCAGATGCAGCGCTTTGACCTGGGCCCCGACCGGCAGGATATGATCCCTGTACTGAAGGAAATACTGGCCATCAATCCGGGTATCAAGCTGATGGCATCGCCCTGGTCGCCACCGGCCTGGATGAAAACCAATGGCGATACGCGTGGCGGCAGCCTCAAACCCGAGTGGTACGATGCCTATGCCCGCTACCTGGTGCGTTATGTACAGGAAATGCAGAAGGAAGGCATCCGCATCGATGCCATTACGGTACAAAATGAGCCGCTTCACCCGGGTAACAATCCCAGCCTGCTGATGCCGGCTTCCGAGCAGGCCGCATTCATCAAGCAAAGCCTGGGGCCACAGTTCCGGGCAGCGGGTTTGAATACCAGGATCATCATCTACGATCACAATGCCGACCGGCCCGATTATCCTATTTCCATCCTTAACGATCCGGCGGCAAAACAGTATATCGACGGGTCGGCTTTTCACCTGTATGCGGGCCCTATCAGCGCACTGAGTGAAGTAAAGGCCGCGCACCCCGACAAGCACCTCTATTTCACCGAACAGTGGACCGGTGCGCCGGGTAAGTTTGCCGAAGACCTGCAGTGGCATGTGGCTACCCTTACCATCGGCGCCACCCGCAACTGGGCCCGCTGTGTGCTGGAGTGGAACCTCACTTCCAACCCGCAGCTCACGCCTTTTACGGATAGGGGCGGCTGCAGTTCCTGCCTGGGTGGCATCACCATCGATGGCGACCGCGTAATGCGCAATTCAGGATATTACGTGGTGGCGCATGCCTCGCGCTATGTGCGTCCGGGCTCGGTGCGGGTAGGAAGCAATACCATACAGGATGTACCCAACGTGGCATTCCGCACACCTGCGGGCAAGCTGGTTTTGATAGCCGTTAATACCGGTGCCGCTGCCAAACAGTTTGCGGTAAGAAGCGGAAGCAAAAGTTTTGTGGCCAGCCTCGATCCTGGTAGCGTAGGCACTTTTGTGTGGGAGTAATTTTTGAACCACAAAGACAGGAAGGACACAAAGGTTCACGAAGGTTTGTTTTGTCTGTTTTCCATTTGCAGCAGATCGTTGCAAATCTTAAGGCAATCCCTTTGTGCTTCTTTGTCCCTTTGTGTCTTTGTGGTTCAAATACTGGCTCGGCGCAAAGGTCTTTTCTGTCTTTCCCGTCTCCTCCTACTTCCCATCAAAATCCACCACCACCGTTTCCGAAACAGGATGGCTTTGACAGGTAAGGATAAAACCTGCATCAATCTCTTCCTGCTCCAGTCCCCAGTGAGCATCCATTTGCACCTGGCCTTCCACGAGGAGGGCCTTGCAGGTGCAGCACACTCCGCCCTTGCAGGCAAAGGGCAGGTCGGCGCCCTGTGCAAGGGCGGCATCCAGTATGCTTTGTCCGCTATGTGCTAAGGAAAACCGGAAACTGCGGCCATCGAGTTTAACCTGTATCTGCGACTGGGCACTGTTGGTGATTTCGGATGTGGGATTTTGGATTTCGGAAGGCTTGCGCTGGCCGGGTGTGGTGAAAAGCTCGAAGTGGATCTGTTTGGGTGCAACGCCTTTTTCCAGCAGCGCATCCCGCACGGTAAAAATCATTTCCTCAGGGCCGCACAAAAAAAACTCGTGGCTGCTGGTTACGTCAATCAGTTTTTCTAGTAAAAACAAAGTCTTTTCCCGGTTGATGCGGCCATTGTTCAAAGGGCTGTCCATCGCCTCGCGGCTGAGGATATGGTAGATACGGAAGCGGTGCAGGTAGCGGTCCTTGATGGCTTCCAGCTCCTCGCGGAAGATGATGCTGGTAATGCTGCGGTTGCCATAAACTAAGGTGAAGGTGCTTTGGGGCTCCGTGTCAAGGGTGGATTTAATCAGGGAAAGAACAGGGGTGATACCACTGCCTGCGGCAAAGGCTACATAGTTCTTTGCCTGTGCAGGATTTAGCGGGGTGTTGAACTTACCAACCGGTGGCATCACTTCCAGCACATCGCCGGGCTTTAATGCTTCATTTACCCAGGTGGAAAACAGTCCGCCCGCAACCTTTTTTACAGCCACCCTGAGTACGCCTTCCTGCGGGCTGCTGCAAATAGAATAGTTGCGGCGCAGCTCCTGCCCATTCAGTGTCGTTCTGATGGTGAGGCTTTGGCCGGGTGTAAAAGCAAATACTTCCTTTAAGTGTTCCGGGATGGAAAAAGCGATGGATACGCAATCGTCGGTTTCGCGGCGTACGGAGGCTACGGTGAGCGGGTGAAAATGGATCATAAGGCAATCGTTGGTGCTAATTTAGGCCAGTTGCTGTAAGGCTGGAGCAAAGCTGCAAGTGGTTAGCTACAAGCCATGAGCTGCAAGCTGCAAGTAAGCCTGGGCAAAGCTTTAAAATGATGTTTGAAACATACCTTTTGTTAAGGATAAAGTAGCGAATCTGATAAAGCCTATAGGGCTTCAAGCTGAATAGCCGCCGGTGCAGCCGGCGGATGGGCGTATCGTAGCATTTTCTTGCCCAACCCTGTAAGGGTTGAACCTTGCACCGGCTTATTGTTCAACCCTTACAGGGTTGGTTGTTTTACACATGTAGCCTGTTTGTTACCGCCGGTTGCACCGGCGGCTATTCCTATTTGAGCCCTACGGGCTCAATCTGCACCGCGCTTTTCACAGCTTGTATGCACCACATAAGTTGGGTAAATGAAAAGGATTGATAAAAAACCTGTTATCAATATTCTTACAAAGAGAAATACCTGCCCGGAAACAGGCAGGTATCAAAGTGGGGTTATATGCTATCAACAAAGTAATGTAACTAGCTGCCAGAAAACCGGCTTGCAGCTTGTAGCTAAAAGCTTGCAGCTATTCCTTCGTGATATTGAAATTATACTTCCGCTGCAGTTTGCGGGCAACACCAGCACTGTTGACAACAGGCGTCAGCTTTGGAGCTTCCGCGTCGATGCGTTCCTTAATCTGCTTTTTCAATACATCGTTTTCGGGCGTCAGCAAAATATCGGTCACTGTTACGCCGCCATCAGTTTCAATGGTATACGACAAGGTACCGTAGTACGTGCCTTTCTTGATCTTCTTATTGGTCAGCCCTTCGCCTTTAACGGTAGCCAGCACCGAAGCCATATAGTCCTTCATCAGGGCATTGTTGTCCTTAGGCTTTTCAGGGGCCGGAGCTGGTGCAGGTGCAGCAGCTGTTTCCGTTGTGGTGTTTTCGGTAGCGGTTGTTTCCGTAGTTTGCGCGGTTTCGCCGGCTGTGGTGCCGGTAGCAGCGGTGCCCGTGTTATTGGCGGCTGCTGCAGGCCTTGTGGTAGTGCCAGCAGTGGCCGAAGTAGTGGTTGTTGCCGGTACACCGGGAGCGGTAGGCGCTACGGCCACTGCCGGGGCGGGTGCCTTGGCGCTGGTATCGATAAACTTGGAGAGGTCGTCGCCCTTGCGGATCACCACACCGGGCATGCTTTTGAGCTTGCCGCTGTACAGTAGGTCTTTGAGCGACTGTGCCTGGGCCATGCCCGAAACGGCGAGCAGTAGAAACAATATGCTTTTTTTCATCTGTGCTTGCTTCATTGGGTGAAAGGTAAATGCTTATCCTGTTAGCTATGTGCTAAATAACGTGCCTGGTCCCGTTGCATTGTGCAAGAGGGCTACTACAAGTTAGGTATTCAGTTCTTAATATTTGCCCCATTGGCTAAGGGTAAGTGCTGATAGGCCCGCCAGTAACGGTTCCTGGTTTGGGCGCACCCCTAAAATGCACTAGGTTTGCACCCCGTAAACAGAGTGCGGAGTGATTCGTACGCAGTACGGAGTCTATACTTCGCACCCGGCGTACTTTCTTCGTACTTCCACCTTCGTACTTCTAACTTATCCTTATGTCTTTGATTGTAGTGGGTACCATGGCTTTCGACGCTATCGAAACCCCCTTTGGCAAGAGCGACCGTATCATCGGCGGCTCCGCAACTTATGTGGCTTATGCAGCTGCCAACTTTGTGCAGCCCGTGCAGCAGATCTCCATTGTAGGGAACGATTTCCCCGAAGCCGAGATGGCCGAACTCCGCAGCCGCGGTGTCCAGCTGGACGGCGTGGAAGTAGTGGCCGACAAGCCTTCTTTCTTTTGGTCGGGGCGTTACCACATGGACATGAACACCCGCGACACCCTGGTGACCGACCTCAACGTACTGGCTGATTTCAACCCCCAGGTGCCGGATGCCTTCCAGGGCGCCGAGTTCCTGATGCTGGGCAACCTCATGCCCAAGCTCCAGAAACAGGTGATTGAACAGCTGAAAGAGCGTCCCCGCCTGATTGTGATGGACACCATGAACTTTTGGATGGACATTGCCATGGACGACCTGAAAGAGGTGCTGGGTATGGTGGATGTGCTGCTGGTAAACGACGGCGAAGCCCGCCAGCTGAGCGGCGAGTTTTCGCTGGTAAAGGCTGCCCGCAAAATTATGGCCATGGGCCCGCAGTACCTGATCATCAAAAAAGGCGAACACGGCGCGCTGCTTTTCCACAAAGACCAGGTGTTCTTTGCACCCGCCCTGCCCCTGGAAGATGTATTTGACCCCACCGGCGCTGGCGACACTTTTGCCGGAGGCTTTATCGGTCATATTGCCCGCACCAAGGACATCTCTTTCGACAACATGAAGACCGCCATCATCGTAGGTTCGGCAATGGCTTCTTACTGCGTGGAGAAATTTGGTCCCGAGCGCCTGAAGGAAATCACCAAGGAAGATATCGAGCGCCGCCTCCAGCAGTTCCAGGAGCTGGTGAACTTTGATATTGAACTGGTGTAAGTACCATTTTACCTGATTGTACCAAGAGCAGCCAATGGCTGCTCTTTTTTTATGGCTGCCCTGATGAAACCCTTTGTCAAAAGCTGTTTGACAGATTTTGGCACAACCATTTTGTTTATTCGCAATGCAACCAAAACTAACTTTATCAAAACAAAATCCGCACAACGGCAAAGCCTTGCCGCAATCCTGTTGACATTCCAGTTCACCCGATTGTTTATTATTTAACTCTTATTCACCCGATGAAACCTGAGCTTCAACACGCTTCCAGCCCTTCGTATACCCCTGCCGAACCCGCTCCCTACGCCCGCTTTGTTTTATTCTTTCCTTTTCAGGAACAAAATCTTTGTGCTGAAGTGGCAGCTATTGCCATGGACAACTGGGTGTTGTACGAATGCTTTTTGCAGCCTTCCAATATGATGTATTATATCAGTTGGGACAATGGCGCCCCGGCACCTGAATGGGTGGAAATGGAACTGGGCAAGGTGCCCGCATTTGCCAATGAACTCCTGAAGGCCCTGGAACGGTACCAAAATACCGATGCCATTCTATAGGTCACCAGCTTTTAATGTGGACGGTTTATAGTGCCGGAGCCGCGCTGCGGCTTCGGCTTTTTTAATACATTTTGTTGGCCTCCTGTTCATCAATGGGCAGGTCCTGTTCGTGCAGGTCTACCATTCTTTGTGCTTTTTCCACCAGCATGTCTTTCAACAACTGCGGCCGGTGCACCTTGATCTTGTCCAGGCCATAACCAAGGAAGCCCACCAGCTCGCGGCCGATGCTGCATTGCAGGTGCAACATATAATTCCCGTTCTCCAGCTGGCGCCATTGCTGCGAGTGATGCCAGAAATAGCGCATCCACGACTCGCCGTAAGCCTTGGTGTATTCTATTTCGATGTCATAAACCTGGTCGTCAATGGGGTCGGAAATGCCAAAGAGCAAGCCCATTTTTTCATGAAAGCTATCCGTGAGGTTCTTCCGGTTGAACTTGGTATTGGTAAGGTGAAAGCGGGTGTTTCTGTCAATGGGAAAGATGATCAGTTTTTCCATGTTGTTGAAGCCCGCCATATAGGTGCGGCCCCGGTGAAATACCAGTTGCATGGGTTGCAGCGCCAGTGGAAAATCGGACTCGGTAACATGCATATTTGCCGAGTTGATACCCACCGATTCAATAACGATCATCCGGTTGTTGTGCAGCGCCCAGATGTAATCTTCAATCAACTGGTGTTCGGCCTCGTCGTATAGCTGCGCAAAAAAGTTGGTGCGGTGCAGGTATAGCTCGTTGGCCTGTATGAACTGCTGGTACTTGCTTTTGGAAAAGGCTTTGTAGATGATCTGTTCAAACTTGTTGATAGAAGCCCGGCGTTGCTGTACAATGGTGGCCGGTGCAAAGTTCTTCAGCAGGAAGAAGGAATTGATATCATACTGCGAAATGTTTTCCAGCCCGTCTTCGTATTCCAGCTTCCAGGTTTTGCGGTTCTTTTCATCCACAAACTCTACTACGTTTTCGCCTTCGGCAATTTGCAGGCTTTGCAAGGTGATGAGATCGCGGTACAACTGGCGGCTGCTTACCTCGATGCCTACGCTGTCGGTCCAGTGCTTGATGATTTCAATGGTGACCGGCCCCCTGCGCAGGCGGTTGTATATGCGGATAAGGCGCTCCATTCGTGCAGACATAGTAAGGGTGTGCTTCGAAAGCTTTGGTGTTTCGTTGGTCAATAAGGTGTCGAATTTCCGGAAAATACAGCTATCTGCACCTGCTATTTTCGGACCAGCGCTATGGCTTGCTTGAACTGCTGCTTTTTTCCCTGCAGATTGAAGAGCTCCACCAGCAGGATATAACTGCCTTGGGGCAAAAGGCTGTTGTTGTCGCCCAGCCCATCCCAGCGCCAGTTGCCGCTTTGTGCCAGGGTCTGGTTTTGTACCAGGTAGCGCACCCTGCGGCCGCCGATGTCAAAAAGGGTCACATTGGCTACATAGTTGGGCGCATCCAAAGCGTAATTGATGGTACAGAAATCATCAAAGCCATCGCCGTCAGGCGAAACCAATTTGGGTGCAATGCTGATGGCAGCATTACTGATTCCTGTTTGTTGGTACTGCGTGTTGCGATAAGTGGGTGTGCCAAAACCTGCACTTGCAGCCGCTGATGTCCAGTTGTATTGCGCCTGTGTGGGTTTTTCCGGATCGATGCGCTCCAATGCCACGCCGGCATCATCGCTGAGGAGGGCAAAATGCCAGTTTTTATTGTAAGCTAGTTCATCTATGGTACCACTTTGTGCAGTCAATAAGGCGGTACTTCCTTTGTCGTCGGGCAGGGAGGGGAGTTCATTTATTTGCAACAGCGCACCAGGCTCTTTTACTAAATACTGCCGCAGTATGGCATTGCGGTCTTCTGTCAACACCAGGTAATTGCCGGGAAAAAGATAGCGCGGTGTGGTACTGATTTGCTGCAAATTGCTGAAGCCGCTACCGTTGCGGTTGGCCAGCCATAAGCCGGAACAGTCGATGATCTTTTTGCTCCGGTTGTACAACTCCACGTAATCGCTGCCATCATCTTTTGGATTGAACAAAATTTCGTTGACAATGATATCGCCTTTTTCTGCTGCAAGGGGCAAACCTGCAGGTGCAGTATTGTCACTTGTGATTCTATTGCCTGCACAATCGGTAAGGTTGGAAACAGCCACGGTGTACTGCTGTCCCCGTTGCAGCGGGCTGTTTAACTGTAGTAAAATCGAATGGAATAATGGCGCTTGTGGTATTGCCTGGCGGATGGCAATTGCAGGTGTAAGCTGGTAGGTAGCACGAACAACAGCAAGGCTATCCAGGCTTTCACTAAACCGAAGCAACAGCTTTGTGGAATCGGGTGCAGTGATTTCGGTAAGTGCTGGCGGGGTATGATCGGGATTGAGCGCTTTTACCGAATTGGCGCTGCCGGGTGTGCCGCCAGTTGCATCTACAGCTGCTTTCCAGTTGGTACTGCCACCACAAGCGTTGGCAGCATCCATCATTTCAAGACTCCAGCCCCCTTCGGCTTTTACCGGGTTTTGGTACCAGCTTTTATCGTATTCCAGCACATGAATGGTATGTCCTGCAGCATTGCGCAACAGCAGGGTGGTGCCTTCGTTGGGTAATGCCGGAAAGGAGGTGAGGCCAATGGTATTGGAGGCAAACAGGGCTGCATTGGTGCGGCTGGTAACAATTACCAGGCTATCGGGCTGAAGGAGGTAGGAAGGGAAGGCGCTGCTGGTGGTTGAAGCGGTTTGCAGGCGCCAGCCCTGCAGGTTGATGGCGCTGCTGCTGGTATTGCGCAATTCAATGTATTCCGCATCGGGCAGGCCAACGGCAGGAGTGGGATCGGCAAAGATTTCGTGTATTAAAACGATATGCCGTTGAGCAGGAACAAGTAAAAATGCGGCAAGTAAAAAAAGCAGGCAGCAAGTTTTGGCAAACATGCAACTTAAGTTAGCACAGAGATTCCATCTCTTCAAGAGATGGAATCTCTAACTCTTTTAACCCCTGCAAACCTGCATTCATCTAAATTTTACCCTCTTTTCTTGCATTTTTTGGAACAGGAACCATTTTGCAATACATTCGCTACCGCAATGACGATCCAGAAACACATTAAGCGTACTAAGAAACACAACTCCACTGGGGAAGGTGCCTAACGCTGCATGTGTACAAACATAGTAACGAGCCTTCCCCCAACAGGGAAGGCTTTTTTTATCGCCAAACAAAAAAGAACCAAACAAAAATGAAAGTTGCTGTTGTGGGCGCAACCGGCCTGGTGGGCACCAAAATGCTTCAGGTACTGGAAGAGCGCAATTTCCCGGTAAGCGAACTGCTGCCCGTAGCCTCAGAACGCTCGGTAGGTAAAGAAGTATTGTACAAAGGCAAGCCTTACAAGGTGGTGAGCATGGAAGATGCCATTGCTGCCAAGCCCGCACTGGCGCTGTTTTCGGCCGGCGGCTCCACTTCGCTGGAGTGGGCGCCCAAGTTTGCCGAAGCCGGTATCACCGTAGTAGACAACTCCTCGGCATGGCGTATGGACCCCACCAAACCCCTGGTGGTACCCGAAGTGAATGCCGACGCACTCACTGCCACCGATAAGATCATTGCCAACCCCAACTGCTCTACCATCCAGATGGTGGTGGCCCTCAACCCCCTGCATAAAAAATACGGCATCAAGCGCATCGTGGTAAGCACCTACCAGAGCGTTACCGGTACCGGTAAAAAAGCGGTTGACCAGCTGATGGGCGAACGTGCCAAGGCAGTTGCCGGCGCACAGGACGAGTATCCCATGGCCTACAAATATCCCATCGACCTGAATGTAATTCCCCAGATCGACGTGTTCCTCGACAACGGCTACACCAAGGAGGAAATGAAGATGGTGAACGAGACCAAGAAAATTATGCGCGACGAGTCCATTCGCGTTACTTCTACCACCGTTCGTATCCCTGTAATGGGTGGCCACAGCGAAAGCATCAATATTGAGTTTGAAAAGGACTTCGACCTCGCTGAAGTAAAAGAACTGCTGCGCACCTCGCCCGGTGTAACCCTGGTGGATGATCCTGCCAACGGAGGTTACCCTATGCCCATGGATGCCCACGAAAAAGACGATGTATTCGTAGGCCGCCTGCGCCGCGACGAAAGCAATCCCAATACCCTCAACCTGTGGTGTGTGAGCGACAACCTGCGCAAGGGCGCCGCTACCAATGCCGTGCAGATAGCGGAGTACCTGGCAGCGCAGGGATTGTTGGGATAGAGAGCGTTGGAAGTCCGGAAAGACAGTAAAGTCCGGAAAGACGGAAAAGACAGAAAAGACGAGAGAGACAGAAAAGAGTAAATACAAAAATGCCGGAGTGTTTTACTCCGGCATTTTGATTTTGCAATTTATTGCTGCGTTGCTGTTTAGAAGGAAAAGTTCAAATAAAAACCTCGTCTTTCCGGACTTTACTGACTTTTCCGTCTTTACTCTCTCTCCCGTCTTTCCTGTCTTCCAACTACTGGTACATCACACTCAACGCCACCTGCTCATTGGCATCCAAATCGGCCTGTACGGCACGCAGCTTGGCTTTGATGGCATCGAGGGAATGTTTGCCCAGGGGCAAGCGCAGGGTTTTGCCTTCGCCGTGTACAAAATCAACGATGGCATGGGCACCTTTTACCGGGTCGCCTTCCTGGCGGCCGTCGATGCGGCTGATATAGTGGTACATCTGCGCTACAGGCGTGGTCTTGTATTCGTCCATGCGGGTTCCTGCCAGCTTCACCGAGCTGCCTGCAAACTGGGTGCGGAAGGGACCAGGCTGCACAATGGTAACTTTAATGCCGAAGGGACTTACTTCCTGCGCCAGGGCTTCATTAAATCCTTCGAGGGCAAACTTACTGGCATTGTATATACCAAAACCACCGGTTGCTTTAAACCCAGCAGCGGAAGAAATAGCCAGGATATGCCCGGACTTCTGCTCCCGCATCAGGGGCAGCACCGCCTTGGTAAGGGCTACGGCGCCAAAGAAATTGGTTTCAAACTGGTCGCGGACTTCCTGCATCGAAAACTCTTCCACAGCCCCGATGGTGCCATAACCTGCATTGTTCACCAGCACGTCGATGCGGCCAAACTGCTGCAGGGCACGCTGCACGGCGGCTTCGATTTGTGCGGGCTGGGTTACATCCAGCAGTACGCCGAGGCCTTTACCCTGGTGGGCTATGGTAAAATCGCTAGCCTGTGCCGCCTTGCGGAAGGTGGCAACTACCTGGTCGCCACGATCAATGGCTGCTTTTGCCAACTCGGCACCAAAGCCACTGGAGGCCCCGGTGATAAACCAAACTTTATTCATGTATGCTTGAAGTTTTTGGATGAGTAATGTTCGGTGTTGAAACAAACAAGTGGGAGCATGGTTGGCTGATCTTAAACCTATAAGGTCTTGAAGACCTTATAGGTTTTTTAAATACACTTGACAGGTTTTAAAACCTGTCGGGTGTAACTGGCTTAACCCAAATCATCCACCACGCGGTTCAAAAAGCAAAGCAGCGGGTGCAAAGCCTTGAATGCGGCTACCGTTTTCTTGTGCAGGCCTGCTGTGGTCAGCTCTTCATCTTTCACCGGTGTTTCAGCAATAAAGCTTTTGAACTTGAGGTAGCTGATGGCTGGATGGTCTTTTTCATACCCCTTGGGCGTGGTAATCAATTCCGTTTCGGGGCTGCGGTACAGGTCGCCAAACATCTTTTTGAAATCGTCGGCTGCCAGCAATCCCTGGAACTCCTCCCAGCAGTAATCAATTTCCTGTCGGGTAGCCTTCAACTGCGCTGCTTCGGGCATCCACAAACCGCCGCCCACAAAGCATTTGCCTGGCTCCAAGTGAAAATAATAGCCAGCAAAAGGCGACTTTTTGCCACCCCTCTTAATGCTGGCACCCATTGCTGTTTTGTAAGGCGATTTATCTTTTGAAAAACGCACATCGCGGTTGATGCGGAACAGGCAGTCGCGGGCCTGTGTGCCGGCAATGCTGGCATCGGTGCGTTGCAGGTCGTCGATAGCCAGTTGTATAAAATTCTGGAAGTCGATGCGGGCTGCTTCGTAATCCTTGCGGTGTGCGTCAAACCAGGGTTTATGATTGTTTTGCTCCAGCTGCTGGAGAAAGCGGAGGGTTTGGGGTTCTAACATGGGGGCAAATTAGGAAATGTGCCCATTAGCTAATTAGCCAATGTGCTAATGATTACAGTGCAGCCAAAGCAATGCTTTCGCGCAACAAAAAAGTCAAGACTAAACTGCAAACCAGCCTAACCTTGACTTTATATTATTTAAATGCTAAAATGTTGATGCACCTTTCTTGTTAGCACATTAGCACATTTTTCAATTAGCTAATTACCTACACGCTTCCCCAGTTTTCCCCGCTTTTGATGCGGTAAAGGGTCATTTCGCTTACGGAGTACTTGTCGGCGATCTGCTTGATGGTGAGTTTGCGCTTATCGCTGCTAAGCATATCCTTGATGCGGCGCACCTGGGCAGCCGTAAGTTTGAGCCCCACAGTTCTATTGGCCTGTCGCTCTTTGTAAGCAATTTTCGCCGGGCTTTTTTGCTGGTGGGCAATCATCTCCTCAAGGGTGGCCCATTTGAGGTTCTTGATATGATTATCCAGCTTGTTGTGATTTTTATGAATCACGTATTTGTGCTTGGGCGAGGGCTTCGGCAAAAACAGCTTGGCAATTTCACGGTGGATGTACAGGGTGCCTTTATTGTCGGGGCGGTGCAGGTTGAGGGTACGGTAGCCGGTGGTAATGGAGCCATTCAGCAGTTTGCCATCCTCCAGCACCTCTTCACGGAAAGAGGCAATGCGGCCCTGGCTGCTTACGGCATACCGGTTGCGCAGGCTGGTGCTGCCGCTAAACTTCATCGTTTTCCAAACCTCGCCATTTATTTTCCTGATCATAATTTAGTTTTTGACCTGAACAGAAAAACAGTTTTCAGGCCTTAGAAACGGTATAAATTTCATGCCTAAAAAGGGTAGGAGCAGGGTGACGGCAGGGGTGCGGAAAACAGTTGCGGACATACTGGCCGCAGTACTGCCAATTTAAGCCAGCACAGCGATTAAAAAAAAGCAGCGGCCTTCCTTTTTCGCCGGAAGGCCGCTGCTGTAGCGTTTTCTATCCATTTTCACTTGTGCCTGCCTGTTAAGGCTGTACCATTTTGAGGAACTCGTCCTCCGAAATGATGCGCACCGAATTGATCTTTTTTGCTTTCTCCAGTTTGCTGCCCGCATCTTCGCCCACCACCAGGTAGGAAAGCTTGCTGCTCACCCCCGAAACGATGGCACCACCATTGGCTTCTACCATCGCTTCCGCATCGCTGCGTTTCAGTTTGGCAAGGGTGCCGGTAAACAAAAACGTGAGCCCTTCGAGGTTGCCGCCGGTAGCATGTGTTTTCTGTTCGTTTTGCAACTGCAATCCCAGGCCTTCCAGCTCTTTGATCAGCGCAATATTGTCGTCGTTGCTGAAAAACTGGAACACGCTGGAGGCTACTTTGGGACCGATATCTTCCAGTGTCATCAGTTGCTCCTGCGAAAAGTGCTGCAACTCCAGCAAGTGGCTCACCGCATGCGCCAGGGTTTTGGCCGTGGTTTCGCCCACAAAGCGGATACCCAGGGCAAAGAGCAGGCGGTGCAGGGGTTGTGCTTTTGATTTTTCTATGGCAGATTGCAAATTGTCGATCGATTTTTTACCAAACCCTTCCAGCTTGCCGATCTCTTCAAAAGGCAGGCGGTACACATCGGCCAGGCTTTTCAACCAGCCCAGTTCGTAAAACTTCTTGATATTGGCATCGCCCAGGCCGCGGATGTCCATGGCATCTTTGGAGGCAAAATGCATCAGCCTTTCCAGTACTTGCGCCGAGCAGTTTAGGTTGGTGCAACGCCAGGCGGCTTCTTCCTCGGCGCGGTACAGCTCGTCGCCACAGGCAGGGCAGTGCGAAGGAAAAATGATCGGTTGTTCACTCCCGTTACGTACCTCGTGGAGCGATTTTACAATGTAGGGAATCACATCACCTGCCCTTTCCACCAGTACGGTATCGCCAATACGCAGGTCTTTTTCCCGGATCACGTCTTCGTTGAACAAGGATACGGAACCCACTGTTACACCACCAATGCTCACGGGTTCTATTTTGGCCACCGGCCCGATATTGCCGGTGCGACCCACCTGGTACTCTACACGCAGCAGTTTGCTGGTAGCCTGCCGGGCTTTGAACTTGTAGGCAATGGCCCAACGCGGGTGGTGGGTGGTCATGCCCAGCCGGTCGTGGAGGGCAAACTCGTTTACCTTGATCACCATGCCGTCGATCTCGTAGGGCAGGTCGTCGCGGTGGGCTTCAAAATCGTTGCAGTAATCAATCACCGCCTGTATGCCCTTGAGCACTTTCAGTTCGCGCATGGGGCTGCGGAAACCCTGGTCCCACAGCATTTGTAGGGCCTCCGAATGGGTGCGGGGTTCCTGTGCCCCGGCACCGGTGGTGGTATAATAGGAAATCTGGTAGGTAAATGCCTCCAGCCTGCGGCGGCGTACTTCCAGCGGGTCTTTAATTCGGAGCGAACCGGCAGCCGCATTGCGCGGGTTGGCCAGCGGTGGCGTGCCCTGCTCGGCAAGGGCTTCGTTGAACAGGCGGAAGTTCTGCTTGGTGATCAGCACCTCGCCGCGGATTTCCACGGTCTGCAATCCGTATTTGGAAAAATTGGCCGTGAGCGGAATGGTGCGGATCTGGCGCACATTGGGGGTGATGTCGTCGCCCTGCACGCCATCGCCACGGGTGGCGCCACGTACCAGCCGGTCGCCTTCGTATACCAGCGAAAGGGAAGCGCCGTCGAACTTGGGCTCCACGCAGTATTCTATTTCCGAAAGGCCGGTGCCTTCACGCACTTTCCGGTCAAAGTCGAGCAGGTCCTCGCTGTTATACGAGTTGTCGAGCGAAAGCATGGGCACCAGATGGGCCACCGTCGGGAAATCCTTGGTAAGGCCCTTGGCTACCCGCTGGGTAGGCGAATTCGGGATGATCAGGTCGGGGTTCTCGGTCTCCAGCTTTTCCAGCGATTTGTATAAAGTATCGTATTCAAAATCGGAAACCAGCGGGTCGGCCATTACGTAATAACGGTACTCGTGAAAACGCAACACCTCGCGGAGGGTATTGATATCATCCGTGGTGATGCCGCCCTGCTGGGCTGCTTTCAATAGGGCCGTGGTATGTTCCTGGATCTGGAGTAGTTGGCTGGTCATGCGGCGAAATTAGGGCCGCTGCTTTAAAGCAGATCAGAGAAATCTGCACGCCGGTTACGGGTAGCCATACCTTGGTTCAGTCGGATTGTGTCATCACTGGAAAACTGTAAAGATCAAGGCGCCAAAAACAAAAGACAGGGCATAAAAGCCCAGCAACACCATGGTAAGTACGCCCACGAATTTAAACAGGGACTTCAGGTTGGCAAAAGCCTGCGTCAGGGTTTCCTGGTCGTTAACCACCAGCGCGGTTTTGGTTTTATTGGCGAAACGGTAGAGGTTGCGACAGGGAAAGAAGTACAAAGCAGCCAGTAGGGCGTACACCATAGGAAACACCACCGGCAATATTGACCCTGTAAACGTTGCATTGGTAAAAGGTGCAAGTTGAGTGGCCATCACCAACCCAATGATGATGGCGGCCAGCACGCCCAGTCCAAGCATTACAAAACCAACAATGGCCAGGAACCTGCCCCAGCGGGCTGTTTCGAGGAGATAACTACGGCTTTCATCGTTGAGGTAAATCGGCTGCTGCGGTTTAAGGGGTTCCATGTTGTTTTGGTTTGTTGACCAAATATATTGGAAATGAGGCTGTAATCGGGGCACAAACCATTGGGCAAAAGCCTGGGTAACCTTCCTGGTATATTTGTTCGGCGGCTTTCCTAGTAGCCAAAATCATCAGGCTTTATTGGCGGTTTAATATTTTCTCCTAATTTGTGTCCTTAATACACGTTATAAACGTGTGCTTTGTACACAAAAAATGAAGATTCGGTTCATGAAGCGTCTCGCCCTGCTTGCTTGCCTCTGGCTGTTTACCCTGGTGGTTTCGGCCCAGCAACTCTTTTCCCCCGACAAAAACTTCCAACTTTCTTTCAGTCTTGCCGAGGGCGGTGTGCCCTCCTACACCCTGAGCTATAAGGGCAAGGCTGTGGTGCTGCCCAGCAAACTGGGTTTGGAATTAAAAGATGGAAAACATCTTACTTCGAGCTTCACCCTTGGCCCTACGCAAACAACCACTTTCGATGAAACCTGGGCGCCGGTATGGGGCGAGGTGAAAACCATCCGCAACCATTATAATGAACTGGCCGTAACCCTCAACCAGGCTGCCACCGGCCGTAAAATGGTGGTGCGCTTCCGCCTGTTTGATGATGGCCTTGGTTTCCGCTACGAGTTTCCGCAGCAAGACAAGCTGGTGTATTTCGTAGTAAAAGAAGAAAAGACCCAGTTTGCCATGGCCGGCGACCATACCGCTTTCTGGATTCCCGGCGACTACGACACGCAGGAGTACGATTACACTACTTCCAAACTGTCGGAGATCCGCGGCCTGATGCAAAAGGCGATCACGCCCAATGCTTCGCAAACACCTTTTTCGCCCACCGGTGTGCAAACTTCCCTGATGCTGAAGTCGGCGAACGGGTTGTATATCAACCTCCACGAGGCGGCCCTGGTCAACTACCCGGCCATGCACCTCAACCTGGATGATAAGCATATGGTGTTTGAGTCCTGGCTTACCCCCGATGCCAAGGGCGACAAAGGCTACCTGCAGGCGCCCTGCACCACGCCCTGGCGCACCGTGCTGGTGAGTAATGATGCCCGCGCCATTGCCGCTTCCAAAACCATTTACAACCTCAACGAGCCCAGCAAGATCAAGGATGTGAGCTGGATCAAACCGGTAAAATATGTAGGCGTTTGGTGGGAGATGATTACCGGCAAAAGCACCTGGGCCTATACCGACCAGTACCCTTCGGTGCAGCTGGGGGTAACGGATTTTAAAAACGCCAAACCCAACGGTAAGCACGGTGCCAATACCGCCAACGTAAAGAAGTACATCGACTTCGCTGCCAAACATGGCTTTGATGCCGTACTGGTAGAAGGCTGGAACGTGGGCTGGGAAGACTGGTTTGGCAACAGCAAGGATTATGTGTTCGACTTCGTTACTCCTTATCCCGACTTCGACGTGGCCGGCTTGCGCGACTATGCCCGGAGCAAGGGCGTAAAACTGATCATGCACCACGAAACCTCCGGCTCGGCACGCAATTACGAGCGCCACATGGACACCGCTTACAAGTTCATGAAGCAGTACGGCTACGATGCGGTGAAGAGTGGTTATGTGGGCAATATGCTGCCCCGCGGCGAGTACCACTACAGCCAGTGGATCAACAACCATTACCAATACGCCATCGAGAAGGCGGCCCAGTACCAGATCATGGTCAATGCCCACGAGGCTGTGCGCCCTACCGGTATTGCCCGCACCTGGCCCAACCTCATTGGCAACGAGGCCGCCCGCGGTACCGAGTACCAGAGCTTTGGCGGCTCCAAGCCCAACCACGTGGCCATCCTGCCCTTTACCCGTTTGCTGGGTGGCCCTATGGATTATACGCCCGGTATTTTTGAAATGGATTTGCGCAAGCTCAATCCCTCCAACGGCTCTTGGGTAAACAGCACTTTAGCCAACCAGTTGGCGCTGTATGTAACCCTGTACAGCCCCCTGCAAATGGCTGCCGACCTGCCCGAGCATTACGACCGCTTCCCCGATGCCTTCCAGTTTATTAAGGATGTGGCGGTGGATTGGGACGACAGCAAGTACCTGGAAGCCGAACCCGGCGCCTACCTCACTGTTGCACGCAAGGCAAAAGGTAAAAGCGACTGGTTTGTGGGCAGCGTAGGCGGCAATGATAGCCGTACTTCCACCATCGGGTTCGATTTCCTGGATGCAGGCAAAACCTATGTAGCCACCATCTATGCCGATGCGCCCACTGCGCATTTCAAAAACAACCCCCAAGCCTATACCATCCGGAAAGTGCTGGTAACCAATAAGTCGAAGCTTTCGCAGTTTGTCGCACCTGGTGGCGGTTATGCCATCAGTATCGTGGAAAGCGACAAAGCTGCCGTAAAAGGCCTGAAAAAACTTTAAACTCCTTTGTGTCTTAGCGCCTTTGCGAGCAATTTTCACGCAAAGGCGCAGCGGCGCAAAGCTTAACCTGGATAAACACCTCATAAAACCTTTATCGTGAATAAGAAGATTGCCCTTGCCTTCATTGCTTTCTCCGCCTTTGCGGGCTGCTCCAAAAAAAGCAGCACCGGCGGCGGAACACCCGAACCTGTTACCCCGCCTCCTGCCATTGAAGCAGCGGTGCCTGACCCCGCGGTGATGTTCCAGCCTTTTTACTGGGATGTGCCTGCGGGCGGTACCTGGTGGGACCACCTCAACGGCAAACTGGATTCCTGGAAGACTGCAGGCTTTACTGCACTTTGGATTCCGCCTATTTCAAAGGGGCAGAGTGGCCAGTACTCGATGGGCTATGATCCTTATGATTATTTCGATTTTGGCAAATACAACCAAATGGGCTCTGTTGAAACCCGCTTTGGGTCGGATGCTGAATTGCGCAGCCTTTTGAGCAATGCCAAAGCCAAGGGTTTCAAGTTGATTGCCGACATTGTGCTCAACCACAACTCGGGTGGCGAGTCGGAATTCAACCCAATTGCCAACAGTAATAACTGGACGAAGTTCAGGCCGTTGTCGGGTAAGTTCAACCGCAGTTACGAGCATTTCCACCCTAATGCCATTCATGCAAACGACGAGGATAAATTTGGCGGTTTTCCCGATCTCTGTCACCACTCCGACTATGTGAAAAACTGGTTCTGGGGCAGCCCCGAAAGTGTGGGCCGCTACTACCGGGACAGCCTGGGCTTTGACGGCTGGCGTTTTGATTTTGTAAAAGGCTTCAGCCCCGATGTGGTGAAGCAGTGGAATTCGGCCCTAGGCGGTTTCTCCATAGCTGAATACTGGGACGGCAACCTAGATTTGGTAAAAGCCTATGTGAATGCATCGGGCAGCGGCGCCTTCGATTTTCCGCTGATGTATGCCTTACGGGATGCCCTCAACGGCAGTGATCTTACTAAACTCGACGGCGCAGGGCTGATTGGTGTTAATCCCAGTAAGGCTTATACCTTCCTGGCCAACCACGATGTGGACGAGATCTTCCCGCAAAACAAGCTGAAAGCTTACGCCTTTATCCTGACCGCTGAGGGTACGCCTTTCGTGTTTTACAAAGACTTTGAAACTGTTGTGGACCAGTCTAAGTTGAACGAGTTGATCCAGATCCGTAAAAAGTTTGCTGCAGGCACCACCACCAAGCTGTACAGCAGTCGCACCGAGTTCATCTTCCGTAGAAACGGTACCCCCGGCCTGGTTACCTATATCAACAACGATGTGGTAGACGTGCAGCGCAAGGTGCAAACCACCTGGGCCAGCAAGGTGCTGAAAGATTATACCGGTGCCAACCCCGACATAACCACCGATGCCAGCGGTTTTGTAACGGTTGCCTGCAAGGCCAATAGCTATGCGGTATATGCGCCGAAATAGGTTTTTGGTTTCTTGTTTGGGGTTTGGGGTAAACTTTATAAAGTAAGAAGGAAAGACGAAACCTATTTTGATGTCATGTTTAAACAAGTTCGGCATGACATAGCCCCAACCCCCTTTCCTAAACACCAGCAGTTTTCTTAGCCGGCAACCCACATCCCCATAACAGCCCGGTTGGCAAAATGTGCTATCTTAAGCGCGGATTCATAAATAGAACCAAAACAGGAACGTTTTTTACGCAACTTCTATGCATCATAAGCTTGCTCAAATGAAAAATGCGGCGCTCGAAAAAAGCAGCCACCTTGAATATTTCAATATAGCCATCTCGGTAGACTGTGTGATTTTTGGTTACGAGGACAAACAGTTGAAGGTGCTGCTCATCAAGTCGGACCTGGAGGAGTTTGAAGGCATGTGGTCCCTGCTGGGCGACCTGGTGCGCCCCGACGAAGACCTGGAGGCGGCCTCCTACCGTGTGCTGCAGGAACGCACCGGCCTCGACGACGTGTACCTGGAACAGGTATACACTTTTGGCGCCACCGGCCGGCACCCTTCGGGCCGTGTAATTACCACGGCTTACTATGCACTGGTCAATATTCACACCTATAAACTGGCCAATACCGACAACGAACTGCACTGGCACCCGGTAAGTGAACTTGGCACCATGGCCTTCGATCATAAAAATATTGTCGACACCTGCCTCAAGCGCCTGCAGGAAGCGGTGTTGGAGCATCCCATTGTATTCAACCTGCTGCCCAAAAAGTTTTCGC
This sequence comes from Cnuella takakiae, assembly GCF_001953305.1. Classification (GTDB taxonomy): domain Bacteria; phylum Bacteroidota; class Bacteroidia; order Chitinophagales; family Chitinophagaceae; genus Flavisolibacter; species Flavisolibacter takakiae. The sequence continues at coordinate 752,441 of NZ_MTFE01000010.1, forward strand.
TGCGCGAGCTACAGGATGTGTACGAAGCCATCCTGGGCGTTGAGCTCGACCGGCGTAATTTCCGCAAACGCATCACGCTTAAAGGCTGGCTCGACGACCTCAACGAAATGGAGGAAGATGTGCCCCACCGCCCGGGTAAGGTTTATTGCTTAAAGGAAGTTTTTGGGCGTCATGGTAAAAAAGCCCTCAAACCCGCACCAGTACTGCATTCCTGATACTTTAATATAGTTTGGATAAAAAAAATAGGCCGGATTTGTTCGGCCTATTTTGTTTTCACCTTAAATTGTGTCCTTAATACACAAAAATAACGTGTTTTAAAGACACATTATTGATTGTTTTTCAAGCATTTAAACAACAAAGCTTGCTTTATGGACGAGAGAAGATTGTTCCGAGCACTTGTTCTGCCTGCAATTGGATTGCTGCTTTCCTTACAAGTTTTCGCCCAAACCCGTACCATCACGGGTCGTGTAACCGACGCCACCGGTAAAGGTGTTGCCGGTGTTACTGTTTCGGTAAACGGCACTTCGGCTGCCACCACCGACGAGAATGGCGCCTATACCATATCGGCCGCCAATGGTGCCTCCCTGGTATTTTCATCTGTAGGTTTTGAGCGCCGTGAACTCACGGTTGGCGAACAAACCAATGTTTCTGTTACCCTCCAGACCGCAACTGCCAACCTCGGCGAGGTGGTAGTGGTGGGTTATGGTACCCAGCGCCGCCGTGACCTGACGGGTTCCATCACCACGGTTACTTCCAAAGATTTCCAGAAAGGCGTGATTCCCACTCCCGAGCAACTGATTGCCGGTAAGGTGGCCGGTGTGCAAATCACCAGCAATGGGGGTGCTCCCGGTGCAGGTTCTACCATCCGCATCCGCGGCGGTGCTTCCCTGAACGCCTCCAACGATCCGCTGATCGTGGTAGACGGTGTGCCCCTCACCGCAGGTGGCATCAACGGCGCTGCCAACCCACTGGCGCTGATCAACCCCAACGACATTGAAAGCATGAACGTACTGAAGGACGCTTCGGCCACTGCCATTTATGGTAGCCGCGCTTCCAACGGTGTGATCATCATTACTACTAAAAAAGGTACTTCGGGTAAGCCCCAGGTATCGTTCAACACCCAGCTGTCGGCTTCCGAAAACACCCGCCGTGTGGAAGTGCTGAACGCCGACCAGTTTCGTGAACTGGTAAATGCCCGTGGCAATGCCGACCAGAAGGCCCTGCTGGGTACCGCCAACACCAACTGGCAGGACCAGATTTACCGCACCGCATTCTCACAGGACAATAACCTGAGCGTTCGTGGTTCGCTGGGCCGTATGCCTTACCGTGCTTCGGTAGGCTTTCTCAACCAGGACGGTGTGCTGAAAACCGGCAACATGAAGCGTACCTCCGGTTCGCTGAGCCTGAGCCCCAGGTTTTTTGACGAACACCTGCGTGTGGACATCAACCTGAAGGGTGCTGTTACCAACAACCAGTTTGCCGACCAGGCTGCCATTGGCAACGCCGTGACCTTTGACCCTACCCAGCCTGTTACCAATGGTGGCAAGCGTTATGGTGGTTACTTTGAGTGGCTGCTGCCCGGAAGCGGTTTGCCCAACCTCAATGCACCCCGCAACCCCGTGGGCCTGCTGAACCAGCGCGATGATAAGAGCACGGTACAGCGTAGCATCGGTAATGCCCAGTTCGACTATAAGTTTCACTTCCTGCCCGAGCTGCGTGCCAACGTAAACCTGGGTTATGATATTTCGGAAGGCCGCGGTACCGTATTCGTACCCGACAGCGCTGCTGCGCAGTACAACCGCAAGGGTCAGAATACCGAGTACAAGCGTGGTTATGTAAATACCCTGTTTGAAGCCTACCTGAACTATGTAAAGGACCTGAAGAACATCGATAGCCGAATTGATGTAATGGCGGGTTATTCTTACCAGGACTTCCTGACCAAGTATTACAACTACGCCGACTTCAATGCCCGTGGTGAAAAAATCCCCGGCTCGGATCCCATCTTTGCTACCGACGAGCCCCGCTACACCCTGCTGTCTTACTATGGTCGTTTGAACTATGGTTATAAAGGCCGCTACCTGTTGACTGCAACCGTTCGCCGTGATGGGTCTTCCCGTTTTGCCGAAGCCAACCGCTGGGGTGTGTTCCCTTCGCTGGCCCTGGCCTGGAACGTAAAGGATGAAGCTTTCCTCCGTAATGTAGCTGCCCTGAGCAACCTGAAATTCCGGGTGTCTTATGGTGTTACCGGCCAGCAGGAAGGCATCAACTACTACGATTACATTTCATATTACAACCTGAGCGGCAACACTGCCCGTTACCAGCTGGGTAATACCTTTTATAATATGTACCGCCCCGGTGGCTACTATGCTAACCGCAAGTGGGAAGAAACCACTACCTGGAACGCCGGACTGGATTACGGCTTCCTGGGCAATCGCATCAGCGGTACCCTGGATGTGTACTACCGCGAAACCAACGACCTGTTGAACGAGATCAGCCAGTCGGCCGGTACCAACTTCTCCAACCGCATTGTTGCCAACGTGGGCAGCATGATCAACAAGGGTATTGAGTTTACCCTGAATACCACCCCCGTACGCACCAAGGAGTGGAGCTGGGACCTGAACTACAACATCACGCTCAACAAAAACGAGATCTCGCAGCTGACCATGGCGCCCAGCCCCAGCTATGTAGGTAACGAGTATGGCGGTGTGGCCGGTGGTACCGGTAATACCATCCAGATCAACTCGGTGAACTATCCCCGTGGTGCGTTTTACACCTACCAGCAGGTATACAACGAAGCCGGCAAGCCCATCGAGAATCTCTTTGTTGACCGCAACAAAGACGGTGTGATCAACAACAGCGACCGCTACCAGTACAAGCAGGCCGATCCCCAGGTGTTTATGGGCTTGAGCTCCAATGTGGGCTACCGCAAGTGGAACGCAGGCTTTATTGCCCGCGCCAACTTTGGCAACTATGTATATAATAATTTATACAGCAACCTGGGCCGGTTCAGCACCGTGGGTGGACTGCCCAATATCCTGAACAACGCTTCGGTGAATATTCTGGAATCTGGTTTTACCGGCGGCAATGTAAACCAGCTGCTGAGCGACTATTATATCCAGAACGCTTCCTTCCTGCGGATGGACAATATCAACCTGGGTTACAATGTGGGTAAGGTGCTGCGTACCGCCAACCTGCGCCTGAGCGCTACGGTGATGAACGCATTTGTGATCACCAAGTACAAAGGGCTGGATCCTGAGATCAGCGGTGGTATCGACAACAATTTCTACCCCCGTCCCCGCACTTATGTACTGGGTGTAAACCTCGACTTCTAACTATTAACTGATTGTGATTATATGAAACATACGTTTTTCAAAATAGCTATGGTGAGTGCGGTGTTGGCTTCGGCCTTCACCTCCTGCACCAAGGATCTGGACCGCCTGCCCAAAAACGAGATCACTTCGGAGCAGGTTTATGCCAACACCGCCGGATACAAGCAGGCTTTTGCCAAAGTATATGGCGCTTTTGCCCTCACCGGCAACCAGGGGCCTGCCGGCAACGGTGATATCCAGGGTATCGATGAAGGTTTCTCCGACTTCCTGCGCCTGTACTGGAAAGCGCAGGAGCTGCCTACCGAAGAAGCTGTAATTGGCTGGGGTGATGCAGGCCTGCCCGATTTTCACAACATGAACTGGGGTGCCAACAACCCCTTCCTGCAGGGCTTGTACTACCGTTGTTTTTACCAGATCACGCTGGCAAATGATTTCATCCGCCAGTCGTCGGATGCCAACCTGAGCAGCCGTGGCATTTCGGGTGCCGATGCCGACGAGATCCGCAGGTATCGCAACGAAGCCCGCTTCCTGCGTGCCTACCAGTACTCGGTGCTGATGGACCTGTTTGGCAATGTGCCTTTTGTTACCGAGGCTGACGCCTTGGGTAGCGTACTGCCTAAGCAGGCAACCCGTGCCGAGCTGTTTACCTACGTGGAAACAGAACTGAAAGAGCTGGAAACCCTGCTGGCGGATCCTAAAACAAACGAATACGGCCGTGCCGATAAGGCTGCCGCATGGGCACTGCTGGCTCGCAACTACCTCAACGCCGAGGTGTTTACCGGTACCCAGCGCAATACCGACGCCGTTACCTATTCCAAAAAGGTGATTGATGCCGGTTTTACACTGGAGCCCAACTACCGCAACCTTATGCTGGCTGATAACCAGTTGAACCGCAATGAGTTTATCCTCACCATCAACTACGATGGCCTGAGCACCCAAAGCTATGGTGGTACCACCTTCCTGGTGCATGCTGCCGTGGTGGATAATATGGATGCCAAGAACGATTTCGGTATTCCCAGTGGTGGCTGGTTTGGCCTGCGCACCACCAAGAGCCTGGTGAACCTCTTTCCTGATGCCGATGGCAATGCCGACAAACGTGCCCAGTTCCAGAAGAACACTTTGGAAATCAATGATATCAGCAAATCATCGGAAGGTTATGGCGTGCGTAAGTTCCGCAACGTTACCCGCACCGGCGCCATTGCACCCAGCATCGATGCAGGCGGCACTTTTGTAAGCGTGGATTTCCCCATCTTCCGTTTGGCCGAGCAGCACCTGATTTATGCCGAAGCTACCCTGCGTGGCGGCACCGGCGGCAACCAGGCCACTGCCCTTCAGTACATCAATGCCCTGCGCACCCGTGCAGGCGCTCCAACCGTAAGCACCATCAACACGGACTTTATTCTGGATGAGCGTGCCCGCGAACTGTACTGGGAAGGCTTCCGCCGTACCGACCTGATCCGTTACAACCGCTTCACCGAAGGTAGCTACCTATGGCCCTTTAAAGGGGGCGTAAAAGAAGGCCGTGGCGTGGAAAGCTTCCGCAAGCTCTATCCCATTCCCACATCCGATCTTACAGCCAACCCCAACCTGAAGCAGAACACCGGTTATTAATTCCTGATTGCTTAAAAAATGCAGAACATGAAATCCTTATTTTCCAAAATACTGATCCTCGCCGCCGCCAGCGTGCTGCTGTGGTCGTGCGAGAAAGATGAAACAAGGGCAGTGCTGAAAAGCGGTGCGGCGCCCACGCTGGCTGCCAACCGCACTACACCACTGGTGCTGGCGCAGGCCAATGCCTCACAGCCTGCGCTGGAGTTTACCTGGGGTGCCGTTGACTATGGTTATAGCGACGCTATCCAGTACGTGCTCCAGATCGCCCGTTCCGGTACCAATTTCGCAGGCGCTTCTACAACCGAAGTGGGTGTAACCAAAAGTGCCCTGAAAAAAGGCTTTACCGTAGCTGAGCTGAATGTCGAGCTGAACAAGATCGTGGCTTCCGGAGTAGCTTCCGATGTGGATGTGCGTTTGAAGGCCGATGCTTCCGGCATCGTGTCCAACACACTGAAGCTGAACATTACGCCTTACCGCGTACTGGTGCAGTATGGCTTTCCTGCTGCTATCAACCTGGCAGGTAATTTCCAGGGCTGGGCGCCTGCAACGGGTCCCCAGATTGTATCACTGGCCAACGATGGCAACTACGCAGGTTTTGTTGACTTCAGCACCGGTACACCTGCCCCCGAATTCAAGTTTGTAAAGGGCAACGACTGGAGCGCTGGTGATTTTGGTAGTGCCGGTGCCGGCCTGCTCACCAATGGCGGCAACAACCTGCAGCTGCCTGCTCCTGGTATCTACCTGATCCGAGCCAACACCACGGCCCGCACCTGGACCAGCGACCGCATCAACGGTTGGGGGATCATCGGTTCGGCAACGGCTGGTGGCTGGAACTCGGACCAGGACCTGACCTGGAACGCAGCTTCCAAAACCTACACCATCACCACCAACCTGAACGCCGGCGAACTGAAGTTTCGTGCCAACGACGATTGGGTAGTGAACCTGGGTGATAACAAAAACCCTGGCGTAGACGGCAAGCCCGAACTGGGTGGCGACAATATCGCCATTGCCGCTGCCGGCAACTATACCATCACCCTCGACATCATGATTGGTGGCAACTGGGTGTACGTAATTAAGAAGAACTAATTTTCATTGGCAATCAATCGTAAGTCGCCGCCCCTTTTCAGGGGCGGCTTTCGTTTGATGAGTGATGAGTGATGAATAATGAGTGGTACACATGATAGTACTGAAATATTTTTAGGGTAATGAATTGGTGCTGTACCAGTTGGTACCTACTCATCACTCATCATTCATCACTCATTCCTTGCCTCACCTTTATCTTGCACCCATGAAAGGACTCCTGTGCTGGGCGGCCCTGCTCTTTGCCGCTGTTGGTTTTGCCCAAAAAAATACGAACCCCGTTTATGTAGACCCTTCCGGCGTGCTGCGCTGGACCGGAACAAAAAAAGAAGCCGCCTTTTTTGGCGTTAACTACACCGTTCCCTTTGCCTATGGATATCGCTCGCACAAAGCTTTGGGTGTTGATCCCGAAAAAGCCATTGATGCCGATGTGGCGCATATGTCCCGCCTGGGCTTTGATGCATTCCGGGTACATGTGTGGGATACCGAGATCACGGATAGCGCCGGCAACCTGTTGCAAAACGAACACCTCCGCCTTTTTGATTACCTGCTGATGCGGCTGAAAGAGCGGGGCATCAAGATCCTGATCACGCCACTGGCATTCTGGGGCAACGGCTACCCCGAGCCGGACCAGAACACCGGTTCTTTTTCCAGCAAATACAACAAACGCCAGGTGCTGGTAACGCCACAGGCCATTGCTGCCCAGGAAACTTACTTGAAACAGTTCTTCCGCCACGTAAACTCCTATACCAAAACCACCTATGGCAACGACCCCGATGTGATTGCCATGGAAATCAATAACGAACCCCACCACAGCGGACCCAAGCCCGCGGTGACGGATTATATCAACCGGATGGCTGCCGCCGTACGTAGCACCGGATGGACCAAGCCTGTTTTTTACAATATCTCCGAATCGCCGGCTTATGCCGATGCCGTTGCCGCTGCTAAAGTGGATGGGCACAGTTTCCAGTGGTATCCAACAGGGCTGGTGGCCAACCATACCCTGCAAGGCAACTTCCTGCCCAATGTGGACCGTTACCATATTCCCTTTATCGATACCATTCCTGCCTTCCGCAACCGTGCCTGCATGGTGTACGAGTTTGATGCCGGCGATGTGATTGGCAGCTATATGTACCCTGCTATGGCCCGGTCATTCCGCACGGCAGGTTTCCAGTGGGCTACCCAGTTTGCCTACGACCCGCTGTATACCGCACATGCCAATACGGAGTACCAAACGCATTACCTCAACCTGGCCTATACACCCGGAAAAGCCATTGGGCTGATGATTGCCGGCAAGGCTTTTCACCTGCTTCCCCGTGGTAAGAGCTATGGTACCTATCCCGCAGATTCTGTTTTTGGTGGTTTCCGGGTTTCCTACAGCCAGGACCTGAGCGAGTGGAATACCGATACCGCATTTTTTTATACCAACAATACCGCCTCCCAACCCGTTCAGCCTGCTGCCCTGAAGCATATTGCCGGTGTAGGCGCTTCACCGGTGGTGCGGTACGATGGTACAGGCGCCTATTTCCTGGATAAAGTGGGGGAGGGGCGCTGGCGTATAGAAATCCTGCCCGACGTGTTGCAGGTGGCCGATCCCTTTGGCAAAGCTGCACCTGCACGCACGGTACGCAGGCTGCTGGCAAATAGCCGTAGCCTGCAACTGCTGCTGCCGGGCGTTGGTACCCAAGGCAGGCTGTTTGGAGCAGATGGCAGCGAAGTGCCTGCACAGGGCGGTGCTGCCTGGCATGTAAAGCCTGGTGTGTACTACTTGGGCGGTGAAGTTGGTGTTGTGGGTGCGCAAAAACTGGAATACCCGGTGTTGCCCCTGGGTGCCGATTCGGTATTGTTGCTGCACCAGTCGCTACAAAGGGCAGGTGCAAAAGGCTTTAAGCTACACCTGGAAGCCGCGGGTACAGACAGCCTTTGGGCCGAACTGAACCACAGCACTGCCGGTTGGCGTACTGTGTCTGCAAGGAAATCAGGCGGTTTTGGATTTGAAATTGCGTTTCCTGCCGAGTTGCAGGTGGCTGGCGTGTTGCGCTACCGCATCATGGCCCGGGATGGCAGGGGGCAGGTGCATGTTTTTCCCGGCGATGCCAAAGGTGATCCTTTCCGTTGGGACGCACCTGCATCGGAAAGCTGGCAAACGGCTTTGTTACCTGCTGCCAGCCAGTGGGTGCTTTTTGATGCGGGCGCCGAAACCCAGCCAAGCATTTTTACCACCAACTGGCAAAAGCATAAAGTGGGTACCGAAGTGCGGGAGCAATATCCTTACCTATGGCAAAGCCTGGCCAGCACGGCACCGGAAAAGGGGCCATACCTGGGTTGGCAGATGGAAACAGGCGATGCTTTCGGCAGCGCTTACACCCATATGCTGGTAAATGCAACCGGTACACCCGGAACAAAACTGAACCTTGCCCTGGTAACCCGGCAGGGACTTGCTCATACTTATACCCTCAGCCTGGGGACTGATGCCCATTATAAAATTCCTCTAGCAGCATTCAAAGCAGGTTCCAGGTTGCTGTTGCCCCGCCCTTATCCCGGCTTCCAGCCTTTACGCTTTACGGCACAGCCTGGTTTGGAACTCAACACTACTCAGTTCGACTTCCTACAGGTATGGCTGGAAGGCAGTACTTCTGCCAATCCTGGTGCGCTGCTTTTGCAAACTATAATTTTAGAGTAATGAGATCTAACCCCGGTAACTAACCGGGGTTTTGATTTTTTTAAAACAATCAGCTAAAGGCATGTCAAGCTCCTTATTTCGCTTATTGTTGATAAATTCCTGAAATAGACTCCAAACCTTGCAGCAGTAAGGATGTTGTACTTGTCTGAAATGAAGGCTTCAGGTTGAATAAGGATAAAACTTTATTAAATTTTTTTGTTTTCTCTGAATCCATGTATTTTGTACACGATTTAAAAACGGTTGAGCTAAATCGTTATTAGATCAACTAACGTAAACCTCTGCAATATGAACTTCAAACGATTGCTCGCAGCCGTAGGGCTGTTTGTGCTTACCCTTGTGTATGCACTCCCCGCAAACGCCCAAACCCGCACGGTAACCGGAAGGATTACTGATAGCCGCGGTCAGGGTATTGCCGGTGTATCAGTAGTGGCTAAAGGTACCGCAGTAGGTACCCAAACGGATGCCAATGGCAATTACAGCCTGTCAGTTCCCGAAAATGCAAAATCTCTTTCCATCACTGCCGTAGGTTACGGCGAACAGGACCTGCCAATCTCCGGCAGCGCTGTAAACGTAACCCTGGAAACTGCCGCAGCCAACCTCAACGAGGTAGTGGTAGTGGGTTATGGCACCCAGCGTCGTAAAGACGTTACCGGTTCCATTGCCACGGTTACTTCCAAGGATTTCAATAAGGGTGTGCAAGTGTCGCCCGACCAGTTGATCCAGGGTAAGGTAGCCGGTGTGCAGATCCTCAACAACAGCGGCCAGCCCGGTGCTGCCGTTAGTGTTCGTATCCGTGGCGCCTCTTCGGTACGTACCGGCAACCAGCCCCTCTTTGTAGTAGATGGTGTGCCCCTTTCAGGTAACTCGGCCCGCCCCGGCTTTGATGCTCCCGGCGGCCTGGGTGGAACCCCCGAAGGCAACCCCCTCAACTTTATCAACCCCAACGACATCGCCAGCATCGACGTACTGAAGGATGCCTCCGCGGCTGCCATCTATGGTTCGCGTGCTGCCAACGGTGTGGTGCTCATCACCACCAAGCGTGGCCAGAGCGGTGCGCCCAAAATTGATTTTAGTGTGTCGGCTGGTGTAAGCAATATGCTTCGCCAAATCGATGTACTGGATGGCAACGAATACCGTGCTGCCCTGCAGACTTATGGTATTTCCAATGCCAACAACTATGGAGCTAATGTAGACGCCATGGATGAAATCACCCGCTCTGCTGGTGTACAGAACTACAACGTAGCCGTTGGTGGTGGCAACGAAAGCGGCCGCTACCGCCTGTCGCTGGGTTACCTCGATCAAAAAGGTATCGTAATTGGTTCAGGCCTCAAGCGCATGGTGAGCAATTTCAATGGTGGCTTCAAATTCCTGGAAAGCAAGCGCCTGGGTTTGGACTTCAACATTATTGCCTCGCAGCAGCGCGAAGACCTGGCGCCGGTAACTTCCAGCGCTGGTTTTGAAGGCAGCTTGATTGGCCAGGCCCTCCAGTGGAACCCCACCCGCCCTTTGCGTAAGGCCGATGGTTCGCTCAACCTGAACTATACGGCTACCGATGGTTTCCCTGCCACAGCCTATAACCCGCTGGCTACTTCCGAGTTTTACAGCGACAAGGCCAAAGTGACTTCCATCCTGGCTTCGGTAACGCCTTATTTCAAGATCACCAACGACCTGGAATACCGCATGATCCTGGGTCTGAACTATGGTACCGGTATCCGCCGCTCGCAGGTTTCCAACCAGTCGGAAGTAAATGCCGTTCGCACCAATGGTGGCCAGGCATACTACTCCAACAACGAAACCATGAGCAGCCAGCTCACCCACACGCTGAATTATACAAAGGAGATCAGCGATAAGCTGAACCTGACTGCCCTGGTAGGTTACGAGTTCCAGCGTTTTGATGCCCAGGGTGTAAACCTCAATGGTATTGGTTTTACTTCCAACGCCCGTCCTTACACCAATGTGTTCCAGGGCTCTTCGCGTACCCAGCGCAACTTTGGATCTTTTGCCGATCCTACCGTTGAACTGCAGTCTTATTTTGCCCGTGCCAACGTAAACATCAACGACCGCTTTATCCTTACCGGTACTTTCCGTGCCGATGGATCGAACAAGTTTGGTGGTAATAATAAATACGGCTACTTCCCTGCCTTTGCCGGCGCCTGGAATATTGGCAATGAAGATTTTGTAAAAGGTTCCTTCTTCAACAACCTGAAGCTGCGTGCCGGCTGGGGCCGTACGGGCAACCAGGAGTTCCCTGCAGGTGCTGCCCTCGACGTGTTTGAATACACCGGCGAAGGTAATGGCGCTATCCGCCAGGCCAACGTAGGCAACCCCGACCTGAAATGGGAAACCACTACCACTACCAACGTGGCTGTTGACTTTGGTATCCTCCGCAACCGCCTCAGCGGTAGCCTGGAATACTTCTTCCGCCGCACCGACGACCTGCTGTTCAACTTTGAAGCCATTCCGCCGGCGCCTGCCGCCCGCTACTGGTCTAACCTGCCCTTTGGTTATGTACAGAACTCGGGAATAGAATTTTCCCTGAACGGTTCTGTAGTGAACAAAAGCGATTTCAATGTTGACCTGGGTGTAAACGTAAGCTTCCTGCAGAACCGCCTGAAGGACTTTGCCAACGCCACCGGTGGCAACCGCCTCCTGATCCAAACCGGTGCCATCAGCGGCCAGGGTTTGACCGGTGCTTTTGCACAGCAGTTCCTCAACGACCGTCCCCTGTACTCGTACAGCCTGGCCCACTACCTGGGTCTGGACCGCGACGGCAATGCGCAGTTTGAAGGTGGCGATGCCAACGATCCTGCCAACCGCCGTTATGCCGGCAGCCCCAACCCTACCACCCTGCTGGGCTTCACTGCCAACGTTGGTTACAAGAAGTTTTCTTTTACCGCCAACATGAACGGTGCACTGGGTCACTACATTTATAACAACACCACGCAGGCAGCCCTGGCCATTGGTAATATCGGTGGCAACCGTAACGTTGCAAATTCCGTATATAATCCTGCGCAGCTGGAAAACCGCGCCAACTCGCAGCCTGTGTCTGACCGCTACCTCGAGAAAGGCGACTACTTTAAAATGGCCAATGCCACACTGGGCTACAATGTGGGTAATATTGGTAAACTTTTCCGTGGCGTAAATGTTTTCGTAACAGGCCAGAACCTTTTTGTGATCACCAACTACAGTGGTTTCGACCCCGAAGTGAACAGCCCCCGTCCCATCAACGACGTGCCTTCCTTTGGTATCGAGTACACGCCGTATCCTTCGGCCCGTACATTCACTATTGGTGCTAACTTTTCTTTGTAAACAAAAAACGATTGTTGATATGAAACCTATTATAAAAACAATGGTAGTTGGTGCCGTGCTCGCCGGTATGGCAAGTTGTACCAAGCTTGACCCAAAGATCAACGCAACCATTCCTGAAGAAGACTTCCGCCGCAATGCCGATATTCCCGGTTTGTTGCGCGGTGCCTATAACTCTTTCCGCGGACCTTTCCAGGACCAGACCGGTGTGTTCTCCCTGCAGGACATGACCTCGGACGACGCCATCGGGCCAACACGTGGCGGCGACTGGGACGATAACGGTGTATGGCGTGTGCTGCACACCCACAACTGGACAGCCTCCAACCAGCGTATTGTAGACAACTTCAACAACCTGTTGCAGATTGTTTTCAACGCTACCAACGTGCTCGACTTTAACCCCAGCGCCAGCGTAGCCGCCGAAGCCCGTATGCTGCGTGCCTATGCCATGTTCTATGTGCTGGACCTGTACGACCAGGTGCCAGTGCGCGAGCCAGGCGAGAACCTGCTGCTGCCCGCACAGGTGCTGCAGGGTACTGCTGCCCTCGACCGCATCATCGCCGACCTGCAGGCGGCCCTGCCCAACCTGCCCGAAGCGCCGGTGTACCGCGCCAATAAGGCTGCAGCCCGTGCCCTGCTGATGAAGTGCTACCTCAACCGTGGCGTATATGCCAACCGCCAGCAGCCCACTTTTGCTGCTGCCGATATGGACCAAGTAATTGCGTTGGGCAATGAGATTATCAATAGCGGGCGTTTCCAGCTGGATGATAATTTCTTCACGCAGTTTACGCCTGAGAACTCCGAAACTTCGAAGGAAATCATCTTCGCCAACCAGAATACGGAAACTGATGCTGGTAACGTGCGTTTCCACTATTTCGCATCTACCCACTACAACCAGAACCCCAGTGGCTGGAACGGCTTTACCACTTTGGCTACTTTCTACGACAAGTTTGAAGCTACCGACCAGCGTCGCGGTATTGCCTTCCCGCGCTTTACCGACAGCACGGGTATGCGTGTTGGCCTGCTGGTGGGCCAGCAGTTTGGCAAAGGTGGCGTGCCCCTGAAAGATCGTGCCGGCAACCCGCTGGTGTTTACCCGGGAAATTACCCCCATTGTTACCGGCAACGTAGAGCTGCCTGGTATCCGGGTGGTGAAATACGTTCCCGACATGAAGCCCGACTACTCGGCGCCTAAAGATGTGGCCAGCAACGACTATGTGCTGCTGCGCTACGCCGACGTGATGCTGATGGTAGCCGAAGCCCAGCTGCGTAAAGGAAATGCCGGTGCTGCCCTTGCCATCGTTAACCAGATCAGGGCCAAGCGGGGTGCTTCGCAGCTGGCTGCGGTAACCACCGACAACCTGCTCGATGAGCGTGGCCGCGAACTGTACTGGGAAAGCTGGCGCAGGAACGACCTGGTGCGCTTTGGTAAATTCCTGGACCCCTACGGACCTACCAAGCCCAACAAGTCGGATGTGAAATACCTGGTATTCCCCATCCCTGGTAATGCCTTGGCGGTTAACCCCAACCTGAAGCAAAACCCTGGATACGCGCAATAACTCTCTTGTCTATTTATTTTAAGAAAAAAGGTCATTGTGAAATGGCCTTTTTTCTTATCCCTTATCATAGCTTTCCGGTGCGTATGAAAAACTATTTGTGGCTTCTGTGTTTGCTGCTGGCTTGTGGGAAAAAACCGGAGCTTCCTGCCAACGGGTTGTTCCAGTTGCAGGAAAACAGTGGTATCAATTTTACCAACAAGGTGGAACACGATGCCAAATTCAATGTGTTCAGCTACCGCAACTTCTACAACGGCGGTGGTGTGGCCATCGGCGATATCAATAACGATGGCCTCGCTGATGTGTTCTTTACCGCCAACAGGAGCGATAACAAACTGTACCTGAACAAGGGCAACTGGAAGTTTGAAGATATCACCACTAAGGCAGGATTCAAGGCCAGCGGTAAATGGGGCACCGGCGTGGTGATGGTGGACATCAACAGCGATGGATGGCTCGACATTTACGTGTGCAATGCCGGTTACCAGAAAGGTATTTCCAACGAAAACGAACTGTACATCAACAACCGCAACGGCACGTTTACTGAAGAAGCCGCCAAATGGGGCCTCGCCGAAAGCGGCTATACTACCCATGCCGCCTTTTTTGATTACGACCTCGACGGGGACCTGGACTGTTATATTCTCAAGAACTCATTTCTGCCGGTAAATACCCTCAACTACGCCAACAAACGCGAGTTGCGTGCCGAAAACTGGCCCGTGCCCGATGTGGTGAAAGGTGGTGGCGACAAGCTGCTGCGCAACGACGGCGGCCATTTCACCGATGTAAGCGAAGCCGCCAATATCTATGGCAGCCTCATTGGCTTTGGCCTGGGGGTAACCGTTGGTGATGTGAACGGCGACCAGTATCCCGATATCTATATTTCCAACGACTTCTTTGAACGCGACTACCTCTACATCAACAAAAAGGACGGCACCTTTTCGGAAGAACTGGAGCAGTGGACACAGCACATTTCGCACTCCTCGATGGGTGCGGATATTGCCGATATCAACAACGACGGGCACCCCGATATTTTTACCACCGATATGCTGCCCGGCGACGACCTGCGCCTGCGCACCACCACCTCTTTTGAAAACTGGGATGTCAACCAGCTGAAGGTGCGTTCGGGCTTCTACAACCAGTTTCAGCAAAATACCCTGCAGGTAAACAATGGCGGGGGCAAGTTTCTGGAAACGGCATTTTACAGTGGGGTGGCTGCCACCGACTGGAGCTGGGGCGGCCTCATCTTCGATGCCGACAACGACGGCCTTTCCGACCTTTTTGTGTGCAATGGCATTTACCACGACGTTACCGACCAGGATTTCATCGACTTTTTTGCCAACGAAGTGATCCAGAACATGGTACTCACGGGTAAGAAAGACGAAGTGGACGGCGTGATCGGCAAGATGCCTTCGAGGCCCATTCCCAACCAGATGTTCCGCAACCGGGGCAACCTGCGCTTCAGCGATGAAACCACGGCCTGGGGCCTCGCAACCCCTTCCTTCAGCAATGGTGCCGCCTATGGCGACCTCGACAACGACGGCGACCTGGACCTGGTGGTGAACAATGTGAACATGCCTTCCTTTGTGTACCGCAACCAGAGCCGCGAGCAGCTCAAGGATCATTATATCGGCATCCGCCTGCAGGGGGCTGCGCCCAACAGCTTTGCCATCGGCAGCACCATCAGGGTGTACAGCGGCGGCGTGATGCAAACCCGTGAGCTGGTACCCAGCCGGGGCTTCCAGTCATCAATTGATTATAAGCAGTTGGTAGGCTTAGGCAAAAATGCGGTTGTGGATTCGGTGGTGGTTACCTGGCCCGACCGCTCGGTGAGCGTGGTGCAAAAGCCTGCGGTTGATACGGTGCTCCTGCTGGCGCAAAAGGATGCAAAGTCGCGTGGGGCTATCATTGCCAAACCTGCCGTACAGCCACTGTTTGATTCGCTGGAGTCGGGTTTCGACAAGCATGTCGAGGACAGTTATGTAGATTTTTATTACGAACGCAATATTCCAGTCCTGCTCAGCCGCGAAGGGCCCAAGGCCGCCGCTGCCGACGTCAATGGTGATGGGCTGGAAGATGTGTATATCAGCGGTGCTGCCGGCCAGTCGGGACAACTGTACCTGCAAAATGCGGGTGGTGGTTTTGTAAAAAGACCCAACCCTGAGTTTGAACGCTTTGCACCACTTGAAGATGTAAGTGCGCTATTTTTTGATGCCGACAAGGACGGCGATGCCGACCTTTTTGTAGGCGCCTGCATGAGCCAGAAAGCCGACTTCGTGGGTGCCGGCCAAAACAGGTTGTTTAAAAATGACGGCAAGGGCAATTTCACGCTGGCGCAAAATGCGCTCCCCGGCGCCACCATGAACACCACCGCAGCCGTAGCTATGGATGCCGATGGGGACGGTGATACCGACCTGTTTATTGGCGGCCGCAATATGCCGGAGGATTATGGCATCGATCCTGCCAGCGCATTGTTTATCAACAATGGGCAGGGCAACTTTACCAACCTGCTGCGCGGCCCTGCTGCACAGATGGGTATGATCACGGGTGCTGCCGGTATCCGCCTGGCTAAAAACAGCGCCCCGGCACTGGTGGTGGCCGGCGAATGGATGGCGCCCCGCATCCTGCAATGGCAGGGCGGTACCCTCAAGGCTTTGCGCACCTCACTCGATACCTTGCAGGGATGGTGGCAGGCCCTCGAAACTGCCGACCTCGACGGCGACGGCGACGACGACCTGGTGCTGGGCAATATCGGCGAGAACTTCTACCTGCGTCCGGGCAAGACCAGTCCTGTAAAGCTGTGGGTCAATGATTTTGATGGCAATGGTGTAACCGATAAGCTCCTGTCGCGCACCGTGGCGGGCAGGGATATGCCGGTCTTCCTGAAGCGCGAGATCACCGAGCAGATCGTAAGCCTGCGCAAGGAAAACCTTAAACATGAAGCCTTTGCTGCCCGCTCCGTACAGGACCTGTTCAGCGGAAAGCAGGTGGAAGCCAGCAAAGTCAAAACTTTTGATTATCCCTCGACGGTAATTGCCTGGAATGAAGGCGGCGGCAAGTTCCGCATCGAGAAACTACCCTTGCCGGTACAGTTGTCATCGGTACATGCCATCCTTGCCCGCGACATCAACGGCGATGGTGCTACCGACCTGATGCTGGGCGGCAACCTCTTTGGCCTGCTGCCCCAGTTTGGCAGGCTCGATGCTTCCTTTGGCCATGTGCTGATCAATACCGGTAATGGCAGGTTCCGCTACCTCCAGCCCCACGAATCGGGCGTGGAGCTGCGCGGCCAGGTGCGCGATATCTTGGCGGTACAGGGTAAGGGCAGGATGCAGTACCTGTTTTTGCAAAACGACGAAAAGCCGGTATTGTTTCGTCCCCGGCTGCAAGCCGTAGCAAAGCGTAAGTGATGTTGTTGCAGAAAACCTTAATCGATTGATCGTGTTCACCTCAATATTTTCTCGCCACAAAGACACAAAGGCACTAAGCAGCACAAAGGTTTTCTTCGTGCTTCCTTTCTGTCTTTGTGTCTTAGTGGCCCAAATCCTCGCAGGTTGCACCACCAAAAAGCAACCGGCCCTGTTCACCGTTCGCGACCACAACCAGACGGGGCTTCACTTTACCAATACCCTCAAGGCCACACCCGAGTTCAACATGTTCAAATACATGTATTTCTACAACGGGGCGGGCGTGGGTGCCGGCGATTTCAACGGCGATGGCAAAACCGACCTGTTCTTTTCGGCCAACCAGGGTCAGAACAAACTCTACCTGAACAAGGGTGCACTTAAGTTTGAAGACGTGACCCAAGCTGCGGGCATCCCCCAGGACGGCGGCTGGAGTACCGGTGTATCGGTAGTGGATATCAATGCCGACGGGCTGCTGGATATCTACGTGTGCCGGGTAGGCAATTTCGAAACCCTCAAAGGCAAGAACCAACTCCTGATCAACAAGGGCCTGCGCAATGGCATACCTCATTTTCAAGATGAAGCCGCAGCTTACGGCCTTGATTTTTCCGGCTTCAGCACCCAGGCAGCTTTTTTTGATTACGACCTGGATGGCGACCTCGACTGCTACCTCCTCAACCACTCGGTGCACCAGAACGGCACTTTTGCGGAGCGCAAAGTGTTTATGGGCACCACCCACCCGCTGACGGGCGACCGGATTTATGAGAACAGGAGCCCCTCCCCGGCCCTCCCCGGTGGGGAGGGAGAAGGAAAGACCCTGCGAAACAAATCAAGTCAATCCCTCAATAGCGGAGGCTCCAACTCCCTCCCCACCGGGGAGGGCCGGGGAGGGGCTGCTTTTGTCGATGTTACCCCCTCCACCGGCATCAACTCCTCTGCCATTGGTTACGGCTTTGGCATTGCCATCGGCGATATCAACCTT
>NZ_MTFE01000010.1:770391-794220 GCF_001953305.1 Cnuella takakiae
CCCGATATCTATGTTGGCAACGACTTCCACGAAAACGATTACCTCTATATCAACCAGCGCAATGGCACTTTCCGCGACGAGCTGGCAGAGCGCACCACCGAAACCTCGCAGTTTTCGATGGGCGTAGATGTGGCCGATATCAACAACGACGCGCTGCCGGATATCATTTCCATGGACATGCTGCCCTCGGACCCTTATGTGCTCAAGCGCTCGCTGGGCGAAGACGAGTACAACATCTTCAACATGAAAGTGGGCTATGGCTACCACCCGCAGTATGCCCGCAATACCCTGCAGCTGCAACAGCCCAATGGTTTGTTCAGCGAGGTGGGCCGCCGTGCCGGCATACACGCCACCGACTGGAGCTGGGCGCCCCTATGGATGGATTTCGACAACGATGGCCGCAAGGACCTGTTTATTTCCAACGGCATTCCCAAGCGCCTCAACGATATTGATTATGTAAACTATATTTCCAACGACCAGGTGCAGGGCCGCATCAATGCTGCCCTGGTGAGCGAGCAGGAAATGGCTGTGGTGGACAAGTTCCCGCAGATCAAGCTGCCCAACAAGTTTTTCCGCAACAAGGGCGATGTACTGTTCGAGGACCTGGCTACCGGCATCGAAGGCGACCTACCCACCTTTTCCAATGGCTCAGTTTATGCCGACCTAGATGGCGATGGCGACCAGGACATTGTGGTGAACAATATCGACGATGCGGTGCTGGTGTACGAAAACCACAGCAACGATGGCGGTGCCAAAACCTATCTTTCCCTGCAGCTGAAAGGACCCGGGCAAAACACCAATGCTGTTGGGTCAAAAGCCCTGGTATTTGCAGGAAAAGAAGTGCGCACCTACGAGTACTACCCGGTAAAAGGCTTTCAAAGCAGCATGCAGGTATCGCTGCACCTGGGGCTAGCAGGTACGAAGGCCGATTCGCTGGTACTGGTTTGGCCCGATGGGAGCTACCAGAAAATGGATACCGCTTTGCGGGGCACACAAAAACTTACGTACCAAACCGGTCTTCCCCGCTTCAATATTGCTGCCTTCAATCAGGCACACCGCGCTGGAGGTATCGCAGTGGCAGACCAGACGGAAGCTGTCGGTCTGCAGTTTACCCATGTGGAAAACCCATTTGTTGAGTTTGACCGAGAGCCTCTGATCCCGCACATGGTGAGCCGGGAGGGGCCGGCGCTGGCCATTGCCGATATCAATGGTGATGGGCGTGATGATGTTTTCTTTGGCTCGGCCAAGGGCGAAAAAGCTGCCGTACTGGTACAGGATGCCGGTGGCCGTTTCCGGGCTTTGCCACAGCCTGCCCTTGCCCTCGACAGTATGTACGAAGAAGTGGATGCCGCCTGGGCAGATGTAAACCGGGATGGCGCCCCCGACCTGCTGGTGGCTTCAGGAGGTAACGAATACTACGGACAGGATCCAAGACTCCAGCCGCGTTTGTACCTCAACGATGGCAAAGGCCGGTTGACATTTAAAGCGGATGCTTTTCCCAATATATACCTGACCGCCTCCTGCATCCTGCCGCAGGACATCAATGGCGATGGACTCCTCGACCTCTTTGTAGGTGGCCGCGCAGTGCCCTGGGCTTATGGGCAAACGCCCAGATCCTACCTGCTGCAGGGTGACGGCAGGGGCGGTTTTACCGATGTAACGGCGCGGTTTGGTGCCGACCTGGGCGAAGCTGGTTTGGTTACTGGCGGCACCTGGACCGATATGGACCGCGATGGTGACGCCGACCTGGTGTTATCGCTGGAGTGGGATGCGGTAACCATTTTTGAAAACCGAAAAGGCAGTTTTGTACGGCACCGCATGGGTGATGCCCTGGGCTGGTGGCAATTTGCCAAACCCCTGGATGTGGATGGTGACGGCGACCTGGACCTGGTGGCAGGCAACCTGGGTGAGAACAACCGCCTCAAGCCCGGCACCAGCCAGCCTGTAAACCTCTATTTCGGCGATTTTGACGGCAACGGCCAAAAGGAGCAGGTGCTTACCTACTGGCTGGCGGGCCGCGAAATACCTTTTGCCAATAAGGCGGAACTGGAAAAACAGGTGCCCATACTGAAAAAGCAATTCCTGTATGCCGGCGATTTTGCCAAGGCTACCCTCACCAATATCATCCCGCAGGCCAAGCTGGATGCCGCCCAGAAGCGCAGCGCCAATTATTTTTCCAATGCCGTGCTGATCAATGAAGGCGGTTGGAAGTTTGCCGTAAAAGCCCTGCCCTGGCCTGCACAACTTACTACCTACCGCGATGCGGTGGTGGTGGATGTAAACAGCGATGGCCGCCCCGACTTGCTGCCTGCTGCCAATTTCTTCGATAATAATATCCAGATGGGCCGCTATGCCGCCGATCATGGATCGGTATGGGTGAACAGCGGTAATGGCAACTTTGCCGTAGAACCCTGGCAAGGCACCAGCCTTAAAGGTCAGGTACGCAAAATAAAACCGGTGAAAGTGGGGGGTAAAACCCTGTACCTGCTGGCTCTGAATGGCGGTGCGGCGAAGTTGGTGGAACTAGGAGGAAAGCAGTAAAGCAAGGTGCGGGTTCCCGGTTCACAGTTGAAAGTTTAAAGTCTATCGGATTGCCAATAATGGCATAATTAGGAACAATTCAAATGAACCGAATCTGGTAGAGATGATTCGGTTGCAGCTTTTGTAGCTTATGTTTTTACTCCAATCCATTCCTGTATGGCCTATTTAGCCCACGGTTTTAACCTTGGAACAATAGCATCTGCATAATTGATACAAAACCGTTTAAACGGTTTTGTCCCGTGCATAGGTCGGCATTATCCCCACGGTTAAAACCGTGGGCTAGACATTGCTTTTTTAGAAGCGGTTTGATATCAGTTGGTATTACCGAATGGAAATAGGTAAAAAGCAGTGCGCTGTCAATAATAGGTTTGCAACTTTCGAGAATCCATAATTGACCACCAACGCAAGACGAAATTGTCATCTTGCAATCCGTTGCGCCGTGGCTCCGTCGCGTCGTTGCGTGAAAAACCTTGGCGTCTTTGCTCCTTAGCGCCTTTGCGTGAAACCATACTTGCAGATTCAACAACATGGTTTAAAAAGCCAATTACCTGCAAATCAATAGATCGGATAATAAATCCGGGTCACCCACCTGGTGGTATCCGCTTCCCGGGTGCGGTCGGTAACCAGGGAGGCAAAAGGTATGGCAGGCGAGATATGCCCATGATCCAGCACATAGTTGCCCAGCTGGCGGATACCTTCTTCCACGGTAGCCTGCCCGCCGCGGAGCTCGGCCCATAGGATATTGCCCTTTACCACCATGCGGCGGTAACTGATATCGGCTTTGCCCGGCAGCAGGCGGTTGGTAGGCAGGGCCACCTGTGCTTCGTAGCCGCTACAGGTTTCCTGTACAAAGAGCATGGGCGGGTTGGTGGCCTGTGCACCGGCACTGGTTACATATTGCTGCAGCAGCGCCACCTGGCCGTAGATCTGTTTGGTAGTAGGATAAGCAGGGCTGGTAAAACGCTTGGTCACCATAACGCTGTCGGGTACCTGGCCCACATTTACTTTAAAACCATATAGCTGCTCTGGCTGCTCCATTTGCTGCAGGTTTTGCAGCCAGGCTTTGGCTTTTTCCTTTACCACCTGGGTGCGCTTCCAGGTGGCAATGCGGGCAAGCGGGTCGTTGCCGCCTCTTACTACGCCATTCAGGTACACGATGGTACTGTCGGTACCCAGTGGAATGAGCTTAAGCGGGCTGTTCTGGCTTTGGCTGTCGGTGGTGGCAATGCTGAGCAGGAAGCCGTCGTAAAAACCGGGCCGCAATACTACTTCTTGCGGACCGGCAGCTTTGGCAACCGGGTGCAGACTTTGCTCCTGCAGGCTGCGCTGCAAGGCTTTTGCGGGAAGAGCCAGCTTCAGGGAATATTCAAAAGGTTGCTGCGCCGGGAAATAGGTGAACAGGGCAGCAACCACTAAAATCAATACGAGGGCAATAGTAAGAATCGTTTTTTTCATAATGGGCTTACTGCACCTGTTGCTGGTGCTGGATAATGAAGGGGATGATCGTTTCCAGGCTTTGGCCGCTGCGCTCCAGGGCATCCTGGATATCCTCGCGGCTAACCTGGGCGGCAAAGGCCGGGGTTTTTAATTTTTTCTGTACGCTCTTAACATCCATGCCTTCGTAACGTTGCGGGCGCACGAGGGCAGCGGCATGGATAAAACCCGAAAGCTCGTCGAATAGATAGATCATCTTGTCCATCGTGGTTTGGGGTTCCACGCCAAAATGCCTTGGGCCATGCGAGGCAATGCACTGGATTACGGAAGGGTCGATGTGGCGGCGCTCCAGTTCTTCTACAATCACGCGGCAATGGTCGTTAGGAAACTTTTCCCAGTCGGCATCGTGGAGCACACCGGCCAGCCACCACTTGTGGGCTTCCGCTTCGGGGAGTCCTTCTTTTTCCAGCGCCCACGCTTTCATCACGGCGCCCACCTGTTTCATGTGGAGGCGCAGCTTTTCGTTGGGCACCCATTCTTCCAGGAAGGCCAAGGCTTCCGTTTCGGTCATCACGTTACCGGCATCGGCGGGGTTGCCAAAAGAAGTACGTCCTAAAGGTTGTATTGATTCAGCCATGTTGTTGTTGCAAATAGCGGCAATTTATGGGTTGTTTAATTATTGATTATTAGATTATTGATTATTGCCGCGGCCGGTGCAGTCTAGTAATCAATAATAAATAATCAATAATTACTTGCCGCTTGTGGCTTTCTCTTATTTCACTTCCATACAAGCCTCCCGCAGTGCCGCCATATACACCAGCCCCTTTTGCCGGGCAAAGGCGGTATTCGTTTCCGGGATGGCGTGCGGGTTGGGGTGGGCGTCTACCACGCGGCTCACGCTGGCTTCACGCAACAGGTGAAGCATGGGGTAGGGCGAGCGGTTGGTGTAATTGGCCGGGTCGGAAGGGCTGCTGCCGGCAAAGAGGTAGCCGGGGTGAAAAGAAGCCACCTGGTAAATGCCCTCGTATCCTTCTTTACGCAGCAGGACTTCGGCGGCGTCTACCAACCGCAGGTAAACGGAAAAAGAATTGAAATTTTGCGGCAGGATAAGAAAGGCCGTTTCTATATCAGGGTTGTTATCAAGCTGCTGCAGGATTTTGCGCAGGTCTGCCAGCACAAGGGCCTTGGGGGCGTTTTCCAATACCTCAAACAGGATGCTGTCGCGTTTTACCTCGCGGGCGGCAAAGGGGCAAAAATTGCAACCCACCACCACATCCACGATCCACTTTTTTGTTTGGGCAATCATCACTTCCGGGCTTGCTGGCTGCTTCATAGCGCAAAAGTACGGTGCACACCTAACAGGTCTTCAAGACCTGTTAGGTGTTTTACTCCACATCAAAATAAACCACTGCAGGTTTGGTCCCTTCCGCTTCGCCCATGGTTTGTACCACAATGGCATACCTGCCCGGCACATCGGAAGTTTGAAAGCGTACAGTTGCTTTCCCCGACTGGTCGGTGGCCAGGTAGGGCGCCCAGAACAGCTGGAGGCGCTGGTCGGGGGTATGCCGGTCGGCAGCGCCGGCAGGTAAAGCCATCGATGCCAGCACCGGCTGCCGCAGCTGGGGTGGCAGGTTCAGGGCAGCGGTGCCTGCCGGCGGGGGTAGCCCGGCGCGGTCGCCGGTATAGGTGTACCAGGCCAGTACCCCTTCATAGGTTTGGGTACCATACACATAACGTCTGCCCACCACATCGAGGCGGCGGATTTTAAGGGCGCTCAGCTCCATGAGCTCGTTGATGGCAACAGGCTGTCCGTCGAGCAGTACCAGCGGGTCATTTTCAAACTGCCTGCGGTACGATTCGTCGAACACCCGGAAATGGTAGCCGTCGGCACGCCTGCGCACCACCACTTCGGGAATATACTCCCGCAGCACTTCTTCCAACAGCGGGAAGCGGGTGTAATTATCCAGCAGGTATACCTTATCGGGTTTGCCATAAAAATTGGTGGTATCGATCGGTGCTGCCACCGGGCCGGTACCCATAGCTTCCTGCACCTGTGCCGCCAGCAGGTGCTGCTCCAACTGCGGCGCCCATGCTTTGGGCAGGTAGAGCCTTCCTTCCGGCACTTGTGGTACGGGGTAAAACAAGGGGAATGGCGCAATGCGGTACCTGCCGCTTGCCGTTACCGGCGGCTGTATCCATGCGGCACCCGAGTCGTAAAAAGGCGGCGGGTTGAACCAAGCGATGCCTGCACTGTCGGCAGTAGCCTGTACAAAAGCAAAGGGCTTACCGGGTACCGAAAGGCTGGCAGTCACCCCGCTGGCAGGCAGGTCGCTGCCGGCATGGGTAATGCGTACCGGCAGTAACAGGCCTTCGCGCTGGGGCAGCCACTGGTTCTGTACCGCCTGCACTTCGGTGCCCATGGTGAGCAGTGCCAGTTCTTTGGCTTCGCGGTCCGGGGCCTTAACCCTTTCTGGTACCGGGTGTTGCAGCGAATCGACCCGGAAAACGGAAACGGCTACCTCAGTGGGTTGTCCAGTAGTCAGCTGTACGGCCACGGTCTGGCGTTTGCCATAGCGCTGTTGCCCGGGTGTCACCGCCAATATGGTTGTGCGGTTGCCGGGCTGATGCCACCACCGCTGTGCCTGTATTTTACCGCCACCGTCATAAAGCAGTATGGGGGCAGTTCCTTCCGGCAGGTCGGCGGCTGTAAGCTGGAATGTGGTGCTGCCATTGTTGATCATCCCGGTATGCAGGCTCCTGCTGTGGAGGAAAACCTGTTGCCCGTTGAAGTTGGCGCTTGCCGCCACCTGCACATCGGCACCGCCATTGGCAGCGGCCTTTACCTGCATCACCATACCTTGGGTGGCAACAGCGGGCAGGTACCTGGAATATAACTTTTCTTGATGGCTTACCTCCAAACGGTATTGCATGCCTGCCTGGGGGCGCAACTGAAAACCTGCCCTTCCGCCACAACAGGTAGTAATATGTGCAAGGGTGTCGTTGCGGCTGTTCAGTACCACGCCAGCTGCTTCAATGGGGGTGCCCCAGGTATCTGTTATCTGCACCCCAACTGTATTGCCGAGGCCAGCCACCAGTTGGCCGCTTGTTGTAAAAAACTGCACCCCAACGGAATCGGCAGGCGTAGCATTGGGCTCCAGCGGTGGCTGTTCGGGATTGACAATGGTGAGGCTGGTAGAAAAAAAGCCCCCGGGCCCAACCACCTGCTGCCCGGCAGTGTACACCCGCAGCAGGTACCTGTCGGTGGCTATGGTGGCTGGAAGAAAGAGGCCGCCGTAGCCCCTGCTATCCCGCAAGGCGATCATACCGCGTAGTGCCACCTGCCCCCTGCTGTTTAACAGTTCCACAAAAGCCGCCCGCTCCAGGTCAGAAGCTTTGCCGGAGTTCAATGCAGTAGTGATGGCGCCCAGCCAAATGGTTTCGCCGGTAACAAAAAAATGCTTGTTGACGGCTGCCGATAGTCGCTGCTGGGGCAACAAAACAGGGCTGCCTGCCAGCTGTGCTTGGGCCGCCATAGCCAGCGGCAACAAGGCAAAATGTAAAATGAAATATCTAAGGCGTTGGCGCATGAATAGTGCAGTTAAAGATTCAGGTAGTTTCCACAAAAGGGGTAGCCGCTGGTTTCTCAACCTTATTACCAAAAAGATGGCTTGGAAGTTACCCCGCCCTGCTCGGTGCAGTCCACGCACGAACTTCGGGTGATGGCCAGTCCGCCACCGGTAATGAAATAGGCGGGTTCCAGTTGCAACCGCTTGAGGTAATACACCGCACTGTCACCCGGTACAATCTGCACGGAGCATACACTTTCCGCTTTATAGCCGTCCACGATCTCGGCACGTTTGATAAAAATCCGTTGCTCCGCCACCGATGAAATACTCAGGAAACCAACTACCGGCTCATCGGGGTTGCTCAGGTTTTGGATATTGCCCCGTAGCTGTGCCGGTTGGGCATCGAAGAGGGAGCCCCGCTGTTCGGTATTCTTTTGCAGGATCTGCCAGTAGTCGAATGCTTCGCGGCTGAGGGCATACTGCCGTACCAAGATGCTGTACCGCTCGGCCATCTTGGGTGTAGCTGTTTTGATGCGGGTAATGAGTTTGCGTTGTACCACATCCTGCGTGAGCGAGGTGCTTACCCCCAACAGAATATTGGGTGCAGGGTCGGTGCGCCAGCATACATAACGCATTTCGTCCGGGGTGCGGGCCACGATACTGTCTTCTTTACGGCGGAAAACGGCTTCAAAAAAAGCGCGGTATTCCCAGGTTTCTTCAAAGTCCCAGCGGTAATAGCGGGTATTGTTTTGCGGGTCGCGGGTATCGATATAGATGGAGGCAAAGCCATCCTCCTGCTCCCAGTACAGCCGCTCAATGGGTGGCGTTTGTTTTACCGTTACAAATTCGGAAGCGGCATCAACACCACCGGCGGTGCGAATGAGGAGGCGGTAACCCGTGCCGGTTTGCAAAGGCAGGGCCGCCGCCGTGTAAGTGCCGGCTGCCGTTTCGGTGAGCGGGTACCGGGCGCCGCCGCCTTCAATTTCCAGCCTGGCGCCTGTTTCTTTTACCGCCGTATCGCCACCGGTGAGCCGCCGGGTACGCGACAGCCGGATGGTGGTTTGGCCGCCCGCCTGCACCAGTCCGTCCACCACCAACAGGCTGCTGGCATTGAGCACCTCGGGTGGCTCATAGGGTTTTACACAGCCTGCGGCAAACAGTGCAAAGGCCAGGATGAAGGTGTAAAAAGCGATGTTGGTATAGCGCATCAGAATCGGATATTAAACGTGACAAATGGAATGGCCGTGGCAAAAATGGACAACTGGTAGCCCTTGATTTCGTTTTGCTCCTGCACGAAATACACGGAGTACACATTGCGGCGTGCCAGCATGTTGTATACGCCAAAAGACCATGCATTGTGGGTGCGTTGGTGCACCTTGTGGTTGCCCTCCACATTAAACGATAGGTCGGTGCGGAAATAATCGGGTATGCGGTGGCTGTTGCGGTCGCCATACAGCAGGCGCTGGGCACCGCCCAGCACAAAGGAGCCAATGGGTAAGGTAACGGGCCTCCCGGTATTGTACACCAGGTTGGCCGATGCGCTGAAGCGGTGCGAAAAGCGGTAGTTGGTCACCACGTTCAGGTTGTGCGGCTTGTCAAAATCGGCAGGGTAGGCCTTTCCCCGGTTGATCTGCTCACCGGCAATGGGGTCGTCGAGGCGGAGCCAGCTGCGCGAAAAAGTATAGGCGATCCAGCCATTGAGCTTGCCCGTGGTTTTTCGTACCAGCAGTTCGGCACCGTAAGCATAGCCTTTGGTGTTCACCACGTCGCGCTCCACCCTTTCGTTGAGCACCAGCACCGCCCCGCTTTTATAATCGAGGAAATGGCGCATCCGTTTATAATAGGCCTCCACCGACAGTTCCAGCACATTGTTGCGGGTATTGCGGTAAATGCCCAGCGATGCCTGTTCGCCCACCTGTGGACGGATGTGGTTGTCGCTGAGCTTCCAGCTGTCAACCGGCGATATAGCCGCACTGGTGCTCAGCATATGCAGGTACTGGCGCAGGGTGTTCACACCCATTTTCATGGAAGTCTGTGCATTGAGGCTATACCTTGCCGAAAACCGGAACTCGGGGCCCATCCAGTTTTTGACCAGTTTGCCCCGGCCGTAATAGGCCGAGTCCTGCACGGTGTTTTGGCTCCGGGGTAGCCCGGCTACATAGCGGTACACGGTACGGGGCCCCAGGTATTGAAATGCGGAAAGGCGGATGCCCGCATTTACCGACAGTTTGCTGTTGACGGTCACTTGATCGCCCAGGTACAGCGCCGACTCCAGGGCCTGTTCTGCGGCAATCTTGCGCCCTGCCACCAGCGACTCCTTGCCTTGGGGCACCAGCTCGCCGGGTTGCAGCTTGTAACGCATGGTATGCAGACCAAAGCTGAGGGTGTGTTTATTGTTGGGGATATAGGTAAAATCGCTGCGCAAAAACAACTGGGTGATGCCAAAGCTGAGGGCAAAGCCATTGACGCTATTGCTTTGGCTGCCCACATCAAAACCGTAGCGGTCGAGGCCACCCGAAAACATGCCCGTAAGCCGGTTGCTGAACTGCCTTTTCCATTTGAGGTTCACATTGCGGTTGCCGTAGGCGTAGTTGGTGTCGTTGTTGAACCGGAAGTCATCCTGGCTGAAATAGCCGGTCAGCGACAGCGTGTTCCGGTCATCGATGCGGTGCTGGAGGTGCAGGTCGGCGTCGGAAAAAGAAGCCGCGCTGTTGCGGTACACGCCACGCGGCAGCTGGCGCAGCAGCCAGTTGGAATAAGTGGTGCGGCCCCCCACCAGGAAGGTGGTTTTGTCACTGCCCAGCGGCCCTTCCAACGATACGCGGCTGGTCAGCAAGCCCACACCGGCATTGCCCGACACCTGTTTGCGGTTGCCTTCGCGGGTGCTTACATCCAACACCGCCGAAAGGCGGCCGCCATATTTTTCGGGAACAAAACTTTTGTAGAGGTCTACGCCCTTTACCATATCGGGGTTGTAAGCGGCAAAAAAGCCAAACAGGTGGGCGGGGTTGTAAATGGTAGCGCCATCGTACAGCATCAGGTTCTGGCTGGCGGCACCACCCCGTACGTTGATGCCGGTGCTGGCTTCGCCAATGGTGCTGACGCCGGGCAGCGCCATCACAACCCGCAGCACATCCACTTCGCCCATCAGCGCAGGCAGCTGTTTGATGGTGCGAATGTTCAGCTTTTCAATACCCATCTGCGTGGTGCGCAGGTTGGTATTGCGACCCGAGTACACCGTTACCCCGCGCAGGCTGGTGATTTGCTCGTCCAGTTCAAAGTTCAGGCGGCCATCGCCCAGCACCTGCACCGGTAGTTCGGTTTCCTGCATGCCCGTGCTGCTGATACGCAGGGTGTACCTGCCAGGTGCCAGGTTGAGGGTATAAAAACCATCGTTGGCTGCAAGTACGGAGTTGCCGGCGCCCACCACCTGTATTTGTGCCCCGCCGATGGACTCGCCGTTTTTGCGCTGGCGTATATAGCCGGCCAGGGTTGCCCGGTTTTTGGCTGTGCCGCCCTTCGCGCTGCCTACCACTACAGCCTGTGGCTGCAACTGCCGCCGGGTAGTATCGGCGGTGCGGCCGCCGGGGCTGAAGAAGTTGGCCGCAAGCGGCTTCAGCGGGGTAGTGGTAATAAAAACGTTATTGTCGGGGTCGATGGCGAAGTGATAACCACTGCCGCTGGTTACCGCTTCCAGCAACTCGGGGAGGGTTGCCGCTTTAAGCGTAGCGCTTACAGCCACGCTGTCGAGGCTGGGCTCGATAAAGAACATGCGGCACCCGTACAGCTCTTCCACTTTGGCTGCAAACTTCCGGAAGGGCGTTTTGCTGAAGCTGGCATCGGCTCGTTTACCGGTCTGGGCCGTGGCCGCCTGCACCCACAACAGCAGGAGCAGTAACAGGATGTAGTGTATGCGATTGTTCATGCAGGCTATTTTGTTTCGGACAGCCGGGCTGTGGCAATAAGGATTGATTCAGGCTTGGTTTTAAAATCAGGGCTTTGTTGCAGCAGTTCTTTTACCTGTTCGCGCCGGTCGGCAAACACCTGGTAC
Source organism: Cnuella takakiae (assembly GCF_001953305.1). Classification (GTDB taxonomy): domain Bacteria; phylum Bacteroidota; class Bacteroidia; order Chitinophagales; family Chitinophagaceae; genus Flavisolibacter; species Flavisolibacter takakiae. The sequence continues at coordinate 781,984 of NZ_MTFE01000010.1, forward strand.
AACTGGTTGGCCTTTTCCACCGTAAACACCCTGCCGTTGCGGACCACGTAAAAGCGGCGGTGCGGGATGAACCTGCCCTGTTCATCGCTGCCGCTGGCGGCCTTGGCTTCCTTGTAGCGGTAGGCCAGCACCAGGCTTTCGCCGGCATGCAGCACTTCGTACATTCCGGTCAGCCGCCTGTTGTCCACTACCGTGTCCAGCCGTCTGAAGTAGCGGCCGTTCAGGCTGAATGCTTCGATCTTCTCCGGCACCAGGCTGATGGAAAAGATCTGTGCCCCGCGGGTGATCACCTGCTGGCGCACAATATCGTAGTTGAGCGGAACCCCGTCGTATCGGCTATGATCGTACCAGATGGTATCCAGCGCCATGCTATCCTGTTCCAGGAAGGGGTGACCCGACATGTTGAGATAGGTACGGATGTACTCGGGACCATTGTACAGCCTTTGGTGGAACCCCAGGGTTTGGCGGTACAGCGAATCGGCGGCAGGCTGTGCCTGCGCAGCCTGCCCCAATAGGAGGAGCATGCACAGAAAAAAGGTATGGCGGGCAAGCAATGGCTGAAGTTTTGGGTTAAGATACGTTCAAAGCAAGCAGGACGGCATTCCAGAACCGGTTGGTTCTACTGCCAAAACGAACTGGCAGGAGCCTCAACCGCTACCTTTTTCTTACCGGCAGCCGGAGCAAAATTCAAGGTAGCTGGTGTTTACACTGGCTTCGCAACGGGTGGACAGCCTATCCCTGCCGAACGTTGCACAATATCTTTTTTTACCGGCACAAGGTCAGTTGGAATATGATGGGCGGGAGTTGCAGCCGCATAACCAGATGTAGGTACGGGCATGCAATCCATTTGCGGAAGTCAAAGCCCTACCTTCGGCACACTTATGCTCATCCTTGCCCAACCCATCCGTATCAACCCTGCTTATTTATTGATTACCGTAGTTGTAGTTGTCGCCTCCTGGCTGCTCCACGAAGGGGCGCATTACCTGGCTGGTATCGCCCTGGGCTATCCCATGGCTATGACGCTTAATACGGCTTACCCGGTCAGCGGCAGCTACAACAGCAGCGCCCACGAACAGTGGATCAGTGCAGCAGGCCCCTTGTTTACCCTGCTGAGTGCGATCCTCGTTTTTGTGTTGATGGGCAAAGGCCGCCGGCCCTTGTTGTACCCCGTTTTGTTTACTGCTTTTTATATGCGCCTGCTGGCCGGTATCATATCGTTGTTTAATCCCAACGATGAAGCCCGCATCAGCAGCTGGCTGGGCCTGGGCCGTTTTACCCTGCCCCTGTTGGTAGTGGCCATCCTGGGATGGCTGCTCTACAAAAGGGCAAGCGAACAGGGGGTAAGCCGGCGGGTCAATTGGGTTACGCTGCTGGTAGTGATGGTAGTAGCATCGGCCATCGTCCTGTCCGACCAGTTCTTCCGATTGCGCCTGCTTTAAGTGCCGCCTGCCCGGTTTTTCAGGCCATTTTTGCTGTAAAAAGGGGGAAAACCGGGTTTGGGTGTTGTATGTTGATAAAGTTTGGTCAAAATTTTTATTGTAAATCAATACGTTGCAAAAGGTGTATGTAAAATAGTTACCTTTTTGCTTGGCTGTGCACTACGGTTCTGCCTATCTTCGCGCCTCAATTTTTCATCAGCTACCGGGATGGCGGTGGCGATCCCTGCTCGTTCGGGATGAAAGGAACGGGATAAATTTATCATTATGAGCAAACTGCATTTTACAACCAAGCATGCGAATGCGGCTACCGTACAACACAACTGGTACGTTGTGGACGGTACCAATCAAACCGTGGGTCGTATGTGTGCCCGTATCGCGGCAATCCTGCGCGGTAAGAACAAGGCATACTACACCCCTCACGTTGACTGCGGTGACTATATCATCGTTACCAATGTTGAAAAAGTGAAATTCACAGGCAACAAGATGGACGAGAAAGTTTACGACCACTTCACCGGTTACCCCGGCGGCCGTAAAGAAGAACTGGCCAAAGACCTGCTGAAGCGTCGTCCTGAAGTAATCATTGAGCGCGCCGTGAAAGGCATGCTGCCCAAAAACCGCCTGGGCCGTCAGATGTACAAGAAACTGTTTGTGTACACCGGCGATCAGCATCCCCACACCGCACAGCAACCCAAGGAACTGAAATTCTAAATCAATCAGCTGTTAGCCGTTAGCTGTTAGCCCTTAGCTAACAGCCAAAAGCTAAAAGCTAAAAGCTATACTAAATGGAAAAGCAAAGAAATGGTGTAGGACGTCGTAAGGAAGCGGTAACCCGCGTATTCCTGTCGAAGGGTTCCGGCAACATCACCGTAAACGATAAAGACTACAAAGTATACTTCCCGCTGGTGTACCTGCAAAACCAGGTAGAGCGCCCGCTGAAAACCGTTGAGGCTGCCGACAAGTTCGACATCAAGATCAACGCTGCCGGTGGTGGTGTGAAAGGCCAGGCTGAAGCCGCTATGCTGGGTATTGCCCGCGTACTGGTGGAAATCAACCCTGAGTTCCGCCCCGCACTGAAAGCTGCCGGTCTGCTGAAACGCGATCCCCGCTCGGTTGAACGTAAGAAATTCGGTCACAAAAAAGCTCGTCGCAGCTACCAGTTCTCGAAGCGTTAATACGGCTGTTGGCTTTTGGCCTTTAGCTGTTAGCTACTGGTCAAAGACAATCCGACACATCATAAAACAAACAGCTAATAGCCAACAGCTAATAGCTAAAAGCTCAAAACACTCATGGAACAAAATACTTCCCTTCAACAACAACTCCTCGAAGCAGGTGTACACTTTGGTCACCTGAAGAAGAAGTGGAACCCCAAGATGTTGCCCTACATCTTCGCTGAGAAGAAAGGCATCCACATCATCGACCTGAACAAAACTACCGAGTGCATGCAGGAAACTGCAGCTGCCCTGAAGCAGGTAGCCCGCAGCGGTAAGAAAATCCTGTTTGTTGGTACCAAGAAGCAGGCTAAAGATATCGTTACCGAGTGCGCTCAGCGCGTAGGTATGCCCTATGTTACCGAGCGTTGGCTGGGTGGCATGCTCACCAACTTCAACACCGTTCGCAAGAGCGTGAAGAAGATGCAGAGCATCGACAAAATGCTGGGCGACGGTTCTTTCGACTCGATCACCAAGAAAGAGCGTCTGACCCTGACCCGCGATAAAGACAAGATGGAAAAGGTACTGGGTGGTATCGCCCAGTTGGGTCGTGTACCTGCTGCCCTCTTCATCATCGACATCGGTCACGAGCACATCGCACTGGCTGAAGCCAAGCGCCTGGGTATCCAAACTTTTGGTATCGTTGATACCAACTGCGATCCCAACAAGGTTGACTTCGCTATCCCTGCCAACGATGACGCTACCAAGTCGATCGCAATCGTTACCAACTACATCACCGCTGCTATTGCTGAAGGTCTGGCCGAGCGTCAGGCTGACAAAGACGTAGACGGTGATGATGCTGCCAACGACGAAGAGAACGAGCGCCGCGCTGCCCGCCTCGAGGCTGAAGCCCAGAGCGAAGGCGGCCGTGGTGGTCGTGGTCGTGGCCCTGCAGGTGCTGGTCGTGGTCCTGGCGCGGGTGGTCCCGGTGCTGGTGGTCCTGGCCGTGGCCGTAGCGGTGGCGCAGGTCGTGGTCCCGGTGGTCCTGGCCGCGGTCCCGGTGGTGGTCGTCGCTAAACCCCCTGTCCCCTAAAGGGGGAACTTAGGTCGAACATTCCCTTTGACTTACAGTAGTTCTTTTATAAGCAAGTGTGTGATGTTGGAGTGAGCTGCATAATTCTATTCAGCGTCCCTTGCGTCGCACACTTGTGCTTTTATAACCTTATTCGGCAACGGTGTAGCTCTTAGCACATTAGCACATTGGCTAATTAGCACATTAGCTTATCAACCTTTTTGCCTTTAAAACATAACGCACAATCATGTCTGTACAGATTACTGCCCAGGATATCAACAAGCTGCGCCAGGCTACCGGCGCTGGTATGATGGATTGCCGCAAGGCCCTCACCGAAACAGGTGGTGATTTTGAAGCCGCTATCGACTGGCTGCGCAAGCAGGGCCAGAAAGTTGCCGCCAAGCGCAGCGACCGCGAAGCCAAGGAAGGCGTGGTAATTGCCCGCACTTCTGCCGACAACAAGATCGGTTATGTAATCACCATCTCTTGCGAAACCGACTTCGTATCGAAGAACGCCGACTTCGTAGCTTTTGCACAAAGCATTGCCGACGCTGCTGTTGCTGCCGATGCCAAGAACGTTGAAGAAGTAAACGAAGCTACCGTTAACGGTGCCAAGGTTTCCGACCTCATCAACGACAAGCTCGCTTCTATCGGTGAGAAAATTGGTATCGTTCGTTACGAGCGTGTAGAAGCGCCTTATGTTGCTTCTTACATCCACGGTGCTTACCGCATGGGTGTGCTGGTAGCTATGAACAAAGAAGCCGCAGAAGCCGGTAAGGACGTGGCCATGCAGATCGCTGCCATGAACCCCGTAGCTGTTGACGAGTCTTCGGTACCTGCCGAAACCGTAGAGCGTGAGCGCGCCATCATCCTGGACGTGATCCAGCAGGATCCCAAGATGGCCGGTAAGCCCGAGGATATGCTGAACAAAATTGCCCAGGGCAAACTGAACGCCTTCTTCAAAGAAAGCACCCTCACTGCCCAGGCCTTCGTTAAAGACGGCGGCAAGAGCGTTGGCGACTACCTGAAGAGCGTAGACGCTGACCTGAAGGTTATCGAGTTCAAGCGTGTAGCACTGGGTTAATCCCTTTGTTCGCAACCATATAAAAGAGGCTGTTTCTCCCGTAGAAACAGCCTCTTTGTTTTTTATACCAGCCTTTTGCCAATGGCCGGCAAACCGTTGAAACGGTTTGGTGTTCTGCGAGGGCTGTTGTTGTCCCACGGTTGAAACCGTGGGCTAATAAATGCTTCCGAATGCATGTTGTGCTGGCTTTTGCAGCCCCATAATATGATTGTAGCATTGAACCTAAACAGGATCAAAAAGGATCTTGCAACTATGTCTGGTGCATGGTATGGCCAGCCATTAGCCCACGGTTTCAACCGTGGGATATGCAATACGTACAATTGGATATAAAACCGTTTCAACGGTTTTGCTATTGGCCTCTGTTATTACCTATTTGGAAAAGGTCAGTTCCGCATTGACGGAAAACCCTTGTGCCGTGATAGGCCCTTTAACCTTAAGCGTGCTGTTGGTCAACTCGGTAATGGTAAGCGTAGTACCCAGGAACGTAAGCTCCTGTTCATTTGCACTTAGTGAGTAGGGTGCATTGCTGGTTTGCGGGACTGCAGGATCACATTTTTCTGCACCTTCATCGGTTGTAACGGTATTGTCGTTATTGAATTTATACAGGTTATCCTTCAGGCAGGACTGCATCATCTGGCTGTTGTATAAATCGGTTATGGTAAAAGGGCCAGCTACAAGCGGCGGGTTGGCTACTGCAGCTGTTAGGCGCCATTGACCATTGGTGAGCAATTGGGCGCGTGAAACTTTTTCATCTTCGTCTTTATCACAACTGCAAAGGAGGACGGCTGCAAAAAGTGCAGCGACGGTGCGGTTAGCAAGGGTGCTGAGCATATACCTGGTTTTAGTTTGATGGTTTGGGAACAGGGAATGGTTTTGCAGGAAAAGGAACCAACGGTATTCAGCGGGTGGGATCAGGTGCCCAAAATAAAACAAAAGATCATCCTTGCAAGGACTTTCCTGTTCAAGGATAAAGAACGCATCAGCCAATGAGCCCGATGGGGCAATAGCACAGCTATTAACATGGCTTTCGGCCTAAAGAAGCTAAGTTTGCTCCCACTTTATGAAGCAGCTTTTTTCTCTTCTCCTTATACTCGCTTTCCTTGCGGTGCTGCAGGCAACTACCGGTTGCGCCAATATCATTCCCCCGCAGGGTGGTCCCCGCGACTCCTTGCCGCCGGTACTGCTGAATGCCGCACCTGCAGACAGCACGGTTAATTTCCGTGGCAACCGCATCGTGCTCAACTTCGACGAGTTTGTAGACCTGCAGGAAGTGCAGGGTAACCTTTTGTTTACCCCGCTTTTTGAAAATGTACCGGTAGTGGAAGCCCGCCTGCGCACTGTTACCATCCGCCTGAAGGACTCGCTTGAAGCGAATACTACCTATACCTTTGACTTTGGCAATGCCCTCCGCGACATCAATGAAGGCAATGTGTACCGGAATTTTGCCTACCGCTTTTCCACCGGTCCCTACCTCGACTCGATGGAGCTTTCCGGCAGGGTAGTGGATGCCGAAACCGGCAAGACCGACACCACCATGATCGTGGTGCTCCACCGCAGTTTTGACGATTCGGCGGTGTACAAAACACGTCCCCGCTATGTAAGCCGTGTGGACCGTGATGGTGGCTTTCGTTTCCGCAGCCTGCCCCGTGATTCTTTTGCCATCTATGCCATTGGCGATGCGGGCATCATGCGCCGCTATACCAGCCCTGCACAGGCTTTTGGGTTTGCCAACAGTGCCGTCGTATCGGGACAGGATTCCGTACAGTTGTATGCATATAAGGAAACCGCCGAAAACACCACGCAGCAGCGCAGTACCAGCACAACAGGTGGCAATACCGCTGCCGATCGCAGGCTGCGTTTTACCTCCAGCGGTAGCCAGCAGGACCTGCTCCAGGATTTTACCCTCACCTTTGAGCGGCCCCTGCGCCAGTTCGACTCTACCCGGGTGAGCCTTGCCGCCGACAGTACCTTTACGCCGGTAAGCGGTTACCGCTGGCTGCAGGATAGCACCCGCCGTGAACTGAGCCTGCGCACCCAGTGGCAGCCCGACAAACAGTACCACCTGATCCTGCAACAGAACTTCGCCACCGATACCCTGGGCAGGCAGTTGCTTAAGGCCGATACCGTGAGCTTCAGCACCCGCCGCCTTGCCGAGTACGGCGCCATCAACCTGGAAGTAAGTGGTATCGACACTACCCAGAACCCGGTACTCCAGTTTGTGCAAAGTGATAAAGTGGTTTATTCCGTGCCCATCCGCAATGGCAGGTTTACCCAGCAGCTCTTCCTGCCCGGCGATTACGACCTGCGCCTGCTCAACGACCGCAACGGCAATGGCCGTTGGGATGCTGGCCAGTTCTTTGGGCAGCGCCGGCTGCCTGAAATAGCACGGCCTTTTACCCAAAAGATTACCATAAGGGCCGACCGGGAAAATGACCTTTCGTTGCCCGCACCAAGGTGATAAAAGGTACTTTACTGCTACGGGTTGCATGAATAGGTGCTAACTCAAGGTAAGAGCCGCAAAGAGCGCAAAGAAGACGCAGAGACAGCGAAGGAAGTCCTTAGCGCTCTTTGCGGCTCTTTTGTGCTCTTTGCGTTACTGTATTAAACCGCCAAAAACTTGGTTGCAGTTACACTTATTCATCACTCACCACTCCTTACTTATCCTACTTGTTAAAGCTCCAAACAAGGCCTGAAATCTCCTGCTTTTCAGCCCCATTTACCCGCTGTATTTCAGTAAATTTGCCCCCTTATGGAGTTCTCAAGCGCACTGTTGGAATCGGCGGTAAATGAGTTTGCCAAATTGCCCGGCATTGGTAAAAAAACGGCCCTGCGCCTAGTGCTGCACCTGTTGAAGGAAGAAGAAGAAGAGGTACAGCATTTCAGTGATGTGATGCGCCGCATGCGCAGCGAAATCAAGTTTTGCCAGCGCTGCCACAATGTGTCCGATTCCGATCTCTGTTCTATCTGCGCCAACACCTCCCGCAAGCAGGACATCATCTGCGTGGTGGAAAGTATCCGCGATGTGATTGCGCTGGAAAGCACCCAACAATTCAATGGTACCTACCATGTGGTAGGAGGCGTTATCTCGCCGCTTGATGGTATTGGCCCCTCGCAATTGAATATCGATACCCTTATTCACCGCACCCAAAAAGAAGAGACTGCGGAAGTGATTTTTGCCCTGTCGCCCACCATACAAGGGGATACTACCATTTACTATATCCAAAAGAAACTCCCCGCAGGCATTAAGGTTACCACCATTGCCCGCGGCATCGCCTTTGGCGGCGAGCTGGAATATGCCGACGAAATGACCCTTGGCCGCTCGCTGCAAAACAGGCTGCCGGTGGACCGGTATGTGGGGAACAGGTAATACACCCCCTGTCCCCCTAAAGGGGGAACTTAGGCTTAAGTGTTCACCTTTTCAACCACATACGTTAGGTTGCAATCGTGATAAACAAAACAGCCACTCTGTTTCGGAGTGGCTGTTTTTATAAGAATAAGCTTTGACCTAAGTTCCCCCTTCAGGGGGACAGGGTGTGTGGTATTTCTCTTATCTTTGCACCGCTGGCGGATTTGTTTATTGTTCGGCCAAAACCCATACAACCGGGAACAGAACTAATAAACGTGTGAACCTACTTCTTAAAAGAAGTCCCTCCTCGTTTACCTGTTCCTGCCGGGTGGCCGCTACCTACAAGCCACTGCAACTGCCACTTTTGCACAATACATAGCTTCTTCGTGAAACTTTGTGTCCTTGTGCCTTCGTGGTTCAAAATTCAAAGCATGGACATCCGTAAAGAACTCGAACAACGCATACTGGTGATTGATGGCGCCATGGGCACCATGATCCAGCGTCATAAACTCACCGAGGAAGATTACCGCGGTGAGCGCTTCAAAGACTGGCCTTCCGACCTTAAGGGCAATAACGACCTGTTGTGTCTTACCCAACCCGAAATCATCAAGGGGATCCATAAGCAATACCTCGCTGCCGGCGCCGATATCATTGAAACCAACACCTTCAATGCGCAGCGCATTTCCATGGCCGACTACCACATGGAAGACCTGGCCTATGAAATCAACGTGGCTGCTGCCCGCATTGCAAAAGAGGCTGTGCAGGAGTACCAACAGGAAAGCGGTGACAACACCCCCCGCTTTGTTGCCGGTGCCATCGGGCCCATGAACAAGACGCTTTCCCTTTCGCCAGATGTAAACAATCCGGGCTTCCGTGCCATGAGCTTTGATGAAGCCGCCGACGCTTACTACCAGCAGGTAAAAGCATTGGCCGAAGGTGGCGCCGATCTCTTTTTGATCGAAACCATATTTGATACGCTCAATGCCAAAGCAGCCATTTTCGCAGTAAAAAAATGGGAGCGCGAAAGCGGCCGCAAACTGCCCGTCATGATCTCCGGTACCATCACCGATGCATCGGGGCGTACGCTGAGCGGGCAAACACTGGAAGCGTTCTACACATCGGTGATGCACGCAAGGCCGCTGAGCATTGGTTTGAATTGCGCCCTTGGTGCACAGGAAATGCGGCCCCATGTGGAGGAGTTGAGCAGCATCGCTGCCTGCTTTACATCGGCCTATCCCAATGCGGGTTTACCTAATGCCATGGGCGAGTACGATGAAGCTCCTGAAGACACTGGTCACTATATTGAAGACTGGGCAAAGCAGGGCTTTGTCAACATCGTTGGTGGCTGCTGCGGCACCACCCCCGACCACATAAAGCACATTGCAGATCATGTGAAAACGCTGAAGCCCAGACCGCTTCCTGTTGTTGAAGCCGTGGTGTAATTTGATGGTTATTGAACCACGGAGACACTATGGCACAGAGTTACACAGAGGGTTTTTATAAACCACTATCGGAAAGAGAGCACTGGCTGGCAAAGCAGATTGTTGATATTGCCTACCATATTCATAAAGCATTAGGGCCAGGTCTTTTAGAAAGTGTTTATGAAAAATGCTTTTGTTATGAACTGAAGAAAAGAGGTATTCCTTACAAAAAGCAAAGTTCAACGCCCATTAACTACGATCATTTGATTATAGACGATGGGTTGCGGATCGATATACTGGTTGATGATCTCGTGATCATTGAACTTAAAGCACAGGAAAACTACCACCCGGTTTGGGAAGCGCAATTACTGAGTTACCTGAAACTAACGGGTAAACGCCTGGGATACTTAATCAACTTTCATGTGCCGCTTATGAAAGATGGCATTAAAAGAAGAATAAACTAAACTGTGAACCTCGGTGTCCTCCCTGGCTCCGTGGTTCAAAAAGAACAGCATGACCGAACAAACGATCATAAAACCCTATCTCCGCCTGGCTGGCCTCGAGCCGCTGGTGGTGCGTCCGGAAACGAATTTCATCAACGTTGGTGAGCGCACCAACGTTACCGGCTCCAAGAAATTTGCGCGCCTTATCCGCGAAAGCAAATACGAAGAGGCGCTCTCCGTTGCCCGCCAACAGGTGGAAAGCGGCGCACAAATCATCGACGTAAACATGGACGACGCCCTCCTCGATGGTGTGCTGGCCATGACCACCTTCCTCAACCTCTTACAGGCCGAGCCCGACATTGCACGCATTCCTGTAATGATCGACTCCTCCAAGTTCGAGATCATCGAAGCGGGTCTTAAATGCGTACAGGGCAAGTGCGTGGTAAACTCCATATCGCTCAAAGAAGGCGAAGAAAAATTCATTGATCAGGCACATATCTGCCTGGCTTATGGCGCTGCGGTGGTAGTAATGGCCTTCGATGAAAATGGACAGGCCGATAACCTCGAACGCCGCATTACTATTTGCGAACGCGCTTACAACATACTGGTAAACGAAGTGGGCTTTGCTCCGCAGGACATCATCTTCGATCCCAACATCTTTGCCGTTGCCACCGGCATCGAAGAACACAACAACTACGCTGTTGATTTCATCGAAGCCACGCGCATCATCAAGCAGCAAATGCCCCTGGCAAAGATCAGCGGTGGCGTGAGCAATGTATCCTTCTCCTTCCGTGGCAACGACCATGTGCGCGAAGCCATTCATTCCGTATTCCTTTACCATGCCATCAAGGCAGGTATGGATATGGGTATAGTAAACGCCGGACAGCTGGTGGTATACGAAAGCATCGAGCCCGAGCTGCGTGAACGCTGCGAGGATGTGGTGCTCAACCGCCGCTCCGATGCTACCGACCGGCTTCTTGCTTTTGCTGAAACAGTGAAGGCGAAAGGTAAGGAAGAAGTGAAAGACGAAGCATGGCGCAACCTGGATGTGGAAGAACGCCTTACCCATTCGCTTGTAAACGGCATTACCGAATACATTGATACCGACACCGAGGAAGCAAGGCAGCAATACCCCCGTCCGCTCGATGTGATCGAAGGCCCGCTGATGAAGGGCATGGATGTAGTGGGCGACCTTTTTGGCGCAGGTAAGATGTTCCTGCCCCAGGTGGTGAAAAGCGCAAGGGTGATGAAAAAAGCCGTTGCTGTTTTAACGCCCTATATCGAGGCAGAAAAAGAAGAACGATTGAAAGCCCATGCCGCTGCCGGCACACAGGCCACCGAAACCGCAGGTGCTGCCAAAGTGCTGATGGCAACGGTGAAAGGCGATGTACACGATATTGGCAAAAACATCGTAGGGGTGGTGCTGGGTTGTAATGGTTATGATGTGATTGATATGGGCGTGATGGTGCCCGCAGATAAAATCCTCGATACGGCACAAAAAGAAAATGTGGATGTGATCGGCCTCAGTGGTCTGATCACGCCTTCGCTGGATGAAATGGTGCACGTGGCCCGCGAAATGAAACGCCGCGGTATGAAGCAGCCCCTGATGATTGGCGGCGCCACTACCTCACGTACACACACAGCCGTAAAGATCGCTCCCGAATACGAGCATGGCGTTTTGCATGTGCTGGATGCCTCGCGCAGCGTAACGGCGGTGAGCAGCCTCCTGAGCAAGGAACAGAAAGAAGGCTTCCTGCAACAGATCAATACCGAGTACGAAAACCTGCGCGTGCAGTTTGCCAACAAGCAGGGACATAAGGCTTCCATTGCTTACGAAACTGCAGTAACCCTGCGCGAGCAAATGGACTGGCAGAATTATACTCCCACCAAACCTGCTGTTGAAGGTGTAAAAGTGTTCCAGGATTTTGACCTGGCAACCATCGCCCGCTATATCGACTGGGGACCCTTCTTTATTGGCTGGGAAATGCCGGGCCGTTTTCCGCAGGTGCTGAAGGATGAAAAATTTGGCGCTGAAGCCACCAAGTTGTACAACGATGCACAGGCAATGATCGAACAGGTCATAGCAGAAAAATGGTTTACTGCCAAAGGCGTAATTGGCTTCTGGCCGGCGCAAAGCAATGGCCGCGATACCATCATCCTGCAAACGGAACAAGGGCCTGTACACCTCGAATCGTTGCGCCAGCAGAACAAGAAAGCTGCGGGCCAGCCCAGCTTTTCGCTAGCTGATTTCGTAAAGCCCATCCCCGACCCTTCCCGAAGGGAA
>NZ_MTFE01000010.1:794231-811209 GCF_001953305.1 Cnuella takakiae
GTGGAAGAGCCCGGTAAGGAATATGGATATCAGTGGGCAGACCCTGTTGTTTACCCTCGTTTGAGAGAATATGCTTTACAGCATCGTGCCCAACCTACCCAGGCAGAAGAGGTGTTGTGGCAAATAGTAAAAGGTAAAAAGCTGGATTCATTCAAATTTCGCAGACAACATATCATCGATCGGTACATTGCCGACCTGGTATGCCTGCAACAAAAGTTGGTTATCGAAATTGATGGTTTAATTCACCAATTACCTGATGTTGCAGCGAACGACAAACAGAGAACTGAAAGGCTCGAGGAGCTAGGCTTTACTGTGCTGCGCTTTACCAATGAACAGGTAATAAACGAACCAGAGCAAACCCTGCATCAAATTCTTTCTGCTATAAACAACCAGGTAGCAAAAGCTAGTAACTCCGACCTGAGCCCTTCCCCTCGGGAAGGGAAGGAGATGGGCTTTAGTGACTATATGGGCGCTTTTGCGGTAACTGTTGATGGGGCCAAAGCACATATCGACCGTTTTGCCGCGCAGCATGATGATTACAATAAGATCATGGTGCAGATTCTTGCCGACCGTTTTGTAGAAGCATTTGCCGAATGTTTGCACCAGCAGGTGCGTACCCAATACTGGGGATATGCTGCCGGCGAGCAGTTGTCCAATGAAGAACTGATCGAAGTAAAATACAAAGGTATCCGTCCGGCACCAGGCTATCCCGCCTGTCCCGATCATACGGAAAAGCTGAAGCTGTTTGCCTTGCTCCGTGCAACTGAAAACATCGGCATCGAACTTACCGAAAGCCTGGCGATGAACCCGCCGGCATCTGTTTGCGGCTGGTACTTTGCGCATCCGGGCAGCCACTATTTCGGACTGGGCACCATTCAGAAAGACCAGGTGGAAGATTATGCCCAACGCAAAGGCATGCCGCTGGCAGAGGTGGAGCGCTGGCTGAGCCCGGTGCTGGGATATCGTCCCGAGTAATTATGGGTTGTTTGTAACACCTAAAAGGTTTCAAAAACGGGTTAGGTGTGGTTTTAAGATCTGCCATCTCTCCAAGAGATGGCAGATCTGTTTTAACGCCCACGCCATTGACTTCCTGCCAACTTAAGCCTAAATTTGAAACTATGGGACTGGTGTATGCAGATATTGAATTGATCAATGGCGACGACCTGGCACTGGTGCGCCGCCATATCATTGGCGAAGAGGAAGTGAAAAGAATGCGGGTAAACGCCCTTGTGGATACGGGCTCTTACATGCTTTGCATCAATGAAAATATTCAGGAGCAACTGGAGCTTCCCGTTGTAGAAAAAAGAAAAGCCCAACTGGCCGATGGCAGCATTGTTGAATATGATGTAGTGGCACCGGTAGAAATCAGGTTTAAAAACAGGCGCAGTTCTGTAAGTGCCATGGTGCTTCCCGGCGATTCGGAGCCGCTGCTTGGCGCCATCCCATTGGAAGATATGGATGTGATCATCCATCCATTACGCCAGGAACTCATCGTCAATCCCGACCATCCTTACTTCGCACAGATGAAACTGAAATAAAAAACCCGGAGCATCCAATCGCTCCGGGTTTTTTATTTCAGTTTTATTCTTCACGCAGTGTTGTTCCTTCATTTCACTTGCAGCTTGTAACTAGTAGCTTGTAGCTGGTGCTTGCAGCTATTCCGCTGCTACAAACTACCGCAACCCCAACTGCTGGTATTCGGTGGTGCTGATATCGGTTTGCGCCAGCCTTTGTCTTGCGTCCGAAGGGGTGGCTACGGTGCCGGTGGCTGTAAACGATACCGTTCCTGCATTTTCGGGTACATATACCCGGGTGAGGGTACGCGAATAGCTTTCGGGGTAATAGGATACATAGTACCCGTTTTTGTGCTTGAACCAGGTGCCGCGATTCACCGGCTGTGGTTCATTGGCAAGACCTATAAGCACTGCCAGCTTTTCGAAATCTTCGTAGGTAGCATTGGCATTTTGATACAGTGCACGGATGGATGCTTCGGCACGCTCCACGGTTTCGATGATACCAGGTTTGTTTACAATGTTTTTATCATCAGCGAAATTGGCTGCCGTTTTAAGAGCACCCCCATTAAGTTTTAATAATTGTTGTGGGGTGAGCAGCATGGTAGCCACCACCTTGGTACGGCCCTGCATGTTTTGAAAGTCGGCCTTTGCTATGATGGCCCAGAGCAGCACCTGCACATCGCGCTGGGTGATGCGGAAAGCGGTTTCTACGATATTACCCCTGTTGTCGCGGTCCTGTACCTGTGTTACATCCATCTTTTCTTTGTTGCGCCATACCTCCTGCGAGCGCCGGATAACGGCATGTACCACGTCTTCCATTTTTCCCTCCAGGATGGCCAGTCCATAGGCATCGCCCTGTCCGGGACCATGGGTGCCCGCTTTAAGGCAATAACTCAGGTTGGTGAGTTCGTAATAACCAGGCTGCAGTTGGTAAGCGCCGTTGGGTGCCTGTGGCATCTCGTGCAGGTTGCGGTACTGTTTGTCCTGCCCGAAATCGGGCTGCAGGATGCCGTCGAGGCTTACATCATCCTTGAAGTTGGTGGTGATGGGTTTCTTGCTTTCAAGGATGCCGGAAACGGTTTTGTTCTCTTTGAACTTGGCAAAGATGTTTTTCTTGCCTTCCTGTCCTTCGGTTTGTGCCATTGCAAAAGAAGACCAGAGGCACAACAGCAGCAGGGTAATATTACGCATGATGGGGGGTGATTTGAGGAACTAAAGTAATCCTTAGCCGCAACAATCACCAGCGCTGCCATAGCTTTTACAGGAGCGGCACCGGGGTATTGGGGAGCCGCTGATTTTAAGTTTGAAAGGCTTGAAAATTAAAACCTTCAAGGTTTCCAAAACCTTGAAGGCCTGGTAACTTATAAACCTATAAGGTTTTTAAAACCTTATAGGTTTTCAGCAGCGTGTGGCATTCAAAACTGGAAGATTTTTAGAAGCCTTATAGGTTTACCACAATACCCCGCTGTGCCAGGGCCGCCTGCAACTGCTGCGGGTTTTCAAAACGGATGCTGTCCATTCCTATGCCCTCGGCAGCAGTTACATTGCGCAGGTTATCGTCAATAAACAAAACTTCATTTGCCTGCAAACCAAAACGGTCCAGCAGCAGTTGAAAAAATGCAGGATCGGGTTTGCGCATGCCCTCCTCACCACTTACCACGCGGCCGTCAAACCAGTGAAAGAAAGGAAAAAGTTCCAGCGCGATGGGAAAGAGTTCGGCGCTCCAGTTGGTGAGTGCATAAAATTTATATCCGTCCTGCGCTTTTAACTGCCGGAAGATTTCAACCGTGCCTTCGATGGGTCCGTTAAACATCTCGGTCCAGCGGTCGTAATAGGCCCTTATTTGCTCTTCCCACTCGGGATATTGCGCCAGCAATTCGGCCGTGCCCTCGGCAATGGTGCGGCCGCCATCCTGCAGCTCGTTCCAGTGCAGGTTGCAGATATTGGTGAGGAAAAACTTGCGGCGTTCCTCATCGGTGATGATCTTACGAAACAGGTAGTCGGGGTTCCAGTCTACCAGCACGTTGCCCAGGTCGAAAATGATGGCTTTAGGTTGGGTCATGACGCAAAGAAAAGGGTTTAGTGTTGAGTGTAAAGTTCAAAGCCTGCTGCTCCCCGCTAAACCTTGTTTTATTGTTTACGCAAATAGCAAAGTTATACCTGTTTTGCAGCGGCCATCATAACTTCTGGGTCACATCCCTACAACATTTTACCGCTGTTCCAGCAACCACCACTTCCTGTTGCGTGGTTTTACTTTGTAATTCGCCTGGATGTATTTGTAAATATGATCCATGGCTTCGTTCACATCATCGGTGAGCAGTACCAGTTTCAGGTCTTCTTCGGAAATGGTTTTTTTCTCAGCCATCATATGCATCACATCCATCAGCGGTTCATAAAATTCTTTACCGAAAAGCACGATGGGAAAGCCGTGGATGGTTTTGGTTTGCACCAGTGTAAGGGTTTCAAAGAACTCGTCCATGGTGCCAAAGCCACCGGGCATGATGATGAAGGCATAAGAATACTTTACCAGGATGGTCTTACGGGTAAAGAAATATTCAAAGGTCATCCACTTGTGCATGTAGGGGTTGTGGGCCTGCTCAAAAGGCAGCCGGATATTGCAGCCCACGCTCATGCCACCGGCTTCGTGGGCGCCACGGTTGGCTGCTTCCATAATGCCCGGACCACCGCCCGTCATAGTGGTAAAGCCAATGCCGGAAATGCGCTTGCCAAACTCGCGGGCACACTGGTACCACTTGTTGTCTTCTGAAAAACGCGCCGAGCCAAATACCGTGATACAGGGCCCTACAAAATGCAGGGTACGGAAGGCATTGATCAGCTCCCAAAACACCCGCCAAGCAAATCTGAATTCATAACCCCTGCTCTTGGGGCCTTCGAGGTATACGTGTTCCTTGGGTGGAATAATGGGATC
Organism: Cnuella takakiae; assembly: GCF_001953305.1. GTDB lineage: Bacteria > Bacteroidota > Bacteroidia > Chitinophagales > Chitinophagaceae > Flavisolibacter > Flavisolibacter takakiae. Next base: position 798,675 of record NZ_MTFE01000010.1, read on the forward strand.
AACTTTTTTCGATGGGGCCGGTTTTTTTGTACTTGCTTCTGCCATAACATGCTTTTATGAACTGTTGGAGTGGCGTTGTGAAAATAGGTATTCTGCAAATGCGGGGCCGGGGCAATTGGGGGTATATTGCGGCGGTTTTGATGCTGGATGAGCGGTAAAAGGTATGGGCTATTTTGTATTCGTTATTAATCGTTGTACAGCATGGATGGTAACAACGGCATGGGTGCATTATGGATTTTTAAATACCCAATACCTCATCCTCAGCACCTAATCTAATTGAGCTATGAAAATAATTTCCTACAACGTCAACGGCCTGCGTGCAGCCATGAAGAAGGGTTTTGTAGAGTGGATGCAAACCCATCCTGCCGACATTATTTGTTTGCAGGAAAACAAAGCTTATGAGCAAGATGTAGACACAGCCGCCCTTCGTGAGCTGGGTTATAAAGACCATTGGTTTTGTGCACAGAAAAAAGGCTACAGTGGTGTTACAATTTTTACCAAACACGATCCCGATGAAGTGCAGTGCGGTACCGGCCATGAAGTGAGCGACAGCGAAGGCCGGGTGATACAATTGCAGTTTGGACAGGTGCGCATCATCAATGCCTATTTCCCTTCGGGCTCTTCGGGCGATGAGCGGCAAGCTTACAAATACCAGTGGCTGGATGAATTCTACGATTACATACAGGACCTGCGTAAAGAGCATCCCAACCTCATTCTGTGCGGCGACTACAACATTGCGCATAAAGACATCGACATCCACGATCCAAAAGGCAATAAGAACAGCAGTGGCTTTTTACCCGAAGAAAAAGCCTGGATGGATAAGTTGTACAGCAATGGCTGGGTGGATAGTTTCCGTGCCGTGCGTACCGAGCCGCATCGCTATAGCTGGTGGAGCCAGCGCTTTCCCAGTGTGCGCCTCAACAACAAGGGCTGGCGTATCGATTATATATCGGTAACCGAGCCTTTACAGACACGCATCAAAGACGCGGAGATCTATCCCGATGTCAAGCACAGCGACCATTGCCCGGTGTACCTGGATATTGACCTGGAAGGCTTGTTGTAAGTTTTTGGTTTGGAGTTTGGAGTTTGGAAAAACTTTCTAAGTTAGAAAGGAAAGCATAGTGCTTTCAGGATCTGTCATGCCGAACTCGTTTCGGCATCCTCTTCTGTACACAGGCACTCCGAAAAAGGCTGGAGATCCCGACCTGCGTCGGGATGACAGTGTCCTTAGACTATGTCATGCCGAACTTGTTTCGGCATCTTCTCTGAAAATGGAGGGTATTACAAGGCAGGGTGTTTTACAAACCCATTACCAGATATTTTTTCATCAACAACAAATTGGCTCATGCTGATATACAATGTTACTACCAAGATAGAAGCCTCCCTGGCGCAGCAATGGCTGCTGTGGATGCAGACAGAACATATACCTGCGGTGATGGCTACGGGCTGTTTTACAGATTATAAAATGGTACGCCTGCTGGACCTGGACGAAAGCGAAGGTCCTACTTATGCCACGCAGTACACTGCTGCGGAGCGGGGCGATTATGAAGATTACCTGCAGCGGTATGCAGTTGACTTGCGGGATGCTGCCTTCAAGCGTTGGGGCAATAGTTTTATCTCATTCCGGTCTTTGATGGAAGTGATTGCATAAAATAAAAACGCTTGGTGTGTTTATCGGGAAACCCTTGCCCGGCAAGACTTTGAAGATAGTGTGCTGTCTGAAAGCCTTGCTGGTAAAGGGTTTTGGCTTTGTTATGAAAAATAGTGCTAATAAGTTGTGCTCGGTGCATTTGCTGAAACCCTTGCTACATAAGGGTTTTAGGGGATTGTAGTATCCTTTCGGCATGCGGAAAATTATTTTGCGGCTTTGAAAAAGCCTCTAAATTTGTCGCACTGAAATAAACAAACCACTATGAACAAAGCTGAACTGATCGCCAAGATCTCCGATGACGCTGGCATCACCAAAACCCAAGCTAACGAAGCTTTAGATTCTTTCGTAGATGCCGTTACCAAGACCCTGAAAAAAGGCGATAAAGTAACCCTGGTTGGCTTTGGTACCTTCACCGTATCCAAGCGTGCTGCCCGCAACGGTCGCAACCCCCAAACCGGTGAGGTGATCAAGATCAAGGCGCGCAAAGTTGCCCGCTTCAAAGCTGGTAAAGAGCTTTCTTCTAAACTCTAATCCACTGCAATCAACTCTTTAAAGCTCCCTTCCCGGCCCGTCCGGAAAGGGAGCTTTTTTTTATTCCCCATTTTTTAAGCACTTTTGCAGTCTAAATAAAAATTTTACCATGGGTAGAGGAGATAAAAAAACCAAAAAAGGTAAGCGTTTCAAAGGTTCTTTCGGTAAGTCGCGCCCCACTAGCGTGAAGAAGAACCCCAACACGGCCCTGAAGCAAGCCTAAGCATTAGCTTAAGCCCTATAAGAAATTGAAGGCAGATGCGATTTGAGTCGCTATCTGCCTTTTTTGTTTTATACAAACAATAGGTGCATACCTGGGGGCGCTGGGTTGATGAAACCGTTTCAACGGTTTCCTTTGTACAGGTGGTGGCTCCGGTACCCACGGTTGAAACCGTGGGCTATTAACATTTTCAAGTTGCCAACTGCCGGTTGCCGGTATCTTGATGACTGGCACAACCTAATTGAAATTGGGATAAACAGGTTGTGCCCGGTTTTATAATGGCTTTACGTATTGGGAATTGCTTTTATTGAAAATGAAGGTCTGTTCTAAATACCCAATACCTAATACCCAATACCTAATACCTAATCACCACTCACCATTTCCCCACTACGGCGCCAGCCTTTCAATCTTCCACTCACCACCTTCCTGTAGTGAATACTGAATGCGGTCGTGCAGCCGGCTGGGACGGCCCTGCCAGAACTCTACCACCACGGGCTGCACCAGGTAACCACCCCAGTGTGGCGGGCGGCTGATCTCCTTACCGGTAAACTCAGCCCGCTTGGCGGCAAACTGTGCATCCAGCCACTCCCTGCCCGGCACCACCTGGCTCTGGGGCGATGCCCAGGCGCCGATGCGGCTGCCTTCGGGACGCGAGTTGTAGTAGGCATCGCTTTCGGCGCCTGCCACTTTTTTCACCAGGCCGGTAATACGTACCTGGCGTTCCAGCTCTGGCCAGAAAAACACGAGGCAGGCCTTGGGGTTTTCTTCGAGGTGCATGGCCTTGAAGCTTTGGTAGTTGGTATAAAAAACAAAACCCTGCTCGTTGTAATTTTTGAGCAGCACCACGCGGGCTGCTGGCAATCCATCGGCCGATGCGGTGGCGAGGGTCATGGCATTGGGTTCCAGCACCTGGCTGTCCAGCACCTGCTGCCACCAGGTACCAAACTGGGTGATGGGGTCGGCGGCAACATCGGTTTCCAAAAGGCTGAGGGCGGCGTAGTCCTTTCTGATATCTGCAATGCTCGGGTTCATAATATGTAATTGATCTGGGACAAATGTAAACAAGGCTGTGGCCTATTGGTTGACAAAGGTCAGGGGGACCATGGACGATGGACCAGGGGAGAGACGACAGATTAAGGTCGACGGAACACAATGGTTGAAAATGGTTAACCCGTCGTCCGTCGTCTGTGGTCCATGTTATATCATCCATCGTCCATGGTCACTAAAAGAAAAGGTGCCACCCTGCGGCGGCACCTTTTGCTATGTGTTCGGTAAACTGATATCGTTTTCTGTGCTGGGCAATGGCTGCCTTGAAGCTTGCAGCTAACAGCTTGCAGCCTTTTTGAAATGGTATTAGCTGGTAACCAAGGTGCCTACTTTTTCGCCCGTAACTACGCGTTTGAGGTTGCCGGGGCTGTTCATGTCAAACACCACAATGGGGAGGTTGTTTTCCATACACAGCGTAAAGGCGGTCATGTCCATTACGTTCAGCTTTTGCGAAATGCACTCCTGGAAGGTGATGGTGCCGTACTTGGTGGCAGTGGGGTCTTTCTCTGGATCGGCGGTGTAGATACCGTCCACGCGGGTACCTTTCAGGATCACGTCGGCTTTGATTTCAATGGCACGCAGCGAACCTGCAGTGTCGGTGGTGAAGTAGGGGTTGCCGGTACCTGCGCCAAAGATCACCACGCGGCCTTTCTCAAGGTGACGGATGGCACGGCGGCGGATATAAGGTTCGGCGATCTGCTCCATCTTGATGGCGCTTTGCAAACGGGTATACACGCCTACTTTTTCGAGGCCTGCCTGCAGGGCCATGCCATTAATCACGGTAGCCAGCATACCCATATAGTCGCCATGGGCACGTTCGATACCGGTTTCGGCTTCGTTCATACCCCGGTAGATATTACCACCGCCAATCACAACCGCAACCTGTACGCCCAGTTCGGAAATGGATTTGATATCTTGTGCGTATTGGGCAATGACAGTGGAGTCCATGCCGAAATTCTTATCACCCATCAGGCTCTCACCCGAAAGTTTCAGCAGGATGCGTTTGTATTTTGGGAGCATATTGAAAAGGATTAAAAGGCTTTTTTGGAGCGCTGCGAAGATATGGATACTTGCCGTTCCAAAACCAGCCGTTGTGGGCAGTAGCCCTCAGAAAAAGGTGCAGGCCAAAACAGCAAATTCTGCTGCTGGTATTCCTTTGAATGATCTTTCGGGCTCCTGCCTGACAGGTTCTTACCTGTTTAGGGCATTTGTAGTTTCGTTGAAATAAAATGCTCCTAAATGGTACCTGCCAACAATCCTCCTGATGCTATTGATTTGTCGCAACAGTTGCTGCTGGCGGTACGCAATGGTGCAGATGCCAACGGGTTGTTGCAACAACTGGCAACTATGGACTCCCTTGATTTGCTGCAGCAATTGTACAACGATGCCCTGCGCCTTACCTTTTGGCTGAACGGGTATAATGCTTTTGTGCAAATCCTTTTGCAACAAGAACCTGCGTTGTATACCCGGCGCAGGGCATTTTTTGGCCGAATGGCTTTCGTGGTGGCAGGCATGCCGCTTAGCCTCGATGATATCGAACATGGCATTCTGCGAAGGTCACGTATCTGGTGGGGGCTGGGCTTTTTGCAAGATCCATTGCCTTCCATTTTTGAAATAGCTTTCCGCCTGCAAACTCCTGACTGCCGCATCCATTTTGCCCTCAACTGCGGCGCTGCCAGCTGTCCGCCCATTGCGGTGTACCGCCCCGAAATGATCCATGCACAACTAGACCTGGCTACCCGCGCCTATCTCTCTACAGAAGCCCGATATGATTCCCGGAAAAATATTGTTTACCTGCCGCGGCTCTTTCTATGGTTTTGGGGGGATTTTGGTGGCCGTAAAGGCACTTTAAAGCTGTTGGAGCACTGTGGCATTATAACCGCTGGCAGCAGGCCTAAAATGCGGTTTAAATCTTACGACTGGAACCTGGCGCCGGGAAGTTTTGTACCTGAACCCTAAAATGATTTCGGATTTTGGTGGCCGTTCGTCCTACTAACCAACTACCATAGCACACCTAACGAAATCCAAAATCACAAATCCGAAATCCCCTTACTTTGTCCCGTGCTCTTCCGCCTGCTTAAATCCTATGCCCGCCTGGCCCTGCGTATCTACATACGCCGGCTGTATGTCAATAAACCCGCCATGCTGCAGGTAAAAGGACCGGTGCTCTTTGCCGCCAATCACCCCAATTCTTTCCTGGACGGCATCATCCTTACCACCCTGCTGGAAGAGACTTTGTATTCGCTGGCCCGTGGCGATGCTTTTACTCCGCGCTGGAACAAATGGCTCCGCCGCATCCACCTGCTGCCGGTGTACCGCACTACCGAAGGCGCCGGAAACCTGGCGCACAACTATACCACTTTTGCTTCCTGTCATGAAGTGTTTGCGCAAAATGGCGTGGTGCTCATCTTCAGCGAGGCGCTTTGTGTAAACGAATGGAAGCTGCGGCCCTTGCGCAAAGGCACGGCACGCCTCGCCATCAGTGCCTGGCAGAAAGACATTCCGCTGACGGTGATCCCGCTTGGTTTTAACTATAGTTCCTTTCGCAGTTTTGGTAAAGATGTGCACCTGCTATTTGGCAGTCCCATACAAAAGGAAAGCGTGTTGCAGCCGGATGGTGACGGGAAACAAATACAGGCGTTCAACCAGCAGTTGCAGGCGCAGCTGGAAGGACTGGTATACCATCTTGACGCAGGAGATCAGGAAGGCCTGCGCCGCCATTTTCCCGTACCGGTAAACAGGGTGGAAAAAATGATGCTGGCACTTCCCGCCCTGTTGGGATGGTTGCTACATGCACTTATGTATTACCCTGTAAAATGGGTTGCTGCCCTGTTCGATTCCGACCACTACGACAGTGTTGTAGCGGCCCTGCACCTGTTGTTTTATCCCCTTTACCTTTTACTGGCGATCCTGCTTGTATGGTCAATGCTTGGCTGGACCTCCCTGCTCTTATTATTGCTGATGCCTTTTACCGCCCGGGCCCTGGTGCGGGTGGCAGGAAGGTGAGGAGGACGAGGGACGATGGGCGATAGACCATGGACCATAGATAAAGGCCACGGACCACGGACGACGGACGACGGGCAATGGATGACGGACCACGAATTGTAATCAGGAACTTCATTGTCGTCTGTCGTCCGTTGTCTATGGTCCATGGTCTATCGTCCATCGCCCATTCTCCCTCGTCCCTCGTCCATCGCCCATCCTCCATCATCCCCACTATTCCCTTAGCTTTGATACATCACCCCCGGCCATACCTACCGTTTTTTAAACACCACAACTATGGTACTCCTGATCCTGGGGATTCTGATCTTTTTATTTTCCTTGTTTCTGAAACCCATTCCCGGCATTGAGCAGCCCCGCCGCATCGGCCGCATTGTAGGCATTGGGCTTGTGCTGGCCGGTATTATTGTTTCTTCTTTTGTGCAGATTGACGCCGGTAATATCGGCGTGAAAAAACTCTTTGGCCGTGTACAGCCCGAAGTGCTGGTAAGCGGGCTTCACTTTGTCAATCCGCTTTTTGAAATTGATGAAATGGATGTGCGCACCCAGAACTACACCATGAGCGGCATCAACGATGAAGGCCATAAGTCGGGTGACGATGCCATCCGCGTACTTACTGCCGACGGTCTTGAAGTGACCATCGACCTCACGGTGCTGTACCGCCTTACACCCGCCGAAGCACCCCGGCTGGTAAGCGAAACCGGTACCGATTATGAAGACAAGATCGTGCGGCCCATTGCCCGCACCCGCATCCGCGACAATGCCGTTTACTATGAAGCCGTTGCGCTCTATTCCACCAAGCGCGACGAGTTTCAAAGCCGCATCTTCAAGGCCATAGAAGCCGACTTCCGCAAACGCGGTTTGTTTTTGGAAAGCCTGCTGGTGCGTAACATCACGCTACCTGCATCGGTAAAGGGTGCCATCGAGCAGAAGATACAGGCAGAACAGGAAGCGCAGAAGATGCAGTTTGTGTTGCAAAAAGAACGGCAGGAAGCCGACCGCAAAAGGGTGGAGGCCCAGGGTATTGCCGACTACCAGCAGATCATTTCGGCAAGCCTTACGGACAAACAATTGCAGTACGAACAGATCAAGGCCAATATGGAACTGGCCCGCTCGCAAAATGCCAAGATGATCATCATGAACGGCCGCGGGGCACCGGTGATCCTGAATGCAGATAAGTAAGTCAATAGACCTATAAGGTTTTTGAAACCTTATAGGTCTATTAGCACCTGGGTGGCTGTATCAAACCTTGAAGGTTTCTAAAACCTTCAAGGTTTTTTCTTCAACCTGCCTGCTCTTCGGCCTGCTGATGCCATTTGATGGTAAGCTCGTTTCTTTTCACAAAGCCACACCAGTAACATCCCTCCTTACCGCAGCCGGTGTAAAAATCATGGCGCTGTACTTTGTGCCACACCGTTCTGATTTGCTCCCTTACAGTTGCTTCATCAGCGGCACTTATGGTCACGGATTGCTGCCGGTATTGGCCCTGTGCATCGGGTTCAATAAAGTCGAACACCACACCTTGCACCTGCCAGTCCCTGGTGGTGAGGTTATCTACCAGCAGCTTGTAAAAAACGGCCTGCCGCCAGTAGTCGCCGCCATTGGGCAGTGCCTCCGATGGTGGTTGCAATTGCCGGAGTGCCCGCTCCACGTTCCCCGACTTGTAATCTACGATGGTGGCTTTTTTGCCATCAAATTCAATTTTATCCAGCTTGCCTTTTAGCGGTATTTCATCTATTTCCACTCCCCGGATATTACGCTCTACGGCGGCAACTAAATTCCAGTGGATGGCACGCTGGTGGTAATAGTCTTCCAGCATGGTCATGCCGTAAGTGGTGCGGCGCTGCCACTCGGCTGGCGTGAACAGTGCCCTGTTGTCCTGCATGAAGTCCATGAAGGCCGACAATAAAACTTCCGCGTCAGGTAATTCCTCTGCTTGCTGTGCCTGCTTCAATAGTTGCTCCAGCGCATGGTGCACCGCCGACCCAAAGGCCATGGCTTCGTTGCGGGGTGACGGAATACGCACCACGTTGTGGTAGTAAAACGCCAGCGGGCAGTGCAGGTAGGTGTTCAACGCACTTACATTCATACGAAAGCTGCGCAGGGCGCGGGCTTCATAGGCATCATCGAGGTGCGGAATTTCGGGCTTTTTAACCGTCTGCGGTAGGGAAGCCGTTCGGGCTGTATTGGCTATTTCAAACAGGTAGGCAAATGGACGTCCTTCGGGCATAGGCGAGGGCAGCAGTTGAATGCCATTGGGGTCACCACTTTGTATGGCGGCCGGTAAGCCGGTTGTACGCTGTATGTTTTCCAGTTGTTGCATCCCTGTTTCCAGGTCATTGGTGCCTGTGCTCTTTAAATGCTGTATGAAAGCCTGCACCAGCTGTTCCTGAAGAACTTTTTGCGGATGGTGTTGCAGGTGCTCATCAAAGTCATAGCGTTCCATCACCAAATGCGCCAACTGTGGCAGCGGCGTCTGGGCAGCTGCAGCCACCAGGCTTTCCAGTGCAGCCAAAGCTTTTGCCATACCCGGTGCCGGTGCCTGCCAGAACAGGTCGGTAGGTTGCTCTTTTGTTTTGCTGTGCAGGTATTGCAGCAGGGTGGCATCACTGCCCTTGATACGCAGTTCAAACAGCTCCATACAGGCCATCGCCGGCTCGTTGGCGGGAATGCCCCACCAGGGAAAGTGCAGCACTTCAAACAGGAGCGCCTCACCGCTGCCGGGCAGGTGCTGCTCGGCACGGATGTATTGCAATACCTGCAGCAGTTGGTGGATCAGGGGCTGGTGCAGGAGGGGAAGGGTGTATTGGCAGTAGCAGGGGATGCCTGCACCGGTAAAGCTGGCAAGCAGCAGGTCCTTGCTTGCAGTGCTTGCATATTGCACTCCAATCGTGTTGGGATGTGTTCCTTGCTCAAGTAGGGTTTGTATCGTATTTACCAGTGCTGCAGTACTTTCCATTGCGGTTGGGAGCATGCGGTAAATGTACAAACGGAAGCAGTTGGAGGTGGTGGCACTTTGTGTTGGTACAGGGCTGCATGTTTTTGGTGTCAGGCAACGAAAACAACCACTCAAAGGCCTGTTGTGTCCTTTTTAAACTGTTCCAGATACTCCTTCTTCGCTTTGTGAAACACACTCTCCCCTGCTTTCAACCCTTTGGCATATTCCGCCCTTAGCACCGGGTCGCGGTTGATACGCTGGGCATAGGCGGTGGCTTCTTTCAGGCGCTGGCGGTAAACCAGCTGAAGCGGAGAAGGTTTTACCCGGCTCATGTCGGGGTACTTGCTCACTACGGTACCGTGGGCATATTGCTTGAAAACGATCTGCTTGCCAAGGGTGCCGCTGAGGCCGGCAAGCGGGGAGTTGGGAATAAGGCGTGCCATAAGCAGGAGCGTAGGGTGGTTGCCAGCTATTAGTCCTATAGATAAGCCGTAGCAAAGCCCAATCTGCGCCCATGCAGTCCCCGGTATGCTTCGACCATCCTTCGACTATCCTTCGATATTAAAGTGAAAAAGGGAAAATGTCAAGAGGTGTAGATGGTGGTTTGGGGCTGATGGGCTTTTAGCGGTTACTGGTTTACTGTTCGCCATTTCACCACCGGAATTTGCCTGAAATTAATCTGCCAATTGGAAGATTGCAAGTCTCTTTGTTCCTTCTTTTTCAAAGCATTATGATCTTTTTAAAGATTAGCGAAGCAGAATGCCTTATCTTTGTGCTGTTAATTTGAGCCTCGCATAAGTAACCGCCTATTAGTCTGCCTCAAGCGCATCGTCATTAGTCCTTTACTCTCTGCATCACTCAAGTATTTTTTATTTTTTATTTCTGTCCAGCACATGAACATTTATGTTTCCAATCTGAGCTTCAACGTAGAGGATGAAGACCTGAGAGAATTTTTTACCCCCTATGGTGAAGTAACTTCCGCTAAAGTGATCACTGACCGTGAAACCGGCCGTTCACGCGGTTTTGGCTTTGTTGAAATGAGCGATGACGCAGCTGCTAAAAAAGCAATTGCCGAGCTGAACGAAGCTTCTGTAGATGGTCGCACCATCAAGGTTACCGAAGCCAAGCCCAAAGAAGACCGTCCTGCCCGCACTGGCGGTGGTGGTGGCTTCCGCGGTGGCAACGGCGGTGGTGGTTATGGCAACAACCGCAACAGGTACTAATACCTGCTACCTATAGCATTGAAGGCCCCGGTTCTCCGGGGCTTTTTTTGTGTTCAATGAATAAGCTGTTAGCCTTTAGCCTTTAGCTGTTGGCCAGCTAACAGCTAAAGGCTAAAGGCTAACAGCTTACACATACGACAGCCACCAGTACCGGTGCGCCTGCTTATACCTGCCATACCAGCGGCACAGCGGGTACAATAGCGCCACCACGCCCAGCCAGGCCAGGTACACCTGCCACAGCTCCAGGCCCACACCCGGCACCACAAACTTAAACGGCACGCCTTCCACGCCTTTAAAACCTTCGGCTACCGTACCGCCCCTGCCCACAAAAAGGACGGCAGCCAGAAGGTGAAGCAGGTAAAAATGCAGGAGGTAATACAAGAAAGGCACCCTGCCATATACCGTCAGCACATGGGCGAGCCTGCCGCGCCAGCCTTCGGCAAAAGCCAGGAAGAGGAGTGCTGGCCCGATGGTCATACAGGCAAACAAAAGCGAGGGCGGGTACTTGGTGGTATTGACAAAAGAAAGCAGGGTGAAACCACTACGCGGCTGCACGCTCCAGGGCTGCGGGTCGCCATAGATATTGGTGAAGCGCAGCACCACGAAAAAGAGCACCAGTGCTGCCCCGATGCCGGCGATCCACCTTTTGCGGGTGGCAGCTTCCAGTTGGTACATACGCCCAAAACAATAGCCCAGGATCATGATGCCCGTCCAGGGCAGGAAAGGATAAAGAATGCCCAGGAAACGACCCTCGCCAAAGGGCAGGAAGTTCTGCCGGTGCAGCAGGCTATACCCCAGCGAAAAGCTTTTTTGTTGTGCCTCCCATGCATCCAGCCCATTATGCCCCAGCAGTATTGCCGCTCCCAAAGCCAAAAGCACCGAAAAAGGCAGCCAAATGAGCGCAGCCAGCAATACCATGCTGATACCGATGGCCCAGATCACCTGCAGAAAGATAAAACTATAAGTAGGATCGAAGGATATACCCAGGCTTACCAGCAACACCTCGGCTGCAACCAGCCACAATCCTCTTTTTAACAGGAATACACTCAACTCCCGTTTCGATTTGCGCAACCCTTGCAGGTAGATACTGGTGCCGGAAAGAAACACAAATACCGGTGCGCAGAAATGCGTGATCCACCGGGTAAAGAACAGGAGGGGCGTAGTGGTTTGCAGGTCCAGCGCATCGATAGTGAGGGCGCCCACATGCAGGAGGTCGCGGGCATGGTCGAGTGCCATGATCACCATTACCAACCCGCGCAGCAGGTCGATGCTGTTGAGGCGGTAGTTGCGCAGCAGGGCGGTTGGAGCAGTTGTTGGTTCGGCAAGCGTTTGCATTGCCTGAAGATAGTGCAGGAGGGGGATAGGCGGTGGACGATGGACGATAGACCATGGACCATGGTCCATGGTCTACTTCTTCGCAAAAGCAATCACCAATGCCCCGGCTACCATCAGGGCGGCGCCAATGGCAATCTGCCAGGTGATCTTTTCCTTCAGAAATATGGCGGCCAAAATAATGGCAAATACCAGCGACACCCTTTCGAGCGGGTTTACAATGGAGGCATCGCCCATCTTCAGGGCCTTGAATGTAAAGAGGGAAGACAGTGTGGTAACCACCCCTGCTATAATCAGGTAGGTCCAGGTGCGGCCATCAATGCTTTTCAGTTGCCCTGTATTGCCTTGCACAATCACTACACCCCAGGATACCAGGATGATGAGCACCGCCTGGATGGCAAAGGCCACGCTGCTGTCTACATCTTTGAGGCCGGCTTTCGACAGCACGGTAACTACCGCTGCCGACACCGCGGCAAGGAGCGCAAATAAGATCCACATGGGGCTATGGGGTTTGTTCAAGTGAAAGGATTGGCTGGAAGCTGTTGCAATAAGTTTACCACCTGCAATGGTGATGGTACGATAGAAAAAGCCCA
>NZ_MTFE01000010.1:811227-823656 GCF_001953305.1 Cnuella takakiae
ATAAGTATGACCCTAATTGCTGTTGGCCTGGTTACCTGTAACCGGCGACTTGCAACCCGCCCTTCTTACCTGCCCGTTGCCGCTGCCACCTGTGCACGGCTCAGGTACACCTGGAAGCCTATTTTCAGGCTGAGGCCACCGGTGCCATCCTGGTTTTCAAAAGCGGTATGGTCATAACCGATCAAACCTTCCAGTGCTACGTTGCGGTTGAGGAAGGCCGCTGCGCCACCGCCCAGGAAATAGTTGGTGCCGGTAAAGCTGTTGGAAGTTGTTGGTGTTTTCGTTTTATAGGAGGTAAAATTCAGGTTGCCTTGTACCAGGGGCCGTAGCATACCAGTACCGAAATAATAACGGGCAAAAGGACCGATACCAAAGCCGGTGGATTTCACATCCCCGGTTTTTGAATAGTCAAGGCCAATATTGGCGCCCGCCGCGAAATTGTTGGCGAAAAAATAACCCACCATGGGTGTTACGTTGATCGAGGAGTTGTCCTTGGCGGTGTTTACTTCCAGGTTGCCCCCAATCAATGAACTGCCTTTTTCCGTTTGTGCCGATGCTGCCTGGTGCAGGAGGATGCCCAGGGCAAGTAGTGTAATCATTCTTTTCATAACAACTATTTAGGTATGAAGGCTATCCATATGTGTACCAAAAAGACGGGAATGACGAAAGAGACAGGAAAGACGGAAAAGAATGGGGGATGAATGGCAGGTCATACACAATATGAGGTTGATGCTGAACAAAATATAACGGCCGGGCTTTTTCGTTTGTGGAATGCAGTTACCCATATGCGCAGGGCGTTTGTAGCCAGGGCGGGGTATTGCCGCAACACCATGGCTGCTAATTTGCATGGGCTTCCCCAAAATCATTGTACATGAAAAGCAAAAACATCCTGTGGGCACTTGTGCTCCTCTTCAACCTGGCAGCCATGCCCTTTGCCGCTAATGCCAGCGAAACCCCCAAGGAAAAGAAACCCCTGACCGAAGCACAGCAGGCCCGCATCGACCAGATGATCCGCCGCGTGGAGGAAATCAAGAAGATGGACCGCAGCAAGCTGTCGAAGGAAGAGCGCAAGGACATCAAGAAAGAGCTGAAAGAAATGAATGCTGAAGCCAAGGCCATCCGGGGCCAGGGCGTGTACCTGTCGTTAGGTGCCATCATTATCATCATCCTGTTGCTTATCCTCCTGCTTTAATGGATGATTGCACCCGGTGGAGCGGTGCAGCAACAGTTCAATCAAAGGGCATCGGGGCCACCCGCAACAGCGGTGTGCCCCGGTGCCCTTGCTTTTTACAGGCCTGCCTGCCCGTTCATCCATTTGCGCTTGCAGCTTCCAAAAAAATATTTCAACATTTGCGCCCGGCAAATAGGGGTAAAGGCTTCCTGGGTTGTCATCATAAAAAAGCAACCTTGTCCCAAGCTGCCCTCCATACTGCTCCTTATCCAACGCTGCGCATGGAACTAAGCGAAACCAGGCTCATTGCCCTGTTGGCAAAGCGCGACGAAGCTGCTTTTGAACAGGTTTTTAAAACCCACTTTAAAAACCTGCATGCTTATGCCTGTTCTATCCTCAAAGATGACATAGCTGCCGAAGAGATGGTGCAGAACGTTTTCTGCAAGGTGTGGGAGCGTGCCGATACCCTCAGCATCGGCGGCTCGCTGGCAGCCTACCTCTACCGGGCCGTGAACAATGAAAGCCTCAACTACCTCAAACACCAGAAAGTAAAGGCGGCCCATGCCCTCCATGTGGCTTACGTAGGCGGCGAGCAAAGGGAAACCCCTTCCCGGCTGATGCAGGCCAAGGAGCTGGAAAGCCGCCTTCACCGGGCCCTCAACGACCTGCCCGAACAATGCCGCACCATTTTTCAATTGAGCCGCTTCGAGGAGCTTCGCTACCGCGAGATCGCCGACCGCATGGGCCTGTCGGTAAAAACGGTGGAAAACCAGATGGGCAAAGCCCTCCGCATCCTTCGCGAAAAGCTGGCCGACCTGCTGCCGCTGGTGATATGGGTGCTGCTTAATTTCTTTGCAGTAAAATCCATTGGAACCACGGAGCCAGCAAGTGCACAAAGATCCACGGTTATGCTGTGTAACTCCGTGCCGAAAGTGACGCTGTGGTTCCAGTTTGCTAATACCCTAAATCCTACCCGGTGAGCCCTCAGTTTAACGATACCATCCACGACCTGCTGGTGAAATACCTGCTGGGTGAGGCGAGCCCGGAAGAGCAGGCACAGGTAAGGGCATGGATTGCCGAAAGCCCCGAGCACGAAAGGGAGTACCGCCACTTCAAAACCCTGTGGGAAGAAAGCCGCAAGCTGGCCGCCGCCACAGCCGTCGATACCGATGCTGCCTGGCTGCGGATGAAGGCCCGCCTGCACGCACAAACGGCTACCCCTGCACCAGTGGTAACAATGCACGGCATGGGTTCTTGGATGCGTATTGCTGCCCTGTTCATCCTCCTGGCCGGTGGGCTGTGGTGGTGGACACAAAGGGAAGCGCCCGTGCAAAGCCTCGCCATCAATACAACGAAGGAGGCAAAAAAAGACACCCTGCCCGACGGATCGATAGTAACACTGAATAAAAATTCGCAACTCACCTACCCATCCCGCTTCAAGGGCGACAGCCGTTCCATTGCATTGAAAGGCGAAGCCTTTTTTGAAGTAACACCCAATAAGGAAAAGCCATTCGTCATTGCTGTAAATGATATAACGGTGCGGGTGGTGGGCACATCCTTCAATATCCGCAGCGAAGGTGGCAAAACAGAAGTGATCGTGGAAACCGGCATCGTGCAGGTGATCCGTGGCGGTAAGATGGTGGAACTAAGACCAAAGGAAAGGCTTGCCGTGGCGTCCCAGGATTCGGTACTGCAGAAAGCACCAGTTGAAGACGCGTTGTACAACTACTACCGTACCCGCACATTTGTGTGCGACAATACACCCTTGTGGAAACTGGTGGAAGTACTCAACGAAGCTTACGATACCCGTATCACCATCGGCCGCAACGAATTGCGGGGCCTGCCGCTCACCGTCACCTTCAACAACGAATCGCTTGACCAGGTGTTGCAGGTGATCAGCGAAACCTTCAGCATTGAAGTGGTGCGCAAAAACGAGGAGATCGTTTTACAATAAGCACTTTTTGGAACCACGAAGGCTCAAAGGGACAAAGGAAACACGAAGGAAATCAAGAATGCAAAAAGTATATACGCACTCCTGTAGTCATCGCTCTACAGGAGGGATTGGGTGAAGCTTGCATAGCAATACTGCTTTTTTATACCAGGATGTCAGCTGCATCGGGATTGACAAAGCATTATCAAATAAAGTCGATCCAACAATCCTTTATTATCCTTCGTGCTCCTTCGTCCCTTAGTGTCTTTGTGGTGCAACAAACCCTACAACCAAACAAAAACTATTATGAGCAAGATATTCACCCTCCTCATGGCACTCCTGTGCATAACCGGTTTGCAGGCACAAAGCAACCTCGATAAGGTGGTGCCTTTGAATGTAAACCGTCAGCGCCTCGACCAGGTGCTGGAGATCCTGAGCAACCGCGGCAACTTCTACTTCTCCTATAATTCCAGTATCGTTAAGCGCGATAGCCTGGTGAGTATTGCTGCTACCAACAGGTCGGTGCGGCAGGTGCTGGACCAGCTGTTTGCCGATGATTACGAATTTCGCGAAAGCGGCAACTACATCATCATCCGCAAGGCACCGGTAAAGCTTACCATTGTTACCAATAAAGCCGTTACGGAAAACAACCAGTACGTAGTAACGGGTTATGTACTCGATGATCATACGGGCATGCAGATACAGAATGCAAGCATTTATGAAAAGCGCCTGTTGCTGTCTACCCTTACCAATGATAAAGGCTATTTCAAAATGCGGTTCAAGAACAAAGTAAGCAGGGCCGCACTTACCGTGAGCAAGGAGTACTATGAAGACACTACCGTTGTGATTGAACCCAGGTTCAACCAGCAGATCACCGTAACCTTATTGCCTGCCGGTGCGGCTGATGTGACCATCATCAAGCCCGAAGATTATTTTGTTCCCGACTCGCTGCGGGTGCGGGTAACCACACCTTCCGGCATTACCGAGTACACCTATATCAAGCAGGATTCGGCAAGGGTAGAGAAGACCGCCATGGGCAAGTTCCTGGTATCCTCTGCACAACGCATACAGTCCATCAACCTCAAACGCTTTTTTACCGACCGGCCTTTCCAGTTATCCTTTACGCCGGGACTGAGTACCCATGGTAAAATGAGTGGGCAGGTGATCAACAATTTTTCCCTCAACGTGCTGGGTGGCTACTCGGGTGGCGTGAATGGTTTGGAAGTGGGCGGCCTCTTTAACATCGATAAAAAAGATGCGCGCTATGTGCAGGTTGCAGGCCTCTTCAACATTGTTGGCGGCAATGTACAGGGCGTACAGGTGGGTGGCATCACCAATACCGTGCTGGGCGCCGTGGCGGGTGTGCAGGTAGGCGGTATTACCAACTATGTACGCAAGGATTTTACCGGTGTACAAATTGGTGGGGTGTACAATCATACCGCTGGTTTTATGCATGGTGTTCAGATTGGTGGTGTGGGCAATTTCAGCAGGGAAAGAACAAGCGGCCTGCAGATCGGCGGTGTGGGCAATATTGCCAACCGCGATATGCACGGGGTGCAGGTTGGTGGCGTGTTCAACTATGCCAAAAGGCTTAAAGGTGTACAGATTGGTTTGATCAATATTGCCGACACATCCGATGGTTTGAGCATCGGCCTGATCACGGTGGTGTTGAAAGGTTACCATAAGCTGGCCTTTTCGGCCAATGAGGTAACAAACCTCAACGCGGCATTTAAAACAGGCAATCACCGCCTGTACAATATCCTGCAGGCGGGCATGAATGTACAACCCGACCAGAAAGCCTACAGCTTTGGTTATGGCCTGGGTAGTGAATGGCGCATCGGCCGCTTGTTTTCCATCAACCCCGAGGTAACGGGCAACTACCTGTACCTCGGCAACTGGGATGATGTGAATATCCTGGGCAGGGCTGCACTCAATTTTAATTTCAAACTGGGCAAGTATGTTTCGCTTTTCGGCGGCCCTGTGTTCAATGCCTACTATACCGAGCAAACTGCCGGTTATAGCAGTTATCGATTCCCGCTTCCCCCATCCAGTTACCGCACGCACAACCTGTATGATGATACCAGGGGCTGGATTGGCTGGCAGGCGGGGTTTAGTATTTTTTAGCTGGTGGCTTGTTGCAGGTAACGTTGTGTGTGGTACTTTGACTTGTGTTACTGCCGCACCGCTTCAACCGTGTGCTTGTGTACCGTCATTGCGAAGCGCCAGTATTGTTCTGTATTTCAAACCAGCTTGCGGCGCTGAAGCAATCCCCTACACCTATAGGTTCACAATTGTACTGGTTTGATGTATTACAGCGGCAGGAGATTGCTTCGGCGCGCAGGTGTGCTGAAAATTGTAAGTGTTGCAGCGCCTCGCAATGACGCTGCGCTTGGGTGCAGCTTTGGTCATGCATACGCTAAACTTGCAGGTGATTAACTGAAGCCTTCTTTACAGTACCCCTGCATTCAAATGCTTTGTCATGGCCCATCCCCCGCGATAACAAAATCCTAACAGAAATAATTTTCCAAAACATAGGGGTAAAGAATAAGTGGGTTGTCATTATCACAAAGGCAATAAAATGACACCCCAACCAAAACCAAACAAGAACGGAACTGCTGTACCTTCTTTCCCGTTTTTTCATCACCGTTCAGCAACCGGTGATGCAAGTATCCAGTCCAAAAAAGCAATCCAATTTCATTGCTTGCAGGCATTGTTTTTACTGCTGCTTTGCACGGTGCTTACCAGCCTGCAGGCCCAGATGACCCAGCAGGTACGCGGCACCATCACCGATGTGGTATTGCAAACACCGGTAGCCGGCGCCACTGTTTCCATACCTGCCCTGCACCGGCAGGTTACCACCGATGCGCAAGGTAGCTTCCGCTTCGCAGATGTGCCGGTAGGACAGCAACACCTGCAGGTATCCCATGTGGGTTACAAACCCCTTGCACTCGATAATATCAACGTGATTGCCGGCAAGGAAACGGTGCTCACGCTGGCGATGGAATCGCTGGTGCACCAGGAGCGCGAACTGGTGCTGCGTGCGGCGGGCAAACGCAACCGCCCCCTGAATGATATGAGCGCCGTTAGTGCCCGTGCATTTACTGTTGAAGAAACACAGAAGTACGCCGCATCCATCAACGACCCGCTGCGTATGGCTACCGGCTTCCCCGGTGTGATGGCTGCCAACGATGGCAACAACGATATCATCATCCGTGGCAATGCACCCACCGGGTTGTTGTGGCGCATGGAAGGCGTGGACATTCCCAACCCCAACCACTTCAGCCAGGCGGGCAGCAGCGGTGGCGGTATCTCCATCCTCAGTGCGCAACTGCTTTCCAACTCCGATTTTGTTACCGGTGCCTTTGCCTCCGAGTACGGCAATGCCCTCAGTGGTGTGTTCGACCTCAAGCTGCGCAAGGGGAATAACGAAAAAAGGGAATACTCGTTCCAGGCTGGTGTGCTGGGACTGAACGCCGCTGCGGAAGGTCCCATTGCGGCGCCTTTTTACAAGGGTTCCTACGTAATCAACTATCGCTATTCCACCCTGCAGTTGCTCAAGAAAATGGGTGTGGAAATAGCCGGCGGCGCCACCAATTTCCAGGACCTTTCCTACAATATTTACCTGCCTACCACCAACCTGGGCACCTTCACGGTATTTGGCTTTGGTGGTTTGAGCTCCCAGGATGATGAAGCCGAAACCGACCCCGCCAAGTGGGAGCACAGCTACGACCGGTATGCGTCCCGGTTTATTTCCAACACCGGTATGAGCGGCATCACGCACAGCATGCTGCTGGGCAGCAAAACCCACCTGAAATCGGCCCTGGCTTATTCCATCAACCGGATCGGGTACAACGAAACACATGTGGAAGACGACCTGTCGGTAGTACCCAGCTACAAGGAGGCCTATACCACCCGCAAGCTGACCTTTACCACCACGGCCAACCACCGCATCAACAACCGCCACACCTTGCGCGCCGGTGCCATCGTCAACCGCATTGGTTTTAATTTTTACCGGCTTTCGAAGGAAAACCCGAACGCGGACCTGAAGGAAACCATCAATACCGATGGCGGCACCCAAACGGTGCAGGGCTTTGCACAGTGGCAGTACAAGCCTGCCGACAACCTGACCTTCAATGCCGGTGCGCACTACCTCACGTTGTTGCTTAACCGAACTGCCGCCGTTGAGCCCAGGGCATCGGTAAAATGGGATATGAGCCGCCGCAGCAGCCTTGCCTTTGGCTTTGGGCAGCACAGCCAGGTACAGGCCATGGGCGTGTACCTTGCGCAGGCCGCCGATGCAGAAGGCAAGCCCGTGCAACCCAATAAAGACCTGGATCTGACAAAAGCCCGGCACTATGTATTGTCGCACCAGTATGCGCTGGCAAAGAACCTGCGCCTGAAAACGGAATTGTACTACCAGCAGCTGTTCAACGTGCCGGTTAGCGCCGATCCTGCAAAGACTTTCTCTACCCTCAATATCCAGGGCGATTATATCACCGAAGCTTTGGTAAACAAGGGCAGGGGCCGCAATTATGGTGTTGAAATTTCGCTGGAAAAATACCTGAGCAACCAGTTCTATTATACCCTGAGTAATTCGTTGTACCAGTCGAAGTACACCGCGCTGGACGGTGTGGAGCGCAACACCCGCTTCAATGGCGGCCATATCAGCACCCTGCTGATGGGTAAGGAGTTTGTGCGCAGCAACCAGCGCAAGACCTATGGCATCCATATCAAAACCATTTATGCCGGGGGGCTGCGTACCACGCCCATCGATGTGGCACGCTCGCAGCAGGAAGGCTATACCATCTTCAAAGAAAAGGAAGCCTTCAGCCTGCAGAACAGCCCTTATTTCCGTACCGACCTGCGCCTGAGCATCCGCTGGAACCGCGACCGCCGCACCAGCACCCTGTCGCTCGATATACAGAACCTCACAAACAGGCTCAATGCCTTCAACCAGTGGTTTGATGCGGAGCAGGGACAGGTGATCAACAACTACCAGAACGGGCTGATACCGGTGCTGAATTATAAGATCGAATTCTAAATGTTTTGCCACCAAGACACTAAGACGCAAAGAGGCACAAAGAAGAAGTTTTTAAAACACGGTAAGCTTTGCTACAACCCTCCAGGAACAACCTAAAGCAGCATAGTTGGCCTTACATAATCCTTAGTGCATCCTTAATGCCTTTGTGCCTTAGTGGCCTCAACCCAAACAATCAAACAACCCCCAAAACCTTATTGTATGAAACAAGTATTTGTGGCCGCCACAGGCCTCCTGTTGACCCTTGCTTTTGCCTCCTGCCAGAAGATCACCGCCGATGGGCCCATGCGCACCGAAGAGCGCTCTGTGCGTAATTTTTCCGGTATCGACCTGCGGGTAAATGCCGATGTCAATTACCGCCAGGCCGATGAATACAAAATGGAAGTGCGGGCGCAGGATGAAGTGCTGCGGGCGCTGGAAACCTATGAAAGCAACGGCAAGCTGGTGATCAGGTATGAAACAGGTGAGAAAGTGTGGAAACACGACGGCATCACCATTACGGTGAGCAGCCCCGACCTGCGCAACCTGCGGGTAAGCGGCTCGGGTGATATCCGCACCACCGGCAATATCAATGCTGCGGATATGGAACTGGACATCAGCGGGTCGGGTGATATTACCATCGACCAGCTCAGTACCGGCGATATCGATGCTACCGTTAGCGGCTCTGGGGATATCAAAGTGCTGCAGGGCAGTGCCGATGAAGAAAGCTTGCGCATCAGCGGCAGCGGCGACATTGACCTCACCAATGTTACGGCACGCAAGGCCACCACCCGCACCAGCGGTTCGGGCAGCACCCGGGTACGTGTATCCGAAAGGCTGGATGTAACCATCTCGGGCAGCGGTTCGGTGTACTACTGGGGCAACCCGCTGATCAGCGCCAGCATATCGGGTTCGGGTAAGGTGAGGCCGCAGTAAGGCAAATGCAGTGCACTTGCGGGTTGCTATGTGGACGTAGCATCTCCTTATCTCACCAAAGACCCCGTGTATAGCCGGAGATGCTGAAACAAGTTCGGCATGACAGTGCACTTAGATCTTGTCATGCCGATGTATGTCGGCATCTCCTTATCTCACCGGAGATTTTGTGTATGGCAGGAGATGCCGAAACAAGTTCGGCATGACAGTGCACTTAGGTCTTGTCATGCCGACGTAGGTCGGCATCTCCTGCCTTCTTCAGCATACCCGTTCAAAGAAAGAAAAGCTGCACGGGTCTTGAACTAAAAAGGCAAAAGGGTTATCCATTTTTGCCTTTTTAGTTTTGCCTTTTGCCTTGCATAAACGCCGTCTTACCTCCCATAAAAAGCATCTTCCAGCACCTGCATATCCAACTTCACCATACCCCATAGCGCCTGCATCATCCGGTCTTTTGCCGCCTGGTCGGGTTGCTGCATCAGGGTGCCCAGGTTGTGGGGTATGATCTGCCAGCACAGCCCGTAGCGGTCCTGCACCCAGCCGCAGGCCATTTCCCTGCCGCCATCGGCAAGTGCCGCCCAGTAGCGGTCGATCTCTTCCTGGTTCTGGCAGCTGGCCATGAACGAAGTGGCAGGGGTGAACTGGTGCTGCGGCCCGCCGTTGAGGCCGATGAACTGCATGCCCATTACGGTAAAGCTGACGGTCATGGCCGTGCCCTCGGGCATGGGTGCATTTTTGCCATAACGGGCGATTCCGCCCATCTTGCTGTCGCGGAACAAACCGGTATAAAAAAGGGCGGCTTCCTCGGCCTGCACGTTGAACCATAGAAAAGGGGTGATCTGTTGCATAAAAGGGTTTGGTACAAACCTAAGGTTTTCGGGCGCTGCGGCACTTTTTGCCTGCAATCCTGTTAATGCTGCAACCAGGAGGGCCTTTGGGCTGTTACCTTAACTTTGACCGCCTACAACCCTTAACATGCGATTTTTACTGGTAGAAGATGAACCCAATGTAGCTTCGGTGGTAAAGCGTACCCTTGAAGAAGACCAATACGAAGTGGTGGTGGCACCCGATGGCACCACCGCGTGGGAATATATCTCCCAATTTTCCTACGACCTCTTCCTGTTTGATGTGATGCTTCCCGGCATTAATGGCATGGAACTGTGCCGGCGCTGCCGCAGCAGGGGCCTGCAAACACCCATTCTCATGCTCACCGCGCTGGGCACTTCCGATAACGTGGTGATGGGCCTCGACAGCGGCGCCGACGATTACCTGATAAAACCTTTCAACCTGGGTGAGCTGAAAGCCCGCATCCGCTCACTGCTGCGGCGCCAGCCCGCAGGCGAAGCGGCAGCTACGCCGGCACGCAATACCCGCAGCTTTGCGGATGTGGTGATGGACCAGGAGGAAAAACAGGTTACCCGCAATGGCCAGCTCATTGAGCTAACAGCTACCGAGTACCGGCTGCTGGAATATTTCCTGCGCAACCCCCGCAAGGTGCTGTCGCGCATGGACCTGCTGGAGCAGGTATGGGGTTATGATTTCAACATGAACACCAAGGTGGTGGATGTATACATCAACTACCTGCGGCGTAAGCTGGAAAAAGGCGGCGCTGCCCGCATCATCCATACGGTGGTGGGTATGGGTTATATCCTGAAGGAGGTGTATGAAGATTCAAATTAAGATCACCCTGCTCTTTACCCTGGTATGCACCTTCATCGTGGTGGTGCTGTGCTGCGCCATCTATTTTTTCAGCTACAACAGGGCCTTCCAGGATTTTTATACCCGCTTGGAGCTGCGGGCCACCATTGCCGCCAAGGCCAACCTCGATACGGGGCAGGCCAATACGCAGGCTTTCGAGGAGATCCGCAAGGCTTACCTGCAAAGGCTGCCCAACGAGCAGGAGCACATCATCCGCCGCGATACCCTGGAGGCTTTTATGCGCCAGCCCGATGGCAGGCTGCTGCCGCCTGAATTTTACACGGCGGTGCTTCGCGATGGTGGCGCCTCGTACCGGCAGGACTACCGTTTTTTCAAAGCCATCTATTACCAGAACAGCTCCGGCGATTATGTCATCATCCTTTCGGCGGTCAACACTTTTGCCCGAAACTTTCTCAACAACCTCAAAACCATCCTGGTGCTGGCCACCCTGCTGAGCATAGTGGTGATTGTAACGGTGGGGCTGGTATTTTCAAGGCAGGTGCTGGCACCCATCCGCCGCATTACGCAGGAGGTAAATAATATCAGCGCCACTTCGCTCAACAAGCGGCTGCCCCATAAAGACGGCAAGGACGAGATCACCGAACTCACCAACACCTTCAACAATATGCTGGGCAGGCTGGAGGCTTCTTTTGCCTCGCAAAACAATTTTGTGAGCAATGCCTCGCACGAGCTGAACACCCCGCTCACGGCCATCATGGGCGAAACGGAGTTCCTGCTGTCGCGCCGCCGCGATGTGGCCCAGTACGAGCAGGGCCTGCAGGTGGTGCTGGCACAGGCGGGCAAGCTGCGCAACATCACCCGCAGCCTGCTGGAACTGGCCCAGTCGGGGTTCAGGGGCAGCCTGGCTTTTGAAACCATCAAGGTGGCCGAACTGCTGCGCAACGTGGAGCAGGTGGCCCGCAGCATCTACCCCGAGTGCAAGCTGGTAACCGACTTCAGCCTGGCGCCCGCCAACCTCAATACCATACAGATACAGGGCAGCTTCCAGCTGCTGGAGCTCTGTATTTCCAATATCACCCTCAACGCCTGCAAATATGCCAACGGCAAGCAGGTAACCCTGGCACTGGGCGCCACCGACCGCCACGTGCTGTTCATCATCCGCGACCGCGGCATCGGCATTCCTGAAAGGGATATGCCCCACATCTTCGATCCTTTCTTCAGGGCTTCCAATGCGCAGGGCTCCAACGGCTATGGCATCGGCCTGCCGCTGGCACAAAACATCATCCGCCTGCACCAGGGCACCATCCATGTAGGCTCGCGGGAAGACCAGGGAACGGAAGTGGTGGTAAGGATACCGAGGAGTTGAATTTTTTTGCTCCAAGGGATGTTGAAAATCAGGAGCAGGAGGAGCAAGGGTTGTGTATATTTACGTGCAGTGTACTCACCACCCTAACCCGCGGCAAAGGCGCCGCACAGGTAAAGGGCTACACCTTCAATGTAGGCCAAACACCCAGAAACCCTACTTTTGCCTCCCGCTTCCAAGGGTAGCTCGGTTTGCGGTATTTGTTCCACTAAACCTTTCTGTTCGCATAGAAAAAGCCACCGAATGGTGGCTGCTTTTGTTCGGTTAAGTTGCGGCTTTACGCAAGCAACTATTTTTAAACCGCAATGAGTGAGTTGTGAAAATCAGCAGGTTAGAAAAATGAGGAAAGTTTATAATTG
>NZ_MTFE01000010.1:823674-825147 GCF_001953305.1 Cnuella takakiae
ATGCGCCACTTATGAAACAGTCTTTATTTCAAATAGAATTTAAGGAACTGCGAAAAGCTTACCAAGAGGTAAAGGATTTTCTTGAGCGTGAAACTGCTGGTGAAATAACTTCCGTGAA
The DNA here is from genome assembly GCF_001953305.1 of Cnuella takakiae. Taxonomy (GTDB): domain Bacteria; phylum Bacteroidota; class Bacteroidia; order Chitinophagales; family Chitinophagaceae; genus Flavisolibacter; species Flavisolibacter takakiae. The sequence continues at coordinate 823,793 of NZ_MTFE01000010.1, forward strand.
GAAGGATTTTGAAGTGGACCTACAGATTGCAGGTGATGACACCTATGAGCTTATGGACAAGTTCATCACCGTTTACAGGCTGGAGGCAAATGGATTTGACATCACCAAGCACTTTTTGAGTGAGGGCGAACAGTTTAGTTCAAGCATCGCCATTGCACAGTTGTTAAGCCTTCCTTTTGTGTTGATTATTTGGCTATTGAAAATATTAACTTTTGGCAAAGTCGATTATACAAAAACCGTCGTTTTGCCTGAGTTTGGAAGACAAACCACTGGGTTAACCTTTGGAGATTTAGTTACTTGGTACATCGTCGGGAAATATCGCCTAAGGAAAGATGTTCGATTCGTACTGAAGCAAGGCGCATAACATCAGATTTCCAAAACCAAGGCTGACGAACAAAAACTAAACGCTATAATTTTATTCAACAACAGAACAGAATTGAAGCTGAAAAGCATTGAATACCTTGGCTTCGGAAAGCTGTTCTCCGTTAGGCGTAAGCTGGTTTGCAGCCAAAGAGGTCCGTTATTTGGTAGATTTGGCTAAATTTGAGAAGCGGAGATCAGATTATGGATAATCTACTACTATACAATAAGTTATCTGCCTTGCCTGAGCACTTGAAGTCTGAAGTTGGTGACTTTATTGACTTCTTAGCGTCGAAAGCCAAGCAAAAAGCCCAAAAACCGACACCAAAGTTTGGCAGCGCCAAAGGTTTGATCATCATGCACCCAGGATTTGATGATCCCATTGAAGACTTCAAAGAATACGAGGCCTGATGCAAAGAAACCTTCTGGATACACATACACTGCTTTGGTTTCTCTCAGGAAGTGAAGATCTGTCTACACAGGCCAGAAATTGCATCGAAGCTGATGGTGCGGCAAACTTTGTCAGCATAGCAAGTCTTTGGGAAATGGCTATAAAAGTCAGCCTCGGCAAACTGGAACTACGCTCCTCTTTAAACCACATCTACGGACAAATCGCAGCAAATGGGTTTGAGGTATTACCAGTAACGTTTGAAGACACATTGGTTGTTTCTACTCTTCCATTTCACCATCGTGACCCGTTCGACAGGATCATTATTGCTCAAACAATAAATGGCGGCTTGACTTTGATATCAAAAGATCAGCACGTTTCCTCCTATAACGTAAAGCAGCTTTGGTAGACCGCTTACGCCTAACAGCGCATTGCCGCAAGCGGGGTTGAAGAACATGGGCTGATCAGCAGTTTTTCACGCAAGCTCTTGTACATTAGCCAAGCTGAAAAAGTGATATTGCCCCACCTGACGGCAATGCGTTGAACGTTAGCAGTCATTTAATTCAACCATGCCGAAACAAAAAAGAAACAAGGAGGCAGTCAAGCC
>NZ_MTFE01000010.1:825353-848883 GCF_001953305.1 Cnuella takakiae
GCTGCCATGCTTTTACTCCTGTTGGCCAGTTTCCGTAACTTCGAAGCTATGCAGACCTTTCAAGTAAACATCCTCAACCCAAAAGCGGCTAAATTGCTCCAGGACCTGGCAGACCTGAAGCTTATTTCCATCTCAGAACAGCCCGAGAACGGCTTCCAAACTGTCGTGAGCCGCCTACGAAAGAAAGCAGCAGCTGCACCGCCCTCTCTGGAGGAAATCACCAAGGAAGTAGAAGCAGTAAGAGCAAAACGCTATGCCAAGAACAAAGCATAGGCTGGTCATAGACACAAACTTGTGGGTAAGTCTGCTACTCACAAAAGGTTTTGCCAAATTCGACCCTATTCTCTTCGGCGAGCATATCGTTCTTCTTTTCAGCCGGGAACTGCTCGATGAGTTCATCGAGGTTGCAAGAAGACCTAAGTTTAAGCGCTATTTCGCCATTGAGGACCTACAGCAACTACTTGCATTGAGGACCTACAGCAACTACTTGAAAGCATAAGCAGGAAAGCCCAATTCGTTGACGTAACCTCTGAAGTTGACGCCTGCAGGGACCCAAAGGATAATTTCCTGCTATCCCTAGCTCAGGACGGCAAAGCCACACACCTCCTGACAGGTGACAAGGACCTCCTTGAACTTCAGAAACACGGTAGGACCAAAATCCTTACCATCTCGCAAAATCTTTCCGGCGGACGGAAGCACGGCACCTAACATGGGTGGCTATGGCGCAAACTAGCCAACAAACAAAATATTGAGTGAAGGACTGCCTGCAAAAGCGGTCCTTTTGTTTTTGCGTATTTCAGGCCTGATCGCATGTCTCCGGCTATATACAGCACCATAGCTTGAAAATGCCCCAAAACAAGCCTTTTCAGGCCTCTGAGGTCTTTTTAAGTCTCATTGCTGCCGGTTGTGCTTGGGCGCTAACAGGGCGGATGAACATGGACTTAAACAGGTCTTTTCTATTTAGCTTTCGTATCTTAGCCAAGCTGCCAATGCGCTATTGTCCCACCTCCGGCAATGCATTGAACATTGATGATCCTGTTGCAACCATCATACAATACCAAAATTGATTGCATACCATAATGGAACGAAAAGTAATACTTTACATAGCAACTAGCCTGGACGGATACATAGCAAAGCCGAACGATGACCTGAGCTTTTTATCTATCGTCGAACAGGATGGTGAAGATTACGGGTATGCAAACTTTGTAGCATCAGTGGACACCGTTATCCTGGGTCGAAGAACTTACGATTGGGTAATGACCCAGGTTTCAGAGTTCCCGCATGCAGACAAGGAATCTTATATCATTACAAGAACAGAGCAACCAAGCGTTGGAAGAACAAGTTTTTACACCGGAAGTCTCCGGGATCTCATTTTTAGGCTCAAGAGTGAAGCGGGTAGCAACATTTTTGTCGACGGCGGTGCTGAAATTGTAAATGAACTGCTCAAGGAAAAGCTGATTGACGAGTTTATCATATCTATCATTCCGATTTTAGTTGGCAACGGAACCAGGCTTTTCAAAGATGGACGACCAGAACAACAATTGGTATTGCTTTCATCGAAGCATTTTGAAAAAGGATTGTGTCAACTGCATTATAAGTGTGCAGACAACTGACATAGCAAGAACCGAAGAATAGACCCTAACACCGGATTCCAGCAATGCAGGCTGAAGCAAAAAGGCCAGACTTTGCCGCTCTGGGTACCTTTATTACATTCGGTTGGCTGACGGATCACACAGGCCCGCACAGTGTAAAATCATTAACCGTTTTGCGTTATGTAGCCGCCCGTGTACTTTGCCTAATTCAATCTGGTATTTGATCACCTGCGCCCATTTGGTTCCCTGAAGCAGGGATAACTTTTTAACAGGAAATTGCAATACTCCTTTTAAAGTCGTTTAAATTTGCGTCTTGAAATGACACCAACAGGCAGAATATCAAAAAGCAATAAGTTCCATTGGGAACAAATAATGCCATGTCTGCCTTTTATTATTGGGTTGTTATTGGGCTTTCAGTTATTTGCTTATCCTGTATCTGCCCAGGAGCAAAGCGCGTTGAGCCGTTTTGCATACAGCCATCTAACTCCCCCGCAAAATAAGGACCTACCTGAGGGACAGCACCTGCTGGCTAATTTGCCAGAGGATTCAGAAGATCCAGACGATTCGAACGAATATGAAAATTCGGATCAGCCGGACGACCAGGATGACCAGGCTGATTATGATTGGGAGGTCACCAACAGGTTTTATGTTTCCAACCTGCTCCCTGTTGCGGCGCCGGCATCTGTAACCCTAAACCGCAAGGTCCAGATTAGAAAAGCACGCTCGCTTTTTATGCTTTACTGCTGCTGGAAGCGTTTCCTATCCTGATGATTGATAGTTCACTCCTTTTTGGCTTCTCCAAATGCGCTCCTGCATTTGAGCAGGCAGCTTTTTGCGTGCGTTCCAAGGCGTAACAAGTCTTAGGAAGGCAGCTCTTATACCCTATCCCGTTCAAATAATCAAACAGTAATGAAGACGTCCTCTCTGCTCTTCTGCTTTGCCGTGCTGTTTTTAGCCGGTTGCAAGCAAAACGAACAACACAAACAAGAAGAAGCAACCAAATTCATCGTAACAACGCCCCAGCAAAAAGACACGCTTATTTACCAGGAGTACGTGTCGCAAATCCATTCCATCCAGCACATCGAACTGAGGGCCCTTGAAAAAGGTTATTTGGAAAAGATCTATGTAGACGAAGGGCAGCCCGTTAAGAAAGGGCAGTTGTTGTTCCAGATCATGCCGGTCATTTACCAGGCCGAAACCAAGATTTCGCAGGCCGAGCTAAGCGCCGCCGAGATCGAGTTTCAAAACACCAAGGCGCTTGCAGACAGCCAGATTGTGTCGAAAAACGAACTGGCAATGGCCAAAGCCAAGCTGCAGAAAGCAAGGGCCGACCTGGACCTTTCAAAAGCCCATTTAGGGTTTACCCAGATCAGGGCACCCTTTGACGGCATCATCGGCAAGTTCAACGATGTGCGCCTGGGCAGCCTGCTGGATGAAGGCGAACTGCTGACAACCCTGTCGGACAACAATAAAGTATGGGTTTATTTCAACGTTCCGGAAGCAGAGTACCTCAACTATGCTGCCCAACGGAAAACCGACCCGCACGCCAGCGTTAAGCTGCAACTGGCCAACAATGCCCTGTACGACCAGGATGGCGTCATTGAAACCATTGAAGCAGACTTCAACAACGAAACGGGAAACATTGCTTTCCGCGCCACTTTTGCCAACCCCTACCGCATCCTGCGACACGGCGAAACCGGCAATATCCTGATGCCTACACCCTTAAAAAATGCACTGCTCATCCCGCAGAAAGCAACTTTTGAAATCCTGGACAAAAAGTATGTGTACGTGGTAGACGCATCCAACAAAGTTGCTGCCCGCGAAATTTCCATCCAGCAGGAAATACCGCATATCTACGTGGTATCCTCAGGGGTACAGCCAACCGATAAGATCCTGGTGGAAGGTATCCGCAAAGTAAAAAACGGCGATACAATCCACTATGAACAGCAGTCTTTTGATGCCATCATCCGTGAACTGCAAAAACTGAAAGCAGAGTAAATGCAAGAACCTAAAACCATAAAGCATGTTTAGCAAATTCATACAGCGGCCGGTTCTTGCTATTGCCGTTTCGCTGGCTATTGTATTCCTTGGCATACTGGCCATCAAAACAAGACCGGTATCCCAGTTTCCTGATATTGCCCCTCCGAGGGTCAATATATTTATTGCTTACCCTGGCGCCAGCGCCAATGTACTGGTAGAATCTACCCTCATCCCACTGGAACGCGCCATCAACGGGGTACAGGGGATGCTTTACCTTACCTCGGACGCCACCAGTGCCGGCGAGGCAACAATCCAGATCCTTTTTGAACCCGGTACCGACCCCAGTGCAGCCGTGGTGAATGTAAAAACCAGGGTAGATGCCATCATGAACAACCTTCCGCCGCTGGTGCAACGGGAAGGTATCATCATCACACCCATCCAGCCCAGTATGCTGATGTATGTGAACCTGTTCAGCACGGACAAGAAGGTGGATGAGAAGTTCCTGTACAACTATGCCAGTGTGCACATCATTCCCGAACTGCAGCGGATCAGCGGCATGGGGCGTGCACAGATACTCGGAAGCCGCACCTTTGCCATGCGGGTATGGCTGAAACCCGACCGGATGCGGGCCTACAACGTGGCTACCGAAGAAGTGATGAAAGCCATGGAGGAACAAAGCATCATCGGCAGGCCGGGACGATTGGGACAAGCCTCCGGCAAAACGGCACAGTCGCTTGAGTTCACCCTTACGTACAAAGGACGGTTCAATAAACCGGAAGAATATGAAAACATCATCATCCGCGCCAATCCAGATGGTGAACTGTTGCGGTTGAAAGATGTTGCCAACGTTGAATTGGGCAGTGAGTTTTTTGACATCTATTCCAACAAAGACGGGAACCCTTCGGCCTCTATTGTGTTGAAGCAAAACTCAGGCACCAATGCCAGTGCAGTAATTGAAAAAACAAAAGCGAAGCTGGAAGAACTAAAAAGAGACTTCCCCTCGGGGATGAATTACGAGATCAACTACGACGTATCCAAATTTGTGGATGCTTCTATTGAAAAAGTAATGCATACCCTGATAGAAGCCTTTATCCTGGTGGCGCTGGTGGTATTCATCTTCCTGGGCGACTGGCGTTCAACCCTCATCCCCATTATTGCCGTTCCGGTATCGCTGGTGGGCGCCTTTGTGTTCATGCAACTATTTGGCTTAACCATCAACCTGATCACCCTTTTTGCCCTGGTACTGGCCATTGGTGTGGTGGTGGATGATGCCATTGTGGTAGTGGAAGCCGTACATGCCAAGATGGAGGAAGAACACCTGTCGCCGATCAAGGCGGTGAAAAAGGTGTTGACCGAAATAAGCGGCGCCGTAATCGCCATCACCCTGGTGATGACCGCCGTATTTGTGCCCATTGCTTTTATGACCGGGCCGGTGGGTGTGTTTTACCGCCAGTTTTCCATCACCATGGCCAGCTCCATCATCCTGTCGGGTGTAGTAGCGCTTACCTTAACCCCAGTGCTCTGCGCCATGATCCTGAAAAACAATCATGGTAAACCCAAAAGGAGGACACCGGTACGCATGTTCATCGATTGGTTCAACCGCAACTTCGAAAAACTTACCGGGAAGTATACCGGCCTGCTGGAGCGGATTGCCAACCGCAGGCTTATTACAGTGGGATTGCTGGTAGCCTTTGGTTTTGGCATTTTCAAAATGAACCAGACCCTGCCCTCGGGCTTTATTCCCAACGAGGACCAGGGACAGATCTATGCCATTGTACAAACACCCCCGGGAAGTACTTTGGAACGTACCAATGATGTGTCGAGGCAGCTCCAGAAAATAGCCGAAGAAATAGACGGCATCGAATCGGTGACCTCCCTGGCAGGTTATGAAATACTGACCGAAGGCCGCGGATCGAATGCGGGCACCTGTTTGATCAACCTCAAGGACTGGGAACACCGGAAACATTCGGTAAAAGAGATCGAAGCAGAACTGGAAGAAAAGTCGAAAGACCTGGGAGCCGTGGTAGAGTTTTTTGAACCACCGGCAGTGCCAGGTTATGGTTCATCGGATGGCTTTTCGCTCCGGTTGCTGGATAAAAACAGTACCATCGACTATCAGGAGTTTGACAAGGTCAACGCCGAGTTTATGGATGCCCTGAAAAAACGCAAGGAACTGACCGGCCTCTTTACTTTTTATGCTGCCAACTACCCGCAGTATGAAATAGTAATCGACAATGAAAAGGCTATGCAGAAAGGGGTATCTATCGGTACGGCGATGGAAAACCTCAACATCCTGATCGGTAGTACCTACGAGCAGGGTTTCACCCGTTTCAATACATTCTATAAGGTCTATACGCAATCCAGTCCTGAATACAGGAAGTTGCCATCGGACATCCTGAATTTGTATGTGAAAAACAACCGCGATGAGATGGTTCCCTATTCCACGTTTGCCACGCTGCGCAAAACCCAGGGACCTAACGAAATTACCCGTTACAACCTGTACACCTCCTCTTCCATCAGGGGCCTTCCGGCCGCCAGCTATACAACGGGGGACGCCATCAAGGCCATCAGGGAGGTAGCGGATCAAACCTTACCCAACGGGTATGATATTGCCTGGGAAGGTTTATCGTACGACGAAGCCGGGCGGGGCAATGAGGCAGTGTACATCCTGCTGGTGGTGTTGATCTTTGTGTACCTGGTACTGGCCTCGCAGTACGAAAGTTTCCTGCTGCCGATGGTGGTGGTGCTTTCGTTGCCGGCGGGTGTTTTTGGCGCTTTCCTGTTGCTGAAAATAATGGGCCTTGCCAACGATATCTATGCCCAGATCGGCATGATCATGCTGGTGGGCCTGCTGGGTAAGAACGCGGTACTGATCGTTGAATTTGCCGTTCAGATGCACAACAAGGGCACTACGGTACTGGCCGCTGCCATCGAAGGTGCCAAGGCGCGTTTCCGCCCTATTCTAATGACCTCCTTTGCCTTTATGGCCGGGTTGATACCCCTGGTGCGGGCTACCGGCGCCGGTGCGGTAGGCAACAAAACCATTGGCGCTTCGGCTCTTGGGGGGATGCTGCTCGGAACCCTGTTCGGTGTCATCATTGTACCCGGGCTATATTACATTTTCGGTACCTGGTCCGAAGGCAGGAAGTTGATCGACGGGGAAGATGAAAACCCGCTTACCGAAGATTTTGTTGCCAAAAAGCCTGCTGCTTTTTGGTTCAAGAAGATTCAAAAAATGGGATTGGTACGTCAAGTAGTTAAACGTAAAAGGATGAACAATGAACAAAAAATCACTAAATAAAATCACCGGCTTATTCCTCATTCTTCTGTCGCTTTGGGGATGCACTACCATCCAGGATGCCACCAAAAGGGAAAGCCGTACCGTTCCCGGGCAGTTTAAAAATGCACCCGACAGCGCCAATATAGCCGATATAAACTGGCGGACTTATTTTGCCGATAACCAACTGGTGGCCCTGATTGATACTGCTTTGAAGAATAACCAGGAACTCAATATTACGCTCCAGGAACTGGCCATAAGCAGCAACGAAATAAGAGCCCGGAAGGGGGAATACCTGCCCTTTGCAAAGATCGGCACCGCGGCAGGCGTTGAAAAACCAGGCCGGTATACCAGGTTTGGGGCGCTGGAAGAGCAACTCCAGGTAAAAGAAGGATCGCGTTTCCCCGAGCCTTTGCAGGATTACTACCTGGGGGCTTCGGCATCCTGGGAAGTGGATATCTGGAAAAAACTGCACAACGCAAAAAAGGCAGCCATATCGAGGTACTTCGCAAGCCAGGAGGGCCGAAACTTTATGGTCACCAACCTGATTGCAGACATTGCAGAAGCCTATTATGAACTGATGGCCCTGGACAACCAGTTGGCCATCATCCAACAGAGTATCGAGGTTCAATCGGGTGTACTTAAAGTGGTGCGGCTGCAAAAAGAATCGTCACGAGTGACACAATTGGCCGTCAACCGTTTTGAAGCGCAACTGCTCCATACCCAGAATGTTCAATACGAGATCAGGCAAAGGATTGTGGAAACGGAAAACCGCCTCAATTACCTGACGGCGCGGTTTCCCCAGCCAATACCAAGGGCTTCCACATCGTTCAATACCATCCGGGTAGACTCCTTCCAGTCGGGCATACCAGCCCAGTTGCTGGTGAACCGCCCGGATATCAGGCAGGCCGAATTTGAACTGGCTGCTTCCAGGTTGGATGTGCAGGTGGCCAGGGCCAACTTCTATCCCTCGCTTAGTATTTCGGCAGGGGTTGGTTTCCAGGCTTTCAATGCGGCTTATTTGCTGAACCCGCATTCCATCCTGTACAACCTGGCCGGCGACCTGATGGCGCCCCTTATCAACAAGAATGCGATCAAAGCGGCCTACAATACAGCTACTGCGCGACAGGTGCAGGCGGTATTCAAATATGAACAAACCATCCTGAATGCTTATGTAGATGTATTGAATCAGCTGTCAAAAATTGAGAACGCATCCAAAAGCTATGATACCAAAAGGCAGGAAGTGGAGTTGCTGATGCAGTCGGTAAACATTGCCAATAACCTGTTCAATTCGGCCCGGGCCGATTACAGTGAAGTGTTGCTGACGCAAAGGGAAGCGCTCGAGTCCAAGATGGAACTTGTTGAGGCTAAGATCAAACAGCTGAATGCCAAAGTGCATATTTACCGGGCCCTTGGCGGAGGTTGGAAATAACAAGGCCATTCATCCAAGTCTATGACTGAAGTGTCTTTTTCATTAATTATTAAAAGCCCCAGCCCCTTGGTTGGGGCTTTTTTTAGGGCACAATAATCTGAAAACAACCATGTGGTATACTCCTGTAAGCCAGCTCAAAATAGAAACGGTTCAAAGGCTTTTGGATAAATTGAACTGGTAAGGAGTTGCGTTTTTGGCGTATCAGATATTGAAATACGCAATTGCAAATGTTTGTACAACAAAAACCTGGGTTTAAATTGAGCAAAGAATTATCTGCTGGTAATTTCTTATAGCAGACGTTAGCTGCAATTTTATGACCTCAAACATTGAATGTACTACTGGGCAGCCAACACACTTTGGCACATTGGGATACTATGGTTTACTTGATTGGTGGAATTCTGATTTCACAATTCAAGAAAGATCCTACATAACCCAAAAATATGTTCCAATGGGAGGAGGTGATTTAACATCTGGTCAGATACTTAATGCTTCTGCTTCGGTAGTTAATTTTCTTACCGGCCTTCAATCATGGTTTACGAATTTGTCCGATGAAGCTATTTCACAAAAAATTTTATTAAAAGCAGAACAACTTGTTACGCCGAAAATTCCTATACTAGATACTCACTTTTTGTACGGTGCTCTTCTTGAACATTATTATAAAAAGCGAAAATTGAATACTGAATATTATAATTTGGCGAAAACGTATTGTCAAAAACAAATTGAGTTAGCTCCCAAAACAAAATCTGTATTTATAAAAGAGTTTGGATTGTTGCCACGTCATAAGGGTTATGAGCAATTAGCGATCATTTTAGAAAAAGAAAATAATTGTATTGCAGCTTTACAGCTTTGTCAAAATGCAAAAAAAGATGGTTGGAATTCTAACTGGGACAAACGCATTTTAAAACTTGAGACAAAACTATCCGAAGAAAAAAACAGCAGCTAACAGTAGCTTGCCAATATACCGGCTGAAGAATAATCATTCAGCAATTGTTCTTTAATCAACATTTGAATAATTTACCAAGCTAACGGAACACAGAATGCCGCTACTGACAGCAAGCTGGTAACCGTCGTTACCCTCCTGAAGCCCATCCAGTGTCTACTCCTTTTGAATTGTGTGGCAGCCGGGACACCGAGTAGACCGAAACCTTTTAATAAGCACGACATGAAATTTGGAATAATTGGAACAGGAGACGTTGCAGGTGCAATTGCCACTAAACTGGTAACGCTTGGTCACGAGGTAAATATGGGCGCTCGTTCTACGAACAACGAAAAAGCAAAGGAGTGGTCAAAACTAAACGGTGCACTGGCTTCACAGGGTACATTTAAAGATGCTGCTTCTTTTGGCGATATCATTTTCAACTGTACAGGAGGCGCCGTATCCTTGGATGCTTTGGAAATGGCAGGGAGTGAAAATTTAAGTGGAAAGGTACTGGTAGATATTGCTAACCCGTTGGTGCGTGGCGAATACCTCTCATTGGTGCCATCTTTGAGCAATACAACCTCACTCGGAGAAGAAATTCAAAAAAAGTTTTCCGATACCAAAGTGGTAAAAACTTTAAACACGATGCATTACAGCCTGATGGTTGAGCCTTCTTTGTTGAAAGAGAAGCATGATGTCTTCGTTTGTTCGGACCATGAAGATGCGAAAGAAAAAGTGAAGGAGATACTGAATTGGTTTGGCTGGGAAGCTCCGGTCGACCTGGGCAAGTTGCCGAATGCGAGATACACGGAGATGTTATCGACAGTATGGAGGCCCGTATTCCAACTTACACATGACCCGATTTTCGCTTTCAAGATTGTACGCAATTGAGTTAAATGGCACATCGAGCAGGCTCATTTGCAAAACTTAATGCAGCATTTAGCATTTAATCTTATAAAAGAGCTGGCCTTGTTCCGATGCTGCTGCGTGATGCAGGCGACAAAAGCGTGAACGTGCAACATGCACTTAGCCACCACATTACTCTTTATTGAACATTTTCCTGCGATGGGTCAGTCCCCAGTCCTTCAATGCATAGATAATTGGCCCCAGGGTATCAGCATAAGGTTCTGATTTGTAGGTAACCTTAACCGGATATCCGTCTGTTATAATTCGCCGGATCAGTTTGTGCTGCTCCAGCTCCTTCAACTCCTTTGCCAACACCTTAGGTGTGATACCGGGAATACTTTCCTGTATATCGGTAAAGCGCTCATTGCCAATTCCCACAGAAATGATAATCGGCAATTTCCATTTCCCATTAATTACGTCCAGTGCATCCCGCACCGGCTTCACCGTATCCAAACATGGATGACACTTTGTCTTAGCTGCCATAAGTATTTAATAACACTTTCCTTCAGGAAAGTACTATACAAAGGAAAGCAATTTGCCGGAGCTTTGCACAAGAATAAATCCAAGCAATGAGTGATCGTAAAAAATTAAAGCTGGCAGCTATTATTGAGGGTCCGGGATGGAATTTTGTAGGTTGGCAGCACCCCGATATCCCGGCTGATTCCAGTGAGAATATCAATTTTTATATACAACAGGCAAAACTGGCTGAAGCGGCAAAATTTGATACCCTCTTTTTGATCGACGTGAGTCATGTAGGCCCGGGGAATATCCCGCATTACCTGAGTATGTTTGAGGGTGTCACGATCATGTCTGCCCTCAGTATGGTTACAAAAACCATTGGGCTTTCAGCTACAGTTTCAACCTCGTATGCGGACCCTTACAGCGTTGCCAGGCAAATTCTTTCCCTGGACAAAATAAGCAAGGGCAGGGCCTCTTTAAATGCTATTACCTCAAACCCGGGCGGCATGGTCAATTTCAGCCGTGGGCATTTAGGCAAGCAGGACCAAAATCCAATGCAAAAAGAATTTTCGGAGATATTATTGGGATTGTGGGATACCTATGAGGACGATGCATTTATCCGGGATAAGGAAAGTGGCGTATATCTGAATCCCTATAAAATGCATACGGTGGATTATAGAGGGGAATACTTCTCAGTAGATGGGCCCCTGAATATTAGCCGTTCCGTACAAGGCCGGCCGGTACTGTACACTGCAGGTACGTCGCCTACCTTATTTGATCACGCAACCAGGTATACAGATGGTGTATTTACACATGGCAGCACGCTCCAGGAAGCTGTGCTAATAGCGAACGAAATAAGGCGGCGATTGATTGAAAAGAACAGGCGTCCGGAAGATTTTATCGTGTCCATCTCCCAAAATCCAATTGTTGGCAAAACGGAACAGGAAGCACAAGAGAAATATTTAGCACTATTGAGGTACATTCCCAAAAACAGCATCCCGCGTCCCCAATTCTACGGCTCCGCCGAAAAAGTTGCAGATCAGGTGCAGCAATGGCACGAACATGGCGCCATGGATATGTTGATACTCCGCCAGGACCATCCCTATGGTATCAAGGATTTGATCGAATTGGTCGTACCTATTTTGCAGGAACGCGGCATATTCCGAACCGAATATGAATCGGATACGCTTAGGGGCAATTTAGAGTTGCCCAGGCCAGCATTTAGAAAAATTTAATCAGCAGGCTACACCAGTGTACCTGCTAGTAAAAACATTTCAAAAAAGTAACAATGAAAGCAATCTATACAGCTTCGGCTACGGCAACAGGCGGCAGAAACGGCCATGTACAATCAGACAATGGCGTTTTGGATATACAGGTTAGAGCGCCTAAAGCCATGGGCGGTGCTAATGACGATTACACCAACCCGGAACAACTGTTTGCAGCCGGCTACGCCGCTTGTTTTGACAGTGCTTTGAATCACGTTATTCGGCAAGAAAAGGTAAAGGCAGGCGAAACTTCGGTAACTGCCAAAGTATCCATTGGCGCTATAGAAAATGGTGCATTTGGATTGGCAGTAGAACTGGCAGTGAATATTCCGGAAGTAACCCCGGAAGAAGCACAGCGCCTAACCGGGCGGGCTCACCAGGTATGCCCTTACTCCAATGCTACCCGAAACAATATTGAAGTAAAACTGACGACAACGAATAAATAAAGGGTCGTTATAAATCGGAAAAGAACGATAGTTAAACGGAACCGATCATATTGAATGTATGAACCAACAAAATATTGCCTATTCAATTTTAGAACTGGCCATTGTATCGCAAGGAGAAACAATACAACAGACCCTGCATCATTCACTGGCCTTGGCCAAAGCAGCGGAAGAATACAACTACAAACGCATCTGGTTTGCCGAACACCATAACTCCGACAATATTGGCAGCAGCGCAACCTCCCTGCTTATTGGCTATGTAGCAGAAAACACCCAGGCTATCAGAGTTGGCTCAGGTGGCATCATGCTGCCTAATCATTCGCCCTTGATCATTGCCGAACAATTTGGGACGCTGGCGCATTTGTATCCAGGCCGTATTGATTTAGGGTTAGGACGTGCACCGGGTACTGACCAGCAAACAGCCCATGCTATCCGGTCCGACTTTTACAAGGCAGCGCAGGCCTTCCCTGAAGAAGTAGAAAAAATTGAGCGGTATTTTTCAATGGAGAACAAAAGCTCAAATGTGAGAGCAGCCATTGCGGAAGGAACGGATGTGCCACTGTATATTTTAGGCTCCAGCACAGATAGTGCGCATTTAGCAGCTCAGAAAGGATTGCCTTATGCTTTTGCAAGCCATTTTGCTTCAACTTATTTGCACCATGCGTTGAAGATTTATAGGCAGGAATTTCAGCCCTCAGAGTTTTTGAGCAATCCATATACAATTGCCGGGGTCAATGTTTATGTGGCAGATACGGATGAAGAAGCCGAACAATTATTCACCAGCTTAATCAGAATGTTCGTGGGTGTGTTAACCGGAGCCAGAGACCCGTTGCAGCCACCAACCCCAATGACGGAAGAGGTAAAGGAAATGTTTCAGCATCCTGCAGTATACCAAATGCTGAAGTATTCTTTCGTAGGCAGCAAGCAAACTGTCAAGAAAAAACTTCAAGCATTTCTTGCAGAAACAGGAGTGGATGAATTGATGGCCGTATCCACGATGTACGACATAAATGACCGGCTAAAATCTGCCCGACTTTTTGCGGAAATCATGGTGGAGATAAATGAAAACAAATTTTAAATAGATCCAGTTCATGTCCCCAAAATAAATGCCTTAGTGATTCCTCTGTCTTCTGCCACTAGCCCTACCTGCATCGATGCATTGTTTCAGCACAATTGTAAAGCGTTCATGGAACAACGCTTCTCCATAAAGATGGCGTGTGCGGGAGATGGTGGGATGCCCGATCAATTGTTCGTATACATTGTAGCCCGGGAAGAAGAGCATGTCCAAACGCATGGCAGCAGTATCGATGATACGGCGAACAGAGAGCAAATTTTAAATACCCTTTCAGCAGTAGGTGGACATCGTGCGGCAGCTTCCACCTAGCCAAAGAGCTAAACTCCAAACGAGTGCAGCCGGCAGGGAACCGGGGGCAGGGTTGCAGCCCGGAGGCCGAAAGAAAATGGAACAAACAAGGATTACTGTTATCTTGCCCCTGCACCCGCCACCGGCATTTACCATGCTGGTTGTCCGCAAGGTTTTTGAACAATCCAGGTAGGGGTCCTATCCATTTTCATTCAGCATACAAACCACCATATGAAACCGTTCGGCAAACAAATAGTACCCGTAAAAAGCTCCCTGACCCGCATCCTGGTTTTCCTTGGGTGCAGCATCATGGGGTACACCGCAAATGCCCAGGCAAACCATAATAACCCCGTGGCGGGCAACAATGGGGCAGCCGTTGACACCGCAGTTATTGAAAGGATCATGGGTGTCAAAGGCAAAGCAAACAAAGGCGAGTACAAGATCACCATTCCCCAAAACGACCTGGATGTAAAAGTTGACGGGTTCAAAATCATCCCACCCATGGGGCTGGGTACCTGGGTTGCCTTTACTCCTGCAAAGGAAGGGGTGATGGTCATGGGAGATATTGTGCTGACGGAAACCGATTTGGGGCCTGTGCAACAGGAAATCATCCGGCAGGGATTGACCTCCACTGCCATCCACAATCATTTTGTACGCAACCACCCGAACATCATTTTCATGCACATGGGCGGCTCGGGCACTACAGAAGCGATGTCGCAAAAAGCAAGGGCTGTTTTGGATAAAGTGAAGGCAGTAAGAGGTGCCGATCCCATGAAGGGAACCGCATCGAATGAAAACGTGCAAAACACGCTGGACACCAAAAGGCTGGACCAGGTTTTAGGCTACACTGCCGAAATGAGCAAGGGCGTTTACAAGTATACCATTGGCCGCCCCGATGTACAACTCACCGAGCACGGGGTTCCCGTATCCACCTTTTTAGGCTTCAACACCTGGGCTGCTTTCCAGGGAACACCCGAAAAGGCCGCGGTGGCAGGCGACTTCACCATGCTGGAAAACGAGGTGGAGCCTGTGTTGAAAGCCCTGGTTGAAAACGGCATCGAGGTAGTGGCCTTGCACAACCATATGGTGCACGAACAACCCAGGATCTTTTTCCTCCATTACTGGGGTGTTGGCCCGGCAGAGCAGCTGGCCAAAGGACTTAGGGCAGCGCTGGACCAAACGGGTAAAAAGCAGGGGCGTGCAGGTGGTATGCGCATGCATTAAGGCTGCTATTGTATGAACGGTATGCAACGATAAATGGTAAGCGATACAAGCTTGCAATTTATCGTTGAAGATTGTTTTATCGTTCCTGCAGCTTACCAGGGCTGGTACTGGTTAAGACATGCCGGTTATGCAACAACAATGATTGCACACATGAAGAATAGTTTGCTTTTCCTGTTGTCCCTGTTATGCTTTGGTACCCTTGCGGCGCAAAAGAACAGCATGTTGATCCGCGTATCTGAAATAGAAATCGATTCCAGTGCACTGGATGCATACAAGCGCATCCTGCAGGAGGAAGCCGCCGCATCGGTGCGCCTGGAACCGGGTGTCATTTCCATTTACCCGATGTACCAGAAAGACCGCCCCACACAGGTGCGGATACTGGAAATCTATGCCGACCGGGCAGCATATGAAGCCCATTTGAAAACACCACATTTTTTGAAGTATAAAACCACCACCCAGAAAATGGTAAAAGCCCTGCGGCTGTTGGATATGGAAGCAATTGATGCGGAAACAATGCCGGCAATCTTCCGGAAGCTGAAGGCACAATAAGGCATCAAAAGTCCAATAGCTAAACAGCAGTTCCGCTTGCATGGGCAATGGCTTGACAAGGTCAGACTTTAACTTAGATATCCCGCTCTTACCAGATTCTTACCACATTCTTATTTCTTTCTTACCCCTTCTTTACCCCCTTCTAACACCGTTGTTGCAGCTTGCTTCAAAATCTCCGTTATGAAGCATATCATGCTGCCCACCGATTTTACTGTGCAATCGCTCTGGCCCATCCACAACATTGTAAGGGATGCCCGCGGCGAAAAAATCTGTATCCAGGTGGTACACCTCATCGGGATGCCGATGGATATTTCCGGTTTGCTCTGGGCCCGCGAAAACAAGCCCTACCGGGAGGTGCCTGAAGGGTTCCGGGAGGCCTTCGAGCTGTTGTGCCACCGCTATAAACCCGTGATCGGAAAGATGGTGCTCCGCTTTGTGTACGGCAATACCGTCCGCCTGCTGCACCACCACATTGAAAGTGCCCAAATAGCAGCCGTATACCTGCTGGAAAATTACCAGTACGGCAAGCCTTTGCCCAATTCCATCGACCTTACCGGCATGCTCAACAACTGCCCCGTGCCGGTACTGCGCCTGCCGCTGCATGCCGGCGCACTCAGCGACTACCAGATCCTCTCGGCCCTGCTCGACGATGAACTGGAAGCCGAGCAGCCGCAGCAGGCACCACCTACACCACGTGTGGCCAATTATTCCTAACCGGCAGGCCCTGCCTGCGCTTTACCAATGGAGCACCTTTGCAATGCTGTTAAAAAGAAACATACCGATCCGCTACGTGGCGGGCAAGATCAAAGTGGAACTGATTGCCATTACCATCTTTGCCACCCTGGTAGCCACCCTGTACGAGCACTTTCACCTGTGGCGTATTTCCATACCCCTTGCCGTGCCCATGATCATGGGTACGGTGATCTCCCTGTTGCTGGCCTTCCGCTCCAACCAGGCATACGATCGCTGGTGGGAAGCCCGCACCGTTTGGGGCGCCATCGTCAACGACAGTCGTACGCTGGCCCGACAGGTCAAAACCCTGAGCCGTGAGGCCTATGAAGGCGACGAGCTGTTCTTTTTCAAACAGCGTTTTATCAAGCGGCAGATCGCCTGGTGTTATAGCCTGAGCCGCAGCCTCCGCAACCAGGATGCCACCGCAGGCCTGGAGCCCTACCTGGTAAAGCGCGAGGTGCAGTTTGCCGGCAACTATGCCAATATTCCTATGGCCCTGCTGGAGCTGCATGGCTACGACCTGCAAAAGGCGCTGGAGAACAACTGGATCAACGAGTACCAGCAAGTGGCCATCGACCAGACCCTTACCCGTCTTTGCGATGCCATGGGTAAATGCGAACGCATCAAGAATACCGTGTTCCCGGCCACCTATGGCCTGTACATTCATTTTGCACTGGTGATCTTTTTTATCCTGCTGCCCTTTGCCCTCATCGATGTGTTTGGGATCATATTGTATATCCCCGCCATTGTAGCCATTGCCTCCGTATTCTTCCTGATCGAGAAGATGGCCATCCACCTGCAGGATCCCTTTGAGAACAAGCCTACCGACACGCCCATGACCGCTATCTGCGGTACCATCGAACGCGACCTGAAGCAGGTAATTGACGAAGAAGTGCCTGAACCCCGGAAGCAACAGGCTGACTTTTATTTGCTCTGACAAAAAAACAAAGCCGGTAGCAGGCGCACCTTTCCCGTAAAGCCTGAACCTTGGGCAGGGCGCCGCTACCGCACCTATTTGCTGGCAGAAAAATGAAGGGCATTGGTTAAAAAACGCGCAGCTATTGTTGACTGCTTCCCCTACTTTCGACGAAAAACCAAGCATGCTTTCTTCCCCTTACCGCCTGGGCAGCCACTTGTTGTGGCTGCTCCTGGTTTGTAGCCTGCCCGCCTTGGCGCAGCAAAAGACCATACCCGTTGAAACCGCCCACAACGCCCTTGCCCTGCAGGTAAATGCCGATGGCTACCTGTCGATGACCTACCTGGGCGCAAAGCTCCAGAACAGCAGTGAGTACGCCCATGTGGCCCGTATGTACCGCCGCGGCGACGACTACTCCGGCATCATCAATTCGGTATACACGCCATCGGGCTCGCGCAACCTGGTGGAGCCCGCCATCACCGTTACCCATGCCGATGGCAACACTTCGCTCGACCTGAAATATGTATCGCACAGCGAACAGAAGGAAGGCAGCAATATCGCTACTACCAGCATCTTATTGAAAGATCCCGCTTACCCTTTTGAAGTAACGCTGTACTACAAACGATACATCGCCGAAGACGTGGTGGAACAATGGACCGCCATCCGCCACCAGGAAAAAGGCAATGTGCTGTTGCAAAAATTTGCTTCCGCCAACCTCTATATTCCCGGCAATGATTTTTACCTCAAACAATACCATGGCGACTGGGCGCAGGAGATGCAGCCCGAGGAAGCCAAACTGACCCATGGCATCAAGGTGCTGGACAGCAAGCTGGGTACCAGGGCACACCTGTACCAGCCGCCTTCCTTCATGGTGTCCATCGACAAGCCGGCATCGGAAGATGAAGGCAAGGTGCTGGTAGGCTCCGTGGCCTGGTCGGGCAATTTCCGGGTGGATCTGGAAGTGGACCCGCTCAACAACCTGCGCCTGATTGCCGGCATGAACAACCATGCATCGGAGTACAGCCTGAAGGCCGGAGAAATTTTTACCACGCCTACCTTCCTGTACACCTACTCCGACAGAGGCAAGGGCGAGGCCAGCCGCCGCCTGCACCGCTGGGCCCGCAACTACCGCATCCTTGATGGCAAGGGCGAAAGGCTGACCCTGCTCAACAACTGGGAAGCCACCTTTTTCAACTTCAACGAGCAAAAGCTGGCAGCCCTGCTCAAGGACACCAAAAAGCTGGGCGTAGACCTCTTCCTGCTCGACGATGGCTGGTTTGCCAACAAGTATCCCCGCAATGCCGATAATGCAGGCCTGGGCGACTGGCAGGAAAACCGCCAGAAGCTGCCCAGCGGCATTGGTTACCTGGTAAAGGAGGCGCAGCAGAACGATGTGCAATTCGGTATCTGGGTGGAGCCTGAAATGGTCAATCCCAAAAGCGCTTTGTATGAAACCCACCCCGACTGGGTGATCAAACAACCCAAACGCCCCGAACACCTGTACCGCAACCAGCTGGTGCTGGACCTGAGCAATCCCAAAGTGCAGGACTTTGTGTTTGGCGTGCTCGATACCCTGTTTACCAAAAATCCAAAGCTGGCCTATATCAAGTGGGATTGCAACGCGGTTATCTACAATGCCTACTCGGCGCACCTGGGCAAGCAGTCGCACCTCTATATCGATTATGTGCGCGGCCTGTACAACGTGCTGAAAAGGATCCGGGCCAAGTACCCCACCGTGCCCATGATGTTGTGCTCGGGCGGCGGCGGCCGGGTAGATTATGCCGCCCTGCAGTATTTCACCGAGTTCTGGCCCAGCGACAATACCGACCCGCTGGAGCGCATTTTTATTCAGTGGGAGTATTCTTATTTCTTTCCCGCCATCGCCACTTCCAACCACGTTACCGATTGGGGCAGGCAGCCCCTCAAGTACCGCACCGATGTGGCCATGATGGGCAAGCTGGGCTTCGACATCGTAGTGAGTGAGCTGAAGGAAAAAGACCTCGAGTTTGCACAACAGGCAGTGGCTACCTACAAGCAGCACAGCGATGTGATCTGGCACGGCGACCAGTACCGGCTGCAAAGCCCCTGGGAGGGTGATTTTGCTTCGGTGCTGTACGTGGATGACAAAAAACAAAATGCTATCCTGTTCAGCTACCTCGTAAGCAACCGCTACCGCAGCGGCAGCACGGCGCCGGTAAGGCTGAAAGGACTGGATGCCGGGAAACGCTACCAGCTGCAAGAGATCAATTTGTACCCCGGTGTAAAATCCTCTCTGCCTGCCGATGCGGTGTATTCAGGCGATTACCTGATGACCGTAGGCTTCAACCCGCAGGTGGATGCAAGAAGGGCAAGCGTGGTGCTGGCGGTGAAGGAAGTGTTGTAGACGATGGGCCATGGATGATAGGGTAGACGACGGACGACGGACGATGGACGACGGGGTGGATGTTGCGGGTGCGTGGTGTTTTTAGATGGAAGGGAATGTATCGCAAAGGGCGCTGAGGTGTCGCAAAGGATCGCAGAGAAAAGCTTTGCGCCCTTTGCGTTGTCTTGGCGCCCTTTGCGATATTTTTTTGCAAACCTGTAGCGGTAAGTCAAAAGAAATCGGTGCACCTCCCTGTTCTCCCTGTCTCCGTGGTTCATTACTCCTGGCAGCTACAAGGCACGGCACCGCTTTTGTATGTTTTCCGTTCCAACATCGAATCTCAAACCCGCAGGAAACAGGTTGATCTTTCCCCTTTAGAAATACCCTTTTTCCTTAAACAAAATACCGGCAACGGCGCCGCAACTTGGGTTGGTTCCCACCATTCTGGGGTGGACCTTTCCAGGATGTGGCCGCCCGCTAATCCTCCCGCTTATTTTTTCACCCTTAATAACAACGTACATGAAGGCAGCACGCATCCATGGTCCGCGGAATGTTTCCTACGACACGGTTGATGATCCCAAAATCCAGGACGACCGCGATGTCATCCTCAAGGTAACGGCAACGGCTATTTGCGGTTCCGACCTCCACATCTATTCGGGCGGTTTGCCCCAGCCCCGCCCCATGGTACTGGGCCACGAGTTTATGGGCATTGTTGAAGAAGTAGGCAAGGGCGTAGGCAACCTCAAGCGCGGCGACCGCGTGGTGGTGCCGTTTCCCATTGCCTGTGGCACCTGTTTCTTTTGCAACCACCACCTGCCCGGCCACTGCGAAAACAGCAACCCCGAGCATTACGGTCCCGAAGGCGGGCTGCTCACGCAAAAGGGTGGCGCCCTCTTTGGCTATACCGACCTGTATGGCGGTTATGATGGCGGCCAGGCCGAATACGTTCGCGTTCCTTATGCCGACTTTGGTCCCCGCATCGTGCCCGACAACCTGAGCGATGAGCAGGTACTATTCCTCACCGATATCTTTCCAACAGGCTACAGCGGTATCGACTGGGGCGAGGTAAAAGGCGGTGAAACCGTGGCCATCTTTGGCTCGGGGCCTGTGGGTATCATGGCTGCCAAAAGTGCCTGGCTGCGTGGTGCGGCAAGGGTGGTGATTGTGGACACGCTCCAGTACCGTTTGGACAAGGCCAAAGCCGCTGCCAACTGCGAAACCATCCTGTGGGAAAGCGGCGCCAAGGACGTGGTGGAACAGATCCGTGCCATGACCCAGGGTCGTGGTGCCGACGTGGTGGTGGAAGCTGTGGGCTTCGAGCCCGACCGCAACCTGCTGGACCGTGCCAAGGCGGTGATCAACCTCGAGAAAGGCTCGCCCAAGGTGCTGGAGGCCTGTATGAGTGCCGTGCGCCGCGGTGGCATTGTTTCCGTACTGGGTGTGTATCCTACTACCTACGACAACTTCCCCATCGGGCAGTTCTTCGACAAAGGCATCATCCTCAAAGGTGGACAGGCACCGGCACATAAGCACATTGATACCCTGCTGCAATACGTGCAGGAAGGCAAAGTGAAACTGGATGATATCATCACGCACCGCCTGCCCCTGAGTGAAGTGGCACACGGGTATAAAATCTTCAAGGAAAAAGAAGAGGATTGCGTGAAGGTGGTGTTGATGCCATAAGGTTGTGCAGACAAAAACAGGCTACAACAATTATTAGAACCACGGAGACAGGAACGACACAGAGTTGCACAGTATTTAATCTGTGTTCCTCTGTGTACTCCCTGTCTCTGTGGTTCAATTTTTAGCGAGCATTCAAAAAGCCCAGCAAAGCCTTATTGAAATCCGCCAATGCCTGTATATGCGGTATATGCCCTATGCCTTTCAGTTCCACCAGCTTTGATCCCTTAATTTCTTTATGCAGCCACTTTCCCAATTGCGGGTAGTTGCCGTGTTGTGCGGCCACTTCTTTTGACAGCAAGGCTTTGCCTACGATGGTGCGGTCTTCCTGCCCGATGATGAGGAGGGTAGGAGCGGTAATGTTTTTAAACTCATATACCACTGGCTGTTCGTAGATCATCTGTGAAGCCAACGCACTGGCCCAGCTGGCTTCTTTGAAGTTGGGTATCTGCAATGCGGCATACTGTGCCTGCACATACTGGTCGTATTGGGGTTGCCACTGGGGGTAATAACTCTGCTGGTATTTGCGCAGCGATTCCATCGAGGCATTGAGCTCGCTGGCAAATTGTTTATCCAAAGCTGTGTAGGGAACAAAACTGCGGTAATCTTCCAGGCCAATGGGATTTTCATACACCAGTTTTTCCACCCGCTCGGGAAACATCAGTGCAAAACGGGTGGCCAGCATGCCGCCCATGGAATGGCCTACCACTATGATTTTGGCAATGCCCAGACTATCCAGCAGTTTGCGGGTATTGTCGGCCAGCAGGTGAAAACTGTAATGGATATTGGGCTTGTCGGAAAATCCCCAACCAACCTGGTCGGGTACCACCACGCGAAAGCCTGCACCCTGCAGGGAAGCGATCACCTCTTTCCAGTAATAGCCATTGAAGTTTTTGCCGTGCAATAAGAGCACAGACCGGCCATTGGGTTGTGCGGGTTGCACATCCATATAGGCCATGCGTGCCGGCAGCTGCTCGTTGGTGAGCTGCAGGTAGCGAACGGGGTGCGGATAAGTTGTTGTTTGCGCCAGTGCCAGTTGCACCAGCAGCAGGGAGAGGAAGCAGCAGATAAGCCTTTTCATGCGGGACATTTGGCCCTACCTGCTTCAATTTTTACACCATCAGGCTGTACTGCCCGGGTGGGTTGCCGGGAAGTACAGCAGGTGGGTATGTTTGTTTACGGCATTTGACGGGTAGTGTCAGTTGTGCCCGTTGTACCCGTACCCATGGTGCCTGAAGCCGATGTGGTGTCGGAGCCACTGGGCGTAGTAGTAGGCTGGGGTGTAGTACAGTTGGCCACGGTAATGGCGATGGCTACAATTGCAAGAAACTTTTTCATGGTTTGTGTTTTTAGGTGATTCAAAAAGAACTGTACTGCTTTAGGCAAATATGTGTCCAAAAGGAAGCTATTGGCGCCGCCCTTGCTTTTACGGAAAAGCTTGTTGACAGCTTAGCTGCTGATTCTTAGCACCTTGCTTTTTTATTAATTTTTGTTAATGGGAATTGGGATGCCAGGAAACAGGGTCAGGCTTTGTCTTACGCATCAGCACTTCCGACCCGCTGCAAGGGTTTCTTGCACAAAGCCCATACCTCTTTGCATGGGCCTGCCCCGAGCGGGTAAGCTCCTTACCTTTGCGCCTCACTAAAATACCTTAACCCGATGTCCGGCCTGGCCACTACCCCTTCTGTACTCGATAACCCCATCTGGTATGCCCTGCAAACCGGTAACAGGGATATGGCTTCCGGCAGCGGGCAGGCGCAGTACATCCGCCGCGATGCCGGTGCTTTTGCCGGCATGCCCCACAACAGTGTTGCAGAACTGGAGCAGCTGCAGGGCATGATCGCGGAGGGTGAGGTGGTAGTGCTGTTTACCACCGGGCACCTCACCATTCCCGCAGGCTGGCGTATACAACTCAACCGCGACCTGCTCCAAATGGCGCATACGGGCCCTTTGCAGCCGCTTTCGTCCTCGGGCCTAATACAATCCCTGACTGAGTTGCATATTCCCGAAATGCTGGCGCTTACGGCCCTTACAAAGCCCGGCCCTTTTTTGCAGCGCACCATCGACTTTGGCAACTATGAAGGCATTTTTGAAAACGGAAAGCTGGTGGCCATGACCGGCCAGCGCCTGCAGCCCGATCCCTATACCGAGGTGAGCGCCGTGTGTACCCACCCCGAAGCATTGGGAAAAGGGTATGCAGGTTTACTGCTGCAAAGCCAGGTGCGCCAGATAAAAACCGCAGGACGTATTCCCTTCCTCCATGTATATCCCGAGAATACCCGCGCCGTAGCCCTGTACCAGCGTATGGGGTTTGCGCTAAGGAGGGAGATGCGGGTGTATGTGTTGGAAAGGATTTGAGGGTTTTGGTTTTTGGTTTTTTGTTTCTGGTTTGGAGTTTGGAGTTTGGAGTTTGGAGTTTGGAGTTTGGAGT
>NZ_MTFE01000010.1:848934-874501 GCF_001953305.1 Cnuella takakiae
AAGTAATGTTTGGTGGCTCCGGGGTCTGTCATGCCGAACTTGTTTCGGCATCCCCTTCTATATGCGGGTACTCCGAAGGAGGCAGGGGTTCCCGACCTGCGTCGGGATGACAGAACCCTTGGGCCGCGCCCTGCTGAACTTGTTTCAGCATCTCCGCTGTCAATAACGGGTAATACAGAAAACAAAATTGCACAGCGGCTTGGCATCTCTTCGAACTACACCAATGAACGACTTCATTGTTCAGGATAGTTACATTTCCAATGCGGCAATGCTTAAAGAACCAGGCAGAAATAAAAAGCAGCCATCGCTTCATGCAGTGTACAACCTGGTGAGGATACGCACTGCATGAAACGATGACTGCCAGAACGATTGTGCTTATTTCAGCTGCGCCTTCGCCCACGCATCCATCTTGCGCTCCAGGATATCCAGGGGCAGGGCGCCATCCATCAGCAGGGCATCGTGGAAGGCCGCAAGGTTGAACTTGCTCCCTAATTGCTTCTGGTAACGTGCCCGCAGTTCCTTGATCTTGAGTTCACCCATCTTGTACGAAAGGGCCTGCCCGGCATAGGCCATATAGCGTTCTATTTCCGAAACGGCGCGCTGTTCTTCAATGGGCTCATTGTCCAGCGAATACTGGATGGCCTGCTCGCGGGTCCAGCCCCTGGCGTGCATGCCGGCATCTACCACCAGGCGGATGGCCCGGTGCATCTCGTCGCCCAGCGCCAGCATATACTGGTAAGGATCGGTGTATACACCCAGCTCTTTGCCCAGGCTTTCGGCATACAAGCCCCAGCCTTCCATGTAGGCGGTACTGAAACCATAACGCCTGAACTTGGGCAGGGCCTCGTTTTCGTACTGGAGGCTGATCTGGTAGTGGTGACCCGGTATGGCTTCGTGCAAAAACAGGCTCTCGCGGCTCTGTGTTTTGGCCGCATCGAGGATGGGCACATAAAAGATGCCAGGGCGGCCCTGCTCCAGCGAACCCGCAAAGTAGTGGGCGGCAGCGGTAGCGGCACGGAAGGCTTCTACCTGGCGCACTTCAAAAGGTGTTTTGGGCACCTTGTTGAACATGCGTGCCAGCATGGGCTGAATTCGGGGTGTGATGGAGCGGTAGTAGTTGAGGATGCCTTCTGCATCCTTGTAAGGATAGAACTTGGGATCGGTGCGCATGTAGGCAAAAAACTCCTTCAGGCTTCCGGTAAAGCCTACCTGCTTTTTTACCGCTTCCATTTCATGGCGGATGCGGGCCACTTCTTTTTGTCCCAGGTTAAAGATGGCATCGGCCGACAGGTTGGTGGTGGTAAACTGTTTTACCCGGAAGTCGTACATCTTTTTGCCACCGGGCAGTGCGCCATAGCCTGCCGTAGCACGTGCACTGGGCAGGTACTCGGTTTGGAAAAACTGCGCCAGCTTGCGATAGCTGGGGTTGAGCTTTTCCTGTATCAGGCTGGTAAAGGCCGCAGTGAGCCTTTGCCTGTCGGCATCGCTGATGCCTTCGGGAAACTGGGCCACGGGTTTATAAAAAGTACTCTTGCTGATATCGGTTGCAACCAGGGCATTGAGCTGGGGCACCAGCTTTTCCACCAGCACTTTGGGCATCACCATACCGCTGGCAATACCCTTGCGGAAATATACCAGGGCGCTATCGCTCCATGCCGGGAATACCGAGGCGCGTTTGAGCCAGTTGTCGTAATCGGCAACGGTTTTAAAAGGCTGTGCACTGGCGCCGCTGCCCAGCAGGGCCAGGCTTTGGGGCAGCCCGCTGAACTGGGTAAAAACGATCTGGTTTTCGGGCAATGACAGGCGTTCGATCTGCATCAGCAGGTCGTAGCGCAGCACATCGTAGTTCAGCTGGTCGGCAGGGGGCAGCTGCGTGCGGTCGATGGCCCGCAGCTGTGCCAGGAAGCCCTGCCAGGTGCGGCGGTTTTCGGCGCGGTAGCTGTCGGTAAAATCAATGGGCAGCTGGTCGTTGTAGCGGGCATCGCCCCTGAAGGTGGCACTCAGCGGGTCGAGGCGGGCGGAGGTTTCATAATATTCGTTGAGCAGGGTTGCCAGCTGCGGGTTGCCTGTTGCAGATTGCGCGTTAGCGGCATGCGTCAGCAGCAGGCCGGCGGCAAAGCCGAGGAGTAGTTTTTTCATGTGAACGGGAAAACAGGGGTCAGTTAATTCAATACGGGCAAGTTAAGGATAATGGCGGTTTGCCCGCTGCTACAGCATTGTGGTACCACAAATCCGCTCTGTTGCACCCAAAAAAATGCAGCGGCCTTGGCCGCTGCATGCACAAAAAAAACGCGTAATCAAAGTCGTTTACTGGATATTGCCGGAGCCTGTTTTTTTCTTGGTGGTACCACCCGACTGTTTGCCCTTGGTGGCGCTACCTGCCTTGCCCGCATGCTGGCTGCGGCTGTTGATGCTGCCCGAGCCCGAAGCGCCGGTATTGCGGCCATCCACACTGTCGGTAGCGTTGCCCCTGCCCCGCGTATCCGAACTGCCCGCATTACCGGTTTCCTTGATGCCGATTCCTGAATTACTATTGGTGCTGCCGGTGCCGGTATTACCTACACCGGTCGAACCCGTGCCTGTCACACCGGTACCCACGCTGCCGGCACCTGTTGTGTCCTGGCCGTTGCTGCCGCTATCATTGTTATTGATACCGGTGCCGGTAGTATCGATGGTAGTATTGGTGCTGCGCCTGTTGCCGCTGCCGTTGTTATTGCCCCAGTTGCCGCTGCTGGCATCGCCACCGGCGTTGCCATTGCTGTTGCGCCACTGTGCGCTGTCCTGCATGGTTTGACCCGACCGGTTGGTTTCTGTATTGCGGTTGGCCCTGGCCTTGCTGCCCTGGCTATGCTGTTGTGTTTTCTTTTGCTTGCTGCTGTCCGATTGGGCCTGGGCGCCTGCCGCGGCGGTAAACAGGAAGGCAAAGAGGAGGATCTTTTTCATAGAAAGCTTTTAAGTTTAGCAAACAAGGGGACAAGAACTGTGCTGCTATTGCCATTGGTTGTGCACATTTCCCCGGCAACCCCCTGGCGCAACAGCCTGCTGAACCCTGTGTGCAAGTTTTGGTTTGGCCGCCTTCTTCTGGTTCATTTTATGAATTTAGATGAGTAAGACAACCATCGACCTGTTATCGTAAAGCGTACAGGTCCTCACCAAAAATCAGCGCTATGAAAGAACGGCGAAATGGCAAAGAGCCCAACCTGGTGGCTATTGATCCCCTGAATTATACCAACGATCCCTCGGGCGTGTTTGTACAAAACCTGCCGCAGCAAGAGCGCAGTCCCGGCGTACCGGGCAGATGGTCGGATGCCATCGGGCAAAAAGCACCCTCACCTGTTAGAAGGATGGATTACCCGCGGGACCCGCACAGGGCCTGATACAGGAAAATAATAACCTGCCGCTGCAGGCTGGCGTGATGAGCAATTTGCACTTTTAAAAAAGCAGGATCAGCGGGTCCTGCTCTTTTTATGTCCACCCCATGCCGGTACCTGTAGCCACATTGCCCCAGCCAACTGTAGAAGCCCGGCAGGAGACGCTACCCCAAAAGTTCCAATTTGTTCCATTGTTGTTGGAACACTTTACCGCCATACTTGAACAATCGGTGCTGCCTGCCGCCCCCGGTTTGTGGGTGCATTTTTGAAACAATGGCCGGGCACCCCATGGTGCTGTTCTTTCCCCGGAAGGCAAACACACAAAACACATAAGCATGGACAATATTAAAAGCAGGGGCTACGGGGTAAAAAACTCCGTTTTTACCAAACTGAAGCCCATCGATTTTGAACGGCAGGCACCCGGCGCCGACGAGGTGCTGATCGATATCCTTTACTGTGGCGTATGCCACTCCGACCTCCACCAGGTAAATAACGACTGGGACAATACCGTTTACCCCTGTATCCCCGGACACGAAATCGTTGGCCGCGTGGTGTCTGCCGGCGGGTCGGTTACCAAGTTCAGGGCCGGCGATATTGTGGGGGTGGGCTGCCTCATCGACTCCTGCGGAAGCTGCCCCTCCTGCAGCGAGGGACTGGAGCAATACTGCGAAGGCCCCAAGGGCTGGACGGCCACCTACAATGGTCCCATCAAGCCCGATGGCACCAATACTTTCGGCGGTTATTCAAACAATATCGTGGTAAAGGAATCCTTTGTGCTGCGCATACCCGATGCGCTCGACATCAGGCGTGCGGCACCCATACTCTGTGCGGGCATTACTACCTACTCGCCGCTGCGCCACTGGAAAGTGGGTGCGGGCAGCAAGGTGGCCATCGTGGGGCTGGGCGGACTGGGGCATATGGGCGTGCAGCTGGCAAAAGCCATGGGCGCCGATGTAACCGTGGTAACCACCAACAAGGAAAAAGAAGGTGCAGCAAAGGCATTGGGTGCAACAAAAATCCTGCTGTCTGAAGACAAGGATGCCATGAAAGCCTCCGAAGCTGCTTTCGATTTTATCCTCATCACCATTCCCGACCCTTTTGATGTAAATCCCTATGTCAGCCTGCTCAAACGCGATGGCGTTATAGTAACGGTGGGTTTGCTGGGGCCATATAAAAAGCCTTTGGTAAATATGGAAGTGGCCATGCACCGCCGCAGTCTTTCTGGTTCGCTTATTGGTGGTATTGCCGAAACACAGGAAGTACTGGACTTCTGCGCCGAGCACAACATCCTGCCCGAAGTAGAAATCATTCCCATCCAGGATATCAACAAGGCATTCAAACAAATGCAGGAAGGCGAAGTGCGCTTCCGATATGTAATCGATATGCAGTCGCTGAAAGAGGAAAACGAGTAAGGTTTTTAGTTTTTGGTTTTTTGTTTTTGGTTATTGCAAGCAGGTGTGTGGCTTTGAGTAGGTTTTTGCTGAATGTTGAGAAAATCTGTTCATAGAACTGTTGCTCCGTCAATGTGATCATGCATTTCACCATATCAAACGCTTCGCTCCAATGCCAAGAACCAAGAACTATAAACCAAAAACCAGAAACAAATAATTAATAAATAAAACACCATGAACGATCAGGAAAAAATCAGCCGCCGCAAAGTAATTGGCGGGCTGGGAGCAGGGCTGGCCTCTATGGCCGTGGCGCCTGCTTTTGGTATGCCCGGTGCTGCTGTTTCGGGCAGCAATAATGCAGCACCTTTGGAAGACCCTACTACTAAATACCCCAAGCCGCCCTTCAAGGCGCAGCAGCAGCCCTGGCCGGGACTGGCCAGCAAGATGGACCCCATGCCTGACCACGGCGAGAAAAGCTATAAAGGTTCGGGCAGGCTGCAGGGACGCAAGGCGCTCATCACCGGTGGAGACTCCGGGATGGGCCGTGCAGCAGCCATTGCCTATGCCCGCGAGGGTGCCGATGTGGCCATCAACTACCTGCCCGCCGAAGAACCCGATGCACAGCAGGTGGTAGCACTCATCAAAGCCGCAGGCCGTAAGGCAGTGGCTATTCCCGGCGATATTACGGATGAAGCGTTTTGTAAGCGGCTGGTAGAAGAAGCCGTACGTGGTTTGGGCGGACTGGATATTTTGGTAAACAATGCAGCCATGCAACAAACCAAACCTTCCATCACCGACATCAGTTCGGAGCAGTTTGACCGCACCATGAAGACGAATATCTATGCACCGTTCTGGATTACAAAGGCTGCCCTGCCGCACCTGAAGCCGGGTTCGGCCATCATTGCCACTACTTCGGAGCAGGCAACCGATCCTTCGGCGGAGTTGTTTGATTATGCACAAACAAAAGCGGCCAATACAAGCTACGTACGGTCACTGGCCAAGCAGCTGGGGCCTAAGGGCATCCGGGTAAACGGTGTGGCGCCCGGACCCATCTGGACGCCCCTGCAGGTGAGTGGTGGTGCTACCATGGAAAAGCTGCAAAACTTTGGTGCCGACAAGCCCCTGGGCAGACCCGGCCAGCCGGTAGAACTGGCCTCCATCTATGTGCAGCTGGCGGCAAGCGATGCCAGCTATGCTACCGGTCAGGTATATGGCGCTATGGGCGGCGGCGGACTGCCATAGGTTTGTTTCACGCAAAGGCGCAAAGGAGCAAAGGTTTTTTCACGCAACGACGCAACGGAGCAGCGAAGCAACGCATTGTTGATACCGGTTGGTTTACTTGTAGCTTTCTATTGCGCCTTTGCTCCTCCGCGTCTTTGCGTGAAACCTACGTGGCTCCTTAGCGCCTTTGCGTGAAAACTTATCACGCTCCCTGCTTCCGCACATACCTGGTCAGGATCACGATCACCTGTCCTTCGATCTTGCCTTCTATTTGTTCGGTTTTGTTTTCTACGAGCCGGATATTCTTCACCACGGTGCCCATCTTGGCATTGAGGGTAGTGCCTTTTACATCAAGCGACCGGGTGAGCACCACGGTATCGCCCTGTTGCAGCACGGCACCATTGGCATCCTTGTGCAGGTCCACGCTGCCATCGCTGTCTTCATCGCCAGCGGCTTTGGCCCAGGCTAAGTTTTCTTCATCCAGGTACAGCATGTCGAGGCTGTCGGCGGCCCAGCTTTCCCCTTTCAACCGGTTGAGCATGCGCCAGGCCAGCACCTGCACGGCGGGCACCTCGCTCCACATGGTTTCGGTGAGCACCTGCCAGTGGTCTTTTTGCAGTTCGGCTTTCTTATCTACCTGGCCAATGCAGTTGGCACAAAGCAATGCGCAATTGTTTTCATTGCTGCGGTCTTGCGGCTGCACTTCATATACACTCAGGTTTTCTGTGGCCTTGCACAATTCGCACTGGCCTTCACTGCGCTGCCGCAGGGTTGCTTCTAATGACATAGGGGAGTTTTGAGGCGGCGAAGGTAGGGGTGTGTGGTGAACCTTTAGGTGACAACAATCAGCGTGCAAAAGGCAATGTCGTGTAAAACGGCTATGGTGGTGCGGCTGTTGTTGGTGTGCCGCATAGCCCAGTTCGGCGGCTGCACCCGTAACGGATTCCATAGCTATTGGTCCTCATGCTTAATATTCCAAATTTTGTTTGGTTGTAAACCGGGAGGGTACCATACCTGCTGCCAGCAAGTAGTAGTTGATCTTTAAAAGGTAGCCATAGGTAAACTTATGGTGTGCGATGGTGTGCGTGTGCCAATATCAACGCCTTCAAATGGACAGAATCAACTTTTCTACTCCTTTTTTATCATTTATTACCCTTCTGCCCCACCCAATATGGTTTGCTTTACCAGGGAGCAAATGTGCTTAGAACAGTTGTACCACGTTGTAAAACGAGCGTATACTTATTTTTTACCGGCAAACAAACGATGACCTTTTGCTGCTACTGCAGCAATGCTTGTTCCATTTGAAAATTGCAATAAAATCGCTATGTCCAACAGCTTTAAAAACTTCGTAAAACCAGCCATTGTAGCTGCTTTCCTCATCATCTCCGCATCGGCAAGCGCACAGGACGGAACCATTTACCCATTTGAAACACCTGCGGAGCCCAAGGCCATTCCACTCGGCACGGGCGGGGTACAAAACCAGCCGGCCAAAGAAACCTGGTTCCGCCAGTGGGGCGACCCGATGGCGCGCAACATTACCACGGCAACCCTTACGCCCTTCTTTCCCAAGCCGGGCAAGGCAAATGGAACGGCGGTGATCGTTGCGCCTGGCGGTGGTTACCGCTGGCTTTCCCTGAGCAATGAAGGGTGGGAGGTTGCCGAAGCGCTGGCGGCGAAAGGCATCACCGCCTTTGTGCTCAAGTACCGGCTGCACCCAACCCCCGAATCGCTCGAAGACTTCAAGGCCTGGATGAACCGGCCCCGTACTGCACCCGCACCCGCCGCCGATAGTGCTAAAAGCGCAGCTCCTGCAAGTGCGCCACAAATGGACCTGTCGAACCAGCTGGCGGATGCCGAGGCTGCCTATGCCATGATCATCAGGCGCGCCAGGGAGTGGGGTGTTGATACCGCCAGGATCGGTATGATTGGTTTTTCGGCAGGCGCCGGTTTAACCATGCATGCAACCCTCAACTCCAAAACCATGAAGCTGGCCTTTATTGGTCCTATTTACGGCGGTATGGGTCCCGTGACGGTACCCAAGAATGCGCCGCCCATGTTCAACGTTATTGCTTCCGACGATTTCCTTTTCCGGGGCCAGTTTGGCATCATCGATTCCTGGTTCAAAGCGGGCATACCGGTGGAGTTTCACCTGTACCAGAATGGTGGCCATGGTTTTGGCCTGGGCAATCCCGACAGAACAAGTAACCGCTGGTTTGATGCTTTTATGCACTGGCTGGAGGTTAACCGCTTTCTCAAAGCCCGGACAGCCTAGGAAGATCTTTACCAGCAGGGAATTTTCCACCCGCCGTTGTGGGTACTACCGGCGGCCTGCTATACCATCCGGCAGCCTGCCGGCAAAGGCCCGGGTAGCAATAAATATCTTAAAGGGGCTGTCATTGGCGCTGCACAAAAGGGATCCATCAACTTTTGTACTCCTTTTTTATTAATTTTTGCCATTGTACGCAAAACACTTTGGGTTGCTTTACTCATCAGCAATTGTGCAGAAAAAGGATTTTGAATAACATGAATAGACTAACGATTTTGTCCCTTGCCATGCTATTATTGGGGACGTTCCATTATGCTTCGGGCCAGGAATTAAAACTCAATAAGCTTGAGTATTTCGAAAAACAGGGCGTCAATGTGTTGGTGTACAACAACCTTTTTACAGGAGGTTTTAACGACGAGAAGAATGCCGGTATCGAATTGATCCACCATGGTGTACGTACCGCGCAGGGCGGTGCCGTGCGGCTTTCCAATACCCCCGAGCAGTGGGACCTTGTTCCTGATATTTCCAACCGGAAGGTAGACCGTGCTTCCAATAACATTGAGGCCACCTTGCGCTATAAGGATTACGATTTCAATTCCAGGGTGGTGGTAACGCCCAAGGGAAAAGGTGTGGAAATATCCGTTTACCTCGACAAGCCCCTTCCCAAAGCCCTCGAAGGCGCTGCCGGTTTCAACCTGGAGTTTCTGCCTTCGCAGTATTGGGGAAAGGCCTACCTGATGGATGGGCGCTACAACCGTTTCCCGCGCTACGTAGTGGGCAATACCGTTACCCGGCCCAACAGCGAAAAACCCAAACAATTCAAAGGGTACAACACTTCTGACGACCGGGGAACTGGTAAGTTTATCGACCCGCTGCCACTGGAAAAAGGCCGCAGCTTTTTGCTGGCACCCGATGAACCTTCAAGGCTGGTAAAGATCACTACGCAGGATGCCGACCTGATGCTGTACGATGGCCGCGTGCTGGCACAGAACGGCTGGTTTGTGGTACGCAGTATGCTGCCGGCTGGTAAAACCGGCAAGGTGCTGACCTGGACCGTAGAACCCAATGCCATCAACGGTTGGGTAAGGGAACCCAATATCGGTTTCTCACAAGTGGGCTATATCCCGGCACAACAAAAGGTGGCGGTGATTGAACTGGACAAGAAGGATAAGCCGCTCCAAACCGCTTCCTTGTATAAAGTTGGCGAAGACGGTAATGCCACGCCTGTATACAGCGGTAAGATTTCTTCCTGGGGTGACTACTTCAAGTACCACTACGCAAAATTTGATTTTACCTCTGTTAAAACGCCCGGCATCTACTACATCCAGTACGGAAAGTTTAAAACCAATAACTTCTTAATTGAAAATGGCGTATACGATAAAATAACGGACGCCACCAGCGATATATGGATACCCATCCACATGAACCATATGGCTGTGAACGAAGGGTACCGGGTATGGCATGGCGAGCCTTTTAAAGAAGGCTACCGCCAGGCGCCACCCAACACCGACCACTTTGATTTGCATGCACAGGGGCCAACAACCGATACCAGGTACAAGGCACTGGAACTGATTCCCGGGTTGAACGTTGGTGGTTATTTCGATGCCGGTGATTTTGATATTGAAACCGGGGCCAACATCAGCGTGGTGCAAAACTTTGTGCGCACCTGGGAGTATTTCAAGCCCTCCCGCGACCAGACCTTTGTCAGCCAAAAGCAACGCTATGTTGACCTGCACCGCCCCGATGGCACACCCGATGTGTTGCAGTTTATCGAGCATGGAACACTGAACCTGGTAGCCCAGGCAAAGATCATCGGCCACATGAGCCAAACGCTCTCCAACGCAGTGCTGGATAATTACCACCACCTGGGCGACGCCGCCTCCTTAACGGATGGTCTGCCTTATAACCCGGCCCTTGGCCCGCATGAAGTGGCGCCCGATGGCAAGTCGAGCGGTGTGAAGGATGATATGTGGGCATTTACAAGCCGCAACCCTGGCCTGGACTTCAATGCGGCCACTACCCTGGCCGCTGCTAGCCGTGCATTGAAAGGATATAACGACAGCCTCGCGGCAAGCGCGCTGGAGCAGTCGAAAAGACTGTTGATAGAGGCAACAGAACTGCTTGGCAAACGTCCGCAGGATAGCCTGGGCCGGAGGGGCGGATCCAATATCGCCACCAATCTGCAGTTGTACATTTCTACCCGCGAGCAACAGTACCTCGATAAGTTCCAGGAGCTGCTGTGGCCGGCCTTGGACCGCAACGTAACCTTTACCCTGCTGACGGCACTGGATGCCATACCGCACCTGGACGCAGCCTATAAAGAAAAGCTCCGGCCTTACGTGGTGAAGTACAATGATTATATCAAGGGCCTGGAAAAAGACAATCCTTACGGCGTGCCCATCGGGCTGGGCAACTGGGCCGGCAGCGGCGACGTGATGAACTTTGGTACCACCGTTTGCTTTGCCAGCAAATACTTCCCGGAGATCATCGATGCGAGCCATGCGTTTAAGGCGGCCGGATACCTGTTTGGCAGCCATCCCTATCATAATTATTCACTGGTGGCAACCGTGGGTGCTACGCGTCCCAAGGCTATGTTTTATGGTAATAACCGGGCTGATTTCTCTTTCATCCCAGGCAATGTTGCCCCAGGCCTATTGTTCAGAAAACCCGACCACTTTGAGAACTACGACGACTGGCCGTTTTTCTGGGGACAAAATGAAGGCACGATTGCCGGCAATACCAGTTATTTGATTTTTGGCTCGGCGTTTAAAAACGTCATAAAATAGGTGGGTTCCGTCCTTGTTGGTGTAGCACAAGGCCAGGTGCTGCGGCTGCATCAACCAGGGCTAAGAACTGCATGCCTGTTATGGAGTTAAGTGGGTTGTTGCATGCGGACGTAGCAGGGCGTTTTATAAACACAGGTTTTCTTCGATAAGTTGAATTGGATTTTATAAAAAAGGGTAACGGCGGCTGGTGCTGCGATTACCCTTTTTTGATACTTTAAACTTCTATATGGGGTTGTAACAATGATGCCCTTGTTGTTTCCTTGAAGCTTGTAGCTAACAGCTTGCAGCTTTTCAACTGCTCTATCTGCAACCGGTATTTGTCCATTCGATTGTTACATCCCAGGGTGTTGCAATGGGCCTTTCCGTGTCGCCATCTTCGGCTTGGTCGATGTTGCTGTTGTGCAACAGTTATTGGTATTCGCCGGCTTGGGCCCAGAAATCAAAGTTCAGTTTTGAAATGCTGCTTCCTGCCGCTTTGCCGCAGTTATGGCAACAATGGAAGCTGCGCCTGCCACGCCCTTACTGCGCGGCTTTGGCTACATCTTTCCACCACTCGGTAAACACCTGCGTGGTATCGCTCAGATTAACCGGCTCGCCGATCCTGGGTGTTACCAGGGGCAAACCCACCTGCTGGTTGCGGCGTACCATTTCGCGGAGCGGTTCGTCCCAGCTGTGCAAGGCTAAAGAAAACTTGCCGGAATGCACGGGCATCAGCCTTTTGGCTTTCAGTTCAATGGCTGCCTGCAGGTTTTCGCCCGGCAGGAAGTGGATGGCCTTCCAGGCTTCGTTGTACTGGCCGTTTTCCAAAATTGCCAGGTCGATGGGGCCGTGCAGGGCGCCTATTTCCCTGAAGTGGCGGTCGTAGCCGCTGTCGCCGCCGATAAAGATTTTACGGGTAGGGGTTTGGAGGAGGTAGGAGATCCAGAGCGTATTGTTTCGTTTAAAACCCCGTCCCGAAAAATGCCGGGTGGTAAGGCCATATATGCGGCCGCCGTTAGGCAGTGCGATGTCTGTGTCCCAGTCCAGTTCGATGATGTTTTCGGGTGCAAAGCCCCAAAGCTCCAGGTGGGCGCCCACGCCAAGCCCGCAAACCACCTTTTTCACCTTGCCTTTCAATTGCAGGATGGTCTCGAAATCGAGGTGGTCGTAATGGTCGTGGGAAATGAGCAGGTAATCGATCGGGGGCATGTCGGCCGCCGCATACCGGTCCGTTCCCTTGAACGATTTGGTGGTACCCGGAACGGGAGATGCATTGCCGCTGAACACGGGGTCTACCAGTATCCGCAGGCCATCTGTTTGCAGGTAGTAAGAAGAATGCCCGAACCACACCAGCCAGTCGCCCTGCAGCTTGTTCAGGTCCGTTTGCACGGAAGGGATGATGCCCCCGGGAACAGTGTTGGGCCCTTTGCGAAACAAGAAGTCGAACATCACCTTGGTCATGCTATACCCTTCGGTGATGGTGGGTGTAAAACTGCGGTTGTCAAAAACGCCGTCTTTATAATGGGGCGAGGCCTGCATCCTTTCCAGCCTTTTGCCGGTGGGCTTAGCGCCAAACTTGGGATGCTGCATGTATGCAAAAACAACCAGTGCCAACAGTGCCAGTACCGAAAATATAATGATCATCATCCGGGTAAACAGCTTTAAAGCTTTATTCATTGCCTGTACAATCAGATAAACGCAGTGCAAAGTAACGACTATGCAGGGAGGGAAATGGCAAAAATGGAAAACTGCTGTTTTGGCAGCACCTCGGGAGTGGATGGCCTTACTGCGCATGCAGGTTGCTGTTTGCCGCTGGCATATTTTTTTGCTTGTACCCTAACGATTTTTATATACCAAATTGCATGACACTTAAATGGAACTTTATTTCAAAAAATACTACACTGATGGAAAACAATAAAGCAATATTGGAGCAGGCAAATGCCGCAATTGTCAAGGGCGATTATGAAGGTTTCCTGTCGCATTGTACAGAAGATACCGAGTGGGTATTTGTAGGCGAACGAACACTGCAGGGTAAGGAAGCGGTGCGGCAATATATGGCTGAAGTGTACCTGGAGCCGCCGGTATTTATGGTTGAAAAATTAGTTGCCGGCGAAGATCATGTTACGGCTATTGGCAAGATCAACCTAAAGGATGACAGCGGTGCTGCGGCCAGTTATACTTACTGTGATGTATGGCGGTTCCAAGCTGGAAAGATGGCCGGCTTGCAGGCATTTGTGATCAAAGATTAACGGGCTGTGTGGCTCTGTAATTGCTTGTGTTTTTGCACAAGGGAAAAGCAAAATTTAAATGGTGCTTTCTTCCTGCCGGCAACTCATTTGTACAACAACCAAATTCCCATAACAGGAACAGGATGGCATCCTGTTCTGTGGCAGGTATTTTGTACAAAGAAGAAAAAACAATGGCTAAAGAATCGCTGAAAAAAGGAGACCATGTGGAGTGGGAAACACCACAAGGCAAAACAGACGGGACCGTGCAGGAAAAGCTGACTTCGCCCACAACCATCAAGAGCCACAAAGTGACGGCTTCCAAGGAAAATCCCGAATACCTGGTGGAGACCACAAAAAGTAAAAAGCTGGCGGCGCATAAGCCGGAAGCGCTAAAAAAGACAAAGAAGAAATAATGGCAAAAGGAAAGCTGGCCTAGTACCAGTTCTCCTTGCATTGTTCAACGAAGTGAACAGAAAAAGTTCAAAAAGGCTGTGCAAATGGCGCAGCCTTTTTGAACTTTTTCTTTTGCCATTTGACCTTATACCATTTTCAAGTAGGTAGTTCTGTGATACCGGAGTATGTTACCTTACTTCTTGATGCATGAGCGATAAAGCTGCCCACAGGCACATCGTCATTGCGAAGCGCTGGTAGCGGCTCCAATTACGCACCCTTTTGCAGCGCTGAAGCAATCTCCACCACATACAGGTTTTGAAGCATGCTGCTAGGGGTGTCTTACAGCAACTGGGGATTGCTTCAGCGCCGCTAAACCCTGGTGTCACTGATCACTGCTGGCGCTTCGCAATGACGATGCGCCAGGTGCATGGTACAAGTGGCATTATGTAAGCATCTGCAAGGGCAAGTTTTAAGGACAATCGCCTGGCGTGCAAACCGAACTACCTTATTGAAAAGAGTAAACATCCGGCCTTTACAGGTGATAAACAAAATAGAGGTTGAGCGTAGGAATAAAACCATGTTTCCAATAGGCGCTGCGTATTTCTTCATCCAGTTCGCGGTACAGGTTGGTGGCAAACCTGGTGCGATCGATCAGGCTGCGGTTGGAAGAGAAATTGTTTTTGGAAGCTACCACTTTGGCAATGCCTGCTTCTGCGTTAATGGCAAAGCGTGGGTTGCGCAGGGTAAACTGCCTGCCATACAACAAGCCTGTATTGAACATACTGGATTGCATGTTGAATACAAAGACCGGCAGCCCTGTAACATCAAACTGCGAAAAGTCTTTTTTGAACTGGATGCTCAGCGCATCGGCAGGCGTGATGCCGCCGGTTTTGAGCCGCATATACTGCCCGAAAACCCCGATGTAGTTTTTCCCGAAATGAAAATTGGGCCCCGCCCCAATCACAACACCTCCCTCGAATGATTTCCGGATCACCTGGCTCAGGTATTTATCCATACCAAAGGCTTCCATGGCATCTACAATAAAACCGCTGTAGGGCTGGCCTACAAAGCCAGCCTGTGCCCTTGCGCTCAGTACTTTGCTCAGCCGGTACTCGTATCCTACGGTAAACTGCAGCGGTATTTGCGTGCCTGCAAAAATGCTGCTCCTGCCCGTACTGCTATCCTTGTATTGGTAAACAGTTGTGTCCTGTGCTATCAGCTTTGCGACAGGAAAAACCGTTACAATGCAAATGAGCAGGCTGCAGAAAAGGGCTGTGTAGAGGTTTTTCATAACTACATGGTTTGGGTTTGCGAGGGGGTTCTTACCTGCAGCGTTGCTGCTGTTGTTTGCGCTGCGGTAAACCGTGCAAAGGAGCAAGTGCCGGCAGCGTAAACTTTCCCGCAGGCGTACTGAAAGAGTATTAAAAACCATGCTATGATTGTTGCCCAACATGCGAACAGGGGCAAGTTGTCCGCTTTTGTTTTACAGCCTGCCCTTTGCCATCGGCAAGAGCAGCATGCCTTTAGGATGTTGTTTAAAAGAATGGGGAATTTGTTGTTGACCCACCCGAAGCAAGGCTTCAAGTGCTGTGCACCGAATACAGCTTTGTGTTGTTTGTTGTAACAGACATCCTGTAAAAATTTTTTGGAACACAAACGGGTCTTATGCAAGTTTTATTTAGCTTCCCTCTATTCGTTTAACCCAGATGCAACCTGCGCCCTTCCTGAAGTAAGGCGTTGCCGGTTGTGGCTTGCCCTTTAGCACATATGAAACCAATACTGATCCTGGTGCTCCTACTTTCTGCAGCCACCATCCATGCCCAGCAGAGCATCCTGATCAAGGCTGGTAAAATGTACAATGCAGAACAAAATCGTTTTGAAACGAACCGGCAAATCCTGCTTTCCAATGGACGGATAGAAAAGGTGGGTGCCAACCTAACAGCGCCGGCAGGTGCCACCATCATCGACTGTCCTTCCTGTACGGTTACGCCTGGATTGATTGACATGCACACGCATATCCTGTACAAGGAAGACGCCGGTGATAAAAGCGTGCTGGAAGATGGCATCAACCACACCGATGCCGACAGGAGCCTGCGTGCAGTAAAGATTGCCAACACCCTGCTCAAAGGCGGTTTTACTACCATCAGGGATTTGGGCAATTCGGGGGTTTACCTCGATGTGAGTTTCCGCAACGCCGTGCGGGCAGGCAACATACAAGGTCCAAGGGTATTTGCTTCCGGCCCCATACTGAGTCCTGTGGGCGGGCAAACCTACAACCTGCCCATGCATGCGCAACACCTTGTTGCCAAAGAGTACCGCGTGATCAACGGGCCGGTGGATGCACGCCTGGCGGTGCAGGAGCATGTGCGCATGGGTGTGGACCTGATCAAGGTATGCTCCGACAATACGCCGGGCAACCTGCTGTTGTCGCCCGACGAACTAAAAGCGATTGTACAAACGGCACAGGAATACGGCCTGCCGGTAACCGCACATGCCACCTTCGACCGCTCGGTAAGGCAGGCGGTGCTTGCCGGGGTAAACGGCATCGAACACGGGTACAGCATTGCCGACTCCACGCTTGAGCTGATGAAGCAGCGCAAGGTGTACCTGGTGCCTACCGATATGTCGTATGAAGGAGCCATGACGCTTTTCCGGCTGCAAAAAGTGGAACAGGACACCAACTATGTACATGCTGAGATCAATGCCTATAAATCGCGGTTGATGCGGGCCTATAAAAAAGGCATCCCCATTGTTTTTGGCCGCGATTATTATTTCAATACCGGCCTGAACGAGGCTAAGGCCAGCATCGATGGACTCAGTTCCTATTTCCAGGCGGGTATGCCTGCCCACGAGGTGCTGCGTACTGCCACCTGGAACGCGGCATCGGCATTGGGCAGGCAGGGGCAATTGGGTGTGCTGAAAGAAGGCGCTACGGCCGACATCGTGGTATTTGACGGCGACCTGGAAACCAATTTTCTTTCTGCTATTCAAAAGACAAAATGGGTAATAAAAAGCGGGGTAATTGTTCAATAAGACAAAGCCTGTTTACGACTGCTCTTTAAAGCTGTCCACGGCCACCCTTATTTGCTGGTCGGGCATTTCATCAATAGTAGCCACCACGTTCACCTTTCCATCCTTGCCTTCAATGGTCAGGGTAAGGTTCATGACATTGTTTCCATCACTCAGCTTTGCCTTGATCACCGATTTGCCTTCCTTGTAGGCGGTGGTCCAGTTGCAGGTCTGTGAGGTAATGGGGCCGGTCATGGGGGCTGGGGCACTGCTGGGCGTGATCACCAGGCTGTCTTTGGAAATCTGGATGGAAGTAGTTTCATCCTCCGACTTCTGCACGGAACCTGCGGCATCGAGGTATTCGGTTTTGGAAGCCGACAGGGTTACTTTTTTATCGCACTGGGCAAAGCCGGTATAAGCGCCGGAAAGCAGCAGGGTAGCAAGGGCAATACGTTTCATGTTGGTAAAGGTTTTTGAGACCAACAAGGTAGGATGCTGTATTACGGCTACAGAGCTAAAAAGGATATGTGGTAAAAAGGAACGGGAATGCGGCAGGGTAACTGCCTTGGCGTTCCGCCATGCGCCTGCTGGTCGCTGTATATACAATTACGCTGATGTTTGGGCCCCTTGCCGCACTTCTTTTTGGGGCTGTTGTTGTCACTCATTTTGTATTCAGGATTATTTTCAACCTTCAGGCAACCTATCCTGACCAATCCGCATTCATCTGGGTATAACCACTACCAGCACGTCGTCACCATGAACCTGCACACACTTATCAGGGAAGCAAAAGAACACAGCCAGGCAGCGCAGCAAGGCCTGTTCAACCTGTTTGCAGCGCAGATGGTCCTGGTATGCCGCCGTTATGTAAAGAGCCGGGAAGATGCCGAAGAGCGAATGATCGATGGCTTTTGTAAATGCTTCCAGAGCTTACCCCATTTTGAATACCAGGGCGAAGCGGCTTTCTATGGCTGGCTGAAAACCATCATGGTACACGAGTGCCTGATGTTTCTGCGCAGGAAAAACGCTTTTCATATAGCGCCGGCTGAGGATGCGGCAGACATCACCGTGGAAGCAGATGTACTGGATAAACTCTCGGCAGCAGAAATTTTCGCACTCATTGTACAACTGCCGGTAGGCTACCGCACGGTGTTTAACCTCTACTCGGTAGAAGGGCTGCCCCATGCCGAGATTGCCACCCTGCTGGGTATTTCGGAGGGTACTTCCAAATCGCAACTGAGCAAGGCAAGGGCCCTGCTCCAAAAAATGTGTATTCAAAATCATTCCGCATATGCAGCACGAAAAATCAGATAAGCCTTCGGCCCTGCACAGCAAACTGCAGGGGCTGGAACAACTGCCCGGCGAACCGGCGCCCGATACAGCGGCACTATGGAGCCGGCTGGAACGGCGCATGGAGCATCGGCCTGCTCCCCAGCGCAGGTACCTGCTGTGGGCCGCAGCCTGCTTGCTGCTGGTGGCTGGTGCCGCAGCTTTTTTTACGTACCAGCAAGAAGAACAGAGGCAGGCGCAGCAGCCTACAGTTGGGGCAACGCATCCCGTAGCAATAAGCAGTGACCCTGTAAAAGCCGCAGCCCCGGTTGTAGACCAGCAGGCGATTGTGTTGGAACGCAAAGTAACAGGCAAGCCTAACCGGAATGGTTTGGTAGCATTGCCAAAAGTGCAGCAGCATGAACCGGTAAAAGCAGCACCTGTGGCTGCAACCGGTCCTTCCACACCGGAAATGCAGGCACCGATAGCTACACCGCCTGCAACACCTGATATTGCCCTGGTGGAGCAGCCGCCGGCACGCAAGCTGAAGGTGGTGCACCTCAACGAGATCGGCAAGGTTGCGCCAGTACCACCGGGCAACGCGCTACTGGCTCATGAAACCCTGCCCGCCCATCGTGATGGCCGGGGTAGTATATCCTTCTCCCGCAATACATCCGACGATATCATCAAGATCAACCTTTCTCCCGTAAACTGATTCCACATGAAAAAGATCATCTGCCTGCTGATGCTGGTTGCCAGCGTCATGGAAAACCTTTGTGCCCAGGATAGTAGCTCCCGCACCGAGGCGGTGTTTGAACTGCCACCCAATTTTGCCCACCGCAGGTTTACCATCGACCTGGGGAGCGGCAACAAAATGCAGGTGGAGCTAAACGATATGACCGACCTGGACCGGTTCCGCAATATGGATTCGGTACTGCGCCAGTTCAATGCTGATTTAAAATTGCTCCAGGACTCTTTGGGCGATGCCCTGCAGTCAAGGCATGTGGATTATGTAACCGATAGTGCGGGCAGGAAGCTGATAAGGATACAGCGCTACAGCCCTGAGGGCAGCAGCTTCGTGGTGCAGCAGGGTGAGCCCGCTGCATTAAAGCTGGAACAGGATACCGTTCATTTCAGTGGTACGGTATCGTACCAGGCTGATATTGCTTTCCGTAAACCTTTTACCGCCACACGTCATTACCGGGTCAGCTTTTTTGTCAACGACCTGTCGGTGCTCGAATCCTATACCGATGGCCGGCTCAACAGGGTAGTTGGCGAGCTTCAAAGCAGTGTCAACGGCTCCTGGAACACCACACGTACCAGGGGGGTGGCCTACCTGGATGCCCAGCCCACTATTACGGCCAGGATGCCAAAAGGTTATGTGGCCGGGGGCAATTACCTGAACCTCCGGTTTTCGGTGGATGTGCAGAACTACAAGGCCTATTTTGTGCCCTCCTTCAGCCTGGGGGCGGGCATCATCATCAGCAACGCCCACTTCAAACGCGACCTCATCCTGTCGTGGGATCCGCATTTCTTTTTCGGCAACAACGCCCAGGGGCAGCTGAAAACCTATCGCAACGACTTCCTGACCCTTACTGCAGGGCAGGGGGGCATCAGGGACAATGATCCAACCAAGGAGTCGCATTTCCTGACCATCCTTTCGCTGGGTTACCTGGTGAAAAGAGAAGGGGAATATTTTGACAAGAACACCCTGAGGCTGGGTGCGGGCAGGCTTTCCCTGTTTGGTGGCAAAACCAAGTTTGAGCC
Organism: Cnuella takakiae; assembly: GCF_001953305.1. Classification (GTDB taxonomy): domain Bacteria; phylum Bacteroidota; class Bacteroidia; order Chitinophagales; family Chitinophagaceae; genus Flavisolibacter; species Flavisolibacter takakiae. Next base: position 868,612 of record NZ_MTFE01000010.1, read on the forward strand.
AGTACTGTATTTCACCGACCTTTTTAAGAAGACCACACCGGGACTGCGGTGGATACAGAGTTTTTAGAAGCTAAAAACGGATCAAATGGATTGAAAGCAATAAGCAAAAAATGGAGCCGCTGCTTCCGTAACAGCTTTTTGCTTTTATTATCCATAAACAAAGGACCTGCTCCCAAACCCGTTTACATCAGGCAGGTACGATATCCAGTTCCTCAATTTGTTTTTTATATGCGGCAGGTAGCAGCAACCACTTGATGGCTGCGTCCATTTTTACAAAGCGGCTTACTTTATACAGGGGCACTACCGGCGCCAACAATGAAAAATGATGGAAGCCTAAAAGTTGGGATACCCGATGGGGTACCACCAGTTTTTGTCCCTCCAGCAAAACCTTGTACCGGAAGGCGCCGAGGCTGCGCTTGTACTGGCGGAAGAGGTCTTCGGTGTACCGGCTTTTTACGAGGTCGTTGTGCAGGTGTTGTTCCCTTACGGGCAGCCATGCCACGTAGGTTGAAGGCAGGCCGGGTATCTGCATCCTTTGGCCCATACGCAGGAACACATCATACACGTCTTCTTTTTCCTGCGCACTGAGTTTGCGTTCCAGCAGTTCGAAGGCGGCAATGGAATAGTGAATGAGCATGAACAGCACATCGCGGTAGGCCCAGTCGGGGATGGTGGCGCCTCTTGCGTTTTCTACCGCACCATGTATGGAGCGGATCTTATCGATGGTTTGCTCTGCTGCGTCTTTGGATGCAAACACGATTTGTCGTGCATAAGCCACCGTAGAGAAAAGCCGGCCGATGGGATCTTTGGGCAGCTTGCCGGTAAAGTAGAGCCAGTCCACCGCTTTATTGCAGGCAAACTCCGCTGCCGCACCGGCAAAGATGAAGAGGATGGTGTCGCTCTTGCCCCAGATGGTGCGCACAATAGAACCGGTATGTACAAAGGGTACCATGATAAGGGTTGCAAGGTACCAAAACTGTTCCGGTATCGGGGCCGGGTGCCTGCGGGGATGCTTTGCGCTTTGCCTGACCCCCGATGCTCCTTGCAGTGAAGATCGCAGAAGCATAAACACCGGGAGCAGGACCATTGCAGTCCGGGCTGTTCGCGCATTGCGCCTATCTTAGTGCGCAAACCTGTATGCTACATGATGCAACGATTACTGACCCTGCTGCTGGCCCTCTGGGTGCTGGCAGGCTGTGGCGCCAACGAAGCCGGAAAGGAAGCTGAAGGCGGGAAAAATACCCAGCTGGCAGCCCTGCTTGACAATTATTTTGAAGAAAACCTGAAGCTGTATCCCCTGTCGGCAACCCTGGTGGGCGATAACCGCTACAACGACCAGCTGCCCGCCGATTTTACCGACAGCCATCGCGCCAAAGTAAAGGCCCTGTTGCAATCCACCCTCGATCAGCTACACAAGATAGACCGCAACAGCCTGGGTGAAAACGACCGGATCAGCTACGACTTCCTGGACACCTATGGCAGCATGCAGCTGGAGGAGTTGAACTACCCGTTTAACCTCATTCCCACCGACCAGATGTGGGGGCAGCACCTGGTGCTGGGACAGTTTGCCAGCGGCGGCAGTGCCCAGCCTTTCAAGACCGTTCAGGATTACAACAACTGGCTCAAACGCATTGATGCCATGGGCGTATGGATGGACAGTGCCATCGTGTATTTCCGCAGGGGTATGGCGCAGGGCATTACCCTGCCAAAGCCCCTGGTGCAAAAGCTGATCCCGCAGTTTGAAGCCATGGCCACAGCCGACCCGAAGCAACACCTGTTTTATGGTCCCATCAACACCCTGCCTGAAGGTTTTAGCCAGGCAGAAAAAAGCCAGCTTACTGCTGCCTACACCTCAGCCATCACCGGCAAGGTGGTGCCCATGAACCGGCGCATGGCCGACTTCCTGAAGAACGAATACCTGCCCAAGGCCCGTACCACCAGTGGTTATGGTGCCATGCCACAGGGAGCCGAATATTATAAACTGCGGGTGAAAATGGCTACCACAACCAACAAAACGCCTGAGGAGATCTACCAGACCGGTTTGCAGGAAGTGGCCCGCATCCGCAGCGAAATGGAGGCCTTGAAGAACAGCGTTGGGTTCAAGGGCGACCTGAAAGCTTTTTTTGCCAACCTGAACACCGATCCCAAACTCAAGCCGTTCAAAACGCCGGAAGAAGTGCTCAACGCTTTCCGGCAAATCCAAGAAAAGATCAAGCCCAAGCTGAAAGAGCAGTTCAGCACCGAGCCCAAAACGCCTTTCGAGATCCGGCAGACGGAAGCCTTCCGGGCCGAATCGGCCAGCGCTGAATACAATGCATCGCCTGATAATGTAAAGCCGGGTATTTTTTATGTGCCCATCCTCGATGCCCGCCAGTTTACGGTACACAGCGGTATGGAAAGCCTGTTTTTGCACGAAGCCATCCCGGGACATCATTACCAGATCAGTTTGCAGCGCGAAAACAAATCGCTGCCCCGCCTGCGGCAGTACGATCCCTTCAGCAATGCCTATGTGGAAGGCTGGGCGCTGTATTGCGAAAGCCTGGGCAAGGACCTTGGCCTGTACACCGATCCCTACCAGCTGATGGGTGCCCTCGGCGACGAGATGCACCGCGCCATCCGCCTGGTGGTGGATGTGGGGCTGCATACCAAGGGCATGACCCGCGAAGCAGCCATCCAGTACATGATGGATAATGAACCCATCAGCGAGCAGGGCGCCACCGCCGAAATCGAGCGGTATATGTCCGGACCCGGACAGGCACTGGGTTATAAGATCGGTCAGTTGAAAATCCGTGAGCTGCGCAGCAAGTACGAAAAGCAGCTGGGTAGCAAATTCAGGATTGCCGATTTCCATACCGAAGTGCTGAAAGACGGCAGCATGCCTCTGAGCACACTGGAAGCCAAGATGGACCGGTGGGCAGCCGGTGTAAAATAGCAGCAGCTAAATTTTAAATCGGTTTGTGCAATCATTGGTTGTACTCCTTGTTGCTAATCGTGGCAACCATAGGCAGAAACAATAGCACCACAAGTTTATAAAAAAGAAAGAGGCCTTCCTTTAAAAACGCCGCGTCCTCCGCTCCGCCCTCCGCGTGAAACCTTTCCCGCTGTGTGCGTCAAGCTGCGACGTGGCGTTTTCATTTGCCTATGTGCGTAATTCTGGCGTTGGGTGCAGCTTCCTTTAGTTGCTGTTCCAGGTTGCGGCAACCATCGGGCAGGTTGGTGTCCAACAGGATGTAGTCGGGCTGGTAGGCTGCGGCCTGGCTGATGGCATCTTTGCCTGTATGGGATATAAATACTTCGTAGTTCTTGCGCAGGAAGTACTGGCGCATCAACATGCAAAGGTCCACTTCATCGTCGATAAGCAGCACCTTGCACCGGTTGGTGTATGGAAAATCCGATAGTTTCATGTGGAATGTTTTGCAATAGCATGCATGCCGGCGCAGCGCTTTTATCGCCTGCGTTGCAGCACCACCATCAGCAGGCTGATGCCACACAATACGGCACCACTGATCCAGGCAATGGTGATGCCCCTGCCTTTTACAAAAAAAGAAAGCACCAGGGCGCCAATCATGATCAGCATGCCGATGCGGGAAAGGGTTGTCCAGGTTTTCATATACTCAAATCGTGGCCCTTGTTGGCCTTTATTCCTCTTTTGCAAATAGGCTGGCACCTGTTATCCGGTAGCCTGCTCACTGCTTTGCCGGTGTGATCATAATGTGCGCACCATGAGTACCCGGATCCATCAGCCAGGGCTGGCCCGGTGCATCGGGTTTGAGGGGCAGTCCGGTACTTGCAGCGGTGGCATAGGGTGTATACACCACGTAACGCAGGTAGCCGTTCTTAACACCGCCGCCCCCTTCCATCACGTCTTCATCCTTTGCTGTAAAAACATAAAGGGTTGTAGGGTGGCCGGGCATTTTCAGTTTGCCTGCCTTTACTTCCTGTTCGCGGGTATCAAATAGGTCGCGGCCCTGTTTGCCCGCCTGGCGCAGTGCCCGGCCACGTGCCATAAAGGGCTCCAGGTCGCGGTGGTAGCAGGCAACGGAAAAGCCTTTCTCTGCTGGGTTGTCGGCCAGGCATATCAGTTCGTTGCTGCCCTTGCGCAATGGCACCAGTTGGTTGGCGCTGTTGTAACCGTACACAGCGGCACCATCGCGTTTGTCGGCAGGCGCTGCAAGGAGGGCGTTTTTGATTTGCGCCTCTGCGTTGGGAATGTTTTGTGCACAGGCCGAAACGCAAATGACGGAACATAGCAGGAGCAGGATACTTTTCATATGGAAATATTTGGGGTGGCAGAATGCTATTCAAGATAAGCATTCCGCTGGCGGTATGGACAAAACCGGCCAATGCCGAACGGCATGTTTTTGGTACCCCTAAAGAAAACAGTACCATGAACCAGCACGATAAAAAAGAAAAGCCGGCATCGCCACCACCCCAAAACCCGCAAGCCGAGCCGGTATCGCATCCCACGGGGCAGCAGCCCGGTGCCGATCCGCAGCAAAGCGATGATGCCACCGATGGCGATTACGTAGTGGTAGGCTCCGGGCTGGGCATTGATGAGTAGCAGGTTGCTGGGAGCCAAGTTGCCGGTAACAAGAAAAGGGCCTACCGCGTGTATTGCCATGCCCACCAAATCAGCACAGCCTGCAGGGGCAGGCGCAGCAGGGCTATCCACAATTGCGGGTTGCCCTGCCGGTAATAATTGATTGCCATCTGTATATTGGCCGGGAACACGGCAATGAGCAGGAGGATGACGCCCCATGCGGCCCAGTGTCTGGAAGCCAGGGGAAGCAGGAAGATGCCCAGCAATATTTCAATGGCGCCACTGATCAGCACCAACTGGTGGTGCGCCGGCAGCCAAGGCGGCATGATGCTGCGGTACATGGCCGGGTTTACAAAATGGTAGATGCCGGCAGCGATATACAGCAGCGACATAAGGAGCAGGGAAATGGGAGGCATGGTGTAAATTATTGCATTTGTGCCGTGCAGCAGCCCCGTTATTGGGTTCTCTTTACATGGGAATAGAGCCGTTCCCCAACTGCGCTTAACTTTTAAACCCTGCCCGAAGCAAACAGACGGGCTCAAAACCCGGATGTGGTGTTGGTTGGTTGGCACATGCCAATCTTGTTCAAACAAAGTGCAGTTTCATCAACAAAGCCGGCGCTATTCTTATTGGTTCGGGTATTTGAGGCTAACAGCTATCCCTGCGGCAAGCTCCCGCAGTTTGAACACGACGGGTTCCTGTTTGATGCCGGTCCTTCGCTTTTTACCATGCCCCAACTGACAGACGAACTGTTTCAGCTGGCGGGCAAGAATCCAAAAGATTATTTCCGTACCGGAGGCTTGATACTCCGTACTATTACTTTTTTGCCGATGGCACCCTTCTTAATGCCGCTGCCGATGAAACGCAGTTTGCAACATGTAAAAGACCTGCAGGAAATCCTGCAGGTCTTTTACGGAAACAAACCGACCGCGAAAAACTATTGTTTAACAAACTTCAGCACCTGGCTGCCACTGGGTGTATCAAGGCGCAGGAAGTACTGGCCAGCCGGCAGTGCCGATGCATCCAGCTGGAATTGCCGGCCGCCTGCCTGTTTGCCGGTGTACAGCACCGATCCTTTTACGTCGAAGATGGTTGCCTGTATTTGAGCGACAGGGGCATCCAGCGCCACGGTGAAGCGGCTGTGTACAGGATTTGGATAAAGCGATGCTGCGGGCTTTGCCGTTTCGGGAAGCGCAGCTGCCATTTCCCGCTGTTCCATTGCAGCGGTGGTAGTGGCAATTGCAGGTGCCGTAACAGTAATGGTTATCACCTCCTCATCTGCAAGCACAGGCGAACCGTTATCGGTTACCCGCACGGTGCAGGTAAAGGTGCCGGTTGCGGCGGGGGGGC
>NZ_MTFE01000010.1:874511-923671 GCF_001953305.1 Cnuella takakiae
GGAGGGTAAAGGTTCTGGTTTGACCTGCATCCACATCGGTGGCGGTGGCCGTGAATTTCAGCAGGGTGCCTTTTACCACCGTTTTACTGCCAATGGCTGCTAGTACGGGAGCGTCATTTACCAGTGTAACGGTGATCTTTACCCATGCCGGGGCCGAGGCCACGCAGCCCAGGTTGGCGGTAAAAGCAAAAGAATCCACCCCGTTGAAATTGGCCTTTGGCGTGTAAGTGCGGCTGGCGCCGGTACCGCTGCTGATGGTGCCGTTCCTGGGTTGGGTTATAATGGTATAGTTGAGGTTGGTAGCACCCGAGCCGGTCAGCGTAATGGCCTTGGCCACATCTTCGGGGGTTGTGAGCCCGGTCTGGCTGTTGGCGGTGGTTACCACTTTGGGGGTAATGATCAGCCCGCCCATAGGCATGCCGCCGTCTGTGGCGATATTGAAGTGGCGGAGCACAGTAAAGGTGGTGCCTTCAATGCGGAAGATGGTGCCGGCCTTATAGGTGCCGCCGGTGCTGGTGGTGCCATAAAAGGCGCCATCGCTGCCCTGTACCAGGCTGCCCTTGGGGGTGCCCCCATCGGTTGCCGGGGTCAGGTAACGAAGCCGGGTAAAGGTGCCTGCAGCCGAAATCCTGAAGATAACACCGCCGGCGCTGGGTCCTCCATCGCGCATGGTGCCGTAAAAGTTGCCATCCGTTCCCTGTACCAGTTCGCCGGCGGGTGATCCGCCATCGGTACTATAAGTCAGGGCTTTAATCACTACAAACTCCCCGGTAGGTGTAATCTTGAAAAAGCGGGTATTGCTGGACGTCATGCCATACAGGGCGCCATCGGTTCCCTTGGTAAGTCCCATCAATAGCTTGTTACCATCGGTAGTCGTTACCAGGTGGCGGAGCACGGTAAAGCCGGTGCCTCCGGCGGTAAGCCTGAAGATGGTGCCATTGCCGTTGGTGCCACCGCTGTATGCCACACCATACAGCAGGCCATCGTTGCCCTGCACCAGGCGGCCCTGCGGGTTGGTGCCATCGGTTGCCGACATGTGCCGCAACACTGTAAAGGTGCCGGTGGGTGTGATCCTGAAAATAGTACCAAACCCATTGGTGCCGCCATTTTCGGTCATGCCATAAAGGTTACCATCGGTGGCCCGAAGCAGGCCGCCAACGGGGCTTTCGCCATCGGTGGGCCGGTTGAGGGAGCGCAGCACAGTAGTAACACCGCCACAGGTTTTGTAAATAGTGCCATTGTTATAAGTGCCTCCTGCTCGGGTGATCCCAAAATAAGCACTGTCCTTTCCAATGGCTACATTGCCTGCAGGCGCATTGCCGGTATTGGACCCGTTGAGGTGTGCCAGCACGGAGTAGCTGCCGCCGGTGGTAAGCCTGAAGATGGTGCCTTTAAGGTTTTTGCCGCCGGCGTAGGTCATGCCGTACAGGGCGCCATCGGGTGCCTGTATCAGGCTGCCGCAAGCCTGCCCGCCATCAGTAGCTTCGGTAAACCGCCTGATTACCGTGAGGGTACCGCTGCTGTTCATTTTAAATGCCGTACCCGAATAGCCGGAGCCTCCGCCCAGGTAGGTAAGCCCGTAAAAATTGCCATCACTGCCCTGCTTCAAGCTGCCCAGGGGGTTGCCGCCTTCAGTTGCCGGGGCCATCTGGTGGAGCAGCACGAAGCCGGTACCATCCATTTTAATCTTAAAGATCACCCCGTTGTAGGCAATGCCTTTGGGTGCCATGCCATACAGGTAACCGTCCTTTGCCTGTATCAGGTCGCCGGTAGGATAAGCGGCATCGGTAGCAGGGGTAAGGTGTTTTAGTACCTTATAGGTGCCCGTAGTGGTGATGCGGAAGATTACGCCATACCCATAGGTGCCGCCATACTGGGTCATGCCATACAGCGCCCCGTCAGTAGCCTGCACCAGGCTGCCTTCCGACTGGGCGCCATCTGTGGCGCTGCTCAGCATCTTCAATACCGAGTACTGGCCGTCAGGTGTCATTTTGAAAATGGTGCCCCCATTAAAGGTGCCCCCATGCGTATGGATGCCGTAAAAGTTGCCATCGGTGCCCTGAACCAGGTTTCCGCGGGGGCGGCCGCCATCGGCATTGATATTGAAATGGCGGATGACGGAGAACGTGCCCGAAGGGGTCAGCCTGAAGACGGACCCACCCTGGTAGTCGCCACCAGAGCTCAGCAGTCCGTAAAAGTTGCCATCCTTTGCCTGGATAATGCCTCCCTTAGGATGCCCGCCTTCTTCTTCAATGTTGAAATGCCTGAGGATGGTGATGCCGCCGGTGGTGGCTATGCGGAACAGGGTGCCGTTGCCATAAGTGCCACCGGATTCGGTCATGCCATAAAGGAAACCATCCGTGCCCCGCACCAGGTCGCCCTCGGGGCTGGAGCCCCAGTCGGCGAAGTTGCGTGCAACCTGGAAAGCCTTTGTATCGATTTTGATGGTAAAAAGGGTACCCTTGCCCTCTACACCACCATTGGTGGTGACGCCCATCAGTACATTCTGTGCATGAAGGGCCGGCAGGGTGAAGAAGGTAATGAGGGTAAGAAAGACAAACTTCAGGAGGGGGGTGGTCGTAATGGGTTTGGTCGGGTCGAGTTGCAGGTACATACAGTTTCGGTTTGGTTAGGATGAGCGCTGGAAACCAATGGCTAACAGCTGGGCAAATGTGGCGATATCTTATTCCTGAGTAGCAGGCCTATTGTATGGATTGTAAGAAATACTGTATCAAACGTGAAAAACGGAAATCCCGGCGGTGGATGCTTTTGGCTGGTGTTGCCCATGTGTGGGGCCGCTCTGTTGTTGCAGCTTATATTTGAGTGATTTATTATTGGTTAAACAGGCAGGTTTTGAACAACGTGCAGTTGTATTTGTTGGTTTGCATTCGGATGAAAACTATATATCAGCTAAACCGGGGTTTATGAAGAGCGCCAGCGCTATTGTTATCGGTTCGGGTATTGCGGGGCTGGCGGCGGCTGTAAGGCTGCAGGTGAAAGGATACCGGGTTACGGTATTTGAAGCCAATGCCTATCCCGGCGGAAAACTCTCGCAGTTTGAACAGGATGGATTTTTGTTTGATGCCGGCCCTTCGCTGTTTACCATGCCCCGGCTGGTAGACGAACTGTTCCTGCTGGCGGGAAAGAACCCAAAGGATTATTTCCGGTACAAAAGGCTGGACACGCTTTGCCACTATTTTTTTGCCGACGGCACCCGGCTCAACGCCGCCGCCGATGAAGAGCAGTTTGCCGATGCTGCTGCCCTTGCTACCGGTGTGGATAAAACGAAAGTGCTGCGCCACCTGCGCAAGAGCCGCTACATCTACAATACCACCGCCGACCTGTTCATCAGCCGTTCCCTGCACAAGGCCTCCAGCTACCTGCGCTGGGACACTTTTGTTTCCTTCCTGAAGCTGCCTTTTCTCAACGTAATGGACACCATGAACGGGACCAACGAAAAGGGGTTGGGCAACGACAAGATGGTACAGCTGTTCAACCGCTTTGCCACCTACAACGGCTCCGATCCTTACCAGGCGCCGGGCATCCTCAACATCATTCCGCACCTGGAGCACCACCTGGGCGCCTACTATCCCGAAGGGGGTATGTACAGCATCACCGATAGCGTGTACCGGCTGGCGCAGGAACTGGGGGTGCAGTTTCGTTTCGAAACACCAGTGACGCAAATTCATATCCGCAACAACAGGGTGACCGGTGTGGAAGCCGGCGGGCAAACCCATGCCGCCGACGTGGTGGCCTGCAATATGGACGTGGTGCTGGCTTACCGCAAACTGATGCCCACGCAACCGCAGCCCGAAACCATCCTGAAGCAGGAGCGTAGCAGCAGTGCCCTGATCTTTTATTGGGGCATTGGCCACAGTTTTCCGCAGCTGGGCCTGCACAATATTTTTTTCAGCAAGGATTACCGCGCCGAGTTTGCCGCCATCTTCCAGCAAAACACGGTTTGCGATGATCCTACGGTGTACATCAACATCACATCAAAAGAAGACCCGTCGCATGCGCCGGAAGGTTGCGAAAACTGGTTTGTGATGGTGAATGTGCCTGCCGATAAAGGACAGGACTGGGATGCGCTGATTGCCCGGGTGCGGCAACAGGTGATTCAGAAATTATCGGAGCAACTGTGTGTGGACCTTGCACCACTTATCCGCACCGAAGACCTGCTGGATCCAAGGAGCATAGCGGCCAAAACACAATCCTTCCAGGGAGCACTGTATGGCACCAGCAGCAATAAAAGGATGGCTGCTTTTTTCCGGCATCCCAATTTCTCCAGCCATGCCAAAGGACTGTACTTCTGCGGAGGCAGTGTACACCCGGGTGGTGGCATTCCGTTGGCGCTTTCTTCTGCTAAAATTGTTGACAGCCTGATTGACTGATGAAGCTTACCCACTACCGTTTTTATATCGCCGCTTTTGTGCTGTTGTTGTTTTACGTGTTCGGGTTTCGCGGCATGTGCAACCCCGCAGAGCGCGACTGGTTTGTATCCAAAACGCCACTCAACCTGGTACTCACTACCGGGTTGTTTTTGTGGGCCAACAAGGATTACCGGCCCCGCTTCCTGGTGGTGTGCGCGCTTATATGGGTGCTGTGCTTTTTCGTGGAGGTGGCTGGCGTAACTACAAGGGTCATCTTTGGCAACTACGATTATGGCCGATCACTGGGTGTGCAGTGGCTACAAGTGCCTTTGCTCATTGGCGCCAACTGGCTGGTGCTGGTGCTGAGTACGGCAGGTATGGTGCAGCATTTGCGTATGCCCGTTTGGGCCAGGTGGGCATTGGCTGCGGCCCTGATGGTGGCGCTTGACTGGGTCATTGAACCCATTGCCATGCAGCTGGATTTCTGGCAGTGGGAAAACGGCATTGTTCCCTTACAAAATTATATCGCCTGGTATGTGGTGGCCTTTGCCATGCAGGCGCTCTTGCATCTTGCAAAGCCAAGGCTTGAAACTACCTTGTGTATCTTCATTTACCTGATACAATTATTGTTTTTTGCAGGGCTGCATTGGGGGCTGTAGGGGATGAGTGGTGAGTCAATCTGTTAAGGTACGAAGGGGACTTGTGATTGCAGGAGTCGTCATGCCATCAGACACAAGGTATGTTGTGCAATCAGGCTTAAGTTGCCGGCTTTTGTTGCAACACCATTTGAATGACGCAAATGTTTCAGGCCTGCAACAATCCTTTCATGGCTGCATACTGCAAGAGCAGGATCGTTTTTGCATCCTGGATTTTTCCCTGCTCCACTTGCTGCAAAGCTTCTTTAAAAGGCAGTTCCACGATCTCGATATCCTCGCCTTCCTCTTCCAGTCCGCCACCGGATTCCTTTTTTTGTTCGGGGCGGTACTCGGCCACGAAATAATGAACCAACTCGGTAAATGCGCCGGGCGAACTGTAGGCTGCAAAAAGTTTTTCTACCCCTTTTACTTCGTAACCCGTTTCTTCCAGTATCTCGCGCAGCATGGTATCGGCAGGGTCCTCGCCATCTTCCAGTAAACCTGCAGGTACTTCCAGCAGCAGGCCGCCTTCGTTGCCATTTACATGGGTAGCAATACGCACCTGTCGGGTAAATAATACCACCTGCTGCTCGGGGTTGTACAACAGGCAGGTAGCCGCATTGGGGCGCTGTACTACCTCGCGGGTCTGCTCATTGCGCTTGCCTCCTTTTTCGATAGCATAGGTTACCTTCTTCAGGGTTGTGCGCTCATCGTAAACCACTTCTGTTTTGCTGATACTTACCTTGGACATGTATTGCATTGTTTGTGCAATGCACACAAAATGCGGGCCGGGAGGAAGGAGTGGTGAGTAGTGAATTGTGATGGTAAATCGTCAATGAAAACTTATAAGGTAAGCGGTAAAGTAATTTGTATGCAAGCTTTCAGGTAACTCCTGCCGCTTCACTACTCACCATGCACCATTCAAAAGTTACATCCTCCCTGTCCCAGCAGCCAGTACAGCAGAACGAAAATCAGGATCGTACTCAGGCAGCCCCCGCCCAGTTTCTTGGCGCCGTAACCGGCGATCAGTGCTCTTAACCAATTTGGCATAGTCGTTTTTTGGGGTTATGCTTAAAATACATGTGCCAGCCTTCTTTGCCCGGGCAACAACCTTTTTCCACATGTACTTTCCTTCCGGGTTAAATCCCTGCTTCTTTCGGGTGCTATTAAACTTTTCCTAAACCGGCACGTTCATTGAAACATCTTAGGTACATCCGTAGTTATTATATCAAAAGCCTTTTCCATGAAACCCATACGTATATTATTTGCCCTTATGGCTTCTGTTTTCCTGGTGCAGGGATGTAAGAAAGATCCCATCAAAAACCTGGATACGGAAGAGCGTCGCATTTACATCACCAACCAGGATGAGACAGCCAATTTTGCCAGTTACAATACATTTAGCATTGCCGAAAATGTGGTGGTGGTAGACGGCAACAACAGCCAGCAACAGCTTACCCCCGCCGACCAGGCTTACCTGGATGCCTTCAGGGCAGCTATGGAAAGCAGGGGCTATACCCAGGTGAGTAAAACGGCATCGCCCGACCTGGGTGTGCAGGTGAGTCGCATCATCCGCACCAGTACCGGCATCATGTCGGTGCCCGACTATTTTGGTTACTGGGATCCTTTTTACTGGGGTTCGGGCTTCGGCTCCGGCTTTGGTGGGTGGGGTGCACCTCCCTTCTGGTCTACCACCACCTACCAGGTGCGTGAGGGCATGCTGGCTTTCGACATCATCGACCTGAAGAACGCCACCACAAACAATAACCTCAAGGTTATCTGGAACGGTATGATCCGTGGTGCCGGTTTGGGCAATGCCAGCTCGGCGCCGAGCCAGGTAAGCCAATTGTTCGAACAGTCGGCTTACCTGCGCAAGTAAGGAGGTCGTTTAATTGTTTACCCACAAAATATTTTCCTGCAACATGAAGACTTTAAAAGCTATAGGCGCCTTGCTGCTGCTGGCCGCAATGGTTCCGGCAGCCGCCCAGGAGCGCACCACCATGGGAGTGCAGTACCAGTACGGATTGCCCATGGGTGGTTTTAAGAATTCGCTGATCAAGGATGGCAGCCCCCGTGGCGCCAGCATCGATATCCAGTATGCCATCAATCCCCAGTGGCGGATCGGCGGCGCACTGGGCTACCAAGATTTTTACCAAAAAAATCCCCGGCAGACTTATAAAATGAGTGATGGCTCCGATATATCGGCAGTAGTGACCAACAGCGTGCAAAGCACGGCCCTGATGGCAAAAGGAAGCTTCCTGCCCCTGGGTGCCGACAGCAGCAGGCTGCAGCCCTATATTACCTTAGGTGTTGGTGCCAATATGGTACAGTATAGCCAGTTGCTGGGCGAGTTTGGCAGCAGCGATGATGTGTGGATTCGCATGGCGGCACAGGGTGGCGCCGGTATTCAGTATGCGCTAGGCGCCAAAGGCCAAACAGCCCTAACCCTGGGTGCGGTATACAATTATATGCCGTTGAACCAGGCGGGTATCAAAAACATAAATAACCTTGCGGTGCAGGCCGGTGTGCGTTTTATTTTGCGCAACAATGGCCGGGGCGGTCGCAGCAATGGTGATGTGTGGCAGCAACGCCGGCCTAATCATTATGACAGGGGGTGGTAGGGCAGGTTTTGGGTTTTTTGTTTCGGGTTATTGGTAGGTTTTATGCTTCATGGATCATGCTCCACAACTAAAAACCAAAAAAGAAAAACCCGGAATGCTTTCTCAACCTTGTTTTTTCACCGACCCGATTTGGTTTGTATTTTTGTTCCTTAACTTTCAGTATGAAACTTTTTGTAGCCGGCCTACCGTATGATCTGTTTGACGACGAGTTGGTAGAAATATTCGAAAAATTTGGTCCGATTGCGTCGGCTAAAGTAGCCATGGATAAAGAAACAGGTAAAAGCCGTGGCTTTGCCTTTGTGGAAATGGTAAACGACCAGGATGGTCGTGATGCCATCGAACACCTCAATGATATTTCCCTGGGTAAAAAGCCCCTGGTAGTAAAGCAGGCCGATGAGCGTCAGGGGCCTGGTGGCGGCAGCGGTGGTGGTGGTTACCGTGGCGGCCAGGGCGGCGGCGGTGGATACCGCGGCGGCAGTGGTGGTGGCGGTGGCTACAACGGTGGTGGCAGCGGCGGTGGTTACAACCGTGGCCCGCGTGACCGCAACCGTTATTGATTGCTACTTACGGTTATCAAAATGCATTCATTTCCAAACAGATATTCAGGGGCTCCTTTCACGGAGCCCTTTTTTGTATCTTCCACAGTTCCATGAAGTTCCGTATCGAGAACTTTCCCGGCCTGCTGCTCGCCGGCCACCATACTGTTAGCTCCTTTGCACAAGACGATACCCCAGCGCTCTGGCGGGGTTTTATGCCGCTGCGCAACAGCATTGCCGCCCGCATAGGTACCGATCTGTACAATGTGCAACTTTATCCCTGCCTGCCCAACAGCGATGCATTTGACGCCGATACGCTTTTTACCCGCTGGGCTGCCGTGGCGGTAAGCAGGGGCGGGAACCTGCCCGAAAGCATGTCGGTGCTGGAAATGCCGGCTGGGATCTATGCCGTCTTCCTGCACCGCGGCGGGCCTGCAACGGCGGCGCAAAGTTTCGCTTTTATCTACGGCCAGTGGCTGCCCTCCAGCGGCTATATTCTGGACGACCGGCCTCATTTTGAAGTGCTGGGTGCCCGTTACAATAATAGCCATCCCGACTCTGAGGAAGAAATATGGGTGCCTGTGCGCCGCAGGGGTTGAGGGCGATTCGTGGATGGGTAAAAAGACCATGGACGATGGACCATAGGCAATAAACAATTGACCACGGACCATAGACGACTGACGACAGTTTGCCAACCGTAATTGCGGCTTGGGAGTAGCCGTTGGCTGTCGTCTGTCGTCTGTCGTCGTCTATCCATTGTGCCTACCCCGCTCCATCAGGCACTTGCTTCGCCTGGTACAGTGCCCTGACACCATCGGTGTTGCTACCTGTGGTCCCTGTCTCCATGGTTCAATTCCAGGCAATAAAAAAGCAGTACTTGTGGTACTGCTTCAAAAATTTTATCAACCGCATTATTCTTCCTCAGCGGGCAGCGGATTGCGGCGGGTAGGGATGATGGTTTTTTCATCATCGCTGAGGTATACCCAAAAGTCGTAGAGTTCGTAAATATCGCCGGGAACTTTGATGCCCTGCTCGGTATTGCGTTCGTAGGAGCCCAGCAGGTTGCCGTTGTATTTCAGCTCGTCCAGCTTCTGCTCAAAGCTCAATTGTTTGAATTGATCGATATCCATATCCCAGTTTTTCGTGGCACCAAAAGTAGGGAAAACCCTTCAGGATGGCGAGCTGCAAAGCACCGGCCGCCCATTTTTCTTTACAGGGCAACGGTTTGGGAAGTTTGGCGGCGCAGCAGTTCTTTTCTGGCCTGCCGCCACCTGTACCAGAAATACAGGGTCAGTGCAGGATGTACAAATACAAAGAGTATGACATTGATCTGCTTGTAAGTTGTGCCGGTAATATCGGCCAGTAGATAGAGGAAGGCAACGCAAAGGTCAAACAGGTAGTTCATGCAGTTGGTAGTTTGGTTGCAAAAAAAACGGTCTATTGCCGGGCTTATTGTGTCTTTGCAGCAGGTGCAACTGTTTCTGTCAGCCTGTATAAGGTGTACTGTTGCGCCTGTTGCTGTCATTATGCAGGTAAAAAGAGGATGGCGTGGTTGTTCGGGAGCGATAGGGGTGAACCTATTGTTCATTTTAAAACAACAATCATGTACTACCAACAGTCATGTGCCGCAAAAGGCAAACCAGGAAACATGGGGCGTCCCATGTTGATCCGTTCCAAAGAAAGGGCAGCGGTGAACATCTACCGCACCGACAACAGTTACGAGCTGCTTGTATTTGCGCCGGGCCGCATCAAGGAGCATTTTCACATCAATGTAGCGGGCCGCGAGCTCAGGGTGTCGTACACGCCTCCGGAAGGCTTTCCACGCCCCGAGTGGGTGTTGCGTGAGTACAGCCGTGGTGGTTTTGTGCGCAGCTTCACCCTCGATGGCTCCATCCATGTAGAAGGCATCACTGCCCGCTACGAAGATGGCGTGCTGTATGTGAGCCTGCCCTTTGCTGCCGAACAGCAGGGCACCGGTCGTGCTATCGCTATCGCTTAAAACAGGGTTTTTGTCTTTGCAAGGTGCCGGCTGCTGCCGGCACCTTTTTTATTTCTTTTAACTACCAACCATATAACCCTGTGCAATTTGGTGGGTCTGAACTGCATACACAAACGAAAACCACATGAAGAAGATTACCCTGCCCATGCTTTTTGCTTTTACCATTTTGCTGGCCTGGTCCTGTGCTGGCCTAAAAGGCTTGCTGAGCCAGGGCGATGCCGCTGCTGCCCTCAGGCAAATGCTTTCCATTGGCGTGCGGGATGGGCTTACCCAGCAGTTTACCAAAGATGCGGTGATGACGGCCCTCTTTCCCGAGCCTGCGCGCAAGGCTATCCGCACCGTTGAAACCCTGGGCCTGAGCCCCGAGCTGGAGCGGGTTACCAATACGCTGGGTACCGTGGCGCAAAATGCTGAAACCACTTCCATCCCCGTGTTTGAAAATGCCATCAGCCGCATCCAGTTTACCGATGCCCTGCAGCTGGTAAAGGCCGGCGGCACTTCTGCTACCGACTACCTGCGCAGTCAGGCCGGTGATAGCCTGCGAAGAGCCCTCAAACCCATCATGCAGGCTGCCATCGACGAACATAAGCTTACCGACGACTGGGCCAAGGTTTCCAAACCCATACAATCGGTGAGCGGCAACCGCCTTAACCTGGACCTGGCCACCCTGATGGCCGGAATGGTAAGCGAATCCATGTTCCGCCAGATTGCGGAAAAAGAAACGGCTATCCGCACCAATGCCTCAGCCCGAACCACGCCCTTGTTGCGGCAGGCCTTTGGCAGATAGAGGAATTTCGGATGTGGGATTTCGGATTTCGGCGGGTTTGTGTGCAATGGTGTATTATCTATTGTAAAGGCTCCCGAAATCTGAAACCACCACAGTCAAAAGAAACACCCCACTGTTCACCTACCTAGGGTGCTGCTTTCCAAAAGAATGGTATTCCGGTAAAAGACTATTGGTATCCACATTTTCCCGTATCCTAACAAACATGTTTTGGCCAGGTAAAAGCTTACTAATCTAAGCAACTGCCGAAATCCGAAATTCCACATCCAAAATCCCGTTTCCCTTTGGCACGATCCCTGCATTTTATCACCTGTTCGTACAAAAAGATTGTTAACAAGGCGTTGGTTTCCAGCCTTTAACAACCTTTCACAAACAGTGGTACAGGGTTGGCAAAGAGGGTAGGAAATCAAAAATTAATCGCCTATTTAAAAACATCTACTATGAAAAAGATTCTGTCTGTAGTAACCATTGCCGCTTTTATGGCTTCCTGCACCAGCTCACCCAACAACAGTGCGGTGACTGCTGTTCCGCAAACCGCTCCAGTTGTTGACACCACAGGTTTGGCCCAGTTCCAGGCGTTTAAGCGCCAGCAGGAGCTGATGCGCATCAACGAGCAAAACATTCCTGAAGAAGTGGCGCCTGCTGCTGTTGCTGCTGCCCCTGCAGCCGCCGCAGTTGCCAAGGCTCCTGCCCGCCGCAGCACTTCAAGCGGTGCCAGCCGTACCCGCAGCACCAGCCCTGCCTACGAAGAGGGTAGCATGAGCTCCACTTCGGGCAATACCGCTAAAGCCAAAAAAGGCTGGAGCAAGGCCGCTAAGGGTACTGCCATCGGTGCCGGTTCGGGTGCCGTACTGGGTGCCGTGATCAATAAGAAGAACCGCGCAGTGGGCGGTGTGATCGGTGGTGTAGCCGGTGGTGCCATTGGTTATGGCATCGGCCGTAGCCAGGATAAAAAAGATGGCCGCTACTAAAAAAATGTGTGTGTTGTAAAAAGGTCTTGCCCCCGGGCAAGACCTTTTTTTATGCCTGTAATGATCTCCAGGTTATGCCTTTCCTTTCACCGCCACTTTTTCGGTAGGTGCCGGCTTGATGGATTTCAGGTAGTTGAAAATAGCTTTGAGTTCGTCATCGCTCATGTTCTTATAACTTTCCCAGGGCATGTGGCTATGCTTGATTACGCGGCCCATGCGGAACCGTTTGATAAAGTCTGCTTCCGTCCAGTGCCACAACCTGCCGCTGGGATGCTGGGTGAGGTTGGGTGTAACCAGGGTAGGGAAACCGGCTTCTTCAAACACCACACCGCCAGCCAGTGGGGCACCAACAGGTTTGCCCATATCATCGCGACGGGTATGGCAACCGCTGCAGTTGGCCACCGAGCTAACGATATACTGGCCGTAGGCGGCGCTGGTGTCTTTTTGCACCGATGCAGGCGGCTTTGCCTGCGGCCCTTCCGGCTTGAGCAGGAAAGCTTTTACAATAGTGCCCATCAGGCTGTAGCTGTGTTCCGGAACGGCATTCCGCACCGGCTGCAGCGTACGCAGGTAAGATACAATGGCCGTAAGGTCTTCATCGCTCAGGTTTTGAAAAGGCATAAAAGGAATAGCCGATTCGCCGTTTCTTTTAACGCCATAACGGAGGGTGCGGGCAATTTCGCCATCGGTAAACCTGCCCAGGCCGGTTTCGGGGTCGGGGGTGAGGTTGGGCGTATAAAACCTGCCCAGCGGGAACTCGAACTTAAAGCCGCCACTCAGGGGCGCATCGCCCGCAGCAGCGGTAAGACTTCCCTTGGATTTGGCCGTACTATGACAATCGGCGCAGTGTGCCGGGCCCTGCACCAGGTGCTTGCCCCGGGCAATTACAGCACTGTCTTTGGAGGCTTTGATGTTGGGATAAGGGGCGTTGTAGGTGCGGTGAAACATCAGCGTGGTAACCAGCGCTACCAGCACTACCAGTGTGAGTACCGTTATGCCGGTCCACTTGAAAATTTTCTTGATCATAAAGCAGTATGGTTAAGGCACACGAAGCTATATCCGCTACAAGCCTTATCCATGTGCAACCTGTATGAACCGGTTAAAACGGCGATGAATTGCAGGATTGCCGCATCGGGGCAGGAATGCAATTTTTATAGTCGTTGCTTTCACGGGTGTTCCTGTGCAATACACCTGTATATATGTTGGAAACACTATTGTGTTTGCGGTAAATAGCTTTTATTTTTCACTCTTTATTCATCCTTTCATTTGCTGATCTGCCTTTTGAAAGCTCCTGCGGAATACCAGGGTTATAGCGCCTGTTGATGTTTGGACAAGCGTACAGTCTGCATTTTTTCACCCATTAATACAATCCATATGGCAACTTCAAAAACAGCAGCTAAAGTGCGCAGCAAGTCCGCACAAACGGTCAACAATGGAAAGCCCGCAGCCGATGTAGCCGTGGCCAACATGCAGAAAGAGGCACTCAGTACAACAAATGAAATGGTATCGGCAGTGATGGAATCGGCAAGAAGGGGCATGGCGGCGGCAGGTCCCAGCCTTGTTAGTGGCGCAGCGCCCAGCTTCACCGCCGAACTAAATAATATCGACTTCCGCACCATGATTGGCGGCCCGCTGCAGGCAGCCATCGATGCACAGGTAGCATCGGCACTGGCTACCGTAAACTTTATCGATAAGGTAGGCTTCATCCAGGAAGAGGGTGATGAGAGCAGCCGCAAGCTGGCCATGGTGGACTTCTCACACAAGCGTACTGTAAAAGGAGCCGATGGCACCGACGAAGAAAAGAACATAGAGTTGAAAATTCCGCTGCTTGCCATGCTGCCCATTCCAAGCCTCCGCATCGAGCAGGTAGTGATAGATTTCAACGTAAAGCTCAACTCGGTGGAAACGGCATCTACTTCCAGCAGTCTTGGTATCAACGCCGAAGCCAAAGCCGGCTGGGGACCAGTAAGCTTCAAGGTATCGGCTTCCTACCAGCGCAAAACCGCTACCGGGCTTGAGGTGAAAAAAGAATATGCACTCAATGTAAACGTGAAGGCAGTGCAGGACGAAATGCCTCCCGGTCTGGAAAGAGTATTGAATATGCTTTCTGCATAAACAGCATATAAGTCATAAGCAACCTGCCGCAGCGTCCTGTTGCAGGTTGCCTGCTTTTCGCTGCCCGCAAGGGCATTTGATTTTATTGTACACCGAATCATTCAACATGGCAGAAGTTACTTTATCCGACTATGTAGGCTACATCTTTGCCGAGATTGTGCGGGCCCGTGAACTGGCAGACCGCGAATCGAAGCGCATCGCAGAAATTTATGAAAAGGACGAAGTGTTGCGCCGCTTTTCCGTCCCCCGGTTTAAGATCCCGGAAATGGACCTGACCATACCCGTGCTGGTATCGGGCGCCAAGTTTTCCAATACGGTAAGCTTGGTACTGGAGCGGGATGCTTTCCGGGAACTACTGCAGGCCAAGATCAACTTTGTTATCCGCACCATCCTGATCCGGAAAAGGCCCGTGGTTTTTGGCGGAATATTTAAACCCATCGATTTGAATATTCCCATCAAAAGGGTCGCTGCTGCCCGTGCCGCCGACAACGGCAAAGACCCGGTGGATGAATTTTACGATCAGCTTGTCGCCAACCCCGATCCGCTGCATCCGGAAAGCATCATCCAGGATAAATGGTACGAAGTATTTGCCCTGAGGCTACAGGATGCCAAACTGCAGGAGGACTACAACAAGCTTTTTCCAAACAACGACCTGTACAACCAAACCCTTGCTGAAATTACCGAGCAGGTAAAGGCCAGTACCGTTATTGCTGCCTCTCGTATCCAAAACTTATTGGTGAACCCCGAAACCAACGTGGTGAAGAACGGCAGTTCCGATTCCTCTGTTTTTGTGGTAAAAGCCAAGATCACCGAGGAAGGGCTTTTTGTACATACCGTAAAAGAGGGCAACGGCGAAGAGAAAAAAGTTGTTGAATTTGAATAATCCCATATGCAGCGTTTTTACCACCACGAAGTGCAGCAATACGAAGGCCTGTTGCAGTTGCTCAACGGCCTTTTTGAAAAGTACAATACCCGCGATCCGGACGTGCTGCCTGCTTTGCAGGCATGGCTCGACAAGGCTATTGCAACCTACCGCGGTATGGGCAAGTCGGGCCTGGAGAACATGGCCCTGAGTTGGAAAGCCGACCTGGTAACAGCCCTGCGCAACATAAATCCCGCCACGCTGGAAAGGGTTACACAGCACCGCTACCAAATGCAGGTAGCCATTGCCTATCGGCTATTGCAGGCTGCTGGCGCCCAGTTGCAGTCCGACCTCCAGGGCTGCCGGCAAAACCTGGATGCTGCCCGCAGCCTTGCTGCCCAACTGGTAACAGCTGCCTTGCAAAACGGTGTTGTTACCGACGAACAGCTGGAGGCTGCTGCAAGCCAGGAAGCGCTGGAGGAACTATGGAAGGACATGGCCGCCGATGCCGGCATTGCGCTGGGACAAAAAAGGTTGCTGATGCAGGTAAGCCGTTATGATGTTTGGATCTTGCTGGAAGAAATACTGGCATCCATCGCTGAGCCGGCATGATGTATTTACAAGGAAGCTTGTTGTTTAAAGCCAGCCCTGTTTTAGAACCAGGTCAAATCCCGGGTTGCGAGGTGATGTATTATTTGTAGGGGGCAGGCAACTTTTGGGCGCTGGTTTTGTTGTTTGGAGTGTATGAGTAAAGTACACGAACTGAGGACGGTACAACTGCTTCCCGTATCTCTTGAAAAAGCCTGGGATTTCTTTTCCCATCCCAAAAACCTGGCGGTGATCACGCCCAGGGAACTCAACCTGAAATTTACCAACGAACTATATGGCGAAGAGGCTTATGCCGGCCAGGTGATTACCTATACGGTAAAGCCCCTGCTGGGTATTCCCCTGTTTTGGATGACGGAGATTACCCACCTGGAAGAAGGCCGCTATTTTGTAGACGAGCAGCGCCGCGGGCCCTATGCCATGTGGCACCACCAGCACCATTTTAGTGAAATTGAAGGGGGGGTGGAAATGACCGATATCGTACACTACCAGGTGCCTTTTTACCCTTTTGGCGAGCTGGCCCTGCCGCTGGTGAAGAACAAACTCAAAGAAATATTCAATTTCCGCTACCAGAAGATCGAAGAAGTATTGGGCCGCTTTCCTGTTGCTTCCAAAGCGCCTTCGGTTCAGTTGGTGCGCTAGGTCTTTGAGATCTTCCATCTCTTCAAGAAATGGAAGATCTATTAAAAACAAAACCCGCAACAAGCAATTGTTGCGGGTATTGTTTTGCGTGCTTTGCAGCACCTGTTACTGTTTATCCGGGGATGCGGGCAATATATTTTTCGATCTGCTTGATTTGGTCCACAATCTGGGGGGTGGTGGGCTTCAGGGCCTTTGCCTTGCGGAAAAAGTCCTTGGCGGCACGCATGGAGTTCATGTCGCGCTTATTCATCATCAGGCTGCACATCTGCAGGTAGGCTGCTGCCTGGTTTTCCTTATCGGGCAGACCCTTGCGGATGGCTTCGCGGATATAACGCTCGGCCTGGCGCAGGTCGTTTTTCTGCATGCTCAGCATACCCATTTGCAATAAGGATGCGCCCTCGGCTTCCTTCATAGGGCTGCCCAGGTCGATGCCTTTTTTCATGTTGATCTCGGCGGTGTCATAATCCTGGTTCATCATGGCCATATTGCCCTTGAGGGTATAATACACCGAGCGAATGGGCTTGTACAGCAGGTTGGGGTACTTGATGGAATTGACAATGCGCTGGGCTTCTTCCATATTGCCGGCCTCCATATGCTCCTGGATGAGGCGGAGGGGGCCAAAGAAAAAGTGACCGGCAACGAGGATCACGCCAACGAGGTAGAGGGGAAACACGGGCCAGAAGCCGCTCACCGTTAAATTGAGCACCACGCCCAGCACAATGAGCAGGATACCCAGGTACAAACGGTACTTTATGAGCAGGTTGTAAAATTTCATAGCAAAAATTAAAGGTGGGCAAAGATAAGCCGCGGTATGCAGAAATCTTCCTTATTTTGCAGCCGCTTCAGGTAGTTGACAGTTCAAAGTTTAAAGTTCAGAGTCTATTTCCCGACTTTGAACCGGAACTAAAGACTATCTAACTGCAAGGCCCGGTAGTTCAATGGATAGAATAGGAGTTTCCTAAACTCTAGATACAAGTTCGATTCTTGTCCGGGCTACAAATAAACAGTAAAAGGCTTTGTAAGTCAATAACTTATCAAGCCTTTTTTTGATTGTGGTACACTCTGTGGTACAATGAGGATTGGAATAATGCAGATATCTTTAATCCATTCAAACCAAAACATGTTAGACTTCCGTAATATCATTGTTGAGCGCATGATCATGCATCAAATTAATGCAAAGGTTGACCCTCAGGACCATGCTACTGCAGTTTACGATGCATCCCTATTAGAGCACGACGATTCAGTTTTAAGTATAATTAAAGTACGTCTAATAGATGCAGCTGGGAAACGATCTAAAGCTTTTGAATTAGAAATTGAACGAACCGATGAAGGTTCTTTTGTTGCGCTTACAAGGGACCTTAAAACTAAAACCGAACCGGAGTTTATAGAGGTTAGTTGTCGAATAGCCGACTTACTTGCGGAGAGCCAAACAAGAACGAGCATTCCAGGTGGGTTCATTATTTTACTTCAATGCACTGATGAGATTGATAATACGGCCATTTACATAGTTATCAAAGCAGAGCCACATGAAGCATTACAGAGACTGGAAGGACAATCTCAAATATCATTGCTTAAAAAAGTTTTTTTGAGTCCTTCACAAAAGCTATTCAAAATTGGAGTTCTGTTTGAAAAAGTGATCGATGGTGATGAGGTTGATTTAAATGATATTAATACCCAATTCGGATGTTTTCTGTTTGATGATCAATTTAGGGCTGTCTCACAACCTGCCGAATATTTCTATAAAGACTTTTTGGGTTTCAGCACAAGTAAAAATAGTAAAATACAGTCTCAGCGGTTTTATGATAAAACAGAAGTTTTTATAAAAGAAAACGTTGATGAGTTCAATCAACAATCAGATCTGCTAAATGCTCTCAAGATAGAATTTACTACTAATCAAGAAACGCTGATTACCCCATTCGACTTTGCTAATAGATACATACCAGTTGAGCAAAACTTAAGGGGACGATATATTGCCGAGATAGTCAATGAGCTTCCTCCGTCCATTGAAAAGGATGATGCTTTGATCAAAACTAGGTTGACTAATGTAAAAGTTGATTTTCCTAATAAAATCAAGATTTCTGGGCCGAATGATAGTTTTTTAGAGAGTGTGCAGTTTTTGGATTCAAATGAGTTAGGTGAGATTGATCTGAATGAGGAGGGTTATACTTTAATCAGAATCAAAGGAAGACCTTACAGAGATGAATGAAATCGAAGACAAATTAGCAAACGAATTCAGGGAAATAGGTAGCGACTTGCAGCGTTGGGGGAGGATTGTAGATGGCCTATTAACTCAAGAACTTTTTAAAGAAATTCCCAACCAAGATTTAATTAAAATAGCTCCATCATTCCGCCTTAAATCAGAGAAGTCTTATTTATATAAGGTCTTGTATCGAAATAAAATCTATGCTGAGCCGTTATTAGAGGTTGAAGATAAGGTTGGTACGAGAGTTGTCGTTCTTAAGTCTGATCAAATAGATCTTATTGGGCAAAGAGTATTATCTTACGAAGGGTGGATTGCTAAAATAACGAAAGAGCCTTTACAACAAATTGAAGATCAACCTAAAATGTTTGATTACCAATCACTTCATATTGTTGTATACCCAGTAAGGCAGGAAGAGTGGAGCTCAACAAAAAAAGAGATTCTTACCTGTGAGATCCAAATAAGAACACTGCTCCAACATGCTTTTGCAGAGGTAAGTCACGACAGCACCTACAAAGGTGCTTATAGAAACGACTCACAACTGCATAGGCTTTTAGCCAAGTCAATGGCTTTAATGGAAAGCACTGACGATTATTTCTGTCAAGTATACAATTTAATGGCAGACGAGAGGAGAAACTATATGGTTTTAACTAACGAATTAATAAAGCTTTACAAGGAGTTCGATCCTGAATTCAGCAAGTCGTCAGTAGACTATGACCTCACGTTCAAAGTATATGAATCGTTAGGGAGTGAACCAATTAATGTAAACGAATTAGAAGCTTTTATTCATAAAGAAAATAAAGATTTAAAAAGAGCTATACGGCCTAAAAATGGGCTTTTATTCGAACAGCCTATTATTCTTCTTATAGCTTACTTTGTTTACAACAACGATCCCGCAATCAAGGAGAAGTGGCCCTTAACTCAAGATAGCCTTAAAAATGTCTACAATTCACTGAATATGTCTTTTGATCACTACTAACTTTCTGCAAGGATCTTTTTTGTTTTCTCCCATGTTTTCGCTTTTATAGATGGAGCATTTTCAGATAATTTGTCTATTCGCTCCCTTATCTTGCTGATTTCTTCCCTGGAGAGGTCATCCAGATTACCACTTGCTATTATTTCTTCTACAAGCCTCCTTATACTCCCAGCTTGAGCTGCAGTACTTCTATGAAGTTCAGCCCTTTCATTGAATCTTAAAAACGTTTGGATACTTGAAAGTACAGCAGCAGCAACACTAATTAGTCCTGTGGCAATTTTGAAGTAAATATTTACATCCTTTGATAAAGTTGCGAAAACCGATGTGCCTACAAAAGTGGTGAGAATTACAACTGGTACTCCTAACTTATAATTAAGTGAGCCAAGGGGTTTTGCTGCTTCATAATGGCTCGATTGAGTTTCCCTCAGCCTTTTGTGCCACCTTCTTAATAATTCATCCTTTGTTGCTGGAATTTCATTCATCTTGTCCTAAGGTTAAATTCAATATAGTACAGGGAAAACAGACCATTAAACACTAAAGGTGCAAATTATTTACAAAGGGTTCTTTAAATTAAAGCCTAGTTTTTATTTCTCCATTCTTTTTCTCATATCTAGCAAAGTATTCTACCAGTGCTACTTCGATCACATCTTTGATCTTCAGCCGGTCCCAGTAGGCAACATTTCTGATTTTTTCTAGAAGTTCTGTTTTCATGATGAAGGTAGCTCGCTCTTCACCTGCTTTTGTGCCCACCTGGCTGGATTTTGAAGAGAAGTTTTGGTTTAGCATAGCTGAAAATTAATCCATAACCATGTGAAAAGTAATCCTTGAAAACACATATTACTTTTCATTAACAACAATCAAGAACCATAAATTGGAGGTTAAAACCTTCTTATGAAACAAGAGCGTCCACCTAAATTTTACATCAAAGCCTTTGAGGAGTTTATTGGAAAGAAGCTGCAAAAGGGCGAGTATAAATATGAACGAATTGAAGGGCATACCGATCTGCTTTACGAAGGGGTGACGTATAGGATATCCTCCTACGAAGATCTAGTGCAGGACTTCACCCAATATTTTGAAAGAGAAAGCTATGATGAAATCACTACGCAAGTGCCTGAGCAATTGTGGGATCTGATGCTTGACCAGGTTGAAGGTTATTCGTCCGGTCAAATCATTGTTGGAATTTACAAGGCGTGGAGAGGATACTGGTACAATGAACGTGATAGATTTAAAGATCCGGAAACTTTCAAACGTTCGAAGCAGGAGTCTTTCGAAGATTTGCAGGTGTTAATAGAGGCTTATAAAGAGGACACTGATAAGCTAGTTGAATTTGCCTATGCAATCAGCGACTTTGTTATACTTCCTTGCATTGCGATGTTTATCAAATCAACTTACGATGATTTGGAAAGCTTTGTGGAAGACAGTGTAACCATATTGATGTCGGAGTGCGGGGAATACCTTACAATGGGCGAAACCTTCGAGGAAATTTATCTTCCAGAAGCTGAGAACGAAATCAGCCATTTCATTATTTATAATCCTGTCAACGATTTAGAAGAATGCGACCAAGAGTAGACTGGCAGTTGTTAGTTGGTTCATTCTTTCCTTTTACGGCCAGAATTGCTGCGCAGCTTTTCCCTCTCTTTTACTTCATCCGGCCGGCTCTTGATGATTCCATTGCTTTTTTCATATCCGTCGATAAATGAGGAAAGAGCCATCTCAATGGTTTCTTTGAGTAGCTGCCTATCCCAATAAGCTACGTCTTTAATCTTTTCCATTAAGTCTACCCTTACAATGAAAGTTTCCCTGTCATAATCTGGTGAAGACAGGCCTTTTTTAGTGGAGCTGACTTCAAATTCTGGAGTAGGTGGGGTAGCGGTTTTGCTTTTGGTAGCTTTTGCCATACAGGATAAAAGTAAGCAGCTTTGTTTATTTTGTTTACTGAAAGGGTGCTAAAATTGTAAAAGGCCCCGCCAGGAATGGCAGGGCCGTTTTGATATGCCTAATAGAAACTAATTTCTATTCCGTTTTGATTATCAGATTGCCTTCTTCATCAATTCGATTTTAGCCCACTGAGTATAAGTTTTTTTCATGTCCTCCAACTGTTCATTCGTATAATCGCAGGTGTCCCATCTTTGGAGGTCATATAGTTTCATATGTGCTCGCGGTTCGAAGCCATTGATATCTTTAAAAAAGTGAATAAGCCTGTCAATATCGATAGCCATCTGGCTCGGCTCATGTCCCATTTCCACCAGTATCTGGGAAACCTCGGGGTTTATCAACAATTTCCGGATGTCCTCCAAAAACATACCTAGCCACTCTATTTGGAAAGAATCATATACCATCCTCCCTTCTTCTGTAAGGTGTGGCTTTCTTAAAAGCACATGTAAATAGAACATTGGCGATCTGTCAAATGACAGTACATCCAAATACTTGCTTATGGCATCTTCAGCCCCCCTTTTCAAACGCGGATCCGTTTCCAGTTCTGCGGGTTGAAAGCTAGGCATGTTGTTAACTGCATTGGCGAGCTGATCCGCGCCATTTGTGGAAGTCTTTGTCATTGTAGTAATTATTAGGTACGGCTAAAATAATACTAGTAAACAAAATAAACAAAAATTACCAGGAACCTTTTTTTACTTTGTTTACTTAATTAACAGAACATTTCAGCAGCTATGCTTTTGAAAGGGGATATGTGCTTTTATTTTTATGGAACCTAATAATGATAACCAATTAGCATGCATACAATACTGCCTTACCAATTCAACTGCTTAGATATCTGCGAACAAATAGCCACTACTGAAAAACATGGTGTTTGCCTGGATGTGGCCAGGTATGAAGGATCCCATAAAATAGGCTTATTTGACCTTTGGGGTTACTATGTGGAAGTTTGGGTGGATAGTCGGAGTGAGAAAGTAGTAAAGCTGTATGCCTTTCAAAACATGGCCCGCCTAGATCGTTTTCTGATTCCTATTCCATTGGTATTTTAATCGCTTGGATATTTTAGCATGCATTTCTCACTCACTTTAACCCATGGTATCTACACCTTCCGCTTCGATGTGGAGATGGCTGGCAAGGATAAGAACTTCGAGCGCTGGCGCCTGATTGCTGGCGATCGGGTTGTAGTGCTTCAAAGTAATCGGCCTATGCTCCAGGCGAGGAGATTGAAAAAGAAGCCTGTCACCTGGAAAGTTGTAGAGGGGGAAGTAAAAGATGAAAAAGCGCTGGCTAAAGTGTGCAAGGCTATTGAGGATCACTTGGCAGGTCCACCACCACCGCCTCCAGCACCATCACCCTTCCCGGATTTGCCAGCACGATGGATATTAAACCAACCGAATGAAAGGAAGAAAGGGGGAAGTAGTGGCCCACCGATTGGCGAAAGGGGGAAATAAAGAAAGAGCCACCCAGATGGATGGCTCTTTCGTAATACAGTCCAGTGCGTTTGCCGCTCTGCCACATTCCCAATTTGAAGCGTTAGGTACATTGTGTGGGAATGGAGGGATTCGAACCCCCGTAGTCAAATGACGCTGGATTAGAGTTTGACCAACGCTTCGATACAAAAGTAGTAAACCGACCCATACATTCCAATTTTTTTGCATGTTTTTTTAAAAAAAACATTTTTCTTTCACTTTTAGTGAAAGTAGTTGCTATATTTGTAATGCTGATTGGCCATCAGAATCTAAAAATTGAAATTTAAAACAACGTAAAAATTAAAAACGGTATGTCACAGCTAAAACAATGCAGCCACCTCCCTAATTACAGGGAAGTGTTTAAAATCATTATCAACGATGGAACGAGTTCGATTAATTACCCTGCTAGAGGGAATAGCTTCTAAGGCACAAGATGAAAACTTAAAATGTGAGATTGAGGCTATAATCAAAGAGTTAAAAATTTCAAATGATGATGAGGGAGAAGGAAAGGATAATCACAGTCCGCCCTTATCTCAAAACAAAACATTAGCAAAAAGAATTGCTGATGCCGTTGGAAAGTTTTTCGGTAGGGTTGGGTCCAGTATTGCTGCTGACCAGCTTTCCGACGCTTTCTTCGAATAAGATGGAGGTTAATAATTATGCAATTAGGAGATGTAATAGCATCATTCCGTCGCAGAAAACGCATCGACCAAAAAGGGATGGCAGCCCAACTTGGCATATCTGTTAGCTATCTTTCACAAATAGAGAATAGCAACAAGATGCCAAGTGGGAAGCTCCTGAACAAAATTTCAGAAGTATTGGGAATTCCTGTTACTACGCTTTTGTTTGAGACAATGGATAAATCTAGTTTCAATGATCCTGAAATTCAAGAGCTGTTCAATCGTGCTAAACCGATTATGGACGAAATGATTAATATTTTGCTTGCGGAATAAAAGTTAGAGTTAATAATAAATTCAAAAGCCCCACATGAAGATGCAGGGCGTAAAGGATGAGAGAAACAGAAAATAAGGTTGTATTACAAGCGGCTTCTGCGGTTGATTTCCCGGATGCGTTCCTGTGCCCCGGTCACATCTTTTTCTAAAACAAATGCCTTTATAGCCCGATTTCCGAGGTCGTTTATGCTTTGGTTGTCCAGCCGGGTTTGTGCCGTTGCAAGGGTAGGCTGCAGGGGCGCCTGGGTTGGTATTGCTCCTGTCTTCAGGTTGGGAGTAGACAACCCGCCCCCAGTTCCGTTCCCTGAAGAAAGTATCTGCTTTGCCTTAGCAATGTTGGCCAGGATCCGCACCAATCCGGTAGCAAACTGGAGTGCACCGGCGCCGCCGAATGTTACCGCGTTCGTTGGATTGGATTCAGAGTTTTTCACCAGGGCAGATACTGCCAGTGCGGTATCCGTTGCGATCTGCGCAAGGGCAAGGGCTTTGCCTATTTTGGTTTGCTGGCCAATTATGTTGGACAACTGCCCCAACAGGTCGCCGGTTGCCGCTACAAGGGCCGCTTTGGTGTCATATTCGGTCTTGTCGATATTGCTACGGGCTTTGGACGATGCAGCCAGCAGGGCCGTCTTTTGGGCCTCGTTGAGGCTTGTATCAGCCAGTATCTGCTTTTCTACAGTATCAAGGAACTGGCGCTTACTCTGGGCGCTCATTCCTTCCATATTGGCAAAGTCGTCAAAGGCTGCCAGGCGCTTCTGGTAGTTGTCGTTGATCAGTGCCGCGGTGTTTTCATTGTCGGACCTTTCGCGCTCCATGCGGGCATTGTTAGCCTCGATATCCTTTGCTTCCTGTTCCTGCCGGTACTTATCAGCAATGGCACCTTTTGCGTTAAAATACCATTGGTCCAACTCAATCAAGGATTGCCCGCCGTCTTTTAGCAGCTGGGCCTGTTTGTCATAGTCCTGCTGGAGCTTTACCAGGTCGGAGGCCATACCCCCGCCGGCTGCATCCACCGCGTTGCCATCTGCTAGCTGCCGGTTAAGTTGCTGTGCCTGCTTGCGCTGGTTAGCCATTTCCTCATCCCGGCGCTTCTGGTCGGCAATGGCTCTATCATTTATCTCCCGTTGCTTTTGCTGGGCTTTTTCCCGCTGCGTTGTTTCGTACTGCAGGCGGGCTACTTCCTTGTTGGTGCGCTCTTCCTGGATGCTATTCAGCAAAGCCTCATTATCTGCGGTCTTGCCTACTGACTTTTCCATCATTCGGATGCGCTCATCATAGTTGCGCTGCTCCAAGTTGAACAGTTCCTTATCTGATGCGCCCCGAGCTTTTGCCCGGGCAACATCCAGCTTTTGCAGTTGATTATTGAAAGCAAGGCCAGCCTGCAGGGCTTGCGATTCCGATTCCTGCATGGCCTGTTTTAGCTGTTTCTGGGCCTCCGCTGCCTCTTTACTGCGGTTGGTAAAGGCCATCAGCTTTTCGACCGCAAAACCGATGGCAACAACCAGTAAACCGATACCAGTTGCAGCAATGGCTCCCTTCAAAACCTTGAAGGATGTTGATGTGGCCACCACTTCTATACCGAACAGCCTTTGCGCCTTTGACGCCAGCCCGGTGGCCAGAGTGTCGGCCTTGCGGTAGGCGGTGGTGGATTGGATAACGGCTGACAGGTTCTTAAATCCCTGCATGGCATCAAGTACCTGGTCAATGCCTTGGGAAATAGCCATGGCAGCCTGTACTTTCAGCAAGGCCTTGTTGAGTTCTTCGGATTCTACACCAGTTAAGGCAATAGCACCCTGTAGGGCAGAAAAGCCGCCGGCAACCCCGGAAATGGCCTGCCCAAAGGCTACAAACTTTTTATCTGGATTGAAGGCATCCACCAGGCTGCTGCTATCTCCAAGTGCATCATTAAGGGATGCTACTTTTTTGGCAGCGGCTACGGCTTCTTTGGAAAATTCACCGTATTGGTCCTGCAGGCGCAGTAGATCCTCGCGGGCCTCGCGCAGCTGGGTGCGGTAACTTTTAACCGATTCCTGGGCGGCCGCGCCATCCGTTTTGATGGTGGCGCCTATTACTATCTTTTGCTGATCTGACATTTCCTTACTGTTTTAGATTCTGGGTTGGTAAGTGTCAGAGGGATTGTATGCGGTTAATCGAATCCTGCACCTCTTCAGGGGAGTAGCCTAATTCGTGGCCGCGCTGGATCATTTCTTCCTGGTGCTGCTTTACTATTTCGGCGGCATGGCGCACCGAACCTTTGAGGTAGTACTGCCAAATGGCTATAACATCAATGAAGCGGGCCTGCTTTAAGTCTTCGCTGTATTTCTCAACATCCTTAAGATTGTGCTTACCTCGGAAAAAAATGCCGCAGATACGCCTTGAGGGGCGCACCATCAGTGCAACCAGGTAGTGCATCCTTGTAAAGAAGTCGCCTGCCTGTTCGGGCCTGAATGCATGCAGGGCTCTAAAGGAGGCCACGGTGGGCAGGTTGCTGGGCAGCAGCTCCAGATAGTACCAATTACCATTTGCCTTTATGTAGCGCCTGGTGTTGGCTTCTGGATAAAGTAGGGTGAATTGCGCCAGATTCCTTTGCATAACATAGTATTCACCTACAGGGAGTGAGTTTAGCTGTTCATCACTGATGTTGTAGGCGATCTTCACCATTTCGGAGTTGATCCACTCGGCGGCAGCATTGATCTGCCCTTCTGTTTTATCCTTTATCGCAGCGGTGTGGAACAAGTAAAGGCGCTGGTATTGCTCCAGCGTCATGGTTTCTTTCAGGTAATTTATTTCTGTGTGTCTCATGCCCTTAAATAGAAAAAGGCCCGCAGCGTTGCGGACCTTCAGCACCATATCAGGCGTTTAAAAACTTCCATATGATAAAGTTTATGATCGACCCCTCATGAGGCGGGCCAACGGAAATAGAGGTTGAAGGCAGAATGTTTTTAACCTTGGTCTTCCCGTCTCCTGCGTAAATACCTGTTCCGTCAAGATCCACGAACACTTCATTTTCACCCAGTACATGATCTGGGCTCATTTCCTTGTCTTCCGTTGGCATCATCAGCTTTCTAACCCTTCTGGGTCTGTCCGGGGATGCAAATAATTTGTTTATAGGCGGGAGGGTTTTCAACTGGGTTATGCCATCACCTACATAAGCCCACCCGTTGTCTTCACAGATCACTACTTCGTTAAGTGCTAGAATGGTAGTATCTGGGATGTCTACATTCACATATTCGGCATCAGCCGGGATTTTTATACTTCTCATTTATTCCTGTTTTATTCCTGTTCTTCACAAAGCAAAAGGCAACAGCTTGGGGGTGATTTTGCTGCTGTTGTGCCCGGGCCAAGAGGTATCGATTTAGGATTTCAATATTGCGCATGGAGTGGGCGCCAGCAGGTTTGCCTTTATTCTTTTTGGCTTGCATGTATAGAGGAGCTTTGAAAAATAAAGAGGGCCACCCTAGAAAGAGTAGCCCGTTACCTAATAATTACTACGTCTCCGCAGTAACCAAAACAAAGGTATGTACTTCTTAACTGGGGCTTAATTAGTACCGGTGCTGACTGCCATGGTGACTAGCGCTCCGGCAATAGAATTTTAACCATCCACTTTCAACCCATTACGCTACAGCATTGCGGTTAAAATGCAAACTACCCGTGCCAGGGTTCATAATGGCGCTATAGATGGCAGGATTGATAACACCCCTGCCTACTGAGTCTTTATAAAGCAGTACTTGGGCAGGGAAAGCATTCAAGCCGCCAGCTGTTCTGCTTTTTGTTTTCAGCAGGGCATCAAAATCATTATAGGCCTGCAGGAAGGCATTGTACTTTTCCAACACCTCTATTTCTTCCGGAGTGATGGCATAAGTCCGCGATCCATCCAAGTAGGTTTCCAAGGTGGCTTCCTTCACCCTCACCTCTTTACCTTCCAGTTCATACATCGTAAGGAACAATGATAGCCGGTTGCCGCCAATCTTTATCACGCGGGCAGCTGCTGCCTTTAATTCGGAGATGTCGGGGAGTTCTAGCTGGTTGATGATGCTTTCCTTTTTCATCCTGAAGCCGGCAACAATTGGAGCTTCAATAGTGCTGGCTACTTTATCCCTTACTACGGTTTCCGGGTCTTCAGCCAGGCTTTTCAACTCCGATATATCAAGACTACCCACGCCAAGGGCATGAAATGCGCCTACCATAGCAGACAGGGCGCCGTGCAGGTCTTGTGTTACGATGCACTTAATACTGTCGATATTCTGACGATCCTCAAAGGCCAGCACAGGTCTGGCTTTAGTTGTTTTATTCATTATTTGCGGTTTTTATTGCGGTCATATTCTTTTAGTACTTCGATAATTTGGCGCCGGGCTTCTTCATTTGTAATCCTTCCACCAGGGGACGGCATGGGCCTGTTTTGTGATATCATCTGCACTGGCTTGGCCTGTTGGGGCGTCTTCCCTACTGAAGGCTGTTTCGGGGCTGCTATGGCCTTCTTTGTCGGGATGGGTGCTAGTGTCTGCTGAATGTGCAGCTTCAGATTCCTGAGCTTTTGGCGGAGGGGGAGTGCTTCCTGCCGCCGTCGCTCCTGTTCCCGT
Organism: Cnuella takakiae; assembly: GCF_001953305.1. Classification (GTDB taxonomy): domain Bacteria; phylum Bacteroidota; class Bacteroidia; order Chitinophagales; family Chitinophagaceae; genus Flavisolibacter; species Flavisolibacter takakiae. The sequence goes on from NZ_MTFE01000010.1 coordinate 902,760, forward strand.
TCCACCTGCTCCACATACCGCTGGAGTAGATTCTTCTTCATCTTGTTTCTTTTTGGTGAGGTAATGCTCCAACAGCAGGCTGATACCTTGCTCGATTAGCCTGGACCGGCTCAGCCCTGTTTCCCTGGATAAGTCATTAAGTGCCATTTTCACAGCAGGGGGCGTATATGCTGGGATCATTACGCGCTTATTTAGGGTTGCGGTTCGAGCCATTTAGTAAGTTGTTTTCAGGGGTATATATAGAAATTCGCATCTTGGAACAATAAAACAAGTTGTTTTATTAAAAAACTTTAAGGGCCACACGTGCACGCGTCAGATAGCGAGATATGATTTCCTAAACGCGCGAACAGATAGTGGCATATGACTACACCCGCATGTAAGTGACCCACCAAAAACCTTCGCGCACGCGTCAGATACGGAGATATAATTTCTGACACGCGCGTATAGACCGGAAAAAAACCTTCAGAAGCACCGGTTTTCACAGTAACCTCACTGTTTCCCCACTGTTTTTTCAGAAAGCTGGCCATATACACGCGCGTAATGACCCCTGAGAACTCTTCGTTGATGTGAAAGTTGGATCAGGAGATATCGAAGCCAAACCAATAATGGTAACTTCATTGCATGCCCAATGTGGACGAATACCTCAAAGATTATCTGCAGCAAAAGCATATCATCCTAAACATTGGATACACCATTTCCCACGCGCAATTAAAGGATATGCTGCTCGACTGGGCAGCCATAAGCGCAACGCAGACCAATGCCCACCAATACAAATACGGGAGCCGTTTACCGCTACAGGGAGGCGATAAAGACAAGCCAGCCCCGGATCAGTAGCCGCAATGCCTCGGGTGTTTTTCTATTTACCCTTGATGGCACAGAGTATCCGAAAAAATCAACGTAACCTTTTAGATTCTGGTTGGCTGGATAGCGCAGGATCTACCCGATCCACCGAGCCTATACAGTTTGATGCTACAGAAAAGAAGATGGTTGAATTGGCCATCACTTTTAAGAAGGTGGCAGAATCCGAACTTTCCAGGATAAACGCAGTCAACAGCGGCCAGCTGGCGGATAGCATTCAGCTTACGGATGTAACCGAGAAGGGCGGGGTTTACTCGATTGATATGAAGGTGTTGTTTTATTATGCTTTCGTAAATAAGGGCGTTCAGGGCCTTCAAAACAAATCTTACAACACACCCTTTACTTTCCGGCATTACCATGTAAGCAGGGCCTTTATGCTTAGTATCCGTAAATGGATGGAGCGGGAAGGGTTGAAAGCAACAACTAAAGAAGCCAGGAGAAATCCATTAGGCCAGGAGCGAAATGGGGTGAATTTTGAAACACGCACAAATGCCATGGCGTATGCTATTGCTTTATCCATTAAAAAGAAAGGTCTGAAGCCTACGGGGTTTTGGGATAAGGCCGCCGATGAGACACGCAAGGAGGCTGCGGCCACACTTGGCGATGCCGTGGCCATTGACATCGTAAATGCTATAATGCGGTAATCCGAATGTTTACGCAAATCTTGAAAGTTCCCGTCATTCCCTGCGATCTTCTCCTCCAAATTCAAAAAAGTTCACCATCTCCCTCAAACGGGACCTTACTCGCGTTCCATAAAGCTTTTCAATTTGGACAGCATCCAAGTTGGATGTGAAATGCGTTAAGTTGTGCTGGCCTTGTTCATACCTGTTCAAGATTACTTGCTCCATGACATTGATATCATTTCCCATGTGCTTTACACCAATTCTTTCGGCTCCTAGATCATCAAAGCATATATTCGAGTGGCTGTAATTGGTTGGCCCAGAACAGTATTTATTTCGTAAATACTCAATTCCATGTTCTTGATAGGTATCAGCTACAATGTTGGTAGATAGGACCCGTAAAGGCCTAACGGCATTTTGGCAAAAAAGCTTCATTAACAAAGTTTTGCCAACCCCTACATTACCAGTGATAAAGAGTCCTTTGTTTAGTAATCCATAACCTTTGTTTTCGAAATCATCCAAGCGCCAAAAGTAAAGGCTCAAAGGTGTAAGTATCTTTTTAAAATGCTCATCAACTTCAAATTTTGGTTCAATCTCCTTTGCCCTGGTTAAAAGAAATTCTTTGTATTCACCAAAGGTTAATGTGATGCGTCCGCCTTCTGGAATCCAAACTTGCCTTGTTTTAGAATCTTGCTCGATTGCCATATGTTATTGGTTGAAGTATTGAAGAGTGATTTTTACTTGAACTGGACAAAGGAATTATTACGTCGTGGTATGCCTTTTCTTCAAGGTATTTACAAGGATCCTTTCTCCACCTTGCTTCACTTGTTGATTGTACATAAGAAAGGGTATGAGAGTATGCAAGGCGCCTTTCTTCTTCACTTAAGTGCTCCCATGCAATTACCGCCTTTGTTAAGCCTACTTTTTTATCATAGGCATTCCACCACTTCTCAAATTCTTCTGATAGTGTTTTAGGTTTATCTTCTTTGTTTCCTGTTTTATAATGTGTGCGTCTAGCTGTCCTTTTTTGAACAGGTGTTTTTGATGTTGATGTATCTGTACTTGTATCCGTACCTGTATATCTACCTGTCCATATATGAACAGCTGGACCAAGGCTGAAAATGGCCATTTGATTGGCATTTTTCCCTGGAATGATTGATAACATTCCATTTTTCTCCAACCAAATACGAGAATCAGTGTAAGCCTTTCGACAGAAGCCTATTTTGTTTATTATATAATCTAGGGGAAGGGCGACGGAGTGCCACCTATTACGATTGATGCTATCAACAATTGCAAAGAATACAGCGGCATGGGTACCCTTATATCCATCGAGGAAAGGCATTTCTTGCCAAACACTGTTTATTAAGGAGATATAATTAACCGTTTGACTTTTCGATTTCTCTCCCCAAGTGTTGTTAGGAGAAGGAGGTAGGTTGTTTTCTGGGAACATTGGATTGATTATTATTTTGGAGTTTTTAGGTCATATGTAACCAGTTTTTCTACCTCAGCTTTAGAGTACCGAGGTGTTTTGTTGATTTTGCAAACCGGTTTCAACATTTGGGTGTTGATCCACCTTCGAAGGATCCGCGGCGTAGTGGTACTATACCTGCTGTAGATTTCACTTACAGATAGTACTTCAGGCTTTTGTTCCATCGAGTGATAATTTGTCGAGGTTTGCTAATCGGCGCACGTCTTCCTGCAGGTATTTGGGCCTGCCGTTAATGCGCACGTTTGGTTTGATTAAATTTTTCTTTTCCCAGTTCTTAACTGTGCCCGGAGTGACACTAAAGAGGCATGCGATTTCTTTCCGGGTAAGAAGTGTGATTTGTGTGTTCATGCCCTTATATATTAAAAGGGCAGAATTGGAACAAAAAAGAGTGAAAAGGGGATAGTGAAGAATAAGTTAGTTGAATATCAACGTTTTAAGCTTGTTCTGATCTTGTTCATACAGCCAGAAACTTCAGTGCTTTTATACCTGACGAATTTGCCCACACGATAGGCCGGTATTGTTCCATTTTTGGTCCACTCGTGCAAAGTTGGTAAGGAGATAGAAAGAAGTTTAGCAGCATCTTTTCTGGAAATAAAATCGTCCTTAGACTTTGTACGAGCATTGACTTCAAGTGCTGCCTCTACTTCTTTTTTTACACATGCTGCGATTGAAGATTGTAGGGCATCAAGAGAGATAGGGGATAAAATGAAATTGTCCATTTGCGTTCTTTTACACAAATGGACAAAATCAAATAAAGCAAGTCAATTCCCCCGTACTGTTTGGGGGGACAGTTTTTTCTATTCTGGATCTAAATCAATTCTTTTTCCCTTTTTCGGTAAATCACCTCGTTTAAGTTCTTTTTCAACAGTTTCCTTTTTGGTATTGTGGAATCCTACTACATTTTGAATGAGGAAATCGGCTAACTCGTTATAGCTGTTGCCAATTAAGCCATCTTGCTTAAGCTTTCGAAGGACTTGGTAAATTTGATTTTTTTGGCCCAGCCAGTTTAGTTTAATGAATTGGTTGCTACTTTGAACGCTACTTAATATGTGATTAGCCTCCACCACTGGATCTACCTTCAGTTTCAAATCCATGCTTTTTGTAAATATTTCATCCGTTAACCTACGAATACGCTTGATTGTATGTTCTATCGAATCCAAGCTTGCGTTCAAGTGGGCTGCAGGGGTTTGGCCATCTTCATCCTCTCCTGCACTTGCCCACCTCATTGTTCTATTGTTTCCATTCCTTGTTGAGACAACATGTTTGTCAAGGTTTAAGTGATCAAAGCTCCTTTCCCATTCAATACCTTTAGGTTTGAAGGCAGAAAACATTGCAGATAATTTCTCAAGCTTCTCTTGTACATAGGAATGGTAAGCCTCTATATGCTTAGGTTCAGTTATCCCAATAAGATTCTGCCTAATTTCCTCAATTGCTGGGAGGGAACCCGCATCTACAATAGCGTAAATGGTTTCAAGTAATCTTTCATAGGTATCCTTGCAGGTGCCTGGGTTAGTATCAAATGGAAAGGATAGGGAAAGTTGATAAACTTCCTTCACTCTTTTTATATAGAAATTGAAAAGGTCAGTTTTGAAAGTAAACATTATACAAGATGTTTATTGTAGTTGAAAGAATCAAATCATATAGCCTTTAAATTGGCCCGCTTTTCCCAATGTAGATTTAGCAGTTGTGCATGCTCAGTAGGCGCCAACTTGATGTATCCTAAAAAGGTTTTTTCCGATTTATGGCCCGTAATGGCCATGATAGTTACAACAGGAGTGCCTGCCAGGTATTCATTAGTTGCGAAGCTTCTGCGGGCTGTATGGGTTGTAAGAGCTTCCCATTTCTGGAGGTTGGTCAATACTTTGGTGCCACCCTTCGTAATGGACCTAGAAAAGGATTTTTGCAGACACTCCAGCTTTTTACCAATATCTTTCAAATAATCATTGGTTTTCTGGTTGCTGATTGCTGCCGGCAGTTGACCATCATACTTGGCAATAATGCGTTTTACAGTGGGGTGAACTGGAATAGCAACCCTGTTGCCCGTTTTAGTCTGATTGATGTCTATTACCCCGTTATTGATGTTCTCTGGCTTTAGGACAGAGAAATCAGAATACCTAAGGCCAGTATAGCACCCAATAATAAACAGATCTCGGACCCTGTCCAGCTTTGAATCAGCTTGCAGGTCCAGGCTTTCTAACTCCCTTATTTCTGCTTCGGTTAGGTAAATGCTATCAGATTTCTCTTTTACCACCGTGAACCTTCGGCTCTTATAAGCAAGATTTATTTGGATACCACGCTCAGCAGCTTCACCCACAACAGTTTTAATTATTTGGAAATGCTTTCCAATTGTATTTGTTGCAAGCTTTTTGGTTTTCGCCAGGTACTCCATATAGTCCTGGTAAAATTCAATATCGATTGTTGGAAAGTCAATTGGTCGGTGGTAGGATCTTTGAAAATCCTCCAGGTGGTTGAATACCGTTTTGTACGTTTTGTAAGTATGATAGCTGATAGGCTTTCCCGTTTTAATGTTCAGGCGGGCGCCACTTTCAGATTTATCACGCAGGTCCTTAAACACGCGGAAAAAAGACGTTTTCCCAGCATCTTGCTCCTTATTGTGCCTGATAGCAGCATCGAGGAGAGGTTTGATGGCCTCAGGCACTGGAGTCGAATTGTGGTCGTTGAGGTATTTCCGGTAAACGGTTTTGATGTCGCTCTCAATTCTGTCGATTCTTGTATTAAACTCTGGGTATTCCCTGAATTTCTGTGTCTCCCTGGCACGCTGGGTGTCCTTGTTCCAAAATTTTGGATTGATGGCCTCGGGAATGATGTACTTGATCTTATATCCGGAATAGCAAAGACGGGCAAAGATGGCTGCCTCCCCCTTTGCTTTTGGACGGGTCAGGTAAAATGAAACCTTCATTGGTAATGGTTGAAACTAAAGCTATGAAAAAATACCCAATGTGGTACACTTTGTAGTACACTTTATCTTTATTGGCTTTTGCTGTTTATGCTCATAATTTCCGGCAAATGCCACATTGAAAGCGAGAAAGGGTAAAAAAGGAAAAAGGATGAGAAAAGGTGATTAAGAAAGTTCGATTCTTGTCCGGGCTACGACAAAATGCTTGAGTACTTGTACTCAAGCATTTTTATTTACTCTGGTTTTATAAAGAAAGGTATCAATTAACTCCTCTGACTTTGTTTTTGGCTATTTGATTCAGGTCTTCTTGGTTTTCTATCCAAGAAGATGCTATGCTTCAAATTCACTTGTTTGGCAACTGGTGCTTCGCCCGCCAGCCTGCTTTTTCTCCAGTATTTCCTTGTTGATTAAGTCCTGTATATCACGTGTGGCAATATCCTGGGAACACCTGGTCATCTTGGCCCATTTTGATGAAGTTAGTTTTTCTGCTAAGCACCAGCAGTATACTTTATCAAACCTGCGGAACAAGCAACCTTTTGCTATTATAAAAATGCTGCCTTTTAAAACCTTAAACCGGTAAAAATATTTTAAACGTTGACCCTACCCCAACTTCACTTGCTACCTCGATAAAGCCATCATGGTTTTCTACCACTTTTTTTACAATGGATAGTCCAACCCCGGTTCCGCTGTATTCGGCTTTGCCATGCAGCCGTGCAAACATTTGGAATATTTTGTCGGCATAGGCCGGGTCAAAACCAATCCCATTGTCTTTTACCGAAAGTAGGTGGTAGGACTTTCCAGCTTGTTCTATTATAGCAGCCGTTATTTCAATCCGTGGCGGCTCATCTGCCTTGCTATACTTCAGGGCGTTGCTGATTAAGTTTTGAAACAGTTGCTGCAACTGCCTCCGGTAACCCTGCACTACAGGAAGCTTTCCGGCTATGATGGTGGCATCTTTTTCTTCAATATCCAGGTCCAGATCTTCCAATACCCGCTGCACTTTTTCATTCAGGTCGACGGCTTCTGTTTCGTGCGGTCGTTGGCTTACATGTGAATAAAGCAGTAAATCATCAATGAGGTTTCCCATACGCTTGGTGGCATTCTCAATCCGACTGAAGGAGCGGACTTCACTATCTGTTAGCCTGTCGCCCAGTTGCGCTCTTAACTGGTGGGTGAAAAAGTGAATCTTACGGATCGGCTCTTTCAGGTCGTGCGATGCTGCGTGGGCAAACTCTTCCAGGTTTTGGTTGGAGCGGTGCAACTCTTTGTTTGTTTGTAACAGCTTTTCATTTGCTTGCGCTACTTCCCGGGTGCGTTCCTCCACCAGGTGTTCAATGCGTTGAATATCCATTACTTTCTCCGAGATGTCGAGTACGGACCCGATAAAACGAACCGGCTTATCCTGCGTATCAAAATAGACCTTGCCTTTTGCTCTTACCCACCTGATCACACCATCCTCGGCACCCACGGTGCGGTACTCAACATCGTATTCGCCGTTGGAGATGGATTTGATAAACAACTGTTCGATGACCTTTAGAATTCTTTCCCGGTCGTCGGGGTGAAGCCCGCAAGCAAAATCCTTTTCGTAGGTAACCGGTCCGTGGTGGCTAATACCAAAAAGGGTGCGGCAGCGGTCATCCCAGTGCAAGGTGCCTCTTTCCAGGTCCATATCGAAAGTGCCCAGTTCGGCGGCGTCTTTAGACAGCCTTGCCTGCTCAAGTGCAGTGATCAATTCCTGCCGGTTGTTTTTATTTTCCGTTATGTCGATGCTGGAACCAACATAGGCGAAGACATTACCGTTTGCATCATACACTGGAATTGCCTGCGACAACATCCACCGGTATGTGCCATCATGGTAGCGCAGCCGGTGTTCCATCTGGTAAGGCTCTTGGTTTTGTATCGCTTTTTGCAAAGCCTTGGTGGTGGGCTCCAGTTCCTTGGGGTGTTGAAAGGGTTGCCAACCCACAGCTGCAATCTGTTCCTGCGTTACGCCTAAAAAATGCAGCGTTGTTTTGTTTACATACCCATACGATCCATCCGGGTTCAGCATCCAGATCAGGTTAGGGGAGGCGTCTGCCAATAACCGAAAACGTCCTTCGCTTTCTTCCAGCTTTCTTCTCACCAGCACTTGCTCGGTTACATCCACGCTTACATCTAAAACGGCATATACGGCTCCGTTTTCGTCGAATAAAGGAATAAAGCTGATGTTGAAGTACCGGTTCTTGTTGCTGGCTTTGAAGAATACAGGCACCTCTTGTGCCTCAAATGGCTCACCGGTACTTCTAACTGTATCAATCAGGTCCAGAAACTTCTGCTCTTCTTCCACCAGACCCGAAAGAAGCTTGCGGAACGATTTACCTTCCACATCGGGCCCTGCTGCCATTACCTCGATCATGAGTTGGTTCGGGTTTTCGAGGATGAGATCGGGGCCAACAAAATCACCAATGGCAGTAGGAGCGGAGTTTAAAATGGAGCGGAGTTTGGCCTCGCTTTCTTCCGTTTTTCTACCCGTTAGTACCTGGTCGGTAACATCGATAGCCGACTGTATCACACCGGTGATGCGGCCGTCCTCCTTCAAGGGACGGTATGCAACGTTGTAATAATAATCTTTCATTACACCGGTTCGCTGGTGTGGCACCAACACTTCGTTTAAATCGAAATGGATTCCTTTCCGGTACACCTGCTGCATCTGTTGCCAGGTGTACTGGCCTTCCAGTTCGGGCATTACAGCAAGAAGTGGCTGACCAACAACTTCTGTTCCCCGGCCAATCATTTCGAGCATGGGACCATTGATATTTTCAATAATAAAGTCGTCGCCCTGAAGCACCAGCGTGGGTGCCGGTGTTTGCTCCACAACGGCCTTTAACTTTGTTTCACTTTCGGCCACTTTTTTGCGCGCCACCACCTGCTCCGTTACATTATGCCCTACGGTAAATATACCGGCGGGCACAGCCGAACCATCTTCGTAAAAAGGTTTGTAAACAAAGTCGAAATACCGGAGCTCCTCTTTACCATTCCGCATCAACCGAACAGGATGCTCGTAAACAAAATGCGGTTTGCCCGACCTGAAGACCTGATCCAGTAATTGCCTGAACGCTGATTTATCCGGATCGGGGACCACCTCATAGAATGGTTTTCCCAAAACATCTGCTGCTGAAAGGGCCCATGATTCCAACAAATTGTCATTTGCCAGTTCAATGATATATTCACTGCCCCTGGCAATGCCGATTGCCACTGGTGCTTGTATAAAAAGATCGTAGGACTGTTCCAGGCTCTTGATGCGGGAAGCACTTTGTTCTGCTTTCAACTGGGAGGTCATTTCCTCTACTGTATGAATGATGTACAACACCTCCTCGTTTCCGCCGAGCACCGGTTTTGTAACCACCAGCCAATACCGTTCGTCGAAGCTGCCGTCGGCATTTACAATGTCATAGCGTATCATCGGCATCCGGTCTGGGATCTTTTGCCGAATAACATTGTTTAAGGAGGTGTGCAGTTGTTGCATCCCGGCATGGCCAGGATCCTGTGGCGGTGCCGGAAAGGCTTCAAAAACGCCTTTGCCGATCAATTCTTCGGCTGTGCGTCCGGATGTTTTATAGTAATCGTTTGTTGCAGCGACAATAGTAAAGACAGGCGCATCCGGCAGCAATACGATGCAGTTGCCCGGCATTTCCTGTAAAACGCGTAAATCCATGAATGTGGGTGCTATGGTTAAGGGAGCTTTATATGAGGTAAGGAACGAAAGTAAGGAAATGCTGAAGCCAAGGCCCTTACAACCAATTCCAAAAGGATTCAACGCGGCTCAACAGCGGCAATGTTGCATGCTTTTACTTGAAATCCTTTGTGTGTTAACAGGAGGGTTACCTGTGTTTACATCGCCAGCCTGTTGAGTTGCAGCACCGTTGCCGATGGTGTATAACCCCTTACTTTAAACACCTGCCTGCCGGCGGGCAGATAGCTTGCCTCGCCACCCCTGCGGGTATACACGGCAATGGCACCGCCACCACCGGTAGCACCAAAGAAAGGCGGGGGAAATGCTTTTACGATGGCAATGTCCGGCATGGGTATGTTGGCAACCTGCGAGGCGGCAACCCTCATTTCATCGAGGAAAAATACAACGGGGCCACCCCGCCATCTTGCCGATCCGCCGCCGGGTCCATTGGGTGTTACCTGTAGGCCGGCAACCCTGCCTTGCAGGTAGGTGAGGATATTGGGAAAACCAAACGCTGCCGGGTCTTCCATGATGCTCACCAGCCGCTCGTCGCCCGAGCGGAACAAGCTGCTCACGTGTTCTTCGTCGAACTGCTGGGCCGGTGTTTTGGCCACCGCCCTTACCACCACTGCGGGCAGTACGCTACCGCGGTCTGCAAAAGCAGCTTCAGGTGCTGCAACGGCTTGGTTGAGGTTCGTGCCCACGGCAGCCGGAGGGTTGCCCACATAAAACACTCGGCCAGCCACAGCCAGGGGCGTGTTGCTCGAATCGAGCTGCGTGCTGATGGTAATGTCAAGCGGGTATTTACTGTTTCGGGTGGCAGAGAAAGCCATCAAGGCATTGTCTTCAAAAAGCCAGTTGCGGATAGCAAAGGTGCCGTCCTGCGCTACTGCCACTTCCTGCTGGTCCCATGCACCGTCTTTGGTGAACAGCATGGCCTGTATGGTACCGGTCTTGCTCCCTTCCCGTACTTTACCCACTACTTCAAAAAAGCGTTGCTGCAAACCTGCAAACAAGGTGTATTTGCCGCGTGGCAGCGAGTCGGGTAAATACAGCGCACCGGAAGCCTGTCCATCAATCACCGGCCAGCGAAGGCGGGTACGCTGCCCCTGTTCATTTTCAACAATGAGCTCCATTGTTGCCAGCGATTGCTTTGTGTTTTTGTTATTGCCGGCTTCGTAATTCACAGCTACGAACAGCGAATCTCCAGGTTGTACAATGTTTTTATTGAGTTGTATATCCAGCCGGCCTTTTGCCTCTTGCGCCTTTGTAGCAGGCGCCAGCAGCAGGCTGGCAAAGAAGAATAGCAGCATATTTTTCATACCTATCTATTCATCAATATTGAAGCCAGCAGGCTTTGGTAAACTGGAAAAGAAAGATAAAGTTGAAGGCGGCCATTTGGGTGTTGTAGATGGGCACAACGCACGGCTTCTGTACTTTATTTTTTAAAAGCAGCACACCGTCGATGACTGCAATTGTTTGCTTCACATATAGTGCGGATGTCGTGTTGCGCAGCCAAGGCTCCTTGGAGTTTCCTGTATTTTTCTTACAGGGCGCATTATGAAAGCACATGATTATATTGAATGGTGAAAGGTTATTAATTGTCAAGCCAAAAAACAAACCTATGCTCGACATTGTCATTGACGCAAGAGAAGCCGCCATCAGCGAGGCGGTACGGGTAAAACGCATCCTGCCCTTCCGCCAGCGCCGGATGGTAGGGCCGTTCATCTTCATGGACCACGCCGGGCCCATATCGGAAGCGCCACCCCAGCTGGGTTCGCTTGATGTGTTGCCCCACCCGCATATCGGGCTGTCTACCGTCAGCTACCTGTTTGGCGGGCAGGTTACCCACCGCGACAGCCTGGGTGTGGAGCAGATCATCCGGCCGGGAGAGGTGAACTGGATGACAGCGGGCAGCGGTATTGCCCATTCCGAAAGGTTTGAAGACCCGGCAGCATTGGCCGGCGGACTGGAGATGATACAAACCTGGGTGGCCCTCCCCGAAAAGGACGAGGAGTCCAATCCATCTTTCAACAACTATAAGCCGGAGCAGCTGCCCATTTTTACGGATACCGGTGTGTGGATGCGCCTCATTGCCGGCAACGCCTATGGGCTGCGCAACGAGGTGCCCACCGCATCGCCACTGTTTTATATGCATGTTGTACTTCAAAGCGGTGCGCACTTTGGTTTGCCAAAAGAACATTCGGAGCGGGGTTTTTACATCGTAAAGGGAAGCGTTGATGTAGCAGGGGTCACTTACCGGCCGGGACAGATGCTGGTATTCAACAGGGGCGTTGACCCACTGATCAAGGCAAAGGAAGATACCACCCTGATGATGCTGGGCGGCGAACCCGTAGGCGAGCGGTTTATCTGGTGGAATTTTGTTTCTTCCCGCAGGGAGCGCATCGAGCAGGCCAAGGAAGACTGGAAGCAGGGCCGCATCATCCTGCCGCCCAACGATAACCATGATTTCATCCCATTACCTAAAGACAATTCAAAACCTGCCGGAGGACCTCCAAGACCGGAGCCGCTTTCATAAGTTATTGTGCGGGCGTTGTTTTGTACCCTAATAGCTGGGTACTTTTTAATAGGAACACGGATGAAACGGATAGAACGGATTGGAACGGATATCCGTTTCATCCGTTCCATCCGTGTTCCTATTTTAAGCTCCATAGCGCCATTACCCAACCGGAGGCAACTTGCAGGATACATCCATTTTATTTTCCACCCAGCACTTCCTGCCAGTCCTCCTTGGTCATACTGCCAAAAAAGTCTGCTCCTGTCTGCACCAGTTCGGCGGACAGGGCTTTTTTGTCTTCCTGCAGCAGCATCATTTTTTCCTCCACGGTGCCGGGGCAAATCAGGCGGATGGCCTGTACGTTTTTGTGCTGCCCGAGGCGGTAGGCACGGTCGATGGCCTGTGCTTCCACGGCGGGGTTCCACCAGGGATCAACCAGGTATACATAGCTGGCAGCGGTGAGGTTAAGCCCCGTGCCGCCCGCTTTGAGGCTGAGGAGGAATACCCTTGTTTTCGGGTCATTTTGAAACTGGTCAACAGCAGCTTCGCGGTTGCGGGTGGCGCCGGTGAGATAGGCATAGCCAATGCCGCTCCGTTCCAGCTCTGCACGCAGCAGGTCGAGCATGGACACAAACTGCGAGAATACCAGGATCTTGTGTTGCCCGGCCTTGCTGTCGATCTGCTCCATGAGGGCTTCTATCTTGGCGGAGCCCTGTCCCTGCAGCTGGTCGGCTTTCAGCAGGCGCGGGTCGTTGCAGATCTGGCGCAGCTGCGTGAGGCCACGCAGCACGTGGATGGAGTTGCGCAGGATCTCGTCCTGCATCTTGCCTTCGAGGTAATCGCGCAGCTCGGCTTCGTATGCTTCGTACACGGCACGCTGCGCTTCGCCCATGGGGCAGTACAGTACCTGTTCGGTTTTGTCGGGCAGCTCCTGTGCCACGGCTTCCTTGGTGCGGCGCAAAATAAAGGGCGTTACTTTCTGTTGCAGTTCGGCGGCACGGCGGCTTTCGCCAAAACGGTCGATGGGCGTGGAGTACACATCGCGGAAATACTGCTTGTTACCCAGCAACCCGGGATTTACAAAAGAAATCTGTGCGTACAAATCAAGGGTATTGTTCTCGATAGGCGTGCCTGTAATGGCCAGCCTGTTGCGCGACTGCAGCAGCCTTGCGGCATGATAGCGCTGCGAGCCGATGTTCTTGATCTGTTGCGACTCGTCGAGGAACACATAACCAAAAGGGTACCTGCGCAGGTAGCTGATATCGGAAAGCAGGGTACCGTAGGAAGTGAGTACCACATCATAGTTGTCAAACAACTTGATGTCTTTATTGCGATCCGCACCATGGTGGGTAAGCACTTGTAGGGTCGGTGCAAAACGGGCCAGTTCGGCCTTCCAGTTAAAGAGCAGGGAAGTGGGCACCACCACTAAGTGCGTTTCCTTTTTACCCCCTTCCTGCAACAGCAACATAAAGGCAATTACCTGCAGGGTTTTACCCAAACCCATATCATCGGCCAGCACGCCACCAAAGCCCTGCTCGTTGAGAAAGTGTAGCCAGCTCAATCCCTGCAACTGGTAGTTGCGCAGGTGGGCTTTTAGCGCCTTGGGTACCGTTACCGGTTCAATGGCTTCCAGGTTGTCCAGTTTTTCACGGTAGGTTTTGATGGCGGTTTTTACTTCGTCGTCCAGCTCTTCTTCCTGGTACAGCTGGCTAAGGGTATCAAACTGCGAACGGGGTGTTACGAGGTCGTCGCCCACGATTTCGGCGGCAAAGAAAAACTGCGACATCCGCTCCACCCAGGCATCCGGAAGAATCCCCAATGTGCCATCATCGAGTTGCACAAAGCGGCTCTTGTTGCGCACCGATTGCTGCAGTTGCTTTAGCGATGCATTTTGTTTGCCAAAACGCACGCCCAGCTTGGTGTTGAACCAGTTGAGCCCGCTCAGTACATGTACCGAAATACTGGCTTTGTTGGCATTGAGTTTATTGCCTTTGAGTTGGTTGAACCCGAATATGGAAATACCCGCAGTGCGCCATGCTTCAAACGCATCGAGGAACCAGGCTTCATCCAGGAACCGGTCGCGGTGGAGGTAGAAACAGGTAAGGCCATCTTCCATCTGCTCGTAGAACAGGGAATGCTGCCGGATCATAAAACCGAGGAAATTGTCTTCGGCTTTTTCATCCCTTTGCATGGCCATCATACGGCCACGTGCATCGGGCAGGTACACTGCTTTTTTGCTGCGGATGGGTACTTCAATACTGCCATAACGCATCACGGGATTGATGATCACATACTGGCCCAGGTCGGACAGGTAAATGATACGTTCCTGTGCACCATTGAGGCCTGCTTCGGCTATCTGTTTTTCCGTTGCCGCTTCTATGTAGGTATGCACTACCTCCACCCGCGCTTCCAATTTTGCAAGCACCTGGTTATTGAACGCATCAAACTGCTTTTCGTGCACCTCCAGTTTCTGGCGGGTGCTGAAGTACTGCAGCAATTTTACAACAGATAAATCGGGCGCCAGGTGCAGCAGCCCTTTATGCAATACAAAGAAGTCAAATTTCACCTGCACTTGCTGCGGGTGCAGGGCTTCCTCCCCTATGTGCAACTGGGGCAGGGCCTGGTAAAAAGCACCCTGTTTGTTGACCAGCAAAACCACCTTGTGCAGGATGGCGCCTGCCTGTACCTCGGTGAGCGATGCGGCGGAAATATTTTCCGAAACTTCGGGATCGTGCACAAAAAAGCGAAGACCGAGCGGGTTCTTGATGATGGTTTTGAGCGCCCTGATGTCGGCGGCGGTTTTGCCTGCCGTAGGCTGGTTTTGAAAACGGCTGATGCTGGTGTAAAAAAGCAGCGCATCGGGATCTGTGGTAAAGAGTGCCGCATCGGAAGCGCTTACCAGCGAAAGCGGGTTTTTGATCTTGCCTGCATGCGTAGTGCCGGCATCATACAACTCGATGCAAAGAGACCGGTGAAAACGAAACTGGCGCAGCACCACGATGCGCAGCCCCTTGCCGCCATCGGCAAACGGGGGCTGCTCTTCGGCGGGCAGCAATAAGTTTTCCAGTTCCCTGATCGATTGCATTGTTGCTATTGGGTTTTTTGAACCACTAAGACACAAAGGACACGAAGGTGCACAAAGAAGTGTTTTACTTTAAAGTCCATCGCTCTGTAATTGCTTTTCTAAACGGTTGATCTCTTACTTTATTCCTTCGTGCTTCTTTGTGTCCTTCCTGTCTTTGTGGTTCAAACTCTTTGTTCAAAAAAACTTTCGCTGCAGGCGCAAAGCCAGGCCGCAGATGCCAAGGCCGCTCAATGCAAGAATGCCAAAGGCCCATTGCATATTCAATACTTCTGAGATAAAACCGGTGAGCAAAGGCCCCAGCAGGAAACCGCAGTAGCCGACCAAAGTAACTGCCGCAAGGGCATAAGCAGGCTGCATCTTTTTGCTTTTTGCAGCCAGCACATATACCACGGGTACAATCACCGAAGCGCCCAGTCCTATGAATGCAAAGGCAACAATGGCCGGTGCAATGGAAGGGGCAAGGCCCGCCAACAGGAAGCCCGCAGCCATCAGTCCGCCGTTGATCACCAGCATGCGGATGGGCCCGAAACGGCCTACGAGGCGGTCGCCCAGCAGGCGGCCGGTGGTCATGGCCAGGGTAAAGGCGGTATAACCCACGGTGGCCAGTGCCTTGGGTGCGTCCAGTACTTTATCAAAAAAGTTGACGCTCCAGTCGAAGAGCACGCTTTCGCAGAGCATACCGCAAAAAGTGATGAGCCCCAGCAGCACGAGGTAATTGTCGGGTTTTACAAAAAGCGGCCTTTTGTCGGGTGCCACATGTGGGTTGTGATCGCGGCGCCATTCGTAGAGCAGGGCGAGGCCAATGGCTGTTGCAGCAATCAGGATAAAATGTTGTAAGGGCAACCATCCATTTACCAACATTATAGAACCTATACCTGCTGCGCCAAAACAGGCCAGGCTCCACAGCCCGTGAAAAGTAACCATGATGGGTTTGGGGTAAAAGCGCTGTACTTCGGTGGCGCGGGTGTTGACCGAGATGTTGAGCAGGGTGCGGCCAAAACCCAGTCCGAACAGCGCGGCCATCAGCTGGATGCGGCTTTGGCTGGCGCCGGCGCCCACCAGTACAAGTGCAAGCAGGATGGTAGCCGCGGTGAGGGCCCGCCTTACGCCAAAGCGTGCCAGCAGCCATCCGGTGCCCATCAGCCCGGCCACCTGGCCCACGGGCATGGCAAACAGCACGGTGCCCCAGGCGGCATTCGACAGCTTCAGGTAGCGCTGCATATCGGGTATGCGGCTGCTCCAGGAAGCCGTCAGTAAACCGGAAAGGATAAAGAACATCGTGGTGGTCCAGCGGGCTGTTGAACCTTCCCCCTTTTTGATCATGGGCGCAAAGGTAAGCGGATGGGGTTGGGAGTTTGGGGTTTGGAGTTAGGAGTTTTTGGTTTTTGGTTTTTGGTTTTTGGTTTTTGGTTTTTGGTTTTTGGTTTTTGGTTTTTGGTCAAACTTCTTAAGGTAAGATGAAAAGGTCAACTACGGAGTGGTGTCATGCCGAACTTGTTTCGGCATCCCCTGCTGCTTTAGTAAACTCCGGGTTAAAGAAGGAGATGCAGCAACGTCGGTGTAACACATGTTAATAGCCCCCGTTACACCAAATTGCACGATCATGCCATCCTGCTTTTATCATAAGCCGGCTTGGTTCATGCCGCTTGCAGCAAAGCCTGCAGCTCTTTCACACCTGCAAACAGTTCGGGCCTGTCGCAGGTGATTTTGCTGATGGTAAAGCGGGCAAACAATTCTTCTTTATACCATGCTTCCTTGTGCCGCAGCTTGATGGCTTGCAGGTGTGCAGGTGCCGTTACAAAGGCCATCATCTTGTCCGCGTTTTCCCAAACACTGAAAGTGGCCTGTTCGATATAGGGCACCTCGCCAATGCCCAGGGATAGCTGCAGCCCATCGGCCTGCGGCATATCGGCTGTGGCAGTGCGGGCATTGCGCCAAAAGGAGGGCAGCCGGTGCCAGTGGAGCGATGCCCGGGTGAGCACGGCTACCGGGGTATGCTGTGGCGGTTTGGCATTGGAGTGATCGAAAGGCTGTATGCCGTTCCAGCTGCCTTTTGCCGACAGGGGCTCCAACTGGAATTGCACGGTGCCTGCAGCCAGCGCCTGGTATTGCAGCCAGTGGGTATTGCTGCTGAAAAAAGCAGCAGCTTCCGCTTGGCTTTGCCATACCGCCAGCAGGCAATAGCGCGAAAAATCGGGTCGCAGGCTGAATGCCTGTCCGCGGCCGCTGCCCATCATCTTAAAAAAGCGCAAGCCAGGTACGCCTTTGAGCTTGCGGGGCAGCAGGCCCATGGCAGCAAAAGCGCGGGCTTTGTTTTCGGAAAATGAAAGCAAGGTTACGGTAGTCAGCATCTTTGGAAAAGTAAGGAAATACCCATTAGCAAGGATTGAAGCGCTAAAAAGTTCATTCCAGGGGCAAACTGCCGGGGCCAACCTTGTGCGGTCATGGCACATAATTGGCATAGATGCGGCAATAAGGTGCAGGAAAGCTTCGGCTTTTCCTAAAACATGTACCCAAAAACATATGGTTATGAAAAAAAACATCCTGGTTGCTTTTGCAGCCCTTACGCTTGCTGCCTGTGGCAATGATGCTGCCAACAATGACAACAACAATCTTGGTGCTACCGATACCATGAACACGACCGGTGACGTAGGCACTGTGACAACCGACACTTCTACCACCCTTACTACCACCGGTGGCAACAACGCCTATGCCCCTGGCGAAGGCGATGTGCGTTATACCAATAACGAAGTGATGGTATACCGCAATGGCCAGTGGGTGAAAGCAGACAACGACGTAACCCTGGGCGATGGTACCCTGGTGCGCCGCAACGGCCGTGTTACCCGCGATGGCAATGAAATAGAACTGGAAGAAGGCGAGGCCGTGGATAAAACCGGGCGCTTCTTTGACCGTACGGGTAATGCCATTGAAAATGCCTGGGACGATACCAAGCGCGGTGTAAAGAAGGCCGGTAAGGCTGTAGGCAATGCCGCTGAGAAGGCTGGCGACAAGGTAGAAGATGCCGTGGATGGCAGGGACCGGAACTAAATATTTCCGTGCTGGTTTTCTTTTGAACCGCGTTGCCTGCAAGGCAGCGCGGTTCTATTTTCAGGCCTTTCTCCTACCGCTTGGCGTGGCCCGTCAACTGTTGTATTTGTATGAATTACAAGAGTGGTAATATTGTATGTATCAAGTCTTTGTATTTTTCCGCTTCATAATAAAGTTCTCATTGATGCACCTTTTGAAAAGTTTGCGTTTGTTGGCTGCCAGCCTGCTGGTAGCCGGGGCGCTCCAGGCACAGAATGCCACCTCGTACCATACACCACCCAAAGACATTGCCGACCTGTTGCTCGCCAAACCCACACCTGCCGTATCGGTAAGTGGCAAGGGTGAATGGATGCTGTTGAGCGAACGCGAGTCGTACCCCGATGTTGAAGAGTTGGGCCAGCCCGAACTGAAGATCGCTGGCCTGCGGCTCAACCCCAACAACTTTGCACCCAGCCGCCAGAACTTCATCAATAATTTCCGCATCCGCAATATCCGCACAGGTAAGGAAGTTGCTGTTGCCGGCTTGCCGCAGGGACTGCTGGCTACCAGCGTAAGCTATAGCCCTTCGGAACAAAAGATCGCTTTTGTACACAATGGCGACAACCGCCTCGACCTGTACGTGATAGATGTGGCTACGCAAAAAGCTACCCGCATCAGCAAGCAGCCACTCAACGCCACGCTGGGCAGTCCGTACCAGTGGGTAGACGACCAGACCATTTTGTACAAGGCTGCAACCCAGCCGGCTGCAGCTGCCCCTAAAAAGCGCATTACGCCACAGGGCCCCACCGTGCAGGAAAACATTGGTAAGGCGGCACCCATGCCCACCTACCAGGATATGATCCGCAGTCCTTACGATGAAGAGCTGTTCCAGTTTTATGCTACGGCGCAGCTGGTGCAAAACAAGGCAGGTGTGGAAACAAAAATCGGCGCACCGGCCATTTATAATTCGATTGCCCTTTCGCCCGATAACCAATACCTGCTCGCCCGTACCCTTGGCCGCCCGTTTTCTTATCTGGTACCAGCTTATGGCTTTGCCTCCACGGTAAGCATCATGGACCGCCAGGGCAAGACCATAAAGAAATTATTTGACCTGCCCTCCACCGAAGGCACGCCCAGCGGCTACGACAATACGCAGGATGTGCCCCGTGGTTTTGAGTGGCGCGATGATGAAGCTGCCACCCTGGTATGGGCCAAACCCCTGGACAGCGGCCTGATCAAAAAACAGGTGCCGCATCACGACGCCGTGTATGCGCTGTCAGCACCTTTCATTGGACAGCCCAAAGAGTTGTTCCGCACCGGCATGCGTTTCCGTGGGGTGCAGTGGGGCAACAGCACGCTGGCGTTGGTGAGCGAAGGTTTGCGCAGCAAACAAACCACCCGCACCAGTTTGTACAATCCAGCTACCGGCAAAATGGAAGTGCTGTACGACCTGAGCCAGAACGATGCCTATAATAGTCCAGGTGCACCTGTAACCCGTAAGAACAACTATGGCCGCAACGTGGTATTTACGGTGGACAATGGCACCAAACTGCTGATGAACAATACCACGGGTGCATCGCCCAAGGGGGACCTGCCCTTCTTTGCTAAGTTTGACCTGGCAACTAAGAAAAATGAGATACTCTGGCGCAGTGGCGAAAACAGCTACGAGTATGTAGCCGAGGTGCTGGATGCCGATAAACTGGTGCTGCTCACCCGCCGCGAGTCGCAGCAGGATGTGCCCAACTACTACATTAAAAACCTGGTACTGCGCGTTGCCGACCGGCCCATTACGCAGTTTGCCAACCCTTACCCTGCTATGGAAGGAGTAACCATGCAAAAAGTGTTTTACAAACGCGCCGACGGCGTTGACCTCACCGGCAATTTGTATTTGCCAAAAGGCTACAACAAGGAAAAAGACGGCCCCCTGCCCGTGATCATGTGGGCTTACCCCCGCGAGTTCAACTCGGCCGATGATGCGGCACAGGTGCGGGGTTCGCAGCATCGTTTTACCACCATCTCTTCGGGCTCGCCCATCTTTTATGTTACACAGGGTTATGCCGTGCTGGATGCCGCTGAAATGCCCATTGTAGCCAAAGCAGGTCAAAAGCCCAACGACAGCTTTGTGGAGCAACTGGAGCTCAATGCCCGTGCCGCCATCAATAAACTATCGGAAATGGGAGTGGGCGACAGTACCCGCATGGCCGTTGGCGGCCATAGCTATGGCGCCTTTATGACGGCCAACCTGCTGGCCCATACCAACCTGTTCAAGGCCGGTATTGCCCGCAGCGGCGCTTACAACCGTACGCTTACGCCTTTTGGTTTCCAGAACGAAGACCGTACCTATTGGGAAGCGCCCCAGCTGTATTACGAGATGAGTCCCTTCAGCTACGCCAACAAAATTAAAACGCCCCTGCTGCTGATCCACGGGGAGGCCGATGATAATACCGGTACCTATCCCATCAACAGCGAGCGGCTGTTCAATGCCGTAAAAGGTCATGGCGGCACCGTGCGCCTGGTAATGCTGCCCTACGAAGCCCATGGCTACCGGGGTAAGGAAAACCTGCTGCACGTGTTGTGGGAACAATACAATTGGGTAGAGAAATATGTAAAGGGTGCAAAAGCAAACAGTAGCCAGCCTGCAACAAGATCATTCTGATAACGGTACTGCACAAAACAAAAGCCCCGG
>NZ_MTFE01000010.1:923682-975966 GCF_001953305.1 Cnuella takakiae
GCCGCGGTGGATTGGCATTCTTTGTTTTTGGAAGCTACTGGGCCAGTAGGGGATGCCGATATGCGTTGGTATGACCTGCACTAACAACACCAACTAAAACCTTGAAGGTTTGAAAAGAGCCTGGCAACTGCGCAAAGCAAAAACCTATAAGGTTTTTAAAACCTTATAGGTTTGCAACTAAGGCATTAGCTAACACCGGCCGCCATTGCGGGTTGTTCTTCTTTTTGGGGCAAACCCGCCTCCAGGCACTGGAACACCGCGCGGTAAAAATCGGGGTGCGACTGCCAGGTTTGACCCGTTACGATGCTGCCATCGCGTACACACTGCGGACCGGCGCAATAGGTGCCGCCTGCCATTTCCACATCACCGCGCACATGCTCGTAAGCGGTAAGGTTGCGGCCTTTGGCCAGCCCGGCGGTAGCCAGGATTTGTATGCCATGGCAAAGGGCAAATACCCATTTGCCCTGCTGGTGAAACTGGCGCACCACTTCCAGGAGCTGGTCGTTGTGACGCAGGTACTCGGGTGCCCGGCCGCCCAGCAGCAGGATGGCGGTATAATCGTCGGCTACAATTTCGTTGATGGTGATCTGCGCTTCCGACACATAACCGGGCTTCTCGATATAAGTGTCCCAGCCGGGTTCAAAATCATGGATCACGAGGTGCAGGCGGCCCGTGCGGGGCGCGGCCACTACGGCAGGTATCTGGGCTTCGGCAAAACGGTGGATGGCATATAGGGCTTCGTAGCTTTCGCCGCCATCGCCGGTAACAATCAGGATCTTGTGTTGCATGGTTGGAGCAATCTGTTTTTAGAGATAAGTGAGGTATGGACCATGGTCCATCGTCCATGGACCATGGTCTACATCGTACTAAACTTACAAAGCCCGCAGCGGATGGAAAAATAAAAGAAGATACCCTGCACCCGGCAGCCCGGTGCCGCAGCCGGCAAAGCCCGATGTTTATCCCCATCCGAAATAAATAGCCGCCTCTTCCGTTTTCCACCGTATTGTTGCGCCCCAAAGCCAGCAAGCCGCCTATCGCTATGAAAAAAATTATTGCGCTCCTGCTCCTTTTGCCCTTAGCTCCTGCATTGTATGCACAGGAGGCCAGTACCCTCGTATTGCCTGAAACAGCAGGTGCCGCCAGCTTTATTCCCATCCCCAAGCTGCGGCAGCACAACTACGGCGCCATCATCGGCATCCAGCGGGGCCGCACTACGGCATTTGAAATGGGCGCCGAAATGCACTGGCGCAAGATCAGCCTCTTCAAGCCGCATATCTGGGGCGCCAACGCACAGGTGGAATACAGCTTTTCCGATCATATTGTAGGCTATAAAGCAGGCGTATGGCGCAAGCAGGGCCGCGTCAACCTTACCTATGGCGCCAACCTGGTTTACTTCAACAATTTTGAAGGCGGCCAGCAGTTTGGCATCGGGCCGGCGGTAGGCTTCCGCTTTGCAGGCCTCCACCTCATTAACGGCGTAAATATCCTTGCCGGCGATATGAAAAGCGATAAGACAGGTGCCGCAACCATGGGTGCCAACACGCTGTACATGAGCCTGCGGTACTATTTCCCGGTACAAAACAAGTTTACCTGGGACCGCAAGAACAAGAACAAAAAAGGAAAAGAAGGCGGCGGGCTGTTTCGCAAAAAAGAAGAAGAAAAAGCACCCGAACGCAAAGGCCTTTTTGCACCTCGTAAACAGGAACCCGAAAAGCGCAAAGGTTTGTTTGGCAGTAAAAAGGAAGAGCCCAAGGAAGAACCCAAAGGGCTGAAGAGGATATTCGGCAAAAAGAGCGAATAATAGCGAGGAGACGACGGACGACAGGTTGTCCGTCGTCCATTTCGATTCTGCCAACATAAAAAATGCACAGCCATGTTTGGCGAACCCATTCCCGACCTCAACCTGTATGCTCAGAAAGAAGGGGTGTACTGTTGCAGCAAATGCGGCCAGGCGCTTTTTGCCGCCAACAAAGAATTTGCCGCTGGCTGTGGCTTTCCTTCTTTTTATGAACATTGGGGTGATGGCGTAACCTTAAAACCTTTGGATACTAATGGCAGGCACCGCATCCAATTATTATGCAATGGCTGCGGCCAGCACCTGGGCCACCTTTTTCCACACAAACACACACCAACCAGGGTGCGTTACTGCATCAATGCGGATAGCATCATACCCAGTTCTATTGTGTAGTGGAAAAGCAGCAAGCTGTTAGCTACAAGCTGCAAGTGAAATTGGAGCGTATAAGCCTATTTTCACCTGCATGCGGTCCTGCACCCTGCTTAACTGTATTTGTACCTTGTGGCTTGCAGCTACACCCCTAGAATCCCGTCTTGCCCATCCGCACATACACAATGCGGTGCCTTGAAGTAGAATATTCACTGCCGGCCAGGTACTTCTGAAACAGGATACCGGCTCCCAGTGCACCCGTAGAAATACCCAGCTTGCGGATATTACCGCTGCTGCCGATCGGGTCTTTAAGGATGGCGCCGTTCAGCAGGTTGAGGAGCAGGTAACCCCCACCACCAATGATGAGCAGCGGCCCTGTGCGGCGTTGCCAGAAGCTGCGGCGTTTATTGAGCCATACGCGTTGTATGGCCAGGTAATGGATGGGCAATAAGGTGGTACCAATGGTGTCGAGCTGGAGCACGCCCCAACGCATATACCGCTGCACCCTGTACTGGCGGATGATCAGGCTATCGTTGCGGATGGCTTCGATGGGGCCTTCCAGCCAGCCGCCGCTCTTTGTTTGCAGCACAATGGGCAGGCCGGGCATAAAGCTGCGTACCGTGCGGCCATTGGGTTTGCGCACCGAAATAAAATCGGGCGACTGTGCCTGGGCATACAGGGAAATAAATAGCAAGGGGAGCAGCAGCAGCCGGTTCATGCCCGACAAGATAGCCCATGCCGGGATAAACCTCATGTGCAGGTTTGTTAAACTGAATGCTAGCATAGAAATACGGCTTGGAGCTGGTGCACTCCGCCTCCTGTCCCATGTCATTTTCCGACAGGTATGGCTCCTGTTTGCACAATTCAATACCTGTTTTCCCCCACTCGTACAACATGTGCTAGCTGCCTTTACTAACCCTGCACAATTTTGCACCACCCGACCCCCACTGTCCGTTTTTAATTCATTTCATCACCCCAAACCAACTGCATGATGCCCTTAACCATTACCCGGAACAAACCCCCATTGAAGCTGCGCAAAGCAGTTGTGCTGATCCTCCAGCTTGCGCTGATGTTGTTGAACATACCGGTAAGCGCACAGGATGTTTTAATGGGTTTAACTTCAAACGGCGGTCCCGAAGGAAAGGGTACCGCCTTTACCATTAAGAGCACAGGCAGCAACTTCGGCATTGTAAAAAGCTTTGCCGACTGGGGCGCACATCCCAACGGCGACCTGCTGCGGGCAACCGATGGCAACTACTACGGCCTGACCTATGATGGCGGCATCTATGGTCATGGTACGCTCTTCCGCATCACCCCGGCAGGCGCCATTACCATCCTTAAAAACTTCAACCTTCCCGTTGATGGCGGCTACCCCAAGGGCAGCCTGATGCAGGGCACCGACGGCAACCTGTATGGCACTACCAGCAGCGGCGGCCCCAACAATGGCGGGGTGGTATTTAAAATCACAACCGGTGGCCTGTACAATATTGTTCGCAGCTTCCTGATCAACACCGAAGGCGGCAGGCCGCAGTCGCGGCTGGTGCAGGACGCCAGCGGCAATATTTATGGCACCAACAATACCGGCGGCACTTATGGCTACGGCACCATTTTCAAGATATCGGCCACCAATGCTTACTCGGTATTAAGGCATTTGGATAAACCCGATGGTGCCAGCCCTTACGGCGGCCTGCTGCTGGCCAAAGACGGCAACCTGTATGGCATGACCAGTTCGGGCGGGCTGTACAGCCGCGGTACTGTTTTCCGGATTGCTACCGGCGGCGGCTTTGCCGTAATCCACCATTTCAACTCCGACGGCAAGGATGGCCAGTACCCTTCCGGCGACCTGATACAGGGTAAGGACGGGCTGCTGTATGGTATGACACCCGATGGCGGCGTCAACTATAACGGTACCGTTTTTAAAATCAATTATACAGGCAGCACCTATAATGTTATGCGCAGCCTGTCGGCAGCCGTGGAAGGTGGCAGCCCCGGCGGGCGCCTGCTACAAACTTCCGATGGCAGCTTTTACGGCATGGCCTACAGCCTCAGCGGCAGCTACTCGGGCAGCATCTTCAAAATGGATGCAGGCGGCAATACATCGGTGGTAAAAAGGCTTACCTGGGCTACCGATGGTGGAAGGCCTTATGGCAGCCTGGTGCTGGGTTCTGATGGCCTGCTCTATGGCATGAACAAGGAAGGTGGCCAGCTGGGCAACGGCACCATTTTCAAGGTAAACACCAGCGGCACCACGTATACCGTGCTGGCCCACCTAAGCGGATGGTCGGCAGGTGCCGAACCAAAGGGCCAGCTGGCTATTGGAAAGGACAGCGCCTATTTCGGCGTTGGCGAAGCAGGAGGCAGCTTCAACAACGGTACCGTATATAAAATCTGCGGCGGCACTACCACCGTTCTGAAATCTTTCAACCGCAACCTGGATGGCGGAAAACCCGTGGGCGGCCTGGTGCGTGCCCACGACAACAACCTTTATGGCGTAACCACAGAAGGGGGCGCCAACAGCGGCGGTACCATCTTCCGTATTTCTCCTTCCGGCTCCTTTGGCGTGGTGCGCCACCTGAAAGGCACTACGGATGGCGCCTCGGTAAAAATGGGGCTTACCCTCGGTGCGGACAGTGCCCTGTACGGTATTGCCACCAGCGGCGGCACCAACGGTGCCGGTACTATTTTCCGCATCACTACCGGTGGCGCGTTTTCGGTATTGCGCCATTTTTTGTACACCACTGATGGCAGCCCCGCCGAAACAGGGCTCACCCTTGCCAAAGACGGCTATTTCTATGGGCTTACCAACAGCAAGTTTTTCCGCATCAGCAAGGACGGCAAAACCTTCAATTTGCTGGGCAGTTACAGCTATAGCACCGAAGGCAGTGAGCCTTACGGCAAGCTGATACAGTCCACCGACAATAACTTTTACGGCACCTTCCGCACCGGTGGTACCAATACCCGCGGCGTTATCTTCAGGGTTACGCCAAATGGCGTGTTTACCAAACTGCGGTCGCTTACCGAAGCCACCGATGGCGCCTATCCCAAGGCAGGCTTGGTCCGGGGTGTTTCCGATACGGCCTTCTTTGGTATCACTACGCAAGGCGGCACCAAAAAGGGTGGCACCATCTTCCGCATCACCCGCACGGGCACCTTTAGCGTACTGCGGCACCTGGACCTTGAAAAAGATGGCGGCATGGCCCTGTCCGGTCTTATTGTTTCCCCTGTGGTCGTAAATACGGCCACCGCGCAATCGGGGCTCACCACCAATGAAGACGTGACCAAAGCCATTACCCTGAGTGGCACCGGTCCTGCAGGTACTACTTATACCATCATTACACAACCGCGCAATGGCACCATCAGCAGTGGCACCAGCGCAGCCCGCACCTACAAGCCCAAGGCCAATTACTATGGCAAAGACTCCTTTGCCTTTGTCTCCAATTTTGGCTGCCTGGCATCATCACCGGCCTGGGTAAAGATTGATGTCCTTTCGGTAAACGATGCGCCGGTGCTGGACTCCATCCGTAAAAAAAGTGTAGTGCGCGGAACCGCCCTTGCCTTTACCGCAACGGCTAAAGATGTGGATGCAGGGCAAACCAAAACCTTCTCGCTCGTAACAGCACCCGCCGGGGCAACCATTAATGCCACCACCGGTGCCTTCAGCTGGACGCCCACTGCTACGGGCAGCTATACCCTTACCGTACGCGTTACCGACAATGGCTCGCCGGTACTGTACGACCAGGAAACCCTCACCATCACCGTTACCGCACCTGCACTCAATGCCATTGCGCCGCAGGATGAACGGAACAGTACACTACAGGAAAATGCCCCTGCAGCATCCGGTTCGGTATTGTATCCAAACCCTGTGCAGCAAAGGTTTACCATACAACTGCAGGCACCCGCACAACAGGCCTTGCTCCGCATATACGACAGCAAGGGCAGCTTGGTGCATGTGGAAAGTATAAAACCTGCAGGCAGCAAGCTGGTACAGGCCGATGCAAGCCAGCTCAGGCCCGGGCAATACTTTGTGGAGCTAAAAACCGAAACCGGTACTGAAACACTCAAGATGATCAAGAACTAGCAGGTGGTTTGTTGAAAGGGGACCGGCGGCTGTAATGGCTGCCGGTTTTTTTGTGCCTGCTGATTTGGGTGCAAAAAGCATCAGCAATCGGGTGTTCTTTATTCGTTTTAACGAAAGAAAAATGCAGTTTGTAAACCGGATGTTTGCATTTGCAAGGCCTGATGCGAATGGTTATTGCAGGAAACATCCAAAGTCAAAAAAATGGGTATCGCAAAGACCGCTGAGGAGTGGCAAAGGGGGTGCGAAGAAGCGGCTTTGCGTCCTTTGCGATCCCTTTGTGTTCTTTGCGATACTACAGTCAACACTTAGAAGGTCTTTGTCTTCTAACCGGGAATGCAAACAAAGGCCGCTGGTTGCAGGAACATACCCACCTTGTTACTATACGAGTCCAGGTGGGTACTGGTTGAAAAATTCAAAGCACATCGGGCTTAGACCTTTTAATATCTGTTGTAACAGGTAGAAAAATCACTCAGCACCCCAGATAAGTTGAACCTACACATTTTTGCTGCAACACTTATTCATCCATGTCTGAAAAAGATCAAACGTTTTGGTACACTCGCGCTCTTTTTTGCCAATCAGACAATGTCATGCCGAAACAAGTTCGGCATGACAAGCACCTGGTGGCAACCTGGTTCTTATAGCTGCGGAAACTTCATACAAATCACAAACGCAGCGGAGTAAAAGATTGCTTGTTCACTTGCTTTTTCAAGTTGCTATTTCCACTGGCTACACCAAGGTTTAACAGGGATAAAAACAAGTAAGCTTAATGCAAACAACTCCTCATACCAGCATAAAAAAACCGCACACCTTACGGGGTGTGCGGGATGCTCATAAGCGGTTGCTGGTTGGGAGCAGTTGTTGGTTAAGGGCAGTTGTCTTGGTTGTCAGCAGTAGTTTTGGTAAAGGCCTTACGGGGCCTTTGATACCGGATGCAGACCTTACGGGGTCCCGTTCCGGTAGTTAGGAAGCTTCGCGTTTCACAAAGCTTTCCAGTATAAAATGGGTAGCCCCATCTTTCTTTTGAATCCGCATTTTGGTAGGATACCAGCCGCTTTTTTGCACTTTGGAAGGCTGGGGTATATCCCTTACAAACGTGTGGTTGTTCTTGATAAATTCCTCGGTGATCATGGGTTCATAGAAAGTAACCTTACCATCGTAAGAACCATAAATAAAAGTCTGTGTGAAAGGGCTGCCATTGAGTTCGGGAGCCGTGGCATCCAGCCAGTGTACACCCATTTGCGGAACGCCTCCGGGACCGGGAATATAGGTGGTCGGGAAGTACGCAGGTGCAGGATGGTTGTCGAACTTTTCCTTGGCCGCTTCATAGATTGGAATGGCCAGGCGCTCTGCCTCGGTGCTGGTGTAAAAATGAAAGTCGAAATGCGGCTTGTCGTAAATGGGTGCCGGCTCATGACCACTGGGGTTCCAGTCGAGCAGGGCATGGGTAAACGGCGTGGCGCCAGCCTCGGAATGGAGTTGCAGCGATACCGCGTTGGCATGGTTGTGCCCACCTCCTGTATTGCGGTCAAGACTGGCCATGGCAGCATCGTCAATTACGATGGCTATGCGCATCGGATCGCCCTTGCCGTTTTCTTCGTACCAGGTCCAGCTTTTACCATGCTGGAAAGTTTGCTCGGGACCTTTAAACAGTTTTTCCTTGGGCTTGTCGTCCTTGCTACAGGAGGCTAAGGCCAGGATAGAGGCAGCGGCAAAAAGCCATACTTGTTTTTTCATAACAGTTCGTTGGTTTGGGTTTGATGCAACAAAGATGGCCTGCAAAAAAGGTGAAGAAAAGTGACGCGGTAATGAACTGCAGGTAGCCTTGTATGAAGTGCAGGTTTGCAGGTATTGAATCGAAAGCTTACACACCATGCATTTTGTATTTCGAAACAGCAACCTCAAATACAATACTGCTTTTTCTCGCATTGTAACATCATCGCTATTGCCCTACTGGTGCGCCTTTGTATATTCATAGCTCCAAACCATCACCTTGAACCGAGCCTTGCTCCTTTACTTCCTTTGCCTGCTGCTGCATACAGGTTTTGCACAAAGCCTGAAGCCTTTTGCATTTGCACACTACACCATGCAGGAAGGGCTTGCCTCCAACGAAATAAATGCCATGGTGCAGGATGCAACAGGTTACCTGTGGATCGCTTCCAACAACGGGTTGCAACGGTTTGACGGGGTGCAGTTCAAAACCTTCCGCAACCGCAAAGGGGATACAACCGCCATACCAGAAAATGTGATCAACGAACTGCACATTGATAAAGAAGGCACCTTATGGATCCTTACTGGCAACGGCACGGTGGGCAGTTTCGACAGGGACCGTTTTCGCTTTCGCAAAGCCCCCCTTTTGCCCCGCACCGATACCGCATTTCTTGCCGAAAAACATTTCCTCTCTGACCGGGATGGGCGCCTGTTCCTGATGATGATGGGCCACGAGCTGCTGGGGCTTGACAAAAAGAGGCATGCGTTTACACCGCAGGCTTCGGTGGTGCCCTTGCCTAAAGGCATGCCCATCATGTGGATGTCGCACCAGCCCGGCACGCAAAAGTACTGGGTGAGTGTCTTTGGCCGCAGCCTTTCCATTTACAACCGCCAGACCAATACCTGGAGCGATGCGGAAAACAACCGCGAAAACGAACCGGCTGTAAGCCAGTTCAAAGGCAAGCTTGGCGTGATGTATTCCTTCTTTGATAAGCAGGGCAGGCTTTGGTTTCAGAACTGGGATAAAGGCGGGTTCCCGTTTGTGATGAACTGGGACACGCGCAGCAATAAACTGCAGCAATTTGAGTACATCACTTCGCTGAAAACCTACCACGAGGTGAACGGTTTTATGCAACAACAGGATGGCCGCGTGTGGGTGCGCGGCCTCCAGGTGTTTGGCTATATGCAGGAGGCAGAGAACAAATTTTACCTCATACCCAACGATGCCCGCAACCCCGAAGGCATCGCCTACGAAAGGGTTAACTGCCTCTACGAAGACCGGGAGCACAACCTTTGGGTGAGTACCCAAAACCATGGCCTGTACCGGTACAATCCGTCGGCCCAGTACTTCGCCAATTTCACCCACAAAAACCCGGTTACCAAGACGCTTGGTGAGGGCGCCATCCTTTCTTTTGTACAAACAAAAAACGGCGACCTGTTGGCCGCCTCCTGGGGCGATGGGTTGTTCCGCTACGACAAACAATTGCGGCCCGTACCACTGGGTGTCCGTGATCTTTCCGATGGGCTGCTGCACCCGTTCTGGAGCTTGTATGCATCAGGCGACAGCAATACCATCTGGATCGGTTGCCAGCCCGGTGTATACCAGTGGGACCAGGCTAAAAACACCATGTACCACCGCAACCCGCCCATCCTGAAAGACCACACCGTGCGGCAGCTGGTGGAAGACCGTGCAGGCAATCTTTGGCTGGGCATGCATGGCTTTGGCGTGTACCGGTGGATCAATCCCAAACAACCGGGGAAAGATTCGGTGGTGCATATTGAAGCAACCGGCAAAGCCATGGTCAATGTGGTGTATGCGGATACAAAAGGTTGGATATGGATTGGTACCGGCAGCAGCGGCTTATTTGTTTACCATGGTGCTTCCGCAAAATTACTGGCACATTATACAACCGGCACCAAATTGCTCAATGGCGCCTTTACCAGCGAAATCGGCGGCATAACGGAGTACAACGACAGCATGATGCTGGTGGCAAGTCCCCGCGAGTTGTATTGGTACAACCGGCAGCAGCAAAGCCTGCGGCTGGTGCAACTGCCCGACGCGCTGATGGGCAATATCATGGCCCTGCAAACCGACAAAGCCGGCTCTATCTGGATCAGCACCACCAACGCATTGTACCGCTACCATCCTTTGCGTAAGGTGCTGGTGATGTTCAACCGGGTAGACGGTATCAACAACGATCATTTTGTACACAGCGCCACCTACCGCCGCCCCGACGGCCGCCTGTTTTTTGGCAACTCCAATGCCTTTATCAGCTTCGACCCGGCGGCCATCCGTATATCGGAGCAAACACCCGGCGTTGTGCTTACCAGCATACAGGCGGGCAAACGCGAGCTGCCGGTAGACTCAGTATTGCGGTTGCCGCAGTTGGAGTTGGGCGCCCGCAACAATTCGCTGTCGTTTAGCTTTTCGGCACTTACCTATACCGGCTATTACCTGATACAATACCGCATGGAAGGGTTGGATGATGAATGGCAGCTTGCCGACCGTGAAAACCGGGCTTCCTTCCCCATCCTGCCGCCTGGCAAATACACTTTGCAGCTGCGGGCCATCAATGCCGAAGGAGTGTCCTCGCCGCAACTCACCGCAATAAGCCTGCAGGTGCTGCCACCTTTTTATCAAACCTGGTGGTTTTTTACGCTGCTGGCGCTGCTGGTATCCGGTGTGCTTTTCTTTATCGACCGCCAAAGAATGCGGCGTAAGCAGGCGTTGGAAAAAGTGCGTACCGATATTGCCAACGGCCTGCACCAGGAGGTAAATACCGCGCTCAACAACATCAATATCCTGAGTGAAATAGCCCGCCTGAAATCGGACCGCGAGCCGGAGAAAGCGAAGGAATACATTGAGCAGATACACACCAAGAGCCACAATATGATCATTGCCATGGACGATATGCTCTGGAGCCTCGACCCCGACAACGACACCATGGACAAAACCATCAGCAGGGTGCGCGAATTTGCCGATGCCCTCACCCAGCGTTATGGTGTGGCCATCGACATGCTGATTGATAAAAAAGTGGAACGTTTGGAACTGGATATGAAGCTGCGCCACGAAGCATTCCTCCTGTTCAAGGAAGGCTTGCGCAGCCTGGTGGCGGCAGGCACACCGCACTGTATCGTCAACCTCTCACTCGACAAAGCAAAGCTGCTCTTCACCATCGAATTCGTTACCGAAGGCTGCGACATGCAGCAGCTCACCAACCTCCTCCACCGCCGCGATATGACCGCCCGCATCAACAACCTCAAGGCCAAGCTACAGGTGCAGGTGCATAAGAGCAGGAGTATGTTTATGTTGCAATTGCCGTTGAGTTAGGTTTGGGGTTGGGAGTGTGGGGTTTGGAGTTGAGGAGCAGAGTTTGTACTTTTTAGTATAAAACTCAGGTTATGCCGACTGTTGAAAAGTTTGAAGAATTGGAGATATGGCAATTAGCAAGAAAGGTTTGTCAACGTATTTACCTGTTAACGTTTTTAGAACCTATCAAGTCAGACTATCGATTCAAAGATCAAATAAGGGGCTCCTGCGGCAGTATGATGGATAATATAGCAGAAGGCTTTGGTAGAGGAAGCCAGTATGAATTCATCAACTCCCTCACTATTGCAAAAGGAGAAGCAGAAGAATTGAAGTCTCAGTTATACCGGGGTTTGGATATCAAATATTTTCCGCCCGCACTTTTCGCAGAATTGTATGACCAAGTTGAATTGACGGCAAGAAAAATCGGCACACTAATCAACTACTTAAATCAAAGCAATATCAGGGGTAAAAAGTTTTCTGGCAGAAACAATCCTTCAGCCACCACCAAAAATCCCAAAGGAAACACTCCTACTCCCCCAGAACAATCCCCCAACACCTAACTCCTAACCCCAAACTCCTAAACCTATTTCCCCATCCACTTCTTAAACTCCCCAACCTTTTCCCTGCTTACCAGGGCTTCTTTCTCCGTACTGGGTTTGAGGGAAAGAATGAGGCGGTTGCCGAAGTAGTCTTCCATCTTTTCGATGGCTTCGATGGCTACGAAGAAAGAACGCGAGATGCGGAAGAAGCGGTCGGGGTCGAGCATTTCTTCCAGCTCGTCCATGGTGTAGTCCACAACAAACTTTTTGTTGTCGGCGGTTTTGAAGAAGTTGAGGCGGCCATCGCTGTAGAAATAAGAGATTTCATTCACTTCTACCGACACGAGTTTTTGTGCCAGCTTTACGAGGAAGCGCTTGCGGTATTCGCGGGGCTGCATCTGTTGCTGGATCTGCTTTACCAAGGAGTCGATGTTGACATCGCCGCCCCTTGAAGCCGCCAGCTTTTTGTATTTGTCCAAAGCCACCTGCAGGTCTTCCGACTGTACGGGTTTGAGCAGGTAGTCCACGCTGTTTACCTTGAACGCCTTGAGGGCATACTCATCGTAGGAAGTAGTAAAGATCACCGGCGCCTTTACATCTACGAGGTTGAATACTTCGAAACTTTGCCCGTCGGCAAGCTCGATGTCCATAAGGATAAGGTCTACCGTGGGGTTGTTTTGCAGCCAGCCCACGGTGCTTTGAATGCTGTCGGTGATGCCCACCACTTTAGCGGAAGCATCTACAGCACCCAGTGTTTTCTGCAATTTTCTTTGTGCCAGTTCTTCGTCTTCAACAATGAGGATATTCATATCAGAAGCTTTTTTGTTCTTTGAGTAATGCAAGGCGGCCTTCAGCCGAATTGTTCCAGATCAGCGGCAGCACCACGGTAAAGTTCTTACCGTCTTCAATCACCTGGAAACCGTCCTGGTTCAGCAACTCGTACTTGGCGCGGATATTATCCAGCCCGATGCGGTTGCTGGGCGCCTTTACGGTGCGCCGTTGCAGGTTGTTGTTCACCACCAGCTTATTGCCCGCCGTGGTAAAAATCTCAATCACCAGGGGCTGTGTTTTCGACAGTTGGTTGTGCTTTACCACGTTTTCCACCAGCAGCTGCAAGGATAAGGAAGGCAGCAGGTATGGATGGTACCGCTTATCAATATCCAGGGTCATCGAAAGGCTGTCGCCATGTCTTGTTTTCAGGAGTCCATAGTAGGAACGGATAAACCGCACTTCACTTTCCACCGTACTCAGGCCGTCTTCATTGTTGCGCAACAGGTAGCGGTACACCTTGCTCAGTTCATTGAGGAACTCTTCGGCTCTTTGTTTATCCTCTGAAATTAAGGAAGACAGGGTATTAAAACAATTGAATAAAAAGTGCGGGTTAACCTGGTTCTTCAGCACGTCAAATTCGTGCTGGAGCGCCTGCTGCTTGAGGTTCTGCTTTTCCTGCATGCTCTCCTTCAGCCTTTCCACCACGTAGTCCAGTTCGTAGAGGGTGATGAAAATAAGGTTGACGCAAAAGCCTACCAGCACACCGTATTTGAGGTCTTCGAAATTGAAACGATAACCCAGGATGCCGAAATAACTATAGCTGTAAAAAACAATCGAAATAGAAATGGCCATGATGGGCATGATCAGGGTGCCAAGCCATATAACCCGTGTACGGGTTTGCTTCAGCGATGGCAGGCGCAACTGCAACAAGTTGTGCACCGTTATCTGCGAACGCCACGAGCCGATGCCTACTACAAACAACAAAGGATAAGAATAAAGCCAGATGCGCCCATCATGAAAGAGCGCTTCATCGTACAGGATGTAGTTGAGTACAAAATCAATCACCGGCATGCAGACCAGGAAGCTGAACACCTGTAGCCGGGTGGGTTTGAGTTTATTTTTCATAGAGTACTTCCTTGTTTTCGATTAGGGGTAGATAGATACAGCGTTGCTTTATTTCATCGCGGATCACCACTTCCGAGGAGTTGAGCAAACGGTATTTGGTAACGAGGTTGTCGAGGCCGGTTTCGAAGTCGATGACATTGCTCACCATCTTGGGCTGGCGGCTATTGCATACCAGCAACTGGCTGCCATCCTGCGACTGGATGCGGATATGCAGGGGCTCGGTGCGCGTCATGCTGTTTTGCGAAAATGCGTTTTCGATGATTACCTGCAGGCTGAGTGGGGGCACCAGTTTATCAAGGTCCACTGCTGCTATTTCAAGGGTCACCTGCAGGCTGGAACCAAAGCGTTTGTTGAGCAAAAAAAGGTAAGACTCTATAAAGCGCAATTCGGTGCGCAGGGTTACCAGTTGCTCATCGTCGCCGCGCAGCATATAGCGGTACACTTTGGTCATTTCGTTGAGAAAACCTTCCGCGGCCACCTCATCTTCCTCAATCAGCGAGGACAGGGTGTTGAGGCTGTTGAACAGGAAGTGCGGGTTTACCTGGCTTTTCAGCCCCAGCAGCTGGCTTTGCATGATGGCTTTGCGCAGCTGCTCTGTTTCCTTCAGGTTGTCGCGCCAGCTGTTGTAACGGTGTATGCCTTCAATGAGCAGGGTAAGGAAAATATTCATGATGCTCATGAACACGTAGGCCCACACAAACCCATTGAGGTTGAAACTGTAATTGAAGCTGCGGAACACCTCGTAGCCATTAAAGGCAATGATGAGAAAAAGTCCGCTCATGGCCACAAAGGCGAGGATCATGTAAAACAGGCGGCGCGGTGTGTCGGAACCGCGGGGCATCCGCCTTTTGAGCGATTCGGCAATAAAGCCGCACAACACAAATTCAAGTGCCAGCCAGAGGCTGGTGAGGATGGTAGCCGGCATAAAAATGCCGACATGTATAAAATAACGGCCGCCAAATATCAGGCTGTTGATGGCCAGGGTGAGCGGCAGTATCACTATTGCCAGTACGAAATAATCTTTTCCGCTGTATTGTGGAAGCCTGATCTTCATGCCCGAATAAATTAAGCACATTACTGCATTGTAGCCACCGTTCCAACCTGTACCGCATAGCTTTTTGTATGAATTGTAGAAAACAGCGGATGAATTGTGGAGGAGACCATGGACGATGGACGATGGACCGTGGACCATGGAAGATCGACCATTGACCACGGACGACGGACCACAATGGCCGGCTGTCGCCTATGGTCCATGGACTATGGACCATAGATTAATTCAGCAATGGCACAAAAGGAAAGTCAAACGAAATATTTCCCTTTTCAGCCGGCATAGGGCTGTTTGCCACTTCGCCGCCAGCGATACCGGTTTTAACCACCGGTTGTTTGTAGGCATGTATGGCTATTCCAACCGGCAACAGGGTTACCAGCAAAAGAGCCATCATCAGGCAGATCATCCAAGTTTGTTTACCGTGGCGCATAACATTTTCTTTAATCGGGTGCAAACTAAGCCGCCACAACCCCGTTGCCAACCTGCCGGTGTATGAAATGTAATTACCGATGCATGAATTGCGGGGAACCCTCCACATCAGGGAAGCCATCATTGTTTTACCAAAATAAAACAGGGCTATCGGTCCGCTGGCACTGCCTTTGCTACAGAAGCCCACCCGATTTCCACTTCAACCAATCTATTTTCTATGGAACCGAATACAAAACCAATAACAGGCAGTGTACCCGAAGCCCCCGGCAGTGAAGAGCAGCGCCTGAAGGATTATTTCGGGCACCATACCGTGGATGAAAAAGAAGCACTCAAATTGCACTCGGCCGATACTCCCGAAGGCCTCAGCAGGGCACTGAACGAACAGATGGGCGGCGGCAATACGCCGGTGCGGCCACATCCCAATGAATTATAGCGGAGCAGTCCGGAGTTAAAAGTTCATAGTAAGGATTCCCTGTTTTAAACTGCAGCCTTTGAACTATAGACTTTGAGCTTTGAAACCGGCACTCCCCGCTGCCGTTTCATTTCCTTCTGCGGCGGCATCTGGGGCAGTCTGCCTTTCCAGCCATCAAGGCGGTATACGTAAAAGCGGCGGGCTTCCTGTCCGTTGCGGTGCAGTGCAATGGTTTGTACCCATACAGCCCTGCGGTAATAAGGAGCAAAGGTTTGCTGCGGGTTGTAATACTCATCGGAAGGCACGATGCAAAATGCCTGTGTAAAATCGGTTTGCGCCTTGCGGATATAATTGGTCCATAGGTAATGATGGGTATGCTGCAGGCTGCCCAACCCAATCATGGGAGCACCGGCGGGGCGGGCAAAATAGTACTCCACGTGTGCACCCCACCAGGTAGGACAGACCAGCGGTGTGCCGGGGCGGACGGCACCCGAAGCCACCTGCTGGCCGTACCAGGCAGCAAAGTCCCCACCGCCCCGCTTCCAGCCATAACGATCCAGGCTTACATCACCATCGCCAAAGGCGGCTGTTTTGGTTTGCCCCCAGGTGCCGGGATAAAAATGCAGCACCACCGGCCATCCGGTCATAAACAGGGCGGTACCGAAAAGGGCAGCCTTGAGCCATGCCGGAAATAAGACACCTGGCTTTTGCCGTGCCAGCCAGATTGCTGCCAGCGGCAGCAGGCTCACATATGCCGGTCCGCTCCAGTGCGGGTACACCGTTCGGAAAAGGGAAAGGTAAAGCAGTACCGCCACCAGGGGCAGGGCCATATACACCAGGAAGGCGAAACGGCGCCACCACCGGCGCATCCCTTTTGCCAGGGCAGCAAGGGCAAAACAGGTAAGCAGATAATTATAGGGATTGTTGAAAAGGATCTGGCCCAGCACTTCTTCGGCAAAGCTGCGCCAGTTGATGCCCCAGCCTGCCACCACAACCCGCTCGCTATGGAAACGGTAGGTAACAAAATCGTACTGGAAATTCCAGTAGAGTATGGGACTTGCCAGCAACAGGCTGATGGCCGCTGCTGCATAAAGCCGCGGGTTTTGCAACCATTGCCTGCGGTGCAGCAATACATATAGCCCCATGCCGCCCCACAGGAATACACCATGCACCTTGCACAGGATGCAGAGGCCCGCACCAAGGCCAAAAAGCAGCCAGTTGCGCCAGCTGTCGGCGCCGGTCACCAGCCGTGCGGCCATCCATATTGCAAAGGTCCAGCACAGCATTTGCGGCGAGTCGGGCATCAGCAGCATGCCGGCTACCAGGCCCGCATAAAAAGAAGTGTTGTACAATACCGCAGCATACCAACCAGCTTTGGGCGAGTAGAGGGTGGCAGTAGCCTTATAGATAAAAAGGGAGGCAATGGCCGCACCCAGGATACTGCCCAGCCGCACTAGGGGCACATAGTCGTTCAGAAGGCCGCCTGCAGTAGTAAGCCAGCCTTGCAGGGCCACCATCGGCGGGTGATCAAAATAGTTCCATTGGAGGTTGCGGGTATAAAGCCAATAATAAGCTTCGTCGTTGCCCAGCTCCACTACCGATGCCAGCAGCAGCCGGGCGAGGGTAAAAAGCAGGATGAGCAGGAGCAGGGGCTTGCGGTAGCTTTGCATGCCTGCAGCCGGCAGGGATGACGCAGCAGGGGCAGCCAGCAGGTATGGTAATTCGGCGGCTTTATCCATCGGGTGAACTGAATAGGCAGGGGGCGGGTGAACCCCCATGAATAAAATGTCCTGAAACAACTTCAGGACAGGCAGAAAGGTAATACGTTTCATCCGGAATGCTAAGCGTCATCCCTGCGGGCCTGCTTACCGGCTTCGATGCCTTCCCGCCACTGCCGTTGTCTTTCCTCATCGGCTTCACTCAGCTGGTTGCTGCTGTCCGCATCGTCGCTGTTTTCCACATCCAGGAAGTTGATGTGCTTATCCTGGTTGGCTTCCGAAGGGATATCCAGGTGCCGGTCCTTATCTTGCGGCTGTTGGTTATTTTGTTCCATCGTGCTTTTTTACAGAGGTTGCCAATATGATGCCACGCAATGTTTTTCGTAAATTGAAACAATAGGGATCATGCCCCTCATTGCCGGCAGCCGTGTACGGGTGCAGCCCGCACTCTTTGGAACGGTTTCCGCCCACCCTAAATACCATGATATGACCAAGCAAAACGAGAAAACACCCGCCCCAAAAACAACGGACAAAAAGACGGTACCACCCAAACACCAGACCGAAGAGCTGGGCAGTGACTATTGGGACCGTATTGCCAATGACGTGGCTTCGGGTTACGAGAGCAAGGAAGATGTGAACGATGTGCTCAATACCGACCAGGAAGCCGACGACCATACCCGGGGCGATGCCGGCGTCTGAACCATTGGTCCGGAATTTTGTTTGCAGCAGTACACCCCCAAAAATCAGCTATATATGCGTGTTACTTTCTCCATGGCAGCCCTGCTATTGGCGGGCAGCCTGGCCCTTTCCTGCGGCAACAATGCCGGCGACAACGAACCCCAATCTGAGCAAAAGAGCGACAGTATGACCCAAACTGCAGCAACCGGGGCCATCCGGGAAGAAGCCGTTAGCTACAATGTAGGCGATCAAACCTTTAAAGGCTATGTAGCTTTCGACAGTGCCAGCACAGCGCCCCGCCCCGTGGTACTGGTGGTGCACGAGTGGTGGGGACTTACCGATTACCCCCGCATGCGTGCCAAACAGCTGGCTGAACTGGGCTACCTCGCCATGGCTGTAGACATGTATGGCGATGGTAAAACCGCCAATACACCCGACGAGGCACAACAGGCTGCCATGGTGTTGTACAAAGACCCGCAGGCTGCCAAAGCGCGTCTGGATGCAGCGCTGGCAAAAGCCCTCAGCATGCCACAGGCCGATACGGGCCGCACCGCTGCCATCGGGTATTGTTTCGGCGGATCGATGGTGCTTAATGCCGCCAAACTTGGAGCGCCATTCAAAGGTGTGGTGAGCTTCCACGGCGGGCTGGAAGGCGTGCCGCCACAAAAAAACATGCGCACACAGGTGTTGGTATGCCATGGCGGCGCCGACAATTTTGTTCCCGAAGCACAGGTAGCTGCCTTTAAGAAAAGCATGGACTCGGCAGGTGCCGCCTACGAGTTCAAAGTGTACCCAGGCGCCACGCATGCTTTTACCAATCCCGATGCCGATAAGAAAGCCGCCGAGTTCCAGATGCCTATCAAATACAATGGCGCTGCCGACACGGCTTCCTGGAATGATATGAAGGCGTTTTTTGCAAAAGTTTTTTAAGGTGAAATTCTAAACCCGGAAATGGCAAGGCTACCGGGCTTTGAACCACACAGCTCTTAGATCATTCAAACCAGTTGCTGCGGGTCTGTGCTGCGCACCATTCGTGGCACTCTTTGTGTTGCTGGAAAACAACAATACATACAACCATGAGCGATCAACAAAACAATAAGGATGTGCGCCGCGACGACCTGCGGCAAAAAGACGAGGGCGGCAAGGACGTAACCCGCACGGGTAGCACCGGCGGCAATGTACAGGCTGGTGAATGGCAACTGGGAGATGAAGAGGCGGAACGCACCACCAATCCTGATGCTGGCAGCTATACCGGCCGCGGTACGAATGCAGGCAATGGCGGCGATATGTCGGACGCCAAACAAACTACCTGATCAGGCCTGCCCGGCTTTATTAAATTTTGCCAGCCTGCTGCAACCATTCAGCAGCCTGTATTGTCTTTGCATTACGGCGACAACGATTGCAACTTACCGGAACAGTTAAAGCAGAATTCATCGGTTTCCCTGCTTGGCTGTTCCGGTTTTTTTGCGCCTTGTGTAAAATGCCGGCCTTGATTGTTCCTACATCCACCCGCCAACTTAGCTCAGCTGGCAGCGCATTTCACGCGTAATGAAAGGGCCCTCGGTTCGATTCCGGTAGTTGGCTCAAACCCTGGAGGTTTCCAAAAACCTCCAGGGTTTTTTCTGCCCGGCAAACCTATAAGGTTTTAAAAACCTTATAGGTTTTACAGGCGAACGCGAAATAGATTGTACAGAAAAGATCACTTTCAGCTTGCCGCTAAAAGCTAACACCCAACAGCCAACAGCTTTCTCCTAAAAACTGACCCTACCGATTTTCATCCATCGCCTTTTGCAAGGCAGCTTTTGCTTTTTGATACAATGCGGCATGGCCGTTGGGAATCACGGCCAGTATCTTTTTACACTCCCGCAAAAACACGGTTGCAAAGCTGGGATCGTGCACTATTATCTCGGAGCAGTTGTCCAGTATATCGGCGTACTTGATGGTTTGCGCATCGGGGCTCGTTTTACGGATGCGCTCCCGCTCTTCTTCCTTCCTTTTTTTGCGGTTCCACTGCGGGTAGTTGGCTTTGATATACACATCCGTTAGTTCCACTACCAACTGCGTTGTTTTTGCCGCCTCCTGTTGGCTCATTACCGATAATAAATACCGGTGCATTTCGTCCTTTGTTACCGGGGTGTCTTCCAGTACATCGTGTAGCAGGGCAGCGGCCAGCACCGGCAGGTCATTGGTATAAGCCGCACACAACTCCATTACCCTTACCGGGTGTACAATATAGCGGTCGGGTGTGTACTTGCGCATCTGGCTGCCATGTGCCGCATCGGCATAGTCGCGTACTTGTTGCAGTATTGCATTCATGTGGTAATACAGGCAAAGAAAAAGCCAGTACCGCAATTTATTGCTACCTCATGGGTAAACAACGGCTGAGCCCCGCCTGCCTGTTGCGCCACAGTAGCTGTAACACCAGCATTCCATCTCCGGCAACGTATTTGTATCTGCTAACCAAAACCTTTTTATGAGCAACAAAAGAGAAGACGAGCTGGCTGGCAAGCACCGCGATATGGGGATCAAAACCGCCGACGGACAGGATAATGAAGGCCACCTGGCAGGCAGCAACCTGAGCACCTTCAACGAGCAAAGCGCACAGGAACACGAACGCAACGACAACAGCGAGCTCAACCGCCTCGATGCACGCGGCGATGTAAAAGGCACAGAGTCGGTATAATACAGCATTGCTGAAACCCCGTTTGGCCTGTAAGGCTTTGGCAACAACTATTCACCCTAAACCCATACAATATGATTGAACACCAGAATATCGACGGTAGGGATGTTTGGCTTAAAGTAGATCCGCACCCGGCAAACAGGGAAAACCCCAACATCATCCCAACGGAATACTTTACCGCCACCTACTATACACAGGAGCCGCTATCAGGCCCGATAACAGGCGAAACCGTTACCGATGATGATGGCACACCCAAGCTCTTCGAGTCGCCGGTGGCAGCGCTCACTTTTGCATGGAAACGGTTAAAAGGATCGGCATGATGATCATCAAAAAGCCGGTGCGTTGGCACCGGCTTTTTGCTATTTATTTGTTTTTGACCTCGGGGAGTAATTTAAAGTAGGTAGCCACAAACCGGTCCTTTTCCACGCGCCCCTTTACCTCGGCCTTACGGATGGCATTGCAAAAGCCATCCTGTGCATGCGCATCGCCATGGTCGTCGATGGCAGTGCCGTCAACAAAATAGGCTTTGCCATTGATCCGCACCGCCAAGTTGCAGCCTTCACCTTTCATTCCAAAACGGCACTGCCCGCAGGAGGCTTCCACTACCTGTTTCTGGGTGCTGTCGGCAGACTGGGCATACAACAGGTTTCCGGTAAATAGCAAGGCGGCAGCCAGGAGCATTTGTTTCATTGTACTTGAATTGAACCAAAGATAAATGCAGGCGGGCAGCAACGGCGCATTTAGTTGCCCGGCCACCAGCATGCATTTTCTTTTTATGTTTAAGCATGAAAACGATCTTGTCTTTCCTGCGTATTGCCTTGCTTTCCTTCATCCTGTTGCTGGCCGCTTTCAGCCAGCGCGAACATACCTGGGTGGCCATTGGCGACTCAATCACCTACCTCAACGATCATCCCAGTGAAACAGGCAACCGCATTACCAAAGGCTATATGACCCTGGTGCAGCAACAAGTACCGGGTCTGCACGTCATCAACCAGGGGCACAATGGCTGGACGGCTGGCCGCATTGCCGACAGCATCCACAACCTGGGCCTTGTGAAAGCCGATCTCTATACCATCTTCCTGGGTACCAACGACTGGTGGCGTGGCCGCCCGCTGGGTAGCTTTGCCGATTACAAAAACAATTCAGGCAACGCCACCGTGAATGGTTCTTTCCGCATCATCATCAATAAGCTAAAGGCCCTGAACCCCGATGCGCAAATCATTTTGATCACACCCATGCCCCGGGTGGATTTCGTGTATATCAACAATCCCAAAAACAACGCATGGGGCAGCTACCGCGACAAGGAAGGCCAGCACCTCGAGCAGTTTGCCAATGCCATCAAAGCCATCGGCAGGGCCGAAGGGATCAGGGTGGTGGACCTGTACCACGAAAAGAAACTGGCCCATAAAAACCTGGTGCGTTTCAAGCGCCTGAAAGACCCGCAAACAGCAGGCGCTTACCGCAACTATTCCTACCCGGATTTTATCGGTGTTCCTTTCAACCCGGATACAGACGAATACCCTTACCCGCTAGATGCTGTTGCCATGACCTATGATGGGCTGCATCCTTCCGACAA
This sequence comes from Cnuella takakiae, assembly GCF_001953305.1. GTDB lineage: Bacteria > Bacteroidota > Bacteroidia > Chitinophagales > Chitinophagaceae > Flavisolibacter > Flavisolibacter takakiae. The sequence continues at coordinate 945,918 of NZ_MTFE01000010.1, forward strand.
AGGATATGAAGTGATAGCAGGCAAACTGCTGCCGCTTATAAGGAAAAGTATTCAGTAATACCAAGTTAAGGTTACAACTGAGTTGGGGTTGAGGTCATAATAATTAGCCCACGGTTTCAACCGTGGGTAATGCCGCCAAATTGAAAAACAGGAAACCGTTTCAACGGTTTCCACAACCCGCATGACCTACACAAAACGAACACAGCAGGCAACATCACCATAAAAAAACCGCCCTTGGATCCATCTATTTTTCACTCAAGAAAACGTGACTGCAACTGCGGCGCAGGCACCCAGCAGGTTTGTTTTTGCCCAAACCAGCGATAGCGGTTTTTGGCAATAAAACGGTATACGCCGTTACGAATAAATGGAGGCACAATCATCAGCCCATACAACAAAGGCCAGGCGCCATCGAGCCGGCGTGCAATGTGCAAAGCTGCCGTGGAGTACCGGTACACCCTTCCGCTTTCCACCAGCACTACGCTACCCATATCATCCTTCAAACCGGTCTGTGCCAGCAGGTGTTTGCCGCTTTCCGATTGTAGGGAAGCGAAGCGGAACACTCCATTTTTATCGTTGCGGATCACAAACTGTACGGTGCTGTTGCAAAGGTTGCAAACACCGTCGAACAGGATGATGGGATGGTCACCGGGGGGCTGCATACGTTTTAAAATTTACTGGCTGTAAAAACCTTTTAGCAACTGGCTAATCAGGAGCAGCTTGTTTCTGATTGCAGCAATTTACGGCTATAACGACAATGCGACCGGATGCCAGTTCGGTATACCCTATACAGGTTGGGCATGCCAGGGGATTTGGGAAGTTTGCCTGCACGCAAACAATCAAAGAAGCGCAGTGCCAACTGCTTCATTTGGCTACACTTTTAATGAAAAACAACCTGAACATTGTATTAAACATCCGGGTGTGCAGCAGCAAAAAGAACAGCAACAACACCGACAGGCTATGAATGATCAAGTGGTTGAAGGGAGTGAACCGCATTGCCGATGCCATGACTTTTAGCAGGGAGCGAAACTCAAGTGCATACTTGTTGCCGGCAAGACTAACCAGCCAGAAGACCAGAAAAGCCGTTGCCAGCAGCAGGGTGGCGCCATAAAACAACTTCTTTAAACGGGAGTAGGCAGGCAGCAATTGTGTGCTCAATTTATCCCAATTGGCAAACGGAAGATAAGCCAGCAGGTTGCCGGCAAATGAAATGTTGAAGGTGAGCAACACAACAAGATGGAACACGACGGCTGTTCCCAAAAACACCCGGAAAACACGGGCGTTGATGGCCGCAGGTAAAAATCCTACTTCGAAAATCAGCGTGGAATAATCCATCAGCTTCCAGAAGACATGGTTATTGATGCGCATCAGGTGACTTGCGAGAAAACGGGTCCTTCCCGATGTATAATAATTTTGAAACAACTGGTACTTCACACCCTCCACGTGCCACTGTCCCCATCCGCCGATGATCTTGATGCTGCCGGCTGTGAAAAAGCCAAAGCCCAGGCAAAGTGCCAGCAGGGCAAGGGCGAAGCTCCGCGAATCCGATGGTACGGGCGGCACCCAGATATCCTTACGCCGCGCCAGGTAATCATCGACAGAAAAATGACGCTCCCAGCCGGTGAAGGCCATGAACAATGGCGTGAAGTACATCAGACTGCCATGGTCAATTTTGCCAAAGGAAAAACCAAAACTGGCCAGCAGGATATAAGTACCCGAAAAGACCAGTGATGCCCACCTGGTATACCAGCCAATGAACATCAGGAAAAAAGACAGCAGGTTGACAAGGGTAAATGCAATAAAAAAACCGGCCCCAGGGAAACCCCGGAACAAGGCAGCAAAACTGAAAGCAGGTGGATGGAATATATAATTGAGATGGGGTCCAAGCCAGGCAAAAGACGGAAGCCCCATGACCAGCACCACAAACATGCAGTACACCAAGCGGTAAAGGGAAAGGCCTTGTGCTCCGTACTGGTAGGTACCAAACAGCTGTTGCGCCAGAAATTTCATAACAATGGAATTCGGGTGATTTGCTGATCATGCAGTCCGCCGTCAGTAAGGCCACTTCTTGCATCATGCCGCTTCCTTCCAACAACTACCACCAGCATCAGGAAGTTTTTTTGGGGATACAGGGTCTTCAGGTGTGCACGGGTCATCTTCAGGAATTGCGCCCGCTCCCGGCGCATGTTTTCCAGCGTAGGATCCCGTGGCCTGGCCCTGATAGCTTGCTCTTTGCGCATAAGGGTTTTGAAAATGGTAGGGGCGTAAATCAGTTTGGCTTTTCCAAACACATGGCGTTTATTCAGCACTACCGAGTCGCCCCGGTCATCGAGGGCATACACTTCCATCACATCGGTATGGTACAGGCCGGTGATGGGCGCCACACGGGCAAATGCAGGAAAAACAAAGGAAGGAAAAGGCTCCTTGAATAGTTTGGAAAGACCAAAATGGAGCACTAATGCCATACCCGCCAGTAAATAAATCAGCACACTTTTTCTTCTGCTCATAATAGCAAACTGTTGTTCCCGCACAGCAGCACCGCAACAGGCGGCCCCGGAAGTCAGGATTGGTTTATGCACGGTTTACAATCAGTATGGGCTGGACAATAAAAACGGGGAAGAAATGCATTCCACCCACATTGGTTTTAGAAAGGAACTGGGGCGGGTAACAGATGTGCTTTGGGGTGCTCTTTTTCTGAGCAGTATTATATTTCGACAAACAAATTATCGATTTTCAGTGGAAACAAATGCATTTTTTTTATGCGAAAAGGCATAACAAGCCTCATTAGAAAGCATAACAAAATCCGGGGATTGTCAGTATTTGCAGTACCATAATTGCACCGCAAAGCACTGCTTATGCTTAAATTGTGTGCTGTATGAAAAAGTCGAATAATGTGGTACTGTGTAGCGTGCTGCTGGCCGCCATCAGCAGTTGCGCACAAAAGGAAAAAAAGGATGAATGGATTGTGGGAGCCCAAAACGGCAGTACCCGCGATACAACCCTGCATGGCAACCAATACCGTTATTTTGGCGGCTTCTGGTACCCATTGATACTTGGCCGCATCAGCCCTGCATCTTACCAGGGGGCTACTGCCACACAGATCAGCAACCCTGGGTTCAAAGCAGGAAAAATACGTACCGGAGGCTTTGGCCGCTCAGGCCGTAGTGGTATCAGTTGATGGTTGCTTATACCAGTTGTAAATAATTGGGTAAAAGCTACAAGCTTTTAGCTGCAAGCTGCAAGATTTCCATGTTCACGACCAATGTAAAAATGGTATTAGTGATTCCCTTTTCCAACTATTACAGCCTTTTGCTCGTTGCAATACCTATGTAGCCTTGTTGGCTTTTTTACTGCAAGGCTACCCAAATACAAGGGCGGCCACACCCCATCAAAACAACATTAAATAGCTCTCCGAAACCAAGCTTATGCAGCGCATACCCATCACCCCACGACCCAACTGGACCCAGAAAATAGCAGACCAGGGTTTCCTGTTTTACGACATTGATTCGTATTACAACGAAAGCGCAGCCTATGCATTTACCGCAGCCGAAATTGATGTTATAGAAAAGGCTACCTCCGAGCTGCAACGGATGTGCCTGGAGGTGGTGGATCATGTTGTAAACAAAAAGCTGTACAAAGAATTTCATATACAGCCCGCCTTTGCCGACTTTATTGAATGGAGTTGGAAGAATGATAATCCTTCGTTTTACGGCCGCTTCGACCTGGCATATAATGGCACCGACATCAAGATGCTGGAATTTAACGCCGACACACCTACTTCCTTGCTGGAAGCTTCGGTGATACAGTGGTACTGGCTTCAGGAGTTTGACCCTATGTACGACCAGTTCAATTCCATTCACGAAAAGCTGGTAGCCCATATGCAGGCGTGCAAGCAATGGCTATACAATGGGCCGCTCTACTTTGCCTGTATCAAAGACAGCGTGGAAGATTATATGACGGTAAAATACCTGGAAGACTGCGCCTTCCAGGCAGACATACTTACTGGTTTTACCTATATGGAAGACATTGGTGTTGACGACCCCGGTCATTTTCATACAGCCGCGGGCCAGCCACTCACTAATGTATTCAAGCTATACCCATGGGAGTGGTTGTTCAACGAGGAGTTCAGCTCCTACCTGCCTCACAACATGGACCATACCTTGTGGATTGAACCGCCTTACAAGGCCATTCTTTCCAACAAGATGCTGCTGGTGTACCTGCACGAACTTTTCCCGGACTCGCCCTATATCCTGCCGGCTTATTTCAACAAGGACGGTGGTATGCGCCACTATGTAAAAAAGCCCGTGTACAGCCGCGAGGGCGCCAATGTGAGTATTGTTTGGAATGGCCGCACCATAGAAGAACAGGGTGGCGATTATGGCAGTGAAGGTTTTGTGTACCAGGAGTATTTCGAACTGCCCGACTTCAAACACAACAAACCCGTACTGGGCAGCTGGATCATCGGCGGTATGCCCGCAGGCATGGGCATCCGCGAAAGCAGCGGGCTTATAACGGGCAACGGCAGCCGGTTTTGTCCCCATTATTTCATATGAAAAAACAAAGCGTCCTTGCATGTGCAAGGACGCTTTGTTTAGGAATGCAACGAACTAAAATTTCTAACTGCTTCCAATCTTTTGCTGCGTATATCCATTCAACTTGCTACAGCTTCAGGATTGGTGTTGCCTCTAATACCAACGGTTTACTGCAATGAAGCCTTCAGCCTCGATGCAGCAAAGTCCTGTGCCGCTTTGGCTTCGGGCACCACGGTGGCCATTCCAAAGAATTCGTGGGTAACACCGGTGTACAACTGGCGGGTTGCATCCACACCGGCAGCACGCATCTTATCGGTCAGCAGTGCACCTTCCGTTTCCAGCGGGTCAATTTCCGCGTTGATGATGGTAGTGGTAGGCAAACCGCTAACATCGGCAGCCAGCAGGTTGATCATGGGGTTGGCGGCCTCATCCATGCTATTCAGGTAATGACCCAGGAACCAGGGCAGCATGGGCGTGTTGAGGGGCTTGGCTGCGGCATAGGTAATCTTTGAAGGCAACGACAGATCGTTACTTGCAACGGGGTACACCGACAGGATGTGGCGAGGCATCTTATAACCATTATCCCTTGCCATGATGGCCACATTCACAGCCAGGTTGCCGCCAGCACTTTCGCCTGCAGTGGCCACCTTGGCTGAGTCGGCACGGAGGGAAGCTGCATTTTCAACGGCCCACTGGTAAGCGGCATAAGCATCCTGGTGTGCGGTAGGAAACTTGAACTCGGGGCCTTTGCGGTATTCTACCGACACCACTACAGCATCTGTTTTTTCGGCAAGGGCCTGCGCCGATGCATTATAGGTATCGATGGTAGCGATCACCCATCCACCGCCATGGTAGTATACAATGAGGGGATAGTTGGACCTGCCGGTACGGGGGGTATACACACGTGCATGAATGGTACCACCGGCAACGGGAATTTCACGGCCCATGGTATCAACACCTGAAAGCGGCATGGGTATCCTGAAATTATTCATCACCCGCATCACAGCTTCTGTTGGGCCGGGTTGCAGGCGTGCCTGCTCGGGTGTGAGGGATTCGATGGGTGCAGGCGCAATGGTATCGAGGGTTTCAATTACAGCTTGCATTTGCTGCGTTAACGTCGGACCCCAGGCTGGTTTTGCCTTGGAAGGTTGAATGCTTTCGTAGCCGGGAGCCGGTGGTTCGTAATCAGCTTTTTGGCAGGCGGTAAAACCAGCCACTACCATCAGCAACAGCGACATCATTACGGCTCCTTTGCGCATACCAAACAAACGCTGGGAGTAAGGGTGTTTTTTCATGTGTTTAATGTTTAGCCAACTAAATACCCTAAATCTGTACCACGAGTTTGTTCACTGATTATCACAACCATGCACAGCAGGGCTTCTACAGGGTAGCTTTTCGTTGGGCTAATATGTACACAGAAAAAAGCTATAGGTCACTCCTTACCAAAGCATTTGTTTTGCGGCCTGCTTTGGACCTTGAAATTTGGCAGACTCCAGGAGTTGCACATACATTTTGGTACCGAGTATAATTACACACTTATTAAAACGTCTTCCCCGTAGCCTTCACCGGGTGCTGCTCGCCGCCAGCGCTCACCGAAGAAGAACCAAATACCTGTATGCTGCTCTTGATAAAATCCTTCTCATCGGCTTTGTAAATATTCTCCACAAACTTCTGCGGGTTGCGGTCGATATAAGGGAACCAGGTGCTGTGTACCTGCACCATGATGCGGTGTCCTTTTTTGAAGGTATGCAACACATCCTGCAGCGGTATGCTTACATCGGTAGGCTGGCCGGGTACAAAGGGCTCGGGTTTTTCAAACGAATTGCGGAAGCGGCCGCGGAACACTTCGTGGCGCACCAGCTGCTGGTAACCGCCCATCACGATGTTCTTGGGATTGTGTTCATACTGTGGGTGGTTGTCGGGGTACACGTCAATGAGCTTTACCACGAAGTCGGCATCGGTGGTGCTGATGGCCACTTTTAGTTTGGCCAGTATTTCACCGGCAAGCGTCACGGCATCGGTGAGGGGCTCGGTTTGAAAGGTCAGTACATCGGGGCGACGGCTGGCTTCGCGCTGGTCGTCGCTCATAAAGGCGCGGGGCGTAAAGGTGAGGCCTTCTACCTGCGAGGTATAAGGTACCGGTTTGGCAGGGTCGCTCACATAATCGAATGCGGTGCTTGGGTCAACGGGTTTGTTTACCGACAACTGGCCGTTGGGGCCGAAATACAATTGTACCTGCGGTGTGTTCTTAGGCGGCCACACATCAAACTTTTGCCACTCCTTGCTGCCGGTGTTGAACAGCCATGCTTCGGGCAGGGTATCGGTGCCTTTGTCCTTGAGGTAGTAGTTGAAAAACGGCAGCTCTATGTTTTTCTGGTAAAATGAGGCAATGCTGTCGCCAAAATAAATGTGGTTGTGGATGCCTTTTGCGGTTTCCCTTGCCCAGTCGCCATGTGCCCATGGGCCCATTACGATGCGGTTCTTGGTGCCGGGATTATTGCGCTCGATGGTTTTGTAAATATTTAAGGGGCCATAGAGGTCTTCGGCATCAAACCAGCCGCCAACAGTGAGCACCGCGGGTTTGATATCTTTCTTCAGGTGGGGCAGGATGCTGCGCTTTTGCCAGAAGGTATCGTAGTTGGGGTGGTTGATCACCTGGTTCCAGAATACGTCTTCGCTGTAATAGTCTTTGGTGATGTTTTTCAGCGGTCCTTTTGCCAGCCAGAACTTATAAGCATCCCTGGGGGCATTGTTGTACAGCTTCATCAGCTGTGGCTCGTACCATTCCTCGCGGGTGGTGTCTTTTTTCGGAACGCCAAACACAGGAAAAGCAGCCGTATAGCTTTGGAGGTAGGCACCCATGTGGTGGAAATCGTCGAAGAAAAAGTCGGATACCGGCGCCTGCGGGCTGGCAGCTTTGAGTGCAGGGTGCGCATCGGGAAGCGAAGCGGCACTGTAAAAACCTGGATAGGAAATACCAAAGATGCCGGCCTTGCCATTGTTGCCCTTGATGTTTTTTACCAGCCAGTCGATGCTGTCCCAGGTGTCGGAACTTTCGTCAATATCCTGTTTGTTCTTAGGGTTGTTGCCCGGTATGTTGGGCGTCATATTGTTAAAGCTGCCGCCGCTCATGTAGCGGCCGCGCACATCCTGGAACACCAGTATATATCCTTCCTGCACCAGGTACTTCGATGGGTGTCCATGTGTATCGAAGTTGCGGTAGCTGGAGGCGTTGTAACAGGTGCGGTTGATGAGAAAAGGATAAGCCTTCGACTTGTCCTTGGGTGTGTACACGATGGTATACAGTTTTACGCCATCGCGTGCCGGGATGAAGTACTCGGACTTGTCGTAGTGGTCGGCCATTTTCCAGCTGGTATCTTGCTGGGCCTGTGCTGCGCTACAAATCAGCAGCAGGAGCCATAACAGGGGTGTGCGCATGTGAACGGTATTTGCCCCGTAAGTTAGCTGGATTTAAGGTTTGCCCGGTTTACAAGATTGATTTGCTTTCGATGGCAGGTGTAGCAAAAACAATAAGGCAAAAGGCAAAAAGCATCATACAATTTTAAAGATGGTTACGGAAGGAGTTGCTGGTTGTTGCAAACCCGAAGCAACACAGGTAATAGGATAACCCTTCAAAATAGCTTCGGAAATGGCAACAGAAGCCTTCAGGGCTTCAACAAAAATAGCCGCCGGTGCAACCGGCGGAAAAGAAAGTAGCGCCAGTTTTCAAATGCCCAACCCCGTAGGGGTTGAAACAGCTTAAGGTTCGAGGTTCAACCCCTACGGGGCTGGGCGCTCCGTTTGATTGATACGTTCTTAACCGCCGGTTGCACCGGCGGCTATTCAAATTATAGCCCTACGGGCTCACTTGCCAGATCTCAAACATTTTCAAGAATAGGGACGAAAAGGTGCAAGCTATCAGTTACAGTCTTTGAGCATACAAGCGCCCAAACTGATGCTATAATCAAAATGGAAAAGTATAAAGGCTGCTGTAGCATCACCCCTTATACTTTTTGACCTTACCAGAATTTTATTTTAAGCTGCACTTCAGTATGATACCATGTTCAAGTAGGCAGTACAATCTCTTATTGTACAAACTGAACTACCTAGTTAAAAATGGCATGACACAAAGGACGCTGAAATACCCTTTTCCTTACCTGATTTTTACATGCGCAAAACTGCCTTCCAATTGCAGGTTGCAGCGGTTGGCTACATCGGGCGGCGTGTTCCCGTTGCGGATGGTGGGATCGTAAAACAGGTTGGTGGCATTGATGGTAAAACTGCCGCTGATGGTGCGGTTAACTGCATCAAAACCGGTGATGCGCAGGTTGCCACTCCACTGGCCTGGTGATAGGCTTTCAACAAGGTTGGACCAGAAACTGGTGGTGCTTACATTGTTGGTAAAATTGTAGCGGGCGTACAGGATCTTTTCCCCGTTGCTGTCGAAGCTGTAGTCGCGGATCAGCGACTTGCCGATGGCTGCTGTGCTGAGGTCCAGCGCAATGCCTTCGCCAGTGCTGCCTTCGGTGGCCGCAGGCACATTAAAGAATAATCGCAGCTTGCCATCGTTAATCGACACAATGGACTCCATTTGCGGCAGCTTGTTATAAGTGGCAAGTTTTATTTCACCGTTCCTGTTGGGAAAAGAGAGCGTGCGGTTGAAACTGAGTTCGGGAGCGGGTGCTGACTTTAGCGGCTCTTTGGTACAACTGGCAAAAACAAACAAGAGTGCAAAGGCATACAGCAGCCGGGTCATAAGCGTTTGGTTTGAACCAAAACTGCAGCAAACACCGGTACCGTACAATATTTTTTGATGAGCAGTATCCAGCCTGTTATTACCGGTTGGTAACAGGGATGCACCGCACCTGCATCACCGCACGGCAGGCCGCCATTCATCACTTTTACAATTGGTGCATTGCTCCTGTCTTTCACCCGCTGTTTTGCTTGATGTGCCGCAAGTGCAGCACACCTGTTCCCCTACCGCTTCCTGTTCTTTTATAAAAGCATCATCAAAAGCGGGCAGTACTGATAATCCTGGCTTAGGTTCCTGTTCGCGTACCAGCGAAAAGCTGCCCTTGGCTTCAAAGTAAAGTCTTTTCACTTCGCCCAACTGCTTTACGCCAAGACTGCGCAGTTTGGCATTGAGCCGGTCGATGGTGAGGCTTGTTTGTCGTAGTTCCTTCATCTGCACCACGCCATCTTTTACCAGTATGGCGTAATTATCTTCGGTAAGGTTTTCAAAACGTTGGTTGTTGAAGGCCGTCCACGCCAGCAGTTTGCCCACGCTCACTACCACAAAAGCAATGATAACGGCAGGCAGCAGGCCTTTATCCGGTACCTGCAGGGGCACACCAATAGCTGCTGCAAGTGAAAAGAGCGCCAGCATTTCAATGCGGTTCAGTTGGGCCGCCATGCGCAGTCCCAGCAGGCGCATCGATACAATCAGCAGCACAAAGATGATGAGGATGCGCACTACCACTTCGAGCAAAAAAAGTGGCGGCACTTCCCCCATCCACATACGCATCCAGTCGCCCAGTTTTATTTCTTCCGGTTTCATAGTTTTTTATTGAATAGCTGCCGTCCATTTTTGTTGTCCGCAATTGCTGCAGGGGCCCTGTACTTCCTGCACGGTACCACAGTTGGTACATGCCTGTTGCCCGGTGTCAGTAAGGTTATCATTCAGCTCTTTATCGTTGGGTGGTAATATGGACAGACCCGGTGCGGGCCCTTCACTCCGGTACACGCTGAAGTCGCCATAAGCTTCGAGGTACAACCTTTTAACCTGGGACAGGTTGGTGATCTGCTGGCTGCGCAACACACCAAAAAGCTGCTGTTTGGAAATGGTAGTGGCCTTCAATTGATCCAGTTGGAGGATGCCGTCTTTGATCAGCACCACGGCTTCACCATGGATTAGCTTTTCTAGTTTGGGCCGGTGGAAAGCCATCTTGTTGATACCACGTAATAAAAACAACACCGTCAGCAGGGCCACGATGCCCTGCACAATACCCCTGTCGGGCGACTGCATGGGCAGGGAAAGGATGGCACCCATCAGCACCATCACCGACATTTCGATAATGGAAATCTGGCCGTTCATTCTTTTACCCAACAGCCGTACAATGATGATGGCCACCAGGTAAACGATGAGGGTGCGGATGAGTACTTCCAATAAAAATTCAGGCGGTGCCTGCCCCAACAGCATACGCTTGAGGTCGAAAGGGATGATCTCTTCTTTTTTCATTTTGTGCTTGCTTGCCTGCAGCAAGTACACACAAAAGGTGCCTGTTTTTAATAGCCCCGGTAGCTGCCAAAATTATCGCGGCTGTGGCGGCCGCTTTTCCGGATATGGCTTGAATGCTTATGCTTTTTCTCTGCTTGTACGGCAGCTTCGTCGCGATGGTCGCCCGGTGCAGCTTCATCACCGTGGCGCTGCTGTTCATCGCGGGTCGTTTGATCCTTTGTGGTCTTGTGCTGCACTTGTTCTTGCTTCCTTTTCATACCCTGCCTTTTTGGAGATAAAACAATCGTTATCCTGTTATTGCAGACAGGAATGATGCCAGTATGCATTGTGGGAAGCACCGCAGCCGGTGCAATTTTATGGACGCTATTGGGGATAAAACAGGTACAGGCCTTTTGCCGATTTTTTGTACACATCGGCTGGTGAAGGTGTTGGTTGCTATGACCTTGTTGTAGGGTGCACAGAAAAAGGTACTGCAAGCGGCAAATTTCAATCGCCTGCTACCGCCCCCGGTGGGCAGGGCTGCATTAGTTGGTGCCTACCCTTGCTTTTTCCTCGCCGGCAGCGCCCTCGGAGCGCCGGGCGGTTTTATAGGCCTTGCCAAAACGCCAGGAAAAGGAGATGGTTGCCACGCGGGTATCGCGGGTAAGTTTGAAGTATTCGTCGGCCTGCTGGAAATAGGTATTGCCCTTCATCCACTGGGTGTACAAAATATCACGTACGGCCAGCTTCACGGTACCTTTTTGCTGCAGTACCTGCTTGGCTACACCCAGGGAAAGCTGCCCTGCGGGATCCACCACTTCCTGTATGTCGTGCTGGCTCCGCGAGGTGTATACGCCGGTCAGTTCGCCCGACCAGCCTTTGCGCAGGCGGAACTGGTTGTTCCAGGTAAAGTTGAGCTGGTTGATATCGGCACGCAGGGCCCTGCCTACAAAGCCTTCCATCTTTTTATGGGTAAATACCGACTGTGCATTAAAGCTCCACCATTTTGCAGGGCTCAGGTTCAGGCCCACCGCTGCGGCCCATGTTTCCAGCAGGTCCAGGTTGCCTTCGGTATATAGCACAATGCCGTTGGTGGCAATGGGAAATATCTGGGCAAAATAATCGGTGGTGCGGCTATAGGTAATGCCGGTGATGAGCATGCCCTTGTACTGGTGTTCCAGCTCTATGTTCCAGGTATACTGGGGCCTGAAATAAGGGTTGCCCTGCTGGTAGGTGTATTTGTTGATGATGAACAAAAAAGGATTGAGCTTTTGAAAAGCCGGCCGGTCGATGCGGCGGCTGCTGCTCAGGCTGATGCTGTTGTTGGAGTCGATATCGAAACCCAGCTGCACCGATGGAAAGAAATTGTTGTAGGTGCGGCCAAAAGTAGAATCCTTTTGTGCGGCATTGCCCAGCTGGCGGGCATTGTAGCGGGTCTTTTCCCAGCGGAGGCCACCCTGCAGGTTCCAGCGGCCTTTTTTATAGGCCGCACTGCCGTACAACGCATTTATATTTTCGTGGTACCTGAAGTGGTTGCTTTTGCCCAGGTCTTCCTGCCAGGAGCTGCCATCAAAATAGTGGTACTGCGCATCGTTGTCGGTATGCACAAAGGAAGTTTTGGCGCCGGTTTCCAGCTTTAGCCTTTTAAGTTGCACGCTGTAGTCCACCCTGGCCGATGCAATATTGAGCAGCGAAGGAATGGAGGCGCGGGTGGCTTCGTTGTAGGTGCCTGGAAAAATGCGGGTGTTTTCAAAAGCCTGGTTGCTGCCAATGCGGTAAAGCAGCAGGTCCACATCGGCGCCCAGCTCGCTTTTGGCATTCAGCTGGTGGCGCATGTTGAGGTTGAGGCCCGCGTTGCGAAAGCGCGTTTCGGCATGGCTCACGGTCTTGATCAGCGAGTCCATCTTGCGGTTGGCATCCATCCACAGGGCACTGTTGCCGCCCTCGCTGTTGCGGCTGATGATGGTGCCGCTCAGCACCATACCCAGGGATGTTTTCTTGCTGGCTTCATAATCGAGGCCGGTGCGCAGGGTGTTGTTGGTGCCCAGGCTCCGCAGAAAGGAAGGTTGCTCCAGCAGGCGGTTGGCCTGGCCGGCACTATTGTAATAGCGGCGGAGGGCTTCGATGCGGGTAAATTGTTTGTTGGCGCTGGTGCTGTAGTTGAAAAAGTAGTTGAAGCGGCCGTTGCGGTAGTTCAGCTGGAGGCTGTTGTTGGTTTTGGGGTAAAAACCCTGTGCAAAGGCGGCGTTGATGGTACCGTTGAAACCCTGCTGCCGGTTCTTTTTTGTGCGGATATTGATGATACCCGCATTGCCTGCGGCATCGTAGCGTGCCGGGGGCTGGTCCATGAGCTCTACCTGCGATACCTGTGCTGCGGGCATATTCTGCAGCAGGGTGGCCAGGGCTGCCGGTGCCAGGTAAGTTTGTTTGCCATCAATAAGCACCAGCACCTGGCTGCGGCCCTTGAGGCTGATATTGCCGTCTTTATCCACCGTTACGCCGGGCATCTGCTCCAGGGCTTCCAGCATGGTGGTGCCGGTATTGGAAAGGCCGGCGTCGAGGTTGATAATGGTTTTGTCGGCCTGTACTTCCACCAGTTTCTGGCGGGCCATTACCGTGATGCCGTCAAGGGTGGCACCCTGGTCGGGATAGCCAAAGCTGATCTGGATCGTAAGGTTATCCTGCAGGTGTACCGGCTGGTAGCGGGGTGTATAGCCAAGGAGGGATGCCTGCACAATGTAGTGGCCATTGGCTATGCCGGAAAAAGTGACGGTGCCGGTGCTGTTGCTTACCTGCGTGGCTATTGCTACGGAGTCGGGCGACCTTAGCAGGGTAAGGGTAGCAGCAGCAAGAGGCTTTCGGGCCGAATCGTGTACGGCCACTACCAGGCTTGCCTGCTGGGCGGCGGCCAGGGTGCTAAGGGCGAGAAAAATAAACAGGACAACTATCCGCATACGGGCTGGAGCAATTTAACCGCTCCGGGCCACCAGGCAATGGAAATTTTTCTGACGGTAGGATACGGCTGGTAAATATACTAAGCCTTGTGGGCATGTGTCGAAATTTTACTACCTGGGATATGAACCATGGTCCATGGTCCATATCCCAGATTGCTTATCTTTCCCTGTAATAACCCCCGATCACATGAAACGATTGTTTGTTTGCCTGGCAGCCTGCTGCCTTTCCCTGGGTGCTTTTGCCCAAAAAGCCCAGATTTTTAATGGAAAAGACCTCAACGGCTGGACGGTGCACGGCACCGAAAAATGGTATGTTGAAGGCGGCGAGTTGATTTGCGAAAGCGGTCCCGATAAACAGTATGGCTACCTGTCTACCAACAAACCCTACAAGGATTTTGAGTTCAGCGTGCGCTTCAAACAGGAGGCCAATGGCAACAGCGGCGTGTTTTTCCGCTCTGGTATTGAAGGCACTAAAATCAGTGGCTGGCAGGTAGAGGTAGCGCCTGTAGGGCAGCATACCGGTGGAATTTACGAGTCGTACGGCCGCGGCTGGCTGGTAAAACCCACCGCCGAAGGCGAGCAGGCGCTGAAGCCCGGCGAATGGAATGAACTGAAGATCCGTGTAAAAGGTGACAAGGTAAACACCTGGCTCAACGGACAAAAAATGGTGTCGATGGATGATGAAAAGATCGGCAAAGGCGAAGGCTTTATTGCCCTACAGATACACGATGGCGGCGGCATCAAAGTGCGCTGGAAAGATTTTAAAGTAAAAGAACTTTAAGCGCTTTGATGGGTATAAAAACAGGAACCAGCACCCGGGCTGGGGCTTTGAGGCCCTACCCGGGTGTTTCCTTTGGGCGGCAAATACCGCCGTTGGTAAAAGAATAGAACACCCCGGTATGCCATCCGGGGCTAAATGATTTTCTTTGGGGCAGCAAAGCCCTTCGATGAAACTTCTCCTCCTGATCTCCACACTGGCGGTATTATGCAGCTGTAGCTCCAGGCCCAACAAAGCCGCTGCTGCTGCACAACCGGCTGTTTATAGCTACAAAAAGCCGCATCCCGATGGTACGGGGAAGGTATACCTTGGCCGGGAAATAGCCCATGTGATGAGCGCTGCCGGCGGCAACTGGCTGGAGCGCAACAGCCGCGACATTGAAGAAGGCGTAGAGCAGGCCATTGACCTGATGCAACTGCAACCCGATACCAAGGTGGCCGATATCGGTGCCGGTACCGGGTATTATACCTTCCGTATGGCCGACAAAGTACCCCAGGGAAGGGTGTTTGCGGTTGAGGTGCAACCCGAGTTCATCACCGCCCTGGAAGCCCGCCGCACCCAGCTCAGGGCCGTCAACGTGTCCGTTGTTCAGGGCACGGAGCAGGGGCCCAACCTCCCCGAAGGCAGTATCGACCTGGCCATTATGGTGGACGTGTACCACGAACTGGCCTACCCGCAGGAAATGCTGCAAGCCCTCTACAAGGCACTCAAACCTACCGGAAAGATCCTGCTGCTGGAGTACCGGAAAGAAGATCCTGCAATCCCCATCAAGGAACTGCACAAACTCAGCGTGGTGCAGGCCAACAAAGAAATGGCCGCCAACGGCTTTGTTCCCGACCGCCTCAGCGATGCCCTGCCCATGCAGCATTTTTTGTTGTACCGGAAGCGGGGATAGGGAATGGTGATGGGTGCGTGTTGAATGAAAGTTGCCAGGGTAAGCTACAAGGCTTTTGCTTTACAATGCGAAATGCCAGTGCTTGTAGATTTCTTTAGGTTACAACACGCATCCAGCCGTAAGCGGCGGTACAATTCGGAATTGATTGCGTTGCAAAATCCTGTTTTTGCATTTACCGGTTGGTGGCATGCGGGATAAAGGTTTATGTTGGTTGTTTGATTGCCTCCTGCTTACACCGGCCACTGTTCCTGCCGGTAGGCGCTATCCCAGAACATCCATTCAAAGCGGCTGGCCTGTACGAAACATCCGGTCATTTGTGCCTGCTGCTCCGCTGTGGCCTGCGCGGCCATCGCATCACAGTGGGCAATGGCTTTTTGCACCAGCAATCCAAATTCTTCCCCGGCATAGGTGTCGATCCAGCTTTGGTACGGATTACTGCCTTTTTGCTGCTGCTGGTAGATATAGTCGCCTACCTGTTTGTAAATCCAGAAACAGGGCAGCACGGCAGCCATCGCATTGCCAATGGGCGCCAGTGCGGCCTGTGCCAGCAGGTAATTGGTATAATGATGACCCGCAGGTGCCGGTGCGCCGGCTGTTTCAATGGCCAGCTCCCGGAAAAAGCTGGCGTGTAATGCCTGCTCTACCACTATTGCGCCTTCGGCAAAACGGATAAACTGCAGGGAGGTATCTGTGTCCCCTGCACGCGCAGCAATCAGTGCCAGCGCCCGGCTGAATGCACCCAGGTAGAGGGCATCCTGCGCTATGTAAAAACGAAAGCAATCTTTATCCAGGCTGCCGTTCATCAACTCTGTGATAAAAGGATGTTGCAGGATATTTTGGTAAATGGGGGCTGCTGCCTGCCAGGCCTGTTCACTCCACGGCATATTTCTGTAATGGTTTGGGGTTAAAAAAATGATTGAGCGGGCCGTTGCCCCTGCCTGTTTGTACATCGCTGCCATACTGAATGGCATTGGCAATAAATGCCCGGCCCATTACAATGGCTTCGTGCAGGGAAGCACCCTGCGCCATGTAAGCTGCAATGGCAGCAGAAAGCGTGCAGCCGGTGCCATGCACGTTGCTGCTTTCGATATAGGGTGATGCAAACACTTCGGTGCTGCCCTCTTTTTGCGCCAGCACGTCAAATACCTTTTCGCCCTTGAGGTGGCCGCCTTTCAGCAGTACCGCGTTGCAGTTGTGCGTAAGGGCAAGGGCTGCGGTTTGCATGGCTGCCACATCCGGAATATTTTGCCCGTACAGCACGGCTGCTTCATCCAGGTTGGGCGTGATGAGGGTAGCCAGCGGAAACAGCAATTCCCGGAGCGTATGCACGGTTGTTTCCTCAATAAGCCGGGCACCACTGGTAGCCACCATCACGGGGTCGAGGATGATGGGTATTTGTTGATAGCCTTGTAGTGCCTGTGCAATCGTCGTTGCCAGTTCGGCGGTATGGATCATCCCTATTTTGATGGCGGCAGGCTGCAAGTCTTCCAGCACGGCTTCGATCTGCTGGCGAACCATATCGGCAGGGATGCTGTGGATGCCCCGCACACCCAACGTGTTTTGCGCGGTGATGGCCGTGATGGCCGATGTGCCAAAACATCCCAGTGCGGAAAAGGTCTTCAGGTCGGCCTGGATGCCGGCACCGCCGCCGCTGTCGGAACCGGCAATGGTGAGTACTACGGGATAACGGTATTTCATATTCCTTGTTCTATTGCGTTGCGCAGCCTTTCGGCTGCTGTTGCGGGTTGGGGTGCCGAGCAAATGGCCGATACCACGGCCAGGCAGTCGGCGCCAGCTTTGATTACAGCCCTTGCATTGTGTTCGTTGATACTGCCGATGGCAACCAGCGGTTTGGTCGTCTGCTGCCTGATGCGGGCGATGCCTTCCAGCCCCCATTCTGTAACGGTATCCGTTTTGGTGTGGGTGGCGAATACGGGGCTGATGCCCAGGTAGTCGGCGGCTGCGCTGTGCGGGTTATGCAGTTGTGCCTCGTACTCGATTGAATAACCGAGTATGCCCTGCGGCATGGCCGTTCTGGCGGTAAGCGGCGGCATATCGCTATTGCCCACATGCACGCCTGCCGCGCCGCATTGCGGGGCCACCGGCACATTGTCGTTTACAATAAGCGGCACACCATAGCGGTCCAGCAGTTCGCGCAGGCGGAGCGATTTTTCCAGAAAGGCTTCACTGTCGAGGGATTTTTCCCTGATTTGCACTAGGTCCACACCACCCTGCACGGCCTGCTCCACCACCCAGAAGAAGTTGCGGCCCAGGCAGGCACCCTCATCGGTGACGAGGTAGAGTTTATACGGAAAAAGCATCCTGCTGTTGGGTAATTTGGAGGCGTTGGATAAAGTCTTCAGGCTGCAGGATGTACAGTGCATCCAGGAAGTGCAGCTGCATGGTGCCGGGACCCATTGCCTGTTCGGCTGCAATTTCACCCGCCACACCCATCAGGGCCATGGCGGCAACCGTGGCTTCAAACAGCTCGGTGGGGTGGGCTGCGCAAAAAGCACCGATGAGGGCGGTGGCGGTGCAACCCATGCCGGTTACCCGGGACATCAGCGGGTGGCCGTTGTGCAGGGCTACCAGCTTGTCGTTGCCAACGATATAATCCGTAGCTCCCGAGATGCATACCACGGCACCCGTGGCTTGTTGCAGGTGGCGGGCGGCTTCCATGGCTTCTTCGGCGGCATTGGTGCTGTCTACACCCTTGGTTTGGCCCTGCATGCTGGCGAGTGCCATGATCTCCGAAGCATTGCCCCGGATCACGGAAGGCTTATAATCGGTGATCAGCTTGTTTAATACCTCGTTGCGGTAGGGCGTGGCGCCGGCACCCACGGGGTCGAGCACCCAAGGCTTACCTAAGGCAGTGGCTTGCGCAATAGCCAGCTCCATGCTTTTTACCCAATACTCATCCAGCGTGCCGATGTTAACTACCAGTGCACCGATGATGGCTACCATGTCCTCCATTTCGGAATGGGCATGAGCCATGATGGGCGACGCGCCGGCAGCCAAGAGGGCATTGGCTGTATTGTTCATCACTACGTAATTGGTAATGCTGTGCACCAGCGGCGACTGGTGGCGCACGGCGGCGATCCTGCTCCAGGTTTCCTGTTTCATAAATAAAAATTTGGTGGCTCCGGAGCGGAATGTGCAGATAGGCCAGCAGGTGGGCCATGCTTTTCCCTTCGCCGGTATTACCCGGATCAGGTTCAAAGGGTTTGATCTCAGCTTCCTGCAGAAGCACCCCTAAAGCCAGTGCAATGTTAGGGATTATTGCGGTGAACAAACCAGAAGTTTGGGAAGGAATTGTTTTGCTGCGGTATTCAGCAGTGCGGGTTTATTGGCAGTTGGGGAAACCGTTGAAACGGTTTCCTGATGGTTGCGAGGTGCGGCAAACCCACGGTTGAAACCGTGGGCTAAGGATACGGCAAAAGCATTCAGGTTTTTAGTTGATGTCATGCCGAGGCATGTCGGCATCCCCTATGGCTGTAGGAGACCGTGAAGCCTGAGGAGATGCCGAAACAAGTTCGGCATGACACTAGCCTTGGGTGCTGTTATCCCGAGGCACTTTAAGATCGCCTGTTGCTGTTGTACACTCCGGTGCCAGCGGAGATGCCGGAACAAGTTCAGCATGAAAGCCTCTGAGGATAATTAACCACTTTGCACCCTGGAACGCAGAACCAAAAACAAAAAACTAAAAACCCCAAACCGCAAGCTCCCAAACCCGTCAACTCCTTTCAGGAAAACCTCGCTTTCAACTGCAGCATCGGCTTGGTTTGCGCCAGCGAATGAAAGATGATAAAAGCCAGCCCCGAGATCACCATGAAGAAAAAACCCATGAGGAAAAAGTCGTTGAAGTAGATGCTGAGTACCACGCCACCCAGGTAGTACAGCAGCAGTGCTATTTCGAACAGGGTAAGCCAGCTGATGCGCTGGCTCAGGTACACGTTCTGTGTATTGCTGTTCGATTTGGGCGTGCGTACAAAGACGGCTTTTTTACTGAACAGTCCTTGCAATACGGCGCAGCAATTTTGCGCAGCCATACCCATGTTCACTACTAAAAATAGCGGGTAGTGGCGCAGGAAAGTTGCCGGCTCTTTTGAAAGGGCACGTTTGCCTGTATAGTAAAAGAAAGTGATCACAAACAGGTTGAGCGAAGCCACCACGGTATAGCGCGACAGCTGCTCTATTTCGGGATACATGTTGCGGAACACCAGCATGGGTACGGTGAGCAGGGCATTGAAAAACAGGGCCACAAACATAAAGGAGCTGAGCAGGTGAAAGATGCCATGGATTTTTTTACTCAGCGGCATCGCCGTTTGCAGCAGCAGGCTCAGGTTTTTACGGAAGATCTGCGCTGTGCCCTTGGTCCACCGGAACTGCTGCACTTTGTAGGCTTCAATGGCTGCGGGTAGCTCGGCGGGCACTTCGGTATCCTGGTCGTACACCAGTTTCCATCCTTTGAGTTGGGCGCGGTAGGATAGGTCGAGGTCTTCGCTGAGTACGCTGCCATCCCATCCGCCGGCTTCTTCAATACATTGCTTGCGCCAGATGCCCGCCGTGCCGCAAAAGTTAATGAAATAGCCTGCATGATACCGCCCCGACTGCTCGATGGAAAAATGCGTGTCGAGCATAAAAGTTTGGATGCGGGTGAGTGCGTTTTCGTATTCGTTGATATGCCCCCAGCGGGCCTGTACCAGCCCGATTTTTGGATTGTTGAAGTGCGTAATTAGTCTTTTTAAAAAGTTGGGCGGCGGGGTAAAGTCGGCATCAAAGATGGCGATCAGCTCGCCTTTACAGAGGGGCAGACCGGCTTGCAGTGCGCCAGCCTTGAAGCCTTTCCGGTCTTTGCGGCGCAACACCGAAACCTGTATGTCCTGCTGTTGCAACCAGGCTACTTCGGCATCGATAATGCCCTGGCTGTCGTCGGTTGAATCGTCGAGCACCTGCAGCTCAAAGCGGTCTTTAGGATAGTCAAGTCCTGCCAGCGATTGCAGCAGCCTGCCAATCACATAACGTTCGTTGTATACCGGTATTTGTATGGAGACAAATGGCAGCACCGCAGGCATCTGCTGGATAGCGGCAGCTCTTTTTTTACCGCGCTTATAATGCCACAAAAGATGGAGTTGCATCAGCCCGTTTATCAATAGCCATAAGGAGGATAGCGCATACAATACAAACACCAGGTAAGCAAAGGACTTCAGCAATTCGTACACAGGCAGGGATTTCCGCTTGGGGTACAAAAGGAGTGCCTAAGATGGGGAGAGGACGATGGATGATGGGCCATGGATGATGGGGAAGGAAGGACGATGGACAACGGCCAATGACAATCGACGACAGTTGTTGCCGACAGCAGCTGACTACCTAAAGTTTCAAAGTCGTCCATAGTCCATGGTCCATGGTCCATAGTCCTCACTGGTGCTGCAGGTGTGCCTCAATGGCATCAATCACCCGGCTCATCAGCTCAAGGGCAGGTGTGGGTGTGGCATGTCGCATGGCCTGAAAACCGGTGGTGCTGTTGTAAGAAATATTGCCTTCGGGAATGAGGTGGTGCAGGGTGGTGTCGGGCAGGTGGATGTGCACGGAAAAAAGATCGCCACCATTGGAGATCTTGACAAATGCCGTATAACTTCTTCCTTCAAATGTAAATGCAACGGTAAAAATCCTGCCCATATTGATCCTGGTTTCTATTGGTTTTCGTGCAGGGCTGCGCCCCGGCGGTCATTGGCTATTGGAGTAGTTGAAGCTGGTTTTTTTATGGGAAAAAATCCCTGCTTCTGTGAATTGGGTTGAAATAAATATAATGCGTTTAATTAATTATCTATCTCTTTGTTTTCCAACGTGGGCAGCTTGTGCATAACCCTTCGGGCCTGAAAGTGCCACTGGTAAAGGATTGGCAGTATTGTTGGCTAATTGCGCTATTTTGCCGCCTCTAACCCTTAGGCACAGCGCGAAGGATCAGGTGCAGTAAAAGCTATGACTAAAATTCTCATCATATATACGGGGGGCACCATTGGCATGATGAACGACCCCAATACCGGGGTGCTCCGGCCTTTTAATTTTACGCAGATCGTAGACAATGTGCCCGAGCTGAAGCGACTCGACTACCAGATCACCGTCCATTCCTTCGATCCTATTCTCGACTCATCCAACATGACACCGGCCACCTGGATCAAGCTGGCACGTGCCATTGGCGACCATTACGACGAGTACGATGGTTTTGTGGTGCTGCACGGCTCCGATACCATGGCCTATACCGCATCGGCACTCAGCTTTATGCTGGAGGGCCTCAACAAACCCGTGGTGTTTACCGGTTCGCAACTGCCCATCGGCGAAATACGCACCGATGCCCGCGAAAACCTGATCACTGCCCTGGAGATCGCATCGGCCAAACGCGAAGGAATGGCCCGTGTGCCTGAAGTGTCTATTTATTTCGACTTCCAGCTGTTTCGCGGCAACCGCACTTTTAAGTACAGTTCCTCCAAATTTGAAGCCTTCCGCTCACCCAACCTGCCGGCGCTTGCCGAAGCGGGCGTGCACCTGCGGTTCAACGACGCCATTATCCGCCCCTGCACCGATTGCAAGCTGCATGTGCAAACAGAGATCAATCCTTCTATTGCAGTACTGAAACTGTATCCCGGTATCCAGCAGCAAACCGTTGAAGCCATTGTGGGCGCCGATGTGGCGGCCATCGTGATGGAAACTTTTGGTTCGGGTAATGCGCCTACGCATCCCTGGCTGTTGCAAACCCTGCGTAAGGCAATTGATGATGGCAAAACCGTACTCAACATATCGCAGTGCCCGGTAGGCGGTGTGGAGCTGGGGCGGTACGATACCAGCCGTGAGCTCAAGGAAATGGGCGTGGCCAGCGGCTTTGACATGACCTTTGAGGCTGCCGTAGCCAAGCTGATGTATGGCATGGGTAAAGGGCTGCGCGGATTGCGGCTGGAGCAGTTGCTGGAAACAAACCTGGTAGGGGAACTTACCCGCAACCGCGAGCAGGTGTAAACAGCTTTGCTGCCGGGCCCGTAGAGGATTGTTTAAAATAAAGCTGTTTTGTCCCGATAAAGTTATGTTTGTTGCCGCGGCGGCAAAACGAGCAGCCATCGCGGTACATTTTTTACTTTAGTACAACCACAAAAAACAAAATCAACTATGATTCGTAACGCAACAGCCGTTTGGAACGGTTCCGGCAAAGAAGGCAATGGCCATCTATCTACCCAAAGCGGTGTACTTAAAGAAACCCAATACTCTTTCAATACGCGTTTTGCCGATGGCATTGGCACCAACCCCGAAGAACTGGTTGCAGCGGCGCACGCAGGTTGTTTTACCATGAAGCTGAGCTTTGTGCTCAACGAAAAAGGGTTTACTGCCGACCGCCTCGAAACCAAGTGCGAAGTAACTTTTGAGAATGGCGCTGTTACCAAATCGCACCTCATCCTGCAAGGTACCGTACCCGGTATCAGCGAAGAACAGTTTGGCGAGGCGGTAAAAGAAGCTGAGGCCAACTGCCCCATCTCAAAGCTGCTGAATACCCAGATCTCTTCTGAGGCAAAGCTTGGCTAATAAATTTGCAGCCTGCTGTACAAAAGCCCCGCTACATGGCGGGGCTTTCTTATTGTCTCAACTCCGTTTGACCAATCAAGTATTTTCATTTTAATGCTCTCTACAAAAAACCAAAAACAAAAAACCGGCGGCCATACACCTTTTCATGGCACTATTTTTTAGCCTGTTTTCCTGCCATAATATTTTTTGACCTCAAAATCTACAGTTATGTCGGAAAACAGAAACAGCGATATGAACCAGGATCGCAGCGGGATGGATAACACCCGTGGTTCGGAAGGGCTGGGTGGTCAGAGCCAGAGCTCGGACAGCCTGCAGGACGGCCAGCGTCAGGACATGGGCAACCAGCAGCAGGATATGGGCGGCGGCACCCAAGGCCATGAAAGCATGCGTCAGGGCGGTGCAGAAAGCGACCGCCAGGATACCGGTGGCCAGCCCATGAATATCGAGCGCAGCAGCGTAGCCGATTACGGTTCTTCGGGTGTGCCCCTCGACAGTGGCGACTCGGGCCGTGGTGGCAGCACCGGCAGTGGCCGCACCGATACTGGTGGCCTTGACGATATGGATGAAAATAACAGCATGGGCCACAACCGCAGTGGTGCAGGAGGTATGTAACGATGCATTGCCGCCGTGTTAAACGGCAAAACCCGTACGCCTTGCCCATTCAGGCAGGGCGTTCTGGTGTTGGCTAGACCATGGACCATAGACGATAGACCATGGTCCATGGTCTATCGTCTATGGTCCATCTTTGGCATCATAATGGAAACAATACCGGTAACACTAAACCT
This sequence comes from Cnuella takakiae, assembly GCF_001953305.1. Taxonomy (GTDB): domain Bacteria; phylum Bacteroidota; class Bacteroidia; order Chitinophagales; family Chitinophagaceae; genus Flavisolibacter; species Flavisolibacter takakiae. Next base: position 969,648 of record NZ_MTFE01000010.1, read on the forward strand.
TTAATTATGTCAGACGAAAACAATAAACAATTGCGTCCGGAATCTTATCCCAAACCAACAGAGATGGATATGGCTTTGCGCCAGCAGGACGAATACACAACCCTCAAGCCTAACGAGCAGGGACATATCAATGGCGTAAGCCAGCTGGACAATCCCGGTGAGGACAATGCCGCCAACCAGGAAGATGTGGCAGAGAATTTTGATAACTACCGGAAGAATAGGGAAGGGGAGTAGAGGTTTTTGGTTGGAGTTTGGAACAAACTTTTTAACGTACAACTAGAAACAACAGTGGCGGATACAAGAAATTGTACCCGCCACTGTTGTTTAGTACTATAAAAAGAAAAATAAAAGACCTTGGCTGCTTTGTTGGTCTTATTGTTCCAAACAAAAAACCAAAAACCAAAAACAAAAAACCACAGACCTCACACCTTATCCAAAACCCTGTCGCCATTATAAATCCGTTCAACGGCAGCGGCGTGTTTGTCCAGTACAACCTTGCGTTTTAAGGATAGTTTGGGCGTCATTTCGCCGGTATCCACACTCCATTCGGTGGACAGCAGCTCAAAGCGCTTGATCTGCTCTATATGGCTGAAATAGCTGTTGAAGCTATCTACCAGTCCCTTGTACAGGTCTTTCACCTTGGGATGTTGTATCAGCTCTTCGTTGTTCAGGTTACCCAGTGCGTGCCGGTTGGCCCAGTCGCGCAGGTTGAGGAAAGAAGGCACGATCAGCGCACCCACAAACTTGCGGTCGGCGCCCACCACCATCACCTGCTCTACGTAGGGCGATTCCTTGAGTTTGTTTTCAATGGGCAGTGGCGCCACGTATTTGCCGCCGCTGGTTTTAAACAGTTCCTTCTTGCGATCGGTAATGGCCAGGAAACCTTGTTCATCGAGGGTGCCAATATCTCCGGTATAGAACCATCCGTCTTTGATGGCTTCGGCAGTGAGGTCGGGGCGCTTGTAATAACCCATCATCACGTGGGGGCCGCGGGTAATGATTTCGCCATCTTCGGCGATACCCACTTCCACGCCATCGATAGCAGGACCTACGGTGCCAAACTTGCGGCCTTCTGCTTCATACCGGTTTACGCAAATCACCGGTGAGGTTTCGGTAAGGCCATAGCCTTCCATTATAGGTATCTGTGCCGCGGTAAAAATGCGGATCAGCCGCACCTGGCAGGCAGCGCCACCAGTAACGATGCATTTGAGGTTATCTCCCAGGGCTTCGCGCCATTTTTTAAATACCAGTTTGTTGGCAATACCCAACTGGGTGCGGTACCACCAGCTCTGCTCTTTGTTGATTTCGAAGCGGGTAGCCAGGTCGTGTGCCCAGAAGAACAGCCTTTTTTTGACACCGGTAAGCTCCGTGCCTTTCTGCATGATCTTATCGTACACCTTCTCCAGCAGGCGGGGCACGGTAGTAAACATATGCGGCTGCACTTCTTTGAGGTTGTCGCCAATGGTTTCCATGCTTTCGGCGTAGCAGATGCTGGTGCCCTCAAAAAGATAGAGATAGGTTACCATGCGCTCAAAGATGTGGTTGAGCGGCAGGAAGCTCAGGGAGCGCATATTGTCGCCGGGCGGAAATACAGGCATAGCGCCCAACACGTTGCTCAAGATATTGTGGTGGCTCAGCATCACACCTTTGGGCGTACTGGTGGTACCAGAGGTATAGATGAGCGTCAGCAGGTCTTCGGTGTTGATGCGTTCGGAGGCGGTGGCCAGTTGTTGGTAATGTTCCTGGCGGCCCAGAGCCAGCAGGTCTTTCCAGTGGCGGCAGCCGGGTGTCAGGTCAAAAGAAAAAACATCCTTCAGTACCGGTACCTGTGGCTGCACCGTTTGCACTTTCTGAAAAAGGCTTTCATCATTTACAAAAATCATCTTCACCTGTGCGTCGTTGAGCACAAAGGCCAGGTCCGTAACGTGCACAGTAGGATAAATGGGTACCAACACGGCCCCGATTTTTTGCACCGCAAGGTCCAGCATCACCCATTCGGGCCGGTTTTTGGCAATGATGGCCACTTTGTCGCGGCCTTCAATACTCATATCGTTTGCCGATATGCCCATGGCCAGCAGGCCCGTTGCCAGCTGGTCTACAAGGGTAGCCACTTCGTTGGTGGCGTACTTGCGCCACTGCCCGTTTTCTTTAGCTGCAAGCATGGCATCCAGTCCGCCATTTTCCTGCTGCACGGTAATGCAATCGAACAACCTGCGTGGCTTGATCATAGTGTTGGTTTTTAATAAGGCAAACAATCAAAGACTAATATAGGCGAAAAGGCAGCGAGTGCAGGTTCTTGGTTTTCAGTTTTTGGTTTTTGGTTTCTTGTTGCCAATCACTGGCTGTAAGGAAGGTTCTATAAACTTCTTACAAAAGGTTGATGTTTCTCTAAGTTCAAATTCAGTCATCCCTGCTGCCTGTAACCAAAAACTAGAAACTAAAAACCAGAAATCAAAAACTGCTTTTACCTGTAATACTGCCCCTGTGGCACCCGGAAGATCCGGCTGCGCTGGAAGGAGGTAAAGGCAGCATGTGCGTCGTTGTGGGTGCGGCTCCAGTTTTCGTAGGCCGGCAGGTTTTCTACGGTGCCAAACAGCCACTGGTTGTAGGCTTCAAACATACCTTCGCGGGCCAGCTGCTGCTGGTAGTCGAACAATTTAAACGGAAACTTGGTAGCGTTGCTGGCATACCAGTCGAGCAGGAAACGGGTACGGATGGCTGTGAGTGTTTCCACGGTAATGCCGGTATTGGCTACGCTGCCCTGCTTTTGCACCGTTTGCAAAAAGGCTTTGGCAAACTCGCTTTCATTTTTAGGCTCGTTGCCTTCGGCAAAAAGGCGCTCCTTGTATTGCTGGAGCAATAGCTTCTTCATGGCGGTGGCCCTTTCGGTCAGGCTTTCCATATTCACGAATATTTCGCCATAGATGAGGGGCCATACCTTATTGCCTGCATTGGCATAATGCACGGCGGCATTGTAGTAGTTGCCGGCAAAAGAAGGGTCGGCCTGTATGCCTTTTTCCCATTGCTCGATGGCTTCCCCGTTTTTGGCGGATGCCAGCAGTTCGCCGTACTCGTTGTACAGTGGCCCGCTGGCCGGAAACTTCTTGATGGCACGGCGATACATCCGGGTAGCCTCTTTCAGGTCTTCCAGGGCGCGGTACACATTGCCTGCCAGCTGAAAGCTCATTACATCGGCGTCATCGTCGTCAATGAGGGATTTGGCTATTTCGAGGGCCTTGCTGTAGTCGCGTTTATAGTAGTGGGCCAGTACGAGGTCTTTTTTCAGCTCGCGGTTTTCCTTGTCCGAAGCCAGTGCCCTGTTGAACACCAGGATGGCATTTTCAAAATCGCCGCTGCGCAAAAAAGCACGCCCTGTTTCCTGCATGTTCTGTTCCTGCGCACCTGCGGTGCTGCTGATGGCGATAAGGGTAGCGAAGAAAACCTGTTTCAGTTTTTTCATCATCATGGTTTGTAGTACATCAGCTGAAATTAGCTGATCCGCAAAGGCAAATATAGCGCCTAAAACCCCTGCACCCCCTGTCCCCTAAAGGGGGAACTTAGGTCAAACAATCCTTTTAACAACAAAGCCACCCTTTGGCGGAGTGGCTTTGTTGTTTTGGAATCAGATACTAGCGCATGGAGCAGAAAAAAGAGCTGCTCCGGCCTAAGTTCCCCCTTTAGGGAGACAGGGGTGTTGTTTAAATCACGTGCGTCAGCAAACCATCCCGCAGCTTGGGTTCAAACCAGGTGCTCTTGGGCGGCATTACATTGCCGCTGTCGGCGATGTCGAACAGCTGCTGGATGCTCACGGGGTAAAGGCTGAATGCTGCCGCCATCTCGCCGCTGTTCACCCTTTTTTCCAGCTCGCCCAGCCCACGGATGCCGCCTACAAAATCAATACGCTTGTCGGTGCGGGGATCGTGGAGGTTGAGGTGCTTGGCCAGCACATTTGCCTGCAGGATGCTTACATCCAGCACACCAATGGGGTCGGTGGTATAGGTGCCTTCTTTAGCGGTAAGCGTATACCACTGCCCGCCGAGGAACAGACCAAACTGGTGGAGTGCTGCGGGTTGTACGGCGCCTTCGGCTTTGGCAATGGTAAAATCGCTTTCCAGCGCTTGCAGGAAGGCTTCAGGTGTAAGGCCATTGAGGTCCTTTACCACGCGGTTATAATCCAAGATGGCCAGCTCGTTGGCGGGGAATATGGTGGTAAGAAAATACTGTGCTGCTGCACTGTCGGGCAGCTCCTTGCTTACCTTGGCTGCCGAGGCGCAACGGTGGTGCCCGTCGGCGATATAGGTAAACGGAATCTGCTCTTCAAAAATGCGGGTGATCACATCGATGGTGGCCGCTGTATTTACCACCCAGATGGTGTGCTGTACGCCATCATCGGCAGTGAAGTTGTAGTCGGCTACCTGCTGGCTTTTCCAGTGTGCAAAAGTGTCGCTGAGGTCCTTATTTTCCTTGCAGGCCAAAAACACATTGCCGGTTTGTGCCCGGATGGTGCGCATATGGTCGATGCGGTCCTTTTCCTTTTCGGGGCGGGTAAACTCGTGCTTCTTAATTACGTCGTTGAAATAATCCTGCACCGATGATACGCAAACCAGGCCCGTTTGGGTGCGGCCGCGCCATGCCAGTTCGTAGATGTAGTAGCAGGGCTCCGCTTCCTGGAACAGGATGGACCGCTCTACCAGTGCATCGAGGTTTGCCTTTGCCTTTTCGTACACTTCGGGGGTATGGATATCGATGCCTGCGGGCAAATCTATTTCCGACTTGGTAACATGCAAAAAAGAAAGCAGGTTGCCGGCGGCTTCTGCGCGGGCTTCTTCGGAGTTCAGTACATCATACGGACGCGATGCCACCTGTGCGGCGTACTCGAGGTGCGGACGCAGGGCCCGGAAAGGTTGGATGGTTGCCATTTATTGCGATTGAGTGATGAGTAAAGAGTGAGGAGTGATGAGTGTGCGGCAATTGTTGATGAGTGATGATGAGCGTGATGAGTGGTGAATATTTTTTTCTGATGAATTAATTGGAAGGAGTTGCCTGCATGGTGCTTTATCCGAATTGATAGTACCAGCAAACAAGCAAGCTCCTACTGCTAATTCATCACTCATTACTCATCACTCATCCTTTTGCTGCAAACTGCTTCATCGCCTCCGTCAGCGCCACTACGCTTTCGTAAGGCAGTGCGTTGTACAGCGATACGCGGAAACCGCCCACGCTGCGGTGGCCTTTTACACCCACAAAACCTTCCTGCTGGCACATGGCGTTAAAGCGGGCTTCAGCATCGCTGTTTTGCATCACAAAGCAGGCATTCATCAGGCTGCGGTCTTCCTTGGCTACGGTGCCGGTAAATACTTCGGGGTAAGCATCGATGGTATCGTAGAGCAGTTTGGCCTTGTGGATATTTTCTTTTTCGATAGCAGCCACACCACCCTTGGCTTTGAGCCAGCGGAGCGTAAGCATACAGATATAGATGGCAAATACTGGCGGCGTATTAAGCATGGAGCCATTCTCGATGTGGTTGCGATAGTCCATCATGGTGGGCAGCTTGCGACTAACCTTGCCCAGCATGTTTTTGTCTACCACCACAAGGTTCACACCTGCAGCGCCAATGTTTTTTTGCGCACCGGCGTAAATCAGTCCAAACTTATTGTAGTCCATGGGGCGGCTCAGGATGTCGGAGCTCATATCGGCTACGAGGGGCACACCGGCATTGTAAAAGGGTGAGAAGTCCTGCCATTGCGTACCATAGATGGTATTGTTGGTGGTGAGGTGCAGGTAGGTGCTTTCGGGGTTGATGGGCGTCCACTCCTTGGGCAGGTGGTTGTAGGTGCTTTCCTTCGAAGAGCAGATAACATCTACGTTGCCATAAAGCTTTGCTTCCTTGATGGCCTTGGCTGCCCACACACCGGTATCGGTGAAGGCGGCAGAGGCATTATCATCCAGGAGGTTCATGGGCACCTGCATAAATTGCGTGGAAGCGCCGCCGTGCAAAAACAATACTTCATGGTCGGCGTCCAGCGACATCAGCTCTTTTACCAGCGCAAGGGCTTCATCCATGATGGGCTGAAACAACTTGGTGCGGTGGCCTATTTCTAGGATGGACAAACCGGTATCATTGAAATTCAAAACGGCCTGGCTGGCCTGTTCGTACACTTCTTTGGGTAAAATAGCGGGACCTGCGTTGAAATTGTGTTGCACTGGCGGTGATTGATTTTAGGGAGGCTAAAGTTAAGGGAAACGCAGGTTAGGCGGTTTGGGGTGGAGGGTTTGGGGTTTGGAGTTTGGGGTTTGGGGTTTGGGGTTGGGGGTTTTT
>NZ_MTFE01000010.1:975976-1008716 GCF_001953305.1 Cnuella takakiae
TTTTCAGTAAAGTATTTATAGCCGAATCATGTTGGCTTACAACCGCTTTATCCTGCTATCCTGTGCTGTCTGTAGTAAGAATTTTGAACAAGGACAACTAAAAACCAAAAACTAAAAACCGAAAACTTCAAACTGTTTTACTCATGCTCCCTCAACATCCTGCCGCCCCGCTTCCATGCAGCGTTTAGCTGCTCCCATTCCTGCTGGTCTTCAGTGGTCCAGGGGGTAGTGGCCATATCCTTTAGCGAGGGCTGGCCGGCGTCTACCCAGGCGCTGAACCAAAAAGAGGCAACGGCAAAGATGGCCTGCCGCATGCGGCGCTCCACCATGCCGTTGAGGCGCCTGTCGTAGGCGCGGGTAAACTGTGCGGAGTACTGCCGCACCACTACACCATTGCGGGGTTCAAAAGCATATTTGGCATCCGGTGCAAATTGCGCGGTTAGTTCTTTTTCGATGTGTAAAACTGTGTCTACAGCAGCAGTGCTTTCCAGCACGCGTTTCCAGATAAAATCCTGCTTGTTGGGGATATAGGCGGCTTTGCCAATCAGGAAATCCCAGTTGGTGGCGGCCAATAGTTCGGGTACGCGGCTTTCCCAGAAACCATGAATACCCTGCTGGCCCGTCAGCTGGCCGTTGTAGTTGGCAGTGGCGTGCAAAGGCACATGGGCATCGGCAATATAGTGCCCAATTTCGGCAGCAAGCTTCAGGATGCGGGCGCTGTTCTTTTCCCTGAAAGCGGTAGTTAGGCGGGATTGCATCACGCCGATCCACCAGGGCACGATGCCATGGGCCTGCAGGCTGTCTTCGGTGTAGCGGGCAACGGCTTCGTTCCAGTTGCGGGGAAGCGAATCAAAAGGGTAGGTGCCGTAGTGATCGAGGTCGATATAGTGCCGGGGTGCTTCCGCTGCAACGGCGTAACGGCGTTTGTCGGGGTCAACAGCGTGCTCGCTGAGAAAGGACAGTTGCGTTTTGTACCATACCAGCATTTCGGGCGGCAACAGGAAGGCTGCGTAGTAATTGATCTGGCGATGCCCATAAAAACCCCAGCAGTGGGCGGCTAGCTGTATCAGCAGCAGTGCGGTGGTGAGCAGTGGCCGGAGCATAGAGGTTTTTTGTTTTAGTTTTTGGTTTTTGGTTGGGGTGCAGGTGGCAGGTGCATTCATTTTCCCTAATCAATGATGCTGTTGAACCAAAAACTAAAAACAAAAAACCACAAACAAAAAACTCAATAAATATCCTTTCTCGCCCGCTTCGATTCCTCCACATTGGTAACCCCGCCACTGATGGCAAACTTCATGGTTTCGGAAGCGGTGATGCGGTTGATGGGTTTGATGCGGTGCGGCGGCAGGATGTACACGTTGCCGGCAATGGAGTAGGACATGGGCACATAAACCGCCACATAGCCATCGAGGCCCAGTTCGTGGGCATCAGCGCGGGTGATAAAACCCACCCGCCAAACATCGGTATCGTCCACGCTGGCCAGCACGGGGCGGTTGAACTTTTTCTTTTCGCCGGCAAAAGCTTCAAAGAAATCCTTGACGGTGGAGTAGATCAGCCGCACACCCGGTGTTCTTTCCAGGAAAGAATCAAAGAGCCCGAACAGCTTAAGCCGCAGGAAATAAGTAGACAAAAACCCGATCAGGCAAACGGTAACAATCACCACCAGGAAGCCCAGCCCGTAATTGCGCACATATACCTGGCCGTCGGCGCCTCTTGCGGTAAACAGGGGCACCAGGCTATCGATAGAGGAAACGATCCAGTAGATGGTATAGGCGGTAATGGTTACGGGTGCCAGCACCAGCAGGCCCTGCAAAAAATACTGAAACAGGCGGCTCCAGCGAAATCCTCCTGTTTGGTTGTTGCCATTCATGTTGCAAAAGTAGCAGATGGGGGCAGATGCGGCCGGCGGTTTTTACAAAACTGCGGTTCACGGTCTTGCTCAGGTGTAATTGCTGGCGTAGGCTGGCATTTAGGCTTGGGGTTGCGATACAAACCCGGTGTGCCTTCGGTACTGCTTTTTTTACACTATAAATCTAAAAACCTGATCGGGTTAAAACCCTGCTGAAACGAGCTCTGCCGGGTCCGTTCAACCCCTTTTTCCGACCTCCTAACCCAAAATTAATGTTGGAAACTCCAGCAACGTTAAAAGTTTCCATAGTTTTGGAACCGCTTATGGAGGCAAAAGAACGCATACTGCAAAAGGCGCACGAACTGTTTCACCGGTACGGTATCCGCTCCGTTTCGATGGACGAGATCGCCTCGCAGATGGGCATGAGCAAAAAAACGCTTTACCAGCATTTTGCTGATAAAGACGCCCTGGTGGGTGAAGTGTTTGCAGCCCTGCTGCAGCACAAGCGGCAGGATTGCATGGACCTGCAGCAGGCCTCCGAAAACGCTGTGCACGAGGAGTTTATTGGTTTCGACAACATGAGCGAAATGCTCAGCAGCATGCACCCTTCGCTGCTGTACGACCTGGAGAAGTACCATCCCGAAGTTTTTACCAAGTTCCGTTCCTTCATCGGTGATTTTGTGTACCGGCTGGTGCGCACCAACCTGGAACGGGGTATTGCCGAAGGCCTGTACCGACCCGAAATTGATGTGGACGTGCTGGCCCGCTTCCGGGTAGCCACCATTACCATTTCCTCCAACCCCGATTCGTTTCCCAACAGAAAACCCAACCTGGCCTACGTTGAAGAGCAGCTGCTCGACCTTTTCCTGCACGGGGTGGCCACAGCCAAAGGGCAGGAGTTGATCCGGAAATACAAAGACCAACGCTTAAAAACAGAAATAAAATGATCACACCCAAAATACTATTGGGCGCTTTGGCTATACTGCTGGCCGCATCGGCAGGTGCGCAAAAACGGTACGAGCTCACCGTTCGGGAGGCCGTGGAACTCGCCTATAAGAACGTGGCCGAAGTGAAAAACGCCCAGATCGACTACCGCTTGCAGGACGCCAAGAACAAGGAAATAACCGGCCAGGCCCTGCCCCAGCTTTCCGGTACCGTGTCGGGCAATTATTATACTTCTCTGCCTCAGTTCCTGTTTCCGGATGCTACTTCCACCGCCGTATATTCCATCCTGAAAGACGAAGGCGTTTCCGGCTCCGGTGGGCCCATCACCAAGGTGCCCGAACCTACGCTGCGGCAGGTAAGCTTTCAACAGCCTTCCAACCTGCAGTTTTCGGCCCAACTTACCCAGTTGTTGTTTCAGCCCGATGTATTTGTTGGCCTGCAGGCCCGCAAAACAGCACTGGACTACAATACCGCTTTGATTGAGCAGGTAAAGGAAAGGGTGAAAGACTCGGCGTACAACCGTTATTATGCCATCCTGGTGGCACAGAAGCAGTTGTTTTACCTGAACGAAGGCGTGGCAAGGCTGGAGAAATTGTACCGCGATGACAGCATCATGTACAAAAATGGTTTTGCCGAGCGCCTCGACCTGGAAAGGGTACAGGTGCAACTCAATAACCTGCGCACCACGCGCAATATTGTACAAAGCGGTGTCGACCTTTCCTATGCTGCGCTCAAGTTTGCGCTGGGTCTTTCGCAACGCGATACCGTGGTGCTGAAAGAAGAACTGAACGAATCAAGCATCAAGGACGGGCTGCTGGAAGATGCCTTCAAATACGAGGACCGGCCCGAGATTCGCACCCTCGGCATTACCCGCCGCCTGCAGGAGCTGGACCTCAAACGCAACCGCCTGGGTTATTATCCTACCGTTTCCGCACTGGGCAATTTTACCCGTGGCGGCCAGGGGCGCAATGTTTTCCTGAACAATGGCAGCGTATGGATCAACTCCTCCTTTGTGGGGTTAAACATCAACGTACCCATATTCGACGGCTTCCAGCGCAAGTATAAAATTCAGCAGTCGCGCCTCAATATCGAAAAGCTGGATAATACCATAACCAACGTAAAACAGGCCATCGACTTCGACCAGGTGGTATCCAAAACAAGCCTGGTGAATGCCCTCGAAAACCTGGACATACAGGTACGCAACCGGGCACTTGCCGAAAAGGTGTACAATACCACCAAGCTCAAATTTGAACAGGGACTTGGCTCTTCCTTCGAAGTGCTGCAGTCCGACAGCGACCTGCAAACTGCGCAATCCAATTATTTCAATGCCTTATACCAGGCTACGGTGGCAAGGGTAAGCTACCTGCGGTCACTGGGTAAATTAGAATAACTGGGAATTGGGTATTAGGTAATAGGTATTGTTTTATCAATCACCAATCACCAATACCCAATACCCAATCACCACTCACCATTCACTAGTTTTCAACCATCAACTATATGCAAAAGAATACATCGATTTTTCTGCTGCTCCTGCTCCTCGTGGCAGCGTCCTGCGGTAGCAGCCGCAAGGATGAAGCCGGCAGCCTGAATGATAAAAAGGCGCAGCTGGAACAATTGCGTAAAGAACAAAAAGAACTCGCTGCCAGGATCACCACCCTGGAGCAGGAAGTGGCTGTAGCCGATCCAAATGCGGCACGTGGTGTGGCTAAACTGGTGAACGTGGCGCCGGTAGCTTCCGAAGATTTTACCCATTATGTAGACCTGCAGGGTAAGGTAGATGCCACCAATATTTCGTATGTGGCGCCGCCCAATGGTCAGGGTGGTATAGTAACGGCGCTGCTGGTAAAACAGGGCGACAATGTGCGCAGGGGACAGGTGCTGGCGCGTCTTGATGATGCACTTATCCGCCAGCAGATAGAACCCCTGCGGGTACAGCTGCAAACCGCTGAAGATACCTACAAGCGCACCAAGAACCTCTGGGACCAGGGCATTGGTACCTACCAGCAGGTGCTGACCGCGCAAACACAGGTGGAAACCCTGCGCAAGCAAATCGGCATCATCCAGCAGCAGGCAGGTTTGATGACTATTACCGCACCACAGGGTGGCGTGGCCGACCAGGTGAATGTGCGTGTAGGTGAAATGTTTGTGGGCAATACCGCTATGGGACCGCAGATCCGCATTGTAAATACCGGCCGTCTCAAGATCATTGCCGAAGTGCCCGAAAACTACCTGGGTAAAGTAAGCAAGGGCAGCAAGCTGCAGGTGTCCCTGCCCGATGTGAACAAGACTTTTGAAACTACCGTAAACGTAGTGGGTCAAACCATTGACCCTGCTCGCCGCACCTTTTACATCGAAGCACCCGTACCTACCGAAGCAGGTATGAAACCCAACCAGGTGGCATCGGTACGCATACAGGACTATGCCCGCACAGGTGCCATCACCATCCCGGTGAACACTTTACAAAATGACGACAAGGGCAAGTTTGTGATGGTAGCCACCAAGGAAGGCGACAAGACCGTTGCCCGCAAAAAATACGTGGAAGTAGGCGAACTGTACCGCGAAAAGCTGGAAGTAAAAAGCGGCCTCACCGGCGGTGAGCAGCTGATCATCCAGGGCTTTCAGGGATTGTACGACGGGCAGCAGGTAACTACGGGGTAAAACAGCTGTCGGCTATTAGCTGTTAGCTGTTGGCCATTGCTGTTCTGTTATAAAAATATTCTTCGTGCAAAGAGCGATAAGCTAATAGCCAACAGCTAAAAGCCAAAAGCCTTGCTCAACTCCAAACCGCCAACATGAGCGTACTAGAAAATCCCAACGGACCGTTCAAACACTTCAGACCCACCACCTGGAGTATCCTGAACAAAACGACCATCTACCTGCTGATGCTCTTTGTGAGTTTGGCCGGTGTGTTCCAGTTTGTGACCCTGCCCAAAGAGCAGTTCCCCGATATCGTTATTCCCAATATTTACATCCAGACCATTTACGCAGGTAATACCCCAAGGGATATCGAAAACCTGGTAACGCAGCCCATCGAAAAACAACTCAAGGGCATCACGGGGGTAAAGATCAACAAGGTTACTTCTACCTCGCAGCAGGACTTCTCCATCATCATCGTGGAGTTTGACACCGACGTGGATACCGATGAAGCTTTGCAGAAAGTAAAAGACGCTGTGGACAAGTCGAAGCAGGACCTGCCTACCGACCTTACGCAGGAACCGGTGGTGATGGAAGTGAGCCTCTCGGAGCAGCCCATCATGTATGCCAACCTCAGTGGCGACTACGATCCCGTGCGCCTGAAGGAATACGCCGATGAAATGCAGGACCGCCTGGAAGAGCTGCCACAGATCAACCGCGTGGATGTGGTGGGTGCGCCTGAGCGTGAGTTCCAGGTAAACGTAGACAACCTGCGGATGCAGGCTGCGGGCATCACCTTCGATGATATTGCAGGCGCCATCAGCCGCGAGAACCTCGACATCTCGGGCGGACAGTTGGAAGTAGGCAATATGCGCCGCAACCTGCAACTGAAAGGCCAGTTGAAAACGGCACCTGAAATTGCCAACATCGTAGTGCGCAACAATGTGGGTGCACCCGTGTACCTGCGCGATGTGGCCGATGTGCGCGACACCATCAAGGAACGCGAAAGCTATGCACGCCTCAATGGCAAAAACGTTATTACCCTCAACGTGGTAAAGCGTTCGGGTGAAAACCTGATTGAAACTGCGGAAGGGGTGAACAAGGTTGTAAAAGACCTGAAGGCCACTGTATTTCCACCCGACCTTGAAGTGGTGATCACAGGCGACCAAAGCATCAATGCCCGCAACTCGTTCAACGAACTGGTAAACACCATCGTCATCGGTTTTATCCTGGTGTTGGTGATCCTGATGTTCTTCATGGGTGTGGTCAATGCCTTCTTCGTGGCCCTGAGTGTGCCCCTGAGTATTTTCGTTGCCTTCATCTTTATTCCCGGCGCCGAACTCATTGCGGGTTCTGCTGTTACACTCAACTTCATCGTGTTGTTTGCCCTGCTCTTCGGGCTGGGTATCATCGTGGATGATGCCATCGTGGTGATCGAAAACACGCACCGCATTTTCATGGAAGGTCGTGGCCGCATCAATAGCGAGAAGAGCGCGATGATGGCTGCAGGTGAAGTGTTCATCCCGGTACTGGCCGGTACGCTTACCACGCTGGCGCCTTTCCTGCCCTTGTTGTTCTGGCCGGGCATCATCGGTAAGTTCATGATCTACCTGCCTACCATGCTGATCTTCACGCTGGCGGCATCGCTCATCGTGGCCTTTATCATGAACCCCGTATTTGCCGTGGACTTTATGAACCACGAAGACGGGAAGGCAGAACCCAAGTCGGCCATTTTCCGCAAAAGGGGTTTGTGGTTTGCCGTGGCCATCGGTATCCTGTTCGATATCATGGGGCTTACTTTTTTTGGCAACCTCATTCTCTTCATTGTGCTGCTGGTGATCTTTAACCGCTACATTCTTGATGATGTAATTCATGGTTTCCAGAACCGCGTATTACCCAATATCATGACGCGCTACGAAGGATTGTTGCGCTGGGCACTTAAAGGCTGGCGCCCTGTGTGGCTGCTGCTGGCAACCTTTGGATTGTTTGTATTTAGTGTAATTGTATTTGGCATAGCCACTTCCACGCAATGGGTTAAAGTGGTGTTCTTCCCCAAGGCTGATCCGAACTTTATTTACACCTATATCAAGATGCCCGTAGGCACCGATGTGGAGTATACCGACTCCGTAACCCGTGTGCTGGAAAACCGCGTGTACAAGGTGCTGGGTATGGAGAACGGCAAGAAGAACCCGATGGTAGAAAGCGTGATCTCCAACGTTGCCGTTGGTGCCGCCGACCCCGCCAGCGGCGACCGTACTACCCGTTCGGAACTGGGCCGCATACAGGTGTCTTTTGTGGAGTTTGAAAAACGCCACGGCAAAAGCTCGGCGCCTTATCTCGATGAAATTCGCGCCGTGATGAAAGGCGTGCCCGGTGCCGAGATATCGGTGGCACAGGAAAGCGGCGGTCCGCCCACCGATCCGCCCGTCAACATCGAAGTGGCATCCGAAAACATCGACGACCTGGTAAAGACGGCGGTAAGCCTGAAGAACTACCTGGATTCCATCAATGTGCCGGGAGTGGAAGAACTGAAGATGGATGTGGATCTTACCAACCCCGAGATAACGCTGGCGGTTGACCGAAACCGTGCCCTGATTGAAGGTGTGAGCAGTGCGCAGATTGGTATGCAAATACGTACGGCGCTTTTTGGCCGTGAGGTTTCGAAGATCAAGGATGGTGAAGACGAATACAAGATCCAACTGCGCAACCAGGAGCTGCAGCGCAATTCGCTCACTGACCTGTTGAACATGAACATCACCTTTCGCGATATGGCCACCGGTCAGGTAAAGCGTATTCCTATTTCCAGCGTGGTAAAAGTGGATTATACCAGCACCCAGGGTAGTGTAAAGCGCAAAGACTACAAGCGGGTAATTTCGCTGCGCTCCAATGTGCTCGAATCACAAGGTTATACAGCACAAGCGGTAAATACGCAGATCAAAGATTACCTCGACCGATTCCAGAACAAGCCGGCCAATGTAACCATCGGCCAGGCGGGTGAAAGCGAGCAGCAGGCTGAGACAGTGGCCTTCCTTGGACAGGCACTGGTGGTTGCGCTGATGATCATTTTGCTGGTGTTGGTGTTGCAGTTCAACTCTATTTCCAAACCTGTAATTATTCTTACCGAAATCCTGTTCTCTATCATTGGGGTGTTGCTGGGTTTCTCCATCACTGGTTTCGATGTGTCGGGTGTATTCACCGGTTTGGGTATCGTGGGTTTGGCAGGTATCGTGGTGAAAAACGGTATCCTCGTAATTGAGTTTGCCGAAGAACTGCGCCAGCGGGGTATGCGTACCCGTGAGGCCATTATACAGGCGGGTAAAACGCGGATCATCCCCGTAATGCTGACGGCACTTGCGGCCATCTTTGGTTTGATTCCGCTGGCGGTAGGTCTGAACCTCAATTTTGTTACCCTGTTCTCGGAGTTCAACCCGCACCTGTTCTTTGGTGGCGATAGTGCCCGCTTCTGGGCGCCGCTGGCATGGACGCTGATCTTTGGTTTGATCTTCGCGTTCTTCATGACCCTGTTCATTCTGCCGGGCATGTACCTCATCGCCGAGCGTTTGCGCCGCCCCATGCGCCGCATTTATGGTGGCAAATGGATATCCTTCCTGGGTATCCCACCGCTCACTTTGCTCTTTATTCCTTTGATGATCGCCACCATGATCATCCACCGCTTTGATGTGGCGCGCCGCCGCCGCAAACTGCAGGGAGAAAGGGTTGATGAAAAATTCGTGGGCAGCTGGTTTTAACAAAAATTGCAAGTTGCCGGTTCCCGGTTGCCAAGAGTAGTTTCGGCAGAACTGCCCATGTAAATTGAAATAAGGCTTTTTAGTTTGGTGATTATAGTTGGTCCCGCAGCAATGCGGGACCTTTCTTGTAAAGGCAAACTATGAGAGCATGTGGTTATTGGGACTATGGCCTCACATGATAAAAAAAGGGAAAGATTGCGAACCTGGCCATTGTGTTGAACATACTGTATGTTTTTATATAAGACCCCTTAATCATTTTGCATCATGCTTCCGCTTCACCTGTCAACTAATTTCTACTTCCGTTGTCTGCTCCGCAATCAATGGTCCATCATCGATGCGCAATGGTCTATTGTCCTCCCCGCAAACCCCTATATTTGTTTTCCGGATTGCGATTTTGATGGCATTGCCCTACACCAAACCTACCTAAAGTCCATCCCCTGCAACCCTGTACCCTTGCCAGACAAAGTCATTTTGCATTATAAACCCTGAATAATAACAGGTATATTTTTTATTTATGACCAACGGTTTTGACAACCTGATCCGGATTGGCGTTTTTTACGACGGCAATTATTTCTCCGGTGTCAGCAATTACTACAATTATCAGCATTCCCTGCGCCGCCGCATTTCTATTCGCGGCCTGCATAGTTTTATCAAACAACAGGTAGCCGAATCGCTGGGTACGCCTGCTTCCCTGTCACATATTGTAGATGCGCATTACTTCCGTGGCCGCCTGCCGGCACAGGAAGCCGCGCAAAAAGGCAAACTGCTGTATTACGAGCGTTTGTTCGATGATATCCTGATGAGTGAAGGTGTTACTACGCACTACCTGCCACTGAAAGAAACTTTTTACAAAAAGGTAGAAAAGGGCCTCGATGTATGGCTGGCGCTTGAAGCCTTTGAAATGGCCGTGTATAAAAAGTTCAGCGTGGTAGTACTGCTAGCCGGCGATGGCGATTATGTGCCGCTGGTGCGCAAACTCAATACCCTGGGTGTACGGGTGATGGTGCTGGGCTGGGACTACGAATACACCGATGACGAAAACAACCGCTATCAACACCGCGTAAGCCGCGAGTTGCTTACCGAGGCCACCTACCCGGTACGCATGACCGAACTGATCAACGACCGCAGAAACGACGAGGATTTTCTAAGCCAGTTATTCCTGCAAAAGTCACGTGCCGAAACACAGGAGCGTACCTACCACACCGATGCGGAAGAAGTGGAGGAGGAAGAAGTGTATGAAGACGAAGAACTGCACAGCAGCTATGTGTTTTCTTTGAAAGATGGTTTTGGTTTTATCAAGCATCCGCCCAACAACCTGTTTTTCCATTACACCAACCTGCAGGACTGCAACTTTGAAGACCTCCGTCCCGGCGACCCTGTGCGTTTTGTCATTGGCGAGAAAGAAGACGGTCAGGAGTATGCGGTAAGAGTGTATAGAAATTAATGTGCTGATGTGCTAATTAGCAAATGTGCTAATGGTGCGCAGCAGATTCAAAATAAAAAGTCAGTAGTGGGAAGTGATGTTTTCCACTACTGACTTTTTTTATGTAGCAAAACATCGTACCTGCACAAGGTGGATAACTTTGCGTGTGTTTTTTATTTACTGTTAAGTGCCGCCTGGTACACACGAAAGCTACATCACTAAGTTTTGCTCCAAGCCACACTTACAACTGCACTTGCCCAACTTAGCACATTGGCTCATTAGCACATTATCTCGGTCCTTGTTGGTTACCCGCAGTAGGGTCGCCCAGGCCTGGTCCTTTCTTCTCTTTTTTGGCTGCAAAGCCCATGAACAATCCCAGCGCTACCAGGAAAGCAATGATCAGTATTACAAACAACATCATAACCGTAGGTTTTGTATTTGATGCTGCAATACCATGCCAAAAGAAATGCATGAACTTGCTTTCAAATCTTTCCTTTATAGTCCCAGTGGTCCTTTACAACGCGGCCATTTTCATCTTTTAATAACCTGCGTGCATAGCGGTCGCCCTTGATGATGCCCTGCTCATCGGCCGTGCCGATAAAGAGCAAAATAGGGTTGCCTTCTTCATCTGTTTTCATGGCCAAGTCGTACCCGCGAAAGCGGCGTTGTACCATTGAGGAAGGATCGTATTTCTTGTTAAGTTGCTTCAGTAGGGAATATCCAATCTTCATGCAAATGTCCCGGCGAAAGGAGTGCCAAAGAAGTGAATGGTGAATAGTGAATGGGGATTGGGTATTACCGTCCAACAACTAAAATTTTGTCAGTAAGAATCAATCACCAATCACCAATCACTACTTACCATTCACCATTCACATCACTCCCCACACATACACTGCACAGGCAGTTGCTGAAAATAGCAGGGAGTCAAACCGGTCGAGAAAGCCGCCGTGACCGGGCATCATGGTGCCGCTGTCTTTAACACCGGCCATGCGTTTGAGCTTGCTTTCAAACAGGTCGCCATAGGTGCCGCTGATGGCGCCGATGGCTGAGAGTGCAGCTGCGTGGTGCAGGGGCAACCAGCCGGTGAAATGTGCAACCAGGGTAATGGTTATTACCGCCAGGATCACACCGCCGATGGTGCCTTCCCAGGTTTTTTTGGGCGATATGGGAGAGAAGGGCGTTTTACCAATAAAGGAGCCTACGATATAGGCCATGGTGTCGTTGATCCAGTTATTTACAATGATCAACAGGGGCAGGTACAGCGACCACCAGAAATCGGGGTAGCTGTCTTGGGTGCGCATGTTTACCAGCAAGGCAAGACTCAAGGAGAGATACAACAGGCCTGCAAGCATACCCAGCTTATAATCTTTAGGCAGCCTCTTGGTAATCAGCAGGTAGGTGCTGACAACAATGCTGGTGCTTAACATACCCTTGCCAAAGTCCATGAGGGTAGATTGCCGGGTAAAAAGCAGCAATAGCCCCAGCCCGCCCAGCATCAGCATGGCAAAAAGGCTTGCCGATGTTTTTTTGTCGGCATGGGTGATGGCTAACACCAGCTTTTGGTATTCGAACCAGCAGCCTACATGTACCACGGCAAAAAGCAGGATAAAACTCAGCTCGCTCCACAACAGGCCAACGGCCATGATCACCACAAATACGATAGCCGATAGGGCCCGGGTACGAAATACTTCCTTATTAAAAGCCATCAGTAGTTTAGGTTGGTTGGCGTTTGCATGCTATCCAGCTCTTCGCCGGCGTATACCGCCGCATAGCTGATGGTGCTGCTTTTTTTCATCCACCAGATGGCGGCCGTTACCAGCACGGCACTGGCCAGTGCCAGCCAGGGAAGTTGCTGCTGGTTGATAAAACCACTAGCCTCCGTGTATTGCGGGTGAAAATGCAAGACAACGATGATCACACCATCGTAGAGGAAATGCGCCAGTATGGCCGTCCACAGGGAGCCGCTGTACCAGTACACGGCGCCCAGCAAGACACCCAGGAAGAGGCGGGGCAGAAAGCCATAAAACTGGAAGTGGAAAAATGAAAAGGCAAAAGCCGCCAGCAGGATGCCCAGCCAGGCATTGCGGGTGCTTTTGATCAGCAGGCGCTGTACAATGCCGCGGAAAAAGAGTTCTTCACCGATGCCGGCAAAAGCAGCGATGAAAATAAGATTGATCACCAGGTCGAACATGGTATGCCGGCCCAGCACAAACTGGAGGGTGCGTGTCGCTTCGGCTTCCATCTTTTCAATCAGCAGGCGGGTTTCCACGCCAAAAGGAAAATTGCGGTTGAGCAGTCCCAGGTATTCTACCAGCGGTATGGCCAGCATCATGGCGGCAATACCCACAATCCAATAACCCGGTTTCACAGGGTTTTTCAGTCCTATATAGGCAGTGGGATTCGGATCGGAGAAGTAGGCAAACAGCAGGGAAGGGATTAAAAATAATCCCAGGAACTGCAGCAGCATCATGCCCCGTACCATTACCAGGGTGTTGTTATTATCGTAGTTCCACTGGGCGGTATCGCTCATCTGCATGATGGAGATGCCGGTAACCTGCGACAGCAGGCTGCCACCCAGCAGGAAAATCACCATCAGGATACCGAAAGCCATGCCCACAAAAAGCAACAGCTGAACCCATACGGGCTTTGTTTTAAGATAGGTTTGCATAGGTGCGCTTTTTCTTGCCTTAATTTTGCAGCGTTATTTCCCAACCTTGAAGGTTTTCAAAACCTTCAAGGTTTATTTAAAAACAGAAGGCTGCAAGATAAGCCCTCCAAAATAAACCGACCCGCTTGGTACAGATAGCCAATATAGAACTTCCAGACTTCCCGCTTTTGCTGGCACCCATGGAAGACGTGAGCGACCCGCCTTTCCGTGCCGTGTGCAAGGCCAATGGCGCCGACCTGATGTATACCGAGTTCATTTCTTCGGAAGGACTGATCCGTGATGCCATCAAGAGCCGCCAGAAGCTCGACATCTTTGAAGCCGAGCGGCCCGTGGGCATCCAGATCTTCGGCGGCGACGAGGAGGCTATGGCGCTGAGTGCCAAGATTGTGGATACGGTAAACCCCGACCTGCTCGATATCAATTTTGGCTGCCCGGTAAAAAAGGTGGTGAGCAAGGGCGCCGGCGCCGGTGTGCTCCGCGACATTGACCTGATGGTGCGGCTGACAAAAGCCGTGGTCAACAGCACTTCACTGCCGGTAACCGTTAAAACCCGTTTGGGCTGGGACCACGACAGCATCAACATCATGGAAGTGGCCGAGCGCCTGCAGGATGTGGGCATCAAGGCCCTGTCTATTCATGGCCGTACCCGTGCCCAGTTGTATAAAGGCCATTCCGACTGGAGCTATATCGCCGAAGTAAAGAATAACCCGCGCATCCAGATCCCCATCTTTGGTAATGGTGATATCGACTCACCGGAGAAAGCCCTGGAGTACAAGAACCGCTATGGAGTGGATGGGATCATGATTGGCCGTGCCGCCATCGGCTATCCCTGGATCTTCAACGAGATCAAGCATTTTGTGCGCACCGGCGAGCACCTGCCGCCGCCTTCCATTCAGCAACGTGTGGAAGTGATCCGCCAGCACCTGCACCAGTCGGTGGCCTGGAAAGGACTGAAGGCAGGCATCAACGAAATGCGCCGCCATTATACCAATTACCTCCGTGGTTTGCCGAATATCCGCGACTACCGCACCAGGTTGGTAACCCTGCCTTCGGTAGCAGAAATTGATGCCGTGCTGGATGAGGTCATTTTGGCTTACGATGGTTACAAGTTTGAGCCCCGTAAAATAAACATGGATTCGATGGCTTATAGCTGTGATAGCTAGCCCCTGCCGGTGGTTTCATCAATGCGGCGATACTACCTTCAACCCGATGATGGAGGCTATAAGCGTAAAAATGAAAAACAGCCGCCAGAAGTCAGCGGGCTCTTTAAAAAGAATGATACCAATCAGTGCGGTGCCTACTGCACCCACGCCGGTCCAAACGCCGTAGGCTGTACCCAGGGGCAGGGTTTGGGTGGCTTTGTTGAGCAATACCATGCTGAGGGTAAGCGACAGGAAAAAACCTGCATACCACAAGTTGGCAGTGGTGCCCTTGCTTTGCTTGGCCATGCCCAGGCAGGTAGTAAAGCCCACTTCAAAAAGACCTGCAATAATGAGGATCAGCCAGTTCATGGAGGTAAGTTTTTTCAGTCAGCCCGCAATATTACAGCCAAGTTGATTGCCACAACCAGCGAACACAATTCTTATTGCTGTATAGCTGCCACCACTTCTTTGTCCAATGGTGAAACTGAAGGCCCAAAATAATGGGTGAGCACGCCTTCCTCGTTGATCAGGTATTTGGCAAAGTTCCACTGGGGCGCCTGGTTGTTCCAGCCATTCTGGCCCGGGTTGGTGAGCCATTGAAACACCGGGTGCTGGCCGGCGCCGGGCACCACCTGGCTTTTTTTAGCCAACGGAAACTGTACGCCGTAATTGATTTTACAAAATTGTTCGATATCGGCATCGCTGCCTTTTTCCTGCTCCTTGAAGTCGTTGGCCGGAAAGCCGATGATTTCAAGGCGGTCTTTATGGGCCTGCCACAGCTCCTGCAGTTCTTCGTACTGCCCTGTATACCCGCATTCCGATGCGGTGTTCACCAGCAATATCTTGCGGCCACGCAACTGCTCCAGCGGCAGGGGCTGGCCATTGTTGCGGGCAATGGTTAACTGGTAAACAGAAGCGGGCGCTTTTTTCCCGTCCTTGTTTTTCCTGATGGTGGCATTGGTGCCTGCCAGCTTGGTGATGCGCATCAGTACGGGATAGGCAAGCTTCAGCAGTTGCTGTTTGAATGTTTGTTGGCTCATGATTACAGGTTGAATAAAAAACAGGGCGCCAAGGGCCAGCAGCAGTAAAACCGGCAGCCAGCCTTTGCCCCGCATCCGTTTTTGTTTAACAGCTAACAATTTTCTGTCCATCCCGGTTGGCTTTTAGCACAGGTAATCAGGTAAAGCTAAACTTAAGAGGCCAGGCGGGTAAACCAGAGCGCTACAAAGGGGTACCAAAACAGGGTATTTGTATGTATTATTGTTGGGCCATAACAATCAAATCAATTCACCCAAAAAATCTCAAACCAAATGAAATCACACTCTTTAAAACTCCTGTTTTTCTTTGTTGCGGTATTTGCCAGCTTTATGGGCCAGGCCCAGCAGCCTGTTGCCAGCCCCGCCCAAAAAGTAAGCGGCAAGGCAGGCGCCGCCGATATCACCATCAACTATGGCAGCCCGGCGGTAAAGGGCCGCACCATCTGGGGCGACCTGGTGCCTTACGATAAAGTATGGCGTGCCGGTGCCAACGAGGCCACTACCATTGAAACCTCCAAGGACATCACCGTGGAAGGCAAGACCCTGCCTGCCGGTAAGTATGCTTTCTTCACCATTCCGGGTAAGGACAAGTGGACGGTAATCTTCAATAAGGAAGCCAAGCAGTGGGGCGCTTACAGCTACAAGGAAGCACAGGATGCCCTGCGGGTACAGGTTACACCGCGCAAGGCAGCTTCTTTCAACGAGCGCCTGGCATACGTGGTAAATAAGGACGGCTTTGCAATGCGCTGGGCCGACCTGGAAGTGCCGGTAACGGTGAAATAAGGATACTTTGTTTTTTGCAAAGGCTGCTCCCCCGGGGCGGCCTTTTTTATTGTGCTATTTCCCTACATTCAAACATGAACGATTCGCTTTTGCACGCCTTGCGGCAAAACTTCCAGCAGGGCAACTCGCGGTCTTATGCATGGCGGCGGCAGCAACTGCTGAACCTGAAGGCCGCTTTGTACCGGCACGAGGAAGCCATCTATGCAGCCCTTTCCGCCGACCTGAAGAAAAGCAAGGAAGAAGCCTGGATCACCGAGATAGGGTTTGTACTGTCCGAAATAAGTTATGTGCTCAGGCACCTGAAAAGTTGGATGCAGCCCCAGAATGTGGGTACCAACCTGCTCAATTTTCCATCTAAAAGCTACCTGTTGTCGGAGCCCTTGGGTGTGGTGCTCATTATAGGGCCCTGGAACTACCCGCTGCAGCTGGTGCTGGCACCGCTGGTGGGTGCATTGGCTGCAGGCAATTGCGCCGTGGTAAAACCCAGCGAGCTGGCGCCTGCCACATCGGCCGTGTTGCGGCAGATAACCGCTTCGGCTTTTAAGGAAAATGAAGTGCTGTTGGTGGAGGGCGAAGGCGCTGCTGTTATTCCGCGCATGATGGAAGCCTTCCGATTTGATCATGTGTTTTATACCGGCAGCACCCAGGTGGGCACCATCATTTACCAACTGGCTGCCAAACAGCTGGTGCCGGTAACCCTGGAGCTGGGTGGAAAAAGCCCTACCGTTATTGAGCCCGATGCCAACCTGGAAGTAGCCGCCCGCCGGATAGCGGTAACTAAGTTCAGCAATGCGGGGCAGATGTGCGTGGCGCCCGATTACCTGTTGGTACACCAGTCGGTACGCGAACCATTTGTGCAGCACCTCAAAAAAGCCATTGATGATTTTTATGTTTCAGAAGCCGTACGCGACTATCACTATGGCAAGGTGGTAAACCAGCGGCAGTTTGACCGCCTGCTGCAATACCTGCAGGAGGGTACCGTGTTGTACGGGGGCAGCTACGATGCGCCAACCTTGCACCTTTCGCCCACCTTGCTGGCAGATGTGCGGCCGGAGGCCAAGGTGATGCAGGAAGAGATTTTCGGGCCGCTGCTGCCTGTTTTAACCTGGAGCAAGGAGCAGGAAGCCCTCGATATCATTGCCCGCAACAACAACCCGCTGGCATTTTATGTATTTACCGAAAACGATAAAAAGGCCAACTGGTGGATGGAACAGGTGCCCGCCGGCGGCGGCTGTATCAACAATGTAAGCTTTCATCTTACCAACCACAACCTGCCTTTTGGTGGCCGTGGCAACAGTGGCATGGGTGCCTATCATGGCAAATACTCTTTCGATACGTTCAGCCACAAAAAAGGCGTCCTGAAGACGCCTACCTGGTTTGACCCGGCTTTCAAGTATCCGCCATTTAAGGGGAAACTGAATATTTTGAAACGGTTTATGCGATGAGGCGGATATTTTGATATTGGGATATTTTGGCGGGCAATTGCCCTACTGATATCCCAATACCGCAATACCCTTATACCTTTTTAATTCTGCCCTTCACTGGCCGGTGTGCGCTCCTTGATACCGGTACCCAGTCCGCCGGTAGAATCCGCAGGGCGGTTGCTGTTGGTTTTATTGTCTTCACTGGTCACCATGTCTGGGCTGGTCTTGGTGCCCTGGTCATTCAGGTCGCGGGCGGTATCGCCATAGGGAGCCGAGCTACGGGGCACGGCGCCGGTGGTATTGGTCGTATCGGTAGTGGCATCGCCGTCATTCGCAGCATTATTGCAACTCGTCAGGCTGGCATACACCAGGGAAGCTATCAGCATCGTTTTTTTCATTTTCCTAGTTTTAAATCCCTTATCGCGATTTAACAGGCAAATGCTTTGCCAGACAGCCTTTCGTTGGCTGCCGTTTTTCTCATTTGGGCGTAAATGAGTAGCCTTATTTAAGGTAATTACTTAGGTAAAAAAACGGGCTTGCCACCGTGCAGCAAACCCGTCCAAAGTTTTAGGTACAGCAAAATACTGCTGTTTACAAAGGGCGTTGCATTACCCAATCGGTTTGCACATCATCGCCCAGAATGAATTCTACTTCACCGCATTTTTCAAAGCCCCAGCGATGGTAAAAATCAATTGCCCGCTGGTTGTGTTCCCACACGCAAAGCCATGCGCAGTCTTTGCCTTTTTGTTTGCCCATTTCGAGGCTGGTTTGCATCAGCAGCTGGCCCACGCCCTTACCAATCATGTTTTTGCAGGCATAGAGCCGGGCAATTTCCAGTGCTTTTGCACCGGCCATTTGGGGCGGGTTGCGGCCATCGCGCAGCTTTACATAACCTGCCAGCTGATCGCCGGCATAAGCCAGCAAAAACGTATTGGGCGTCTGGCCCACCTCCAGCATCAGCCGGCCGCGGGTAAACTGCTCATTGAGAAACTTATCCATATCGGCCTTGCTGTTTTGCGCAGCAAAAGTGTCGAAAAAGGTCTGGCGGCTAAGGTCGGCAATAAGTACTGCATCCTGGGTAGTGGCTTCGCGAATGCTCAGGTTCATGCGGGCAATTTACAGCAGCCGGGTTAAACATTATTGCGCCGAATCGGAATGGTAGTTGGTATTGGGCTCGGCACCGGTGGCGGCCGTGTCGGGGATATTGCCGTTTACATTTTCCACCCCACGGTATTGGGTAACCGAAGTATCGTTGGTGGCGCTATCGGTATTGCTGCTGTTGTTGCTATTGCCACAGCTTGTTGCCAGTGCGGCTATCAGGAGGAGGCTGCAAATTTTGTACATGGTTGATGTTTGGAAGGGTAGGGGCAATTATTTTGCCACAGAAGGGTGGGGATTGTTGATTCGTGATTATTGATTATTGGAAAGTGGCGGGAAGGTGAGTGATGAGTAATGAGTGATGAGATGGGATATAGAAATGAATAATCAGTAATCAATAATCCTTTCCGGCCAACTTATCTTCGGCATATGAACGAAACGGACGAGCAGTTTATGCGGCAGGCTCTGCGACAGGCGCAGCAGGCTTTTGAAGAAGACGAGGTGCCCGTGGGTGCCGTGGTGGTGATGAACGGCCGCATTATTGCACGCGGTTACAACCAGGTGGAAAGGCTCAACGACCCAACGGCCCATGCCGAGATCATTGCCCTTACATCGGCATTCAACCAGCTGGGCAGCAAATACCTGCCCGAAGCAACCCTGTATGTAACTGTGGAACCCTGTGTGATGTGCAGCGGTGCCCTGTACTGGAGCAAGATTGGCAGAGTGGTTTGGGGTGCATCCGACCCTAAAAACGGGTTCAGCAGGGTGCAGCCTGCGATATCACCTTTTCATCCTAAAACCGAATTGGTGCATGGTGTGCTGGAAAATGAATGTGCCGGCCTGATCCGGGAATTTTTCCGGGCAAAACGGTGAGGGTGTAAATGGTAGCCGTCAATATGTGCCGGTACCGCCCATTGATCACCGAATTTTTACGTTGGCCTTACATTCCGGCAACCCCAGGCTTGTACATTTGTTGCTCCTACGGAAACGACAGACCAGATTTCCCATTGTTCATTCTTAAATACTATAGTTATGGCATTTACACTTCCGCAACTTCCTTATGCACATGAGGCCCTGGAACCCCATATTGATGCACAAACCATGCAGATTCACCATGGCAAGCACCACCAGGCCTATGTTGACAACCTGAATAAAGCCATCGCCGGCACCGAGCACGAAAACAAAAGCATCGAAGAGCTGGTAGCCAGCGCAGGCAGCATTTCGCCCGCCGTGCGCAACAACGGTGGCGGTCACTGGAACCACACTTTCTTCTGGAACATCCTGGCGCCCAATGCCGGCGG
Organism: Cnuella takakiae; assembly: GCF_001953305.1. Lineage (GTDB taxonomy): Bacteria > Bacteroidota > Bacteroidia > Chitinophagales > Chitinophagaceae > Flavisolibacter > Flavisolibacter takakiae. The sequence goes on from NZ_MTFE01000010.1 coordinate 996,030, forward strand.
ACAACCCACCGGCGCCCTGGCCGAAGCCATCAACAGCACCTTTGGTTCCTTTGATGCGTTTAAAGAAAAGTTCAATGCCGCAGGTACCACCCGCTTTGGTTCGGGCTGGGCATGGCTGATTGTAAAAGACGGCAAGCTGGAAGTAACCAGCACTCCCAACCAGGACAATCCCCTGATGGATGTAGCCGAAGTAAAAGGCACCCCCATCCTGGGTGTGGACGTGTGGGAACACGCCTACTACCTGAAGTACCAGAACCGCCGCCCCGAATACCTCGGCGCTTTCTGGAACGTGGTAAACTGGAATAAAGTGAATGAATTGTACGAGCAGGCGAAGTAAAACCTCGCCTCACCCCCTGTCCCCCTAAAGGGGGAACTTAGGTCAAGTAACCTGAAATGTACAGCGCCCCTCTGCTTTGGAGGGGCGCTGTTGTATATAGCAACGTCAACCTAAAGTTTATTCCAAAATGGTCAAGCACTCCGTCCTAAGTTCCCCCTTAAGGGGGACAGGGGGTATGAGCAGGTTAGGGCACCGGGTCATACCCGCTTCCACCCCAGGGATGGCAGCGGCCGATGCGCTTGATGGTCAGCCAGAAGCCTTTGAAAAGGCCGTACTTTTTAAAAGCCTCCAGCCCGTACTGCGAGCAGGTGGGGGTGTAGCGGCACGAGGGTCCCAGCAAGGGCGAAATAGCCAGCTGGTAAAAGCGGATCAGCCAGATAAAGGGCAGGGCCAGTATTTTAAACAGGGATCTCATTAATGCGGCGTTGGAGCTGTTGCAGGCATTTGGCCATGGCGGCGTGCACCTGTTCAAAGGTAAGCAGCTCTTTGCCGGTATACAGGAAAAAAACATGCCCGGCAGTGTGGCGCTCCTCCATCAGTTGTAAAAGGGGCGCTTTCTGCAGGCGGTAGGCTTCGCGGAGCAGGCGCTTGATGCGGTTGCGGTCTACTGCCTTTTTAAAACTGCGTTTGGGGGCCGACACGCCGGCAAGCATACCCGCAGGTTGGGCTTCCGAAACAGGAAACAAGCGGCAATTCATTTTCACCGGGAAAGCATGATAGCCCTTGCCCTCGCTGAAGAGGGCATCTATCTGCTTGCGGCTTTTGAGCCGCTCCCGCTTGCTGAAGCTGAATTGAGACAAGAGATTCCGGATTTGGGATTTTAGATTTCGGAGGTTTACAAAAGCACTGGTTTTCTTACGATAGGTAATTGCTTTGCATAAGCGTAGTGATTTCGGGTGCTTATTTCAGTTGTTTGAATATGCAATCTATAGTGCACGCAATTCGGTAGCAAACTATTGATATCCGAAATCCCACGTCCGAAATCATCCACTTCCTGGTTACCTACAAAAAGCAAATAGCCCCGGCGGCCGGAGCTATTCAATAAGGTCTGAAACGGGACGGACCCGCTACTGGACTATTTCAGCTTGCGCTCGTCGGAAACAGTCAGCTTTTTACGGCCTTTGGCACGACGACTAGCCAGCACTTTACGACCGTTAGCGGTCTCCATGCGTTTGCGGAAACCGTGAACGGTTTTGCGGCGGCGGCGATGCGGTTGGAATGTACGTTTCATTATTAATAAGTTTTTTCACTTTAAGAATTGCCCGTGGAGAAGACGGGTTGGGTTCCATTTACTACAGGTCACCACACCCGCAGCTTGTGAAAGGACGGCAAAAGTAAGGAGGATTTTTGAATTGGCGGGGCCGGAACGGATTTTTTAATTTTAATATGCCTGCTTTCTCCTGTACCTGCTTGGTTTTTCGGGCAGAACGAAAAGATTGGTAGGGTAATACACAAAAAACAGGCTGCCCAAACCTGCTCTGCCCATTTAACACTGTTGGTTAACCAAGGACAGGTCAGACCTTTGTTTGGGTAAACTAAATTTAAATGTTCATTCGGCAGTTTTCAGTTGTAGGAACAAACTATGCAACTGCTCGTCCTTGTTTCCTTCAGTACAGGTTCCCGAACGTTGGATGCTACCGATGCGTTTGCTTAAATCGGGGTGGCTGCTGAGCCATTCCGAAGGCTGCATGGCACCGCTTTCTTTTTGCAAAAAACGAAACAGCTGTACAAAGCCGCGACAACTGATGCCGCGTTGCCGCAACAGTTGCAAGCCCTCCATATCGGCCTCGGTTTCCAGCCTGCGGCTGTAGGATAGGTTCTTTAGCTCATTGACATTGTTGAGCAGCACGGCACTAACGGCGCCGGCATCGCCCACCAGCAGGGAAAGAAAAATGGTGCCGCCAAACTGCCGGAACACACTGCGCAGGGTGTGGCGGTTGCGCACATGTACAAACTCGTGGGCCAGCAGGGCTGCAAACTCATCGTAGCTGTCCAGGCCGCGGAGCAGCTTTTGGTATACTATGATATGACCGCCGGGCAGGGCAAAAGCATTGACCACATCTCCCTTTACCACGGTAATGCGTACCGGGTGTTCCGAGTCAAATTGCAGTGCCTGGAAAAAACGGTTGGCAGCCGCTGTAGCGGGTTTGTCGATGTCCGATGGCTGCACCATGGAGCGGTATACCTGCTCGCCCAGCTGTTTTTCGTAGCTATAAGGAAAGCGGGACGCCAGCAGTCCCGATACCCATGGCACCACCAGGAAATACACCAGGCTGAACAGCACCAGCACAATGGCCAGCAGTTTGGCCAGTGGCCCAAAGCGGCTGGCCCGGAACCGGTTGGCGGGATTGCGCAGGGCTTCGTGCAGCTGGCTGGTAAGCACAGCGTCTAAAACCTCGAGGGTTTGCGGCGGGTAGTCGTTGTAGCCAAAAAAGCTGGCGCGTTCCGAAGGCCGGATGCTGGCATACTGCCACAATACCGTACCGGCACCATCGGCACGGTGCAGCTCAATAAAAAGGCCTTTACCTTCCAGCCGGATGGTGGCGGGATAGGAAAGGCCATTGCAGGTATAAGTAGCGTTCATGGTGGAAGTTTCTGGTTTTTTGTTTTTGGTTTGGGTGCATGCCATGCAACGATAGACTAAAAACTAAAAACGAGAAACCAAAAACGGGTTAAATCATTTCTCCACCAAAATAAGGCTGCAGTGCTGGTGGCAGCAGGATGCCGTTTTCGGTCTGGTTGTTTTCCAACAGGCAGGCCAGGATGCGGGGCAGGGCCAGCGAGGAGCCATTCAGCGAATGCAGCAGCCCTGTTTTGCCTTCGCTGTTTTTGTAACGGATTTTCATCCGGTTGGTTTGGAAAGCCTCGAAGTTGGACACGGAACTTACTTCCAGCCAGCGTTCCTGGGCGGCGCTGTATACTTCAAAATCGTAGGTGATGGCCGAAGCAAAGCCCATATCGCCACCGCAAAGGCGCAGGATGCGGTAAGGCAGTCCCAGCGATTGCACCAGTGCTTCCACGTGGGCTACCATATCATCCAGCACATCGTAGCTCTGCTCGGGAGCTACCAGCTGAACGATCTCCACCTTATCGAACTGGTGGAGGCGGTTAAGACCGCGCACATCCTTGCCATAGGAACCGGCTTCACGGCGGAAGCAGGGGGTATAGGCGGTCATACGGATGGGCAGGTCGGCTTCCTTCAGGATGGTGTCGCGGTAAATATTCGTTACCGGCACTTCGGCCGTGGGAATGAGGTAGAGGTTGTCGGCGGTGGCGTGGTACATCTGTCCTTCCTTATCGGGCAGCTGGCCAGTGCCATAGGCCGATGCTTCGTTTACCATCAGCGGGGGCATAAACTCGGTATAGCCAGCCTTGGTATTATAATCCAAAAAGTACTGGATGAGGGCACGCTGCAGGCGGGCGCCTTTGTTCTTGTATACGGGAAAACCGGAGCCGGTGAGCTTGTTGCCCAGTTCAAAATCAATCAGGTCGTACTTTTTGGCCAGGTCCCAGTGGGGCACGGCGCCTGCGGGCAGTTGGGGAATAGAGCCCCCGGTGCGCACTTCCACATTTTCAGCGGGGGTGCGGCCTTCGGGTACCTGCTCGGAAGGCAGGTTGGGCAGTTTGATGAGGAGGTCGTGGAGGCTTTTCTCGGCTTCATCCAGCTGTTGCTGAATAGGCTGGAGTTCGCCCTTCAGGGTTTCCACTTCTTTTTTGCGGGCTTCGGCCTCTTCTTTCTGGCCCTTGCCCATCAGTGCGCCAATTTCTTTGGATGCTGCATTGATCTTGGCCTTGGTTTCATCAAAGCGGAAGGTGAGCTGCTTGCGCTCATCGTCTTTGGCAATAATGGCATCCACGATCTCCGGCTCGATGAAATGCTTCTTTGCTAACCGCTTCTTTACTTCTTCCGTATTCTGTTTGATAAAGGCAACTTGCAGCATGCACAAAAAATTTGGCCTCAAAGGTAACCGCAGATTTGTATGCTTTTTTAAGGATTAGTATGATAGGTGTCTGCAAGCGTAAACAACTAAGCTTTCTGCGTTTGTTTCTATTACTTTCAAGCACCTGGTATGTGGATGCGGATTGGCATGCAGTTCATACAAATCATTCCTGATCATACAAATTTGCGGTTCCTACCTTTGCGGCTATGAATTTCAACGACGACCTGCAGGTGCGGTGGTTTGCCCTGGAGCAAAAAATGATGGAGCGGTTTGGCAAAAAGCCGGATGTGGAAAGCATCCTGTTCCTGATCGGCATACAGGAACTGGGCGATGTAAAAGCGAAGTTTAGCAAGGAACAAAAGCAGGACCTGATGCATATTGCCATTTGTACCGTACTCAGCCCCAGTGGTTATTACGAGCTGGAAAAGGTAGATGAAGACGGCTGGCCGCATTTCAAACAACTTAAACCCATGCCCGAACTGGTTCCTTTTGAGCAGGAGAATTTTCTGAAGGATCATATCCTGTTGTATTTCCAGGAGCAGGGTTTTTAAATGAAATTTGTTGCACACGCCATTTATGTTGCCACTGTACCTGTAACTACCATGAAACAACTGCTATTCTTACTGCTCCTGATTTCCCACCTCGCCCCTGCCCAGCAGGATAATAAGCTGCGTAAAAAGGATCGCCGCCGCGATGTGGAGCTTGTTACCACGTCAGGTGCTATCCGTTTGCGGCTCTATGATGCCACACCGCAGCACCGCGACAATTTCCTGCAGCTTGTAAAAAGCCGTTTTTATGACAGCATCCTGTTTCACCGCGTTATTCAGGGTTTCATGGTACAGAGCGGCGATCCCAACAGCCGGCGGGCTGCTGCCGGGCAAAGACTGGGAACCGGAGGTCCGGGATATACCCTTCCTGCCGAGATAAAGCCGGAACTGTTTCACCAAAAAGGGGCACTGGCAGCGGCCCGCAACGGCGATGATGTAAACCCCGAACGGCGCAGCAGCGCCAGCCAATTTTATATTGTACAGGGAAAAACTTGGACCGACAGCCAGATGGATTCGCTGGAAAGGGTGCGGGTAAAAAGAAAGATCACCCAGGAGCAAAGAGCGGTTTACCGGACTACCGGCGGCACGCCCCAACTGGATAACCAGTATACCATTTTTGGCTATGTTGTTAAAGGCCAGGATGTAATTGACCGTATTGCGGCCACACCCGTCAACCGCCAGCTGGGCGACCGGCCCGCACAGGATGTGCGGATCGTACAGGCGAGATTGGTGAGGAGAAGACAGTAAAGAGGTTAGTCCATTTCCTATTTGGTTGAACAGTATGTAGGTAACCAGCCTTTTTAGTTAACTATTCGTTTCAAAATGGTTTAACCGGCCTGAAATAGTTACTGTATTTTTCAAACATCCTATTGCTCAGGCTGCCATGTACCCTTCTTTATTGTCTTTCCCGTCTTTACTGACTTTTCTGTCTTTTCCGTCTTTCCCAACTTCCAACTATATTGCGGCCCTAAATCAATGCTATGAACTTTCCGGATAACCTGCGTTACACCAAAGAGCACGAATGGGTACGTATTGAAGGCGATGAAGCCGTTGTAGGTATTACCAGCTTTGCACAGGGCGAACTGGGTGATATTGTTTACGTGGAAATCGAAACCGTTGGCCAGGACCTGGAAAGCGGTGCCGTGTTTGGTACTGTTGAAGCGGTAAAAACCGTTAGCGACCTTTTCCTGCCTGTGAGCGGAGTCATTACGGAAGTAAACCCCCAACTGAACAGCAGCCCCGAGCTGGTAAACAGCGATCCCTACGGTGAAGGCTGGATGGTGCGGATGAAGGTGAAAGACCTCGCCGATGTGGAAGGCCTTATGACCGCCGAAGCTTACCAAAGTCTTGTTGCTTAATAAAATTCAAGCCTTCTCCGGAAGGCTTTTTTAATGCTATGCGTTTGCTGAATCGTTATGCGCTGCCCTTTGCACTGGGGTGGCTGGTGTTTATCTCTTTCCTGTTTTGTCTGCCTGGTAGTGCCATTCCCAAGATCAACTGGCTTTCAGGTATCCATTTCGATAAATGGGTGCATATCGGTCTTTTTGCCGTCCTGCTGTTTTTGTGGGGGAATGCCCTTGGCGTTTTTACCCGCCGCAAGCCCTTGCTGCTGTTGCTGACAGCCATAGCCTATGGCTTGCTGGTGGAAGTGGTACAGGACCAACTGATCGTGAACCGCGATTTTGATTTGTGGGACGCCGCCGCCGATACGGCAGGAGCGATGTTAGGATTGTGGGCCTTGGCCCGTATAAAAAAATAAACCCCTGTGGAAACAGGGGTCGCAACCAAAACTAACTGCTTATGAGAAAATTGACTGCTCTTAGAAGAACAACTTCATAAAAGCAAATATGTTGCCAAAGGGTTAATCTGATTTTCTTAAAATGTTCTTAAGGCATTGCTGCCCTTTGCAAGAACTGCTTCTAAAAGAGAAAAAATGATGCCAGTTTTTGCAAAACACCCAATTTTTCTTTGCTGCTTCCCAAGATGAGAAGCTTTTAAGAAAAATGCAACTCATCAATTGAAAAAAAAGTCAGTAAGAAAGACCAATAATTATGCCTGTTTGGTCATTTTCTCCGCATTTTCAGCAAATTGCAGCGCATCAATAAGCTCCTGGATACCGCCGTTCAACACTTCCTGCAGGTTGTATAAAGTAAGGCCAATGCGGTGATCGGTAACCCGGCCCTGCGGGAAATTGTAGGTGCGGATTTTTGCCGACCGGTCGCCGGAGCTCACCAGGCTCTTGCGGTGTCGGGAAATTTCTTCCTCTTGTTTGCGCACCTGTTCCTCATACAATTTGGTACGCATCATATTCATGGCCTTTTCGCGGTTGCCCAGCTGGGTACGTTCAGTTTGACAAATCACCACCGTTCCGGTAGGGATGTGGGTCAGCATCACCTTGGTCTCCACTTTGTTTACGTTCTGTCCACCGGCGCCACCGCTTCGGGAGGTTTCCATCTTGACATCGCTCTCTTTCAGTTCAAAATCCACCTCTTCGGCCTCAGGCATCACCGCAACCGTTGCTGCGCTGGTATGTACCCTGCCGCTGGCTTCCGTATCGGGCACGCGTTGTACGCGGTGTACGCCGCTCTCAAATTTGAGGGTGCCATATACGTCGTCGCCAATCACTTCCAGCTGTGCTTCCTTGAAACCGCCTACCGCGCCTTCATTTTCCGAAAGCAGGGCCACTTTCCAGCCACGCTGCTCGCAATAACGTTGGTACATACGCAGCAGGTCGCCTGCAAAAAGGCTGGCTTCATCGCCGCCGGTACCGGCACGGATCTCCAGGATGGCATTTTTATCGTCCTGCGGATCTTTGGGAATCAGCATCTGGCGGATAGACGCCTCCATTTTTTCCTGTTTTTCTTCCGAGTCGGGCAGTTCCATCTTGGCCAGTTCGCGCATCTCCTCGTCATTGCCGTTGAGTGCCTCTCTGTAAAAGGCCACATCATCCAGCACCTTGCGGTAGTCGTTGTAGGCGTTCACGATCTTTTCCAGTCCGCGGTACTCCTTACTCAGCCCACCGAACTTTTTATTGTCGGCAATAATTTCGGGGTTGGTAAGCGCGATACCTATTTCATCAAAGCGGGCTTTTATGGCGTCAAGTCTGTCGAGCATGGTAAAAATTAGGCGGCAAAATTAAGCGCCAGCGGCCAATGCAAACGTTAAGGGCCTATTTTAGCCACATGGCAGTAAAAATGTACCGGGCAAGCCGGATGTTTGACGGGCAGCAGTTTTTGCCGGAGGGCACAACCGTGGTGGTGAAAAATGGAACAATACTGGACCTCTTGGCGCCCGAAAATGCACCTGAGGAGTTCGAAATGCTGTCGGGTATCCTCATGCCGGGTATGGTAAACGCCCACTGCCACCTGGAGTTGAGTCATTTTAAAAATCAAATCAACGAAGGTGGTGGATTGGTACATTTTCTATTGCAGGTGGTGGCCAAACGAAAGGAAGGCTGGCCGCTTGAAATCATTACTGAAAGGGCAAAACAGGCCGTTGCCGAAATGCGGGCTGCCGGCATTGTGGCTGTAGGTGATATCTGCAATACCACCGATGTTATTGGTATCAAAAAGGAAAGCGGGTTGCAATGGCGCAACTTTGTGGAGGTGCTCAACTTTTCCGATGCCACCCTGGAACCGCGCTGGGCGCACAACCGGGCTGTGTTGGAAGGACACCTGGCAGCCGGGCTTGCTGCATCCATCCTTACGCCGCATGCGCCCTATAGCGTTAGCCCGGCCACTTTTACCGCACTCAACGAGGCATCCGAAGGAGCAATTATTTCGGTGCACAACCAGGAAACGCCGGCAGAAAATGAGCTTTTTGAATCGGGTGGTGGCGATTTTTTGCAATTATACCAGCTTACGCAAACACAGCCCCTGGGTGGTACAGGAAAGAGCAGCCTGCAAAGCTGGCTGCCCTATTTTACCAAGGGCCAAACCATTGTACTGGTACACAACACTTTTACCAAATTGGAAGATATTCAATTTGCGCAGGCACATGCCCGGCAATACGGGCTGAAGCTGGTATGGTGTCTTTGCCCGGGTGCCAATAAGTATATTGAAGATGCTGTACCGCCGTTGCCTTTATTGCTTGAAGAAGGCTGCACTGTGGTACTGGGTACCGATAGTTACAGCAGCAACTGGCAACTGAGTATTGCATCCGAAATAAAGTTGCTGGCTGAAGCTTACCCTCAATTGCCACTGGAAAGCTTGTTACAGGCAGCAACTGTTAATGGTGCACGAGCCTTGGGGTGGACCCAACTGGGCAGGCTGGAAAAGGGAGCAGCACCCGGCCTTGCATTGTTGGGGTTGGATACAGCGGGAAAGCTAACGGGCCAGGCTAGAGCACACCTCACAGGTTTTTAAAACCTGTGAGGTGTATTCCAAAAACCTGTTAGTATGGTTAAATCAACCATTCCACTTCGCCCATTCCAAACCTTTCTTCCACACCGGTTTGCACCAGCAGTTCGCCGCTGGGCGCTACGCCTTTTATAATTCCGGAAAAATGGCGGCTGCCTTGTTTAAAAGCTACTTGCTGGTTCAAAGCAAAAAAGGCTTTGTTGTAATCTGCTAAAATGGAGTTTGGGTTGGATTGCAACTGGTCGAAAGCTGTTTGCAAATAACCAAGCAGTTCCCGCGCTAATGTTACTGGTTCAAAAGTTCTACCGGTAATTTGCTTCAGGGAAACAGGGCGGCGGTTCAGTTCGGGAAAGCTGGTTTCATTGATGTTGATACCCATTCCAATTACGGCCCATTGCCATTGGTGGCCCTGTACAATGTTCTCGATTAAAATGCCACCTGCCTTTCTGTCACGCCAATACAGGTCGTTGGGCCATTTAATGCTGGTTTCATCGCCAGCATAATGGTTAAAGAAACGATAAACCCCAAGGGCTACGGTCATGCTGAGGAGGAACTGCTGAGAAGGAGCCAGGGCAAAAGGTTCTACCACAAGGCTGAGGATGATGTCCTTGCCGGTGCCGGAAACCCATTGCTTCTGGCGCTGGCCTTTACCTGCCGTTTGCTGGTGTGCAAACACGCATAAGCCATGGTGTGCCATACGGGCATGTACCATTCCCATGGCATAGTTGTTGGTACTTTCAACCTGCCTAAGTTCGATAAAGGAAGCGCCGATGGGTTTTGCCATAGGGTACAATTCGCCTAAATTTGGCCAAAGTAACGAACGCAAATCCAAATTGCCCGCTTGCCTGAACTGTGTGTGAACCCCTTTATTGAAAATTAAACGTGAAGATTATTTGGAACCACTAGATGTTTTATCGGGCCGCAAGCGCAGCAGCGTTTCCAGGCTCACCCGCAACTCTAAGATCATCAAGACCATCCTCAAAGCCATCAGTGATAAAAAGGGCGAAAACGTGGTTTCGCTCGATCTGCGCAAGATCAACGAAGCCGTATCCGACTTTTTCATCATTTGCGAAGCGGGCAGCCAGCCACAGGTGCGTGCCATTGCCGACCATATTGAAGAGGAAGTAAGGCAGAAGTGCAGCGACAGCCCCTACCATCAGGAGGGCCGCCAGCAACTGCAATGGGTATTGCTCGACTATGTTGATGTGGTAGTGCATATCATGACCCCCGAAACCCGCAAGTTTTACAAGCTGGAAGAGATGTGGAGCGATGCAGCGGCAGCAGAGCACAACGAAGAATAAGCTGGTTTGTTAACAACCGGTCAGCTACGTTTTGCAAGCCTTTTATTTAGTAGCTTTTATCCATAAGAAAGGAACATGTCACAAGAACCATATAAGGACAATAGCAAGCCTCGCCTGCCCAAATTCTCGAACAGGCCCGATGATGGCGAAAATTCGCCGCGCAAAGGGCCCCGTTTCAGCATTTACTGGGTTTACGCCATCATTTTTGCCATCCTGATCGCCTTCCAGGTGTTTGGGCCTTTTACGCCTACCACCAAGCAGATCGATCAGAACCAGTTTGAGCAAATGTTGCGCGAAGGCAGCGTGAACGAGTACGTTATTGTCAACAACCGCAACATTGTACGGGTTACCCTCACCAAAGAAGGGCTGGCCCGATATGGCAACGAGGTAGGTGCCGCCAACAACGCCACCGAAGCCAACGGCCCGCATTTTTATTTCCGCATTGTTTCGGGCGATTCGTTCAAGGACGATATGCGGAAGTTTTACTCTGATAACCCCACCGTGAAAAACGTGGGTACGGTAGATACCGAACGCGACTGGTTTAGCCCCATCATTACTACCCTGTTGCCCATACTCATTTTCATCGCCATCTGGATACTCCTGATGCGTAAGATGGGTGGTGGTGCCGGCGGCGGCGGTGGCCCCGGTGGTATTTTCAACATTGGTAAATCGAAAGCTACCTTGTTTGACAAGGGTACCCGCGTAAACATCACCTTTTCAGATGTTGCCGGTCTTGATGAAGCCAAAGTGGAAGTAATGGAGATCGTTGATTTCCTGCGCAATCCCAAGAAGTACACTGCATTGGGTGGTAAGATTCCCAAAGGCGCACTGCTGGTAGGCCCTCCGGGTACGGGTAAAACCCTGCTGGCGAAAGCCATGGCAGGTGAAGCCCAGGTACCTTTCTTCTCTATGTCGGGTTCTGACTTCGTAGAGCTCTTTGTAGGGGTGGGTGCCAGCCGGGTACGCGACCTGTTCAAGCAGGCACGTGAGAAATCGCCCTGTATCATCTTTATCGATGAAATCGACGCCATCGGTCGTGCCCGGGGCAAGAACATGATGATGAGCAACGACGAACGCGAAAGCACCCTCAACCAGTTGCTGGTAGAGATGGATGGCTTTAGCGGCGAAAGCGGCATCATTGTGCTGGCTGCTACCAACCGTCCCGATGTGCTGGATACGGCCCTGCTCCGTCCCGGCCGTTTCGACCGCCAGATCACCATCGACAAGCCCGACCTGAAAGGCCGCGAGGAGATCTTTAAAGTGCATCTTAAAGGCATCAAGGTTTCTGAGAGCCTCAACATCCACAAAATCGCTGAGCAGACCCCTGGTTTTGCCGGTGCCGATATTGCCAACGTCTGTAACGAAGCTGCCCTGATTGCCGCCCGCAAAAACAAAGCGGGTGTAGACATGGCCGACTTCCAGGATGCCGTTGACCGCGTTATTGGTGGTTTGGAGAAAAAGAACAAGATCATTTCTCCCGACGAAAAAAAGATCATTGCCTACCATGAAGCTGGCCACGCCATCTGCGGCTGGTACCTCGAGCATGCTTACCCGCTGCTGAAGGTGACCATCGTTCCGCGTGGTACCGCAGCCCTCGGTTATGCGCAGTACACGCCCAAAGAGCAGTACCTGTACAATACCGACCAGTTGCTCGACCAGATTTGTATGACCCTGGGTGGTCGTGCCTCCGAAGAAATTTTCTTTGGTAAAATTTCTACCGGTGCGCAAAACGACTTGCAGCAGATCACCCGGATTGGTTATGCCATGGTAACGGTATATGGTATGAGCGATAAAGTGGGTAATATTTCCTTCTACGATCCGCAGCAGGACCAGAGCTTTACCAAGCCCTATTCCGAAGAAACTTCCAAATTGATTGACGAGGAAGTGCGCAAGCTGATCGACGCCGCATACGAACGCACCAAGGACTTGTTGCGTGGTAAAAAGGCCGAAGTGGAATTGCTGGCAGAAGCCCTGTTGGATAAAGAAGTGCTCTTCCAGAGTGATGTGGAAGCACTGATTGGCGAACGCCCCTACGAAGAGAAAAAAGCCCTTGGTGTAGATGACGAAAAACACCATGACGGTGGTATATCGGAAGGTGTTCCTCCATTTGATCCCAATGTAGTGAACCAGCAACCTTCTGCATAATGAGTGATACTTCCAGAAAGAATATACTGGATAAAATAAAGGCGGGGGGGGGGTAAA
>NZ_MTFE01000010.1:1008726-1036163 GCF_001953305.1 Cnuella takakiae
CCAGCAGGAAGACCCGGTAATCACTTTTGCCGAGCAGTTTACCGCCCTGGGCGGCAAGTTTATCTTTTGTGTAGACCAGCAGGAGTTTGCCTTCCAGTTTGCCAAACTGGTGCAGGCCGCCGGTTGGGAGCATATGTACTGCGCCGAAGAGCCCATTGCAGCGCTGTTGCCCGGTATGCAATGGTATGGTGATATTGGAACCTGCGATGTGTCGCTTACCACCTGCGAAAGGCTGGTGGCCCGTACGGGTTCCATGGTGCTGAGTTCGGCTGCCGGCAGGGTGCCCAGCGTGTATGCGCCGGTGCATGTATGCGTGGCCTTTACTTCGCAGCTGGTGTATGAAATTGACGACGCGGTAAAAGCTACACAGCAGAAATACGGCAGCCGGCTGCCTTCGCTGATCACGCTGGCAACTGGCCCCAGCCGTACCGCAGATATTGAAAAGACCCTGGTGGTGGGGGTGCATGGACCTAAGGAGGTCTTTTGCTTCCTGATAGATGATCAGGGGTAGGCTGAAAGATTTAGGTAAGGCGGTGCGAAAGCGCCGCCTTTTCTTTTATGGTTCTACCTGTTATGGAAATCGGTACCTTTCTATAATACTGAAAACCAGCTATGGCCCATCACACTCCAAGCACCATCAATGCTTTCCACTGGCACGAAGCCCTCGACCGTGGGTGTATTTGTATGAAAATGATTGACCAGCTACTGCTGCAGCACCCGGTGATATCGCGCAACGAAGACCTGCTGAAAAAGGTGCAGCAGGCCCGCAGCATTCTTTCGGATGCATGCCGCGAAATAGCTTCCCGGAGCATGGATGCAGAAGGGGAATAAACAATCCTGCCTATTTTCGCCCCGCTGAAATAAGGTCATGCAGATTCCTCCCGGTAAAAACATTTATTTTCTTTCCGATTTCCACCTCGGTGCGCCCAATGCCGCCGCCAGCCTGCAGCGCGAAAAGCTGCTGGTACAGTTTCTGGAAAGCATCCGCTACCAGGCCGCTGCCATCTTCCTGGTAGGCGATATGTTCGACTTTTGGTACGAGTACCGCAAGGTGGTGCCGCGTGGTTATACCCGCCTGCTGGGCAAGCTGGCCGAAATCACCGACAGCGGTGTGCCCGTGCACTTCTTTGTAGGCAACCACGATATGTGGATGAAAACCTACCTGCAGGAGGAGTTAAATATCCCCGTTTATTTTGAACCCAAGGAATTCCAGCTGGGCGGCAAGCAGTTTTATATAGGCCACGGCGATGGCCTGGGGCCCGGCGATCAAGGGTATAAAGCCCTGAAGAAGGTATTCCGCAGCCCGGTTTGTCAGGCTTTGTTTGGGCTGGTGCCGCCTGCCATAGGTATCGGCGTTGCCGATTATTTCAGCAAAAAAAGCAGGGCCAAATCCGGTGGTAAGGAAGAAGCATGGCTGGGCGAGGAAAACGAATGGCTGATTACATACTGTAAGGAACTGTTGCAGCAAAATCCCTACGATTACATGGTGTTTGGCCACCGCCACCTGCCCATCGACTGGAAACTGGGCGAAGGCAGCCGTTACATCAACCTGGGCGACTGGATCCTGTATTTTACCTATGCCGTATTTGACGGTACCAATATGCAGCTGGCTTCTTACACAGGTATGGAGCACAAGATCATCCGCAACTGGTGAGGGCTGTAAATACCATAATGCTTTGTTGCCTGTTGATGTGCGTTCGTGCTCAGCCAACGGTTTCCCTGCAAGTGCTGCAGCAAGTGCCCATTGGTACGGCTACCGACGTGCAGGTTGATATGTTGGGCAACCTTTACCTGCTAGGAAGCGCAGGGCAGGTAAAAAAGCTGGGGCCTTCGGGCGACTCCCTGGCGGTATTTGGCCAGGCGGCCCGCAGTGGTGCGCTGTTTTCAATGGATCTGTCCAACCCTTTACGGCCGCTGCTTTTTTACAAAAACTACGCACAGGTGCTGGTGCTGGACCGCAACCTGGCGCCGCAATTTACCCTTGACCTGCGCCGGGTAGGGATGCAACAGCCCCTGGCTGCAGCCATCAGCTTTGACAATAAAGTTTGGGTATTTGACGGGCTCACCGGTTCCATTAAAAAACTGGATGAAAAGGGATCGGCTTTGCTGGAAACCCCCGACCTGCGCCTTGCACTGAATGCCGCATTGAAGCCCATCCGGATTTTTGACCAGGATAAATGGCTTTACCTCTACGATCCGGAACTAGGCTTGTACCAGTTCGACTATTTCGGAAATTTTAAGAGGAAAATACCCGTGCAGGAATGGACTGATGTGCTGGTTGCCGGCAACCATGTTTATGGTATTAAAAACGGTTTGTTACAACGCTATTCCTTTGCCACGCTGCTGCAAGAGCAGCCAATTTTACCCGATGTGCTCAAAGGCTGTAAGGTGAAGCTGGTCCCTGGTAAATTGCTTGCTTTTAAGGATGGGATGCTTAGCGTTTACCGGGCAGAGTATTAAGTACGAATGGGTACCAATTCAATTGACAACACGCAACCAGGCCTACATAAGATAAGTTCTATCTCCCCGTGGTCTGTCGTTCTTGGTACGTTGTCGCTCCCGCAAACTCAGTAGGCAATTACAGCAAAATGGCTATTTGCCTTTTACAATTTCCCCCAGGTCTTTTTCAAACATCCCCGATTTGCCGTATTCCACCACGCGGCCGGCTTCTTTGCCATTTTTCAAAACAATAATTGTAGGCACATTTTCCACGCGGAATACTTCAGTGAGGTTGTGCTGGCTTTTTTTGGCTACATCCACACCCACTGTAGAAATACGTGCATCTGGAATGCCGGCAGCCGAGGCTAAAGCATAAAACTTAGGCAGGATGAACTGGGTGTCGTGGCACCAGGTGCCTGCAAATACCAGAAACTGAACGGAATCCTTCTGTGCGGTAAGGCTTTGCAGTGCCGGAGCATAGGGCTTGTAATCCTTTTGGTTGGCACTAAACCATTTGAAGGCCGTATCGCTGGCCAGCTGGTCCCTGGTCAGAAAACCTTTGATTACTTTTTGTCCTTCGCCATCACGACTGATTTCGGATTGGGCTTGGGAAGTATGAGCGAAAAATGTAGCTGCTGCAAAAAGGAATACGCGTTTGATAACTGGCATAAACCAAATATAAATCAGCTGCGTGTTAAGGCGGTGTTTAAGGTGGGAATTTGGTATTAGGTATTGGGTATTCGTTTTTTAGTAATTGCGGTATTCAATATCCTGATATCCCAATATTCAATACTCCTCCCTACATATTCGCCTTCAACTCGTTCAGAAAGCCTTTTAATTTTTGGAGCTGCTGGATAAGCGGGAAGCGCATGTCTTCGCCATTGTTCAGTTTGAGATAGTCCTTAGCGCCTTCCAGGGTGTATTTGCGGCGCCGGATCAGGTCGTGGATCAACACCAGCATTTTTACATCTTCGGGGCGGAACAGGCGGTCGCCTTTGCCATTTTTACGGGGCTTAAGCTGGGGGAATTCGTTTTCCCAATACCTGATCTGCGAAATATTAACGCCAAACATTACTGCTACTTCGCTGATAGGATAGTATTGTTTTTTAAAGAGCTCTTCGTCTTCAGGTACCAGTATCTTATCCGGGCCTGCCTCTGTAGCCTTGATGCTTTTGCGGCCACGGGTGCTTTTAACTTTGGGCCCCTGAGGCGTTATGGGGTGACCCGACAAAAACTCCCTGGGAATATCCGCTTCATTGGTTTCCACCACTTCAATGTCAAACGAAATATAAGGCCGGCTGGAAGGCACCACCACAGGTTGTGGTGCTGGTGGTTCCTGGACAGGTTGTGACTCTGGTGCAGGTTCGGGCTGTACCGTTGTAACCGCCTCCACTAAGGAAGGGGTAGCTTCCTGAACGGGTACCTGTTCAATGTCTGCTTCAGCAGTAGGCCTAAGTGCAACAATTGGTTCCGGTGCTGCTGGAGCATGCTGCTGGACAGGTTCAGCCTCCGGTTGTTCTGCTGCCAATGCTTCCGATGTTGCTGCTTCAGCCTGTACACGCGTTTCAGCGTTTGGCGTAACAAAAGAAACGGTTTCCGGAACTGCTGTGGCCGCTTTTGCTGCTTCCTGGGCAGGTACTACAGGCGCTATTGGCCCGGTAAATACGGCAACGGGTACTTCTGCCGCTATTTCAGCCGGTGCGGTGGGTATTTCAAAGGCGGGCTCTGGTATTGCTTCCACTTCAGGCGCCACGAAATGCTCAGGGCTTTCCGCAACTACAAAGCCAACAGCCTCAGGTGCAGGTGTTTCAACTGCTGCAGATGGAAGTGGAACCGCTTCCTGTTCAGGATGCTGTAAATCCGGACTGGCTGCCGGCGCTTCCATTTCTTGGGCTGGGAAGTCGATAGGATCAACTGCTTCTGTTTCAGAAGAATTTGCGGTCACCGTATCTGCTTCAACCATGCTATCCGTCACAGGTAACTCCGCCTTTGCTTCCGGTTGTTGTTCAGCAATAACAGGTTCCGGTTCTGCAACTGCAAAGGGTTCAGGCTCGGGCAGGGTAGGATATAATGGATATTCAAGGTCGGTTTCCGCTTCAATACGGGAAGTTGCGGGTTGCTCCACGGTAGGCGTTTCCGAAATACCTGCCGGCTCCGGCTCCAAGGGAAGCGCCAGTTCAGGGCCGGCTGCAGGCTGCACAGGTGCAGCAATACCATCCTCTTTAGGTTGCTCCTCGGGTGCGGGTAAGTCAAACATTGATATTTGGGAAAGCGGGCCTGCCATGGGGCAAAAATAATTCAGTTATCCGTCTGTAGGTCAAAGTTTAAATCCGGGTTCCACACCAATAATCAACATTAACAGAATGGCAGGGAAGCTTGATTGTCAATTCCAATCGCCTACACGGGTATCGTGGTAACCCGGTGCTATTTACCCGTAGTATCATGCATTTCCTCCACGTTCATTGCTGCCGTATCGGTACTGATCACGTTTTGGTTGGTGACGCCGCTAGGGTGCTTGGTTTCGTCTTCAATGGCTGCCGGGCCGCCGTTGATGGTATCCGTATCAGGGCCATTTTCTGATGCTTCATTGCCGCAGCTCAGCAAGCCTGTTGCCAATGCTGCCAGGATAAATAGTTTTTTCATGCCTATCCTATGGCAAGGATGCTGCCAGATGGCCACAGTGCAACGGGAAAGTTGATAAAGAGCATTGCAGCCGCTTCAAGTTGCAGGTATCCTGATAAAGGCACAACCCAACAGAAACTGGTAGCGATCGGTGGTACACCGACTTAGAACTTTGAACTTTAATCAAAGCTCTGGTTGGAAGCCTTGGCCCGTTTCAGCAGTTCGTTAAATTGCTCCGGTCCCAGGTCGTTGTAGAAAAAGTAAACCGGGTCGAGTTTGTTGCCGTTTTTGTGCACTTCGTAGTGGAGGTGGGGGCCGGTACTTTTACCGGTGGAACCCACATAGCCAATCAGTTCGCCACGTTTCACCCGCTGACCGGCCCTGGCCTTGATGCGTACCATATGGCCATAAAGGGTTTGGTAGCCATAGCCGTGGTTAACGATCACGTGGTTGCCATAACCGCCATCCGAGTAGCCGGCTACCCGCACGGAGCCTTCGGCCGTGGCATAAATGGGCGTGCCCTGTGGTGCGGTAAAGTCGAGGCCCGCATGCATCTTGATGGTTTTGTAAATGGGATCGATGCGGTAGCCAAAACCGGAAGCGATGCGGTCGAGGTCTTTGTTGCTTACCGGCTGGATGGCAGGCGTAGCGGCAAGCAGTTTTTCCTTATTGTTGATCAGGCTGCTGAGTTGGACAAAGGATTTTTCCTGTGCTTTGATGCGGTTGCCTAGGGTGTCCAGGTCTTTTTGAATAGAGGAAACCAGCTGGTTATCTCCTAATCTGGCTACTGCTGCATCGGCATTTAATTTTTCCAAAGCCCTTGCCCGTGCACTATCCGGGATGGGTTCCGCTTCAAAAATGCTGCGGTACACGTTGTTATCCCTTTTCTCCAGTTCGGCCATTTGCTGCTGCAAGTCATCAAGCTGGCGGCGGAGGTCCTGGTAGCGGTTACCCAGGCGTTCGTTTTCGGCCCGCAGCAGCTTTTCGCCCGGCGACCCGATAAACTGGAAAGCGAAATAGGAGATGATGGCCGAAGTAACCAGCGCCGTTGCCATAAACCCAAAAAAACGCAACAGCTTAACCCGCAACGGGGTTACCAGCTTTTCGTAGCGCAGCGTGTGGGTATTGTAGTAATATTTTATCTTCTTCAATGCAACGCGGTTTGGGATTGCGGATGTGGGATTTCAAATTTCGGCAGCTGTTGACAGCAGTTGGTTTACTGTTGAAAGAAACCATCCAAAATCCGAAATCGCCAAATCCGAAATCTGAATTGGGCTGTACCTTTGCCGCCCCCGCCCATGGGCAGGGAAGCGAACAAATATAAACCGAAAGGGCACCCGTAAAACCTTGCAGGTTTTTGAACCCTGCAAGGTTTTAACACCTGACAGGTACTCAACACCTAACAGGTTTTCAAAACCTGTCAGGTGTGCACACCCGTAAAACCTATAAGGTCTTAAAGACCTTATAGGTTTGGGAAAAGACCTGTCTGGCGTAAACGGCCTTTATTAGTAAACATTATGGCTTCTACCGAAATAAACAGCACCCAACCCCAGACGGCAGCGCAGATCCGTGCCGCCTTCCTCGATTTCTTCCGCTCCAAGGAGCACCAGATTGTGCCTTCGGCGCCCATCGTGGTGAAGAATGATCCTACCCTCATGTTTACCAACGCGGGTATGAACCAGTTCAAGGATTATTTCCTGGGCAACAAACCCGCCCCATCGCCCCGTATTGCCGACACCCAAAAGTGCCTGCGCGTTAGCGGCAAGCACAACGACCTGGAAGAAGTGGGCGTGGACCACTACCACCACACCATGTTCGAGATGCTGGGCAACTGGAGCTTTGGTAATTACTTTAAAAAAGAAGCCATCGCCTGGAGCTGGGAGCTGCTCACCAAGTACCTGCAAATTCCCATCGACCGCCTGTATGTAACCATTTTTGAAGGCGACGAGCGGGAAGGCATCCCCAAAGACACCGAAGCCTATGAAGAGTGGAGCAAGTGGATTGCCCCGGAACGCATCTTGCTGGGCAACAAAAAGGATAACTTCTGGGAAATGGGCGATACCGGCCCCTGCGGTCCCTGTACCGAAATACACGTGGATACCCGCTCCGAAGCCGAGCGGGCCAAGGGAGACGGCGCCTCGCTGGTAAACAACGACCACCCCGAGGTGATCGAGATCTGGAACAACGTATTTATCCAGTTCAACCGCCTGAAAGACGGCAGCCTCCAGCCCCTGCCTGCCCGCCACGTAGATACCGGTATGGGCTTTGAGCGCCTGGTGCGGGTACTGCAAAACAAACAATCGAATTACGACACCGACGTATTCAGCGGCACCATCGATGCCATCAGCAAGATCACGGGTGTTGCTTATGGCGGCACACAGTCGAAGGCTGATATCGGCATCCGCGTAAATGCCGATCATATCCGTGCTATTGCCTTTACCATTGCCGATGGACAGCTGCCTGCCAGCACTGGTGCGGGTTATGTGATCCGCCGTATCCTGCGCCGCGCCGTTCGTTACTATTATTCTTACCTCAACTACCAGCAGCCCCTGCTGCACCAGTTGGTGCCCGTGCTGGCCGGCCAGTTTGCCGACGTTTTCCCCGAACTGAAACAACAGGAAGCCTTTGTGGCCCGCGTGGTGCGGGAAGAGGAAGAAGCTTTCCTCCGCACCCTTGAAAAAGGCCTCAAACGCATTGAAGACATCATCGGCGCCAGCAAAGACCTGATTGGCGGCAAGGAAACTTTTGAACTCTACGATACCTACGGTTTCCCCGTAGACCTTACCCGCCTGATTGCTTCCGAACGCGGCCTGACGGTTGACGAAGCCGGCTTTGAAGCGGAGATGCAACAGCAGAAAGACCGCAGCCGCGCTGCTTCTGCAACCGATGCCGGCGACTGGGTGGTGCTTAAAGAAGGTGGCCTGCCCGAGTTTGTAGGCTATACCATGCTGGAGTCAACTGCCGAAGTGCTGCGCTACCGCAAGGTGAAAGCCAAAGGCAAAGAAGGTTTCCAACTGGTGCTGGACCGCACGCCTTTTTATGCCGAAAGCGGCGGACAGGTGGGTGATACCGGTGTGCTGGCAACAGCAGGCGGCGAACTGAAAGTGCTGGATACCAAAAAAGAAAACGACCTGATCGTTCACTTTGTAGACCGTATTCCCGAAGGGTTTGCCGGTGGCGAAGTGATGGCCCATGTAGATAAACCCAAGCGCAAGGCCACCGAGCTGCACCACAGTGCCACGCACCTGCTGCATGCCGCCCTGCGCAAAGTGCTGGGTACCCATGTGGCGCAAAAAGGTTCGCTGGTAAACAGCGAGTACCTGCGTTTCGACTTCTCGCATTTCAGCAAAATGACCGACGAGGAAATCCGCCAGGTAGAAACCATTGTTAACGAAAAGATCCGCCAGAACATTCCCGTAATTATCCGCCAGATGCCAAAAGAGGAAGCGGTGGCGCAGGGGGCTATGGCGCTGTTTGGCGAAAAGTATGGGGATACCGTTCGGGTGGTAACCATCGACCCTGAATACTCGGTGGAACTGTGTGGCGGTACCCACGTAGGTGCCACTGGTGAACTGGGATTATTCAAGATCACCAGCGAAGCGGCTGTAGCTGCCGGCGTGCGCCGGGTGGAAGCCCTTTGCGGTGCTGCTGCTGAAGCCTTTGTAAACGACCAGATGCTGCAGTTTGCAGGTGTTCGGGAGGCTTTGAACAACCCGAAAGATGTGCTGAAGTCCATAGCCCAATTGAAGGACGAGGCCGCTGCCCTGCGCAAGAAGATCGAAGGGTTTGAAAATGCACAATTGATTACCCTGCGCGACGAACTGAAAGGCAAAACCGAAGCGATTGGCGATGCACAATTCATCGGTGCTGTGGTTTCCGTTGGCTCGGCCGATGCCCTGAAAAAGCTGGCTTTTGAACTAAAGGCCCAGGTACCCAACTACCTGATTGCCCTTGCGGCCAACGTGGAAGGCAAGGCGCAGGTGGTGTTGTTGTTTGATGATGCCCTTACTGCGGCCAAAGGCCTGGATGCGTCGAAGATGATCAAGCAAAACATTGCGCCCCTCATCAAAGGCGGCGGTGGCGGCCAGAAGACCCTGGCAACAGCCGGTGGACAGAATGCCACGCAACTGGAGGAGGTGATTAAAGCGGTAAAAGAAAACCTCTTCGCCTAAACCTCATCCCCTGGCCCCTTCTCTTGGAAGGAGAAGGGGGACTGAACCCTACAGTTCTGTATTTCTAATAATATTTGGCCCGCAATGCTTTGGTGTTGCGGGTTTTCTTTTTTTCAGGGAAACCGTTGAAACGGTTTCAACATAGCAGGTGCTTCATTTCACCCACGGTTGAAACCGTGGGCTAGTATAGAATTGAAGGAAGTAGTGAAAAACTGCTGGTGTACACTGTTGATGGGTACCATAAAAGTTGCCCCTGCTTCACTAATCCACCTATAAAGGCATTTTCCAGAATAACACGCCAATGGTAGTATATCGAGTACTCGAAATGTCATACTGAACTGAAACTCTTTCCGATACAAAAGCCTCTTGCAGCCTAAATCATTAAATCCAATCCAATCATTAAATCTGCGATCTTTTTTAACATTTGCGAAAGTCTTCGTATTTCATTTCCTTCCTTATATTTGATCTACGAAATTTAACGTAGTAAAACGTTCAGCTTATGAAACAAAGTTTTGGTAAATACCTGTTGGTGGGCGGCATGCTGGTGCTGGCTACGCCGGCAACCATCCTGGCCCAGAAAGCTTCCAAGCCCGCCAAAGAAAAAGGCGAGGTGCAACAAATCATCATCACCCGCAGCGGTGACCAGAAAGAAAAGACCATCATTGAAATCAACGGTGATAAAGTTACCGTTAATGGCAAGGATGTAAAAGACCTCAAGGACGAGGAGATCAATATCGACATCAACCGGCTGAAGGACGTAGATGCATTGGTAGTAGGTCCAAGACCTCCCCGTGCGCCGGGTGCGCCTCGTGCCATGAACATTCCCCGCAACTTCAATTTCAATTTTGATGACGGTGATTTCCAGGGTGTGATGGGTGAAGACAGCAGCCGTGCCATGCTGGGTGTGGTTACTGCCGAAGATGAGAAAGGTGCCCGTGTAAACCAGGTGAGCAAGGAAAGTGGCGCTGAGAAAGCCGGCATCAAAACCGGTGATATCATTACCCGCATTGGCGATGCAAAAATTGAAGACGCTGAAGACGTAACCGAGCAGGTGCGCAAACATAAGCCTGGTGACAAAATCACCATCACCTACCTGCGTGACGGCAAAGAGCAAAAAGCTACTGCCGAACTTACCCGATGGAAAGGCTTGCGTGTAAATGCCGAAAATTTCCGCGTAATGGTACCCGGTGAGGTTACTCCTTTTGGCCCCAACGGCCGCTTCAACCTGGAAGATTTTGAAATGAATTTCAACCGTGGTGGCGGCGAACGTCCCAAGCTGGGCGTTTCGGTGCAGGACAGCGAAGATGGCAAAGGCGTAGTGGTGAAAGACGTGGAAGGCGATAGCAATGCCGCCAAAGCAGGTATCAGGGAAGGCGATATCATTACCCGCTTCAACGAAACGGAGATCAACGATGTAGCCGTACTGCGCCGCGAAATGGCTGCCAACCGCGACAAGGCTTCGGTTAAGGTGCAACTGCTCCGTGGTGGCAAACAGCAAACCATTGATGTGAAGATGCCGCGTAAACTGAAAACGGCGGATTTGTAAAAAGGCCACCCCAAACCCCTCCCGGTGGGAGGGGCTTTAGAACCCGGCGATACACTGCGTTTAACTGGTATATATCCAAAAACCCGCAACACGAATGATGTTGCGGGTTTTGTTTTTATATGCCAACCAATTAACCGCTAAAGGCTGTAGGAACCTAAAGCCCCTCCCACCTGGAGGGGTTGGGGTGGGCTCTCACCCACCGGTAGGGTTTGGGGTGGGCCGGACTTCTTATATTTACACCAATGAGTGCACAGGATTACGAAATGGTGGTGGGCCTGGAAGTACATGCCCAGCTAACCACAAAGACCAAGCTATTTTGCAGCGACGCCACCCACTTTGGCGAATCGCCCAATACCCAGGTGAGCGTGGTATCGCTGGCGCATCCCGGTACCCTGCCCGTAATGAACCGCGGCGCTATTGACCTCGCTTTGCGCCTGGGCCTTGCGCTCAATTGCGACATTGTGCGCCATAATTATTTTGCCCGAAAAAACTATTTCTACCCCGACCTGCCCAAGGGCTACCAGATATCGCAGCACACGGCGCCCATTTGCCAGAATGGCTATGTGGAAATCAACGTCGATGGTAAGGAAAAGAAGGTGCGCCTCAACCGCATCCACATGGAAGAAGATGCCGGTAAAAGCGTGCACGATGCTTCCGAGCAATATACCGGTATCGACCTGAACAGGGCGGGCATACCGCTGCTGGAAATCGTTACCGAACCCGACCTGGGCAGCAGTGCCGAAGCTTATGCCTATGTAAGCGAACTGCGCAGCATTCTGCGTTATCTCAACGTATGCGATGGCAACATGGAGCAGGGCCGCCTGCGTTGCGATGTGAACATTTCTGTACGCAAAAAAGGGGATCCCAAACTGGGTACCAAGGTGGAGATCAAGAACCTGAACTCCATTCGTTTTATCCGCAAGGCCATCGAGGTGGAAAAAGAAAGGCTAATTGCGCTGGTGGAAAGCGGTGGCACCGTGCTGCAGCAAACCCGCGGCTACGACGAGGTAACCAATACCACTTATGCCATCCGCACCAAGGAAGATGCCGATGATTACCGCTATTTTGCCGACCCCGACCTGCCGCCCTTTCACATTACCGACGAAATGATTGAAGCTGTGCGCAGTGCCATGCCGCCTTCGCGCAAACAGCGGGTAGAAGCATTGCAACAGGAATTTGGTCTTTCCGACTATGATACCAATGCCCTTGCTGCCGATACAGGTTTAGAGGCTTTGTTCCGGGGCATTGCGCAGCACACATCCAATACCAAGGCTGCAGCCAACTGGGTGCTCAATCCCATCCGCAACAAGATGGTGGAAGCCGAACTTTCGTCGGATGAACTGGCGATCGCACCAGAGGCAATTGCCACTTTGATCCGGTACATCGACGAGAAGAAAACAACGCATGGCATCGCCGTACAAAAGGTGTTGCCTGCATTATTTGAAGATGGTAAAATGGATGTTGCGCAATACCTTGAATCCAACAACCTGCTGCTGTCTGACAACAGCAGCGAACTGGACGGCTGGATTCAAACTGTGCTGGATAAATATCCGCAAAAGGTTACCGAGTTTAAAAAAGGAAAGAAAGGCCTGATCGGCTTCTTTGTTGGCGAAGCCATGCGGATGGCTCGTGGCAAGGCCGATGCGCAGGCTATTACCGATAAGTTTACCGAGAAGTTGAAGGGATAAGAATATCTTCTATCTCTTCAAGAGATGGAAGATCTTACACACCTAACAAGTTTTTAAAACCTGTTAGGTGTGTTCCCGGTACTACTTTTACCAACCCCTTATCACCATCCGTCGCAAAAAGATTTTAGGTTTGCAAGCCACAAAGCCTCATCAGCAGCCATCTGCTCCTGGTACCGCTTTGTTGTCACAAAATTATGTTCATGAAAAAACTGATCGTTCCCGCACTGCTGATTCTTGCCGGATGCAAGGAGTCGGGACAGGATACATTTTCCGTTGAAGGCGCCATCAAGAATGCCGAAGCCAAGACCATTTACCTGGAAGAAACTTCTTTGAGCGCCGCTGCGCCTGTTGTGGTGGACTCTGCCAGCTTGGGTAAGGACGGAAAGTTTGAACTGAGTACGCTTTCCAAGGGTGAAACCATCTTCAACCTGCGTCTGAGCGGACAGCAGTACCCGCTGGTATCGCTGATCAACGATGCGGATGAAGTAACGGTCAACATCGATCCTACCTCAAAAGAGGTGTACACCGTTAAAGGTTCGGAAGCCAGCGAAGCCCTGCGTGGTTACCTGTTTACCTCTGGTGAGCAGCTGAAAGGCCTGTACAACAGCAGCATGTCCATCGACAGCATGCGCAAGGTTGGTACGCCTGACTCTGTAGTGAACCTGCAACTGGCACAGCGCAGCATCAAGGCTACCGAGGTAAAGAACTACACCGCCGATTTTATCGGCAAAAGCAAAAGCCCATCCCTGACACTTTTCGCCCTGGGCAGCTACCAGAGCATGGCCTCCAACCCGCTGGTAGGCATCGAAGGGTTTACGCAGGACGAAGTAAAAAGCATCGTAAAAAAGGCAGCCGCCAAATCGCCCGAACATACCGGGTTGGCGCAGATTAATAAAAGCCTCCAGCAACCTGCCGCCGCCAGCCAGCAACAGGCCGCCGCCGGGGGATCGCTGGTAAACAAACCCGCACCCGATTTTACCCTACCCGACCTTACCGGCAAGCCGGTTGCGCTTTCCTCTTTTAAAGGCAAGTGGGTGCTGGTAGATTTCTGGGCCAGCTGGTGCCCGCCCTGTCGTGCCGAAAACCCCAATGTGGTGGCTGCTTTCAACCAGTTTAAAAACAAGAATTTTACCATCCTGGGTGTATCCCTCGACCGACCCGGACAGAAGGCCAAATGGGAAGAAGCCATCAAGGCTGATGGTCTTGCATGGAACCATGTATCTGACCTGAAGTTTTGGGAAAGCGCCGTAGTGCCCCTGTACAATATCGAAGGCATTCCGTACAATGTACTGATCAACCCCGATGGCGTGGTTGTAGCGGAGAATTTGAGGGGTGAGGATTTGGCGAAGACGCTGCAGGAGGTACTCTAACCGGAACCGCAGGTTTGTGTGATTTGAAAGGATTTTTATGATTGGTGGCTAATCATGGAAATGGCTGCACTGAATGGTGCAGCCATTCCTTTTTATACCAACCGCTAGCAGGCTGACATTAAAACCGTTGAAACGGTTTAGCACCAATTAAGTAGGCGCTTTTATCCCACGGTTAAAACCGTGGGTTAAGTGGTGACATCCTGAAAGTTATTAGGTAGCAGTTGGTGTCCATCGTTTTTACAAAACCAAAGTCGTTTATCGGTTAGTGATGCAGGTAGGAGGATAGGCTGCCCCCAACTTCAAAGGCATCTCGAAACTTGCCCACTGTAAGTCATACAAATCTGCGGTTCAGGTTTATCCCATTAGCTCACGCAACACCGGCAGCGTTTTCAATGCACCAAACTCGGGCATGTGCATACTGTAATACTGCTCCAATGAAGTGAGCAGGCGGCGCCGAAACTCGCGGTTAAGGTGCAGGTCTTCGAGGTCGGAGGGCTGCTGGGCTTTCAGTATGTAGGAAACCACTTCGGCTTCGCGGTCCTGGAGGTAGTGGCTATGGCTAGGTTGCAGCGGCGTAAACACCCCCTCGTGCAGGTCGAGGTAATGCTGTTCTTCGGTGTATTCGTCCGAAATGCGGAACCCAAAAAAATAGGGGAGGTGGAGGGCGAAAAACAGGGGCAGGTTGGCTGCCACATGGCCCGATGCTTTGTCGAGGTGCAGCAGCGAGTCTTCAACGAAATAAAACAGCTCGGGGTTGGGGTCGGGCACTTTCACGCATTTGCTCAGCAGCTCGATCATAAAAGCGGCTACCGAGTTCTTGATCACATCGGTGAGCACGTTTTGATACAACACCGCCCACTTGTACTCGCGGATGCGGTGCAGGGCGCTGAACTCGTTGTGGTACACCACCAGGTCGAGCAGGGAAGCGGATTGGAAAAACGCACCCTTGGCACCGCCGCGTTTTACAGCGGTACGCACGCCATTCACCAGGTAGCTTTGCATGCCAAACAGTTCCGTATAGATGCTCACTACCAGACTGGTTTCGCCATATTTAACCGAACGGAGGACGATGCCTTTGGTTTTTGCAATCAAGACCGGTGATTTACAGAATTCAAAAAGGATTAATAGGAAGCCACCTGCAGGCTGTATTAATGTTGAGCAAAAATACCGGACCAGTTCTTTTGCTGCTTATACAACTTCAAATGATATGTTGTAATCCTGTGGATAATGGTTCCTATCAATCCTTTTAAAATCCTACCAATCACTGGTTCCTTATTTTTGCGCCCTTAACAACGTTCTATGTGGAAAGCTCTTGGCGCCTGGGTTTTACGGTTTCGATTCCTATTGCTGGCCATCCTGCTGGTACTCACCGCTTTTATGGCCTGGCAGGCAAGCCAGGTAAAGCTCAGCTACGATTTTGCCAAAGCCATTCCCACCAACAACCCGCGCTACCAGGAATACCAGGCATTTAAAAAGCAGTTTGGCGAAGACGGCAACCTGCTGGTAATAGGCGTGCAGAGCAAACAATTTTTCTCTGAAGGCTTTTTCAACGACTACCGCCAGCTGCACCAGGAACTCAAGGCTGTAAAAGGAGTGGAGGATATTATTTCGGTGCCCGGCGCCATCAACCTGGTAAAAAACTGGGAAACCGAAAAGCTGCAGGTGCAACCGGTTTTCCCGGAAGGTAAAATGGACCAGGCGGCTGTGGACAGCACCCGCGACCTGTTTCTGAGCCTGCCCTTCTACAGGGGACTTTTGTACAATGCCGAAACCGGTGCTTACCTAATGGGTGTGCGGGTGAACCGCGAACTGATCAACTCGAAGGCACGTACCGGCATTGTAAATGCACTTACCGAAAAAGCCAATGCTTTTGGTGCCAGGCACAAGGTAGAAATGCACCTGAGCGGCCTTCCCCTGATCCGTACCCTGATTGCAGACCGCATTTCGGCAGAAATGAAGTGGTTCACCTTTGGTTCCATTGCCCTTTCGGCCATCATCCTCTTCCTGTTTTTCCGCTCTTTTAGTGCCACGGCACTTTCACTGGGCGTGGTGCTCATTGGCGTGATCTGGAGCTTTGGCACCATCGAGTTGCTGGGTTACCGTATTACCCTGCTTACCGCCCTCATTGCCCCGCTGGTGGTGGTGATCGGCATCCCCAACTGTATTTATTTTTTAAACAAATACCACACGTCCTACCGTGATACCGGCGAGAAGAACAGCGCCATTGTGCAGATGGTGTCCAAAATGGGGGTAGTAACCCTGTTTTGTAATATTGCTGCAGCCATCGGATTTGCCGTATTTGCCCTTACCGAAAGTGCAATTCTTAAGGAGTTTGGCGCTGTAGCCGGCATCAATATCATGGTGCTGTTTTTCATTTCCCTGATCCTGATTCCTGCCGTGCTCAGCATGATGGGCACTCCCAAGGAAAAACATACCCGCTACCTGTACAATGAGCGCCTGCAGCGCTGGCTCGACCGGCTGGAGCGCTGGGCTGTTAATCACCGCAAGACTATTTATGCCACTACCCTGGTGCTGCTGGCTGTTTCTGTAGCGGGCACCCTGCGCCTGAAAAGCGAAGGCTATATCGTTGACGACCTGCCGCGTACCGATAAAATTTATACCGACCTGAAGTTTTTTGAAACCCATTTCAAAGGCGTGATGCCTTTGGAGATCACGGTTGATACCAGGAAAAAGTATGGCGTTACCCGCAACCTGGGCAACCTGCTGCGCATCGATTCGCTGGCGCAGTACCTGGCGTCCAAGCCCTATATCGGTAAACCTTTGAGTCTTGCCGAGGGCTTGAAGTTTGCCAAGCAGGCCTTTTTTGAAGGCGACAGTTCCAATTACACCATGCCTTCGGAATATGACCTGCCCGCACTGGCGCAGTACCTGAGCATGAAGAACAATGGCGGTGGAGCCGGGGGCAACTCTTTTGGTAAACTGGTAGGCTCCTTTATGGACAGCAACCGGCAGGTAGCCCGTATTTCGGTAAGTATGCAGGATGTGGGCAGTGCCCGCCTGCCGCTGATCCTCGACAGCGTGGAGCAGCGCACCCGCCAACTGTTTGACACCGCTAAATATGATGTGCGCCTCACGGGCACTTCGGTAACCTTCCTGGAGGGTACCCGCTATATCATCAATGGGTTGAAGGAGAGTATTTTCTGGGCTTTCCTGCTCATTGCACTTTGCATGTTGTACCTGTTCCGTTCGGGACGTATCCTGCTTTGTTCCCTGATTCCTAACCTGATACCGCTGGTAATCACAGCAGGGGTGATGGGCTGGGCAGGCGTGGCGCTTAAGCCCTCCACGGTGCTGGTGTTCAGTGTGGCGCTGGGTATTGCCATTGATATCACTATCCGCTTCCTGGTGAACTACAAGCAGGAACTGAAACCCGGCGCAAGCGTACAGGATACCGTGGTGCAAACCATTCATTCTACCGGCCTGAGCATTATTTATACTTCCATCGTGCTGGTAGCGGGTTTTGTTATCTTCTGCTTCAGTGGTTTTGGCGGCACCAAGGCACTGGGCTGGCTTACCTCGCTTACCCTTATTGTAGCTACTGTAACCAACCTGGTATTGCTGCCTGCTTTACTCCTGAGTTTATCCTCTGTGCGAAAAAAGGGGGTATAAGTATAAACAAATTTTTTACTCCGTTTGTATATAGCCTATATTCGATTCTATCGGGTATGGGCTTTTCGCTTTTAGAACATTTGCCTTTCGTCAAGTTTATTTACCACCTATAGCTATTTGTTGCCGTTTGGAAAGTGATGAGTTTTTTTAGCTTGCGTGCATCAGTTTGATGGAGGCCTTTGTCTTATCGGCTGATAAGTTATTACCAGTACAGTTAGCCGAGACCTAAATTTTAAAACCTACAAACGCAAGCACATGAGAAAACTGCTACTCCTCCTGGGAGTAATGCTGCTGTCATTGCAGCTGCTCTTTGCGCAAAACCGGACCCTGTCCGGTACCGTGACGGATGATCGCGGTAACCCGCTTCCCAATGTTTCTGTTCAGGTAAAAGGCTCCAGTACCGGTACGGTTACCGGAAACGATGGCACTTTTAGTCTTTCGGTGCCGAGTAATGCCCGCACCCTCGTGTTTTCTTCCGTAGGCCAGGCTTCGCAGGAGCAGGCTATCGGCAACAACAGTTCTTTCCGGGTTTCACTGCAATCTGCCGACCGCAGCCTCGACGAGGTGGTGGTAGTGGGTTATGGCACGCAGCGCCGCCGTGAAGTAACGGGTAGCGTTGCCCGCATCAATGGTGCCGCCATCAAGGACGTGCCCGTGCAAAGCTTCGACCAGGCCCTTTCGGGCCGTGCTGCCGGTGTGAGCGTTACCATTCCCAACGGTGTGCTCAACAACCCGCCGGTGATCCGGGTGCGTGGTGTCAACTCTATTTCGCTGAGTTCTTTCCCGCTGGTGGTGGTAGACGGTGTGCCCGTGTTTTCGGGCCAGGCCGGTGGTACCGCTTCCAACAACGTGTTGGGTGATATCAACCCTGCAGACATTGAAAGTATGGAGGTGCTGAAAGACGCTGCGGCCACTGCCATCTACGGATCGCGTGCTGCTGCCGGTGTACTGCTCATTACCACCAAGAAAGGCCGCCAGGGCCGTGCCCGTGTGAACTACGACACCTGGGTAGGCTGGACTAAGGCATACAACCTGATCGATATGCTGAACGGCCAGGAATATACCGATATCAAAAATGAAGGGCTTACCAACCTGGGTACGCCTCCTGTGCCGGCTCCGGATCTACCTGCCCGCGGTTTCTTTACTTCCACCGATGCCAGCGGCCGCGTAATAAGCACCAACTGGTACGATGAAGTATACCGCACCGGTTTTTCGCAGAATCACAGCCTTACCGTTAGCGGTGGCAACGAAAAAACTACTTATTTCTTCTCGGGTGCCTTTACCGACCAGGAAGGCATGCTGAAGAAAAACGACTTCCAGCGTGTGAGCACCCGCTTCAACGTGGACCATAAAGTAAACAACTGGTTCAATGTGGGTGGTTCGATCAACTATACCAACTCCGACAACCGGGCGCCCAACACAGGGTCGCTGCCCGGCCAGGCCTTTGGTATTGCCGGTTTGGGACGCCTGCCCATTGTGCTGGCACCCAACGTGGCACCCCGCAACGCTGATGGTTCGTACAATATCAATACCGTTACCAATACCATCGGTCAGGGTAATAACCGCACGGCACTTTCTTTTTACAACCCGGCCTATATCCTGAACGAGAATAAGTTCAGTTCCGAAAATGACCGCGTGCTGGCCAATGTTTTTGGATCGGTTAAAATCCTGAACGGGCTTACTTTCCGTACCGTGTATGGCATCGACAACCTGTCGGTGGTAAACAAAGAATACCAGGCGGCCCTCCATGGCGATGGGGTACAGTTTGGTGGTTTGGTGCAGAACTCGCAGCAAACCTATCGCCGCTGGAACTGGCAGAACCTCCTGCAGTTTGACCGTACCCTGGGCAGCAACCATACAGTGGGCGTGCTGCTGGGTAATGAACAGCAGTCTACCTTCCAGGAAGGCTGGGGCGCCAGCCGCCGCCAGCAGGCCGATCCTTTCTATGATGAGTACCAGGGTGGCTGGAACCAGATTGTGCCTGCCGGCAATTTCCTGGGCGAAAACTACCTGGTGTCCTTCTTCGGTCGTGTGAACTACGACTACAAGAAAAAATACCTGCTGTCGATCAACGGCCGCCGCGATGGCTATTCTGCTTTTGCTCCCGGTAAAAAGTATGGTAACTTCTATGGCGGTTCCGTAGGCTGGTTGATCAGTGATGAAAATTTTTTCCAGGGCATTAAAGGGACCGTCAACAACCTGAAACTGCGCGCCAGCTATGGACTAGTGGGTAACAACCAGGGATTGGGTGATTTCGCCTATATTTCTGCCTACAACTCGGGTTTGTATGGTGAAGCTGCCACCCTGTTTTTCAACCAGGCAGGCAACAGCAACCTTACCTGGGAAACATCCAAAAAACTGGATGTGGGTTTTGAGGCTGGTTTCCTCAACAACCGCCTGAACCTGGATGTAACCTATTTCAACAACGACATCGACAACCTGATCCTCGACGATCCGCAGGCGCCTTCGCGTGGTATCCCCGGAAGCGTGATTGCCAATAACGTAGGCCGCATGGTAAACAAGGGACTTGAATTAACCCTCAATGCCAGCATCATCCGCAACCGCGATTTTACCTGGAACTCCAGCTTCAACATTACTACGCTGGACAACGAGGTAAAAGCCCTGGCTGCAGGCAACTCCGACATCTTTATTGCTACTTCTGGTTTGGAGCGCCCCAGCATCATCCGTGTGGGTGAGAGCATCGGCAGCTTCTACGCCGTGCGTACCAATGGTGTGAACCCTGCCAATGGCCAGCGCATCTTTGTGTACCGCGATGGCCGCCAGGTACAGTACAACCACGCTGCTCCTGCTGCTTCGCGCTGGACCTTCCTGGATGGCACCGTAGCGCCCCGGGGCGCCGACCAGGCCTCTGATGGTGTGGTGATTGGCCCCGCCCTGCCCAAGTGGACCGGCGGTTTCGACAACAGCTTCAAATACAAGGGCTTTGACCTCAACGTACTGGTATTCTTCTCGGGTGGCAACTACGTGTACAATGGTACCAAGGCCGGTATCCGCGACCAGCGCAACTGGAACTCTTCCAAAGAAGTGCTGAACCGCTGGACCCGTGCAGGCCAGGTTACCAATATTCCCCGCGTGGTATTTGGCGACAACGTGTCCAACGGCTCGGCCATTATCATCCAGGAAAATGTTGAAAAAGGTGATTTTGCCAAAATCCGCAATATAGCCCTGGGTTATACCCTGCCTCAATCGCTATCCAGCCGCCTGGGTCTGAGCAGCGTGCGTTTTTATGCCGCTGCCCAAAACGCCTTTACGTTTACCAACTATACCGGTTTCGACCCTGAAGTTTCGGCAAATGGTAACGCTAATGGTGGTCCCAGCGTAGACCGCAACTCGGTGCCTCAGGCACGTACCATCAACGTAGGTCTCAACGTAGGTTTTTAACTTTTAATCCAACAGAAAACAGCTCTTATATGAACATCAAGAAACTATATATACCCCTGTTGGCTGCCGGTATGCTGCTGGGTGCCTGCAGCAAGGAAAAGCTGGAACCGGTGCCCCAGACATCGCTTCCGCCCAGTGAGGCCTTTACCACCGCTACCCGTGCCTTGCAGCAATTAAATGGCGTATACTCAGCGTTCAAAAACGGCCAGTTTGCCGGCGGTCGCGTATTGGTGTACCAGGATGTGCGGGGTGAAGATTTTCTGAACCTCACCAACAACGGCGTTACGGCTTTCCTTACCTGGAACTTTACAGTAACGCCTACTGCCAACGAAGTACAGAACGCTTGGTCGGCAGGCTATGCCGCCATCAACCGCGCCAACGTGGTGATTGATGGTTTGGCTAACTCGCCCATCGACGCGGCAGTGCGTACCGCCTACATCGGTGAAGCCAAGGCCCTGCGTGCCCTGAGCTATTTCACCCTACTGCAGCTGTATGCCCGTCCTTATGCCGATGGCAATGGCAGCCAGCTTGGTTTGCCGCTGCGCCTGCAGGCTGAAACCAATATTGGTTCGCAAGACCTTGCCCGCTCTACTGTAGCAGAGGTATACACGCAAATTCTGAAAGATTTGAATGAAGCCGAGCCAGCGGTGTTGCAAACGCATGCTAATCCAACGCTCAATGCTACCCGCATTCACCGCAATACCGTTATTGCCCTGAAAACAAGGGTGTACCTGGCCATGGGCCGTTATGCCGATGTGATTACCGAGGCTAACAAGATCGTACCTGCCAGTGCGCCCTTCGTGGCTGCGTCGGGTGTGCCCAACCAGTTGCTGCCTTCCATTGCTACGGTGTTTGCGCCGCCTTACGTAAACAACGAGGTGATGTTTACCCTGCCTTTTACCACGCTTGATTTGCCTGGCACCCAGAACGGTTTGGGTCACTACTACAACCCTGGCCCCAATGGCAATGGCGACTTTACGCTGAACACTACCGGTAACGGCATTGTGGCCAACACTACGGCATGGCCTACTACCGATGCCCGCCGTGCTTTCAACATCGCATCGGGTACCAGCACCTTCCTGCGCAAATGGCCCAACAACCCTGGCAGTGCCCCCGACTGGACACCGGTGATCCGTTATGCCGAAGTGCTGCTGAACCTTTCGGAAGCCATTGCCCGTACCACTTCGGGTGTGGATGCCCGTTCGCTGGCCCTGCTGAATGCCGTACGGCGCCGTTCAGATGCTACAGTAACCCTGGCGCCGGCCACCAATGCCGATCTTATCAGCGCCATTCTTACCGAGCGCCGCATCGAGTTCCTGGGTGAAGGCCTGCGTACCATGGATATTACCCGTTTGCTACAGCCTTTCCCGGCTAAGGGTTCGGTAAGTGCGCTGCCCGCTACGGCACCGCAGTATATCTGGCCCATTCCAAACCCCGAGCTGATCACCAACAAGGCAATTACGCAGAATACAGGTTATTAAAACCGGGTTTTCATTTTTTTAAAGGCCGCTGTACCAACAGTGGCCTTTTTGTTTTTCAATAAATGCTTTCCGTGCAGTTGGAGCAGGCAGGCAACAGCTGAACAATCTTCAGCCAAACCCGATTTTTTTTGAAGAAAACCATGCGAAAAGGGCCTGGTATTAGTTTGGGTTCAGCAAGAGCCAAAAAAGTTGAATTATTATACAAATGGTTTTCCTTTATAATTAAACCACTACAAATGGTAAATAAAATTATGTGAATAATAGAACTGTTATTGATGAGTTAATAAAATCCTTGGCATAAATTCGCCGTCCTTCTTTTTCCGTACCTGTTTCTGCAACTGTGTTTTTGCAATGCGGCTAAAGGCAATGGTGAAAAGGGGTTTATAAAACACAAACATCACATGAGAAAACTGCTCTGCATGATGCTGGGCCTGTTGCTGGTTTGCCTGCAGGTCGTGGCACAGAATCGTACCCTGTCGGGTCGTGTAACCGACGCCCAAGGTAATGGCGTTCCCAACGCTTCTGTAAACGTCAAGGGTACTAATGTCGGCACAACAACCAACGCCGATGGTACATTTTCCCTCTCTGTTGCCCCTTCTGCCAAAGCCCTGGTGATTTCCTCTGTAGGAATGACCGAGTCTGAAGTAGCTATTGGCGGCAAAACCAACTTTACCGTACAGCTTACTACCGATACCAAGCAACTGGACGAAGTAGTGGTGACCGTTCCTTACGGCCAGGTGAAGAAAACTGCTTTTACCGGTTCTGAGGCTACTATCGGCAGCCGCAACCTGGAGCGCCAGCAGGTAACTTCGGTTACCCGTGCACTGGAAGGCCAGATCCCCGGTTTGATCACTACCAACGGTGGTGGCCAGCCTGGTAGCAACGCCAGCGTACTGGTACGCGGTGTAGGTTCTTACAGCGCCAGCAGCTCTCCCCTTTATGTACTGGATGGTGTTCCTTACAATGGTTCTATCTCTTCACTGTCTACCGATGACATCGCTTCAGTAACCGTGCTGAAGGACGCTTCTGCTGCTGCCCTCTACGGTAGCCGCGCTGCCAACGGTGTGATCATGATTACTACCAAAAAAGGTAAGAAAGGCCGTGCTTCGGTTACTGCCAACGTACGTATTGGCCAAATGAGCCGCCTGATTCCTGAATATGACCGCGTAGGTACACCGGATTACTACGAACTGATGTGGGAAGCTACACGCAACCGTTTCGCAGCTTCCAAAAACCCTGCTACCGGCGCCAACTACACTGCTGCTGAAGCTGCTACTGCCGCTTCCGGTATGTTCACTGGTTCCAGCGGCCTGGTATACAATGCCTATAACGTTCCCGGTGCCCAGCTGATTGACAACAACACCGGTAAGCTGAACCCCAACGCCAAACTGCTGTGGCAGGACAACTGGGAAAAAGCCCTGATCCAAAACGCTATGCGCCAGGATTATAACGTAAACATCGCCGGTGGTGCTGAAAAGAGCGATTACTTCCTGTCTTTCGGTCATGTGAACGAAGACGGTATCGCCAAATTCTCCGGTTACAAGCGTTTCACTACCCGCCTGAACGTAAATACCCAGGCTACCAACTGGCTGAAAGCCGGTGTGAACTTCGACGGTGCCCTGGGCAACCAGAAAACCGTACCCAGCGGTGGTACTGCTACTACCAACCCCTTCTACTATTCCCGTATGATGGGTCCCATCTACCCTGTTTACCAGCGTGATGCATGGGGTGTATATGTAATTGACCCTGTTACCAACCAGCCTGCTCTGGACTGGGGCCGTCCTGCACAAATGGGTACCCGTCCTTATGCCGGTAACTCTAACCTGCTTGGCTCGCTGGCACTGGATGATCGCAACACTGCAACCTCCAACATCAACGCCAACAGCTACCTGGAAGCAGCTTTCCTGAAGAATTTTACCTTCAAAACTACCCTGGGCGCTACCCACTACAATGGTTATGCTACCACTTTCCAGAACTCGCAGTACGGTGATGCCGATAACGTAAAAGGCCGTTCTACCAAGTCGAACAACCGCCAGACCACTTATACCTTTAACCAGGTACTGACCTGGGCTAAGGAACTGGGTGACCACGATGTGCGTGTGCTGGCTGGTCATGAAAACTACCGCTTCCAGCAGAACTTTGTTTCGGCTACCCGCGTAGGTTTCCCCTTCCCCGGTACTTCCGAACTGGCTCCTGCTGCAACAGCTGAAGCTTCTACCTCTTACGAGAACCTCCATGCAATTGAAGGTTATTTTGCCAACGCCAACTACAACTACAAAGGCAAATACCTGCTGAGCGGTAGCTACCGTAAAGATGGTACTTCGCGTTTCTCCGAAGATTCCCGTTGGGGTGACTTCTGGTCGGTAGGCGCCGGCTGGAGACTGAAGCAGGAAAATTTCCTCCGCAGCATCAAGTGGATCAACGACCTGAAACTGCGTGCCAGCTATGGCCAGCAGGGTAACGAAAGCATTGGTGACTACTATGCTTACCAGAGCCTGTACGCCCTGGGTTGGAACAACGTAAGCTCGCCTGGTGCCATTGTAAGCACCCTGCCTGCCAACCAACTGCACTGGGAGAACAATACTACCGCCAACATCGGTGTTGACTTTTCGCTGTTTGACCGCCTGCAAGGTACCGTAGAGGTGTTCAACCGTGTGTCTAAAGACATGCTGTTCGACGTGCCCCTGCCCCTGTCGACCGGTATCTCTTCCCGTCGCGATAACGTAGGTAGCCTGTACAACCGTGGTATTGAACTGCAGTTGGGTTACAACGTGATCCGCAAGAAGAACTTCGACTGGCGTATTGACCTGAACGGTACACACTTCGTGAACAAGATCACCAAGCTGTCGCAGAAAGAAATCATCGACGGTACCAAGAAGCTGATGGTAGGCAAAAGCCTCTACGACTTCTGGATCCGTGAATACGCAGGTGTTGACCCCCAAACCGGTGACGCCCTGTATTATAGAGATGAACTGGATGCTGCCGGTCTGCCTACAGGCAAACGCGTCACTGTTAACAACATCAACAACGGTAGCTACTACTACCATGGTTCTTCGCTGCCCCTGTTTAATGGTGGTCTGACCAACTCGGTTCGTTACCGCAACCTGGAAGCCAGCGTACTGTTGACCTTCTCCTACGGTGGTAAGTTCTACGACGGTAACTATGCTTCGCTGATGCACCCCGGTTCTTACGGTACTGCATGGCATACCGACATCCTGAAGCGCTGGCAGAAGCCCGGCGACATCACCGATGTTCCCCGCATTCAGAATGCCCTGGCTACCCAGAACGGTGTATCTACCCGCTACCTGTTTGATGGCAGCTGGATGAACATTAAAAACGTAACCATTGCTTACAACCTGCCCAAAACTTTGGCCAGCCGTGTAGGTATGAGCAACGCCAAGGTGTTTGCCAATGCTGATAACGCATACTTCTTCTCGAAGCGCAAGGGTATGGATCCCCAGCGTGCCGTAAACGGTACTGCCGACTGGACCTATATTCCTTACCGCACTATCACCATGGGCCTGACTGTTAACCTGTAATCACAAAAACTCCGAACATCGTTATGAACAACATAAAGAAGCTCCTGTTTGTACTGCCCCTGGTGGCAGCTGCCATGACGGGTTGCAAAAAAGAGTACCTGGAAACGCAGCCTACCGACAACGTTTCCGCTGAAACCGTATTCACTACCACTCAGGGCGCCTATGTAGCCCTGAATGGTACCTACCGTACCCAGTTTACCTCCTACAACGCCGGCAACTTTGGCCAAAAGTCGTTCGATCTTGTAAACGACCTGATGGGTAATGATATGGTGGTACACACCGCCGGTTACGGTTGGTTCAACACCGACTACAACTACACCGCAGGTGCCAGTGCAGCCAGCACCCAGCGCTCTGACCGGGTTTGGTGGCACTACTACCGCGTGATCAATAACGCCAACCGGATTATCGATGGCGTGAAACGTGCTACCGGTACGGATGCCGAGAAGCAGGATCTGAAAGGCCAGGCTCTTGGTCTGCGTGCTCATTCCTACTTCAACCTCATCAACTGGTTCCAGCATACTTATAAAGGCAACGAAAACAAGCCTGGCGTGCCCCTGTACACCGAGCCTACTACCGAGGGTAAACCCCGCGGTACCGTACAGCAGGTATACACCCAGATCATTGCCGACCTGACTGAGGCCGAAACCCTGCTGACCGGTAAAACCCGCGCCCACATCTCCAACATCAATGTGAATGTGATCCAGGGTCTGCGTGCCCGTGTAGCCCTCCAGATGGAAGACTATGCTACTGCTGCTACTTACGCAGTAAAAGCACGTACTGGTTTTGCACTGATGAACAGCACTGCCCTTGTTGGTGGTTTGTCTTCCAAAACCAACACCGAATGGATTTGGGGTATGGAAGTAAACACTGAGCAGGCTACTATTTACAACTCTTTCTTCTCGCACATGGATGTGGCCACCGGCGGTTATGCTGCCCTGGGTGGACAGAAGAAAATCACTAAGGCGCTGTACGACCGTATTCCGGACGCTGATGCCCGTAAGGCTTGGTTTACTGCACCTGCTGCAGCTACCAGCAGCCGTCCTGCTTACAACCAGCTAAAGTTCCGCGTACCTACTGTGGGTAGCTGGGCTGCCGATTACCTCTTCATGCGTTCTTCGGAAATGTACCTGATTGAGGCTGAGGCGCTGGCTCGCACCGGCAACGAAGCAGGTGCCCGCACCGCTCTGGAAGCTGTAGTGAAGCGTTCCAACCCGCTTTACACTGCAGCCCTCTTTACCGGTTCTGCGCTGGTAAATGAAATCCTGACCCAGCGTCGCATTGAGTTGTGGGGTGAAGGTTTCTCTTACTTCGACATCAAGCGTCTGAAGCAAGGCCTGAACCGTCCTTCCGGTACCGGCAACCATGGATCGCCCAGCTTCGATCCCCGTGTGTTTACCCTGGCCGACCAAGACGCATCTTTCCTGTTCCGCATTCCCCAGGACGAGTTGAACAACAACAAAGCCCTGACACCGAATGATCAGAATCCCTAATGGCTGATCGATCCTAATTTTAAAAGAACCCGCCCCTGTGGCGGGGTTTTTTTTTTTG
>NZ_MTFE01000010.1:1036173-1042419 GCF_001953305.1 Cnuella takakiae
TGGCCTCCTTGGTGTGTAGGGCACCTACTATTTGAGGAACCTGGATTCAAACAAAAGAGCCGCTGCAAGGGATACAGCGGCTCTTTTGTTTGAAGCCATTTATTGCTACCAATGGATTCGGTATTTATTTCAGTATTTCCTCCGCGTGTTCCTTGGTTTTTGGCTTCTTCAAAATCTTTTCAATCATTCCGCTGGCATCAATCACAAACGTAGTGCGGTGCAGGCCTTCGTACTTGCGGCCATACATGTTCTTTTCGCCCCATACGCCGTATGCATCAATGATGGTACGATCGGGGTCGGAAAGCAGGGCAAAGGGCAGCTGGTACTTGTTCTTGAACTTGCTGTGGCTTTCCACATCGTCGGGTGAAACGCCCAGTATTTCGTAGCCCTGTGCCTTCAAGGCAGAGAAATTATCGCGCAGGTTGCAGGCCTGTGCCGTACAGCCCGGCGTATCGTCGGCAGGGTAGAAGTAGAGGACCACTTTCTTGCCTGCATAATCCTTTAGCGAAACTTCAATGCCGTTCTGATCCTTCGCGGTAAACTGCGGTGCGGGATCGCCTTCTTTTAGTGTAATTGCCATGAGTAAGTTTGGGGTTTGGGGTTTTGAGTTTGGGCGTTGGGAGTTGGTTGCCAGGTGCAGGTTACCGGATGGAGGCTGAAGGAAACAAGATCACCTTTTCATTTTCACATTGTCACATT
This sequence comes from Cnuella takakiae, assembly GCF_001953305.1. Classification (GTDB taxonomy): domain Bacteria; phylum Bacteroidota; class Bacteroidia; order Chitinophagales; family Chitinophagaceae; genus Flavisolibacter; species Flavisolibacter takakiae. The sequence continues at coordinate 1,036,873 of NZ_MTFE01000010.1, forward strand.
GCGCCATTTTCACATTTCCTCCTTAGCACATTATCACATTAGCTAATTATCTCATTACCCGCCATTCCTTCACCGTTTCGTTTCCAGCCACGTCTCTAACAACTACGCGGAGCGTGTGTTCACCCACCGGGAACATTTCATCGAAGTTGTAAATCCAGGTGCGGCCTTTGTCGTTGGTAAACCGCAGCCAGGTACCGTCCACTTCGGCCCGGAAAGATGCAATTTTATCGAGGTTGTCGCGGGGTGTAAATACCAGCCTTTTCAGCTTGCGGGCATCTACCACCGAAGCTGCGCCTGGTGCATTGATGGCAGGCGGCTCCTGGTCCAGGATCAGCTGGTAGGAGCCCAGTTGCCTGAACTTGGCACTGGCCCATCCCTTGCTGATGCTTACCGGCATGATGACGGTGCGGCTGCCGGCAACGCCTTTAATCACCAGTCTTTGCTGTTGTTCCCCATCCATATTTTCCGGCACCTTGATGCGCACCCGTACCGAGTCGTGAACAGGATGCGTGGCGGCCGCTACGCTAAACACCGGTGAGACACCGCCCACCGTGCCTGCCCAGGAGCGCACAAAAGTGGTATTGATGGTATCGTAAACGGCGTATTCAGAAGTATACAACTCGAAATCTTCGCGTTCCACCACGTTTACCTGTGCGGGCACCAGCTGCTCCGGAGCCGCGCTGTAGGTGCGTGCCTGTGCGGGGTTGTACCGTACGGAAAAAGCTACCGTTGTGTGGTTGCCCGCAGCATCGGATACTTCGATCTGCACGTCGTGGGTGGCAGTATCGGTGAGGTACAAAATGCCATCGGTGGGGGTGTGGTGGTACACGCTGCTGGTATCGCCGGGCATGCGGCTCACATGCTGCAGCCAGGGACCGCCGGCAGCCTTGTAGCGGTAGTCGGTAGATGCATTGAGGTAGCGGGTAACATCATAGTCGATGCGGTCCAGCTCAAACTCCGACAGCAGCAGGCCATCCATCAGGATGCGGGCACAAAAAATCCCGTTGGGATTGGTATAACCGGTAAAGCGGTCAACTGCCCCAATGGCAAAAGAGATTTTGTTGGATGCCGAGGTAATCAGGTTGCCGGCTGCCGGTTGCCAGTTGGCGCCCGCTTTACGCAGGCCAATCAGCAGCGGCGTTTGGGCATAGGTGCTCTTATTGCGGTCGTAGAGGGCAATGCGGCTTACCGTTGGTGGCACTGCATCAGGAATGGGAAAACCAAAGAGCATGGGGTTGAGACAGCGGTCTGTAGCAGTTTCCCGGATCTCGAAATGCACATGTGGCCCCTGCGAGCCACCGGTATTGCCGCTATAGGCAATAAACTGCCCCTTGGTTACGGGAAACAGCTGCCGTGGTATTTCAAGATCTACATCCCATTGCTGGCGTTTGTATTGTTCTGCCTTTACCCATTGCTCGATGGCGGGATCAAAGGCGTTGAGGTGCGCATAGAGGGTAGAGAGCCCGTTGGGGTGATTGATGACAAGGGCCCGGCCAAACCCGATAGCGTCGATATTTACCCGGGCAATATAGCCATCTGCAGCGGCCATCACGGGCAGGTTCTCGCGTTGCTGGGTGCGGATGTCGAGGCCCATATGCCAGTGGTTGTTGCGCAGTTCGCCAAAATTAGCCACCAGTTGCATGGGAATATCGAGCGGGTTGCGGAAATATTGTTGCGGGTAATTCTTTTGGGCCCAAAGCGCCAGTGACATAAATAGGGCACAGCATAACAAAGCTGCACGGCTAGGCTTCCTCATCTCCATCCAAGGGTTTAATGGTGCAAGGTAAGGGTGCAAGATTTATTCCATGAGGTAGAGGAGTGATTGGTGATTGGTGAATGGTGATTGGGTATTAGGTATTGGGAATTGTGTTATTCGGCACTCTTTGTTCCAAACTCATTGCAATCACCAATCACTACTCACCAATCACCAATACTCAATACCAAATACCCAATCCCCCTTCTTTTCCGGTACGATATTTTATAACTTAACCCTACAAGCCCAAACAAGGCTGACTTAACCATATTTATAAACTATAAAACATTCCACTATGGCACGTCCCGGATTAGGTACTTTGCTGCTGGCAGGCGCCGCTGCTTTTGGTTATTACAAATATTCCAAAATGACCGCCGCTGAAAAAGAACAGCTCAAGCAAAAAGCCGTTAAATTGTATGATGATAATGTTCCGCAAAATGTAAAAGACATGATTGCAGGCAAACAGGGCGGACAAACGCAGCCCGCCGGCGGCAACTTCAACGGCGGAACGGATGGTTTTTCGCAGATGTAATAAAAAGGGCCGGTTGGCCCTTTTTTGTTGGGCTAAAGTGTTGGGTAATTAGCAGTAGAAATGATACGTGCGGTATGTTTTGCAGCTACCTGTTTTTACCCCCAACACTTTACCCAACTGCATAAAGGGCCAGCTAAACCGGTAAAGTTTGTATAACAACTAAATTTCCCCTGCCAGCAGTACTGTTTTCCCTTACTTTTGCACCCCGGGCAGAAACCCGGTTTTTTTATGCCCGTACGTGAACAAACCTGAACAAACCTCACAGGTCTTAAAGACCTGTGAGGTTTAAAAAAACACTCCGCAGATGCCTAAAGACAACTCCATAAAATCAGTACTGATCATCGGCTCGGGTCCTATTGTAATTGGACAGGCCTGTGAATTCGACTATTCGGGAACGCAAGCTGCCCGCAGCCTGCGCGAGGAAGGGATCAAGGTGATCCTCATCAACTCGAACCCGGCCACCATCATGACCGACCCCATGATGGCCGACCGTGTGTACCTGCTGCCCCTGACGGTGGAAAGTATTGAACAGATCCTCAAGGAAAATGAGATCGACGCGGTGCTGCCTACCATGGGTGGACAAACAGCGCTCAACCTGGCCAAAGAGGCACAGGACCTGGGTATCTGGGAGCAGTACAATGTGCGCCTCATTGGTGTGGACATCAAGGCCATCGACAAGGCCGAAGACCGCGAACTGTTCCGCCAGTGGATGATCCGCCTCGGTGTAAGTGTGGCTACCGCCAAAACGGCTAACTCCTTCCTCGAGGGTAAAGAGTTTGCCCAGGAGATCGGTTTCCCGCTGGTAATCCGTCCTTCTTTTACCCTGGGTGGTACCGGTGGCGGTTTTGTACACGATGCCAGCGAGCTCGACGAGGCCCTGCAGCGTGGTTTGCAGGCATCGCCCATTCACGAGGTACTGGTAGAACAGGCCGTGCTGGGCTGGAAAGAATACGAGCTGGAACTGCTGCGCGACGCCGCCGATAACGTGGTGATCATCTGTACGGTGGAAAACTTCGACCCCATGGGTGTGCACACCGGCGACTCCATTACCGTGGCGCCTGCAATGACCCTGAGCGATACCGCCTTCCAGCTGATGCGCAACACCGCCATCATGATGATGCGCGACCTGGGCAACTTCGCCGGTGGTTGTAATGTGCAGTTTGCACTCAACCCTGCCACCGAAGAGATCATCGCTATCGAGATCAACCCCCGTGTGAGCCGCTCTTCGGCCTTGGCTTCCAAGGCTACGGGTTATCCCATTGCCAAGATCGCTGCCAAGCTGGCCATCGGTTATACCCTGGATGAGCTCCAAAACCCCATTGTTCAGGATACTTCCGCATACTTTGAGCCTACGCTCGATTACGTTATTGTAAAGATCCCCCGCTGGAACTTCGACAAGTTCAAGGGTGCCAACGATACCCTTGGCCTGCAGATGAAGTCGGTGGGCGAGGTGATGGCCATCGGCCGCTCCTTTACCGAGGCGGTACAAAAGGCTTGTCAATCGCTGGAAAACAACGCCGTTGGCCTGGGCTACTATGGCAAAAGCCAGATGCACGCCGACGAGTTGATCGAATACCTGAAGACCCCGAAATGGGACCGCATCTTCCGCATCAAGGACGCCCTGATGCTGGGGGTGAGCGTAAATACCATTTCGAAGGCTACCAACGGCATCGACCGCTGGTTCCTGTACGAAATTCAGAAGATCTGCAACATCGAAAAAGAGATTGCTAAATACTACGTGGAGGACCTGCCCCTCGACCTGATTAAAGAGGCCAAGGTAAACGGCTTCTCCGACGAGCAGATTGCCCGTATCAGCCGCGGTGGCAACGAAGAAGAAGTGTACGAAAAGCGCAAGGCTGCCGGCATCACCCGCGTATTTAAAATGGTGGATACCTGTGCCGCCGAATTTGCCGCCAAGACGCCTTATTTCTACAGCACCTTCGAAGAAGGCCACGCCAACGAAAGCAAGCGCAGCGACAAAAAGAAAATCGTGGTACTGGGCTCCGGTCCCAACCGCATCGGGCAGGGTATCGAGTTCGACTACTGCTGCGTACACGGCCTGCTGGCTATCAAGGAGTGCGGTTACGAAGCCATCATGGTAAACTGCAACCCCGAAACGGTTTCTACCGATTTCGACATCGCCGATAAGCTGTACTTCGAGCCTGTATACTGGGAGCACCTTTGGGAAATCATCGAGCACGAGCAGCCCGAAGGCGTGATCGTTCAGCTGGGTGGACAAACCGCCCTGAAGCTGGCCGAAAAGCTGACCCAAAAAGGTATCAAGATCATTGGAACCTCCTACGACAGCATGGACATTGCCGAAGACCGCGGCCGTTTCTCCGACATGCTGAAAGAGCTCAATATTCCCTATCCCGAGTACGGCACCGCCTACGATGTGGATGAGGCTATTGTGGTGGCCAATAAAGTTGGCTACCCCGTGCTGGTGCGCCCCAGCTACGTGTTGGGTGGTCAGCGCATGCGGATCGTGATCAACGACGACGAGGTGGAAAAAGCGGTGATCTCCCTGCTGAAGCATATTCCCGGCAACAAAATCCTGATCGACCACTTCCTGGATCGTTGCCAAGAGGCGGAAATTGACGGCCTGTTTGATGGTGAGAACTTCCACGTGATGGGTGTAATGGAGCACATTGAGCCCGCCGGTATTCATAGCGGCGACTCCAACGCGGTGCTGCCTGCCTTCAACCTCGGACCCCTGGTGGTAACTACCATGGAGTACTATGCCGAGAAGATTGCACGAGCCCTCAACATCAAGGGTTTGATCAATATCCAGTTTGCCATCAAGGACGGCAAGGTGTTCGTGATCGAGGCCAACCCCCGTGCTTCGCGTACCACGCCGTTTATTGCCAAGGCATATGGTATTCCTTACCTCAACGTGGCTACCAAGATCATGATGGGCGAAGCCAAACTCACCGATTTCACATTTGAAAAGAACCTCCAGGGTTTTGCCATCAAGGAGCCGGTGTTCTCGTTCAACAAGTTCCCCGGTGTAAACAAGGAGCTCGGACCCGAAATGAAGAGTACGGGTGAAGCGATTCGTTTCATTAAAGACCTGCGGGATCCTTACTTCCGTCAGTTGTATAAGGACAGGAGTATGTACCTGTCCAAGTAAACCTCATCCCCCGGCCCCTGCTACTGGGAGGAGCAAGGGGAGGAGTGAACTACAGTAGTAAATGTTTTGATGTGAATAGTCCTGAAATAAGTTGACAGTATTTAGAATGGATCCCGGTTGCCTCAGGTGGCC
>NZ_MTFE01000010.1:1043408-1082885 GCF_001953305.1 Cnuella takakiae
TGGTATTATATAAAAAGGCCTGCAGCGATGCAGGCCTTTTTATATTTAATAGTTTTCTAAAACCTCCATGGGATCTTGTTTGGCCATATACAACATATCAGAAATGCGGTATGCTGTATATTTTCTATTTCCAAGGGGTTCCACTAAGTAGAACTTATCTGTCATTATGGGCGTTTTACTTGCCTTTACATACTCAGTAAACCGCTTGTAAGTAAGCAGATTCGACTTCACTAATTTTTTTCTTAAAACAATACAGTCATCTTGTAAGTAGGTGAATCTTAAAATTGAGAAGTTGAAATTACTATCAATTTTTTCTAAGTAAACCCATTGTGTATTATTTGAATCAGGTATCTCAGTAATGTTGATTAAACTAGTCTTGAGAAGATAATATGTTTTATTATCCTGTGTGGTTTGTCCTTTAGTTATTAATGTTGAAATACCACAACTTAATAGTAGTAAACTTTTTTTGATGAAACCCATTTCCAAAACGTTTATCATTCTAAAATCAAAGTATAATGCGTTTTTGATTTATACATTTGTCGTCCAATCCTAAATACCGCTTCATGTTTTTTCAGAACTACTGGGTTGTCTAAGTTATTGCCGGAAAAAGAACAACAAGGTGCTTCCGGTAACCTGATATAAGCAACTGCTTTTTGCCCGGAAACAAAGATTAGGTAATTCCATCCCTCTGTCTGATCATTTTCAGAAAGTAAAAGTTGGTTTCTGTTATCAATATATTTTTGGAGGGTATCTTCCATTGAACGAGAGGCGTACGGTCTTTTAATTACAAGAATATCCCATTCAAAATCATTTATTGCCGTATCAAGCGATAAATGGGTATTGCTACCCAGCGTTACAGCGCGCTGGAGTTTTGCTCCCAGCACCTCATTGGGTTCCAATTTTTTACAACTACAAAAACTAAGGGCAGCAAAAACAAGCAGGCTGTACAATAAAGCCTTGTTCCCAATGAATTTGTCAGTAAACATAAGCAGGCTGGTTGCGGGTGTGTATTGAAGACAGCAGCAATTTAGGCAATCCCTAGGTAGTACAAATAGTAGCTGATACTGCGTAAGTGGCTGAAACAGTAACTTTAGGACAAGCGGTTTTGCTTAAAACGCGCAAACCCGCATCTTCGAACTCCCTTTTAACCCCAGAAACTAGAACGATGACTGAGCTGCAACACCTGAAAAAACAATTGACAGATTCCTGGAGCGGCGAGCCCTGGTTTGGCCGCCCTGCCCTGCAATTGCTGGAAGGCATCACCGACGCGGAAGCTTATTACCAGCCCGCCGGCCAGCACAGCATTGCCGAACTGGTATGGCATATGGTCAACTGGCGGGGATTTGCCGTGAGCAGGGTATTGCCGGATAATGAAAAAGACCTCCATTATTTTGAAGCCAATGACTGGCGGGAAGTGTCGGCAGACGGGCCCTACAATTGGCCGGAAGCGGTAGCTGCCCTGCACCGTTTGCAGGATGCTTTGTTGCAGGCATTAAACGCAATGACCGATCAAAAACTAGGAGAAAAAGTGGTGGAGCGTACTTATACTTTCCGTGAACTGCTGCATGGCATCATCCAACACGACATCTACCACTTGGGGCAGATTGCTTATGTGTTGAAAATAATCAGGGCCGAAAAAAGCAGGGAAACAATTGCGGCAGCAGGAACAGCATTGCTTTTATATAACGGATAAGTATAACCGTAAACTGTAATCTGCTGGAAATGAGGTGCGCCGGATCGTTGCCGGGTGTTCCTGACAGCTACAGAAAGTCTGGCGTAAAAAAAAGGCCTGCCCTGAAAAGAGCTGGCCGTTGCTAACCTATGAAAAACACCAGTTTCAAATATAGCTGAAAATGTGTTTTCCCACAACGGCCAGTATTTTTCCTAATTTTTTCTTCCGCGGCGGTCATCGCGCAGGTTGTCCATACGATCCTGGCGCAACTGCTTGACGCCTTCAATAAAGTCGCGTTCGTAGCTGAACACATCGTTGCTGCGCTTATCGCCCACTACGTTTTTGAACTGGTTGCGGTAGTTAAGGCGCAGTTCCACCACTTTTTGTTGCAGTACCAGGCGGTCGCCTTTATGATCCTGCGTGGTTTTGCGCAGGTCGTTGAGGTAGTTGAGGTAAATGGGGCTAAACTGCTGCGCTTCGCTTTTGGAAAGGCCCAGCCTTTTTTCAATGTATTCGGTCATGCGTTCCCGGACGCGGCCACCCGGGCCGTCGTCTTCTTGCGCAAAACCGGCAAAGCTGCATAAGCAGCAGAGGAGTAAAGTGTAAAAATGTTTCATCATCGGCATTTCCTGCTTAATTGATCAATTCTGTTTCTGCGGGCAACTGGTTGAGAAAAGCGTCCAGCTCGCTGCTGGAAACATCTTTCAGCACAGTTCTTACCTCTTTTGTGTTTCCCTTCTGCTGTGCCATTTCATTTCCACTCACTTCGGTAGACATGATAAAGGCTTCCAGTTCCTGGTTGCTTACCTGGTCCAGGGTATGGGCCACCCAGTCATCAGGATCATTGGCTGGGTCTACGGCGCTGGGTTTTTGCTGGTACAAAATTCCGCCTAGCACCAAAGCTCCAGCCAGTACGGCGGCCGCGGCATACTGCATCCAGCGGCGGCTGCCCATCGATATCACTTTTGCTGGCTGGGGTTTTACCGCTTTCCATACCTGCTCCGAAACCTGTGAAAAATACCCGGCAGGTACCGAATATGGGTTTTGACGCCCTTCGGCGGCCCAGCCAGGTATAGAATCTTCCTCCCGGAGGGTACCGGAAGCAAGGTTTTGGGTAAAATAATCTGCAGGCAAGCTGTAAGGGGTTTTCTTCGACAGGCCGGCCAGTAGGGGGGATAGCCCTTCCATTTCCTCGGCAGCAGTGGCAGCAGTTGTTCCTTTTATCCTAGCCAGCACTTCAGCGGCAAAGTTTTCAAAGTAACCTTGGGGCAGATCAAAAACGGGCATGTGCACATCAAAAGGCAAACTGCTGTTCTGTAGTTCCAGTTCTCGCTGTATGTCGTTGCGGCTATTCATGATGCGTTCCTATGACTTTGTATGGAGGCCAAGGTTTAATGATTGGTGATAAAGTCCTCTATTTTTTTCACCGCGTGGTGGTAGCTGGCCTTGAGGGCGCCGGCACTGGTTTCCAGCACCCGGCTCATTTCCTCGTAAGGCATTTCGTCGTAATACCGCAAGGTGAATACCACTCTTTGTTTTTCGGGCAGCTGTTGGATGGCCAGTTGTAGCTTCCACTCCAGCTTATTGGCGTCGAAATGCCGGTCGGCCTTTACCTGATTGGCCAGCCCACTCTCGCTGTCGTCGAGCGGCAGTGCCGAGCGCTTTTTCATGCTTTCCAAAAAACTCAGCGACTCGTTGGTGGCAATGCGGTAAAGCCAGGTATACAGCTGCGATTCCTCTTTGAAATTGTCGAGTCCTTTCCAAACCCGGATAAACACGTTCTGGAGCACATCGTTGGCATCATCGTGGGTCACCACCAGGCGGCGGATATGCCAGTACAGGCGTTCCTGATATTTTTTGATGATGGCGGTAAAAGCAGGTTCCCGGCTATGGGGCTGGCGAAACCGGGCCAGCAATTCAGGGTCGGTCAACTCGGTCATTGGCAAAGCGGGTTTGGGGTCAATCAGTCGTATACTGGACGGTTTGGGGTTAAAGATAGGGTTGTTTCACGCAAAGGCACCAAGGAGCTAATCCGCAAAGATGGGTGGCTCGCAATGGCGCTAAGCCGCAAAGGTTAGTTTGTATTCGCTAATAATAAGGAGCAAAGCTGCGAACAGCAGTTAGTCAATAACGCTGAAGTATACGCAAGACCCTTTGCGCCTTCGCGCCTTTACGTGCAACCTTATCTTATCGTTTCATCTTGGCTGCGTAGCAGCGTTGCGTGAAAACCTTTGCGTCTTTGCTCCTTGGCGCCTTTGCGTGAAAACATCAACCTGCAATAAAAAGCCGCTCCCCAAACGCAGGAAGCGGCTCAATAGTATGTATCAGGTTGCTTTAGTTCAGCTGGGCATCTACCATGGCAAACAGTTGCTTGTCTTCTTTCAGGCGCACTTCCCATTTCCAGGCGGTGTCCATCATCTCGTCCAGGCCGTACTTGATTTCCCAGCCCAGGCGGGTACGTGCCCGGTCATTGTTGGCATAAATGGCCACCACATCGCCGGGACGGCGCGGACCCATGCTGTAGTTGAGCTTTTGCCCGCTCACCTTTTCAAAAGCATGGATGGCTTCCAGCACGCTTACGCCGTTGCCGGTGCCCAGGTTCAGCACTTCGCAGCCGCCCAGGTTGCGGCCTTCTTCCAGGTAGCGGATGGCCAGGGTATGGGCATGCGAAATATCGGAAACATGGATATAGTCGCGGATACAGCTGCCGTCGCGGGTGGGGTAGTCGGAGCCGTGTACGCTTAGTTGGGGCAGCTTGCCAATGGCGGTTTGGGTGATGGCCGGTACCAGGTTCATGGGCTTGCCAATGGGCAGTTCGCCTATTTCGATGGATGGATGCGCACCTACGGGGTTAAAATAACGCAGCAGGATCACACTGGTAGCGGGATTGCTTTTCTGGAATTCGCTCAGGATCTGCTCGCCCATTTGCTTGGTATAACCATAAGGGGAGGCAGCAGGCTTGGGCGGTGTTTCTTCGGTAACCATCTGTTCGTCGGGGTTGCCATATACGGTACAGGAAGAAGAGAACACAAACCAGGGCGTCTGGAACTCCTGCACGCATTTCAGCAGGTTGATGAGCGATACCAGGTTGTTTTCAAAGTACATCAGCGGCTTTTCCACCGACTCGCCTACGGCTTTGTAGGCGGCAAAATGAATGATGCCCGCGATGTCGGTATTTTCCTGAAAGATGGCGTGCGTATCGTCGAAGGAGCAGAGGTCAACTTTGTAGTGCTTTACTTTCTTGCCCGTAATGCGTTCCACGCCCTGCAGGATGCCTGCATTGGAACGGGAATTATTGTCTACGCAAAGCACATCATATCCGTTCTCTATCAAATCCACAAGCGTGTGCGAGCCTATATAACCGCACCCACCCGTTACCAGAATTTTAGCCATGAGGTAAGAGTTGAGGAACTAAGGTAGGCAAAAAAAAGGCCATGGATGGTGGACGATGGACCATGGACAATTGACGATGTTTAGGGGAGGCTGTTGCGGTAAGCTGTAATCATTTTGCATAACTGTTCATATCTCGTGTACAGTTGTTGGTATGGTGTGTCTGCAATGTATGTTCTGCGCTTTGCCATCATCAGGCAGGCTACAGTTTCTATAGCAGATTTCAGGGCGATGTTCAGGAATCTTTTTGTTTCCGGATTGGTGCTGCCAGTCGAGCCTTCCGCTATATTGAGTACAACCGAATCAGCTGCACGTTTTATTTGATGGGACAGGCTAAACATTTCAGCTTTGGGAAAGCCCTGTACAGTGCAGTGAATTTCATCTGCCAGATCGAAAGCCAATTGCCAGACACGGAGGGTTTCAAACTTAAAAGGCATCTTGTTTCCGAAGAAACAAAATGCCTTTTTAAATTACAAGTTTCTGTCACCATCGTCTATGGACGATGGACCATAGACCTATCTTACAAAAACAGCTTTACAATATAAAACACCCCAGCCGCCAGCAGGGCACTCACCGGGATGGTGAGGATCCAGGCCCAGAGGAGGTTGATGGTAACACCCCAACGTACCGCACTCAGGCGTTTGGTGGCGCCTACACCAATGATGGCACCGGTGATGGTGTGGGTGGTACTTACGGGTATTTTCAGCGCCTCTGTGGTGAAGAGGGTAATGGCACCGGCCGTTTCGGCAGCAACACCTTCAAAAGGCGTCACCTTGGTGATGCGGGTACCCATGGTTTTTACAATCTTCCAGCCGCCGCTCATGGTACCCAGGCCAATGGCTGCATAGCAGGCCAGCGGCACCCAGGTGGGCATTTCTTCAAACGAAGAGATGGAACCATGTGCAATCAGTGCCGCGGTGATGATACCCATTACTTTCTGGGCGTCGTTGCCGCCGTGGCCGATGGAGAAAGCAGCTGAAGAAACCAGCTGTAGCTTTTTAAACCAGGCGTTTGCGCGGGCTGCATTGAGCGTATTGAGCCAAAAGGTAAACAGGGCCAGTACCACCAGGATGATGGACAACAGGATCCACTTGAAGTTCTTGGAATAGAAGATCACCTTCATGGCATACGACTCGTAGTGTGTAGCCAGCTTCTCGGGGTTGGTTTCCAGGTTGGCGTACAGGAACCAGGCCACGCCTGTAAGAATGATCAGGGACAACACCTTGGGACCTGCACCTTTTTTGAAAGAGAAGATAAACCAGAGGGAAATGATAAAGGCAAAGAGCATGCCCACAAAGGGCGCCAGCAGGATGAAAGAAGCCGTCTTCAGGATCACCGGCGCATTAACGGCATCGATGCCGCCAGCAGCGATACCCGCACCGGCAAAACCACCGATGAGCGTGTGTGAAGAAGAAGAAGGAATACCAAACCACCAGGTAAACAGGTTCCATGCAATAGCAGCGATAAGACCTGCAAATACCACGGTGAGCATGCTGGCAGACTCTACATTCTCGGGCTTTACGGTTTTGGCAACCGTATCGGCCACGCCGTGGTCTTTAAATATAAAGAAGGCAGCGAAGTTGAACAGTGCCGCCCAAAGCACCGCCTGGAAAGGTGTCAGCACCTTGGTGGATACAACGGTGGCTATTGAGTTGGCCGCATCGTGGAAGCCGTTGATATAATCAAAGACCAACGCGAGTGCGATGATGACAATGAGGAAAGTCATGGGAGTAATGTGCTAATTAGCTAATTGGCTAATGTGCTAATTGGGCCTCAGCTAAATGTAGTGAACGATTGAACTGAAGCAGATTAGCACATTAGCCAATTAGCTAATTGTTTTAAGCGTATTTAACAATGATGGATTCAATCACGTTGGCAGCGTCTTCACACTTGTCGGTGGCGGTTTCCATCACCTGGTAGATCTCACGCTTCTTGATCACTTCCTTCGCATCGGACTCGGTGGCAAAAAGGCGCTCGATGCTCATGTCGTAAATGTCGTCAGCCTGGTTTTCCAGCGAGTTCACTTTTACCAGCGACTCGGTGATGAGGCGCATGTTCTTCATGTCGCGCAGTTCGCCTACGGCCTTACGTACCTCGCATGCGCTCTGGCCGATGATCTCGGCCAGTTTGTGGAAGCCGGTATCATTGGGGTTAACACGGTAGAAGTTGATCTTTTTGGCAGAAGCATAAATATAGTCTGCAATATCATCGAGCGAAGAAGCGAGGTAGTGGATGTCTTCCCGGTCAAACGGTGTAATGAAGTTGCGGCCCAGTTCGGTGAAGATGCGGTGCGTGAGCTCGTCGTTGGCATGCTCCAGGTCTTCCATTTGCGCGGTTACCTGTTGGCGTTTGTCAAAGTCAGGTTCGTTCACAACCTGAGAGAGCAGTTTCGCCATTTTCTCAACGTTGTCAGCACATTCTTCAAAAAGGCTGTAAAACACTTTGTCCTTTGGCATGAAGAGTTTCATGAAGGAGTTCAAGGCCATAGAGTATCTGTTTAGAGGCCGCAAAGTTATAGCAATGCATGTTGGCACACTTGTTAAGGGGATAATTAATGATTTGGTAACATAGCCTATAACATTGAGTTCACAAACGGTCCCAATTTCGTGTCCGCATTAATTGCAGGTTATGCCTGCATGATCAAATGGTTAATTCATGAAATCTGTTCTTTTTATCGTTGTGGCCGCATGTGCTTTATTCTTAATGCCTTTTAATGCAGCTGCGCAACGATATCTCACGGAGTACGACTCTACCTTGTTTATCCGTGATACCGTCCGACCCGTAGTGAAGCGTATGGAAAACCTGTACTTCTCCGGCTATATACAGCCGCAGTTCCAGGTAGCCCAATCAAAAGGAGCACCTTCTTATGAAGGCGGAAATTTTTCCGAGTTCAGCAATAACCGTTTTATGTTGCGCCGTGCCCGTGTGAAGCTGGATTATTTCTTTCCTTCCAAAAACAGCAGTTTCCCTGCAGCGCTTTTTGCCTTCCAGTTTGATGCCACCGAACGTGGGGTAAATGTGCGGGATATGTATGCCCGTGTATTTGAACCAAAGGGGCACAACTTTGCGCTTACCATGGGTATTTTTGCCCGGCCATTTGGTTATGAAATAAACCTCTCTTCGGCCTTCCGCGAAACGCCTGAACGTGGCCGTATGTCGCAGATACTCATGCCCACCGAACGCGACCTGGGCGCCATGCTGAGTTACGAGCCACAAAAGAAAAAAGGTAAGTTCAAACCCTTTAAGTTAGATGTGGCACTGGTAAACGGTCAGGGACTTGCTCCCGGCGGTACTACCGATTTCGACCAGTATAAAGACCTGGTCAGCCGCTTTACCCTCAAGCCCATACCCGTTGGCGGTCTGACCCTTTCGGGTGGATTATCGCTGCTGAACGGCGGCTGGCGGCAGGCCACCAAGTACAAATGGACCATGTCCGATAATAGCGGCAAATACAACTTCAACCTCGACTCCAGCCTTTCCAACCTGGGTGGAAAGGCCGAACGCCGGTACTATGGCGCCGATGTGCAACTGGTAAAGAAACATGGCTGGGGTAAAACAGAGTTCCGCGCCGAATACTGGCGTGGCTTGCAACCCGGCACTGCCAAAACCACTACCAACCCCGGCATCCTGCCCCTTGATCCTACATTTATCCGTCCTTTCGACGGAGGCTTTTTTTACTTCCTGCAAAACCTGGGCAACAGCAAGAACGAGTTGATGGTGAAATACGATTGGTATGATCCCAACCGCAAGGTGGGTGGTCCCCAGATTGGTATGAATGGCGGCGGTTTCACTGCAGCAGATGTGCGTTTTGATACCTGGGGTGTAGGCTTGACGCGCTGGCTCACCGACCGGGTAAAGTTCCTGGTGTACTACGATTTTGTAAAAAATGAAAAGACCAGTGTAGCCGGGTATACACAAGACCTCAAGGATAATATTTTTACGGCCCGTTTCCAGTTCCGCTTTTAAACCAGCAGAATTGTATGATCAGGAATGATTGGTAAAATGAAGGACTAGCTGAGTGAAAAATAAATGAACGGTAATCAGCATTGCCCCGCAAAGACGCGGGGCAATTTTTTATAAGGTATTGTGCTGTGGTAAGTTCAATGTTTATTTGGTCAATGGATCTAAATCATTCGATGAAGCATAGCCCAGTTCAAAAGCAAAGCGCACCGGGTGTGAATCATGCAAACTGCATCATACAAATTATTCTTAATCATACAAATCTGCGGTTCTTAATATTGGGGTAACATTCAGTTCACATACTGTTAATGTGGGGGTAACAAAGCGGTAACATACTACGCATTGTTTTGCAGGAAATTTGATGCGCATGTCCGTTAGGCTACTCTTGACCAACTTCCTCATCCTGCTCTGTGCCACTGCCTTTGCGCAAAACCTGCGCCTCACCGGCAAGATCACCAACGATAAAAACGAACCGGTACCCGGCGTTTCGGTAAGTGCCAAAGGAGGCAGCGCTACCACTACCAATGTGGAGGGGGTATTTGCCCTTGCACTTGCTGCTGGCAAGTACGAACTCTCCTTTACCGCTGTAGGATATGCGCCCAAAACCATCAGCGATGTGGAAGTAGCAGCTAGCGGCAACAACCAGCTGAATATTGTACTGGAAACTTCTTCCAAACAATTGTCTAATGTAACGGTTTCTACTACCCGCTCTACCGCACGCCGCGAGAGTGTAAATGCCATCGTTGCGTTCCAGAAAAATACCAATACCGTAGCTTCTGTAATTTCTGCAGAAACCATCCGCCGCTCACCCGACCGCAATACCGGCGAAGTGCTGAAGCGTATTCCCGGCGCCTCTATCCAGGAGGGCCGCTTCCTGGTGATCCGTGGTTTGGCCGACCGCTATAATATGGCCATGCTGAACGGTGTTCCGCTCAGCTCAACAGAGCCCGACCGCAAAACCTTTTCTTTCGACCTGATTCCTTCTTCCATGATTGATAACATCGTTATCAACAAGGCCTTTGTTCCGGAAATGCCCGGCGACTGGGCCGGTGGCCTGGTACAGGTAAACACCCGCGATATTCCTGCCCAGAACTTCTTCAACATCTCCATCGGTACCGGTTTCAACAGCCAAACCATTACCAATAATTTTTACACCTATAAAGGTGGTAAACTCGACTTCATTGGTGTAGACGATGGTACCCGTGCACTGCCTTCTGGTTATACTACCAAATCGCAGTTCCTGGCTGCTTCGCAAGAGCAAAAGAATGCGGTTGGACTGGCCATGGATAATGTGTGGTCGGCCAACACCATTGCCACTCCTTTGAATTCCAACTTCCAGGTGAATGGTGGTTTTAAAAGCACTTTGTTCGGTAAAAACATGGGCGGCTCTTTTGGTGTAAACTACCAGCGCAACAGCCGCTTTCAAAAGCTGCAAAACAACCAGTACACCTTTCCCAACCTGGGTGTTGATTACGAGTTCAATGATGACCGTTACACACAGGATGTGCTGCTGGGGGGCATGGGTAACCTCACCATGGACCTAAACAACAACAACCGCATTTCTTACAAGGCTTTATTCAACGTAAATACCAACGATTATGTAACACTGCGCAACGGTACCGAGAACTTTGGCAGCACCACATTGGATAGCGTGCGTGCCCGTGAGCTGGGTTTTCAGCAAAACACTTTCTGGAGCAACCAGCTTACCGGTGAGCACAACCTGCCTTCGGTAAAAACCAAGCTGCGTTGGTATGGTTCCTTCAACATCCTGGATGGCTATGTGCCCGACCAGCGCCGTATATTTTACCGCAAAGACAACGGCAGCACCAACGGTTACCAGATGCTGGTATCCAACACGCTCAGCCAGCGCAGCGGCAACCGCTTTTACCAGATGCTAAACGAGTATGTGTACACCGGTGGTGGCGACCTTACCAAAACCTATACTGCTTTTGGCAAAACACAAACCCTAAAGGGCGGTTACCTCTTCCAGGTGCGCGACCGTTTGTTTGATGCCAATCCTTTCTCTATCGCATTGGTTGGTTTTAATAACGACCTTACCCGCCAGGAGCCCGAGCAGGCTTTTGCACCCGCCAACTTCACCAGCACCGGCGAGCAGGGCAAATTTTACTTTGATGCCATCCCCGGCAACCGCTTCCGCTACATGGCCAACACCATCCTGAATGCAGGCTTTGTACAGTTCGACAACCAGGTAGGCGATATGCGTGTGGTGTGGGGTGTGCGTGTAGAAGACTACGACCAGCTGGTGGGCAGCCCCAGGAAAACCGACTCGCGTCATATCAATACGCGGGTGCGCGACTTCCTGCCCGGTTTGAATGCAACCTATAAACTGAATCCTAAAACCAATATTCGCCTGAGTGCTTCACAAACCGTGGTACGTCCCGAGTTTCGCGAACTGGCACCCTTCGAGTTCTACGACTTTGAGCTGAACGCCGCCGTGGTAGGTAACCCCCGCCTGGAACGCACCAAGGTTACCAATGCCGACCTGCGGTATGAGCTTTATCCCCGCGCCGGTGAAACCTTCAACCTGGGTGCTTTCTACAAATTCTTCGATAAGCCCATCGAGCAGCTGTTCTTCCAGGCAGGTGGCGGAGCCTCCTCTTTTGCCTTTGCCAACCCACAAAGTGCCCAAACCTTTGGCGCAGAAGTGGAGCTGCGCAAGCGCCTCGACTTTATTGGGCTGAACAATTTCACCTTCCAAACCAACCTGGCCTATATCCACAGCCGCATCATGGATGACAGCCTGAAGGCTGCCGGCTTCTCCATCGATCGCCCGTTGCAAGGCCAGAGCCCCTACGTGGTGAATGCCTCCATCATGTACGACAACGAAAAGGCCGGCCTGAACGCCACCCTGTTGTTCAACCAGATTGGCCGCCGTATTTACCTGGTGGGCAACGTACTGCAGAATGTACCCGATGTATGGGAAAACCCCCGCCAGCTCTTCGATTTCCAATTGGGTAAAAAGCTGATGAAAAACAAAGGTGAACTGAAGTTGAATGTATCAGACATACTCAACCAACGCCTGATCTTTCATCAGAATGCCGACAGCAACGAAAAGTATAACGAAGGCACCGACCGCGTACGCTTCAGCCGCCGCATGGGCAGCAATGTGAGCGTGAGCTTTGGATATAATTTTTAAGAAGTGAATGGGGAATGGTGAATCGTGAAAAGTGAAAGGTGAAACGTCAAACGTGAAAATCACTAATCGCTAATCACCAATCACCAATCACAAATACCCAATACCCAATCCCCTATACCCAACACAACACCCGAATTTCTTTTTATGAAACGCATACTTTTTCTCTCAGTAGTACTTGCATCTGCCCTGTTCAGCTGTCGCAAAATTGAAGTGGACGGCGATGGTATCACTGTGGTGCAACCCGGCAATGGTGGCAGTACCCGCCAGACCATTACCCTTACCGGACGTATCGACAGCAATATGACGCTGACTGCAGCCAACGATTATGTACTCGATGGCTTCACCTATATCATGCCCAATCGCACCCTTACCATTCAGCCGGGTGTAACCGTTAAAGCGAATTTCACTGGCTCCAATGTAGGTGCCCTGGTTATTACCCGCGGTGCTAAAATCGTTGCCAGCGGCAATGCTACCAATCCCATCGTATTTACTTCTGCCAACACCACGCCCCGCAGCGGCGACTGGGGTGGCATTGTGATCTGCGGTAAAGCGCCTGTAAACACTACTTCTACTGCTGGTGCCGGCACTTTTGTGGTGGAAGGTGGTATCAACACCTCCGATGGCCTGGGTGTGGCAGGTGGCACCGATGCTGCCGACAGCTCGGGTGTGCTGCGTTATGTGCGCATCGAGTATGCCGGTTATGCCCAGCAGCCCGACCAGGAGATCAACTCGCTGACTATGGCTGCTGTAGGTAGCAAAACCGTAGTGGAATACGTGCAGGTTTCGCATGCCAAGGATGATGCTTTTGAATGGTTTGGCGGTACGGTAAATGCCCGTTACCTGGTGGCTTACAAAACACAGGACGACGACTTCGATACCGACAACGGTTTCAGTGGTTCGGTACAGTTTGGCCTGGTGTTCCGTGATTCCTCCATTGCCGATATCAGCCGCTCCGAAGCTTTTGAAAGCGACAACGACGCCAGTGGTACCGCCAACCAGCCCAAGACCCTGGCCGTGTTCAGCAATATCACTGCCATCGGTCCCCGCGCTACACTAACCAATGTAGGCAACCCGCTCTACCTGGCAGGTGCGCAAGTCCGCCGCAACTCCGGCATCTCTATTTACAACTCTGTATTTATGGGCTGGCCGCAGGGTGTGCTCATCGACGACAGCCGCGGTCTGGTATGGGACGATGTGCAGGACAGCACCGTACGTTTTGCAGGCAACCTGATTGCCGGTACTGCTACGCCTTTTGGTTATGCTTCCGGTACCCTTGCTACGCCTCCCGCTACTGCTGCCGGTGTAGACGCCTGGTTCCGCGACCCTTTCTATCGCAATACCGTACTGGCCAACAACGAGCAGGTGGGTTATACCCGTCCGTTTGATTACACCAACCCTGACTTTTCGCCCTTTGCTGCTGGTACCATCAGCATTCCAGGCTTCCCTTCGGGTCCCAACCCCATCGTTGGTGCAGCTAATGTAACCTATACCGATACCCGCATCGCTGCCCGTCCTTACATACAGGCGGTAACTTTCCGCGGTGCCATTGGTGCCAGCGGTGAAGCCAACAACTGGTATAAAGGCTGGACCCGTTTTGGCAACTAAGGTCAGTTGAATAATAGCTTCAAGCTATCAGCTTCAAGCTGCAGGTGCGTAATGCAAGCTGCAGTTTCCTTGATCATCAGTGTACAATTTCAGGTATACTTACCCTTTAATAGAAAAGCGCTCCTTGTAGAGGAGCGCTTTTCTATTAAAGGGTTATTGATACGATCAGGGCTCATTTGAAACAAAACCGAATCCAACTTGCAGCGAATAGCTTGCGGCAAAAGATCCTGTTTTACACCGCCATCACTTCGGCGTATAAGCATATGCAATTTCATACGACTGGTGCTTGTATTCCTGCGGTAATTGCCCAACGCCCAGGTCGTATCGTTGTGGCGAAGGTTCGCAAACAGTATAGCGCTTGCCACCGTATTCAATGGTAGTGCCCGAAGGCTTTTCCAGTTGTACCGCAAGTGTTACATGGCTGGGATAAGCCAGCACAATCATGGGCAGGTTGTACAGTTCTTTTACCAGGAAGAAGAACAAGGCAGCGCGGTCTTCACAGTCGCTGTATTCCGATAGCAGGGTTTGCTCCGGCGACAACCTTTTTTCACTGCCAAATGCCTCTCCATCGGGTTTGTACAAAAAGGCATAGCGGGTAAAATGAAGCAGGAAATCGATGCCTTCTTTTTGCTTCAGCTTGCGCACCTGTTTCCTTAATTCGGGTATCAGCGATTCGTAAGTAGGCCTGCTGATCGGCATGTTGAACTGCACGTTGTAATCCACTACGGGGTAGTTGGAAAACAACTGCTTCATCTGTGTATTGAGCTTGATGCGAAAGTGGTACTGGCTGTTGCCTGCTTCGTAGGCTACCTGCTTTACGGTATAATCTGCATCCCTGAAGTTGGGCAGCTGGTGTACCTGGTACGAAAATGCTTTTGCCGTGGTGGTTAAAGGCAATTGAATCGCTTCAAACTTGTTTTGGTTGAAATCAATGTTGCCATAATCGTGGTAGTTGAGGCAAACGTATTGTTTGCCGTCCTGCATACGGAATGGGATATTGTAGATCGTTTCATCACTTTGTACATAAAACAGGAGGTACCTGCCGCTCCAGGTAAGCCGGGTATCGTAACCCGACTGAGCCAGCAGCCACCATTTGTACAAAGTATAGCGGTAGTAGTTATCAGCCTTTGGACTAAGCTGCTGGGCCACTTTACGCACCAGCTGGTAGTACAACCAGTCATCAATGGGATGCCGCTGGCGGTAGCGCATCAGTGCAGCAACATAGGGCGCCATTTTTTCGGCAGGCAGTTGTGCTACAAACTGTTGTACCGAAGATGCCGAACAATCGGTTAGGGGAGCGGGTGCAAAAGGCTGGGGTACCAGCACCGTATCGTCGTAGCAATACAATGGAACCATGGCTTCCTGCGACCAGGAGCTTTTGCCCACACCAAGCAACACCAGCAGTATCAGCACTTTTATGTTCAACGTAATTGAAATTACGAAAACATAACAATAAGGTAATATGCAATCTGCGGCTTATGGAGTTGGTGTTGAATTAACCTTAGCTGTAGCTAAGGGCAACCCGTTGTTGAAGGCGATGGACCATGGCCTATCTTCTATCATCCATTGCAGTAAGTTGTCTTTCCCTGCGGGCTACATCCAGCGAAAAGCCAAAAGTGCTGCCAACGCCTTCCTTGCTGCGTACATGCAGGTTGTAACCATGGGCTTCAATGATGTGTTTACAAATGGATAGACCCAGCCCGCTGCCCTTCAGGTCGCGGCCCCTGCCTTCCTGGGTGCGGAAGAAGCGTTCAAATACGCGGGAGATATATTTTTCTGGAATCCCCATGCCGTCATCGGAAATCTCTACCAGCACGTGTTTGCCATCGGTATTATACACACTGGCGATGGTATTGCCATTGCGGCGGCCGTACTTGATGGAGTTGTCTACCAGGTTGATGAGCACCTGCCGGATCTTGTCTTTATCGCCAAATACTATTTGCCCCTGTTCACTGCCTTTTTTAAACGAAAAGGTGATATTGTGCTGTTCGGCTTTAAGCGCCAGGGTTTCAAAAGCTTCGCGAATCAGGTCCTGTACGATAAAGTTCTGGCGGTGGAGCTTCAGTTCGCCGCGTTCCAATTTGGAAATTTCGTCCAGGTCCTGGATCAGCCGCGAGAGGCGCTCCACGTTCTGGCTTGCTTTTTCAAGGAAGCGCCGGTTGACCTCGGGGTTTTCGAGGGCGCCCTGCAATAAGGTGTCCACATAACCTTGTATGGCAAAAACAGGTGTTTTAAACTCGTGCGACAGGTTTTGCAAAAACTCTTTGCGGAACTGCTCGTTCTTTTTCAGGATTTCGATCTCGTCCTTTCTTTTCTGCGCCCATGCCTCCACATCCAGGCGCACTTCATCAAGTGTTTTCTGTGGCAGGATGTACTTATAATAGGTCTCTTCCTTTTTGCTGGCCTTAGTGTGGTAGATAAACTTGTAGATCAGCTTGATTTTGCGGAATATAAACCGCTCGAACATGGTCATGATCACCAGGTAGCTGCCCAGGAAGAACAGGACAAAGGCACCCAGGCCATAATGCCAGTTTGCCTCCAGTATCCACACGCCAAGCCCGCTGGGTACAGCCAGGATGAGTGCGGTAAGTGCCGATAGCTGGCGGGAAGTAAGGTCTTTCATGAGTAGAAGAAGTGAGGGAAGTCAGGAAAGTCAGTAAAGACGGAAATGACAGGAAAGTCGGAGGACGGAAAATTCAGTAAAGACAGGTGTGAAAGTATTACCTTCTATTTAGGCCCGGTTCTTTCCGGACTTTCCTGTCTTTTCCGTCTTTACCGTCTTCTCTCAGAGCTCAAATTTATACCCTACACCTTTTACGGTAGTAATACAATCCACACCCATCTTCTGGCGGATTTTGCGGATGTGTACGTCAATGGTTCGGTCGCCTACAATAACATCATTGCCCCATACCTGGCTCAGGATTTCGTTGCGCAGGAACACGCGGCCGGGTTTGGTAGCCAGCAGGTGCAGCAGTTCAAATTCCTTTTTTGCCAGGGTGATCTCGCTGCCTTCGTATTCGACCACAAACTTTTCGGGGTCGATCACCAGGCTGTCGATGGCAATGGAACTGCTGTCGGGTTGCTTGAGCCGGCGGAAAAGGGCGGCCACCTTGCTCAGGAACACCTGTGTGCTGATGGGTTTGCTGATATAATCGTCGGCGCCGGTTGTGAGGCCTTTCACCTGGGTGGCTTCGTCGCTCAGGGCAGTGAGGAAGAGGATCAGGGTGTCTTTGAACTGGGCCTGTGCCCGCAGCAGTTCGCACACTTCCACGCCAGTTTTCCGGGGCATCATGATGTCGAGGATCACCAGGTGGGGGTTAAACTTCTTGGCTTTATCCAAAGCTTCATCGCCGTCCTTGGCTGTTGCCACCTCGTAGCCTTCCTTTTCCAGGTTGTACTTCAAAAATTCCAAAATATCAGGCTCATCATCGGCAAGCAATACCTTTCGGGCCTTGGTACTCATATGTTTACTAATTGTTACCAGCAAACCTAAAACAAATAGATTACCCTGAACGGGCCTTTACATGAAGTTTATGTAGAGTTAATAAAAACTTAATGGAACCGCAGATTTGTATGATTAGAAGGGATTTGTATGATTTTACCTTCCTGCTCTTTCACCTATAGTAAGAGAAAAGTAAGATCCTTTCGAAAATGTTTCTTGTTTGTTCAAATGCATTGTTGCCTTTTGCAAAGCTGTATTAAACAATAAACGCGCTTTAAGCTGCCTGATTTTCCACTTCTTGCCCCTGAATTCTTTTAAATCATTCCTAATCATACAAATCAGCGGTTATATGGGTATTAAATTTGCGCTATGTGGCTGATGCGTTTTTTAGATCGAACCCTGTTGCTGCTCGTGGTTGTGCTGTTGGGAACCCAGGCGTTTGCCCAAAGCAGTGCCTCATTGGTGGTAAAATATAAAGCCGATATCCGTCGGCAATTGTTCCATGATTATGTAGACCGGGAGCAAAGGGCTGCCCTTGCCGCCGATGGCAACAGGAGTACCGGCTTCCAGGTATCTGCCGATGATGAACTCAACTACCTGGTTACGGAGGCCCTCACTACTACGGTGGACCGGTTGCAGCGTACCATTGAAACCGATTCGGCCCTCACCCATACCCAGAAGGTTGCCTATATCCGCGGACTGGAAAATATCCTGAAGAAATTTGCTGCCGGTTATAAAAGCAGGCAGTTTCTGGCTTCCAGCCTGCCGCAGGCGCTGAGCCGTTACGAGGAGGCCGTAGTGCTCGACCGTGCCGGTCGTCCAATCGATAACCTGGTGAAAGGCGCCCCCTTTGCCGTTGCCGATATGCTGGTAGGCAGTGGTGCTTTTGAGCAAAATCCCGGCATCCGGCTGGCCAAGAACGATGTGGTGCGCAAGTTTGTACAAATTCACCCGCAGCGCACCTTCCAGCTGCTGAACGAAAACCCTGACCTGCCTTTCCGCGATAGCCTCGTGCTGGTAGTGGGCCGCAAGTACCCCCGCCTCCTGTACGATTATGCGGCGGCCAACAATGCCCTGGGCCGGGCCATCCGTAAAATTGATGACCCGTTGGTGCAAACCGTTTCCAAAATGGCTACCAGCGGCGGCTCGGGACAAATCTATTTTGCTTTTTTGGACAACCTGCTAAAAGGCCGCATGTCGCTGTCCACCATTGATTCGGTAAAGAACGATGAAGTAAGGTTTTACCGTTTGCTGGTAAAAACAAGGCTCGATTATGTGCGCCGCATCCAGCAGAAAGAAGAAGTGCTGGAACTGGCAGCTCTTACCGATATGCTGGAACGCAGGGCCCGCAACATATTTATCAAGGAGATCAACGGCCTGCACGAGCAGCCCGATGGGGTACGTTTCCGTATTCTCAATCAGCTGACGCCGCAGGAATTGTATTACCTGGTAGTGTCGGGTGAAAACGAGATCTATACTTCCAGCTATACCCGTGGTGTTTATCCCGTGATGATGCAGAAGATCGGCAACCGCGGCGATTCGCTGCTGGTGTCGGTTGGTTTTGACCGTTTCCGCAAATTCATCAAGATCGCTGCCGGTTTCAACACCCTCAACGGCTTCCTGAAAACCTTTCCCAGTCCTGACGATTCAAGGGTGCTGATGACTGCTTTTGTAAACGGCCTGGAGCGTACCACCAACCTCGAAGATGGCGTGGACATTGCCGAT
This sequence comes from Cnuella takakiae, assembly GCF_001953305.1. Classification (GTDB taxonomy): domain Bacteria; phylum Bacteroidota; class Bacteroidia; order Chitinophagales; family Chitinophagaceae; genus Flavisolibacter; species Flavisolibacter takakiae. The sequence continues at coordinate 1,062,360 of NZ_MTFE01000010.1, forward strand.
TCCTATGTAAGCATTTCGGAAGGCAACCCCGAACTGGCCGACTATGTGCTGGAGCTTACCAAATATAATTACGAGAAAAACCTGGCCGCCAACAACCAACGCGGCAAGGTGATGTATAACCTGTTGCAAAAGCTGTTTCTCTCTGCCGACAGCAGCAATAAGATCGACCTGTCGCAAGAGTTTGGTATTCCGCCGGTGTACAATATTCCTTATAACAACCTTGCCGATACCGCCAGCCGCGTGGTGATGCAGGTATTTTTTTATGGCGATGAAGACGGCACCAATATTTACCAGGGTTTCCTCCGCCAGTTTGGGGGCAGCAACTGGAAGATTACCTATGCGCCGCAATGGGTGCAGATCAGTTCCACCAGGGGCAAGCCCATCCTGATTTTTGCCAACAAACCCCTGCCCGAAGAATCCGGCAAGGACGAGGAAGCACAGGATGCGCTGAGTGCCTACCTGTCGGAGAAGGGCATGGAGCCATCCATCATCATCCACCGCGGGCATAGCTATTACGCCGAAAGTACCATCGAGCATATACTGCCTTCGGCTAAAATAGTGTTCATGGGCTCCTGTGGCGGCTACCACCTCATACACGATGTGCTGCAGCATTCACCCGATGCGCACATTATTGCCTCCAAGCAAATTGGTAAAACGGTTATCAACCAGCCCTTTTTCAACCTGCTGACCGAAAAGATGCGCAATGGACAGGGTATTGAATGGATACCTTTCTGGAACGAATTCAAACGCACCGCAGGCGGTGTAGACGGTTTTGAAGATTATATCCCGCCGCATAAAAACCTCGGTGCCATCTTTATTAAGGCATATAATAAATCGATGGGAGCGGAGGAGGAGGAATAGTGGGAAGACGGGAAAGTCGGTAAAGTCCGGAAAGTCAGTAAAGACGGGAAAGACAGAAAAGAAGAAAAGGTCAGTTTGGCAAGCTCCTTTTCTTTTGCAACCAAGAACATCAATAGCTAATTGGAAGACTTCAAAATCGTCTTTCCGGACTTTACTGACTTTTCTGACTTCCATCTCTCCTTTCTCTTCCGTCTTTTCCAGTCTTTCCAGTCTTTCCCGTCTCCCTACTACCTTTGCACCCTAAACCAAAAATCTTGAGCACCTCAGAACGGAAGCAGTTTTTCGACATGGCCTTATTAAAGCGGGTGCTTCGCTTTACCGATCCTTACAAGGGCAGGTTTGTGCAAAGCCTGGTGCTGTCGGTACTGCTGGCGGCTTTTTCGCCGGTGCGGCCTTACCTCATCCAGCTTACCGTAGATAAATACATTACCAACCAGGTGGCCCAGATGGTCATCACCATCACTATTATCCAAATTGGTTTCCTGATCCTGGAGACGGGAATGCGGTTTTACTTTTCCTACATCACTTCCTGGCTGGGCCAGCGCGTGGTACACGACCTGCGCACCAGGGTGTACCACAAGGTGTTGCACCTCAACCTGCGCCAGTTTGACAAAACGCCCATCGGTACCCTCACTACCCGCACGGTGGATGATATCGAAAGGGTAAACGACATTTTTGCCGATGGCCTGATACCGATCCTTGCAGATATGCTGTCTATCCTCTGTATCCTGGGCATTATGTTCTGGACCGACTGGCAGCTCACGCTCATCTGCCTTATTCCTTTCCCCATCATGATCGTGGCCACCTATGTGTTCAAGGAAAGTGTCAATAAAAGCTTCCACACGGTGCGCAACGCTGTGAGCAACCTCAACGCCTTTGTGCAGGAACACCTCAGCGGGATGCAGATCGTGCAGGCCTTTGCACGGGAAGAAAAGGAGTACGAGAAATTTAAGGAGATCAACAAGGTGCACCGCGATGCCAATATCAAGGCCATCTTCGCTTACTCTGTATTTTTTCCCATCGTGGAAATTGTGTTGGCGCTGAGTGTTGGCCTGGTGGTGTGGTGGACTTCAAAAGAAGCACTTGGCCTCAACGAAAGCCAGTACGGAAAAGTAGTGGCCTTTATCATGTACCTCAACCTCCTGTTCCGTCCCCTCCGCATCATTGCCGATAAATTCAACGTGCTGCAAATGGGCATCATCGCCTCCGACCGGGTGTTCAAGGTGCTGGACAACGATGATTTTATTCCACCCTCTCCTGCTAATGCTTTTACCCCTGCCGAGGTAAAAGGAAAGCTTGATTTCGACCATGTCTTCTTTTCTTATGTAGAAAATACGCCGGTGCTGAAGGATGTGGATTTTTCGGTAAACCCCGGCGAAACCGTTGCCATCGTTGGTCATACCGGCAGCGGCAAAAGCACCATTATTTCCCTGCTCAACCGCCTGTACGATATCCAGCAGGGCCGCATCCTTGTAGACGACCGCGACATCAAGGAGTGGGACCTCGAAACCCTGCGCCGCAACGTGGGCGTGGTGTTGCAGGATGTATTTCTTTTTGCCGGCTCGGTACGCGATAACCTGACCCTGCGCAACCCGGCAATTCCGCAGGAAAGGGTAGAAGAGGCTGCCCGCCTCATTGGTATGCACGACTTTATCCTGCAACTGCCCGGCGGTTACGACTACAATGTAATGGAACGCGGCGCCACACTTTCGCTGGGCCAGCGCCAGTTGCTGTCGTTTATCCGCGCCTTATTATACAACCCCGCCATCCTGATTTTGGACGAGGCTACCTCTTCTATTGACACCGAAAGCGAGCAGCTGATTGAGCGGGCCATCCAGAAGTTGATTGCAGGTCGTACTTCCATTATCATTGCCCACCGCCTCAGCACCATCCAGCGGGCCGACAAGATCATTGTGCTGGACAAGGGCGAAATCAAGGAAATGGGCAGCCATGCCGAGCTGATGGCAAGGGGCGGCTTTTATCGTAAATTGCAGGAAAGCCAGTTGGAAAAGAAAACTATTGTGGTGTAATGAACGATACTCCAAAAAATAACACACCTGTTGACACGGACAAGCCCGCCGGTATGCGGATTTATGCGAGTGCAGCAGAGCAGGAGCTAGACCGTTTAAAGGAGGCTTTACGCCGTACACCAGAGGAAAGGTTTAAATTCTTAATGGTGTTAATGCGTATGCAGCGAACCATGCAAGCCGCCAGGTTTATAAATGATAAATAGGTATGGACCTCTTTGACTCCGCATTTGTTGACCTTTGGCGATGCCTCAACGAGAAGGGCGTACGCTACATTCTTGTAGGTGGATTTGCTACAAACCTGCACGGCTTTCAAAGATTTACCGGGGATGTCGATCTATACCTAGAGGATACGCCTGAAAACCGAAAGAAGTTCAGAGCGGCTTATTTTGCCTATGGTATGGGAGATTTTGCAAGCATCGAAACTATTCAGTTTGTACCGGGTTGGATAGATTTTGCTTTGCAGAACGGCATTCGGTTAGATATAATGACTAGCATGAAAGGGGTGGATGTAGGTTTTGAGGAGTGTTACAATTTAGCCCCCCGTATGGAAATAGGTGGACAGGTAATTCCAGTTTTACACTTAAACCATCTGTTGGATAATAAAAGAGCGGTTGCTCGTTTAAAAGACCAACTAGATGTTGAAGAGCTGGAAAAAATAAAAAAGTTACTTGACCAGGACCAAACTGGCAGCTAAATACTTGTTTCTTCCTGCTACTATGAACATGGAAACTGCCCTCAAATGTGGAACCCGCACTTAAACGCCACGTCTACAACCGCTTACACACCGGGATAAATGGTAAAGCTCCTATAAAACAGGAATAGCCCCCGGTTTTTAATATGCCCTCCTTATCTTTGCGCCAAATTTGCGGAACAGTATGATCAGCAGACGCGTAAAAGGCTTATTGGTGGCGGCTTTCAGCTTCCTGACCCTTACTTTTTCTAATGTATCGGTAGCACAGGAACACCACAATGATGGCGAAACTGCGCATGAAGAGCAGGTACACCTGGAAGACACTGAAAAAGAAGGTGAAAAGAAGTTTGATGCCAACGAGGTAATCTTTGGTCACGTTTTGGACGCCCACGAATTCCACTTCTTCAGCTGGAAAGGCGCCGACGGCCACGACCACCATGCCACTATTCCCCTGCCCGTAATCCTGTATTCGCCTACCCGTGGCGTAAGCACTTTCATGTCCTCGGCTTTCGAGCACGGACATGCTGAAGTGAATGGCTACAAACTGGTGGGTAACGACGTTGTTCCTGTTGACGCCAACGAGAAGGTGTATGATTTTTCCCTCACCCGCAACGTGGTGCAGATGTTTATCGCACTGGCCCTGCTGCTGGTACTGATGACCGGTGTTGCCAAACGTTATAAGAAAGGACATGGTGTTACCTCTGCGCCTACTGGTTTCCAAAACGCCATTGAACCCGTGATCACTTTTGTGCGCGACGAGGTAGCCAAGCCTAACCTGGGCCACAAGTACGCGAAGTTCATGCCCTTCCTGCTTACCGTATTCTTCTTTATTCTTATCAACAACATCTTTGGCCTGATCCCCGGGTCGGCCAACGTTACCGGTAATATTGCCTTTACCCTGGTGCTGGGTGTGATTACCCTGCTGGTGGTAAACTTCAGCGGCAACAAGCACTACTGGGGTCACATCTTTAACCCCCCGGTGCCCGGCTTTGTGAAGTTCATCATGGTGCCTGTGGAAATCCTGTCGATCTTCACTAAGGCATTCGCTCTCATCATCCGTCTGTTTGCCAACATGCTGGCGGGTCACATCATCATCATCTGCCTGATCTCCCTGATCTTCATCTTTGGTAATATCAGCACCATTGCCGGTGCCGGTTTCTCGCCCATCTCTGTTGGCTTTGCCGCCTTCATTTATGTGATCGAAGTACTGGTAGCTTTTATCCAGGCGTTTATCTTCACCAACCTTACGGCGGTATTCATCGGCCAGGCGGTAGAAGAAGGTCATGGTCACGGCGATGAGCACCACGATGCACATGGTCATGTGGAGGATACGCTGGCACCTACGGAGCCGGTAATAATTTAGCTTTTAGCCTTTAGCTATTAGCTGTTAGCCAGAGCCAACAGCCAAAAGCTAACCGCCAACAGCTTTTCTCAAGTGTTTTTTTCATCTATATAAAACCCCTATCATGGATTTATTATTTGTTCTGTTGAGCACTGTACCCTGGGCTAACGCAGGTGGTGCGATTGGTGCTGGTCTGGCTGCTATCGCTGCTGGTATTGGTATCGGTCAGATCGGTAAAGGTGCTGTTGAGTCAATTGCTCGCCAGCCTGAAGCCGCCAACGACATCCGCGCTAACATGATCCTGACTGCGGCCTTTATCGAGGGTGTTGCCCTCTTCGCCGTAATCGCAGGTATCCTGGCGATGTTCGTTTAATTGGGCTCAACCCAGAAAAAGTTGCTGCTCCCAAAGCACAGGGCGGCGGGAGCAGATACTTTACTTAATTAGCTAATTGGCCAATGTGCTAATGGGCTAATGATGAAAACAACAGCGGTCATTAGCTAATTAGCCAATGTGCTTATTTGCTAATGACAAAACACAAGCAAAACAGTATAAACATCGGGACTTGTCTTAATTAGCACATTATCACATTAGCTAATTAGCACATTTCCTCCTTATCACATTCATTATGCAACTGTTAACCCCCTCACTCGGCCTGATCTTCTGGACCCTGCTGGCCTTCCTGATCGTGTTTTTTGTATTGAAGAAATTTGCATGGGGACCCATCCTCGAGTCGCTGGGCGCCCGTGAAGAAGGCATCGCTGAGTCGCTGGAAAGCGCCAAGCGTGTAAAGGCTGAAATGGCCCAGCTGAAAAGCGAGAACGAAGACCTGATGGCCCGTGCCCGCGAAGAGCGCAGCCTGATGCTGAAGGAAGCTAAAGAAACCAAAGACCGCATTGTAAACGAAGCGAAAGAGCAGGCCAAAGCGGAAGCCAACAAAATCATCGCCGAAGCGCAGCAAGCTATCCAGGCCCAGAAAATGGCCGCCATCACCGAGGTGAAAAACCAGGTAGGCAAACTGGTGGTAGAAGTGTCGGAGAAAGTGCTGCGCAAAGAGCTGGCCGGCAAAGAAGCCCAGGAGCAACATATCCAGGGGCTGGTAAATGAAGTGAAACTGAATTAATGAGCTAATTAGCCAATGTGCAAATATGCTAATTGGGAGGTCTACTTCCTGTTAGCCCGCTGCACCTGGCTGTATTCATTAGCACATTATCACATTATCCAATTAGCTAATTATCTCTATGCCCAATCCACGTCTCGCCGCCCGCTACGCCAAATCGCTGCTCGACCTGTCGGTAGAGCAGAACAGCCTGGAGGCGGTATATAATGATATGCTGTTGCTGCAGAGTCTCATCAAGGGCAACAGCGATTTTGCCAGCCTGCTGCGCAGCCCTGTTATCGCTGCCGATAAAAAAGACAAGATCCTGGCTGCCATCACCGAAGGCCGGGTAACACCGCTCACTGCTGCTTTCAACAAGCTGCTGGTAGCCAAAGGCCGCGAAAGCAGCCTGCCCGAAATTGCAGTAGCTTTTATCAGCCAGTACAAGCAACTGAAGAACATCCATACCGTGAAGCTCACTACGGCTGCACCGGTTTCTGATGTTGTAAAGAGCGCCATCGTAGACCGCATCAAGGCTACCACCGACATGCAGCTCATTGAGCTGGAAACAGTAGTGGACGATCGCCTCATTGGTGGCTTTACCCTCCAGGTTGGCGACAAGCTGGTAGATGCTTCCATCGCTACCGACCTGAAAAGCATCGCCCGTCAGTTTGAGAACAACGACTTCCTGTACAAACTGCAGTAAGCTTGTAATATCAATATGTGAAAAGCCCTTTCCTGTTGGAAAGGGCTTTTTGTATTTGGTGCTTTATCTTTTTTATACCTGTTTGTGTGCCGTCAAAATTGTGCTTTATGCCATCTTCAATTCAGCAGTTCAGTAATAACGGAATATGTCATGCCGAACTTGTTTAGGCATGACATATTCGGCAAGTACCCGCAGGTGGTAAGAGATGCCTAAACAAGTTCGGCATGACAATCGCCTAGTGTGCAAAACGTACTGCCAAATTGAAAAGAGTATTATGCATCCTTAACAGGCCTTTGGGCTTCTATGCCCAGTTCACCAATCTTGTAGCCTTTAACGGTATCCATGGGTACACCGGAATGGTTGGGTTCCGGTACGCAGAATATAAAGGTGGCGCCTTCATTTTCCCTGCTCTCCGCAAGCATTTGTCCCTTGTGTATTTCTGCAATCTTCTTGCAAATGGACAAGCCCACACCGGTGCCTTCAAAATCGTGGTAGCTGTGTAGCCTTTTGAATGCCATGAAGATTTCTTCGGCGTATTTACCATCAAACCCGATTCCATTGTCCTTGATGTATATGCGATGCATGCGACCCCCGGTGTTGTTGCTATCCATCACCGATTCGTGGTAAATGTGCACTTCGGGACCGATGTCTTTGCGACAAAACTTAAGGGCATTGCTGATCAGGTTTTGAAACAATTGCCTGAGCTGGCTGGGCACACCCCACACCACCGGCAGGTCGGAGATAAACATGCTTGCGCCTGTTTGTTCGATATTTACTTCCATATCCGAAAGCACCTCTTTTACAAGGTCGGTCAGGTTTACAAAAGTAAAATCCTGGTTCTCGGCACTTTGACGCGAGAACTTCAACAGGTCGTTGATCAGCAGGTTCATCCGGCCCGAAGCCTTCATGATCTTTTGCAGGTCGTTGTTCAAAGCTTCATCCAGCGAGCCCTGGTATTTACGGCAAATGCGGTCGCTGAAAAAAGTGATCTTGCGCAAGGGCTCCTGCAGGTCGTGCGAGGCCACGTAGGCAAAGCGGTCCAGTTCTTCAATGGTCGATTTCAGGTGCGCATTTTTTTCCATCAGCTGCTGGTTCAGCAGGCGCACTTTTTCTTCCGACATACGTCTTTCGTCTATTTCCTTTTCCAGCCTATAGTTGGCAGCCATCAGGCTTTTTTCCTGTTGCAGCAGCTCGTGGGTCTTTCGGTACAGTTCTACAAACACACCCACTTTTACCCGAAGCAGTTCGGGGTTGATGGGTTTGTAGATATAATCTACGCCACCGGTTTGATAACCCTGGAAGATGTATTGCTCGTCGTAGTTGTTGGCGGTTATAAAAATGATGGGGATGTGCTTCAGCTTATCGCGTTCATAAATGAGTGCCGCCGTTTCCAGGCCATTGAGGCCAGGCATCTGCACGTCCATCAGGATCAGGGTAAAATCGTGGTCGTGCAGCAAAATTTTTAATGCCGCACGACCCGAATTTGCCTTGATCAAATTATATCCATCATTTTCCAGGATGGTTTCAATCGAGAAGAGGTTGTCTTCGCGGTCGTCTACCACGAGGATCTTTACCGGTGATTTCTTCAATGTTTTTGTTTCCATGTTCATCCTCCTATTTGTACAGCCACACACGCATCAGGGAAAGCAATTGGTCGATTTTAACAGGTTTGGTAATGTAGTCGGACGCACCGGCGTCGATACATTTTTCGCGGTCGCCTTTCATGGCCTTGGCGGTAACGGCAATGATGGGCAGGTTGCTGTTTTTGTGCTCTCTGCGGATCTTTTGCGTGGTTTCGTAGCCGTCCATTTCGGGCATCATAATGTCCATCAGCACCATGTCGATATTCCGGTTCTCACCCAGGATATTGATGGCTTCCTGCCCGCTTTCGGCCGTGATGGTGTTGATGTTGTAGCGCTCAAATGCAGTAGTAAGGGCAAAGAGGTTGCGTACATCATCATCCACCACCAGCACAGTTTTATTGGCCAGGATGTCTTCCCGCGAACGCAGGTTGTCTATCAGCTTGCGCTTTTCGGGCAATAGCTGTTTGTGGTCGAGGTGGAGGTGTAGCACCGCCTCTTCCAACAGCATTTCCAGCGAGTTTACATCCTTGAGCAACACCTTGCTGGCGTATTGCTTCAGCAGGGTTTTTTCTTTAACCGAAAAATCTTTTGCCGAATACACCAACACCGGTGTCATGCCTATTTTCTTGCGGGTGTTCAGTTGGGAGAGGAATTCAGAACCGCTGATGTCGGGCAGCATATAATCCACGATCATGCAGTCGTAGTTTTCTGCTTCGGCCATTTCCAGTCCCAATGTTCCCGAGGATGCCACTTGAATATGGATGGCATCTCCGTTATCGAGGATCTTGGCAATCTGCGATGCATCCAGCTCATTGTCTTCCACTACCAGTACCCGTTTTGTTTTGCGCAGGCTGTACTGGTCGATGTCTTCAAACAATACGGTTAGGGCCTCGTTCTTCAAGGGTTTAAGGTTGAAGCTGCGGGCGCCTCGTTGCATGGCCAGCAGGCGGTTTTCCTCACCCGAAATCAGGTGTACCGGTATATGCCTGAAGTTGATATCGTGTTTGAATAAATCAAGGATGCGCCAGCCACTTGCATCCGGCAGCTTTACATCAAGGGTAACGGCTATGGGGTTGTATTTATTGGCCAGCTCAAACACATCGCCAAAGCTGGTAGCTACCACCACTTTCAAACCCAGCTCGTGGGCCTTTTCGATCATGATCTTGGCAAAACGGATATCGTCTTCCACCACCATCACTACCCGGTCTTCGGGCGAGATGGTGTTGCGGTCATCGCCGGTTTCGTTGATGATCTCGTTCAGCACATCCAGGTCCTTGGTTTCCGCTACCTTGATGGTAGGCACACTCTGGATGGCAATGTTTTCACCGCTTTCCGCCAGCTTGTATTCGGTAACCTTCAGGCTGCTTTGCTTTTCGCGCTTCACCGCGTTGGGGTTGTAGTCGATGGGCAGGAAGAGGGTAAAGGTGCTGCCTTTGCCGGGTTCGCTTTGCAGTTCAATCACACCACCCAACAGGTCGGCCAGGCCGCGGCTGATGGAGAGGCCTAAACCGGTACCGCCGTACTTGCGGCTGGTAGAGCCTTCTGCCTGCTGGAAGGCTTCAAAGATGATGTTCTGTTTGTCTTTTGAAATGCCGATGCCGGTATCCTTGATTTCGAAGGCCACCACCTTGCGGGCATTATCGAGGCTGGGAACGCCTGCCTTCCAGTTGTTTTGCGCCTCGTAGATCTTCAGTTTCACCTCGCCTTTTTCGGTAAACTTGAAGGCATTGGACAAGAGGTTTTTCAAAATCTGGTTCAAACGCTGGATATCCGTTTCCAGCATGTGCGGCAGGTTCTGGTCTATTTCGGTACCAAAACGCAGGTTTTTGCTTTCCGACACATGTTTGAAGGTGCTTTCCACAAAAGAGGCGATCTCGTTGAACCGCACTTTGATGAAATCGGTAGAGATATAGCCCGATTCGATCTTCGACAAATCGAGAATGTCGTTGATCAGCTGGATGAGGTCGTCGCCACAGCTGTGGATGGTTTTGGCGTACCGCACCTGTTTTTCGGTCAGGTTGCCTTCCTGGTTTTCGAAAAGTTGCTGTGCCAGGATGAGCAGGGAGTTCAGCGGTGTACGCAACTCGTGCGACATGTTGGCGAGGAACTCCGATTTGTACTTGGAGGTAAGCTGCAGCTGTTCGGCTTTTTCTTCCAGCGAACGGCGTGCTTCTTCCACTTCCTTGTTCTTGGCTTCCACTTCTTCCTTCTGTTTTACCAGCAGGTGGGCCTTGTCCTGGAGCTCTTCGTTGGTACGGCGCAGCTCATCGGCCAGCGACTGCGACTGTGCCAGCAGGTCCTCGGTACGCGAGTTGGCCTCGATGGTGTTCAGTACGATACCAATGGATTCAGTCAGCTGGCTGAGGAAGTCGAGGTGGGTTTCACTGAAGGTGTCGAAAGACGCCAGTTCAATAACCGCCTTGATCTCCGTTTCAAACAGTACCGGCAATACAATCAGGTTCACCGGTGATGCCTGTCCGAGACCGGAGCTGATTTTGATATAATTTTTGGGCACATTGGTGAGCAGGATGCGTTCTTTTTCCAGTGCGCACTGCCCTACCAGGCCTTGGCCCAATGCAAATTCACGGGAAATATTTACTTCTTCGCCGGAAGCATAGGCCGAGAAGAGTTTGAGTTTTTGGTTTTCAAAATTCTCGTCCTGCTCCAGGATGTAGAACATGCCCTGCTGGGCGCTTACCACCTGCGCCAGTTCCGAAAGGATCTTGCGGGTTACGGTGTGCAGGTCTTTTTGGCCCTGCAGCATCTGGGTAAACTTAGCCAGGTTGCCTTTCAGCCAGTCCTGCTCCTGGTTGCGGAGGGTGGTTTCTTTCAGGTTGGCAATCATCTGGTTGATGGTATCCTTCAGTTCCTCCAGTTCGCCCTTGGCTTCTACACGGATGGTACGGGTCAGTTCACCCTTGGTTACCGACAAGGCTACCTCGGAGATGGCCCGCACCTGGATGGTGAGGTTTTCCGCCAGCTGGTTTACGTTCTCAGTCAGGTTTTTCCAGATACCCGATGCACCCGGCACCGAGGCCTGTCCGCCCAGTCGGCCTTCTACACCCACTTCGCGGGCCACATTAGTTACCTGGTCGGCAAAGAGGGCCAGGGTATCAATCATCTCGTTGATGGTGTCGGTGAGCTGGGCCACCTCGCCACGCGATACAATGGAGAGTTTTTGTTTGAGGTTACCGGTAGCTACCGCGGTTACTACCTTGGCAATACCGCGTACCTGGTTGGTGAGGTTGGAGGCCATGGAGTTTACCGAGTCGGTCAGGTCCTTCCAGGTACCGGCAACGCCCTGTACCTCGGCCTGTCCGCCCAACTTACCTTCCGTACCTACTTCACGGGCTACCCGTGTTACCTCAAAGGCAAAAGAGTTCAGCTGGTCCACCATCGTGTTGATGGTGTTCTTCAGGTCGAACATTTCGCCTTTTACGTCGATGGTTACCTTCTTGGAAAGGTCACCCGAAGCCACCGCCTTGGTTACCTCGGCGATGTTGCGCACCTGTGCCGTCAGGTTACCGGTCATCTGGTTTACCGAGTCGGTCAGGTCCTTCCAGGTACCGGCAACGCCCGGTACGAAGGCCTGTCCACCCAGTTTACCATCGGTACCCACCTCACGGGCCACACGGGTTACTTCGGAGGCGAAGGCACGCAGCTGGTCCACCATCGTATTGAGGGTTTCTTTCAGCTGGAGCATTTCGCCGCGAACGTCCACGGTGATCTTTTTACTCATGTCCCCGTTGGCCACCGCGATCGCTACTTCGGCGATGTTGCGCACCTGTCCGGTGAGGTTGGAGGCCATACCGTTCACCGAGTCGGTCAAATCCTTCCAGGTACCACCTACGCCGGGTACATAAGCCTGTCCACCCAGCTTACCGTCGGTACCTACTTCACGGGCCACACGCGTTACTTCGGAGGCGAAGGAGCGGAGCTGTTCCACCATCGTGTTGATGGTGTTTTTCAGTTCCAGCATTTCCCCTTTTACGTCCACCTCGATCTTGCGCGACAGGTCACCGTAAGCCACCGCGGTGGTTACTTCCGCGATGTTCCGTACCTGCGCCGTCAGGTTCGAGGCCATTTTATTTACAGAGTCGGTCAAATCTTTCCAGAGGCCTTCCACACCCGGTACGTCGGCCTGTCCACCCAGTTTACCGTCGGTACCTACCTCACGGGCAACCCGGAACACTTCCGAACCAAAGGAGTTCAGCTGGTCCACCATGGTATTAATGGTGTTTTTGAGCTGCAACATTTCACCGCGAACATCCACCGTGATCTTGCGCGAAAGGTCACCTTTTGCTACCGCGGTGGTTACCTCGGCGATGTTGCGCACCTGGCCGGTAAGGTTGGAGGCCATACCGTTCACCGAATCCGTTAAGTCTTTCCAGGTGCCGCCCACACCCTGTACTTTGGCCTGTCCGCCCAGCTTACCTTCGGTACCCACCTCGAGGGCCACACGGGTTACCTCGGCGGAGAAGGAGTTGAGCTGGTCCACCATCGTATTAATGGTATTCTTCAGTTCCAGGATTTCGCCCTGCGCATCTACCGTAATTTTTTTAGAAAGGTCACCTTTTGCCACCGCGGTGGTTACTTCCGCGATTGAACGTACCTGGGTGGTAAGGTTACCTGCCAGCTGGTTTACGTTGTCGGTAAGGCCTTTCCATACCCCACCAACGCCCTGTACCTTGGCCTGCCCGCCCAGCTTACCTTCCGAACCTACTTCAAGGGCCACACGGGTCACCTCGGAAGCAAAGGAGTTCAGCTGGTCCACCATGGTGTTGATTACATCCTTGATCTGGAGGATCTCGCCTTTTACATCCACGGTGATTTTCTGGGTCAAGTCACCGTTGGCAATGGCGGTTGCTACTTTCGATACGTCACGGAGCTGTACGGTAAGGTTGCCCGCCAGCTGGTTTACGTTGTCGGTCAGATCCTTCCATACGCCTCCCACGCCTTTTACCGTAGCCTGTCCACCCAGCTTACCGTCGGAGCCTACTTCGCGGGCCACACGGGTAACTTCCGCCGAGAAGGAGTTGAGCTGGTCCACCATGGTGTTGATGGTGTTCTTCAGCTGCAACATTTCACCGCGTACGTCCACTGTAATTTTCTTGGAAAGGTCGCCGTTGGCCACCGCGGTGGTTACTTCGGCAATGTTCCGTACCTGGTTGGTGAGGTTGGAGGCCATACCGTTCACCGAGTCGGTAAGGTTCTTCCAGGTACCGGCCACACCGGGTACCTGGGCCTGCCCACCCAATTTTCCTTCGGTACCCACTTCAAGGGCCACACGGGTCACCTCGGAGGAGAAGGAGTTGAGCTGGTCCACCATCGTGTTGATGGTGTTTTTGAGCTGGAGGATTTCGCCCTGGGCGTCTACGGTGATCTTTTTGGAAAGGTCACCTTTTGCCACGGCCGTGGTCACTTCCGCAATAGAGCGCACCTGGGTAGTAAGGTTGCCGGCCATGCCGTTTACCGAGTCGGTAAGGTCTTTCCATACACCGGCCACGCCTTTTACACGGGCTTGTCCACCGAGCTTACCCTCGGAGCCCACTTCGCGGGCCACGCGGGTAACTTCCATGGAAAAGAGGTTGAGCTGTTCCACCATGTCGTTTACCTCGCGGGCAATACGGGCAAACTCGCCCTGCAGGCGGTGGTCGCCAATTTGCAGGGGCATTTCTTTCGACAGGTTACCCTTGGCCACCGAGGAGATCACCGAGGCGATCTCGATGGTGGGGTGCACCAGGTCGGAGATGAGCGAGTTGATGGAGTTTACCCCTGTGCGCCAGGCACCCCTCGAGTTCTTGGGAATTTCAACGCGGTGGGTGAGATTGCCTTCCTTGCCGATGATCTTGTTGGCATCGGTCAATTCCAGCATCAGTATTTCGTTGAGCGTGATGATTTCATTGAGCGTATCGCATATCTTTCCACTGATGCCTACCCGGTCTACGGGCATCCGCACGGTGAAGTTGCCGTTCTTGACTTCAGATAATACCCGCAGCAGTTCGCGTCCGTCCAAACCATTGTCCAGCTCTTCGATGGCAGGCGCTACAATGCGTTCGTTTTGGGTATCAGTTTCGGTATCGGTTGTGTTAACAGGAGCGGGGATAGAAAGGGATAACGGATCGGCCGGAGGAATGGGCGCATGCGAAGCACTGCCCATACTTTCGTTAGTGCTGTTCATGTTAAGGGATGTTGTAACTGTAAACCTACAGAAAAAGAACATACAAGCCTTTTCCTTTAGCGCTACAATTGTTGAGCTGCCTGTTAAAATGAGGAACGAAAAGCTGAACAGGAAAGCTGTACTTTTATGAGCCCAATTTTATGACTACCCCATACGAACCCGGCCAGGTATTGCGGATCTTGATAGCCGAAGATGATATTGATGACCAGGAGATCCTGGGTGAGACCCTGGATAAACTGCACCCTGCTGCCGAGGTGGTAATGGTATCCAATGGCTTAAAGGCTGTAAAAAACCTGGAAGCCAGCAGCGATGATGCCCTGCCCAACCTTATGATCCTCGACTACAACATGCCGGAGCTGAATGGCGAGCAGGTTTTGGAAGCTTTGTCGGGCCACCCGCGTTATAACCGTATTTACAAGGTGGTACTCAGCACATCTTCTTCTCCTTATTATAAATCGGCCTGTCTGGCCCTGGGTGCCCACGGGTATCACACCAAGCCCACCAGCTTTATTGAGTTTGAAGAACTGATCAGTGCCCTTTTAGAGGCCTGTACCAACCACCAGTTCTGAGTGCCAGTGCCCATCTGCCCCTTCCGGCAAAGTATTTAACGAATAGAACCCCGGTAAACACAATTCCTTTTTTGCCGGTAGGCAATCAAAGCCTACTTTTGCACCCTGAAATTTGGGGTAATACCCATTTTTCAGCCAAAAACAATCAAAAAAGATAAACCAATCATATGGTAGAGATCAAACCAGATGAAATAAGTGCCATACTGCGCCAGCAGTTGAGCAACTTCAATGCTGCTGCTGACCTGGAAGAAGTAGGTACGGTATTGCAGGTAGGTGATGGTATTGCCCGCGTGTACGGCCTGGGCAATGTTCGCGCCGGTGAACTGGTGGAATTCGAAAATGGTGTTCGCGCTATTGCACTCAACCTCGAGGAAGATAACGTGGGTGTGGTACTGATGGGTGAGATGGGCGATATCCAGGAAGGTTCCAAAGTACGCCGCACCGGACAGATCGCCTCTATCAAAGTAGGCGACGGTATGGTAGGCCGCGTGGTAAACACCCTCGGCGAACCAATCGACGGTAAAGGCCCCATTGCCGGTGAGCGTTACGAAATGCCCATCGAGCGTAAAGCACCTGGTGTAATCTTCCGTGAGCCCGTAAAGGAGCCCCTGCAAACCGGTGTGAAGGCGATCGACGCCATGATCCCCATCGGCCGTGGCCAGCGTGAGCTGATCATCGGTGACCGCCAGACCGGTAAGACCGCCATTGCGATCGATACCATCATCAACCAGAAAGAGTTTTTCCAGGCGGGTAACCCCGTATACTGTATTTATGTTGCCGTAGGCCAGAAGGCTTCCACCATCGCCGGTGTAATGAAGACCCTCCAGGACAATGGCGCCATGGATTATACCATCATCGTAGCGGCTTCGGCTTCCGATCCGGCTCCCCTGCAGTTCTACGCGCCTTTCGCTGGTGCTGCCATCGGTGAGTTCTTCCGCGATACCGGACGTCCTGCCCTGATCATTTACGATGACCTGTCGAAGCAGGCCGTGGCTTACCGCGAGGTTTCGCTGCTGCTGCGTCGTCCCCCCGGCCGTGAGGCTTACCCTGGTGACGTATTCTACCTCCACAGCCGCCTGCTGGAGCGCGCCGCCAAGGTGATCAACAACGACGAGATCGTTAAAGATATGAACGACCTGCCCGAAAGCATCAAGCACCTGGTAAAAGGTGGTGGTTCGCTGACGGCCCTGCCCATCATCGAAACACAGGCTGGTGACGTATCTGCATACATCCCCACCAACGTGATCTCGATCACCGATGGTCAGATCTTCCTCGAATCGAACCTGTTCCTGTCGGGTATCCGTCCCGCCATCAACGTAGGTATCTCGGTAAGCCGCGTAGGTGGTAACGCCCAGATCAAGTCGATGAAGAAGGTTGCCGGTACCCTGAAGCTCGACCAGGCGCTGTACCGCGAACTGGAGGCCTTCTCCAAGTTCGGTGGCGACCTCGATGCGGCTACCAAGTCGGTAATCGACAAAGGTGCCCGCAACGTGGAGATCCTGAAGCAGCCCCAGTACTCGCCCCTGCCCGTTGAAAAGCAGGTTGCGATCATCTACCTGGGTACCCAGGGTCTGTTGAAGGATGTACCCGTACGCCGCGTGAAAGAATTCGAAGAGCAGTTCCTGGCCGAGATGGAAACCCGTCTGCCCAACCTGCTGGCCGAGTTCAAGAAAGGCGCACTGCCCGAAGATGGCATCAAGAAAATGACCGAGCTGGCGCAGCAAGTTGCCAGCCAGTTCAAATAAGCTTTCCCTTTGGAAACGGAAAGGCGGTCCTTGTGGCCGCCTTTTTTTATGCATGGATTTTTAGATTGGGTAAACATGTTGGCCCAGGCAATTAGAAATAAATGCACCATTTAGTTTGGTTTATAAAATAAACTAGTTTACGTTTGGTGTAGAATTTATTCGCATGAAACTGCTGCTTTCCCTTCTGCTTTTATCTTGTTCGCTTTGGAGCCAGGCCCAGAAAGCTGTTTCCGGAACAGTAAAAGATAGCCGCGGAAAGGTCCTGCCCGGTGTAAGCATTACCCTGAAGGATACTTACGATGGCGCCACTGCCGACTCGCTGGGCCGTTTTTCATTTAACACCACCGAAGGGGGCAAACAGGTGCTGATTGCTTCCATGATGGGTTATAAATCTTTGGAACTGCCGCTCGATCTGCAGGCAACGCTTTCGCCACTTAACCTGGCCCTGAAGGAAGACATCACCGAAATGAAAGCGGTGGTGATCTCTGCAGGTTCATTCGAGGCAGGCGACCGCAAAAAAGGCACGGTGCTCACCTCAATCGATATTGCTACCACCGCATCGGGCAATGCCGATATTACCGGTGCCCTCAAAACCCTGCCCGGCGCACAGCAGGTAGGCGAAAGCGAAGGTCTTTTTGTACGGGGCGGTACGGCTGCCGAAACGAAGACCTTTATCGATGGTACCCTGGTCAATAATTTCTTCTTTTCCTCGGTGCCCAATGTGGCGCAGCGCAGCCGCTTTTCGCCCTTTATTTTCAAAGGCACGGTGTTTAGCACCGGCGGTTATTCGGCCTTGTACGGACAGGCCCTTTCTTCGGCACTCATCCTCGAAAGCATCGACCTGCCCGAGCAGGCATCGGCCAACCTGGGCATCAGCATGATTGGCTTTAGCGGCGGTTATCAAAGCCTGGCAAAAAACAAGAAGTCCTCTTTTGGCGGCAATTACAGCTATTCGGACCTGCGGCCTGCCTTTTCGCTGATCAAACAGCAACAGGACTTTTTTCAAACCCCGCTTTTTCACAATGCCGATTTCAACTTCCGCATCAAAACGTCCCATACAGGCATCCTGAAGTACTATGGTTATTTTAACTGGAGCCGGCTTGGTTTTACCACACCCAGTCTGGATACATTGGGTTACAACGACCTGTTTCGTTTGAAGAACATCAATACTTACCACAACCTGAGCTGGCGTGAGTCGCTGGGCCGGGGCTGGAAACTGCAAACAGGCATTTCGTTTACTTATAACCGTGATACTGCCCGCTCGGGGCTTGCAAGTGAAAAACAGGAGGAAGTGCTGGTAAAAGGCATGGAGTTTCGCAACCTGGGCTGGAACAACCGGAGCGAGTATTTCAACGCCAAACTGGTGCTGGAAAAAAAGCTGAAAGGCTTGAGCGCACTGCGTTTCGGTTCCGAGCTGAACCAAGTGGACGAACAGCCCCTGTTTACCCTGTATGACGGCACCCGTTTTTCGGGCAAGATCAGGGATAACATCACTGCTGTTTTCAGCGAGGCCGATGTGTATCTCACCAATAACCTGGCTGCTAAAGTTGGTGGCAGGCTGGAGCACAGCAGCCTGATGGAGCGTACCAACTTAGCGCCTCGTGTTTCGGTGGCTTATAAAGTGGGCAGCAACGGGCAGGCTTCACTGGCGTATGGACAATTTTACCAGAACCCCGAAACCCGCTACCTGAACGGGCCTACTACGCTCAACTTCATGCGGGCCACACACTACATCGCGCAGTATCAAAAGGTTGCCAATGACCGCACACTCAGGCTTGAACTGTTTCAAAAAGATTATGACAACCTGGTAAAAACTAGTTTGCAGAACAACCGCGAAATGGCCAACAGTAACAAGGGCTTTGGTTATGCCCGCGGCTTTGAAGCGTTTTGGCGCGATAAAAGAACCGTGAAAAACCTGGATTACTGGGTATCTTATTCTTACCTCGATACCGAACGTGATTTCCTGAATTATCCCACGGCCATACAACCCAGCTTCGCGGCAAAGCACACCGCTTCGGTGGTGGTAAAACGATTTGTGACCCAGTGGAAAACAGGTTTTAACGCAGCTTATAATTTCAACAGCCCGCGTCCTTTCTTTTTCATTGCACCCAATGGTAATGGCGGCAATAAGTTTTTGGACCGTGGCGAAACACCACCTTACCACAACCTAAGCTTCAGTCTCAACTACCTGCCGGCATTGGGAAAAGGGGGGGCTAAACAGTCGACTGTGCTGGTGTTATCGGTAAGTAATATTCTTGGTTTGCACCAGGAGTATGGCCGCAGGTATTCGTTCAACGGGCAGCGCTTTGAAGCCATTTTGCCACCTGCAAAAAGGTTTGTATTCATCGGCGCTTTTATCTCTTTCGGCGTGGACCGTTCGCAGGATGTGATCAATAGCAACCTGTAGGGATCGCGGATGTAAAATGTAGGATCTCGGATTTTAGAAGTTGTAGTATAATAATTCGTTTACTGCTATCAAAAGCTGCCGAAATCCGAAATCCCACATCCAAAATACTCAGCTGGCTTATTCAAATTTTAAATAAAAAGCAATGGAATCGTACAACACAACACCTACTGGCCGCGACCCGCATTTGTGGGAAATTGCACGCCGCCGTGCATCCTTCAAAGGACACCTGGTTACTTACTTAATTATGTCGGTATTCTTTTGGGTGATCTGGTTCTTCACCGGTGGCCGCACCTACGGCAGCGGTTTGCCCTGGCCCGTATGGCCCATGTTCGGGTGGGGTATTGGTGTGTTCTTTCACTATATGGGTGCATATGTACGCCCCCGCAGGGATACCACCGAACAGGAGTATGAAAAGCTGGTAAAAGAAAGAAACCCGTAAGCAGAATGTATCCAGCAATGAGGGAGTTGGTAACACATAAAAAGCAATGCTGCTTAGCTCTGTGCCTGGCAGGTATATGCTTATTGTTGGCCAGCACCAGTTGCCATCCGGATGTAAACAAACAACCCAATCAATTTATCCGTCAGCAAATAACAAGTGCACATCATGAAAAAGATATTCTTTTTATCCCTTCTGCTTTTTGCCTTTGGTTTTGGTAATGCCCAAAGCGAGCGCTACCTGAAAACAATGGAAGCAAAAGTGGCTGCCATTGATACCACCTACAACCCTGCAGGCCTGGTGGAACTGGCTAACACTTTTGAACGCATCGGCGATGCCGAAAAAACACAGTGGCTGCCTTACTATTATGCGGCACTGGCGCATGTAAACAGCGGACTCATGCAAATGAATGGCGGCAGTGTAGATGCTGCCAAAACCGATCCCATTGCCGACAAGGCAGAAGCGGCGCTGAACAAGGCTGCTGCCCTTACCCCGGACAATGCCGAAGTGCAGATCCTGCGCAAGATGATTGCCAACCTGCGCATGATGGGTGATCCCATGAACCGCTTTATGACCTATGGCCAGCAGGGTGCACAGGCACTGGCTAAAGCCAAGACACTGAACCCAGATAATCCAAGGATTTACATGCTGGAGGCACAGGATAAGTTTTATACGCCCGAACAGTTTGGAGGCAGCAAGGCCGAAGCCAAAACCCTGTTTGAAACTGCCATGCAAAAGTTTGCTTCGTTTAAGCCCGAATCATCGCTGCACCCGCAGTGGGGCAAGCGCACCGTGCAGTATTTTATAGCGCAGGCGAAGTGATTAGTGATTAGTGATTAGTGATTAGTGATTAGTGATTAGTGATTAGTGATTAGTGA
>NZ_MTFE01000010.1:1084186-1159353 GCF_001953305.1 Cnuella takakiae
TCCTCTATATAAAAGTATTTCCAATACGATAAAGATGCTGACATGCATCAGCATGACAAGGGTTTGAAAGGCCTGGCTTGCTCCAGATCCAGAACCGTAATATTGCTTATTAGGATTGCATAAAACAAAATGTAAAAGCATGTTGAAAAGGCTTGAATGTTACATCTTGATTTGATCAGTTTATATAGCCATATAGCAGGCACTCATCATTCATCCCTCATTACTCATCATCATGAACGACCAGCTCACACCCCTACAAAGCATTGAACTGATCCAATCAATGATCAGCAAAACTAGGAGCAGCCTCAAGGCAAACAGTTTTTATTTTTTGTTTTGGGGCTGGCTTGCATTTAGTGCATTGTTGGTGCAGTTTGTATTAAAAACAATACTGGACTATCCGCGTCATTACCTGGTTTGGCTGGTGACCATACCGGCAGTGTTCATCACCATTTGGTACGCCCGCAAACGACATAACCCCAGTGCCCGCACCTATATCGGCGAGAGCATGGGGCAATTGTGGATGGGTATTGGCATTTCCTTTTTTGTGCTGTCCATCATCATTTCCGCAGGGCCTTCAGGGTGGCTGTATGCCTACCCTTTTTTCATCCTGTTTTATGGCCTGGGCACTTTTATTTCGGGCAGGCTGCTCCAATTTAAACCTATGATCATTGGCGGCATATTCAATTGGGTGCTGGCAGCTATTTGTCCCATGTTACCTTACGATTATCAGATACTTTTGGCGGCCCTTGCCCTGCTCACCAGTTATATCATTCCCGGCCATTTGCTCAACAGAGAAAACTAGTGTCTATGTCCGAACAGCAACTATCGCAACAGGAAAGCCTGCAGCTCATCACCGAGATGATCCAAAAGGCCAAGAAAAGCATTCACGAAACAGGCACTTCCTCCATCCTTTGGGGCAGCGCCATTGCCGTTTGCGGGCTGGTCAATTTTGCCGAAAGACAATGGCAATTTTCCATTGGCTTTGATGTATGGCTGCTGGCCATGATCGCCATCATCCCGCAGGTATGGATATCGGTAAGAGAAAGTCGCGAACGGAAGGTGCGTACCCATACCCAGGTGGTTCTGAACAACGTGTGGATTGTATATGGCCTGTCCATTTTTGCGCTGGTGTTTTATTTCAACATTGTGCCTGGCGTTACCGAAAGGTTGCTCGCTGAAAGCGGAAGCCAGGTATTCGCCCGAAACACTACAACAGGAATTGAAACACCTTTCCGCTCATTTATTGCCAGCAGTGGATCTCTGCTCCTGCTGCTTTACGCCATTCCTACGCTGATCACCGGTCTTACGCATCGCTTCAAGCCAATGATCATCGGCGCCGTATTGTGTTATGGCTTCTTTATTGCCTCCCTGTTTACCGATACCCGGCTCGACATGCTGTTCAATGGTTTGGCTGCCATCTGCAACTGGTTGATTCCCGGCTTAATTTTGCGCAGCCTTTACCTGAAGGAAAAAGCCGGCCGGAATGTTTAAAGACCTGGACCCTATATTACACTCGCAGCTCCGCCTGGCCATCATGTCGCTGCTCATCGGCGTGAAGGAAGCCGACTTTTCCTACCTCAAGGAAAAGACCGGCGCCACTGCGGGCAACCTTAGCGTACAGGTGCAAAAACTCAAGGAAGCGGGTTATATCGAAGTGGTAAAACAATTCAAAGACAACTACCCGCAGACCCTTTGTAAGATCACCGATACGGGCATCAGCAGGTTCGAGCAATACGTGGCTGATTTGAAAGCCTATCTGGGACAATAGATTTCAGATTTAGGATTTCCGATTTTGGAAAAGGTGAAACAAAGTGTATTGGTGATCCGCTCCTTCATGAATAAGTTATAGCGAAATCAATAGTTCAGATGTCACACAGCGAGAAAGAACTGCAAAGCAATACTGCGCCAAGCCCATTTGCACAAACTTTTTTTCATGGCACCAAGGCCGACCTGAAGGTGGGCGACCTCATTACGGTTGGCTTCAGCGCCAACAACGGGCAGGAAGCACAATTAAGGCATGTATACTTTACTGCCACCCTCGATGCTGCTATCTGGGGTGCCGAACTTGCACGTGGCGATGGACGCGGAAGGATATACCTGGTGGAAGCTACAGGACCCCTTGAAGATGATCCCAACTTAACCAACAAGAAATTTCCCGGTAACCCTACTATGTCCTATCGCTCACAGCAACCGCTGCGGGTGGTTGGCGAGCTTACTGTTTGGCAGGGCCATGCACCGCAGCAGGTGCAACAGATGCAGGATGCATTGGCCAGGCTGAAAGAGCAGGGCCTCGACACCATCGAAAATTAGCAAAGACTACATTGGAGGGAGCAATAAGCACACGATCTTTTTATCAAATGCAGGCTACCAAGCCAATATCAGGTTGCCAATAAAACCGTTGATACAGTTTGAATTTAATCGCTACATGCTGCTAACCCATAGTTTTATCCGTGGGTTATCATATCAATCTTAAGACAATTGTTTACAGCATATCTCTGCGCCGCTTTGCGTTTCCTCAGCGTTCTTTGCGATACGCCTCAATTCCATCCTTCTTAATTGCTCCCCAATCGAAATCTTAAATCGGAAATCCGCGATCCTTCAACGCTTCCGCCTCTTTGTTTGTTTGGTACCTTTATGCACATGAGGGAAACACTGATATCCGTCAACAACCTGGTGAAAGACTTCAAGGGCCTGCGAGCCGTCAACGGGCTTTCCTTTACCGTGCCGCAGGGTGAAGTGTACGGCTTCCTGGGGCAGAACGGTGCAGGCAAAAGCACCACCATCCGCATGCTGCTCACGTTGGTGCAGCCTACTTCGGGTTCCATTCAATTGTTTGGGCAAAACCTTACCACCGAGCGTCATACCATCCTGCGGCAGGTGGGTGCCGTGATTGAGCGTCCCGATCTTTATAAATACCTTACGGCTTACGACAACCTCCGCATCATGGCCCGCCTCAGCGGCGTGAAAGTGGGGCAAAAAGAGCTGATGCGCGAACTGGAAAGGGTAGGGCTGGGACAAAGGGCGCACAGCCGCGTTAAGACCTTTTCGCAAGGCATGAAACAGCGTTTAGGCATAGCCTGCGCCCTCATACACAACCCGCAACTCATCATCCTCGACGAGCCTACCAACGGTCTCGACCCGCAGGGCATTGCCGATATCCGCAACCTCATATTACACCTGGTAAAAAATGAAGGCAAGTCGGTATTTGTGTCCTCGCACCTGTTGAGTGAGATACAGCTGATCGCCGATTCCATGCTCATCATCGACAAAGGCCGCGAGGTAGCGCAGGGCAGGGTAAGCGAACTGCTCAACCCTTCGGAAACCATCGTTCAGCTGCACACCACCGATGATGCTGCCACTACCCAATGGCTCCAAGCATCGCAGTGGCAGCAGCACCTGGCGCCAGCTGCCGATGGCATACAACTGCGCCTGCACAGCAACCGCATTCCCCTGCTCAACCGCGACCTCGTGGGTGCCGGTGTAGATGTGTTGTCGCTGCAAAGCAGGCACTCGCTCGAAGACTATTTCTTATCGCTTACAACTTCCAACCAGCATGTGGCAGCTTACCAGCATTGAACTGTTCAAGATATTTAAGAAACCGCGTACCTATATCTCCTTTGTTGCCATTGCTTCCATCATCCTGCTGGTACAACTGGCCCTGTATGTGGATGGCGAGACCTACCTGTCTTTTGTGATGCAGTCGGTGAACGAAACCTTCAGCATTGAAGGCAAAAGGCTCAACGGATATTTTGTGTGTTATACCATTTTGCAAACCCTGCTGGTGCATGTGCCCCTGCTCATTGCACTGGTTGCCGGCGATATGCTGGCAGGTGAAGCTAACATGGGCACTTTACGTTTACTGGCATCCAAACCCATCAGCCGCAGCGGGCTGGTGCTGAGCAAGTTTGCAGCTACAACGGTATATACCATCGCCCTGCTGGTGTTTATGGCGGCGCTATCTCTTGGTTTATCCATCCTGCTTTTTGGCACTTCCGACCTGATGGTGTTTAAAAGCGATATGCTACTGATCCTGTCGCAAAAAGATGTGCTGTGGCGTTATTTCGGGGCGTTTGGCTTTGCCATGCTGGCCATGACCACCGTGGCTTCGCTGGCCTTCCTGCTATCGGTGTTTGCCGAAAACAGCATCGGGCCCATCATCTCCACCATGAGCATCATCATCCTGTTTACCATCCTCACCACGATGGATATACCGCTATTCAATTCGCTGAAGCCGTTCCTGTTCACCAACCACATGCTCAACTGGAAAGGCTTCTTTGAAGATCCCGTAGATTACCGGGAAGTGTTAAAGTCGGCAGGGATACTGGTAGCGCACATTGTGCTCTTCCTTTCAGTGGTGATCTTTGTGTTTCGCAAAAAAGATATCTTATCATAAAGGACCACAGACGACAGACGACGGACAACTTGTGGTCCGTTGTCTGTCGTCTGTGGTCCGCTCAAAAACATCCGCATGAAAACGATTTTTCTTTCCGCCCTTTTGCTCTTGCAAACAGGCTTGTTGTGGGCACAAAATGAAGCCGCACTGATCAAGGCTGTAAAGGCAAAGCTGGATAAAGTGGCCAATTACCAGGCCAGCGGCAATATGAGTATTGACGCGGCATTTATCAAGGCGCCTGCATCTGCCATAACGGCTTACTACAAAAAGCCCAACCGCTTTGCCATTAAGAAACAGGATGGATTGAATATCCTGCCCAAAGGCGGGGTGAGCATCAATCTTTCTTCTTTGCTAGGTGGTGAAAATGTAACGGCGGTAAGCGCTGGTACCACCGTACTGAACGGTGCACCAGTACGCATCATAAAGCTGCTGCCTTTGGATGACAAAAGCGATGTAGTGCTCTCCACTTTATACATCAACGAAAAGGCGCAGCTGGTGCAAAAAGCGCAGGTTACTACGCGTGATAACGGCTCTTACGAGATGGACATGAAATATGGTAAATATGCCGCCTGGGGCCTGCCAGACAAAGTGGTATTTACCTTCAACACCAAGGAGTACAAACTGCCCAAAGGCATAGCCATGGAGTATGATAAAGGCAATAGCGGCAAGCCGCAAAAACCTGTGGACCGCAAAGGCACCGTAACCATCAACTACACTGGGTATAGCATCAACAAGGGGGTGGATGATAAAGTGTTTGGGAAATGATACGGGTTTCAAGTTGCAGGTTCCGGGTTGCTGGTGCATAGCCGCCGGAACAATCAAAAGGTATACAGCATTGTATGGTTGGTACTGCCAACAAAAAGGCGCTTTTCAAAAGCGCCTTTTTGTTTAGTTCCTGTTGGCTTGTGCAGCGGCCAACACCTCTTGCACACTTGTCCATTTGATACTTGGGTAACGGTCATTATTCAGTGGTGTTAGTTTAGGCAGTCCTGTAAACATGTTGTGCATGTACTGCATGCCCTGCCAGGGTGGAAATATTTCTTTTTGCTGTGGGAACAGTTTGCGGGTAATCCTGATCATGGTTTGCAACGCACCTAAGCCACCGGGCCGCAATAGTTTGAAGGGTTTGTCAAAAACTTTACTGGCAACGGCCTGGAGGCCATGCGCATTTTGCACATCACCGGCAATGCAGAGATAGCGGGGTGCCGTATCATCCAGCGCAGCAAGCGTGGTATATTCGGCGGTGTTGTCAATGGTGGTAAAATCAAGCAACTGATCGGCACTGCCCCAATGCAGTACTCTTTTGATGCCGCTCAAGACTATGGGTGCCTGCCCCGTGAGTAGGTCGGTAAACATGCCGTTAAGGATGGAAGTGGCTTTGATGGGTTGGCTGTCGATGTGCTGGTGAAACCTGCGTCTGAGGTCAAGGTTGCGGTTGCTGCCTTCTGTTAATTTGGTATAATCAATCGAGTAGTCGGATGGAATGAAGCGGGGCACACCGGCATCAATGGCAGCCTGTAGCAGTTGGCTTTGCGCACCAATGATCACATCTTCCAAGCCATTGAGTGCCGACACTACGCAGGCGCCGCCAGCACAGGCTGCAGCCAGTTCGGCGGCGTTGTTATAATCCACTTCCACTATTTGCAAGCCGCTTTTTTGCAGTGACGCCAGGCTGCTGCCATTACTGCCTTTACGGATCAATGCCTTTACATTGGCTTTGTGTTGCAGGAGGTAAGTGGCTATTCGATGCCCCAGGTCACCGGTTGCGCCTGCAAGGATGATCGTCTTAGTGTGCTGCGTTGCGTGTTGTTCCTGCATGATGTGTTTTTGTTGGTAAATGGTACGATCGAGTAATCGAGAAGTATTGTATCGCAAAGCGCGCAAAGAAAACGCAGAGGGCAGCTAAGGTTTTCTTTGCGATCCTTTGCGTTTCCTTTGTGTGCTTTGCGATACTTCCTACTAAAACCTTAGAACGATAAACAAGAAAGCGCCTGCATATGCGGGCGCTTTCTTACATCAAAATATGTAGTAAAACTACCGTTCCACATTCTTAACAAACAACCTGCCCGAATTGATGGCGAGCACTACATCACTCAGGCCCATTACCAATGCACCAAAGGCAGGACTCAGGAAGCCCAGTGCTGCTACGGGTATGGCAACGATGTTGTAGGCAAAGGCCCAGAACAGGTTTTGCTTGATGGTGGTATAGGTGTTGCGGCCCAGGCCCAGGGCCATGGGCAGCTTTTTCAGGCCGCTGTTCATCAGCACCACGTGGGCGCTTTGCATGGCCAGTTGCGAAGCTTCGCTCATCGAAATGCCTACGGTTGCTTTGGCTAGTGCGGGTGCATCGTTGATGCCGTCGCCTACCATTACGGTAGGCGCGGCGGCTGAAAGCGACGCAATCTTTTCCAGTTTTTGCTCCGGTGTCTGTTCTGCAATCACTTCATCAATGCCCAGGGGTTGGGCCAACTGTCGGCACTTCTCGTACCGGTCGCCGGAAAGCAGGATCGTTTTAATGTTTTTGCTTTTTAGATAACGAACTACATCGTGTGCCTCAGGCCTGAGTTCGTCCTGCAAGTCAATCCAGCCGATCAGCTGGTTGTTGCGCAGCACATAGATGTTGTGCTGGTTTTCCGATGTATGGGCTTTGGCGATGTTGTAAGAGCCAGCCAGGTATTCATTACCATCCAAGTCGGTAGCTACCATGCCCTGGCCTTTCACTTCTTCGATCTTTTTCCAGCGGATGGGTGCAGCTACCTTCCAGTTGTCGGTAATGCTTTTTGCCAATGGGTGGTTGGAAAATTTTTCCAATGACCAAACGATGGCCTGGAACTCCTGTTCGTTCACATTCTGGAACCAGTAATTGCTGATGGCAAACCTCCCCGTGGTAAGGGTACCTGTTTTGTCAAATACCACTTGCTTGATATCACTGAACAGCTCCAGGCTGCGGGCATTGCGGAACAAGATGCCGTTGCGGGCACCACGGCCCAGGCCAACGGCGATGGCTGCAGGCGTTGCCAGTCCCATGGCACAGGGGCAGGCAATCACCAGCACCGCGATGCTGCGCATCAGGGCAGGGGTAAAAGCGCCCAGATAAATCCAGTTGCCGATGAGCGTGAGCAGCGCAATACCTACAACCACGGGTACAAAGATGGCAGAGATTTTATCGGCCATTTGTTGCACCGGCGGCTTCTCGCCCTGCGCCTTCTTTACCATGTTGAGGATGCCCGACAAAACGGTATCGTTTCCTGCAGCCGTAACAATGGCTTTCACGGTGCCGCTTTCGAGGATGCTGCCGCCAATCAGCATATCTTTTTTGCCCTTGGCAATGGGCATGCTTTCGCCAGTGAGCAGGGCTTCGTTTACTTCGGCCTCACCCCACAGTATCTTACAATCGGCAGGTACCTGTTCGCCGGTGCGGATCAGCAGCAGGTCGCCGTTTTTCAAAGCGGTGTTTTCCACCGGGAATACATGCTCCTGGTGTTCACCATCGTAGGCGATCATGTTGGCCATCACCTTTTGCGATTTCACCAGGCCTTTCAGCGCACGCTGGGTGCTTTGCACGGTGCTGTCTTCAAGGAACTCGCCAAAGAATACCAGCGTGATGATGGTGGCTGCCGTTTCGAAAAAGAGGTAGTCTTCCGAGTTGCCCAGGAAGATGCCAATCAGGCTGTACACAAAAGCTGCCGTAGCACCGATGGTGATCAGCACGTTCATGTTGGGAATGCCATTGCGCAGGCTTTTGATGGCCGAACGGCCGAAGTGCCGCATACCCACGAGGTACACCGGCAGGCAAAGCGCCAACTGCACCCAGGGGTTCATCAGGAAATGAATGTGCAGGCCTGGTATCATGTGCAGCATCAGCACCAGGGTAAAGGGCAAACAAGCCCAGAACCGCTGGATATTGCTGGACAGAAAAGGTTTTTTCTTTTCAGTGCCTGCGGTTTCGGAGGCTACGCTATAGCCCAGGCCTTCGATGCCTTGGGCCAGTTGCTGGCGGGTGGCCTTGCCGTTGATATCAAAAGACACATCGCCGTCGATGGGGTTCACCGACACGTTTTGCGCGCCTTCTTTTGTGAGGTATTTGTTTATGGTGAGCGCACAGTTGGCGCAGTGTATGCCTTCCACCTTCCATTGTACTTTTTCCATCCTTTCGTCTTTGCTGCAAAGGTAGCAAGGGGTAGGGGGAGGTGCAGGGTTTTAACAGGGCTATCTTTTCAACGGGGTTGCAAAAATGAGTTGCCCGCAACGACGCAACGGGGCCACGGCGCAACGGGCTTTTCACGCAAAGGCGCAGAGGAGCAAAGACGCAAAGATGGGTTGCTTGCAAAGGCGCAAAGGCAAAAAGGAAAGTTTTAAGGGAACGATACAACGAAGCAAAACTGCAAAATAAGATTTACAACCTAGTTGATACCTGCTGTAGAACCAATTGCTTTTACCTTAAAATCCCTTGCGCCTCCGCGTCTTTGCGTGCAACATCACATCATCGTTGCGCCGTGGCTCCGTTGCGTCGTTGCGTGAAAAAACTTTGCGTCTTTGCTCCTCTGCGCCTTTGCGAGAAAATGTTTTGCGGGAAACACAATAGGTTTGCACCCATGAACTACACGGTGGCCCTCAACGAGCTGAACTCCTTTGCCCACACCTTCTGGCAGGCTGTTGGCAATGCCCGGGTTTTTGCTTTTCATGGCGAGATGGGGGCAGGCAAAACCACGCTTATCTCGGCACTGTGCCGCGCAAAAGGCGTGCAGGATCATATGGGTAGTCCCACTTTTTCCATCATCAACGAGTATGCAGATGGCGATGGTAATCCCATTTACCACATGGACCTCTACCGCCTCCGCGACCCCGAAGAGGCGGTGCAGACGGGGGTGGAAGACACCATTACCAGCGGCGACATTTGCCTGGTGGAATGGCCCGAAAAGGCGCCGCAACTGTTTGAAGAAAATACCCTGCACGTGTACATCGCCGCAAATGAAGATGGCAGCAGAAGCATTCGGATTACGGATGTTTGATTTCGGATTTCGGAAACTTGCCACATGAAAGCTTGTGCCCTCATCGGCAGCTTCCGAAATCCGAAATCGTAAATCCGAAATCCTATCCCTGCTTTGTTGTATTTTAACGCCTTCAAAACAGAGGCAAAGGTTACATGTTGCAGCAAAAACCGCTCATCAGCACTTCATTTTCGTATGAAACGCTTGAAGAAACCCTGGATGTAAAACCCAAGGGTGCACAACTCCATATTGGCATACCAAAAGAAACGGCTTTCCAGGAAAACCGGATTGCACTGACGCCGGATGCGGTAAGCGTGCTGGTGAGCAATGGCCACCAAGTAACCATCGAGCACAATGCCGGCGAGGCTGCGCATTTCGCCGACCGCGACTACAGCGAAGCCGGCGCCCGCATCGTATACGAAAAGGAAGAAGTGTTCAAAGCCCCGGTGATCATCAAAAGCGCACCGGTGGTGGAAGATGACCTGCCTTATCTCCAGTTCAACCAGATGATCGTTTCGCCCATCCACCTCAGCGTGCTCAAGGCGGAGCTGCTGCAAAAAATGATGGAGAAACGCATCACGGCCATCTCTTTTGAAAACCTGAAAGACGACAGCGGCAACTATCCCATTGTACGCGGCATGAGCGAGATCGCCGGTTCGGCAGTGATGCTGATTGCAGCGCAATACCTCTCTTCGTCCAACCACGGCAAGGGCGTGCTGCTGGGCGGTATTTCCGGAATCGCACCCACCAAGGTCATCATCCTGGGTGCCGGTATTGTAGGCGAATATGCCGCCCGTGCCGCCATGGCGCTGGGTGCTTCGGTAAAGGTTTTTGATAATAGCGTATATAAACTTAAAAGGCTGCAGAACAACATCGGGCAGCGCCTGTGGACCTCCGTGATGGAGCCGCGCATGCTGGCCAAACAACTCAAAACATGCGAAGTGGCCGTTGGCGCCCTCTCATCCCAAACCGGCCGTACACCCGTGGTGGTGAGCGAGGAAATGGTGAGCAGCATGCGCAAGGGCAGCGTGATCATCGACGTAAGCATCGACCGCGGCGGCTGTTTTGAAACCTCCGAAATTACATCCCACGAATCGCCCATTTTCCTGAAGTACGGCGTGATCCACTACTGCGTACCCAATATTCCATCCGGCTTTGCCCGCACGGCATCGCAGGCCATCTCCAACGTGCTGATGCCCCTGTTGCTGGAAGCGGGCGAGGAGGGCGGATTTGAAAAACTGATCTGGCACAATGTGCACCTCCGCTCGGGTATCTATATGTTTAAGGGCGCACTCACCAATTTTTACCTCAGCGAACGTTTTGGCATCAAGTACACCGACTTGAACCTGCTGATTGCCAGCAGGCGGTAAGCGAAACGGGGTTTGTTGTAGTGCCATTTGTCCGCAATGGACACCACTGGTCGCCGGTTTTTGGCCTGTAAAAGCAAAAGGCTGGTACCTGGAAAAAGCCTGAACTATTTTGGCAGCCACCATTAACCAACTGCCATGACCAAACAAACCCGTGTACCCCTGCTGCAAACCCTGCGCAGGGCATTTTTTCTTTCCAGCGCCGCTGCCCACAAGGGCATGCCAATCCCCGAAGTAACCGCACTGGCCCAGGCCTCCACCCTGCACCGCCGCAAGTTTGTGGGCGATGTTGCCAAAGCAGGACTGGCCTTTTCTGCAGCCGGTTTGCTGCACGGTTGCCGCAAGGCTGCCGACCTGTTGCCTAACGAGGCTCCTCCTCAATCAAACACAATCAAACCCAAACAAAACCAACCCCGTATTGCCATACTGGGTGCGGGCATGGCCGGTTTGAACTGCGCCTACCAGCTTCAAAAGGCAGGGTACAGCGCGCAGGTGTTCGAAGCCTCCAAACGCAGCGGCGGCAGGATGTATAGCAGTAAAAATGTGCTGGCGCCCGACCTGGTTACCGAACTGGGCGGCGAGTTCATTGATACGGAACACAAAGACATGCTGAAGCTTTGCCACGAGTTTGGGCTGCCCCTGCTCGATACCCTTTCGAAAGAAGAAGCTGCCTATACCCGCGACAGTTTTTTCATCAATGGCCGCTTCTACACCGAAGACGAGATTATCGCCGCATTCCAGCCTTTCCAGCAGCGCATTGCCGCCGATATCCGCTCGCTGCCTTCGGTTATGACTTTTGAACAGTACGACAGCCGCACACTGTATTTCGACCAGTTGAGCATACCTGCTTATTTTGATGCTATTGGCCTGGATGGCTTCCTGCGTACCGGTTTGGAAGTGGCTTACCTCACCGAGTATGGCCTGGAAATAGGCGAGCAGTCGGCCATCAATTTCCTGTACCTCTTTGTGGCCAATACGGCGCAGGCCTTCCAGGTTTTTGGTACCAGCGATGAACGCTACAAAGTGGCGGGCGGCAACCAGCGGGTAACCGATGCCTTGCACAACCAGGTAAAAGACCAAATGCAACTGGGGTACCGGCTGGTGCGCATCCGCGAAGGGGCCAATGGCTACCTGCTGGATTTTACCACCGATGGTGCTTCGCTTACCGTACCTGCCGATATCGTGGTGTGTACCATTCCTTTTAGCGTGTTGCGCGAAGTAGAAATCAAGGTGCCGCTGCCGCAGTGGAAAAAGAACGCCATCAACAACCTGGGTTATGGAACCAATTCCA
Source organism: Cnuella takakiae (assembly GCF_001953305.1). GTDB lineage: Bacteria > Bacteroidota > Bacteroidia > Chitinophagales > Chitinophagaceae > Flavisolibacter > Flavisolibacter takakiae. The sequence continues at coordinate 1,096,229 of NZ_MTFE01000010.1, forward strand.
AATTATTCCTTGGTTTCCATAAAAGAGTATGGCGCCAGTATGGGCATAGCGCTTATATGTTTTCCAACAGCGCCATTCAAACCGGCTGGGACAATACCCAGCTGCAGCCCGGCAAGGCAGGCGGGTTTACGGTGTACCAGGGTGGCAAGAAAGGATTGGATCTTGGTGCCGGTTCCCCGCAATCGCAGGCCGGTATTTTCGTGCAGCAACTGGAAAAAATGTGGCCCGGATCTGCCAACGCCTATACCGGGGTGGCCAAACGGATGCATTGGCCCGAACATCCATTTACAAAGGGCAGTTATGCCTGTTACAAAGTAGGGCAGTATACCAGCATCAGGGGTGCCGAAATCAAACCCGTTGGCAACCTGTTTTTCGCCGGCGAACATTGCAGTGCCTATTACCAGGGATTTATGAACGGCGCCGCCGAAACAGGGCGGATGGTGGCAGGGGAAGTACTGAAAGCGGTTAAAGACAAAACCCTGGTGGCAGTCAGCTGATCCGGTTCATTTATTGTTAATAGTAAAATTGAAAAGCAGGCAAAACTTTGCCTGCTTTTTGTTGTGAGAAAGCAAAGGAAAATGCATTAACAAAATATTTTAAACAAACGTTTGATTTAATTAAACAGTTGTTTAATTTTGTGGTCGATTTCCTTTCAACCATGTTTAACGACAAACAATTACAAATCATGGGCACGGCCGAAGACCTCTTTGCACAAAAGGGTTTTGACGGTACTTCTGTTCGCGACATTGCGGAAGCGGCAGGCGTAAACATTGCCATGATTTCTTATTATTTCGGTTCCAAGGACAAGCTGATGCAGGCCCTTTTTGAAACCCGTACCGCTAATGTCCGGATGCGCGTGGAAAGCCTGCTTAAAGACGAACGCCTGGAACCTTTGGAAAAGATGTATGTGCTCATCGACGACTACGTGGAGCGGGCATTTAAAAACCAGCAGTTCTATAAAATCATGATCTGCGAGCAGGTAATGGAAAAGCAAAGCCTGGTAACCGACCTGATGAAAGAACTGAAACTAAAAAACGCCGAAACAATCAGCCTGCTGATCCAGAACGGTGAAGAAAGAGGGGTGTTCCGCAAAGGCGTAGACGTGGTATTGATGATGCAAACCATGATCGGTACCATTTCGCATGCTTTTATAAACAAGAAGTTTTACCGCGCCTTCCACCACCTCGAGCACCTCGACGATACCAGCTTTCACCAGACCCTCAAACAGAAAATCAGCGACCATATCAAGTACATTTTTAAAGCACTATTGACTTATGAAGCATCGTAACCGGGGCATTTTACTTTTTGCACTTACGTTGTTGCTGGGCGCCCTGCTGCCCGCAGCGGCGCAGGAACGTAAAGAGTTGTCCATCACAGAAGCAATTGATCTCAGCATCAAAAACAGCCACACCCTCAAGGGCAGCCAGGCACGCATTGAGCAGGCTACTGCGGCCCTTCGTGAAGCTGTGGAACGCAAACTCCCCGACGCCTCGGTGGCAGGATCTTATGTGCGCCTCAACAATCCCAACGTCAGCATGAAAGTAAAGCTGGGTAGTGGCAACAGCGGCGGCGGCTCGGAAGAGCGGAGTGGCAAGATTTCGCAGGCCATGTACGGCATGCTCAATGCCTCGCTGCCCATCTATGCAGGTGGCCGTATTCGTTATGGCATCGAGTCTTCGCGCTTTCTCGCAGAAGCCACCCGCCTGGATGCCGAACAGGACCGCGAAGAAGTGGTAGGCAATACTATTGAAGCCTTCAACAACCTGGCAAAAGCCAGGCAGGCTGTGGCCCTGGTGCAGGAAAACCTGAAAGACGCGCAGCAACGTGTACAGGACTTCCAGAAGCTGGAGCAAAATGGCCTGATGGCCCGCAACGACCTTTTGAAAGCGCAACTGCAAACCTCCAATACCGAGCTGGCCCTGCTGGATGCAGAAAACAACTGGAAGCTGGCCAATATCAACATGAACCTGATGCTGGGTCTGCCCGATGCCACCGAGATTAACCCCGTGGTAAGCAGCCTTAAAGCCGGGGACAACCTCCTGCCCCTGGAAGACTATGTGCAGCATGGCTTAAAGAACCGTAAGGACCTGGCAGCCCTCCAGCTACGCGAACAGGCAGCCACCACTGGTGTAAAAGCCACAAAGGCAGAGAAGCTGCCCAGCCTGGCACTTACCGGTGGTATGGTAGACCTGCACGTACCCAACCTGATCACCGTTACCAATGCGGTAAACCTGGGTGTGGGTGTGAAATACGACATCGCTTCGCTGTGGAAAAACAAGAGCAAGGTGCAGCAAGCCGAAGCCCGGGTGCGGGAGATAAAAGCCGGAGAAGAAGCCCTTAATGATGGCATTCACCTGCAGGTGGCGCAGGCTTACCAAACCTACCTGAGCAGCCGCAAAAAGATCGAGGTGTATAATAACGCCGTTACACAGGCGGAAGAAAATTTCAAGGTAAACCAGAACAAATACAACAACGGTTTAGCTACCGCTACCGACCTGCTGGATGCCGATGTGGCCCGCCTGCAGTCCCGCCTCAACCAGGCATTTGCCCAAAGCGATGCCGCCGTGGCTTACCACCAATTGCTGGAAGCTGCCGGTTTGCTCACCGCAAATACCAATACCAAGTAAAAACACCAACAACGCTTAACAAACTGATTCAAACCAACAATCATGAACGCTCCCGATAACAACGCGCAAGCGCCCCAAAAGAAAAGTAAAGGCTTCCTCATTGTACTGATCCTGCTGGTAGTGGGCGGTGGTGCTTTTGGTTTTACCAAATACAACCATGCACAGCACCACGAGGAAACCGACAACGCACACATCGAATCCAATATCAGCCCCGTTATTCCCCGTGTAGGTGGTTATATCAAAGACGTGCTGGTAAAAGACAACCAGCGGGTGAAAAAAGGTGATACCCTTTTGGTGATCGACGACCGCGACCTGCAGGTAAGACTGCAGCAGGCAGAAGCCGCACTGGCTACCGCAAAAAGCAACCTGGATGTGGCCCGCGCCTCTACCAGTGCTGCCACTGCCAATATCGCTTCATCCCGTGCCAGCATCGGTACCATCGATGCACAGATTGAAACGGCCAAGGTGAACGTATGGCGCACCACGCAGGATTTCAACCGCTACGAAAACCTGATCAAGGACCACACCATCACCCAGCAGCAATACGAGCAGGCTGTGGCTGCAAAGCAAACCGCCGAACGCCAGCTGCAGGTGCTGCAGGAGCAGAAGCGCCAGGCCACTTCGCAAACAAGTGCCGTGGCTTCGCAAAGCGGTGCTACCTCGCAGCAGATTGGTGTTGCTTCCGCTGTGATCAAGCAGCGTGAAGCGGACATTGCTGATGTAAAAAACCAATTGAGCTATACCGTTATTACAGCTCCTGCCGATGGGTTGATTTCGAAAGTAGGTGTACAGGCAGGACAACTGGTACAACCCGGCCAGGCCTTGTTCAGCATTGTGCTGAATAACGAAAAATGGGTGATCGCCAACTTCAAGGAAACCCAGCTGGACCGCATGAAAGTGGGCCAGAAAGTAACCTTGAAAGTGGATGCTTATCCCGGCGAAGAATTCGAGGCGCAGGTGACTTCATTTTCACCCGCTACCGGTTCCTCTTTTGCGCTGCTCCCTCCCGATAATGCAACCGGCAACTTCGTGAAAGTAGTACAGCGTGTGCCCATCAAAATTGAATTTGCCAACCCCAACAATCCCGAGCTGCAGCAGCTGCGTGCCGGTATGAACGTGGAGGTGGATGTGCATCTTGATTAAGCCGACAAGCAACTGACCACAGACAACAGACGACAGACGACTGACGACGGGGGAAAATGCCGCAGTCCGTCGTCTGTCGTCTGTGGTCCCAAATATTCCCTCATGCAACCTCAAGAATCTCTAATCGAATACGGCTCGCGCAGGGTGATCGTTACCCTTACCGCCATCATTTGCGCCCTGCTCGAGATCGTGGATACCACCATCGTGAACGTGGCGCTGAATGATATGCGCGGCAACCTGGGCGCCACCATGAGCGAAGTGGGCTGGGTGATCACGGCATATGCCATCGGCAACGTGATCATCGTTCCCATGACCAGCTGGCTCTCGCAGCAGTTTGGCCGTCGCAACTATTTCGCAGCCTCCATCATCCTGTTTACCGTTTGCTCCTTTATGTGTGGCAACTCCTCGGTGATCTGGGAATTGGTGCTCTTCCGCTTTTTGCAGGGTGTGGGCGGTGGAGCCTTGCTGGTAACCTCGCAAACCATCATTACCGAAAGCTACCCGCCCGAGAAGCGCGGTATGGCGCAGGCCATTTATGGCTTGGGTGTAATCATTGGTCCCACGCTGGGCCCGCCCCTAGGTGGTTATATCGTTGACCACTTCTCCTGGCCTTATATTTTTTACATCAATATTCCCATCGGTATTATCGCAGCCCTGTTGGCGTTCACCTTTGTGCGCAGCCCCAAGTACACGCAGAAGAGTGCCGCAAAAGATATCGACTGGATCGGTATCGGTTTCCTGGCAATGGCGGTAGGTTCGCTGCAGCTGGTGTTGGAACGCGGGCAGGATGAAGATTGGTTCAACAGCACGGAGATCATTTTATTTTCCATTCTTGCGGTACTGGGCCTGTTCTTCTTTATCTGGCGCGAGCTTACTTTCCGCAATCCTATTGTAGAATTAAGGGTATTGAAAAACGGAACCCTGCGTGTGGGTACGGTACTCTCGTTTATCCTTGGTTTTGGATTGTACGGCTCCACCTTTATCATCCCCTTGTATACGCAGGCCACCCTTGGCTGGACGGCGCAGCAATCGGGTATGCTGCTGGTGCCGGCGGCACTAACCACGGCGTTTATGATGCCCATGATCGGCCGCTTGTTGCAGAAAGGTGTAAAGCAACAGTATATGGTGGCCACGGGTATGTTCCTGTTTTTCCTGTACTCTTTGTGGGGTTATAAGATCATGACACCCGATACGGGCGAAGGTGCATTTTTCTGGATGCTGATTGTTCGGGGTGTTGCCATGGCCTTGTTGTTTATTCCCATTGCCACGCTTTCCCTTTCTTCGTTAAAAGGGCAGCAGATTGGGCAGGGTGCAGCCTTTACGGGTATGATGCGACAACTGGGTGGCTCATTTGGCATCGCCATCATCACTACTTATCTATCGCGGCAAAACATCGTACACCGCAGCGACCTGGTGGCCAGCCTAAACGTGAATGACCCCGATGTGCAAAGCCGTGTAATGGGCCTACAGCATATGTTCCAAAGCAAGGGCATGACTGCGGATGCGGCCCTGCGCAGTGGTTATAAACTGTTGGATTTTTCCGTCATGAAACAAGCCTCCGTATTGTCGTATATGGATGCATTTCTTTGGCTGGGTGTGATGTTCCTGGTATGTGTGCCTTTTGTATTGCTGGTAAAAAGCAAGAAGCAGGCAGGCAAGGTGGATATGTCGGAGGCGATGCACTAATACGTTTGTGATTGGTGATTGGGTATTGGGTATTTGCTCGTCATGGCGAAGCGCCGGCAGTGTTTGGCATTAGGTAACAATTAGCGGCGCTGAAGCAATCCCCTGCTATTACAGGACACCAAAGTTGCTGCTTTTAGTGTGCCACAGCGGCAGGAGATTACTTCGGCGCAACAAGTAAGGCCTTTGTATTAAAACCCTGCTGGCGCCTCGCAATGACGCCCCGTTTTTCATACTTTTTGCCTTTACACAATCACCATAAAAAAACCGCACAGTTACTGTGCGGTTTTTTTATGGTGATTGTGTGTCGCTTAACTTTTCCCTGGCATCCTGAGCGCAGCGAAGGATCTGAAACAAGCAAAAGGTAGGAGTGTTAAAAGCAAGAATAGCTTGCAATTGCATGGCCTGTTTAGTTACTCATACTCAGATCCTTCGCTGCGCTCAGGATGTCAAGCCCGTTGCAAATAGACGCAAACTGATATTGCCAATTAGCCCACGGTTTCAACCGTGGGTGGTAGCAGTAAGAGTTACTACAGCAGAAACCGTTTCAACGGTTTTTATGTGCCAACAAAAAGCCCCTGCAATCACTTGCAGGGGCTTTTTGTATAAAGCAATAAATCTTAAGCTTATTTAGGATCCAGTGCCTGCGCAATACGCTGGCTCAGGTCCTGCAGGTGATAACGGGTAAGCTTATCCGAAGTACGGCCGGCAGCAGCTTTGATCTCCGCCTGCAGTTCGGTAAGGTGACCACGTGCAATAGAAGATACATCGCTGTTGCGGGTATTGGTGATACCGGCAAATGCAATGGCTGCAGCAGGTGCCGAAGTGCTGGCTGTGTTGGGCAGCAGGGCAATCAGGCGCTCTACATAATTCTTCTGCAGGTTGCGGCGGTACAGGTCGGCGGCTTTGCCGGTGCGCAGTTCCTGCCAGATACCGGCTTTTACATCGGCCAGCAGGTCCATGGCATTATAGGTGCCTTTACCAAAGCGGGAAGCGCTTTCCTGCATGCGTACCAGGCGGCTTGCCGACAGTACGTTGTTCAGTGCGCTGTTCTGCATGGTGGCAACGTCGTTACCATTCAGGTCGGCGATCTTGTTGAGAATGCTTGTTTCCAACATCCAGGTAGGCGTTGTAAACACCTGGCGGTTCAGCCAGCTAACGGCTTCTTTTTGCACGGCTTTAGGCGTGGGTTCGTACACACTGCCCTGCTGCTCGATGCTTTTGAAGGTTTCCTGCACGCCACCGATGTTGCGGATCACGTGGTTGGTGTAGCGGTTGAACTGACCCAGCACCTGTCCGTAGATCTCGTTCAGGTTTTCGAAGCGGTCGCCTTCTTCGCGGGTCCACTCGGGCAGGTTCTTCATCACGCGCTTCAGGTTTTTCACGCCGTATTCGCTTGCCTTCATGCTGTTGTCGCCGAGGTCCTCGGTTTGTGCACGGGGATCGTCGTTGCGGCCTTCGCCACCAAACCACAGTCGGGGGTTCTTACCCAGGTTGTCAACGATCATCTTGTTGCCTTCAGCACGGTCGGCTTCTTCGCTCTTATCGCTCCAACGGTAACCCCACTGGATGGCCCAGAGGTCGTACTCGCCGATGCGGGGATAGATACCATCGCGGCTGATATTGTCTTCGGGCTGTGCTACGTAGTTGAAACGGGCATAGTCCATGATAGAAGCAGTGTGGCCATTGGCTTCCACCCACTTCTTATCGCGCAGTTTTTCTACAGGCGTTTTGCTGCTGCTGCCCATGTTGTGGCGCAGACCAAGCGTGTGGCCTACTTCATGCGAAGACACAAAGCGGATCAGGTCGCCCATCAGCGAATCGTTGAACTTCATCTTGCGGGCGCCTGCGTCGATGGCTGCAGCCTGTACAAAGTACCAGTTGTGCAACAGTTTCATCACGTTGTGGTACCAGCCAATATGGCTCTCCAGGATCTCACCGGTGCGGGGATCGTGTACGTTGGGACCATAAGCATTGGGGATATCGGAAGCCAGGTAGCGAACGGCAGAATAGCCGGCCGACTCGAGGCTCATGGTGCTGTCTTTGGGCCATTCTTTACCAACGATGGCGTTCTTGAAACCAGCTTTTTCGAAAGCCTTCTGCCAGTCGTTGATGCCCTGGAGGATATAAGGCTTCCACTTGTCGGGGGTAGCGGGGTCTACATAGTAAACGATTTGCTTCTTGGGTTCCACCAGCTCGCCGCGCTTGTAGCGCTCGATGTCTTCAGCCTTGGGCTCCAGGCGCCAGCGAACGATATAGGTTTCGCTGTTGGCACGCTGCGACGTATCGGTAAACTCGCTGATCTGGTCGGCAAAATAACCCACACGCGGATCGAAAAAACGACGGCTAATGGGGTTTTCCGGCAGGCGGATGAAAGAAGTATTTGTTTCAATAGTTACCGCACCAGCGGCATTGGCGGCAGGCAGGGTAGCTGGCGCGCCTGGTACCGGAACCATGGAAGGAGCAGCAGGTGTAACGGTAAAGGTCTTCACGCTGCGCACCTCGGTGGTGTTGGGATGGCTGCTGATGTTTTCAACATAAGAGCGATCGGCGGCAATTGCCGACAGACCCAACTGGCGCTTGGTGCGTGGGTTGAGCGATACGATTTGGTTGTCGCCTTTGAAAAACTCGGTAACATCGATGATCACACCTGAGCTGTCGCGGTTGAAAGCTTTTACATCAAAAGCAGCTGCAATAGGATCGAGGTTGGAGTTGCGTACCGCCTGGAAAATGGGCTTGGTGCTGTCGGGTGAAGACACCACGTTGAGCACTGTACGGATGAATACCCTGTTCTCGGGACCCCGCTCAAAACGCAGTACGTTCTGGTTGGTCATTTCACCACCATAGAGCGAAGCACCTGCAGTCATCCGCGCAAAACGGGTAACGGTCAGGAGGTCTTTGCCCAAGAGGGTGTTGGGGATTTCAAAGTAATACTTGTCGTCCTGCCAGTAGGTAGGGATCAGGCCTTTCTGGCTGCGCAGTTTGGCAGCGTCAAAAAATGCCTTGAACGATTTGGGAGCGGTGCGTGCCGCAGCAGCGCCGGCGCCTCTTTCGCTACCGGCTGCAGGTGCAGCGGCAGGCGTGGTACCTGCTACCGGTAGGGGCGCAGGTTTGGTGGTTGTTGTTTGCTTGCTTTTGGTGGGCGTAATACAGCTGGTAGCAGCCAGTACCATACCCGCACACACCACGTGTCGAAGTTGCCTCATGAAACTTGCGTGAATTTATAGGTAAAAGGAAAAGAGATGCAGTGCAGGTTACACGCCTGTGCAGGTTGTAGAATGGAAATTTTTCTCATGTTTTAGTAACGCCACAGGCGCCCTTTCGGGAAGTGGGAAGGTAAGGCAAAATGCTGAAGCTGAGCCTTTTTGGTGTTAATAGAGGTTAACAAATGGGATGAGCGGGGAGGCGTGAGTGGTGAATGGGCAATGGTGAATAGTGAGTAGGGAAAGGGCAAGCATGCACAATGGGCACGTCCTTGCGAGGCGCCTGCGGAGTTTTGCAAATAGTAGTCACCAGCGGCGCCGAAGCAAGCTCCTGCTGCTGTAGTAACCCTAAACCAGCACGATTATGAACCCGTAGGTGCAGGGGATTGCTTCAGCGCCACAAACCGTTTCGTAACGCCAGTCACTACCGGCGCTTCGCAATGACGTAGCCTTTTTGATGTCAGCGGCTGCGCATTGAAATGAAGCGCGTTACTGCTTCCAATCCGTTATAGAAAGTACCGTATTGCAAAAGCTGTATTCCACCGGGTCGTTGGAGCATACCAGCACCAGGCGGTCCTTTGTAAAGCGCTCCACTAAGGAATGATAGAGTTCTATGCCTTGTTTGTCGAGGTTGGAGCAGGGCTCGTCCAGCAGCACGATGGGTGCGCTGCACAAAATGGCTTGTGCCAGTTTTACCCTTTGCTTCATCCCCGAAGAGTAATAGCGTATCTGCTTGTGTGCGGCTGCCTGCAGGCCGATGATGTTGATCACTTCCCTGGCGTTGAGGCCGGAAAGGTATTGCTTGAAGGAAAAATGAAAATCGAGAAACTCGGTGAGGGTGAGTTCTTCAATGAGGTCGAGGTAGGGTGCAGTGATGGCAACATGCTGGTGCAGGTCTTCGTCTTTTACCGCTTTGCCGTTGATGGTATAGGTGATCTTGCCTTCGCTGGGCTGGAGCATGCCACCCAGTGTTTGCAGCAGGGTGCTTTTGCCCGAGCCGTTGTGGCCTGTAATAGCATAGGCATTGCCCGAAAAAAAATCGAGGCTGGCACGACGATATATCCATTCCCGGTTAAATCGTTTGCCAGCCCCGCTAAGATTAATATGCATCTTCCGCGTTTTTCGAAAAGCGTTTGATGATTCCGGTTGCGGAAGATTTTACAAAATCAAGAATGAACTGCTTTACCTCGCTGTCGGCCACCTGCTCTTCTACCATTTGCACGGCAACAGAGGTAGGATGTCCCTGTACAAAGAGGATATGGTATACCTGCGAGATGGCTGCAATCTGTTCGGCAGTGAAGTTGCGGCGCTGGAGGCCTACAACGTTTACACCGGCATAGCTCATGGGCTCGCGGCCTGCTTTTACAAAAGGCGGTACGTCTTTGCGCACAACGGTATGTCCTGCGATATAAGTGTGGGCGCCAATGCGGGTAAACTGGTTGGCGCCTGCAAGCCCGCTGATGATGGCATAGTCGCCTACTTCAACGTGGCCGGCCAGCTGCACGGAGTTGGCCAGGATCACATGGTCGCCAATGATACAGTCGTGTGCTACGTGGGCATAGGCCATCAGCAGGCAGTGGCTGCCCACCACGGTCTTCCATTTGTCTTTGGTACCGCGGTTGATGGTAACATATTCACGGATGGTGGTGTGGTCGCCAATTTCCGCGGTGGTTTCCTCGCCTACAAATTTAAGGTCCTGCGGAACGGCGCCGATAACAGCACCGGGAAAGATTTCGCAGTGCTTGCCGATGCGGCTATAAGGCATGACTACTGCATGCGACATGATGCGTGTGCCATCTCCAATGGTAACGTTGTCGTGAACGACAGCAAAAGGCTCGATGGTTACATCAAGACCCAGTTTTGCATTGGGGTGTACAGACGCCAGTGGTGAGATCATACTTTTACTTTAGGTTTCTTGACAATTTGAGCAACCATATCGGCTTCTGCCACCAGTTTGTCGCCCACAAAAATAGTTCCTTTCATTTCACAAATACCCCTGCGCACCGGGTTCATCAACTCCATCTTCAGCACCAGCGTATCGCCCGGAACTACTTTTTGCTTGAACTTACAGTTGTCGATCTTCAGGAAATAAGTGTCGTAATCGTTCTCCGGATCATCGGGGATGGTAAGCAGTCCGCCGGTTTGAGCCAGGGCTTCTACCTGCAGCACGCCGGGCATCACACAGTTGCCGGGGAAGTGACCCTGGAAGAAAGGTTCGTTGTAGGTAACGTTCTTCACGGCAATCACGTACTTCTCCGTCAGTTCAATGATCTTGTCCACCAGCAGGAAGGGGTAGCGGTGGGGCAATTTCTTTTCGATGGCATGCACGTCCATCACCGGCGGCTTGGCCGGGTCGTATACGGGAATATCTTTCTTGTTCTTGTACTTCTTGATGTGCTCCTTGATCTTGCGGGCAAAGGCTACGTTGGAAGCATGTCCGGGACGGTTGGCAATGATATGTGCCTTAAACGGAAAGCCTACCAGTGCCAGGTCGCCGATCACGTCCAGTAGTTTGTGGCGTGCCGGCTCGTTGGGGAAACGCAGGTCCAGGTTGTTGAGGATACCGCCTTCGTTCACCTTCACATTGTCTTTTTCAAAAATCTGGGCAATACGCTGCACCTGTGTTTCGCTCACGGGGCGGTCTACCACCACGATGGCGTTGTTGAGGTCGCCGCCTTTGATCAGGTTATTGTCCAGCAGGTACTCCAGCTCGTGGAAAAAGCAGAAGGTGCGGCAGGGCGCCACTTCTTCGGCAAACTGGCTGATGCTGTTGATGGCCGCATGCTGCGTGCCCAGTACCGGCGAGTTGAAGTCGATCAAGGTATTGATGCGGTACTCGTGGTAGGGGAGGGCCACCATTTCCACTTTCTTGCCTTCGTCAACAAAAGAAATATTGTGCTGCAGGGTGTACCACACTTTGGCGGCGTCCTGCTGTTGGATACCGGTGCTGGCGATGGCCTCCACAAAAGGAGCGGAGGAGCCGTCGAGGATGGGCACTTCGGGAGCGTTCAGTTGTACCACGGCATTGTCCACACCACAACCCACCAGGGCCGCCATCAGGTGCTCGATGGTGCTCACCCGGGCGCCATTGGCTTCGATGGTGGTACTGCGGGTGGTTTCCACCACATTGTCTACATCGGCCTTTACCACAGGCTGGTTGGGAAGGTCCACGCGCTGAAACACGATACCTGTATTGGGCTCGGCAGGCTTGAGGGTCATCTCCACCGTTGCACCCGAATGGATACCCACGCCGTTGATCTGAATGTCGGAAGCCAGCGTATGCTGAAAATCCGTGTTGATTGAATTCTGCAAAAGCATGGCGCGAAAGTAAGACGAACCGGTGATTTGTATGATTTTGAAAGGATTTAAAGGAATGGACCTGCACAGTGCGGCTATCAGGGTATAAAAAACATGGGAAAAGGGGTTCAATTTGTTCTGAATTGTTTTTGTTTTTAGCCTTTATGGTAAATAAAAGGCTTACCTGATTAGCTATTTACTGCAGCAATTATATGGTTCCTGCGCCATTCGTTTGGACCCGCGTTACAAAACCAATGCTTTACCACAGTGAGCTTCTTATCAATCCTTTTAAAATCCTGCCCATCACCGGTTCTTTTGACTTTTCCATGATTGTTAAAGCACGGGTATTAAGACAGGCAGCACGTACCTTTGCAGGCGATGCAAGCAGTGTTAAGTACATTTAAGTGGATGACCGAAGGACCAGAGATGAGCAGTCTGCTGGTAAATGAGTCGGGTAGGCTGATACCGGGCTCCGTTCAGTATGGTATCCGCCGTTATGTAAAACCACAGGGTTGGATGGCCGAAGACACCGGTATGTTGCAATACGTGATTGCGCCGGAAGAAAAAGGCGGCAACCGCCTGGAGCTGCACTTCTGCATCACGGGCAATATGTATTGCAAAGAGCAGGTAGGTGGCTGCAGGGAATGCAAAGCGCATAACACTGCCAACTGCCCCAAGCAGTTTGAAAGTGTAGACCTGCTCACCTTTACGTTTACGCCATCGGTGCTGGCGCAGTTTGTTAAATCAAGAGCCGCCAGCAACACGCTTGCCGATGATGTGCTCACATTCAGGCATACCCAATCCTTCTCACAATTAGTTCCACTTTGCAACCGCATGCGTTCGGTGCTGGATGGCATTACCAGCCACAACTACACCGATACGCTGGAGAACATTTTTGTAAATGCGCAAACCCAGATGCTGTTACTCTACAGCCTGGATTGCATGCTGGGTGAAAAGGAAATAGATGTTATAACCTGTAAGTTCCTGGCCAATGGTGCCGACCGCGATAAGATCCTCAAAGCCCGCGATGTACTGATCGAACATATTGGTGAACCCATCACCATCAAGGAACTGAGCCGCAAGGTGGCCATGAACGAGTGCTACCTGAAAAAAGGCTTCAAGGAAATGTTTGGCACCACCATCTTCGATTTTTACCAGAACCAGCGCATGGAACACGCCAAGTACCTGTTGTACGAAAAAGGCCTGAGCGTAACCGAAGTATCTATGATGCTCGGGTATTCCTCTATCTCGCACTTCTCCACTGCCTTCAAGAAGCATACGGGGCTGAAGCCTTGTGAATTGTTGTTGCGGTAACTGGAACCGCAGATTTAGTATGAACCAGTGATTTGCAGAATTTTGAAAGGATTTAAATGACTTAAATCCTAACTGTATCATGGACTTGAACCTTGTTATTAACCTGTTCTTGCCAATTTTTGTTTCCACTTTTATAATGCCTAAAGTCATTGGTGGTTATATGACCTAAACTATAGCTTGTGCTTCTACATTCTTATTAATCCTTTCAAAATCCTGCAAATCACTGGTTCATGTTTACCGTCATCGCCGGCACCCTTTTACTTGCTTTTGTACATGCATTGATACCCAACCACTGGTTGCCCTTGGTAGCGGTGGCACGTGCCGAGAAATGGAGCCGCAGGGAAGTAAACACTGTTACGCTGCTGGCAGCACTGGCGCATGTGTTGGGCACTGTAGCTTTAGGACTGGTATTAGGGCTTATTGGAAAAGAATTACAAGAGCAATATGGCCAGGTGATCTATGTGATTGGCGCGGTGCTGCTGATTGTTTTCGGGTTGATCTACTTCACTGTCAACCTGCCGCACCACCATCATAGCGGGCAGGAAGATGTGAATGCATTCAAACGCAGCAAGCGTCGTTGGGTCCTGATCTTTATCGTGATGATGTTTCTTTCTCCTTGTTTAGAAGTAGAGAGTTTGTTTCTTTCTGCCGGTGCTTACGGAATGGGGATTGTAAGCTTGATGGCAGTACTTTATGCCATTGTTAGCATCAGTGGTATTTTATTGTTGGTAAACCTGGGTGTAAAAGGTACCAACCTGCTGAGTGCACATTTTATCGAACACAATGAAAAAAGAATTAGTGGGATTGTGCTGATTATTGTCGGTATCGTTTCGTTCTTCTTGCATTGAAACAACACCCCCTGTCCGCCTAAAGGGGAAACTTAGGCCGGAGCGTTCGCCTCCTCTGCTACATACGTTAAGTTGAATTTGTTATAAATAACATCGCCGCTCTGAATAGGAGCGGCGATGTTATAATAGGGTTGTTTGACCTAAGTTCCCCCTTCAGGGGGGCAGGGGGTGTTAAAGTTCCTGCTGTATCTCCAGCAAGCTCTCACCTGCTGCAAGGATTGTCAAATCCAGATCTTCATAGGTCAGTGCATTGTTCAGGAACCAGCTTTCAAATGCCGATGGCGGCAGGTAGATACCACGGCGCAGCATGGCATGGAAGAACTTCGAGAACAGGGCATTGTTGGCCGATGCCGCCGATGCAAAATCAGTAACGGGGCGGTCGCTGAAGTGCACCGAAATCATCGAGCCAATTTGGTTGATCACGTAAGGAATACCGCTCTTGCTGAACACGCTGTCGAGACCACCACGGAGGTACAGCGTTTTTTCATCCAGCTCGTTATAGTGCGTTTGGGTTTTGTTCAATTCGCTTAGTAAGGTGTAACCTGCCACCATCGCCAGCGGGTTGCCGCTAAGCGTACCTGCCTGGTACACATTGCCCAATGGCGCGATGTATTCCATGATCTCACGCTTGCCGCCAAATGCACCTACAGGCATACCGGCGCCTATCACTTTACCATAGGTAACAAGGTCGGCATCCACCATCAGGCGTTGTTGCGCGCCGCCGGGTGCCAGGCGGAAACCGGTCATCACTTCATCAAAAATGAAGACGATGTTTTCCTGTGTGCACAGTAAACGCAAACCTTCCAGGAAGCCGGGCTCGGGAAGAATACAACCCATGTTGCCTGCTACAGGCTCGATAATGATGGCTGCAATTTCGTTTTTGTTTTCCGCTACCAATCGCTGCACTACTTCAAGGTCGTTATAAGGTGCAACCAAAGTATCGTTGGCAACGCCTGCCGTTACACCGGGCACTTGTTGAATATTAAACGTAGCCAACCCACTGCCTGCTTTCACCAGGAAAGAATCGGCATGACCATGGTAACAACCTTCAAACTTGATGATCTTGTTTTTGCCGGTGTAGCCACGTGCCAGACGTACTGCACTCATACAGGCCTCTGTACCCGAAGAGGTCATGCGGATCAGGTCCACGTTGGGCGCCATGCTCTTGATCAGTTCGGCCATGTCGATCTCCAGTTCGGTAGGCGTACCAAACGATGTAGACTCGGTTGCTTTTTGCTGGATAGCTTGCACCACCAAATCGTGCGCATGACCCAGGATCATCGGACCCCAGGACGCGATGTAATCAATGAAGCGGTTGCCGTCTTCATCGTAGAGGTAAGCACCTTTCGCACGCTGTATGAATACGGGTGTACCACCTACGCTTTTAAATGCGCGAACAGGAGAGTTCACACCACCGGGAATCGAGGCTTGGGCTTTTTCGAATAATGTTTGGCTTTTAGTAAAGTTCATCTTCTTTATTTTTTTGCCACAAAGACGCTAAGGCACAAAGCAACACAAAGTCTTTGTGCATCTTTCTGTCTTTGTGCCTTAGTGGCCTAATATTCTTACTGCATCTTTTGCAAAGTAGGTCGCAATCAAATCGGCGCCTGCGCGCTTCATAGAAGTAAGCGTTTCTATGATGGCTTTCTCTTCATTAATCCAACCCATTTTCGCAGCTGCTTTTATCATGGCGTATTCACCGCTGATGTTGTAACAGCTTACCGGTACATCCACCGCGTTCTTTACTTCGCGGATGATATCGAGGTAAGACAGTGCGGGTTTAACCATAACAATATCCGCGCCTTCTTCCACGTCCATGATGGTTTCCTTCACCGCTTCCAGCCGGTTGGCATAATCCATCTGGTAGGTCTTCTTATCACCAAAGCCGGGAGCACTGTCCAGTGCGTCGCGGAAAGGACCATAAAAACAGGATGCGTATTTAGCGCTATAGGCCATGATGCCCACCTTGCTGAAATTGCTTTGCTCCAGTGCCTGGCGAATGGCTGCAATGCGGCCGTCCATCATATCGGAAGGAGCTACAAAATCCGCACCTGCTTCGGCATGGCTCACACTCATCTGTGCCAGCACTTCAACGGTGGCATCATTCACGATCTCGCCGTTTTCTACTATGCCATCATGGCCATAAGAAGAGAAGGGATCTAGCGCTACATCCGTCATTACCAGCATGTCGGGGCATGCATCCTTGATAGCACGGATGCTGCGTTGCATTAGGCCATTGGGGTTGATGGCTTCGGTGCCTTTGTTATCTTTTGTTTCGTCTTTGGCTTTTACAAAAAGCAGTACGCTTTTCAGGCCCATGCTCCACAGTTCCTTCACCTCCTTAACGGTGATGTCAAGGGAGTTGCGGTAATAGTTGGGCATAGATGCGATCTCTGAATGTACGTTCTCGCCTTCATCAATAAACAGCGGTACAATGAAGTCGTTCGGGGTCAGTTGTGTTTCAGCAACCAGGCTGCGTATTGCGGGAGATTGCCTAAGAATTCGATTTCTCCTTTGTAGAAACATGGCTTTTATGTTTTTGCCACAAAGACAGAAAGGCGCAAAGCGGCACAAAGCCTTAGTGCACCTTTCTGCCTTTGCGACTTAGTGGCTAAAATCAAACCCAATCCCGTGGATGCAAACAGGCATCCAGCAAGTCAGCTTCGGGGCTGCCGGGCTGGGGTTGGTAGTTGTATTCAAAACGCACGGTTGGCGGAAGGCTCATCAGGATGCTTTCAATCCTGCCGTTGGTCTTCAACCCAAATAGGGTGCCGCGATCGTGCACGAGGTTGAATTCGGTATAACGTCCGCGGCGGATCTCCTGCCAATGCTTGTGTGCATCAGTGTAAGGCATATCCTTGCGTTTGTTCACAATAGGAACATATGCTTGTACAAATGCATCGCCGCAAGCCTGTCCGAAGGACATCCAGAAGTCCATTCCACGGGCCCCTGCGGTGGAGGAGGATTGAGCAGCACTTAACCTGCCTTGGTAATCGTAGAAGATACCGCCAATACCACGTCGTTCGTTGTTGCGGTGGTAGTTCACAAAGTAATCATCACATACTTTCTTGAACGTCGGGTAAAATGAAGGGTCAAACTGATCGCACACCGTTTTGTATGTTCCATGAAAATGCCTGGCATCTTCTTCAAACAAATAATAAGGGGTAAGATCGGTACCGCCACCAAACCAGCGGTCAATGGTTTCGCCCGCTTCGTTATACAGTTCGAACATACGGTAGTTGCAATGCACCGTAGGTACAAATGGATTCAAAGGATGAATCACTAACGATAAGCCACAGGCAAACCAGGAGTGCCCGTTGATTTTGAGTTGGGTGCGCATGGCGTCTGTTACTTCACCAAACACTACAGAGGTATTGACGCCGCCTTTCTCAAATACATCACCACCTGCAATCACCCTTGTTTTGCCACCGCCACCTTCGGGGCGTTCCCATTTGTCTTCTATAAACTTGGCCTTGCCATCCGATTCTTCCAATGCCGAACAGATGCGGTTTTGCAAGTCGTAGATATAGGCGATCCATTGGTCTTTAACGGCCCCTCCCCGGCCCTCCCCGGTGGGGAGGGAGTTTGAGGCAAAAGCTTGACTATTTTGTTCCATCACAAGGTTCGACGTTGCTGAATGTTTGATAAAAGTCGGAGTGTTTTTTATACTCCCTCCCCACCGGGGAGGGCAGGGGAGGGGCTGCTGTATTCCTTCACCGCCTCCACAAAGGCCTTCGCATGATCTACGGGTACATTGGGCGTAATGCCATGGCCCAGGTTGGCAATGTAGCGCTGGGTGCCGAAGCCGTCGATCATTGCCTTAACGCTCTTCTTGATCTCTGGAACCGGTGCCAGCAGTTTGGCGGGATCGAAATTGCCCTGCAAAGTGATGTTGCCACCAGTCCACTCACGGGCCAGTTTGGGATCAATGGTCCAGTCGAGGCCAATGCCCGAGGCACTGCTTTGCGACAGGTCTTTTAGTGCATACCATGTGCCCTTAGGGAAGAGGATTACCGGTGCATGCTTGCTCACCGCATCTGAAATCTGGATCAGGTAAGGCTTCGCAAAAGTGTTGAAATCGGCGGGGCTCAGCGAACCTGCCCAGCTATCAAATACTTGTACAGTATCCGCACCTGCTTTGGTTTGCGCAATCAGGTAGTCGATGGTGATATCCGTTATCTTCTGGAGCAGCTGGTGTGCCAGTTGGGGCTGTGTGTAGGCAAACTGCTTCGCCTTATCCCATGTTTTACTGCCTTTGCCTTCCACCATGTAGCAGAGGATGGTCCAGGGGGCACCGGCAAAACCGATCAGGGGTGTGCGGCCGTTCAATTCTTGCTTGGTCAGCGTCAATGCATCCAGCACATACTTCAGGCTTTCTTCAGCGCCTGTTGTAATCAGCGCGTCGATGTCGGCCTGTGTTTGCATCACCTTGGGCAGCGAAGGGCCCTTGCCTTCTTCCATCAGCACTTCCACACCCATGGCTTGCGGAATCACGAGGATATCGGAGAATATGATGGCTGCATCAACACCCACCTGGTCGATGGGCTGCAGGGTAATCTCGGTTGCCAGTTCGGGCGTTTGTACGCGGGTGAAAAAGTCGTACTTGGCTTTCAGCTTCAGGTAGTCGGGCAGGTAGCGGCCGGCCTGGCGCATCATCCATACGGGAACACGTTCTACTTGTTCGCCACGCAGGGCACGCAGCAGCAGGTCATTCTTCAGGTTGCTCATTCGTTGGGCTGTTTAGGGTTGCGGTAGTAGTCCATCGCATCGCGAACAAGCTGTTCTTTCGACGGACTATCGGCAACGTATATGCGATTTGTTGTGTACGTGTTCAGTGCCGCGGCAGTGGTGGTGCCAATGGCAAAAAGATCGGTGCTTTCAGGGAGCTGTGAATTGCTGTTGAAAAAAGCATGCACTGCGCTGGGGCTGTAAAACAGGATGCCGTGGTAGGCCTTGTCCAGTACATGCGGTGTTTCGATGGTGCGGTAAACCATCACCTCGTTCAGTTCAATGCCGGCTTCCTTTAGTTTGTCGGGCAGCTCATCGCGGCGGATATCGCCACAAAAAAAAGTGACTTCCTTTTCGCCTCGGCTAATGATGGTATCGGCGAGCGCTCCTGCATTGTCGGCGGTACCGGCAATGGTACCTAAATGCGCTTCGGCCAGCAGTTTGGTGGTGTTGCCGATGGCATAAATACGCCAGCCGGGTTTTTGCCCCAGGTAATGGTGTACGGCTTCAACGGCATTCATGCTGGTAAACACCACGGTGGTATATGCGGTGGCCGCCTTTATTTGCACCTCCACTTCATCGTTAAGGATGGGCTCGGTATCAATAAAAGAAAGGCAATCGATGTGAAAGCCTTTGTGTGCCGCTTCTTCCAGCAGGGATGCCGGAAGGGGCCGGGTACTCAGTATGGTAAACTCAGGATTTTGCATTGCGTACTTGCTGAACAATTTCGTTGACATAAGGTTGGTTCAGCAATTCATTGGCCAGCAGCACACCCAGGGTTTGCGAATGCTCAGATGCAGATTCTTTTTCCACTTCCACCATGCGGCTGCCATCGGGAGCACAGATATTACCCCGCAGCCATACTTTTCCCCCGCGCATTTGCGCCAGCGCACTGATGGGCGTGGAGCAACCACCCATAAGGGTGCGGAGGAAATCACGTTCGGTTTTTACACAGAGGGCGGTATGCTCGTGGTGAAAGCTTTGGCAGGCATCAAACGCGTAGTTGTCATCTTTACGGCAAACCACCATAATAGCGCCCTGTGCGGGTGCAGGCAGCATCCAGTCGAGGTCAATGCTCTTTTCGGGGCGGAGGTTGATGCGCTCCAGGCCGGCACCGGCGAAGATGGCGCCGTTCCAGTTGCTTTCGGCCACCTTGCGCAGGCGGGTATTTACATTGCCGCGCAGGTTTTCGATAGTATGAGTAGGGTAGCGGTGTTTCCACTGGGCGATGCGGCGGATGGAGGAGGTGGCTAAGGTGAATGGTGAATGGTGAGTAGTGAATGGTTGATCGTGAATGGTCAATGGTGAATGGTGAATCGCTGCCGTTGATGGCTCATTCACCATTGATGATTGCCCATTGCCCATTGCCCATTGGCCATTCACAAATCCCAGTTGCTCCAGGTCCGAATCATTTTTATACACAAAGATGTCTTTATGCGAAGCACGCTCCAGCACGGCGGCCTGTTGCAGGCCATTGGCCAGCTGGGTAGGCACGTCCTTCATGGAGTGTACGGCGATGTCGATGGTATTGTTGAGCAGGGCAATGTCCAGCACTTTGGTAAATACACCGGTAACACCTATTTCGTATAGGGGGGTAACGAGGTTGATATCACCCTCGCTTTTCATATACACCAGCTCGGAAGCGATGCCGGCGGTTTTGAGTAAATCCTGCACTAAAGTGGCCTGCCACACAGCCAGCTGGCTGTCGCGGGTACCAATACGAAGGGGTTGTGAGCTCATGATTGGGCGGTGCCGGTGGTCATAAATTTATTGATGGCCTCGAAGAAATGACAGGCTCCGCCGTTTTTTAAACGGATCTTACCAGCCATATCATTGATCACCCGCTGGATGCGGGCATCGGCCTCCTTGCTGCAGCCGGTGCTGGAGCAAATAAAGTCGGGGTTGTTGTGGATCTCCTTCAGCTTGAGCTTGGTGGTTTTCAGCAGGGGCGCATGACGGCGCATCTGCTGCCACTCTTCAAACTCGCACATGCACTCGGCGATGATGGCCTTTGCCTTGGGGACTTCGGCTTCCCGCTTCTTCAGGGTTTCGTCCTTGAGTTTGGAGAGTTCATCCACGTTCACCAGATGTACGTTGGGCAGCACCTGTGCGTCGTCGGCAACATTATAAGGAATAGAAAGATCGATGATCAGTTTGTCGGTACCGCCTTCCAGGTGCTCTTTGCGGATCACCGGGTCGGTGGCATTGGTAGCCACCAGGATGATATCGGCTTTGGCGATCTCTTCACCCAGGTTTTCCAGCAGGGCGTATTTCAGACCCAGCTCACCGGCCAGCTCGGCAGCCTTTTCGGGCGAGCGGTTGATGAGGGTAACGTTTTGGGTTTCAAGATAGTCCACCACGTTCTTGCAGGTATTGCGGCCTATTTTGCCTACACCCAGCAAGAGGATATTTTTTTCGGAAGGCTTTGCGATTACGTTGCGGATATACTGCACCGCGGCAAAAGCCACCGAAACGGTACCGCCACTCAGTTCGGTATTGTTCTTGATCAGTTTCGACGATTGCAGCGCGGAGTTGAGCAGGCGTTCGGTGAAAGCGCCGATAAACCCGCGGTCTTTGGCAAACTTGCAGGCCAGCTTCATCTGTCCAACGATCTCGTAATCACCCAAAATCTGGGAGTCGAGACCGGCAGCTACCGAGTAAAGGTGCTCGATGGCTTTGTGGCCATTTTTGATATAGGCGAGTTTGGAAAAGGTTTCAGCAGAACCTGCGGTTTGCGTGCACAGCAGGTGGATGAGTTGCCCCGGGTGGTGGGCGAAACCGTACACTTCGGTACGGTTGCAGGTGGAAAGAACAAACAGTTCGCCCAATCCGGAAGCCTTGGCTGTGTGCAGCAAAGTTTCGTACTGGTCATTGTTAATGGCAAACTGTCCGCGGATGGATGCATCCGTTTTCTTATAGTTAATCCCTACAATGAAGAAATTGGTGATGTGCCTGTATTCGTTCGTTTCCATTCAGTGTATCTCGTCGGTGAAATCGCACAGCAAAGGTACTTGGGCACCATCCAAACTGTGCATCGTTCTGTCATTGATGTGTCATTTCAGCGTCTGATTTTCATCAGGTTGTAACCTGCTATGTGTCAATTGAACAATTTGGCGCATCAACTGTCTATGGGATTTCGGATGTGGGATTTCAGATTTCGATATTTGCCGGTTGCGTAAGCTTACTGCTGTCAACAGCCTCCGAATTCCAAAATCCCACATCCGAAATCAGTTTACTTTTGTCACACGAAATTTTCTATGAAAAGAGCTGTTGTTTTAATGAACCTGGGTTCGCCCGACTCTACCGAAGTAAAGGATGTACGGCGCTATCTCGACGAGTTTTTGATGGACGAGCGGGTGATTGACAAGCCCTTATGGTTCCGGCGGCTGTTGGTGAAAGGCATTATTGTGCCGTTTCGTTCGCCTAAATCGGCTAAAGCGTACAAGAGCATCTGGACTGAAGAAGGCTCGCCCTTGCTGGTGATCAGCCGCCAGCTGCAGGATGCGCTGGATAAAGAAATCGATGAGCCGGTGGTACTGGCTATGCGTTATGGCAACCCTTCGCCCAAGGCGGCTTACGACAGCCTGGTGGCCCAAAACCCCGACCTGGAAGAGGTGATCCTGGTGCCCCTGTACCCGCATTATGCCATGAGCTCTTACGAAACGGCCGTGGAATATGCCAAGGAGCAGCACCGCACGGGTGGCTACAAGTTTAAGCTCACCACCATTAAGCCATACTACGACGACGATACCTACCTGCATGCCCTTTGCGAAAGCATCCGGCCGCAGCTGGAGCAGGACTACGACCAGATCCTGTTTTCGTACCACGGCGTGCCCGAACGGCATATAAAGAAAGGTGACATCACTGGCCAGCACTGCCTGCAGGTGGCCGGCTGCTGCGACAAGCCTTCGGCAGCGCACCAATATTGCTACCGGCACCAGTGCTGGGCTACTACCAAAGAAGTGGCCAGGCGCCTGAACATACCCGATGGCAAATGGGGCTTTTCGTTCCAGAGCCGCCTGGGCCGCGATCCCTGGCTGCAGCCTTATACCGCCAAGCGCCTGGAAGAGCTGCCTAAAGAAGGGGTGAAGAAACTGCTGGTGGTTTGCCCAGCCTTTGTGAGCGACTGCCTGGAAACCCTTGAAGAGATTGCCGAAGAAGGTAAGGAAGAGTTCATGCACGCCGGCGGCGAGTCGTTTGAAATGATTCCCTGCCTCAACGTACACCCGCTTTGGGTGGGCGCCCTCAAAAAATGGATCGGTGAACTCAGTTCCGGCGACAAAACCATGGAATTGGGGAAGATGTTTCATGAAAGAGCTTAGGGTAAGTTCAAAGTCAAAAGTTCAAAGTCAGGGTCATGAGTAATCCCGGCTTTGAACTTTGAACTAGCAACCTTCAACTCAATACTGGCAGCAATTCCTTCACTTCAACCTCCACGCTTGTACCTCTACCTTAAAGCCCTCCACATCATTTTTATTGTTACCTGGTTTGCCGGGATGTTCTACATCGTACGCCTCTTTATATATAATACTGAAGCGCAGGAGCGGGGTGAGCCTGAGCGGGGCATTTTGCAACGCCAGTTCCGAATCATGATCAAAAGGTTGTGGCTGGGCATCACCTGGCCATCGGCAGTTTTGACCCTGATTCTTGGGCCAACGGTGATGTACCTGGGCGGCTGGCACAACCAACTGGATGAAACGGCAGGTAAGTGGCTGCTGGTCAAGTTGTTGTTTGTGGCTGGGTTGTATGCTTACCATTTTTCCCTTCATGCCATTTACAAACAGGAGTTGGCGGGAGTGTTCAAATACTCCTCCGGAAAGCTGCGGGTGTGGAACGAGGTAGCCACCATTTTCCTGGTGGCCATCGTAATGCTGGCAACGGTAAAAAGCAGTGTTTCCTGGGTGTATGGGTTGGCGGGGTTGATTGGGCTGGTGGTAGTGTTGATGAGTGCGATAAAGATTTATAAGAACCTCAGGCAAAAAGAGGCGCCGGCAGCAATTGACAATGCAGGGTAAATAATTGATAGCTAAACCAGGCCC
Organism: Cnuella takakiae; assembly: GCF_001953305.1. Taxonomy (GTDB): domain Bacteria; phylum Bacteroidota; class Bacteroidia; order Chitinophagales; family Chitinophagaceae; genus Flavisolibacter; species Flavisolibacter takakiae. The sequence continues at coordinate 1,120,111 of NZ_MTFE01000010.1, forward strand.
GGGCGCCTGGTTTTTATTTTTGATTAAAAAAGTGTTGCAACCAGCTGTTCTCCAAATACAGTATTTGATCCTATGTGTAAGCTTTTAGCCTCACCGGTGCCACAAAGTTGAATAAACTGCCTTGGTGCTACAACCTGTGGTTGTATTTCCCGATACCGTAACCCCATTTCCTGAATCCGTAAACGCTTCCATTTGCTGCGGCGCACCTTTGCACCCCAACGATTTGAAGATTATGCGCACCAGAATCCTGCTCTCCCTTAGCCTGTTTTGCTCCCTGGCTGCCTCAGCCCAGGTAGTGACAAATACCCCATTTTACGACGACTCCACTGCTCCCCGCACCAAGAATCTTCCCGAAATCACCATTGTGGGCCGCGGCTCCAAAAGCGACTACCAGGCCCTGCCCGAAATTGTGGGTACTTCTATCTATGCCGGTAAAAAAAGCTCCCTGATTGTGCTGGACAATGTGCAGGGCAACGTGGTGACCAATACCATGCGCCAGGTGCTGGCCAAAGTGCCCGGCATCCATGTATGGGAAAGCGACCCTTCAGGGATACAGATCGGTATCTCGGCCCGTGGGCTGAGCCCCAACCGAAGCTGGGAATTCAATACCCGCCAGAACGGTTATGATATTGCTGCCGATCCTTTTGGCTACCCCGAAGCATATTATAACCCGCAATTGCAGGCGGTACAACGCATCGAAATCATCCGTGGACAGGGCTCGCTCCAATACGGGCCCCAGTTTGGTGGTATGGTCAACTATATCCTGCGCAACGGCTCCGAAATCACCAAGCCTTTTGAGTTTGAAACCCAGCAGACTGTGGGTTCCAATGGCCTGTTCAACTCCTATAATGCCATAGGCGGTAATACGGAAAAAGTGCATTATTACGCTTTCTTCGACCACCGCAACGGCGATGGCTGGCGCCAGAACAGCCGCTACAACAGCAACTCGGGTTTTGCCACCATTACTTATAAGTTTAATCCCAAGGCAAGCCTTACCGCCGAGCTGATGCGCTACCACATGCGCAGCCAGCAGCCGGGCGGTTTGACCGATTCCCTGTTCAAGATTGATGCACAGCAGAGCCTGCGCAGCCGCAACTGGTTCGACATTACCTGGACCACGCCTGCGCTGATTTTCAATTATAATTTCAACGCCACCACCCGCTGGAACACGAAGTTGTTTGCCACCATCGGCGACCGCAACTCGGTGGGCTTTTTCCCTGCAGCCGGTATCATTGTGCCCGATACCATCAATGCCGCTACCCGCGAGTACAACAACCGGGTGATCAACCTCGACCAATACCGCAACTATGGACTGGAAAGCCGTTTCATCACCGATTACCGGCTGGCTGGTTTGAACCATACATTTTCGGGCGGCATCCGCGCCTACACCGGCACCACGCACCGGGTGGCCGATGGCAAGGGTTCTACCGGTACGGGCTACGATGTAAACGTGATAGGCCGGTACCCCCGCGATGTGGAGTTTGTAAGCCACAACCTGGCGGCTTTTGTTGAAAACATCTTCCGTATCAACGACCGCCTGTCGGTAATTCCCGGTATCCGCTACGAGTGGCTGGAAGGGGCTGCCTCGGGCCGCAACAGCATCAATGCACAGGGACAGGATGTGATTTTGCAAAATGTTTCCCGCAGCCGTGGCTTTGTGCTGGCCGGCGTTGGCGCCGAATATGATGTGACCAAAGGCACCGAGCTGTACGCCAACTGGAGCCAGGCTTACCGCCCCATCCAGTTTGCCAACCTGCAGGCACCGCCCACTACCGATATTGTGGATCCGAACCTTGCGGATGCCCGTGGCTACAACCTCGACCTGGGTTACCGTGGCAAGGTGGGTAATTACCTCCAGTGGGATGTAAGTGCCTATCGCCTGCAGTACAACAACCGGGTAGGTACCATCACCCCTGTTGCCGGCGGCCCCCGCCTCATTACCAACGTGGGCGCCAGCACCAGTAAGGGCATCGAAAGCTATATCGAGTTCAATCCCGTACGTGCTTTTTCACAGAGCCGCTATGCCGACCTGATCCTTTTTGGTTCGTATGGTTATACCGATGCCCGCTACAGCGGCAACCATAAAGATGCTACTACCAAGGACAAGAGGGTAGAGAATGCCCCCCGCAATATTTTCCGCGGTGGTATTACGGCCGGTTACAAAGGCTTTTTGCTCACCGGCCAGGTGAGCCATGTAAGCGATGCCTACAGCGACGCCAACAATACGGTGCTGCCTACTGCCAACGCCAACAATGGTCTGATCCCGGCTTATACCATTACCGACCTGACGGCTACTTATAAATTCAACAGCAACCTGAACCTGAAAGCAGGTATCAACAACCTGTTTGATGAGCGCTACTTTACCCGCCGTGCCGGTGGCTACCCCGGCCCGGGATCGCTTCCCGCCGATGGCCGTACCTTTTTTGTAGGTGTAGGTGCTAAGTTTTAAATGCATAAGCCCAAAGATTTGAGCCCTGGCAATTAGCCGGGGCTTTCCTTTTTTATATGGGAGGGCCATGAACCTTGCCTGTACCCAACAAATTAGGTGGGATGTATGGCATACCTGAGTTGGCAGCCGGGTAAATACTATCCGGATGGGTTGGTGTTGGAATATGGTGAATACCCACATTTGTATCATGCCCAAACTGTTCGTTTTCCTGTATTTTCTGTTTCTTCATTTCCGAGGCGTTACCCAACCGCTCGACGTGAACTATTCCGGAGTATGGGGCTTTATGACACAAGCAGGTGTGAACTGGTTCTTTGGTGATATTGGTGGCATACGCGGTGTGGGTCAACCTTTTGCAAAGGACTGGAACCTGAAGGGCACCACGCCCAATGTTGCGGCCAGTGTGCTGTACAATGCAACCAATAGAATGGCTTTCCGGCTGCAGGTTAGTGCCGGCAGTCTCAAGTCGGACGATAAATACCTGCCGCTTGATGATAACAGCGGGCGCCGCGAACGCAACCTGAACTTCCGGACCTCGCTGTTTGAGGCATGCGCCGGTGTCCAGCTCAACTACCGCTATTTTGTGGATTATGCCGTTGACAACGAGCCTACAATAGGCCGGTTTTACCCACATGCATTTGTAGGGATTGGCTTGTTTTATGCCAATCCAAAGGCGCTGTATGAGGGCAGTTGGGTGGCCCTGCGGCCCTTGCGCACCGAAGGGCAGGGTATGGCCGAATATCCCGACAGGAAGCTGGTAAAACCCATCAACCTGTACTTCCCCGTTTCGCTGGGACTCAATTACAACTTTAATGAAGGATTGGGCATGCACCTGGAGTGTATGTGGCGCAAGTCGAGTACCGACTACGTGGATGATGTCAGCGCCCGGTATATTAATCCCGCGCTGTTTGACAAATACCTGACCCCGGAGCAAACTAAAATCGCCAGGGCCCTCCACGACCGGAGTGGTGAACTCAATAACGGGCGAAGTATCAACAAGGAGGGCGACATCCGCGGTTTGCCTGATAAGGACAGCTGGGTGAGCTTTAACCTGGGGATTACCTACAACCTGTGGAGAAAGAAATATTATTAATAGCAGCCAAGGGGTTTGTTCTCCTGTATTCCCAAGCTTGCGATCTGCAAGTATGCCCCTAAAACCCGCATTTCTTTCATTGTATATTATAATTATATAAGAATGCTTTTCGGTTTTGCTCCTCTTTGTATCCCGCTTCGCTAAAAAAGGACCTGCCTATTATGAGCCCCGGTATTCTTACCCTTCACTTTCCGTACCTTTAGCCCCATTTTTTAGCAATATGACCGCTCGATATAAAGAATTTAAATACCTGAACCTTCCCTCCATCGAAAAAGAGATCCTTCGGAAGTGGGAGGAGGAGCAGGCTTTTCAGAAAAGCGTGGAGCTGCGCCAGGGCGCTCAGCCCTTTGTATTTTATGAGGGACCGCCTTCGGCAAATGGTATGCCCGGCATTCACCACGTTATTTCGCGTACGCTGAAAGACCTGGTATGCCGCTACAAAACCATGCAGGGCTTCCAGGTGCAGCGCAAGGGTGGTTGGGATACCCACGGTTTACCGGTTGAGTTGGGTGTGGAAAAGGAGCTGGGTATCACCAAGGAAGACATCGGCAAAACCATTTCGGTGGCCGACTACAACCAAAAATGCCGCGAGGCCGTACTGCGGTACAAAGACAAATGGGACGACCTGACCACCCAAATGGGTTATTGGGTGGACCTCAAGAATCCGTATATCACCTTCACCAACGAATACATCGAAAGCCTGTGGTGGTGCCTGCAGCAACTGTATAAGCGCAACTTGCTGTACAAAAGCGTATCCATCCAGCCTTATTCGCCCGGCGCCGGCACCGGTTTGAGCTCGCACGAGCTGAACCAGCCCGGTACTTATAAAATGGTGAAAGACACCAGTGCAACCGTGGTGTTTGGTTTAAAAAAAACCGAGCATTCGGCATTCCTTTTTGAAAAAGTAAGCGGCGAAGCAGTTGGCATCCTGGCCTGGACCACCACGCCCTGGACCCTTCCTTCCAACCTCGGCCTGGCCGTGGGTGGAAATGTGGATTATGTACTGGTAAAAACCTTCAACCCCTATACCCACCAGCCGCAGAACGTGGTGATGGCTAAGGCGCTGTTGCATAAATACTTCAAATCTGAGGGCGAGAACGCCGATTTTGCCGCCTATAAAGAAGGTGACAAGGTAGTGCCCTACCAGATACTGTCTGAGTTTAAAGGCGCTGAGCTGGAAAATCTGCCCTACGAGCAGTTGCTGCCTTATGAGGCTAACTCATTAGAAGCAGTTCGGGCCATAACGCCTGATGCGAAACCTTTCCGCATCATGGTAGGCGATTTCGTAACCACGGAAGATGGTACCGGTATCGTCCACATCGCCCCTGCCTTTGGCGCAGATGACTTTAAGGTGGGTAAGAAATACGGCATCGGCATCCTGACCCTGGTTGACCGCGAAGGCAAATTCGTGGACGGGCTGGGTGAGTTCAGCGGCCGTTTCATCAAAGATTATAAGAATGAACAGGGATATGTAGACGTGAACGTCGACATATCCGTAAAGCTCAAGAAAGAAGGCCGTGCCTTTAAAGTTGAAAAATACGAGCACAGCTATCCCCACTGCTGGCGCACCGACAAGCCGGTAGTGTACTACCCGCTGGATGCCTGGTTTATACGTACCACTGCGCTGAAAGAACGTATGGTGGAGCTGAACAAGACCATCAACTGGAAGCCTGCCGCTACCGGTACCGGCCGTTTCGGCCAGTGGCTGGAGAATATGGTGGACTGGAACCTCAGCCGCAGCCGCTACTGGGGTACGCCCCTGCCCATCTGGCGCACGGAAGATGGTTCGGAAGAAAAATGCATCGGCTCTATTGCCGAGCTGAATGCCGAAATCCGCAAGGCTTCCGAAGTGCTGGGTGGCGAGACCAACAAGCATTACCTGCACGATGGCATCCTGGACCTGCACAAACCTTATGTAGACGAGGTGGTGCTGGTGTCGGATAGCGGCAAGCCCATGCACCGTGAACCCGATCTCATCGACGTGTGGTTCGACTCGGGTGCCATGCCTTATGCGCAGGCGCATTTCCCTTTTGAAAACAAGGAGTTTTTTGCCAATAATTACCCCGCCGACTTTATCGCCGAAGGCGTGGATCAAACCCGTGGCTGGTTTTATACCCTCCATGCCCTGGGTTCCATGCTCAAGGAATCGGTACACGAGGAATTGAAAGCTGCAGGTTTCAAAGGCGACTTTGAGGCCAAGTACCCCGGCTTGGCTTACAAGACCGTTGTATCGAACGGACTGGTGCTGGACAAGAACGGCAACAAGATGAGTAAGCGCCTCGGCAACGTGGTGGATCCGTTCAAAACCATCGGTGATTTCGGCGCCGATGCCACCCGCTGGTACCTCATTACCAACGCATCGCCCTGGGACAACCTCAAGTTTGACCTCGAAGGCATCAAGGAAGTGCAACGCAAATTCTTTGGTACTTTATATAATACCTACCAGTTCTTCGGCCTTTATGCAAACGTGGACGGCTTCTCGTACAGCGAGGCCCCGATCCCGGTAAAAGAGCGTCCCGAGATCGACCAGTGGATCCTGTCGAGTCTGCAAACCCTGGTGAAAAAGGTAACGGCAGCTTTCGACGACTACGAGCCTACAGTTGCCGGCCGCCTGATCGAGGATTTTGTAGACGAGCACCTCAGCAACTGGTATGTGCGTCTTTGCCGCCGCCGGTTCTGGAAAGGGGAGTACGAGGGCGACAAGATCGCTGCCTACCAAACCCTGTACGAGTGCCTGGAAACTGTAGTAAGATTGATGGCGCCTATTTCGCCCTTCTTCAGCGACGAGCTGTTCCGCAACCTCAATGCCGTTACCGGCCGCTTTAGCGAGGAGTCGGTACACCATGTGTTGTTCCCGAAAGCCGACGAGGCCTTGATCGACACCCTGCTGGAAGAACGCATGCAACTGGCGCAGGACGCTTCCTCGCTGGTACTGTCGCTGCGTAAAAAGGTGAATATCAAGGTGCGTCAGCCCTTGCAAAAGATCCTGATACCGGTTCTGAGCAGTGGTATGGAAGCGCAGTTGCGCAAAGTAGCCGACCTGATCCTGGCAGAAGTAAACGTAAAAGAGCTGGAGTACCTTACCGAAACAGAAGGCTTTATCAAGAAAAAGATCAAGCCTAATTTCCAGGCTTTGGGTAAAAAACTGGGCGCCAGAATGAAAGTGGTATCTACTGCTTTGGCAGAATTTAGTCAGCACGACATTACTTTATTTGAAAAAGAAGGACGATATTCACTCCCCATTGATGGTATTTATGTAGAGCTTACTTTGAGTGAAGTGGAGATCATCAGCGAGGATATTCCGGGTTGGACGGTGGCCAGCAAAGGCGCCCTTACCGTGGCGCTCGACATCAACGTTACACCCGTGCTGGAGCAGGAAGGCAATGCCCGTGAGTTTGTAAACCGGATTCAGAAGGTGCGTAAGGAAAGCGGTTTTGAACTTACCGACCGGATTGCTGTTACTGTAGGTGGCAGCAACGGGCTGGAAGCTTCGCTGCAGCAGTTTAAGTCTTATATATGTGCGGAAATTCTGGCAGACAAGCTGGAGTTTGTGCCCCAAATAATCGATGGCATAGAAATAGAAGTAAACGAAGAGAAGCTGAAGGTCATCGTTTCTAAAATGTAGCGTATTGTATGGCAACAAAGAAAGCTGCCCCCAAAAAAGCCGCCGCCAAAGCCGCAAGTCCGGCAAAAAAGGTGGCCGCACAGCCTGCTAAGGCTGCAACTAAGACTGCTGCGCCAAAGGTAGCACCTGCCAAAAAGGCGGTGGAGACAAAAGCTGCGCCTAAGAAGGCTGCCGAAAAAATTACGGCTGCCCCTGCAGCCAAAAAGGTTGTAAGCGCGTCTAAGCAAGCACCGGCCCCTGTTCAAAAGGTAGCCGCTAAGGCTGCTCCTGCCAAAAAAGAAGCAGAAGCAGAAAAGCCTATGGCAACAAAAACTACCGCCGCTAAAACCGGCAAAGAAGCACCTGCAAAGGTCACAGAGACCGAAGTGGTAAAGCCCGCAGTGGCCGCCCCCAGTACCGAAACTGTGAAGCCTGCAATAAAGCCCCTGGCCAAGCCTGCCAAAAAGGAAAGCGCTAAGCCTTTTGTAGTACCCAAAACCACCACAACCCGGTCGGTTAAGTATGAACCCGAGTTCACCAAATCTGTTTTAGACACATCAACCCCCCAGGAGCCTACAGGACCAAGTATGAGATATTCTGATGCCGAGTTACAAGAGTTCAGGGATCTGATCAACCGCAAGCTGGATACAGCCAAAAAAGAACTGGCTTACCTTCAGGGCCTGATCACCCGCAAGGACGAAAGCGGCGACCTCGACGAAGGCCGCTACATGACCATGGAAGACGGCTCGATGAGCATGGAGCGCGAACAGCTGAGCCAGATGGCCAGCCGCCAGATCCAGTTTATCGACCACCTCGAAAAGGCGATCATGCGCATCGAGAACAAGACTTATGGCGTTTGCCGGGTTACCGGAAAGCTGATCGACAAGGCCCGCCTGCGTGCTGTACCCCACGCCACGCTGAGTATCGAGGCCAAGCAAATGATGAACAAATAAGCTTTCTTTCAAACCTATAAGGTTTCTAAAACCTTATAGGTTTTTAGAGATAACCAGCCCCGCAACTGCGGGGCTTTTTTGTGCCTGCTCTAAAAAAACCTTGAAGGATTTTGGAAACATTCAAGGTTTGGGCCAACTGCTACCTTTACCAAAATTTTGAACATGCGTTTTTGCCTTACCCTTTTGTTTTCCTGCGTTTTGCTGTTGTGCAAGGCGCAATTGGTTGCCGGTCCCATGCTGGGCCAACTGGAGCTCCGCACCGCCAGCATCTGGCTGGAAGTGGCCCTAGGGGTAAAGGCGGTTGCGTTGCGCTATGGGGTGAAAGGCGCCCTGCAAAAAACACAAAGCTATAAAGGCGAACTGGGCAAGGAGTTTAATCCCATCCGGATTGACCTGGGCGGACTGGAGCCCAACACTACTTATGCTTATACCATCATTATTGATGGCAAATCAATACCCGGCGGCAGCTTTACCACCAAGGAACTGTGGCAGTGGCGCAAACCGGCACCTGATTTCTCCTTTGTTACCGGTTCCTGCAATTATGTAAACAACCCGGTGTACGACCGTCCCGGTAAACCCTACGGTGCCGACTCTTCCATTTTCCAGGCCATGGCAAAGGAAAAATCCGCCTTTATGCTGTGGCTAGGCGACAACTGGTACACCCGCGAAGTGGATTATGCTGCTCCGTGGGGATTGTGGGCCCGCGCCAGCCGCGACCGCAGCCAGCCTGTTTTGCAGCCTTTCCTGAAGGCTATGGCACATTATGCCAACTGGGACGATCATGACTATGGACCCAACGATGTGGGTGGGAATTATATACTGAAGGAAGAAGCGAGGAAGGTGTTTCAAAGCTACTGGGCAAACCCATCCTATGGCATGAAAGGGGAGGGGATTTACACTCAGTTTTCCTGGAGTGATGTAGATTTCTTTGTTACCGACGACCGTTGGTGGCGTGCGGCTGATAACCTGCCCGACTCGGTTGATGGCAAGCCAAACCCGGAGAAAACCTTTTTGGGAAAAGAACAACTTCAATGGCTGAAAAATGCACTGGCATATAGTTCGGCAACTTTTAAAATAATAGTAGTGGGCAGCCAGGTGCTCAACCCTGTGCTGGACAACGAATCTTTGCATGACTACCCTGCCGAGTACAATGAACTGGTGCAGTTTATTACCAGCAATAAGATCAAAGGCGTGCTGTTTCTATCAGGTGATCACCATCATTCCGAGATCATCAAAATCAACCGGCAGGGTACCTATCCTTTATATGATATCACAGTGTCGCCGCTCACTTCCGGGTTGCGTGCTTTTGCAGGCCCCGAAGTAAATAATCCGTACCGGGTAGCAGGCTTCGATCATATCCAGAATTATGGTCGGTTTAGCTTTAGCGGCCCCGCCGGGCAGCGCAAGTTGACGGTAAGTTTTCACGATCCGAAAGGAACCCAAATTATGGAGTGGCAGATTAGCGAAAACGAGTTGAGATAAGCGATCATTTGATATCTTCAAATGCACCATTGATACTTGAATAATGACGATCAGTTTTACATATAAGAAGCCGCAGGTAATACAGGCCTTGCGCTACCATTTTTTGGCCAAAAGGGAGATCCGCCTGATGATCATCCTGGTAAATGTCTTTGCTTTTTTGTCGGCAGCACTTTTTTACTTCAAGAAAGTAACGCCCATGGCTTTCCTGACAGGCTCGCTGTTGTGGTTTATCCTGATGCTCACCTTTTGGTTCTTTCTGCCGGGAGCGGTGTATCGCAGGGCCAGCACTTTCCGTGATCATTTCACCATGAAATTCGGTGAGCAGGACTTTTCGGTAGGCAATGAAAGGGGCTCCCGCTCCTGGTCCTGGCAGGCATTGCAAAGCTTCCTGGAAACCCCTAACTTCTTTCACCTGTATTTCGACAGCCGCTCTTTTTTCCTGGTGCCCAAGGATGGGTTTAGCAACAGCGATGAAGTATGGGAAATGCGGCAGTTGCTAAAACAGAAAGTGGGGCCCATCCTAAGTCCTTCCCGAAGGGAAGGACTTTAGAGAACTGCAGCAGCTAGCTTCCTTTCTATTACACAACAAAGCCTGCAACAATTTGGGTGTTGCAGGCTTTGTTGTTTGTTCGGAACCAGTAGGAAACCAAATGTTGTAGGATATCAAAGTCCTTCCCTTCGGGAAGGATTTAGGATGGGCCCCTCATAGTTCTTTTTCCATCACCACGTGCGGTATCGTTACTTCTTCAAACTCGCCGCCCTGTACGTTGTAGCCCATCTTTTCGTAAAAACCAACAGCGTTTTTGCGGGCATGCATGGTAATGCGGCGATAGCCATGATCGCGGGCCAGGTTTTCGGCAAACTGGATGAGTGCCTTACCTACGCCTTTGCCCTGCAGGTCGTTGAGTACGGCCATCTGGCGCAGCCTTACCGTTTGCGGAGCTTCTTCTACCAGCATGCAGCAACCCAGTATTTTATCGTCTTCGTAAGCACCGATCATCAGGTTGCTTTTTTCTTTTTCCAGTTCTTCGGGCGTGAAAGTTAAGCCCAGCGGTTTGCGCAAAATATCCTCCCGAAGGCGCACCATATTGGTATAGTCGGGTGTGCCGTGATCAATGATCTTTAATGCCATGCTAATGGGTTGAGTGGGATCAAGTTACAATAATTGGCGAAACGCACCAATCAAAAATCATTGGCTTACAGGCGCAAACGCCCTGTGGAAAAGGATTTTGGCTAAATCTTGAGCTGAAAGTTCTTTTAATTGTAAAACTTCTATTTTTGCACCACTATAACCAAACTTTTACATCATGTCAGACATCGCAGCAAGAGTAAAAAAGATCATTGTAGACAAACTGGGCGTTGATGAAGCTGAAGTTACCAATGAGGCTTCCTTTACCAATGACCTGGGTGCCGATTCGCTCGACACAGTTGAACTGATCATGGAATTCGAAAAGGAATTCAACATCTCTATTCCTGATGAGCAGGCTGAAACCATCACTACTGTTGGTCAGGCTGTATCTTACCTGGAAGAGCACGCTAAATAAGGAAACACTTTTTTTATCCGTCCCAACCGGAATAAAATCTTTATCCGCCTTTGACTGTGCGAGCAGCAAAGGCGGTTTTATCTTACAAAAACCACGGTGCAAGGCAATATGCAACTTAAGCGGATCGTAGTTACGGGTATGGGTGCCCTCACGCCAATCGGTAATAATATTACTGAGTTCTGGAACAACCTGCGCAACGGTGTTAGTGGCGCCGATACCATCACCAACTTTGATGCGACCAAGTTCAAAACCCGCTTTGCATGCGAGGTGAAGAACTTCGATGCCACCAGTTTCATCGATCGAAAAGAGGCCCGCAAAATGGACCGCTTTACGCAAATGGCCATTGTGGCTTCCGACCAGGCCGTGCAGGATGCCGGTATTGGCGATGACAATGTAAACCCCGACCGCGTAGGTGTTGTATTTGCCTCGGGCATCGGTGGTCTCATCACCTTCCAGGAAGAGGTTACCAACTTCGCCAAAGGCGATGGCACACCCCGCTTCAATCCTTTCTTCATCCCCAAGATGATTTTGGATATTGCCGCAGGCCACATCTCCATGCGGCATGGTTTCCGTGGCCCCAACTTTGCGGTGGTGAGCGCCTGTGCTTCTGCTACCAACGCCATGATGGAAGCTTTCAACCTCATTCGGTTGGGCAAGGCTGATATCATCATTACCGGTGGTGCCGAAACCGTGATCTCCGAAGCCGGTATTGGTGGTTTTAATGCCATGAAGGCCCTCAGCGAGCGCAACGACGATCCCAAAACCGCCAGCCGTCCCTACGACAAAGACCGCGATGGATTTGTGATGGGCGAAGGTGCCGGTGTACTGGTATTTGAAGAACTGGAACATGCCCTGGCTCGTGGTGCCAAGATCTATTGCGAAATTGGCGGCGCCGGTGCTACTGCCGATGCGCACCACCTTACCGCTCCCCATCCCGAAGGACTGGGTGCCCGCAACGTAATGCTCCAGGCACTTGATGATGCCGGTATGACCATTACCGATATCGACTATATCAATACCCATGGTACCTCTACTCCGTTGGGTGATATTGCCGAAGTAAAAGCCATACAGGCTGTGTTTGGCGGCCATGCATACAACCTCAATATCTCTTCTACCAAATCCATGACAGGCCATTGCCTGGGTGCTGCTGGTGTGATAGAGGCTATTGCCTGTATTCAGAGTGTGCAGCACGATATTGTGCCGCCCACCATCAACCACTTCACCGATGATCCGGAACTGGATCCCAAACTGAACTTCACTTTCCATACTGCGCAAAAGCGGGTGGTAAATGCAGCCCTCAGCAATACATTCGGTTTTGGTGGGCACAATGCTTGCATGATCTTTAAAAAATATTCTGCTTAATTTCAACGGCAGGATTTATACATTCAAGCATGTCCTTTGTGGGATTTTGGTCGGCACTCTATAAAAAGCGTTCGGGGTCGTCTTTCAAGAAAAATCTGAAAGCCGTGCTGGGCTTCTCGCCTGGCAGCCTCTCGCTATATAAAACTGCCCTTACCCATCGTTCCATCAAGGAAACATCGGATGCTAACAACGAACGCCTCGAATACCTGGGCGACGCTATTCTCTCCGCTATTATTGCCGATTACCTTTTTAAACGCTATCCCTACAAGGAAGAAGGTTTCCTGACCGAGATGCGCAGCAAGATGGTAAACCGTTCGCAGCTGAACGATATTGCCATCAAGATGGGCCTCAAGAAGATTACTGTATTCAACAAAGCCGACAACTCGCTCAAGGTGAGCCAGATTTTTGGTAATACCCTTGAAGCCCTCGTTGGTGCTGTGTACCTCGATAAAGGGTATAAAAAAACCAGCAAGTGGGTAGGCGAGCAGATCATCATGCCCCACATGTTTGTGGACGACCTGGAGGTGCTGGAAATTAATCATAAAAACAAGCTCTATGGCTGGGCCAACAAAAACGGCAAGCAGTTGGAGTTTGAAACCATGAACGAGCAGATGCAGGGCGGCCGCCGTCTTTTCACCATTGGCGCCGTTGTAAATGGAAAAGTAATTGCCGAAGGCAAGGCTTACAACAAAAAAGACGCTTCGCAAATTGCCGCCCAACTGGCTGTGGAAAAGCTGGGCATCATCAATGGGGAGGCAACACAGCCTTAAACCTGTTGCTTCATCGTATTACTCATTTCGGTGTAGTCTGCGCTATTTTCTTCCTTTCAGAATGAGTTATTCTTCTATTTGCTTTTGAAGCTCCACTTCATATTCATCCTTAAAGGCTTTTGCTATACCAAAGCAACTTGTATATTAATGTTTAGGGGAAATATGCCTTTTTGAAAAGACAAAATTGCCCATTTTTTGTACCTTGTAGGTAAATGCAAAGCCATGATTAAAACGGCTGAGGCCGCATTTTTGGTTTTATCGGAAATGCCCGGCCAAATAAATGACAGCGAAATTTTGGATTTATTGTACACCCGCGAGTTGGATTGGAAGTACATGGATGCAATCAAAAGTCTGACTGCGTTCAGCGACGAAACTATTTCCGATTGGTTCAATATCAGCGTAAAAACTTTGCGGGAATACCGCAAGCCAGGTAGTTCTTTCAAGAACAACGTAAAAGAGCAACTCCTGCTGCTGCTCACCCTAATTAAACATGGCACCTCGGTTTTCGGGTCGCATACCGCCTTTGACAATTGGCTGCGTACACCCAACTTCTTTTTCGACCAAAAAGTTCCGGCCTCTTTTCTCAACACCGTTACCGGTATCAGGTTTGTAAACGACCGGCTCACAGCCATGGAGTATGGCGATAACGTCTGAGGGATGGAAGTGTTTCGGATCACAAAGCAATCCTTTGCCGGTGCCCTTACCGCTTCGGGTAGTGCCAATCGCTGGAATGTAAAAGGACAACAGGTATTGTACACCGGCGGTTCCCGGTCGCTTGCCACCCTTGAACTGGTGGTGCACAAGGGCGCCATCGTGCCAACTGATTTGTATAAAGTGATGGTTATCTCTTTGCCGGATGCGGACCATTTTTATACGCAAGTACAAACGCGGGATTTGCCCCAAAACTGGCAATCCATTGCGGCTTATGCCACCCTGCAGCGCCTTGGTTCCAGCTGGGTGGAGCAAGCAGCATCATTGATTTTAAAAGTCCCTTCTGCGGTTATTCCGTTTGAATACAATTATATCATCAATACCGAGCATCCCGATTTTACAGAAAACGTTAAGTTGGTAAGAACAGAACCTTACTTCTGGGATTACCGGTTGTTTTAAAGGCATTATAGTTTCTTTTCCTGGCACAACTCGATCAACACTCCGTTCGTATCTTTTGGGTGTAAAAAACAAACGAGTTTATTGTCTGCGCCTTCCTTGGGTTGCGGGTTAATCAGGGTAAAGCCTTCATCCTGCAACCGGTTCATCTCTGCATGAATATCGGCCACCTCAAAAGCAATGTGGTGGATGCCTTCCCCCTTCTTTTCAATGAACTTTTGAATAACCCCATCAGGTGTGGTGCTTTCAAGCAGTTCGATCTTGGTTTCGCCTTTTTGGAAAAATGCGGTGCGTACTTTTTCGGAGGCAACTTCCTCCTGTTTATAGCAATTGGTATTCAATAACTTAGAAAATAAAGGAATGGCTTTTTCAAAAGAGCTAACTGCTATACCAATATGCTCAACTTTTAACATGCGCCTTTGTTTATGATTATGGTAAAATTACCGTCATAGATAGGTTCTATAAGGATAGATTGGTGCATTATAGGTAAATTTGCTATCCGAAACGAAAACAAATACATATTGTATGCTGAAACTTCCCATATATCTTGATCATAACGCTACTACGCCCTGTGATCCACGTGTAGTAGAAGCCATGATTCCCTACTTCACCGAGGCTTATGGAAACGCTGCCAGCCGCAACCACCCATTTGGATGGAAGGCTGAAGAAGCTGTGGATTATGCCCGTGAGCAGGTAGCCAAACTAATCAACGCCGATCCTAAAGAAATTATTTTCACCTCCGGTGCCACCGAAGGCGATAACCTGGCGATCAAAGGTGTGTTTGAGATGTATGCTACCAAAGGCAACCACATCATCACCTGTAACATCGAGCACAAAGCCGTGCTGGATACCTGCAAGCACCTGGAGAAAGAAGGTGCCGAGGTTACCTACCTGGAAGTAAGCGATAAAGGCCTGGTTACCCCCGAGCAGGTGGAAGCCGCTATCAAGCCCAACACCATCCTTATTGCCCTCATGTATGGCAACAACGAGATTGGTACCCTGATGCCCATCCGCGAGATCGGTGCCATTGCCCGCAAGCATGGTGTGCTGCTGTTCACCGATGGTGTGCAGGCAGTAGGTAAAATCCCCGTTGACGTGAAGGCCGACAATATTGACCTGATGGCCTTTACCGCACACAAGATGTACGGTCCCAAGGGTGTAGGCGCCCTATACGTTCGCCGCAAGAACCCCCGTGTAAAAGTTACTGCCCAGATGGACGGTGGCGGACATGAGCGTGGCATGCGCAGCGGTACCCTCAATGTGCCTGGTATCGTTGGTTTTGGTAAAGCCTGCGAACTGGCCATGAACGAAATGCAGCAGGATGCCGAGCGCCTGAGCAAGCTCCGCGACAAACTGGAAGGTGCCCTGATGCAACTGGAAGAGGCATACATCAACGGCGACCCCGCACACCGCCTGCCCCATGTTACCAATATTTCTTTCAAGTACGTGGAAGGTGAAGGCCTGCTGATGGGCTTTAATAAGGACATCGCGCTTTCTTCCGGTTCGGCTTGTACTTCTGCTTCACTCGAGCCATCTTACGTGCTGAAAGCACTGGGCCTCGGCGACGATCTGGCACACAGTTCGCTCCGTTTTGGTCTGGGCCGCTACACCACCGAAGAGCAGATCGATTATACCATCGAAGCCATTTCCAAAACAGTAACCAAGCTCCGCGAGATGAGCCCGCTGTGGGAAATGTACAAAGAGGGTATCGACCTGAATACCATCGAGTGGGCACACCACTAAACATAATCTGCCAATCAGCTAATGTGCTAATTAGCTGATTGGCATCACTCTTTTCATAACCGGTACGTAATTAGCACAATAGCTTATTATCAAATTACCACTATGGCTTACTCTGACAAACTGTTGGACCATTACAATAACCCCAAGAATGTGGGTACCCTCGACAAGAGCAAAAACAATGTAGGCACCGGCCTGGTAGGTGCTCCTGAGTGCGGCGACGTTATGCGCCTGCAGATCGAGGTGGACGAGAACGGCGTGATTGCCGATGCCAAATTCAAAACCTTCGGTTGTGGTTCGGCCATTGCTTCTTCCTCGCTGGCTACCGAGTGGCTGAAAGGCAAAAGCATTGAAGACGCCATCAAGATCGACAACATGGTGCTGGTAGAAGAACTAAACCTGCCCCCCGTTAAGATCCACTGCTCGGTACTGGCCGAAGACGCCATCAAGGCTGCCGTTAACGACTACCGCAAGAAGAACGGCCTGGAAGAAATCCAGTTCGAAGAGAGCGTAGTACACTAATTAATTAGCTAATTAGCCAATATGCTAATGTGCTAATAAGGTAATCTGTTACATCAGTTTGCCTTTTTAGCACATTAGCATATTAGCACATTATCACATTAGCATTATGGTTGGAACAGACAACGCCATATTCGTAAGCGATAAGGCAAAAGAAAAAGTAAGTCAGCTGATGCAGGACGCTGGTATTGCCGGCGATGGTTCCTATTTCCTGCGGGTGAGCGTGGTAGGCGGAGGTTGCTCGGGTTTGAGCTATAAGCTGGACTTCGACAACGAAAGCAAACCCATGGACCAGGTGTTTGAAGATAATGGGGTAAAGGTGGTAACCGACCTAAAAAGCTTCTTGTACCTGGTGAACACCGAGCTGAAATTCTCCGATGGCCTGAATGGTAAGGGTTTTTATTTTGAAAACCCTAACGCCAGCAGAACTTGTGGTTGCGGTGATAGCTTCGCCGTGTAAGCAGGAACCGGTGATTTATAAGATTTTGAAAGGAATTGTATGATTGGGTCGTTTAAGAATTGACCTGTTCATCAATGTTATAAGACCTCGCTTTGGCGGGGTTTTGTTTTGACCGGTGATGTGTAGGATTTTGGAAGGATCGGTAGGATGGGTCGTTTACAATTTCACCTGTTGACTAATTTGAAAAAATCTTGCAATGCTGGCTTCGTTTTTACTGCAAGAAGTTGTTATAACATGGTTGGCGTTTATTAGCCCACGGCTTTAGCCGTGGGGCATAGCAAGAACGAATACGATAAAACGGTTTCAACCGTTTCTGTGAACTGAAGCAATGCATGCTGCATTGGCGAGGTGCCAACATTTTGTGAATACGATCTTATCTACATACACTGTAGATGCCCTTCAATCGTTTACAACCAACTTTAAACTTTTGACTCCCAACTATCCCCTATTTTGCACCTACTTCGTACTTCCCACTTCTAACTTCGTACTTACTGATGTGGTCAATTTGTAAAAAAGAGTTCAGCCAGTTTTTCAGCAGCCTAACGGGCTATATCGCCATCGTGGTGTTTTTGCTGGTAAACGGGTTGGTGCTGTTTGTATTTCGCAACAACATACTGGAAAGCGGTTTTGCCACGCTCGACCAGTTCTTTGCTTTTGCACCCTGGGTGATGCTGTTCCTGACGGCCGCAGTTACCATGCGCTCCTTTGCCGATGAGTACCGCGGGGGCACCTTCGAGGTATTGCGCACCCGGCCGCTCACGGCAGGCCAGCTGGTGGGCGGAAAGTTCTGGGGCAGTTTTGCTGTAGCGGCAATTGCACTGCTGCCCACACTGGTATATTTCTTTTCGATCAACAGCCTGGCAGCTACTTCTGGGATTGATGCCGGTGCTGCTGCTGGCTCTTACCTGGGCTTGCTTTTTCTTACCGCGGTATTTACGGCCATCGGTATTTGCGTTTCCTCGTTTACCAATAATGCCGTTGTTGCCTTTATCATCAGCATCGTGGTGATGGTGTTGTTTTACTTTGGCTTTGAGGCTTTGAGCCAGTTGCCCCTGTTTAATAATGGCGCCGGTTATTACATCGAAATGTTGGGCATCCGTTATCATTATACCAGCATCAGCCGCGGCGTGCTCGATACCCGCGACCTGGTGTACTTTATCAGCCTGGTACTTTTTTTCCTGCTCATCACCCGTCAAAACCTGCAGCACCGATAAGCTATGAACAAATTGTTTGGCAATAAAAAGATTGGCTGGATTGTATTGCTGGTAGCATTGGTGCTGGTAAATGTACTGGCTTCGCTGCTGCATGTGCGTGCCGACCTTACCGAAGAAAAACGCTACTCGCTGAGTGCGCCTACAAAAGAGCTGTTGCGTGGGCTGGACAGCACCGTTCAAATAGATGTATTGCTCGAAGGCGATGACCTGCCCGCTGTTGTGCGCAGGTTCCGCAATGCGGTGGGTGAGTTCTTGTTTGAAGCCAAACAATATGGCGGCAACAAGGTCCAGTTCCGTTTTATTAATCCATATGCCGATGCAAGTGATACGGCTGCAACCCGCAGGCTGGAAGATTCCCTGCAATACTACTATGGCCTCAATGCCGTACTTTTTAATGCGCCGGAAAAAGTGGGCGATGAACTGGAAGTAAAGAAACTGGTGCATGGCGCCGTGGTGCGTTATGGCGATAAAGCAGTGGGTGTTGACTTCCTGAAAGGTGCCCGGTCCTTTGGTACCGAGGCTGAGCAACTTGCAGCCCTTTACAACAACGTGGAAGCTTCGCTGGAATATAATTTTGGTTCGGCCATACAAAAGGTGACAGCTAAAAAGAAACCAACGGTAGCGTACATGCTGGGCAACGGTGAAAGCTGGGGACCAACCGTTGATGATGCGGTGCGTACGCTGTTTACAAATTATTACGCCGATACACTCAACATCCGTGAGTTTCCCTACATACCTAAGCAGATCGACGCGCTGGTATTTGTAAAGCCAACCATACCCTTTTCTGATGCCGAAAAGCTGAAGATCGACCAATATGTAATGAACGGCGGCAAGGTGTTGTGGATGGTGGATAATATGTATGCCGAGTTCGACAGCTTGTACAAATCGAATGGCTTTGTTGCTTATGATCGTGGATTGAACCTGGAGGATTTGCTGTTCAACTACGGTGTACGCATCAACCAAAGCCTGCTGCAGGATATGCAGGCCGACCAGTTGCCACAAGTGAGCGGCGAAGGTCAGGGACAGCAACAGCGTTTTGTAAGCTGGCCGTTTTTTCCCATTCTTAATGGCACCAACCATCCCATCAGCAAAAACCTGGATGGTGTACGCAGCATGTTTCCAACGACGCTCGACACGGTTGCCGCATCAGGGGTGGCCAAGACCTTCCTGCTGCACTCCTCCAACAATGCGCGGGTGCTGCCCGCACCTGCAAAAATTGATTTTACCTTTTTGCAAATAGCGCCTGAGGAAAAAGAGTTCACCCAACGGCAGGTACCTGTAGCGGTATTGCTGGAAGGCGATTTCCGCAGCCTCTACACCGGCCGGGTGCCCCGTGCGGTTGCCGACTCGCTGGCCGCTGCCGGTATGCCCGTCAAATACAAGGTAGGCGGCAACAACAAGATAATCGTGGTGGCCGATGGCGATATTGCTATGAACCAATACAGCCAGTTCTCCGGTCCCCTGCCCATGGGCCAAAACCTGTTTACTCAGTACACTTTTGCCAACAAAGACTTTTTCCTCAACAGCCTCGAGTACCTGGTGAACCCTTCCAATATTTTACAAACACGGGCCAAAGAGTTCAGCCTGCGCTTGCTCGATCCTCGCAGGGTGAAGGCTGAGCAAACTACCTGGCAACTGGTTAACGTGGCGCTGCCTATTGCGCTGATGATCCTGTTTGGATTTGTGTACCAGCAGTTACGCAAAAGAAAATATGCAAGATGAGCACCTGTTTTCCAGATGCTTTATTAAGTTGACCTTTCATAATAAATCCCGCCATTGCCGGCGGGATTTATTATGAAAGGAATAAGTGATCATTGGGTTTATAACTTTTTTCTTACTTCGTTTCTGATCAGGGCATTACCTATATCATTGAAGTTAAAAGCAGCCAGATCTTTGTACAGGGCCTTCGCCTTTGCTGTATTGCCTTGCCCTTCGTATGCTTTGGCCATCCAATACATGGCATACCGGTCTTCTTTACTAATTTTTTCAAAATGTGCAATTGCCTGCGCATAGTCTTTTTGGTGCAGGCTGGTGTATCCACGCAAAAAGATACTTGGCGCCAGCTTACGCGGGTTTTTGATTGGCTCCAGCAATACTTTCATTTCGTCTGCATTTTTTTGCGTCCCTGTAAAATCCTTTTCCAGTGTTTTGACTATGCCTTCCCAAAACAGCATATCTGCTTTGCTTTGCAGCTTTGCTTCTGCTGTGCCGGTTTGGTTGCTCACAGCTAATGACACAGGTTTATAGCGGGCAATTATTTCTTTTAGTTGTTGCACATCGCCTGTATGCATGCATATGAATGCAGCCTGGTAATAAAAATTATCTTTTACAACCATGGCCTGTGGTGCCTTCATATTTGTGGTAATGGTTTCGGCATCGTTTAACAGGGTCTGTACTGCTTTCTCCGGCATACCCTGATACACGAATGTTGTGGCATAGTAGCTGTGCGCATTGATGGGAACATCGTCTATGGTGCCGGCCTGTTGGTAATCGGCCCGCGCTTTGTCAAAATTTCCGGAGAAGGTATAAGCATGCCCCCTTTTGATGTAAAGTTGTGGCAGTGCGGCATCCATTTGAATACCTTTTGAGTAAACCTCAATGGCTTTTGTAAAATCATTTTGCGCCCGGTATACATCTCCCAGCATCACGTAAGTAGACCCTTCGGGTGCGATGCTGACCAGTTTCTTTGCATTTTTTTCGGCCTGTTTGATATCTGTTGGATTGCGCAGCAAATAAGAAAAGGTCAACTGCATGTAAGGAGCCGCCCATGCAGGTTCCATTTCGATGGCTTTCTGGTAATTACTCCTGGCTTTTTCCGGTTCATCAGCCTGGTTGTAGGTATCGCCCAACAGCAGGTAGGCTCTTGCCTTGTCGGGGTACTGTGCTACCATTTTCTGGGCAGTTGCCAGGCGGGTTTCCCAGTCATCTTTCAGGAAAGTTTCGGCGTATGTATAGTACAGCTTTTCAAACTCATTGGCAGTTTCCAAGTTTTCTTTTGCTTTTTGCAGGTACAAGGAAAAGTCCTCTGGCGAGGGGGAGACCAGGGCCCGGTAAACATTGGCCATGGCATGTCTTGGGTCCTGTTCCTTGGTTTTTTGAAACGACTGGCGCGCCTTATTGACATTACCCATATCATAGTGGTAGACGCCCTGCTGGAAGGCAGAATAAGAAGGCTGGGCAGAAACAGTAAACAATGTGCCGCCACCAGGCTGAACGGTTTGCGCATGGGAGTGAAGATTGGCTGTTGCCAATAAAAGGCCAGCCAGCAAGCATGAAAACAGCTTTTTCATAAAAAAAGTTTAGGCGTGAAAAATCGGGTCCAAAAGAAAAAGTGATTTCGCAGGATGCAGAAAGCCGGTTAGTTGCAGTTGATGGTAAGAATTGAAAAGGGAACGAACCAGGATGAATGGCGGGATGCGATTAATGTACAACAGTTGGTGGCCAATTCAAAGCAGAAGCTTGCCGACGGTTTTTGCCGGAACCGGGATTTTATAGCTGAGGGGTATATGTTGGGTAAATGGATTGTTGTTGCACCAAAGCTTTGGCCGGTGCCTGCACGGTAATATAAAAAGCCAGGTGAATCTGCATGTTTATACTTGCACGGACAAGTTTTCCCATTATCAAGAAAAGCATCCAGATTAAAAGCATTAGCATATGGGCTTGACCCCGAACCTTTACCTTTGCTGGCTTAATTTATAAGCAACAGCTATGTCGGCAAATCAGATAACCTATCTAGTTTTTGGTATCGTACTCATTGTAGCCCTGGTGCTTGACCTGGGCCTGCTGAGTAAGAGAGGTTCTACCATCACCATCCGTAAGGCATTGTACCAAACCCTGTTCTGGGTAGCACTTTCCTTTGCCTTCTTTGGCTTTATGTGGTTTGAGCACGGCAGCGCACCTGCTACCAAATACATACTGGCTTACCTGATGGAATGGAGCCTGAGTATCGACAACATCTTTGTGTTCATCCTCATCTTTACCTTCTTTAAAGTAACCGAATCGGATGCCGGCAGGGCCCTGCTCATTGGTATCCTCCTGGCCATTGTATTCCGCATCATCTTCATAGCAGTAGGTATTGAGCTGGTAGAACGCTTCCATTGGATCCTGTACATCTTTGGGGCCTTCCTGGTATATACGGGCATCAAGCTGTTTGCAAAAAAAGACGAAGAAGAATTCAACCCTGCCGATACTGCCGTGTACAAGTTTGTTACGCAGTATTTCCGGGTAACAGAAGTGGACCCCAAAGGCCGCTATATCATCCGCCTGCATAACAAGGTATTCTTTACCACGCTTGCCGTAGTGGTGTTTATCCTGGCCGCTACCGATATTGTATTTGCCCTCGACTCCATCCCTGTAGTATTGGGCGTAGTAAAGGAAGCCGGTAAAGAACTGACCGCTACCGATACCCTGGTGATTTACTCTTCCAACATCTTCGCGGTGCTGGGGCTGCGTTCCCTCTTCTTCCTGATGCGGGGTGCCGTAAACAAGTTCGATTATCTGCAACAAGGCATCGCCATTGTACTGGTATTTATCGGTTTGAAAATGCTGGTAGAAATCTTCGATGTCCATGTACCCATTTACATCTCCCTGCTCTTTATCGTACTCTGCCTGGGTGGTTCCATCTGGTATTCTATTTACCACCAGCGTAAAGGCGTGCCGAGAGAGGTGGAGGATGGAAGCCTGTAAGTAATGTGCTAATGAGGTAATTAGCTAATGTGCTAATTCTGTTTGCACATCCTTGTTTTGTATTTGTTTTGTGCAAGTACAGCAACCCAATATTTAGCACATTAGCACATTGGCTAATTAGCTCATTACCCCATGTTTTACTCCGCTTCCACCATCGCCGCCATCATCGCTCCGCACACCCGGCTGACACAGCCCGATGCGCCGGTGCGCTACCTGCTTACCGATAGCCGGCACCTGCTGCAGGCTGCCGATACCCTGTTTTTTGCACTGGATGGCCCAAGGCGCAGCGGCAGTGCCTATGTGACTGCTTTGTACGAGCAGGGCGTGCGCAATTTCGTGGTACGCGATGCGCCCGACAAAGACGCTTTTGCCGGAGCCAACTTCTTTGTTGTTTCCGATCCTTTGCAGGCCTTGCAGCAACTGGCGCAGCATCACCGCGAGCAGTTTTTTTTGCCCGTGATAGGTATTACCGGAAGCAATGGCAAGACCATCGTAAAAGAATGGTTGTACCAGTTGTTGCAGGAAGAAGAAAAGATTTGCCGCAACCCCCGCAGTTACAACTCGCAGGTAGGCGTGCCACTCAGTGTATGGCAGCTTGCCGAAGAGCATAGCCTAGGCATCTTTGAAGCAGGTATTTCTCAGCCCGGTGAAATGCGCCGCCTGCACGATATCATTCAGCCTACCATTGGTGTGTTTACCAACCTGGGTGATGCGCACAGCGCGGGTTTTGCAAGCGATGCTGCTAAAGCAAAAGAGAAAGCACAATTGTTTGAAGGTGTTGCCGCCATCATCACGCAGGAAAAATACCAGCACCTATTTACCGACGCCACCCTGTTTACCTGGGGCAGGAGGGAAGACAATGAAGTAGTGGTAAAGGAAATACAGGCTGGCCACAACAGTTCAAAACTGGTGCTTTCTTTTGGTGCAAAAATATACACCGTAACTATTCCTTTTGCAGATACGGTGGCGCAGGAAAATGCCCTGCATTGCTGCGCAGTACTCCTGTATTTAGGAAAAGACCTGAACGATTTCAGTGATCGCTTTGCGCAGCTGCATGCAGTGGATATGCGCCTGCAGTTTTTTGATGGCATCAATGGCTGCACCATCATCAACGATAGCTACAGCGCCGACATCACATCCTTTTCGCTGGCGCTGGCCTTTATGGCGCAACAGCAAACCGGCCAGGCCCGTACCGTTATTCTTTCCGATTTTATGGAAAGCGGCCGCGAAGCTTCGGACCTGTACCGCAATGTGGCCGGTGCACTGGCAAAGTATAAAGTGCAAAAAGTAATAGGCATTGGAGCGCAAATCAGCGACTTGCTTCCCGGTGCATTGGCTGCAGGAACCAGCGCCAGCTTTTTCCCTTCAACTGATGAATTCCTGCAGCATTTCCGGACTTCTTCTTTTCACAACGAAACCATCCTGGTAAAAGGCGCACGCCGTTTCCAGTTCGAACGCATTGCCCACCATTTTGAGCAGAAGGTGCACCAGACGGTGTTGCAGATCAACCTGAACGCCATGGTACACAATATCAGGCAGTACCAGGCGCTGCTCCAGCCCGGTACCCGTATGATGGCCATGGTGAAGGCTTTTTCCTATGGCAGCGGAGGTGCCGAGATCGCTTCCGTGCTGCAGCAAAATAATGTGGACTACCTGGGTGTGGCCTATGTGGACGAAGGTGTTGACCTGCGCCGTGAAGGCATCAGCCTCCCCATCATGGTGATCAATGCCGATGCTTCTTCCTTCGATGCCATTGTGGATCACAACCTGCAGCCGGTTATTTACAGTCCCGAACTGCTGGAGCGTTTTGAAGCTTATATCTCCGGTCAGGGATTGAGCTCTTGGCCGGTGCACCTGGAAGTAGAAACCGGCATGAACCGCTTGGGCTTTAGCGTCAACAGCATTGCTGCTATTGGCCAACGAATAGTGGAGAAAGGGCTTTTGAAAATTGAAACCGTCTTCAGCCATTTGGCTGCAAGCGAAGACCCTGCACAGGATGCATTTACCAGTCAGCAGGTGCAAACCTTTGGGCAGGCCATTGCTTTATTGCAACAGCACATTACTTACCCTTTTATCCGGCATATTGCCAATTCCGCTGCTATTATCCGCCATCCCGCTCTGCACTACGATATGGTGCGGTTAGGCATTGGCTTGTATGGTGTGGAAACCGTAAGCGGCAGCGTAGAATTGCAGCCTGTAGCAACCTTGCGTTCTACTATTGCACAACTGAAGCAACTCCAGCCCGGAGAAACGGTGAGTTATAACCGCCGGGGTGCCATCGACCATCCCTCGCTCATCGCCACCGTGCGTATTGGGTATGCCGATGGTTACTCGCGCCGCTTCAGCAATGGGGCAGGCAAAATGTGGGTACGCGGCCGGCTGGTACCTGTGGTAGGCACCGTATGTATGGACATGACCATGATTGATGTAACCACCGTTCCCGGTGTATCGGAGGGCGATGAGGTGATCATCTTTGGACAGGAGCTGCCCGTACAGCAACTGGCTCAATGGGGCGGCACCATTCCCTACGAGATCATGACCGGAATATCACAAAGAGTAAAGAGGGTGTATTACCAGGAGTAACACCCACCCCCTGTCCCCCTAAAGGGGGAACTTAGGTCGGTTAGCTTGATTGCAAAAAAAATTGTATTTAATAGTAAAATGGGAACGCGGATGAAACGGATAAGAACAGATATCCGTATTCATTCGTTCCATCCGTTCCATCCGTGTTCCCATCAATGCACCCACAGCCAAATTTCTAATTAAACACTTCCGCACTGATGCATACACCCTTACCTGCAGCCATTCCGCCCTAAGTTCCCCTTTCAGGGGGACAGGGGGTATGCCTTTCCCCTTATCTTTGACCCCCTAACTAATACTTCGTGAAACTACGTTCCGCTATACTGATCATTTTGCTGGTGATTGTGGCCGACCAGGCTTTAAAGATCTGGATCAAAACCTCTTTTCCCTTTGGACACATCACCAATGTGCTAGGCCTTTCCTGGTTCCGGCTGTACTTTATCGAAAACGAAGGCATGGCCTGGGGCTGGAAATTTGGCGGTGACTTTGGTAAAATATTCCTGACGCTTTTCCGACTGGTAGCTGTAGGTTTTGGATCCTGGTACTTAGTGAAAATTGTACGGGAGCGTTACACAAGGGGATTTATCATTTGCGCATCGCTCATCTATGCCGGTGCATTGGGCAACCTTATTGATTCGCTTTTTTACGGGATGATCTTTGGCCAATCCACCTACACGCAGGTGGCGGAAGCCTTTCCTGCAGGTGGAGGTTACGCGGGCTTCCTCCACGGGCATGTGGTAGATATGTTGTACTTCCCCATGGTACATTCCAATTTCCCCAACTGGCTGCCCCTGATTGGAGGGAAGGAGTTTGAGTTCTTTAGTCCCATCTTCAATATTGCCGATGCTTCTATTTCATTGGGTGTGATTGTCTTGCTCCTGTTTCAAAAGCGATTCTTCCAACGTGAAGATGAAGAGGAGCAGGAAGAAGTATCCGGTCAGGAAACCCATAGTGTGGGCGACAATGCACCTGCTGTATAAGCCGGGTTACAATATCAAACGCTTCCAATTGGAAGCGTTTTGTTTTACTACTTGTTAGGTTCTTTAAGGGCCCCATATTTAATCAGCCTGCGGTTTCAACCGTGGGTTTTTGGCGTAAGGACCTTTTGCCGGAAACCGTTTTAACGGTTTCTGATAAACGCTTATGTTTTGGTACAAATAAAAAAATCCGCCCTTACGAGCGGATTTCAAAAGAACTATTGCGTTGCGGCCTTTAGGCTGCGTCCTGCTTTTTTTGTTTGCTGGGACCCGGCTCGGGGCCAAGGCTGGCATAGCTGAAAATTCCATTGGGAGTGATCAGGTGCACAGCAGCCAGTTCTTTCTTCGACGAGTACAGCACTTCGAGCTTAGGCTCTTGCTGTTGTACCCCTTCTTTGGGTTGCTGTTTCATGGTCGTATTGTTTAGCTTTCGAAATTTGGACGGTTAAGTTAAGACAAAGTTTAACAGCAACCTGTTAAGAAATAAAGAAGTGCGTTCTTCTTTTTACTGGCTCTTGTTTATTTGGCTACAGGCAGTGCTCTTTTGTTACTTGTACAGGTAAATAATTTCTTCGTATTTGGCGCCTGCACTTTCTTCTGCAGCATACAACACCAGTTGGTTGTTAGTCCATTCTTTGATGGCAAAAGAAATGGAGTCGTCTTCGTCCTCATACTTGATTTGCAGGTTATTATTTCCTTCCATTCGCCAGGTGGCTTTGTCTTCATCACCATCGATGAAAGTCGTGCACTTACCATCTGCGCCAAATAGAACATAGTCTTCTGCACCTCCCAGTTCGATATAAATTTCCGGATCATCGGTGATGCCATCACCATTAAGGTCACCCGAATCGGTGTACTCCATTCTTTCAACTTTCCACTTGCCAACAATGCCTGCTTCAGGACCGGCGTTCTCGTCTTTGTCTTTCCTGCAAGATGTGCAGATCAAGGTAGTCGCCATCAGCAGTGCGGCAAAAATGCTTTTGTTCATAATGCTGTTTTTAAAAGTGAATAAGGTTTTGATTGAAAATCGTTTTGTGTTGCGTGCACAAGTGAAATTGCAACCGTATTCCTTTTCATAACAGGTGATATTGCCCCTATGGTAAACGTGATTTTTCCCGTGGGTGCCAACAATAGAAAAGCAGCCGTGAGGCTGCTTTGAAACAGGTAAACTGCATGTATCCAACCTGCATACGTTCGCATAATACAGTTACCTACTTGCAGTTTTTTGCTGCTTATTGCAAAATGTTTACAGCCTGCTCAACTACTCCTGCCACCGAAACACCACCCTGGCATTCTGCTGTTCAGAAGAAGAAATATTTACCTGGTACCGCTGCTCGCCTGCAGTAACCACCATCAATGAGGTGTTGGGCGGAATGGAACCCAGGTTATGCGCCACCATGATCAGTTCGTGGTAAGGGTTGGCTGCATCCACTTTGACCTTCAAGCGCAGGGGCGCCTGCGAAAGCCGGGCGTTGGAAATCACCAGTTCGTTGTTGTGGTACACGCTCACCGTATCGCCATCTACCTGTCCGTTATCATACAAAGCAATTTGCAGTTCGGCAGTGCCGGTAAAGATTTCTTTTGCCAGTGGGTTGGAACGACTGCGCACCAGTGGGGGAGGGGGTATGCTGGGTTTGAATTGAGGCAGCAAGTTGTTGGTTGTATTAGTGGGCGCTGGCGCTGGCAGCTTTTCCGGACTGGCTTTCGCCATTGCGCGGTTGGGAGCGCTGGTTAGTTTTACCACCGGTTCCGCTACGGGTTTTGGTGTTGTCTTTTTGGTTGGTGTAGCTTTCTTTGCCGGCATTTTAGCTACATCGGGTTTGATGGGCACGCATTCGCTAAAGCTGATATCATCCAGCGCAAAGTCGTTGCCGCAGCCGCCAACGGTGCTGTTGCTCATGGTGAGCACTACGCTGTTTTCGCCTGCAGGCAGGGTGAAATAGCCGGCAAACTTGCGCCACTGTGCCGTGTTGCGTTGGGGCAGATCGCCGATGCGAAAGGAGGCCAGTTTACGTCCGCCAATGCTGTGCAGGGTAAACGATACATCGGGTGAAAGAGAAGAACAGCAGATACCCAGCCGGCACACATTGATCATCCACATGGACACTTCGTAAGTGCCGCCGCCTTTGAGGCCAGTGATGGCTTTTTTGAGAAAGATGCCTCCTGAAGGTGATGCATTTACCAGCATCATATTGCCGTTGATATCACCGGGAGTGTGGTCAGCAGTGATGGTAAACCAGTCGCCGGCAAAACAATCATAAGTGGCGGAAGTAAACGTGTAATGCCCATCGGTAGGGCAGGAGCCGTAAATGCGGTCGTAGTTGTACAGAGCGGCCTGGTTGAAGTCGTCTACTTCTCCCTTGCCAAAATCAATACGGGCTACAGGTGGTTGCAGGGTGCAGCCCGGGGGTTGGGCCAGTAAGGGGTTGCAAAAAAGCTGCAAGAGCAGCAGGGTCAACAAACAGTAGGTTAAGGGTGCTTTCATGGCAAAAGCTTTGGCAGGTGAAGGGTGTTAGCGAGGTGATGCTCCTATAATTTACGATGATTTTCCCGCACAAAACACAAGCAGGTTTATACGGGTATAATCGGGTGTGTGCGGCAGGATTGGCCCCGATTTTCCGCATTCATTTTCTTGCCTGTTTATTGGGCATAAAAAAGGAGCAGCCCTTGAGCTGCTCCTTTCCATCTTATCCTAATTTTTTGCTTAACCTTCAATTTTCCCTACCATATTGGCAGGCACCACCCACTGGTCAAATTCTTCAGGGGTAACATAACCCAGCTTCACGGCCATCTCCTTCAGCGTAGTGCCTTCCTTGTGGGCTTTCTGCGCAATCTCGGCGGCTTTGTAGTAACCGATTTTGGTGTTGAGCGAGGTTACCAGCATCAGCGAATTGTCTACGTGCTTTTTGATATTGGCTTCGATGGGCTCGATACCCACAGCGCATTTTTCATCAAAGCTCATGCAGCCATCACCAATCAGGCGGGCGCTGTGCAGGAAGTTGTAGATCATCACGGGCTTGAACACGTTCAGTTCAAAATGACCCATGGAGCCGCCTACGTTGATGGCCACATCGTTACCCAGTACCTGCGCGGCAATCATGGTCAGCGCCTCGCACTGTGTGGGGTTTACCTTGCCGGGCATGATGGATGAACCGGGCTCGTTGTCGGGAATAAAGATTTCACCAATACCGCTGCGTGGGCCGGAGCACAGCATACGGATATCGTTGGCGATCTTCATCAGGCTAACGGCAACGGTTTTAAGTGCGCCGTGTGCTTCCACGATGGCATCGTGTGCCGCCAGCGATTCAAACTTGTTTTCGGCCGTTACAAAAGGCAGTCCGGTGAGGGCGGCGATGTGTTTCGCTACGTTCTCCGAATACCCTTCAGGCGTGTTGATGCCGGTACCTACTGCAGTACCACCAAGAGCCAGCTCGCTCAGGTGAGGCAGGGTGTTTTTGATGGCACGCAGGCCATGGTCCAGCTGCGACACATAGCCGCTGAACTCCTGTCCCAGCGTGAGCGGCGTAGCATCCATAAAATGGGTGCGGCCGATCTTCACCACGTGCATGAACTCCTTGCTTTTTTGAGCCAGGGTATTGCGCAGGCGCTCGATGCCGGGGATGGTTACTTCCAGCAGCATCTTGTAGGCCGCGATGTGCATGGCTGTGGGGAAAGTATCGTTCGACGACTGCGACTTGTTCACGTCATCGTTGGGATGCAGAAACTTTTCTTTATCGGAGAGCTGGCCGCCGTTGAGCACATGGCCACGGTAGGCAACCACCTCGTTTACGTTCATATTGCTTTGCGTGCCGCTACCGGTTTGCCATACCACCAGCGGAAAATATTCATCCAGCTTGCCTTCGAGGATCTCGTCGCACACACGGCCAATGAGGTCGCTCTTTTCTTTGGGCAATACACCCGCCTCGGCATTGGTGATGGCGGCGGCCTTCTTCAGGTAGGCAAAGGCGCTGATGATCTCTTTGGGCATCCGGTTGATGTCCTGCGCGATCTTGAAATTGTCGATGCTGCGTTGTGTTTGTGCGCCGAAATAAGCGTTTGCGGGCACCTGCACTTCGCCCATGGTATCCTTTTCTATTCTGAAATCCATACAGTGGGTTTTTTGGGTCGCCAAATTTAGCAGGAAACTTGCAGGTAAAACCGAAACGGACGGGCGATGCGCACAAATAGTTTTTTGCTGGCAATACTGGCCATTATGGGTAGTTCCTGCGATTTGAATTTGCCCACCAAGGACGAAGGTCTGGTGGATGTAGACAGCAGTGCCGCATTCGGGCCACAAAGGGTTGTTGCCGTTCCTGACAGCAGCCGCCCCGACCGCACCCGCCAGTTGGATACCGCTGTTATCCGCCCGGGACAGGTGATTGATACCCGGAATACAAAGCCGGGCGACCTGGTGACTTTTGCCAAAACCCAGATCGGCGTGCCCTACCTGTATGGCTCTACCGATCCTTCAAAAGGGTTTGATTGCAGCGGCTTTATCACTTATGTCTTCAATCACTTCGGTATCGCTGTGCCGCGTTCTTCCATCGATTTTACCAATGTGGGCAAAACCATCGCTGCCAACGAAGCACGTCCCGGCGACCTGATCTTATTTACCGGCACCGACAGCACCGAACAACTGGTAGGGCATATGGGTATCATTGTTGACAACAGCGACTCGCTTCGTTTTATTCATTCCACTTCGGGCAAAGCTTATGGTGTTACCATTACGCCTTTGAATGCTTATTACCAAAGCCGTTATGTAAAAACAGTTCGCGTTTTTCCTTTCTGAAGATCTTAGTGCCTGTTTTGGTTTCCTGTTTTTGATATTACTGTGCCTGGAACTACAAGCTGGTTGCGTATAGTCACCAACGGGCTGGTTCATACCTGTTGGCAGGATGGTACAGGACAAAGACCTATTGGCTTTGATTTAGCTTCCATGCTACTTTAAATGCTTGACCAATGAAATGGATTGCTCCTGCCCAAACAACCGCCTGTGCGGTGCTGCTTCACACCGGCTATATGATAGAATCGTTCCGGGCAGAAATTACAGGCAGCTTACCAACTCATTGTAATCGTTACTATTGAACAGTAGCGGCATTGTTAGCTTTCACCGTTGCAGGCATGATTTCAAAACGTTAGGCCTGCCTTATGTCAACTGTTGCAAGATAAAGGTCACTGGACTGTTGATCTTCCTACTGCTTGTTTTGAAACTTTTACCTGCATCATCCTCTATAACCCGCATCATGTATAAACTCACTCTTGTACTTACATTGCTGCTTGCAGTGCAGGCCATTGCACAACCCATTAACCGTAGGGCCTTGGTAGAGCGGCATAAGGTAGTCAACACAAAGGCAGATACCCTGGCTTCTTTAACGGTGGGCAATGGCCGTTTTGCTTTTACCACCGACGTCACCGGTTTGCAAAGCTTTCCACTGTCATACGAGAAAGGTGTGCCGCTGGGCACGCAATCGGAGTGGGGCTGGCACAGTTTCATCGACACGGCCAACTATCGTTTTGAAGAATCCCTGCGCGATTATGAACTCAATGGCCGCAAGGTTTCTTATTCGGTGCAGTGGAATGGCAATGGTCGCAACAAGGATGCAGCCAACTGGTTCAGGCAAAACCCCCACCGCTTGCAGCTGGGTAATGTGGGATTGCGCATCCGCAAAAAGGATGGCAGCGATGTTGTGCTTTCCGACCTAGCTAATATGCACCAGGAGTTGAATCCTTGGACCGGCATCATCACCAGCCATTTTGAAGTGGAAGGCCAGCCGGTTGATGTAATCACTGCAGGTCACCAGCAGCAGGATGCGGTGGCGGCAAAAATCAGTTCGCCTTTGATTGCAGCAGGCCGACTGGAAGTGTTCCTGCGTTTTCCTTACCCAACAGGCGAGTGGACCGATGTGGGTACCAATTATAAGCTCCCTGAAAAGCATCAATCCCAATTGCTTCAACGTAAAGCCAATAGTGC
The DNA here is from genome assembly GCF_001953305.1 of Cnuella takakiae. GTDB lineage: Bacteria > Bacteroidota > Bacteroidia > Chitinophagales > Chitinophagaceae > Flavisolibacter > Flavisolibacter takakiae. Next base: position 1,152,619 of record NZ_MTFE01000010.1, read on the forward strand.
TTTGCTGCAACGCAAACTGGATAAAGATCACTACTTCGTTGGATTGAACTGGGAGGGCACTGCACAACTGGAGGAAGCTGGTGCCCACCACTTCCTGCTGCAGCCAGGTAAGGGGCAGCAAAGCCTTTCTTTCGCTTTTGTTTTTTCGCCTGAGCAGCCTGTTGCGCTGCCCAATTTTGCAGGCGTGCACAGCAGCAGTGTTGCCGGCTGGAAAGCTTTTTGGAGCCGCGGTGGCGCCATCGATTTTTCGGGCAGTACGGACAAGAGGGCCTATGAACTGGAGCGCCGCATTATTCTGTCGCAATACCTCACCAAAGTGCAGTGTTCCGGTGCTTACCCGCCACAGGAAACAGGTCTTACCTATAATAGTTGGTTTGGCAAGCCCCACCTGGAAATGCACTACTGGCATGGTATCCACTTCGCATTGTGGGGCCGCACCGACCTGTTGGAAAACAGCCTCGGTTGGTACTGGAAAGTTGCGGGCAAAGCGCGTGGTATTGCCCAACGCCAGGGATACAAGGGTGTACGCTGGCAAAAGATGGTAAACCATAATGGAGAGGAAAGTCCTTCTTCAGTAGGTGCATTCCTGGTGTGGCAACAACCCCACCTTGTGTACTTTGCTGAGCTGGTATATCGCAACAAACCAACTGCGGCTACGCTTAACCGGTATAAAGACCTGGTATTTGCCACCGCCGATTTTATGGCTTCGTACCCCGTGTACGATTCGGTTCAGAAGCGGTATGTGTTGGGAAAGGGTCTGATACCCGCACAGGAGCGTTTCAAGCCCGAAGAAACCTATAATCCACCTTACGAGTTGGCTTATTGGTATTGGACCCTACAAACGGCCCAGGAATGGCGTAAACGACTGGGTATGCAACCCGATCCCAACTGGCAAAAAGTAATACAGCAACTATCGCTGCTGCCGCAAAAAGATGGCATCTACCTCGCTGCTGAAAGTGCGCCTGATTCGTATACCCGTGCCGAGTTTATGACCGACCACCCTTCGGTGCTGGGTACCTGGGGCATGGTGGCCAAAACACCGCTGGTAGACAGTGCCACCATGCGCCGCACCTTCGATCATGTATGGAAGGTGTGGCATTGGCCTGATACCTGGGGCTGGGACTTCCCGATGGTAGCCATGAGCGCTACCCGTCTGGGCATGCCCGATAAAGCCATTGAAGGCCTGCTGATGCCCATTAAAACCAACACCTACTTACCCAATGGCCACAACTACCAGGATGATCGCTTGCGCCTCTACCTGCCCGGCAATGGGGGCGTGCTGGCTGCTGCTGCCATGATGGTGGCTGGCTATGATGGCGCAACCCAAAGTTTACCTGGCATTCCAAAGGATGGTAGCTGGAAAGTTAGATGGGAGGGGTTGAAGCGAATACCGTGAGGTTTTTAGTTTTTGGTTTCTTGTTTTTAGTTTCTAGTTCGGAAAAACGCTTCGAGGTGTGAAGGATAGTCGATGAATGTTAGTGATTGTCATGCCGAACTTGTTTCGGCATCTCCTCAAATTATCGGAGTATATGAAAGCAGTAGGAGATGTTGGCATGCGTCGGCATGACAAAACCTCAATCCTTTAATCACACCAATTGATACGTAGGCTGCCAAACAGTAGCTTAACTGTAGATAGCAAAGGAGTTTAGTCATTAATACAAAGCCCGCAGTAAGCAATTTGCTGCGGGCTTTTTTATTGGGACAATGAGCAACTATATAGAACATTTGCTGCCCTAAACACTTGCAGCTTGTAGCTTGAAACTTGCAGCTTTCCCAACAATTACTTCCCCGTAAACACCGCCTTTCTTTTTTCTAAAAAAGCAGCCGTTCCTTCTTTCATGTCTTCGGTGTTGAAGCTGTCGCCAAAGGCGGTCAGTTCCATTTCATAACCTTGGTTTTCCGGTGCATAGGCTGCATTGGCAGCGCGGATGCATTGGGCTACGGCAATAGGCGCCTTGGTGAGGATGGTTTGCAAAATGCCCGTTGTTTTTTCCAGCAATTGTTCTTGTGGCACTACATGGTTTACCAATCCGTATTGGTGTGCAGTGGCAGCATCAATCATATTGCCGGTAAGCAACAGTTCCAGTGCACGGCCTTTGCCTATGAGCTGGGTTAAACGTTGCGTGCCACCATAGCCGGGAATGAGCCCAAGGTTTACTTCGGGTTGTCCAAACTTTGCATTCTCCGAAGCAATACGGAAATGACAGGCCATGGCCAGTTCGCAGCCGCCACCCAGTGCAAAGCCATTAACTGCGGCAACAATGGGTTTCCTATTGTTTTCGATGCGGAAAAAAATGTCTTGTCCTCGTTTTGCTAACGCTTTTCCCTGTTCTCCGTCCAGCCCGCCAAACTCCGAAATGTCGGCGCCGGCAACAAAGGCTTTGGGGCCACTGCCGGTAATGATAGCAGCTTTTATTTCGGGGTTGTTTTCTATTTCATTGAGCACCGCTTCCAGGTCGTTAAACACCTGTTTGTTGAGAGCGTTCATTTTATCGGGGCGGTTGATGGTGAGCGTAAGGATATTATTCGTTAGATCTGATGTGATGGTTTGGTACATGGTGTTGTTTTTTGATGGGAACACAGATTAAACGGATGGAACGGATGAGAACGGATTTTTGAACCTGTTTTCAAAAATTTTCCGCTTCAACTCGGGTTTTATTCCAAAGTTGAGCAACAGTCCAACTTCTATACAGGTAGCTTTTAGGTAATTCAGCAATTGGTGTTCATGTTCTTTATTGATTCCTTCAGCCGCTTTCAATTCAATAATCACCTTATTCTCAACACATAGATCCGCATAGTAAGTGCCCACTTTTGTTTTATGGTAAAATACATCTATTGGCATCTGACGCATAACTGTAAGTCCACTGCTTTGTAACTCCAGAAATAATGCGTTTTCATACACTTTTTCCAGAAAGCCATATCCTAACTCGTTATATACTGTGTAGAAAGCTTTGATAATTTGATCGGTTAAGTTCTGGTGTATCATCTTATCCGTTTTATCCGTTCAATCCGTGTTCCCATTGCGGATTCAAAAGATAAAACAGATTGGCAATTTTTAAAAGGCTCGATGCTCCTTTACCCACTCCCTAATATATCCCGCAATATCCCCTGTGGAAGTGCCCGGTGCAAACAGCTTACCCACACCCAGCGCATGCAGCTCCTTCATATCGGCATCGGGAATGATGCCGCCACCGGTAAGCAGCACATCATCCATGCCTTTTTCTTTCATCAGGGCAATTACTTTGGGAAAGACGGTCATGTGGGCGCCGGATAAAATCGAGATGCCAATAGCATCCACGTCTTCCTGTAGTGCGGCGTTCACCACCATCTCGGGCGTTTGGCGCAGGCCGGTATAGATCACTTCCATGCCCGCATCGCGCAGGGCGGTGGCGATTACTTTGGCGCCCCGGTCGTGGCCATCAAGGCCCACCTTGGCTACCAGCACGCGTATGGGTCGGTTATTTGTATTCATGCAATCGTGTATTCCTCTGTGCCAAAAATAGGGTTCTATTCTCCAAACACAGCCTTCATCTCCTCCAGGCCCTGGTTGGCCAGTATAAACGCACTGTCCTTTGCATCACGAAACAAAATGACCTTATCGCCGTACTGCCTGGAAAGGCTGTTGGTGACGGAGTCGAGTACCTGCACAGAACGAAACTGCTGAAATACGGCATCATCTTTTTCCGGCATATCGCGGCCAACAAAGAGCAGGTTGCGGAAGTGCAAGCTGTCCGGTATCCACAACAGGAAAGTGCCGTTATCGCAAATCACTTTTTTACGAAAGCGGGTATCTTGGGCATGGTATAGCAGTGCGCCTGCCTGTCCATAGCTGCGGCAATAAACAATGGTTTGCTGCTGTGCAGCGGGTGGCAGCTGGTGATAGGCCCGCTCTGCTTTTTGCGCCAGTTCATCCCAGCCAATCATGTCGGCAAAGTCCTGTTGCAGGGCATGGTTCTGCAGGTCCTCCCAACGTAGCAGTCCTATTTTTTGGAGCCCGTATTTTTTATTGCTGGCTGCCATTGCCGCTGGCGGTTGCAACGGAAGCAATAAAGGAACAAAAGGTAAGGTGCACACAACCTCCAAAAGCACTACCGCTACCTGCAACCATGTTCTGCGTACCAACTGTTGCAGCCAGGCGCCGCCTGCACCCAGCATCATGGGGTAAGCCCCCAAGGTATAATAGCCTTTGCCGCTTCCCAAGGCAATCATTGCAATGCACAACAGGAAACAGAGCCCAATTACGCGGTACTTATTGTTGCGTAATATCCATATCAATCCGCCAATCCATACAAATGCTACTGGTATCAACATAAGCAGTTGCTCCTTGAAGAAGGTAGCACTATCCACATACTGCAGTTGTGTTTCGCGTAGTTCCTGCATGTGGTGGAACAGGGGCCATTGGTGTTGCTGCTGCCACCACAGGTTAGGTAATGAAAGTACAAGCCCAAGTAAAGCCGCCACCCAAAACGATTTGCGGGTGTACCATTTACGATAAGGAGTGAGCAGCAAGGCTCCCGCAATAGATAAAGCAAAAAACACGACCGAATATTTACTCCAAAGGCCTAACGCCAATGCTGCAAACAGCAGGTATAAATACCGGTTGGACTGCGTGTTGATATGCCGTACCAAAAAGTAAGCAGCAAGGGTCCAGCAGAAGATCTCGAGAAAGTTGGGTTGGAATAAAAAGTGGATGCGCAGGTAGGCGCTGCAGATAATACCCAGTGCTGATACTACCTGTCCAAACAACCGGGCACCCAGTTCTTTGGCAATGCCAGCGGTTAATAATAGGGTGGCTGCGCCAAAAACCGCAGGCCAGAACTTGATCCAAAAAAAGCTGCCACCCATCCATCCCGAAACTGATGCCAGCCAGCCAATCAGGCCCGGGTTTTCGAGGTACACCCAATCGGGGTGCTGCCCCTGCTGGTAGTACAGGTATTCATCGCGGTGCAGGCCAAAGGCAGGATGTTGCAATAAAAAAGGCAGCACTATTTTGAGTGCTGCCAATAGTATGAGGATGATGTATGCTTTGCTGCGCATGGCAACAAGATAGGAGGATTTCGGAGGTTTGTAAAAGCATTGCGCTTACTACCTAAGGATAACCTCCGAATTCTGAAATCCCATATCCGCAATCGTCAGAGTTGCTTTAGGGCGCTTTCGATGCGGGCCACTGTTGCTTCCTTCCCGATCAGCGTAGCAATGTCAAATACAGGAGGGCCAAATTTGCCACCCACCAGCATAATACGCAAAGGCAACTGCAACTCGCCGGGTTTGATACCAGCATCTGTAGCCTGTTGTTTGAACAAGGCTTCCAATGCTGCGGCGTTCCACTCCGTAGCGGCATTTAGTGATTGCGCAAAACTTTGGAAGAATACTGTTTTTGCTTCGTTCCATTTTGCCAGGATGGGCGCAGTGTCGATGCTTTGGGGGGCCTGGAAGAAAAAACTGCTTTGCTCCCAGAAATCTGCCAGCAGGGTACAACGATCTTTTACCAGGTTGAGGATGGTGATAAAATGCGCATCATCGGTGATGGTCACACCATGGGCTGCAAAGAAAGCTTTTACCTGTGGTGCGTAAACTGCTGCATCCTGCTTTTTGATCCATTCGTGGTTGAACCACTTGGCCTTATCAAAATCAAACTTGGCGCCGCCCTTGTGTACTTTGGCGATGTCAAATTCCTGTACCAGTTCTTCCAGCGAAAACAACTCCTGTTCGGTGCCATTGTTCCAGCCCAGCATGGCCAGCAGGTTCACAAAGGCTTCGGGCAGGAAGCCGCGTTCGCGGAACCCTTCGGTCAGTTCGCCGCTTTTAGGGTCGGTCCAATTGGCTGCAAAAACGGGGAAACCATATTTAGCGCCATCACGTTTACTCAGTTTGCCCGAAGGGCCCAAAATCAGGGGCAGGTGTGCCCACTGTGGCATCTGGTCCTTGCCAAACAGGTAACGCCACAACAGTACGTGGACCGGTGCGCTGGGCAGCCACTCCTCACCCCGGAAGGCATGGGTGATCTCCATCTGCTGGTCATCCACCACCACGGCAAGGTGATAAGTAGGCATGCCATCGGCTTTCAGCAATACTTTATCATCCACCACCGAAGTGTCGAAGCTTACCTCACCGCGGATCATATCGGTAAAGGTGAGGGTTTCGCCCTGTGGCATTTTGATCCGCACCACGTGTGGGGTGCCGGCATCCAGTAATGCCTTTGTTTCACTTTCAGAAAGAGAAAGCGAGTTGCGCATTTGCATGCGCACTGTATGGTCGTATTGAGGTGTTGGATTTTCTTCCGTGCGCAAACGCTGGCGCATGGCATCCAATTCCTCGGCAGTATCAAAAGCATAATAAGCCTGTCCTGCAGCTACCAGTTGGTCGGCATACTGGCGGTAGCGGAGCTTGCGTTCGCTTTGGCGGTAAGGTGCAAAGGGACCGCCATGACGCGGGCTTTCATCAGGCCTGAGGCCGCACCACTCCAGGGTTTCGTAAATGTATTCTTCGGCGCCCGGCACAAAGCGGGTTTGGTCGGTATCTTCTATACGCAGCACAAAGTCGCCGCCGTGCTTTTTGGCAAACAGGTAGTTGTACAAAACGGTGCGCACACCACCCAGGTGAAGGCCTCCGGTAGGGCTGGGTGCAAATCTTACTCTTACTTTTCGGGTCATAAGGGGGCGAAGTTAGGCTGGAAAGTTGGAAGACGGGAAAGACGGGAAAGACGGGAAAGACGGGAAAGACGGGAAAGACGGG
>NZ_MTFE01000010.1:1159419-1213302 GCF_001953305.1 Cnuella takakiae
CAGGGAAGGTACAGTATAACTCCGATCTGCAGTCTCTGTCATGCCGAACTTGTTTCGGCATCCCCCTTGTGTTTACAGGTACTCAGGGAAGACAGGGTAGGCAAACATACGTTGGGATGACAGTGTCCTTAGGCGTTGTCCTGCCTACCTTCGCTGGATGCACCGCTTCCTGATTAAAATACCCTTTTGGGTCCGCTGGATCTTTCCCCGGTACATCTGGCGGATGCCCACCCGGAAAAAAGTGTTGTACCTCACTTTCGACGATGGCCCGCACCCCGAAATCACTGCCTTTGTGTTGGATCAATTAAAACAATATGGCGCCAAGGCCACCTTTTTCTGTATTGGTAAAAATGTTTTGGCCCATTCCGGTACCTACCAACGCATACTGTCCGAAGGCCATGGCGTGGGCAACCATACCCATAACCACCTGAATGGCGTACATACTGCCAATGATGTATACCTGGCCAATATCGGGGAAGCGGCACGCCATATTGATACCCGGTTGTTTCGGCCACCTTATGGCCGCATCCGAAGCAGCCAGGCCAAACAGGTTGCGGTAGCCATGCAAAAACCTGAAGCCAAAATCATCATGTGGGATGTGTTGAGTGCCGATTTTGACCAGGGCATCAGCCCGGGGCAGTGCTTGCAATATGTGGTTCGGAATGCCCGGCCCGGATCGGTAATCGTATTTCACGACAGTGAGAAAGCTTACCGGAATATGGCATATGCCTTACCACGGGTATTGTCGTATTTTATGGAAAGAGGATATCAATTTCAGCCCTTGGTGTTGTAGTAAAAAAGTAGGGCCGGGGTAGAAACCCTGGCCCGTTTTTAATCCGTACCCTATGAAAACTGTGCTAAAGGTATAAAGTTTTTTTTGAATTAGTCGCAAGTAATTTCCCTTAGTTTTCTCCTTTATTTTTTGCCTTGGGGTCAAATCCATGTCTGGCTTGGGTTCCGGCTTTTTACAAAAACCATTGTTGATGAGGTGATTATGCGTGCAGGGCACAGGTTTGTAGGTGAGTTTCAACTGATTAGGGGCGGACTGAGTAGCAAACCCAAGGCTTTAGTTCCAGCAAACAGCCGATATGGAGGCTTCTATTCAATCCTGAATCGCATTTTGTAGTACGGATAATTTGATTAGGTCCTCTTTTCTACAGTTGTTACAGAAAAAAATATCTGTTTCTTAACCTGGCATTCAGTCTTCCCAGCCAGGAAATTGTTCTTTGTTTTTGGTCCTGCCAATAAAACTGCAGTTTTGCATTCCATGAATCCGATCATTGATACGCATACCCATATTTACCTGCCCGAACTGAATGAAAGCCTTGAAAACCTGGTGGGCAGGGCCAGGGAAGCAGGTGTTACGCAAATGCTGCTGCCCGCCATTGATAGCGAAACCCATCAACAGCTTTTGCAGGTTGCCGATACTTATGGTTACCTGCCCATGATGGGCTTGCACCCCTGCTCGGTAAAAGCAAACTTCGAGGCGGAACTGTCCATCATCAAAAATTACCTGGCGCAGCGTTCCTTTATTGCCGTTGGTGAAATAGGGCTCGATTTTTACTGGGACCGCACCTTCGAAAAAGAGCAGTATGAAGCTTTTCACCAGCAGATAGCCCTGGCGCTGGAATATAACCTGCCAATTTCCATCCATTCGCGCAATGCTACCCCCGAAGCCATCGACGTGGTGCGGCAGTACCCGGGTTTGCGGGGTGTGTTTCATTGTTTTTCGGGGTCTGTTGAAGAAGCTGAAGCTGCCCTGGCAACAGGCTTTTACCTGGGCATCGGTGGTGTGGTGACCTTTAAGAACGGCGGCCTCGACAAAGTGATCAACGCCGTTGGGCTTGACAAGGTGGTGCTGGAAACCGATGCGCCCTACCTGGCGCCAGTGCCTTTCCGGGGTAAACGCAATGAGCCATCGTACCTGACCCATGTAGTAGCCAAACTGGCCGAACTGACCGGGCTTCCTGAAGCAACAGTAGCTGCCCGCACCACAGAAAATGCACAGCACTTGTTCAACATAAAAGGATAAACCCTACATTTGCAACCCCGCAACAATGGAGACTTGTCCGAGTGGTTGAAGGAGCACGCCTGGAAAGTGTGTATACCTCTAAAGGGTATCGAGGGTTCGAATCCCTCAGTCTCCGCCAGTTATGTTCTTCAAAAGAGGTAAAAGCCTGTAAACTACTAGTTTACAGGCTTTTTTATTACGGATTCTTTGTCACAAACAGCCAATTAGCACCAAAAAAAGGAGACTAAAACGGGACCCAATGGAACCTGGAATTTGGAGTCCCGATCCCTTTGTAATTGGCTGTATGTCAAATGGTTAAATTTTTGAACACCTTTGCTTTCGGTTACTTGATAATCTAATTTTATTAACCCTTAAAATTTATTTTATGGTAATGAATCGATTAAGTGTTCGCTTCAGGTTGAAAAAAAGCAAAACTTCGAAAAAGAAAGCATGCTGGTGTACATGCGTATAACTGTTGCTTCTGAACGTATTGAATTATCTGTGAACCGTGCATTTGAGCCTTCACGATTGAAAAGCTAAAGAATAAAATACTAGGAAAAGAAGTGTGCAAACCAAAGATGCTGCTCCAGATATTTTCAGAACACAACCTGCAAATGCAAAAACTAGTGGAGCAGGGTGATTATGCTAGAGGAACGCGCCTTTACTATTAAATAGCATTTTCCCCCTCTTGAACCGGCTTGCTGCTTCCTTATCTAGAGGTCCACGGTCATAAGTTTGCACATAATTTATATGTGGCTGTTTATGGTTGTTACAATTTGGCTTATCTGCAAAATCGGCGATCTTCTTGTAGGCACATTTACCAAAACATCTGCTGCACAAAAGTCAATGACGGCAATCCTCAGGTAAAGCATTACATTGTTTTTCGAACCAACTGTCAAGATATTGACTCTTATTAATTGCGATGGTCTGCAACATTACTTATACATATAGCCTAGTGAAAGGCTTTTAAAGCGACTTAATTTTCTTGTTTAGTTTCAGCATGCATTGTTCCACCCTTATTAGTTATAGCTCATTGAACTTAACGAGCTCGGCATTTAAACAGTATCTTAGCCTTACCCTTAGTTGTTCTATCTATTATGCCAAGACTTTTCTTACTTGTGCTGCTCACCATTGCGGCACTTTGCTGTTGCCGTCAATCTTTGGGGCAATCATGCCCTGATTCGTTTTATATTAAAAAGCTTTACGCTGCAGGAGTGCAGGTAATTACCCATGACCAAGTGATGCTTCAGGACAACAGTATCATCTTGTGTGGGCAAATAAGCCCTTCAACTGGAGTGAATGGAGATGCCCTCCTGGTCAGGTTGGATGTAAACGGGAATATAGTCTGGGAGCGAGTTTTTGAAAGTGATGGGGCTCAGTATTTCCAAAAAATAATACGATGTGCAGATGGGGGGGTGCTGACTGCGGGTTACCAGGAACATATGGGTCTTACTGGTTTGGTGTTGTGTCGGTTTGACCTTGATGGCCGCTTACAATGGCGAAAAGATTATTCTTTTAAATTGGGCGCCTCTTTAGGTATTGCAGATATAAAGGAAGATGCGGAAGGTGCTTTTTTGCTCCTGGCCAATTTTATGGCCAATGGCTTATCCTTCAGCGACAAGATATTCTTTGCCCGGTTTGATCAACAGGGGGCGCTAAAGTTTTCCCAGGCGTTTTACCAGCCAGTAACGCTGCGTTCCATGCAAGCCAACCAAATGGTATTGCATAACGGAACTGCCTATATCGCAGGGTATTGCCACGACTGGTATAAGCACCAAGGAATGCTGCTTCGGGTCAATGCAAGAACTGCCGCGCTGCAATGGTCTAAATTCTACAGTTTCAATAATGGGGAGGCGAGCTTTAAGCATGTTTTGAAACCTGGCAGTAATCAGTTGTACTTGTTAGGTACCAATAATGTTTTGAGTGGTGATACTACCATCGTTCTTGTTACAGATTTGGATGGGCAGGTAGTAAGCTCCAAATGCCTTAGCCAGCAGGGTTGGCGTGACCGTGGCGCTGCTGCCTTGGACGGTGCAGGCAATATTTTGTATGGCGATCGTTTTTATCTGACCAGTGCTCCTGCCAATACTGGAATCAATGTAGTAAAATTCCATCCGCAGTTAGGGGGGGCCTGGTCGAAAGTTTATCCGCAGATCGGGGGTATAGCGCTAGTTTTTGGTCTTGGGGTGCGCTCCAACAATGAAGTTGTGCTTAGCGGCACAAGTTATGAAGGTAATAAGCCGGGTAGCAGCTTTATAAGCCGTTTGCCCATATCGGGCGAACTTAACTGTAGTACTACTGATTTATTTTTCAAATTTGGGGAAGCGCGGTCCAGGTCGGTTATCGTGACATTTACCGCGGAGCCGGCACCAATAACAGATACAGTTATCAGCTATAACCTGTCCGGCAATTTGCCTTTATCGCTTGAACAGCTTTGTACACGTGTTAGCGATTGTTCCAGCTTTTCACTGGGCGTTTCCCGGAATATTTGCAGTGCAGGTGATACCTTAGTCTTATCCATTCGAAAGAACGCAGGATGTATTGCTGCTCCGGCATTTACGTACGATCAAAGTATGTTTCGATGGGTAGGGCAAACTGAATCCGAAGTGCGATTTATAGCTATAAAACAGGGCAGCTCCAAAGTCGCCGCTGCAATTGAAGGATTATGTGGTACCATTAAAGACAGCATTACCTTGTCCATATCTTTTTCAGCGGCTTCCTTCAGCTTGGGTTCGGATACGGCCCTTTGCAGTGGGCAGTCGTTGCAACTTAGGGCTGGTGACGGTTTTGCCAGCTACCAGTGGCAGGATGGATCAATAGGTTCTACCTATGATGTAAAGAAGCCAGGCATATACCACGTTAGAACTATTAATAGTTGTGGAGGCGTGTTTAGTGACACCATACGGGTTACGGAAGGACTTGCGGGTAACTTTGATATAGGTGCGGATCGTACCCTTTGTGATGGCGATACAATTATGCTTCAGATGCCACCGGGTTTTAATTCATATGTTTGGCGTACTTCAGATGGAACCTTGCTTGGCTCCGATTCTTCTATCCTTATACATCCAGATTCATCTGATACCTACACTGCAATGGCAACCCATTTAAGTGGGTGCACTGTTACAGATATAATTTCAATAAAGGTGAAGGCGCCCATGTTCCTAGATTTAGGAAACGATACCAGTTTGTGTACTGGTGACAGCCTGGTTTTACAGGTAGGGTCTGATTTTAATCAATTGCTTTGGTGGGATGGAAGCAGCACAGCTAGTAGATCGGTGACTGCCAAAGGCGCTTATTCTGTAAAGGCTTGGGATAGCAATGGCTGTGTATCAACCGATACTATCAAAGTGTTGAATTTATTTCCAGTCCCGCAAGTCAGGTTGGGCTTTGATACGGTACTGTGCAGCGGACAGGCCCGAGTCCTGGAAGCGGGAAGTGGCTTTAGTAATTATTTTTGGAGCACAGGTGCGACTACATCATCAATTGCCGTACAGGATACAGGAATGTATAGGGTAATGGTTGTAGATCGTAATGGGTGCTATGGTGATGGCCAAGTACGCATAAACAAAAGGGTTGCTGCTCCTGCCAATTTTCTGCCCGCCCAGCTTTCTTTATGTCAGTATGGTAGCATCAAATTGAAGCCTTTGAATACCTATGCGCAATACTTATGGAGCACAAATGCTGTTACCTCTGAAATAGATATTTTCAAGCCTGGAACGTACTGGCTGGAAGCATTGGATCTGTATGGATGTCGGGGAAGGGACAGTATTTTAATAAAACAGAAGCAATGCTTAGAAGGGTTTTATATACCCAATGCATTTTCTCCCAATGGTGACCGGCTGAACGAGGTTTTCAAGCCTTTAATTTTTGAGCCTGTTGCTAACTATCATTTTTTGGTATTTAACAGGTGGGGAGATGTAGTTTATGAATCCCGAATACTTGAGCAGGGTTGGAATGGAAAAGTAAAAGGAGTTGCTGACAATACCGCAATTTTCACATGGTTATGTACTTACCGGAATGCTGACCAAGTGCCACAAGTGAAACGAGGAACAGTTGCTTTGATAAAGTAACGTCAGTGAATGACCTTTGGCTATTCAGTTGCTTTAACCGCTGACTTAAATGGCTTATACCAGCAGCTACCTTTAGGTTTGCATAGTTCCTGTACATCGGTACTAACTTTTTAGGGTTTTCGTAACTTCTTGTTTTGTCACTTACTTTCCTTTTGCCTAAGGCATTGTTCACTTCTTTTGTTGCATTCAGAAAGTGATTTTTCCAACCTGTTTGAAAACGTTGTAAAAGAATCACCTTGGTAGGATTGTGAGCACCTCCACAAGGTTTCCTAATTACAAAACGGCTATCCTGGGTTAATGCCATATAACTTTGGTGTGAAAAATTGTATTCAGTGATGATAAACAGGACCGTTACATGATGCTGGGCGAGTTGGTACTTACTTTGCTCCGGAACTATTATTTAGGGTTGAAGCGTCGATCAGAGGTTTATATATTCGAAGGGGAAAAGCCAAATACGCATTACAGTGCTTGTGCAGCACAAAAGTGTTTCATCGCGCACGGTTGGCAGCAGGAAATCGCAGGGAAGTAAGCTTCCATAGCCTGAGGCATAGCTTTGCCACCCATTTGCTGGAACGTGGCACAGACATCTGATACATAAAGGAGCTACATGGCCACTTCAACATCAAAACCACAGAGTGTTACTTACATGTTGGTCGGAGTGACATTATCAGCATTGGGAACCCTCTGGATGATTTAGCAAAAAAAGAAGGGTTCTTGTAAGATTGTACAATTTAACAAAGACACACAGCAGGTTTTGAAAATGAGATAGTTAGAGAAAGGGAGAGCCAAAGATGGTTCGTATATTAGCGTGTTGGGCGCAACTTATGGAAACAGCCCCAAGGTGCATCTCTTGGAAAAGAAAATGAAATCAAACTTCCTGCTCAAACTTTCCTTGCTCACATTGATTGTAGCAACATCATGTATCCAACCAAACGAGCAATCAACCAAGCCAAGCCAAACCTCTGGTTTTGACACATCAATTGTTGCTGTTATTCAGTTCGACAAATCTGAATATGGGCCATTTCCCAAGGAATATGAACCAACAAACTTAACAACCGACGAGATCATGCAACTCGACAACATCATTAAGGAACAGGCCAATACATATAATCAAAGCTTGAAAGAGCATTTAAAGGAAGCCTACAGCGTTTACTTTACAAATCATAAGTATAAACGGCAATACATTCCGGTAATCAACACCAAAGGTGAAAAGGAGGTATGGGCAAATTTCTTTTGTAACTCATGGAGTGACGACTGGAAAACGGAAGTAGTGTTTGTCAAGGATGGAGGCAATTGCTACTTCAATATTAAAGTTAACTTATCAACCAAGAAAACTTATGAACTTAACGTAAATGGCTATGCTTGGGAGAGCGGTGCGCCCAACAGCGCATTGCCGCAAGCGGGGCTAAATAGCATAAGCCGATCGGCAGTTTTTTAAGTAAGCATTTGTACATTAGCCAAGCAGACGCAGCGCTATTTCCCCGCCTGACAACAATGCGTTAACCGTTAGCCGCCACCTGAATGGCACCCGTCCTAAGCTGGCAAAGAACCAAAACTTACTTTATAGAAAGTTCAGAAGCTGGCTGCCCACAAGTAAGAAGCACTCAAAAAAGTAAATGAAAAATAGCCCTAAGGTCAAACTACTCCTGGTTTCCGCCGTTGTTGGTACAGCTTCAGGGCAAGGGGCACCAACAACGGCTATAAAAGGCAGGGTAGTTTGATGGTTGTGGTAGTGCCTATACCCTCATGGCTTTCCGCCTGAATGCTGCCGTTCAGTTGCAGCAGAAATTCATTTACCAGGGCCATGCCCATGCCTGCACCTTTTTCGTTGTTGGTTCCGGCGGTTGAAGTCAACTTCCCGGTAACGTATTTTTTCAATTTTTCAGGTGGCATGCCTATCCCGGTATCTTGCACATGTATGGATAAAGTGCCCGGATCGGCACCTGTAGTTACGGTAACAGTTACCCCTCCGCTGCTGGTGTATTTTATGGAATTGTTTACCAGGTTGCGGATGATGAAGGTAATAACCTGCCGATTCGAACTCATTTCCAGTAAAGGGCTCACCTCGCTTTTAAGAACAATGTTTTTCGCGTCTGCATTGCCCTGCAACAGTTCAAATACCTCCCTTACAACATCCTGAAGCAAAAAAGAAGATTCTGCCTGCTTTTTATTGTTTAATAAGGCATCCGACCAACTAAGTAGGTCCGCCAGTAAGATAAGCGTGGCATCCAGCTGGTTTGCCATCCGCTCAAAGAAAGGTATGATCTCTTGCTGCGCGATTTTTCCCTCTGCCGCTAGCCTGATCATCATATTGATGGAATAAAGCGGAGCACGGGTGTCGTGGCCAAGGATGAATAAAATTCTCCGTTGTGCCTGTAAAGTGTGTTCCTTGTGGTCGGCAGCAGCTTCCGCCATTTTCTTGGCGTTCAGAATTTCCACCTCATATTTTTTCCGGTCAGAGATGCTGAAAAGAATCGCATTGATCTGGCGCAGACTTCCATCTTCATGCTTGATGGCGGAAGCATTGAACAGGCAACTGGTGCTGGTATTTTCGGAGGAAAGGATGTCAATACTCAGTTCATTGATGTATCCCTGCATTTTCAGCAAGGGATAAACAAACATCTGAAAATAGATGCTGGTGCCCTTTGCGGTAATTGCGTCCAATTTCTTGACACCCACAACCTCTTCCTTCCGGTACTGGATCCAGTTCAGGAGGGTTTGGTTGATCTGGCAAATGGTTCCATCGGGGTAAAACGACAAATACCCGCAAGGCGCATGTTCAAAATCGTATTCACTGATCATTCGCTACATATTGAAGTGTGTTGACGCACCTACTCATGTTTCAAAAAACTGCTGATAGACCTCACCACCTCGTGGGGTGCACTTAAATGCGGACAATGCCCGCTGGCTTTCAGATGCACCAATGAGTTGTTGGGCATGTGTTCGGCTACATAAGCGCCAATATGAGCGGGTGCCAGCATATCATCGGTACACTGAAGGGTAAGGCTTTCTACTTCAACCAGTGGAAGAAAAGATCGATAATCGGAGTAAAAAGTAACCTTGGCAAACTGGCGTGCAATAGCTGGATCGTTGGCGCAAAAACTATTGGTCAGTTCTTCGCCCAGTTCCGGCCGCTCCGGATTGCCCATGATCAGCGGGGCCATCAACGAAGACCATCCAAGGTAATTGTTGTCCATCATCTCAAAAAGGCCATCGATATCCTGCTTGTCCAATCCGCCATTGTATTCGCCATCCGCAAAGAAATAAGGGCTCGGACTTACAAAAACTAGCTTTTTAAACAATTGTGGCTCCTGCAAGGCTGCCGATACGGCAATCATACAACTCACCGAATGAGCAACCAGGATAAAGTCGTTGCCGCCCAGGTCGTGGCAGATATCAAGGATGTCCTGTGCATACCCTTCCAACGAACTGTATTTTTGGGGGTCATAGGCATTCCGGTTTGACTGCCCCGAGCCTACGTAATCAAAAAGCACAACCCGGTAGCGATCTTCGAAAGCAGGTGCTACCTCCCGCCAGGTGTTCTGGTTACATCCGAAACCATGGGCAAAAATGATTGTTTCCTCGCCCTTCCCCTGGATCGAGACATTATTTCTTTTCAACACATCAAACATAGGAATCGAAGTATGGTTTTTCCATAAGACACCTTGACAAACAAGAAGCACAGAGCATTTTGCCTATTGGTATGTGGATGCAAACATACTATGCAATCGATTAAACTTAAACATAATACGGTGAATGCTTTTTCTTTTTCGCCGTTGTGGTTTGCCCAGACGATAAAGTGTAACAGGTGCAGCAATGGGCTAGGGAAGCTGAAGGCCATGGAATTTCTAACCGCATATTGACGGCCGTTTTCGGCATTGTTGGTGTTCCGCCTAGCCCTGCGCTTGGCTGCACCAGCAAAAAGCGGGTGGTACGCTTAGTTGGTGGTGAGCCGAGGTGCATTTCCATATTTCAATAAGATCGATGGTAACAAAATTGCGGTTAGTGGCATGTCTTGCGGCGGCTTGCAAACCCTGGAAGTGGCTTCCGACCCACGCGTCAGCACCGTGGTGGTTTGTAACAGCGGCATCCTGGCAGATACCACCAAAAGATTGTCCGGAATGCCGGGCCTCACAAAGGATCACCTTCAAAAACTCCATACACCAACCCTGTATTTACTTGAAGGCGAAAAGGACATCGCTTATAAGAATGGCATGGACGATTACCGGCGGATTGATCATGTGCCTGTTTACGTAGCTAATATGGATGTAGGGCATGGCGGAACGTACAGCCAGCCACAGGAAGGTGAATTTGCAAAGGTGGCTACAGCCTGGTACAAATGGCAATTGAAGGGCGATCAGGAAGCCGGAAAACTGTTTGCCGGTGCACACCCTGGGTTGTCACAAAGCCCGGCCTGCGTTTTGAAAAGAAGGATAAACCTGTAAAGTAACAAGTAATAGCTTTTGAAGGCAACATGCGGGCAGCATACCTTACAAGGACGGATATAATCATTTTCATTTTTCAGGAGCTGCATTGGTCTGGCTTGAAATTGAACCCTGATCGGGTGAGTTAAAAGCTGGGCGGCTCAACATGCGCTCCTGAATAACAGCATCGCTTGGCTGGTGAAACGGCACCAGGATCCAGGGGTCGTTTCATTGTTTACAGCCAACGTTGCATACCCGGTAGAGAATACCTTTCATTAGTAGCGTTGTGCCTCAATTCGTAATTATAATAGCCGAATGGGCCATCTCCCAGTTTGCCTGCACTTGTTGTAAAAAGCCCCGATCTTCCTGCAGCTGCTGTACCTGTACCGCCATCCCACTGCCAGCGATGCTGCAATTGTAGTTATTACCGGAATCACATTTGGTTGCCTTTTGCCCATGTACAAAAACGACTTTATTGGTTATATGGTCCATTTGATTATTTCCTTGTTTTGCCAACAACCTGAAGCAAGCCATGGCTGTATGCACAGATAGTAAAAGCCAGGGTTAGCTTACCATTGATATCAACGAAGCCGCCAAGATGATGGAGCTGTACGAAATAGTGGCAGGCCTGGCTAACGAATTAAAATGACGGGCGCAATTCAACAAGGTTGCCCGAGGGAGAAGCTGCAGTTTATACAGAACGCTGACAGCTTGGTGCTCAACATCACCGGGTTGCGGTGCAGGATTTAAATCATGAACTGAAACTTTTTAGTCCATTTCTTTCAATGCATCCAATAGCTTCCTTGCTTGCGCACCCATTGTTTCTGGTAGTATATCCATCTGCTGCTGCAAGCTTTCTCTAAGACCATGCAATAGTTCTGATTTATCCTTGCTGATTTTATCGAACGATTCAAGAAAGTTGGCTGCGTGCTCTTCAGGTAAAGGCGTTGCCAGCGCGGGCTCGTGCGGGTCAACCACGCATTCGATCAGCACTGGCCCATCTGCCATCAATGCCTCTTGTAATTGCTGACGGCACGTGGTAGGGTCATCAATCTTTATGGCTCTTACGCCACAGCCTTCGGCTATTTTCACAAAATCGGCAGGCAAAAGGTCGTTGCCAAACTCAGGATTGCCCATGAACCCCATCTGCTCCCATTTCTCCAGTGCCAGCGTATTATTTTTAAACACCAGCAACTTTACAGGCAGCTGATACTGTGCCAGGGTAAGAAGCTCGCCTAAAGCCATTGTCATGGCACCATCACCGGTCATCACCACAACCTGTCGCTTTGGAAATGCCGCCTGGGCCCCAATACCATAACTGATTCCGGAAGCCATAGTACAACTGGTTCCACTCAGGGTAAACCGCTGTCCTTTACGAAGTTTGATGTGTTTATTGATCCAGTAAGCCACTGTGCCTGCATCCCCAAGCAAGATGGCGTCATCAGCTAAGAGCGAGGACAGATGCTGTGCCGGAACCTGAGGCTTCATGGGTAAGGATGTGCGGGCAGCTTGCGCTTCCACAAACTGCCACCACCTGGCCATTCCTGCTTGTGCCTGTTCAAGGAATGTGCGGTCTTGCTTTTGCCTAAGTAGGGGAAGCAATTCCTGGAGGGTGGCTTTGGCATCGCCTGCAAGTCCTACGGTTGCAGGGTATCGCATACCAATGCGTTCAGGCATATCGTCTATTTGTATGCATGCGGCCTGGTTGGGTTTGGGATACCATTTCAAGTAGGGCATGGTGCTGCCTATGATCAGCAGGCAATCGCAGGTGTCCATCACCATTTTCGACGGGGCGGTAGTGGTATGACCCGTGCCACCTGTTGTGTAGGGGCTATCATCTGCAATGACATCTTTTCCCAGCATTGATTTTATGACAGGCGCACCCAACAGTTCCGCAATTTGTGCTACCTCATCACCAGCACCCGAGGCACCAACGCCAACCAGTATGGCTACTTTGCTTTTGGTGTTGAGGAGGTCTGCAGCTTTTGTTAACAAACCTTTTTCCGGGATGCGGATTGGTAAATGGAACAGGGCTGAAGTGTGATGCGGTACGTTTTCTTTAGAAGGCTGAATATGATCTGCCGGCAAGGATTGAAAATCGGCAGGAATGGCAATATGCACGGGTCTTCTTTTGGTAAGGGTTGTGCGGCAGGCCCTATCAACCAATCCTTCCACATGTGCAGGTCCCATTACCCGCTCATTGTACACTGTAAAAGGCTCCATCATTTTATTGGAATCATAGCCCTGCATGTTTTCCGATCCAATAAGATCGTGAAAGGTTATCCCTGTAATAGCAAGCAGCGGCACGTGGTCCATCTGCGCATCCAACAATCCATTCAGGAGGTGTACCGCACCGGGTCCAGTTGTACCAAAGCAAACCCCAATCTTGCCGGTTAGTTTTGCATAAGACACAGCTGCCAATGCACCCATCTCCTCGTGTCGTACATGGATAAACCGGATCTGCCCTTGTTTTCTGCGGAGGGCTTCCATAAAACCATTGACGCCATCGCCTGGAATGCCAAAAATAGTGTCCACTTCCCAGGCAAGCAGGCGGTCCAGCAAAAGGTCTGAAAGCGTGTAGGGACCATTGGTATACGTTGCATTAATCGCGGGTATCTGCATCTTCGGTAGATTGCTTATTCAGGTTGTTCCTGGTCAGGCTTAAGGGTGCCTTGCTCTTTAGCCCTTTCTATATCATCCATATACCGGTTGGCATTATCAATGGCAATGCGGTTATCTTCCTCATCGCCTGCATAGTCGTCCAGGTTAATTTGCTGCATCGGATCCTTTTCAGTAATCGGTTCTTTTTGCTTTTTCGAGCTGTCCATATGCTTGGGTTTAAGTAATAAAAAATTTAGTAAGCATCACAACAAATCAACGCATTCCGACGCCACCCCAATTACTTTGCGTCGGGAAATTTTATTTTGCTCGTCCATAATTTGAATTTGTCGGATTTGAATCGATTGCTTTCAATAAAACCTAGTGTGCGTATTACAACGCATTGGTTTGTTTGAGATCTGGAAATTACCATACCATAAAAACGTGCAGCCCATAGGCTTTCATGAGCTTTCATCACTCATGTCGCCATTTTATTGATTAAGGTTACTCAATTCATAACGTGATAATCGAAAGGATATAATTATTTATTGCTGCCGGCAAATGAATGGTTGCAATGGTGGAGCAGAATTGCTTTTTAGTTGCTGTTTGGCAACAAAAAACTAACTACTGTAGAAGCACTACAGTGAGGCTTGTGATAATTTGCTCAAAGAACAGTAGCGTGGCGCCATTGGTTTTTCCGGTTTACTTCCGGGAGCAGTAGTCAGCTACGCCTCATCCGGGGTGCTCGCTTGTTCGGTATGTAACAAGTTCTGTGGCATGGTATAGGTTTACTATTTCTAAGCACGGTCGAGCCATTTATTTATGAGTGCTTGGGTGATGAAACTTTTTGATTTTGGGTAATGGTTTAATTTTCTGTAGCCACATACCCGGACATCAGGCAACTGCCATCTTACGCTTTATGGGCTATTGTTCCTGTTCTTAAAGTCTCAATGTGGATACCATCTGGTTGATGGTGGTCCATTTAAATGCTCCGTGCCACTAGGCAGAAAACATCATATTTCTATAACCCGTTGCCCGCTTAGGAAAAAGAAATAGAAGTGGAAGCAAGGAAAGCAGACTTTCCTGGATATCCTTGCCATTGTAGCCTTCCTGCTTCAGGCTGCTGAGTTCGGTATTGATATCAGCCGCAAATGGAAAAAAGCAAGAAAAGGCAGCAGAAAGAATATGGCTGTTCCAGCCTGAACCTAAATGAACTTTCCTGGTAAATTTTTTTAAAGAATGATTATTGCAGAAGCTGTTGTCTTATGAAGTACAGTTTGTTGTCCAAGGTGTGATCGCAATTCGCTGTACAAGGGTTTGAAAACAAAATCGCGGTCTAACGTAGGTCAGTATTGCATGTAGCGTACAACTTTACTGTTAGAGTACGCATTTTTGTTTCATCCCTTTTACGAAGAATACAGAACAACCCAGTTCTTAATCAGGCTTGGGAAAGCGCATTACTTGGTTATTGTTGGCAACTGCATCAACTACCGGCAAAGCATCAAAAAGAATACAATCCATGCGTAACAAAATGTTTCCCTTCTCGCTTATAGTTGTGATCCTGGCACCTTTCCTGGTTAAATGCCGCCAGCAGGGCGAAAAAGAACAGCGGGCAACACAGGCAACCACACCGATTTCTGTTGATAGCACGGCTGCTTTATGGTATAAAAACAGTGTCATGTACACACTGGATGTAGAAGTGTTCCAGGATTCGGATGGGGATGGTACGGGCGATTTCAAAGGACTTACCCAAAGGTTGGGCTATATTGATTCGCTGGGCGCCGACGTGATTTGGCTGGCACCTTTTCAACCTACTCCAAACAAAGACGATGGCTACGACGTTTCGGACTATTATACCATCGATCTCAGGCTCGGCTCAATGGCCGATTTCCAAAACATGATTAAAGCTGCTGATGCCCGGGGGCTGCGCATTATTATGGACCTGGTGGTTAACCATACTTCCAATGAACACCCCTGGTTTCGCGAGGCACAAAGGGATACTGCAGGGCCCATGCATGATTGGTATGTGTGGGCGAAAGGGCGGCCTGAAAACTATGATGTGGGGATGGTTTTTCCTGGCGTGCAGAAAACCATCTGGAGCCTGGATTCCCGCTCGGGATTGTATTACTATCACCGTTTTTACGACTTTCAGCCTGATTTGAATGCACAGCACCCACAGGTGCAGGCAGAAATCAAAAAGATTATCCGGCATTGGTTGAACCTGGGTATTGCAGGCTTCCGGCTCGACGGTGTGCCTTTTTTTATCGAAGTACCGCAAACAAAAGGAGAAAAGTTTGAGCACCAGTACGAACTGCTGTCGCAGATGCGGTCTTTTGTACAGTCGATCCGAAAGGATGCCGTGATTTTAGGTGAAGCCAACGTTTTGCCAGCGGAAAACGAGCATTATTTTGGAAGGCAGGGTGAGGGAATGAACATGATGTTCAATTTTTTCGTTAACCAACACCTGTTTTATGCACTGGCTACCGGCGAGGTAAAGCCCTTGAAAGATGCACTAGATGCCACTTCGGAAATTTATCCCAACGCACAATGGGGGCAGTTCCTGCGGAATCATGATGAGGTGGACCTGGGCAGGCTCAGTAAAAAGGATCGTGAAAAAGTGTATGCCGCTTTCGGGCCTGATACCAGCATGCAACTTTACGACCGGGGTATCCGCCGGCGGCTGGCGCCCATGATGCATAATAACCGCAAGCAATTGGAGCTGGCATATAGTGTGTTGTTTTCCTTGCCCAGCACGCCGGTGCTGCGCTATGGCGATGAAATAGGAATGGGCGACAACCTGGCGCTTAAAGAACGGAATTCCGTTCGCACCCCCATGCAGTGGTCTGAATCGTTTAATGGCGGCTTTTCCTCTTCAGTGAAAACCGTTCGCCCGGTGGTTGATACAGGAATATTCGGTTATCCTTCCACCAATGTAGCACTGCAACAAAAAGACACGGCATCGCTGCTTGCCTGGACGGCCAGGATGGCCCACCTGCGCAAGCAGTGCCCGGAAATAGCTTATGGTAGCTGGCGTTTGTTGAACTCCGGGTCGCCGCAGGTTTTGGTGATGCTTTATTCCTGGCAGGGGAAATCTTTATTGATGCTCCACAATTTCGGAAAGGAAGCTGTTCAGGTGCAACTTGATAGGGAGGATGTCGATTTTCCCCACCTGCAACTGGTTGCCACATCAGGTGCCGTTGTAAAAACAGATCAGGACATCCCGGTGCTCTCTTTGCCGGCTTATGGTTATTACTGGGGCCGGTCTGCAACAGTTCTCAAATGATTCTTTTCAGTTGATGAATGAAATCAATTCAATAAGCTGACCTTTTTTAAAACCTTTCAATTGCACAGAAAAGCTATTACAGCATGCAAGTATCTGTGCCTTGCTGCAACTACCTGGCGCTCACTGCTTCAGGGTTGCCGGGTTGTAAGACGGAAAGCGTATTTGCAAGGTCTTTGATATGCCTGCAGCTGTAATCCGGCTTTGGGGCAAGGGTATAAGGTGCCTGGCCCTTGCGCCTGATAAATGCGGTTTGCATGCCTGCTGCGGCGGCCCCGGCAATATCCCATCCATGTGCCGCCACCATCAATATCTCGGAGGGTGCAACACCAAGCACTGCTGCTGCATGTTGATAAGGTTCCACTGCCGGCTTAAACTTCCTTACAGCATCCACACTCAGGTTGGCTTCGAAGTAAGAGGTTAGGGCACTATTTGATAATTGGGTCATTAATGTTTGCTGCGGTGAATTGGTGAGTGTCGCCAGCCGGAGTCCTTGTTGTTTTAACAGCTGTAGTCCAGGTTTTACATCTTTATAGGGCTTCAAATGTCCCATCAGGGAAAGGGCTGCCTTTTTTTCGTGTTCTCCCACTTCTTCATCCAGAGCCACAGCCGCCAGATCCAAAGCAGCATTGCCAATTGTTGCAAAGTCGTGGTACTGGTTGGTGCAGTTTTCTACCAGCGAGTACTGGAGCAAGAGCCCAAACCAGATGCGAAAGCCGCTTCTGCTGTCCAGGATGCTGTTTACTTTCCTTTTTACTGGTGTCATGTCCAGAAGCGTTTCGTTTACATCAAAAAGGATCACTGCTGGTTTGGTAAATTGATTCATGTGGTGCCTGTTTGACCGGGGTATGATTTTATAACCTGTGCTCTAGTATATTTTGTGCTTATGAGGCGTGCCGCAGTTAAGCAGCTTGAAAGCACTCCGTACCCGACTGGGTAAAGAGGCCATCAATTTCACTGTAGGCAGGGGCAACATCACCAGTCCCTCATGTAAGCATGCTTATATTCCATTTGGTTGCTCATGACATTCGGCGATAGTTGATCGTTTACCCGGTAAAGGATTGATAGGTGGGGCAAAAAACAAACCATCGGAAAGGATGGAGCATTTCAAGTTGTGATATTGGTATAATTCTTTTCGCAACTTTTGCATGCGACACCAAAAGGTTATTAAAGCTGCGGCCATCTTCATTATCCTCATTGCAATTGTAGTGATCCTGGTATATGCCAAGCCTTTCCTGGTGCCGGTTACTTTTGGTGCTTTGCTGGCCATGGTTTTATTGCCCATTACCAAGTGGCTGCAGCACAAAGGTGTAGGCCATGCGCTTGCTATTATACTTTCTATGCTGGTGTTGGTTGCTTTCTTCGCCCTGGTAATATTCTTTATCTCCTGGCAGGTATCCGATATTGCCTCAAATGCTTCACAACTGGAACAACAGCTCACCAGTAAGTACCAGCAGGCGCAGCAATTCATTGCAAAGAAAATGGGGGTGCCTGTGGAACAGCAACAGCAATTGCTTAAAAAGCAGCAGCAATCCTCCTCCGGACAGATGGGCACAATGATTACCGGGTTTTTATCCGGCCTGGGTGGTTTCCTGACCAATACATTGCTGGTGCTGGTGTATATCTTCCTGTTTACTTACTTCAGGGAACGGATCAAGGGGTTTATTGTTCGGCTGGTTCCCAAAGAGCAGGAAGGCAATGCGGTTGATACTGTAAGCAGCGCTCAAAAAGTGGCGCAGAAATACCTGGGTGGCCTGGCGTTGATGGTTGCTTTTCTTTGGGTAATGTATGCTATTGGCTTTACCATAGCAGGTGTTAAGAATGCCATTTTCTTTGCCATAATTTGTGGTTTACTGGAGATTGTTCCTTTTGTGGGCAATCTTACGGGTACGGCACTTACACTGACGATGTCGCTGGTGCAGGGTGGCGGCATGAACATCGTCATCGGTATCCTGGTTACATATGGATTGGTGCAGTTTATTCAAACTTATATTCTGGAGCCGCTGGTGGTTGGTGCAGAGGTAAGCATCAATCCCCTGTTTACCATTATAGGCCTTGTTGCAGGTGAACTGGTATGGGGCATACCGGGTATGATCCTGGCTATACCGCTGATGGGCATTGCCAAAATAGTTTGTGACCATGTGGAGCCGCTGAAGCCATATAGTTACCTGATTGGCGAGGATAAAAAGAAAGGCGAGGAAAGCGGCTTCAAGAAAAAGATGAAGCAGGCAGGTGAAAAGATCAAAGGATGGTTCAGGTAAAATGTGCGCCATCGAATATTTGTCAGGATGCATTTTCCCTGCTTAAATAGCAACAGGGAGGCTGCAAACACGCAAGTATGAACTATGCGGCACATGCCACGCTTTCAAGCCGGTATTTCATCATTGTTGCTGCCGTTGCAACAGGTGATAACGTAAATGTTGTAAGGGTCTGACTCCTGTATCAGAAATGGCGATGCATGCAGGATTACAGGGGTGTGCAGTAAAAGTAGCCGAATGGTTGTGTATGAATTTTGCAGGCAACACAGTAAACATTATTTATGGACCTGCATTCCGGCTACCCATACTGGCTCATTCGCAATGGATTGCTGGCCGAATATCCCGCCCTCACCCATAATCTGCCGGATGAAGAGATTGTCATCATTGGATCAGGGATTTCGGGCGCCCTGGCAGCGCATGAGTTGTGCAAAGCCGGCTTCCGGTGTACCATCCTCGATAAGCGGCTGTTGGCTGCAGGCAGTACCTGGGCTTCAACCGCCCAATTGAATTACGAGATTGATGCTTCGATGCTGCAGCTAGCCAAATGGTATGGCGAGGAGCAGGCGGCAATGGTGTACCATGCAAGCTTTCAGTCGGTGAACAAAGTGCAGGATATATCGGCGGAAATCGGGCTGATGGGTGATGGCAACGGCCGGTCCAGCATATACCTGGCCAGCGATCGCAACGGGAAGAAAGAAGCACCTAAAGAGGCTGCCATCCGCCAAAAACACGGGTTGCCGGTAAGTGTGCTTGACCGGGATGCATTGCAGGCCCGCCGGATTATGCAACAAGACTGTGCTCTTTACCACCAGCACGCTTTCCAGTTTGATGCCTACCAGATGACGGCCAGGCTGATACAACACAATGTGGCAAAAGGCAACCTCAAGGTATATACCCGTACCTGTGTTGAAAAGTTGGCGTCGCAAAAAGACGGAGTGGTTTTGGAAACTAGTGAAGGGTATCAGGTACGGTGCCGCTTTGTGGTATGTGCGCCGGGCTATGAGTCGGCCCAGTTTCTTCCGCGAAAGGTGATGGACCTGCATGCCACTTATGCTTTGGTAACCCAGCCGCTTCCGGAAGAACAGTTATGGAAAGAGCGTAGCCTGATCTGGGAAACAAAAAGGCCTTATTTCTACTGTCGCACTACTACCGACAACCGCATCATGATGGGTGGCGAGGATGTGCCGTTCAGAAACCCAAAAAGGCGGGATGCCCTGATGGGTGTTAAAGAGGAAGCCCTCCTGAAACATTGCCGGACCCTGTTTCCGCACCTCCACATCAATGCGGACTTTGTATGGTGTGGCACTTTTGGCGAATCGCCCGACGGGCTGCCCTATATTGGTAGGTATCCAGGCATCGACCATGTGTTTTTTGCCCTTGGTTATGGCGGCAATGGCACCACCTACAGCACCATGGCTGCCGAGATGGCCCGCAACCATCTTACTGGCGTGCGTGATGAGCGGGAACAACTGTTCGGGTTTGACCGGAAGCGTAAATAGCTTTTAATTATTGGCTGGCAACGCTGCAATTATACTCGGTGTTCCTGCTTTTTTGGCCTGTATGGTCTAGGTGACTGCTTAAGGCTCAGCGCGAAAAACATCCTGACCAGTTGGGAAGGCACCCATGTTCATATCGATGATGCAACCCTTAAAAGGGATGGTGGATAGGTGGTTGAAATAAAAACAAAAAAGGAGTGTTGGCGTTTTTTGGGGCTAACCTTTTTTGGATCAGGGTTAGAATAATGTATCAGCTGTCTTCAACCTATAGCCTATTCAGGTGTTGCAAAACTGCACCTTAAGATTGTTTGACCGGTTTGCTTCTTGAGACCACCTTTTAGCTAAACTCCATGATTTGGCTCTTGCATACTTCTATGTAAATAGCGATAAATGTTTGTACGCTTCTTAATTGCCTGTTTGCAGAATCTTGGTTATGCTTTATCTGCCGGGATATTGTTTGTGTAAGCCAGTTGAAACAACCCCAGGTGAGAAAACCAGTTGATTAGGATAATGTTTGGACACCTGCTAAGAACATGAAATCCCAATAAGCAGGACGCAAGAGTGCCTTCAAATTGAGCGGGAGGGAGCCTGTGTGGGTAGTGGCGCATGATGGTGCGTAGAAAAAGTAAGCACAATAAGATTTCTATAGGTGAACTAGCATGATTTTTTGACACTTGAGCTGTGATGCATTCGTAGATGCTACCCATGTCGAAATGCAATTGGATGGCCGCGGTGTGATTCTTATGGGCACAGTAAAAAGCCGGAGCAAAAGCGCCGGGCGGTAGAATCTTATCAGTTCAAGTAGTGCAACGCGAATCAGCAGCACCTAATGGTGCCGCTTACTTTTTCAACAAATCATGTAAACACTTTTTGCAGGTGCTTAAATGATGTAACCTTGGTATTTCAGTATGGAACGACTAAACGAATGGTGGGGCATAAATGAGGATATTTCACCGGTGGAAATTGCAGCAAGGGCAGCTGTGATGTTTGTTTTAACCTTATTGCTGATCCGGATTACCGGGATGCGGCCTTTCGGAAAGAAGGATCCTTTTGATATCATTATTGCTTTTTTGATCGGCGGCGTATTAAGCCGGGGAGTTGTTGGTGCAACCCCCTTCTTTTCAGCTTTCGCCGGTGCACTGATGCTGATCCTGGTTCATAAGGTTTTATCCTGGCTGTCCATTCATTGGAAAGGTTTCGAAAAAACCGTCAAGGGTGAAAGCCTGTTGCTGTACAAGCAGGGTAGGTATATCGCTGAAAACATGGAAAAAGTTGGCATCACCGAAAATGACATTCACGAAGAACTACGCATTGAATGCCATACCGGCTCTTATGAAAAAATTGCCGAAGTGTACATGGAAAAGACCGGAAAAATCAGTTTTGTCCGAAAGGATTAATGCTGGTTAACTGTGCATGATAATGGTAAGCTGACGGCGTGCAGTACATGACATTGGCTCGGGGAAATACCGGTAGCCGGATGCCTGTTGCCGAAGAGCACTGGTGCTTTTTTCTACAGCCCCAAAACCTTCGTTTTAGTATCCATGACCAGACTATCGGTGCGGTACCGGTGGTTTAGCAGTTTGGTAAAGTCACCTCTTTTGCCCGGCCCGATGCTGCACAGAGCGCGGGTTGCCGAAGATGAATGGCTGGCCGGGGAACGGAAAAAGAAGTTACACAGCATCATGGAAGCCTTTGCCACTTTGCTAGAATCCGATGGAAGTCTACCCTGGCTGTGCAGGCACCAGGTGTGGATGCACAGGCGCCGGCAAACCTTCAGCGGCCCGGTGTCGAAAGCCGGCAGACCCGTATGCAAGGATAAGCAGTACTTTGCGGCACCCAATTTCACCTACCATGCGCAACTTGAACCGGATTGTACAGCGCCGTGCACAGGAATTGCTGAACCGGATTGGCAACAGTCCGGTGCGCACTAACCTGTTGCAGGGCCTGCCTTTTTGGATCGCATCCATCCTTACAGGTATGCTGGCAGTTGCATACGCCCTTCTTTTCGGCTATGCCGAAAGGCTGACCCATGTGGCAATAGGATATAACAAAGCCTTTTTGTTTGTGCTTACGCCTTTTTGTTTCTGGCTGGCCTGGTGGATGGTGCAGCGAGGAGCACCCTTTGCCAGGGGTAGTGGTATTCCGCAGGTGATGGCGGCAATGGAGTATACCCAGCCGGGTAAAAATGGTGTACTTAACCGCTTGTTGGGCATTCGAATCATCCTGGTTAAGATTGCTTCCAGCCTGGTGCTGGTGCTGGGTGGCGGCGCTATTGGCAGGGAAGGGCCTACCATACAGGTGGCAGCCTCCGTGTTTGCGGCCATCAATAAACGTATTCCTGCCACCTGGCCCAGGCTGGCTGACCAGAGTTATATTATTACCGGCGCCGCTGCAGGACTGGCTGCCGCATTCAATACGCCTTTAGGCGGGCTTGTATTTGCCATGGAGGAGCTGGCCCGTATCCATGTCCGGTTTTTTCGTACGGCCCTTTTTGTAGCGGTAATCATTGCAGGCCTTACCGCACAAGGCCTCTTAGGACCTTACCTCTACCTGGGCTACCCCGACGTACGCAATCTTTCCTACCGAATTTTCCTGGGGGTGGTTGTGGTTGCCTTGCTTTCGGGAATAGCAGGTGCTGTGCTCAGCCGGATGATTCTCTGGCTTATTGCCTGGAAACGCCGGGTGCAGGGCAGTTTCAAGCCCTGGCAGTATGCAATAGCTGCAGGTTTGCTTACAGCAGCTTTTGCCTTTTGGATCAGTACGGGCATCTTAGGTTCGGGAAAGGAACTGATGACCGGGGTGCTGTTTGCGCCCAATAAGGAAATTGACCTGGTCGCCTTGGTGGGGCGGTTTGCCGGGCCCCTGCTGGCTTTCAGCACCGGTGCTGCAGGGGGTATTTTTGCACCTGCGCTTGCCGCCGGTGCCGCTGTTGGCGGTTTTGTAGCTCACCTGTTTGTGGTAGGGGGCACCCATGCCAACATCCTGGTGCTGGCAGGCATGGTGGGGCTACTCACAGGTGTTACCCGTACGCCATTTACTTCGGCCATACTGGTGTTGGAAATGACCGACCGCCACAGTGTAATCTTCCACCTGCTGGTGGCGGGATTGGTGGCGCAACTGGTTGCATTACTGGTAGACAAGCATTCCTTTTACGATCACCTGAAGCAAGGCGTCATTCAGGAGTTGGAAAAGAAACCGGCATCCTAGGATGTCGGCTCTTGTGATTGTGCGGCTTTCATTTAGTTAGCTACAGAAGCCGTCGCATAATAGGATTTCAGCTCCGCAAGGCGGGCTTAAAGAAATGGTAGCATTATGCAGCCATCCGGCGGCACGCTTCGGCACACCTGCGGCAGGCTGCTGCGCACTGCTGGCAGTGGTCGTGCTGGTGCTGGGCACATTCTGCGGCACAGGCATCACATGCATCGGCACAAAGCCTGCACAATTCTTTTGCTCGCTCGCTGCCTAAACTCATTAACCTGGCTGCTGTATAACACAAAGCAGCACATTCCATATCCAGCTGGATACAACGGGCCATCATTTTTACATGTTCTTCCTGCAAACAGGAACTTGCGCAATTGTCGCAGGCCGAAGCACAATGCAAACAGGCATCGATACAGTCCTGGTATTGTTGAAATGTTTGTTGCATAATTTTTTTAGAAAAGAAACAAGAACTACACCAGCAGCCCTGTTGCAGTGGCCATATATAAACTTTCCCATGCGGGATCGGTTTTGTCATGGTCTGCTGTCTTGATTATCAGCGCATGGGCTTCTGCGTGGCAATGAATTCTAATGACATTTTAATTCCATGCGGTGCCGGTTGTAGCTAGCTTGCAACAAAGGCTGGCCTATGCAAAAGCAAAGACTGTTCATCGTATCCAACAGGCTTCCCGTTAGTATACTGGAGGAGGGAGGCAGCCTTAAGGTTTTGCCGTCATCGGGTGGCCTGGTAACGGCAGTCAACAGTTTTGTTGCCATGAGTGGCAATGCCTACAAGGACATCAGCTGGGTGGGCGTTCCGGGCTGCTCGCCTGCATCCTGGATGGAAGCATCGCGGCAGCTGCCGCAAACCGCTTTCCGTTATGTTCCTGTAATGGTGTTCAAAGAGCAATATGATCATTATTACAACGGCTTTGCCAATAGTACGCTCTGGCCCTTATGTCACTATTTTCCTTCTTATGCCGAGTACAGTGAAGAAGACTACCTGGATTACCTACAGGTAAACGAACATTTTGCCGAAACACTGGAGCAGTCCTGTGTGGCGGGCGATATCGTATGGATACACGATTACCACCTTTTGCCCCTGGCAGCCCGCCTGCGGCGCAGCATACCGGGGCTGACCATTGGCTTTTTCCTGCACATCCCATTTCCTTCCTACGAGCTGTTTCGCCTGATGCCCCGCAACTGGCAGCAACACCTGCTGGAAGGGATGCTGGGTGCCGACCTTGTAGGCTTTCATACCATGGACTATGCGGCCCATTTCCTGCAAAGCGTGCAGATGGTGCTGGGGCTTAACCATGACCGCAACATCATCCGCCAGAAAGACCGGTTGGTAAAGGTGGATGTCTTTCCCATCAGCATCGATTACAACAAATTCAGCCAGGCATATGATGATATTGAAGTAAGCACTATGCGGCAAAAACTGCAGGTTCAGCTGCAGGGCCGCAAGCTCCTTTTTTCTGTAGATCGCCTTGACTATTCCAAAGGCGTACACCACCGCCTGAAGGCCTATGAATGCTTTTTGAAACAATACCCTGAGTATCGCGGCAAGGTGGTATTTGTGATTGTGGTGGTACCCTCCCGGGATGGTATTGCCAAGTACGCCGAGCGAAAGCGGATGATTGATGAACTGATCAGCAATATCAACAGCCAGGTGGGCGACATTACCTGGCAGCCTGTTATTTACCAATACAACGCACTTGCCTTTGCCGAAATGGTGGGACTGTACACCGCCTGCGATGTGGCGCTGATTACGCCATTGCGCGACGGCATGAACCTGGTTGCAAAGGAGTTTGTAGCCAGCCGTGCCGACAAAAGGGGCGTGCTGGTACTGAGCGAAATGGCCGGGGCAGCCCGGGAGCTTTCCGATGCCCTGCTCATCAACCCCAACGACACGCGTGAAC
Organism: Cnuella takakiae; assembly: GCF_001953305.1. Classification (GTDB taxonomy): domain Bacteria; phylum Bacteroidota; class Bacteroidia; order Chitinophagales; family Chitinophagaceae; genus Flavisolibacter; species Flavisolibacter takakiae. Next base: position 1,184,677 of record NZ_MTFE01000010.1, read on the forward strand.
TTGCAGGAAAAATCAAGGAAGCCCTGGAGATGGATGCTGAAGAGCAGGCTTTGCGCATGGTTCAAATGCGCAGCCGCATTGCCCATTACACCGTAAAGGACTGGGCAGAGGACTTTATGTCGGAGCTCCAGCAGATCAAGGTGCGCCAGGAACAATACCAGGAATTGTTCCTGGCGGATACCGATAAGCGTAAGCTGCTCGACAGCTATAGCAGTGCCCACCGGCGGCTTTTGCTGCTGGATTACGACGGTACCCTGGTGTCTTTTTGCAACAATCCTACACAGGCTGTTCCCGGCAACGAATTGCTGGACCTGCTGCATAGCCTGGGCAGTAAGGAAAACCATGAAGTATGGCTGATCAGTGGACGCAGCAGTGCCTGGCTGGAGCAGTATTTTGGTCATCTGCCGGTGGGACTTATTGCGGAGCATGGTGCCAAAATGAAACAACAGGAAGGCGCATGGAATACAGAAGTGCCTTTCAACAGCGAATGGAAAGAAGCCGTGCGCAACATCATGGAACGCTATGTGCGCCGTTGTGCCCACACCTTTATCGAGGATAAGGAGTTTTCCATGGTATGGCACTACCGCAATGCCGATCCTTTCCAGGGCAGGCTTCGGTCGTCGGAACTGGCAGCCGAACTGAATAAATACCTGATAGACCGGCAACTGGAAGTGGTTTGCGGCAACAAGATCGTGGAAGTGCGCAATAGTGGCACCAACAAGGGCACCGCCATACGCAAGCTGCTGGCCACCCGTACTTTCGACTGGATTTTTGCCGCAGGGGATGATAAAACCGATGAGGACATGTTCAAAATGCTGGCGCCGATAGCACATGCCCACACCATTAAAGTGGGACCAAATGCTTCTTATGCCCGTTACAACCTGCTCAAGCCACAAATGGTGGTTGGCCTGCTCCGCAGTATGAGCGAACTTCAGGCAATGCAGGCCATTTAGCCTGCCCTTGAATAGCTGATGGCGGTGTCCTTGCTCTTTGTTATTTGTTCACAGTGCAGGGGCACAAATAGCAAGGGGTTTTTCAAACCGTTGATGGCTGCCTGGGTGTGTGGTCCTATGAACCTGCTGTTGCCGTTCATGTCGAGGGCGCTGTTTGCCACTACCAGTGCCCCTTCGTTCCGGCTGGCATAATGCACCAACTCCTTGCCAATGCGCAGGCTGGTGCCCTGGGCCATTTTTACCAGCACCTTTTTCTCCGCACATTTCTCCTGCACCTGGTCGGCAAAGGCATGGAGCGCCCGGTTGCCAATATCCAGCAGCTTCTGGTTCACCGACAACAACTCGATGGTGGCGCCGGTGCTGACAAAAGGAAGTACCAGGTCGTGGCGCATTTGTGCACCATCCATCAGCCGGAAGGGATAGACTACATGGTGAAACAACCCTTGTGGGCAGGACGCGGGCACCACTAATACCGGCACGTTACTGTGTTTGATGGTGTAATAGGTGTTGTGCCCGGCAAAACCATCGCGGATGCCCGAAGCGCCGTGTTTGCCCATTACCACCAGGTCGGCTGATTGTTCCTCGGTTGTTTGTACAATGGTTTCGGTAACATTTCCCCCTTTCATCGAAAGGCTGATGCGTAGCTGGTACTTTGTTGCCAGTGTTGCAGCGAGGGCCGGCAGTACATCGTTGTGCGACCCTTGCAGGTTGAGGGCAGGCCCAAAAGGATCCTCCATTGCGTCTAGTCTTTCTTCAATGTGCAACAGGTGCAGGGTAGCGCCTGTTGCCTGGGCCAGGGCACCCGCCACTTCTACCGCGTTCAGCGAGGAATCGCTGAGGTCAAGAGGTGCCAAAATATTTTGGATGGTATAGGTTGCCACAGGTTAACTGGTTTTGTATGGAACAACGCGTTTTTCCCCAACAGGATAAACGCCTTGCAAATTGCACCATCCCCTTCCCTCAACCTTCAAAAACACATTAGAAACAAATTAGAACTTGTGCGGCATTGGCTTGGTAACCCCCGCATTACTGGTTAAGCGGGGCGTGCGGCAGTAAGGTTTACCCGCGTGTACAGGTACCAGAGCGTTTTGGGAAATTACACATTGCCCAGGCGGGTGGCGCTGGGCAGCACGATCTGGAACAGGGAACCACCCGACGCCGGCTGTATCAGGTCGATGGTGCCTTTGTGTATTTTGATGATCCGTTCTGCAAGGGGCAGGCCCAGTCCAAAACCCTGTTTGGGTGTGTCGCCTGCTATCCGGTAAAAGGGCTGGAATACTTTGTTGCGTTCCTGTAGGTCAATGCCGGGACCTTTATCCTGCACCTCGATGACTATGGCATGCTCCTGTACGGCAAGCACCACCCTGGCGTTTTGGTCGGGGGCATACTTGCAGGCGTTCAGTACTATATTCTTTAGTGCGGTTAGCAACAGGGGCTCATTGCCAAATACCAGCAGCTGCTCCTCCTGTTCGGGCAAGTTTTCGAAGTCGATGGTAACTGCGTAATCGGGGTTGATGCGTGTAGCTTCCGCAGGCAACCGCAGCACAATTTCGTCCATACGCACCAGGCTTATTTCCAGGCCACCGGGATCACCGCTTGCCTTGGCAAACTCCAGCAGGGTTTGGGTGAGCTTACACAGGTGCTGCACATCCTGGAATATCGATTCCATTACCTGTTTGTACTCGGTGGCAGCCCTTTCGCGGCTCAGGGCAATTTCCAGCTGGCTGGAAATTGCAGTAAGCGGGGTAGACAGCTCGTGCGAAGCGTTGGCAATAAAGCGCCGCTGCATTTCAAAGCTTTCCTGCAGGCGGTCGAGCAGGGCATTGAGGGTAGTGGACAACTGGTACCATTCATCCCTGCTGTCGCCGGTATGGATGCGCCGGGTAAGGTTCTGTGCCGAGATGTCGCGGGTATCGTCGGAAATAGCCTGGATCGGCCGCAGCAGGCCCCGGGAGAAAAAATACCCGATCACCACCACCAGTATAATGCCGCTTACAAAACCAAAAAGCAGGATGTTGCGCAGTTGTTGCAAGGATTGGCGTCCTTCGGCATCTTCACCGGCAACAAACACATCAATGGTATTATCACCGGAACTGTAGTGATAACCTACCATTTCTTTTTTGCCCTCGGCAACAAATACCTGCCCCTTGAAACGTACGGTAGCCAGGTCGTTGACGGTGATGGAAAGGGTATCGGCCGCAAGGTCGCTGTAGCGGTAAATACGGTCGTCCATGCTGTTGTAAGCCTCCACCGACTTGTTGTTGAGGGCGATGGTGGTGGCGGCATCAATGCGGCGTACCAGTTCGCGGTCGAAGGTTTCGCGCTGGCTGAGCAGCCGCGCCGTGGTAATGGCCCGGTTGGTGAGCCTTGTTTTGATGGTGTTGAGCCGCGCCTGGTAGGAAAAATAATAGATGCCGGCGCATACCATGGCCAGGATGATGGCCACCAGGAGTGAAAAGATCAGGGTGATGCGGAAACGTACCGGCATATCAGGCGTTTTCCCTGAGTACATACCCCATACCTACCTGGGTGTGTATCAGTTTCTGGTCAAATGGTTTATCTACTTTGTTGCGCACATAGTTGATGTATACGTCGATGACATTGGTATTGGTGTCAAAGTCTATATCCCAAACATTGATGGCCAGGTCGGCACGGGATACCACCCGGTTTTTGTTGCGCAGCAGGTATTCCAGCAATTGGAACTCTTTAGCGGTCAGTTGTATGTCTTTGTTGCCGCGCCTTACTTCCTTGCTGTCGAGGTTCATTTCCAGGTCGCCTGCTTTTAACATGCTGCCAGTGGGTACCTGCAGCTGCTGGCTTCTTTTGAGCAAAACCCGGATCTTCATCAGCAGTTCGCGAAATTCAAAGGGTTTTACCAGGTAGTCGTCGGCACCGGTATCATATCCTTCCAGTTTGTCGCTGAGCGAGCTGAGTGCGGTGAGCATAATAATGGGTACCTGCGCATCGCGGTTGCGGATATTGCGGCACAATTCATAACCATTCATCCCCGGCAGGTTGATATCAAGGATCACCAGCTCAAAAAGCGCCTGTTGGTACAGCCGCCAGCCGATGGTGCCATCGTAGGCCACTTCTACGCGGAAACCTTCCTCCTCCAATCCCCGCTTCAGGGTGTCGGCAATCTTGCGTTCATCTTCCACCAGTAAAATACTCCGCTCTTTCATCGCTCCTTTTGTTATGGAAAGATAGTTGCCCCTGCCTGTTTGCCAAAAGTGCCTGCTGGCTGCAGCCTTATTCTAATATCATTCTAATGCCAGTTTAATGCCTGCCTAATTCCACAGGGCGAGATTCGTAGTAAACCGGCAGTATGAAGTTTGCTTTCAATAACATATTGGTGCCTGTTGATTTTACCATCAATACGGAAGTGGCCGTAGCCAAGGCACTTGCCCTTGCCGACACCGAAGGCGGCCTGCTTCATTTGTTGCATGTGCGGAAAAACAAGGTTGGTATTGCTGCCCCGGTAAAAGAAAACGAGCTTGCCGCAACGCTGGAACAGTGGCAGCATGAGCTTGAAACCTACCAGCCCGGATTACGGGTACGCTGGTGGATCGCACATGCCGACAGCATCACTTCCGGCATCGTGCACCACGCGGTTAGCCATGGCTGCGACCTGGTGGTGGTAGGCAAGAACAGGAAAGACCATTGGTTTCGTTTTACCGATACCATCGTGCCCAGGCGTGTGGCCGCCCAAACAGGTATACCGGTACTGACGGCCCGCCCCGGCGCCCTGCAAACAAAGGTGCGTACCATAGTGGTACCTGTTTCCGAAACGCTTCCCCTGAGCAAAATGGCTGCTTTGTCGCTGCTCTGTACGCGGATGCATCCCACCATTCACCTGGTAGCTTTTGGCACCAATGCCGCTGTGAGCACTGAAAACGCCGCTTCCCTTTTACAGGTATATCAATGGGTGCGCAGCCACCTGCGCTGCCCCGTTGAATATGCCTTACTGGATGGCAGCCTCCGATCCCGCTCCCTGTTGCGTTACACCCAAAAAGTAGACGCCGACCTATTGCTGGTGTACCCGGAGCAGGAAACAAGGGTAGATATATGGAACCGGCATATTTCCGATGTGCTGCCTGCCCAAAGTAAAGTGCAGGTGCTGGCCCTGCAGCCCGAAACTGAATTTTCAACGACTTAAAACCACACTATGAAAAAATTATTCATGGCCGTTTTGCTGTTATGGAGCGCCGGTATGCATGCGCAAACCATAGCCGAAGGCAACAAAAATCTTTATTACCAGCGCTACCACAGTGCGGTAAACGTCTTCAGTCAGTTGAGCAGCCAGCAACCCGGCAATGGAGCGGCCTGGCTGGGCCTGGCCACCGCCTACCTAGCGCAAAACGCTGCTCCCAAAGCTGCCCAAGCGATTGGAAACGCCCCTGCCGAAGTACAGGACCATCCTTACTTCCGTGCAGCCAAAGGCTCCCTGCTGCTGGCCCAAAACAAAAAGGATAGCGCAGCAGTCTTTTTTGGCCAGGCGCTGGACCAAACCAGGCAAAAAGATGCGGCCCTGCTGCAGGCTATTGCAAAGGCCCATATTGCCTGGGGTGACGCCAGCCGAGCCCTTGAATTATTGCAACAGGCCCAGAAGCGTGAAAAGCGCGATGCCGCCATCAATACCCTGATGGGTGATGCCTATCGCAAAATGGGCAACAGCGGTGAAGCCTACAAGCAGTACCAGGAAGCTATTGCCAAAAACGATAAGTATGCCCGTGCACACTACCAGCTGGGTGATATTTTTCTAAGCCAGAAAAATGCGGATATGTATGTGCAGCATTTCGAAAAGGCATTGGCTGCCGACCCGGCATATGCGCCGGCGCTGGAAAAGCTGTATGCTTACGAGTTTGCCCGCAACCCGCAGAAGGCACGCGCATACTATATGCAGTTTATGGCCAACAGCGATACTTCTGTGAACAACCAGTACGACCTGGCCGACCTGCTCTACATCAATAAAGAATTCAACGAGGCCATTGCCAAAGCGCAAAGCCTGGTGCAGCAGGAAGGGGAGGCCGTTCAGCCCCGTATTTACAAGATGATCGGCTATAGTTATGCCGGCCTCAGGGATACGGCGAAGGCAGCCACCTATATGCAGCAATATTTTCAGCAGGCCCCCGACAGCGTATTGGTGCCGCAGGATTTTGTATCGATGAGTGCCTTCCTCACTGCTGACAGTGATACCGCAAACGATTCGCTGGCGGCTACCTACCTGGCACGGGCGGTGGAAGTAGAAAAGGATTCGGCAACCCTGTACAAGTATTACCAGCAACTGGCAGAACTGGCAAAGAACCGTAAGGATTTTGGGGAGCAGGCCAAATGGATGCATCGCTATTACGCAGGAAATGAAAGGGCCACCAACCTCGACCTGTTTAATACCGGCCTGGCTTATTTCCGCGCCGAAAATTATGGGATGGCCGATTCGATTTATGGCATGTACGTGGCCAAATACCCCGACCAGAGCTTTGGCTATTACTGGCAGGCCAAGAGCAAGGCGCTGCAGGATCCCGAGATGAAGGAAGGGCTGGCGATACCTGCTTACCAGCAACTGATTACTGTATTAAAGCAGGATACCACGGATGCCAACTACCAGAAATGGATGGTAGAAGCCCTAGGTTACCTGGCTGCCTATGAAGCCAATACCGAGAAGGACTATGCAGAAGCGATTGGTTATTTCGAGCAGGTACTGGAAGTAGACCCGGGAAATGCAGATGCCAGGAAATACATCGATATACTGGAGCAGGATAGCAACAGCAAATGATACTTTTTCATAGTTCTAGTTTAGATGGTTTAGACGTAGGCCCTCCATTCCTGGAGGGCTTTTTCATAGATGTTCTGCCAACTGATAGCATGTTTGGGCAGCATCACGCTTGTCCGGCCATTGCCATGTACAAACGTATTCAGCACCTGGTCTAATCCGTTTACCAGAAAGCCTATCCGATTTGCTGCAGCAGTTGGTTCAGGTGTTGTAAACAGATTCCGGGCTTTGGACCTAAAGGGTATGCCAGCTGCTGCGGTCTTTCGATATATGCCGTTTGCATACCGGCATTGTGGGCACCCAGTATATCCCAGTCGTGGGTGGATACCAGCATACAGGCTGCTGCGGGCACGCCGCACTGTTCTGCGGCCCATTGATACACGCGTGTGGCCGGTTTGTACTGCCTGATCTTTTCGCTGCTCAGCACCGGGTCGAAGTAGGAAATAAGCCCGGTACGCTCCATGCGTTCCCTGACCACATCTTTGGGCGCATTGGTGAGTGCCGCCAGCCGGAACCCTGCATCGTACAAATCCGACAGCACTTGCGGGGTACCATCCTGCAGGGGCAGGTATTTCATCAGGTGCAGCAGGTCTTCGATATGCCCTTCCGAGACTTGCACGCCCAGTTGGGCGCCTGCCATCTGCAGGGTAGCCTTGCATACATCTGTAAAGGGCTGAAAAGTGGCTGTACAATTGTGCAGGAAACAATATTGGGTAAGCAGGCTAAACCAAAGATCGTAACCCCGCTTGTTGTCCAGGGCACTGTTGATCCGCCTTTTTATTTCGGTCATATCCAGCAAAGTGTCGTACACATCAAACAATATGTACTGCGGGCGGTGGCGGGATGAAGAAACACTCATGTGCCATTAATTTGAGGTTTAGGCTTGCAAAAGAGCGGCCGCAGTCCCCTGAAGTTTTACTGCACCGACAGTTAACAGAGGTATTTAAATAAAAACCGTTTTGCGTTTAATGAAGCAGTAGTCGTAAATCTGGGTAGGTTCTTTGTAAAGCAGGTCAGGTATTGGCGTTTATCGTGTAGTTACGGTTACTTATTTACGTAACTCATTGACTTATGTTGGTTGATTCGGTGGATTCGCATCCTTCAGGCTTCGCTAATAATTGTTAAGTTTCGTAATAAATGCTTGCAACCATTGGTATGCAGGCATTTTGTTTTTCTGCCCTTCACCATCCAGTTACATACCGCAGGCCGATCCGCTCGGAGGCTTACCGGTTGGTACGCCTGCATTCAGAAAAAGGCAAATGCAAGTTTAAAACAAAACAGCCGGCAGACCTTGGTTACAGGTGCCGGCTGTTTTGTTTAAACTTATTGTGTTGCTTCCTGTAGGCGATCATTATCCAACAGGCGCAGTGTTTCCTCGTCTCACGATCCGCAGCTCACACAGCCATCTTCCATACTACAGGTAGCGCCTGTTGCGATGTCTTCGGGTATTGGCTGAGCCGCTTCTTTTTGCGCCTGTTGTTTGCTAACCGTAAACTGCACTGCCTGTGCGGCTGCCTGTGTACGCAGGTAGTACATACCTGTTTTAAGTCCTTTTTTCCAGGCGTAGAAATGCATGGAGGTAAGCTTGGGTGCAGTAGGCGTATCCACAAACAGGTTGAGGGATTGCGACTGGCAAATAAAAGCCCCACGGTCGGCAGCCATGTCAATCAGGCTTCTTTGCTTGATCTCCCACACGGTTTTATAGATTTCCTTGATATCACCGGGTATGGCCGCAATGTGCTGGATGGAACCGTTCGCTGCAATGATTTGGTTTTTCAGGTCATTGTTCCAAAGGCCCAGTGCCACCAGGTCGTGCAGCAGGTGTTTGTTTACAACAATAAATTCGCCGCTCAGTACCCTGCGGGTGTAGATATTACTGGTGTAGGGTTCGAAGCATTCGTTATTGCCAAAGATCTGCGATGTGGAGGCTGTAGGCATGGGCGCCAGCAGCAGCGAGTTGCGCACGCCGTAACGCAGTACCTCGGCTTTGAGTGCCGCCCAGTCCCAGCGGTCGCTCGGCATTACACCCCACATATCGAACTGGAAGATGCCTTCCGACACCGGCGAGCCTTCATAGGTTGCATAAGGTCCCTGTGTTTTTGCAAGGTCCTTGCTGGCCGTCATGGCTGCGAAATAGAGGGTCTCGAAAATGTTCTTGTTGAGCACCCGCGCCAGCTCACTTTCGAAGGGCAACCGCAGCAGGATGAATACATCGGCAAGCCCCTGTACCCCGATGCCGATGGGCCGGTGCCTCAGGTTGGAGTTTTGTGCTTCGGGCACCGGGTAGTAGTTGTGGTCAATGATCTTATTGAGGTTGATGGTGGCCTCGTAGGCAACCTCGTAGAGCTTCTGGTGATCGAAGGCGCCATCGGCAACAAAACGCGGCAGGGCAATGGATGCCAGGTTGCACACGGCCACTTCATCGGGCGATGTATACTCCATGATTTCGGTACACAGGTTGCTGCTTTTGATCGTGCCCAGGTTCTGCTGGTTGCTCTTGCTGTTGGCAGCATCCTTATACAACAGGTAGGGGGTACCCGTTTCGATCTGCGCTTCCAGGATGGCGAACCACAACTCCTGCGCTTTGATGGTCTTCCGTGCTCTTCCTTCCGATTCATACTGGGTATACAGCTGTTCAAAGGCTGAACCCCAGCAATCACTCAATCCGGGTGCTTCGTGGGGGCAAAACAGGCTCCATTCACCGCCTGCTTCTACCCGCTTCATAAACAGGTCGGGTACCCATAGGGCATAAAACAGGTCGCGGGCACGCAGTTCTTCCTTGCCATGATTTTTGCGCAGGTCCAAAAATTCAAAAACATCGGCATGCCAGGGTTCGAGGTAAATGGCAAAGGCTCCCTTGCGTTTGCCGCCGCCCTGGTCTACATAACGGGCCGTGTCGTTGAACACGCGGAGCATGGGGATGATGCCATTGCTGGTACCGTTGGTGCCGCTGATATAGCTGCCCGTTGCCCGCACATTGTGAATGGCCAGCCCGATGCCGCCGGCGCTTTGCGAAATTTTTGCTGTTTGTTTCAGCGTGTCGTAAATGCCATCGATGCTGTCGTCTTTCATCGTCAGCAGGAAGCAGGAGCTCATCTGCGGCTTGGGTGTGCCTGCATTGAACAGGGTAGGGGTGGCGTGCGTATACCATCCTTCACTCATCAGGTGGTAGGTGCGGATGGCCGCATCGATATCGGACTTATGAATACCGACAGCTACCCGCATATACAGGTGCTGCGGACGCTCGGCAATGGCCCCGTCGATGCGCAGCAGGTAGGATTTTTCCAGGGTCTTGAACCCAAAATAATCGAAGGCATAATCGCGGTCGTATATGAGGGTGCTGTCCAGCAGGTCGGCATTGGCTTCAATCACCTCCATCACCTCGTCGGCAATCAGCGGCATATGCCTCCCTGTGTTGCGGTCTGTATATTCGTGCAGCTGGCGCATGGCCTTTGAAAAGCGCTTGGTGGTATTCTTGTGCAGGTTGCTTACTGCTATGCGGGAGGCAAGCAGGGCGTAGTCGGGATGCGTGGTGGTCAGGGAGGCAGCAACTTCGGCTGCCAGGTTGTCGAGGTCGGTGGTGCGTACGCCATCATAAATACCTTCAATGGTCTTCTTGGCTACATCGGTCACATCCACCAGCGGGTTCAAGCCATAACTCAGTTTTTGCAGCCGGGCAGTGATCTTATCGAATTTGACAGATTCTTTCTTCCCGTTTCTCTTTATTACAAACATGGTACAATGCTTTTGTGATTTAAAAATCTTCCTCGGTAGAAAACACCTGGCTGTCCTTGCCCGATAAAACACCGGCCTTCTGGTAGTCGCCAACCCGCTTCTCAAAGAAGTTGGTTTTGCCCTGCAGCGAGATCATTTCCATAAAATCGAATGGGTTGGCAGTATTGTACACTTTCGGATATCCCAGTTCTGAAAGCCAGCGGTCGGCTACAAACTCGATATACTGCTGCATCAGCCTTGCATTCATGCCAATGAGGTCAACAGGCAATGCTTCGGTGATGAATTCCTTTTCGATGGCCACCGCATCGGTGATGATGGCGTACACTTCTTCCTGCGACAGCTTGTTTTGGAGCATGCCATACAGCAGGCAGGCAAACTCGCAGTGCATGCCTTCATCGCGGCTGATCAGTTCATTGCTGAAAGTAAGTCCGGGCATGAGGCCTCTTTTCTTCAGCCAGAATATGGAGCAGAAAGAACCGCTGAAGAAGATGCCCTCAACGGCCGCAAAGGCCACCAGCCTTTGTGCAAAGGAGCCGTTGGTGATCCAGCGCAGGGCCCACTCGGCCTTTTTCGTTACGGCGGGCACGGTGTCGATGGCATGAAAGAGCCGGTGCTTTTCTGCGGGGTCTTTGATGTAAGTGTCGATCAGCAGCGCATAGGTTTCGCTGTGTATATTTTCCATCATGATCTGGAAACCATAGAAACAGCGTGCTTCCGGCAGTTGCACTTCACTCATGAAGTTCACGGCAAGGTTCTCGTTTACGATGCCGTCGCTGGCAGCAAAAAAGGCCAGCACATGGGCAATGAAATGGCGCTCGCCGCTGTTGAGTGCCTCCCAGTCCTTCAGGTCGCTGCTGAGATCAATTTCTTCGGCCGTCCAGAAGCTGGCTTCGTGCTTTTTGTATTGTTCCCATATCTGGGGATAGTTGATGGGCAGGATGACAAAACGGTCCTTGTTTTCCCTGAGTAGTACTTCGTCGTTGACTTGCATCGTAAATGGATTTAATTACCTGCAGACGAAAAGGGTAGTGCTGATGGGGTAAACCGGCAGCCATGCGTATCGCGTGCACTCCAATACGCTGCGCGGAGATCCGTCAGTACTTTGCCTTTCACCCGAAAGCATTGTTACTAAAATGATGACTGGCAGGTCTTCTGACTTACTCCGTTGTTCCCGGCCTTCCCACCCGTTAAGGGCAGTGGCATGGAGCAGAAACAACACGAAAGGAGCTTACAGCTACGGGGATAGTTCCGGACTTACACCGGATTCCCTTTTAATGCAGTACCCGAAGAGTACCTGCAACCAGTATCGAACGGTGAAGTAAGGACAGAAAACGGGCCGTGTTTTTAAATGTTTTGCACGTCCTGTGCATAACTGTAACCAGGTCTCGGTTTTGTCTGGATGATCGACAGACAACAGGCCTTTATTGATTGCATAAAGCATTTATAGCGTATAGGATGTTGGTATGTATGCCATGCCACCCTTGCGCTGTTGATAGAAGAGAAAACAAAATTTTCAAACACAAACTCCCCTACATTTGTTGAAACTTTAGGGGTGCCGAAAGGCTGAGATGATACCCTCGAACCTGATGCAGGTAATGCTGCCGAAGGGAAAAGTGAATACATACTGCACGTCTGTCCATTCCTGAAGTTTTATTATTTAAGCTCCCTACTAATTCGGAATGGAAATCTATATAAACGATCAGCCACAAGTTTTTGAACCGGGTGCCTCCGTTCAGCAGATTGTTGACGCATGGGCCGGTGAAAAACAAAAAGGCATAGCTGTAGCCATCAACAATACCGTGGTGCCCAGGGCAAACTGGAAAGATCATTTGCTGCAGGACCATGACCGGATACTGCTCATCAAAGCTACACAGGGGGGATGAACCCTCAACTGTAATGGACAGGAGCCAAGGTGCTCTTGGTTGTTTTGCTATATGCGAATGTTTGGATATGCTGATCGTTATTTCAGAGGAGACAATATGCCCCGGAGCAGCAAGCCTGGTCAATGAACTGTTTGATGCAGGAATGCCGGTATTGCACCTGCGCAAGCCGGCAGCAACCGCATCCGATATGCAACATTTGATTGCAGCTATTTATCCAAAATACAGAGCGCTTATAGCACTCCACAGCCACCATCACCTGGCGGAGGAGAATGGTATCAAAAGGCTTCATTTCACCGGAAAGCAACAGGCGGAAACATCAGCTGCCATGCTGGCAAGCTTGAAGGCAAAGGGATTCTATTTGTCGGCGTCGATGCACCAGTTGAAGGAAATAGAACAACAGGGTATGTACTATGATCATGTTTTCTTCGGACCTGTATTCAACAGCATTTCCAAAAAGGGGTACAGCTCTGTACTGTCAGCCCATTTCAGGTTGCCCCAAAGCAGGACTAAGGTTGTAGCCCTTGGCGGAATCGATGTGCATAATTGTGCCGCGGCTTTCCGGATGGGTTTTGATGGCATAGCGGTGCTGGGCGCCATCTGGCAAGGTAAAGACCCGGTCCTTTCTTTTTTACAGGTAAAAAACGCCTACGACCTGGCTGCCGGTTGTAAACAGTAATCAAAAACAAAATGAACAACATGTTACCCAGGCTGCAATACATCTCACAGGGAAGCACACCCGAAATACAGGTAAGGCATATCCGGGAAGCGCTGGATGCAGGCTGCACCTGGATCCAGCTGCGGATGAAACAGGCCACTGCCGGCGATTTGCTCACAACGGCACAGCAGGTAAGGGAATTATGCATCACGTACAACGCAATCTTTATTATCAACGATCACCCTGCCATTGCAGCGGCTGTTGGAGCTGATGGTGTGCACCTGGGTTTGACGGACATGCCCGTTTCTGAGGCAAGGGCAGTAGTAGGAAAGGAAAAGATCATCGGCGGAACCGCCAACACCCTGGCTGATGTCATCCAACGGTACGAGGAAGGTTGCGATTATGCCGGGGTCGGGCCTTTTCGTTTTACAACCACCAAAGAAAAACTCAGCCCCATATTAGGTGTTGCCGGTTACCAGCAGATCCTGGAAGCCATGGCGGAGGCCGGGATTTCCATGCCCCTGATCGCTATTGGCGGCATTACACCAGCAGATGTGGCGGGCCTAGTGGAAACAGGGGTGCATGGCATTGCGGTATCGGGGCTCATCACCCATAACGACCACAAAAAACAAATCGTTCAACAACTAAACAACCAACTGTATGCAACCACTTTCCATAAGGGATAAAATATTGCATTCCCGTTTGTTCCTCGGTACCGGCAAATTTGGTTCGGCCAGGCTAATGGAAGATGCTGTGCTGGCCTCAGGCACCGAGCTGGTAACCGTAGCGCTAAAGCGGGTGGACCTGGAAACCCAAACCGACAACCTCCTGGCTCACCTGCAGCATCCGCACATCAACCTGCTGCCCAACACATCGGGTGTGCGCACTGCCAACGAGGCGGTATTTGCTGCACAGCTGGCCCGCGAAGCCCTGGAAACAAACTGGCTCAAGCTGGAGATTCATCCCGATCCCAGGTACCTGCTGCCCGACCCGGTGGAAACCCTAAAGGCAACCGAGGAGCTGGCCAAACTGGGCTTTGTGGTGCTGCCCTATATACATGCCGACCCGGTACTGTGTAAACGGCTTGAAGACGCGGGTACTGCGGCCGTGATGCCTTTGGGCGCACCCATTGGTACCAACAAGGGCCTGAAGACCTACGACTTCCTGCAAATCATTATTGAGCAAAGCAAGGTGCCCGTGATCATTGATGCCGGTATTGGTGCCCCTTCCGATGCAGCCAAAGCCATGGAAATGGGTGCAGATGCCGTACTGGTCAACACCGCCATTGCTGTTGCCGGAAACCCCGTGCAAATGGCAGCAGCCTTCAAACTTGCGGTTGATGCCGGCAGAATGGCCTACGAAGCCCGCCTTGCCACAGCAGCAAACCATGCTACTGCCTCCAGCCCCTTAACTGCATTTTTACATGAAGAACTTTAAAGAAGTTTTTGACCAGTACAGCTGGGAAGAAGTGACCGCGGCCATTGCCACCAAAACCAGTTTGGATGTACAGCAGGCACTGGCCGCACCACGCCGTAGCTTGGAAGATTTTATGGCCCTGATTTCGCCGGCTGCCGCACCTTACCTGGAGCAGATGGCGCAACTGAGCCATGCTGCAACCCGGAAGCGTTTTGGCAATACGGTACAGTTGTTTGCGCCCATGTACCTGAGCAATGAATGCAATAATATTTGTACCTACTGCGGCTTCAGCTTCGACAATAAAATAAAACGGCGCACCCTCAACGCTGCCGAAATCCTGCAGGAGATCAACGAGATCAAAAAGCACGGCTTTCAGCACATCCTGCTGGTTACCGGTGAGGCCAACCAGGTAGTGCATGTGGATTATTTCCTAAAAGCTATTGCCCTGATCAGGCCGCATTTTGCCAACATCTCCATAGAAGTGCAGCCTTTGGATGAAGACGAATACCGGCAACTGCAGGAAGCAGGTATTTACTCGGTACTGGTTTACCAGGAAACCTATCATAAAGACCGGTACAAGGAGTACCATACCAAGGGTAAAAAGTCAAACTTCTATTACCGGCTTGAAACACCCGACCGTATTGGCCGTGCAGGCATGCACAAAATCGGCCTGGGCGTGTTGCTTGGGCTGGAGGACTGGCGTGCCGACAGCTTTTTCTGTGCCCTCCATCTCGACTACCTGCAGAAAAAGTACTGGCAGACCAGGTACGCTATCTCCTTTCCACGCATCAGGCCCGCAGCAGGTGTGGAAAGCGGCAAGTACACCATCAGGGACCGCGAGCTGGTGCAACTGATTTGTGCCTACCGCCTGTTCAATGAGGATGTGGAAATATCCATCTCCACCCGCGAAACCGAAACCTTCCGCAACCATGTTTTAAAGCTGGGTACCACCACCATCAGTGCGGGCTCCAAAACCAATCCCGGGGGCTATGCAGTTGATCCGCAAAGCCTGGAACAGTTTGAAGTAAGCGACGAACGATCCGCTGCTGAAATGGCTGCCGTGATCAGGGCGAGCGGGTATGAACCCGTATGGAAAGACTGGGATAAAAATTTCAAAGTACCATGTTGACCATCGAACAGATCAATCGCTACAGCCGGCAGCTGATGGCCGATAAAGTAGGCCTTGAAGGGCAAATGAAAATAAGGGCGGCAAAGATCCTGGTGATTGGTGCCGGTGGGCTGGGCTGTCCTGTATTGCAATACCTGGCAGGTGCGGGTATCGGAACCATTGGCATCGTGGATTTCGATACCATCGCCATACATAACCTGCATCGGCAGGTACTGTACACCACCGCCGATATCGGCAAGAAGAAAGTGGCTGTTGCAGCAGAAAGGCTTCAGGCGATCAATCCTGACTGTAACCTGTTAGGTTTTGACATGAAGCTCGAAGAAGAGCAGGCAAACGACCTTATCGGGCAGTTTGACCTGGTAATAGATGGCTCCGATAACTTCCGGACCCGCTACCTGGTTAATGATGCCTGTAAAGCATTGGGCAAACCTTTGGTATATGGAAGTATTTTGAATTTTGAAGGACAGGTAGCTGTGTTCAACTACAAAGGGAGCAACAGCCTGCGACACCTGTTTCCGGAACCGCCCGATCCGGGAGATGTACCAGGCTGCAGCGAAAATGGTGTGTTGGGAATCGTTCCCGGAATGATTGGTACGATGATGTGCGATATAGCATTGAAAATTGTGCTGGAAAATGAAGTGCCGGTCAATACCCTGCTCATTGCTGATTTTGACCGGTACCAATTTCAAAAGATTAGCTACTAAGTAGCATTTCAAAATCAGGAGTACCGGAACAGCGGCAGCATCAGCCTGCTATCCGGTTCAACAAGTGGCTTTTTCCTGGTTTCCGAACTGCTCGATTTCGACCAGGTGGTGGCACAGGCCATGCGCTTTGCCGACCAGGATGGCGAGACCCTGGTGATTGTTACTGCCGATCATGAAACCGGCGGCCTTACCCTGCATGGCGGCGATTATGCCAGTGGGTATGTGGCGGGCCTTTTTGCCACCGATGACCATACCGCGGCGCCGGTACCGGTGTTTGCATACGGGCCGGGTGCGCAGCTGTTTGGCGGGGTATATGAAAACACGGCCATTTTTCACAAGATCCTGCAGGCCCTGGATAGCAATTTAAATGCTGCAAAAAAACCTTGATTGGAATTTGGATCACCGTCCTCAAAAGGGTGAATTCCGGCTTTATAGATAGTGCTATGTTCTTTTAAATGTAACCGTTGTAGCCTGCTGATGATAGCTCAAGCCATTCAACTAAAAAGATGCTGTTCAGCAGAAGAAAGTTCCGCAAATCTTTCGGCCTTATTTGTCCTGGAGCGGTATACCTGTTTCACTGCTGCTGCACCGCTTTTTGTAAGGGGATTGTTTTCTATTATCTTTTTGAAAATGAGCCGGAGTGTTTACAGGGTGATGGTAATACCTGCTTTGAGGAAGAATGGCGTGCCGGGGGTAAAGTGTATTTCAGTAACGGGATCAGGTTCCTGCTGTAACCGGCTGGTGCTGGCAAACTGCGTTTCTTTCCAGCGCACGTCAAACAGATTTTGTGCCGACAGCATCAGCTCTATCCGTTTGAAGTTGTAGGCAAGTCCCGCGTCGCAAACGAAGTATCCTTCGGCCACCAGGCTGTTGTCTTCATTTGCGGGCCGGTTGCCCATCCAGCGGTACCGGAAGCTGCCGTTCCACCCGGTATTTTTCTTGTAGGTGATGCCGCCTGAGGAAGTGAACCGGGGTGCCAGCGGCAGGTAGTCCTCGCCTTTCGAAACATCTAAGGCCAAAGCCCTGGCATAGTTCAGGTCGGCATCGAGGTACAGGTTGCGCAAAGGCTGGTACCGGGCAGAAACATCCAAACCGGTTCTGCGGGTGCGGCCCAAAGGTTCAACGATGCCTTCATCACCTACATAAATGAACTCCTGCTCCAGTGCCAAATACCACAATGCTGCCTGGAGCACCAGGTTGTTGCGGGGTTTGGCCTGGATGCCCAGGTCAGCACCCCAGGCTGCGGGCAGGGCTTCACGGCCATTTGTTTGTACCACTACCCGGGCATCGTTGCTGTGAAAGCCCCTGCCTGCACTCAGGTACAGCATGGCTTTATTGGAAGCCTGCCACGACAGGTTGATTTTGGGACTGACGATGGCGGTATGTTTTTGCCTGCGCGTATCCTGCAACTTATCCGAATAAGCATGGATGAACTGGTCGAAACGCAGGGCGCTTTCCAGGGTGATGCGGTAGGGGAGTTGGACGGTTTCCCTGATATAGGCAGCCGCGTTCCACTCGCTTACATTGCCCCATTGCTGTTGTTGCAGGAGGGTTGCGCGGTTTTTGGTATGCGCCAGTTGACTGTTGCGGGTGGCATCGGCACGCAGGGAGAGGCCTGCCTCAAAAGTATGCGTGTTCCGCCCCAGTACACCATAGTGTTTGTACAAACCGTTATAACCCCAGAGCCCTCTTTTTTCCTTTTGCCTGATCTGGTCGCCGTTAACAGGATCGTTCAGGAAAAAAGTAAAATTGGAAAACAGGTCAAAATGGTAAGCCGTGTAATACAACTGGTTGCTGAGGGTACTGTTTTCCGACAATTGGGTGCGCAGCCTTGTCTGGATATTGGTGCGGTGGGTATTGCCGCCCTCGCTGGGGTCGATGGCGCCAAAGAAAGAGATACTGCCATCTGCAACGGCACGTTCGGGTATCTGGCCCGAAGCGTTCCATTTGGAGTAAAAGGTTGCTATGGATGCATCCAACTGGTGGCGCTTGCCCAGCATCTGCTGGTAACGGGCAAACAGGTTGGTGCGGCTAAAGTTCTGTGGCGCATCAAAAAAGCCTTGGCTCCGCAGGTGCTCGGCGGCAACATACATCCCCTGTTTTTGCCTGCCCCTGTCTTGTAACAACTGTACCATCGCCAGGGTGCGCAGGGTGTTGAACTGGCCGCCTTCCACCTTCACCAGGCTGTTGTCCAGTCTTTCTTTTGATTGGAGTGCCACATGGCCCGCAGTGGCGAAATTGCCCTTATCGGCAGCATAGGGCCCTTTGCCAAAGCGTACCTGATCTACCACTTCCGGAATGATGAAGTGCAGGTCGGCATAGCCCTGGCCATGGGCATGCGATACCATGTTTACAGGTATGCCATCGGTGGTGATGGCTACATCGGTACCATGGTCTATATCAAAACCGCGCAAAAAGATCTGTTCAGCTTTTCCGCCACCGGCATGTTGCCCTATGAAAAGACCGGGAACCATGCGCAGCAATTCCTGGGCATTGTTCAGTCCCCTGATCTTCATATCCAACTGACCAACATTATGCAAGGGCTTGTTGCCCGAAGCCGAAAGGGTCATCTCGCGTAAGTTTACCACGTCGGGCTCCAGGTGGATATTCAGTTCTTCCCTGATGTCTTTACAGGCAATGGCTTTGGGTACATAACCCAGTGCCGATATGTGCAGGCTGTCTGATGCGGGGAGCCGGGAGGCAAAGTAAAACCTGCCTTGCTCATTGGAGGTAAAGGCAATATTGGTTTGCCTGCTTTGCACCACTGCGCCTTCAATTTGCCGGTGGGTACGGGCATCTGCAATAAAACCCGCATATCCGGTTTTTGATTGTTGTGCTCTTGCCGTTTGCGCCAGCAGCAAAAGGCAAATGAAATACCTGCTCATAAAGTGGTGTTGCATCCAAAACTTTGGTTCAGGATTGTTGGTTGGTTTTTAAAACATCATGTACTGCACGCAGTAAAGATGCATCCCTAAGCGCATTTTGGGCAAGAGATTTTTGAAGCAACGTACGGCCTTCGGCAGTTTTGCCAGCTGCGGTAAGGATCAGTCCCGACCGGGCCATAAGTACCGGGTCGGTGCTGCCCGTGCGTAAAGCCTGCTGCACAATGGGCAATGCTTTGGCTACTGATCCATTTTTATAATGAAGCCATGCCATCAGTTCGTTGACTTTTATATTACCTGGGCGGCGGTCGTATTCCTTTTTTACATGAAGCAAGGCTTGCTCATATTGCTCCATCAGTAAGTAAACAGCTGCCAGTTCCATATCGGTATGGTATGGCGCATTTGCAACACCGGCGTTTTGCTGTTCCTCTGCTTTCAGTTCGGTTTCCATTTCCTTTAAAACGTGCAAGGCCTTTTCGCGTTGCCCCATAGCCAGGTAGGTTTGGGCTATCTCCTCGCCAAAGCCATGGTCGGCAGGTAAGGAGTCGGCTTTCAGGAAATAGGCAAGTGCCTGCTGCAGGTTCCCTTCCGCCTGTGCAATGCGGCCCAGGCCGGCCACTGCGTATGCATAATCGGGGCGGTATTTCAAGGTAACCTGGTATTGCACCCCGGCCTGTTTGTAGTCGCCGTTTTTCTGCAGTAATTCCCCCAGTTGGATGCGGGTCCACGACGAGGGTTCATCGCCATACCCACTGGCATCTACCGCCAGTGCCATAGCGGTTATGGCGCCTTCCATATCGCCATGTATCTCCCTTAGGTAAGCTACCCTTGCATAGGAGCGCATATCGGGGCGGATGGCCACCATCTGGTCGGCGCTGGCTACTGCTTTGTCGTACTGCCCCAACTCTACATAGCTGTCGGTCATCAGCCCGTACAGGAAAGCGTTATGCGGATTCAGCTTTTGGGCTTTGGTAGATGTTTCGAGCGCAGCTGCAAAATGGTGTTTAGACAACTGGATCAGCGCTTTCATGGTAAGTGCTTCAAAGTTGGCCGGATTTTTTTCAAGTACCTGCTCCAGGTGGTAAAGGGCTGCCCCGTCGTAATAATCATGGTTGCCCGATGCCCTGCCTTCCTGTATATACAAACTTGCAAGCGCCAGCATGGATTTCTGGTCGTCGGGGTTTTCGCGTACCATCCGCACCAGCCTTTCCGCCGATTGTTTAGTATCGTTCCACTCCGGCCAGGTAGCCGCAATGCCTTTTCGCTCCTGCAAAACATAGTGTTGGGCCAGTTTGGTGCTGAAACCCTTTTTGTTGCGGCCCCCGAAATAAAGGGCCGGCAGCAGTACTGCTAAAACCGCTATCAGAACAAAGTATTTTTTACGCATGGAAGATGTGTTAAGGAACAAAAGGCAACAAGGCCAATAGCGCCTTGTTGCCTTTTGGTGTATTAGTTTTTAATTACCTGTATGCTTTGCACCTGCTGGCCATCGTAACTGCCTACAACTGTGTAGGCACCTTTGGCCACCGTACTGGTGTTCCAGCTTACCTGGTGGGTTCCGGCTACCTGTTGCTGGTTAACCAGCACTTTGATGATTTTGCCGGTAGCATCATAAGCAGCAATAACCACCCTTGCCGGTTTACTTACCTGATAGCGGATCACGCTGTTGTCCCTGGCAGGGTTTGGCGTGGCCATCAACAACATTTCCGGCACGCCCAATCCAATACCCAGTTTACGCTCGGGTATGGTATTCAGCAGCGACTTCATCGTTGATGCATCTTCTTTTGCATCTTCATCGCAGTTGCACTGATGGGTTCCGGGCCAGGCAAGCGCCATGTAGGGAAACTCATCCACAAAGGGTGCGTCATTCTTTTCTACACCGGTAGTATACGAAATCACATTGAGCAGTTGTGGCGTGGTAACAGGGCCGCCCTCCTTGTAATCGTCGTATGGAAGCCCGATGGCTGCCAGTACCAGGCCGCTCACTGCCTGCAATTCAATGCGGGTCACATCATCTTCCAGCCGCCTGCCGTTGGGAAAGCCATCCATATTGGGTATGAACTGGAGGTTGGTGGTTTGGTTGAACCTGGGGTCCAGTATACCCAGCGCTGCTGCGTTAATCAGGCCCAGTGAACTGAACTCTTTGCTGTTGCGCGGCGTGGTGGGCACCGCCATATTCAAGCGCAACATGTCTCCACCATTGGGCAGGAAGTTGTGAATGAACGGTTTGCCTGAAGCCAGCGGGTTGCCGTTCTTGCCCGTAAGTAACTGGTAAGGGCGCAGGTTGGGCACACCGGTGTGGAATATGGGGTAGAGGTCAACGGTGCGGGGCATGCCAGGGCCGGGTAACAGTACTTTGCCAAAGATTGCATCATCCAGCGCTGTTCCTTTTACTGCCTGCGAACCTTTGAGCGGGAAAAGACCATTTTGCCCGTTAGCAAAACCAAATTGACCCAGTGAGGCCTTCTGAATCCGCAGGGGTGCAAAGGCTGGTACGGCTCCGCCAAACTTGTCGTCATCCATGTACAGGGCCAACTCCGGGTTGTTGAAGTATTTGCCTACACTGTTCCTGTAAAACGGGTCCTTGTATGGTGTATAGGAGTTCCAGAAATCCTTAACAACAATGGGGTTAACCACTTCATTGGTCAGGGGCATACCCAGCCGCGACACCTGTACCCAGTCACCGCTATGTGTTTCAGTTCCGTTGCCACCCAGGGTCCTGATCTTGGGGCGGCTGGCCGAAGCCCATACGCCGATCACATAATTCGGATCAAGGATGTTTTGAGCATCCTTGGCCATTTTTTTATCCTTCTGCAAGGTGGAAATGTCTATTTCCAGCGCCAGTGTAGATACGTTCAGGCATTTCAGGCCATCGCGGGCCTTGCCATTTTGCCGGGGCGCATCGCCCAGGTCAAAAACTCCGCCCAGGTCTACAAAGAATGGGTCATCTACCGGGCCTGCATATACCTTTTCGCCGGTATTGGCATTCATAAAGGCTTTTCTTCTAACATGCAGGTAGCCCGGCTCGTTCAGCCCAACGGGTGAAAGTATAGAGCGGTCGCCTGCGGGATAAGGAGCTACCCTGCCGTTGGTAAATAGGGTAGTGAACGATTTGCCACCATCCATGCTGCGTTCCAGTGTATAGCTGGTCTTTTGGTTCTCTGCTTCTAACCTTATTTTGAAAAAAGTACCATTGGCTTCATTCTTCGTTTTGAAAGTAAAGCGGTAAACAATGTCATCTCCTGGCGTTGCAATGTTGTTGTCGATGTGGATTTCATAGCGGATGTTTTCGCCAAAATTGTAATAGATAGGTCCACCCTGTGGCAGTTGCATGGGAATGTAGTTGGCGATGATGACTACTTTCTCCGGGTTGTAAGGACTTCTAAAGGCATACAGGTCTGTGTTGTCTGCCTGCGGGTCGTAGGCAATAAGCGGCGCCTCCCGGTGGCTGGAAGACGTCAGCAAAACTGTCGCGAACAAAGCTGTGGCAAGGACTGCAAAAAGTTGCAACCCTTGTGTCGTTGATCTTCGTTTCATTGTGTTAACAGGTTTAATTAAATAAATGCGGCATTCACCAAAACTTGGATGTTACTGGGTGTATACACAAGGTGCGGAAAGGAGGATCGGGCACGGAGGGATAAAACGGGCAATACAATCACAATCAGGCTTCAATCGGCTATGCGAAAATCCTGTTCAGTAATGATTCTATGATGTTCCTTGGGTTTGCTCTGTTTCAAAGGGATGAACCCCGGTTATTGCATTGCTTTGATAGGTACGTAAACTCGAAAGGTGTTGGATTGGAAATGTTAAAATTTTTATACCCTCTTCAGCTATCACCATTTGTAACTGGGCAGTTTAGGGGTGACTTATATAACATATAAGTCAGATAGCAGAAATCAATACGGAGAAGTTACTGAACCCCATCATTTTGCTATGGTAGGTTTTCAATCATCAAGGTGCAAACCGGGGGCCTAAGGAGAAAAGAAAAATGCAGGCAAAATGGCCCTGTGTATATGTTTGGTTTATTGCCTTTGGCATTTGCCTGGAAATGCCCGCTTTTTGATGCGAATGGGTAAAATTTGAAGCACGCACAATTCTCAATTTTTGTGCAATTCTGGTTTTTAAAATAACCGGGAAAGAAAGCCATAAAGGGCAGGTGGTCTGAAAGGAGCAAAAAAACGGATCAATTATTTTTAGCTGCAGGTTGCCTTACATAGTATGATTGGTACTGTTCCTTTTTTACTGGGTATTTAACTGCACCATACCACCCAGCACGCCACTAAAGCCTACCCGGATACCGTAGTGGGCGCCAGGTGCCGCCTGGTAAGCCGAAACAAAATCTACCCGCAATAGCTTGAAGATGTTTTCCAGCCCTGCAAATACTTCAGCATAGTAATTATCCCTGTTTACATAAAAAGTATTGGTGCCTGCCACCAGGTTCCACTTCAGCCGTTTGAACAGCGGGATTTTGTTGGTAAGCAAACCATTGAAATGGTGCTCTGCATGCACGAGCCCATAAATGTTTTCGGTATTGCTGTACCGGTAGTAAGGCGCCAGTTGAAAGCTGTTCAGGTAGTTGTTGTTGATGATGGTTCTGTTGCCGATGAAATGGGTATAATCCGGAATGTCCACCCTGTTTTTATTTAAAAAGCCACCGGCGCTGATCCGGTACCGGAATTCACCTTTCAGCTTCAGGTTCATATTGTCGTGTACACTGAACTGCCACCGGTCGAAGTCTGCATCGGCATCCAATATACCCGGGATGGCTTTGGCATATTCCAGATCCAGGGTAGGGTATTTGGATCCTATAGGAACTTTATACCTGGGAAACTGTATGTAGCGCTGACCCGGCTGGAAGCTCAGACGAAGGGTAGTTACCAGAGCCCTGTTTTTTTCAAATGGAACATTTGCCAGTTCAACAGGGTGGTTGGGCGTGAACTTGTTGCCGGTTTTCCGGAATGCATAGTCTGTTGTGTTTTCCAGTGGCCGCCTGCTTTCATACAGCCCCTCCACGTTGATCTGAAGACCATTTTCCAACCTGTTGTTGTACCGCAACTGGACAAAGCTGTTTTCATAGAGCTTCATCCAGTTGTTGCCGTACACCAGGGTGGATACAGCGTTGGTCAGCGGGTGGATGGGATTATCGCGGTTGAACTGCGAAACGCGGGAGCCACCGGCAACAGCCAGGTAACGGTTCCTGAAGCTGTTATCTTTTGGACTGATCGTTAATTCACCCAGGGCATTGAGCCTTTGGTTATTGATGCCATACCGGGTGTAATTACGGAGGGTGTAGTTAAAGCTGCCTTGCCTTGGGCGAACCTCCAGGCTGTGGTCGATGGCAACGACAACACCTTCCACCGTGTTGTACTGCAATTGCTGGATAAAAGGTTCGAGCCGGTAAGTTGAGAATGCTTTTGAGGAGTAATAATTGCGCCGCACGCCACCGATAAAAAACTGCTTGAGTTTTACCGGCTTCTGGTTCTTTCTCAAGGAGTCGATATTGCTGCGCGTAAACATAGAATCACGCGCCACCTGGTGGATGCTGTCTTTTACAACAAAATCTCTTTTCTCATCTGGCTCCAGGGGCACTGGCCGCACCCGGCTCCAGTAAGTGCTGTCCTTTTTGTTGAAGCTGGTATCGTAAGACAGGAGCACCCGGTTGAAATGCTTTTTACCAAAGCTGGGTTCCAGGTCGTAGTTGGTGTATACATTCAGGAAGTTGCCGGTAATATCAAACCCGAATTTCTTTGCGGCAACATATACCACCTGGTTTTGCGTGCGCCAAATGTTGTTGGTCACTTCGCCATGTAGCTGTGTCACTTTTAAAGTATCCAGCAATTCCATCTGGTATTCCTTGGTGGTGGTCAGCTCCAGGCTGTGGAAGCGCCACTCGCCGTCGATGATATTGACAAAGCCTTCAAACAGGGGTTCGAACTTCCGCCTGGGCGTAACGCGGATGCGATTGATGATTTTTCCATGCTCAAAAAAGTCGCCTTCATACCGGAAACGATAATAATGAAAGGCATTGTCGGAAATAGGCGAGACAAAACCCCGCGAGTTGATGCTGTTGGTGAGTAAGGTTACGTTGTTGGCGTAAAAATTAATAAAGGAAGGAAAACTGAAACCAAAGCCGCCGCCACTTTCCCTGGAGGAAACCACTTCCATCTTTACCTTATCGGGTCGCTTCAGGGATACTTTTGTTACCGATTCGGAAAGGAACAAGATGCCCCTGCCAAGCGAGTCCATACCCTCCTTTTGCATTTCCTTTTTATCGATCTTCTGGCCGAAAAATTTGTCGGGCACCGCCCTGGAGCGCAGTAATCCTTTGATGTACACATCCACGGTAAGCGAGTCTACCTGGTTGGCGTAAAAATCCCGTTTCCGGATGGTTTCCCTGATGATGCCCATGGCCGGGTCAACGCCCTTTTTCACCACCACTGTTGCCATGGTGAGGTTCTGGGTGGTTAAGGTGAAATTCACCACCAGGTTTTCCTGTCCCAGTGTTATGCTTTTCTCTTCTGTTTTATATCCCACATACTGGCAGGTGATGGTGTAGCTGCCCGGAGCGAGCTCCAGCACATACCTGCCCTGGCCATTGGCAACCACGCCCTTTTTTGTTCCTTTTACCGTAAGGGAAGCATAAGGAAGCAGCTTACCGTTGTTATCCATGATGGTTCCGGTTAGGTTGGCTGCGATACAGAGTTGTTGCAGCAATACACAGCATAACAGCAGTAGCAATGATTTCATAAGCGGTTGAATGCCCTAAAAATATCGGGGCAAAGCCATCTGCAAAGACCACAGGTCAATTTTAACAGAAACACAGGGCTGCAGGCTGTGTTTTAAATCCTTGGTCCAGGTTGTTGTGCCTGCATTTCACCCCTTGCCCGGCGGCATGAGTTTTGGAACATGGGTAATGCTGCTGTGCCGCCGGGTCCGGCCAGGACCCGCCTTATATGCAGCTGGATTAAGTATTTAAAAAGCTTCCGCTATGCCTGCCGCAACCGACAACCTTGCCGCCTTTGTGCTGGAAATTCACCACCGCCTGTCGGACGTATACGGCAGGCAGATCAAATACTTTCACGACCTGGACCCATTGAGCGAACTGGTGTCGGCTTTATTGTCGCACCGCACCAAAAACGCAGCTTCAGGCAAAGCTTTTCATAACCTGCGCGAGCTGTTTGGTACCTGGGAGGCCGTGCGGGATGCTCCTACCCACCTGGTGGAAGAAGCCATTTATCCCTGTACCTGGCCCGAACAGAAAGCACCGCGTATCCAGCAGGTGCTGCGGCTGGTTACGGAGTTGCGGGGCGAACTATCGCTGGATTTTTTGGCCGATATGGATGTGACTACTGCCCGTGCCTGGCTGGAGCAGTTGCCCGGTGTAGGACCCAAGACCAGTGCAGCGGTGCTTTCCTTTAGTTTGTTGCGGGGCAAGGCTCTGCCGGTAGACTCGCACCACTTCCGGGTAGCCGTGCGGTTGGGTATCATTTCAGAAAAAATAGGGGAGGCGCGGTCGCATAAAGTGCTGGAAGATTTATTGCCTGCCGACTTTAGCGCACAGGATGTGTACGACAACCACCAGGTGATGATGAAGCACGGGCAGAAGGTTTGTTTTTACAACAACCCGGCCTGCAGGGAATGTGTGTTGCTGGATTTGTGCCCGACAGGACAACGGCGTTTGGGGATCGGCGATCAACCGGCGCAGGCAAAGAGATGAAGCAGCCGGTGTTCTGGTATCGGTAAAACCTGATGCATTCTTTTTATAAAAGAAAATCCCTTGAGCACTCAAGGGAATTTCTTTATGTATGATGCAAATAGCTTGTTCCGTATAAAGCCTGTTAGTGCGTCGGCTGCTCGGCTGCCGTTCTTTTGCCAAAGATCCCTTTGCCCAGCTTCAGTATTTTATCAATGATAAAACCAAGGATCAATCCGCCAATACCACAGGCCAGGGCTTTGGCAAACCAGGCCAGTGCAGGCATGGAAGCAAGTGCATGTTCCAGGTCGTGGAGGAGGTGGCTGGTGAACGGAATGCCGTGGGCAATGATTTCGGCACCAACCCAAAGCATGGCCGCCGTACCCACATAACCCAGGATGGTAAGAAAATGGGGCATGAACTTTACGATGCCGCGACCGAACTTGCGGGTAACAGGATGAAATTTATCCTGCGCCAGGTGCACGCCGATATCGTCTGCTTTTACTATCAGGCCCACAAAGCCATACACTGCCACGGTGATGAAAACAGCTACGGCCAGCATCACCAGAATCTGGTTCAAAATGGCCTGGCCTACCACCTGGCTATAGGCAATGGCCATAATTTCTGCCGACAGGATCACATCGGTACGCACCGCGCTGGTAACGCGTTGCTGCTCCAGTTCCTCGGGTGTAATCACTTTTACCTCTTCGCTTTCGGCATGCACATCTGCATGCTTGCTGAACAGGGAATGCACCTTTTCGTAACCTTCATAGCACAAATAGGCGCCGCCCATCATCAGAATGGGCGTGATGGCCCAGGGCGCAAAATAGCCCAGCAACAAAGCCGCCGGGCTGAGGATCAGCAGCTTATTAATCAGCGACTTTTTGGCAATCCGGAAAATGATCGACAACTCGCGCGATGGATCGAGGCCTACTACGTATTTGGGCGTAACCGCCGTATCGTCGATCACGATGCCCGAAACTTTGCCGGTGGTTTTGGCAACCTGGGTGGGCACATCATCCAAACTGGCGGCACTTGCTTTTACCAAAGCTGAAATATCGTCTAATAAAGCAAAGAACCCTGAAGGCATAGTGTAAGAGTTTGCAATTGGTTTCTGTAGAAATGGGCTTCCCTGCGGTTTTTGCCCGGCGGCAAGTTAGGGGCAGCATTTTGATTTACAAGATAGTTGGCTGTAAATAGTGGGTGTAAAGGGTGGGTGCGGGTAAAGGCTAAATAGGTAAAAGACTTTTGATTTTTCAAGAGGCCTTTGTGACCTGAAAGCTAAGCCAGCCCATTCCCAAGTTATTGGGAATGGCAAGGTGGCGTAATAACCAATAGGACTACCGATCCAAAGTATTCTTTGAAGAATGCACCAACTGGGTAATCTGCTCCCGGCTATATTTTTTGATTCCCCTTTCCCGAACCAGGGCTTCCCGTTTGGATGGGAGTTGTTCCATGTAAACAAAGTGCCATGGACGCTTGAATCTTGTACTAAGCGTCTCGCCGTTGTTGTGACGGTTCAAACGAATGGCTGGCTCTTCGGTAAACCCCTTATAAAAGCTGCCATCCATTTCACTTTGAATGATGTATACGTAAAATGGCATGAAGGCAAAAAACAAAAAAGCCATTGAATAATCAACGGCTTCGTACGAATTTGAAAGACTCGAACCCGTCCCCAACGCAGTAGGGGATGACCCACAACCTTTGGTTGGGGCACGCAAGGCGGTGTATCAACCAACTGAACTATGAATAGTCCTGAAATAAGTTGACAGTATTTAGAATGGATCCCGGTTGCCTCAGGTGGCC
>NZ_MTFE01000010.1:1213459-1214356 GCF_001953305.1 Cnuella takakiae
GTTATCCGCCACAGCATAACCTACAATGCGGCGCGAATATGCGTCGGTGACCATGTTGAGGTACATCGTTCCTTCTTGTGTTTTCAGGTACGTTATGTCACTGACCCATACTTCATCAGGGCGCTTTGCTGCTGCTTCTTTCACCAGATTGGGCCACTTGCGCAGCCAGTGCCTGCTGTTGGTAGTTTGTACATACCTGCGCCGGGGTTTGATCAGCAGATCATGGCTGCCCAGCAGTGCAAACAAGCCATCACGACCTATCTTCAGCCCTTTACTGCGCAGTTCTTCGCCCATCAGGTGGTGCAACTTGCGGGTACCCAGGCGGGGTAACACTTTACGGTGCTTATCTACCAAAGCCTTCACCCGGGCTGCTCTGTGCTGTTTGGCTGCTGCATCTTTTGGCTGCTTGTACACCTGCTGACGGCAGTAGCCTAAGCTTTGGGCAATGATTCCGACGGGGATTGAGGACCTTCCCCCTGCCTTTGGTCGGAAGCTTGCTGTGACAGGGGTAAGTACTTTTTTCTGATCTCAGTGTGCAGCATATCATCTGCAATATCGATGGCACGGTTGAGTACCTGCTTTTCCTGCTCAAGCTGCCTGATCCTGGCTTCCAATTGTGCGATATAGGTTTTTGGGGGTGCTTTCTTCTTCATGGGTGTTTTGCTGCTCCAGTCCAAAGATCCGTGTTTACGCAACCATACCAATACAGTACTTCTACCCTGAATGCCGTACTTCTGTTGCGACTGCTTCCAGGTGAGGTGCCCTTTTTCAACTTCATCCACCACCTGCAACTTGAAGGCTAAACTGTAGTCCTTCTGAGTCCTTTTGCAATAATCCTTAACTCCAGTGTTACTCATATAAGTCAACTTTTGTGTCAACCTATTTTAGGACGAGGCA
>NZ_MTFE01000010.1:1214457-1228498 GCF_001953305.1 Cnuella takakiae
TAACTGATCGAAAGCGAAGCTGGCTGGACTCGAACCCGTCCCCAACCGTGTTGGGGATGACAGGGCGAAATGCTAACCAACTGAACTACCAATCCAATTATGTGGTGCTGCGTAAAACAGCGTTGATTTGTAAGAGCTTGTGTCCCGATTGGGGATGCAAATATAGGGGTGCCCGGTGCAAACGAACAAAATTTTTTACAGAAAAATTTTCAGGCGGCATGGCTGACCGTTTTACTTTGCTGCCCAATAAGCGAAAGTGAATCCTGTTGCCGCACCAAACCGTTTCTTCCGTACCCGCCTGGCGCCCACGCCCAGCGGCTACCTTCATTTGGGCAATATACTTTCCTTTGTCATCACCGTTGGTCTTGCCCGGCAAAGCGGCGCCCGCATCCTCCTGCGCATCGACGACCTCGACCGCAAAAGGGTAAGGCCCCAGTACCTCCAGGATATTTTCGATACCCTGCAGTTTTTGGAGCTGCCGTGGGATGAAGGCCCAAGGAATGTAGCGGACTTCCAGGCCGTATGGTCGCAGCAGCACCGCATGCCTTTGTACCGGCAGGTTTTGAATCCATTGCAAACCTTACCCGAGCTTTTTGCCTGCACCTGTTCCCGTACCGATATCCTGAAGCTGGGTACTGATGGCATTTACCCCGGTACCTGCCGCCACAAGGGCCTGCCTTTGGATACCCCCGGTGCTGCCTGGCGGTTGCGTACCCCCGAAGCCGTTTCCCTGCAGGTAAAAATGCTGCAGGGATCTTCGTCCGTCACACAGCTGCCTGCTGTCATCCGTGATTTTGTGGTACGCAAAAAGGACGGTACGCCTGCTTACCAACTCGCATCGGTTGTGGATGATGAACATTTTGGCGTGGACCTCGTTGTGCGGGGGGCCGACCTCTGGCCTTCTACCCAGGCGCAATTGTACCTGGCCCGTTTACTGGATAAAAAAACCTTTGCGCGGACCCGTTTTGTGCACCATGCCCTGGTAAGGGATGCAGGAGGGGAAAAGCTTTCCAAATCGGCAGGCGCCAGTTCGGTATGGCACCTGCGCAAGGAAGGTAAGACCCATAGCGAGGTGTACCAGCTGCTGGCGCAATGGTGCGGAATAGCCACACCGGTGCAGGATTGGCAGGCCCTTTTTGATGCCTTGTTAGCAGGGCAGCCACAGTTGCTCCATGGTGTTTCTTTCCCGTAAAAGGGAGGTTGCATGCCCCTTCATTTGCCGGTAAATTTTATACAGTAGGATTGTTTATAAAATGAAGGGCAAAAGAGGGCGGTGCCATCCTAACTTCGTACTAGAAAAACTGTAGGGTTGCGGCCGGTTAACGGTTCGCCGGGTGAAGTGGTGATAATTTGAACAGCAATGACCATGCAGGTCAGGGAGCACAGGTCTGAATGGCTCCCGGAGTTTCCACAATAAAATTTTCACCCGGCAAATAGATGGCAAACAGGGGTAGGATGTTTGTACCCGCCCTGGCCGGTTAACACCTGGTCGCAACCAAAACAAACCATCTGCCGATGCAAACCTTAGATGATGTACACTTCCAGTTTGCTGCCTTCTTTCAGAACAAGGCCCTGGAGCCATACGTGTACCTGCTTTCTAAAAAACTGGCCGAAGGGCATATTTGCCTGCAGGTAACGGAACTGGACAAAGAGCTGTCCACCGACCCGTTGCTTGCAGGTTATTCTTTTGCCGGTGCAAAAGAAGTATTGCAACAGCAGGCTTTGGTAGCCTGCACTGCAGGCGAACGCCAGCCTTTTGTGCTGCATCAGGACAGGTTGTACCTCCACCGGTATTTTCAATACGAAACAAGGATACTCCGGCGCATCGAGGCCTTTCTGGAAAAGGAAGATGCCGAGCTGAACAACCGCATCGCACTGCTGCAACAGCAAAAGGACCTGATTGCCCAATTGTTTGATACACCTAATGCTCCTGCTGTTCCCGACTGGCAACTGGCCGCCGCCATCACCGGTGTGTTGCACAATTTTACCATCATCACCGGTGGGCCAGGTACCGGTAAAACAACAACGGTAGCCAAGATCCTCGCGCTGCTGTTTGCCACTAACCCGCAACTAAAGGTGGCGCTGGCTGCCCCTACAGGGAAAGCTGCGGCCCGTATGGCGGAGTCGCTGAAAAATGCACAACTGCCGGTTGGAGAAGAAATCAGTGCCCGCTTCCAGTTGCTTACACCATCTACCATTCACCGCCTGCTGCAAAACAAGGCACACTCGCCCTATTTCAAACACGACGGGGATAACCCCCTGCCCTTTGACGTGGTGATCGTGGATGAAAGCTCCATGATCGACGTGGCGCTTTTTGCCAAGCTGCTCAGTGCCATCGGGCCCGATACCCGCCTGATTCTTTTGGGCGACAAAGACCAGCTGGCCTCGGTGGAAGCCGGTAGTTTGTTTGGCGACCTTTGCCAGGCACAGGCGCTTGAAGGGGATGGTGCCGCCAACCGTTTTGATGCGCACCGCTTGCAGTTGATCAATGCATTTGTTGCCACCAACGAAAGACAGCTGCCGCCTTCCTGCCTGGCCACCTCGCAGCATCCTCTTTTCCAGCACGTGGTGGAGCTGCAATACAGCCATCGCTTCTCGGGTGATGCCGGTATCGGCAAATTGAGTAAGGCAGTGATACAGGGAAACACGGAAGTACTGCAACAGATACTCAACCAAAATACCGATGAAGAAGTGGTGCTGGATGCCGCTTATGATGCGGCCCTCTTCGAGCAGTTTATATGGGGCTACCAGGCCTTTATCAGGGAAGGAGATACCCGCAAGGCCCTGAAGCTGCTCAACAACCTGCGGGTGCTGTGTGCCTTGCGCGAAGGGCCCCAGGGCGTGGCCGAAACCAACCGCCGGATCGAGCAACTCCTGCAGCGCAAGCGGCTTATTGACCGCCGCGGCGAACAGTTTTATGAGCACCGCCCGGTGATGCTCTCCCGCAACTATTACAACCTGGGGCTGTTCAATGGCGATACCGGAATTTTGCGCAAAGACCCCAGGGATGGCAGCCTGCGTGTCTTCTTTGAAAAGCCCGACGGCGACCTGGTAGGCGTGGCACCCGGGCTGGTGCCCGATTGTGAAACGGCGTTTGCCATGACCATTCACAAAAGCCAGGGCTCCGAGTTTACCGAAGTGCTGGTGCTGATGCCACAAGGCAAGGACCTGCCCATACTTACCCGCGAACTGTTGTACACCGGTATCACGCGGGCACGTAAAAAGGTGCTGGTACAGGGCGCCCCCGAAAGCCTGGTACATGCAGCCTCGCGCAGCGTGGAGCGGGGTTCGGGTATCATCAACAGGCTGGCAGCTTTCTCAGATCTTCCATCTCTTGAAGAGATGTAAGATCTGGAACCAAACCTATAAGGTTTTTAAAACCTTATAGGTTTAAACCAAAAGCATTATGGCATTCAAACTTTTTGTTTCCAATACACTGAAGCCCCTGGCCCAACGCTGGCGCAAAACCCTCCGCGACAGCAAGGCCTCCGTGTTTCAGCCTTACTATACCATCACCCAAACCGAGGGGATGAACAACTGGCTGCGCATGCAGCTGGCCGAAGACATGGAGGGCATTGCTGCCAACAGCGTTTTCCTCAAACCCAACGACCTCCTGTTTAAGGTAAGCACCCTGCTCACCAGCCAGCAACTGCCCGCCTGCACTTCCGACCACCTGTGCTGGCTCCTGTTTCAGCAGCTGGGCGAGCCCGCATTTATCAATGCCTTTCCCGCCATTTCGGCTTACTATACCGCTGAAGGCGGAATGGATGCAACCCGCAGGCTGGCGCTGGCAACCAAAACCGCCGACCTCTTCGACCAGTACCAGGTGTACCGGCCCGGTATGGTGGCGGGATGGAAGGGTGCCAGGGGGTTGCCGCCCATGGAGGCCTGGCAGCAGTACCTGTGGGAGCAGGTACGCCGCATCACGGAGCCCAGGTTTACCAACAAGCTGCAAACCGCCGAAGCCATCCTGGAAGCTTTGAAAGAGCCAGGTAGGGGCGAATTGCTGCGCAGCCGCATGCCCCTGGTTACGATGTTTGGCATCTCCATCACCACCCAGTACCATTACAATATCCTGAAAGCGCTGGCGGTGCATATCGACATCGTGTTCTTTATGCTCAACCCGGCCCCCGAAGTATACTGGTTTGATACCGTGAGCCCCCGCCAGAAAGCCCTGATGATGGAAAAAGGAAAGGGCGTACGGTATGCCGACTCATTTGCAGAAGGCAATGCCCTCCTCACCAGCTGGGGCAAGGTGGTGAAGGATACCTTTATCCAGTTGTTTGAAAATGATGAACTGCTCAATAGTTGTGAAGAAGTAGGCATCACCGAACCGGGCAATGCAACCCTGCTGCAGCAGGTTCAACTCGATATTTTCAACAACAGCACAGGGGAGGACCGCACGGAGCGCATTGAAACGGCCCTGCTCAAAGACGGCAGTATCACCGTCAATGCCTGCTACTCCATGGCCCGCGAGGTGGAAGTGCTGTACAACTACCTGGTGCACCTGGTAGACCAGCGCCGGCAGGAACTATCGCCCCGCGATATTGTGGTGATGGTGAGCGATATCGATACCTATGCCCCTTATATCCGCGCGGTGTTTGAAAATGCGCCGCACCGTTTTCCCATCCGCATCGCCGACGAAGGCTTTGGCGGCTCCGACAACCTGGTGCAGGCACTGCAGCAGTTGCTCTTGCTGGACGAAGCTTCTTTTAAAGCGGAGCAGGTATTGCAACTGCTCGACTCTTCTTTTATCCGCAACCGCTTTGGCCTCACCAATATACCCTTGTTGCGCATGGTGGTGGAAAGGGCCAATATCCGGTTTGGCATCCATGGCGATACCGAACTCGATACCGTTTTTGTAAGCTGGGCCTACGGCATCAAACGCATCCTCCTTGGTTTTTGCATGGGCGATGAAGCAGCTTATGCTTTTGGTGCAGATGAATTGTACCCGGTTGACCTGGTGGAAGGTGGCGAGGCGCAGGAACTGGTACGCTTCTGTCATTTTATACAGGTGCTAATCGATGCGGTGGAAGAACGAAAAGAGGAAAGGACACTTTCAGGATGGTCGGACTATGTGCGGCAGCTGCTGCGCAACTGTGTGGCCACCGACGAACAGGCCACCGAAGAAGACTACCAGGTGGTATCACGCCAGATCAACCGCTGTAACGAACTGGCCGGGCTTTACCCCGGCAACCTGTCGTACGCAGTGTTCCTGCAATACTTCTCCGGCGGGCTTGCCGCTGCCAGCCAGCCCACGCATTTTGCCAGCGGGGGCATTACCTTTTGTTCGCTCATTCCCATGCGTAGTATCCCCTTCAAGGTAGTGGCGATGCTGGGGCTAAATTTCGACAAGTTCCCGCGCCGCGAGGTGCTGGCATCCTTCAACCTGATTGACGGCAGGCAGCGCGGCGACCGTAATGTGAAGGACCACGATAAGCATTTATTCCTTGAAACCATCTGCTCGGCGCAGCAATGGCTTTATATCAGCTATATCGGCCAGAGCGTAAAAGACAATACCCACCTGCCGCCATCGGCACTGGTGGATGAACTGCTCGACTACCTGGAAAGCATAGCCGAAGAGCCGGAGGAGGTGCGGCAGCAATTGGTGTGTCGCCACCCGCTCCACGGCTTTAGCCGCAAGTACAGCTGTGGCGATGAAAAATATTACAGCTACCTCCTCGAGGAACAGGCAGGCAAACAGGGCTTGTTCAACCCCGATAAACAGTTGCCCCTGCTCCAGATTGAAACCGTGTTGCTGGATGACCTGCTGGCATTTGTAAAGAATCCATTCCGTACTTATTACCAACGGGTGCTGAATATCCGGTACAGGGAAGAAGAGGTGCTGCTACCCGAAACCGAATTGTTTGACCTGGACCACCTGGGCCAGTGGCAGTTCAAGAACGAACTGCTGCATGCTGATGCTGGTGAATGGCCACAGCTCAAGACCAGGGCGGTGAAAACAGGCGCCCTGCCCCTGCGCCATATGTCGGATGTGCTGTTGCAGGAAGTGCAGGAACCGGTAAGCCAGTTGCGGCACCTGCTGACCCAATGTGTGGGCGATGTACAGCCGCAGCGGGTAGCCTTCAACATAACCCTGGACGGTACCAGCATTCAGGGCTCAGTGGAACTGTATGCAGGCAAACTGGTCTACACCTGTTTTTCCAGGCCTTCCATCAAACACCAACTGGCTGCTTATGTGCAATACCTGGCTGCACGTGCCGCGGGGCTGGCAACAGGTTGTTTTTTCATCACGCCTGAAACGGCCTGTGCCGGTGTGGATATAAGCCGCGAAACTGCGGAGCAGCGCCTGGTAACATTACTGCACCTGTACCGCAAGGGCCATGAGCAGATCATTGCTTTTCACCCGGAAGTGAAGGTGAATGCCAGGCTGCTCGCCGATTTCAAGGAAGATTATTTTTTCAAAGAATTGAAGCGAAAGATTGAAGATTTTAATTACCCGCTTGATGATGCCTATGTATGCCAGGAGTATGCCTGCGATTTTACACAGGTGGAGCATAGTGCACATTATCGGGATCGATGTGCAGTGTTGGTAGAACCTTTGTTCCAGTTCTTCCCGGACCTGAATGAATAGTACGGGTGGAATTATTAATCAATACTTTTTGAATGATTAAGACAGTAGCGCAAAGAACACGAAGGACACGCAAAGCAGCGCAAAGGAACCCCTTGGCGATGCTTTGCTTACCCTTTGCGCACTTTGCGATACAAACATCTCAATCACCATATACTCCTTTCGTTGCAGAACAATCAAGCTCAATCCATGTCGCAGCAGATCAACTATAAACCTTTCGACGCCGCAACGGTTCCCCTGCAGGGCAGCAACCTGATTGAGGCCAGTGCGGGTACGGGTAAAACCTACTCCATTGCCATCCTCGTACTGCGGCTGGTGCTGGAGCAGCAACTGTCGGTAAAGGAGATCCTGATGGTGACCTTTACCAAGGCTGCCGTTGCCGAACTGGAAGAACGCATCCGCCTGTTCGTCCGCAAGGCTTATAAAGCTGCGCAGGGCGAGCGCATCGACGATGTTCTGATTGAACAACTGGTGGCAGCAGCCATGGAAAGGGAACCGCAGGCAGCGGTACAGCGCCGGCTCTGGACTGCCGTTTTACTGCTGGATGAAACATCGGTACTCACCATCCATAGTTTTTGCCAGATCACGCTTTCCGAATTTGCATTTGAAACAGGACAGGTGTTTGGCGCCACGCTCCAGCAAGACAGTTCGCGCCTGTTGCAGGAAGCGGTACAGGAGTGCTGGCGCAAACACATCACCACCTTGCCCATACCGCTCCTGATGGCTTTGCGACAGGCCGGCTTTGCACAAAGCAGTTTATTGCAGGTACTCAAAGAACACCTTGCAGGCAAACGGTACAAAGCGTTTGATGTTTCGAGGTGCTATGCATTTGACGATACCCACCACCAGCAGTGGCTGTCCGACCTGGGCGAACTGCAAAAAGCACATCGCAACCTGGTGCAATGCCTGGAAGATAAGATCGCCGATCGCAAGGAAGCACTGACCCAGGTATGCCAGAAGAAGGCACCTGCGCGGTCGCTATTGCCCTTGTTGGAAAAGCCTGCACAGTTCCTGCAAACCATCGTTGCAAAACGGGCTACGGTCAAATACATCACCGAACTGTTTGCCGATTTGCTTGAAGAGTGGGACCTCTGTGTGGTAGAAGAGGAGCGTTACCTGGAAGCACGCCAGCGGGTGTTTGACGACCTGTGCTGCCTGGCCATTCAGGAGGCACGCAAGCATATTGATGCAGCAAAGCAAAAACAGCACCTGCTCACCTTCGACGACCTGATCGGCAACCTGCATGCAGCGCTGGTACAGCGCGAGAATCTTCCATTGGAAACGGCCCTGCGCAACAAGTACAAGGCCGTATTCATCGACGAGTTCCAGGACACCGACCGGCAGCAGTATGAAGTGTTTGAAAAAGCCTTTGGAAAAGATACCCTGCTATTTTATATCGGTGATCCCAAGCAGTCAATTTATGCCTGGCGCAAGGCCGACATCTTCACCTATTTCAAGGCAAGGGCTACGGTGGATGCCGTGTACGATATGGACCGCAACTTCAGGTCGGCAGCGGCCATGATCGAAGCCATGAACCAGGTGTTCCTGCCGCAGCCCCGGTTTGATACGTTCTATTTCAAAGACGAAAGTTCCGCGATCGATTACCACCCGGTGCGTTCGCCCGAGCCCAATGGCAAAGGCATTTTACTGGAAGGAAAAGCACCTTCGGTGCCCATCAGCATATCGGAGCATAAGAACAAAGAAAGCCTGTATGATGGCGTAACAGGCCAGGTGGTGGCCTTGTTGACGGAAGGACATTTTGCTGTTGAAAAGAAGGACAAAGCACCCCGGGCCGTAACTCCTTCCGATATCGGCATCCTGGTACGTACCCGCAAACAGGCTGCGGAGATCCGCGACCGGTTGCAGCACTATGGCATTCCCGCCATAACGGTTGGTGATGAAAAGGTTTTACAGTCGGAGGAGGCGGTACAATTGCTGTACCTGTTGCAGGCCATCGAAGAGCCTACGCTGGCACATATCAGCAGGGCCCTGCTTACTTCATTTACCGGTGTGCCCGCCAGCAGCCTGCTGCAGTTGGATGAAGAAGTGGCAACTACCTTGTTTCGCAGCTACCGTACTTCCTGGGAGCAGTATGGCGTGTACAAAGCGTTGATGGACCTGGCTGCTTATTTCAACATCCGGGCCCGCCTGCTGCAAACACCCAATGGCGAACGCATCCTTACCAACCTGGTACACCTTACCGAGCTGTTGCACCGGGTACAAACACGCAACAGGCTGTCGCCGCTCGAACTGATTGCCTGGCTCAAGCGCGGTGTGGAAGGCATGGAAGTGGAAGGCGATGAATACGAGCAGCGCATCGAAAGCGATGAGGAAGCCGTTAAGATCGTTACCATCCACAAGAGCAAAGGCCTTGAATACAATATTGTGCTGGCGCCCCATCTCGACCTCCTGGCAGATGAGCCGCATATTGATTTTGTAAGTTACCGTCATCCCGACGATGGCAGCTATATCGGTTGTGAAAAAAGGCGGCTGAACGAAACAGAAAGGGCCTGGGTATTACGGCAAACGGAACAGGAAAACCGCAGGCTTTTCTACGTGGCACTCACCCGTGCGGTGTACAAGTGTTTTATCTTCCGCAGCACTGCCGCTTACCACAAGGGCTCCACGCTGGAAGCTTTCCTGGAAGGCGGGCCATGCTGGTCGCCTGCGCTGGTACAACTGCATACACCACCAGTGGTTCCTGAGGGATATCGCTACCGGCTACAGGCGGTACCGAAAACCGCCCTGGCACCTTTGACCGCCGGCAGTGCTGTGCACTTTGTGCTGAAAGAAGCCGCCTGGGTACGCAGTTCCTTTACCGGCCTTGCGCTGCAAAAAGCAGGTCATGTGGCCAAGCCCTCCGGTGCCGAGCACTCCAACGACTACGACCGGTTTATGTTCCAGGAACTGGAGAAAGGCGTGCGCACCGGTAATATGCTCCACGCCCTGCTGGAGGTGGTAGACTTTACCCGCGATACCCGTTGGGAGCAACAGGTGCAAGGGGTGGTACAGCAGTTTGCGCCTTCCAAAGCCGACCTCTACCAACCCATGTTGCTGCAGATGCTGCAGGAGTTGTTGCAGGTGCCCCTTACCGTGGGTGATACTTCTTTTTCTTTATCGGAGGTTGCCCTCAACCAACGCCTGCACGAATTTGAATTCGATATGCGGGTGCCGCTGTTCAGCCCGGTACAGTTGAATATCCTTTCGGGTGAAGGCATACAGGTGCAGGTAAAAAACCTGCCCAAGCGCGAAGGACTGCTCAATGGTATCATGGACCTTTTCTTTGCTTACGAGGGCCGGTACTATATCCTCGACTGGAAATCGAACTACCTCGGCGACCGGGTAAGCGACTATGGCCCGGAACAACTGGCCGCCGCCATGAACGAACACAACTACCACCTGCAATACCTGCTGTATACCCTTGCCGCGGTTCGCTACCTGCGCAGCCGACTGGGTGATGCGTTCGATTATGAGCGCGATTTTGGCGGAGTTATATACCTGTTTGTGCGGGGTGTGCGTAAGGAAGGCGGCCAGGGTATCTTTACCACCCGTCCAACCAAAACACAACTGCAAACATTGGAACAGATCCTCTGTGCCGCACAGGCGCCCCTGGTACAGGGTGTATTGATTGATGCAATGGAGCCTGTTGCATAATTTATTTACTCCGTATCTCCTGCTCCTCCACCCCCTCTGCAAGAAAATTTCATGCGGAGGGTGCAAAGGAGCGGTGGACACGGTGAATGCTAAGCTTGCTCGGGTACGCCCGCTATTGCTAACACCCCTTTTGCCGTATCAATCACTTTTGCCTTTAAGCTTTCCGGCTGCAGCACTTTTACTTCTTTGCCAAAACCCAGCACCGCCATCACCAGTTCGCTGGTGAGGTATACGTACAGCTGCACTACCACTTCACTATCATTTTGCTTGATTACCCGCTGGCTATGGTGCAGCGGCTGCGATAAAATATATGCCGCCTGTTGGGGCGAAAAAGAGAGGACTACCGTTTCGGGAACCGCATCGTGTAGCTGGGTAATGCCAACAGAATGCTGGAAATAGGTATCGGGATTAAAACCGGAATCGGAAACAAAACTGAGCGGCGATGTTTCCAGGCTATTGATGCGGTCCAGCGCCATTACAATCACCTGCTCCCTGCGTAGCGAATAGCCAACGGCATACCACCGGTTGCGGTACTCCCTGAGCAGGTAGGGCGAAAAAATGTGCACCCTTTCTTCCTGCCCGAATGGCTGGTAGTGTATGGCCAGCGTTTGCCGGTTGATGATGGCGTGCAGGATGGTTTCCAGCCACTGGGTACCGCGGCTGATCACCGGTGCTTCTACCTGTATGATGGCCTGCTCCGATTTGCCCAGGATCTTACTGATGCGATAGCCTTCAATTACTTTATTAATGGCGCCTTCAAACTGCTCAAACATGCGGGTGCCTTTGAGTTGCTGCAGGAGTGCTGTTGAAAAATCAAGGGCATCGATCTCTTCGTGGGTAAGCGGGAATTCGCGGATCGAAAATTCGGGTTGGGTATAGTGGTAACCCCTTTGCGTTTTGCAATAAGCAATGGGCGCACCATAAATTTTTTTCATGGCGCCAAAGTCCTTGTTCACCATCGACTCGGAAATGGGCTTTTCCAACTGCTCTTCAATCCTGTTGCAGATATCCTGCAACGTAGGATAACGCTTCCGGTTATTGGTAAGACAATGGTCGATGATGCGGTAACGTAACAGGGCACTTTTATTAGCAGGCATGGTAAAGGTTTGGTTATCAATGATACAGCTTTTTGCCGGACTGAATTGCTAAAAATATTAGTATTTAATATGCTTGTAAATGGCTTTGCCAATAGGTGGTTTAGGCTCCGCCTACCTTGTATATTGAATTGATTTTATAAATACCTGTGTTGTATGAAAAAGAAATTGTGGCGGACGTTTTTCAATGGTGTTTGCAATACCTTACAAAAAGAGCAAGTACGAAGTTTTGATTTGTGTGAAACAAGATACCCTGCGTTGAAACAATTGGATGGGATCAGTACCTGTGCCCTATTGGTACTGGCTTGGTATATACTGCAACTGGAGCGTGGGCGTGATGATACGCCGGTTCCTTTTGTATGGCTCGTGGAAGCCTGCTCGGTGCTCCATTTTTCCAAAGCCGAATTGTTTATTGCCGCCCAGCAACTCGTTAACAAGGGCTGGCTGTGCAAAGGCTATGATGAATTTGGCATTGGATTTTATGCCGCATACCAGCCCCTGGTAGATGCCGGTATCTTTGTGCCCGACAAGTGGTGGTACCTTGGTCAGCTGGGTCTTTATACCTTTTGCGAAAACTAAACTTTACCCATGCAAACGCATCGATTTATTAAAGAGTATGGCGGCTGGTACATCGATCTGCCCCAGTACCTGGAGCAGGGCGGCAGCAAGGGCGACCTGGCCATGGTGGAAGGCGCCGATACCATGCTGGATTATATTGCTGCCGGCGACACCGATGTAGTGCTCTCCTTATCCGAAACGCCTTTTGAAGGTGCCGATGAACTAAAGCTGGAAGCACTGCGTGACCCGGTGATTGGTGGCGGGTATTACCTGCTGGATCAATTTGAAGGCAAGAACCTGCAGCAGCGTATGTGGCTCTGTGGTGTTACGGAATTTGTGTTCGGTAAAATGCCGGATCGCATTTATGTGCGGCGTGAGCGCAACCGCGCAGGAAAGAGTTAGTTCCTGCAGCCCACTGTATATGCCTTTCAGCAACGGTCGCTACTCCCTGGGTAAGCCAAAACCTTGGCTTGAATGAACCCTGCTACCGATCACCTTAATAGGAATACCGGGTTGATGGCGGCCCATGTATGACTCATGTACGGCTTAAGTGCGGCTTATGTGCGGTTTATCCATAGGATAGCATGGGCGAGGAGCGGAGTAGCTCTTGGCTTGCATCAAAGGCAGGTACGATAGTACTACGCACAACAAACCTGGATAAATCTTGCTGGTTCGGGGCCTTACTGTACCTGTACCCAGCTCCCGGCCATCCAGCATGCCGGGTAAAAGCCTATCCTTACAATCATCCGGGGGCGTATTCCCAGGTTCAGGACCGGCTTTGTGGCAGCCTCGATTTTATTTTCCTTTATTCCCATGCCAGGGCAGGATGCAGCC
Source organism: Cnuella takakiae (assembly GCF_001953305.1). Taxonomy (GTDB): domain Bacteria; phylum Bacteroidota; class Bacteroidia; order Chitinophagales; family Chitinophagaceae; genus Flavisolibacter; species Flavisolibacter takakiae. Next base: position 1,227,190 of record NZ_MTFE01000010.1, read on the forward strand.
TGTCCTGGCTTTTGCCAGCATTGGTTTGGCAACCAACTTGGCCGGCCTGTTGCGCAACTACAGCCGCAATCCCTGTATGCACTCCTGGTTGCACAAGGTTTTGATATCATAGCGACGCCGGCCATAGCCTGTGTATCATACGGGTAAGATGGTAAATTGCCGGCCCAAACTGGCTATTTATATAAGCCCAACCTACTGCTATGGAATTATCTGCTTTACCCCTGCCTGTTGACCACGACTTCCTGGAGCTGTCGCGGCCCCTGATTTTTTTTGACCTGGAAACTACGGGTGTGGATGTACGCAACAGCCGCATCATCGAATTATATGCGGTGAAACTGCTACCAGATGGCAGCCGCCAGGAGTGTCACCACCTGCTCCATCCCGGTTGCCCCATTCCTGCCGATGCTACAAAGGTGCATGGCATTACCGATGCGGATGTTGCCGACAAGCCATCTTTCCTGTCGGTAGCACAGGAGCTCGCTTTGTTTTTCAGTGATGCCGACCTCGGTGGATTTAATGTGCAGGGATTTGATATCCCCTTGCTGGTAGCCGAGTTTGGCAGGTGTGGTTTGCAACCCATCGTAGAAGGCGGCGTTCACGTGGTGGATGTGTGCACCCTGTTTCACAAACGCTTTGCCCGCAACCTTACCAATGCGGTGAAGTTTTATTGTGGTGAAGCGCATGCCAATGCCCACTCGGCACGGGCCGATGTGCTGGCTACCATCAAGGTGCTCAAATACCAGTTGCTGCTGTACGATGACCTGCAACCTACCAGTGCAGGCATCCACAACCACCTTTTTGCAGGTGTGGTAGATAGTTCCGGAAAATTTTTCCGCAACGATGCGGGTGATATCGTTTTCAATTTTGGCAAACACAAAGGCGTTCTTGCCTTGTCGCAGCCCGAGTACCTGGAGTGGATGCTGGGTGCCGATTTCAACGAGGATACCAAGGCTGTGATCCGCACCTTGCTGGGCACCATTAAAAGGAAGTAATAGTTAGCACTGAATTGTTGAAATGCTGGTTCAAGGGATCAACCTTGATCAGCATTTATACTATTTTCAATTAGGCAGTTCGGTGTGCACGCTAAGCGATTGTCATGGCGAACTTGTTTCGGCATCTCCGCCATTATTGGCAAGTGCTCGCAGGTGGTAGGAGATGCCGCGGCGTCGGCAGGACATATTCCGCTATTACTGAACTACCTAATTGAAAATGGTATTCATCTTTTTATTTCCGCATACACACGGTGCCGGTGACTGTTAAAAAGAAAAGGCCACAACGCAAACTATTTGTTTGCGTTGTGGCCTTTTCA
>NZ_MTFE01000010.1:1228508-1237777 GCF_001953305.1 Cnuella takakiae
TACTACCAGTTGTTCATCTGTCCCGGAACAATGCGTTCATAATCGCGGGGCATATTATCACGCCAGGTGGGATCGTAGCGTACAAACCACGACATCCAGAGGCTGCGGCTCAGGCGCATCAGCCAGGGTTGCAGCAGGATCAGGATAACGGCATTGATGCCGATCCACCAGGCAAAGCGGTTGTCGGTAAAAGAAAAGCCGATGAACAACCACCAGGCAACAAAGGTGGCGCCGCTCACCATCACTGCCAGCATATAGCTTACATAACCGGTGCCGTAGTAAAAGCCTACTTCAATTTCGGTAGGCTGGCCGCATACAGGACACAGCTCGTTCATTTCATTGTTCTTGCTGATGTTAGCGCTCACCCCATTTTTAAACAGCTTACCCTCGCGGCAACGGGGACAGCGGCACTGAAATACATTGGTGAGGTAGGCGCGGGGCGGTTTATGGGTGCTCATGAACATCGGAAGTTTAAAAGGTCAATGGTTATGCTGCTGTTGGGAGTGGTGTATTGGCTGTCGTGAAACGTGAAGCGTCAAACGTGAATTGAACTCAATCAGCACAAAGGTATTGTACGTATCGGATCTTATTTGTTAGTCACCTTTCACATTTGCCGTTTGCCGTTTCACTTCAAATACTCCACCACTTTTTCCATGCCGGTACTCCTCGATCCTTTCACCAGTAAGGTACTGTTTTGCGGATCCAGGGATGCCAGCCATGCGCCTGCTTCAGCAGCGGTATCGAACCGCTGGTAGGAGTGATCGATCTTTTGAAAATCGCCACCTACCAGGGCTACTGCTGCCCAGGAATATTGCGCAATGGTTTGGATGATCTGTTGGTGTTCGGCAAGGCTTTCTTCGCCCAGCTCGGCCATGGCGCCCAGCAGCAGGATTTTGTTGTCACCGGCCAGTTTGGCAAAGTTCTCAATAGCCAGCTTCATGCTACTAGGGTTGGCATTATACGCGTCCAGGATGATCTTGTTGCTGCCTTTTGCTACCAGCTGCGAGCGGCTGTTGGAAGGCGCGTAGCCTTCGAGCGCCAATCTGATTTTTTCCGGTGTCACACCAAAATGCAAACCCACCGCAACGGCTGCCAGTACATTGGGCAGGTTATAGGCGCCTACCAGTTGGGTATTCACCATCCCTTCAAGTCCGCTGGTGAACTGTACCTGCAGGAAAGGATCGCTTTGGAGTACGCTGCCCACCACATCGCCTTCGGTGGTGCCATACTTTACAATATGGTCGATACCCAGGCTCATGCTGTGGAGGTAATCGTAATCCCACATGGCAAAAGCGGTTCCCTTGCCTGCACGCAGGGCGTCATACAACTCGCCCTTGCCTTTACGCACGCCTTCCACACCGCCAAACCCTTCGAGGTGTGCTTTGCCACAGTTGGTGATCAGCCCATGCGTTGGCAGGGCTATGCGGCAATAAGAGGCAATTTCTTTCTGGTGGTTGGCGCCCATTTCAATTACGGCCATCTGTGCATCCTCGCGGATCTTCAAAATGGTGAGCGGCACGCCGATATGGTTGTTGAGGTTGCCCTCGGTGGTATAGGTGCGGAAGGTAGTACTCAGTACCGCATGGATCAGCTCCTTGGTGGTGGTTTTGCCATTGCTGCCGGTAATAGCCAGGAACGGAATATCCAGTTGCTGGCGGTGGTGGAGCGCCAATGCTTGGAGTGCTTCCAGCACATCGGGTACCAGGATGGTTTTGCCTTCAATGACGTAGGATGCTTCGTCTATTACAGCAAAGGCAGCACCGCTGTTGAGGGCTTGCTGCGCAAACAGGTTGCCGTTGAAATTGGGGCCTTTAAGTGCAAAAAATAGGTCGCCGGCTTTCAGTTTGCGGGTATCCGTTTGTACCGATGGATACTGCCGGTACACCTGGTACAGGTCTGCCATGTTCATAGGTTGTAAAGGTACTGGTAAACGGCCAGCCGCCTGCTTGATTTCTGTCAGGGAGAAGGGCGGAGGAATGGGGTATTGGGTATTGGGCGGGCTGGGGTTGCGGGCCGTGTTATGAGCAATAAAAAAAGCCCTCCGGATGGGAGGGCTTTGTATCAAACATGCAATTAAATTATCTGCTCTGACGGCGTTGGGGGAAGTAGGTGCCGGTTTTGCGCTTGTTGCCTTCGGGGCTGCCCATGCGGTCCATGGCGCATCGGAAACCGATGGTGCTGCTGGCCTGGTCTTCCTCCATATAGCGGCGGGTGCCGGGGCTCAGCCAGTAGGCGCGGTCGTTCCAGCTGCCACCTTTAAATACGCGGCTCTTGTCGCTTACCAGGGTGGTCTGGCCATAGCCGTAAGAGGCGTTCGACAGGGAGTCACCATCCAGGAAGTTGATTACGTTACCACGCTGGTAGTTGCGGCGGTTGCGCACTTCCTCGTCGGTAACCTGTACCATCTTCACACGTCCGGTGCTGTCTACTTCAGCTTCACCGCTTTCGTTTTTGTACAGCTTCATGAACTTGTTACCACGTACAGGGGCTACGTCGTCGGCATCCAGCATGGTGAGGGGACGGAATACGTCGAACACCCACTCGCTTACGTTGCCGGCCATGTTATACACACCAAAGCCGTTGGGGTAGAAAGATTTTACTGGAGCGGTGTAGATGGCGCGGTCGTTCAAACCACCAGCCACACCGGCGTTGTCGCCCGAGCCACGCTTGAAGTTGGCCAGGAACTGACCCTGCCAGCTGCCATGTTTGCTTTCGCGCAGGCCATTTACGTTCTGGCTCCAGGGATAAACCTGCTTTTGCGAGATCAGTTCCTCACCGCGCTTACCTTCTTTCAGCGAAGGACGGGGATTGTTGTTGATCAGGCCATAAGCTGCATATTCCCACTCTGCTTCAAAAGGCAGGCGGTAGTCGGGCAGCATCAAACCATCTTCCATGTTTACCTGCGTACGGGGGGTACCCTGGGGCGTTTTCAGCGGGTTCTTTTTGCTGGTAGCGCCTTTGCCGGGCTGCGCCTGGTACAGGCCAAGCAGGTAGCTCTTGGAAGTAAAGTTGTTTTCCTGTTGCTGGCCCTGGATGCCCTGTTTGGCGATATAGCCTTTGTTCATCAGGATGCCTTCGTTCACACGGTCCGAACGCCACAGGCAGAAATCGTAAGCCTGCCGCCAGCTAACACCTACCACAGGGTATTCGTTAAAGCCGGGGTGGCGGAAATAGTATTCAACGAGGGGCTCGTTGTAGCTCAGCTCGCTGCGCCATACCAGGGTATCGGGCATCGCAGCGTCTATTATCTTGCGGTTGTTTTCGTCTGCCTCGGGGTCAAATACGCGGGTCAGCCAGTGGATATACTCGCGGTAGTGTACGTTGGCCACCTCGGTGCGGTCGATGTAAAAAGAAGGAACCGTTACGCGGCGGGGAATATTGTTCCAGTCCGACATCACGTCTTCTTCAGTCTGGCCCATGGTAAAGGTACCACCCTGCACAAACACGAGGCCGGGACCGGTTTCCTGGTCTTTCGACTTGGCTATCTGGTAGCCACCCATGTTTTTGTCGTTGTAGTTCCAACCGGTTACATCCGACTTGTCGTACTTCTTCTTGCCAAAAAGGCCTCCGCCCTTACAGGATGCCAACAGGGCCGCAGCGGAAAGGATGAGAAAATAATGTTTCACTTGCATGTTAAAGAGTTTGTCTTTCAAAAGGACACCGGCTAATGGTGCGCCGTCCTAAACCCGTGTTTCAGTATGAGCATAAACGAGGGCTTTTGGTCTTTATTGTACAGGGCACAAAAAGAAGACAACGCCCGGCGAATATAAAAGTTTGTGGGCAATCTCTGCCCTGGATAATCGGCCGGCGGCAGGTCAAAATTATTTTGAAGGGGTAGGTGTTAACAAAACAATAAAGGCGACTGCCCGCCGTTTTAGGGCTCAAACCGGCTTTTGCCAGTATCAACAAAACCTGAGCGGTGGCAGGCCTGTGTGCCTGGGTGTTGAGCTTTTTATCGTACAGATTGCAAAAGACTTTATTTTCGTTCCGCTCCTTAATGATAATAATCATACAATGAAATCAACTGCATTGAAGCTTTCTGCCGCATTATCCCTGATGCTGGCAGTGGCCGTACCCTCTTTTGTGCAGGCGCAGCAACAGTTAAATATTGTAACTACTGCCGTGCCTTTTCTCCGTATTTCGCCCGATGCCCGCGCTGGCGGTATGGGCGACCTGTCCATTGCCACTACCCCCGATGCGGCTTCCTCGTTTTTCAACCTGGGCAAAGTGCCTTTCAATACCAACCCTGCCGGCATCAATATCACCTATACGCCCTGGCTCAAGAACCTGGTAAATGATGTGTACCTGGCTTCGGCTTCGGGTTATTATAAGCTGGACGACCTGCAGGCGGTAAGCGGTTCGCTGCGCTTCTTCAGCCTGGGTAATATCCAGTTTACCGACCAGAACGGTAATTCGCTGGGCTCCAACAATCCCCGTGAGTTTGGCCTCGACTTTGGCTATTCGCGCCGCCTTTCCGAAAAAGTAGGTCTGGGTGTGGGCCTGAAATACATCAACTCCGCGCTGGCAACAGGTGTTGCTTCTGCCGGTGGCGCTACCTACAAGGCCGGTAATGCCGTAGCTGCCGACCTGGGTTTTTATTTCAACAATGCCGATGAGTACGGACAGGGTTTTGCTGCCGGTGCCGCCATCACCAACCTGGGTTCCAAGATTGGCTATACCGATAATACCGACCAGCGTGATTTTATTCCTGCCAACCTGGGCCTGGGTGCTACCTATACCAGGGTGCTGGATGAAAGCAACCGATTTATGTTTGGTTTGGATGTAAACAAACTGCTGGTGCCTACGCCTCCGGTGTCCACTGGCGATATCAATGCCGACAACCAGGCATTTGCCAACTACCGCAACAAGAGCGTGGTGAGCTCCTGGTTCTCTTCACTGGGCGATGCGCCGGGTGGCTTTAGCGAGGAACTGCGTGAGTTTTCAATTTCTACAGGTGCCGAGTATTCTTATAATAACCTGTTTGCCGTACGTGCCGGTTATTTCCACGAAAACAAAACCAAGGGCAACCGCCGCTATTTTACCGCCGGTGTTGGCGTGAAATACAATACTGTTGGCCTCAACTTTTCCTATCTGGTGCCTACAGGCTCGGGTGTAAACCAAAACCCTCTGAGCAATACCCTGCGCTTTTCGCTGGTATTCGACTTTGGCGGTGAAGAAAGTAACAGCGCCTACTAATTATATCCGCACAAATGCTTTAAAGCTGCCCTTAGGGGCAGCTTTTTTTATGTTCAATGGGCAAAAAAGAAGGTGGTTGCTTTTTACTTATTGGCCTGCGGCGCAACTTTTTTGAAACGGCTTAAAGTGATGGCGATCTCTTTTTTGTCCCCGCCAAGCACCAGGTCGGGCTTTTGCCCCGATGCCTTGATATCGTTGCCCTGCATGGCAAAGCTTTCCTGCTTCCAGTCGGCAACATACACCTCGGTTCCGGCAGGAAGCGTGTAGGTTTTTACCTGTCCCGGCTCCAGGTTGCTCACCCTTGTCTGGTTTTTCCCGTCGGGGGTGTACAGGATTAGGGAGAGGTGGTACACATCTTTATAGTCGTTCAGAAAGCTGATCCGGACATTTTGCTGTGCAGATACGGCCTGTTGCAACAGCAGGGCGGTGAAGAGCAGGAGTATTTTCATATGACTTAAACAGGTAATGCCTGGTCATTGTTGGGCGTGTAAATAAAAGAAATGATGTACATGAGGCTATATTTTTCATGCAGCACTATCCCGGAGTGTGCGGATGGCGGCACGGGTCATACAAATCATTAAAAATCAAACAAAACTGCGGTTCCTATCTTTGCGCCAAATTGCAACTATGGGTATCCGGATAGGTATGGGTGTGGATGTGCACCAACTGGGCGAGGGCCGCGACCTGATGCTGGGCGGCGTACACGTGCCCCACGATAAAGGCGCCATTGGCCACAGCGATGCCGATGTGCTGCTCCACGCTATCTGCGATGCCCTGCTGGGAGCCCTGGCCCTGGGCGATATCGGGGTGCATTTCCCCGATACCAGCGCCGAGTTTAAAGGCATCGACAGCAAGATCCTGCTCCGCCGCACCTACGAGCTGGTTCAAAAAGAAGGCTACCGGATCGTGAATATCGACAGCACCCTGCTGCTGGAAGCACCCAAGATCAAGCCCTTTGTGCCGCAGATGCAGCAAACCATTGCCGAAATCCTGGGCCTCACCATCCGCGATGTATCCATCAAGGCCACTACCAACGAGCAGATGGGGTATGTGGGCAGGAAGGAGGGCGTGGTGGCGTATGCGACGGTGTTGTTAGAAAGCTAGGAGTTTGGAGTTAGGGGTTTGGTGTTTGGTGTTGTTGTGTGTGCAGAAGTTTCCAATTATACGCAAACGCTAAGTAGCCAGAAGATTAACCCCAAACTCCAAACTCCCAACCCTAAACTCCTTCTTCTTTCCAACTTCTTAACACCTTTCCTTTCCCCACATCCTATCTTTGGCGCCTATGCCCCTGGAAGTAAAAATTATCAACCGTTCCAACAATCCGTTACCCCAATACGCCACTGCCGGCGCTTCGGGTATGGACCTGCGGGCCAGTTTGGCGGCACCCATAACTTTGGGCACTTTGGAGCGGGCCATGATTCCTACGGGCATCTTTATTGAACTACCCGAAGGCTACGAAGCACAGGTGCGTGCCCGCAGCGGCATGGCCATCAGGCAGGGCATTGCCTGTGTAAACGCCCCCGGTACCATCGATGCCGACTACCGCGGCGAGATACACGCCATCCTGGTCAACCTGTCGGCCGAGCCGCAAACCATTCATCCCGGCGACCGTGTGGCCCAACTGGTGGTGCAGCAGGTAGAAAAAGTGGTATGGCAACCCGTTGACAGCCTGGCTATTTCCCAACGAAACGATGGTGGCTTTGGTTCCACCGGCAAAAACTAAAGCATGCGTTATTTACTGACAATCTGCCTGGCCGCGGGCCTGCTTACGGCTTGCCGCAGCACCAAGAAAATACAGACCGCCATTGCCCAGAAGGATACGGTTGCGGCGGCTACCGTTACTACTTCCAACGAGTCCGACTCGGCCAGGGCCGTACACCGGGTGCAGACTGCACTGGACTCCAACCGTATTGATTTCCGCAGTTTTACCGCCAAAATTAATGTGGACTACCGCGATGCCGAAGGCAAGCGCTACGACCTCAACGCCAACCTGCGCATGATTAAAGACAGCGCCGTATGGATATCGGTAAATGCCATCCTGGGTATTGAAGCCATGCGGATGCTCATCACCCGCGATTCGGTAAAGCTGCTCGACAAGCAAAACAAGGTGTACACGGCCCGCAGCATCGATTATCTGCAGGAAGTGACCGCCCTGCCCCTGAGCCTGCGTACCGTTCAGGACCTGCTCATTGGCAACCCGGTTTTCCTGGACAGTAATATCGTATCGTTCAGCAACACCGCCGATGCGGTCAATATGGTAACCCTCGGCCGCTGGTTCAAGACCCTGCTTTCCCTGAACACCTCCGACCTCACCTTACAGCGCATCAAGCTGGATGACGCCGATATCACCCGCAGCCGCACCGCCGAACTGTCGTACAGCGACTACGAGCAGCGCAACAATAAACGTTTTGCCACCGGCCGCCGCATCAACGTGGTAGAAAAAAAGAAACTGGACATAGCACTCAACTTCAAACAATATGGTTTCAACGAAGAAGTGAGTTTTCCTTTCTCCGTTCCCCGCAATTTTAAGGAACGGTAAAATTTAAACCGGCCCGCTTCGTTACTAGAAAACCTTGTAAATAGATCCGAATGAAGAAACTCTGTGCTTTGCTGATAACGGTGTTGTTGGGCACCCTGGCCTTTGGACAGGTGGTGGCCGACAGGGCCCGGATGGAACGGGAACGTGCCGCCATCCAGAAAGAAATCAGCGAGATACAATCGCAATACAATAAAGTAAAAGGCCAGAAGAAAGAAACCCTTGGTCAACTGAGTTTGCTGCAGAAAAAACTGGCCCTCCAAAACCAGTACATCAACAACATCAATAAAGAGATCAAGGTGGTGAGCGATGAGATCTACCTCAGCACCCTGGAGATCAACCGGCTGCAGCGCGAGCTTGATACCCTGCGCCTGCAATATGCCCGCAGCGTGGTGTATGCCTATAAAAACAAAAGCAATTACGATTACCTCAACTTTATTTTTTCTGCATCCTCCTTCAACGATGCATTGAAACGCGTACGTTACCTGAAGTCGTACCGCTCCTATCGCCAGCAGCAGGTAGACAACATTGTGCAAACGCAACAGCAGATCACCGACCGCAAGAACCAGCTGTTGGGTAAAAAGCAGGAAAAGAACGCGGCCCTCACCAACCAGACCCAGCAAAAGCAGGTGCTGGACGAACAGCGCAAGGAAACCGATGCCGTTGTGGCCAAGCTGAAGTCGCAGGAAAGTGACCTGGGCAAGCAGCTGGCCGAAAAACGCAAACGCGACCAACAGCTGAAGGGCGCCATTGCCGCCGTTGTGCGCCGCGAAATTGAAGCTGCCCGCAAGCGCGCCGAAGAAGAAGAGCGCCGCCGCGTGGCTGCCGAAAAAGAACGCATCGCCCGCGAGCGTGCCGCTGCCCGTGCTGCCAAAGCCGCCGCAGATAAAGCCGCTGCCGACAAGGCCGCCGCTGACCGTGCCGCTGCCGCGAGAAAGAATAATGCCGCTACTGGCAATACAACCGCCAAAACCACGGCACCGCCCGTAGCCGTTGCCACGCCCAAAGTTGAAGAGGAGGAAGAAGAGGAAATCAAGGTAGCGCCCCGCAAGGTGGAAAGCTACCTCAACCTGAACGAGAAAGACGTGGCCCTCAACACCGGCTTCCAGAACAACCGGGGCAAGCTGCCCTGGCCCGTGGACAATGGCGTGGTGAGCATTCCTTTCGGCCGTAGTAAAGTGGGTTCACTCGACTTCGACAACCCCGGTATCACTATTTCCACGCCTGCTGCAGGTGCTTCGGTAAAAGCCGTATTTGATGGCGAGGTAAGCTCAGTGGCCAACCTGGGCGATGGTATGATGGTGATGGTGCGTCATGGTAAATACTTTACCATTTACAGCAACCTGTCTTCGGCCAACGTAAGCAAGGGCTCCCAGATCCGCACCGGCCAGGTCATTGGCCGTACCGGTCCCGCCGACGACGGCAGCGGTGGCCAGATCGATCTGCTGCTGATGGTGGAAAGCAAGAACGTGAACCCGGAGCCTTGGTTGCGGTAAGAAAGTTTGGGGTTTGGGGTTAGGGGGTTGGAGGTGAGAAA
>NZ_MTFE01000010.1:1237793-1250127 GCF_001953305.1 Cnuella takakiae
TTTATAAATCACAACCCCAAACTCCAAACCCTTAACTCCAAACTCAAACCGCAGCCTTCACCAAAAACTTCTCATACAACTCCTCGTACAGCGGTACGATATTATGGATGTCAAACTGCTTGGCGTGTGCCGATGCACCCTTGCGGAAAGTTTCGAGTGTGGCATCATCCTGCAGGATGGAAATGGCTTTTTCGCTCATGCTGTCTACATCACCTACATTACCCATATAGCCGGTAACGCCTTCTACAATCACTTCGGGCAGACCGCCTGCATTGGTGCTTACCACGGGCACACCGGCAGCCATGGCTTCCAGTGCCGCCAGGCCAAAGCTTTCGTATTCGGAAGTGAGCAGGAACAGGTCGGCTATGGCCAGGATGTCTTCCATCTGCTCCTGTTTGCCCACAAAACGGATATCATCGCAAATACCGAGGCGGCGGCTCAGGTCTTCGGCAACGGCACGCTCGGGGCCATCGCCTACAAAGAGCAGTTTGCTGGGTATGCGTTTGTTTACTTCATTAAAAATGAGCACCACGTCCTGCACCCTTTTCACCTTGCGGAAATTGGAAGCATGCAGCAATATCCGCTCGCCATTGGGTGCGATCACTTTTTTAAAGGCATCAATGGGTTTGCGTGAAAAGCGCTCCACGTCCACGAAGTTGTGGATCACCTCTATGGATTTATGGATCTTAAACGTGTTATAGGTCTCCTGGCAAAGGTTCTGCGAAACGGCCGTGATGGCATCGCTCTGGTTGATGGAGAAAGCTACCACCGGAGCATAGGTTTTGTCCTTGCCCACCAGGGTAATATCGGTACCATGCAGGGTTGTTACTACGGGTATATCGATGCCGTCCTGTGCCAGTATCTGCTTGGCCATATAGGCCGCCGATGCATGCGGAATGGCGTAGTGTACATGGAGCAACTGCAGGTGGTTGTTCTTGATCACATCCACCAGGGTACTGGCCAGTGCCGTTTCATAAGGCGGGTAATCGAACAGGGGATAGGTAGGCACCTGCACCTCGTGGTAGAAGATGTTGGGGACAAACATGTTGAGCCGCACAGGCTGCTGGTAAGTAATAAAGTGTACCTGGTGTCCTTTATTGGCCAGTGCCTTGCCCAGTTCGGTTGCCAGCACGCCGCTGCCGCCGAAGGTGGGATAACAAACTATTCCGATGCGCATAGTAGGATGGGTAATGATAATGAGTGATCAGTGATGAGTGATGAGTGACTAAGGATCAGTAAGTAATGATAATTGATTAGTGAATGATTGGGTATTGGTGTTTGATGAATTGCTGGTATAAAAAATATAGCATGAAACTGTGCTTATATATAACAGCTGCTTGCCAGCAATCATCTTTAACTCCTCACTCATTATTCATTACTCATCACTCCTTACTCATTCTCCCCACTTCTCATCCGGTTTGTGCAAAAGTACGGCCCCTTTACACCTAAGCTGTTAAATTATTGTACGGCCGGGATTACTTATTTTAGCTGCCAACTCGTTCACATGAAGAAAGCTTTACTCGCGCTGGCCATTGCGGCCCTGCCTGCTGCCGCATTTGCCCAGCAGGATGATACCTTGTTTTTACGCCGCCTGGCCGATGAAGTGCTGGAAAACAGCGGCGCCTACGAAAACCTCCGCTACCTCACCAAAAAGATCGGTGGCCGTCTTGCCGGCTCGCCACAGATGGTGCAGGCCGAGCAGTGGGGCCTGAAGGCCATGCAGGCTGCCGGGCCCCAAAAAGCTTATATGCAGGAATGTATGGTGCCCCATTGGGTGCGTGGCGGAAAAGACCAGGCCTGGGTAACAGCCGGTAAAACCAGGAAGCAACTGGATGTGGTGGCCCTCGGCAATACCATTGGCAGCGCCAAACCCATCACCGCCGAAGTGGTGGCCATCGCCAACTTTGAAGAGTTGGAAGCCAAAAAAGACCAGCTGAAAGGAAAGATCGTTTTCTATACCTATCCCTTCAACCGCAAGATGGTGCGCACCTTCCAGGCTTATGGCGATGCATCGAAGTACCGCCGTGAAGGGCCAACCCGTGCTGCTCAATACGGTGCAGTGGCGGCCATTGTGCGCAGCATGTCGCACGGCACCAACAACCACCCGCATACCGGTTCCACTACTTATAATGAGGCTTACGCCAAAATCCCTGCGCTGGCCATCGGCCTGCAGGACGCCGACTTGCTGGACAGCCTGGCACGCAAGGGTAAGGCTAACGTAACTGTGCATACGAAAGGATATTTCCTGCCCGATACCATCGGCCACAACGTAATTGGCGAACTGCGCGGCAGCCAGTACCCCGACCAGATCATTACCCTGGGCGGCCACCTCGACAGCTGGGACAACTGCGAAGGCGCCCACGACGATGGCACCGGTTGTGTGCAAACCATCGAAGTGCTGCGGGCGTTTAAGGCTTTGGGTTACCAGCCCAAACGCACCATCCGTTTTGTGTTGTTTGCCAACGAGGAAAATGGTGCCCGTGGCGGTGCCAAATATGCCGAAGAAGCAAAAGCAAAAGGCGAAAAGCATGTGCTGGCGCTGGAAAGCGATGCAGGAGGCTTTACACCCCGTGGTTTTGGCTTTACCGTGGGTGCCGATAAATGGAACAAGATCCAATCCTGGGCACCCCTGCTGGCCCCTTATGGCGGCGGCGAGCTGGCGCAGGGCGGTGGCGGTACCGATATTGCCCCCCTCAACCGGCTGATGGGTACGCCGCTGGCAGGGCTGGTTCCCGACTCGCAGCGTTACTTCGACCTGCACCATGCACGCAACGATGTGTTTGAAGCCGTGAACAAACGCGAGCTGGACCTGGGTGCCCTCAATATGGCGGCCCTTGTGTACCTGGTAGACAAATACGGCCTGTAAAGGAGTCCTGAACTTTATGGTGTGTAGTTTGCAGTAGCTCCTTATGAGCCTATATTAGTACCACCGTCGGTGCAGTTGCCTTTACCGTAAGGTTGTGTGCAGCTACACCCCATAATTTTCAAAACCTTTCCATGACTGAAACCATTGCTCCCAACTATCCCCGTCGCTCCGGTGTGCGCAAGTTTTTCTCCATCTTCATGGTGGTGCTCCTGCTGATCCTGCTCATTTTCTTTTACTGGCGCTATTTCTATGTTTTTGGCGAAGGCGTAAAGGCCGGCGAGCTGAACTTTTTGGTCAAGAAGGGATATGTGTTCAAAACATACGAAGGCAAGCTCATTCAAAGCGGTATCCGGAGCAGAACACCGGGTTCGGTACAGAGCTACGAGTTCGACTTTTCGGTAGCCAACGAACGTATTGCCAACCAGCTGATGCTGAACAGCGGTAAGGAGTTTGAGCTACACTACAAAGAATACATGGGTACCCTGCCCTGGCGCGGGCATTCGCGGTATATTGTTGACAGCGTGATCAACATGCGGACTTTGGGGCGGTAGGCAGGTGGACAAACCTATAAGGTTTTAAAAACCTTATAGGTTTCTTTTGAACAGGAACTTCCTTTGAACAAACCTTGAAGGTTTTAAGAACCTGATAGGTTTGATTCCAGATCTTCCATCTATTAAAGAGATGGAAGATCTATTTCCCCGCATGTAATAAGAAGATAGCCGGGCGCTTGTGCAGCTCCGGCTTTTTTTGTTTCCAGTCCTTTGCTGCCAGGGTAATAATGCTTTCGGTAGGTGCCGTCAGGTCTACCGCCACGCAGATGCGGGTTTGGGGCTGGCAGGTTTTGGTGAGGGTTTCCAGCAAAGGGTTGTTGCGGTAGGGGGTTTCAATAAAGATCTGGGTACAGTCCTTTTGCCGCGACTCTGCTTCCAAAGCTTTGATGGCCTGCAGGCGGGCGCTTGCTTCAATGGGCAGGTAGCCTACAAACTGGAAACGCTGGCCATTCATGCCACTGCCCATCAGAGCCAGGAGGATGGAGCTGGGGCCAACCAGTGGTTTTACGATGGCGCCCTGTTCCTGTGCTATTTGTACCAGCACCTGCCCGGGGTCAGCTATGCCGGGGCAGCCTGCTTCGCTGATGATGCCGATGGTTTTGTTGGCCCTGAGCGCCTGCACAAAGGAATTGCGCAGTTCGGGTGTCACCTCCTGCATATTGTACCACTGGTAGTCATCGATCACCATTTCCTTCCACAGCAGTTTCAGGAAACGGCGGGCGGTGCGCTCCTGCTCCACAAAAAAATGGCTGCATGCCTTTACGGCATCGAGAATATAAGCGGGCAAAGGGGCTGTCTGGCCTTCGTGCAGCACGGTGGGAATAAGGTAAACTGTTGCGGGCATGATGAGATTTGGGATGTGCGATGTCGGATTTCGGAAAAAATCTTCGCCTGTTGCTAAAAGGGCAAAGGTCGGGAAACAAATACCGTTACAACAAATACGGTATTTACCCGTGCTCCCTGTCTCCGTAGTTCAATCTTGTTTTAGGTAAACCCGAAATCCAAAATCGCTCATCCCAAATCCTACGCCCCGCTTTGTTTGATGCGGTACACGCTCATGGTGGCTGCTACCACCGCGTAAGCAGGTGCCAGCACCCAGCCTGCAAATGGAACGGCATGCATCAGGTAAAACAAGAAGCCGTTGCCAATGGCCAGCCCGCGGTGGCGGGTAATAAAGTCGATGCTTTGGGCTGGGGTGAGGCGGGCCCTTTCGCAGCTGTAGTCGAGCATGGAAAAGCCGTAATAAAAACATTCGAGCGACAGGGCGATCACCGGCGTGATCCAGCCCACAATGGGAATAAGCGACAACAACAGCAGGGAAACTGTATATACCGTTTGCCACAAAGCATTGCGCAGGGCGATGCGGGTGCCCCGCCAGATGTCGATGAGCAGTTGCTTCCAGGAAAAAGGATAATCCTTCCCTTCCAGTATACTTTCTGTTTTCTCGCTGAGGTAGGCAAAAAGGGGCGAGCCCACAATCAGGAACAGGAATTTGAACAACGAGAAATAAAACAAGAGCAATACCAGCCGCAATATCAGTCCGGCCATCACAAACAGGAAACTCAGGATCTCGCTGTTCTCCTTTTTCAGCCAGCGCTCCCAGATATTCTGGCTCAGCCAGCTCACCGCATCGTTCGACGACTGCCAGAAGAAGTACATGCCCGTTACAAACAGGAGCATGTACAGGATACCCGGGATAAGGATCCACTTCCAGAGGCGGTGTTCGCGGATAAAGCGGTGTGCCTGTCCGTAAGACTGAAAAGCGATGACAATTTCTTTGAGCAAGCGGTGGATTTGATGGGTAAATATATCGCAAAACGAAAAGGAGCTAAGTGGTATTGCAACTACATCGGAGGGGGGTAAGAAAGCTGCAGGCTGTTAGCTACAAGCTGCAAGTAAGGAATGTATGACGACGGACGGCGTTAGTATTCGATGCCTATCGTCCATGGACCATGGACCATGGACCATCGTCCACAGACCGGGTCAATCCTTGTGGAGCCCTTCCCTGGCTACCACAACGGTCCTTATTTTGCAACCTCCTGATGATGGATGACCTGGAACATAGCATGGCTTCGTGGCGGAAACTGCCGCCTGCATTTTACCTGCGCCCCGATGTGGTACTGGTGGCCCGTGAGCTGCTGGGCAAGGTGCTGGTTACCGGATGGCAGGGGCGGTTTACCGCAGGCCGGATTGTGGAGACCGAAGCCTATGCAGGTGAACTGGACCGGGCCTCGCATGCCTACCGGGGCCGAACACCCCGCACTACCGTGATGTTTGAAAATGGGGGAACGGCCTATGTGTACCTCTGTTATGGGCTCCACCAGATGTTCAATATTGTAACCAACAGGGAAAGCATTCCGCATGCGGTATTGATCCGTGCCCTGGAGCCATTAACAGGCATCGATATCATGCTGGAGCGTACCGGTAAAAAGAAGCTTGATCACACCCTTACCCGCGGTCCCGGCAATGTGGGCAAGGCCATGGGTTTTCATACATCCCAGTGCGGCGTTTCGCTGCAAAGCGAAGACCTGTTTATTGCCGATGATGGTTATAGGGTGGCAGATGATGCGGTAGCCGTTGGTCCGCGCATTGGCGTGGATTATGCCGGCGAAGATGCCCTGTTGCCCTACCGTTTCTTCCTTAAAGGCAGCCCTTATGTAAGTGGTAAAAAACAATACACCTGAAGGCATTGCCTCCAGGTGTATTGCCAATATAAACAGGAAGTTTATTGTTTTACTACGATTTGTGAGCCTACCAGCCTTTGGTTGTCGTCATAAACGGCGGCGATATAGGTGCCCTTTGTAAAGCTGCCCAGCGTAAGGCCCAGGTCGTTGGCGCCCTTGTTGATGCTGAACTTTTGCTCCGACAGCTTTTTGCCGGTAAGATCCAGCAGGATTACACGACCCGCAAATGGTTCGGCGCTGCTGAACTGCAACCTGAACTCGCCCGGGGTTGGGTTGGGCAATACCCGCATGGACTGCGTGGTTTCGGTAAAGTCCCTGGGTGCAATACGGCTGGTGGTTGTGGGTACGGCAATTTCGAATGTAGTGGTTACGATCTGCCCATCGGGGTTGGTGATCACCAGCGGGTAAGTGCCTGCGGGCTTATTTCGGGTATTGAGCTTTACCCTTATTTCGGTAGCATTCCGGAACTGTACATTGGAAGCAATGATGCCATTGGTGCTTTTTACCGTTAACCTGTTGAAGCCCGGCCCCCCTTTGTCGTTGCCCGGATCGAAAAAGCCCGAATGGTCTACCGACATGGCCTTGATGGTGATTACCGTATCCCGCCTGTTGCTGAGGGTACCCAGGGGCAGGGGCGTGGCCGGCGGGGGCGCTTTTATCTGGATGGCCTGTGTGCCATAGGTGTCGTCCCAGTTGGCATATTCCTGGAAGGTCCAGATCGTCTGGTTGTCGTCAGGGTCCACTACGGTTTGGCTATAGTCGCCCCAGCGACCCAGGTAATTGCCCCTCTGGAAGGCAAAGGCATAGATGGAGCGGGCGTTGGTAACGGTCTTGGGTATGCTGAGGATGCCTGCGGGCTCGTCGTTAAACCTGTCGGCAACAAACACGTTGAGGTGCTTGTTGTATGCCGATGTAGTGCCCGAAAGGGCAACATAGCCCTGGCCGTTGGCTATTACACTGGGATTGAAATAGCTGATGGCGCGGGCGCCTGTTTTTTTGGAAGGATCAAATACGTTCCCCAGCTGTTTGATTTTGGGTGTGCTGTAAATGTCGCCTACTTCGTACCAGCGTGCCGATGTGCGTGCCGTGGTGGTGAAATCAGGCCCTTCGGCGGTGCCGCCTTCCCGGTTCAATCCAACGGCGTGGGTGGTCCACAAGGCGCTTTTGCCTGTCAGCTTGTTTTTGCTGATACCGGCGGCCAGCAGGCGTGTATCCAGCGGATCAATCACCATGGGGCTGCCCGGTGCGGTAACGTCTCTCGGGAAATAATAAGGATCAATCTTAAGGGTGTGTTTGGAAAGGCCAACAGGCGTGCCCGTAGCATTATTGAATGTAAGGGAAGCCAGTTCCATTTCATCCCAGTTCATACCCATACCCACAAAAAAGCTTTTATTGGCTTCGGGGTCATCGTTTTGAACCCCTTGTGGTACATACATCCCCTCAGCCACCGTATTGGTGAGCCGGCCCAGCTTCAAGCCATAAATCAATAAATTGCCATTCAACATCCGCTTTTTATCGGCAAAAAGACCAACCATATGTATGGAGTCGGTACCGCCAAAAACACTGGGGAAAAAGCTCACCCCGCCAACAGCTACCGCATTGCGGTCAACACCCAGTGTGGGATAGTCGAGGAACGGGTTGATGGGAACGGAACCGCCTTGCGGGATAACAAGCCTGATGGGAAAGGCGTAGTAATAAATACCGGTGTTTTCGTTGATCAGTTCGCTGTCGGTTACCGCCATCAGCACATAGTTATCTGCAAATTGCCAGTTGACCTCGATGGCAACAAAAAACCAGCGTTTGCTCAAACGGTCGTACCGCACATGCGGATCGGATGCAAAGCTGCCGCTGCGCAGTACCGGGCTGAACAGGTCATCGAGTAAAACGGAGATTTCCGATGATGCTACCTTCAGGCTTCCTCCGATGGGGGTAGTAGTGGGCGCTTCCGTAACGCCTTTCTTTTTGAAAACTTTGATCAAGGAATTGGTAGCTACCACCACCTGTTTACTGCTTACATCCCCGTTAGGATCGGGTGGCGTAATAAAGGGAAATTCGTCAGAAGTTGTAGCAAGGAAATTTGACCAAACTCCGGGTTTCCGGTCAATGCTGCTAACAGCCGATTGGGTTTCGTTATCATTTTCATCGGCGGCATTGGGGTTCACCCGTTGTTGTGCCTGCACCTGCTGCAGGAAGTTGCGCCGCTTGCGCAATTCAATTTTATAAGGCGGCATTTTGCGCACCGTATCTGCCGCCGCCATCCGGCGGTTGGTTTGCAGTTCACCAAACTTCTTTTTCACGGCCGTTTGGTTGAAAACCGGTTTCATTTGCTGTGCTGCAGCCTGTCGGGCAGTTCCTGCCAGTAAAAAGAAAGCTGTAAGCAATAGTAGGTAAAGGGCTTTGCTCATACATCGTAGTATTTGGGTAAAAGAATAACGCTGTTGCTCCATGGGGTATGAAACTTCAAAGGGTAGGTTATTCTATAAGCACAGCAATGCCCTGCTGCAGGCAGCAATACCTGCACGTACACAAAAGGATAAGACCGGATGGATTGCTGTTGCAGAAAAGCAAGCAAACTTGTTCCTGGAAATGTTGAAAGAGTAAGGATTTGCTAGGTTGGAACGGGGCGCCCTATTTCAAACATATTACAATTTAATCTAAAAAGCTGTTTGCATGCAAGTGATTGTTGCAATATTTATTTAGTGCCTGATCTGTGTTGTTGTGTGTGGCGGCGTATTATCTTACAAGGTTTTATTGCCAAACTGCTTGCATGTATAACTGGAAAGAACACCTGGGCATGGCTGCTGCCCTTTTGATTGCCTGTATCCTGTATTTCTGGAATCCTTTCAATGTATCGGTCGCTGCCGGCAAGGTGCTGTCGGTAGGCGCCTTTATGATCACACTCTGGCTAACCGAAGCGCTACCCATGGCGGCGGTGGCCCTGATGCCGCTGGTGTTGTTTCCCTTATTTGGCATTGCGCCCATCGATACTACGGCGGCATCCTTTGCCAACCCGGTTATCTTCCTCTTCATGGGTGGTTTTATGATTGGGCTGGCCATTGAAAAATGGAACCTCCACCGGCGCATCGCACTCAACATCGTACGCATTACCGGCACCAGCGGCAACCGCATTGTGCTGGGTTTTATACTGGCTACCGGGCTGATATCTATGTGGTTGAGCAATACCGCCACTACCATGATGATGTTTCCCATTGCCCTGTCGGTGATACAGGTGCTGGATGAACGCAAGCCCGAAGGGCGTATGGACAATTTCGCACTCACGCTGATGCTGTCCATTGCTTTTGCTTCCAATTTCGGGGGCATTGCTACCCTCATCGGCACGCCGCCCAACGTGGCATACGCCGCTTATATGGAAAAGAAATACGGTACCGGCCCGCAGTTTATCGACTGGCTGCTGGTTTGTATGCCGCTTTCCATCCTGCTGCTTTTGTTGTTGTACTGGGTAATGGTAAAATGGCTGTATCCCAACCACATGAAGGCCAATGCCGACACCCGGGCGGTGATCGATGCGGAACTGCGCAAGCTGGGTAAGCTCTCTGCAGCCGAAAAGCGGGTGCTGGCAGTCTTCCTGGTCACGGCCCTGCTGTGGATCACCCGCGACCTGATCAACGCCCTTAAGGTGGTAAAGCTGGATGACAATATAATCGCGGTATTTGGTGCCCTGCTGCTTTTTGCCCTGCCCTCGGGCAAAGGCAAGCCCCTGCTGGAGTGGAGCGACACGAAGCATATGGCCTGGGGTATCCTGCTCTTGTTTGGTGGCGGCATCGCACTGGCGGCAGCGCTGGAAAAAGCGGGGCTGGTACAGCAACTGGGTACCTGGTTTGCGGGCTTTGGCGGCAATGCTTTCCTCCTGCTTTTCCTGGTAACACTGATCTCCCTCTTCTTGAGCGAGATCATGAGCAACGTGGCCCAGGTGATTGTGTTTGCCCCCGTGGTAACAGCGCTTGCCGAAGCTTTACACATGAATCCTTACCTGCTGGGTATTCCCATGACGCTGGCTGCCTCCTGCGCCTCCATGCTGCCCATGGGTACGCCGCCCAATGCCATTGTATTTTCCAGTGGCTATATCAAGCTGCACCAAATGACCCGCGTGGGGCTGGTGATGAATATCATTTCGGTGGTACTCATTACCCTGTTTTGCTGGTACGTGCTGCCGTTGGTGGTGAAGTAGGAGGGGAAGTCGGTAAAGTCAGTAAAGTTGGAAGACGGGAAAGACGGGAGAGACGGGAGAGACGGGAGAGACGGGAAAGAATAAGAAAACCCGCCAAGGTAGTACTTTAAGTAACTATCCTGGCGGGTTCTTTATGCTATCGAAAACGTCTTTACTGACTTTCCTGTCTTTTCCAACTTCCGACTATTCTTTCCCGTCTTTACTGTCTTTTCCGTCTCTTTAGAACTTCGGACAATACAGCTTCTTCGCATTGGGGTCGCGGTGCTGGCGGGTATAGATCAACGAGATCTCGGTACCGCCGCGCATGTTGGAGGCTGGCCGCAGCTTGGAAGTGTTGACATCGTAAGTGGCGCCGAAATGAAACTCGCCAAACTCAAGCCCGATATAAGGAATGAACGCATCGTTCACGCGGTACCACATGCCTGCATAGAGGTTGGTGGGCGAAGAGGCATCTGCGTTGAGGTTGAGCATATAAGCGCCGCCTAATACAGTATTGGTAGCATTGGCCTGGCGGCTGTAGTTGGCACTGAGGTGCAGGGCGTTCAGTCCATCGCTCAGGGGCTGTGTAAAACCTGCCTGGAAGGTTACGCGGGGCTGCAGCAAAAAGTCGCCGCCGCGGAAGGATTCCTTGGGCCGGTTGATATGGTACATGGAAACACCCGCATACAGGTTGTTCTCGCCGTTAAACGAACCCGTGTACAACAAACCGGCGTTTACATCCACGTATTTTACATTGATCTGCTGTGCCGAAAAAACCTCGTTGGTAACACCGGTAAAACCTAAGGAGGTCAGCTGGTCTTCAAATTTGAGGCTGGTAACATCCAGCCGCTTGTTTACAAAGGTGCCCTGGAAGCCCACACCGATCTGGTGCATGCCGTTTTCATCCAGGCCCTTATGGTAGGCCGTGGAAACACCCAGGTAGTTGTTTTGTAAAATGCCGTTGCCACTACGGTCGCTGAAAGCCAGCATGCCAACGCCAAACTGGTCGATCTCCGGTATACTGTTTTTCAGGATGCCCGCATCGGCGGAAATAGTATAGGTGGTAAACGCATTGTTGATGGTAGGCCACTGGTTGCGATAATTACCGGCAACGCGCATATCGCCATTAAACTTACCGGTGAGGGCAGGATTAAGGGTAAGGGGAGAGGCAAAGAATTGCGAGAAGTTGGGGTCCTGTGCTTTAGCGGCAACACCCAAAACGCACAATAGGAGACTGGATAGGATTTTTCTCATTTTCGCATAAGCGTTATGGACCATCAAATTAAGGAAAATTGGCCCATACATACATAAAAAAATCGGCCTATGACTGCATTTTAGCGCCGAAAGCCAGGTCGCCCGCATCACCCAGTCCCGGAACGATATAACCTTTTGCGGTCAGTTCGTCGTCGATGGCGCCACACCAGATGGTAGCCAGGGGCACTTCGCGGCGCACATATTCGATACCCACGGAGCAGGCGATGGCGCACACGATGTGGATGCTTTTGGGGTCGCCTTCTTCTTGGAGGTATTTCACGCTTTTGGCAAGCGAGGCGCCGGTTGCCAGCATGGGATCGGACACAATCAGGATGCGGTTCTCGATCTCGGGAGAAGAGAGGTATTCAATGGCGATCTCGAAGTCGCCGTTGGCGTCGTGCTTGCGGTAGGCCGAAATAAAGGAGCAATCGGCTTTGTCGAAATAGTTGAGCAGTCCCTGGTGGAGGGGCAGGCCGGCGCGGAGGATGGTGGCCAGCACGGGCTGCTCGCTCAGCATGGTTTGGGTGGCGGTACCCATGGGTGTTTGGATCTCACGCTCTTCGCTGGGCAGGCGCTTGCTGATTTCGTAGGCGGCAATTTCACCGATGCGCTCCAGGTTGCGGCGAAACCGCATGCGGTCGCCCTGCACTGTTACATCCCTCAATTCCGCTACCCAGTTGCTTACCAGCGAGTGTTCCCTGCTCAGGTTGATGATCATGATGATGGTTTTTCTTGGCGGCAAAAGTAGTTGAAAGACGGGAAAGACGGGAAAGACGGGAAAGACGGGAAAGACGGGAAAGACGGGAAAGAC
>NZ_MTFE01000010.1:1251425-1312501 GCF_001953305.1 Cnuella takakiae
TGTGTTTACAGGTACTCCGGGGAAGGCAGGGGATCCCAGCATGCGCCGGGATGACAAAACCTGAGGACACTGCCCCCTAACTTATTCCGGCATTCCCGCTGGTAAAGACGTGGCCCACCGCAGGACAACTTGCCCAACGCAGTTTGCTTTTTCACTCCCCTTACTTCCCTCTTCCATTTCCCCCATCCTTACCTACTTTCGCGCCATGATGTACCGCGTGATCGGCCTGATGAGCGGCTCCTCGCTCGACGGGCTGGATATTGTTTTTACCGAACTGCATGTCAACGGCAACAAGTGGAGCTTTGAGATCATTGCTGCCGACACCTACCCCTATGATGCTGCCTGGACGCAAAAGCTGCAGGGTGCTACGGCGCTGAGTGCACTGGACTACCAACTGCTCCATACTGCCTACGGGCATTACCTGGGTGAGCAGGTGAACCAGTTTATTGAAGCCCATAACCTGCATTATAAAGTGGCGTTGGTGGCATCGCATGGCCATACCACTTTTCACGTTCCGGCACAGCGCATGACTGCGCAGTTGGGTGATGGCGCCGCCATCGCGGCCGTTACCGGCCTGCCCGTGGTAAGTGACCTGCGTGCACTGGATATCGCCTTTGGCGGACAGGGTGCACCCATTGTTCCCATGGGTGAAAAGCTCCTGTTCCCTGACTACGACCTCCTGCTGAACCTGGGTGGTATTGCCAACCTGAGTGTAAAAGCCAATAGCAGTTATACCGCGTTTGATATTTGCGCAGCCAACCGCGTACTCAATATGCTGGCTGCAAAAGAAGGTAAAGCTTATGATGAAGGCGGTGCTTTGGCTGCTACCGGTGTGGTCAATTCAAATTTGCTGTCGCAACTCAATGCCCTCGATTACTACACACAGCCTGCGCCCAAATCGCTGGCCAATAGCTTTGGTACCGATACCGTTTTTCCTATTGTTGCATCGTCAGGCCTGTCTGCACCAGATGCCCTGCGCACCTATGTTGCACATATCGTCCATCAAATAGCAACGGCAGTGGCCAACGCCCAACTCCAAACCCCCAATCCCAAACTCCTCATCACCGGCGGTGGTGCCTTCAACAGCTTCCTGGTGCAGCAGCTTACCGAAGCCCTTGCTCCTGCAGGTGTGGAAGTGGTGGTGCCCGATGCATCAGTAGCCAACTTCAAGGAAGCCCTGATCATGGCCCTGCTGGGTGTGCTACGCTGGCGGCAGGAAGCTACCGTACTGTCCTCCGTTACCGGGGCCAGCCGCGATTCTATTGGCGGCGCGGTATGGATCGGGCAGGAAGCCTGAGTTTTTCAACACCTAACAGGTCTCCGAGACCTGTTAGGTGTACCCACATAAAAAACACAAACCCCAATATGAAGCAAGCCCTCCGGCACCTGCTGGCAGCCACACTCGCCGCAGCCTGCCTGCCTGCACTGGCGCAGGAAAAGAAATGGGATGTTGCCAATCCCGAAGGCACCACTTACAAGAACGTATCTTTTACTACCACCGAAGGCACCTGGATGAACCTCGATGTGTCGCCCGACGGCAAAACCATCGTGTTCGACCTGTTGGGTGATATCTATACCATGCCTGCCACAGGCGGCAAGGCCACAGTGCTGCGCAGCGGTATTCCCATGGAAGTGCAGCCCCGCTTTTCGCCCGATGGCAAACAGATATTGTTTACCTCCGATGCCGGTGGCGGCGACAATATCTGGGTGATGGACCGCGACGGCCGCAACCCCCGCCAGATTACAAAAGAAACCTTCCGACTGCTGAACAACGCAGCTTGGATGCCCGATGGCAAATACATTGTTGCTCGCAAGCACTTTACATCGGGCCGCTCACTGGGTGCCGGCGAAATATGGATGTACCATGTGAGCGGTGGTGGCGGCCTTCAACTCACCACCCGCAAAAACGACCAGCAGGATGTAAACGAACCCACCGTGTCGCCCGATGGCCGCTATGTGTATTTCAGCGAAGACATGTACCCCGGTGGTTTTTTCCAGTACAACAAAGACCCTAACAACGAAATTTTTGTCATCAAACGCCTCGACCGTGAAACCGGTAAGATCATCGAAGTGACCGGTGGCAATGGTGGTGCCTGCCGCCCGCAGCTTTCCAATGATGGCAAGACCCTGGCCTTTATCCGCCGGGTGCGCACCAAGTCGGTGCTGTACCTGCGCAACCTGCAAACCGGGGAGGAGTGGCCCGTATGGGATGGGCTGTCAAAAGACCAGCAGGAAGCCTGGACCATCTTTGGTTCTTTTGCCGGTTTTGATTTTACCCCCGACGACCAGCATATCATCATCTGGAGCAATGGAAAGATCAACAGGGTGGATACCCGCAAACCCAATACCGTTGCGGATATCCCATTTACCGCCGATGTCAATATCAAGATCGCCGATGCGGTACGTTTCCAGCAAAACATCAACCCTGCCCAGTTCAACGCACAGGTGATCCGTGGTGCCCGCACTTCACCCGATGGCAAGACCCTCGTGTTCAATGCCGTAGGGTATTTGTGGAAAAAAGCCCTGCCCGATGGCAAACCCGAACGCATCACGGGTGGTACCGATTTCGAGTTTGAGCCTGCCTTTAGTGCCGATGGCAAAAGCATTGTGTACACCACCTGGAACGATGCCGATGCAGGTGCTATTTACACAGTAGGATTGGCAAATGGTGCTAAGCCCCGCAAGCTGACCACTGCCAAAGGCATCTATCGCCAGCCACAATTAAGCCCAGATGGAAAGCTGCTGGTGTTCCGCATGGAAGGCGGCAGCGATGTGCTGGGTCCCGCTTACACTTCCGAGCCGGGCATTTATACCATGCCACTTGCCGGCGGCACACCACAATTGGTAACGGAGCGCGGTGATGCGGCTGTGTTCAATAAAAAAGGCGATCGTATTTACTATATCCTGGGTGGGGGCATGAACCGAACCTTTGCCTCGGCCAAGCTGGATGGATCCGATGAAAAGATCCACCTGAAGAGCACCTATGGCAGCCAGTTTATGGTGTCGCCCGATGAAAGCTGGGTGGCCTTTATAGACCTGCACAATGTGTACATCGCCACCTTCCCCATCACCGGTAAAACCGTTGACCTGGGTGCTTCCACAGCCGATTTCCCGGTAAAGAAAGTAAGCCGCGATGCGGGTATCAACCTCCACTGGAGTGGCGATGGCAACAGGCTGCATTATACCCTCGGCGACCAGTATTACAGCATTGCCTTGGAAGACCGCTTTTCCTTTGTGGCCGGCAAGCCCGATTCCGCATTTGTGGTGCCGGAAAAAGGGGTAGCCATCGGCCTGCAGGTAAGTGCTGACAAGCCTAAGGGCATTACTGCATTTACCCATGCCCGCATCATTACCATGAGCGGCAACGAAGTGCTGGAAGATGCCACCCTTGTAGTGGAAGACAATACCATCAAAGCCATTGGCAAAACCGGTGCGGTAAGCATCCCTGCAGGTGCCGTTGTGATAGATGCCACCGGCAAAACCATCATGCCCGGTATGATCGACGCACATGCGCATGGCAACCATTTCCGCACCGGTATTACCCCGCAGAAACACTGGCCTTACTATACCAACCTGGCCTATGGTGTTACCACCATGCACGACCCTTCGGCCAATAGCGAGATGGTGTTTGCACAAAGCGAATTGGTGAAGGCCGGTAAGATGGTAGGTCCCCGTGTGTTCAGCACCGGTACCATCCTCTATGGCGCGGACGGCGATTTCAAGGCACCGATCAACAGCCTGGAGGATGCGCGCAGTGCCCTGCGCCGCAGCCAGAGCTGGGGCGCCTTTTCGGTGAAAAGCTATAACCAGCCCCGCCGTGACCAGCGCCAGCAGATCATCAAGGCAGCCCGCGAATTGGGGATGGAAGTGGTGCCCGAAGGCGGCTCTTTCTACTTCCACAACCTGAGCCAGATTATGGATGGCCATACTACCATCGAGCACAACCTGCCCATTGCCACCATGTACAACGATGTGCTGCAATTGTGGAAGGCTGCCGGTACGGCTTACACGCCTACCCTGATCGTGGGCTATGGTGCCGTAAGTGGCGAGTACTACTGGTACCAGCATACCAATGTGTGGGAAAACGAAAAGCTGCTGCGCTTTACACCCCGCAGCATCATCGATACCCGCAGCCGGCACCGCACCATGCTGCCCGAAGAAGAGTACGAGCAGGGCTTTATGCAGGTATCGCGTACCATTAAAAAGCTGAATGATAACGGCGTGACCGTGAATATGGGAGCGCATGGACAAATACAGGGCATCGGTGCACACTGGGAAACCTGGATGTTGCAGCAGGGTGGCATGACCAACCTGGAAGCCCTGAAAACCGCTACCATCAATCCAGCCAAATCCCTTGGTTTTGACAAGTGGATCGGTTCGCTGGAAGTGGGCAAACTGGCCGACCTGGTGGTGATGGATCAGAACCCATTGGAAAATATCCGTAATACCGAAAGCATCCGCTATACCATGGTGAACGGCCGCCTGTACGATGCCGCTACCATGAACGAGGA
Source organism: Cnuella takakiae (assembly GCF_001953305.1). Classification (GTDB taxonomy): domain Bacteria; phylum Bacteroidota; class Bacteroidia; order Chitinophagales; family Chitinophagaceae; genus Flavisolibacter; species Flavisolibacter takakiae. The sequence continues at coordinate 1,255,937 of NZ_MTFE01000010.1, forward strand.
AGGCGTGCGCAAAGCCGAACGGCCCAAGTTCTATTGGGAGTTGGGTAAAAATGCAGGCGCCTTCAACTGGCACGACAACGTAGTGTCGGAGGAAGAAACGCAGCATTGCGGTTGCGGCAGACACTAGGAGCAGTAGGAAGTCGGGAGTTGAAAGTTCAAAGTCAAAGTATCAGTAAAGTGATGGTGTGACTTTCAATTTTGAACAGAAAGCGACTTTTAGTTTTTGCTGTTGCACTAGGCACTAAACAACATCAAGGTTTGTCATGCAGACGCATGCAGGCATCTCCTGCCTTCGTCGGGGCACCTGAGAGTACAAAGGGATGCCGATCTCGTCTTAGTCTAGACGGCATGACTGATACACAAAACAACAAGGCGCTCTTCGGGACGCCTTGTTGTTTTGATCCATCAAATGGCAATGCCACTGGAACCAATCCGTTAACCTTTGTTAAAACTTTAGCTGCATACCTGCTACTTGGTACGGTATGTCCGAACTTTCCACTGTTGTACCATCAATCATTCCATTATGAAACGCTTGTTGTTCCTGTCCCTGTTTATCATTGGCTTTTTTGCATTTACCCATGCACAGGATGCTACCATCAACAGCGTAAAGGCAAAGACTACTTTTTTTTCTGTAGCACCGTTGGAAGATATCAGCGCTGTTACCAATGAGGCTACTTCATCCATCAATAAAAACACCGGACAGATCACAGTACGCATTCCCATCAAAAGCTTCGATTTCCCGGATGAACTGATGGAAGAACATTTCAACGACAATTACCTGGAGAGTGATAAGTTCCCTATGGCCACCTTTACAGGTAAGATCACCAATCCGGTTGACTGGAAACGTTTGGGTAAGATTGATGTAACAGCCGATGGCGTTCTGAACATCCACGGTGTGAACCAGCAACGCACTATTGCCGGCTCACTCATTGTTGGCAATAACGGGGTGCAACTGGATTCAAAATTCAAAGTGAAACTGGCTGATTTCAATATCAAAATTCCGAAACTGGTATTTCAAAAGATTGCAGAGTCGATTGATGTTACCTGCCAGTTTGTGTATGAGGCGAAATAGGCAAGGTTGCCGGTTGCTGAATGTCCGTTTGCCGGTATCCTAATAACCAGGGATCTTCATCAAAATAATTCAGTTGTAAACGTCATTGCGAAGCGCCGGTAGTGTTTGGTGTTACGCAGCCGTTCGAGGCGCTGAAGCAATCCCCGGCAATTACAGGTTTTCCACTTGGCCAGTTTGGTGTACTAGGGCGGCAGGAGATTGCTTCGGCGCGCAAGTTTCCTTGCAATTGCAATTACTATTGCGCCTTGCAATGACGCTCCAGATTGGGATATAGCGTACTGAAGTGAGTGCGCCCATCATGGCGCATAATGAACACTATAGTCGGTACATTACATCAACCGAAATCCATTCCCATCAAACAACCCCTTATCACTCAGCTTCAGGTGCGGGATTACCAACAACGCCATAAAAGATAAAGTCATAAAAGGTGCGGCAAGCGGTGTGTCCAGCGCCTTGGCTGCTGCATCCAGTGCGATATATTTTTCTGCTACCACATAGGCATCGTCATTGCTCATTAGTCCTGCAACGGGCAAGCCCAATGCCTGTACACCAGTAGCATTTGCAACAGCCAGTCCGCCTTCTTTTTCAATCACTGCATTTACCACTGCGCAGATACTGGCATCATCTACACCTACGGCAACAATATTGTGCGAGTCGTGCGCAACTGAGGAAGCCAGTGCGCCCCTTTTCAAACCAAAGTTGCGGATGAAGGCAACGGCAACCGGTGCATCCTGGTAACGGTTCACCACTAAAATTTTCAGAATATCATTAGCTACATCAGGAAGCAAAGTATCACCCTCCAATGTTGCCGGCAATTTAAGCTTGTTGGTGATCAACTGGCCTTCGAGTGCTTCAATAACAGCAATGGTATTGGTTGCTGAATCATACCAAGCAGCATCTTTCGTGATGCGGAATTGTTCCGGTGTTTTGGGCGTGCATTTAAAATTGTTGATAGTAGTCACACCCGCTGTACGCGCAATAAGTGACACGCCGTTTTCGGCTACCAACTTACCGCGAATATAGGTTTGCAATACTTCAAAATCTTCCAGGTTGCGCACCACAATCAAATCGGCCGCATCGCCTTTGCGGAGCAAACCAACTTCCAAACCATAATGCAACACGGGGTTGATACAGGCTGCCTGCAGCACGTTGAAGAGCGGTATGCCTTTGGCGATGGCACGGGCACAAAGCTGGTTGATATGACCCGCCAGCAGGCTGTCGGGGTGCTTGTCGTCGCTGCAAAACATGATGTCGTTGGGGTAGTCGTACAGCAGCGGAATCAGGGCTTCAAAGTTGCGGGCGGCGCTTCCTTCGCGGATCAGCACCTTCATACCGTACTCCAGCTTTTCGCGGGCTTCGGCTTCAGTAAAACATTCATGGTCGGTGCTGGGGCCAGCGGCGATATAGCGGCGGGCGTCTTCACCACGCAGGCCGGGTGCATGGCCGTCAATGGGCTTACCATGTTCTTTTGCAGCAGCCATTTTTGCCAGCATATCGGCATCACCTGCCAGCACACCGGGAAAGTTCATCACCTCGCTCAGGTATTTGATTTCAGGCCTTGCCATCAGGGATGCCACATCCTGGGCATCCACCACGGCGCCTGCCGTTTCAAAGGTGGTAGCCGGTACGCAGCTGGGGGCGCCGAAGTTGAAATGAAAGGGTACGGTGCTGCCGTTTTCAATCATGTATTCCACACCGGCCATGCCGCACACGTTGGCAATTTCGTGCGGGTCGCTCACCGTGGCCACGGTACCGTGCACCACGGCCATGCGGGCAAACTCGGAAGGCACCAGCAGGGAGCTTTCAATGTGTACATGCGCATCCACAAAGCCGGGCAGGAGATAGGGTAGTGCCGGGTCGGGCTCACCGGATAGTTCGATGGCAGTGATGATGCCGTCCTCAATGGTGATGGTGCCCAGCCTTGTAGTTTGCTCAAAAATGTTGACGATGTTGCCGGTAACCTGTGTGCGCATGCCGTTTCAATTTGCTGCAAACATAGGCAGGTTAGTTTTGCTTCCTGTATATCCGGGAGTAAGGGTGCAAAAGCCTACAACGGTTTTCTAAAACAATAAATCTGGTTGCATCGCAGCAGCGGGCCAACAGCCAACAGCTAAAGCCAATAACCAATGCTCCGCCATTGCCGCTTCTGTTGTACATTCCATCCCTATTTATCGCACATGAGAAAATTACTCCTGCTCTTAGCCATGAGCGGCAGCCTCCTTGCAGGGGCGCAAAAGAAGGCGCCGGTGCCTGCCGCTTCTGAACCTTTGTATACCAGCCTGAAGTACCGGCTTGTGGGCCCTTTCCGTGGTGGCCGCAGTGCTGCGGTGGCGGGCAGCTATACCGATAAAAACACCTTTTACTTTGGTGCCACCGGTGGCGGTGTGTGGAAGACCACCGATGCCGGCACTACCTGGAAGAATATTTCCGACAAATACTTTGGCAGCAGCATCGGTGCGGTAGCTGTGGCGCCTTCCGACGAGGCCGTGCTGTATGTAGGCGAGGGCGAGAACACCATGCGTGGCAATGTGAGCGAAGGTTTGGGCGGTGTATGGCGCTCGGCCGATGGGGGGCGCACCTGGAAGAATGTGGGTTTGAAAGATGGCCGCCACATCATCCGCCTGGTGGTGCACCCCCGCGATCCCAACACCGTGTGGGCTGGCGTGATGGGCCATCTTTTTGGACCCAACGAAGAGCGCGGTGTGTACAAAACAACTGACGGCGGCAAAACCTGGAAGCGCACCCTGTATGTAAACAACCAAACCGGTGTGAGCGACCTGGTGATGGAACCCGGCAACCCCGATGTGTGGTATGCCGGTACCTGGCGCCTCATCCGCACGCCCTACAGTCTGGAGAGCGGCGGTGAAGGCAGCGGCCTCTGGAAAAGCACCGATGGCGGCGAAAGCTGGAAGAATATCACTGCCAGCAAGGGCCTTCCCAAAGGCGTGTGGGGCATTGTAGGGGTAGCCGTGGCGCCATCCAACCCCGATAAGGTGTATGCGCTGGTAGAAAATGCGGCCGGGGGCCTCTTTGCCTCTGCCGACGGCGGCGAAACCTGGAATCTTGCTTCCGCCGACAACAATATCCGGCAGCGGGCCTGGTACTATACCAAGGTGTACGTGGATCCTAAAAACGAAAACCTGGTGTATGCACCCAATGTAGGCTTTATGCGCAGCAGGGATGGGGGCAAAACCTTTCAGAACATCAATACGCCGCATTCCGACCACCACGACCTGTGGATTGACCCCAAAGATGGCAGCCGCATGATCGTTGCCGATGACGGTGGTGCGCAGGTATCCTTTAATGGCGGCGACAGCTGGAGCACCATGATGAACCAGCCCACCTCCCAGCTCTATCGCCTCAGCACCGACAATGCCTTTCCGTACCGCATACTGGCAGCGCAGCAGGACAACAGCACTCTGCGCATCCGCCACCGCAGCCTTGGCCGCGCCATTACCGAAAGCGACTGGGAGGAAACCGCCGGTGCGGAGAGTGGCTATGTGGTAGCAGATCCCACCAACCCCGACATCGTGTATGGCGGTAACTATGGCGGCTATCTTTCGCGGCTGGATCACAAAACCGGCGAGAACCGCGCTGTAAGCGTATGGCCCGACAACCCCATGGGTGCCGGTGCCGATGTGCTGAAGTACCGTTTCCAGTGGAACTTCCCCATCTTCTTTTCGCCGCACAATCCAAAGAAGTTGTATGCCGCAGGCAACCACTTGTTTGCTTCGGAAAACGAGGGCCAGAGCTGGACGGAGCTGTCGCCCGACCTCACCACCAACGACAAGAGCAAGCAGGGCCCCAGCGGTGGCCCCATCACCAAGGACAATACCTCGGTGGAATACTACAGTACCGTTTTTACGGCATTGGAGTCAGCCCAGGAAAAAGACTTGTTGTGGACCGGCAGCGACGATGGCCTGATACATGTAAGCCGCGATGGCGGTAAAAGCTGGAACAATGTAACACCCGCAGGTGTGCCCAAGTGGATGATGTGGAACAGCCTGGAGACGGACCCTTTTAAGAAAGGCGCACTCTATGCCGTGGGTACCCGTTACAAGCTGGATGACTACACGCCTTATATCTACAAAACTGAGGATTACGGCAAAACCTGGAAGCTCCTCACCAATGGCATCGACAAGATGCATTTTACCCGCGTGATGCGTGCCGATCCCAAACGTGCCGGGCTGTTGTATGCCGGTACCGAGTTTGGCATGTATATATCTTACAATGACGGTGCTTCCTGGCAGCCCTTCCAGTTGAACCTGCCGGTTACACCCATCACCGACCTGCACATCAAGGAAAACGACCTGATCGTGGCTACACAAGGCCGCGCCATCTGGATACTCGACGACCTCGGCGTGTTGCAGCAAATAGACCCTGTTGTTTCCGCTAAAAACCTGCATGTATTTGCCCCCAAGGAAACCTACCGCGTGGCGGCACCGCTTTTTGCCCAGAATTTCGGCACCCCTGTGGCTGCCGGTACCAACCCACCCGCAGGTGCCGCCTTCCGTTTTTACCTGAAAGAAGCCCCCGACTCGCTGAAAGTGTCGATGAGTATTTTGGACAAGGAGGGCAAGCTGGTAAAGACCTACAGCACCGATGCTAAGGAAGCTGCCAACAAACTGGATGTTCGCAAAGGCATGAACACCGCAGCCTGGAACCTGCGCTACCCCGAGGCCGACCGCATCGAAGGCATGATCCTGTGGAATGGCGTGCCTGGAGCCATCGTGGCGCCGCCTGGCAACTATACCGCCCGCTTTCGTGCCGGTAAGGATTCTGCCGATGTGCCTTTTGTGGTAAAGGCCGATCCCAACTACAAAACCACGCAGGCCGAGTACGACGATCAGTTCCGCTTCCTGTGGGCCGCAAGGGAAAAGTTCAACGCCACGCAAAAAGCCATCAAGGATATCCGCACCCTGCGCAGCCAGATGGCCGAGTTTACAGGCCGTGCCGCAAAGGACAGTGCCGCTAAGCCCGTGAAAGTGCTGGCCGACAGCCTTTCAAAACAACTGACCGCCATTGAAGAAACCTTGTACCAAACCAAGGCAAAAAGCGGACAGGATGTACTCAATTATCCCATCCGCCTGAACGACAAACTGGCCGGGGTATTTGATGTGGCCAACAGCGGCAATTTTGCGCCCAGCAAGCAGGTACGTGATGTGTATACCGACCTTGCCCGCCAGATAGACGCTGAACTGGCCAAACTGGAAGCCATCAGGAAAAACGGCCTGCCGGAGTTGAATAAAAGAATCCGGGAGGCGCAGGTGCCACTCATCGGCACCACAGATTAGTTTAATTTGAAATGATTTGTATGAGTCTTTAGCCTCGGTTTTGCTTATTTTGAAGTGATTAGTAGGTTACTGGAATGCAACGAACCAGCCAAGTTTCTGGAAAATTGGAAAATACAGTGAGCTATTCAGCAACAGACGGATAACCTTGGCTCGTTTTTCCTTTTGAAAAGTCAGCCCTTCTGTATGCCTGGAAGCTTTGTGGCCTGTGGGTCATACAAATCATTTCAAATCATACAAATCTGCGGTTCCTTATATTTGTTTGAAACACCCTTACGCACAACATGAAGTGTTTGATTATTGACGATAACAAGATGGCCCGCATGGCCATGAGGCAGCTGGTGAGCCAGGTGCAGAGCCTGGAGTTGGTGGCGGAGTGCAGCGATGCCATTGAAGCGTATAACCAGTTGACCCGTGAACCCATCGACCTGCTGCTGCTGGACATTGAAATGCCGGACATGACCGGTATTGAACTGACCAAGAAGCTGGGCCCCAATAACCGTCCCCTCATCATTTTTACCACTGCAAAAACCGATTATGCCGTGGAGGCCTTCGAGCTCAATGTGGTGGATTACCTGGTGAAACCCGTTACCCTTGCCCGCTTTCTGCAGGCACTGGAAAGGGCCAAGGAGGCAACGGAGAGCAAGCGCCAGGATGTTAAGATCGAGGCCCAGGAGTTTGTATTTGTAAAGGACAACGGTGTGCTTAAAAAGCTGAACGTGGACGATATCCTTTTCCTGGAAGCCATGGGCGACTATGTAAAAGTGCATACCGGCCAGAAGTTTCACGTGCTCCACTCCACGCTCAAGGCCATTGAAGAAAAGCTGCCTGCCGCCAAGTTCCTGCGGGTGCACCGCAGCTATATCGTGGCACTCAACAAGATCGACTATATCCAGGACGGCTCCATCTATATTGGCAAAGCTTCCGTGCCCCTGGCCGAAACCTATAAGGTAATGCTGAACAAGCGGCTCAACATGCTATGAGCCTTCGCCAACACGTTATTTTGAACAATAGCCCCTGTCCGAAAGGCAGGGGCTATTTGTTTGTAAATGATTTTTATGGTCATATGTGCATGTGAGCTAATGCGTTGCGCCTCCTGCCGAAACAGGTGTTTTGAGGTTATCCTGCCCACCGTAGCAAAACACCCCTTCACCGAAGCAATACTTTGCTTAAGCTAATATGCCCCATAATGGAAAATTGACTTTTTACTTTTGTGTGGTATCGCCCGGTGCTTATTAGCAAAAGGCAGGGCGGTTAAAAAAATGTCGAAAAAGCGGGTTATATTATTTTTTGCCTCCATCGTTTTGCTCATCATCTCGGAGTACCTGCTACTCAACGGGTTGATGGTAAACGGCAGCGCATTTTTGCTGGTTGGCAGTTCCGCAGGTCTCCTCACCAGCGTATTCTTTATCATTCGTTTTTTCAACGAGTGGCGCAACTCGCTTAAATAACTGCTGCCCGGTTCGTATTTATACGCTATAAGCCCATGCATTCAGTCGTAGGGTTACGATTGTGCAGGTTGATAATTCCTAAATTTTTCTATATGTGTTCTTATTCAGCCTATTAAAGCGGCGGAGGGCTTGTTTTTTGTACTTTAGTACGGACGAAGATGAAGAAAGGGCCCTTAATAACCATCGCTTTAGTAGGCTTCCTGTTGGGTGTTGTACTCATTGTTTTTCTCCAGGTAGTATCGGGGAACAATATCAACCGGCTGATACAGGGAAATAATAAACTGCTTACCGAGCTGCAGATCCAGCGCGACCTGCATGCCATCGAATCCGGTATGCTCGGCTTTGAAAGTGATATCCGTGGCGCCGTTATATCGGGCAACAACCGGTTTTTACCGCAAATAGAAGCGGAAATAGTCAGCACCGGCAAAAATGTGGAAACCCTCTCCCGCAGTTTGCACACAGCCAACAGCAATGACGAGGTAAAGGAGCTGAACCAGCTGGTATCCGAAAAGATCCGTTTCAGCCGCCGCATACTACAGGCTTACCGCACGGGCGGCAAAACCGAAGCCGAAGCCATCATCAACACATTCAGGGGTAAGGAACTGCGCGACAGCATCATGCTGGTGCTCGATCACATGCACCAGTCGCACCGTGCCGAAACGGCAACCATAACCAGGCAGTTTGAAAGAAGTGGACAGCAGGCACGCACCTGGGGTTTTGTGCTGGCAGTAATTGCCTGCAGCCTGGTGGTGATCGCCTTCTGGTACATTGTAAACCAAAGCCAGCAGCAGCAGCGCATCATCCGTTCGCTCAACGAGTCGGAACGCAAGATCAAGGAAGCCGCGCAGATGAAAGAACAATTTATGGCCAATATGAGCCATGAAATACGTACCCCCATGAATGCCATCATCGGGTTTACCAACCTGCTGCGGCGCACCCAGCTGGAGCCTACCCAGCGGGAGTATGTACAAAACATCCATTCTGCCGGCGACAACCTGCTGGCCCTGATCAACGATATCCTGGACCTCAGTAAGATAGAAGCGGGCATGATGCAGCTGGAGGAAACCCGTTTTTCCATCCGCAGCCTTACGGCTTCGGTGGGCGCCATGTTTGCCGAAAAAGTGGCGGAAAAAAGGCTGGAATACGCCAGCCATGTGGCCGCTGATGTGCCCGACATCCTCAGCGGTGATGCCGTGCGGCTTACGCAGGTGCTGGTAAACCTGATAGGCAATGCCGTGAAGTTTACGCCCGGCGGTATCATTGAGCTGCGGGTAGAACGCCGTTATGAAACGCCCACAATGGTGGGTTTGCGCATACTGGTAACCGATACCGGCATAGGTATTGAAACCGAAAAACTCCATTCCATCTTCGACCGTTTTCAGCAGGCCGAAGCGGATACCACCCGGCGCTATGGCGGTACGGGCCTTGGCCTGAGCATTGTGCGGCAACTGGTGGAGCTGCAGGGTGGCAGCATCGACGTGCAAAGCCAGGAAGGGCAGGGTTCGGTATTTACCGTCAATATCGATTACCGCATCCCCGACCTGTCGGAGGTGAGCTCGGCATCGGTGATGCAGGAAGTGGCCGTTATTGAACCCGGCTCCATACAGGTGCTGGTGGCCGAAGACAATAACATGAACCAGCAACTGATCCGTCACCTGATGCGCAACTGGGGCTTTGGCTGCACCATCGTTGCCAATGGTGCGGAAGCAGTGGCCGAACTGAAAAAAAAGAGCTACCTGCTGGTGCTGATGGATATACAAATGCCCGAGATGGATGGCTATATAACGACATCGGTCATACGAAACGAGCTGAAGCTGGATATTCCCATCATTGCCATGACGGCGCATGCCATGATGGGCGAGAAGGAAAAATGCCTGCAACTGGGTATGAACGATTACCTGAGCAAACCCATCCGCGAAAATGATCTGTATAACCTGATAGCGCAGTATGCGCAGCTGCAGGTGCGCAGTGAAGCGGAGCAGGGCAGGGCCTTTGCCGGCAATAACCACCTGGAGTACGTGAACCTCGAATACCTGCACCAGCTTTCGGGCAACGATCCGAAGTTTGAACGAGAGATGATGGAGCAGTTTATGATACAGGCCAGGGCCGAACTGACCGCGCTTGATGCAGCCTTTGCCGGCGCCGACCTGCTACAGGTGAGAAGTATTGCCCATAGCCTGAAGAGCACCATGGGTTATATGGGTCTTACCGACCTGGTAGGGCCCGATTTGTCGGCTATTGAAAAGGCAGGTAAAGAAGGCGATGTGGCAGCCATACCGGCACCCTTAAGCAGGGTGCGGGAGCTGGCAGATAAAACGCTTATAGAAGTTTCCGAACTATTACTACAAGGTGAAAAGGGAGACTAAAATATCTTTGAAGTCGTGAGGGGGGCTGGTATCCGCAAGGGGTATCTTCACCGAGAAAAAAACCCCTTTCACCGAAACAAAACAATACAGGCAAAATGCCCGTATTACTTTTACTCTGTCAACGGAACGAAACGAACACCGGCTGACAAACAACAAAAGATTCTTCTGAACTACAGATAAACGACTTGGTTTCGTATGGTTAAGGGTGAAGCCCTGCTATTCTTGGCAGGGCAATTTTTTTACCCACCATCGAGCAATCCACACCTCTTTGCTGCCCGTTAACATGGAAGCAATGTCCTAATCAATGACGCATCCTGTTTCTACAGGATGCTTTTCTTCCAGAGAGCAAAAAGCCAATAAGTTAATGTGCTAATGTGATAATTAGCTAATGTGCTAAAAAGGCAGTTGGTCAATATTTGAGAACCTACCACGCTTAACTATTTCTATCTCTCAGTTTTCCAATCCCTAATCCCCAATACCCCAATCACCAATCACCAATCACCAATCACCAATCACTAATCACCGATCACTAATACCCAATACCCAATTCCCAACCCCCGCGCCCTAACTTTGCGCCATGCGCATAGATATCATCAGTGTAGTACCCGAGCTGCTGGAAAGCCCCCTGCAACATTCCATTATGAAACGTGCCCAAACCAAGGGACTGCTGGAAGTACAGGTGCACCACCTGCGGCAATGGGCGGTAAATGAGTATGGACAGGTGGATGACTACCAGTATGGCGGCGGAGCCGGAATGGTGATGATGTGCGAACCCCTGGCAAAGGCCCTCGACCAGCTGATGGCCGAACGCAGGTACGATGAGATCATTTACCTCACGCCCGATGGCGCCACCCTCAGCCAGGGCATGGCCAACAGCCTGTCGCTGAAGGAAAACCTGATCATGATCTGCGGTCACTACAAAGGCATTGACGACCGCATCCGCCAGCACTATATCACCAAAGAGATTTCCATCGGCGACTATGTGCTCAGCGGTGGCGAACTGGCTGCCGCCGTGCTGGTAGATGCCATCGGCCGCCTGCTGCCCGGTGTACTCAACGACGAAACTTCGGCGCTGTTCGACTCTTTCCAGGACAACCTGCTGGCGCCGCCTGTATACACCCGTCCCGCCGACTTCAGGGGCTGGAAGGTGCCCGATGTGCTGCTGAGCGGCGACCCCAAAAAAGTAGAAGACTGGCGCTACGAACAAGCGCTTAGGCGTACCCGTGAGCGCCGCCCCGACCTGCTGCAGGATGAAGGGTAGGAGCAACTGAGGCAGCGGTTGGCTATTGGTTTTTTAGCTGTTGGCCTGTGTACTGGCTTTGCTTTCATTACCTACAGCAGGCACTTCGTTGTTTGTTGTGCATGGTCTATCATTCGCGGTCGCTCTATCTTTCCGCATTCCGCCACAATTTTGCAGACAAGTTCTAACTTGCCTGTATCGCTATGACCTCACACGAAGCCCTGAATCCTACGACGCTGGCCACCCTGCTGGACCAACTACCTGATGCCGTACTATGGTTGCAGGTTATTACGCATCCACATGGCCATATTGAAGACCTGGAACTGCTTTTTGCAAACCAATCGGCACAGGAGCTGCTGGGAGTTTCCAAAGCGGAATTGCCCGGCTTGCATTTGCTGCGCGACCGGTTGCCGCTGGAGCCCTCAGGCGCCCTGTTGCAGTATGGTGCTGCAGCTTTAGCCGAAAACAAAACCATCGCAGCGCAATTGCAATACGCGGGCACGCCCTGCAGCATACTGGTAAAACCGTACGCGGGAGGCCTGTTGTGCAGCATGCGTACGGTGCCGGTACCAACGGAGCAGGCTGCCGGGGATATGAGCCAGCTTCGTTCCCTGAAGTGGATGATCGACCATTCGCCCATTGGCATGGTGCTGTACGAGGCGCAACGTGATGATGCCGGCGCAATCTCCGATTTTGTAGTAAAGCTGTACAACCGCCGCAGCAACGAGCTGGTGGGTATCAGTGAAGCGCAACGAAAGTCCTATACTTTCCGGCAGGTGCTGGAACTACTGGGTATCGGCCATGTTTTTCAATACTATGTTGAGATCGTGGAAACCGGCGCCCTGCTACAGGTAGAGCAGTTCATTCCTGCCAGCAACAAGTGGCTGTTTATTTCCACCCTCAAACTGGAAGACGGCTTCCTGGTGATGCATACCGACATCTCCGAACTCAAGCGCTCGCAGCAGGCCCTGCAGGATCAAAGCAATTACCTGAACAGTATCCTCAACGCATCGCTCAATGCCGTGGTGGTGATGGAGGCCGTGCAGGATGAAGAGGGAGGAATCATTGATTTTGTTTACCGCCAGGTAAATACCAGCTTCCTGAATTTTGTGCGCAAAACGGAAGCCGAAGTGCTGCACCAGCGCATGCTGAGCACCTTTCCAAGTACCGCAAGCTCGGGCATCTTCGATGTGTACCGCGACGTAGTGGAAACCGGCTCGTCCAGCCACGTGGAACTGCCTTATACCACGCCCGATAAAGAATACTGGCTCGACCTGCGGATAGCGCCCCTGGAGTCCAACCGCATCGTGGGCACTTTTACCGATATCACGCCCCGCAAGGAAGCCTTCCGCCAGATGGAGCGCCAGAAGAAACTGCTGGATAATATCCTCCGCTTTTCCTCCAATGGCATTGCGGTAAGCGAAATCATCCGCGATGCCAGCGGTAAGGTGGTGGATGGCCGCACCCTGCTGGCCAACGAGGCGGCATCGAAGTTCACGGGCCTTCCGTTGGATATTTACCTTTCCAAAACGGCCACCGAGCTGGACCCCAATATCATCGATTCGGAGTACTACAAGGCTTGCATACATACGCTCGATACCGGGCAGCCCATACTTACCCAGTACTTCCTGGAAAGTGCAGGCAAGTGGCTGGAGCTTTCCGTTTCGCGGATGGACCAGGACCGGCTGATCCACATTTTTACCGATGTTACTTCTATCAAGGAAGCCCAATTGCGGCTGGAGCAAACGGCGGGCGAACTGGAGGCGGTGTTCAATGCCGCACAGGCGGGCATGTTCACCTTTGCACCCCATTTCGATGATGCCGGGGAACTGGTAGATTTCCGGTTCGTAATGGTCAATCCATCCATATCGTCCTATGTACAGCGAAACCCCGAGGAGCTGAAAGGCTGTCTGGGCAGCGAATGGTTTCCCGGCTACCTCACCAACGGCGTTTTTGATATGTACAAGACTGCTTACCTATCCGGCCAGCCCGATCGCCGCGAGGTACACTACCACGTGGATGGACACGACAGCTACCTGGATCTGCAATGCGTGCAGGTGGGCAACCACCTGCTGGTGTCGTTTACCGACCATACCCCGCTGCGCAAGGTGCAGGCACAGTTGGAGAAAACCGTAGAAGACCTGCAGCGGATGAATGCCAACCTGGAGCAGTTTGCCTACACGGCTTCGCACGATCTGAAGGAACCCATCCGGAAGATCAACTTCTTTTCGGAGCGCCTGCGCGAACGCCTGGATGGCCGACTGAGCAACGAGGAAGGCGACCTGCTCAACCGCATGGAAAAAGCCTGCGAGCGGATGAATACCCTGATCGACGACCTGCTGGAGTATTCGCGCATCAGCAGGGGCGCTTTCCAGTTGGAAAAAGTAGCCCTCGACGATACCCTGCGCACGGTGATGGAAAACCTGGAACTGCAAATCCAGGAAAGCGGTGCACAGGTAGATGCAGCTGCGCTGCCCGAACTGAACGGCCACCGCGAGCAGTTGCAACAGCTGTTTCAAAACCTGCTGGAAAATGCCCTCAAATACCGGCACCCCGACCGCAAGCCCCAACTAACCATCAGGGTGGTGCAAATGAACGGCAACGATGCGGCACTTGCGGGAAGTGGCGCCAACCCTGCCCGGCAGTATCACCTGCTTTCTTTTGCGGACAATGGCATTGGCTTCGAAGCTGCCGATGCGGAACGCATCTTCCAGGTATTTACCCGCCTCCATGGCCGTTCGGAGTATGCCGGTACCGGCGTGGGCCTCTCCATTGCCCGCAAGGTGGCCGAAAATCACAACGGCTTTATCTGGGCCGAGGGCAGGGAAGGAGCAGGGGCCGTGTTTTGGGTGGGGTTGCCGGTGTGAGGGAGGCTATGGACGATAGACGATAGACGATAGACGATGGACGATGGGAGAAGGGACGAAGGACAACAGACGACAGACCACATTCAAAAAGGTCCTTTTCGTTCGTCGTCCGTCGTCCTCGTCGTCAGTGGTTTACCAAGGTCTATCGCCCATCATCCATCGTCCCCCTCACCTGAACGATGCCCCTTCCTGCCGCACTTTCTCCAGCCAGCCTTTCCGAAATCCTTCACTCGAATCCCTGATGGGTGCGATATAGGTAAGCTTAACCGGGTGCACACCACAAAACGCCAAAGTGCCTTTTTTGAACTGGTTGATGGCCGGCCGGTGCATGAACAGGTAATTGTACCAGCCGGGTGTATCGGCGGTGATAATGATATGGCCGGTCTTTCCCTTCAGCAGTTTTTTGGGTAAGGGCTTGTTGGGGATGTATTCGAAGGTGATGCCGGGCAAAAAAGTACGGTCGATAAAGCCCTTCATAACAGCGGGATAACCATACCACCACATTGGGAAAACCCACACCAGGTGGTCGGCCCATTTAATCTGTTCGATGGCTTGCAGCAGGTCGGGTTCCAGCGCTGTTCTTTTACGGTAGCCGTGTTGCAGGTTGGGGTTGAACTGCAGCGAAGCAATATCTATTTGCTGCAGGGTGGCGCCGGTGGTGGCCAGTCCTTCGGCATAGGCGCGGGCAAGTGCGTAGTTATAACTTTCAGGGTCGGGGTGACCATTTATCAGCAGTACTTTCTTCATGGTGGCGCTTTGTGCAAAAGAGCGCCATTTCATTTTCTGGAAACATGATCATTGTCTGTTGCAGCAACAATTTTTTGGGGGTGCAGCCAGGTGGTCGCTGGCTGTTGCAAGAAGTGCAAGTGATAGCAATCCATAACCCTACTTCCCCGCTGGTTATGGACTGCTATCCAATAAAAAAGCATAGCCGATTGAAGCGCCTATGCTTTTGTAGAAAAGTAAGATTTTCCGGTTTGCCTATACCTTCCCGTTATATGCGGGGTCGTGGTCCACCATCCATTCAATACCGTACTTGTCGCGGAACATGCCGAAATAAGAACCCCAGGGGCTGTCGCTGATGGGGACTTCCACGCTGCCGCCTGCCGAAAGCCCGTTGAACAGCCTGTCGGCTTCTTCGCGGCTTGCTGCACTGATGGATATCTTGGACCTGTTCTCCATCTCATTTACCCGGCCCATATTTTCCGGCACATCGTTGCCCATCAAAATATTGCCGCCAATGGGCAGGGCAATATGCATGATCTTTTCTGCTTCGGCTGCTGATGCCTGGTACCCGGAGCTTGCCAGGTCTTTAAAGCGTACGATCCTGGCGAAGGTTCCGCCAAATACGGACTGGTAGAAGTTGAATGCTTCTTCGGCATTGCCGTTAAAATTGATGTGGGGGTTGATGAGTGGCATGGGGGAGGTTTATAAAGATTAAATTTTGGTTTTAAGTTACGCAGCTTTGATTATAAAAATCAGGTGTTGTGTGCTGTTTTACCTGTCAATCAGTCTTCTGTGATAATTGATTTGCCCTAAGTGATAGGTCAGGTGGGTGGTTAAATGCACCAACAAAAACTCGGTAGTTGTCATTTGGTCAAATACTAAAATTGGATACACTTGCATCAAAGAATTTTCATCCAGGTTTTCAAGCGATTGGTTAACCACTTCAATAGTATCATCGATCTTTTGGAGCAATTCTTTTTTGGGAACGCCTTTTAGCGAAAACTCTGCATCCCGGTTTCTAACATAGTTGGTGTTTCCAAGCTCCTTGCCTATATACGTATTCAGGTTGCCGATTAAATGCAGGCATAAATTCCCGGCAGCATTGGCAAGGGAGCCTTCAACCTTCCATAGGTTTTCTTCATTGCTATATTGTTCAATTTCATTTTTCAACCTGTTTAGATCTCTGCTAAACAGCGTTTTTAAAGTGTCAACCAACATCTGCCTTATATGATAATGTTCCTTTAAATACGGTATTTGGTTGTTGAAGTAACACAACGGTTTGGCTATTGCCGAAGGCCGGGATTTTTAGCTCAAAAGTTCAATCAAAGAACGAATGTTGAACCTTGTACAAATGTCCAGTCGAAGTTATTCAGCCTCGCTTTGGGCAATACCTTGTTAATGGCTGCTTTATTTGTCTTTCCGTTCATGTTCTAATGTTTCAAACCACGCTTTTTGAGGTCTGCTTGTTGGATAACCATATTTAGTGCGAAACTTTTTTCGTTCTTCGGTAAAGTCCCACCACGTTTTTTTTATGTCGTTTGTGTTTGCATAATGTACGACTAATCTAAATTGGTCTTCAACGCACGGGTCTGTCCAAAAACCTTTTTTTAGTTCGTATTCGTCTGTCAGTTTTGCTCCGTCTTTGTTTTTTAGTTCGTTTAGCGAATAGTAACCTAAAAACACAAGGTCTTCGGCGAATTTTATTCCAACTGACGGGACGGTTTGAAATTCTGCTAACGCATAAATTTCTTTTGCTCGTTCGGGTGTAGCGGCAAGAAAAACTTCCAATTCGTCAGTTGCAAAGTCGAGGACGTTTGCAATTTTGATTTTGTTCTTTCTCAAACTTGCTTTTTCGATGGCTGTCAGCGGAAGTTTTATGCTTGTCTTACTTTTCATCTTCAGCAAAAGTCAGCAAATAGCCGTTATTATCTACAATAGAAAATTCAGTCGCACCGTAAAATGTTTTTTCAAGTCCTTTAACCACTTCTACTTTGTCTTTAATGTGGTCAAAGAATTTTCTGATTTCAGTTGTTTGAATATACAAAAGCAATGAGCCTCCGTTTTGTCTTGAAATCATTGGCAAGTCGTTGCCCAAACTTTCAAAGGTTTGGAACATAAACGTTACGTTTCCACAAGTCATCATAGCCCAAACAAGGTCGCCTTGTTCGGGAACTGTCGTAATAACGTTGAAGCCTAATTGTTTGTAGAAGTCGATTGTCTGTTTAATGTCAGTTACAAAAATGTTTGGTGATATTGTGTTCATATTTTTTCTTGTTTTATCTTTTTACGAGGTGTTTGTCTAAGGTTGCCACTAATGTTCCGGGTATTGCCGTCAGGCAGGGTCTTGGCATTTCTGAAGCTCATAAAAGATTTACAGTTTACAAGTTGCCCGTCAGCACAATAGCGTTCAGCCAGCCCTGCTTGCGGCAATACCACGTCATGTGCCTATACAGTCGGAAAGATTATGTTTCGACCATCCACCAAAAGCCTTCACAGTTGCAAATACAGGCTTTCCCTCCGCAGTGCTGCCAGGAACAAAGCAAGACCAGCAAGCTGCATCTTCTTCTGAAACAGCGGTTGAAAAGTCATCTTCAGCAATAGGAACTTTTAGCCTGCCACTCCACGGTGCCGCATTCTGTCCCGCGTAACTGCCGATGGTGATGTAAATGAATCGACTTCCTGCAAGACCTTGAACGTAAGGACCGCTCATAGATATACCCTGGCTCGCTGATTGCTTTATCTGAACGGCAAACTCAAAGTTCAAATCTTTGCCTGCTCCAGGTTGCGGCTGCAATGTGTCGTAGTCGGATCCTTTGCCCTTTTGTAAGCCATACAGTACACCCTCAACTGGGTTTTGAAGAACTATTTTCAGTTTGATCTCTTTTAACATAGAGCAGCGTCGGTGATTAATCTTTGGCAAATAACGTTCAAGAGCTTTGCGAAGGTTGGGCATTCATTGTTTGTCTGCTTAGCCCTTGCACAAAAGCCGATTAGCGGTTCAAAGTCTAAATTTACTTCGTTAGCCCAACTTTTGCAAAGCTGATGTTGTACGCCGTTTAGTCACTCTACCATCTGACCAACTTTTGCTTCCAGTGTTGATCTCATGTCCTCCAGAATGCTCATATCTGCCTCAGTGCATATGTTGCATCGGGTCTTAATACTTCTAAAATACTCGTTAAGGTCTTTTTGGTAGTCCGTTCCCGAGGCATAAAACTCAAATGCTATGCTTTCCTGTGTTGAGGCCTTCTCTTGGTTGTCTAGGGTTTTATAGTTATCCAAGAACTCTTTAGGGTGGGATGAAAAGTAGTCCTTAATGTATCCACAAATAGCTTCACTGAGAGCACCGTCACTTTTCACAACCATAGCCTTGTAGACCCGAAATGCGAAGTTCCTCGTGTTGGGGTTTTCGGATTGGAGACTGTCCAACCAAGCAAAGGTCTGTTCGTTGTCAGTTGGTTTGACCTTGCCGCTAATGATCTCCTCGCCATACTGCTTTGAAGTAAAACCTACATCATTATGCCTGGACGAAGTTGTCGGAGTTGTATCAGTATAGGTTTCTACTTGCGGTATTGCATGGCTATCCTTTTCTGATTTTTTGTCCGGTGTCTCAATGCAGCCAGAAACAAGCAGCAGTACTAGTATGTAGTTTGGAGTCTTCATAATATGGCGTACAATACTAAGATATACGCAATAATAGATTTGCCGCTTTTTTCTAACCTTTTGATTGCCACAACTTAACTATTGCGGATATTCTATTGTTGCTTGCGCAAAGCCGCAGTAGCCCATTTTGTCAATAACAAAAAACGCCCCTGGAAAGGGGCGTTGTACATTGAAACGAAAACCAACGATTAAGCAATTACACTTGCTCCTGTTCCATGCGGCGGCGCAGAGCTTTTACCTGTACCAGGAAAAGCAGGGAGCCAACCAGCAGCACCAGCAAACCAGCATAGGTCAGGAGCAATCCATAATTGCCGGAAGAAAAACCGATATAGTCTACCTGTGCCGGAGTGTCGGTAGGCGCTGCGGCTGTGGGTGCAGCGGCGGCCTTTGTTTCCTCCTGTATGTAGGCTACAATATTTTTGATGTTGTCGGCGCTCAGGTCTTTATGGTCCGGCATCGATATCTTGAACTGTTCGTAAATGGCAACCGCTTCTTTGTCGCCCTTTTTGATCATGGATTGTGAACCCTGTACAAAGTTTACGATCCAATCCATAGAATGGCGCTGGTCTACACCGCCCAGTGCGGGGCCTACCAACTGCTTGGAAACACTGTGGCAGCCGGCACAGCGACTGGTGAAGATGGTTTTGCCTTCTGCTGCCGGGGGCGCGGCCCAGGTTTGCAGGGCTGTTACAAGGGTAAGCGCCAGGACAAGTATCCTTGATTTCATCGTTGTTGTTTTTGTTTGTTGCTGTTGCAAATGTCACCTCCGTGTCATTGCCCCAACCTTACATAAAACAAGTTGCAGGATGATTTTAATCAGGCAGGCAAGTAGAAGTATGCGGATACTTTTATTCCCTGAAAACAATACCACATGCCTGTACTGGAAACCCCCTTCGATAGCGAAATCTTGATCCTGAATGTAACGGTGCTGGAACCCCGCATGAAGCATCCCACCATCTTTCAGCAGTTTGATGCCCTTGCACAAGGCGATGCCTTCCGCATCCTCAATGACCACGATCCCAAACCCTTGTATTACCAGATGATTGCCGAAAGGGGCAATATCTTTTCCTGGCAATACCTGGAGCAGGGGCCGCAACGCTGGATCGTTGAAATAAAAAAGCATGCGCCCGGCGAAACCGTTGGCGAGCTAGCCGCAAAGGATGTGCGCAAAGCCGAAGTGTTTAAAAAGTACGGTATCGATTTTTGCTGTGGCGGTAAAAAGTCGCTGGCACAGGCCTGCGCCGAGGCAGGCGTAAGCGAAGCCGAAGTAGCTGCCGCTCTCGAAAATGCCGGGAAAGAAAGGAGCGTTGCCGACACTGCTGCTTTCAACCGCTGGGATGCCGATTTTTTGGCCGACTATATCTACAACCAGCACCACAACTACTATTACGAAGAAGGCCCCGTGCTGAATGAACTTGTAGACAAAGTAACCGCACGCCATAGCGATCATGCACCCGAGCTGAAGCAGGTGCAATTGATCTGGCGCCAGCTCTCCGCCGAACTCAATACGCATTTCCTGAAAGAAGAACGAATTGTATTTCCCTTTATCAAGGCGCTGGTGAAGGCAAGGAAAACCGGCGACCTAAATGAGTTGCAGGCTTATCCTTCCATACAGGAACCCATACAGGTGATGGAGTCGGATCATGAAGCTGCGGGCGACCTGCTGGCAGCCCTGCGTAAGCTCACCAATGGCTTTACCCCGCCTCAGGGTGCCTGCAATTCTTTCCAGTTACTGTACCAAAAACTGGCCGACCTGGAAGCCGATCTGCACCAGCACATTCACCTCGAAAACAATATTCTTTTTCCCAAAGGCCTGCAACTGGAACGCGACCTGCGTACCGCATTGACTGCCTAACTGCTTTGTGTTTGTTTCCTTGTGCTTATTCCGGGTGTGCTTGTTGCACCCGGAATTATTGTTTGCTGGGCAAGGTGGTGGGTAGGATTAATGATTATTTGATTATTGATAATTGGCCTGCTGGCAATCAAACAACAAAATGAAATGTATGAAGGGCGTATTGAGTGAACAATGCTTTGTTACAACAGTTTCCATCCATTGAAAAGGAGCACATGCTTTAACTGTGATGACGCCACCTGTGGTACGTCATTGCGAGGCGCCTGCAAACTTTTAGTAGCCATGGCATCCTGCGGCGCTGAAGCAATCCCCTGCACCACCGGTTTCTTTCATGTGCAGGTTTAGTGTCTTACAGCGGCAGGAGATTGCTTCGGCGCGCCAGTTTGCTGCAGGCACAAGCAGTTGATGCGCCTTCGCAATGACGCTTCACTCAAGATAAGGTTTGCAGTGTTTTTTTGCATCTGTCGTCCGTCATCTATCGTCCATCGTCTGTTCTCTGTCTTCTTCTAAACCCAAACAGCTCTATGTTATCCCTTTCTGCTCAATATGCCTTACGTGCCATGGTGCTGTTGATGAATGCTGCTCCGGAAGCCAGGCGCATGGGCATCCGCGAAATTGCACATGCCGTTGACGCCAACGAACATACCACGGGAAAGATCCTGCAGCAGCTGGTAAAGGCAGGCCTGATCCTTTCGGTAAAAGGACCGAACGGTGGCTTTTATATTCCTGCCGATGCTGCGCCCATCACCTTAATTGCCGTGGTTGCCGTATTTGACGGCACCGGCTTTTTCTTTAAGTGCGGACTGGGTTTGAAGGAATGCTCCGAAGCAAAACCATGTCCCATACATTTTACCTACAAGGCCGCAAGAGAAGCCCTGTATCAACAATTTTCAAACCTCACCATTCAAGCGCTTGCCCGCGATCTTTCGCTGGGTAAAGCTTTCCTGAAACGATGAACAAAGCATTACTGGTATTGCCGCTTGTACTGTTGTCGCTGCTGCTGGCCATCTGGAGCGGCTGGTTGCGGCTGGGCTGGGCTTTACCGCTTGGTATGGCAGCGGCGCAGCATGGCGCACTGATGGTAGGCTCCTTCCTGGGTACCATGATCTTCGTGGAGCGCGCCGTTACCTTCAAACAAAAGTGGGTGTTGCTGCTGCCATTTATCAATGGGTTAAGCGTGCTATGCTTTGCCCTGGGACAAACAGCTGTTGCCCTGTGGTGTTTGCTGTTGGGTGCGGCAGGCTTTGTGGTGATGTGCTGTTATTTTGTTTACCGCTATGGCGAGCTGTACTACTATGTTTTCCTGGCGGGTGCTTTTGCATTGCTGGGCGCTCAGGTGATTGTGTATAAAACGCATTTCTATCCCAATGCCATTCCGTGGTACATGGCTTTCCTGCTCTTTACCATTGTTGCCGAAAGGCTTGAGTTGAGCCGTTTCCAGAACATCACGCCTTTCATGCGCAATAGCCTGCTGGCTGCATTGGGCCTGGTGTTGTTGTCGCTGTTTATGCCCTTCCATTTTTATGGGCACTTGGTATTTGCAGCTGCAATGGCAACCGTTGCAGCCTGGTTGCTGCGGTACGATATGGCCTGGAAATCCTTGCGCATCAGGGGGCAGCACCGCTACTCGGCGCAACTGCTGATAACGGGTTATGTGTGGTTGTTGCCTACCGCGCTGTTGCTGGTGTGGCCCGCAGGCAATCCTTTTTTGTACGATGCGGCCCTGCATAGCTTCTTCATCGGCTTTGTGTTTTCCATGATCTTTTCGCATGCACCCATCATCCTGCCTGCGGTGCTGCGCTTGCCGGTGCAGTTGTTCCGGCCTTTCCTGTATGTGCTTTTTGTATTGCTACAGTTGTCGCTGTTACTTCGGGTGGTTGGCGACCTGCTCTTGTTGCCCTTGCTGCGGCAGTGGGGCGGCTTGCTGAATGGGATGGTGATCCTGGCTTTCTTTGTTTCGGTGGGCGTTATTGTACGGAAGGAGTTGGCGAAAAGAAAGTTGGTATTGCGTTAGGAGTGTAGGTGTATCGCAAAGGGCGCGAAGAAGTCGCAAAGGATCGCAAAGATTTTCTTCGCGTTGCGCTGCGTTTTCTTTGCGTCTTTTGCGATACCTATACTAAAGCACTTTCAAGAGGCTGTCCTATGTTGTTTCAAAAGTTTCAGCAGTTTTGGTTGTTTCGGTACAACTTGATGGAGGTTGGGGATAAACTGCCCACAGGGGCGCCGTCATTGCGAAGCGCCAGTTGGATTCGCCGTTACGCAACAGATAGCGGCGCTGAAGCAATCCCCACCACATACAGGTTTTAAAGCGTGCAGCTTTTGGAGTCTTACAGCGGCTGGGGATTGCTTCAGCGCCGCTGAACGCACCTATTGCAAGCCACTGCTGGCGCTTCGCAATGACGAGACCTATAGGGTTGCTGTTGACAGACGGTGCACCGAGTGCATGGTCCTGAAGGAATCAAACCAAATTGTTACCAGGATTGCGTCTCAATGGTTTCAGATGTTTCAAAGGTTCCAACGTTTCAGTACAACTGAATGGCTGCATGGTATACAAACATTTGCTACAAAGCATATCCTAAAATGCTCCTGGCCTCCCCGCTCATCATGCTTTTGTTCCAGCGAGGTTCATAGGTTACATGCACCTGCACATCCTGCACACCTGGCACGCCCCTCACTGCCGTTTGCACCAGCTCCGGTATAAAAGCAGCTGCAGGACAGGTAGCAGTTGTAAGCGTCATTACGAGTTGTACCACATCGCCAGAAATTTGTACACTATAAATCAGTCCCAGGTCGTAAATGTTCACCGGTATTTCCGGGTCATATACTGTTTTGAGTGCGTCGATTATTTGGGGTTCTATAATCATTGTTTTTAGGGTTGATTTTTTGCTGTTATAAAGCTGCTTATTTTTCAGCGCTGCCTTTTACGCCGGGCGTAGATCATCATTCCTGTACAGGCTACCAGCAGCAATCCCAGCGTGGATGCAATGAGCAACCCATTGCGCATATTGCTACCAACATTCCTTCCTAATACCTGCTCCCAATAGTGATGCATGTGCAGGTTGGAAAAAATAAAACGTTCGGCACGGCTTGCAGCATTGCTAACAGCAGCCAGCGTGCCGGTGCTTGTTTCTACAAAGTAACTGTTGTTGGCATCAAAGCCCACTTCCACCACCGGCAATCTTTTGTTCATCATGCTGTAATCGTTGTTAAAACTATTGAGGCAGCGGCTATGTTTGATGCTGTGGTGCGATTGCCGGCTGAAGGTACAGGCGAGGTAACAGCCATAGCGGGTGTCGCCGTCTGGCAGCAGTTGCAGGTCGGTGGTGCGGTAGTATTGCTTTTGTTGTTGTTGCCGGTGGGTTAAGGTGGCCTGCCAGTAGGTTGCATTTTCCATGCGTACAAGGGATACATCATTCAATGTATTTCCATGAGGTAGTGCTGCCATCAATGCTTTCAGGTCAAGCGCTGCAGCTGCAACAGGAAAGCGGTTGATGGCTTTATATTCCTGCTTAGCGCTGGCAGGAGTTAGTTTTTGAAAGCTATGCCAGGCGCCGCTAAAAGCATATAGTAAGGTGGTTAGCATAAACACATTGCCCATCACGCGGTGTGCGGTTTTTGCCGCAGGCCTGCCTTTGCTGCTTTTCTTTTTGCTGGTGATGTTGTACACATAAAAGCCCAGCACACCGGAAGCAAAACAAAGAAGGGAAAAGCCACCCAACCATATGCTTTTCATCTTGCCCATGCCGTTCAAAAAACTCCAGCTATGCGTAATACTGAAGAACTGGGTAAACCAGGCTTTGCGCTGGTCAATAGCAAGCACAAGGCGGTCTGCCGGCGTTTCGATATACAGGCGGATGCTGTCTGCACGGTCAAAGGTTACGCGGTACACAGGCAGTATTTTGTTGCTGGCTTTATACTCGCTGTCGAAATGCGTGAGCAGCTGTACCGATTTAATTCTGGCCTTGCCCAATGGCTGTTGCGCAGTGCCAAAGGAGGCTGGCAGTATGGAAGCCGCTGCTGCATGGTGGTGGCCACCCTGTTTAGTGCCGCCTTTCAGCTTGGCATACAAAAACTGATGCGCAAGGTATGCGGCATAGTTGCGGTCGCCGTTGAGCAGGGTCGTGCCCGAAGCGCAGTTGATATAGGTTGGCGTATCTATACCGGGTTGCTGTACCTGGTAGTAAAACACTTCGTACAGTTTGACGATGCGGAAATTGTGAATGTACTGAATGCCGTTTTGCTGCAGTGCCTGTTGCAGCGGTAATGATATTCTTGTTGTATCAATAGCTGTTGGTGGCAGGCTTTGGTTACGCACCTGTGGCTTGCTGCTGTTGATAACCGGGTGCAGTAAACCACTGATGGTCCAGAGCAGTATGGGCAATGCAACAATAAGGCTTGTAATTCGGTGCCAGCGGTAGGCGTTGCGGCGGAAGTATGGGAATGAAGGCATGGGAGAGAAGTTGGAAGTCAGTAAAGTCAGTAAAGTCGGGAAAGACGGAAGAGACAGGAAAGAAAGTCAGGAAAGTCAGTAAAGACGGAAAAGTCGGGAATGACCATTCATGAAATATGAATTTGTTTTTCGTATCAGTAAAGCTTTTGGCTGGTGGCAGAGTCGTCTTTTCTGACTTTCCGGACGCTACTGTCTTTCCCGTCTTTTCCGTCTCTCTACTTTCCTATCCTACAGCTCACACCTATTACAAAGTTCCTCGGGTCGGCAGGCGTATAGTTATAGCCACTGCTGCTTTTGGAGGTATTGTACGAGTAGTAAGCGTTGGTGATATTCATGGCATTGACCCAATATTCAAAGCCTTTGTGCTGGTAGCCGGCGCGAAGGTTCAGCACCTGGTAGCCTTTGTATTTTTCTGTGTTGAGCGGATCCATAAAGTAGCTGCCGATGCACTGCCACTCGGCACCGAGGCGCAGGCCTTTTATGGAAGCGGGGCGATGCCATAGTTCGGCATTGTGCATCCAGCGGGGAGCGCCGTTCATTTCCTTTCCGCTGTAGTTGTTGCCTTTTTCCACAAAGCGATCAAAATGGTGTTCGCTGTAGGCTGCACTGAAGCGATAGCTGAGACCTTTGCCCACACTGCCGGTGATACCCAGTTCAACACCTTTATGACTGGTGCGGCCGGCGTTGCGGTTTTCGGTAGTGCCATCATCGAGGCGTACCGATATGATTTCGTTGGTGCCTTCCAGCTGGTACAGGCTAAAATCGGTGTTCAGTTTGCCCTTAATGATCTCGGCCCAGCCGCCTACTTCGTAGTTGTAAAAAGTAGCAGGTTTGATCTGGGGCACTTTTACGCCGCGGTACAATTCGGTGACCTGTGGTGGTACAAAACCCTGGCTATAGTTGGCATAAAAACCGGTACGGCCCGAAAAGTTGTAGGTAAAACCGAGCTTGGGACTGAGTGCACTGAAATGATTGATGGTATCTGGAGCGCCGCTGAATGATGATGGTGTCAGGTAGTTGTTGAAGCGGTACACAAACTGGTCGTAGCGCAGCGAAGCCACTACCCGCAGTTTGGCAACGGGGTTGAACTCAAAATTGGCAAAAGCAGCGTAGTTGTTGATGCCGGTGCGGTAGTTGGTCAGCACGCTGTCGGGTGCCGTGAAGTTGGTGTATTTGCCCGAAGCGGTATCGCGGTTGATGCGGATATAGTTTGCTTTATAAGAAGTGGGGCTGAGGTCGATGCTGGCGCCGCCAACCAGGTCGGCGTTTTTCCAGGTAAGGTGCTGGCGGTGCTGGCCAATAAAGGCATAGCTGTTGAAGGCACTGCGGTTGATTTCGCCATGCGCAACATTCTTTTTCCCAGTCCACATGCCGTTCACTAACCTGCGGTAATCGTTACGGATGCTGTAAGCAGGGTTTTGCTCAATGGCATTATTACGGTACACCAGCGATGCGGTGGTTGTTGCGGCGCTATTCCAGTGGTGGGTTAGGGTAGAACGGTAGCGCAGCGCATCCACGTTGCGATAGGTAAAAGTTTGCAGGCTTTTGAAGGAGCGGCGTGCAAAGGCCAGGCTGTCGGCAGCGCCGGTCATATCGCTTTGGTAACGCATCCAGGTAGCGCTGTTCACCAGCGAGGTGCGTTCCGAAATGCGGTAGTCGGCACGGGCGGTAAGCGTAGCCTTGCTGAAGTCGCTGTACTCGATAAAGCCATTGCTTTTGGCGGCATAATAGCCATTGAGTGCAAAGCCCCAGCGGCCCCTGCTGGCACTGCTTTGCAGGTCGGCGCGGCGATAACCAATGTTATTTCCCTGCGCCGATAATTTTAAGAAAGACTGCGCGGTAGGTGCTGCAGTGATTACGTTTATCACACCGCCAATGGCCTCGCTGCCATACACCGAAGAGGAAGGGCCTTTGATGACCTCCATGGTTTTTACGGCAGCCATATTCAGCTCCAGCAGGGCGTTGTGGTTAAACAGGCCCGTGGTGCGGATGGGTATGCCGTCTTCGAGGTACAGAAAAAGACTCTTGGTGGTCATGGGCTGGCGGATGCTCATCTGGTGTTGCTCGTTGCCCAGGTTTACCATATTTACACCGCTCACTTTATTGAGTAGCTGGTCGATGGAGATGGCTTTTGTTTCCTGCAGCATGCGGTTATTGATGGCCGCTATTGCCACCGGCGCTTCGCTGCGGCGCACCGCCTGCCTGCTTGCCGATACCACCACTTCCTGGAGCGATGCAGTAATGGGGGAGAGGCGGATAAAAGGTTGCGCCGAGTCGACGGTTATTTCGGTGCTGTTATAACCAATAAAAGAAACGGTGGCCTTGCTGCAACCTGCGGGGCAGGATAGGGAGAAGGCGCCACGGGCATCGCTGCTGGTGGTACGGCCGGGTACCTGTATGGATGCACCCTGTATGGGCTCGCCGGTTTGGCTGTTTATAATGCGGGCGGAAAGAATCTGTTGGGCAAAAGAAGTTTGTGCCAGCAGGCTGCACAAAAGCAGGGCCTGCAGCCGGATGTTGCGGAACATGGCTGTTGCTTTTTGAAAAAAAAAGAAATGGGGGAACAGGGGCTTGCATGCAAGCCTACGCAGGGTTGCGTATAAAACAATCAGCCTTGAAGGGGTGGGTGAAAAATGCCGGTGGCAGGAGCAGTATAATCCCGCACCAGGTAGCGGGTATTTGCCTTTGGCAAAAGGGCCATTACCGGCTCCATTTTATCGCCGGTGTTTTCGGGGGTAAACAGTACATCGGCGGCATCAGCTTTCTGGTTGCTGCCTGCCTGGCTGCCGCTTTGTTTTTCTTCGGCTGCCAGCTTTTTCATCAGCTGGCATTTGCCTTTACACTTCAGTTGGGGCCGGGCTTTGTTTTCACACAGCACCCTTGCAATGTATTCCTGGTTTACCCTGTACTCGAGCAGGATCAGCCACTTGCCAAAAGACTGCAAGGCCACGAGTACAACCATTATGAAAACCAGGATGCGTTTCATTTCGGATACAAATGTCTGTTGTTTCGTACCTGCTTTAAGTTTTGTTTGCTCATCAAACCACCTGATGTTTATCAGTCCGCCTTTTGATGCCGGCAACAAGATAGCTCTTTGCATTGGCGGAGCTTTGCTATATGTTGCTGACGAAACGAAAACCACATAACACCACCAGGTGGCAACACCATGCTGCGCCTGCTAACAGGGCCACAAATATAGCAGCCCGGCTTGTACGCTGGTCACTTTTTAATTTGCTGGGCGTTGCAGCGCTGGGCGTGCTTATGCGGGCCATACCATTGCTTCCTCTTTTCCCGCTGGCTTATAAAAACGTATTGCACGGCCATTCGCATTTTGCTTTTGGCGGCTGGGTCATGCCCATCCTGTTGGCACTGATTCTGAAAAGTTTTCCGCAGCTTGCCACACAGGTTGCTTACCCTCACTGGCGCAATATCAGCGTGTTGTTGCTGGCTTCGGCGTATGGCATGGTGCTGGCTTTCCCGCTGCAGGGTTATGCGCCCATGGCTATCTTTTTTGCAACGCTTTCCATTGTTGCCGGTTATTACCTGGCATGGGTGGTTTGGCGTGCGGTTCGCCAACTACCCCCTGGTACCGGGCTCCGTTTTGTAAGTGCCGGCCTGTTTTATCTTACCCTTGCTTCCATAGGTCCTTTTATCACGGGGCCGCTCACAGCCATGGGCCTGCAGTATACTCCCTTTTACTACAATGCTATTTATGGTTACCTGCATTTTACCTACAACGGCTGGTTTACGTTTGCCGTGCTGGGACTGCTGTACCAATACCTGGAATCCAATGGCGGAAGTAAGTACGGAGTGCTGGTGTACCCGTTGATGCATGCGGCCTGTGTGCCCACCTATCTGCTGTCGGTATTATGGAACAAGCCTGCGCCGGTGTTTTATGTAATTGGCGGGCTGGGTGCGCTGCTGCAGGTGGCGGCCACCGGGTTGCTGCTGGCAGATGTTTTGCCACTGCAGTGGGCTGCTCGTAAAGGCCGCTGGCTGCTGGTGCTTTCTTTATTGGCCTTTGTGTTGAAACAGGTATTGCAATTGGCTTCAGCCTTTCCAACCGTTGCCGAAATGGCTGCTGCCAACAGGAGCTTTGTCATTTCCTACCTGCACCTGGTGTTGTTGGGATTTGTTTCGCTTTTTATGCTGTGGGCCATGCAGCGCAAAGGATTACTCCGCTTGGAAAAAGAAAGCCGTAAGGGCTTATATGTATTTCTGGTGGGCTTTACCACAACAGAACTGTTGCTGGTGGCTGCGGGCTTTCATTTCATAGTACCCTGTTTCGTTGCTGCTTTGCTGTTTGCAGCAGCACTCATGTTGGGTGGATTGTTGTGGATGACTGGCCCGTTGTTGCAGGTGCTGGCATGGGCAGGGACTCCTTTGCACCGGGTATTTGTAAGATACATTGCTGCACCGGGCCAAATACGAACTTGAAATAAGGGTATGTATGTAGGTTAGCGTGGTGAAATCTGTTATCGCCGGATCAAATTTTACTACACCCGGTATTATTGGTTTAGCTTTGTCTTGCCAAACAACTGCTTCCCTTCCATACTTCTTTACTGCCTGCTTTTTTCAAAAGCAGTAGTGCTTAGCAGTTGGTTTGTATTGCCCCATCCAGGACTTCACCCTTACCCTTACCTGTAACAATCATGCATTTGCGTGCCTTAATAAGTGCAGTGTGATAAACAATTCAAATGCGGCTCACAACAGTTACGTGCTTGTAGCCGAAAACGATTCGGACGACCAGGTGCTGATGCAACTGGCCTTTGCCGAGCAGGAGCAGCAGGTAACGGTGCGCTATGTGGATAGCGGCTCCGAAGTGTTGCACCTGCTGGCAGTGGAGCCGGAAAAACCCTGCCTGCTGATCGTGGATTACAACATGCCCGGTTTGAACGGCCTTGAATTGCTGCAGCAACTTGCGATAATACCGGGCATGGAAGCGATTCCAAAAGTAATGTACAGCAGTTCGGCCAACGAACGCTTCAGGCAACACTGTATGGCTGCCGGTGCTGTAGCTTATGTGGAGAAAGGGATAGGACTAGAAACGATCATCGATAACATCAGGCACATGCTGCGTTTTTGTGCCCAACAATGCTAATGGCCATGGAAAATACTTTTGGCGTTCCCATCATTCCCCACAACGACCTGCAAAGGGTTACGGCCCTGCGCCGCTACAATATCCTTGATTCAGCGCCGGAGCAGTCCTTTACCAATATTGTACAACTGGCCAGCGAATTTTTCAATGTGCCCATTGCATTGATTTCACTGGTAGATACCACGCGTGTGCATTTCAAAGCCAATGTTGGTTTGGGCAATATGCTTTACGAAGACCGTGGTAAAAGCCTTTGCTCGCTGGCGGTACTCAACGACAAAGCAACGGTATTTGAAAATGCGCTGGAGGAACCCAACCTTGTGTATCATCCACTGGTTACCGGATCGTTCGGGCTGCGCTTTTATGCAGGTGCGCCGCTCATCTCCAGCGATGGGTTCAACATCGGCACCTTATGCATTATTGACAAGCAGCCGCGCAGTTTCGGCCCGAAACAAGCCAGGCAGCTGGAGCAGTTTGCGGCCATTGCCATGAACGATATTGAACTGCGCCTGGCGGCACGCAATAAAACAAAGGAACTGGAAGCAAAAGTGGCTGAGCGTACCAATGCGCTTACCATGGCCAACGAAGACCTGAAGCGTTCCAATGAGGAACTGGAGCAGTTTGCCTACGTGGCTTCACACGACCTGCAAGAGCCGCTGCGGCGCATCATGACCTTTTCAAGGCTGCTCAACGACCGGTATGCCGACAGTGTGCCTTCCGAGGCCTTATCGCACCTTAATGTAATAGACACGGCTGCAGGCCGCATGTCGATCATGGTACGCGATGTGCTGAACTATGCCCGGGTAAACAGGGATGCACATAGCATCAGGCTGGTTGACCTCAACGAAGTGATGGCCATGGTGCGTAAAAATTTGGAGACCACCATCGCCGGATCTGCTGCCGTTATCGAATGCGGGGAACTGCCTGCCGTTAAGGGTAATACCACCCAGTTGCAACAGGTGTTTACCAACCTGCTCACCAACGCCCTGAAATTTCAGGTGCAGGATGCGGTACCACATATACACATACATACCCAAATGGTGGCAGGCCCTTCGTTGCCCGCCTATGTAGACCTGCCTACCGACAAGAGCTATTGTTGCATCAAGGTGCGCGATAACGGTATTGGTTTCAATCCCGAGCATTCTGTCCGCATCTTCCAGTTGTTTCAAAGACTGCACAGCAATAGCAAGTACCAGGGCACGGGCATCGGCCTGGCACTGTGTAAAAAGATCCTGAAACATCATGGCGGAGATATCCTTGCTTTTTCACAACTGGGTAAAGGCGCCGAATTCCAGATGTGGTTGCCCATGGCGGTTTAATCAATAAAGTATCAATAGTGAAAAGGCTGGTGGCAACGCCAGTCTTTTTGCATGCAGGAACAAAAAGGCATAAGCTCTTTTTTGTGTGCAAAATATGTTGGGATATGCCATGCCTTTGTTTTGCCGCATGCTGTTCATCAACCGCCATGTACTACATTCATGAAAAAGAAAGAGGCATGTCCTTCACCCATACCAACCAGGATATTGTTTTGGAAAATGAACGCGTACTGTTGCGGTCTTTAGAAGCAGCAGATGTACAACACCTGCTTCCATTTTCCTTGTATGAACCCGAACTGTGGCTGTATTCTCTCACCACAGCGGCCAGCGAAAGCAACCTGAGACAATACATTACCACAGCCCTGGAGGCAAGGGCTGCTGGCAGGGAGCTTCCGTTTATTGTTTTTGACAAGAAGCAAAACCGTTATGCAGGTGCTACCCGTTTCTACGATATACAACTGGCGCAGCAAAACACCCAGCTGGGTTATACCTGGTATGGAAAAGCCTTCCAGGGAACAGGGCTGAACAGGCATTGTAAATTCCTGCTCCTGCAATTTGCATTTGAAACCATGGGCATGATGCGGGTAGAGTTCAGGGCCGATGCACGCAATGCCCGCAGCATTGCAGCCATGAAGGCTATTGGTTGTGTGCCCGAAGGGGTGTTGCGCAGCAATGGCTTCCGTGCCGATGGCAGCAGGAGGGACAGCATGATATTGAGTATTTTAAAAGGCGAATGGGAAGCGGGTGTAAAGGAGTTGTTGCTTGGTAAATTGCAATAGTTAAAGCCATAAGATAGTTGACGAAAACCTTGTTTTCAAAAAGCTATTTTCATTTCGATATGTAGGTCTTCCTAAGGGTGTTTGCTTGTCGGACAAACTAAAGATCTTTTTTATTAAAACTTCTTACTGCCAGCCATAGCGGAATGGTTGCCCACAACAGCAATATACCCAGCGAATAAAGGGCTCCGAACGAAGAGCCAAAGAAGTCTTTGTAAGTGGCGCCGGTGTATCCCATCAACGCGCTGACATCCATTTTCAGCATCAGGAAAATGCGGCCCAGGTCAACGGGGTTGAGCGAGGAAAGGGCAAGGGTCAGTTGCTCCAGCGGGTAGTCGGAAAAGGCAAAAAGAATGGTGAGCACCAGCCCATCGTAAATAAGGGCAAAATAAAACCACAACATCAGCGCCACGCCGATGCCTCTTGCTTTGTCTCTTGCCAGCACGGATGCATAAAAGGCAAGCGAGGTAAAGATGAACGTGAGAGCGGTACCAGTGGTTATCAGCGCAAGGCCTACTTCGTCTAGATTGAATAAGAGTACCGGTACACCTACACCAACTAAAAAAGAAGCTGATAAAGATGCCGCCGTACCCAGGTACTCGCTCATGAGGATGCGTGTGCGGCTCACGGGTTGTGAGAGCATCAGTTCAATAAATTCATAGGAGTTGTAGTAGTGAATAGTGGCAAACACCATGCTCACCAGCGGCACTACAATCAGCACAATGTTGAGCAAGCTCATTAAGGCCTTGCTCGGGTTGTCTTCCATCTGGAAAAGCGTTACCGAAATGGTGAGCAGGAAGAGGGTATAGGCAAGGATTACTTTGCTGCGCACAATATCGTGCAGCACATACCGGGATAGCTTAAGCATAATGCACCTCCATATTTTTTATAATCGCGCCTGGTGTTGGTTGCAGCTGGGTATACCCGCTTTTCATTACTGCGGCAATGGCCCGGCCCAGCCGGCTTTCGCCGGTTAGCTCTTTTAGTTCTTCAATGGGTTGATACAAGCGCAGTCTGCCGTCCTGTAAATACATCACATCGGTGGTCAGTTCATCGAGGTCGCTGAGGATATGGCTGGTGATGAGAATGAGCTTGCCTTTTTCTTTCTCTGCCATGATCTTGTCCTTGAGGATTTCGGTTGCCAAAGGATCAAGACCGGCTGTGGGTTCGTCCAAAATCAATACATCGGGGTCGAACAAAAAGGCCAGCACCGCGCTTACTTTTTGGCGGGTACCGCCGGATAGTGAACGCATGTTTTTACCCAATAGCGCCTGCATGTTGTAGGATTCCAGCAACTCCTCATCCAGCCTTGCACCTGCATTGTTGCGGATGTTCTTGATCATGTCAATCACCTGCCCGATGGTCATGTTGTCGGGGTAGCGGCCTATTTGGGGCATATAGCCAATCTGGTCGCGGTACTGGTACTGGTTGCTGATGGCCTGGCCGCTGAACCTGATCGTGCCACCATCGGGCTGTACAATACCCAGGATGGATTTGATCAGGGTTGTTTTGCCCGAGCCGTTGGGCCCGATCAGCGATACTACCTGCCCCTTGTGAAACGATGCGGAAACATCATCGAGCGCATAGAGCTTTTTGAATTTCTTGGTGATATGTTCGACGGAGATCATGAGTGAGGAGTTATGAGTGATGAGTATATGGTTGCAGGTTTCAAGTTTTAGGTTACTGGTTACTTGCAACCTGAAACCTGCAACTTGTTTAGAGCTTCAGCGCTTTCAAAAGCGGCTGGTCGTCTTTGAGGTTTTCGGGTGTGAGACTGGGCAAAGCCTTTTCTGCTTTATCGAGCAGTGCTACCATAAATGAGCGCAACAACATCAATGTGTTGGGATTGGACTCAATGATAGTGGAGTACATGCTCACCGGGTGATAAGGCACATCACCACGGCCATCCTTGTTGCGGTCGTAGCCTTCGTATTTGTCCCAATAATTGTTGTTAAACGTATTGAGCACCACCGAGCCGTTGGTGCCTATGTCGAAAGTGTTGCCCTGGAAATTGTTGTTGGTAAAACTGTTGTCCATACTGCTGGCGGCCACCTTGGCGGCCCAGCCGTTTTCCTCGAACCTGTTGTTGCTGGCGGCAATACGGCTGGTGCTTTCCATTTGTATGCCTACCGTGTTTTTGTAAAAGCGGTTGCCTTCTATTTTGCTGTCGCTTATTTCTTTTAACAACAAGCCATAAGCTGCAGGACCCCAGTTGTTGAGAAAGCGGTTGCGGTGCATCATCACTTTTTTCGAATACATCACCGCTACACCTGCGCCGTTGTTGATAAAAGTGTTGCCGAAGTACTGGTCGTCGTTGGAAAACATAAAGTGGAGACCATAACGGATATTGCCTTCGCTGTAATTATTGCGCACCAGCGAATGGGTTACAAATTCGAAATAGATGCCATCGCGGTGAGCATGTACCTCGTTCTTTTCCACCAGCATATTGTTGCACTTCCACAGGTGGATGCCGTTGCCGGTGGTTTGTTCGGTTTTGGTAAGGCCAAACAGATAATTGTTGCGGATGGTGCAGTTGCTGGCATTGGCCATGTGAATGCCAAAGTAGGCACGGTAAATCTTGTTGCCTTCAATCACCACGTTGGTGGCGTCTACCACCTTGATGGCGGCATAATCGTTCATGGCCGAATAGCCGGAGTTGGTGAGCTGAAAGCCCTTGATGGTGATCCTGTTTCCGCTGACGGTGAAGATCTCGTATTTGTCGGCGCCGTGCAGCAGGGGCATGTTTTCACCCAGCAGGGTGATGGGTTTGGTAACAAGGATATTGTTTACATAATAAGTACCCTTTTTAACCAGCACGGTGTCGCCTGGCTTAGCGGCTGCTATGGCATTGCGTATGGTGGCAAATGGCTGGCCTTTGCCCACGGTGAGGGTGTGTGCATGTGCCTGCAAACACAAGAGGGAAAGGAGTATACAAGAAAGCCGTTTCATGTGGGTCAACAGGTTTTCGCTTTATACTGCAAGCACGCAAATAAAACAGCCGGAAAGTCTGACTTAGATTAGGAGAAAGGGTGAAGATTATTAGGCAGTGAGCAGATTGGTATGATATGGAGGACCACGGACCACAGACGACGGACGACGATGTTTAGACCATGGATGATTGACGATGGACGATGGAGTACAGTATAATAGTGATCCATATTTCATGGTCTATCTTCCATCGTCCATCATCTATGGCCCTTCTCAATTGCCAAAACCCCGAACCATCACAGCCCGGGGTTGCACAAAAGCAAAAAGCAGTTGGTTTATAGGTCGGTCCAGGTGGTGATGGTGGCGCCTGCTTCTCTGGCTGCGGCTTCGGCAGCTGCCTTGTCGGCAAAGCCTGCTGCATTGCTGTTCATGGGGCTTTGCAGGGTGCCGCCCTTTACAAATAACGCTTTGTTGACGTCAATGAATTCGTTGTTGTTGCGGAAGTTGGTGGTGAGTGTCTGGGCGATATCGCTTGTTGGAACTTCGCCGCTTTTCAGGAATCCTTTCATGCAGTGCAGGTCATCGAATTTGTACACCTTACCTTTTTGTGTAATCACTTCACCGCCATACTGAGCGGTCATGATGGTCATCTTACAATAGTGGCAGCCATCTTTACCAATAGCAAAGTTTTGAGGACCGCCCTGGCAGCTGGAAACAGCAAGCGCCAGCAGCAATACAGCTGCATGGGCCTTTACAGATTTGAGGGTTGTGGGGATGGTGGACATATGCTTGGTTGTACGGCCTTTTAGCCATGCAGCCACCAAGATCGCAATAAAGAGCACACCGGCAGCCACAATCACCCAGCCACCTGCAGCAGGGTAAGAATACGCATCAAAATTGAGCAGTTGCTTATGGCCGATGAGAGGCGGCTGGTAGGCCATTCCGGGTACCTGTATGGCTGCTGTGGGATCGAGGTTGTGGCCATAGTCGTAGCCCCACTGGTAGAAGTCCACCATGGCTGCAACACCACCTGCCAACAGCAATACCACGTAGGCCAGCAAAGCTTTTACCCTGCCAATGGCTGCCACGGCAAGTCCCAACACAATAAAGCCCCCCACTACGTACACCAGGAAGCTGAACTCGGGAAACATTTCTGCTTTTATGTGTTTCATGCCAATGTAGTGGTTAAGGCCATTGATAATCTCTACCTGCCCGGTGATCTGGTACAGCCATATTTGCATGGACAAGCCTTCGGGATATTGCGGCGCAGCCAGGTCGATGTTCCAGATGGGGAGGAAATAGGTGGCAATCAGCAACAGCGATGCGGCTGCGATAAGGATGCGGGATAAGGGATTGAGCTTGTTCATGACCGGTAGGTTTTTAAAAACTCCGGGGCGCAAACACCCTGGAAAAGGAGTACAATGAATAAAGATGGGAAAGACAGAAGAGACAGGAAAGACGGGAAAGTCAGTAAAGTCCGGAAAGACGTTTCCGTAATTACAATATGCTCTTCATTAGCCGG
This sequence comes from Cnuella takakiae, assembly GCF_001953305.1. GTDB lineage: Bacteria > Bacteroidota > Bacteroidia > Chitinophagales > Chitinophagaceae > Flavisolibacter > Flavisolibacter takakiae. The sequence continues at coordinate 1,292,549 of NZ_MTFE01000010.1, forward strand.
GAGCCTCCTCTAAACCTTTAAGACTCCATATGCTGTCGCAAACGTCTTTACTGTCTTTCCCGTCTTTCCTGACTTTCCCGACTATTTCGGCAACAACACGCCATCAATTACATGGATGATGCCATTGGAGGCTTTCACAGTAGCTACGATGGTAGCGGTGCCGTTGATGATGGTTTTGCCGTCTTTTTTGCTGATGGTGATATTGCCGCCATTTACCTGGTTGAAGGTTTGGCCGTCCTGCAGCAAGCTTTCCGAAAGCATACCCACATACACGTGGTATTGCAGGATGTTTTGCAGGTCGGCTTTCTTGTCGGCTTGCATCAGTGCTTCCAGGGTTTCCTTGGGCACTTTATCAAAAGCTGCATTGGTGGGCGCAAATACGGTAAAAGGGCCTGCATTGCTCAAAGCATCTACCAGTCCGGCCTGCTTAACGGCGGCTACCAGGGTGGTGAAATCTTTATTGGAAGCGGCTACTTTTACTACATCCTTCGCCGACTCATCATCCTGGACGGCGCTTTGACCCGCGGCATTAGTTGAAGCTGCTGTTGCAGTTGGGTCGGTAGTGGCGGGCTCCCCGGAGCGGGCGCCACAGGCAGTGATGCTGGCGGCAAGGATGCCGGCTACAGCAAAGTGGAAAATACGTTTCATGTGGGGTTGAGTTGGAGTTGGGAGAGAAGTTGGAAGAGACAGAGAAGACAGTAAAGACGGGAAAGACAGTAAAGACAGTAAAGAAGGGAGAGATAGTAGAAACAGTAAAGATTATAGCGACTGCAAACCGTAAACGTTTTTAAAATTGTATTGGTTTTACTTTTCTGTCTTTTCCGTCTTTACTGTCTCTCCCGTCTGCTATCATTTTTTCGCAGCTACATCAGCAGCAGGCTTGTTGGTGCCAGTGCTGAAGTGGAGTGCTACATTGCTGTTGGCGGGCGATACGCGTACATATCCTTGCATCTCCTGGTGCAGTGCCGAGCAGAAGTCGGTGCAATAGATAGGGAAGATGCCGGTACGGTCGGGGGTCCACTTCAGGGTCTGGGTTTCGCCGGGCATGATCAGGATCTCGGCGTTGTTGGCGCCTTTTACGGCAAAGCCGTGGGGTACGTCCCAGTCCTGCTCTACGTTGGTTACGTGGAAGTACACCACATCGCCCAGTTTCACGCCTTCAATATTGTCGGGGGTAAAGTGGCTGCGCACAGCGGTCATCATCACGTGTACCTCGTTGCCTTTGCGCTCTACCTTGGCCATATTGTCGCCTTTGGCGGCATAGGGGTGCTGGTTCTCTTCAATCTTGTAAATTTTCTTGCTGTTCTTTTCCACCAGTGCGGCAGGAATGGCCTCTGCGTAGTGCGGCTCACCCACGGTGGGGAAGTCGAGCAGGAGTTTCATCTTGTCGCCGCTGATGTCGAAGAGTTGTGCACTCTGGGTCAGCTCGGGGCCAGTGGGCAGGTAACGGTCCTTGGTGATCTTGTTGTAGGCAATCATGTATTTGCCATGCGGCTTGGCAGTAGGTCCGCCGGGGATGCTCAGGTGACCAATGGAATAGTAGGTGGGCACACGGTCCAGTACTTTCAGGCTCTTGATATCCCACTTCACGATCTCCGACGATACGAAGAATGAAGTGTAGGCATTGCCTTTACCGTCAAACTCGGTGTGCAAAGGTCCGAGGCCGGGTTTCTGTACTTCGCCATGGAGTACGGCGTCGTATTTTAAAACGGGGATGCCGTCGTAGTTGCCATCGTAGTTTTTGCTGGCGATGGCCTGCTGGATTTTAGCAAAAGAGAAAACAGGAATGGTTGCGGCCAGCTTGCCCGAACCAATGATGTATTCACCGGAAGGATCGGTGTCGGTGCCATGCGGGCTCTTGGGGCAGGGCATCATGTATACCATATCAGGGCAGTCCTTGGGATCCAGGGTCAGCACCTCGTTGATGATGGTAGAAGTTGCGGTGTGGTTCTTTTCATCCAGCACGTTGTGGGCGTATTTCACAGCGGCTTTCTTGCCTTTGCCGGAGCGTGCATACGCCTGCGCTTTCTTCCAGTTTACAGCCATGATAAAGTCCTTGTCCTTGGCCGAAGCGTTTACTTCAAGCAGGGTGTTGGCTTTTTCGGAGTTGTAGCAGCTAAAGAAGAACCAGTCTTTGCTGGCACCTTTGCCGGCACGTGCCAGGTCGAAGTTGATACCGGGCAGCAGCAACTGGAAATCGATATTCATGCGGCCGGTGGTTTTATCCACGCCAATAAAGGATACCGTGCCTTTGAAATTGTCCTTGTAGGTGTTGATGGGCACATCGGTATTGCCGTTGTCCAAGGGTACCGAAAAGCGGGTGCCGGCAACAACGTACTCGGTGTTTTCGGTAATGAAAGGCGAGGAGTGGTTGCCTGCGCTGTTGGGGATCTCGATGATCTCCTCTGTTTTGAAGGTGCTCAGGCTGACGCGTGCAATACGGGGTGTGTTGTTGGCATTGCCAAAAGCCCAGCGGCCATCGTGCTCACCCTTGGTAGTGGAGAGTGCAATATGGTGCAGGTCGTCCCAAGGCACAAAGCCATGCGAGGTGTTGAGCATGGGCTTGGTCTCTTCGGAGAAGCCCCAGCCGTTTTCGGGGTGCTGCGAGAATACGGGAACGATGCGGAACATGCGGCCCGACGGGATGCCGTACACGCTCATCTGGCCGTTGAAGCCACCGGAAACGATGTTGTAAAACTCATCGTGTTTGCCGGGTGCTACATATACTTTGGCGGCAGCGTCGTTGCTGGCGGCACTTACGCCACCTGCCTTCGACTTGCAGCTTTGTAAACCGCCGGCCAGTACCGCCGCAGAGGCAGCCGTGAGCAGGAGGTTGGTGGAGGATAATTTCATGGAGGTATATTTTGTGTGAGTGGTGAGTAGTGATTGGTGATTAGGCATTGGGTATTGGGAATTAGGTATTGGGTATTGGACAATAGTGCATCGTTTCAATCACTAATCACCATTCACTAATCACCAATACCTAATTCCCAATACCATCTTCCTCATTTCACCCCATCATTGCTGCGCATGAATTCCAGCAGCTGGCGGGCTTCTTCGGCAGATATGTTTTGGTTGGGCATTTGCACCAGGTGTTCTTCCAGCAGCTTTTGTGCATCGGGGTCTTTGGCAATCATCACCTCGGGTTTGGTGGTCATGGCCACGATCCAGCCGGGTGAGCGGCGCTGCGTAACGCCTTTCCAACCCGGGCCTACCAGTTTTTCATCAGTAAGCTTGTGGCAACTCTGGCACTTCATTTCATAGATGGTCTTGCCTTTGTCCGCCAGGCTGGCATCAAGTGAGGCGGGCACCGTTACTGCTTCAAACAGTTTTTCGTCGGATGTGGCAGGTGCTTCGGTGGTGGCAGCGGCGGGCTCACTTGCTTCGGCAGCCGGAGCAGCATTGTTTTCACCACAGGAGCAGAGTGTGATGGAACCCGCCAGCAGCAGCAAACCTGTACCCTTGGATAAGCTTATGCGATTCATATTGGAAAGTTTTGAATAAAAGACATCGTTGTCCTTTATGGTCCAAAAGTATCAGCGCCCCGGCCTGCCCAGCTGTGAGGGTGGTCATTGTAAACGATGACTTTTATCAGTTAGGCGGAAATGCCTGTAGAATACATTTGACCTCTAGCTTTGGAGTGCTATGATCTTTTCTAAAACATTCGGTTATGCCTTGCGGGGTATCCTTTACATCGCGTTGATGCAGGATGAAAAACGTTTTGTGCAGATTGAAGAGATGGCCCAAAAACTGGGTGTGCCGAGGCATTTCCTGGGTAAGATCATGAAGCGCCTGGTAAAAGAAGGCATGCTGCTATCGGTAAAAGGTCCTTATGGCGGGTATACGCTGTCGGATGCTACCCTGCAGATGCCGCTGTTGCGCCTGGAAGATCTGACGGATGGACTGGGTACGTTCAACAACTGCGTGTTGCGCTTGCGTGCCTGCAATGCCACCAATCCCTGCCCTTTGCATTTCCAGATGGAACGCATCAAGGGCGACCTGCGACGGGTAATGGAAACCACCACCATTGCCGACCTGTTGCATAAAGACAAAAAAGAGTTCATCAACAGTATTGCCACCTATGAATTTGATGGCAGTATGTTGGAAAACGAAAATTAATGACAGGAGAAAATATTCAGGCAATACCAACGGTATCGGAACTGGTGCGGCGCAACTACCGCGCTGCGGATGTGCTGCGCAAATGGGGCATCAACTATTGTTGCAGCGGCAACGTATCGCTTGCCGAAGCCTGTGCCCTTAAAGGTATTGATGAAGCGGCTGTGCAACAGGACCTCAATGCTGCCGGGCGGCAGATATGCCTGCCTGCAGGTTTGCAGTACCAGGATTGGCCGGTTGAATTCCTGATTGATTATATCGTGCATGTACACCATGCTTACCTCAAGCAGGTACTTCCGGCACTGCACCAGCAATTGAATGGTTTTGTAAAAGGCCACACCAAAAAATATCCTTACCTGCAGGAGGTGGGCGATGTGTTCAACGACCTGAAAACCGAGTTGGAAGAACACAATGCCAAAGAGGAAGAACGCATTTTTCCTTACCTCCGGCAAATAGCCAGCACCTACAAGCGCCGCGAAACTTATGGCTCCCTGTTTGTGCGCACTTTAGGCAAACCCCTCGACAAGATGGTGGCCATAGACCATAACCGCATTGCCGCCCTGCTCGACCAGTTGCGCAGTGTAACCAACCAATACCATTTTGCCGAAGGAGCCTGTACCAACCACCAGGTGCTGTACCACAAACTGAAGGAGCTGGACAACGACCTGGTGCAGCACAAGCACCTGGAAAATAATATCCTGTACCCGCGGGTGCTGCAAATGGAGCAGGAGTTGTTGCAACCGGTGTCCTAGATCGTGGCTGGTTTTTTATCGTGAGGAAAGCGCATTGGTATATAACACGCTGCATCTGGTTCTTACCAGGTTTTTACAACAGGGCTAAGGTGCTCCTGTTATGGCGCCGCGACCCTCAGTATTTCGAAATAAGATAAGTTTGCTTCCTGGTAACAACCATCAAACCCCATTGTCGATACCAGGCACACCCAAGATGGAAAAATCCAACAGCCCTACCCCGGAACCAAAGACAGATTACAGGGGCATGCCCCAACTGACACGTAGCCAGGCATCGTGGTATGCGGTTGCGGTATTTGCCGTCACCGTTGTGCTGAGCTACTTTTTACCGGGTTATACCATTACCCTCAGCGGTCTGCTGGTGGTGATTTTTCTTTCGGTATTTGTACCTACCCGGAGTTCTACCCTGATTGCTGCCGGTACCAGCCTGGCGGTGATCCTGGGGTTTATGGCACTCAACCTGCGGGGTATACCCCTCACGCAGGTGTGGATGGAGTTTTACTTTATGTTGTTGCTGGTAGTGTTTACTACCCTGATTGTTTTATATATCAAATCCCTGATCCGGCATATGCAGTTCGACAAGAGCCACATGACCTCCCTGTTTGAAAACGCCACTGAAGGCATCATTCTCACCGACGACCGGGGAGTGATCATCCTCGCCAACCCGGCGGCCCTGAAAATGTTTGCCTACGCAGCGCCCGAGCTCATTGGTAAACCCGTGGAGGTGCTCTTGCCCAAGCGCTATCGTGCCGGCCACGGACAGCTGCGCGAAGGGTTTTACAAAGACCCGCAGAACCGCTCCATGGGTTCGGGCCGCGACCTTTTTGGACAGCGCCAGGATGGTACGGCTTTCCCCGTGGAGGTGAGCCTCAGCGCCTATAAGCAGCGCAATGTGCAGTACGTGATTGCTTTTATCGTAGACATCACCCACCGCAAGGAAATAGAGCAAAGCATGCTGCAACAACAGCAGCAGCTGGAAAAAGTAACTAATGATATCCGCCGCCTCAATGCCGAACTGGAAGCGAAGGTGGAAGAGCGGACTATTATTTTAAAAGAAGCTCTCCAGCGCCTGGAGCAAAGCCAGGCCGAACTGAGCGAGGCTTTGGATAAAGAAAAACAACTCAGCGAGATCAAGAGCCGCTTTGTGTCGATGGCTTCGCACGAGTTTCGCACACCGCTGGCAGCCGTGTTATCGTCGGCGTCATTGCTGGCAAAGTATACCACCTCCGAGCAGCAGACCAACCGCGACAAGCACATCAACCGTATTAAAGATTCGGTAAAACACCTGAACGACCTGCTGGAAGATTTCCTCTCTTTGGGCAAGCTGGATGAAGGAAAAATAACGGCCCAATTTGCGCCTTTTGCACTGCAGGAAACCGTGGGCGATACGGTGGAGGATATGAAAGGCCTGTTGAAAGAAGGCCAGCAGATTGCCTATCACCATGAAGGCAGCGACCTGGTGGTAAGCGACAAGAAGTTTTTGAAGAATATCCTGATCAACCTGGTGAGCAATGCCATCAAGTTTTCGGATGCGCATACTACCATCGAAGTACACAGCAGGGTAAATGGTACCACTGCTACCATTGCGGTTACGGATAAGGGCATCGGTATTTCGGAAGAAGACCAGAAGCACCTGTTCTCTACTTTTTTCCGCGGCAAGAACGCCCTTAATATCCAAGGCACCGGACTGGGGCTGCACATCGTAAAGCGTTATGCCGATATGTTGCATGGAACCCTACATTTGCACAGTACCCTTAATGTGGGCACTACCATTACGCTTGATTTTCCCATAAATGATATAGGCCATGGCAAAGACGATTCTGGTAATTGACGACAACAACGATCTGAGAGAAAATACCGCTGAAATACTAGAACTGGCGGGCTACCGGACCCTTACGGCCGAAAACGGCAAAAGGGGCGTAGACGTGGCGGTAAGAGAAAAGCCATCGCTGATTGTGTGCGATATCATGATGCCCGAACTGGATGGTTATGGCGTGCTGCACCTGCTGCGCAAAAACGAAGACACCGCCAACATTCCCTTTATCTTTTTGACGGCCAAAACCGAGCGGAGTGATTTTCGCAAGGGCATGGAAATGGGCGCCGACGATTATGTGACCAAGCCTTTCGAAGACATCGAGCTGCTCAATGCCATTGAAGTGCGCCTGAAGAAAAGCGAAGTGCTGGAACAGAAATACGCACCCACAGCGCAGGGCCTGTCGCAGTTTGTACGCGACATCAAGGATACGGGCCTGATGCAGCACCTCTCGGAGCAGTATGCCGTGGAGCAGTACAGCAAAAAACAAAACCTGTATGCCGAAAGCAAGCGGCCCCGCTACCTGTATTACCTGGTGGCTGGCAAGGTAAAAGCCTACAAAACCCACGAAGACGGCAAGGAATACATCACGGACCTGTACAGCGCCGGCGATTTTGTGGGCTACAGTGCCCTTATTGAAGACAAGAACTACGACGATACCGCGGTGATTGTGGAAGACGCCGAGATCATGCAGATTCCCCGCGAGGATTTCCTTACCATGATCCACAGCGATGTGAACATTGCCGCCAAGTTTATCCGCATCATCACCCAAAACGTAAAGGAAAAAGAAGAGCGCCTGCTTAGCCTCGCTTATTCTTCGCTGCGCAAAAGGGTAGCCAAAGCGCTGGTGGACCTGAACCAAAAGTTCAACGCCGATGGCGGCGCTACCCATGCCATCGAAATCAGCCGCGAAGAAATAGCCCAGTACGTAGGCACCGCCACCGAATCGCTGATCCGCACCCTGTCGGATTTCAAATCAGAAAAACTGATCGACATCCGCAATGGCAAGATCGTGGTGAGCGATGCGCAGAAGTTGAAGAACTTATTGTACTAAGATGAGTAATGAGTGATGAATGATGAGTAGCTACTCACTCATCACTGATCACTCATCACTCATCTCCTGACCACAATCCTCCCAAAAGATAACCTGCGTCACCCGGCGCAGCATGCACCTATGGTAGTTTTGCTTCATGCTACCCGAGGAAGTGAACCCCCTATTGATTCGCAAATACAACCAGCCGGTGCCGCGCTACACCTCTTATCCCACCGTGCCGGTATGGCACGAGCAGTTGGATGCAGCGGAATGGCAGCAGGCTTTCCGTCAACGTTTTGACGAGCAGAACCACACCTCGGGCATTTCGCTGTACATACACCTGCCTTTTTGCGAATCGCTGTGCACCTATTGCGGATGCAACAAAAAGATCACGACCAACCACAAGGTTGAAGACGAGTACCTGGAGGTGATTGAAAAGGAATGGAAGCGTTACCGGAAGCTGATGAAGCAAACACCGGTGATCCGCGAAATACACCTGGGTGGCGGCACGCCTACTTTCTTTGCGCCGCGCAACCTGCAACGCCTGATCAGGGGCATTCTGAAGGACAGCATCGTGCATCCCAGCCACGAGTTCAGCATCGAAGGGCATCCCAACAATACTACCGAGGCGCACCTGAAAGCTTTGTATGAGCTGGGCTTCCGCCGTATCTCTTATGGTGTGCAGGACAACGATCCAGATGTGCAGCGCGTCATCAACCGCATCCAGCCATTTGAAAATGTACTGAAGGCTACGGAAATGGCACGTGCCATTGGCTTTACCTCGGTAAACTTTGACCTGATATATGGGCTTCCCCTGCAAACCATCGAAAGCATAGAACGCACCATTGCGCAAACCATCACCCTGCGCCCGGATCGCATCGCTTTTTACAGCTATGCCCATGTACCCTGGACCAGCAAGGCCCAGCGCCTGTTTGACGAGAGCCACCTGCCACCTGCCGAACTGAAAGTGCAGCTATACCTGAAAGGCAAGCAAATGCTTACCGAAGCTGGCTATACTGATATTGGCATGGATCATTTTGCGCTGCCCACCGACGAGTTGTACAAGTGCTGGGAGCGGGGTAAACTGCACCGCAACTTTATGGGTTATACTACCCAGCAAACCGGGCTGCTGCTTGGGTTGGGTGTGTCGAGCATTTCGGACATTGGAACGGCATACGCACAGAACGAAAAGACCCTGCACAATTATTACGAAGACATCAACAGCGGCGGTCTGGCTATCAAGAAAGGCTATATGCTTTCCGAGGAAGACGCTTCGTTCCGTAAATACATCCTGGATATTGCCTGCCGTGGCTCTACCACTTTTAAGGAAAAAGACCTTGTCTTGCTGGAGCAGTACAGCTTTCCAAAGTTGAAAGCCCTTGCCGCCGACGAGTTGGTAGAATGGGACCTGGAGGGTATTCGCCTCACGCCGCAGGGCCGGCAGTTTATCCGAAACGTAGCCAGCGCTTTCGACCTGTATATTCAACGGCAGGCAGCCAGCGAAAAGCCGATGTTCAGTAAGGCAATCTAAACGTGCTGTTGGCTATTGGCTTTTAGCTGTTGGTAAAACAACTGCATGTATTGCAGGATGGCTTTGAACTTATGTGTTGTGTTTAAATGATAAAACCCCGGAGGTGTCTACCTGCCGGGGTTTGTTATTTACAAGCTGCAAGTATTTAGCTTCAAGCTGCAAGTATTTCCCAACTGAAACAAAGTGCTAGGCAACAGCCACCACACTCATTACTCATCACTGATCACTCATTCCTCTTCCTCTTCTCCCATAAACCCATCGATCTCCCTTCTTTGCTTCTTGGTGGGGCGGCCGATCTTGCTGCGGCGTTTACCGGTATGGAAAGTGGCGGCTTCAAATTTCATCTTGTCGCCTTCTTCTTCAGGGGTGATATCCAAATAGTATTTGATGGCTTCGCTGTATGCCTGCCGGCTGGCCAGCAGGCCGGTAACCTTGATCACCCATTTGCGGGCTTCGGTCTTCACTTCGTATTCATCGCCGATACTTACCGTTTTGGCTGCCTTTACATTGGTGCCCAGTAGTTTTACCTTGCCCGTGTCGCATGCGGCGGCTGCCAGCGTACGGGTTTTGAATATGCGGATGGCCCAGAGGTATTTGTCCAGGCGGAGTTTTTCTTTATCTGCCATGGGCCAAAGGTAGTTAAGGGTTTGGGGTTTGGCGTTGGGGGGTTGGTTAAAACATGCGGCCGATTTTTCTTGCTGCTGTTTTCAATTAAGGTGTGACTGTGATTAGGATACCGGCAACAGGAAGCGGTGATATCAGGTGTTGTCGGCTTATTACTGGATTCTCCCCGCGTCCCCTGCTGCTCCGCATCTTCCGCGTGAAACCCCAACACAGCACAATATTTCCCTTTATTGTCTATTTTCAACACACCAAAAACAACATCATGAAACTGCTGCTCCTTGCCATTGCTGCTTGCTTCAGTGCCTCACTACAGGCGCAGGAAATTAATATCGGGGACAAATCCAAGTTGCTGGAAAGGGCCATGCAGTTCAAGATAGCAGGTAAGGATACGGTGAAACGCGAGGCCTTCAACCTGGTGATCCAAACACCCGGCAGCCGGGTGCGCATCCTGCCGCAGGACGGCATGCCCTGCATTGTTCCGGATACCAGCGATATAGCAGCCATGCCCAACGCTTTTAAAAAGACACCTGAAAAGGACCCGTTGCCCGGCCGCATACCCAATGCCTGGAAAGAGCCCAAGCCCCTGCCCGACTTCAAAGGTTCCAAATAAAAACGCCCACCCGGTAGGGTAGGCGCTATTATAAGATCTTCCATCTCTTTAATAGATGGAAGATTGGTTTATGCTTCCGCAAAATACTGGTGGAAATAAGGAATGGTTTCAATACCCTTATAGTAGTTCTCCAGGTTAAACTTCTCGTTGGGCGAGTGCAGGTTGTCGCTGTCGAGGCCAAAGCCCATGAACACGATCTTCACACCCAGTTCTTTTTCCAGAATAGCGCAGATGGGAATAGAACCACCGCCACGTACGGGGATGGGTTCTTTACCAAATGTTTCCTTCACTGCTTTGGCTGCAGCCTGGTAACCCTTGCTGTCGAGCGGGGTCATATAGGCTTCACCGCCGTGGAGGTTATAAGCATTTACCTGAACCGATGCAGGCGCAATTTTACGGAAATGCTCCAGCAGCATCTGCGTGATCTTTTCCGACGACTGGTTGGGCACCAGTCGGGCAGAGATCTTGGCATAAGCCTTTGAAGGCAGTACCGTTTTGGCCCCTTCGCCGGTATAGCCGCTCCACATGCCGTTTACTTCCAGGGTAGGACGGATGCCGGTATGTTCGTTGGTGGTATACCCTTTTTCGCCCCACAGTTCCTGTACGCCCAAGTCGGCGGCATATTCTTGTGCATCAAAAGGTGCACGGGCCATCAGCTCGCGTTCTTCGGGTGTGGCTTCCACTACGTCGTCGTAAAAACCAGGAATGGTAATATGGTTGTTCTCGTCGTGGCAGGAAGCGATCATTTTAGCCAGGATGGTAGCGGGGTTGGCAACGGCGCCACCATACACACCGCTATGCAGGTCGCGGTTGGGACCGGTCACTTCTACCTGTATGTAGGCCAGGCCGCGTACACCCACATCAATGGAAGGATTTTCCATCGAAATCATGGAAGTATCGGAAATCAGGATCACATCGCACTTCAGGAGGTCCCTGTTATCGGCTACAAACTGCTCCAGGTTGGGGGAGCCCACTTCTTCTTCGCCTTCGATGAGGAACTTGATATTGGTGGTTTGGGTGCCGGTTTGCACCATGGTTTCAAATGCCTTTACGTGCATGTAAAACTGGCCCTTGTCGTCGGCCGAGCCGCGGGCATACACTTTACCATCCTTGATCACGGGCTCAAAGGGGCCGCTGTGCCACAGCTCCAGCGGGTCGGCGGGCTGCACATCGTAGTGGCCATATACCAGCACGGTAGGTTTCAACGGGTCGATGATCTTTTCGCCATATACCACGGGGTAGCCATTGGTAGGCATCACCTCCACGCGGTCGGCGCCGGCTTCGCGGAGACGTTGGGCCACCGCATCGGCGCAGCGTTGCATATCGCCAGCGTTTTCGGTATTGGCGGAAATGGAAGGAATGCGGAGGAGTTCCAGCATTTCGTTGAGGAAACGGTCTTTGTTCTGCTCCTGATAACTTTTCCAGGCCTGTTGCATAAGCTATATCGTTAATGGTAAAATAAGCGGGCTAAAGATAGACCTATAAGGTTTTAAAAACCTTATAGGTCTTTACGACCTGTTAGGTGTTCCCCGGCTTTTTCCGCATAGCACCCGCCTTGGTGATCATCGCGGAGCCAAACATGTTTTTCAACTGGTCTACCGTTTTGTACAATTCCAGTTTTTCCTCCGACCGGTCAAACAAATTCATTTGGAGCGTCATGGGTATGAGGTGCGAAAAGCGCACACCCAACAGGCGCACCTTTTCACCCGGACGGTATAATTTGCCAAAAAGGTCTTTTACTTTTTCAAACAACACGTTATCCAGCGCAGTGTAGTCAATCACTTCCTGTTTGGACACGGTAGAAAAATCAGAGTACCGGACTTTCACCGTTACACAACCCGTCAGCTTTTCTTCCTGCCGCAGGTCGTACGCACATTCCTCGGTTTGCTTGAGCAACTGGGTGTGCAGGAATTTCAGGTCATTGCTGTCTTCCGAAAACGTGTCTTCGTGCGACAGTGATTTTTGTTCGCTGTAAGCCTCCACCGGGTTGTCATCGATACCATGTGCTTTTTCCCACAGGCGTTTGCCCCACTTGCCAAAGGCTCTTTCCAATACCTCAATGGGTGTATGGGCCAGCTGCTGAATGGTATGAATACCCATTTGTTTGAGCTGCACTTCTGTTTGTTTGCCCACCATGGGAATCTTGTCTACCGTCATGGGCCAGAGGAATGCCGTTTCCTTGCCATGCGGTATTTCGAGGAAGCCATTGGGCTTGGCCTCGGTAGTGGCCATCTTGCTTACCAGCTTGGAAGAAGACAGGCCATAGGAGATGGGCAGGCCCGTTTCGCGCATCACCTTTTCGCGCAACTGGCGGGTGTACTCACTGGCGCCAAAGAAGCGGTCCATGCCACTGAGGTCGCAGTAAAATTCATCGATGGAGGCTTTTTCAAATTGGGGCACCGCCTCGCTGATGATGCCGGTAACAATGCGCGAATAATGGCTGTAATCGGCATGGCTGCCGCGGATAAAGATGGCTTCAGGGCAAAGGCGCTTTGCTGTTATGGAAGGCATGGCACTGTGAATACCAAACTTGCGGGCCTCGTAAGAGCAGGCCGCTACAATGCCGCGCTGACCGTCGCCACCAACGATGAGGGGCTTGCCTTTCAATGAAGAGTTTTTCAGTACTTCTACCGACACAAAAAAAGCATCGAGGTCGAAATGGGCGATATGACGGGAAGCGGTGATGGGTGAAGGTTTAGAAGGGCAAAGGTAGGTGGGTTAGGGGTTGTGAGTTTGGCGTTAGGTGTTTTTGGTTTTTGGTTTTTGGTTTTTGGTTTTTGGTTTTTGGTTTTTGGTAAAACTTTCTAAGATACGGTGGAATGGTGCTTACTGTTAGGGGCGGTGGCTGGTGGGCGGTTGATTCTCGTAGTGCTATAGTGTTTATACTGGAAAGGAAAACGTAGCAAAAAACTAACCTGTATCAGGATGATAAATGGAGCTACCGTGGTTAGGTGTGAAAGCGAAGTGCCGCTGCTGTTAAATCGGTAAGTTTAACCACCAATATGAACCCGCACCAACAACTGCAGCAGTTCCTTTTGCCCATTCACGCATTGAAGAGCGAAGAGATGGAGGCTTTCCTGGCCGTTTGGGAGCCTTATACCTGCAAGCGCAAGCAGGTGCTCACCCAAAGTGGCGAAACGGAACGATACCTGTATTTTGTACTGGAAGGTGTGCAGCGTTGCTATTGCCTTACACCGGCCGGCGCTGAGGCTACCATTGTGTTTACCTATCCTTATTCCTTTTCGGGTGTTGCCGATTCCTTTCTTACCCAAACACCTTCGGGCTATGTGCTGGAAACGCTTACTGCGAGTAGCTTTTTGCGCACCAGCTACACACAACTGGAGCAATTGTTACACCATTATCCCAATATACAAACCCTACTACTGAAGGCTACTGCTTTTGTACTCAAAGGCGTTTTGGAGCGGCAGGTTGAACTACAGTATTATAGTGCAGAAGATAAGTTCCGCACCCTGCTGCGCCGGAGCCCCCATGTGCTTAATCTCATACCGCATAAATACCTGGCTTCTTACCTGGGTATCGACCCGGCAACTTTCAGCAAGTTGCTGGGGTCGGTACGAATCGGGTAATGAGGGTAAGCAGGGTAGTGGAAAGTGATTGGTGCGTAGTGATTGGTGATTGGGAATTCAGGATTGAATGAGCAGGAGGAAAACCCAAAACTATTTCCCTGGTTCCGGATTCATTTTGAATACCCAATACCCAATCCCTTTTTCTTAAATCTTGATTAAGGCAAAGATTTTGCAAAACACCTCCTGCTAGTTTTGTTTCAAAACATCCAGGTATGAAAAAGTTTAAAGCCGAGGACCTGATCAATAGTTTGCAGCAGGATGTGCGCCAGCTGATTTTGGGTGCAGAGCACTTCCGGGGTATTGACCCGGTAAAGCTCAATTACCCGCCCGCCGAAGGTTCGTGGACCGTGTTGCAGGCGCTGGAGCACCTCAATTTGTACAACCGCTATTACCTGCCTGAAATTGAAAGAAAGGTGGCCATTATTCCTAAAGAATGGAACGCCTGGTTTGTGCCCGGTATGCTGGGCGATTATTTTACCCGCATGATGCAGCCTGCCAATGTGCTGGAGGTGAAAAACAAGATGAAAACCCCCAAAGGCTACCGGCCCGAACTGGTGCTGAACGCCGATGCTGTGTTGCAGGAGTTTATCACCCACCAGCACAAGTTGCTGAAGTTGCTGGAAATTGCCCGTAAGCGCAATATGAACGAAATAAAAATTGCCACATCCCTGAGCAAACTGCTCAAACTAAAGCTGGGCGACACTTTCCGGTTCCTGATTGCCCATGAGCAAAGGCATATGGTGCAGGCCCGCAATGCACTGAAGGCGCTGGGGTTGCCTACCGGCCAGTTTCCGGTAGTGGTAGCTCCTGCCGGTGTGTAAAAGGGTGGTTAAGGCAAAACGGGGTGTTTGCCTTAACCTAAATAGATTTCCAGCAAGCCTTCGGGTAGCTCCACGTACACCTTGCGGTCCTTGTGGTCTATATTCAGCAGGGTGCTTTCGTTAAGGGGAATATAGGCTTCCTTGCCTGCAACTTCTATGCGGCACAACACCTGGTGGGGTTGCTCTATCACTTCGATGATGAGGCCCAGTTCCTTTTCTTCCTCAATAAGGGTATAGCCCAGCAGGTTGATGGGAGCTGTTTTTGCCGAGAACTTGCGGAAGTCGGGTTCGGGCAGCCAAACTTCTTTTTGCGCCAGCTTTACCGCAGCCTCGCGGGTATTGATATCCTGTATTTTCAGGTAAATTTCTTCTTCGCTCTTGATGCGGGCGCCCTCAACAAAATAGGGGATGAAGGAACTTTTGCGTTCTTCAATGAAAATGGCCGCCAAGCCTTTGAGCGCTGTTTTTTTTCCCAGGCTATGTTTCAGTACCAACTCGCCGGTGAGGCCAAAAGCGGAAACGAGCTTGCCTATCTTAAAATATTCAGTCATTCGATTTGCGATTTTAGATTACGGATTTCGGAGCACTTCCTTTGTCGGCAAATAGGCGCTGGTGAGTGGCTGCCCAAATCCGATATCCTATCTCTGAAATAAAAAAAGGTGGCTGCCCGGGGGCAAACCACCTTAATTCGTTGCAGGTCCGGATGATTATCCTTCAGCACCTTCTTCGCTGGCGGGACGCGCTGCGGGGCGCTCCTGACGGCGGTAAGGCGGATTTCTGCGGGCTCTTCTTTCCTGCTGGGCAGCCTGCTGGCGCTTTTGAATCTGGGCTTCGTGTTCGCCATGCCATGCCTGGAATTTCTCCATAGCAGTAGCATCATCAAACAGACCCAGTTTCACACCGCGCAGGAGGTGTTTCAGATACAGCACGCCTTTGTACGACAGGATTTTACGAACAGTATCGGTAGGCTGAGCACCTTTGTGCAGCCATTCCAACGACTTCTGACGGTCGAGCTGGATAGTAGCAGGGGTAGTCAGGGGGTTGTAAGTACCGAGTTTCTGGATGAATTTACCATCGCGGGGGCTGCGGGCATCTGCCACAACAATGAAATAGAACGGGCGCTTCTTCGACCCGTGTCTTTGCAGTCGGATTTTAACTGGCATCTTAAATAGACATTTAAATGCGTTAAAGAAAAAAGGTTAACGCGGCAAAAGTACGGCCGTCAGCCAACATAGACAACTTACTGGCAAATTTTAAGAACCTTTATCCGCATTCGTTTGCGGATTAGAGAAAACAGAAGGGAAATGCTGCTGGGACCCCTTTTTTTAGATGATTTCTAAGCAATTAAGAAGCTGCCTGGGTTCAAAGTGTATTCAAACCCGGCCTTATCTTCAAATCTTGGGTTGTGCCAGCAGCTAAAACAAATCCGCCACCTCTTGGAGAGATGGCGGATCAAAAAGGCAATTTCGACCTAAGTTCTCCATCAGGGAGCCCGTGGGTATTACCTCCGCATGCCCGGCATCATCTTGCCGCCCATGGGCATTTTGTTCATCATCTTCATCATCTCGCGCATCTGCTCAAACTGCTTCATAAAGGCGTTTACTTCCGAGATGTCCTTGCCCGAACCTTTGGCAATACGCTTACGGCGGCTGCTGTCAATTACATCGGGGTTGGCCCTTTCGTGCAGGGTCATGGAGTTGATGATGGCTTCAATGCCTTTGAACGCATCGTCCGAAATATCGATATCCTTGATGGCCTTGCCCACACCGGGTATCATGGCCAGCAGGTCCTTGATATTACCCATCTTCTTGATTTGCTCCAGCTGCTGCTTGAAGTCGGCAAAGTCAAACTGGTTCTTGCGGATTTTCTTTTCCAGCTTTTTGGCCTGCTCTTCGTCGAACTGGGCCTGGGCTTTTTCCACCAGGGTGGTGATATCACCCATACCCAGGATACGCTGGGCCATCCGCTCGGGGTAAAACACATCGAGCGTATCCAGTTTTTCACCGCTGGAAACAAACTTGATGGGTTTTTCAACCGTGTATTTAATAGAAAGGGCCGCACCACCGCGGGTATCGCCATCCAGCTTGGTCAGCACCACGCCACTGAAGTCGAGGCGGTCGTTGAAGGCTTTGGCGGTGTTTACCGCGTCTTGGCCGGTCATACTGTCCACCACAAACAGGATTTCGGTGGGGTTTACCGCGCTTTTGATATTGGCCACTTCGGTCATCATCGCTTCGTCTACCGCCAGGCGGCCGGCGGTATCGATGATCACCACGTTCTTGTTCTTGGCGCGTGCCTCGCGGATGGCGTTTTGGGCAATCTCAACCGGGTTTTTGTTCTCCAGTTCCAGGTGCACATCCACGCCTATCTGCTCGCCCAGCACCCGCAGCTGCTCCATGGCCGCAGGGCGGTACACGTCGGCAGCCACCAGCAGGGGCGACAGTTTCTTTTGCTTTTTAAGGTAGTTGGCCAGTTTGCCGCTGAAGGTGGTTTTACCCGAGCCCTGCAGGCCTGCAATCAGGATCACGGCAGGAGCGCCCTTAGCGTTCAGTTCGGTAGCCTCGCCACCCATCAGGCTTACCAGTTCGTCCTTAACGATCTTTACCATCAGCTGGCTGGGCGAAATGGCGGTGATCACTTTTTCACCCGTTGCCTTTTCCCGTACCGTATCGGTAAATTCCTTGGCGATCTTATAGTTTACGTCGGCATCCACCAGTGCACGGCGGATCTCTTTCACCGTTGCCGCCACGTTGAGGTCGGTAATCTTTCCTTCGCCTTTAAGGTTTTTAAAGGCACTATCAAGCCGGTCGCTTAATGATTCAAACATGGATCACAGATTTGATGATTTTACTGATTTCGCAGATTCCTTTCGGAATAAACGAATCTTTTGAACTGAAGGCTGTCTGCTCCAAAGTCGAGCAACAACCCCACTTCAATTTTAAAGATATTTAAGTAGTTAAGAACCTGATTACAAGCAGTTTTATCTATTTCACCAACAGCTTTCAATTCAACCAGTACTTTTTGTTCAACAAGTACATCCAACCTTCTTTTCCCAATCCATTGAGCCTGATAATAAATATCCTTTTCAACTTCACTTTTAAAGTTCAGACCGGTTTGTGCAAGTTCAATCAATAAACTTTTCCTGTAAATCGCTTCTGGAAAACCGCAGCCAAAATGGTTGTGCACCTTCATGGCACAGCCAATAATTTGTCTTGTAAGATTCGAATGTTTGTAGTGGCTTTGCTCCATAAAACATCTGCGAAATCCTTTCCAATCCTTCCATCTGCGATAAAAAAAAGTGAATAGAGACTATTCACTTTCAGTTGTGCAAATATAAAGATATAAGTGGGATGCGGGAGGCTGCACTTTAGCCCAAGGCCAAACCTTTAACGCCAAACCCCAAACATTCAGGCCCCCAGGTAGGTGCGCAGTACTTTGGTGCGGCTATTGGCTTTTAGTTTGGTGATGGCTTTGTCCTTGATCTGGCGAACGCGTTCGCGGGTGAGATTAAACTTTTCGCCAATGTCTTCCAGGCTAAGGGGGTGATCCACACCGATACCAAAAAAGTAGCAGATCACGTCCTTTTGCCTTTCGGTAAGGGTGCCCAGCGAGCGGTTGATCTCCACCCGGAGGCTTTGGCGGTGGTCCAGTTCGGCATCGGTTTTTTCTGCATTTGGGTTTTCCAGCACATCCAGCAGGGTGCTTTCTTCGCCTTCGGCCAACGGCGTGTCCATACTTATATGGCGGGCGTTGATGCCCAGTGAAGAGGAAACTTCTTCCAGGTCCATACCCAGGAGTTCGGCCAGTTCTTCGGCCGAGGGTTCGCGTTCAAACTCCTGCTCCAGCTGTGAGTAGGCTTTTTGGATGCGGTTGGTGAGGCCTACTTTATTAAGCGGCAGGCGCACGATGCGGGCCTGTTCGGCCAGCGCCTGCAGGATGCTTTGGCGGATCCACCATACGGCATAGGAAATAAATTTGAAACCACGGGTTTCGTCAAAACGCTGGGCGGCTTTAATGAGGCCCAAGTTGCCTTCGTTGATCAGGTCGGGAAGGGAAAGGCCCTGGTTCTGGTACTGTTTGGCAACAGATACCACAAAGCGCAGGTTGGCACGGGTTAGCTTGTTGAGGGCTTGCTGGTCGCCTTGTTTGATCAGGGTGGCAAGGCGAACTTCCTCCTCAGGCGTAACAAGCTCTACTTTTCCGATCTCCTGGAGGTATTTTTCCAGGCTTTGCGATTCACGATTGGTGATCGACTTTGTGATCTTCAGCTGACGCATACTCATAGGTAGGCAGTTTAGATGGTTAATTTGAGGTTGCAGCGCAATCGTTTTGGTAAGGGTGTCCCAAATATTCCATCACAAAATCTTCCGCTCAGATTTGTTGGTTGCTAGTGATCTTCTATCCAATTTAAGAAAACTGTGTATATGAAAAAAATAATTTTTAAGAATCCTTTTACAAATGCTTACGGAAAAACCCTTATAAGTTATAACAGGGCTGGATAAAAAATTTTGGTGGTTCCCTTTTTTTCCTGTTATTGCAGCCCCCGAAGGGATAATAGGACCCAATGAGTAAAAAACAATTATACACTTTAGAATACCCGGTGCGCTGTTCGCCCACCATCCTGTACGAATTTCTTTCTACCGCCAGCGGTATGCAGGAATGGTTTGCCGATAAAGTAGATGAAAGAGATGGCGTATTTACTTTCTCCTGGAACGGCTCCAGCGAAACAGCCGAACAGGTGGAGAGCGAGGAAGAGCGCTTTGTGCGGTACCATTGGTCGCATGCACCCAAAGAGGAATACTTCGAGTTCAGGATCGAAAAGTCGGAGGTGACCAACCAAACCATCCTGGTGATCAAAGATTTTGCAGAGAAGAAGGAAATCAAGGACCAGAGCATGCTTTGGGACTACCAGGTTAAAGACCTGTTCCATCGCCTGGGTGGCGCCTAGTACGAGCAAATGCGGAGCAGCAGCTCCCAGCTTTTCAATAAATTATTTGCTGCAAGATGCCACTGTTCCAGTGGCCATTTTGCAGCAATTTTTATTGGTACCGGCCGGGGGGGGAGGGGGG
>NZ_MTFE01000010.1:1312511-1409125 GCF_001953305.1 Cnuella takakiae
ATCGTCCAGGCCGGCAATAGCGATGTAGTTGTCCTGCTCAAAATGATGCGCCCATGTATCGGTACCTATGTGCAGGTAGTAGGCACCATCGGCCAGTACCTGCCGGGCCCCAAGGAGCGCATCTTTGTTTTGTGCTGCATGGCTGCCGGCAAGGTGAAGGGTGCTGCTGTAAAAATTGCCCCACCAGAAAAAGCTGCGTATGGCAAAGATATCGGGGTTGCCAAACAGGCGGGGATAATCGAGCACCAGCCAGGGCAGGCCTTTGTAGTTCTCGCCCCTGGAGATTTTTCCGGCATTGGCAAAGAGGGCAGGAGCGCCCCTGTTTACTGCCGCCATTTCCACCATTTGGTGCTGCAGGCCTGCCAGCAAATGGCTTGTTTGCTCCAAAATATGGTTCTTCGTTAAAATGATGTGGGCATCGGCAAACAAAGCCAGCGCAGCATCCGAAAGCGTTATTTTTGCCGCAGACATATCCGTCAAAATTAATTAGTTCACAGTCAATAGCTGAAAGGGGAAGTGCTGGTGTTGAAGGCCGTGCCTTTGGTAGTGCTTCCCTTTTTGTATCCAAACAAAGCCGGTGTTAAAAAAACTCGATAAACTTATTATCAGGGCCTTTATTGGGCCTTTTGTAGCCACCTTCTTCATCACCCTGCTGGTGCTGGTGCTCCAGTTTTTCTGGTTGTACATCGATGATTTTGTGGGCAAAGGTCTGAGTGCCGGCGTTATCCTGGAGTTTATCTGGTACCAGAGCGCCGCCCTGGTGCCGCTGGCGCTCCCGCTGGCGGTGCTGCTTTCCTCGCTCATGACCTTTGGCAACCTGGGCGAAACCTACGAGCTGGTAGCCATCAAATCGGCAGGTATCTCGCTGCTGCGTTTTATGCAGCCCCTGTTGTGGGTGGTACTGCTTATTTGCGGGGTCGCTTTTTTATTTGGCAACTATATTATCCCGGTAGCCAACCTTCGAAGCCGCACCCTGCTGGCCGATATCGTGTATGCCAAGCCCAGTTTCGATATCAGGGAAGGCGTGTTTTACGACAAGATCACGGGGTTTGCCATCAAAATCGGGAAGAAGGAAGCCAACGACAGTATTATCCGCGACATCATTATTTACGAGCAAAACAGTGTACACCAGGACAACTTCATCATCGCCAAAGATGGCGTGATGCGGGTGAGCGATAATAAGCGCTACCTGGAGTTCAACCTGCGCAACGGCTGGCGCTACCAGGAAAAAGGCAATTCGGGCCGGGAGAATACCGACTTTATACGCCTCGGCTTCAAGGAATACAACAAGCAATTTGACCTGAGCTCTTTCCAGTTTCAGCGGTCCGCAGATAGTGTGAACAAAAACAACCAGCGGATGCTGAGCATGCGCCAGCTGGATGTGGCCATCGACTCGCTGCGCAAGGATGCTTTTTCGTTCAGCGATGAAGTGCAGCGCGATGTGCTGCCCTCTATTGAGTTTGTGCGCTTCCTGGACAGCCCCTGGAAAAAGTATCCCACCGCCAGCAAGGCCCGCAGCCTGGATGCCCTGATTGCCGATTCACTGAAACAAACCATCTGGCTGCGCAGCCAGGGTCTTGCACAGTCGCTGAAATCGAATAACGAAATGATAGCCGGCCAATACGAGGAAAAGCAAAAAGACCTGTGGAAGCACCAGATTGAGTGGCATCGAAAAATATCGCTTTCGCTGGCCTGCCTGGTGTTGTTCCTGATTGGTGCGCCGTTGGGTTCCATCATCCGCAAAGGCGGGTTGGGTAGCCCGCTGGTTATTTCGGTCGTATTTTTTATGGTCTTTTACTTCCTGGGAACCACGGGGGAAAAATTTGCCAAGGCAGGCACCATGAGCCCCTTTTTCGGGATGTGGTTGTCTACATTTGTGCTGGTACCTGTTGGCTTATTCCTGACCGCCAAAGCCATCAATGACTCGCAATTATTCAATAAAGAATTTTATTACCGGGGCTGGCAAAAGTTGCAGGTTTACCTGCGCCGGAAAAAAGAAAAACGGGGCGCTACCGCTTAGTGAATGCCTGCTGTTTTTTACCCTAAAAAAACCTTCCTTCCATGGCTGAACCAAAGAACCGTCGTAAGTTTTTGATCGATACCGGAAAAGCGGGCCTTGGCTTGTGGGCCGCAGCAGGCGCTGCACCCTTGATTAGTTCCTGCACTGTATTGGGCAAGGTTGCCGGCAACAGTGCCGCCACCGGCTTCAAACAGGATCCGCTGCCTTATAGCTATGGCGCCCTCAACGATGCCATCGACGCCACTACCATGGAGCTGCATTTTACCAGGCATGCTGCGGGCTATGCCACCAACCTGCAGGATGCAGCTAAGGCTGAAGGCGTGGATATGAACAAGCCTTTGGAAGAGGTGCTGCGCAATATTTCGAAGTACTCGGCCAAGATGCGCAACAATGGCGGCGGGCACTACAACCACGAACTGTTTTGGAAAATCATGAGTCCCAACAGCAGCGGCAAACCTTCGGGTAAATTGGCGACGGCTATCGACAGCAGCTTTGGTTCTTTCGATGCATTTAAGACCCAGTTTACTGATGCCGGCAAAAACCGCTTTGGCTCGGGCTGGGCCTGGCTGGTGCTGGACGGCGACAAGAAGCTGCGTATTGGTTCGACACCCAACCAGGACAACCCGCTGATGAATGTATCCGAACTCAAAGGTTTTCCCATCATGGGCTTGGATGTGTGGGAACATGCTTACTACCTGCGCTATCAGAATAAGCGTCCCGACTATATCGCGGCCTGGTGGAAAGTGGTGAACTGGGATTTTATACAAAAACGCTACGATGCGGCTGTATAAGTACTGAGTCTGGAGTTCAAAGTTCAAAGTTGGAAAACTCCTTTGCGCTTTGAGCGATACAGGTGATATGTGAGGTGCCCGACTTTGAACTGTGAACTACTGACTGCCGATATATTATGACCGCTCCTGTTACCGATTCGCTCCGCAACATCCGCCTGCAAAGGGCCATCGCTATCCTGTCGGCACTGCTGCTGATCGTAAAGTTTACGGCCTGGTGGCTCACACATTCGGTAGCCGTGCTTACCGATGCCTTGGAGAGTATTGTGAACGTGGTGGCCGGTTTTATTGGATTGTACAGCCTGCATGTGTCGGCAAGGCCACGTGATGAAAACCACCCGTATGGCCATGGCAAAGTAGAGTTTATTTCGGCGGCTGTAGAAGGTACGCTGGTGCTGGCAGCAGGCGCCATCATTTTTTATACCGCCATCAAAAACCTGATTCACCCGCAACCTTTGCAAGAGGTGGATACCGGTATGTACCTGGTGGGCGCCACAGCGGTCGTAAACTGGCTGCTGGGACTAATGGCCCTGCGGCAGGGCAAAAGCACGGGTTCGCTGGCACTGATGGCCAGCGGCAAACACCTGCAAAGCGATACCTGGTCAACAGCGGGCATTGTTGCCGGCCTGTTGCTGGTAAACCTTACGGGGCTGGCATGGCTGGATGCTGCAGTGGCTCTTGGCTTTGGTGCTTTTATTTCCTATACCGGTTACCAGATTGTGCGCCGCTCGGTGGCAGGCATCATGGACGAGGCCGATATGGAGCTGTTGAACCAGATGGTGGGTATCTTGAACGCCGCACGCCGCGATGCCTGGGTGGACCTCCACAACCTGCGGGTAATAAAGTATGGCAACCTGCTGCACATCGACTGCCACCTTACCGTACCCTGGTATTTCAATGTGCACCAGGCGCACGAAGAGGTAGACCAGCTGGCGGCTGTGGTGCGCAAAGAATACGGCGAAAGCCTGGAACTGTTTGTGCACTCCGATGGTTGCCTGTACTTTCAATGCCCGCTCTGCGATAAAAAAGCCTGTCCTGTACGCCAGCACCCTTTTAAGGAAAGGCTGGAATGGACGGTGGAAAATATCCAGCAAAATCAAAAACACGGATGGAGCGAGGCGCCTGAAGAAGGCCAAAAGAGTGCGGAGCCGGCAAAGTGATTGTATGCACTTTTCTTTGCCGCAGGGTGCCCTGGCTTCGGTACATCATAAGCTTAATAGATCGTTATGGAAACAACTACTGTTTGGAAAAGCGCACATGCCTTTACCAGTACTTACAACAACAGCACCATTGAGATTGATGGCAATGGCTATAGTCCCAAGGCACTGCTGCTTACCGGCCTGGCTGGTTGTACGGGCATCGACCTGGTAGATTTGCTGGAGAAAATGCGGGTGCCCCATGGCGGTGTAGAAATCAAAGTACAAACCGAGCAAACCAGCGAACATCCCCGCGTGTTCAAGGACATTCATATTGTGTACCGCGTAAAAACAGGCGCAGAGAACCGCGACAAGGTGAAGAAAGCCATCGATCTTTCGCTGGAGAAATATTGCGGAGTGTCGGCAATGCTGCAGAAAAACTCTAAAATTGATTATTCAATCGAGTTGCTTGAAGCTTGATGGGATCGGTCAACCTATAAGGTTTTAAAAACCTTATAGGTTGAGTGTACACAAACTGAAAACTATGTTAACCAAAAAAGCATACTATGCCTTCCAGGCGCTTACCCACCTGGTGGAAAAATACAACGAGGGGCCGGTGCTGATTTCCGAGATCGCAGAGGAAAGGAAAATTCCGCTGAAGTTTCTGGAAAACATCCTGCTGCACCTCAAAAACACGGGTATCCTTGATTCCAAAAAAGGAAAGGGTGGGGGCTATTTTCTCAAAAACTCCCCTTCGGAAATCAAAATTGCAAAGGTGTTCCGCCTTATTGACGGGCCCATAGCCATGTTGCCTTGTGTAAGCCTGTACTTCTACCAGCGTTGCGAAAACTGCAACGAGAAGTTTTGCGGTCTGCACGATATACTGGTAGAAGTGCGCGATGCCACGCTGGCCATTATGGAAAACCGGACCCTTGCCGACCTGATATTGCGGGATAAGAACCCTGTTGGCGGATTGGTATCACCTGAAATGTGAAAAAAGTCTACCGGTTTGGTAGGGTGTTTAAAAGAACCTACTTTTACGCCCATTCGTCACCAAAAAACCTCCTGTTATGTCATTAAGATTAGGCGATATCGTTCCAAATTTCCAGGCCGACACCACTGCTGGCCACCTCGATTTCTATGAATTCCTGGGCGATAGCTGGGGTATCCTGTTTTCGCACCCTGCCGATTATACTCCTGTATGCACTACGGAGCTGGGTTTTACCGCAAAGCTGAACGACGAGTTTGCCAAGCGCAATGTAAAGGTGCTGGCAGTAAGCGTTGACGGCATCGATTCGCACCATGGCTGGAAGAAAGACATCGAAGAAACACAACTATGCAACGTGAACTTTCCCATCATTGCCGATGAGAACCGCACCGTTGCTACTTTGTACGATATGATTCACCCCAATGCTTCTGAAAAGGCTACCGTTCGCAGCCTCTTCATCATTGGCCCTGATAAAAAACTTAAGCTGAGCATCACTTACCCTGCTTCTACCGGCCGCAACTTCAACGAAGTACTGCGCGTGGTAGACTCCCTGCAGCTCACCGCCCAATACCAGGTAGCAACACCTGCCAACTGGAACCACGGCGAAGACGTGATTGTGGTACCTGCTGTTAGCACCGAAGATGCGATCGCTAAATTCCCCAAGGGTGTGAAAGTGGTAAAGCCTTACCTGCGCTATACCCCTCAGCCCAACGTGGAAGGATAATGAATAATGAGTGATGAGTAATGAATGATGAGCAGCTAACTCATTATTCATTACTCATCACTCATTTAATAAAACTGCACATGCAACTGCTGGAACAATTACAACACCTTTTTGAAAGTGAGCCGATAGAAGTGGCGCTGCAAAAAACAGCAGAACTTTTCCCCGGCCGTGTGAAGTTTTCTTCTTCGCTGGGCCAGGAAGACCAGGTGCTCACCGACATTATTGCCCGCAACAAAATAGGCGTCACCATCTTCACCATCGATACGGGCCGCCTGTTCAACGAAGTATACGATACCATGGAACGTACCGAAGCCCGGTACAAGATGAAGTTCCAGGTCTTCTTTCCCCAGGCACCTGCCGTACAGCAGATGGTGGAGGAAAAAGGCATCAACCTCTTTTACGAGTCGGTGGAAAACCGCCAGACCTGCTGTGGCATTCGTAAAGTGGAGCCGCTGAACCGTGCACTGGCAGATGCCGATGTGTGGATCACCGGTCTGCGTGCCCAGCAGAACGACCACCGCAAAAACATTCCGATGGTGGAATGGCTCGAAGACAAAAAGATGTACAAGATCAACCCCCTGCTCCACTGGAGCTACGAGGAGATGATGGACTACATCAAGGCGAACAATGTTCCCTACAATCCCCTCCACGACAAAGGCTTTATCTCGATTGGCTGTGCGCCCTGCACCCGTGCCATCGAGCCCGGCGAGGATCCGCGTGCCGGCCGCTGGTGGTGGGAAGCTTCGCACAAGGAGTGCGGGCTGCATTTAGTCAAATAGTTATCGCGCAGCTCTTCCATCTCTCAAAGAGATGGAAGAGCTGTTTAAATAAAAGCAATGAGTGCATTAGACCTGACCAATACTTTTCCCCGCGAACTGGAGCATGAGGCCATCTATATCATGCGTGAGGTAGCCGCCCAGTTCGAGCGCCCCGTACTGCTGTTCTCCGGCGGTAAGGATTCCATCACCCTGGTACGCCTGGCCATCAAGGCTTTCTATCCTGCCAAGGTACCCTTCCCCATGCTCCACATCGATACCGGCCACAACTTTCCCGAGACCATCGCTTTTCGCGACTGGCTGGCAAAGGAAAGCGGCATGCAGCTGATTGTACGGTATGTGCAGGACAGCATTGACCAGGGCAAGGTGAAGGAAGAAACCGGTAAATATGCCAGCCGCAACATGCTGCAAACTGTTACCCTGCTCGACGCCATTGAAGAAGGTAAATACGATGTCTGTATTGGTGGTGCCCGCCGCGATGAAGAGAAAGCCCGTGCCAAAGAGCGTATCTTCTCGGTACGTGACGATTTTGGCCAGTGGGATGCCAAGAAGCAACGCCCCGAACTGTTTGATATGCTGAATGGCAAGATCAACGTAGGCGAAAACGTACGCGTATTCCCCATTTCCAACTGGACCGAGCTGGATGTATGGAATTATATCCGCGAAGAAAAGATGGAGATTCCTTCCATCTACTACTCGCACAAGCGCCAGATCATCGAACGCGATGGTATGTACTGGCCTGCTTCTCCCTTCCTCAACACTACCGAAGACGAAGTGCCCTTTGAGGCTACTGTGCGCTTCCGTACCGTTGGCGATATGACCTGTACCGCAGCCGTGCTTTCCGAAGCCGTTACGCTCGACAAGATCATTGAAGAAATCAAGGAAGCCACCATCTCCGAACGCGGCGCCCGCATCGACGATAAGCGCTCCGAAGCGGCTATGGAGAAGCGGAAGCAGGTAGGTTATTTTTAAAAGCATTTGCCACTAAGGCACTAAGACAGAAAGTAACACAAAGACTTTGTGCTCCTTTGAGCCTTACTGTCTTTGTGGCAATAATTTAAGATATCATGGATGTTTTACGTTTAGCAACAGCAGGCAGTGTAGATGATGGCAAAAGTACCCTCATCGGCCGGCTGCTTTATGATACCAAATCGATCACCAAAGACAAGCTGGAAGCCGTAGAAGCCTCCAGCCAGCGAAAAGGGCTTGACTTTGTAGACCTGTCGCTGCTTACCGATGGCCTCATCGCAGAGCGTGAGCAGGGTATTACCATCGATGTGGCGCATATCTATTTTTCAACCGACAAGCGCAAATACATCATTGCCGATACGCCGGGCCATGTGGAGTATACCCGCAACATGATCACCGGTGCTTCGCATGCCGAGGCTTCCATTGTGCTGGTGGATGCACGCAATGGCGTGAGCGAGCAAACCCGCCGCCACCTCTTTATTTCCTCTTTGCTGGAGATCGATACGGTGATTGTTGCCGTAAACAAAATGGACCTGGCCAATTACGAACAGGCCACTTTCGAAGGCATCAAAGCCAATGTAGCAGGGCTGGCGCAAAAGATCGGTTTCAAAGGATCGCTGACCTTTATTCCACTGGCTGCCAAGTACGGCGACAATGTAGTAACGCTTTCCGATAAAATGCCCTGGTACACCGGTCAGCCTCTGCTCCAGTACCTGGAAACCATGCCCGTACACCAGCGCGACGAAAGCCTGCCTGCCCGTTTTCATGTGCAGTTCGTGATCCGTCCGCATAGCGACGAGCACCACGATTTCCGTGGTTATGCCGGTAAACTGGTAAGCGGTTCGCTTAAAGTTGGCCAGCGCGTTGCGGTACTGCCTTCATTGAAAGAAAGCACCATCAAAGCGATCTATTCCGGTCTCAATAAAGTAGAACAGGGCCATGCCGGCGACAGCCTCAACATCGAACTGGAAGATGATGTGGACATTAGCCGGGGCAATACCCTGGTGCCTGTAGATGCGCCTTACCAGCAATTGCAACAGTTTGCTGCCAAGCTTACCTGGATGGACGAGCAGCCGCTCACTGCAGGCAAAACCTTTTTGCTGCAGCATGGTGTGAACCGCATCAAAGCAAAAATTAACTCTGTTGCCCATGTCATAGATATGAGCACCATCGAGGAAAAAGCCGATGCGCAAGCTTTCCGCCTGAATGATATTGGTGAAGTAAGCATCAAAACTGCCAAGCCCATTTTTGCCGATCGTTATGCCGACAACCCGAAAAACGGTGCATTCATCCTCATCGATGAATTCAGCAATACTACCGTGGCAGTGGGTTTTATCCTGTAAGTAGTAATTAGTTAGTGGAGATATAAAAAGGAGCAGCCTCAGGGTTGCTCTTTTTTGTTTCACGCAACGGCGCAACGGAGCCACGGCGCAACGAAAGGTTTCACGCAAAGGCGCTAAGGGGCAAAGTCGCCAAGAAGTTTTTGCGCGAAGGCAGGAATACAAAAGGCCTTGCTGGAAGATTAGGACGGGTTTTTTGGATTATTGATGATCATTCCCGGCCCCGACTTGGCATCCTGAGCGCAGCGAAGGATCTGAATGCCATAGATGGGAACACTTAAAGACTATTTTTTAATTCCATCTTTAAAACACAAAGAGCAGATACTTCGCTTCGCTCAGTATGCCAAAGAAAAAGTCCTGATCATCGATCAGGACTTCATTCTAAAATTCGTTGTGCCGTGGCTCCGTGGCGTCGTTGCGTGAAAATATACTTTGTTCCTTAGCGCCTTGGCGTGAAAATCCTACTTGTTCTTCCGCAGCTGTTGCAACGTAGCCCTGATATCCTTTGGTGGCTCTGCTTCCAGGTTGTATTCTTTGCCAGATAAGGTGAAAGACAGCTTATAAGAATGGAGTGCCAGGCGGGCAAGCAGTGGCCTTTCTTCCAGTTCCTCTTTTGATAAGTTGTATTTGGTCTTAATACCGGAAAGAAAGACCGGTTTGGCATCGCCATACAATTCATCACACACCAGCGGGCAGCCAATGTCTTTCATGTGTACGCGTATCTGGTGCATGCGGCCGGTATGAATGCGGAACTGCATCCAGGTGTACTGGCGGAAAGATTCCAGCATTTCATAATCTGTGATGGAAGTTTTGCCTTTTCTATTGGCCACCATCATGCCCTTACGTACAGGATGTTCCAGCAACCCGATATCTACAGTGCCCGACTCATAAGGTGGTTTGCCCACCACCAGTCCAACATAGTACTTAGCAACATCGCGGCCTTCAAACAGCATGGACAACTGCCGGTGCGCAGTTTCGTTCTTAGCAAATACGATCATGCCGCTGGTATCTTTATCGAGGCGGTGTACGGTAAAAATTTCACCATACTTGTCCTGCAATAAATTTTTCAATGCAGGGTTGCCTGCACGATCCTGGATGGACAGCATGCCAGCAGGTTTGTTGATGGCTACCAGTTGGTCGTCTTCGTATACGATGTGGTCGTTAAGCTTCATAGTTGTCGTGAATCGTGAATCGTGAATCGTGAATCGTGAATCGTGAACAATTTTTTAAGGTACAACAAGTAGACTGTCTGGTATTGGAAACTTACTCACCATTCACCATTGACCATTTACATTTCACGTTTCACGTTTGTCGTTCTACGCCATTCACTATTGCCCATTCACCATTCACGCCTTACAAAAAATGGGCATCACCACGGACACCCATTAGCACAATCGCTAATTATCACATTAGCTCATTATCATTTCCCCCTGCCAAAAAACTTCAGCTCCCTGACTTCCCTTTCGGTGAGCAGGCGCCATTTGCCGCGGTTCACGTTCTTCTTGGTGAGGCCGGCAAACATTACGCGGTCGAGACCTTTTACATCATAACCGTAATGCTCGAAGATGCGGCGTACAATGCGGTTGCGGCCGCTGTGTATTTCAATACCAATTTGTGTTTTATCGCCAGCTTCGGTATAAGCAAGTGCATCAACATTGATGATGCCGTCTTCCAGTTCGGTGCCTTTTACAATAGCATCAAAATGCGCCTTGGTCAGGGGCTTGTCGAGGCTAACGGCATACACCTTTTTGATCTCGTTGCTGGGGTGCGTCAATTTTTGCGACAGCTCGCCATCATTGGTGAGCAGCAGTACACCCGAAGTGTTGCGGTCGAGGCGGCCTACGGGGTATACTCGTTCTGAAGTAGCCTGTTTAATCAGGTCGAGTACCGTTTTGCGGTTCTGCGGGTCTTCGGTGGTGGTGAGGTAATCTTTGGGTTTGTTCAGCAGGATGTACACCAGGCCTTTTACCGGTGTTACTTTTTTGCCATTCACCGTTACTTCATCCTTGACCTTAATTTTGTGGCCAGGCTCCAGGATGGTTTCACCGTTCACGGTAGCTTTGCCGGCTTTGATCAGCTCCACGGCATCCCTGCGCGAACACACGCCACAATGGGCGATGTACTTGTTCAGCGGCATATTGTCTTCCGCCTTGCGCTCAATGATAATGCGGGGCTTTTTTTCGCCTTCGGCCTTAGCTTTCAGCTCCAGCTTTTTGCGCTCCGCCTGTTGGGTCAGCTCTTTCTTGAACTGACGCTTCTCCTGGCGAAACTGCTCTTTCTTGGCGCCGCTGCTTTGCCCTTTGGCAAATTTTTCAAAACCTGTTTTCTTCTTCATCGCTGTAAATAAGTCTGCAAAGGTAAAAAAGACCATGCAGCGCATGGTCTTTTCTTTTTCTAAACCGACGGTATTGTAGTTAAACAGGCGTTATTTCCCGTTTTTGTTACGGTGTTCCTTGCGCAATTCCTGCATTTTCTGCTGCTGCTCGGTGGTAAGTACACCTTTCAGCTCCTGGCGGTGTTGCTTTGCCAGGCTTTTCATTTGCTCCTTTTTTTGTGCATCCGAGAGGGCTGTATTGCCTTTCAGGCTTTCACGTTTGGTCCGAAAATTTTTATTCAGGCTTTTCAGTTTTTCCTGTTGTGCCTGGCTCAGGTTCAGTTCCTGCTTTATTACTTTCCTGCTTTCCTGCATTTTACCACGTGCTTCCTTGCGGTGTTCGGAACGCAACTTGGCTAATTGCTGCTGCTGTTCGGCAGTGAGGATGGCTTTACGTTTTGTTTGGAACTGCTGCATCAACTCGCGGCGTTGCTTTTGCGCTGCTGCATCCTGGCCTTTGCTTTTAAGTTCGGCCCAAGCTTTTTTCTGTTCTTCATTGAGTGCCTGCAGTTTCGATTTCTGGTCAGCCGTGAGGTTCAGTTGCTCCCATTGTTGCCTGCGGTGTTCTTTACCTTTTTGTACGCTTTGCGCTTGTGCTGCCCCGGTGATGAGGAGGAGCGAAAGGGCGCCCATAATTATTCTTTTCATGCTTCTGTTTTTAGTTGTACAGGATAGACCGCAACCAAACAGTAGCGTTTAATGAACAAAGGTTAATGATGGTTAATGCCCCTTGTTCTTCTAAATGGGAGCTTAGGCCGGATTTGTTGAATGAAGATTACTGTATCAATACTTTTTGATGGGAACACGGATGGAACGGATATAACGGATAGGTACGGATATCCGTCTCATCCGTTCTATCCGTGTTCCCATCAAATTCCTGAACAAAGGTTTTTAACGGCAGTAGGTGCGAATCTGGAACAAGTTCAAGTCAATGCTGTCTCCAAAGCTTGATAATAGTATCGCTCCAAAAGCAACAAAGCCACCCTGCATAGGAGTGGCTTTGTTTTGAACAATCATATGAATGTGACTTTCCCTTTTAAGAGGAAAGTGGTTGTTGCTGCTTGTTCGCCAATTGCCCGCAAGCCGCATCAATGTCCTTACCGCGGCTACGGCGCAGGCGTGCATTCACCTTGTTCTTCTCGAGGTAAGCCATAAAGGCATTGGTCTTTTCCTCTGAAGGCTTTTCAAACGTAGCGAGGTCAATGGGGTTGTACTCGATGATGTTCACCAGGTCGGCGGGTACCTGGCGGTATACCTTAATCAGGTCGTCGGCATCCTTCAGGCTGTCGTTGAAATCCTTGAACAGGATATACTCAAGCGTGATCTCGTTCTTGGTCTTTTTGTGAAAATAGTTGAGTGCTTCAATCAGTGCCTTCAGGTTGTTGCTTTCGTTGATGGGCATGATCTCGTTGCGCTTGGCATCATTGGCGGCATGCAGCGAAAGAGCCAGCTTAAAGCGCACTTCATCGTCGCCCAACTGCTTGATCATTTTAGCTACACCCGCAGTAGATACGGTAATCCGGCGCGGGCTCATGGCCAGGCCGTCTTCAGCGGTGATGCGCTCGATAGCTTTCAGCACGTTCTTGTAGTTGAGCAGGGGCTCACCCATACCCATGAACACGATGTTGGAAAGCTTTTTACCATATGCCTTTTCGGCCTGCT
Source organism: Cnuella takakiae (assembly GCF_001953305.1). Classification (GTDB taxonomy): domain Bacteria; phylum Bacteroidota; class Bacteroidia; order Chitinophagales; family Chitinophagaceae; genus Flavisolibacter; species Flavisolibacter takakiae. Next base: position 1,325,289 of record NZ_MTFE01000010.1, read on the forward strand.
CGTTCAGCAATACCACCTCATCGTAGATCTCGTCGTAATCGAGGTTGCGTTTGCGGTCGATATAACCGGTAGCGCAAAACTTGCAGCTCAGGGAGCAACCAATCTGCGAAGAAACACAAGCCGTGTTGCGGGTATCGGTGGGAATAAGCACACCTTCGCACAAGTGGCCTTCGTGGGTAACAAAACCCGTTTTGATGGTGCCATCGGCGCTGTGCTGCGATGTGTGGATGGTAAGTGCAGGCAGGGAGAAATGCTCGCCCAGTTTTTGGCGGAGGTCCTTACTCAGGTTGGTCATATCGGCAAAGGACTGTGCCTTTTTTTGCCAGATCCATTCCCATACCTGCCTGGCACGGAACTTCTTTTCACCCATCAGGATAAAGAAGTTCTCCAGCTCGTTTAAACTTAAATGGCGGATATTTTTTGCTGCACTCGCGATCATCGCGCAAAGGTACAGGCATTGTACCAGCCTTTATGTTAGCACAGGATTAAAAAGGGGTATTTATCGGCCGGACAGGTCGAAGTTCAGGTAAGTGTTCAAAATGAGGCCCCTGTTGTGCTGGAAAACATTGCGGCCTTCGACTTCGCGGCCCAGTTGTACAATCTGCTGCAGGTAGCCAGCTTCCAAACGAAAAGCTTTGCTAAAGCGGTAGCCAAGCAACAGCGAAAGGCGGTTTTGGTCAAACACATTTTCGCCTACATTTTTCCCAAAACCCATCAGTATTTCATCATAGCCAGCAACGTACAGGGTTTTGTCGCCCATTGTGGGCTTGTTCAGCGGCACCTGTGCCCGCAGCATGTACCTTACCCGGTTGGTGTAGCGGAAAACATCTTCTTTCTCTGCCTGCGGATCCTGGTACTGGCCCACCCAGCGTTGCTCCAGCATCAGCCGGTGGCTAAGGCCCACACGGCCTACTTCGTCGGTAAGTGTTGCCATCTGGAATGCGCGGTGTTCGGTATAGGTGCGGCCGATGGCCTGTATAGGGATGTCGCCATAAGGATAGGTTTCGGCCCAGGCATACCCAGCTCTCAGCTGCAGGCGATCGGTGGCTTCGTAGCTGATGCCGGTGCGCAAAAGCCCCTGCTGTCCATGTTTGATCAGCTCATCGCGCCGCCACTGGTATTCAAGGTGGCCGCTCCATTTGGGATGAAAGCGCAGCGTGGTTTGGTTGGTGTACCAGCCAATGGTGTTGACATCTTTGATCCGGCCAGTTTGGGCAAAAACTGGTAAGGATAGCAGCAGTAAAAGAACAAGGATAATGCGCATTGGGGTATTGGTTAAGGGAGGGCAAAGCTATGGGATTACCGAAAAAGGCAGGATACGGTTAAATGGCTATTACAAAAAAGCAGGGCCAGGCCGGTGTTGCATGTTTTTGGTGAAGCCAACCTGCATTGAATCATATCGCTATATTTAGTTGTATGAATGGAGTGCAACAAGTTTATGTGATTGATGCCCTGCGAACCCCCATTGGCAAGTACGGCGGCGCATTGAGTGCCATCCGCCCCGACGACCTGCTAGCCCATGTGATCCGCGACCTGGTGGCCCGTTTTCCGCAGATCAATCCCGCTGATATCGAGGATGTGATTGCCGGCGCGGCCAACCAGGCCGGTGAGGACAACCGCAACGTGGCCCGTATGGCTGCCCTACTGGCTGGTCTGCCCACATCGGTGGCGGGTACCACCGTCAACCGATTGTGTGCCTCCGGGCTTGAAGCCATCATGAACGGCGCCCGGCAGATACTATGCGGCGATGCCGAACTGGTGATTGCCTGTGGTGTGGAAAGCATGAGCCGTGCGCCTTTTGTAATGGCCAAGGCTACAACGCCTTTCCAGCGCAATGCGGAGGTTTGGGATACCACCATGGGGTGGCGGTTTATGAATCCGAAGCTCTCTGCATTGCACCATCCCTACAATATGGGCGAAACCGCTGAAAATGTTGCCCGGCAGTGGCATATCTCGCGGGAAGCGCAGGACGCCTTTGCGGCACGGTCGCAGGAGCGCTACTTTGCCGCACTCGAAAAGGGTGTGTGGAAAGAGGAGCTGGTAGCTGTTACCGTGGACAATGAAAGGGGCCATACGGCGCTGGTAGATACCGACGAACATCCAAGGCATACTACCATCGAAAAGCTGGCGACCCTAAAGCCTGCATTTGTTCAGGATGGTACGGTAACGGCAGGCAATTCCTCCGGCATCAATGATGGTGCGGCCGCCATGCTGCTGGCTTCCGAAGAAGCGGTACGGAAATATGGCCTGAAGCCCATGGCAAAAATCGTTTCCATGGCAGTGGCAGGCGTAGACCCCGCCACCATGGGTATGGGCCCGGTGCCCGCCACGCAAAAAGCTTTGCGCAGGGCATCGCTTTCTATTGCCAATATGGAGCGGATTGAATTGAATGAAGCCTTTGCTGCCCAGGCGCTTGCCTGCATGCATGACCTGCAGCTCGACCCCGAAAAGGTGAATGTAAATGGCGGCGCTATTGCCCTTGGTCACCCGCTTGGATGTAGTGGTGTGCGCATCAGCACCACGCTGGTACACGAATTGAAGCGGAGTGGTACCAAGTATGGCCTGGCCACCATGTGTGTAGGCGTGGGGCAGGGTGCTGCGGTCATTTTTGAAAATTGTAAACGCTGATATGCGGATTATTCCATTCTTGCTCTTGCTGCTTTGTTCGGGTTGTGCGCTCTTTGGCGATTACCGCCACCAGTATTACGATGCCGGTACTTTGGGCAAGGTAAAACTGCGGGTACCCAGAGGATTTTCGGATAAAGAATACACTACCGATAGTATGGGGCATCGCAGCCTGGTGTACCGTTATCCATACAACCAATCGCTTTTCATCACTACCGATACAACCCTGTCTGCGTACATCGACACGGCGGTACACAATGCACGTCCGCACTTGCAGGGTGGCCGTTTTTACAAAGGTGTATTACCCCAGCTCCAGTTATGGCGCGAAGTATATAGCCAGGGGCTTAAATACGGCTACCGCAATGCCAACCTGGAAGAAGAGCCGCTGTTTGATTCATCCCTGAATTTTATCCGGGTTAAATAAATTTTCGCTGCTACTGTAACTTATTCCGGGGCTCACCCGTTAGGCTGGTACATTCAATCAGTGCTATAATAGTGCTGTATCTATTTGCCCAATCACCAAAACAAAATCAAATGAAACGCGTATTGTTTCTGTCGGCTTTATTGCTGGCTGTAGGATCTGTTTTTGCACAAACCAAAGACACTGCCCTTACCAACTATGTTGGCAAGTACACTTTCCCTGAAGGAAGTTTTGTTACTGCTGCCGAAATTTCGATGCAGGGAAATGTGCTTTCCGTTTCGTCCACCCAAGGTGGGAGCGTATTGGAAAAGCAGGGTGTTGATACTTTCACCATGAAAGAGTTTGAAGGCAGCCGGATGGTATTTTTCCGCAACAAAGAAGGAAAGGTTGCCCGCATCAAAGTTGAAGTAGACGACATCCTGTTGGAAGGCGCCAAAGAAGGTGTACCCACGGCATGGTTGCGCCCGTTTTTGACAGATGACCGTAAAAACAAACAGGCCCGCTAAGGCCTGTTTGTTTTAGGTGTTGTAAGCTTACTGTTGTTGAAAATCTACGTTTCGGTACAACTCTTTTACCGGGCAACTAAAACCAATTGTTTCTACCTGGAACAAGCCTTCTGCATCACGTGTGTCGCTGAAGGCCCAGTGATGCGGCGCCTGCTTTACATATCGCTGCACCATTTGTTCTGTTGAGGCAATAAGGATGTACTCTTTCAAAGGAGGAATATCTCGGTATAGTTTGAATTTATCGCCTTGGTCGTAGCCTGCAGTAGAAGGGGAGAGCACTTCAATAATGACGGATGGATTAAGAATCATATCCGTTCGGTTATTCCACAATTCCGGCTCGCCACACAATACTGATACATCGGGGTAAGTAATAAGTGAGTTTGCTTCAATTCTTACCTTCTGATCGCTGTTGAATACTCTGCATGGTTTATCGCGTAGAAAATTCCAGAGCAGCGCTGTTGTGTTGGTAGAAATAGTATTGTGTGCAATACTCCCACCCGACATGCCAAATACTTCACCTTTATAGTACTCCGACTTTTCTACAGCCGTTTCTTCCATTTGCAGGTATTCGGCTAGGGACATAAGCTTTGTTGCAGGTACAGCACTCATGCTTTTTGCTTTCTGTAAATATACTTTTATTCGAAGCTCTGTGTCAACAGGTCGGCAAAGCCAATGGATTGCTGCTGTCCGTTGCGCAGGTCCTTTACATTGCAGGTGCCGCTTTCCAGTTCTTTGGAGCCAATGATGATGGCATAAGGAATGCCTTTCTTTTCGGCGTATTTGAACTGTTTATCCATCTTGGCTTGCTCGTGAAAGAGCTCAGTGGCAATACCCTTACCGCGCAGTTGCTGCACCAATGCAAAGGCCTGTTTGCTTTCCGATTCACCTAAATTGAAGAAGAGTACTTTGGTGCCCTGCGCTACGGTGTCTGGAAACAAGGCCAGTTCTTCCAGCACATCGTAAATACGGTCTACGCCAAAAGAGATACCCACGCCGGGCATATTGGGTACGCCGAACAAACCGGTGAGGTCATCATAACGGCCACCACCACCAATAGAGCCGATCTTTACGGTAGCGGGTGCTTTTACTTCGAAGATGATACCGGTGTAGTAGTTGAGGCCGCGGGCCAGCGTAAAGTCAATGATTAACGGTGCATTGGTGCCTGCCAATTGGGTGCGCTCCAGTACAAAGCGGATTTCGGCAATGCCCTTTTTGCCCTGTTCACTTTCGCTGAGCAGGGTTTCGATGGCAGCCAGCTTTGCTTCGTTGCTGCCGTCAATGGCCAGATATTGCTTAATGGTGCTGATCTGGGTTTCCTGCAAACCGCGTTGCCCCAGTTCTTCCTTTACTTTTTCAATACCGATCTTATCCAGCTTGTCGATGGCAATGGTGATGTCTACCATCTTGTCGGCGCCACCACATATTTCGGCAAGGGCTGCCAAAATTTTGCGCGAATTGATGCGCAGTTCAAAGCCGTCCATCTTTAGGCGGTTGAACACTTCGGTGTAAAGCTGCACCAGTTCCACTTCATTGAGCAGGGAGTTGGAGCCCACAACGTCGGCATCGCACTGGTAAAACTCGCGGTAGCGGCCCCGCTGTGGGCGGTCGGCACGCCACACGGGCTGCACCTGGTAGCGCTTAAACGGGAAGGTGAGCTGCCCGTGGTTCATGGCCACAAAGCGGGCGAATGGAATCGTGAGATCGTAACGCAGGGCACGCTCGGTAAGGTCTTTTGTGTTTTTCCCTTCCAAAGCTTTTTCAAAAGCAGCACGGGTGGCTTCCTGCTTGGCAGGGTTGTCCAGGCCATTGTTCAGGATCTTAAAAATCAGCTTATCGCCTTCTTCGCCGTACTTGCCCATGAGGGTTTCCAGGTTTTCCATGGCCGGGGTTTCCAGCGGCTGAAAGCCATAGAGCTCAAATACGGTTTTGATGGTGTGGAGAATATATTGCCTGCGGCGCACTACATCGGGTGCAAAATCGCGGGTGCCTTGCGGAAGGGAGGGCTTAGCCATTATGGGAGCGGTTCAGATTTTTGAAAAATTGAGTTTTGCGAATTTGGATCGCTGATTTGTGAATTTGTGATCGCGGATCTTAGATTTAGAAATATCTGGTTGCAAGTTTTTATTGAACAAATTCTGGAATCATCAATCCTAAATCAGCAATTACAAATCCACAAATCAGCGATCCGAAATCCTTATGCAGTTACCTGCCTGTACTTTCGAACAATGGCCTCGCAGGCCTTTTCTATTTCTTTATAAACGGCCATAAAGCCCGGCTCGGTACCATCGTACCAGGGATCAACTACCGAGCGGTTTTCACCGGGGTAAAGTTCGTTGAGCAAAAGGGCGGCTTTGGCAGCAATGAACTTTTTACCACAAATTTCCTGCATGTGCTCCAGCACGTCAGCCGACATGGCGTATAGCTTGTCGTAACGCTCAAAGTCGGCGGCTTCAAAGCGCCTGGCCAGCTGCTGGCAGATATCTACACCGTGGTGGAGCGCCACTTTTTGAGACAGCTTGTGCGGCGGCTCGCCCACATGGGCACCCAGGGTGCCGGCGCTTTCAACTATCCAGTCGAGACCGGCGGCATTGGCTTTGTGTTTCAGGATGCCCTCAGCCAAAGGGCTCCGGCAGATATTGCCCAGGCAGACCATCAAAATTTTCATGGCGGCAAAGGTAACCGGTGATGGGCAGGATTTGAAATGGAGGAACGAAAAGGTTTGGAATGAAGACAACAGATTAGGGACAACAGACAGCAGACGACAGTTGGCCAGCGCAACACAGACTATGGTCTATGGTCCATGGACCATAGACCATAGTCTGTCGTCTTCCCTTTACAACTTCCTGCCTTCACCCTTATGTATTTCCCAATTTCCCGCATCTCATTGGCAAACCACACAACCATGACCAGCTCTGAAATTCTTCATGCCGACGTTCTGGACATTGTATTTGACAACCGCAACAAAGCTTATGGCGCCTATGCACTCCGGAAGGATTACGAAAAACGATTGTGGCTAGCCGTTGGACTGGCTTTGGCAATAGGTAGTTTGCTGTTCCTGTTGCTGGCGCAAGAGCAGCCTTCCGATACCACTAGTGTCAAGGATCCGGGGCCGCTTGTTCTATCTACTGTGGAATTGCCCAAGCCTTTAGCCCAACCTGAAAAGCCAGCCGCTCCCAAATCCTCCAGTCAGCAGGTAGCTGCGGAGCATTTTGCAGGCAAAATCAAAATTGTTCCAGACCAACTGGTGCCACCCGAAGCAGAAGTGCCGCCGGTGCAAACCCTTGCTGTGGCAGCTTTTGGTACGGAAAAGCAGGAAGGCGACGCGCCAGCAGGTGATGATGCGCCCAGCCCTGCGCCAGCCACACCCGCACCGGAAGCGCCGGCACCGGAGCCAACTGTTATAGATGCTGCAACTGCTGAAGAGCCAGCCCTGTTTCCCGGCGGCCCCGAAGCATTTGCCCGCTACCTTTCGCGCCAAATCGGGCAACCCGAAGGTTTGGGCGCAGGAGGTGCGCTTACCACAAAAGTTCGTTTTGTAATAGGAAAAGATGGAACGGTTTTGGCTACAGAGGTGCTGCAATCATCAACGGTAGAGCTTGATAGGATTGTGCTGCGTGCACTGCAGCGTTCGCCGAGGTGGAAGCCGGCGCGGCAGCATGGAAAAGAAGTAGCTGTGCTGTTTACCCTGCCGGTAACATTTGTGGGAAGTGAAGAGTGAAAAATCCCTAAATTGCCAACCCCGGTGCTAAAGGACGGATTTGCAATGATTGAAGAATACGAAAAACAAAGACGCAAACAGGTTGCCGGCATGCGCTCCATACTGGACTACGGCATGGGAGTATTGTTTATAATAATAGGGGGCTATTTCCTGTTGTACGAAGCCCTGGACATGAACATTTTCCGGCAGAAACCTTCTGCAATAGACAAATTTGCCGGTGTCCTCTTCCTGATTTACGGCCTGTGGCGGATTTATCGTGGGTACAAGAAGAACTACTTCAGATGATAAGAAGCATGTATACAAAACTGTATGGCTGGCTGGGTACCCTGGTGATTTCCGCCGCCATCACAGCCTGTGGGAATAATACAGAGAGCGCACTGCCCACCGACACCCGTGAAGAAGGAACCATTCATATCAGTGCCGACGAGTCGTTCAAGCCGGTAATTGATGCGCAGGTAGCCGTTTACGAGTCATCCTATCCTAAAACAAAGATCATTGTGCACTACAAACCCGAGGCCGAGTGCCTGAAGGATTTTGGTGTAGACAGCATCCGGATGGTGATTGCTACACGGGGTTTTACGCCAGCAGAAGAAAAGTTTATGACCGACTCTTTTAAAGTGGCGCCTAAATACTCGACGGTAGCATTTGATGCCATTGCCGTTTTGGTAAACCCCACTGCCCCCGACTCTTTATTTACGGTACAGGAACTCAGGGATATCATCAAGGGCACCAGCCCCAAAAAACTGATCCCTGTTTTTGATGGGGTAAGGGCCACCAGTACGGTTCGGTATATCATGGATTCGGTACTAAGGGGCGATTCGCTTGGTCCCAGCGTGGTGGCGGCGCAAACCAGCGAGGGTGTTGTTGATTATGTAAGCCGCACACCCAATGCCATCGGTTTTGTAGGTGTAAGCTGGGTAGGCAACCGCCAGGATTCAACGCAACTTTCTTTTTTGCAAAAAGTAAAAATTGCGCATCTTGAAAGCCGCGACCTCGAAGGAAAGTTTGTACAACCTGTGCAGGCAAATATTTATGTAGGCCGTTACCCTTTGATCAGACGTTTGGTATACAATCTGAAGGAAAGACATAGGGGATTGGGCAATGGTTTTGCTTCATTTATGGAAGGTCAGCGTGGACAGCTTATCTTTCGGCGGGCATTTTTGGTGCCGGGTACATTGAAACTCAATGTGCGGCCCACCAGCATCTCGGAGTAACATTAACAAGTAGTAAATAAACCCCTGTACATTTTTTGACCTCTTAAAAGAAAAAAGAAATGAAGAAATCAGCGATTGTATTGTTTTTCGCGGCTTTCCTGTCTGTTGCTGCTTTCGCGCAGAACGTACAGGAAGGCGTCAACCACCTGTATGCGGAAAGGTATAAGAGTGCGAAGGACGTGTTTGACAAACTGCTGGCCGCAAATCCAAACAATATGGAGGCTGTATACTGGGCAGGCCAGCTGGCCCTGGCTCAAAACGATGCAGCCGGCGCTAAAGCCGTTTATGAAAAAGCACTGTCTGCCAATGGCAATGCCCCGCTGGTTTTGGTGGGTATGGGCCAGGTAGAGCTGCAGGAAGGCAAGGCCAACGAAGCCCGCCAGCGTTTTGAAACCGCCATTTCCCTGAGCAAAGGCAAGAAAGCCAACGATCCAAAGGTGCTTACCGCTATTGGTCGTGGTATTGCCAATGTGTATTCCGATAAAGAGAAAAAAGGCGATATCAACTACGCCATCACCAAACTGCAGGAAGCTACAACCGTAGACCCCAACAATGCTGATGCATGGCTGGCCCTCGGTAACGCTTACCGCAAGGCACACAATGGTGGCCAGGCCGCAGTAGCTTACCAGACTGCCGTTGCCAAGAACCCCAAGTTCGCCGTTCCTGCTTTCCGCCTGGCCGGTTTGTACACCAGCCAGCAAAACTGGGATGTGGTAGTAGAGCAGCTAAACAACGCGGTAACTGCTGATCCATCGTTTGCACCAGCTTACATGGACCTGTACGATTATTTCCTGCGTTACAAGCGCGACTTCCCCAAGGCTGAGGAGTATGCTAACCTGTACCTGAAGTATGCCGACCCCAGCCCCGAGAACGAGTACCTGAAAGCGCAGACTGCGTTTGTTCAGAACAAGTTTGATGATGCGATTACCATTGGTAAGAACATCATCAGCCAGGCTGGCGAAAAAACCCGCCCCAATGTTTACCGCCTGCTGGGTTACAGCTATGTAGGTAAAGGCGACTCTACTGCTGCCTGCCAGTATGTAGGACAGTTTTTTGCCAAGGCTAAAGAAGAAGATATCATTGGCAATGACTATATCCTCCAGGCTGATGCCTGCGGTAAGGACAACCCTGCCATTGTAAAAGAAAGCTACTACAAGGCTGCTACCATGGACAGCGTGCTGAGCAAGCAGGTAAACCTGCTGAACGAAGGCATTGAGCGTTTCAAGAAAGTGGGCAACAAGCGTTTTGAGGGCGACCTGCGCCTGCTGAGCTACCAGCTGCGTGGCACCCAGGCCAACCCCGCCGAACTGTTCCAGATCGGTCTGCCTTACTACCAGGCTGGCGACTTTACCCGCGCCGACTCGGTGTTTGGAGCTTATTCCAAGGCTTTCCCTGATAGCGTTTACGGTTACCTGTGGAGCGCCCGCTCGCTGGGTCGTATCGACAGCACCATGGAGCAGGGCCTGGCTATCCCTCAATACGAGCAGCTGCTGCGCGTATCTGAGCTGGACAAAACCCGTTTCAAGCCTTATGGCCTGGAAGCTGTAGGCAACCTGGCTCAGTACTATGTTAACGTAAAGAAGGATAAAGACAAAGGCGTTACTTACCTGCGTAAGGGCCTTGAGTTTGATCCTGAAAACGCCGCGTTTAAGAAGAATATCGAAATTCTGAGCAAGCCTGCGCCTGCTGCAAAGTCGTCGGCGGGAAGTAAGGGAAAGTAAATATTCAAATATTTTAATAGGTAAAAATCCCCCTGTTTTGCAGGGGGATTTTTTATTGTTTTTAGCTGATAAAGATTAACTGCGGTTGTAAACCAAACCCGCTTATTTTTGCTTGCCATTTTTTACACTTCTATGATCCACATTTTACAGGCAAATGTCACTACTGCGCTTTCCGGGGCTGCCAATAATGCGGAAAGTTACCTGCCCGTAGGCTTGCAACTTTTGTTTGCCGTTGGTCTGATTGGTTTTCTGATGACCCTGACCCACCTGGTAGGGCCCAAGCGTAAAACCACCGACAAGCTGGAAAGCTTTACCTCAGGTATCGAAACGCATGGCGACGCCCGCCAGCCTACGGCTATCAAGTACTTCCTGGTGGCCATCCTGTTTGTGCTGTTCGATGTGGAAGTGATCTTTTTCTATCCTTACGCTGTTAATTTCAGGGGTTTGGGTTGGAGTGGTTTTTGGGCAGTACTGATGTTTGTGGCTTTTTTCTTCTGCGGGTTTATTTATATCCTGAAGAAAGGCGCTTTGGATTGGGAAGATTAATTCCTGCCTCCCTGCAAAAGGGAAATTAGGCCGGAATAGCAGGAATATAAGGATGGTTCTTTTAGCAAAGAATTCCGGAAGTGGAGCCAACAAATAAGGTTTGGTAATCGTCTTTAGGGAGTTCAAAGTATTGTAAAACAGTTTAAATCTAAGTTCTCCTTTAGGAGAACGGGAGGATTTTAATATGGCACGTCCAGTTTCATATAATGTCAACGAGAAGCCGCTGGTGCAGGATATCAGTATGGCGGAAATGCCCGAAGGTTTCGAGGGTGAAGGCTTTTTTACCACCAAACTGAGCGATGTGGTAGGCCTGGCCCGGAAGAATTCTATCTGGCCCCTGCCTTTTGCTACTTCCTGCTGTGGTATCGAGTTTATGGCTACCGCTGCCGCCCACTACGACCTGGCCCGCTTTGGCGCAGAGCGTATGGGTTTCTCGCCCCGCCAGTGCGACCTGATGATGGTGATGGGTACTATTTCGAAGAAAATGGCACCGGTAGTGCGCCAGGTATACCTGCAAATGGCTGAGCCCCGCTGGGTGATGGCCGTGGGTGCCTGCGCCTGCAGCGGTGGTATTTTCGACAGCTATAGCGTACTCCAGGGCATCGACCAGGTAGTGCCTGTAGACGTGTACGTGCCCGGTTGCCCTCCCCGTCCCGAAGCCATCCTTGATGGTTTTATGAAAATCCAGGACCTGGTAGGCAAGGAAAGCATCCGCCGCCGCAACAGCGAGCATTATAAGAATTTGTTACAGAGTTACGGAATACAATAAGCCATTGGCTTTTAGCTGTTAGCTGTTAGCTAACAGCCAAAGGCTAACAGCTAACAGCTTTACATTATGTCCCTGACAAACGACTATATCCAACAGCGGCTCGAGGAGCAGTTTCCCGGGCAGCTGACCCAGTTCGAAGAGCCTTATGGCATGCTCACCTTTGAAGCTCCCCGCGAGCTGAACCTGAAGGTGATGCAGTTCCTGTTTGAAGACCCCGAACTGTCTTTCCGTTTTCTCACCGACCTCACTGCCGTACACTATCCTGCCTATACAGGCCGCGAGCTGGCTGTGGTGTATCACCTGCACAACCTGGTGGCCAATGTGCGCATCCGCTTTAAAGTGTATGCACCCATTGCCCAGCCCGATGTGTTTTCGGCTACCAAAATATTCATGTCGGCCAACTGGCAGGAACGGGAAGCTTTCGATTTCTACGGGGTCAATTTTGTAGGGCATCCCAACCTCAAGCGCATCCAGAACGTGGACGAAATGGATTATTTCCCCCTGCGCAAGGAGTTTCCGCTGGAAGACCAGACCCGTATTGACAAGGACGATGAAATGTTTGGCCGCGGTGGATCGTTTGATTTTGGCAACCGCCAGGAAGACGGCGCCCCAAGGCAGATACCGGATACCGAACAGTAAAACAGAATAAGGTTACGGTTGAGGTTAAGCATTGACGATTCACGCTTCAGGTTTAACGCACTCACCATTCACCATTCACGACAAAGCACACCATGGCACTGATTACTGCACCCAATATTTTCCCGAACGAAGAGCCGCTGGAAGCAGGCACCACCCGCCTCAACCTGGGCCCCACCCACCCGGCAACGCACGGCGTGTTCCAGAATATCCTGGAGCTGGACGGTGAGCGCATCATGTCGGCGGAACAGACCATCGGGTATATTCACCGCGCTTTTGAAAAGATCGCCGAGCGCCGCCCCCTGTACCAAATCACCCCGCTGACGGACCGCCTGAACTATTGTTCGGCGCCCATCAACAATATGGGCTGGCACCTGACCTGCGAAAAGCTGTTGGGTATCTCAACGCCTAAAAGAGTAGATTATCTCCGCGTTATCATCATGGAACTGGCCCGTATTGCCGACCACCTGATCTGCAACTCCATCGTGGGTGTGGATACCGGCGCCTTTACCGGCTTCCTATACGTGATGCAATACCGAGAACTGATCTATGAAATATGGGAAGAAGTGTGCGGCTCGCGTCTCACTACCAATATTGGACGGATCGGCGGTTTTGAGCGCGACTTCAACGATATCGCCTTCACCAAGCTGGAACGCTTCCTGAAAGAATACCCTGATGTGCTGCGCGAGTTTGAACGCCTGTTCAACCGCAACCGCATCTTTATGGACCGTACCATTGGTGCCGGTCCTATTTCCGCAGAGCGGGCACTCAATTACGGTTTCACCGGTCCCAACCTGCGTGCTGCCGGCGTGGATTACGACGTTCGGGTGCACAACCCTTATAGCTCTTACCAGGATTTTGAATTTGACATTCCAACCGGTACTACCGGTGACTGTTACGACCGCTTCCTGGTACGTAACCAGGAGATGTGGCAATCGCTGCGCATCATCGAGCAGGCATACCGCAAGATCCAGGATATGAAAGGCCAGGAAGGCACCATTTTCCATGCCGATGTTCCTGAGTACTACCTACCCGAGAAGAAAGATGTATATACCAAGATGGAATCCCTGATCTACCATTTCAAGATCGTGATGGGTGAAGTGGATATTCCACCGGGCGAGGTTTACCATGCTGTGGAAGGCGCCAATGGTGAGCTCGGTTTCTACCTGCTTTCCGATGGTGGCCGCAGCCCTTACCGCCTGCACTTCCGCCGTCCCTGCTTTATTTATTACCAGGCCTACGAAGAACTGGTGAAAGGAAGCATGCTGAGCGATGCCGTGATCGTACTGTCTTCGCTGAACCTGATTGCAGGGGAGATGGACGCCTAATAATGTGCTAATTAGCTAATGTGCTAAACAAGCGGCACAATAGTTCACCATAATAAATCGAACAGTGGTTTTTTCAGAAGATAAACTGCAGAAAGTACAGGAAATCATCGCCCGCTATCCCGAAGGAAAGCAGAAGAGCGCCCTCATCCCGGTGCTGCACCTGGCGCAGGAAGCCAACAATGGCTGGCTGAGCCCCGAGGTAATGGATTATGTGGCTGGCCTGCTCAGCATCAAGCCCATTGAAGTATACGAGGTGGCTACCTTTTACAGCATGTACAACATGAAGCTCATTGGCAAATACCTGTTTGAGGTTTGCCAGACCGGGCCCTGCATGCTCCGTGGCAGCGACGATATTATTGCCTACATCAAGGAAAAATTAGCCATCGGGGTGGGAGAGACCACGACCGATGGGATGTTTACGCTTAAAACCGTAGAGTGCCTCGGTGCCTGCGGCTATGCACCCATGATGCAGATGGGCAAGTTCTATAAAGAACACCTCACCCGTGAAAAGGTGGACCAGATCATTGAAGAGTGCCGCAGCAATGCAGCACTGAACAACTAAGGCGTTTTGTTATTGCTAAAAGAACCTATCTTTTTGCAATAACCTGCGCCGCCATCCTGCCTCGTGCAATAAACATTGAAGAAGGGAACCAACGGCATAACAGGTAAAATCGTTTGCACAACAAACCAAACATCAGCCATATGCAAGTAACACCCTACTTCACATTTGCAGGCAACTGCGAAGAAGCATTGAACTTTTACGCCAAGGCCTTTCACGGACAAATCAAAAACCTGTCGCGTTTTGAAGGCTCACCGGCGGAAGAAATGAGCCAGGATGGAAACAAAGTGTTGCACGCACAGTTTTGCGCCAAAAAGCTCCAGTTTATGGCCTCCGACAGCGGGGACAAAGACTGGAAAGCAACAGGCGGAAACATGGTGCACCTCAGCATCGATTTTGACGAGCCCGGCGAGCTGGAAAAAGTGTTCAAGGCACTAAGCGATGGCGCAACCATCACCATGCCTTTGCAGGATACCTTTTGGGGCGCCCGCTTTGGCATGCTGACCGATAAGTTTGGCATCAGTTGGATGTTCAACTACGATTATAAACAGGATTAAGGAGCTGTTGGCTATTGGCTTTTAGCTGTTAGCAGATCATGAAAATGGCAGCTCTTGAAAAAAAAAACGGCGGCTTGCCTGGCCAACAGCCAATAGCTAACCGCCAACAGCTACTATACCATGGGAAGAAAAGTCTTACTGGATAAAGCCCACATCGAAGGCATTCGTTATTACGACGTGTACCGTAAAAACGGTGGTTATGCAGCCGTGGAAAAGGCTCTTAAAATGGCCCCCGGCGATGTGGTGGAAGAGGTAAAGAAAAGCGGCCTCCGCGGCCGTGGCGGTGCCGGTTTCCCTACCGGTATGAAGTGGAGCTTTTTGGCCAAACCCGAAGGTGTGCCCCGCTACCTGGTGTGCAACGCCGACGAGTCGGAGCCCGGCACCTTCAAGGACCGTTACCTAATGGAGTTCCTGCCCCACCTGCTCATCGAAGGCCTGATTGTGGCCTCCTGGGCGCTGGGTTCCAACCGCACCTATATCTATATCCGTGGCGAATACGCCTGGATCGTCGACATCCTGGAGCAGGCCATTGCCGAAGCCAACCAGGCGGGCTTCCTGGGTAAGAATATCCTGGGTACCGGTTTCGACTGCCAGATCTATGTTCAGCGCGGCGCCGGGGCTTATATCTGCGGCGAAGAAACAGCCCTGATCGAATCGCTGGAAGGTAAGCGCGGCAACCCCCGTATCAAGCCTCCCTTCCCTGCCATTAAAGGCCTGTACGACTGCCCCACGGTGGTAAACAACGTGGAAACCCTGGCAGCAGTAGTGCCCATCATGAACCTGGGTGGCGAGGAGTATGCAAAGATTGGTGTAGGTAAATCTACCGGTACCAAGCTGATCTCCGCCTGTGGCAATATCAACAAGCCCGGTGTGTACGAAATCGACATGACCCAGTCGGTGGAAGAGTTCATCTTTAGTGACGAATACTGCGGTGGTATTGCTAATGGCAAACGCCTGAAGGCCTGTATCCCCGGTGGTTCGTCCGTACCCATCCTGCCTGCCAACCTGCTGCTGAAAACAGCCAAGGGCGAACAGCGCATGATGACCTACGAAAGCCTCGCCGACGGTGGTTTCCCTACCGGTTCGATGATGGGTTCGGGTGGTTTCATTGTACTGGACGAAGACCAGTGCGTGGTGCGCCACACCCTTTCGTTGGCCCGTTTCTACCGCCACGAAAGCTGTGGTCAGTGCAGCCCCTGCCGCGAGGGTACGGGTTGGATGGAAAAGATCCTCACCAAGCTCGAATACGGTAAAGGACAAATGAGCGATATCGACCTGCTCTGGGATATACAGCGCAAGATCGAAGGCAACACCATCTGCCCCCTGGGCGATGCCGCTGCCTGGCCTGTTGCCGCCGCCATTCGTCACTTCCGCGACGAGTTTGAGTGGCACGTAACACACCCTGAAGAAGCGCAGGTAAGGAATTTTGGGCTGGCCCATTATGCCGATCCGTTGGAAGTAGCCGTGGGATAAATATGGTAACAGACAAAGAGATAAAAGAACTAACCCGCCTGGTGGTCGATACTGTCCAGCCAAGAAGTCTTTATCTCTTTGGAAGTTATGCAACTGGAGCACAAGGACCGGACAGTGATGTTGATTTCCTGATTGTGATGCCTGACAGGACTAAGAAAGTTCAGGAAGTTATAGCCGGCATTCGCAAGGAAATGGGATGGAACAAGTATCCATTTGCAATTGACTTTGTGGTGGAGTACGCCGATAAGTTTGACAGGTTTTCAGACGTTCCACACTCGTTTATTGGCAATATTGTCAAAACCGGTAAGCTGTTGTATGCATCCTAAGCAGCAGGAACTGATAGAAGAGTGGTACGCCAAGGCCGATGCGGATTTGCAGACCTGCGAAATATTGCTGGAGTCGGGTGTGCAGTTATTTGATGTAATAGCCTTTCATGCACAGCAATGTGCTGAGAAATACCTGAAAGCTTATCTGACATTTCAGGAAACGATGGCTCCGAAAGTGCATGACCTGGCGGTTTTGTTGGGATTGGCCATTAAAATGGATGCAACATTTGAATCTTTGCAATCCGCTGTTACGCTTACACCTTACGCCGTTTACACCCGTTATCCCACAGATATGGGCGTAACAGATAAGGAAGAAGCAGAAAATATTGTAAACGAAGCAAGGTTGGTTAAAGACTTTGTACGGAATAAAATAGGAATATAGATGTCCGAAGAAAAAAAGTTATTCAAAGTAACTATTGACAATATCACGGTTGATGTTGAACCGGGAACTACCATCCTCATGGCCGCCCGTAAGATCGGTGGTGATGTGGTGCCCCCCGCCATGTGCTTTTACAGCAAGCTGCAAGGCAGTGGTGGTAAATGCCGTACCTGCCTGGTACGCGTAGCTGCCGGCTCTACTGCCGATCCGCGTCCCATGCCCAAACTGGTGGCCTCCTGCCGCACTACGGTAATGGACGGAATGGTGGTGGAAAACATCACCAACCCCGCCGTGCTGGAAGCCCGCAAAGGCGTGGTGGAATTCCTGCTGCTTAACCACCCCCTGGACTGCCCCGTGTGTGACCAGGCCGGTGAATGCGACCTGCAGGACCTGAGCTACGAGCACGGCTCGCAGGGTACCCGCTACGAGTTCAAGCGCCGAACGTTTGAGCGTATTGATATCGGCCCCTACATCCAGCTCCACATGACGCGATGCATTTTGTGCTACCGTTGTGTGTACACTGCCAACCAGGTGGCCGGCAACCGCGACCACGGTGTGCTTGACCGCGGCGACCATGCTCAGATTGCTACCTACGTGGAAAAAGCACTGGACAGCAACATGATCGGTAACGTGATCGATGTTTGCCCCGTAGGTGCGCTTACCGATAGAACCTTCCGTTTCAAAAACCGCGTATGGTTTACCAAACCCGTAGACGCCCACCGCAACTGCTCCTGCTGCAGCGGCAAGGTGCGCCTGTGGATGCGTGGCGATGATGTGCTCCGCGTTACTGCCCGCAAGGACCAGTGGGGCGAGGTGGAAGAATGGATCTGTAACGAGTGCCGTTTTGAAAAGAAAAAGGTTAGCGACTGGGTGATTGAAGGCAATACCAAACTGGACCGCCACTCGGTAATCAATGCCGGTCATTATACCAACGTGGTGAAGCCAAAAGAAACGTTTAAGGACGTAATGAAGGGCCGTGATCCGAAGTTGCTGATGGACATCCACGAAGTAAGCCAGGTAAACACCGTTGACCTGAACGTGCTGCCCGGGCCTGCAACAGCCGCCACCTTCAACGGTAATCCCAATGCCACCGGTACCAATGTTACCGATGTAAAGCAGGGTACCGGAAGGAACCTGGCAGGTACGGACACGACCAATGCGCATTAATTGAGACCGGAAAGTCGGGAAAGTCAGTAAAGACGGAAAAGCTTATTGACCATTCACGATTGCCGATTTACGAATAAACCGGAGCGGATCAGGCCAGAAGCTATTCGCTAACCGTTAACAGCCAAAAGCTATGTACTTATTGCAATTCGACTGGTGGATCATTTTAGAGAAGTTCATCCTCATCGCCATTATTGTAACCACGGCGCTGGTGGTGGCCATGTACAGCACTTATGCCGAGCGTAAGGTTGCGGCTTTCCTGCAGGACCGCCGCGGCCCCAACCGTGCAGGCCCCTTTGGTATCCTGCAGCCCATGGCCGATGGATTGAAGCTGTTCATGAAGGAAGAAATCATCCCAACGGCTTCCAACAGGTTCCTGTTTATCCTGGGACCTATGCTGGCGATGATCACCGCCACCATGACCTCCGCGGTAATTCCCTGGGGTTCTACCATTGATATCGGCGGCAGGCAGGTAGCCCTGCAAATTGCAGATATCAATATCGGTGTGCTCTACATCTTTGGTGTAGTGAGCCTGGGTGTATATGGTATTATGATTGGTGGCTGGGCTTCCAACAACAAGTTCTCCCTAATCGCCGCTATCCGTGGTGCTTCGCAAATGATCTCTTACGAACTGGCCATGGGTCTTTCGCTTATTGCCGTTCTGATGATCACCGGTTCGCTGCGTATGAGCGAGATCGTGAATTACCAGATTGCCAATGGCTGGAACCTGATTTACCAACCACTTGGTTTTCTGATCTTCTTTGTGTGTGCCCTTGCCGAGTGTAACCGGACACCTTTTGACCTTCCCGAAGCAGAGAACGAACTGAACTTCGGTTATCACCAGGAGTACTCTTCCATGAAACTGGGTTTTTACCTTTTTTCCGAATACATCAACATGTTCATCAGCAGCGTGGTGATGGCAACCCTCTTCCTGGGTGGTTATGATATTCCTTTTGTAAATGAAGCTGCCTGGGGTAATGCCTGGTGGGTAGGCCTGGTGGGTGTAGGCGTGCTGATGGCCAAAGCCTTCTTCTTTATCTTCTTGTTTATGTGGATCCGCTGGACCATCCCGCGCTTCCGCTACGATCAGTTGATGAACATGGGCTGGAAAAACCTGCTGCCTTTGGCATTGATCAATATGCTAATTACCGCAGTAGTGGTGTTGCTGTTGAACAAATAACGAGGAGTTGTAAAACCTGTCCAATTACAGTTGAATGGCAGGGAGACAATATATTTGCGGCGGAAGGCCAGCATAAATAGATTACATGCTTACAACCGATCAAATAAAAAAGACAGTATCTGCTTATTTCAGTGATAAGCCGGTAAAGAAGGTTTATTTATTTGGTTCGTATGCCCGGAAGGAAGCGGATGAAAGCAGTGATGTAGACTTATTAGTTGACCTGAACTACGAGGAGAAAATTGGCTGGCAGTATTTCATTTGGAGCGAAGATCTGCAGCAGATACTTGGTTCCAAAGTGGATGTAGTCAGCTCTAAAGGATTGTCGCCTTACCTAGCTCCCTTCATTCATAAAGAAAAACAACTGTTGTATGATAGGAGCGGCGGCTGACAAGCAAAGGCTGCTGCACATTCGGGACGCGATAAAGGAGATAGAGCATTATGTAGCAGGCTTGACTGCTTCAGTGTTTTTCGAGAATTCTTTGATCCGGTCCGGCTGTGTTTTCCAATTGCAAATAATTGGTGAAGCAGCAAACCATGTGTCAGAAAGCCTACAGTTGCAGCATGCCGAAATAGAGTGGAGGAGTATGGCAGGTTTGCGCAACATTATCGTTCACGCTTACTGGGGTATCGATTATGTTCAGATATGGCGGATTATTAAAGAAGATCTGCCGGCATTAAAAAATAATATTGATAAAATTCTTAGGAGTTTACCATAAATGCAATCACTTACCAACAGAGGAAAACAGGTAGAACGCAAGCCCATGACACTGGTGGAGAAGATGTACCTCCCCGCCATCTTCAAAGGCATGGGCATTACCTTTAGCCACCTCTTTAAAAAACGTCCTACCATCAGCTACCCCGAAGAGCAGCGTCCGTTTTCGGCCGTGTTCCGCGGACTGCAGATACTGAACCGTGACGAAGAAGGCCGGGAGCGTTGCACCGCCTGTGGCCTGTGTGCCGTTGCCTGCCCAGCAGAAGCCATTACCATGGAAGCCGCCGAGCGACAGGCCGGTGAAGAAAACCTGTACCGCGAGGAGAAGTATGCGGCCAAATACGAGATCAACATGCTGCGTTGCATTTTCTGCGGCCTGTGTGAAGAAGCTTGTCCTAAGGATGCCATTTACCTGTCGCAAACCTTTGCGCCCGCCAACTACGGCCGCACCGGTTTTATATATGGTAAAGAAGACCTGCTGATTCCTAACCCGGTTACCGATCCGGAAGGATACGCAAAAGCAAAAGGAACCATTCCGCAAGCAACTAAATAAGTAATAAAACAAGACCACGGACAACGGACGACTGATGTCTGTGGTCTGTTGTCCGTTGTCCCATTTATCATGAGCATTTCTGAAATTCTCTTTTACGCCCTCTCCGCTGTTTCGCTGGTAAGCGCCCTGATGGTGATCACCAGCAAGAACCCGGTGTACAGCGTACTGTGGCTGATCATCACGTTCTTTACTATTTCGGGTCACTACCTGTTGCTGAATGCACAGTTCCTGGCCATTGTAAACATCATTGTTTATGCAGGTGCCATTATGGTACTGTTCCTGTACGTGCTCATGTTGATGGACCTGCGTAAGGAGTCCGAGCCCCAAAAGAACAAATGGCTGAAGCTGGCTGGGGCCGTTGCTGGCGGCTCATTGCTATTGGTGCTGGTGGCTGCCCTGCGCAATGCCGATACCCGCATGGCGGAGATCAATACCGGTAATATCGGTTTGATTGAAAACCTGGGCAGGGTACTGTTTACGGAGTATGTGGTGCCTTTTGAAATCGCTTCCATCCTCTTCCTCAGCGCCATGGTAGGTGCAGTGGTCATTGGTAAAAGAGAAAAGACCATCCGGACTACCACCAATACCCTGCAGCAGGAAAAAACCGCAGAAGCGGTAACTGCATAAAGGATGAACCACCAACTTCGAATCCACTAAACCAATTCCGGCAATGCCAATCAACTATTATATCTTCTTATCACTTGCGTTGTTCATCATCGGCATCATCGGGGTGCTTACCCGGCGCAACGTGATCATCGTGTTCATGTGCATCGAACTGATGCTGAACGCCGTTAACCTGCTGCTGGTTGCTTTCTCCAAAATGCACCACCTGGCTGCCGCAGGCGCCGGCAACGCGGTGAACAACGTAGGTTCCGAAGGACAACTTTTTGTATTCTTCATCATGGTAGTGGCCGCCGCCGAAGTGAGCGTGGGCCTGGCCATCATCGTGATGTTGTACCGCAATACCCGTTCGGTGGATATCAATTTCCTGAACCGACTAAAACACTAATACAGCCTTTAGCTGTTAGCTGTTGGCCTTTGGCTAATAGCTAACAGCCAACAGCTAACAGCTCTTTTATGAAGAACTTGATTGCACTGATTCCACTGCTGCCTTTTATCGGATTCCTCATCAACGGCCTGGGCCGCAAGGTGCTGCCCAAGGGTGTTGCCGGCCTCATCGGCAGCGGCACCGTGCTGGCTTCCTTTATCATCAGCCTTACCATCTTTTTACAGGGCAACTATGCTGCGCCTGTGGTTCACCTGTTCGACTTTATATCGGTAGGTAGCCTGAAGATTCCGTTCGCCTTCCAGGTAGACCAGCTCACTACGCTGTTCCTCCTCATCATCACAGGCGTGGGTTTCCTCATCCATGTGTACTCCACCGCTTACATGCACGAAGAAGCCGGCCAGCATTTTGCCCGCTACTTTGCTTACCTCAACCTCTTCGTATTTTCGATGCTGTTGCTGGTGATGGGTGCCAACTTCGTGATCATGTTCATTGGCTGGGAAGGTGTAGGCCTTTGCTCTTACCTGCTGATCGGTTATTGGTTTAAAAACGTAAACTATACCGCTGCTGCGAAGAAGGCCTTTGTAATGAACCGTATTGGTGACCTGGGTTTCCTGCTGGCCGTGTTCTGGATCATTGCCAAACTGGGTACTGTTTCGTACAACGAAGTTTTTACCGCCGCCAACCTGGCTAAACTTTCTGCAACTGATATAACGGGCATTACCCTGCTGCTCTTTGTAGGTGCCACCGGTAAAAGCGCACAGATTCCGCTGTATACCTGGCTGCCCGATGCGATGGCGGGTCCCACACCTGTATCGGCGCTGATCCACGCCGCAACGATGGTAACTGCAGGTATCTATATGATTGCCCGCAGCAATGCGTTGTACCAATTAGCTGGGACAACTAATGCCATCATCGCCATCATTGGTGCAGCTACCGCACTGCTGGCTGCAACCATCGCCCTGCGTCAGAACGATATCAAAAAGGTACTGGCTTATTCTACCGTGAGCCAGTTGGGTTATATGTTCCTGGCACTGGGCACCGGCGCTTATACCGCTGCTGTGTTCCACGTAATGACACACGCATTCTTCAAAGCCCTCCTCTTCCTGGGTTCGGGTAGCGTGATCCATGCCGTGAGCGGTGAACAGGATATCCGCAACATGGGTGGTTTGAAAAAAGCGCTGCCCATCACTTACCTTACTTTCCTGATTGGCTGTATCGCCATTGCCGGTATTCCTCCGTTCTCCGGTTTCTTTTCTAAAGATGCCATCCTGCTGAATGCATTTGCATACGATAAGTTCCTGTGGGCTGTTGGTTTGCTGACGGCTGCACTCACAGCTTTTTATATGTTTCGGTTGCTCTTCATCACCTTCAACGGTTCGTTTCGTGGCACCGAAGCCCAGCGCCATCACCTGCACGAAAGCCCCATTGCCATGACCCTGCCCCTGATCATCCTGGCAGTGTTGTCGATTGCTGGTGGTTTTGTGGGTATTCCTGCACTGTTTACCGAAGGCGGTGAAAAACTGGCCGAGTTCCTGAAGCCTGTAATCAACCCTGAACATACCGTACACGTAGAACACAGCACCGAATGGGTACTGGTAGGCCTTACTACGGGTATCGCTGTTGCCGCCATCATCGTTGCTTTCCTGCGCTACCGCAACTACAAGGCAGAACAGCCTTCTGCTGTAGGCCGCCTGCTGGAAAACAAATGGTATGTTGATGAACTCTATAATGGTGTGGTGGTAAAACCTATCAATGCACTTGGTTCTTTTGCCAACAGCTTTATTGAAAAGAGCGGTATTGACGCCCTGGTAAATGGCGTAGGCAAACTGGTGAACTACAGCGGCCGCCAGTTGCGCTGGTTGCAAAGCGGCCAGGTAGGTAGTTATGTATTGCTGATGGTGGTGAGCATGGTGATGTTTTTTGTGCTGCAGTTTTTCCTGCGCAGGTAAAAACCACACCCCCTAGCCCCCTGAAGGGGGAACTTAGGTCGGAGTGTCTGGTAAATAACAAAAGTTCTTTTACGCAATAGATTTTTTAACAAGTAAAATTCCAAACACCCATTGCTTTGAACCGCTTCAAAACAGGTAGGGTAGATGGACCTAAGTTCCCCCTCTAGGGGGACAGGGGGTTTGATATGGTTACATTATTACTTTTTCTCGTTCCGCTGATCGGCGGCCTGGTAAGCTTCGGGCTCAAAGACGACCGCACTGCAAGAGGCTGGGCCCTGTTGGTAGCCACCATCGGCGTAGCACTGGCTGTGTGGGGTATCAACCTGCCCGCAGTAGATGCCGGCCGAAACTTTCATGCCGGTTGGATGGGCTCGCTTGGTTCTTCTTTTTCGTTGAACCTCGATGGCCTGTCAGGTATACTGACCCTGCTCACCACCATTGCCTACCCTGTAATATTGGTAGCAACATGGAACAGCACCTATAAAAAATCAAACAGTTTCTTTGGACTGATGCTGCTGGCACAAGCCGGTATCATTGGCGTGTTCCTGGCAACCGATGCACTTTTGTTCTACTTCTTCTGGGAACTGGCGCTCATCCCTGTGTACTTCCTCTGCTCGCAGTGGGGTGGGGAGCGCCGCATTGCCGTGACCTTCAAATTCTTTATCTACACCTTCACCGCATCGGTGCTGATGCTGATCGGTATTTTATACCTCTATTTCCAAACACCGGATAAGTCGTTTTCGCTGCAGTCGTTTTATAACCTCAATCTTTCTACCCGCGAGCAGTCGCATGTGTTTTGGTTGATGTTCCTGGCTTTTGCCGTGAAAATGCCCATCTTCCCTTTCCATACCTGGCAACCTGACACTTACGAGCAAAGCCCTACGGCCGCTACAATGGTGCTGAGCGGCATTATGGTGAAAATGGGTGTATATGGTGTGATCCGCTGGGTAATGCCGGTAGTACCTGCCGCTGCATACTCCTGGGGTGATGTCGTGATGAGCCTTTCGGTGATCGGTATCATTTACGCTTCCATCATTGCCATCCAGCAAAACGACCTGAAGCGCCTGATCGCTTATTCTTCTATCGCGCACATTGGTTTTATGAGTGCTGCGCTTTTTGCCGAAAGCACCAGCGGTGCACAGGGCGTGATGATGCAGATGTTCAACCACGGTGTAAACATCATCGGTTTGTGGATCGTTGTCGAATTGATCGAACGCCAGATGGGTACCCGCAAACTGAGCGAACTGGGCGGACTGGCACAAAAGGCGCCGGCGCTGGCCATCCTGCTGGTAATCGTTGCTTTTGCCAATATCTCCCTGCCTTTAACCAATGCCTTTGTCGGTGAGTTCCTCATGTTCAACGGTATCTTCAACAGCACCGTTACACAGTACAACCATGTGTTTGCCGTACTGGCAGGTCTCAGCATCATATTGGGCGCAGTATATACGCTGAACATGGTGTCCAAAGTGTTCTTTGGCAATACCAACCAGCTCACCGCCCGTGCTACCGACATCCTGTTCAACGAACGCGTGGCCTTGTCCATCGTTGTTGGAATCATAATCGTATTTGGTGTTTACCCGCAGCCTTTGCTCAACCTCACTGCTGGCTTTGTTGACAGCCTGTTGAAAGAAGCTTCTGTTGCACAACTGATCGGAAAATAATTATGAACGCTCTGATTTTTTCGGCCCTCAGCGGCGTGGCGATGATGTTTAGCGGTATCCTGCTGCACAACAAAGCTGCCATCCGCAACCTGGCCATTGTATTGTTGCTGGCAGTAATAGTGGCCAACATCGCCGAACTCCGTGGTGTGTCGTTCTTCAACATCAACACCGCAGGCCTGATGGCTTTTGACTCTTTCGCCCTCCTGTTTTCCACCATCGCGGCTGGTGCCACCCTGGTATTCTTCCTGCTTTCGGGCAGCGATATGGAAAAGGTAGGATCTAACTTTTCCGACTATTTTGCCCTCATCTTTTTTATCCTTTGTGGGGTAATCATTTCGGCGGCTTTCCAAAGCCTGCTGATGCTCTTCCTGGGTATTGAGATCATGTCCATTCCGCTGTACATCCTGGCAGGATCGGACAAGCGCAACCTGAAGAGCAACGAAGCTTCGCTGAAGTACTTCCTGATGGGATCTTTCTCTACCGGCATCATGCTGATGGGTATTGCCCTTTGCTATGGTGCAGCAGGCAGTTTCAACCTTACATCCGTTGCTTTTGATACCGCAAAGATTCCCGTACTGCTCATCGCAGGTATGATGCTCCTGCTTTTCGGTATGTCGTTCAAAGTATCGGCCGCGCCCTTTCATTTCTGGACCCCCGATGTGTACGACGGATCGCCTACGGTATTTACCTCTTTCATGGCTACGGTGGTAAAAGCCGGTGGCTTTATTGCCTTCATGCGTTTGTTTGCCGAAAGCTTCAATACCATACAAGGCGAATGGAAACTGCTGGTGGCCATCATTACGGCAGCTACGCTTTTTGTGGGCAATATCACGGCCGTTTTCCAGCAAAGCGTAAAGCGCATGCTAGCCTATTCCTCTATTGCACAGGCAGGTTTTATGATGCTGGCAATCTATGCCATCAACAGCGATGCTAAGGAAGGCCTGCTGTTGTATGCCGCAGCTTATTCGCTGGCTACCATCGGCATCTTTGCTGTGTTGATCCGCATGCAGGATTACACATTTGATGGTTTCAACGGCTTTGCCCGACAGCAGCCCGTGGTTGCCGCCGCACTGGTAATCTTTATCCTGTCTCTGGCCGGTATACCACTTACAGCCGGCTTTCTTTCCAAGTTCATGATGCTGCGTGCCGCCATTGCCAATGGCAGTGTATGGCTGGTGATCTTTGCAGTACTCATGGCCGCTGTTTCGGTGTACTATTATTTCCGACTGATACAGGCCATGTACTTCAAGGAGCGCACCAGTGGCAATGCCCTGGTGTTTAACGCCTCCCCTGCATTTACCTACACCCTGGTGGCAGTGGCAGCCATTACCATCATCCTGGGTTTATTCCCAAGCCTGCTGACCTACTGGCTGTACTTCTAAGTTGCAGCAGGTACAGAATGTTCAATATTTGCAAAGGTTCGCTTCGGCGGACCTTTTTGCTTTTTACGAAGAGTAGGCAAGGGAGCAGCGGGGCACAGAATAGATAAGAAAACAGGCAGGGAGATTTTTAAAGGTTCGCGCTCAATCCCGGTGCAGCATTGGCCTGCTTTGCTGCTTGGCGCTTTAGCATACATTATTCCTGTAGCCCAAACTGCGGTGCGTCAAATATTAGCTTTCCGTGAAACTTTCCGGCGCACTATTTAAATTCCTACCTTAGGCGTTGCCATGCATTTCTCCGACGTCTTCTCCCTTTCTTTCCGCACCGTGCGCGGCAATAAGCTGCGTACCGGCATTACGGTGGCCATCATTGCCTTTGGCATCATGGCCCTGGTAGGTATTATTACGGCCATCAAAGCCATGAACCAAAAGCTGACTGAGAGTTTCTCTACCATGGGGGCTTCCGGATTCAGCATCCGTTATAAAGAGCGGAATATCCGCTTTGGCGGTGGTGGTTCCGAAACATCGGTTACCCGCAAGGGCGCACGCCGCGAAAAGAAATCGAATCTCGATAAATTGGTTACTGAAGAGGAAGCTGCGGCTTTTGTCAACCGCTACCAGTTCGGTGCTACGGTAGGGGTATCTGTATTAGCCAACCGCAATGCCATTGTCAACAGCGGGTCGCGCAAAACCTCGCCTAATGTTTTTGTGTTTGGTGCCGATGACAATTACCTCACGCTTAATGGCTTCAACCTGCTGGCTGGCCGCAACTTCAGCAGGCAGGATATCAGGTCGGCAGGCAACTTTTGTTTGCTTGGATATGATGTAGCGAAGAAACTGTTCAAAACAGGGCCGGAAAAGGCGGTAAATGCCGTTGTCCGCATCAATAGTATTCCTTACCGCGTTATTGGTGTTCTGGCCAGCAGGGGCTCTTCTTTTGGCTTTAGCCGCGATAATGTTGTGGTGGCACCGTATAAGAACATTGAACAAAATTTTGGCGGCAAGGCTTCCTATGTAATTGGCGTTATGGCCAGCGACCTGTCGCAGGTAGAAAATGCGATGGGGGAGGCGGAAGGTATATTCCGCGCTGTACGCAAACTGAACACTACTGAGGAAAGCAATTTTGTATTGGACCGCGCAGACAGTGTTGCTGAAAAGGCAATGAACAGTTTGGGATTTCTCACAATCTCCGCAACCGTTATTGGGCTGATTACCCTGATAGGAGCGGCCATTGGATTGATGAACATCATGCTGGTATCGGTAACCGAGCGTACCAAGGAGGTAGGCCTGATCAAGGCCATTGGCGGCAAAAGCAAGGTGGTGCGCAGCCAGTTTCTGATAGAAGCCATCATCATATCCGTCCTTGGTGCAATATTTGGTATTGTGCTTGGTATCGGGGTTGGCAACCTGTTTTCATTTTTTCTTAATACGGGTTTTGTTGTTCCATGGGACTGGATATTTTACGGAATCATCATCTGCACTGTAGTGGGTTTGCTTGCAGGCTTGTACCCCGCCCTGAAAGCAGGAAAGCTAAATCCCATTGAAGCATTGCGGTACGAATAGAGACAAATAGCGTGCTGCGGAAGGAACGACAAATGGCTTATTTGCGTATAAATGACGCTTATTAATTCAATAGCTTCAATGCCCTGAAACCTTTGTCCCGCCTTCATTAAAGCTACGCTCCAAATAAGTAACCACCTGATTTCTGTCTGCTTGCATGTAAAAAAAACGCATGTGGGTAGTGATTGGGAAAATTTTTTACCGTTGGTAATATTTCACACAATTTTTCCTTAGAATTGTGCACTTGAAAAACAAAAGCAAAAACAAAATTCTCTTTTCAAATTTCAAAAATTAACGATCATGGCAGAAACAAGACCGACTGCAACCGCGACAGCCGCTAACGTGAAGGCTACCTCTGTGCAACCGAAGAAAAGCAGCAACGCCATTTCCTGGCTCGCTCCCATTTTGTGTATCCTGGCCGGTTACAGTGTTTGGCGTTTTTTGATGGGTAGTGCCGACAACTTCAAGCAACCCGACGCAGCTGGTGGTTTCTGGCCGCACCACGTAGGTCCCAAAGGTGCATTTGCTGCCATCTATGAAGGAGGTATCATCGTTCCCCTGCTGATTGGCCTGCTGTTCATGGTAATCGTATTCTCGATTGAGCGCCTGCTCACCATCAACAAAGCCCTGGGTAAAGGTTCAATCGCCGACTTCATCCGCAAAGTTCAGTATCACCTTGCTAACCGCAACGTAGACGCCGCCCTGGCTGAGTGCGACAAGCAGCGTGGTTCTGTTGCCAACGTAATGAAGGCTGGTCTGCGCCGTTACAAGGAAATGATCAACAACACCGAAATGGACACCGACCAGAAAGTGCTGAGCATCCAGAAAGAAGTAGAAGAAGCTACTGCCCTGGAACTGCCCATGCTGTCGAAGAACCTGGTGTTCCTGTCCACCATCGTATCGCTGGGTACCCTGGTAGCCCTGTTGGGTACGGTAATGGGTATGATCCGTTCTTTCGCCGCCCTGGGTGAAGAAGGTGGTGCCGGTGCTGCTTCCAACCTTGCCGTTGGTATCTCTGAAGCCCTGTACAACACCGCCCTGGGTATCGGTACTTCCGCCCTGTCGCTGGTTATGTACAACGTATTTACCACCAAGATTGACGCGATCACCTACGGTATCGATGAGTCTGGTTTTACCCTCACCCAATCTTTTGCTTCGCTTTACAAATAAGCTGCAAAAAGTTTTGTGGAAACAGGTAACAACTAGCATCTCATTCTAAATTCCTAACAAACATGCCGAGTGTAAAAGTTGCAAGGAAGACTGCAGATACGGATATGACTCCCTTCGTGGACATTGCCTTTCTGATTCTTACCTTCTTTATCATGGCAACCAAGATGAAGCCACCCGAGCCCGTGGAAATTACCACGCCCAACTCGGTGTCGACAAAAGAGTTGCCTGCCAACGATGCCGTAATGGTAGAAATGGACGGTCAAGGCCGTGTATTCTTTACCATGCTGTCGGAGAATGATCCCGAGGCGAAGCTGACCGTGATCCGTAACCTGAACCAGAACAAAAACCTGGGACTGACGGAAAACGAGATGAAGAACTTTGTGAAATCTTACTCCATCGGTGTTCCCTTTACGCAGCTGAAGCCCCTGCTGGCTACGCCTGCCGAACAGCAAAAGGACATCAAGCAGCCCGGTATTCCTGTTCGCGATACCACTAACAACGAGCTGACCACCTGGATCCGCGACGCTGTTACTGCCATGTCGGGTCGTAAACTAAACTACCTGATCAAGGCCGATAACAACGCCAAGTATCCCGATTTCAAGCACGTGTTGACCGCGTTCAAGAAAAACGACATCTACAAATTCCAGCTGGTAACCTCTCCTGAAGATGTACCTGCTGGTACCGACCTGGCACGTAGCCGCGCCGGTGCCCAATAAGTAAACAAGATCAATTCATCAAATTAACCAAACGGTATGGCTTCATTAGATACTGGTGGTGGCGACGTTGGCCATAAGAAAGGCCCGGGGGTCAAGAAGCAAAAGAAAATGTCTACCCGGATAGACATGACCCCGATGGTGGATCTGGGCTTCCTGCTCATTACCTTCTTCATCTTTACCTCTACCATGAGCACGCCCGCTACAATGGACCTGTTCATGCCCAAGGATACCGATAAGGACGAAGAGCAGAACAAAGCCAAGGAGTCTGGAGCGCTGACGGTAATGATGAGCAAAGACAACCACGTATATTATTACGAAGGTCAGCTTGCTCCCGATGCGTCCAACTTTAAAAGCACCAACTTCGATCCGGAATCCGGCATTCGTAAGGTGATCATGGACAAAAAACGCAGCACCAACGCTGAAGACCTGGTGATTGTAATCAAACCCGGAAAGGAAGCTACCTACAAAAACACGGTAGATATCCTGGACGAGATGACGATCAACGAGGTGAAGCGTTTTGCGCTGGTGGACATCTCCGAAGTTGAGGAACAGCTGATCGCTGCAACTGAAGGTGGTGGCGCGCCTGCCCCTGCAGCACAGTAATTGTAACGCAACCCATTTTAAACAACAAGCATGGAAGCAAATAAAATTCTGAGTGCCGATGTTTTGGATATCCTGTTTGAAGACAGGAACAAGGCCTACGGTGCTTATGAACTGCGCAGATCCTATAACAAGCGCATCTGGCTGGCGCTTGGTATTACTGCTGCCCTGGCACTTGCGCTCTTCCTCTACAGCTTTATTTCGAAGTCGCTTGCCGACAACGATAAAGCCGCGCTGGAGATCAAGGAAGTAGTGTTGGAAGACATCAAGCAGGAAGAAGAGAAAAAGCCCGAGCCACCTCCGCCGCCCCCGCCGCCAAAGCAGGAGCCGCCCAAAGTGGAAATGACCAAATTCACACCTCCCAAGATCGTTAAAGATGAAGAGGTGAAGAAGGAAGACATTCCACCAGAGGTTGAAAAGCTTGAAGACACCAAAATCGACGTAATCAGCCAGGAAGGTGAAAAAGATCTCGGTCTTGCAGCGCCTCCCGTAGTTGATGCCGGTAAAGGTGTTGTGGAAGCGCCCAAAGTAGAAGACGAAAACAAAGTATTCGAAAAAGTGGAAGTTGATGCCTCCTTCGTTGGTGGCGAGAGCGCCTGGCGCCGCTTCCTGGAGCGCAACCTGAACCCCAGTACACCTGTTGACAATGGTGCGCCTTCGGGTACTTACACTGTAGTAGTACAGTTCATCGTGGACAAAGGCGGTAACGTTTCCGACGTTAAAGCCCTGAGCAACCACGGCTTCGGTATGGAAGAAGAAGCAGTTAAGGTTATCAAGCGCGGTCCCAAGTGGACGCCTGCTATCCAGAACGGCCGTAACGTAAACGCCTACCGTAAGCAGCCCATCACCTTCGTGGTAGCTGAAGAATAATGGAACGTTAGACGTAAACCGTCAACCGTGAAATAATAGAGCCCCCTGCGTGCGCAGGGGGCTTTTTCGTGACCGCAGATTTGTGTGATTGGAAATGATTTGTATGATCGGTTAAAGAAGGTGCAGGATCAATACCAATCTTGTATTTTCTGAGTATGGCTACAAACAATAATCATTGTCTGCTATAATCCATTTGAAATAATAAAGTTTGTAAGCCAATCCTACCTAGCGAATAAGAACGCTGTTCAGAACGCGGTAATGTGCCGGCCAGGGATCATACAAATCATTTTAAATCATACAAATCTGCGGTTCTACCTTTGCAGCCTATGAGCTTAAAGCTTTCCGGTTGGGATGATACGATTGTAGCACTGGCAACACCCCCCGGTGTGGGTGCTATTGGCGTGCTGCGCCTTAGTGGTGCCCAAGCCATCGATGTGGTGAATGGCCTGTTCCCTGCAAAAGATTTGCATGCGCAGCCATCGCATACCCTGCATGTAGGTGCTATAAAAAAGGGCGGAGAGGTGCTGGATGAAGTAGTGATATCGCTCTTCAAAAATCCGCGCAGCTATACCGGTGAAGATGTAGTGGAAATCTCCTGTCATGGTTCCCCCTATGTACAGCAAAGGGTGCTGGAAGCCTGCATTGCTGCCGGTGCACGACTGGCCAAACCCGGTGAGTTTACCCAACGCGCTTTCCTTAATGGCAAGCTTGATCTTACCCAGGCTGAAGCTGTTGCCGACCTTATTGCAGCCAATACAAAAGCCTCGCAAAAAACCGCTCTGCATAATATACGCGGTGGCTTTTCTACGGTGCTCAGTGCACTGCGCGAACAGTTGATCCGCTTTTCCGCATTGATCGAACTCGAACTGGATTTTTCGCAGGAAGACATTGAGTTTGCCGACCGTACTGACCTTAAAAACCTCGTAACAGCAATCCTGAACCAGACCGGTTCCCTGCTGCAATCCTTCCAATTGGGTAATGTCATCCGGAATGGCGTGAGTGTAGCCATCATCGGAAAACCCAATGCAGGTAAATCTACATTGCTCAATGCCCTGTTGAATGAAGAACGGGCCATCGTGAGTGACATTCCCGGTACCACACGCGACACCATTGAAGAAACCCTCAACATTGACGGTATCCTGTTCCGGTTGATTGATACAGCCGGTATACGCAGCCACAGTGTTGATGCCATCGAACTGGTAGGTATTGAGCGCAGCCTGCAAAAGCGCCGCGAGGCCGACCTGGTACTGTACCTGTTTGATGCCACCAGTACAACGCCTGATGAACTGCTGAAAGTAGCCGATGACCTCAGGACTGAAGGCATTCGTTATTTGCTGGTAGGTAATAAGGCGGACCTGACAAGCGCCAACAACCTGAAGTTTGGCCAGGAGACATTGCTCATTGCTGCAAAAACTGGTACCGGTATCGACACCCTGCGCCAACGGATGGTAGCAGTTGTGTTACAGGAAAACACTTTGGGTGAAAACGTTGTAGTAACCAATGCCCGCCACTACCATGCATTGAAGGAAGTACAGCAATCCCTGCAAGAAGTTTTGAATGGATTGGATTTGAATATTCCCGGCGACCTGCTGGCTCTGGACATCCGTCGCAGCCTGCACTACCTGGGCGAGATCACCGGTGAGGTGACGAATGAAGACCAGTTGGATTTTATTTTTTCAAAGTTCTGTATCGGAAAGTGACCGGTCTTTCTTTAAGTTGCATTTAGTATAGTTTTTCCTGCTTTTAGCAGCACTTTCCTTGTCATTGCTTTGGTTACTTATCTCGCCTCAGTCATTATGCACTAAGGTGTTTTTGAGATAAGCTCTAGCAAACGAAGTTCTTGTGATCATAACAAAATCAGCACTGCTGCAGTCAAGCGACCAAATGCTGTCGTTTATTTCTGTTTGCAAAAAAAGGTATTCAGCCCTGTTGAAACGATTATATTTTGTTTATGGCATCTAAACAGGCAGTAAAACTGCTTTCTTTGATTGCAGCAGCTGGTGCCTTTGGCAATTTGATACCGTTTTTGCACTTTAATTCTGTGACCCGGTTTGTATGCTATTCAGCGATGCTTTCAAATCCGGTGCTGCATGAGGGCCTTTCTTGATTTCAAGGCTTAGCATGAATTGCGACAGGTTTACCTCTGTGGCTAGTTGCAGTTTTTTGCGCAACCGGTAACGCCCTATTTCCACGCCACGCACGGAAATATTCATTAGCTGCGCAATTTCTTTGCTGGAAAGATTCATGCGTAGGTAAGCACATAGCTTCAGTTCGTGTGGTTTCAAATCCGGATATCTTTCTTTCAGCATCAACAGAAAGTCATTATGAACTTTATTAAAGTGGACTGCAAATTGCTCCCAGTCTTCGTTTAATTTTTCCTCGTCACTTAATATGCGGATTACCTTTTTAAGGTCGTTCAGGGGCTCTAAATGCTTTGGATTTTTGTTCAGGCGCTGTAGTTCGTCTTTGATCTTGGTGAGCAGTTCTCCTTTTTGCACCAGGTGCATGGCAATGGACGCCAGTTCGGAGTTCTTGTATTCCAGTTCCGCGTTCTTGTATTCTATTTCTGCTTCCAGCTTTTCATTTTTCAGCTTTACAATTTCCTTTTCGTTTTTATCAATTTCCAGCTGATGGAGGTACTGCAGGTGTTCCTGCTCTTCGCTGTGTTTTTGCTGCTGGCGCAAAAAACGTTTTTGCTGTCTTTTGTACAGCAAAAAGGCGCCGAGGCAAGCCAAAATAAAATACGCCGCAAACGCCCAGGCCGTTGCGTACCAGGGCGGAAGCACCACAAAAGAATAGCTGCTGACGGTCGATTCGTTTCCGAGATTGTTTCTTGCCTTCACCTTGAACGTGTAGCTTCCTGCCGGCAGCGCGGTGTATTCTTTTTCGGTTTTTTTACTCCATTCCGACCAGCCTTTATCCAGGCCTTCGAGCTGAAAGGCATACTCAATATTTGCCTGCTGTTCGTAAAAAGGTGCCGAGTAAGAAAAGTGAAAAGAATTACGGTTGTGCTCAAGTTCGGCCTTGCTGACCTTTTTTCCAGCCGCACTGTTATAGCCCCCATATAGAAGGGTGTCTGTTTTACCGATGGCTTCCACCGAGCGGATCAAAACGTTCAGGCTGTGGGTATGGCTTTTATATTGCTCATAATTGATGTGGTAAAATCCTTTTTCGGCGCCAACCAAGATATTATTTTGATTGATGGGGTAGATATGCTCGTAGCCACTTACGATTTTTCGATTCAGCTCCGGCAGGTAAATGATTTTTGGCTTTAGGGTAGAAAAGTCAGCCACGCCCACGCTTTTTTCGTGGATAAACCAAATGTTGCCGGCTGCATCCTCTTTCAAGTAGCGAACGCTGGTGGTACCAAATACCGGTCGAAAGTACTCCGACGGTTCAAAGCGGTCTTTAGCCGGATCATACTCGTATATGCCGTGGATGGTAGCAACGACCATCCGGCCTTTCACTTTAAATACATGGTTGTCGAGCGAGGAGGGCAACCCGTCTTTACTGGTGTATAGCTTTCGGGATTTTTGATCAGGTCCTTCAAACAGGTAAATGCCTTGGTAAGGGTGGGAGGCCCATATGCGGTTTTCGTTGTCTACCACCAGAAAACGAGCTGATTCATCAAATGCCGGTATTGGTCGGGCAGACGCCATTGCACTGGTGCCGGTAT
The DNA here is from genome assembly GCF_001953305.1 of Cnuella takakiae. Classification (GTDB taxonomy): domain Bacteria; phylum Bacteroidota; class Bacteroidia; order Chitinophagales; family Chitinophagaceae; genus Flavisolibacter; species Flavisolibacter takakiae. The sequence continues at coordinate 1,360,266 of NZ_MTFE01000010.1, forward strand.
TGAATAAGCTGATGCCGTGGTAATTGCCGGCAAGCACCTGGCTATCGCCATTAGTGTTTTGGTAGGGTTGAAAAGTCCAGTACCCTGTACCTTTTGCAATAGGCACGGCATGGGTGCCTTTTAGGGAAAACAAACCATCATGGCCACCAAGCAAAAGCAAATTGCCAAAGAGCCCCAGGCCATAAACCTGCCCTTCCGCGCCTGCCACGGGATGATAAGCGCTGGTGGCAAAGCTGTAATCTTTTAGTTTAGGCAGTTCCAGCCGATACAGCCCGTTGGAAAGTCCAAGGTAAAGCTGATTTGCATACACCAAGGCGGCATAACCGCTGCCATCGTTGAAAACGGCCGGATTGATTTTTTTAATGGCATTGTTGTAGGCAATAAAATCAATGCCGCCTTCCAGGCCTACCCATATATTTTTATTAGCGTCCTGAAAAAGGTTGGTGATGCGGTTGTTCTGCAGGCCGGTTTCCCGGCTAAAGTTCTGGATTACCTCACCGCTCATACGCACGATATAACATCCATTTGCACTGCTCCCCAAAGCCATTGTTTCCCCATCCAGCCGAACGGCCGTGGTAAAATGCATGCCCGCCGGAAAGCGGGCCTGTTTCAGGGTAAATGGAGCGATTTTCCCTGGTGTAAGCAAAAGCATGCCCTTATTAACCGTGGTAATGATCATGCTGTCAGCACCGCAACTGGTAAATGCACTGATGCGGAGCTCGCTGGTGAGTGGTTCCGGCAGGTTGAGGTGCTGCCATTGGCTGCCATCCCACTGGAAAAAGCCCGCTTTCAGGTCGTAAGCGTAAACCTTGTTGCTGCCCGATCCGATAAAACCCCAGCCGTTTTTGCTGGGAAATACCGACATGCTGCCATTTTGCAGGCGAAATATTTTGTTGCTGGTCCGGAAAAAAACATGGTTTCCCTGAAACTGGATATTCCATACATCGGCAAAAGGCCGGTGATTCCTGGGCACTATGTGTATCAGCGAAGTAAAAGATAGCCGGCCTGCAGCGTCCGGGCTGAAATAACCGATCTCGTCCTGGCCGCCTACATAAATCTTTCCATCGGGCGCAATGGCCACTGACCGTACAATGGTTTTATTGGGGAGCGGGTATAGCTTCCAGTAAGTACCGTCAAAACACAAAAGACCTTCGTTATTAGCAAAATACATAATGCCGTTTGCATCCTGGGCTATTTCCCGGTTTTGTGCACCGGCATTGTAGATGTTTTTGTCAAAATTGTCAGTTACCGGCAGCCCGATGGTATTTTGGGCAATGGCGGTAGCGGACCAGGTTACTAAAATAAATGCAAGCAGTTTCCTCAGCATACAGTAGCGCAACTAATGACGGAAAGGTACAAGGAATCGAAGATGTACTACAGATGTAGTGAAAAAGCATTGAAAACGAAGGCTTTTTAGCACCAGATGTAGTAGGGATGTAGTATAAAATGCAAGTGGGATGATGCAAGGAAGGTACTTTTGATGTTCGGCTGTACTGCAAAAATGCGGTTCTGGCCATACCGTTAACTGCGAATGCCTGTATATGAAACCTGATTGCTTTTTTCGCTGGCTACTTTCACTTCCGCATAATAATGCTATTGCCGGCCGCCATTCTGGCAGCCAAGGCCCATGTGCCGGGTCTGCTGGGCCCAGTGCAATAGCATCTTCCTGGGCTTGTATAACCTGCATCTTTTTCCACGCCTTATTCCTTACTATTTCTTTTTATCAACAATCTGCTATATGAAACTTAAATCGACTCCGACACACCTTACTGTTGGGCTGTTTGCTGCTTTCCTTTTGGCATCTGGCTGCTCCAAGGACGAAGGAACCCTTGGCAGCCCGGCAAAAGCTTCTTTTACGGCAACGCCTGTACCCGGCAGGGTTAACACCTTTGTCTTAGAAAGCACTTCCGAAAATGCATTTGCCTTCCAGTGGGATAAAGGCACAGGCAATTTTGTAAAAGGCAGCAAGATTGATACGGCTTATTTTCCTTTGAAGGGAAACTATACCATCAAGCTTCGGGCATTTGGAAGGGGCGGCTACGACAGCACCGGGCAGGCAGTAACGGCAACCGTTGATGATATTTTAAACGACCCCAATTTCAAGCTGTTGACTGCTAAAAGCTGGAAACTGGATCCCAATGGTGCCAATACCATTATTGTAGGTACAGAAAACAACCCGGCCGCATATTTTGGCGGCGGCCCGCTTTCCGATTGCCAGTTGGATGATTTGTATACGTTTTCCACTACGCTTAAGCTGACCTACAACGCCAATGGGTCTACCTTCAATGCCGGGAACATTCAGCCGAACTATACCTGTAGCGGCGACCGCTCATTTGCCAACGCCAGCTATTTGTTTGACCCAAGAAAGCCCGCACAGGGTGCCGGTATTGCTTCTATCACACTGTCGGCCCCGGTACCCAACCAGTTTATTGGCGTAACAGATATTTCCTCCAACAATTACCGGATTATTTCTATTTCACCCACCGCCATGGTGCTGCGCTCTGGGCTGCCCGGCGAAACCGTGCACCAGTTCAAGTTTATAGCCCAATAAGAATTACGCGCAGCAAGCCTTCGGGTTTGCCTATTACAACACAGTTAAACATTTTAAAAGCTGCATATGAATCTGAAAACCCTTTTTTTTTCAGCCATCCTGATGCTGTTGTGCTTCTTTGCAGAAGCGCAGGCACAGAATGTACCGGTAACCGGGCGTGTCACCCGCAAAACCAATGGGGAGCCGCTGTCCGGTGCCACCATTACCCTCAAAGGCAGTACTACTTATACTGTTTCCAATGATAGCGGAGTGTATACTATTTCCGTTCCGCGCAACGGCTCCTCGCTGCTGGTGTCTTACACAGGCATGGCTAATCAGGAAGTGCCGGTTAACGGCGCAAGCGTGGTTAACATCGTACTCGACGAAATAGCCACTTCTATGAACGAAGTAGTGGTGGTGGGATACGGTCGGCAACGCCGGGGCAATGTAACCGGTGCCATTGCTACGGTAAACAGCAAGGAACTGACGCAAAGCCCCGTAGCTGATATGAGTACTGCGCTGCAGGGACGTGTGCCTGGCATCATCAGCAAGCAGGCATCGGGCGAACCCGGTGCCGATGCGGCCGCCCTGTACATCCGTGGTAACTCCACTTTCGCGGGCAGCATGCAACCCTTGTTTGTGGTGGACGGTATTGTGCGGGATCAGCGCGACTTTTCGCAACTGGATCCCAACGAGATTGAATCGGTGAGCGTGTTGAAAGATGCTTCTTCTGCTGCCATCTTTGGGGTGAAAGGTGCCAACGGCGTTATTCTGGTGACCACCAAAAGGGGCCGCTCCGGCAAAATATCTACCAACTACTCCTTTAACTATGGCATACAAAAAGTAACCAGGTTCAACGACAACCTGGGCGCTTATGAATATGCCACCTTGCTGAACGAGGCGCTTTTGAACGATAACCTGCCGTTGGCCTTTACCAACGAGCAGATTGAAAAATACCGCACCGGTGCCGATCCGGTGTTGTACCCAAATACCGACTGGCAGCGTTTGGTACTGGGCGGCAACGCACCGCAGATGCAGCACAATCTTTCCTTCAACGGTGGCTCCGACAAGGTGCGGTATTTTGCCTCACTGGGCTACCTGGATCAGGATGGCTTGTACAAGTCGTTGAACTACAAACGCTATAATGTGCGCACCAACCTGGACATGCAGGTTACCCGTACCACCAAGTTCTCGGTGGACATTTCGGGCCGCATTGAAGACCGCACAGCGCCCACTACCGGTATTTCCGGCATCTTTGAACATACTACCCGCAACCCGCCCACCATTCCTGCTTATTATAATGGTGTAGGTTATGCGCAGGTAGGTTCCTATGTAAACACGCTGCGGGCCATTGACCCTGCCGCTGGCTACAACGACAACGAAGCCACGGTGCTGCTCTCAACCTTCCAGTTGGAACAGCAGATTCCATGGGTAAAAGGTCTTTCGCTGAAAGGCGTACTTGCTTACGACAAACGTTTTTTCTACAATAAGCGGTTTAGCGATAACGTATATGTATATACCGCCAACCCGGCTAACCCAACGGGCTACGACCGTTCGGCTTATCAGAACCCCAGCGTAGGCGAAAGTTTTACGCAGGTGCGGGCCACCGAACTGCAAGGTCATATCAATTATGAAAACAGGTTTGGCAAGCACGGTGTTTCAGCGCTTGTATTGCTGCTGCAGAAAGAATCGCCTTCTAATGGATTCAATGCCTCCCGCTCGGGTTACGAGTTTTCTACGTTTGACGTACTGGACCAAGGACCAGCTACCAACCCTGCCGGTGTAATTACGGAAACCATTGGCGGATGGAAAGACCGTACCGCGCTGCGCAGTGCCGCTGCCCGGGTAAACTATGATTATGACAACCGCTTCTTATTTCAGGCCAGCCTGCGCCGTGATCAGTCGGAGAACTTTGCGCCTGATGTACGTACCGGTTATTTCCCTGCATTTTCTGCCGGATGGGTACTTTCGAACGAGAAATTCATGGATGCTACTGATTCCTGGCTCAGCTATCTGAAAATCAAGGGATCCTGGGGTAAGTTGGGAAGCGATGCCCTTGGCAGCGGTGCCCGCTTTCTGTACCTGGCCAGGTATGGTTCTGTGGCGGCAAACTACGCCATTGGTGGTACCGTGGTGCCTGGCTTGAACCCCACCGCCGCTAACCCGCTGGTAAGTTGGGAAAGTTCGACAAAATCGGATGTGGGTTTTGAAGCACGTCTTTTTAACGGGCTGTTTGGTCTGGAGGTAGACTTATTTAAAGAACACCGTACAAATATCCTGGCTACCCGCTCTGCGCAGATTCCTGCAACTTTCGGCGGACCGCTGCCGGCCGAGAACATCGGTGAAACCGAAAACCGCGGCGTGGAAATTTCAATCAACCACGACAAACGCATCAGCAAAGACCTGTCGTACAGTGTCCGTGCAAACCTGACGCTGACCAACAACAAGATCATCTATGCCGCCCAGGCCAATAATGTGCCCGACGCTTTTAAAGTGGCTGGTCATCCCATTGGCTCTTATTTTGGTTACAAAGCCATCGGTATTCTTCGCGACTCGGCTGCTTTCAAGGCCTACGGTAAGCAGACACAGTATCCCGTTCAACTCGGCGATATTATGTATGAGGATGTAAACAATGATGGAAAGATCGACAATGCCGACCGGCAGTTCTTGAGCACTGGTCCCGTGCCTTTGGCAGTGTATGGTATTTCCGGTGGTATCAACTTCAAAGGTCTTGAACTGAACTTCCTGTTCCAGGGCGCTGCCAAAACAAATATGCAGCTAACCAACAATGCCGGATTTGCATTCTTTAATGGTGGCCGTGTTACAAGCGAGTGGCTTGACCGCTGGACGCCGGACAACCCGAATGCAGCATTCCCGCGCTTGTCTACCAACGCCACTGCCAGCACCAACAACTACCAGATTCCTGGTGCCCCGCCGTATGGAATTGGTGCCAACAGCTTCTGGATTCAGGATGCTTCTTACCTGCGCCTGAAAAACGTAGAGCTGGCTTATACATTCAAGCCTGTCTTTCTGTCGAAAGTGGGTGTGAGTCAATTGCGGGTATACGCAACAGGTCAGAACCTGGCAACCTTTACCAATATCCGGAACGTAGACCCCGAGAACACAGACGCTGGTGGCTGGTACTATCCAGTGCAGTCGGTATACAACTTTGGTGTAAACCTCCAGTTTTGATTTTTGGCCAACTGTAAATAACTACTATCAACAAACGATTTTATGATTGTTAATAAACTGAAACAATTTGCATCCTTGCTGCTGGTTGTGGTGCTGGCCGGTTCCTGTAAAAAGGACCTGCTTGACATCAAGCCAAGCGATGCCTTGTCGGATGCCGACGTGTGGACCGATTTACAATATGTGAACCGATTCTTGAATAACATATATGGAACCCTCCCCAGTGGCTTTGCCCGTGCCGACCAGGGCGTAGCCAACGGATGGGCGCGTGGCATGAGTGCCTTTGCCATGGCTACCGACGATGCCGAAGCCAACAACCTGGCAGCTTCTACACATACCCTAAACCAGGGCGTGATCCCCACTACCTGGGGCTACTCCGAGGACATGTGGAACCAGCACTACGCAATAATTCGTAAATGCAATATCCTGTTGGGAAGGATTGACGAAGTGCCTGGCGAAGCTACCCTGAAGGCCCGCATGAAAGGCGAAGCACAGTTTCTGCGGGCATTTGCCTACGAGGAACTGATCAAGTGCTTTGGCGGCGTGCCCCTGATTTTAACCGCCGGAACGCCTGATGAAGCGATTGTTGCCCGCAACTCCTACGAGGAGTGTGTAACCCAGATTATTGCAGATTGCGATGCAGCGGCTGCAAACTTGTCCGCAACTTACCCGGCCTCCGAAATGGGCCGTGCTACCAAGGTTGCTGCGCTTTCCCTTAAAGCACGGGTACTCCTTTATCGTGCCAGCCCCTTGAATAATACCAGCAGCAGTGCAGCACTCTGGAAGCAAGCTGCCGATGCAGCAAAAGCGGTAATGGCATTTGGCCCTGCTCCGGGCAGCGGCGACTATGGCCTGCACCCCGATTATTACAAAACCTTTATTGACAAGGTGGGCAACAAGGAAATCATTTTTGCACGCAAATTTCAAAATCCCAACGTACAGCCAAGCGATGGTGCCCGTGCCAAATGGTATATGAGCGTGCCGGGTGTAGGCGATGGTGCCTGGGGCAGCTTTTCGCCCACCCAAAACCTGGTGGACGCTTACGAAATGAAAAATGGTAAGCCTATCAGCGATCCTTCGTCTGGCTACAATCCACAGGATCCTTATAAAGACCGGGACAGCCGACTGGATAAATCGGTATTGCACCAGGGCTCTAAGTATAAGATGGGCGTGATCATTGAAACTTACCGCGGTGGCAACACCAACAACTCCAACCGCCTGGATAGCTCCAAGACCGGTTATGGTTTGCTGAAAATGGTGGATACTTCCAAGTATGGCGCTGCCGGTGGTGCAGACAACGACTGGATTTTCATCCGCTATGCCGAAGTGCTGTTGAATTATGCCGAAGCGCAAAACGAAGCAGTTGGTCCCGATGCATCGGTGTACGATGCAATAAACCAGGTGCGTGCCCGCTCGGGCCAGCCTGCGCTTTTCGGTTTGTCGCAGGCCGACCTGCGCGAACGCATTCGCAATGAACGCAGGGTAGAACTTTCTTTTGAAGAGCACCGGTTTTTTGATGTGCGCCGCTGGAAGCTTGGATCGGCATTATTCGAAGAACCGATCCGCAAGGTAAGCATCACCCGTAATCCTGACGGTACCTTTAGTTATGCTTACCCCGTATGGGAAGACCGCACTTTTAAAGATTTCCAAAACCTGATGCCTATTCCGCAATCGGAGATTGACCGCAACGCCCAGTTGGTTCAAAACCCGGGGTACTAGTTTCAGCTTTTTATGTATCATGGACTTCGGCGCTTGCCGGAGTCCATTTCTATCTTTATCTGCACTGATTGTTTATGCCGAAACGTGTTGTACTGATTTCTTTTCTTTTATGTGTCCTGGTTGCCTGCCGGCAGCAGCATACCTTATTTGAAAAGCTGCCCGAAAGTGAAACGGGTATTAATTTTACAAACACCATCACGGAAGACCAGGCGCAAAACGTATTTACTTACCAATATTATTACAATGGCAACGGCGTAGCCATTGGCGACATCAACAACGACGGCCTTGCCGATGTTTTTTTTACCGGCAATAAAACACCCTCCAAACTATACCTCAACAAAGGCGGTTTTCGCTTTGAAGATATTACGGCAACAGCCGGTGTAGCGGGCAAAGACGCCTGGCGCACCGGTGCCAATATGGTAGATATCAACGGTGATGGTCTGCTCGATATTTACGTTTGTTATTCGGGCTTTGGCTCCGATACCGACCGCGCCAACCAGTTGTTTATCAACCAGGGCACGGGGAAAAATGGTGTTCCTTCTTTTTCTGAACAAGCTGCGGCTTACGGTATTGATGCTCCAGGTACCTACACCAGCCAGGCGGCATTTTTCGATTTTGACCAGGATGGCGATTTAGATATGTTTTTGCTGAACCATGCCGCCGAGTTTTATTCTCCTTTTTTCAACACTACCCACCTCCGCAATTTGCGCCATCCTAAATATGGCAACCGGCTTTATCGCAACGATGCGGGTAAATTTTCAGATATCAGCGCCAGCGCCGGCATTTACGGCAGTGGCCTCAATTTCGGCCTGGGTATCGCAATCAGCGATATCAATAACGATGGCCTGTCCGATATTTTGGTGAGCAACGATTTTCACGAGCAGGATTTCTGTTACCTCAATAAAGGCGACGGCACTTTTAAAGAGATTGCCCAGCAGGCATTTCCGCACATGAGCCGCAATACCATGGGCCTCGACATAGCCGATTACAACAACGACCTGCTGCCCGATGTGGTGACGATGGACATGCTGCCCGAAACAAATTACCGCCAGAAAATATTGCAGGGCCCCGACGAGTACGACAAATACACCCTGATGGTAGACAGCGGCTACGGGCACCAAAACAACCGCAACGTGCTGCAACTGAACCGTGGCAGCGACGCTAACGGCATGCCTGTTTTCAGCGAGATCGGCCAACTGGCCGGCGTGTCGAATACCGACTGGAGCTGGGCCGCTCTTTTCGCTGATTTGGATAACGATGGCTGGAAAGACCTGTTTATAACTAACGGCTACCTGCGGGAATCCACCAACCTTGATTTCATGAAGTATCAGGTGGCTGAAGCGTACCAGCAGGCCGTGACAAAAGGCCTCGACGTTTCCACCAGGGAAAGCTACGAACGCAATATGCCCCTGTACGACCTGGTACAGAAAATGCCTTCCACCAAAATCAGCAACTATGCCTTTCGCAACAGCGGCGACCTTCGGTTTACCGACGAAAGCAAAGCCTGGGGTCTCGATGAGCCCGGTGTAAGCAATGGCGCGGCCTATGCAGATTTGGACAATGATGGCGACCTCGACCTCATTGTGTGCAACAACAACGATCCGGCTTGGGTGTATCGAAACAACACGGACAGGCAAAAGGAAAATAACTTCATCAGGATAAAGCTCACCGGCAGCAAAGGCAATACGTTTGGCCTGGGTGCAAAAGTGGTTGTAACTACGGTATCGGGCAGCCAGCTTCAGGAGCAATACCCCGTGCGGGGCTACCAGTCCTCGGTAGATTATGTGCTCAATTTTGGTTTGGGAAAAGAAAAGGAGGTTAAGGAAGTAAAAGTGCTGTGGCCGCGTGGCGGTGTGTCGGTGCTCCGCAATCCGGCCATCAATAAGGCACACTTGATTAAGGAACAGCAGCGGAGCGAAAGCCAGACTCCTGAAAAGGCTACCCCTGCATTTTTTACCGATGTAACCCCCACCAGCGGGCTCAGGTTCCGGCACCAGGAAAACGAGTTTGTTGATTTTAAAAGAGAATACCTTATTCCGTACCAGCTTTCGCGCCAGGGTGCCCGGATGAGCAAGGGCGATGTAAACGGCGATGGCCTTGAGGATGTGTACATTGGCGGCGCTGCCGAACAAAGCGGCGCCCTGTTTCTGCAAACTGCCGATGGGCGTTTTGTAAAGGGAAGTGAAAAGCCTTGGCAATCCGACGCCATTTATGAAGATGTTGGTTCCCTGTTTTTGGACGCCGATAGAGACGGCGATCTCGACCTGTACGTGGTAAGCGGCGGAAGCGAGTGGTCGGGAGCAGTACCGGGCCTGCAGGACCGATTATATGAAAACGACGGAAAGGGCAATTTCAGGCGCCAGCCCCTTGCGCTGCCCCGGGAAGCGTTTAGCGGCAGTTGTGTAACGGCTGCGGATTTTGATAAAGACGGCGACCTCGACCTGTTTGTAGGCGCCCGCTCTATTCCAGGCCGATACCCGTTTAGCGAAGGCAATATGATCCTGCGCAACGACGGCGGTGCGCAAGGCCTCAAGTTTACCGACGTTACTGATGGCTTAGCGGGTGTACATTTTACCAACACAGGCATGGTAACGGATGCAACATGGTCCGATATAGACAAGGATGGTTGGATGGACCTGATAGTGGTAGGCGACTGGATGCCTGTTAAAATTTACCGCAACGAGCAGGGCAAAAAGCTAAGCGACATTACTGCAAAATGGGGCCTGGAAAAAACAGGCGGCTGGTGGTGCAAGATCCTTCCTGCTGATGTGGATAAAGATGGCGATGTTGATTTTATTGTGGGCAACGCCGGTACCAACTCGCAGTTCCGGGCAAATGAGCAGGAGCCGCTTATTACTTATGCCGGACCTTTTGCTCCCGATGGTTCGATCGTGCCCCTGATGACTTATTATGTTCAGCATGCCAGCTATCCGTTCAACTCCCGCGATGAGGTGGTGGAAAAAATGCCGGCACTGAACAAGCGCTTTTTGCGCTACGCCGATTTTGCCAATGCCACCATCAACGACATCCTCTCGCCTGAGCAGCTGGCCGCAGCGGCCAAGCTGTACATCTACAACACACAGTCTTCCTTGCTGATTAATGAAGGCAGCCGCTTTTCCCTCAAACCCCTGCCATTGGAAGCGCAGTTTAGCATGGCCAACGGCATATTGTACAAAGACTTTACCGGCGATGGGAAAGAAGACATTCTGCTTACCGGCAATTTTTATCCCTTCAGGGTGCAGCAGGGGCGGTCCGATGCCAGCATCGGCTCTTTGCTCATGGGTAATGGAAAAGGAAGTTTTACGCCGGTAGCTGCTTCAAAAAGCGGGCTGCTGGTTAAGGGTGATGTGCGGGATATGCTGGAACTAAACGGCGGCAAAAAAACGTGGATTGTAGTATCAAAGAACAACGATTCGGTTCAGGTACTGTCCCGCAACTGATTAAATAATAAGACATAGCTAAAACAAAGCAAGATCTGGTTTACCGTTTATGAAAAAAATCATTGTAGCCTCGGTAATTGCAATTTGCGGATGCAGCAAAGGCAGCTCAGGCGAACCCGAAAAAACGCCCGCAATATCCATTTCAGATGTTGCTACCCGTGAAGGCAATACGGGCAAAAATGCTTTCGACTTCGAGGTGCGTTTAAGCAATAGCTTTTCAAAACCCGTAACCGTAAGCTATAGCACCGCCGATGAATTTGCCAAAGGTGGTGAGGACTTTGTGGCCGTGTCGGGCGGTACTGTAACCATCCCCGCCGGGCAAACAACAGGCAAGATATCCATTGAAGTAAACGGCGACGATGTACGGGAAGGCAACGAAACTTTTTCCGTGCGTTTGTCCGGCCCGGTAAATGCCACAATCAGCCGCGGAATTGCCAGCGGACGCATTGGAAACGATGACACCCGTATCGCTTTCAGCAATGAAGGTTTTGATGCGCCAGCAACTTATCCCGGTTACTCGTTGCTGTGGAGCGATGAGTTCAACGGTACGTCGTTGGACCAGGCTGCGTGGACCGCCGAAACCGGCGATGGCTGCCCCAACTTGTGCAGCTGGGGCAACAATGAACTGCAGTACTACTCCGGTAGCCCCAATACTATTTTTTTCCAGGATGGCAAAATGATCATCGAAGCTGCCAATGAAGCTTTTGGCGGCCGCAACTATACTTCAGCCCGTATCAAAACACAAGGCAAAAAAGCTTTCAAGTATGGACGTATTGATATCAGGGCAAAACTGCCGCAAGGCAAGGGCATCTGGCCTGCGTTTTGGCTGATGCCCGAAAACAGCGTATTTGGCGCATGGCCGCGCAGCGGCGAAATCGACATGATGGAGCTGCTGGGGCACGAACCTAATAAGGTGTATGGCACTGTGCATTTTGGGCCCGGCCCGGGAAGTACGCAAATCAGCCGCAGCACCGTAAACGCCGCCGGTGCTTTGTCCAACGCCTTTCATGTGTACTCGCTTGAGTGGAAAGAAGACCAGATCCAGTGGCTGATTGACGGCAATGTTTTTTCAACCATCAGTAAAGCTGATTTGGGTACCAACAATTACCCCTTCAACGAAGCTTTTCACCTGATTGTAAACCTGGCGGTTGGCGGCAACTGGCCTGGCAACCCCGACGCCAGCACCTATTTTCCGGCGTGGCTGATTGTCGATTATGTTCGGGTATATCAATAAGCAACTGAGGGCAGCAATGACAGCCTTACAATGCTTGTTTCATAAATGATTTTTCAAGAAAACTATAGCAGTAACCCTTTTTTCCTCAATTACCATTAACCAATTTCATGATGATGCTGAAGTCAATGGGCTGGGCCGGGCTTTCTATTGCCCTTACCGGCACCTTTTTCCTTTCGGGCTGCGCTGCCACACAAAACACCGCCAGGACGGCCAGTGAAGCTGCCACCATCTTTTTCGATGATTTTTCCGGCGCTTCGCTCGACCGGAGCAAATGGAACGTAGTAGTTACCGGCGGTGTAGTAAACAACGAGCAACAGGCTTATGTCGATTCTTCGTTGACGCTGTACATCGCCAAAGGCAAAGAAGCCGAAGGTGCCCAAAACGGTGCTTTGGTATTGCACCCGCGTTTTGCACCAGGCTTTGTAACCAGGGAGGGCAAAAAGTTTGACTTTATTTCCGGCCGCATCAACTCACGTGGCAAAGTGGATTTTACCTACGGCACTGCATCGGCCCGCATAAAAATGACTGCAGGCACCGGCCTTTGGCCCGCATGGTGGATGCTGGGAAACGGCCGCTGGCCCGATGCAGGAGAAATTGACATCATGGAATATGTGGGTGAAACCGACTGGACCAACGCCGCCGTGCACGGCCCCGGCTACTCCGGCGAAACGCCATTTGTAAACAAGTTTTTTTTTACCGGCAAAACAGATGTAACCCAGTGGCATGTGTACTCGGTGGACTGGACGCCGGACAGCATGTTGTTTAAGGTGGATGGTGTGCTGTTTTACCGCCTTACCAAGCCTATGGTGGCGCATTATGGTAAATGGGTTTTTGATAAACCCCAATACCTGATACTCAATTTTGCCCTGGGTGGAATTTATCCGGTTAAGGTAAACGGCATCAAGGAACCCTACTATGGCATTCCGGCCGAAACAGTAAACCTGATAAAGGACGGCAAATGCAAAATGCTGGTAGACTGGGTACGGGTATCCGGCGCCCAATAGAACGCCACAACATGTTAAGTAATAAAATATCATGCTTCATATGAACAATCGCATCATACTTTTTATAGCCGGCTTCTTATGCACATCGGCAATATTTGCACAAACAGGAACAGCAGCAAAGGGGGCTGTCAGGGTTGAACTGCGCCAAAGTGAAAACAAGTACCAGTTTTACCGCGATGGCAAGCCTTATTTTGTCAAAGGCGCTGGCGGCAGCGTTTATGCCGATCGCATTGCTGCATACGGCGGTAATTCTATCCGTACCTGGGGCACTCGCGGTGCCGAACAGGTACTGGACTCTGCACAGAAATATGGCCTTACTGTGCTGATGGGGCTCGACGTGGCCCGCGAACGCCACGGCTTTGATTACAATGACTCTGTAGCGGTGCGTAAACAGTTGGAGCGTATCAGGGGCGAAGTGCTGAAATATAAAGATCATCCAGCCATACTGGCCTGGGGCATTGGCAACGAGCTAAACCTGCAGTACAATAATCCAAAAGTGTGGGATGCGGTAAACGAGATCTCCAAAATGATCCACCAACTCGATCCAAACCATCCAACAACAACGGTGCTTGCCGGCGTAAACAAAAACCTCGTAGATCATATAAAAACCCGTTGTACCGATATTGACCTGCTTTCCATTAACACATACGGCGGCCTGGCAACTTTACCGCGCACCATCGCGGCAAGCGGATGGAACGGTGCTTACATGGTAACTGAATGGGGGCCAACGGGTCATTGGGAAGGCCTGCAAACGGAGTGGAAGCAACCCATAGAAGAAACCAGCAGCGAAAAAGCTGCCGTGTACCGGAGCCGCTACGAGTATGGCGTTGAGAACGACAAAGACAAGTGCCTGGGTTCTTATGTTTTCCTTTGGGGCCAAAAGCAGGAGCGAACGCCTACCTGGTACGGGGTGTTTACTGAAAAGGGCGAAGAATCGGAAGTGGTTGACGTAATGCAGTTTTTATGGTCCGGCAACTGGCCAAAAAACAGGGCACCACACCTGTACTCTTTTCAGCTTGATGGAAAAAAAGCTACCCAAAATATTTACCTGAAAGCGGGCACTACCTACCCGGTACTGGCAGTTGTTAGTGACCCGGACAACGACAAGCTTAGCTACCATTGGGAACTATTGCCTGAACCAACTAAAGTAGGCGAAGGCGGCGACCACGAAGACCGGCCCAAGCCTGTAGTAGGGGTATTTTTTAAAGCAACCGGCGGGCAGGTAACCTTTAAGGCGCCGGAGCAGGAAGGCGCTTACCGCCTGTTTGTGTATGTAACGGACGGCAACAATAATGTGGCTACGGCAAACATCCCGTTTTATACCAATAATTAGTTGTTGGGTAGTCGAAACTGAATTTTGGTGGCGTTAGTTTAGATACCTTTCAAAAGGTGGGATCAATCAGAGCACTTGAGTGCTCTTTGATTGCTCCCACCTTTTTTATGCAACTATCCCTTGTCAACGAATCAGGCTCTAAAGAAAGGTAGCCATCCTATTTGTTGTGTACAACGGGAACAACCTTGACGAACCGTATGTATGGTGGCAGATAAGCTACAGCAGAAGGCCCCGGCGAAATCATTCACTATTTTGTATCTATTTATTCTGGAACCCGCATCAATACAGGCGTCTTCACTTTTTGTATCGGAAAGTAAGGCTTTCAATTGGGCATGGCCGCATTTTCATAATGCCTATGAAAACTTGTAAAGGTTGCTGATAAGCATGCCTCATTACACCTGTTCGTGCCTGAGCAACCAGCATCAATTGTTGCCTTTGTTTGCCACACTGCATTTTGATCTGTATGGAGTCAAGAAAAGGCTTAATGCAGCCATAGCATAAGTTATCAGTTTCTGCCGTTACCTTCAAAGGGATATTTTATCTCTTACCTAACCAACGAAACTTCATGGTCCCTTTTTTACTCCGTTATTCAATGCACCGGGTAATCGGTGCATTGCTTTTCCTGTCCGTTTTATTAAGTGCTACACCAGCATGGGCCCAATCGCCAGACTCGGTACTCTTTAAAGATGATTTTAATTCGGCCACCCTGGACAACCGCTGGGAAACACCTACTTCCTGGACCATCCAGGCTGGTGCTGCTTACCTGTTTGCCGGCTCCGACAGATGGTTGCGTACCAATAAAGGGTATGATCTCCATTCTTACATTATTGAAACGGCAGCCATGGGTTTTACACCTGGCTACCACAGAAAATTCCACATCAGTTTCGGCCAGGCAGATGCCTCTTTGCAGCATATGTACATGCTCCAGTACCAACCTGATTTTGGGGGTATTTTGACGCTGGGCAAATCGACCGATAACTATTATCATCCCGAGAAACTGGACGAGGGTGTGCTTTATCCCAATCTGGCCGTAGACAGATGGTATAAGTTCAAGATTGCCCGTTATAAAAGCGGTTTGATCCAGGTGTATGTGGATCGGGGCTCGGGTTATGACAGCAGGCCTTTCCTGGAAGCTATCGATAGCAGTTACCTGCCCATGGGGAAAATAGGGTGGCGGGTAGATACAGAAACTTCTGATGAAGCCTTCTTCGTGGATTGGATTTCGGCACGCAAGCCTGCATTTTCGAAACCTGCTGTCAGGGAAAAGCCCGTTGAAGATGCACTGGTAAAACAGGTATCAGCCGCCAGCGGCCGGAATTATACCGTTGCCAAACTCGTTAAGGGTACGCGGCCTTATTCGGACCGGGACTATACCATAACGGGTTTCCCCGACTTTATGCAGGGTGCTTCTCTGGTACAAACGGCTATGGAGGACAAAAAAAGCAGCGCGGCCACTTTCCTGACTTCGTTTATCAAAAAAAGGGCTGTGTTGTATGTAGGGTATGATCCAAGGGCCAAAGTCATTCCTGAGTGGCTAAGCACCTGGCATAAAACCGGTGAACGGATCACCCTTACTGATCCCGGCACTGCTTACCTTGATGTATACAGCAAGGAAGTTTCCTATTGGCAAACCTACCCTTACCCGGTGCAACTGGGAGGGAATATGGCAGCCCCTGCAATGGGATCGCAAATGAACTATATTATGGCGGCAATTGAAGTGCCGGAGAGCAATAAGCTTGAAGCCGAAAATGCCCTTTATCAGGGTGCCAGGGTAGCCAGGAATCAGCCGGGTTTTTCCGGAACCGGCTTTGTGGATTACCAGAATAAAAGTTCCGATTTCATCGAGTGGGATGCCAAAGTAACCGTTCCCGGAACCTATACCCTTGGTGTTACTTTTTCCAATGGCAGCACTACAGGCCGGCCACTGCAATTCAGCCTGGATGGGCAACCCCTGGCGCGATTGGATTTTATGCCTTCTTTTTCCTGGCAATCGTGGGCTTTCATGAACGGCCCTGCAGTTTACCTCAAACCTGGCGTGCACAAAATCAGGGCAACAGCCATCGGTGCAAGCGGCCCCAATATTGATTACCTGAGCATGATATTTCAGGACGCGGGACCTTCCGGCATGGCATCCTTAAAACTCATGGCAAGCGCACCCGCAACAGCTCCCAGGTTGGATGAAGAAGCAAACCGGCGCCCATCTGTGCAGGCTTACCCCAACCCTTTTACCAATCTTACCTACCTGTCGTACTCTGTGTTGCACAAGTCAAAGGTTCAGCTATCGCTTTTTGACACCCAAGGGCAGTTGATTTCAAAATTAGTGGATGAGGTGCAGCAACCGGGTACCTACAGGATACCGGTAAGCGGGGTACAGATCCCTTCAGGTACTTACTACTATAGGCTGAGTTCAGGCGGAAACATGCAAGTGGGCAAGCTGGTAAAACAGTAATCAAAAGCATAGCGGGTCCAGTTCCTTTTCCAGGCATGCTGCATACCATAACATTGAAGTTGTGAAAAGTGCAACTATCGGGAAAGGACGAACGAAATATCCTGTAGAAAATAAAAGGGCGGCACAGCTGATGTACCTATCGCTGTGCCGCCCTTTTTGCTGGGTGTTTACATTAGAACTTTACAGCTGTGCTGTCCTTTTTGGGCGCTACGGTATCCTTTACAGGTTTCGTAGTGTCCTGCAGGTTGATCAACGCAGTGTTGGTGTGGTGGTAAAAAGTAGCATTCTTTTCAGCACCGCTAAATTGAGCAACACTAACTGTGGCAGCACCTGCAACAAAAATGGAAGCGAAAAAAAGGATCTTTTTCATAATGGTGACATTTATAGGTTAAGATTGGGTCGCCATAGTCAAATAGCTTGCCATTTTTACTTGAATGAAAAAATTAATGTGGCGAAAGCGGGTAGCATGGTATTTCAGTTTCAATTAATATGGAAGGGTTTGTTATTAGGCCTGATAGCGCTATCTTTTACGACACCTACAACAACCTGCCATATGACCAACCGCCGCGCCTTTGTAAAGCAGTCGCTGTTTGCCTCCTGCGCAATGCTGCTGCAGCCATCCATAAAAGCCTTGCAGCCACCCGCATCCGATATTAAAATTTCCCTTGCCCAATGGTCCTTGCACCGCACGCTGAAAGCCGGGAAATTGATCAATTCCGATTTTCCGGATAAGGCCCGTAAAGATTTTGGAATTGATGCTGTTGATTACGTTTGCCAGTTCTTCGGCGACCGGAAAATGGACTGGCGTGCAGCCGCTGCAGATAAGAAGTATTTGGCTTACCTGCTCCAGCGCAGCAAGGATGCCGGTGTGTACAACCACGTGGTGATGGTGGATGAAGAAGGATTCCTGGCTTTGCCCAATGATAAGGAAAGACTACAGGCAGTTAACAACCACCGGAAGTGGGTGGAAGCTGCTGCTTTTCTTGGATGCCGCAGCTTGCGGGTAAACCTGCATGGCAGCGGCGCTACCGGAGACAAACGCCTTGCATCTATTGATTCGCTAAGCCGTTTGGGCGAGTTTGCCGCACCCATGCATGTCAATATCGTGGTGGAAAATCATGGCAGCGATTCTTCGAAAGGACAATGGATGGCAGCCGTAGTAAAAGGCGTGAACAAACCCAATGTAGGTACGCTCCCCGACTTTGGTAATTTCTGCATCGCGCAGGAGTGGGGCACCACCCAGGGCGATTGTGCAGATGCATATGACCGCTACAAAGGCATTGAAGAAATGCTCCCCTACGCCAAAGCCGTGAGTGCAAAAACCTATGACTTTGACGCCAATGGCGAACAGCCCAAAATGGATTATAAACGGCTGCTCGATATCGTGAAAGCTTCCGGTTTCAAAGGGTATATCGGGATCGAATTTGAAGGATTTACCCAGCCGGAAGAAGAGGGCGTTCGCAAGACCAAGGCGCTTCTTGAGAGATATCTGTGAGCGCGCCAATAAAGACGATGGATGATAGACGATAGACCATGGGAGTAGGGCCATGAGCATGCACGATCGGCTGCACCAAAGTATCAAACAAGTACAGCATCCATTTAGGGATGCTGTACTTGTTTAAACCATATCAAAGGGTTGGAAATAAAATGGCAGGTACCACCCTTGCAGCTTGTAGCTAAAAGCTTGTAGCTGTTCAATGTTAACTACCAACCCAACTACCTATACTTCCTCCCGCAACACTTCCAGTGGCGGCCTGTTGACCACCGTGCGGCTGTTAAACAATCCAATCAGCACGGTCAGTCCGCAGATGGCAAGGGCCACTGTTAGTAGCGGCAGCAGTTGGGGTGTAAACTCGGTATCAAAAAAGTAATGCGCCAGCAGCCAGCTTGCTACAAGCGATAAGGCAATACCTGCCAATGCGGCCAGTGCACCCAAAAAGAAATACTCCAGTGCAATGATGTAAAAGATTTGTTTTCGGCTGGCACCCAAAGTGCGCAGCAATACGCTTTCCTGCATCCGCTGGTACCTTGAAATGAGTACCGATGCAATCAGCACCACCAGGCCGGTAACAATGCTGAAGCCCGCCATAAAGCGGATAACAAAACCCACCTTTTCCAGCAGCTTATCCAGCACACTCAGCACCAGTCCCAAATCGATAATGGAAACATTGGGAAACTGCCTTACAACCGCCTGCTGGTAGCGTGCCGATACTTCCTTGCCCGGTATGCGGGTGAGCAGCACGTGAAACTGCGGTGCCGCTTCCAGCACGCCGGTGGGAAACAGTACCAGGAAATTGGTTTGAATCCGGTTCCAGTCCACGGTGCGCAAACTGCCCACCGTGGTGGTGATGGGTGCGCCCTGCACATTAAAATAGAGCGTATCGCCCAGTTCTATTTTATTGCGCTCAGCAAATCGGGCCTCCAGCGATACCGGGATAGCACCCGCCCCGGCAGCAGCCTTGCCCTGCCATTTACCCTTGCTGATCTTTTCCGAATCGCTGAGGGTATCCCGAAAAGTAACGCGGTACTCGCGGCTGAATATCCAGGATTGCTGCGGCAGGGTACTGTCTTTGAGCAGGCTTTCGCCAGTGATGTTGTTGATACGTTCCAGGCGCATGGTAACAATAGGAACGGTACCCTGCACGGGCAGCCCTTGCTGTTGCGTAAGGGCCACCAGTTGTTCTTTTTGCCCCGGCTGGATATCAAACAATACCGTATTGGGTTGCTGTTCGCCTGCCGAGCGGCTTACGCGGTTGAGCAGGATGGTTTGTATGGAAAACAGGGTGCAGATAAATGCCGTTCCCAGGCCAATCACCACGATCAGGATGGTGGTTTGGTTGTTGGGCCGGAACAGGTTGGCCAAACCCTGCCTGCCGGTAAAAGGCAGCGATTGCGGGAAAAACCTTCGGATGGTGCGCACCAGCAGGGCTGCAATGCCCGCCAGTGCCAAAAAGGCTACAGCAATGCCTAGGGTAAATGCAAGGGCATTGTTCCAGCTACCCAGTTGCAGGCGGCTGAAACCCAAAACAAACAACAGTATCAAGCCATAAACCAGCCAACGTACCGGGTCGCGTTTTCCTGCGTCCTGCTGTAAGGAAGCCCTGAGGGTATTGAGCGGCGAAACATTGCGGATGCTCACCAGTGGCAGCAGCGCAAATAGTGCGGAAATGATGGTGCCGACAAGGATGCCCTGCAGGATGGCTTTCCAGCTGATGGAAGGTTCCAGGTCAACAGGCAGGAAATCCTGCAGCAGCGCAGGCAGGAATTGCTGAATCACCGTTCCCAATACCGCACCCACAATGGCGCCCAAGAATCCGATGACAATGATTTGGATCAGGTAAATCAGGAAAGCCTCTTTGCCCGCTGCACCCAGGCAGCGCAGGATAGCAACGGCGCCGATCTTTTCCCGGACATAAATCTGGATGGCACTTGCAACGCCAATACAGCCCAATAGGAGTGCTATAAAGCTTACAAGGGCCAGGAACTGGGTAAGGTCGCGTAAGGAGCGATTGGTGTCCTCTTTTTGGCTTTCAACGGTATCGTAGCTCCAGCCTTCCTTTTCGAGCATCGGCTCAATGCCCTTTTCAAAACGTTCAGTGTTGAGCGGCTTATCCAGTTTGAAAAAGTACTTGTAGTTGATGCGGCTGCCTTTCTGCATCAGCCCAGTGGCTTCCAGGTACTGCATGGGCAGGTATACAATGGGCGCTACCGATGCGGCAATGCCCGTTTGGCCCGGTGCGCTCAGGAGGCTGCCGGCTACCCTAAACGTAAGGTTGCCCACTTTTACCGAGTCGCCGGGTTTTGCATCAAACTGGAGCAGCAGGGTTTGGTCTACCAGTGCATTGCGGCCATTGCGGAAACTGCGGCTAGCTGCGGCGGGTTCTGTTTCCAGTTCGCCATAGTAGGGAAAGTTGCCTTCAAGTGCACGCACCTGTACCAGCCTTGATCCGCCATTTTTAGGGAAATAAACCATCGAGGTAAAATCCCTTTCCTCCGAGCGCTGCCCGCCCAGGGAGTCGGCAAGTCGCAGGATGCGGGTTTCGGGGGCTTTATTGCTCCGCAATTCCAGATCGGCACCCAGCAGGGAGGCCGCCTGCCGGTCCACTTCGGCCTGCATATTTTCCCGGAGTGAATAAATAGCAACCAAGGCGGCAATACCCAGTATAATGCTGGAAACAAAAAGGAGCAGGCGCGACCGGTTGCGGCGGCTATCACGCCAGGCCATTTGCAGGAGCCAGGAAAAAGGAGGTGCAGGCTTCATGAATTATGTTGAAGAAAGACTGGTTGGTAAAAAGTTTTGGAGGCAATATCAGTTTCCCTATTTCCATTATCCGCTAGCAGTACCGGCAACTGGCAACCTGCAACCTGCATCCTCACCCTGCCAGCGCCTGGTTGAGGGTTGCTTCGTCCGAAACAATCCGGCCGCCTTTAATGCGCAGTATCCGGCCGGTACGACTTGCCAGCTCCGAATCATGGGTAACCAGCACCAGGGTGGTGCCCGCTTCCCGGTTCAGGTCAAAAATGAGTTCAATGATCCGGTCGCTGGTTTCGGCATCGAGGTTGCCGGTGGGTTCATCGGCAAAAAGGATGCGGGGCTGGTTGGAAAAAGCACGGGCCAGTGATACCCTTTGTTGTTCGCCGCCGCTGAGCTGCAGGGGGTAGTGGTGACCACGGTCGGCCAGTCCTACTTTTTGCAACAGGGCTTGTGCCCTGCTTTTAATGTTGCGCTCGCCCCTTAGCTCCAGGGGCACCATTACGTTTTCGAGTGCCGTAAGGGTGGGCAGCAGCTGGAAATTTTGAAAAATAAAACCCACGTGCTGGTTGCGCACCGCCGCCCGCTGGTCTTCACTCATTTTGTCCAGTGCAATGCCGTTCAGCAATACCGATCCGGTGCTGGCCCGGTCAAGGCCGGCAGCCAGTCCCAGCAAGGTGGTTTTGCCGCTGCCCGACGGACCCACAATGGCCATGGTAGCGCCTTCCTCCAGGGTAAAACTCACCTGGTCCAGTACCGTGAGGCTGCGGCCGCCGCTTTGATAGGTTTTACCGACCGATTGCAGATCCAGAATTGAAGCCATGAGCGAAATGTTTTGTTAGGGTGTTGCACCCGTGAACAATAAAAATACCGGAAAGGTTTAAATTGGGCCTGCCGTTTACACAATACTTAACCAGCCGGATATGATGGTACCCAACGTAAAGCAGACTGTTTTCTTTGTTGCCGCAACACTCTTGCTGGCTTGCGCCAACAATGCACCGGCAACAAATGGCGGAGCAGACACCACTGCTGCCAACCCTGCAGCCACCGCTAAAAACAAAACCATCGTATTCTTTGGCAATAGCCTGAGTGCAGGTTACGGCCTCACGCCATCGGAAGCTTTTCCCGCAATCATTCAAACCAAAATTGATTCGGCTGCCCTGCCCTACAAGGTGGTGAACGCCGGCCTGAGTGGTGAAACAACAGCGGGGGGGCTCAGCCGCATCGATTGGATACTGCAACAGCCGCTGGATGTTTTTGTATTGGAGCTGGGGGCAAACGATGGACTGCGGGGCATACCGGTAGCAGAAACAAAACGCAACCTGCAAAGCATCATCGACAAGGTGAAAGCTAAATATCCCACCGCGCAGATCGTGCTGGCAGGGATGCAGATACCCCCCAATATGGGAGCCGATTACGCCCAAACCTTCCAGGCCATCTATCCCGATCTGGCCAGCAAGAATAAGATAACCCTCATTCCATTTTTGCTCGAAGGCGTAGGTGGTGAGGCCAGATTAAACCAGCAGGATGGCATTCATCCTACTGCCGAAGGGGCCCGCATTGTGGCACAAAATGTTTGGCAGGTGTTGCAGCCTTTGCTTTGAGCAGGGCCGATGGTACAGTTCTTCCCTTCCGGTTGCAGTTGATGCAGGAAAAACAGCAGTTCGAGCAAAACAACATTGTGCCAGCTGCTGCGGCGTATTAGTTTTGATGTAACAAAGGATCGCAACCAATACCAACTACAGATTTTTCATCTTCATATGGCAAGCAATCGTTAGTCGCCCGCTGTTTTTACAGTGGGCTTTTTTGTAAAATAATGAACCACAAAGACACAGTGGACACTAGGTGCACAAAGGAATATTGCATTGTTTGTGCACGCTTTACTCCTTGTGCTGCTTTGTCCTTTTGGGTCTTTGTGGTTCAAATTAAATAGCGCTTACTTTCTGCCCGTTGCCGCCCATAGGATGCCGGCATACAGGTGGTCGAGAAATGCGGGGTTGCTGAAGTTGGTAGGCAGGTGTCCTAAAGCCGTATAAAATGCGCGGCCGCCATCATAGTTGTGGTACCAGGCCATTGGGTGCACCTTACCCATGCCTTCTCCTTTTTTAGGTCCCCATTGCACCTTGGGATTGTAGGTGCTTTCATCTACCGAAAGCACCACCTGCAGGTCATTGCTTTTGGCAGGGCTAAATTCATAGTATTCTTCTGTCCACAGTTTGCCGTCCAGGTCTTTCAGACCCGGGAAGCTTTTGTCCAGCACCTGCAGCTTGGCGGTTTGCACGGTGGGATGGATATGAAACATATGCCCAACCATCTTGGTGTACCATTCCCAATCATACTCGGTATCGGAGGCGCTGTGTATGCCCACAAAACCTTTACCCGATTGTATAAAACGCTCCATTACTTTTTGCTGCTCGGCATTCAAAATATCACCCGTGGTGTTTAGAAAAATAACTGCCTGGAACTGCTTCAGGTAATCGTCGGTAAAGCCGTTGGGGTTTTCGTGTAACACCGCATCAAAAAAGTTCTTGTTGGCCATTTCCTTTAAGGCCAGCACACCGGCGTGCAGGCTCTCGTGGTGCCACCCGTTGGTAGTGGTTACAATCAGGGTTTTAAACTGTTTTTGTTGTGCGTGTACGGAAGTGCTGAAGAATGTGCAGGCAATCAGTAAGGCAAGCAATAGTTGTTTTGTTTTCATCTTGTTTTTGCTGTGTTGGGAAATAAAAAGGAAAGATGCGGTTGTATTGTTTTAATAATGACTTTTTAAGGTGCAAATACAAAAAGGCCGCTTGCAGCTTGTAGCTAAAAGCTTGTAGCCTTTACTGCCATCAAAACGTTTTAATCATATCAAAACTGGTGGAAACTCATGGATACAAAGTTGAGTACGGTTGGCAGTGCATTGCGCCAGTAAGTCCAGTTGTGGGCGCCATCCTGTATGCGGAATTCGTGCGGGATTTCTTTTTTGCGCATGGCAATATGCACCAGTGAATTGCCTTCATACAAAAAGTCATCATCCCCGCAATCAATATACCAGCGAACAGATTTTTTCAGCGTATCGGCCATGTTGTTTACCAGCGAAAGCGCATTGTGACGGGGGTAGTAAGTGGCGATGGCTTCATCGCTGATGGTGGGATTGTTGCGGCGGTAAGCGGTCTTGGCCTCTTCAAGCGAAACAGGACCAGTGGATGCACTCAGGGGGCAGGCTGCAGAAAAAAGCTCGGGCCTGTGGAGTGCATACATAAAGGTGCCGCCGCCGCCCATGGAAAGACCGCTGATGGCGCGGAACCTTTTATCGTTCTTGGTGCGATAGGTCTTTTCAATAAAGGGCATGAACTCTTCGAAGAAGAAATCCTCGTAGCGCCAGTCGCCCTTGATGTCGTTGAAATAACCACGGCGGCCGGTATTGGCATCGGGCATAACAATGATCATGGCTGTTGCATGTCCTTCCCGGATGGCCTTGTCGGTAATGTTCTGTACTTCGCCAAACTGTACCCAGCCGGTCTGGTCGTCGCCGCCACCATGCAGCAGGTACAGCACGGGGTAACTGCGTTGCGAGGTTTCGTAATCGGGCGGCAGGTAAATGGCATACTTGCGGTCCATGTTGAGGATCTTGCTTTTCAGCGAGAGGTTGTCCATCACTTTGCTGCCTTGGGCAAAAGACAGGAAGGGCAACAATAGGAGCAGGGGCATCAATCGTTTCATGCCCATTAAGATAAGGGAAGCTGCTAATACTGCAACCGATATGTGATTTGCCTCCAACCGGAAATATTTTTACCCCAACATCTACTTTCATAATCATTATGCTTCCTGCGTATTTGCCCCCGGTTGTTTATATTGAACCTCGTTCAACCCATTCCATTATGAAATCGATTTGTTTGTCCCTGCTCTTTTCTTTTTTGATTCATATGGCCGCCTTCGGCCAGGTCGCTACCAGCCTTGATCGGGTAACGGTATCCGGCAACAAGTTTATGGCTGGTGGCAAGGAAATCATCTTCCACGGCCTGGATGCCAGCGACCCCGACAAGCTGGAAAAAGCCGGTCACTGGAACCGGGAATATTTTGAACAGGTAAAAAGCTGGGGCGCCAATATGGTGCGCTTTCCCGTACACCCCAATGCCTGGCGCAGCAGGGGCAAGGATGCTTATATCAAACTGTTGGATGCGGGCGTGCAATGGGCCACCGAACTGGGACTTTATGTTACCATCGACTGGCACAGCATCGGCAACCTGCGCACCGAGATGTACCAGAATGCCATGTACGAAACCACCCGCAAGGAAACCTACGAGTTCTGGCGTACCATGGCGCTGCACTTTAAAGACCATCCTACAGTAGCCTTATTTGAACTGTTCAACGAGCCTACGGTAATGAGTGGCCAGCTGGGTACCTGCTCCTGGAGCGAATGGCGGCAGATGAATGAAGAGATGATCACCATAATACGGGCTTGCGGCTCCAGGGCCATTCCATTGGTGGCGGGCTTCAACTGGGCTTATGATCTTACGCCTGTAGCCAATGATCCCGTAAAGGCGGAAGGTGTTGCTTATGTCAGCCATCCTTACCCCATGAAACGCGAAAAGCCCTGGGAGCCCAAGTGGACTGCCGACTGGGGATTTGTAGCTAAAAAATACCCGGTTGTCTTAACAGAGATCGGTTTCTGCGGACCCGATGAAAAGGGGGCGCATGTGCCCGTGATCAGTGATGAATCGTATGGCGAGGCCATCACGAAATATTGCAAGGACAACGGTATTTCTTACAGCGTATGGGTATTCGATCCACAGTGGGCACCCATGCTGATCAGCGACTGGAATTTCACCCCAACAAGGCAAGGCAGGTTTTTCAAACAAGCCATGTTGCGTTCCAGGTAATGGTACAGGCTTTTGCCTTTTATAGAAATATGGATTTTACAATCAAAGAGCGCCCTGTTGATGAACAGGGCGCTCTTTGATTAGCAAGTTATGTAGCATGTAATTGTACATGGTGTATTGCAGAGGCTTTGCCTAATCTTGCCTGCGAAATAAATATGCAAGTGCCATCAGCAGCAGTACCAGCAACAGGAGTACCCAGCCTGCTTTGGCCCAGGACTTTTGGTTGACTACCGGTTGCCTGGGCAGGTCAATTTCTAATTTGCGAAAGTCTTCTTCCTGCATACTTAAACTTAACTTTTTCCGGGCAAAACACCGCGCATCTTTTGCGCCAATGGCACAGGTAATGGTTGCAGTAACTTTATTGCTTCCAGATTTTATGCGTATGTACCTGCCCGTCGGCTGTACTGATGCGTACAAAATAGATGCCTGTTGTGAGCCTTGAACTTTGTAATGTTTTCCGGTGCACCATACCGCTGTCGGTAATACCTGAAAATACATCCATCACTTTTTTGCCCAGTGCGTCCGTAATCACGATGTTTACGTATTGTGTCCGGGGCAGTTGGTAACTAAGGATGGCATCCTGGAATGCGGGATTGGGATGTACCTGAACCGTTATCTTTTCCTTTTCCTGCAGGCTGGTTACACCAAGTTTATTGCTGGGTGTTGCAGCAGTTAAAACATCCGTGCTGTTGATGATGGTGATGGTGATGGACCGGCGGTTGCCAGCCGTTCCGCGGCCATTGCGGTCGCTGAAGGGCGTAGCATTGATGGTATAGGTGCCCGGCAAAACATACCACCTGTAGTAATTGCTCGCTGTGTTGGTGGACAGGGCATAAGGCGGTTTGTTTTCGGTACGATACCGGGTGTTATTATTAAGGCCTATAACCACGCTGCCTGTGAGTCCTTTACCCGAATCTATCCGGATGGTAAAATCAGGTGTTGTTGCCAGGTTGATGACATCACCATTTTTCAGCTGGCGCAGGTCATAGTCCGCTCCTGAATGTACCAATGTAAATCCGGAGAGCGAAAGGTCGTTGATGATGTTGAAGCTGATATCCAACTGTTCGCCCGCTACACCCATACCACCTTTTTCACTATATGGCGTAGCACTTAAACTATAACTGCCCACTGCTGGTTGCCAGGGATTGTAGTTGTTGCCATCGCCGCCAAAAAGTGCATAAGGAGTTAGTTGCTCTATTTGGGTATGTACCTGCTTGCCGGTTAGTTTCATCATCACGCTGCCTACTTTAGCAGGCGTGGTATTTGCCCGGATATTGATGGCCCTGCCTTTATAATCTGCCAGGTTGATGGTCATGCCATTGGTAATGGTTTTTATAGGCATATCGCTTGTTGCATCTACCAGGGTAAAGGAGCCTACGGTTGGCGCTGCATCGAGTTTGAAAGCAGCAATGAATGCAGTGAGGCCAGGTGGTTTTTGAAGTGATCCTGTTACATACAAATTGTTTTGGAACAACGTAGCATCCGCTACAAATCCCGGGTGGCTGAAGGGAATAAAAGCTTTTCCTTCAGGGCCAAAACCAGCATCCGGTAACCCATTGAGCGTGTAGGCTGCCAGTGCCATACTTGGTCCTTGTGTTTGGAAATTGCCAATTTTGCCTGTGATGATAAACCTGTCCTTCGTTTGAAATACATTGCTAACCAGTGCCCAGTTATTATCAAAGCGGGTAATCGTAAAGCCTTTGTTGCCAAAACTGTTATCCAGCTTTCCATCCGGTAGAAAACGGGCTAAAAGAAAGGCGGGATCCAACCTGGGTTCATCGATAGCGCCTCCGCCTGCTGTTCCGGCAACTACAATTTTGCCATCGGCCTGCAACTGCAGCGCATACCCTGCGGTTTCAGGCATGGCCTCTAAAGTAGCAATACCATCATCACTGAAACTGGAATCCATTTTACCCGCAGGGTCGTACCGCACTAAATGCAATATTCTCCTGATACCGGGCCAGTCCCTGAAACTAATGGCTTCCCCTACCATCAGGATTTTTCCATCCGGTTGAAGGACCACCTGGTAACACCGGTTATCATTCGTTGCGCCCTGAACGTAGGCTTCGCCTTTTTCACCAAACGAAAGATCCAGGGTGCCATTAGCATTAAACCGGATAAGCGAAAGCCTGCCGATTTCATCATTTATGTTGGTGGTATATCCGCCCACAATAATTTTCCCGCTTTGCTCTATTACAATGGATTGCGGATTGAAGAGGTATTTGGGATGTACATATTTGCCTGTGCCTCCGTTGCCAAAACTTGCATCCAACGCGCCATTTGCTTGCAGGCGCATCAATATCAAAGCATCCGTACTTTCTCCTGACTGCAGGCCCGCAACTAAGATCTTTCCATCTTCCAGTAAATACAGCACCAGGTCTTCCCTGCTCAATATCGTACTGGTGGCACCGGGTATCAGTTGGCTGCCTGAAGAGCCGAAAGACTGGTCGGGTTTGCCATCGGTAAGGTACCGGCTGATAACAATACCCTCTTCGGTATAATGCCCCGTAATGATGTTGCCATCCTTGTCCACGGCAATGGTATTAAAACGGGGATGGGTAGCACTGTAAACAAAGCCATTGGTGCCAAATGATGTGTTGGGCTGAATGGGCTGGGATGTGGCATGCAGTTGAACCAGGATGGCAAACAAAAAGAGTACTGTTTTATACATGGTGTTTCGTTTTAGGTGCAATCATGATCAGGGTGGTACAACTGATGTGGCTGTTGCATAAGCATCAATGAAAAAAGGTAATTGCCGCTCAGGTGGAGTGATGGTGTTGCAATCGTATCGGGCTTTCAGTGCCGGTTCTTTGGAGTTATAGCTAATGGCTATTGAATGTACTGGGTCTGTTTAAAATCAACAAGGTCATGCAATGAACAAAATCCCTGTTTCGATAACACAACAGCCCTGCATGGTGCAGGGCTGTTGTACATACTATTGCTTTGTTTGCTGCTTATCAATCTGCCTGGTGCGCTATGCAGGTTTGCGCTGTGTTTGTTGGTGCAGTAGCTGCAACCGGGCGACTTATATCAACTTCCATTCTTTGCGGTACTCGCGATGCAACAGGGCATCTGCTTCTTTATCGCCCACAAATTTTTCCCGCTTATCGTTCCACTCCAGCTTGCGGCCAAGCCGCCAGGAGATCAGTCCCAGGTGCATGGGCATCGTTAGCCTGCGGGCATACTCCAGGTTCGACTCCGGCTGGGTGCGGTTCTTCACTGCATCTACAAAATTTTGCTGGTGGCCGGGTGAACGCGGTATGCTGCTGGCAACAGATGGAATGTCCTGCATCGTTTCACCGTTGATGGTGATCAGCCTGGTGTTGTAGTCGCAAAGCAAGGTGCCTTTATCACCTTCAAAATAGGCACCGATGTTTTTATCAGCTGCACCAGGCACATCAGGTGGATTGTGCGTCCAGAAAACTTTGAGGTTGTCAAATTGGTAATCCACATCAAGCCATTGCGGCGTATCGCCAATGCCCGGTGCTTTTTCCCCACGGGCATGGATGCTTTTCAATCCTTGCGGGTTCAGTGCCCAGAAAGCCACATCAGCAATATGGCACCAGAAGTCGGCAAACACACCACCCGAATAATCGAGAAAATAGCGGTAGGTAAAATGACAGCGTTGCGGCATGTACTCGGTATAGGGTGCCGGTCCCAGCCACATGTCCCAGTTCAGGTTGGGCGGTGGCGCCATCACTTTGGCTGCGCCCAGGTCGGGCGGGGCGCCGGTTTTCCAGAGCCTTACCGTATGCACCTTTCCGATGGCGCCAGACCGGATCAACTCCACCACGCGGTGGTAATTGTCGGTGGCATGTATTTGGGTACCCATCTGGAAAATGCGGGCCTGTTTTTTCATTACCTGCAACATCCGCCGGCCTTCTGCCACGTCGTAGGAGAGGGGCTTTTCGCCGTATACATCCTTGCCGGCATCAAAGGCCAGCGTAGCAATTTGCGCATGCCAGTGGTCGGGGGTGGCGCAGGACAGTGCGCCGATATCCTTCCGGTCCAATATGCGGCGGAAATCGCCATAGCCTTGGGCCCTGGTACCTGGGTTCAGTTCGCGCAAAGTGGCCAGTGCCTTGTCTACCCGTTCGCTGTCCACATCGCAAAGCGCCACCACTTCCACGTCGGGCAGGGCGGCAAACCACTTGAGGTGGGCCGTGCCCATACCACCCAGGCCAACGATGGCCATCTGCAGGCGGTCGGAAGGAGCGGGCATGCGCATAAAGGAGGGCAGCAGGGTGTAACCCAGTGTAGTAGCAGCCCCTTGTTTCAGGAAGCTGCGCCGGTGTAGCGGTTGTTGCATGGCAAGGCTTTAGGTTGCTTTAAAATAGGGATTGCAGCGCAATGGCCCATAGTTTTTTGCGCAAGCATTTGCGCCGTTCTTTTTCAATTTTCCTGCTTACATTCAGCGCCTACACAAATCACCATGATGAAACCAATTGTTTGCCTGCTGATGGCTGCCCTGTTCCTTGCCTGTTCTCCTTCGCGTACCTCCAAAGGATGGATCAATTTGTTTGACGGCAAAACCCTCAACGGCTGGCGTGCCAGCGAAAACCCATCCACCTTCCGCGTGGAAGATGGCGCCATCGTGGTGCATGGCCCCCGTGCCCACCTGTTTTATGATGGCGCGGTGCAGCAGGCCAATTTCAAAAACTTCGAGTTCCGTACCAGGGTGATGACCACACCCGGCTCCAACTCCGGCATCTTTATTCATACCGGCTACCAGGAAACCGGCTGGCCCGAGAAAGGTTATGAAGTGCAGGTAAACA
The DNA here is from genome assembly GCF_001953305.1 of Cnuella takakiae. Lineage (GTDB taxonomy): Bacteria > Bacteroidota > Bacteroidia > Chitinophagales > Chitinophagaceae > Flavisolibacter > Flavisolibacter takakiae. Next base: position 1,391,053 of record NZ_MTFE01000010.1, read on the forward strand.
ATTCGCAAAGCGACTGGCGCCGCACCGGCAGCCTCTATGCAGTGGATGATGTAAAAGAAGTGTATGTAAAAGACAACGAGTGGTACACCGAATACATCCGCGTGGAAGGCAACCGCATCACCATCAAGATCAACGACCGCACCGTGGTGGATTACACCGAGCCCGCAGGCGTAGAAAAAGAACAGGGCCGTGCCCTCAAGCACCTCTCCAGCGGTACCATTGCCCTGCAGGGGCATGACCCCAACAGCAAGGTGTATTTTAAGGAAGTGCAGATCAGGCCGCTGCCGTAGGATGGACGACAGACCACGGACGACAGACGGCGGACTACGGACTATGGACGACGGACTATGGACGACATTGAATGCAGCACACCTGAAATTGGGTAAGCCAACTATTGTCCATCGTCGACCTTCTTCGTCGTCCGTCGTCCTTGTTGTCGGTCGTCCTCGTGGTCCGTCGTCTTTATCGTCCGTCGTCTGCTTCCCATCGTCTATCGTCTATCGTCCATGGACCACCAACCATCCCCCATCCTCCATCCCCATGCAGGTTGCCACTCCCATTCCTGAGCCCCGTATTGCCACCCGCCTGCAGTCGCTCGACTTTGTGCGGGGGCTTACCATGGTATTGCTGACCCTGGAAAGTACCCGGCTGTACGAGCACCTGGAGCCTGCGCTGGCTGGTACAGCAGCTGAAGGCTTGCTGCGCCAGTTTTTTCACCATCCCTGGCATGGCCTCCGCCTTTGGGACTTAGTACAGCCGGTATTCATGTTTGTGGCGGGTGCTGCCCTGGCATTTTCCATGCACCGCTACCTGCGCGATCATGCCTGGATTTCGGCTTTTCAAAAAGTACTGAAGCGTTGCGGCTGGCTGTTTTTCTGGGGGGTACTCGACTATGCCGTGCGGCCCGGCGGGCTTTCATTCGAACTGTGGGATGTGCTCACGCAGTTGTCGTTTACAACCCTGGTAGCCTTTCTGCTGTTGCGCTTTCCGGCACCGGTGCAGGTTGCCGGCAGCCTGTTTTGCCTGTTGCTTCCCGAACTCTTGTACCGGTACACCCATATTCCCGGCTTCGACCAGCCTTTTACCGACCAGCACAACTTTGGCAACTATATGGATTGGGTGCTTATGCGCAAGATCAACGATGGAGGGTGGGTGGCCATTAACTGCATCAGCACCAGTGCCCACACCATTTGGGGCGTGCTGGCAGGGCAGTTGTTGCTGGGTGCAAAACCTGGAAGTACCAAAATCAGGAACCTCTTGTTAGCGGGTGGGGCTTTGTTGCTCCTGGGTTATGGGCTCGATCTTGCAGGCATCACACCCATCATCAAACGCATTGCTACCAGCTCCTTTGTGCTGGTTTCCGGTGGCTGGTGTCTCCTTTTACTCGCGCTGGCTTACTGGTGGATTGATGTAAAAGATCACCGCAAGGGTTTGTTCTTCTTTTCCCTTTTTGGCATGAACGCCATTTTCATTTACCTCTTCTTCGAAATTGTGGCCGCCCGCTGGTTCAACGATTATGTGCTGGCGATAACCAATGGTTTGCTGGGCTTTGTGCATTTCCCCGGAGTGCCTTCCTTGATTATTGGCTCCCTGGTGATATTTGCACTGGAAACGGGCATGCTGTACTTCCTGTACCGTAAAGGCATTTTCTTCAAAATCTAAATTCTTGCGGTAAGCATGCTACTGTTGGCCACTTATATAGTGCGGCAAGCTTTTTCCTATTACATGGTTTAAAAATATTATTCGACACTTTGTGGCGGTTTTTTAAAGAAAAACAGGTTGAAACTGATTGGAATAGAGAAATTGCAACAAACCATTATTCACATTACTGAATAAAATATTTTACATCATTATTGTTGTTTGTTTAATTTCGATGCAGAAATCGCAAGTTTCAAACAAGATATTGCTTGTTTATTAGCCGGTTTTGGTGAAAAATGGGCAATATCTTTTGAAATATTCAGGTGGAGCAAGTTAAATAGTAAAAATATCTGGTTTGACTTCCTGCGATGATTTTCCTGACAAATTCATTTCGTTTATAAAAACAGCCGCACAATGTCTGTAGCAAAATTGGAGTACATCTGGCTTGACGGTTATAAGCCTATTCAAAGCCTGCGTAGCAAAACAAAAATCGAACGTGATTTTTCCGGTAAACTGGAAGATTGCTCCATGTGGAGCTTCGATGGTTCTTCAACCGAACAAGCTGAAGGTGGTTCTTCCGACTGCCTGCTGAAGCCTGTTTACATCGTAAAAGATCCCCAGCGTAAGAATGCTTACCTGGTAATGTGCGAGGTTTTGAACCCCGATGGTACTCCCCACGAGTCGAACGGCCGTGCGCTGATTGAAGACGACGACAATGATTTCTGGTTTGGTTTCGAGCAGGAGTACTTCCTGTGGAACCCTGCCACGGATAAGCCCCTGGGCTTCCCCGAAGGCGGTTACCCCCGTCCCCAAGGTCCTTACTACTGCTCGGTAGGCGCTGCCAACGCTTATGGCCGCGATATCGTAGAGGAGCACCTCGACGCCTGCCTGGAAGCCGGCCTGAACGTAGAAGGCATCAACGCCGAAGTAGCTGCCGGTCAGTGGGAGTTCCAGATTTTCTCTAAAGGTGCCAAAGAAGCCGGCGACCAGATCTGGATTGCCCGCTACATCCTGGAGCGCATCGGTGAGAAATATGGTGTTACCATCAACTGGCATTGCAAACCCCTGGGCAAGCTCGACTGGAATGGTAGCGGTATGCACGCCAACTTCTCCAACAGCACCCTGCGCACCTGCGGCAGCCGCGAAGTGTACGAGCAGATCTGTGAGTCGTTCCGTCCTTACATCAAAGAACACATTGACGTATACGGTCCCGACAACCACCTGCGCCTCACCGGCAAGCACGAAACTGCTGCCATCCACGAGTTCAAGTATGGTGTTTCCGACCGTGGTGCTTCTATCCGCATTCCCATTGCTACCGTTGAGCGTGGCTGGAAAGGCTGGCTGGAAGACCGTCGCCCCAACAGCGCCGCTGATCCGTACAAAGTGGCCGCCCGCATCATCAAGACCGTTAAGACGGCTGATGTGGCTGTTACCGCCTAATCGTTCATCCTGCCTCATCATAGAAAAAGGAACCCTGCTCGGGTTCCTTTTTTATTTTGGATTTATGATCTCAAATTGCCGACAGCTTCCGAAGCAGGAAAGCCTACCTTTTTAAATACTCCAAAATCATAAATTAGAAGTCTTCGCCCGCAACCCAGGGTTTTCAGGTGGCCCCCAAGTATTAAATTCGTGCACCATGCCTGCAACCCGTATTGATGTTTCCCGCTTCCTGGAACTCTCCGCTGAACTGCCCGTATTTGATGTACGGTCGGAAGGTGAATTTGCACATGCCCATTTCCCGGGAGCGCATTCCCTGCCCTTATTCAACAACGAGGAACGCAGCGTCATCGGCACGGCTTACAAGCAGGAGAGCCAGCAAAAAGCCATTAAAATTGGCCTGCAATATTTCGGTCCCCGTATGGTGAGCATGGTGGAAGCCGTAGAGCGCCAACTCGAGGGCCGACAGCGTAAAGCTGTAATGGTATACTGCTGGCGGGGCGGCATGCGCAGTGGAGGCGTGGCCTGGCTGCTCGACCTCTATGGTTTTGAAGTGTACACCCTTATAGGCGGTTATAAGGCTTTCCGCACCTGGAGCATCCGCCAGATGAGCCGCGAATATCCACTTCAACTGGTAGGCGGTTATACGGGAAGCGGCAAAACCGAGGTGCTTGCCGAACTCCGGCGCAAGGGTGAAGCCGTTGTGGACCTCGAGGCACTGGCATCACACAAGGGCTCTGCTTTTGGCAACATCGGCATGACCAACCAGCCCAGCCAGGAAATGTTTGAAAATATGCTGGGCTTAGCCCTTTGGCAAGCCGAAACAAAGGCAACAGCCAGCAATAAAGGCATTTGGGTGGAGGATGAAAGCCAGCGCATTGGATCCGTCAATATTCCAACGCCGCTTTACCAGTTTATGCTAGGCCGGCCGGTATACTTCCTGGAAATCCCGTTTGAAGAGCGGGTGCGCCACCTGGAACGCGGGTACGGCAAGGCCGACCGCGAAAAGCTGGTAAACGCCATCCTGCGCATCCAGAAGAGGTTGGGCGGACTGGAAACCAAGAACGCCATCAACCACATCATTGAAGGCAATATTGCCGCAGGCTTCGCCATATTACTGCGTTACTACGATAAGTTTTACCGAAAATCTTTGGAGCTAAAGGCGGATATGGCCAGCCAGGTCATTCCCATTTGCTGCGAGCAGGTAGATGCCCGGTCCAATGCCCTGCAGATTCTTTCCCAACAAACAAAACAGGAACATGCCCGAACAATATAATCTTACCCAGTATTCGCACGGCGGCGGTTGTGGTTGCAAAATAGCCCCCGGCGTGCTGGAAGAAATTCTCCAGTCGCAGTTTGCTTTTCCCGATAATAAGAACCTGCTGGTGGGCAACCACAGCAAGGACGATGCAGCCGTATACGACCTGGGCAATGGCACGGCGGTGATCAGCACCACCGACTTTTTTATGCCCATTGTAAACGATGCTTTCGACTTTGGCCGTATTGCCTCTGCAAACGCCATCAGCGATGTATATGCCATGGGCGGCCGCCCCATTATGGCCATTGCGGTGCTGGGCTGGCCGGTTAATACCATTCCTCCATCGGTTGCCAAACAGGTGATTGAAGGAAGCAGGGCTATTTGCCAGGAGGCCGGTATCCCGCTGGCCGGTGGCCACAGCATCGATGCGCCTGAGCCCATCTTCGGGCTGGCGGTCACCGGTATCGTGGATATCAAAAATCTGAAACAAAACAATACCGCACAGGCAGGGGATTACCTTTTCCTTACCAAAAAGCTGGGTGCAGGTGTACTGGCCACGGCGCAAAAGCGCGGGCTGATCAGCGATGCGCATTTTGAGCAGCTGGTAAACCAGTTGGCACGCCTCAACAACATTGGCGAACAACTGGGCGCATTAGAAGGGGTACACGCCATGACCGATGTAACAGGTTTTGGCCTGCTGGGTCACCTTTCGGAAATGGCCGGTGGGAGTGGCCTCAGTGCACAATTGCACTACAGCCAGGTGCAGCAGCTGGATGGCCTGGCGCAATACCTGGACCAGAAAGTAGTTCCGGGCGCCACTGCCCGCAACTGGGCCAATGTGCAGCCGAAAGTGGGTATTGCAGAAAACCTGACCGATCCTCACCTGGTGAATATCCTCAACGACCCGCAAACCAATGGCGGCCTGCTGGTGGCTGTGGCTCCGGACGCAGTAGCGGCGGTGCAGGCTTTGCTGCGTGCTAATGGTTGTAGTGCTTTTACTAACCCAATTGGCCGGATGAAGGAGCAGGGAGCCTTGCTGATCGAAGTAGGCAAATGATCTGATCAATATTCAAATAAATAGGCAGGGTACTAATTTTTTAGGGCCCTGCTTTTTTTTGGGCCCTATCCCGACTATTTGAATCAACAGCCAGGTAGGGCAGTTATACGCTTTACAACCATAAAGCATATTTATTTTAATAATTATTAAAAAATGATCAGGTGTATTCTTTTGGGGGTCAAAACGCTTATTGTTAAGTGGTTTTAATTGCTTGCCGATAAGGGTTTTTTCTGTTTGTTTGTGGGCTGCAAGTCGGTATTTGGATGGTAAAAGACTTGCATATTGATCAGCTAATGGTTACATTAACCATTGAATTTTTACTACACCGCTTCACCTGATGCGGGTTTTCCTCCCTTTTGGGCTTTCCTATATCCACCCCGATGACCGTACCTGCCAACCTGCGAAGAATGCTTTAAACCGCTCTGCTCAGCTGACATGCACCCTTGTCCTGCTGGCTGTGCTTTTTGAAGCTTCAATGAGGAAACCAAACCTAATTTTTTATCGGTAAGCCCTTCTTAACCTTAATGAAAAAACAAACCCAGGTCCCATCCACAAAATCCGGCATAGCCAATTCACAGTTGGCTACGGCAAGCCCTTTGGCACTGGAGCCAAAGGCAAAAGCGGCGGACAAGCAGATCCTGGGTGCAGCCCCTGTGGGCTACCGCCAGCGGCTCCTGCTCCGGAGCCTGGTATTGGCAGGTATGGCCGCACTGTTGCTGCTCTGCTACTGGCTGTTCGACCGGCGTTATGCTGGATTTACACCTTTATACTTTTTGCTACTTATATCTATTGGGTATAAAATTCTGAAGGTACTTTTTGAATGGTATCACTATTGGAACCTTCGCCATCCTGCTCCACCTCCGCCTTTGCGCCGGCAATGGACAGTGGATATGTTTACCACGGCCATGCCTGGCGAGCCATTTCAGTTGATTGAAGATACTTTGAAGGCCATGGTGGCCGTGCGCTACCCCCACACTACCTACCTCTGCGACGAAGGCAACGATCCGCAACTAAAAGCTTTGTGCGATTCTTTGGGCGTGCGGCACATGACCAGGGAGATTAAAGTGGATGCCAAAGCGGGTAATATCAACAATGCGCTGCGTAGTGCTACCGGTGATATCTGTGTTATTTTGGACCCTGATCACCGGCCGGTTCCCCAGCTGCTGGACGAGACCCTGCCTTATTTCGAAGATTTCCAGATTGGCTTTGTACAATCGGTACAGGGGTATAAAAATGCAGGTGAAAGCCCCGTGGCACGTGGTGCCGCCGAGCAAACCTATACCTTCTACGGTCCCCTGATGATGGGTATGGGCAGCTATGGCACAGCCCAGGCTATTGGCGCCAACTGTGTTTTCAGGCGTGCGGCCCTCGATTCTATCGGCGGGCATGCACCAGGCCTTTCCGAGGACATGCACACGGCTATGCGGCTACACGCAAAGGGCTGGAAGTCGGTATATGTGCCCAAGATCCTCACCCGCGGTTTGGTACCTTCCAATATCAGTGCTTACTACAAGCAACAGCTGAAATGGTCGCGGGGTACTTTTGATTTATTGTTTTGGGTCCTGCCCAAAATTTTTGGCGGCCTTACATGGCGACAGAAATTGCATTACAGCCTTATTCCCCTGCATTTTGCCGCAGGCATAATCGCACTGATTGATATCATTATTCCACTTGCGGCCTTGCTCACCGGCGAGTCGCCCCTGCTGCTCGAGTTTTCCAGGGCTTACCTGTTCCTGCTCCCGTTTTTTGTGCTGGTACTGCTCACCCGGCAGTATGCGCAAAACTGGTTGATGGAGCCAGCGGAACGGGGCCTTCACCTTACCGGTGGGGTATTGCTTTTTGGTACCTGGTGGGTGCACCTGGTAGGCTTTATCTATACCCTGCTTGGTATCAAAGTGCCTTATATTCCGACGCCAAAGGACGATGAATACAGCAACCATTTTAAAGTAGGTCTGCCCAACCTCCTGGTTGTGCTGGCTAGCGGGATCATCATTGCTTTTTGTTTGCACTACGATTCCAATCCATACAACCTGGTGATGGCGGGCTATGCAGCCCTGAACATGGTGCTCCTGTTTTATGTTGTGCTGGCCGGGCTCGACGGTTGGCGTATGGCGCTGGCTGCAGGCCTGTACACCCGCAGGTGGTGGGCTGCCACTGTTCAAAAGGCCGGTAAGAGCTGGCAAGGTTTTGCGGCTTCCCTGTTTGGCCTTTTGAGCCGCCGGGCACCACAAATGGCCTTTGTTTCCATAGCCGTATTCCTGTTGCTGGGTTGGCAGGCAGCCAACAGGGCCGAAAAGCAAATCAACCCCGATTTCAAAGCAACGGGTGGCTTTTACCTGGGCTTGCCTTTCAACCCTGCCGATCAGTACCAGGCAGCCGGGCTGGGGAGCAAGCAGGCGGGTAGCCTTCCACAAACCAATGTTCTTGCCCTGCCTTGGAGCTGGGACCAGAAGCAAACGCCCCAATCATTCATAACGGCGGTAAATGATATTGCCCGCAAGGGCGCCATCCCGCTGGTAACCTGGCTGCCGGTGCATTTTGCCGTAACGGCACATCCTGCAGAGGGCATTTTTACAGCCATAGCCCGTGGGCGGTATGATGGTTTTATCCGCAGCTATGCAAAAGAAATCAGGGAGCTGCATTATCCTGTGTTCCTGAATTTTGCCCCCGAAAGTGATAACCCTGCTGTGCCCTGGACCCTGAGCAGGCAAAATCCCTTGAAACAGTACCTGGCAGCCATGCGCCGGGTAAAAGATCTGTTCAATGCCGAAGGCGCCAATAATGTAAGCTGGATATGGACGCTCTGGCATCCCAATAACGCCACCATCATGTATCCCGGCGCCGATTTCGTAGACTGGGTAGGGATCAATCTGCGGGGAGAAAGGGCACCCCTGACAAAAACCTATGCCGCTTTTCACAAAAAGCTCCACCTGTACCGCAGGCCTGTGATGCTGATGAATGTGCCGGTGCAGGACGATGCAATGGGAGCAGAGTGGATGGACGATGCGGCCGGCACCATCAAAAACCAGTACCGGGAAATTCGTGGGTTGGTTCTGGGCAGTGATGCAATGCAGGCCAGGGAATCCGCCATCCAAATAAAAAACTCCGGCCAGCAGGCTTCCGGTTTCAAAGCCGCATTGGGGCATTTGCCCCGGCTGGCCATGCCTGAAGGAATGCCAACTGCTGCCAATGCTCCTGTTTCCACCACCAGGCTACATAAAACTGCGAAGGGTTTTCAGCTAATGGTAGGAGGTAAGCCATTTTACATAAAAGGAGTGGCCTACAACCTCGAGCACAGCTGGCGCGACGGTTATGCACCCCTGAACCGTAAAAAGCTTGAAGCCGATTTCAAGGCCATAAAAGCCATGGGCGCCAATACCATCCGGCGATATGCACCATCCCTGTACGACCGCAACATTCTGGCTGTGGCCCGTGAGCAGCAACTGAAGGTGATGTATGGGTTTTGGTTTGATCCGAAAAACGATTACCACAAGGACAGGGCTCAGGTGGCAAAATACCTGCGGGAGGTAACCACAGCGGTTAGGCATCTGAAAGATGACTCCACCATCATTGCATGGAACATCGGCAACGAAACCAGCGGTATCCTCAAGGATTTCTACGCCCAGCCTTACCTCACCCAGGTGCGCAGGGGTTATATGGAAATGATTGAAGAACTGACCAGGGCCATACATGCCATTGATCCGGTACGGCCTGTAATTTCTTCGCTGGAACACACCGATCAACTGCCCGGTGAGCTGTACAATTTCAACCGCTACACGCCATCGCTGGATGCGATGGGCATCAACTCCTATTATACGGAGCAGATTGGCAGGCTGCACGGGTTGGTACACCAATTCTATCCCCATAAGCCCTATGTGGTTACGGAGTTTGGCCCTGCTGGATATTGGAGCCCTCGTTATACCCGGTACGACCGCTACTTCAACCCCATTGAAGACAGTGATAAGCGTAAGGCCGAACTGTATATGGAAGAGTGGCAAAAGGATGTGCAGGACCATGCAGGGTGCAACCTTGGAGGCGTTGCCTACTGCTGGCAGGACCGTTATGAAGGTAGTGCCACCTGGTTTGGTATTACCAGCAGCGATGGAAAGAAAAAGCTGGTATACAGCGCCTTACAGCATGTATGGGCCGGTACAGCCAAACCCCAGTTGCCGCATTTATTCATTGCGGGGCCAACCTTTCAGGTAAAGCCAGGCGGGGCCTACCAGTTTACAGTTGTACATAAAGACAGTAGCCTGGGCAGGTATTCCTGGAAATTGCTGCGCGATGATTACCTGGAAGAAGCGGGTAAAATATACCCTTCGGACAGGCCCGACAGGGTATGGGTTTTCCTGCCGGCGGCAGGAGCCCGGTTCCGGCTGTACGTGGTTGCCGAAACAAAGGATGGGAAGGAAGTGTCTGCCAGCTTCCCCATCAATTTGTATCAGGGTGTTTTGAACTCGGGTCTTTAAAATAAGGTCATGAAATTTTTATTATTAGGACTAGCCCTGGTGTTGGCTGTTTTGGGGATCAGCCTGGTGTGGAATCCTTTTGCTGCCACACCTCACCGCGACACATCGGCCGCCAGGGTGCACATACAGAAAGAGCAGGAAGGATACCGCATTATCCGCAATGGCAATCCTTATGATATCAAGGGCGCTGCCGTAACGGATACCAGCATGCTGCGCAGGGTAAAGGAAAACGGGGGCAACTCCGTGCGGGTGTACGATGTGCAGAACGCACAGGCCTGGCTCGATGCTGCAGCACACTACGGCCTGTCGGTTATTCTTGCCCTGCCCATCAAACAGCAGGGTAATGGAATAGATTATGGCAACGATGCCGCGGTTCAGGCACAGCGTGCGCTGGTAAGGAATACCATATTGCGTTACCGGCATCATCCGGCCTTGCTGATGTGGGTGGTTGGAAACGAACCCACCATTTTTGTGGAACCGGAGTACAGCAATTTTTTTCTTTTGCGTAAGGTGCTGAAGGCTGTCGACGAAATAGCGGTTTTGGTGCATCAGCTCGACCAGGACCACCCTGCTGTATTGGTACACGCCGGTTTTTTTCCAAAACTGCTGAAGCTGACCGGCATTTTTTGCCCTAACATAGACCTGATCTGTTTCAACTCTTTTTCTGCCGTTGCGGGCTTTATAAAAAAGCTGGAATCTGCAGGCTGGGACAAGCCATTCTTTTTTGCGGAGTTTGGATCGCGGGGTTACTGGTCGTGGAAGGAAACCGACTGGCTGAGCCGGCTGGAGCCCACCAGTTTTGAAAAAGCCCGCTACCTGCAATCGCAATTTCAAAGCCTGGCACAGGCTACCCGCAACAAAAAATGCCTGGGTGGGTATGTTTTTTTATGGGGTATCAAAAATGAATACACCCCTACGGCATTTAGTTTGTTTGCACCCGGCCGGGAGCCGGCAGCAACCGAACTGGTGGATGTTTGCCGTAAGGCCTGGCTGGGAGCCGGTTCTGAATGTGCCGCACCCAGCATTGCCTATTTAAACCTGGACGGTAAAAAAGACGAGGAAAACGTTTACCTCCTGCCGGGGGCAACGGCGAGGGTAGGCCTGGCCTGGGTGGGCAGGCCATCGGGTACGCTCCGGGTGCGCTGGGAGTTGCACGAGGAAAGGGGCGAGTACCTGCTTTCGAGCTATAAAGATCAAAAGCAGGAACTAATCCGCTCCGATAGTTTTGCTATTATGCATGAGTCTAGCCCGATAGTTGCAACCAGTAACCAAAGCAGTGGTGAGCAGTTGTTTGACTTGCAGGTTCCAACAAAGCCGGGGCCCTACCGCTTGTATGTATATGTGGCAAACGACTGTCAGAAGGTAGCAACGGCAAACGCATGTTTTTTTGTACAGCCAGATTAAACCAATACAAAATTGTCTGGTCCGTGTTTGCGAATCTTTGTTTAGAGCCCGGATGATACCTGTTGTCTCTATACATTTTTACCAGATTTGGCACATATGCCCTAAGTTTACGGCCCATTATCCTACGCCTGAAAAATACTGCCGAGCGAAACCGGCATCCATACATCCTGCTAAAGAAAACACCCGTAGCCTGCTCCATTGATGCAGGCTGCAAACCAAGGAATTTTCATCTCTTAATCATGAATAACACTTACATCAGATTCTCAACAAGGCGTATTTGGACTATCGGCCTGGCCGGTGCCCTGGTATTAACCGCATGTCAGAAAGGTACTTCTGGCGATGATCCCGAACCCAATCCTACCCCCACGCCCACTCCAACAGGTGAAAAAACAGAACCAGTAGCCGGTTCCGGTACTGCCGGTTCCGCAGATGGTCCATTGGCTACAGCCCAGTTCAGTCAGCCCAAAGGCATTGTGCTGGATGCCGCCGGTAACATGTTTGTTGCCGACTGGGGCAACGAGCGCATCCGTAAAGTGTCTGTCGATGGCCAGGTAACCAACCTTGCCGGAAGCACCAAGGGCTTCATCGATGGAAAGGGCGCCGCAGCTAAGTTCAACGAACCCAGCGATGTAGCAGTAGATGGACAGGGTAATGTGTATGTAGCCGACATCAATAACAACGCGGTGCGCAAAATTGCCCCCGATGGTACCGTATCAACTTTTGCCGGTGCAGCCACCCAGGGATATGCTGATGGTACCGGTACTGCTGCCCGCTTCAATAATCCCCGGGGTGTAGCTGTTGATGCACAGGGCAATGTGTATGTGGCCGATATGACCAATAACTGTATCCGCAAGATCACCCCCGCAGGTGTGGTGAGCACTTTTGCAGGGGCTAAAACTGCCGGTTATGCCGATGGTACCGGTACTGCAGCCCGCTTTACCAATCCCCGCGACCTTACTGTAGATGGTCAGGGTAATATTTACGTTGTAGATTCTGACAACAATGGCATCCGCAAGATCACGCCTGCAGGCGTGGTTACCACCATTGCCGGTGGCAGTGGTGCCGGTTTTTCCGATGGTGCCGGTGCTACAGCTAAGTTCAACGAACCCAAGGGTATTGTTGCCGCTGCTGACGGAACCCTCTATATTGCCGATACTGAAAACAACCGCATCCGCCGCGTTTCCACCACCGGTGTGGTGACCACCCTTGCCGGTGACGGTACGGCCGGTTATGCCGAAGGAGCTACCACCACGGCCCGTTTCAATGCCCCCAGGGGTATTGCCCTGGATGCCAGTGGTAAAGTGCTCTACATCGTAGACCAGGACAATAACCGCATCCGCAAAATTGCACTGAAGTAATCAGCAGTGATTGCCGCATAAAAGAATAGCCCATACCGGATGGTATGGGCTATTCTTTTATAAAGTGCTATTCTTTAAAAAATGGCTGCCAGCAGGCGGTAAACGCCATATATCAGCAGGCCAATGACAAGGGCCAGAACAATTAATACCGGCAGGATTACTTTCCAGGCGCCTCCGCGGTGCCGGCCTTCGGCATAGTGTTCCTCCATCAACCGGAGGTTGCGGGTATTGGCTTTGAAAGCAAAGTCGAACAGGTCGCCGATAAGCGGTATGGACCCGATAAGGGTATCCAGCAGGATATTCAGGGTCATGCGGGCCAGCACAAAACCACTGGCGCCATTCTGTGCCATGATCATCAGCATATAACCCGATACGGCAAAAGTGCCCAGGTCGCCCACACCCGGAATCAAACCCAGGATGCCATCCAGCCCAAAACGGAACTGGGTACCCGGGATGCTGAACTGGGCATCCATGAGCTTGGCAAGGCGCCGCACCTTACCCAAACCCGGGTGCTTGGTGCTGGTATAGTTATAGGCGGGGCGGCCGCCGCGGTATGCAAGACTGTTTTCCACAATATTCGTTTAGCGAGTTAAGGCAAACATCGTGCAAGACCATTTTGCCCTGCAAGCAGGGCTGTATGTTTTTTGCAGCAAAATAAATGGGCTTGCCTGCCCGGTTAAGGCTGCCTTCCCTTAACTTAAACCCATGAAGCTTGCACCTACCAAACCTGTTTTGATGGCTGCCCTCCTTTGTTGCAGCATCCTGCTCAGCGGTTTTCAAGGTTCCGACAAAGGCTGGATACGCCTGTTCAATGGCAAAAACCTGGACGGCTGGATCGCGAAGATCAACCACCATGATGTGGGCGTCAATTTTGGCAATACTTTCCGTGCCGAAGACGGCATCATCAAAGTGCGCTACGATCAGTACGACGACTTCAACAACCAGTTTGGCCACCTGTATTTCAAACAACCTTTTTCGCACTACCACCTGAAGATGGAATACCGTTTTGTGGGCGAGCTGCAAAAGGGTGCACCTTCCTATACCATCCGCAACAGCGGTGTGATGCTCCATGCCCTGGACCCACGCACCATGCTCCGCGACCAGGACTGGCCTATTTCGGTGGAGATGCAGTTCCTGGGCGGGTTGGGTGATGGCAAGCCGCGCCCAACGGGCAATATGTGTTCGCCCGGTACCGAAATCATGTACGAAGGAAAGGTATACCCCGGTCATTGCCTCAACTCTACCTCCAAAACCTATGAAGGCGACCAGTGGGTACGTGCCGAGGTTATTGTGCTGGGCGACTCCCTGATTACCCACATCATCAATGGCGATACTGTGTTGCGCTATTCCAAACCCCATATTGGCGGCGGCGTTGCCAATGGTTTCGACCCCCGCCTGAAGATCGATGGCAAACCCCTGCGCGAAGGGTATATCGGTTTGCAAAGCGAAGGGCAGCCGGTGGATTTCCGCAATATTGAGTTGATGGAATTGCCCGGTGGTAAAAACAAATGAACACGCCAAGGCAGCCCATTTGCGCCAAAACAAAAGCCCGGCTCCTGGAGCCGGGCTTTTGTTTTATCCTTTCTTTTTGGTACTTGCTTTCTTTCCCTTTGTTTTCGTTTTTACGCTTTCCTTGTCCGCACGCTTATTTCCCTTTTTTGCGTCTTTCTCTTTTTGCTTTTCAATGCGGAAGTTTTCCCGCATCACTTTCCAGTAGTCGTTGCCATAACCCACGAAAATTTCGCCGCCTGCGGGTATGTCGCGTTTGGCTTCAATAAAAACGCGGTTTTCCTCGTCCTGTACATAATAACAGTTGTTGGTGATGCCCTTGATGCGGGTAAAACCGCGGGCATCGTTGGCATAACGGGCAAAGGTTTTGAGCGCCTTGCGGGCATCTATTACATGGTCTTCGGTAACGGTAAAGAGGTAGGCATTATCGTGATCGTCTTCCACTTCCTTCCAGGTAGTGATGCGGCCTTTGTACTCCACGATGCGGGTGCCGGCAGGAATAAAAGTTTTGGTAAACAGGCCCTGGCCGGCATTGGGCAGGGTAGAGGTTTTTACCACGAGAAATTTTTCCAGATAAGCCATAGGCAGCGAAGAAAAGAAAGAAAGATGAGATATGGGATTTCGGATGTCAGATTTCGGATTCAGGTTACACCTAAAAGGCCTTTAAGAACTGTTAGGTGTAACACTCTTTAAACCCGCAACCTGCTTAACTTAGCTCAATACATGGTAAGCGCCTGGTTCCATTGCCACTGGTGAACATGCCGCCCGCATTTCAATAACTATTTACTTTCCCTTGTAATACTCACTCCGGTCGCTCAGCACCTTGGTCCACTGGCGGTGGTGGCTTTGCTGCCATTTGAAGTCGCCCTGTACGCTCCAGTCGGCGCTTTCCAGTTGCCGGCCCACAAAAGCCCGCACTTCGGGGTGTACAAACAGCGGGTGCTGAAAATACCAGTGCAGGTCCTTGGTCAGCATTTGCCAAAAGGCCGCAAAGGAAGCATAGGCCGTGGTGAATACCCTCGTTTCATCGCGGTCTTCATCATGGGTGCTGTGCTGCCACGAAAAGGAGCCGTTGGGTAGCCGGTACAAACTGCCGCCGCTTTCTCCCTTGCTGATATCGAAGTACAGTTCCTGTTGCATGGTGTAAAGGTGTTACATATTGGGAATGGATGTTGTGCCTGTAAAAAAAGTTTAAGCTGTAAAGGTTGTTTTGGTGTTCTGCTAACCTTTATTAACATGCCAAATCCTCCGTTAGGTGTTAGCTGCATGAAGCTTGCTGTAACTTGGCGGCCCCAACCCTTAATCTTAAGCAGAAGGATATGATGTATCGTTTTTTGATAGGCATGGTGATGACGGTGTGTTGTTTACCGGCCCTCGCCCAGGAAGAAATAGAACCCCCTGCCGAGTTGCAGGGCGGCAGGCCGCAACAAACAAGAACCGGAATTATCGGTAAGGTGGTAGACAGCCGCAACCGCAAGGGTGTGGAAGGCGTAACCGTTCAGTTGTATGCCCAGATAAAAGACAGTACCGGCAGCAGCCGACTGACGGCTGTAGGTACACAGGTGTCGAAGGCCAATGGTGATTTCAACTTCACCACCCTACCCCAGGCCGATTCTTTCCAGGTATTGATGTCGGGGGTAAATTTTGAACCCTTCGAGCAGTGGGTAGTGGCCGGCCGCCAGCCCCTTACCGACCTGGGCAACCTGGTGCTGAGCCCTTCCGTGCAAACCCTGCAATCGGTAGTGGTAACGGCACAACGCTCCGCCCTGCAGATGGGGGTGGACCGCAGGGTGTTCAGCGCCGACCGCAGCCTTACCGCAGCCGGCGGCACCGCGGTGGACCTGATGAAGAATATCCCTTCCATTACCGTGGATGTGGATGGCAATATTTCGATGCGCAATGCAGCGCCCCAGATATTTGTAGATGGCCGGCCCACCATCCTTACCCTCGACCAGATACCGGCCGAT
Source organism: Cnuella takakiae (assembly GCF_001953305.1). Taxonomy (GTDB): domain Bacteria; phylum Bacteroidota; class Bacteroidia; order Chitinophagales; family Chitinophagaceae; genus Flavisolibacter; species Flavisolibacter takakiae. The sequence goes on from NZ_MTFE01000010.1 coordinate 1,407,150, forward strand.
AATATCGAAAGGGTAGAGCTGATCACCAACCCTTCGGCCAAGTTTGATGCTTCTACCAGCGGCGGTATCGTCAACATTATTTTAAAGAAAAACAAAAGGGTGGGCATGAACGGCATCCTGTCGGCAGGTATCGGCGCACCCGATATCCGCACCGGCAGTATCAACCTGAACATCCGCCAGGGCAAATTCAACTTCTTTGCCGTGGGCTCCCTGTTCCAGGGTGGTGGTATTGCCCGGGGCGAATCGCGCCGGCAAAACCTGAATGAGGGGCTCGTTACTTCTTATTTCAACCAAAATTCGCAAAATGACCGGTTGCGGCGCTTTGGCAATATCCGCGTTGGCGCCGATTTTTTCCTCGACAACCGCAATACCATTTCGCTGACGCAAAGTGCGGTGAATGGCAATTTCAGCAACACCCAGCGCCAGGACCAGGAGTTCTTGGATGAAGTAAAATTGCTGGAGCGCACCGGCAACCGCCTGCTGACCAGCAGGAGCAATTTCCGCAGGTACAATACCCAGCTCAACTACGTACACAAGTTCCCGCAGGCAGGCCGCGAACTGTCGGCTAACGTGAATTACAACTATGGCAATGGCGGCGATAATACCTTTATCGACAACCTGTTTTTCAACCCCAACGGCACGCCCACCAATGCCTCGGCCCGGCTGCACAATACCGGCAGCAACAGCAACGACCAGCTGACCTTTCAGGTGGACTACGAAACCACGCAGGGCGAAAACGGCAAACTGGAAACCGGTGTGCGCAGTTTTATCAATAACCAGCAAAGCATTTTCAACTCCTTTTCGGTGAATAACGGGTTGGAAATAAAGCTGCCCCTGAGCAACAATTACAAGTATCGCGAACTGATCAATGCGGCCTATATCACCTATACCAACAAAATAGGCAGCATCGGCTACCAGGCGGGCCTGCGTGCCGAGCACTCGCAGTTTGACGGCGAGCTGGTAGACAGTGCCCGTAAATTTGGCTATACCCTGCCTACGCAGTTGCGCAATATTTTTGACGGCCTGTTTCCCAGCTTGTACCTCACCAGGGAAGTGGGCGAGGGGCAGCAGTTGCAACTCAACTACTCGCGCCGCATCCGCCGTCCCGATTTCTGGAACCTCAATCCTTTTGTTGACATCAACGACCCGCTCAACATCAGCCAGGGCAACCCGCAACTGCGGCCCGAGTTTACCAATAGCCTGGAGTTCAACTACAGCACGGATTATAAAGGCGGCAACTTCCTGGGATCGGTTTACCTGCGCAACACTCAGGGCGATATTACCCGCTACAGCGATACGCTCAGCAAGGTGCAGTTTGCACAGTTGAACAATAGCGCCATCGACAGCAATGCCATCCTCAACACTTTTGTCAATGCCGATCATACCAACCGGCTGGGAGCGGAGTTTACCCTCCAGCAGAAATTTGGTACCCGCTTCGACCTTACACCCACGGTCAACTTTCAGTACCGTGCCGTTCGGGGCAGGGTAGGAGCACTTGTGCTCGACAACGAAGGCTTTAACTGGGAAGCAAAACTGATTGCCAACTACCGCGCAGAGCCCGCCAACAAATCTTCCATCTTCACCGACTTCAGCGTGCAAGCCATCGGCGAGTACGAGTCAAGGGAGGTGGTGCCACAGGGTGTGCGCATTCCCAACTATAGCGTGGACCTTGCCCTGCGCAAAGATTTCCTGAAAAACAAAAAAGCCACCGTCACCTTCAGCGTACAGGATCTGTTCAACCACCTGCGTTTTGGTTCGGAGTTGCAAACGGCAACTTTTTACCAGGAGTCCTGGAGCCGCCGCAATGTGCGCTCTTTCCGCCTGGTGTTTACTTACAAGTTCGGCGATCCCAACTTTGCCTTCGGCAAACGCAATGGAGATAGAGACCGGGATAATGAAGACTAGTAAAGTCAGTAAAGACGGGAAAGACGGGAAAGACGGGAAAGACGGGAAAGACGGGAAAGACGGGAAAGACG
>NZ_MTFE01000010.1:1409135-1458884 GCF_001953305.1 Cnuella takakiae
TAGGAAAGGTACAGTATAACTCCGGTCCGCAGTGTCTGTCATGCCGAACTTGTTTCGGCATCCCCTTGTTTTTACGGGTACTCCGGAGAAAGCTGGAGATGCTGCGACGTCAGCATGACAGTGGCTAAGGGTGCTGTCATCCCGTTCTCCGCCACGGAACGTTATCTCCTCTACAGGCAGGTGCTTCGAAAATGGCAGTAGCTGCCAACATACGCCTGTTCTTGGGTTTTGTTATCCCGAACGGCCTCGGCGTACTGCCTCACAGCGCTGGCTACTTAAAAGATCTACTGCCATCATCATGCTTGCCTCCTTTGCTTTTATGATAAAGAAGAAAGGGAACTATACCTGCAGTTCCCTTTCTTCTTTATGTACTTACACTGGCGTAGGGCTATAACCACATGCGGCTTGAAGCTCAAAACTTGCAGCTCCTAAGCATACTGCTCCAGCATTCTTTCCATGTCCTCTTTGCTGGCAGGTTTCGACAGGTAATCGTTGAAGCCTGCGGAAAGGTATTTTTCCTTTACACCCTTAATAGCATGCGCGGTAAGGGCCACAATGGGTGTGGGTAGCAGTCCTTGTTCCACTTCCAGGTCGCGGATGGCACGGGTCGCAATATCGCCGTCCATTTCCGGCATCTGTATATCCATCAGCACAAAATGCGGTTTATCGCGGCGGAACTTTTCAACAGCTTCTACGCCGTTGCGGGCAACGATGATTTCGCTGTTGGCAAATACCCGCTCCACCATGATGCGGGTGTAGAGCAGGTTGGTGGCATTGTCTTCTGCAATCAGGATCTTTTTCCGGCTGCCTTCCACCTGTTGAGCGGGTGCTGCTGCGGGCAATGCCAAAGGGTGGGAAACCTCTGCCGGTGGTGCCGGCAGCAGGTTGTTGAGTGCCTCGAAAAGTGCCGTTGGTGTAAGCGGCTTGGCAAGCGTGGCTGCCTGCAGCAGCTGCACGTTACTGTTATCCATAGTTGTGTTTGCTGCATCGCACAAAAGCAGCACGGCTATGGCTTCGGGCCCTTTTTTCATTTCGTTGCGCACCAGTTCCAGTAGTTGGTGTCCTTTGATCACCGGCATTTGCTCATCAATGATGGCCAGGTCAAAATCGGGGGTAGTAGCCAAAAAGGTCATGGCTTCGGTAGCACTTTTTGCCTGCACCACTGCCAGCCCTTTATGGCGCAGCCAGCCGCTGATGGTTTGGCGCAACCCTTCATGATCGTCCACCACCAGTACCTTCTTCAGCCTGGGGTGGGTACGGGTGTCAAATGCAGGCGCCTCAGTGCAGGGCAGCTCCAGGCTGAAACGAAAAGTGCTGCCAGCGCCCAGGGTGCTATCCAACTCCAGGTTGCTGCCCATCATCTGCAGCAGGCTGGAGCTAATGGCCAGTCCCAGCCCGGTGCCGCCATACTTGCGGGTAGTGGAAATATCGGCCTATGCAAATGCCTGGAAAATATGTTTGCGGTTGGCTTCGGCAATGCCGATGCCGGTATCGGAAACGGAAAAGTTCAGCCGGGCTATGCCCGGTTCGGTGCCTGGCAGGTAGGCGATGCGGAAAACGATGGTTCCTGCTTCCGTAAATTTTACGGCATTGCTGAGCAGGTTGGCCAGCACCTGCTGCAGGCGCATACCATCCAGCAGGTAGTGGCGGGGCATGGCGGGATTTATATCCAGCAGCAGCTCCACGGGTTTGTTGCGCAGGGTATGTTTTACCAGGCTGCAGGTATTTTCGGCCAGCTCCACCAGGTCGGTACGGTCCATATCCAGTTCCATCTTGCCCGCCTCTATTTTACTGAAGTCGAGGATATGGTTGATGAGTTCCAGCAGCGACTGTACCGAGTTGCGCACCTTGTCGATATACTGTTTTTGCATTTCGTTGAGGCCGGTTTCCATCAACAGGTCGGTAAAGCCCACCACGCCGTTGAGGGGCGTGCGTATTTCATGGCTCATATTGGCCAGGAAATCCGATTTGTGGCGGTTGGCATTGGTGGCCTCGGCTGCCAGCAGGGTAGCCTGCTCCGTTGCTGCACGCAGGTGCTGGGTTTGCTCGTTGCGCATGATCACCGAGCCAAGGTTGTGACCCAGGATGGCCAGCAGGTGCCGCTTGCTGCGGTCCCACACCACACGGGTGTGCACCGCATCAAAGCCAATAAACCCGTACAGTTTGCCTTCGGCCATAACAGGCAATGCCAGTAATGATTGCACGCCCTGTGGTTCCAGTATGTCCCGCTCGGCCTGCCAGCTGGGGGGCAGTTCGCCTACGTTGGGAATATAAACTTCTTCGTTGGCCTCCAGTTTTTTCATCCATTCTGGAAAGATCTCGCAGGGTATACCCTGGAGGTTGTCTTTTTCTGCCGACACCCCGTCGGCACACCATTCGTGGGTATTGCTCATAATGGTACCCGATTCGGAAAGGGCAAAATAGTAGGCGCGGTCAACCCCGGCAAAGGACCCGATCTGTGCCAGCACCGATTCCAAGGCGACATCAAATCCCTGCTCGCTGCTTTGAATGAGGGTGCTGGTGGCATCTGCCAGCAGGGTATCGAAGGCGGCATGGAAACGCAGGGCCGCCTCGTTGCGGCGTTCCTCCGAAATATCGATGATGGAAAGCAGGTAAAAAGGTTTGCCTGCGGCATTTTCGTAGCTCACCAGGCCTCGGTACCAGGTATTGTTATCCCTGGTGCGGCTAAATTCAAGGGCTATCTCTTCCCCGCTTTGGCGGGCCTGCTCAAAACAGGCTTTTGTTTGCCGGGCCAGTTCGGCATCCTGTACTTCATCGATGGTTTTACCCAGGTAAGTCCGTTTAAGCTCCTGCTGCAGGTTGGCGTTGTGGGCAAATACCTGCTGGTGCAGCAAGTCTTCGTTTAGCAGAAATACGGTTTTGCGTGCATGACGAACCAACCTGGAAAATGCCGGCTCAAAAGGAATGGCGCTCATAAGATGCGGATGTCTGTTGTAAAATACATTGGGTTTCAAATGGCCGGTACTACCTGGCTAATGGAACGGCGGCACAGCCATTGTTCTTAGGTGCGGGCCACTGGCCCATTCAGTATCCCAGCTTTGAAACGGAACAGGTGCAAAGTTGAGCCGAAAACACATACCATGTTCTGGCCTTTAACGACCCGGGTGCCGCTGGCAACAAAAAGTGCCAGCTTCTGTAAGCCGGCACTTGAAACAGGTACCTAAATGTTTGCATAGCCTGGAGTTTACTCCAGCAACCCGTTGATGGGTATCTGGTCGAGGTAAGGTTGTAAAAACCGCATGTCGGTAAAGGCCTTGTACTCGCACACTTTTTTGCTTTGCTGGTCGCACAGCAGTTCTACATAGAATTGATCCAATTGAAAGAGGAAGCGGATTTGTTCCGGCGCTTTTTGCTTGGCTACCAGGATGCCCTGGTGCAGCACTGCTTTGTTCTTGTCGTTTTCCTCCAGCACGATGAATTCGGACAGTTTCATAACGGATGCATTTGAGGTGATACCCTTGCGGGCAATAGGGCTTAAATGAACCGGTGATGCAGGCGGACTGAAATAGCTACGTAAAATTTTGAATCCCGGACTGCACAAGGTTGCGTGAGGCTGTTATTTTATAGGGCTTCCATTTGGAGCAACCGGGCTTGAGGCTGATGCGATGTGAACCGTTGGGCGGTTTGTTTGAAGATAAGCAATTGCTGTTACACCAACAACAGCTAAGCGCGAACATTGTTCTGGAAAAAAGAAAAACCCCGGCAGTACCGGGGTTTGTATCAGGCGTCTTTAGGTGGCGGTGTGCCCCGGAAGGCATCGGGCTTCTGGGGTGTTTTGAGGGTAATGGGTTTGCCTTCCCTTGCCGATTGATAGATGGCTTCCATGATGCGGTGGTCCTGCAGGCCTTCGGCGCCGGGAGTATAAGGTTCCTTGTTGTGCAATACGCACCAGGCCATGTGGTCCATTTCCAGTGCAAACTGGTTTTGCTCCGGTATTTCGGGCGCCTGCTTCCAGTCGTACTGCTCCTTGGCCTGAGACATTTCCAATTGCAAACCATGGTAAGCAAAGGCGGGGTCCAGTCCAAACCAGGCGCCGTTATCGGCCAGGCAGCGGTACCTGCGCGACTGGTGTACGCTGTAGCTGGTTGCCGCATTTACCAGGATGCCACTGGGAAAGCGCATCTGCCAGAGCACCGATTCCTCTACCTGCCGGAACCGTTCGTCGCCGGGGGTATTGTACACCGATCCCATCACCCATTCGGGTTCTTCGCCGGTGAGGTAGCGGGCGGTGTTGAGGCAGTAAATACCGATATCGGGCAGTGCGCCACCGCCGGCCAGCTTTTTATCCAGCCGCCACTGCCCGTTGTTGGCAATATTCTGTGCGTTGAACATTTCCATTACCCGCACCTTGCCATGGGTTTTGTTGCGTACCAGTTCTTTGACAAAAGCGTTTTTGGGCTCATACTGTATGCGGTAGGCGATCATCAGCTTCCTGCCCGCTTTTTCGCAGGCATCGATCATCCGCTGGGCTTCGGCCGATGTGTTGGCCATGGGTTTTTCGCACAGTACATGTTTGCCCGCCTGCGCCGAGCGAACGGTGAACTCTTCGTGCATGCTGTTGGGCAATACGATATATACTACCTGTACTTCGGGGTTGTTGCGGATGGTATCGAAGTTCTGGTAGCTGTACACACTGGTGGATTTGATGCCATATTGCGCAGCCACCTGTTTGGCCTTTGCGGCATCGCCGCTCACCAGGGCTACCGGCTTGGCATATTTGCACTGGCCAAAAGCAGGCAGCAGCTCTTCAAGGGTCAGATGTCCGAGGCCTACCAGGGCAAAGCCGATCCGCTTGGCCGGGTCGAGGGGAGCCGGCACTTTTGCCGGAGCCCTTTCCGATGGATGATCGAGCGGGTAAAGCTTAACCGGGATGGTATCGGTAAGCGGCTGGCCGGCTCCCTGTGCGGCTGCACTGTTGCCGGGCAGTTGACTCAGCCCGGCAGCGGCCAAAAAACCCATACCGGCATCGGCCAGGAACTGCCGGCGGTTGCGTGCAGCGGGCTGCAGCAGGGATTGGAAAATGGAGGTGTTTTTCATTTTTACGTATGTAGGTGAGGGAGAAAAATACAGTAGTTGGTAGGTGGGGTAAGTGGAGGATGATGATGAACAACGGACGATGGACGATAGACGATGGACGATGTTAGATGCAGGTATATAGATGTGTAGAAGTGCCGCAAGGCACCTCTACACATCTGATTATTTGCCCTGCGGTTTTACCAGCCAGATGGTGTTAGCGGCATCGTCGGCAACCAGCATGTTGCCCTGTTGGGTAAAGGCAATGCCTACCGGGCGGCCATATACTTTTTCATCCTCGCCGGTAACAAACCCGGAAAGGAAATCTTCGGGATTGCCGGAGGGTTTGCCGCCGGCAAAAGGCACAAATACCACTTTGTAGCCGGAAAACTGGGAGCGGTTCCAGGAGCCATGCTGGCCGATAAAAGCGCCGCCTTTGTATTTACCGGGCAGGCTGCCTTTCTGGTCGAAGGCCAGCCCCAGCGATGCGGTATGGGCACCCAGCGGTACATCGGGTACAATGGTTTGTTTTACCAGTTCGGGTTTTTGCTGGTCCTTCATGCGGGGATCTTCGTTTTGCCCGAAGTAGGCATAGGGCCAGCCGTAAAATCCACCAGCCCGCACACTGGTGAGGTAATCAGGCACGAGGTCGTCGCCAAGCCCGTCGCGTTCATTTACTGCCGTCCACAGGGTGGAGGTGCCGGGTGCCCAATCCATGCCTACGGGGTTGCGCAGGCCTGCGCCATATATTTTTTCGCCGCTGCCATCGGGGTTGATTTCCAGGATGGCGGCCCGGCGCACTTCGTGTTCCATGCCGTTCTCGCCCACATTGCTGCCCGAGCCAACGGCTACATAGATCTTGGAGCCGTCTTTCGCCGCCAGCAGGTTGCGCGTCCAGTGGTTATTGTATCCACCGGCGGGCAGTTCCAGGATTTTTTTGCCCGCGGCCTTGATGCTGGTTTGCCCTGCCGTATAGGGAAACTGCAGGATACCATCGGTATTGGCTACATAAAACTGGTTGTTGAGTACCAGCATGCCCAGGGGCTGGTTGAGGCCTTCCAGGAAAGTAGTGCGCAGTTCGTAACGGCCATCGCCATCCGCATCGCGGAAGAGGGTAATGCGGTTGGCACTATTGCCCAGGTTCTGCGATTTGGCCTTTCCGCTCACCACAGCCTTTGCCTTGTCTTTGATATTGGGTTCGGTATTGGCTTCGGCTACCAGTATATCGCCGTTGGGTGTCGCGTACATCCACCGAGGGTTGTTGAGGCTATCAGCAAATTTGGAAACCGTAAATCCTGCCGGCGCCTGTGGTGTGCGGCCTTCGGGCCAGCCAATAACATTGCTGAACTTGGTACTGCTTTCGGTAGCAAAAGGTGCGGGAAGATTTACCTGTTGTACTGCGGTCTTGGCTGAAGCAGTATCGCCGGCATGTTCGGCTTTTTGCTGCTGGCTGTCGTTGCCGCAACTGCAAAGAAGCAGGATTGTAAAGCCTGCCGTAAGGGTAAAAGCGTGCATCGGTTTAGGTTTAGATCATTTTGCTGTCAAAACCCATGCCCTTTGGGGATCGTTGTTGGGTATAGCAATCGGTTATGGTAAGTCGCTTAAAAACAACAGACAAAGAATCGCAGGCAACTATTGGTATTGTACCGGCTTGCCGCAGCCTGCAGGCTATGGCTGGAATGTATAAAGACGGTCCTTGTAAAACCGGTAATTGCCCGTTCCTGTTCCCAAGCAGTTCCCACCTTGTCCCTACGCTGTCCCTAGTATATCCTAAGTATATCCCCACCTTGTTCCCACTTTACCGAAAAAGTGGGCGGTTGTTCGGGAAGCAGGTGTAAGCAAAGCGTTTCTTTTTGCGTTTGAAAAATGCTTTGGTAGCTTCCGGTTTGGGTGGCAGGAGAACAGATAAGGTGCAAAAGCAGGCCAGGCTTTTTATTCCGGTACTGTTCAGCGTAAAGCCTTTAGGGCTTTAACGGTTATCGATACAGGAGGTTAACGGAAGATGTTGTGTCTTTAGGCTGTTATCCGTTGTCCGTCCTCCGTAGTCTTGCCTGCACAAATGCACATTATCCAATATCTTCCAGCCGCAAATAAAACGATACACATGCAAGCCATTTCCACCGCTATCTGCTCTTTCGGTATGTCGGGCAGGGTATTCCACGCACCCTTCATCAGCCTGCACCCTGGCTTTCAGCTCCACAGTGTGTGGGAGCGCAGTAAAAAAGAAGCCGCCCAATTTTACCCCAGGGTAAAAAGTGCCGATACCCTGGAGGATTTACTCGCTGATGATGCCGTGGAACTGGTGATTGTCAATACCCCCAACTACACTCATTTCGAGTACGCCAAAAAAGCACTGGAAGCAGGCAAGCATGTAGTGGTAGAAAAACCTTTTACCACTACTACGGCCGAAGCCGATGAGCTGAATGCACTGGCAAAAGAAAAAGGCCTGGTGCTGGCCGTTTACCACAATCGCCGCTGGGACAGTGACCTGCTCACGGTAAAACAGGTATTGCAGCAAGGCCTGTTGGGTGAGGTGGTGGAAGCATCCATTTCCTTCGACCGGTTCAAGGAAGAACTGAGTCCCAAGGTGCACAAAGAGCAGCCGCACCCCGGCACCGGTGTGTTGTACGACCTGGGTTCGCATCTCATTGACAGCGCACTGCTGCTTTTTGGTATGCCCGAAAAAGTATTTGCCGATATCCGCATTGTGCGGCCCATTTCACAGGTAGATGATTATTACGAGGTGCTGCTGTATTATCCCAATAACCTGCGGGTGCGGCTGCATTCCAGCTACCTGGTGCGCGAGGCGGGCGCCGGTTTTATCCTGCATGGTGCCAAAGGTTCTTTCCTGAAGTCGCGGGCCGATATACAGGAAGCCGACCTGCTGGCGGGCAAAAAGCCCGAAGGCGCCGGATGGGGCCGCGAACCCGAAGGTGCACAGGCTTTACTCCATACCGAGAAAGACGGCATGGTAATCCGGGAAGAAATACCCATCCTGCAGGGTAACTACATGGGCTTTTTTGATGGCCTGCAGGCTGCCATCCGCAATGGTGCGCCTGCACCGGTACCGGGTACAGAAGCTGCGCGGGTGATCCGCATCATTGAAGCGGCACACCAAAGCAGCCGCGAGGGCAGGGTCGTGGCGCTGTAGGGTGGACCATGGAAGATGGATCATGGACCATAGGTAGGGACGACGGACAATAGACCACAGACTACGGGTGAGAAAAAACAGACCACGGAAAACTGACGACGGACCACTAGTGAACTTGGACTTTAAACTCTTGCTATTGCAGGTGCTTTGTATCCAGGCACTGTTCTTTGTCGTCCGTCGTCCGTGGTCCCTCCATGGTCCATGGTCCATTGTCCATCGTCCATCGTCCATCGTCCATGGTCCATCCTCCATCCCTTCTTCCCTCCGGAAAATCTTACCTTGGTGCCACATCACCCCACCCTCCATGGACCATCGACCCCCTACCATCAAGGAAATTGCGCGGCAGCTGAATGTTTCCGTGTCTACCGTTTCGCGTGCCCTGAGCGATCATCCCCGTATTGGTTTGCAAACCCGACTCCGGGTGCAGCAGCTTGCCCGCGAACTCAACTACGAGCCCAACACGCAGGCCATATTTTTCAAGCAAAAGAAAACCTATGTCATCGGGGTGGTGCTGCCCTTTATCCGCGAAGAGTTTTTTTCGCAGGCCATCAGTGGTATGGAAACGGCGGCCATGGCCCACGAATACACCATCCTGTTTGGGCAGAGCTATGATGACACGGAGCGCGAACGCAAAGTGGTGGCGGCCATGAAAAAACAAAGGGTGGATGGACTGATCATTTCCCTGGCAAAGGAAACCCGCCGCTTCGATCACCTGCAGGCACTGGAGTCTACCGGTACGCCGGTAGTGTATTTCGACCGGGTACCACCCTTTGCCGAAGCGCATAAAGTATACTGCAACATGTACCAGGGTACCGCCGAACTGGTGGGCTGGCTGTATGGAAGGGGGTACAAGAGGGTTGCCCTGATCAACGGCCCCGAGAAAATGCCGGCCAGCCGCGAAAGACTCAATGGCTATATTGAAGGCGTGTCGCGGAAAAAACACAAGGTGGACATGCAGCTGGTGGAGACCACTGATTTTTCCCGCGACAGTACCTACCGCGCCATGGAAAAACTGCTGTCGCTCAAGCACCCGCCGGTAGCCATTATTTCCTTCAACGATTATGTGCACATGGATGCGGTGCAGTATGCCCACCGGCAGGGGGTGGCGGTAAACAAGGACATCGTTTTTGTGAGTTATGCCAACCTGCCCATTACCAGCTATACCGCTTTTCCGCCCATTGCCTCCATCGAGCAGTATCCCTACGGGCAGGGCGAAAAAGCCATGGACCTGTTGATACAGGTTTTGAATGAAAAAGGACTTCCGGATGCCGGCACCCGCTATTACTGCGAGGAGCTGGCACCTACCCTTGTAATGCATTGAACCTTTTGGCCGGGGCCGCTTGTTGTTATCCTATCCATAACACTCATCACCCTTTCGCCTCTTATGAAATTTGCTTACTTCCTGATCGCCCTGCTGCTTTTGGTTGGCCGCACCACCTTGCAGGCACAAACCCTGCTGCCGGGTTTTTCTAAAGCCGAGTATACCGAGCTGATGCGGGTATCGGCACGTACCACCTTCGACACCGTTTATGCCAATAAACATCCTGCTCCGGAGCGCTTCCGGATGGTGTACCGCTCGCCGGTGAGCGGGCTGGACAACCTCTGGGATCTTTGGGCCGATGGGCAGGGCACGGCTGCCATCTCCATCAGGGGTACCACCAAAAAACAGGAAAGCTGGCTGGAAAATTTTTATGCTGCCATGGTGCCTGCCAAGGGCAGTTTGGTTTTGCCTGGCAATACCCATTTCAGTTACCAGCTGGCACCCCAGCAGGGTGCTGCCGTACATATGGGCTGGCTGATTGGTATGGCCTCCATGGCGGGAGATATGCGCAGTAAAATAGATTCGGCTTACCGTGCGGGCACCCGCAACCTGCTGATTGTAGGACATAGCCAGGGCGGCGCCATCGCCTACCTGCTGACGGCTTACCTGCTGCAGTTGCAACAGCTCAGGCAGCTGCCTGCCTATCTCCGGGTTAAAACCTATTGCAGTGCGGCGCCCAAACCGGGTAACACGCAGTTTGCCTATGCTTATGAAGCCATGACCTTTGGCGGCTGGGCATTCAACGTGGTTAACAGCGCGGACTGGGTGCCGGAAAGCCCTTTTACCATCCAAACCATTTCCGATTTCAACAAGCAAAATCCTTTTGGAGGGGCAAAGGACGCCATCCGGAAAGTAAAATTTCCCCAAAGGCTGGCCCTGATGCATGTGTACAACAGGCTGGATAAAACCACGCGGAAAGCGGATAAAACCTACCGCAAATACCTGGGCCGGATGATTGGCAAACAGGTGGCCAAACTAATGCCGGGGCTGGATGTGCCCGATTATGTGGCTTCCAACAATTACGCACGGGCAGGAACGCCGGTGGTGCTGCTGGCCGACAGTGCCTATTTTGCCCAGTACTCCGACACTTCGGCCAATATCTGGATCCATCATCTTCATGCGCCCTACCTGCTGCTGTTGGACAGGCTGGCGCCCAATGCTACCGCTATGCAATCCATTCCCGATGGCAGCTGGGAGTTGTCTTTTCTGGCCGGAAGCCCGCAGCCGATTGCCGAATTGTACCCCGGACGCAAACCCTCTTTGCAGTTTGACGCCGCCAATGCAAGGGTTGGCGGTTCCACCGGTTGCAACCGTTTTAGTGGCGGGGTAACCCTCGGCGAAAAATCCATTCATTTTGCCGCCATGGCTTTAACCAAAATGTATTGCCCCGGCGAGGGCGAAAAGCGGTTTTTGGATGCCTTGCAGCAGGCCAATGCTTTTGCTTTGACTGACAGCGGGGAGCTAACCTTACTGCGTGACCAGGAGCCGCTGATGCGGTTGCAAAAGCGTTAGGCGGTTCAGGCTTTTAAGTACCTGTATGATTCAAAACTTAACGGCATGAATACGTTCCTGCTTTGTTTTATGTGGGTAGCTGCTGCCTGTGCTACCATCCCGGAACAGCAATCCGACAGGTTCGCCGATACTAGTGTCCTCGAAGCATCCGACAGCCGCATGGCAAGAGTGGCCGGCGCTCGGTAAGGGAAGTGGCCTTTTGGCGCAGTGGCAAAGGCTGGCTGGAAGGTGCCGGCTCCACGGCTGGCCGCAAAGGCCGCGATGCGGTACGCAGTTTCGCCGATCGCAGAAAACTCCAGTTTGGCAACGCTACCTGCCTGCCGGTGCCTTGCGGGTGATGGATACCTGCAGTTTTTCAAGAAGCAGGAGGGCTGCGCCAGCCTTTCTTTTTTATTCATTTATTCTCCTTAAAATGCCTGGGTTGGACCGCTAAATGCCTTTGGTACCTTACAGCCATCGGCCTTCTTTTGCACAACCGTTTGCATGAACGCCATGCCTTGATATTACCTACTTTTTGGGTGCACGGGAACACCGGGACTTGTAGTCCGGTAGCTAAAAAGAGCCTGTGCAGGTGCAACAATTTTACCCGGTAGTGCAAATACCAAACTAATAATGGAAATAGGGCAGGTGTTAGCAGCATATGGAATAGAGGAGGCAACTGCTTCTGTTTCGCCATTCGGATCAGGGCTGATCAATTATAGCTGGAAAGTGCAGCAGGGCGATGCCGTTTTCTTATTGCAAAAAATCAATCATTTTGTTTTTCAGCAGCCTTGGGATATTGCCCATAATATTTCCGCAATTGGCCAGTACCTGGGTAAGTACCATCCGGAATATCTTTTTGTAGCTGCCTTGCCTGCGCTGAATGGCAGGCCCATGGTGCACCTGCCCGAGGCAGGCTATTTCCGGCTCTTCCCTTTCCTGCAACAGGCGCATGCCTTCGACGTGGTAGCCACACCGGAGCAGGCTTATGAAGCGGCAGTTCAGTTTGGCCGCTTTACCCGCATGCTGGCCCATTTTGATGCTACACGTTTGAAGCCTACCATCCCTCATTTCCATAACCTTCCGTTGCGGTTTCTGCAGTTTGAACATGCCGTGCAGGAAGGCAACCCGGAACGGAAGCAACTGGCTGCCCGCACCCTTGCGGAGCTGTTTGACCTGCGCCACCTGGTGAGGCGGTATGAAGCCATTGCAGCCAATGCTGATTTCAGGATACGGGTTATTCACCACGATACCAAGATTTCCAATGTGCTGTTTGATGGCCGGGATAAAGGCCTTTGCGTGATTGACCTCGATACCGTGATGCCCGGTTATTTTATTTCTGATGTGGGCGATATGATGCGCACCTACCTGTCGCCGGTAAGCGAGGAGGAGCAAGATTTTTCCAGTATTGAAGTGCGCCTGCCCTTTTATGAAGCCATTGTAAGCGGTTACCTCCAGGAAATGCAGGCGGAGCTGAGTGAAGCCGAATGCGCAGCCTTCTTTTATGCGGGCCAGTTTATGATATATATGCAGGCCCTCCGTTTTATTACCGATTACCTGAATAATGATGTGTATTACGGCCAGCGTTACCCGGGTCACAACCTGGTGCGTGCCCAAAACCAGCTGGTTTTGTTGCAAAGGCTGATGGAAAAAGAGCCTTTGCTGTGCCGCTACCAGGGGGTGCGCAAAAGCGCATGATAGGGTTATGAGTTTTTGGTTTTTTTGTTGGAAAAGGCGGGTTGATTAAAACAGCCTGCCACAATACCAAAAACCAAAAACTCAATTGCTTTTTTGGTTAAACAAACTGCGCCTGGCTATTGATGAAATTGACCAGTGCTGCTGTGTTTTTCATTTTCAGCTTGCGCAAAATATTATAGCGGTGCGCTTCGGCGGTCTTAGGGGTGATAAAGAGTTTGTCTGCAATCTCCTTAGACGAGAGTCCATCGCGGATCAGTTCCACGATCTCCAGTTCGCGGTGCGACAGGCAGTTGATATTGGGCTGGTCGTCCGCTTCGCTGAATACCTGTTGGGACAGGTTCTCCTTGATCTCGTTGCAGATGTACTTGCGGCCATTTTTGATTTCCTCGATGGCTTTGATCATTTCAAGGGCTGTTACATTCTTGGTTAGATAACCTGCTGCGCCCACCTGTATCATTTTGCGGGCATAGCTGGGCTGGGTATATGCCGAAAGCCCCAATACCTTTACCTGTGGCAGCTTCTGGGTGATGTGCAGTGTTGCGGTGATGCCATCCATCAGGGGCAGGCCAATGTCCATCAGCACGATATCGGGTTTCAGCAGGAGTGCTTTTTCAACCACTTCCTTGCCGTTGTTGGCCTCGCCAACAACTTCTATTTCAGGCTGGCTGTTCAGAACAATGCGCCAGGCCTGGCGCAGGAGCATGTGATCGTCGGCAACGAGGATACTTAGTTTCTTCATGGATGGTTTTTTGGTTGGTTTCAGAGGTTCCTTGCGGAAGTGGATACAAACTGGTGTGCAGGGCAACAGGGCCTGCGCCCACCGGGTATAAATACCAGGGGTTTATACTAGGCTACAGGTTGTGCAATAAACTTAAAGTGGAATGACCGGTTTAGGCAATGCCGGTGCGGGATGATACCAGTAAGGCTTGGATAAAAGGCAGAAGCCGTGGGCATTGCCCATGCAGCAGGTGGATTCATTTGTTTTGGGTTTAATGGCTTTACAAGGATTTGGATCATGGGGCAGCGGGACAATTACTAAGCCGGGCTGCGTATTTATACTTACAAGAGTAGTGTAAAAAACCATTGAGCCTCGTGATAACCAGGATTTACTTTTTCACATTGGGTGCACAGTAGTATAGATTCGATTTTTTTGTTTGTCTGTTTACGTTTAGGTGTACCTGTTATTTAATCCTGCTCAGGTTAACCCCTTGCCCGGTATTTACCTTATCCGGTAGCAGCAGTTCAATAAAGATGGTCAATTCATAAAAGAAGAGATTGGCGGGTGTTTATGGCAAGCAGCGCTATTGCACTTGTGCATAAAAAAAGCCCACTGTGGAAACAGCGGGCGACTAACGATTGCTTGCCATATGAAAGAGGTAAAATAGTTTCTATTGTATCTTTTGCCAAAACCAGGCCAAAGTGTGTTTTTTGATTTGTTTCTTCACAAATTTAGAAAATGCCTGCGTAAAACAAGTATATTATTTAAAATAATTTGAAAAAAAGGAACAATTTTATCCTGCTGACAGCAATGATTAAAGCTAAATAAAGTCAAACCTGTCATATTATAACTGATTTAATTTATGAATTTTATTCCAGATCTTGAATCATGGTGTTGGTTAAAGAACGGTGTGCAAGGTACACAACCCTTTGCCAAAATGGTACCACTTATCGATTGGCGTGGGTTTTTTCCAGATAAACAGGCTCCTGGCCGTGGTAAGCGGTGGCACCTGGCTGCGAAATGTCACTTCTTTACCTAACTTCCCCTTACCGTTTGCCATGAACCAAAGAAACCTTTATTTACGCAGGGTTCCAGTAGTGCTGGTGCTTACTGCAACTCTGATTGCTTGTAATTCCCTAAACCGATCGCAACAGAAAATGGATGCAAATGCCAATATTCCGGCCGATACTGTAGTGTTGGCGCCCGGTGCTACACCCAAACTGGTATCCAAACAATTTGCTTTTACTGAAGGTCCTGCAGCCGACAAAGCAGGCAATGTGTTTTTCACCGACCAGCCCAATGACCGGATTTGGAAATGGTCGGTAGATGGCCAGTTGTCCGTCTTTATGGAGCCTACCGGCCGGTCCAATGGTATGTTTTTCGACCGGAAAGGCAACCTGCTTTCCTGCGCCGACCTGCGCAACGAAATCTGGCGAATCAGTCCGGACAAAAAAGTGGAGGTTTTATTAGGCAAGGTGGGCGGTAAAAAACTCAATGGCCCCAACGACCTGTGGAGCGATAATGCAGGCGGTATATATTTTACCGATCCTTTTTACAAACGTACCTGGTGGGATCATTCGGAACCCGAAATCCCAGGTCAGTACCTGTATTACCTGCCCGCTGGCGCTGCAGAGCCCAGGGTTGTGGATTCGGCTTACAACAAACCCAATGGCATTGTGGGTACGCCCGATGGGCGTTATCTCTATGTGGCGGATATTGGTGCCAATAAAACTTACCGCTACGATATGCAACCCGGCGGAAAGCTCAGCAACCGCAGCCTTTTTGCTGCCATGGGCTCGGATGGCATGACCCTCGATGAAAGAGGCAACCTGTATATAACCGGAAGAGGCGTAACTGTTTTTAGTCCGCAGGGTAAACAGATCGCCCATATTGATATACCGGAAGGCTGGACGGCCAATCTTTGTTTTGGAGGCGCCGCACGCAAGATGCTTTTTATTACAGCTTCAAAGGCGGTGTACACCGTTGATATGGCAGTAAAAGGCGCCTGGTAGCCAGATTGTCGCCTGGGTGTCCTTAAAATGGGTTTGGCTCCTTTACCTAAAAGATTGATTTTCTTAAGTATATATCTATAAAAAAAATAATGGGTTTTTGCTTGCACTTAACCCTTAATATTTCCGAACTTTAAAATAGGTTCTCAATAGCAGATAACCATTTTTTAGTTCGGCCTGCCACTTTCGCGGCGGGCCCTTTTTATGTCCCTACGCGCCGGTGGCCGCCAATTGTATGCCAAACGGTTTTGGTTGGTACCTCCTTATCTGCTGATTTTTACGCCATGAATTTCCCCCTTAAGGATCGCCGGACTTTTCTGCGCAACAGCATACAGGTGCTGGGTGCCCTGGCCTTGCCAGGTTCCGGATTCTGCCAGTGGGCTCCGGTTCCGCTGTTTGCCCACCTGTGGGTTTATGCCAGCAAATACCCGCCCCGGTGGGATGCTGCACCGGTGCTGGACCAGGCATTTGCAGATATCAAAGGCGCTGGCTTTGCCGGTATCGAGCTGATGGCGGTGAACCTGGAACAGGATGATGCCGTAGGGCGAATTGGAAAACTGGTGGGCAAATATGAACTGCCCGTTTCCGGGGCTTCCTTTGAGGCCAATATGTGGGACAGGGAGCGGCATGATGCCATTTTGCAGGATGTGGTGCTCCTCACCGGGAGGCTCCGGGAATTGGGCGGCAGAACCTTTGGTTTGTCAGTCGGCGATGCAGGCCGCAAGAAAACGGATGCCGAACTGGAGGTGCAGGCAGCCACCCTGAACGAAATCCTCAATATCTGTGACAAAAGAAATATTATCCCCAACCTGCACAATCATACCTACGAACTGCGCGATGGTTTGTACGACCTGCAGGAAACCCTGCGGCGGGTGCCCGAGCTCAGGCTGGGACCGGATATCAACTGGCTGATCAGGGGCGGTGTTGATCCTGTTGCTTTTATAGACACTTACGGCAGCCGCATCGGCTACCTGCACCTGCGCGACCAGCACGCCAATGGCCGCTGGACGGAAGCGTTGGGTGAAGGTGCTACCGATTTTGCAGCCATTGCCAGGGCATTGCGGCGGGTAGGATTTTCGGGTGCTGCAGCAGTGGAGCTGGCCTATGATGCTGAGCCCAGCCGCACAACAGCACAAAACTGGCAGATCAGCCGCAATTATATGCGGCGTGTTTTTCAATGGTAATCAATGGATGTTGGTTGGAAAGCTGCCGTGCGATCATTGGGTAGCCAAGGTGTTTTTGGTTCGAAATAGAAACCGGTATTGCTGTAAGTTGTACAACTCCGCGGTAACTGTGTTACATTAGAAAGGAACATTCCCTTGCCATGATGAAAAAGATCTTCCTGCTTTTTGCATTAGCCGCCTGCTCCCTCCGGGGGGCCGCACAGGCGCAGCCGGTTATTTTCGACAGCGATATGGGCCCCGACTACGATGATGTGGGCGCCATTGCCATGCTCCACGCTTATGCCGATAGCGGGTATATTGATATTTTGGCTACAGTGGCCAGTACCCGCTACCCGGGTGTTGCGGGTGTTTTTGAAATACTCAATACTTATTTTAATAGGCCGCAGTTGCCCATTGGGGTACCGCATACTTCGGGGCTGGAGCTCCGCGATAGGCAACACTGGTCCGACTCGCTGTTGGCCCAATACCCGCACCGGATACAAAACAATAAGGAGGTGCCCGAAGCGGTAGCTGTTTACCGAAAATTGCTGGCAGCACAACCCGATACCAGCGTGGTCATTATTACAGTAGGCTTTCTCACCAACCTGGCCGACCTGTTGCGGTCGGGTCCCGACCAATATTCAAAGCTGGACGGTGCCACACTGGTGCGTAGTAAGGTAAAAAAGCTGGTGAGCATGGCCGGCATTTTTCCAAAGGGCAAAGAGTTTAATGTGGAAAAAGACGCCGCCGCATCGCAGTATGTTTTTTCCCGTTGGCCTACCGATGTTGTGCTGAGTGGTTTTGAAATAGGAAAGGAAATCAAGGTGGGCGTGCCGCTGGTGCGCAATGTTCAAATACGTAACAGTCCGGTAAAAGATGTGTTCCGGATCGCCATACCCATGGACCCGCAGGATAGTGCCGGCCGGATGAGCTGGGATGAAACGGCGGTGCTGGTGGCGGCAAAAGGAGCAGCACCCTGGTACCGACTGGAACGCGGAACCATGACGGTGGCTGCCGATGGCAGCAATGGCTGGCAGGAGGGTAGCGGCAAACATTTTAAAATGGTCGCCGTAGCGCCTCCAAAAGTAGTGGAGCAGCTGATTGAAAAAGCCATTACCCATCAGCCGGTTAAATAACTCCACCCCTCACAGGTTTTAAAAGCCTGTGAGGGGTGTTCCATAACCTTCTTCCAAAGCCTGCCATCATGAACAAGCTTTTTGCTGCTTTCATTTTGTTGGTTTCTGTTTGCGCCCACGCCCAGCACCCTACCATTGGGTATATTGAAAGGCTGCATCCTTCCCTCGATAAGGTGCTGAACCCTGCAGGCGCCATCGAAATCCTGGACAGCGGCTACACCTGGGTGGAAGGTCCACTGTGGTTGCCCAGCCAAAGGGCGCTGCTGTTTAGTGACATACCCTCCAACCGGGTGCTGCAGTGGACGGAAGCCGGGGGGAGTAAAACTTATGTGCAGCCTTCAGGTTATACCGGGTCGGTGCCCAGGAGTGGCGAAGTGGGCTCCAATGGATTGCTGCTGCTTGCCAATGGGCAGCTGCTGCTTTGCCAGCATGGCGACCGCCGCCTGGCGGTGATGGACGCCCCGCTTTCTGCACCCACAGCCCGGTTTCACACGCTGGCAGCAGCCTACCAGGGCAAGCGGTTCAACAGCCCCAATGATGCGGTGCAAACCAGAAGTGGCATTATCCTGTTCACCGATCCGCCTTATGGCCTGGAAGGAAACGACAAGGATACCGCAAAGGAATTGCCCTTCCAGGGTGTGTATCAGCTGGAACAGAACGGCAAGGTGCGGCTGCTTACCGACACCATCAGTCGCCCCAATGGCATTGGTTTATCGCCTGATGGAAAAACTCTGGTTGTTGCCAATTCTGATGCCGGCAAAGCGGGATGGTATGGCTATCAGTATGATGAAAAAAACGGGTTGCAAAAGGGGCGGATGCTGCTGGATGTAACTCCGGAAGTGCGTGCCATGGGTGGTGGTTTGCCTGATGGGCTTAAATTCAACCGCCTGGGTTATTTGTTTGCTACCGGTCCGGGTGGGGTATGGGTCTTTGATCCCAAGCTGCAGCTGGTTGGCAGGATCCGGTTGCCGGTACTTGCTGCCAACCTGGCCCTGGACGAAACGGAAAAGACCCTATACATTACCGCTACCCAATATGTGCTCCGGTTAGTGTTGCGCTAAAGATTCCAGGGTGCAACAACACCTGCAACCACCCCATAAAAAAATGTCGCACATTTGATCCAAAGAACTGATTTTGATTCCATTGATACAAATCTCGGAAACCATCGGCCGTTTTCACCCGGTACTGGTGCACCTGCCTATAGGTATTATGGTTATTGCCGTGGCTATGCACTGGTTATCTGAAAACCCCAGGTATGCCATTTCGGAACAGGTGCTGCGCCTGCTGTATGGGGCGGGCATCGGCGGGGCCCTGCTGGCGCTGATTACCGGGTTTTTGTTGAGCAATCATGGCGAATATGAGGATGGCACCCTTGCCCTGCACATGTGGCTGGCCATTTTTACCGCCACATTATCGCTGCTGGTATTTGCCCGGCTGGTACAGCGGAAAAGCGATGCCCGCTGGCTGGCCCTGCTGCTGGCGGCAATGATCCTGTGCACCGGGCATTGGGGCGGCGTCCTCAGTCATGGTGCAGATTACCTCAACAGATCGGGTAAAAAAAACCAACAGGGCGCTGCGCAAAAGGAGCTCCAGAACACGGATAGTGACCCGTTGTTGGTGAAAAATATACAGCCCTGAGTGCTGCCGCTTACAAGATTGTGCTGCCGAAAGCTTAAGGTGTTTTACCTAAGCTTTCAAGGTTTTGACCGGTTTGTGATGTATCTGCTTTCTTTTGGATGTAGCTTGAAGCCTCTTCAATTGCAACCTATGAAGTTCAAAGCAGCCTTATTTTACCAGGACACACTTGTTTATTACAGCATTTACCACCTGGGTGAAAACTTTTTCAAAGCCAAACTGGACACCGAAGGGGAGCCTGCGCCCAGGCTGCTGGAGCTGCGCCGGTACAACCGCTCCTGGGCCTCTGATTGCGGCGACCTGCAACTGGTAAGTGAACTGGGCGCCGCCATCGAGCAGCGCATCCTGCAAGCCTGACACAACAATACTGTGCTTACATAAAGAAGCCGGCAAAGTTGCCGGCTTCTTCGTTTTGTGTTAGTTTATCAGTCCAGTAAAAAACTAACCGGGGCTTCAAACTTCAGTTTTAGCTTTTTAAAATCTACTTCCATTGCGGGCTCTTCTGCCATTTCCATTGCTGCACTTTTGCGCATGGCCTGGGCATATACCATTGGGCGGTCGTACATCTGCTCCATTGGTTCGTTGATCTGGTACACGGCGCCCACCTTTGCACCCACGGCTTCAGCCAGCACCCGGGCTTTTTCGCGGGCATTTTTGAGGGCCTGTATTTTTAACTGCTCGCGGAAACTATCCATTTTGGTGTGCGACAATTTCTGGATGTAAAAGTTCTGGGTAGCTTCGTCATCCAGCTGCTGCACCACCTGTTCCATCTGTTTTACTGAGTTCAATTTCAGCAGGTAAGAAGTGGAGGCTTTCATGTCGGGTGTTTTCTGCTTGCTGCGGCGGTACCACTGCCAGTAGTTGTTGTCAAAACCGCTGGCATTTAGCAGGCTCACCTCTTTCTCCGTCAGCCCAAGGCTTTTCATCCTGGCCAGGAACTCGTTGCTGATCTTTTCAATGGAAACCTTACCCGTGCCTTTCTTATCATATTCCTGCAACTGCACCTGCACCCACACTTCGTCGGGTACCACTTCCATTTCGGCGGATGCCGTAACATTTACCAGCCTTGGGTTGGCGGGTGCAGGTTGGGCATTGGCAAAGAAAAAGCCGGCAACAGCGGCAAGGGTCATCATCAAATGTTTCATGTTCCTGTGTTTATGAGTGAGACGGTTGAAGGGCTTGTTTGTCACAAAATAAGCCGGTACTTAACAGAAACTTAGCGAATAGGGGGATTTCGGAAGTGCGATCTCGGATCTTGGATTTTTGAAATAGTGGAAATATGCTTGGTTGACAGATTCCGAAATCCGAAATCCCAAAGCGTCTTTCTGACAATTATCAACCCGCACAATAAGGCTTCTTCCTTAATTTAGCCCCCATGTCACAGGTTAATCCCACAACCACCGAACCCTTGTTGCTGCCTTATGCCTACGATGTGGAGGCCCTCAAAACCCTGTTGCAGGAAATGTTGCAAGCGCAGTTGCCTGTTGCTGCCTGGCAATGGCTTCAGGAAAAATCCGCAGCGGTAAACCAATCCGGAAATTCCGCCTTTGCCGTGGCTTTTGCCGCCATGCCCCGCAAAACGGGCAAAGCGGTAGTGACACTATCTGAAGAACAGGAGCAAAAGCTTGCCGCCGCCCGCAAAGGTTTGTCCATCCAGGGCTGGACCCTCGACCGCCTGGCCCGGGTGTGGCTGCTGCTCCAACTGGATGCAACCGACCAGCAGGCTTACGTGGCCCGCATCGAGCAGCTTTTTCCCGCCGCTGAAATGAATGAGCTGGTGGCTTTGTATTCGGCACTTCCGGTACTGGCCTATCCAGAAGCCTGGCGCGGCCGCTGTGCCGAAGGTATCCGCAACAATATTGGTACGGTGCTGGAAGCGGTAATCACCAACAATCCTTACCCTGCCGAACAACTGGCTGAAGGCGCCTGGAACCAACTGGTGATGAAGGGTTTTTTTACCGAAAAAAGAATGGACCAGGTGGTGGACTTTGACAAACGAGCCAACCCCGAGCTGGCGCAAATACTGCTTGATTTTGCCCACGAACGCTGGGCTGCCGGCCGTGCCGTGCCGCCGCTGTTGTGGCGCGGGGTGGCGCCTTTTGTAAATGAAAAAAACTTTGCCGACCTGGAGCGTGCTTTTTTCTCCGAGAACAGCCTGGACCGCGATGCTGCTGCTCTTGCCTGTGCCCAAAGCAGCTATGCGCCTGCACGGGCATTGCTGGAAAAACATCCCGAGCAAAAAGATGCCGTTGCCAGTGGTGTAATAACCTGGACATCCATTGCAGAAAAGGCCGCGCTAAACGCATAGTTGCCGCTGCCCAACGAAAAACTAAAAACAAAAAACTATAAACCGCTCCCGATATGTGTTGCCATCAAATAAGTGAAGAAGACCTGCAGAACCGCGAACGCATGCCCCTGTACATGGACCTGATACAGGGCATGCAGTTTTTCGATCCGCATGTGCACATGACCTCGCGCACTACCGACGACTACCAGGCTATGGCCGATGCGGGCGTGGTGGCGCTTATCGAGCCTGCTTTCTGGCTGGGACAGCCCCGCACTGGTATCGACACGTTTCGCGATTATTACAGTTCGCTGATCGGGTGGGAGCGTTTCCGCTCTTCGCAGTTTGGCATCAAGCACTACTGTACCATCGGCCTCAACAGCCGCGAGGCCAACAACGAAGCCCTTGCCGAACAGGTAATGGAAATACTGCCGCTCTTTATTTACAAAGAAGGCGTGGTAGGCGTAGGTGAAATTGGTTTTGACGACCAAACCGCCGCCGAAGAAAAATACTACCGCCTGCAACTGGAGCTGGCCAAGGAAGCCGGCCTGCCCGTGCAGATTCACACACCACACCGCGACAAAAAGCGCGGCACCACCCGCAGCATGGACATTGCCCTGGAGCATGGCCTTGATCCGGCCATGGTGATTGTGGACCACAACAACGAAGAGACGGTAAAAGAAGTGCTGGACAGGGGTTTCTGGGCGGCCTTCACCATCTATCCTTTTACCAAGATGGGCAATGAACGGATGGTGGAACTGGTGCGCCAGTATGGCCCCGAGCGCATCATGGTAAATTCGGCCGCCGACTGGGGTATTTCCGATCCGCTGGCGGTGCCCAAAACTGCAGCACTCATGGTACAGCGTGGTATTGCCAAAGAAGACATCCATAAAGTGGTGTATCAAAACGCACTGGATGCCTTTGCGCAGAGCGGCCAGATTGATGTGGCCGACTTTACCACGGTAAAGGCCATCGACCAAAGCCAGCGCTTTGAAGGCAATACCGTATTGCGTGGCGGGCAGGCACCCAGGGTAGATAAGGATTCGGTATTTATCCGGTAATAATATTGTTCCATTTAGTTGCATGGCCACCAGCAAACATCTTTAAAGCTAATGTTGGATCGTTTCCCCCTTTTGCAAACAGAAAGGCTCAATCTTGTTGAAATCAAACAGGCGCATTTGGGCGACATCTTCCGACTCTTTAGCGATGAACAGGTGACCCGGTTCTATAACGTGGCGACTTTAAACAAAGCGGAAGAGGCGCAGAAGTACGTTGATTGGTTTTGCAGCCGATTCAAGGAAAAAGCAGGAATTCGTTGGGGGATCGCAGTTAAAGGCGAGGACCGCATCATTGGTACGATAGGTTTCAACAACTTTACAAAAAAGCACCGCGCCAACTTGGGTTACGATTTGCAATCTGAATATTGGAATAGGGGCTATGCCACAGAGGCAATAAAAGCAGTAACGGCTTTTGGTTTCAAAGAGCTCGAGGTAAACCGGATTGAAGCAGAAGTGATGCAAGGCAATACCCAATCAGAAAGCGTATTGCTTAAATCGGGTTTTACAAAAGAAGGCATACTAAGAGCATGGATGTACTGGGACAACAAACATTACGACATGAGCATGTTCTCCCTTTTACAATCTGATGTACTGGGCCACCGGTAAGCCGTGGCAGGTACCCTGGAGCTTGTGTTGTGTAGATGGCTTTTTTAAGGCGAACCCGGTTTTGTCACTGGTCATTTACCTTCAATTTTGTTCCGCGTACTGGAAGTGCCGATGCCCATGCAAAGGCTCGCAATGTTTCATTTTTTCTTGCCGGTTGCCTGACCCGGCAACTGGTAACCGGCAACTTTTTAATTCGCCTGATTTGAAAAAGCTTATAGGCTTGCTCCGTCTTGCCAGACCCGCCAATATTGTTACGGCCATTTCCGACATTCTTGCCGGAGTGGCCATTGCCTTTTATGCCCTACCCGCAGCAGGCGCCATCACGCTTGCTATGTTTGGCCGCTACGAGTGGCTTTTGCCGGTATTGCTGCTGGTGGTAGCTACCAAGGGCCTTTACGGCGGCGGTGTGGTGATGAACGATGTGTTTGACGCTGAACTGGATGCGGTGGAGCGCCCCGAAAGGCCCATTCCCAGCGGACTGATCAGCAAGGGAGCAGCAAGTGCCTGGGGCATGGGTTTGCTGCTGGTGGGCATTGTTGCTGCAGGCTTTGTACACTGGCCGCAGTTCTTTTCCCTTTCTTTCTGGCTGGCGCTGGCTACTGCAGGTGCGGCCCTCTTGTACGATGGCTGGGGCAAGCACCAGGATATTTTTGGTCCCGTCAATATGGGGCTTTGCCGTGGACTCAACCTCTTGCTGGGTATGAGCCTGGTACCCGAAGCTGTGCTGCATTATTGGTACCTGGCACTTGTGCCCATTGTATTTATTGCTGCCATCACCATGATCAGCAGGGGCGAAGTGCATGGCGGGAAAGCCAGCACCCTGAAATGGGCTGCTTTGCTTTATGTCCTGGTGATGGCAGCCATTGCCATCCATAGCTGGATCAATGATACCCTTGTTGCTACCAGTATTTTCCTGGTGCTTTTTGGTATTATGAACGCTGTTCCCCTCTTCCGGGCTAATGCAAATCCTACAGGTCCGAATATCGGCAAGGCGGTTAAAGCCGGTGTGTTGTCGCTGATCCTGATGAATGCGGCCTGGGCGGCGGCCTTTGGTGCGCCCCAACTTGCAGTAGGTATGGTACTGCTCCTGCCGCTCTCCCTATTTTTAGCAAAAGCTTTTGCCGTAACCTGATCCTTGTTTTTACTACCTTTCGCACCGCTTTGCGGCAAGGCCGCATTTCCTGATCCCATTAGTTTTTCCTTATGACCGAATTCCTGCAGCAAACGTTCCAGGTGCGTTTTGAATATAAAGTAGCTTTTACGGAGCACCTGTTTGCGCCGTCCAATCCTGCTTTCCGTGATTTTTTGGGGGCGCAAAAAAGTGCCGTTGCCCGCAAACTGCTTTTTGTATTGGATAAAGGTGTTGTTGCGGCACATCCTGAATTGCAGCAGCAAATCCGCGATTATGCCGATGCCATTGAAGGCTACAAACTGGTACCCGAAATGATGGTGATTGAGGGCGGCGAGGGCGCCAAGAACGATATCGCCCTTTTCGATAGCATTGTAGAAGCAGTGAATGCCTATGGCATCGACCGGCACTCTTACATTGTAGCTATTGGCGGTGGTTCCCTGCTCGACCTGGTGGGTTATGCCGCGGCCGTTTCGCACCGGGGTATCCGCCTCATCCGCATCCCCACCACCGTACTATCGCAAAACGACTCGGGTATCGGGGTGAAAAACGGAATCAACTGGTTTGGTAAAAAGAACTTTCTCGGCACATTTGCGCCGCCCGTGGCCGTGTTCAACGACTACCATTTCCTCACCACACTCAGCGATGCAGACTGGCGTTCCGGTATGTCGGAAGCCGTGAAGGTGGCCCTGATCAAGGACGCGCCTTTCTTTGAATGGATGGAAGCCAACGCCGCCAAGCTGGCGAAGCGCGATATGCCTGCCATGCAGTACCTCGTAAAGCGTTGTGCCGAACTGCACATGCAGCATATTGCCGGCGGTGACCCTTTTGAAATGGGCTCTTCCCGCCCCCTCGATTTTGGGCACTGGAGTGCGCACAAACTGGAAACCCTTACCAATTTCAGCATCCGCCACGGTGAGGCCGTAGCCATGGGTATTGCGCTGGACAGCGCCTACTCCCTGGTATCAGGCAGGCTGGATGAAGAGAGCTACCACCGCATCATTGCCCTACTGCAAAATCTTGGCTTTGCCATTACGCATCCCCTGATGGAGATCAATGACGAGCACAGTTCCGTGATTGCCGGGCTTAATGAATTCCGCGAACACCTGGGCGGCCGCCTCACCATCATGCTGCTGGTAGCCATTGGCAAAGGTGAAGAGGTACACGAACTTGATAATGGTTTGCTACAACAGGCGAGTGCGTTGTTGCAGCAGGCAGTGGCGGCTTAAAAGAAGCTTGTTGTCCTTTGTGTTTCATATTTATGTAGGCACTGCTAATTACGGGCACAAAATGAAAGTCGGTTGCAACCTTCGGAGGTTTGTCATGCTGAACTTGTTTCAGCATCTCCTCCTGAAACATAGGCCCTTTTAAAATAAGGGGATGCCGAAACGAGTTCGGCATGGCAGTCACTGCTATAATTTAGAACCGATCAATAATAAGGATTGAGTTGTTGACTGCATCAATACTGTTCTGCAAGTACTCTGTCGGCTATTCATATTAAAGCCCTATGGGCTTCGCCACAAAACGAACTAATAAACCAAAATCAATACGGGAAGGTCATCATGCACACACCTTACGGACACCTGAGCTATTGCACCAATATTCATCCCGGCGAAGACTGGGCCGGCCATTTTGCACAACTGCAGCAACATGTGCCTGCCATCAAAAAGCGCCTATGTCCCGGTGCACCTTTTGGCATTGGTTTGCGCCTGGCCAACAAGGCATCGCTCGACCTGCAGGATGCCGGCATGCTGGATGCATTCAAGGCATGGCTGCAGCAGGAAGGCTGTTATGTGTTTACCATGAACGGCTTTCCCTATGGCGGTTTTCACCACACGGTGGTAAAGGCCGATGTGCATACCCCCGACTGGCTCACCGAAGACCGGGTAGCCTACACCATCCGCCTTGCCGAAATACTGGCGCAACTGCTGCCGGCAGGTGAGGAGGGCAGCATTTCCACCAACCCGCTTTCTTACCGCTACTGGCATGAAGCAAACAAGTATGCAGCGGTGTTTGAGAAAGGCACCCACAACCTGTTGCGGGTAGTTGCGGCACTTGTTGGTATCAAACAAAAAAACGGTGTTCTCATTCATATCGACCTGGAGCCCGAGCCCGATGGCATGATGGAAACAGGTCCCGAGTTTATCAACTGGTTCAAACAATACCTGCTGCCGCTGGGTGTTCCGTTTTTGCAAAAAGAATTGGGCCTTGATGCCGCAGCCGCCGATGCTGCCCTGCGCGAGCATGTGCGCCTGTGCTTTGATATCTGTCATTTCGCCATCGGTTTTGAAGATTATGAAGCGGTGCTCAGGGAGATGGAGCAGGAAGGCATCCGCACCGGCAAGATACAGGTGAGCGCTGCCCTGCGCAGGGAATTGCCTGCCGATGCTGCCGAACTTAAAACGGTACTGGATGCATTTGCCCGCTTCAACGAGCCGGTGTACCTCCACCAGGTAATTGCCCGCCAAGAAGATGGCAGCCTGGTGCGGTTCCGCGACCTGCCCGAAGCGCTTGCTGCCAACCAGGATGCTGCTACCGAATGGCGTGCCCATTACCATGTGCCGCTTTTTGCTGCCGAGTACGGCATCCTGCATTCCACCCAGCCCGATATTGAACGGGTGCTGGAGCTGCACAAGCAGCAGCCTTTTGCCACCCACCTGGAAGTGGAAACCTATACCTGGGATGTGCTGGCCGAAGACCTGAAGCTGCCCATCATCGACTCCATTGTGCGCGAACTGGAGTGGGTGCTGGGTAAAATCAATTCCTGATTTTGGGCCACCAAGCCACTAAGTCCCAAAGGAGCACGAAGATTTCTTTGTGTTTTCTTTGCGCCTTTGTGTCTTTGTGGCAAAAGATATTCCGTGCCTTATTGGTACTAAATTCCTTTTTTTCTTGTCTCTCCCTCTGCGCAGGGCTGCCATCGGAGGTGAAGGGTGCCGCGCAGCGGAAAGAGGAGTTATTGACCATTGACCATTCACCTTTGTCGATTCACGCCCATGCAAAAAACGGTAGTTATTGATATTGTAGGCCTGTCGTCCGCACTCATTGGCGAACACACGCCCTTTTTACAGGCATACCTCAAAGACAGGCAACTGGCTACCATTGTGCCCATGCTGCCTGCGGTTACCACTTCGGTGCAAAGCACCTATATCACGGGCCAGTGGCCGTCCACCCATGGCGTGGTGGGCAACGGCTGGTACGACCACGAGGACTGCGAGATCAAGTTCTGGAAACAGTCCAATAAACTGGTACACGCGGAAAAAATATGGGAACGTGCCAAAGCCATCGATCCCACCTTTACCTGCTCCAAGATGTTCTGGTGGTACAATATGTACTCCAGCGCCGATTACGCGGTAACGCCCCGTCCCAACTACCTGGCCGATGGCCGCAAGATGCCCGATTGTTACAGCCATCCCGCTTCCCTGCGCGATGAGTTGCAACAGGAGCTGGGCCAGTTTCCTTTATTCAAGTTCTGGGGGCCCGGCGCCGATATCACTTCCACCCAGTGGATTGCCGATGCATCGGTATATACGGATAAGAAATACAATCCCACGCTTACGCTCATTTACCTGCCCCACCTGGATTACTGCCTGCAGAAATTTGGTCCAGATACGGGCAAAATAGGCAAGGACCTCCGCGAGGTGGATGGCGTAGTGAAAAGGCTGGTAGATCATTACAGCACAACTGGTGCCCGCATTATTTTGTTATCGGAATACGGCATCACGCAGGTGGACCGACCCATACACATCAACCGCCTGCTGCGGCAGGAAGGATTGCTCGGTATCCGGGTAGAACGCGGGCTGGAACTGCTGGATGCAGGTGCTTCCCGCGCTTTCTGTGTTGCCGATCACCAGGTGGCGCATATCTATTGCAACGATCCATCAGTGTTGCAAAAAGTGCGGGCGCTGGTGGAAAAGCAACCCGGCGTGCAGCTGGTATTGAACAAGGAAGAACAAAAAGCTTATCACATCGATCATGAGCGTTCGGGCGACCTGGTGCTGATGGCCGATGAACACAGCTGGTTCACCTATTATTTCTGGCTCGATGATGCCGTGGCACCCGACTATGCACGGGTGGTAGATATCCATAAAAAACCGGGTTATGATCCCGTGGAGTTGTTCATGACTTCGAAGGCACGTGCCGGGTATAAACTGCTCCGCAAAAAAGCGGGATTTCGTTATGTGATGGATGTGATCCCGCTGGATGCTGCGCTGGTGAAAGGATCACATGGATCGCTGGCAGCGGGTAAAGGATTTCACCCGATACTGATAACCGATGGCGCACAAAAGGCAAACCTGCAGGCCACCGATGTGTATGACATTATCTGGCAACACCTGCAGGATTGAGTAATTTAGAAGACCCAGATCTTCCATCTCTCAGAGCGATGGAAGATCTATGAAACAGTAAACAGTTCTCTTTTTATAACACTAATTAGTTGTATGAAATCTTCAACAAAGAATGCCGGGAGCAGGCATGCCGCTCTTGCATTGTTGCTGAGTACGGGTTTGGGGTTGCAGCAGGCCAACAGCCAGGATTCGCTGCCCCTCCAGGACCTCTCGCCCTTTAAGCCTGCTTCCAAAACCTGGCGCATTGCAGGCGATGTGCAGGCCGACCTCGCTGCTGCCAACACGCTGAAAACAGCTTCCGGCAGCGGTGTGCTGGTAAATATGCCTACCGACAAAGAACATGGCCAGGACCTGTTTACCAACCTGGTACACGGCGACGCCGATGTGGAATTTGAGTACCTGATGGCCAAGGGTTCCAACAGCGGGCTGTACCTGCAGGGCCGCTACGAAATACAGCTGTTCGACTCCTGGGGCAAGCTGCATCCTTATGCCGGCGACAATGGGGGCATTTACGAACGCTGGGACGACAGTAAACCTGATGGCCAGAAAGGCTACGAAGGTCATGCACCCCGCCAGAACGTGAGTAAGGCACCGGGCCTGTGGCAGAAAATGCGTATTTCGTTCCAGGCGCCCCGCTTTGATGCTTCGGGTAAAAAGGTTGAAAATGCCCGCATTCTCTCCCTTCAGCTCAATGGTGTGACCATCCACGAGAACGTGGAGCTGAGCGGCCCTACCCGTGGCGCGATGGAGAACAACGAAGTGCCCCAGGGCCCCATCCGCATACAGGGCGACCATGGTGCGGTGGCTTTCCGCAACATCAAGCTCACCCAGTTCGATAACCCCCGACCGCAGATCAGCAACCTTAAATACAGCGTATACAAGGGTAAGTATCAGGCCGAGCCTGCCAGCTATGCATCGCTTGCTCAAGCCAGCACGGGTGCTGCCAATGCCCTGTCGGCAAGTGTATCGGACCTCGACAACGAGTACCTGATCCGCTATACCGGTACCATTAAAGTTGCAAAGCCCGGCACCTACAATTTTGCCCTGAATGTACCCGGTGGCGGTGGTGGCTTGCGCATCAACAACAAGGTGGTGGTGCCTGTGTCCGAGCGGCAGGGCAGGGGCAGCGTGGAACTGCCTGCCGGCGATCTGCCTTTTGAAATGATTTATTCCAAATTCCAGGATTGGGAACGTGCCAACCTGGGCCTGCGCATCTCCGGTCCCGGTGTACGCGAATACATTGCTTCGGATGCCAACAGCAGTACCGGCGGCGATGTGGTGGACCCCATCCTGCTGGACGCAC
Source organism: Cnuella takakiae (assembly GCF_001953305.1). GTDB lineage: Bacteria > Bacteroidota > Bacteroidia > Chitinophagales > Chitinophagaceae > Flavisolibacter > Flavisolibacter takakiae. Next base: position 1,439,218 of record NZ_MTFE01000010.1, read on the forward strand.
AGCAGAATACCATCCTGCGATCTTTTGTTGACCTGCCCGGCCGCTACCGCGTGGTACATGCCATCAATGTAGGCAGCAACAAAGGCCTGCATTTTACCTACGATATGGACTATGGTACCATGGTGCAGCTGTGGCGCGGCGATTTTGTTGATGCCACGCCCATGTGGCACGACCGGGGCGATGGCTCTTCGCGTCCCCGTGGTGCGGTGCAGTATTTTGGCAAACCTGCCTTTACCCTTGCCGCCCTCACCGGCACCGACTGGCCTGCCGATACCGTAGGCAGTGCGTTCCGTCCCAAGGGCTATGTGCTGGATGCCGATGACCAGCCCACGTTCCGCTACGAAATTTTTGGCGGAAAGGTGCAGGACGCCTTCCGGGTTACTGCCGATGGACAAGGCCTGACTCGTACCATCACCGTGGAAAACACCCCTGCCAACCTCCATGCGCGACTGGCAACCGGCAACAACATCGAGCAAGCAGGCAATAACCTGTACCTGGTTGATGGAAAGGCCTATTACCTGCGTATTGACGATGCCGGTGGTGCTGCTGCTGCCATCCGCAACAACAGCAACGGTAAGGAACTGATCGTGCCGGTAAAAGGTAAGCTCACTTACACCATTTTGTACTAACCAACGAAAATTGTCATGAACTATATACAGTTGATCAAACGTGCAGCGGCGCTCTGTTCGCTGGCTGCGCTGGCCCTGAACGGCGGCGCACAGGAGTCGCCAAAGGAAGAAGACTTCTTCCGTATTGCCCGTCTTTCCGCCCCCGAAGGCACCATCCTCGAAGTAGGTGGCCTCACGGTAATGCCCAACGGCAACCTGGGTGTGGCCACCCGCCGCGGTGATGTTTTTATTGTTGAAAACCCCACCTCTGCAAGGCCTTATTTCCGCAAGTTTGCTTCGGGTCTGCACGAAGTGCTGGGCCTGGCCTATAAAGATGGTTCGCTGTACTGCGCACAACGCGGCGAGCTCACCAAGCTAACCGATACCAACAAGGACGGCAAGGCCGATGTAATTGAAACCGTGTACCAGTGGCCGCTGTCGGGTCACTACCACGAGTATAGCTTTGGTCCCAAGGTGGCGCCTGATGGTTCCTTCTTTGTGTCGGGCAACGTAGCCTTTGGCGATGAAGAATGGTACCGGGGTGAGAGCCGCGTGCCCTGGCGTGGCTGGGTGATGCGCATCACTCCCGAAGGACAAATGCAGCCCTGGGCAACCGGTGTACGTTCTCCTGCCGGACTGGGTATGATCGATGGCGAGCTGTTTTACGCCGACAACCAGGGCGACTGGTTGGGCTCGGGTGGCATTGTGCATGTGAAAAAGGGTTCCTTCATGGGGCACCCTGCAGGCCTGCGCTGGAGCCAGATGCCCGGTTCACCGGTGACGCTTACCGAGGCGCAATTTCGCGCCAAGGTAGACGAGCGCCGCAACAAGGACGCCAATGGCCGTGCCATCAAACCGGAAAATATCCAGAATGAAAAGTTTGTGACCATCGCCGAAATGAAGAAGGAATTCCCGATGATACAAACGCCTGCCGTATGGCTGCCACATGGCATCTACGGTATTTCCAACTCGGAGATCCTGCCTATCCCGGATAATACTTTTGGTCCTTTTGCCGGCCAGTTGCTCATCGGCGACCAGGGCCAGAGCAAGATCATGCGGGTATTTATGGAAAAGGTGAATGGTGAATACCAGGGTGCTGCCTTCGATTTCCGCGCCGGCTTCCAGAGCGGTGTGCTGCGGATGGCCTGGAGCCCCGACGGTTCGCTGTTCGTGGGTGAAACCAACCGCGGCTGGGGTTCGGCAGGTGATGCCAACCAGGGCCTGCAACGCCTGATATGGAACGGCAAGCTGCCCTTCGAAATGCGTGCCGTACGTGCCATGCCCGATGGTTTCGAAATTGAATTTACCAAGCCGGTAGATAAAGCTTCGGCAGAGGATATTGCTTCTTACAATGTAGAAAGCTTCCTGTACAAGTATCATCCTGTTTATGGCTCTCCAACGGTAAATACCAGGGGGCATGATATCAAAGGCGTAAAGGTTTCAGAAGACGGCATGAAGGCCCGCATCATCGTGGATGGCCTGCGTCCTTCCTATATCCACCACATCCGCCTCGATGGCGTGCGTGCACAGGAAGGCTCTTATTCGCTGGTGCATCCCATGGCTTATTATACCCTGAACAATATTCCCGAAGGGGAAAGGTTGACCGGCACCGGTATCAGCACCAAGAACTCGGCGAAGAGCCCCAAGCAGACCACACCTGCAAAGGCACCTGCAAAGACCGCTCCGCAGAAGACTACCGCTGCGCCGCTGAAGTCGCCCGATGACCCGGCAAACCGTAGTGCCGCCAAGCCTACCGCACAAAAAGTAACGGCCCCTACCTATGCCGAGGTAAAACCTTTGCTGGCAAAAAATACCTGCCTGGCCTGTCACAATGCCGATAAAAAGCAGGTAGGACCCGCCTATAAGGATGTAGCTAAAAGGAAGTACAGCGTGGAAAAGATCGTGCAGCTGATTTACAACCCGCAGCCGCAAAACTGGCCCGACTACGCTACGCCCATGCCGCCCATGCCACAGGTGCCCAAGGCTGAAGCGGAGAAGATCGCCCGTTGGATCAACTCGCTGAAATAAGTTTTGTTGCTACACCTAACAGGTTTTAAAAACCTGTTAGGTGTTACCCTCCGCCAAACCTATAAGGTTTTTAAAACCTTATAGGTTTTTTTGCAACAGGCAACCAATGCCAATCCTTGGAGGTTTTTAGAAACCTTCAAGAATTTCTCAACAAGCGCCTGTTCTGCCGACAGGCGCTTTTATTTTGCCATTTATGTTGTGCTGTTCACCCAACAGGATATTTACCTATTTTGGGTGGCTGTTTGCCCACAGGGCCATGCATTTATTTTAAAACCAACCCCTGCGCGATTGCCATGTTTGTTCACCACGTATTTTTCTGGCTTAAGGAAGGCCTGAGTGAGGCCGATATCCAACAATTTGAAAACGGTGTGCGTTCCCTGCTCACCATTCCTTCGGTAAAGTTTGGCGATATAGGCAAGCCTGCCGCTACCGATCGGCCCATCATCGAGCGTAGTTACTCTTATTCACTGCTCACCGTGTTTGATGATTTCGAAGGACATGAAGCCTACCAGGTGCCGCAAAGCGATATCCATAAAAAGTTTGTGGATGAGTGCCAGCACCTGTGGGACCGCGTATTGATCTACGATTCGGAATCTGAAAATACCATTGGGTAAGGGTCTTGCCCTTTCTTTCGTTATGGCTACAACCAATAATAAAAAGGCAAGAGGCCGCCTCATCTGGGGCGTCGTTTACCTCGTGGCGGCCATCCTTGTTTTGGTATCACTCCTTAATGAGCGGGATACGATGCGGATCGGCTTCCGGGCCGTGATCCTGCTCTTATTCCTGGTGCGGGTATTTGAACATTTCCGTGCCTGGAGCCGCCTGCGTAAGGAGCCCGACCAGGATGAAGTTTTACCTTAATGAAACTTTTGTCTTGCTGCTATTGAAACCGCACCATTCCTTCAAACCTTTTTTTATGCAAGTAGTTCAGAACAACCCCGGTGTGCAGCCGCCTGTTTCTTCAGGTGGCGCTTCGGCTTATGTGATGCGGATTTCCTTAACCGCAGCCCTTGCCGGTTTCATCTTTGGTTTTGACACCGTGGTGATATCGGGTGCCAACCTGCCCATCAAGGAGCTATGGCAAACCTCGCCCTGGTTTCATGGTTTCTTTATCATGTCGATGGCCCTGTGGGGTACGGTAGTAGGTGCCATCTTTGGTGGCTGGCCCACGCAACAATTTGGCCGTAAGAAGACGCTGATCTGGGTAGGTATCCTCTTCACGCTTTCTGCATTCGGAACAGCCTTTGCGCCTGATCCCTACACGTTTTCTTTCTTCCGGTTCTTAGGTGGTTTGGGTATTGGTGTGTCGTCGGTTGCGGCCCCAACGTATATCTCCGAAATTGCCACACCAGCCACGCGTGGCCGGTTGGGTGCCCTGTACCAGTTCAATATCGTATTCGGCATCCTGGTGGCTTTCCTTTCCAACTACTTCCTGGAAGGGGTAGGGGGTGAAAACGACTGGCGTTATATGCTGGGTGTGCTGGCCATTCCTTCGCTGATTTATTCCGCACTGGTGTTTGGTATTCCCGAAAGCCCGCGCTGGTTGCTGTCTGATAAAAACGACCGTGCCGGGGCAAAGAAGATTTTAACCCAGTTGGGCGTGGCCGATGCCGAATCGGAAATCGCTACCATTGAAGCCAATAACCGGCAGGAAGCCGCAATGGGCAAACCCTCGCAGTTCTTTAGTGCCAAGTACAACAAGGTGATCTGGCTGGCTTTCTGGATTGCATTTTTCAACCAGGCATCAGGTATCAATTTTATCCTGTACTACGCCCCTGAAATCCTGGAGCGTGCAGGCCTTGCAGCAAAGGATAGTTTGTTCAATTCGATTGCCATTGGCGGTACCAACCTGGTGTTCACGTTTGTGGGACTTTACCTCATAGATAAACTGGGCCGCCGCACCCTGATGTTGATTGGCTCTTTCGGATATATCCTTAGCTTGTCGCTGGTGGCCTATGCCTTTTATGCAAAAGCCGGCGCTGGTTTCCTGCTGGCCAACCTGCTGATTTTTATTGCGGCTCACGCCATCGGGCAGGGTGCGGTAATCTGGGTGTTTATTTCTGAGATCTTTCCCAACAAAGTGCGGGCTATGGGCCAGAGCTTTGGCGCCAGTACCCACTGGGTTTTTGCCGCACTGATCACGCTGATCACACCGGTATTCCTCGATGCGGATGAAGGCATTTTCAAAGACAATCCCTGGCCCATCTTTGCTTTCTTTGCCTTTATGATGTTTTTGCAGCTGGTATGGGTGCTCACAAAGATGCCGGAAACAAAAGGAGAATCGTTGGAAGAGTTGGAGCAAAAACTGGTATTGCATTAGGGAGCTGCAAGCTATTAGCTACAAGCTGCAAGTCATTAGCTGCAAGCTTATAGTTACAAGCTGCAAGCCTTTTACCTCCAATAGCATTTGCAGTCTATTGTTTAATAAGAGATTCGGCTGGATATTGAAAAGAAGAGGCTGTCTCAAAAGTTTGGGGCAGCCTCTTCTTATTCGCGTAGGTGATGAAGTCTATTTTCAATTATGCGATTCTCAGCGCCATTAAAAACCTTTTGAGACATCCTTTTTCTTCTGAAAAAGAAATCGGCAATTATTGAAGCCTTGCAGCTTTAGCTAAAAGCTTGCAGCTACCCCTTTCCCCACTCCTTGATTTTTTCTTTGGTGCCATCCTGCCCAAACCTTAACTTGTGTCTGCCTGACGCAATGAAGCGTACGGCCGTTTGCCATGAATGCCCCTGATTGCCTTGCTTTCAACTGCTGTAATAGCGCACATGCCGCTATTTGCCTTCATGCATACTGCGGCTGCCTCTATCTCCCAACCTTTCCCATAAACCCAATCGACTTGTCATGAAATTCAATCGTCGCATCCTGCTGGGGCTTTGCCTGGCTGCTCCTGTGCTGGTGATGGCCCAGGGCAACAGTGCCACTGCTGTTAATTTGAAGAGCGATAAGCCTGCCCTTGTTGCCGGTAAAGATGTTGCCGTGGTGCAAACCTCTTTTGGCAAGCTCCGTGGGTATGTACACAACGGCATTTTTACCTACAAGGGTATCCCGTATGCCAAGGCGGAACGCTTTATGCCACCTACCAAACCTGCGGAGTGGACCAATGTGCGCACAGCCTTTAGTTATGGGCCTGTTTGTCCTACAGATGTAACCACACAGGTGAACGACGAAATCGAATTTCCTTTCAACCACAACTGGGGTTTCAGCAATGAAAACTGCCAGGTGCTGAACGTGTGGAGTGCGGGTATCAACGATAGTAAAAAACGCCCGGTGATGGTGTGGCTGCATGGCGGCGGCTTTACTGCAGGTTCTTCAATTGAGCTGCCTTCCTATGATGGGGAAGCGCTGGCTAAAAAAGGCGATGTGGTGGTAGTATCCATCAACCACCGTCTCAATATTTTGGGTCACCTCGACCTGTCGGCTTTCGGCGACAAATACAAGGCTTCCGCAAACGTGGGCATGCTCGATGCGCTGGCAGCCCTGCATTGGGTGAAGGATAATATCGCGCAGTTTGGGGGTGATCCCAACAACGTAACCATCTTCGGCCAGTCGGGTGGCGGCGGCAAGGTAACCACCCTGATGAGTGCACCTGCTGCCAAAGGGTATTTCCACAAAGCCATTGTACAAAGCGGCAGCTACCTGATGAACGGCATCCCCACAAAAGAGATGACGCAGAAAGTAGGCGCAGCCCTGTTGGAAGAACTGGGTTTACAACCTGCGCAGGTAGATTCGCTGAAAAATGTTCCTTACGAAAAACTGCTGGCTGCAGGCAAGAAGGCGCAGCAAAAAGTAAATGCAGCCTTGCGGGCTGAAGGCCGCACAGCAAACCTTGGTTGGGGTCCTGTGCAGGATGGCGACTTCCTGCCATACCAGCCTTCGAGTGCAGAAGCCTTGCAGCTTTCCGCCGATGTACCCATGCTGGTAGGCACTACCAAGAATGAGTTCACCGCTTTTGCTCCCAGCGGCGGCGACCTGACCATGGATGCCATAAAAGAAAACCTGAAGAAGCGGTATGCCGATAAAGCTGATGCCTATATGATGGCTGTGAAAAAGGCTTATCCCAATACCACCCAGCCGTTCCAGTACACCGATATCGACTTTGCCTTCCGTCCCGGCGCGGTAAAGCATGGCAACAGCAAAGCTGCATTGGGCAAGGCGCCTGTTTATATGTACCTGTTCAACTGGCAAAGCCCTGTGAATGATGGCCGCTACAAGGCCATGCACTGTATGGAACTGCCCTTTGTATTCAACAACATTCAGCGCTGCGAAGAAATGACTGGTGGCGGCAAGGAAGCCTATACCCTCGCCGACCAGATGAGCGGCGCCTGGATCAATTTTGCCCGCACCGGCAACCCCAATTACAAGGGCCTGCCCAAATGGCCTGCCTATACCGAGGCCGGTGGTGCTACCATGCTGTTTGATGTAAAGAATGAAGTGCGCAGCCACCCCGACAAGGAGTTGCTGGATATTGTGACAGCGAAACCGATGTAATGGGAGCTGCAAGCCATTAGCTACAACCTGCAAGTTCTTGAAGCTTGTAGCTAATGGTTTGCAGCTTTATATCAACCAATGCAATAAACCATGCTTAAAACGCATTTCTGGGCCCTTTGCTGCCTCTTTGCTGTTTTTGCCAGGGCTCAGCAGCCTTTGGGTGGAAAGCCGGTAAAAACGGCCTCAGGGTTCGTTTCCGGTGTATTGGCTGCCGATAAGGCGGTGGTCAGCTTCAAGGGCGTTCCCTTTGCTACACCGCCTGTTGGTGCGCTGCGGTGGAAAGCGCCGCAGCCGGCAGCTGCCTGGAGTGGTGTGCGGGCCTGTACCGATTTTGGAGCCAGTCCCATACAGGGCAAGCCCGCACCGTTCAGCATGTGGTCGGCGGAGTTTCTGATTCCGGCGGCAGGACCCATCAGTGAAGATTGTCTCTACCTCAATGTTTGGACGGGTGCCAAAAGCAACCGTGACAAACGCCCCGTGCTGGTATGGATCTATGGTGGCGGGTTTAACAGCGGCGGTGGCAGTGTACCCATTTATGATGGCGAAGCATTGGCCAGGCAGGGCGTTGTATTTGTTTCGTTCAACTACCGCGTTGGTGTCTTTGGATTTTTTGCCCACCCCGAGCTCACCAAAGAATCGGGTGTAGGTGCTTCGGGCAACTATGGCCTGATGGACCAGGTAGCTGCGTTGAAATGGGTGCAGCAAAATATTGCCGCCTTTGGTGGCGACCCGGCCAACGTTACTATTGCGGGGCAATCGGCAGGTGCCATGAGTGTGAACTGCCTGGTGGCATCGCCTTTGGCAAAAGGTTTATTCAACAAGGCCATTGCACAAAGCGGCGGCTTGTTTTCGCACAACTGGATGCAACTGGCCGAAGCCGAAAAGCAGGGGATGAGCAATATGCAAACCCTGGGTGCCAGCAGCATTACGGAACTGCGCAATGTGCCCGCCGAGGAGCTGATGCAAAAGGCGCAGGGTTTCCGCAGGCCCATTGTTGATGGTTATGTGCTGCCCGATGCCATCGTCAACATTTTTGCACAGGCAAAGCAAAACAAAGTGGCCCTGCTCACCGGCTGGAATGAAGATGAAGGCTTCCTGCCCGGGCCGCTCAAAAAAGCCGATGCCTACCGGCAGCAGATCGAAGAGCAGCAGGGTGCAAAAGCGGCAGCCTTTTTACAACATTACCCCGCCACGGATGACGCCGTGGCGGAGCAGTCGCAGTACGACTGGGGCCGCGACCAGGTGTTTGGTGCCCACGGTTTTACCTGGGCCAATATGCAGGATGCACAAGGGTTGCCGGTATACCTGTACCGCTTTACCCGCAAGGTGCCCGCCACTGGTGCATACAAAAAGTACGGCGCCTTTCACACCGGCGAAGTGCCTTATGCCTACAACAACTTGAAGTTTGTAGACCGGCCATGGGAGGCTGCCGACCGGCAGCTGGCTGCCACCATGTCTTCGTACTGGATCAACTTTATCAAAACCGGAAATCCAAATAGTGCAGGACTACCGCAGTGGCCTGCTTATCATGTAGCCAACAAGCAGGTGATGCTGTTGGGTGCAACGCAGGAGGCGACTGTATTGCCGGATGCCGATAGGCTGGCCTTTTTGTATGAACTGATTAAATAAAATTTCGATCACCTGACGGGTGCTTTACACCTGAACACTACAAGGTAATATGATGATTTTAGTGGGGTAAAAGTGGTGGTTGCATTTATCGGAAGCTTGTCATGCCGAACTTGTTTCGGCACCCCCTTTTTTATGCAGGTACTCCGTCACTGCAATCATCAATATTCTACGACTTGGGATTGGGTGTAAAAGACCTGTTAGATGTAGCCCAACTTAAAAGAAACACAATGCGCAACTTATTTTCCCTTTTCCTGATCCTTGCAGCCAGCTTGGTGCATGCCGCACAAACCGATTCGCTGGATGTGCCCAGTGCAGCCATGAAGCAAAACTACAAGGCTGCCGTGGTGCTGCCCGATACATATGCCAAAAACAAGGCGGCAAAGTTCCCCGTGCTTTACCTGCTGCATGGTGGTGGAGGCCATTTCCGCGACTGGCTCACTTCCACACCTGACAAGACCTTGGTGCACCGCCTCGCCGACCAGTACGGCATCATCATCGTAATGCCCGAGGGCGAAACCTTTGGCTGGTATTTGGATGCACCCAACAAACCCGAACACCAGTTTGAAACTTATATCACCAAAGAGGTAATTGGTAAGATCGATGCTACCTATCGAACGGTTGCCGATAAAAAGGGCAGGGTGATCACTGGCTTGTCGATGGGCGGTCATGGCGCACTGTACCTGGCCACCCGCAACCCACAACTGTTTTGCGCAGCCGGCAGCATGAGTGGTGCTGTGGATATGAACTGGAGCAACTGGCGCATCAATGCTGACTTCTTGAAAAGTGTGCAAACCCGGTTCGAAAGCCTGCTTGGGCCCATGGAAACCAATGCACCCGTATATTACCAGAACTCGGTGGTGAACCTGGCCGAGCAAATGAAAAAGAACGCACTGCCCTTGGTGATTGATTGCGGTGTGGATGATTTTCTGATCGAACCCAACCGCGAATTGCACCGCAGGCTGGTGTACAACAAAACGGTTCATGATTATACAGAACGGCCCGGTGGCCACACCTGGGACTATTGGGAGAATTCACTGCCTTTTCACGTGCTGTATTTTTCAAAAGTGCTCAAGGCAAATAAGGTGTTGTAGTTAAGTAAGTGTCGCAAAACAGAAAGGGGCTGGTTAGCCCCTTTTTATCTTAATGGATTGGATAAATGTAGGTGCGCATTGGTTTCACGAAGTTGTCATGCCGAACTTGTTTCGGCATCCCCTGCATTTATCGGAACACCTGGTGATACAAGGAGATGCCGAAACAAGTTCGTCATGACAGCTCCTGGTGCAGCAGCTTGTATTTCTTAAACTAATATCATATCCCAAGGTTAGTAGCCAGAAACTCATTGCGGAATTTACCCTTTGGGTCATACTGTTTTACCAGCATTTTGAAATCCTGCATCTTGGGGTAAAGCGCTTGCAGTTGTGCCGGCTCCATGGTAAACAGCTTACCCCAATGCGGCCTTACGGCAAAAGGTTTTAGTGCCGCTTCAATTTGGGGCAGCACTTTCTTTACTGCGGGCCAATCCTGTTGCCAGGTGAAATGTATGGCCAAAGTATCCTGGCCGTATTGTGGGCTCAGCCAAAGATTGTCGGCGGCAATGGTGCGGATCTCCGAAGTAAGGATGTGGGGGTTGACGGCTTTGCTCAATTGTGCCACGGCCATTACCGCCATTGCGCCCTGTTCGATGGGGACAAAATATTCGGATTGCAGTTCCTTGCCGCTGCTGGGTGTAAAACCCATTTTAAAATGCGGCAAACGCTCATGCCAGGGGCCGGGTACGCCCATCTGGTCGGTGCAGTTTTCTGCAGGCATGATGGCGATAGGGTGGAGGTTGCGGGTGGCCGCCTTGCTGCCATAGAATTCAGGTGCTATGGAAAATGGCTTTTCGTCAACTAGGCTTTTGATCCATACTTCGTTGAATGCAGGCGCACTCCAGTCGGTGAACAGGCTTACACTGTAACCCGCACCTAAGATGGCGGTTGCATTCCGCTGGAATTGTTTAAAAGGCAGGTCGGTATACACTGTTTGCCGCACCTCGAAAGTGGGTACCATATCAAGGGTAACTTTCGTGATCACGCCCAGTGCGCCCAATCCGACTACCGCGCCCAAAAACTGTTCGCCATCTTTTTGCCGCGACAGCGTGTGGATGGTGCCATCTGCCGCAATAAGCTCAATGGCAGCAACGGATGTTGCCAGGTTTCCGTTGCGCATACCCGAACCATGTGTGGCTGTAGTAATGGCGCCTGCAACGGATATATGCGGCAGCGAGGCAAGATTGTGCACAGCAAAACCTTCGCGGTGCAGGTACTCGGCCAATTGTCCATAGCGGATGGCGCCATGTACCTGCACGGTTCGGGCTTCGCGATCGAGGTGCAGTATCTTGTCCAGTTCCTGTTGCGATAAAAGGTTGTGGCTGCTGTCGGCAATGGTGTTGAAACAATGCCTGGAGCCAAGTGCCTTGATATGGGCGTGTTTCTTAACTGCTTCCTGCACGGCAGTAATAGCATTGGGTGTATGCAGGCGGTTGGTGCTGTATTGCAGGTTGCCCGCCCAGTTGGTGAGCTTGGTATCGGGTATCCAGGAGGCCAGCGGTGCTACTATGGGTGCGCTCATCAGCGTTGCGGTGGTTTTGATAAAGGTTCTTTTATCCATGGTGGCAGGTTGAACAATCGGTAGGAGCTATCCTTGCTGCACCAGGAATGGGTGCAAGTTCGGAAGGCTTGTGTTGGTAAAGTAAAAAATTCTCTATCAAACAGCTGATTTCCTTGCAGTGTTGTTTCACGCGGAGACCGCAGAGGAGCGGATGACACAAAGAGCATATATTAAAAGGTCCATAATGTGCTTCATCCGTTTCTATCCGTTTCATCCGTTCAATCCGCGTTCCTATCCCCCAACAAAAAAGGCAACACCGCAGTGCTGCCTTTCAATTCCAATATCAAATCCTAACTTATATATTCCCCTTCTTCATTTCCTGAACGGCATAGTCCACCGCGCGGGCAGTAAAAGCCATGTAGGTAAGCGAAGGGTTCTGTGTAGATGTAGAGGTCATACAGGCGCCATCGGTTACAAACACGTTGGGCACGGCATGCATCTGGTTGAAACCGTTAAGTATGGATGTTTTCGGGTCGCGGCCCATGCGGGCGCCGCCCATTTCGTGGATGTCCAGACCGGGTGCCTGTTTCGAATCGCTGAATTCGATCTCTTTGAATCCTGCCTTGGTAAACATTTCCGTCATCTGCTCCTGGTAGTCTTTTACCATCTTTTCGTCGTTGTCGTCGTAATCCATGGAGATCTTCAATTGTGGAATATCCCATGCATCTTTCTTCGTGCCGTCCAGCGCCACGTAGTTCGACTCCTTCGGAATGGTTTCGCCCATCATATGCGAGCCCACACGCCAGGGACCATATTCTTTCTTCGCCAGATTTTCTTTAAGAGAAGCACCAAAGCCGTCGCGGTTCTGGTAGGTACTGCGGTTGGCGCCGAAGCCTGCAGCATAGCCGCGCAGAAAATCTGTTTCCTGCTTGTGCACGTTGCGGAAGCGGGGAATGTAACCGCTGGTAGGACGCCGTCCGTCGGTGGTGCTGTCCAGGTGGCCTTCGTGTACGCCGCTAACGCGTGCCCGGTAGTTGTGGAAGGCAACATATTTACCCAGTACACCACTGTCGTTGCCCAGGCCGTTGGGAAAGCGCTTCGATGTGGAATTGAGCAGGATCAGGTTGGTATTGAGGGCTGCCGCATTAACAAAAATGATGCGTGCATAAAAGTCAATGGCGTCTTTGGTGGTATCGTCAATTACCCGCACACCTACGGCCTTGCCTTTTTGTTCGTCGTACAAAATGGAGTGTACAACGGAGTGTGGGCGCAGGGTCATATTGCCTGTTTTCAGCGCCCAGGGTATGGTGGTGGCATTGCTGCTGAAATAGCCGCCAAAGGGGCAGCCGCGCTGGCAGAGGTCGCGCTTTTGGCACTGTGCCCGACCCTGTTGCAGGTGTACCGGTTGCGGCTGTGTAAGGTGTGCGCAACGGCCATAAATCACCTGGCGGTCGTTGTAGTTTTTGGCTACGTTCTGAATAAAATATTTTTCTACGCAGTTCATCTCCAATGCAGGCAGAAACTCGCCATCCGGAAGCTGTGGGATGCCATCCTTATTGCCGCTGATGCCGGCAAATTTTTCCACGTAGCTGTACCAGGGTGCAATGTCCTTATAACGGATCGGCCAGTCAACGGCAAAGCCGTCACGTGCCGGGCCTTCAAAGTCAAATTCGCTCCAGCGCTGGGTTTGACGGGCCCACAGCAGGCTTTTGCCACCTACCTGGTAACCGCGTATCCAGTCAAATGGTTTTTCCTGAACATACGGATGCTCTTCGTCCTTGCAGAAGAAATGTTGCGCGTCTTCTTTAAATGCATAACACTTGCTCACCACCGGGTTGGCCTGTTGCACCTCGTATGGTATCTGCCCGCGGTGTGCAAACTCCCAGGGCATATTGTTGGTGGTAGGATAGTCGGTAAGGTGCTTTACATCGCGGCCACGTTCCAGCACGAGGGTTTTAAGGCCTTTCTCACACAACTCTTTGGCGGCCCAGCCGCCCGAAATACCCGACCCGATGACAATGGCGTCATAAGTACGGTTCTTGGTGCTATCTGCAGTAGTGCCCATGGCAGTACGGGTTTGAAGTGAAGGGAATGGTTGGCTTGTAAAAGGGGAAAGCTTACACGGTTTTTGCTCTTGCTTCCTGCGGCAGCGGTACGCAGCCACGGTAACGGCCAGGTACCAGTTCGTACACCTGTACCTTGGTGAGAAAGTGCTGCGAACTCATATAACCCTGGATGGTAAGTCCTTTCATCTTGTTGTAAAATTGGGTAACCGCTTCAGGCACCTCTTTCTTGCTTTCTATTTGCTGCAACAGCGCGGTACGTTGTGCCGGCGTCAGTTCGGTAAAGCTTTTCTGCTGCTGCTTTTTGCTGAATTGTTCAAATGCCTGCAGCCCTTTTTCAAAAGCCTGCTGGTCTTCGGGACTGTGGCAGTCGTCCAGCATGCGGAGGGCAAACTGGTCCACCTTCAAATCCTTTGCGCCCGGCGTGTTGGTGGCAGGAATAATGGTTTCTGCCAGTTCGGAAAGCAGTTGTTCCTCGCCTGATGAAAGTTTCAGGTGCTTGAAGGATGTTGCTGCTTTTGTATCTCCTTTTTGCATACAGGAAGGCAGCAGCACTACGCCTCCGGCTACGATCAGGAATTGTTTCAATGCAGTGCGGCGACTAATACTCATATGGCTTGTTTAAGCAGGATGAAGATAGGCACTGCGGGCCAATGCCCCCATTAACAGGAAGCAGTAAATGAAAGGAGGGTGAAAAAATGCGAAGCATTGAATAATATAATACCACTTTATTGGTATTTCTATGCTTTTCTTTAACTCCATTTTTAGAATTCCATTAGTTTAAAAGGTTTCCATGCGGAGCCTGCACGCATAGTTTCACAATGGCGTCGAGGGCTTTCTTGTTAGCGCCCTTATCTTGAACTGCGGTATATTTTATATTAGGTGCAGCACTTCAATAGAGCAGTTATTTCTTCCAGACTCTATCAATGCAAACAGAATTTTGCTGCTAACAAATGACCAGGGTTCAGACTTTCTCAGGACAAGGTTTGCTGCTGTTCTGCAAAAGATAAATTTTGATGTCGGTTTGACGCAATGATTGCAGGTGCTGCCAGCCTTTCTTTTACATTTTTTATGGACTAACGCAGTCCTTATTAAACGTTTTTCAGCGTAGTCGGGTGTTGAAAAAATATTTTTGAAAAATAAGCATCTTGTTAACGTTTGTTAACTTTTCATTCCTACATTGTGAGGAGTTAACGATTCTGCTATAACTAAAAAATGATTGCAATGCCATTGAGACTAGCTACGCGCCGGTTCCTTACCGCCGTGTGCCTGACCTTCCTCTCGTCTGTTGCACTTGCGCAACAAAAAACCGTAACAGGTAAGGTTACAGACGCCAACAACCAGTCCATTGCGGGGGCAACGGTTACCGTTAAAGGTACCAACACCGCCACCCAAACCAACCCGGACGGTACTTTCTCGCTTAACGTTCCTGCAGGTGCCACACTGGTTGTTTCCTTTGTGGGATTTGAAAGCCAGGAAATAGCTGTTGCCGACAAGAACACCATCAGTGTAGGACTGAAGAACAATGCTTCGAACCTGAACGAAGTGGTGGTGACCGGTTACTCTTCCCAGCGTAAAAAAGACATTGTGGGTGCCGTTACCATTGTGGACATGGAGAACGTAAAATCTGTGCCTGCTGCCAACCTGGGTGCACAGCTCCAGGGCCAGGCTGCCGGTGTTACCGTGTCTTCTACCGGTGCGCCCGGTTCGCCCGCAGTGGTGCGTATCCGCGGTTTCCAGTCTTCGGGTAACAACAACCCCCTGTATGTTATTGATGGAGTGCCTACCGAAGATCCTTCGATCCTCAACCCGCAGGATGTGGAGAGCATGCAGGTACTAAAAGATGCCACTGCTACCGCTATTTATGGTACCCGCGCTGCCAACGGTGTAATCATTGTTACTACCAAGCAGGGCCGCTCCGGTCGTACCAATGTTAGCTACGAAACTTATGTGGGTATTCAGGAGATTTCCAAGGGCCAGGTTCCCGAAATGCTGAACAACCAGGAGTACATGGAGTACCTGCGCCGCACGGGTGCTACCAAGCACGTTGCATTGGGTAATGGTCCTTTTGCCATTCCCGATTACATCATTGTAAGCCCCGGCTTTAAAGGTGGTGTATCCGCTTCCGATCCCCGCGCTGCAGCCAACCTGTACTCACTCGATCCCCTGTATCAAATCCTGAAAACATCACCCCAGGGTACCAACTGGTTTGATGCTATCAGCCGCAAGGGCATTATTCAAAGCCACCAGCTTTCTGCCAACGGTGGTACTGATAAATTGAACTACTCTGTAGGTTTGAACTATTTCAACCAGCAGGGTACCTTTAAGTTTACCGGTTACGATCGTTATACAGCGCGTGCCAACACTACGTTTAAACCCAAAACCTGGTTGCGCTTTGGCGAGAACATGCAGGTAAGCTGGGAAAACCGCCTCGGTGGTGACCAGCGTGGTGAAGGTGGTGCATGGTCGCAGGCCTACCGCATGGTGCCCTATATTCCTGTATATGACATCAATGGCGGCTTTGGTGGTAACGGCGTAGGCGAATCGGGCAACGGTACCAACCCCGTGGCCAACCTGGTTCGTTCCAAAGACGACAAAAACCAAAACATCCGTTTGTTTGGTAACGTGTTTGCCGAATTACAGCCCATCAAATCGGTGGTACTGCGTACTTCAATGGGTATTGATGCCGGCGACAACTTTGGTCGCTTCATCTCGCGCAAAACTTATGAGCGTGCCGAAAACCAGGGTACTACCCAGCTCACCGAGCAGGCTTCCCGTTACCTGAACTGGACCTTTACCAACACCGCTACTTTCCAAAAGGTATTTGGTGGCGTACATGACGTGAAAGTGCTGGCTGGTTCTGAAGCCATCCGCCGCAAGTTCCGTCAGATCCGCGCCTTTGGTCAGCGCTTTGACTTCGACAACTCAGACTTCATCAACCTGAACCGCGCAGGCAACCAGTCTGGTGACCGCAACGTGTTTACCGATGCGGATAACATTGTAACCATCTCCTCGCTCTTTGGTCGTGTAGACTATGCATTCGATGGCAAATACTTGCTCAATGCTACCGTGCGTCGCGATGGTGCATCTGTATTTGGCCCCAACAACCGTTATGGTATCTTCCCCTCTGTAGGTTTGGGCTGGCGAGTTTCTGAGGAGAACTTCATGAAAGGCATCTCCTGGATATCTGACCTGAAGCTGCGTGGTGGCTGGGGTACTGTAGGTTCGATCTCGAATGCCAGTGCACTGAACGCCATTTCTACCTTTAGTTCGACTCCTGGTACTACCAACTATGACATTGATGGTAATAACACCAGTTCATCAACTGGTTACCGTCCCGGTAACATTGGCAACCCCGACAGCAAGTGGGAAACTACCGAGTCGAAAAACATTGGTCTGGACCTGAGCATTCTGAATGGTAAGTGGAACTTCACTTTTGATGCTTATCAGAACGATACCCGCGACCTGCTGGTGCGCCGCCAGCGCAATTCCATGGATATTATTGCCAACCAGCCCCTGGACAACGTAGGTACCATGCGCAACCGCGGTTTCGAATTCCAGATCAACAACCGGGGCAAGATCACCGGCGACCTGGGCTATGACTGGTCGTTGAACTTCACACATTACAAGAACGAAATGACCAAGTTCAATAATGAGGGTACTCCTTATTTCCAGGGTCTGGATCGTTTCTCCAATGCGTTGATCACCCGCAATGGTCTGCCTGTTTCCAGCTTCTATGGTTACCAGATCACCGGTTTCTACAACACCCAGGCCGATGTGGACAAAGGCCCCAAGCTGGCCGGTCAGGCTGCCAAGATTGGTACCTGGATGTACAAGGATGTTAACGGAGATGGCAATATCAACGGTGATGACGTAACCGTACTGGGCAACCCCCACCCTGATTTCACCCTCGGTGGTAACTTCAGCCTCAACTACAAGAACTTCGACTTCAATATGTTCCTGTTCTGGAACTATGGTAACGAAATCTACAACTATACCAAGTGGTACACCGACATGCGTGGTTTCGTAGGTGGTGTAAGCAAGCGGGTACTGTACGACAGCTGGACACCGCAAAACCAAAATGCCAAGTTGCCCGTGTTGCAGGCCGGCCAGGATGGGTTCAACGTTCCCGGTGGTTTTGTTACTTCCCAGTCCAACTCTTACTATGTTGAAGACGGTTCTTACCTGCGTGCCAAAACCCTGCAGCTGGGTTATACCCTGCCCCGCGGTTTGAGCCAGAAAATCGGTTTGCAAAATGTACGTGTATATGTACAGGCGCAAAACCTCTTCACCATCACCAAATACGAGGGTGCTGATCCGGACCTGAGCCTGATCAACAACAACGGTACCGACCTGTACATTGGTGTTGACCGCTCCGGCTTTCCCAACCCCAAGCAGTTCCTTTTTGGTCTTAACGTGTCCTTTTAATTTTCAAACTCTCAAGTGCTATGAATCATAAATTTCTTAGAACTTCATTGGTTGCCGCAGCTATGGGCGTTGGTTTGTACGCCTGTAAAAGCGAGTTCCTGGAGCCCGTGCCCCAGGGTATTTATTCCGAACAGCAGCTTACCAACAAGCAGGGGCTGAACGGTATGTTGATTAACACCTATGCTACCCTCGACGGGCAGGAAAGCACCCAGTCAGGCGGTGCTTCCAACTGGGAGTGGGGTAGCATCCGTGGTGGCGATGCCTACAAAGGCACCGAGCCCAGCGACCGTGTGGACGATAACCCCATCATGCGTTATGAGGTTACTTCCAACAACCCCATCGTGCTTACCAAGTGGAACGCTACTTTCGATGGTATCGGCCAGGCAAACGTTGTACTGCGCGTACTTGCTAACGTAAAGGATATGACGGATGCAGAAAAAGTACAGGCTGAGGCCGAAGCTAGGTTTCTGCGCGGTCACCACCACTTCGAAGGCAAGAAGGTGTTTGGCAATATTCCGTACATCGATGAAAAGGTTACCGACTTCAAAGTACCCAACACCGATGCTTCGGGCAACTACGTAAACATCTGGCCCCAGATTGAAGCCGACTTTAAATTCGCATTCGAAAAGCTGGATGAGAAAAAAGCCAATAAGGGCCGCGCCAACAAGTGGGCGGCTGCCGCTTACCTGGCCAAGGTTTACATGTATCAAAACAAGTTTGCCGAAGCCAAGGCGCTGTTCGACCAGATTGTAACACAGGGCAAAAACGCACAGGGTGTTCCCTATGCACTCACTACTACCTACCAGGAGAATTTCCGCGTTACCAGCGAGAACAATCCTGAAACGGTATTTGCCATCCAGTTCTCGTATGGCGATGGTACCAACACCAATGGCAACTACGACAACTCGCTCAACTACCCCCACTCGCCTTCTACGCCGGGTGCTGGTTGCTGCGGTTTCTTCCAGCCTTCGCAGAACCTGGTAAACTCGTTCCGCACCAGTGCTGCCGGTTTGCCCATGCCCGACACTTATGACAATGCCGATGTAACAAGCGATGAAGCGCTGACCTCAACAGATGCTTTCACCCCATATGCCGGAACTTTGGATCCGCGCCTCGACCACACTGTAGGTCGCCGTGGTATTCCTTATTTGGACTGGGGCCTGCATCCCGGCCGTGCCTGGATTCGTCAGGCCAGCTATGGTGGTCCTTTCTCGCCCAAGAAACACGTGTTTCAAAAGGCTGATGTTGGTACCACCGGTGGTTCCGTTGGTTGGGGCTGGAACAACACTGCCCTCAACTACACCATCATCCGTTATGCCGATGTGCTGCTGATGGCTGCTGAAGCGGAGATTGAAGTGGGTAGCATGGAAAAGGCCCGCGAGTATATCAACCGTGTACGTGCCCGTGCTGCTGCCTCACCGGTGAAACTTGCCAGCGGTGCTGATGCTGCCAACTACTCCGTTGGTTTGTACACGGCTCCTTTTGCCAGCAAAGACGAGGCCCGCAAAGCCGTTCGCTTTGAGCGCAAACTGGAACTGGGTATGGAAGGCCACCGCTTCTTTGATCTGTTGCGTTGGGGTATTGCCGATACAGAGATCAACAACGCTTACCTGGCCAAGGAAACCACACGTCGTGCCAGTGCACTGGGTGGCGCCAAGTTTACCAAAGGTGTAAGCGAATACATGCCCATCCCGCTCTTTGCCATCTCGCAAAGTATCAAGGACGGCAAGCCTACCCTGAAGCAAAACCCCGGTTACTAATTTTTACCTTGTCCTTATCACAAATAAAAAGCGCCACCTCCGGGTGGCGCTTTTTATTTAGTAGATGAAT
>NZ_MTFE01000010.1:1458894-1472950 GCF_001953305.1 Cnuella takakiae
TCGATTTTGTGGGGATTTGCGTTGGGTAAGCTGCAATTTCAACAGGCAACGATCGAATTGCATCTGCAGTTTATCCTGGCAATCGTTTGAATGAATAGGTCTTCTGCCGGTGCCTTGCCGCAAGCAGGAGACCTTTCTTTTTACCCATGGATTTAATGGGGGCACAGCCTTTATCGAATTCATTTTTTGGAACAAGTAAATGGAGCTAACTTCAAATTCTATCTAATGCTGAGTTTGCTTTATGAAAATACGCCACCTGTTGCTGCTGGCTTCCGTGCTGATTGGTTGCAAGGAGCCCACCCTTTTTGAGCAGGTATCTTCCCGCGATTCCGGTATTACATTCAATAATAAACTGGAGGATAACGACAGCCTTAACGTGCTGGATGTAGAAAATATCTACAATGGCGGTGGGGTAGGCGTGGGCGATTTCAACAACGATGGCCTGCAGGACCTGTACTTTGCCGGCAACAATGTGCCCAATAAATTATACCTCAACAAAGGCGATTTAAAATTTGAAGACATCACCCAGTCCGCAGGTGTGGATGGCGCCGGCCGCTGGAGCCGCGGCATCAGCGTGGTAGATATCAACAGCGATGGCCTGCAGGACATTTACGTATGTGCCTCCCTGTTGCCTGATAGCAAGCGCCGCGAAAACCTGTTGTATGTAAACAAAGGCCTTAAAAATGGAGTGCCTGTATTTGCCAATGAGGCTGCTGCTTATGGCCTGGCCGATACCTCTCATACCACCATGGCGGCCTTCTTTGATTACGACAACGACGGCGACCTGGATGTATACCTGCTGGTAAACGAAATCCTCAAAAACCAATACCCCAATACGTTCCGTCCCATACTCAACGACGGCTCGCATCCCAATACCGACAAGCTGCTGCGCAATGACTACCATGCAGCGCTCAAACACCCCGTGTTTACCGATGTTTCCCGAGAAGCGGGTATTACGGTGGAAGGTTATGGACACGGCATCAACATCGTTGATATCAACAAGGACGGCTGGAAGGATATTTATATCACCAACGATTTTTTATCCAACAACAACCTGTTTATCAACCAGCGGAACGGAAGCTTCAGGGATGAAGTGAAAGCCTATTTCAAGCATACTTCCGAAAACGCGATGGGGCAGGATGTAACCGATATCAACAACGATGGTTTGGTGGATGTGATAGAGGCCGATATGAGCCCCGAAGACAACTACCGCAAGAAGATGATGCTGAACCCCATCTCTTACCAGCGGTATCAAAACAATGCATTGTACGATTTCCAGGACCAATATGTACGCAACAGCATACAGGTAAACCAGGGGTTTTATAAAGCGCCTGCCGATTCCGCTGCCCGCCCTGTGTTCAGCGACCTGGGCTTCCTGACCGGTATGGCTGAAACCGACTGGAGCTGGACGCCCGTTGTTGCCGACTTCGACAATGATGGCTTACGCGACATCATCATTACCAATGGTTTTCCCAAAGATGTAACCGACCATGATTTTATTGCCTTCCGCAATAAAGCCAACCTGCTTTCCAGCAAGCGCGAAATCCTTGACCAGATACCGCAGGTAAAAATTGCCAACTATGCTTTTCACAACCGGGGTGGATTGCAGTTTGTAAACGCTACAGCCAACTGGGGATTGTCGCAGCCTTCTTTTTCCAACGGCTCGGTATATGCCGACATGGATAATGACGGCGACCTAGACCTGGTGATGAACAATATCAATGATGAAGCATTGGTATACCGCAACAATGCACGCCAGCAGGATAAAGAAGCCAATCATTTCCTGCGCCTGCATTTGAAAGGCGACGCTGCCAACCCTTCGGCCCTGGGTGCGCAAATTGAACTTCGGTATAAAGGAACGGTGCAGGTTTATGAACTGACACCTTATCGCGGTTACCTTTCTTCTATTCAGTTGGACCCTCAGTTTGGTGTAGGAAAAAATAGTGTGGTTGATTCTATACTGGTATCCTGGCCCAATGGGAAACAGCAGTTGCTGCAAAACGTAAAGGCCGATCAAACGGTGCAAATGGATATCCGCAGTGCCAATGCTGCTGTGCCTGTCGCAGTACCCGCTATAAATGCATCATCCCTGTTCCAGGATATCACCAATGCGTCGGGCATCCGCTATGTACACCACGATTCAGATTTTATTGATTTCAATGTACAGAAACTGCTGCCACATAAATTGTCGGAATATGGACCTGCATTGGCAGTAGGCGATATGGATGGCAATGGCCTGGACGACCTGGTATGTGGCGGATCCTTTTTTTACCATGCGCAACTGCTGTTGCAGCAAAAGGATGGCAGGTTTATACAGAAAAGCCTGGAACCACAGGAGTACGATGCCGCAAAACGCTCCGAAGATATGGGCCTCCTGCTTTTTGATGCCGATGGTGATCAGGACCTCGACCTCTATATTGCAAGTGGCGGCTACGAAGCCGAGCCGGGCAGCCCTTCCTACCAGGATCGGTTTTATATGAATGATGGCAGGGGCAACTTCAGTATACAGGTGCCTGCCTTACCGCAGTTGCGCACCAGCAAAAGTTGCGTGCGTGCCGCCGACTACGACCGCGATGGCGACCTGGACCTTTTTGTTGCGGGCAGGGTGGACCCCTGGTTTTATCCAAGGCCTGTTTCTTCCTACCTGCTGCGCAATGATTCAAAACCCGGAGCGCCCAGGTTTACCGATATTACAAAGGCTGTGATCCCCGCACTGCAAAATATCGGGCTGGTTTGTGATGCCTTATTTACCGATTTCAACAACGATGGCTGGCCTGACCTGGCACTGGCCGGCGAGTGGATGCCCCTGACCTTTATTGCCAATAACAAGGGCGCCTTCACGGGTGGCGGTGCCGTTAAGCAACTGCCGCAGTCATCGGGTTGGTGGAACAGCCTTACGCCCGGTGATTTTGACAACGATGGCGATATGGATTACGTGGCAGGCAACCTGGGTAAGAACGCATTTTACCGCAACCGCAATGGCAAGCCTGTTTGTATCACTGCTGCCGATTTTGACCAGAACGGCAGCTATGACGCCATTCCCTCCCTGTTCATTCCCACATCGGCAACGGATACCACTTTGAAAGAGTTTCCCGGGCCTTTGCGCGATGATATGAGCAAGCAGATGATCAGCATGCGCAGCAAGTTTCAAACCTACCAGGCATTTGCAAAAGCGGCCCTTCCTGAAGTGCTGACGGATGAACAAAGAAAGGGCGCCATCAGGCTGGAGGCCAACCAGCTGCAATCGGTGCTGGTGCGCAACGATGGTGCAAAAGGCTTTAGCGTAGTGCCGCTGCCCCTGGCAGCACAGGTGGCACCGCTATTTGGGATGGTGGCCGAAGACTTTGATGCCGATGGCAACCTCGACCTGGCCATCACCGGTAATGACTATAGCGTAGAAGCTGCTATTGGCCGCTACGACGCCTTGAACGGATTGGTGTTGCGGGGCGATGGTAAAGGTGGTTTCTCCCCGCTGACGCTGGCGCAAAGTGGCTTGTACCTGCCGGGTGCAGGCAAGGCCATGGTGTATTTGCAAGGCGTAGGTGGCAGGATGCTGGTGGCTGCCAGCCAAACCAAGGGACCGCTGAAGATATTTGCTTTGCAAAACCAGCAGCCACTGTTGGCCATACCTGCCGGTGCGGTGAAAGCAACGCTGATAATGCGTGATGGCAGCCGGCAGCAACGCGAGTTTTATGGTGGAGCGTCTTTCCTGTCGCAGCCTGGAAGGCTGGTGCTGGGTGGCGCGGTACAACGCATGGAAGTGGTGGATAGAAAAGGAAAAAAACTGGCGGGTCTTTGAGACCTATAAGGTTTTTAAAACCTTATAGGTCTACTGGAGCAAACCTTGAAGGTTTCCAAAACCTTCAAGGTTTATTGGCACACCAGCAAATTGTCAACAAGCAACCCAATATTCATGTTACGATTTCACACCCTGCTGGCGGCAGTTCTGTTTACCACCATTGCAGGTGCACAGCAGGTGTTGCGCCTGCACACGCAAAACCCGCATTATTTCGCTTATCAAAACAAACCCACCATCCTGGTAGGTTCGGGCGAACACTACGGTGCGGTGGTCAATACGGCTTTTGATTTTGAAAAATACTTGCAAACCATTGCACAGGACGGGCTCAATACCACCCGGCTTTTTACCGGTGCCTACGTGGAAAAGCTGGGTGATTTTGGTATCAACAACAATACCCTTGCACCCGCTGCCGGTAAGCTTTTGCTGCCCTGGAAAAGAACGGAAGTGCCGGGCTATGCCCTGGGTGGTGCCAGGTTTGACCTCGAACAATGGGATGCGGCTTATTTTCAAAGATTGAAGGCTTTTATGCAGGCTGCTGCACAGCACAACATCATCGTTGAAGTCAACCTGTTTTCATCCCATTATGGCGGCGGCTGGAACTACAGCGCACTCAACAGGGCTAATAATATCAACAAGACAGACAGCGTGGCCGCCCTTGCTGTTAACACCTTGCAGAACGGTAATATCCTTGGACACCAGGAGCGTTATGTGCGCAAGCTGGTGCGGGAGCTGAACGGCTTTGGCAATTGTTATTTTGAAATTCAGAACGAACCATGGGCCGATCTTTCCGATACTACTTTGCTGCGCAATGAGTATGGCCCCGGCACCGACTGGCGCAACACCCTGCAGGTAGTAGCGCAACGTTCCAACGATTGGCAGCGTAAAGTGGCTTCCTGGATCCGGTCCGAAGAGCAAGCCCTGGCAAATAAGCATTTGATTGCGCAGAATATTGCCAATTTTCATTTCCCGGTTGCCGATGCCGATCCCCAGGTTTCCATATTTAATTTCCACTACACCTTACCCCTGGCGGTAACAGAAAACTATCACCTCAACAAGGTGATTGGTTTCAATGAAACAGGTTTTGCCGGTAAGGAAGACGCTACCTACCGCAGACAGGCCTGGCGTTTTATGATGGCCGGCGGCGCCCTGTTCAACCACCTGGATTATTCGTTCTGGCCCGGCTCGGAAGCTGGTTTGGATACCGCCTTTAAGGCACCTGGCGGCGGCAGCCCGCAGCTGCGTAAACAATTAGGTGTGCTCAAACAAATACTGGATGCCGTTGGTTTTATAGACCTGAAGCCGGATACCAACCTCTTGCAGGCAACACCCGGTGCGTCGGTACAGGCAATGGGCAACGGCAGCAATAAGTGGCTGCTTTACCTGGAGCCGCTGGCTGCCAGGCCTGCGGTGCTTACCTTGAACCTGCCCAGGGGTAATTACGAAATAGTGTGGACCGATGTGGTCACCGGCAGGCGTGTTGTGCAGCAGCAATGGCAGGGCGGTCAATTGCAGGTGCCCGCTCGTGGGGATTTGGTGGCTTTCATACGCAAATAATAATCATTGTTTATACCCTTGCAGTTGGCTAAGCTCAGTCAATCGCATTTTGAAAAACAAAAAGGAACCCGATTCGTGCAGGTTGTTGCAGGCAGAAAAATAAACAGGTGGATGTTGGTGCTGGTTATAGCAATTGGTTTGCTCAGCCAGTTGGTAGGATGCGGCAGCGATCCGCGCAATGCATCGCATGCGGATGTGCCCCTGGCCAGTATCCGCAAGGGTAAAGAACTTGCGGGCAAATACTGCGGCAGTTGTCATGCATTGCCCGATCCTTCCCTGTTGCATGCTGCTGCCTGGGAAAGCGGTGTATTGCCGCAAATGGGGCCCCGCCTGGGCATTTTTGCCTACGGCGAAAGACAATACCCCTCGGCAAAGGGAAGTCCCTACCTGCCTGCCAATTTCTATCCTGCACAACCGGTGTTATCCTATGTAGACTGGCAGCACATCATCGACTATTACACCGCCACAGCACCAGACAGTTTGCCTGTACCCTCGCAACAGGTTTCCCCGGGTTTAAAGCAGTTTACAGTACAAAAACCCGCAGTTTCCAACAGCAATCCACTGGCAACATTTACTTCGATCGATGCGGCGCAAAAGCAGCTGCATGTTTATGACATGTACACCCAGCAGTTGCTGCATTTTGATGATCAATTGAACCTGTTGGATTCCCTTCCTGTACCTGGAGCCATCTCGGATATACAATACCTGGATGGTGCCCCTGTTTGGACCAATATGGGCGATATCTATCCCAGCGATGCAGCCCTTGGAACGGTGCAACAAACAAGGGCAGGCAGAACAACACCTAATACTTTGTTTGCCGGTTTGCAAAGACCCGTTGTGTTGAAAACCGCCGACATCAATAAAGACGGCCGAAGGGATTTTGTTGTGGGTTCTTTTGGCTTTTTAACGGGCCATCTGAGCTGGTATGAAGGCATGGAAAACGGCAGCTACCAG
Organism: Cnuella takakiae; assembly: GCF_001953305.1. Lineage (GTDB taxonomy): Bacteria > Bacteroidota > Bacteroidia > Chitinophagales > Chitinophagaceae > Flavisolibacter > Flavisolibacter takakiae. The sequence continues at coordinate 1,465,202 of NZ_MTFE01000010.1, forward strand.
CAGCATCTTATCAAGGCATTGCCGGGTGCTGCGCAGGTGTACCTCACAGACGAAAATAGAGATGGCTTGCCCGACCTGTGGGTGCTGTTTGCCCAAGGCGATGAAAGCATCCGCCGGTATATAAATAGGGGAGGCGGTAAGTTCCAGGAAGAAATCATCCTGCGCTTTCCACCGGTGTGGGGCTCTACTTCTTTTGAGCTGGTGGACATGGACGGCGATGGCGACCAGGACATCGTGTACACCTGTGGCGACAATGCCGATTACTCGCCCGTGCTGAAGCCGTACCATGGCGTATACGTTTACCTGCAGGAAAAACAGGGCGCATTCAGGCAACAGTACTTTCATCACCTCAACGGAGCCTTCAAGGCCCGCACACTCGACTTTGATAAGGACGGCGACCAGGACATCGCAGCCATTTCCTTTTTCGCCGACTACCAGCACCAGCCTTCGGAAGGATTTGTGTTCCTTGAGAACAAGGGCAAGCTTCAGTATGCGGCTGCAACCTTTAAGGAAGCCGCTGCCGGCAGGTGGATCACCCTTGACGCCGGCGACCTCGATGGCGATGGCTGGCCCGACCTGGTGCTGGGTAATATGGCCAAGCCCGGCTCCATGGTACCTACGGATATTGACTGGAAGAAAGCACCATTGTTTGTGGTATTGCGGAACAGGGGTGGGAGGTAGTTAGGGGTTTGGTGTTTTTAGTTTTTGGTTTCTGGTTTTTTGTTTTTGGTTGCTTGTTGCAATATGGTTTTAAGTTGCTGTATACAAGCCTTCTCAGGTGCCGCAACCCCAAACTCCAAACCCTAAACCCCAAACCCTACCTCCAACCAGAAACTAAAAACCAAAAACAAGAAACCTTCAACCCCAATCCGCCTCTTTTCCTTAACTTGAGCCTTATCAGCTATTCAGAACCTTGGGAGGTTTACATTTAGTCCTCCCGTTAATTGCGATTGTTTGGTTATGAAAAAAATGTACAGCCTGGTGCTGTTGGCCCTGCTGTTGTTTGCAGGGTGCAAGCCTTCCGCCGACCCCGCCCTCCTGGGTGATGCCCAGTTGCTCCACCGCAATATGAAGCAGCTCACCGAGGTCATCATCCACGATGCTTTTTCCCCTCCTGTAGCCAGCCGTATTTATTCCTATACTTCTGTGGCTGCATACGAAGCCCTGGTACACAGCAAACCCGGTTTTCGTTCCGTGGCTACGCAGTTGCATGGGTTTGGTGCCATGCCCCAGCCCGAGGCGGGAAAGGACTACAACTACCTGCTGGCAGCATCCAAAGCATTTTTTACCGTTGCCGAAAAGATCACGTTCTCCAAGGACTCGCTGATCAACTACGAAAAAGGATTGTACCAGCAGTTTGCCAGCCTGCTGGATGAAGACATATACCAGCGTTCGCTGGCTTACGGCGAAGCCATTGGCAACAAGGTGCTGGAGCGCACCACTCGGGATATGTACAAGGAAACCCGTGGCATGTCGAAGTTCCTGGGCACCGGCCAGGCTGGTAAATGGAAGCCTACCGCTCCCGACTATCTCGATGCCGCAGAGCCGCACTGGCAACGCATTCTGCCCATGGTACTCGACTCGTCCAGCCAGTTTAAGTGCCCCCCACCACCGGCCTTTTCTACCGATACCGCCAGCGCCTTCTTCCGCTACGCAAATGAGGTGTACACCACCACAAGGAACCTGAGCCCGGAGCAGGAAACCATTGCCCGCTACTGGGACGATAATCCTTTTGTGATGGAGCATGCCGGCCATACTATGTATGCCAATAAGAAGATCACGCCGGTGGGCCACTGGATCGGTATTACCGGTATTGCCGCCGGTATGAAAAAGCTGGACGCGGTAGAAACGGCAGAAGCCTACCTGATGACCTCTGTGGCCATCTTCGATACTTTTATCGGCTGCTGGGAGGAGAAGTTCCGCACCCAGGTAGTGCGCCCCATTACTGTGATCAACGACCACATTGACCGCAACTGGCAACCCATGCTGCAAACGCCCGCCTTCCCCGAATATACCAGTGGACACAGTGGTATATCTTCAGCTGCAGCCACGGTGCTCACGGCCCGCTTTGGCCCTGACTTCGCTTTTGAAGATACCAGCGACCTGGAGTATATCGGTATGAAGCGCAGGTTCAGCTCCTTTGCCGACGCCGCTGCCGAAGCATCCATCAGCAGGGTGTACGGCGGTATCCACTACCGCAGCGGGATAGAGGCCGGTGCCGCACAGGGTACCAAGGTGGGTCATTATATTTGGGATAAAATCAAAACAAGACAATGATGAAAAGTGTGTGTTTGGTACTGTGCGTATTGCTTTTTGGATTGGGTGCAACCGCGCAAAAAAGCGGCAGCGACTATCCGTTGTTCCAGTTATGGCGCACCAATGGGCAGGTGCTTACTGCCCGCGACCTGCCCGCTAAAAAACCAGTGGTGCTCATTTATTTCGCTCCCGATTGTCACCATTGCACCGACCTGTTGAATGGGGTGTTCAAGGAAATGAATTCGTTCAAAAAGGCGACCCTTTTACTTGCCACCTTCAAGCCTGCCAGCGAGCTGCGGGTGTTTGAGCAGAATTATAAAACCGCGTCTTTCCCGAATATCATCACCGGCACTGAAGGCAATACTTTTAAACTGCGGTATCATTTCAAGATGCAGCAAACGCCATTTGTGGCCCTGTACAATGCGGCCGGCAAGCTGGTAAAAACCTACGACAACCAACCCAAGGTGCAGGACATCCTGCCGGGGGTAAGGGCCTTGTAACCAGACGGAACTTTGGTTGATTGTTCCCAATATAAAAAGCCCCGGCAAAATGTTTTGCCGGGGCTTTTTCGTCATCCCTAAACCCATATCGAAATTTCTGTTTAGGGTGCATTGTACGGAGCACTTATACTACCATTATTTCTTTTTCTTTTGACACCAGGTGCTTGTCCACAAGGGCAATGTATTTATTGGTCATTTCCTGCACATCGGCTTCGGCGTCCTTGGCGGCGTCTTCGCTCAGGCCGTTCTTCTGCAGTTTCTTGATGCCTTCAATGGCATCGCGGCGGATGTTGCGGATGGCGACTTTGGAATGCTCGCCCTCACCATGGCAACGTTTTACCAGTTCGCGGCGGCGCTCTTCGGTGAGCGGGGGCAGGAACAGGCGGATCAGGATACCGTCGTTTTGGGGGTTGAGGCCGATATTGGAATTGATGATGGCTCTTTCAATGGGTTGGAGCATGTTTTTCTCCCAGGGCTGAATGGTGAGGGTGCGGGCATCCATCACCGATACATTGCCTACCTGTGCCAGCGGTGTAGGGGCGCCATAGTAATCCACCATGATGCCATCCAGGATTTGCGGGGTGGCCTTACCTGCACGAATTTTTCCCAATTCAATTTCGAGGTGGCTGATCGCCTTCTTCATGGATTCTTCGGCCAACGCTATTGTCAGTGACACATCTTCAGACATAGGTAACTGTTTTTGAGGCCACAAAACTAATGAAGTAGACCAAATACCTTGGTAAAAACTCTGTTACGAATCCTTTCATTTCAGGCGGCGGATGCCGCTCCGCCAGGTATGGCCAGCTTATTGGCAGCGGCTTTGGGTTTTGAATAAATGGAAATGGTTCCCTGCTTACGGCCGAAGCGAAGCGGGTAAACCAATACTGCAAGCAGTGCGCCCGCCATCAGTACCAGTGCCAGCAGCAGGATGGTAGCATCAAAGCCCTGGCCAAGCAGGGCAAGTGCCAGCAAAGCGGCATTGGCTGCCACACAAGTATAGGTGGCCTGCCGGTGGCTGAGTCCTCTTTTGAGCAGCAGGTGGTGCACATGGTTGCGGTCGGGGGCAAACGGCGAGCGGCCCCGCAACAGGCGGATGCTGAATACCCGGATGGTATCAACGAGGGGTACCGCCAGTACGGCTATCACCAGGGGCAATACCGCAGGCAAAGGCTGCTGCAGGCTGGATGTGCCCGGAAAGTGCAGGAAGCGCAAGGCGAAAATGGCATTGAATAAACCAACGGCCATCGAACCGCTATCGCCCATAAATATTTTTGCCGGCTGGTGGTTGAACAGCAGGAATGCCAGCAGGCTGCCGCCCATGGCAAACGCCAGTACGCCATATGGCAGATCGCCAACCCACAAAAACAACAAGCCAAAAGCGCCCATATTCAACAACCCCAGTGCGCCCGCCAGTCCGTCGATGCCATCAATCAAGTTGTATGCATTGATCACCAGGATAATGGTGGCATAGCTAAGCAGGATTTCTAGAGGAGCAGGTATGTTTTGCACACCAAAAAGACCATGCAGTCCGTGAATGCGCAGCCCCGCCAGGTGAATCAGGATAGCGGCAGCCAGTACCTGCCCCAGGAACTTTTTAAGCGGTGTAATAATCAGGATATCATCTTTCAATCCCAGGAAAAAGATTACCAGGGCCGCTGCCAGGTAGTATTGCAGTGAAGCCAGTTGTTGGTGGGAAACCAGGAGGAGGTCGGTGAGGAAAAAGCCAATGAACATACCCACGCCGCCCAGGGAAGCCACCGGCCGCTGATGCAGTTTGCGGGCGTCGGGCAGATCGAACAACTGCTTGGCAGCAGCAATCTTGATGATGGCCGGCAGCACAAAGAAAGTGATCAGAAATGCCACCGATCCGCTGAGGAGCAGGGTTCGCATAAGCAAATGAGTTGGTTCAGGTACCGGTACAATTGTTTGCAGACAGCGGGCAACCGCCAACCACATTTGGTAAACTCCAGGTGCTCGGCTGCTGGTCTGTTCCGATGACAAAACCGGTATGCAGCCTAAAGTAAGCCTCAGTATTTACCCTTACAAAAAAGCCGGCGCCATTCGGTGCCAGCCTATTCAAAAACTATTGATTGGAAAACCGGGTGCCTTACTTCGCTAAATGCCTGCCTACGCATAAGGGTAGGGGTGGCACCTGGTGCTTATTCCTCCCTTATCAGCACCTGCTGTGCCGATGCTTTGCGGGCGGGTACCCAGGATGCCAGTACGGCAATCACCAGGATGGTGAGGCCAACCAACAGGAAGTCGAAAGGGTTGAGTGTAACCGGGAAGTAGTCGATGAGGAAAGTACCGCCCTGCAGCGGTATGAGGTGAAACTGTATCTGCAACCAGGCAATGAGCAGGGCGATGAGCATGCCGGCGCCACCACCAATGATGCCCAGCAGGAGGCCTTCGGAAAGAAAGATGCGCTGGATCATGCCCCGGTCGGCACCAAGGGCATGCAGCACCTGGATGTCCTGTTTCTTTTCCAGTACCAGCATGGTAAGCGCACCAATCATGTTGAAGGCGGCAACTACCAGCACCAGGGTAAGGATGGCATAGATGGCCCATTTTTCGGCACGCATCACCGAGTACAGGCTTTGGTTCTGCTGGTAGCGGGTTTGCACCTTGTACGCTGAGCCCAGCATTGCCGCCAGTGCCTGCTGCACGGCGTCTTCATCGGCGGTGCTATCCAGTTTGATTTCGGCAGCGCCGTACTGGTCAGGGCCCATGTCCAGCATGCGCTTGAGAAATGGCAGGTTGGTGAGTGCGTACTTGTTGTCGAACTCCTGCTGGATGCGGAAAGCCCCGGAAGTGTTGATGGTATCGGCGGCAATGGACTCCAGCGGGTTGGCCAGGTTTACCTCCGACTTACGCGGCAGGTACACCACCAAGGGTATGAGGTTGCGGTCGGAATGCACCCCAATGGCGTTTTCCACATCATAACCCAACACCAGCAGGGGCGTCGCTTCGGTGCCGGTATTGAAATCGCCCTTGATCACGTATTCGGGCACACCCGTTACCTGTGCATATTGGCTGTCCACCCCTTTCAGGTAAATGAGCGACTGGAAATCGCCGTTTTGCAAGAGGGCTTTTTCCTCTGCCACCATGGCCACCTGGTGCACACCCTTTACCGAACGGATCTTTGCCAGCTGCTCCGCAGTCAGCGTCAGCACCTTGCCGGTTTGGGCAGCTATGCGGATATCGGGGTAAAAAGACGAGTACAGGGATTTTACCAACCCTTCAAATCCATTGAACACGCTTAGCACCAGGATGAGTGCCGCCGTGCCTATGACCATGGCCACAATGGAAATCCACGAAATGACATTGATGGCATTCGTGGATTTCTTTGCTTTGAAATAGCGCCAGGCGAAGAGAAAGGTCAAGAACCGGTGATTTGTAGGGTGGTGAATGTGGCAATAATCAATAATTATTAATTAATAATTATTGATTATTGGGGTCGTTCATTTTAGGAAGGGTTTTCTGTATCAGCACCTTCCTGCTTATCGCCATCTTCGGTTTTGATCTGCCTGAAGATTTCCTCCATGCGGAACACCTGGTCGAGGGTGTCGTCGAGGAAGAACTTGAGTTCGGGAATACGGCGCAGCTGGGTTTTTACCCTGCCGGCGAGTTCCTTCTTTATTTCCCACTTGCGTTCTTCTATTTTCTTGAGCAGGGCCTTTTCATCGGCCACTTTAAAGATGCTGAGGTACACGCGGGCCTCCAAAAGATCGGGGGTGATCTTTACCGAGGAAATAGATACCATGCCACCTTCCATCATGCTGAGCCCCAGGCGCTGAAAAATATCACTCATCTCTTCCTGGATGAGGCCGCCTACCTGTTTCTGCCTTTTTCCTTCCTGCATAGTTTGCCGTTTTTGTGCCTGTAAAAGTAGCTACTTTTGCGCCACGCCCCGAAAAGGGGTCTGTCTGGCTGTTCCAAACTTCACCTGTTGGCAATTCTTTCCCAAAAACCCCAACCTGCGAACCCGGGAACCGCCGGAGCCGTGAACTCCACAACATGAAGCAATACGCCCGGATTTTTGAATACCTCGGAGCCTATAAAGGCAAGATCCTCCTCTATTTTCTGTTTACCATTTTCGCCATCCTTTTTTCCATTGTATCGCTGGGTATGCTCATGCCCTTTCTGGAACTGATTTTTTATGGCGAAAAAGGCGGCTCTACCTCCACCCTGCTGCAGGGGAGCAGCAACCCCGTGGTAGGCGCCATCCGCAATTTCCTGGTGGGCACCATGCAAACCGCGGGTGGCGGTACCGCAGGCAAAGTGGCCATGCTGGGTTGGATTTGTGTACTCATCATCCTGTCCATCTTTTTAAAAAACCTGTTCCTCTACGGCTCCTACTTTGTGCTCAACCCACTCAAAAACCAAGTGGTAAACAGCCTGCGTACCGACCTGTTTCACAAAATATTGCACCTGCCCATTGGCTATTTTACCGAAAAAAGAAAGGGCGACCTCATCAGCCGCATCACCAATGATGTGAACGAAGTGGAAGGCTCGGTGGTGGGTACCCTTGAAGGCCTGATCCGCGACCCGCTGACCATCATCGCCAATTTCGTGGTGCTCTTTATCCTGAGTCCGCAGCTCACTACTTTCCTGCTCATCTCCATTCCATTTGTAGGATTGATCCTGGGCAGGGTTTCCAAAACCCTCAAGGCCCACTCCAATGAGGCGGCAGTTAAATATGCGGAGTCGGTGTCGGTGCTGGATGAAACCCTCACGGGCCTGCGGGTGATCAAGGCATTTAATGTAGAGAACCTGATGCGTGGCCGCTTTTTGCGGATCAACGAGGAATTGCTGGACGCCAAAAACCGCATCGCCAACCGCCGCGATATGGCTTCGCCCATGTCGGAGCTGCTGGGTGTATCGGTATTTTGCGGCATCCTTTATTTCGGCGGCCGCCTGGTACTTAGCGGCAATATCGACCTGGAAGCTTCGGCTTTTATCGGTTACCTGGCCCTGTTCTACAACATTATCA
>NZ_MTFE01000010.1:1473014-1578711 GCF_001953305.1 Cnuella takakiae
CGCATCGAGGAAGTGCTGCGTGCCCACAACGTGGTGGACGAAAACCCGCAGGGCAAAACACTGCCCCATTTCCAGCACAGCATCGAGCTGCGCAACGTGTCGTTCGACTACGACGGGCACCCCATCCTCCATAATATCAACCTCACCATTCCTAAGGGGAAGACTATTGCGCTGGTGGGCTCGTCGGGAGCAGGCAAAAGCACGCTGGCCGACCTCGTACCGCGTTTCCACGATGTGAGCAGCGGCGAGTTGCTGATCGATGGCGTGAACATCAGGGATTATTCGCTCCAGTCGGTACGCGAACAGATTTCCATTGTAACGCAGGAGCCCATCCTCTTCAACGATACCATTGCCGCCAACCTGCAGATCGGCAAGCAAAACGCTACCCCCGAAGAACTGGAGGCCGCTGCAAAAGTGGCCAATGCGCATAGTTTTATCACCAACAAGGAGCAGGGCTACCAGACCAATATCGGCGACCGGGGCTCCAAGCTCAGTGGCGGCGAACGCCAGCGCCTTACCATTGCCCGTGCCCTGGTGAAAAACCCGCCCATCCTCATCCTCGACGAGGCCACCTCTTCACTGGATACCGAAAGCGAGCGCCTGGTGCAGGACGCCATCAATAATATGATGCAGAACCGCACTTCCATCGTTATTGCCCACCGCCTCAGCACCATCCGTCACGCCGACGAGATCATTGTGCTGCAAAAAGGAAAGATCGTGGAAAGGGGTACGCACCAGCAGTTGATGGAGTTGGGTGGGTATTACCGGAAACTGGTGGAAATGCAGGAGGTAAAATAAACCTCCTGTCCCCTGCAGGGGGAACTTAGGCCGGAATGGCTGAGGGTATTAGATGGTGTCATTCAAAGTAAGTTTTGATGGGAACACAGATGAAACGGATGGAACTGATGGGAACAGATATCCGTTTCATCCGTTCTATCCGTGTTCCCATTCCGAGATCAAAAAGATAAAACCTGCTGTTTTATAGTAAACAACAATGCCCCTCTGCAGCAGAGGGGCATTGTTGTTTAAAGTTATGTGCGACCTAAGTTCCCCCTCTAGGGGGACAGGGGGTGTTTAAATTTCCCTGGCTATCACCACCTTCTGTATCTCGCTGGTGCCTTCCCCAATAGTACAGAGCTTGGCATCGCGATAATGTTTTTCTACCGGGAAATCCTTGGTATAACCATAGCCACCAAAAACCTGTACGGCATCATTGGCCACTTTCACCGACACTTCGGAAGCATAGTATTTAGCCATAGCCGAAATCTTGGTTACCGACTCACCGCGGCTCTTCAGGTCGCAGGCCTGGAGGGTGAGCAGGTCGGCGGCCTCTATTTCGGTGGCCATATCGGCCAGCTTGAATGAAATGCCCTGGAAGGAAGCGATGGGTTTGCCAAACTGGTGGCGCTCCTGTGCATATTTCACAGCAGCTTCAAAGGCGCCTTTTGCAATACCCAGGGAAAGGGAGGCTATAGAAATACGGCCGCCATCCAGCACCTTGAGCGATTGCTTAAAGCCATCGCCCACCTCGCCCAAGCGGTTCGCATCAGGAATAATGCAGTTGTCAAATACCATTTCGGCGGTTTCGGAAGCCCGCATCCCCAGCTTGTTTTCCTTTTTGCCACCGCTAAAACCGGGTGTGCCGCGCTCCACGACAAATGCTGTTGCATTGTTTTTGGTGCGGGGTTCGCCGGTACGGCAGATCACCACCGCCACATCGCCGGTAAGGCCGTGGGTGATCCAGTTCTTGGTACCGTTAATCACCCAGTTGTCGCCATTGCGCACCGCGGTGCACTGCATATTGCCCGCATCGGAGCCGGTGTTGGCCTCGGTAAGTCCCCAGGCCCCGATCCATTCGGCCGTGGCCAGTTTGGGTAAATATTTTTGTTTTTGCGTCTCGTTGCCAAACAGGAGGATATGGCCGGTGCACAGCGAGTTGTGCGCCGCAACGCTCAGGCCGATGGAGCCGTCCACCTTGGCAATTTCCTCGATGATGGCCTTGTACTCAAAATAGGAAAGACCGGCGCCGCCGTACTGCTCGGGCACCAGTACACCCATCATACCCAGCTGGCCGAGGGCTTTGAAGATATGGGTGGGGAATTCCTGGCTTTCGTCCCACTCCATTACGTGCGGACGGATCTGTTGTTGTGCAAACTCACGGGCGGCCTGTGCCACCTGCTGGGTGATTTCTGTGGTTTCGAAGTTCATGGGTGCAATCGTGATCGCAGATGGAAGGATGATGTAAGATTTCGCAGATAATTGTCTGCGACACTTGGGTTTCCACCTGCCTGGTTTATTGGGGTTAAATGTATGGTCCTTCGTAATACAAAACGCTTGCCTTGCCGTTAAGGTTGATGCAATAGTTGGCTGACAGCTAAACTAATCGTTGCATCCGGCAATATGAATTACCTGCCGGTCGTATGCCAGTTCCATACCCTGCGGCAGGTCGGCATTTACATCGGCATGGCGGCCCAACTGGTGGGAGATATGGGTAAAATAGGCCTGTGGAATTTCCAGTTCCCGCACAACGGTCATGGCTTCCAGCAGGGTGAAGTGCGAAATATGCGGCTCGTGGCGGAGGGCGTTCAGTACCAGCACATCGCTGCCCTGGATCTTGGCCCGCTCCTGTGGTTCGATGCGGTTGGCATCGGTGATATAGGTAAAGCGGCCGAAGCGAAAACCATAAACCGGCATTTTCATATGCCATACCATGATGGGCTGCACCGGGATGTCGCCGATCATAAAAGGCTCCTCGGTGATGCTGTTCAACTCCAGTTGCGGCACACCGGGGTAGCGCTTTTCGGCAAAGGCGTAGGCAAATTCCCGCATCAGCGCATCGATAGTCATCTCGTTGGCGTAGAGGTTCATCGCCCGCTTCAGGAGGAAGTTGTAAGCCCGCACATCGTCGAGGCCGGCAATATGATCTTTGTGTGGGTGGGTAAACAAAACGGCATCCAGGTGCATCACCTTTTCGCGCAGCATCTGGTAACGGAAATCGGGGGTGGTGTCCACCACAAAACTGGTGGTGGCCGACTGTACCAGGATGGAGGAACGAAGCCTTTTGTCGTGGCGGTCGGGTGAGGTACACACTGCGCAGGTACAGCCAATCATGGGTACGCCGCTGCTGGTGCCGGTGCCCAGGAAGGTGATGGTGAGTGGAGGACAGTTCACGGATGGAAGATAGTGGTTTGAGGCATTTGTGCGTGAGGCAGATTATTGATTATTGAATTATTGATTATTGGGCACCTGCGATAAGGCAATAATTAATAATAAATAATTACTCATCCGATGCACCATCCTGTTTTACCCTTGCCATTACATCATCATACACCTTACGGCTTTCAGGCGTCAGCGCTTCGGGGTCGAGGCCCAGTTGTGGAATCAGGTCGATAACCGTATTGATGCGGCCTTCCAATTGGAGGAACTTGTTGAGCACAATTACTTTCTTCTGCTCCAGGATGCAGTAGCCGCTATTGAAGGTGCCCCGCTCGTAGCGAACGATATAGCCCACTTCGGTGATGACCTTTTCTATTTTATTGAGTGTGTTTTGTGTGTATTTCATATCCGCTCCGCCGCACCCCCTGTCCCCCTGAAGGGGGAACTTAGGCCGGAAATGTTTTTATTATTTCACTCAAGCCTTATTTCAGTATGGCCTGGATTGAATGCGACTGCAAGATACAAAGAAGCATTTTTTTAAAGCCCTTCCCAACCTTTGCAGGTTGTAAGCCTTATTTAAGCGCTAACTTCCATATTTGTATTTGAAGATTAGTAAAAAACAGCATAAATGTTCGGTTATGAATGCTTTACTCCGGTTTGCAACCCGGTCTCCATTACTAATAACCCTGCTTTTTATTGGCTTAATCTACAGCATTGTTTATTGGTTATCGCCGGGTATCAGATTTCCTTTAATAACCATTTTCCCATTCATCATCATTCTTTATAAATATTATCAGTATCGTAAAGGAAACCGCCAACCACTAGAGAAGATGGCCTACTTAAGCATCATTATGGCCATTACCCTAGCAGTTCTGCTGATTGTTACCAGGCTTTTCGACTTAAGCTAATAAGCCGAATAAACCTTATCATCAAAGTTTATTGAATGGATGGAAAGTTTATTTTACCTAAAGACACGCTTACCTAAGTTCCCCTTTCAGGGGGACAGGGGGTGGGGTATTACTTCTTCACCATCGTCACCACCGGCACAATCATCTCCTCCAAACTAACTCCGCCATGTTGAAACGTGTTGCGGTAATAATTTACATAATGGTTATAGTTGTTGGGGTAACATAAAAAGGTATCCTCCCCCGCAAAGATGTAACTGGAGTTTACCGAAGGCGAAGGCAGCCCCGCCTCTTTGGGTTCGCGGAAAGCCAGTACATCTCTTTTCTCGTAGTTGAGGTTGCGGCCGTGTTTGTACCGCAGGTTGGTGGTGGTTTGCTTGTCGCCGACCACCTTGGCAGGGGTTTTTACCCGCACCGAACCGTGGTCGGTGGCCAGTACGATCTTGATATTTTTATCCGCAATCTTCTTCAATGCCTGGTGCAGGGGCGAGTGCTCGAACCAGGATGTCGTGATGCTGCGGTAGCTCACCTCGTCGCCGGCCAGTTCCTTCAGCACTTCCATCTCGGTACGGGCATGACTCAGCATATCCACGAAGTTGTACACGATCACGTTCAGGTCGTTGTTAAGCAGGTTGTGGATATTGGCCACCAGTTCGAGACCCGCCTGGTTGTTGAGTACCTTGGTATACGATACCCGCATGCTGCCCTCGCCGAGACTAGCCAGCTGGGCCCTAAAGAAAGCTTCCTCGTTCAGGTTCTTGCCACCTTCCTCATCGTCATTTTTCCAATGCTGCGGGAATTTCTTTTCAATATCGATGGGCAGCATGCCGGCGAAAATGGCGTTGCGGGCATAATGGGTAGCCGTGGGTAGGATGGCATAAAAGGTATCCTCTTCCACCACGCGGAAGCTTTCGGCAAAGATGGGCTGGATGGCCCGCCACTGATCGAAGCGGAGGTTATCGATCAGGATAAAAAAGGTGGGTACGCCCTTTTCCACCTGGGGCAGCACCTTTTCCCGCACCAGCGTGTGCGACAGCACCGGCTTATTGCCTGTTTTGCCACTTACCCAGCTGGCATAGTTGCGCGAAATGTATTTGAAGAACTCCGTGTTGGCCTCCGCCTTTTGGGTGTGAAATACCTCCTGCATCTCGGGCGAGTCGGAGCGCTGCAGGCTCAGCTCCCAGTACACCAGGTTTTTATAAATGCCCATCCACTCGTTGTAGTCGGGGTTGGCGTTGAGGGCCATAAACAGGTTGCGGAACTGCTGCTGGTAGGCCGTGGTGGTGCGTTCGGCCACCAGGCGGCGGTTGTCGATGATCTTTTTCAGCGACAGCCATACCTGGTTGGGGTTTACCGGCTTAATCAGGTAATCCGATATCTGGCTGCCGATGGCTTCATCCATCAGGTTTTCGGTTTCGTTCTTGGTGATGAGCACCACCGGGATGCTGCTGTTCACTTCCTTGATCTTTGCGAGGGTTTCCAGCCCGGTGATGCCGGGCATGCTTTCGTCCATCAACACCACGTCCACGATGTTTTCCTTGATATAATCAATGGCGTCAAAGCCATTGGTCAGGGTATGCACATCATAGCCCTTATTTTCCAGGAACATTTTCTGCGACTGCAGGCTCTCGATCTCGTCGTCTACCCAAAGGATTTTTGCCAAAGACATGGATGTGGTTTGGGGGTTTATTGTTTGGTGTTTAGGGTTGTTGTACTACAGCAAGGCTCCGGGAAAGTACGAATGAAATCGGAACCGCCGGAGGCAGGGTCATATACAAACTACAAACCACAAACTATGGCCTACTTTTGCCACCTCAACAAAGCAGGAGCATGGCCCAGGTACGCAAGATCATCAATGACCCCGTTTACGGCTTTATCACCATCGACCACCCGCTGGTAATGGAGATCATCTCGCACCCCTACTACCAGCGGCTGCGGCGGATTCACCAGATGGCTTTTGCCTCCCTGGTGTACCCCGGCGCCGTGCACACCCGCCTGCACCATAGCCTGGGCGCTTACCACCTGATGGGCCTTGCCATTTCAGAGCTGCGCAATAAGGGCACGGAGATCACGCCCGACGAGGAACTGGCAGCCAAGATTGCCATCCTGCTCCACGATATCGGGCATGGACCTTACTCGCATGCCCTGGAGCGCAAGCTGATCCGCGGGGTGCACCACGAGGAAATTTCCACCCTGATCCTGGAACTGCTCAATGATAAGTTTGGCGGCGAGCTGGACCTGGCCATTGAAATTTTCAAAGGCACCTACCACAAAAAGTTTCTCCACCAACTGGTGTCGGGACAGCTGGATGTGGACCGTATGGACTACCTCAGCCGCGATTCTTTTTATACCGGCGTATCAGAAGGCGTGATCGGCTACGATCGCATTTTGAAAATGTTGGTGGTGCATGAGGGCGAGCTGATGGTGGAGGAAAAAGCCATCTACTCCGTTGAAAAGTTCCTGGTGGCCCGCCGCCTGATGTACTGGCAGGTGTACCTTCACAAAACCGTGGTGGCCGCCGAAAAGATGCTGGTGCGCACCATCGACCGGGCGCAGGAACTCACTGCCGCCGGCATCGACCTGCCCGTGGCCTCGCCGGCACTGGCCTTTTTCCTGAAAGAACACCAGCCCGACGGCAATTTCCTCAGGCACCTGGAGAAGTTCTGCCAGATGGATGATACCGATATCATGTGCACCCTCAAGCAATGGGGCTATTATATCGACCCGGTGCTGGGTCGCCTAAGCCGGGGCCTTACCGACCGCAGGCTGCTCAAAATTCATTACCGAAACCAGCCCTTTACCGATGCCGAAGTGCAGGAGAAGCGCCAGGAAGTAATGGAAAGGCTGCGCCTCAACGAAGCGGAGGCAACCTATCTGGCCTTTGCCGGCGAAGCCAAAAACACCACCTACAACCCCGCCAACGAACATATTCGCATCTTATTTAAGAACAACCGGGTGGCCGATATTTCAGAGGTGGACAATGCCCTGATTATGCAGCATATGGCCGCCCCTGTCAAAAAATACTACCTTTGCCACCTCAGATAGGCAAGACCCAAAAGGTAAATTTCAGAAAGGCCCGCACTAGCCACGGCTTTTTTGCCGTTTGTACCAGAATGAACGAGGTTTTGATTTTGCCTTTTGACTTTTGACTTTTTACTTTATCAGAATATGCAGTTTACAGCCGCCCAGATATCTTTAATTATTCAGGGGAAAATTGAGGGAAATGCAGACGCTGCGGTTGATTCCTTTGGCAAGATCGAAGAGGCGAAGCCTAACCAACTGACCTTTTTGGCTAATCCCAAATACGAGGAATTTCTTTATTCCACCAACGCTTCTATCGTTATTTTAAACGAAGCTTACGAGCTGAAAGAGCCCATTGCGCCTACGCTGATCCGGGTGCCCGATGCCTATAGCGCCTTTGCACTGCTGCTGAGCAAGTACCAGGAAATGGCTGCCCAGCAAATGAAAGGCATCCAGCAGCCTTCCTATATTCCCGATTCTGCAGAGATCGGTGAAAATGTATTTATTGGTGCTTTTGCCTATTTCGGGCAAAATGTAAAAGTGGGCGCCAATACCAAAATTTATCCCAACGCTTTTATTGGCGATAATGTACAGATCGGCGACAACTGCGTGATCCATCCCGGCGTGAAGATCTATTATGGCTGTATTCTCCGCAACAATGTGGTGATCCATGCAGGCACCGTGATTGGTTCCGACGGCTTTGGCTTTGCGCCGCAAGCCGACGGCTCTTACAAAAAAGTACCCCAGATCGGTAATGTAGTGGTTGAAGATGGCGTTGAGATTGGCGCCAACACCACCATCGACCGGGCAACCATTGGTTCAACCATCATTAAAGCGGGCGCCAAACTCGACAACCTGATCCAGATCGCCCACAATGTGGAGGTGGGCAACAATACCGTGATCGCCGCCCAGGCAGGTGTTTCGGGTTCTACCAAGATCGGCGATAATGTAATGATCGGCGGACAGGCCGGGCTGGTAGGTCATATCCAGATTGCCGACGGCAGCCGCATCAATGCCCAGAGCGGTGTGAGCAAATCGCTTAAAACGCCCGGCACCACCGTTACCGGCTCTCCTGCCCACGACTACAGCTCGGTGCTTCGCAGCCAGGCCGTTTTCCGCAACCTGCCCAACCTCGAAAAGCGTATTTACGAGCTGGAAGAGTTGGTAAAGCAGTTGATGGCGGAGAAGGTTTAGGTTGAGGAGCAGGTTTAGGTTTAGAACTGAAGGAAATTTTTAAGATAGGAAGGAGGCTGATGGCCTCCTTTATTTTTTTTACCGCTATCCTTCCTGATAAACCACAAATTATTTCCAACCACTTACGCCAACAAGAATGCTGGGTTGTAAATAGAAAACTGGGATTGCACCAAGTGAATACATTGTGGTTCTTCTATTTCATTGTTGGCCAGAAACGGCCCATCACTAACTCCCCTGCACTCAGGAATGGCAACCAGGCATATCGTAGTCTGGCTTTTATGGTTGCGTGAAGCAGCGGCAGCCCGTAGGGCTTAAATCTGAATAGCCGCCGGTTGCACCGGCGGGAAACAAGGCGCCGGCTGAATGCCAAATGCCCAACCCCGTAGGGGTTGAATAATACAGGTGCTCAAGGTTCAACCCCCAAGGGGTTGGCCGTTATAGGGTTGCGCTTTCTTTGCCATCCGCCGGTTGCACCGGCGGCTATTTGAATTGAAGCCCTATGGGCTTTACAGAACCTTGACGGATTACCGGGATATAATGCCAGGGGTATCTGTTTCTTTTACCTCCATTCCAAACTTAATCTAAACCGCTCCCTCAACCTTTGATTGATGCTTCCTGCTGATCAATCTCCAACCTACTCCCAATAGCACCACTGAAAACCCCAGGAACCCAAAGTTCCAGGCTGCCACATTTCCGGTTATCTCCCGCACATTGTGCAGCTTTAGGATGTGGTGATCCATCAGTCCCTCCAGAATATTGAAAAGGCCCCAGCCTGCCAGCAGTCCGCCCCACAACAGGTTACCGCTGCGGTCGGCATCGGCACGCCGGCCTGTTTTCCAAAGCATTACTACCCCCACTAGCACTACCAGCAGGCAAAAAGCATGGAAAATGCCATCCCAAAACATATTCACGGTTTTAGCCACGAGGTCGGTAGGAGGGATCTTGTTGCTCAGCATTTCGTGCCATTGCAGTATTTGGTGCAGCATGATGCCATCTATAAAGCCGCCTAGGCCGATGCCCAGCACCAGGGCTGCCGTTGCCAGTGGCATGAGGTTGTATACCGTTGCTGGTCCCTGCACACCAGAAGGTTGATGGTATCGTTTACCAAAGAGCCAGGCCAGGCCGCCCACAATTGCTGCCAGCAGGATAAAGGGCGACAGCATAGCCAACAGGTTGGGGTAAAACTGGCTGTCGAAGATGGCTTCCTGCACTTTTTTGTTGCAGGTGATACAGGCTTGCAGGGGTGGCCCCACCGTTAGGAACAGGGGCAATAACAAGAGGGCTTTATTGTGGTTTTGCATCAACCGGTTTTACCCGTTCAGCAACAAGAATAGGACCGCCTGCCAAAAGGGGCTGAAATGGGCGGTTTTTGGGGATAAAATGGCAGGTTTTTAACGGCTGTACACATGGCAGAGCGGCCCATTTTCGGTACATTTGCCCACTTGTGGACTCCTCCACAGGAATAGCAAAATTCAAAGCGAAACATGAGCGAATTAATTGAAACCATACCTACCCCTGAAACACCCGCCGCAGCACCCAGTTATGGTGCCGACAGTATTCAGGTACTGGAAGGTCTGGAAGCCGTGCGCAAGCGCCCGGCGATGTATATTGGCGATATCGGTGTAAAAGGCTTGCACCACCTCGTTTATGAGGTAGTGGACAACTCCATTGACGAAGCCCTTGCCGGTTATTGTAAGAACATCACAGTTAACATACACGAAGACAATTCCATTTCCGTTTCCGATGATGGCCGGGGTATCCCCACCGCCATGCACACCAAGGAAAAGCGTTCGGCGCTGGAAGTGGTACTTACCGTACTGCACGCAGGTGGTAAGTTCGACAAAGGCTCCTACAAAGTATCGGGCGGTTTGCACGGTGTGGGTGTGAGTTGCGTAAACGCATTGTCCACCAAGCTGCACGTTACCGTTCGCCGCGAAGGCAAGGTCTTCGAGCAGGAGTACGGTATTGGCGCTCCCAAATACCCTGTGCGGGAAATTGGTACTGCCGACACTACCGGTACCACCGTTCACTTCTGGCCCGATGATACCATCTTCACTACCACTACCTACAATAAAGACATCCTCGAAGGCCGTTTGCGTGAGCTGGCCTACCTTAACCGCGGTATCCGCATCATCCTCAACGATTTTCGCGAGCAGGATGAAGAAACCGGAACTACCTATACCAATACTTTCTTCAGCGAAGGCGGTATCACCGAGTTTATCGAGATGCTGGACGGCAATGCCGGCCGCGCACCGCTGATCCCCAACGTGGTGTACGTGGAAGGCCACGACGAAAAAACCAATGTACACGTAGAAGTAGCCACCCTGTACAACGATGGCTACCACGAGCATATCTATTCTTACGTAAACAATATCAACACCATCGAAGGTGGTACACACGTTGCCGGTTTCCGCCGTGCTTTGACCCGTGTGTTCAAATCTTATGGCGACAAGAACGGGCTTTTTGAAAAAGCCAAGGTTACCATTGAAGGCGACGACTTCCGTGAAGGCCTGAGCGCCATTATTTCGGTAAAAGTACCCGAGCCCCAGTTTGAAGGCCAAACCAAGACCAAGCTGGGTAACAGCGAGGTGAGCGGTGTGGTGGACAGTACTGTTAGCCGTGTGCTGGAAGCTTACCTGGAAGAAAATCCCAAGGAAGCCAAGAACATCATCAACAAGGTGATTTTGGCAGCCCAGGCCCGTGCCGCTGCCAAGAAAGCCCGCGAGATGGTGCAGCGTAAATCGGTACTGAGCGGTGGTGGCCTCCCCGGCAAACTGGCCGACTGCTCCGAACGCGACGCTGAAAAATGCGAGCTCTACCTGGTGGAAGGTGACTCGGCGGGCGGTACTGCCAAGCAGGGCCGCGACCGCAGTTTCCAGGCCATCCTGCCCCTGCGTGGTAAAATCCTGAACGTGGAGAAGGCCATGGAGCACAAGATCTACGAGAACGAGGAAATCCGCAACATGTACACCGCCCTTGGTGTAACCGTGGGAACCCCCGAAGACCCCAAGGCGCTCAACATTACCAAGCTCCGTTACCACAAGCTGATCATCATGACGGATGCCGACGTGGATGGAAGCCACATCGCCACCCTGATCCTCACCTTTATCTACCGCTACATGAAAGAGATGGTAGAGCAGGGTTATGTATACCTGGCCCAGCCGCCGCTTTACCTGGTAAAACGTGGTAAGGAGCAGGCCTACGCTTACAACGAAGAGCAACGCAAAGCCCTGGTGGAAAAGCTGGGTGCCGGTAAGGAAGACAGCGTAACCATCCAGCGCTATAAGGGTCTGGGTGAAATGAACGCCGACCAGCTGTGGGATACCACCATGAACCCTGATACACGTACCCTGAAGCAGGTAACCATCGACAGTGCCGCCGAGGCCGACCGCATCTTCAGCATGCTGATGGGTGACGAAGTGGCCCCCCGCCGCGAGTTCATCGAGAGCCATGCGAAGTATGCACGTATCGATGCTTAAGTTTTGTCCAACTTGTTCATAATAAAAAAGTGGTTTCCATCCGGAACCACTTTTTTTATTGCTTTTATATAAAACTCTATTTAGGGGAAAGGGCACCTTTGCGCTCCCTGCTTCAGTTGGCAGCAAAAAACTTTTCCCTGAATTTTTGATACAATTGGGGTAAACTCATCGTAGTTGCTTTGCTGGCCTGTATCATCAGGCTTTTATAACCCGTAGGCCTGGTGTTGAAGGCGTATTGCAATAAGGCAGGAACCATCCGCTCAATCAAATCAATATGCGCTTGTGAGGTCCTGCGCTTTGCTTCGGGTATGCTGTAAAAAAGGGATATGATTTCATGGCTGTTGATGATGTAAAAGCGCTCCGTTCCCCGCAGGTCTAATGACTGCTCAATTGCCGACAGCCATCCGCCAACCCGCTGCTCCAGGTAAAATCGATCCCGCCAGTCCAGGCCTTCGGTAGGTGTATGTTCCACCCATTTCATCCACTCCTTCAGAGCTTGTATATAAAAGTTATCCTCATCATGCGGAAGCCGGTACCTTTTGCGCAGGGAGGCAATTTCCATCGGCGGATCAAACCAGTTGTATCCAAAACATTTGGCAACGCCGAAAACGCCACCCCTTAGTATCAGGTCACCTTTTCCAAAATGATCCCATTGGCCATGGGTAAACATCTCTTTGTCCGCATCGTCAATATTGCCTGCAGTATGTGCTGTATAAAGCCTTTCCTTTTCTGCCGAAAAAGGACCCTTTTTGATGTACTGATGTTTTACCTGCAGTGCGCGTGCAATTTTTGGTGGCAGGTCAAAATCGGTAAGCGTGAGGTGTTTGTGATCCTGGGTGTAGGTAGCAAAACTGATCTTGGCAGTGTGGCATGCCGCTGCAATCAACCTGGAGTCGTAGCCTGACGTAAGGGGTAGCAAAATCCTTTTCCTGGTTTGGTACAGGTTGGAAAGCGAAGTGATAAACCGGTCCTGTATCCGGTCCAGCACTTCGGGGTAAGACAGTTCCGGGATTGGCTTAGGTAAAGGCCGGTAAACAGGCTGGAAGGTTTGCAGGTTGAGAGTCTGGCTGGGCAGCAATTTATACACCCCTTCAAACCTGCTTAAGGGCAAAGGGTACCATTCCACGCCCCGGCGGTGTTTCAGCACTTCGGGGCGGGGAACAAGACCTTCAATTTCCTGGAGGAGCGCCAGGCTGCCGGACACCCATTTGCGCCCATTCACCAGGGTATAAAAACAACCGATCAGGCCACTGCAATCAAGGTGAATTTCATCGTTGCCAATCAGCAGCCACCTGCCATTCCAGGTTTTATAATGTTCCTTTATTTCCGAGGTCCGTGCTTTTTTTATAACGGTAAGCGGGTCTTCGCTCAGGCGGTCCGAATGAACAGCTATACCCATCAGCCACCACGATATTCCGTCAGCGTCTACAGCTTGTTCAACCCTTAGTTCCGAACAATGCATCAGCAAAAAACCGGCATTGATCTTAACAGTCTGCCAGTCTGCATTCACTGGTGCTGCGCCTGTTCCAATTAAGTACTGCATTTTGTGCATCATCTGGGAAAGAATTTCTGATCAGGAAATCGAATAGTTTACAAGACGCTACACAGATTAGCCTGAAGGTTTTTTTACAGCACAATCTGTAGCAGCCAGGCTGGTAGTGGTTTGTATACCGAAAAGCCAGCAAGGGCATTGGGGAATATTGTTTAAAAAGGGTAGGGAGCAAGCGAGTGGTTATTGGCAAAGCACAGGCCAATGGATGCCTTTCGTTTGCTCTGTTGATAGCAAGGGATTGGGTTTACGCTACACTTGCGTAAGGGTGCAAGCAATTAGTAAACCAAGCGCAGGCTGGGTGCATATTTGCTATGCTTACCCTGCCGTTAAAAAAAGGAACATAACCTAATCCGGCCGGCCCTATTTTTACGCCACTTAATTTTTCCCGATGACCTATACCGCTAACGACCAACGCTATGCCGCCATGCAATACCGCCGCACGGGCCGCAGTGGCCTCAAGCTGCCCGCACTTTCGTTGGGCCTGTGGCACAACTTCGGCGAGGTAGACACCCTGGCCAATTGCCGCGACATTATCTATACTGCATTCGACCATGGTATTACGCACATTGACCTGGCCAACAATTACGGCCCGCCTCCCGGAGCTGCAGAAGAAACCTTTGGAAGGATCTTCGCTTCCGGCCTCCAGCCTTACCGCGATGAGCTGATTATATCCACCAAGGCCGGCTGGCCCATGTGGCCCGGGCCTTATGGCGACCTGGGTTCTAAAAAATACCTGGTGGCCTCCCTCGATCAAAGCCTGAAAAGAATGGGGTTGGATTATGTAGATATTTTTTACCACCACCGCCCCGATCCCGATACGCCGCTGTACGAAACCATGTCCGCACTCGACGGTATCGTGCGGCAGGGCAAGGCACTGTATGTAGGCATCAGCAGTTACGGACCGGCAGAAGCTGCCGAGGCTTTTAAAATTTTGCGCTCCCTGGGTACACCTTGTCTGATCCACCAACCCAAGTACTCGATGCTGGACCGCTGGATTGAAGACGGCCTGCTGGATGTGCTGGAGCAGGACGGTGTCGGCTGTATTACCTTTTCATCGCTGGCGCAGGGCCTGCTCACCAACAAATACCTCAACGGCATCCCGGCCGACTCACGTGCCGCACGCCCCCTGGGCAACGGCGCCATTGAGGCCGATGCCATCACCGATGCCAATATTGAGAAGGTACGGCGCCTCAACACCCTTGCGGAGCAAAGAGGCCAGTCGCTGGCGCAGATGTCGCTGGCCTGGGTGCTTAAAGACCCGCGCATCACATCGGTGGTGATTGGCGCTTCCAAAGCTTCCCAGGTTTTGGATTCGATCAAATGCCTCAACAACCCGAACTTTGCGGCCCAGGAGCTGGAAGCAATTGAAGCCATCCTGAAAGGATAAGGATTTTGGATGTGGGATATCGGATTTCGGAGCGCTTGAAACAGTAATACGCTTACTGGTGCTGAGAACTGCCGAAATCCGAAATCCCACATCCGGAAATCCCTGTCGGTATATTTTTTACAGTAAACAACATCATGGTACAATCAAACCCTTTCAACGTTGCGGCTGTGGCCGCTACTTTTCGTGAAGCCTACGGCACCGAACCCCTGGTGGTACGTTCGCCGGGACGGGTAAACATCATTGGCGAGCACACCGATTACAACGAGGGTTTTGTATTGCCTGCAGCCATTGACAAGGCCATTTATGTAGCCATCGGCAAAAGGGACGACGATACCATTAAGCTTTTCTCCCGTGAGTTTGGCCAGAGCCATACCACCACGCTTTCGGATGTACACCCCACCCGGGGCTGGGCCAACTATATCCTTGGCGTGGTAGATCAACTGCAGAAGCGCGGTTATAAACTGGGCGGCTTCAACCTGGTATTTGACGGCGATGTACCTATCGGCGCCGGGCTTTCCTCTTCAGCGGCTGTGGAGTGCGCTGCAACCATGGCCCTCAGCGAACTGTTTGGCCTGGGCGTAGCGCGCCGCGAGATCACCGATATTGCCCAGAAAGCCGAGCATACTTATGCTGGTGTTCGGGTAGGCATCATGGATATGTTTGCCTCTGTTTTTGGCAAGAAGAACCATGTGATCAAACTGGATTGCCGCAGCATGGAGTACGAATATGTGCCCCTGAATATGGAAGGTGTGCGCATCGTATTGCTTAATACCAATGTAAACCACTCCCTGGCTTCCTCCGAATACAATACCCGCAGGCAGGAATGCGAGCAGGGTGTAGCCTGGATCAAAGAACAGCATCCTGAAGTGCATAGCCTGCGCGATGCTACACTTGAGATGCTGGACCAGCATGTAGCACCCAGGAGCAAGGTTGTGGACAAACGCTGCCGTTATGTGATCGAAGAAATCCAGCGCCTGCAGGCAGGTTGCGAAGACCTGCGCAACGGCCACCTGGAAGACCTGGGACAAAAGATGTTTGCAACCCATGATGGATTGAGCAAACAATATGAAGTAAGCTGCAAAGAGCTGGACTTCCTGGTCGATCATGTGCGCAACAATCCCGCAGTGCTGGGTGCCCGTATGATGGGTGGCGGCTTTGGCGGCTGTACCATCAACCTGGTAAAAGAAGAAGCGATCGAAGACCTGATTGCATCGGCTACCAAGGCCTATAAAGATGGTATGGGCATGGACCTTACAGCTTATGTAGCGCAGGTGGAAGATGGCACTTCGGTGATCAGCAGGCCGTAATGAGTGATGAATGATGAGTAATGAGTTTTTATAACAAAAGTTTTAATGTACATCAATAGAAAAGCCGGCAATCATGTGCCGGCTTTTCTATTTGGAACCTGTCATGCCGAACTTGTTTCGGCATCCCCCCTGCTTTCGCAAACTCCGAGAAAAGAAGGAGATGCCGAAACAAGTTCGGCATGACAGACGCTATAACTTTCAAGTTCCCTTCATACCTTAATAAATTCACTCACCACTCACCACTTACAAAAACCGGAACACCGTCACCGATTCAAACACCTCACCCGGGTTCAACCTTGTAGTAGGGAAGTGCGCATGATTAGGCGAGTCGGGGAAGTGCTGGGTTTCAAGGCAGAAGCCGCTGTTCTTTTCATCCATGGCGCCACTGCGCAGCCGAACAGTGCCCTTCATGAAATTGGCGCCATACAACTGTACACCGGGCTCGGTGGTTTCCACTTCCAGCACTATACCGCTTTGTTCACCAATGACGCGGGCGGCAAAGGAGCGGGTATTTTCTTTTTCCTTCCGCAATACAAAGTTGTGGTCGTAGCCGTGCCCAAACTGGATCAGCGGATGCGGGTCGTTTACCCTTTCGCCAATGGTATGCGGCTCCAGGAAGTTGAAGGGGGTGCCGGCAACAGGCAGCAGCACACCGGTAGGAATGGCAAAGGCATCCGTTTCAGTAATATAATCTGCATTTATCTGCAGGCGGTGGTTTAATATGGAACCGCTGCCCTGACCATTCAGGTTGAAATAAGCATGGTTGGTGAGGTTCACCACGGTAGGTTTATTGGTGGTAGCTTTGAAGCTTGCTTGCAGTTCGTTGTTACCGGTAAGCTGGTAGCTTACTTCAATATCCATATTTCCCGGGTAGCCTTCTTCGCCATCGGGCGAGTGGTAGCGGAACACAATGGTTGCAGCATCGGGCTGGGTAGCTTCCCATACTTTTTCCTGAAAATTTTCAATGCCGCCATGCAGGTGGTGTTCACCCAGGTTGGTTGCCAGCGCGTAGTCATGGCCATCAAGGGAAAACCTGCCTTTGGCAATGCGGTTGGCATAACGGCCAACCGTTGCGCCCAAAAAAGAAGAGCGTGCGGCTTCATAAGCCTGCAGGCTGTCGAGGCCCAATACCACATCGCGTAAAACGCCGTTTTTATCAGGTGCCAGCAGGCTTACCAGTCTTGCGCCATAGTTGGTAAAAGCGGCCTGCAGCCTGCCATTGTGCAGGTAGAAAAGGTCCACCTGTTTTCCATCCTTTTGTTGCTGAAAACCTTCTTTTGCGGGCAATGCTACTGCTGCGTCCATGTGTAAGCTGCTTTTATATGAACGGGGAAATTAGGGAAAAAGCCGCTACCAGTTTCTGATGCCAACAGCATTGCGCTACCGCATTTTATTTACCAGTCTTCAGTTATGTTTCCACCTTCCTTTCAACATAGTTGTTCGCTACATCAAGCGGGCATCGCTCAGGCCATTATCTTTAAGCCATAGCAAATAAAACATGCCAATATGAAACAACTCCTCTTTGGCCTCGCCCTTAGCTTCACCCTGCAATCGCAGGCGCAGCACAGCATGGAAAAATTATGGGAAAGCGATACTACGCTGGCTATCCCCGAATCGGTATTGCCTGTTGCAGGACAGGACCTGCTGTATGTTTCACTGATAGACGGCTCGCCATGGGAAGCTGATGGCAGAGGCCATATTGCCGTATTGAACCGGAAGGGAAAGATCATCAACAGCAACTGGGTAAGCGGGCTAAACGCACCCAAAGGCATGGCGCTCCACAATGGCAAACTCTATGTGGCCGACATGGGCGAGGTAGTGGTGATAGATGTCAAGCGCAGTGCCATCGAAAAGCGGATACCCATTGCAGGCGCCCAGGGATTGAACGATATTACCCTTGGTGCAAATGGCGCTGTATACGTGTCAGACTCAAGGCTGGGAAAAGTACACCGCATAACAAACGGTAATCCTGAGTTGGTAATTGAAGGACTCAAAGGTGTTAATGGCCTCTTATGGACCAACAACGAACTCTATATCTGCACGTCCAACGATGTGCTCAAGACCAAAGACGGCAAGCAAACCCAAGTGGTAGCTACCATGCCTTCAGGTGGTGATGGCATCGAACCTGTAGGCAATGGCGACCTCATTACTTCCATCTGGGGCGGCGTGGTTTATTACATCACAAAGGATGGTACCGTTACGCCCATGCTTGACACACGGGAGCAAAAAAAGAATACCGCCGATATCGGCTATGATGCCAAAGAGCGGATCATTTATGTACCCACCTTTATGGCCAAGAATGTGGTGGCTTATAAGCTGAAGTAAAAACCATACCCCCTGTCCCCCTAAAGGAGGGAACTTAGGCCGGAATGCCCGCCCATTCTGCGAATTGCTTTAGAATTAAGTTGTTATAATAACAGCGCCCCTCTGCTTTGGAGCGGCGCTGTTATTATAGGGTTGTATTACCTAAGTTCCCCCTTTAGGGGGACAGGGGGTGGTTACTGGGTGTGTGTACTGCTTTCCATGCCCAACTTCTTCAACCCGCGCTTCACTTCCGGGCAACTCATAAAGAGGTTCCACAACAGTCCGGTGCGGTAGTTTTCCATCATCACAACAATGGGCCCCTGGTCAATGGCCAGGTGCGAGTTGGCATACCAGTTAGCGGTTTCGTTGAATGCATCAACAAATCCGTATTCACTCCAGATCTTATCTCCCAGGTCGTCATAAAAATGACGGAGGGCCTGCATCGAATAGGCAGGGGTATAGGGGAAAGAGGAGAGTGCCGCGGTTGGCGTGATCACGCCCAGGTCTTCGGAAGGCGAATGTGCGCCATAACCCTGGTGGTTATCAGATGCGGTAAGCCCCCAGCTTTGCGGGCCATAGCCTTTCCACTTCCTGGGGTTCTCTAAACAATAGGCCCGGTTGATCAGGGTATGGTTGCGGTTCTGTTCCCAGTAATCGGCATACTGGTCTTTGAGCCCCCTGGGATCAAGGCAAACGAAGGAATAATGCGCAAAGAACAGTGGTCCGCCATAGTCAAACCCAAGTGGCAGTTTGTGGCCATAAAAGGTCTTGCCGTTTTTAAAAAAATTGCTTTGTGCCCAGCCGCGGTGGTACACACTGGCAGGTACAGGGTAGCGTTCCGCACCAGCCGCCAGCACATAGGTAATGAGGGTTTCGTTGTACCCGCGCAAAGGAAAGTTCATGGCCCACCCGTTGTTGGGGCTCCAGTGCCAGTACAGTACTTCCTGTCCCTCGCGGGTGTACCAGTCCCATTCCAGTTCGCCATACATCCAGTTGATCTTATTGCGGATATCCTGCTCTATGGGATTGTCCTGGTTGAAGTACTGGCGCACACAAAGCAGTCCCTGCATCAGGAAGGCCGTTTCCACCAGGTCGCCGCCATCATCCTTGCGGCTAAACGCAATGGTCTTGCCGGTAGCGCCGTTCAGCCAGTGCGGGTATACGCCGTGGTAGGCATCGGCTTTCCATAAAAAGTTCACCAGCTTGCGCAGGTGGCGGGCCGCCGTATCCCTGGTTACCCATCCTCTTTCCGCAGCCACAATGATGGCCATCACACCAAAGCCGGTACCGCCTGTTGTTACCACTTCATCGCCGTAGCCAAAGCTGGCATTGCTGCGCTCCCTGGCCATGCCCGACACCGGGTGGGCAAAGTCCCAGAAGTAGCGGAAGGTTTGTTTTTGCACCAACTCCACCAGTGCCGTATCAGACAGGTTGCGCGGCCGGTTGGCGGCATTGAAAACCGGCGTATTGTTCCGGCTTTTCTTTTGCGCGGTCAATGGTTTATTGCAGGCAAACAGCAGGAGGAATAAGGGAAGGAATCGCAGCATCGTTAGCGTGTTTCGTTAGGAAATACAAACATCGGATGATATGGTAAGCAGTTGCAATTTTTTTTACCTGCAAAACTTTGTCCAGCTGGCCCTTGCTATTTGTTCGTGGTAAAAAGCGTTAAGCATTTCAAGTGCCCGCCTTCCGGTTGGCAACCCACACGCCACCCAGTATCAGGGCCAGGCAGGCTACCTGTAAAATGGTTACCGGTTCTTTTGCCACCACGCCCCAGCCGATGGCTATTACCGGTATGCCATAGGTGACCAGGGAGGCAAACAACCCGCCGGCTCTTTTGATCAGGGCATAGTACAGCACCGTTGCAAAGGCGCTGCCGATGATGCCCAGCAGGGCGGTGGCCCCCACCGACCAACGCGTGGCTTCACTGCTGCTCCAGCCTGCAAGGCTGTTTTGCTGCCATGCTACTGCACCGGCAGCCAGTCCCACACCTGCCAGCGAAACACTGGCTAAGTGCAAGGGGTTGATGCCTTTCAGAAAACGGGTGACCAGGTGAATGTTGAGCGCATACATCAGGGTGGCGATAAAGATCAAAGCAGCATAACCCGCATTTTGAAGCGAAATGCCGCCTTTGGAAAAGGACAACAGCAGCAGCCCGGCAAATCCAATGGATACCCCCACCAGCTTATTGCGGGGTACAGGAGTGCGGAAAAATAAAATGCCCAGCAGGATCACCAGCAGGGGTGTAAGCGAATTGAGGATACCCGCCAGCGAGGAGTCTATCTGGTGGTCGATGGCAATGGCAAACAAAAATGCCGGCAGCAGGTTGCCCAAAGTACCGGAAAGCAGGGCCAGCAAAAAGGTGCGCAGCGTAAAGTTTTTCAGGTGTACAAGGGCCATGGGCATAAACACCAACCCTGCGAAAAAGATGCGCAGGGCACCGATCTGCATGCCGTTCAGTCCTTCCTTGCTCACCTTCATCAGGATAAAGGAACTACCCCATATCAGGGATAAGACCCCGAAAATTACCCAGTTTACGACCCTTTGCTTTTGCATACCTTATGTGCAAATGTGCGGCAATAGACTTGCATGACATGACGGTGTTTTACACATCCGTTCAGCATTACCCAATTTTTTCTTTATGTACCAGCTCAATGAAATAGATACCCTGCCGCCTGAAAGTGCCGACAAGGAAACCAGCAAGGTTGCCATCAAAGCCCTCCTGCAGGAGTTAGACGAATTGCAAAACCTGCTGTACGCCAGCCGCAAACATGCATTGCTGGTAGTACTACAGGGTATGGATGCCAGTGGTAAGGATGGGCTTATCCGTGATGTATTTGGCAACCTCAATCCGCAAGGTGTGCGGGTGCAACCCTTCAAAGCACCCACTGAAGAGGAGCTGGCCCACGACTTCTTGTGGCGTATCCACCGCCATGTGCCGGAGCGGGGGATGATACAGGTGTTCAACCGCTCGCATTACGAAGATGTGCTGGTGACCAGGGTACACGGAATGATCGATGATGCAACCGCCGGAAAACGGTTTGCCGCCATCAACGATTTCGAGCGCCTGCTGCAGGAACACAGTCAAACCGTTATACTGAAGTTCTACCTCCATGTTTCTGCCGAAGAACAGTCGAAGCGGCTGAAAGAACGCATCCAGGACCCGCGCAAAATGTGGAAGTACAATGCCAACGATGAAAAGGAGGCTTCCCTTCGCACCCAATATATGCGGATGTATGAGGAGGTTTTTGCCAACTGCGCCCAGCCCTCCTGGCATATTGTTCCGGCCGACAAAAACTGGTATAAGGAATACTATGTTGCCCGCGCGGTTGTGGAAGCATTGCGGGCCCTGGACATGAAATATCCTTTAATAAAACAATCCTGACTTTGCAAAATGCACTGGCAGGACCTATCTTGAATAGGTAAAATTTATACCATGGGATTTGTCAAAGAGTTTAAAGAGTTTGCCGTTAAAGGCAATATCGTGGATCTCGCCGTTGCCGTAATCCTGGGTGCTGCATTCACGGCCATCGTTTCTTCGCTGGTAGATGATGTGGTGACCCCGCTATTGCTGAAGCCGGCACTTGAAGCAGCCAATGTAGAAGACCTGGAAAAACTTTCCTGGGGCGCTGTGAAATACGGCAAGTTCCTGGCAGCCGTAATCAAGTTTTTGATTGTAGCCCTGGTGCTGTTTTTCCTGATTCAGGCTATCAACCGGATGCAGCGGAAAAAAGCCGCCGAAGTGGCCGCACCGGCAATACCCGAACTCACCCTCAGTGAAAAACTGCTGACTGAAATCCGCGACAACCTGAAACAATAAGGTTCGGACAACATAGCGTATATAGGATGCCCGCACCGGGCAAAAGGGAAGGAAAAGACCCGCATTGGCATTGACCGGACACATTCCGGTCTTTACCGTTTGTGCCGTCTTTCCTGTCTTTTCTGTCTTAACTTGCATCCGTGAGCAATACCACCTATCAGATTAACCTACCCCAGTTTGAAGGTCCTTTTGACCTTTTGTTGTTCTTCATCGAACGCGACGAACTGGATATCTATAATATTCCCATTACCCGCATCATCTCCGACTTTATGGATTATATCCATAGCCAGGAGGAGTTGAATATTGAGCTCTCCAGCGAGTTCATTCTTTTTATTTCCACCCTGATGCGCATCAAGGCCAAGATGCTCCTGCCCCGCAAGGAGCTGGATGCGCAAGGCAACGAGATTGATCCCCGGCAGGAACTGGTGGATAAGATCCTGGAATACAAAAAGTACAAGGAGGCCGCTGCCGAGCTGGCCCTGCAGGAGGCCGAGCGCCTGCTGTTGGTAAAACGTGGGAATATCCAAAAAGAACTGAATCATATCGGCGCCGAAGCCGGCGAGGGAACCGAAATACAGGCCATCACCATGTTCAAATTGATGAAGGCTTTTGAGCGGGTGATGAGCAAATACCAGGAGCGCTTCAACAAGCCGGTACATACTGTTGTGCAGTACACCTACAGCATGGAAACCACTAAAGCTTCCATGATCTCTTATGTACAAAGCCACCGCACCGTTTCTTTTGAAAAAATCTTTGAGGAAGTAGAGAACCGGGTACACGCCATCTTTACCTTTCTTTCGATGCTGGAGCTGGCGCAACAGCATTATTTCCGCATTCTGGTAGGCGATGGGCGCAACAACTTCATTGTAGAATACAACGAAACCGAAGCAGGGCTCACCGATGAAGAGCACATGCGCTTGCTATAAATTGTAAAAGGGTAAACAGCATGCCGGTGAGTTATTTGCCGGCTGTATCTGCGCAATAGCTACATTAAGTTCTGCGGCTTTGGCTGGCTTAAGCCAGCTTTCTGATTTGTCTTCTGCGACAGATAGCTGGCGTGGTTTGATAGGAAGTGCTGCTCTATCAAAGCTGGAATGTCTTCCCTGAAATGGGCATGCAGGATCCTGGCTCCGGATAGCCGGGGAAATATGGTTTTGTACTCGCCCAATAAGGTCTCCCTGCCATAATTAGGATTGGAAAGAATGATATTGGTGCCTCCAAAATAGGACGCCAGTGCAGCTGTGCCCCCATGTACCGAAATAAAATGGTTGGTATTGGCATAAACCATCAATTGCAGGTGATTGAAGCTGTTCACCTGTTCGCTGTGTTTATGATAAAGATCATCCAGCAGGATAACCCCGGGAAAAGACTGGCGGATCCACTCATGTTCCTGCAGGTCGAAAATTTCACTGTTGTCTTCTACAATATGTTTGGGCAAAGGCCGGTTGTAAATGATTTGAAACTTGTCCTGGCATAACGTAATGATTTCCTTCAGGATAGCAGGGTCGAAATAATTAATGGGCGGAAGGCTCCATTCTTTATTGTATTTGTTGGCTATTACCAGTACCGGCTTTTCAAATACAAATATGTTGTTGGCGTACTGCTTTTTTAAAGGTACCTGGCGCCATTTGCGATAGCTATACCGGTTGCTATGCGTCATGTTGGGAATGTGAAAGGCGGAAGTAGTACCGCTCAGGGTTCTTTTATCAAACCGCTCCAGGTGTTCGGGGCTAAAAAAGTAAAGGTCTTTGGTTCCGTTGCAGGAAATGGTTTGGCGCAGCGTGCCATTCAAATGGTGCCAATAAGCAAAAGGGAGTGTAAATAAGAGTTCCTGCTGAAACTCGCCGTGGTACTTGATGATTTTATATGGTCTTTTCTGCAGGTAGTCCTGAACAATATATTTTCCCTGAAGCAACCGGGCAAATAGATTATCCCGGATCATAGAGCTAAGGTCTGCCCTAAGACCAGGATGTTTGAATTGTACCCAGCGGAGCAACACAGCCCGGGCAAAACTGCGTAGTTGCATGCGGAAGGTCATGGTTAAAGGAAGGGCTTTGGTTTCGATATTTATCACAGCCTTTAGTTTGGAAGTCGGCATTGCAAAAATGCCGACTTCCAAATTAATTTAAAAAATCAAACCTAGGGTTCAGGATAAGCAATTAATATGGGTAAAAAATATATTATATAGCCTCGGCCATATTGGAGGTGGTAAGCGAACGCACTTCGGCTGCTATGGCTGCTGCGTCGTAGCCGCACTCGTGGTGCAGCTCTTTAAGGGTGCCATGTTCTACCAGGCGGTCGGGGATACCCAGTATGCGCACCTCATTTTTATAGCCATGCTGTTGCATGAACTCGAGGATGGCCGAACCAAATCCGCCTACAACAGTACCGTCTTCAACAGTAACAATGCGTTCGTAGTTGGTGAGCGCTTCGTGCAGCAGCTCTTCATCGAGCGGCTTTGCAAAACGCATATCGAAGTGCGCCGGTGTAATGCCCTCGCCCCGCAGCTCGCGGATGGCGGCGGCGGCAAAATTGCCGGGATGGCCAAAGGAAAGGATGGCTACATCTTTACCATCGCGCAGCTTGCGGCCTTTGCCAATGGTAATCTCCTCAAAAGGTTTGCGCCAGTCCGATAGCATGCCTTCGCCGCGGGGATAGCGGATCACGAAAGGCAGTTCGGTGCTTTCCAACTGGGCGGTGTACATCAGGTTGCGCAGTTCCTGCTCGTTCATCGGGGCAGAAATGACCATATTCGGGATGCAACGGAAATAAGGAATATCGTAGGCGCCATGGTGCGTAGGTCCGTCTTCGCCCACCAGGCCGGCCCGGTCAAGGCAGAGCACTACGGGCAGCTTTTGGATGGCTACATCGTGCACCACCTGGTCGAAGGCGCGCTGCATGAACGAAGAATAGATATTACAGAACACCCGCATCCCCTGCGTGGCCATACCGGCACTAACCGTAACGGCATGCTGCTCGCAAATGCCCACGTCGAAAGCGCGGTCGGGCATCTTTTCCATCATAAACTTCAGCGAGGAGCCACTGGGCATGGCCGGCGTGATGCCAAAAATCTTCTTGTTATGCTCAGCCAGTTCAATGATGGTGTGGCCAAATACATCCTGGTATTTGGGCGGCTGGGGTGTGTCAAATTTCTTTTTGTAGATCTCACCGGTGATCTTGTCGAAAAGGCCGGGTGCATGCCACTTGGTCTGGTCTTTTTCCGCCAGGGCATAGCCCTTACCTTTTACGGTAACGATGTGCAGGAGCTTGGGACCGGGAATGTCGCGCAGGTCTTTCAGGGTATCCACCAGCTTAGTGATGTTGTGCCCGTCAATGGGACCGAAGTAGCGCAGGTTGAGCGCCTCAAAAAGGTTGCTGCTTTTGTTGACCATGCCCTTGATGCCGGCTTCCAGCTTGGAGGCCATCTCGCGGGTAAAGCGCTTGCCGATGGGCAGCTTGCCCAAGATTTTCCAAACATCATCGCGCAGCTTGTTGTAGGTGTGCGAAGTGGAAATATCGGTGAGGTATGCCTTGAGCGCACCCACGTTGGGGTCGATGCTCATGCAGTTGTCGTTGAGGATGATCAGTACGTCGCTGTCGGCAACACCTGCGTGGTTCATGGCTTCGAAGGCCATACCGGCAGTCATAGAGCCATCGCCGATCACGGCTACCGCTTTGCGATCGGTCTCGCCCTTGTACTTGGCGGCCATGGCCATACCCAACGCAGCCGAGATGGAAGTAGAAGAGTGGCCCACGCCGAAGGTGTCATATTCACTTTCGCTACGTTTGGGAAAACCGCTCAGGCCTTTGTATTTGCGGTTGGAGGGAAATGCATCCCTGCGGCCGGTAAGTATTTTATGGCCATAAGCCTGGTGGCCTACGTCCCATACCAGCTGGTCGTAAGGCGTGTTGTAAGCATAATGAAGCGCAACGGACAGCTCCACCACGCCCAAAGAGGCCGCAAAATGACCGCCGTGCACGCTTACCACATCAATAATATATTGACGCAGTTCATCACACACCTGGTGCAGTTGCTCCCGCGGTACCTTTTTAAGGTCCTCGGGGCTGTTGATGGTTTTGAGCAGGCTTCCGGGTTCGATGTGCATGGAGTACGATTTGAAGGCGTAAAAGTAACTGTTTTAGCGGGGATGACCGCAAAGTGCATCCCGGTTCAACGTTTAACAAACCGTGTAGCTTTTAGTTGTTTCCATGGACAACAGATCGCCGGTTGACAAAGCCCTGCTCCCTCGAATACTGGCATGCTTTACTGCTGTTGGCTGGGAATCTACCGCAACTGTCTTATTTTTCCATTTGGATAAGCCAGCACCCGCTGATAAATTAGGCTTCCATTGTGCCTGGCCACCCATTTAGCTTTACAGTATGAAACCATCCTTGTCGCGTTATTGGACCTTTCAGTTGTTGGGATGGGGTGTGTTTGCCCTGATCAATATTTTCTTTTCCCTGGTATTTAATATGTTCAGCACCCGCATGCTGTTCCGCCTGGTTTTTTTCGTGGAAATCGGCATTCTTTTTACCCACCTGATGCGGGAGGTGATCCACAAAGTGGGCCTGCTGATGCGCAAGCTCCAGCACCAGATCGTGATCTTTATCATGCTCACCATCATCTTTGGTTTGCTGTGGGCCCTGGTGCAAACACCTTTTGAGATCATCTGCGACCTGCGCTCCGGTGCCAATAAGGACAAGCCCTTTCACATGCTGTTTATCATTAATTTCAGCATGGTGTTGCCGCTGTTCCTGATCTGGAACCTCATTTACTTTATGTACCATTATGTGCAGAAGAGCCGCAAGCAGCAGATGGATACCATCAAGCTGGAGGCACTGGTAAAAGAGCTGGAACTCAAAACCATCAAGGCGCATATCAACCCGCATTTTATTTTCAATGCCCTCAATGGCATCCGTTCGCTGATCGACCTCGACCCGCCGCGTGCCCGCCGGGCCGTAACGGAGCTTAGTAATATTTTGCGCAGCAGCCTCAGCGCCGAGAAAGGTGAAACCATTGCGTTTAAGGACGAACTAAGAATTGTAAAGGACTACCTGGCCCTGGAGCATATGCGTTTTGAAGACCGCCTGCGGATCGACTACAAAGTTGACGATGCTACCCTCAACCAGCCCGTGCCGCCCATGATGCTGCAAACCCTGGTGGAGAATGCCATCAAGCATGGGATTTCCAAACAGGTGGCTGGTGGTATTGTGGAGGTGACTTCCGATTACAAGGATAATTTCCACGAACTGATCGTACGCAATTCGGGGGTGTTCAATGGCGGTACTTCAAAAAGCGGCGGTTTTGGATTGAGCAGTACCCGCGACCGCCTGCAACTATTGTATGGCGAGAAGGCCCGCTTCGAAATCAGGCAGGCCGAACCCGAAGTGGTGGAGGCCAGGGTGTTGATTCCGCTTAATTAAGTAAAGCGTCAATGGGCAATGGTGAATAGTGAATAGTGAATTTGAGAGCTCATTATATTCAATCAGGCTTTTATTTATCTGGTATAAACATCTTTTACGATAGTAACTTAAATCCTCCTCCAATCGTCTAACTACTCACTATTCACCATTGCCTATTCACCAATAACACTGCATAAACCAACTATATGAGCCTCAAAGCAATCATCATCGACGACGAACGCCTTGCCCGCCTCGAACTGCGCCGTATGCTCCAGGATTTCCCCGAAATAGAAGTGGTGGACGAAGCCGCCAATGCCGACGAGGGGCTGGCCCGCATCGAAAGCCATAACCCCGATATCATTTTCCTGGACATTCAAATGCCGGGCAAAACAGGTTTTGACCTGCTTTCCGAACTGGACCGCTCGCCCCAGGTAATCTTTACCACGGCCTATGATGAATATGCGCTGAAGGCCTTCGAGGTAAATGCCCTCGACTACCTGCTGAAGCCCATCGAGCCCAAGCGCCTCGCCGATGCCGTACACAAGCTGCACAATGGCGAAGGAAACGGCAACGGACATACGCATTTGTCGGTACCGGGCGAAAACCGCAGCCTGCTGGGCGAGAACGACCAGGTATTTGTAAAAGACGGTGAGCGCTGCTGGTTTGTAAAGCTGTCCGATATCCGCCTGTTTGAAAGTGTGGGCAACTATGCCAAGGTGTTCTTTGGCAACAACAAACCCCTTATTCTTAAATCGCTCAATGCCCTGGAAGAGCGGCTGGATGAAAAGGTGTTTTTCCGGGCCAACCGCAAACACATCGTGAACCTGCGCCTGATCGAAAAGATCGAACCTTACTTTAATGGCGGCCTGCTGCTGGAACTGAAAGGCGGCGAGAAGGTGGAAGTGAGCCGCAGGCAAACGGTGAAATTCAAGGAGATGATGTCGCTGTAATTGGCTAAAAGCGGCCCGGCCAGCTGGCAGCGGCTCCGAACTGCCTGTTTCTTGCCGGTGGCCCGGCCAGTTATTCATCCCATTGCACCCGGTTTCCCTACCAACAATCAATCGTTTATAGTAATCAAGTAATCTTGAAGGCCGCTCATTGGCCGGGCCACTGGCAAGAACCCTTAATTTAGGAGCTTCTAAAAAGTGGCCTGGCCAGTGCGGCCCCTATATTTACTTATGAAAAGAATATTTCTGGGCCTCCTCCTGGCCTCCGGTACCCTTGCCTGTGCGCAAACGAATAGCAAGTTGATCAACGTGGCAGAGGTGCGCCGCATCGAGTCGGTGCTGGCAAGCGACAGCATGCAGGGCCGCCGTGCAGGCACTCCCGGCAGCGACAAGGCCGCTGCTTTCATTGCTGCTGAATTCAAGAAGGCTGGTTTGCAGCCCGTAGCTAATGGCAGCTACCTGCAGTCTTTTTCGGTATTTAAGCCCAAGTTCCTTGGGCTGGAAGCTACCGTAAATGGCGCCGCCTTCGATAGCCGCAACGTAATTGTAGTAACCACCCAGCCCGAGGTAGCACTCACCCAGGCTTCCGGTTATGAAACGGTAACAGTAAGTGCCGGCGACGACCTTTCGGGTAAGGTGATGGGTGCCCTACAGGGCGGAAAAAATGCAGTGGTATTAATTGATACTTCTTTTGCCAAAACCTTCCCCCGCCTCCAGTCGCTGAAGCGCCAACTGTTCCAGGGTACACCCAACGTGGTATTTATGCTCACTGCCGACAAGCCTTCCGCTTATTCGGTAAAGGCTACGCATAGCTTTGAAGAAACCCGTATGGCCAACGTGGTGGGCATCCTTCCCGGCAAGGCCAAAAAAGCGGAGCAGGTGATCTTCTCCGGTCATTACGACCACCTGGGGTTGGGTAAGGCTGTAAACGGCGACTCTATCTACAATGGCGCCAACGATGATGCCGCCGGTACTACCGCAGTGATCATGCTGGCCAACCATTTTAAAAAGCAGAACAACAATGAGCGCACCCTGGTGTTTGCGGCCTTTACCGCCGAAGAAGTGGGTGGTTTTGGCGCTACTTATTTCTCCCGCCAGTTCGACCCAGCTAAAGTTGCGGCCATGTTCAACATTGAAATGATTGGTACCGAAAGCAAGTGGGGCAAAAACTCGGCTTATATCACCGGTTTTGAAAAAACCGATATGGGTGCCATCCTCCAGCGCAACCTGGAGGGCACGGGCTTTACCTTCCATCCCGATCCTTACCCCGACCAGCAATTGTTTTACCGCTCCGACAATGCCACCCTCGCCCGCCTGGGTGTGCCCGCGCATACCATTTCCACTTCCAAAATGGACAGTGAGAAGTTTTACCACACTGTGGATGATGAAGTAGAAACGCTTGATATGGATAATATGGCTGCCATCATTGAAGCCATTGCCAAGAGCAGCGCATCCATTATTTCCGGAAAAGATAGCCCTTCGAGGGTGAAGCAGGAAGACCTGAAGCGGTAATTCCATTGTTGGGAAAGCTGCAAGCTTTTAGCTGCAAGGCTAGCTTAATCCAAAAAGGTTTATTGCTGGTACATACCCGAACCTTGTCAGGTATTAGGTTCTTGTTAACCGCAACAGCTGTCATGCCGAACTTGTTTCGGCATCCCCTTTTGTAAACAAATACCCGAAGGTGTAAGGAGATGCTGCCATACGTCAGCATGACAAACCCCGTGAACACTGTCGTGCCGAACCTGTTAAGGCATCCTCCCAACCACCGAAGTGTCCGATAGCAGAAGGAGATGGCGCGACGTCGGCATGCCAAGTTTTTAAAGGATGCCAATTGTTTTTGAACCACGCCAAAACATTCTTATCACCTGGAAGTGTACGGTTGTATGAAACTTAATTGATCCGGTAGCGAAATATGCTTAATAAGAGAAGGGGTATCCGCAACGGTACCCTTTCTTGTTATATGCTTTGGCTCTTCCCACTTTTACGGTAAACTGGGAACAAGGTGGGGACATACTAGGGATATAGTAGGGAGAAGGTAGGGACAAGTATAGGTTTAGGGTTTGGGGTTAAGGGTTTGGCGTTGAAGGTTCCTTTTTTGGTGTTCGTTGTCCTTTATGGTACAAGGTTTTTAGCCCACGGTTTCGTTTTTAGCCCACGGTTTCAACCGTGGGACAGAAACAATCCGAGTGGCAGAAAACCGTTTCAACGGTTTTTGGGCCCCCTTGAAGATTTGCTATTATCCAGCACCAACTAAATGCCCGCTGGCTTGGTTAACCGCCGCTGCCAACTCCGGTAATAGTTCTGGAACCTCTTCCAACACATTTCCTACTACCACAATATCGGCTCCGGCCTTTGCCGCGTCGTATGCCTGCTGAGGCGTTCGGATCCCTCCGCCAACTACCAAGGGAATGCCTATTTGTGCCGCAACGGCATGGATCATCCCGGTAGGCACAGGCCGGGGGGCGCCGCTGCCGGCGTCTATAAAAATCAATTTCATACCCAGCAGCTCACCGGCAAGGGCGGTGCTTACGGCAATATCAGACTTGTTATGGGGCAGGGGCGTGGTATTGCTGATATAAGACACGGTAGTAGGTGCACCGCCATCCACCAGCATATAACCGGTGGAGAGCACTTCCAACCCGCTCCGTTTTACCCCCGGTGCCGACAGTACCTGCTGGCCGATCAGCAACTCCGGATTGCGGCCCGAAATGAGGGAAAGGTAGAGCAGGGCATCGGCAGCAGGGGTGAGGTGGGTAGCCGCCCCGGGAAAGAGCACTACGGGAATGGTGCATTGCACCTTGATTGCCTGAACGGTTGCTTCAAGCCTGCCCGAAAGCAGGAGGCTGCCCCCCACAAAGAAATAATCTACACCTGCTGTAACAGCCAGTTCAACCAACCGGGAGAGGTGCGTCTCATCCGCCTTGTCCGGGTCGACTAGCACGGCCAGGGCTTTGCGCCGCTGCGCTTTTAAATGCATCAGAGCAGGGTAGAGGGGCATGGGGAACGGATTATAAGCCAGCAAAAGTGCGAAACTTTGCTCATTGTGGTTAGGTGCCGGAAGTTTACCTGCTTTGGAGGTGATAACAAGCGCCAGTTAGCTTGGTTTTCCGGTAGCCGGCAGGGCCTCAATTTGCGGCGTTTGATAAGCAAAAATGGCTTGGAAAATGCAGGATGCTGGTATAGGCTGGGCCAGTTTTGGGGAAAACCCCTACAGTTTTCCCGATTTGGCTGAAATGCAAGCTGGACAATAGTTTCAGGCTTGTGGGGGCCATATCCTCACCCCTGTGAAAATGGGCGTTTCGCCTAAAAAAAGTTTGCCACATGCTGTGCATTTCCCGTGCATAACTCACCAAACGCAGCAAGGGCTTGCATTACAAAAAATGTCCACGAAGGTTGTGCACAGGTGTGCATATCTCTGGCTCCTTTTTTTCGACAGGTACGGATAATTTCGATGTCCCACAAGACTTCGGAGGAGACATGGACCTGTTCAACATAAACGAATTTGATATGCCTACTGCTAAAAAAACCGCTGCTAAAGGCCTGACCTTTACCCGCAAATACACCAGCGATGCCAAGCCGGTGTTCGACCTCTTCGAGTACGACTACCGTACTTCCGTGATCCGCAACCCTAGTGGGGAAGTGGTGTTCGAACTGAACAACGTGGAAGTGCCCAAAGGCTGGAGCCAGATCGCTACCGATATCCTGGCCCAGAAGTACTTCCGTAAGGCCGGTGTGCCCCAGCCCGACGGGTCGCTGGGTCGCGAAACCTCGGTAAAACAGGTAGCCCACCGCATGGCCAACTGCTGGAAAGTATGGGGAGAGCGCTATGGCTATTTTGCTACTGAGAAGGACGCTACCGTATTTTACGAAGAGCTGGTTTATAGCATCCTGGCGCAAATGTGCGTGCCCAACTCACCGCAGTGGTTCAATACCGGCCTGCACGAGAGCTACGGCATCACCGGTGCTCCTCAAGGACACTATTATGTTGACCCTATCGACGGCCAACTGAAGAACTCTA
The DNA here is from genome assembly GCF_001953305.1 of Cnuella takakiae. GTDB lineage: Bacteria > Bacteroidota > Bacteroidia > Chitinophagales > Chitinophagaceae > Flavisolibacter > Flavisolibacter takakiae. The sequence goes on from NZ_MTFE01000010.1 coordinate 1,505,508, forward strand.
CCTCTGCATACGAACGTCCCCAGCCCCACGCCTGCTTTATCCTGAGCGTGAACGACGACCTGGTGAACGATGGCGGTATCATGGACCTGTGGGTGCGTGAGGCCCGCATCTTCAAATACGGTTCGGGTGTAGGTACCAACTACTCCAACATCCGTGGTGAAGGCGAAAAGCTTTCCGGTGGCGGTTCTTCTTCGGGCCTGATGTCCTTCCTGAAGATCGGCGACCGTGCTGCAGGTGCCATCAAGAGCGGTGGTACCACCCGCCGGGCTGCCAAGATGGTGTGCCTCGACCTCGATCACCCCGAGATCGTTGAGTTTGTAAACTGGAAAGTGGAGGAGGAGAAGAAAGTGGGCGCCCTCATTGCTGCCGGTTATGCCAGCGACTACGAAGGCGAAGCTTACCGCACCGTATCGGGTCAGAACTCGAACAACTCGGTACGTATCCCCAACTCTTTCTTCGAGAAACTCGAAAAAGGCGAAGACTGGGAACTCAAAGCCCGCACCGATGGCCGCACCATGAAAAAAGTGCCCGCCCGTGAGCTGTGGAACCAGATCGCTTATGCCGCATGGCGTTGCGCCGACCCCGGCACCCAGTACAATACCACCATCAACGAGTGGCATACCTGCCCCGAAGGTGGCGAAATCAGGGCTTCCAACCCCTGCTCGGAGTACATGTTCCTGGATAACACCGCATGTAACCTGGCATCGGCCAACCTGATGAAGTTTTACGACAACGATACCAACCACTTCGATGTGGAAGGTTTTGAATATGTTTGCCGCCTGTGGACCACCGTACTGGAAGTTTCCGTACTGATGGCACAGTTCCCCTCCAAAGAAGTAGCCCAGCTGAGCTACGACTACCGCACCCTCGGTTTAGGTTATGCCAACCTGGGTTCGCTCCTGATGGTCAGCGGTATTCCGTATGATAGCGAGAAGGCCCGTGCCATTTCCGGCGCCCTTACCGCCATCATGACCGGTACGGCCTACAAAACTTCGGCTGAGATGGCCTCCTTCCTGGGCGCCTTCCCCCGCTACGAAGAAAACAAGCAGCACATGATGCGCGTAATGCGCAACCACCGCCTGGCCGCTTACGATGCCGACGCCTACGAAGGCCTGAGCATCAAGCCCCAGGGTCTGAAAGCGCAGTTCTGCCCCGACTATATGCTGAAAGCCGCCTGCAAGGCGTGGGATGATGCAGTAGAGCTGGGTGAGCAGTTCGGCTATCGCAACGCACAAACCACTGTTATCGCCCCTACCGGTACCATTGGCCTGGTAATGGACTGCGATACCACCGGTGTGGAACCCGATTTTGCCCTGGTTAAATTCAAGAAGCTTTCCGGTGGCGGTTACTTCAAGATCATCAACCAGTCGGTGCCTGTTGCCCTGAAGAACCTGGGTTATGGTGCCAAAGAAGTGGATGCCATTGTAAAATACGCAGTAGGTGCAGGCTCTTTTGCCGGTGCGCCCCACATCAACCACCAGACCCTGAGCGAGAAAGGTTTTATCGCCGAGGAAATCAAGAAACTGGATAAGGCCGTTGGTGCCGCCTTTGAAATCGGTTTTGTATTCAACGTATACAACCTGGGCGAAGAGTGCCTGCAGCGTCTGGGCTTCAAACCCGAAGATTACTACAACTTCGAATGGAGCCTGCTGGAAGCCCTCGGCTTCACCGGCGAGCAGATCGATGCTGCCAATGACTATGTATGCGGTACCATGACCGTGGAAGGTGCGCCTTTCCTGAAAGACGAACACCTGCCCGTTTTCGACTGTGCCAACAAGTGCGGCAACAAAGGCGAGCGGTATATCCATGCACACGGCCACATCAAGATGATGGCTGCTGCACAACCCTTCCTGTCGGGTGCCATCTCCAAAACCATCAACCTGCCCCACGAAGCAGAAGTTGAAGAAATTGCCGACTCTTACCTGCTTAGCTGGCAGATGGGCCTCAAAGCCTGCGCCCTCTACCGCGATGGTTCCAAACTGAGCCAGCCCCTGAGCAACAAGAGTGACAAGAAGAAAAAAGAAGACGAACCCGCCGAGGCAGAAGCCGAAACAACTGCTGATATCACCGGTAGCGGTATCGTAGATATGGGCAAGCTCACCATCGAAGAGCTGCTCGACGAAGTACAGAAAAGGGTACAGGCATCGCCCGACACCCAACTGAAGCGCGACCTGGCCCGTATCGTTGAACGCCGCACCCTGCCTGCCAAACGCCGTGGGTTTACCCAAAAGGCCAAGATCAACGGTCAGGCCGTGTTTGTACGCACCGGTGAGTATGCCGATGGTACTGTAGGGGAGATCTTCATCGACATGGCCAAGGAAGGCGCTACCATGCGCTCGATGCTCAACTGCTTTGCCATTGCCGTTTCGCTTGGCCTGCAGTATGGTGTGCCCCTGGAAGAATTTGTAGAGAAATTTGTATTCACCAAGTTCGACCCCGCCGGTTTTGTAGAGCACCCGAACATCAAGTCTACCACTTCAATCGTTGACTTTATCTTCCGGATGCTGGGTTACGAGTACCTCAACCGTACCGACCTGGTGCATGTGCTGGACAAACCCGAAGTACAGAACACCGGTACCGACAGCTGGGACGATCAGCCTGCCAAGGCGCCCGAACTGTCGAATGTACGGGTAGTAGCTTCGGTGGCTCCTGCAAAGCCTGTCCAAAAGACGGCTGTAAAAGCTGAAGTGGGTATGGATGCGGTAAACGCTGCTGCCAAGAGCATGCAAAGCGATGCCCCGGCCTGTAACACCTGTGGCCACATCACCGTACGCAGCGGCACCTGCTACAAGTGCCTCAACTGCGGCAACAGCATGGGTTGCAGCTAAGGCGTGAATGGTGAATAGTGAGTGGTCAATCAATCATTATTCACCATTGCCCATTCACCTGATAGTAGTTATGATAAGCCTCTTATAAACAAAGATCCCGCTGCGAGGCGGGATCTTTTCAGTTTCATTGTGATGAGTGCAGGTAGGCTTTTCAGCTTACATGGCTGGCATCCTGCTGCTCCAGTATCATATCAATGGTGCCGGTGAGTAGGGGATACTTCTCTTTAACGTAATCGGCCACCGACTGTATTACTACCTCTACCTGATCTTGGGGTAAGCCTGTGTCGGTAATAACTTTTTTAACCAAAGGGTTCATAGGGTTTCATTTGCTTTTAATGCAGCTGCAAACTAAATCCTTTTGTTTTATATGATGAAAAAAATAGATGGATTTTGATTAGTTGTCTATGAACCTCGGTATTTCAACGGCCGGCACGATGGATACACCATAATGACCTTGTTGTTATTTGCAATGCTGCAAAAGAAAAAGCACCTCCTCATGGAAGTGCTTCGCAAAATGGTTCTACCTATTATTTTATGTCGCCGCCAAAAATGCTGCTCACCGCCCCCTGGAGCATGGGGTACTTTTCTACCACGAAATCTTTGAGGGTAACAAGTACCTGTTGTGCCTGTTCGTCGCTCAGGTTGGCATTGGTCTTCAGGCGTTCAACGAGTTCATTCACTTGTCCTTGTGCATTGTCTTTGTTCATTCCGAACATGTTTCCAAACATAGGTCCTTAGTTATGTAGATTAAAATTAATGGCTATTAGCCTTTAGCTGTTAGCTAAAAGCCAATGGCTAACAGCTAACAGCTTTCCTACGCTACTTTCAGCAAACTCAATTTGCTCTTGTCAAACTTGCGGCGGGCAGTTTCCATGTCCAGCACGAAATACTTTTCCTTGGAAGAAGGAAGTTCATACATCGCATCGGTAAGGATGCCTTCGCAGATGCTGCGCAAACCACGTGCCCCAAGCTTGTATTCCATGGCCTTTTCAACAATGAAATCCAGCACTTCGTCTTCGATGTGGAGGTTGATGCCTTCCAGCTCGAAGAGGCGGTGGTACTGTTTGGCCAAAGCGTTTTTGGGCTCAGTAAGAATGGCGCGCAGGGTGGAAGCATCCAGGGGGTCGAGGTGCGTTACCACGGGCAGGCGGCCCAGCAACTCGGGGATAAGGCCAAAGCCTTTCAGGTCCTGGGCGTTTACATAGCGCAGCAGGTTTTTCTTCATGCTTTCCTGAAGGCCTTTGTCCACGTTGAACCCGATGGTATTGGTTTGCACCCTGCGGGCAATGATGCGGTCGATGCCATCGAAGGCACCGCCACAGATAAAGAGAATATTCTGGGTGTTGATCTTAATGAGTTTCTGCTCGGGGTGCTTGCGGCCTCCTTGTGGCGGCACCAGCACATCGGTACCCTCCAGCAGTTTGAGCATGCCCTGTTGTACCCCTTCGCCGCTCACATCGCGGGTAATGGAGGGGTTGTCGCCTTTTCGGGCGATCTTATCAATTTCATCGATGTACACAATACCGCGTTCGGCAGCTGTTACATCATAGTTGCAAACCTGAAGCAGGCGGGTGAGGATGCTTTCCACGTCTTCGCCTACATATCCGGCTTCGGTAAAAACAGTGGCGTCTACAATAGCAAAGGGCACGTTGAGCAACTTGGCAATGGTTTTGGCCAGCAGGGTTTTGCCCGTACCGGTTTCGCCCACCATGATGATATTGCTTTTTTCAATTTCGATCTCGGAGCCGTTCTGCTCGTTGGCCTTATACTGGAGGCGTTTGTAGTGGTTATATACCGCTACGGCCATCACCTTTTTGGCTTCGTCCTGCCCAATCACGTACTCGTCAAGAAACTTCTTGACTTCCATGGGTTTTTTAACCGTAAGCTTGAAGGAGGAAGGCGTTTTTTCATCGCGCACCATCAACTCCTGGTCGATGATTTCGCGGGCATGCTCCACGCAGTTTTCGCAGATATGGCCTTCCTGCCCTGCGATGAGGATCTTTACTTCATCGCGGCTGCGGCCGCAAAACGAACAATGGAGCAGATTTTTAGCCATGTGTGCAGTTGATAATTGTTAGAGGCGGGAATGCAGGCCTTTGCTGCATCCATTGGGCAAAAGTAGAAAAAACCGCCGGGGCGGGGCGGTTCTTGAGGGAATATTAACGAAGTCAGAAAAGTCGATAGTCTGTAAAGTCGGAAGACCAAAGTCCGGAAAGCCAGAAGACGGTTCAGATTTTTATAAACGTCTTTCCCGTCTTTACTGACTTTCCCGACTTCCGACTATCAATACAGCTTCGTAATGATCTCATCCACAATACCGTACTTAATGGAAGTTTTCGCATCCATCCAGTAGTCGCGGTTGAAATCCTTCATTACTTTTTCAAAAGTCTGGCCGGTATTCTCCGCCAGCAGGCGGGCACCCATTTCTTTGGTGCGGCGGATTTGCTCGGCATGGATTTCCATGTCGGCGCTTACGCCCTGGATATGGCCACCCAGCGAAGGCTGGTGGATCATCACCTCGCCATGCGGGTAGATAAACCGGCGGCCCTTGGTGCCACCACTCAGGAGGATGGATCCCATGGAGGCTGCCAGGCCCATACAGATGGTGCTCACGGGGCTTTTGATCAGCTGCATGGTATCGTAGATCACCATACCCGAGGTAACAGAACCACCGGGGCTGCTGATGTACATTTTGATTTCTTCACCGGGGTTGTCGGCTTCCAGCAAGAGGAGCTTGGTTACAATATCTTTTGCGGAGCGGTCATCCACCACCCCCCAGAAGTAGATGCTGCGGGTTTTAAAGAAATACTTCTCCAGTTTACGGTACAGCATTTCGGTATCGGTCTTTGCACGCAGTTCTTTCTCCTGGTCGTCTTCTTCGGGCTCGTCTTCTTCGAAACGTTTATCCAGATAAAATTTATTCAGGTCCATTGCTATAGTTTTTTGATCGTGAAACATGTGCTTTCAATGGCCATGGTCGATGGTCCATAGACCATGGTCTGTTTGAGCTATTTCTTTTCCTTGCGGGGGTTCACCAGCAACACTTCATCCACCAGGCCATAATCTTTGGCTTCGCCGGCACGCATCCAGAAGTCGCGGTTCAGGTCTTCTTCTATGCGGCCTGTTTCCTGGCCGGTGTGGTGGCTGTAAATATCATAGAGCTCTCTTTTGAGCTTCTTGATTTCACCCACGGTGATCTCGATATCGGAAGCCTGTCCGCCGATGGCGCCCGAAGGCTGGTGCATCATCACGCGGGCATGCTTGAGGGCTGCACGCTTACCGCTGGTGCCGGCGCATAGCAGCAGCGAACCCATGGAGGCTGCCAAGCCAATACAGATGGTGCTTACATCGGGCGATACAAACTGCATGGTATCATAGATGCCGAGGCCCGCATATACGGAGCCGCCGGGAGAATTGATATACATGTTGATGTCGCGGGTGCGGTCGGTAGAATCCAGGAACAAGAGTTGCGCGGTGATGATATTGGCCACTTCATCGTTGATGGGATATCCCAGGAAGATGATGCGGTCCATCATCAGTCGGCTGTACACGTCCATGACGGCTACGTTCATCGGACGCTCTTCGATGATGTTGGGGGTGAGGGCCGTTACCAGGTATTTATTATAACTGTCTAAGGTATTGCTCGACATGCCCCGGTGTTTGACGGCGTATTTTTCAAATTCCGATTTGTTACTCATGATCGTCTTAAATTATAGGTAAGGCAATATAGTGGTTTAGGTGCTATCAAATAATGAGCCCGGGTACAAAATGCGACAAAAGGGCAGAGTCTTTTTCACGCAACGACGCAACGGAGCCACGATTATTTCACGCAGAGACGCAAAGGAGCAAAGATGCAAAAGGGAAAGGTGTATGGCTCGCAAAGCCGAAGAGACGCAAAGTATAGTTTTGTAAGTGGGTAGAATTTCAAAAACAAACAAATCGTTGCGCCATGGCCCCGTTGCGTCGTGGCGTGAAAAATTCTTTGCGGCTTTGCTCCTTCGCATCTTTACGTGACAGAAACTGTTGCGGCTTTCTTTATCTTCAGCCCCCAACCCGTTTACATGAGAAAATTGTTACGCACAGCCGCGTTGCTGCTGGCCACCACCCAGGTGCAGGCGCAAGATTTAAGTTATTACCTCCCCGACAGTGTACCGTACAATGCCGCCATTCCCAAACCGCAGGAAGTGATTTACCACCAGGTAGGGGAGTACCATATTACCCACGACCGGCTGGTGAACTATATGCAGGCATTGGCAAAGGCGGCACCCGACCGCATCAAGCTGGAGCCCATTGGTTTTACTTACGAGGGCCGGCCACAGGTGCTGCTGATCATTACCTCGCCCAGAAACCACCAGAACCTGGAGCAGATCCGCCAGCAGCATGTACAGTTGACAGACCCTTCAAAATCGGCTGCCTTAAATACTGCCGATATGCCTGCGGTGGTATATATCGGCCACTCCATCCACGGCAATGAACCCAGTGGTGCCAATGCATCCCTGCTGAGCGCCTATTACCTGGCGGCCGCCAAAGGCCCCCAGATCGACGACCTGCTGGAGCATACCGTTATTCTGTTTGACCCTTCATTTAACCCCGACGGCCTCCAGCGTTTTTCTACCTGGGTAAACCAGCACCGCGGCAAAAACCTGGTTACTGATCCTGCTTCCCGCGAGTTCAACGAGGTTTGGCCCGGCGGCCGATTTAACCATTACTGGTTCGATCTCAACCGCGACTGGCTGCCTGCGCAGCACGTGGAAAGCCAGAACCGACTGGCATGGTACCACAAGTGGAAACCCAATATCCTTACCGACCACCACGAGCAAGGTAGCAATGCTACTTTCTTCTTCCAGCCTGGTGTGCCCAGCCGCGTCAACCCCATCACGCCTGCCAAAAACCAGGAGTTGACGGGCAAAATTGCCCAGTACCATGCGCAGTTCCTCGACCGCATCGGGTCGCTTTATTTTACAAAAGAGAACTACGATGATTTCTACTACGGCAAAGGCTCTACCTACCCAGATGTGAACGGCGCCGTAGGTATCCTCTTCGAGCAGGCTTCTTCGCGTGGCCATGCCCAGCAAACTGCCAATGGCGTACTGCGTTTTCCGTTTACCATCAGAAACCAGTTTACCACTACGCTGTCCACACTGGAAGCCGCCCGCAACCTGCGCCGCGAGCTGCTCGACTGGCAGCGTGAGTTTTACCGCTCGGCCCTGACCGATGCTGCTGCCAATGCAGTAAAGGGTTATGTGTTTGGCGATAGCAATGACGAAGGCCGCACCGCCATTTTTGTAAACATGCTGCGCCGCCACCAGATAGAAGTGCGCAGGCTGGCGAATGATACCAAAGTGGAAGGCATCGTATTTGGTAAAAACAACAGCTACGTGGTGCCTGCCGCACAGCCGCAACACCGCCTCATCAAAGCCATCTTTGACAAGACCCTTGAATACAAAGACAGTATTTTTTACGACATCACTTCCTGGACCATGCCCCTGGCTTTTGGCCTGCCCTATGCCCAGCTGAATGCGGCCCAATTCACGCCTTCGCTGATGGGTGAAGTGGTAAGTGGTACCGTTACGACAAAGGGCGGCGTAGTAGGTGGCAAAAGCGAAATAGGCTACCTGCTCGACTGGAAGGCCTTTGGCGCACCGGCAGCTTTATATGCTTTGCAAAATGCTGGCATCATCACCAAGGTGGCTACCCGGCCGATGGAGATGACCATTGGTGGTACGGCCCGCAAGTTTGACTTCGGTACCATCCTGCTGCCGGTATCGATGCAATCCGTTTCGGGTGATCAGTTGCTGACAAGAGTGCAGGCCATTGCCCAGCAATACAGCGTGCCTGTTTATGCCATTGGCAATGGCAGCGTACTCAGCGGCAGCGATCTGGGCAGCAGCAAGTTTGTTTCCTTAAGCAAACCCAGCGTGGCCATGGTAGTGGGTACCGGGGTAAGCGCTCTGGATGCCGGCGAGATCTGGCACCTTTTTGATCAGCGCTTCGACATTCCGATGACCCACCTCGACCTGCCCTCTTTCAACCAGCGCGATCTCTCCAGGTATAATACCCTCATCATGGTGAGTGGCTCCGGCTACAGCGATATCAACAAGGACAAGTTGAAAGCGTGGGTACAGAACGGCGGTACCCTGGTGCTTACCGAAGACGCCATTACCTGGGCGGCACAGGCAGGTATCTGCACTGTGGGTTTGAAGCGTGGGCAGTCGGGTATTGATAGTGCACAGGCACTTGCGTACGCCAGCCGCGAACAATTGGTGGGTGCACAGGAAGTGGCGGGCGCCATCTTCCGTGCCGATGTGGACCTGAGCCACCCACTGGCTTATGGCTACAGCACGCCTTCGGTGCACCTGTTCAAGGCCAACCGCGTGTTCATGGAGCGGAGCAAGAGTCCTTTTGCCAACCCGTTCACCTATGGCAAACAGCCTTTGGAAAGCGGCTGGGTAAGCCGGGAAAACAAAGCTGCCATTGCCAACAGCGCAGCAGTAGTGGTGAGCACGGTAGGCAGCGGCCGCGTCATTGCCATTGCCGATAACCCCAACCTGCGGGCCTTCTGGCTGGGCGGTACCAAGCTGATGATGAATGCCGTGTTCTTTGGTAAAGTGATTGAGGCCGGATCGGCAAGAGGGGAAGAATGATAAACTAGCTGATTTGTTGTAAGAGCGTGCCTTAAGGGGTGCGCTCTTTTTTATGCCCCCGTTTTCTTGACTGCGCTTTAGTTAATTGGGAAAAAACGAGGCGGCACAGAATTTTCAGCAATCATTTCCTTCGGGTACATAACCTTCAGAGCCGATTATTGTAAAACACACCCAATGCCGAACACTACCCAGTTTTTCGATATACTGTTCAATAATGCCCGTACCAATGCCATGATGATCATGAGCATGGACGGAATTGTTGAATCAGTAAACGAAGCTTTTACGCTTTCCTTTGGCTATACTACCGATGACCTCAGGGACAAGCATTTCCGGGTGTTGTACATTGAAAAAGACCAGGCTACCCGCAGGCCTGAAATTGAGCTGAACCAAACACACCGTACAGGTTCCAGCAGTGATGAGAATTACCTGGTGCATAAGGATACCACACCTATTTGGGTAACCGGTGAATCGATACTGGTAAAAACCGACGATACTTCCTGTATCGTGAAGTTGATCCACAACATACATGCGCAAAAGCAACTGGAGCGTTACCTCCTGTCTTCCTCCGAGTTGCTGGGTAGCTTGTTTGAATCGGTGCAGCAAAGCGGCTTGCTGCTGCTCAATTCGCAGATGAAACTGGTGCGCACCAACGGGGCTTTTCGCAAAATGTTTGGTGTACGCAGTGATGTTGCAGAAGGAAGTAAACTACAGGACATTGGCAACAGCTTCTGGACAAAGGAAGAACTGCGACAGGAAATACGCAACGTGATTGTAACAGGTGTGCCGATGAAAAAAGAATTTGTTTACGATAAGGGCGATAATGATTGTGTGCGGTATGAAATCATTTCAAAGCAGATTACCGGCGATGGCGATGCGGAACATCAGTTATTGCTGATGATCAAAGAAGTGTAATACCAGTTTCAGGTTGCAAGTTATTGGTTGCCGGATACAAGATGCCGGTAGCCAGTTGCCTGTTGCCGGTTATTTACACCTGAGCAGAACCAAGACGATCATTGATAATGCAATAAGTAAAATGGCGCTCCTGTTTGGGGCGCCGTTTTCGTTTGTATATAGCCGCTATTCTATCAAGTGCTATAATTCAATCGGGGGCCGCATTGCGAAGCGCCAGCAGGGTTATGATAGCCTCGACAGTTCGCGGCGCTGAAGCGATCTTCTGCCGCTGTAGGTCACCAACTTGGTCACTGTTGGTGCAGGGGATTGCTTCAGCGCCGCCAGCCGCTACGTAACGCCAAACCCCACCGGCGCTTCGCAATGACGTCGTTCCCAAGTGTAAGCCATTGCCGCATTGCAGCAACAAAAAAGAGCACCCGTTTCCAGGTGCTCCTCTTTATGTGGTCCATACTTCCTACTTCCCACTTCTAACTTCTTACTTATGCATGATGCGCGTGGTTGTGCTCCTCGTTCATCTTGATAAACTCTTCTTTCGATACCACCTGCTCCGTAGCGTTCAGTTTGGTTTCGGCAAACTCGAACAGCTTCTGGGTTTGCAGGCGGTTGTACGCATCTTCTACGTACTTGCGGTCCTTCATCATGCGGTCGATGTAATCGTTCATCCACTCCGCTTCTTCGGCACCGGCACCCATACCCATGTAGCCCAGCAGTTGCTCTTTGGCAAACTGGCGGAGGTCTTCCTGTTCAACCTTGATGTCGTTGTCCTGGATCATCTTCTCGGTGATCACGCTCCACTTCAGCTGGTTCAGGAAAGCGGGGAACTCGGCCTCAACCTGCTCGTCGGTCTTGGTGGTGTTGTTCTCGCCCTGGGTCTTCAGCCAACGCTTCAGGAACTCGGTAGGGAAAGAAACATTGGTATTTTCCAGCAATACGTGGTAAAGGCTGTGGTGCAGCTGGTTACGGGTTTCGCTTTCCCACTGCTTCTGCAGCTCTTCACGCAGTTTGTTGCGGAACTCTTCTTCGGTCTTTACTTCGGCGTTGGGGAACAGCTGGGCGAAGAACTCTTCGTTCAGTTCGCGGGGCTCTACCAGGCCTACCTTGGTGATGTCAAGGCGGAAATGACGGCCGGTAGCGCTGTCCAGGCCCAGGTCTTCCAGTATGGCAGCACGCTCGGTACCGCTGAAGGCTTCTTCCAGGGAAACCTGGATGTTGTCGCCAACTTTTTTGCCCATCAGCGAAGGACGGATGCTCTCGGCGAAGTATTTCACCAGTACGCTGTTGTCTTTGCGGATGCCACCTTCAATCTCGTTGCCTTGTGCGTCGGTTTCAACAAAGGTTGCGTTCAGCACGTTGTCGTCGCCGGCAACTGCTTCAGGCTCGGTCATATTGCCAAAACGGGTGCGGAGGCGTTCTACTTCCTCGTTCAGCATTTCGTCGGTGATGTCCACCTTGTAGCGGGTGATGTTCTGGCTGGCCAGGTCGGGCAACTGCACCTCGGGCTTCAGGCCTACTTCGAATGTAAAGTTGTAGTTATCGGGTTTGTTTACATCCAGCTGGCCCAGGTTGAGGTCAACGGGGAGGGGCTGGGCGAAAATGTCCAGCTTCTCGGTTTGGAGGTAACCAAAAACTTCTTTGTCAACGGTGCGCAGCACTTCGTCGATAAACAGCGAAGAGCCGTGCATTTTGCGGATCAGGCCGGCAGGAACCATGCCTTTGCGGAAGCCGGGGATATTGGCTTTCTTGCTATAATCTTTCAGCGATTTCTCAAAAGAAGGCAGGTAATCTTCCTTTGCGATGGTGATATTCAGATGCTTGTGCAGGGGAGCTACCTCCTGCTGGGTAATCGTAGCCATGACTGTTTGTTATAGGTTTTAATAACGAACAAGGAACAAGTAGTGAAGAATGATGAAGTAAAGATTGATCTGTTCCTTCCGCATTCATCAGTTCTTGTTCCTTGCGCTCTTGTGCTGTGCGGGTGGAGGGACTCGAACCCCCATGCCTCGCGGCGCCAGATCCTAAGTCTGGTACGTCTACCAATTTCGCCACACCCGCTTTTTTCCGTGAATGGTGAATGGGCAATCGTGAATAAGTTGACTATTCACCATTCACCATTGCCGATCAGGGCGGCAAAAGTAAGGCATTTTGCTAAAGTTGGCATTCCTTTTTCCCGTTAAAATAATTGCCCCCGCTTTGGCGTAAATTCGTGCCTGATGGAAACCGTAGCGCAGAAACCGAAGTATAACCTCAACGAAGAACAGGAAAAGAAACTCATTCTCCGCGAATACCGCGCCCTGCTCCGTTGCCTTAAATCCCGCATCAAACCCGGCGACCGCAAGTTGCTCCGACATGCTTTTGAGATGGCCGCCGACGCTCATAAAAGCATGCGCCGCAAAAGCGGTGAGCCCTACATCCTGCACCCGCTGGCCGTTGCCCGCATTTGCGTGGAAGAAATAGGGCTGGGTATCCGCTCCACCATTTGCTCCCTGCTGCACGATACGGTTGAAGACACCGACATCTCGCTTGAAGACCTGCAGCGTGAGTTTGGCTCCGAGATCGCCAAGATCGTGGATGGCCTCACCAAGATTTCCAACGTCATTGATGTGAACGCCTCGCAGCAGGCCGAGAACTTTAAAAAAATCCTGCTCACCCTCACCGACGACCCGCGGGTGATCCTCATTAAGCTCGCCGACCGCCTGCACAACATGCGCACCCTCGACAGCATGAAGCAGGAAAAGCAGTTGAAGATCGCCTCCGAAACGGTATACGTGTATGCCCCGCTGGCCCATCGCATGGGCCTGTACAACATGAAGACGGAGATGGAAGACCTCTCCATGAAGTACCTGGAGCCGGACACCTATAAGGAAATTGCCCGCAAGCTGTCGGAAACACGCCGCGAACGGAGCCGTTTTATCAATGAATTCATCAAGCCGTTACGCGATAAGCTGGAAGGGACCGGGCTTGACTTCGATATTTATGGCCGTCCCAAAAGCATCCATTCCATCTGGAATAAGATGAAGAAAAAGGGCGTGGCCTTTGAAGAGGTGTACGACCTTTTTGCCATCCGGGTTATCCTCAACTCCCCTCCGGAGCGGGAAAAGGAAGACTGCTGGAAAGTGTACTCCATGATCACCGACGAGTACAACCCATCGCCGGAGCGCCTGCGCGACTGGCTGTCCAACCCCAAAAGCAACGGCTACGAGGCCCTGCACACCACGGTGATGGGCCCCAACGGGAAATGGGTGGAAGTGCAGATCCGTACCAAGCGGATGAACGAGATTGCCGAAAAAGGCCTTGCTGCCCACTGGAAATACAAGGAAGGTACCAATGAGGAAAACCGATTTGATAAGTGGTTCAGCCAGATCCGCGAGGTGATCACCAACCAGGACATCGACTCGGTGGATTTCCTGCAGGATTTCAAAACCTCCTTCCTTGCTGAAGAAATTTATGTGTACACACCCAAGGGCGATGTGAAGATGCTGCCCATTGGCGCATCGGCACTCGACTTTGCCTTTTCGGTACACAGCCAGGTGGGCTCTAAATGTATCGGTGCCAAGGTGAACCATAAACTGGTGCCCATTTCGCACAAGCTGCGCAGCGGCGACCAGGTGGAGATCATCACCTCCAACAAGCAAAAACCTACCGAGGACTGGTTAAACTTCGTGGTAACGGCCAAGGCCCGTGCCCGCATCAAGGATGCGTTGAAGGAGCAAAAGAAAACCATTGCCGAAGAAGGGAAGTATACCCTGCAACGCAAGCTGGAAGCCCTGGGTGCCGCCCTCAATCCGCACAATATCGACGAGCTGATTGTACACTATAAAGTGAACTCGGCGCTCGACCTGTATTATGGTATCGCCATCAAAAGCATCGACCTTAAAGAACTCAAGGAGTACAAGGTTGTTGGCGATAAACTGGAAATTCCCAAGGTAGAAAAACCGCTGCCCGAGCAGAAGCCTGCCGAACTCCACATCCCGCGTAAGGATACCGAACTGATCATCTTTGGCGAGAGCAGCGATAAGATCATGTACAACCTGGCCAACTGTTGCAAGCCCATTCCCGGCGACGATGTGTTTGGCTTTGTAACTACCGGCAAAGGGCTTACCATTCACCGTACCTCTTGCCCCAACGCCCCCAAGCTGATGGCCAACTATGGCCACCGGATCGTAAAGACCAAGTGGGCCAAGAACAAGGAGATTTCCTTCCTCACGGGTCTCAAGATCATCGGTATGGATGATGTGGGTATCATCAACAAGATCACCAATATTATTTCCGGCGACATGCGGATCAATATTGCCGCACTCACCATTGAGTCGGGTGAAGGGCTGTTTGAAGGCACCATCCGGGTGTTTGTACACGATAAGGAGGAACTGGAGGAACTGGTGGAGCGCCTGCTGGCACTCGATGGCATACAGCGGGTAGAGCGGTTTGAAACGGAAACGGCGGGATAGGAGTTAAGGGTTTGGGGTTATGTGTTTGGGGTTTGGAGTTGGTAGATAGGAAACCGGTTTTGAGATGTAAATCATTCAAACTCCAAATGTTTAACCTCCAACTCTAAACCCCAAACACATAACCCCAAACTCCAAACCCCTAACCCCAAACTTCTAACCTGTTTTCGCCTACTTTTGCCACTCAATTAACAAACTCATTATGGTTGACGTTATTCTGGGCCTTCAGTGGGGTGATGAAGGCAAGGGCAAAATCGTGGATTTCTTTGCAAAGGATTACGATGTGATTGCCCGTTTCCAGGGAGGCCCCAACGCGGGTCACACACTCTATGTTGGCGACAAGAAGATCGTACTGCACCAGATTCCTTCCGGTGTATTTCACCAGCAGGCTACCAACCTCATTGGTAATGGCGTGGTGCTCGATCCCGTAACCCTGCGCCGCGAAGCTGCTTCCGTAGAAGCGTTTGGCGTTGATCTCAAAAAGAACCTCTTTATCTCGGAGCGTACCAATATCATCCTGCCTACGCACCGTGCGCTGGACAAGGCCGCCGAACTGGCCAAGGGTAACGACAAGATCGGTTCTACCCTCAAAGGCATTGGCCCCGCTTATATGGACAAAACCGGCCGCAACGCCATCCGCGTTGGCGACCTGCTCCACAAGAGCTTTACCACCAACTACATCAAGCTGCGCCTGAAACACCAGCGCCTGCTCGACAACTATAATTTCCAGGAAGATATCACCGCATGGGAAGAAGACTTCTTTGAAGCCATCGAGTTCCTGCGTAGCCTCAACATCGTTAATGGTGAGTACTTCATCAACGACAAGATCAGCCAGGGCAAACGCGTACTGGCCGAAGGCGCACAAGGTTCCATGCTCGATATCGACTTTGGTACCTTCCCCTTTGTTACTTCCTCCAACACCATTTCGGCCGGCGTATGCAATGGTCTGGGTGTGGCTCCGCAAAAGATCCGCGAGGTGCTGGGTGTGAGCAAGGCTTACTGTACCCGCGTAGGTGGCGGTCCTTTCCCCACCGAACTGGAAAATGAAACCGGCGAGGAACTGCGCCGCATTGGTAACGAGTTTGGTGCTACCACCGGCCGTCCCCGCCGCTGCGGCTGGATGGATATGGTAGCCCTGCGTTTTGCCTGCATGATCAACGGCGTAACACAGCTGGTGATCACCAAAGCCGACGTGCTGGACGCTTTTGATACCCTTGAAGTGTGCACCAAGTACAAAATCAATGGCGAAGAAAGCGAGCAGGTGCCTTTCCAGATGACCTGGAGCAAGATCGACCCTGTATACGAGCAATTCAAAGGCTGGAAAGTGGATTCGTCGGTATTGAAATCAGAAAGCGAACTGCCCCAGGAAATGAAGACCTATATGGACTTCCTGACCCAGCAGGCAGGAGCCCCCATCCGCTACATTTCCAATGGTCCCGGCCGCGACCAGATCATCAAGATTGAAGGATAATTTTTATTGCCACTAAGTCACCAAGGCTCGAAGAAGCACAAAGAAACCCTTAGTGAACCCTTTGCGTCTTTGTGTCTTGGTGGCTCTATTTTTCCGGTTTTAGCCGCTTAGAAAATGGGTGCATAAAAATTTGGCGGAATGAAAATCCCGCACAAATTTTACACCCCCGATACAACGACAAGAAACTATGATACACACACTGGAACCCCAATTGGAAGAGGCTCTGCTGCCGGATGTATTTACGGCGCTGGCCAAAGGCCGTTCGGCAAAAAAGGCAGAAGAAGTAGAAGAAGACGAGGACGACGAAGACATCGATGAAGATGGGGATGATCTGGAGGGTGAGGAAGATGATTCGTGGGATCCCGACTTCGAAGAGTTTGACCTGCCCAAGTCGAAAAAAGGCGGTGGTAAAAAAGACGCCGACGAAGAAGAAGATTTCAAGATCGAAGAAGATCCTGAGTTCAAGGATTTGTTTAGCGGTGGTGGTAATGGTTTTGACGACGAGGACGACGATTTTTAGATGAATACCCATACAGCATCCGGCACGATCGCACATTACGCCATCGCTGATTTGGAAGTGCTGAAACAGAAAATGTTGAACTGGGCATCCCGGTTCAACATTTTTCTTTTTCTGGACAGCCATCAGTACGGTTTCCAGCCGCAGCACTTCGAGTGCCTGCTGGGTGTGGGGGTACGTTCGTGGGTAGATGACCTTTCTTCGCTGGACGCTTTTGTACAGCAGCCCCGCTGGTGTTTCGGTCATTTGGCCTACGACCTGAAAGAAGAACTGCATGGGTTGGAAACAGGGAAAAAAGATCCCATTGGTTTTCCGCACCTCCACTTCTTTGAGCCGGAAGTGGTGTTGTATGTAAAAGACAATACCCTCACCATTGAAGCCACGGATCCTGGCGCGGTATGGCAGGCATTGCAGGAAACTATTGTTGCGGAGCCAAAAATGGATCATCCGGTGGTGCTCACGCCAAGGCTTACCCGGAGGGCTTACCTTGATGCCATCGGGCATTTGCAGCAACATATCCGCCGCGGCGATTGCTACGAGATCAATTTCTGCCAGGAGCTGTACGCCGAAAACGTGCAGCTGAATCCGGTACCTATTTACCGGCAGCTGTCGGCAGTTTCACCCGCGCCTTTTGCTGCGCTTTACCGGTACCACAACCGCTACCTGATTTCGGCAAGCCCTGAGCGTTTTCTAAACAAAAAAGGTGGTCAGCTGATTGCCCAACCTATGAAGGGCACTGCCCGCCGCAACCTACAGGATGCTGAAAAAGATGCGGTACTGAAAAGAGAATTGTACCTCAGCACCAAGGAGCGCTCCGAAAACGTGATGGTGGTGGACCTGGTGCGCAATGACCTGTCGCAGGTATGCGCAGATGCTTCCGTGAAAGTGGATGAATTGTACGGTATTTATTCCTTTCCGCAGGTGCACCAGATGGTCAGTACCATCAGCGGTACCATCAGGCCTGCAATAAGCTTTTCCCAATTGCTGCAGGCCAATTTTCCCATGGGCTCCATGACCGGTGCGCCCAAGCTCCGCGTGATGCAGCTGGTTGATCAATACGAACCATCAGCGCGGGGCATATTTTCCGGATCGGTAGGGTATTTTACTCCTGCCGGCGATTTCGATTTCAACGTGGTGATCCGCAGCATTATGTACAATGCCGATAATGGCTATGTTTCCTGCCAGGTAGGCTCCGGAATTACCTTCTATAGCAATGCGGAACGGGAATGGGAAGAATGCCTGCTCAAGGCAGCAGCGATCCGGAAGGTGCTGGAGGATCGCTGATCTATGATGTTTTAATCGCTGATTTGAAGGCGGAAATTACTGGTTTGAAGATCGCTGATCAGGAAATCTGGACTGGTGCCTTTTCGCGTCTCCTGGATTTGTCATAGTAGTTATTGTCCGCTCCTTATTAATGCTGCCCCAAACCATAACTCATAAATCCGCGATCCCCACATCAGCGATCCGCGATGCTAATCCATGCCCAACATCAATTGGATGCTTTGTTCCAGTATCTCCTGCTTTTTTTCTTGGAATAGAAGTGCCTTCTCTTTGGGTAAACGCAGGTCGTAGTTGCCGTTATGCGCCAGGGCTTTATCGAAGTTGGGATTCAGCTTGTCAAAGCGTACTTTATCCAGCGCTACATGCTGCCTGATGGCCGCTGAATGGTATTTGCCGGTAATGGGAATCACTTCTGTATCGGCATCCGCTTCAGCCGCCTGCTGCATACCACGGTTAGCCACTTCAGTACTGGTAAGGGTGGTTTCGCCACCATCGCCTTCCATAATGTAGTGGGTGGCAATGAATTTCTTTACATGCAGCCTCGACTCTTCAGGTAAATGGTATTGCAGGTTCCAGAAATTGCGGCTGCCGCTGCGGCGGATAGCGCTATGTACGCCACCGGGGCCACAGTTGTAGGCGGCAATCACCAGCAGCCAGTCGCCGTATTGTCGGTACAACTGGTTGAGGTAACGGGCGGCGGCATGGGTGCTTTTGAAAAAGTCGGTGCGTTCGTCGATGGTAGGCCCGATGCGGAGGCCCATCATCCTGCCGGTGCCTTCCATAAACTGCCAGGGACCAACGGCCCCTGCCCATGATACGGCAAAAGGCTGCAGGCGGGATTCAATAACCGCCAGGTATTTGAGTTCAACAGGCAGGCCATGCTGTTTGAGCACGCCATCCATCATGTCGAACTGGGGCTTGGCCCAGCTTTTCATCCGCTGCAGTCCAGGACCCAAGCGCTGCATATAATCGGCTACATAAGAGATCGCCTGCGCATTCAGTTTGCGGGCATCGATGCCGTTGACCTTTGTTTTTTCAAACAGGTCCTTGAACCCGCTCTTGGGGTCGATATGCGCTGATTTTTTTACGAGGGTATCACCGGGCATAGGCTGGTATGCACCGGATGCGTAGGTGGCAACGGTTCCAAAAAGGCATAGCGACAAGAGGAGAGGTTTGTGCATGGGTGCTTTTTGGGGTTTTCACGCAAAGGCGCGGCGGAGCAAAGACGCAAAGTTTTTCTCGCAACGACGCGGCGGAGCAACGGAACTATTGTACAAATCCAAGACGCTACTGCAAAAACTTGTTGCTTCTTTTTCCTTATACCAACTCCTTTGCTCCTTTGCGGCTTTGCGAGAAATCTCTTTCCAGCGCTGCGGAAAAGCCCAGCAAAGTTAACTCATTAAACCTTTTTGCCATAACCTGTACGCTGAACGGAAGGTTAGCAGAATGTTTAAATAAAGGCAAAGCTGCTGCGGGCACACCCACCAGGTTGGCAAAAACAGTGAAGATGTCGCCCATATACATCGCCACTGGGTCCTGGGTCTTTTCGCCGGCTTTATAGGCCGGGGTAGGAGAGGTGGGTGCCAGTATCAGGTCGTAGTTGTTGAAGATGGCATCGGCCTGTTGTTGCAAAAGGCGGCGTACCTGTTGGGCACGGGTAAAGTAAGCGTCGAAATAACCGGTGCTCAACACAAAAGTGCCCAGCATAATGCGGCGCTTTACTTCGGGGCCAAAACCTTCGGAGCGGTTTTGCTTGTAAAACTCGCGCAGGTCTTCCACGGGATTTGCCGACTGGTGACCAAAACGCACCCCGTCGAACCGGGAGAGGTTGGAGGACGCTTCGGCCGTGGTGAGCACGTAATAAGTGGGTACAATGTATTCGGTAAGCGAGAAGGACACGGGTTCTACAGTATGGCCTTCAGCTTTCAATTGTTCCAGCAGTTGGCCCAGTGCAGCACGTATTTCCGGGTCAATAGAGGAATGCTCCAGCCATTCGGGGAAATAAGCAATGCGGTAAGATTTTCCATTTTCCTTTGCCGAAGCTGCAATAGCAGGTACCGGCTGTGTGGAAGCAGTACTGTCCATGCCATCGGGGCCGGCCATTACTTCCAACACCAGGGCAGCATCGGCCACATTTTGCGCCAGCACACCTACCTGGTCGAAAGAAGAAGCATAGGCAATCAGTCCATAACGCGATACACGGCCATAGGTGGGTTTTACTCCCACAATGCCACAGAAGTCGGCTGGTAAACGAACCGAACCACCGGTATCGGTTCCCAGCGATACCATGCACAACCCGGCAGCCACTGCGGCAGCACTGCCACCCGAAGAGCCACCCGGCACATAATCGGGATTAACAGGGTTAAGCGCCGGGCCATAAGCCGAGTTCTCGTTGGTGGAACCCATGCCAAACTCGTCGCAGTTCTGGCGGCCGATGATGATGGCACCTTCATCCACTAAACGTTGTACGGCGGTGCCGGTGTAGAGCGATTCAAAACCGTTCAGGATTTTGGAGGCGGATGAAACGGGGTGACCGGCGTAGCACAACACGTCCTTAATGCCCACCACTACACCGTGCAGGCGGCCTTTGGGAGTAGTTTGATTATCCAACTCCTGGGCTCTTGCTATGGCTTCTTCGGCAAATACCGAAACAAAAGCATTCAGTTCGGGGCGGGCTTCGATGGCTTGCAGGTAGTGCCTAACAGCCTGCAGGCAGGTGATATCACCTGCCTGCAACTGTTGATGGTATTGTTCGATGGAATGGAACTGGAACAAAGTCAACTGATTAGATCCGTGGCGGAAAAATATTAAGGCTGTGTGGTTGTAGAAGAGGTAGTAGTTGTTACACGCTCTGCACTCTGCTCGCTTACACGCTCTTTAGGCTGCTCGTTGATGCCTTCTTCAATTTCTTTACGCACGTTGTTTTTTGCATCGTTGAATTCGCGGATGCCCTTACCCAGGCCACGCATCAGTTCAGGAATTTTGCGGCCGCCGAACAGGAGCAGTACCACCAGGAGGATGAGCAGAATTTCGTTCCAACCAAGGCTCATAACTAAAGTTTTTAATGATGAATAAGCAAAGGTATCCCAAATTGGTTACCCGGATTGCTAAAATAAGGGAAATAAAAAAGCGCCCCATGAATATGGGACGCTTATATAAACGAAAGTTGTGCTTATTTGGATTTAGTTTCCACCGCCTGACGCTTTTCCTTGATACGGGCGCTTTTACCGCTACGCTCACGCTGGTAGTACAGCTTAGCGCGACGAACACGACCTACCTTATGCAGCAGGATGGACTCGATGTTGGGCGAGAAGAAGGGGAACAGACGCTCCACACCTACGCCATCGGAAATTTTACGTACGGTGAAGGTGGCAGTAGCACCATCGCCCTGTACTTTAATTACATCGCCTTTGAAGGACTGGATACGCTCCTTGTTACCTTCAATGATTTTATAGTTAACGGTGATATTGTCACCGGCTTTGAATTTGGGGTATTCCTTTTTACCAGTGAGCTGCTCGTGCACAAATTGGACAGCGGATTGCATAACTTCAATTTTAAGGACGGCAAAGATAAGGAGGGAGGAGGAACTTTCGGCAAACTTAGTAAAGAAAATTTAGCTGTTAGCCTTTGGCTGTTGGCTGTTAGCTTGAGAAACAGCGGTTTAGCTTTTATCTTTTCCTAAAAATGAAAGACTTCCGGCAATTACGGGTATGGCAGAAAGGTTTGGATTTGGCAATTCAGACTTATCGGTTCTCTGCAACCCTACCTAAAATTGAGCAGTTTGGACTTTGTTCCCAGATAACAAGGGCAGCGGTTTCCATTCCTTCAAATATTGCAGAGGGGAGTAGCAGGAGCAGTGATAAAGACAATAACCGTTTTGTTGAAATAGCGCTTGGTTCCAGTTTCGAGTTGGAAACCCAATTGCTGATTGCAAAAGCTGTTGGGTTGGGAAACTTAGAGTTATGTGATGCTTTACTTAGCAATTTAGGTGACGGACAACGTATGCTTAACGCATATCAAAAAAGCCTGAACCACTAATGGTTCAGGCTTTTTGCACGTTTGCTATGTTGAGGAAAAGCTAATAGCCAAAGGCTAACAGCGAACCGCTTCTCTCTTATCGCGCTACATTCACCGCCCTTTTCTCCCTGATCACCGTCACCTTGATCTGACCGGGATAGGTCATTTCGGTTTGGATCTTCTGGGCGATCTCAAAGCTCAGTTTGTCGCTGTCGCCGTCCGATACTTTATCAGCTTCCACAATCACCCGCAGCTCGCGACCAGCTTGAATGGCATAAGCTTTCTCCACGCCATTGTAGGCGCAGGCCAGGCGTTCCAGTTCCTTAATGCGCTGCAGGTATTGCTGCATGATCTCGCGGCGGGCACCGGGACGGGCACCGCTGATGGCATCACAAGCCTGGATGATGGGGGAGATCACATACTGCATTTCCATTTCATCGTGGTGGGCGCCGATGGCGTTTACGATGGCAGGAGCTTCACCGTACTTCTCGGCCAGCTTGGCACCCAGCAGGGCGTGGCTCAGTTCGGTTTCTTCATCAGGTACTTTACCAATATCGTGGAGCAGGCCGGCACGCTTGGCCAGTTTGGGGTTGAGGCCCAGTTCGGCAGCCATGATACCGCAAAGGTTGGCCACCTCGCGGCTGTGCATCAGCAGGTTCTGGCCGTAAGAAGAGCGGAAGCGCATCTTACCCACCAGGCGCACCAGTTCCTTGTGCAGGCCGTGGATACCCAGTTCGATTACGGTACGCTCACCAATTTCCATTACCTGGTCTTCCAGCTGGCGCTTGGTTTTTTCCACCACTTCCTCAATGCGGGCGGGGTGGATACGGCCGTCGGTTACCAGGCGCTGGAGGGCCAGGCGGGCGATCTCACGACGCAGGGGGTCGAAGCAAGAGAGGATGATGGCCTCGGGAGTATCATCCACGATCAGGTCAACACCGGTAGCGGCTTCAATGGCGCGGATGTTGCGACCTTCACGGCCGATGATCTGGCCTTTGATCTCGTCGCTTTCGAGGTTAAATACGGTAATAGCGTTCTCAATGGCCTGCTCGGCAGCGGTACGCTGGATGGTTTGAATAATGATCTTGCGGGCTTCCTTGTTAGCCTTTTGCTTGGCCTCGTCTACAATTTCCTGTTGCAGGCCAAGGGCTTGCGACTGTGCTTCCTGCTTCAGGCCTTCAATCAGCTGGTTCCTGGCTTCCTCTGCGGTGAGGTTGGCGATCTTTTCCAGGCGGCGCATGTGCTCTTCCTGGTGGCGGTCCAGCTCAGTTTGCTTCTGGGCCACTACTTCCAGTTGCTTGTTGAGGTTTTGTTTGATCACCTCGTTTTCTTTCACCTGTTTGTCCAGCTGCGCCGACTTGGCGTCCAGGGTTGTTTCTTTTTGCTTGATACGGTTTTCGGCATCACCCAGCTCGCGGTTGCGGCGGTTTACTTCTTTGTCGTGTTCCGATTTCAGCTGTACGAAGCGTTCCTTGGCGGAAAGTTCTTTTTCCTTGCGGGTGGTTTCGGCACGGAGTTCAGCTTCCTTGATAATGTTCTGTGCCTGCTGTTCGGCATCGTCAATACGTTTCTGGTTGTCTTTGGCAAATATGAATTTACCGGCCACGATGCCGGCTACCAGCGCCACTATTCCGACTAATATGGAAAGGATCATTGGGTCCATTGAAAATGTTTGAAAAAATGTTTGGTCAAGATATACGATTCTCACAACCCTTATTCAGGGGCAGGGTGGCGAAGATACTAAAAGGCGGTATTTGTTGCGGAGCCAAGGAAAGGTATTGCTGACCCTGTTAGGACTGCGGAACAGAAAATACATTCTGGCTGTCAGCGGCTAACTTTAAAACATGCAAACGGAGAAAGAAAAAATGATCGCCGGCGACCTATACCGCCCCGATGACGTAGAGCTGGCTGCCGACCGTACCCGCACCCGTCTCTTGCTGAAGGCGCTGAACGATGCAAGAGATGACCAGCCGGATGTGATCGCAGGAATATTAAAGGAGCTGATTCCCGGTGCAGGTGCCGCTTTGACCATTCAGCCGCCCTTTTTTTGCGATTATGGCTATAATATATGGATGGGCGAAAAGGTGTTCTTCAACTTCAACTGCGTGGTGCTGGACGTGGCGCCGGTGCGCATCGGCAGCCGAACGATGTTTGGTCCCAATGTGCAGATATATACCGCCACGCATCCCATTGATCCTGTGGAGCGGGCTTCAGGTGTGGAGTTTGCCAAACCCATCACCATCGGCGAAGATGTGTGGGTGGGTGGAAGCGCGGTGATTTGTCCGGGTGTAAATATTGGCGACCGCTCTATTATTGGTGCGGGTAGTGTTGTAACAAAAGATATTCCCGCAGGTGTGATAGCGGCAGGCAATCCTTGTAAGGTGATCCGGGAGATTTAGATCTTCCATCTCTTGAAGAGATGGAAGATATGGCCCATACCTAACAGGTCTCCAAGACCTGTTAGGTATGGCATTATTCCTTATCCAGTGAACCCTCAATCATTTGTTCCAAGGCCTGCAGCCTTGCGGAAAGCTGCTCGGTCTGCACATTGGCTGCCGCCTCAGGCGTGCCCTGCTCCGTGGCCAGCCAAATCAGCACCATGGCGATATAGTCCTGCATGTCCTTACCGGCAAAGCTGGTTTTGAATTCAATAAGTTTATCGTTCACTCTTTTAATGGTGCGGCGCACCACTTCTTCATCCTGGGGTTGGATGCGTACGCGGTAGGTGCGGTCGCCGATAACGAGGTTGGTAGGGATGAGTTCCATGGTAAGTCCGAAAAGTTGATGGTCCGGAAAGTCCGGAAAGACGTTTAAAAATAGTACTGCAGTAAAAATGGTTTGTACCGGGCCGGTCTTCTGTCTTTTCCGACTTCCGACTTTCCGGACTTCCACTTACTGACTCAAAAAAGCAATCACCTTGTCTATATCCCGGATATAGCTGTTGATCACCTTGTCAAATTCTTTTTTGTCCGCTTCGGGCAGGTCGCCGGCGGCAAATTTGAGGATGGCAACCCTTTGCTCCAGTTGGGTGATCATGTCCACCTGTGTTTTTTCGCTGTTGCGGCAGGCTTCCAGTTCTTCCTGCAGGCGTTCGTTTTCCTTTTTCAGCTTAGCCTGCTGCCGCAGCAGTTGTTGCACCTTGTCGGTGATGGCGGCTATTTGTTGGTCAAGTGGTGTCACTGTTGTAAATATTTTGTGTCATTAAGGTTGGGGGAGGACGACGGACTACGGACGACAGACCACAGACGACCATTCGTTGTCCATCGTCTGTGGTCTGTCGTCTATTCCTTACTTCCTCACTTCCGCACCCAGTTCCTGCTCCAGCGTGGTCATGATCTTGTTCATCCAGCCGTCAATTTCCTTGTCGGTGAGGGTTTTCTCTTCGTCCAGGAAAGTAAAGTTTACGGCCATCGACTTTTTGCCGGCACCCAGCTTCTCGCTTTCAAACACGTCGAAGAGGCGTACATCCTGGAGCTTGCCCAGGCGCAGCTTGCCCAAAGCGCCGGTGATGGCTTCGTATTTCAAATCCTTGGCTACTACAAGGGCCAGGTCGCGCTCCACAGACGGGAACTTGGGAATTTCACGGAAGCCGGTTTTTACCTTACCATAAGCTTTGAGGATGCCGTTCCAGTCGAGGTTGGCAAAGAAAACCGCTCCTTTTACATCGAAAGACTTAGCGGTTTTCGCCGACACCCTGCCCAGCTTAATCAGTTGCTTGCTCCCTACTGTGCCGGTGATGGCGCCATCGAAATGGGGGCTGTCATATTTTTCCCATACCACTTTGAGGCCCGATGCCTGGAGGAGGGCTTCCACCACCCCTTTCAGGAAATAAATATCGGTTGCCACAGCCTTGCCCTTCCAGCCTGCCTGCTGGCGGTTGCCGGTAAGGTAAAGGCAGAAATGATCTTTTTCAGTGTAGTTGCCAACGCCTTCGGTTTTGTAGGTTTTGCCCCATTCAAAGAACTGCAGGTCGCTGTTCTTGCGGTTGATGTTGTGGGCAATCACTTCCAGGGCCGTGGGCAGCATGGCGGGGCGCAGCACGTCCAGCTCAGAGCTCAGGTTGTTGAGCAGCTTCACGGTATTTTCCAGCTGGCCTTCGCCAAAGTATTTGGAGTTGGTTATGGAGTTGGTCAGTATTTCATTGAAACCCAAACCCACCAGCATCGAAGCCCATTTTTCCTTCAGGGCATCGCTTTTCTGGTCGCGCTCAACGGCGGGGGAAAGGCGGATGGCCTGTGGGATTTCGATATTGTCCAACCCATCGATGCGCAGGATTTCCTCCACGATATCAGCAGGAATGCTCACATCGTGTTTGTGGTAAGGCACTTCCAGGAACAGGCCGTCCATGTCTTCGCGCATGATGGTAAAGCCCAGGCTTTGCAGGATGGTTTTTACTGCGTCGGGGTGGTAGTTTTTGCCACTCAGTTTTTTGAGGTACTGGTATTTGAAAATGAGCTGTTGCCTGGGTTTGGGATCGGGGTAAATGTCGATCACTTCCGAGGCAATGGCACCACCAGCCACTTCTTTGATCAGGGCTGCGGCACGCTTCAACACGTTCACGGTACCCGAAATGTCCACGCCTTTTTCAAAACGGGTGGCCGCATCGGTACGCAGCCCATGGCGGAACGAGGTTTTGCGAATGCCGATGCCTTCGAAACAGGCGCTTTCCAGGAAAATATGGGTAGTGTTGTCTGTTACACCCGATTTCAAACCGCCAAAAACACCTGCGATACACATGCCTTCGGTGGCGTTGCAGATCATCAGGTCTTCGGCGCTCAGCCTGCGTTCTTTTTCATCCAGTGTAACAAAGGGCGTACCCTCGGGCAGGGTTTTTACCACCACCTGTCCGCCTTCAATCTGGTCGAAATCAAAAGCATGAAGCGGCTGGCCGGTTTCGTGCTGGATATAGTTGGTGATGTCTACAATATTATTGATAGGACGCAGGCCGATGGCTTTGAGGCGGTCCTGCAGCCACTTGGGCGAAGGTGCCACCTGGATGCCGCTGATGCACACCCCTGAATAACGGGGGCAGGCTTCAGTAGCTTCTACCTTTACCGCAACCTGCAAGGCCTTGCTGTCCACTTTAAAGTTGACAGCAGGTGTTTTTGGTTTAAAATCCTTGCGGTCGTGGTGGCTGAGGTAGGCACATACATCGCGAGCCACACCCTGGTGGCTCATAGCGTCCATTCGGTTGGGCGTGAGGCCTATTTCAAATATGATATCGGAATAAGGCTTGAAATATTCGGCAGCGGAAATGCCCACAGGCGTGTCGGCGGGCAGCACCAGGATGCCGGCATGCGAATCGCCGAGGCCAATTTCGTCTTCGGCGCAAATCATACCCTGGCTTTCCTCACCGCGTATTTTAGCCAGCTTCATCGTCATGGGCTCGCCGTTGGCGGGGTAGATGGTGGTACCCACGGTGGCTACTACCACTTTCTGGCCAGCGGCAACGTTGGGCGCGCCGCACACAATGCGGAGGGGTTCGGAACCGCCTACAGCCACCTTTGTAAGGCGCAACTTATCGGCATTGGGGTGCTGCACGGCTTCCAGCACTTCGCCAATCACCAGTCCCTGCAGGCCGCCCTTTACTGCTTCAAAAGGCTCCATGCTTTCCACTTCCAAACCAATGGAAGTAAGGATGCGGGAAAGCCTTTCGGGTTCAATGCTTACCGGTAAATAGTCGCTCAGCCAGTTGTAGGAAATGGTCATTGGTCCAAAAAATTTCTGTGGGTGGCAAAGATAGGGCGGCAGCGGGAGCAATGGTGCGGACCGAACCGCGGGAAACGCGAAAGAGTAGGCTGTGGTGGATTCTTTTATACAAACTTCAAGGCGGCTAATTGCCTGAGTGGTAGAACTGTACTGGCAATTTGAGATAACAGGTACCGTATTGCCAAGGTCTGTCATGCCAAACTTGTTGCAGCATCCCCTTCATTACACAGGTACTTCTAAGATTGCAGGAGAGGCCCCGACGACGGCATGATGGTGAACCCGGATACTGTCATGCTGAACTTGTTTCAGCATCTCCTTCGGTATACAGGTACTCCGAAGAACTGAGGGAGATGCCGTCATTCGTGGGCATAATAGATTGCAATTATTCCTGCTTGATTTAGCGTCCAGGGTATTTGCTTTTTATAAAAGAACAAATAGTTCCTGCCAGCTGGTCCTGGTTGGGTGCGAAAGTTTCCTTGTTGGGGCAATTTCTTTTTTTCAACACCCCTTTTTCTTTCCTCCCAAATCCACTTGCGCCTTTAACCGGTGGCAACCATGCGCCAGGTTCTGCTATTTAAAACGGCGGAGTTAATGTGCCAGAATCCGGCCTTTTATTTGTCCACAAAGAAGGAGGCTTGCTAAAATCTTTGGAATTTTGCAGTTGGCTGCAGCGTGTATAAGTATTGGTTTAAATGTGTATATCCTGTGCGGTAAATGTGCGGATTAAGACCAGGGACGATACCGGATACCGAAAAAGGGCGGCGTACCTTAGCAGACCGGCCGGACGGGTAAATGCCCTTTCACCGCGGCTGGAAACAGGCCTTTCCTTTAGCACCGATAAACATCTACTGCCCACGGGCAGCAATAATATAGTAAGCACATGTTAGATCTTTCTAAACTCAATCAGGACCGGAAGCAAGGCAAACGCAACAAGCCTGCGGTTGACCTGAGCACCATGGTTTACGGCAAAGTGCCGCCCCAGAGCAAAGAACTGGAGGAGGCCGTGCTGGGTGCCATCATGCTTGAAAAAGGCGCCTTCGACGTGGTGATCGAAATTCTGAAAGCCGAATGTTTTTACGTGGACGCCCACCAGCGGATCTTTCGCGCCATCCAGGGACTGGCCAATAAAAGCCAGCCCATTGATATCCTGACGGTGGTGGAAGAACTTCGTTTCCGCGAGGAGCTGGAAATGATTGGCGGTCCTTATTATGTTACCAAGCTTACCAACAGCGTGGTGTCGTCGGCCAACATCGAGGCACACGCCCGCATCATCCTCCAAAAGTTCATTCAGCGCGAACTGATCCGCATTTCGGGCGAAATCATCCAGGAAGCTTACGAAGACAGCACCGATGTATTCGAGTTGCTGAACTCGGCGGAAAGCAAGATGTATGATGTAACCAACAAACACCTCAAGAACAACTACGAATCGATTGACTCCGTACTGGTAAAAACCATCCAGCGTATCGAAGACCTCCGCCACCGTAATGAAGACATTACGGGTGTGCCGAGCGGTTTTCCTGCCCTGGACAAGGTTACTTACGGCTGGCAAAATACCGACTTGATCATCCTCGCTGCCCGTCCCGCGGTAGGTAAAACGGCCTTCGCCCTCAACCTTGCACGCAACGCGGCCCTGCACCCCACAAGGCCCACGCCGGTGGCGGTATTCTCGCTTGAAATGGGTGCGGCACAGCTGGTGTCGCGAATTCTTTCGGCAGAAAGTGAGATCTGGCTGGAAAAGATATCCCGCGGTAAGATGGAAGAGCACGAAATGAAGCAGCTGTATGCCAAGGGTATTCAGAAGCTGGCGCAGGCGCCCATCTTCCTCGACGACTCGGCCGGTTTGAACGTATTTGAACTGCGTGCCAAGTGCCGCCGTTTGAAAACGCAGAACAACATTGGTATGATCATCATCGACTACCTGCAGCTGATGAGTGGTACCGGTGATAAGGGCTCCAACCGCGAACAGGAAATTTCAACCATCTCCCGCTCGCTGAAGGGCCTGGCTAAAGAACTGCAGGTACCGGTAATCGCCCTGTCGCAGTTAAGCCGGGAAGTGGAAAAACGTAAAGACGGCAACAAGATGCCCCAGCTCTCCGACCTTCGTGAATCGGGTGCCATCGAACAGGATGCCGACATGGTATGCTTTATTTACCGCCCCGACTACTACGATGTGGCGCAAAACGAAATGGGTGAAAGCGTAAAAGGAGAAACCCACCTCCGTATTGCCAAGCACCGTAACGGTTCGCTCGAAACCATCGTGCTGCGGGCCCGCCTCGAGATCCAACGCTTCTATGATGATTCGGCGGGCGACAGCTTTGGTGGCAACAACCTGCCCTCCAACTGGAAACCCGTTCAGGACGGTGGTGGCGGCGCCAACGGCGGCGGTGCCCGGATGTTTATCCAGACGAGCAGCAAGATGAATGACCTGGGGGATGATGATGATCCCTTTTAACCGGTGATTTGCAGGATTTTTAAAGGATTAATAGGAAAAAGGCAGTCCGTATTTGATTTGGCACCCACGCTTAACCACGTGGGTGTTTTATTTAAACCATAAATGGAGCTGTGTTCAATGTCTGGCAATCCAATCTTGTAACTCCCTGTTAGTACCTTCGCACCACGTTCTTATTAATCCTTTAAAAATCCTGTAAATCACCGGTTCATGCGGTACTTCTTTGTTGCAGACATTTCCCCTTCCCTCATCGTTCTGGATGAAGATACCTCCAAGCACATCACGGGTGTGCTGCGGATGAAAGTGGGCGAGGAGTTGGTACTGACCGATGGACGTGGTACCAAGGCAACCGCAGTTATTGAAGACGATCACCGAAAGCGTTGCGCAGTGCGGGTGCTGAACCGCAGTTTTGAAGCGGAGGTGGAGCCACGCATTACCATTGCCATTTCCCTGACAAAGAACAATGCCCGCATCGAATGGTTTTTGGAAAAAGCCGCGGAGATCGGCGTGTCGGAAATCATTCCCCTGCTGTGCGACCGTACGGAAAAGGACAAGTTCCGGCTGGACCGTTTACAAAACATACTGGTAAGTGCCCTGCTGCAATCGCAGCAAAGCTGGATGCCGGTACTGCAGGAGCCCGTAGCTTTTGACAAGGTGGTAAGATTAAGCAATGCCGCAGACAAATTTATTGCGCACTGCCTGGAATGGGATAAACAGCAACTGGTGCAGGTAGCAGGCAACCGTTCCTCCATTATCCTGATTGGCCCGGAAGGCGATTTTACGCCCGCCGAAATTGAAGCTGCCATGGAGCAGGGCTTCCGGCCGGTGGCTCTGGGCAATACCCGCCTGCGTACTGAAACGGCAGGGATGGTAGCTGCTACCATCCTGCGGATGGGTAGTTTATAAAAAGCTAAATACACCTGACAGGGTTTCAAAACCTGTCAGGTGTATTTATAATATCTATCCTGATTATTGCGCCTCAATGCGCCACATCATCCATATTGGCTTGCTGCATCCTGGGCTGGCGCAGTTCCACGGGTAAGGTTTCCCTTTTCCGCATTTTCATATTCAACAGTTCCACGCCAAAAGAGAAAGCCATAGCGAAATACACATAATTCTTCAGGTGCAGCTGGTGCGCCTGATCGGCGTTCCAGCCTTCCATCAACAGCACTACCGATACCAGCACCAGGAAGGAAAGTGCCAGCATTTTGAAAGTTGGGTGTTTGTTGATAAAGGCGGCAATATGCAGGCTGAACAGGAACATGATCACCATGGCTATCACCACGGCAATGATCATGATCCAGATGTTTTTGGCAATACCCACCGCAGTGATCATACTGTCGAAAGAAAATACCATATCCACCAGCATAATCTGGAAGATGGCCGCGCCAAAGGAAGATGCTTTTTTAGTGGCATTGATTTCCAGCGCTACCTCGTCACCTTCCAGCTTGTGGTGTATTTCCTTTACCGTTTTGTATAACAGGAACAGGCCGCCTGCCAGCATTACCAAGCTGGCGAGGTCGAAACCCTTACCGAACAAGGTAAATACAGGCCGGCCTTTTTGCTGTACCAGCCAGCTCAGGCAGAACAGCAGGAAAACCCGCACACCGATACCGGTAAGCATCCACAGCCTGCGGGCACTGAGTTGTTTACTGGGGTGGAGGCGCCCCATGATAATGGAAACAAAAATGACGTTGTCAATACCCAGGATCACCTCGAGGCTTGCCAGGGTAAAAAGCGAAATGATATTGTCAAGCGTGAAAAGTTGGTCCATGGCCGTGGGTTAGGTAGTGATCATGCAAAAGGGAAAGTCCTGCAAGGGCACTACCCGCACCCGGTAACTTATGATGGTTATCCCGTGTCGGCGCTTACCTTGCCAGGCCTTTACATATCTGTTGTACAATTGCCGGACCTTCATAGATAAAACCGGTCCACACCTCGCAAAGCGCGGCACCTGTGGCCAGTTTTTCGCGGGCATCGGCAGCAGTAAAAATGCCACCGGAAGCAATTACGGGTATTTCGCCCTTCAGCTGACTGCACAGGTATTGAACTACTTCGGTAGCTCTTTCTTTCAGCGGAGCGCCACTGAGGCCACCTGCACCAATCTGTTCGAGTGCAGCAGCAGGTGTTTGCAACCCGGACCGGCTGATGGTAGTATTGGTGGCAACAAGTCCATCCAGTTTTATCTCGCGGGCAAGGGCAATCACATCATCAATCTGGCTCCACTCCAGGTCGGGGGCAATTTTCAACAGGATGGGGCGCTGCACCGCAAAGCCTTTGTTGAGCGCCTGCAGGTGGGTAAGGATCTTGTGCAACGCGTCTTTTTCCTGCAAGGCCCGGAGCCCCGGCGTATTGGGCGAGGATACATTCACTACAAAGAAGTCGACATAGGCATGGAGCGCACGGAAGCAGATCTCGTAGTCTTTCCAGGCCTCCTCGTTGGGGGTTACCTTGTTTTTGCCGATGTTGCCACCTACCAGGAGTTTGGCGGCAGGGTTGAGGGGTTTGCCGTTGAGGCGCCAGTTGCGCAGCCTGCGGGCAATCACTTCCACGCCTTCGTTATTAAAGCCCATCCGGTTGATGAGGGCCCGGTCTTCAACGAGACGGAAAAGGCGGGGCTTTTCATTGCCTTCCTGGGGCAGGGGGGTAACGGTACCAATTTCTACAAAGCCAAAACCCAAAGCATCCAGTTCTTCGAGGTATCGGGCGTTTTTATCGAAGCCGGCACCCAGGCCTACCGGGTTGCGGAACGATAGGCCAAATACATGCTTCTGCAGCCCTTTTTGCGGTGCCCGGAAGATGCGGTGGATGGTGTTTTTGCCGCCCGGCAGCTTGCGCAGGGTTTGCAACAGGTTCATGGCGGTGTAGTGCGCCTGCTCGGGTTCCAGCTGGAAGAATATCTTGCGTATGAGGGAATACATATCGGGGAGCGAAGATAAGAACCGCAGATTTGTACCATTTGAAATGATTTGTATGATCTTATTGTAAATGCCTGGTGTTGCATCATTGTTTCAATGCGGATTGTTGCTCCTGGTTCAAGCTCCTGAAGAGCGTAAAGTAAGTTTGAATGGCTAACCCTTATGTAAGCTGCTCATGGCAATACCAGTTTGCAACTACTGCTCAGTAGTCATACCAGTCATTTCAAATGGTACAAATCTGCAGTTAGTTGTTTAGCTAACTATTTTTCCTAAATTCATTTCTTAAACCCTTACAACTATGCAGGAAGCATATATCGTTGCCGGTTTCCGTACCGCGGTGGGCAAGGCCAAACGCGGGGGGTTCCGGTTTTTCCGCCCCGACGACCTGGCCATTGAAGTGATCCAGGGCCTGCTGGCATCGGTGCCGCAGCTGGAAAAGCAGCAGGTGGATGATGTGATTGTGGGCAATGCCGTTCCGGAAGCTGAGCAGGGTTTGCAGGTGGGTCGCATCATTGCTGCCCGTGCCCTTGGTTTTGAAGTGCCGGGAATGACGGTAAACCGCTACTGTGCTTCCGGGCTGGAAACCATCGCCATTGCTACCGCCAAGATCCGCATGGGTATGGCCGATGTTATTGTTGCCGGCGGCACCGAAAGCATGAGCATGGTACCCACTGCCGGCTGGAAAACCGTACCGGCCTATTCCATTGCCAAAGACGAACCCGATTATTACCTGAGCATGGGCCTTACTGCCGAAGCGGTGGCTAAAGAATATAAGGTGAGCCGCGAAGACCAGGATGCTTTTGCCTACCATTCGCACCAGAAGGCCTTGGGTGCCATTCAAAACGGTTATTTCAAAGAAGGCATCCTGCCCATAAACGTGGAAGAAGTGTACCTTGATGAAAGGGGCAAAAAGCAAAAGCGCAACTACGTGGTAGATACCGATGAAGGCCCCCGTGCCGATACTTCGGTGGAGGCTTTGTCGAAACTGAAACCTGTTTTTGCCAACGGAGGCGTGGTTACGGCGGGCAACTCTTCGCAAACCTCGGATGGAGCTGCCTTTGTGCTGGTGATGAGCGAACGGATGGTTCATAAACTGGGTATCCAACCCATTGGCCGGCTGGTAAGTTGTGTTTCTGCGGGTGTGCATCCCCGCATCATGGGTATTGGCCCCGTGGCGGCCATTCCAAAGGCACTGGAGCAGGCAGGTAAAAACCTGGGCGACATTGATCTGGTAGAACTGAACGAAGCTTTTGCTTCGCAGTCGCTTGCCGTTATTCGCGAGGCGGGTCTTGATCCGGAAAAAGTAAATATTAACGGCGGTGCCATTGCCTTGGGGCATCCGTTGGGTTGCACCGGTGCCAAGCTTACCATCCAGTTGCTCAGCGATTTAAAAAGGCTGGGCAAAAAGTATGGTATGGTAACGGCTTGCGTTGGTGGCGGCCAAGGTATTGCCGGAATTATTGAGCGTATGTGAGGAATTGGGGATAAACTATGTGATAATTACTTTTTCTATATGTTTTAATTGCTGTTAATTTGTCGCAATGAACAATTGCTGAGTACAAGAAAGCATACCGTACTCCGCAACCAAGATTCCTAAAAAGCTACCAAACCCGAACTGCTGTGGAGGAAAAAAAGAAGGTTTTATACGCTGATGATGATCTGGACGACAAGGCCTGGATCATAGAAGCATGGGAGACACTGGATTTTCCCTTGCAAATTGAATTTGTTGATAATGGCCGCCAGGCTATTGAATACCTCCAGCAAAGCGACGGAGCAATGCCCGCATTGATTGTACTGGACCTGAACATGCCCGAGATGGATGGCCGACAAACTTTGCAGAAACTCAAAAACGATCCCCAATTCCGGCACATACCTGTAGTGATTGTAACCACTTCTACCAGCAAGCTGGATATTGAAGTATGTAAGCGTTTGGGTGCTTCTCAATTTCTGACCAAGCCCGATACCCATGCCGAGTGGCAGGAGATCGTACAACAACTACAACCTTACCTTGCATAACGAATGGGAGCCAAAAGCTCCCATTTTTTGTGGCACTCCGTTGTCCCCATTGCCCGGTGGCTTGGCTTAACTTCACGGCATGGAACTTACTTTCAATACACCTGCGTTATTGTTCCCGGCCATTTCTCTTTTGCTGCTGGCTTATACCAACCGCTTTGTGGCCATTGCCAACCGGGTGCGCAGCCTGCATACCGAATACCTGAAGCAGGAAGACAAGACCACCATCCTCAAACAAATACAGAGCCTGCGCAAACGCATCAACCTGATTAAATACATGCAGGGGCTTGGTGTGTTTGCATTCTTATGCTGTGTGGTTACCATGTACAGCATTTACAACCAGTGGAATGCTTTTGCGCAAACTGTATTTGCGTTCAGCCTCTTGAGCCTGCTAACCTCCCTGGTATTATCACTGGTGGAAATCATTCAAAGCACCCATGCCCTCGAACTGGAGTTGAGTGATATGGAAGGATTGGAACGTGGTAATATTTTTACCGATCTATGGGGCACAAAAGAATAAAGGTCATCACCAGATGACTTCCATCCTGGATGACAACCTTTACAGCCTTTTTCTTTATGCCTTAACGGCTACTTCCTTGCGCTCGCCAATTTGCTGGCGCCACATGGCATAGTACAAACCCTTTTGCGCCAGCAATGCATCATGTGTTCCTACTTCTTCAACCTCCCCGCGTTCCAGCACAATGATGCGGTCGGCGTGCATGATGGTGGAGAGGCGGTGGGCAATCAGGATGGTGATCTGCTCGCGGGAGGAGGATACACTGCGGATGGTTTTGTTGATCTCTTCTTCGGTGAGGGAATCGAGTGCTGAAGTGGCTTCGTCAAAAATCAGCAGGCGTGGTTTGCGCAACAGGGCACGGGCAATGGAGAGCCTTTGTTTTTCGCCGCCGGATAGTTTCAGGCCACCCTCACCAATTACCGTTTCCAAACCTTTTTCGGCCCGCTCCAGCAGGTTCTGGCAGGAGGCTTTATGCAGTGCATCGATGATATCATCTTCGGTAGCTGCAGGGTTTACAAAGGCCAGGTTTTCCTTGATGGTGCCGGAAAACAGCTGTGTATCCTGTGTTACAAAACCGATTTGTGCCCGCAGGTCGTTGAAGTCGATGCTATTTTCATCCATGCCATTGTAAAGGATGCGGCCTTCTTTTGGTCGATAGAGGCCTACCAGCAATTTCATCAAGGTAGTTTTTCCCGAGCCTGAAGGGCCTACAAAGGCAATGGTTTCGCCCAATGTTGCGGTAAAGGAAATGCCATCGATGGCCTTATGCTTTGCCGTGAGGTGTTGAAAGCCTACGCGGTCGAACTGCAGCTCCCGGATGGGGCCCAGGTGTGCCGGCGCTGCGGGGGTGGGCTCGGGTGCTTTCTGCATCAGGGTTTGGAAATTATTGAGCGATGCTTCGGCCTCGCGGTAAGTAAGAATGATATTGCCTATTTCCTGAAGGGGGCCAAACACAAAGAAGGAAAAGATCTGCATGGTGGCAAGCTCACCCGCATTCATACGGCCGCCATATACCAGCCACATCAGCATGAAAAGAATGACCTGCCGCAGGGTATTTACAAAGGTTCCCTGTACGAATGAAATGGACCGGATGCGTTTTACCTTGGTGAGTTCAAGTCCAAGAATCTTATAGGTGTTCTTATTCAGCCGCTCCACTTCCTGGCCCGTAAGACCCAGGCTTTTTACCAGCTCGATGTTGCGCAGGCTTTCGGTGGTGGTGCCTGCCAGCGCGGTTGTTTGCGAAACGATGGTCTTTTGGATGGTCTTTACTTTTTTGCTCAGCAGGTTGGAGATCACCATCAGCAGGGCAATGCCACCAAAATAGATCAGGGGCAGCGACCAGTGAATACGGAAAGCAAAAATGGCAACGATGGCAATGCCGATGAATACGGTAAAGAGGATGTTGACAAAGGAGTTGATGAAGCGCTCCGTATCGGTGCGCACTTTTTGCAAAATGGAAAGGGTTTCGCCGCTGCGCTGGTCTTCAAACTCGTGGTAGGGCAGTTTCATGGCATGCTGGAGGCCATCGGTAAACACCTTGGCGCCAAACTTCTGTACCACTACGCTGAGGAAGTAATCCTGGAAGTTCTTGGCTATCCGGCTGATCATGGCCACACCAATAGAGGCGCCCAACAAGGTAAGCACCGGCCCCGAAAACTTGGCAAACGGCTGGTAGGCTGCGGGGTTCTTGGTATAGGCAAAAGCAAAGTTGATCAGTTTGCCAAAGATGATGGGATCGATCAGGGAAAAGCCAATGTTGCAGGCTGCCAGCAGCAGCACCAGGAACACCAGCCATTTATGGGGTTTTAAGTATTGAAGCAGAATTTTCATGGAGCAAATATAACACCCCCTGTCCCCCTGAAAGGGGAACTTAGGCAGATGTGGTTTTATCTATCACGCAATCCTTAATGCGAGAGAGGATAGGAACACAGATTGAACAGATGAAACAGATATGAACGGATATCCTTTTTTATCCGTTCAATCCGTTTCATCCGCGTTCCCATCCATTTGTACAATAATGGCAAGTAAGTACAAGTGTGCGACGCAACCGAGGCTCCATGGTACAATAAAAGCTCGGTTCAAAAAACAACAAAGCCACTCCGCACTGAGTGGCTTTGTTGTTTGAAAGTAGATATGTACTAAATTCCCCCTTTAGGGGGACAGGGGGTGTTACCCCGCCCAACCCTCCCGATCTAAAGACCGGTACTGGATCGCCTCTGCCAGGTGTTCCGGTTTGATGTTTTCGGTACCCGCAAGGTCGGCAATGGTGCGGCTAACCTTGAGGATGCGGTCGTAGGCGCGGGCCGAGAGGTTGAGGCGTTCCATGGCGGTTTTAAGGAGGCGTTGGCCGATGGGGTCGATGACGCAGATATCGCGGAGCTGCTTGGCGCTCATCTGGGCATTGCAGTAGGTGCCCGGGCTTTCCTTGTAGCGTTCCGCCTGGCGTTCGCGGGCCTTGATCACCCGTTCGCGGATGGCTTCACTTGCTTCCTGTGGTTTCTTGGCCGACAGCTCGCTGAAGGGTACCGGCGTTACTTCCACGTGCAGGTCGATGCGATCGAGGAGCGGACCGGAAATCTTGTTCAGGTATTTCTGCACGGCACCCGGCGGGCAGGTACATGGCTTTTCGGGGTGGTTGTAAAAACCGCAGGGGCAGGGGTTCATGGATGCCATCAGCATGAAAGAGGCGGGAAAATCCAGCGCCACCTTAGCCCTTGAAATCGTTACCCTGCGCTCTTCCATGGGCTGGCGCATCACTTCCAGCACGGTGCGTTTAAATTCAGGGAGCTCGTCGAGAAAAAGTACACCGTTATGTGCCAGCGATATTTCACCGGGCTGCGGAACCGTGCCGCCGCCAACCAGGGCCACATCCGATATGGTGTGGTGGGGGCTGCGGAAAGGACGTTTGGAAATCAGCGTGGCATTTTCGGGCAGCTTGCCTGCCACGGAGTGGATCTTGGTGGTTTCCAAAGCCTCGTGGAGCGATAAGGGCGGCAGGATGGTAGGCAGGCGTTTGGCCAGCATGGTCTTACCTGCACCGGGCGGACCAATCAGGATGGCATTGTGCCCGCCGGCGGCCGCAATCTCCAGTGCCCGCTTGATATTTTCCTGGCCTTTAACATCAGAAAAGTCTATTTCAAAATCGTATTGCGCGTTGAAGAACTCTTCACGGGTATCCACTATCGTTGGCTGGAGGCTTTGTTCCCCGCTTTCAAAAAACTGAATCACTTCGTTGAGGTGCTCCACGCCAAACACTTTCAGGTTGTTGACCATGCCCGCCTCACGTGCGTTGGCCTTGGGTACAATCAGTCCTTTGAACCCTTCCTTTCTGGCCTGTATGGCAATGGGCAATGCCCCTTTAATGGGGCGCACAATACCATCAAGGCTTAACTCACCCATGATCACATAGCCAGCCAGCGCTTCGGCGCCCTGCATCTGCCCGGAGCCTGCCAGTATGCCCGCGGCAATGGTAAGATCGAATGCCGACCCGCTCTTCTTGATGTCGGCGGGCGCCATATTTACCACGATGCGGGTGCGGGGCATGTCGTAACCATTGGTTTTCATCGAACTTTCAATGCGCTGGAGGCTTTCCTTCACAGCATTGTCAGGCAGGCCCACAATCAGGTAGCCTGTAGCCGTTTCCATTGCATTTACTTCCACCGTAATGGTGGTTGCTTCCACGCCGTACACCGCACTGCCAAAAGTTTTTACCAGCATAGCTCTTCCTTATTCAAAATTGAAAATAGCAGAAAAAGGGGGAAGCGCATAAGGATGGGGTTAACGGCAAAGCATTTGCATGGAGCAACTATAAATTGAAGAGATGAAAAACGCAACTTCTTTATGGATAACAGCCCTGGCGCTGGCTACAACACTATCTTCCTGCGAGGTGGTGGGTGGTATTTTTAAAGCCGGTTTCTGGACTGCCATCATCCTCATTGTGCTGGTGGTGGCATTGATCATCTGGCTGATGCGCAGGGGCAGGAGAATGTAAAAGCAAAGTGTTTGGAGTTAGGGGTTTGGTGTTTAGGGTTGGTGGCGGTGCATTACCATAGTATCTTCTGATTACCATGCAATGTCACAGTTGTTTGCTGCAGTTAACCCATAACTCCAAACCCTAAACCTCCGTTTTCTTTTGCCGCGTTAGGTTTTATCTTACACCATGCTCCATTCCTCCACCCTCCAACTGCTGCGGTTGCACTTCTCGCTATTCCTGCTGCCGGTGTACCTGTTTGCACTGGGCGAGGTGGCAGAGGTGAACTGGACCAAGGCGCTGGTGTTGGGCATCATCCTGCACGGGTTGGTATACCCGGCCAGTAATGGCTACAACTCCTATATGGACCGGGATGAAACACCCATTGGCGGGCTTGCACATCCCATGCAACCAACAAGGCAGTTGTTTTACACTACCCTGGTGTTGGACACCGTATCGGTGATGGGCGCTTTGTTGTTTTTCGATCCGGTGGTAGCACTGGGTATATTATGCTACATTATCGCTTCCAGGGCATATAGCTGGCGTGGGCTACGTTTGAAAAGGTATCCGCTGACCGGGTTTGCCGTGGTGTTTATTTTCCAGGGAGCATGGATTTATGCGCTGACCCAATACGCGGTAGTGCAGCATGTGCATCAGCCTTTGTCCTGGATGCCTTTGCTTACGGCCAGCCTGCTCATTGGCGCATTGTACCCGCTCACGCAGGTGTACCAGCACGAAGCCGATTTACAGGATGGAGTAGAAACCATCAGCTACAAGCTGGGTAAGCGGGGCAGTTTTGTATTCAGTGGTTTTTTGTTCCTGCTGGCAGCGATCCTGCTTTTTATTTGGTACCGGCAGCAGCACCGGTTGAACGAATTCTTTTTATTCCTGTTAATCACCTTACCGGTGGTATTGTTTTTTGCCTGGTGGATGCGCAAGGTGTGGCAAGACGGAAGTCAGGCCAATTTTACCAACAGCCTGCGGATGAACCTGATGGCAACGGGCTGTACCATTCTATATTTTAGCACCCTTATTTATATCCATCATTTTGAGTAAAATCGTATCCATCGGCACGGCCCTGCCTGCCTATTGTCACCGGCAAAGCGATATCCTGCAGTTTATGCAACTGGTATATGCCAGCAACGATGTGGACCGGCGCAAGCTGCGCTTCCTGTACAGCCAGGGCGGCATCGACCAGCGTTATTCGGTGATTGGCGACTATAGCCGTCCTGCTGCCGACTGGAAGTTTTACCCGCAAACGGAAAACCTGGAGCCTTTCCCTTCCCTGGAAACCCGCATGGCCCTGTTCAACCGCTTTGCCCCCCAGCTTTCGGTAGATGCCATCCGCAACTGCCTGGAAGGTGTGGCGCATGCAAAAGACATTACCCACCTCATCACCGTGAGTTGTACCGGCATGAGCGCACCCGGCCTCGACCTGCAGGTGATGGAACTGCTGGACCTGCCCAAAAACATCATGCGTACATCGGTCAACTTTATGGGTTGTTATGCGGCCATCCATGCTCTTAAACTGGGTGATGCTTTTTGCCGCTCCGACAAAGATGCCCGGGTGTTGATTGTGTGTACCGAACTCTGTACCCTGCACTTTCAGCGCGAGGGTACCATGGACAATATCGCATCTTCCCTTCTTTTTGGCGATGGCAGTGCAGCGGTACTGATGATGGGTGCCGATGCTACACATAGCGGTTTGCAGGTATCGGGTTTTCATTCCGAAGTGCTGCCCAACGGCAAGCGAGATATGGCCTGGGAACTTTCTTCTTCGGGCTTCCTCATGACGCTCAGCGGCTATGTGCCCGAACTGATTGAAGAAGACCTGGATGACATCATTGAACGCGGTTTGCAGCGCCACCAAATGAACAAAGCAGATATCAGCCATTGGTGTATCCACCCTGGTGGTAAACGCATATTGGAAGCCATCACCAAGAGTGTGGGTTTGCAAAAAGAGCAGTTGCAGCATTCTTACCAGGTGCTGCAGGAGCATGGCAATATGTCGTCGGCAACCATACTTTTTGTACTCAAAAGAATGTTGCAGGAAAAGCCCGCAAAATTATTTGGCGCCGCCTTTGGTCCCGGGCTTACGGTAGAAACTTTTATGGCAACCAGCTAAGACAAATAGACGATTAGAAACTCAGAGCGATACGGACCACGGACCACAGGCCACCTGTTGTTCGTGGTCCATTGCCAATCATCTTAAACCGGAATAAACCTGCTCATGTTCGCCACCCGCAGCTATACCCCCGAACTGCTGGATCAGCCCCATATTCCTTTTGCGGACATCCGCCAGAATATGCGTGAGCTGGATACCATCAATACCCTGTTGGGCGGGCATGCCATTACATTGAAAGGGCTGCAAAAATTGGTGCCCGGCCAGGTGCAGCAGGCGCCTGTAAGCATACTGGAAATTGGATGCGGCGATGGCAATAACCTGCGGGTAGTACAGCAATGGGCAGAGCGAAAAGGTTTATCCCTCCAACTCACCGGTGTAGATTATAACCCCGAGTGCATTGCCTATGCACGGCAGCTTCCTGCCAATAATGCGATTCAATTTATCTGCTCCGACTACCGCACGGTTGCAGCGGCACAAAAGAGCGATATCGTTTTCTCTTCCCTTTTTTGCCACCACTTTACCGATGCGCAACTGGTGGAACAGTTGCAATGGATGCAGGCCAACAGCAACATCGGTTTTTTCATCAACGACCTGCACCGGCATCCATTGGCTTATCACAGCATCAGGCTGCTGACCCGTTTGTTTTCCAAAAGTTACCTGGTGAAAAATGACGCGCCTTTATCGGTGTTGCGTGGGTTTAAAAGAGGGGAGTGGCGCCACCTGCTTAAGGAAGCTAAAGTAGATGCACAAATTAATTGGGCATGGGCCTTCCGGTGGCTGATCGTTTGTAACTTGAGTAATACCCAACTTTAAACCCTTACCATTTTGTCTGCAC
Organism: Cnuella takakiae; assembly: GCF_001953305.1. GTDB lineage: Bacteria > Bacteroidota > Bacteroidia > Chitinophagales > Chitinophagaceae > Flavisolibacter > Flavisolibacter takakiae. Next base: position 1,548,156 of record NZ_MTFE01000010.1, read on the forward strand.
ACTTCGATACGGCGATTATTGGCGGCGGACTGGCCGGCCTTGCCCTGGCTATCCAGTTGGCCGACCAGGGTTGGCAGGTGGTTGTTTTTGAAAAAGAGCAGTACCCTTTTCACCGGGTTTGCGGCGAGTATATCAGCATGGAAGCATGGGATTTTTTATGTTCTCTTTCCCTGCCTTTAGACCAATGGAATTTGCCCCGCATCAACCGGCTGCAGGTAACCGCACCCGATGGCAGGAAACTGGAAGCCAGGCTGCCGCTGGGTGGTTTTGGCGTTAGCCGGTATAAGCTGGACGCCAGCCTTGCGGCCATTGCGGAAAAAAGAGGCGTGCAGCTGGTAACAGGGGCAAAGGTGGATGCGGTTTTGTCTGCCACTGATGGCTGCCAATTGCAGGTAAGGATCGACGGAAGTTCCCAGCGTTTTGATGCCCGGGTATGTTGTGGCGCCTGGGGCAAGCGCAGCAACATCGATCTGAAATGGCAACGGCCATTTGTGGCCGACAGCAGCACCCGTATTTCCAACTGGGTGGGCATCAAGTACCATATTCGCTGCTCCTGGCCCGAAGACCTGATTGGCCTACACAATTTCAGGGATGGCTATTGCGGCATATCGCGGATTGAAGATGGCTGGAACTGTTTGTGTTACCTCACCCGGGCGGTCAACTTAAAGGGCCTTTCCATTCCACAGCTGGAAGCCACCCTCATGAGCCGCAATCCTTACCTGGAGCAGGTGCTCAGCAACAGCAAACGAAGGGAAGGTTTTCCGCTCACCATCTCGCAGGTTAGCTTTTTACCCAAAACACAAGTGGAACAGGGCGTACTGCTGATGGGTGATGCTGCGGGCATGATTACACCGCTTTGTGGTAATGGCATGAGCATGGCCCTCCATGCCAGTAAGGTGGCGGCCCTGCAAGTGGGCGATTTTTTAAGCGGTAAACAAACGCGCAGCAGCATGGAAGCTGCCTATATCCGTGAGTGGCGGCGCCTGTTTCAGCACCGCCTTCGCACCGGCAGGTTGCTCCAGCGCTTCTTCGGGTCGGAGCAGGGCAGCAATATGCTGGTGGGTGTGATGGGCAAACTGCCTGGTCTTACCCGTACCCTCATCCGCCAAACCCATGGGCAGCCTTTTTAAGGCATGTAGTTTGGTACCTTAGCCAAACAAAGAGCGTCCTTATGGAACAGACAAAAACAGGTAAAAAAACAGTGGTGCTGGGTGCCTCGTCCAACCCCGACCGGTACAGTTTTCTTGCAGTGAATAAACTGAGAGCCTACAAACATCCGGTGGTGGCTATCGGAAAACGGAGCGGCAATGTAGGCGATACAGAAATTCTTGCTGCACCCGAACCCCAGGAAGGAGTAGATACCGTAACGCTGTACCTGAATCCCACCAACCAGCAACCTTATTACGATTATATCCTGGGCCTCAAACCCCAGCGGATCATCTTCAACCCCGGAACTGAAAACCCGGAGTTGATGCGCAAGGCCCGCGAGCAGGGCATTGAGCCCGTAGTGGCCTGTACGCTGGTGATGTTGTCGGCAGGGATGTATTGATAAGGGACGACGGACCACAGACGACGGACAACGGGTGGTCTGTGGTCCGTCGTCTGTGGTTTAGGCCGGAAATTTCGTACTGCTTACCTCAAACCCAAATAATCAGTAATGATTAATTAATAATGTTTACCTGTGCTCCGGATTTTCGCATTAATGTTTTTCATAATTTAGGGAAACACTGTTCGTATGCGTTGGAGAAAATTCAATGGCGAAACGATCGACCTACCCATTTACAAGGCCGTAGAAAACGCCATCAAAAGAGAAGCGGCAGCAGGCAATAAGCTGAAAGTTTGTATCGGCACCGACTCGCAGGTAAAAGGCCACGAGACCGAGTTTGCCACCGTGATCGTTTTTTTAAGAGAAGGGCACGGCGGGTTCATGTTCATCCACAACGACAAAACCACGCACCAGTACAGCATCAAAGAGCGTATGCTGGTGGAGGTGGCTAAAAGTATAGAGGTTGCATACGAGTTATGCAACCTTTTTTCTTTGTACAAAGTGGATATGGAAGTGCACGCCGACATCAACACCAGCCCCAACTTCAAGAGTAACGATGCCCTCAAAGAGGCCATGGGTTATATCCTTGGGATGGGCTTTGCCTTCAAGGCCAAACCCGAGGCTTTTGCCAGCAGCAGTTGCGCGAATAAAATGTGCAACTAGGGTAATGTGCTAATTAGCTAATGTGATAATGTGCTAATTAGGTAACCTGCTAATGGAATGTACTCTCAGGTAATAAATTTTTGGAAGTACCTGAAAAGGGCAGTAGCGGCGTTTTGTAATTGAAACCAATTACTTGCTGCCACGACCTGTATTTTGTTAGCACATTAGCTAATTATTACATTAGCTTATTTCCCTCCCTTCTGCTCCCACCACTCCTCATTCATAGCTTGCACCAGGCTCAGGATCTTCTTGCCGCCGAGGTGCTTTTCGGCCGAGGTAATGAAGGAGATAGGGAGTTCTTCCCACTGCTCCTTCAGGGTATTCATGAAGCGGTTCACGTTGTTGGCCACTTCTTTTTGGGTGCTCTTATCGGCCTTCGTAAAAATGATGGAAAAAGGCACCTGCCACTCGCCCATCTGGTTGATGAACTCCAGGTCGAGTTCCTGTGGCTCGTGGCGGCTATCCACCAACACAAAGAGGTTGACGAGGTTCTCCCTTTTGCGGATATATCCTTCGATCATCTTCTCCCAGCTTTTGCGCTGGTTCTGGCTCACCTTGGCAAAACCGTAGCCGGGCAAATCCACCAGGTACCATTTTTTGCGGTCGCTGCCCAGTACGTCAAAATGGTTGATCATCTGGGTCTTGCCCGGAGAGCGGGATACCTTGGCCAGTTCCTTTTTTTGGGTGAGCATATTGATCACGGAAGACTTGCCCACATTACTGCGGCCGATAAATGCGTATTCGGGCCGGTCGGGTTTGGGGCATAAGTCAACAGAAGGGGAGCTGATGAGGTACGAAGCCTGGATGATTTCCATCGGGCAAAGGTAAACCGAACCGCAGATTTGTATGATTTTATAATGATTGCATGATGTACACTTAGGCAACTTGCTTGCAGTGCTGATGAATTTTTTTGTTGTGGGCATCACCATTCATGACCGCAATTGTTAAAAATCTTATAGAATAAACAACAGGATATTCAGAAATGATGATGCGGTATTATTGTCTGGGGACCAAATTTCAAAATCGATGTGTACTGTTGTATGGTTTTTTTAATCAATGGGTAAACAAAACTTTGGTGCTGCCCGCTATTGCAGCATCTTCCTATTCACAGGTCATAATAATCATTATAAAATCATACAAATCTGCGGTTCGGTTTACCTTTGCAGCCACTATGGCCGAGTTTCCACACGATAAGATCAAGCCCTTTTCAGCAGCGGGCGGTAAGAAAGAGCAGGTGAGCGCAATGTTTGACAATATTGCGGGCCGCTACGATTTTATGAACCGGTTTCTGAGCGCCGGTATCGATGTAAGCTGGCGGATCAAAGCCATATCTCTTTTTAAAAAAGACCAGCCCCGGCACCTGCTGGATGTGGCTACCGGCACGGCCGACATGGCCCTGCGGGCCGCAAAAATGCTCCACCCCCAAAAGATCACGGGTATCGATATCTCGCCTGGTATGCTGGCCATCGGCCGTAAGAAAGTGGCTGCGGAAGTGTTATCTACCGAAATAGAACTGCTGGATGGCGACAGCGAAACCATCCATTTTCCTGATGCCACCTTCGATGGTGTGATGGTAGCTTTTGGCGTACGCAACTTCGAGCACCTGGAGCAGGGGCTATCGGAGATCTACCGGGTGCTGAAGCCCGGCGCACAACTGGTAGTGCTGGAGTTCAGCAAACCTAAAATTCCGCTTGTTCAGCCCCTGTACAACCTGTACATGAACCAAATGGCACCCTTTTTCGCCGAGTTGTTTACCAAGAACAAAAAGGCTTATCAGTACCTCAACGAATCCTCCAAAGCCTTTCCCGACCGGGAAAATTTTGTCCGCATCCTCAGTGAAGTAGGTTTTCAAAAAACCTATTTCAAACCTTTGAGCTTTGGTATCTGCTGTGTGTATAGCGGCAGGAAAGCTTCCTGATCATTTACCATATTTTAAGCGCAGGGCTGTTGTGGTCCTGCGTTTTTTATGTGCAAAAAAAAGGATGCTCCTGGTGGAGCATCCTTAGTGGTTTTTCAGATTAGTCAAAGATTATTCCCTTCGGTCGATCAGTTTACCTGTTGTACGGAGGTTCCCTACACGCAGCTGGTAGATCAATGTCTTCCGCTGTGCGGCCGGAACTGTGTAGTAAATAGTCTGAGCTTTGCCGGCGAAAATATAACCCTGGTAAGCTACACCTACCTTCTGACCCAGCAGGTTGAACACTTCCAGGACACCCTGACCTGATACGGGCGATTCAATGTTGAATTGAACGCGGTCGCGGTAGGGGTTGGGTGTTGCGGTTACCTTCAACACTTCTTGTAGCAGAACCTTACTTGATGCATCCCTGGACTGTACCATTGTAAGCGGTGCAGCGAGTGTGGATGTGCAAGTATTGATGGTCAGGTTTTCATCGCTGTTGGGAACAATTGTATTGATGGTATTTGCTGTAGCTCCTTGGGAAAGATTGAAGGAGTAAGTAGCAGGCAGCGTGTTGGCAATTGCATCCCTGATAGAATTACTGTTGTACTTAACAGAGATGATAACTTCCTGCGCCAGGTTACTAAGGCCTGTAATATTAATTACCGGTTGTGCCGGGTTACCAAAATCGGTGGTCACATTCCTGGTAATCTGGGTACAGCTGCTGGTCCAAGCCTTGATCTCATCACTGGTAAATAACCTTGTAGAACCGGTTATTGAACCGTTAGTGATAGACTGGTTGATCCGTACACTGAGAGTGCTTACACCTGCAGGCTTGGTTACCTTGGCATAGAAGAACCATGCACCAGGATTGCTTGCATTAGTGATCTTCTTACTTGCATCAACTGCTACACAAAGTGAACGGAGTGGTGCTACACTTTGAGTTGTGAAGTTTTCACATGTTGTACCAGTTGGGAAGATGTTATTCTGACAAGACAATACTGTTATGCGCTGGGTACATGTATTTTGATTTCCACATGCATCAACAGCTGTCCAAGTCTTGCTGTAGGTGATTGATCCATCGGCATTGGTAACCTGTGTAACAGTGCCTCCTGTCGGAGTAACGGTTCCGCCGCAGTTGTCTGTTACAGTAGGTGTGCCAAAGGTCGGGGTAGATCCACAGGCAAGCGTTTGGTTTGCAGGACAGGTGATTGTCGGCGGAGTGATGTCCTCAGTCCATGTCACGGTGCGTGTTGCGGTGCTTTGATTGCCGCAAGCATCTGTAGCGGTCCATGTTCTTGTTTGTGAACGTGAACAACCATTGCTTACCACCTCACCTGTACTTACCGTCAAGCCATTGACAGCAGCCAGACCGCAGTTGTCTGCAGCAGTAGCTGAACCCAGGGCAGCGTCAATAGCTGCTGCAGTTGGATTACAGCCAAGGGACGTTGTACCGCCACTTGCTCCGGCAGATGGTGTAATGGTCGGATTGACATTGTCCGCTACAGTTCTTGTTAACGGACATTCCGTTGATTGTCCATCAGCTTGTGTTACCCTCAGCGAAACGGTATAGTTACCGCAGGCAATGTGGTTGACGGTGATAGAGGATGCGGTTGATGTGGTTTGACCGTTCACAACTGATGCACCACTGATCCTGGCAATGTTGCTTGGTGATACTGTCCACAGGAAAGTAAGCCCTGTCCCGGTAGGAGCACTGTATGTGGCAGTTCCACTTGGGCAAGGATTGAAAGCACCGGGGACGATGGCGCAGTCTGGCGGTGGCAATACTGCCGCAGCAGACAACGAGCGATCCTGGTTGCCCAGATTGGTAAGTGTACCATCCTGTTCACCGGTTAAGTTCCTGCCCCAGGAGATAAGCCGCATGTGGTAAGGTGAACCACTAATGCCTCCAGCAGAACGCGGCACACCGTTTACAAAACCCCAATCAGCCCGGCTGGCAATATGGCCACCCCAGGCTAATACCACGGTCCTCTCAGTTTGGCCTGCTGGGATTTGCACAGTAAAAGTCACCCGAATCCGCTGCTCAGAATTTGCTGCAGTTAAACTGCCCAAAGGAGTAACATATACTATTTGTGTAATATCTCCTCCCCACATGCTCATTTGAACCTTAGCAGCGTTCGCTGTAGCAATCTTACCAAAAGAAGTCGCCGGTTCTCCTGGTACTGGAGAACCAACAGAACTGGGGGTAGGTATTGTAAACTTATCTATGGTCACATTTCTATTGGCATACACCGTCCCAATTCTGGGATCTATCAATTCCTGGCTGTGTGCAGGGTCGTATGTATGTGGCTGTAACCGGTCAAAATCGGTCAGGTAATCAATAGCATGTGCATTACTGTGTTTGATATCATAACCAAGTATCAAAGAGACTGTGGTTCCATTTGCCGGCATGCTGGTCATTACAACCCTATAGGGAATGGACTGACCCTCCCTGTAATGTGCAGTTTGGTTTCCGGCATTACCGTTTTGCCAAAACCCCGGATCTGTAGGTTGATCAGCCGTTCCGTTCCTTACTTGATCAAGGTTTGCAGCCTGGCCAAGTATTGCTCCTGTGCAAAGCAGCATAAGGCATATCGTTAGCCAACAGCGGGGTCCTCGGACAAGCCTAAGTTGTGTTGACAGCAGCAATGAGCTTGCTAATTTGAGGTAATTGATTGGATTCATTTTTTTTGATTGAATTGAGTGAAAGCTTTTGTTTCAATTCAATGGAGAGTGTCTCCATCTAAAGATGGACTTATGGTGGCGCATGCGCATTATACAGGGGCACACTTAGGTATGGGCAAAAAGGAACTTGCACCATGGTGGGGTGTATTTAAAAAATAAATAAGCATTGGTGAGAGTGGCAAGCAATCACGAGGAACGGAGCAGTAGAAAAGAGGGGCAACAAAAAGGGAGTTCGCGGGGTAGGGATGTAAGTAGATAGTTTGAAAGAAGTATTTCCCTAGGCAGTTGTGCCGAAATACCTTGTTAAAGTAGAGCTGCTGAAAGAAATTTGCAACCCTTTAACAGGATATTTTTCAGTTGTATTCCTCTAAGAATATTGATTATTGATTATCAGGAACAAAGAGTATAACTAAAAAAGGTAACTCCCATTTGATTAGATAGGTAGAGCGAGGCGCTAACCTTATCGTTTACGCAAGAATAAGAAGCAACGTTCCACTTCATTTTAATATAAAACAGAAAGGGCGCCCACTCGGAGCACCCCTTTGGTTCTGCAAAAGGATGAATCATTTAAGCCCGATCAGCTTTCCGGTCACTTGCTGATCCCCTACCCGGAATACATAAACCAGGCTGGTCTTCAGGTAGCCGGGCACCAGGAAGTCCACCATTTGGGCTTTGCCGGATTGTACATAACCCTGGAAAACAGTCCTGACCTTTTGACCATTGAGGTTGTACAACTCCAAAATACCATAGCCCGATGATGCCGACTCCAGTTGAAAACGAACCTTATCGCTAAAAGGATTGGGCGCAGCCCTCACCTGGGTAACAGGCTTGCCTTCCAATACAACCTTCTGGGAAATGGTGCGCTGTTGCTGGTTATTGAGCGAAACGGGCGGGGCACAGGCCATAACTACATCACTACAGGATACAGTTGTTACGCAACCGAATCCATTCTTCACTTTATACCCGGAAACGGAACCGGAACCAAGGCCTGTAAAGCTGTTGCTTGACTGGAAATTTGTGCCATTGTCGATACTGTATTCAAAGCCGCTGCCACCACTGGCAGCAAAGCTTACACTTCCCGAGTTGGCGCAAAGGCTTGGCTGGCTGATGCAAACAGAGAAGTTGGGCGCTTCGGTATTTACGGCAACCACTACCTGTCTGGTATCGGTGCAGCCATTAGCCAGGTTGGTTTTGGTAACAGTATAGGTAGTGCTGGCAGCCGGGTTTGCAGTGGGATTGCTAATGGCAGCATCACTCAGACCTGTTGCCGGTGCCCAGGCATAAGAAAAGCCACTTGCTGGTGTTTCACCAATGGTGGCACCGCTGGTATTGAGTACACAGGTTTTGGTAAAAGCTCCTCCAATGCTGCCTACGTCGGGTATAGTAGTGTTGACGGTTACTGTTACGGGAGCATCCGCGTAGCAACCATTTGTGTTGTTGGTTTTTGTTACGGTGTACACCGTTGTAGCAGTTGGGTTCACCGTTGGGTAAGCACTTGTGGCAGTAAAGCCAACAGGTGAAGAAGTCCAGGCATAGCTGAAGCCCGCTTGTGCTGTTTCGCCAATGGCCGCTCCACTTGCGTTGGTGGTACATGTTTTGGTAAATGCCCCGCCAATTCCGCTGATATCGGGTGTCGTGGTATGCACCGTTACCGCTACCTGCCTGGTGTTGGTACAACCGTTTGTAAGATTGGTTTTGGTAACGGTATAAGTGGTGCTCACCGTGGGGTTGGCAGTTGGATTTCCAATATTGCTGGCACTCAGGCCCGTTGCCGGCAACCAGGTGTAGCTATAATCGTCCACCGGAGTTTCGCCGATGGTAGCACCATTGGTATTGCTGATACAGGTCCTGGTAAAGGCGCCTCCAATGCTGTTTACACTGGGTTGCACCTGGTCAACAGTTACCAAAACAGTTTTGGCGTTAAAGCATCCGGTAGCCGTCTCCGTTTTGGTTACCGTATAGGTGGTAGTGGTAGTTGGGTTGGCATTAGGGTTACCGATCGTGTATGCACTTAAGCCTGCAGCCGGCGACCAGGAGTAAGTAAAGCCGGTAACAGGAGTTTCACCAATGTCCGCGCCGCTTGTTTTCAACACACAGGTTTTGGTGAACTCGCCTCCAATACTACTTACATCCGGTAGTGTATTGTTTACTGTAACCGTTACAGTGGCCTCGGCATAACAGCCGTTTGATGGGTTTGTTTTGCGAACAGTGTAATTGGTAGTTCTTTGTGGGTTAACATTAGGATCGGCACTTGAAGCAGTAAATCCTGATGGCACCGAAGTCCATGCATAGGTAAAGCCTGTTTGTCCACTCTCGCCAATAGTGCCACCATTGGTATTGGCAATACATGTTTTTGTGAAGGCGCCGCCAATGCTGCTTATACTGGGTTTTGCCTGGTCAACTGTTACTACAACTTGCTTTGTATTGCTGCAACCGTTTGTCGTGCTGGTTTTGGTTACCGTGTACGTGGTGGTAGCATCCGGGTTAGCCAATGGATTACCAATGTTTGCATCACTTAAACCTGTATTGGATACCCAGGCGTATGTAAAGCCTATTACCGGTGATTCGCCAATATAGGTACCATTGGGAAAGTCAGAACAGGTCTTTGTAAACCCATACCCGATATCGCTGATACCGGGTATGGCCCTGTCAACAGTTACCAATACTTGCTTGGTACTGGTACACCCGGTTGCCGTATTTGTTTTGGTTACCGTGTAAGTGGTTGTAGTGGTGGGATTGGCGGTAGGGTTGCCCACGTTTGCAGTACTGAGCCCGGTAGTGGGTGCCCAGGAATAAGTAAAACCTGTTGCCGGTGTTTCGCCGATGAGGGCACCATTTAGAAAAGCCGTACAGGTTTTGGTGAAGGCACCACCAATGCCACTAACATCAGGTGCAGCAGCATTCCCAATGGTGCGGTTGAAGTTGTTGTTGATGCAACCACGGCTGTCTGTTACCTCTATGTTGTAGGTGCCACTGGGCAGGCTGAATGTGGTGGAACTGCCGGCAACAATTCCGGTACGCGTAGTGCCGGCCACTGTTACCTTGTAAGGACCTAAGCCACCACTGGGAAATACCTGTAAAGATCCATTGGCAGCACAGGTAGCGTTGTTTACCGAAAAATCAGCAGTCACACCCAGGCCAATTTTGATGGAGGGCAGCGTGCCGCATTTTGGGTTGAGGGTGGCCGTATTGGTCCGAAGGAAATCACAGGTCTCATTACTGTTGGCCGTGGTCCATGCCAGGTAAAGGTTCTCTATCACTAGTGACTCCCCGCATCTGACTGTAATACTCGTTAAACCGGAGGTTGCCTGTAGCTGGTTGTCGCTGTTGGCCTTTACCTGGTTGGCACAGGCAAAAATCGGGGTGCCTGCAGTCGTTTTAATTCCGTTGTCATCTACCTGCTCCCCGGCGGCATTAAACCGCTTCAGGGTGCCCCACAATGCAAAGGAGGTACGGGTAGATCCTGTTTTGTTGCGGATGCCCAACATCAGGTTGCGGGTGCCTGAACACTGGCAAGGGTTGGCAGCAGGTGCCGGCAAGGTTGCGCTGATCAGTTCCAGGTCCTTTGAAGTACAGGAGGTTGCCGGAGGAAAGGTTTGGGCATGTAACTGAAAACCCTGAAACATACAGGCGGTGACAAACAGGAATAAGGCAAGCAATTTCCTGATCCTGCTTTGAGGGCCACGGCCCGTACTACTTTGTTCTGATTGCTGGGTAAATGTGCACATGATCGTTTTGGTTTATACTGAATAGCGTTTGATATAAGTTGGTTGGCTTACTTATAAAACCGAGCGCACGAAAACAGCAACCTACGCACCTGGGCGGCAGGGCAAGAGCCATTTTGGGACGTTCAGGCCCGGGGCATGACGGTGGGTCAGGCGCAAAGTGGTAGGGTTCTGTTTAGGTGCAAACGGTTAAGCCCCCGAAGGCAAAAGGGTGGACGGATTTTAAAGGATGTAAAAGGCCATGCAGTGCCCTTTGCTGGATTGCAGGAAGAAACTTCTGGATAAATTTTCGGGGGGTAGGGATTATAATGCAATTGAAAAGTAGAGCCGGCCCGTCTATTATGCAAGAGCTTGTTCAACTTTCGATTTTAATCTACAAGGGTGTAAATCTGTTTCGGGTTACAATTATTTGGCAGCTGTATCGTTTAATGCAGGAAGCTCAGAAAGCAGATATTTGCTCGCTTCGTGTTTTTTAATCTTCAAGAACGCTCAATTAGCATATGGTGGCAAACAGCAAGAGCTTTGCATGGGGGGCAAGGGTGATAGGGGTAATGGTAGCGCTATTTGGTTATGGTTTTGCTGCTAATGCCCAGGTAGAACTCAACCTGAACGAACACGATAATAAACCCTATTATTTCGGTATTACCCTGGCCACCAACCGGTCGCGTTTTCAAACAGAGCACCACGCTTCCTTTTTGCAGCAGGACAGCATCCTTGTGGCCGAACCCGGTAATGCCGGCGGCTTTGCCCTTGGCCTGCTGGCAACAGCCCGCCTGTCGCCCCGGTTTGAAACCCGCTTCAATCCTACACTGGCCTTCATGGACCGGGGTATTCATTACAAACTGCGTTATGCCGACCTGGACAACCAAACCGCGGTAACCCAAAAGGTGGAGTCGGTGCTCGTGAGCTTTCCTTTCCAGCTGAAATTTAATTCGGACCGCATCGGCAACTTCCGGGTTTACCTGCTTGGCGGTGCCAAGCTGGATTATGACCTGGCTTCCAATGCCCGTGCCCGCAAGGTGGATGACCTGGTGAAAATTCAAAAGACCGACTATGGCATTGAGGCCGGCCTTGGATTCAACTTTTACTTTCAATCTTTTATTTTCTCTCCCGAGATCAAGCTGAGCAACGGGTTGGGTAATATCCATGTACGCAATGAAAACCTGCGCTATTCCAGCGTGCTGGACCGTATTCAGAGCCGGATGATTGTGTTTTCCATCCACCTGGAAGGATAGGCGGCGGCTGGCAACAGGAGCATCGGCACTCAAACGTGGCAGGCTGGATCGATCATATTATCTTCGCCAACCATCCATGCGGCATGCAACGGATGGTTCCGGTAATTTGTCCTTGCACAAGCAACCACCTACAAACAAGCCACCTGCAGGGGCGCCTGCAGTAATCAGCTGCGCATGAGAGTACTGACCCTGTTATCCTGTTTATTATTGCTGGCCCGTTCCGGTGGGGCCCAAACCTGTAACACCCATGGCCAAACACCCGAGACGGCTTTCCCGGTTTGCGGCACTTCTGTCTTTACCCAAACTACAGTACCCCTTTGTGGCGGCCGCACCCTGCCATCGCCGGCATGCTCCCGCGATCAGCTCACGGATGTCAACCCCTTCTATTACAAGTTCACCTGTTTCGAGGCCGGTACCCTGGGCTTTGTGATCACGCCCAAAAACAACAGCAGCGACTACGACTGGGAGGTTTACGACATTACCGGCCGCAAACCCGGCGATATTTTTAACGATGGGTCGCTGGTGGTGTCCAGCAACTGGAGCGGCGAAACTGGTACCACCGGCGCCAGTGCCCAGGGCAACCAAATATTTGTGTGCGCCGGCACCGGCAAACCCCTGTGGAGTAGCATGCCCCAGCTGGTCAAAGGCCACGAATACCTGCTGCTGGTGAGCCACTTTACCAATAGCCAGAGCGGCTACGACCTGGAGTTTAAAGGCGGCACAGCCGTAATTACCGACCCCAAGGCGCCGGGGCTGCAAAACGCAACCGCGCATTGCAATGCCCAAACCATCAGGCTGAAACTGAATAAAATGATGCGTTGCAACAGCATCACGGCAAGCGGTTCCGAATTTGTGATCCTGCCCAACAACACACCGGTGAGCAGCGCAAGTCCCATCTGCGGTAATGGCTTTGAAACAGACTCGGTGGAGATCAGGCTGGCAAGACCGCTTGATCCTGGTAATTACCAATTGGCCATCCGTGCCGGTACCGATGCCAATACCATTTTGGACAACTGCGGCAACGGGGTTCCAGAAGGCGAGCTGGCTCCTTTTAAGGTTGATCCCACCCTGCCCACCCGCCTCGATAGCATCGTGCCGGTGGGTTGTGCGCCCAACCAGCTTACCCTTGTTTTCCGGAAAGGGGTGTATTGCAATACCGTTGCCGCCGACGGCTCCGATTTTGTTATCCAGGGCCCATATGCCGTGGGCATCACCCGTGCGGTGCTAAACTGCCAGAACGGTCTTTCGGAAACCATCACACTGGAGTTGGCTGCACCCATGGTGGATGCGGGTAATTTCCGGGTGGCGCTCCGCCGCAATGCCAGTGGCACCGTGCCTACCGATGAATGCGGCAACCCCATTCCGCTGGGTGCTGTAAACTTTACGGTGGCAGATACCGTAAGTGCGGCATTTACCTACAACATCCAATATGGCTGTACTACCGATAGCGTGCAGTTCAACCACCCGGGTACACGCGGCGTAAACCAGTGGAGCTGGATACTGGATGAAGGCAAAACCAGCACCGTGCGCAACCCGCTAGCATTGTACAATGTGTTCACTACAAAAAACATCCGGCTGGCAGTAAGCAATGGCGTGTGCGTGGATACGGCTGATACAAAGGTGGTGCTCGAAAACTTCCTGAGCCTTGATTTTAAAGCCACCACCGAGGAGTGTCCCAACGAGCCGGTACAGTTTACCAGTACGGCTGTAGGCCGCGGCTTACGCCACCGTTGGGTATTTGGCGATGGCACTACCAGCAGTGAGGCCCAGCCTGTGCACCGGTTCAACGCACCTTTGCGCACCGCTGCAATCAATGTAACCTACAGCGTTACCGATAGTTTTGGTTGTACCAGGTCGGTAACTAAGCCCATTACCATCTACAGCAGCTGCACGGTACATGTGCCCAACGCCTTTACACCCGGCAGTGATGGTCGCAACGACCTGTTCCGCCCGCTGAATGCTTTCCGCATTGATGGTTACGAGTTCATTGTATACAACCGCTGGGGACAGGAAGTATTTCGCACCCGCGACCCCAAGCGGGGCTGGGATGGCCGCATCAGCGGGCAGTTGCAAAATACCGGCACCTATGTATGGACCCTCCGCTACCGCGAGCTCAGTACCGGCACACAAATGGAGCGGAAGGGGAGTGTGGTGCTGATCCGGTAACCGCAGCTTTGTATGATTAAACAATGATCTGAAGGATTGGTTACCTACAGCAGCAAAGCTACCTTATGGGGTAGCTTTGCTGCTGTAGGTATGGTAATGATTGTTAGGAAACCCTGGTCTGACATATAGGATATCCTGGAAAAAGGGAAAAGGTAAATCTGTTGCAAATAGGATGTTCTGATTTCTATGCCTCCTGAGCAATGTGTAAGAATCGTTCCTGGTGGGTTACATTTGCCTCCGCCCTTGCAGGTACAAAATGCAAAAGCGTCTATTTGGCGCAGGATCATAAAAATCTTTATCAAATCATATAAATCTGCGGTTCATGACTAAGCTGAGTGTCAATATCAATAAAATAGCCACCCTGCGCAACAGCCGCGGTGGCAACAACCCCGACGTGGTGAAAGCTGCAGTGGATGTACAGCGTTTTGGTGCTGATGGCGTTACCATTCATCCCCGTCCCGATGAAAGGCATATCCGCTATCAGGATGCCCGTGACATTAAAAGCATCATCACCACCGAGTACAATATTGAAGGCAACTGCCAGGAGCAAAAGTTCGTGGACCTGGTGCTGGAAGTAAAGCCCGACCAGGTAACCCTTGTACCCGATGTGCTGGGACAGATCACTTCCAACCACGGCTGGGATACGGTGCAACACCGCGACTACCTGCGGGAGATCATTACGGTGTTTAAAAATGCCGGTATCCGGGTTTCCATCTTTGTGGATCCCGTTGTAGCTATGGTGGAAGGTGCCGCGGAAACCGGTACCGACCGTATTGAACTGTACACCGAAGCCTATGCCCATGGCTTTGCTGCTGGCAACAAGGAAGCTGCTGTTGCGCCTTATGCCGCAGCGGCCAAAAGAGCCTTAGAACTAGGCCTTGGCCTGAATGCCGGCCACGACCTGGACCTGCACAACCTGAAATATTTTGCCCAGAACATTCCCGGCCTTGACGAAGTAAGCATCGGTCATGCCCTTATTGCTGATGCGCTGTACCTGGGATTGGAGAATACCGTGCAGTTGTATAAGCGGCAGTTGGGTTTTTAGTTTTTGGTTTTTCGTTGGTTTCTGCTCGAAATGGATGTAAATGAAAATGAGAAAGGCGCTGTAGTAAAACAGCGCCTTTTATATAGTCGGGCTTTTATCAAAAAACTAAAAACCATAAACCTACAAAGCCGGTATCAGCGGGATTGTAGGTGCCGCACTGCTGGCGGGCGCTGCGGCGCCAAGGGCTATCCAACTGCTGCCCATGATATGTTTGCCCACACTTTTCTGCACTTTGCCCAGCAGGCCTTTCTGCCGGTTGTGTTTTACAATGTAATAGCCAACTGCCAGCAGTGCCGCAGCTGTAAGTACGCGCTTCAGCATTACGCCCCGCTTGGGTGGCAGGTAGGTGGGAATGCCATCCACGTCAAATAGGGCCGGTTCCTTTACATAACGCCCGGAGGCGGGTATGCCACGCTGCCAGAAGTTTTTGGACAGGCGGTTGAGCTCTTTCATGGCTATTTCGCCATAAAAACTTTTACCATGACCTGTGGCTATTACCTGTGGTTTGAGGTCGGCCAGCTCGCGTACCGAGCGGGCAGCCGCGCCCCAGTCGGGGGTAAAGTACTTGGGTGGCCCGCTCAGGAAAGGCATCTGCGTAGCCACCGATATGGCCGACTCCTGCACGGTAGTTACACAGGCATCGCCGGCAATGAGCACGCCATCGCGGTTGCGAAACAGGGATATATGCCCTGGTGTATGTCCGGGTGTATGTATCCATCGCCACTCGGGCATACCGGGTATGGTGCCGTCCTCGGGCAACTCGTTCAGGTGCTCCGTTATATCGATGGGTGTTTTGGGGTAAAGGAATGACATGGTGGCCATCAGTCCGCCGCCAACACCGGGATCGGGTGGGGGGTAGGAGGAGGTACCATTGAGGTAAGGCTGCTCCATATGGTGGGCATAAACGGGTGCCTGCCATTCATCGGCAAGCTCCTGCAAGGAACCACGGTGGTCGAAATGGCCATGTGTGAGGACGATGGCCACAGGCCTGATGTGGCGGCCGATCACTTCTTCAGCCAGCTTGCGTATATGCTGCGCCGTCGATTTCAGCCCTGCATCTACCAGCACCCAATCCTGGCTGGTAGGATCCTGGATGATATAAACATTCACAAAAACATCTTTCAACCGCCACACATGCGGTGCTACCACCCATGCGTTATAATAGAGTTCCGTTTCTTCTGTTGCCGTAGCCTCGCGTTGGGGAATCTTTGCACTCATAACTCGCTGTTGTTTGGTCGTATGGGAACAAATAATATACCATGGCTGACCATTAGCATCAATTGCTTGGTTTAAAAGGGCTGCAGGTGGCTTTATTTGGCACCGACGCACCGGGTTGGCAATGTTTTATTTAGCGGTGGGATTGTTTACCTTGGAAGCCGTGTTGCCGCACCGACTGCCTTCTACGGTAAAACAAATCACCCGATTGCTGATCTGCTACCAGTGGATGCTTTTTTCCATGGTGTTGGTTTGCTTTGCCTTTTCGGCAAAGGCCCAGCCCGTAGAAGCTGCCAATCTCAGCGGGCAAAGACACCTGGTAGTAACGCCCCATATGCAGGTATTGAAAAGCCAGGTTCCCTATACCATCAAACAAATTTTACAACCCGAAATACAGGCCCGTTTCAGGCAGGCACCTGCAAAGCCGGTGGTCTTTTCGGGTTACGACCAAGATTATTATTGGTTTCGTTTGGTGCTGCGCAATGGAGCAGCCGGCCCCCAGAACCTGCTCCTGCTGATGGGCCCAATTGGGATGCGGGAAGGACTGCTGTACCGGGTTGAGAACGGTACCTGGAAAATGGAGGGCAAGAACGGTGTTGCGGTTCCTTTTGCGCAGCGTGCCTACCAGTATACCCACTTTGTATATCCCCTGTACCTGCCCCCGCAAAGCACCGACACTTTTTACCTGTCCATGGATGCCCGGCATGTGTACAAGTCCTATGCATTTGCCCTGCTGGAGCCCGCCGAGTTCAAGGCTTTTGCCAACCGCATGTACCTGCTTTTTGGGATCATCCTCGGCATCCTCTTCCTGTTCCTCATTTTAAATCTTTATCTCTACACATCTCTTAACGACCGCATCCATGTTTGGTATAGCCTCTACATCCTCTTCCTGATGCTGATCGTGATGAAAAACGACCAGCTGGACCAGCAGTTTCTCCACTGGGATTCGGAACGGGCTTACCGGCTTACACCCATCATGGCCCTGGGCGCACTGGCCATATCGGTGCTGATGCATGTGGTGCAGCAGTTCCTGACCAATATACCGCCCCACAGCAGGCTTTGTATTTTCCTGAATGTGGTAAAGTTCAATACTATTTTAAGTGCCTTGTGTCACCTGGTGGCGTTCAATTTGAAACCCGATCCATGGTTGGAAACAGTCTTGTTTAAATGGGCCAATATCAGCACCATGGTCACCATTATTTCCATCATTGGGGCCTGTATTTACAGTACGGTAAAAGGCATGAAAAGCGCCATCTTCCTGCTGGCGGGCCTGTTGGTTTTTTTGATCGGCGCCCTCCAGCGCCTTACGCTTGCCGCTACGGCTTCCTACCTTTTTCCACCTTCTACTTTTCATGTAGGCATGATCATGGAAACCCTGATCATTTCCTTTGGACTTATATACCGGTACCGCGCCGAGCGCAAGGAAAAGATGCAGTACCTGGCTGAAAAAGAATCGCTGCGCAACAACTTCGATAAGTTGCTGCTCGAAAGTAAGTTCGAGATACAGGAGCAAACCCTCCGCAACATCGGTCAGGAAATACACGATAATATCGGGCAGGTGCTAAGCCTGGTACGTATGAACCTTACAAGGCAGGCCATGCAACTACCTGTTGGTGCCAGCAAGGGTATGCTCGACGACCAGGTAGACCTGATCGGCAAAGCTATTGCCGACCTGCGCCTCCTCTCCAAGTTGCTGGATGCCGATTATGTACTGGAAATGGGCCTGGAAAAATCTATTGCCTCCGAAATGGAGCAGGTACGCAAGTATGGCGCATTTCAAACCGAACTCACCGTAACAGGCGAGGAACTGCAGCTGGAGCCACAGAAAGAACTGATTCTTTTCCGCCTCTTCCAGGAAGTACTGCAAAATATCATCAAACATGCGCAGGCCCACAAGGTATCTGTGCAACTGGAAGTAAGGGATGCCCGGTTGCACCTCACCATACAGGATGATGGCATCGGATTCGACCCGGAAGCATTGCTGCTCAAGGGCCATGGCAAAGGCATGGGGTTGAAAAATATGTACCGGCGTGCAGGATTGTTGCAGGCCGAGTTCCGGATCATTTCGGGCAAGGATGGTACCCGGGTGTCCATTAGTATGCCCACGCAGCCTGCATAGCAGGCATTTGTTGGATCGGCTGGGTACCACTATATTTAAGCAATCCTCCCTCCTGATTGCGCTGATCCGCTCCCCATTTCCCGCTTCGAATTAATTGCTATGAACAAGACTGTATTTGAAAAGAACAGCCCTTTTTACCAGGTGCTGAAAGCCAGGGTGGACACTTATTTCAGGCAAAACGCCATAGCCAAAACTGGTAATGGCCAGCTTTGGTTGAAGGCAGCGCTCTTGGGTGGAACAGCCGTGGTGCTCTTCGTGGTATTGTTGCTGGTGCCCCTGCCTGTTTGGGTACAATTGGTATTGTCCGCCACATTGGGGCTGGTGCTGGCAGGAATTGGCTTTGCCATTATGCACGATGCCTGTCATTACAGTTTCAGCAGCAGCCGGCGGGTAAACGACCTGGTGGTGCTAAGCCTCAACGCGCTTGGTGGCAATGCGTTTTTGTTCCGGCAAAAACACCAGCTGCATCATAGCTACACCAATATCGACGGGCTGGATGATGACATTGCAAAAAGCCCGCTGTTGCGCCAGTGCGATGTGCAGGTATGGAAACCCATGCACCGCTACCAGCACTGGTACGTGCTGTTGCTTTACCCTTTTTCGGGTATTTTCTGGATCACCGTTTTTGATTTTACCAAGTACTTCAAAGGACAGATCAGCAATATGCCCCTGCGCCGTATGAACCGCACCGAGCATATATTGTTCTGGGCAAGCAAGGCGTTCTACTTTTTCTGCTACGTGGGCCTGCCCATTTACCTGCTTGGTTTCAACAACTGGCTGGTAGGCTACCTGGTGATGAATATGGTGATGGGGCTAACCCTTGCACTGGTGTTTCAGCTGGGGCATGTGGTGGAACACACACAGTTTTACCAGGCAAAAGAAGAAGGCGGTATGCTGCCTGTACATTGGGCCGAACACGAAGTGCAGGCATCAGCCAATTTTGCCCTCAACAACAAGCTGGTTACCTGGTACACCGGCGGCCTCAACTACCAGATAGAACACCATCTTTTTCCCCGCGTAAGCCATGTGCATTATCCCGCCATCAGCAAGCTGGTGCAGCAAACCTGCCGCGAATATGGCCTGCCTTATTTCTGTTATCCAACGTTTACCAGTGCAGTGCAATCGCATTTCAGGCTGTTGCGCACCCTGGGCAATACGCCACCGGCGGTTACTCCGACAACTGCTTTGGCAGGGGCTTAAATAGCCAAATAATAAAACAGGCACCGAATACCCGGTGCCTGTTTTATTGAAAAAGATCCATAGCGTATTGTGGTAAAGTTCCCAATGAACGCCTCCCGTTGTCCATCGTCTGTGGTCTGTCGTCCATCGTCCATATCCCATCGTCTATCGTCCATCATCCCTACGGTGTCGGTTTCCCCTTTGTATCCGTTGGTTCAATATTGTTTTGTTGTTGCAGCTTTTCCTGCACCTTTTTGCTGCCTAGCCGCAACACGGGCCAGCTCATGGGGCTCTTCTGCGGTTTTTCATCGCCAAACAACACGCCCCACTGCTTGAGGTTGTTGGTGCGGTCGAAAATGATCTTCATTACCGCAATAACAGGTAGTGATAGGAACATACCCGATACACCGGCCATGGCGCCGGCAATGATCACCCCGATAATGGTGACCAGCGCATTGATCTTAACCTTGGAGCCCACAATGCGGGGCATCAGGATATTATTGTCGAGGAATTGTACAAAAGCAATGGTCACCAACACCGCAATAATGGGCCACAACTCCTGCGAAGAAGACAGGGTGAGCAGCACACCAATGAGGTTGCCAATAAGTGCACCCACATAAGGTATGAGGTTGAGGATGGCAAAGATGGCACCGATGAGGATGGCGTGTTTGATGCCAATGACCAGCAGGATGCCGCCCAGCAAAATAGTGATGTAGGTTATTTGTATCAGCAGGCCGCCCAGATAGCTTTTGATAATTACCTCCGATTCACGCATGGCTTCCTCTACCTTTTGGTGGTTGTCTTTGGGAAACCACAGGAACACAAAACGCAGCAGCAGGTTTTTGTAAAACAGCAACAGGAAAATATAAATGGGCAACAGGCCGATGAAAACAAAGATGCCTGTAACCGAAGATGCCGCACCGCCCAACATACCGCCGGCCCATGCCAGTACCTTTTCGTTTTGCTGGTTGATCAGTTCGGTTTGCCGGCGGGTTGAAAGTCCTGTTTTTGTTTCAAACCAATGACTCAGGTTATTGAGATGCAGGGTCACATTTTCCCTTATCTGCGGAAAGTCCTGCACCACGCGGCCTATTTGGGAAGAAAAAAACCAGATCAGTCCGCCCAGCACCAGGAACAGCAGGAAAAGGGAAAGGATGATGGACCCAACCTCGCCAAACTTTGCCCGGTTGCGCAGAAAGCGGTATACGGGCAGCAGCATGATGGCCAGGAAAAAGGCCATCAGTAGGGGTGTAATAATATCTTTGGCAACGATGATAATGGTACCCAGGAAATAAAGACCCATTATTTCAATTGCCCTGCGAACGGTTAAAGGCATGCGATCCATGTGCTTTTTTTATATTGCTTCAGGCCTAAGCTAATAAAACCGGACCAGTTACGGTTTGGGGTTTGGAGTTTGGCGTTTTGGGTTTTTAGTTTTTGGTTGGGAGGTTTGAGTTAGAAGAGGAAGCTGCGGCGCCACATGTTCCACCTGATACCGGCCGAAAGCACGGTGGTGTGCTGGCTTTGCCTGCCCGCCGCCTTTTCGTTGCGGAACAGGGCACAGGCTTCCAGGTAAAGGTTTTGTTTCAGTTCGTACGAAAGCAGTAGGGAAGCCAGTGTTACATCAGTGCGCACACCATTGCCAACACTATAGCCATAATCCTGTTTGCGGTAGGGCGGCACGTTGGGTAAAAAGATATTGCTGCCGCTGGAAACCTTTGCCGAGTCGCGGCCTTGGAAATAATACATCCCCTTTGCCAATACCGTCCACCGGGGCTTGGGCTGGTAGCGCAACTGCATCAGCACCTCCTGGAAGTTGGCGCCAAGCGGGTGTGCCAGCGGCTGGTTGTAGTGCGTGTAGTTGGCCACTGAGTCGTCGTGCGAATAGGTAAAGGGCCGTACCCGGTTGACCTCCACCTGCAGGTCGAGGTTGGGCACACCCAGCACATCGATGTATTTGGCGCCCAGCTGCCAGCCCCACTTGTTGGCCCACCACCCTTTATTGTCGCGCACCTCGGAGAGCTTGAACTCATCAAACAGCAACTGCCCGTAAAACTGGAAGCGCCTGGCAGCATTTGCTTTAAAGTCAATCCCCGCCATGCTGTTGTCGCCCGACCCGTTTTGCTGCTCCATCGACCGCATGAAGATGATGGGGTTGAGGTAGCTGAAATCAAACTTGTTTGTGCGGCCAAATACCACGCTTTCAAAAAGACCCACATTCAGCCAGGGCGTGAGTGCCATGTCGAGGTGGTGCATGGCAGCGTACTTCTTGCCTAAAAGGTAGTCGCGTTGGCGGGGATCAAGCGGGTCGGCATGCTGCAGCTCCATAAAAAGGTTCTGGTAGTTGAACTTCCAGATACGGGTATTGAGCCGCAGGAAAAGCGCATTGTTGGGAAAATCAGAAAGGTACAGGCTGCGCAGGCCATTGCCGATGCTGTTGCGGTCGTAGCCAAAGGAGACATCAATGTATTTGGTAGCGTTGAAGCTGATATAACCGCGGGCATCAAAATAGTCGTAAGCCGTTTTTTTGAATGCCTGGTAATAACCCTGCCCGGGCAGTGCCTTTCGTTCGGCTACCCAGCTTTGCACATACAGCGGATCACGTTCCTGGTTTTCGCCCACATAGCCGGCAAACCCGATCCTGTTGGCAATGCGGCCACGGATATGGGCACCACGGCTGTTTTGGAATAAATATTGGGTGTTGTTTTGTTCTTTGGCAACGGTATATTGAAAAGCAGGATTGATCACCAGGAAAAAATCGGGCTGGTCAACTTCCACCAGGTTGGCGGGTGTTTTATAAAAATGTTTCCAAGTAGGTTTCCGGCTCCTGTAACGGGCATGGGCAACCGAAGTCCACTCAGGGCTTGCCATCAGGGCGCTGGCATAGAGATAGCGGTCTGATGGCGACTGCAGCAGGTTGTCCAAAGCTGCTATGCGTGGTACTACCTGTTTGCGGCTGTAGGGATGAATTTTGGAAAAATTCAGTACCGAATCGCGCTGGGCTTTTACTTCCATTCTTTCCAGCAGGATGCCCTCTTTGCTGTCCTGGAACAGGTAGGTAGTTTGGGCTTTGATAGCCAAGGGGAATAAAGAAAGAATGAGGTTGCGAATGGTTGCTTTAACTTGCATCTCAGAGGGTTAACGGAAGAATTGAATTTATGCATAAATATCTTATCCGGAATATTCAGGTCGTGAACGAAGGCCGCACGGAGGTCTTGGATGTGCTGGTGGCTAATGGACGTATTGAACGTATAGCGCCACAGCTAACGGTTACGGACAACGTAAAAGAAATTAATGGTGAGGGCAAGTATCTTTTGCCGGGCGCCATCGACGACCAGGTGCATTTCCGCGAGCCGGGTCTTACCCACAAGGCCAATATTTATTCGGAGGCAAAAGCTGCGGTTGCAGGTGGTGTTACTTCTTTTATGGAAATGCCCAACACCAACCCGCCGGCATTTACCCACGAGTTGCTGGAGCAGAAATACGCCATCGGTGCCAACACTTCGCTGGCCAACTACTCGTTTTTTATGGGTACTTCCAACGACAACCTCGAGGAAGTGCTGCGCGTAAACGACCGCAGGCAGGATATCTGCGGCGTAAAGATTTTCATGGGTTCCTCAACGGGCAACCTGCTGGTAGATAATTACCTGACGCTGGACCGCATCTTTGCCGAAAGCCAGGTGCTCATTGCCACCCACTGCGAAGAAGAAAGCATCATCAAGGCCAACCTAGAAAAGCTTAAGGCCCAAAAGCCGGTACTCGAGCCTTCGGATCATCCCATCATCCGCAACGAGGAAGCCTGTTTTGAATCTTCGTTCAAGGCCATTCAACTGGCCAAAAAACATGGCACCCGCCTCCACATCCTGCATATTACCACCGAGAAAGAGCTGCAGCTGTTTACCAATATGCTGCCCCTGAAGGACAAGCGGATCACTTCGGAAGTGTGTGTGCACCACCTGCATTTTACATCCGATGATTACCCCGCGTTGGGCAACCGCATCAAGTGCAATCCCGCCATCAAGGCGCCGTTTAACCGCGAGGCTTTGTGGCAGGCCCTCAACGACGACCGCCTCGATGTAATTGCCACCGACCACGCCCCCCATACCTGGGAAGAGAAAATGGAGCCTTACGAAAAGGCACATGCCGGTCTGCCGCTGATCCAGCATTCGCTGCTGCTTATGCTGCACTATGTAAAAGAAGGCCGCATCACGCTGGAAAAGGTGGTACAGAAAATGAGCCATGCCGTTGCCGACTGTTTCCAGATCAAGGACCGTGGTTATATCCGCGAAGGCTACCATGCCGACCTGGTGATTGTGGACCCGCAGCAAACAACCACCGTTGAAAAAACCAATATCCTGTACAAGTGCGGCTGGAGCCCGCTGGAAGGCACCACTTTCCCGGCAGCCATCACCCATACTTTTGTAAATGGTCACCTGGTTTATGAAAATGGGAACTTTGATGAGTCACAAAAAGGACAGCGGCTGAAGTTTGATAGGTAAACCCCCTGTCCCCCTAAAGGGGGAACTTAGGCCGGAAAGCATAATTGGGAACAACGCTACCCTGACAGGGGTGGCGTTGTTGTTTTAAGAAGAGGTGGCTTTTGTTTGCCAAAGATTTCAAAATCTAGTGCCTGCTGTAAAACCTATTCCTTTAAAATTCAGTATGTTCGACCTAAGTCCCTCCTTTAGGGGGACAGGGGGTATGCAGATTGATAAGATAACTTTTAACGACATTTCCATCTTCCAGCAGGAAGAGGAGTTCTCCATATTTCATAAGCTCAACTTCACCCGCACCATTGGCGGCAAGGAATGGCTGCGCCGCTACTTCAACGAGCCGCACAGCGACCTGAAGAAGATCCGCGGCACCCAAACCATCATCCGTACCGTGATGGCGCACATCGATGAATGGCCTGCCGATATCACCAACGGTACCATCCTGGTGATGGATAAGTTCCTCGATTACCCGCTCGATCCCGGTCCGCAGCATCCCAACCCCGCCAGTGCGCTTTCATATCGTTTGCTGCATGCCGCCGACTATTCCATGATCAAGTACTCCATCCGGCATTTTGCCGACTTTTTCAGGGGTATTAAAAAGCTGGAGCAACTGTTTGCCGGTGTGGAGTTGCCCGCACAGGTGCAGCTGCTGATGGAAAGGGTGCGCAAAGCTTTATCGGAAGAGCCGTTACGACGCCTGTCGGAGGCCGAAGCCGGAACGAAGTTCAGCGTGGTGCAAAACCTCTATTTTACCCACCATGTGCGCTACCTCCACAAAACCCGTATCCTCGACCTGATGGACCTCTATGGCCGTTTGGATGCCTGGTATTCAATGGCGGTAGCCGTGCAGAAATACGACCTGCATTTCCCTGAATTTGTAGACGACAGCCCGCCGCTAATTCAAGCCAGGGGTTTGTATCACGTACTCCTGGAAAAGCCCGTTGCCTACGACCTGGAAATGAACCCCGACCAGCATTTTGTTTTCCTTACCGGTGCTAATATGGCCGGCAAAAGTACGCTCATCAAGGCCCTGGGTTCCTCGGTATTCCTGGCGCATATGGGTATGGGCGTACCTGCCAAAAGCATGCGGCTGTCCTTGTTCGACGGCGTGCTGTCCAATATCAATGTGTCGGACAATATTGCAAAAGGAGAAAGCTATTTTTTCAACGAAGTACAGCGCATCAAAAACACCATCAACAAAATCAACGATGGTCGCAAGTGGCTGGTGCTGATCGATGAATTATTCAAGGGCACCAACGTGCAGGATGCCATGAAGTGCTCGCTAACGGTGATCAAAGGTTTGATTAAAATGCACAACTCCTTATTTGTGCTGAGTACCCACCTGTACGAGATAGGCGAGGAGCTGAAGCAGTATCCAACCATTGCCTTCAAATACTTCGAAACCGAAGTGCACGACGACCAGCTTTCTTTCAGCTACCAGCTGAAGGACGGTGTTTCCAACGACCGGATTGGGTATGTTATCTTGCGCAGGGAGAAAGTAGTGGAGTTGCTGGAGAATCTATAAATGCAAGTGGATGTTTTTTCGATTGGTCGCATTTCTTTTTTTGCTGCTTGCTACGGGCCAAGAGGCAAAAAGTCAATGGTATAAAGAGGAGACACCCCTGCATCAATTTTTTCAGAAGCATTTTGACAGTACGCTGATCTATCATGAGTTTTCTTCCTGGAGTCCTTACCCCAACTACCATATTGTCGCTAAAAGCAAGGGATCTGTTTTCCTGTTTACCTACAAAAACCCATATGCTGCCATAAGGGGCAGGAACCTGCCCATGGAACTTGCCCTTCATTTCTATCGATCGGATGATAACTTCCAGGCTGTTAAACCAGACACCAACCGGTACTTGCTTCCCTTTGTTCCTGCTTTCCATTATAACGGACCCAATCGTTGGGAGCAGTTGGCACAACTAAGGATTTGGCAATTACAACCTGCAACCCAGTTCACCGCTACCTGCAGTGTTGAAGATGGCAGTGAAATAGTTTTTTACCGCATCACCAAAAACGACATTCAGACGATTTACTTCTACGACGCGGAAGAATTAGATACCTGCACTCCCGCTGATACAAACAGGAAGACAGCCATTGAGTTGATGAGATACTTCCGTGATTTGTTCAAGGTGCGATAGCAGCAATACAGGAAGGACCGACTGTAATAAAACAGCGTACTTTTAAGGCTGCACAACACCATGAAACTGCTCTTAACCCTCTCCGCTGTTTTACTTGCTTCCCTGCTCCAGGCCCAGGTGCCCGATGTACAGCACTACGATTTCCAGCTACAGCTTTCCGACCAACACGATTCCATCAGGGGTGTTGCTACCATCCGTTTCCAGTATACCGATACTTTCTCCTCGGTACGTTTCAACCTGGCGGGGTTGCAACGTGGAAAAGGTATGCGGGTTAATGAGGTTAGGGCAAAAGACAAGCGCATTGCTTTTTCGCACCAGCAAAACGACCTGTTTATTGATATGCGCGGGCTGGACCGGCAGCAGCCCGAACAGGAGGTGGTGATTCAGTATGCAGGCATTCCTGCCGATGGCCTCATTATTTCGCGCAACAAATACGGCAGCCGCACCTTCTTTGCCGACAACTGGCCCAATAGGGCGCACCACTGGCTTCCCTGCAACGACCGCCCTGATGATAAAGCCTCGGTTCGTTTTTCCGTTACTGCCCCGGCGCATTACCAGGTTATTGCCAATGGCCTGCAGGTGGAAGAAACCAATGCCGGCAAGGGATTGAAGCAAACCGTGTGGCAGGAGCCCACGCCCATTCCCACCAAGGTGATGGTGATTGGCGTGGCCGAAATGGCGGTGGGCTTGTTGGACAGTGCTGCCGGTGTGCCGGTATCGGCATGGGTGTACCCGCAGGACCGTGAAAAAGGATTCAAGGACTTCGCCCTCACCAAAGGCATGCTGGATTATTTCCACCAATATATTGGGCCTTATCCTTTTAAAAAACTGGCCAATGTGCAGTCGCGTACCCGCTTTGGCGGAATGGAAAACGCCAGTGCCATTTTTTACGAAGAAAATACACCCACCGGCAAGGGTACCCACGAAGACCGTATGGCACACGAAGTGGCCCACCAGTGGTTTGGCGATATGGTGAGTGAAAAGAGCTTTGCCCATCTTTGGATATCGGAAGGCTTTGCTACTTACTGCACCAATCTTTATTGGGAGTACAAATACGGCAAAGCCGCGTTTGAAGACCGGCTGCGTGCCGAGCGGCAGCAGGTAGTCGACTTTGTGGCCCACAACAAAACCAGCGTGGTCAATACTACCTCCGACCTGCAGTCGCTGCTGAATGCCAACAGCTATGAAAAAGGAGGCTGGTTCCTGCACATGTTGCGCCGCAAGCTGGGCGACGCGGTTTTCCGACAGGTGTTGCAGGCTTTTTATAAAAACTATGCAGGTGCTAACGCCGATACCCGCGATTTTCAAAAGCTGGCCGAAGAGATCAGCAGGCAAAACCTCCAGCCCTTTTTCGACCAGTGGCTGTATCATCCCGGCGTGCCGCGTTTGAATATTACCTGGGCACACAGCAGGGGCAAAGTGCAACTGCAGTTGCAGCAAACGGGCGAAACTATTTACCATTTCCCGTTGGAGCTGGCATTTGTTGACGCCAAGGGAAAACAAACCTTACATCGGATCCAGGTAAACAAGGTAAAGGAACGGTACGAGTTGCCTTCTCGGGAAAAGCCTACCGTTATCCTGCTGGATCCGAATGTGAATTTGTTGTTTGAAGGAACGATCAGGGAGTGAGCTTTGTTGCCAAACGATAAATCATCACCAGGAACGCTCTTTTAAGCTTGAACTGGTTGTGGAACGTCATTGCGAAGCGCCAATAGTGTTTTGCATTACGCAGCAGTTGGCGGCGCTGAAGCAATCCCCTGCAATGATAGGGTTGCCCTTTGTGCCCGTTTGGTGGCTTACAGCGGCTGGAGATTGCTTCGGCGCGCAAGTAGCCTTCAGACAGTAGTAGCGAATGCGCCTCGCAATGACGTTTCGTTGCAGTTAAGGTGTAACCGAGTTATACGGGGGATAGTAAAGATTGATAAACAGGAGCAGACTTACCTGGAATACGACCTTACCCAACACCCTAAAAGCAAAAAGACCCGGAGCATACACCCCGGGTCCTTATCTGAATTCTTAATCTTAGTCTTAGCCTGAACCTTACTGCTATACCAGCATGGTTACGGGGTTCTCCAGGAAGCGCTTCAGCGTTTGGAGGAAGGCGGCGCCAACGGCACCATCCACGCTGCGGTGGTCGGCACTGAGGGTAACCTTCATTACATTGGTTACGCCAAAACCGTCGCCCTTGCGTACCACCACTTCCTTGATGCGGCCAACAGCCAGGATAGCGCTGTCGGGCGGGTTGATGATGGCGGTAAACTCTTCGATGTCCATCATACCCAGGTTGGAGATGGTGAAGGTGTTGCCCGAGAACTCGTTGGGCTGCAGTTTCTTGGCCTTGGCCTTACCTGCCAGTTCTTTGGTCTCCGCAGCAATGGCGCTGAGGGGCTTCTGGTCGGCAAAACGTACCACGGGTACAATCAGTCCGTCTTCGATGGCTACTGCCACACCTACGTGAACGTGGTTGTACTGGCGGATATAGTCGCCCATCCAGCTGCTGTTTACAGCGGGGTGCTTGCGCAGGGCCATAGCGGCAGCTTTCACCACCATATCGTTGAAGGAAATCTTGGCGGCACTTACCTCGTTCATGGCAGGACGGGCTTCCATAGCCTTGTCCATATTGATTTCCATGGTGAGATAGAAGTGAGGTGCCGAGAACTTGCTTTCGCCCAGGCGCTTGGCAATTACCTTACGCATTTGCGAGAGGTTGATGTCCTGGTAGCCTTCTTCGCCTGCCACCACGGGAACGGGTGCGGCTTTGGGTGCTTCAGCAGCAGCCTGTGGTGCAGCGGCGGGAGCAGCCTGGGGCTTGAAGTTCTCAATGTCGTTGCGGGTAATGCGGCCGCCATCGCCGGTGCCGGGTACCTGTGCCAGGTCGATGCCTTTGTCGGCAGCGATCTTTTTAGCCAGGGGCGAAGCCTTGATGCGGCCATCGCCATTGAGGGAAGCAGCAGGAGCAGTTGCCGCTTGCTGAGTGGCTGTAGCAGCTGGTGCTGCGGCTTGGGATGCAGCCGGGGCGGAAGCTGCAGGAGCCGCAGTAGCTTCACCTTTGGAGGCTGCTACAATTGCCTGAACATCTACCTTACCTTCTTCGCCAATAACGCAAAGCAGGTCGTTTACGGCAATCTTCTGGCCTTTGTCGGCACCGAGGAACAGCACCTTGCCATTTTTATAGCTTTCGAGCTCCATAGTGGCCTTGTCGGTTTCGATCTCGGCCAGCAGGTCGCCTTTTTTTACGTCGTCGCCTACCTTTTTATGCCAGGCGGCAATCACACCTTCGGTCATGGTATCGCTCAGGCGGGGCATCAGCACCACCTCTTCCATTTTGGAAAGGTCAAGGGCAGCAGTTGCCGGTTGCTGGGCTGCGGGTTGGGCGGCAGGAGCAGCTTCAGCAGCAGGAGCTGCCTGGGGAGCTGCAGCTGCGGCGCCACCACCATTTACGTGTGCGGAAATATCTTCACCTGCCTGGCCGATGATGGCCAGCAAGTCATTTACCTGAAGTTTGCCTCCTTTGTCGGCGCCTACATGCAACAGGATACCATCTTTATAGCTTTCCAGTTCCATAGTGGCCTTGTCGGTTTCAATTTCCGCCAACAGGTCGCCTTTCTTAACAGGGTCGCCAACTTTTTTATGCCATGCCGCAATCACGCCTTCGGTCATCGTGTCGCTCAGGCGGGGCATTAAGATCACTTCAGCCATGTTCGATTATTTATATATGGTGCGCAGTAAAATGCGGCGTGAAATTAAGCCAAAACAGTTTACAGGGCGCGGATGATTTTTTTTGTAATGCGATGGGTGTAATTCACCCGTTAACTGGGCTGTAACTTGCCTTTTCCAGGGCATTACAACTCCAGGTCAAGCCTTAGTCTTTCCCTTAACTCTTTGATCAACGGGTATTTTTCAATCATGATCTGGTACTGCTGCTTTGCGGAAAGGTGCAGGTCGGCAGCCACCTCCTCGTCGGGCGATTCCACCACCAGTACCGAAAAAGCTACCGTGCGGTTGCCTAATTCCTTTTGCAGGTACTCGCAGCATTTTCCCCGTTCCAGTTCCAGGAACTTTTGCTGCAGGTTGTTGGCGGCAGTAGCTTCAAAAGCGCTTTCATCCCGGATGATCAGCTCGGCCATTTTAAAGCTCTGGGCAGCAGGGTTTTTATCGCTTTCCAATTGGGCAATGAATCGTTCCCAGGCGGCACGCAGGCTTACCGGCTCCAGGGGCACATCGGCCGCAACTTCTTCGGTAACGGTATTCATGGCCACATGTTGCCGCATGGCTGCCAGCGATCCCAGTTTGGGCTTGGTAGCAGCGGGCGCAGCAGTTGGGGGGGCAGTAGCCGCTACCGGTTTAGGAGCCGCCACGGTACGGGGCTGGGGGGGCGGGACGGGTGCTGCCGCAACAGGTTGGGGCCTGGGTGTTTCCACTATCAGCTTAGCCTCGCCGGCAGGGG
>NZ_MTFE01000010.1:1578732-1579990 GCF_001953305.1 Cnuella takakiae
GTCAGCTGTTTTTTTTTTATCCAGCCCCGCATCAGTAGCCGACAACTCCAAAGCCTGGTGCAGGTAACAGAGCTTGATCAGCGCCAGCTCCACATGGAGGCGTTTGTTGCGGGCGGTTTTGAAATTGATTTCTGCTTCCGTCAGCACATTAAGGGTGCTGATGAGGTAACCTGCCTCGGTACGGCCCGCCATCTCGCGGTAGCGCTGGCGGAAGCTTTCCACCACCTCCAGCAAACCGGCCACGCGGTCGTCCTTGCAGATGAGGAGGTTGCGCACAAACTCGGCAAAGCCGTTGAGTACCGCGTCGCCCTCAAAACCTTTCTTGTTGATATCATCAAACAGGAGCATGGCACCGGCCAGGTCCTGGGTGAGCATACAGTCCATAAGGCGGAAATAGTAATCCGCATCCAGGATGTTGAGGTGCTCGATGGTATTGTCGTAGGTAACCGTGCTGTTGGTAAACGACACGATCTTGTCGAGGATGCTCAGGGCATCGCGCATACAGCCTTCGCTTTTTTGCGCAATCATTTGCAGCGCCGCTTCATCAGTAGTAATGCTTTCCTTGATGGCAATGCCTTGCAGGTGATCTACCGTATCCTGGAGCGTGATGCGCTTAAAATCAAAGATCTGGCAGCGGCTCAGGATGGTGGGCAGGATCTTGTGCTTTTCGGTAGTTGCCAGGATGAACTTGGCATAAGGCGGCGGTTCCTCCAGTGTTTTCAGGAAGGCGTTGAAGGCTGCCGAACTGAGCATGTGCACCTCATCGATGATGTACACCTTGTACTGGCCGGCCTGTGGCGCAAAGCGCACCTGCTCTACCAGGGCCCGGATGTCTTCCACCGAGTTGTTGGAAGCGGCATCGAGTTCGTGGATATTGAGCGAAGCGCCATCATTAAAGGATTTGCAGGAGTGGCACTCGTTGCAGGCCTCGCCATCGGGCTGGAGGGCCTCGCAGTTGATGGTCTTGGCCAGGATACGGGCACAGGTGGTTTTACCCACCCCCCTCGGACCACAAAACAAGAAAGCATGCGCCAGGTGACCCGTGCGGATGGCATTTTTTAGCGTGGTGGTAATATGTTGCTGGCCCACAACCGTGTCGAAGGTTTGGGGCCGGTACTTGCGGGCGGATACAATAAATTTTTCCATGGTACTTGCAGGGTGCGAAGGTACGAAGAGTTGGAAGTCCGGAAAGTCAGTAAAGTTGGAAGACGGGAAAGACGGGAAAGACGGGAAAGACGGGAAAGACGGGAAAGACGGG
>NZ_MTFE01000010.1:1580000-1592950 GCF_001953305.1 Cnuella takakiae
ATATTGTAATTGGGCAAGGTACAGTATAACTCCGATCTGCAGAGTCTGTCATGCCGAACTTGTTTCGGCATCCCCATCAATACACAAGTTCCCTGTTGAAGGCAGTTCGGGATACCCCTTTTCTACACGGGTACTCTGATAAACGAAAGAGATCCCGGCCTGCGCCGGGATGACGGAACCCTTAGTCGCTGTCATGCCGAACTTGTTTCGGCATCCCCTTGTACTCCCAGGTGCTCCGATGAATGAAAGAGATGCTGCGACGTCAGCATGACAAAACCCCAGACCACAGTATGCAAAAAAACAGGTTAGAGCCTTTTTTGACTTTGAAGCGTCATTTATCCTTTGCCTTTTTAATCGATTCCGGGTTGATAAAGCTCGCCAGGCTGGAAGTTTTGCTCATCTCTAAACTAACGTGATCATCCTTTTCGATGCCTTTTTGTTCCAGGGCTTCGGTCAGTACCATGGCTTCGGTATGGTCGGCGGGGCAAAGGTCAAAGAAGTTGGCGAGGTCGGGCAGTTCCTCAATGCTGCTTACACGCAGTTTCAGCATGCTGTAACCTGCTTTGGTAGGGTGTGGGTGTATGTCCACCACCTTTCCCTTTACCTTGATGCCGTTGGGTGCGATACTTACCATGGTTACAAATTAAAAAATCCCGGTGGCATTAGCACCACCGGGATTTGTTTGTATCAACCTGCTTTTGCCGTTTTGCCGGCCTTGGCTGGTTTGGGCACCCTGACGGTTTTGCGCTGCCTGCCTTTTTTCACGTATAGATCGGCGGTAACTACCACGCCTGTTTGCTTGATATTGCGTACCTGCACATCAGTGGGCAGGTTGCCATAGCTGTTGGAGTTGGGTTTGCTACGCGCCGTGAACTGGGCTTTGCGAACGGTTCCCGGCCAGATGTCACCCGCATCTCCCCGGTTTACGCCCAGTTCCAGTTGCTTTTTACCATCGGCCTGCATCAACGCCACCTTGTAGTGAAACTCGTTGGTGTTGTCGGGCATGGCATTGTCCACATGCCAGATCAGCAACCCTTCGCCCGGCAGGAACTTGTCGAAGCGGGCACGTTGGCGGTTTTCCAGTAAAAAGTATTCGTTGCCCATACTGCCATCCTTCCACAGGCGGTACACCTGTTTGGATTTTTTTACATCCTCAATGGATACATTTAATTGGTTATTGGTTTGGCGGATCACTTTCACCCAGCCCTGCTGCTCCTTGCACCAGGCACAGGGATGTGCCGGCGTGCGGCCGCCATCGTTCCAACTGCCGCCACCCATCAGGCACCAGTTGCCCACGCCTTCGCCGGGTTCTTCGGTGTCGTAGAGGTCGGGGAATCCAAATAGCAGGTGTCCCAGCTCGTGGGCACATACACCCAGCTTGCAATCTTCAGGTATGGTGAGATAGCTGTAGATGGTTGTATCATCTGTGGCCATGGGCTGGGGCAGCAGCCATTTGTGCGACCAAATTTCATTGGGATTGGCGGTTTCCTCGGCGCCCCTGCCGGCATGTACCACCACAAAGGCATCTACATAGCCATCGCTGTCGTTGTCGTAGTTGGAAAAAATTACCGAGGGGTTGGCCAGTTTGGCGGCGTCCTGCGCCATGGTGCGGGCGTTAGGCTGGCTGTTGCCGGTGCCCGATTCGCCATGGGCATAGTAAGCCATTTTTTGCGGCAGCTTGAAAGGGCCTACTACCTCGCCGGTAATCTCCACCTGTCCGTCGCTTACCTCCAGGAAGTATTCTTTCACGCTGCCCGTAGGTATCTGCCCGGTAGAAAAGAAAAGGTCTTTATAATAGTTTTTAGGGGTGGTAAACTTCTTGTCAGCAAACTCCACCATTACCACTATCACCCGCACCTTGCCGCGCAATGGTGTGCGCTGCGATGATGCACTTCTAACCCGTTCAACCGATGAGCCCAGGGCAAACATGTTGCCTGGCAACAGGAGGCTGTCATTCAATCCCAGGCGTTTGTTCATGCGGGGCTGCAGCAGGAAACTCATGCTGGAATCGGCGGTGAGCTTCCTGAGTTGTTTGAGTTCTTTTTTCAGCTTTTCCCTGATTTCGGGGCTGGGTGCAATCATACAGCGGTGACCATCGTTGCTGGCCTCGGCTGCCTTGCAGATGTGGAGGTAATTGGTGAGCAGAGTCGAAGGACTTTCTTTTTTCATGTGGCAAGTTTTGGGTGAATAATGTATTTGAAAAATACAATATGAACTTGCCCTATGCAATGGGTGTAATCACTGCATTTTGCCTTTACAAGCCTGAGCTAAGGGCTTATGTAAATGCTTTTAACCCCAAACTCCAAACCCCAAACTCCTAACTCAGAATTGGATGCCGCTGGAATGGTTTGCTCTGGTCAAAGTTGTACCGGAAAGTAGCGAGTTTGCGGCTGATAAAAGTGTCGCCCAGGTTATGGGCTATGTTCAGCATCTTGGGGTTGAAATCGCCGATCCACTGCATCTCGTATTCGTCGTAGGGCATCTCGGGTAGTTGTACCACCTTGGCTGCTTCTACAATCATAAAGGCATCCACGCCCTTACCCTGGTACTCCGGAACCACGCCAAATACCAACCCGGTAAACTTCTTACAGCGCTTGGTTTTTTTTACCCACAGGAACTTGAGTTTGTGCCACAAGTCGAACTTGCCGTGCAGGTATTTGAACCACTGGTTCAGGTCGGGGAGGTTGATGAACATGGCCACGGGTTGCTCTTTGTGGTAAATAAACCAAAGCAGCCGTTCGTCCATCACGGGTTTCATGGTGCGGAACATTTGTACCACCTGTTCTTTCTTAATGGACTTGAGGCCCCCATGACCTGCCCAGGCAGCATTGTACACCGTTGCAAAATCGCCGGCATATTGCTCTATCTGGCTTTTATCGATGGTGCGTGCGGTGAAGGACGGGTCTTTGGCGAACTGGGCATGCCGCTCCCATAATTTGGGGTTAAGCGGTGCCTTTGGATTAATGCCAATACACAACTGGTAGAAGAAAACCTGGAAGCCATAATGTTCCAGCAACGCGCGGTAGTAGGGCGGGTTGTAGTTCATGTTGTACAGCGGCTCTTGGAAGCCTTCCACCACCAAACCCCAAAAGCGGTCGCGTTCCCCGAAATTGATGGGGCCATCCATAGCCACCATGTCGGGCTCCTGTTGTACCAGCCACTGTTTGGCCGTATCCAGCAGTAAGTTGGCAGCCTGCTGGTTGTTGATGCAGTCAAAAAAGCCCATGCCGCCAACAGGCCCATCATCGCCTTTGCTCTTGTATTTTTTACTGAAAAATGCTGCAATGCGGCCAATGAACTTTCCGGCACTATCGCGGAGGAGCCAGCGCTTTGCCGTTCCAAAGCGGAAGGCTTTGTTTTTGGCAGGATCAAAAATGGCACGAACATCCTTGTCCAGTGGTTGGATATAATTGGGGTTGCCGCTGTTGATATCCACATTTACCTGAAGAAAAGCCTGTTCTAGGGCCGGGCCGGAAACTTCCACCACTTGCATGTATGCCTGAGTTTAGGGAAACAAATATAGGGAGGGGTGAATAGTGATTGGTGATTAGGTATTGGGTATTAGGTATTGTGTTTTGACTACGGGAACGATTATCAGGGTAAGAGTAGTTTATAAAATTCAGTAGTGCTTCCTATTTTAAAAAAGGCAACGCATAAGCGCTGCCTCTCATTAACAAATCTATATTCCCAATACCCAATCACTATTCACCAATCACTAATTACCAATCACCTCTTCGCCACCGCTGCCGAATCTTTACCGGCTCCTTTGAACTGTGCAGGGCTGGAAAACATCTTGGCGGCAATGCGCCTATCATGGCCATAAATGTCTTCTGCGAAATGAAGGCGTCCACCATCATCTACCCATGCCGTGTAGTAAGTAATAACCACGGGTACGGGGTCTTTGAGCTTGACAAATTTTTCTTCGCCGTTGTTCATAGCCTCGTTGATGCGCTCAGGCGTCCATTCGGGTTGGTTGCGCAACAGGTAGTTGGCCATTTTTTCCGGCTCGGCCAGGCGGATACAGCCATGGCTGAAAGCGCGCTTGCTGCGTTCGAAGAGGCTTTTTGATGGCGTGTCGTGAAAGTAGATGTCAAAACTGTTTGGGAACAGGAACTTCACTTTACCCAAAGCATTCCCTTCACCTGGCTTCTGCCTGATGGTAGGCAGGTTGCCGTTTTGGTCTACGATCTCCATATTCTGGCTTTCGAGGTAACCGGGGTTGCTGGCCAGCTTGGGCATGATCTCGTTCTTTACAATCGATTCGGGCACATTCCAGTGCGGGCTGAATACCACCTGGTTGAGGTCGCCGGTAAAGGTGGTGGTATTATGTCCTTCCTTACCTACAACCACTACCATGTCAAAAGCCTTTTTGGCGCCTTCGTAGGCATGCAGCACAAACTCTGGGATGTTTACCAGGATCAGGTTGCCCGAAGGCTGCGGCGGCAGCCAGCGCATCCGGCCCATGTTGATCAGCAGTAGCTGGAGGCGGGCCTCTGCGGGTACATTCATTTCCTTGATCAGCGCGGCGCTTATCAGTCCGTCCTCTTTAAAGCCATGTCTTGCCTGGAAGTTGCGGATGCCCATGTTCAGGGTATCGGTAAATACAGCACTGGTATCACCTGCAGGCATATCGCCGCTAATCTGGAGGCGCTTTTTCAGGATGGCAATGGCAGGGGAGGACTGTCCCGGCTTGAGCTTTTTGTCGGTAGCGGGCACCATGGGCCAGCCGCCGCTTTTTACAATCTGGAGGTATTTGCCCAGTTGATCTTTCAGCAGGCCGTAGTTTTTGTGTACGTCTTCGAAGTACTTGCCGTCTTTATGCTTTTTGTTCAGCAGCGAGTCGGCCAGGTAAGCAGCGTCTTCTTTTTTACGGGGCACAAAACGCTCCATTTCCTTGCGCTTGATATAGCCATCCTCGTACTGGGTGCGCATATAATGGATAAAATGCTGGGTCAGCGTCAGTTCGGTGTTTACCATCTGCGCATCTTTTGCCGATACCGACAGGTCCTCGGCGGCTATCAGCCGGTTCATCCGTTTGGATAATTCCTTATCGTTCAAAATGGTATCGGCATCGGAGGCTTTGCGGTGGTAATCGTGCAGGTTCCAGAAGCCGCGGGCCTGCTCCGTCAGCCCGTCTGAACTGAACCAGGCAAACTGGTAGTTGCGGGCATTATAAAAACTCCGCATCCGCCGGGCAACAGAGTCCGACACCTGGCGGGTGGCAAGGTATTGTTCCAGCGCCATGCTGTCCACAAAGATGTCGGTGTAGGCGGTAGCCGGGGTTATACTGAGGTCGCGGGAACTGATATTTTTCTTGGCTTCTTCGCCCTGTTCCTGGTCATCGCTGCCGTTTTTGGATGCCTGTCCACAGGCGGTAAAAATGCCGGAGACCAGCATCAGGTATAAAAAAATGCGTTTCATGCTGGAAGCTGAACAAAAAAAATGCCCGGGAGTAAATTGCAGATCCCTCCTTTTGGATTTCGGCAGATACTTAACAATAAAGGCTTTATGCTAGGGGTTGTTTTTTGATGTGCAAGCCCGGCTTTTGGAAATGTAGCCGTTTTTCCCCCGCCACCCCAGTGCCGTTGCCGGGGCTATTGGAAAGCTATTTGCAGCTATGGCATTGATGAAAAGGCTCCCGTTCGACTATAACCTCGACTACCGCAACCTTGACCTGCGGGCCAATCCACACCTGTACCGGGTGGGCAGGGGCGAGCAGGGCGTGTTGCTGGTGGAGCCCTACAAAAGCGAGCTTTTGCCTTTGTGGCGGTTTAAAACACCCGGAATAGCAGGGCAGTCGGCTGAAGCGATCTGGCAGCTTTTCCAGCAATACAAGGCTGCCGGCGATTTTGTAGGCATGGATATGGCCCGCAAGTTTTTGCAGATGGGCTATACCCGCAGCAGGCGCTATGCCAACCACAAGAGCGGGAAAAAGTATGACGGGCCGGTGCCCGACAGCCAGAAAGGGCGAAGCGGTGCCCATGGCCGCGAGATATTGCCCCTGGTAGCCGACCCGGTAAAAGCCGCATCAGCCGAAATATTTTACCGCTACTGGCAATCGGCGCTCGCAGATACTGTTTACCAGCAGATGCAGCAGGCGCATATTGACCGCTACGAAACCTTACCCATTGGAAGTTTAAAGCCTAAACCCAGCAACCTATGATCAACTTGGGATATGCCTGTATCAACATTAACCTGAACGACCAGGGCGTCTCTTCCTCCAAAGGGATGATCCGGCGTACCTTTTTGGAAAAAGGAGTTCAGTATGCCTCGCAAATAGCATTGCAAAATGTGCAGGGGCTGTTGCAAATAGTGGAGTGGAACGTCCAACAGGGCATTAAGGTGTTCCGCGTTTCTTCCGACCTGATGCCCTGGGCTTCTGAGTACAATATTTCGGAGTTGCCCGATTTCCCGGAGATCCGCGCTACACTGGAAGCCGTAGGCCGGCACAATATCCGGCTAACGACGCACCCCGGGCCGTTCAACAAGATGGCGGGAAGCGGGGCTACTTTAAACAATACCATCCGCGACCTGGAAATACACTCCGAAGTGTTTGACCTGATGGGATTGCCCGCAACACCCATGCATAAGATCAATATTCATGTGGGAGGGGCTTATGGTGATAAAGACGAAACCATCCGCCGCTTTGCCCGGAACTTCAGCCTGCTGTCGCAAAACCTGCGCGGCCGCCTGTCGGTAGAAAATGACGATAAGGCAGGCCTGTACACTGTTGCCGACCTGGTGCCGCTGCATGAGATGATCGGGGTACCCATCGTTTTTGACTATTTCCACCACAAGCTCCACCCCGGCAACCTGAGCGAGGAAGAAGCATTTCATACCGCCTTTGCTACCTGGCGGGTAAAACCCATCTTTCACTTCTCTTCTTCCCGCCGCGACTGGGAGGAACCTACCGCCAAGCGGGAAGCCCACGCCGATTTTATTTACGAACCCATCAACACCTATGGCAAGGAGGTGGACATAGTGCTGGAAGCCAAGATGAAGGAGTTGGCAGTACAGCGATACATGGAGCAGTTTGGCAACCCTGGTGGTAATGTTGGGGCATAAAAAAGATGGAGCTTCGAAGCGCTCCATCTTTTTTGTTGGATCAATCAACCGGCTAGTTCCAGAACCAAGGCCTTTGTCTCATCCTGGCTTTCCTGGATCAGCGGTATTCTTTCATTTTCCGAAAACCATTTTTTGAAGAAGTTCCAGGCATTTTCCTGGAAAACACGTTGTACAATGATATCGGCATCGATCTTATTGAAACTGTTCTTCAGCCGGGAGCTGTGTTCTTTCATGTAAGTGAATGCATGCCGCTCCACGTAGCCTTTTAGATCGGTATATTCTTCAAAGGTCCAGAAGGTGTTTACAGGGTCTACAATACCATCATAATCGGAGCCCAGTGCAATGCAATCCCAGGCAAAAAGGTTATTGTCGTCCAGCAGTTCGGCGATGTACTGGATCTGGTTCCATACCAGCTGGCTGCGGTAGTGCATCTTCTTGCTCAGCACCAGCGAGCTTTTGGTTTGTTTTAGTCTTTCTTCCGAGGCGATGCGTCTTTCGTCCAGCTGCAGGCCCATGATGCCGCCGGAGCGGGCCATTTCCAATATTTCCTCGTCGTAAAAGTTGATGTCGCCGCGGCTCATGTCATTGCCCAGTTCGGGATACTTCGAAAAGCTGGTGCTGGGATTGGGCAGCCCGTTGCAGGCGCCGTGCGAAATGATCAGAGGGAGGTTCTTGTACTTCTTGCGACGCAGTTCCATCAGTTCGGCGCGGCCCTTTGCACTCAGGTGCTTTATGTCGATGAGGATGCGGTTGCCATCGGTATCGTCCAGCAAGATCTCCAGCACTTCTTTGCCCAGGTCGGTAAAGCCGGTGCCCATGCCATGCGACTGGTTGCAGCGCTTCGACATTTTGCCCCGCAGGCTTGGGGCGTGGCCGCACAATTCGTTGTAAAAATGGTGGGCAAAAGTTACAAACCAGGGCTTGTGCGGGTGCTTTTTGAGCATCCGGGCGTTGGCTTTTACCGTTTCAGCATCGCAGGCGCTGTCCAGCCCGCAGTTCAGCACATGCATGCCTTCAATGGAAGGAATCAGGGCCAGGGTTATGGGTTTGCCTTCCGTGGTTGATGTCAGCGCTTCCTGGTTTTGTTCCATCACGCCCGCCAGCTCTTCAAAGTTGCGCACCATGCGGTAGGTAAGCTTTTTACCATCAATGGTAACTACGCGGTCCTGCATCTGCTGGATAAACTTGTATTCCTGGTCCAGGTCGGCGAAATAATCTTTCATGCCCTGGATGGCGTTGATGCGCTTGGTGCCTACGCCCACGGCAAAATCGGCCATGATATCTTTAAATATACCATCTCCGCCACCCAGGTGGCAGAAAAACCATTTTTCTATAGCGCCCAGCGACACCACCATCACCCATACACCGCCGTACATGGATGCGGTAAGATTGGTTTGCGAAAACTTGGTGAGCCCCGTAAGCTGGTTCAGCAGTTTGTCTACATCCGTAGGCGGGTTGTAATGCCACATGCTGGCTTTTTCGTTGGGCTTTTCCGATTGCACGCCCTGAATGGCGCCGTACGATTTACCCATGGGTTTATACTGCGGGTGGCAATGCAGGTCGATGGAGAAGTCGAGGGAAGGCATATGATCAAGGTTTTGGTGACAAGCATTTGGGATGTCGGATGTCGGCAGTTCAAAACAGCAATAAAGGATTCATTGGTAGCGACTTCCGAAATCGCACATCGGGCATCTTTCTTTATTGCTGGTACGGAAAGAGCAGCGGAACGCTGCCTGCCTGCGGCTTTTCTTTCCTGGGTTCTTCGGCGGCAGGTAGGTCGTTGCGTACTACCATCGAAAGATTGATGGTGACATAACAGTTGGCAGCCATCTTTTCTGTTTTACCCAGCACGGTGCCACTGGCAGCCACACCGGTAAAGCTTTGATACCAGGTGAGCAGCGGCCGGTCGTCTACTTTTTCCAGGTATTTGCCGGCAATGCCTGCAATATTGAATAAGAGGTTGCTGATATCGGGAATAGGAGTGGCGCCCTTGATCAGTTTGTCGAGTGTAGCGGTGAGCAGTTTATAGCTGGCATCGCGGTACAGTTCCGACAATACTGCGGCCACATCGCGCAGCGGCTGCTTGCTTTTGATGA
This sequence comes from Cnuella takakiae, assembly GCF_001953305.1. GTDB lineage: Bacteria > Bacteroidota > Bacteroidia > Chitinophagales > Chitinophagaceae > Flavisolibacter > Flavisolibacter takakiae. Next base: position 1,589,162 of record NZ_MTFE01000010.1, read on the forward strand.
GCGATGTGAAAACGTGTATCTGTACAGGCGCCACTTCGGTGGGCTGATCTTTTTTCCAGTAGTAAATGGTTTTGTCCATGTTGAGGGCGTCGCCATCGGCCACCTGGTCAAAACTGCGGAGGTGCAGTTGGTAACCGCCGGCGGCAGCGCTGGTGGCTACAATGCACAGCAGGTACAACTTGGCATAACCCGGGTAGGGAAAAATGGCCGGTGTGTTGTTGTCTTGCACCACCACGCTGGAAAGCCGCAGTTCAACCGTGCCGATACCGGCGGCGGATGGCTCGCCATTATTGGCCGCAGCATTTTGCCCTTCGTGGGAGAAGTTGTGTTCTTCGGTGTACAGATTTTGTCTGAATTGCAACATGGTTTGCGGTTTGATGGGTTGGGGTAGGTAGGTATGCCCTATAAATTTTCAGCAAAAAATCTGTTTGTGCAAGTGCAGCTGCGGGTGTGATGCCATGCGGTACAGGCATGCTGTTCAGGTAGCCAGCATACTGTCTTTTGCCGAAAAGTATTTTTTCAGGTTTTCGGGTCGGTAGCGGCCGTCTTTGCGGCAGCGCTCCCACACCGATTCATCGATGGTTTGGCGGGTCAGCGGGTCTTCCAGGTTTATTTCGCGCAGTTGTGGCGGGTAGGCGGGCGCCAGCAGCCAGTAGCCAGCGGTAAACGAATTGTACCCCAGCCCCGTACAGTCGCCTTTGATGGCTTCATACCGCTCCTTGTGGTAGCAAAGACCGGTGCCCTTGGCTTTGTTCATCAGCCAGGAAAGGGCGAGGTCGCTGAGGCTGCTGTCTTCATAGCCGCCGCCAATATTGGAGTGCACACCGGCAAACCACCTTTGCTCCATCGATGCTGCGCGGTTGTTTTGGGCTACATCTTTTTCGTTCAACTGCCAAAGGGTGGGTTTGAACAGGGGCCTTTTTTCATCAATGGCCAGCGCGTGGAAGGCATAATCAATGGAGCTGCTCAGCTTGGTGTCGTGAAACTGGTATCTTTTGCCAAACATGGGATGTGGAATGCCCAGGGCGCCCACCGTATCCCAAACGCCTACAAAATGGACGTTGGTGTCGGGGTGGCAGTAGTTGCTCCTGAAGCTGACCATCATATCGGAATCGGGCGCCGTGTATTTGTTGCGGTTGCGGTATAGCTCGTAGGTTGTATCCAGCAGCGACAGGTGTGCAGGCTTCAGGATGCCGCAGTTGCGGATCAGGCCCGAAAGGCTGCGCGCGGTATAGGCGCCGCGGCTGAAGCCAAAAAGGTAGATCTTGTCGCCGGGTTCATAGTTCAATACGATAAAGGTGTACATGTCCTTGATGTTCTGGTCGATGCCTGCACCGGTAAGGCCGCCGTAAAAGCGGTCTTTCAGGGTGTAGCCCGTGCCCACGCCTGCATCGTATGCCTTTACCTGCGGGTGCCCCTCGTCGTCTTGTTCGCAGATGCAATTGAAGATGAGTTCCACATTGGTGCAAGGACCCTTGGGCCGTTGGTAGGTCTGGCTTTTTTCGGATGTAGCCTGGCTGCGGGGTTCCCCAACGGGTTTGTTCCAGGTGCCGTCGCTGTAGGTAATGATGCGTTTGAAGTTGTACTCCTTGTTCATATCAAAAAGTTTTGGCGCTGGCTATCGGAAAAGGGAAACTGCTTCATCGAAGCAGAAAGCAGTCACTTAAATATTATGCTTTTATTTAAGCAATGCAAGCAATTGGACGCCGGTAGCCATAGAAGAATGATCTGCTTAAACAGGGGAGCGGTACTTGTTTGCCGGCAGGGCAATACAGGATGGTTGGGGAAAGTATATTATTGGCTGTTTACCCCCATCCCCTTACCTTTGCAGCCTGAAACTGAAAACCGGACCTGAGGGGCCGGTTCTTAAATAGATAAATCCCCTTTACAAACGCTATTTATGGCTAAAGTTGGTAAGGTTAAACAAATCATCGGCGCGGTGGTGGACGTTCAGTTCGAAGGCCAGCTGCCCGAAATCTTCAACGCGTTGGAAGTAAAACGCGAAAGCGGTGAAACACTGGTACTTGAGGTGCAGCAGCACCTGGGTGAAGACAGTGTACGCACCATCGCAATGGATGGTACCGAGGGTCTGACCCGCGGATTGGCTGCCGTGGACACCGGCTTGCCCATCACCATGCCTGCCAGCGAAGCCGTTAAAGGCCGCCTGTTCAACGTAACCGGTGACGCTATCGACGGTCTGCCCCAGGTTTCTAAAGTAAACGGCCGCGCTATCCATGCCAAGCCGCCCTTGTTTGAAAACCTGTCTACTGCATCGGAAATCCTGTTTACCGGTATCAAGGTAATTGACCTGATCGAGCCCTATGCAAAGGGTGGTAAAATCGGTCTGTTTGGTGGTGCGGGTGTAGGTAAAACCGTACTGATCCAGGAACTGATCAACAACATCGCGAAAGCTTACTCCGGTCTGTCTGTATTTGCCGGTGTGGGTGAGCGTACCCGTGAGGGTAATGACCTGATGCGTGAAATGATCGAAGCCGGTATCATGAAGTACGGCGACGCATTCAAGCACAGCATGGAAGAAGGTGGCTGGGACCTGAGCAAGGTGAGCCTCGACGAGCTGGCCGATTCCAAAGCAACCTTCGTGTTTGGCCAGATGAACGAGCCTCCCGGAGCCCGTGCCCGTGTAGCCCTTTCTGGTCTCACAATCGCAGAATACTTCCGCGATGGAGATGGTACCGGCCGTGGCCGCGATATCCTCTTCTTCGTAGACAATATCTTCCGTTTCACCCAGGCAGGTTCTGAGGTGTCGGCCCTGCTGGGTCGTATGCCTTCGGCGGTAGGTTACCAGCCCACGCTGGCTACCGAGATGGGTCTGATGCAGGAGCGTATCACTTCTACCAAAAACGGTTCGATTACCTCCGTACAGGCGGTATACGTACCTGCGGATGACTTGACCGACCCCGCTCCGGCAACCACCTTTGCCCACCTGGATGCTACTACCGTATTGAGCCGTAAGATCGCCGACCTGGGTATCTACCCTGCGGTGGATCCCCTCGACTCTACTTCGCGTATCCTGTCGCCTTCTATTGTTGGTGATGCCCACTACAACTGCGCCAACCGCGTGAAGCTGATCCTCCAGCGTTACAAGGAACTGCAGGACATCATCGCCATCCTGGGTATGGACGAACTGAGCGACGAAGATAAACTGACTGTAAGCCGTGCACGCCGGGTGCAGCGCTTCCTGTCGCAGCCCTTCCACGTAGCCGAGGCCTTCACCGGTCTGAAAGGCGTACTGGTACCCATCGAAGAAACCATCCGTGGCTTCAACATGATCATGGACGGCGAAGTGGATGAGTACCCTGAAGCAGCCTTCAACCTGGTAGGTTCTATCGACGACGCCATCGAAAAAGGTAAGAAACTGCTGGCGCAGGCGCAGGGATAAGGTAATTAGCTAATTAGCTAATGTGCTAATGTGCTAATGAGGCAAGCTCCGAACAGGATAAGCTTCATTGGCACATTGGCTGATTAGCACATTATCACATTGTCACTATGACTTTAGAAATATTAACTCCGGAACGCAAACTCTTCAGCGGTGAAGTATACGGTGTGCAAATGCCGGGTATTTCGGGTTCTTTTGAAGTGCTGGACAAGCACGCACCCCTGGTGAGTGCGTTGAAAGCCGGCCGTGTAAAAGTGCTCCGCGACCGCCAGAACCACGCTGCGTTTTACGACATCCAGGGTGGCTTTGTAGAAGTGCTGAACAACAAGGTTTCCATCCTTGTAGAAGGCGCTACCGCAGTAGAGTAGTTGTTCTCCAAAAAATTGAAAAAC
>NZ_MTFE01000010.1:1592960-1632685 GCF_001953305.1 Cnuella takakiae
CCACCAGGGTTCCGGCCAGTTTATCGTGTAGGGTTTGCTTTTTGTTATCCCACAACATCATCAGGTAACCGATCAGGAGGATAATGGCGGAAAGAATTTTGCCAAAATAACGGCCGGTGGCCTGTCCGAATGTAATAGGACCTCCGTTCATATTGGTTACTTTCAATCCCAGGGCTTTTTTGCCCAGGGTAGCCTGGTTGGGGCCCGATTCCATCACAGCATAATACAACCAACCTACAAGAAAGTTAAGTACGGTGTTTACGTTCTCTTCAACAAAGAACCTCATGATAAACTGAAGGATGCCCAGCATCAGTCCATCAAGAAAAGCGGCACCAAAGCGTTCCCAGAAACTGGCATAGCGTGCCTGGGTAAAAATCGGGTGGTCGGTGGAGTAGTTTGGTTCCATCATGCAATTAGTTTGGTTGAATATATAAAGCAATAGGCAATTATTTGCCAGATCTCCCATCTCTTCAAGAGATAGGAGATCTAAGCCTTAATTTAACTGTGGGTCTATTGGGAAATTGATCATCATCTCGTACTCACCGCCCAGGTGCTTGAGCGATTCTTTCCAGATTTCTTCTGCGTTGGGATGAAAAATAAGTTCGTGGGTAGCAGCTACTGTCAGCCAGGTTTTTTCTTCCATTTCCCCATCCAATTGACCGGCGCTCCAGCCCGAGTAGCCAATAAAAAAACGGATATCATTGGCATCGAGGCTACCGTCTTTCAGGTGCTGCATCACACTGTCGAAATCACCGCCCCAATAAATTCCGGGCATGATCTCTACACCACCCGGTACCAGCTGGGGCTGGCAGTGTAGAAAGTGAATGGTATTCATCTGAACAGGGCCGCCATAGTACACCGGTACCGAAAAGCCGTCCATATCGGGTAAGAGTTCATCCAGGGTATTTTCATATTGGCGGTTGAGTACAAAGCCTACGGTTCCTTCTTCCTGGTGCTCGGTGAGCAGCACCACGGTACGCATGAAGTTGGGGTCTTTCAAAAAGGGATCTGCAATCAATAAAACGCCTGCTGCCGGTTGGGTCATACGTTAAATTATAGGTAAACGAAACAGGAAGTTACCAGTTGAATACCAATGCTACAATAATCTTGTGCCAGCAACCGGGCGGCTGGCACCCATTTTTTTAACCCGTATTTTTTCCGCAACTTGTCCCAGTGAAACGAATTTTTCCCATCATTATCCTGTTGATCACACTTTCCGTACTGGGTATCATTTGGATACAGGTATCGTGGCTACGCAATATGTTGCTGCTGAAAGAAGACCAGGTAGAGCAGAAGGTGTACGATGTTACCAAGGGTGTGGGCGAAGACCTGGGTCAGTACAAAAGCAGTCCTGCCCCTTCCAAGGTGAAGATATTCCCAGAGGTGCGCGACGAGTTTTCGCTGGAGTTTTCCAAACCTTACAGCGTAGGCCAGCGGTTTACCACCCTTGAAATTTTCAACAAGCTGAAAGTGGCTTTTGCCAACCAGGGGCTCAAAGATCTCAACTTCGAGTTTGGGCTGGCTTCGCTGCGGCCCGGATCGCCGCCCTATATGGAGCGGATGTCGGCCAACTTTACCAATTGGTACCAGGATTCCGCACACTATTACGCCACCAATTATATCCTGTTGGCGCCCGGCGGCTCGCTGCTGGAAAGCCTTGCCTACGACGAGGTGCTGATTGTGGTGGTGCCCAATATCAAGAATATTGTGGCCAAGGACCTCATCCCGCTGATGATCTTTTCCATCCTGCTGATGGTGGTGGTGCTTACCGCTTTTTACCTGACGGTACATACCATGCTGAAGCAGAAAAAGCTCAGCGAAATCAAGAACGATTTTATCAACAACATGACCCACGAGTTTAAAACGCCCATTGCCACCATATCGCTGGCGGTGGATGCGTTGAAGAACGAAAAGGTGATGGCCGACCCCCAAAAGCTGCTTTACTTCAGTGGCATCATCAAGGAAGAAAACCAGCGCATGAACCGGCAGGTGGAAACCATTCTGAAGTCGGCGCTGATGGACCGCCAGGAGGTACAGCTCAACCTCAAAACCCTGCACCTGCATGAGATCATTGGGGATGTGGCCGACAACTTTGTGCTGCGCCTCAATGAAAAGAACGGCGAGCTGGAAACCAACCTGGGTGCTACCCACGACCAGATTGAAGGCGACGAAGTGCATATTTCCAACCTGGTGAACAACCTGATGGACAATGCCGTGAAGTACAGCAAGGAAAATGTGCCGCCCCGCATTTGTCTGACCACGGAGTCTACTGCCGACAAGTTTATCCTCCGCATTGAGGACAACGGCATTGGCATGACCCGCGAAACGGTGAAGCGGATTTTTGAGAAATTTTACCGGGCCCACACCGGCAATGTGCACAATGTAAAAGGCTTCGGTCTTGGCTTAAGTTATGTGAAGACGGTAGTGGAAGCCCACAATGGTGATATCAAAGCGGATAGTACCCTGGGTAAGGGCAGTTGCTTTACCATTGAGTTTCCGTTGAAACCCCCTGTCCCCCTGAAGGGGGAACCTAGGTCGAAATAACCTTATAAACAACAACGCCCCTCCAAAGCAGAGGGGCGTTGTTGTTTATGAACTGAAGTACAGCCTAAAGTAGGGAGCAGAAAAGGGGGCAACTCCAACCTAAGTTCCCCCTCTAGGGGGACAAGGGGGGTGTGCGGCTGAGCAAACTACTATCCCCATAACTCAAAAACCGGTACTCGTTGTCCAGCGCATGCCGGTACACTTTTTTCCACTCAGGGCCAACAAAGGCAGCAACCAGCAACAGCAAGGTGCTTTGTGGCTGGTGAAAATTGGTGACAATTGCAGATGCTGATTTAAATGTATAACCCGGTACAATGATCAGGCTGGTGCGGCAAAACAGCAGTTCCTGGTTTTTTTGTTCCAGATGTTGCAATAACGCCTGCAGGCTTTCTTTATAGGTAATGGTTTGCGCAGCCAGCTCATAACATTCCCACTGCACCAGTTCCAGTTCTTCTTCGTTGGAAAGGAATGCGCCATTGAGCAGTTTGATCCCAATCCAGTGCAGGCTTTCGAGCGTGCGCAACGAAGTGGTGCCCACAGCTACGATATTTTCTGAATCAATAAGCTTGCGCAATGTATGCTGCGACACCTGGAAGTGCTCGGCATGCATAGGGTGCTCGCCGATGGTTTCCGACTTTACCGGTTTAAACGTACCCGCACCCACGTGCAGGGTAACAGGTGCCGTATGTATGTTTTTTGCGGCCAAAGCACTGAACACTTCATCGGTAAAGTGGAGTGCGGCCGTAGGCGCCGCCACCGATCCTTCTTTATCTGCAAAAACAGTCTGGTAGCGGGTACTGTCTTCTGTTTGCGCATCGCGCTTGATATATGGGGGTAACGGAATAGCGCCGGTTTGGTGCAGCACATCGGCAAAAGGCAGGTGCGCCGGCTGCCACGCAAAGCGGATCACAAAGTGATCCACTTCCTTCGACACATAAAAAGCCTGCAGGGTACCGCCGCCCGGTACCTCTTTTTCCAGTACCTGCCCGGGCTTCCACTTGGAGGCGCCACCCACCAGGCAGTTCCACGAGCACACACCACCACCCTGGAGCGCCATTTCCATGCTGGTATTGTGCGGTTCGAGGCAAAAAATCTCGATTACACCGCCGGAAGGTTTGCGGAAAAGCACCCTTGCCTCGATCACTTTGGTGTTGTTGACCACCAAAGTGGTATTTGGTGGGAGTTGGCTGGGCAGCTGGTAAAAACGTTCATCGGAAATCCTCCCACTTTTATACACCAAAAGCTTCGAATCATCCCTTTTAGGCAGCGGAAAGGCTGCAATTCGTTCGTTGGGAAGTTCGTAAGTGTAGTCGGCAATCTTTATTTCCTGTGGTTTTTGTTTCATCAAAAGGTACTCTAATGCTTTATTGGATCGCAAACTTATGACTTGTCCACAACTTGTTCACGCAGATTGCGGTTTATCCACATCCTATTCACAATGTTTAATGAGTGTTAATCATTATAAGTTCCTAAAACCCTTACCCAGCAAGGGATAGGGGCAATTGCCTGTTGTGGATAAAAACAGAAATTTTGATCCCGCAGTGAGAGTGGGAAATTGTGTTATTTTGTGTCACTCTTGAGCGATTTCCTCCCGAGTTTTATGGAATGACAGGTTTTTTAGGAGAATTTGAAGCAACACTGGACTCCAAAGGTCGCTTTCTGTTCCCGGCAGGCTTTAAAAAGCAACTGACGGAAACCGAAAACGTACGCTTTGTAGTAAACCGTGGCTTCGAAAAATGCCTGAGCCTGTATACCATGGAAAGCTGGGAGCCGCTGTTTGCCCGCATCAAAACACTCAACGACTTTGATCCCAAAGTTCGGGAGTTCCGCCGCTTCTTCCTCAACGGGGCCACAATTGTGGAGCCCGATGCTGCCGGCCGCATTTTGCTGCCTGCCAACCTGAAGGAATACGCTGGTCTGGAAAAAGATATTGTGCTGGCATCGGCGGTGGACAAGATCGAGATCTGGGCTAAAGACAAGTACCAGCAGTTCTTTGATAACTACGCTGCCGACGACTTCAGCGCACTGGCTTCTTCGGTGATGACCAATAATGAAGGATAATGGGAAAGAAGGATAAGCCTGAAGGTAAAGTTGGGGTTGAAGCGCAGGAAGAGGCGGGATACCATGTGCCGGTGCTCCTCCACGAAACCATCGGAGGTTTGGCCATCAAACCCGGTGGGGTGTATGTGGACTGTACGTTTGGCGGTGGTGGCCATAGCCGGGAGATTTTGAAGCAACTGGGTCCAGAGGGCACGCTGATCGCTTTCGACCAGGATGAAGATGCGCAGCGCAACCTGCCCGATGACAGCCGGGTGTTGTTTGTGCCGCACAACTTCAGGCACCTGAAGCGCTTCCTGAAGCTGCACGGCTTTCCGGAAGTAGATGGCGTGATGGCTGACCTGGGTGTTAGCTCGCACCAGTTTGACGAAGCAAGGCGTGGTTTTTCCACCCGCTTCGATGCAGACCTGGATATGCGGATGGACAGGAGGCAGGAGCGTACTGCTTTTCATATCCTGAACACTTATGGAGAGGCCGAGTTGCACAAGCTTTTTGAACAGTATGGCGAAGTGACCAATTCCAAAACCCTGGCACGTAAGATCGTTGAAGTGCGGGGATTGGGACCGATCAAAACCATTGCGGGTTTCAAAACATCCATGCACCCCATTGTAAAAGGGAACCCGAACAAATATTTCGCACAGGTCTTCCAGGCCCTGCGCATTGAGGTGAACGATGAGTTGGGTGCGCTGAAGGATATGCTGGTACAAATACCGCAGGTGCTGAAAAGCGGAGGGAGAGCAGCCATCATCACCTTCCATTCTTTGGAAGACCGGTTGGTGAAAGTATTCTTCCGCGATGGTGATTTTGAGTTGGAGGAAGATGAAGTTTTTGGCGGTAAGAAAAGTGTAAGCGAGCTGGTGCTGGTAAATAGAAAGCCCATCACGGCAAGCGAAGAAGAGTTGCGCCGCAACAGCCGGTCGCGCAGTGCGAAGCTAAGGGTGGCGGAAAAGAAGGGATGAGAGAGGGGTGATTGGTGATTAGTGATTGGGTATTAGGAATTGGGTATTAGGTATTGACCATCTACCATTCGCCATTCACGTTTGCCGTTTCACGTCTCACGAACAAACAACATTTAAAACGTACCCATGGGCCATGGTCCATGGTCCATAGTCAATAAAATGCAAGCACCAAAGCCTGAAAAAAAGGCGGCCTTTTACTGGAAACGGATGCTGAACTACCAGGGTGTGGTGCAGCAGATTCCGTTTTTTTTATTTCTGGCCCTGCTGGCAGTGATCTATATCTATAATGGTCACCGCGCCGATAAAACGGAGCGGGCCATCAGTAAAACAACGAGGGAGTTGAAAGAGCTGCAGTTTGAATACAAAACCGTAAAAGGCGATGTGCTCTTCCGCAGCAAGCAAAGCGAACTGGTAAAGGCCGTTGAGCCCCTGGGTTTGAAAGAATTGACAGTGGCGCCTTCGGTGTTGGTGGATAGTGTAGGAGGAGGAGGTGATTAGTGATTGGGTATTGAGTATTCACCATTCACCATTGACCATTCACGTTTCACGATTGACGTTTCACGACAGAAAAGACAAAAATTGGAAATCAAACGCGACATATTGTGGAGAGTGTACCTAAGCTTTATCGGCATTGGGGTACTGAGCCTGATGGTGTTGGGTCGTGCGTTTTATATCCAGCAGGTACAGGGCGATTACTGGCGGGGCATGTCGGACAGCCTTCACCAGAAATTTGTGACCCTGGAAGCGGAGCGCGGAACCATTTATTCGGAAGACGGTCAGATGCTGTCTACCTCTATTCCTTATTTCGACATCTACATGGATTTCGGCGCCGAAGGGCTGCGTGATAAAAACGGCAAGCGTTTCCGCGAAAACGTGGACTCGCTTTCTTATCATCTTGCTGCGCTTTTTGCCGAAAAATCAGCAGCAGTGATCAAGAAAGAACTGCAACTGGCCTACAACCAAAAGAACCGCTACTACCTCATTCATAAAGGGCTCTCGTTTGACCAGTACAAAATGTTCCGCGAGTTTCCGCTGGTACGTATGGGCCGCAACAGGAGCGGCATCATCGCCGAGGTAAAAACCAAAAGGCTTAATCCTTTTGGGTTGCTCGCCAAGCGAACCATTGGACTGGCAAGGGAAAATGCGCAGAACGTAGGCCTGGAAAGGACCTACGATACTTTGTTAAAAGGCACATCGGGTCACCGCCTGGTGCGCTTTATTGCCGGAGGCGCCGCCGTGCCGGTGGATGGCTACCAGATCGATCCTACCAATGGCAAGGATATCATCACCACCATTGATGTGAACATTCAGGACATTGCCGAGAACGCGTTGATGAAGATGATGGTGGAAAGCGAGGCGCAGCACGGTACCTGCATTGTGATGGAAACCAAAACCGGTAAGATTAAGGCCATTGCCAACCTGGGCCGCACCGGCGAAGGGGTGTACGATGAAAACCTGAACTACGCACTGCAAACAACCGAGCCCGGTTCTACCATCAAGCTGGCCACGCTGCTGGCGGTATTGGATGGTGGTTATAGCAAGATCAATGATGCGGTGTCGGTCGGTTCGGCGGGCCGCGAGTTTGTAGGCGTGCGCAACATCACCGATGCCGAACGTTCGCCCAAACCCGTACTTACCGTTCGCGAAACATTTGCACACAGCTCCAATGTAGGTATGGCCAAACTGGCCCTCAAGGCATTTGGCGACAAACCCGACGAGTTCAAGCAATACCTCCAGAAATTTCACCTCGATCGTAAAACCGGTGTAGGACTGGTGGGTGAAGAAGCGCCGCTTTTGCCCCGTTGGAAAAGAAACCGCGAAGGCCTGCATGCCATGCTCACCATGGCCTTTGGTTATGCTATTGAAGTAAGCCCTTTGCAAACCCTGATGCTGTACAATGCAGTAGCCAACAATGGCCGCATGATGCGTCCTTACCTGGTGAACACCATCAAGAGTGATGGCGTGGCCGTGCAGCACTACGAACCCGAAGTGATTGACGAAGCCATTTGCAAGCCCGCCACCATTGCCGCCGCCCGCAGCAGCATGGAAGCGGTAGTTACCGAAGGTACCGGCAAGCCTGCATTTAAGGATATGCCTTTTGCGGTTGCAGGTAAAACAGGTACCGCCCACGTTGCCGGTGGCAATGTCAAATATTATGATGGTGTGTACCAGGCATCTTTCGTGGGTTATTTCCCTGCCGAGGCACCTGAGTACAGCTGTATCGTTTTGGTAAAAACACGTCCGCATGCGGCCCTCCACTATGGTGGCCAGCTGGCGGCTCCGGTGTTCCGCGAGGTGGCCACCAAGCTCTATGCATTGTATGTGCAAAAGAAAAAGGCAGTACCCGTACAGGTGCCCATCGATAGTTCGGTGCATGCCTTTGCCGGTTATGCGCCTGATGTGGCTACCGTGCTGCAGGGTACCGGGATGCGCTACCACGATTCGGCTGGTAAGGCAGAATGGTACCGTGTGGTAAGTGCTGACAACAGGCCGGTATCGAAAGCAGTACCTGTAGAAAAAAGAAAAGTTCCCGATACGCGGAATATGACCTTGCGCGATGCGCTTTACCTCCTGGAAAACGAAGGGATGAAAGTAAAGGTAAAAGGCCGCGGTAAGGTAATGGCGCAGGATATTCCCGCAGGTTCGCCCGTGGTAAAGAACCAGGTAATCACACTTGTATTGAATTGATTTGAAACAGCTGCAAGAAATATTATATAAGGTAAGCCTCACTGCAGTTGCAGGGGATACTGCTATCGATGTATCCGGTGTGCAGATCGATTCGCGTGCTGTGCAGCAAGGCTCGCTTTTTATTGCGATTAAAGGTGTGGGTGTAGATGGCCACCAGTTCATAGGTAAGGCTATTGAAAAGGGTGCAGTTGCAGTTTTGTGTGAAGATATGCCTGCCGAAAAGCAGGAGGGTATCACCTATGTGCAGGTGCGCAGCACTTCCGAGGCTGCGGGCCAGGTTGCCCATAATTTTTATGATGCGCCTTCTGCACGTTTCAGCCTGGTAGGTGTTACCGGCACCAATGGTAAAACAACCATTGCCACTCTTTTATACAAACTGTTTACTGGCCTGGGTTATACCTGCGGCCTGGTGAGCACCGTTGAAAATATCATTGCCGGTAATGTGGTGCCTTCCACACACACCACGCCTGATGCGGTTCGCCTCAATGCCCTGCTGAAGCAAATGGCGGATGCAGGTTGCAGCCATGTGTTTATGGAAGTAAGCTCGCATGCCGTGCACCAGCGCCGCATCGCAGGTTTGCATTTTGCTGGTGCGCTGTTCAGCAATATCACCCACGACCACCTCGACTATCACAAAACATTCGACGAATACATCAGGGCCAAGAAAGGCTTCTTTGATGGGTTAACAAATAATGCCTTTGCCATCACCAATGCCGATGATAAACGCGGAATGGTGATGCTGCAAAATACGGTTGCCAAAACCTATACCTACAGCCTGCGTACCATGGCCGATTTCAAAGGAAAGATCCTTGAGAACAGCCTGAGCGGACTGATGATGACGGTAAACGACCAAGAAGTGCATTTCCGCCTGATTGGTGAGTTCAATGCGTACAATATCCTGGCGGTATATGGTGCAGCCATCTCCCTGGGTGAGGACAAGCAGGAAGTACTGCAGGTGCTGAGTGCACTCACCAGTGCCGAAGGCCGGTTCGATTACCTCGTTTCGCACAATGAAGGTGTAATTGGTATTGTGGATTATGCGCACACACCTGATGCCTTGTTGAACGTATTGGCAACCATCAACAAACTGCGTACCGGCGAAGAGCAGGTGATTACCGTAGTGGGTTGTGGTGGCGACCGCGACAAAGCCAAACGTCCCATCATGGGCGAGGTGGCCTGCGAGCATAGCCATAAAGTCATTTTCACTTCCGATAACCCACGCAGTGAAGACCCTGCACAGATACTGGCCGAAATGGAAACGGGACTGAAAACGGCACAACGCCGCAAGTTCCTCTCCATTGCCGATCGCAAACAAGCTATCAAAACTGCGGTGAGCATGGCCGGCCCCAAGGATATTATCCTCATTGCCGGAAAAGGCCACGAGAAGTACCAGGAGATCAAAGGCGTGAAGCACCACTTTGATGATAAAGAGGTGTTGATGGAGGTGTTTAAAGAATTAGAGAAATAGCTTTTGGCTTTTAGCCTTTATCTGTTAGCTAGCCAACCGCCAACAGCTAAGGGCCAATAGCCATTACCCAATAAAGACAAAGAGCTGAATGTTATATCACTTATTTGAATGGTTACGCAACAATGGCACAAACTTCCCGGGTGTTGAGCTCTTTCGCTTCATCACCTTCCGGGTACTGATTGCGGTATTGTTGTCGCTGATCATTACTACCGTTTATGGCAAGCGCCTCATCAACTACCTGCGCAACAAGCAGGTGGGCGAGGGTGTGCGCGACCTGGGCCTTGCGGGCGAGCAGATGAAGAAGGGCACGCCAACCATGGGCGGTATCATCATCATCCTGGCGATCCTGATACCAACGCTGTTGCTGGCCAACCTCGAGAAGGTATACATACGCCTGATGATTGTAAGCACCATCTGGTTGGGTGTGATTGGTTTTATCGACGATTACCTGAAGCTGAAGGCAAAGCGGCTGGCACAACAGGCAGGGCAGGCATACAAAAAAACAGATGCCGATGGTTTGGCCGGTTGGTTCAAGATCCTAGGCCAGGTAGGCCTTGGTGTGATCATTGGTGCTACGCTTTACTTCAACGATAATGTGACCATCTGGCGTGAGTTCCAGGGTGTGCCCAAGGCAGACAATGCGGACGTTTTCTCCCGCGAGGTAAATGGCCGCACCAAGTATTTTGTAGAAGCGAAAGACCCGGTAACTACCATTCCTTTTGTAAAGAACCACGAGTTCAACTACAGCAAGTTGCTGCCCGAAGCAGTGCGCCCTTATAGCTGGGTGCTGTTTATCGGTATTGTCATTTTTATCATCACGGCGGTTTCCAATGGCTCCAATATCACCGATGGTTTGGACGGGTTGGCAACCGGTACTTCGGCGCTGATTGGTGTTTGCCTGGGCATATTCGCCTATGCAAGTGGTAACCTGCTGCTGGCCGATTACCTCAATATCATGTACATACCCAACCTGGGTGAGCTGTCCATTTTTATTGGTGCCATGATCGGTGCTTGTGTGGGCTTCCTGTGGTACAACTCATTCCCGGCACAGGTATTCATGGGCGATACCGGTTCGCTCACGCTGGGTGGTATCATCGCGGCCCTGGCCATCATTGTACACAAGGAACTGCTCATTCCCATTTTCTGCGGGGTGTTCCTCGTAGAAAACCTGAGCGTGATGATGCAGGTGAGTTATTTCAAGTACACCAAGAAGAAATACGGTGAAGGCAGAAGGATTTTCTTAATGAGCCCGCTGCACCACCACTATCAAAAGAAAGGCTATCACGAAGCGAAGATTGTAACGCGTTTCTGGATCGTAACCCTGCTCTGCGTAGTGTTTTCGATTGTAACGCTGAAGCTGAGATAAGAGCGGCCCCTCCCCGGCCCTCCCCGGTGGGGAGGGAGCAAAGAAAGAGGCTGACTGTAAATAGATAGAAAAGGCAAACTGTACCAAGGAAAACTAAACGTCAATGATAAACCTGTCGCAACATAATTCGGGACTTGCCCCTACCTCCCCCTCCACCGGAGGGGGCCGGGGGGAGGCCGGTGGGGGGAGGACCTCTCTTGTTGTTCTAGGCGGAGGCGAGAGCGGCGTGGGTGCCGCCATCTTAGCCAAAAAGGAAGGCTATGATGTGGTGCTGATGGATGAAGGTTCTTTGAAAGCTGGTTATCGTAGCGAACTGGAAGCGGCAGGCATCGCGTTCCTTGAAGGTAGCATTGATGGTGAAAAACTGCTGGCAGCTGCTGAAGTGGTGAAAAGCCCGGGCATTCCGGAAAAGAATGAATGGGTGAAAAAGATCAGGGCTAAAGGTATCCCGGTGATATCGGAGATCGAGCTGGCATACCGCCATAAAGGCGACAGCAGGATCATCGCCATTACAGGTTCCAATGGCAAGACCACCACCACTTCGCTGATCTATCATATCTGCAAAGTGGGCGAACTGGATTGTGCGCTGGTAGGCAATATCGGTTACTCTTTTGCCCGCCAGGTGGCCGAAGATCCCAAGCCCCTGTATGTGTGTGAGATCAGTTCTTTTCAGCTCGATGATATTTTAACGTTCCGCCCCGATGTGGCGGTGCTGCTCAATATCACCGAAGACCACCTGGATCGCTACAACTACCAGTTTGAAAACTATGCGGCAGCCAAGTTTCGCATCATGATGAACCAACTGCCAACGGATCATTTTATTTATAACGAGGACGACGAAGTGATCGTGAATCACTTAAAACATAATTCAATTACAGCTAATCAACTACCGATTACCATGAAGAAGGAAGTAGCCAAGGGCGCACAGATCAAGGACAACGAGCTGCAGGTGAAAACCGGTAACGAGCCGCTTGAAATGAGCGTGTACGATTTTGCATTGAAAGGAAAACACAACCAGTACAACACAATGGCAGCATGTGTGGCGGGTTCTACCATGGACATCCGCAAAAACAAGATCCGCGAAGCGGTGCAAACATTCTCCAGCCTGGAGCATCGCATGGAGCCCGTGCTCACCGTGCGGGGTGTTGATTTTATCAACGACTCCAAAGCTACCAATGTAAACAGCACCTGGTATGCACTGGAAAGCATGACCAAGCCTACCGTGCTCATCATGGGTGGTG
The DNA here is from genome assembly GCF_001953305.1 of Cnuella takakiae. Classification (GTDB taxonomy): domain Bacteria; phylum Bacteroidota; class Bacteroidia; order Chitinophagales; family Chitinophagaceae; genus Flavisolibacter; species Flavisolibacter takakiae. The sequence goes on from NZ_MTFE01000010.1 coordinate 1,605,285, forward strand.
TGGATAAAGGCAACGACTATTCGCTGATCATGGAGCTGATCCAGGAGAAGGTGAAAACCATCGTTTGCATGGGTACCGATAACAGCAAGATTGAAGCGGCCTTCAAAGATGTGGTGCCCGTGGTAAGCACCGGCAACGCCGAAGATGCCGTGAAAGCTGCTTTTGCTGCCGCTGTTCCCGGTGATGCTGTGTTGATGAGCCCTGCCTGCGCTTCTTTCGACCTGTTTCGCAACTATGAAGACCGCGGAACCCAGTTCAAGAACGCTGTGAAAAATCTGTAATTGAGTTAGGAACCACGGAGCCACATGCGACACATTGGAACACAGATTAACTGTGTAACTCCGTGTTCCTCTGTGACTCCGTGGTTCAAAAGATAAGCCACCGCTATGGACGAATTGTTGAACATACCCACATCGCTGAAGGGATTGAAGCATAGGCCACATGGTGACAAGACCATCTGGGGCTTGGTGCTGTTGCTGGGATTGGTATCGTTGCTGGTAGTGTACAGTGCTACGGGTTCGCTTGCGTACAAGATGTACAAGGGCAATACCGAAGTGTACCTGTTCAAGCAGTTTGCCTTCATCATTATTGGTTTCCTGGTGATCTATTTCGCCCACCGGGTAAACTATACCATCTATTCCAAGATCGCCAAGGTGATCTTCCTGTTGTCTATTCCCTTGTTATTGTATACCCTTTTCTTCGGGGTGACACTCAACGAGGGTAGCCGCTGGATCAAGCTGCCGATCATCAACTTGACCATGCAGACTTCTGACCTGGCCAAGCTGGGACTGTTTATGTACCTGGCCCGTTTGCTCAGTAAGAAGCAGAAAAACATCAAGGATTTTAAAAAAGGTTTTATACCGGTGATGCTGCCTGTGGCGGCTACCTGTTTGTTGATTGCGCCCGCCAACCTGTCAACCGCATTGTTGCTTGGTTCCAGTTGCATGGTGTTGCTCTTCATTGGCCGTGTGGCAACAAAGCACCTGCTGATGGTAATGGGCGCAGCGCTGGTTCCCATTATTGCCCTGGTAATGGCTGCGGTTATCAGCCACAAGACTGCCAGCGATGTAGAAGAGGAAGTGGTTGCTAAAAAAGAAGAGCGTAGTGCGCTTACCCGCCGGGTAAGTACCTGGGTGAGCCGCGTAGAGAACTTTATGTACGGCGACAAGGAAGCTGCCGATGATAACCTGTACCAGGTAAACCAGGCCAAAATCGCTATTGCCAAAGGCGGCTTCCTCGGCAAGGGGCCCGGCAACAGCGAGCAGCGCAATTTTTTGCCGCAGGCCTACAACGACTTTATCTATGCCATCATCATCGAGGAGTATGGTCTCCTGGGTGGTGCCTTCATCATATTCGTGTACATGGTATTTCTGTACCGCAGCATACGCCTGTTCAAGCGATGCCCTTATGCATTTGGAGCCTTCCTGGCACTGGGACTTTCGTTTACGCTGGTGCTGCAGGCTATGGCCAACATGGCGGTGAACGTAAACCTCTTCCCGGTAACGGGTGTAACCCTGCCGCTGGTAAGTATGGGGGGTAGTTCATTCCTGTTTACCTGTTTGTCCATCGGCATTATCCTGAGTGTTGCCCGCAACGTGGAGCAACTGGAAGGTAAGGCCGCACTGGCCGAAGAGCGGGCCGCTTTAAAAGCAGCAAAAGCAGTGGAAGCGGGTGAAGATGCAGTAGATGCAGAACAGGAGGCAGTAGCAGTAGAAGCACTTAATGGTTTGAAGGGTAAAACCAACTCCGGTAAAAAGCTGGAACCCTTATCTGAAGATTCACTGCCTTTCTAAATAAATAATTGATGACGCAAGTAAATACCAATACAAGGAGTGCTACTTCCTCCCTCCCCACCGGGGAGGGCCGGGGGGAGGCTTTGCGCGTCATCATTGCCGGTGGTGGCACAGGTGGTCATATTTTTCCTGCCATTGCCATTGCCAATGCCCTCCAAAAACAATATCCCAACACGGAGATTTTGTTTGTTGGTGCGAAGGGAAAGATGGAGATGGAGAAGGTGCCGCAGGCCGGTTACCGCATCGAAGGATTGGATATTGCAGGCTTCAACAGGAGCGCTTTGTGGAAGAATATTTTGCTGCCGGTAAAATTGCTAAAAAGCTTTTGGCAGGTACGCGTAATTATACGCAAATTTGCGCCCCACTTGGTAGTAGGCGTGGGTGGTTATTCTACCTTTCCGGTACTGCGTTTTGCGCAGGCCAAAGGCATTCCCACCTTCATTCATGAGGCCAATTCTTTTGCCGGCAAATCCAATATGTTGCTGGCAAAAGGTGCAACCAAAGTGTACACCGGTACCGGTGGCATGGAACAATTTTTCCCTGCCGAAAAGATCATGGTCACCGGCAACCCGGTACGTACCAGCATCGCCAATGCAAGTATTGCAAAAGCCGATGCGCTGAAGTTCTTTGGATTCGATGCAAATAAAAAGACCATCCTGGTTGTTGGTGGAAGCCTTGGCGCCAAAGCCATCAACGAGGCGGTAGATAAGCACCTCGATACTTTGCTTGCCGAAGGGCTGCAACTGATCTGGCAAACGGGCAAGCCTTATGGTGCCCGCGGTAAAGAAAGAGCCGAAGGCAAAGCGAGTGTTTGGGTCAACGAATTCATCACGCAAATGGAGCAGGCTTATGCCGCCGCCGATGTGGTGATTTCAAGAGCCGGTGCCATGTCGGTAGCAGAGCTGTCGATGCTGGGTAAGCCAACGGTATTTGTGCCTTATCCTTTCGCCGCCGAAGATCACCAAACCGCCAATGCGCAGTACCTGGTGCAAAAGGGCGCTGCACTGATGGTGAAGGATGGCGAGGCAATTGATAAAGTGGTGCCGCTGGCAATAAGCCTGGCAAAGGACGAGCAGCAGCAGGTGCAGCTGTCGCAAAACATAAAGAAAGAAGGCGTGCAGAACGCCGATGAGATAATTGCTGCTTCTATTTTGAAAGAAGTAGGAGTAGCTAAATAAACAGGGGCCTTCCAACCCCCTCCCCACCGGGGAGGGGCTCCTAATCCAAACCTAAAAGGAAGACTAAAGGGTTAGCATGGCGATACAGGAACATATCCAACTAGCGGTTGACAAGGCCAAGGCGGGCGGTGAAGTCTACTTCATCGGCATCGGCGGCATCGGCATGAGTGCCCTTGCCCGCTATTTCCATGCACGTGGGGCCAAGGTGAGCGGCTACGACAAGACGCCCACCGTGCTTACCCGCGAGCTGGAAGCCAGTGGTATTGCCATCCACTATACCGATGATCTGTCGCTGGCGCCACAGCACCCCGACCTGGTGGTGTTTACACCCGCCATCCCCAAGGATCACACTGAACTCAATCATTTTTTGAACAATGGTTTTGTGGTAACCAAGCGCAGCGATGTGCTGGGTGCCCTCACCAATGGTTCCTTCAATATCTGCGTGGCCGGCACGCATGGCAAGACTACCATTTCTACGATGGTGGGTCATGTGCTCCGCCATACGGGCTTTGGCTGCAATGCATTTTTGGGTGGTATCTCCACCAACTACGGCACCAATTTCTGGAGCAGTGAAAACGATGTATGCGTAGTGGAGGCCGACGAGTACGACCGCAGCTTCCTCAAGCTTTCACCCAATATTGCTGTTGTGTCGGCAATGGATGCCGATCACCTCGACATCTATGGCGATGAGAAAAGCCTGCAGGACACTTTTGTGCTCTTTGCACAACAGGTGAAAGAAGATGGATTGCTGCTCCACAAATACGGCCTTGGCCGCATGAGCGAGGTAAAAGGCGTTGCTAAAATCAGCTACAGCCATTCCTACGACTATGCGCAGGCTTATGCCGCCAATGTGCAGATGCACCTCGGAGGTTACCAATTCGACGCGGTGCTGCCCGGCGGTACCATTCCTGATGTGGAACTCCGTGTTGGCGGTATGCACAACGTGGAGAATGCCATGGCTGCCATTGCCATTGCAGCACACCTGGGCATTGAAGCCGATAAGATCAGGGCAGCCATCAGGGATTTCAAAGGGGTGAAACGCCGCTTCGAATACCAACTGGCTCCCGAAGTGCAGGAAGCTGGCGCCTTTGTGCAGCCCGTGTTCATCGATGATTATGCCCATCACCCCGAAGAGTTAAGGGCCTTGTTGAAAAGTGCTCGAGCTTTGTTTAAAGGACGCAAGATCACGGTGCTGTTTCAGCCCCACCTGTTCACCCGCACCCGCGACTTTGCCGAGGGTTTTGGCGAAAGCCTTTCCCTTGCCGATGAAGTGGTGCTGCTGCCCATCTACCCGGCACGCGAGCTGCCGATCGATGGCGTGAACAGCGAAATGCTCCTGCAATACATCAGCCGCGACAACAAGCGCATTGTGGAGAAAAGTGAAGTAGTGAACTGGATGGCGCAATACGCGCGAACCATCAACAAAGAATTTGGCGAAGTAATCATAACGGCAGGTGCCGGCGACATCGACACGCTGGTACAGCCGATTAAACAAGTATTGGAAAAAGCTTAACCGTGAATGGGCAATCGTGAATGGTGAATAAAACAACCATTGACGATTCACCATTCACCATTCATAATATGGCTTCAAACCGCACCATAAAACGCATCATCCTGGGCACCATCTGGAGCATCGTTGCCGGAGGTGTGGTGACCCTGCTGGTAGCTGCCAATGGCAAGCAACAGGTGCAGCACTGTGCCGATGTGCAGATTATGGTAAAGGGCACCGGCGAGCAGTATTATATCAGCAAAAGCGATATCGCCTTTTTGCTGAGTGCCAACGGCGAGCCTACCCTCAAGGGTATGAGCCTGGATGATATTGACCTCGCCCGGCTGGAGCGCAGGCTGGAAGGCCAGAGCTGGATACAGGATGCCGAGTTGTATTTCGACCGCACCAATGTGCTGCACGTAACGGTAACGGAACGCCAGCCCATTGCAAGGGTGTTTGCGGCCAACGGAACTTCTTTCTACATCGACAGTTCCGGTGCCAAGCTGCCCCTGCTGCGGCACATCACGGCCCGCCTGCCGGTGGTCACCAATTACCCTTCGGCTACAAGGCCGCTGGCTAAGGACAGTGCCGCCATGGCGCAAACACGGCAACTGGTGCAGTTCATAAACGGCCACCCGTTCTGGAGCGCACAGCTGGCACAGGTGGACATCACACCGGTTGGTGGTTTTGAATTGCTGCCCACCGTGGGCAACCACGTCATCCGCATCGGCAATACCGACAGCTTGGAAAGCAAGCTGGACCGCCTGATGCTTTTTTACAAGCAGGTGCTGAGCAAGGTAGGCTTTGATAAATACAGCGCCATCGACGTGCAGTTTGCCGGGCAGGTGGTAGCGGAGCACAAAGGCGCCAAATCGGGTGTGGACTCGGCTGCTTTGAAACGCAATATTGCCGAACTGCTGCGTGCCGACCAGATCATGAAGGCACACGAGGCAGCGGAGCAGGTAGCGGATAAAAACGCACCGGCAACCGACAAAGTGCAAAAGGTGCCTTCGACGGCAGCCGACCTGGTAGCACCCACATCGGGCAAAGCGCCAGAAGAGCCGAAGCCTGCAGCAGAAAAAGTTGAGGTTAAGGCTACGACGAAGGAGGAAGCTCCAAAAACTGTAAAGAAGGAGCCGGTAAAGCAAGCGCCGGCCCGCAAAGAGGAACCTAAGAAGAGCACTGCAAAGAAAGAACCGGCAAAAGAACAGAAGCCTAAGGCGGTAATGAAACCCAAAACCTGAGAAAAAAAGTTCCCTAAGCCCGGGTTGCAAGTTTGGGCAATGCATCCAACCCTTTGAAAAAGTAGAAAACAGCAGAACAATAGATCCGATGGAAATAGCGGTAAGACCTGAACAAGCTTACCTGCAGCCTGCGGATCAATCCAGACCCTTGAAAAACCGGAATCAAAACTGGTAACAAAAACAACTAAAAACAACGAACAATGAACAACGAGCAACCCATCATTGTCGGACTCGACATCGGTACTACCAAGATCGCTGTGATTGCCGGTAGGAAGAACGAGTTTGGCAAACTGGAGATTCTTGGCTTTGGACGGGCCAACTCCAATGGTGTGAAACACGGGCAGGTGCTCAACATCGACGAAACCATCAAGGCTATTCGTACGGCGCTGGACAACTGCTATGCCTCCAACCCTAACCTCGAAGTAAACGAAGTGTACGTAGGTATTGCCGGCCACCACATCAAGAGCCTGCAAACCCGTGGCGACATCGTGCGGCACGACACGGAAAACGAAATTTCGCAGCGCGAAATCACCCAGCTGATCGACGATCAGTACAAAACCTATATCCCCGCCGGCGACCAGATCATCGATGTGATCCCGCAGGAATTTACGGTGGATAATTTCCAGAACATCCCCAACCCCATTGGTTACAGCGGGGTTAAGGTGGGCGCCAATTTTCACATCATCACCGGCGACAAAAACGCCATCCGCAACATCAACCGTGCGGTGGAGCGTTCCAAACTCATTACCAAGGACCTGGTGCTGCAGCCCCTGGCATCTTCGGCTGCCGTTATGGCCAACGAAGACCTGGAAGCAGGCGTGGCCATCGTGGACATTGGTGGCGGTACCACCGATCTGGCCGTGTTCTACGAGGGCATCCTCAAGCACACCGCCGTTATTCCTTTTGCCGGCGAAAATATTACCAACGACATTAAAACCGGGCTGGGCGTACTGAAAGCCCAGGCCGAGCAGATGAAAGTGCAGTTTGGTTCGGCCCTCGCCAACGAGGCCAAAGCCAACGCCTATATCACCATCCCTGGCCTCCGCGGCATGCCTGCCAAAGAGATCAGCGTGAAGAACCTGGCCAATATTATCCAGGCACGTATGAGCGAGATCCTCGATTTCGTTACCTACCACCTGAAGCAGATCGGGCTGGACAACAAGATGCTCAACGGCGGTATCATCCTTACGGGTGGTGGCTCGCAGCTGAAGCACCTGGTACAGCTTACCGAATATGTAACCGGTTTGAACTGCCGCATTGGTCTCCCCACCGAGCACCTGGCAGCCGGTCACATCGAAGAGCTGGCCAAGCCCACTTATGCTACCTGTCTGGGCCTGATCCTGAAAGGCTACGACGACTACGAGCACAACCGCAAGCAGTTTGCAAAAGATTACAAGCGGGTTGAAGTTCCGGTGGAACTCCGCCAACCCATGGAAGTAGGCCCTGATGTAGAAGAAGAGGAAGAAGAAGTACGGGAAACCAGGCGCGAACGGGTTGTATCCAGTTTGTGGAGCAAGTTCAAAACCAACCTCATCGAAATTTTTAAAGAAGAGGAAGACCGGGCTTTGTAAGTCAGCAGCCGGTAGTTAAAAGTTCAGGGTAAGCACCGAACCGCTGTACGTTGAACCAATACCGGCAGAGAGAGGCCTTAGCAGTGTAGTGATAACTTCCAAGTTAAAAGTTCAAAGTTTTCAAACAGAAGCTTCTACCTTTTAACGAACAACTAAGTTCGCGTCAACCACCTTCGCAAACTGGTTTTGAACTTTTAACTGCCAACTGTGAACTGAAAAGCCGCCATCGGAAACGAATTTTTGCAAACAACAGCACCCTGGTGCTGACAACTTATCCCAATCATGATCCATTTTGATCTGCCAAAAGAAAAATCATCGATCATCAAAGTGATCGGTATTGGTGGGGGCGGAAGCAATGCCGTTAACCACATGTATAGCCAGAACATCGAGGGCGTGAACTTTATCATCGCCAATACCGATGCGCAGGCTATTGCCCAGAGCAATGTACCCAACAAGGTACAGCTGGGGCCACACCTCACCCAGGGCCTTGGCGCCGGCGCCAATCCCGAAATCGGCCGCCAGGCTACCGAAGAGAGCCTGGAAGAGCTCCGTGCCATGCTGGAAGTAAACACCAAGATGGCCTTTGTTACCGCCGGTATGGGTGGTGGCACCGGTACAGGTGGTGCGCCCATCGTAGCCAAAGTGTGTAAAGACCTCGGTATCCTTACCGTGGGTATCGTTACCACGCCTTTTGCCTACGAAGGCCGCAAGCGCCAGCTGCAGGCCGATGAGGGCATCAACAACCTGAAGCAGTATGTAGACACCCTGCTGGTGATCTCCAACGACAAGCTGCGCCACCAGTACGGCAACCTCAAAATGCGCGAGGCATTTGCTAAGGCCGACAATGTGCTGGCTACCGCTGCCAAATGTATCACCGATGTGATCAACAGTACCGGACAGATCAACGTCGATTTCGCAGATGTGTGCACCGTTATGCGCAATGGTGGTGTGGCCATCCTGGGTAATGCTGCCTGCAGCGGTGAAAACCGTGCACAGCGTGCCATCGAGGAAGCCCTCAACTCGCCCCTGCTCAACGATAACGATATCCGCGGTGCCAAGTGGATCCTCATCAACATCAACTCTGCCGAGGGTGATGATGAATTTACCATGGACGAAGTGGACATCATACAGAACTACCTGCTCAGCCAGGCTGGTGAAAACAGTGATGTGATCCTGGGACTGGGTTACGACAATACTTTGGGCGATAAGCTGGGTATCACCCTTATTGCTACAGGTTTTGAGTTTCACGATCCCTTTGTACCGGCCAATGCCGCCGCACAGCCTGCAGCAGCAGCTGATCCTGCCAAACCCGAAAAGATCGTAATGACGCTGGGGGGTGAAGACGTGGAAGCCAAGAAGCCTGCTCCCGAGCCTGCAGCACCCATTGATCCTTATGCGCCTACCCTGGTAGAAATGCCCATGGCACAAGCGCCCAAGCCGCAGCCCCAGCAGCCATCTGCACCTGCGCCGCGCCTGTTGTTTGAAGACACGTCGGCAGTTGAGCCCGAGCAGTCCATGTACATGCAGCTAAAGATCAAGGAGGAGCCTGTGCAGCCTGTACAACAGCAGCCTGTGCAACAGCCAGTACAGCAGCCGGTACAGCCACAGTTCCAACAGCCCGCACAGCCACAATATCAACAGCCGGTACAGCCGCAATTCCAGCAGCCCCAGCAGCCCGCTACCGATCCGGAGCAGGCCGAATGGGAAGCCCGCAAGCGTGCCCTGGACGAAAAGTTTGCCGCCCTGCACCGCACCATCGTGGCGCAGCAGCAAAACCCGCAAACACCGCCACCGCCGCCCAGCAGCCAGCCCATTAATCCCAACAGCCCTACATCGGGTGGCTACCTTGCCAGGCCTTCAAACATCTACGCCGACCAGCAGAAGCGCGATATGAACGCTTCCTTCCGCCCGGCCGATGAGCAGCCCCAGGCGTTTAACCAAAGCGACGAGGACTTCCACATGCAGCTGGTGATCCGTACCGATGGCCCGGCCACAGCACCCCAGGCACCGCCTGCCCAGCCCCCCGTTCAAGGCAATGCCGTAATGGACGATGCCGAAGAGCAACGCCGCCGTGCCGCCGAGCGCCTGCAAAAGCTGCGCAACCTGTCGTTCAACGTTAACGCAGCCGATCCCAACAACGAGTTCGAAAACGTACCGGCTTATATCCGCCGTAATATGGACCTGTCGTCCAACACGTCCACCGTTGAGAACTTTTACAGCAATTATTCCGTAAAGGCTGATGGAACGGGCAATACCCACATCAGCACCATCAATAGTTTTCTGGATGGAAAGAAACCAGACTAGGAGATTTGGGAGGTAAGATTTCGGATTTCGGAAAAGTTGGTAGGTGGTAAATGAACTGCGGGCCACCAATTCCGAAATCCCAAATCTGGAACCCGTAATCACCTGACCTCTGTTCTGAAAAGCCCTAAGGGCTTCTGTTTTTAGTTGTTCCCCCCACTGTTTTCAGTGGGGGTTTCTTTTTCCTGCTTATCTCAAATAAGCATGCTTTTGCTGGCTCTTACCCATGCAGAAATGGCTGTACCGGTGCAGGACGGGCATAAAAATGCCCTTCAATGGGGAAGGGCAATACACAAAGCCGGTAAAAGCAACCTTTTAGCTGTTTAGTTTTTGTGCTCAATTACTTCGGCACCCAGCTGGTTGCAGGCGGCATCAATGCTATTGGGCGCAAAGCAGCCTTTTACCGTAAGCATACGGGTATTGGTATAATAGCCCCCTTCCTGCTGCTGGATAAAGCGGCCCAGGTTTTCAAGCGAAGGGAAGCGCAGGGTAACGGTTTTCATGGATGGATATTGGATATTTATAGGGTCACTGATCATAGTGTTCATAAACTGGTATATGCAAATTGCTTTCCAGCCCTGGCAGCCCCGCTGCCCGCACCGGAATGTACATTGTTTTTAAACTAAATTTTATCAAAAATAAAATTCCGGGTCAGGCAGCTTGTTTTGCCTGCACCTGTGGTCCACATAAATCTATAATCCTGCCAATAGTATTTTTCATCTGGTCGTAAGCTATTGGTTTTGTAATCATTTCAGTTTCCAGGCTATCGCAGAATTTTTTGTCCAAAGCACTGCTGGAAGTGGTAAACATCACCACCGGTATATTGCGGAACTGCGCGTTGGCTTTTAGGAAGGACAATGTGTCCTTGCCACCAAAAACAGGCATATTCATGTCCAATACAATGAGGCAGGGCTGGTCATGATCGCCCGCCTGCTGGAGTGCATCGATGAGTTCTTTGCCTTGGGTGAATTCTACCACTTCGTGGTGGGGCGCATGGGCTTCCACTACTTCCCGGAATAAAAGCAGGTCATCCTGGTCGTCGTCGGCCCAAAAAATGGTGTGTTTGCTCGTAAGATTATCCATGGTTTGCATGCTTGTTAATTGAAACTCTGGTATCGGCGATGGCCATCAGCTCCGGGTGCTGCCGGTAGTAAACGCTGGCCGCATTGCCCCGGGTGGTTTCAATGTTTGCACAAAAATCAACCAGAACCCTTACTGTCATTTGTTAGAATAGGCGCAAGGGCTTATTGCATCGGTAAATTCCAGTTTTGATGCGGTGGGGTACTCCAAGGTGATCGTGCCTTGCTCTTAAACCTGCACCAGCAAGGTTGTTCCTGCGAAGGGGCATACCTATTGCTTCCAATGGGGCATGGAAGTTCAACAAAGTGAAGGGCCCAAATACGTCATTGTAATTGGTGCTTCGGCAGGCGGCCTTCAATCGATATTGGAGTTGATGGCCCAGGTAACCGAAGAAATGGATGCCGCTATCTTGGTGGTCATGCACACACCCAGCACCTCCCATGGTGATGTGGTGATACAGCGGTTGCAGCACAATTCGGTTTTTACCTGTAAGCTGGCCGAAAACGGCGAGCCCATCCGGTCCCGGCATTTTTACCTGGCAGTGCCCGACAGGCACCTGCTCATCAGGCAGGGGAAAATCATGCTGGGACAGGGGCCGGTAGAAAACCGGTGGCGGCCCGCCATCGATGTGCTGTTTCGCTCCGCTGCGGTAGCCTACAACAGCCGCACCATCGGCATCATCCTTACCGGTATGCTGGAAGACGGTACAGCAGGCATGCAGTTTATCAAAGAATGCGGCGGCACCTGTATTGTGCAGGACCCCGCCGAAGCCGAATACCCCGACATGCCCCTTTCGGTACTGCGCAATGTGCCGGTAGATTATTGTACAACCCTCCAGCGCATTGCTTTTATCATACAGGAAAAAGCCCGCAACGGGGTAAACGAACCCGCCAAGGTGCCGGTAAGGCTGGCCAAAGAGGCGCAGATTGCTGAAAGAGTAGCCCTTGGCATTGAACTGGCGTTCGACCTGGGCGGAAAGCCTGCACCTTACTCCTGCCCCGAATGTGGGGGCGCCACCTGGGAGATCCAGGAAGGTGAGGTAACCCGCTACCGCTGCCATACAGGACATATGTTTTCGGAATTCTCCATGCTGGAAGGAAAGCGCGAGGAACTGGAATCTACCTTCTGGGTGATCTTGCGGATACTGGAAGAACGCCGCAGCCTGCTGCTGAAAATGGCTGCAGAAGAAGAGCGGAAAGGGTGGGCAAGGAGTGCCAACTTCAAGAGGGAAAGGGCCGGGGAGCTGGAAGTGCATATCAGCAGGGTGCGCGAGCTCCTGTTTGCCGCCACGGCCGCCCCCGAAAACCTGTACGATGACCCGGAGATGGATCCGGGTGAAACAGGAGGGGCCGGATAGACATCCGGCCCCATTTGAATCCAATATCCTATGAAAAACAGTACAAGGATAATTCCTTCGTGTTTAGGAACGCTGCCTACTTACCCACAACGGTTTGAAGCCTTCGGGAAAACGGGGTAGCGTTGGTGTTGTGTATATTATAATTATGTCTAATTGGTTGTGCTGGTTAAATTGCTTTTAAATGGAACGTGATGGCAAGATTATTCAGCATAGATATCCCATTTGAAAACAAGCATTACACAGCCCTGGTAAGCGTAAAAGAGCATGGCCCTGACTTATATTGCACGGTTCGCTATATCGAAAAAGACCTGAGGCATATTCTTTCCGGCGACCAGCTGGTTATTAGTCTTAAGGACGGGTTAAAGCAACCCTGCCACCTGCCCAGCGAGCTGGCGCACAATCTTTTTCAATGCACTGCCCAGGTGTTGAACCAGCACCTGGAACACCGCGCCTGATACTGTTCCTTTTTCTCATGTATAAGCAATCGTCCCCTGCTTTTTAGCAGGGGTTTTTGTCGTTGAGCAGCAGCCCTGCACCAGGGGCATATATGTTATGCTGCATTGATCTCCTGTATCACCACGCAACTGCCAATATAACCCAGGAACTGGCCTTCGGGGCTGAAGTTGGGTTTGGCCTTGTTATGCAGCAATTTGTATTCGGTATCGTGGTACAGCACCCGGTACTTCAGTTCGAAAGGCAGCTTTTCCTGGAAACAATCATCAAAAAGCTTTTTAAGCCGGGGCCGGTCTTCGGGGTGTACATCGTCCATCCATCCTTTTACCAGGGCCTCTTCCATGGTATCGCTTCTAAACTCGAGCCATGCCTTGTTGAAGAAGGTGGCCTTTTTATCCTTATCCGTCACCCAGATCATCACGGGTGCATTATCAGCCAGGTTGCGGAACCACAACTCCCGGTCGGCAATGATTTGCTGTGCCCTGCGGTGCTCCGTAATATCTTCCAGTGCCAGCAGGGTCAGCTGGTCGCTATGAATACGCTGCACAATGCGGCGGGCATTGATGACCAGGGTTTTTTCGCCGATGCCGGCAAAATTGTGGGTGATCTCCAACCCGTGTATATAGGCATTACCCGGCAGTTTTTCTTCCAGCAGTTGGCGCAATTCGGGTATATCCCACTGCCGGCTGTTGAGCTCGTACAGCATGCGCCCTTCGGTATGTTCTTCGCGCAGCTGGAACATTCTATAAAACTGGAAGTTGGCCAGCTTTACCCGCAAGTTGCGGTCGAGGATGAGCAGGGCTTCACGGATGGTGGAAAAAACCGCCTGTGCATAATCCTGCGATTCGGTCAGCTGCTCGTTGCGCAACTGCAGCTCCTGGTTGATGGTGATCAGCTCCTCGTTGCTCGACTCAACTTCCTCCTTCGATGTTTCCAGCTCTTCGTTGATGCTTTGCAGCTCTTCGTTTGCCGAAACAATTTCCTCGTTTGCCGACTGGAGCTCTTCCACCGAAGCTTCCTGCTCTTCCACGATGCTGCGCATGTCTTCGCGCAGTGCCGACAACTCGGTTTCCAGTTGCTTTACCCGGTGGTCTTTGAGCGCCGACAGTTCTACTTCGGGCGGCAGGCCGGACTCTGAAAAAGCCACCAGGAAGTAGGATTCCTCCAGCTCCGACTTAATGGGTACCACCTCCACGTTGATGCGCATTACCTTGTCGTTGTAGGTAAGTTCCAGGTCGCTTTTTTTAACGGCTTCCCCGCTCTTGATGGCCTTGTGCACCGTATTGCGCAGCTCAAATGCCAGCCCCGGCCGGGCCATCTTCAGCAGGTTGAGGCTGGCTTTGCCGGGTGTAGGCTCCAGGAAGATACCTGTAGAGCCCCTGAACTGCACGATGTCCATATCGTGGTTGATAACAACCGAAGCCGGGGTAAACTTTTTCAGCAGCAGGGTGTCCACCGCTTTTTCCAGGTCCTGGTCGTCGTTGCGGCTGGCGGCTACCGTTTTTTGCTTTGTAATGGCTTGCACCCGGTGGCCAACGGGCAGGAGGTAGCTCATTGGGAACAGGGCCTTTGCCGGTGTATCTTTTTTCTTGGCAAACACTTTTACCTTCTTATCTACCTGCGAGAACAGGTAGGCCGAGCTACCCACCGTTTCCGACTTGCCCAATACCAGGTACCCGTTGTTGTTGAGGGCATAGTGGAAAGTGGACATGATTTTTTGCTGCAGGTTGTTGTCGATATAAATCAAAAAATTGCAGCAGCTCACCAGGTCGAGGCGCGAGAAGGGCGGGTCGAGGGTGATATTCTGGGTGGCAAATACGCAGAGGTCGCGGATGGATTTGTTAATCCGGAACTGGCCATCCACCTTGGTAAAAAAGCGTTGCAGCCTTTTGGGGCTGATGCCCGTGATTTCGTCGGTGCTGTACATGCCCAAGCGTGCCTTATGGATGGCCGTTTCGCTGAGGTCGGAGGCAAATATCTGGATGGGATGGGTGCCATGGTGTTCGCCCAGCACCTCTATCAGTATGATGGCAATGGAATACACTTCCTGTCCGCTGGAGCAGGCAGGCACCCAAATGCGGATGGGCTCATTGTGTTGCTTGGCGGCAATGATTTCGGGGAACAGTTTGTTTTTGAGGTATTCTGTTGTTTCCTTATCGCGGAAAAAATGCGTGACATTGATTAGCAGGTCGTTGAACAGCTGCTGCGTTTCGGCCGGGTGTGCGCGCATGTACTGCACGTAATCCTGCAGGGTATTCAGTTTGTGCAGCAGTATCCTGCGGATGATGCGCCGCTTGATGGTACTCATCTTGTACTGCCCAAAGTCCACGCTGGTAGCTTTCTGCACCATTTGCAGGATAATGATCAGGTCCTTATCCTTGTTGCTCAGCAGCTCGCCGCTGGGGTCCTGCAGGGCACTGAAATAAAAGTCCTTTTGCCTGCCGAGGCTGTTGAGTTCTTCGGCAATTTCTTTTGGCGACAATACCAGGTCCACCGCATCGATGGCAATAGCCGTTTGGGGCATGCTTTGGAATTGCGCCGACGCATCCTGGGCAAACGAAAGGCCGCCAGCAGCTTTAATGGCTTTCAGACCCTGGGCGCCATCGCCGTCGGCACCCGAAAGCACCACGCCGATGGCCAGCTCCTTGTAGGCGTCGGCCACGGAGCTGAACAGCCTGTTGATGGGCATATGGTCGTACCCTTCCGATGCCCGCTTGGCAAGCCGGAAAAGTCCTTCTTTCAGGGTCAGTTCTTTTCCCGGCGGCACTATGTAAAAGACATCTGGCTGTACCTCCATTCCTTCTTCGGCAACCAGCACCGGCACTTTGGTTTTTTTTGCCAGCAGGGGCACCATCTGGCTGTCAAAATCGGCTGGCTGGTGCTGCAGGTACACATAAGCGATACCGTTTTGGGAGGTAAGATGGCTCACCAGTTCCCGCACGGCTTCAAAAGCACCGGCCGAGCCGCCAATGCCGGCAACCAGCAGCGGTTTATCTTGTTGAATATTGTTGTTTGTCATTCTGATTCAATAGTATAGGCAAAGAATCGTCCAAAAAAGTCTGGAACTTCAAAGGTAGGCATGTGCCTGCATGACCCCGGCAACAAAAAAAAGAAGCAGTTGGGGTTAACTGTTATGCCAAGCTGCTATTTCCCGGCATTGTATTGGTTAGGAGTTTGGCAAAAGCTTGTTGTAGATTGGCTGCCGTACCCGTTAGTACCAATACTATTACCTGCGATGGATATCCTATTTATTTATCCACCGCTTTTTTAATGGGTTTGCCGGATCAGGTTAAAAGGGCTGTGGAAAAGTTCAATTCTTCCTGTTTGATCGATACCGGTAATTTGGGCTTGTATTTAATTACTTATTCGTTGCGCTTTGCCTTTCAGCCCTTTAACCCATACTGACCCTATGTATCGCCTGTATTGAAACCAACCATGGAGGACCGTCTTGAAAGAGCAATTGAAAGAAGCAACAGCCATTAACCCTGAGCATGCACCCAGGCAGGTGCTGCTGTCCATCAACGCTAAGCTGGCCTTATTACAGGGTGCCTGGAGCTGGGACCTCCATAGTGCTGCGGTTTATTGCTCCGATGTGATGGCTTTTTCCCAAAATTTTGAAGGTACCAAGGGCATCATACATCCCGAGGACCTGGAGAAACTGAAGGCCGCTCTTTCGC
The DNA here is from genome assembly GCF_001953305.1 of Cnuella takakiae. Taxonomy (GTDB): domain Bacteria; phylum Bacteroidota; class Bacteroidia; order Chitinophagales; family Chitinophagaceae; genus Flavisolibacter; species Flavisolibacter takakiae. The sequence continues at coordinate 1,621,428 of NZ_MTFE01000010.1, forward strand.
TGCTCCCCGAAATGACCATCGGCAGGCTCAGCTTCCGGATGATCACCACTTTTGGCGAGATAAAGGAGCTAGTGGGCAGCCAGGTACAGCTGTCCGAAATCGAACCCTGGATGGCCGAACAGTATGAAACTGCAGAAAACTGGGAAGCCCGCCTGCGCAACCAGGCGCAACAGAAAGAAACCACTTTCCTGCGGTTGCGCAATTCCCTCGCCGATACAAGTGAACGACATGCTGACGCCGGTTCCTGGTACATCAATAAGGTAAGCGGCGAAACCTGGTACTCGGACAATATGTACCGCTTGCATGGGGTGCCGCCGCAAAGCCTGAATGCACACCCCCACACCTTTAATATTTTTATTCACCCCGAGGATAAGGTTGTTGTGCAGGAAGCTTTCGAACAGGCCTTTTCCGGCGAGCTGCCCCTGCACCTCGACTACCGCATCATCCGTCCCGGTGGCGAGTGGGTATGGGTGCGGCAAATAACCTATTGGGGCTTCAACAACCAGGGCCAGCCCGTACTGGGCGGTTTGCTGCGCAGCCTCCAGGAAGCGCAGCAGCTGCAGGCCCAGCTGGAGGCATCCGATTTGCAACTCAGGATACAGCAGCAGGTATTGCAGCAGGCAGAAAAACAAAGCCAGTTTGGGTACTGGATCATGAACCTGGTAACCCGCAAAACCAATTTTTCGGCCGCCTACCTCCGCATCCATGGCCTTAAAACAGGCACCGTGGCAACACAGTCCTTCTTTCTGAACCTGGTGCACCCCGACGACAAGGCACTGGTAGCTGAAAGGATGAAAAACCTGAACAAAACCCATGAGCTACCCGAAACCGAGTACCGGATCATCCGCCCAGACGGCAAGGTTCGGTACCTGCAGCTAAGCGGCAAGCTATCCGTTTTTGCAAACAATGAACTGGTAATGGTAGCCGTTGCCAACGATATTACCGCCCGGAAGGCCCAGGAACAAACCCTCCAGGAACTGAACGATACCGTTATACTTCAAAACAATACCCTGCTGCAAATGGAAGAGGTGGGCGAGCTGGCTTCCCTGGTGCTTTTCCCCGATGGCAGCATGCGCTGGAGCGATGGCTTATACCGCCTGCTGGGCTACCGGCCCAAGTCGGTAGAACCCCTGCTGGTTATATGGCGTAAAAGTGTACACCCTGCCGACCTGAAGGTGTTCAACGACAATTTCAACCTGCTGTTAAACGAACAGCTGGTAGCACCGTTTTCTTTCCGCGTCATCACCCGCACCGGGGTGCGGCTGGTGGTGCTTTCCTTTAGTTCTGTTACCGAGCAGGGCAGGGTGGCCATGGTAGGCATCCTGCAGGACCTCACCCACCGGCAGGACCAGGAGCGGCAATCGGGCATGCAGGAGCGGTACAACCGTTTGCTGGAAGACGTTTCCAAGGATATACTCATTTATACCAACACAGAAAATACCATCCTCGGCTGGAATGCTGCCGCCGTTGCCAAAACCGGTATTGAAAAAGAAAAGGCCATTGGCGCCAACCTGTTCGACTGCCTGCCGGCATTGCGCAGCGAAACCTTCCTGGCGCAGCTGAATGCCGCCCTCGAAGGCCGGGAGGTACAGGTGCAAAAGGGCCGGTTCCAGTACCTGCCTGGACCGCAAAGCTTCCAGCTGAGCCCGCACCTCGATGAGTCCGGTACCGTGCACGGCGTGCTGCACCTGGTGCAGGATATTGCACGGGAGCTGGACCTGCAGCAGCAATTGAGCGAACGCCTCAGCTTTATAGAAAGCCTGGTAGATGCAAGTGTTGACCGTATTGTGGTGCTGGACAAGCACATGAACTACCTGTACTGGAATCCCAGGGCGGAAGCTTATTAAGCCCTGACCAAGGAACGGGTGCTGGGTAAAAATATCCTGGAGGTTTTCCCTGCTTTCCGCAACGACCCCAGCTACCAGGAGTTCAGGCGGGCGCTGAAAGGCGAAACGGTACATATACCTGCCAGTTTTACACCGGGGCAGCAGCATTATTTTGAAACCTACCTCATACCCGTACGGGATGAGGATGGAACGGTGAATGCAGTGTTGTGGATGGTGCACGACCTAACCCGGGAAGGCCGGCTGCAGCTGGAGCGCCAGTACGCACTGGAAATGCTGCAGGAAGAGCACCGCCGGTTGAGTGAAGCCCAGGCTATTGGTCATATCGGTAGCTTTGAATGGAACCGGGGCATGGATGAAGTGAGCTGGTCGGACGAGCTCTACTGCATCATGGGCATGGAGCCCCAGTCAAGAACGATACTGGCCTCCGAAACCGACAACTGGCTCCATCCCGAAGACCAGCAAGCTGTACTGGCCCTTAAAATGCAGTCTTTTGAACAGCCCGGTTTTTACCACATCGACCACCGCATTACCCGGCCTGGAGATGGTAAGGTCATCTATGTGGCGCACCGTTTTGAAAGCATGGCCGATGAAAGCGGGCAGGTGGTGCGGGTGCACGGTACCCTGCAGGATATTACCCCGCAGGTAGAAGTACGCCAAAAAATAGAAGCCAGTGAAAACCTGTTGCGATCGGCCGAAAGGGTAGCCCAATCCGGCAGTTATGAAGTAGAGCTGGCAACCATGACCTTCCAGTTTTCTGAAGGCATGTACCGGCTTTTCGGCGAAGTGCCTTATTCCTTCGAGCCTTCCCTTGATTTTATTGATTTCCGCTCGCACCCCGACGATATTGCCCCGATTAAGGCCATACTTGAAAAGGCCGCCAGCGACCGGCAGCCGTATTATTATACCCGCCGCATTTACCGGAAAGATGGTGAGCTGCGCACCCTGGAAGCGCATGGACAGGTAGAAACGGACAGCCAGGGCAATGCCGTCCGGTTTATAGGCCTGGTGCAGGACATTACCGAAAAGCAGTTGGCCGCACAAAACCTGAAACAGCAGGCGGAGTTTCTGAAAAGCATCACCGATGCGGTGCCCGATATGATTGGGGTGGTGGACCTGCCTGCGCAAAAAGTGCAATTTTTAAACCGGGATCTATTTGCCGCCAACGGGCTTAACCCCGATGCGCTGGAACAGAGGGCATGGGAAGAACTGGAACAATATGTTCACCCCGACGACCGGGAGCGGCTGGGACAGTATAAAAGGCAGCTGATAAGTTTGGAAAAAAATGCGGTAGCAATGATTGATTTCCGCTGCTTGTCGGGCAACCAGACCTTATGGTTGCGCAACCGCACCAAGGTGTTCCGGTACAGCCAGGAAGGCCAGCCTACCCACCTGCTCACCATTTTCCAGGATGTAAGCAGTACCTATGCGGCACAGGAAACCCTCAGCCAGCTGAATGCTTCTCTGCAACAGAAGAACCGCGAGCTGGAAACTAAAAATGAAGAGATCACTTCTTATGCCTTTATTACCAGCCACGATTTGAAGGAACCCATACGCAAGATTCACACCTTTACCGATATGTTGCGGTTAAGGGATGGCGACAGGCTTTCGGAAACAGGGCTGGATTTGCTGAACCGGATGTCCGCTTCGGTACAAAGGCTTGATTACCTGATCGGCGACCTGTTATCGCTTTCGCGGATTCATGCCGAGGATGCCCACTTTGAAGAGGTGTGCCTGTCAGAGGTGTTGGACAATGTCAAAGGCGAACTGGAAGCAGAGATCCAGGCAAGCGGGGCAAAAATCCTGGCCGGTGACCTGCCGGTGATCCGGGCCATAAAAATCCAGGTATTTTACCTGTTTAAAAATTTGCTGAGCAATGCCATGAAGTTCCAGGAGCCCGGAAACCAGCCTGCTGTGCATATAAGTGCGCAATTTGTAGGTAGTAATGTGCCTAAGGAAAAAGGCGGTTCGGGCGACTTTGTGAAAGTTTCTATTTCGGATAACGGCATTGGTTTCGACCCCAAGTACAGCGACCTGGTGTTCCGCATCTTCCAGCGGCTCCACAACAAGGAGGCTTTTGGCGGCACCGGCATGGGCCTGGCCATTTGCCGTAAGGTGATGGAAAACCACCGCGGCTTTATAGAAGTGAAAAGCCAACCCGGAAAGGGTACCAGCTTTTGTTGTTATTTCCCCGTTTAATTGCAGGTTTGCGTTGGGGGATTTCGGGTGTTGTGCAGCTGGGTAAGCCTGCTTCCTTTTCCAACTGCCGAAATCCCGGGTTCCTTATCCAAAAGATTTCCTACTCCTTGTTGCCCAGCTTAAAAAAGATCCGTTGCGGCAGGTCGCCAAACACCAGCAGGCTGGTGTCGCATACCCAAATGCGGTGTTCGCTGGGGCTGCGTTGTGCCGATACCCGGTAAAAGGCGCCTCCTTCGGGACCGGTACACATTTCCACCAACTCGAGCATCCGGGCTCCCTCAAAAGGTTGGGTGTGCAGGAAAACGGTAAAGCGTTTCCGGCGGCGGGCAATCCATTGCATCAGCCCGTCTGTAATACTGGCTACTTCAGTAAAAGCCTGATGGCTTTTACTTTTCAGGTATTTAGCTATACCGATATACCAGCGGCCTTCTTCTTGAAAAATGGTGAGTTCTTGTATGTCGCCGGGTGTTATGGAAATACCAGCAACAGATGGTTGAACAAGGGTATGCATGATTGTTTTTTTGGCTTACAACCGAAAAATTACCAGGGCAAAAGCCCCGGAAGGAGCAAGCTTCAGGCGTGTTGAAAATCTGAAAAAGTTAATTGCCTACAGGAACGGTCAGGATCCTTGCTAGCCGGAAATAAGCTCCAGCTTCTGGTGAAGTGCCGAGGCTATGGACAAAATCAGTTCGTGGAGGCGGGACTCCTTTTCTGCAATAGGACATAGGTCGGCAATGCTGTTAAATATGATCCTGCCTTCCGGGAGCAATTGCTTCAGATGCTCATCACCTGGTACAACGGTATAACGGGGATATTTTCCCTGGTTGCTGTATGCGGTAACCAAGGCCGTGTACTGGTGGTGTTGAAAATCAAAATCAATTGAAAAAATACGCGCCATATTCAAGCTTCCTCTGGTAGTGCAAATTAGAAGGGTTAAAACAGGTTATAAAAATAAGATATACATGTCTGGTGTTGATGCTTGCGGAAAACAGCTTGACCTATACTGTGGAAAACCTTTCCGGGCACAGGCTGGCACGACAGTAAAAAATAACGGCAGGAAATTCCTGCCGCACTGGGTGTTGTTTTCAGGGAAAATCATTTGAAGGGGACTGGTTGGCTTTGCTAGCTTAATAGGAGCACTCAGTATGTTTCAAAAACTACCTTAATCTGAAGACCAGGTCCTTTATTGGGGATAGGTAACGCCTGCTTCCATTCCCAGTTGGTCGTGATAGGGATGGTTTTGGTAAGCATTTTTACGTTCCAGCGATTTCTTGTGCAGCCAGTTCATGGCTGCCGCTGCTACCAGCCCGCCAATTACATAAAGGCCAAGGGTCATGCTTTGCGAAGCTTTGCTGCGGTACGAAGGCGCCGAAAGCAGGCCCACACGTTGGGGAACCAGCAAGGCGCCCAGTCCGGCTGCAATGCCCAGGGCAGCGCCGCGGGTCCATACATCCTTGCTGCTGCCGATGCCGGCAACACTATAATACAAGGCATTGCTCACCAGGTCGCCAACCAATGCCGCAGTGTACAACTTTTTGGGTGGCGGGGGCAGGGTGCCGGAACGCATCATGATGCGCGACATGGCTTCCATGCCCACCAGGTCCATACGGGGTGCCTTGGGAACAATATTTTTTACCGATTCGTGGATAAGCGTAATGGCAGCTGCACCAATCAGGCCGCCGCCTAAAGCTATAGTTGGTTTCATATGCTGGTGTATTTAGGGCAACTATGAAAAATCAATGCCAAGATCTTTGGGTATTGGTGATTGGGAACTAGGTATTGGGTATTGGTGATTGGGAATTGTTTAGTTGAAATTTACTTCAGTGATAGAAGAACTGTTTTCAGTAAGGATTTGGGTCGGGCTTACTACCTGGTATTAGATCAATTTCAAGGTGTTCGCTGCTTTACCCGGGAGGTACTTGCTTAACAAAAATTTATTAAGGAGGAAATTTCATTATTGATACCCAATACCCAATACCTAATTCCTAATACCTAATCCCCAATCACTATTCACCACTCACCATTCCTCCCCAACAATCCGCATCTTTGTTTGTCTCTACACCACACTATGGCTACAGTAATCATTACCGGCGGTACAGGACTTATTGGCAGGGCTTTATGTACGGCACTGGCAGGCAAAGGACATGAAGTAATCATTCTAACCCGGAAGGTGCCCAATAAAACAAAGCCCCGGGCAGGCATATCTTATGCGCTGTGGAATGTGGAGGCGCAAACCATTGATGAAAAAGCCATTGGCCGTGCCGACTTTATCGTGCACCTGGCCGGCGCCAATGTAGCCGATGGCCGCTGGACGGAAGCCCGCAAACAGGAAATTGTAGACAGCCGCGTACATAGTGGGCGGCTGCTGGTGAAAGCCCTGAAGGAAACACCCAACAAGGTGCAGGCGGTCATCAGCTCCTCCGCCATTGGCTGGTATGGCCCCGACCCACAAATACCCAATCCTCGTCCCTTTGTAGAAACGGACCCGGTAGACAGGTCATTCCTGGGTACTACCTGCAAGGCATGGGAAGACGCCATTGCACCGGTCGCTGCCATGGGCAAAAGGCTGGTATACCTGCGCACCGGTATCGTACTGAGCCAGGAAGGCGGTGCTTATAAAGAGTTTCGCAAACCCCTCGGCTTTGGCGTGGCCAGCATATTGGGCAATGGCAGGCAGGTGGTGAGCTGGATTCATATCGACGATATTGTTGGCCTCTACATCAAAGCCATGGAAGACGGCAGCTGGAGCGGCCCTTACAACGGTGTTGCGCCTCAACCTGTAAGCAGCAAAACCCTGATCCAAACCATGGCCAAAGTAAAAGGCGGCCTGGCCATCCCGGCGCCGGTTCCTGCTTTTGTACTCAAAACCATGCTGGGTGAAATGAGCATTGAAGTACTGAAGAGTGCCACCGTGAGCAGCCGCAAGGCAGAAGCGGGTGGATATCATTTCCAGTACCCCGATGTGCTGAGCGCAGTAAAAGCTTTGGAAGGAAAACAGCAATAAAAAACTTTGCGCCTTAGCGCCTTTGCGAGACATATTGCTCGCAAAGGCGCAGAGGCGCAAAGAAGTTTGATCGTTAGAAGGTCTTTACATCTTTAGGGAGCGGCGGTGCGTCCTTCTGGATGTATAAAGCCTGGTTTACTTTTTTCGGATCTCCCTGGTAGGCCCAGGTGATGTTGGTGATATACTTGGAAAACACCCGGTTGATGTCGGCAAGCGACACTTTCTGCATATCATCCTTTACCGTCATGGCCCGCTTCCAGTTGCCGTGTATCACCTCGTTGCTGGCCAGGGCACCGGCCATGGCACTGTTGGTTTCCTGGCGGTAATAGGTTTCCGAGATATACCCCGTTTTGCGGTCCTTCAATTCTTTTTCAGTAAAACCTTCGCGCTTTATTTTCTCTATCAGGTTGCGGGCTACTGCCACGTACTTATCCGGTTCGGTGGTGGTTACATAGATATTGGCATAAGGCGTCAGCCCTCCGCTGAACCAAACCTGGGGTGCATAAGACAAGCCCTGGTTGCTGCGTACTTCCACAAAATGCCGGGTATAGAAAATCCGCATGGCCAGCACAAAGGCATTGTAATCGGGGGTGCCGGGTTGGGGTGCTCCAGTAATGCCTTTAATATAGTTGGTTGCGATATCCTTCTGCTCGGGTTTGATGGTGTTGGCAGGCGGGGTATAGCTGTCTTTTTTTACTACAAATGGCTGCCCTGCCGGGATACGATCCAGCATGGCGCTGATCTTTTGCTCCAGCTCGGCGCGGGGCACTTCGCCTACCACCACCATGGTGAGCCTGCCGCGGTTCAGCAATTTCTTATAAAAGGCCTTTGTCTCTTCGGCAGTAAGCTTGCCAACAGTAGCAACCGTGCCCTGTGGCCTTTTGGCATAGGCCTTCCCGGCAAAGGCAAGGTTCATCGATAGCTGGTCGATGGCTGCATCGGGGTTTGATTCCTCAGCCTTCAAACCGGTGATGGCGTCCTGCTTCATGCGGGCAAATTCTTTAGCATCAAAGCGGGGCTGGGTTAGGGCATCAACATACAGGGGCCATACCTGCTCCAGGTCGGCGCGGATGCAGTTCATCCGGAACGAAGAAAAATCACGTCCGGCACCACCACCCACCTGTGCGCTTACTTTATCCAGCTTGTTCTTGAAACTGTTCTTGTCGTCTTTAACCGTGCCGCATTCGGTAAGCGCCGTGATGGCGAGGTTCTCGATACCAGCTTTATCGGCGGTGTAGTTGTACACGCCACCCTTGATGATGGTAAGCACTTCCACGATGTCGTTGCCGCTGGGTTGTACAATCACTTTTACCCCGCTGATGTTCATTTCGTAGGGGTCTTTCAGCTGTGCCCCGGCTGCCATGGGTAGCAGGCAACAGCAGGCGATAATTATTTTATGGATATAGCTGCGCATGGTTAGAGGTCTTTAGTGGTGAAGAATTCTGCAGGCTTGATCTGCTTGTTCATTTCGGGATTGATGATGAGCCCGGCAACATAGGGTTTGCCTTTTATGTACTTGTTCACATAGTTGGTGATATCCTGACGGCTTACCTGCTGCAGGTTCTGTACATAGTTGGTGTAATAATCCAGTGAGGCGCTGCACCACCAATAAGTCATACCCATACTCAGGGTGGAAGGCTTTTCCTTGCTGCGGATATCGTTGCGGATCATGTTTTCCTTGGCAGTTGCTATCTGTTCATCGGTCAGGTAACCGGGTTCCGAAAACTGGGCGATTTGCTTCATCATCTCTGCATAGCACTCCTTCATCTTGCCTGGGTTGGGCAGCACATAAATAAAGATGGGGCCAACATACTTGGCGGTTTGGTAGCCCATATCTACCGCGGAAGCAAGGCCCTTATCCACCAGGGCCTGCTGCCATTTGGAGGAGTTGAGTTTGAGTGCTGCCGAAAACAGGTCGGCTGCCAGCGTACCTGCCGAATCGTTGCGGGTATCGGGGCCATGCCAGCCCAGCATGATATAAGGGGTTTGGGCAATGTTGGACTCTTTTACAAAATACTGGGTTTGGGTAAGCGGCTTAAACTCCGGTAGCGGGTATTTTTCATTGGGCTCAAAACCGCTATGGGCCCAGTCGCCATAAATGTTTTCAGCAAGGGCAAAAGCCTTGTCGTGCTGTACATCGCCGGTAATTACCAGTATGCTGTTGTTGGGATGGTAGTATTTGTCCTTGATGGTCATCATTTTTTGCGGCGTGGCCGTGTTGATAACATCGTGGTCGCCAATAGCGTTTTTACGGGTAAACAGGTCGCCCCACAAACGCTTATTTACATCGATCCACAGCTGGAACCCGGGGTCGCTTTCGGCACGCTGGAATTCGCCATCCACCACGGGTCTTTCCTTTTGCATGTCCTCGGGCCGGTAAATGGGAAAACGCATGGCCGCGTTCATAAACTTGAGTCCTGCTTCGAGGCTGTCCCTGTCAAACGTGAAATAATAGTTTACCCTTTCATCGCCGGTAGTACCGTTCCAGATCATCCCCAGTTCTTCGGTGCGGGCAATAAACTGCTCCTGGTTGGGATAGTCTTTGTTGGCTTTGAAGAACATGTGCTCAAAGAGGTGCGACAAGCCACTGAATTCAGGGCCTTCGGTGTAAGCGCCGTTTTTGACGGCCATCTCGATGGTGGCCAACGGCACGCGGTTGTTTTCAATAACCACCACTTCAAGTCCGTTGGGCAGCTTGCGCCAGAAATAATTGGGGGGCAGTTTGGGCTGGGCATGCAGTAAAGTGCCCATGCAGCCGAGTAAGGTTAACAGTAAAATCTTTCGCATAGTGTATGTGTTTGGTGAAAGAACCGCACATAAAATACTGCGAATTGGATATTGGGTGTTAACCCATGTGATAGCTGGTGTGGTTATCGTGATAAACGTTGGTAAAATCGCCAACAACGGCGCTGTTGCCCTGCCAGCGCAGGCGGTGCAGGCGCAGGGCTCTGATATCAGCAGGCAGCACGCGGCGGTGCATGGGGTGGAGGGTGCCGCCTTTTTGTCCGGCAGGAACCAAAGGGTCGTATTGGTACTGCGGATCCACCAGGGTGCCCCTTGGGTACATGATACCCGGTGTGCCCTTGCCCCTGATATCCAGTTCTTCGGGGTGGTCGAGGCCTAAAGTGTGGCCGTATTCGTGGGCTGCTGTTGTAGAACCTGCGTATAAATTTTCAAGCAAAAAATACCCGCTGTTGCAACCCAGCCCGTCCACAAAGGAAATATTGGTGGCGGCAAAGTTTTCGATGCGGAAATAGTTGTTCCGCGGGTCGGTGTTTTGGTAAATGTCGATGTCAAGCATCTGGTCGGCAACACTTGCCGTAATGCGGAATTGGGGTGTAAACAGTAGCCGACCGATTTCCACCTGCGCCTTTGGTTCGTTCCACAATGTTTCCACTTCATCTCGCAGTTGTTCGGCCAATTGAGGGGTGGCTGCACTACCGTAAAAAATAAAGTGCGAGTGAATGGTGATCGTCCTGTTGTGTGCATCGAGTTCTGCTGCGCCCATAATCTGTTATTGCCGGTTATCGAATTTGGGCCCTGTTTTGCAAAGCGCCCTTTTTCTTTGCTGCAAATTTTATACTGCTTATGCTGCGTACGGTTGTTTCATGCGCAATGCTTTTTTTGCTGCTTGCTTCCTGCACCAAAGATCCCGAGCCGGAGGTGGTGTTGGAAAAGCCTGTTGAGAAAAAAGTGATCTACCAGGTTTTTGCCGCAAAAGATTATAGTCCTGCCCTATTTGATAAAGTGCAAACAACGGTAACGCTGACCGTTGGTGCCGTTGCCAATAAAACCGGTACGTTCACCAAGATATGGGACACTACGCTTAATGGGCATATCCGCACCTTCCCGCAATTTGATCAGAAGATCCAGATCGAAAAGACCTTCACCCTGGTTGAAAGTGCTGAAAAGTTGCAGGTAGCCAAAAGCGTGCGCTACGATGACAATGGACAAATCCAACAATCGGCTAGCTTTGAACCGGTACCTACCGGGACGAATATCTTTTTGATGGGGGTGGGGTTGTGAATGGGCAATGGTGAATGGTGAGTAGTGAATTGTGATTGGGAATTAGGTATTGGGAAGCCGCCCGTCATTGCGAGGCGCAGCAACAGCCATTCAAATTTGAAAGCTTGCGCGCCGAAGCAAGCCCCTGCCGCTGTAAAACACTAAAGCTGACCAGTATAGATACCCTTATTGCTGGGGATTGCTTT
>NZ_MTFE01000010.1:1632722-1639559 GCF_001953305.1 Cnuella takakiae
GCCGAGAACGAGGTTCGCGGCTTTACTATTTATAACAGAACTGTTTCTATACAGCGCATGTTGCAATTGCATGCAACGAACTAGATGGCATCAATTGCGCACCGGCTTGCCACCTTTCAGCACACTCTGTATCCGCTCCAGGGTTTTGCGTTCGCCGCACAGCGACAGGAATGCTTCCCTTTCCAGGTCGAGCAGGTATTGTTCGCTCACCAGCGTGGGTTCGCTCAGGTCGCCGCCACACATTACATAGGCCAGCTTGCGGGCAACCAATGCGTCGTGGTCGGTGGCATAGCCCGCTGTGTGCATGCCATGGATACCCGAGTACAAAGTACCCAAGGCAGTACGGCCCAGCACTTTTACATCCCTGCGTTGCACCGGCATTACATAACCGCTTTCCTGCAACTCTACTACCGAACGCTTGGCTTCTGCCACACGGCGGTTTTGGTTCATCACTACTTCATCCAACCCTTTACGGTAGATGCCGAGTCCATAGGCCTCGTGCGCCGAGGTAGCCACCTTGGCGGTGGCAATGGTGAGAAAGCGGTTCTTGAGCGTGATGGTTTCTGGTTCGTCTTCGTGCATTTCATCGGAGGAGCGCAGCACGAACTCCTTGGTGCCACCACCACCGGGAATCAGGCCTACACCCAGTTCTACCAACCCGGTATAGGTTTCGGCAGCTGCGCAAACCTTGTCTGCATGGAGGCTCATTTCGCAGGCGCCACCCAGTGCCAGGGCATGCGGCGCCACCACTACGGGCACCGAGGAGTAGCGCACCCGCATCATAGTGTTCTGGAACATCCGGATGGCCATATCCAGTTCGTCGTATTCCTGCTCGATGGCCAGCATAAAGATCATCCCCACGTTGGCTCCCGCGCTGAAGTTGGGACCTTCGTTGGCAATCACCAGCCCACGGTAGTTTTTCTCCGCCAGTTCAATGGCCTTGCCGATGCCGCTGAGCACATCGCCGCCAATGGAATTCATCTTGGTGTTCCACTGCAATCCCAGCACCTCGTCGCCTAGGTCCACCACGGTGCAGCTGCCGTTTTTCCAAACAGGTGCCGATGCAAAGTTGGCAATGGAAATAAAGTCGGCACCACCCGGTACGGGTTTATAGGTTTTTGCCGCAGGATCGTAGGATAGCTTGCGGCCATTTTCAAAATGGTAAAAAGTTTTGTGGCCACCAGCGATCATTTCATCCACCCAGGGGGCAACGCTGTAGCCGGCTTCCTTCATGGCTTTTACGGTGCGTTCCACACCCAGCACATCCCAGCTTTCAAAAGCGCCGATCTCCCAGCCAAAGCCGGCCATCATGGCGTCATCGATGCGGTAGGGCTCGTCCGAAATTTCGGGGATGCGGTGGGAAATGTAGGAGAACAGGCCATAGTGAAACTGGCGGTAAAACTCGCCCGCCTTGTCACCGGCAGCCACCAGCATTTTCAGCCTTTGCTTCAGGTCGTCGATGGGTTTGGCGGCATCTACCGAACTGAACTTCGGCTTTTGGCGCGGGCCATATTCCATGGTGTTCAGGTCCAGGGTAAGGATCTCCTTTTCGCCGCCACCAGCCCCCTCCCGGCCTCCCCCGGTGGGGGAGGAGTTCCGCACCTTTCTAAAAAAGCCCTGACCGGTTTTATCACCCAGCCAGTTGCTGGCAACCATCTTGTCGAGCCATCCGGGGATGCGGAAACTGTCGCGGGCTTCATCCTGCGGGCAGCTTTCGTATACGCCTTTGGCAACCTTCACCAGGGTATCTATTCCCACTACATCGGCAGTGCGGAAGGTGGCAGATTTGGGTCGGCCGATAATGGGACCAGTAAGGCTGTCCACTTCGTCAATGGTCAATCCCATTTTTTCAATCAGGCCAAAGATGGCCATGATGCCATACACGCCGATGCGGTTGGCTATAAATGCGGGTGTGTCCTTGGCCAGTACGGTTGTTTTACCCAAAAAGCGATCACCATAATCCATCAGAAAATCCACGATGGCAGGATCCGTTTCCGGTGTGGGAATGATCTCCAAAAGGCGCAAGTAACGCGGCGGGTTGAAGAAGTGGGTACCGCAAAAATGTTTCTTGAAATCATCACTGCGGCCTTCGTTCAGCAGGTGGATGGGAATACCCGAAGTGTTGGACGTAATGAGGGTGCCGGGTTTGCGTACGGCATCCACTTTTTCGAACAACTGCTTTTTGATATCCAGCCGTTCCACTACCACTTCAATCACCCAGTCGGCAGTAGCAATATCTTTCAGGTTATCGTCGAAGTTGCCGGTGGTGATGCGTTTCACCACGTCTTTGTGGTAAACAGGCGAGGGGTTGCTTTTGATGGCGGCCTGCAGGGCGTCGTTGACAATCTTGTTGCGCAGGGCTTTGTTGTCGCTGTCTTTGGCATCGGCAGGAACAATATCGAGCAGCAATACGGGCAACCCGATCCCGGCAAAATGGCAAGCAATACGCGACCCCATAACACCGCTGCCCAGAACAGCTATTTTACGGATGGTTCGTTTGGTCATAACAAATTAGTTAGTTATGCAACTATTTTGATGAAGATAGGAGAAATGGCGGAATGTGGCAATGTGAATTTGATCAAACAAAAGGTGGGACGGAAGGCTGATTGGGGTCCTGGAAATTAAGTTTGCAACACCAGGTAGCAGGAGAATGGGCACGCCGCTTACTCCTTTTCCTTCACCAATGCCTCTATCCTTTGCTCGTTGCGGAAATGGGGCAACTCCAGGCGTTCGAGGTCTTTCTTGTACTGCTTCAGGATCCTTTTATTGCTTTTTACACCCACCCCCGAAACAATACCGCTCATGGTCATTTTGACCAGGTAGTTGAACACGGAACGGTCGCGGAGGCGCTCAACATACATGAGGCTCTTGCGGCCTTTGTTGTTGGTGCGGATTACGAGGTTGTTGGCCAGGAAGCTGGCAACGGCTAGCAGTACCTTGGGTGTTTTGCTTTCGCCAAACTGCACCAGTTTTACTTTTAGGTCGCGGTAAAAAAGGTGCATTTCACCCAGCGCCAGGTGTTCGCGGCCAAGGGCATTGAGGTAGAGCGAATCGACGGTGCCCGAAACAATATTTACCGAAGACAGGGGCGCCACCACGGGGTTCAGAAAGGAAAGCGAAGTGGGGCGCATCTTTAACTGCATCACAAAACCCGCAAGGGTATCGGCATAACTTTCCCTAAGTTGCATACTCACTTTTGCCGAATCCAACAGCAGTGCCTCCATGGCTATGTACAGCGAATCGTTTTGCGTAATGTTGCGGTTGCGGATATTTTCAATGGTGGCGTTGAGGTTGGTGAGGGTAATGATGCCTTCCTCGTTGGTGCGGGGGTTGAGTTCGGTATACACCACGATGCCGTCCAGCAACTGTACCTGGCCAATCTGCAGGTGCATGGCGATCTGCTGCAGTTTGTTGGTAGGTAAAGGCTTATTTACCCCGCCTTTGAAAGGTGGTCTTTTATCGCGGTAGAGTGTAATTACCGGTCTTTGTACGGTAACTTTTTTAGCTCCCAAGAACTGTTCCTGCTCAAAGCGGGTGCGATCGAATCCGGTTAGTTGTACCTGTCCTGATTGGAAGGTGATATAATCAGCCTGGTAGGGATGGGTAGCAATAAAATACTCCCGGGTAACAGCAGGCTGGATGTTGAATGAGTCGAGCGACAAAGTGTTATTCAGGGCATCGTAATGGGCCCTTTCCCAGTACATAACAGAGGTGCTGTCGCGGTAGGTGCCCGTGCCTGTGCGCAGCCATAGTTTGGGGTACTGCCACAGCTCCTGTAAGCTGTTTTCGGTTTGTGGTATCAGCAGGTTGCCCGCCGATGCCGAAGCTATGTTGAGTTTCGCCCCCTTCTTGCCTAATGCAATACTGGTAGGCTGTTGCAACAGTATGGAATCCACAGTTCCGCTCCAGCGGGGTTTGCCATCCACCAGGCCTCTTTTCAGCTGGGAAACTTCCAGGTGGAGGCTTCCTTTTTCAGTACCCAAATTCCTCCCATCATGGGTTTGGTATACCACCGGGCCGGTTTGCAGCAACAATTTTTCCAACGAAAGGTTTGTGCTTTCTGTACTAAAATTGCGCAGCTCAATCCGGCCATTGGCAATGGATTGTACCCGGAGGTAAGAGGCTGAGTCTTTTTTGTATAAACTAAGATCGGCCGACGGTCGCAGGATCACTACGGAACCAATATGCAGCGGTGTTGTTTTTCTGTCCTTTGGTGCCGGTGGTTGGCCTGCAGACAGTCTTTTGCGCCAAACCAACTGGGGGTGCTCCACGGTTACCTGCTCCATACGCCATTGCTGGCGGAGTAAGGATTCCAACAGGGCAATACCACTTACCGATGCCGTTTGCAGGTTCAGGGTGTCGCCATCCGTTTGTTTTTTCAGGCTTACCTGGTCCAGTTTAAAAGCACCATCCTGCCGGTAGTGCAGGCTTTGGGCGGCAATTTGTTGGGGACCCAGATGAATATTTAACGCGCCTGTTTGCAGTGCCAGCCCAGCTACCTGCACCGGTTTGCCACCGCCTTGTTGAATGCGGTCGGCGGAAAGCTTGTGCACCAGCACAGAAATACGTTTGTCCCCACGCGTGAGCAGCAGGCTGGTGTTTGCGCCCTGCAAACCTTCCAGGCTGATGGTGCCTGGATCGTTATTATTGTTTGGGGCAGCGGGTACCAGTTGCATCCGCAGCGATCCTTTTTGCCAGCGCAGGCCTTTCAGTGCAATGCTGTTGGCTTCACGGTCTACCAGTGCATCGGCGAGGGCTACCTGTTGTAGGGTGGCATCCAGGTTCTTGTTGTTGATGTGTAGGCTGCCTGCCAGCAAGCCTTCCTGCTCCTGGTAACGAACATCCTGTAGTTGGATGGCGGCATTGGGTTGAACGATGGTACCGCTGGTGAATTGGAGTTGCCGCACGCTGTTTTTAATACCCGTTGTACTGCGCGCCTGCAGCAGCGAAGGGGTACGTAGCACCAGGCTGGCGCCATTAAGGCGGATATCGGTGCGGCTATTGGGCACTAGGTGCAGGTTGCCGTTGCGCACATGTACTTCTTCGAGGCTCAGGAGGTCGCCAGCCGTTTCCAGTATTTCAAACAAGGACTGCCGGTTGCGCGGACGCTTGAATTTAAGCGCCCTGAAATAGATATCCGGGTTCACCATGTAGGCATTGCGTGCCTGCAGCCGGTCTTCAAAAATGAGTGCGTACCAGTTGAGGTCCTGCAGTTCGAAATAGGGAATGGTATACCTCCGTTCGTTGTGGAGGTTGTTGCGGCCTGGGAGGGTTTCGGCGGCAAATTGCCGCAGCACAATCCGGTCGTTTTTGAACTGGATACTATCAAAGCGGAAACGGGTACTGCTGTCTTCGTTGTACAGTTCGTAGCCCCGTACCATCATATCGAAAGCTGCCACGCTGAAGGGCTGGATGCTGTCTGCATTGATGTGGAGGCCCCGCAAGGAAAAATCATCGTGCCGCGTATTGCTGATCGTACGCTTCTTGTTGCCGTTGAAGTTGAGTTGAAAACCGGCATCTCGTACCCCAATAAAACCCAGGTCGAGGCTGGCACCCATGTCGGAAAGCAGGTTGCGAAACGATTGCTGGGGCATGGCCTTGGTGCGGACCTTCGCCCGCACCGAATCTTTTTGCACTACCAGCCGGAACATGGGGCTGGTGCAAAATACCGAATCAGCCTTGATGGTATTGAGCCGGTACAGGGCATCGAAGTCCATACCACTCAGCAGGAGCTTTTTAAAATAAAAAACAAACTGCGACTGCCCCGTCTTGCCGCCAACAGTGGCGATGGTGCAGCTATCCAACTGCAACCTTTGGCCAAACTGTTCCAGTTCCACTCTTTTGAAGGAAAGCCGGTGTTTGCCATCGGGCAGGTTGAGGCTTTGTGCCGGTATGTGGAGCCTTGCATTTTGGGCAAAGGTTTTCCGCCCGTCAGTACGCCGCTGTCCACCGGGATATTGCAAATCGAAATCAACATGGCGCAGCCGCACCGGAGGCAGGTTGGGGTTGATGCGGTCGTTGAGCACCATGCCTGCATTGCGGATGATGATGCGTTTGAGCTGCAGGCCATCCAGCGCATCGAGCAGCGACTGGTACAGGCGGCCCAGTTCAGAGGGCAGCGATACCTGGTCGCGGCTGCGGAGCAGGTCGGGGTCTTTGCGCCAGCGATAAATGGTGATCTCGGGGCTGTTTACTTCCACGGAATCGAGCAGGAGCCTGTGTTCCAGCAGCAGGGGCCAAAAAGACTGGATGTGGAGGGTGAGCTTGTCGAGCCGGATGTTGTAAGTGGCCGGGTTGGAGCTGCTGTCGAGGGAGCGCAGCGAACCTTTACGCACTTCAATAAAGCCGGTGAACAGGTTGTAGGAAAAACCTTTTGCCTCTAGCTGCAGCTTGCCGCCCGACTGATCGCTGACCACCGACTCGAGGTAGCGGGCAGCATTGCGGCTAAACCAAAAGTGGAGTATCCCCGCCAGTGCCAACATCACCAATATGATGAGAGCTGTTATGCGTAGCCTTTTGGAACTGAAGGAGAAAGCCATGCTAATGGGACAGTAGTTTGCGGGTGATTGCTGCAAAGACCTTACTTAAAAAGCAAACCCTGCAACCTAACTGTAAAATAGGGATTATAGGTTATCTGGGGCGTTAAAGGTGGGGAGCGGACGATGGACCATGGACGATGGACCATGGTCTGGCCCCACAACTTAAATGTAACGTGGGTTCTGGATCGCCCATTGAAATTATTTACTTATGGTGCGGCAGGCTGGCCCAGTAGGAGCCATATATTGGTAGCAAAACAATCTCATGGAATTCACCGGCTCCTTTAGGAGCCGAACCTAT
>NZ_MTFE01000010.1:1639569-1644169 GCF_001953305.1 Cnuella takakiae
ATAATTGGTAACCAATTCAACTCCTAAGCCAATCCAGAAACGACGTTGAATGTAATAAAACACACAAGCCCTGCATTGCAGGGCTTGTGTGTTTATAGGATAGTTATACAAAGCTTACTTCACACCCGAACCCGGAATGGTGAGTGCGTCGGGGCCTACCAAGATCAGGGATCCGTCTGGCTGTTCGGCCGACAGGATCATGCCCTGGCTTTCGATACCGCGCATTTTGCGGGGCGCCAGGTTGGCTACAACAATTACCTGTTTGCCTGCCAGCGACTCGGGGGTAAAATGCTGCGCAATACCCGACACGATGGTGCGGGTTTCGGAGCCCATATCCACGGTGAGCTGGAGCAGCTTGTCTGCCTTGGGTACTTTCACGGCTTCCCTGATGGTGCCAATGCGGAGGTCCAGCTTGGCGAAATCGTCGTACTGGATTTCGGATTTGGCTTCGGGGAGCGGGTTGCCGGTTGCTGGTTGCCCGTTGCCAGTTGGCTGTTGTCCGTTGTCTGTCGTCTGTGGTGCGTTTGCTTGCTCTTGTTCCATCCTTGATTTTTCCAGTGCTTTATTCAGTTTCTCTACCTGGTAGGCCACTTCGCTGTCTTCAATTTTGCGGAAGAGCAGCTCGGGGGCACGCAGGCTGTAGCCTACGCTCAGCAGCTTCAGCGAGCCGGCATTTTCCCATTCCAGCATACGGTCTACCACCTTCATCTGTGTACACATTTTACGGGCGGTGTTGGGCAGGAAGGGGTTGATCAGTACCGCCAGGTTGGCGCAAAGCTGCAGGCAGAGGTGCAGGCAGTTGTCGATCTTGGCCTGTGCTTCGGCTGTGGGCTGTCCGTCTTCACCTGTCTGTTTCGCTTTAATCCAGGGCTCCTGCTCCTGCATGTAGCGGTTGCCTTTGCGGGCCAGGTCAATCACTTCAAAAAGGGCATCGCGGAACTTATAGGTTTCCAGCAACTCTTCCACCTTGGCTGCGGAAATACCGATCTCGGAGATCAGGCCTTTGTCGGCTTCAGCAATGATGTCGTTGTGAAACTTGGGCACTTTGCCACCACACAGCTTGTGCATCAGCACGAAGGTGCGGTTCACATAGTTGCCAAAAATGGCTACCAGTTCGCTGTTCACCGCATCCTGGAATCCTTTCCAAGAAAAGTCGCTGTCTTTGGTTTCGGGCAGGATGGTGGTGAGGTAATACCGCAGGGCATCGGCCAGCTGGGGGCCGCCATTTTCTTTTTTGATAAAATCATCAATAAAGTCCTGCATGTCGAGTTTCCAGCCACGGCTGGTGCTCATCTTGTCGCCTTCCAGGTTCATGAACTCGTTGGCGGGTACGTTCTCGGGTACCTGGTAGCCATGCAACTTGAGCATGGTAGGGAAGATGATGCAGTGAAAAACGATATTGTCCTTACCTACAAAATGCACCAGCTTGGAGTCGGCGTCTTTCCAGTAGGGCTCCCAGTCTTTGTCATTGTCTTTTGCCCACTGCTTGGTGGCGGAGATATAACCGATGGGCGCATCAAACCACACATACAGCACTTTGCCTTCGGCATCGGGGAGGGGCACTTTTACACCCCAGTCGAGGTCGCGGGTAACGGCGCGGGGTTGCAGGCCGTTGTCGATCCAGCTTTTGCACTGGCCCAGCACGTTGGCCTTCCAGTCGGCGGCATGGTCTACGGTTATCCACTGGCGCAGCCAGTCTTCGTGGCGGTTCAGGGGCAGGTACCAGTGTTTGGTAGCCTTCTTCACCGGCGGGTTGCCGCTGAGGGTGCTCACGGGATTGATCAGTTCGTCGGGGCTCAGCGAGGTGCCGCACTTTTCGCACTGATCGCCAAAGGCACGGTCGCTGCCGCAGTTGGGGCAGGTACCTTTTATGTAGCGGTCGGCCAAAAAGGTTTGGGCCTGCTCGTCGAAGTATTGTTCTGTTTCCTTTACCTCCAGCTCATTGCGGTCGTTGAGGTAGGTAAAAAACTCCTGCGTGGTTTCGTGGTGGATGGGGTTGGAAGTACGGTCGTAAATATCAAAGGAGATCGAAAGGTCTTCGAAGTTCTCCTTCATGATGGTGTGGTACTTATCGATGATGGCCTGGGGCGTGGTGCCTTCCTTCATGGCCTGGATGGGAATGGCGGTGCCATGCTCGTCGGAGCCGCACACATATACCACATCGCGTTTTTGGGCACGCAGGTAGCGTACGTAAATGTCGGCTGGAATATAGGCGCCGGCCAGGTGCCCGATATGTTTCTGCCCGTTGGCATAGGGCAGGGCCGAAGTGATCAAATATCTTTTGGGTTGATTCATGCGCTTGTTTTTTCCGAAAGGTTTACCTGGTTGTGCAACCGCTGCCTGACTGTTGCCTGGAAATGGTGCAAACAGCAATAAAGTTGTGTAAGAAACCAGGAGCCTGACCTGTTTTTTGTACCGGTTAAGGCTGTATCCGGCCGCCAAAAATACCGTAAATCACGGGCATCAGCCAAATGACCCATTTAGGTTAGCCATGCAGGGTGATATTTTTTAATTTGTCGCCTCATTATTCCCTTATGAACCGCAAGCAATTTGTACAGGCGTTGGGCCTGTTGCTGGGAACGGTTCCCATACTAACTGCAACATCCCAAACTACTGCTGCCAGGCTGCCGGGCGCCTGCGTGCAACCGCCTTTCCTTTTTCCCGGATCAGTAATAGGTATCACCGCTACATCGGGCGCTGTTTCCACCGATGCCATCAGTGCCGGTATACAGTTGGTTCGCAGCTGGGGTTACCAGGTAAAGCTTGGCCGCACCATCGGAACACGCAACGGCTATTTCAGCGGCACCGATGAAGAAAGGGCTGCCGACCTGCAGGACCTGCTCGACGATCCGCAGGTAAATGCCATCTGGTGTGCCCGCGGTGGCTACGGCCTGGTGCGGATCATCGACCAACTGGACTGGACCGGCTTCAGGAAGCATCCCAAGTGGATCATTGGTTTCAGCGATGTAACGGTGTTGCACTGCCAGTTGCACCGCATGGGTTTTGCCAGTATCCATGGACAAATGCTAGCAGAAGCAAATACTGGCTTTGTTCAAACAAAGCAGGTACTTGAAGGCAGGCCGCCATTGTACCAAACAGCGCCCCTTGCCGCCAACAAAACAGGCATTGGAGAGGGCTTGCTGGTTGGTGGTAACCTGAAGTTGCTGGAAACCCAGGCAGGTACGCCAACCGACCTGGACACGCGGGGCAAGATCCTGTTTATAGAAGACGTTAACGAAACCCTCTACAATATCGACCGGATGTTGTGCAACCTGAAACGATCGGGAAAACTGGCCGAGCTGGCCGGTTTGATCGTGGGTGGCTTTGGCCTGGCGAAAGGCGAAACAGCTGCCAATTTTGGCCGGTCGGTAAGTGATATGGTGCTGGAACATACCAGCGGTTATGCTTACCCGGTATGCTTTGATTTTGCCGTAGGGCACCAGCCTGCCAACTGGCCGCTAAAATGTGGCGTGCCCCATAAGTTGGAAGTTACGGGGCGGATAGTACGGTTGGTTGAACTGAACGATGCGCAACCTGCCAACCAAGTAGTGCTGGTAAGGGGAAATGACTGAACCTGGTTCTTTTCATTGGCAAACGAACAGGGCCGCTTCTGTGGCTGGCGGCCCTGTTTTTAACGACATTCAACTATCTTCCGGCCCTGATGTTTATCCTTACCCATCTAATTCAGGCCGCATGATCACCATACCTCCCTACCTACAACAAGGCGACACCATTGGCATTGTTGCGCCAGCCGGTTTTATGTCCTTTGAAAAGATTCATACCTGTATCGATGTCCTCGGCGACTGGGGCTATACCGTGCTGCTGGGTGAAACGGTACACAGCGAATCAACGAATTATTTTTCTGGCACCGATGAAGCACGTGCCGCCGACCTGCAGGCCATGCTGGATAACAAGGAGGTGAAAGCCATATTGTGTGCCCGGGGCGGTTATGGCCTAAGCCGCATTATCGACGATCTGTCGTTTAAAAAATTTGCCAAACACCCCAAATGGATCGTTGGCTTTAGTGATATAACCGTGCTGCATGCCCATTTATACAACAACTATAAAATAGCATCCCTGCATGCACCCATGGCGGCCGCCTTTAACGATGAAGGCCACCTGACGCCCTTTGTCCAATCTTTGAAAGAGGCTTTGTCGGGTGAACCTGCCAACTACCGTTGCGATGCACATGCCTTCAACCGAGTTGGTGATGCGGAAGGCAACCTGGTGGGCGGCAACCTGACCCTGGTGGCGCACCTGCTGGGTACCGCATCGGAACTGAATACCAAGAACAAGATCCTGTTCCTGGAAGATGTAGGGGAGTACCTCTATAATATCGACCGGATGATGCTGCAGCTCAAACGCAGCGGCAAACTGGAAAGATTGGCGGGCCTGGTAGTGGGCGGTTTTACGGAAATGAAAGATACCATCAGGCCCTATGGAGCCTCTGTGTACGAAATCATTCAAGACTTTGTAAAAGACTACGACTTTCCCGTTTGCTACGATTTCCCGGTTGGCCACGACCGGCAGAACTATGCCCTGAAACATGGCGTGGCGCACAAACTGGTGGTGGATGAGGCGGGGGTGCGGCTCAGCGAGG
>NZ_MTFE01000010.1:1644218-1645772 GCF_001953305.1 Cnuella takakiae
AACATGCTACACTAATAATCAATAATCCAATAATCAATAATTCCTGCAACTCTGCATCCTGCTAAAAATGCTTCCGGTAATTGCTTCGCAACCGCAAGGCCAGGTCGTTCAGAATTTGCCGCAACAGTTCATCCACAATTTCATCTTCTCGTGGCACACGCTGATCGCCGGGCTGGTTGTTGTTGATGTATTGTTTGTCGGCATCACTCAGTGCTCTTTCATCGCCTTTCCAGGTAACCAGTTTTACTTCCCAGCGGTGCTGTCCGCCAAATTCATCGTTCCACAAAATACGACCATTGGGGTCGCGGCTGGTGAGCAACAGGCCTGCTTCGCTGATCAGGGTGCGGTGGGTGGTATAAATGGTTGCCGAAACGGTAGCATACTCTTTTACTACTGAATCTTTTTTGTACACGGTTTCTTTTACCACTACTTCTTTTTGCACCTTGCGGCTTTCGGTACGGTCGAAAGGCTGGCCAAAACGCATGCGGCCCAGGCGCATTTCCATCAGTTGGTCGGGGCGCATATCGCGGCTCATGGCATCCCACTCGGAGTAGTACTTGATAAAATCATCATTGGTGCTGTAGTTAAGCTGGCGGATCAGCCGGTCCTGGAAATTGCGCAGCTGAAATGAGCTGTTGCTGAAATAATAGTTGCTGCCATAACTATCCATGGGCAGCACCATTACCACGGTAATGGCTTCCCGGTAGGCATCGGCTACCAGGGACCTGATCTCCGGGTCGCCGGGTTTCAGGTCCTGTGCAGCCCGAAAAGCGCGCCAGGCTTCCTGATAGCCCCGCTTGGAGTCGGCTTCCGCGTAGCGGCGGCCCCGCTCCACATACAGTTCCGCAGCTTTGTCTCGGTAGGTGGCCAGGTAGGAGGTATAATCAGTAGGTTGCACGGTCTTTTGCGCTACAGGACTTTGGCTGATGGTATGGTACAGTCCCTGCAGGTAATTGTATTTGCGGTACACCTGTATGAAACGCTCCTCACCGGCGGTTGCGAGTAGGTTTCGGATCTCAGACTCCTGCTGCGCAACCGCGTCTTCATAGGCATCCTTCACCACCCTTCGGGAAGCGGCATCATTAGGATCGCGCTGGAGCTTTTTTACCGCCCTTTCGATGGCTGCGTCGAAGTTGCCCTGGTCGTAAATTTTCTGCGGCGATTTGCAGGCTGCAAAAAAGAGCAGGAAGGCGATGAGGTAAAATTTAGTCATGGTAAGCAGTTTGTCTGTAGGATGTAAAACAAGGACAAAAGTTACTGGGACCGGGAGTATTTGGGAAGGCGTTAACAGGAGGGCGGTTTTGTGTTTTGTGTTTTTGGTGTTTCGTTGTTTGGAGTTTGGAGTTTGGAGTTTGGAGTTTGGAACAAACTTTTTAAGGTAAGCAAGAATGCCTGGTGCTGGCTGGGTCTGTCATGCCGAACTTGTTTCGGCATCTCCTTTTTTAACCCGGAGTTTACTAGAGCAGCAGGGGATGCCGAAACAAGTTCGGCATGATGGCAGTAGAAGGCATACGAAAACAGCATTGAAAGGTTATGTGTATAGTGCTATGGTGT
>NZ_MTFE01000010.1:1645892-1671932 GCF_001953305.1 Cnuella takakiae
ATTCGTTATGCAGCCACTTTCTTTTAGACCAAAAACCAAAAACCAAAATCTATCAATCCACAGCTACCCGCTTCAGCCTGATATTGGTAACCGGGGATACGATCAGCGGGAATTTCTCTACTGTTACGTTGCTGACATCCAAACCAAAACCCCGCTCTTCGGAAAGACTGCGTTCCTTGAGCCAGAAGTAAAACTTCATCACCATGCGTTCCCAGATGGGCAGGTCGTTGTCCTGGCTCAGGTATTTTTCCATGACGATAAAAGAAAAATCACCCACAATATTGCTGCGCTCCAGGCTTTCGTAGCGGCTGGTGATGTTTACTTCCTTGTTGGCCACCAGGTCTTCCACCACTTTGCGAAACATCAGGTTGATGCGCGGCTCGATACGGAAGCCAAGGCGGAACTCCACGCGGATTATATCGTTGGGAATGATGTGGTCCACCTTGTACTCCATGGTATAAGGGTCATCCAGTGTATCTACGTGGATGAACCAATAAATATCCGACCGCTTGGGCTTTTTGTTTAAAATGGAATAGATGATCTTGTGTTCAATCTCCTTTGGGTTGTCGGCCGAGGTCAGGTAAACCAGGTGGGTGGCATATTTGGGCACCGACCGGTCGTTGCTCAGTTCCTGAATTTTGGGGATATAAGTTTCCAGCCGTACAAACTCCACATAACGGTTCTTGATCTTACGGGCTTTAAACCAGGCAAACATCACCAGGAACATCAGTCCTGCAATCAGCAGGGTGATATAGCCGCCATGGGTGAATTTTTCCATCAGGGCCACCAGGAAGAATATTTCAACCACCGAATAGAAGATCAGGAAGGTCCAGATATAGACCGGCTTTACCCTGCGCAATACCATGAAATTGGAAAACAGGATGGTGGTCATGAGCATGGTGAGCACAATGGCCAGCCCGTAGGCGGCCTCCATCCTGGAAGAAGTGCGGAAATACAGTACCACACCCACGCAACCCAGGAACATGAGCAGGTTGAGCGAAGGAATAAAAAGCTGTCCCCTTTCCTCAGAGGGATACCTGATTTTCAGTTTGGGCCATAGGTTGAGGCGCATGGCCTCCGAAATAAGGGTAAAAGAACCCGAGATCATGGCCTGGCTGGCAATGATGGCCGCCATGGTGGCAATGACCACGCCCGGAATGATAAACCACTGTGGCATCAGGTCGTAAAAGGCATTGATACCCATCTGCTCTTTTATTGCCGGCGTGATGGTCCGGCCGTTGTGATAGTGCAGCAGCGAGGCGCCCTGCCCCAGGTAGTTGAGAATCAGGCAGGCTTTTACATAAATCCAGGATGCCCGGATATTATCGCGGCCACAATGACCAAGGTCGCTGTACAGGGCTTCGGCGCCTGTGGTACACAAAAAAACGGCACCCAGCAGCCAAAGGGCCTGTGGGTAGGTACTCAGGAACTGTATGGCGTAGTGCGGACTGAATGCCCGGAAAATAGTAGGATCATCGCTCAGGTGTATGATGCCCAGCAGGGCCAGCATGGTAAACCAGGTGATCATTACCGGCCCAAAGAAGCGACCAATGGAAGCGGTACCAAACTGCTGGAGGAAAAAGAAAAGCCCTAAGATGGACACAACGATGTACACAATGTAGTGCTCAATAGTGCGGAAGCCGGGCAGTTCCTGCAAGCCTTCCACCGCCGAAGTAATGGATATGGGTGGCGTGATGATGCCATCGGCCAGCAGCGATGCCCCACCAATCATGGCTGGCAGTACCAGCCACCTTCGGTGCCTTCTTACCAGTGCGTAGAGCGCAAAAGTGCCGCCCTCCCCGCGGTTATCGGCCCGAAGCACCAGCATTACATATTTAAGGGTGGTTTGCAGGGTGATGGTCCAGATGATACAGGAAAGACAACCTACAATGAGGGCTTCGGTAATGGTGCGGCCATTGATGATGGCGTTGAACACGTAAAGGGGCGAGGTACCAATATCGCCGTAAATAATGCCCAGTGCTATAATTAATCCTGCAACCGTAACTCTGTTGGTAGGTACTCTCACTAGTATGCTTTTTAGGAAGTGGCCGCCGGCCCAAACTGTGGATATAAATCTAATGTTAAAATAAATGCCAAAACAGCGTGCCAGTGCCGCCTCTGCATCATAGCGGCACGTCTTAAGCGTATATAAGGTGCATCTTATTGAAAATTAATGCGTCTATATACAGGCGCAAAAGCTATTTTAGAACTGTAAAAGAGTAAATATGACCCCAGGAAGGTTTGTCCTTTTTTTATTGGCTGTACTTATAACTCCCGTTGCCTTTGGTCAAAGAATCCTGTATTCCGAACCCGACCGGGACGAAACCCGGCGTATGAACTTCGAGGTAATTGGCAAGATTGGCGGCAATTACCTGATCTACAAAAACTTTTCGGGTAAGAACTACATTGGTGTGTACAATAACGACATGAAGCAAACCGAAAGGGTGCTCCATGATTATATCCCCTACGACCGTCTTATCAACATTGACTTCTTTCCTTATGCCGATCATGCCTGGATGGTATACCAGTACCAGCGCCGCAACGTAGTGTATTGCGACGCGGTAAAAGTGGACGGACAAGGCAAGAAAAGCGGTGAGATTGTGCAACTCGATACTTCCCATATTGGTTTTTCGGGTGGCAACCGTATTTATTCGGCCATCAGCAGCGACGACCGCAGCAATATCATGGTGTTCAAAATTAACAGCCGCAACAAGGAACGGTACCTGATTACCACCATCCTGTTTGACAAGGACCTGCAGTTGCGCAAGCGTACGGCCTTTCCGCTGGATATGAAAGACCAGGATGATTTCGTGGACAAGTTCAATGTAGACAATGACGGCGACCTGGTATTTACCCGCTTTTCGCGCAACAACAACGATAATATCCTCAAAACCCAGCTGGTGTGGAAACCCGCCACCTCCGATTCGGTGATGATCATCGCGGTACCGCACGAGGGCATGTTTCTCGATGAGCCCCATATAAAGGTGGACAACGCCAATAAGCGCTTTTTCCTTACTTCCTTTTATTACAAGCAACGCCGCGGGAATATCGAAGGGTTCTATTTCCTGAGCTGGGATAAGGTGAGCCGCCAGCCTGTAATGCAGAATGCCGTCACCTTTGGCGATGAACTGCGTAACGAGGCGAGGGGAGAAGCCGCCCCAAGGGCAGCTTTCAACGACTATTTCATCCGCAATTTGATTGTAAAAAAGGATGGCGGTTTTATCATTGGCGCCGAGGCTTACTATACCACTTCGCGGTTCAACAACTGGAACCGGTGGAACTACCTCTATGGTATGCCCATGAGCACTTTTGATTACTATGCCTATTCACCGCTGTACAGCAGCTGGTACTGGCGCAACCAGGCTTTTGGCCGTAACCAGGCCGTGCGCCACCATGCCGACAATATTACCATTCTGGCTTTTGACAGGGATGGCAAACCCGAGTGGAATGCCGTGATCCACAAAGGCCAGTTTGACGATGAAAGCGACGACCGCATTTCCTACAACCTGATGATCACCGGCAGCCAGGCGCATTTCCTGTTCAACCAGGAAGAGAAGCGCAACCTGTTGCTCAACCAGTTTACGCTTTCTGCCGACGGTGAAATCAACCGCAACCCCACGCTGAAGAACCTGGATAAGGGTTACGAGTTTATGCCCAAGTATGGCAAACAGGTATCGGCAAGGCAGATGATCATTCCCTGTTATTACCGCAACTATATCTGCTTTGCACGGGTAGATTTCAGCTAGTAAGCACCTTGCTTTGCAAAGCGTATAAAGGCAAAAGGATAGTCCCGGTTAGGGGTATTCTTTTGCCTTTTGGCTTTTTAGGGCTGTATTCGGTTTGGTGTGGCCCTAGGTTGTAATATTGCCGGGTGATAGGATTGTTCAAACAAAAGTCGCCTGCCAACCTGGTGGTACTGCTGATTTTCGGCGTGCTCATCAAAATGCCCTACCTCCTACATCCGCAAGTGGTACAGGCCGCTCCAACCGATGGGCTGTTGTATCCTTCGATGCATGCTGCACTGGGCAATGGCAATGGTGCCCTTTATACCGGTGCGCTGACGGCTTTCCTGCTGCTGTATGGCCAGGCTATGATGATCAACTATGCCGTGAACGAACACCGGCTTACCGCAAAGCATAGCTTTCTGCCGGCAATGGCCTACCTGCTGATCACCTCCCTGATGCCGGAGTGGAACTATTTTTCGCCGCCCCTGCTGGCTTCCACCCTCATCATCTGGGCTATCCTGCGCTTGTTTCGGGTGTATAATGTGGCTTCGATAAAAAGTACGGTATTCAATATCGGTCTGATCCTGGGCCTAAGCGCCCTGATCTATTTCCCTGCGGCTGCCTTCCTGTTGCTGCTTTTGTTGGGTATCCTTATCCTGCGGCCTTTCCGGGTAAACGAACTGGTGTTGCTGGCACTGGGCGCCATCACCCCGTTTTACTTCTTTGCCGTTTATCTTTTCCTCAGCGACCGCCTTACGGTAGCCAATATCTTTCCGTCTATCTATTTCGATGTTCCCAATGTGCAGCAGTCACTCCGGCTGGCCATTGCCGCGGTCTTCCTGGTACTGCCATTTATTATTGGTGCCTTCCACATCCAGAATCACCTGCGGAAGATGCTGATACAGGTGCGCAAAAACTGGAGCATCGTGCTGATCTGGCTGTTGCTGGCCCTGCTCATTCCTTTTGTCAATAGCCGCGACGACTGGCACAACTGGGTGCTGGCCATGCCTGCATTTGCTGCTTTCCATGCAGCGGCTTATTTGTATCCTACTAAAAAATGGGTGCCGCTGCTGTTGTTTTGGGGTACCGTGGCTTGGGTATTGGCCCTGCAATACGGTAATATGCCCATCAGGTAATTTCGGATTGCGGATTTATGACTTTGTTTATTAGTCAACTGCCGAAATCCAAAATCCCAAATCCGAAATCCCTCTATCTTCGCACCTCAATTCACATATTATGAAATTTGGCGTTGTTGTATTCCCCGGCTCCAACTGCGACCGTGATATTTACGAAGCCCTCAAGAACGATCTTGGCCAGGAAGCAGTAATGCTCTGGCATAAGGATGCCGACCTGCCCGGTTTTACTACCGAAGACTGCATTGTACTGCCCGGCGGTTTTTCTTATGGCGACTACCTGCGCACCGGCGCCATTGCCCGTTTCAGCCCCATCATGCAGGCGGTGATTGATTTCGCCAAGCGCGGTGGTAAGGTTTTGGGTGTGTGCAATGGCTTTCAGATTCTTTGCGAATCGCACCTGCTGCCCGGTGCCCTGTTGCGCAACAACCACCAAAAGTTTATCTGCAAGAACACTTTTGTAAAAGACGCCGAGGGTAATGTGCTGAAGATTCCGGTGGCTCATGGCGAAGGCCGCTACCACGCAGATGAGGCAACCTTGGATGCACTGGAGGCCAACGGCCAGGTGCTGCTCCGCTATTGCGATGAGCAGGGAAACCTTACCAATGAAGCTAACCCCAACGGATCTGTACGTAGCATTGCCGGTATCCGCAATGCTGAAGGCAATGTATTTGGCATGATGCCCCACCCCGAAAGGGCTTGCTCCACTGCCCTGGGTAATACCGATGGCCGACAGATTTTTGAAATGCTGTTCCCGGTAATCAAGGAGCAGCTGGTAGCAGCGCATTAGTTATAATACCATAAGAAATTTGAAACCCACGGATTTGATCTGTGGGTTTTTTATTGGCAAAGGTTTGTTTCACGCGGAAGGCGCAGAGGAGCGGAGGACGCGGAAAAAGGAGTATAGATTTCAAGAAATTTTTCCGGAATACCTGTACCCTGCAACCGGCCACTTGGAAACTGGCCACCTGAATCTTCTATTTCCCAACTTGCGTTTTCTTAACAACCCTGCATCTTTGTGGAACTGAAATTTGCACCACAAACCCCACAGCACATGAAACAATTCTTCCTTGCCCTGTTCATCCTCGTTGGCATTGGCGCCTCGGCACAAACGGCCTCGCCGGTGTCGTGGAGCTATAGCAGTAAGAAGCTGGCCGAGAACCTGTACGAAGTATACCTCACCGCCACCATCCAGCCCGGATGGCACCTGTATGCCCAGGCCCAGCCTGCCGATGCCATTGCACAGCCTACCACCTTCAATTTTACCCGCAACCCCCTGTTGCAGTTTGATGGTAAGGTGCGGGAAATCGGCAAGCTGGAAAAGTTTCATGATGCCAAACTGGATGTGTCGGCCAACCAATATAGCGGTAAAGTGCAGTTTGTGCAAAAGGTAAAAGTGATGGGTAAGGCCAAGACTG
Organism: Cnuella takakiae; assembly: GCF_001953305.1. Lineage (GTDB taxonomy): Bacteria > Bacteroidota > Bacteroidia > Chitinophagales > Chitinophagaceae > Flavisolibacter > Flavisolibacter takakiae. Next base: position 1,652,169 of record NZ_MTFE01000010.1, read on the forward strand.
CCGTTACCGGCAAACTGGAGTTTCAGACCTGTGACGATGAAAAATGCCTGCCGCCCAAGACCGTGAACTTTGCGGTAGCACTGAAGTAAGTTCAAAGTTTTTAGTTCATAGTTCATAGGCAGCTGCACTGGCTTTGAACTATGAACTAAAAACTCCCGACTATAAATACCTTTCTTTGCAGGCGGGTTCCGACAGGGGCCCGCTTTAATTTTTTACAGCATGCAGATACGGTTACGGCTAGCCTGGATCTTTTCCTTTTTGTTCATCATCTTATTTGCCGGGGCGCAGGATAGCGCAACGGCTCCTTTTAAATGGCAGGTGCAAAGCCGCAAGCTGGCCGAAGGGCGCTACGAGCTTCGTTTTAGCACACCCGCCGCTGCCAGCTGGCAGCTGTATGCGCCACAAGTACTCAATGAAGTGCCGGTGGCCGAGCTGCAATTTGCCGATTCCTCCATCAGGCTTGCTGCTCCTTTAAAGGATAGCGGTAAGGTTGCCGAAACCAACAGCGAGCTGTTTGGTACTACCGTTCGCCTCCACAGTGAAGGAGCTGTGTGGAAAGGGGAAATCAACATTGCCGGTACGGCTCCTGCCAACCTGCAGGGAACCCTTTTATATACTTATGGCAAAGGCGAGGAGTTTTACCCCGGCACCGCCCAGGAGTTCCGCGTGGCACTCGAAGGTGGTAAAGAAGCCGGTACCCGCATCCTGATTCCATCGCTCAATCCAAAGAATGCCGTGTCGCCCTGTGGCGATGAAACCACCGAGGACCGCAGCCTGTTTTCCATTTTCTTCCTGGGCTTCCTGGGTGGACTGATTGCCCTGCTCACGCCCTGCGTATTTCCGTTGATCCCGCTTACTGTTTCCTTTTTTACAAAACGTTCGGGCACCCGCCGCAAGGGTATTATCAATGCGCTGCAATATGGCTTTAGCATCTTCCTGATCTATATATTGCTGAGTCTTCCCTTTTATATTGTTGAAGGCGCCAACCCCGAGGTGCTGAATAATATCAGTACCAATGTGTGGCTGAACCTGGTGTTCTTCGTGGTGTTCATTGCTTTTGCACTGTCCTTTTTCGGCCTGTATGAAATTGGGTTGCCCGGCGGTTTTGCTTCTAAGATCGATGCTAAATCAGGCGTTTCCGACTTCTGGGGTATCTTCTTCATGGCCCTGACCCTGGCCATTGTTTCTTTTTCCTGTACCGGTCCCATCCTGGGTTCGTTGCTGGCGGGTGCGCTCACTAACAATGGCGGCGCCGTGCAGCTCACCTTTGGTATGGGCGGCTTCGGGCTTGGCCTGGCCCTGCCCTTTGCGCTCTTCGCCCTTTTTCCGAACTGGCTGCAATCGCTGCCCAAATCGGGTGGCTGGCTTACCAGCGTGAAAGTGGTGCTGGGTTTTCTGGAGCTGGCCCTGGCGGTTAAGTTTCTCTCCAATGCCGACTTGGTAAAACAATGGCGCATCCTGCCCCGTGAAGTATTTATCGGTATCTGGATTGTTATCGGCATTGCACTGGTGCTCTACTTACTGGGTGTCATCCGTTTTGGCGGGCCCAAACCCAAGTTTACCCGTGCCCGCCTTGCCGTAACGGCTTTGTTTGCTGCCTTTACCATTTACCTTATTCCCGGTGTTACCAATACGCCTTTGGCAAAACTGGAACTGATTTCCGGTTTCCCGCCCCCGCTTTGCTATAGCCTGTACGAGCACCCCGTAAACTGCGAGCAGGGCATCGAACCCCTGAAAGATTATGAAGAAGCATTGCGGGTAGCGAAGGCACAGAATAAGCCTATCCTGATCGACTTTACCGGCTGGGCCTGTGTGAACTGCCGCCGTATGGAAGAAAAGGTGTGGCCTGACAGCAAGGTGGCCAAAATGATGAAAGAAGATTTTGTGGTGGTATCGTTGTATGTGGATGAACGCCGCAAGCTGGCCCTGACGGAGCAGACCACCTATACCACCAAGCAGGGCGTTGAAAAGCCCATCATCACTGTTGGCGACAAGTGGGCTACGTTTCAAAGCGAGAACTTTGGCGCCGTATCGCAGCCGCAGTACGCCATTATCAGCCCCAACGAACAGGCACTGACCCGCACCAAGGCTTATACTCCCGACCCGAAAGAGTTTGCCGAGTGGCTGCAGTGCGGGCTGGATGCGCACCGCAACCCCCTGTCCCCCTAAAGGGGGAACTTAGGCCGGTGTGTTTGCCTAGTCTGCAAAATATTTTAAGTTGAAGTGCAAAACAACAAGGCCACTCTGTACGGAGTGGCCTTGTTGTTTAAAGAAGGGGGTTGTACCTAAGTTCCCCCTTTGAGGGGACAGGGGTATTTAATTAGGCGTCATTCTTTAACAGCTTTCCGCGGCAAGCATTGTGAGAAGATTGTGCGGTTAGAGCTAAAGAATGACTATCGTTGAACAACAGCTTTAAGCTGTCATTGTACGCAAAATTGTTTAAACTAATTTAAAAATTCGCTTTAAAAGTTCGGTGTAAAAATAGCTCCGGACTGCTACATGACACTTAGCAGTATTAATAGTTTGGTGTCAAATTTCATTACTTAAACAATCAAAAGGTATAGTAATGCCCAGAGCTTAAGGTTAATTAACAATTTTGCAAGGCCTAAAGCGCAATCTGCTTTTGTACCATCATTTTCCGGAGGTTTATCAGGCCATAACGCATACGGCCAAGCGCAGTATTGATGCTGCAGTTGGTCAGCTGTGCAATTTCCTTAAAGCTCATATCGGCATAATGGCGGAGGATGATCACTTCGCGCTGGTCTTCAGGCAGCCTATCCAGCATTTCACGTACCCGGTGATGGCTTTGGGTTTTGATCATCTTGTCTTCAGCACTGTCTTCGGTAAAGTTCAGCACCTCGAAAATGTCCTGGTCTTCGCTGTTTTTGATGGTAGGCGTGCGTTTCACCTTGCGGAAATGGTCCACACACAGGTTGTGTGCAATACGCATGGCCCAGGGCAGAAACTTGCCTTCTTCGGTATAGCGGCCGCTGCGCATGGTATCGATGATGCGGATGAAAACATCCTGGAAGATATCTTCGGCAAGGTACTTGTCCTTAATCAGGAAATGGATGGATGAATACAATTTATCCTTATGGCGCAATATCAGGGTTTCCAGTGCGTTTACATTACCTGCAATGAATGCATTGATCAGCTCATGATCGGTCAGGCGAGATAATGGGGTCATATTACTCCTACAGTTTGAGATTCCGGGGTTATCAATAAATCGAAACGGATCGGGTAGAAGTAGGGGCGATAGGCGGGTAGGTTTACTGTTTAGGTATCTATAGGTTTGTAGGTTAAAAATAGCCCATACTCTGTAATCAGCAAATTGTTTTTCGGCTGTTGCCTTCTTTATGCCTGCAAAGAACTGTTAATCATTGTCGGCCGTTATGGTGCCGGGTGCTACTTTTGCAGCGCAATACTCCCATGAAGAAAAAGTCTGTCCGCGCTACCGCAGTAGCCGAAATGCCCGCCGATGATTCCATATTTATCAAGGGCGCCCGGGTACACAATCTCAAAAACATTGATGTTTCCTTTCCCCGCAACAAACTGATTGTGGTTACCGGGGTGTCCGGATCGGGCAAGTCTTCGCTCACCATTGATACGCTGTATGCCGAAGGGCAGCGCCGCTATGCCGAGAGCCTGAGCGCCTATGTGCGCCAGTTTCTCAACCGCATGGACAAGCCCGATGTGGATTACATCAAGGGCCTGGCACCTGCCATTGCCATCGAGCAGAAGGTGGTGACCCGCACACCCCGTAGTACCGTGGGTTCCATGACGGAAATATATGATTACCTGCGCCTGCTCTTTGCCCGTGTGGGCCGCACTTATTCGCCCATCTCGGGCCGGGAGGTCAAAAAGGACGATGTGCAGGATGTGATCAATGGCATCCAAAGCCTGCGTGAGGGCAGTAAGGTGTATATCCTGGCTGCGTTCAAGCAACACCAGAACCGCGATATCCGCGAGGAGCTGAATATCCTGATGCAAAAGGGTTTTACCCGTATTTATGTGTCGGCCCTTTCGCGTACGCAAAAGGAAAACCCCATCGACCACAGCGAAACATACCACATTGAGGACCTGCTTGCCGAAGGCAGTGAGGACTTCCATACCGCTTTTCAATACCCCGAAAACGTATACATCCTCATCGACCGGATTGTAGCCAAGGAGTTTGATGAAGACGATATCCACCGCCTCGGCGATTCTATCGGTACTGCTTTTTACGAAGGCGAAGGCGATGTATACATTGAGGTGGATGCCCCGGGAAGGGGAGATGAAGACCTGCGCCTGCTGCATTTCAACAACCGCTTTGAACTGGATGGCCTCACCTTCGAAGAGCCGGTGCCCAACCTGTTTTCCTTCAACAACCCGCTGGGCGCCTGCCCGGTGTGTGAAGGTTACTCAATGGTGCTGGGTATTGATGAAGACCTGGTGATCCCCGATAAAAGATTGAGCGTGTACGAAGGCGCCGTAGCGCCCTGGAAAGGAGAGAAACTGGGCCAGTGGCGCGAAAACTTTGTACGGGCTGCCCGCCATTCCGAATTCCCGGTGCACAAACCCATTGCCGATCTCACCAAAGCCCAGTACAAGCTGCTGTGGGAAGGCAACCAGCATGTGTATGGCATCAACGACTTTTTTAAGGAAGTGGAAGCCAACCTGTACAAGGTGCAGTACCGCGTGTTGCTGAGCCGCTACCGGGGCCGCACTAAATGCCCCGAGTGTGAAGGCTACCGCCTGCGCAAGGAAGCTTTGTATGTAAAAGTAGCGGGCAGCCATATCGGCGAGCTGAGCGAGATGCCGGTAAGAGACCTTAAAGTTTGGTTCGACAAAGCCGTTACGGGCTTTTCGGAATACGATGCAACCGTAGCCAAAAGGGTGGTGCTGGAAATAAGAAACCGGATCGATACCCTGCTTAATGTGGGCCTGGGTTATCTTACCCTCAACCGGCTTGCCAATTCCTTGTCGGGTGGCGAAAGCCAGCGGATACAGCTTACCCGCAGCCTTGGCTCCAACCTCACTAATTCATTATACATCCTGGATGAACCTTCCATTGGTTTGCATCCCCGCGATACACATAACCTGATTCGTGTGCTCAAAGACCTCCGCGACCTGGGTAATACCGTAGTGGTGGTGGAGCACGATGAACTGATGATGCAGGAAGCCGATCATATCATCGACATGGGGCCGCTTGCATCGCATTTGGGTGGCGAAGTGATTGCCGCAGGCAATTACAATGATATCATCAGCAATCCCCAAAGTCTTACCGGGCAGTACCTCAGCGGGCAGTTGTCCATCGATGCGCCCAAGCAGGTGCGCAAATGGAAGCAAAGCATCGTGGTGGAAGGCGCCCGTCAAAACAACCTGAAAGACATCACGGTTGAATTTCCGTTGAATGTGCTTTGCGTAGTAAGCGGCGTGAGTGGCAGTGGTAAATCAACACTGGTTCGGCAAATATTATTTCCCGGGTTGAAAAAGCTGCAGGGAGAGCCTGCCGACAAGGTAGGTTTTCACCAGGCCATTACTGGCGATGTGGAAGCCATCACGGCAGTGGAAATGATCGACCAGAATCCCATCGGTAAATCATCGCGTTCCAACCCGGTTACCTATGTGAAAGCCTGGGATTGCATCCGCGATGTTTTCTCTGTGCAGCCGCTGAGCAAAATGCGTGGTTTCCAACCCAAACATTTTTCCTTCAACGTAGACGGTGGCCGCTGTGACGCCTGCAAGGGTGAAGGCGAAAAGATCGTGGAAATGCAGTTCCTTGCCGATGTGCACCTCACCTGTGAAGTATGTCACGGCCATAAGTTCAAAGAGGAAGTGCTGGAAGTAACCTACCACGGCAAGAACGTATTTGAAGTGCTCGAGATGAGCGTGGATGAGGCCATAGAATTTTTCAAGGATGAAAAGTCGGTACTCCAGGCCATCAGGCCACTCAGTGAAGTGGGTCTTGGTTATGTAAAACTGGGGCAGTCTTCCGATACTCTGTCGGGTGGCGAGGCGCAAAGGGTAAAGCTGGCTTCTTTCTTAGGTAAGGGTAAGTCGGCCGGTAAAATCCTGTTCATCTTCGATGAACCAACAACCGGTTTGCATTTCCACGATATCAAAAAACTGCTGGCTTCCTTCAATGCACTGATCGACCAGGGGCATTCGGTATTGGTAATCGAACACAACACCGATGTGATGCGCTCTGCCGACTGGATCATCGACCTTGGCCCTGAAGCGGGTGATGGTGGGGGCGAACTGGTATATGCCGGGAAACCAGAAGGTTTAAAGAAAATATCAGAAAGCCGTACTGCTTTGTTTTTGTAAAAAGGCTTTCTAACTTCAATGTATAAGCGCCGTACTCCAGTGGAGTGCGGCGCTTTTTGTTTTCACCCACACCAAAACGCTTTTCATGCGAACCTACCTGCTTGCCTTCCTCCTGGCCTGTGTGCCTTTTACTTTTGTTTGGGCACAAATACCTTCCACTGTAGTCATCAGTCAGGTTTATGGCGGTGGCGGCAACACCGGTGCGCAATACCGCAACGATTTTGTGGAGCTGTATAATCCTACTGCGGCTGCGGTAAGCCTGAATGGCTGGTCGTTGCAATATGCTGCACAAGCAGGGAACTTTGAAAGCAGTACTATGGTCAACCTTTCGGGAAGTATTGCTCCGGGAGGTTACTTCCTGGTCCAGTTGGGTTCAGCCGGATCGGTTGGCTTGCCATTGCCTGCAGCCAATATCACTGCTTCGTTCAATATTGCCACCGGCTCCGGTAAACTTGCCTTGGTAAATACCACGACATTATTGCCTGCTGGTTGTGCCCCCACCGGTACTGGTATTGTGGACTTTGTAGGCTATGGTTCTGCCAATTGCTATGAAGGCACCAATGGTACCAACGGGCTGGCCAACAACACGGCGGCACACCGGCTGGAGAATGGCTGCCGCGACAGTAATGATAATGACAAAGATTTCCTGGTATATGGCCCGTCGCCACGCAATGCGGCCGCTCCTGTTCATAGTTGCGCAACTGCCATCACCATTCAAAGTGTTACACCGCTGTCTCTTTGTGTGGATGCCAATACGGGTGCAACTGCAACCATCAACTATTCTATTTCCGGCCCTATGCCCACCAGCCTGAATGTATTCCTCAGCGATAGCACCGGAGGGTTTGCAACAGCCATTTCAATCGGAAGTATAAATGCGCCTTCCTCTACTGGTTCCGTCTCTATCATTATACCTGCAGGCTTATCCAGTAGCACGCGGTACCGGGTTAGAGCCAATGGTAATAATGCTTATGGTGTTGTGAGTAACACTTTTGAAATTATATATGGGACTAAGAATGTAAGTGCTGTTAATCCTTACCCCGATCAAACAGAAGTGTCGGTGCAGTGGACGCCTCCAACAGGATGCGTGGAGGAATACCTGGTTGTTGCCAAAGCCGGAGCTGGTATCAACGGCATTCCCGCAGGGGATGGAAGTGCCTATATTGCTACAGCTTCTTTTGGCGGCAATGGTACTTCTTTTGACGGCGGTAAAGTAGTGTACAAAGGGCCTGGTACGTCGGCACTGGTCACAGGTCTTGGTCTAGGTACACTTTATTATTTTAAAGTCTACTCGCGCAGGGGCACCAATTGGAGCACAGGCCTGCAGGATACCGCAACTACCCGGGTAATTCCCGCACCAGGCGAGGTGCTGATCAATGGGTTCAGCCCTCGTTACTTAAATGCATCAGACGAGTTTTATGAACTGGTGAACACAACGGGCAAAACTTTCAACCTTGCCGATCTTACCCTACAATACCAAAGCCCTGCCGGTGCAGGAAGATTGCCCTTAGTACTAGGAAGTAGCCTTCAGGCGCATAGCTTTTGGTTGCTGGCACCAACAACAACTCCAGTTACTGTAGGCCAAACAGTTGCTATCTCTCGCGACTTTACATCAGGCAGTGGCATCCAGGATAATGGCTACATCGCGCTGGTACGACGTAAGGACAACCTGGTTGTAGATGCTGTTGGTTATGGCAACGCAAGTGGCGGTACCTTCTTTGAAGGCAGCTTGCTACCCGTACTGCCTGCACCCGGAGCTTACCGCCGAAAGGTAGACGGCGTGGACGGAAACAATAATGCTACCGATTTCGAAATCATTCCTGCCGGCGCTATTGATCTGCGCAACAGCTCCAGCCGCTTGGCCAATGCCGGTGCAGTGATTCCTTCCGGTGCCTACAACCGCTTGTATGTAACCGGCAGTAGTAATATCGGGGGCAATGTGGTACTGTCTGGTAAATTAGTTTTTACCCAGGGTAAACTTGCCTTGGGTTCCTTTGATCTTTCCGCTGATATCATTGAGGGTGCAAGGGCAAGCGCCTATGTTCAAACGAATAGCGCCGGGCGATTAGTAACTACGGTCGGTACCGGTTTTCTTTTCCCGGTAGGCAATGCCACTTTTAATCCTTTGCAGGTAAGTAACGGACAGAACAGGCAATACCGGGTAGCAATTATTGATAGTGTGAAAGCCACGGGCAAAGAGGCCGCGGTTAATCGTACCTGGCGGGTTGGTGTAAGCACCGTGCCGCCTGTTGCTCCGGCCTTTAGCTTTTATTATGACGAAGGAGATCCAGGCCAGTTGGGCATCAACTTCAGTTCGGCAGATAAAGTGCAGGTATGGAACCTGCCCGCCGCTACCTGGTTAAAGGCGGGTGGTCTGCAGGATGCAGTACCGACAGGCGGCTCCGTAAGGTCGGTAACCCTGAATGGTTACAATGATTACGGCGACTTTGTGCTGGCCAGTGCCACTGCCATCCTGCCGGTAACTTTTGGGTCAGTACAGCTGCAGGAACAGGGGTATAGCCGGTTGCTATCATTTACAACCTTTGATGAAAAATCATTGGTTCGTTATGAAATTGAGTGGTCGGCAGATGGACAAAACTACCGCACCATCGGAACCGTGGTACCCCGCAACAACCAAACCGGGGCCGTGCATTACCTATACACCGATCAGCGGCCACTGAGTGGCAGTCATTTTTACCGCGTAAAAGCAGTGGAGCAGGATGGCAAATTTGTGTTCAGTGCTGAAGTTTCCTGGGCAAGCAATTATTCCCTCTTGGAATTAAACATTTATCCCGCGCCGTTAAAGGGCAGACAGTTGCACTATGCCACTCAGCTTACGGCTGGCAGCTATCAATTGCAGGTGTTGGATGCAAGTGGCAGGCAGCTGTGGCAACAGCCCCTGCAGCATGCAGGTGGCATAGCTGCGGGAACTGTATCGTTGCCCATGCTGCCCCGGGGAACTTATATTTTCAGGATAGCAGGCGCACAGCACTCTGCAAAATTGTTTTTAGTAGAATAGGAAAGAGGCAAAGCGTATCATACTGGTTTAATAACAGGCTGCTACATCTAAGGACAGAGCAGCGGTTATAAATGGGTGAGGAGCCCTGTATCGGGATAAGTTGTATGCACGCATTATGTAAACAGTTGCGGATTTTAACTGGCTAAGAAGGCTGAATATGCTGACCTGAAGAAGAGTTTAAAAGAAACGGCGTGTACCCAGTTGGGTATACGCCGTTTCTTTTGATAAATCTTACGAAAAGAAATTAACGCAGGCGGTCCAGGCTTTTAATCAGCCGCTCGTCTTTCTTGATGCCCCGTGCCGCAAAAATAAAGCAAAGCAGGATGGGGAAGTAAAACAGGGCCCAGATGGAAATCGTGCCGCCAATAAAATTCTGCATCTCTAAAATGTACATAGCCAGTAAGCCAAGGCTGAGCACAATACCCAGGTAACACAGCTTCAATTGCAGTGACCTGTTTTTAAACAGGAAGATATTGGCCAGTGCCAGTGCACCTACAATTATGGAAACAATCGTCAGCCAGATGGTGGTGGTGGCATTGAGGTCAATAACTGCAAGAAACTTATCCTTGATCCAGTCGCCGCTGAAAAAAGGCAGTCTGAAGGTTATCGCATCCAGTCCTGCTGCCAGCAGCAGCCACACGCTTTGTATTCTTTGAATCATGATGCCGGGTTTAGTTGGTTCAATCAGGGGCAAATAAAAGGAATTCCGGACAGATCTTCCATCTCTTGAAGCAATGGAAGATCTGTAACAAAAAAGACGCTACCCTGCGGCAGCGTCTTTATATTAAATCAGTCGATTATCCCAGTTCAGGATACAGCGGGAACTGCTCCATAAACTTGTGTACGTCTTTGGCCACATTGGCCACTTCTGTTTCATTGTCGATGTTCATCAGTACACGATCGATGAATTCCACTACCTGCACCATGTGTGCTTCCTGCATGCCACGGGTGGTGATGGCAGGTACACCAATGCGGATACCCGAAGTAACAAAGGGGCTTTTATCGTCGTAAGGCACCGCGTTTTTGTTCAGGGTAATATGGGCACGGTCCAGAGTTTCCTGGGCTTTTTTACCGGTAATATTCTTGTTGCGCAGGTCAATCAGCATCAGGTGGTTGTCGGTGCCGCCCGAGATGATGTGGTAATCCAAATCAACAAGAGCCTTGGCAGCTGCCTGTGCATTCTTTTGCACCTGGTGGGCATATTGGGTAAACTCGTCGGAGAGGATTTCGCCAAACGCAATCGCTTTTGCAGCAATCACGTGCTCCAGCGGACCACCCTGGATACCGGGGAATACGGCCATATCGAGCAGGTTGCTCATCATGCGGATATTGCCCTTCAGGTCTTTGAGGCCCATGGGGTTTTCAAAATCAGTACCCATCAGGATCACACCACCACGGGGACCACGCAAAGTTTTGTGCGTGGTGGAGGTTACAAAATGGCAATGGTCAAAAGGATTGTTCAGCAGTCCTTTGGCAATCAGGCCTGCGGGGTGGGCGATATCGGCCAGTACAAAAGCACCTACTTCATCGGCCACGCGGCGAATGCGGGCAAAGTCCCAGTCGCGGCTGTATGCCGAAGCGCCACAAACAATCATCCTGGGCTTTTCGCGGCGGGCAACTTCTTCCAGTTGTGCATAGTTTACCAGGCCGGTTTCTTTTTCTACGGTGTAGAAATGCGGCTCGTAGATCTTGCCGCTGAAGTTCACCGGTGAGCCGTGGGTAAGGTGACCACCCATGCTCAGGTCGAGGCCCAGGATCTTGTCGCCGGGTTGCAGCACTGCCAGGAAAACGGCTGCATTGGCCTGTGCACCGCTGTGGGGCTGCACGTTGGCGTAAGCGCAATTGAATACCTGCTTAACGCGGTCAATAGCCAGCTGCTCGGTCTGGTCCACGATCTCGCAACCGCCATAGTAGCGGCGGCCGGGATAACCTTCGGCGTATTTGTTGGTCATTACACCGCCCATGGCCTGCATTACCTGCAGGGAAGTAAAGTTTTCGGAGGCGATCAGTTCAATACCCTGGCGCTGGCGTTGCAGCTCCTGGTTAATCAGGTCAAAAACCTGGTTGTCTCTTTGCATGAAGAAGGAGTTTTAAGTAGTACATACCTCCAGGCTCGCCGCTCCTGTACCCGGAGCGAAAAGTTGTCCCGACACAACTCCTGCATTTACCTTCCATCCTTACGCACCTATTCTTACTGCAAAGCAGGCATTGTGTATGGCAGCCCTTCCCCTCAATACCGGGGTTGGGGCCAAGGTGCCGCAAAGGTAAGTGCACCCTGCCGAATAGCCTAGCTAAGGCTAAGTTTTTGATTAGGGTAAAATGGTTAATTTCGTCCGCTTCCTTGCCCGGGCATAGCCCTGGTTAATAGCTCCAGATGGACGCATACGGCAATGCCGTTGCGGCCCCATCCAAAAACTACATCATGAAAGCAATCATTCCTGTGGCCGGTGCCGGTACCAAACTCCGGCCACATACATATACCCAGCCCAAGGCGCTAATCCCCATGGCCGGAAAAACTGTTCTCTCTATCATTGTTGACCAATTGCTGGACGCTGGCATCACGGAATTCATCTTTATTGTTGGTTACCTGGGTGAGAAAATCCAGGATTATGTGAACCAACACTACCCGCAGATCGAAGCCCATTTTGTTCGGCAAAGCAACCGGGAAGGAATTGGCCATGCCCTTCGCCTAACCCGCAGCATTGTAGATGGCGATGAAATATTTATCGTCTTGGGCGATACCATTTGCGAGTACGATGTGCGCAAGGTGCTCAACAACCCGCATTCGATGATGGGGGTGAAAAAGGTGGACGATCCCCGCGAGTTCGGCGTAGTGGAAATGGATGCGGAAGGCGTGGTGAACCACGTGGTGGAGAAGCCCCAGATTCCGAAGTCCAACCTGGCGCTGGTGGGCGTGTACAAGATCCGCGAGTCGGATATGATGTACGAATGCCTGGAAACCAATATCCGCCAGGGTATCAAGGCGCACGGCGAGTACAGCATTTCCGATGCATTGGATTGCATGATCCGCCGCGGTGTGCAGATCGTTCCTTTTAAAGTGGAAAGCTGGTTCGACTGTGGTAAAAAAGAAACCCTGCTGGAGTCCAATGCTACCCTGCTGAAGAAGTTTGGCGGCAAAACGGAGCCCAGCGATGTTTTTGAAAATACCGTCATCATTCAACCCGTAAGTGTTGGCGCAGGCTGTACCATCCGCAATTCCATCATTGGGCCTAATGTTACCATTGGCGAAAACACCACGGTCGATTCTTCCATCATTCGCCAAAGTATCATTGGTGCTTATGCCAATCTTTTTGATATCGTATTGGATGAGTCGCTGATTGGCTCCGATACCAGCATCAGGGGAGAGAGCAGAACATTGAACATTGGCGATAATACCAATATTGATTTGGGGTAAAAACACATACCCCCTGTCCCCCTGAAGGGGGAACTTAGGTCGAATAGGTTTTTATACTTCAGCGCCACTCTTTTAAAGGGTGGCTTTTTTGTACCATCAATCAAATCTAGAAAACAGGGCAGGCGCTTAACTTCAACACTTCAAATAAAGACATGACTGAAGATAATAGTACGGTTGGGCCTAAGTTCCCCCTTCAGGGGGACAGGGGGTATAAGGAGTTTTTGTTATTTGGCATAACCTACCCCATCATCCAGGCTGGCATGGTATGGACCTCGGGGTGGCAACTGGCATCTGCTGTAAGCAATGCCGGTGGACTAGGGCTGCTGGGAGCAGGCTCCATGTACCCGCACGAACTTCGTGAACAGATACAGTTGTGCAAGGCAGCAACCGACAAGCCCTTTGGTGTGAATGTACCCTTGTTGTATCCCGACCTGGAGCAACACATGCAGGTAATTGTTGATGAAGGTGTGAGCATTGTTTTCACCTCTGCTGGCAACCCCAAAACATGGACGCCCTTTTTAAAGCAGCATGGTATTACGGTAGTACACGTGGTGAGCAGCAGCAAGTTTGCACGTAAAGCCGAAGAGGCTGGCTGCGATGCCGTGGTAGCAGAAGGCTTTGAAGCCGGTGGTCATAATGGCCGGGAGGAAACGACCACCATGGTGCTGATTCCCGCCGTAGCGCGGGCGGTGTCCATACCGGTGATTGCAGCCGGCGGTATCGCCACCGGCGAGCAGATGCTGGCCGCTTTTGCGCTGGGTGCACAGGCCGTACAGGTAGGCAGTCGTTTTGTGGCTTCTGAGGAAGCTGCTGCGCACGTTAATTTCAAGAATGCTGTTGTAGCTGCCAACGAAGGCGATACCCGGCTGATGATGAAAAGCGTGACACCGGTGCGCCTGCTGCGCAATGGTTTTTTTGAAGCCGTGCAGGAGGCAGAGGAAAGGGGCGCTACGGCTGAAGAACTGAAAGCTTTGTTGGGCAGGGGACGTGCGAAGAAAGGTATGTATGAAGGCGAATTGGAGCAGGGCGAACTGGAGATAGGCCAGGTAAGTGCCTTATTAGATGGCATTCTTCCGGCCGGCAAAATTGTTGAAAATATGATGGCAGAATATACCGTTGCACTGCGACGCATTCGAAATTATTCTACATTTGCTCCTGTGCCCCCTGCTTTGTGAGATGGGTTCAACTGCTTAAACCAAATGAGATGTATTGTAAAGCCGCTTTTGCAGCTTCCATGCTTACCCTTACTGCCCTTTGCGCCAGGGCCCATACCGGTGGCGAGCCGGTACTGGAAAACCTGTCCAAAGCCGAACTCAATGGAAGCGTATACCAGTCGGGGAGCCGCAAACCCATCAGCAATGTTACCATAACTGCCTATTCGGCCAACCGTAAGGAAATGTCGGTAGCCACCGATGCCAATGGCCAGTACTACTTCGATGGATTGAAATCTGGTGTATACCGCTTTGTGTTCGAACACCAGGGTTTCAGGAAAGTAACCCGCGAAAAAGTAGCCATCCGCACCGATGAAGGCGTACAGATCAACATTGGTATGGATGAAGAAGAAGAGTTCAACTGGCTGCCCGGTTTGCTGCCCATGTTGGGAAATGAAGAATAAACTTGCGAAAATAATGATATCAAAAAGGGTCCGCAAGCGGACCCTTTCTTTTGCATTGTCTTTTTAAATGCCTGGTTAGCTTCCCCCAAACCCTTCAGTGGCAACCACATCCCATTTTCGGCCATTGTGCCGCAACAAAGACACTGTGTTGGCCTGCCATGTATCCACCAGCTGTTGATCCTGGTACAGGTTCCAGGCTGCTACAAAATCAGATGGCTTTATGTCACGTGTTGCCAGGGTAACATGTGGGTGGAAAGGGCGGACCTCTTTTTTTAACCCAAAAGCAGGATTGCCGGTAAACAAGTCATCGGCCTGGACTTTCAATTGCTGCAATGCAGCACTGTCCTCCAGGGCAACAAAGAAGGTGCGTTTCCCAAACGAATCAAAGCCCTTTGTGTGCAGTGGAAAAGGCGCAATCCTTGCTGCCAGTTGCTTCAGGTCGGACCTTAATAAGGGTTCCTTGTCGGGCGCAAGCCAGAAAGGCGGGAGTAAGGTTATATGGGCAGGCGATTTCAGCCCGACTGCACAACCAAATCGTTGGTGCAGGTCTTCCTTAATGCGTTGGATCGGAGTGTCCAGTTCGGGGGGCAACACGTGTGCGATATAGTACATGTTGACCGGTCCCGCAGGCTTATGTGGTTTCATCGTATCAGGTTAGGAAACAAGGTACGCATATATGCAAAAGCTCCTGTGCCCAATACGCTGGTAATGCGAAGGGTACAGGAGCTTTTGTTTGTGATAGATTGGTTAGTCTTTCCGGATATTTAATCCATTGTCATCTTTGGTGATGCGTACATTTTTGTGTTGCTCCAAAAATGAGCGGTACTTGTTATAAACCGCTTCGGTTTGTTCTTTACCGTCAATATAAAGTTTGCCGCTTTTGTGTTCTACCCGGTAACTTGCTTTATTCAGGAGTCCGTCGGCAGCGAGGTTGTTTACAAAGGTTTCATAAGCTTCCATCTCTTTCCTCGCATGGTCCATTTGCAGCTGTGCCTTTTTCATCTCCGCTTCAATCTTCGGCCGCATTTCCTGCACCTGCGCCATGGCTTTTTCCTGTTCTTTAATGGAAATTGCCACCTGCTGTTTGGCTTTCTCTACCTGCTTGCGCGCTTCTTCCACCTGCACTTTTATCTTTTCCGAATCCACGGCTTTCAGGTCCTGTTCTATTTCATCCCAGTCTACTTTGGGCGGTGGCTGTGGCGGTTCGGGTACTTTGAGGTCGCGCATGGCTTTTTGTAATTCCGACTGTGCCCGGTCCAATTCACGGCGTGCGTCATCAAAATCGTTGATGCGCGGCGGGGCCGGTGGTTTGGGTGCAGGTGCGGCATCACTGACAGCAGGCGGAGGAGGTGGTGGGGGAGGAGGCGTTTTCTTTTGTCCGTTGGCTGTAAGGGTGGCCAGCAGTCCAAAGGCTAAAACGGGTACCATCAGTCTTTTGATCGGGTAATACATGATGTTTGGTTTTGGGTTGAACGAAATGTTTCGTACAATTTATACGATTTTATTCGTAGTGGGTGGAAGGGGAGGGATTTTTCGGAACATTTAACAGGAACCAGTGATGGGCAGGATTTTAAAAGGATTAATAAGAGGCGGTATGCAAAAGGGTTCTTACGATGAATGCAGATTAACCAAAACAAAAATGCTCTGCCAGATGTAGAGCATTTTTGTTCATCAGAACTTGTAATTTTTTTTTGTAGTCCAGTTTTTTAAGGATCTTATAAATCCTTTTAAAATCCTGCCCATCACTGGTTACCGGTTTACCCACTTCAGCATCTCTTTCCAGCTAGGCTTTTTGCCATACATCAGGATACCGGTGCGGTAAATTTTGGCGCTGAGCCAGGATGTTGCCAGGAAGCCCGCTACCAGCAACAGCATGGACAAGCCCAGCTGCCAGTAGGGCACCGTATCGGGAACACCAAAGGGTATGCGCGACATCATTACGATGGGTGAGGTAAAGGGAATGATGGACGCCCATGTGGCCAGCGATGATGATGGATCGTTGATGGAGTTGATCATGATCACAATGGCCAGGATGATGGGAATGGTGATGGGGAAAGTAAGGCTTTGTGCATCCTGTGCGTCTTCGTTTACGGCGCTGCCCACGGCTGCAAACAGGGAAGCATAAAACAGGTAACCACCCAGGAAGTAAAAGATAAAACAACCAATGAGTACGGGCCAGTTGATGGTAGACAGCGTGGCCTGTGCATTGGCAATATTACGGATGGCATCGGATGCCTGAGCATTGCCGGCACCGCCGGGCATGCCATTACTTGCCTGTGCCGCCTGTGCCATTACATCGGCAGGGATCAGCGCCGACATAGCTGTTGATAAACCAAAGAGCAACACGATCCAGATGAGGAATTGCGTAAGGCCCACCGCACCAATGCCTACGATCTTTCCAACCATCAATTCAAATGGCTTTACCGAGGAAATAATTACTTCGGCAATGCGGTTTGTTTTTTCTTCCATCACGCCGCGCATCACCATTACGCCGTATACAAACAAGGTGATGTAAATAAGAAAGGCGGTGATATAACCAAGGCCACTTGCCAGGTCGAAGTTGGAAGAGGACAGTTCACCCAGTTCATCTTTTTTCACGGCTTCGATGCTTACGCCATCTGCCTGCTTTTTCAATGAATCGATGAGTGCCGGGTCTATCTTCAGTTGCGTGGAAATCAGGTTGTTTTCCAATGCGTGGCTGATGTCGCGTTCAATGCGTTCGTTCGACATGCGGCTCAGGCTTTTCTCCGACACCAGTTTGAAGTTGCTGCCTTTGTTGATGCCTGTGTTGGGCGCAATCAGGATGGCGGTAAATCCTTTATCGGTGTAATTGCCGGTATCGGCATCAGCCACAAACTGGTAACTCACCGATTTGCTCGAAGGCAGCGTGCTTTTCAAAACGCCTTGTGGGTCTACTACGGCCACTTTTTCGTTGCGTACATTTTTAACGGTAATCCAAATCACTGCACCCAGCACCGCCACCATGGCCAGCGGTGTTAAGATGGTGGAAAGGATAAATGTCTTTTTGCGAACACGGCTCAGGTATTCGCGTTGTATGATGATGGAGATCTTGCTCATGTTGCGTTAGTATAAGTTGTTGGGGTCTTTGTTTGGTTTGCACCGAATTACATTGATCAGCGCATGATATTCGGAGGACTGTTTATAGCACATTAGCACATTATCCAATTAGCTAATTACTTTACTAAACTGCCTGGTGGCCGGTGTTCCTTCTACCAGTTGGATAAAGATGTCGTTCAGTGAAGGCAGCACTTCATTAAAGGAATGAATAACGGCGCCTTGTTGAATCAGGGTTTGCAGCACCGCGTTGGGGCCGTAACCTTCATTAATCTTGAGGGTAAGGGCATGATCCCTGCCGGTATCGGCAACCGTAAATACCGGTGTTTGTTCGAGGGCTGGCATCGCTTCAAAGCCAACCCGGAAAAGGTGCTGCTTATATTGTTGTTTTACTTCTTTTACGGTGCCATCCAAAATCTTCTTGCCTTTATTTACCAATACAATCTGGTCGCAGATCTCTTCTACCTGCTCCATGCGGTGGGTACTGAAGATAATGGTAGCGCCTTTGCGGGCCAGTTCGTGAATTTCTTCCTTGATCACATTACTGTTTACCGGGTCGAGGCCGCTAAAGGGTTCATCGAGGATGATGAGTTTGGGTTGGTGCAGTACCGTGGTTACAAACTGCAGTTTTTGCGACATGCCCTTGGACAAGTCTTCCACTTTTTTGTTCCACCAGCTTTCCATTTCCAGTTTTACAAACCATTCCTTGATGCCGGCCATGGCTTCGGTTTTGGAAAGACCACGTAGTTGCGCGAGGTAAAGTGCCTGCTCGCCGATCTTCATCTTTTTATACAAGCCTCTTTCTTCAGGCATATAACCGATACGGGCAATATCCTTCATCGGGTCGAAGGGCTTGCCTTCAAACAGGATCTGTCCTTCATCAGGGAAAAAGATACCGGTGATCATACGCAGGAGCGTGGTTTTTCCGGCGCCGTTTGGGCCCAGGAGGCCAAATATTTTTCCGGGTTCGATGGCGAAAGAAATATCATCCACCGCTTTTTGGGTAGCATAATACTTTTTGAGGTGGCGTGCTTCCAGGAGATGCATGGTGTGTGTTTTTGTGAACGGTGTGCAGCTTAGTGCAGTTGGCTTTAATATTAAAGATAGCAGTGTTTGTCGGTCCCGAACTTCAATTATCACCCAAAGCTATCGGGGTAGGAATGGATTCGCAGTAGGGCAGGACAAGCGGCTTAAATTTTAGTTAAGCGGCATCTGAGCTGCAGGGCTTGAAAAATTTGGCGCAACTTCGCGCAAATTTTTTGTGATGAAGCGTTCGCTGCTGTTTTCCGTGGCACTCCTTTGTGGTTTGTTCCTGCTTTCGGGCTGGGGTTTTCTGGTGCATCGCACCGTCAACCAGTTGGCCGTATACCAATTGCCCAAAGACCTGCGCCAGTTTTTTTACGCCAATAAAGAATACATCGTGCGCAACTCGGTACGCCCCGACGAACGCCGCAACTCCGATAAAACCGAAGCGCCCAAGCACTTTATTGACGCGGAACCTTACGGCGACTCTTCGTTGTGGAAAATGCCTTACCACTGGGAGGCTGCCGTTGCCAAATACACCAAGGACTCGCTGGAGAAATATGGTTATGTGCCCTACGTGGTGATGAATATGAAGGTAAAGCTGACCAATGCCATGCGGGCCGGCAACAAGGACAGCATCCTGTTTTATGCTGCTGATCTGGGGCACTATATTGCCGATGCACATGTGCCCCTGCATACCACCGAAAACTACGATGGACAGCTGTCCAACCAGCGAGGCTTGCACAGCTTGTGGGAAAGTACCGTACCCGAACTGGAGCTGACCAACTACAACCTGTATCAACGCCATCGTGCCCGCTACCTGAAGAACCCTGAGGAGTCCATCTGGAATGCCTGCCGCGGCGGATTTCAGCTGTTGGATGGCGTGCTGAATTTGGAAAAGGAAGTGTCTAAAAATTTTACCGACAGCACCAAGTACCGATACCAGATGCGCAATGGC
Organism: Cnuella takakiae; assembly: GCF_001953305.1. GTDB lineage: Bacteria > Bacteroidota > Bacteroidia > Chitinophagales > Chitinophagaceae > Flavisolibacter > Flavisolibacter takakiae. Next base: position 1,671,580 of record NZ_MTFE01000010.1, read on the forward strand.
CGTCAGAGCCGCAGCTATACCAGCGCCTTTGCCCGCGCCTACGGCAAAGCCCTGGGTACTACGGTTAACGACCGCTTGTTGGCTTCTGCACGGCTCATCTCCGATTTCTGGTACACCTGCTGGGTCGATGCCGGAAAACCAAAGCTGAACGCCAATGCTCCCGCCCTTAAAACAGCAGAACGCAAAAAAGAACTGCGTTCAGAAGTAAAAGCTTTTAAGCAGAATGAATTGCTGAAGCAAGACCTGCTGATGGCAAGGAAGCAGCAGGGCGGAAGGGAAGAGTAGGTTTTTAGTTTTTTGTTTCTGGTTTGGAGTTTGGAGTTTGGAGTTTGGAGTTTGGAGTTTGGAGTTTG
>NZ_MTFE01000010.1:1672036-1735981 GCF_001953305.1 Cnuella takakiae
AGCCGCTACATAGTTCACTGTCAAGCCGAACTTGTTTCGGCATCCCCTTGTGTTTACAGTTGCTCCGATGAAGGCAGGAGATGCCGACATACGTCGGCATGACAGTTGAAAAAACATAAACTAAAAGAGCAGCCATTAGGCTGCTCTTTTAGTTTATACAAATGCATGTAATGCTACCCATTGCTTGCAATCACCATCGCTATCCGTTCGCCATCCATGGCTGCACTCACAATACCGCCTGCATAACCTGCGCCTTCGCCGCAAGGGTACAAACCGGCTACCTGCGGGTGTTGCAAGGTGTCTGCGTCGCGGGGTATACGCACCGGCGAGGAAGTGCGGCTTTCGGTGGCCACCACGATGGCTTCATTGGTGAGATAGCCGCGCATTTTTTTGCCAAATTCCTTGAATCCGCCCTGCAAGGCTTTGTGTACAAAAGGTGGTAGCACCTGCCGCAGGTCGGCGGAGGCGATGCCGGGCAGGTAGCTGCAATCGGGTAATGATTTCGATGTGCGGTTGTGTACAAAGTCATCCATCCGTTGAGCCGGTGCTGCAAGACTGCTGCCACCTGCTACAAATGCCTTTTGCTCTACCATCATCTGGAAATGTAATCCCAGCAGGTCATCACCTTTGGGTAGTTCTTTTTCCCTGATAAAAGCTTGTAGTTCTTTCAATTCAACGAGGTCTTTATAATCGGCGGTTACCACCATGCCGCTGTTGGCGTAGGGGTTGTTGCGCTTGGAAGGCGACCAGCCGTTTACCACCACTTCGCCGGGTGCTGTAGCCGCCGGGGCAATGATACCGCCGGGACACATACAAAATGAGAAAACGCCTTTTTGTTCTACCTGCTGCACCAGGCTGTAGGATGCCGGCGGCAGGTGTTCGCCGCGGTCGGGTGCATGGTACTGGATAGAATCAATCATGGTTTGCGGGTGCTCGATGCGCACGCCAAGGGCATAGGGCTTGAACTCAATGCCAATCTTCTTGTCGTGCAACAAGTAAAAGATATCCCGTGCCGAATGGCCCGTTGCCAGGATCACCGCTTCAGCAGCAATCTGGTCGCCATCGGCAGTAGCAACACCGGTACACACACCATTGCTGATATTGAAATCGGTTACCTTTTTTTCAAACTGCACCTGCCCGCCACACTCCCTGATCTTGTCGCGCATGGCTACAATGATGTGGGGCAGCTTGTTGGTACCAATATGCGGGTGGGCTTCGTACAATATTTTTTCATCGGCGCCAAAATGCACGAGGATGGAAAGGATGCGCTGGATATCGCCCCGCTTATTGCTGCGGGTGTACAGCTTGCCATCGCTGTAAGTGCCGGCGCCACCTTCCCCAAAGCAGTAGTTGCTTTCGGGGTTGACGATGCCTTCCTTATTCATGGCGGCCAGGTCGCGACGGCGGCTGCGCACATCCTTGCCTCTTTCCAGTACGATGGGTTGAATGCCCAGTTCAATGAGGCGGATGGCAGCAAACAAGCCAGCCGGGCCGGCACCTACCACAATCACTTTGCGGGCTGCCTGGTGTACATCCTGCAGTTCCAACGGCAGCAATTGGTGTGCCTGGAAAGGTTCGTCGATAAATACACGGAGGGTTAGCGTGATCCATACCTGCGAACGGCTGCGGGCATCGATCGATTTTTTGAGGATGTTATAACCGGTGATCTGTGCAGGCTTCACCGCGCAGGCTTTGGCGGCTATGTTGAGGAGGCTTGCTTCATCGGCTGCTTCTGAAGGCAGAACTCTGAGGCTGATTTGTTGTTGCATGAAATAGGATACTGCTTGTTGCAGTGGGCAAAGGTAGGTAAGGAAGGGCCACGGACGGTAGACGACAGACCACTAAAAGATCTTGCTTATCCTGAATAAGTGTCAAATCTAACATGTTTTTAAGACCTGTTAGGTGTGGGTAAAGACCACGGACGACGGACAACAGACCACGAACAGATTGATTATGTCGCCTGTCGTCCGTGGTCTTTTTTGGGCATATAACTTCAGTAATGTTTTAATACCTGCTCACCACTGCATCAACTGTTTTAAATAAGCCGTGAGTTCCGCAGCAATCTGCTTGTGCTCCGCAAGGTCGGGGTGGCTGTCGCAGCCATTGTGGTAGCGCTTGGAAAAGAAATAGCGGCTCACTTTTTTGTCGCCGGCAGCCTGCATATAACGCACCACGCCATCGAGGTAGTTGTGCTGGGCAGCCCTGAGTTGGTCATCGGCCATCGGGCTGGTGAGTAATACAAATGCAGCTGCAGGATATTGGGTGCGCATCGTTTTCAGAAACTGCACATAAGCGCCACAGAAGGTTGCGGAATCCTGTATGCCATCGTTTTGCCCCAGGCAAAAGGTAACTACATCGGGCGTGTACCTGCTGAAATCCCAGACAATGCTGTCGCCGCGCATATTTACCTTATTCCATACCTGTGGCATGGTGATGGAGAGGTTGCAACAACTTCGGATCAATCCTATACCTGAAACAGCAGATAGCTGCCATTGCGCATTAAGCGTCCTTGCCGTTGTGGGGCCATAACTCAGGTAAGCATTGTGCTGGTCGTGCCACTGGCCCTTGCCACAACCAATTGCACTGAGGTCGCTGCCGGTACCGCAGGTGATGGAGTTGCCAAAAAACTCGATCCTGCGTGCCGGTTTTTGGGGTGGCTGGCGCAGGTTGCGGGTGATCAGTCCTGCAAATTCGAGGTAGCCGATTCCAGCTTCGGTATTCTTGGCTACCACCAGTTTGTGCCATCCTTTTGAAAGTCCTTTGGCTACCCTGATGGTATCCCTTTTACCCCTGGTTTGCACCCGCCACATCAGGGTATCGTCCACCACCACTTGCAGGTAGTTGCGCGATTGCGCCCAGGGCACTTCATCATTTACCACTATGGCGCATTCCGGGCCTTCAAAGCTGGCCTCAAGGTACACACCCGGCTGCCAGGCCCTTGGTGTTTGTGGATTGGAAAAATCGAAGCGCCCGGTGTATTGCAAACGGCTATCACCGGCCGGGAAAAAGCGAGGTTTAAAAGTTTGTGCAAACAGCTGGCTGGTGCAAACCAGCGCCAGTAGAAAAAGGAAAGAACGCATAGCGCAATAGTAAAACGTTGAACGATGAAAAGCCCTCTAGCTTTAAGTACATCTACCCGCATAGCCCTGATCTGATATCTCAATACCCCAATACCCACTACCTAATACCCAATCCCTAAATAAACACCCTCGTCCCCGCCGTACGTTGATAACTTTCCCGGAACTCCTTGGGCGTGCAGTTCTTCTTCTTTTTAAAGATGCGGTTGAAGTTGGCGATGTTGTTGAACCCGCAGTGGTAGGCTATTTCGGAGATGGTTTGGGTGGTTTCAATCAGCATGCGGCTGGCATGACCCAGGCGGATATCATTGAGCGTATCGATGAAATTATTACCCGTGCGGCTTTTGAAAAACCGGCTGAAGCCCACTTCGGTCATGCTGGCCAGTCGGGCCACTTCCCCCAGGCTCACGGGCTTGTCGAAGTTGTGGTTCATATACTCCATGGCCTTTTGCACCCGGCGGCTGTTGTGCGAAAAGATCTCGTTGCTCATGGGCGAGTCGGCCAGCAGTTTCATATTGCGCGAAATAGAAAGGTCGTGGAGGATGGACAAGAGTTCCAGCACACCGTCAAAGCCATGCTTCTGGTTCAGGTTGAGCAGGCGTGGTGCCAGGGCCTCGGTGGTTTCGGGCGAAAATAGAATGCCCCGGAGCGACTGCTCAAACATCTTGCGGATAAAGGAAAGTTGGTTGCGGCGGAGCATTTTTTCATCCAGCAGGTCGCGGTGAAACTGGATGGTCACCTCCTGGATTTGTGCCCCCTTGGCCAGGTGGTGGTTAAACCAGGCATGTTTCAGGTTGGGCCCTACCAGCACCAGTTCCATATCGCCGATCTCACCGATATGGTCGCCCACTACCCGCTGTGCACCCTTGCCATGGAAAATGGCATTGAGTTCAAACTCCTCATGGTAATGCAAGGGAAAGTCGAAACCCGTTTTGGACCGGGTAAAAACCGTGTAGCAATCACTTTGGGTAAGCGGCGTGATCTCGTGCAAAAATTGATTTTTCATATTGGTGGCAATCAAATTCAAAGTAAATGTTTACCCTTGGCTTTTGCAATGACGAGGTAAAAAAATACCTATTGGTTGCATTGTAGCATCTGTTTATTTTATTCGTAAGTAAGTGATACACAATGTTTGCTTCCAAAGTAAAGTTGCCGGTTTTTGAACTTTGTAGTAGATTATTGACAAAAATGGATCATACTAAGTTAAAATAGTATTAGGGTAGGGGTAAGCCCGTACATAGATTTGGTACTTCTTAAACTATTGTTTCCATATGATTAGAACCGGATGTAAGCGTGCATTCATAACTGCGTTATGTGTGTGCTGCCTCCTTGCCGCCCAGGCACAGGAGCGGGTCGTCTCCGGGGTGATAGCCGATGAATCGGGCGCTCCCCTTTCCAATGCTACTGTTACGGTTAAAGGCACCAACACCAGGGTTACCACCGATGCCAAAGGTGCGTTCCGGGTAACGGTACCCGCATCAGCCAAAGCACTCACTGTTTCTTATGTAGGCATGGCCCCGCAGGATATTTCCGTGGATGGCCGCACTACGGTTGCGGTTAACCTGAAACCGGTTGCCGGCAACATGAACGAAGTTGTGGTGGTAGGTTATGGCCGTGCACGCCGCGCCAACCTCACCTCAGCCCAAACTACTGTTTCTGCCAAAGACATTGAAAAAACCGTAAACACCACCATCGAGCAGGCGCTCCAGGGTCGTGCCGCCGGTGTTTATGTTACCCAGAACTCGGGTCAGCCCGGTGGCGGTATCTCGGTAAATATTCGTGGTATCTCTTCCCTGGGCCGCACCCAGCCCCTGTACGTGATCGACGGGGTGCAGATCCAGTCGAACGAAGACGTTTCCTTTGGTGCTTCCAGCTCTTCCAACCCGCTTGCTGGTATCAACCCCAACGACATCGAAGACCTGCAGATCCTCCAGGGTCCTTCCGCTACCGCCATTTATGGCTCTCGTGGTACCAATGGTGTGATCCTCATTACCACCAAGCGTGGCCGCGCAGGCGATTTTAAAATCAACTACGCCTACCAGTACAACCTGCAAACACCCCCTAAGGAACTGGATGTGATGAACCTCCGCCAGTATGCGCAGATGGTGAAGGAGTACCACGACATTGCAGGTGGCACTACCCCCGCCGAACTGCTGGATCCCACCCTGCTGGGTGAGGGTACCAACTGGCAGAAAGAATTGTTCAACAATGCCGCCATGCAAAAGCACCAGCTGAGCCTGAGCGGTGGTTCGAACAACACTACCTATTATATGTCGGGTGAATACCTGAACCAGGAAGGTGTGGCTGTTGGCTCCGGCTTCAAGCGCTATGGTTTCCGGGTAAACCTGGACAACAAGCCCCGCGAGTGGATGACCATTGGCGCCAACCTGGCTTTCAACCAAACCAACGAAAACCTGACGGCTACCAACTATGGCGATGCCCAGAGCCCGCTGATTGCGAACGCCCTGCGCCTTACCCCGCAAATCCCCGTTAAAAACCTGAACGGCTCCTGGGGTGGCAGCGACCCGGTGAACGGCGCCAACCAGTTTGCACCGGTAAACCCCGTGGCACTGGCCAACCTGATCACCAACAAGAACATGCGCCGCCAGTTCCTGGGTGGGCTCAACCTGGGCATCAACCTGGCCAAGGGCCTGGTGTTCCGTACGGCCTTTAATGGTAATGTGGGCAATGGTACCTCTACCTATTATACACCCACTTACTCCATCGACCAGTGGCACTACAATACCTTGGCTTCCCTGCAGTCGGGCACCAGCACCAGCTGGTACTGGAACTGGAACCAGATGCTGGAATACACCCGCAAGTTCGGTAAGCACGACCTGGGCGTAATGGTTACCCACGAAGCACAGGAGTCGGAATTCCAGGCGCTTACTGCTGGCCGTACCGGTTTCCTCACCAACGATATCCTGGACGTAAACGCGGGTAACCCCACTTCGGCTACCAACGGTGGCGGCACCTATCCCTGGTCGATGGAGTCTTACCTCGGCCGTGTTAACTACAACTACGACAACCGTTATATCCTTACCGGTACGTTCCGCCGCGATGGTTCGCCCAACTTCGGCTCGGAAAACCGCTGGGGTAACTTCCCCTCCGTATCTGCTGCATGGCGGGTAAGCCAGGAGGAGTTTTTCGACGTTCCCTTTATCTCTGAACTGAAGCTCCGTTACGAAACCGGTTTGACTGGTAATCAGGGTACGGGTTCGGGTATCTATGCCCCGCTTAATACAGGTGCAACGCCTTGGGGTACGGGCTTCCTGCCTTCCACCTTTACCAACCCCAAGCTGCAGTGGGAAGAAACCAAAACCAATAATATTGGTTTGAACCTGGGCATGTGGAACAACCGGGTGAACATCGAAGCGGACTATTATGTAAAGAATACCGACAACCTGATCCTGCAGGCAAGCCTGCCCTGGTACATGGGTACCAATGGCAGTCCCGGCTCGGTAGGTGCACCGCTGGTAAACACCGGTTCGCTGCAAACCAAGGGTTGGAACTTTACCATCAATACCACCAATATCACCAGCAAGAATTTCCGCTGGGAAACCAACCTGAACCTGTCGCATTTCAAGAGCATCGTTACGGGCCTGAATACCGACAATGCCTTTATCGACCGCACCTCGTGGTGGATGAACAACTGGACACAGCGTGCCGCCACCGGCCAGCAGCCCTGGTTGTTCCGCGGTTATGTAGAGGAAGGTATTTTCTCTTCGCTGGATGAGATTGCCAAGAGCGCCGTACCTGTGGACAACAGCGGCAACCGCCGCCCTGTAGATCCTTCTACCGGCATCTGGGTAGGTGATGTGAAATACAAGGACATCGATGGTGATGGCAAGATCACCGTTGCCGATATGACTACCATTGGTAACCCCTGGCCCAAGCTCACCGGCGGTTTGACCAATACCCTGTCGTATAATGGCTTTGACCTGAGCATCCTGGTTACCGGCAACTACGGAAACGATATCTATAACTATATCGCTGCCGAAGCCAGCAACCCCAATAATATCAACCTGAGCCGCAACCTGCTGATCAACGCCACCACCTATGCACGGGTAGCTACCGATGCCAACGGACAGGTGGGCCTGGAAAACCCCGGCACCCGCGTTCCCCGCATGTCGAGCAACCAGGTGGCCAACGACAACAACTATGGCCGCATCACCACGCGTTTCGTGGAAGATGGTTCGTACCTGCGCCTGAAGAACGTGTCGCTGTCGTACAACCTGCCCGCCAACATCCTGTCGCGTTCCAAGGTGATCAAAGGTTTGAAAGCTACTGTGGGTGCACAAAACCTGCTCACCCGCACCAAGTACAGCGGTTACGATCCTGAAGTGGGTGCCTATGTAGGCCAGGGTTCGAGCTCGCAAAACCAGGCTATTGGTATCGACTTCGGCCGCTACCCGCTCACCCGTATGTACACGGCTACTGTTAGTCTGAATTTCTAAAAAAGCGCACTGTATGAAAAAGATCAACCGTATATATTCCTTTATGGCGCTGGTACTGCTGATGGCATCGGCAGCCAGTTGTAAAAAAGACTTCCTCGAGAAGCCGCCGCTGAGTTCGATAGTGGATGCCAATTTTTATAAAACCGATGACCAGGTAACGGCCGCCACCAGCCTGCTGTACAGCCAGGTATGGTTCGACTATAACGACCAGGCCATGTACAACCTGGGCGACTTCCGGGGTGGTACCGCCTTCTCGGCCTGGAACGACCGCGGCAACGTGTTGTTCAATACCACGGGCGATAACGGCCAGAACGGCGCCTCCTGGCGTGCGTTCTTCAACGTGGTGGCGCAGAGCAACCTGTTTTTGTACAACATGAACCGCTATGCCGGCGCGGGTGTTTCCGAGCCGGTACGGAAGCGTTCCATTGCCGAAGCCCGCTACATGCGTGCCCTGGCTTACCGCTTCCTGGTGATGAACTGGGGTCCTGTGCCTGTTATTGAAAACAACTTCGACAAGCTGTTCGACTCTACCATCACCCGCAACACCGTACCCAGCGTATGGCGCTTTATTACCCGCGAAATGCGCGCCGCGGCAGCCGACCTGCCCGAAACTGCAACGCAGGAAGGCCGCCTCACCAAGTGGTCGGCCGAGGGTATGCTGGCCCGTTTTTACCTCACCCGTTCCGGTGTGGAAGGTAGCGGTGGCCAGCGCAAGCAGGAGTTCCTGGACAGTGCCAAGTATTACGCCCAGCGGGTGATTACCCAAAGCGGCAAAAAGCTGCTGCCCAATTACAGCGACCTGTTCCGCTATCCTTACGACAACAATGCAGAATCCCTGTTTGAGCTGCAGTGGGTGTTTTCCGGACCCAATATCTGGGGTACCCAAAACAGTATGCCCGAGTACCTGGCCTTCAGCCCTGATATTGCCTTTGGTGGATGGGGTGGCGACAAAGGCGCTACCTGGTGGATGCTGAGCCAGTATGATGGTTTTTCCACACAGGCTGATGGCACCCTCAGGGGCCGTACCCTCGACCAGCGCCTGCATGCCACTTTTATGTTGCCCGGCGCTTATTACCCCGAGATCACCAAGGTGTCGGATAAGGCCAAGCTGGTAGTGCCCTTTACCGGTACAGACGCCAATTACCTGTCGATCAAAAAATACGTGATCGGTTCGCCTGTGGACCTGGCGGGAGTGGCATCGCAGCAGCACTATCCCAACAATACTTATATGATGCGTCTGGCCGAGATGTACCTCATTTATGCCGAAGCAGCCATGGGTAATACCGGCAGCACCAGCGATCCTATGGCCATAGATTATTTCAACCGGGTGCGTACCCGTGCCGGCCTGGCGCCCTACACCGTGGGTGGTGCCAATGGCAGCGGTCCTTTGACTTTGGAAACCGTACTGTCGGAGCGCTTCAAGGAGTTTGCCATGGAAGGCATGGCATGGTACGATATCGTGAGCCTGCACTATTACAACCCGCAGAAAGCTTACCAGTTGCTCAACGAGCAGGATCGCGGACTGTTCTTTGCCCGCCCCGACCAGATGCCCAATCCTACGCAATGGACCTTCACCAAAACCTCGTGGTACAACGAGCGCAGGGTAACCGCCAATGCAGGCAATTTCCAGCTGCCCATTCCCAACGTGGAACTGAGCCAGGCACCCAACCTGCAAAAGGCGCCGGTGGATTATCCATAATGTTTTACTGAACCACGGAGACAGGGAGGCAGGGAGTTGCACAGAAGAAAATGTGTTAATCCTTTACCACAACTGTTTCCGTGGTCAGTAGCAAATTTCTTGTGATGAACCACAGAGACAGGAAGACAGGGCGTTACCCAAAGAAAAGCGGGCTCCTCCGTGTCGCAACAGCCTCCGTGGTCTCCTCAACACAGCATCCTATTTCTCTTTAAAAAGAAGCTGAATCAAAATGAAAAGTCTCAATAAAGTCCTGCTGCTGCTGTTGCTCGCCATTGGCGTTGCAGGTGTTTTGCAGTCCTGTAAAAAGGATGATGATGAAGGTGGCAGACCGGTAATTAATTATGTGCGCATCACCCGCCCCGAATCGTCCGACTCGCTGTTGGTGGGCGCTGCCCAGGGCCAGCTCATTGCCGTTGTGGGTAATAACCTCAAAAACGCCGTTGCCGTTTGGTTCAACGACCAGCAGGCAATGCTTACGCCCACTTATATTACCAACACTTCCTTGCTGGTGTCGGTGCCCAGCCAGATTCCTATGGAGGTTACCAACAAGATGAAGATCTACTTCAAAAACGGCGACAGCCTGTTGCACAATTTTGAAGTACAGATTGGCGAGCCGGTGCTCAACAGCATGGTAAGCGAATATGTAAATGCTGGCAATGTTGCCACCATCAAAGGCAACTTCTTTTATGCACCGCTGACGGTTACGTTTACCGGTGGCGCCACCGGCGAACTAGTAGCTGTGGACGACGAAGAGCTGCAGGTGCGCATTCCTGCCAATGCACAGCCCGGCCCCATCACCGTTAAAACTAATTTCGGTGAAACAAAATCAGACTTCTGGTTCCGCGACAACCGCAACCTGCTGATTACTTCCGATCCCTGGACCGGTTGGTGGGGACAGGATATGGTAGTGCCCGGTACCAGCCCGCTGGCTATCAGCGGCAACTTCCTGCGCATCACCAAGAACATTGGCGCATGGGCATGGACCGAGTTTGCCGGTGGTAAGGAAGATGCGCTGGCTACCAGCAAGAACATTCCCGACGACGCGGTACTGAACCCCGACAAGTACAACATGAAGTTCGAGGTGAATACCCTGAAGCCTTACAACGGCAACCGCATCAAGTTCATGATCGGGCAGGTAAACAGCCCCGATCCCAACTGGGATGTGGAGCCTTATTTCTGGGAGCCTCCTTTCGATACCAAAGGACAGTGGCAAACCGTAGTAATTCCCTTTAATGAAGTGGTAGCTAAATACGCCACCAACTGGGGTGTTCGTCCGCAGGGTTATGGCGTGAAGATCTGGTTTCATGGCCCTGGCGCCCTGGATGCCGATATCGCTTTCGACAACCTGCGTGTAGTTCCTAAAGTGGACAAGTAAACAATCTCCCAAGCAATCAAACCAACCAAATGTTCCGACTAACGAATACCAGGCTGTTTGCCTTTACTTTTCTCTTGCTTGCCATGGTGGGATTTACCGCCTGCGACAAGGATGATGAAACTTCCGACGACGGCAGGGTGCAACTGCTTTCCTTTGGCCCCACGGGTGCCAAACACGGCGATACCCTCCGCTTTTTTGGTAACAACCTAAACCTGGTCACCGAAGTGACTTTTACCGGCAATAATGCTGTGGTAAAACAAACCGAGTTCAAGCAGCAAACCGCCCAAGAGATCTTACTGGTGGTGCCACAAGCGGCCGAGCAGGGTGTGGTAACCCTCAAAAGCGCCCAAGGTGATGTGGTGTCCAAAACACAGTTCAACCTGAATGTAACCACACAGGTTACCGGCGTTACCGCCGAGGCCCGCCCCGGTACCGATATCACGCTTTCGGGCAGCTACCTCAACTGGGTCAAAAGCATCAGTTTTGCCAAAGGCAAAGTGGTGACCTCCTTTGTAAGCAAAGCCTTTGATAAACTGGTGGTAAAAGTGCCTGCCGATGCAGAAACAGGGCCGCTGGTTATTGCCTATTCCGGCACCGATTCGGCCGAATTTGAAACGGCCGATACCGTACGGGTGATTTTGCCGGTAGCTACAGGCTTTGCACCCAGCCCGGTTAAGCACGCCGACAACCTTACCATCAACGGTACCGATCTCGACCTGACAGAAAAAGTAGGGTTTACCGGTGTGGCTACACCCATCACCGAGTTTGTAAGTAAAACGGCAACCCAACTGGTGGTGAAAGTGCCTGCGGGTGCCCAAAAGGGAAAAGTAACCCTGATGCCTGCATCGGGTGTGGCCTCTGTTTCGGCCATGGACATGGAAGTGCTGCTTCCGGCCATTACCGGCTTTGCGCCCAGCCCTGTTGATCCCAACACCAACCTCACCATCAATGGCACCAACCTCGACCTGGTGACTTCCGTAACCTTCCAGAACGCTGCGCCGGTAACGGCTTTTGTAAGCCAGTCTGCAAGCCGCCTGGTGGTGCGGGTGCCCAATGGCGTGTTGCGTGGTAAAGTGGTACTGGGTGTGCGCAACTCCAGCCTTACGGTGGAGTCGGGCGATGTGCTGGAAATTACCGGCGCCGTACCCCCTCCCACACTGGCATTCCCCATCTATACCGATGCTGTAACCGCCAATTGGACGGGCAACAGCGGCTGGATAGGCGGCGGCTGGGGTGGCAACAAAAACTACGACAACACCACGCCGGTACGCGAAGGCAGCAAATCGGTAAAGATTGATTATGTAGGCGGCTATGGCTCACCGGTTCAACTGGGTGGCACCAATATCAGCCTGGCGCAGTACCGCAACTTCAAGTTGTCGGTGTTTGGCGCGCCGGGCAGCGGTGGCAAAACCATTACCGTTGGTATCAATGGCACCAATGGTAAATTCAACATCACCGTGGTGGAAGGTAAGTGGACCGATTACAGCGTGCCGCTCACTACACTCACCAGCGATGCTGCGCTTAAAGAAATATGGGTGCAGGAGTTTAGCGGCACCGGTGGCTTCTCCGTATATGTAGATGCCCTGGGTCTGGACTAACGTCATCGCCTTTCTCTTTTTTTGATTGATACCTCCTGTTCCGGGTACGCTGGTGCTTTTTTGTAAATGCGCCGGGGCAGGAGGTTTTTTTATGGGCATATGGGACGATAGACTATGGACCATGGTCCATCGTCCATCGTCCATGGTCCATCGTCTCTTCCTCCCACACTAAAGCTCCATCTTACATGAAATGCTCTTTCCACTGGTCGACGCAGGCTGTTGCCGTGCTTGGCCTTTTGCTGGCAACAGCATGCAGTAAAAGCACCAGCAATGTTGGTAGTGGTGGTACTACGCCGCCGCCTGTTACCCCGCCAACCACGCAGGTGCCAACGCTGGCAACCATCAAGGGCGGGCTGGCCGACAAGGGTGCAAGTGATGAAACGGCCGCCCTATTTTACAACCTCCAGAAAGTGGCCAAAACAGGCGTGCTCTTTGGCCACCAGGATGCTACCAAAAGGGGCGTGGATGCTGCCGGCAGCCAGTGGGCCAACGAGCAGCACCTGGCGCCGGTAAGCCGCGAGAAGGCCGATGTGAAAACCGTTACCGGAGCCTATCCTGCCGTGTACGGCCACGACTTCCTGCATATTGCCAATTTTGAAGACGGCGCCTGGTTCGACTATGAAAAAGAAACCGCCAGGCAACTCACCATCGATGCCTACAACAGGGGCGGCGTAAACACCTACGCCTGGCATTATGCCAACCCCGTGTCCAAGGGTAACTTTTATTGGAGCCAGTCGCAGGTGGAAGCCGTGAGCAAGATCTTACCGGGCGGCAGCCACAACGAAGTGTTCAGGCAATCGCTGAAAGAAGTAGCCCTTTTTGCCAAAAGCCTGGTAGGTGCCGATGGCAAGCTGGTACCCGTGATCTTCCGGCCTTTCCACGAGTTTGACGGCGATTGGTTTTGGTGGGGTAAGCCACATTGCACTGCGGAGCAGTACAAGCAGCTGTACCAGTTTACCGTTACTTACCTGCGCGATAGCCTGGGCGTGCACAACTTCCTGTATGCCTGGAGCCCGGACCGCAACTTCAGTTCGGAAGGCGAGTACCTGGAGCGCTATCCCGGCGATGCTTATGTGGACCTGGTGGGCATGGATAACTACTGGGACCTGCGTGCCGGCAGTGCGCCTGCGCTGGCCGGGTTTAAACTCAGGATCGTCACCGATTTTGCGCAAAAGAAAAACAAGCTGGCAGCCCTCACCGAAACCGGTCTCGACAATCTTACCCAGGCTGATTGGTATACCAACCAACTGTTGAAGGTGCTGCAGTACCAGCAGATGCCGGTATCCTATGTACTGGTTTGGGCCAATACAAAAGACCATTACTGGACGCCGTATAAAGGGCATCCTGCAGAAAATGATTTCAAAACTTTTAAGCAAAACAGCTATATAGTTTTCGGCGACGAAATGCCGAAAATGTACGTGGTCCAATAAAGAGTGGCAGCAGCAGCAGATACCGTGGTCAGGCACAAACCATCAACAGCATGTTCCTGCTTTTTGATTGCCTGAATGCTTACCGTTATCTTCCTGTCTGAACCCCTTTATTCAACCTGCGTATTGCCAAGATTAATTCATGAACCTGCAGTTGATTGACCTTTCCTTCGTTGTTTCCTACCTGGTGCTGATGGTGCTGATTGGGTGGTATTACCGCAAAAAGGCCCGTCTGAACAAGGAAGCTTACCTGCTGGGTGGCAAGAAGCTGCCCTGGTATATGCTGGGATTAAGCGATGCCTCTGATATGTTTGATATATCGGGTACCATGTGGATGGTGTCGCTCTGTTTTGTGTACGGATTGAAAAGCATCTGGATACCCTGGCTCTGGCCGGTGTTCAACCAGGTAGTGAATATGATGTTCCTGGCCAAATGGCTGCGCCGTTCCAATGCCGATACCGGCGCCGAGTGGCTGGCTACCCGTTTTGGGCTGGAAGGTAAAGGGGTTAGGGCATCGCATAATATCACGGTAGCCTTTGCGCTCATTGGTTGCCTGGGTTTCCTGGCTTATGGCTTTGTGGGGTTGGGTAAGTTTATTGAGATATTTGTGCCCTGGAGCATCGTGCAGCCCCATCTGCCCTTTGCCGTGGCACCCGAATATGTGGCGCACTGCTATGGTATTGTGTTTACGCTTTTTGCCATGTTCTATTCCATTCTTGGCGGCATGCATTCCATAGTGCTGGGCGATTTTATCAAGTACTGCATCATGACCGTGGGGTGTATTGCCATTGCCGTTATTGCCATGCTGGCCTTGCAAGGAAAAAGTTTGCGGGTACCTGCCGGCTGGACCGATCCTTTCTTCGGCTGGAACCTTGGGCTCAACTGGAGCGGCATGGTAGCCGATGCGAACAAGAAGATTGCCGAAGATGGATTTAGTCCTTTTGGTGCTTTTTTTATGATGATGTTGTTCAAGGGTGTCTTTGCCGCATCGGCAGGTGCGCCACCCAATTATGATATGCAAAAAATGTTGTCCACCCGCTCGCCTAGAGAGGCCAGCATGATGACGGGTTTTGTGTCCATTGTGCTGCTGCCCATACGCTATTGTATGATCATCGGGCTTACCGTGCTGGCGCTGCTCTATTTCCCGCAGCTCAACCTGTCCAATGGTGCGGGCGGTACCGACTTTGAGCGCATCCTGCCGGGTGCCATCAATAACTTTTTGCCGGTGGGCATCCTGGGCCTGGTGCTCACGGGTTTGCTGGGTGCTTTCATGGGTACTTTTTCGGGTACCCTCAACGCTGCGCAGGCCTATATCGTCAATGATATTTACCTCAAATACATCAACCCGCAGGCTTCCACCCGCAAGGTGATGACCATGAACTATACGGTAGGTGTGGTGGTGGTAGCACTGGGCGTGGTGCTGGGCTTTTTTGCCAAAGATGTCAACAGCATCCTGCAGTGGATCGTTGGTGCGCTGTATGGGGGTTATATCGCCGCCAATATGCTGAAGTGGTACTGGTGGCGCTTTAATGCCAATGGGTATTTATGGGGTATGGCGGCCGGTATAGCCGCTGCACTGGTATTTCCTTTTTTGTTTGATGGCATACTGCCGTTGTATGTATGGCCCTTGTTGTTCCTGATTTCGGTTGTGGGTTGTGTTGCCGGCACCTATGCTGCACCGCCTACCGATGAAGCGGTGCTCAACAAATTTTATATAACAGTAAAGCCCTGGGGCTTCTGGCAGCCTGTGCTGCAAAAGGTGCAGGCTGAGCATCCCGGTTTTTTGCCCAACAAAGGCTTTGGGTTGGATATGTTCAACGTGGCACTTGGCATCATTGCGCAACTCTGTCTTACCCTGCTGCCCATGTACCTGGTATTGTCCATGCACCTGCCTTTGCTGCTGGTCATTGCCTTGCTGGCAATCATCCTGCTGGTGTTGAAACGTACCTGGTGGAACCGGCTGGAGGACTAAGGCTTGGAACAAATACCCATTGACAAATGCTGTTTTTTTATCCTTTTAAAAACGGAATTAAAAGGTTAGGTAAAAGGAAACAATTGCTTTTTCATTCCAACAATAAAACGGGGCTGCACCGTGCAGCCCCATCATTACACATCATGCATTACCTGTTCCAAGAAAGACTGGAGGCTTTGCAACAGGCACACAAGACCTTGCTTGCCCGTACCAACAAAAAGCAACCGCTGGGAAACGGCATCGTTGACCGCTATCTGTACCCTGTGCTTACGGCTGCCCATACACCCCTGTTCTGGCGCTACGACCTGAACCCCGCCACCAACCCGCACCTGATGGAGCGCTTTGGCATCAACGCAGTTTTCAATGCAGGCGCCATTAAGTTCAATGGTAAATATGTGCTGGTGGCAAGGGTGGAAGGTGCGGATCGCAAGTCTTTTTTTGCCGTTGCGGAAAGTGAGCATGGCGTTGATGGATTCCGCTTTTGGGACCATCCTATCACCATGCCCGAAACAAATGAGCCCGATACCAATGTGTATGACATGCGCCTGACGCAACACGAAGACGGCTGGATCTATGGGCTGTTTTGCACGGAGCGGCGCGACCCTTCGGCACCTGATGGCGACCAGAGCGCCGCCATTGCGCAATGCGGTATTGCCCGCACCAAAGACCTTGTACAATGGGAGCGCCTGCCCGACCTGGTGACCCGCTCAGCACAACAGCGCAACGTGGTGCTGCATCCCGAATTTGTGGAAGGTAAATATGCCTTTTACACCCGTCCACAGGATTCTTTTATTGAAGCAGGCAAAGGCGGCGGGATTGGCTTTGGATTGAGTGCGCAAATAAATGGTGCTGTTATCGACGATGAAGTGGTGATTGACCACAAGCAGTACCACACCGTGTACGAGGCCAAGAACGGCCAGGGACCAGCGCCCATCAAAACATCCAAAGGCTGGCTGCACCTGGCCCATGGGGTGCGTGCCTGTGCCGCGGGCCTGCGTTATGTGCTGTACCTCTTTTTAACCGACCTGGACGACCTGACCAAAGTGACCCACAAACCCGCCGGATATTTCCTGGCGCCGGAAGGGGAGGAGCGGGTTGGCGATGTGTCGAACGTGGTGTTTTGCAATGGCTGGATCAAGGATGACAACGGTGATGTATTTATCTACTATGCTTCTTCCGATACACGGATGCATGTGGCTACAACTACAATTGACAAGCTGCTGGATTATGTAATCCATACGCCGGAAGATGGCTTGCGCTCCGCCACATCGGTGCAAAGGCTCAATGAGCTGATTGATCGGAACAAAGCTTTTATAACTACAGGTAAATTGCAAGGTGCCCTGCTATAAGCAAATGAAGATGGACCAGGAACTCGCTGCAAGCTTAATGCAATACCACGGAGAACTGGCTTCCGAACTGGAAGCCATCCTGCAGTTCTGGATGCAACATTGTGTAGACGAACGAAAGGGTGGCTTTATTGGTAAGCTGGGTCATGATAATACGATAGATCCGGAAGCACCCAAGGGTGCGGTACTCAACTGCCGTATCCTGAGGACCTTTGCTGCGGCAGCAAGGCAAAGCGGTAACCATGCCTATCGATCCATTGCCGATCGTGCATTTGCTTACTTAGACCGGCACTTTGTTGATCCTGAATTTGGTGGGGTGTACTGGACGGTAACTGCTGATGGCAAACCGCTGGATACCAAGAAGCAGATCTATGCCCTTGCCTTTGCGGTGTATGCATTCAGTGAATATTACAAGCTAACAGGGGAAGATCGAGCCAGGCAGTTAGCCATTGGTCAGTATCGTGCCATTGAGCAGTATAGTTTTGATGCACAATACGGCGGCTACCTCGAAGCGCTGGACCGTAAATGGCAACCGCTTGCCGACCTGCGTCTGAGTGAAAAAGACGCAAACGAAAAGAAAAGTATGAATACCCACCTCCATGTGCTGGAAGGGTATACCAATCTGTACCGCGTATGGCCCGATGCTGGTTTGCGCAAACAAATTATTGCATTGATCCGCATTTTCCTTGACCACATCATGCACCCGCAAACCCATCACTTGGTTTTGTTTTTCAGCGAGCAATGGCAATCCCGTTCCTCCGCTGTTTCCTTCGGGCATGATATAGAAGCTGCCTGGCTGGTGCAGGAAGCCGCCGAAACAGTCGGCGAGGAGGCATTGCTTGCCGAAGTGCGGCATCGCTGCCTGCTGGTAGCTGATGCTGCAGCCCTTGGGCTCGATGGAGATGGCGGGCTGTGGTATGAAAAAAACGGCGCGCACTGGGTAAGAGAAAAACACTGGTGGCCGCAGGCTGAAGCGATGGTAGGTTTTTTCAATGCCTGGCAAGAGTCGGGACACATTGTTCACTTACAACGATCATTAGCTGTATGGGCATTTGTAAAAGCGCATATCCTTGACCGTGAAAAAGGTGAATGGGCGTGGGGGGTACGGCAGGACTATAGCCTGATGGATAGCGAAGACAAAGCTGGCCTGTGGAAATGTCCTTACCACAATGGAAGGGCCTGCCTGGAGCTGATGCAACGCATTGGAAAAATAGACCACCTTAATCATCAGCATTACTAAAACAAACGCCAAACGCCAAACTCATAACGCCAAATCCTGAACCATAAACTTCAAACCAAGAAACATGTATCGTTACACATTACTACTATTATGCACCTTCCTGCTTGCTGTTGCTCATGGACAGCCTGTTGATAAACGGGCAACGCCTGAAACAAAAGCACTCTTCCGCAACCTGATGCGGCTTTCGGAAAACCATACTCTTTTTGGACACCAGCACGCCACTGAGTACGGCCGTGGATGGGCTGGTGATGCGGACCGGTCGGATGTAAAATCGGTTACCGGTTCGCACCCGGCGATAATTGGTGTAGACCTGAGTGGCTTTTCCGGGCACGCTGCTGATGTTGTTGCTAAAAACAAAGCCGACCTGAAAAAGAATGTGGAAGACACGTACAATAGGGGCGGGGTAACTACCATTGCCTGGCATTTCAATAACCCGGTATCGGCAGGTGGCTTCTACTGGAAAGACTCTGTTTCCAAACCTGCAGTTAAATACCTCATCCCCGGTGGTGCGGCACATGAACAATACAAGGGTATACTGAAAGGTATTGCCGATTGGGCCAACAGCACCAGGGGTAAAGATGGTAAACAGGTGCCGATGATCTTCAGGCCTTACCACGAGTTTGACGGTGGCTGGTTTTGGTGGGGTGCGCCGCATTGTACCCGCGAGGAGTTTGTATCGCTGTGGCGTTTTACGGTAGGCTACCTGCGCGACAGCCTCGGTGTACACAACTTGCTGTATGCATTCTCTCCTGACAACAGGTTTAATACTGAAGCTGAGTTCCTGGATCGTTATCCCGGTGATGAATGGGTGGATATGGTAGGTATGGATAACTATGGCGATATGGGTCGTGATGGCTACCGCCTGGATGTTGCATCGCGCAAACTGAAGATCGTTTCAGACTACGCCCAACGCAAAGGCAAGCTGGCTGCATTTACCGAAACAGGATTGGAATCTATTCCCAACACCAATTGGTGGAATGATGTATTGTTGAAAGTGATGCGTGCAGATGGCAAACGTTTGTCGTACGTGTTGGTGTGGCGCAACGACCGCACCAGCCCCACACATTATTATGCACCCGTGCCGGGTCATCCAAGCGTGCCAGACTTCATGAAGTTTTACAACGATCCCTATACTTTGTTTGAAAAGGATTTAAAAGGCATTTATAAATAGTGCCTATTATGCCAGTTATAAGATGGCTGTGGAAAAGCTACAAGCTATTAGCTGCAAGCTTAAAGGCTTCCATGTTCACGACTTATGTAACAATGGAGTTGGTATCGTTATAAAATAAAAAAAGAAAGTATCCCAGGTTGTTCTTTACGCATCTCTGCGATTGCCCGGCGCTCTTTGCAATACTTAATTTCGACAACCAATTTCTCGCTCATTAACTATCTTCCAGCATTCCAATAAACCGCTTTCCACATGAAACAAATCTTCCGGTCATTTATCCTGTTGCTGCTTGCTGCCAGTACCCAGTTTTTTGTATGGCAAAAGAAAACCCGCATCCTCTTTTTTGGCGACTCCATAACACAGGCGGGTGTGCAGCCGGGTGGCTATATCACCCGTATGGGCGAAATGCTCAAAGCGCGTAACCTGTCGGACCAATACGAACTGGTAGGCGCAGGTATCGGCGGTAATAAGATTTACGATCTCTACTTGCGTGCCGATGAGGATGTGCTGGCAAAGAGCCCCGATGTGGTAGTAATATGGGTAGGTGTAAATGATGTGTGGCATAAAGCTTCGTCGGGTACCGGTACCGATGCTGATAAGTTTGAACGCTTTTATACTGCATTGATTAAAAAGCTACATGCAAAAGGTATCAAGGTGCACCTGGCTACGCCGGCTGCCATTGGTGAGCATACCGATTATAGTAACCAGCAGGACGGCGACCTGAATCATTATGCCAATATCATTCGCCGTTTGGCCCAGCAAAATGGTTGCGGGTTGATCGATCTGCGCAAGGCATTCCTGGATTACAACCAAAAGAACAATCCGCAAAACCTGGAGAAGGGCATCCTCACCACCGACAGGGTGCACCTGAATGAGAAAGGCAATACGCTTGTGGCCGAGCAAATGGTAGGCGCACTGGTTCGCTAATTAATTTGTAACCTGTTTATAAGCCGGAGGATTTCCTCCGGCTTATTTATTTCAGTGGGGTTGTGGAAAACCTCGGTAAGGACCATTATAACCTTTGGCAAGTTGTTGGCTGAGGGTGTTGCTGAAGATGCAGGTTTGCTGGCAATACTTATATCAATAGCGCTTTAGACTTTAAAAGAACAAATGATAATAATTGTCCTACTGTACTGGCTATAAGTCTTTTGCCTTCTCTTGTTGCATCGGTTTTGTTTATCTATTGCTACAAAAACATATAACCTTTTACGTGTGGACTTATTGGAAATTACTTATCGTGCTAAGATGGCAGATAGATTCGGTGAATAACTTGTGGAAAACCCGGAATAAGATCGGATATTTGCGCTCCCAAAAGCGAAACAGTGATCTTTTCAAAATATATAAACCTGCTCCTGCTGCTCACCCTAAGCCTGGCATCCTGCCACAGGGCAATGCATCCGGCCAAGCTGGCTTATCATGATTACAAGATAGATGCAGCTGCGCCACGCGATAGCGCAATGATGCGCATGCTGCTGCCTTACCGCGACTCGGTAGACAAAAGCATGAATGAAGTGTTGGGCATTGCTGCCGCTACACTGGAGAAGAAACAACCTTCCGGATCGCTGGGCAATTTCATGGCCGATGCGGTGCTGGATATGGCGGCAAAACAGTTCAAAATGCCTGTTGATTTTGCCATCATCAACTATGGTGGCATCCGTAGCCTGCAACTGGCGAAGGGGGAAGTGACACGCGGGAAAGTATTTGAGCTGATGCCCTTCGATAACCTGCTGGTGCTGCAAAAGTTGAGCGGCGACCAGGTGCAGCAGTTGTTTGATTATCTCGCCGCAAGAGGTGGCTGGCCCATTGCAGGTGCCAGTTTTGTGATCAAAAACAAACAGGCAACCGATGTACTGGTTGGCGGCAAACCACTGGACAAAAACAAAACTTATACGCTTGCCAACTCCGATTATGTAGCCAATGGTGGTGATGATGCTTCTTTCCTGAAGCCCATTCCGCAGATCAATAGTGGTTACCTGATCAGGGATGCTTTGCTAACATATATCCGCAACCTGCAACAGCAGGGAAAACCTATTGCTGAAATCACCGAAAACCGCATCCGCAATGCAGAATAGAAGAACATTCATCAGGCAGTCGGCACTGGCCGCTGGTTCACTATTGCTGGGTGCGCAAGCCGGTGCGGCCGAACTGCTGGTAGATGCACGCAGCCGTCAGCTGACCATCCTGCATACCAACGATACGCATAGCCGCATTGATCCTTTTCCAATGGATGGCAGCCGCAACGAAGGGCAGGGTGGGGTAGCAGCCCGTGCAGCAATGATCAATCAGATCAGGAGTGAAGCGGAACATGTGTTGTTGCTAGATGCCGGAGATATTTTCCAGGGCACACCTTATTTCAATATTTATAAAGGCGAGCCTGAAGTAAAGGCGATGGCCCGCATGGGTTATGATGCCTGCACCATTGGTAACCACGACTTTGATGGTGGTGTGGACAATCTTGCCCTGCAGATGAAACAACATGGCGGTTTCAGTACCATCGTCAGCAATTACGATTTTGCTGGTACTGCCATGGAGTCAGTTGCAGTTCCTTACCGCATCATCAAAAAAGGAGGATTGAAGGTGGGCATCCTTGGCGTGGGTATTGAGCTGGATGGATTGGTGCCTGCCAATTTGTACGGCACTACCAGGTACCTCGACCCCATTCAGAAGGCCAATGAAGTGGCCGGTATTTTGCATGCAAAGGGATGCGATCTGGTGATTTGCCTGTCACATCTTGGTTATAAATATGCAGGCAATAAAGTGAGCGATCAGCAACTGGCACGTGAAACCGAAAATATTAACCTGATTATTAGCGGACATACGCACACATTTCTGGATAAACCTGATGTGTTGCAAAATAAAAAGGGGCAGGATGTTGTTGTCAACCAGGTAGGATGGGCAGGATTGCAACTGGGCAGGTTGGATTATGATTTTAACCGGCAAAAAGGGCAAAGGTTGATAAGTGCAAACCCATTAACAGTTACGAAAAAAACGCACGAATAAAAATTTTTTTTTCGTTGGATGTTTTAGATATTCGTCTTCCTGTCCCAGCAAAATTTATTTATACACCAATTGTGTATAAGTCATCGCAAGTACAAGATTCATAAGCTTTTATAAACTGTATCAACTTCATGGAGAAGAATGCCGAACATGTTTGGTCGAACTGCCTGTCTATTATCAAAGACATTGTGGAATGGCAGCATTTCAAAACATGGTTCGAACCCATCAAACCCGTGCTGCTGAAAGAGAACGTGCTGGTGATACAGGTGCCAAGTCAATTCTTTTTTGAATACCTTGAAGAGCACTATGTAAACCTGCTGGCTAAAACCCTGAAGCGAGAACTGGGCAAAGATGCCCGTTTGGAATACCGCATCATGGTGGACGGTGGCAACAATTACAACAAGCCCGTTACTGTAGATACTGCGTCGCATGGTTACAAATCTTTTTCCAACAACGAAATGGACTTCCCGCTGGTGATCAACACACCGGTAAAGAATCCTTTCGTGATTCCTGGATTGAAGAAGATGCAGATTGATCCGCAGCTCAATCCCATTTATACTTTTGATTCTTATATCGAAGGTGATTGCAACCGTGTAGCACGTCGTGCCGGTAAAACGGTTGCGGAGAAGCCTGGTGCCAACTCTTTCAACCCGCTGGTAATTTATGGTGGTGTTGGTTTGGGTAAAACGCACCTGGCGCAAGCCATCGGTAATGAAGTAAAAAGGCTTACGCCCAACAAAGTGGTATTGTATGTGAGCTCAGAGAAGTTCATCAATCAGTTTGTGGACCACAGCCGCAACAATGCCATCAACGATTTCATCCACTTCTACCAGATGATCGATGTGCTGATCATTGATGATGTGCAGTTCTTTAACCGCGCCGAGAAATCGCAGGATGCATTCTTTGCCATCTTCAACCACCTGCACCAGAGTGGTAAGCAGTTGGTACTTACTTCCGACAAATCGCCCAAGGACCTGGAAGGTGTGCAGGAGCGTTTGCTGAGCCGCTTCCGTTGGGGTTTGAGTGCCGATATCCAGATGCCCGATTACGAAACCCGTATCGAGATACTGGAGCGCAAGATGAAGAACGACGGCCTGGAAATGCCGAAGGAAGTAGTGAAGTATATTGCTTACAACATCAACAGCAATATCCGCGAGTTGGAAGGTGCTTTGATTTCGCTGCTGGCACAATCATCGCTCAACCGCCGGGAGATTGATCTGGAACTGGCCAAGAAAGTACTGCGCAACTTTGTGAAGTCTTCCAGCAAAGAAATTACCATCGATACCATCCAGCGCATGGTGTGCGAATACTTTGATGTGCCTTACGATAAGCTGCTGCAAAAAACACGCAAACGCGAAATTGTACAGGCCCGCCAGATCACCATGTACCTGGCTAAAGCATTTACCAAGAACTCGCTTAAAACCATTGGTGAACATTTTGGTGGCCGCGATCATACTACGGTAATCCACAGTTGCCAAACGGTAAAAGACCTGATGGATACCGATGGTGTATTCCGCGATAATGTGATGGAGTTACAGCAGAAGGTGCAACTGGCATCTTTGTAAGAAAGCAGGTTTTAGAAAAACCAAATATTCAAAGGGTTTCAGAAGTTGGTAGCAGCGTGGCTGTTGCCAAATTCTGAAACCCTTTTCTTTTAAAGAAATTTTTATAAAATCTACCTGTAGACTTTTGTGGTGTTGCTGGTACAGGGCGCAAAGGAGTGCAGCCGCAGCGTAATGAGAGAATGCAACATTACTCGTGTGTAACCAGGGCTAAATGTAAGGGAGCTTATAATTTATTATTGCAACGTTTAAATTTTTTGAAACAAACGAAAACATTGCAAACTCCGCTCTACCACCACAACTCGGAAATATCAATCTGTTCGAGGTATGGATTGAGGATGTCTTCGCCATCGGAAGCATAAACACGCAGCACGTCTTTGCGGCGGGTGGTAAATTCCACTTCCACATAAAACTGCTCCACTGCATAAAGATGCATGCTGCGGGGGCCTTCGCTGCGATGACCAACAAGGGCATCGCCCCGCATGGCAATTTTTATTTGCTCCGAAGTATCCAGGGCGTTGAAAGCTACAGGCGTCATAGGTGGGTATTGTAGCTTTAAGATAGCATAAATCGCACCCGTTTGTACCCGCTATTTCACGGTACTTTGTGCTGGTAAAATCGGGTGGTTTTACTGCTTCCTGGCATTGCGCAACAGGTATCCACCCAACCCGCCGGCAAGGAGTGCCAGCAGCAAGAGACCTGCCACCTGATATTTGGGTCTTTGATAAAAGGGAGGTGTGATAACTACCTTTTCGTATTCCTTATACTTTGTTTTTTCGTCCCTGGGTCCTTTGTAAACCAGTTTCAATCCCCAGTCCTGTCCGTCGGGCAGTGGCGGCAGTTTGATTAGGCCTGTTTTTCCAGAAACCAGTATGCCATCACCCAGCAGTTGCCAACTGCCTTTGCGGGGATCAAACCATTGTGCATTGTACACGGCATCAAGCCGGGCGCCCCTGATCTCTGCCTGAGGGCAGCCTTGCTCAAAGTAGAGTAGGAAAATATGCTGGTCGGGTGTGCGGCTGCAATAGGCCCATCCTTCATAGGCAAGGAGGTTATAGTTCTTGTTGGGCGTCACCAGGTCGGCATTGGGTTCAAGGTCCTGGTAGCGGCGGCCAATTGATAAGGCAAAGGTTTTGAGGTGCCGCATTTCCGCTCCTGATCGCCATTTGAATGCTTCCCACATCTTGGTGGGTGCTTCGGGCTCTACATCACCGCCCCATATGCCTTCGGCGCCATAGCAATGCCCTGCCAGTCCACCTGAAAGAAAGCTGCCATAGGCGCAGGACCGTACATAGGCATTATCTTTTTCCGTGCCGCCATCGGCACCGCGGGTATAGTTTACACCGATACCGGCTCCACGGGCATCTTTATAGCCAGCATAGTAGGGTTCGCCGTTGAGTGCCGGCTTAGGATGTTTTTGGTAAAAGATTTCGGTTAAATACCAGTAATAGGTGTGCTCCCTCCGGTTGCCAATCTGGTGGAGCGTAACCCAGGAATCCTCGCCCCAATTTTCAAGGGTGGAAGGGTTTGCGTTAGCCGAAAGAAGGTTTTCAAACGGCAAGGGCCCATAGGTTTTTTCCACGTATTTGATGGCGGTCACATAGTCGGCAGGACTTACGGTTGCCGAAATAATATCGAGGTGCACGGGGCTTAGTACCGTGTTGTAGGCACCATAGCGTGCGTAGAAATATTGCAGGTAGCGGGCATAGGAGTGGGGCCATCCGTAATATTGGTACCATAGCAGGCTGGCATCGCGCCTGGAGGCTTCCAGGAAGGGAACAAAGCCATGCTCGTTGAGGTAGGCGATCTTACGGTCAAGGAAGTGGAAATAGGCCGGGTTGATGCGGTCCATATCGGGAAAATAGTTTTCATACCCCGGCACCCTGCCCGGAAAGAGAAAAGGCCTGCCGCCTTCATTATCCATATTCTTGGCGCTGTTCTTTCCAAATTCCACCCATGCGGAACGAACGGTGGTGCGTGCCGAGTCGTACATCCGCAGGTGGTAGGAGCTGTCGTCTGTTTTCCAATTGGGATAAGCTGCAATCACATTGATCCAGTTATACCCTTGTGCCTTGCGCAGGCGCACATAATCTTTAAAACCTGCATTGGGACCCATGGGGCGTGGTTGTTCATCATCATACCAGCGAAAGCGGCTGGCACCCATCGAAAACCATGTGTCGCCAACGGCAAAGAAAGGCGTACCATCAGCATGGATGAGTGCATGGCCATTAGGAGATGCACGCAGAAAGCCGCGGCGCAAAGTGTTGGCCGCTAATTCTGCTTCGCTCCAGGTGGTAGCAGTAAAGTCACCCTTTTTTCCGTTCAGGCCGGCATCTGCAGGCTGCGAGCCACTGGTCCAGCTGTACTTGCCGGGCTGCATGGCCACCAGCCTTACCTTAAACGTATCGCCGCCATCCCAAAAGCCATACACCCTTTTGTTGAAGCCTGGTCCTTTGAGATCTATCCAAACGGTGGCATCGGTATAAGCATTGGCGTAATTGTTTTGGGCCACAAAACGCAGTTCCTGCAACTCCCACACATGTACCGGAGGTGTTGAATGGGCGGAGTGGGCAAAAAAGGCAAGCAGGGCAGAAAGGATGATGCGAAAAAATTTCATCGTTGCAGGCTGTTGTTCCAAAAAAGGCAATCAGCGGCAGATTAGCAATAGGCTAATTGAATTGGCTCTGAAATAAAGGTTCAGCCTTGAAAAAATCTGGACCCCATGCTGCTGTCGGTTGCACTTCTTTTGGCTTCCGCTTCAGGCTCAAAGCTTTGGTGTAAAGCAGCAAAACTTTTTAGCAGAAAAAACATTTTTTAATTTTTGGAATATTGGGATGCATCTCCCTATTTTTGCAGCCCTTGCAGCACGGGTTTGTCCCTGACGCACAGGAAAGGTGAGGTGGATGAGTGGCTGAAATCAGTAGTTTGCTAAACTGCCGTACGGGTTAAACTGTACCGCGGGTTCGAATCCCGCCCTCACCGCAGAAAGAGGAACGCTAGTCGTTCCTCTTTTTTTATGCCTACTTGTCCCGCAAAAAAAGACGCTGTTTTGCTTGCCGAAGTTTTAGAATCCGAAAGATTTTGCTGCATCAAAACTGCTGCCGGTTTACTGCCAGTTTTAAACCCATGTCATTTCAAATGGTCTGTTGAAAAATACGTTTACGCTTGACCGAAATAATTGTTTTTAAAAAATCCTGTAATAGCTGTTTGTTCCGGATGCGTTTATTGAACTGATGGTTACCTGCTATTGTAAGCTAATTTTAATTCAAATCCAGACCCATGAAATGTATCCTTTTAATGCTGGCTTCTTTGCTGCTGCTAGGATGTAAAAAGGACCTGGCTGCGCCTATTGCGCAGCCAGGTGATTCTCTTTACTTTCCGCCACCAGGCAATACCTGGGCGCAAATATCCCCGGCATCCTTGGGTTGGAACGAAGCGGCCCTCCCTGCGTTGTATGATTTGCTGGAACAAAAGCAAACCAAGGCCTTTCTGATCCTTTACAACGGCCACATTGTACTGGAGCGGTACTTTGGCCGTTTCACCGCCGACAGTAGCTGGTATTGGGCGTCGGCAGGTAAAACGCTGACGGCTGCCCTGGTAGGTATTGCGCAGCACCAGGGTAAGCTCGATATCGGCAACCGGACATCCCAGTACCTGGATCAGGGGTGGACATCGCTGCCTTTGGCAAAGGAAAACAACATCACCATTCGGCACCAGCTTACCATGACTACCGGCCTGGACGACGCTACCGGCGATGCCGACTGCACCCAGCCAGCCTGCCTGCAGTTCAAAGCCGATGCGGGCACCCGCTGGGCCTACCACAATGCACCCTATACCCTGTTGGATAAAGTACTGGAACAGGCTACCGGCACCACCTTCAACAGCTATTTCCGCCAGCAGGTTGGCAGCCGGATTGGAATGGACGGCACTTGGGTAAGGGTGGGGTACAATAATGTTTTATTCAGTACTGCCCGTAGTATGGCACGCTTTGGTATCCTGATGCTGCATAAGGGTAAGTGGCAAGACCAAACAGTACTGCCTGACGCAGCTTACCAAAACAGCCAAATCAGCAGTTCGCAGCCGCTGAATCCGTCATACGGGTATCTTACCTGGCTTAATGGCAAGGACCGGCATATGCTGCCTACCTTACAGTTTGTGTTTAGTGGATCGCTGGTGCCCAATGCCCCCGCGGACCTTTTTGCCGCTTTGGGTAAGAACGACCAGAAGCTTTACGTGGTGCCCTCCAAAAAGCTGGTGGTAGTACGCATGGGTGAAAGTGCCGGCAATGTGCGGATGGCTGTTTCCAGTTTCGACAACGAGTTGTGGGGGGCCTTGAACCAGGTGATCCGCTAAAGGATTGGAATATTGTTTTGCAGGTAATAATGAAAAGCCTACATTTGCCACCCCGCAGCCCGCGGGACCCGGGAAGTAGCGCAGGCCGGTAGCGCACCTGGTTTGGGACCAGGGGGTCGCAGGTTCGAATCCTGTCTTCCCGACAACTTAGAATAGCAAACCCGCTCTAGTAGCGGGTTTTGTCGTTTTTGGTGATGAATGGTAGCAAAAAGGGTAGCAATTTTATCTATTATTCAGTTTTAAAATCAGGATTCTATTTTTGATGTCTCGTTCTAAGCAGGTAGTAATACGTAGAAAATAGCACCTTCATCTAGTTGTGATTCTGCCCAGATAAAGCCATTGTGATTTTCAACTACTTTCCGTGCAATGGACAGTCCTATCCCAGTTCCTGAATATTCTTCTTTTCCATGTAGGCGCTGAAACATTTTAAATATCTTATCGGCATATTCTTGTTTAAAACCTATTCCATTGTCTTTTATTTCAATCAGGTGAAACTTTTGATCTTTTTGTTCGGGCAACACTTTATCTGCAACATCATAGCCAAATACTACTCTAGAAGAGATTAAAATAACAGGTGTCTGTTTAGGTTTGCTATACTTTAATGCGTTGCTTAAAATATTTTGTAGTAGTTGTTGTAATTGACGCTTGTAGCCTTTGATTGTTGGAAGTTGTCCTACTTCTATCTCCGCATTCTGTTCTTCAATAATTAGCTCTAAATCACTTAATACAATATTTACTTTAACGTTTAAGTTCACCTCCTCTTTTTCCATTGGCTTTTCACTGACTTTGGAGAACTCTAGTAAATCATCCACTAAAAGGCCCATACGATGTGCTGCATTTTCAACACGATCAAATAGGTACTGCTCTTTCTCTGATAGCCGATTCCTAAGAGTTAATTTTAAGCGATTTGTAAACGTTAGCACTTTACGGATTGGCTCTTTCATGTCATGTGATGCAGCATGAGCAAACTCTTCCAAATTGCTATTAGACCTGGACAGTTCTAAATTTGATTGCATTAGGGCCTTATTAGCAAGTGCTAGTTCTAGGGTGCGCTTCTCTACCTTAAGTTCTAGCAGTTCCGCAGCTTTGCGCTCTTCTGTGATATCCATTAAGGTACCGATGATCAAAGGTTCGCTGTCGGGCTGGACAAAATGTCCATTTAACCGAACCCAACGTATATTTTGGTCCGTCTGGATGATTCTTGCTTCATAAAATAGCACACCAGTTTGTTTGGCTATTTCCAATGCTTTTTGGCGAATCGGTTGATCTTCCGGATTTACTGCATCAATAAAGGTCTGATATGGCCACTGTTTTGTAGGATCTAATCCTAAAATATCTGCACTTCTTGGTGAGTGAATAATAGTATGTTTCTTTACATTTATTTCAAAAGTTCCTAAACGGGCAATTTCTATAGCGGCATTTGCCCGTGCCTCACTTTCTTTTAGAGCTTCCGTAGCTATTATTTGCTCGTGGATTTCAATTCCTACACCTATATAACCCATAAACTCTCCGGTAGGTAAGTATCTAGGTGTTCCCTTAAATAAGTGCCAACGGTACTGCCCATCGTGTCTTTTCAAACGCACTGCAGGTAGGGTGTATGGTTCCTTATTTTGGAAAGCAGGAACATATCTTTCGAATATACCTTGTACGTCCTCTGGATGTACAATTCCATCCCAGGCCCGGCCTAAGGCCTCTTCATAGCCCTGACCAGTATAGGTAAGCCAAGTCTTGTTGAAATAACTCATTCTTGCTTCCGCATCTGGTTCTACCATGTAGACAATCATTGGTGAGTTGTCGGCCAAACTACGGAACCTTAACTCGCCTTCCTCTACCTTATGGCGAGTTAATACCTGTTCTGTAACGTCTACGGCAACCACAATAATTCCTGATATGGTGCCATCTAAGTCGCGAAAAGGTTCATACACGAAATTCAAAAAGCGGGTTTCAATTTCGCCTTTACGGGGCAGTTGCACAGGCTGTTCACTGGCATTAATGGTTTCTCCTTTTACTAGCACCCTATTAAGGAGATCTTCTAAACCTTGGTTACGAGCTTCCGGAAGCCCTTCAAAAATGGGTTTGTTCAACAGTTCTGCCTCTTCTCGACCCCAAATTTCAAAAATGCGATTGTTGGCAATCTCCACAACGAAAGAAGGGCCTTTTAGAATACACATGGCCACAGGAGATTGCAAGATCGTAGCGCGAAGATTGCGCTCACTTTGTTCCACTTTATGAGCGGCCAACACTTTTTCTGTTGTTTCTATAACAGCACAAAACAATCCGTTGATGGTTCCTGATTCATCCACAATTGGACTGTAGGAAAATGTGAAATAAGATTCCTCAATAAAGCCTCTTCGGTCGATTAAAAGCAGCTGGTCTTCTGCCCATGTTGACTGACCATTAAATACTGCATCCACTAGCGGAGATAGATCGTCCCAAATTTCAGCCCAACCTTCCCGCCCCGATTTTCCCAAGAGGTCAGGATGTTTACCCCCCGCAATGGTCCGGTAGCCATCATTGTAAAAGGTTGTAAGCTCCTTACCCCACCATACAAACATGGGGAACTTGGAATTAAGCAACAAATTGATTGAAGTGCGGAGACTTTGGGGCCATGTATCGGGAGTACCTACTGCTGTATTGCTCCAGTCTTTAGTTCTCATCAGTTCGCCAATCTCACCTCCATTTTTCAAAAAAGGAAGCGAGCTCACTTTATTAACCATAATGTATTGTAAGTCAAAGTTTGGTTCCAAAAGTAAGTAGGCTACCCTATTAAAACAGTTGGTTGGAAAATGAAAAAAGCGTTTCATAAACCGCCAAGGCATCTAATCAAGTTCATTGAAATAGATTTTGCCTTCATTGCGGCGGGTCAAGTATGGTTTATAGGGTTTACAGCAAATTGAAATAACTCCTTATAACTGGTGTCAGGCCGAAAATATAAGGCATTTAATAGATAAATGATGGTCTATAGCTCTTTAATGAAAGGTTAACACCTCAACTGTTTAGTATAGCCACCCTTTTGGATTCGTATTCGCTAGGGTGCAGCAAATGCCGACGCCCTTCCAGTTCATTTAACTTGTCTTCTTTCTGTTGCGCCAGCAGCTGCGCATCGGTTATCCCCAGGGAGCGCGAATGAATGGCCGCAATTGCTGTCAACTTTTCCAAACTGGTTTGCATTCCCTTTATGCCATCAGTAATGGCTTTGCGGATGATGAAATAAAGAACGAGGGCAACAACAAGATTGCCAGCCAGCAAGGCGGCAAGTAGTAAGGTTTGATCCATGTCGATGGTTTTGGTTCGGTGTGGCAATATAAAGCCTTTACCTAGGTAATTTAATATCGTTTCCTTTGCATTTTCCAGCTAGCCATATTCTAACTTCATCAAATGCGCTTCCATCTTACCATCCCCCACGGCATCTACACTTTCCGCTTTGATGTGGAAGCAGCGGGTAAGGATAAGCATTTTGAGCAGTGGCGCCTGGTTGCAGGTGATAGGGTTGTGGTGCTCCAGAGCAACCGGCCAATGCTCCAGGCAAGGGGACTTAAAAAAAAGCCGGTTACTTGGAAGGTTGTTGAGGGAGAGGTCAAAGATGAGAAAGCGCTGGCGAAGGTGTGCAAGGCTATTGAGGACCATCTGGCGGGGCCACCTCCACCACCTCAACCTGCATCCCCATTTCCTGATTTGCCGGCGCGAATGCTGCTGAAACAACCCAACCCCAGAAAACAGGGCTAAACAGCGACCTTTCGGCAAAAGGAAGTAGTGGTTGTAGATTATTGGGTCCTTGCTGGAGCGGGAGATTGAAGGCGGTGGTGTAAAAGTATAAAGAATAAACTATTGTAAAGGGTGAAAATGTCACCTATGAATCCGGCGAAAAAATCATGTCATAATTGTCAAGGAGGAAGTGCCCAAACATATTTGCGACAACTTTAGGCTTAGTCTGCTTACGGTTCATCAATAAATAAACTGCGTTTTTGGTATCACGCATATGGATGAAGTATGCAGGAGAAAATAAGTTGACCATTGCATAATCGTAAATAGCAAATCGCACTCTCTTGTACCGGTCAATAAACTTCCTTTTTTCTTTAGGAGAAGAAAAAGCTTTACCTGATAATATTGTCTCATCGAACTTTCTCGGCACTGCGTAAAATGATAGATTGGCAGCAGGGTTCCTTTTCCAATAATCAAGCATTGCGTAAAGGCAGGTGGTTATGACCTTAAAAGCGTCATCGTCATTATAAATTTTGTCAAACCTGTTTTTGGCATTGCGCTCATCCATTCCACAGTACTTTACCGCTGTAACACCAAAACTGAATGTTTCGAATGTTACCATGTAACGCCTGTGCACTGCAGGGAAACTGTACTGGGTGATTAAAATGGGATTAGGGACAAGTGTAGGTTTAGCACCAAGGTACCTTAAGGGGTATGGCTTATCGAACATTAGCCGATGCTAAAAAACTGGTAAACGTTATTACGTTCGCTCATTTGCTGAGAAGGAGAAAGTACTTCAAAATCGAATACTACTTTGCTTTTTGACTGACCTGGGGCATTAACAGCAAGGCGACGCCCAATAGGCAGAGCGTTGGATGCATTCAACCTATTACGCATGCGAATGCTTTTGGCCGGAGCCATTGCAACTGAAGCGGCTGCATTTTTAGCGTAGGTTTTCATTGTATTCCGTTTTGATTCCGATTGCTTTACACTTGTACTGACAAAAGTCAAAGCATTTTGATTCACAAACATAATATCAAAAATGATACAATATGCAACAATTAGTAACAATTCACGACATTTTCACACCACGCAAAGGCAATGTACGCACGGAAGAATTATGATTATCAATGACTTCGGGCCATAGCTAGGAAATGCGGGTAAAATGGAGGCTCGGGACAAGGACATGAACTCCGCCCACAATGGGTATATTGACGCCCAGTTTTGATTGCCGGAGATCTTCACGAATTGAACCTGTGCCAGCTGGGATGGTGTGGCTTGGCTAAAGCAAAAGGGCAAATGCCTCTTTATTTTCTCCAGAAACGGAAAACTCATATCTTATAATAAAAATTTCAAACATGAAGGATTATTATGTTGCACAGGTCCAGGTGATTATTGATGGAAAGGAAAGTGTTACTATCCCCATTTCTGGACAAGGATTTAATCCTAATATGGTTAAAAGTTCAGCAGAAAGAAAAGCAAGGGAAACTTACGAAGGAAACACGTTTGCGTCTGTGATTCTAAGTAAGGAGGATTATGACCTGGAAGAGTTTAAGCAAATCACTGGTGGCAACCCTCCATGGCTAGGAGGCGATCGGCTTCAACCTGGGAAATAATACTTTTACTCATTCAAATCTCTATAATTATAAAAACCATATAAATAAGCTGCTTTGCCTCTTTGCCGCTGGACTCCTGTTCTTGTATCCTACCGAATCGCATGCCCAAAAGAAAAGGTCCTACAAACCCAAAACTGTGAGTGTCAAATCGTACACCACCAAGAAGGGCAAGAGGGTCCGTGCTCACAAAAGATCATAGTTCATTCTTTCGCCTGTACAGGTAGTGATAAGAAGAGAACTGGCATAACAGATAGGGGGCAAAAGCCCCCTTTGTCTTATCCAAAGCGGTGCTAAAAGCTATCAAATATTAAAACTTCTTAATACCTTTTACGAAAGTTGCCCATCCGGCCAGTGAAAACCTTCATTTACAAACATCAAAACCAACTGTATGTTTAGAAGGGAGTTTTTGGCCAAACTAGCAGCCTACATCACTGGCACTGTAGGTATCATCGTGAACTACGATGCACTAGAAGTAATCATCACCAAATTCAGTGAGCGCCTGCATGATAATTTCTTACCAGAAAAGAACCAGGAGCTTATCAGGCAAATCTTCAGGATTCTTCCCTACCAAACCACCATTGTACCTGCAAGTAGCAATCCCCGCATTGAAGAACAGCTCAAAAAGATAAGCAGGGAAACGCCTATTAGAGAAGACGCGGACTTGCTCGACTACTTCTCCACCGCCACCCTCCGCGCCTCAGAAGCCTTCTGCCCTATATTTCTTAACCAAGAAAAGGCAGACATGAAGGATTGCAGGTTTGGGTACCGTCAGTGGGATAAGGTATTGAATGCGAGCACCACCAACAACATATTGGCACTCGGATCACCCACTTCAAACTATGCCATCAGAACGGCTATGTTCTATGACAACATCCCGGATAAGAAGCTTTGCTTTAGAATGGATCCGGAAGCACCAACATATGTAACTACACCCTACCAGTTTGCATTGGATGAAGCTGAAATAATGCGCTTTGGCAATCCTGGTGACCGTCTCTACCATGCAAAAGGTAAGGAAGGGCAAAAGGGAGAGCAAATACCTAACTGGGGCTTGAAAACAGGTGAAGAGCAGTTGATACTTCCCAAAGTGAACCCTGCAGATGGACTTTTGCTGGAAGATTTCTTGGTGATTTCCATGATGCCCAACACTTTTCATCCGGATAACGTTGATAGGAATATTGCCGTGATTTGCATTGGAGGCACACACAGCTTAGGCACAATAGCTACCAAAAACCTCCTGCAAAGCGAGAGTTGCCTGCAAGCATTAAAAGACCGGCTGGAATCAATGGACTCTCCTCCTTACTGGCAGGCTGTATTTAGAATTGAGCTGGAACCCTTTACAGAAAAGTTTAGTAAAATGAGCCTAATGGACGCTCAGAAAGTAGGTATTGAAGACAAAACTAAGCTTGTTGATTGGGCCACGAAGCTCTATGATCAACGTAGCAGGAATTAAAACGGGTTAAAAGCCTTTTTTGAATCCTTTTCCATTATCTCTATACTATCCAACTATACAACCCTGGTTTTTATTTCGCCATTTTTCTTTTCGTACTTGGCAAAGTATTCTGTCAAAGCAGTTTCTATAACATCTTTGATTTTTAGCCGGTCCCAATAAGCAACATTTTTGGTTTTCTCTAATAATTCTGTTTTGATAATAAAGGTGGCACGCTCTTCACCTTCTTTTGTACCTTTTTGAGTAGATTTCTTTGTAGAGTCTTGATTTGCCATGGTTTAAAAGTATACAAGAAGCGGCAAATTGAGTAATATATGTTTACAAATATTATTGTTAATAATTAATTGGGTTTATTTATTTTGAGCTGTTTGGGGTTACACTAATCGATTATTCTTCCAATTTCCTCATCTACCCTCTTATTTGTCAGGTGGTAATATACCCTTGTATGTTTTGTATCGGTATGACCTAGAATGGCAGCAGTGAGCTCTATGCTCACTCCAGCCTCTGCCAGCATCATGCCGGCACTATGGCGGGAAGTATGGCAGGGAATATTTTGTTCAATACCACAATCCTGTGCAATTTTTTTAAGCAATAGGTTGTATGGCCTATTTTGAACACGTAAGGGTTGCCATTGAACGGCCTCAAATAGCTGCTTGATCTTACCGCGAATCGGTAAGCTGACCATGTTTCTTGTTTTGACGAGTTCTTTTACAAGGCGATCATCAATGATATTCTTGTTTTTGTCAAAGGAAATCATATCGGAGTGTCTTAGCCCCGTATAGCAGCCAATAAGAAACCAAAGAGTGGCAATTCTCCGGTTAGGACTTGCAATAGCAGCATATTGCTCTAAAGCAATTATTTGTTTTTTCGTTAGGTAGGCTCTATTTGGATCCTTATATGCTGGTTTTTCCTTGTAATGCTTAACCTCATTGCGCTTGATTATATCATCATCGATAGCTTTATTGAGAATCAATGATATTGTTTTGAAATAATTCCAAATTGTATTGTTGTTCAACTTTTCAGTTATCAATTTAATATGTAGGTTTTCGCACCATTGTTTATCAATATCTTCTATATCTAGTTCTGGATACCATGATTCTAACACTCGAAGCTTGCTTAGATATTGGTTGATGGTTGTTTCTTTTTTAGTGCCTTTTATTGACCAAAGACTGATACAGTGCCAAGCGTATTTGTAGAAGCTTGTTAGGGTGTCCTCATCTACTGGTATATCCTGCAAACGCTTTACTTCCCCTAATTTCTTGCTCAAAATTTTATTTAAATGGCGAGCTTGTGGATGATTTACAACCTTACCATTTGTAAACTGATCGGCTCGAACCTTTATCCTTGTTGATTTAAATTTTCTGACATTCCCGTTGGTTACCCTAATAGTTACTGTTAGTCGGTCTTTGCTATCCAATCTCCCTTTAAGTATGCACTTGATAACCATTTGCAGAGGTTTTATCGTGTTAAGATTGTAAAACAAGTAGTGTTATTTATTGCAGTCGAAATCTTTCAATAGGCTTCAAAAGGTCTGCTGTAATCCCCACTTTTATGTCCTCTGGCCCCGAGTAACACCCAAACTGATCACCATTGAAAAGATAAGCTTTTGCCAAGCCACTACATCCTTTACCTATTTGAGAACACTCCAGTTTCTTTATACACCGGCTACATACTGGATGCATGCTTTCGTATAGCCTGTAATCCCTTAGAGCGATAAACCGATAGCCTGCTGCTTGGCATTTCAGTAAATGATTAACATGCGAGTTCCTCGTTAACTTGGTCACTATCACGTATGTAGGAATAGGATCATTGAAAGAATAAGCTAGTACAGCTTCTCCATGTTGCCCCATGAACCACTCTTTCTCCCTTTTTTGGATATTGGAAAACTGGTAAGAATTTAAAGCCCAGGCTGTTCCAGCTGCTTGAGTGAAAGCTTCTGGAAATTCTATGTCAATCTGTTTTTTAATAGGCATAACAAACGGTTTTATTTGAATCAAATGTAATAACTGTAAACATTTATTACAAATATTTTTGTGTTTATTTTTCGATCTATTGCTGAGCTAGTTTAAATAGTATTAGAAGTGCCTGTATTCAAGTTGCCTATTACTTACGATAATAGAAACTCATGTGACTTAATGAATCTTATTGACTAACGCTCCTCATATTACAATACACCTTCATATGGTTTGCTGGCCTAGAATTTCCAAAAATTGCTGTCGGTTATACTGGTTTATGTTCTGACCTCAAGGTGAAACAGTTTATTTCATACTTTAGCTTTCTTTCCTTCCCCTAAGCAATTCATTTCCAATCCTTTAAAATGCTAAAGTTTATCTGATTAGGCCAAATTCGGGGCCTGTTAAACGTATGTATAAATAATGTAATTGCTTCTTGAAATACAGTCTAGAACGTTGTTGGCATGTGCACCTGGCTTGCCAACCTACTAAGGCTTAAGATTTTTTATAAGAACCTATAACAACCTAATACAAAACCAAAACACATGAAACGACAATTACTCTTGTCTGTGCTATCGGCTGTTGCCGCAATTAATCTTTACGGGCAAAACACAACGCCTTACTGGAGTCTTGCTGGGAATTCAAACGGTGTTGGCACTGCCAAGTTGGGAACTACCAACTCCATTCCACTAACTCTCATCACAAACAACGTAGAGCGAATGCGCATTGATCCTACTACCGGCAGAATAGCGGTGGGTGCCAGCTTTTTGAGAGGAAAGCTAACCTTGGTCAATAATGGAAGTACTCCTTCTGCAGTATGGGTGAATAATGGAACACCGCTATTTACAGGCTTTGCAGAAGCCACGGGAGGTAATGGAGATTACATCATCAACATGGCATCAGACGCTAGGACCACTAGAGCTAACTACATGGCCAAAAGAGCAAGAGGAACACTTGCAAACCCCTTAGCCGTCATTGATAACGACTTTATTACTTCAATACAAGCATCTGGTTACGACGGCACCCAATTCCAGAACCCTGCAACCATCGATTTTTTTGTTGATGGCACCCCGTCAGCCGGGAATGTGCCTGTTCGAATATCTATGTCAACTGGCGCCAATCTAACTACAAGAAAAGAGCGTCTTAAGATTGGAAATAGCGGAAACATTGATTTCAACAGTGGACAACTGTATGTTGATCAAGCAAACGGCAATGTTGGTATTGGAACTTACCAAAGTGCAGGTAAACTTACCATTCACAACAATGGCTCTTTGCCTTCAGCTCCATGGCTGGCAGATGGAACCATGTTTACAGGCTTTGCAGAAGATAAAATAGGTGGCGCAGACTTCATAGTTAACATGGCTACCAACACACCTGATTCGCGACCAGTGTTTATGGGTAAACGATCACGTGGAACACTGGGAGCACCCCTTCCGGTAGTAGATAAGGATAAGTTGTTTGGCATCCTGCCAGCTGCGTTCGATGGGAAATCATTTCAAGTTCCTGCTTCCATAGATTTTATTGCAGATGGAGCTCCAACTGCTGGTAGTGTGCCTACCCGAATTGCATTTTTTACAGGTGCGAATGGTGCCACAAGAAAAGAAAGATTCAGTATTGGAAGTAATGGTAGTCTGAATTTCAATAGCAACCAATTGTTAGTAAGCGAAACCGCAACCGAAAGAATTGTGCGCCTCAATAACGGGCAGGTTGTGCTTTCAACTGGTATATCATCACCTGCAGGAACGATGAATCTAAACAGTTCCAAGTTGTACATCAATATGGACCAGTATGAAAAGGAAGCAGAAAAGCCAATACCACCTGATGCACTAGTAGCTGTAGGCGGCAACATGTTTCTAACCGGTGGTGTTCATTCTGAAAACGGATCGTTGATTATGGACAATGGTAGTATCGATTTGACAGGGAGTTTAAGTATTAAATATGGAGGAATTATTGCCAACTCTGGAGATGGCTCAGGTAATAGAGGTAAAACAATGATTCAGGGTGGAGAAGTGGAAATTACTGGGGAAGATTCTTACATCAACCTTCCTGGACCTTATGGAGGAATTTCCGTAAGAGGCACTTATCCAATTTTCGCCAAAGGAATTTATAACGGTAGAGGCTGGGAATTCGAAAGTAGGGGACTTCATGCTGAAGGAAATACCGAAGGTGTTTATGGAAGAAGCTATGGTTATTCATACTTAGATATTTATAGCGCTAGGAGATCTTCTGGGGTTTATGGTTTTAATGAAACTATTGGTGTTGGTGTAAGAGGGACTAGCAATAACGGTTTAGGCGTGCTAGGATCTTCAAAGTTTTCACATGGTATTTTTGGAACTACCGAAAGCGACACTGCTTTTGCAGGGTATTTCTCTGGTAAAGTCTTTAGC
The DNA here is from genome assembly GCF_001953305.1 of Cnuella takakiae. GTDB lineage: Bacteria > Bacteroidota > Bacteroidia > Chitinophagales > Chitinophagaceae > Flavisolibacter > Flavisolibacter takakiae. Next base: position 1,711,412 of record NZ_MTFE01000010.1, read on the forward strand.
AGCAATGGCTATTTCAGCGCCTCCGATAAAAACTTGAAAAAGAACATCAAGAATCTTCCTGAGGGCCTTGACATTATCAATAAACTAGAGCCAAAATCTTACGAGTTCCGAAACGATGGCGCAATGGCGCAGATGAATTTACCAAAAGGAAAGCATTTTGGGCTATTGGCACAGGATGTAGAAAAAGTGCTGCCAACTTTGGTGCACACTTCTGAATTTGACCCTATGTTCACCCTTGCACCTGCAAGCTATGATTCTACAGGAAAGAATGCAGTATTGCCGCCAGTAACAGGATCCCAAGAGAAAATTGCCTACAAAGCCATCAATTATACTGAATTGATTCCGGTGCTAGTTAAGGGGATGCAGGAGCAGCAAAGCCAAATTGAAGAGCAAGGAAAGCAAACGGAAAACCTTATGAGACAGGTAGCAGAACAGCAAAAACAAATTGAGGACTTAAAAGCTATTGTAAATAAGCTTTCTGGAATTAGCACAACTTCTGCAAGCCTGAGCAGTGCAAAACTCGGTAATCCGATTCCTAACCCTTCTAAAAGCTCAACTGTCATTTCCTACAATGTGCCAGAAGGTAGCAGATCGGTTTTTTTGCTAGTCACAGACATGAAAGGAGCTTTAATAAAACAAGTAAAGCTAAATGCAAAGGGTAGTAGTCAAATAAATTTAAATACTACAGCATTGGCAGCGGGTACTTATACCTACAACTTAATTGTTGATGGTACAAAACAAGAATCGAAGCAATTGATCATAACACGGTAATTGGAAGCTTTATTTTCAATGCCTGTATGATCTCTTCGTGTAATTCATAGAAAAGGTTGTCAAGGAAGCTATTTACTATTAGCCTTCAAATGACCATCTTAATTATATGGGTGTGACAAACCGGCAGCTAGTTAGCTGCCGGTTTGTATTTAAGGTTTACCTTCTTTCCAAATACCTGAACTCATGAGGGCCGGTAAAGGTTTTGGGGTGTGCATTGTCGGATATTTCATGTAATACCACCTGGCCGGAGCAATCAGTGAAATTCATGTCGTAATGCAGTAACATGAATGTTTTGCCTTTGGTCTGCGCTGTGATATCCGTTATTTGCCATTGGTGAATGCAATCCCCTGGCGCTGGCAGGTTCAATCCGTCCGTATCCCCTTCAAAAAGACACAATACCCGGCGCTTCGCATACCATACCGCCATAGCCTGCCACCAGCCAAATGGCTGCTTGAAGCCAGGGTAAGCCGGGTGAGTGAACTTTCCTGCAAGCAGATATTTGCCGGTGCCGTCTTTCCTCAATAGAGCCCCTTTAAACAGCTTTCTCGGGCTGTCTGATACATAGACCTGCTGTTCGTGTTTTGACTGGTATTTACCACCCTGAAAAACCCTATTATACTGCCCTGAGTATTCAGCATAACCGCCGTTTATGTATGGATCGTAGGTGAAGCGAAGGTTTTGGTAAAACACATCGGTGTTATCCTGCGAGAAATCAGGGCGAACATTCAAGGTGTGCAAGGTGAGGTACACCAAGCCTCCAACCGGGGAGGCCGGGGCTTTCCAGGTAAGGGTAGCCCAATCAGGATCAGTATAGTCAACGAATGTTTGTGCTGTAGCGCTTTGGCTGCCCCAGTTATCACCAGCCTGTACCCATGTTTCTTTATCGTTTACCCGACCTAACCACCAGAAAGTGCCATCATTGCCGGCAAGCCTTACCGTCATAACGAATACAGATTGCCCGTAGTTGCTGCCGGTTTGTTTCAGCTTGTAGTCGATACTTGCTGTGAACCGGTCTTTTGCTTCTATCGGGATGGGGTTGCTTTCAATGTGGTTGCTATTGGGCACCTGATTGGTTTGTGGGGTAAACACTAGGTAGCGCTCTTTTTCGTACCCTTCAAAGAATACCCGCTTAATATAGGCTTGTGAGGTGATGGTATTGGGTGAATGGGCAAACCCAGCTTTCATTGTCCAATCCTCTACCTGGTATGCTTTCCAATCCTGCCCACCCATGGGGATGATCATTGCACCCCGGCTGAAATTGATGTTATCAACCAATTCTTTGTGGAATTCATAATTGAACACCTCTTTTACTTCCCGGTGCGGCCGGTTGTAGATAACGTTTTGCTGTTCGTTAATCCAGCTTACTTTTTCATCAAACCCCAAGAGCTTTACCGGCTCTATCATTTCCGGGTTAGGGGTAAGGATACTGGGAATAAGGGCACCGGCGCTGTCAAACTTCCAAACCTTGTATGTGCCACCTTGAAGTTCGTCGGGCCTTACAATCCACCATTTGCCGCCATTGAACTGCAAGAATGCATCTTCACCCAATATTCTTTGCAACACTTCATAGCAGGAAATAGAAGTGCCCACTTCATCTTCAAAGGTTTTTGCATCCAAATAGGTGGTTGCATACATGGGTAGGCCGGGGTTGTTTTCTTCCCACAGGTTGTGCACCAGGTTTATTCCCAACTCCAACCCGGTCTTTTGCAGTGCCCAGGCCACATACTGAATGAGAGTAAAAGTGCCTTTTGGGTTCTTGCCTGCTTTGTCCGTCAGGGGCACATCTTTCAGTAAGCCTAAACCATCGGTTGCTACCAGCTGTACCTCATTAGGGTAAGGCAGAAAGGGCTCCATTGCATCAGAAAAGGTGAGGAAGCCCTGGAAGGTTGGCACCTGCACGTTGTTGGTGTAGTGTACCACATACCACCGGTTATCTTCTCCCTCTCCAAAATTGGACAGGTTCACTTCTTCGGATCCGAGAAACCGAATGATTGCCTCTTTCGCCCTAATGGGTGTAAATGGGCTTTCTTCATTGTCAACAATGGAAACCGAAAAGGCATTGCCTGCTCCATCCAAAGGAATGATCTTGTCAACTGCTGTCGGGTTCTTCTCTGATGTATCGATAATGTCAACGGTTTGCAGTGTTTCCTCAAAGTTTCTCCATTGAAGGCGATAAATAAGCCGTTCTGGGGCATTTGGGCTGGTAGGCGGTACAATGTTGCCAAACTCGGATGCAACCGCTTCTATGCGGTATCTATGGCCCTCCTGGATGATAAAGGTGAATGTATTGGGAATGGCAGGGTAGCTGGACACGTTGCTGGTGGCTTTATAAAGCACGGTCTCAGTGGTTAGATCGGTTACTGCCAACCAGTAAAAACCAGGCAGGCCTTCAAAGATGGGCTGCTGTACGGTTATTGTTGAACCTGCTGGCGCATCCATGGTGCCGGCTTCGCTGATATAGCTTTCAAGTTTTCGCACACCATCAACATCAAGGAACAGGTTACTATCAACAAAGGGCTGCGGTTGGTCCTTGTTTACCCATTCAATAGCCGGGATGCTGGCCGGCAGCGGCTGGGCAACGGCACATTGGCTACTGTTAGGCACAATGCTTTGCACCGCATAGGGGTAGTTTGTCCGGGGGAAGATGATTACCAGATCAGCACCCAGGCAAAACCGGGTCACTTCCTTGTTTTCAACATAGTTGCCATCTGTCCGGGGAAAGATAGCCGGGATGGGTTGGCCATCTTGTGCACGGGGCTTGATCTTTCGGGTGGTTTCGTCGTATTCAACAAGGATAGTACGGCCTGCTGTTTCAAACTGGAATAATAGTTTCATTTTAGCTTGTTTTATTGTTTTGTGAGGGTTTGGATTAAAGCGTTGTTTGGTGCGTAGGTTTTACATTCACGAAGACGATGTGTTTTCCCTGGTTGTTGTCGTGGAACTCCTGGAATTCCTGCCTTGTTATCGGGTTGCTTGTTGTTGCGGGTTCATCAGGCCAACGACAGTATACTTCATCATCACAATTCCAGAAGTAAACCTTCTCTGGCCTTAGTTCATTGATACTAAGCTTGCCTGTTTGCAGGTCTTTAAGCGCTTGGAGTTTTTCTTTTCTAGATACTGGTCGACTTTTCATATTGGTACTTTTTGATTGATTACTTGATTATAAAATGCATCCCGGGGTTTTCATCACAATACCTGTTGAAAGCCTCTTCGCTCATGGGTTCTGACTGTTGCTGTGGCTTACCTGGCCAAAGGGTGTACATACCGTCTTCGCACATCCACTGGTATTTCTTTGTTGGCTGCAGGTCTGTGATGCTCTTCTTGCCCTCTATGAGTGCGCGGAGTGTTTCAATCTTTTGTTTTCTATTATTTGCTTTCATAAGCTTTTAGTTGTTGGATCCTTTTACAATCCGGTTATACAATTCATCCAACTGTTCATCGGTTAGCCTTTCTAGATCGATCTCGTTGGATATGCTTTGCATTTTGGGCATCACATAAGGCAGTAGGTCGGTGTAAGCCTTAACCTTATCGCGGCCTTCCAGCTTTTCGAATTCTTCTGCGATGACTGGAAAGTTCTTTTCCAGGAAGTCGCTCATCAATTCCCGGATCTTGCTTGTTGCTTTGTTGGCGGAACCTTTGGGCCTGCCCTCCGGATTTCCTGATTTTCCTTTTTCAAAAGGCATGGTTACTGTTTTTTGTTGTTGTTTACAATTGATGGAACGTTTTGGTATTGTGGCACCTCAAAGCCTGCAGCCTCCCATTGAGCGAGGAAGTCGGGAAAGGTTTTGCAGATCCAGTAAAAGCCGCCGGCAGATATGATGCGCTGTTGCTCCTTCTTTTGGGCTTCCCTCTGCCGGTCTGCACCTATTTTAATCTCGATGGATAGGGAACGACCCTTGTAGGTGCCGCGGATATCGGCTATTCCTTTCCGGGTGTTTCCTTTGGTCCATTTAACCTGTCCATTCATCACCCGGGGCATGCCCATTGTGTTGGTGCGGGAAGCTTCGCCATGGGGCAGGAAGTTGATAAAATCTTCTATTGCTGTTGTGAGCCCGTTGGAGGTTGTATCGTTGTATGGCTTTGTCTTGAGTGCATAGCCTCCGGATAGATCAAAGAAGCCGGGGGATTTGGCCTTGATGTGCTCCAGCTTCATCCGGCGGAGTAGTTGTTTCCAGTTGGGGTACATGGTTTTACTGTTTTACTTCTGTATTGTAATCCCACATTACCGGGTAACCAGCATCTGTAAGTGCTACACCTGCCGTTTGATCCCTGATTAAAAGCAGGTCGGCTAAATCCTGATCCTGCAGGTTTTCTCCTAACCGTTTTTCTAGCAGGTCGGACACCCGGAACCGGCCAGGTATAGCCTCCCTAATGCGGTCCACCCTGTCACACCATTCCTGGTAGCAGGTTTTGCCGGTTTTCTTGTTGAATATGCCATGATCGGGAAAGAAGGTAACCGAGCGTCCTTTTAGTGCCTGGTAGGTTTCGTATTCACGCCACCGGCAACCGCTGGCACCACCTGTTGCAAGCCATACGCAGCCGGGCATGTAAACGCTTGCTATAATGGCCGTCTTTTCACTTTCCGTGATGCACACCCGTTGCTCATTTGTGCTTTCAGCAAGCAAATGCTGCCCAAAAAAGACCTGCTGCAGGTTTAGGGCTTTGGTGCTTCCGTCAATGTATTTGCCGTAAATAAGGGAGCATGGCCGCTCTGTTGTGATGGTGTCAAAGGATCGGGTAAACCGGTTGTATTGCTCTACTGTGGCGCCTTCCTTTACCCGTTTGCCGGTTGCCTGGTTGTGTAGCATGATTTTGATTTGCCGCACGTTGCCGGCTGTATCAATTTGGGGGAATACCGCGGCGCCTTTCCAGTGCCGGGAAGTGCCTATCAGGTATTCCTCGCAAAGCTTGCCGGCTATCCTGCCACCAAATAGTGAGGTGAGGAAGTGGTGAAAGTTGTTTTGCTCATAATTGCGGAGTGATTGGTATAGGTAATGCCCTGGCAGAAAGTCCACCGGCTGTACCGGTTCGGGTGCCTGCGCTGATCGCTGCTGCCAGGCTTGCGGCCGGTCGTTTCCTGTTTCCTTCTTCCATTCGGACCATTTGTATTCGTAACCGCAACCTCCTTCCCGGTCGCATCTGCCTATGTGGTCTGGCAGGTATTCTTTTGTTTCGGAATCAACTACCCGGACGAACCTTTTCCGGCCACATTGTGGGCAGTTGTGCTTTTTGCTGGTTTTGTCAAGGCTATAGCGGTAAGTGAGGGTACTCATTTGGGGGAGTGTCAAGATGAATAAAGAGTGTGTAGGTGGGGGTATTAGTATCAGGTATCAGGTATCACCCTATATATAGGGTGTGATACCAATCGATACCATTCCTCAAGTATTAAATAATACCTTTTGATACCTAGTTGATACCTAATACCTGTCAGGCTGCTTGCCTATAAAACCCGTCCGGGTGGACATCGATTAGCCCGGCTGATTTCATCTCCTTGACTTTGGTTTTTGCTGTTTGTGCAGCATAGCCTCCCGTCTCGGTAATTGCCTTGCACAAATCCGAATAGCAAAGGGCTTTGGGGGGAGCCAGCACCTTTAGGGCCAACAGTTCAAGTTTTGCCTGACTGTTGTTTTTGCGGGTTGCTCCGGTCCCGGCTACAGCTGATGCATCAGTAGTTATAAACATCCCGGCATCATCGCACCATCTGTAGGCGCTGGTAATTGGTGCACTGTTGCGGTTCTTACCGTTTTCAAATTCGGTGGTAATGATGCGGGTGGCCTCATCCACCTTTTTTGCCAGTAGTACGCATTCAGACTCCCGGCACACTTCGGATCCCAGGTGCCCGCGGGGTTTGCTTGCATTTATACCGGGGTTTGGGTGCAGGGTGGTGATGATCGATACTTGGTGCTTTACGGTCATCTCTCGCAGCCAAATGCGGCACTCAATAGCTTGTGCTAAATCATTGACATCTTCCACCAGGTCGCCCGCACCATCTATGATCACAATACCATATTGGTTTTCCTGCAGCATCTGCTCAATTATCTTCTTACGTTCTGCTGCCCGGCTAATGGATCGAAGGCCAACCAGCATAACACGGTCGATGATAGTTCCTGGGGCAATGCTTGCCCGTTTACACATCCGGTAAAAGCTATTCCATACATCTGTTGTCGTGCGTTCGTTGTCAACGAATAGCAGGCGCCCACACAATAAGGAAACAGCAAAGCCTAATGTATCAGCCTCAGGATTCAGGATGTTCGCTGCGATGCTTTCCCCGATACTGCTTTTACCAACCCCAGGGAGGGCAATAATAGAAAGAAGGTTTTGGTAAGTAAGTACTGGAGTACCGCTGAGGGTAAGGAGTGCAGGCACCTCTGGAGGCTTATTATCCCACGTAGGAATAAATACATTCTTCCAGAAACTAGGCAGCTCATTATCCGTCTGCAAAACTTCATTCTGAATATCTGAGGTTGTAAGCGTTGGCGCTTTGTTATAGCGAGCTAAAGGTGTATCTTGTTCCGGGTTTTGAATTGTATTTGACCCGCTATTCTGTTTAGCCATGGAATCAGCGGGTTTTTTTATTGTTAGACTCTAAGGCTTCAACTATCCTGGGCCAGTTATAACGAACACTGCCTCCAAGCTTAAAGAATGGGATCTTGCCGCGCTTCTCATAGAGCCTCACTGTAGGCTCCGAGACAGCCAGGCGCTTGCACAATTCTTCTCTTGTAATAATTTCTGCCGGCTGTGGGGTTGATTGGGGTTGCTGTGCCTGCAGCATGTTGTTGATGGCCGCGGCTATCTCCTCAAGGCTGTAGCTTGAAAGGAGCAATTTGTTTGTTCCTTCCATAGCTTAGGAGTTTGTGGTTTGGTTGTTGAGGAATGCCTGAATCTCTTCCGGCTTGTAGCGTGTTTGCCTTCCGGCCTTGTGCCCTTTCAAGGTGCCGGCTTTTTTCCATCTGTTGAGGGTTGAAACAGATACACGGAGGTAGCTCGCTGCCTCCTTTTTTGTGAGCAGGGTTGCGTTTGCCTGTGACATGAAGCATAACAGTTAAAAGATTAACCGCTAGGCAGCATAATTCATAATGAAAAAGCGCCTGGTAAAAGGCGTGATTGCAACAAGTGCAATGAAGGCGAATGTGTGGGGGCGAATGTGGCGGTAGTAGTAAGCGGTATCAACCATCGGCTGACAGGGTAAAAGTAGCACAATAGTTCAATAACAAGCATAAGGGTGTAAAAAAATTTATAGCATTTCCCTTTTTTATGAACTCCTGAAATTCAGGGTGCACCTTTTTTACGGTTTCCGAAAAGTCATCCAGCCTTCTTTTTTATGGAATGTAATAATTTCCCAAGCCGCCTTTTTTTCGGCGTCGGAAAATTCAACTTTACTCTTTTTTCTGTACGGGTTTATTCAGTATTGGGAAAACTGCCGCATGCATCATAATGACTCTAAGGTTGAACTCAGGAATTGCTAATTAAGCTGGCAAGTAAATTTTGAATGCAGACCCTACCCCTGGCTGACTTTCTACCTCGATTAAGCCATCATGATTTTCCACCACTTTTTTGACAATAGATAGACCAACTCCTGTTCCACTGTATTCGGCTTTGCCATGTAGGCGGGTAAACATCTGAAATATTTTTTCACTGTATTCTGACGCAAAGCCAATTCCGTTGTCTTTAACAGCAATAAGATGATAGGCTTTGCTGTCCTTCTCCACTTCTTCAGCCAGTATTTCAATGATCGGCAGTTCATCAACCTTACTGTATTTGATGGCGTTGCTGATTAAGTTTTGAAGTAGCTGTTGCAGTTGTCTTCTGTACCCAATCACCACTGGCAGCTTTCCAACAATGATTTTCGCTCCTTTCTCTTCAATGTCTAAATCCAGATCCTCCAGTACCCGCTGCACTTTTTCGTTCAAATCAACTTTTTCCCTTTCGTGAGGCCGCTGACTAACGTGGGAATAGAGAAGCAAATCATCAATCAGGTTTCCCATGCGCTGGGTAGCATTTTCAACTCGGCTAAACGTTCGAACCTCGTTTTCGTTTAATCGGGAGGCCAGCTGCTCCCGTAGCTGCTGGGTAAAGAAATGAATCTTTCGGACGGGTTCTTTCAGGTCATGCGAAGCGGCATGTGCAAATTCTTCCAGATTTTGGTTGGAACGTTTTAATTCCTTATTCGTCTTCGCTAATTCAGCTGTTCTTTCCGCTACCACTTCTTCAATCTTTTGGTGGGCTAATACCTGCTCCGTTACGTCGATGGCAACGGCCAAAATGCCCGATATTTGGCCATCACCTTCCCGCAAAGGCGTATATGAGAAATTAATATAAACGTCTTGTACGATTCCTTCCCTGGGCAAGGTTACTTTTAGTTCTTTGGCTGAGAAGGGTACACCTGTCTGCATAACGGTGGTCATCAGTTCTTCATAACCTTGGCTTTTTGCTTCAGGAATGCCTATAAACAAGGGCTTGTTCATGACATCTTCAGCCTTTTTGCCCCAGAATTCGAACATGCTGTCGTTGGCCACTTCAATGACAAAATCAGCACCTCTGAAGATACACATAGCGAAGGGTGCTTGTATGATGGTATTGCGGAGATTCTGAGCACTGAGCTTTAGTGCCGCCTCAGCTTTCTTTTGCTCTGTAACATCTCGAAACAGCAGCATCACTCGTCTGCTTTCTTTACCAGCTAAGGGATAAACAAAAACATCAAACCAGCGGTTCATAGCCTCTGAACCTTCTTCAAAACGAATGGATTGTCCCGTACGTGCAACATCACCATACAGTTTAAACCAATGAGGCTCCAGATTAGGAATCAGTTCACGTGCGGTTTTGCCCAAGGCGTTTTGCAATCCGGTTTGTTGTTCAAAGACAGCATTAATTTCAATGAAGCGATAATCAACAGGATTGTTGTTTTCGTCAAAGATCATTTCAATGAGACAGTAACCTTGATCCATAGATTGAAAAAGGCTGCGGTACTTGGCTTCGCTTTCAATTATTTTTTTATGAGCTTGTTGAAGTGCCTGGTGTTCTTCCTCCCTTCGTTCCGACTTTAAGAGGTCTGTAATGTTTTCTGCGGTATGAACAATGTAGATAACCTCACCTTCAGCGGAGAAAACCGGCTTATTCACTGCGCTCCAGTAGGTTTCCGCTAACTGGCCATCCGAATCGGTGACATCATAACGCTGAATGGGCAACTGGTGCGGTTCTTTTTGTAGCCGCACAAGATCAAAAGAGGCGCTAACATCATTGCCTCCAGTATCGGCAGGATTTGCTGAGTTTGGCGGAAAGGCTTCAAACATGCCTTTGCCAATAAGCTGTTCTTTTGTTCTACCGGTTTGAACAAGGTATTCAGGAGTCGTCGCCAAAATGGTATAGCGTGGCGCATCGGTTTGTAACAGAATACAACTGCCCGGCAGTGCTTCAAAAAGATTGGTGTAATAGGGCTCAGGTATCTGGAACTCGGTTGAAGGCTCTTGTATCATATTGCAAGAATTGAAGATAGGAATTATGGATTATGTAACTGCATTCACCACATAGGTTTTCCGGAAGCTAAGGATTACGTAAAGAACTAGTTATACAAAGGGTAACAAGCCCGCCGTTAACATTGAATTTGTGAAAAACTGGCTCATGTGCTAAATTCAACAGCAAATAATATTGCAACACTCAAGCAAAAGTGAAGCGATATCTTTCCATATGTCATTCCTTCACAAATGCTTCTCACGTTGGCTGCAAGCGACACAAGACATCAATAAGTCAATATGAAAAGGCTAAGAACTGCTATTTTTTATGTATCCTTTGTTTGTATTACTGCTGCTTGCTCTGCTTCCCGAAAAAGCAGTAGTGAAGTAACAAAGCCATTCGCAACGGCATCGAGAGACTTATATGACACCATTGCTCACATGGACAGCTTGTTATTTGACGCATTCAACAACCGAGATCTTGACAAACAAAAAGCAATATTCGCTACCGACCTTGAGTTTTATCATGACAATGGAGGTTTAACAAACTACGATCAGTTAGTTGATAATACTCGTCGGCTTTTTGACCAAAACAACGGGCTAAGAAGAACGCTTGTACCCGGAAGTCTTGAGGTATATCCTATCAAAGACTATGGAGCTATTGAAATAGGTATGCATAGGTATTGTCACCCTGAAAATGGAAAGGACGATTGCGGAACATTCAAATTCGTTCATATCTGGCAGAAAAGACCCGATGGTTGGAAACTAACAAGAGTAATCAGCTATGGACATTGAGCTTACTGAAGTTTGTTTGCGATTAGAGACCTGTCAGCAGTTAATCGTGCATTGGCAATATGGCGGAGGGCCAATTAAATAATCGGCTGCAAAGGGTCAGGAGTGGATATAGTTGGCACCAGTCAGCCTTTGTCCACCAATTATCTGCTATTTGCACCAGCATTTTAAACACTGCAACCATGTTTACTTGGCGTGGTTTATAGCTTTACAGGTTCAGTTCAATTTTTTGCTGGGTTCATTTTCCCATCTTTTCGTTGGTTTTCATTTTTACAACCTGCAAATCAAAATTTCTCCTATTATTAGCCATTTTGTAAATCCATAAGTTCGATATACCTGCTCTACCAAAGTCATATTGTTTGTCTTAGTAATCTGGGTGATATTGCCCCCCTTGTAGCATCATTCCTAAAGTTGGGGTGCATCATAGTTTACAAAAAGGATTGAATGTGTGTATAGGAATAGAAGAAACTAGTTTGTACTTTGAACATTCATAAATACCTGGCTTTCTCAATATCACCTATTTACTGCTACAGGTAAAATGCATCATAAGCCCGGGATGCTTCAAGTTAGTGTCTGAAACTTAGGCTTTCCCAGTTAAAATAAGGTATTGCTCCAATGCAGATTTAAATGTGCAGTCTGCTTATAGGTTAAGGTTGTACTTAAAACAGAAAGATTATGAGTAACAGAATGCTTATTCTAATCGTTGTGGCTAATGGCCTAATAGGAACTGCTGACGCACAAAAAGGGGATAAAAGCATTGCCGCTGGTTTACTGGTTGGACTACCCGAGAATGATGTTATTTACGAGGATAACCGCGACTGGGACTATGGTGTGGGATTAGAAGGGGTTGGGCAATTAAACTTTACGGATAGAAGTGCTGCTCTTCTTCAAATCCAACTCACCCGCTTTTCTGGATATAGCTACAACTTTCTTGATCCAAATGGGCCTACCAGGGCCCCTACTTCTGCCTTAAGCTTATCTTTAAAGGCAGGGTACCGCTATCAATTTACCAAATCCGGTTTTTTTGCAAATTTATTGGCAGGTGTTGAAACTAATGGTTTGTATAGCTCTGCTGCATTGGGAATAGGTAAAAGGATTACAGTGAAGGAGATTTACTTTCTTGATGTTGGAATTGATTATTCAGGTGGTTTTGTAAGGCGGTACAACATAAAAGCCGTATTCAGCATTGTAAGAAGATCGAAAATTGATTAAACTCCGATTGATGTCAATAATTAGTGCCCCTTCTTATTATTTTTGGTAAATGGGCACGCTCACCGTTTTGCCGCTGTTTTTCCTCTTTATGGCCTGCAAATAGGTTTAGGAATATTGATAATGGGGTTCACTCACAATCTAGGTGCTCTTACAGGTTTGCAATATGTTTGCGCAGAATTTTCAATCCACCCCATGAAAAAAGCACTACTAGCAACCTTTTCCCTTGCTACTATGACCGCCGGCGCCCAAGACTTAACTTTACCACAGAAGATTGGCATACCCTTAAAGGATGGCGCCGTAGTTTATGAATTGGTAGATACCATCAAAGCCAGTCAGGAAAAGATTTACACAGCACTTAAGGCGGCAACTACCGAACTCTTTTCAGTTTCTGGTGCCTATATCATTTCCGCCAGCCCTTCAGAGGCCACCATATTGGGGAAAAGCAGCCTGCCAATTGCCACTAAATTGCCTTTAACAACAGTAAAAGGGAGTTTAGTCTTTAACTATGCGCTCCAGGCAAAAGAGGGTAAATACCGCATCTTGCTTACTGCATGGGAGGGCGCTAATGCTGTTTATGCCCAAAAGGGTACGCCGATACTTGAGGTTTATACTACAGGCTTAGGTTCGTCTCCAAAGTATAGAGAGCGCTATTTGACCAGCTTCCATGAAGCGGTGCAGGCTGCAATGCTCAATTTTAGTGCGAACATAAAAAAACAGCTTACATCGCTGGAATGGTAACTGATCATAAGAAATATTGTTTAGCCCCGAGCCTACTGCTCGGGTCTTTTCTATTTTACAACTAGCTTGCAAGACCCTGGCTAAACTGCTCTCTTTTGCCCTTCGCTTCTGGAAGCACAGCACAAGCATGTGACCCTTAGTTTTCGGCAATTTTTTCTTTTTACGGCCTGCAAATCGGAATTGCGACCCCTTTTTTTGGGCACGGAAAATTCGGATTTAGTAAACTAGGGAAAGAATGAATGTTTTTGAATGATCAATCTTTTGCAGATATTCATTACCTGGGAGTAGTTTTCTCCTCATTAAGCAACCAGACGTTTACTTATTTCTTATGGAGTTCTATACATTAGAGGATGCTCAGTATTTGCAAGAATACTACTCGGGAAAAGTCATCGGCAAAGCAATTGAGCCTTCAATGCCCGACTGCCTTATTAAATATATTGACCTTAAAAAAGAACCATTTACTGAAAATATGTATCAGGTTGTGGCTTTTGGTGAGGTCGGAAAAGGAAACATCATTCCCAGGCGGTCTATCCATCTAATGGCATTTAACTTGGGCTTGCCTGATCCCATGTCTGTATTAAAAAATCGTGATCAGCACTTGAATAACACTTGATTAATCAAGATAAACCCGGCGCGGTGGCCGGGCATTTGATTTCTATTTGATTAGTCAAATCAAGTTGCCTTTAGTAAAAAACTGAAGGTTAATTTTAGAATACTATGACCCAATACCAAATCATGAAATCATTTGCCCAAACTTATTGGGCTGCGCTTCCTCATTATTGGAAAGCTGAGCAGTCATTAGATAGGTCTTATTCGGCAATTAGATTTAGGTCTGAGTTTTTCCAAGCTTTAAAATGGCTGATAAAGCATTCAGGAACCTTAGTTCCACCGAGGGCAAGCAACGAAGCGTTAGATATTGCAAGTAGTTGTGGTATCGATTTGTTTGCACTTCATTGGAATAACCAGTGTACTGCAGAAAAACGGATAACAGGCCAGCGGGGTCGTAAAGTGTTTGTGCATGAACATGAATTGCCTGTAAGCGTGATGTATGCCAAAATCTTAAAAGCATCTTCGGAGATCGAAATACTAAATATTCTAATGCACCAAAAGGTTGCTTGGATTACAAAAGATGAAGACAAAAGGTTACATAAAACAGAAAGAACAATGCTTTCCTATTCAGATGCGGGGATTGCTATTCAAAAGAATCCATATGGTGACAAGTGGATGGATCGAGATTGGGTAATTTTAAGTAAGGTGTAACATAACCAGTTCAAACCGCTTCAAGGGGGGCAGCAGGTGCCGCTCCCCAAGCTTTGGCCATTACCGCTTTTTTACGTTCTCCAGCCACATCGACATAGCGTTTAAATGACTTGTATGTGGTGTGGCCCGTGATCGCCATTACTTCCTGTGAAGCCATACCCTTTTCAAGTGATAGGGTCGCAAAGGTCCGGCGGCCTGAATGTATGGTCACCAAGTCATGCTTCTTTAACACTTCAGATACCTTTTTTACTCCATACTCCCGCACCCGCTCGATGGGTGTATCGATCCCTGCCAGCTGGCAAAGCTCCTTTAGGTATAGGTTTGTCTTTTGGCCGCTGATGATGGGCAGGGGCTTTAATCGTTCCTTGTATTTATCCAGTACTGCAGCGGAGTATTGGTTTAAAGGTATGTCCAGCTTTTGCCCGGTTTTTACCGCGGTCTTCTTTATGCTGCCATCTTTCCGGATGTGGGCCCGTTTAAGGTCTGCCAGGTCGGAGTAACGGAGCCCGGTTGTGCAGGAAAAGCAAAACACATCCCGCACTTGCTCCAGTCGTTTGTTTTCGGACAGATCCAGCTCCCAAAGGCACAAAAACTCGCTTTCAGTAAGTGCAATCACTTCATAATCGCTATCCTTCCGGCTTACCTTGTAATCCCTGTAGTCCTGCCTTACCGGTATCTTATAAATGGTACGGGCATAGTTGAGCAGGGTTTTAAGGGTGCTCATTTGCTTTGCGCTGGTGGTGTTATTCATCGGATCCACCGCGGCGCCCTTTTCATCTATCCTTTCGCTGACCAGAAATGCATGGAAGGAGCGGAGGGTGGGCACATCCAAACCCTCAAAGGTTACCCGCTGCCGGGTGTTGCGCTCAAAGAAGGCAAGATGGGCAGCCAGGCCGGTGTAAACCTTAATGGTGCCCTCTTTGTGGGTAGTTGTTACATCCTTTGCAAACTGCCGGATAAAATCAACAACATAGGTTTTAGGCTGTTCTTTGGCAGCCAGGGGCCGCTCTGTAGCTTTTAGGGTATCAACTACCATCTTTGCAGTAAATGTGGCTTTATCCAGTCTGAAACGGGCTTCTACATCGGCAACTTTGCGCTTTGCTTCTTCCAGCTTGCTGTTTAGTTCTTCTACCTCGCCGGCCATTAGGATCAGTTCCGCGGCAACATCGGGTGCAGCCTTCTTGGATGCTTTCTTGTCAAGGTAAACGGCCAGCTGCTTGTTTGCATCCCAGTTCAGGGGCAGCAGCTTTACGCCCGGCACTCCATAATATTTGCGCTCGCCTTTAACCTGATAGATGAGGTGCACCGGGCAGGTGCCGTCTTGGTTGGGTTTATCGGTACGGAGCCAAAAGCGGATGGTTGTTTTATCCTTAGCCATGAGAAAAGAATTGCTACCTTCTAAAGTTAATAGGTAGCAAAAAAGGTAGCAAATTTTGGTATCACTATTTTTCGCCAGTTTTCCTTTTATAATACCCTTGCCTTTATAATCATGCAGTTTCGGCAGTATAAGTGTTGTTTAGAGAAAGGCAAAAAAAGAAGGTTCTAGGGCTGTCTTCCCGACGGAGACAAAAGTCAAAACACACTTAAAGCCCGCAAAATCAATGATTTGCGGGCTTTTTTGTGCACATCACAAATCAAAATAACTCACCGGAAATCAAATTTCTGGTGAGTTATTGGTGAGTCGAAAAGCCTGTTTTATCCCTTCTTAGCTTTGATAATCAAGGTATAAGAAACAGGCCCGGCCGCCCCGTCCGACTCACCAATAGCTCACTGGCGAAAGAACTGATTTTCAAACAGTTAAAGATTTGCAGGATGAGAACCAACAATTTACCCCGTGTGCAGTTCCTTGCACGGGCCTCGAAAGCGACCCCTAGTGAGGTTTCCCTTTATGTCCGTATCGCTGTCGGCAAGAGCCGGCTGGAGATTGCCCTGCGCAGGCGGGTGCCGGCAGAAGCGTGGGATCAGAGGAACGGTGCCGTGAAAAACAACAGGAAGCTGATGCAGGAGCTGAATCCTTACCTCCAGGATGTCCGCTATCGCATCATGGAAGGTGTGCGGGAACTGCACCTGGAGAAGAAGAAAGTGACGGCAAAGGCTATCAAAAACAGGTTCCTGGGCATCGATGAGCGTGATTATACCCTTTGCTGGCTCATGACCTACCACAACGAAAACATGAAGGCGGTGCTGGCCCCGGGCACCCTGAAGAATTACTTTACAACCGAGCGCTACCTGAAGTTGTTTCTGGAGCAAAAGCACCGGAGGAAAGACATTGAGCTTTCCGAGCTAAACTACCAGTTCATTACCGAGTTCGAGATCTTTCTGCGTAAAACCGGTCCGCTGATGGAGAACAACCCGCTGACCAATAACGGGATCATGAAACACATGGAGCGGTTCCGGAAGATAGTAACCATGGCAGCCAAAATGGAATGGATCCCGAAAGATCCTTTTCAGCAGTACTCCTTGAAATTTCAAAAGGTAGATAAGGCGTTCCTTACCCCATCTGAACTGGACCTGGTTGAAACAGCCGTCCTGCCTGTAGCAAAGCTTAATCTTGCCCGTGACCTCTTTGTGTTCAGCTGTTACACCGGTCTTTCCTATGCCGACCTGATGGGCCTGTCGCCCGCACATATTTGCATTGGGATGGATGGCGGTTATTGGATCAAAACCTCCCGGCTGAAAACAGATACCGCGGTGAATGTGCCGCTGCTTCCGCAGGCCATGGCGCTGATGAATAAGTATAGGGAAGATCTCAGGGCTGGAGTGCGCAATAGGGTATTTCCCCCACTTTCCAATCAGAAGGTAAATGCCTACCTGAAGGAGATTGCCGCCTGCTGCGGCATTCATAAGCCTTTCTCCTTTCATACCGCCCGCCATACTTTTGCCACCACGGTGACGCTTTCCAACGGTGTTCCCATTGAAACAGTGAGCAAGATGCTGGGGCATACCAAGTTGTCAACCACCCAGATCTATGCACGGGTACTGGAACGGAAAGTAGGGGAGGACATGAAAGCATTAAGCAAGCGGCTAGGCAGGGGACAGTAGATGAAAAAGGCTCAATTAATTACAGTAGACTGTAATGCATACTGCAAATAATTTACAATTTACAATTTGTAAAATGTAAATTTCCATTGTACTTTTACAGCATGGAACGCAATAATGGCATGCGGCCCCAAGATGTAGTAATCCTGCTGAAGATCCTGCTCTGGCAGGGGAGGAAGTGGCTAAAAAAAGACTTGGCGGCGGAGCTTTACCTTAGTCCAGCAGAAGTTGGCCACTCACTAAACCGCTCACAGCTTGCTGGATTGGTTGATCCTACACAAAAGAAGCTTATGAAAAAAGCTTTTGCAGAATTCCTGTTACATGGATTTGCTTACGTTTTTCCTGTAAAGCCAGGGAGCATGGCTATAGGTATTCCAACAGCTTACAGTGCGCCTGTACTGAATCAATATGTAGTTAGCTCCGAAACTATTGTCTGGCCCCACCCGGAAGGTAGAATGAAAGGCCAGTCGGTTTCCCCTCTATACAAAGGCGCTATTCAGGCAAGCCTGAAAGATAAAGCGCTTTATGATCTGCTTTGCCTTTGCGATGTGCTTAGGGTTGGACGGGTTCGGGAAAAACAAAAGGCCAAAGAGCTTTTGGAAAGCCAAATTTCTCAGGATGTTTAATCAAGTTTTATGGATTCAAGCTACCAGCAGAATGTAACCCGGATCAGGGCCGTGGCAAATGCTATGAAGCCGCTGGAGCAAAAAGTGGTATTTGTAGGTGGTGCAACGGTTGCCTTATACACCAACCCTGAAGCATCCATAGAGGTGCGCCCAACAGACGATGTAGACGTGGTAATAGAACTGGCTACCTATGGCAGTTATGCAAGGCTTGAAGAACGGTTGCGAGCAATCGGCTTTGTCAACGATCAGGAGTCAAAGGTTATATGTCGTTATAAGATCAGGGGCATTACTGTAGACATCATGCCAACAGATCCTGCAGTGATTGGCTTTAGCAACCGTTGGTACGGGGAAGGTTTCGAGCAGGCTGTTCTATATCCGATCACAGAAAGGGAAAGCATTTATATCTTTCCGCTAGAATATCTCATTGCTACCAAGCTGGAAGCTTTTTTGTCGCGGGGTAACATGGATTTTTTATTTAGCCATGACTTCGAGGACTTAGTGTACCTGCTGGAGCATGCCCGGGGCCTGGAAGAAAAATTAAAGGATACAACAGGTGGAATGAAAGCTTATATGAAAGCAACATTGAAGGTGCTTTCCAGTCATTCAGATTTTGAAGAAGGGTTGTATGCCCATCTCTCTCCTGCACACGCCCAATACCACGCAGACCGTATTCAGAAATTGATTGCCGCACTCATCTAAAGGAACTGATTCTAAGCCGGTAAACACTTCCGGATGTGTCATGGAAAGAAGAGCTGGAGTAACTTTTAAGCGGCTATGATACGGCTTATAAAGACCTGCTTTTCAGTATTCGTGTTCTGCTGTTATCTTGTCCTTCGACAGCCTGATTGGACTTTTGCCCGCCCAGATCTGAAGGAAATGGACGAGTCTTAAAGGACATTACCATTTAAAAGGCACTTGTGCCGCTTTATTTTATTTGCTTACAACCTTTGAACCTGCTACAAGTTATTGCTGGTGCTGGTAAAGCTTTTTGTCTCAGGTTGAGTCCATATTTGGTACTTCTTCCCCCACCTTCACCCAAATAAGCAAGTGCACCCATTTCCAGCAGTGCCTGCAGGTCCCTTGTGGCGGTTGCCTTGGAAACTTTGGTCACCGAGCCGTACTTGCCGGCGTTCATGCCGCCTTAAAAGCCTTTCGGCCCTCCCCCCAAGCATTCGACGAATCACCTTCATCTGCCGTTCGCCCAGCTTGTCTTTATAACAAAGGAAAAACTTTGCTTCCCGAAGGGTGAATTCCAGTTATTCCTCTGCGTCTGTTTGCGCTGCAAGTACCGTTTATATAAAATAGGTAATCCATGGGGTGATCTTATATAGCGCTATGCCTGCGACAAAGCCTCATAATAAGTGTTCTTATTCCTCTCTTTGATTTGGGAAAGGCTTAGCAGCACCGGCCTGCCAATTCCTTATGATCATGCGGGTCTCTTCCGGCAGTGCCCACACCATACCAGTCCGTTTTCCTGTCTTTCGGCCAGAAGAAAAGATCATCTGCCACCTCCTGGAGGGTATAGGTAAATTGAGGCCAATCCTGTCGCTGTCAGTTATAGGTTGCCATGAGCCGATTAGCAATATTATTCGGCTCAAATACATGGAAAAATCTGAGCCGAATGGCTTGGCTATTCGGCTCAGATCTGGTTTACAAACCCATCTTTTTGCAATAGGTAAAATGGAGCATACAATAGTCGTATCACAACTTATTTTAGTGCTGATTGCATCGAACTACCTATTCCAATAGATCTAACTATATGAGTGGGGAAACCAGCAATTTCACATGCAGCGGCTTGTCTGTTAATGCGCTATTTATTGTTGTTGTGCATAGATCCTCACTAAAGAATATTGCCTTATTTCTTATCCGTTTTAAACTCATTCCGGCCATTTTTGATATTAAATTGAACTCAGGAAAGCGGCAGGGCAGATGATGTAATAGGGTTTAATATCTTTTGCTCCCATCCACCTGATCCTGCCGGTTACAATTATTGCAGTTCTGATGATGCAGACTGGGTAAGCGTATTGATTTTGGCCTCAAAGTCAGAAATTTTAAAAAGAACTTTTCATGTTTTACCTGCAAATGCAATGAAACCGTGCCATCTAAATGACTATTCCTTTATAGGGTTGTAGGTAGCTGGTTGCTATAGCATTTTTCCGGGCATTCACATGCTGTTACTGGTCATATCGGCGGACAGCTATTACAAAGATGTGCAGGAGAAACATAAAAAGAATTTGGTTCTATGTATAGGCAATTGGGGTGGAACGAAATTGCCATGGTCCGCTACGATTGTTGCCGCTTAAATTTTTAATATTTTCCCATTAAACGTGCAGGCAATGAAACAAGGATTAAGGTGTGTGGATGCGCGGAATATTGACCTGGTATCGTACCTGGAAACGCTCGGATTTTCCCCGCAAAAAGTCCGGGGACAGGACTACTGGTATTGCTCACCCCTTAGGAATGAAAAAACTCCATCATTTAAGGTGGACAGAAATAAAAACCTGTGGTATGATCATGGAATTGGAAAAGGAGGTAACCTGGTAGATTTTGGGGTGCTGTTTTACGGCTGTTCCATTCGGGAGCTGCTGCAAAAGCTGTCAGGGAATGGAACACTGCTTTTTTCTTTTCACCCGCCTGTTTCTCCTGAAAAAGCAGCTCTGGAGGGGGATCAGGGCAGGTTGCAGATCACGACGGTACAGCCTTTATCAAACCCCCACCTTTTTCATTACCTGGACCTGCGCGGCATCGGGCATGCGCTGGCAAAACAGTACTTGGAGGAAGTCACCTTTGCCTTGAACGGCAGGTCCTATACTTCTCTTGGATTCCAAAATAATAGAGGTGGATTTGAACTCCGGAGCAGGTATTTCAAAGGCAGCAGTGCACCCAAGGATGTAACATTTTTCGACCATAAGGGTGATGCCGTCTGTGTTTTTGAAGGGTGTTTTTCCTTTCTTTCTTACCTAAGTTTAATGGAGAATCAAGGAGCGGCAACTGGTGTTCCACAGCCGGAAAAGGGGGTAAACTATCTTGTTTTAAACTCCCTTTCTTTCCTGGAAAAGAGCCGCGGCTTGATGGAGCGCTACCCGTCCGTCCACCTTTACCTGGACTGCGATGCAGCGGGGTTAAATGCTACGCAGCAGGCGCTCCAGTGGTCCCCAAAGTATAAAGACAAAAGCGCCTTTTATAAGGGGTACAAGGACCTGAACGACTTTTTGGTTCATCAGCTTAAGACCGGAAAAACCCAAGGCAGACGCAGGGGGCTCCATCTTTGAATTTAGGGAGCCAGCTATGTTTTGGCCGGGCCAAAACTTCAACCACAATTCTGGTCTGGTCTCATACATTGTATTCTGGTCGGCGGGTGAAAAGAAAAATGTTCAGGTATTGTAAGAGGCTAAAGCCACAAAGGAAGGGGTGAAAACAGGAGGGGGAATGGAAAGGAGAAGCAACAGGGGAGGGCGGCCCCGCAAGGAAGTACGGCTGGACCAGAAACTCACGGTCATGTGTACGCTGCCGGACCGGAAGGTCATTGAAGCCAGGGCAGGAGCCGCAAGGCTTACCGTTTCCGAATATTTAAGGAAGGTTGGGCTGGCTCAAAAGGTGAGTAAAAACGAAAAGGTATTGCCAGGGGAAGTGCTGGCATTTGCCGCTACCCTTAACCACCTGGCAGCCACCCTGGATGGGATTGCAAGAAAGCGCAGTGGCCCAGATGAGCTCGATGCCCTGCAACGTGCAGAGCTCCATTTTTTTTCGGGGCAGTTCAAACAACTGGCAAAAGAAATTAAATATTACATCCGATGATCGGCAAGGTAAAGACCGGTGAATCCTTCCGGGGCTGCTTGATGTACTGCCTCCATGATAAGGAGCTGAATGGTGGAGGCCCTGTAGTACAGGACCGGGCGGAGGTGCTCCTGTACAACCGTTGTTTTGGTTCGGACAAAGAGTTAATCCAGCAGTTCAGTGAGGTGCGGCTGCTCAACCAAAAGCTTGCAAAGCCGGTGCTACACCTTACGCTGAGCCTTGCCCCCGGAGAGCAGCTGCCAAAGGATAAGTGGATGGAGCTGGCAGCAGGGTGTGCACAGGAGCTGGGATTCCAGCACAACCAGTACCTGGCCGTTTTGCACAAGGACACCGGGCATCAGCACCTGCACCTGGTTGTGAATCGAGTTGGTTTTGATAAAAGGACCCTTTCAGATAGCAAAAGCTACAAAAAGGTAGCGGCGTTTTGCCGCAAAGTAGAAACCCGTTTTGGCTTGCGGCAAGTGCACTCTCCCAACAGGTTCCTGCCAAAAGAACAACAGGTCCAAAGGTTGGATAGCCGAAAGGAGGGACTACGGATGCATGTGGAGCAGGTGCTTGGGGGCTGCAGGACGCTTGCCTTGTTTGAAGAGCGGATGAAGGGTCTGGGCTACCAGGTTCTGCGGGGGCGTGGTATAGCATTTCTGGATGGCATGGGAGTAAGGACAAAAGGAAGTGAAATAGGTTACCCGCTTAACCGGGTTGAACAGCTTCTGGCACAGCAGGAGGTAAAACAAGAGCAGAGCAAATCCACATCATCAAATGAAGTTAGTGCAGGAAAATGTGCAGGTGACGAAAGGAAGAACGAGGCTGGAGCTCAGGTGGTTCAGCCTGCAATAGGAGGGCGGCACCAGGAGCAGCACTCTTCCCATAAAGCCTTGGAGCAGATGCTAAGGCCTGAGCAGGGAGGGAAAGGGGAGGCAGCTGACCCCAACCATCTGAAAAAGAAAAGGGTTAAGCAAAGGAAGCATACGCGTTTATGAAGTAACAACAGGTGGATTCATCTTGAAAAAAGTAGGCAATGGAACAGGACATTTTAGAAAAAGTGCTGAAGGAAATATTGCAGGAACTGAAGCAGCAAAATGAAGGCATGGCAGAGCTTAACCAAAAAGTGGAACAGCAAACCCAAAAAGTTCAAAAATTAGAGGATATGGTCTCTCAACGAACAATGCCTTCCTTGCATATTTCATCTGAACAGGCGTCAGAGATAAGGGAGGCACTTGTGGAACACTTCAAATCCATTCAGGAGGAAATTGCCCGGCGGCCCTCCACAGCTTTCATTCATAAATATTACTCGGTGCTGCCGGTTTCGTTCCGCGTGGAGCATTTTCCAATGGTGGTCAACACAACCATGAAGTGGATATTGGCCACCATCAGTTTGTTTTTCGTTATGTGGCTGATCGTGCACATGGTAGACAGGTAGGTAAGTGGATAAAGTATTCAGGTCTTTTGCCTGCTCTCTATAGGAATCTGGATTAGGTTCCTATTACTTGGTCTCGTTAACAGATTCCTTATAAAAATTTAAGGCGGATCGGGTAGTCGTACTTTTATCTTTGAAGGTAGTTCTTGAAGGCTTTTGATTGTTGTGGAAAAGAAAAACAGTGAGATATGGAAGCAAGGAGTAAGCATTTGCAACAGGCTACTGTAGAGCGGAACAGTCCTGCACAATACCAACTGGTCACCCGGGCTGACCTTGAACAGTTCCGAAATGAGTTGCTGAAGGAGATCAGGTACCTGCTTAGCCAGAAGCCCAATGGTTTGCAGAAACCCTGGCTAAGGTCACACGAAGTGCGCAGGATGTTACAAATTTCACCGGGCACCCTGCAGCATTTGCGGGATACGGGGCAAATACCATTTACAAAGCTTGGCGGTATTATTTATTATGAGCATGCAGCTATTAAAGCTAAGATGGAAAAGCTTTAATTAGTTTACACTATTAAATATGCATCAAAAATCCTGCACATGAAAGAGTTAGGGAAAAGAAACAAAAGTAGGGTTTTGATGATTGAAATGGAAAGAGGATAATTGGAAATGTTTTGCAAAGGGGAGATAAAAGGTGAAATGATATGAAAGCTCTGAAAAATAGATCTTTTATATATTTTGTATCGGAAAATGACCGGGTAACCTTTTAGTTGCTTTTAGTAGTTTTTTAGCTGCTTTTAGTCTCTGTTTCAATAGTTTAGAAAGTAAAGAGCTGCTTTTAGTATGGTTTATCCTGCTTTTAGTAGCTCTTTTTTTGTTGTTAGTTTGGTTACTATTTTATTTCAGCGGGACTTCATGGTTACTAACCGTAAAAAATGATACGCAACGATACGCATTGATACGGTATGATACAGTGATCTGACCACTGAGTTAGTAACCAAACATCATAGAAACCATGAGCAGCAACATGAAGATTTTGAAGACTTGCGAGTATTGCAAGCAGGAGTTGATTGCCCGCAAAACCACTTCAAAAACTTGTTCTGACGATTGCGCCAAGCGGTTATACAAGCTCAAACAGAGAAACAATAAGATTCAGCAAGCTGAAATAAAAGAGGAAATTAAACGTAAGCCGAAGGCGTTTGTAACAGAGGAGGATGTAAGTACCCCTTTTCACAGACAGTTTTAGGTTGGAGTTATTTCAGTTTGTAGTGTTTTGGCCTTCCATTCTTCAGGGGTCAGGTTGTTCAAGGCTTCATGTGGTCTTCTGCAGTTATATTCTTCCATCCATTCGGTTGTGAGTTGTTTCACCTGGTACAGATCAAAGAACAGATATGCATCCAGCACTGCTTCCCTATACACTCTGTTGAAGCGCTCAATATAGCCATTCTGCATAGGCTTACCGGTAGTATTACATAAACTGTGTCACCGGGCTGGTCTGTTACGTTGCTGCAAGGTCATGATTTTTC
>NZ_MTFE01000010.1:1737507-1737881 GCF_001953305.1 Cnuella takakiae
TTTATCTGTAACGCGGCTGATGGTGGCAGGAGAAGCCTCCAGCCCGTACATATCCATGAGGTGATCGCGGATGTCTGCATAAGAGGCCCCACGGGCATACAGGGCTATAATCTGCCGGTCCAGGTCTACGCCTAAGGTCTTGTGCCGCTTGGGGATTATCTCCGGCTCAAAGGTGCCGTTGCGATCACGTGGGGTGACAATCTCTATGTTGCCTACAGGTGTTTTGACCCGTTTTCTACCTTTACCATTCTTGCGGTCCGGCTCTGGAGTTTGGTCTATGTGAGCTTCCAGTTCGCCCTCCAGGGCTTCTTCCAGGAACTCTTTGAGCAAGGGAGTGAACACGCCGTCTCTACCTAAAAGCGTCTCACCCTTTT
>NZ_MTFE01000010.1:1737898-1816306 GCF_001953305.1 Cnuella takakiae
GTTTGAAGTTACGAAAACCCCAACTGACACACTTTATGTAATACTCTCGGCTTACCTGGCTGGATGTATTGGATGGTGATGCCTCTTTCTTGTGCCCATAGTTCAAAGTCATTGGAGGTAAACTCCGGTCCATTATCAACTCTTACGGCTGCAGGTTTTCCATGCATGTCGATGGTTCTGTTCAGCGTTCTGATGATGCGCTTTGAGGAAAGTGAGGTGTCCACTTCAATGGCCAGCGCTTCCCTGGAGCAATCATCGATAACATTGAAGGTTCTGAACTTTCTGCCGCCTACCATACTATCGCTCATGAAATCCATAGACCAACTTCTATTAACGGCTGTTTGCTGTTGCAAAGGCTGTTTTACACGTGCCGGTAGTCTTCTTTTTCCTTTCCGCCTCTTGTTTAGCTTCAGCAGCTTATAAACCCTGTACACCTTCTTGTGGTTCCAAGTCTTGCCTGACCTGCGCATATAAGCAAAAAGTTTCCGAAAGCCGTACGTGGGGTGCTGAAAGGCAAGCTCCTGCAAGGCTTCTATGACCTGCCGATCATCTTTTGCCGATTGGTAGTAGAACTGGCTGCGTGGCAGCGAAACAAGCTTACAGGCCCTGCTCACAGGTATTTTCCGTTCGCGCACAATCTCTACACTCAGTTGCCTTTTGGTGGCAGGGCCCAACCTTTTTTTGTGAACAGGTCCTGGAGGATCTCATTATCCATTGCCAGGTTAGCGTACATCCGCTTCAGCCTTCCATTTTCTTCTTCCAACTCCTTGAGCCGCTTCACATCCGAGGCTTCCATGCCGCCGTACCTGCTCTTCCAGTTGTAAAAGGTGGCCTCTGAGATGGAGTGCTCCCGGCAAACCTCTTTGGTGGTGCGGCCCCCTTCCTGTTGCTTCAAAAAAGCAACAATCTGTGTTTCGGTAAATCGTGTTTGTTTCATGATAACAGTTTCTGAATTTAAGTAGAAAACTCTAATTCTAAACTGTCCGCTTTTTAGGGGTACTTACAAATGAACTATGTTACGCCGTCGAGAAGCGACATCCAACTGATACTAAATGGTACTTGTTTAAGTGCAACTTTTTTGGTTATACAGATGATTGCAAACCAATCATCAAGATGATATTTCTGTCTAGGTAGAAGTTTAACTGAGCATGTTCTTAATGTGTTTAGTTTGAAGCTTAGATGTTTGATTTAAACTAAGGATGGATGTTTCAAATTAGTCTGACAATTATCTGTAAAAAAGGGATGAGCTTCATGTCGTTCTTCTCTTGATCAAATTCGTTTGATCCAAGTATCTCAGTTGGACTCCTAATCACTCAATTTTGACAATAATGCGAGGCACAATATTGGGAGTGCGTAAATATTTCTTTGAATTTTTCATGCATAGGTTGATCAAATAGAAATTGCCTGAATTGGCCTGTAAACTCTGTTTATATAGTTTTCAATGGGTGCTATTTGATAAGGTGATAGGCAGTTATCAGCGGAAGAATCTCCATAAATGGAAAGAATAGTAAACACAGTCATCTGCTACAAAAACCTTGTTTTCTTTGCCTTCTTCCAAAGGAACTTTTTTGCAAAAACAAAATATCCAATTTGGGGTATTGCAAGTTTTGCTAATTATGCTTTATTTCAAGCTACCAATTGAGTAGAGCACTTGGTTAAAGGTCAACTCTCTCAGTTATTTTAGAGTCTTAGAAAGACAACCGACGGAAAATTCTAAGCAATCGTGAGAACAAACATTTTGCTTCTGTTACCTTACCAAAACAACCTTCCTGCCTTGCCTTTCTAATAAAAGATAGGCAAGTCCTACTGATACACCATTTTTTGTCATGTGTGACTAATGTGGCCTGCAAAACTGATTGGCAGCAGACCAAAGACATCGCTGTTTGGATCGCGTTTGCTAAATCGTCCCTTAGAATGCAGAGGACCCTAGGTTGGTTTACTCGCATTTCTTAACAGGTAGTTGCCAAAAATAGTCCCAAGAAAACAATTAAACGACTAACAGTTATATGCCTGAAATTTTGCCTTTTTCTGTCCTCTTTGCGTTACCTCCCTCCATAGGGAAAATCCGTTTCAGCTGAATCGAGGAAATGCTTATGAAGTGGTGTTAGGTGGAACAGACGAACACTTAGTTTGCTTATCGAAATAATAAGCAAGGAGTGGAAAAAGAATAAATCATTGTGCAAATGCACATTTTAACGCCTCAGGACAGGAAGGAAACTTATAAAAAATCCTACAAAATTATTTCCCCAACTATTAAATCACAAAAGTGCCAACTCCAACCGAACTCTTAACGTACGCAAAAACACACTTAGGTGAAAAATATGATCTCGGTGCAAAAGTGCCAATGGAAAACGCCAATTGGAAAGGCCCCTGGGATTGTGCTGAATTTGTCACCTATTGTGTTAATCGCATCACCGGTAAACTCTACGGTTACCGGGGGATGGAGGGCGGAGGCGCCTATACAGGGTACTGGTATGAAGACGCCCGCAACGGCATCGTTAAAAGCGTTAGTCTTGCAGATGCACTGAAAATTGAAGGTGCGATCCTGTTACGGAAGCCGAAAGTGGTAAATGAGCGGAAGCTAATTGGGCATATCGCCTTTACAGACGGGAAAGGAAAAACTGTCGAAGCAAGAGGAGCGCAGTATGGTGTGATGGAATACGAAGTTGGTCGCGCCAACGAACGCAAATGGGATATCGGCATTCTGGTTCCAGAAATCAGCTGCGTGGCTGGCGCTGAAGGTATCCGAAAACTGAATTTGCATGGGAGTCCCACCTTTGACCGGAGCATTCAAAACAGTTTTTCGGTGGCAAGCCTTCAAAAACTCAAAATTCGACTCTCAGAACTAAACCTTTATCAGGCTGACGATGAAAGTTCAAACGCCGAGCGACTGGAGCTTGCACTATATAACTTTCAGGTCGCTAAGGGACTGGAGCCCTCCGGGATACTAGACAGAGACACCGAAAAGGCCTTGTTTGCCGATTAATTTTTAACCAAATCTAACTCCTCAAGCCAATGAACATTTATCAGGCCCTCTGGTCTGCTGACGAAAACAGATTTTCTGTATCTGGAAAAAATGGTGACAATGGGTTTACAAATCCGGCTGCCGACATCCTGTTGGACGAACAAGTAAGAGCGTCTGGAAAACGAGAGACCGACCTAGCTGCCAACCCTCTATTTGCCAAAGTCAACCTCAAAAAACTCCAAACACCACTCAACGAAGCGTTTATAAAACTGCTCAATAACTATGTTGTCAACTACCGGGCAGAAGAAGCCTATACAACGGAAGAAACCGCAGAAATCTTCGCGTACCTAGAAGCAGTCCAAGAAACAAAAGTTTGGCAACTGGCGATTGATTACATCGAAGGAGAATTAAAAGAGCCGCTCCGTGATGGCTTTACTGAAAAAATGTTCGACCTCTGGTTCCGACTTTACACTAACTGGTACAAGGGAAAGGCCTCACCATACTGCTCCGGCTTTGAGCATGTTTTTGTGGGAGAAGGTAAATATGAAGCACGCAGCAACGGTGACAAAACTTTGGGGGAGGTCGCTGGGTACCACAATTGGATAAAATTCCTACTCGATGAACAAACAGGTCGAGTTAATTTCCTCGGTTATAATTATGGATTAAGCAACAACATGGGTTTTAACAACCTAACGGTAGTAACCCTTCAAATGATGTGGACTCACACGGATCTAAACGGAGATCTCAAAACGTTTTTGTTTAAACCAAAGGGTGGCTTTTTTGTAGGCAGTAGTCCTGAATGTGAGCTTGCCATGGGAACTGTCGCCTTTTTTGAAACCAAAAAAGGTTTGTTTCAAAATGACAGAAGAAAAATTACAATAGATGATGACACGCTGAATTTAGTATTATTCCAGAACGTTACTAAGGAGGGACAAAGAGGTGATCAAATTCGGTCTTTTTTCCCTGAATACGTAAGTGCAGCAACCTTTGCGGCCTCATTGTTAGAAGATGTTACTTCAAAGCCAGTAGTAGTAGAGGACCTTCTTCGTTTAAACAACGCTCTATTTCCGGACTTAGTTTACCAACACTCGCCAACTGCCACAAAACGCAGCATTTTTTCACTGAAGGAAAGCTGGTCTTTTAGTACAAAAAATTGGAAAATGATGGAGGCATCTTAGCTCAGTTGGGAGAGCAACAGAGGTTTACCTCTGGAGACATGGGTTCGACACCCATAGATGCCCAAAATCATAACGATCAATCCTTCTCTTTTGAAAAATTCTAATCACCTTATGGGGATCCTAAAGAAACTTATTAAATCATCAATAACTGACATAATCTTAGAAGCTAGCGTATGATACGAATAAAAATGCTTATTACTGCTCGCCTATTCATCTACTTTCTGCTGACCGCTTGCTATATAGCATTCTTGGTGTATCCACTCAACGCACAAAAGCAATACCGGTTACAGGCCGTGAAC
Source organism: Cnuella takakiae (assembly GCF_001953305.1). GTDB lineage: Bacteria > Bacteroidota > Bacteroidia > Chitinophagales > Chitinophagaceae > Flavisolibacter > Flavisolibacter takakiae. The sequence goes on from NZ_MTFE01000010.1 coordinate 1,742,341, forward strand.
ATAACGCTAGCAAAAGGAAAGTCCTACACGGCAGAGTTCATGATGCCGCCTCATTCCCGCCTAGGCAAAAAAAATCAAAGATCAATAAACTTCAATCCAAAGTTCAAATACCACCGCGTATTGATCAAAGGTTTAGGCACTGGGTACTTTGCCAACCTTGCCAGTTTAAACAATGCTGTTTATGAATGGGATGACAGGGCTATTCCCCGTGAACGGCTGGACCGCTCTTATTCAATCAACAATGCTGATAAGATTTATGCGGATGTTGATAGCGCAGTGATCATTTATTACAATGCAAAAGATTTTTCAAGCATAGTGATAGAGCTGAATTATCCAAAGCTGTTTGAAGGAACTACTTCAGAGCAAGATCTGACCGAAAAATTTGAGAACCTGCACGCGGATGTGATAATAAAGCTAAGCGGGTTAGAAAACAATGCCGCAAGCGGCTCCTGGGCAAAAACTACTGCCGCAGAAATAAACAAAAAATTAAATGAACTAATGCCTGGGCCGCACAAGGCAGTTATGGGAAGATTTGGATCTAAAACATCAGGCGCCCATTCATTCATAATGTTGAGCCCTGACATGAAATTGAAAGTAGATGCAGTTGAAAAAATTACGGAGGCGGGCAAGTGGGGCTACCGCCTTAAGGGCACGTTTGATATTTCTATCCTCCGTTCCGATGCAGGCCTGGTGGTGCAGAGCCCTTTCATAAAATTCAGTTCAGGCACAATGCCCACGAATTATACAAACAGTGTAAAAGACAGGTCGCTGCAGGCATCCACCGGCGATATTCAATTATCAGAAGCCACCAAAGCTTCCAATTACATTTTTCTCTACCAGGAACAGTTCAAGAGAAATAACAGTGACCCTACAGCCGGCCCCGATCCATGCTTTGCAACCGCTGATGCAGACATAATTCAATGCAATGCTTTTCTTGTTCATACCAATGAACCTGTAAATGTGTACCCCCATTTAGATGGCGGTGATATTGAGAGTCAAACAGCAATAGTAAAATCAGCTTTCGGAACGCGAAACCTCATCTCACCTTACATAACCGTTAAAGTAAACGGGCAAGATGCAGAGCTGATGCTGGCCACTACATTAGCACAATTCGCTCAAAAATATTCGCTGCCGCGAAAATATAATTTAATGAGGTTATACAACGGCCGGTATCGCTCTGTGAAATACAAAGACATTAACCCAAATCAAAGCCCGCTGATACTACCAGGCGATATCATAATCTATAAGCCATGAAATTAACGCAACATCCCACTCTAAAGAATTTTTACCACAATGCAGGTACAAAGCTCGCCGTGTTTTCTGCAAACACCGCTGCAGCCGAGTTTGACCTTGCTACTGCTTTTGATTCAACGGCATTTGATTTCATTGTTTTCTTCTTTAGGACCGATACGCCTGATTTCGATAAAGTGAGGGTTGAATTTTCCAGCGTAGTGGCCGCGGGCATACGAAAAATACTTTGGCTGGACGAGTTTACCTCCGCCGGTGCACGCAATGCTCAGGCAATTAATGTCATGAGTAAGTCGAATGTAGTACAGGGTTATGCCGTGGTATTTGGAAGCACTGACAACCAGGTAGCTATTTCAAGGAATGACAACAAAGCAACCATTAAATTCCTAGACGGCAACTTAAACGTACTCGTTGCCGGTGGTAAAGAACATACTTTCCTTGCGCACAACACAACAGCGCTTGAATCAATGGCCGTTTTCACCAGCGCCGTCATCCCATTATCAAACCTTGCAAAGATCAGCGGCACTAAAACCAGCATCGCGAACAATTTCGGCTCATTATGCTTTACAGCCGCCAAGCCAAAGAACGGCACGCTGGTACAACCCACTATTCCTTTTATACAGGATGATAAGGGAGAAATGAAACTTCGCTCCTATCATTTCTTTGATCATGAAGATTATGGCAAAGATTCACAACTGGTGGTAACACTGTTCCCGTACGATTCGGTTTCCAATGAAAAAGATGATTACTCCAGTTTTATGGAAACCGTGCGTTCCACCCACGTCACCACCAACATACCAAATGAATTTGCACAAAAAACAAAGACAAGCTTTAAAGATGGAAACTTTGTTTCGAGGCTTAGCTTTACCGAGGTGCTTGCCGGCGATAAAAGCACGCGGAACTTCTTTTTCATTCCGGAGGATGCCCAACAATTGCAGATGGCCAATGAAGGTAAAAATACCCTGCTCGGCTTTTCGGGTACTGAACGGGTGGATAACAAGATGATCATCCAGTTCAGGGAATCTGAGAATGTACGGTATGATGATCGCGAAATACAATTTATGCCGCATGGAAATTCCAGGACAGTATTCACAACGCTGGTAAATAGAACAGATTACCATACCGACAGTGAAAAATCTCCGCTGTTTGACAACGTGGAAAAAACCGGCGACTCTCCTACCCTCGAAGTTGCGTACAGCGCCATCCCCGTTAAAAACCTAGAAAATATAGAGCTGCCATTCATTCCCACATTCACTTTCACCGGCCGCCGGGACTTGCTGGAACTGGAAAAAGCATTTTCAAAATACCGGATCAAAAAAGTAAAAGCTGCTGCTTTGCGTCCAGGCCCACGAGAAATTGACACAAAACAATTCGTAACCCCGCAAGGCTTCCTGCGCAATGCAGGAAAGCTTGATTTTATTAAGGGACCCAAAAAGGAGGACGGACTAAAAGCAAAGGATAGAACTGAAGCTAATGACATTCCATTCCAGTTTTCTGTTGACGGGGTAACAGCCACTTCAGACTTCAACCTTTCACTGTGCCGTGAAGACGTGTTCTTTGTGCTGACGCCCCGCATGCTTAAAGGCCAACTGGAAAAAATAATTGTATTTTTTGAACTGAAGAAGTTTAAGATCGACCTGGATGTTTTTACCGCCGCCGCCGACACTGAAGATACCATTATCATTTTCAAATTCAGCAAACGCTCCTTTATTGATCTGCTGAACGACCGTGAAAGCTGGAGCAATTTCGGGAATTATAAACCAGCAGATTATCAAAGGCTGATAGATAGTATTACATCCAAATCAGAGTTTCCAAATACGCCGGATTATGCCTACTTCAATAATACAATTAAGGTAGATCCAAAGTGGAATGGCGTTATTGTGCTCAACATACCATTGAACAATAAGCAGCTTCCAACCATATTTGATGGCCTTTCAGCATCGCAGGTGCTGCAGTCAAGCACCGGAACTGCAAAGCCTGGTGATCAACTGCAATTCAAAACAGGCCTTCGTTTCCAGTACATTGCATTCCCGGTGAACAAAACAGGTATTGAAGATGGCAGCGTTGCCATTCGTTCAACTTCCTTTTATGGCATCATTGATTATGACCTGCTCAATAAACCCGATGGCTCGGTATCTGAAGATTATAAAACCGCATCAAAGCATTTTGAGGATGACAGGGCAAAAATAAAAACCCATAAATTCCTGCTCACCAAATTGCTGGTGCGCTTTGAAAATTCAGAGATCAGGAATTTCAAATCCTTTGCATTCCTGCAGGTGCCAAACCTGTTTGAAAATGATGTGGAATTTGACAAGATAAAGTTTGAGCATGAGATCCCTGCCAGTGATGTGAAGCCCAACCTTATAAGGCTTGAAGGGCAATACCAAAAGAACAGCGCCGGCAACGATGAATTTAATTTTTCCGCAAAGCAGAACCTGGTCATAAAGTTCCGTGATGGCAATTTGCTGGACAACATCACCGTAACAAAAATATCTTTCAGCTTTTCAGAAGGCACCAAAGAATACCGTTTTGATATCGATGCCAAGGCAGGCCTGGGCGCATGGTCAAGAATGGACCTTTTTTCAGTAGATGACCTGCATTTCCAAAACATCGGTTTAAAGTTCTCGCTTGATGGATTAAAGCTGCCATCAATAAAATTTGATCTTTCACGGTTGCTGGTATTTCCTAAAATATCCTTCAACGGCAAGGGCTTGCTGAGCAGCTTTCCTATCAGGTTCAGCCATTTTGAAATATTCAAGCTGAGAAGGAAAAGCAAGAAGGAAATAGAGATCGATTATGACTATTTCACCTTCCCTGACTTTGAAGTGCCCGACATAGATATCGGTTGCTTTGCCAGCATGTTCTCATTCATTTTTGATTTTGATCTCGGCACGCTTGGCAACCTGGGAGCATTGAAAGCGCTGAAAGGAAAATTCTGCCTTGGCTGGACGCTGAAAAAAGGATTTGCAATAGGCATTAAGCTGGATGGTCCCAGCTCAGACGGGCTTCACCTGGACCTGTTTGGCGCATTGAAGCTGGATATTAAGAAGCTGGAGTTCTGCAAGGCAGGTGAGCAATTCCTCATCAGGATATTAGATGCACGCTTAAAAATATTCAGCATAGACCTTCCGCCGGAAGATAAAACTTTCAGCGCCGTGATTTTTGCCCATCCGGGAGAGAAGATAGCCTGGCTTATGTCTTATGTAAAAGGAACAGATCCAAATCCCACCAATAACAAATTGCTGCTGGGCATAGGCCAGCGTGTTGGCCTTGACGGAGTGGAAAATATGCGCCTGGTGAAAGACGGCATAGAGCAGATAAAAAATGTGTTTAATCCTGAGATCAAAGTGTGCGGCCAGGGCGTTCCCCCGGTCTACCGCCCTGAGCGCAACTGGCTCATTGGCTCCGAAGCATTGCTTCCGGAGAAATGGCCGTTGGAACTGCAATTTATCTTCAACGATCCGGTGCTGTATGGCATTCATTTAGGTTTTAAGAACGGCCTGCTGGCCGGCTTCAATATTGATATTCTTTATAAAAAACTTTCCGAGAACCTGGGCGTGTATTCTACCGAAATACAATTGCCAGATGCCATCAGGTCGCACGACACCGGCGGCGCTTATTTCAGGCTGCCCAATATTGGCATCGATATTTATACCAATGGTGATTGGAAAACAGACATTGGCTTTCCACGCACCAGCGATGACTGGTCGCGTTCAGGCTTTTTGCAACTGCGCACCGTTCCACCATTTGTAGGCTGGTTTGGTTTTTATCTCATGCGTTCGCGGACTGCTTCGCTTACACTGTTCAAAGGTTTTATTGATGATGCCTATTCAAGGAAGCATCTCAATATTATCCAGGCAGGCTTTGCCATGCGTGTAGGCTTAGGCGCTTACATTGACGGCGGAATATTTTATGTAGGTGCTTCCATTACCGTGTATGGCATTTTAGAAGGCGCATTTGCATTTGAGAACCAAACAGGACTTGCAACAATGTTCCCTGACCATTTTGCTATCATGGGCAGGGTAGGCGCCATTGCGGAGCTGGTAGGATACGTGGATTTCTTCATCATCAAAGCTTCCATTCGTATTTCATTGCGCGCAGAATTTGGGATGCTGCTGGTCTATTTGAGCAAGCCGGGTAACGTGCTAAATCCTTCAAAGCCAGGCCAGGGCAAGGGCATACAGCCTGTAAAAGTTTACATTGAAGGAGAAGTGAAAGTGCGGGTGTCCATTAAAATAGGTTGTGTAAAAATTCACTTGTCGTTCCGCGCATTTGTAAGATTTGAATATACCATTGGCGGTGGCGGATCATCGCAAAAGCTGGCGCGTAAACAGGCCAACAGGTTCCTGCCTGAAACAAGCGCTTCGCCAATAGAAGTAACGATCAATGGCATTACAGACGTGCCCATGATCTACATGCCCGCATTCTCTAAGATAAATGAAAGCGGCAGTGTGGAACAGTTGCTCATGCTGCATAGTTTTTCCATTCCTTTTTTCGGCCTGAAAAAAGATGGGGATCGCATAGTTTTCTCAAAAAAGAATTTTATCAAGAACAAAGTGCTGCAACCATTCTTCAATAACCTCGTCACGGGTTTGAGTGCACAATCAATTGCAGGCGCAAATACTTATGAAACGCTGCGCGCAGTTCTTATTGGCAACGACGTGAAAGGCACTGCCGGGGCAGACGTCAGAATAAATATCAAGCTTCCTAATTACAGGCCCGTATTTATTAAAGGGATCAATTCAACGGATAAAGCAACTGTTGTGAATATCCTTAAGAATTATTTCCTGCTGGATGACACCGAAATTGATCTTGGCCCCGGCCCTACCTGCAAACCCATAGTAGACAGTTTTGTACATGCACTCATTCCTGCCCCGGTAGTTTGTAAAATAAAAATAGCCGATGCCAATGGAATTTCTATTCATGAAACAACAGAAAAATTCGGGCTTACTGTAAAAGGACTGGTAAGCGGTGATGTGACAAGCACCATCAGGCCCATCATGAAAAAAGAAAGCGACCTGCAGTATATGGAAGCGTTTTATGATGATTACAAAACCCAGTTCCTTGACCGCACCAATAACATAGCAAAGCTGGCAGATCCTGAGCACGATATACGTGAAAATGTAATGGTGCCGGAATTCTTTACACTGGCGGCTCTGCTTACATTGGAAACCTTTTTTAACCAGGTGAATCCCAAACAAAAAAATGGCGAGGCCGTTAACCCTGCAATCAGCATTGATAATGGCGGCATCTTCCATTATGAGTACCAGATCAAGGATGAAAATAGTGAAGAGCAAACAGTGACAGGTACCTGGGACCCGAAAGATTCATTGGAAGACATTATAGGCCAGCTGAATTATTTTTATAACAGCGGCCTGCGCCTGCCTGAAGTAGCTCAGGCGATTGCGACAAAAGCTATTTATGCCGTTCTTGAACAGCAGGAAACTATCACGCCTTTGGCTGCCGGTCCTGATCCCGCAACTGTTAGCATATTGCTGGATGACCAGGATATTACCAATGAAGTATTTGGTGAATCGCCCGCAAGCAGAAGAGACAATATCAGTGATATGGGGAAATTCATTTCCGGGTTTGAAACTGCTGGTTTCCTGGAAAAATTGCGTGACGAGTTTGATGCAGCCGGTCCCAAATTCACCAGTCCATTCTCCTTATTGCCGGTAACGATCGGCGTGCAAACAGGCCGGCTGAACATAGAAAGCAGTGGTGTTGTTGAAGGAAGGTTTTTTGAATTGCCGGCCAGGCTTTCGCAGCACGGCACACTTTCTTCACTTTATTCCTACGCCGTAAAATTTGCAGACGTTAAGCAAACAACCGACGCCGGCGCTGTTACGCTGAACGTTTTCAACTGCCTGAATGTTGAAGTAAAAATAAAGCGCCATACCAACCGCGTAGTAGAAATAGTGAATGTGTATGCAGATGAGCTGAACCTTATATACACGCTGCACCGCGAGCAGTTTGACATAGACGGCATTGACCTGTACTACAAGCCGGTGGAAAATGACCCGAAACAACCTGTGCGCCTGCTGCGGCTTATTAATACGGTTGGCACCATTCTTAAAACCAATTTATCGCCCCGCACCTCACCACCTTTGTTTGAAACGCTGGCCAAGGCGCGCAAAGAAGATGAAAACAACCGCAATTTCTGGGAAGATTCAAACAAAGACCGTAAACATTTCATAAAGCTGTTGTGGGAAGCAGTAACCACCAATACCGGAGGCTACTTTATTGTACTTGACAAGGATTTTGATGCAATGCTGCCTGAAGGAAGCACTGAAGAAACAATGATCGTTTCTTTTTCAACCACCAGCGCCGAAGTGCCGCGCAACTTCAATTGCTTCCGGTTGCCATTCAACCAAACAGTGTTTGACGGGCTGGACCAAAAAACGCACTACCTGTACCTGGACAAAATCCTGCTTGATAAGAAAGCTGTACAGGAATACCATCCCGTTATTCCCGCACACAGCTTGGGCTTTGAAGTGTTCCGCGACCGCACAAAGAACCCAAAGAGCAATTACCTGCAATACCTGCCGCTGGAATTCAATTTACAGGAAAGCGGTGGCAAAGTGATACTGGACAAGCAGCGCATATTGCCCATTATGCCAACGAGTGTATTGGATAAAGATGGCAACCCGGTAACCGATCAATATAAATACGAGCACATTTCTCCATTGAATGTAATGGACCGCACCATAACCGGAGATGATCTGCCGGCATTTTATGCAGAGCTAAACAATGTGAAGCGTTATGAAACAGTAGGAAAGAAATACAAGCTGGAGTATGACATCCGGGATGTGCATGGATACAGGATTGCCGCAAAGGGTGAAAAGCCTATTGGCGCTGCCACGTACACGCATTTCTATTTTGATAAGTTGGTGCCCGTGGAATCGTGGCCGCTTACAAAATTGGGCTATTGGTTTGACAACTGGGAAAAGGAGAAAAATATCCTGTCCTGGAAAGTTTCCTGCAATAGTGATATCCGTGAAGTACTGGACCTGGCGGCGATAGAGCGTACAGGCAAGGATTTCAAATACAAGCTTGGCGATGAAATTGAACGCGAGGATGTTGAAAAGCTGAAGTTGATAATTCCTGGCGTATTAAATAACCTGTACACCATACTGGCGCAGCTTACAGATGCAAGAACAATTGTTACACTCAGCAATTACAAAGGCACAAAAACGGTAAAAGAAGAATTAAGAAAGAAGATAGAAAGCATTACACTGCTGTTGCAAAGCATTATTGAAACCAAACACATGCCTACGGAAAATGTTGTGGCAATTGATGCATTTTCAGTTGAAACAAACCCGGCAGACAGTGTAAAGAACCTGCATGCAATAAGCATCAGCATCAGCAGGCCCCTGGAAAACACATTGGCCGCCAAAGAAGCTGCCGAACTATTTGGCTACGACGAAAAAATAATCAGCGATCCCGACCAGACCTGGGACTTTGCCACCACGCATTCCTGCGAATCTGAAATTGCGCATCTCAATCCCGCAGACAATGCAAGATCATCCGTTCACGATCTAAATGATGCCATAAGGCTGGGTACAAAGCTGAAGTTTGACACAACACATCCCGACGATCCGCAAAAAGTGCAAATGGCCGCATGGTCATTAGGCATCAGCTCCAACAATATTACCCAAAAGCGGGTGTTGTTCGTAATAAATGAAGCGGGGCTTTCACAGTTAAGGGCGGAAAATACAGATGCAGACGGAGCATTCGATGAAAATAAATGCTATTTCGGTATCAGGCCATTCTCCAACAAGTTATTCTCCGGCGAATATTCACCGCGGGTGGCGGGTTTGCCTTCGGAAGTGTTTACCAATATCGATCTTGACAAATCGCTGCGCATAGTGCTGAACAAAATGGATGAGCTGTTGCAGGCCAACTTTATTTCGGCACAGGTGAAAACAGGGCAGGATGCTGAAAAGGATCTTTTTGAACAGTTGATAGCTGTAAAAAGAAAGCTGGCCAAAACCCAACTGAGGGAAAAACTGGATTGGGTAATGCAGGAGCAGGAAGTGGGGGATGCAATTAAAACAGAATTCGGGAACCTGTTGCTGGAGCGGCTGAATAATTTTTATGATTATGATGGGGTCATCAGCACCGCCATCACTACGCCGGTCGATCTCTCAGGCAACCGCCTTACACTTAGCCTAGATACGCAAGCGGGCTACAAGCTGGTATCGTCTAAAATAGATGAGAGTAAGAAATGGTCCGTATTGTTTGACCAGCGGGAGCCAACTGATATCAGCTTTGATGTGCTTCCACGTGTAACTCATATTGAATTTGATATTACCCCTACAACCGGCAGCGAAGAGATAGAGCATTCCACCTGGATACAATTGATAAGGCCGGCGCAATTTGAAAACAGTTATAAGGTAACTGGCTGGCACCGCATCATTCGTGAGTTTCCTGATAAGCCGGTGATATTGCAGCATTCAGCCGATCAGAAGTTCACAGATGGCCAGCCGCAAGCTGCGGAATGGGACATTGAAGCCCTGGGCAAGTGGATCTATCAACTGGAAATAAAGGATACTTATCAAAAGGGCGACCGCATCAAAGGAAATATAACGCTGGCCACCCAAGTTGCAAAATTCCTAATGGCTGCGGCGGGTATTGAAAACTTTATTGCTTACTGGTCTGCCCGTATCATTTCACAGGGAGCAGCGTTTGACTGGAAACCATTTGTAACTGATCTGCACCTGCAATTTTCAACGCTTGCATTTGAAAGTAAGGAAGCTGCAACCAAAACCGCGCAGCATTCATTTGAATTGAGAAAAGTTGCAGCGGCAGAATGGAGCATAGCAGATGAGCATAGCATTCCCGGCGCCACCATCACATTCCATGACGGTGCAGGCAAGCCACACATACAGGTTGGAGATTTCAATGTGTTCAAGGCTGGAGAGAACATCATATCTGTACAGGTGGATGTAAGGGTGGTGAGAAATTCTGATGTGAAAAACGAAGAATTTCTTTACGAAACTGAAAAAGTGGAACCTGCCAGCCCGGCCACTCCACACATCAGGTATTTCAATCGCATTTTGCTGCGCGAAAAAACTTTTGCCGAAAAAGTGTTTACTGATGAGGTGATTGCCAACCCGTACAAATCCACCGCACGATATTATATGGCCACCGGCGATGTGGCTGACCAGGATATGCCTTTGCCTTCACTGCCCCTGCAACAGATTGAATGCACGCAGGGTTCGCGGCCTGCGGTGATAGATGATCTTTTCAAAAAACATAGCAATGGACACGCTTCATTTTCATTAACTGTTTATAATAAATCAACTGATGAAACAGAACTCCCGGTTTTTTATGCCGATACTATCTATAAAAAATAGTTACCGGCGCACAGCAATACTGTTTTTGCTGATGATGGCGATGCTGCAATCATTTTCGCAGCGTGTGTCGTCAGTAGAAATTGATGGAAAGCAAAAGAAGGATTGGCATTTTTACCCTGGCCGCACCAGCTTTGTGACGGTGAAGCTTGACAGTGCTGTGCCGGCTGGAGCGCAATTGTTCGTGATCTATGTTGACAACATCCCTGTCAGGAAAATATATCCTATCGGCCCGGTGGCCGGTACTTCACTAAATTATCGATTCGATTTTTCCACGCAGGCCCAGTTGATGGAATGGAAATCCTTTTTTCACGCAAACGACGGAGCAAACCAGTTAGATGGCAAAATTATCACTGTAGGATTAGAAACTGGCATACTGTTGAATTCGGCGGTTAAAGTTGATGTGCAATTGGTCAAAACCAATGCAACTGGTTGGGCATGGGGTATTGGCTTGATCTTGCTCGCAGCATTTGTGTACGCTCTTTTTTGGACAGAAATATTCAGGGAACCGACCACTATTCCGGGCACTCCCAAGACCAAGTTCAGTTTATCCCGTGTACAATTTGGTGTATGGAACATACTTATTCTTTTCAGCGCCGCATTTATTTATCTCTATACCGGCAGGCTGCTGGCAATTCCGCCTCAGCTGTTAGGATTAATAGGCATCAGCGGTGGCCAGTTTATACTGGGTTGGGCGCTGGCAAGAACACCTTCAGGCGAAACGCTGGCCAAAGAATCTTCCGGTAACGTGGTGGAAGACATTGGTGAAGGCGTGCACCGCTTCCAGAATTTGCTGTGGTCTATTGCGCTGTGGATCTATTTTATCCAGGCGCTGCTGGTAACAGTAGATTATCCGGCAATTGATGCAAACTTATTAATACTAACAGGCTTTACGGTTGGATTATATGCGTTCGGCAAAGCAAAAGAAACCAATACCGAGGCCAGGAAGCTGGCAAAAAGAAAAATTGACGATTCAAACCAAAATATTTAATCACAAAAAAAATGAATTGATATGCCTTCAATACAAACCAGGATCATTGCGCCGCAGCAGGTGAATGCGGACGGTCCGGTAATGGTAACTTTTGAACTCACAAATAATGGTCCAGATGATGCATATGTGCTGAAACGCGATATGCCATTGGAAGGATTGAAAAGCGATTGCCTTGATGTGAGGGTGAACGGCGAAAAGGTGTTGTACGATGGCTACTTCCTGAAAAGAAGTGAAGCCAACATGGAAGATTTTGTGCTGGTGAAAGCAGGGCAAACAATTTCAGAAACATTCGACATCAGCCTGGCATACGATATGTCAACACCCGGAACGTATGAAATTAGATTTGACGGAACCAAGCTGGTGGTGATATCTGCCGAAGCACGCAAGCGTAGTATGCATGAAGCAAAAGCTGCAGCAGCGCTTACCCAGGTAGAAAATGTGCCGGGAGTGCTTTCACAAGAAAGCAACGCGGTTAGGCAAACCATTGGCGCCGCCATGCGTACCGAGGCTAAAAAAAAACGGGTCGGGACTGAAGGCTTTGCTATGGGATTAAGAAAGCCAGCGGTCAAAGGCGCCAATGCAACTCAGAAAACCGAAATAGAAGCAGCCCACAAGGCCGGCTACGATTATACAATCGCGGCAATAGGCCAGGTGGATAATAACAACACCTATAAATTATGGTTCGGTGAATATACTGCAGCACGTGCCGGCATTGTAAAAGATAATTATGCAAAGATTAAGCAGCGCATGGAGACCGTAGAATTCACTTACGACCTTACTGGCAGCGAATGCACAGATGATACTTTTGCATATACAACCATAGGCGGAAGTACCATTTGGCTCTGCGGGCTGTTTTGGGCGGCCCCCCCAACCGGCTTCGATTCAAAAGCAGGAACAGTGGTGCACGAGCACAGCCATGCAAGTGCACGCACAGAGGACCTTATATACCGGCAAGACCCGTGCAAAGAACTTGCTCGCACCAATCCTGCAAAAGCCATTAAGAATGCAGATAACCACGAATATTTTACGGAAGATGTAAATACAATTCCGCTTTCACCCTTTGCCGTAGAAACAATTTTGTCGGAGAACTTCGATTATTTAACCGTTACTCCTAATGAAACCGATGATGAGTATGCACTGGAGGAAATGGAATTCAAAGCAAAAGTCGATGGCTGCATGGAAAATCCCAGACCTTGGTATAACTGGCGACCTGCGGAAAGTATTAAACATTTGTTGGCGCAGTTAAACAATATGGCACCCGGCCGCAGCAAAGAGCATGATGGAACTATTGGTGACTCAGATCATGAGGGCCGCAATTCCGACCACAATCCTTGGGTAAAGGATGAACAATTAGGAATTGGCGTAGTAACAGCTGTTGATATTACCCATGACCCTGCGCATAAATGTGATTGCAATGTGCTTGTAAGCGTTTTTGAAAAAAATAAAGACCCGAGAATTAAGTATGTAATCTGGAACAGAAAGATCATGAACTCTTCTGCAATTGGAGGTAATGAACCTTGGAGGTGGCGGCCGTATTATGGCAAGAATCCACACAATCTGCATATGCATGTGTCTGTGAAGTGTGACAGGCCCAGTTATGATAGCACTGTTGATTGGTTATTGAGTTGATTGCTGATGCGTTTTCTTCAAATAATATTATTGTTAAGTGAAAGATCAAGCGTTGATTCGCTTTATTAGGGAATTCGTCAAAGCCTCATCATGCATAAGAACTTTCGAAAAATTTTGTATCTAATGCTATTAGTGGTGGATTGACAGAAGAATAGAGAGAAAAGATTAAAAGTGTAAGTCAAGCGTTAAAATTAATCCTAACGCTTGAAGAACATTTCGCAGACGATTCTACACTACACTTAAAGTAATTAACTAAATGGGGTTTTAATAACTATAATTCCTCTAGTTCACCTTCTATTTGTGCAACAACACCCTGACTAGTTATTATCCACGGACGAAATTTATCATCCATGGAGCGGATTGCCACTTTGTCGCCTGATTCCAGCGTGCCATCTGGTTTTCGGCCTTGCTGAATGCCAGCACAATAAAAGTTTGTTTTTTCTTTTAACCGGTGGGTGAACTCTGTAGGAGCCTCTACGATTTCACACTGTGGATAGCGTTCTCTAATTAAGTTTGAATTTAGCATAAATAAAATTTTGAAAGAATAAAGTGGAATGATGTAAAAGCGTTTTAGGGATCCACAAGATCATTTTAGTGTTTGTCAGGGCGTATAGTTAACTATGACCTTAAATGTAAATTTAAAATAAACGGAATTTATTAGCGTCTTTTTATTGTTTCTAGGTTTAGTGATAAATGTTTTTTATGGGAAAAACGTCTAAAAATATTGCATATTAAATAAAAATTATGTAATTATTATGATTGATGCCAGATCGCCACATATGCCTTCTGAATGGTGTAGTGTCTGCTTGTCGCAGTCGAAGAAAGTGTTATCTCAATTACAGCTTGTTATCAGGCTTGTTTGAGTTTTTCCTCCACCACAGTCTCGCATCTGTTACTGGGTTCCAGACAGCCGTGAAGCGTCATCCCTAGAATTAAATAACATTTAAACTTTTTTCACATTCACCAAACTAAATCAAATGGGTGCGTTACTTGTCCTGTTAATTTTTGCAGAATTTCTGGCCGGTCTGATTCAATATTTTGACGAGTATCAGGGAATGAAAATATTTGATGGCTCAACAGCTACTGCTGACTACCGCAGTGCAATGGAGGAGGAGCTTTCAACAAGCTGGCGGCAAGGTGTTTTTTTCTCCATTGCTCGCACGGGAATTTTCCTGAAAACTCACTGTTTACTACACTGCTGGCATTGCATAGGTTTACTTCAGAAAAGTAAGTTGAAACATTTCAGTACCAATTAATGTCGGTTCCTGATATGGCTACAAAGGAATTGTAAAAAGAATTTATTAAAATATTTGTTTAATAAATGAAGGATTTTGATATTTATATCGCTCTCTCTATGATAATGCTTTCCGACTCTTATTGAATGCTAATTGCGTCCTTTGATTATTTGTTTATTCGCCCAAATCCATTTTACTTGTTTTTTGTCTTTAGATCATTTCTGTTTTAGTGAATAGTGAGAATGTTTTTGCTGTATAAAATAGGTGAGAAATAAGTTTTTTTATTAAAGAAACTTATTCATGCAATTGTAGAAATCTAAAACTTGATCAGATTGGCCATATGCTCAGAAAATATTGCATGGCTAAGAAAACGGAAATGAGCAAATAAGTTTAATTGTCTTTGGTTAATTGGATTTATAACGTCCTTTCATAAAAGAAGTCTATTCTGCCAATTGTTTTACATAAAGTTTAATTTCCTACAGTTTAAAAAGCAAGCAAAATTGTAACATATGAAAAGTTTAAAAGCCAAAGTAGAAAAACATCCAGAACGCAATGTGCCGCGTCGAATTTATGATATTGATAGTAAAGCCAGCAAAGAAAAGCCGGAAAACGTAGCAGAATCTGTTTTAAAGAGAATTGCTCCCGAACTTAAAATTAAACCCGACTTGTCTCAGTTAAACTTCGAACAAGTAAAAGAGAGCATTTTAGGTAAGCATGTCCTATATCAACAACAATATCAGGGCAAACCGATTTCAGGTGCTTGGATACGGATTGATATTGATAACGACGGAAAGGTTTACAACATCTTAAACGATTTAGTGCCAGAACCGGTTTTGAAAAAAACGGAAAAACTAGAAACTAAAAAGGCTGCAGGCGCGGATTCACCTCCACACCAGCTTACTGCAGATGAGGCTAAAGCCATTGCATTGGACGCAGCGAAGCCTTCAGAATCTAATTTGGATGATATTTTAGATTCAGAGTTAGTTTATTTTCCACACGATGGAATTCCAACATTGGCTTGGAAATTCATAATCAAAGCAAAAAAACCAATTGCCGAGTGGAAGATTTACATTGATGCGCTGACAGGAGCCATTTTAGATAAAGTTGACCTGCTCAAATACATTGACGGACGTGGTAGGGTTTTTGACCCTAATCCCGTCGCGGCTCTAAATGACACTACTCTTGAAGATAACTCCAAGATACCTGACGCGGCTTATTTGGAAGTGACTTTAAAAGATTTAAAGAATACTGGTATGCTTGAGGGCCCTTTTGTAACGACAAGTACTACACCAAATCGCGTTAAAAGGGCTGATTTTACATTTCTCTTTAAAAGGGAAGATAGAGCATTCAAAGAAGTAATGGTTTATTACCATATTGATAGGGTTCAACGCTATATTCAAGAATTAGGTTTCAATAACGTACTTAATAAGCCTATAGAAGTACACATTGACGGCAGGAACGACGACAATTCTCATTATAGCCCTGCAACAAAATCCCTGACGTTTGGTACCGGAGGCGTTGATGATGCCGAAGACGCTGAAATTATCTTACACGAATACGGCCATGCAATTCTTGATAATCAGGTTCCGGGCTTCGGTCCGGATGGTGAGGCAAGGGCAATGGGGGAAGCCTTTGGCGATTACCTGGCTGCCAGCTTCTTTGCGGATAAAAAACCAGCAAACCTTAGACCTACTGTAGGAAATTGGGATGCTGTCTTTTACAGTGGTGCTGAACCGCCATGTCTGAGAAGGCTAGACAGTAACAAAAAATATCCCAAAGACATGACAGGGGAAGAACATAACGACGGCGAAATTTGGTCAGCCTGTCTTTGGGAAATTCGGGCAGCTTTGGGTCGTACAATAGCCGATCGGCTTATTATAGCTCACCACTTTCTTTTAACCCCTAAAGCAAAATTTGAAGAGGCAGCTGATGCGTTAATTACTGCTGATAAAAATTTAAACGATGGGCGCAACGAAAAAATAATACGCGACGTTTTTACAAGGAGGGGCATACTGCCCAACCTAAAGAGAAAAAATAAAAGAGCAGGTGTTCCTTTTGACTGAATGACCACACGGATAAACTAAGGGGTTTTGATAAGGTGATTGAAGCGCTGACTCGTGACTTACAGAAAAGGGTGGACATCATGTTTTTGCTAGCGAAAAAGGGGTTCTATGAGAAAGGCTAAACGAGGGTAAAGGCAGTAAGGTCAGGTCATACATAGGTGCTGGTTGTGTTGTTCTTTCTGTCCCGCTCCAATCTGCAAGCCCTCGTGTATTCCACTTTAATAGGAAAGACTCTGGAGGACGGATTTATCGATGAACTACCAGGAAAACTCATAGGCGGCAGAGTGTACGATAGCACCCCACAGAACGGGCGGACCAAACCAAAAACATAGGATGGCCGCAAATTAAGAAGCTACGGACCAACGTAGAAAGTGGAGCAGTTCTTTGTCTGATTGTTCAAGTACCGGCGCTGCATCGTCCGCGATGAGAACAAAGAATAAAACTTCAAAGCCGTTGTGTTCATCGCTTATGTAATGATCTTTCTGAAATCCTATTTCTATTTATGAGACTACTTCTAATTTATTCACTTTAGACTATAATGTATCGTAGAACGGTGAAAAGAATTTATTGAAACTTATTAAGCCGAAATTTTCGACGACTAGCATGTATGAACATCGAGGAAAGCATTAATACGTGCGAGGTCCTTGTATAATGATTTATAAATAAAACTTAAATGATAAGTTTATGGCATTGACAACAAGTGAAGTTATCAAAAGAGCAAGAACTATGCTCAGCAGAAGAACAATCTACAAGCTCGGCAAAGGTGGCATGAACCCGTCTGCTTTAAGAGCTTCTGATTCGAACAATGAACTTGATTGCAGCGGATTTGTTGCATGGTGTTTGGGTATTAGTAGGCATACGTCAAATTCATTTTATGCAAGCTACAATGGTGATGGGAACAAAGGGTGGTTCGAAACGACCGCCGTATACAGGGATGCCAATCATCACCTTGGACTAGTTACAAGAATTGATAATCCGGTTCGCGGGTGTATCGTTGTGTATGGAGATTCAATTGTTAATGGTCAAAGGCGGCAAGGCCATATAGGTATTGTTACTGAAGTTTCAGAGGCAGGCGTCGCAAGGAAGGTAATTCATTGTTCCAGTTCAGGCTATAGAGATTTTGGAGACGCAATACAGGAGAACAATTTTGCACCATTGCTGAATAACAGTCGTGCCATATATGCCAGGTACGACAACCTTGCGGAATTCAGAGGACTAGAGTCCGCTAATGTTTCACTATTTGACGGTCTAGTTGTAAGCGGCAATGGCTTTCTGGAATCAGTTTCTAAAGATGAAGAAAATAGCTTAGATGTACCGGCTTTTGAGTATTTCAAGAACGGAAAAATAATTTATCAGGCTTGGTCAAGTAAAAATGAATCAGCTTTTTACTTTCAGTCGCATGCAAAAATCTGTGCTGATGGCGCACCGGATGCCTATAAAATAGGAAATAAAGGAACTGACGACCTCCGAAATGCAGGCAAACCACCATCTCCAAATGCATCAACCACAAAAAATCTCGATCGCTGGAGTTGGTGGGCTTTGGTTGTAGACGAGCATAACAATCCTGTTATACAAACCCAAAGTGATTCCAACCCCGGATACTTTGTTTCAACAACAGCTCATGTGAATCCGCAATTCAAAAAAACTGATCCAAGAGCTTATGTAAATGCAAATGAAATTCCCTACATAGTGTTGCCAAAAAAGAATGCAGGTTCCGCTAAGCTTGGAGATTTTGCATATGTTGTTGATCGGAAAACAGGGATTACTTGCCCAGCTATTTACTCAGAAGTAGGTCCAAAAGACGCACTTGGGGAGATTTCTATAAAAGCTGCCGAAATACTTCACATTCCAAGTAATCCTAGAAAGGGAGGCGTGTCCCGTAAGGATATCTTCTATATTGTCTTTCCTGGTAGTGGAAACGGAAAGCCTAGATCATTTGAAGAGATAAAAGATGAGGCAGAAAGGCTATTTAAAGAATGGGGCGGACTAGAAAGGCTAGAAAAAATGACAGCATATGACATCAGCAAGATCCCGCAAGAAGCTATAACTTAAAGGAAACAGTTTTCAACTCTCTTAAAATAGCTAGTTTTAAGTAAGGTGTGGCGTGTCAGAAGAATTGTAACTCGAAAGAAGAGCTTTGTTATGATACACTACCGGGTACAACTCAAGCAATAAGAAGTGGCGTAACTTTCCAAAGAATCGGTATAGGAAAGACTGTTTGGTGAGAATGTAAAGCTAAAGCCTGACCTGAACACCGTGCAGAATGATCCAGCCGCTACGCTGCCGAAAGTATTTGAGAGTCAACTACAGAACATAAGCTGATTGTAAAGCTATAACCAAACTCAAAGTTCAAATTTAGCCTGACAATAAGCAGGTGCAATAACTCTGCTTCATAAGTGCAGGCTAAGTATCAGCAGTCGATGTTAGTGCAGATTAAAAATCTGACTGCTTCTCAATATTGCCATTCAGCAATATCTAGATAAAAGATAAAATTATTTGCGTACATTATTTTTATTTTGTCAACCTAGTACTCTTGTCTGTTTTGTCTATCTACAACTATTTCGTCTCTATTCAAACTCATTCCGTTCCGAAAGCTTGAATGTGCTATTCATAACAGCTTTTTATAAATTGGTATTTAATAAGATGTAAATATGTAGGAATAAATTAAGTTTATTATTAGCAATTTCATATTAGAATACTTTATTTGGATGTTAATGAACACCTTAAAAAATAAAAGCATCTACGATCTTTTGATTATTGGCGCTGGACCTGTTGGTTTGGCAGCCGCACATAAATGTGCCCAAAGAGGGTTGAAAATTATGGTACTTGAACAATACAATTTTTTAAATCAATTTTCAAGTTCTGCTGGCGACACTAGACAGTTTCGACTGCAATATTCAGAAGATTATATGACTAGACTATCTTTAGAATCAATAAAATATTGGGATGAGATTCAAGAGCATAGCAAGGATATTTTAAGGACGAAGGTTGGTAGCCTATGGCTTGGTGTAGACGAATCTAGTTCTAGTGAAGGGCAAATCAAAGAGGCAATTGAAACAATGGATAGATTAAAGGTCCCATTTGAAAAATTGACAAAAAAAGAAATAGAAGCAGTATTTGGCTTCAATAATTTGCCAGACAATTATGATGGTTTTTTTCAAAAAGATGGAGGTACAATTAATGTTCCAGCAACAGTTAATACATTAAAAAAACTTTGCTCTGAATCATCACTTGTAACCTTTCTTTTTGATGAGAAGGTAACAAGTGTTGCTTTAACAGATACAGTTAAAGTAAAAACAGAAAAAGGAGAATATCATTCAGAAAAGCTACTACTTACGACTGGCCCATATATTAATGAATTAATAAATGGTTTTAATCTAGAATTAGAATATGAGGTTTGGCAGATGGTTTCTGCTTATTTCAAACTTAAAGATGGAAGTAGAGATTTGCCATCTTGGTTTATCTATGAGAATGAGTCAGATTCTGATCCGGGGTTCTATTATGGTTTTGAAAACTGTTCCTGGTCCAATCCAGGGTTTCTGAGGATTGCACCGGCTTTTGCAACTGACCGATTCAAAAAGCCTGGTGAACGGAAACCTAAAGCAAACATCAATGATCTAAAATTGACAGTTGATTGGGTAAAAAAAAGGATTCCGTTTGTAGATTGTACACCTCAATATATTAGTACTTGTCTGGCGTCAATTCCAACAAAAACATCGAAAAAGATGTTTTTGGATTTTATCACAACAACGGTAAACCAGAATAAAAATATTTTAGCTTTTTCTAGTGGTTGGGCTTTCAAATTTGTTCCCTTACTTGGAAAGATATGCGCAGATCTCCTAATTGATGGGCAAACCCAGTATGATATAAGTCATTTTAATTTCAATGATAAATTCAAGGATGAGAGATTTCAAATAAATAAAAGACGATTACCTTTTTAAAAATTATTATGCCGAAAAGCTATAAACAAGGATCTATTCAAGGTTTAACGACAGACGTGGCTATAGTTGGAGCAGGTGTCTCTGGACTTTACTCTGGTTGGAGGTTATTATCTGGCTATTTTAAAGAAACACCAGACTATAGAACCTCTAATCCTTCCGTTTCAATTTTTGATATGAGTAACAGAATTGGTGGAAGATTATTTTCTATTAAAAATTATCCAGGTTTAGATGGAGTCGTAGGGGAGCTTGGGGGGATGAGATTTATGGAGCACCAAAAAATTGCAAATAGCTTAATAAATAAAGTTTTAAAACTAACAGTTCTTGATTTCCCTATGGGAGACAAGAATAAGAATTTAATTTATTTAAGGGGTCAGCGTTTTCATGAATCTGACTATGGAAAATCAGGGTTTAAAACAAATTATAACCTTGATAATAAATGGCAAGGCAAACATCCTGATGAAATTTTTA
Source organism: Cnuella takakiae (assembly GCF_001953305.1). Classification (GTDB taxonomy): domain Bacteria; phylum Bacteroidota; class Bacteroidia; order Chitinophagales; family Chitinophagaceae; genus Flavisolibacter; species Flavisolibacter takakiae. Next base: position 1,763,272 of record NZ_MTFE01000010.1, read on the forward strand.
CAGCAATAGTGAATGATGTTTTAATAAAAAATGGATATTCTACAGGTGCCCGTAATAGGAAAGAATGGGATGAGATTAAAAGCATTTTATCTTATTACCAAGGCCCAGATAAAGGTCAGACCCTTGAAAATATAGGATTTTGGAACCTTATAAATGATCAAGTCGGAAATGAAGGTTACAATTTTATTTCTGATGCAGGTGCTTACTTTTCTAATACAATTAATTGGAATTCTGCAGAAGCTATGCCATACATGATGGGTGATTTTGTTGGCGATGTAAAATATAAGACCATTGAAGGAGGATTCGACATGATAGCTGAAGGGCTTGCTAAACTTTTCAGTGAGGCTGGCGGTACTATATATAATAGTAAACAGTTATTAAACTTTTCACATAATGATTTAAATTCTTTCAAATATAAGTTGCTAATTAGGGATACGAAGGACAATGATGAATATGAAATTTATTGCAATAGTTTAATCTTAGCTATGCCTAGAAGAGCATTAGAGCTTATAAATGATCATAACTTTTTGTTTAAAGGAGGCGAAGATATCGAGTTGAAAAAAAATATTAGATCTGTTATAGGCGAGCCGTCATTTAAGTTATTAATGGCATTTGATAATGGAAAAAATAGACTTCCATGGTGGAAATCTGAATTAGATATAGATGAAGGACGATCTATAACAGATTTGCCAATGAGGCAATGTTATTATTTTGGTGCGGCTAAAGATAGAAATGCCTCACTTTTATTAGCTAGTTATAATGATATGAGAACGGTTGATTTTTGGAAGCCTTTAGAGTTGCCGGATCAAGGTATGTCGTATAAAAAAAATTCGGTTCATTTTAAGAAAATGATAGACAACAACAGTTTTGTGCCAAAAGCTACCAGCTTTGTCACTAAAGAAGAATTAGAGAAAGTTAGTAAATTTTATAAGCAAGCTCCAAAAAGAATGGTTGATCATTCATTATTTCAACTTAAGGAACTACATGGTGTAGAAAATATTCCAGACCCATTTACAACAATGTATGAAAACTGGAGTGACGACCCTTACGGAGGTGGGTACCATGCATGGAAAGCTAGATATGATGTTGGTTCTGTAATGAGTTACATGAGACGCCCGATGAAAACTGAAAATGTTCATATTTGTGGAGAGGCATATAGTGATCAACAAGGGTGGATTGAAGGGGCTTTTTGTGTAGCTGAGAGAATGTTACAGCAGGAGTTCGCTATGTGCAAACCTTCAGAATGGCTAGACGATGATTATTATTTAGGGAGGTAAATGTTGCGCTTAAATATTGTGGCTTATGTTAATGTGAGTGTAAGTAAAGCATAAACTTTGGATTTTATGAAGATTGTCTTGTTAGAGCTTAATTCTGATTTATTATGGAGAGAAGGGTATAATCCAAAACTCGTTGATACTTTAACAAAACTGCAATTATTGGAAGATTCACATTATGAAAAACCTATATTAGTTGTTATCAGTAATATTTATGAGAATGAGTCTCTTTTGTCTTCGGAAGTATACATGACAAAATTCTTTAACAAACTTAAAGACTTAAAGATCTCAAAGTTTTTTGAGCCATTTCGAGAAAGAATGATCATTAATCCAATTAAGACGGTTATTCCTTACAGTTTATTTAAAACAGCAATAAACAAGCAATTCGAAAATTTTCCACTCCATCATGCAGTATTTGTAAGCACTAATTCAGAGAATATAATGCAGGCAAGAAGTTTAGGAATCACATCTTTACAGATAAAAGGTGATGGTATACAAAATGCAGACACCGAAGAGTTAGAAAATTTTTTATCTGGAATAGAGCGTATTTTATTGTATTCACCCTGTTGCAAAAAGTTGCGGGAAGCAAAGAATTTTTCATACAGCCAAGTAAACAAAAGCAAAAAAATAGATCCTACAATTAAAAAAATTATTAAAAATGTAAATATTGATAATCTATTCAGTTCAATAAAAAGGTTAACAGAGTTTGGTTCACGTTGGTCTAATTCTCCAAACATAAATGAAGTGCCTAAATGGGTTACTAAACAATTTAAAACTATCGGATATTCTGAGGAGAAAGAGATTGACTACCTTTTTTTTAATTTACCCGGCTCCAGTATTAATCCCCATTCAAATATAATATGTAAGAAAATTGGGAAGCGAAAAGAGCAAATATTGATTTGTTGCCATTACGATTCTATTTCTGAAACTCCTATGAGTAAGGCTCCAGGTGCGGATGATAATGCTTCAGGAGTTGCAGCAACCATCGAAATTGCAAGAATTATCAAGGACTTGCCTATGGAACATAGTGTAATTTTTGCCGTTTTTGGTGGAGAAGAGCAGGGGCTTTTTGGTTCAGCAGCTTGCGCGGAACAGGCAGTTTTGGAGAATTGGCCTATTAAATTAGTTATTAATTTGGATATGATTTCTTATCAAGAGCCAGGGATTCCATCTAAGATTATAATTGAGTATGACCAAGGTAACAAAGTGTCGAATAATGATACTAAGGCAAAAGCCTTCGCTATGATTATGGCTCAAGCAGCTGCTGATTATACGGACTTGAAAGTTGCACATACAGATATTTGGAATAGTGATTATATACCATTCGAAGAGAAAGGTTTTAGTTGTATCGGTGTTTATAATGGCACAGATAATCCATTTTATCATACTGTATCTGATACGATAGACAGAGTTGATATGAACCATTTCAAAGAAGTAGTTAGAATGGTTCTTGCCTCAATTATTCAGATAGATAAAGAAGGGATAAATCTATGAAAGTATACTAATTAGTTTAAATGTTAAGACTCTATCTAATACTGTCTGAAAAAAAGGGGCACTTACACGATGCCGTAAAATCCTGTTTCAGTTTGTTACGTTGACAATATCTAAAGCCAAATAATTAGGTTTGCCAACGGTTCCCATCCAGCAGCTCCAAGCCATTCACAATTAGCAATATAGCCATTTGCAGAAATGTTAAAGGCAATAACATTACCACTTAAATACGAATGAATGTTCTTGTAAGCCGATTCTAGTGAATCGTGGTTATGCTTAGGATCTTTCCGTTTCGCTTTCCCTGGTGGATAGCTATTTCCACCATTATTTCCATACCATCGATCCACCACACACTTCGTTGAACATACTACAGGCGTGCTACCTGGCAAATTTTTTATAATAAGGCTAGATTTTATAATTACTTCATAAAAGAAAAAGTGGTTTGCTTGTTGGTCTACGCAGAAACTCATTTTAATTTTCTGGTCTTTACCTAATATGCATCTATAATTATTAGGAATGTCCATCGTAATAAATTGAGTTTCTAGTTGCTGAATGGCTGCTTCTACCTTTGTAAGTTCACTTTTATATACTGGCGAGTTGATTGTATAATGTGAAAGGGGATGAATCAAACCATGTAGAAGTGAACTGATAATATTGATTGCAGACACGCTATTACCAGTTTTTGTCAAAAATTCATTTGTTCTTTTGAGAACTTGTGAAAGCTTATAATTTGGTAGTTGGACACTATCAGTATCTGCAAGTTCATATTTTGGCATGTGTTTCTTTAAAAGGTGCTCCAAAGCTTTTCGAAAATAGTTTGCAGCAGCTGGGTAGTCTGGTTCAGTTCTATGATGCAAATAACGTATTGCTCTATCAAATTCTGTTTTTCCTAGAGTCATAATAGGTTTGTCGAACGAAATACCATTCGAAGTTTCTTTACCAACATAAAACTCTACTGATACCCAACGATTTTCACCAATAATTTCAAAGTATTTTTTTGCAAGTTCGAACCAATGCCGGTCATAAGTAGATATAAATGTTTGATAGCCTTTAAATTCGGAGGTGATTATATCTAATATCGGTAATCTATTACCCGCATCCAATCCAATAAAGATGTCATCCAAATATAAAATTTGAAGGTCGACCTGCGGATTACGTTTCAAGGAAGCAAGATATAGGCATACAGCAAATGCAGAAAGTCGTGCTTCATTCAAAATATCACTATAATCGCCAATAATGACTGCACCGTCCTTTATTACATTTAGTCTCAAGTCAGTAGTACAGTGCCATCCCCATTTACCCAAACCATAATTGAATGTGATTGGAGCCAATTCATATGAGATCTGAATATTCAAATCACTAAAATACTCGTTTAGCATTCGATTAGAATCTGTAAATATTTCGTCTAATGTAGAGGTGAGATGTCCTTCAAATATTGGAAGTTCAGCCAATGCAATTTGATGTAAGCGGTCATTTCGAGTATAAGAGTTCTTTATTAAATCTTCTTGTAGTTGCTTCCATTTGGTACCTAGCCGGTAAGTTCCGCCACTACTTATAGGGATGTGGTTGAATAGCAAATTTAAAACTATGAGATTAAAAAGATTAGGTTTTGGTTCCTTGTGTAGATATACATCTAGTAACTTACTATAATCTAAAAACCCTTTCACCAAAGCTCCATCTTGGATAAATTGAACTTGATTATTCGAGTTCTGAGGGGTAAATTCAAAAGTTTGGTGAGTATTCGGAATTGCAATTATTGGATTGGATGTGAGGTCATTAAACTCAATCTTTATGCTACCAAATTGGGTCTGAGCATACCTATTATTTACGAAACTTACAGGCGTGCGAGAGTTTGTGAAATAATCATTTAATGCTTTATAAAGGGAACTTTTACCGCTTCCGTTTTCACCGTATATTAATAGATTTTCACCATTTGGTAATTTTATATCTTTATAAATTCCATAAAAAGCTCGATAATTTTCTAAATAGACGCTAGTAATTCTTTTCATATAAGTATCGACTAAGCAGAAACTATATTGTACCTTCTATTTGTACAATATATGGAACATTGAATAATTTCAAAAGTGCAATACTGATGGGGTGATAAGGATCACTGATTTTTGCATAGATTTCCAATATGGTTGAAACATCACTGTTTTCTGTATCATTTATTTCAGGTAAATCTTCTAAGTATACTAAAACTTCGCACTTTGCTTCAAGGATTTGCTTTTTGAAGTATAACTCATAGACCATCGCATCTAAAAGCCTTTCAAAAAAGCCTATTATTTTTTTATTGCCTTCAATAACTAAAATATACTCAATTATTTTGACGAATGTAGATTGAGTGCGAAGGGAAATAATTGGTAAAGGTACCTTCCTGAGATTATTTGAGGTGAGGCTATACGCCCCATTTAATGCAGAAGAGTTATAAAACAAAAAGTGAGTTATCAATCTGCTGCCCAACAGACATAATATAAATTTTGGATGGTAACCATATCTGACAACGTTGGTAATTAGAACATTATTATTAAATACTGCTTTATCTGTGTAAATGCCAACGTCCAAATTTGTTGTGAAGCTGTTTATCCTCTTTATTACGATTTTATGTTTGCTGTCAAAGATTTCTTTTAATGAATTATCTTTTTCATCCAGGGAAACCTTGCCGGCTGTTTCAACATTAACTCGATAATCCGAAATAGAAGTTTCTTTGATAAAAATGTAAGGCTCACTTGAAATTGAACTTGAATATTTTTCCAAATTGCTATAATTCAGCCCTTGTTGAATGTTTGCAATACTTCCAAGCGAAACTGGCGCATTTGATTGAATTTTCGATATTACATCTTCGTAGCTATTATCAATGGCATTTTTAAATCTAGTTTTAAACAATGAGACAAAATCGTCGAAGTCAGATTTGCTTTCAATTTTATCCATTAAGCTGAATAGCTTATGCAATTCACTTCTCACATACTCTTTATTGCTGATAATGTTGTGATATGGTAGGTCATACAAGAAATACCACAAGGCATAGAAACTTTGTTGAGTTCGCCTGTTGTTTTCTTTATTGAAAATGTCGTCCAAATTTTGATTAATCGATTGTGTAGAAGTAGCATCATCTGATAATAGTTCCTTTAGCTTTTTCAAGAAGTCAAACTCAAACTGAAAACAAGTAGCGACAAATCCTTCTTTGGCTTCATTATTTTCAAGGACTTTAGTAATATCGTTTTTGGATTTTACACGTAAGTTTATTTTATCCCCAATTTTGTAGATATCTAAGTATCTAGAAATTGTATCTTCTTTAGCTATTCCCTTGGTAATCTGATATTGTAGGTAAATCAATGAGGTGTAGATGTTTTCATCTTCCATCCTTTGATTGTTTTTTCTTAAGTAAAACCAATCTTTGTTATTTCGGTGTATGCTCTTGATTGTTTCAATAATATCTCTTGAAACATAGGAATTCCACATTTCAAACGTGTCTTCCTTTATTGGATACGGTTTGCTATTTAGCCGAATGAACAGATCAATGGATTCAAAGTGCTCATTATTCTTTTCGCTTATTTCTATAATCCATAAATCAAAGTTTTTTATTTTGTCTTTTTGATCTTTAGTTAGTTGTTCAAAGTTTTTTCCATCAAGGCCTTTTAATATGCCGTTCTTAAGGTTAAGTGAATAGCCGTTTTTATCAGAATGGCGTTCTTCATTTTTTTCGTCCAAGTATGGTTTTTTCATAAATCCAAGAATGGATAACAATCGTTGTTGTCCATCTAGAACTTCTGATACATCGTCCTTTCTTTTAAACACGAATATTGGTGGTAATTTGATTCCCATCAATATGCTTTCAATAATTGCTGATGATTTTTTTTTATTTATTACTTCATTCCTTTGATAGGATGGTCTAACCAAAAATCGCTGCCTCATCATTTGTCTACTTATGTCTTCTATAGCAATAGATGATGGTTCGGGTTTGTTAATGCGTAATTCGTCGAAACTTGTAACTTCATTTTCTTTAGGCTTAAGCTTTCTATTTGAAGCCTTAAACTCTGGATTATTTAGAAGATAAGCGGTAAAATCAATACTAAATTTTTTTCTAAAAAATTCAGAAGTTATAAAAAACCTTTCGTTGAGTTCCCTGAAGAAAGAACTCCGTTCCATTTTGAAGACGTCTTTATTATCGCTGATGTATTTTGCGAGTTCCTCCAAGGTTTGAGCGCTGATGGCTGTTAATGACCCAGTTTCAACTTCGATGATTGATAAGCCCCAAAATATGCATTCAAATATCAATCGGTTATAAGCAAAAGCGTTTCTCTTAAAGATATTGCTTAGCTGCTTTAATAGATTTATCTTTTTGATGAACCCCCTATATATTTCTTCAACTTCGCCTGAAGTAATATTAGAAGATAAAAATTCGAAGTACTTAGCAATCACAGAATCTTTTTCAATAGAGTAATATTTTATCGGGATTTTGTGTAGTACCAATAGTTGCCGAACTTTTTTTAGGAGAATCTCTATATTGGAGTTCTCGAAGTGAAGCAACCCCGATATTTCGCCGTGTAAAACTTGATCGCCAACTATTTTATTTTTTAGGTATGAGTTCAAGTCATCATCAATATAAGCTGCTTTATCAATATCTGTTGGTTTAAGTGGGGTTATACCCGAGTTATACCTTTTGAAAATTTCTTTTTTTACGACTTCTTCAATTTCGTCATTAACCAAACTTTTTGAATGAAAGCTAAATTCAATTATGCGTAGTTTTGTATTCCAAAAAAAGTCTTTCAACTTTTCCTCTAAATTTTTAAAATACTTATTTGCTATTCCGATATGTTGTAGCTTTTGTAAGCCGTTTTTTTTAAGCTTAAATTCATTGTTTTTAAACCGCAAAATTGTTTGATATCTTTGTCGGCCATCAATTACTTCTACTTTGTCGGAATTTCGAAAGTAGATCAAAGGGGGAATTTCTGTGCCTAGCAGGATACTTTCAATGAAGTAAGTTGCTTTTTCATCATCCCAGACATAATTTCGTTGATAGAAGGGTTGGTAATTTGTATTGCTCACTCGCTCCTCGTTGTTGAAGAGAGTTTCAATAGACATTACTTTGGGTTCAATCTTTATAAAGTTCTCAAAAATGTCTCTAATTTCCATTGTGACTTGTTTCTAATCCTTCTTTGTATTAAACTACAATGTAGGAGATAAAGTTCTTTTTAGGGCAGCTGAATGAAAAATACTTCCTTAGGACGTTGTGTTTTAATTTTTTTTGTTATTAATTTTCCAAGGCAAGCGTGCGGTAGTTGCTATTGAGAAAGGTATCTGAATGGTTAGCTAGTATTTTAAGTTTTACTGCTGTAGCTTATTCTTCGGCTGCTTAACAAATATGAACGCGCCGATAAGGGTGGTTGGTGTTGACCTACTTTACAGGCTTTTAGGAGTTTCTGATCTAAATTGGGTAACTATGTCAGTCGGCAATTGTGTGTGTTGAGTCAACTTACATTTTTTTTCTTTTATTTTCCTTTAGTTGCTTCAATTTTGTTGCTATTTTGTTGCCCATGCTTCTAAAACCTCGACTGGTAAAGGGTTTTTACTTTGTGTATCGGAAAGTGACAGTATAGTTTCCTTCCCACTTATTATTTGCCCCACGTGATTTGCAGTATTGCAACTTTTTAAAACCACCTATTTAGTATTTTCAAGACCTATGCTTTTTATACATTTGTTTAATGTGACTTACATCCTTAAAGGATAAGAAAATTTAAAAGAATGGTAGGTTATAGGGCGGTATAATTCGTAATTTGAATATATCCAATGGAGTTCTTTACTTAGTGAGCTTTCTGTGAGTTGTTTATATTTCGTGCTTGCAAAAAATTGATTTTCAAGGTGTTGTGGGATTTATTTATCGGGCTGTCTTCCCGACTTAATTAAGCCAATAGTCAATAAATACCGAAGGCCTATTCTTTTTTTATTCCCTCTTTCCTTTTATTGGATTACAGAATGCCTTTTCAGAGAAAAATTGCATTTTTGTAGGGCACGTCGTTTACCAATTATTCCTGCGATATGCTGGTCTATAATTATTCCTGAAAAAAATATGGTGCGCTACCGGCCTGCACTAATCAATGGTCTTCCAGCATCAAAATTCTCAATGTGTTCATGGCCTTGAATTGACCTTTGTTTAAATTCATATATAGTACTGCAACATCATTCCTCCTTAGGTCTACCAAACTAACTACAGCAGCACCCGCTGGCCGTTAGCGCTTTCGATGTAATTTAAGCAGCAGTGTCTTTGTGCGGACATTCAGGTATAAGTTGGGAAGCGAGGAGGAAAAATCAAAGAAAGGAACAGTCCTTTTGCTCAAATGAAAATTCATTCCATTATCAATTGAACGATATGGAGTATACTGAATGGGTGTTAAGGGACTCATGTAAAAGCCTTCCTGAAAATTACCAAATAGTAAATTCTCCAAGTGGTCGCAGGAGTCCGGCTCATTCGTATGGTATTTCAAATACCAGTTTAACAATCAGAAAGTACAAACGAGATTAGGTATTATGAATTTAGTCCGTTTGCAACGCGCCGGTTTTTATAATTTTAAAAGCAAGGGTGCGACAACCAGCTGTATGTTCAATGGGGCTATTGTAAGAATAATTATTGTGTCAGGATAAAACAGTCCTGTGGCTGTCAACAAAGACCTTTTTCATTTTCTCAGAAAGCTTTATCCTTCCTGAAACTACCAGGGGAGCACCCGTAATATTTACGAAAGATTTTGGATAAGTGACTTTCATCCGTGAACCCATATTCAAAGCTTATGGATGATATGGTTTTGTCGCTGTTCTGCAGGGCATTTGCTACCAGGCTCAGTTTGTATTTTACAATGTATTGCTGCAGCGAGTCCCCGACCTGTTTTTTAAAGTAGGTGCTTAAATAAGTAGGGGCATAATTGAATGCTTCCGACAGGCACTCCAGCTTCAACTTTTCCGGGTTGGAAATATTTTGCCGTATATAGATCAGCAACCTGTCAACCAATGGGGCAGGATGAAGTTTTCTGTCCGCAAAGTTGGTTTGCCGGATAAGGTTCCTGGCCAGGATGCTTGATAATGCTTTCATGAGGCTTTCCATGATCACTTCATAAGCCTCGTTATGCTTGTTCCGGTATTCGTAAATAAGTACGGTAAGCAGGTTGTCAAGCACCATTTTTTCTTCTTCGCACTGTACAATACTGCCATTCGACTGGTATCCGGATGTGTATAACGAATCGATCACCTGCTGCCAGTGTTTGTGCTTTGGAATACCGGGTGCTTTGACAAAGCTTTCTGTAAAACGTATGAAGGCAAAAGTTGTGGAGACTTCAATATTGAAATGATGATAATCTTCCGGTCCCAATAAAAAGATGTCCCCTTTCCGGTAGGGCAGGGTGTTGCCGTTCAGCATGTGCCAGCCACTGCCTTCCCGTATGAAAATAATCTCGAAGTAGGTGTGATTATGAGTTGGATGAATCCATTCCGATGCTTCAAAGCAATAGATGTCAAAAGGTTCATATCGGACATAGCGTCTCATAAGGTATGAATCTACCGAAATATGATAGATTTATACCAGTAAGGACCATGGGTCTAAGGATAGCTTTGGCAGAAATATGATTGTATGACTGCTCAAAAACCCTTCACGGATCCCCTTAGGAGCCTTGGAAAGGAAAGCTCCGGGAGGGCTTTTCCTGCCTTTCCGCTTCACGCCCTGATAGTAGCTTTTTTCTGTTTTGTCCTTGCGCCATCCTATGCCCAGCTCCCGGGTGTGGGCCAATGGAAACCACTTTTTAACGGCAGGGACCTGAAGGACTGGGAAACCTACCTTGTGCCTTCTGTGGCTGCTGCAGACCAAACACCCATTGGCCTGAACAAGGATCCGCACGGGGTTTTTACGGTGGTGGACGGAGGGTTGCGGATCTCCGGGCAGGACTGGGGCGGCATTATGACAAAAGAGTCATTTAGCAATTACCACCTGCGGTTCCAGGTTAAATGGGGGGCAAAGAAATGGGCGCCCAGGGAACAGGTGGTGCCCGATGGCGGCCTTTTATTTCACTGCTCTCTCCCGTACGATTATGGCTCCAAATGCTGGATGCGCAGCCTGGAACTACAAATCCAGCAAACAGATATCGGGGATTACCACAATGTAGGTGCAGGTATTCCGGAAATTCAGGTAAGCCCGTCAAAGGATGACGGCGATGTGGTAGACCAGTACGATCCAAACGGACCCTTCAAGCACACGGACAAGCGGGTATACCGGTCCGCAAATTTTGAAAGCCCTGAGGGGCAGTGGACAACCGGCGAGCTGGTGGCCCGTGGTGCTGATGCCGTTTTTATTGTAAATGGATTTGTGGTTAACCGGCTGTACAACATTTATCGGGAAGACCTGCATCAGCAAACCACCGGGGGGCGGATACAGTTCCAGAGTGAAGGAGCGGAGCACTTCCTGAAAAATATCGAATCCAGGCCGATCAACTTTCATCAAAATGGAGTCCCGGTATTAAGCAGTGCTGCAGGAGAACTGGTCTTTAAAAAAGGAGAGCGAAAGGAAATTGTTATCACCAATAAAGGTGATGCAGTGGAAATCATTGCCGCTGAGCTGTTGGGTAAGGATGCCGGCCGCTGGTCACTGAAACTGCCCGTCTTTCCTATAAACATTGAAAAAGGCAAATCCATCACCATTCAGGTGGAGCTGAAGGAGGCAGGGATGGGTGCAGGCGACAATAAGTTGAAACTGGAAACGCTGCTTGGTCCTGTGAAGGATTTTGAGATCCGGCTAAAGGGATAGTTTGCATGTACCAAGTGTGCAAACCCAGGTTTCGTACTTGGAGCTGGGAGCAAAACCGGACAAACATTTTAAAGCCCGCAAAATCCATGATTTGCGGGCTATTCGTTTTATCCCATCGCCCATCAAAGGAATACAACCTTCCGGTGGGCTGTTGGTAGATACAACAGCTTGCTTACATCCGCTAGAACTATGACCTTAACCAGTGGTGCGCAACCTCTTTGTGTTTAGTTGCAACACCAATGGGTAGCAACTAAGGCTATTGTTCAAAAGAAGCAATAAGCCATCTGCTCGGCAGCGGCATAACTTAACAGGACCCTAGAATGATGAAAGATTGCTTGATATAAGATCATTTTCAAAGGATCGACGCGAAGCCATCAAGGTATAGCTTGTATTGGCCGAAGTTTGGATTGTAGCCTTCGATAGATTTTTCCTCTTTTGCTTCCAATGCTTTACTTCAGTATTTATTAGAAGATCATATCCAAAACTGGATAGTTTTAAAATAGGGTGGCACATCTGGCATGTTCCAGTGATAGGTTATTTTTTATAAAGAAATTGGAAGTAGAAACGAAAGGTTCGATTGAAGCATCAGGGGAAAAGACCTCACCGGGTACTCTCCACAGTATAAACAAAGCTGTCCGCTTTATAATATCCCAGGTTGTATTCAATGGGTCTCTCTCCCTGGTCAAATACATAGCGCTTGCGGAAAAGGATCGGGCTGTCAACAGCAATACCTAGTTTTTCCGCAATAAAAGGCTCGGCAGCTTTGGCACTGATCTCTTCTTTCGAAAGGGCTGCAATAACAGAATAATCCGTTTCGAGAATCTCGTACAAAGGCCGTTTAAAATCCTCGTTGCCGGTAAGCCCGATGCGGGGGTGGAAATAAGAAACGAAATAAACAAATGGCTCTTCGGTCTTGCCGCGTACCCGCTCCAGTTTTAAAATCTTACGATCTGTTTTTATTTCAAAAAAATTAGCCAGTGCCTCATCCGGGTACACCCAGGTGATGTGCAGTTCAAAGTTTTTGATGGGGATGCCCCGCACCTTCATTTCCTGTGAAAAGCTTAGCCAATTGTTTGATTTGGAACTCACCGGTGCCGGTGCCACCTTGGTGCCAATCCTTTTCTTGCGTACCAGCAAACCTTCGGAAACCAGGGTATTGATGGCCTGCCGGAGCGTGGTGCGGGAGATCGCCAGTTTTTTTGCCAGTTCTACTTCGTTGGGCAGCAGTTTGCCATTCTGGTACTCTTCTCCGGCGATGATTTCCCGCAACAGGGTTTCGGCCTGTTTGTGCAAAGGATAAGAGCTTTTGTGGTCTATGGCATAGCGCATTTTGGAAGATTGTACTGCAATATTATCAATTTATCCCTATTTGTCTATGCATTTGTTCAGACCTGTTGTAAGAACAACTCAATGATTTATAGTTAATTAGCTTTGATGAGCTGGTTGTCTCTAAAAAAAATTCGGCACAAAAGTTAATATGTATGGACATTACGACATAATTTCACTTCTACAACGATCTGCTACCTGTTTTGGTTCACCCCGCAATACATCGGCGATCGCTCACCACACCATTTGTCGTCCATATGAACAATGACCTGACCAGTACGAATACAGACCGAAAGATGAAGCCGGCTGCCCCCCAATTGCGAAAAACCGCGCAGTACCTGATGCCGGTACAGCTTACCAATAACGAGTTGAAGGATAGTGCATATGATATTTATCCCTTCCATTCAGTAGGCGATCATAAAATTTTCAATGGTTATGATGCACTTGCACAGTGGATCTGCGGGCAAAAAACCGTACTGATAGATGGTTATGTAGGTGTGTATTGGGATAAGGTGCAAGCGGCCCTGCAGCATTGTTTTGATACCGCCGGCCTGTCGGTAAAGTGGGTGCAAACTGACGACTTTTTAAAAGCACCAGCGGTGATAGAGGCCCTGGTGCAGCCTTACCTGGGCACCTATGACTCCGTGTGGGGTTCTAAATGCTCCTTATCCTTAGCTGATTTATACGACCAGCAAGGTTTCAAAGAGGCCACTCCCGAGGGTGAATATAATATCAACATCGTTATAGGTACCGGGGCCGCTTTATGCGGGTGGAAAGCCCCGCTTATTTACATCGACCTTCCCAAGAACGAGATCCAGTTCAGGATGCGTGCCGGGTCGATTTATAACCTCGGAAGCAATGAGGTGAACGAGCCTTTTTATAGTTACAAGCGCTGCTACTTTGTGGATTGGGTGCTTGCCAATAACCATAAAAAAGCTTTGCTAAACCGCATTGCAGTTATTGCCGATGGACAATGGCTCGATGATATCAATTGGATGCATTGGTCGACGCTTATGGAAGGGCTGGACAAGATCAGCAAGTCCCTGTTCCGCGTACGGCCCTGGTTTGAACCCGGCGCCTGGGGCGGGCAGTGGATCAAAAACAAGATTCCCGGCCTGAATAAAGACGTTGTAAACTATGCATGGTCATTCGAACTGATTGTGCCCGAAAACGGGTTGGTATTTGAAAGCAGCGGCTACCTGCTTGAGGTGTCCTTCGACTTCCTGATGTTTGCGGGTAATGAGGCCGTCCTTGGCCGCCATGCCGCAACCTTTGGAGATGAGTTCCCCATCCGCTTTGATTTCCTGGATACGTTCGACGGCGGTAATCTTTCCATTCAATGTCATCCCTCCCGCCAATATATCCAATCGCAGTTTGGTGAAATCATCACGCAGGATGAAACCTATTATATCCTGGATTGCCAGGAAGACGCACAGGTGTACCTGGGTTTCCAGGAGCACATTGATGCAGATGAATTCTACACGGCCCTGCAGGCCAGCCAGGAAGAGGGTATTGAACTGGATATAGAAACCTTCGTACAAAAGCATCCCGCCCAAAAACACGACCTGTTCCTGATTCCCAACCAAACGGTGCACAGTGCAGGCGCCGGAAACCTGGTGCTTGAAATCAGTGCCACGCCCTACATCTTCACCTTCAAAATGTACGACTGGCTGCGGCTGGACCTCGATGGTAAACCCCGCCCCATCAACCTGGAGCATGCATTTAACAACCTTGACTTCAGCAGAAAAGGCGACAGGGTAAAACAGGAACTGCTGTCGAAACCCTATGTGCTGGAGCAGGGCGCAGATTATCAACTGGTACACCTGCCCACCCACGCGGAACATTTTTACGATGTACACCGCATCGAGTTTTCGGGTTCAGTAAATATTGATACGGAAGACCGGTGTCATGTACTGATGCTGGTGGAAGGTAGCGCTGTTGCAGTGCAGACAGCCGATGGCACTGCGCAACAATTTGCCTACGCAGAAACTTTTGTCATCCCGGCTGCGGCACAATCCTATCAACTGGTTAACCGCGGTAAAGGCCTGGCAAAAGTGATCAAAGCATTTTTGAAATAAAACGGAATGCGGCTTTCCATCAAGCTGTTTTCAAATAACTGTTCCGTCTTCAGGTAACCTGTTTTATAAAAACCGGCGCTCTTTATACCCAATCATCAGTCACTGCATAAGTGGTGCCCTGGTGCAAATAAAGTAGCCGCTTCTTAACTGCTGGAAGATAGCAGACGACAAGTTCTGATAAGTACCAACAACTCTTTTAAACCATGCGTACGATTGCTATAGCTAATGAAACAAATGCTTCACACAAGGGATACCTTTTTCTTGTGTCCTTTATTGCAGCATTGGGCGGGTTCCTGTTTGGTTTTGATACGGCTGTCATATCCGGTACCATCAGCCTGGTTACAAACGATTTTAGCCTGAACGCTGTGAGCGAGGGCTGGTTTGTAAGTTGTGCCCTCCTGGGGTGCATTCTGGGTGTGAGCGTTTCCGGTAAGCTGAGTGATGCTTACGGCCGTAAACTCGTGATGATCCTCTCGGCGCTTTTGTTTCTTTTTTCTGCACTTGGCTGTATGCTTGCGGAATCGTTTACAGCGCTGATCCTATTTCGTTTGATCGGTGGTTTGGGCATTGGTGTTGCTTCCATGGTTTGTCCGCTGTATATATCGGAGTTTGCCCCTTCCCGCCTGCGCGGTACGATGGTATCCTTGTACCAACTGGCCCTGACCATTGGTATTGTACTGGCTTATTTTTCCAATGCTTACCTCGCCAACAATGCCGCCAAAACCTTCGGGAGTGCGGCTACCCAAAATATCTTTTCCGACGAAGTGTGGCGGGCCATGCTGGGCCTTGGCGCAGTGCCGGCCATCATATTCCTGGTTTGCCTTTTTATTGTTCCGGAATCACCCCGGTGGTTGCTGTTGAAAGGCAGGGAAGAACAGGCTAAAGCCATTATTACCCGGCTGGACGGCACCGACGCTGCGGCGAAAGAAGTAGCCGCATTTAGAAAAGAAAGCAAGCAGGATGAGACCTCTTTCAGTGAATTGTTCAAACCCGTTTACCGCAAGGCGCTGTTGATTGGGCTGCTCCTGCCTTTTCTATCGCAGGTGTGCGGCATCAACGCAGTGATCTATTACGGCCCACGCATCCTGGAACAGGCAGGGTTTACGCTGAACAGCGCCCTGGGCGGTCAGGTTACCATAGGCCTGGTAAACGTGGTCTTTACCTTCATCGCCATTTTTACCATTGACAAATGGGGACGGCGGCCCTTGCTGTTTGCCGGTGTTGGCGGCGCTGTATTATCCCTGCTCGTTATCGGGGTGCTGTTCGCTTTGGATGTTACCTCCGGCCCTTGGATACTCATCTCCATTCTTGCCTTTATCGCCTGTTTTGCTTTTTCCTTCGGCCCGGTTTGCTGGGTAGTAGTAGGAGAGATCTTCCCGAATGCTGTTCGGGGCAGAGCCGTTGCGCTGGCAACGCTTTCCTTATGGGTCGGTAATTTTTTGGTAGGCCAGTTAACACCAGCCATGCTCGAAGGGCTGGGCTCCGCATGGACCTTTTGGATCTTCGCCCTCTGTTGTTCGCCGGCATTGTGGCTTACCTGGAAACTAATCCCCGAAACCAAGGGCCGCTCACTGGAAAATATCGAAGCATACTGGAAAAATGCGCACCACAAAAAAGCGCCTGGATACACCGCAACATCAACCATAAAACAATAAAAAACGCAACCCTTACCGGCCTGTACAAGTGGTGCCTGCAACACCGAACGGTCTCCTGGAAAAAAGCGCCTAAAAACTTATTTAAAAACGCCATATGAGTCCAAGATTATCAAACACGCAAAGCCAGTTATCCTTGTTGCGTAACAGGCAACTCAAAACAACACTGCTGATGGTGCTGGCCCTTTTCTGCTGGCTGGCCGATGCACAAGCCAAAGACAACTACAAGGAACGGGATCATAAGGGGAATTTTGCAATCCCCATCACGGGCCAGGTTGTTGACAGCAGCGGCCAGCCCCTGCAGGGTGTGAGTGTCAGCATTGCCGGCACCACGGTTGGTACCGTTACCGATGCCAACGGCAGGTACAACCTCAATGTCCCGGATAATTATGCAAGCCGGAGCTTAACCTTTTCCTACACCGGCTATACCAGCCAGGTTATTGCCATTGGTACGCAAAGAGAAATCAATATCACCCTTGCCAATAGCGCAGGCACTTTGCTGAGCGACGTGGTGGTGGTAGGATATGGCACACAGCGTAGGGGATCGCTGACCGGTTCCGTAAACCAGATATCATCGAAAAGCATCGAGAACAAACCCGTAACCAATACCCTGCAGGCATTGCAGGGTGAGTCGCCCAACCTGATCATCCAGCAACGCGATTTCAATCCCGGCAGCGGCGTGAACATCAATATCAGGGGCCTGGGCACCCTGGGTGATAATACACCGCTGATCGTCATTGACGGCATCGTTGGCGGCAATATCAACACCATCAACCCGAACGATATTGAAAGCGTGTCGGTATTGAAAGACGCAGGATCGGCTGCCATTTATGGTTCCCGTGCAGCAAACGGTGTGTTGTTGGTTACTACTAAGTCCGGCCGTAGAAATCAGAAAGCTACCATCGCCTACAATGGCAATGTTGGCCTGCAGGAACCAAGGGTACTGGTAAAAAAAGTGAGTGCCTGGGATAATGCTTATTATAAGAACCTGTCCCTGATCAATTCGGGATTGCAGCCCATTTATACGCCACAGGATATACAGAACCTCAAAGCGCAGGGAAATGGCACCTGGGATATAGAGCACCTGTTGAAGAACGCCCTGTTTCAAACCCATAACCTGAGCATCAGTGGCGGCGGTGAAAACAGTTCCTATTTTATCTCGGGTGGTTACCAGAACCAGGGCAGCAATTTTATCGGTAATGGCGGCAGTGGTGCGGGCTTTGGATACCAGAAGTATAACCTGCGTTTGAACCAGACCACCATTGCGGGCAGGTTCCGGGCTAATGTGATCCTGAACTATACCAAAACACGCAACAAAACCAACAGCGTTGGCGACAACAACATCTTTGCCGACGCCAACAGGGTGCCGCTGAACTACAGCTGGAAAGACTCGGCGGGCAATTACCTCACCAACCCGGTGGCATCGCAGTATAACGAGTACGGTGTGTTGGAAAAAGGTGGTTACAACCAGTCGGATGTGGATGAAATATTTGCCAACCTGAATGGCCAGTTAACCATCACCAAAGACCTCAAGCTCACTGGTGTATTTGGCGGTACCATTTTTAACGGCAATAATTTTTACCGTCGGATACAGGTTGATTTTCTACCCGCGGGTGTATATGGTAATGACCGTGCGGTGTCGGATAACAACTTCAAGAACCTACAGCTCAACACCCAGCTGTATGCAGAGTACACCAAGACTTTGAATCAACACTACTTCAAAGTGTTGCTGGGCGGTTCGAATGAAAACTATACGGGCCGCGGGTTTTCGATTGAAAGAACCCTGACCGACCGGTTCCTGGGAACGCCTACCACCGGCACCCTCATCACCCCGGGCAATTCCAACAACAGTGTGGGGGTGGATGCCACCAGTCTGAGCTCCTTTTTCGGAAGGGTAAACTACTCGTACAAGAACAAGTACTTGCTGGAAGGCAACTTCAGGGAAGATTTCTCTTCCAAGTTCGCCAAGGCAAACAGGGCAGCTTTCTTCCCCTCCATCAGTGCAGGTTGGTTGCTGTCGCAGGAGCCATTCATGGACCGGATCAACAGGAGCGTCAACAACCTGAAGCTGCGTGTTTCGTACGGCTCGCTGGGCAACCAGAGCGTAGGGTCTTATCAGTACCAATCTACCTATTTCAATTACCAGAGCGCCTATGCTTTTGGCGGTAATGTAGTAGGTGGTGCCGGTTTCAGGCAGGGCAACCCGGATATTACCTGGGAAACGGCAACCACCTTCAATGCAGGCCTGGATGCGGGTTTGCTGAATAATAAACTGACCTTTTCTTTCGATTACTTCAATAAGGTAACCGACAATATTCTGCAGCCACGCGAAGATGTGCCAGCTATATATGGTGCCGGCTTCCCTGCCTTCAATATCGCCAAGGTGAAGAACTCGGGTTATGAGTTTACGTTGAACTACAACCTGAATAAGCGAGTAGCCAGTCATATATTCAGCTTCAACTTTGCTGATAACAACAACGAGCTGCTGCGCCTGAATTCGGCAAAGGCCGAAGAGATCAGGAACCAGGATGTGTTCTCGCTTATCAGGAGGGTTGGATCGCCCATCACGCAATACTACGGCTACCAGGTGGCTGGTATTTTCCAAAACACCGAGGAGATCGCAAGATCGGCAAAGCCTGCAGGTGCTGATGTGGCTCCCGGCGACCTCAAATTCAAAGACCTGAACAACGACGGCAGGATCGACGATGGTGATAAAACCGTACTGGGTAATCCTTTTCCGCGGTACACCTTTGGCTTTACCTACCGGCTTGCGGTGAAAGGATTTGACGTGCAGATTTTTGCACAGGGTGTTGGCAAAAGGGACGCCTTCCTGAGGGGCGAACTGGTAGAGCCTTTTCACTACAACTATGGCCAGACCATCTACGAGCACATGACCGATTCCTGGACCCCTGCCAACCCCAATGCCAGGTATCCCAGGTTTGCCAACATCGGGTCGGCGTCCAACAACAACAACTGGCGCACAGGCTCCGACATCTATAAGTATGATGCTGCCTACATACGCCTCAAAAACGTAAACATCGGTTACACCCTGCCTGCAGCCATGACCCAGAAATGGGGCATGCAACGCTTAAGGGCTTCCCTCATCGGGCAGAACCTGCTTACCCTCAGCAAACTCAGTTTCATCGATCCGGAGACTTCCGAGTTTGGTAACGACCTCAATCTCGGTTCCAGCTCCAACAGTGCACGCAGTTACCCGCTGCCCGTGTTTTATGGTGTGGGTCTCGATATTACTTTCTAACGATAACGCAAACAAAGAACAAATGAAATTCTCCAATAAAATATACGCCGTGGCCATTGCTGCCCTGTTGGCAACAGGGTGCCGGAAACTGGACCTGGCACCTACCGATACTTTCTCGGACCTGACCTTTTGGGGTGTCAACGAAAACGTGAACAATGCCCTGAATAACAACTACAGCCTGTTGTACAACAGCGACCTCTATTTTTACAACGAGGCCCTGTCGGACAATGCTTATTCCAATACCGGCGACTACAATGTGATACCTGCTGGTTTGTACACCCCTTCGCTGAGTAAGTTCCGGAACGACTGGTCTTACTACTACAGCACCATCAAATCCTGCAACCTGTTCCTGGAAGGTGTTGACCAGAACAAATCCTTGCCTGCCGCAACCATTGAGCGGATGAAGGCCGAAGTGCGCTTTATCCGGGCCTTTGCCCATTTCAACCTTACCAAATGGTATGGTGATGTGCCGCTGGTAGATCGCAATATCTCACCCGAAGAAGCGCAGCAGATACCCCGTTCGCCCAAGGATGCCGTAGTGAAGTTTATCGTGGATGAACTCACAGCAGTAGCGGCTATCCTTCCTTCAAAGAACGGGTACGACGCCGGCGACCAGGGCCGCATCACCAATGCGGCGGCTGTGGCTTTGCAGGCAAGGGTGTTGTTGTACCAGGGCAACCGTATGGCCGAAGTTGTCACCCTCTGCGAGCAGCTGATGAACAATCCCAATACCTATGGCAGCTATTCGCTTGCCCCTAGCTACAGCGGCCTGTTCAACGATCCTACATTAAACAAAACGAATCCCGAAACCATTCTGGCGCTTCAGTATGCACTGCCTACCCGTACCTGGAACCAGTTCTGGGACTTTGCACCCCGCTCGGTGGGTGGCCGCGTAAGCTCGATGGCGCCCTTGCAGTCGCTGGTGGATAACTACATCATGCTGAATGGAAAATCCATCAATGAAAGCGGTTCGGGTTATGATGAGAACAACCCTTACGCCAACAGGGATCCACGCTTAACAGCTACCGTGGTTTATGACGGTTATCGCTGGACGGGTAATGGCATCACCAAAACCATCTATATCAAGCCTGGTTCCGATCCCGACCGGTCGGCGCTGGATGAGTACAGCCTTACCGGGCAGGGTACCAAAACCGGCTACTACTGGCGTAAGTACTACGATCCCGCTGCACTGGCCAATTTCGTATCGGGCAATAACCTCCACCTGATACGTTTTGCCGAAGTGCTCCTGATGTATGCCGAAGCCAAACAGGCTTTGGGCCAGATGGATGCAGGGGTTTGGGATAAAACTATCAGGGCCTTGCGTGCAAGGGCCGGCTTTACCGATGCTGCTGCCCTGAACTACCCGGGTAATACAAATATGACCAATATCATCAGGCAGGAGCGCAGAACTGAGCTGGCCATGGAAAACCTGCGGACAGACGACATCCGGAGGTGGAAGATCGCTGAAGTGGTGTTGAATGGCTGGGCACGCGGTGCCAGGTTTGGCAGCCCCAGTGTAGACAATGGCTATATCAGGGTTCAGGACCGCAAGTTCGACCCGGCTAAGAACTACCTCTGGCCCATACCCGCTTCAGAACTGAACCTCAATAATAAACTCCAACAAAACCCCGGCTATTAATCCATAGCCTACTTAATAGCTTCTATATGAAAAAGAGTTTGGTATACTTCAGTGTGGCCCTGCTGGCACTGTTCACAATAACATCCTGTACCAAAGAGGTGCGGGACCTGGATACATCGCTCACCCCTGTTGGCCGTTTAAGTGCGCCAACCGATTTGTCGGCCATTAAGCTGGAGCCTGCAACCGGCGCTGATCTTGTTTTTGAATGGACAGCTGCGCAAACTGCAGACAGCGGCCTGATCCTGTACGAGCTTGTTTTCGACAAGGCAGATGGCAATTTTAGCAACCCCATTTACAGAACTGTTTCCGATGGTTCGGGCGTAGAAACCAGGGCATCGCTAACCCAAAAAGACCTGAACAAGGTGGCGGCCCTTGCTGGCGTTGAATCATCCAGTGCAGGCAGGGTTAAATGGGCCGTTATGGCATCCAAGGGCACCAATGCATTGTTGAGTGCGGAAACACGCACCCTGCAGGTGGAGCGGCCAGCCGGCTTTGCCATTGTGCCCGCTACATTGTACCTGTATGGTACGGCCACCGAAGCGGGCAATGACATTACCAAGGCCATCCCCCTGAAGAAAGTGGAAGAAGGCGTGTATGAGTTGTATACTTCATTGCAACCTGGCAGTTACCTGCTTACCGAAAAGCCGGAAGCTGGCGCTGCGCAATATTTTGTTGATGCAACCGGAATGATCAGGGCCGGGACTACTGCTCCGGCACTTAACGAAGCAAAGAAAGTATACCGTTTACGTTTTGATTTCAACGTGGCCACTACCAGTGCTACAGAGATCCAGGGCCTGGGTTTGTTTATGTCGGCATACAACACCGAAATCGGCCAGCTCACTTATGTGGGCAACAGTACCTGGGAAGCTGCACGGATCCCGGTTGAATTCTTCCAGTTTTCCTGGGGTCGTGATGAACGCTACAAGTTCATCTTGCGCACGGCAACAGGCAATGAATACATGGGCAGCCAGAATGCCAACAATGTGCAACCTGCCGGCCAGCCAAGGTCTTATTTCTCGCTTGTTCCGGTAAGCAATAACCAATGGGATAACACGTATAAGTTCGATCCCGCAGCCGACAGGAAAGACGTAAAGGTAAGTGTATCATTCAAAGCCGACGGGCCCTACACCCATACCATTACCGTTCTGTAATTGGTGCATTGGCTTTTCAATAGAACCCTGGTTAAACAAAACAGCATGAAAATTTCATTTTGGCTTATAGGAATGGTGGTGTTGGCGGCTTCGTGCAGTAAGCAGGATGTGGATCCGCCGCCAACCCCGCCGCCCGTTGATACCATTCCCACAACTACTGTTTCCTATCTGCAGCTGGCAAAAGAAACACAGGCATTTGTTGCCGGCAACCTGCTGACGCAGTATGGCAGCTACCGGGCCAACACTACCTCGCATTCAAACGTAGCTTACGAATGGTACAATGTAAGCCAGGTATATGCCGATGCCGCCATGATCGGTGCAGGCGATGCCGCTTACTTAACACCCATGAACAAGACCTTTCAATGGATGGAAAACATGTGGGATAAAGCCGACCCCCGCGGCGGTTATTTTGCCCAGACCAACCTGGATGGCTCCGGTGCCGGTGGCGACAAGTTCGTAGATGATAACGGCCTCACCGGCATGGTGTTTCTCGAAGCCTATGACCTTACTACAGGTGCGGACAAACAGGCTTACCTGGACAAGGCAAAAGCCTGCGGCGATTGGATCATCAGCAGCGGTCTTTGGGATGATACCTATGGCGGTGGCTTCTGGTGGAGCACGGAAAAAACCTTCAAGCCAACACAGGCAAACGGTGTGGCCCTGCAGTTGTTTTTGCGCTTGTATCAAATCACGGGGCAAACCATCTACCGCGACTGGGCCAAACAGGTGGACGCCTGGCTGGTAGCCAGGATGTATGATCCCGCCAAGAAACTTTATATCTGGAAGATCGACGGGCCGGGTGCGGGTACCAAACACATGGAATTGTTTACCTACGACAACGCGGTGATGGTAGAAGCCAACCTGCTGTACAGTACGGTGCTGAGTGATAACAATTACCTCAAAAAAGCGCAGGCATTGGGAGCGGCAATGAATACCACGCTTTGGAACCCTTTGTACAAAATGTACGTGTTCAATACCGACCCGACCCAAAATAGGGTGAACCCCGCTTGGTGTGCCTGGGGCTCGCAGGGCATGATCCGGTTGTACGAAGCGGATAAGGATGCCAAATGGCTCACCTATGCAAAAGGGAATATCGACGGCCTTAATAAGGCCTGCCGCGATGCGGCTACCAAGGGATACTATTTCTTTGCCCGGATGGACGGTGGAGACCGGTCGCCGGAACTGGAAGGTGTGGACCAGGCCTGGATGCAACGGGTGCAGGCGCTAATGTCTAAGTACAGGTAAAAATCAGTGATTGCGTTGGTGGTGTGCTCCTCGGATTGTTGCACGCCGGCATTGCCTTTTATAATTGCTTGTTGCAGGTAGTTCATCGAGTGTGCTTGCTGTAACCACGATACTGCAATAGTTAACCGATCAAGAAGATGAAAAAAATGTTTAGACCATACCTCCTTTTGTGCTCGATTGTATTGGCCTCGCTCACTGCAGCGGCGCAGGATGTATTGAAATATGTGGACCCCAATATTGGAACGGCACACAGCAGGTGGTTCTTTTTTACACCCGCAGCCGTGCCGCATGGCATGGCCAAACTGGCGCCTTCCACCAACGGGTCGTATGGCAACCCGTCGGGATGGGAAGCGGTAGGATACGATGTGCGCCACAACTCCATTGAAAGCTTTGTTCATTTTCACGAATGGCAGGTGGGCGGTGTGGCGGTGATGCCGGCCACGGGCCCGCTGCGGGTAAAGCCCGGCTTGCTTGAGAATACCGACAGCGGGTATCGCTCGCCATTCAACCGGAAGAACGAAACGGCAACGGCCGGGTATTACAAGGTGCTGCTGGATAAATACAACGTAACTGCCGAACTTACTGCAACCACGCATGTAGGCTTTCACCGCTATACC
Source organism: Cnuella takakiae (assembly GCF_001953305.1). Classification (GTDB taxonomy): domain Bacteria; phylum Bacteroidota; class Bacteroidia; order Chitinophagales; family Chitinophagaceae; genus Flavisolibacter; species Flavisolibacter takakiae. Next base: position 1,787,789 of record NZ_MTFE01000010.1, read on the forward strand.
TTTCCGCAAAACAACCAGTCCCGCATTTTGCTGGATATCGGCAACAGGCAGGGCGAGAGCGACGAAGTGGTGGATGCCACGGTACGCATGGTGGACGATACCCATTTCGAAGGCTTTGTAACCACCTATCCCAGGTATGTGAACACTTATGATGCAAAGGGAAAAGTGTCGATGTATTTCTGGGGCGTGGTGAGCAAGAAGCCTGCAAGCGTAGGTTCGTTTACTGCAGCAGGCATCAACCAGCACGCCGATTCGGCGCGGGGAAAAGGAGCGGGGTTGTTCCTGGAGTACCAGACCGCACAGAACGAAGCCATTGAGCTGAAGGTGGGGCTGTCTTATACTTCAACCGAAAATGCACGGCGCAACTTCGAGGCCGAAGCACGCAACCTTTCTTTTGAAGGGGCAAAGAAGCAGGCGCAGGATACCTGGCAAAAAGAACTAAGTAAAATAAACGTATCGGGTGGCGATGAAAAGAGCAAGACTAAGTTTTATACTGGCTTATTTCATGCGCTCCTGGGCCGCGGTGTGGCCAGCGATGTGAACGGGAACTTTCCCAGGCATGATGGCACCATTGGCCAGTTGCCAAAGGACCGGAATGGAAACTTCTCTTACAATTTTTACAACACCGATGCTATCTGGGGCGGTTACTGGAACCTGACCCAATTGTGGGCGCTTTCCTATCCCGAGCGGTACCGCGATTTTGTGCAAACCCAACTCGAAGTATACAAGGAGCGGGGCTGGTTTGGCGATGGTATTGCCAACAGCAATTTCGTATCGGGTGTGGGTACCAACTTCGTGGGGCTGGCCATTGCTGCTGCTTACCAGGCAGGCATCAGGGGTTATGATGTGGCGCTTGCCTATGAGGCCATTAAGCACAACGAGCTGAGTGGCAAGAACAGGCCGGTTGGGTCCGGAAAAATGGATGTGGAAGCCTTCATCAAGCATGGGTTTTCGCCTTACCTCGAAGCGGATAAAACAGATGCAACCGGTTCGCATTTCTCGGCCTCGCATACGCTTGAGTATAGCTATAGTGCATTTGCCGCTGCGCAAATGGCCAGGGCTTTGGGTAAAACCGCCGATTACGGGCAACTGATAAAACTTTCTAATGGCTGGAAGGCTATTTACAATCCTGCGGAGAAACTGGTGCATCCAAAAAATGCCGATGGCAGTTTTATCAAGGATTTTGATCCTGTCCAACCCTGGCGTGGCTTCCAGGAAGGCAATGCCATCCAGTACACCTTTTTTGTGCCGCAAAACCCTGCGGCCCTGATTGCCGCTGTGGGCAAAGACGAATTCAACAACCGCCTGAACAACATTTTCGATACCTCGCAAAAGGCTGCCTTTGGTGGCGGCAAAGAGATCGATGCTTTTGCCGGGATCAAATCGCTGTATAACCACGGCAACCAGCCCAACCTGCACATCAGCTGGCTCTTTAATTATTCGGGCATGCCCTGGCTTACCCAGAAATGGACCCGTGCCATCTGCGATGAGTTTTACGGCACCGAACCCATTCATGGTTATGGCTACGGCCAGGATGAAGACCAGGGCCAGTTAGGCTCCTGGTATGTGATGGCTGCACTGGGTTTGTTTGATGTAAAAGGTTTTACCGATCTCAAGCCTACCATCCAGATCGGCAGCCCCATTTTCCAGCAGGCTTCCATACAGTTGGGTAATGGCAGGAAGCTGTCCATCGAAACAAAAAATAATGCTTCTACCAATGTGTATGTACAATCGGCCCTGTTCAATGGAAAGCCCCTGAACAATGCCTGGCTGTACCGCGACGAACTGATGAAAGGCGGGCGCCTGGTACTAACCATGGGCAGTACACCCAACAAAACCTGGGGTGTAAAGGTGCCACCGCCCTCTGCACAATAATCGTTTTACAGCAGGGGCGCTATGTAGCAAACAGCGCAGCAGTCATGCATCATACTTTGCCGGTAATCTGTCGATACAACCGAAAGAAGATGAGCGGCTTTGTACAAAGGGTCAAACCAAAGTTTCGGGAGGAGATTGCACATGCGTAAGCAAGCATTGTTAGTGATACTGGTAGCCCTTGTTGGTGGTACGGTAAGTGCACAAGGACAGAACCTTTCAGCCGAATACCTGAAACGGGCGGAAACGATCTATGCAAACGTGTGGAAGCACTACCGTGTGCGGGATCATGCTGGGCTTTTTTCAGAAAATTTTCCTTCCGGTAAAAAGGACACCTTAACCTATATGGAAGGTGGGGGCGTGCAGGAAAAAGCCGTGAGTTTTCTCTGGCCCTTTTCCGGGATGCTTTCAGCCACGAATGTTTTATTGCAGGTTCCGGAGGTGCGAAATAAATACAAGCCATACCTGGATACCTGTGTCATTGGTATGGAGCAATACAGGGATACATCGCGTTCACCTGTGGGCTACCAGGCTTACCCGCCCAGGTTCGAAAAGTCGGACCGGTATTATGATGACAACGGCCTGGTAGGTATTGACTACATGGAGAGTTATTTCAACACCAAAAATCCTGTTTACCTGCACCGTGCAGAAGAGGCGTTTGGCTTTATCATCAGCGGCTGGAACAACGACCTGGGCGGTGGTGTTACCTGGCTGGAGGGGCACCTTGATCAGAAGCCCGCCTGCAGTAATGGTACCGCAACCCTGGTGGCTTTGAAGATTTATAAGGGTACCAAAAATCCATATTATTTAAACTGGGGTAAAAAGTTTTATACCTGGATGTATACCAACCTCCGGGATTCGACGGGTGTGTACAGCAACGACAAGAAAAGGAACGGAACGGTCAACAGGACATTTTATACCTACAATTCCGGCTTTATGCTGGAAGCCGCTGTATTGCTGTATCAATTCACCGGTGACCCGCAATACCTGCGGCAGGCACAACAACTGGCGAAAGATGCTTATGTCCATTTCAGCACCGTGCCGCACCACAAGGATCATGCTTTTAAAATAGACCTGCCCTGGTTCGTAACCGTGCTGTTCAGGGGTTATGAAGCACTGTATCACCAGGATAAGAACTACAAGTACTTAGATTTGATTGAGCAGGACCTGAATTATGCCTGGCAGCATGCACGCGATAAGTATGGTTTTGTTACGCGTAGCTGGACACCAAACGCCGATGAATTGGGCAAGCCTAAGTGGTTGCTTGATGAAGGATGTATTGCAGAATTATATGCAAGGTTAAGTGTGCTTAAAAAGGCAAGGCAATAACGAAGCGTTATAATCCATATGCCTTTTGTTGCATTGGTAAGACAAGCGGTACACGGCATTAAGCATTAGCTATTCAGTCCGGTTCTATATCTGTGAAAATTAAGTTTGATAACAAATCCTGGCAAATGATAAGCTGGAACAAATTTATCTCAAGGTTAATAGGGATTACATTACTTGCAATAGGTGCGGTAACGGTTGGTAATAGCCAAGGCACAACACGCTACACGAGTTTTGTCAATACATTCATTGGCACGGCACCGCTTACCGACTCCGCCATTCTTGGGTATAACCTGCCCAAAGGTTGGCGTTCGTGGGCAGGGCTTACATTTCCAGGCAGTTCTTTGCCCAATGCCATGGTGCAGCTAAGCCCGATGACGGAATACGGGTCTGGTGCTGGTTATGAATACGAAGATTCAGTGATCCTGGGCTTTACTCATACCAACAAAGGACACTGGAACCTTTGCAATATTCCCATCCTGCCTTTATCCAACCCGGGTGCTAAATTCGGTTCCCGGTTTTCGCACAAAAAGGAAAAAGCTTCACCCGGTTTTTACCAGGTTTACCTGGATGATTACCAGGTAAACGTAAGTCTGACTTCTACCTTGCGATGTGGTTTTCATCAATATGAATTCCAGGATAACAAGAACCGTCAAATACTATTTGATTTGGGTAAGGCCAACAGCAGGGTCTCTTCCTGGTCTGTTACACAGGTTGGCGATTCTGTTGTACAAGGTTTTCAGGGTGGTGAAAATGTTTACTTCTATGCCCGGCTGAACACGCCCATCTCTAAACTGGATACCATACAGGTAGGCAAGCGCACCGGTTATGCCATTGCGCACCTGGCAAACGGCAGCAGCAAACCGGTTGAATTGAAGATCGGGTTGTCTTTTGTAAGCGTTGAAAACGCAAAGCAAAACCTGGAACAGGAAATCGGCAACAGATCATTTGCACAGGTACGGAATGATGCAAACCAGGTATGGGAAAACCTCCTTTCTGCCATACAGGTAAAAGGCGGGACAGGCAAGCAGCGGCAGATGTTGTATTCCTGTTTGTACCGGTCCCTATTATGGCCCGCGCTGCGCAGCGATGTAAACGGCGAGTTCACCGATGCAAAAAAGACGGTAAGGAAAGCAGCCTTCAACTATTACACCGAGCCTTCCCTGTGGGATACCTACCGGAATAAAGACGTATTGCTGGGCCTTATGAGCTCCGGGGTCACCCTGGATGTAATTAAATCCATGAAGGACGTGGGCGAGCAAACCGGGTTCATTCCTACCTTCTTCCACGGCGATCATGGTGCTTCCTCGATTGCCGGCGCCTACCTCAGGGGAATCGATGATTTCGATATCAAGGGCACTTACAAAATACTATTGCGTAATGCCAATGTAGGTGATGTGCCCCGCCCTGCACGTCCCTATATTGCCGAATACATCCAAAAAGGCTATATCTCCGATCCCCACGTTCCGGATCCTCATGTAGAAACAAAGGCAAAGGCCGGGGTTTCCAAAACACTGGAGTACGCATACGATGATTATTCCCTGGCGCAAATTGCCAAAAAGCTGGGCGATACGGCCAACTACCGCATCCTGATGGCCCGGTCCAAAAACTATAAGAACATGTTTGATCCGGCTACCCGCTTTATGCGGGGAAGGCTGGAAAACGGCGAATGGATCACTCCCTTCAACCCGGAATATCCCTATTACGAGTATATGTACCGCGAAGCCAATGCCTGGCAGGTGTCTTTTTATGCACCGCATGATATGCCGGGTTTAATTGAGCTGTATGGCGGTGCAAAAGGATTTGAATCCAAACTGGATTCGCTGTTTACCGTTCCCTGGAATCCCGCATATATCGCCCGCAATGTGGAGACCATGGTAGGCCAATATTGCCACGGCAACCAGCCGGACCACGAGGCGCCTTTTGCTTATTACTTTATTGGCAAACCAGAGAAATCGCAAAAAATCATCGACTACATTTTGAACAACCTCTATGGCATCAAGGATGGTCTTACCCTTTCAGGAATGGATGACGCCGGCGAGCTATCGGCCTGGTATGTACTCAGTGCTTTGGGCTTGTACACCTTTTCGGCCACCGATCCCGAGTACCTGGTTACCGTTCCGCTTTTTGATGAAGTAAAATGGAAAACGGGTACGGGTAAATGGTTAACCTTGAAAAAATCAGGGGCGAGCAGGAACCTGACAGCCATCAAGGTAAATGGAAAAGAAAACAAAGGCTATTTCGTGCCGCACGACCTGTTTAGGAACGGCGGAACCATTGAAGTGATAACCAGGTAATACATGAACAAGAATATTGTACTGGGTATTGATATTGGTGGCTCGCATATTACTGCCGCCCTTGTCGACCTGCAGGCGCAGGCCATCATCCACCATTCACTGACACGATACCCTGTGAACGCAAAAGGCGACCAGGACGAAATTCTGCAGCAATGGACAGCTGCAATTGCCGATTGTACCGCAAAGCATCCTGTACAACCAGGAAAGATGGGCATCGCCATGCCCGGGCCATTTGATTACCCAAATGGTATTTCATTCATCAGGGGGCAGGATAAATACGAAGCCCTGTACCAGCTGAATGTAAAGGACTTACTGGCCAAGAAACTGCAAATGGATGCCCGTGCTATTTTCATGATGAACGATGCCAGTTGTTTTTTGAAAGGTGAAGTTTTTGGTGGCGCCGCAAAGGGCAGTACCCATGTGGTGGGCATCACGCTGGGTACCGGGCTTGGGTCAGCTGTACTCATGGATGGTGTGCTCCATGACGGGGATCTTTTTTGTATGCCATTCAAAGAGGCCGTTGCAGAAGATTATGTTTCGACCCGGTGGTTTATAAAAACCTATAAAGAGCATACAGGGATAGCAGTAAAAAATGTCAAAGAGTTGTACGACCGTGTGCCCGGTGATGACATTGCCATTTCATTATTTGCCGAATTCGGCAGAAACCTGGGTGAAGCTTTAGCGGCTTATATAAAAGGATGGGAGGTCCAAACCGTGGTAGTTGGTGGCAATATCATCAATGCCTGGGATTTATTTATGCCGGAAACCATCAAGGTTTTACAGGACCATGCTATTAAAGCTTTACCGGTGAAAGCAAAGCTGGGAGAGGAGGCTGCTTTGTTGGGCGCCGGCAGCTTATGCCTGTGATTCCAAAGGGCTGGTGCTTATCTCACTGTCGTACCAGGGAGCAATTGATTTGTACGATCCTATTCATTTTTGATATGCAGCGCCTTTTTTAGGATAACCCCAAGCTTGGCTCATTCGTAAACTTGAGGAGCATACATGCGGAGGGAGCGTGGCTACCGGCCAGACCAACATAAGCGTTCACCAAAAACCCTCCCTACCAGCTTTCGTCAACCAACAATAGCAGGGTAGTTAGCTGGGAGGTTGCTGAACTATCGGGGTTTTTTGCAGGAATATTTGGGTAGTTTGCTGTTTAAGCTAAGGCGCTGACTGAATTACTGTTGAACAATTACAACAGATTGGTGTGATAATTGTTGAACAGTTTTTTATGAAGAAGGTGATGCTTGTTTTCCCTGATCTTGATCATTTGAATGATTATATTTTTAGTGAAAGACCCAAACATGCTTTTACAAAACGGATGAACCTTTCGGTAGTCACCTTCCTGGACGATGATGCCATCTTTTTAGCCGGCACTAAATACCAGGCGGAAATAACCTTTCTGGATCTTGGCCTTAAAAGCACCTATTTGGCGGACCGTTTTGTTCCGTTTTGTACCATTTACCCGCAAATCTGGGGTCAGGCTGTTTAAGAATTCTGCTCACTTTATTTTTTGATCGCACACCTGCTTGTACCGGCTGCATTTGTACAGCAACCAGGCTTTATTGTTTTTATCGCGGAGTACATGCTGCAGGTGCATGATCTGGACAAATCACTTAACATAAAGCAAAGTGTAGAAAAATAGAAACGATTTTCCCTGGTCAGCCTCGACTGGAATTTGCCTTTTCAGGCCTGCTGCGTCCTTTTTAGTCCCACTACCGCTGCTTGTCATTTCGACGCCTTGTTCTTCAGCAATTTTCCCGGTTATAAGCCACCGCTGCCTGATCATACTTCCCGCTCCACTTTTAAGCCTCTATGTGTTTCCCACAGCCTGCCACCACGGTTAATCCCTGTACCCAACCAAGGTTCCACCGTGCTTTGCCAAAATATTTTTAAGCACCCTGGCCTTTTGATTTGGCAGTCTCCGGTGCCTGCCATCATAGGCAGGTACAGCAACAGGGCTACCAATCTTCCCGGTCGCTCTTACCGATACAGCTGATAGGGGATGAGTTTTCCGGCCGCTCTGTAATGAAGTGTGGTGATTGTTTTTTTTAAAAATTACCGTTGTTGTGTAGGCCCTTCTTAACGGTAGCTACCGTGTCGGTGATGGATTGGCTTTAGAAATCATATAAGATAACGGTAAGGAACAGTTGAATTCATGCACATATCCGGCAGTACACTGTTTATGTTATAATGCTTTAATAAGTAAAATCATTTATCTATTAATCAGCATGGTTTAGGAAACCTCTCAGCAATCATTAAGATTTTCCCTTAGTCGGTCAGATTCAATCTTTCAGTCAAACTTTTTTTAATAAGTGTTGGTTTACTTTGTCCTGCCAACGAAATGATTTCGTTGCACCCCATCCAACCTATGAAAACTATTTTACTCTTTGGAGTACTTGCACTTTGTGCAGGTGCTGCTAACGCTACCAATTATTACTTTGCTTCAAACGGCGATGATAACCGTACCGCCACGCAGGCATCCAGCCCGGCCACACCCTGGCGATCCATCAACAAGTTTAATGCAATTGCCAAAACCCTTCGTCCCGGCGATACGGTGTTCTTTAAGCGAGGTGACATATTTACTGGTAATTTAAAACCTGTTACTTCTGGCACCGCTACTGCTCCTATTGTACTTACAGCTTATGGCAGTGGCAGCAAACCTGTATTGAGTGGTTTTAAAAACCTCACCAACTGGGTTTCGGCAGGTAAAGGCATTTATGAGCTTACCGACTCCGGATTGCCCAGCCGCATCAACATGGTTACCCTTAATGGCAATCCCACAGGTATGGGTCGCTGGCCTAATGCAGATGCCACAAATAAGGGTTATATGACCATTGAGTCAGCTACAAGTACATCCATCTCTGACCATCAACTAACATCGGCTACAAACTGGACCGGTGCTGAACTGGTATTACGTTCCAGCCACTGGACCCTGGACAGGGTGCCCATCAAAGCTCATTCTGGCACCACCATAACTTTCGGTCAGGGCGCCACCTATGCACCCAAAGTGAAGTATGGATACTTTATCCAGAATGATGTCCGCACTTTTGACCGGGTGGGCGAGTGGGCTTACAATAGCAAGACCAAAAAGTTCAGCATGTACTTTGGTGCCAACAGTCCCGCGGCCTACACCGTAAAGGTCAGTGCAGCCCATGATGTGCTTACTCTTTTTGATGATAATTATTATACGATAAAGGATCTTGCTATCGAGGGCGCAAACGAGAATGGTGTTGATCTGTACTCATGCGATCATATTCGTTTGCTTGATTGCGAGGTACAGACCAATGGCATGAGTGGTCTTTATGCAGCGCAAAGCAAAAATCTTACAATAGAAAATAACGACTTCCGCCACAATGCCAACATGGCCATTCAAACACCTCTTGGTATTCGGAACCTTACTGTTCGAAACAATACAGTAAGCAATACCGGGATGATTGCAGGTATGGGAAAGAATGGCAGTGGTAACTACACCGCTATGATTGTATATGCCAGCAATTCGGTTGTAGAACACAACAGGGTTACTAATTCGGGATACGCAGGTATCCGTTTTGATGGCGACCATATTACGATCAGGCAGAACCTGGTGCAGCATTTTGCAATGGTGCTGGGTGATGTGGGTGGCATTTATACCTGGGGTGATGGTGGCCATGTAGGCCGGAAAGTGCTCAACAACATTGTACTGGATGGCTATGGAGCTAAAGAAGGCACCCAGTACAACACATCCCTCCATGCGTCTGGTATTTACCTGGATGACAATGCAAAGAATATTGAAATACGGGGTAATACTGTAGCCCGCTGCGGCCGCAATGGTATTTACCTGCACAACACCCAAAATATCACCATCCGGGACAATACCTTTTACGATAATGCCAATACGCAGTTCCTGGTTACACACGACAATACCTTGAATTATCCGATCAGGGGCATCAATGTAAAGAACAATATCTTCTTTGCTAAAGAAGCTAATGAGAAAACAGCACAATTGTTTACAAAGCTGACCGACATCAAGCTATTTGGATCTATTGATAGCAACTATCACCTGCGTCCTTTAGATGAAACAGCAACAGTGCAGTCCATTACCAATTTATACACCAAATCATCCGTAACGCGCAACTATACCCTGGCACAATGGGCAAGCGACTATACCTATGACCGCAACTCGCGCAAATCGCCCTATACTTTTGCTAAGGCAAATAAATCGGACAGCTTATACTTCTTTGATTACAATGCAAGCCTCAGCGCCAAAACCATCAGCCTTCCAGGCAAGTATGCCGATGCAAAAGGAAACACTTATCATGGCAGCATCGTACTGCAGCCTTATGGTTCCGCTGTTTTGATGAAGATCGGTACCCTTTCTACTATCCCGGTTGTTTCGCTTACCACACCTGTTGCTAATGCATCCTTTGATGCACAGGCTTCCATCAGGCTCACAGCCTCTGCTTCCGACCCGGATGGCATCAAGCAGGTTGCATTTTACAATGGTACCACCCTGCTGGGTACAGACAGCGCTGCTCCCTACGAGTTTACCTGGAACAATGTAGGGGCTGGCAAATACGAGCTTTCCGTTAAGGCAACGGATGCAAAAGGTCAGGTTGGTAACAGCGCTGCTGTTGCTATCCAGGTGGTAAATTCAAAGCCAGCTATTACGCTTCTTACTCCTGTTGCAGGCAACACTTATGAAGCTCCTGGAAGTGTGCGCATAGCAGCTGATGCCACTGATGATGATGGTATTGCCCGTGTAGATTTTTACGATGGCACCAACCTGCTGGGCAGTGACCATACCGCGCCTTATGAGTTCACCTGGAATGGTGTTGCTGCAGGCTCTTACAATGTTAGTGCCCGTGCCATAGATGTCAAAGGACATATCACGCAATCTGCAGTTGCTCCTGTTTCCATCATTAACCAGGCGCCAACGGTAACCCTTACAAGCCCTGTTGCTGGCTCATCGTTCCAGGCTCCTGCCACCGTAACAGTTGCAGCCGATGCCAGCGATGCCGGTGGTATTGAGAAAGTAGCGTTTTACCGCGATGGAATTTTGGTGAATACGGACAGTATTGCTCCTTATGCTTTTACCTGGACCAATGCTGCAGGAGGTACATACAGCTTTACAGCTCGTGCTTTCGACAGGGATGGGCTGAGCACTACTTCAACTGCTGCCACTATAACCATTGCAGGTGACAAGCCTTTACTGATGCTGACGAGCCCCGTTGCAAATGCCAGCTATACAGCTCCCGGTTCGGTAAGGCTCACAGCTACTGCTTCAGACGCTGATGGCATCCACAGGGTTGAGTTCTATAAAGGCAATACCCTGCTGATCAGTGAAAGGGCTGCTCCTTACGATCAAACCTGGACCAATGTTGCTCCCGGTACGTACACCATCCATGCAAGGGCTTATGACAAACTGGGCAACCTTACTGTTTCAAACAGTGTAACCATCACTGTAAATGCAGCAACACAGAAAGCCACTGCCGGTAGCCAGCCAACGGTAAGCCTTACCAGCCCGGTAAACAATGCCACTTACAAAGCACCTGCGTCTTTTGGTCTTATTGCCACTGCAGCAGACAATGACGGTATTGCCAAAGTGGAGTTTTACCGAGGCGCTACCCTGGTGGATGTAGAAAAGATAGCGCCTTACTCCTGGAAATATGCCAACCTTCCTGCCGGTACCTATACATTCACTGCCAAAGCTTACGATAAGAAAGGCAATGTAACCACATCGGCACCGGTAACGGTTGTGGTATACGATAATCTTACTGCTATTGCGCAGAACAAGGTAGCACTCACCTTCTGGGAGGAGACGCCAAAAACCGCCAGCATTTTCCCTAATCCCACTTCAGGTAATATCACCGTGCAATTGGGTTCGGTGGTGAATAGCCATAATGCAATCCTTTCCATTGTGGATATGCAGGGTAAAAAGGTATTGCACAAAACAGTTAGCATCTCCGGTACCAGCCTGCCTGTGAACGTTTCCAGCCTCAGCGCCGGCACCTATATCCTGACGCTTACAGATGACAGGGTTTTAGGAAACTTCAAGTTTGTAAAGCAATAAGGTAAACTCCTTGTTTCTTTGGATTGGAACAATCACTGTCCCGGCTGGTAACAGGCCGGGACTTTTTTTGTACTTCATCTAAAGTGCTTAACCAGTTTGTTTATGTCACCACCGACGGTGGCTTTTTACCCTTTTCAGGATCCGTTTTGTTGGTGGTGGGTTCCTGTGCATGATTCGCTAGCTGCTTAACAAGCTGCCCTGAAAAACAAGATGGAAGTTTTGATGTAGGAGTGGCGTTCTCAGTTGGCGGGGTTTGCTGATGTAGGTAGGGGCGCGGTTCATGGATAGGCTTTCCCGGTCCTTCATGGTCTGGCCAAAGCGTACGGATAGCTGTGTGGAAGGGGCGCTCATTAACTAGCCGCTGATCAAATTACCGGTGATATGCATGATCACTTCTGCCTTGTTGCGGCCATGGTTTTTCTTCCGATTGCTGCAGTGCTGCAGGGCAGGGGTGTTTGAAATATGAATAGGTGAGCTTGCCGCTGAGCTTTGCCTGTGTATTTTGGTGTTTGAAATTTGTACTACTCTGTTTGATTTATACAGCATATTTCAAATTTTGTTTCCTGACCTTTGCGGCTTCGAATAAAGACCTTTTCAAACCGCGAAACCAATGATCAACAAAATTCGAAGCACTCCGGCTTTCGTGCTGGTGCTGCTTATCGTTTCAAACACCGCATGTAACAACAAGAAGGGGCCTGAAGCGCCAGCCGGAGCTGCTGCTGCACAGGTGCAGGAATATCCTGTTATAACCGTGCTTCCCCGCCAGACCACCCTGTTTACCGATTACCCGGCAACGATACAAGGGCAACAAAACATTGAAATAAGGCCCCGCATCGATGGTTATATTGAAGCCATTTATGTAGATGAAGGTGCTGCCGTGCGTAAGGGCCAGCCGCTTTTCCGGATCAATGCGCCGCAATACGAACAAGAGGTGCGTACGGCACAGGCCGAGATCAAGATCGCCCAGGCCGATGTAAATGCTGCCCAAATGCAGGTAAATAAAGTGCGTCCGCTGGTGGAGAAAAACATCATCAGCAAGTACGAGCTGGAGTCGGCGCAATATGCGTTGCAGGCCCGCCAGGCGGTGCTGGCGCAGGCGCAGGCCCGGCTGGCAAATGCCCGCACCAACGTAGGGTATACCACCGTAGCCAGCCCGGTGAATGGGGTAGTGGGTACCATTCCTTACAAGATAGGCAGCCTGGTAAGCGGCAACACGGTTCAGCCGCTGACCACCGTTTCCAATATCGGGAACATCTATGCCTATTTCTCGGTTAATGAAAAACAATCCCTTGAGTTTGCCAAAGCCAACAAGGGTACCTCTATCCAGCAGCGGCTGGCTACCCTGCCTCCTGTAACCCTGATCCTGGCAGATGGTACCCCCTTTCCCCAACAGGGTAAGGTGGAAACGGCTAGCGGCCTGATCAACACCCAAACAGGCTCTGTAAGTGTACGGGCTACCTTTCCCAATCCAGGCAGCGTTATCCGCAGCGGTAGCAGCGGGGTGGTACGTATGCCCCGTACAGTGGACAGCGCCCTGCTGGTACCACAGAAAGCCACCTACGAACTACAGGGGAAGCGCTTTGTATATGTGCTGGAGAGCACAGGTACGGTGCGGAGTACGGAAATTCGGGCGATACCCGCCAGCAATGGTCAGTTTTACGTAGTGGAAGCAGGCATCCGCCCGGGCGAAAAGATCGTGGTGGAAGGAGTTGCTTCGCTCCGTGACGGTGCTTCCATCAAGCCAAGGGCTATCAATTCCGACAGCCTTTACCAGCAGGCAGTACAGCCCTAAGCTGTTCCTATTCCTTCCTGCCGGGGTTCCTGTTACAGATGCCCCGGTTTCTTCACTTAGCCTAACGAAACACTATGTTCAAACGCTTTATAGAACGGCCGGTACTATCCACCGTTATTTCGATCCTGATTACCCTGCTGGGCGTGTTGGGTTTGACCAACCTGCCCATTTCCCAATACCCGGAGATCGCGCCCCCTACCGTGGTGGTTGCAGCTTCCTACCAGGGTGCCAACGCCGATGTGGTGATGAACAGCGTGGTGGTGCCGCTTGAAGAGCAGATCAACGGTGTGGAGGGCATGACCTACATGACCTCTACGGCCGGTAACGACGGCTCGGCTACCATCACGGTCAATTTTGCCCTGGGTACCGATCCCGACCTTGCGGCAGTAAACGTACAAAATCGGGTGTCGAGGGCCACGCCCCTGCTGCCCCAGGAAGTAACCCGTGCCGGTGTGACCACCGCCAAAAGGCAAAGCAGCAACCTGCTGATCTTTACCCTGTACAGCGACAATCCTGCTTACGACCAGACCTTTTTACAGAACTACGCCAATATCAACCTGGTGCCCCAGATCAAAAGGATCTCCGGTGTGGGTGATGCTTCGGTGTTTGGGCAAATGGAATACTCCATGCGCATTTGGCTCAAACCCGATGTAATGGCAGCCTATGGACTGGTACCAGGGGATATCAGCGCAGCCCTGGCCGAACAAAACGTGGAAGCTGCACCGGGCCAGTTTGGCGAACAGGGCTCCCAGTCATTTCAGTATGTTATTAAATACAGCGGCCGCCTGAAGAGTGCCGAAGAATTCGGTGAGATCGTTGTACGCTCAGGTGGCAACGGCCAGTTGTTGCGGCTGAAAGATATTGCCCGGGTGGAACTGGGGGCGCTGAGTTACGCCAGTACCTCGCAAACCGATGGCAAACCTTCGGTGGGCTTTGCCATCAGCCAGACGGCAGGCTCCAACGCGAAAGAGGTAATTGAAGGCAGCCTGAATGTATTGGAAGAGGCTTCGAAAACATTCCCCAAAGGCGTTAGCTATACCAATTTTGTAAACGCCAACGATTTCCTCAATGCCTCTATCGGTAAAGTGGTAAAGACCCTGATCGAGGCTTTTGTGCTGGTGTTCCTGGTGGTGTTCATCTTCCTGCAGGACTGGCGGTCTACCATCATCCCCGCCATTGCCGTTCCCGTAGCCATTGTGGGTACCTTCTTTTTCCTGGGCATATTCGGGTTTACCATCAACCTGCTTACCCTTTTTGCCCTGGTGCTGGCCATCGGTATCGTGGTGGATGATGCCATCGTGGTGGTGGAGGCAGTGCACGCCAAACTGGACCAGGGTGCTACCTCCGCAAAGGCAGCAACGGTGGAAGCCATGAGCGAGATCACAGGGGCGATCATTTCCATTACCCTGGTGATGGCTGCCGTATTTGTTCCGGTGAGCTTTATCACCGGCTCGGCGGGGGTGTTTTACAAACAGTTTGGTTTGACCCTGGCCATTGCCATTGTTTTGTCGGCGGTAAACGCCCTTACGCTTAGCCCGGTACTTTGCGCCATCATCCTGAAACCACACCAGGAAGAAGGGCATCCAAAGAAAGGTTTCCTCCAGCGTTTTCATACCGGCTTCAATGCGGCCTTTGAAGCAACGACCAACAAGTACCGCAGGGCGGTTTCTTTCCTGATCGGAAAAAAATGGCTGGCCCTGTTGATGATCGCTCTTTTTGCTGGCCTTTTTGTGCTGTTGTTTCAAACAACTCCCAAGGCCTTTGTGCCCAACGAAGACCAGGGCATCGTGATCGGTGATATCAGCCTGCCGCCATCGGCATCGCTGGAACGCACCGACCAGATCACCCGCGAGGCAGCAAAGATCGCCGGAACCATCCCCGAAGTGGAGCATATCTTCCGGCTTACCGGCCGTGGTATCATCAGCGGCAATGGCAGCAACTACGGTATGATCATCCTGCGCCTGAAGCCATGGGCCGACCGCAAGGGAAAGGCGCAAACCGCGCAGGCCATCATTGGCCAGATGTTTGCCAAAACCGGTGGTATCCGCGATGCCCGCTTTATCTTTTTCGAGCCACCCACCATCCAGGGTTTTAGTATCTCCAGTGGTTTTGAGTTGCAGCTCCAGGACCGTAGTGGCGGCAACCTGACCCAGTTTGCACAGGTGAGCGACAATTTCCTGGCGGCACTGAACAAGCGGCCCGAAATACAGTTTGCATCCACCTCTTTCAACCCCAATTTCCCGCAGTATCAGGTAAACGTAAACGTTGCGCGGGTAAAAGAAGCGGGTCTGGCCGTAAATGATATCCTGAACACCCTCCAGGGGTATTATGGTGGTATTTATGCTTCCAACTTCAACCAGTTTGGCAAGCAATACCGGGTGGTGTACCAGGCCGAGCCCCAGTTCCGCGCCAACCCCGAAGGGCTGAACAACGTGTATGTACGCAATGCCAGCGGTACCATGGCACCCATAAGTGAGTTTATTACCCTGGAAAGGGTATATGGGCCGCAGGCCATCAACCGCTTCAACCTGTTTACCTCAATTGGTATCAACGGTTCGCCCAAGCCCGGTTTCAGTTCGGGTGATGCCATTAAAGCTGTTGAGGAAGTGGCGGCGCAGCACCTGCCGGCAGGCTACAGCTACGAGTTCTCGGGTATGACGCGGGAGGAAATGGCGGCAGGCGGGCAAACAGCCTTCATCTTCCTGCTGGTGATCACCTTTGTGTACTTCCTGCTGTGTGCCCAGTACGAAAGCTACCTGCTGCCCTTTGCAGTATTGCTTTCCCTGCCCATTGGTCTGGCGGGCGCCTTTGTTTTTACCTGGCTCTTTGGTATCACCAATAATATTTATGTGCAGATCACGATGATCATGCTGGTAGGCCTGCTGGCCAAAAACGCCATCCTGATCGTTGAATATGCGGTAGAACGCCGCAGGCAGGGGCTGTCCATTGCGCAGGCTGCCCTGCAGGGTGCCGAAGCCCGTTTGCGGCCCATCCTGATGACTTCCTTTGCCTTCATCTTTGGCCTGGTGCCCCTGATGCTGGCATCGGGTGCTGGCGCCATCGGCAACCGGTCCATCGGTACCGGTGCGGTAGGCGGTATGCTCATTGGTACGCTCTTCGGCGTATTCGTGATCCCTGTTTTATTCATCATTTTCCAGTCGCTGCAAGAACGGATTGGCAGCAAAACCAAAGCACCCCTGGCCGAAAAGGTGGAGCCCAGTACGGGCGCCTGATCCAAGGTTCATCCTTTTTTGAACACCAACGGCAGAACACCCAACACAACAACATGAAGCAACAAGTTTTCTTTCGATATACTGCAATGATCTTACTCGTAAGCTGGATGCTTGCCGCCTGTAAGGTCACGCGGCCTTATACAGGCCCGCAGACCGATACCAACGGCCTCTACCGCGATGGGAGCGGGGCCGACACCAATACCATTGCCAACCTGCCGTACACCGCGGTATTTACCGACACCGTGCTCCAGCGGCTGATCGCAGAAGGGATTACGCAGAACCTCGACCTGCGGGTGGCCTATACCCGTATCCAGCAATCGCAGGCTTATTACACCCAGGCCCGTGCGGCATTTCTGCCCACGCTGAGTGCCAACGCCGGGGTGACGGAATCCAAGCTGTCGGATGTACAGGGCTTTGGCATCCGCACCAGCCTCAGCCAGTTTCAGCTGGGTGTTGCTTCCAGCTGGGAAGCAGATGTGTGGGGCCGCCTGCGCAGCAACCGGAGGGCCAGCCTGGCAGCCTTGCTGCAAACCGAAGCTGCTGCCCGTGCGGTACAGACAGGCATCGTGAGCACCATTGCCAGCTATTACTACACGCTGCTGGCATTGGACCAGCAGTTGGTGATTACCCGGGAAACCGTGCGCAACTGGGATTCGACCGTGGCCGTGCTGCGTGCATTGAAAGAAGCAGCCAGTGTAACGGAGGCTGCCGTTGTGCAAAGCGAGGCACAACGGTATGCAGCGGAAGTAACGATCCCCGACCTGAAACAAAACATCAGGGAAACAGAGCATGCCTTAAGCATTTTGCTGGCCCGCCCGCCCGGCCCCATTGAACGGAGCAGCCTGGAAGGCCAGCAGGCACTGGCTTTGCTGCAAACCGGTGTGCCTGCGCAGTTGCTTGCCAACCGGCCCGATGTGCAGCAGGCAGAATTTGCTTACCGCAATGCCTTCGAGCTGACCAACGTGGCCCGTACTGCGTTTTATCCTGCGCTGGCGATCACCGGTTCCGCCGGGTTGAACAGTCTTTCCCTAGCGCAATTCATTGATCCCAGTGCGCTTGCCGCAAGCATCGGTGTGGGGTTAACGCAGCCCATTTTCAACCGCCGCCTCAACCGCACCAACCTGGCCGTGGCACAGGCAGGGCAGCAAGCTGCGCTGTATGATTTCCGTAAGGCCCTGCTGAATGCAGGCCGCGAAGTATCGGATGCCCTTTCGCTGCATGCAACGGCACTGGAGAAAATGAGCGTTCGTACCAACCAGCTTTCGGCACTCGAAAAGTCGGTGGCCTATACCCAGGAACTGCTGCAGTATGGCTTTGCCAATTACAATGAAGTGATCATTGCCCGGCAAAGCCTCCTGGGTGCACAATTAGGTGGCGTGAATGACCGGTTGCAGCAATTGCAGGCAACGGTAAACCTGTACCGCTCATTGGGTGGTGGATGGAAATAAGCAGGGGATAGGAAGCTGGGGAGCTACTTCTTTAAGCCTGGCTTGCAAAGTATCAAAAGGCATAATCATGTGGTTATGCCTTTTGTTTTGGGCATGAAAGCAGCCGATCTAATCGAATCGTCAGGCCTGCATGATACCGTCCTGCGGCCTACCTGGTTTACCAGCAGCAACGAGGTTGAGTATGAGATTACCATGCATGGGAACAAAGACTCTGTTATCTTTATGAAAAGCCTGGAAACATTCATCAAGGAGATCACCGGCAACCCGGAACCGTATGTCCGACAAAGCCAGGGTATTAACAAGCCTAACTCCTAAGGGTAAGAAATGCTCTTGCGTATTTACCTGTGCGAGACTGAACATGCACGTACCAGCAGTACCCATTATTGAGTCAACCTTATTCTGAATCTGGGATTAAACTCTGTCTCGGATAGCATTGTAATGATTGTCCTGCGAAGGCAATTTCTATTTCCTACTATAGTTTATCCTTCTTCAACGCTTTTGTCCTGCTCATTGCCACTATTAACTCCACCTATAAAGTATTTGGTGCGCACTGTTGGGCAGCAGTCCAGAATGTGCATGATGGTATAAGCAATGAGCAAACGGTTAGGAAAATCTAAGTTGTTGGCAAACAGGTAACTAATGCATAATCAAACTCCTTATTGCCATATGGGAAGCCGCAGTACCTCTTTCCCATCGCAATTTATTACGTAACCGAGGTAAGCAGCGTTACTTAAACTTAAATTAGGAGGAAGGTTAGGCTAATTGGTAGATTGAACTAATGAAAGAAACAATAAAGCGGGAAATGACAAGTGGGGATATACACAATTCCTACTTGTAACACTAGCAGACCGCAGGTGTTTGCCAATTAAATCAAATTCAAAACTTCATTTTTCGATGAGCCACGAAAGTGCACGACTTAACAAACAGTAGTTGCGGTCAGGTGAGGTATGTAAAATGCTGCAGATATCACAAGTAACGCTTCAACATTTACGGGATAGTGGCCAACTACCATTTACAAAATTGGATTAGATTATCTATCATAGCTATCAAGTAGGTTTGCCCTTTGACACAAAAAAAGTAAACCCATTTACTGTGTTGATGAGCAAAGTGATTATTAGGGTCGTGACCCTGATCTTAATAGTTAGAGGATTCAAAAAGTAAACTTTTATAAACCTATTCAGACTTAAATGATAGTTGAAAATGAACGTTTTACAAATAAAAATGATATAAATTAAAATTTATACTACAAAAATATCCGTTTTATAAATAAATGTCTTTTTATTTACTGTTCAGTATTAACTGCCAAACCTATCAACTAACATACATGAGAATTTCAAAAACTTGGATCCGTCTTCCATTTACATTAGCCCTAGTTATTTGCATCAATCTTTTCGTAGCCAATAGTCAGACTCCTCAAACGGGTGATCAAAAAAATGATCATGGTGGTACAAATAATGGTGGTAATCCAAACAATGGCGTAAATAAAAAAGTTGAAGCTCCTTTTGATGGTGGTTTAACCCTTTTATTAGCAGCTGGTGCTGGATTAGGCTTGAAAGCAGCCTACAAGGGCAAGAAAAAAGACCAACAAAATAAGTTCCTTAAATAAGTTCAAGAATCTTGCAGTAAAAATCATCTGAGATTATAATTGTAAAGCTTGAAAATAATTTTTCGAATCAAAAGTATCTGTCAAAAAAAGAGTCAAGAATTCGACCTGGAATATGTTAAAAGAATCGCCTTCGGATTTATTGTCCTGTATGTATTGAACCACCTTTTTATCACATTTTCATACAACTCTTTTTGGGATGATCATGGTTCCTATACAAATTGGGTTAGACTAGCACTACTAAATACTACTACTCTATTTATAGAGTTTGTTGGATTCACCGTAAAAATTGCTGATCATCAGACCTTGGTAGGGCCATTTGGTTCTTCTGTTGTCCTGGGATGGCCTTGCCTTGGATTGGGAATAATGATTTTCTGGGTTTTTTTTGTTTCCCTTCAACGAGGCTTAGTCGTGTGGAAAATGAAATGGATCACTTTAGGGGTTAGCTTGATTTGGTTCATAAACAGTTTGCGTTTAACATTATTATTTATAGCGCTCGAATCTGAATGGAATCTTGGAATGGTTGATCATCATAAGCTTTTTAATAGGTCTGCTTATCTAATTATATTGGTACTCATGTATTTCCTTCAAGAGAATAGTAAAACTTTAAAGAAACGTTCTGAATCGTCGTATTAATACTGAAAATAATATTAATTGATACGTATATTCATCAAGATAATTAGTAGAAAAATTACTACATTACAATGAGTATTTGTACATTGCAGTTGTAACAGCGATTTGATCCTAGTTCATAATAACTCTCCCTCCATCATCCTTTAGAAAGCAATCATCTAATTCATAACGTTATTGCCCGCCATGTTTGAAATAAGCTATGCTTATTTCGAATTGATGATCTTCTAAACCTAACCAAATGCCCGCAAAACTGCTTAGCGTAAATGCTAATAAGAGCATGAACTTTGTTCTTCAAACCTACCTTTCTAAAAGTTTTAATTTCTATTCTGCTCAAGATGTTGCAACCGGAGCCCAATTCCTCAGGAATGGGAATTTTGATATTTTATTAATTGACATTGATTTTGCTCCAACTGATAATCTCGAGTTTGTTCAATTCGTTCAGAATAGCGTATTGTTCAACTGTCCAATAATAATTTTGACCAACGAATTATCCCGGGTACCTCAAAAGTTAAGAAAGGAATTTTGCACTATTATTTTAAAGCCATTTAACCCAGTTCACCTACAACAAAGTATAAGCCTTTTAGTACGGAAACAAAAAGCCTGATGTAAGAGGGGATAAATTATAAGTACGTAAATACTAAGCGAACAATATGCAAGTTGAAGCCTTTCCAACCGAGGTCTTTGATTCTAAGTTTCAAGAGATCAAAGTTAAAAAACACCTTTTTTCCAAGTCTAAATTGCAGACTTACCACATATATCTGGGTAATAACCATCATTCATGGTCATATAACAATCCATCATTTTCAGAGGCTGTTGTATTTAAATCTTATGATGATGTAGTAAATCATTTGATTTCTTATCCAGCAAGGTTGCAATTTGCAATTCCTCTTTCAATTATTATAGATCTACCACTCGATTTCCAAGGTATGGAGCGGCTTCACATGGCGCTAAAAAGCAACCTGCAATTATCATCAGTGGTTGTTGTGTACAATCAGAGATTCCTTGCCCGGAACCAGGAGATCATTTTGCAAAATTTAGAAATAGTAAATATTATAGTAGACTTTGAAAGAGATTGCTTGAACGGTGCATTGTCTTCTTATAAAAAGAGCAGCGATATAGGTAGGATTAAAGCCTTTAACTCCATACAAAAGATTCATTCAAGTGAATACTTGGCAAACATGGGTTTAATGCTAAAGACCTTTTGTGATTCTCTTGTCGCAGCCATCATTATAGCCCTTCTGTTACCACTATTTATAATTATTGGTATTGCTATTAAAATAGATTCAAGAGGTCCAATCTTTTATGCTTCACCTAGAGCTGGAAGAGGATATAAGGTATTCAACTTTTACAAGTTTAGGAGCATGGTTGTTGATGCAGATAAAAAGATAGAAATTTTAGAACAAAACAACCAGTATAGAGTAGAGGGTGTTGGTCCAAAGTTCTTCAAAGTGGATAACGATCCTCGCATTACAAAACTAGGCCGTTTTTTGAGAAAAACAAGCTTGGATGAATTGCCCCAATTGTTCAATGTATTGAAAGGTGAAATGTCGTTGGTAGGAAACAGACCATTACCACTGTACGAAGCTGAAACACTCACAACCGATAATTATGTGGAACGCTTTATGGCACCTGCAGGTATAACTGGTTTGTGGCAGGTTGAAAAGCGTGGCAAGGCAGAAATGTCAATTGAAGAGCGAATAGAGCTTGACATCACATACGCAAGGAAAGTGAGTCCATTAATGGATATGAGGATTCTTGTCAAAACACCATTTGCCTTGGTACAGAAAAGTGATGCTTAATATTTAGTAGGTAATAACTTCAGTTACTCACCTACTTGGCAGTCAGTAAGTTTTGAATCCTGCTAAATAAAAAGGGACTAGAAGAACTAGTCCCTTTTTATTTAGCATTTTTTACAAGGTCATTTATTTGCTTGTTTGTCAGCTGTGCGGTGCATTCCTTAAATCAAATCGGCGGTACTCAATTTGGTCGAATTGCGGCAAGCTTATCTAAGCGTTAAGCGGTAGAAATTTCGGGTGAATTAATTTTTGATTTTCTGTTCTATTTTCTCATGGATTTTTCCCATGCAGCGCTTTGTTTTCCGGAAAAATACCGGTGTATGCCTGCCAGCACAGCATAATTCATCAAGCAGAAATAATATGGGATAAAAAATGTTTTTACCTTGATTTCTTTCTGCTCTAACACCCAGCCGAGAAGGGCAAACAAATAAAATATACTTTGGCCAGCCAGAATCAGGTAATAAAAATGAGTGGCCGGGTTAATGGTCACTATGAGAATATTCATTGTAAACGCTAGGATCAACGCAAAAGGCGCTAAGGTCCATCTAAGTACCCTATGGCTAATAAACTGAAAAGATAAGATGGGGAACCTTATTGGATTCATCAGGTCTTTAAGCCAAATGATCGATTGAATACCACCTGCAGCTATCCTTACCTTTCGTTTTAACTCTTCCTTCGAATTGGCTGATGCTGTTTCCAGTGCATATGCATTGGGTTCATAAGCTACTTTGAAACCTTTGCGCGCTATTGAAAGTGAAATGATGAAGTCGTCAATGATCGAATTCAATGGAGCTGGCTCATATAAGTCAGTTCTGATAGCATATAGTTCGCCGGCAGCGCCAATTACCGAGTACAATTCTGCATCGAATTTTTTCAGCAACGATTCATAACGCCAATAGAAGCCTTCTCCTGCTGTCGCATCTGATCGTTCTGTTATCATTACCCTTTTCTCCCCGGCTACAGCACCAATCTTCTGGTTGGAAAAGTGCTGTGCTAATAATACTAGTGCCTCTGTATTCAGTAGTGTGTTTGCATCTGTGAACACTACAATTTCAGATTTTACGCAATTCATAGCCCTGTGTACAGCTGATATTTTTCCTTTTCGTTCAGGAGTATGTAATAGTTGTATTCCAGGGAACTGTTGTACCAGATCAGGGGTACGGTCTGTGGAACCGTCTGTAATAAATATCAAGTGCAGTTTGTTCTGAGGATAATTTAGGGCAAGCGTATTCTTAATCTTTTCAGTAATAAATAGCTCTTCGTTATATGCTGCCACCACCAAAGTCAGCGAAGGTAGTTCGTTGTTGAAAATGGCTCTTTTTTGTTTGCCTTTGATGGCTTGCTTTATTTTTACTAGAATATAAAGAACAATCCCATAGCCTAGGAAAGTATAAAATAGTAAAAGGATGCTGATCCAGAATAGCTTTGTCATTTTCCTTCATTAAATTAAGGGATGTATATAAGGAGGCTTTACGCAGATGGAATGTATAAATTGTTGCTATCGGTTTTATTGGTGAAATTCCACCAAATGGATCGGATCAGTAAAGGTGCATACTTAATTTGTCCATTCATTGTATACTTGTACATGCTTTTAGGTAACACTACCAAAATATAATACAGCAGAAAAAGCCTGCATTGTGTATTGGTCGCATTTTTCCGGATAAAAAGTATGCGGTTGCGGTGCATAAAATACTCCTTGATTGAAGAAGCTTTTCCTACAGACATTGATTCTTTATGGTAGATAGTTGCTTTTGTGTCTACCCAAATATCATAACCAGCTTTTTTCATTTGCTCACACCAATCAATCTCTTCATAATAGAGGAAAAAGTTTTCGGCCATCTTGCCCGCTTTTTCCAAAGCTTCTCTTCGCACCATCATGGCCGCACCATGTGCATACGCTGTTATGCCTGAACTGTTATCGTACTGACCCAGGTCAACTTCGAACTGACCAATACAATGATTTCTGGCAGTTAAAAAATTCATAGGGGTGTAGCCAGCATATTGTATTATTTCTTTTTTTTCGTAATAGAGAATTTTAGGAGAAGCAATGCCAATGGAAGGCCGCTGGATCATGATAGTCAAAAGCCTTGGTACCAGATCACTGGTTATTTCTGTGTCGTTGTTGATCAGGAATAAAAAATCTCCTTTTGCATGTTCAATACCCAGGTTATTGCCACCTGCAAACCCCAGGTTTTTTTCTGAACGAAAAAACTTGTATT
Source organism: Cnuella takakiae (assembly GCF_001953305.1). Lineage (GTDB taxonomy): Bacteria > Bacteroidota > Bacteroidia > Chitinophagales > Chitinophagaceae > Flavisolibacter > Flavisolibacter takakiae. The sequence goes on from NZ_MTFE01000010.1 coordinate 1,812,060, forward strand.
CAGGAAAGCGCAGCTGCCATTGAGGCACAGGGTTTAACCTGCTGGCATTATCTACCACAATCACTTCTGTATCTTGGTGACAATTAAGCTGTTGGATAGAGTTAAGCAGTTGTTCGGTAATTGGGGCACTATTGTAATTTACCGTAATGATAGAAACTAAGGCCAAAGGATCAAGATTGTAGTATATGGTTGTGTGCGGTGAAAATATGTAAAATTTTCGTTGCAATGTGACATCCGGTGCCCTTGTATGTTGGTTGAAGCGACACGATCTGCCTTTTACCGTACTTTTAGTTACATGTGCAGGTATACAGTATGCATGCTTTCTTTACCTTGTCAAAACCTGTTTTGGAATGCAGTTCGGGTTTGCTCCTTAAACCTTTCTGGTTTTCCTAAATAAACACGTCATTTATGGGCAAACATCTGTTGCAGCTTTTTCTGCGGGTAACAACCTTTTTAATTGGGATACTTCTGGTTACAATCGGACTTTCACTTATTATAATGCCTGCACCCTCGCCGACATTCGAAATTGCGACCCTGATATATTTCAATCCAAATGATGGGGTTACCATTATGGACCTTATCTCTTTATTGGTAATTTTTGTAGGTATTTATTTAATTATTCATGTAATGATTAACCATTAATGGTGTGTTTTATTCGAATTTGATAAAAATCCTATACGTAAATTGCATTAGGATTGTAGACCGCACACACAAATCAATGTGTATGGCTGAGGCGCAATGCCACCATTTCAATCATAGCCAAATAGTGGTGTTTGGGAAATGATTCTTCATATCGATTTATTTGTTATCCTATGCAAAAGCTCCTGATTACCTCCGCTTCAGCAATGATGTGTTGCATGCTGTTTGGAACAAACTTTTTCTTTGTTTCCTTTAGTAAAAATTGGCTTCCTAAACCCATTTGTGCTTTAAACACTGCTTCAAGTGATAATGACTTGATGGCTTCAAGTCGCCATCAGGCAAAAAATGCTAAAATAAACATAGTCGGTAAAGAGAGTTCTGACCCGGAAATCAGGCAGCTTGATAATAACAAAATACCTGTAGAGGAAGTCCAATCAATCAACTCTTTGAATAAGGGCACCGGAGCATCAAAAATTCCTATTGATTGGAAAAGATGGTACCAACTGAACAATGTTTCAGGTACACTCGAAAAACTTTTCGACGGGCAAACGGCAACTGTGCCACATCCGGGCTGGGGCTTGATTCTTTCAAACTTCGATGCTTATTACCCGCTGCTTGATGGTGAGGCATTGACCCTTGAAGGTATAAGGATGTTTGATGCCGAAGGGGCCGACCCAAATACCCCGCTGACAATATCAGTGATTAATGATAAATGGCAACGTATTCCTGTTGCAACCTTCACCGGCTCGGAGTATCATGCTTGGGTTGGTCCCTATCCTTCAAGAACCAACAATACCACTTCATTTAAGTTAGATAGTGCTATTACCAATGTGCGCTACCTGGTAATTAATACAAACTGGCTTTACCCTGCTGAAATTGAGTTGCTGGGAACCTATAAGGCACCTGTTGCTGCTGCGGCACCTGGCCGTTCTGTTCGGTTGGGAGGCATGTTCGGCGTCAATGCGTTTGAGTGGGATTTTGAGGCGCCAAGTAACCCGAATGTAATTGACCCTGCCCGGATGAAAGCCGTGCAAAACTTTTCAGGCGTACGCCATTATATGGACTGGGAAAAGCTGGAGTCAGCTCAGGGTAGCTATACATTTAACCCTACGCGTAGCGGGGGGTGGAACTATGATGCAATTTACCAGCAATGTAAAACAACTGGTATTGAAGTACTGGCCTGCCTGAAAACCATGCCTGGATGGATGCAGAATACCTACCCGGTGAATGAAAGAGATCCGGAGAATGTACCGGTTGTGTATGGAAAAAACTTCAGTAGCCCGGCATCTTATATCGAGCAGGCAAAAGTGGCCTTCCAATTTGCTGCTCGGTATGGATACAATAAGTTGGTTAGTCCTCAATTGTTGTCGGTGAATAGCCAACCTAGGTGGACGCATGATTCTGTAAATTCCGTCAAAATTGGAATGGGGCTGATCAGGTATATAGAGTGCGACAATGAAAGAGATAAATGGTGGAAGGGAAGGAAGGCTTACCAAACCGGCCGGGAGTATGCAGCTAATATGTCCGCATTTTATGATGGACATAAAAACACCATGGGACCAGGTGTTGGTGTGAAGAACGCTGATCCTAATATGAAAGTCGTGGTGGGAGGTTTGGCTCTTGCCCGAACAGATTATATTAAAGGGATGATTGACTGGTGTAAGGAGTTTAGGGGCTATAAAGCAGATGGAACAATCAATTTGTGCTGGGATATAATCAATTACCATTTATACGCCAATGATGCAAAATCCTCACAAGTTGGCAATTCAACTAGAGGTGCTGCACCTGAAATGTCAGAAGCCGGACAGGTTGCTGCAGATTTTATAGACTTGGCAAACCGTTTTGCTAAAGGACAACCAGTATGGGTAACAGAATGCGGCTATGATGTAAACCAGGGAAGTCCGTTGAAAGCCGTTGCGGTAGGTGGACGAACAGTGTTGCAAACACAAGCCGATTGGATTTTGCGTACAGCATTGTTATATGCTAGAGTTGGTATTGAAAAAGTCTTTTTTTACCAATTGTATGATGAAAATATTTACAGTTCTTCCCAGTTTGCTTCTATGGGTTTGTTGAATGCAAACAGAACAAGGAAGCCTGCTGCGGATTATCTATACCAAACTAAGAAGCTTTTCAGTAATTATCGCTTTCAGGAAACGATCAGTAAGTTTCCCAGTGTAGACCGTTATGATGCTCAGGGCAATCCCCTGTATACTTTATTGATGCCTACCGAAAGTGGGCAGAAAGCCAGCTACAACCTGGCTGTAGGTAGCTATGATTCAGTAATCGTATACAGACCAAGGGCTGGTTACACGGATATGGGCACTTTCAAACTAAAAGTGACAAATGGCTCCGTACAGATAGAGATCACGGAAAGGCCAATCTTTGTTAAGCCTTTCGCTCCAAAAATGGCAGGTGCCACAACCATTGCTAATCACCAGTCTGATAGATTGAATATTAAAAATGCAAGGTTCAAAGTCAATTTGTTTCCTAACCCTGTGCAAAGCTATTTTGTCTTAAATATTGAGGATGAGCAGCTAAATACGCCTGTTTCCGTTCAGATAAGAGATGCTGCCTCTGGAAAAATTATTCATAGTATACGAGCGCAGAAAACAGGAGAAAAGTTCAATAAAGAGATTGATACGGCCACATTGATACCAGGCTTGTATATAGTTAGTATTTCGGTAGGAGAAAAGATGGAAACATACAAAATACTAAAATCTCAGTACTAATTTGGTTAACAGGTAGCATGGTTTGAAAGGTTCATATGTATATAAAAAATAAATCTATAAGTAGTGTAGGATAAATGTTACAACTTAGAAGCTTATTTTTGACTTTCTGTAGCTATCAAACCATGCACCAAACCAAAACTGTAATCATCACTGGCGGAGCCGGTTTTATCGGTTCACACGTAGTCCGGTTGTTTGTAAACAAATACCCCGATTACCGGATCATCAACCTGGACGCCCTTACCTATGCAGGCAACCTCGAAAACCTGCGCGATATCGAGACCAAGGACAACTATATTTTTGAAAAAGTAAACCTGCTGGACACCGCCGAACTGGAGCGGGTGTTCAGGCAGTATAGCCCCGATGGCGTTATACACCTGGCGGCAGAATCGCATGTCGACCGCTCCATTGTATCCCCAATGGATTTTGTGTACACCAATGTGGTGGGCACCGTCAACCTGCTGAATGCTGCCAAAACCGCATGGGCCGGCAAATTTGAAGGCAAACGGTTTTACCATGTTAGTACCGATGAAGTGTACGGTGCCCTTGGCGAAACAGGTTTCTTTACCGAAACCACCCCTTACGATCCCAACTCACCGTATTCAGCATCGAAGGCAGCCTCCGACCATTTCGTCCGGGCTTATGGCGAAACCTACCATATGCCCGTGGTGGTTACCAACTGCTCCAACAACTATGGCCCCAATCATTTCCCCGAGAAGCTGATCCCGCTGTTCATCAATAATATCATTACCAAAAAGCCCCTGCCCGTTTACGGCGATGGCCTCTATACCCGCGACTGGCTTTTTGTAAAAGACCACGCCACTGCCATCGACCTGGTATTCCATAAGGGCAAAGACAGTGAAACTTATAATATCGGCGGCT
>NZ_MTFE01000010.1:1816316-1862704 GCF_001953305.1 Cnuella takakiae
CGCAATATTGACCTGGTGAAGCTGTTGTGCAAGCTGATGGATGAAAAGTTGGGTCGCACAACAGGAGAAAGCGAACAGCTGATTACTTATGTGAAGGACCGTCCAGGTCATGATCGTCGCTATGCCATCGATGCCAGCAAGATCAATAAAGAACTGGGCTGGAAACCTTCGGTAACATTTGAAGAAGGTTTGTCGCAAACCATCGATTGGTACCTGGAAAACACCGAGTGGCTGGAACATGTAACCTCCGGTGCCTACCAGCAATACTATGAGCAGCAATATCATTATGCTAGGTTAATGCCTTCATGATGAAGTTGTCAAGATTCAACTTGCAATTATATCTTATTACTACCAAGTTGGAGCTTAAGAGTTTCGTCTACTAGCCTTTAGGTGAAATGATAATCAAGAGGAATAAAAGCAGTTCTGGATGCATATCATTCAGATTGCTTTATTTATATAGCTAAAAGAGAAGTAACATGCCTGTGCGCATTGCTCACCTTATTACCACTTATAAATGCCCTGTTCAATTAGAGCGGTTGGTTGATGCATTGGCACATAAGGATGCTGCCTGTTTTATACATGTAGATGGAAATGTGTCATTGTCAGAATACCTGTTCTTAGAAAAGAAAGATGGTGTGCGTCTGATTAAAAACAGGAAACGGGTAGTTTGGGGTGGTTATAGTTTTACAGAAGCTATTCTCAACTCTATAGAAGAAATAGCAAATTCGGAAAGTAAGTTTGATTATATCAATTTACTCAGTTCGCAGGATTACCCAATAAAGCCAATAGAAGAATTTGTCCAGTTTTTAACTGTCCATAAAGGTTATTCTTTTATAGCTTACGAAGGCGAAGATTCAAGCAAGTGGTGGAAAGAATCTACTTCAAGAATTTATGCTTATAATTTGAATGATTTTAAATTTAGGGGCAAATATTTTATTCAACAGGTACTCAATACCTTTTTACCCTTAAGGAAGTTTCCGATGTTAGGAAAATTGTATGGAAGTAGTTGTGCCACATGGTGGACAATGGACATGGCTTGTGCTTCATACGTTCTTTCATTTATCAATAGTAATAAGAAGCTTACGCGCTATATGAAATTTACTTGGGGTGCGGACGAGTTTTTATTACCTTCTATTGTTATGAATTCACCCTTTGCAAAATTGACTTTAAACAACAATTTGCGTTATATAGATTGGTCTGAAGGCGGATCTAATCCAAAGATATTAGGGATGAAAGATTTGCCTTCCATTAAAAGATCGGATAATTTTTTCGCAAGAAAATTTGACATCTTAATCGATGAAAAGGTGTTAACAGCTATTGATACCGAAATGTTGAATTATGTGTAACTAAAAGTGTCAATAGTTTACTTGACCCATTCAAACTGACTCAGATAGATATTACAGTGATTGAGTTAGATGTTTTTTTACAACTATGGTAAATGAGGGAGATGTTCAAAGTAAAGTCATTGATTGCAAAGTTGAAAGATAAGCACTTCTTGTCTTTATGTGGAAATGGGATTATGGCAATAGCTAACATGATAACCTTGGCCTTACTTTACCGTGGTCTAGCATTGCCAGAAAATGGAACATGGATCTTTTATCAAACAGCGGTTTTATTCGTTGACACTTTTAGAACCGGTTTACTAACAACAGCGGTTGTTAAATTCTATTCAGGAACAACTAAAGAGAGAGGGGAAGAGGTGTTAGGGTCAACATGGATCCTAATATTATTGATTTCAGCAGCTTTCATTCTTTTGGATTTACCGTTTATCTTATTAGCAGGCAACCTAAAGGATGAAGGGATCCGTATTTTTATCAAGTTTCTGCCAGCAAACTTACTCTTTTCAATTCCAACAGTGATTGCTCTTTGTAAAGCTCAAGGCGAAGATAGATTTGATAAAATACTTTATGTACGAGCTATCAATAATGGACTCTTTCTTTTAGCAATTCTTTTTCTTTGGGCTAATAACCAGCTTAATCTCAATTCAATAATCTTAATCAATCTTTTAACAATACTTTTAACTGGGTGTTTTGTCTTATTAAGTGGATGGTCTGGAGTAAAAAGTATAAGCAAATGGACTGCTTCTTGTGTGAAAAGTATTTTTCATTATGGAAAGTTTACTGTTGCGACCTCAATTAGTGCAAGCCTTTTTAAAGTAACAGATAGCTTTATCATCAATTTTATGTTGGGGCCTGCAGCATTAGCAGTTTATAATGCGGGACAAAGATTGATGGAAATTGTTGAAATTCCACTTAGGAGCTTTACAGCAACTGCAATGCCTGTACTATCGGCTTCTTATAACCAAAATAACAAAGACCTATTTTTATCTACGCTACAGAAATACGTAGGAGTAGTTACAGTTGCGTTGATCCCTTTATTGCTAATTAGCTTTGTGTTTGCCGACGACGCCATAGGACTGATCGCAGGTGGAAAGTACCAAAATACAGAAGCAGGAAATGTGTTCCGCTTGTTTGTAACATTTGCTTTATTATACCCGGCAGACAGGTTCTTGGCAACTGCATTGGATGCAATTCACAAACCTAATATTAATTTTTACAAGGTATTAGGTATGCTGGCGATTAACCTTATAGCCGATTTACTAGGTGTTCATCTCATAGGTAATATTTACGGGATTGTAATGGCAACATTGTTTACAACATTGTTTGCAGTTGCTATATCAAATCATTACATTAAAAAAAATTTTAATGAATATAGATTTTGGCGTTCCTATAGTTGGGGATTGAAGGCCGTAATAATAAAAATAATCAACATTATAAGAGGATCCGGCCTTAAAAGTGCAAGTTAATATGAACAAGCTTAGAGATAAACTGAATGGTAAAAATATTCTCTACATTGGAGTGGAGTTCTATCATTATTCAAGTGAGATAAAAAATAAAATGGAAGAGTATGGTGGTACTGTTACTTTCTATCCAGAACGCGATACTTCAATAATATATGGATTAGTCAATCGCCTATTTCCCAATCAAATTGATCAATATCAAAACTTTTATTACTCCAAACTAATAAAGAGAATCTCTGGAGATCGTTTTGATTATTTTTTGGTAATTAGGGGATTTAAAATGCCTGTTTGGTTTATAGAAAAAGTTAAGCAAATAAATCCAGGGATTGTTTGTATCATGTATCAATGGGATGCAAATATCAACAGTCCCTTTCTTAATCTGGAACCACAGTATAACATAATTCCGCAGTTTGATAAGGTGCTTTCTTTTGATCTAAAAGACGTTGAGGAGAACCCTGAACTTTTACAATATTGCCCTACCTTTTATACTGATGAAATTTTGGCTTTAAAAGATCATGATTTGTCACCTACAAAATATGATTTTTTCTTTTTTGGATCTTACCTGCCAGAACGGTACAAAGGCTTGATGAAGATGAAAAGTTTTACAAAACAGAATGGTTATAGCTTACAAGCTCATTTTTATATGCCGTTCCGATATTATCTAATTGAGCGATTGAAAGGGGTAAATCTTGATAGAAAGCTATTGAAACACCGTAAAATGAATCGTTCGGAATACCTTGAACAATTCAAACAATCAAAAGTAATTGTTGATGTTAGCAATGCAAAACAAACCGGATTGGCGATGCGAGTGCTGGATGCATTTGGAGCTGGAAAGAAGGTTATTACAACAAACTCCTGGATCACAAGAGAAGTTGGAGCTAATAATCAGCAAGTTCATGTAATTGACTTAGACAATTTGTCGGTTCCTAAAGATTTCATGGAGGAACAAACAAAATTCAGTCCTAATATTAATTACACTATGGATAAATGGCTTATGAATATTTTCTCATGAGCGATATTTATTAAGGTTGCTATTTACCAATTTCATTTAAAAAATAAGATTGTGCAATTTTTCAAAAACCCTACTTGGATTGATGATTTTAATTTCAGGTTTGGTACTCTGAATGACGTTCCACCAAGTGTATTTGACTCAATCAATGCTAAACTGGATAACGTGCAAAGTGCATCACCCCTTGTAAGTGTTATTATATCAGCATGGAATGAAGAAACAAATATTATTAAATGTCTGGCAAGTATGGCCAGCCAGGTAAGCGAATTTCCATTTGAAATTATCGTTGTAAATAACAATTCCACCGATGCTACGGAAGAAACCTTGAAACTACTGCATGTTAAAAGACTTTTTCAACCCATACAAGGCTGTGGTCCTGCTAGGCAGTTAGGTCAGGAAAATGCAGCAGGTAAATATATATTGTTAGCAGACGCTGATTGTATTTATCCAAAAGTATGGGTAAATGAAATGACAAAACAATTGATGCAGGATGGCGTTGTCTGTATTTACGGGAGGTATTCTTTTATTGCGGAATCTGGAATCCCAAGGTGGAAACTGTTCTTACACGAGCGACTGAAAGATGTCATAGCAGAGTTCCGGCATTTCAAGAGGCCATATTTAAATGCTTACGGAATAAGTATGGGCTATGTTAGGGAGTATGGTTTACAAGTTGGGTATGTAATGCACAAGATTTGGGGAGATGACGGCCGATTGTGTTTTGACTTAATGCAATTTGGAAAAGTTAAACAAGTAAAACTCGATTCTGCGCGAGCATGGACGGGACCACGTACTCTTTTGAGAGATGGGAGCTTCAATAAAGCAATTATGGTAAGAATAAAAAAGGAGGTTAGTCGTGCTTTTTCAATGTTTAAACCACATCCTCACCATGATACAAAAAGCTCTTTAAATGATTAACAATGATAGAGATGATATCAAAATTTCCGGATATAACCTTATTGATTACCCACTATAACAGAAGTAATTCGTTAGCCAATCTTTTAAAAAGCTTTAAGTTGTTAGGTATTTCTTTTGGTGATGTTGTTGTTTCAGACGACGGCAGCGAAGATGAGCATCTAATTGTAGTTCATAAACTTAAAAGTGAATTCGGCTTTAAACTCGTTGCTGCACCTGCGAATGCCGGATTGGGAAACAATATCAATAAAGGACAAAACTCAATAAGTACTCCCTATACATTATATATTCAAGAAGACTTTGAGCCTACGGCCAAATTTCAATCTGCTTTGAACAATGCCATCGAGATAATGAATGAACGGATGGATATCGATATAACACGTTTCTATGCTTATTTAAAATATCCTTATTTGAAAAATTTGAAAAATGGTTTTTCTGAGATGTATATTCCTTCGTTTGCACTTAACTATAAAAAAATTTATTTCTATAGTGATCATCCTCACTTAAGGAGGAGTAATTTTTTTAGCAAATTCGGTAAGTATTCTGAAGGTATAAAGGGGGATAAAACAGAATACAATATGTGTCTTTCCTTCATAAGGAATAATGGAAAGGGATTGTTTTACAACGATTTTCAAAGCTTATTTATTCAACGCAATAGTGAAGCGGAACCAAGTACGATGGTCAGAAGCAAAATTTCAAATAGCAATTTTTTTATAATAAAGATCGTGAGAGACTTGTATCGTCAGATCAAATACAATTATGACTTATTCAAAAAGTAATTGCACTAAGATTGTCGAAGTGAACTTCCATTGATAATACGATAAATCTTTGGACTCCATTTTTCAATACAAATTGCCGCCATTATTGTGATAACAAGGGTTATAAAAGGAAAAAGTAACAGGATTATTGTTGGTGAATTGGGATAAAATTTTAATAATACATAATTCTGAAACATAATTGTAATTGGATGATATAAATAAATGAACAATGAGTACTTCTCTCCGTAGTTTGAAAGCATATTTGATTTAAGGTCAATATTCAATGCCAATAAGAAAACGCCAAATGCTGATAAAATGGTCCCAAATAAAAATTGCTGATTGAGTATTGAATACCCATATTCATTTTGAAAGAATATGCTTTCTAATATTTGAAGGCATAGGCCAAAGATTGTCATTACAATGCCGACCTTCATATTTCTAGCGCTTTTCAAATTTTGATTTGATAAATTAAATCCAGCAAATAGAAATGGGATTGACAGCAAAAATCTCGGGAATTCAAAAGAGGAGTTTCCCTTTACTAGGTTGAAATATGAATTTGAATAGAGTGCATATAGAAGAATTAGGACCGATATCAAATAAAGCTTTTTCAAATGCCCCGCAGAAATGAAATACCATAATGTCAGTATTCCAAGAATTAAAGATCCGAGGAACCAAAGGTGCCAATAAGACCCATATAAAAACATTTCAACATTACTAGTAAAATGTCCAATTCCAAAATGAATGTTTTTAATGTATGCAATTGGTAAGAATACTAAACTAGCAATTAAATACAGACTTATTGTTTTATGCAACGAAGAGAGTTGCATTTCTTGTTTTTGCCAATATTTCTTCCCAATATAGAAACCAGATACTAAAAAATAGAATGGTACTGCCCATCTTGACGCTAGTTTAAGATGACCTGAAACTCCTAACGAAAGCGTATCATAATCTGTGTGTATAGTTATAATACATAAGGCTCCTATAAGCCTCATTAAATCAACTCCTGAATTCCGATTCATCCGTTTTGATGTGTTGTATTATTTTTCTCCAAATGAGAGTATATAGCCTTGTAAATTTGATTTACACTAGTTTCCCATGTGTGTTCAGAAGCAAAAGCCACTCGTTGTTTGCTAAGTTGATTGTTATCATCCACTAATGCTTGTTGAATCAATGTAGAAAAGCTGAATTTTGAGTTCGCCAGATAAACAACTGAATTAAACAATTCCATTGTTTTTGTTGCTGTGGCAACAACTGGTTTTCCCATTAGTAGGTATTCATCAACTTTCCTAGGGTAATTTCCAATTGTTAGTTGATTTATAACTTGTGGGTTGATACAGACGTCAAATGAATCAATAATCGAAGGAAGCTCTTTTAATGATTTTGCGCCTAAAAAAAATACGTTTTTATATTCATGTAAAAGTGAGGTCTTGAAGTCATCATCTTCTGGTCCTACAAAAACAAAGCTGTAATTAGGGTTATCTTTTACAATGTACTCTATTAGGGAAAGGTCAAGGCGGCTTGAAAGTAACGATCCTACATACCCAACTATTGGTCTTTTTATTTCTTTGATATTATCTAAAAATTTAAATGAGCTTACAGTGTTAACTTGAAATATTGAAAAATCGCACCCTTGCCCAACATAAAAGCTATTGGGATTATATCGTGAGCAATACTCTTGTAAGAAGATGGAGTTTGTTACACAAATGTCTGATTTGGAAATTAGTAACGGTTCTAATCTGGTACCATGCTTTTTCCAGTAATCTGTGGCTAGGATATAATCTCTAGAGTAATAAATTGAAATTGATGGGCCTAATAAATCCTTTAGATAAAAACATTTTATTAGTTCATTATCATTGAATAAAATGTAATCTTTAAAGTTTAACTCTTGTAATGCATTGATGATTGATTTTGAAAAAATTTTATTATTCCTTTTATTGATGAAGTCGAATATAAAGGTTGAGTTCAACCAATTGATAGATTCAACTAAACAATCAGGATACAAATTCCAAAGGTTGTTATTTATTTGATACAGCCCTCTTTCGGACTTGTTGATAATGTTTATCCTTTTTTGTATTTCCTGTTGCTTCTTGTGCTTTATACTTGTTATCCTATCCAGGGGTGAATTGACGTATAAAACTCTGTTGTGTTTACTAAGCTCAATCGCAATATCCTTGCAATTACTTCCAATAGAAGTATCCCAAGGTTGCTGCCCAACTATGATAATATCCCTTCCTAATATTTTAGCCTGGTTCATTAACTCAGTTAATTTTTGTTTTTTTATCTAATAAAAAGCATACGTTAATCAACGAGATTGCCAAGTAGAAGTATATGTTTGTTGGATATTGAACTAAAGCTTCTTGTGGATAGTTTCCGATGTTCAATGCAAAGATGATCAATGTCATAGCCAAGCAATAATTTTTAAGTTCCGGGTTAGAAATTCTAAAAAAGTTTTTAATCCCTGTTGCTAGTGTTGTAAATATCAATGAGCAGAATAGAAGTAAACCTACCCAGCCTTGTTCAACAGCAACTCGGACGTAGCCACTGTCTGGTGGAAAGTTCGCTAAGTAAGAATTAGGAGAAAAACGTTGTCCCCAAGTACCTGTCGCACCCAATCCTCCACCAAAGGGATGTGATTGAATAAATGGCTGAATCTTTTTCTGATTTATTTTTCGCACCATAAATGATGCATCTGTTGAAGGTTTGAAAGCTGACTGAAAACGTCCAAGCATGGGGTTTGATGTAGGAATGATTATTAAGCAAATCATACATGTGCCAGCAATTACCGCTACTATAACTGTCTTCCTATTAAAATTGAGAGTGATGTACAATAGGTAAGCTGCTGGAATTAGAATATAAGCACCTCTTGTACCTGAGAATAGCATCGCAAAACAAAAAAAGATGCACAATGCCCAGAGAATTAATTTGATTTTGATAGATTGAATGATTGTAGAAAGAGTAAAACTCAATATGGTACTAATTGCCATATTGTATGCAAATGTTACTGGGTCAGTGAAGAAGGAAAATTTTCGCCAATGTCCATTTATAAAGTATAATTCCGAATAACGCGGATCAGAATTTAGCCATGTTTGCTCTGAATCTGAAAATCCGAAAAATTCTTGCTTAAATCCATATAGAGCACCTAGAAAACTGAGTAACAGCCATAATATTATAATTAAGCGAATAAATTCAATTTTATTTATGAACCTAGTAAAAACAAAATATGTTAGGGTAATTATTGCAATAGATCTTATAGTGTAGAGCCAAGCTAATTTTGACAAAGCTTCAGGATTCAATACTTCTAGAAAATTGTATGCAACCCAGATCAAGATTAAATAAGTTATTTTGGTATCAAAAATTCTCCAGTTAGGATTAAATCTTTGTTTTAATAGCAATGAGAATAGTAATAAGACTTGGAGTGCGTCCAAGATAGTTCCCAAAGGAAAGTTTACACCGGTTCTTGCAACTAAAACCATTAAGTTAGAAGCTAACAGCAGTACACCTATTCCAAAAATTGGGTATACCAAAATAGCATAAACTATTGGCAATGCAACAACTGATATAATCGTGATTATGCCGCTGGTTAATCCATTGATTGTAGCCAGCAGCCCTACCGTTATTGAAACAACTATTAATATTGGTAGTAAAACTTTTATATCGGTTGTAAAAGGTTTATTCATGTTTTTTTACCATGATTCTTCCACTGAATAGAACATTTGCTAATTTGTAACTAAACAAGTTTATCAGAAGAACAATATTTTAATAAAGAAAAAAAATACTCCAATGAAGGCCATACCTATTGCAACCAATTCAGGAATCATTTTTTCTTTAACTTGAATGTTTGCAGTTAAACTCTTGTGTGGGGTAATTTTCATTTCCCAATTTTATTTGTTGTTCTCTTCTATAATGTGTGTTGTAGCTACTGATAATTTGTTTGCGCTAAACACCTTGGTCAGAGACTTTATCTGGTAGAAAACAAATAGTGGGATACTGCTCAAAGCTTTGTAGATGCGTCTGTCTGTGTTTGAACTTGATAAAGACAGGTAAAAGCCTGCAGCAAAAATCATCATTCCCAGGAACCAAGGCAAAATGGAATAGCCTATGAGCCAATTGATTAATATACAACCTAAGGAAAGTAACAGGAATATAAATAGTGGCGGCCTCAATAAAATCAGTCCGAATAGCAATTGGTTCCAGGAGCGATGACTGATACCCTTGGTGATTAGGCTAAATCCCAATACAAAGTACTTGAACCAGGTATTGATCCACCGGGCTCTTTGTTTTACCAACTGATCCGATTTAGAAGTTTTTTCGTCATAAACAATGGCGCCTGCAGCATATCCAATCCTGTATCCCCGCTTTACAATTTCATACTGCAACACCTTATCAAACCCAGCTCCAACAATATCCATTTGGCCCAGGCATTCCTGATATAATGCCACATCAAAAGCCATCCCTGAACCGGCTAGTGTAGCTGAAGAGCCTAGTTGATACAACAGCTTGCCATCATAATAATGGTAAAAGATATCCCGGGCTGCATCCAGGCAGGCAAAAGTGGTATTTAGGTTTTTGGCTTTTCTAATGCCTTGTACTGCCCTAAGACCTTGGTCAAACAACAAATTAAGCTGGTTGATAAATTCAGGGTCAACCAGATTGTCACTGTCAATAATTGTAAGCCGTTGGTGTGGGCGTACAAACCGGTTGATTGCGTAAAAGTGCGATCGGGTATTGGATGCTAATACCCAGTCGGGTTTAAGCAAAATGATTTTTTCGTTGTCAAAGTGCAGGTCTGATATGTCGCAATTGTCCGCCACAATATAGACCAGGTAATTCGAGTAATTCAATTGCAGGATTGAATTCACTACTGTATGTAAAAGTTCTGTTTGCTGGTAGGCTGTTACTATAATAGCATAATCAGCTTCTTCGGTTGATTGAACCTGATTATGCTTTTTATTTGTTTTCACCTTTGCCAGTATGTACAGTAACAGGGGCAAAACAAGATTATACCCAATGGTAACCTGAACTACTGCCCAAAAACCTTCTAATAAGTTCATAAGCGGATGTTTTTTGATCCCTGGATTTAATTTGAGTGCTTGCCGCTTTTATCCTTGTTGAGAATCCATCCAAGCAGGTTGCTGTTTTCCGATTTCAGGTTTTCCAGAACCTGCAATTTGTTTTGACTCAATTGCTCTCCTGATTGAAATACTATTACAGACTTGTCAGCCTGAACCATCCACTCCCTTGCCATGTTCAACGAGTCAAGAGATGGGGCATCAATGATGATGACATCATACAAATCTTTCAGCATTGCAATTTTTTGCCCAACTACATCACTATTAGCTAATTCTGCAAGTGATTTGTCCGAACCAAGATTCCCTATTACCGGGATTGCATCCGGCTGGTTTGAAATTATAATAGTCGAGGATGGATTGGAAATGAAGTCCTCAAAGTAAAAAGTAGTCCTAGTTAGCTTGCTCAACTCGGGTGTTTCAAAATTGCCATCAACGAGGAGCACGTTTTTGTTGGCAATTCTATAAGCCTGTGCAAGGTTGTATGCAATAAAAGATTTCCCTGCACCTGCCTGCAAACTGGTGATCGTCAAAACCTTTGGATTGTTACCTTCCTGGTCTATCTCGAACCTAATGTTGCGCAATTCTTTTTTGAGTTGTTTTTGCGTCTCGCTCTGAACGCCAGGCTGCTTTTCCCAAAGTTCAGTAAGATTGAAGCCTCTTTCATTCAGGTAAGGCAGGGTACCTAAAACCGTCATGCCGGATTTGTTGGCCAACATTGCGGCATCGTTAACGGCATTATCGAAGAAAAACAGGATAAATAAGACAACAATGCAGAATCCCAAACTTATTGCACCCGCAAGTATTACCAATAATAACTTCTTGGAAGGTAATTTGGTACCTGGCATTGATTTTTCAACCTGAACCAGCCTTGTTGTAAAGTTGGCATCTAAAAGTGCTTGGTTGTACTTGTTGGTTAACGCGTCATAATCTTTCCGGTATATTTCTACTTCGTCTTGCAGGTTTTTTATAGCTGCTTGGTTGGGAACCAAAGCGTAGAGCTTGCCATTCAGCCGGGTCAATTCAGCGTCCAGAGATGATACGCTGTTTTTTGCCAATTCCAGCGACAATTCTAGATTGGTTTTTTCTTCTATTAAATTCTTTTTGCTTGCTAGTGGATCATAATTTTGGTTATCATTGATCTGGTTGATTTTGGCAGACAAAGCACTTTGAAGGGAATCCATTCTTGTTTTCAGCCTTGAATCAAAATTGCTTTTTATATAATCGTCGTTGGCAGCAGCAATCCTGCTCCTGGTTTGAACTATATCCTGATTCAGTTTTGCCTGAACGCTTTCAAAATACCTCCTGTCATTGGGGTTGAACCGGGCGTTTATGCTTTGAATCGCGCCCTGGTATGCATTTATATTTTTTCTTGCTTCCTGTCTTTTGGTTTCAAAGTCTGCAATTTGTGCGATCAAGGTACTTGCCTGATCATTTACGTCCAATACACCATTTCTAACTTTGTAAGCCTGCAAGGCTTGCATTTTCTTTTTTAAGGTGTCTTGCTTGCGGGTAATTACACTGTCCAGAAAAGCAATGGTTTTGTTCTTGTTCTGGTTCAAGGTACTGGTATGGTATGCAATAAATTCTTGGCATAATGTATTCAATGCGAACGCTGAAAGCATTGGATCCTCTGACTCAAATTGCAAGTCAATAAAGTCGCTGTTGTTAACCCTGTAAACTACAAGATTGTTCCGGATCGATTCATAGTCATACTCAAATGATTCCAACAACTCATTCAGTCGCAACTCTGAATTAACGGTAAGATCAAGGTCTTCACCTTTTTGGATCTTTTGTTGTAAGAGCGATAAGATTACTGGTATTTCTTTTTGGTTTATCTCCTGTAAAGTATTGCCTGGGATTCTGTACGGAGCGTTGTCTTTTAAATCATGTTGCAGGAGTTTGTAGGATACCTGCAATAAGTTCTTTTTTAAAACCATCATTTCAATGATGTTATTGAACTCCTGATTGATTTTAGACTCCGGTAAATTGTTATTGAGAATTGCGTCCTCCCTGTTCACTATACCCGTTGCGATACGGGCCCTCGACTGATAGTTGTTCTTTAATTTCTGGGTAAGAAAAAATGAAATGCAGGCTGTAATAAGCGGCACTATAAAGAGGATCCACTTATACTTGAGTAAGTACCTGAAAAAAGCAGCTAGTTCCATAAACGACAGCACTTTGCGTGTTGATATAAGATAAATATGTGCAATTATTGTTTTATGGAATCTGAAGTCCAATAATTCAGTTCTTCCAATTTCGTCCCAATAAGTGCTTCTAATTCTGCTTTCGCAATTAACAACTGCGCCTCCATGTCTATCCGGTTTTGGTTTGCACTATTAACCGCTGATAGCGCAGAATTGTAATTTTCAAAAGTTTCTTCTCCTTTCTCAAATTTTGAAGTAACCAGTTGCAGTAGGTTTTCTGCATCTTGGGCCGCTTTGATCCTTATTTTAAGATTTGTAAGACGTTGTGTATAAACAAAGTATTTTTCTTTTACTGTGTTTTCCAGAATCAGGTCATATTCTTTTTTTTCCAGGTGGGCAATATCTAAATGTTGCCTGGATGTTCTTACCTGATTGCCTTTCTGTAACAATCCACCCAAATTTAAATTCAGGCCGTATTGATAACCATTCAATAAATAAGCGTTTGTGTTGGTTGCGCTAAGGTTTTGATTGCGCATGTAGGCAAAATTGAGAACATCGAACCAGGCAACTTTGCTGTTCTTTAGTTGGGTTTCTGCTATTGCAATCTGTCGTTCGAAAGACTTTGCTTTTGGGTAGTTTTCCTTTGCCAGGTTGATCATTCTTTCCAGTAAAGGATAAGAAATTTCATTCATCATCGAAGACTGGGCACTAATAGCACTATTTAGAAAAGATAGTGTGACCACTAAACACAATTTTTTTACAAGCACCTCAGTCAATTTAGTAGTTTGGTATGAAGGTCAATAATGATTAAGCCTTAGCTGAAATATTTTGGAAAATTAAGAAAAACCGAATTAATTCTATTTATTAATTAAAAGCATATGCATTAACAGTATCTAATTGCATGAGTATAAAATGGTAATTGATTATATTTTAATGTAATGCTGAGTAATTTTTATAGTTAATTACAACTTCCCATTAGGTGAAAGCATGCAAATGTATTTTCCATTGTAGTAGCTGGTTTTTTTTTGGAAGTAATTGTCCAGGTACTCTGCAGGTAAATATGCTAAAGAGCAGGCGCATTATGAGAACCGATTTTATGCTATTGATTCGGTGCGAAGGCGTAATGGATGCACCTGAGATGCACTGCAACAGAGGAGGTGGGCGAACCTGATAAGAATAAAGGAAAATGGAAACCAGGACGCTATTCACCCACAATTGTGAAGCCCTTCCAGCAAAAGCAATGGCTTGCAGGCCATAATTGATTTTCCATAAGATTATTGGTACAAAGCAGGAATGCCCTGAAATTTGGAACACAGCATTTTTCCCAAAGCCGGCTGCTGCAAATCATCTTTTACTGAACGGCTATTTTCAATTCTTTTTGTGCTCAGGCAGAACAATTAAGCACTACTTACACAATTGCACAATGAACTATTGGTGGAAAGACTAGTGGAACTGGGCTAAGTAGGGACCATAAGCTCCGTATAATATTGTAGCAGCCTTTTTTTCAGAGGCCATACACGTTATTTTATTGGTTTGAATCTTCTTTATCCCAAGTCATCAAAAAGCTACCGGCAATCAAATGTTTGGCAACCTGAGAAAGAACCGGTGATCCAGGTTGTGTATGAATTGCTCCGGTAGTACAGTAATAGCACATTGTTGCTCTGCCAAAGACGCACGGCTTTCCTGTTTCATTAATTAATCCAGGGGTAACCTTCCATTAATGATCGGGTAACCTCGGCCTGCCACCTTCACCCATCATACATCCCAACAAAGAAAATTTCATGAGTCAATTGTACAATTGCTGGAAAAAGCAGTTACCATTCCTGCTGCTGCTTTGTTTCAATGCCTTCCATGCAACTGCCCAAAGGCAGGTTACCGGTACTGTACGTAGTGAGAACAATCCCGTGGCGGGCGCCACCATACAAGTAAAGCGCTCGGGGGCACAGGTTACCACTGATGCAAAGGGCAATTATCGTATTGCTGCAGAACCATTGGATTCGCTTTTGATCAGTAGTGTTGGTTTTGAAACAATAGTTGTTGCTGCTGAAGATGGACGCATTGTGCCTATGCGCAACAGCACAAAGGACATGAGCGAAGTGGTGGTTACGGCGCTCGGCATCAAACGCGAAGAAAAATCCCTTGGATACGCAGCACAGGTAATTAAAGAGTCTGCTGTTAAAGATGCCCGCTCCAATAACTGGGTGAACAGCCTTTCCGGCAAAGTTGCAGGGCTTAATATACAAGGTGCCGGTGCAGGTCCGATGGGTTCTTCCCGCATTACCTTACGGGGTGAAAACTCGTTGAATCTGGACAACAACCAGGCACTGATTGTTGTGGATGGCGTACCGGTTAGTAACCGGATTACCGGTACCGGCAACTCCTCGCACCTGTCTGCTGACAGCCCCGTTGATTTTGGTTCATCGGTTTCCGATATTAATCCCGACGACATCGAGAAAATTACGGTACTAAAGGGGCCGGGTGCAACGGCCCTTTATGGTAGCAGGGCCGCCGGCGGCGCTATTATCATCACCACCAAAACAGGTGTTCGCAAAGACCGTGGGCTAGGCGTTACCTACAATACAAGTTTCAGCCTGGACCAGGTTAACCGCTGGCCCGATTACCAGTTTGACTATGGTGAAGGGCGTACCAATGCTTATTTTTCCTACCTGGATGGACCAGATGGCCCCAATACGGCTACCAGTGTTTCTGCCGGTCGTGCATGGGGTCCTCGTTTTAATGGGCAGCTTTATTACCAGTACAACCCTGCGGCTCCCGATGGCAGGTCAACAGCTCCCACCCCCTGGGTAGCCAACGAAGACTATATCTCCGGATTTTTTCGCACGGGCAGGACTATTACCAACAGCCTTTCATTCGAAGGCGGTTCAGAAAAAGGCACGGCAAGGCTTTCCCTCACCCACCTGAAAAATGAATGGATACTGCCCAATACTGGTTTTGAAAGAATAAATGCAGCCTTGTCCCTTAACCACAAGTTGTCCGACAGGCTCACTATTGCCGGTAAGGTAAACTATACCAACAAGTGGAGTGATAACCTGCCAGCAGCCGGTTACAACAACCAAAGCCTTATGTACTTCCTGATATTGGGTACCACACCTAATATTAAGCCTGAGTGGTTCAAGCCTTACTGGGAGCCTGGGCTGGAAGGCGTGAAGCAAAGGAATCCCTTCAACCCCGGGCCGGATAATCCCTACCTTGATCTTTACGAGATGCTGAATAAGATGAACAAACACGGAGTGATCGGTTCGGTTTCTGCAACCTATGCCCTTACAGATCATCTTTCGCTCATGTTGCGCAGCGGCCTGGATATGAGTTATGAGGCCCAATCGCAGCAGCGGCCCTTCAGCATGACCAAGTTTCCGCGGGGCATGTACCGTGAGCAAACCGTATTTAATTATGAAATGAACAATGATCTGTTGCTTTCCTACAATAACAACTTAGGAAATGCTTTCCGGTATACCGTTTCAGGGGGCGCCAACGCCATGCGGCAGCAGTACGATTTCAATGGCATTTATGCCGATCAACTGGCACAACCCGGCATTTACCAGTTGTCCAACAGCCTTGATCCCGCGGTAGCAGATCCCCAAAAAAGTACCAAGGCCATTATTAGTGTATACGGTACGGGCCAGCTGGCTTACCGTGAAAAGATATTTCTGGATATTACTGGCCGCAACGACTGGTCGAGCTCGCTTCCTTACGGCAATAATTCTTTTTTTTACCCTTCCTTAAGCACTTCATTCCTGCTGAATGAACTGGTGCGGCTGCCGGAAGCTGTTTCGTTTGCCAAACTGCGTTTTTCATGGGCACAGGTAGGCAACGATACCCGTCCCTACCAAACTGCCAAGTACTACGACCGTATTTATGGCAACAATTTCACCAACCCCAATACGCTTTTTAATGCCGACCTGAAGCCCGAGATAACCTCCAGTTTCGAGGCGGGCATTGACCTGCGCCTGCTCCGCAACCGCCTGAATATCGACTTCTCTGTTTACGACAATTACAGCCGCAACCAAATCCTGGCCATTCCGCTGGATCTAACATCAGGTTATGCAAACGGGCTTGTTAATGCAGGCCTGATCAACAGCAAGGGTGTGGAACTGGCGCTTACCGGAAAGCCGGTGGCGGGTAAAAACTTTAATTGGTCCACTACACTCACCTGGAGCCGCAACCGCAGCTATGTAAAAGAACTGGCCGAGGGCATTACTACACAGGTTATTTATGCCCACAACAGCAATGTGAGCATTGAAGCAAGGGTAGGGGGGCGGATGGGAGATATGTACGGTAAGGGGTTTCAGCGCACTGCCGACGGGCAGATCATTTACGGCACCAATGGCTTGCCCGCACCACTTGATCCGGAACTGAAAAAGTGGGGCAATGCTTTTGCCGATTGGAAAGCAGGCATCATGAATGAGTTCGTTTACAAGAATGTGCGCTTCAGCTTCCTGTTTGATGGACAAATGGGCGGCAGCATGTATTCGCAAACCAACCACAAACTCAATACCCTTGGAAAGACGAAGGTAACCCTGCCGGGCCGCGACAATGGTATTGTTGGCGCAGGTGTGGTACTGGACCCTGCCATTGGCAAGTACGTTCCCAATACCACCAATGTTGCCGCATCTGCTTATTACGACAACGTATACCAGATTGGTAATGCGGAGATGAATATTTTTGACGCTTCTTTTTTAAAGCTCCGGGAAGCGCGCCTGGAGTTTAACCTCCCCCAGCCCTTGCTCCGAAAGGTTGGTGTGCGGCAAACCAGTATTGCCGTATATGGACGGGAGTTATTCAACATTACTAAGTTCCCGGGCTTTGATCCGGAAGGTGGTAACCTGAACAACGGAACACTAACGCCCGGCGTGGAACTAACACAATTTCCCTCTACCCGCAATATGGGCGTTAACCTCACTTTCAAATTTTAAGTAGTACCAAAGGAAAGTACCATGAAACTGTTACCCATAGGAACCGTGCTGCTGGCCGCCACTTTGCTGGGCACAGCCTGTACCAAGAACTTCGAAGAACGCAATACGGATCCCAACCGCCCAAAGGAAATCACACCTGGTGTTATGTTGGGTCAATTGCAGTACCGCATCGTCAACAGCAGCATCAGCGCTGCACGCAATTTTACCCACGAACTAATGCAGGTAGATGCGCCCCGCGCCAGCACCAGCGGTGCTGGCCTGCACCGCTATGTTGTGGAGCCTGGCGCCGGTGTATGGACCTCCTTTTACAACCTGCTTACTGATATAGAGGAGATCAATACCATTGCAAAAGAACTTAACGAGCCTAACTACCGCGCCATTGCACTGATATACAAAGCATGGGCGTATTCTATTCTGACCGATTTGCATGGGGACATACCTTTTTCAGATGCGATCAAGGCAAGTGAAGGCGTGTTGCAGCCAAAGTTCGATAGCCAAAAGGATATCTATATGCAACTGCTGCAAGGCCTGGACACGGCCAATGCCATTATGACAACCAATAAAGCGCTTACCTATGGCGGCGACCAGGTGTATAATGCCAATGCAATAATTGGCGGCGTAAATACCGGTATGGTAAAATGGAAAAGATTCTGCAATTCTCTAAAGCTGCGGCTGCTGCTGCGCACCTCCAAACGGGATGGTGAACTGAACGTGCGGGAACAGATCAACCAGATACTGGCTAACCCAACTGCTTATCCTCTTTTTGCAGCTAATAGCGATGAGGCGATTTTCCGTTATCCGGGTACTTTTCCTTATTTCAATCCTTATTTCAATGCCCGCCAGGTGGATTGGCGGGATGGCAACTACTTCACCCAGTTTTTTCTCAACAACCTGAATAGCTGGAACGATCCGCGGCGTGGAGTATGGGCAACAACGATCAACGTAGGGGGCGTGCCCACTTACCGTGGCATTGAGAGCGGTTATGCCACCAGCCGGGAATATACCGTGGGCAGCAATAGCAGTTACAACGATGCACTGAAAACCCTTCCTCAACTCGGCGTGATGATGACCTATGCCGAGGTGGAATTCATGAAAGCCGAACTGGCACTTAAAGGCTACCCTACGGGTGCAACGCCGAGGCAACACTACGAGGCTGCTATTGCTGCATCCATGTTGCAGTGGGGAGTAGCCATGCCGGCAACGTACCTGGAACAGCCCGGAGTTGCCTACGATGCAACTGCATCGGCCGAGGCGCAGCTGGAGCAAATCATGCTGCAGAAGTATTATGCTTATTTCTTTGTTGATTTCCAGGCATGGTTCGAGAAACGCCGCACCGGCTATCCGATCCTGCCTCGTGGTTCCGGCATCCCGGTAGAAAATAAATTTCCCAACCGCATCCCCTATCCATCTTATCTGCAATCGCTAAACGCTGCTAACCTGGCAGCAGCCGTTTCTGCCATCGGTGGTGATAGGAGCGATGTAAAAGTTTGGTGGGCTCAATAAGCAACCCTCATGTTTGTAACAAGATTTTTTCGTTTGCTGCCCTTAGTAGTCCTGGTGGCAGTTGTGATGCCCGCCGCTGTGCTGTCGGCACAGGATTCAATAATTGCAATGCCGTCCCGCGGTCTTTGTGCCCATAGGGGTGCTATGGAGACCCACCCCGAAAATACATTGCCTTCCCTGCAGGAGGCCATTGTGTTGGGTGCGCAGATGATTAAATTCGATGTGCAGCTTACCCGCGATAGCGTGCTGGTACTGATGCACGATAAATCGGTTGATCGTACAACCAATGGCAAAGGCAATGTTGCCGACCTGGTTTTCTCCGATATCCGGAAGCTGGATGCAGGCATTCGCAAGCACAGCCGTTTCGCGGGAACAAGGGTGCCCAGCTTTGCCGAAGCGCTTGCTATTATGCCCCGCAACGTTTGGCTTAACTGCCACCTGAAGGGTGGTGCCGGTGTCGGTGCAGCTGCGGCGCTGATGCTGCAGCAAAGCGGCCGGATGCACCAGGCTTTTATAACCTGTAGCGAAGAAGCTGCCCTAGGTGCCCGCAAAGCCGTTCCGGGTATTATGATTTGCAACGGTGAGAACCGCTACCGCACGGACGGTCCGGCTTATACCGCCGCAACCATTGCCATGAAGGCTCAGTTCATTCAGTTTCTGCCCCCACAGAAAGCAGAGGACAGGCCTGCGCTGATCCGGTCTTTGAAGCAGGCGGGCATTCATATCAATTACTACCATGCACTTGCACCAGGGGAATTAGCTGCCTTGTTCGACAGTGGTGTCGAGTTTGTGCTGGTGAACGACCTTGCGCGTTTTCAGGAAGCTGCACGGCAAAAGGGTATTATACCAGTCCGCCCACAATTTTAACCCCTTGTGTTTGTACAGAAAACCATGCAGGGCACTGCAATACCAATAGAGAAGGACGCACCGCATTGCATGTCTTCTTCTAAATTTTTACAAGGATCATCCAATTCTTTCAGCACTATGTTTAGCAAAAAGATTGTTCCGCTTATCATTGCCTCTGCTTTGACCCTTACCACCGCCGCCCAGCAACGCGAGCAGCGTACGTTTATTATTTTTTTTGATGGGCTGCGCCCGGATTATATTACACCCCAAGTGATGCCGAACCTGCATGCCTTTCGCAAGCAGGGTGTTTATGGCAAAGCACACCATAGTGTTTTTCCAACTGTTACCCGGGTCAATTCGGCTTCCTATGCCACTGGGTCTTATCCCAAACATCATGGACTGTTGGGTAATACCGTATACTTTCCACAGGTAGAGAAAACCAAAGGGTTGAATACCGGCGAGGCATCCGATCTGATGCGGATTGATTCGGCAACGAATGGTGGCCTGCTTACTGCAGTTTCGCTGGGCGAGGTGCTGGCCGCTGAGGGAAAGAAGCTAATGGTATTCAGTTCCGGTTCTTCGGGTCAGGCGCTTTTGCAAAACCATAAGGTAAACAACGGTACGGTGATCAACCCCGAGCTGATTTTGCCTGTACAGATCAGGGACAAAGTAGTATCGGAAATAGGCACACCTCCGGCATATGCCAAGCCCAATACAGCGAGGCATAAATGGATGGTAGATGCATTCCTGAAGTATGGTATGGGTGCCGATGCTCCGCTGGTTAGTGCGCTTTGGTTCTCCGACCCTGATGCAACGGCACATGCTTATGGCATTGGTGCGCCGCAAACAATGGAAGCATTGCGGGTTGTTGATCAGGAATTTGGTCGCGTGTTGGAAGGTTTGGGGAATTACCAGGCGTTCAATATCCTTATCTCTACAGATCATGGTTTTGTAACGTATGTTGGAAAGGAAGGCATAGCCGATCTGCTGATCCAGTCAGGCATGAAAAAAAGTAAGGAATCGGAAGATGTAGTGATTGCCGAAGGAGCTATTTATGTACGCAACCATGATAAGGATACCATACAAAAGATTGTTTCGCTGTTGCAGCAACAGGATTGGATCGGGCCGGTATTTACCCGTGCGACTAAACCCGGAAGCATGCAGGGCCAGATAGCCGGTACGCTTTCTTTTGATGCCATACACTGGCAGCATCCGGAGCGGGCTGCTGACATATTGGTGGACGAAGCATGGAATGACGCTGCAAACAGTTTCGGATATAAGGGAAGCGGCTTTTCAAAAGGAGTAGCGGGGCATGGCGGCACCAGTCCCTTTGAAATTACGATACCGCTCATTCTTTCCGGGCCAGGCTTCCGTAAGGCAACGGAGAGTGATCTGCCGACGTCGAATGTTGATATTGTACCTACAGTGCTTAGCCTGCATGGCATTGCTGTACCCCAGAGTATGGACGGGCGGGTGCTCAATGAATTGATGGTGCTGCCAGGCAAAACGAAACCAGGTGTGGTCAAAAAAGAAACCCTCACCAGCAAAGTACAACAGCCATGGGGTACTTATGAGCTGCACCTGGAGCTTTCGGTGCTGGGGAAATACCGATATATTAATCAAACCAACATAGTGCGCACTAAGGGGGTAGTTAAAAAGTTATGAGGACCCTTAAAACACATATAGGTCGGATTTTAGGTTTTCAAGGTTTAAGCTAAACGGATCACCAGGAACAACCCCCCGTTGACCCATACACAGCTTGTGGCCAAAGAGCAGCAGGAAGCTTGCTGCTCCACCAAAGCAACCTGCCGGGAGCACCTTAATTCCAAGGCCATGTTTTACAACAGGAAAAGCAAGTGCGGCGACATGGAAGCCAGTGATAAAAGCGGCTTAAACAGCTGGAAGAAAATTAAAGCTCAAACGCATGGCTGCATGGCCCTGAACAATGAAATTCTAAGAGAACTGTTCGCAGAAACAGCTAGGCCTGCAAATGAAAAGCAACTAAATGGAGCGGTTGTGAAGGAAACAATAACCCATGTACAAGCTGATTGAAACGATGTCATTTTTACAAGAATAAATCGATAAATTCTTCCAGTCTTTTATCTTTATTCAGGGTTGACCAAATTTTTTTTATACAAAAGATTTTTTGGCTTCCTTTCATAAGACCAATCCAAATATCCTCAAGGTGTTGCAGCAGGTAACAAAATAGAAATTGGTTAACTTTTTCCCGCAAACGAATACCCTGTTGCTGCAGTTCAGTCCCGCACGGAGCTTATTGTCTTTATTGGTTATTTTCCACGCAACAAAGCTCCCATATGAACAAAGCATTCCTTGCCTTCCTCTGCCTGTTGTTTGCTGCTGCGCCAACTTTTGCACAATCCAACCGGGTGATTTCTTTTTTTCCAAAAGGTACCGTGCTGCATGCCAACCTTCCGTACCACAACGATACCCTGCAAAAACACCTGCTGGATATTTACCTGCCGCCTAATGCCAGTGGAAAGCTGCCCCTGGTAATATGGGTGCACGGCGGTGGCTGGTTGAGCAATGATAAGTATGCCGATATGGGGTACATGCAAAAAACCATTGCAGCCATCATCAACAGTGGTTATGCCCTGGCATCCATTGATTACCGCTTCAGTACCCAGGCCAGATTCCCGGCGCAGATACAGGATTGCAACGCAGCCCTTGCCTACCTGTTCAACAATGCGGGCAGGTACCAGCTGGATACGAGCCGCTTTGCCCTGATGGGGTTTTCGGCAGGCGGCCACCTGGCTTCTTTGCTTGGTTTGTCGCACAACAACCGGGTGCCGGCTTTTTACACTTCCGGTGCCCGGCGCATGCCTGCTATCAAGGCTGTTGTTGATTTTTACGGTCCTGCCGACCTGGTGCTCTTTCCCGGGAGCGACAGCCCCCAATCGCCCGAAGGCCTGCTGCTGGGTGCCGCCCCGCTTGCCCGCCCCGACCTGGCAAAAGCGGCCAGCCCGATCAGCTATGTGGATAAGAACGACCCGCCATTCCTGATCATCCATGGGGAGCGCGACGATATGGTTGCGCCCAAGCAATCGCAGCTGCTGCGTTCCTGGCTGCAGGTGAGCGGTGTTCCCAGCGAGTTGATCATTGTAAAGGACGCACCCCACTTCGGTGTTCAGTTTGATGTGGAGGAAGTGCGCGGCAAGGTGATGCAATTCCTCCAGCAGCATCTGAAGTAGCGGGGCTGTTTGGGTGGTGCCCCAGCTTGTAGCTGACTGGAAGCTGTTACAGGAACAGGAAAAACCTAAATCAAAAACCGGCTTTCCGAAGAAACAGTTGGCTTTTGAATTTAGCCTTTTGACTGTTTCCTTGTATGGCATGATCCGCAATACCCGCTAATTAACACCTTGCTGGTGCAACAAGTAGTAGGTTTGCGCCAGATTTGATTTTCTTAATTTAAGGGTATGGGAATTATCCAGCAGCGGCCTGTTTCGGCATTCAATAGTGAGCTTAAATTGAAAGGCTTCAACGTGTTTGCTATTGAAAGCGATAGCGGTGCTACCCGCATGTACAGCCGGAAGGACTTTTACAAGATCTGTTTGACCACAGGCAAGAGCAGGATCCATTATGCCGACCGGAGTTTTGATGCCGAAGGCACGGTTTTGTTTTTTGGCAATCCCCATATTCCCTATTCCTGGGAAACGCTTTCCACCACCTATGTGGGCTACACCTGCCTGTTTTCTGAAGATTTTATCCAGCAGTCGGAACGTTCGCAGACCCTGCTGCAATCGCCCTTCTTTAAATTGGGTGGTACCCCCATCCTCAACATCACGGAGGCGCAGCGCACTTTCCTGAATGCCATTTTTCAAAAGATGATGGAAGAGCAGCAAACCGATTACCCGTATAAGGATGACCTGATCCGCAACTATGTGCACCTGATCATTCATGAGGCCCTGAAGCTGCAACCTTCCGAACAGTTTACCCGCCACAAAAACGCGGCTTCCCGCATCACTTCCGTGTTTTTGGAACTGCTGGAGCGGCAGTTTCCCATCGAAACCAGTGAACGGCCCCTGCAGTTTAAAACCGCGCAGGACTATGCCCGTGCCCTTTCCGTGCATGTCAATTACCTCAACCGTGCGGTACGGGAGGTAACCGGCAAGTCAACCACCGCCCATATCAGCCACCGGGTGGTAACTGAAGCCCGGGCCCTGCTGCAGCATACCGACTGGAACATTGCGGATATTGCCTATGCCCTGGGGTTTGCCTATCCCAGTTATTTCAACAATTATTTCAAAAGAGCAACCGGCATCAATCCAACCGCTTTCCGGCTGGCACAGGTTTGAATTTTATAAGTATTGGTTTGCAAAAGCTTGCTGCAGGTCCGCCATGCGGTCTACCTTCGGGTAACAGTTAATCAGCAGCTTAACCATGAACGACCCCATCCAGGAACAGCAGCGCAAAGACGGTCGTGGCAATCTATTTGAACGTATGCGCCAGGGCGGAATGCTCCCTGCCAACGACCCCCAACTGCCCAAAATGTGGGCTTATGTGGCCCGTGCCATTCGGCTATCTGCTGCACTCAATACGGCAACCACCATTGAGGACATCCGCAACAAACTGGGTGAGATCATCGGCACGGCGGTGGATCCTACCACTACGGTGTTCGTACCTTTTCATACCAATTTCGGCCGCCATATTCAGCTCGGAAAACAGGTATTCATCAACCATGGCTGCAGTTTCCTCGACCTGGGCGGCATTATCATCGAAGACGATGTAATGATCGGGCCTGGGGTGCGCCTTATTTCCGAAAACCACCCGCTTGACCCCACCCAACGAAAATCGTTATTGCTGCAAAAAGTAGTGGTAAAACGCAATGCCTGGATCGGTGCGGGTGCTACCATCCTGCCCGGGGTAACCATTGGGGAAAACGCGGTAGTGGCTGCAGGCGCTGTTGTGTCCAAAGATGTGCCGGCCAATACGGTGGTAGGTGGTGTGCCGGCCAAAGTGCTGAAAACCCTCAGCTCTTGATCTCCGGTTTCATGCATCAGAAAAAATATTCCTGGCCGTATTTCTTAATCAGTAATCCTTTTTACATGCGCATCAATAAAATATGCTTCCCGGCTTTTTTGGCCTTTGCGATGTCCCATGGTTTGCAGAGCCACGGACAGGCTGCTGGAAAAACCAAGGACACACTGCAAACCATTTTTCCGAAAGGACAGTTGGGGCCGGCAGAAAATTTTACCGGCAAGGCCTGGGCACTAAGCCTGGTAGCCGATGACACCACCTACAACACCCTTGTTGGCAATGTCTATTTCGAACCCGGCGCACGAAGCAATTGGCATATTCACCCATCCGGTCAAATGCTGATCATTACCGAAGGGGTGGGCTATCACCAGATAAAAGGACAGCCCAGGCAAACGATCCGGAAAGGGGATGTGGTGCAATGCCCTCCCAATGTGATGCATTGGCATGGTGCCAGCCCGGATACCGCCATGCACCAGCTATACATCTTGCCCAAAACAGAAAGGGGGATTGTGACCTGGTTGCAGAAAGTGACGGATGAAGAGTACAACAACGGTAAATAATCCCTGGGAGGCTTTAAAGGCAATAATTTAAAACAAGTAGGTAAAATATGGAAAATAATATCCTGGGCAAGGTGGTAATAATTACAGGGGCAAGTAGTGGCATGGGGGAAGCAGCTGCGAAGCACTTGTCAGCTCTTGGTGCAACAGTAGTACTGGGTGCGAGAAGAACGGACAGAATTGAAAGGTTAGCAATGGAAATCCAGGACAATGGTGGAAATGCACTTGCCGTTGCTGTGGATGTAACCCAGCGGGAACAGGTGAAAAAACTGGTCGATACTGCTGTTGAAAAGTTTGGAAGTATAGACGTGATCCTTAATAATGCGGGTATCATGCCTTTGTCTACAATGGATAGTCTTCATGTTGATGAGTGGGATAAGATGATAGATGTGAACATTAAAGGAGTGCTCAATGGCATCGCCGCCGTACTTCCTTATATGAAAGAGCAAAAGTCAGGGCAGATTATCAACACATCTTCTGTAGCGGGTCATAAGGTATTCAACGGCTCTGCGGTTTATTCTGCTACCAAATATGCCGTTCGTGCATTAACTGAAGGATTGCGGATGGAAGTGAAACCGTACAATATCCGTACGACAATTGTTTGTCCCGGCGCTGTCAGAACAGAACTGCTTGAACAAATTACAGATGTAAATGTTCGCCAGGCAAATGAAGCATACGTTGGAGCGGTCGGCATTAGTCCGGATAGTTTTGCACGTGTGGTGGCTTTTGCAATCAGCCAGCCGGAGGATGTAGACATCAATGAAATTATCTTCCGTCCAACATCGCAGGAAATGTAATTGGCCTTTCCAAAGCTGGTGCCCAAACCATCCGACGTGCACATATCGTACAATCCATTGCAGCACTTCAAAGCGAATATTCACTATGGCATAGAAAACCAAAAGAGGAAATAATGCTGCCATTGGAAGCATTGGGCATCGGCTTCGTTCCGTTTAGCCCTTTAGGAAAAGGTACCTGCCAGATACCGGCATGCAACAACAAGGTGGAAGCAATTTGTCGAACTTGCTTCCACCAGCACCATCAACCCACATGCAAAACAAGTATCATGAAACATTTTGCCTTGCTACTTTTCTGTGCGTGCTTTCTGGTTGCCAGTTGTGCATCTTGTGAAAAAGGCAATGCTGCACCTGAAACTGGAAACAACCCAAGTGATAGCACAACCCCAACCGGAGTTAACATGCGGATAATAGTTGGAAACAGCAGGTTTACTGCAACACTGTATGATCATGCAGCAGCGGCTGCCTTCAAAGCATTGTTGCCGGTAACAGTCAACATGATTGAACTGAATGGCAATGAAAAGTATGTTGATTTGCCGGCGGGCCTGCCCGCTAAAGCTTCGAATCCAGGAACCATCCAGGCCGGTGATTTGATGCTATATGGTGCTAAGACATTGGTGCTTTTTTATAAGACCTTCTCAACATCGTACAGTTACACAAAGCTGGGGAAGATTGATGATCCGGCCGGGCTCGTTGCTGCTGTTGGCAGCGGGAATGCAACCGTTACCTTTTCAATGGAATAATGCTTTGCAGGTTCCTGCAGCTCATCGAAGGGGATTTCACTTTAATGGGTAGTGCAAGGTCAAAACATAGTACGATTGTTGGTGCGGTAGGTAAAACATGGGTGAAGCATTCTGGATAAAATCGTCAATGCCAAACCTGCCTGGTAATTGACGCAAGTAAAACACAATGAGGAGTGAAGGAAATGGCAAGAATTTTCATCACCGGGTCTGCAGATGGACTGGGCGCATTAGCAGCGAAAGCTTTGATAGAACAGGGACATGAGGTGGTATTGCATGCCCGGAATGCGGAGCGGGGACGGGATGCCATGGCAAGGAACCCGGGTGCCGCAGCTGTTGTTACCGGCGACCTGACCGACACGGCGGCAACCATAGCCCTTGCATCCGAAGTAAACAAGCAGGGTGCATTTGATGTCGTTATTCATAATGCCGGTGTGTACCAGGTATCCGCAAAGGAAATATTCGCCGTCAATACCCTGGCGCCATATATCCTTACCTGCCTGGTACAAAAACCAAAGCGGCTGATCTACCTGAGTTCGGGTATGCATATGCAGGGAAGTGCGAAACTCAACCTGTTTGCAACCGATGTAAACCGCATTACCTATTCAGATTCCAAACTGCATGTGCTGATGCTGTGCAAGGCCGTAGCCCGCAAATGGCCCGATGTGTATGCCAATGCACTGGACCCGGGTTGGGTGCCTACAAAGATGGGCGGCCGCGGCGCTCCCGACGACCTGCAAAAAGGATACGAAACACAGGTGTGGCTGGCAACAAGCGGGGATGCTGCGGCGCAGGTAAGCGGCCGGTATTTTTTTCACCAAAAGGAAAGACCATACAACCGCGAAGCGGATGATGTATTGCTGCAGGATCAGTTGCTGCAACAGTGCGCAGCGCTTACGGGTGTTTCCTTCCCGCAGTAAAACAAAATAAATCCCTGTTTAAAGGGGGTGAAACATCGAACATGGAAATAACAAGAATCGGATCGCAGCCATCAGCAAAAGGACCGGGAGACTGGTTTACCGGGGCCGTAAGGATTGACCCTTTGTTTGCAGCCAATGATGCAAGGAGGGGTGCTGCTGCCAGTGTCACTTTCGAGCCGGGTGCCAGGACCGCCTGGCATACGCATCCGCTTGGACAAACCCTGGTTGTAACGGCTGGTTGCGGTTGGGTGCAAAAAGACGGCGGGCCCGTGGAAGAGATCCATCCTGGTGATGTCGTTTGGTTTGCCCCTAATGAAAAGCACTGGCATGGCGCCACGGCAACCACCGGTATGACCCATATTGCCATACAGGAAAACCTGGACGGGAAAGTGGTAGACTGGATGGAACAGGTTACGGATGAACAATACCAACCGTGAATTTGCAGTTGAGGCAATGTTCTTTCTAAACAAAAGGCCAAATTCAAAAGGGTAGTAGCTGTCGCATTTTTGCCTTTATACTTTTTCCTTTTGCCTTAACAGGGCATGATTATTTATCCTGTTTCCTCTTTCCGCATGCTTCGCTGCTCACCCTTTCCTTCTGTTTGACTGCTAATAAATTTTTATGGCTAAAGACAACGAAATCAACGGACAACCTGAACATAGCCCCGACCAGGGGCGCAGGAGTTTCCTCAAAAACTCTTCCCTTTTATCGGCATTGGCCCTGGCGCCCCCCTATATCGTAAAAGCTGCAGGGGCGGAGTGGGACGAAAAAGCTGCCCGGTTCTTCGAACGGGTGCCGCTGAGCATAGAGGTAAATGGCCGAAGCCGCACCCTGTCCATCGAGCCCCGCACCACCCTGCTCGACCTGCTTCGTGAACAGCTGGCACTCACCGGCACCAAGAAAGGCTGCGACCATGGCCAGTGCGGCGCCTGCACGGTGCACGTGGATGGCAAAAGGGTATTGTCCTGCCTGTCGCTGGCGGTGATGCAGGAAGGCAAAAAAGTAACCACCATCGAAGGGCTTGCCGAAGGCGAAAAGCTGCACCCCCTGCAGGAAGCCTTTATCAAACACGATGGGTTCCAATGCGGCTATTGCACGCCGGGACAGATTATGTCGGGTGTGGCCTGTATCCGCGAAGGGCATGCCGGCTCCGACGACGAGGTGCGTGAGTACATGAGTGGGAATATCTGCCGCTGCGGTGCCTATCCCAACATTGTAAAAGCCATCCGAGATGTACAAAAAGGAGGGCAAAAAGTATGATCAACTTTGACTACATCCGGGTGTCCACGCCCACAGCAGCCGTGGATGCGCTGGCAAAAGATAAAGCTGCCCAGTGGATTGCGGGGGGCACCAACCTCATCGACCTGATGAAGAAGGGCGTGCTGAACCCCCAAAAGCTGGTGGACATCAATAACCTGCCCCTAAAAGAGATCAGGAAGGAAGGCAAGGTGCTGCGCATCGGTGCACTGGCCCTGAACAGTGATGTTTCGGAACATGAACTGGTACTACAATCACAGCCGCTGTTGGCGCAGGCACTTAAGGCGGGCGCCTCCCAACAAATCCGCAACATGGCTACCGTGGGCGGCAATATGATGCAGCGCACCCGCTGTCCTTATTTCTACAACCCCGATATGCCCTGCAACAAGCGGGAGCCCGGAACCGGCTGTGGCGCGCTGAAGGGCTTCAACCGGATGCATGCCATTTTTGGTACTTCCGATAAATGCATCGCGGTACATCCCAGCGATATGTGTATTGCCCTCGTGGCCCTGGACGCTACCGTGCTGGTTGCCGGTCCCAAGGGCGAGCGGCGCATTCCTTTCCAAAATTTCCACCGCCTGCCCGGCGAGCTGCCCCAGCGGGACAATACGCTGGAAAGAGGCGAGCTGATCCTGGGTTTGGAAATCCCCGACAACCCATTTGCCGACCATGTGCATTACCTGAAAGTGCGCGATCGTAGCTCTTACGCCTTTGCGCTGGTATCGGTTGCCGCGGCCCTTGCCCTGAAGGGCAAAACCATCCAGGATGTGCGGCTGGGTATGGGCGGCGTTGCCCACAAGCCCTGGCGATTGGTGGAAGCCGAAAGTTTCCTGAAAGGAAAGCAGGCTACAGAAGCCGTATTCCGGGAAGCGGCAAACCTCGCCATGCGGGGTGCAAAAGGGTATGGACAAAACAATTTTAAACTGAAGCTGGGGCCCAACACCATCGTGGAAGCACTGAAAAAGGCCACCGAAAAAGCATAAGCATATGGACAAGGAATTCTTTTTCGACAAACAGGCAAAAGACCCCATCGAGCGGGTAGGGGGCAGGGCCAAGGTTACCGGTGCTGCGCTGTACACCGCCGACCAGCAGTTCCAGAACCTGGCTTATGGCTTCCTGGTGGGCAGCACGGTGGCCAAGGGGCGCATCAAAAGCATCGACACCAAGGCTGCCGAAAGAGCACCGGGTGTGCTGGCTGTAATCACCCACCAGAATGCGCCCAAGATACCGGGTTACCAAACCGGGAGGGATCCTGCAAAGCCGCCTACCGCCGGCCAGCCCCTGCGTATCTTTTACAACGAAGAGATATTTTACTACGACCAGCCCATTGCCCTGGTTATTGCCGATACCTACGAACGGGTGCTGCATGCCGCCAAACTGGTAAAAGCGCAATACGAAAAAGGCGTTTTCCAGACAGAGTTGGGAAGCAATTTGGCCAAGGCCAAAATTCCGACCGGTCCCCGTTTTGAAGACTATAAACGCGGTGAGGTAGATGGCTATAAAAATGCCCCGGTTAAAGTGGAACAGGAGTATTACCACCCCATTGAAGTACACAACCCCATGGAGCTGGGTAATACCCTGGCACATTGGGAAAGTGATCAAAAGTTGATGGTATATACCAAAACCCAGGGCGTGGAAGCCACCCGCAAGTCGATCAGCGATGCCTTCAAGCTACCGCCGGAAAACATCACCGTACATGCCGAGCAGATTGGCGGCGCCTTTGGTATGGGCCTGCGTACCTGGCCTTATGAAATTGCAGCCGTGATGGGTGCTCAAAAAGTGGGCAGGCCTTTAAAACTGGTACTGCACCGCGAGCAGATGTTTACCAATGTGGGCTACCGCCCGGCAACACAACAGAAGATCGGCATTGGCGCCACGCCGGATGGCAAGCTGGTGGGCATCACCCATGAGGCTTATGCCAACACCTCTTCCTACGAAGAGTTTACGGAGGCTACGGTCAATCTCACCCAGTTTCTTTATGCCTGTCCCAATGTAACCACGCGTTACCGGCTGGTGCCGCTCAACATGTGTACCCCTATCTGGATGCGCGGCCCCGGCGAGGCCACGGGCAGCTTTGCCCTGGAATCCGCCATGGACGAACTGGCCTTTGCCCTCAACCTGGACCCCATTGAGTTGCGCAACCGCAACCATGCCGATGTGGACCCCGAAAAGAACCAGCCCTGGTCGAGTAAGTACCTGACGGAATGTTTCCAGATGGGGGCCGAAAAGATTGGCTGGAAAAACCGCAAGCTGCAGCCCCGAACTGCACAGGAGGGCGACTGGCTGGTAGGTTATGGTATGGGCACGGGTGCTTTTGGTGCCATGCGTTGGGCAGCTACGGTTAAGGCAAGGTTGCAACCCGATGGCAGCCTGCTGCTGCAATGTTCGGTAAACGATATGGGCCCGGGTACAGCTACCATGATGACCGCCGTGGCAACAGAAGCCATGGGCCTGACACCTGCAAAAGTGCGGATCCAGATGGGCAGCACCGGTCTGCCTCCCGGCCCAACCCAGGGTGGGTCCAATGTGACGGCAACCGTTGGTGCGGCGGTTAATGATGTGTGTACTGCCTTAAAAGAACAGATCGCAACCCTGCTCAGCAAGGAAGGTTCGCGTTTTCATACCGCTAATGTGCATGGTGTGAAAGTGGACGACCTGCTATTTGCCGAAGGCGCCGTATCACTGAAGCAGAACCCCGCCATCAAAATGACCTATACTGAGCTACTGCAACAAAACGGTCTGTCTGTACTGGAGCAAACCAGGGAGTCGAAAGGACAGCAACAGCAATACTCGATGTATTCTTTCTCGGTACACTTTGTAAAACTGCGGGTACACAAACCCACCGGCAGGATCAAAATTGACCATGTGGTATCCTGTGCCGATGCGGGTACCATTGTGAGTCCCACAACCGCCGCCAGCCAGATGATCGGCGGTGCGGTGGGCGGCATCGGTATGGCCATGATGGAGGATCTGGTGATTGACCACCGCTTTGGCCGGCCGATCAACAACAACCTCGCGGATTACCATGTGCCGGTGAATGCCGATATCCCGAATGTGGATGTAGTTTTTGTGGGCAAGAAGGATCCGTACATCAACCAGATGGGTTCAAAAGGCCTGGGTGAAATCGCCCTCATCGGGATGGCGCCCGCTATTGCCAATGCAGTATTCAATGCAACGGGCAAGCGCATACGAACGCTGCCCATTACACCAGATAAACTAATGGAAGGGTAAACCTTGCTTTTTAAAAGTTGAGCATGGTTTTGCAAAACAGGTACCTGGCAGCAGTTACAACACGAGAACCGCTGTTTGCAACTTAGTCTCGGATGGCATTGCAAAAATCATCCTGCGAGGGCAATTTCTATTGCCCTTTAAGTTTTTAAGGGCAGTATGTAAGATGCCCAGGCTTTGAAGGCCGGAGTTATAACCACGCCATTCAAAATAAGGCATTTTGTTACTACCTGTTGCGTCCATCTGTCGTTCAGGAGGCGCCTGCTTTCTTACTGCAGTCCCAGCTTCAGCACAATGCCTACCAGTGCTGCCACCAGTACGATCTGCGGCTCCTGTACTTTTTTGACCTTCAGCAAAACCACCATGGTGACCAGGGCGATTAGAATGGTGGGCAGGTCAATAATGGAGCGGGAGGCAATCACAATTACGGCACCCAGCAGGGCGCCTACTACGGCTGCAGTTATACCGGTTACAAATGCTTTGATGCTCTTGTTTTGTGCAATACGCTTGTAGTAGGGAGCGCAGCCAACGGTGATGAGGTAACAGGGCAGAAAAGTGGCCAGTGCCGCCACCGTTGCGCCCCAAAAGCCAGCAATGAGGTAGCCTATAAACCCTACCGTGATCACCACCGGCCCCGGGGTGATCATGGCAACGGCTACGGCGTCGAGGAATTCCTGCTCGTTGAGCCAGCCATTTTCCACTACCACGCCGCTGTGCAAAAAAGGCACGATGGCCAGCCCGCTGCCAAAAACAAAGGCGCCGGCCTTGGTGAAAAACAATGCGATCTCACCCAGGGTTCCCCAGGGGAGCGGGGCCAGCCCAACACCCAAAAAAACGGAGTTGCGGACGGTTTGTGCCGACAGCCGCGGTGGTGCTTTTACCAGCATATACAGCAGGCCCGAAGCCAGCAGCAACACCACGCTTTCCGACTGCGTAACAACGGTGGTAACTGCCGCAGCTACATACAGGATCCATAAGAAGCTGTTATTGCGCAGCCCTTCCGGGTTGATTTTACTGATCGATTTGGTGGTTAGCTTGTAGGTGCTCAGCAAAATAATTCCCATTACGGCGGCTGCCACACCGTAATAGGCTGCCTGCATCCAGGGCAGGCCGCCATAGAGCTTATACACCATACCCAGTGCCAGTACCATCAGGAAGGAGGGGAGCACAAATGCCAGCCCCGTAAGCGTAGCACCCAGGAAGCCATAGTGCACATAGCCCAGGTAGATGCCCAGTTGCGCTGCCAGTGGACCGGGTGCCAGTTGGGAGAGCGCCAACCCTTCTTTGTATTCATCCTCGCTGATCCAACCCTGCTTTTCCACCAGGTCGCGGTGCATATAGCCAACGAGGGCCACCGGCCCGCCGAAGCCCGAATAGCCGAGTTTGAGAAAATATAGGCTTAACTGGCGAAGGGTGTACCCGGGAGTTGGAGCAGTTGCAGTCATGGCAGGGTTTTAAGCAAATGTATAGTCTACAGTTTTTGTAGACAAATCATTGTTAAAAGCGTTGCCGGGTACTTGAGTTTACCGGAATTTCCACTGCTGCCCCAATGCTGAAATGGGCCGGGTGTAATTAAGATTGCGTGGTTTTGTTGGCTGTATTGAGGTATATAAAGGCATTGGCAACCTCGTGGTAGAGGCTGTATTTTTCGCCAAATACTGACTTTAGTCATCAAAGACCAGCATCTTTGTTGGTATAGTTGTAAGTTTTTGTATGCAAATTGCACTCTTTTATCAGGCAATCAGTAGTAAAAAATAAGACTATATGCATAAGCAAGCCCAGCAAAAGCCGGTGATCTTGTGGGTGGACGATGACGCCGATGATTCGCAATTATTTCGGGAAGCTTTTGAAAGCCACAATACCCGGCACCAACTGGTGCAGGTGTGGGATGCTATGGAGGCACTTGCTTATCTCAGGCAGCAGGACCAGGATCTTAAACCTGTATTAATTGTACTGGATATCAACATGCCCCTGATGAATGGCAAGGAGTTGCTGTCTGAACTGAAAGGCAATCCTGTTTACCGCGGCATACCGGTAGTAATGGTTTCCACATCCAATACCGCCGAAGACCAGGAATTTTGTGAACGCTATCATGTCATGATCATGGAAAAGCCCGACTCGGAAGAAGGCATTGACCAGATGGTCCGCCAATTGGTAAATGTTGCTCTATAAAACTATGTTAGGCGCCTGCAGTAGCTTTTACTGATAGCAGTTTATAAAACAGTAAGGCAAAGCAACCTTCAAAGGATAGAAACTACCCGTTCGCAAAGGCATTTACCCTTTCGACTCCAGTCAAACTTTCATGTCAATACATCGTCTGGCAAATCATTCTGCTTTACCTTCCTGCCTTAACCCCCATTGATGCAGATACAGGCAGGCATTTTCCTACGCAGCACCAAAGCCCTTCGCGACACCTATTTTGAAGATGCGGTGTTGTATATCGCGGAACACAACAGCAATGGTGCGGTAGGTTTTGTGATCAACAAGACTTTTGGCCGCAGCCTCAACGAGCTGGTAGCATATAAAAACGCTGGTTACTTTCCGCTTTTTGCCGGCGGGCCCGTGGATACGGAACACCTGTTTATCCTGCATCAAAGTCCGGAACTTATAGCAGACGCTATGCCGGTAGCGGCAGGGATTTATATGGGTGGCAATTTCGACCAGGCCGTGGCAGCCATCCGGAACAATGCCCTTACTACTACAGGTATTAAGATCTTTGTGGGCTATTGTGGTTGGGATACCGGCGAGCTGGAAGCGGAAGTGGAAGAAGGCAGTTGGGAACTGGTGCAGGGTGCCGACCCCTTATTGTTTGCACAGGCCTGAGTGCGGTACGCATGCAATACATGCAATAGGTATTTTGCACAACGCAAATCCTACTTTTACAAACCTTGCTATTTGTAAACGCCTGTTTCTTCAGTAATCTATACTTCTATCCAGGAAAAAAAAGGGCGCTAATAGCGTGGTTACTGTCCTGCGTTCATACATCTGCTCTGCAGTACTAAAAGGATGCGACTTCCAGCATCTTTCCCTAAACTTGCTTTCTCAACTCCACATCATGATCAAAGCATTTCTAGGTACGGGCCTGCTGGGCTCGGGATTTATACGGGCCATGTTGCAGCGTGGCGACACCGTGCAGGTTTGGAACCGCACCACTGCCCGGGCACAGGCACTGGAAACATTTGGTGCAAAAGTTTGCAGCGAAGTAACGGATGCCGTTAGCGGTGCCGGTCGCATTCATATAACCCTCAAAGACGACGCATCGGTAGACGAGGTGCTGGAAGCTGCACGCACCGGTTTCGCACCCGGCGCCATCATTATCGATCATACCACTACTTCAAAGGAAGGCGCCATCCGCCGCACCGCCTACTGGAAAGAGCAGGGGTTTACCTACCAGCACGCACCTGTATTTATGGGGCCGGCAAATGCACTGGAAGCATCGGGGTTTATGCTGGTATCGGGCGATGAGGCCGTAATGGACGGGCTCAAACCCGAACTATCGGTAATGACCGGGAAACTGCTGGAACTGGGCCCTGAGGTGGGCAAAGCTGCGGCACTCAAACTGGCCGGCAATGCCTTCCTGGTATGTTTTGCCTTCAGCCT
Organism: Cnuella takakiae; assembly: GCF_001953305.1. Lineage (GTDB taxonomy): Bacteria > Bacteroidota > Bacteroidia > Chitinophagales > Chitinophagaceae > Flavisolibacter > Flavisolibacter takakiae. The sequence goes on from NZ_MTFE01000010.1 coordinate 1,852,383, forward strand.
TCGCGAGTCGGTGGCGGTGGCCAAATCGCTTGGCATGTCGGCATCAGATATGGCGGGCCTTTTCCAGAACTGGAACCCTGCAGCACAAACCGACGCCCGGCTGAAAAGACTCAGTGGCGAAGACCAGGACCAGCCTTCCTGGGAGCTGGCCATGGCACGCAAAGACACCGGTCTCTTCCTGGAAGCCGCGCAACAGGCAGGTGTGCCTTTAACCCTGTTGCCACAAATTGCACCCGTAATGGACGCCTGGATCGAAAAGGGCTTTGGCCATTACGACTGGACCGTTGTGGGCAGGGATTTGGCTTAAGGCATTGGATAAAACGGATGGGCCCTTCTGGTAAATCTGATCGCTGCGCCAGCGCCAAAAATCTGCTTTTAATTCTTGTTGGTTCCATCAGAATAAACGGTATCACCGGCGAAAGCATTCACTTTCGGCCGGTGTTTTAATGTATACAGGTACCCAAAGTATTTTATGCAAAAAGGAAGTTGCACTTATCTCCAGGAGGTGCATTTGTAAATTAAATATTCATGAACTGCCTTGTTTATCAAGGCGGAATAAACGTCATCCTAACGGTTTTGGGTAATAACTACACATTAGTATAGTCCCTTAACGCTTTTTCTGCTCATTTGTAAGTAGTTTTGCTTATCAAGTACCAAATGAAAAGCTGCAAGTAGCATGTTGCAAACCTGCCCCGAACCCTCATTATCCCCTAGTTTGGAAACCCACTCCCTGCTTCAATCCATTCCCGACGTCATCTTTGTATTCCAGCCCTCAGGTTTTATTGTTTTTGTCAGCCCTTCCTGTAAAGCACTCCTGGGTTATGATCCGGAGGAGATGATTGGCAAAAGCTTCCTGGATTTTGTACATACCGATGATATTGACAAAACCCTTCGTTTTGTAAACCGGCAGTCAAAAAGCGGTGTTGCCAAAAAGTTCGACAACCGCTACTACCGCAAGGACGGCAGCCCCCTGTCGCTGCTTTGGTCTGGCCGCTGGGAGCCCAACGATAACCTGTTTTATTGCGTTGCCCGCGACAACTCGGAATACAGCGAACTGGAGCACCGCTTGCAGAAGGCGCAGGAACTGGCCTTGATGGCTTCTTACGAGTTTGACCTGGAGACGGGGCGCTATACCCATGTTTCAGATAGCTTTTATTCCATTTTTGGTATTGAGAGAAAGGCGCAGGAAGCTTTTTCGCTGGCGCAGTTCTGGATGCTGGTACACCCCGCCGACCGCCAGCGTGTGCAGCAAAGTGCCCTGCAGGTACAGCCCGGCGAGCAGGCCTCTATCGAGTACCGCATCATCAGGCCCGATGGTGCCGTGCGCTATATACACCGGCAGCGCGAAGTATGGTGCAATAGCGAGGGCAAGGCCGTCAGGGTGCTGGGTACCATACAGGACATCACCGAACGCAAGACCGCGGAGGCGACCCTCTTTAACCGCGAAGAGCGTTTTCGCTACCTCATGCAAAATGGCAACGACATGTTTGGCATTATTGCAAACGACGGCACCTACCGGTTTGTGGGCGATAACGTTTTGGTGCACCTGGGTTACCATCCCGAAGAGTTGGTGGGCCAGAGTGTTCTGTACCTGGTGCATCCCGATGACCTGGAAATGGCAGGACAGGCACTCCGGCAGATCACGGTCAACAAGGTGCTTACCGTTGGCCCCTTCAGGATACGCAACAACAAGGGTGAATGGCGCTGGGTAGAAACTACGGCATCCAACCACCTCAGCAATCCGCTGATTGAAGGCATTGTGATCAACTCGAGGGACGTTACCGAGAAAAAGCTCCGGGAAGATGCCCTTGAATCTAGTGAGCGCCTGTTTAAAGCCCTTGTGCGCAATGGTTCCGATTTGATTGTGATCCTCGACGAACAGTCCTGTTTTACGTATCTCAGCGAAAACGTGGGCAGCCTCATGGGTTACGAACCATCCGAGCTGCTGGGTAGGCCGGTATTCGACTATATACATGAAGAAGACCAGGTAAAAGTTTCCACGGAGCTGAAAGCGATGCTGGAGCATACCGATGCCAGCGCCGTGCAACACCGTTTCCGCCATAAATCGGGTAAGTGGGTGTGGCTGGAGTCGAAAGGCAGCAATCACCTGCACAACAACAGCATCAGGGGCGTACTGGTAAATGCCCGCAATATCGATGATCGGAAAAAACTTCACGATCGCCTGAGCCGGGAACGGGGGCACCGCCAGCGTGCCATCACCGCAGCGGTAATCAGGGCGCAGGAGCAGGAGCGTACCCTGTTGGGGCTTGAACTGCACGACAACGTAAACCAGGTGCTCACTACCGTGAAGCTGTACACCGAAATGTTTGTCAGTGGTTATATCACCGATAAGCAGGTGCTGGTAAAATCGGCGCAGTTTACACAGGACTGCATCAATGAGATCCGGACAATTTCTAAAAGACTTTCAGTACCTACCTTGGGTAATATCTCCCTGCAGGAATCCATTACGGAGCTGGTGCGCTCTGTTAACCTGGCACAGAAAACAGTTTTTCATATCAGCGTTAGCCTGGAGCCGGCGCCTGTTATTTCCGAAGAACTCCACCTTACCCTTTACCGTATTGTACAGGAGTCGGTAAATAATATTCTTAAATACGCAGCGGCCTCCGATGCATGGATCACTATTGAACATAAAGACCAGCACCTCTTGCTGATGATCCGCGATAACGGGCTTGGCTTTGATGTGAGTACCCGCAAGGCGGGTATTGGTATTGCCAATATGAAAACCCGTGCCGACAGCCAGCATGGCCGTTTTAAAGTGCAGAGCAGGCCCGGCGCAGGAACCGTTATCCGCGCAAGTTTCCCTTTGGAAGAAGCGCCAACCATCGGGTAAGTGGAATTTCTTTTCAAGCCTAAAAAATATACCATGACCCGGATGCTTCAGCTGCATCCGGGTTTGTTTTTTTATAGTCAATGTATTTTTTGCCTGTTTGAAACTTGTTGTTTTTCTTTTGAATTGTATTAGGATTGGAAGCAGTATTGGTATTGTTTGATTTCTATACATCTTGATTTGAAATCCATAACCCGCAACCCGGGAAAACAGGTTAATTTCCCGCTGGTAAAAAATGCAGGATACCAGTAGGCTTCGGACTTCGCCTTTCGTATTTTGAAAAGCGTTTTGTGCTAACAGGAATTGTGACCGCGACCGGTATTGTATTCAAACATCTTATTGCTTGCATAAATCAAAGCATTATGGCAGTTATCCAGTTCACCCTTAACGGCAAGGCGCAATCCATAGATGTGGATCCCGAGATGCCCTTGCTTTGGGCAATCCGCAACACGGTAGGCCTTAAGGGCACCAAGTACGGCTGTGGCATGGCTATGTGCGGTGCCTGCACCGTGCACTTCAACGGGCAGCCTACGCGTTCCTGTTCGCTTCCCATGAGTGCGGTGGCGGGCAGCAGCATCACCACCATCGAAGGCATATCGGAAGATACCACCCACGCGGTGCAGCGTGCCTGGATCGAAGAGCAGGTAGCCCAGTGCGGCTATTGCCAGAGCGGGCAGATCATGTCGGCGGTGGCCCTGCTCAAAAACAATCCTAATCCTTCCGATGCCGATATCGATGCTGCCATGGCGGGCAATATCTGCCGGTGCGGTACCTATCCCCGCATCCGCAGTGCCATCAAGAAAGCCGCGCAACTGACGGCGTCGGCAGCGAAGTAGGTTTTAAGCTACAAGCTGTTAGCTGCAAGCCACAAGCCGGCAGCCAACTACTTGCAGCTTGAAGCTCACTGCTTGCAGCTTTCCCTCCACCCCCTTTCCTCACCAACGACATTATTCCATATGGAATCCTCCGTTTCAAGAAGAAAATTCCTCCGCCTTTCCAGCCTGGCCGGTGCCGGACTGGCTTTGGGCTTTTATTTTCCCGCCGCCGCAAAAGCAGCCACCATCATCAATGGTACCGATGCGGCAGCCCTGGGTGTTGAGCTCAACTCCTGGATCTTTATCGACCCTTCGGGAAAGGTAACGCTGATGTGCCACCGTGCCGAGATGGGCCAGGGTGTGTACCAGTCGCTGGCGCAGATCATTGCCGAGGAACTGGAAGTAAACCTCGACGAGGTGAACATCCAATTTGCCAAAGGCGACAAAAAATATGGCAACCAGGTTACGGGTGGCAGTTCCACCGTAAGTGGCTCGTACAAGAACCTGCTGAAGCTGGGTGCCACGGCCCGCGAAATGCTGATCGCCGCTGCCGCAGCTAAGTGGAGCGTACCTGCCTCCGAGTGCTACGCTGAAGGCGGAAAGGTGATTCATAAGCCTACCGGCAACAAATACCACTACGGCGAGCTGGCTGAAGCCGCTTCCAAGCTGGAGGCTCCCAAAGAAGTTAAACTCAAGCCTGTTTCCGAATACAAACTGGTGCGCAAACCCCTGCCACGCCAGGACCTCAAAATGAAGACCAACGGCACCGCCGTGTTCGGGCTCGACTTCGAAGTGCCCGGCATGCTGTACGCACAAGTGGAACGCAGTCCGCGCTGGCATGGCGTGGTGAAGAGCTTCAACGAGGCCGAAGTGCTGCAGGTACCGGGTGTGAAAAAAGTGGTGAAAGTAAAAATGAGCGTACACGATAAGTACCGCGAAGGGCTGGCCGTAGTGGCCGACAACCTATGGAGTGCCATGAAGGGCCGCAAGGCCTTGAAGGTGGTTTGGGACGATAGCGGTTTTGAACACGTAAACTCTGCCGACATCCTTAAGCGCCAGGAGGAAGCCCTGAAAACAAAGCAGGGTATTTCCGCCAAAAAGCAGGGCGACCCTGATGCCGTGCTGGCAAAGGCCACAAAAAAGCTCGACCTCATTTACCAAACCCCCTACCAGGCACATGCCGCCATGGAGCCGCTCAACTGCGTGGCCCACTACCATGGTGACAAGATCGAAATCTGGGGTCCCATACAGGCCCCCGACTGGGTTCAGGACCATATCAGCAAGCAGATGAACGTGCCCCGCGAAAAGGTAATCGTGAACATGACCTTCCTGGGTGGTGGCTTTGGCCGCAAGGCCTTTACCGACTACCCGCATGAAGCGGTACTGATTTCAAAAGAAATTGGCGCCCCGGTGCAGGTAGTGTGGAGCCGCGAGGATGATATGACGCAGGGACCTTTCCGGCCCGGTGTGTCGTACCGCTGCGAGGCGGCCCTTACCAACGGCGCCATCGATGCGGTACGCATTAAGATGGCGGGGCAGGACCTATCCAACTGGATGCGCCCAGATAAGAAAAGCGCCAACTGGGGTACCACTGAGGGATTTGCCGATCCTTATTTCAAGACCATCCAAAATATTTCCTTTACCGATATCCCGTTTGAAACACCGATTCCTCCCTTGTGGTGGCGGTCGGTATATGCTTCCACCAATGGTTTTGCCTATGAAAGCTTTATGGACGAACTGGCGCTGGCCGCCGGTAAGGACCCCATGGCTTTCCGCAGGCAATACTTGGATGATGAGCGGATGCACAAACTGATTGATAAGCTGGTGGAAGTATCGGGTTGGAACACCCGGAAGAAGAAAGGCGGTTATGGTGTGGCCATCGTTGAAAGCTTTGGCAGCACGGTGGGACAGGTGGTGAAAGTATCGAAACCCGCCGGTGGCAAACTGAAGGTGGACAAGGTTTGGGCCGTGATCGACTGCGGCTGGTACGTGAACCCCGATACCATCCGGGCACAGGTGGAAGGCGCCATTGTAATGGCCCTGGGTGCCGCCACGCAGCACGCCATGACCTTTAAAGATGGCAAGGCCGAATTGACCAATTTTCATAACTACCCGGTTACCCGCATCAGCGAAACCCCGCCTATTGAAGTGCATATCATGGACAATGATGCCAATGCAGGTGGGGTGGGCGAGCCCGGTTTGCCGCCATTGGCGCCGGCACTGGCTAATGCGATCTTTGATTTGACGGGAAAACGAATCCGTAAACTACCAATCAATCTGGCAACCGTGTAAATGGGAACCACGGAGGCAGTTACGACACGAAGGAACACAATAGCATTATTCTTTGTGTAACTCCGTGTGCTCCCTGTCTCTGTGGTTCAAATTATTTCCATACAAATGAATACGTCCCAAAACATCGGAGTGATGCTGCTGGCTGCGGGGAGTTCTTCCCGCCTGGGCAGGCCCAAGCAGTTGCTGGCCTACGAGGGACAATCGCTATTGCAGCACAGCCTGCAGGTAGCGCTGGAAGCCGGTACCGGGCCGGTAGTGGTGGTGCTGGGCGCAAAAGCCGATGAAGTAGGAGCGGACCTGTCCGGTGAAGGGGTGCATACCGTCTTCAACCCGGAATGGCAGGAAGGCATGGCCGCTTCCATCCGTTGCGGGGTGCGGCACCTGCAACAGGTAGCCCCCAGCGTAGAAGCCCTGATCCTGATGGTATGCGACCAGCCCTTTGTTTCACCCCAAATACTACAAAGTCTGGTTAAGGCCCACCAGGATACCGGTAAACCCATTGTTACCTGCACATATGCCGGTACCTTTGGTCCACCCACCCTGTTTCGCAAATCCCTTTTCCCCCAATTGTTGCAGCTAACCGGTGATGTAGGGGCAAGGAGCATTTTGAAACAATATGCCAACGAGGTGGAGGCCCTTCCTTTCCCCGAAGGAAAGCTGGACATAGATACCGAAAACGATTACCAACAAATGCTTTCCGGCAACCGAACCGCATGATCCTTGACTCCCATAACCGCATACACAATTACCTGCGCATTTCCCTCACGGACAATTGCAACCTGCGCTGCTTTTACTGTATGCCCGAGGAGGAATACGATTTTACACCGGCTTCGCGGCTGATGCAAAAGGCGGAGATCGATGCGCTGGCCCGTACCTTTGTGGCGCAGGGCGTAAAAAAGATCCGGCTTACTGGCGGCGAGCCCCTGGTGCGCAAAGACGCTGCCGATATCATCCTGTCCCTTTCCCGGCTACCTGTAGAACTGACCCTCACGACCAACGGCACCCGCGTACATTCCTTTATGGATGTTTTCCGAGATGCGGGCATCCGTTCGCTCAATATCAGTTTGGATACATTACAATCCGACAAGTTCCTTTTGGTTACCCGCCGCGACCAGTTTAGCCTGGTGAAAAACAATATCCGGCTCCTGCTGGATAAGGGCTTTCATGTAAAAGTGAACGTGGTGGTGATGCAGGGACTGAACGATACCGAGATCCTGGACTTTATTGCCTGGACAAAGGATACGCCGGTACATGTACGCTTTATCGAGTTCATGCCCTTCAGTGGCAACCGCTGGACCAGCAACAAGGTGGTGACCCTGCAACAGATCCTCGATACCATTGCACAGCGTTACGACTTCCTGCCGCTCAAAGGCGATGTCCACGATACGGCCAAAAAATTCATCGTGCCCGGTCATGCCGGCACCTTCGCGGTGATCAGTACCATGACCGCTCACTTCTGCGGCGATTGCAACCGCATGCGGCTTACCGCGGATGGCAAGCTGAAGAACTGCCTCTTCTCCCAGTCCGAAACCGACCTGCTCACGCCCTTGCGGAACGGCGAAGACGTGTTACCGCTTATTCATCAAAGTATTCTTTCCAAAGCAAAACAACTGGGCGGACAGCTGCCGGCTGACTTCCAGAACCTCCAAGCCGAAGCCCTGCTAAACCGCAGTATGATCACCATCGGTGGCTAAGTGCCGCCGTTTTTGTTTCATCCAATCATGCAGTTGAACACCGCATATCAAAACAGGATCCGGGCCTTGGTGTGTAGCCTGCTGCTGTGTGCTGTACAGGCCTTTGGTCAGGATACCACAAAGGTGGCACCCGCCGATAGCCTGTCTAAAACACTGGAAGATGTGGTGGTGACCGCTATGCGTACCCCGCAGCAGCTGATGCAATCGCCTGTAGGTATTGAAAAAGTTACCGCAAAAGATTTTGCCCGTTCCGCTGCACCTTCTTTTTACGATGCCCTGCAAAGCCTCAAAGGCGTGCAGATGATCACACCCAGCCTTGGCTTTCGCGTCATCAACACCCGTGGTTTTGCCAACACCACTAATGTACGGTTTGCGCAGCTGGTGGACGGTGCCGATGTACAGTCGCCGCATATCGGTGCACCCGTAGGTAATGCGCTGGGTCCGTCTGATTTGGACATCCGCAGTGTGGAGCTGGTGCCTGGCGGTGCTTCGGCCCTGTACGGTATGAACACCACCAATGGCATGGTGAACCTGTTTACCAAAAAGCCCTTTGAGCAGCCGGGCCTGAGTGTGCAGCAAAAGGCAGGGATCAACCATGTACATAGTGCTGTTGCTCCTGCAAAGCTTTTTGCTGAAACTGCCCTTCGCTGGGCACATGTATGGTCGTCAAAACTGGCGTTTAAACTCAACGGAAGTTACACCACCGGGTACGACTGGGTGGCGGACGACCGCACCGACCTGAGCCCTTTGGCCAACGCCAGTACGGGTTTGCTGGGTGCCGGCAACCCCGCCCTCGACCCGGTGAATGGCTATGGCAACGAGTCGAGCAACAGGCGTACCCTGGCATTGCAGGGCAAAAATTACGTGGTTGCCCGTTCGGGATACTATGAAAAGGAAGTGGCCGATTACCGGCTGCAAAATGTAAAGGCCGATGCCAGTATTTATTACAAGCCCACCGGCAATGCCACACTTTCCTATACCTACCGCCGCGCCGACTTCAATACCATTTACCAGCGATCCAACCGGTTCCGGTTGCAGGGATATGTACTCCAGCAGCATGCCCTGGATTATGCCGGTTCGTTCATCCGGGCAAAGGCCTATGTAAACCTGGAAAATACCGGCCGCTCTTACAACCTGCGTTCCATGGCCGAGAACCTGGACCGGGTAAGCAAAACGGACGACCAGTGGTTTGCGGCCTACGCATCGGGGTTTAATAATGCCGTGGGACAGGGTTTGTCGCCTGCCGCAGCACACGGGGCTGCACGTGGGTTTGCCGATGCAGGCCGTCTGCAGCCCGGCACTGAAGCGTTTGCCAATAGCCTGCACCGCCTGCAGGATATCAACAACTGGGACAGCGGTGCGGCACTGCGGGTTAAGGCCGCCCTCGCCCATGCCGAAGTGCAGGTGGACCTGACTCAGCAATGGCTGCAGCACTGGAAGAAAAGAACAGGTGTGGAGTTGCTTACAGGTATGGATATGCGCAGTTACGTGATTGTACCCGATGGCAATTACTTCATCAACCCCGATGTGACAAAAGCCGGCAGGAACCTGGTTTATGGCCGTTGGGGTGCGTTCCTTTCTGCCAGCCGGAATATGTTGGCGCAAAAGCTCCGTACAGGGCTGGTGATGCGGCTCGATAAGAACGACTATTTCACACCGCGGCTGGCCGTGCGGGCTACCGCAGTATATAGTCCTAACACAAAGCATAGCCTGCGCCTTGCGGTACAAAATGGCTATCGTTACCCCAGCATCTTCGAAGGGTTTTCCAATATCAACAGCGGCGGGGTACGCCGGGTAGGTGGCCTCCGGGTGATGTCGCAAGGCGTGTTTGAAGCCTCCTGGCTGCGTTCTTCCATCGATGCATTTGCCACGGCAGTGAACAGGGACGTAAATACAGGCGGCTTGTCGCGCAGTGCCGCTATTGAGAAGAATAAAAGCCTGCTGCGGCAAAACAGTTACACCTACCTGGAGCCTGAAGCAGTAAGTTCAATAGAAGGCGGTTACCGCGGAAGGCTGTTGAAAGGCCGCCTCTTTGTGGATGTGGACCTGTACTATAACCGCTACCGCAACTTCATTGCGCAGGTGGAAGCCCATGTGCCGCTGACCACTGTAGCCGATTCTATTCCTTATGCCCTGTACGACCGAAGGCAGCAGGCCCGCTACCGTTTGTGGACCAACTCCAAAACCGTAGTGCACAATTACGGCGCTGCGCTCAAAGCCCGAATGGACCTGGGTAAAGGCTTTATTGCCGACGGTAATCTTTCCTATGCCCGTTTGCAGCAACAGGAAAACAGCGATGGCCTGGAAGACGGCTTCAATACCCCGAAATGGATGGTGAACCTGGGATTGTCGAATGACCAGTTATGGGGTCGATGGGGTGGGGGCATCCTGTTCCGCTGGCAGGACAGCTATTACTGGCAATCTTTCCTGGTAAATGGGCAGGTGCCCGCTATTGCCGCACTCGATGCGCAGGTGACTTATGCTTTTGCCAAACAACCATTCCGGATCAAAGTGGGCGCTACCAATCTTACCAATCATTACCAGGCTTCCTTCCTTGGTGGCCCACAGGTAGGCGGATTTTATTATACTGCGCTGAGTTATGGGGTGAGGTGATTGGGTATTGGGTATTGGGTATTGGGTATTGGGTATTGGGTATTGGGTATTGGGTATTGG
>NZ_MTFE01000010.1:1862714-1950100 GCF_001953305.1 Cnuella takakiae
AAAAAAGCATTTAAGATAAGAAGGAAAACTGCTGCCTGTTTGGGTCTGTCATGCCGTCACCCGGCTTATCACATAACTGCTTAATGCATGAGCAATAAAGCAGCGGACAGACGCACCGTCATTGCGAAGCGCTGGTAGTGGCTTCAATTACGCAACTCCTTGCAGCGCTGAAGCAATCTCCACCACCTACAGGTTCTAAAGCGTGCACCTATTGGTGTCTTACAGCAGCTGGAGATTGCTTCAGCGCCGCTAAACCCTATATATCACTAATCACTGCTGGCCCTTCGCAATGACGGCGCACCAGGTGCATGGTACAAGTGGAATTATATAAGCATCTGCAAGGGCAAGTCTAAAGGACAAATGTTCTCAAATGCTATTGTTTCATTAGTTGCCACGTAGTATTATTTTAAAAGGTACAAACCTTGTTTATTCACGATTCACGTTTGACTTTTCCCCATTCACAATTGCCCCCTTCACCTCCCATGAATCGTTCCCTGCCTTTCCCGTAACGACGTTCCTTTTCTCCCCGCAAAATGCATCCTGATTTCCGCAGCAATCGACAAAGCAATTTCTTCAGGCGTGACGGCACCAATGTCGAGGCCGGCAGGGGTGAACACCCGTTGCCAGTCTTGCTCCGATACGCTCCTCCCTGCTTCGGCTAGGGCATCCAGCATTTTTTGCGTGCGTTTCCGCGGACCCAGCAAGCCAATGTAAGCGGCCTCGGTTTGCAGCGCTGCTTCGAAGTTGCGGAAGTCGGTGGCGTAGTCGTGCGCCATCAGTATGACCGCGGTGTGGGCATCAATGGCGGGTTGTTCGTCGCCTCTATTGTGGAGCACTTTGTTGGCGATTGTAAATAAGGATTTGTCGGCCTTGGCGGCATTCATCACCACGGTGGTATGCCAGCCCAATTCGGCAGCAATGCGCACCATGGGATAGATATCGTAATTGCCACCGAAGATCACCAGTTGGGTAGCGGGCCGGATCACCTCGATAAAAACCTGGATGGTTTCGGCCCCGACTGTGTAAGTACAGGTTTGCGACTGGCCTTCCTGCAGTGCCAATTTGATATCATTCAGTAGTGCCGTGTTTACTGTTGGTAAAGGGATGGTCTGTGCAAGGCCGGCTTCACCCGGGAACAAGAACATCTTTCCCAGCAAACCATCATTGCCACCTGTAACGGTAATGGCTAACCGTAATTCTCGGGTGTTTACAATTTCTTCCAGTTGCCGTACCGGGTTTTGCGGGTCGGCCGGGTTGAGCGGGGTGAACAACACATCGATGATGCCGTTGCAGCCCAGGCCCACGCCAATCTGGTGGTTGTCCTCTTGTGTGGTGTCGTAGGTGATCACCGATGGTTTGCCCAGAGCAATGGCTTTTTGTGCCCGGCGGAGGGCATCGCCTTCAAGGCAGCCGCCGCTGATGCCGCCCACGTAATTGCCGTTATCCAGTACCAGCATGCGGGCACCCGCACGGCGATAGGAAGAGCCTTCCACGCGGGAAACGGTTGCCAGGGCAGCCTTGGTTGTGGTAAAATCCAATTGATTGTAGGTGTCGATAATGGCTTTGATCTCTTTCATCTGGCGGCGATGGTGGTAAAAGGTCGGAAATAGGAACCTGGTTTAACTATACATGCCCAAAGCTAACAGCTAATGGCTAACAGCAAGCGCTATATCTCTGTTTGATTTTTGTAAATTTGGGTATGGCTAAGGTAGAAACACTGGAAGATTATTACAAGAATAAATACGGCTGGCTGCCCGATAACCTCCGCAACGAGATCGGCCACTTCAACGTGTTTCGGTTGGAGCCCTACCTCGGCCAGCATGCTCGCCCTGTTCCGTACCGTAAGCGGGACTATTATAAAGTGATGCTGGTATTGGGCCATGGCAAAGTGCATTATGCCGATAAAGCCATCGAAGTGCAAAAGCAGGCCCTGTCTTTTTCCAACCCACAAATACCTTACAGCTGGGAGCGCGACGAAATTCATAGTGGTGTTTTCTGCATTTTCGACCGCAACTTTTTCCGCCAGTTCGGCAACCTGGAGCAGTACGCGGTGTTTCAGCCGGGCGGCACGCCGGTGCTGGAACTGACGGACGAACAGGTGGAGCGGGTACAAGGAATTTTCACCCGGATGTTCGAGGAGATCGGCTCCGATTATGTGCACAAATACGACGTGTTGCGCACCCTGGTGTACGAACTCTTGCACCTCGCCACCCGGCTGCAGCCATGTGCCCGTTTGCGTGCGCAGCCCGTCAATGCTGCACAGCGCATTTCTGTGCTTTTTCTCGAATTGCTGGAACGGCAGTTTCCCATCGACGATCCGGCACAGTGCATCGGCATGCGGGCAGCCTCCGACTTTGCCGACAAGCTGAACGTGCATGTCAACCACCTCAACCGGGCCATCAAGGAAACTACGCAAAAGACCACCTCGCAAATTATTGGCGAACGCATTTTGCAGGAAGCCAAGGTACTGCTCAAGCATAGCTCCTGGAGCGTTTCCGAAATCGCCTATGCATTGGGTTTTAAAGAAGCGACCCATTTCAACAACTTCTTCAAGAAAAATACGGAACTCAGCCCGCTACGGTTTCGCAGTGTTTGAAAATCGTAAACCTTGGTTTAGTTTGTGTAAGAAAGTAGCAGGTGTTCGACAGACCTTTAATCAACTTTTTAAATACGAACAATGCAAAAACGTTTCTTAGGAAAAAGCGGCCTTGAAGTATCCGCCCTTGGCCTGGGCTGTATGGGACTTAGTTACGGCTATGGTCCTGCAACCGATAAATCCGAAGCCATCAAACTGATCAGGCATGCCTTTGAATTGGGTGTCACCTTTTTTGACACGGCCGAAGCTTATGGCCCTGGTACCAACGAAGAAGTAGTAGGCGAAGCCCTGGCTCCTTTCCGCGACCAGGTAATCATTGCCACAAAATTTGGGTTCAAAAATGGTAGGCCGACTGAGGGGCTCGACAGCCGCCCCGAAAACATCCGGGCTGTTACCGAAGCTTCTTTAAAGCGCCTGAATACCGATGTGATCGACCTGTTGTACCAGCACCGCGTTGACCCGGAAGTGCCCATCGAAGAAGTGGCCGGCACGGTTGCCGACCTGGTGAAGGAAGGAAAGGTAAAACATTGGGGCCTGTCGGAAGCGGGCGTTAACTCCATCCGGAAGGCACATGCCGTATTACCCGTTGCTGCCCTGCAAAGTGAGTACTCGCTTTGGTGGCGTGAACCGGAGTCGGAACTGTTGCCCACGCTTGAAGAACTGGGTATTGGCTTTGTGCCGTTCAGCCCCCTGGGCAAAGGTTTTCTTACCGGCTCCATCGATGCCGATACAAAATTTGATGCTGATGATTTCCGCAACAAGGTGCCCCGTTTCCAGGAAGAAAACCGGAAGGCCAATGTGGCGTTGGTAGACCTGTTAAAAGGCATTGCTGCCGAAATGAATGCAACGCCTGCGCAGATTGCCCTGGCCTGGCTGCTGTCCCAAAAGCCCTGGATCGTTCCCATTCCCGGTACCACCAAGCTGCACCGCCTCGAAGAAAATATGGCAGCCGCAGCCCTTACTCTTTCAGCTACCGACCTGCAGCGTATTGAAGATGCTGCCCGGCAGGTGGCCATCCAGGGTGCCCGCTACCCTGCGCAGATGATGGCTTATGTAGGTAAGTAGGGGTGTAATAAGGGTGATACCTATTGGTTGGGTGCACCTAAGTGCTGGTTTGCGCACCTGCTATTAAAGGCTGAAAACTAATGAGCCGTTGCAGTGGTTGGTACTACTTGCGGCCAAGTACAACCGATATTGCCGGTTGTGCATGGTATGGGTTTTGTTGCCCTGCCGGAAAGTAAAAATCATGAAACCACTCCGACACCTTGCTGCCCTTTTGCTGGCAGCCACCTTGTTCACCGCCTGCGGCGATGGCAATAATCTGGAAGCCTCGGAAGTACCAGCAGCCGTAATGACCTCCTTCAATGGCAAGTACAACAATGTAACAGATGCAGAATGGGCAAAAAGAGAAAAGGACGGTGCTACCTTGTATGCCGTTGAGTTTAAAGCCAATGGCCAGGAGATAGAAGCCCTGTTTGACGCTAATGGTACGGTGCTGGAAAGCAAGGAGGATTAAGCAAGTTTTTAATTGCCTGCACCAGCTTTGTTTGGCCGCCTGTTTTTTTACGGCACAGCTATTGTATAACACTGCTAAAACCACATTATGACACAAGACAACAAAGACCTGCTGAAAACCATCGGTACGGTAGTAATAGTAGGTGCCGCCATCGCGGGTGTAGTATACCTGCTGAAAGACAATGAACAAGTACAGGACGCCCTTGCAAAAGCAAAAGCCAAGGCTACAGATGGCCTTGACCGGGTAAAAGAAGGCTGGGATGGCCTGGCTGAAACTGCCCGCAGCAAGTTCTCACATAATGCATAATCCGGTTCCCCCCGGATCCCAATTGTAGATGCAGCAGGCTTTGGCTTGCTGCATTTTTTTTGCCCAATGCTTACCCTTGTTCTGCTAGTTGGAAAGCTGGTGTCCTTTTATTAATCCTGATGCCAGCAGGGTCGAAAAAAACTTGAAAAGAAATATCAATTTTTTTGGAAGCAATCATATTCACCTTATATTTGTCTACAGATTTAGTAGACTAATGCATCGCTTCTGTTAATCGCCAGCAGCAGCGGTACAAACAACCCTTAAAGTTTAGCATATGAACTTTGGTAGAACCATATCAATGTCTTCGGTGGCGATGTGCAATTGTGCAACTCCTCCCGCACGAATGTGCTGTTGTTAACAGCTATATCGCAATTAAAATTGATCCTTCCTGTATGCATGCATCACCGCATGTAGACAGTCTTTAATGCCTGTTTTCCGAACAGTGGCCTGGCGTGCTCATGCAATGAGTCGGCGATTGGCTCCTTGTGTGCCGCTGGCTACTGTTCCGAAACAGTTATAAATATCAGTAGGCGGATCAGACCATGGCCCATAGTCCATGGACCACGGTCCAACCCGCTTTCCCAACCAACGCAAATCACCATGAAACCAACAGCTTTGCATGTCTTTGCCCGAGGGCGAAGCGGCTATCTTTTGCTCTTCCTTTTTACCCTTCTTTCCAGCCTGCTGCAAGCGCAGGAAAACATAACCCTTTCCGGCCGCATCATCGACGAAACTACCCGCCAGCCCCTGGGCGGTGCCACCGTGCACATCAAGGGCACCACGCACGAAGTGGTGAGCAGCGACAATGGCAGCTTTGGCTTCCTAACGGGGCAGCGCCTGCCAGTAACCTTCGTAGTTAGTTATGTTGGTTATCAAACCAACGAAGTGACTTTGCGGGAAGGCAGCAGCGTTGAAATTGCACTCAAACCTACAGCCAGCCAATTGAATGATGTTGTGGTGGTCGGTTATGGTAAACAGCGCCGCAGCGATGTTACCGGTTCGGTAGCTACCATTTCCAACAAAGTATTACAGCAACCCGCCAGCTCCGCCGACCAGCTGCTCAAAGGTGCCGCACCCGGTATGCAGGTAACCCAAACTTCGGGACAGCCAGGAGGTGGGGTGAGCATCCGCATCCGCGGGGGCAGCAGCATCCAGGGTGGCAACGAGCCCCTGTATGTGATCGATGGTTTCCCGGTGTACAACAGTGCTGCAACATCCGGTGCCATCAGCGGTGCAGCCGTCAACCCATTAGCATCTATCAATCCTGCCGATATTGAAAGCATCAACATATTGAAAGACGCATCGGCAACAGCCATCTATGGTTCGCGTGGCGCCAATGGCGTGGTGATCATTACTACCAAAAGAGGCCGTGCCGACCGCAGCCAGGTTTCCTACGATGTAAGCTATGGCGTGCAAAGCCTGCGCAAAAAGATCGACCTGCTGGATGCAAAAGGTTTTGCTGCCCTGCGCAACGATGTGTTGTATGATGTGGATCCATCCAAAGGCCGTAACCAGTACCTGTCGCAGGAACAAATTGATGCCTTGGGCAAGGGCACCGACTGGCAGGATGCCGCTTACCGCAGCGCACCTGTGCAGAACCACCAGCTATCCATCAGTGGTGGTAGCGCTAAAACACGCTATGCTGTTTCGGGTAACTATTTCAACCAGGAGGGCATCATTG
The DNA here is from genome assembly GCF_001953305.1 of Cnuella takakiae. Taxonomy (GTDB): domain Bacteria; phylum Bacteroidota; class Bacteroidia; order Chitinophagales; family Chitinophagaceae; genus Flavisolibacter; species Flavisolibacter takakiae. Next base: position 1,868,814 of record NZ_MTFE01000010.1, read on the forward strand.
AAAACACGGGCTTTAAAAGATTGAGCACCCGTGCCAACCTGGACGTGGCCGCAACCAACCGTTTAAAGATCAGCACCAGCCTTACCGTCAGCAAAACTGATGGCGATGTGGCTCCTTCCGGCATTGTGAGCGGCCTGCTGACGATGCCGCCTACGGCTACCATCTACGAGCCAGATGGTTCCTACACTTTGCGCAATCCTTTTGAAAATATTTTTGCCAACCCCATTGCCGCACTGCGTTCGCAAACCAACAAAACCAGTACGCTTCGTTTGTTTGGTACGGCTTCAGGCGAGTATACCATTTTAAAAGGCCTGGAGCTGAAAGTGCTGTTGGGAACCGATGTAGCCAGTACCCGCGAGAACAGTTATATCCCCTCAACTATTTATGAAGGACAGGGCTCAAGCGGCATTGCTGCTGTGGGCAATAGCACGGCACTTTCCTGGCTCAATGAAAACACCCTTACCTATAACACAAAGCTGGGCCGGCACAGCGTGGACGCGCTGGCCGGTTTCACCCAGCAGGAGTACCAGCGCGACGTGGTGCGCACCGGTGCGCAGCAGTTTGTAACCGACGACCTGTTGTACAACAGCCTGCAAAGCGGCTCGGTGCCTGCGCGGCCTTTTTCGGACAATACCAGCTGGGTGCTGCACTCATACCTGGGCAGGGTGAACTATAATTTTGACCAGAAGTATTTTGTTACTGCCAGCCTGCGTGCCGATGGTTCCTCGCGTTTCGGCAGCGGCAACAAGTGGGGGTATTTTCCTTCGGCTGCACTTTCCTGGAAGATCAGCGGCGAGCCTTTCTTTGAACAGCTTTCTTATCTGGTAAACGACCTGAAAGTGCGTGCCTCTTTTGGTACCACGGGCAACCTGGAGATTGGCGAATACCAGTCGCTGGCAGCCCTTACCAGCTTGAATTACCTTTTTGGCAACAATGTCGTTACCGGCTTTACTCCCAGCCGCCTGCCCAACAGCAACCTGGGTTGGGAAACAACCTATCAGTATGATGCGGGTGTAGACATTGGCCTGCTGAAGAACCGCGTGACCCTGAACCTGGATGCCTATTATAAAAAGACCGAAGACCTCTTGCTGAACGTTGAAATTCCCTGGACCTCGGGACAGGCTTCCTCGCTGCAAAACTTTGGTTCGGTTGCCAACCGGGGCTTTGAGCTGGGCCTGAACACCCGCAATTTCACCGGCGATTTCCAATGGAACACGGGCCTGAACATATCGTGGAACCGCAACAAGGTGCTGGCCATCGGCAATGGTGCACAGCAGTATATCAGCGGTAATTATATCATTAAAGTAGGACAGCCTTTGGGCCTGTTTTATGGCAATGTGACGGATGGCATTTTGCAAACGCATGAAGTGGCGGACAAGGGCAGGTTTACCGGCAGTGCCACACCCAAACCCGGCGACCGCCTGTACAAGGATATTGATGGGGACGGCACCTTTACGGTAGCCAATGACCGCGCCATTGTGGGCAGTGCACAACCCAAATACATCTATGGCCTGAGCAATGATTTTTCGTGGAAAGGTTTTGATGTGTCCCTTTTCCTGCAAGGTGCACAAGGCAACCAAATCCTGAACAGCAACCGCCAGGCGCTGGAGTTGTTCACAGGGCAGCAGAACGCTTCTGCAGTAGCCTTACACAGATGGACACCCGAAAATACCAATACCGATATCCCGCGTGCCAAGCTCGATCCTGCACCGGTGTTTTCGGACCGCTTTATTGAAGACGGCTCTTTTGTACGGCTCAAAACACTCTCCGTAGGATATACCGTTCCCCGTGCCTTACTGCAAAGGCTGCATTTGTCCAACCTCCGTTTTTACCTCATCGGGCAAAACCTCGCTACCTGGACCAGGTACAGCGGCTATGACCCGGAGGTAACATCCGGTAGCAATGTATCGCCTGGTACGGATGCCGGTATCTATCCCATTGCCAAAAGCATCAGCGGAGGATTGACGATAACTTTTTAATCGTGAATGGGCAATGGTGAATTGTGAATTGGTAAGTGTTAAACATCTAACATCAACATTTAATCACCAATCACTTTCACTATTCACCATCAACCACTCACTATTCACCATTCACCACTCACCAACATGAAACCGATCATATTTTCCCTTGCAGCCCTGCTCCTTATTACCGGCTGCTCCAAGCTGGAAGAAGACCCTGCGTCCTTCCTCACAACAGGACAATTTTATAACGATGAAAAACAGGCAACCGCTGCCGTGAACGGCGCGTACCGCAAGCTCTACGAAAGCGGGCAGTCGCTTTACAACAGCCTGTTCCAGATAGGCGTGGAGATGGCCACCGATGATTATGTTGCCGGTCCGCGTGCCCGCAACCCGCATGTGCGGGCCATCAGCGGCCTTACGCATGATGCGTCGAACGACCGCATGGAGCAGCTGTGGAAACAAAGCTATGATGCCATCAATGCATCCAACATCGTAGTGGACCGGGTGGCGCAAATTGCCGATGATAAGATCAGTGGTGCAGGCCGTGCCCGCATCATCAACGAAGCCCGTTTTCTCCGTGCCCTGCATTATTTCAACCTGGTGCGCTGGTTCGGTCCTGTGCCGGTAGTGCTGCACGAAGCCACTTCGCCAAAGGGTGAAGACCTGTACGTGGAAAAAGCAACGGAAGATGCCGTTTACCAGCAGATCATCCAGGATCTTACCGCTGCCGAAGCCCTGCCCGCAACCTATGGCGGTGCCGATGTGGGCCGCGCAACAAGTGGAGCGGCAAAAAGCCTGCTGGCAAAGGTGTACCTCACCCGCAGGCAGTGGCCCGAAGCAGCCGCCAAAAGCAAGGAAGTGATCGATGCCGGTACCTATGGGCTCTTCACCGACTTTGCCGATGTGTTCAATACCGCCACCAAGAACGGCAGGGAACATATTTTCTCTGCACAGTTCCGGGGCAATTTCAACTACCAGGGCAATAGCCTCGCCAGCCGCTCGGCGCCGGCCAATATTCCCGGTATCAATGGCGACTATGCCGATGCCATTCATCGCCCGGGAGGCTTGTACGAAAGCTTTACCGACAATGACCGCAGAAAGAGCGTAACTTTTGTTACCCAAATGGTGAGTCCTGCCGATGGTAAGACCTACAACGTGGAACCCCACTTCTTCAAATATTATGATCCTGCTGTCGTTGGCAACCAGGGACAATCTTCCAAGAACCTGCCCATCATCCGCTATGCCGAAGTGCTCCTGATCTATGCCGAAGCGCTGAACGAAGCATCCGGTGCGCCTACCGCGCAGGCCTATTGGGCCATTGATGAAGTGCGGCGCAGGGCAGGCATCGCACCCCTGCAGGACATTGCACCTGCTTTGAGCCAGGCGCAGTTCCGCGACAGCGTATTCCAGGAGCGCCGCAAAGAACTGGTGTACGAATACCAGCGCTGGTTCGACCTCGTGCGCCGCGGTGCCGACTACTATGTAACCACCCTGAAAGCTGCCGGTAAAACCACTGCTGCACCCAAGCACCTGCATTTTCCAACCCCCCAACGCGAACTCAACCTCAATCCCAAACTCACCCAGCATCCCGACTGGAAATAAAACCACAACCATCATGAAACGCATACTTGCAATCGCTTCACTCCTCGTTGCCGCCTGGCAGCCTGCTGTGGCCCAAAAGGCTGCTACCCGACCCAACATCATCCTCATCATGGCCGATGACCTGGGCTATTCCGATATCGGTGCTTATGGTTCGGAGATCGAAACACCCAACCTGGACCGGCTGGCCAAAGAAGGCCTGCGCCTGCGCGAGTTTTACAACAACTCCATTTGCGCACCCACCCGTGCTTCCCTGCTCACAGGCCAGTACCAGCACAAGGCAGGCGTAGGCTTTTTCAATGTCAACCTGGGTTTGCCTGCCTACCAGGGTTATCTCAACAACCAGTCGCTTACCGTGGCCGAGGTGCTGAAGGGCGCAGGGTACAGCACCCTGATGTCGGGCAAATGGCATGTGGGCGACGATAGCCTGTACTGGCCCAACCAGCGCGGCTTCGACCGGTTCTATGGCTTCATCGGCGGTGCCAGCAATTATTACGATATCGGCAAATACCCCGAGAAGGCGGCGCCTGTTGTTTTGGTAAAAGACAACAAGAAGCTGAACCTGGAAGCGGGTAAATACCTCACCGATGAAATCACTTCCAATGCCATCGGTTTCCTCGACGACCAGGCCAAGACCAATAAGCCTTTCTTCCTGTACCTGGCTTACAATGCGCCCCACTGGCCCTTGCAGGCGCCCGAGGAAACGATCAAAAAATATGAAGGCAGGTACGATATCGGCTGGGACTCGTTGCGTGCCCGTCGCTATGCCCGCCAGCAGGCACTGGGTTTGATCCCTGCCGGGCAAACCATCAGTCCCCGCGACAGCCTGGTGCCCGAGTGGGATAATCTTTCCTACGAGGACAAGCAGGTGTGGAAACGCAAGATGGAAGTATATGCCGCTATGGTGGATCAAATGGACCAGGGCATCGGTAAAGTGCTGGAAAAGTTGAAGGCGCTGAAGAAAGACGAGAACACCCTGGTGCTCTTTATCTCCGACAATGGTGCGCAGGGTGGTTATACTGCCAGTGGCCGTAGGAAGCCCCAGCGCAATTCTGGCCCGCTGGGAACTGCTGGTTCCTATGGCTACCAGGAGCAGAGCTGGGCCTACCTGTCCAACACGCCTTTGAACAACTATAAAAACAATATGCACGAAGGCGGCATCTCGGCGCCTTTCATTGCCTGGTATCCGAAGGCCATCCAGGGTGGCGGCATTGCCAAAGGCACGGCCCACCTGATTGACCTGGCGCCTACTTTCTACGAGCTAGCCGGTGCGACTTATCCAAAGCAATACAACGGTGTAACGCCGCATACTCTTGCAGGCAAAAGCCTGGTGCCTGTACTGTTGGGTAAGGAGCCCGAAGTAGCCCGTGGCGAGCCCCTCTTCTGGGAGCGTGCCGGCAACCGTGCCGTGCGTAAGGGTAAATGGAAGATCGTATCTACTTATCCTGCCTACAAATGGGAGCTCTACGACCTGGATACCGACCGGGGCGAAACCCGCGACCTGGCTGCCCGCTACCCTGATGTGGTAAATGAATTGTCGGCCGATTATTTCCGCTGGGCCGAAAAGACCGGGGTGGTAGATTATGAAAAGATCAAACCCAAGGGTGGATTTGCTATTCCTGGAGCGGACCGGGTGGTGGCGGCTAACCAGTAGAAGGACGATAGAATATGGACAATGGACGATGGATCATGGACGACAGACAACGGACGACGGGAGAGACGACTGACTACTGACGACGGACAACTTGCGAAGGCTGTTTTTCTTAGTCGTCTGTCGTTCGTAGTCCGTGGTCATCACTTAAAACCGCATAACATCTTTACATGAAAAAACTCTTTGTCCTAATCACCTGTTGCCTGCCGCTAGCTTGGGCGGCGGCACAGGTAACGGATTTAAAACAGGTATATGATAAAGGTGCTACCCAGGTTGTAAACCGGACCGCAGGCAGTTTTAGCGAAAACACTAAAGCGGGTATCCGCATCGGTGAAGCTGCGGGGGAGGGACTGGTGTTGCTGAAGGACAAAACATTTTCCAACGGCACCATTGAAGTGGACCTGAAGGGACAGGATGTATTCCAGAAAAGTTTCCTGGGTATTGCCTTTCATGTTGCCAACGACAGCACCTACGATGCGGTGTACTTCAGGCCGTTCAACTTCCGGGCTGCAGATTCGGTAAGGCGTATCCATGCGGTGCAGTATATCAGCCACCCGCAGTTTCCGTGGCAGCGCCTGCGCGAAGAGCGCAATGCGCAGTATGAAAAAGCCGTACGCCCGGTACCCGATTCCAACGAATGGTTTCATGCCCGTATTGAAGTAGGAGAAAAGGACATCAGGGTTTTTGTGAATGATGCGCAAGCCCCGAGCCTGCAGGTGCAAAAATTGAATAGCCGCACCGGTGGCGGAGTAGCACTTTGGACAGGCGATGGTTCGGGTGGCAGTTTTGCCAACTTAGTTGTAAAAGAAGTTAAGTAACAGGTATGGCTAACCGAAAATTTATTTTGGTGGTATTGTTTGCTGGTATACAGCTTTTGGTAGCGGCGCAAAGAAAGGATACCCTTCCTGCCTGTTGTATCAAGTCGGTGCCCGCACGCTTCCCCGTTACGGCTGCTTTAAGTACTGCAGCGGGCGTGCCGCAAGGGCGTGAGGGCATGGTGTGGGTTCCGGGTGGCACCTTCAGCATGGGTGGCGACGCCAATCAGGGACTGGATGATGAATACCCCAAGCACACCGTTACCGTCAAAGGTTTTTACATGGATGCCACCGAGGTGACCAATGAGCAGTTTGCGGCCTTTGTGCGGGCAACAGGTTATGTAACCACGGCCGAGCGCAAACCCGACTGGGCCAGCATCAGCAAGGAATTGCCGCCGGGCACACCCCGTCCGCCAGATAGTATGCTGGTGGCAGCTTCGCTGGTGTTCCGTTCGCCGCAAGCAGCCTCACTCGACGATTACAGCCAGTGGTGGCAATGGCAGGCAGGCGCCAGTTGGCGGCACCCACAGGGGCCACAGTCTTCCATCCTAGGAAAAGAGCATCTGCCGGTAGTACACATTTCTTTTGAAGATGCGCAGGCCTATTGCCGTTGGGCGGGCAAGCGCCTGCCTACTGAAGCAGAATGGGAGTGGGCGGCCCGCGGAGGGTTGCCCGGTGCGCTCTATCCCTGGGGCAACGAAGGGGTGGAGGATGGCAAGCCAAAAACCAATAGCTGGCAGGGGAAGTTCCCTGTGCAGAATACCGGCAAGGATGGCTTTGACCGCCTTGCCCCGGTAAAATCCTTTGCACCCAATGGCTATGGCCTGTTCGACATCGCGGGTAATGTATGGGAATGGTGTGCCGATTATTACCGCTACGATTACTACGAGCTGTTGCGCCGTTCCGCGCCCGTTGCCGATCCGAAAGGGCCGGAGCAAAGTTTTGATCCCGAAGAGCCCTATGCCGTAAAGCGTGTGATCAGGGGTGGATCGTTTTTGTGCAACGACAGCTATTGCTCCGGCTACCGGGTATCACGCAGGATGAAAAGTACGGAGGATAGTAGCATGGAGCATTTGGGGTTCCGGTGTGTGCAGGATGAATAGGGTTTGGAGTTAGGGGTTTGGGGTTTTGTTCCAAACTTTTAAGAAGCTGTATATTTTTTTGAACCACAAAGTCACGAAGACAGGAAGATGCACAAAGAGGGAGGTTGTGTAGGTTTTTAAAATCAATAGGAGCAACAATCGATTCACTTGGATCATCGTGGAGTATAGCTGTTCCTGAATAATTTCTTTGTGCACCCTTTGTGCCATTGTGTCTTCGTGGTTCATAAAATAAAAGCAGGAAAAAACATACAGCCATGTGGCCGAGGGGCGAGGCAAGGGTCTGCAAAACCTTTTTACGGCGGTTCGAATCCGTCCATGGCGTCGAGGGAAGACCATGGTCCATAGTCCATGGTCTTAAGGTCTAACATTATTAAATCCTCCAAAATGTCACCATGTTCAACAGCATTGTTTTACCGCTTACCATCTGCTACACTACTATGATTTTGGCATACCAGGATATTAGCCGCTACCTGCCCGTGGAAGTGCAGGGTACGGTATTGGACGCACAAAGCCGCAAGCCGGTGGAGGGGTTGCATGTGTTTACGGCAAAAGGCGAGGAGGAAGGCTTTACGGATGCAAAGGGCCAGTTTCATTTTACCAGCTGGCAGCAGTTGCCTTTGCAGGTAACCGTGCAACAGCCCGATGGTAAAACAAAACAGGTAAAGGTGGCTGCCACACCCATCCGCCTTACCATCTTATTTCCTTAAGGATAAAATCTATGTCACGTGGCCGAGTGGCGAGGCAAAGGCCGGCAAAGCCTTATACGGAGGTTCGATCCCTCCCGTGGCGTCTTTTTATGGCAAACAAACAACAAGGGCGCCCTGTGTCTACAGGGTGCTATTTTTATTGAACCAATTAAGGCTGTATTAATTTCATAAACGCATTGTCGCAAACCACGTTAACAATTAAGGTTCCTGCCGAAGCCCGTAGGGCTTCAATTTTAATAGCCGCCGGTGTAACCGGCGGATAATAAAGTTATAGTAGTATAAATGGGCAACCCCGTAGGGGTTGAATCCTGTACCTCTTTACTGTTCAACCCCTACGGGGTTGGGCTAATAAGGATTCTGTTGATCGCTTTTCCGCCGGTTGCACCGGCGGCTATTCATATTGGAGCCCTACGGGCTCACCTTGTTAACGGCTATAGAAAATGAACAATGCAGAACCATTCAATGCAAAATCAAATTACCCAAACAAGCGGGAAGCAGTTCTCACTTAATCTGACAATTACTGTATTATACAGGATTCCGCTGTTAACCACCAAAAACTAAAAACCAAAAACTAAAAACCCGAAACCAACCCCCAACCCCAAACTCCCAACTCTAAACCCCAAACCCACTCCTCCGCTTTCCCATCTTTTCCTTTTCTTTGAACCTCATGAGCCAGGATCAGAAAAGAGACGCGATTATTGAAGCTGCCCTCAAACGATTTGCCCACTTCGGGGTGGCCAAAACCACCATGTCCGAAATTGGTGCCGACCTGGCTATTTCCAAAGCATCGCTTTATTACTATTTCCCCGATAAGATCAACCTGTACGCGGCGGTACTGCTGCACATCATTCATGAAGCGGAGCAAGCCTATGGGCCGCTTGTAGACCAGGAACCGGATCCATTCAAAGCCATGGATGCGCTGCTGAAACACCGTACGGAGTTTATCATCAAGTACTACAACGTTATTTCTTTTATCCGTTCCAAGCACGATATCCCAGAGGAACTAAAACCCGTATTTGGCTCCGTTCACGCCTCCGAATTAAGCAGGATGCGCAAGATGGTGGAAAAGGGTGTCGCCTCCGGCAGGTTCCGGGTGGCCGATGTAGCTGATATGGGCAGCCTTTTGTTTGAGTGCCTCGAAGGCCTCCGGATGATGTACCTGGAGCAGGCAAGTTCCTTTTTCCCTACGCCCGAACAGTTCCACAACCTGCTGAAACGCGAGCAACAGCTTTCACAAATATTTTTCAATGGATTGACCGTATAGCGCTTGCGCTATATTTTTTTGTCTTACTTTTGACTTCTGAAGTAAAAAAGTCAAATAGTCAGTAGGTCAAAAAGAAAAAATGGAAGCAAACGACAAAAGAGCGCAGATCCTGGAAGCCGCCATTCGGCGCTTTGCGCATTTTGGTGTGCAGAAGACCACCCTGACGGAGATTGCCGACGACCTGGGCATGACCAAGCAAGCCCTGGCCTATTACTATCCCGACAAAAACAGTTTGTCGGAAGCTGTAGAGGCACTGATCCTAACCGAGTTTTTTACCAATGTGGAAGCACACCTGGCACAGGCGCCCAGCGCAGCTGAAGCCATAATGGATCTGGTAGAAGTAAAGAAGACATTTTTTGAAAAATATGCCATGCTGATGCGTGCTGCCGGCCCCGAGCTGATGCAGCAACACAGCAAGGCTGCCGATGCCCGGGAGGGGGCAAGGCAGCGCCTTACCCATCTGATGGCCCAAAGGCTGGAGCAGGGGGTGGGCAGTGGCGAACTGAAACCCCTGAATGCCCCGGAAGTGGCATCGCTGGTTTTTGATACCATGACTGCCTTTGAGCAATGTGTGGTAGGCAGGCAGATGATTCCTGATGCCCGCACGTTTAGCGAGCTGTGCAGCCGCCAGAAAGCCGTGCTGCAGTTGATGATGAACGGATTAAGGGAGGAAGCATGGAAGAACTGATTTTAGGCAAGGCCCGCGAGCTGTTTTTCAGCTATGGGCTGAAGCGCATTTCGATGGACGACCTGGCCCGCCGTGCAGGTGTGAGCAAGAAGACCATTTACCAGGTGGTTGCCGACAAACAGGAACTGGTATCCAAAGTGGTGCGCCAGCTGGTACAGGGCCACGATGAGTGCCTGGCCCACTGCCGACGCAGCGCCAAGAACGCAGTGCACGAAGCGGTACTGCAGGCCCGCCAGCCCTTTGCCTCCCTGGCCGCCATCAACTGCTCTTTTTTTTACGACCTGGGAAAGTTCTTCCCCGAAGCATGGCAGCTGGTGCAGCAGCACCGCAACGATCAGCTGGAGCCGCACATCATTGCCAACCTGAGCCGGGGCATAGCCGAAGGCTTGTACCGTGACAGCCTGGATGTGGCACTTACGGCTGCCATCAGGCTGCAGCAACTGCAATCGGTAGTGCTGCCCGGGCCTTTTGCCAACCAGCCTTTTTTGCTGGAACGGCTAACCGGTTTTTACCTCCATGGCATCACCAACAACAGGGGCAGCGAACTGATCGAAACTTATTTAAAAGAAGAAAACCTGATCAAAGCAAAACGATGAGCAATTACAAACAAATGAACAAAACCAAAAGCGGCTTCCGGCAGGTACTGATGCTGGCAGGCATGCTGCTCACCTTTGGGTGGGCGCAGGCGCAGGCGCCCCGCGAGCTGACGCTTAAGGAAGCGCTCAACTTCGCACTGCAGGCCAACCGCGATGCACGCACCGCACGCCTGGATGTAGAAAATGCGCAATACCAGATCGACGAGGTACGCAGCCGCGCCCTGCCGCAGATCAACGGCTCTGCGTCGCTGACCCACAACCCGCTGTTGCAGCAAAGCGCCCTGCCCAACATCTTTGGGGCCAACCCCAACCCCAACGAAACCATCCTGATCGCATTTGGCCAGAAGTGGAATGCCAATGCAGGGGTATCGCTGTCGCAGGCCCTGTTCGACAAATCAGTGTTTACCGGTTTGAAAGCTGCCAAGACCACGCAGGAGTTTTACCGCGTCAATGCGCAGCTCACCGAAGAAAACGTGATTGAAAGCGTGGCCACGGCCTACTACCAGTTGCTGGTACAACGCCAGCAGGTGGGCGTGCTGGACAGCACCATCAAAAACACCCGCCGGGTACAGGATGTACTGACCGGTCTTTTTGAAAGCGGCCTGGCCAAGAAGATCGACGTGGACCGCATCAAGGTAAACCTGTCGAACCTCACCAGCCAGCGCCAGCAGCTGCTCAATGGCGTAACCCTGATGGAAAACCAGCTTAAATTTTTGATCGGCATGCCCATTCAAACGCCCATTACCATCCCGGATGTAGCCCGCGATGCCATCCAGCCCCAGGCTGTGGCCGTCAATGATGCGGTAAACCTCGACACCCGTACCGAGCTGCAGCTGCTCCGCCGCCAGGAAGAGCTGCTGGGTTACCAGAAGGAAGCTTATAAGTCGGAGTACTATCCCAGCCTTTCGCTTGGTGGCAACTACTCCTACCAGGGTATCAGCAACAAAATGCCCGTGTTTAAAGGCAAGGAGAAGGGGGCCAACTGGTTTGATGTGGCTGCGGTAAGCCTCAACCTGCGTATCCCCATCTTCAATGGTGGAGCCACCAAGGCTCGCCTGAAGCAGGCCGATGTAAGCATCAGGAAACTGCAGGAAGACATCAACAATACCGGGCTGGCCCTGAACCTGGCGCATGAAAACGCCAAGACCCAGATCAACAACAGCCTTATTACCCTCAACACCCAGCGCGAGAACGTGGACCTGGCCGAGGAGGTGTATGCCAATACGCAGAACAACTACAACAACGGGCTGGCATCGCTCACCGACCTGCTGAATGCAGAAACTTCGCTGACCGAAGCCAACAACAACTATTCGCAGGCCCTGCTCAACTACCGCGTTGCGGAGATCCAGTTGATCAAGAGCCGCGGTCAACTCAAATCGCTTTTAAACTAAACCAATAGCAATCGCAATGAGCAAGAATAAGATTATGAGGACGCTCCTTACCGTATTGATCGTGGCCGGTTCCATTGGCCTGATCGGTTGGGTACTCACCAACAACAAGAAGAAAAACGCGGAGAAAACGGCCGTTGTTGCCGAAACTGCTTCAGGCGATGTTGCCGTTCGGGTAAGCCCCGTACAGCAGGATACCCTGGCGGTTGATTTCAGCACCAACGGTAATTTCATCCCTGCGCAGCAGCTCAATTTTGCCGCCGAAAATTCGGGTCGTGTTACCCGTGTGCTGGTGGACGAAGGCAGCCGCGTTCGCAAGGGCCAGACCCTCGCCATCATCGAGGCCGATGTGCTGAACATCGACCTGGAAAGCGCACAGGCCGCTTACCAGAATGCCACCCGCGACCTGCAGCGTTACGAGAACGCCTACAAAACCGGCGGCGTAACCCAGCAGCAGCTGGACCAGGCACGCCTGCAGGTGCAAACTGCGCAGGCCCGAGTTTCCTCGGCCCGTGTGCGGGTGGGTGATGCCAACGTGCGCTCCTCCATTAATGGTATTGTCAACAAACGCATGATCGAACCCGGCGCCTTTGTTAACCCCGGTACTGCCCTGTTTGAGCTGGTGGATGTTTCCAAGCTGAAACTTTCCGTAACTGTTAACGAAGGCCAGGTAGCCAACCTGAAAGTAGGCGACAAGGTAAATGTGCGTGCCAGCGTATTCCCCGACCTCAACTTTGGGGGTACGGTAACCTTTATTGCACCCAAGGCCGATGCTTCGCTCAACTTCCCTGTGGAAATTGAAGTGGCTTCCAATCCCGGGGGTAAACTCCGCGCCGGTATGTATGGTACTGCGCTTTTTGCATCCGAAAATGCAACCGCTGTAACTACCGTTCCACGGTCCGCTTTTGTGGGTAGCGTAAGCTCCAACCAGGTATTTGTTGCCGATGGCAATACGGCTAAAATCCGCACCGTGGTTTCCGGCCGTGTGATCGGCGACAAGGTGGAAATCCTGCAAGGCCTCCAGCCCGGCGACCAGGTGATCGTGAGCGGCCAGATCAATTTGGCTGATGGTTCGAAGATCAATGTGATCAAATAATGAGTGAGGAGTGATGAGTATTGAGTAGTGAGTAATGAGTGAAGAACGATAGTTGAATTAAGTTCAAAGATGATCAGCACACGAAAGCAGCAACAATAACCTGCAGACGACCCACTCATTACTCATCACTCCTCACTCATTTTTTCATCGCTGCCTTTTACAATTGAAACAACCAATTACATGAAACTCGCAGAAGTATCTATAAAACGCCCCACGCTGGTGATCGTACTGTTTACAGTATTGATCCTGGGTGGGCTGTTAAGCTATTCTACGCTGAACTACGAGCTGCTGCCCAAGTTCAGCCCCTCGGTGGTATCAGTTACCACCATTTACCCCGGTGCTTCGCCTTCGGAGGTGGAGAACACGGTATCTAAAAAAATCGAGGACGCCGTGTCGTCGATGGAAAACATCAAGAAGCTCGACACCCGTTCCTTCGAGAGTGTGTCGTCGGTGGTGATCACCCTCAACAGCGGTACCGATGTGGACTATGCACTGAACGACGCACAGCGCCGGATCAATGCCATCCTGAAGGACCTGCCCGAAGACGTAGACCCGCCTTCGCTCAACAAGTTCTCGCTGGATGACCTCCCCATTATGACCCTCTCAGCTTCGGGCAAGATGGACGAAGCAGGCTTTTACGACCTGATGGACAAACGCATTGCACCGGTGCTGAGCCGCGTGGAAGGCGTAGCCCAGGTAAACCTGGTTGGCGGACAGGAACGTGAGATCCAGGTAAGCATCGACGCCAATAAGCTGGAAGGTTATGGACTTTCGCTGTTGCAGGTGCAAAACGCCATTCTCTCTTCCAACCTCGACTTCCCCACCGGTAGCGTGCAAACCCGCGAGCAGGACGTACTGATCCGCCTGTCTGGTAAGTACCGCAACGTGGAGGAACTCCGCAACCTCGTAATCGCATCGCCTACCGGCGCACAGATCCGCCTGTCGGAAGTAGCGGATGTGCAGGATGCCCAGAAAGATGTGGATAAGATCGCAAGGGTAAACCAGCAAAGCGCCATTGCCGTACAGGTGATTAAGCAGAGCGATGCCAACGCCGTGGGTGTGAGCGAGCAGATCCGGGCTTCCATTGAGAAGCTGGAAAAGGACTATGCTGCACAGGGCCTCACCATTGCCGTTGCCAACGACTCTTCGGTGTACACCCTGCAATCAGCCGACGCGGTAATCCATGACCTGATTCTTGCCATTGTGCTGGTAGCATTTGTGATGTTGTTCTTCCTCCACAGCATCCGCAATGCCCTCATTGTAATGGTGGCCATTCCCGCATCGCTCATCGCCACCTTTATTGGTATGGCCCTGCTGGGTTATACCCTCAACCTGATGTCGTTGCTGGCCCTTTCGCTAGTAGTAGGTATCCTGGTGGATGACGCCATTGTGGTACTGGAGAATATTTACCGCCACATGGAGATGGGTAAGAACCGCGTACGTGCATCCTACGATGCCACCAAGGAGATCGGTTTTACCGTAACCTCTATTACGTTGGTAATTGTAGTGGTATTTGTACCTATTGCTCTGAGTACCGGTTTGGCTGCCGATATCATCAAGCAGTTTGCCGTAACGGTATCCATTGCCACCCTGCTGTCTTTGCTGTCCTCTTTTACCATCGTTCCCTGGCTGTCGTCAAGGTTTGGTAAACTGGAGCGGGTGTCGGATAAGAACATCTTTGGCCGCATCATCATTGGTTTTGAGCGTGGCCTCAACCGCTTTACCGAGTGGGTGGGTAGCATCCTGAAATGGTCGCTGGCGCACAAAAAGACTACCCTGGCAGTTGTGTTTGCACTGCTATTCGGGTCCTTCTACCTTCTGGGTGCCGGCTTTATTGGTGCCGAGTTCTTTGCCAAGAGCGACAGGGGCGAGTTCCTGGTGCAGATCGAAATGCCCAAAGATGCCTCCATCGAGCAAACCAATGCCATGACGCAGCGCGCCGAGAACTACCTGCGTGGCAAACGGGAAGTGACCAAAGTGATCACCACCGTTGGCCAGTCTTCGGAAGGCATGGGTGCTTCGCAGTCCACGCCCTACAAGTCGGAGATCAACGTACAGCTGGTAGACAAAAAGGAGCGTGCAGATGCTTCCAATATCTATGCGGCCAAAATCAAAAAAGAGCTGGAGCCCGTACTGGTGGGCGCCAAGGTAAAGACCGTACCGGTGAGCATCCTCGGTTCTGCCGAGCAGGCGCCCCTGGCACTGGTGGTGACCGGTCCCGAGCTCGATAGCGTAATGACCTTTGCCAATGCGGCCATGGCCGAACTGAAGAAGGTACAGGGTGCTACCGAGATGCGCCTTTCCGTTGAATCGGGCAACCCCGAGATCAACGTACAGGTAGACCGCGACAAGATGGCCGCACTGGGTCTTTCGCTGAGCACCGTAGGTGCCACCATGCAAACCGCATTTAGTGGCAATACCAATGGTAAGTTCCGCCAGGGCGAATACGAATATGATATCAATATCCGCTATGGGTCGTTCAACCGCCAAAGCATCCAGGACGTGAGCAATCTTTTGTTCATCAACAATAAGGGTGAGCAGATCCGACTGGCGCAATTTGCAGCCGTTAAGGAAAGCTCGGGCCCCAGCCAGCTGGAGCGCCGCGACAAGAGCACTTCGGTAACCGTGCAGGCCCAGACCGTTGGCCGTCCTACCGGTACTGTTGCCGCCGAATGGCAGGCCGCTTTCGATAAGCTGCGCCGCCCCACTGGTGTAAGCTATGTGTGGAGCGGTGATATGGAAAACCAGAGCGAAGGTTTTGGTTCGCTGGGTATTGCCCTGCTGGCTGCCATCGTACTGGTATACCTCATCATGGTGGCCCTGTACAACAGCTTTGTGTATCCCTTCGTGGTACTGTTCTCGATACCGTTGTCCATCATCGGTGCCCTGCTGGCACTGGCGCTCACCAACAACTCGCTGAACCTGTTTACCATCCTGGGTCTGATCATGCTGATTGGCCTGGTGGCCAAGAACGCCATCATGCTGGTGGACTTTACCAACCAGCGGAAGGCTGAAGGTGCCAGCACCTATCAGGCCCTGCTGGATGCCAACCATGCCCGTCTGCGGCCCATCCTGATGACCACCATTGCAATGGTAATCGGTATGCTGCCCATCGCCATCGCATCGGGTGCCGGTGCCGAATGGAAGAACGGCCTTGCTTGGGTAATCATCGGTGGTTTGGTATCCTCGTTGTTCCTCACCCTGGTGGTGGTGCCGGTGATGTATTCAATCTTTGACAAGCTGATTGCAAAAGCAAGACGTGGTAAAAAGGAATTAGCTGTTGAGGAACTGATGACGGAAGATTATGAAGAAGTAGAAGTGGAAGAACACCAGTTCAACCCCGCACATATTTAGTTGGTTTGATGGTTAGTTTGGTTAACAAGCAGGGGCTTTGTCCCCTGCTTTTTTTGTGCTTATAAGGG
Source organism: Cnuella takakiae (assembly GCF_001953305.1). Classification (GTDB taxonomy): domain Bacteria; phylum Bacteroidota; class Bacteroidia; order Chitinophagales; family Chitinophagaceae; genus Flavisolibacter; species Flavisolibacter takakiae. Next base: position 1,885,104 of record NZ_MTFE01000010.1, read on the forward strand.
AGAAAATGGGAAGTATGGTGGGGGGGTTGTAGAAAAAATGTCTTCGAGAGGGTAAGATTTAAACTTAATGGGATGGAACAAATGTTCAAGTCAGATTGATTTTATTTAAAATATATAAAATACTTGCTAAATTAAGTGGTTCCTTCTTCTATAGTGAATAACTGATTCTGCTATTTGAAACCAAAACAGAAGGCCACCTGTATAAAAGCCATTTTGCTTGCCACAACAGCGGGTACCTTTTAAACCTACCTCCCCGCACCACAGATTGCTTCTATTAATTTCCTGAAATACAATTCAAATCACCATTTATGAGATCTAGCTTACCATTATGGAAAGGGTGTTTTGTGTGGGTGACCCAACGTTACCATCCACCAACGCTGCTTTTATTGCTGCTGCTATTTTCTTTTCAAACCCTTTTGGCGCAGTCGCCTGTACGGGGTAAAATAATGTCGGGCGATCTGGCCCTGGCCAATGTAACGGTGCAGATCAAGGGCACCAATACGGCTACCCAAACCGACAACGATGGCAACTTCTCCATCGTGGCGCCACCAAACGCAACACTTGTGATCAGCGCCATCGGCTATGCTACGCAAGAGGTGGCTGTCAACAACCGCACTTCCGTAAACATTGCCCTTACCAACAACACCACCCAGCTCGACCAGGTGGTAGTGGTGGGTTATGGTACCCAGCGCCGCGCCACCGTTACAGGGGCCATTGCCAATGTAAGTGGCAAAACCGTAGCCGAGCTGCCGGTGCCCAATATTTCGCAGGCCCTGCAGGGCCGCGTGGCAGGGGTGCAGGTAACCAATAACGGTAGCCCCGGTACCCAGCCCATTGTGCGCATCCGCGGTATCAGTTCTATTTCCTTTGCTTCCGACCCCCTGTACGTGGTGGATGGTTTCCCCACCGGCGACCTTTCTACCATCGACACCCGGGATATTGAGTCGGTAGACGTGTTGAAAGATGCTTCTGCCGCTGCCATCTATGGCTCGCGTGCCACCAACGGTGTGATCATGATCACCACCAAAAAAGGCCGCCGCGATGGCAAGGTGCATGTAAGCCTCGACTCTTATTATGGCATCCAGGAAGTAACCAGCCGCCTCGACCTGCTCGATACCGAAGGATTCAAAAAATACGCACAGGCCTACCGTGGCAGCCTTCCCGGCCGCCTGTTACCGCCAGAGGTGGATAAACCCATCTACGCCGGTGCCAACCAAACTTATGGCCAAACCAATACCGACTGGCAGGATGCTTACTTCCGGACCGGCACCATGACCCAACACAACATTGGCCTGAGCGGCGGCAATGATGTGTCGCGCTTTTATACCTCTGCGGGTTATATGGACCAGCAGGGTACGGCACCCAGTGTGGCCTACCGCCGGTACAATTTCCGGATCAACTCCGACCATAATTTCGGGCGTTTCACCTTTGGCCAAAACCTGTACGGTGCTTATGGCGACCAGGGTTACGACAACAACGAAACAGGCTCCCGCACCAACCTGGTAAACGTGATCAGGATGATGCCCCATATGCCTGTGTTCGACCCCACTTCCAATGGTGGCTACCGCGGTGTAAACAGCGTGCTGGATGGCGGCGATCCCACCAACCCTGTTGAGGATGCCGCCCTTAAAAATCCCGGCAGCAGGCGTACGGCAAAAATCCTGGGTACGGCATTCCTGGAAGTAAACTTTACCCGCTGGCTGAAGTTCCGCTCCACTTTTGGGATTGATTATGCCAATGGACTCGATTACCGCTTCTCTCCCATATTTAATAACAATGGTACTGTTGCCGGCTCCAGCGCCACCGTGGCTACGGTTACCAACAACCGTTCTGCCTCCACGGTATTGCTGTTTACCGAGCAGCTTTCTTTTGACAAAACCTTTGGCGACCACCATGTAAACGCCATTGCCGTATACGAACAGCAGGGCCAGAAAATACGCAATGAAAACGCCAGCGGCCAGCAGCCATCCAACGAACTGCGCACCCTCAACAATGCCAGCAATGTGGCTGTGCAAACCCTTTACGGCGAAAACACCCTGATGTCGGTGCTGGGCCGGGTGAACTATGACTACCGGAGTAAGTACCTGGTAAGTGCCGCCATCCGCCGGGATGGTTTGTCGGTATGGGCGCCCGGTAAAAAATGGGCCACCTTCCCCTCTGCATCCATAGGCTGGCGCATCGACCAGGAAGAGTTCATGAAGGGTGCTTCCAAAATTTCTGAATTGAAACTGCGTGCCGGTTATGGCGTTACGGGCCTCAACGGCGTGGTGCTGGGCAACACACCCTGGCTTGTAACGGTAAACGCCAACAGTGCGGCCTATCCTTTTGGCAACAGCCTGACCGCTGGGCCCGCATCTTCCATCCAGCGCCTGGGCAACCGCGACCTGGAGTGGGAAAAAACCAAGCAACTCAACATCGGTGTGGACCTGGGCCTGCTGCGCAACAGGATCACCCTGTCGGCTGAGTATTTTAACCGTAAAACCGACAACCTAATCCTGAGCGTGCCCCTGCCACCTTCGATGGGCTTTATTACCAGCACCGTATCGCAAAACATCGGGGCCATGGAAAACAACGGTGTGGAACTGCAGCTGGGCTACAACGACCGCGAAGGCGATTTTAAATGGAATGCCAATGCCAACTTCAGCGCCATCAAGAACAGGGTTACCCGGATGGCTCCCGGCGTAAGCAATATTGAAGCGGGTTCCGACGCCGACTTTGGTGCCGACAATATTACCCGCACCCAGGTAGGCGAGGCCATCCAATCGTTTTACGGCTGGGTGGTGGAAGGCATCTTCCAGGATTCTGCCGATGTGCGTGGTCATGCCAAGCAAAGGGACGGTACCGGCCCCGGCGACCTCAAGTTTGCTGACCTCGACAAAAATGGTGTGATCGACCGCGAAGACCGCCGTTTCCTGGGCAGCTTCCTGCCCAAGTATACCTATGCCTTCAATCTGGGCGCCAACTACCGCAACTTTGATGTGTCTGTTTTCTTCCAGGGTGTGCAGGGCAACAAAATTTACAATGCCACCCGCGTGATCACCGAAGGCATGGTGCGTTTCTTTAATGCCGGCACACAGGTGCTGAATGCATGGACGCCTGCCAACAGGAACACCAATATTCCCCGTGCCGCCTCGAGCGATCCCAACCAGAATGCAAGGCCTTCAACCCGCTTCCTGGAAGACGGATCTTACCTGCGGTTGAAGAACCTCATCCTGGCTTACAACGTTCCCGGCAACACCTTGCAGTCGCTTACAAAAGGTACGGTTAGCAATTTCCGCATTTATGTTTCGGCGCAAAACCTGTTGACCCTAACTGATTACTCGGGTTACGATCCGGAAGTGGGCAACCGCACTCCGGGTTCTTCGCTCACCAACGGCATCGACTTCGCTGTGTACCCACAGCCCAAGTCGTACCAAATAGGTGTGCAGGTAAATTTTTAAGGAACTGTCGCTAAACGATTCCAATTACCCGCCGCCTGGCGGAATAAAATATGGAACATCAAACTAAAGGATCATGAAACAAAACATAACCAAGGTATTTGTTGCGGGCTTTATTGCGCTGGCAGCGATCAATGCCTGTTCGGAAAAGCTGGATGTGCTGGACACCAACAACCCCACCACGGAAAGCTATTTTAAAACTGCAGGGGAGCTGCAAAATGGCGTCAATGCCATCTACTCCACCCTTCGTTCGGCCAACCTGGTGGGCCGCGAATGGTTTTTTCTACGCGATATGCGCAGCGGTGAAACGGCACCCGGCGGTCCCCAACTGGAGGCGCCCCGGGCTGAGCTGTTGTTGCAGACCAATGGCGCTCCTTCCAACTCGGTGCTTTCCAGCGTTTGGACCGGCGCCTACCAAATGATCAACCGGGCCAATATGGTATTTCTGAAGGCCCCCGATATCACCGACAATATCGCACTGCGCGATCAGTTAGTAGGTGAAGCTAGGTTTTTGCGGGCATGGGCTTATTTCGAACTGGTGTCGCAATGGGGCGATGTGCCGCTATATACCGAGCCGGTAAATGCGCCTACCGACTACAAGGGCAAATCGCCTGCAGCTGAAGTATATGCCCTCATCATTCAGGACCTGACCCAGGCAGCACCGGCACTGCCCGAAGTGCCTTCGCAGCCCGGCCGTGTTACCCGGGGTGCTGCCAATGCCCTGCTGGGCAGGGTGCAGATGCAGAAAGGCGATTATGCCGCTGCCAAGGAAGCGCTGCTTAAAGTGGTGAACTCAGGTAAGTATATCCTGGAGCCGAACTTCCTCCACAATTTTGATGGGGATGTAATGTCCAATGGCCAGAAGGTAGCCGACGGCCATGAGTTCAACCGCGAGTCGGTATTTGAAGTGGCCTTTGTAGACAAGGGCGATAACAACTTCAACTGGGGCTATAACGGCGAAGGAATTGCGCAGCCCGTAAGTACGGTACACAACCAGGAGTATGGTATTGTATGGGGCAATGTCATTCCTTCCGACCGTTTGCTCAACGAGTTTGAACCCAACGATCCCAGGTATAAGTTTTCCTTTTACGAACCCGGCGACCAGATACTAACCTTCGCCGGAACCAAGCCTGGCAAAACCCTCACCGCCGCCGATATGAACGTGGCTGCCAGCACCCGCAATGGGGTAACAGCAAAAAGGGTTTTCCGTAAATATTCCATTTACGATTGGGACGACAACGGCTTTCACCCCGGAGGCGTTAACCACCGTTTGATCCGGTATGCCGAGGTGCTGCTGATGCTGGCCGAATGCGAGGTTGAACTGGGCAACCTGGGTGCTGCTGCCGGTTATATCAACCAGGTGCGGGCACGCCCCAGTGTAAACATGCCGCCCATCACCATTGCTTCTAAGGAGCAGGGTATCCGCGCAGTAATGCACGAAAGAGCCGTAGAGCTGGGTATTGAGAGCCTGAACAACACCGATATCCTGCGCTGGCGCAAGAAGGGGTACTATCCCTCCATTATGCCCGATCCCCGGCCTAACCAGCAGGAGTTTCTGCCCATACCGGCTTCGGAAACTGCTGCCAACCCATTGATCAAGTAAATAAAAACCGCATGGTACAGGGGCTGCTCCGCTTAGGGCAGCCCTTTTTTTGCGCTGCAGCCTTTCCAATTTACAGCAGGTTGCAACTTCGTGTATACGCGGAATCTTCAAGGATAGCTTCGTGCGGGGCAGGCGGTGAAACCGCATGCAGCAGCAAGTTGCTGTTACGCAAATGGGGGCGGGTAATATTTAGACAAAATGAAAACAAGCCCGGCAAGAAAGCTGCATTGGAAGTGGGTTTCTGTTTAAATTGAAGTCCTGATGCGCCTTGCAACAGCTACTGCTTTTGATTGGTTAACGCTTTTGCTTATACGCTACCATATGCCACACCATACCTTGGAGAAACATTTTCTGTTGCTGCTTTGTTTGCCGGCCCTGTTGTTGGCTCTGGGTTGTGGCCGAACAGAAGAAGGCCCTGCCTTGTTTACCCCGCTTTCCGCAAAACAAACCGGCATCCAGTTTATCAACAGGGTAGAAGAGGTGGATTCCACCAAGTCCTTTGTCAACGAGTTTGGCTATATGGGTGGTGGCGTGGGCATCGGCGATTTCAACAAGGATGGTTTACCCGATATCTTTTTTACCGGCAACCAGGTAAGCTGCAGGATGTACCTCAATAAAGGCGGCAATCAATTTACCGATATTACTACTGCCGCAGGTTTGCAAACGCCGGTATGGGCAACAGGGGTGAGCGTGGTGGATATCAACAGCGATGGCTACGACGATCTGTACGTGTGCACCTATGGCAAAGACCTGAACAACCGGACGAAGAACCTACTCTTTATCAACCAGCGCAACCTCACCTTCCGGGAAGAGGCCGCGCAGTACGGCCTTGCCGATACCGGCTATTCGTCACAGGCAGCCTTCCTGGATTATGATAAAGACGGCGACCTCGATATGTACCTCGCCAACTACATGCTCAATGGGCCCAATGCCAATACCCTTTTTAGAAAAGACAGTTCGGGGCGGGCACCTGCCAGCGACCGCCTTTACCGAAATACAGGGTACAACAAAACGCTGGGTCACCCGGTGTATGAAGACGTGACGGTGGCTGCGCATATGGGCGAAGACGGCTTTGGCCTGGGCGTGGTAGTGAGTGATGTTAACAACGACAACTGGCCCGATATCTATGTGGCCAACGACTTTGTGTCAAACGATATCCTTTGGCTGAATAACAAAAAAGGCGGTTTTACCAACTGCTCCGAAAAGTCCCTCCAGCATACCAGCTACTCCAGTATGGGTGTGGATGCTGCCGATATCAACAACGATGGCCTTTCCGACCTGGCAACACTTGATATGCTGCCCGAGTTCAACGAACGGAAGAAGACCTCTTTTTCCATGATGAACTACAACCGATATGAAAGTGAGCGGCAGATGGGCTACCAGCCCGAGTTTGTACGCAATATGCTCCAGCTAAACAGGGGTACTTACCAGGAGGGTGAAACGGATATGCCCTTTTTCAGCGAAATAGGACAGATGGCCGGCATTGCCGCCACCGACTGGAGCTGGAGCGTGCTCCTGGCCGATTTTGACAATGACGGCTGGAAAGACATGCACATCACCAATGGCATCGGAAGGGATTTCATCAATGGCGATTTCCTGGAATTTAGCGAGCAGCAGTTGAGTGATCCATTTGAACCGGCTGAAAGGAAGAAACAAAAGATCCGCGAAAAGCTGGCTTCCCTGAAACATATAGCCCTCTCTAACTACCTGTTTCAAAACAAGGATGGCCACCACTTTACCGACATTTCGGAGCAGGCCCATATCGGCGATACCTCCATGTCGAACGGTGCTGCCTATGCCGACCTGGACAACGACGGCGACCTGGACCTGGTTGTGAATAATATCAACAGCGAAGCTTTTATCCTGCAAAACAATACGGCGCAAGGGGCAAAGAACTCGAGCCATTACCTGCAATTCAACCTGGTAGGCGAGGGGACCAACCTCCAGGCCATGGGCGCCAAAGTGTGGGTATATGCCGGCGGCCAGGTACAGGTGCAGGAGCAAAACCCGGTGAAAGGTTATTACTCCAGCGTGGATCGAAGGCTGCATTTTGGTTTGGGAAAACAGGACCGGGTAGACTCGGTAGTGGTGCTGTGGCCCAACGATAAAGTACTGGTGTTGGCCCAACCCAGAACTGATACAATTTATACGCTAAGCGTTGCCGATGCCGGGCGGTTCTTTAACCCTGAAAAACCTGTGGGCAACACCTTGATGGAGCCGCTGCCTTCAATGGCCTATCTCCACCGCGAAAACCCGTACAACGATTTTGACCAGCAGCGACTGTTGCCCCAAAAGTTTTCAGGGTTGGGGCCCTTCATGGCTACCGGCGATATCAATGGTGATAGCCTGGCTGACCTTTTTGTAGGCGGCGCTTTCAACAGCCCCGGTAAGTTGTTGGTGCAACAACCGGATGGGAATTTTATACCTAAAGATTTAACCACCGGCATTAAGATGAATGACGATGGTCCCGCCGCCTTTTTCGATGCTGATAAAGATGGCGATCTCGACCTGCTGCTAACTTATGGTGAAACCAGTTACGCCGATGGGGTACCACAGCTTAAACCTTCTTTGTTTTTAAACGACGGCAAAGGAAACTTTACCCTACAACAATCAGCCATTCCCGATGGCGTAAGCACCATTGGGGGCTGCGTGGCCCCTGCCGATTATGACGGCGATGGCGATCTCGACTTCTTTATCGGCGGCCGGGTATCGGCAAGGAGCTACCCGCAGGCACCGCGGAGTTTTTTGCTGCAAAACAATGGGGGCCGCTTTACCGATGTGACTTCCCGGGTGGCGCCGGCTTTGGAAAGGGCAGGCATGGTAACAGCAGCATCCTGGAGCGACTACAGCGGCGATGGTAAACCCGACCTGGTTGTAACCGGCGAATGGATGCCCGTGCGTTTTTTTACCAATAGCGGCGGCGCCCTTCACGAAGCAACAGGAGCCACCGGTTTAAAAGATATGGAAGGCATGTGGCGCTCGCTGGCCCTGGCCGACACGGACGGCGATGGCGACCAGGATATTGTAGCCGGAAACTTAGGCGCTAATTGTATCTACAAGGCCAGCCCGGCACAACCCATGCAACTGATGGCAGCAGATATGGACAAGAACGGCAGCATCGACCCTGTGATGTTTTACCATATCCGGGAGCAGGACGGGCGCAGTACCCTGCGGCCAGCCATCAGCCGGTCCCAGTTTGCCGAACAGGTGCCCGCCATTAAGAAGCAATACCTGCGGTACGCCGACTATGCAAAGGCCGATGCGAACGATATTTTCAAAAAAGTGGAAAAGGACAAGCTACTGCAGTGGCGCTGCACCGAAACACGTAGCTGTATCCTTGAAAATAAAGGCGGCGGGAGGTTTGAAAAAAAGCTGTTGCCGGCAGAGGCGCAATTTGCTCCCATCAATGCTATCCTGTGTACCGATCTTGATGGCGATGGGTTTACCGACCTGGTGCTGGCAGGCAATGAGTACCAAACCGATGTGATCACGGGTCGCTACGATGCTTCTTACGGTTGTGTGCTGCGGGGAGGAAAAGGTGGCCTTTTCAGGGCGGTATCACCTGCTGCTTCCGGGATGTTGCTAAAGGGGGATGTAAAAAGCCTGGCCTTACTACAACAACCGTGGGGAAGAATATTGGTTGGAGGGGTTAACAACGATTCTTTGCGTGTGTTCCGGATCAGGAAATAGGGAGGGCTATGGGGCAGAATAGGCCACTAACTGTTGGCAACGCAAATTTTTCCACCTTGTGCTTAAAAGAGGAACCGATGTAGCGGTTGCTAATAAAACAAGTTCCCTTTGACTCGTGCTCAGGGTATAAAAATCTAAAGCAAATAACCATTTTTCCAACTGCCAGGAGCCCTTTTTACAACCAAGGGGTTTAAGTTGTGGACAAAATACTTTTAAAATTTTTTATTAAAGTTTTCTAAAATTTAATTTAGAAATTATATTTGTTTGGCTAAGCACTTACATCTGCTATTGAACCTGTGAACCACTGCTACAGTGCCCTCTTGTATTACTTAGCTCCTTTTTCACAAGCATCCTACCCTGATTACATTTCAAAAAAGTTATGCATTTGCCTGCTGCAATTTGCTGCACGTAAACCTATACCTGTATATCAACCTTTTTGCCCTTAACCATTCTCGGAAGTCTTTTCAGGTCAGCTGATAGTTTTAAACCCAAAATCAATTACATGATCAAGCATTTGCGACTGCTAATCGTCCTGCTGCTATTTAGCACGGCAGTACTAGCACAAAGACAGCTGAGTGGCATTGTGCGCAATGCCCAAACCGGATCGGGACTGGCTGCGGCCACCGTGAAGGTGCAGGGCCAGAACGTGCAAACGGTTACCGGCTCGGAAGGCAACTTCAATCTTTCGGTGCCCTCCGGAAGTGTGGTGCTGGAAGTATCTTATGTAGGCTTTGGCACCAAGGTGGTGCCGGTTGCCGCCAACGAAACCGATGTTATTATTGCTTTGGATGCCAATTCGGCCGAGCTCACCCAGGTGGTGGTGACCGCCCTGGGCATCAGCAAGGAATCGCGCAAACTGGGTTACTCGGTAACCACGGTGAGTGGCGAACAAATGACCAAGGCAAGGGAAACCAACCTGGCCCTTTCGCTGGCCGGCCGCGTGGCTGGTCTGAATGTAAAAGGCACCAGTGGTGGCCCCGGTGGTACGGCCAAGATCCTGCTGCGCGGTATGCCCAGCATGAACTCGGGTGGCTCCCCGCTTTTTGTGATCAACGGTGTGCCCATCGACAATACCCAGCGCGGCAGCTCGGGTGAGTGGGGCGGTGCCGACAACGGCGATGGCATTGGTAACCTCAACCCCGATGATATTGAATCGATGACGGTGCTGAAAGGCCAGTCGGCGTCGGCACTGTATGGCGCCCGTGCCTCCAACGGTGTGATCCTGATCACTACCAAAACGGCCAAGAAGGGTACTTTCTCGGTGGATTACAATATGAACTATGCCATGGAAAAAGCCATGGACCTCACCGACTTCCAATACGTATATGGCCAGGGTGTTGGCGGTAAAAAACCGGCTACTGTAGCCGAGGCTTTACAAACCTCCCGTATGAGCTGGGGTAGCCGCCTCGATGGTTCTCAGGTAATCCAGTTTGACGGTAAAACTTACCCTTATACTGCCTATAAGGATAACCTGGAAGACTTTTACCGCACCGGTTCGGCTTTCACCAACACGGTAGCATTGACCCGTGGTGGTGAGAACGGCTCGTTCCGCCTGTCGCTTTCCAACCTGGATAATAATTCCATTGTACGCAACAGCGGTTTGGATCGTAAAACCATCAACCTGAATATAGAGCAAAAGCTTACCGACAAACTGAGCGTAAACCTGCTGGCAAACTTTATCAACGAAGACTCCAAGAATCGTCCCCAGTTAAGTGATGGTCCCATGAACCCCAACAACGGGTTATTCCTGGCCACCAATATCAACCAGTCGGTTCTGGGTATCGGTTACGACCCCGCCACGGGTTACGAAACCCGCTGGGGTGATGACGAGTATGTAACCAACCCCTGGTTTGTGGTAAACCGGTATATCAACAACCTGGGCCGGAAGCGCTTGATTTCGGCCATTACCGCCCGCTACCAGTTTACCAGCTGGCTGTATGCCCAGGGCCGTGTTGGTTACGACCAGCAGAATGACCGCCTCTTTAAAGTAGAACCCTGGGGAACCGCTTATACAACCGAGCGCAGGGGTAACCTGCAGGACCAGGCCAACAGCGAGTCGTACGAGCTGAACGTGGATGGTTTGATTGGGGCAACGCACAAAATCACCAGCGATCTTTCGGTAGACGCTACAGTAGGTGCCAATATGCGGAAGAATCAATATGAGCGCATCCGCATCGGCGGCGGCCCTTTCATCCTGCCTTACCTGTATAGCTTCAACAACGTTCGCAACTTCAACCGCGATTACAGTTTCTGGAAAACACAGGTGAACTCGGCTTATTACAACGTAGACTTCAGCTTCCGCAATTTCCTGACCCTGAGCACCTCGGGCCGCTACGATGCTTATTCTACGCTGCCTTCCAACAACAGGGAAATCTTTACGCCCTCCGTTTCGGCAAGCCTCATTTATTCGGAGCTGCTGAATATGCCGGCAATCAACTTTGGTAAGCTCCGTGTTTCCTGGGCCAATACCAGCGGTGAAATTGGCGAGGCTTACAGAACGGCCCTGTACTACTCTTTGGGCAACTCGCTCAACGGCGTTCCTTTGGGTAGCTTCAGCTCCGACCTGCCCAACCTCACCCTGAAGCCTTTCACCCTCAGCGAAATTGAAGTAGGTACCGAGCTCCGGATGCTGCGCAACAGGCTGGGTTTTGACATTGCTTATTATACCCGCAAAACAAAGAACGAGATCATGCCTGCCACCTTTAGTGCCGCCACCGGCTTTACCAGTGGCCTGGTAGGTACGGGCTCTACCAAGAACGCGGGTCTGGAAGTACAGGTTACCGGCGTGCCCATCCAGCAGCGCGATTTCCGCTGGAACGTAACCGCCAACCTCACTACCGTTGAAAACCGCATCCTGGAAACCGATGCCGAAGGCAAAAACCAGGGCCTGGGTTCCAACAGGGCAACCCTGGGTAATGCCATCACGGCTTTTGTAAAAGGGTTTGCCGGCCCGCAGATTCTGGCCTACGACTACAAGCGTGCTGCCAGTGGGGATATTGTGGTAGATGCAAACGGTTACCCTGTTCGGGGCGACCTGATTAAGATGGGCAGCGTGCTGCCTACAGTGTATGGTGGCTTGAACAACGAGTTTAGCTACAAAGGCTTCAACATGTCTTTCCTGGTAGATTATAACTACGGCAACAAGGTACTTTCTGCTACCAGCTATTACTCCATCTTCCGCGGGTTGAACCAAATGACCCTGGAAGGTCGCGAAGGTGGTATCACGGTTGGCGTACTGGAAAATGGAACCAAGAACACCGTTGCTGCCGATGCGCAGGGTTACTACCGCTCGCTGGCACAGAATGTAACTTCCATTCACGTGCAGGACGGTGATTTTATCAAGCTGCGCCAGGTGGTGCTGGGTTATACCATCCCAGAGAACCTGCTCCAGCGTGTGCCCCTGTTCCAGTCCATCCAGGTTTCACTGGTGGGCCGCAACCTGGCCATCCTGATGAAAAAGACCGACAACATTGATCCGGAAGCCAGCTTTGGCTCCAATATCCGGTATGCAGGCATCGAAGGCACCAGTTTGCCCACAACCCGCACTTATGGTATCAATGTCAATTTCAAATTCAAAAACAAGTAACATGCGGAAAAGCTTTCTATATATCTCCCTTGTGGCTGCTGTAACGGGTACGGGTTGTACCAAGGATTTTGATGAAATCAATACCGATCCCACCCGGTCGAGCCCTGCCAATTTTGACCCCAACTATTTCCTTTCTTCCAGCCAGTGGGAGCACGCCAATGCCATCTCGGGGTACAACGGTCCTATCCTGTTCCAAAGCGGCTGGGTACAGATCTTTGCCTCCACGTCTTCGGGTGCGGCCAACTACTACTCCAATGCCGATAAGTATGTGCCTTCCAGCAATACCAATACCTACCTGGGTAGTTCCTGGAACGTAGCCTACCGTTCGGCCAGCCTGGCCAACGAGGCTATTGAAACCACCACCAACCGCCCCGAACTGTCCAACCTGGCCAATATCGCCACCATCATGAAGGTGCTCAATGCGCAGTACCTCACCGATACTTATGGCGATATCCCCTACACCCAGGCCCTGCAGGCCAAGACCAATGTCACCCTGCCTGTTTACGACAAACAGCAGGATGTATACAAGGCCATGCTTGCCGACCTGGATGCGGCCGTTGGCAAACTGGATCCTGCCAAAACCGGCCCCACCGCGGACCTGTTTCCTTATAAGGGCAATGTTGCACAATGGAAACGTTTTGGCAACTCGCTGCTGCTTCGCATGGCCATGCGCCTGGTAAAGGCCGATGCTGCCCTGGCAAAACAGTATGCTGAAAAAGCAGCTGCAGGTGGCACCCTTGCCAGTGTTGCCGACGACGCCTTCATTAAGGGCGATGAAGCCAATGGCTACCGCAATGCCAATACCGCTGCATTGAATGTTGCCGGTGACTTTTATGAAGTGCGCTGGAGCAAAACCCTGATCGATTACCTCAAAGGCACCAACGATCCCCGTGTAGGTGTGATTGCCGAAGTGCCGGCTGCCGGCCTGGCAGGCAACCAAAGCTTTGGACTGGCGGGCAACAACGATCCGGCCATACAAAAAGGGCTGCCCAATGGCTTTGACCTGAACGCAGGCGCTACCGATATCAGCAAGTCGCCCGGTTATGCAGGTGGTACCGGCACCGGTGCCGACTTTACCCCCATCGGCCAGTACTCCCGTCCCCGCAGTGCCGTTTATGGCAACTACAGCGGTCCTGTATTCGTGCTTTCCTATGCCGAGTCGGAGCTGCTGCTGGCTGAAGCGGCTGTCAGGGGCTGGAATGTAGGCGGAACTGCCGCCCAGCATTATGCCAATGCACTGGGTGGCGCCATCCAGTCGCTGGGTGCTTTTGGTGGCGCAGCAACGGTGCCTGCTGCAACGGTTACGGCCTATGTTGCCGCGCATCCGCTGGATGTGTCTTCCCAAACGGCTTCGCTTAAAATGATCAACGAGCAATACTGGGCAACCACCGGTGTGCAGCTGAATTTTTCAGAGGCCTGGAATAACTGGAAACGCTCGGGTTATCCTGTGCTGACACCGGTTAACTACCCCGGTAATTTTTCGGGCGGCGCCATTCCCCGCAGGCAGCCTTACCCGCTTTCGGAAGCTACCCTCAACGGTGCCAACTACAGCACCGCGGTAGGTGGCCTCACCGGTGGCGATGTATGGACCTCGCGGTTGTGGTGGGACAAATAATATTTCCTATGGCAAAAGACAGGGTGCCGTAGTGCCCCTGTCTTTTTGCTATCCCTAACTTTCGAATCAGTGGATCGGTAGCTTTCTATGAACCTGTTGTTTATCCAGTAGCATGCGATTGTTGTTTGTGGTAATGGGGTATAACAATGGAATTATAAATAGGCAACTGAACCTTAATCCCTAAATTGGAAAGGGTCAATAAATCCTTGCCATGAGTTTTGTATCCGTAACAACTGCATGTGGCGCGGTGGGCAGCAAGTTCCGCCATGCGTCATTTGTGCAGTTAACCCTTCTTTTTTTGTGCCTTCAGGGTACAGCCCGTAGCCAGGGGCCGCTATTCCAGCTACTGCCTGCCGCTCAAACAGGCATCCAGTTTCGCAACGATATCCGCGAAGACGAAAACCTCAATATTCTTGCTTACGAATACTTCTACAACGGTGGCGCGGTAGCCGTGGGCGATATCAACAACGACGGTCTGGAAGACCTCTTTTTTACCGCCAACATGAAGCCCAATAAGTTGTACCTCAACCAGGGCAACCTCCAATTCAAAGACATTACCCGGCAAGCAAGCGCAGCCCTCGAAGGCCGCAGCGGCGGCTGGAAAACCGGCGCCACCATGGCCGATGTAAACGGCGATGGCCTGCTGGATATTTACCTATGTTATTCCGGCAAGGTTAAAGACGACCTCCGCCGCAACCAGCTATTCATCAACAAAGGCAACAGCAGTTTCGAAGAACAGGCAAAAGCATTCGGGCTCGACGATCCGGGCTACAGCACGCAGGCCGCGTTTTTCGATTTTGACAATGATAAAGACCTCGACCTCTTCTTGCTCAACCACAACGTGAAGAAGTACGACAACATGCAGCTGGCAAAGTTTCGTACCGAAACCGACCCGCTGGCGGGCAATAAACTATTCCGCAACGATGGCGGCCGTTTTAAAGATGTGTCGCAGCAGGCAGGCATTTACCAGTACCCGCTCACCTTTGGGCTGGGCATTGCCATTGCCGATATCAACAAAGACGGCTGGCAGGATGTGTACGTCACCAACGACTACAACGAACCCGATTACCTCTACATCAACAAGGGCGATGGCAGTTTCACCGAGCAGTCGGGCAACAGTTTCCGGCACCTTTCCCAGTTTTCAATGGGCGTCGACATTGCCGATTTCAACAACGATGCCCTGCCCGATATCATCACCCTCGACATGCTGCCCGAAGACAACCGCCGGCAGAAACTCCTGCAGCTGCAGGAAAACTACGAAGCCTTCGAGCTGATGCAAAGCCAGAACCTGCACCGCCAGTATATGCGCAACATGCTGCAGCTGAATAATGGTGATGGCACTTTTAGTGAGATCGGGCAGTTGGCAGGTGTAGCGGCTACCGACTGGAGCTGGTGCCCGCTCTTTGCCGATTTCGACAATGATGGTTTTAAAGATCTTTTTGTTACCACCGGTTATCTCCGCGATTATACCAATAAGGATTTCCTGCGCTACTGGGGCGATTATAAAATCAAGAAGGCCATCGACAAGGAGCCCATGCTGCTGATGGACCTGGTAAAAGCCATGCCGGTAACGCCGTTTCGCAACTATGTGTACCGCAACAACGGAGACCTTTCTTTTGCCAACAAGCAACAGGAGTGGGGCTTTGTGCAGGATAAGTTTTCGAGTGGTGCAGCCTATGCCGACCTGGACCGCGACGGCGACCTGGATCTGGTGATCAACAACCTGAACGAGGAAGCATTTGTGTACCGCAATGGGAGCCGCGAAACTATGGGCGCCAGCTACCTGTCGCTGGAATTAAAAGGTAAAGGAACAGAGCCGGTGCTGGGTACCAAGGTCTATCTCTATAACGGTGGCGCAACACAATACAGCGAGGTAAACCCGGTGCGTGGCTACTTGTCTACGGTAAGCCTGAACCCGTTTTTTGGTCTGGGAAAAACGGCGCAGGTTGACTCCCTGCGGATTGTTTGGCCCGACAGAAGCGTACAGGTACTGACCGGCGTTGCTGCCAACCAGCATCTGGTTGTTAATTATGCACCTGCTGCAAAAGAACAGTCTCAAACTTCTATAAAGCCCCTGATGGTGCGTACCGAACCCATCATCAAGTATAAGCACGAAGACTTTACCGAAAATGATTTCAAGCGGCAGTTGCTGATGTTGTGGATGTATTCCAAAACAGGCCCGGTAATGGCACGTGCCGATGTAAATGGCGATGGCATGGAAGACCTGTTTATCAGCGGCGACCAGAAAGGCCCGGGCAAAATTTATCTGCAGGGTAAAAACGGTTTTGCGCCCCTCGACTCGCTTGGCTTTGGCGATGAGTCGGCATCTGCAATAGCAGCAGCTACCTTCTTTGATGCCAATGGTGATGGCTACCCTGACCTCTACCTGGCCAAGGGTGGCTACTCGCTTTTTGAACCCAACACACTTTCGCTGCAGGACGAACTATACCTCAATGACGGTAAAGGCTCCTTTACCCGCAGTGCCGGCGCCCTGCCCAATATGAGTGCCAGCAGCAAGTCGGTTGTGCGTGCCTGTGACTATGACGGCGATGGTGATATGGATCTTTTTGTAGGCGGGCGGGTTGTGCCCGGTGCATACCCTACAGCGCCTAAAAGTTTCCTGCTGAAGAACAATGGCAGAGGCATGTTCCTGGAAGTGAAAACACCTTTTGCTGAAGCCGGGATGATAACCGATGCGCAGTGGGCCGACCTGGATGGCGATGGCCGGAAAGACCTGGTGCTGTGTGGCGAAATGATGCCGGTAAAGGTGTATGGTAATACCGCTGCCGGTTTTGTGGATCAAACAGGAAAGTATTTCGACCAGCCTGAAAGCGGCTTTTGGTCCAGCCTTGCTGTGGAAGATATGGATGGGGATGGAAAGCCGGAAATCATCGCGGGAAATTTAGGCGCCAACACCAGGATCAGGGCTTCGGCAAAGGAACCTGCCGAACTGTACTATGCCGACTTTGACGGCAATGGATCGATTGATCCTTTCTTCAACTTTTACGTTCAGGGCAAAAGCTATCCTTTTGTGAGCCGCGACGAACTCAACGAGCAGATCTATCCTATGCGCCGCAAGTTCACTTCTTACAAAGATTACGCTGATGCCACCATGCAAACCATTTTTACAAAACCAGAATTAGATACTGCCAAAAAGCTGACAGCTACTGAAATACATTCTGTCATTTTCCATAACAAAGGCGGGCTTTTTGAAAAAACGGTGTTGCCTTTACCTGCGCAGTTTGCAACCGTTGCGCGTATCCTAACGGGTGATTTTAATAAAGATGACAAGAAGGATTTGCTGTTGTTGGGCAACCAGTCGTTCAACCGCCTGAAAATCGGCAGCATTGATGCCAACTACGGCTGTATGCTGCAGGGTGATGGCAAGGGCGGCTTTAGTTACCTGCCGCAAACTGCTTCCGGATTATGTATCATCGGCGATGTGAAGTCGGCGGAAGTAATGGCCGTAGGCAACCGCAAGATGCTGGTGATAGGTATTTGCAACGATGCGCTTCAAACTTATATCATGCACTAAGGTTTACATATGAAAGGCATTCTGATCTTATTGCAGTTTTTGGTGTTTGGCTTGCTGGCCCAGGCAAGGCCCGCCGATGATTATACCAGGCTGGTGCAACCCGCCGTATTTTCCCTTTCCCGGGTGATGATGCATGACGTGGTGAACCCGCCGGCTGCCAGCCGTTATTATGCCTATTGCCTATTGGGTGCTTACCAGTTGGTTGCGCAAAATAATTCCACGGTTCCTGCGCCCCAGTTACTGATTCGCCATTACCCCGCGCCACAGCAAGGGGGCAAAACGGTTGCCTATCGGCTGGCTGCTTTATTCTCAATTTTGGAGACAGGCAAACTATTACTGCCCTCGGGTTATATGCTGGAGCAGGACATTGCCGACCTGGTGGTGAAACTGCAAAAAAGAAAAGTGCCGCAGCGGGACATTGATACGGCTATTGCGGTAGCACAAAGAACCGCGGCACACATTGTTGCCTTTTCCAAAAAAGATGATTACGGTAAGCTGAGCGCCAAATTGCGCTATACCCCACTAAAGGAAGAAGGTCGCTGGTTCCCTACACCGCCCACCTATATGGAGGCGGTAGAGCCCCACTGGAAAACGGTGCGCCCCCTGGTGATCGACTCCTGCAACCAGTTTGCTCCACAGCCACCCACGGCGTACAGTAAAGAGCCGGGCAGCGATTTTTACAGGCTGGCAAAAGAGGTGTATGATCTATCCAAAAAGGCCACCCCGGAGCAGCTGGAGATCGCCGCCTTTTGGGATTGCAACCCTTTTGCCGTTGCTACTTCAGGGCATCTGTCGCTCGGTTTTAAAAAGATAAGCCCGGGTGGTCACTGGATGAATATTGCTGGCATCGCAGCCCAAAAGGCAGGGTTGGATTTTGATGCAACCGTACTGTTGCAAACATCCGTGGCCATTGCGTTGATGGATGCTTTCATCAGCTGCTGGGACGAGAAGTTCCGCTCCAGCCGCATCCGCCCCGAAACCTTTATCAACAAGTATATAGATGTGCAATGGCAGCCCTTGTTGCAAACACCACCATTTCCCGAGTACCCCAGCGGACACAGCGTGGTGTCGGCAGCATCTGCCGAAGTGCTGACTTACCTGTTGGGTGATGGTTTTGCGTATACCGATGATTCAGAGATCATGTTTGAGCTGGCACCCCGAAAGTTTCGGTCCTTCCGGCAGGCAGCCGAAGAAGCAGCCATTTCGCGGTTGTATGGCGGTATTCATTTCCGTGATGCCATCACGCAGGGAATGGTGGAAGGGAAAGCGGTAGGGGAGACGGTGGTTGCCCGTTTAAAGCAGGCGGGTATCAAGCCATTCCAGGAAGGGGCCAGGATTGTGGTGAAATAGCATTTTTAAAAGTATATGGAAGCGTACATGTTCAGTTATAAACAGGTGGTCAGGGGACGTAAAATATCCTGCGTTTAGACCTCAATCTTTTTTATCAAAGCTTTATTCAATCAAACGGCAAGCTGGCCACTACGCCAGGGCGCCGAAGCTAAATAACCCGCATATTCATCAAGGTTCAAATACATGGAAAAGCAAAGTGTTTACAGGGGTAAGGTCATCAGGGAACTGTATTTTTCCAATACCATTTCTTGCGCCGAGTTGAGCGAGAAGATCCACAGGAGCCTGCCCCTCACCACACGTATTCTTGATGAACTGATACAGGAAGGCTGGGTAGAAGAGAAAGGTTATGCACCTTCTACCGGTGGCCGTAGGCCGCTTACCTATTCGCTACGTAAGGATGTTGTGTACCTCGTTGCCGTGTCCATGGATCAATTTGTTACCCGTGTGGCCGTTATGGACATGCACAACAACACTGTTTCCGGTCCGTTCCGGTTCGATTTGCCCCTGGCAAAAAATGCACAGGCCTTATCCATCCTGATAGAAAAGATCAACGAAGTGGTTGCCGGCTCCGGTATTGCCAAAAGCAAGATTGCAGGTGTGGGCATTGGCATGCCGGGTTTTGTGGATGTGCGCAAAGGCATCAACCATTCTTATTTTGAAAACAAGGGACATAGCCTCACCCGGCTCATGACGGATAAAACAGGCCTGCCTGTTTTCATCGAAAACGACTCCAGCCTGGTAGCACTTGCCGAGCTGCGTTTTGGTGCTGCCCGCAAAGCCAAGGATGCCATGATCCTGAACATCGGGTGGGGTACAGGCCTGGGCATGGTACTTAATGGCGAGCTGTACCGCGGGCATAATGGGCTGGCGGGCGAGTTCAGCCACATCCCTGTGTTCAACAACGGCAAATTGTGCAGCTGCGGCAAACGTGGCTGCCTGGAAACGGAGTCCTCGTTGCGGGTGGTGGTGGAAAAGGCCCGCAAAGCCGTAACCTCCGGTACGGTATCGCACATGAAAGAAGAAGACCTGATGGCAGGGCTGGAGCAGGCCTCGGCCGTACTGATAGCGGCGGCACAGGAAGGCGACCAACTCGCCATCCGCTTGCTGTCAGAAGCCGGGTACAATATCGGGCGGGGTGTAGCCATCCTCATACATTTGCTCAACCCACAGGAAATAATACTCAGTGGCAGGGGCGCCCTTGCGGGCAAGATGTTGCTGGCGCCTATTCAGCAGGCCATCAACGAACACTGTATTCCCAAGCTGGCGACCCACACGGTGCTTGAAACCTCTTCCATGGGTTTTCATGCGGAGCTGATTGGCGCCGCTGCATTGGTGATGGTCCACTACCACCACCGAAAAGAAACCGTGGTGGTTGATGCTACTGAGTGACGGGTGGGTTTACCAATCGGTTGCGGCCATACTGAAAGGGTTCAAAAACAATTACTATTCGCCTGAAAAAAGAAAGGATATGCGTGGATGTAAAGCTTTTTCTTATTTGCTATTTGCTTTTTGTATGGGCCTTGTAAAACCTGGAGCGGCCCAGCAAAACGTACACCCACAATCGGGTATTTACGAGTGGCCAAAGGAGGCTGCCGTAAAGGAGAAACTGGACAAGTGGCAGGACCAGAAGTTTGGCATCATCATTCACTGGGGGCTTTATTCTGTACCGGGCATTATGGAGTCGTGGAACCTCTGCTCGGAAGACTGGATCGACCGCGACAGCAATACCGTTTACGAAGATTACAAGAAGTGGTACTGGGGGCAAAATGCACAATTCAACCCGGTAAAA
Organism: Cnuella takakiae; assembly: GCF_001953305.1. Lineage (GTDB taxonomy): Bacteria > Bacteroidota > Bacteroidia > Chitinophagales > Chitinophagaceae > Flavisolibacter > Flavisolibacter takakiae. Next base: position 1,905,709 of record NZ_MTFE01000010.1, read on the forward strand.
TTCAATCCCGAGGAATGGGCCAGGGTAGCCAAAGAGGCTGGTATGCGCTACCTGGTATTTACCACCAAGCACCACGACGGCTTCAATATGTTTGACACCAGGCAAACGGATTTCAAGATTTCAGCCGGGCCTTTCAAAAACAACCCGAAGGCTGATGTTGCCAAGCATGTATTTGATGCATTTCGCAAACAGCAGTTTATGATCGGAGCCTATTACTCCAAGCCCGACTGGCATTCGGAATATTACTGGTGGCCCAAGTACGCCACCGCCGACCGCAACAACAACTACGACATCCGGAAATTTCCCTGGCGCTGGAACCAGTACAAGACTTTTACTTATAACCAGATCAGCGAGCTGATGAACGGGTATGGCAGCATCGATATCCTGTGGCTTGACGGGGGCTGGGTACGGCCGCTGGAAACCGTAAATGATGAAGTGCGTTCCTGGGGCGCCCGCATCCCCGAGTGGAGCCAGGATATTGATATGCCCCGCATTGCCGCCATGGCCCGCCAGGCCCAGCCCGGATTGTTGATGGTAGACCGTACCGTGCATGGCCCATACGAGAACTACCAGACGCCGGAGCAGCGCATCCCTGCCACCCAACTCCCGCATCCCTGGGAAAGCTGTATGACCCTGGCCAACAACTGGGGGTATGTGCCCGGCGACAAGTATAAATCTCCGGCCAAAGTGGTGCATACCCTGATTGAAGTAACTGCCAAGGGTGGCAGCCTCCTGTTGGGTGTTGGCCCTAAAAGCGATGGTATGCTGACCGATGAAGCGGTCAGTTGTTTGCAACAAATTGGCAAATGGACAGGCAAAAACGGAGCTGCCATTTATGGTACCCGTATTACGCCCAACTACCAGGATGGCAACACCTGGTTTACCCAAAATCCAAAATCGGGCACCCGCTACGCACTGGTGTGCCTGCCCGAAAATGCAGCGATACCTAAAGAACTATCCTGGCAAAACAACCTGCCTGCAAAAGGCACCAAAATGACTTTGTTGCAAACGGGCGAAACGGTGAAGTGGAAACAGGAAGGTGGTACTGTAATAGTGACTTTGCCGGCATCAGTCCGTGATAGCAAGGAAAGCCTGCCTGCGGTGGCTTTTGCCTACAAACCAGCAGAATAGTTTTTGTTGGCTAGTTGAATGATTGTAGACCACAGACCACGGACGACAAAAGCACTCCATATGTGGTCCGTCGTCTGTTGTCTGTGGTCCAAAATCCATGGTCCATCGTCCATGGTCTCACTTACTTGCCCAGCGCCTCCCGCACCTTGGGTGCAATCTTCGTCCCGTAGATCTCAATGGATTTCATCAGGTCCAGGTGCGCAGGGCCACCCACATCCATATGTGCGGCAAAGCGGGTAAGGCCCAGGGTTTCCTGCAGGTACAGGATTTTTTCGATGGCTTCATTGGCTTCGCCAATAAGGAGGGCACCTTGCGGGCCGCGGCCTTGTTCAAACTGCTGGCGCTGGTATGGTGCCCAGCCGCGCTGGCGGCCGATGCGATTCATTTGCGCGGCATACTGGGGGTAATAGGCATCGGCGGTTTGCTGGCTGTCGGTACCAAAAAAGCAGTGCATGTGTACGCCTGCCTGGAGCTTTTCGGCGGGGTGCTCAAAATGCTGCCAGCCGCGGCGGTAATAATCAAACAGGGGTTGGAATTGCGCGGGGTTGCCGCCAATGATGGCGAATATAACCGGCAGGCCTAACCGCGCTGCCCGCACCACCGACTCCGGTGTGCCACCAACGGCAATCCAAATATCCAGTGCATCTTTTACCGCACGGGGAAAGATTTCCTGGTTGACCAAGGCCGCCCGGTGCTTGCCCTTCCAGTTGATGCGGGCTTCTTTATTGATCTGGAGCAGGAGCTCCAGCTTTTCTTCAAACAGGGTGTCGTAGTCGGCAAGGTTGTAGCCAAACAGGGGGAAAGACTCGGTAAAGCTGCCGCGGCCTACCATCAGTTCGGCACGGCCGCCGCTGAGCCCGTCGAGGGTGGCAAAATTCTGGTACAGCCGTACAGGGTCCGAGGAGCTGAGCACGGATACCGCACTGCCCAGCCGGATGTTTTTTGTAACAGAAGCTGCTGCTGCCAGCACCATTTCGGGTACAGATACGGCGTACTCGGGCCGGTGGTGTTCGCCCAAGCCAAAAAAGTCGAGTCCCAGTTCATCCATCAGTTTGATCTGCTCCACCAGTTCCTGCAGACGCTGATGCGCCGGTTGCAGTTTGCCATCGCCTTCCACGTGCAGATCGCCAAACATACCTACGCCTAATTCCATGCCTTTGAGTTTTTACGAAGGTAAAGCCCTTGGGTGATATGGGCCGGCACCCTGGGCCTTGCCTTGCCTGTGCTGTAAAGGGCATAATTTTTTAAGCTGCCGGGCTGCACCGCATCAATCGTTCTTTATGTATACCGCCCGAAACCTTTCCCCTGCCGTCATCCTCCGATTTGCCTGGAAACCCCAGCTGGCTTTCCTGGCGCATGCCACCCTGGTCACTTTTTTGTTCGAGGTGGCCGGTTTTACCTTTCTGGCGCTGCCTTTTGTACCCATCAGCCTGCTGGGTACGGCGGTGGCCTTTTACGTGGGTTTTAAAAACAACTCCTCCTACGAAAGGCTGTGGGAAGCCCGCAAACTGTGGGGCGCCATCGTTAACTACAGCCGGGCGTTTACCGTGCTGGTACTGGATTATCTGCAAGCCAGCGCCAGCATCGACAACGATACCATCCAGGAGCACCGCCGGGTGCTGGTATACCGCCATATTGCCTGGATCAATGCCCTGCGCATCCAGCTCCGCCAGCGCAGGGTGTGGGAGCATAAAGAAGATCCTTTTGTAAACATCGTTGCGGAGCAGACACCTTTTGTGAACCAGAACCTGCTGGATGAGATCAGGCAGTTTTTGCACGGGCATGAAGCCGAGCGGCTGTACAACAAAGCCAATACCGCTACCCATATCCTGCGCCAGCAAAGCGAGCACCTCCAGCGCCTGGCTGCACAGGGTTGTACCGACAGCTTCAAGCAGGTGGAACTGGGGCGGCTGCTTACCGAGCTGTACAACCAGCAGGGCGCCTGCGAGCGGATCAAAACCTATCCTTTTCCCAGGCAGTATGCCATCTTCAGCGAACTGTTTGTGTGGATACTGGCCCTGGTGCTGCCCTTCGGGCTGGTGGGCGAAATGGCCAGGATCGATCACAATTTTGTATGGCTCACCATACCCATGAGCGTGCTCATTTCCTGGATCTTTTACGTGATGGAAGTGGTGGGCGACCGGAGTGAAAATCCTTTTGAAAACAGCATCAATGATATCCCCATGACGGCTATTTGCCGCACCATTGAAATAGATTTGCGCGAAATGCTGGGCGAAAAAGATGTGCCCGGCAAGATTTATCCTGTAGAAAATATCCTGATGTAAATGCAGCAATCGGGTTCCTGTGTTGCTGCTCCTTGCTAACCACAAACAAACTGATTTGCGCCGATTTTTACCCCTGATCCATAAGACCCTTGCAGCCTTGATATTGTGTGTGGCAGCAAGTAATGCCAGGGCCCAGATCATCAACATCGAAAACTCGCGCATCCATTCGGATACTACCGGGTGGACGGGTTCGCTGGGTACCACTTTTACTTTTACAAAAAACGTTCAGGAAATCATCAACCTGGATGCAACCATGCACCTGCAGTACAAAACGGCAAAGGACCTGTACTTGCTGTTGGGCAATTACAATTTGCTGCGGGGCAATGCCCAGACCCTTTCCAACAACATGTTTTACCACCTGCGCTACAACCGCAAGCTGAACGAAGTACTGCGGTGGGAAGCCTTTACCCAGTGGCAGCAAAACACCGTCACCAATATCGACCTGCGGGCCCTCTTTGGCACCGGGCCCCGGTTCAAGCTGCACGAAAGCCCAAAGCTGCGGCTGTACGCGGCCTCGCTGGTGATGTTTGAACACGAGCGGGAGCGGAGTCCCGAGGTGATTCACGACGACTGGCGCGGCGATTTCTACGCAAGCTTTACCTGGCAGCCCAGCGAGCCGCTCACCATTACCAGCACCACTTTTTACCAGCCTCTGGTCAACCGGTTGAACGATTTCAGGGTGCTCAACCAGCTTACGCTGAACGTAAAGGCTACCCGTCATTTTACCATTACCACCAACTGGAGCTACCTGTACGATGCACAGCCGGCTGCAGGTACGCCAAGGATCAACTATAGTGTGAGCAATGGTTTTGTGTATAAGTTCAAGTAATGGCAAAAGGGAAAGGGATTGGTTAGCAGGAATGTTTTATATAAGTCAAAAGACTAAAGAATAAGTGCCAGAAGCGCTATCCCCCTTTTGAATTCTACTTTTGCCTTTTGACTTCCGCAGTAACCTTCATCAACAGAATAACAGCCATCATGCAGATCTTCCAGCAACAAATACAGATACCCGAACAGCGGAGGGGCTTTCACCTGATCACGCCTGTGGTGTTGCGTGCCTTGCCGCAGATTGCACAAATCAACACGGGTATGTGCCAGGTATTTATCCAGCACACTTCGGCATCGCTCACCATCAACGAGAATGCAGACCCTACGGTGCGGCAGGACTTTGAAATGTTTTTCAACAAGACGGTGCGGGAAAACGATCCCGATTACAAACACGATTATGAAGGATCGGATGATATGCCGGCACACCTGAAGGCCTCCCTGCTGGGCAGCTCAGTGATGATTCCCATTCACCGGGGTAAGCTGGCTTTAGGCACCTGGCAAGGTCTGTACCTCTGCGAGCACCGCGATAGGGGCGGGGCCCGCAGCCTGGTGATTACTGCATGGGGTGTTTAGGTGGAGGTATTGGGAATTAGGTATTGGGTATTTGCCAATCACCAATCACCAATCACCATTCACCATTCACCATTCACCAATACCTAATACCCAATTCCCAATACCCAATTCCCACCGGCATGGAAATTTTTACAAGCCCTACACCATGCCCGAAGGCCCCGAAATAATATGGCTCAAAGAGCAGGCAAGCGTCTTTATCGGCGAGCAGGTGCAGCATGCCCGAGGCAGTACCGGTGGCTACCTGTTGGAAATGGTAGCTGGTGAAATACTACAGGAAATTAATACCCACGGCAAGCTGATCTTCTTTCGTTTTCCTGCCTTTTTCCTGCGGATACACCTGGGGCTTTTTGGTACTTACCTGGTGGATACATCCTCCAGCCGCAAGCTGGAGCTGGAACTCGAATTTGAGTCAGGTACGCTCCGTTTTTATGCCACCGGTTGCCGGCTGCTTTTTTCCCTGCCGCCCGAATGTGCACACCATCATTTTGATGTGTTGCATCCCGGTTTCAGCAGCGATAAAATCTTGCGAAAATTGTTGCTGAAACCGGATGTCCTGATCTGCGATGCGCTTTTGGACCAGCAGCTTTTTGCAGGCATGGGCAATGGACTAAAAAATGAAGTGTTGTACCGCCGGCAGGTGCATCCGCTGAGTGTGGTGGGCGAAATGCCACAACCTGTTTTGCGCAGCCTTGTTGCAGCTGCTGTGGCCCAAAGCGAATTGTACCTGGAGCATTTACGCGAAGGGCACTTACCGGAATACTGGCTGGCCTACCGCAAAGAGAGCTGTGCCCGCGATGGGCTGCCCTTGCGCCGCGAGAAGCTGGGCAGAACCGCCCGATCCTGTTATTACTGCGAAGCCTGCCAGCAACTGTATGCTGCCACCAGCTGGTGAATACCGGGTGCTATTCCCGCTCAGCCTTAACCAAAGCCTCAACTTCTTACCGCGCCATGGCACGGTATCTGAATGATTTGCTGCATTCATTTTCCATAAAAAGCAGAAAACAATGGCAGCAAATAACAACATGCAGAACCCGGTTGAAAAACATCCACAACCGCCTTACCCGGTTACCGACCAGTCGGTGCCCGGTACCGAAAAGGAGATGACCCCACAGGCCGACCACGGCGAAAAAACCTATAAAGGCTCCGGCAGGCTCAGTGGCCGCAGGGCGGTGATTACCGGCGGCGACTCGGGTATTGGCCGCGCCGTAGCCATCGCCTATGCCCGCGAGGGCGCCGATGTGCTGATCTCTTACCTCAACGAGCATGAAGATGCCGAAGAAACTGCCCGTTGGGTACGGGAGGCCGGCCGCAAAGCCGTGCTGGTGCCCGGCGATATACAGGAAGAAGCACACTGCCAGGCTATCATCGATAAAGCGGTGCAGGAACTGGGCGGTATCGATATACTGGTGAACAATGCGGCCTTCCAGATGACCCACGACACCATACAGGAGTTCAGCACCGAAGAGTGGGACCGTACTTTCCGTACCAATGTGTACGCCATGTTTTACCTGTGCAAGTTTGCCGAGCCCCACCTCAAGCCGGGTAGTTCGGTGATCAATACTACATCCGTGCAGGCCTACAAGCCTTCGCCCAACCTGCTGGCCTATGCACCTACCAAGGGCGCCATTCAAAACTTTACTTCCGCCCTGGGGCAGATGTGGGGCGAAAAAGGCATCCGGGTAAACTGCGTGGCACCCGGCCCCATCTGGACACCGCTGATCCCCAGCACCATGCCCGAAGAGAAAGTGAAAAACTTTGGTGGCGACACGGCCCTGCAGCGTGCCGGACAGCCCGCCGAACTGGCGGGTGCTTATGTGCTGCTGGCCTCGGATGAAGGCAGCTATATGAGTTGCTCTACCATCCAGGTAACGGGCGGCACACCAACCATTTAAGCAATACCGAAATTTCAGTTGATAAACACGAAGGCGCATAAAGGGATAGAGCGATCTGTTTCCCGGGTGTGTACTTCGTGTTTTTTATGCATAGAGGTGCTTGCTTTAAAACCCCTTTTATAAACAGTCCTATCTTGCCTGGAAAGCAATTGGACCACGGACGACAGACCACCAATAGATTTCACCAGTGGTCTGTCGTCTGTCGTCCGTGGTCCTCTCTCAAATTTATTTGCTCCCTTATGATCCAACGGCAAGTGTACCGTATGCCCCACGCAGGCGCCATTCACAGCCTGAAGCTGCAACAGGAGCCTTTAGATGTACCCGGTGTGGGCGAGGTTTGCGTGGCGGTACATGCCATCGGGCTCAACTTCGCCGACATCTTTGCCATGCAGGGATTGTACAAGGCCACGCCAAAAGGCAGCTTTATTCCGGGGCTTGAGTTTGCCGGCGAAATCATTGGTGTTGGCCCAGGAGCGGGTGCCTGGCAGGTAGGCGACCGCGTGATGGGGGCTACCAAATTTGGCGGCTATGTGTCGCACCTAAATATCGATCACCGATATTTAGTGCCTTTGCCCGCAAGGTGGAGTTTTGCGCAAGGGGCAGGTTTTATTGTGCAGGGACTTACTGCCTATTATGCCCTTACCCACCTGGGCAACCTGCAACAGGGCGCTGCCGTTTTGATCCATAGTGCGGCAGGCGGCGTGGGCATTATGGCCAACCGCATTTGCAAAAAATATGGCGCTTATACCATCGGTACCGTGGGTAGCCCATCCAAGCAAGATTTTCTGAAGGCAGAGGAAGGTTATGACGCAGTAATTGTACGGGGTAAGGATTTTCCCCAGCAACTGGCGCAGGCACTTGCCGGCAGGCCGCTGTCCCTCGTTATGGAATGCATTGGAGGCGACATCCTGAAGCAAAGCTGGGAGGCTATGGCGCCCCTGGGCAGGATGGTAGCCTATGGCAGTGCCAGCTTTACCAGCCATGGCAGCAGGCCCAACTACCTGCAACTATATTGGCGCTACCTGCGCCGCCCTAAAATCGACCCGCTGAACCTGCCTTCGCAAAACAAAAGCCTGATGGGGTTCAACCTGATTTTTCTGTACGAGCAAACCGAAATGATGCACGCCATCCTTGCGGAGCTGCAGGCCTTGCAACTAGCGCCGCAGCACATCGGGCATGTGTTTGCGTTTGCACAAATGCACGATGCCATCCGGCTGTTTCAGCAGGGGAAAACGGTAGGTAAGGTGGTGGTGCAGGTGGCCCACAAATGAACAACTGCAAATACATGTGAATTTGTTTATATTTCGTCAGCGCCAAACTGATGTCTGTACACAAATGCACCCTTGTTATATTCTTCTTGCTGTATTGCATGCTTGCCCTGGGGCAGCTTCCGGAACGCTATGCTTTTACCCATTACGGCCTGCGCGACGGCCTTGCCTCCAATATTGTAAACAACCTGGTGCAGGACCGGAATGGATATATCTGGCTGTCCACCAGTAATGGGTTGCAACGTTTTGATGGCAACAAATTCATCACCTTCCACCACGATCCTGCGCAGCCCGCATCCCTGCCTTACGATGAAGTGGCACATGTATACCTCGATCCGGAAGGAACCCTTTGGGTGATCACCGTTGATAACAAAGTAGGCCAATTCGATACCCGTACTTTCCGCTACCGCGAAACGCCGATCCGCAACTGGCACAGCGAAAACGTGTATGTCGACAAGACCTTTCTATCTACCGGCGACGGCAGGCTTTTGCTGTTTATAAAAAAGACCAATAAGCTTTTTGAATGGCGCCCGGCAAAGCAGGATTTTGTTCCTTCTAAAGCCGTACCCATCCCTGCAGGGTGGAAGGTGAACCACCTGATGCAGGACCGGAAGAGCCATCGTTTTTACCTGGCCACCGATTCTGGTTTTGTGGCTTTTGATAGGGCCCAAAAGCAGGTAGCCTTTCACCGCAATAATCCGCTACATGACCCGCTGATTGCCGCATATGGCCATGAGCGTTTTGTCAATTACCTTTTTATCGATTCCAGAAGCCGGATATTTTTTGAGCAGTGGCCAAAAAGCGAAAAACATCCCTTGTTGCAAGTGTACGATCCGGCAACCGGGCAGCGCAGCAAACACCAGTTGCACGAATCTTTCGGCTTGGGTTACCACCAGATCACCGCCTTGCTGCAACAGCAAAGTGGCCGGTTGTGGGTGTATGGTCGTCCTTTTTTGGCCACTTATGCCCAAAGCAAACAGCCCATACAGTTTCTGAAAAAGGATTATAGCAAGGAGCACGATCTGAAGTTCAACCAGGTGTTCTCCATGTTTGAAGACCGGCAGCAAAATATCTGGCTGTGCACCGACAATGGCGTGTACCAGTTCAACCCGGATGCGCAGTTGTTTCACAACTATTCCCTCACCCTACCTGAGCGCAACGCGGTGGAAGGCAGGGCGCAAACGGCACTGCAATGGCCCAATGGCGACCTTTGGGTGGGCTTCCGCGATATGGGGCTCCACTGTTTCGATAGCCATATGCAGCCGGTACCCCTTCCCGCATCACTTGCCGCACTGGTAAAAGGAAAATCGGTTTGGGACATGCATCTGCGTAATGGCAAGCTTTGGATAGCCCTGCAGGGCGGCCAGCTGGTGGTGATGGATACCCGAAGCCATAAGGCACAACTGCTGCAGCCCGCTCCTTTTGAGAAAAGGGCCATCACGCAGATTGTTGCCGACCAGCAGGGCAACCTTTGGTTTGGCAACCAGGCCGGCAATATGGTCAAGTGGGATCAGCAGCTGGCAGGTGGTGATCCTGCAAAAGGTTTTGTTTTGTTTGCCAGGTTGGGCACGATTGAAAAAATGTTTATCGATGCAAAGGGGAGTATCTGGGTGGCGGCAGTAGGAGAGGGCCTGCTGAAAATAAACCCGCAACAAAACAGGATTGAAGCCCGCATCACCACCCGCAACCCGCCCGGCTTTCGGCTGTGGAACAACAATCCAAAAGACATCATCCAGTACAACGACAGCATACTGGTGGTGGTGTCGGGGGCACTGAATATTATCAACTTGAATACCCTCCGTGTGGCGCATATCAGTACGGCACAGGGCCTGCCCACCAATACCATTCAAAGTGTAGCCAAAGATGCCGAAGGTCACCTGTGGTTGGGTACATTGAACGGTTTGTGTCGTGCCGATCTCTCAAAGCTTTCCTTTACTGCCTACAACCAAAGTGACGGTTTGCTCAACGAGTTGTTCAATGTGGCTGGAGCACAGGTTTTAAGCGATGGCAGGCTCCTGTTTACCTCGGCCGAAAGCTTTGTGGTATTTGATCCTGCAAGGGCGGCACTGCGCGACCCTATTGACAAGGCCCTGCTCACCGATTTCAAACTTATGAACCGTTCCCTGCCGGTAGATTCCTTGCAGGCGCTGCAGGCTGTCAAACTCCAATACAACCAGGCCAACGTGGCCATGGAATTCAGTGCCCTAAATTTCAACCAGCTTACCAAGTTGGATTATTATTACCAGTTAGAAAACTTTGATTCGGGCTGGATAAAAAGTGATGGCCGCCACCAGGCCATTTATACTTTCCTGCCCCCGGGCCAATACAAGTTTAAAGTAAAGACCCGCCATCTGTCGGGTGGTTATGGTGCTGAAAAAGTCTTTCTGACCATCCATGTTGCGCCTCCGTTCTGGAAAACCTGGTGGTTCTTTTTGCTGCTGCTGGCACTGGTAGTACTGGTGCTCTTCCTCATCGACCGGGAGCGGGTAAAACGCCTGGCGGCCCTGTACCATGTTCGCTCCGATATTGCCATGCACCTGCACCAGGATGTAAGCACAACGCTCAATAATATCAACGTGCTCAGCCAGATTGCTAAGATGAAAGCCGATAAGGACCTGGTGCGCTCCAAGGAACTGATCGATGAGATCAGCGGCAAGAGTTACAATATGATGCTGACCATGGATGAAATTCTTTGGAGCATTGACCCGGGTAACGACAGCATGCAAAAGACGGTATTGCGCATCTACGAGTTTGCCGAAAACCTCAGGGCCAATACCGGTGTGGAGATCGACATTATTGTACATGACAAGGTAAAAGACCTGCAACTGGACATGAAGGTGCGCCATGACTTTTTTGTGCTGTGCAAAGAAGCTTTGCATACCCTGGCACAGCACGCCAGGGGCGCCCACATCATGGTAGATATTGATTATGTACGGTCAAAGATTTGTTTGAAAATTCTTTGCGCCGGAATTGATTGTAATGCTGAAGCAAACGGCATTCATGCTTTGCGCAGGAGTATGGAAGCACAGGCTTCCGAACTACATGCCCACCTCAATTTCGAAACCGGCAAACGGGATACTTCCATCATGCTTACTGTGCCGGTACGTTGATGTATGAGCCATAAAAAAGCGCAACAGTTTCGTTGCGCTTTTTTATGAGTTGTTGATTTATTTCCTGGGTAAACAATCCTCCGGGCAGGGACATTTACCTACCCCATCCTTATTTACCGGCTGGCATTGTGTGGGTGTCATGGGTTCTTTATCAATGGCATCGGGTACACCGTCGCCATCGCTATCGCGGCTTACGCCACGCTGGTCCACCGGAACGCCGGCAGGCGTTTGCTCCAGGTCAAACTGGTCGGTGATGCCATCACCATCAGCATCGGGCAATACCACCCTGGGCAGCCGCATCTGCTGGGGGTTGCGCAACTCGGAGTATGGGTATTGCAAAGGGTTGATCCACCATAAAGGTTCGGTAGCTTTTCTGCCTAAATTGACGTTCAATCCAAGAGAAAGAAAATTCAATGCATCGCGGGAACGGGTCTTGAAAGGAGGACCCACCTCTGAGTCTTCCCATTGGTTGCCATCCAGCAGGTCGCTGCTGGTAAGGGTGAACCGTTCTTCAAGGGCAAGGTTTAAGCGGTTGTTCAATTTAAAAGCCAATCCCACACCAAAATGCGCCAGGGGCATGGCGGTGACACCAAACACTTTGGGTTTGGTATTGCCATCGTTTTCAGCAGCCGTTTCATAGCTGTCATCAAGGATGGCACGCACTTCCTCCCTGATTTGGTGTTTGCTTTTTTTGCCAATAGTATTCAGTACGGGTCTGAAGTTGTACAACCTGCCAGCGGCGTCCAGTTTATTTACGCGGGTTTGATAGGTGGTCAGGCCCACGCCTGCAAGCACATACAGCCGCAGGTTGCGGTTGCTCCTGTGAAATTTCACATTGTCCAAAACGGCAATGCCCTCAAGTGCAAGGTCGTTGGTGGTGGTTTGGTAATTGTAAAACACATGTTTCCCGTTGTATCCGTCCCAGGCCGGATTTAGTTGATAGGAATTTTTCATGTCGGCACCAATTCCCTCTGTTTGGCCGTAAGTATAGCTTAGCCGAACCGAATAGGTATAGTTCAGGGCTTTGCGGAGGTGCATGCCAAAGCTTGGTTTTACAAGCTCTCCACCCACATCGCCCATTACCATCATCGATCCGGTTTTTACACCCAGTTCCCACTGGCTGCGCAAGGGCGCCGGGTAATGACTGGTACCTGCAAGAAAGGACCTGTATTGTGGTTGATTGCGGCTGCGAACATAGGTGGAGTCGTAGTAGACGGAGCCGTTTCGCTGGGCATTGGTGTGGGTAATGCAGAGTAGGGATGCCAGCAATAGCAATAGCTGGGTGCAGTTTTTTGGTCTCATGATAACAGTGGTGTTGGCTTGATGCTGCACCCATTTTCGATATCGCCCAACTGTAACCTCAAGACTGGCTTTTGATTAGCTTCGGGCAGTACGAAATCAAAGGGTACAACAGCAAAACTAGCGAAGATCACTTAGTTAAATAGCGATCTTTACCCCTTTGTACCTACAGAATCGCATAGGATAAAGTATGATATTTAATATAAATGTGTATGCGGTTGAACTGCTGCAAGGTGGTGCTGATTGCTGTACGGGCCGGGATAAAAAAATAATTTAGGCGGAAATGTTTGAGCTATTGCAAAAGAAGATTGGAGCGCAGGTTAGGCTTTCTGAAGCAGAAGTGGACCTGTGCAACAGCATGTTTGGCCAGCGCAGCATCCGCAAAAGGCAGTACCTGTTGCAGGAAGGCGAGGTTTGCCGGTACCAGTATTTTGTTTCCAGGGGCATTTTGCGTTCCTACACCACCGATGACAAAGGAGCGGAGCATATCCTGCAGTTTGCATCCGAGGGGTGGTGGATGGCCGACCTCTATAGCTTTTTTACCGGCGAGGCTTCGCTGTATAACATGGAAGCCATTGAGGATGCCGAAGTGCTGATGATCTCCCGCGACAACTGGGACCGGCTGCTGCAAGAACTGCCCAAGCTGGAACATTATTTCAGGGTGCTGCTCCAAAACCATCTTGTAGCCACGCAGCGCAGGCTGCTGGTATCGCTGAGCGAACCTGCCGAGCAACGCTACCTGCGTTTTATGGATGCTTACCCCGATTGTTTGCAACGCGTGCCCCAACACATGATTGCCGCTTACCTGGGCATCACCAAAGAAAGCCTCAGCCGCCTGAGAAGCAGGATGAGCAGGAAGGATTAGTCATTAGTTGATAGTTTATAGTTCAAAGTCGGAAAGAGTAGTGCACCGGTCAATCGCTTCAAACACTTGTATACACAGGGGCTTTACTTTGAACTTTAGACTTTGCATTTTGAACTCCCGGCAGCCATTAATTATCCCAGGTTAACAAGACGGGCCTGTACGATGGTATAGATTTGTGTCCTGCCGGTGAGCATGCAACCAGCAGCAACACAAACCTTATCATCATGGAAGATAAAATATCAGGCATTCATCATATCACAGCCATTGCAGGCCAAGCACAGCGTAATTATGATTTCTATACCCGCACACTGGGTCTTCGGCTGGTGAAGAAAACGGTCAACTTTGACGATCCAGGCACGTATCATTTTTACTATGGCAACGAGGTGGGCAGTCCCGGTACCATCCTTACCTTCTTTCCCTGGGAGGGCATTCGCCCGGGCAGGGTGGGAACCGGCATGGCTACCGAAATTGGATACAGCGTACCAAAGGATAGTTTTGCTTTCTGGAAAGAGCGCTTTGCACAACAGGGCGTGCTGCAACTGAACGAGGTTTCGCATTTTGGTGAAGCCAGTTTCCAGTTCCGCGATCCCGATGGGTTGCTGCTGACCATGGTGGTGCCCCAAAGCGGTGATAACCGCACTCCCTGGACAACGGAAACCATCAGTACAGACGTGGCTACCCGTGGCTTTCACAACGTGGTGCTCACGCTCCGCAAAATGGAACCTACTGCATATATACTGACGGATGTTTTGGGTTACCAATTTCAAAAGCAGGAAGGCAACCGGTACCGCTTTGCAACCGATGCAGTAGATTCTGCCAACTTTATCGACATTGTGGAGGCGCCCAACGAACAGGCGGGTATCAATGCCGGCGGTACCAACCACCACATCGCCTTCCGTACAGCCAACGAGGAGGCCCTGATGGCATTCCGGGAAAAGGTAGCTGCCAGTGGCCTGAATATTACAGGTAAAATTGACCGCAACTATTTCTACTCGCTGTACTTCCGCGAGCCGGGCGGTGTATTGTTTGAAATTGCTACCGACAACCCTGGCTTTGCCGTTGATGAACCAGTAGCCGAGTTGGGCACCAACCTCAAGCTGCCTGCGCAATATGAAGCGCACAGGGTCGAAATAGAGCAGTCACTTCCTGTTTTGAAATAAGCAAGCAGGGTAGCAGCATAACTGTCCTATACTATTTTGGTTATGCGCATCGTACGGTAACCCTTGATTCCTGTTCCAGTAGCTTGCAGCTTGTAGCTCGTAGCTTCTATCAACCTAATTCAATACCATGCATCCATTTGACATAAAGACCGCAGGCCATGAGCCTGCGGCAGGCCGCAAAGTACTGATCCTGCTCCATGGCAGGGGCGGCAGTGCGGAAGACATTATTTCCTTGGCAGGTTACTTCGATGTACCGGATTTTGCCATCCTTGCGCCACAGGCGGCCAACAATACCTGGTACCCCTATTCTTTCCTGGCGCCGCCGGCACAAAACGAACCCTGGCTTTCATCGGCGCTGCAGGTGGTCAACCAGGTGGTGCTGCAACTGCATGCCAAGGACATACCCGCGGAAGACATCTATTTTGCCGGCTTCTCGCAGGGTGCCTGCCTGACCCTGGAGTTTGTTGCCCGCAATGCGGCACGTTATGGCGGGGTGGTGGCCTTCACCGGAGGATTGGTAGGCGACCAGCTATACCCCGAAAACTATGCAGGCGATTTTGGCGGCACGCCCATCTTTATCGGTACCAGCAACCCCGATCCGCATGTGCCGCTTGAGCGGGTGCAGGCTTCTGCACAACTGCTGGAAAGCATGAAGGCGGCTGTAATGGTAAAAGTGTATCCCGGCATGGGACATACTATCAGCCAGGATGAAGTGGACGAAGCCAACAGGCTTGTATTTGTTGACGCATAGCAGCCGCAATAATCGAAGACAAAATTAAAAAGGGGGCTATCCTCCTGCAGCTATTTCATTTTGCCTTCGGCCTTCCAAAAATCCCGCTGCTTTATTAAGGTTAAAACCAATGTGCAACACGCATCCTTGTTGCCATCAAAAAACGAAAATCATGAAATCTCAAATCTTCCGCAAAGAAGAACGCGGTATAAAAGATATCGGCTGGCTGCAAAGTAATTTCAACTTCAGCTTCTCTGATTATTACAACCCGGTGCGCACTTCATTTGGCTCCCTGGTAGCTTTCAATGACGACTTTGTTGCGGCAGGCAATGGCTTTGGAATTCACCCGCACAGCAATATGGAAATCATATCGGTGCTGCTGCAGGGAAAGATGAACCATATTGATACCTTGGGATATAAAACCACCATTGAAGAAGGCGGTGTTCAGATCATGAGTGCCGGAAGCGGCCTGCGCCACGAAGAGTATAATGTTGGCGACGAACAGGTAAACTTCCTGCAAATATGGATAGAGCCCAAATTGCAGAACATCACGCCGCGTTACCAGCAACGCAGTTTTCCCAAAGCCAAACGCCTCAATAAACTACAGGTGATTGTGTCCAACGAAGAAGGGCAGGGCCACTGCTGGATCAACCAGAATGCAAAGCTTTCGCTTGGTTATTATGATTCGGACCAGGAGTTGAACTACACCTTCAATCCTGTAAACAAGTGCCTGTACATCTTCCTTATTGAAGGCAAGATCCGCGTGGACGGTACCGACCTCAACCCACGTGATGGCATTGGCGTTTGGGAAACCGGCGAAGTACCCATTCATGTAACTGCAGGTGCGCATTTCCTGGTGATTGAAACGGTGATCAACCAGGCGTAAGAGGATTTCGGATTTCGGAAGTTTAAAACAGGAGTAAGCTAATTACTGTCATCAACTGCCGAAATCCGAATTCCTACATCCGAAATTTTACCCTGTCTTATCTTGCCCTTTATGGAAGACCCCGTGCAGCATCAGTATTTTGTGCTCAACAAGCCATGTGGCATGGTGTCGCAGTTTATTAGTCCCGACGGGGATAAGGTGGGGCTGCTGGGCGAACTGGATTTTTCTTTTCCCAAAGGCATCCATGCCATTGGCCGCCTCGATAAGGATTCCGAAGGGTTGCTTTTGCTCACCACCGACAAACGCATCACCCGCCTCCTTTTTGAAAGTAAAACCCCGCACAAACGCACCTACCTGGTACAGGTGCGCCGACAAGTGACAGAAGCTGCGCTGCACCAGTTACAAACAGGAATTGAAATAATAATAGAAGGTGGCCGAGTGTACACCACGCCGCCCTGCAATGTGCAGGTGGTAAGCAAACCCGAAGCGTTATTTGCCGATCCCTTTGCTTACGCGGCCCAGATTGAAAGCAGCTGGCTGCGCATTACCCTCACCGAAGGCAAGTTCCGGCAGGTGCGTAAGATGGTAGCCGCCGCAGGTCACCGTTGTATGCGCCTCATACGGGTGTCCATCGAAGACCTGCACCTGGATGGGCTGCAACCTGGCGCCATCCGGGAGTATACACAGGAGCAATACTTTAGTCTGCTGCACCTGGTCGACCCCGAAACAAAATGCCAGGCAGGGTTATAAACGTCTAAGCTACATTTCTGGAAAGCCGTATTGTGTTTTGGTGTAATTTGAAACCCTGTAGCGGTGCATTGGAACGATTGGGAAAGCGCTGCAGGATTTCCTCATTGCATTGCCACTGCTGTCATGAAAACTTACTGCACTAAAACTGCTCTTCAGGCTCTTCTTGTCTTCACATCTTCCTGCTTTTTATCGCAAAACCTGAATGCCCAGTCCGGGCTGGTGAAAGGAGCGGTGCGTGATGCTGGCTCCGGCAAACCAATGGCCGCAGCAACGGTCCAGGTATTCCACGCCGAACAAAGAAAACTGGCAAAAGGCGGTGTGGCCGAAGAGTCGGGTTCCTTTGCCCTGCAGGTACCTGCCGGTAAATATTTCGCCGTGGTGCAGTATGCAGGCTATAAACCCGATACCTCTGCCGTATTTGTGCTTTCGGCCGCACAGGCATTGAAGGACCTGGGCTGGGTTGGCCTGCAGGCAAGCGCCACCACCTTGCAGGGGGTAACGGTACAGGCCGAAAAAAGCTATATGCAGCTCTCTTTGGACAAACGCATCTTTTCGGTGGGGCAGGACCTGGCCAATGCCGGCGGCTCAGCAACCGATGTGCTCACCAATATCCCCTCGGTAACCGTTGATCCCGAAGGTGCCGTTAAACTGCGGGGGAGCGATAATGTGCGCATCCTTATCGATGGCAAGCCCTCGGGTATTGTGGGTATCAAGGGTAGCGGCGGCCTGCAGGGATTGCCTGCCAACCTGATTGACCGGGTTGAGATTATTACCAATCCTTCGGCACGCTACGAAGCGGAAGGCAATGCGGGCATCATCAATATCATTTTGAAAAAAGACAAGCGACAGGGCTTTAATGGTTCGGTGGACCTGATCACCGGCAGCCCTGCTAATTTTGGCGCAGCCGCCAACCTCAACTACCGCCATAAAAAACTCAATTTTTTCATCAACTACGGGATTGCCTATCGCCATCAGCCGGGTGAAAACAAGATTTACCAGGAAGTGTATACCGGTGATACTACCTTGATCAGCCGGCAAACGGGCGATTTTCTCCTGAAAGGTTTAAACAATAATATCAGGGGCGGCCTTGATTATTATTTTTCCGATAAAAGCATTTTGACGGCATCGTACCTGTTCCGCCGCAGCGACGCCAAACGTACGGCCGATATCCAATACAACGATTTTGTGTTCAACAACTTAAAGGATATTACCTTCCGTACACAGGATGAAAAGGAAAAAGAACCCAACTCGGAGTACACGCTCAATTACAAGAAGACCTTTGCCACCGACGAACACAATTTCACTGCAACGGTGAAATACATCGACAACTGGGAAAGCTCTAACCAATTGTTTACCCAGCAAACGGTTTCCTCATCCTCCTCACAGCCAACCGCCCAGGTGCTGCAACAGTCGCTGAATGATGAGTATGAAAAACAGTGGCTGCTGCAGGCCGATTATGTGCAGCCCCTGGGCAAGGAAGGGAAGTTTGAAACGGGCGTGCGCAGCAGCTTTCGCCGGATGATCAATGATTTTGTGGTGGCTCAAAAAGATGCTGCCGGCACTTATATCCCGTTGCCGGGCCTGCAGGATATTTTCCACTACGATGAAAACATACATGCCGCTTATGGCATCCTGGCCAATAAGACCAATAAGCTCTCCTACCAGGCTGGCCTGCGTGCCGAATGGACGGATGTAAAAACGGTACTGGAAAAAACGGCGCAGGTAAATCCGCGCAATTACGCCAACCTTTTTCCCAGCGCCCATGTAAGCCTCGAGATGCCCCGGGACAATGCCATCCAGCTGAGTTATAGCCGCAGGGTGCGCCGCCCTTTTTATAATGACCTGAGCCCTTTCATGACCTATTCGGATGCCCGCAACTTCTTTAGCGGCAACCCCGACCTCAACCCCGAGTTCAGCGATGTAGGCGAGATCGGTCATATCAAGGAGTTTGAAAAAGGCTCGCTGAGTTCGAGTGTGTATTACCGCAATACCACCGGGAAGATCGAACGCATCCGGCAGGTGGACAGCCTGGGCAACAGCATTACGCTGCCGCAAAACCTGCGTAGCGAACATGCATGGGGGATGGAGTTTGCCGGGTCATACAAGCTGAATGGCTGGTGGAAACTGGATGCCAGTGCCAACTTTTTCCGGGCCGAAATTGACGGCAGCAACCTGATTAAATCATACCGTACCAGCACCTATAGCTGGTTTACCCGCCAAACCTCCCGCTTCAGCCTGCCAAAAAGCGTGGAGCTGCAACTGCGGGCCAACTATGAAGCTGCCCAGCGTACTGCCCAGGGCCGTCGCAAGGGCGTTTTCTTTACCGACTTCTCTGCCACAAAGGACCTGTTCAAGGGCAAGGGTACCATCAATTTCAGCGTGCTGGATGTATTCAACAGCCGCTGGATGCGCACCATCACCACCGGGCCTAATTTCTACACCTACGGTGAGTCGCAGATGCGTCGCCGCCAGGTCAACCTGACCCTGAATTACCGCATCCGGCAGGCTAAGGCAGCACCTAAAAAGATGGAAGGAGAGGAGGGTTAAGCAAAACCTATAAGGTTTTGAAAACATGATAGGTTTCAGCTCATTTCCGCATTACGGTCAACCCTGAAGGCTTCACAAGCCTCCAGGGTTTTTTGCCGCACCTAACCAGCCCCAGGCACCTGCATGGTGTGGGTAAATAATTGGCTTTAAAAGCTAAATATTTTAGCAAAAAACTTACCTTTCAATCACTTAAAACCAAGCCTTCCATGCCAAATCCAAAAGACATCAAAGACCTGCTGGCGAGAAAGATTACGATGTATGTACTGGTATGTACCGGTGTGCTGGGCACTTTGGGAATTGCACTGGTATTGGTGGTTTTATTTCGCAAGGGCGACACTGCAGCAGAAACCGACCAGATGGTAGACAATGGCCTGAAAGTGTTGCAGTTTGTTTTTGCATCAATCCTGCCTTTGCTGGGCACCTGGCTGGGTACCATCCTGGCCTTTTATTTTTCCAAGGAAAATTTTACGGCCGCCAACGAAAGTGTGCGCAGCCTGGTAGATAAGATTACCTCCGACAAAAAGCTGGCTAGCATTGCGGTGAAAGATGCTATGATACCGTTGACCCGCATCGAAGCCTACACGGTGCGGTATGATAGCCCGGATCTGGCAGCCACTATCCTGGTAAAGGATATGTTGCAGTTTTTGCAGCACATAAACCGCAACCGCCTGGTATTGCTTACCTCGAAAGACCAGGCACGAATGGTGATCCACAAAAGCATCATCACCGAGTTTGCCGCGATGAACGCCGCAAATTTCGAAACCTGTACCCTGAAGGACATGCAGGAGCAGGGCAGCGAACGCATCCGGAAGATACTGGCCAACAGTATTGCATTTGTGTCCCTGAGTGCCACCCTCCAGGAAGCCAAGAAAAGAATGGATGAACGGAATGCAGGCGGCAAGGAAGAAATATGCCAGGATGTGTTTGTAACGGCCAGTGGCGGTAGCGATGAGCCGGTACTGGGTTGGATTACGGAGGTGGAGATCGCTAAAAACAGCGTGGTGGAGTAATATGCCTAACAAGTGTTTTTAAACACCTAACAGGTCTCTAAGACCTGTTAGGTGTGGCTCTTTTAAAAAAAACCTTATTGGTTTATCATTTAACCTATTTCCTTCCCCGCACCACCGTATACCGGATCCACAAAAAATCATCAAAAATCTTTTTCACCGACTTCAGTGCAAAGCGCGTAGCTTTTCTTTTACCATAACCTTCTTCCGCTTCAAACACGGTAGGCGCACCCATGGTGCCGTCGGCAATGGGTGCCAGCACCAGGCTGAATTCATCGATCAGGCCGGCTTTGAGAAAAGAGCCGTTCACATGGCCGCCACCATCAATGCGGAGGCGTTTGATGCCAAACAGCTTGTATAGTTTTTTCAGTACCAGTTTCAGGTCCAGTTCTTCGGCGCCGCCAAAAATGTAGGAAACGTTCCTGCTCCGCAGGTGGTCGAGGTAAGCGGGACTAACCTGCTCGGTGAGCACTTCAATTACATGTTCGGTGGAAACCATATTGGTATCCCAGAAGCATTTCCCCGAAGGATCGATCACAACGGCAAAGGTTTTGGCGTTGTATTCGGCAACAAAATCGCCGGCGGGTATATTGAGTTTGCCGCGCTTCAGTGCAGGTCTTTGCTTGCTCGAAAACTCCTGCATGGTTACCCTGCCCACCAGCCAGGCATCGGCTTTTATTTTGGCTGCAGGTTCTTCAAAATACTTGTGGTGGTCTTTCAGTCCCCAGATGTTCTGTTTAATCTTTCCATCCACCGATCCCAGCATGTGGCATATAACATAAGGCTTCATGGGCTAGTTGTTTGAAGCGCAAAGATGGTGGGATTTCGGATGTCGGGTTTTAGATTTCGGATTTCGGCAGATTATACCAATGGGCAGCTCCTTGCTGTTGTCAACTACCGAAATCCGAAATCATACCTCCGGCATCCTACTCCTCGTCCCTGCTTTTGCGGTTGCCCGAGTTGCGCAGGTCTTCGGTGAACTCATCTTCCTGCTGTTGCGGACGGTTTTCGCCGCCGGCATTCTGGCCGCCGGTTTGGGCCGTTCCCTGCTGGTTGCCGATGCTGTTATCGCGGCCTTCCAGGTGTTTGTCTTTGGCACCGCGGGTGGTGCTGTCGTTGCTGCGTTCGCTCATGATAAAGGTTTTAGGGTTTACAATAGGACGCCCGTTGGGCTACAACGGGGCTATCAACATCACAAACCCTGTACCGGGATAAAGCTGCTGCATGCGGTTAGCCTGCTGGCAGCAGCAAATGAAAGCTGGCACCTTTACCCGGCCTGCCTTCTGCCCATATTTTTCCTCCGTGGTTGTCCACCACCTTGTGCACAATAGCCAGTCCCACGCCGGTACCTTCGTATTCGGCACGCCCATGCAGTCGTTGAAACAAACCAAAGATGCGGTCGGCATCTTCGGGGTCGAAACCAATGCCGTTGTCTGAAACGGTTATTTCTACCATGGGCTGGTCGGCAAAAGTGCCGGATTCTGCTGCCTGTTTAGCCCTGATGTGCACCTGGGGCGCTTCTTCCTCCCGGTGGTATTTGAGGGCATTGCTCACCAGGTTTTGAAAAAGCTGTTTCAGCTGGCGCTGGTCGCCGCAAATTACCGGCAGGGCACCTACCTGTACGGTAGCTTTCTTTTCAATGATGGCGGCTTCCATATCATCAAGAACTTCCTGCACCACGTCGGATAACGACACCTGCTCGGCCATCGTGGTGCCCTGGGCCGCATTTGAGTAGTTCAGCAGGTCGTTGATCAGCGTACGCATCCTGTTTACAGTGTGCTGGATACGGTCGGCCATGCGGCGGTTCTCGGTTTCACTGGCGGTATCCAGCTGGCTCACCAGCCGGTCCACAAAAAAGCTGATTTTCCGCAGTGGCTCCTGCAGGTCGTGGGAAGCGGCATAGGTAAACTGCTGCAGCTGTTCGTTGGCAACCGTCAGTTCCCTGGTTCTTTCCCTGATCTTTTGTTCCAGCAGTTCGGCAGCCCGTTTTTCTTCGGTAATGTCCAGCACGGTACCGATCAATAACCTGCGCCCACCAATTTCGGTGATCATCCCGTTTACACGCACCCAGGCCAGTTGTCCTGCTCTGGGTACAATACGCACCTCGTAAAACAGTTCGCCCGTTTGCAATGCCTGTTCGTGTGCCTTGTGCCGGATTTTTGCGTCTTCGGGGTAAATGGCATCAATAAACTGGGTATAGGTGTTTTGCACCTTAGGCGAAAGGCCAAATATCTCTGCCGTACGTTCCGAAAACATGATCTGCTGGGTTGTCATATCCACTTCGTAAGTGCCCAGCCGGGCCGAGGTGATCGCCATCCGGGTGCGGGCTTCGCTTTCCAGGGTTACATTCATCATGCGGTGTTGTTCCGTAATGTCGATCATCGAACCCATCATGCGGTAGGGCTTCCCGTCCTGGTCGTGGAGGGCATAACCCCGGTCGTATACATGTGCATAGGTGCCATCGGCTTTGCGGAAACGGTATTCCTTAGTCCAGTTTTTTCCACCGTTATCGATAAAGGAATGGATACTGGTAACAATGGTATGGCGCTCATCGGGGTGCAACCTGTTGTACCAGGATTCAACACCGGGTTCAATTTCTGCTTCTTTAAACCCAAACAGGGATTTAAACCCTTCGCTCCACCAAACCTGATTGGTGACCAGGTCCCAATCCCACACGGCATCCTGCGTGGCCCGGT
Source organism: Cnuella takakiae (assembly GCF_001953305.1). Lineage (GTDB taxonomy): Bacteria > Bacteroidota > Bacteroidia > Chitinophagales > Chitinophagaceae > Flavisolibacter > Flavisolibacter takakiae. The sequence continues at coordinate 1,928,736 of NZ_MTFE01000010.1, forward strand.
TGAGCAGGTGGAAGCGTTCATTGCTTTTCTGCAGTTCCGCTATACTCAGCTGCGCCTGACGGGTGGCGCTGGCCTCCGACTCTTTGAGCAGTGCGTTTTCCGTTACATCTTCCACCCAGTGGTAAATGAACCGAAGGTTATCGTGCTGATCCAGTACCGGCTTGTTGTAAGGCCGCCACACTTTTACTTCATAAGTCTGTCTTGCTTCGTTCCACACATCGTAGCGCTGATCGACCATATAATGTTCGCACCGCGTAGCCAGCACCTGCTCCAGCGATGCCCGCAGGTTGCGCACACCGGTAGCCTGAGGGTTGTTGGGATTGTCGGTAAAAACATCAAAAAGGGGTTTACCCACAATGGCCTCCCTGCGGGTAAAAGTGGCTTGGAGGTAAGCGTCGGTGGCGCCGGCAATAGTAAACTTAGGGCTATCGGGAAAGAGGATCAGGAAACAGCCGGGGACGGATCGCAGTAAAGCAAGGGCATCCTGCACATCAGGCTCAAAAAATCGCATGTTTTTGTTCAGGGTTAAGGGCTGCGAAAATAAAAATTTTGCTTTATCGGGAGCTCAATATTCTGGTTAAAATCCTTGCCACGTCTTGGTTTGGGCCGGGTAAGCATGAAAATTGCACCCATGTGCTTTGACGGATTTAAACCACCGTCGCGCTATGGCATGTCTGACGGAATCGGTTTATTGCTCATCGGTTTATTGCTGGGTGCACTGGTCACCTTCCTGGTGTGGAAACTCAAGGGCAAATCCAGCAAAAGCATCGTCCATGAAAGCTCGCACACGGTGGTAGAAGGGATCCGTAAAGTGTTCAAGGTGGTGCTGGTGGAAGGGGTGTTCAATGAGTTGTACAACTACGAAGAAACCAAGAAGCTTTTTGGCTTCCTGCCTTCCACCAAAAGGGCCCTGGTGATCATCGAAGCCAAGGTGCTGGTGGGATATGATTTCAGTAAATGCGAGTGGGAAGCCGACGAGCAGACCCGCAAGATTAAGCTGGTATCTTTTCCCGACCCCGAAATCCTCAGTATCGAGCCCGATTACAAGTACTATAATTTCGATGAAGGTATGTTCAACCTCCTCAACCGCGATGACCTTACCCGCATACAGTCGAATGGTAAAAAACAGGTGGAGCTGGCTGCCCTTAAAAGCGACCTGCCCCGCATGGCCGCCGAGCAGATGCGCACCATGCTTACGGAGGTGGTGCAGGCTAAGCAGTGGCAGCTGGAGGATGCGCATAAGATAGATGCAGGGCCACGAAGGTTGTTGAATAGGAAAGTTTAGGGTTTGGCGTTTGGAGTTGGGAGTTTGGGGTTTATTTGTGTTTCATTGGGCTATAATCTGTAGCATGGATGATTTTTCAGATATCCAGTTTTTACAACAGCGTTATGCGGCTGCACGCAATAAATACAAGCCTTCCAGGGTGCGCTGCTTGCTGCTTGGCGAGGCGCCACCCAGCAGCCTCGATCGATACTTTTATTTTGAAGATGTAAAAAGACAGGACTCTCTTTTCCTGGAGATTATGGGCGTACTATACCCTGAGGAAAAACAACATTACCTTTCTTCCGGTAGAGATACTTTTTTGAAGTCCGAACTGCTGCAAAGATTTAGTGATGACGGCTTCCTGCTCCTTGATCTATTGGAAGTTCCTGGTGAATTACTGGCAGGCAGTTTAGCCGACGCAGTACCTTCCCTGCTCCAAAGGTTGCAAAAGACCATCGACAAGCAAACGCCCATTATCCTGATCAAGGCAGATGTGTACGATACCTGTTACCTGCCGCTTACTGCCGAAGGTTATAATGTGGTTCCCCTGCGTATCCCTTTCCCGGGCAGCGGACAGCAGCGTGTGTTCCGCGGTAAATTCAAAACTGCGCTAACCTCTATCAAGTGGTAATTCATTCCATACTTCAAACAACAAGCAACCAAAAACCAAAAACCCCAAACTCATAACCCCAAACCCCAAACCCTGCTAACCTATTTTTGCCCCATGGAATACTTCAAGCGCCTGCTGCACCTGCTGCAAACCGAAAAAGAAGAAGACCGCCGCAGCTACCGCCAGTTGATGGAAAATATGCCGGTTACCGAAAGGCGGGAGGTGGGCCTGAGCTGGTTTCCCATTGCCATCAGGGAAACGGAGATCGGCAGGGGCGACTACCTGACCGTGGAAGTGGAGCGCACCACCCATATCGATATCAGCCACCAGTTGCGCTTTGGCATGTCGGCGGCCCTATTCTCCAACCACGATCCCAAAACAGACCGGCTGGAAGGGGTGATCTCCCACATTAGCGGCAACAAGCTAAAGATTTCCCTCCGCGTAGACGACCTGCCCGACTGGACCCGCAACGGCAAGCTGGGCATCGATGCGGTGTTTGACGAGAACAGTTATGCCGAGATGGAGAACGCCCTGCGCACTGCAATGGTAGTAGTAGAAAACAGGGCACAGGGTGCCCTGGCGCAGGTGCTCACGGGTGTGCGCCAACCCCATTTTTACAAAGCTGAAATTAATGCTGCAAACATCGGCCTCAACGCCATGCAGCAGGAGGCCGTGCAAAAAATACTGGATGCCGAAAGCCTTGCCATTGTACATGGCCCACCGGGTACCGGCAAAACCACCACGCTGGTGCAGGCGGTTAAAGCCCTCTATGCACAGGAAGACCAACAAATACTGGTAACAGCGCCTTCCAATGCAGCCGTGGACCTGCTCAGTGAAAGACTGGCAGCGCAAGGACTGAACGTGGTGCGGGTGGGCAACCCTGCCCGGGTGCAGGAAAGCCAGCTGGCCCTTACCCTCGACAGCCGTATGACTGCACACCCCAGTTTCAAGGAAATTAAGAGGTTGAAAAAACAAGCCGCCGAGTACCGCGACATGGCCCAAAAATACAAACGCAGTTTTGGCCGCGACGAACGCGAACAGCGCAAAGCACTGTTTGCCGAGGCCCGCAACCTGATGCGCGAAGTGGAACGCACAGAGCAATACATTGCCGAAGCGGTATTGTCCAAAGCCCAGGTGATCACCGCAACGCTGGTGGGTGCCAACCACTACACTGTTCGCGACCTGCAGTATCATACGGTGGTGATTGACGAAGCGGGCCAGGCACTGGAGCCCGCCTGCTGGATACCGATATTGAAAGCAAAGAAATTGGTGATGGCAGGCGACCACAACCAGTTGCCACCGACCATCAAATCGGTGGAAGCTGCCAAGGAAGGCTTAGGCAATACCCTGATGGAAAAATGCGTGGCCCTGCACCCCGAAGCCGTGGTGCTGCTGGAAGAGCAGTACCGTATGCACGAAAAAATTATGGGCTTTTCCTCGCAGGAATTTTACGAAGGCAAATTACAGGCACATTCATCAGTTGCGCAGCGGCTGTTGTTTGATGCCGACCAGCCCTTGTTGTTTATCGATACTGCCGGATGTGCTTTTGATGAAAAGTTGGAAGGTACCAGTGTGTCCAACCCCGAGGAAGCACAATTTCTCGTACAACAAGTGGTGCGGCTGGTGGAGCAGTTAGCGCCTTTCTACAAGCCCGATGTATTTCCTTCCATCGCCATCATTGCACCCTATAAACACCAGGTGGAAATATTAAGGGAGCAGGTTGCCGGTGCGGAAAATTTGCAGCCCTATGCTGCCGCCATCAATGTCAATACCATCGACAGTTTCCAGGGGCAGGAACGCGATGCCGTGTTTATCAGCATGACGCGGAGCAACAGCGAACAAACCATCGGTTTCCTTTCCGATATCCGCCGCATGAACGTAGCCATGACGCGGGCACGTAAGAAACTGGTAGTGGTAGGTGACAGTGCCACCCTTTCGCAGGATCCTTTTTATGCCGATTTCATCAGCTATGCACAGGAGCGGGATGCTTATGTGAGTGCGTGGGAGTTTATGGCGTATTAAATGGTACTCACAGATGGTACAGATGACACGGATATGTTTTTTCAAATCAGGCTGCACTTGATATTGCATATCAGAATTGCTATCATAGTGAAAAACTATGGACCTGAACAAGCTGTCTTATGAAGTCCGTGGCGCTATATACGAAGTGCACAACGAACTTGGTCCCGGGCTGTTGGAATCTGTTTACGAGTCGGCGCTTGCCTGCGAATTACAACTGCGTGGCTTGACGGTAGAGCGTCAGGTTGGGTTGCCGGTATATTACAAAGGTCATTTGCTGGAAATAGGCTTTCGGTTAGATGTACTGGTGAATGGCATTTTGGTAGTGGAGATCAAGTCGGTTGAAGACTTGCACAATGTTCACAAGAAACAACTGCTTACTTATCTAAAACTATCCAAAAAGGCCCTTGGGTTTGCTGGTTAATTTTAACGCGGTGCGGTTGAATGATAAAGAAGACCTTTTCCGGATAATCAATTGAGGGTTTGGCTCTCACAGATGGCACAGATGACACAGATAATTTAATAGTAACTATGTTCTCGATCGGTTGATTCAAGAATATTGTTGTATCAACAAGGTTCAAACCTGATTGTGCATCCATTGATTCCTCATCAACAAATATCTGTGTTATCTGTGCTATCTGTGAGAGCCATTTCTCCAGTGACCACAATAAGCTTGTAGCTAAATTTTTTCAAACAAAATTAGTTGCCAAAAACATCCGTGTCCTCTGTGCCATCTGTGAGAACAAAACTAATGCGCCACTACATTACCCACACCACACATCTCGGCCACCAATTCCATCGAGCGCTTCTTTGCTCCCAAATCATAAATGTGGGAAGCAACCATCAATTCATCTACACCGGTGGTCTGTACAAATGATTGCAATTCGTTTTCCACCGATGCGGCATCTCCAATAAAACTATAGCGCATCATCTGTTGCACGGCAGCCTGCTCGGGTATGCTCCACAAATCTTCCATATTATCTACGGGTGGTTGCAAAGGCCTGCGCTGGTTGCGGATCAGTCCCAGTGCCATCATGTAAAAAGAGGTGGCCAGTTTTTGGGCCTCGGCATCCGTATCGGCTGCAATCACATTTACACAGGCCAGGGCATAAGGCTCTTTCAGGAATTGGGAGGGCTGGAACCGTTCGCGGTAGATCTGCAGGGCATCCACCAGGTAGGTAGGTGCAAAATGTGAAGCAAAGCCAAAAGGTAAGCCCAGTGCCGCTGCCAGCTGGGCGCTATAGGTGCTGGAGCCGAGCAGCCATACCGGCACATGCGAACCTTCGCCGGGAATGGCCCGCACTTTGGCCGTAGGGTCGTGTGGACCGAGGTAGTTGAGTACTTCTATTACATCCTGCGGAAACTGGTCGATGGGTGCATTCAGGTTGCGCCGCAGGGCCATAGAGGTAATGCCATCGGTGCCGGGTGCGCGGCCAATACCTAAGTCGATACGACCGGGATAAAGCGCATCTAAAGTGCCAAACTGCTCGGCAATGATAAGTGGTGCGTGATTGGGCAGCATCACGCCACCCGAGCCTACGCGAATGGTTTTGGTGCCACCGGCAATATAGCCGATGAGCACGGAGGTAGCCGCCGAAGCCACACTTTCCATATTGTGGTGTTCGGCAAACCAATATCGGTTGTAGCCCAAACCTTCGGCATGTTGCGCCAGGGCCAGGCTTTTGCGAAAGGCATCCGAGAAGGTATCGCCTGCTGCCACAGTAGCCAGGTCGAGTACGGAAACAGGTATCTGGGAAAGGGAATTATTTTCAATCATGGAAGTGCAAAGTTCGGAGGCACGGATTAAGGCGCCGTTAAAAAATAGGTTGTGCTGGAAGCCTAGTGCAAACCCTTCGCCAATAGTGCGTTCACCATTCCGGAATGATTTTGCACTTAGCTTTAAGCCATGGCATTTTCATTCCAACTGCGGAGGCACCATACGAACCGGCAAACCGAAATCATTGCAGGTATATCCACCTTCCTGGCTACCTCCTATATCATCATTGTCAATCCTGCTATCCTAAGCCAGACCGGTATGCCCTTCGCTGCTGTGTCTACAGCTACTGTTTTGGTTTGCTGCTTCAGTTCCCTGCTGATGGGCATCTATGCCCGCAACCCCATTGTGGTTGCGCCCGGTATGGGGCTGAATGCATTCTTTACCTATAGTGCCGTGCTGGGCATGGGTGTGCCCTGGCAAACGGCACTGGGTGCAGTATTCTGGTCGGGCATTTTCTTCCTGATCCTGTCGGTATTCAATGTGCGTACCTATATCGTTCAGGCCATACCGCGGCCTTTGCGTTATGCCATCGCTGCAGGCATTGGCCTGTTTATTACGCTTATTGGTTTGGCAAATGCAGGCTTTGTAATAGCCAATAAAGCCACCATCATCAGCCGGGGCGTGCTGGCGCCATCGGTGCTGGTATTTATCCTGGGCTTGCTGCTCACGGCTGTGCTCATAGTACGCAATGCCAAAGGCGCCATCCTTCTGGGTATTGTTTGCACCACACTGCTGGCAGCAACTATTGGCAGGTGGTGGGGTGGTGTCGATCCGGTGGTGAACTTCAGCGGCATTTTTGCTCCGCCGGATTTTAGTTTGGTAGGAAAACTGGACTGGAAAGGCTCCCTACAGTTTGCCGTGCTGCCGGTGATCTTTGCTTTTGTATTTACCGACCTTTTCGACAGCCTCTCTACCCTTGTGGGACTTTCGGAAGCTGCCGGACTGGTGGATGAAAATGGCGAGCCACGCAACATTAAAAGAGCATTGATCACGGATGCCGTTTCCACTACCATTGCGGGACTGGTGGGCAGCAGCCCGGGTACAGCTTATATCGAGTCGGCAGTTGGCATCCGCGAAGGCGGCCGGACCGGGTTGACTGCGGTTGTTGCTGCCTGCCTGTTTCTGCCTTTCCTGTTCCTGGCGCCGCTTTTAAGCATGGTGCCTGCCATTGCCACAGCCCCGGCGTTGGTGCTGGTGGGCGCTTTTATGTTGCAACCTGTTACGCGCATCAACTGGCTGCAGCTGGATGATGCCATTCCGGCCTTCCTTGCCATGGTGCTGATTCCTTTTACCTACTCTATTTCGCAGGGCATCATCTGGGGTTTCCTGAGCTGGACGGTGATCAAGGCCGCCTGTGGTAAATGGAAGGAATTGTCGCCAGCCCTGTTGGCCATCGATGTATTCTGCATTTTGGCTTTGGTGCTGGAGTAAATGATTGAACCACGGAGACGGGAGAACAGGGAGGAACACTGTTTACTATTTGCTGTGCCCCTCTGTGTGCTCCCAGACTCCGTGGTTCAAAATTCATCAGTAAAACTTAGGCAGCGGGTTCAGCTTTGTATTCTGCCGCTGGTGCCAGTAAGGGTAGGAAGTAGGTATATCACTGGCCTGGTCGAGCCGGCGTATTTGATCTGGGCTGAGGCTCCAGCCTACGGTGCCGAGGTTTTGTTTCAGCTGCTCTTCGTTGCGGGCGCCCACAATGATATTGGCTACGGTGGGGCGTTGGAGCAGCCAGTTGAGGGCTACCTGTGCCACGCTTTTCTCTGTTTCCTGCGCCACCGCGTCCAGCACATCCATGATGTTGTACAGGTGTTCGTTGTTCACAACGGCCTGGGGTATGGGGCTGCCGCCCTGCGCCACGCGGCTGTCCTGCGGTGGGGGTTGGTTGCGGCGGTATTTGCCCCCCAGCATGCCTGCCGACAGGGGCGACCAGATGATGGCGCCTACTTTTTGATCCAGGCCCAAAGGCATCAGTTCCCATTCATACTCGCGGTGGAGTAACGAGTAATAAACCTGGTGGGCGATGTATTTACTCCAGCCATAGCGTTCCGAAACGGAAAGGGATTTCATCAGGTGCCAGCCCGAATAGTTGGAAGCAGCTATGTAGCGGATCTTGCCGCTTTGCACCAGGTCGTCGAGGGTGCGCAGGGTTTCTTCCACAGGCGTGTTGCCATCAAAGCCGTGCATGTGGTATACATCAATATAATTGGTGCCCAAGCGCTTGAGGCTGCCTTCCACCTGGCGGGTAAGGTGAAAGCGCGAAGAACCCTGGTTGTTGGGTCCGCTGCCAAAGGGGAAGGTGCCCTTGGTAGAGATCAGTACATCGTGCCGCTTACCGGCAATGGCCTTGCCCAGAATTTCTTCAGATAAACCCTGCGAATAAATATCAGCCGTGTCAAAAAAGTTGAGACCTGCGTCCATGCAAAGATTCACCAGCCTTGAGGCTTCTTCCACCTGCTGGCTGCCCCATGCTTTGAAGAAATCTCCGCTGCCGCCAAAGGTGGCCGTGCCAAAACTCAGCACCGGTACCTGTAGCCCCGAGCCGCCTAAAAATCGATATTCCATGCTTTTGTTGGTTGTGGGTTTTATATAAAAAATGGATGCCGGGATTGCATCCATTCAAATGTACTAAGCGGAGGTTTTTGAACCACAAAGACGGTTTTAGGTTGCCAGTTCCCGGTTGCCGGTTTGTTGAAGCAGGAACTACAAAAAAGAAATAGGTAAAAGACCCAGAGCACAAAAAGTTGCACAAGGAAAACAAGCTTTCTACTTGCGAATTACCCTTTGTGCAACTTTCTTCCTTAGTGTCTTTGTGGTTCAAGAAACTAACTTTCTGTGCTGATTTCGTCATCGTTGCGGGTGGCGCGGTCACCACCAAGCAAGCGGTCTTCCTTGTTGTCGTTGTCGTACTCGGCAGCTTCGTCCCGCACTACACGGTCCAGTTCACTGGCAGCCGGTATCTCGGTATTTTCCATATCGTTTTCCGCTGCATTTTCTTCCGACTTTCTTTGCTCGTTTCGGTCCCAGGTTTCGCTCACATTGTTGAGGCCTGTAACCCTATGTGTTGCTTTTGCCATGGTAGTATGTTTTAGGGAAAAGTGGTAGTGAAAAAAGCGTGCCTTTTATTTAGCACCGGTAAATGCTGGGTCAACTACAGGGTACTAAAGCGGCAGGGGCAGATTATGTATAATGCCAAGCGTCAGCAAGATGGCCAGAAACCGTTAAAACGGTTAGGCATCTGTTGCCCTGTTGTTTAAAACCCCACGGTTGAAACCGTGGGCTAAGCATTGCTAAATTGAAAGCGGTTGGGAATAACGCCAAGCTTAGACCCTGCTGCTTTTGTCTGTAAGAATATATATGTTGTCAAAACACCTGCAACCTGGAACCTGCAACCTGCAACCTGTTTATTTACCCACCCATAAGATAGAGTTGCCGGTATCAAACTCATTGTTTTCCCAAAGCTTGTTGGCAGGATCCAGAATCCATTTGCCATCCACGATAAACTTGTACCGGTGTTTGCCCACCCAAAGGTGCATGGGCAACACCCAGTCTTCGCCATCCTTTTGCATGGGCAGGGAGTTGCTATTCCATTTATTGACATCGCCCGCCAGGTACACCTGTTGGGCACCTGCATAACCTTTCAATCTGAAGGTGTGGTTGGGGTCTATTACCAGTAACGAAGGTGCATCCTGCTGATGTGGCGGGTTGGCAGGGTCGGCTATTGCTTTTCCATCCACCTCAAAGCGGTAGGTATAATTTCCCGGACCTAAAACATAAGAGATTTCCCAGCCCCTTGCCGTTTTGCGCATTGGCAGCTCGAAGTTGCGCCAGGCATTGAAGGAGCCGGTCAGTACTACTTTTTGTGCCGCTGCAAATCCTTCCAGTACAAAGGTGCGGGGCTTGCCCAGGGCTACTACCGAGTTGTAGCCGTCCTTGCCATCGGGGAGCCGGTTGGGGTTGGCAGGGTCGGTAAGCATTTGCCCATCCACTACAAGCTTATAAGTATGGGTACCCGCTGCCAGGTAAAAGGATAGTTGTCTTCCTGCGGTTGCGGGCTGCAACTCCAGTTCGCCATTGCGCCAGTTGTTGAAGGAGCCTGCAACAAATATGTTTTTGGCACCGGCAAAATCCTTGACCTGTATGGTGGTATTGGGCCGGAAATAAATGGAGTTGGTATTGCCTTCGCCATCATTTTCCTTCACCAGGTTGTCGTTGTCCACCATCCAGTGTCCATCGGCAATGAACTTGTACCAGTATTTGCCGGGCGCCAGTTTTACATCGGCAATCCAGCCGCTGTCGGTGCGCACCATGGACAGCGCATCAGGGTCCCAATCGTTGAATGAGCCCGCCAGTTTTACCTGCCTGCTATTTTGATGGCCTCTAAAAAAGAAGCGTACGGAGGAATCGGGCAGTACGGCAAAAGGTTGTTTGTTGCGGAAGCGGTTGTAGCCATACAGGAGGCCGTTGTTTACCGCCGGGAAGCGCTCGGCAAAAGTGGGCTGGTGCTCGGTAAAGCGGATGCGCTCGTCGGCCTTGCCCCAGCCCCTGAATGGCGCCATGATCTTGCTGAGCAGGATGCCTGCGGCATTGTTGCGTTCCAGTTGCCAGCCCAGTTGGCGGAGGGCTTCTGTTTCTCCGCTCCTGATCAGGCTTCTGAGTTGCAGTTCCTCTAAATTGTATTGGGAAATAAAACTGTCCAGCGCCGAAGGCCGCATATTACGGGGCAGTTCGATGGTCATACGGCCTTTTTTGAAACCGTATTTCCCTCCGCTGTTTTGGGCATGTAGCAAGCCGGGCAAAAGCAGTAACCATAGCAGTACTGCCCTTAGGCGCAGCGGTGATATGGTACGGCTCATTTCCATATGTACATCTTTCGGGTAACGAAATTAAATCCAATTTTCCGGAGCTTCAGAAACTCCAGTCCCAACACGCCGTGCACCCCCATATTCTGGGCAAAGCAGGTCTGTTCCAGGTTGGCGATCAAAAAGGGCAGGGTAGGCAGGGCCTCGTTGCCCAGTTTCATGCCGGTGACATTGGCCCGCAGGGCTTCCACCGTTTTCGAGCCGGTACCTTTTACATTGATCTTGCCCAATATCGATGCCTGCTCATACACTTTATCGGGCAGGCGGCTGTCGAGGATATGGGTTTCGGCACCGCTGTCAAATACAAAACGCATTTTCCTGCCGGCCAGTTCCATACCTGTAATTACCTGGTTCTGGCTGATGTCGATGGCCTGAGTGGTAAATGCCGCATCAGCCTGCAGGTGCTGGCTTTGATAGCTGTTGCCCTCCTTGCGTCCTATGCGGTGAAAATGGATCATGTTCTGCTCATAATCGATGATCATCTCCATTTGCCTGAGCAGGTCCATACCCAGCAAACCTAATATCTTAATGCCCTTGCTGTTTTCGAGGTGCCCCAGGTCTGTAAGGTCGGCGTCGTATTGAAAGTATTGCGCTGCACCCATGGCAAAACGGCGCAGCCGGGTGCGGTGTATATACTGTCCAATTCCCGACATGCTGCTTTGCTGTTCCTGCGAAGCTACTTCAATTGGGTAGTTGCGGAAGTATACCAGGTTCAGCACCAGGTGCGGCGCACCGGTGTCGAGGATAAAGTTGCCTTCCACATCATCCACCTTGCCTTTAACGAATATCAATCCACCGATCTTGTTAAACGGCAGTGAAAAGGATAAGGAATCATCCTGCTTATTGTCGGTGCCGGGTGGGGTTGTTGGCTGTTGTTTGCCGGGCGGATCGGTTATCGCGCTATGATGATATGGTGTTTTAAAACTCATGGTGGCCAATACCCAAACGAATAACAGCGGCCGCAAGGCAGGATTGATAAAAGACTGTATGGTTGGGTGAAATCCCATGATGCCGCTGTTGGTTTCTGTTTGGTTTGTGTCTGAAACGCAGCAAAGCAGGCTTAGGTAACAGCAAATACACCAGCGGCTAATAACCCGTATGATTGACCGGAAATGATAAGAAAAGGTTAAGGCAGGAAGCCTATGCGTTCAATCCGGCAATTGTCCGGAACAGGGTGTAGTACAGATTTTAATGGCAATATTCTTGTACCCTTCAACATCCGGCGTTGGCGCTATTGCCCGTCGTTTCTTAACACCAAAAAACAATTACCATGGCAAAGAACAACATCGAAGGCAGTCAGCAACAGGGACAGGGCATTACTATTGGTACCCAGGGTAACAATGATATGGTGATCCCGGGACCGGCAACACATGGTCCACACGATAAACCAGAAGGGCAGGATGATCGCACCATCCCCAACCAGGATCGTTCTTCAGCAACCAATGCGGATAAAGAATCAGAGTAGGAGGCAGATTGGACTGCAAGGTTTAAAGTTCAAAGCTGAAAGTTCAAAATCCAATAAGAATAGCTGCAAGTGCATGGTTCATTATGCCGCTTCCAACAGGTGATTTTTGATTGCCACTTTGAAAAAAAACCAATGAGCTTTAATTTGAATTGCCGCTGCAAACGGCGGAATATAAGGCCTAACATCTATTACATGGTCTAACCCGCAAGGGTGGAACCTAAGGAGGTAAAGGGGGCTCAACCATATGCAGGTAAACATTCACCCAAATACAAATGCCGCTGGCGCAACCAGCGGCATTTGTATTTGGGTGAATGGCTTGCTTGAAAACCTTTATCACAACCCCTTAAACCTTGCACTTTAAACTTCAAACCGCCTGAACCGGCAGGAACACTTCAAAAAAGGACCCTTCACCGGGCTTACTCTGCGCCCTGATATAACCACCATGGTTCTGGGCCACTTTGCGGGCAATGGCCAGGCCAACACCGGTGCCGCGGTATTCCGAATTCCCGTGCAGCCTTTGAAATACCTGGAAGATGCGTTCGGCGTCTTTTTGGTCGAAGCCAATCCCATTATCCCGTACCCCAACAGTATAAAAACACTGGGGTAACTCTTCAGTCGTCAGGTGCAGACCCGTTTCCTGGCCCTTCGTTATGGTGCAGCTAATGCGCACCTCGGGCGGTACACCGGGTTTATTGTATTTAAGTGCATTACTCACCAGGTTTTGAAACAATTGTTGCAGCTGTCGCTGGTGGCCCCGCACGGTTGCCAGCGTATCCATATGGATGATGGCTTTGCGTTCTTCAATCTCCAATTCCAGGTCATCCAAAATGCCTTGTAAAAGTTCGTTGAGGTTTACCGTCCCAAACTGTTCAGGCCGCTGGCTTACCTGCGAGTAGTTGAGCAGGTCATCTACCAGATTGCCCATGCGTTTATTGGCTGCTTCCAGCCTGCTGAACATCCGCAGGTCTTCATCGTCGAGGCGGCCATCGAGGCGGTGCCGCAGGCGGTCGGAAAAGAACAGCACCTTGCGGATGGGCTCTTTTAAATCGTGCGAAGCGGCGTAGGCAAATTCCTCCAGGTCCTGGTTGGAACGTTGCAGTTCTTCCACCAGTTTTTGCTGCCGCAACTGGGCTTCTTTGGTAGAGGTAACATCCATGAACACATTGATCAGGTGGTCATCGTCCATTTTGGCTACCGACAATTCAAGCCAGCGTTGCTCCGGGGCATAAAAATATTGGGTAAAAAAGGGCTTACCTGTTTCCAGGGTATGAAGCACCATTTGGTACAATACACTGCCCCAGATATAGGGGTCCAGTTCCCGGACTGTTTTGGATAGGTAATCTTCCCGGCTGATACCCGAATAGCAAATAGCCGGCTCGTTGGCCAGGATGGTGCGGCCATCTACCACGGCTCCCTGTTCATCTCTTATCACCTGTGTTATGGAAATGCCCGCCGGCGAGTGTTGCAGGAGGCTGTCGAGCAGGTTTTTGTGTGCTTCCAGCTCCTGTGTCTTTTCTTCCAGCTGGTGGATGATGCGTTGCTCATCGGTGCGGTCCTGCACCACGTTCAGCACACCATTGCGCAGGCGGGTACGCAGCACCCTTGCATATTTGTTGAGTGCGGGATTATAAATATTGGATTCCACCTTATTGCCCGTATCCAGCACCTGTACCAGGTCGTTGAAAAACCGGCTGCGCAGTTCGTCGGTAACCGTTGGCGATTGGGAAAGCAGCATGCCTTTTTGTTGCTCCCGGGTAAGGTTGAGGTAACGCAGGCCTTCATCATTGCAATAGGCAAACTCGAAATCGACCACTTCCTGGCTGCCGGGCTTGCGCACCGGGGCCAACCAACATATAGCCTGTGGCTGCACGTCGAAAAGCTCCGAAAACACGTCGGTGTCGTAGGTTTCTTGTTTCATATAGGGTGAAGCGAGGGCGCAATTTGTTGGCGCTCACGCAAAAGCGAACGGATCGGACTGGGAAATAGGGTTTTCGGCTGCGCGCTGTTACAAACGGTTGCGCCGCTGTCCTGTACGGCGGTAATATTCTTCGTCGGTTTCGATGCGGTTGTCCAGGTCCCGCCCATGAAGCCTTTCGTCTCTTGCCGGCAATGCTTCGTGGTGGCGCGCCTGCTCGCGGTGGGTAAGCCCGTCGGGCTGGTTGCGGCGACGGTACAGGTTATTGTTGTTGAAATGGTCGTTGTTGTAAAAGTTTTCGCCTACATCCTGCTGGCCGGCATCGGTTTGCATGGACTGGTAGCCAAAAACGACCCCTACATCGTGCTCGGCCTTGGCACCCAGGCGGCTGCGATCGTACCGGGGCAGGGCCCGCAGCTGGAAGGGATTGACTGTAGGCAGGAACACGTCGTTATCGGTAGCATCCAGTTCTGCCAAGCCAATGGGCACCAGCACCGAACGTTTTTCCAGGTCCAGTTCAGGTGTATCCAGTATGTTGAGGATCAGGTACCGCACCTTGCCGGCACGGATATCAAAAATCAGGTCGTTCACGGTGCCAAACTTGCGCTTCTGGGCATCGCGCACATCCCAGCCGCGGATATCGGGTTCGCCTTTGGCAATGGTAAAATCGCTATTGCTTAGTTCGCGGAGCCGGGTTGTAGGCTCTTCTGTTTTTCTTCCAAACATATAAACGGTTTTATGGAGCAGGGCTCCGGTTTCATCAAGGGGCCGGGCTATTGGCCGAATCGTACGTATAGCCGGTATCGGTGGTGGTGGGTGCTACTGCTGTTTCGGGCTCAGCGTTCCGCAACAGGAGGTAAGCAAGGATACCTAAAATAACCAGGGCTAAAAGGATCCAGGGAAGGGGTGATTTTTTCTTACGTACTACATTAAGCTCTGCCATGTTGCTAGTTTTTCGAATAATTCCTGTGGCATTAGCCATAAATTCTGTGCCATTGGTGGAAAGGGAGCCGGGAAAGCCGGAAGACAGGATAGACGGGAAAGAATGAGGGGAAGTCAATTCGTTGGTAACTCCTGCTTGCAGCTTGGTGTTACTTGCTTGCAGCTCATTTTTCCTGTAAACAAAAAGCCCGGCCATAGGCCGGGCAGAAGGAACTCAAGCAGAAAAAATTTAAGCGCTGCGGCGCAATTCGGTGCCGGTGCTGTAGCGGCGGATGATGGCCATACGGCGCACCAGGCGTCTTTGCACTTTTTTACCCAACATCACCGGCAGCGCAACAGGGTAGTAGATGAGGTTGAGCAGGGCCTCGCGGTTCCATTTGTCCTGGAGGCTGCTTTTAAAAGCCACCCGCATATGGCCAACGGCAATGCTGCGTTCGGTTTCGCCTTCTTCTGCAACGCGGTACAGCAGGCGCAGTGAGGCAATGGCCAGCAGTCCGCCACCCAGGAAGAGGATGCTCCAGCCCTGCAGGTGCAGGATCGGGATCACTTTACCTGCAATGGGGAGGCTGAGCAGTACCGACTGGGTTGCCAGCACATCGGCCAGCAAACCTCCCAGCATGGGGGCAAAAGCACCCATCAGGGCCACCACAATGTTGCGGGTAGAGATGTACACAATGGCTTCATCGTTGGGTGCCAGCTTCATCCCGAAATTGTCAAGGGCTAATGTAACCCCTGCCAGCGAAAAGCCACCCAGCACATGAATCACCACCAGCATGACAATGGCCATGGACTGGCTGGAAGCCTGGGCCACAAAAAGGTACCCGAGTATGCAGCAGATAAAAAGCGGGGCGGCAATGCTCAGGATGGTTTTGTTGCTGAAGCGGTCGGCATATTTACCCCACATCTTGATGCTGAAGATGGTGCTTACCTGCGAAATCAGGCTGAGGCCAATGATATAAGACAGTGAGAGGCCTACCGTCTTCATCATAAATACGGAGAAAAAAGGCGTACTCATGCTGCAGGCAAAAACCCAGGCGCTCTGGAATACCAGCAGCTTGCGGAAATTGGTGTTGCGCAGGGGTTTGCTAAACAGCTTCAGCAGGTTTTCCTTGGGCAGGTAGCTCTGTGGCTCGGGGGTGCGGGCGAGGGCCCATACGCCCAGCATACCGCAGATGCCGCCCACCACGAACATCACCCCATAGGCAGTGAGTTCGTACTGCTGATAGTGGAGCTTGATATAGTCCAGGCCCAGTGCCAGCGCTACGCTCAGCACGGTGCTCAGGATCAGCATCATGCGGCGGCGGTGGCCAAAATAGGTGCCCATGCGTTCGGCAGGCACCAGGTCTTTCATCCACGAGCTCCACGACGCACCTGCGATGGATCCGAAAAGGTAGTGGAAGGAAAGCATGAACAGCAATACCGTCATGCTGGTGCCGCCCGAAAACAGGAAGGGCAGGACGCCAATGGCAAAAAGCGGTATCCGCGCAATAAAGCTGCAGATCACCATGATGGCCCTGCGGTTGTTATAGCGTTGTACCAGCCAGATGGACAGGAGCTGGAAAATATTGGTGAAAATGGGCAGCGAGGTAAGCAGGCCAATCTGGAAATTGGATGCTTTCATCAGCAGGGCCATCGACATCAGGAAGGTGCCACCCGTAAGGCAGACCATGGCTTCCGAGCTCAGGCCGTCTTTAATTACCTGCTTCAGGCCCATGTTCACCTGCTGTTCGGTAAGTTGGGGTGATGGTTTGAAATTCATAGGAAAAAGGATGATGTTTTTTCTATAGTGCAACGGCCGTAGCCGGGCGGATTTATTGTTTCAAAAGGCAGTTTGCGCAAGCCGCGACTTTGTGCCTGTTTCTGGGTGTAAAACTAGTGTTGCAGTAAAAAATAACCTTATGTCTTACCGACACTAAAAGGCCTTTCACCGATTTTAAATGCAATAATTTTTGCATGTAAGCAATTGCTTAACAGGCGGGTAAGGGAATGTGCTTAGCGGTTTTTGGTTTTTAGTTTTTGGGGTCTTGTTTGGAGTTTGGAGCAAACTTTCTGAGGTAAGGAGGAAAGGGTATTGCTACCTGGGTCTGTCATGCCGAACTTGTTTCGGCATCCCCCTCGGTAGCGGAGTGTTCAACAACGGCAGGGGATGCCGGCATCCGTCAGCATGACAAGGAGCTCACTGGGGTTGTCTTTCCAACCCTGGCCGATCGGTATTTCCCATTAAACAAAGTATTTTGACGAAGAGGCTTTGTAATGATAGCTCAACCATCTCCTTTTTTTCGTAACCAGTTTTCCTGACTATGGATTGGGTTTCGCCTGCTGGCAAAGATTTTTAATGCCTTTCTGTTGCCTGTTGCGACTCATAACCCAGGCGCCTAAACCTTTCCCGATATGATTGCCAACTACACCCAACAGGGCTGGGAGCTGATTACCCAACGGGCACACGGCATTTTGGCCGCACAGGTGGCCCTGCAGTGGAAAACCGCCGAACGGCCGGAACGCTGGATGGAAACCCTGCTGGCAATTGCCGAACACGACGATGCCATGATTGAACTGGATGGCGAGCAGTTGCTTACCGAAGCGGGTGGGCCCATCAATTTTACCATGAAAAATTTTGAGCTGGAACACTGCATTCGGCTCAGCCGCTTTACCCGTAGCAAGAGCCGCTATATTGCCCTGCTCACTTCCATGCACATGGATTTTATTTACCGGAAGGATATGGAAGCCGACCCGGCAGCCAAAGCCTTTTTGCTGGAACAGCGCAACCTGCAGGCTGCCTGGCGGAAGGAATTGGGATTAAGCAGGGAAGAAGCCGAAAGAATTTATGCTTTTATGGAATGGTGCGATGCTTTTTCGCTCCTGCTTTGCCAGCATGCCGTGCAGCCCGAAAGCCGTACCATCGAAATCAGCCGGGGGCCGGACAAAAGAAAATACGAACTCTGCCAGGTGGGCGAGGGGGAGCTTACTTTGCTGCCCTGGCCATTTGAATCTGATCGTTTTGAAGTGTATTTTGAGTCCCGCGTGGTACCGCAACTGCAATTCAAAAATTCCAATGAGTTGCGGGAGGCTTTCCTGGCGGCGCCGGTTAAAGAAACCCGCTGGGCTTTGGTGCATTCCAGTCCTGCTGCACCCAAGCCCAAGGTGAAGGCGCGCTAAGGACAAAGCTGTATGACCTCGCCGCTTGCCGCAGAATGGTTACCTTGCGGCCTTTATTTTAAAAGAGGAACTATGGATGCAGGTCAAAAACACTATTTGATCACCGGCGGCGCAGGATTTATTGGCAGCAACCTGGTGAGGGTACTGCTACAGGATGCTGCGGTGCGGGTCACCTGCATCGATAATTTTGATCCTTTCTATGATGTCCAGATCAAGCAGGCCAACATCGCACCGCTTGAAGCTACCGGCCGTTTTTACCTCCTGCCCCTAAACCTCGATACCCTCACCGTTGCGCAGTTGGAGGAAAGCATTACTTCAAAGCCGGACGCCATCATTCACCTGGCGGCACGTGCCGGGGTGCGGCCCAGCATCCTCAATCCTGCGGCTTACCAGCAAACCAATATCATGGGTACCCAAACCCTGCTGGACTATGCCGTAAAAGCAGGTATTTCCAAATTCGTTTTTGCCTCTTCCAGCAGTGTGTATGGCGTGAATAAAAACCTGCCCTGGAACGAAGGCGAAAGGCTGTTGCCCATTTCGCCCTATGCCATGACCAAACTGGCGGGTGAAGGTCTCGGGCATGTATACAGCCACCTGTATGATGTTAATTTTACCGCCCTGCGCTTTTTTACTGTTTATGGCCCCGGCCAGCGCCCCGACCTCGCCATCCATAAGTTCACCAGGGCCATCCTGCAGGGAAAGCCCATCCCGGTTTTTGGCGATGGCAGCACCAGCCGCGATTACACCTATGTGGATGATATTGTAAAAGGCATCATTGCCGCCATCCGGTATACCGAAAGCCGTTACGAAATCATCAACCTGGGAAATAACCGAACGGTATCGCTCCAGCAGCTAATTGAAGCTTTGGAGAAAGTTATCGGCAAAAAAGCCATCATCGACCGCCAACCCGAACAGGCCGGAGATGTGCCGCATACCTACGCCGATGTTTGCAAAGCCGAAAACCTGTTGGGGTATAGTGCCCGCACCGGGCTGGAAGAAGGGCTTACCCGTTTTTATGAGTGGTTTCAGCAGCATCAGGAAGTGTTGGCGGGAGCGGTGTGAGGTTTTTGGTTTTTGGTTTCTTGTTTGGAGCAAGTTTCTAAGGTAGGTAGAAAGGCTGCCTGCTTATTACACCTGCCAGGCCATTTGCCACCGGTAATTGGGATAACAAGCCGGGGGCATTTATAACAACCAACTAATGAATGCAATGCTTTCCGCTAAATAAACAAAAACTAAAAACCAAAAACAACCAACCCGGACGCGGAATCCTGCAACTGTCCGCTTTATCCTACTTTTGCCGGATGATCGAATTATCGTTGGTAATTCCCGTCATGAACGAGGAAGACAACATCAAACCCTTGCTGGAAGCGGTAAGGTCTGCACTGAAGGGTATAGATTATGAAGTGATCCTGGTGGACGATGGCTCTACCGACCTCACCCGCAAACGCATCCTGGAGTATTCCGACGACCGCACCATACTGGTGGAGTTGCGGGGCAACTATGGCCAGAGCACGGCCATGTCGGCAGGCATCGACCATGCCCGTGGTCAGTTTCTCGCCATGATCGACGGCGACCTCCAAAACGATCCTACCGATATCCCGGCCATGCTGCAAAAGCTGAAGGATGAAGACTGGGACGTAGTGGCAGGCAACCGCAAGAACCGCAAGGATGGTATGGTGCTGCGCAAAATTCCAAGCAAAATTGCCAATGCGCTGATCCGCCGCATGACCGGTGTATACATCCGCGATTATGGCTGTACGCTCAAAATATTCCGCCGCGAAATAGCCGAAGACCTTGGCCTCTACGGCGAGCTGCACCGCTTTATTCCCGTGCTGGCAAAGCTGCAGGGCGCCCGCATTACACAGGTGGATGTAAAGCACCATGCCCGCCAGTTTGGTAAAAGCAAGTATGGCATCAACCGCACCTTCAAGGTAATGAGCGACCTCGTGCTCATGGTGTTCTTCCGCAAGTACATGCAAAAGCCCATTCACCTTTTTGGTACCATGGGTTTTGTAGGTGTCGGACTGGGTATCCTCATTAACCTTTACCTGCTCATTTTGAAGATCATGGGCCAGGACATCTGGGGTAAACCCCTGATGATTCTTGGATTGATTTTGCTGCTGGGCGGCATCCAACTGATCACCATTGGTATTCTTTCAGAAATTTCGGTACGTACCTATTACGAGTCGCAAAACAAGAAAACCTACAATGTGCGTAAAGTGCACCGCCAGGATGCGGTGAAGCAGGAGCTGGAGATTACTGTTTGAGTAAGGACTGCTGGTTGGTAGTTTGAAGTTGATGGTACAAAGTCCAGCGTGTAAGGTTGTATGGCTTTGCAGAATGCTATTCAAATGCTTCGAGGTATATCTCAACTATTTATCCCACGGGTTCAACCGTGGGATACCAAACAACAGCAATTTTCCTCCATACCCTTTGAACGGTTTCTGTTTGCAATAGGCCAAACAAACCATTATAAGAAATGCCGTGCTGGATACAGCACGGCATTTCTTATAATAGTGATTGTAGTCTTGGGCTATACACTACCTGCCTGCTTCCTTCTTCGCATCTTCAACCATCTGCTGGTTGGCAGTGATAACAAATTCAACACGGCGGTTTTGACCACGACCTTCCTCGGAGGTATTTGCTGCAACCGGATCGCTTTCGCCTTTGCCCGTAGCCGTTAGCCTGCCCGAAGCAATGCCCTGGCTACGCAGGTAAGCAACAGCAGCCTGTGCCCTGCGTTCCGAAAGCTGCTGGTTATAGTTGTCGGTTCCTTTGTCATCGGTATGGCCAATTATCTGGATATTGGTATCGGGGTATTTATCCAGCACGTTCTTGAGCTTATCCAGGTTGCTTTTTGCCGATGCACCCAATGCCGCTTCATTAAACCCAAAGAGTACTTTCTCTTTGAAGTTAACTACGATACCTTCTCCCTCGCGGCGCACTTCGGCATCGCCCATCACCTGTTTCATTTCTTCCGCCTGCTTATCCATGCGGCGGCCAATAACAGCACCGGCAGTACCACCTACTGCAGCACCAAGGATGGCACCCATTGCGGTATTACCTGCAGCGCGGCCAATAACACCACCTACCACCGCGCCACCTGCTGCACCGATGCCTGCACCCTTCTGTGTTTTATTTAATGATTTACAACCGGTAGCTAAAAAGCTTCCCAGTACCAGTGTCCATGCAAATTTTTGGATCGTTCTCATAGTGTAATTATTTCTAACAATTATTCAAGAACTGTACCATTAGATTAGTAAGGAGTAATGAATGGTGAGTGAGGGAGCTACTTATTATTCACCATTCATTGCTCCTCATCCATCAAATAAAAAGGGGCCGTGTGATCACGGCC
>NZ_MTFE01000010.1:1950110-1958584 GCF_001953305.1 Cnuella takakiae
GCTGGTTATTCTGCTGAATGGTACCGGCATCAGTACCTTGCTGGGTAGCATCCTGCTGCATGGCAGCGTCTACCTTAGTAGCAGTGATGAATACTACTTTCGATTTCGATTTGGTAGTCTTATTGGTCTTGCTGTCCTTGGTCTTCACTTTTACTTCTGCAGTGTTGTCTACACTTGCGGTGCTGTCGCTTACTGCGAAGATGGCGGTAGGATCAACATCGTTGTACGGAACGCCCAGTGCAATGTGCAGAGTATTGGTAGTAGAATCAAGGTGCATGGTGCCTTCAGGAATAGCGGTACCAGTAGCCGACTTCTGCGCTACTACACGGTAGGTAGCAGGCGACTTTTTCAGGTATGCCTTCATGCGGCCTTGCTGCAAACCTTCCACCCATACAATGCCTTTGCTGGCAGAGTCGAGGGTAATGGTAATTTGCTGCGCACCATAAGCTGCGCTGGCATCGGTTGCGTTCATGGTATTACCACTGTTGTTTACGGTACCGGTGGTAGTGTTGCCGGTAGTATTTGTTGTCCCGGTAGTACCTGTTGCGGTAGTAGCATCTGTGCTACCTGTGATGCCAGCGGCACCGGGTGTGGTGTTCAACTGGTAGGTACCCAAAATCGGGAAAGTTTTTTCAATGGTCAGTGCGCCGGGCATGGGCTGCAACTTGTACTTGGCCGCAATTGAGTCGCGGGTAGAGTAGCTGCCATATTGGTTCAGCCTGCGGGCATTGTCTACACCCACTTGTGCGGTGCCGGTACCCATGTTGCCACCAACACTATCCGTGGTGCCCGTTGTACCTACGGTTTGGGTAGTGCCTGTAGTTTGGTTGGTCGTACCGGTGTTTCGGTTGGTTGTATCGGCTACCTGGGCCTGAGCGGCGCTAAAAAACAGGGTAGCAGCGGATAAAAATAAGGTGCTTTTCATACGTTAACGTATTAGGTGTTTTTGTTTCCGCCCACCTATTAGAGAATATTGTGCCAAAAAAATAAAGCATTGATATTCAGGTGTTCACAAACCTGCATTGCTGATACAGCAAAAAAGTTTGGTAGCTGAAAACAAAAATTCGAACCTTCTGAATGCAGTATAAACGGAGGTTAAGGGAAGCAACCAACAGCCGCTTTATTTGTTCTCTTTTGTCAGGGCAGCAGCGCTAAAAATGCCAGGGCATCCTGCCGCCTGACAAGCCCGTCCTATATTGTTAAATTACCGCCGTAGCGGGCATCCTACCGTATCTTCGCGACCGGTTTTTACAACGCATTCATGAAACAAAAAAAACAGCAGCAGGCACCTGTACCGGTGGATGCCGATGAATACATCGAAGTTTTAGGTGCCAGGGAGCACAACCTCAAGAACGTCGATATTTCCATTCCTAAAAACAAACTGGTAGTGATTACCGGTATCTCGGGCAGCGGCAAGTCGTCGCTTGCTTTCGATACCATCTATGCCGAAGGGCAGCGCCGCTACATGGAAACATTTGGCGCCTATGCCCGCCAGTTCATGGGCGAGATGGAGCGGCCCGATGTGGACCAGATCACGGGGCTGTCGCCGGTGATTTCCATCGAGCAAAAAACGACCAACAAGAACCCGCGTTCTACCGTGGGTACGGTTACCGAGGTATATGATTTCCTCCGCCTGCTCTTTGCCCGTGCCGGTGAAGCTTATTCGTACAATACGGGTAAGAAGATGGTGAAGTGGAGCGAGGACGAGATCGTCAACAACATCCTTACGCGTTTTGTCGACCAGAAAATTTCCCTGCTCGCACCACTGGTACGTGGCCGTAAAGGTCACTACCGCGAACTGTTTGAAGAAGTACGTAAAAAAGGTTTCCTCAAAGTGCGTGTTGATGGCGAGATCAAGGACCTGGTGCCCAAGATGCAGGTGGATCGATACAAGATCCACGACATTGAACTGGTGGTTGACCGTATGAAGGTGAGCACCGACCTGCGTGTCCGCATCAGCCAAAGCGTACAGCAAACCCTGAAGCTGGGTAAGGACCTGATGTTTGTGGCACTGGAGAAAGAAGGCAAGGGGGCCAACGAGCCTGTTGCTTATTCCAAGCAGTTGATGTGTGCCGATACCGGTCTTTCCTACGAAGAGCCTTCCCCCAATTCCTTTTCGTTTAATTCGCCCTATGGTGCCTGTCCTACCTGTAAAGGCCTTGGCGAAGTATACAGCGTTGACCGCACCGCGGTGATTCCCGATGATAGTTTAAGCCTCAACGAAGGTGGTATTGCACCCCTTGGCGGCGAACGCGAAGCTTCCATCTTCAAGCAGGTGCAAACCCTGTCGCGCAAGATGAAGTTCAGCCTCGACAAACCGGTTAAAGACCTGCCTGGAAAGGTGATGAACTTTATCCTGTTTGGCAGTGAATCGGACCCCGGGCCCGATGCCTGGGAGTTTGATGCCGACCCGGATTATACCGCCTATGATGGCGATTTTGAAGGTGTGGTAAACCAGGTGAAACGCTGGTTTGCTACCAGTACTTCGGAAGCCATCCAACGCTGGGCCGAAGGCTTTATGCAACTGACCACCTGCAGCACCTGCGGCGGTACCCGTTTGAAAAAAGAAAGCCTCTGGTTTAAGGTAGCCGAAAAGAACATTGCGGAGTTGAGCAACCAGGACCTGGTGCAACTGGTGGAGTGGTTTGAAAACATTGAAGAAAGACTCACCGAGAAACAACAGGTGATTGGCCGCGAGATCGTAAAAGAGATCCGCGAACGATTACAGTTCCTGTTGGATGTGGGCTTGACTTATCTCACGCTCAACCGTCCTTCCCGTACATTAAGTGGCGGCGAGTCGCAGCGTATTCGTTTGGCTACGCAAATCGGATCGCAGCTGCAGGGTATTACCTATATCCTCGACGAGCCTTCCATAGGCCTGCACCAGCGCGACAACCATCGCCTGATTAAAGCCTTGCAAAACCTGCGTGATATTGGCAACTCGGTGCTGGTAGTAGAACACGATAAAGACATCATGCTGGCTGCCGATCACCTGGTGGATGTGGGCCCTAAAGCAGGCTGGCATGGTGGCCGCATCATGGCGCAGGGCACACCCGCCGAAGTGCTGGCAGGCAATACACTAACGGCCTCTTTCCTCAATGGCCAGCGCGAGATTGCGGTACCCAAAGAGCGCCGCAAAGGCAATGGCAATTTCGTGGAACTGAAAGGTGTTACCGGCCACAACCTTAAAGGCGTAAGCGTTAAGTTTCCCTTGGGCAAATTCATCGTGGTAAGCGGTGTGAGCGGTAGTGGTAAATCAACCCTCATCACAGATACTTTATATCCAATTTTGTCGGTACACGCATACGGCTCAAGGATGACCCCCATGCCGCACAAAGCGGTAAAGGGCCTGGAGCATATAGACAAAGTGATCGAAATCGACCAATCTCCCATTGGCCGCACACCGCGCAGCAACCCTGCAACCTATTGTGGATTCTTTACCGAGATCAGGACCTTGTTTGCATCGGTGCCCGAAGCAAAAATTCGTGGCTACAACGCAGGCCGTTTTTCGTTCAACGTAAAGAGCGGCCGATGCGAAGTATGTGAGGGCAGTGGTATGCGCACCATCGAGATGAACTTCCTGCCCGATGTGTATGTGCATTGTGAAAAATGCAATGGCAAACGCTACAACCGCGAAACACTGGAGATCCGTTATAAAGGCAAATCCATTTCAGATATTCTTGACCTGACAGTTGAGGAAGCGGTGGAGTTTTTCCAAAGCATACCTTACCTCTATCGCAAGATCAAGGTGCTGGCAGATGTAGGCCTAGGTTATATCACACTTGGACAAAGTGCGGTAACCCTGAGCGGTGGCGAAGCGCAACGCGTAAAGCTGGCCACCGAGCTGGCCAAGAAGGATACAGGTAAAACTTTCTATATCCTCGATGAGCCTACTACCGGTTTGCATTTTGAAGACATTCATCACTTGCTTGAAGTCCTCAACAAGTTAGTTGATCGCGGCAATACGGTATTGGTGATCGAGCATAACATGGATGTAATTAAAGTTGCCGACCATATCATTGACCTTGGTCCTGAAGGTGGCAGCGGCGGCGGACAGATTTTGTATGAAGGCACGCCAGAAGGATTGCTGAAGGTAAAGGAAAGCTTTACCGGGCAGTTCCTGAAGGAAGAGTTGAAGTAGTGTGAAGAAAAGCTTCAAGCTGTTAGCTCCAAGCTGTAAGACGTTTATCCTGCTTATCAAATGGCAATGTTGTTAAATCATTCTCTA
The DNA here is from genome assembly GCF_001953305.1 of Cnuella takakiae. Lineage (GTDB taxonomy): Bacteria > Bacteroidota > Bacteroidia > Chitinophagales > Chitinophagaceae > Flavisolibacter > Flavisolibacter takakiae. Next base: position 1,954,339 of record NZ_MTFE01000010.1, read on the forward strand.
AAGCCGGTGCATTTGTACCGGCTTTTTTATAGGTAAGAAGTATTGCTCCTTTTCTGTTACTTGGTATAACTATAACTTGATCTGTTGTAGATGCGGAAATGTTTTATGCGCCATTGATACTTGAAGCTTGCAGCGCTTAATCAGCCCAATTTTTATACAGCAATCATGTTCCGGTAGCTGCGGCAAAACGTCATTGAAAAGATGCGGGGTTGAAATAGGGAACGGACTAGGTTGGGCAACCAGTAAAAGCATCAGGTCAATCGTTTCGCCGCGTACCGGAGTTCTTTCATATCATCACAATAGGGTTTTACCTGATGCTGATTTTTCCTTGTTCAACACCTTCGTCATTCATAAACACATCGTACGCAAATTCACCTGCAGGCAGGTTGCGGATGAAAGCCCTTTGGCGGGGCGCCACCTTTGCCTGACTTACCAGGGTGCCTTCCAGATCAAATACGTAAAAATGTAGTGGATGGGTGCAGGTGGAAACAATTTTTATGCTTCCTTTTTGCGCAGCAACCGGGCTTACGCGAACCGCAATTTTATTGCGTTTACAAACTTGTACTTTGGTTATGGACTTGCCTGGCAATTGATGCGCATTGGATGTTGCGCTGCACAGCGTGCATGCCAGCACAGTGATGAGGAGGAGCTTATTCATAGGTGTGGTTCGGTTGGATTGGATTCAACACTAAAATAGCACATGCTCCGCTACTGGCTGCGCACAAAAAAGGGATATTTTCCGTTTTGGTACATATCCCTGGTAGTACTACGATGCTTTTAGGATCATGTATATGTGTTCTATACCATCTTCCAGGTAAATATCACTTACCTGCTCAAATCCAAAGGAGGCGTAGAAGTTTTTGAGGTAGTACTGCGCCCCGATCTTGATATCGCCTTTGCCAAATAAATCGTACACCTTTTTGATTGATTCCTGCATCAGCTCGCGGCCTGCGCCGGTGCGGCGTGCTGATGGCGCACTCACCACGCGGCCGATGGAAGCCATGGGGTAGATATGGCCGGGAGGTACCAGCCTGGTATAAGCCACCAGTTCACCCGCTTCATTGGTGCCCAGGAGGTGCCAGCAGCCCTGGTCCATATTGTCCATATCCAGGAACACACAGTTTTGCTCCACCACAAATACCTCGCTACGCAGGCGGAGCAGTGCGTACAGTTCAGCGGGACTTAGTTCCTCAAATCTTTTGCAATTCCATTGCAACATGGGCTACGTATTTTCGAGCAAATGTAAGTCTGACATACGGACTTCGCCATCTGAAACATCATGATATTACAGGTACAGCAACTGTCGGTAAAAAGAGGAAGCAATTCCGTGTTGCATGATCTTAATTTTTCCTTGCTTAAAGGAGCAATTGTCGCAATTACCGGCCCTTCGGGTAGTGGTAAAACAACCTTGCTGGAGGCCCTTTCAGGTAAGCTTTTTTACAGTGGTACGATCCACTTGGAGGAAGGTGTCAAACTGGCCCTGGTAGCACAGCAGCACCAGTTTCGCAACCTGTCGCATACCGATACTTTTTATTACCAGCAACGCTTCAATTCCTTTGACGCTGATGATGCCCTAACCGTAGAAGCGGAACTGCCCCAGTTGTTTGCAACTGATACAGATGAAAGAATGCAAAACATCCGAATCCTTTTTGGGTTGGATACACTGCTCCACCGCCGTTTGCTCCACCTTTCCAATGGCGAGAACAAAAGGTTGCAACTGGCAAAGGCGCTGATGGATGCACCGGGCATTTTGTTGCTGGATAATCCGTTCACAGGTCTTGATACAGCAGCGCGTGTTGTACTGGAAGAAAGCCTGGTGCACCTTGCCAGCGAAGGGCTTACCATCCTGTTTTCCTGTGCTGCTTCGAAAGTACCTGCAATGGCACAGTTGGTGCTGGCGCTGGATGGAAAAGGTGGCGGCCAATTGCTGCCTGCCGAAACATACCGCGCCACCTATCGGATGCAAGTGCCGCAGCTGAATGCGGCCCTGTTGCAACAACTCCTGCCGGGCCATGCTATATCTGATTTTACTATGGCTGTACGAATGGTGGATGTGAATGTCCGGTATGGTGACAAACAGGTATTGCAACACATCAACTGGGAAGTAAGGCGCGGGGAGCGCTGGTCGCTATCGGGGCCCAATGGTGCAGGGAAATCAACTTTGCTTAGTTTGATTACTGCCGACAATCCGCAGGCATATGCCAATGAAATTTACCTCTTCGACCGCAGGCGCGGAAGTGGTGAAACCATTTGGGATATCAAGAAAAATATAGGGTTTGTATCGCCCGAGCTGCACCTGAATTTTGATAAAACATCCACGGTGTCTGATACGGTGGCATCCGGGTTGTTTGATACCATCGGGTTGTTCCGGCCCGTGACGGAATCACAACGTAAGAATGTGAAGGATTGGCTGCAGTTGCTATCGTTGGATGTCTATGCCAACAAGCTGTTGTGGCAGATGCCACTGGGTACGCAACGCCTAGTGCTGCTGGCAAGGGCGCTGGTGAAACAACCGCCATTGCTGGTGCTGGACGAACCTTTGCAAGGCCTGGATGAACAGCAGGCAGCGCAGTTCCGTGCCATCATTGATGCTATTTGCAGCCATACGCAGCAAACAATGATCTTTGTTTCCCACTACACCGAAGACCTTCCGGAGGCGGTGACTTTTCATTTAAAACTGGAAGAGGGCAAGGTGATCGCGCATGTATGATCGCTGATGTATGATCGCGGATCTGGGAAGCTGGATGCAGCTACCGAGATCCGAGATAATACATCAGCGATTTGCAATCCTAACGTCCTACCGCAGGAATCACCGGCATGCTTTCATTACCATCGGCACTTACCGCCTGCACGGCAAAGAAGTAGTTGTCTTTGGAATAGGGCAGCCTGATGCTGGTTTCTTTGGTAAAGAATTTCTTCTGCCACATGGGTGCACTGGTTTCCCGCATCAGGATATAATAGCCAGAAGGGTTGCCACTTTTGGGCGCTTTCCAATACAGGTAGGTGCTGTTGGTGAGTTCTTTTACATCCACTTTTACTTCCTGCGGAATGGCGGGTGCTTTTGCCAGGTTGGCCAGCGTGGACAGGTTTACAGCCGTGTTCTTGCGCAGGTATTCAAAGTCCATGAACCTGGCATAATCGCCGTATTCAATACCTTTCTCGGTGCGCAAATCCTGGTGCTGGTGGTTGAAATTTTCGTTCATCTCCGTAAGGCGCACCGCTGCAAAACCACGCTGCACGAATGGTGTATGATCGCCGCCCCGCAGGAAGCGGTCGTTGCGGTAGATGAGCATCACTTCCAGATTGTCTACATAGCGTTCACCCACTTCTTTTACATAACGTGCCAGCTGGCGGGGACGGCCATCATTTTCCTGTCCCATATTGCGGATGCTGGCTGCCGCTTTATCCAGCTCAAAGGCAGGCATGCCTTCGCTGAACACCCGCAGCCTTGTGTTATCGATGATATTGGTTTCACTGCTGTTGTTGCTGCCCATGATATCGTTGTTGAGCAGTCCATCAATATTCCAGCCTTCCTTTTTTGCTTTTTCGGCCAGGTAGCCTGCACCCAGCAAACCTTGCTCTTCGCCGCTCACCGCAACGAAAATGATGGTTGCAGGAAAATTGTGCTTGCTCATGATGCGGGCACATTCCATTACAGCAGCCACACCGCTGCCATCATCGTTGGCGCCGGGTGCCTCGCTCTTGGCATTCATCACATCGGTAACGCGGCTATCAATATGGCCCGAAATGATGTACACGCGGTTGTTGGCCGGATCGGTGCCTTTGAGTATGCCCATGGCATTGCCCAGCAGGGTGGGGGTGTTCACACGGCGACCATCAGGTTGCAGAGTAGTTGTGTCTACAAAAGCCGTCATGCGGCCATTGGATGCCTTGCCCCACTCCTTAAATTTTTCTACCACCCACTCTCGGGAAGCACCAATACCACGCTTTTTATCGGTAGCCGCAGAAAGGGTATGACGGGTACCAAAACTTACCAGTTTGTCGATATAGGCTTTCAGCGAATCGGAAGAAACTTCTTTGACCATGGCTTCAATTTCCGCATCGCGGTGTACCACGGTTTGTGCTTGTACTTGTTGGAGGCTGCACAGCGCCAGCAGGGCAGGGATGATGTGTTTGCTCATGTGGAGTGTAATGAGTGCGGAAGGTAAGAAGAGTTTGAAGTCCGGAAAGACGGGAAAGACGGGAAAGACGGGAAAGACGGGAAAGACGGGAAAGACGGGAAAGG
>NZ_MTFE01000010.1:1959832-1970126 GCF_001953305.1 Cnuella takakiae
TTGTGTTTACGGGTACTCTAGAGAAGGCAGGAGATGCCGCGACGTCGGCATGACAGAGCGCTGTGCTTGCGAGAGGTAAATGCATAATACCTCAGATCCTTCGCTGCGCTCAGGATGCCAAGTTTAGGATAACCAGTTTACCTAACCACCTCGCTCTTTTTCTTTCCGGTCTTTACTGTCTTCCGACTTTCCCGTCTCCCCTAATACCCATACTTCTCCTTCCACCGGCTACGCAAAAACTTACGCAGTTCGTCCTCTCTTGCATTGTTGCCCGGGTCATAAAACTTAGTACCTTTTATCTGGTCGGGGAGGAATTCCTGCTCTGCGAAATTGCCTTCGTAATTGTGGGCGTACTTGTAATCTTTTCCATAGCCCATTCCCTTCATCATCTTGGTTGGGGCATTGCGGATGTGGAGCGGTACAGGCAGATCGCCATAGCGGTGCACGGCGGCAATGGCTTCACCAATGCCTACATAGGAAGCGTTGCTTTTTGGCGAAGCCGCTAAATAGGTGGCACATTGCGCAAGGATGATGCGCGATTCGGGATAACCGATCTTGGCCACGGCATCGAAAGTTGCATTGGCCAGCAGCAATGCATTGGCGTTGGCATTGGAAACATCTTCAGAAGCAAAGATCACCATCCGGCGGGCAATGAATTTTACATCCTCACCGCCTTCAATCATACGGGCCAGCCAGTACAAAGCGCCGTTGGGATCGGAGCCGCGCATGGATTTGATAAAAGCAGAAATGATATCGTAATGCTGCTCGCCGTTTTTGTCATAAAGGGCAATACGCTGTTGTGCAATCTCCATCACTTGGTCATCGGTAACCACGATTGCTTTGCCGGCACCTGCAAGTGTGTCTACCACCAATTCAAAGAGGTTGAGCAGTTTGCGGGCATCACCACCCGATATGGTGCGCAGCGCACCTGTTTCTTTTAAATTGATGGAAAGCTGCTGAAGCTTCTCGTCTTTCTGCATGGCCTGTTGCAGTAACTGCTCCATGTCTTCTTCGTTCAGCGAGCGGAGTACATATACCTGGCAGCGGCTGAGCAAGGCGCTGTTTACTTCAAAAGATGGATTTTCGGTGGTAGCACCAATCAGGGTGATGGTGCCTTTTTCCACAGCACCCAACAAGGCATCCTGTTGGCCTTTATTGAAGCGGTGGATTTCGTCTATGAAGAGGATGGCGCCGGTAAGCTTTTGTGCCTGCGCAATCACATCACGTACTTCTTTTACGCCGGCACTGATGGCGCTGAGGGTAAAGAACGGTGCATTGAGTGTGTTGGCAATAATACCGGCAATGGTGGTTTTGCCCACACCCGGCGGTCCCCACAAGAGCATGGAAGGAATCTTGCCTTTTTCGATGGCGTTGCGGAGGATGCTGCCGGGGCCGGTAAGGTGTTGCTGGCCCACCAGGTCGGCAAGGGTGCGTGGACGAAGACGTTCTGCAAGGGGTGCCGCGTTCATGGGGCAAAGGTAAAGGGTGTGGGGACGATAGATCTTCCATCTCTTTAAGAGATGAAAGATCTAGAAACTTACTGCTGCGCCGCGGCAAAGTCCAGCGCCACCAGTTCGGCGGCATGGCTATCGAGGGGAATGCCCACATCGGTGACTTCTTCAAAGCTGCGGCCGTCTTCATAACCCACCGACACGTACACCGAAAGCTTTTGCAGCGCCGGACCTTTGAAGGTGCCCTTGATAGGGCTGCAGTCGCTGAAGTTGCGGCCCACGGCCAGCTTCACGTGGGTATTGGTAACCCATACATTGTTGGTAGGGTCGATGCCCGCCCAGCCGTAGTGTGGTATCCAGGCTTCTATCCAGGCGTGGGTGGCGCCTTCGCCGCGCATACCGTTTTTGTTGGGACAGATATACCCGCTCACATAGCGGCTGGGAATTTTAAGGGTCCGCAATACCTGTAGCATCAGGTGGGCAAAATCCTGGCAAACCCCGGAGCGGTGGACCAGCAATTCATCAACGGTGGTTTCGTTGGTGGTGATGCCTTTTACGTACTTGAAGTATTTAAAAATATACTCGCCGCAGCGCTCCACGGTAGCGGCCACGCTTTGTCCTTCCTGGTGAATATGCTGGATGATCTCGTCCACCGCCTCCTTTGATTTTATGAAATCTGGGTCGGCAAGCTCCAGCAGGCGCAGGTTGTTGCCCGTATCGAGCTGAAGGGCGTCAAAACCCGAATGGAAATTGATTTGTAGCTGGCTGCCACCCGTGGTGCGTACCACCAGCTTGCTTTCAATCACCAGTTCGCGGTGGGTGGGCAGCAGGTTGAACAGGCCCGTTTTGTTGCCCCAGTAATCCTGAAACAAATACAATTCAGGGTTGCCGGTAATCAGCAGCTCGTGGTGCAGCACTTCCTGCTCGGGGCAGAGGTAAGGGTAGATACGGATATCGTTCACGCTTTCCTTCACCAACCGGTCGTACTCGTAACGGGTAACGTGATGAATCTTGAAGATGGGCATGCGGTAGTTTAAGAATAGGAAAAGAATTGCTGCCCCAGGCTCTTGCTGAACTGCAGCAGATCAGATTTGATTTCAGGAAGGAGTGTCCGCAAGGTAGCGTCATCGAGGCTGTCGGGGTCCAAAAACTTTACCTTGCTGTGCAACTGCCCAAAGCGGCGCATCATCCGCCGGGTGTCCTCATCGCGGTTGCGCTCGCTTATTTTTTGCAGGCATACTTCCATGTGGTTGAGTGTGTACACCACCGAGCGGGTGAAGTTGTCGTTGAGCAATACCTGGTGCAGGGCGTTGCGGCTATGCTGGCCACTGCGATAGGTTTTGAGGTGCAGCTCGTATCCCGACAGTGCTAGCAGCAGGTAGCGCCATTGCAGGATGTCGGCATCGTCGAGCGGGGTATTGCCCAGCAGCTGCAATTGTTTTTCGGTGAGCTGCAAGGTGTGCAAACAACGTTCTACCAGTTTGCCCAGGTTCATAAACTGCCAGCCCGTGCCCCTTGACATGGTGATTTCTGTAATGCCGGTATACAGTACCGTATGGCGTTGAAACAGTTCGATGGTTTCAATACCCTGGTTGCTGTGTAGCTTTTGCGCTATTGCAGGGTGATTGATCAGGTGGTAAATCTGGTTTACCTCTTCCCACACTTCCTTGGTGATGTGGTCCTGTATACCCCGTGCATTTTCGCGGGCCTTGTTCAAAATAATCCGGAGGGAGTTGTAATTGGTGCCTTCCAGCAGGATCTTATGGAGTACTTCTTCAGTACTGTTTTCCAGGCGTTCCATTTCGGCACCTTGCACATTGGTCAAAATTTCGAGTACAGGTTTCCAGGTAAGATTGCCATGAATATCGGTATCGAGGGCAAGGCCAAAATGGGTGTACAAAAGGCGGAGCAGGCTATCGGCACGCTCCATATATCGGTTAAGCCAGAAAAGAGAATCGGCTATGCGGCTGAGCATCATATGATGAGTAATGAGTAATGAGTGATGAGTGATGAGTGAGGGGTAATGAGTGAGGAGTAATGAGTGAGGAGTAATCATTAATGAGTGATGTGTAATAAGTAATGAATTATGCGCAATGACCGCTGACGCAATCATGAATGTGCAGTAATAAATAATGAGGTAAATATGGATTTTTAAATCACCAATCACTTCATCACTCATAACTCACCACTCATCATTCATCACTCATTACTCATCTCAATCAATCACCCAGGTATCCTTGCTGCCCCCGCCTTGCGAGGAGTTGACCACCAGCGAACCTTCACGCAGGGCCACACGGGTGAGGCCGCCGGGAACGATCTGCACACCGCTGGGGCTGCACAAAGCGTATGGGCGAAGGTCTACGTGGCGGGGCTGGAATTTGCCATCAATAAAACAAGGCACCGTGCTCAATTTGATTATGGGTTGCGCAATAAAGGAACGCGGGTCGGCTTCAATGATTTTCCGTGCCTGCTCCCACTCTTCATCCCCCACTTTATTGCCCATGATCATACCATAACCACCCGATTGGTTGGTACGTTTGATCACCATATTATTGATGTTTTCAAACACATAACCACGCACTGCAGGATCACTCATCTGGTAAGTAGGCACATTGGGCAGGATGGGCTCTTCGTTGAGGTAATACCGGATCATGTGGGGCACATAAGCATATACGGCCTTGTCGTCGGCAACGCCATTGCCCACAGCGTTTACAATGGCCACATTGCCCTTGCGGTACGCACCCAGCAGGCCCGGCACACCCAGTGCGCTGTCGGGACGGAACAGGAGCGGATCGAGAAATTCATCATCAATACGGCGGTAAATAACATGTACCTGCTCCAGGCCATGCGTGGTTTTCATAAACACCTTGTGGTTGTCTACCAGCAGGTCGCGGCCTTCCACCAGGGCCACACCCATCTGGCGGGCCAGGAAAGTATGTTCGTAATAGGCCGAATTATAAATACCCGGCGTAAGCAAAACGATGGTAGGATCGGCCACCTGTGTGGGCGCCAGCTGCAGCAGGTTTTGGTGCAGCATTAAGGGATAGTTGTTTACCCGGCGCACCTTGCTGTGTGATACCAGGTCGGGGAAGAGCCTTTTGGTAACCTCGCGGTTTTCCAACATATACGATACACCTGATGGCGTACGCAGGTTGTCTTCGAGTACATAGAAGAGCCCGTCTTCACCGCGTATCAGGTCAATGCCCGATATGTGTACATAGATATCGTGCGGCACTTTGATGCCAAATACCTCGCGGGTAAAATGCGAACATGAGGCAATGAGTTCGGCTGGTATGATGCCTGCTTTAAGAATCTCCTGTTCGTTGTAAATATCTTTCAGGAAGAGGTTAAGTGCCTTTAGCCTTTGCTGTATGCCCTGTTCGATGCGGGCCCACTCCACACCGGTGAGGATGCGGGGAATGATATCGAAGGGAAAGATGCGTTCAATACCGGAATTGTCGTTGTACACCGTAAAGGTGATGCCCTGGTTCATGAACAGCTCGCTTGCCATGCGGTCTTTCTGCTGCAGGTCGGCAATGGAAAGCTGTTGCAGGGTTTGAAAAACTTTCCGGTAATGGTCCCTGATTTCATTGGTGCTGCACATCTCGTCCCAAATGCCCGGTGGAAGGGCATAGTTGTGCAGTAGTGCTTTGGGGTCAGCCATAAGCTATGTTATGTGGTGGTGAAAAAAATGCAGCCACGGGCTTATTACCCATAGGCTGCAATCGTTGAGGCGCTTAAGGTAAGCAAAATAGCGAATGCCTGACGCAGCGGCTTTTCTTAGTGCCTGCAGTTCTGCCTGCAAATACGCCAGGATGGGTTAAAAAAACGTTGAAACGGTTGCTTGTTGTTTTCCTTTTAAAGAAAACCCACGGTTGAAACCGTGGGCTAACATGGTATTAATGCTCGTCTTTTGTTTGCCAACAGGGCTTCTCCAGTTGCAGTATCTGTTCTAAACACTTTGCTGTGCATTTCCCTTGTCGTCTGTAGTCCCAATTGCCAAACGCCTGGGCTTTTATCAGCCACAATTAAGGATTGTGTTGCTTCAAAAAAGCTTCAATGCGATTGAAGGTATCTGTCATGGTTGGTATATCAAACCAGCCATGCCCTTTGCCCGGGTACACTTTGTATTCCATAGCCACGCCGGCCACTCTGAGTTTTGCTTCCAGCAGGTCCGACTGGCTTTTATCCACTATCGGGTCGGCATCACCCTGAAGGATGAGGGTGGGTGTTGTTTGGGACGTTACAAAAGTTGCGGGGCTCGACTGCTGGTACAGGGTTGCATTTGCCTGCGGGGTTGTTCCGGTAACGCCTTGCAAAACCATGGGCACAAGGGCGTTCCAGGGTTGATTGTACATCACCGTCAGATCGGTAGGGCCAAACATATCGATGACTGCCTTCATCCGCACGGGGCTCGTGTTTTTATATGCCTGCAACATGGCCAGGTGTGCACCTGCGGAGTAGCCCATGATGGCGGCCTTGTCCATGCTGATGCCATACTGGCCCGCATTGGCAGCCACCTGCTCTACAGCAGCTTTTACGTCCTGCTCCTGTACCGGGAAAACAGTTGCCGTTGATTTCACCAGCCGGTAGCCGATATTTACAATGGCATAATTAGGCAAACGTTTTTTAAAGGAATCGATATAAAATCCAAAGTCGGAACGGTGTCCCTGCGACCAGGAGCCGCCATGCACCAGAAAGACTACCGGTGTGGTGGATGCCGATCGGTTGGCAGGCAGGTACACATCAAATCGCTGTGCCGTATCGCTGCCATAGGATACGTTCATTTCTGTTTTTGCCTGTGTGAAATTAGCCTGCTGCGTGTCTTCATCATCACGCTGGCAGGAAGTGAAAAAAGTGATCAAAAGTAATAGGGAAAATAGTGGTTTCATGAATGGTGTTTTGGGGTCAAGAACTATGCCCTAACAAAAAGAAAGCACCGCGGGTTGACGGTGCTTAACTTAAAATTATCGAAATATGTAACACCAGTGTGTGGTTACTTTTTTAATGGCTGCCAATTGTTAGCTACAAGCTGTAAGCTTTCAAAATCAAGAAAAGGCCATAACAAAAGACCCGCACAGGTGCGGGTCTTTTGTTTATGTTATAGGCATCTTACTTGAGATCCAGTTTTATCTGCAACTCATCAAACTGCTTGTCATCAATCGAAGCTGGTGCATCCAGCATCACGTCGCGGCCGCTGTTGTTCTTGGGGAAGGCAATAAAGTCGCGGATGCTTTCGGAGCCGCCCAGGATAGAACAGAGGCGGTCGAAACCAAAGGCAATACCACCATGCGGGGGTGCGCCGTATTCAAAGGCGCCGAGCAGGAAGCCGAACTTGTGCATCGCTTCTTCTTTGCTCATACCCAATGCGGCAAACATTTTCTCCTGCAATTCGCGCTGGAAGATGCGGATAGATCCACCGCCAATTTCATTACCATTCAGTACCATATCGTAGGCGTTGGCTTTGATATTAGCATAGGGATGCTCCAGGTAGCGGGCCGCATCGTGGATCTTCGGATCGTTGCCGATCATGGTTTCGATCTGTGTGGGCTTGGGCGAGGTAAAAGGATGGTGACGGGCTACCCAGCGGTTGCCTTCCTCGTCGTATTCAAACAGGGGGAAGTCAAGCACCCACAACAACTTGAACTCATCAGGTTTGCGCAGACCCAGGCGCTTGCCCATTTCCAGGCGCAGCTCGGAAGTGGCTTTGCGGGTGCGCTCTTCGGCACCGGCCAGCACCAGTATCAGGTCGCCGGGCTGTGCATTGGTATAGGTGGCAATGGCGCGCAGTTGTTCTTCGTTGAAGAACTTGTCCACGCTGCTTTTCAGCGAGCCATCACTGTTGTACTTGATATTTACCAAACCCTGCATACCGATCTGCGGACGCTTCACCCAATCAGTGAGCTCGTCGATCTGTTTGCGGGTATATTCAGCCGCGCCGGGTACGGCAATAGCAATCACAGTTTCTGCATTGTCGAACACAACAAAGCCTGAAGGGCCGCCTGCCAAAGGAGAAGCCTGCAGCGAAGCCTGCTTTTCCATAAACACATGGCCGGGCACTTTCAGGTTGGCGAGCTTCATGCCGAAACGGATATCGGGCTTATCGTTGCCGTAGGTCCACATGGCTTCTTCCCAGGTAGTGCGTTCTACCTTTTCGGTATAATCAATATTCTTTACTGTTTTGAAAACGTGTTTTACCAGGCCTTCAAACATGTTGAGGATATCTTCCTGCTCCACGAAGGCCATCTCGCAGTCGATCTGCGTAAACTCGGGCTGGCGGTCGGCACGGAGGTCCTCGTCGCGGAAACATTTTACGATCTGGTAGTAGCGGTCGTAGCCGCTCACCATCAGCAGCTGCTTGAAGGTTTGCGGGCTTTGGGGCAGCGCATAAAACTCACCGGGGTTCATGCGGCTGGGCACCACGAAGTCGCGGGCACCTTCGGGTGTGCTCTTGATGAGGAAAGGCGTTTCAATATCCATGAAACCCTGCTCGTGGAGGTAGTTGCGGGTAGCGCGGTTTACGGCATAACGCAGCTCCAGGTTGCGCTTCACAGCATTTCGGCGCAGGTCGAGGTAGCGGTACTTCATCCGCAGGTCGTCGCCGCCATCCGTATCATCCTGGATGGTAAAAGGCGGTACGGCCGATTTATTCAGCACTTTGAAAGATTGTACCAAAATCTCGATGTCACCGGTAGGAATGTTGCCGTTCTTGCTGGTGCGTTCGCGCACCACGCCGGTGGCCTGCAATACAAACTCGCGGCCCAGCGGACTTTGATCCAGCTCGGGGTTCAGTTCTTCTGCAAAAAGCAATTGGGTGATACCATAGCGGTCGCGGAGGTCAACAAAAGTGATGGCGCCAAACTTGCGCACGGTTTGCACCCAGCCCGCAAGGGTAACTTGGGTACCGTCGTGGTGCAGGCGCAGCTCGCCGCAGGTATGAGAACGATACATATTCAGTCGAAAAGTTTAGAGTTCAAAGTTGAAAGTGGGGCAAATGTAACCAGTGATTTGCAGGATTTTGGAAAGGATTAATAGGAACTGGTAATAAACGAGCGTTGAAAAGGATTTCTGAAAGATTAAAATGCAAGATTTTCCATACTAATTAAAGCATAGCTTTCCCCATTCATTTTTAGCTACCCAGTTTCAAACAGGTGATATTATTAGCCAGATGCGCTGCACCAGATGGAATATGATGACCACAGGTTCTTTATACATCCTTTATCAATCCTGCAAATAACAAGTTTCTATCAATCCTTATTAAATCCTGTACATCACCGGTTATTATAGTGTCACCACCTGCCCTTCACGCTCTTCCTTGGGTTTTTGCACCAGGTAGTACCAGGCCAGTATCAGGGCTCCGATGGCAAAAGGCACCAGGGCCAGGTGCTTGCCTTCCACACCCCAAAACAGGTGGGCGTCAAAATGGAGGAATTCGGAAACCATCCAGAAAGAGTTGGCCGATATCCAGAACAGGATGGCGAGGTTGTGGGCTCTTTCAGAAGCGATGTCGCGGGTGCGCCAGGCAATCATCACGGCGATGGCAACTGTAGGGATGATCATTGCCAGGCCCAGCACTTTCCAAACCATACACCAACTGATGTCTTTCAACAACCAGAATACGATGTGCATGTTTTCCATCTTCCGGTACTTGGCCGGGATGGTATAGGTAGTGTCTTGTGTATTGTTCATTATATTAAAGGAAAGCTGCAAAAATAACTCCCCCTCAATTCCGGCGCGATAAAATTCGCTCAAAGCGCCGGATATCGGCCTCGGGGGTTAGTGTGACACCGTGCACAAGGTGCTGTACCAACTGGTGGGCAAAATAGGGTGCCAACGAAGTGCCCTTGGTGCCCATCCCATTACAGATGCCAATGGCAGGGTGGTGCGGGTGCATACCAATAAAGGGCCTGCGCTCCACTGTTGCCGGCCGGATGGCGGCTTTATGATTCACCACGGTGAAAGGCAGCTTGATCCATTCCTTTAAATAAGCTTCTGTTTTCACCCTGAAATCTTCAGTGGGATGTGCATCGGTAAAACGGTTCTGGTAGGTGGAGCCTACCCAGAACAGGCCGGGTTGCATCAGGGGCGCCAGCAGGTGGTGCTGTTTGAAAATATGTTTGTCAATCAGGCCAGGGCATTCAATAAAAAGCGCTTCGCCTTTGTTGGCAGAGAAAGGCAGCAGGCCAAACCATGGGTTTGCCTCCCCCATTACGCCTTCGCAAAAGATGATCTTTTGTGCCGTGATGTCTTCATAAACGATATGGTCGTTTGCCTCCTGCAAGGCTGCTGGTTCAAAACGCTGGTTGCGCACCGCATCGCCCAGTTGCTGGCGCCAGGCTGCCAGCAGCACGCCCAGGTCCACGCAAAAGGCAGGGCGCACTTGTCCGCAGCCATAATGGTAGTTGAAAAAAGGGTTGAAGTCGTTCTGCTCGGGGTAGGGGTGGAGGTAGGTATCGTCTTCAGTGATACGGGTGGCAAAGAGGTCGCGGCTTTCAGCGTTGGGAAAAAAGCGGATCATGTCGAGGTGCCGTATAAAGTGCACCTGCAGGAAGGTTTCCAGTTCATCATAGGTTTTGCGGGCAAAAGGCAGCAGTTCTTCAATCATCCAGCTGCGTACAAAACGCCGGCCGGTTACGGGGTTGATGATACCTGCCGCCACTTTGGAAGAAGTATCCCCTTTGCTTTCATCCAAAATGACAAAGCTCTCGCCTTCCTTGTGCAGGAACCACGACAGCATGGTACCCGAAATGCCCTGTCCTACGATGAGGTAATCCACTTGCATGGGGCGAAGGTAGTTGGAAGACGGGAAAGACGGGAAAGACGGGAAAGACGGGAAAGACGGG
>NZ_MTFE01000010.1:1970146-1978316 GCF_001953305.1 Cnuella takakiae
TTTTTGGTTGCGCAAGTTAAGAAAGCATATACGACCTTCAGCGGCTTGTTATGCCGAACTTGTTTCGGCATCCCCTTGTACTCCCAGTGCTCCGATGAAAGCAGGAGATCCGGACATGCGTCGGCATGACAGCGTCCTCAGGTACTGTCATGCCGCCTTTTTCCCGGTCACCGCCCATTTACAACCACCTCACTCCACAACAACCACCTCTCCATTCATCCGGGCTAGCGGTTGCTCATTGCCTACTGATCTGAGCACCACTGGGCCGCTGGCAAAACTCCCTTTTTGCTCTGCTTGTATGCGACAGGTAAAACGGTGTTTGCCAGGTTGCAATAGGGGCAGGTGCAAGTTAACAAAGCCCGGTTCAGCTTGCATTTGGCGGGTAAGCGGTTTGAAACCTGCCGGAACACCAGTCGAAAGATGCAGGTCTTTCAAAGACTTCGTGGTATTTATTTCTATAGTCAGTTCCAGTTGGCTTCCCTGCGCAACACGCAGTCCTTCGGTGAGCGGTTGGGTGTTGCCGTCTTTTACTCCTGACCAGGTTCTGGTGAGAATAATGCCTTCGGGTTGCACATCGCTGCTTTCGTCTACATAGTGCCATACAACCCGGGTGAGCAATGGCCCCTGACCCTGTTGCCCGATCTGGATTTTGCCCAGTGCCGGCTGTACCAGGCCACCGGCTATGCTGGTATCATAAAAAAAATGACTCGTTGCAGCGAATAGAGGCAGCTTGCCTAATTGAATGTTTGCATTGGTAATAGCCATTGATGAAGCTTTTTCCAATAAAAGCGCATAGGCATTGGCGGTAGAATGGTTCGTTTCACCTGATAATTGCTCCAAAACCTGAATGGAAATCGATTTCATGTTTGCTGTGTCATTTGCCAGCAGGGCATATTCCAGCATCAGGCTCTGTGTTGACACAAGGGAAGGATCTGATGCTTCATTTTGCAGTTGTTTGGATTTTGCCAGTTGGTACACCTGAGCGCCTGCTTCCTTTTTGCCCATGCGTTGCAACAGCACGGCGGTCATTGCCTGAACCCAGTGGGGCTGGGTGCTCAGGGATGCACTGATCCATTGTTGGTTTTTGGATGCACTAACCGGCAGCCCGGCCATCGTTTCCAAGTAGGCCATAACAACGGTTGGCAATTCGTGTTGGGTGCGTTGCAGGTAACTAATAACTTTTTTAAAAGCGTTTTGTTCCTCCCTGCTGGTGGTTGCTTTCAATTGGCGCAGCCGGGCCAGGTTGAGGCCAACCTGCCAGGAAGTAAGGGCATCTAGATTGCCACCGGGCAGCAGGCTGAACCCGCCACTGGTCTGTTGCAAGGAAAGTAGCCTGGCGAACAACCGGCTGGTTGTTGTATCCAATGCTTTAGTGGATAAATGGGCTATTTCTCCGTATGCTGTTGGATTGTTGGTTGCCAGTTGCTTGAGCATATGGGCTGCAAATAACTGCCGGCCCAGGTCTATTGCTGTTATGCTGTTTGCCTCCAGTTGTTTGGCCAGGGCTGCATAGGCAAAAACTTTTGGCGATGCAGCCGCTTCAATGTGCAAGGCTGCATTTTGACGGGTATCTGTTGTGCCGCTTTCCAGCAGTGCAGGAAAGGTAAAGTTGCCTGCACCACTGAATAAAGCTGTTTTGGAAAACGGTTGCAATACCGGCAGCACGGGAAAGCTGCCACTGGTGATCAGGGAGTCGGTGGGGGTGCGTACAATAAAACGCCAGGCTGCTTTTTTGAAAAACTGGTAGGGCACTTCAATGGGGAAGCTGGCCACCGCTGCCTGTTTGGCTTCTGCCGTAAAATATTGGTTGGGAAATACATTCTGGAACCAACCGTCGATGCTGACACCGGTTTCCGCGTCTGTCAGTTGTAGTTCGGCCTGGCCGGTTTGATCCTTGCTGCCGCTATTTTGGATGGTGAGTTGAAATTCCATGCGGTCGCCGTTGCGGAGAATGGCAGGTATGGCGGGCTGGAGTAGTAAGGATTTTTGGGCCTGTGCAGAGCTGGCTATGAAGATCAGTATGCAGAATAAAAGTGTTCTCATGTAGGGTGGCAAGTTAAGCCAGCGCGGAGGATTTCTTGCAACGACGCAACGGAGCAACGAAGGGTTTCACGCAAAGGCGCGGAGGAGCAAAGGCGCAAAGGTGTTTTTCAGGTATGCCGGAAAGGGGTGATAGGGGTAAGCAAAAGCATTTAGAATTTTCCTTTGTGCTTCCTTCCTGTCTTCGGGTCATTGTGGTTCAATATAAAAAAAGCGCCTCCCGAAGGAAGCGCCTATATTTTAAGGCTTAAGCCAGTAGCCAGCAGCTAAAAGCCAACAGCCAACTGCTAAATGCTAACAGCTTATTTACCCAGTACAGCAGCCATGGTCTTACCAATTTCGGCGGGGCTGTCTACTACATTGATACCGCATTCTGCCATGATCTGCATTTTGGCAGCGGCAGTGTCTTCGGCGCCACCAACGATGGCACCTGCGTGACCCATACGGCGGCCGGGAGGCGCGGTTTGGCCGGCGATGAAACCAACTACGGGTTTCTTGTTGCCGGTTTCCTTGATCCAGCGGGCAGCTTCGGCTTCCATGCCGCCACCAATTTCACCAATCATTACGATGGCATCGGTTTCAGGGTCGTTCATGAAGAGCTCAACGGCTTCCTTGGTGGTCGTACCGATGATGGGGTCTCCGCCGATACCGATGGCGGTAGAAATGCCCAGGCCAGCTTTGGCTACCTGGTCGGCAGCTTCGTAGGTGAGGGTACCCGATTTGGAAACGATACCTACGCGGCCTTTCTTAAATACAAAGCCGGGCATGATACCTACTTTGCACTCGTCGGCAGTGATTACGCCGGGGCAGTTGGGACCGATGAGGCGGGAGTTCTTGCCTTGCAGGTAGTTTTTAACCTTCACCATATCTGCTACAGGGATGCCTTCGGTGATACAAACCACCAGGGCTACACCTGCATCGGCAGCTTCCATTACCGCGTCGGCAGCAAATGCCGGGGGAACGAAGATAATGGATACATTGGCGCCGGTTTGTTGTACGCAAGCAGCCACGGTATTGAACACCGGGCGGTCGAGGTGCGTAGTGCCACCCTTGCCGGGTGTTACACCGCCTACAACGTTGGTTCCGTACTCAATCATCTGAGAGGCATGAAACGTACCCTCGGTGCCGGTAAAACCCTGCACCAATACCTTGGAGTCTTTATTTACAAGAACGCTCATCGGAAAAATTTAAGTGGGGCAAATGTAAGGAGTTTGCGGTTTGGGGGGGGTTGTTTTTAGTTTCTGGTACTTAGTTAGAGCAGTCGGGCATTTTTGCTAACCAGCTAATTGTTCAGTGATAATGGTTGCAAACCGGCTTTAACCAAAAACCAGAAACAAAAAACCAGAAACCCAAAACCCTCCCCCTTTCAACCCCAACCCCCAAACTCCAAACTCCGCACTATCTTTGCCGTCTTTATGGAAACCTATCAGCAACTTCAGGAAGCGGCTGCATACCTGCAGCCCTTTGTTACCAATAGTCCCAAAGTAGCCGTTGTACTGGGTAGTGGCCTGGGCAATTTTGTGCAGGAGATCGTAGTGGAAAAAGAAATTGCCTACAGCGATATCCCGCACTTCCCCGTATCTACCGTTGAAGGACACTCGGGAAAACTGATCATCGGGTCGGTGGCGGGTAAACCCATCCTTGCCATGTCGGGACGTTTCCATTTTTATGAAGGTTACAGCGCCACACAAGTGGTATTCCCGATCCGTGTAATGAAGTTGCTGGGTATTCAAACCTTGTTGCTCTCCAATGCTGCCGGTGGCGTCAATGCCAACTTTAAAGTAGGCGACCTGATGATCATCAACGATCATATTTCTTTTGCCACCATCAACCCGCTGCTGGGCCGCAACGACAACCGTATGGGTCCCCGCTTCCCCGACATGAGCGAGCCATATAAAAAATCGCTGATCCAAAAGGCTGTTGAAATTGGCCAGGAAAATAATATCCTGCTACACCAGGGCGTTTACTTCGGCGTAACAGGGCCCACCTTTGAAACCCGTGCCGAGTACAAACTCATTCACATCCTGGGTGCCGATGCCGTGGGTATGAGCACCGTACAGGAAGTAATCGCCGCCGTGCACATGGGAATGGATGTTTTTGCCATGAGCGTAATCACCGACCTCGGCATCCGCGAGGAAGAAAACGTGATTACCCACGAAGAAGTGCTGGAGGCTGCCAATGCCGCCGAACCCCTGTTCTCTACCGTATTCCGTGAGCTGATCCGTTCGCTTTAATTCTGAAGGAAATATTTTGATGCGTTTTGTAGCCCTGTTCACCGCCCTTTTCCTCTTGTTCCACACTGCCGCCAATGCCCAGATGCCGGGTGTGTTGCGGCGTATACCCCGTGGCGGGGGAGGAGGTATGGGCGGTGGTGGTGGCGACTCGCTGCAGCGCCGCGATCGTAGCGAGGACAGCGTGAACCTTAGTTTCCGTTTTCTCGACTCCAACTATGTACACCGGCTCGACAGCAGCCTGAACGATTTTACCGTACGCCAGCCCATCCCGGCACATCATACCTACCTGGGCAATGTGGGTACGGCTACCCGCTCGCTGCTTTTTGCTCCCGGCAACCGCATCGGGTTTGACCCTGGCTTTCATGCTTTTGATGTGTACAAATGGGACCTGGAAACCCTTCCTTTTTACAATACCTCCAGGCCTTTTACCCAACTGGGTTACCTGCTGGGCGGCAACCAGCAACAGCAGATTGAAGTGCTGCACACGCAGAATATCCGGCCCTACTGGAACTTCTCGCTCCATTACCGGCTGATCAACTCGCCGGGTTTTTTCAAAAGCCAGAAGACCAACCACAATAATTACCTGTTCAACTCTTATTACCAGGCACCAGCCAAGCGGTACAATAATTATTTCGTGGTGCTGGCCAATTCCCTGCAAAGCGGGGAGAACGGCGGCATACAGGGGATGCGCTATCTCGATAGCTCCCTTTTTTCCGACCGCTTCAATATCCCCGTGCGGCTGGGTGGCGACCCCGAGTTTGGCCGCGACTTTTTTAATAGTAATATTTCCACCGGCAACCGCTACGTTGAGTTTCACGCCCTGATGCGGCAGCAGTACGACCTTGGCCGCAAGGATTCTATTGTAACCGATTCCTCGGTAATCCCGCTGTTTTACCCAAGAGTGCGTTTTGAGCATACCCTTCATTACAACAGCAGCAGCTATCGCTTTTTCGACCAGATTGAGGCTGATACCGCTTATTACGAAAGTTTTTACAAGTACAAGCCGCCCACCGACAGCATGAACCTGCAGGACCGCTGGCGCATCCTGGAAAATGATTTTTCCATTTACCAGTTCCCGGATGCCAAGAACCTGCAGCAGTTTCTGAAGCTGGGCGCACAGTTCCAACTGATACAGGGCCAGGTAAAGAGCAAGGTAAACCTGTTCAACATCATTGGCTATGCCGAGTACCGCAACCGTACCCGCAACAAGAAGTGGGAGCTGGAAGCATCGGGCCGGCTGCACCTTGGTGGTTACAATATCGGCGACTACCGGGCTTATGCATCCCTGCGCCGCAACGTGCCGGGGCTGGGTTCTTTGCAAATTGGCGGCGAGAACATCAACCGCTCGCCTTCGTTCCAGTACGATACCCGCAGCCAGTTTTACCTCGATGCCGCCAAGGAGTTTAATAAGGAAAACAGGAGCCATTTCTTTGGTAACCTTTCCATCGAAAAGCTGCGCCTCCAGCTGTACGGCGATTATTACCTGGTAGCCAATTACCTCTACCTGAAGGATTTTTACAAGCTCCAGCAGGAAGGTGCCCTCTTCAACGTGCTGCGGGTGGGGGCCTCCAAAACCTTCCGCCTGGGCCGCTACTGGCGCCTCTACAGCGATGTGCACCTGCAGCAGAAAACCGGGGATGCGGAACTGAATATTCCTTTGCTTTTTACCCGCAACCGACTGGCGTTTGAAGGATTGTTTTTCAAAAACCTCAACCTGTCCACTGGCGTGGAGATGCGGTACCATACGCCGTACGAGGGGGATGACTACTCGCCGGTGCTGGGCCGCTTTTTCTACCAGGAAGGGTTTACCATCAACAACCGCCCCGACGTGACAGGATTTTTCCATTTCCGCATCCGCAATTTCAACGGCTATGTACGTGCCGAGAACCTGAATGCATTTGAACTGGGCGATAATCCCGGTTTCACCGCCAACAACCTGGGCGCACCTGAGTACCCTTATCCGGGTATGGTCATTCGTTTTGGTTTTTACTGGACTTTCCTGAACTAGGGAGCGCAGACCACAGACGAAGGACCACGGACCACGGGACAATGGCAACTAATCACACGCGTCTCTTTTGCTTCGTCGTCCGTCGTCCTTGTTGTCCGTCGTCTTTTTAGCAAACATTTGCCACCCGGCTGACCTTGCTCAACTTTATAAAACCATATTCCGGCCTATATTTGTGCTGTTCATGAAACGCATCTGGGTTACCATATTGCTCCTCGCTTACTTCACTGTTAGTACGGGTTTCGTTGTGAACCTGCACTATTGCATGGGTGATTATGCCGGTATGGAAATAGGGCACCCAGAAAAAAAGGATTGCGGCAAATGCGGCATGCCCCTGAAGAAAAAGGCGGGCTGCTGCGACGATGAAGTGAAGCTGCTGAAAGTAGAACAGGACCAGAGCGCCGCCACTTTTGCCGTGTTTCATTTTGGTGTGGCCCTGGATCTTCCGGTGCCCGCCTTTTTCCCCTTTGAAGCCGCTGAGCAGGTAGCTTTTTACCAGGCCACCCCTGCCCATGCACCACCGCTGATAAGTGAGCAGGATACCTACCTGCAAAACTGCGTTTTCCGTATTTAAGCTGAGGTGACTGCCGGTACCCCACCGGTACCTATTCGTGCGCCTGCACGTGCATGCCCCGCATGCTCCTTATTGTCACACATCAACTTAAATCACTATTATCATGAAAACGCTTCAAGCATTTTTCCTCTCTTTTGTATTCGTTGCTTTCTCCTCTGTTTCTTTTGCCCAAACCAAGAGCGATACCCTCAATGTATCGGGTAACTGTGGCATGTGTAAAAAGAAGATCGAAACTGCCGCCAAAGCCGCCGGTGCTTCTTTTGCCTCCTGGAGCCCTGATAGCAAGCAACTGGTGATCAACTACAGTCCCGCCGCTACCAATTCGGTTAAGGTGCAGCAAAGCGTGGCTGCTGCCGGTTACGATACCCCCGAAGTAAAGGCCAGCGAAGCTGCCTATACTAACCTCCACGAGTGCTGCAAATACGACCGCACTGCCAGCGCCAAAGCCGGCAATTGCTGCGCCGATGGTACCTGTGCCAAGGACGCCAAGTGCTGCCAGGACGGACAGTGCGCCAAGGATGGTTCCTGCTGCGCAAAAACAGACGGAACCGCCTGCTGCGAGCCCGGTGCCGATTGCTGCAAAGACGGCAAGTGCAGTAAGCATGCCGCTAAGAAAGCCTAACACTTTAATTGACCCTAGACGATGGACGATAGACCATGGTCCATTGTCCATCGTCTATGGTCCAACAACCATACAACATGAAAAAGATTCTTTCCCTTATAGCCTCCTTCTTCCTTGCTTTTGGCGCCAATGCCCAGGTACAGGAAGCCCGTCTCCAGGCCAGCGGCCTCACCTGTTCCATGTGTTCCAAAGCGGTGCTGAATGCATTGCAGAAAATTCCTTTTGTACAAAAAGTGGATGTAGATATCGACAAGCAGGAGTATACCCTTGCATTTAAAGCAGGTGCTGCTGTTGACCCCGACGCCCTGAGCGGCGCTGTGGAAGATGCCGGTTTTTCGGTTGCCAAACTGGACCTGACTGCTAAGCTGGATCCTCAGAAAGTCGAAAAAGACAAGCACATTACCATTGGTGGTAAAACCTACCATTTCCTGAATGCTAAAGGCCAGGAGCTGCCTGCCACGGCTACCTTCAAGGTGGTGGACAAATCCTTTGTTTCGGAAAAGGAGTTTAAGAAAGTGAGCAGCCTTTCCAGCATGGCCTGTGTAATAACCGGTAAGATGGAAACCTGCTGCACCAAGGCGCCGGGCGCCGCCGCCAGGGTGTACCATGTAATGCTGTAATCCAATTGCTTCTTTGCGCCTTAGCGCCTATGCGAGCAAATTTGCTCGCATAGGCGCTAAGGCGCAAAGTGCTCC
>NZ_MTFE01000010.1:1978326-2021298 GCF_001953305.1 Cnuella takakiae
ACTTTTCTGATGCGTTTTTTTCTGCTTTGCCTCCTGCTTGCGGGCTTTACTTCCCTGCAGGCACAGGAGCTCTATGTATTCAGCGACCCGGCTTCGAATGTGCCGGCCCGTTCACTGGTAACAAAAGGCTTTGTTCAGTTGGGCACCCGCAATCCTTTGCCGCAACGCTATGGCGCCGAGGTGATGGCCGGTGTAAGCAAAAAGCTGATGCTGCGTGCCGGTACCACGGTCTCCAATATGATGATGCGGGGCAACCGCTGGGAGGCTGCCTATCTCTATGGCAAGTACCGTTTTTTGAGCAAGGATGGCGTGCATGCGCACTTCCGGATGGCAGCTTTTGCCGAAGCGGCTTACTCCCGCAACCCTACTTTTTTTGATGAAATAAATATTCAAGGAGATGTAAGCGGCAGCCAGCTGGGATTGGTCGCTACCCAGCTCAAAAACAAAACGGCGGTATCGGCTACCGTTGCCTACCTGTCGGCATTCCGCAAACCCACACCGCCCGGTTATGGTATCCCGGTGGTGCAAAATGCAGTTGGTTATTCATTGTCGGCTGGCACCCTTGTATTGCCCAGGGTCTATAAGAACTACGACCAGCTCAACTTCAACATATACGCAGAGTTGCTGGGGCAAAAAGCACGAGGCAGCGATGCCTGGTTTGTGGACCTTGCTCCCGCCATTCAGTTCATTGTAAAAAGCAATACCAAGTTCAACCTGGGTTACCGTTTCCAATTGGATGGCACGGCCAGCCGCTTTACCCAGAACATGTTTGTGCTGGGTGTGGAGCATACTTTTTTCAATGCATTGAAGAAATAGGGGTTGAACCACGAAGACAGCTTCGGCACAGAGGAGCACTGTTTTTTTTGATTTGCTAGTAAATCACCTCTCTGTGTTCCTCCCTTTCCACCCTGTCTCCGTGGTTCAACCCCAAACAAAAAGTCCGCTGCTAAGTTTTGCGGTACTTTTTTGCGGGGTTTTGTTTGTGGTGAAATAGGGCGATAATTACCACCAATTCTTTTGCTGGTTCAATGGTGTAAATGATGGAATAGGGATATTTTTTGAGGCCTAATTCGTGGTAATGAAGGTAGGTATTGCGCCACCAGGTAGGACGCTGGCAAATTCGAAAAAGCGCTTCGTTTATTGCCAAAACAAAGTTTTCTGCCGCAACTAAACTTTGATCCCGGTACCATTGTACGGCTGCTTCATACTCCTTTTGAGCTTCAGGGTGCAGTTCGTACCGGTACATAATTGAGTTGAAGTGCTGCAGTTAAGGTTTCAAAAGAGCTGCAATGCGTTCCTGGCTTTCCTGTGCGCTGACAACTTTTGCTTCGCCACTTTTGTAGTCGGCATGTCTGCGGTCAAGTTCAGCTTTAAGTTCTTCGGTATAGGTTACAGACAACTGTTCAATATCATTTTCCATAATTGCGTAAATAGCCTCTATTTTTTTGTCGTCGGCTACTTCCAGGTAGTTGTGCAGTTTTTGCCGGAGGGCTGTAGTTTTATTCATTTCCGGTGTTTGTACAAATGTAAATCCAATATACCGTAATGCTGGTTGCAATTAGGTTATAAAAGCTTCAAGCAGTTAGCTCCAAGCTCCAAGGCTGATACGATTTTTTGTGCAAATCTAAACCGTGTTCCTTCCTGCCCTCCCTGTCTCCGTGGTTCAATCCCAAACAAAAAGCCCGCTTCCTTTCGGAGCGGGCTTTTTTATGATCAGGACTTGTTCGCTTAGCGCATGAACAGCAGTTCGCGGTACTTGGGCAGGTACCATTCTTTGTCGTCCACCAGCAGTTCCAGCTTGTCGGCGTGGTAGCGGATTTTGTCAAAGAATTTTTCCTTCACTTCTTCGCCATAAGCAATGGCCTTCTCGCGGGTGTTTTCCAGCGCATTGGCCTTTTTGCGGGCTTCAATCATCGCGGTTACCGAAGTGCTCATTTCATTGATGTGACGCGACAGGATCTGCAGCAGCTCTTTCTGGCTGGTGTAGTTGGCGTCTTCCAAACCGATTTCCTTCAGACCTTTGATGTTGTTGATCAGCAGGTTCTGGTAACGGATGGCTGCAGGCAGGATGTGGCTGGTAGCCAGTTCCGCCATCATGCGGCCTTCGATCTGTACTTTCTTCAGGTATTTCTCCAGCTCAATTTCGTGGCGGGCTTCCAGTTCGCTGTGCGAGTAGATGCCGTTGTCGATAAAGAGTTTAAACGCTTTTTCTGTAACCATCGCATCTAGTGCCAGCGGCGTGGTCTTCACGTTGGGCAGGCCGCGTTGCTCGGCTTCGTTTGCCCACTCTTCCGAATAGCCATTGCCTTCAAACAGTACGTTCTCAGAAGCAATGATGTACTCCTTAATTACGTGCATGATGGCGATTTCTTTCTTGTCGCCTTTCTGGATCAGCTTGTCCACATCGCTCTTGAACTGCTTCAGGGTAGCGGCCATGGCGGTGTTGAGCACGGTCATGGGGTTGGCGCAGTTGGCGGTAGAACCCACGGCACGGAATTCGAACTTGTTACCGGTAAAGGCAAAAGGCGAAGTACGGTTGCGGTCGGTATTGTCCATCAGCAGTTCGGGGATGCTGCGGTGGATGTCCATCTTCAGCATGCTTTCGTCCTGCTCATCAAACTTGTCACCCACACGCTGCTTGATATCATTGAGCACCTTGGTGAGGTACTGGCCAATGAATACCGACATGATGGCGGGCGGCGCTTCGTTGGCACCCAGGCGGAAGTCGTTGGAAGCCGAAGCAATAGAGGCGCGGAGAATATCGGCGTAATCGTGGAAGGCCTTGATGGTGTTCACAAAAAAGGTCAGGAACATCAGGTTGGTCTTCGGCGTTTTGCCGGGAGAGAGCAGGTTCACACCGGTATCGGTGGCCATGCTCCAGTTGTTGTGCTTACCGCTACCGTTGATGCCTGCGAAGGGTTTTTCGTGGAGCAGTACGCGCAGTTTATGACGCTTGGCCACGCGGTCCATCACATCCATCAGCAGGGTGTTGTGGTCTACGGCCAGGTTCAGTTCTTCAAAGATGGGCGCACACTCAAACTGGCCGGGAGCCACTTCGTTGTGACGGGTGCGAAGGGGAATACCCAGCACATACGCTTCTTTTTCGAAGTCGCGCATAAAGGCATACACCCGCTCGGGGATGGAACCAAAATAATGGTCTTCGAGCTGCTGGTTTTTGGCCGAGTTGTGGCCATAAACGGTGCGGCCGCACATTACCAGGTCGGGGCGGGCATTGAACATGGCTTCGTCGATCACGAAGTATTCCTGCTCCCAACCCAAAGTAGCAGTAACCTTGGTTACGTTGCGGTCGAAATAGTTACAAACGTCCACAGCCGAAGAGTTGAGGGCTTCAATAGCCTTCAGCAGGGGTGCTTTATAGTCGAGCGATTCGCCGGTATAAGAAACAAAGATGGTAGGGATGCAAAGGGTTTTACCAAAACCGGTTTCCAGGATAAAAGCAGGAGAGGAGGGATCCCAGGCAGTATAACCGCGGGCTTCAAAAGTAGCACGCAGGCCGCCGTTGGGGAAAGAAGAAGCATCGGGCTCCTGCTGGATCAGCGCATCGCCTTCAAACTGCTCGATGGGGGTGCCATCGGTTTTCAAGGTAAAAAAGGAGTCGTGCTTTTCGGCCGTGGTGCCGGTAAGGGGCTGAAACCAGTGTGTATAGTGGGTTACACCTTTTGTTTCCGACCAGGCACGGATGCCATGTGCAATCTGGTTGGCCATCGAGCGGTCGATTTTCTGACCGGCTTTGATGGAGTTGTTCAGGCTTTTATAAGCTTCATCGCTCAGGAACTGGCGGGCTTTGCTCAGGGTAAACACGTTCTCGGCAAAAATGCCGGTGATTTTGGCGGAGCCATTCAGTTGGTGGCTGCTTCCGTTAACCGCCTCGGTAGAGGTTTCGGTCAACCCGCGGAGGGCTTGAAATCGCAAGGACATAGAATAGGTTTTGGGCAAAATAAAGACTAATGGCAGAATTTGTACAAGTATTTTCGGGAAAAGCTGCTTTCAGGTAGACGAATTATAGAAAAATCAGACATTTTTTGAAAATTCTAAACCTGAATGGTGTCACATACAGGCTTCTATAAAATATATCAGGTACTATTAATGTGAGCTTCCGGCCAGTTCCCCTAGGCGTCTTGCATTAGTTGCCTGTTGTTTTCCAGTTGGCTTTTTCCTGATCAAATACAGACAGCAAAAAAGATACAAAGGCAGCACAATACTACGGTAACGCACCACGGCACCCAGGAAGGGGATGGTATAACCAATTATCAGAGCAATAAGCAGGACAAGGATGGCTATAAACCAAATGGTGGGTGTTTGCGAAACTCTTTTGCGCATGCAGGCGGCTGCCCAAAGAGTAGCAGCAACAAGCAACAGGCCTTCCATAGCTGCAAGTGCGGTACCCCAATTATAGCTGTCGGATGGAAAGGGGCGGAACAATCCAATTGCCAATGCCCGGGGCAATTGCTGGAGGTAAGCAGCTGCCGTTGGTTCCAACACCGCCATGTCAATCCGGGAGGCTCCATGTTTATTCAAAAATGCAACCTGCCGGTCTGCAAGAAGTTCCGGGAAGTTCAGTGCCGGTATAAAACGAGGTACTATAAAAAACAGTAAAGCCAAGACCAGCAGGGTAGCGCCAAATCCAATGGCAGGTTTGAGCCGGAACCTAACCGTAATTGCCCATCCCAACAGGGCAGCTCCAATTGGTAGCAGGAGAAAATTGCGCAAAGCAATGACCACTAAGAGACCTGTGGCAAATGCTCCCAGGGTCTGTAGACTGAGTTTGCGGGTATTTTCCCATTTCCAAACTGTATATAGAATGAGTGCAAGGGCAATTACCAGGAATCCCTCTTTATGTATCCCGCTGGTCCAAAATAAAAAGGAAGGCAGCAGCAGGGGCGGATAAATGAGGTAAGCAGGTACCTGTGGCAGCAGGTTGCGGCCCAATCGGTACAATAGGATGGGGCCGGTTAACAGCAAGGCGTTTACCAGTACCACATTTATATAGTAATTGCTCC
This sequence comes from Cnuella takakiae, assembly GCF_001953305.1. GTDB lineage: Bacteria > Bacteroidota > Bacteroidia > Chitinophagales > Chitinophagaceae > Flavisolibacter > Flavisolibacter takakiae. The sequence continues at coordinate 1,983,348 of NZ_MTFE01000010.1, forward strand.
CGGTAAACAGGTTGCAAATTCCCAGGAGCTTGGGGATGGTATTGGCATCGAGGTTGTTCCACCAGGAGTGGCGGGTACTGAAAAAACCGCCATAGCCCGCTGCATTACCGGTTTCAAACAAGGTGCTTACAAAGGAAAGTGGATCATTTCGGAGCATGCCCGTTTCCACAAGGCCATCCCGGTGGTAGCTCCAGGTGTCGCCTCCCTTTTCCCATTTTCGAAAATAAAACCCGTAAAAAAGCCCGCAGGTTACTTTTAGCCAATAATACCCGGCAAGATGTGGCAGGGGAATACCGCTATTGCGGAAAAAAGGAATGCGCCAAAGCAGCAGGGTACAGCCAGTCAGGTAAAAACAAAACAGCAGGAAGGTCAAGCGGGGTAAGGATTTGCTGGTCGCAAAATAGCCAAATAAGCCACTGGATGACCAATTAAAATAGGGAGCTAGGAACGAAGACCTTAGTTTTGCCGCGCACAACCCCCACGTCATGGAAATTACCGTAAAGACCGCCGAGCAGTTGCGCATTACTGCCGAAGAATTTGAACTCATCAAACAGAAACTGGGCCGTACGCCCAACTTCACCGAGCTCTGTGCTTTTTCGGGCATGTGGAGCGAACACTGCAGTTACAAAAACTCCATCAAATGGCTGAAGACCCTGCCCCGCGAAGGTGGACGCATGCTGGTAAAAGCCGGTGAGGAAAATGCCGGACTGATGGACATCGGCGACGATTATGGCGTGGTGTTTAAGATCGAATCGCACAACCACCCCTCGGCGCTTGAGCCTTTCCAGGGTGCCGCTACCGGTGTAGGTGGTATCCATCGTGATATTTTTACCATGGGTGCCCGCCCCATCGCAGCCCTCAACTCGCTGCGCTTTGGCCGCCTTTCGGAAGACAAAACCCAGCACCTGCTGGCCGGCGTGGTGCACGGCATCGGCCACTATGGCAACTGCTTTGGCGTACCTACCGTTGGTGGTGAAATCTATTTTGAAGACTGTTACCATACCAACCCCCTGGTGAATGCCATGAGCGTAGGTATTGTAAAAGCAGGCAAGACCGTATCGGCTACCGCCCTGGGTACCGGCAACCCCGTGATGTACGTGGGTTCGGCTACCGGCAAGGATGGTATCGGCGGTGCTTCTTTTGCTTCTGCGGAGATCACTTCGGAGTCGGTACAGGAACTGCCCGCCGTACAGGTAGGTGATCCTTTCCAGGAAAAGAAATTGCTGGAAGCCTGCCTCGAAGTGATTGAAACCGGCGGCGTGGTAGGTATGCAGGATATGGGTGCCGCAGGCATCATCTGCTCTACCGCCGAAATGAGCGCCAAAGGCGAAGTGGGTATGCGCATCGACCTGGAGAAAGTGCCCATGCGCCAGCAGAACATGAAGGCCTGGGAACTGCTGCTTTCCGAAAGCCAGGAGCGTATGCTGCTGGTGGTGGAAAAAGGGCAGGAAGCAAAAGTGAAAGCCGTATTTGACAAGTGGGACCTGGAAAGCTCTGTGATTGGTGAAGTAACTGATGATGGCCTGCTTTCTTTCTATATGTATGGCGAACTGGAAGCCCAGATTCCTGCACAGGAACTGGTGCTGGGTGGCGGTGCCCCCGTTTACGAGCGTCCTTATGAGCGTCCTGCTTATTTCGATAAAATTGAAGCTTTCAAACCGGAGTCGGTTTCCGAGCCTGATACCGAAGACCTGAAAGCCATTGCTGAAAAACTGGTTACCCTGCCTTCCATTGCCAACAAGCGCTGGATTTTCAACCAGTACGACAGCATGGTGGGCACCGTAAACGCCAGCACCAATGCGCCTTCTGATGCGCAGATTGTGCTGGTAAAGGAAACTGGTAAAGGGCTGGCGGTAACGGTGGATTGCAACAGCCGCTATGTATTTGCTGATCCCTTCAAAGGTGCAATGATTGCCGTGGCCGAAGCCGCCCGCAACATCACCATCAGTGGTGGCCAGCCCCTGGGGGTTACCAACTGCCTCAACTTTGGTAACCCTTACGATCCGCAGGTGTACTTCCAGTTTGTAAACGCGGTAAAAGGTATGGGTGAGGCCTGCCGCAAGTTCGATACGCCTGTTACCGGTGGCAACGTGAGCTTCTACAACCAGAACCCCGACGGCCCCGTATATCCTACCCCCACCATCGGTATGGTAGGTTTGGTAGAAGACCTGGGTAAGACCATGAGCCTCAACTTCAAACAGGAAGGTGATGTGGTGTTCCTGCTGGGCAGCCTGCAAAACGATATCAACTCCTCCGAATACCTGCAAAAGATCCGCGGCGTGGAGTTTTCTCCCGCACCTTATTTCGAGCTGGAAGAGGAGTTTGCCCTGCAGCAAAAAGTGTCCGAACTGATCAAGGCAGGCTTGCTGCAATCGGCACACGACCTGGCAGAGGGCGGACTGATCGTTGCCCTGCTGGAAGCGGGCTTTACCAATGGCCTGGGCTTTAATGTGCAAATGGTAGAAGGTTTCCGCAAGGATGCTTACCTGTTTGGTGAAGCACAGAGCAGGGTAGTGGTGTCGGTATCTGCCGGCCAGGTGCCAGCCTTCAAGAAAGCTTTGGGCAACCTGCCCTGCTATGAACTTGGTACCGTTACCGCTAGCGACGTAATTGTTGGTGGCTGGAACTGGGGTAGCATCCTTGAGTGGAAAGAAAAGTACGACACGGCTATTGAAAAATACCTGGCAAAAGAAGAAGCCGGTGGTGCGCTGAGCATGATCTAAGCTTTGGAGGATATACTTGTAAAGCCCGGGTGAGTTTTCATCCGGGCTTTTTATTTCACGCAAAGGCGCCAAGGGGCAAAGACGCAAAAAACATAACTGCAAAAACGCAAAGGAGTAAAAGAGATGCTATTAAAATCATTTGACCACCTGCCATTAAGAAAAACCTTCTTTGCGCCTTTGCTCCTTGGCGACTTTGCGTGAAACTTTCGTTGCGTCGTTGCTCCGCCTCGTCGTTGCGTGAAAGACGCCTTTGCGTGAAATGCTTGATATCTACTTATCTTTCCCCAGTATTACCGCCGCTTGCTCCTAAATTGAACTATGAACCAATCTATTGCCATCATTGGTGGCGGCAATCTGGGAACGGCCATTGCCGAAGGCCTGATCAAAAGTGGATTTGTACAACCTGCCCAACTCACCATTACCCGCCGCAACGTGGCGGCCCTGCAGTTTCTACAAGATAAAGGCGTGGTGGTTACTTCCGACAATTCCGCCGCAGTGAAAGATGCCGGTATGGTGATCCTGGCCATCAAACCCTTCCAGTTTAAAGAAGTGCTCACAGAGATTGCCGTTGCCCTTAACCCGCAGCAGGTACTCATTTCTGTAGTTACCGGCATTTTCCTCAAAGACATGCAAAGCATTGTAGGCCACCAAATGCCGCTATTTCGCGCCATGCCCAATACCGCCATTGCCATTCAGGAAAGCATGACCTGCCTGGCCAGCACACAGGCTTCAGCCGAACAGGTGCAAATGGTGCATGATGTGTTTGCTACCCTGGGTAAGGTGGCAGTGATTGACGAAAAGCTGATGGATGCCGCCACCGTGCTGGGTGCCTGTGGTACGGCCTATGCCATGCGGTATATCCGGGCAAATATCCAGGGAGGTATTGAAATTGGCTTTGATGCCAAAACGGCTTCCCTGATTGCTGCGCAAACGGTAAAAGGGGCTGCCGAACTCCTGCTGCAACGTGGCGCCCACCCCGAGCAGGAAATTGATAAAGTAACCACGCCCAAGGGTTGCACCATTGCCGGGTTGAATGAAATGGAGCACCAGGGGTTTTCATCTTCGCTGATCAAGGGCATTGCTACCAGCTACGATAAGATTGTGAAGGGATAGTGGATCTAGATCTTCCATCCCTTGGAGAGATGGAAGATCTAGTCTATTAAACCTTAAAGGTTTACAGCTAATTGATATACAGTAAAATAGGCTTGCTGCTTTTATCAATATAACCTGATAAAATTTCCATGAACCGGGTGCTTACCGCCGGACATCCTTCCGAATTGGGTAAGCGAAACGGCACCTGCATATTGGGCACACCGCGCCAGGAATGGAGTACCACAGCCCGGGCCATCATATTGGAGTTGGTGGCATCCAGACCCACCAGCTTGTAAGCTCTTCCAAAGCGACCATGGTAGGCATAACCTATTTTTGCCAAACCCCTGGATGAACATTTAGAACCCGGAACATTGCTGTACACCGGCTGATCATCTTTTTCCCTGCCATTAAGCACCATACCCTTGTGGAGTATCTGCTGATTTTTAAGGTCCAAAACAAAGAATCGGTACCGGCCCGAATACTGCTGCAGGTCTACATAGAAAGCAACCTTGTCGTTGTAGCGGTTGCCCGGTTTAAGCTGGCTGCACATGGCCTTTAAGGCTTCACTGGAACCTGTTTGTTTTGCGCCTGCCACTGGTAGGTTGGTGTTGTACAGGAATAAAAATATTGCTCCGAGCAGAAGGAGCATTGCCAGGGCAATAAGGGATTTTTTGAGGCTCATAGTTAGTAATGGTGGCTGAAAGTATGCAATTGTAATACACCCGCCAACCAGGAGCCCACATAGTACCCAATTAGGAATGCTTACCTTTTATTTTCGCCATTATTCTTTGGCCTGCGTAAGAGGGATATGAATCTTTTTACTGAAGGTTTCCTGAACTGTGGGTACCAAATCATGCCCGGAGTCCATTGCCGCAGACGGTACAGCAGTTGTAATACCTGCCTGTTTTCGGCCTTTACTTTTTTGTCTAATACCATTACCGGAAACTGTACCAACTTCAGTAAACGTTTGAAGCTTTGCTGGTCTTTCATTTTCAGGGCATCTTCCAGTAGGAACTCAATACCCACCTGCCCATAGGCAAGCAGTTGGGGATATTGGCTGTTTACCGTTTCGTAAAACAACAGGTAAAAATTCCGCATATACCGCCAGCTATTGGTGCGGTTGGTTTGATGCCTGGAATAATAGGTGCCTAAAAATGGGGTATAAACAAAAGGTACCTTGCTGGCCACCAATTCAACTGCAAAAAAGCGGTCACCCAAGGCTTTCAGTTGCTCCGGAAACTGGTGCTTTTTGAAAATGTCGCGGTGCATCAGCATGCATTGCTGAAGGGATGGGTGCGGTGTTTGCGCCAAAAAATCCGGCAGCATCAGGCGTTGTAACAATTGTGCTGGCGTATGGGCACCAATAATTTTTGTTTCACGTGCAATGGGCTGATCGTTGGCATCCATGCTTACGCGTTCGTAATCGCAGTACAGTACGACCGGTTCTGTTGCGGCTTCCGCAACAGCCTGCAGCTGTACAGCCGTTTTTTCGGGATGGATCCAGTCATCGGCATCCAGGCATTGGATCCAGGTGCCTTTGGCAGCCCTTACCCCAAAGTTTCTGGCCTGCGGCAGTCCGCCATTGGCTTTTGCCAGGTACTGCACCCTGTTGTCCTTTCTTTCCAGCTGTATTGCCACCTCTTTAGTGTTGTCTGTTGAACCATCGTCAACAATAAGGCATTCAATATCGGTAAAGGTTTGGGCCAGTACACTGTTGACGCAACGTTCCAGGTACTTTCCCTGGTTGTAACAGTTGACAATAATGGAGACAAGGGGCGCCATGATGCGGAGGGTTGGTTAAGGGAGAAAAGCAGGCTAAAGCATACAAAATATAAAAGGAGGGGTAAAATCAAAATTGTCGGGCCCTTAGTTTTGTTTTTCAATATAAACCCCTGCTTTCCCTCCTTACATTCCCTTTTTAGGATTGTAGCGGACACGGGCAAAGGAGGGGTTTTTAGGACTGTCTGATGTTCACAAAATCTCCCCAAAACTTTCTTCTTTTTTTCCCGCACCCAAACTATCCGTAGTTTTGCATGACCTCCCGGAATTTTTAAGACCCTTCCGCTGGTCATGTACAGGTTGCCAAAACCTGTTTCTTTTTTTCAGAACACCGGATTTGACCAGTAGCACAGCCCTTCTTTAGATAAGCTTTTTGCAATTCGGCAGCCGTTTTGGTCTGGAAAGAACTATTGTACCACAGACAATAACCTCTTATGGCTAAGTATATATTTGTTACGGGTGGTGTAACCTCTTCCCTCGGGAAAGGTATTATTGCGGCTTCGCTGGCCAAACTGCTCCAGGCTCGTGGCCTGCGGGTAACCATCCAGAAATTTGACCCCTATATCAATGTGGACCCCGGAACACTCAACCCCTATGAACACGGTGAGTGTTATGTGACCGAAGACGGTGCCGAAACTGACCTTGACCTGGGTCACTACGAGCGTTTCCTCAACATTTTTACCTCGCAAGCCAACAACGTTACCACCGGCCGCATTTACCAGTCGGTGATCAACCGTGAACGCGAAGGTGCTTACCTGGGTAAGACCGTGCAGGTGGTGCCCCATATTACCGACGAAATCAAGCGCCGGATGTTGCTGCTGGGACAAAACAACCAGTGGGATATTGTGATTACCGAGTTGGGCGGTACCGTGGGTGATATTGAATCACTGCCTTACATCGAGGCCGTTCGCCAGCTGCAATGGGAACTTCCAGAAGAAGACCTGCTGGTGGTGCATCTTACCCTGATTCCTTACCTCAAGGCGGCAAAAGAGCTGAAAACAAAGCCTACCCAACACTCTGTAAAGATGTTGAGCGAAAGCGGCGTTTTCCCCGATGTTATAGTATGCCGTACCGAGGAGCCCCTCAACGATGATATCAAGCGCAAGATCGCCCTGTTCTGTAATGTAAAGCCCGAGGCAGTTATTGAAGCGCCGGATGCCAGCACCATTTACGAAGTGCCCCTGCTGATGATGAACGAGCAGCTGGACCTTACCGTGCTGAAAAAGCTGAACATTACCCAGTTTGGTGAACCCGATCTGACCCGTTGGAAAGGCTTTTTGGATAAACTGAAATACCCCAAGGCCAAAGTATCCATTGGCCTGATTGGTAAATACGTAGAACTGCAGGATGCCTACAAGTCCATCCTGGAAGCATTTGTACATGCCGGCGCTATGAATGAAACCAAGGTGCAGGTACTGCCCATCCATTCCGAAGGCCTTACACCTGAGAATGTTGCGGAAAAGCTGTCCAATCTGGATGGTTTGCTGGTAGCACCTGGTTTTGGTCACCGGGGTATTGAAGGCAAGATCACCGCGGTGCGTTACGCCCGCGAAACAGGTTTGCCCTTCTTTGGCATTTGCCTGGGTATGCAGATGGCGGTAATCGAATTTGGCCGCAATGTGCTGGGTATACAGGGTGCACACTCCACGGAGATGGAGCCCGATACCGAGGGTGCTGTAATCAATATGATGGAAGAGCAGAAGAAGATTACGGCAAAAGGCGGCACTATGCGCCTGGGTGCTTATCCTTGTCATATCAAAGAGGGTAGCCTTGCTTACAAAGTGTATGGCACCTCGGACATCACCGAGCGCCACCGTCACCGCTACGAGTTCAATAACGAATACCTGGAGGCTTATGAGCAGGCCGGTATGGTAGCCAGCGGCCGCAACCCCGAAACAGGGCTGGTAGAAATCATCGAGCTGCCCAACCACCCTTATTTCATTGGTTCGCAGTACCACCCCGAGCTGAAGAGCACCGTGGAAGCACCGCACCCGCTCTTTGTAGGCTTTGTGGCTGCTGCCCGACAGTACCACGATAAGAAGATCGCTTTGCGTCCTTCCGTGGTAACTACTGAAGCTTAAATTAGGAACCACTAAGACAGAAAGGCGCGAAGAGGACACCAGGATTTTCTTGATAAAACTTTATCTCTTTGTGTCTTAGTGGTTCAAAAACCCTATTGAAGCCAGCTCACAAGCTGGCTTTTTAACTTCGTAACCGAAACTCCTGACTATCTTTGCCGCCTTTAAACAAAGGAAGGGCGAAGCCAAAGCACCGAAGGGCAACATGTTCAGCGGATCTTTGGCGCCGGTTTTCCGGAGTACTATCAATCAATTTTTTTGCAAATGAATTTCGACCGGAATACGATCATTGGATTCGTAGCTATGGCTGTGCTGTTTTTAGGTTATTTTTTTTACAATAGCCAGGAACAGGCAGCTTTCCAAAAGAAAAGGGCTTACGAAGATTCGGTGGCCCTTGCCCGCATGCCTAAAGTGGACAGTGCTGCCCTGCGCCGCGACTCCATGCGCCTCGATTCGCAAAGCCGTATTGCTTCCGCCGGCGGTTTCCAGTCCGCGGCTACCGGCACCGAGCAATTTACCGAAGTGGTGACCGATGTAATGAAAGTGGTGTTTTCCAACAAAGGCGGTCAGCCCCGGTATGTAGAACTCAACCAGTTTAAAGGCACCGACAGCAACCATGTTCGACTGGCCGGATCTGATTTTGATAAGATCAGCTACGTGGTACGCACCGGTGACAACCGCACCGCTGATGTGGCTAATTTTTACTTTCAGGGTGGACAGACCGTTAAAAACGCCGATGGTTCCACAACGGTTAAATACCAGTTGCTGGGCGCCAATGGCGCAGCCGTTGTACACCAGTATGTGGTTAAACCCAACAATTACCTGATTGACTTTACCATTGGCCTGAACGGCGTGCAGCAGCTCACCCAAAACAATACCCTCAACCTGCTGTGGCAAAACGAAGCCCGCCAGCTCCAAAAAGACCTGAGCTATGAGCGCACCCAGTCGGCTATAAATTATAAGGCCGATGGCAGCACCGATTACGAAAACATTACCGGCAGCAGCAGCGAGGAGTTTGACCAGCCTGTAAACTGGGTTGGGGTAAAACAACAATTCTTTGCCAGCGCACTGGTAGCCAAAAACAATTTCACTTCCGGTGAAGTTAGCTGGACGGCGCCTGCTGCCGACAGTAAGAACAACACCATTGTACAGGCTGTAGCCAATATGAAGGTTAACCTTCCTGCAACTGCAAACACAACAGTTCCCCTAGCCCTGTATTACGGTCCTACCGACTACAAGATCCTGAAGCAGTACGGCAACGACCTGGAGGACATGGTGAACCTGGGCAGCGGTATGTTTGCCTTTGTAAAATACCTGAACCGCTGGGTGGTAATTCCCCTTTTCGACCTGTTCCGGACCCTTACCAGCAACTACGGTATCGTGATCCTGTTGCTGACCCTGGCCATCCGCCTGCTGATTTCGCCAATCACCTATAGCAGCTACCTGAGCGGTGCCAAGATGAAGGCCCTGCGCCCTGAGATCGAAAAGTTGAAAGCCAAACACGGCGACGACCAGCAGGCCATGAGCATGGACCAGATGAAGCTATTCCGCGAAGCCGGTGTAAACCCCCTGGGTGGTTGTATCCCCGGTTTGCTCCAGCTGCCCATCTTCTTTGCCCTGTACTCCTTCTTCAACTCGGCAGTGGCCTTGCGGGGTCAAAACTTCCTGTGGGCCGATGACCTGGCGCAGTACGATTCGATCCTGAACTTACCCTTCGCCATTCCTTTTTACGGCGACCATGTAAGCCTGTTTACCATTACCGCGGTGCTCACTTCTTTTGCTATTTCCATTTATAGCATGAGCATGACCCCCGACCAAAGCAACCCGGTGATGAAGTACATGCCTTACATCTTCCCCTTCATCCTCCTGTTTGTATTCAACAAACTGCCTTCGGGTTTGACCTGGTACTATACCGTTTCAAACATCATAACCCTGGTGCTCCAGTTTGTGATCCAGAACTATATCATCAACCATGATAAGATCCTGGCGAAAATTGAAGAAAACCGCAGCAAGCCAAAAGCAAAAAGCAAGTGGCAGGAGCGTTTTGAGGCCATACAGGACCAACAGAAAAAAGTACAGGACATGCAGCAGCGTACCAAAAAATAAGCTGCTTTCATACTAATAATCTTAGGGGTTCATGTTTTCGGCACCAGATGGCTGAAAATATGGACCCCTAAACTTTTTGAACCCTTTGTCATTGTTGGAGCCAACTAATGGGGATATTTGGCTCGTCTTTAAGACGTGGTTATGATTAAAAAAGGCATTTTATCCTTCCTGGCGGTTTTGTTTTCCGTTTTTGCGTTTAGCCAAAAGAAACTTACCGAAGGCATTATCCAGTATAATGTGGTAATCAATACGGGTTCGGAAAAGCCCAAGGCGGCCGATTTCCTGGATGGCGCCAATACTACTGTTTACCTGAAAGGCAACAATAGCCGCAGCGATATGGTGAGCGCACTGGGTACGCAAAGCACATTGGTGGATGGCGCCCGCAACAGCATTGTGATACTAAAGGATTATGGCTCCCAGAAATACATGATCAACCTGACGCCTGCCAACTGGAAGGAATTGAACAACAAATACCTGGATGTGCAGTATAGCCTTCAGGATTCGACCCGGAATATTTTGGGTTATAACTGTAAAAAGGCGGTGGGTAAACTAGCTGACGGCACCCCGGTAGAAGTTTGGTACACCCCCGATGTGCAGGTGGACAATAAAAATTTCAGTGTAATGGGGCAAAACCTGCCCGGCCTGGCGCTGGAGTTTAAAACCAATATGGGCAGTACCAGCATTACCTATACCGTGTCCAAAATCAGTTTCACCACCGTGCCTGTTGCCCGTTTCGATCTGCCAAAGGCGGGTTACCGTATCATGACCTACGAAGAAAGTAAGGGCATGTAAATTGCCCTAAATAAAAAAGCCGGCGCAAGGCCGGCTTTACTGTCTTATAGCGGATGTAACTAGTAGCGGGTTGGTTTAAAACTTACCTTGTCCAGCAGCACCTTACGTTTAATCGGCAGGATGTATGCCTGATTCCCCCTTTCAACCATTACAGGCTGATTGAGGATGATGTAATTGTTGCTTTCTGTCTGGCTCAACACCTTACTGCCACGGTAGCTATACCCCGAACGTAGGGTAAAGGTTTTATAATTGACCGTGCCGGTACGTGCAGAAAGCAGGTTTTGTTTGCTGCGCGGAAATTCAGATTTCTTACCACCTTCGCCCAAAGTAGCGAATGCCACCATTGATGCCGAAAGGAGCACCAGGGTAGCAAGCTTCCGCTGAAGAATCGGGGTTATTTGGCGGTTTAGTTTCATTTGCAACAGCGAAAGTACTAAATAATATTAACATTTATGCTTGCCTGTAGAATTTCTTTTCGCCTATGTTAAACGTGTGGGGATAAAGAAAAGTTGTGATTATTGGCGCTTTTTTGGCTTAATAGTAAATTGTAACCGGAGGAATTTAGGATGCAGTCAGACCAATATTTTGACCGTGAGCAGATGCAGGAGTTGTTGCGTAACTATGAAAACCTGAGACTGGGTAAAAGCAGCCCGTTTCTGGAAGAAGAGGCTTTTGAACGCATCATCGACTACTTCGACGATAAAGAGGATATGGGCAAGGCACTGGAAGCAGCCGCCATTGCCATCGAGCATTTTCCTTTTAACGCTACCCTGTTGTTCAAGAAGGCCGATCTGCTGATCGCCACCCGAAAGTACTACCAGGCACTCGACCTGCTGGAGCGTGCCGAGGTGCTGGACACAACGGATATAAATCTCTACATTTTAAAGGCAGATGTTTATATGGCCATTGGCAAGCCCGAGAAGGCTGCCGAAGTGCTGGAAACATCCATCAACCTGTTTGAAGGCGAGGAGCGCATCGAGCTGCTGTTTGAGTTGGCCGACGTGTTTGACGACTACGAGGAGTTTGAAAAGGTATTCGATTGCCTGGTGATGATCCTCAAAGAGGAGCCAACCAATGAAGAAGCTTTATACAAAATCTGCTTCTGGACCGATTTTACCGGCCGCAACGAAGAAAGCATCCGCCTGCACCTTTCCATCATCGACGAACATCCCTACAACGAGCTGGCCTGGTTTAACCTGGCTGCAGCTTACCAGGGATTGAAGTTGTTTGAAAAGGCAATTGATGCTTACCAGTATGCGCTGGTGATAGATGAGAAGTTTGATTATGCCTACCGCAATATGGGGGATGCATATATCAGGCTGCGTAAGTACAAAGAGGCTATCGAGGCATTGGAAAAAGTGCTGGAATTGTCCAAGCCCGAAGAAGTGATCTATGAAGCCATCGGTCATTGTTACGACCGGATGAAGGAATACACACAGGCAAGGGCTTACTACCGCAAAGCTTCCAACATGAATGCGGAAGACAGTAAGTTGTATTACAAAATTGCCTGTACCTACTACAACGAAGGGCAATTTTTAAATGCTTCCAAACAATTAGAGTCGGCGCTGCGGCTGCACCGCAACCAACAGGAGTACAACCTGCTGATGGGCGAATGCAAACTGCAGATGGGTGAATATCGTGAAGCCATCCTGTACTTCTCTTATGTGGTGCGTACGCGGCCCAAGAAGGTAGCCGGTTGGGAAGCGCTTGTACGTTGCCTTTATGAAGCGGAGTACTACTTCGAGGCCAAGCAACAGGTGCTGGCAGCCCTGGATGCCACCAACAACAAACCCGTATTTTACTATTACCTCTCTGCCATACTGTTTGCCGAAGGCAAACCAAAAGAGGCATTGTTGTACTTGGAAAAGGGATTGGAACTGTCGCCCAACACACTTAAAAAGCTGGTAGCCCTGAATTCATCGTTGCTCCAGCATAGCCAGGTGATTGAAACCATTGCCCGCTACAAGCGAAAGCGTGGGGGCAAATCACAACAATAGCAGATAGTTTTCCCCTATTTTTGCCCGCAATAAATTTAGGGTTAACAATCTGCTACACATGAATTTCAACCTGACACAGATTCCGGAACGCCATCCCAAGCCCCGTAAGGCAGGCATCACCATGGTGATGGACAAAGGCCTGAGCGTAAATGAAGCACGCAATTTTATGAGCGTAGCGCATCCGCATGTCGATATCGTGAAGCTTGGCTTCGGTACTTCCTTTGTTACCCCCAACCTCGAGGAAAAACTCGAAGTATATGCTTCTTACGACATCCCCGTTTACTTCGGCGGTACCCTGTTTGAAGCTTTCCTGATCCGCAACCAGTTTGATGATTATATCGCTGTGTGCAAAAACTTTGGTATCAAATACATGGAAGTGAGTGATGGCTCCATCACCATTCCGCATACCGAAAAGTGCGGCTATATTGAAAAACTCACCGCACACGGTACCGTATTGAGCGAGGTAGGTAGTAAGGACGCCGCACACATCATTCCTCCATACAAATGGATTGAACTGATGCGTGCCGAGCTCAGCGCCGGTGCCACATACGTGATTGCCGAAGCCCGCGAAGGCGGAAACGTAGGTATCTACCGCGGTTCAGGTGAGGTGCGTGAAGGCCTGGTACAGGAAATTCTGACCCAAATTCCCGGCGAGCGCATCCTTTGGGAAGCTCCCCAGAAAGAACAGCAATTGTATTTTATCGAGCTGCTGGGTTGCAACGTAAACCTGGGCAACATTGCACCTACCGAAGTGCTGCCTCTGGAAGCCATGCGCATTGGTTTGCGTGGTGACACCTTCCACCTCTTCCTCGACAAAGCAACTGCCCAATGAGCCTGTATGGATTGCTGGGTAAAACCCTGAAGCATTCTTTTTCGAAAGGTTTTTTCACCGATAAGTTTGCAAAAGAGGGGAGGACTGAGGACCGTTACGACAACTTTGAACTGGAACATATTGGTCAGCTGGAAAGCCTGCTGCAACAGCACCCAGACCTGCGTGGCTTAAATGTGACCATACCTTACAAGGAAGCAGTGCTTCCTTTTTTACATGCCAAAAACGAGGTAGTAGCAGCTATTGGTGCCTGCAATTGTATCAAGATAGAAAATGGTAAACTGCATGGCTTCAATACCGATGTTGTAGGCTTTCGCGATTCACTGCAAAAAAGATTGCAGCCGCAGCATACCCATGCTTTGGTGCTGGGTACAGGTGGTGCGGCAAAAGCGGTGTTTTATGTATTGGAACAACTGGGAATTGCCTACCAGGTTGTTTCGAGAACTAAAACAAGCGATACCATAACTTATGAAGAAGTGACACCTGATTTGATGGCTTCGCATCGGCTGGTGATCAACACTTCTCCGGTGGGCATGTATCCAAAAATGGATAAAGCCCCGCTGCTGCCTTATGATGCTATCTCACCGGCGCACCTGTTATTTGATTTGATTTATAACCCCGAACAAACCTTGTTTTTAAAACATGGTGCTGACCGGGGTGCTCAGACTGCCAATGGGTATGAAATGCTGATTGGCCAGGCGCTGGAAAGCTGGCGCATTTGGACGGGATCGGAACACGGATAAAACAGATTGAACGGATGAAGACGGATATCTGTTCCATTCCGTTTCATCCGTTCAATCTGCGTTCCTATCACTAAATTCCGGATAATTTTTCTTTTACTACTTCAGGTACACTTGCCGTTTTGCGTTTGTTGTAATCAAAACAGATCATGCCTGTTTTAGCAAGCGCCACCACTTTTTCATCTCCTTCATTTACCAGCATATAGGCCAGGTCAAAGCTTACACGGCTGAAATCAAAAGCGGTAACATAGGCCCGCAGGGTATTGCCATAAAACACTTCATTTTTGAATTCAATGGCTACATCACCCATAATAAGGCTAACGCCATCCATATCGAGTTCAGAGTATCCGTAGTGCTTCAGGTATTGCATTCTTGCTTCGTGCAGCAAGGAAAGAATGGTGTCGTTGCCCACATGCCCGCCATAGTTTACATCGGTGATGCGGATGGGTAGGAGGGTAGAGAAAGTAAAAGTTTCGGGTAGTTCCAGTTTGATGCGTGCCATGCGCCGCAAGATAGGCGCAAATAGTGGGAGTGAATCACCAGTTGGTGGTTCCTTTACCTTGTTTTTGAAACAGGAATTCTAAATAGTTGTACTTAAGTTATTAGTCTACCTGTTGTACCATTTCCATTACACCGGCAAAATCGGCTGTAGTTACCAAAGAAGGGTTGGCTACCCTTTGTTTGAGCTGCAATACCAACTCCGTACAGCCTGCAGGCAGCGGTACTTCGCCGCAGCGAAACAGATCGTACAGTTTTTTGGGCAGCCTTACTGCGGCATCATCGGCAACAGATACCACCATGTAACGCTCCAGTTCTTCGTCTGCAACAAGGTAACTGGTTGGTACCACATCGTACAAGCGGGAATCATTGTTTCGTGCAGGTTGGGCATATGGAATAGGACCGGAGCCTGAACCCGGAAGGAGGGAGTAAGTAGCTTGTGTAAACCTGTTATTGGATGGAGCGGTAGATGTAGCTCTTGTTACGATTTCGGAAGCAACATCCTGCGAAGAGTGCCTGTTATCCGGCAGGGGCACAATCGTACTTTCAACGGGAGCCCTATGCCTGCTAACACCACTGTTGGGCGCTGTGGTGTTGTACTGGCGGAAAATGAAAAAAGCAAACAGTAAGGACGCTGCCACACTGCCGTATCGTATCCATTTATTGCGGGGCAGCATACGGATTACAGGTGCACTTATCGCTTCGGGTTCCATCTTTTTTTGGATGGCTTCCCAAGCATCAGTCGGAGGTACGGAACTATAATTGTGCAGCTTTTGGGCGAACAGGGGTTTGTCTTCTAGTTGTTCGGACAGGCGTTCCCACCCCATTGCGGGCGGTTCGGGGGCCCATTCTTCCAGTCTGCTTTTCCAACCTGTTTGCATGATCAGCGTACTTTTCGTTTTTCAATGTGTTTTTGCACCAGGTCCTGCAGTATTTGCTTGGCACGGCTCAACTGGCTCTTGGAAGTACCTTCGCTGATGCCGAGCAACTCGGCGATCTGTTTGTGCGAATAACCTTCCACTACGTACATGTTGAACACGGTGCGGTACCCGGGCGACAATTGCTGCACCAACGCCACAATATCCTTTTCGGCCATATTGTCCAGCGCGGTGAGGTAGCTGCCTTCGTAGGTTTCCTCCTCTTTTTCGGTTAAGGGTTGCAGGTGCGTTTTGCGGCGGAAGTGCTCAATGGCCGTATTTACAAAAATGCGGCGCACCCAACCTTCAAACGAACCTTCGCTGCGGTAGCTCTCCAGCTTGCGGAACACTTTTACAAAGCCTTCCTGTAGTATGTCCTCTGCCTCTTCGGCATTGGCCGCATAGCGCAGGCATACCCCGTACATCTTCGGTGCGAAGCGGTGGTATAATTCCGACTGTGCCTTGCGGTCGCCGCGGAGGCTACCCTCAATTAAGTCGGACTCCGGGGTCATTTGGTTGCCTGCAGGTTGCAATATTTCAGGTTTGCGGTTGTTGATTCAAAAATGTTACCAGCTGCGCAACGGCTTTTTTGCGGTGGCTGAACTTGTTTTTTTCATCCATGCCCATTTCTGCAAAACTGCTTTCGCTGCCATCGGGTACGAATATGGGGTCGTAGCCAAAGCCTTCACTGCCTTTGGGTGCAGCAATAATCCGGCCTTCGCAGATGCCTTCAAACAAGTGCTCTTGTCCATTAAGGATAAGGGCCACCACGGTGCGGAAACGGGCTTTGCGATTTTCACTGCCTTCCAGCTTGTGTAGCAACAAGGCCATATTAGCAGCGTCCGATTTTACCTCGCCGGCATACCGGGCACTGCGCACGCCGGGTTCGCCGTTCAGCGCCGCTACTTCCAGGCCGGTATCCTCACTGAAACAATCCTGTCCCGTCATTTGATGGATTACCCGGGCTTTTTCCAGGGCATTTGCCTCCAGCGTATCATGGGGTTCGGGTATGTCGATATCGATGCCGGCTTCTTTCAGGGTTTGTACCTGTAGGACGGCAGGAAGCAAGGACTGGACTTCTTTTACTTTGTTGGTGTTGTTGGTGGCAAAAATCATAACCAGTGATTTGCAGGATTTTTGAAGGATTTGTAGGAACCGCTAACCTATATGATTTTATAGGATTTCTAGAATGTAACCCTCTTGTTGGAAGTGCTTTAGTTGTGAAAATATGGTGCTCCGAACTTCTTTGTAATCAATAGATCATACAAAACACATGAAAAAGGCACAGCCTTGCTGC
Source organism: Cnuella takakiae (assembly GCF_001953305.1). Taxonomy (GTDB): domain Bacteria; phylum Bacteroidota; class Bacteroidia; order Chitinophagales; family Chitinophagaceae; genus Flavisolibacter; species Flavisolibacter takakiae. The sequence continues at coordinate 2,000,196 of NZ_MTFE01000010.1, forward strand.
GCCTTTGAATTATGAATATTTATGCTTTTCATTCCGGATCTTATTAATCCTTTTAAAATCCTATCAATCCCCGGTTCTATATGCCGAACATATTCTTCAAGCACCCCCACAGCTGCATTTTCAAGTCCCGGTTCTGGGAAATTGGGCCGAGGGGCAGGGCGCAGAGGTAAGTACGCTGGTCGAAGTTCTGCAGCTGGAAATGCGGGAAGTTGAAGGGCAGGTCTACCTGCTGCGGCGTAACGCCCATCAGCAGCACCTGTTTGCTGTTGAACTGTTTCAGTAACTCGGTATAAGGCTGCGGGTAGTGGTGAAAGTTTACAATGGCCACATCAGCGATGCTCAGGCGGCAGGCGCTGAGGATGTTGGACAAAAACTCCAGTTCTGCATCTGGCAGGTAAGGGTAAGCATCATTGCTCACTACTATGAGGATTCCTTTTTTGTTACCACCCAGGGAAGGCGTATTGCCCATTGCCACCGGTGAAGCTTCATATTTTGGCGCGGGTTCTTCCAAAGGCAGCAGGGTAGTGGCTGATGCGGCAAGGGGGGGAGCAACGGCTGCTGGCGCCTTTAGTTGTTCCGGGGCAGCTGCAGGTGCTGGCTTTGGTGTAACAACAGGTTCGGTAACATCCGCCTGAACTTTTTCCACAACCTTCACCTTAGGCTCTATCTCCTGTACATGTTTGTGTGGAACGCTTGTGTCCAGCAGCGTATCGGTATAGAGTTGCGAAAGTAGTCGGTTGTTTAAAGGAATGTTATTGAGGCTCATGCTACAAGTTTGTGGCTGCGGTTCTGGTGTTTTTCTGTTTCTTTGCGGCTGCTAAATTACACAATATGGTTGCTACCCAAGAGATCCCGGTAATAAAAGCTGCCCAGTCGAAACTGGAAGGCTTCAGCCTGGAGAACGTTCCCTTTGGCAAGTATTTCACCGATCATATGCTGGAAGCCGACTACATCGACGGCACCTGGCAAAACGTGACCATCAAGCCTTATGGCCCCCTGAGCCTTGATCCCTCGGTGGCTGCATTGCATTATGGTCAGGCCATCTTTGAAGGCATCAAAGCCTACAAGGATGATGCAGGCAACGCAGTGGTTTTCCGCCTGCAGGACAATTTCAAACGCTTCAACATCTCCGCCGAGCGCATGATGATGCCCGCCGTTCCCGAAGAGATCTTCGTGGAAGGCATCCGCCAGCTGATTGCCGTGGACAAGAACTGGATTCCTGCCCAGGCCGATCATTCGCTGTACATCCGCCCCTTCATGTTTTCGAGCGATGAGCTGATTGGCGTACGTCCGTCTGAGAACTACAAGTTCCTGGTAATCCTGAGCCCAACTGGCCCGTACTACGGTACGCCCATGCGTATTTATGTAGAAGAGCAGTATGTGCGTGCCGTGAAAGGTGGTATTGGCTATGCCAAGGCTGCCGGCAACTATGGCGCGTCCATGATGGCTACCGCCATTGCAAGGGACAAAGGTTACGACCAGGTACTGTGGACCGATGCCTACGAGCACAAGTACGTGCAGGAGATCGGTACCATGAACGTGATCTTTATTCTCAACGGCAAAGCCGTTACCCCCGACTTGGAAGCAGGCACCATTCTCCACGGCGTAACCCGTATGAGTGTGCTCACCATTCTAAAGGAAATGGGTTTAGAGATTGAAGAGCGCCCCATCTCAATCGATGAACTGATCGATGCTTACAAGGCAGGTACCCTGAAAGAGGTATTTGGCACCGGAACGGCTGCAACGGTGTCGCCCATCAAGGAACTGCGTTATAAGGATTTCGTGATGAACTTCGATGTGGCTAGCTGGACCGTTATGCCTGAAGCCAAGCGACTGCTGGACGATATCCGTTACGGCAGGAGCGAGGACCGTTATGGCTGGCTGGTAACCATCTAACCAGAACCGCAGATTTGTATGATTTGGAAAGATTTGTATGATTACAGGTCTTCAAGTCTACCGTTTGCCCAATTATTTTTTCATCCCGTTTGGGGGCTTTGGAAAGGAAAATTCAGGTGTAAATACCTGCGATGTGGATAAAAATGCCGGAACGGCCATCCTTTTTTTGGTTATTCACATTTGGTCTGTTACCTTTGCCGTCCCAAAAACAAAAGGTTCGTAATGCCTACTATACAGCAACTAGTACGTAAAGGAAGAGAGATCATCCGGGCAAAAAGCAAATCCAGGGCTCTGGATGCATGCCCCCAACGCCGTGGTGTTTGTACCCGCGTTTATACCACAACCCCTAAGAAGCCTAACTCTGCGCTGCGTAAAGTAGCCAAGGTTCGTCTCACCAACAAGGTGGAGGTTATTGCCTACATCCCTGGTGAAGGCCACAACCTGCAGGAGCACTCTATCGTGTTGATCCGCGGTGGTCGTGTGAAGGATCTTCCTGGTGTACGTTACCACATCGTACGTGGCTCTTTGGATACTGCCGGTGTTAAAGACCGTAAGCAGAGCCGCTCCAAGTACGGTACTAAGAAAGACAAAGGCGGTGCAAAAGCGCCCGTTAAGAAAAAATAAGATCACAGGTTTCGCGGATGAATTTAGATTCCGCTGATAATTTGTGTTTCATTCAAAACATTAAACCCGATCAAGCAGCTCAGCACCGCGCCTGAGAACCTCTGGTCGAACTTTAAAAGACATGCGTAAGTCACAAGCTAAAAAGCTGCCTCTCGCTCCGGATCCCCGCTTTAACGATAAGCTGGTTACCCGTTTCGTAAACAACATCATGTGGGAAGGTAAGAAGAGCGTAGCCTTCACCATTTTCTACGATGCACTGGATAAAGTAGCCAAAACCACTGGTGAAGACGGTTACGAAATCTGGAAAAAAGCCCTTTCCAACGTAACGCCTGCAGTAGAAGTACGCAGCCGTCGTATTGGTGGTGCTACCTTCCAGATTCCTTCTGAAGTGCGTCAGGATCGTAAGATCTCCCTAAGCATCAAATGGCTGGTTCGCTACAGCCGTGAGCGCAACGGTCGCTCGATGGCCGACAAACTGGCTGCCGAGATCGTAGCTGCTTCTAAAGGTGAAGGTGCCGCTTTCAAGAAGAAAGAAGATACCCACCGTATGGCTGAAGCCAACAAGGCTTTTGCTCACTTCCGCGTATAACCTGCGTGTTAAGCATAGAACTTTTGAAACCACTGCCTTTCCAGGCGGTGGTTTTTTATTTCACGCAACGAAGCAACGGAGCGGCGGCGCAACGGGAGGTTCACGCAAAGGCGCTAAGGAGCAAAGCCGCAAAGTGAAGTTGCTCGCTAAGGCACAATGACCCAAAGAGTAGGTAAGCTATCATCAACACAACCTACCAACATGTATTTACGTTGCGCCGCCGTTCCGTTGCGTCGTTGCGTGAAATAAACTTTGCGTCTTTGCTCCTTTGCCGCTTTGCGGGAAACTCAATTGCGTGAAAAATAAAAAAGGCTACTCCGGGGAGCAGCCTTGATTCTATTATTTGCTTTGCGTGCAATTACACGTTGTCCGGACCTTCGGTGTTGCCACCGCCAAAGTCTTTGGAAGCATCAGCATCAGTGTTGCCGGGGTTGCTGTCTTCTGCACCGGTTTCGGTAGAGGTTTCGGCAATTACCTGATCTGCACTCAGTCCGTCGGTGTTTTCGCTGCGGGTAGCGTCCGCATCGTTAAAGTGACCTGTAGTAGCACTGCCGGAATTGGCGTTGTTACGCTTTTGTGGTGTGCGGCTACCACCCACACCTTTACTGGCATTGGCCTGCTTGTTACGGGTGTTGTTTTTGGCAGGAGTTGCAGTAGCCTTGTTGGCACCACCGCCAGAGCGGGTAGCACTTTTACCTGCTGTTTTGCCAGCAGTTTTGCTGATTGCTTTTGGTGCGGCCTTGGCAGCTGTTTTAACTGCACCTTTTTTAGGAGCTGCTTTGGCTACGGCCTTCTTTGCAGGTGCTGCTTTTTTAGCGGCTGCTTTCTTTGAAGGAGCAGCTTTCTTGGCAGCAGCCTTCTTGGCGGGGGCGGCCTTCTTAGCTGTAGCTTTCTTAGCAGCTGCTTTTTTTGCAGGAGCGGCTTTCTTTGCTGCAGTCTTTTTTGCTCCGGTTGTTTTAGCAGAAGCTTTCACAGGTCCTTTCTTGGGCGCTGCTTTTTTTGCGGCTGTTTTCTTGGCGGGGGCAGCCTTCTTAGCTGTTGCTTTCTTAGCAGCCGCTTTTTTTGCAGGGGCGGCTTTCTTGGCTGCAGTCTTTTTTGCTCCGGTTGTTTTAGCAGAAGCTTTTACAGGTCCTTTCTTGGGCGCTGCTTTTTTTGCGGCTGCTTTCTTTGCAGGCGCTGCTTTCTTAGCCGTAGCCTTTTTAGCAGGCGCTGCTTTTTTAGCGGCGGTCTTCTTGGTTGCAGTTTTAGCTGCACCTTTGGAAGCCGCTTTGCTGGCGGTTTTGCCAGCACCCGAAGATTTCTTCGGGGCAGCTTTTTTGGCTGCTTTTGAAGTTGCCATAATGAATGAATTTTTAAATGGGTTAATAAATAGTACTACCAAAGTACTAAGGATATAACTATTTGCAAAAAATGTGCATTATACATGCCTGTTAGGTAAAAGTTTATGCACAATTGTGGACAACCGCAAGCGGAGAATCGGCCAGGTAAGGAGACCCATGAAGGGGCCGGCAAAATGCCTGAAACAAATTGCGTGGAACACCTAAAGAGAAAGAGAATTTGAGTGGGGCACAACCGGTCAGATTCCAGGGTTAAAATGCTTCAATGCTACCACCATTACCGCGGCAAAGTAGGATTTGCTGTTCCAGCAAGGTTTTTTAAACAGTTGGTTCTGTTCTGTCAACAGGCTGTGGATTTACCCATCTCCACCTTTGACCTGTAAGCAACCATAGCAATGGTGAATGGCGTGTGTAGTATTGCTGCCCGGAGGTTTTTGTCCGGTGTCCGCCGAAGCTCTGTCGGCACTCGTCGTTTAATTAACAAACAAGAAATAAATACCGGGGCAAAATGTGCCTCATTTCCTTACCTTTGCGTCCTCAATTTTTTCTTGCCCAAAAACCATCAGGCAGACTTGAAATTGAGCAAGGCCTAAACCGGTCAGCCTGCTGCATCTGCTGCAGCCCTGCCGGAAGTCCGGGAAACAACGATTTTATACAATCAAATCATCATGGCAGACTTAAAATTTCAACGGAACTTCGGTATTGCCGCGCACATCGATGCCGGTAAGACCACTACAACCGAGCGCATCCTGCGCTACACCGGTATGATTCACAAGATTGGTGAAGTGCACGACGGTGCTGCTACCACCGACTGGATGGAGCAGGAAAAAGAGCGTGGTATCACCATCACCTCGGCCGCTGTAAGCTGCCAGTGGAACTTCCCTACCGTAAAAGGTAAGGCAGATGCCAATACCCAAAAATATTCCTTCAACATCATCGATACCCCCGGTCACGTGGACTTCACCGTAGAGGTAGAACGTTCTATGCGTGTACTGGATGGTCTGATCGCCCTGTTCTCTGCCGTTGACGGTGTAGAACCCCAGTCGGAGACTGTATGGCGCCAGGCAAACCGTTACAACGTTCCCCGTATCGGTTTTGTAAACAAAATGGACCGCTCCGGTGCCGACTTCCTGATGGTGGTTAACCAGGTGCGTGAAATGCTGGGTTCGAAAGCCGTTCCCCTGCAGCTCCCCATCGGCGCCGAAGATGATTTCAAAGGTGTGGTTGACCTGATCAAGATGAAAGGTATCATCTGGCACATGGAAACAGAAGGTATGACTTTCGATGAGATCGACATCCCTGCCGATATGGTTGAAGAAGCCAATGAGTGGCGTGCCAAGCTGGTAGAAGCCGTAGCCGAATACGACGACCAGCTGATGGAGAAGTTCTTCGAGAACCCTGATACCATCACCGAAGGTGAAATCCACGAAGCCATCCGCAAAGCAACCATCGACCTGTCGATCGTGCCTATGATGTGTGGTTCTTCTTTCAAAAACAAAGGTGTACAAACCGCACTGGATGCTGTTTGCCGTTACCTGCCTTCGCCCATCGATATCGAAGCCGTAAAAGGTACCGATCCCAACACCGGCGAAGAACTGGAGCGCAAGCCCAACGCAAAAGAACCTTTTGCTGCCCTGGCCTTCAAGATCATGACCGATCCTTTCGTAGGTCGCCTGGCGTTCTTCCGGGTTTATTCGGGTCACCTCGATGCCGGTAGCTATGTACTGAACGTACGCAGCGGCAAAAAAGAGCGTATCTCCCGGATTATGAAAATGTTTGCCAACAAGCAAAACCCCATCGACTTCATCGAAGCTGGTGACATTGGTGCAGCTGTTGGTTTCAAGGAAATCAAAACCGGTGATACCCTCTGCCACGAAGATCACCCCATCACCCTGGAGAACATGTTCATCCCCGAGCCTGTAATCTCCGTTGCCGTTGAGCCCAAAACACAGGCCGACGTTGACAAAATGGGTATGGCCATTTCCAAGCTGGTAGAAGAAGATCCTACCCTGCGCGTTAAAACCGACGAAGATACCGGTCAGACCATCCTTTCAGGTATGGGTGAACTGCACCTGGAGATCATCGTTGACCGTATGCGTCGCGAATTCAAAGTAGAAGTAAACCAGGGTGCTCCCCAGGTTGCCTATAAAGAAGCATTCAACCAAACCGTACAACACCGCGAAGTGCTGAAGAAGCAATCGGGTGGTCGTGGTAAGTTTGCCGACATCCAGTTTGACCTCGGTCCCATCGACGCAGAGTGGAAAGCTGAAAACCCCGACAAAAACTACCAGTTTGTTAACGATCTGTTTGGTGGTTCTATTCCCCGTGAATTTGTACCTGCCATCCAGAAAGGTTTTGAACAGTCGATGAACACCGGTGTGCTGGCTTCCTTCCCCGTAGACAACCTGAAGGTTCGTGTATTCGACGGTTCTTTCCACGCAGTTGACTCCGACGCTATGTCGTTTGAAATGTGCGCCAAGCAAGGTTTCCGCGAAGCTGCCCGCAAAGCGAAGCCCGTTCTGCTGGAGCCCATCATGCGTGTTGAGGTACTGACTCCTGACCAGTACATGGGTGACGTTACCGGTGACCTGAACCGTCGTCGCGGTATGCTGGAAGGTATGGATACCCGTGCCGGTGTACAGGTGATCAAAGCCAAAGTACCCCTGAGCGAAATGTTTGGTTATGTAACCCAGCTGCGCTCACTGTCTTCTGGTCGTGCATCTTCTACCATGGAGTTCTCGCACTATGCACCTGCTCCCAACAACATCGCCGAAGAGGTGATCTCTAAGAACAGAGGCAAGGCAATTGCTGAATAATTTCAGTAGTTGTTAAACATACGAACCCCGCTTTTGAGCGGGGTTTTTTTATGCTGTGATGGGAACACGGATGGAACGGATCAGACGGATATAAACGGATAATCCGTTCAAATCTGTTTCATCTGTTCAATCCGTGTTCCTATCCACTAATGGATCATGAAACGTATAATACACCCCCCACACAGACGTAACCAGGTTACAGAAATAAAACAGCAAACTGATCACCACCGCTATAGCCGGGTCAAGCCCAAAGAACCCTGCCCCTTCCGCAAAAACCAGTTCGCGGGTGCCGAGGCCACCACCCAGGGAAATGGGCAGCACGGAGATAACAGTAGCAACAAGGGAGATAAAGATCCACGCATGCAGTAAGGGCTGGCCTATAGCAGCAAGGATGGCATACAGGCAAACTACCTGCACACCTTGTACAGCAAGACCCCAGAAGAATGCAGGCCAGAAGGAAGGTAGAAAGTCGGGAAAGAAGAAACGGATAACCAGGTAAAGCCCGATAATAGCGCCAATAGCGCCGGCAATAAACAATCCATCCCACAGCGCATCTGGAACCACAATCAGCCCATAAGCAGCAAGCAACACGCCTAGTGCCAGCAACCCGCTAAAGCGGTCCAGCAATACCGCAGCACTAGCTTTCTTATAAGGTGCGCCATACCGTTTATGCAACAACACAACTTTATAGGCATCACCACTGATGGCTCCGGGTAAAAACAGGTTGTAGAACATACCCATCCAATACAGCTTTCCGTTGGTAAGCTCAGGTAAATTCAGGCCGATGTTGCGGAAGTAAAAATTAAGCCTGAAAGAGGAGAGGACCTTACTTAACAGATAAAGCAGCACCGCCAGGAAAAGGTACCACCAATTGGCATCGGCAAGTGCCTGGGTGGCCTGTTGCCAGTTGATTTTTTGACTGATATACCAGAAGCAGACTAAGGTAATACCAATCTTCAGGAGCAGTTTAATTGTTTTCTTAACAGGTGCATCTTTTTGATTTGGTACTGCTTCAGTGGAATGGTCCATTCTTTGGTATATTGCTGCATACAGGGGCTAAACAAGAGAATAAGGATGACCTTTAATGTTTGCACAGCCCCAGATTGTGGATAAGACCGCAAAAAACCCGATATTTTCCCAATTATCCACAAAAATTCTTCCTCAATCTTTGGCTGGTTCCAATAAGTTCCGTTCCTTTGCACTCCCATTCGAAAAAGTGGGTTGGACCTATGTCACAGAGAATCCGAATCAAATTACAGTCTTACGACCACAATCTGGTCGATAAATCAGCCGAGAAAATCGTGAAGACCGTGCGTAGCACTGGCGCAGTAGTAACAGGTCCAATTCCCCTGCCTACGCGTAAAAAGATCTTCACCGTTCTGCGCTCGCCCCACGTAAATAAGAAGAGCCGCGAGCAGTTCCAGTTGGCTACCCACAAGCGCCTCCTGGACATCTACACCTCTAGCAGCCGTACCGTAGACGCACTGTCTAAGCTCGACCTGCCTTCTGGTGTTGAAGTGGAGATCAAAGCATAACAGCAAGATCAAAAACAGCGGTCCGGGTAACTCCGGGCCTTTAGTTCTTTATAACTTTTTCCAACATCTCTCAACTCCCGCAGCCTTCAGGCCGGGAAGAAAAGAGCGCTGTTTTAGCAAACTACTCAGCCTCCGGGCAACCGGGATTAAACTGAGTTTTTACATATAAACAAGCCCTTCGAGGTTTGTTTGTTGCCGGTACTTCTGAACCCCACTAGCCGGGGCCGCTTCCTTCGGGAAGTGCTGATAAAAGAAAAGGTCGGCAATAAACCAGGATTGAAGACCCCCTACCTTCTGGGGTCTGTCTTGCACAACCTTGCGGGGATAAACCTTAAACACAAATGAAAGGTATTATCGGCAAGAAAATCGGGATGACCAGCATCTTCGATGCAAGCGGTAAGCAAACTGCCTGCACCATCATCGAGGCTGGTCCTTGCGTTGTAACTCAGGTTAAAACGCAGGAAACAGACGGCTACAGCGCACTCCAAATCGGTTTCGGCGACAAGAAGCCCAACCAAACGCTGAAAGCTGAAGCAAATCACTTCGTAAAGGCCAACACTCCGGCCAAGAAATTCGTAAAAGAGTTTCGCAACTTCTATCAGGATCAAAACATCGGCGACGTACTCACCGTGGACATTTTCGCTGAAGGCGAAAAAGTTGACGTGGTAGGCACCACCAAGGGTAAAGGTTTCCAGGGCGTAGTTAAGCGTCATGGCTTCTCTGGTGTGGGCGAGGCTTCGCATGGCCAGCACGACCGTCAGCGTGCACCCGGTTCTATCGGTGGCTCTTCTTACCCCAGCCGTGTATTCAAAGGCATGCGTATGGCAGGCCGTATGGGTACCGACCGCGTAAAGGTAAAAGGCCTGAAAGTAGTGAAGATCTTCGCTGAGAAGAACTACATCTTGGTAAGTGGATCCGTTCCGGGCCACAATGGTTCAATCGTTTTAATCCAGAAGTAATCATGCAACTGAACGTATTAAACATACAAGGACAGGAAACAGGCAGAACTGTTGAACTTCCTGAAGAGATCTTCGGTATCGAGCCGAACAATCACGTTATCTACCTCGCGGTAAAACAGTACCTCGCCGCTCAGCGCCAGGGTACCCACAAAGTAAAAACCCGCGCCGAAGTACAGGGTGCCAGCCGCAAGCTGCACCGCCAGAAAGGTACCGGTGGCTCTCGTAAGGGTAATATCCGTAACCCTTTGTACAAAGGCGGTGGTACCATCTTTGGTCCCAAGCCCCACAAGTACGACATCAAACTGAACCGCAAGGTGAAGGATCTGGCTAAAATCTCTGCCCTGTCTTACAAGGCTAAAGAAAACGCCATCATCGTTGTTGAAGACCTGAACCTCGACGCTCCCAAGACCAAGACCATCGTAGGTCTGCTGAAGAGCCTGAAGGCCGACAACAAGAAGCTGATGTTCGTTACCCCCGAGTACAACGACAACGTAACCCTCAGCCTCCGCAACATCCCCACCGTGCTGGGTACCCTGCTGAGCGATGTGAACACTTACGACATCGTAAACTCTGAAGTACTGGTTCTGACTGAAAGCGCTGCCAAGGTATTTGCCGGTGCTGAAGAAGCTGAAGCAGCGTAATAAAGTATTAACCTTTCAAATCTTTTCAGATGAGAACTTCTGAAGTACTGGTAAAACCCATCCTGACAGAAAAGGCCAACGGTCAGCAGGAAAGCCTGCGCCGCTATGCTTTCAAGGTGGCCCGCAAAGCAAACAAGCTGGAGATCAAAAATGCAGTTGAAGCCTTCTACGGTGTAAACGTAGTAGACGTAAACACTTCCGTGGTTCCCGGTAAAAACAAAACCCGCTACACCAAGAAGGGTTTTGTACAAGGCCAGAAACCCGCTTACAAAAAAGCGCTGGTAACTGTAGCCGAAGGCGAGACCATCGACCTGTACAGCAACAGCCTTTAAGCAAATAGTCGTCCGTCGTCAGTCGGCTGTAGTCTAAAAAGACAACAGACATCAGACGACAGACCACAACTGTTAACCCGAATGGCTGCAACAGCCGCTAATGTTGATAAACAATAAACAATGGCATTAAGAAAGTATAAACCCGTTACAGCCGGTACCCGTTGGAGAATCGGCAACGCTTATGCGGAAGTTACTACCAACGTTCCCGAGAAGTCGTTGGTGGAATTCAAAAAAGGTACTGGTGGTCGTAACAGCCAGGGCCGTCGTTCTATGCGCTACATCGGTGGCGGTCACAAAAAGATGTACCGTATCATCGACTTCAAGCGTGATAAAAAGAACATCCCTGCTACTGTAGCTACAATCGAATATGATCCGAACCGTTCGGCTTTCATCGCCCTGCTGAACTATGCAGACGGTGAGAAGCGCTACATCATCGCTCCCCAGGGCCTCACCGTAGGTTCCAAGGTGGAAAGCGGCGACGCTGTAGCTCCTGAACTGGGCAACGCACTCCAGCTGAAGAACATGCCCCTGGGTACTGTTGTGCACAACATCGAGATGCAGCCTGGCCAGGGTGGTAAGATTGCCCGCAGCGCCGGTGCATCTGCCCAGCTGAGCAACAAGGAAGAAAAATATGCAATTCTGAAAATGCCTTCGGGTGAACTGCGTAAAGTGCTGATCAATTGCTTCGCTACTGTAGGTGTTGCTTCTAACAGCGACCACAGCCTGGAAAGCAAGGGTAAAGCAGGACGCAACCGTTGGAAAGGTATTAAGCCTCGCAACCGTGGTGTGGCCATGAACCCTGTCGATCACCCGATGGGTGGTGGTGAAGGTCGTGCCTCCGGTGGTCAGCCCCGCAGCAGAACAGGTATGTACTCTCGTGGTCTGAAAACCCGTACGAAAGGAAAAGGCAGCGACAAGCTGATCATCCAACGTAAGAACGGTGGCAAACTGGCTAAATAATCATTTCTAACAAACGAAAATTCAAAATAGAATGGCTCGTTCGATTAAAAAAGGTCCTTACGTAGCGGCGCACCTTGAAGACAAAGTGGTTGCTATCAACGACGGCAAAAACAAAAGAGGTGTAATCAAAACCTGGAGCCGTCGTTCTACCATCACGCCTGATTTCGTGGGTCACACCTTCGCAGTTCACAACGGAAACAAGTTCATCCCTGTTTACGTTACCGAATTCATGGTGGGTCACAAACTGGGTGAATTTGCACCTACCCGCAACTTCAAAGGACACGCAGCTAAAAAGTAACAATAATTAGCCTTTGGCTGTTAGCCTTTAGCCTTTAGCAGGCCAACAGCTAACAGCCAACAGCTAAAAACTAAATCATAATGGAAGCAGTAGCTAAACTCCGTAACTATCCCACATCGCCCCGCAAAATGCGTTTGCTGGCTGATCTCATCCGCGGTATGCAGGTTGAGAAAGCTCTGGCCGTGCTGGAGCACAACCCCAAGCACCCCGCAGTGCCCATGCGCAAGCTGGTACTGAGTGCCATCAGCAACTGGAAGCAGAAGAACGAAGGTGGTGACGAAGGACAGTTGTTCGTAAAAACCATTTTCGTGGATGGCGCCCGCACCCTCAAGCGCATGCGTCCTGCACCCCAGGGCCGTGGCTACCGCGTACGCAAACGCAGCAATCACGTAACCGTAATTGTTGACGCGAAAGCTTAATTCAAAACATTCAAAGTATAACCAATAAACATGGGTCAAAAAGCAAATCCTATTGGTAACAGGTTAGGTATCATCCGTGGATGGGAATCCAACTGGTATGGTAACAAAAAGGACTTCTCCACCAAGCTGATCGAAGACAACAAGATCCGCACCTACCTGAATGCCCGTATCAACAAAGGCGGCATTGCCAAGATTGTGATCGAGCGCACTTTGGGTAAACTGATCGTTACCATCCACACCTCCAAGCCCGGTATCATCATCGGTAAAGGCGGTGGCGAGGTAGACCGTATCAAAGAAGAGCTGAAGAAGCTCACCGGCAAAGAAGACGTACAGATCAACATCCTGGAGATCCGTCGTCCCGAGCTGGATGCTATGATCGTAGGCGATACCATTGCCCGCCAGATTGAAAACCGCATCAACTTTAAGCGTGCAACTAAGATGGCCATTGCTTCTGCGCTCCGCATGGGTGCCGAAGGTATCAAGGTTCAGCTGAGCGGCCGTCTGGGCGGTGCTGAAATTGCCCGTTCCGAAAAGTTCATGCAAGGCCGTGTGCCCCTGCACACTTTCCGTATGGACATCGACTACGCCAACGTGTTTGCACAAACCGTATACGGCAAGATCGGTATCAAGGTATGGGTATGTAAAGGTGAAGTGCTGCAGAAGCGCGACCTGAACCCCAACCTGGTAGCCGACAAAGGTGGCGCTGGCGACCGTCGTGATGGCGGCCGTGGTGGCGACCGTGGTGGCTTTGATCGTCGCGATCGTCGTGAAGGCGGTGGTGGTGGTAACCGTGGCGGTGGCAACCGTGGTGGTGGCCGTCCTGGTGGCAACCGATAAACAATTAGCTAATTAGCTAATGAGCCAATTAGCTAATTGATAACTCAATGTGTAACGCGGTTTGAGTTTGGAAAAATTACCAACTACAAACCACAAACTATAAACTAGATATGTTACAGCCGAAAAGAACAAAGCACCGCAAAGTGCAGAAAGGCCGCATGAAAGGCGACGCCAAGCGCGGTGCTACCATCTCTTTTGGTTCCTACGCTCTGAAGGCGCTGGAAAACCATTGGATCACCGATCGCCAGATCGAGGCTGCCCGTCAGGCACTCACCCGTCACATGAAGCGTGAAGGTAATGTGTGGATCCGCATTTTCCCCGACAAGCCCATCACCCGCAAGCCGCTCGAGGTACGTATGGGTAAGGGTAAAGGTAACCTGGAGTTCTGGGCTGCCACTGTTAAACCCGGTCGCATCATTTTTGAAATTGATGGTGTAAGCGAAGAGGTTGCTCAAGGCGCTCTTAAGCTGGCTGCCGGCAAACTGCCCATCGCCTGCAAGTTTGTTAAGCGTCGTGACCTGATCACCGCCTAATAACAAATGTGCTAATGAGCCAATTAGCTAATGTGCTAAACGGCTTACCTCACAAGGACATTAGCACATTGGCACATTATCACCTTATCAAATTAAAGATCATGTCTAAGACTATCGACTTCAAAAAAAGCATTCAGGGCCTGAGCATCGACGACCTGAAGGCCCGCATCGCAGAAGACGAGCAGCGCCTGAAGAAGCTTGAGTTCGGTCATGCCATTTCTCCCCTGGAGAATCCCATGAGCATCCGTTCTCTGCGTCGCGAACTGGCTCGCCTGAAAACTGAACTGAAGAAACAACAACTGAGTGCATAAACAGCTGTTAGCTGTTAGCTGTTAGCCCTTAGCTAACAGCCAAAGGCTAAAAGCTAAAAGCTAATTACAATGGCTGAAACAACAACTCCTGAAATCAGGAATCTCCGGAAAACCCGTATCGGCGTGGTTACCAGCAACAAGATGACCAAAACCATCACCGTTGCCGTTGAACGTAAGGTAAAGCACCCCATCTACGGTAAGTTCGTAAAGAAAACCACCAAGTTCCACGCCCACGACGAGCAGCAGACTGCTTCTATCGGCGATGTGGTGAAGATCATGGAAACCCGTCCCCTGAGCAAGACTAAGCGATGGAGACTGGTGGAGATCGTAGAGAAAGTGAAATAAGAAAAAGCTGTTAGCTGTTGGCCTTTGGCTTTTAGCTACAGCCTATCTGGTAAAAAGAATACTAACTGCTTTTAGTTGCGCTGGCTAACCGCTAACAGCTAAAAGCCAAAAGCTCAAAAAAATGATCCAGCAAGAATCCCGTTTGACAGTAGCGGACAACAGTGGTGCTAAAGAAGTACTCTGCATCCGTGTACTGGGCAACAGCGGTCAGCGTTATGCAAGGGTTGGCGACAAGATCGTAGTAACCGTTAAAGACGCTATCCCAGCCGGCGGTATCAAAAAAGGTACAGTAGCCAAAGCGGTTATTGTACGCACCACCAACAAGCTGCGTCGTAAGGATGGTTCTTACATCCGTTTCGACGATAATGCAGTAGTTATCTTAAATGCTTCCGACGAACCACGCGGTACCCGTATCTTTGGGCCCGTTGCTCGTGAGCTGCGTGATAAGGGCTACATGAAGATCATCTCCCTGGCTCCTGAAGTGCTTTAAGGAGTAGGAGGGAACCCGCAACGGTCCCTTATTGATCGGCACACAGAACATAGTCTAATCAATAAACCGGTTCCTGGCAGTATCAGGAACATAAAAACAACACTCCCGCAGCAATGCGGGGATGAGGGTAAAACAAAATGAAAACAAGATTCAAACCCAAGTACAACATCCGCAAGGGCGACCAGGTGGTTGTTATCGCAGGCGATGACAAGGACCTGAAAAAACCCCGCACCGTGCTGGAAGTACTGGTTGATGATGCAAAGGTGGTGGTAGAAGGCGTAGCCATTGTTACCAAACACACCAAGCCTTCGGCTCAGAACACCAAAGGTGGTATCGTTAAGAAAGAAGCTGCTATCGCAATTTCCAACGTTATGTTGTGGGATGGCAAACAAGCCACCAAAGTGAAGCGCGAAGTGGTAGAAGGTAAAAAAGTTCGTGTATCTAAAAAATCCGGGGAGGCAATCAAGTAATGGCAACAACAACTACAACTCCGAGATTAAAAGATAAGTACAAGGCTGAAGTGATCCCTGCCCTGCAGAAGCGCTTCAACTACAAGTCTGTAATGCAGGTTCCCCGCCTGGAGAAGATCTCCATCAACCGCGGTGTGAATGGTGCCGTTGCCGACAAGAAGCTGGTTGATATTGCTATCGACGAACTGACCACCATTACCGGTCAGAAAGCCGTAGCTACCATGTCTAAAAAAGACATCTCCAACTTCAAGCTGCGTAAGAACATGCCCATCGGTGCGCGTGTTACCCTGCGTGGCGACAAGATGTACGAATTCCTCGACCGTCTGATCGCTGTGGCCCTGCCCCGCGTACGTGACTTCAAAGGCATCAACGAGAAGTCTTTCGACGGCCGTGGCAACTATACCATGGGTGTTACCGAGCAGATCATCTTCCCTGAAATCGACATCGATAAGGTGAACAAGATCACTGGTCTGGACATCACTTTTGTAACTACTGCCCAAAACGACGAAGAAGCTTACGAGCTCCTGAAGGAACTGGGTATGCCGTTCAAAAACATCAAGAAATAATGTGCCAATTAGCTAATTAGCAAATGTGCTCATTAGCTAATCCGGTTCTTTTGTAAATACAAACAACCATTTGCCAGTGAGCTATACATAGCACATTGGCTAATTATCAAATTAGCAAATTAACTCACTATGGCTAAAGAATCAGTAAAGGCTCGTCAGCGTAAGCGTGAGCGTATGGTTGCCCAGTATGCTGAGAAGCGTGCAGCCCTGAAAGCCGCCGGCGACTATGCCGCCTTGGACGAGCTTCCCAAAAACGCTTCGCCCGTGCGCCTGCACAACCGTTGCCAGATGACCGGCCGTCCCCGCGGTTACAGCCGTTACTTCGGTATCAGCCGTGTAGCCCTGCGCGACATGGCCCTGAACGGCATGATCCCCGGTCTGAAGAAGGCTAGCTGGTAAGCAGATGAGTAATGAGTAATGAATAATGAGTCACCACTCATTACTCATCACTCATTATTCATGAACACAACAACATCAATTATTCATATCAAATCCAATTATCCCGCTCCGTGCGGGATGTAGGAGGGCTCCAAACATGGTAACAGATCCTATAGCAGATTTCCTGACCCGTATCCGTAACGCTCAGATGGCAGGACACCGCATCGTGGAAATCCCCGCTTCTAACCTGAAGAAGCGCATGACCGAGATCCTGTACAACCAGGGTTATATCCTGAAGTACAAGTTCGAGGACGACAACAAACAAGGTCTGATCAAAATCGCATTGAAGTACGACGCAGCTACCAAAACGCCCGCTATCCAGTCGCTGGAGCGTGTTAGCCGTCCCGGTCTGCGTCACTACGCCAAGCCTGCCGACTTCCGTCGTGTAAAGAATGGCTTGGGTATCGCTATCCTCTCTACTTCTAAGGGTGTGCTTACCGACAAGGAAGCCAAAACCCAGAATGTAGGTGGCGAAGTACTGTGCTATATCTACTAAGCTATTAGCTATTAGCTGTTGGCTTTTAGCTAACAGCCAACAGCTAATAGCCAACAGCCTCTTCTTACCAATACATTAAGCTGTTCCTATACAGGCTGACCGGTTGGTAAGCATAATCAAACAATAAACAACAAACTTCTTACTATGTCTCGTATAGGTAAAGCGCCCATCGCTGTTCCTGCAGGTGTAACCATCTCGGTTGCAGCTGACAACGTGGTAACCGTGAAAGGCCCCAAGGGTGAGCTGAAGCAGCCCATCGACCGCGACATCACTGTTCAGGTTGAAAACAATGAAATTAACGTAACCCGTCCCACCGACCAGATTCGCCACCGCGCACTGCATGGTCTGAGCCGCGCCCTGCTGGCCAACCTGGTGAAAGGTGTAACTGAAGGTTATACCCGTAAGCTGGAGCTGGTGGGTGTAGGTTTCAAGGCTACCAACACTGGTAACGTTCTGGACCTCGCCCTGGGTTACTCGCACAACATCATTTTCGAAATTCCTTCGGAACTGAAAGTAGCCACCCTGCAGGAAAAAGGTAAGAACCCCGAAATCACCCTGACCGGTATCGACCGTCAGCTGATCGGTGCCGTTGCCGCTAAAATCCGCAGCCTGCGCAAACCCGAGCCGTACAAAGGTAAAGGTGTTCGCTACCAGGGTGAAGTGGTACGTAAGAAAGCAGGTAAGTCTGCTGGTAAATAAGGTTAGGTGTTTGGTGTTTAGGGTTTGGAGTTGTTTATCGCTCCTCCTGAACACCAAACCCCAAACTCCTAACTCCAAACATAAAACTCATTCCCTGGCAGTATCAGGGATGTAAATACAACAACATGAAAACAAGCGCTAAACTTTCCCGGAGGCAGAACATCCGCTACCGGATCCGTGCTAAAATTTCGGGTACCGCGCAGAAACCCCGCCTGTCGGTGTTTCGTAGCAATGCCGATATCTACGTTCAGGTTATCGACGACGTAAACGGCTTTACCCTGGCAGCTGCTTCTTCCCGCGATAAGGACATTGCAGCCCAAACCGGCACCAAATCAGAAAAGAGCTTCCTCGTAGGCCAGGCTGTTGCCCGCAAAGCAAAAGAACTGGGTATCGAGAAAGTGGTTTTCGATCGTGGTGGCAACCTGTACCATGGCCGCGTTAAGGCAGTAGCCGATGGCGCTCGTGAAGGAGGTCTGCAATTCTAATCAGCCGTTAGCTATTAGCCATTAGCTGTTAGCCTCGCTAATAGCTAACAGCCAACAGCTAAAAGCTTCAATTCTAACGTAATTACTAAGTAATACACAATGGCAAAAGCTAATTTAAATAGGGTAAAAGCTGGCGACCTGGAACTGAAAGACAAGGTTGTTGCGATCAACCGCGTAGTGAAGACTACCAAAGGTGGCCGTGCTTTCTCTTTCTCCGCACTGGTAGTTGTTGGTAACGAGAACGGTGTGGTAGGTCATGGCCTGGGCAAAGCAAAAGAAGTTCAGGAAGCCATCACCAAGGGCATCGAAGATGCCAAGAAGAACCTGATCAAGGTTCCTGTAATGCACGGTACTATTCCCCACGATCAACTGGCAAAAGTTGGTGCTGCCAAAGTACTGATCAAGCCTGCTGCACACGGTACGGGTGTAATCGCCGGTGGTTCGATGCGTGCTGTGCTGGAAAGCGCCGGTGTTACCGACGTTCTGGCCAAGTCGCTGGGCTCTGCCAACCCCCACAACGTGGTTAAAGCTACTTTCGAAGCCCTCGCCCTGCTGCGTGAGCCCGTAAGCATCGCTAAAACACGTCGCGTTGCGCTGAAAAAAGTATTCAACGGCTAATAAAAGTTTTTAGTTTTTAGTTTTTGGTTCCTGGTCCTGACCATTGAACCAAAAACTAAAAACCAGAAACTAAAAACTCATTAGATATGAAGAAGATCAAAATCACGCTGGTAAAGAGCCCCATCGACCGCCCTCAGCGTCAGAAAGATACCCTGGTAGCCCTGGGTCTGAAAAAGATGAACGCTACCAAAGAGGTTGAAGCTACTCCCCAGATCCTGGGTATGGTAAACAAGGTACAGCACCTGGTTGCCGTAGAAGAGCTGGCATAAGGCAATTAGCTAATTAGCCAATGTGCTAATTGGCTAATGTTATTACACTAGCTTTGCAATTCTTTTTTCTTTTAGCACATTAGCTCATTGGCTAATTAGCTAATTAAAGCGAGGGGAGATACCCCGTTAAGTAAAAATCAACAAGCATGAAACTGCACAATCTCCAACCTGCCAAAGGTTCCGTACACAAAGAGAAACGTTTAGGTCGTGGTGAAGCTTCCGGTAAAGGTGGCACCTCCACAAAAGGTAACAAAGGCCAGCAAAGCCGTACCGGTTACCAGCGCAAGATGGCCCACGAAGGTGGCCAGATGCCCATCCAGCGTCGTGTTCCCAAGCGTGGCTTCAAGAACATCAACCGCATCGAGTACAAAGTGTTCAACCTGGGTCAACTCCAGCAGCTGTCTGAAAAGTACAACCTGGCTGAGATCACCCTCGAGAACCTGTACATCAACGGCCTGATCGCTCAAACCGACCGCGTGAAAGTACTGGGCAATGGTGAGCTGACTGCCAAGCTGAGCTTCCGCGTTAACGCCATCTCCGAGAAAGCCAAATCGGCTATCGAAACTGCAGGCGGTTCCGTAGAGATCATCAAGTAATTACTTTAAATTTGAGGTCGCTGTTGTACACAGCGGCCTCATTTTATTGATTACAACATTTGGTTCGATGGTAAATAGGTTTGCTGTAAAGGATATATTGTCTTATTATCGCAAACCTTTTTGCTTATAGAGAATCGTAAACGTTTGACTATTCTGTGAAGAAGTTATTTAAGACCCTGAAGAATATCTGGAGCATCGAAGAGCTGCGCGACAAGATTGTGTTCACGCTGGTGCTGATATTCATTTACCGCGTGGGTACCCACATCGTACTGCCCGGTATTGATCCTACCAGACTGAATCTGAACAATGCTAACAATGGTATCCTCGGACTGATCGACACCTTTGCCGGTGGCGCCTTCTCACAGGCTTCGATCTTTGCGCTTGGCATCATGCCTTACATTTCCGCTTCCATCTTCATGCAACTGATGACGGTACTGGTACCCCAGTTCCAGAAGATGCAGAAAGAAGGAGAGAGTGGTCGTAAAAAAATCAACCAGTGGACGCGCTTCCTCACCGTGGGTGTGGCTGCCGTTCAGGGTTCGGCTTACGTTGCTTACCTGCGCCAGATGACCGCCCAATCGGGTGGTATCATGCCTGGCTTTGAATCGTATTTCTGGTTGTCTACCGTGCTGCTGCTTACTGCAGGTACCCTGTTTGTAATGTGGCTGGGTGAGAAGATCACTGATAAAGGCCTGGGTAACGGTACTTCACTCATCATCATGGTGGGTATCCTGGCCCGACTGCCCCAGAGCTTTATGCAGGAACTGACCAACAAATCAGTTCGTACCGGCCAGATCCTCATCTTCATCATCGAGATCGCCATCCTGATTGCCATCATTATGGGATGTATCCTGCTGGTGCAAGGTGTGCGCAAGATACCTGTTAACTATGCCAAGCAGATTGTTGGTAACCGCCAGTTTGGTGGTGCCCGCCAGTTCCTGCCCATTAAGGTTAACAGCGCCGGTGTAATGCCCATCATCTTTGCACAGGCGGTTTTGTTCCTGCCTACCTTGTTCAACCTGAGCAAGACTGCAACAGGTCAGGGTATTGCAGCCATGTTTACCGACCACTCCAACGTGTGGTACATGGTAATCTACTCGGTGGTAGTAATTGGTTTTACCTTCCTGTACACCGCCCTTATTTTCAACCCCAAGCAGATTGCCGACAACCTGAAGCAGAACAACGGCTTCATCCCCGGTGTGAAGCCTGGCCAGCCTACGGTTGATTATATTGGTGCGGTAATGGACAAGATCACCCTGCCTGGCGCCATCCTGTTGGCACTGGTGGGTATCCTGCCTGGTATCGCTCAACTGCTCGGTGTAACGCAAGGTTTTTCTACCTTCTTCGGTGGCACTTCGTTGCTCATCATGGTAGGTGTGATCCTCGATACCCTCCAGCAGATCGAAACACAGTTGCTGATGCGCCAGTACGACGGCCTGATGAAGAGCGGTCGCATCCAGGGTCGCCAGACTGTAACTCAAGCTTCTTATTAACATCAGATAACCTAGCTTTGAAAACCTGGCGGGCCAATGCCCGCCGGGTTT
>NZ_MTFE01000010.1:2021308-2051459 GCF_001953305.1 Cnuella takakiae
GATGCGTCACAGCGCCTTGCTGGTAAGCCAGTCGCTGGCAGAAGTTGCCGCTATGCTCCGCCCCGGAATGACCACCCTTGCGATCGACCAATTCATCGGCCGCTTTATCCGCGACAATGGCGGTGTGCCTTCCTTTCTCAATTATCACGGCTATCCCTTCAATTCCTGTATTTCGGTAAATGAAGTGGTAGTGCATGGCTTTCCTAACGGCACCGAGCTGAAGGAAGGTGATATCATCTCTGTTGATGTGGGTGTCTACAAAAACGGTTTCCACGGCGACCATGCCTATACTTTCATAGTAGGTCAGCCGGCACAAGAAGTAATTGACCTGGTGCGTATCACCAAGGAGAGTTTGTACAAAGGCATTGAGAAAGCCGTTAGCGGTAACCGGGTCGGTGATATTGCTTTTGCCATTCAGGAGCATACCGAAAAGAAACATGGCTACGGCGTGGTACGCGAACTGGTTGGCCACGGCCTTGGCCGCCAGCTCCACGAAGACCCGCAGGTGCCCAACTACGGCCGTCGTGGTACGGGTGCCAAACTGAAAGAGGGCATGGTGCTGGCCATTGAGCCGATGATCAACCTTGGAACCCGCGAAGTATATACCGAAAAGGACGGTTGGACGGTTAAAACGAATGATGGCAAAGTTTCCGTACACTTTGAGCATGATGTGTGTGTGGCAAAGGGCAAAGCTGATGTGCTAAGCAACTATGCGCCCATCGAAGAGGCAGAAAGCAAGAATGCCAATCTTTTCTCCGGTTACCAGGCTGCTGTGCTCTAAATGGATTTGGTAAACCAGGTGCCGGTAATTACATAACACAAAGCCACTCTTATGCGGGGTGGCTTTGTGCTTTTAAATGTCTTGGTTTTTTATATGCCAGTCGGCCTTCGGTAATACGGCAATATTGATGGGAACACGGATTGAACAGATGAAACGGATTTGAACAGATATCCGTTTAAATCCGTCCCTTCCGTTTCATCCGTGTTCCCATCAAAGCCAAGCTCCATCACAATCTTCCCTTAACAAATCCGCCACTATCAGTTTAGTACCTTTGCCGCCTTATTTCAATCAACTTCGGATCAATGAACGCTGCAAACAATAACAGTTCCTCCGGCCTTGGATCTTTATCAAAAGGGAAAGGGGCTGTGCTGCTCGTCATTGGCGGTGGCGCTGCCGGTTTTTTCTGTGCCGTTAATGCTGCCCGCCTCAACCCGCACCTGCAGGTAACCATCCTTGAAAAAACGGGCAAGCTGTTGTCGAAAGTACGGGTATCGGGTGGTGGCCGCTGCAATGTTACGCATGCCATCTTTGAACGCTCCGAACTAAGCAAGCGTTACCCGCGGGGTATGAACTTCATTAAGAAAACCGTACACCAGTTCGATACCGCTAGTACCATCGACTGGTTTCGTGAGCGGGGTGTGCAAATCAAGCGGGAAGAGGACGGTCGCATGTTTCCGGTTACTGATAATTCGGAAACCATCATCGACTGCCTGATGGACGAGGCACGCAAGTTGGGTGTAACCATCCGCACCAATACCGAAGTTAAAAGCATCCTTCAGCAGCATAGCCAATTTGAACTCCAGACCACCAACTTGGGGGTGCTCACTTCCGACTATATTGTAGTAGCTACCGGCGGTTATCCGAAAGGTGTGATGTTCGACTGGTTAAAAGCAACCGGTCACACCATTGCCGAACCCGTACCTTCCTTGTTCACCTTCAATTTGCCCAAGCACCCCATCACTGAACTGATGGGGGTGGCTGCCAACCCGGTTCGGGTTAAAATAGAAGGCAGCAAACTGGTGGAAGAAGGCCCGGTGCTTATTACCCATTGGGGAATGAGCGGCCCTGCTGTACTGCGGCTGAGCGCATGGGGCGCAAGGGAGTTGCAGGAAAAAGAGTACCGATTCAGGGTGCACCTCAACTGGGTGCCGCAGTATAACGAGCAAAACCTGAAATCCGAATTCCAGTCCTTCCGGGCAGAACATCCAACCAAGAAAGTGTATAACCACAACTTCACGGGGTTGCCGTCAAGGTTGTTCCAGTTCCTGCTGGAGCAGTCGGGTGTCCACGTGGAACACCGCTTTGCCGAACTGCCCGCCAAGGTAGAAAATGCATTGATCCGCAACTTGGTGGACTACGTGGTGGACGTCCAGGGCAAGACCACCTTTAAAGAGGAATTTGTAACCGCCGGTGGCATCAACCTTTCCGAAGTAGATGCCAATACCATGATGAGCCGCAAAGTGACCAACCTGTTCTTTGCCGGCGAGGTGATGGATGTGGATGGCATCACAGGTGGTTTTAATTTCCAGCATGCCTGGAGCTCAGGGTTTATTGCTGCAAAAACGATTGCTGCAAACACCTAACAGGAACGTACTGATACACCTCACAGGTTTTTAAAACCTTTGAGGTGTCATTGTCGTTTCCACTACTGGAACAACCTCCGCCGGTTTCCGCAAAGCCCAGATTACGCCAGCCAAGACAAACCCGCAACCCAGCCCCAAACCCGGTGCCGGCACCACCCGTAGCAACCACCCCGATACAAAAGCACCTGCTACATCGCTGAAGTTAATCAGGGCCATATAAGCGGTGAACTGCGAGCCCTCCACCTCCTTCCGGCACAACTGCATCAAAATGGGAAAAGCCGCTACGCTGAACAGCGGGTCGGCAAGGTTCCAGAAAATAAGTCCGGGTTTGGCAATGGCTGCTGCAGGCCCAAACCAAAGCAACAAGTTATAACCCACCAGGAACAGGGCGAGGGTCAACAGCACCACCTGTTGCAACCGGCTGGCGCCATACTTATCGGCGAGGATGCCGCCCACTAAGATCATCAGGAAAGAAAATACACTGCCCCAGCTACCGGTAAATACCGAAAGCTGTTCATCGCTCCAGCCAATGGTTTTGATCAGGAAAAAATTGAGGGAGCGGATGAAGATGCTGAAACAGAGATATACCAGCAGGATACTACCAAACAAGCGGGCATTGGGCAGGTAACTAAAACCCCTCCAAAGCCTTTGAAACAAAACCTTTACCGGAAGTACATCGGTTTGCAACTCCTGTTCCGGACGCTTTTTTCCAAATGGAAGCAAAGGATCCCCTGGTGCTACCCGGATGAAGAAAGTGAGCAGCGTAAACAGGAGCAGCAACCCGCTTTGCACCCCCACCGCCGCCGCATAACCTACCCGGTTGAGCACCAGGGAAAGCACCGCGGCACCAAAAGCGATCCCCAACAAAAAACCACCCCGCATGGCGGCATTCAGCCTGCCGCGTTCTGCAAGCGGCACTACGGAAATTGCCAGGGCATCCACACTGGCATCCTGCACCGAGGCAAATACACTGTGCACGCAAAAGATGGCGGTAAGCAAAGGCAGTTGCCGTACCGGGTCGTCAACCAGGAAAAGCAGGAGGGAAGCGGCAAAGGCGGTTAGTTGCGACAACAGCACCCAATGTTTACGGTGCCCGATGGCCGAATACTGGTACCGGTCGATAAAGGGGCCCCAGATAAACTGGATCACCCAGGGAAACCCTACTACAGCAGCAAAGCTGCCCACGGCCGAAGAAGTAATGCCCCTTGCCAGCAAGTAGTTAGATAATGCCGTGAGTGCAAAACCCGCAGGAATGCCCTGCATCAGGTATAGGTAAAAAAAAGTGCCGTATCGTAAAGCCAGGCTGTTGGACAATGCTATGCGCTTCATGGAAGGGGTTGTACTTACAAGATACTTGCATTCAACAAGATCCTGCTTAGGTGTTTGGTTCCCCGGTGCATAACCTGGTAAGGAAACAAACCGTATGCAAACCTCCCTTATGCTTTTTGCTCCTCCGCATTCTTGCTGTGAAACCTAATTCCAATTTTCAACCTATTGCTTACGGTGTTCCACCACAACCTAAAACAGCCTTGACCTGGAATGCCTTATATTTCTATACTAACGCTTGCACCATGCGCCACCTCTTTCTGCTTCAGCTTTGCTTGTTATGCATCTCCAGTTTTGCCCAACCCGATACCACCTATGCCGAGCGGCTTGGCTTTCCCAGAGGGAAAAAAGTGGTGATCCTCCACATTGACGATGGCGGCATGTCATTCGACTCCAACAAAGGCGTTATCGATGCGCTTACAAAGGGCGTTGCCAATTCGGTAAGCGTGATGATGCCCTGCCCCTGGGTGCAGGGCCGGCCCTGAAAGCATTTATCCGGAAAGAAGGTATTATCCTTACTACTTGGCGGGAGTTGCAGCAGCGGCGGCGAGATCTTCCATCTCTTTGAGAGATGGTAGACCTGGGCTTAGGCCACTGCCTCCCTGATCTGAATCTCCAAATCAAGAAACTGCTGGCGGCAGGCTTGTACCTCTTTGCGGGCAGCTTCCAATTGCTCTACCACAAACCCGGGGTTGGTATTTACCTGTTGTTCCAACTGGCTCAGGTTCATCAACATCTCACTTACCGATTTTGCAGCATTTGCTTCTCCGCCGATATAATCCCACATCAATTGCTGAATGCGCCGCGGGTCGCCTAAAATGAGGTTATCGGCAAGTTGGTACATACCTTTTCTTTCAAGGTTGAAAGCCGCTTCCCTTAGTTCATCACAAAGTAGAAACCTGCGATAGCGGGCTTCCCACTCCTGGAAATTTCCAAGCTCCACAAGTAAATGCCTTGCCACATCATATTCACCCTCCCGCATGCGGGTAATCAGGGTTGAGAGATGTTGTTTTAGAATCGTCAGGGTTTCATCAATTAGTCCGGCGGTATTGGCCAGTGCGTCTTTCATTTCTGATTTTCGTTCCTGGCTCAGGTTCGCTGCTTTTTTTACTGCCGAAAACAGGCCGGTAAGGATGTCCAGTACCTGGCTGATACCGTCAATTTTGATGGTCATATGATTGGGTTTAGATTCAACAAAAATTACAAGCTATTCAACCCAAATACAAGTGCAACATCAACAGCGCTACTCTTTACTACACAAAGACCCCAAACTGTAAACTCCAAACCTGCAACCCTTAACCTCAATCCCTATCTTTGCCGCACAAACCTTAATCTTGCGCCGCATCATCGCCATATTCTGTCTTGCGCTGTTGCTGTTTACCAACACCGAACTTTACCAGCTGGTAAAGATGCCCGTGCTGTTGGAGCATTACCAGGAACACAAGGCAGGCGGCATGAATCTCCTGGGTTTCTTAAAAGAACACTACTTCAACGGGGGAGTGCGCAATCCCGACTACGAAAGGGACATGCAACTGCCCTTCAAAACACCTACGCATATTGCCACCATCGCCTTTGTGCTGGCAGTTCCCGAACACCCCGAAGTAGTGCAGGCACCTGTTCTTGAACAGGAAGACATTGCCTACAACACCTATGCCGATTGGCTGCCAGCCACCTACCTGCAGGATATCTTCCAGCCTCCCCGTGCCTGATCATTTTTGCTGTACGTACAATTTTCAGGTCACCACTTACTGGCGCCTTTACTTTTTTGCGTGAACCATTTCGCGCAAAGCGGCAAAGCCGTCAGGTCTTTTGCTATCAATCATGCTGAACAGAATTATTGCCTTTTCCATCCGCAACAAACTCATTGTGGGTTTGATGGTTGTGGCCATGTGTATATGGGGAGTGTACAACGCCACCCGCCTGCCCGTGGATGCCGTGCCGGATATTACCAACAACCAGGTACAGGTCATCACCATCTCGCCCGCCCTTGGTGCCGCCGATATTGAGCGCCTTATTACTTTTCCCATCGAGCAGTCCACGCGCAACATACCCGGCATCATCGAACAACGTTCCTTTTCCCGCTTTGGCTTGTCGCTCATCACCATTGTGTTCGACGACGAAACCGACGTGTACTGGGCCCGCCAGCAGGTGACCGAACGCCTCCAGCAGGTGCAGATTCCGCAAGGTTTGGGCACACCCGAACTTGGGCCGGTAACCACCGGCCTGGGTGAGATCTTCCAGTACGTGGTGCGGCCCGCCAAGGGCTACGAGCAGCAGTGGACGCCCATGGAACTGCGTACCGTGCAGGACTGGATCGTGCGGCGCCAGCTGCTGGGTACCCCCGGCGTTGCCGATGTCAGCTCTTTTGGCGGCAAGCTCAAACAATACGAGGTGGCGGTAAACACGGCCCAACTAAAGGCTTATGGCCTTACCATCTCCGATGTGTTTGGCGCCCTGGAGCGCAACAACGGCAATACCGGCGGGGCCTATATTGAAAAAGGACCTACCGTATTGTTCATCCGCAGCGAAGGTTTGGTGAACAGCACGGCCGACCTGGAAAATACCGTGGTGAAAAACCTGCCTGATGGCACGCCCCTGTTGGTGCGCAACATCGGCACCGTGGTATTGGGTACCGCTACCCGCTATGGCGCTATGACCTACAACGATGAAGGCGAAGTGGCCGGGGCAGTGGTGATGATGCTCAAAGGCGAAAACTCTAGCCGCGTGATCCGTGATGTCAAATCCCGCATAGAGGAGATCAAAAAGACCTTACCGCAAGGCGTGATCATCGAACCCTTCCTGGATCGTACCAAGATGGTGACCCATGCCATCAGCACGGTGGAACGCAACCTGGTGGAAGGTGCACTGATCGTGGTATTCATCCTGGTGATCTTCCTGGGTAACCTGCGTGCCGGCTTGCTGGTGGCCTCGGTGATACCGCTGGCCATGCTGTTTGCCATTTCCATGATGACCCTCTTTGGCGTGAGCGGCAACCTGATGAGCCTGGGTGCCCTGGATTTTGGATTGATTGTAGATGGTGCGGTGATCATCGTGGAAGCCGTCATGCACCGCCTGCATACCAGCAGGGAATTTACCCCCGGTCAGAAGCTCAACCAGCAACAGATGGATGGCGCCGTACAACAGGCCGCCAGCCGCATGATGAATGCCGCCGTCTTTGGCCAGGTGATCATCCTGATTGTGTACCTGCCCATTCTTTCCCTGCAGGGTATTGAAGGCAAGATGTTCAAGCCCATGGCCCAAACGGTGGCCTTTGCCATTGTGGGTGCTTTCCTGTTGTCGCTCACCTATATTCCTATGATGAGCACGCTGGTGCTGAGCAAAACCATCAGCCACAAGCTCACCTTTGCCGACCGCATGATGCATGTGCTGGAGCGTACTTACCGCAAGGTATTGGTAAAGGCACTGGCCGTTCCAAAAATGGTGATCGGCGTTTCCCTGGCACTTTTTGCCGGCGCTATCCTGGTGATGGCAAGCCTCGGTGGCGAGTTCATTCCCGAATTGGAGGAAGGCGATTTTGCCGTGGATACCCGGGTGCTTACCGGCTCTTCGCTCACCACCACCATCCAGGCCACCCAGCAAACGGCCGGCATCCTGAAAAGGCAATTTCCAGAAGTTGAAAAAGTAGTGACCAAAATCGGCAGCGGCGAAATTCCTACCGATCCCATGCCCATGGAGGCCTCGGACATGATGGTGATCTTAAAGGATAAGAAGGAGTGGACATCGGCCAAAACCTTCGACGAACTGGCCGAGAAAATGAGCCATGCACTAAGCGTGGTACCGGGCGTAACGGCAGGTTTCCAGTTCCCGGTTCAGATGCGCTTCAATGAGTTGATGACCGGCAGCAGGCAGGACGTGGTGTGTAAAATATTTGGTGAAGACCTGGATACCCTGGCCCGCCATGCTGCGGCATTGGGTGTATTGGCCGGTAGCGTGGAGGGTGCCCGCGACCTGTACGTGGAAACGGTAACCGGCCTGCCGCAAATAGTGGTGCAATACAACCGGGCCGCCCTCGCGCAGTATGGTTTGGCGGTGGAAGACATCAACCGCGTACTGCAGTCGGCATTTGCCGGTGCGGTAACCGGGCAGGTGTATGAGGCCGAGCGCCGCTTCGACCTGGTGGTGCGTCTGGAAAATGAAGGCCGCCAGGATATTGCCGATGTGCGCAACCTGCTGGTGGCTACGCCCACGGGTGCGCAGGTGCCCCTGTACCAGGTAGCCGATGTGCAGGTGAAAGTAGGGCCCAACCAGATACAACGGGAAAATGCACAACGCCGCATTACGGTGGGCTTCAATGTAAGGGGCCGCGATGTGCAGAGCGTAGTGGAAGAACTCCAGCAAAAGATCGGTCAAAAGCTCCGCTTGCCTCCCGGTTATTACATCACCTATGGCGGCCAGTTTGAGAACCTGGTGGCGGCAAAGCAGCGCCTAAGTATTGCCGTTCCCATTTCGCTGTTGCTTATTTTCATGCTTTTATACTTCGCGTTCAATTCCATGCAACAGGGTTTGCTGATCTATTCCGCCATACCCCTTTCTGCCATCGGCGGCGTGCTGGCTTTGTGGTTAAGAGGCATGCCCTTTTCCATATCTGCCGGTGTGGGTTTTATCGCGCTTTTTGGCGTGGCTGTACTCAATGGCATTGTGCTCATCACCGAGTTCAACAACCTGAAAGTTGCCGGTATGCTGGATTTGCGGGAACGCATCCTGGCAGGTACGCATACCCGCCTGCGCCCGGTGCTGATGACTGCCGCGGTGGCCTCGCTGGGCTTCCTGCCCATGGCCCTCAGCAATGGCGCCGGTGCCGAAGTGCAACGGCCCCTGGCAACGGTGGTGATCGGCGGCTTGTTTACCGCCACCTTGTTGACCCTGCTGGTATTGCCGGTTTTGTATGGCATGGTGGAAAGCAAAACAAAAGGGAAGCAAATGAACATGACTCCATTGGTACTGCTTGGCTGCATCCTGCTGCCTGCAATATGTAGCGCACAGCAACCCATAAGTTTGCAGGCGGCGCTTGATAGCGCGGTGAAAAACAATCTTTCCCTGCAGGCTGCAACACTGAATACCAGTGGCGCCCGGCAACTGGAACGCAGTGCAACCGAGATACCCCTCACTACGGTAAACGGCGAATACGGCAAGGTGAACTCACCCCTCAATGATTCGCGGATCGCTGTATCACAGTCCATTGCCTTCCCGGTGGTGTACCGCCGCAACCGGCAACTGCTGGAAGCGCAAACAGGTATAGCAAGGGTGCAGCAGCAATTGACCCTGCTGGATGTAAAGCGCAACATTACCCAGCTTTATTTCCAGATGCAGGTAGCGCAGGCACGCAGGCAACTGCTGCTTCGGGCCGACTCGCTTTTTGCCCGTTTCCTGCAAAGGCAGGAAGAGCGCTTCCGGGCAGGCGATGCCAATATTGTGGAAAAGACCGCCGCCGAAACACAGCGTATGCAGGTAGCCAACCAACTGCAGCGGCTGGAAGCTGATTTTGCCATTTTGCAAACAGGCCTGGGATACTGGATGAACAGTGCTGCCCGCTATGTTCCCGAAGGTGCCGACCTTTTACGTACTGAAAACAATTTACCCGATACCCTCAATGGTACAGCGCACCCCTCTTTATCCCTGCGCCAGCAGGAGGGGGAAGTGTTGCTGCGCGAATTGGAAGTACAGAAAAGCGGCCGGCTGCCCCAGGTAAGTGTTGGCTATACCAACCAGTCGTTCAGCGGCACCCAATTGATCAACGGTGCAGAGAAAACCTTTGGCCAGGCCAACCGCTTTTCCGCGGTGCAGGCGGGTGTCAGCATTCCCTTGTTCACGGGTGCCTTGAAGGCAAGATTGCTGGCAGGGCGTACCCGGTATGAAGCGGCAAGGGTACAGTACAACAGTGCGTTGCTCCAATACCGCACCACCATCAGGCAATTGTACCAACAGCACGAACGCAACCGGCAAACACTCGCTTATTACCGCACTGCGGCATTGAAGCAGGCCGACCTCCTGGAGCAACATGCAACACTCCAGTACAACCAGGGTGATATTTCCTACCTGGAATGGATCCTGGTGATCAACCAGTCCATTTCGCTGCGTGCAGGCTACCTCGATGCGGTGCAGGATTGGAACAACAACCTGATTGAATTGCAGTCTTATCATTCCCTGTTTTAAAACACACCTGCCAGGTCCTAAAGACCTGGCAGGTGTTGACAATAACATCATCATGAAACGCCTTTTCACTTATAGCATATTCCTTTTCCTATCTGCCTGCAGCGCAAAAACCGAACAGCCCGCAGCGGCCGGAGCAGAAGAGGAAGCCACCAATATCGTAACGCTTACTCCCGATCAAATCAAAACAGCAGGCATCCGCACCGGCAAGCCTGCGCAGCAGAACATGGAAGCCGCCATCCGGGTGAATGGCGTGGTGGAAGCGCCACCCGAAAACAAGGTGACAATTTCCTTTCCTTATGGCGGCTATATAGCAAAGGCCGAACTGCTGCCCGGCATGCAGGTACGCAAGGGACAGGTGCTGGCGGTGCTGCAGGATCCGCAGTTTGTGCAGCTGCAGCAGGACTACCTGATGGCGCGCTCAAAATTGCTGTTCCTGGAAAAAGAATACGAACGCCAGCGTGCACTCAACGCCAGCAAAACCACCAGCGACAAAGTGTTTGAGCAAACGGCATCGGAGTACCGCGCCGAGCGCATCATGGTGCAGGCTTTAAAGGAGAAGTTGCTTTTGTTGGGTATCAACACCAACACGCTAAGTGAAGGAACTATCAGCCGCACCGTTAACCTGTATGCGCCCATCAGCGGCTATGTGTCGGTGGTAAATGTGAACCGGGGTAAATATGTAAGTCCTACCGATGTCTTGTTCGAGTTGGTAGACCCTGCCGACCTTCATCTTTCGCTAACGGTATTTGAAAAAGACCTGGCGCAAATTCACCCCGGCCAAAAGGTAAAAGCATGGCTTAATGGCGATAGTGCGCAGGTATATTATGGTTCCGTACACTATGTGGCCAAAACGCTCGACGACAGCCGTAGTGCCCTGGTGCATTGCGATTTTACCGGTGCCATTCCCAAACTGGTACCGGGTATGTTCCTGAATGCCGATGTGCTGATTGACGGGCGCATGGCTACTGTGGTACCCGAAGATGCAGTCGTTCGTTTTGGTGCGGGCGAGTACATTTTTACAAAACGCAGCAACAACAGTTTCGAAATGGTGCCTGTGCAAACAGGTGTACGGGAGAATGGCATGGTGGCCCTGCAGTCACAAAACCCGGCATTGCTGCAACAGGAGATCATTGTGAAGAATGCCTATGCTGCGCTGATGAAACTGCACAACAAGAGCGAGGAAGAGTGATTTACATACAATGATTTTCACGCAAAGACATTAGGAGCAAAGACGCTAAGGCAAGCTTCAAGCTTTTAGCCATAAGCTGCAAGTACTATAAACTTACTGTATGTAAAAAGCGTTGCGCCGTGGCTCCGTTGCGTCGTTGCGTGAAAACCTAGCGCCTTTGCTCCTTAGCGCCTTTGCGTGAAACCTTCTTCGCTGCCTGTTAAACCGGTTGAGCAGCCGGATGCCCGCAACCAATGGCAGAATCCCCTAAATTGTATGCTCATTCACCAACCTTGTAAACCTCCATTCGTCATATGAAGAAAGTACTCCTTTTATGCTGTGGCCTTTGGCTGGGCGCCACCGTCTTTGCCCAAAGCGCACCCGCCATTGCCCTGATCCCGGAACCCGTAAGCATTACCACCGGCACCGGCCGTTTTGTGCTGCCGCAAAACCTGGTGATTGGTGCCGACAAGAATTCCGCCCTGGCCCATACCGCAAGCATGTTGCAGCAGAAGCTGTCGGCACCCACCGGCTATACCGTAACGGTAAGTGCCAGCGAAGGCAACCCTGCTATCCGCTTGCAACTGCTGCAAAACAAGGATGCGCAGCTGGGAAAAGAAGGGTATAAACTTTCCGTTACCAACAACGGCGTAACGGTGGCCGCCAACGAGCCCGCAGGTGTCTTCTACGGCGTACAATCCCTGTTGCAGCTGCTGCCCAAGGATATTGAAAGCAAAGAGAAAGTAACTGGTGCCACCTGGGATATGCCCGTGGTGGAAGTAACCGATTATCCCCGCTTTGGCTGGCGTGGACTGATGTTCGACGTGTCGCGCCACTTCTTCACCAAGGAAGATGTAAAGCAGTACATCGACCAGATGGTACGCTATAAGTACAACCTCCTGCACCTGCACCTTACCGACGACGAAGGCTGGCGCATCGAGATCAAGAGCCTGCCCAAACTAACCGAAGTGGGGGCATGGAACGCAAAGAAAGTGGGCTATTTCGGCACCTTCTCCAAACCAGAACCCAACGAGCCCCGCAACTATGGTGGCTTTTATACGCAGGAAGATCTAAAGGAACTGGTGCGGTATGCACAGGACCGTTTTGTAAACATCCTCCCGGAAGTGGATGTGCCTGGTCATAGCCTGGCTGCTATTGCCGCTTACCCCGAGCTGGCCTGCAGCGCAGGTAAAGGTCCCAAACCTGAAGTGTCTTCCGGTCAAAGCATCAAGGACTGGAGCAAGCACGTGGCACTGATAGATGATAACCTTTGTCCTGCCAACGAAGCCGTTTATACATTCCTCGACAAGGTAGTAGGAGAGATGGCGCAAATCTTTCCGTTTGAATACATCCACATGGGTGGCGACGAAACTTTTAAAACATTCTGGAAAGACGATCCCGCCATCAAGGCCCTGATGCAGCGCGAAAAGCTGAAGACCATGGAAGAAGTACAGAGCTATTTTACCCGCAGGGTAGAAAAGATCGTTGCTTCCAAGGGCAAGAAGCTGATGGGATGGGATGAAATACTGGAAGGTGGCATTGCACCAAGCGCAGCCGTAATGAGCTGGCGTGGCATGAAGGGCGGTATTGAGGCAGCCAAAATGAAGCATGAAGTGGTGATGAGTCCCACCGACTTTGCCTACATCGATTACATGCAGGGTGATGTGCTGGTAGAACCCCGCATTTATGCAACGTTGCGTTTGAATAAGGCTTACCAGTTCGATCCCCTGCCAGAAGGCGTGGATCCCAAATACATCAAGGGTGGACAGGCCAACCTGTGGACCGAGCAGGTATACAACATGCGGCATGCGCAGTATATGACCTGGCCGCGTGGTTTTGCCATTGCCGAAGCGGTTTGGAGCCCCAAGGCCAAGCGCAACTGGGATGCCTTTATGCCCCGCGTGGAAGCGCATATGAAACGTTTTGATGTGGCTGATGTAAAATATGCCCCCAGCGTATTCGATCCCATTGTGGCCGTGAGCCGCACAGCCGATGGTAAACTGAAGATTGACCTGACTACGGAGGTTAAAGATTTAAGTATCCACTACACTTTCGACAACTCTTTCCCCGATCACCATTATCCAAAAGTGGAGGGATCCCTGATTATACCCAAAGACGCTGTGATGCTGAAAGTGGTTACCTACCGCGGTAAGGAGCAAAAAGGCAGGGTGATCAATATGCCTTTGAGTGAGTTGGAAAAGCGGGTGAAGAAAGTATAAGCACCTTTGCAATTTGCCGGTTCCCGGCTGCAGGTTCCCTGATAGGAACACGGATGAAACGGAAGGAACGGATGGAAACGGATCTGTGCCTTTTGTTTCATCCGTTTGTGTTTTACAAAGGGTAAAACAGCTAAACGCGTAAAAGCAACTGCAACAAATAACCAACTATCCCACCTCCCAAATCAGCGGTTCCGGTTATATTGCAGCCATTTCTGAAACGTCAATAAAAACACCTTGGAAATCATCCAGTCCATCATCGATTTTATCCTCCACATCGACCAGCACCTGGTGGAGATCGTAAGCAACTACCAAACCTGGACCTACCTGATTCTGTTCCTGATCATTTTTGCCGAGACCGGCCTGGTGGTAACGCCTTTCCTCCCCGGCGACTCACTGTTGTTTGCCGCAGGCGCCATCATCGCCAAACCCGAAAGCGGGCTCAATATTTTCCTGATGGCTGGCATCCTCATTGTTGCCGCATTTGTGGGTGATTTGGTCAACTACCATATTGGTGATTATATCGGCCCCCGTGCCTTCAGCGGTCGCTACCGTTTCCTGAAAAAAGAATACCTGGAAAAGACCCAAAACTTTTACAACAAGTATGGTGGCAAAACCATCATCTATGCCCGCTTTGTACCCATTGTGCGCACCTTTGCGCCTTTTGTTGCCGGTGTGGGCACCATGACCTATGGCCGCTTTGCTTCCTACAACATTGTTGGCGCAGTAGCCTGGGTGCTGTCCTTCCTTTTCCTGGGGTTTTTCTTTGGCGGCATACCCGTTATCAAATCAAATTTCACTTACGTGATCTTTGGCATCATCCTGTTATCGATGCTGCCGCCGGTCATTGAATGGCTGCGCAGCCGCAAAAAATAATTGAAAGACCCACATGGTGTGGGCTTTTTTGTGCTGTACACTTTGCACTAATGTGCCTTTGCGAGCAATGTTTCAGGCAAAGGCGCTAAGGCGCAAAGAGGGAAAAACTATTTAGGTCCTTTTTAAGTGAAGGATACTTCCTGCACCCAAAACCTGCAACAAATTTTAAAGTTGCACAGCAGCTTCGTTATACGCTACGCTTTGTAGTTCAAACTCACCGTAACTAAAGAGCCCGTCGGGGTAGTGCCATACCGCTTCACCCTTACTGGCCAGCCGGTAGCCGCCAAACCACTTGTACTCACTTAAAGGTGTGGAAAATCGGTGCTGTTCCAGTTTGCCGGCATTCATGGCAAAACGGTCATCGGAGATAAAGTTGACCAGCTCGCCATTTTTGTTGAACAACAAGAGGGCACTGATGGTGGTAGAACCATTGGTGAAGTAAGCTTTGGCACTGGCATCATCTATTGCTTCCCAGCGGATGCGTGTATCAACCAGGGTGGCGGGTGCAAGCACACACATATCATTGAAAAAGGTTACGGTCTCGGCCTGGTCCAGTTCGCCACCCCTGGATTGCACCACAGGTATAGCGGATAGCACCCGGATATTCATGCTGGCATGACCGCCGGCAAACCGGTGGTACCCGGTGGTGGGCAGCCCGTTTACCGTTGCCCGCATAAAAAAATAGCGGGCAGGCGTTTTAAAGTCTTTGACCTGCTCCGATTGGAAGGCAAAGAAATTTTTATCCTTTTCCCGCATGTGTCCGTTAAACCGCACCCGCATCTGTCGTACCTTGGCCTTCCCAACGCAACCGGTATAATACAGGTAGCGCTGTACAGGCGGTGGCAGTTGTGCCAGGTCGGCCGCTGATATGACCGCCTCCTTTTCCTTTCCAATCCTCTGAAACTGCCCCTGTACATCGGCCCGGTACTGGCTTTCAAAGCGCCATTCGGCAAATGCCGGGAGGGCGGCAGCCAGCAGGAGCAGGTTGGCCACGGTGCCCCAGCGGGCATCGGACCAGGCTCCGAATACCAGTATTTGCGAAAGCAGCAAGCCGCCCAATGCAGGTGCCCACCAGGTATCCTGTTGCAACAGCATCAGAGCCGCGGCTGCCAGCAGCAGCAGGGCCGCTATAAGCCAGGCTAGTCCAAAATTTTTGGATATGGGGCTGGAAATGGCCCCAAAATTGCCCAAGCTGAATGCCTTGGCAAAGCCCATCAGGTGCAGGGTGCCGTGCAAGGACAACAACAATGCGATGAGGTAACGCATAAAAGGGTATTTGAAACAAATTAGTTCCGGCAGGCGCAAATTTTATAGTACCTGTAGTAACCCTTACCTTGATTTTCGTCACAATCCTATCCACTGCCAAAAACCAGTAGCTGGTACTGATCCGACCCTACAATCACCCTTATTAAAAGAAAAGATTCATGATGTACAAAAGATGGGGATGGCTGTGCGTTGCCCTGCTGGCCCTGGCCTGTAACAAAGAAGTTGGCGGCGAACTGCCCGAACCTACACCCAACCCTACGCCAACACCTGTGCCGGTGGAGGATAAGCCCGAACTGAAAAACCGGTCCAATATAGAACCGCTGGTGGAAGTGATGCCTGGGTTCAGCGCTTTGAAGCTGTATACGCTGATCAGCAGCAGCGATACCCTTACCGCCAGCCCCGACTTTGTTTACGGCGGCAGCCCCGATGGTTCCGGGTTTTTGCGCAATCCCGATGGGTCGGGTTTTGTGATGGTAAACAACCACGAGAATGTGTATTCGGTGTCTCGTCTTTACCTCGATAAAAAGCTGAATGTAACCCGCGGCGAGTACCTGCTCAATACCGATGGTGGTATGTTCCGGCTTTGTTCCGGATCGCTGGCCACCCCGCAGGAACATGGTTTTCCAAGCCCTGTTTTTCTGAGCGTGGGCGAAAGCAATGCCAACGCCATGACCCATGCCCTCGACCCGCTGGGCGCGGCCGACCCTTCGAATAAGTCGAGGGTAAAGCCCGCACTGGGTAAGTTTAGTGGTGAAAATGCGGTGCCGCTATCCAAGGATGCCTTCCCGGGTAAAACGGTGATCATCCTGGGTGAAGACAATGCCAACGGGCAGGTATACCTCTATGTAAGCGAAACCGTTGGTGACCTGGAAAACGGCAAGCTTTATTCCTTGCGCCGCAAGGACAAGAACCCTGTGGAGACGGCCATGAACAAGGGTACGACTTACGACGTGGAGTTTGCTGAAATTCCCAATGCCAAAAGCCTGACCGGCGCTGAAATCGAAAGCGTAAACAAAAACCTGCAGGCCGTTCAGTTTGGCCGCATCGAAGACCTCGACTACCAAAAGGGTGGTGGCAATGGTACCCGCAACATTTTCTTTTCTGCTACCGGTGTGCCTAATCAGCCTGAAAAAACTTACTGGGGCCGGGTGTACAACCTGAAGCTGGATGCCGGCAATCCGCTGAGTGGTAAGCTGTCCATCATTGCCGATGGGGCCGATGACCCCGGCAACGACGTGGTAAACCCCGATAATATCTGTGCTACGCAAAACTTTGTGTACATCCAGGAAGATGGCTCCTTGGGTTATAGCGGCGCCAGGCACGACTCTTATATCTGGCAGTACGATATTGCCAGTGGCACCAAGAAGCCCTTTATCACCATGCGCCACCGTGCACTTGCCGGTACCCGTTTCAACCCCACCAACGACCAGAAGTTCGGCCTTTGGGAATACGGTGCAATGGTAGACATATCGGATGTGGTAGGCGTTCCCAATACTTTTACCCTGAATGTGCAGTCGCATACCTGGATAGAGAACAACCGTTTCCTGAACCCCAGCAAGGCGGGTGCCGCACAGAGCTATAAAGCAGGTGGGCAAACCCTGATACTGAACAACGTGCCTAAATAAGGGTGCGCCAAGCAAATTGAGCTATCAAAAAGGAAAGGAGCATACCAGGCGCAAAAGCTGCCCGGAGTGCTCCTTTCCTTTTTACAAAATTTATGGGTACTTACAGGTTGGTAGCTACAACCGAGGCGTAAGAATTCCTTAACCCGCTGATAAGATTCGGGTAATACACCCCCTGCATATTTGCCGCACAAACCATACGGCAATGACCAAGCACCTCCTTTGCGCCCTTGCAGTTAGCACCATCCTTGGTGCCTGCAGCCCTTCCGATATCGACAGTGATGCCAATAGCGTCCAGCCAAAAGCCTACTCCAATACGGAGGCCCTGGTTACCATGTTTCCCTCTTTTTCAGGTGTTGGTCTTTATCCCCTGATCAGTAGTTCCGATACCATTGCAGGCTCGCCCGGCTTTGTATATGGCGGTGCTCCGGATGGACAGGGCTTTTTGCCTAACCCTGACGGCAGTGGCTATATCATGGTTACCAACCATGAAAACACCTATGCCATCAGCCGCGTGTACTTAGACCGGATGCTCAGGCCCGTAAAGGGCGAATACCTGGTGAATACCGATGGCGGTATGTTCCGGCTTTGCTCGGGCTCGCTGGCCACCCCAGAAGAGCATGGATTCCCCAAGCCAGTTTTCCTGAGCACCGGTGAAAGCAATGTCAACGCCATGACCCATGCCATCGACCCCGTTGGCGCTGCCGACCCTGCCAACAACAGCAGGGTAAAACCAGCCCTGGGCAAGTTCAGCGGCGAAAACTCGGTGCCCCTTGCCAAAGATGCTTACCCCGGGAAAACTGTGATCATCCTGGGCGAAGATGCCGGCAACGGGCAGGTGTACCTATACCTGAGCGACACTCCCGGCGACCTGGAAAATGGTAAGCTGTATACCCTTCGCCGCAAAGACGGCAACCAGGTAGAAACAGCCATCACCAAGGGCAATACTTATGACGTGGAGTTTGTGGAGGTACCCAATGCCAGAAACCTCACCGGCACCGAGATCGAAGCCCTCAACAGTTCGCTGGGTTCCATCCAGTTTGCCCGCGTGGAAGACCTGGATTACCGCAAGGGTGGAGGCGCCAATAGCCGCGACCTGTTTTTTGTGGCCACCGGTGTAGCCAACCAGCCCGAAAAAACCTACTGGGGCCGGGTGTATAACCTGAAGCTGGATGCCGGCAATCCCCTGAGCGGTAAGCTGTCCATCATTGCCGATGGCGCTGATGATCCCGGTAAGGACATCATCAACCCCGATAACCTTTGTGCAACCGAAAACTACCTCTACATACAGGAGGATGGTGATTCTTTCTTTCCCGGTGCCACGCACAACTCCTATATCTGGCAATACAGTTTTGCCACCGGCAGGAAAGTGCCTTTTATGGATATGCGCAACAACCAGTTGGCCGGTACCAGGTTCAATCCCACCAGTGATCAGCGATTTGGTTTGTGGGAGCATGGCGCAATGGTGGATATTTCCGATATCATCGGTGTTCCCGGCACCTTTACCATCAATGTGCACGCACACAGCTGGGTAGAAGGTGACCGTTTCCTCAATCCCAGCAAGGCATCTTCGGTACAGGCTTATAAGTCGGGTGGACAAACCCTGCTCATCACCAATGTGCCCAGGTAAGGAAAGCTGGACGTCCAGCTACCCTGGTTAACCACGAATATTATTGGCGCCAGGGCTGCTGGTTATGCTTTTGCAAGCGCAGCTTTTTCTTTGCTAAACGCCTTTATGCACCGGCTGCCTTGTAGCCGGTGCTTTTAGTTTAACATGCTGGAGCCGGTATTTGCTGAGTGGCACAGCTTAAATTGCAGGTCTAATTGCCCTTATGCGTAAACCATTTCTTCCCGCTACTGTGCTGGCTTTTTTGTTGTGTTATGCGGTGCTGGTGGCAGGCCTGCTGCCTGCCTGTGGTGTGAACAAACCTAAAGATGAAGCAGCTGCCTTGCGACAGTGGTATGGCCTGGAGCAGGACAGCCTGCAACAGGACCTGTCGATGCTGGATAGCTTTGTACAGCAAGGCGCAGCACTTCCGCAACTGCAGCAGCAGTTTTCGGCTGCCCGTAACAGCTATAAGCATGTAGAAGGGGTGGTAGAATATTATTTCCAGGGCCTGACGCGCCGCATCAACGGGCCCGCGCTACCCGATATTCATACAGAGGACAACCAGGTATGGCCACCCCATGGTTTCCAGTTGGTAGAACAGTACCTGTATGGCGGCTTCGCTGATACACTGCGGCCACTGCTTTCCAATGAAATCAAGCTGCTGCAAACCGACCTCAATTTCGTACTGTCCAACCTGGAGGCAACGGCCATACTTCCCAGACATGTGCACGAAATGGTGCAGCACCAGCTGATTCGTATTGCCACCCTGGGCATTACCGGTTTTGATGCACCACTCAGCAAATTGTCGCTGACGGAGTCCGATGCGGCACTTGTTGGTTTGCAACGGATGTTGCAGGCTGTTGGACAGCCTGATAGGTCCGGGAATGCTTTTGCTGCTGCCCGCAATTACCTGCAGCAGCACCAGGACTTTGATGCCTTTGACCGGATGGTTTTTTTACAACAGTTTATGGCACCCCTGAGCCTGCAACTGGCACCGGCCCAAAAGGATCCTGCCGATTCCCTGTTTACAAAACCTTTTGATGGTTCCCTTGCTGCATTGCTCCAGGGGAAAGGTTTTGACCCTGATTTTTATACCAACTACGCATCTGCAAAAAGCAATACGGCAAAGGTTGCCCTGGGCAAACAATTGTTTTACGACAACAGGCTTTCCAAAAGCAGTACCCTTAGCTGCGCCAGTTGTCACCAGCCCGAAAAATACTTTACCGACGGCCTACCCAAGGCGGCCAATGGCGTGCACGGCGGATCGCTGCAACGCAACACACCCAGTTTGTTTTATGCATCGCTCCAGCGCGACCAGTTTTACGACCACCGCTCCAATACCCTCGAAGACCAGGTAAACCAGGTAATGGACAATAGCGATGAATTTGGCATGCAGGCCTCTTTTGCTGCCCGCAAGCTGTCGCAGGACAGCGGTTACCGCCAGCTGTTCAAAGCGGCTTTTGGTGTGGATAGCATCGGCGGCTACCAGGTACGCAATGCCGTTGCCGCATACATTCGCAGCCTCAATCCTTTCCGTTCGCGTTTTGATGATTATATGCGCGGCAACAAGGCTGCTATGAACACGCAGGAACTGGAGGGTTTCAACCTCTTTGCA
This sequence comes from Cnuella takakiae, assembly GCF_001953305.1. Classification (GTDB taxonomy): domain Bacteria; phylum Bacteroidota; class Bacteroidia; order Chitinophagales; family Chitinophagaceae; genus Flavisolibacter; species Flavisolibacter takakiae. The sequence goes on from NZ_MTFE01000010.1 coordinate 2,041,545, forward strand.
GGTAAGGCAAAATGTGCTACCTGCCATTTTATTCCCCTGTTCAACGGCACGGTGCCGCCCTGGTTTGGCAAGTCGGAGTCGGAGATCATTGGCGTGCCTGCAAAAGCGGTTTGGGAAAAGGCCACTATTGATGGCGATGTGGGCCGCTACCAGTGGAACCAGCTGGAAGAATTGCGTTTTGCTTTTAAAACACCTACCGTTCGCAACAGCGAAAAGACCGCACCTTATATGCACAACGGCGTGTACCAGAACCTGGAAGACGTAGTGCGCTTTTACCAGAAAGGCGGCGGTGTGGGCCTGGGTATGAACCTGCCCTACCAATCGCTGCCTTTTGATTCTTTGCAGTTGAATGCGAGGGAGCAGCAGGCAGTGGTTGCGTTTTTGAAAACGCTTACCGATCGTTGAGCATTTCGTTTTGCCACCTTTGCATCTTTCCTGGTTAAGAAAATTGGTTTGCCTGCTATTCAGCGTTGTGCTTCATTGATGAAGGTGGTACTAAAGCATCACCAGGGGAGCAAGGGTATCGCTTGCAATAGTTATTGGCTTCACTTTGATTTTATGGGATATAGGTAAAGGGATGCGAACAAAATTGCGGTACCCGAAAAAACTTATCTTGATCCTGCTATGGGGGTGCTTTCTATCCCTAAATGAATTGATTTCATTCAACACGTATGCCGGTGATCAAAACTCCGCGCAATGCTGGCCCTCTTTTCTTGCATCCCGCATTCCATTTCCTTTTTATATTTAAGCTACTTTACCAACACAAACCCCTACTACGCTATATGAACACCCGACGTGCTTTCCTGCAAAATGTTACCCGCTCCGCAATTGGCATTCCATTGCTGTCCCTTCAAAGTGCACCCATCATCAGCTCGCTTACCAGTTGTGCTGAAGTGGCTGATGGCCCAGTGTTGCGGGTAGCCATAATGGGCCTGGGCAGTTATGGTGCACGGGTAGCAGAAGCCATGAAAGATTGCAAACGTGCCAAGCTGGTTGGCCTGATCAGTGGTACGCCTTCCAAGGTTACCGAATGGCAGCAGAAGTGGAATATCCCTGCCGCCAACTGCTACAACTACGAGAACTTCGACAATATCAAGAACAACCCCAACATCGACGCGGTGTATATCATTACACCCAACGCCTTGCACCATCCGCAAACCCTGCGGGTAGCAAAGGCCGGCAAGCACGTGATCTGCGAAAAGCCAATGGCGATCAATGCAAAGGAGGGGCAGGAAATGGTAGACGCCTGTAAAGCCGCCGGGGTTAAGCTCCTGATTGGTTACCGCTTACACTTTGAGCCCAATACCGTTGAAATCATCCGGATGCGTAAAGAAGGCGAGCTGGGTAAACTGCTTTATTTCCAGGGACAGTCGGGTTTCCGCATTGGCAACCCCAACCAGTGGCGGCTCGACCCGAAGCTGGCCGGTGGCGGTGCCATGATGGACATCGGAATTTACTCTATTAATGCCGCCCGCTATATGACTGGTGAAGAACCTATCTGGGTAACCGCACAGGAAGTAAAGACCGACCCGCAAAAGTTCAAGCCGGGTGTAGATGAAACCATCACCTTCCAGCTGGGTTTTCCAAGCGGCATCATAGGCTCCTGTCTTTCTACCTATAACATGAACAACCTTGATCGCTTCTTTATCAATGGCGAAAAAGGCTTTGCCGATCTGCAGCCGGCAAGTGGCTATGGCCCCATCAAGGGCCGCACCCACAAGGGCGAGCTGGCCCTGCCGCACCCCATGCACCAAACCCTCCAGATGGATGGCATGGCCGAACTGATCTTTGAAGGCAAACAGCCCATTGTGCCGGTGGATGGGGCAGAAGGGGTGAAGGATATGAAGGTGATTGACGCCATCTTTGCCGCCGTAAAAAGTGGTGGCAAAGTGCCCATTAAAATTGCCTGAGCATAAGCGCAAAGAATATTACCCGTGTATAAGCACTAGATAAAACAAAGGCAGCCCACCGGCTGCCTTTGTTTTATCGTACCAACACAAAACTGCCTTTGCGCTGGATGATGCGGTTGTCGAAACTGGTACCGCTGGCAATAAATACATAACTGCCGGTGGCCTGCAGCACCCCGTTGATGCGACCGTCCCATCCCTGTCCGCCGGTCCTGGTTTCATATACCAGTTGTCCCCAGCGGTTGAATACCTGGAAGCGGTCAAGCGATTTCATGCCCAGCAGGATGGGACGCATGATATCATTGCGTCCATCGCCGTTTGGGGTAAAGGCCGTAGGTACCAGGATGTCGGCACCTGTTTTATACACCAGCACCCGCACACTATCCACTGCGGTACAGATGCCTTGCGACACAGAAACATAATAGGTAAGGACATCGGTGGTGCCATCGAGGGTAGCCACCGGGTTGGCAATAAGCGGATCGTTGAGGCCAATGGGCGGGTACCAGCTGTACCGCTCGCCGCCGGAAGCCTGCAGTTGCAAGGGTTGCCTGGCTACCACCACCGTGTCGTTGCCGGCCTGGGCAAAAATGCGGGGCGCCACCTGCACGATCACCGTATCACTTACAGGTTTGGGACAGCCCCTATTGTCGGTGGCTGTAAGTACATAAGCCGTCGTGGCGGCAGGACTGGCAATGGGGTTAAGGGTATTGGCATTTTGCAGGCTTGTTGCCGGCGACCAGGTAAAAGCCGCGCCAACAATATTGCCCCGCAGCTGCGCCGTTGTGCCGTAACAGATAAGGGTATCGGCGCTGACCTGGGCAATGGGGTAGGGTACCACCCGAACGGTGGTGGTAGCCTGTGCCTGGCAATTGCCCAGGTTGGCCAATAAGCGGTAGGTTGTCGTGGTGTTGGGTGCAGCCACTGGAAACTTGATTCGGGAGCTGTCCAGCCCTGCCGCAGGTGTCCATTGGTAACCCAGTGCCAGGCTGTTTGGCCGCAGCCGGATACTGTCGCCCTGGCAGATAGTGGTATCGGCAGGCAGGCTGACGCTGATAGCAGGCAGTACATTTACCCTTACCGTATCGGAAGCCACGCACCCGCTTTGGTTAAGCGTAACGATATAACTGGTGGTATCGGTAGGGAAAACCCTGGGCGTTGCGGTATTGGCATCCATCATCCTTTCATTGGGACGCCAGCTGAAACTACCCTGTCCCAGTGCCCGCAATTGCAGGGTGTCAATAGCGCAGATCAGCGTATCGCGGAAGGCCAGCGACAACTCGGGCCTATTGGAAGCGACTACCTGCCGGGTTACCGTATCAAGGCAGCCGAGGGTGGTACCCACAATGAGGGAAGCCGTATACGTGCCCTGCTGCGCAAACTTGTGGTTAAAGCTGGGCACCGTGTAACTGCTATCGGGGCTGATGCGCCAACGCCAGCTGTTTACCCTGCCGTAGGGTGTGGTACTGGTATCGGTAAAACTGAAGGGTATCTGGAAGCAGCTGCCGCCTACCGTAAAACCTGCCCTAAAGCCGGGGTATACCGCCACCGGTGCCGATGTACTGTCGGTACAGCCGTTGGCGGTAGCCACTTTAAGTTTTACCACGTAACGGCCCGTATCGGGATAAGTAAAATAAGGCTGGGGGTTCGAGGAGGTATCGGCATCGGTGCCGGCAACGCCAAAATCCCAGGTCCAGGAAACGATATTGCTGGTGAGCAATTCGTTTTCAAACATGAATTCAAAGCTGTCGCAATTGATGTATTCTTTTTTCAGCTGGGCTGCCGAAAGATTACAGTTGGCCACCTCTACCTGTACCTCTTTTTTGGTGGTGGCTATCAGCACGCCGTTACGGTATTCCATTGCACAAACCGATACGATGTATTTGCCGGTAGTAGGCGGTGCAATGCCCGAGATGATACCTGTTTGCGGATCAATGGTAACATCGGGGCCCAGCGGGGCACCCCCACTGTACTCGCTGCTATATACCACATCGTTGTAAGGTGGTGCCACTGGTGGGTTGGGCTGCCTGTTGCCCGAGGTGCCACCCGATTTGGCAGAACAGAAGGTATATACCAGCGAGTCGCCGTCGGGGTCGGCGGCGCTGAAGTCGAGCATAAAAGGGGCATTAAAACAGATCACCGCGGTATCGCGGGGGGCAAACTGCGGGCTTGCATTGATGTGGTAGTCTATGCCGTTGATAATACCCGGAATGGTGTTGGAATTGGTGCTGCCGTAGCTGCCCGAGTTTTGCAGGTTGATGATGCCATTGATGCGGCAGCATTCCTGCTCGGCAATGATATAACCGCCGGGGCGGTCCTCTACTTCTATGGCCTGCACATAGGTGGCTTCCACAAAGCATACCCTAGGTGCCGGTGTAATACAGCCGAAATCGACTTTCTGGATGTTTGTTTGGGTGCTTTTGGGAATAGTAACGGTGCGTAAAAGCGCATTGGTTGCGCCATCAAAAATGCCCAGGTACACATTGGCCTCGATAAACTGCACGCCGTTGCAATCGATATAGTGGGTGGCTTTTACCTCGTAGCGCGAGGTGCCGGGTGTGGCGCCAACACCCAGGTAGCGGTACGTGATCATGCCGCCTTTGCCATGAAGGGCCGCTGCACGAAAACCTGTCAAACAAAACAAAAGCAAGATTACCCAGTACCGCATGGTGTGCCTTTCTATTGGCTCTTACAATTTAAGACCCTTGTTCCAGATCGAACGCGAAAAGTCAGCGTTGTATTTTGCGCATGGCCAACCGCCAGTAGAAAAAGCGTTTTTTTACAAAGCTTGTAGTATCCATGGGGCGGGTATAGCTTATTCTTTGGGCTGCTCTTGGTGCAACTGCTACAATTTTACCTTTATTCCGCCATTGACTACAAATCCTTCCACCGGCGCATAGATATCCCTGAATACCGGGTTGTTGATGGTGCCAGTAAAAATGGAGTCAAACCTTGACTGCCGGGTATTGCTGAAGTTTTCGAAATTGACAAACAGGGAGTACCGCTCCCACAATTTTTCAATCATCAAACCTGTTATCCAGTAAGGCTTGCCAAAGCTGCCGTCATTTAATTTTTGCTTGCTGAAATGGTAGGCTTCGAGGCCTAGTTTTAACTTGTCTTCCACCTCGTACATCAAAACATTATTGAGCCGGTGTTTGGCTGTCAGCGGCAGGTATTCTTTAGTGCTGGCAAAATGGGTCTGGGCATCTGTATAGGTGTATCCGACAAACAACTTAAAAGCACCATAGGTTAACCGCAGGTTGGTTTCCATGCCTTTTGTATTCAGGTAACCAGGTGAATTTTGGAACTGCACTTTGCCGCCCGGAGCGCCTACCAATACCAGGGGATGGTTCAACCGGGTGTAAAAGAACAAATGGTTCAGGCTGAAACCCAGTCCGCCAAGGTTGGTGCGGTAGTTAATATCCCAGTTGCCACCTACCGAGCGTTCATTCCTGGAATGGTTAAGGGCTATGGGCAGCAGGTTTTGAAACTGTATTCTTTCCGCTTCTTCTGTAAAAATGGTGGGTGCCTTGTATCCAAAGCCGCCGCCAAAACGGGTGGTGATTTTGGGCGATACCCTGATCATTGCCGATGCCCTTGGCAAGAGCTCAAAACCAAACTCGTTTACATAGTCGCCGCGCAGGCCGGTTTCCAAAACAAAATGTTTGGAAATGGTCCATGCATTTTGGATGAATAAACCATAAGTATTGTAGTGGTAATCTCTTTTCGGATATGCCGTCTGGCCTTGCTCGGCCAGGTCATCGGTGAGTACATTAACGCCTATTACCCAATCCGCCTTTTGCCCGTTCCTGTTCCATGTAAGTTCTGAAAAGGACGATTGCTGCAAGGCATCGAATGTATAGGTTGGAACGGTAATAACCCGGTCAAAGCGGCTGTAACTGTTTTTGAACTGCAGGGCAGCCTGTTCACTGAGTTGGTGTGCAATACCCAGCTGCGTCGTGAAGCGGTCTGTGTTGTTCTTTTCAAAGAAACCGGAGCCATTGTTCTTGATATAATTGATGCTGCCCCCTGTACGGTCTTCGGTAATATAGGTCACGCCAAAATCCGCGGTGGTGTTTGTGCCATATAAAAACAACCTGGGGTTGATGGTGTAGCGCTCAAACTTCGGAATGGCGGTCAACCCGATACCGGCAGGGTCAAAAGGGCTGTTGCTGTTCCTTGATGCAAAAAGGGTCAGTCCTGCCTTGCCATAACGCTCGCTGTAAAAGCCACTCAGGTCGAGGCCGCCAGCCGTGGTGCCGTTGGCAAGAAAACTCAGTTCCTTTGCTGCACCCGGTGTTTTGGAAACCAGGTTCACCAAACCGGCAATTGCCCCGCCACCATAAAGGGTAGATGCCGCGCCTTTAATTACTTCCACCTGCCGCAGGTCGAGGGGTGCAATTTGGAGTATGGACAGGCCGCCAGAAAACCCGGCATACAAAGGGTAGCCGTCTTTCAGCAGTTGTGTATAGCGGCCTTCCAAACCCTGTATCCGGATACCTGCATTAAAGGAAGTAGCAGAAGTTTGCTGGGTCTGTATCCCGGTGCTTTCGTTCAGCATCATCCTGATATCACCGGGCTTCATGTTGCTTTTTTCGGTCAGCTCTTCGCCGGAGATCACTTCTACACGGGTAGGTATATTGGCAATGGTCCGGCTGATGCGGGTGGCGCTCACCACCACTTCTTCTTCCGCTTCTTCGCCTTCTTCCAATAGAACTTCAATTGCTGCATTATTGGGTTGCGGCACGGTTACAGTAAGTTCCTGTTCCGATAGGCCGACAAAGGAAACCTTGATTGCATAAGCGCCTGCTGGAATGTTTGCAAAAGTGACGATGCCTAGGCTATCGGCAATGGTTGTCCTGTTCAGAAGGCTGATGGTTGCGGTAGCACCGGCAAGGGGCGTTCGCTCTTTGCCATTCTTTATGGATAGGGTGAGGGTATGTTGTGCATGCGATATGATGGCATACAACACTGCCATGGATAACAAGAGTATATTCTTCATTTGGTGTACATAGGTTTAGCGTGATAATAGAATCCTGGAGGAAGGGCTGTTATCATATGGCTGCGGAAAAGCCTGCCAGCAATTTTTTTTTGACAGTGGCTTTGACCGCTTCGGGTGCAAAGCTATGCTCAATCGCTTCCAGGTTGCATTTCAAGAAATGGGCTTTTTCCCAGCCAAACTGCTGTTGCATGATCTGATACTCTTTTTCCAAGGTAGTATCCGATATGGTGCGGGCATCGGTATTGATGCTCATGGAAACGCCGGCTTTGTAAAGGCGGTCGGCAGGGTGATTTTCGATGCGGTCCACCACGTTGGTTTGTACATTGCTGGTGGGACAAACTTCCAGGTGGATATTATGTGCTTTGAGGTGTTGTAAAAGTGCGGGGTCTTCCACGCTGCGCACCCCATGGCCAATACGACTTGGATGAAAATGGTTCAGGGTTTCCCAAACTGAGTCGGCACCGCGGGCCTCACCGGCATGTGCGGTACAAGGAATACCTTTTTTACGGGCATATTGGAAAGCCGCGATGTGGTTGGTGATGGGAAAGCCCGCTTCGTCGGCGGCAATGTCGAAGCCCACAACCGGGCTGCCTTTGAAGTGTTCCACCAGCTTCACGGTTTGCAGGCTTTGCTCCCCGGTATAATGACGCAGGGTACACAAGATCATGCCTGCCTGCACACCAGTTTGCGTCATGCCTTCCAGTACGGCTTCATTTACCGCCTGCACCACTTCTTCGGGCTGCAGGCCCTCGTACACATGCTGAAGCGGTGCATACCGTATTTCGGCATACAGCACATGGTCGGCTTGCAGTTGTTCCATCAGGTCGAGGGTTACCAGCCGCAGCTGTTCCTTTGTTTGCATCAACTCAAAACCCCTGATGGCACGGGTGATATAATCAGCCAGGTCGGTGCACTTGGGCGGGGCAATAAACGACTCCCGGTATTGTTCATACGTAATTTGGGGCGCCAGCTGCTGTACTACCTTATAAGTCAGCGAACAGTCGAGGTGGAGGTGGAGTTCTACTTTGGGGAGGGAGGGCATGATGAGTGATGAGTAATGAGTGGTGAATAGTGAATGGTGAATAGTGAATGGTAGGAGGGCGGCGGGGCTTGCAGCTTGTGGCTTGTAGCTTACAGCTTGCAACCTGCAGCTTGTGCCCTGCAACCTGCTCTTATTCCCAAAGCCCCAATTTCCGTATCCTTGTTGCCACATCACCACGGCTGCGTTCGAGCAGTCGTTCCATATCGTCGAGGGTTGCGCCTGATGCTACCAGGCGGGTCAGTTCTTCATCGGTTTCCGCCGTCCACGATTGGTAGCGGCGGCCCCGGTTGACGGTGCGTTCCCGTGGTGCTGCTTTTTGCTTGGCGGCACTACGGTTGTATTTGGATTGGTCTTCCTGCTGTTCCTTCTTCCTTTCGGCCTGCCAGGAAGGCGGCAGCAAGCTAATATGTGCTGAAGGGGGAAAATCTTTGGGTACCAGGTTCTCTACCAGCTTCAGGTGGTTGCGGGCACGGGTGATGGCCACGTATAGCAGGTTGATCTCCTCGTTGAGGCGGCCGCGGTCCAGGTCGTTGTTGGTTTCTTCCTCCACTACTTGCTTCAGCTTTTTTTCATTCAGGAAATCGGGGGCCAGCTCCACCACATCGTATTCCATGCCCTTGCAGCGGTGCACGGTAGAAAATACCAGGTCGGCCTTGGCCTTATCCTCGTTGCCTACATGTTTGTCGCGGATGGTTTGCAGCAGGCCGGGAATATCGTTCTCGTACTGCTTTACTATTTCCAGCATCATACCCAGCTGGGCATCTTCGGTTTTCTCCACATAATCTTCCAGCTCGGTGAGGCTGCCCATGCTTTGCAGCAGCGGGTCGCGTACATACTGCTTTTTGCCGTTGTACAGGTGCAGCACATCGTACAGCGATGCCCCCTCATCGGCATAGGTGTAGGAGTTGAAATTGCCTTCAAAATGGATATGCTTTACCGGCTTTTCGGCGGTTACGGCTTCGATGGCCTTGAGCAGCAGGCCCAGGTTGCTGCGGGCAATGACGGCCTTTGTTTTCTGCGTTTTTGTTTTGCCTAAACCTTCCAGTTCCACCTCGGGCACTTTATCGGTTATATGGGCTTTCCAGCCCAGCACCGCACGGGCAAGGGCGGCAATGTCTTCGCCAAAGCGGAAAGATTTGGACAGGTGCAGGGTGGTAAAATCGGCCTGCTCCAGCGAGTTGACGGCATAACGCCAGCCATATATCTGCTGGTGGGTATCGCCCACAATCACCTTGGTGGCAGGTTGTTTCAGAAAGATGTCGAGCATGGCCGCCGATGCATCCTGGGCTTCGTCAAACAGAATAAAGTCGAAGGGCAGGCGCGGGTTACCCAGTTGGAATTTCTTCAGGTAAAAGTCGTGGGTGATGGCAATATCGCCACGGTCCATGCGGGCCAGCAGTTGGCGGGTTTGCTGCTCGATGTAGGGGTAAACATTTTTGACAAAGGTCCTTGCCGTGGAATCGCTCACCACATCGAGGTAGTTGAGTTCCTGTACCCGCGAAGCACGGCTGTTGCAGAAATAGGTGATGAACTTGTTGATGTGGTTGGCCACAATGAACTCGGCATGTTTTTCCCCATTGCCCTGCAATCCCAGCAGGGTAGCAATTTCGTTGGTGCGGTAACCCTGCTGCCTTACCTCGTAGCCGTGCTGGAAAACAACGTGGCGGTAAGCAAGCGAGTGGGCCGTTTCCACCCGCACATTATCCAGGCCCAGTGCGGCAAAGCGCCGGGCCGCTTCCAGTTTCACGGTTTTGTTAAATGCCAGGTACAATATCCGCGACCCGGCAGGCCGGGTACGGGCATACTCAATAATGGTGGTTGTTTTTCCCGAGCCCGCTACTGCATTTACCTTAATATCACCTTTTGAACGGATAATGGCTTCCTGTTCCGCAGTTAATTTCATCACGGGGCGAAGGTAGTTGGAAGACGGGAAAGACGGGAAAGACGGGAAAGACGGGAAAGACGGG
>NZ_MTFE01000010.1:2051469-2063455 GCF_001953305.1 Cnuella takakiae
AGTAACTACGGAAGGTACGCCATAACTCCGATCTGCAGTCTCTGTCATGCCGAACTTGTTTCGGCATCCCCTTGTACACTCAGGCGCTCTTTCTACCCACGCGTGCTCCAATAAAGGCAGGGGATGCCGCGACCTCGGCATGACGGATGGCCTGGAAACTTGTCCTGCCAAACTTATCCTATTCCTTCCCCATTAAGTTACCCCTCATACAACTCCAGCGGCAGTCCATCTGGGTCGGCAAAGAAGGTAAACTTTCGGCCGGTAAACTCGTCCACGCGAACGGGCTCTACCGCCACGCCTTTTGCTTCGAGTGCTGCTTTTGCCCCGGCTACATCGCTCACGGCAAAGGCCAGGTGCCGCAAACCACAGGCTTCGGGCCGCGAGGGACGGGGTGGTGGTTCGGGAAAGGAAAACAACTCAATAACATACTGGTCGCCAATGGCAAGATCGAGCTTGTAGGAGTCGCGGGCTTCACGGTAAACTTCGCGGATGATGCGCAGGCCAAGCACTTCGGTATAAAAAGTTCTGGAACGTTGGTAGTCGGAGCAGATGATGGCGATATGGTGGATGCCAAGGGGTGCAAACATGGGTTAAAAATACAGCCTCCAATTTCTTTGAAGTAATCCTATAATATTGTTTGCGTTGTTTATCCAAAATGGTAACGCTTCTTTCTTTGTTCCATCTTTCTGGCATATTAGTTCCTGTATATAAAACATGAGGACAAAGGAGCAATCTGTGCCCGATCCCGGTGGTGCGGGCATGTCGAAAGTTGTGGAACGTAACATCACTGCGCTTTTGGACAGGCGCAAGGCGGAAGAGCATGCCAAATCGCGGGAAGATAAGATAGCAGATATGGTTACCCGTTTCACCGGTTCCATGGTATTTGTGTATATCCACCTGGCGCTATTTGGTGTGTGGATCATCTGGAACCTTGGCCTGCTTGGCCTTAAACCTTTTGATCCATCTTTTGTGGTGCTGGCGATGTTTGCTTCGGTAGAAGCGATCTTCCTTTCCACCTTTGTGTTGATCAGTCAAAACCGCATGAATGAGCAGGCCGACAAACGTGCCGAACTCGATTTGCAAATCAGCCTCCTCACCGAACACGAAGTTACCCGTATGATCAGCCTGGTGCGGGCCATGGCCAAAAAGATGGATATACCCGATGCCTATGATGAAGGCATCGATGAATTAGAGATGAATGTGCAGCCCGAAAAGGTAATGGATACCATGGATCAATTTACAAAGCGAAGCAAAGAAGAGTAGGGGCAATTGTTGTTGTGAATGGAGTTTGGTGAGATGACCACGGACGGCAGACGACAGACCACAATAGGCTGGTGGTCTGTGGTCTGCCGTCTGTCGTCTATGGTTTATTTTTCATGCCTTATTGAGATACTGCTGACGGCCAAACCGTTGAAACGGTTTGGTAATTTTTTCATCTGCGGGCTGTCCCACGGTTAAAACCCTGGGTTAAGTATATGATTGAGGTTGGTAAGGAGTAGTGGGAACAACGCTGGTGAAACCAGCAGCTTAAGATCTGCCCAACTTACATGTTCACTTGCGGCCTGTTTCAGGACTATTTTTCCCGGCAACTTTTTGCTTGCCTGCTTCACTGCGTGCAAAGCTCCGGGTCATGGTTTTGATGTGTTGCACTTTGCGGAAGCGCAGTGCACTCCAGTCGGCATCAATGGCCACCATACGCACCGGTTCCAAACCTGCCTGCGCCACCACGTCCCACCCTGTGTCGCGGTTGAAATCACAGGTGTATTTTTTGGAGCTACCCTTGGGGTAACAAAACCAAAAAATGCCATCACCCTGGATCAGGGGTGTGAGCAGCCGGGCAAAGTGGTCTACCTCGGTTTGCCTGGTTACAAAAGCCATGATAAAAGATGCCGGTATCAGGGCTGCTTCATTGGTAAGGATGGGGGTAAGCGGCTCCATTTGCTGCAGTTCGGCAGCAAAGCTTTCCGGTGCGTTGAGGATAATGATCGGCTCCTGGCCTTTGTAGTTCAGTTTTTTGAATAAGGGAGTCATGGCGCCGTAGGTTTGCGGCTAAGGTAATTATTAGCAGGAAACAGGTGCGGTCCTTTTCCCTTATCAATAACCTGAAGGATAAGTGTCGGGAGGCTCGTTGCGTACCGGGGTATTAAGCGGTTGCAGCGCCGTGGTTTGGTCAATGAAGATAAAAGCATCATATCGTTTGGGAATGACAGAGGGTACATAATTGCCCGCTTCATTTGCAGGATCGTATTGTACGCCAATGGCCCGGTGCCCGATGGGATCCTGCACCAGGCCGGCAGTTGTCAGTTCGGATGAGAATACCAGCTTATTGCCACCGCCCGCATGTAGCAGGGCCTCCCAGCTGTTTTTCCTTGCCTGCGGTACCCGCATGGTTTGAATGGTGCCGCCCCAGTTGTTGGAGGCAATCACCCGCCCGCTATAGGTGCCAAAGCCTACAATGTATACCTGGTCTGCTCCATATTTTTCCCTTGCCAGCTGGCCCAGGTTTACCATGCCGCCGGCAGCCATATCGGTGTAGCGGGCATCGCCCACATGGGTATTGTGTGCCCAAACAATGATTTTTGCTTCAGGGCCTTTCCATTCCAGCAGCCGCTCCAGTGTTTGCTGCATGTGCTGGTCGCGGATATTCCAGGAGCCGGGATAACTGGCAGTAGCGGTGCGGTAATAACGTTCGCCATTGAGGGCTACCAACGCGTTTTGCTGCAGCACAAACTGTGCTTCGGTGGTGGCCGTTTTGTTGCCTGTTTGCTGCATCACCGCTTCGTACAGCTTTTCCGTTTGTGTGCGGCAGTTGGCATCCGCTTCGGAAACGGCATAGGCATATTGCATGGGATCGGCACTGAAGGGGCGGAAACACTGGTGCACCTGGGTGGCCATTGCCTGCAGCGATTCGTTGCCCTGCACATAAGGCATCAGCTCCTGCATCGACTCCCACAGGCAGTACACATCCAGCCCAAAGAATCCCGCCCTGTTACCTGCAGGCTGCCCCTGGTTGTGGCGGTTCATCCAGGTAACAAGGGATGCCACTTCGCGGTTGCCCCACATCCAGGTAGGCCAGCGGTCGTACTGGCCCAGCAGGGCTACTGCCTGCAGGCTGTCTTTGGCGGGGCCCTGTACAAATTGGTTGACCCGGTAGCTGTCGGCCCATTCGCCTTCAACAGCAATCATGTCAAAGCCTTTCTCTGCAATCAGCCGTTGCGAAATGGCGGTACGCCATGCATAAAATTCGTGGGTGCCGTGCGATGCTTCTCCCAGCATTACAATGCGGGCATCGCCGATCTGCTGCAGCAGGGAATCAAGGTCGGCAGGGGTATTCAGTGCATGAGCCGGGATGTTGCCGACTTCTGTGCCACCATCCTCTTTATTTTTTTCGCAGCCGCTAATCACAACCCAGCAAACAACACAAAACACAATAGCAAGGCTCCAGGTTTTCATAGTACCGTTTTGTAGGCAGGGGCAAAAAAGGAGCCACCGGGTATGCATGGAAACCTTCGTGCATTTTCTTTATGCACATGGATAATATTGGATTTGTATGATATGACTGCAAGGTGTTGGTTGATAAAGATTTTTTGTTCCAATAAAAAAGTCAATTGGCATTGCCCTCTGTCTGCAAACAAAATGGAAAAAAGCAGTCCCCGCAACAGGGGCTGGATGGCATAATTATTCCAACAGGTTTAAAGTACAGTTTGCAACCCACCAAAGGGTGGCGTAATTTATAAATAGCCTTTAGTGCACACCTAAAATCATTCACCATGACCACACAATTCCCGCTCGAATACCAGCTTGAGAACGGCACGCATGTTACTGTTACCGATACCGGTGTGGGCCGCTATGATTTTCAAATGCAAAATGAGCACGGCGAACCCCGCAACTTCACTTATGTGGACGGCGAGCATACCAAGGCAGAATGGGATGAGCTGCTCGATTACGAGCAACTGGAAGCCCTGCGCAAGTTTTGGCTGGAGATGGAGGAGATTAAGTAGGTGAAGGTATAAGCCGCAAGCTGCAAGCTACAAGCGGCAAGTAACAGCCTGCTTGTAGCTTGTAGCTCCCTGCTTGCAGCTGCTATGAGCTGCACGACAACATCGAGCAACCGGCTTTTTGTGCGGCCCAGTCGGGGCGGCGGGCAAAGAACTCGTCGTGTTGGGTGCTGTAGGGATCTTTCATGGCTGCTTCAAGCTGTCGGAACAGGGTGTCACTACCGCCCTCCAGTTCTTCAATGGCGCGGTGCAGGAGGTAGTTGCGCAAAATAAACCTCGGGTTGGCCTGCCGCATGGTAGCTGCTTTATCTGCTGCGTTGCGGGTATTGTGGCCCAGCCTTTCTGTATATTTTTTCAAAAAGCTTTGCAGGGCTTCTGCCGACTTGCCGGCAGGCTGCTGGTAAAAGGCCGCATCAAAATGCTGCACAATGGCATCGCGGTTGTCCAGGTCAGCGGGCAGTTGTGCCAGCAATTGGAAGAAGATGGTATAATCGGGTTTGGTACCCGCCAGCAGTTGCTCCAGTTTGGTAATCAGTTGCACATCCTGTTGCACCGTTTCATCCAATCCCAGTTTCCTGCCCATCATTTCATAATAAGCCTTCCAGAACACGTCATCGTAGGTGTTGAGTGCCGCTATCAGGGGCTCGGTATCATCGAGCAGGGTGGCAATGGCGCCACCCAGTGCACCCAGGTTCCATTTGGCAATGGCCGACTGTTTGCCAAAGGCATAGCGCCTGCCCGGCAGGTCGGTGGTATTGGGCGTAAAGTTGGGATCATAGTCGTCCAGCATCGAGTACGGACCATAGTCGATAGTCAGCCCCAGGATGGACATATTATCGGTGTTCATCACCCCGTGTACAAAGCCCACACGCAGCCATTCCACGATCATTTTTGCCGTTCTTTCCACCACTTCGGTAAACCAGTCGATGATCTTGTTATCGCCTGTGATATGCGGGTAGTAGCGGCTGATGGTCCAGTCTACCAGCGCCTGCAGGTTGGCTGTTTCCTGTCGTGATGCGGGCATTTCAAAATTGCCAAAGCGCAACAGGGTAGGTGCTACCCGCATCACGATGGCGCCGGGTTCGTACTGTGCATTGCCATTGTAAAACATATCGCGCAGCACGGGGTCACCGGTGCGCACCAGCGAAAGGGCCCGCGTGGTGGGCACACCCAGGTAGTGCATGGCCTCGCTCATCAGGTATTCGCGCACTGAAGAACGCAGCACAGCACGGCCATCGGCGCGGCGCGAGTAGGGGGTAGGGCCTGCCCCTTTCAGTTGCAGCTCATAGGTGCTGCCACCAGATGCGGGCCATTCGCCCAGGGTAATGGCCCGGCCATCACCCAACTGGCCAGCCCAGTTGCCAAACTGGTGGCCCGCATAGCAGGCGGCATAAGGCTGCATGGTGGGCGCCAGCGCATTGCCACCCAGCAACAACACATCCTGCTCGTTGGGAGGAGCAATACCCAGCTGGTCTGCCAGTGCTTCGCTCCAGGCCAACAGGGCCGGTGCTTGTACCGGTGTGGGTGCTACGGTACTGTATAACATGCCCGGTGTCTGGCGGGGCTTGTTGTTGCCGCTATGGTCGCCGGGAAAATGGGTAACAAATTCGTTGAGGTACTTGCCTTCGCTGAGATGTTGCATCATGAACTCCTTTATAGACTGGGCCGGTAGCGGCCTGCCTTTCTTAGATGGAAGAAAATATAGCGCCAAAGGTCGGTACTGGCCCAAAGAAAGGATGTGGGTATTCCGTTAAAGCTGGGTTGGCAGGGTGCTTAGGCCGTAAGCGATATAAATAACTGGTCGCCAGGTTTCCATTCTGCATGCAGGGTGCGTACCAGCAAGCTGCCATCCAAATAACGCAGCCTTGTTTCGTAATAGCTGCCATAGAAAAGGACTGCTTCCACGGTAGCCTGCGGGCCTTTTCCTGAGCTGTGTATTTGAATGGCCTCGGGGCGCAGGAGGAAATGGTTTTTCTGCATGCCTAACGCATCGGCCTGCGTGGTGCTGAGTTCATTGTATTTGCCCAGCAACCCTGCTGCATAGGCATCTACGGGATGATGGTACAACGCCTGCGGCGTGCCCTCCTGTACAACCAATCCATCCCGCATGATGAGGATGTGGTGGGCCCATGGCAGGCTGTCCTGCGGGTCGTGGGTTACCAGCATACAGGTGATCTCCAGTTGGGTGCTGATCTCGTTGATCACCCGCTGCATTACCTGTTTGTGTGCCAGGTCGAGGTTGGAAAAAGGTTCGTCGAGCAACAAGAGCTTGGGGCGGGTGGTGAGCAGGCGTGCCGTTACAATGCGTTGTTTTTCACCGCCTGAAAGCTGGTCGGTACGGCGCTTCAGCAGGTGGTCTACTTCGCAGATGGCATAAATACGGGCTGCTTCCCCCTCGCTCATCTGGTTGAGGCATTCCAGTTCTTCCTCCACGCGGTAGTTGTTGCGCAGCTCAAAGTGCTGCGACAGGTAGGCGATCTGCGGATGGCCGGGCAGCAATCTTTCATCGGGGCCCAGCACCCTTTTGCCGCCAAACAAAATTTTTCCCGATGTGGGCTGTGCCAATCCGCCAATGGCTTTCAGCAGGGTGCTTTTACCCGATCCGGTTGCTCCTGCAATGGCGATGTTTTTTAAAGCTTCTGTTTCAAAAGAAATTCCCCGCAGTACCGGGCCGGTAGCGGCATTGATGTGCAAGTCGGAAACCTGTAGCAGACTCATGTGGGGCAAAGGTAGCGGGTAGGCCGCAAGCGGGAGCAGATTGGGAGAAGCTGCAAGTTTATAGCTACAAACTTCAAGTTGCAAGGAACATGGTGCTTGTAGCTTGCAGCTTGTAGCTTGTGGCTTGTTGCTCGTTGCTTTTACTGGCATAATCTTTTACACCCTTACACCAAAAAACAATATGCTAGCAATGAATTACCGCGGGCCACAAAGGGTACGCGTTTCACAGAAGCCCATGCCGGAGATCCTGCATCCGCAGGATGCTATCCTGCGGGTTACCCGCTCCTGTATCTGCGGCTCCGACCTGCACCTGTACAATGGCAATGTGCCCGATACCCGTGTGGGCAGCACTTTTGGACACGAGTTCCTGGGTATTGTTGAAGAGGTAGGATCTGCCGTGCAAAACGTAAAGGTGGGCGATCACCTCATTGTGCCCTTTAACATTGCCTGTGGTCATTGTACCTTTTGCAAGCAGGGCCTGTTTGGCAACTGCCATGAGAGCAACCCCCAGGCTACTGCAGTAGGCGGCATCTTTGGTTATTCGCATACCGCTGGCGGTTATGATGGCGGTCAGGCCGAGTATGTACGGGTGCCTTATGTGGATGTAGGCCCCGTGGTTATTCCTTCGGGTATGGATCATGACGATGCCGTACTGCTTACCGATGTTTTTCCTACCGGCTACCAGGCCGCAGAAATGGGGGGTATTCGCAAAGGGGATACCGTAGTGATTTTTGGCGCAGGCCCCGTGGGCATCATGGCTGCCAAGTCGGCCTGGCTCTTTGGTGCCGGCAGGGTCATCATTGTGGATCATATCGAATACCGCCTCGACTTTGCCCGCCAGTATGCCCAATGCGAAGCATATAATTTCCGTTCGCTGGGCGACCCCGTTGTGTTTTTCAAAAAGACTACCGATGGTTTGGGTGCCGATGTGTGTATTGATGCCGTAGGTGCGGAAGCAGCCGGCAATGCCATGCAAACCATACTGGGCCGTAAAGGCATGTTGCAAGGGGGGAGCACCACCGCACTGCATTGGGCCATCAACTCGGTGAAAAAAGGCGGCATCGTTTCTATTGTAGGCGTTTATGGACCTACCGATGCGCTGGTGCCCATTGGTAATGTGGTGAACAAAGGACTTACCCTTCGTGCCAACCAGGCTTCTGTGCCGCGCTTGTTGCCCAAACTGATTGACCACATCATGAGCGGAAGGGTAGAACCCAAGAAGATCATCACCCATCGCATGCCGCTGGAAGAAGTGGCCGATGCCTATCATATTTTTTCCGAAAAGCTGGACGGCTGTATCAAACCTATTTTGATCCCACCGGCAGCAAGAGCCTAGTGGATTTCGGATGTACAATTTGTGATGTTTGGATCGCGGGTTTCGGATTTTTGAAACAGTAAGTTTTTCTGTATCGTGACTACAGAATTCCGCGATCACAACATCTGCGATCAGAGATCAATTCACCCTTTTAACCGCAAAAATCTAAACTGATGGAAGCGCGTACGATAAACGAAACCGATTATGCCCATATCCCGGGTTGGGGCATTGATGCCGATCCGGAGAACGACCCTACCTATCCCATGAAGCACTGGACGGGCGACGATCACCAGCGGCTGGGATGGGAACGTCCGCCCCTGCAACCGGTGGATGTTGAAATTTTAAAATCAATTGAGCATCCCCGCATCACAGCGGTATTTGGTACCACGGCACCGCCCATGGGGCTCAGTGGGATGATCAGGCGTTATGCTTTTAAGTACAGCGAATCGCATTACGGGCACTGGCTGCCCCTCATCCTTGCCGACCGCGTTGGTGTGGTGGAAGGTATCATCGACGACCTGCGGCATGGTCATGTGCCCAACATCTTTGCCGAGAAAGGCTGGAAAGCAGGCTGGAAATACAACAAGCAGGGGATCATCACCAAAGTGGCTGTCACCGTAGCGGTAACAGCAGCCGTGGTATGGTGGCTGCGGAGTAAGAACGAGCGGCGGCTTGAGGCATAGGGGAGACCATGGATGATGGACGATGGACCATAGAGGCGGGACGACGGATGACAGACGGCTGACGACGGTGTTGTCGTAATTAACCTGATCATTCAAATGAGTGATAAGCACTTTAAAATAGGGTGCTCAGGCTGGGTTTTACGATGGCAAAATTGTTCTGGCAATTTTGTTATACAGTGCTACCATATGCCTTCTTCGTCTGTCGTCTGTCGTCTGTCGTCCGTTGTCCGTGGTCTTTCCACCATCGTCCATCGTCTATTGTCCATCGGCTACAGTAATCCACACCGGCCCATGGTCGCTGGTTTTTTCCATGGCCCGTACAAAGCGGTCAACGCCTGCACCCGTGAGGGAAGGTGCCAGCGCAGGGCTAAGCAACAGGTGGTCGATGCGGATACCCGCATTGCGGCCAAAGGCATTGCGGAAGTAATCCCAATATGTGTAAATAGTTTCTTCAGGAAAAAGGGTGCGCAAAGAGTCGGTCCAGCCCTGTGCCAGCAACTGTTGAAAAGCTTCCCGGCTCTCGGGCCGGAACAGCGCATCTTCCACCCAGCGTTCGGGCTTGTAGGCATCCGCCTCGGTAGGAATGATATTGTAGTCGCCTGCCAGTACCACTTTTTCACCCGATTGGATCAGGGTGGCGGCATGCTGGTGAAAATGTTGCATCCAACGCAGTTTGTAGTCAAACTTTTCGCCCGGTACCGGGTTGCCATTGGGCAGGTACAGGCAACCCACCACAATGTCTTTCACCTTTGCTTCTATATAGCGGCTTTGCTCGTCGGCTTCGTTGCCGGGCAGCCCCTGTCTTACCATTTCCGGCTTACCCACACGCGACAGTATGGCAACACCATTCCAGCTTTTTTGCCCCTGCCACACGGCCTCGTATCCTGCATCGAGGATGGCTTGCTCCGGGAACTTTTCCTGTGGTGCTTTCAACTCCTGCAGGCAGGCCACATCGGGTTGTGCTTCCTGCAGCCATTGCAGCAGTACGGGCAGTCGGCTGCTGATGCCGTTCACATTATAGGTTGCTATTTTCATTGGTTCTTTTTTGGCAGGTAAAAGTAATGGCTCCGCAGCCAAGGGCTTTTGTTTTTAGCGGCCATTCCTTAAATTGTTCCCATCTGCCCTCAACCAAGGTTGGCTCCTTACCGCCTGCCAGCGAATCCTGCTTTTTATTTTCTAAAAAATGAAGGATGCCAACAGCTGCATGCAATATACCCTGGATCGAATCTCCTTTTTTTCAACTGGAACTGGAGCAGTCGGATTTAAGTGCCGCCGATAAGGAGCGCGTGCTTCGGTATGCCAGTGATGGATACCTGGTAATAGATACGGGAATAGACCATTCTGTTTGTGACCGCATCATCCATCAACTGCATGGACAGTTTAGCAAGGCGCAACAAAAACATGCCGGCAATCACCACGATAGTCACCGGCTGCTGGATGCATGGCGCTACAATGATGCGGTAAGATCAGTAGCGGCCGATCAAAAAAACATGGCCCTGCTTTACGGGCGTATTTTGAAGGCGTACAGAGCTGTCACCACAACGCCAATAACAAAGCACAGGTGATGCTGAACATCGATGGTGCCTTCCAGTCTTTCCTTACCCATATAGTAATTATGAAACCGGGTAAGCTCTAAGAACTTACCCGGTATTTTGGTTGGGAAACCTGTTTGCTGCTTGCCGTTATCTGTCTTTGCCTGGCGGGTTCCATCATTGCCGCAATTGTTTTTTATGGTCGTGGCTTGCGCCTGATAATAAAGACAAGCGGATGATTGATCATGGGCTGCATAAAGGCAAATTCAATCCAGAACCTTCCGCAAAAGACCTGCTCTTTTTCCAAGTCCAAGTCACCAGCAGGCAGATACACTAGACGGTGTTTTGCATTTTGCCGGTAGCCATGTAGTGGTCATTGCCATTGCACAACAACTGCCTTTGCTTTCCCGGAATGTGCTGCAAAAAAAACCGATGTGTAAACAGGAGCTTTATGCTGTCAGCAGCCAGCCTCATCTGCTTCCTGCTGGCGGCGTTCAGCCAGGCTGCATGTGCATTGCGCCTTGTACAGAAGCTTTCCAATTAGCTTTGCAAGCCTGCATACTTTTCATAATTATCCAGGATCAACTGCCATCCCATCTGTTGCATTTCAACAGGGTTTTCCGACTCCGCTTCAAAAGTTTCCGTTATGGCGGTGCCATTACCTGATGGTTCAAATTTTACTTCCACCAGCCTGCCATCGTTGAGGGTGAATGCAATAAGGCTGTAAGGCTCCACCTGTCGGTAAGTGCCTGCAAAGTCGAAACCAAAGCTGCCGTCTTTTGCTTCCATCCGGTAGGAAAAGCTGCCGCCTTCCCTGAGGTCATTTGTTGCAGTTGTTGTGTGCCAGTCTTCACTTGCCTGGTTCCACTGCGTGATGTGTTCGGGACGGGTAAAGAGCTCCCAGGCTTTTTCGGGTGCTGCTGCTACGGTTGTTTGTACCGTAAGGGTTGTGGGTGATGCCATAGTTGTTGGTATGAGTTGAAGTGAATACGAAGTTTTCAATTGAAAGGTAGCAGAATAAACAATTTTGAATCACTGAAAGGAAGGCTAAAATTTTCCACCTGTTAATTCGGGCACTGCTAAGTTCAATACCATTTTATTGTTGCTGCAACATCATTAGGGTGTGCTGCAGTAAATGAGCAGCGATTCAAGTATAAGGTTAACCGGGCCTGCTGTTTCTATGCGTGCTTGAAGATGCACTTGCACCTGTTGAACAAAGAACAGCGTATTTAAAAGCTGTGTGAAATCCGGCATTATCCAAGCAAAATGTTAAAGACTCCGGAATAGGCGTAAAAGGCATAGTTGTTGAAAAACTGGTCAGGCAAATGCGGCCGAAGCCAAGTTTTCAGTTTCGGTCTTCAACTGTTCATTCTAAACCTGAGATTATGAAAAACGTAAAATTTGCACTGATAGGTCTTGCTATGGCAACCACGGGTTTGCTTTCTTTTAATGAAATTCAGAAAGTAGGTATCAAAGGAAAGGTAACACCTGCTGAAGGTGCAAAACAAGCCTGGGCCATCTCGGCTACAGACACCCTTAAAACAACCATCGCAGATGGCGCTTTCCAGTTCAATGATGTATCGGAAGGTGTGTACCGGATTGTGGTGGAAGCAAAAGCGCCTTACAAGCATGCTGCTAAAGACAGTGTGGTAGTATCGGGTGCCGAAACAACAGATGTTGGTGAAATAGCTTTGCAACAATAAGCACATAAAAAAAGCGGCAGGTACCTGCCGCTTTTTT
>NZ_MTFE01000010.1:2063465-2071510 GCF_001953305.1 Cnuella takakiae
TTGATCCGCTACAGTTCGCTGCAAACATTATTGGCATGCCGTACCGCCAGGCGCCACCTGCCTGCTTGCAACATCCAGATATTGGTGTACCGCCTGTTGATTGTTTTGCCTGCATCAGGTGCACCACTGGCAGGTACCACCACTTCGCTTCCCATCACTACGACCATGTCTTTGTAAAAAAGGAAAGTTTCGGGCGACCGCTCAAAAGCTGAATACCGGATCACACCTTGGTTGATAAGTGCAAGCAATGCTTGTTTTTCCTTTACAATCCTGTTGGTAGGATGGTTTACCGTAACGTCATCATCCATCAGGGAATCAAGGGCAGGTACATCTCCTTTGAAAATGGCCCGGGCATGGGCCATGTCCAGGCGGGTGATCGTTGCCTGCAATTGCTCATGCGAAACATTGTTTTGCGCACATACCGAGCTGCATCTTGCGAGGATGGAGATGCAAACAAAGAGGTATTTCATGGCTGGCAGGTTTTCAGGTGATGCTGTGTTTTACAAAAGCTAGGTAGCTTACTTTCCTTTAAGTTAGAAAATTTTACAGCATGGTTTTCTTTTATTGACTGGTCCTTTCAAAGTATTGGGCCTGCAAAGTTTCGTCCTCCGTAAGGGCCGGGTTCCAAGCGCTTTGGTCTTGGTATTTCTGTTACGCATAAGCACAACTGATCTCTGCTTATACCTGTTTTGCTGTTTTGACCGAACCTGCAAATCCTGTCTGCGTTATTTTATAGAACCCATTCATCAAGACACAATGCTATGAAGTCTTCAGCCCGTACTTCGCCAGCAAAGGTGGGTACTGATCTATAAATATTTCACAACCGAACTTCTTAAGCAGGGCATTGTTCAAATCCTGTCCCTCCGGCGATAGTAAGGTCAACCCTTTTTCTTTTAAGTCATTTTCGATGCGCATCAACGATTCAAAAAAGCTCAGGAAGTCCTGGTTGGGATACATGTCGATAAAGCGGGCTGGTACTGTTCCGGAATTCCAGAAAGTATGCACAATACCATGTGGCCGCAAATGATAATCACCGGCACTTACTTCAGTAACGGTATCGCCTACCATTACCTGTACTGAACCTTCCAGCACATACATGATTTCGTCCAGGTCTTTGTGCAGGTGGGGTGGTGGTCCTGCATACTTGGGTTTCAAGGAAATTTCCTGGCAGCAAAACTGACCGTTGGTATGTTCGCTCCTGATCTTGGGAAATCCTGCCGCTATGCCATCCACTGCCCTGGAAATGGTACCGGCGGGTATGTGCACCGCACCCAGTGGCCTGGCACGGGAAACAGTTGTTTTCTTTGTCGCTGCCGGATTGCACCCGTTGGTCAAAAAGCTACTACCCACTGTAAACAACAACATTTGTTTCAGGGCAAGTCTTCTTGTATGCTCTTTCATAATGGTAACAATTGAAAGGTTAAAGAATGAACGATTGTCTTGTCTGTATGGGCAGTTGCTTGTCAGGAGGAGCGGATTGTTTGTTACGGTTTTAGCAACCAGGGTGGAAGTGGCTGATGGTTCTAAAGTAAATACATGCGCTTCATGCTTATTACCTACAGGAGGTATGGCTGCATCATTTTGATATGGGCCACCCGCTTTTGTTGCTATTGTGCTGTATAAACAACTGCAGGACCATATGCCTGGCAAAAGGAAGATAGGCTGGAATACATTGTAGTTCCAGCAACGGGTTGCACCAACGGCATTTTCCCGGTGCACTACACCGAAAGCTGAACACCTCAGCCTTCAATCAGAAGCCATACACAACCCTGCAACCGTACCGCAAGGAGCCAGCACAACATCCGGCACTGTTGTGTAATGCAAGCTCCGGAAGCTTCCAGGAAAACAGGTAGGAGTGCCTGCTAAAGCATGCAGTGTAATGCACCAGGTATTAAAGGTTTCTTGCCTTGATTTCTTTACTCAGTAAACCAAGGTTGATGAGCAGGGGAACAAATGTTATCGGTAACATGAAAACGGGAATAAGCGTTGCAACGGAAGCTTTTTCTGGGTCTTTTGTTGTAAACAGGTAGGTTAGTACCGCTAGCGCCAAGAAGAATACAATGCCAAAACCAATTGAAACAGCTTTCAGTAAATCCCGCTTTTTGATCAGTGCTTCATTGGTCAGTTCCTGGTAGCTATTTTGCTTCATGTAATTGGGTTTTGCTTTACCTCGCCAGGGCAACAGGTTGCATGGTGTGCGAACAACAGCCCTCTTATCAGCCCATGCTTTTCTTAAAAGCATCGATTATATAAGCTGGGTTTTGATGCAGAATGGTTTCATTAACGGTCAGCAAGGATTGGTTGTTTTCATTTGGCTGGGGCATCTTGATGTTGAACTCCTTATTGAGTTGTGCGTGCATTTTTTTTCCATCTATTGCTTTTGATAAGGCCATGGAATAAATGTTTGTACCGTTCTGCAATGGGCTTATTTGAATGCCTGCATGTTTGTTGAGGGCGCTAAAAATTTCAGTTGACGCTTTGATGGCATTTTGCAGGCGCGATTCAAACCCTTCCAGCCTATGGAGTGCCATTGCAGCATTGGTCCAGTTTCCGTACATGGAACCGCCATGAACTTTAACCAGATGCCCCATCTGCTCTATTACTTCTTTGCTTCCGCAAAGTATGGCGCCGCCGCTTGCTCCTAAATATTTGTAGAGGGAAATATAAACGGTATCAAAGTAAGAAGCATACTCCTTTACAGACACACCCGTCCAGGCAGCAGCCATAAATAGCCTGGCGCCATCCAGGTGAAGTTTGATGTTATTGCTTCGGCAGTAAGCAGCTATCTTTTGGATTTCCGCTATTGGCACAGACCTGCCATCCATTCTTCTTACCGGGTTTTCGATAGATACAGCGCCGATGCCCGTTTGGAATACCTCGTCCTTTGCTAATGATGCGATGCTGTCCTGCAATTGTTGGGCAGTAAAAAAGGTTTCGTTGGCTGCAAGGGGCATCAGTCTTTTACTGAATACAGCCTGTGCGGCATCGGCCTCGTCGCGGTACATGTGACTGGTTTCCTGTACAAACACTTTTGTGTTTCCGCCACTCAAAACCGAGATGGCCAGTTGATTGGCCAGGGTGCCGCTTGGCATAAATATGGCCTGCTCCTTTCCAGTTAGGGCAGCAAATCTTTTTTCCAGTGCTGCTACCACGCCACCCGCACCATACCTGTCTTTTTCAAACTTTGTGCGGTCGTACGCTTGTGCCAGCTCGTTGATATAATCTCCTGGCTCAAACATTTCGCCATCTCCAAAAAATTTGATTGGTTTTGTATTGGCTTTTTCCTGCTGCTCCCTGCCGCCACCAGATGCCAGGAGGGTGCCTGCAGGCAGAAGCGCGGGCAGCAACACCGTCGAACCTTTTTTCAAGAAATGCCTTCTGCCAAAAGATGTCATGTATGGTTGTTTAAATGCCAGGGAAGATCGCACAAAAGTTTAGGACTTGCCGATGAGCCGGCAATAACATTCCGTTGGTTGGTAAGTTATTCAAAAGCGCAATATGGAACAAAAGCTTGATGGTAATCTTCGAAGCTGCAAATTGTCGCACCTATGTTAACAGCTAAGGCCTTGCTTTTTACTATTATCCTGCCTTAGGGAGCTCTTATGCCACCAGGCTAAACAGGTGAAAGTCTTCATTGGTAGTGGCGCAGCCAGCTGACTTTTGGAATTTGAGTTTTTCCAGCAGTCTGACAGAGGCTTCATTAGCCTTGTGCGTACATGCGTCCATTCTTTTAAGCCCAATTACACGAAGACCATATGCAATTACAATTTGAGCTGCTTCCATCATTATTTTTTTGCCCTGGTAAGGGGAACCTAGTTCATACCCAATTTCACATTTATTGTCTTTATCGGAAAAGTTGAATAAGCAAATGGCGCCTATGATTTTATTGCTGCCGGTAATGGTAATGCCCCAATAGATGGCATCTCCGTTGCCGGTATTGGCATTGATCATATGTATAAAGCTGACGGCTTCCTCCAAAGATTGGGCTGGCGCACGTTCAAGATATTTATTGACTTGGTTGTCTGACCGTAGCACCAACACCTCGTGCTGATCCGCTTCCGAAAGCTGTCTGAGCGTCAACCTTTCCGTTGATAAATCCGGGAACGGGGTAAACTTCCTGTATAACACTTGTGGGTATTTTATTTTTTGTGGCCTGGCGTTAATGGCAACGTAACGGCTAAGGCATAACGCATTGCCGAAGTTGGGGCAAGAGCGTTATGTCAGCTCCACTAAAGTACTCAAGTTAACAACGCCGCGATGGAGGACCCCTGTTTGGCAGCCCCGCTTACGGCAATGCACGGTGGGCGGTGCTTCAGTCTTAGTCGCGCGAACTCTTGATGATTTGCCTGATCGTTCTGTCATCCAGGATATCCAGTTCGATTTGTGGTAGATAGTCAGCAAGTAGATTTCCTTCTCCGGTGTTACTACATAGGTAATCCCCTTGGCTCCTCCGCCTTTCCCTTTGCCCTTGCTCTTGATGGCAATTTAGATTTTGAGAATACCAGTGTTTAAAGGAGTGGCGGTTTCGGGGGCAACTTGAAGAATTGCTGCAAGGTCTTAAAGTTCTTGCTTGAGTGAGGGGTATTTCATGATCAGCCTTTTAGCTTCCATTTTTGTTTTTCATCAGGAATGACACTTTAGCGCATTAAGAAAGTCATTTAAGTGCTGCTTCTTGCCTTATGCTTCCGCATGGCTGCAACTTGATCCAGTACCTCCTTGATTTCAGAACGCAATTGTGATGCTTGCTCATACTTATTGAGCTTGTTAAGAACTTTGGTTCACTCCGAAAGGGGAAGTTGAACTGCCTGAGGATTGCCATTTATGTCACTGATGTACTGTATTGGAATCTTCATAGGCTGAATTTAGCTCAATATCCCGGCCTGACGATTTTCCTCATTGCGACCAACGGTTCGGCACCTGGCGAAGAAGCGGATGTCTGTGTTCCGCCAGCTTTGCTCTTGCACTAGTGTTGAACAATGATTTACCACTCAGTTTAGCACATCAGCCGCTTTTTTGCCCAGCGCCTGTAGGCTGCATTGCTACTCCCCGAGGAATTGCTCCATTTCATCTTTGAGTGTCGGAAGGCTGGTTGTGATAATGCTCCAAATAATTTCGTCAGAAGCAGGATCCTAACCGTGAATGATTCGGTTGCGGGTTTCAACGATCTTTCTTGCATTTTTGAAGCCTATTGCTGGGTATCTTTTGAGAATTCGGTTCATAGCTTCACCCACAATCTCCAAGTTCCTTTCTATAGCCCGCCTGGTCTTAAGGTCACCTTTGTAAACTTCAAAACCTGGTACATCTTCAAGGAATATCTCGATTTCGTGAATTGCGGAAAGAATGTCGTAAGCCCAAGCCTTAATTTCAACTTCCATAGATTAGCCGGCGCTGCCCTTCCACAGCTTTTTTGAAGAAGGGGTTTTTCAGAGCTCTTTCTTCAAGGAGGTCTACCCGCCTGTGGAGGGTTTCTTCGAGGGCGAACTTCAGACTGAAGTAGTTGTCTGCGTATTGCTGAAGGTCAATAGAGTCAAAGTCGACCATAAAATCAATGTCACTCGTCTCCGAGAACTTGTCGGTAAGAACTGAGCCAAAGGCATACAGACGCTTGACTTTATGTTTTTCACATAAATCATTGATAATGCGGCTGTATTGATCCAAAGGTGTCATCCGTTAATTTGAAATTTGTAGAAGTTACAAATTCAGGAGGAATGCTTGTCCAGGTGGAAGGATTGCAGCCAATGGACCTGGGCTACCCGAAGTACGGGGCTCCACTGCCCTGTCATTTGAATAAAGATAAGAACCCCTGAAAATTGCACAATCGCTTAGCCCGTGTAATTCAGCCCCGCAATAACAGCGAGCCCATATGTGTGCCCTGAATGGTGAATATAGTTTTTGGAAACGAAACGCCAGAGCGTTAAAGTCGCTTACGTGCAGGTTCAAGCCCGAAGTATTAGCAAACCGCAAGGTGGTAAGATGCGATTTCTGCACTGAAGTAAGCGGGATTGAGAATGCCTGTACCGACGAACAGGAACTGCATAGAAGGCCTGCAAAAAACGGATGAGTAAGCACATCGATACGAAGTCCTGAATGACTAGTTTTTTGCAGGTAGATGCAGCGGGCATAATAGCCGCCGGCCACAAGCCGTTGGAAAGAATGGAGGTCTCACAAGGTGGCGAAGGACCGAACGTTACGCTGTTTCTGTTTCAGTAAGGACGTTCAACTATAACTTGCCAGCCTTACTTTAAGAAAACAGGATGCAACTGGTGTAAAGTGCGGTAGTATTTATACCTAACGAACGGCCTTATACGCGACCCGTACGTACGGTGGTGTGAGAGGCGCTCCCTGTCACTTATACGCAGGGCCGTCTACTCGATTGTGTGCTTCAGTCGTAGTGAAATCTACACTGTAGAATGATGCACTTCTGATCCTTGCCCTTGCTGCCTTCAATTTTATACACCAGGCGGTGTTCCCCGCTGATGCGTCTGGACCAGTAGTTTTTCAGGTCAAACTTCAATGGCTCGGGCTTACCAAGTCCCTGGAAAGGGTTGCGGCTGAGATCTTTCAACAGTGCCCTGATCTTTTCTGAAATATCCGGATCGTTGTCGATCCAGTATTCAAAGTCCTCCCAGATGTTAACGGTAAACTCAAAATTCATTTGGTAGCCTTCTTTTTGGCAGGTTCATCCAATTTGTAAGTGGTGGTTTTCCCCTGTTCCGCCTGAGCGATAGCTTCCGTTAGTCGCGCTCTGTTCTTGGCAGAGGAGAGCAGATGTGCTGTTTCGTGTAGTGCGTTATATTCTTTGATGGACATGATGACAACTGCATCATCTTCCGTGGTCCTAGGTACAACAATGACGTCCTGCGAATTGGTAACGTCATCGAAATACTTCTTTATGTTGGAGCGGAGTTGTGTTATAGTAATTGCCTGCATAGTACAAGTTTGTCCTTGTAAATGTACGCTATTCTGTACAAAAAGTGACGTACCGGAAAACGTGTAAAAGAGTTTTACCAAGGTGTTAGGAGCGAACAACGCTCGGGTTCGTTGCGCACAACGTCCGACAGCTTGCCGCAGTGGCGGCATTCTGTGTTCCATCAGCTTAAATTTAGTACTTAGTTCAATAGAATTCCAGGTGATCAGCCCTTATTCGTCAAGCCGCTATTGCAGCAAGCTGATGTTGCCTGCTGGCGGACCTACAATATTAAGCACCTTTCAAGTTGTCGACGATTGTGTCCCTATGTCGATAATCTAAAAGAAATGGAAGGTAAGTTGGTAACCTAAATATACTGAGCTCAAGAGACGCATATTGCTCAAGATCGAAGTTTTTGAAATGGGTTATTTCTTGATGATATGGCAAGCTTCCATCGAAGTTAATAGTCATGATATGTCCTAAGGGAGGGAACGCGATTTCCGATGCTACTATAGTTAATCCTGAGTTGAAGCTACCTTTTACTTGCACTGGTAGATGCCTGAAATTTCCCTCCGAGTTCAAGTAGTTGAAAAATCGGAATCTCGGGGGTAGCTCTTTAGATTCAGTGTTGAATACGAATTCTCTTAAGTCTTTGTTACTACGCGAAAATGAATCTTCATTTACCGATAGAAACATAGCCGCAATCTGCTTGAGTACTTTTACCGGCTGAAAGTTTTCCATTATGATCACAAAGTGGTTGTTTTCAACTCGCTTCGCTAAGTCAATGAATGAATTGCTGTACTTCGTATATGTAGTTACATACTTGGACCCTAAAAAGCTATTGCAACTTCTACAGAGTGAATAGAAGCCAATGCCTCCTTGGTGCAGCTTTCCCTTTACTTGATATTCAAATGGATTTGGTGCTTTTAGGTAGTCCAAATAGGGAGTGATTCTAAATTTGGTTAGCTTATTGAAGGCAGATCTCGGGGGCACATGTTCATAAGTGAGTTCTCCTTGGTTCTCACATAATCTACATATTCCGGTTGGCATGGTTGTAATTTGAGATAGCTTGCAGGCAACACTAAGATATACGCAATTATAAACTTTCCTCATTTTTCTAACCTGCTGATTTTCACAA
>NZ_MTFE01000010.1:2071528-2104560 GCF_001953305.1 Cnuella takakiae
AAAAAATAGTTGCTTGCGTAAAGCCGCAGAGCATTCAAAGGCGAAAGGTTTTGTTGCGGTAGAGTTCGTCCAGCGGGTTGACAATCTGGATGAGGTCCTGGCGTTTGACATGCAGGTAGCGCTCCGTGGTACGGATCTGGAAATGGCCCAACAGGTCTTTGATGTATTTGATGTCAATACCCTTTTCCAGCAGGTGGGTAGCAAAGCTGTGCCGAAGGGCATGAAAGCTTACCTGTTTGCGGATGCCTGCGGCTTTTTTGGCTTCATTAAAAACATGTTGTGCCGTGCGTGCACTGAGTGGCGTACCTGCAACGGGGCCTTCGAAAAGAAATACCTGTGGCCGCGGACTTGAGTGTCGGATATAAGCCCGCAGGATATCCAGCAACAATACACTTAGCCCAACATAACGGTCTTTCTTGCCCTTGCTCTGTGCTACCAGTATTTGCATCCGGTCGCTGTCGATATCGGCAAGCCGCAGGCCTACGACCTCGCTTACCCGCAAACCGGCACTGTAGGCCGTAAACAGGATGGCTTTGTGCTTCAGGGTGCCTGCTGCCACAAAAAGGCGCTCCAATTCCCGCTCGCCTAAAACTTTGGGCAACAGTACCGGTTTTTTAGGCCGGGGTATCTCCCAAAAGAACTTGTCGCGGCCCAACACCTGTTCGAAATAAAACTTGATGGCATTGATGCGGCTGTGGGCCGTCTGTTCCGAAATGCCTTCTTTTTCCATGCAGTACACCATGTAACGCCGCATATC
This sequence comes from Cnuella takakiae, assembly GCF_001953305.1. Classification (GTDB taxonomy): domain Bacteria; phylum Bacteroidota; class Bacteroidia; order Chitinophagales; family Chitinophagaceae; genus Flavisolibacter; species Flavisolibacter takakiae. The sequence goes on from NZ_MTFE01000010.1 coordinate 2,072,286, forward strand.
ATCGGCTGTGAGGCTGTCTATGGCGCGTTTCTTTAAAAGCTTCATCAATTGGAGCAGTTCATTGCGGTAAGTGGTAAGCGTACTGTTGCTGTAAGCCTGTAGTTTGATCTGTTGTACAAATCGCACCAGTTCGGAAAGATTGTGGTCGCTGAGTTGCCAGGCGGGTGAGTTGGCGATGGTGGCAGGTTTTAATACGCCATCTTTTTGTGGATAGGTGGCCATGATGGCTTTTCGCCGCTCACCGTACTGCCGGAGGGCGGTTTCTTCCCACGCTACCTCATTGGCCAGCAGGTTGTGGGCTTTACGGTAAGCTTCAGGTGTCATGGGCAGGTACCAGCACCGGTGCGGCTGGCTCCATTTTACCTTGGGGATCCGCCTAACCAATCCTTCGGTGATCTTATCGGGGGCAAACTGCAGTGCAATACATTCCGCTCCGTTAAGGATTAGTGGTCGTAAGGTTAGTTTAGGTCCCATCTCCTGAAAGTACAAAGACGTGCAAGCCCCGTCAAGTGGCGGTGCCGATCAAAGGTTTTATGCAGGCCTTTTGTGTCATCCTTGTCCCCGTGTTCTTCCTACCTTCTCCCTAGGATGTCCCTACTATATCCCTAGTATATCCCTACTCTTTCCCACTTTGCCTACCCTTCACTTATCCAGGGTCCAACATTCAAGCTTGTTGCATAGCCTATCGCTTTGGCCCGGAATTGATGTGCAGCAATGCATGGCATTGTGCCGTGTCCATTGAAGCTGGATGGGCATTCCTTCTGTTTCTGAAGTGAGGGTACAAAGTAGCAGGGGATGCCGAAACAAGTTCGGCATGACAGAACACACAGGCACCGTCATGCCGACGTATGTCGGCATCCCCTTCTATCTGATTAATTGCTATCGGCTTTTGCCGATCATCAAGTCACCTGCAACCAGGTACCTGCAACCGGTAATTGGCAACCGGCAACCCGGCTAATCCAGCCCGCCCCTGCGGGTAGCTTTGCGTTGTGCCGGCCATTCGCCGCGTTTGCCATTGCTGTTCACGGGCAGCAAGGCTTTTTCGCGGGGTGTTGTTTGCGCATCTTCGCTGGCCATATAGGCGAGTATAACGGTAAGGAGCACGTTGTTTTGTACATCGTCCCACACGATCTTATCGTAGGTGTCGCGGTTGGTATGCCAGGTATAGTTGCCATAGCTCCAGCTCAGTGAGCTAAGCGAGAAGGCGGGTGCACCGGCTGCCACAAAAGAGGCATGGTCGGAGCCGCCGCCACCGGGTGTGCCGGGGAAGGAGGTCTGAATGCGGTTCTTCACGCTGTCGGGGGCGGGCGCCAGCCAGCGCTGGAGGTAGTCGTGGGCATAGAGGTAACCCTGTCCCGACAGGTTCACCACACGGCCGGTGCCATTGTCCTGGTTGAAAAGGGCCTGCAGTTTATTTACAATTTCAGGATGGTCTTCCACAAAAGCGCGGGAACCATTGAGGCCCTGCTCCTCGCTGCCCCAGTGGCCCACCAGGATGGTGCGCTTGGGATTGGGGTACAGCTTTTTGAGGATGCGCATGGCTTCCATCATGGTGATGGTGCCGGTGCCGTTGTCGGTAGCGCCGGTGCCGCCGTCCCAGCTGTCGAAGTGTGCAGATAGCATCACGTATTCCTCGGGTTTTTCAGTACCACGGATTTCTGCAATGGTATTGAAGGTGGGCACCACGCCCAGCTCTTTGGCGTCGGCACGTACGCTGATGCGGGGCTTCTGACCGCTTTCAGTAAGGCGGTATAATAGGCCATAGTCTTCCAGGGCAATATCAACAGTGGGAATCTTTTTGGTGCTGGCGCTGAAAATTTTGTTTACACCAAAACCCTGGCTCCAGTTGCTTTGCACAATTCCGGCTGCACCGGCGCTTTCCAGGGCCAGTGCAAGGGTGCGGGTGTTCAGGCCGGTATTGCCAATGCGCTTGGCCCAGTCGGCAGCAGCGGTGCGGCGTTCGTTGCGGATCTTGTCAACGGTTTCTTTCAAACCCCATTGCTCCAGGTTGTAATCGGGGCGGCCGCTGGGCTGCAGGGCCGACAGGAGCACGAACCTGCCTTTTACCGAAGGCAGCCATTGTTTGAATGCAACGGAGTCGGCGAGCAGGGGCAGGAGAATGGTTTCGCCGGTGATGGTCTTGCCATTGGTACTTGGGCTCCAGGCCAGCTGCATGCCTTCGAGGGATTTCACGCGGGGGTGCACCATGTCGATGTGCGAAATGCCGCGTTCCCAGCCGCGCCATTCACCCCATTTTTCGTTGCGGGCGGTCACACCCCAATCCTTGTATTTGGCCACAGCCCAGTCGTGGGCCTTCTGCATCTGCGGCGTACCCACCAGGCGGGGACCGATGCCGTCGATCAGTTCCTGCGCCAGGGGTTGGAGCTGGCTGTTGTTCATCACTTCTTTCATCACCGCCTGCACAAAAAGAGAGTCCTTGTTTTGGGCTTGTGTGGTGCTGTGGAGCAGCAGTACGGCGGAGAGGCCGATGGCTGCTTTTTTCGTACGGGTGTATAGTTGTTGGATCATGGTATTGTTTTAAACCACGGAGACAGGGAGGACAGGGAGTTGCACAGAGATGGTCTTTTTTCCTGCTGTCTGAATTGTTTCACGCGGAGGAGGGCGCAGAGGAGCGGAGGACGCGGAGGTTTCACGCAAAGGCGCTAAGTAGCAAAGACGCAAAACTTTAAACCGTGTACCTCAGTGTCGTAACTGGCTCCGTGGTTTTATCAAAAAGAAGCCCCCGCAACACTACGGGGGCTCCATATTATCGGGTTCCATCACCCCCTCCACCGGAGGGGGCTGGGGGGAGGCTTAGAATCCTTTCTTCTCCTGTGCTTTCTGCATGGGGTTCACACCTACGCTTTGTCCGCGTACGGCGCCGGCCTTTTGCTTGAACACCTGGAAGCGGCTGGGCTCGGCAGTTGCTGCGCCCCAGCTGTTGTTGCTTTCATTGATGTCGGCAGTTTCCCGCATGGGGTCCAGCTTGATGGAGGCTACCTCTTTGTCTTTCATAAACGACTTGGTCACCTTGTTCTCGTTGTAACGCCATACCTGTGCAGGAATGCGGTCGATCTCTTTAGAGCCGTCCTTGAAGGTCCACTCGATGATGAGGGGCATCACCAGTCCGCCTTTGTTGCTGAACTGCAGTTCGTAAAAATGCTTGTTGGCAAACTTGGCCTTGGTGGCTTCGTCCATGGGCTCCAGCGAAGCAGGAATAGCTACGGGGTAGCGGGTGCTGTCGTAGGCTTCCTGGCCACGGGCATAGCGCCAGTAGAAATCACGCAGCGAAGTATCCACATCGGTCTGGAAACGAATGTTCTTGTCTTCGCGGTTGCGCACCTTGCTGATATCGTCGAAGGTGGGCACCTGGGGCTTGGCCAGGGGCTGCATCACCGTGGTGTCGCGGAAGCGGGGCGAAGTGCCGTTGAAGTCGGCCTTTGCATAACGTACGCTGTCCAGCGAAATGTCGGTAACATCGGTGCTGTAGAACCAGCCTCTCCAGAACCAGTCGAGGTCTTCGGCAGAAGCGTCTTCGAGGGTGCGGAACAGGTCGGCGGGCGTGGGGTGTTTGAAGGCCCAGCGGCGTGCGTACTCTTTAAAGCTGTAGTCGAACAGCTCGCGGCCCATGATGGTCTCACGCAGGATGTTCAGGCCGGTAGCGGGCTTGGCATATGCGTTGGGGCCAAAGCCGATGATGTTCTCCGAATTGGTCATGATGGGCTCCAGCTGGTCCTTGGGGAGCTTCATGTAATCGGTGATGGCGAAGGCGGGACCGCGGCGGGTGGGGAACTTGTTGTCCCACAGCTCCTCGGCCAGGTACTCCACAAAAGTGTTCAGGCCTTCATCCATCCAGCTCCACTGGCGCTCATCGGAGTTGATGATCATGGGGAAGAAGTTGTGGCCCACTTCGTGGATGATCACGCCCAGCATGCCGTACTTGGTGCTTTCGCTATAGGTGCCGTCCTTCTCGGTGCGGCCATAGTTGAAGCAGATCATGGGATATTCCATACCGTTGGCTGCTTCTACGCTTTGTGCGACAGGGTAGGGGTAAGGAATGGTGAAGTTTGAATAGGTTTTGATGGTATGTGCTACCGCCTTGGTAGAGTAGGGGCGGTACAGGCCATAAGCCTCCTTGCCGTAAAACGACATACACATTACTTTCTTGCCTTCAACGGAGATGGGCATGGCGTCCCAAACAAATTTGCGGCTGGAGGTCCAGGCAAAGTCGCGTACGTTGTTGGCGGTGTACACCCAGGTTTTACTAGCGGTAGTACCTTCTTTCTCGTTGGCCTTGGCCTCGTCGAGGGTTACCACTTCCACTACGTCCTTGGCGGTCTGGGCCTTGGTCCAGCGGGCCAGCTGGGCAGGTGTCAGCACCTGTGCATAGTTCTGGCACTCACCGGTAGAACCTACCACGTGGTCGGCGGGTACGGTCATGGCCACCTTGAAGTTGCCGAAGGTGAGGGCAAACTCGCCACGGCCGGTAAACTGGTGGTGCTGCCATCCCTGGAAATCACTGTACACAGCCAGGCGGGGATACCACTGGCTCATGGTAAAGAGGTAGTTCTTGTCTTCGGGGAAAAACTCATAACCACCGCGGCCACCCTGGGCCATGCGGTCGGTGATCTTGTAATTCCAGTCGATATTGAGCTTGAACTGCTGACCCGGCTTCAGTGGCGCGGGCAGGTCCACACGCATCATGGTTTTGTTGAGCACAGAGCGCAGCGTTTTGCCGGTAGCGTCGGTGATTCTGGTGATGTTGAACCCAAAGCCATTGTCCTTTTTCTCGTCTTCCATGCCCTGGAGCATGCCTGCGCTTGTTTGGCGGGGCAGGGGGTTGGAGCTCTGGTAGTTGGCGTTCTTGGTAGAGGAATGCTCATTCTCGTCCATCTGCAGCCACAGGTAGGTGAGCACATCGGGCGAGTTGTTGAAATAAGTGATGGTTTCCGAGCCGGTAAGCTTCAGGGCTTTTTCGTCGAGGCTAGCCTTGATGTCGTAGTCGGCGCGCTGCTGCCAGTACTTCGGACCGGGTGCACCCGATGCCGTACGGTATTCGTTGGGCGTGGGCAGGATGCCGCCCAGCTGCTCGAACTTGTTGGCATGATTGGAGCCCGGGTTGTTTTGCGTGTTCTGGGCCAGCAAGCCACTGGTCAGGAAGGCCATGCTGCACGCAAGGAGCGTTTTTTTCATGTGTTCTGATTGGGAAAAATAGTGAGCTTGCAATATAAGGAAAGAAGGAAGTCGATAGTCCGAAAAGTCCGGAAAGACGGGAGTAAATGATGAGCGGTAGTGATTAGTGATTAGTAAAAGCATTTAAGGTACGGAGGAATGTAAATAGCTTATGAGCGGGCGTCATTGCGAAGCGCTAGCAGTAACTCCTGAAACGTAACCACTTGCGGCGCTGAAGCAATCCCCAGCTGCTGTAAGACACCCAAAGCTGTTCGCTCAGGAACCTGTAGGTGGCGGAGATTGCTTCAGCGCCGCGGGTGGTTGTGTATGTTCACACCCAAACGGCGCTTCGCAATGACGTTCCTCATTCGGAAACTCCCGAGTCCCAATTCCTAATACCCAATCACCCAATCACCAATCCCTAATCACATTTCCTCTTATCTTGCCCGCCCATGAGCGATTTTTCCTTTTACTTCAGCCTGGGCTGGGAACACATCATGAGTATCGACGCCCTCGACCACATCCTGTTTGTACTGGTGCTGGCGGCCATTTACCTGCTGCAGGACTGGAAAAAAGTACTGGTACTGGTTACGGCCTTTACCATCGGCCACAGCATTACGCTGGCGCTGAGCGCCCTCCATATCATTTCGGTACCAACGGCACTGGTGGAGTTCCTCATTCCCTGCACCATCGTCATCACGGCGGTGAGCAACCTGTTCCAGAAAAGCTTTAACCACCGGGCCATCCGCCTCAACTATTTCCTGGCCTTGTTCTTCGGGCTGATCCACGGGCTGGGCTTTGCCAATACCCTTCGGTTTATATTGGCGCAGGACCAAAGCCTGGCCTGGGCGCTCTTTGGGTTCAACGTGGGACTGGAAGCCGGGCAGGTAATCATCGTAACCATCATCCTCCTGTTGTCGCACTTTTTTGTACAGGTGCTGAAGGTACCGCGCAGGGAATGGGTGCTGTTTATTTCGGCTGCCGTTTTTAGCCTGTCGCTGCAAATGGCACTGGAGCGGCTGCCGGGAAAAGAGGAGGCGGAGCCTGCTGTTCACATTGTTGTTCCCGCTACCGATGCTGTTGCCCGATTGCACAAGGGTGACAACCGCTAAGCAAGTTTTAACGAGGCCCTATTTTAAATAAGCTCCACATTTGTATCCTGAAAACAGAACAAATACATGTTGCGTTCCCTTCATAAATGGTGTTTGATCCTGATCCTGCCCCTGCTTTGGATAACGGGCACTGCGCTTAGCCCTAAGCCCGCATTCCACCCGTTTTATATCGGGGTAACCGAGATCAACCACAATGCTGCCGACAAAACCCTGGAGGTCAGCTGCAAGGTTTTTATGGAAGATCTGGAGGAGGTGCTGAAGAAAACCAGCCGCAAGACCGTGGACCTCTCCAATGCCGCCCAGCAACAGCAAAACGAAGCCCTGGTGAACCAATATTTCCAGCAGCACCTGCGCATACTGGTGGGCGGCAAGCCGGCAGCCCTCAAGTTTATTGGTTTTGAAAAAGAAGCCGAATCGGTATATGCCTATTTTGAAAGTGCCGGCGTGCCGGCGGTAAAAAAGCTGGACATTGAAAACAGCATCCTCCACGATTTTACACCGGAACAAATCAATATCATGCATGTAACGGTGGGGGGGCAGCGCAAAAGCAATAAGCTCAATTTCCCGGCACATAGCGCCAGTTTCCAGTTTTAGTGGACCGGCTTTTGTAAGCAAGCAATTATGTTCAATCAGGAGCCCCCGCAAAAGCCCCAGCCAGGGCTGAATGACCTGCTGGCTGTGGAGCGAACCCTTATGGCCAACGACCGCACCCTGCTGTCTTTTATCCGCACGGCGCTTTACTTCAGTGTTGCCGGTATTTCGCTACACCAGCTGATGCCCCAAGCCTTTAGTTGGGGACTTACCTATATGTTCCTGGCATTGGCGCTTCTGTTCCTGGTAGTAGGCCTGGTACGTTATCGCAATCAACTCCGGCGCATCCGTCAAAGCCAAAACAATATTGGCAGTTGAAAAGTCTGAATGCTCATTTTTCCAAATCTACACGCGCCGGTTGCTCTGGAAACAATCACCTTTTCAGGCAGCCCTTACCTGTTCCGGTAATTCAATAAAGAAAGGTATTTAACCAAGCGGTCATATGCCGGAACAGGTCTGGCTTTGTCCTTCACTTTCATTTTGCCCAAAAAGCAATGCCTATACAGGAGCCTGAAATAAACCCATAACCCGCAATTGCTTTCCTGTAAGGTTCATTGCCCTGAAAATGGGTAAACGCACTAACGGAAAATACTCAAAGCCCTGGATTGATTTCCCTTAGTGGGCAGGAATAGGTGCCGGATAAATAGTGCCCAGGGGAATACAAATCTATTTTTGATTTCATATTTCCATGAAATCCAAAATATCCTTTGTGAATCGCGTCGCCTGGCGTTGTTTCCTCACCATACTATTGGTCCATGCGGCACCGGCTTTGTTTGCACAGCTGGTTGCCGATTTTACCATCGACCGTAAGGAAGGTTGTGCCCCGCTGTCGGTTTTGTTTACCAATAAAACCACCGGCGCCACAGCCGCTGCCCGCTACCAGTGGAACCTGGGGAACGGCAATACCTCCACGCTGTTTTCGCCAGGTGCTACCTACCGCACCGAGCAAGCTTTTATTGTTACCCTAACGGTTACCGATGGCGCCAGCACTGCTACCAAGTCGGATACCATCCGGGTGTTTCGTAAGCCTGCGGTTACTTTTAACGCCAATACCAGGGCGGGATGTTTTCCGCTGGCCGTGCAGTTTGGCAGCAATGTACAGGCAGGCGATGGCACCATTACCGGCTATACCTGGGATTTCGGCGATGGCACCGTTACGCAGGGCTTGTCGGAGGCGGCGCCTGCGCATACCTATAATTTTGTACAAAAGGCAGCAGTCAGCCTTACCGTTACCAATAGCATGGGTTGTTTTACTACCTTGGAGCAGCCTGCCATGATCGATGTGCAGCCTGGCGTACAGGCCCGTTTTTCAGCCGATAAAAAATACCTCTGCCAGCCCGGTGAGGCCGTGCAGTTTACCAATGCCAGTACCGGCACGGGTACACTCAGCTACCGCTGGGATTTTGGCGATGGCAACACCGCTACCACTGAATCGCCGCGGCATGTGTACAACAGCCGGGGCCGTTTTACGGTAAAACTGCAGGTGACCGGCAGCCAGGGGTGTGTTCAGGAAATGGTGATGCCCGGCCTGGTCAATGTTGGCGATTTTTCGGTAGGTATCCAGCTGCCTGGGGAGGCTTGTATTCAAAGCCCGGTGCCGATGAAGGCCCTGCTGAGCCCCGCCGCCGACTCGGTGCGCTGGAACTTCCATAACGGCATGGCAAGCGCCCTCACCGATTCGGTAGCGCCGGTATTCAGTACAGCCGGCACTAAAAACATTGGTCTTACCGCTTACTGGGGAGGTTGCGCGGCAACGAGCAGCGCCAACCTCCGGGTGCAGGCGCCACCCGCCCTCCGCGGATTTGTGCAGGCGCCGGTAGCTTCCTGCCAGTTGCCTTATACCGTGCAGCTGCAGGATACTGCCGGGGGTGTTGCCGCCCGCGACTGGCAACTGGCCGGCCAGCCTGCCCAGGATGGCCCTGCCGCAACGTATACGTTTACAGAATACGGCACTTACCCGGTAAACCTCACCGTACGCAATGCAGCCGGTTGTGCCAGCACGGTGGTGCAAAACATCGCAGTGATCCGCCCCGAGGTAAAGATCACGATTGCCGCTACCAGCAGCCGCTATGGCACCGCCGATTGCGAAGGCCTGAAGATTCGATTTGCTACCCAAAGTGCCGTTGCGCTTACCCACTACCGCTGGGATTTTGGCGATGGCAGCCCAGCCGTTACCGGCTCCTCGCCACAGCACACCTTTAGCAAGGCCGGCCGCTATGCCGTGGTGCTCACCTTTACCACCGCCACAGGCTGCACCGATTCGGCCATGTACCAATATGTGTCGGTGTACGCCAAACCGAACATTGATTTCAGCGGTCCTGCTACGGTGTGCAGTTCCAACCCTGTTGGCTTTACCGCCACCAGCGATACCACCGTGCGCCAGTACTACTGGAACTATGGCGATGGGGCGGGTTGGGACACGATTACCACCATCCACGCGTACAACGAACACAAGTATACCCGCGAGGGCACTTATACCGTTACCCTTGTGGCCAATGGCGGCGGCGCCTGTGCCGATACGGTGGTAAAGACCAATATCATTACCGTTTTCCCGCCCTTCCAGGCCATCCAGAATGTTTTCCACGATTGCCTGGTGGACCGCAACCGGGTTTTCCTGCAACTGAATACCCGGAGCGTAGTATCGGGTACCTGGGATTTTGGCGACAGTACCACCCAAACGGCGGTTCCGGTGGCCCTGAACCTGGTACCCCACAGTTTTGCCACCCCGGGTATTTACCGCGTAAAACATACTTCGGTAAATGGCAACTGTACCGCTGTAGACTCCATTTATGTACCCATTCCCGGTAAACAAACGCCGGTGCTGAGTGGCAGCAAACCCTTTGTTTGCCTGGAGGATACGGTAACCCTTACCATCAGCGGGGTGCACCTGCTGGATACCAACTTTATTGCCAGCAGCAGCCAGTACCACCTCAGCCAGCTTACCTATGGCGACGGTTCGCCGTTCACTGGCGTAATACGGGTGCTGGACAGCAACTGGGTGAGTGGTTATAAGGTGGTGCTTTCCGGTGCCCGTATCAACAGCTCGGGTATCAGGGCTTTTATCAAATCGGCCATTACTGGTTGTGTGGACAGTTCCAACATTTTCGCGGTACGCTTTTCGGGACCAACAGCACGGATTGGCGCCATTACGCCGGTATGTTTTAATAATGCGGTACAGCTGCGTGATTCTTCTGCGGGTGCCCTGGTAAACTGGCAGTGGCAGGTAGGCGGCGAATGGCTGCCACAGCAAAGCCTTGGCGGCGATACCCTGGTGCGGCTGCCTGCTCCCGGCAATTATGCGCTGAACCTGAAAGTAATCGATGCCGATGGATGTTACCATTTTGCACAACTGGAAGGAGGCCTCAATGCCCTGGGCGTCAAAGCCGGTTTCCAGTTGCCCGATACGGTTGTGGCCATCAATACGGAGGCGCAGTTTACCAATACTTCGCAAGTGGCACCCGGGGCGGCGGTCAGCTATAGCTGGACCTACGATGCCGGCCGCCGCCATGCTACCGTTACCGACCTGGTGTACCGTTATCCCAATATTGGCTGGGATACCCTTCGGCTGGTGGCCCGCACCGTTGAAGGCGCCTGTGCCGATTCGGCTTTTGGCATCATCCACCACGATAATATCAATGCCAAGTTCACTTTTACGGCTACCTATATCAACAACAACTCCTGTCCGCCCATGCTGGTGAAGTTCAGGAACATCAGCCGCAACAGCCGGCGTACCCTCTGGAGCTTTGGCGATGGCAGCATTTCGGAAAACCAGAACACCCCGGAACGTACCTACCGGATGGGGGGCGTGTATAAAGTGACGCTTTATACTTTTGGTGCCAACAATGTTGTAGACTCCACCACCGAGTACATTACGGTTAAGGGGCCTTCGGCAAATATCCTCGCCGACAAGCAGTTCGGCTGTCTTCGCCAGCAGGTATCGTTCAACGCCAGCGTGGTATCGGCAAATGATTATTTCTGGGATTTTGGTGACGGCTCCATTTTAAAAAGCCACGATACGGTCACCCGGCATTATTACCAGCAAGCAGGTATTTACCAGCCTGCACTGGTGCTAAGTGATTCAACAGGCTGCTCCGTAGCCGCCGAGCTGGCCCAGCCCATTATCATCGATACCCTAGCGGTGGCCATCGGTGGCATTCCTGCCCAGATCTGCGATGCTGCCCAGGTGCAATTCCAACAGCGTGTTACCAGCATTGCCGCCGACAGGTTGGGGCAGCCCCTGGTATACAACTGGCTTTTCCCCGATAGCAGCAGTACCCTTTCCGCTCCTGCCTACACATTTGCCGGTGCGGGCAGCTACCCGGTAAGCGTTACGGTACGTTCGCCCTTTGGTTGTGTGCAAACGGCAACCGATACGGTGGTGGTACGCCGCACGGTGAAAGGTGCCATTGCAGGCAGGGCCGAAGTATGTGCCCAAAATGATATCCGGTTTACTGCGTCCATTCCCGATGCTGCGGCAAACTGGAAATGGCTGCTGCATGATGGCCGCAGCGGTACCGCCCTGCAGTCGCCGGTGCTGCACCTAAAGGATAGCGGTTTTTACCCGGTACAACTGGTTGTAACCCACGATGGTTGTGTGGATACCGCCCGCCAAACCCTGTGGGTACATCCCAACCCGGTGATCGGTTTCCGCAACGGCGACGAACATGTGTGTAAAGGCCTGGCAACAACCCTGCAGGCAACGGGTGGCTACAGCTACCAGTGGCGCTCCGCAGAGCCCATCCTGCTGGGTGCTGCGCTTGATAAACCGGTGGTGTACCCTGCACAAACAGCCTGGTACCAGGTGACGGCTACTTCTTTCTTTGGCTGCCAAAAAACCGACAGCATGCAGGTACGGGTTACGCAGCCCTTTAAGCTCAAGCCTATTGCTGACACTTTTACTTGCCGGGGTACCTCGGTACAACTCATGGCTTCAGGGGCTGCCACCTACCTGTGGAGCGGTCCTGTCGGTACCCTGGGTGAAACAACAGGTGCCCAGGTGCTGGCAACACCTAAAAGTTTGTCGCGCTACCGGGTAATCGGTACCGACTCCATGCAATGTTTTAAGGATACGGCTTATGCTACTGTACGCATACAGGAGTTGCCCCTGGTGCAACTGGCCCCCAACCAGCTGGTACTTACCGGCACCGAGTTGCACCTGTCGGCACGCACCAGCCCTGATGTTAATATATACCAGTGGCAACCGGCCACCGAAGTGCAGTGCAGCACCTGCCCTGAAACCCTTGCTGAACCACGAAAGCCAACAAGCTATAGCCTGAAGGTGACCAGCACCTGGGGATGCGTAGCTTACGATACGATGTTTGTGGACCTGAAATGCACGGATAGCCGGGTGTTTATCCCCAATGCCTTTACCCCCGACCGCAATGGTTTGAATGAAACTTTCTCCGTTCGCGGAAAGGGTGCATGGGTACGCAAAATGGTGATCTATGACCGTTGGGGAAAGCTGGTGTATGAAGGGCGCAACCTGCAACTGAACGATAGCTATGCCGGTTGGAACGGCAGCTGTGGCGGACAGCAATGCCCATCCGGAACTTATGCTTATGTGGTGGAACTGGTGTGCGATACCGGTGAGCCTTTTGTGAAGAAGGGGACAGTGACGGTGATTAGGTGAGTGATCAGTGATCAGTGATGAGTAAATATTTTTAGGTACGAAAGAGAAATAGTAGTTGCTACCGTCTGTCATGCAGAACTTGTTTTGGCATGACAGCGCATAACAAGAACCGCCAGCAGGATAACTGCGGGTGGCTCTTGTTATTGAATTAAAATGCTTCACATAATTCTCATCACTCATTACTCATCACTGCTCACTCATCACTGCTCACTCATTCCTCATAATTCCACTTCCTCGTGGTGCCCCGGAATGGTGATGTGTTCATACCCTTTCCGGTGCAGTCTTTCGGCAAATTCTTTTTGCACTTCATGTTCGCCATGAACCAGGAAGATGGTTTTGATCTTTTCTGCATCCTGGCAGCCAAGGAAGCGTACCAGGTCGTCGGCATCGCCATGCGCGCTGAGGGAAGCCAGTTTGCCTACTTCCACAGATACGGCTGCGGCTTCGCCAAAAATCTCTACTTCTTTGGCGCCGCTTAGTAGTTGCCCGCCCAGCGATTGGGCGCCGCAATAGCCTGCCATCAGCACGGTGTTTTTTTCGTCGGCAAGGCAGCCGCCGATGTGGTGGCGTACCCGTCCGGCATCGGCCGTGCCTGAGGCAGAGATGATCACACAGGGTTCTTCAAGGTCCACCAGTTTACGGCTGTCTTCCACACTTTCCACGTAGTTGAGGCCTTCAAAGTGAAAAGGGTCATCGTCAATCTTCAGCACTTGCTGCAAACGGTCGTTGAAGTCATCGGTGTATTGCTTTATGGCTTCAGTTGCCTTCATGGAAAGGGGGCTATCTACATACACTTTTACTTCGGGAAGTCTTTTTTCCAGGCTCAGCTGGTTGAGGGCATACAGTATCTCCTGGGTGCGCCCCACACTAAAGGCCGGTATCACCAGCTTGCCGCCCTTCTTGGTACAGGTGGTTTTGATCCATCGTTGCAGATCGTCCACATGGCCTGCCGTAATATCGTGATAAGAATTACCATAAGTACTTTCCAGGATGATGTAGTCTGCCTGTGGAAATTCGGCAGGAGGTTGCAACAGCACCGAACGATAACGGCCCACATCACCGCTGAAGCAGATGGTAGTTTCTTTTGTGCCTTCTTTTACTTTCAGGTTTACGGCTGCCGAACCTACCAGGTGACCGGTATTGGTGAACAAAACTTCAACGTCTTCCAGTGGGCTGAACCACTCGTTATAACCTACCGTTTGCATCAATTGAATGGTGGTGGCCACATCGTCGGTGGTATACAGGGGTTCGTACAGCGGCCTGTCCTGAGCCTTGCGTTTTTTGTTGATCCAGTCGGCTTCGTATTGCTGGATCTCGGCGCTGTCGTGGAGGAGTATTTCTGTAAGGTCCTTAGTAGCCGGCGTGCACCAGATGGGGCCATTGAACCCTTCTTTGATCAGTTTGGGTAATAAACCGGTATGGTCAATATGTGCATGGGAAAGTATAACGCAATCAATGGTGTCGGGGCGGAAACCAAAACGTTCGTTCAGGTCGTCGGTTTGTTTACCCATGCCTTGAAACATGCCACAATCGAGTAAGATCTTTTTGCCATTTTCAAGGGTCAGGAGGTGCTTGGAGCCCGTAACAGTTTGGGCAGCACCGTGGAATGCAAGCTTCATATAGGTATTCCTTCTTCTTTTATCATCCCGGTTGGCGGGAGGAGCAAGAAAGCAGTGCATAATTTGTACCAGCTACAAAGGTTTATTGCACGCAAAAGATTTTTGCTCGCAAAGGCGCTAAGGAGCAAAGGGCAAAGGAAATTTAACGGAACGACGCAGCGGGGCCACGGTGCAACGGGGCATGCAAAGCCGCGGAGGCGCAAAGGGTTAAAGAGAAATGGATTTGTAATTCTTTAAGCACGGATGGTACAATAGGTTCCCTACAAGGATTGTGGTGGTACGACAAAAAACTTTGCGCCTTTGCGAGCAAAACTCCTTGCGCCATTGCAAGCAATAAACTTTGCGTCTTTGCTCCATAGCGCCTTTGCGTGAAAAACATCATCAAGCCTGCTTCTTGTTTTCCCTGATCATCGCGCCATAGTCCTGGTTCTTTGCCAGTGCCGTAATGGTTTGGGCAATACGTTTGGTGCGGGTGGTTTCTGTTTTGGTTTCTTCAATCCAGCGGCCATAGTATTGGCGGTGGGAAGGTGGCAGGGCAAAGAAATTGGCTTTGGCAAGCGGCTCGTCTTCCAGGCATTCCAGTAAATCTTCAGGCAAAGTAAGGGGCCTGGTGTCTTCTTCAAGTTGCAAAGAAATGGTACTGCCTACCGGTTGTTTCAGCTGTTTGCGCATGTTTGCATTGAGCACCAAAATAAAATCACCGCCACCCATCGGCATCAGTGCCACACTGTTTATGGTCACACTATTCAGCTTGCCTTTTACGCGAAAGCTTTTCCTGGTATCCGGCTTTATTTGCTGCGCAATTTCCTGCGGCACCAGTACATAGGTCCAGCCGGTTTTCTCACCCATTTGGCCAAACTTGTCGATGAGGGCAGAAAACGCAATCATGAGTGAGGAGTAATGAGTGATGAGTAATGAGTGGCTGAAAGGTAAGGCGTTGGTGGTATTGCAAAAAGTGGAATCAGGAATTATCTTAAGGTATTATGTTCCTCAAGCTTGCGCATACCAAAACGGAAGTCTTTGCTGTTTCAAAAAGCCTTGTTTTAGAAGTGTATAGAGTTTCGCGTGTTTTTCCACCAGAAGAGAGGTTTGCTTTGGTGCAACAGTTAAGGCGAGCTGTGGTATCGGTACAGCTCAATCTTGCGGAAGGATGTTCCCGAAGGTCGGCTGCTGAACGCAAACGGTATTATGAAGTTGCCCGGGGCTCGTTAATCGAGGTTGATACTGCTATTGGTATAGCATACGAACTGCAATACTGCACCCTTGAACAGATCCAGTCATTAGGCAACCTAATTGTTCGTACGTTCAAACAGCTTTGTGGCCTTATAAACAGTGTATGATTTTTAATTACTCATCATTCATCACTGATTACTCATTATTCATCACTCTTCACTCATCTCCTCCAGCATCTCCTGGCTGGGCGTTACCAGCACCTTATCGATGCGGTGGCCGTCCATATCCATGATCTCGAAAATAAAGTCGCGCCACTCCAACTTGTCGCCGGTTTGCGGAATGCGCTCCAGTTCATGCAGGATACAGCCGGCAAGGGTATCGTATTCCTGGTCTTCTTCCGAAAGCCACTCCGTTTTATCAAAGCGGTTGAGGAAGTTGTAAAAAGGGATTTGTGCGTCTACCAGGAAAGATCCGTCTTCGCGTTCCACGATGTCGTAATCTTCAATATCGGTTTCGGGCAGGTCGCCAACAATGGCTTCCAGGATATCGTTCAACGTGATCATGCCCTGCACCGAGCCATACTCGTCTACAATAAAACAGGAGTGCTGTTTCGATTCCTTGAACTTTTCCATTACCTGGTAGGCGGTGTTGTTCTCGGGTACAAACAGTGCGGGCTTCATCAGTTCCTTGAACTTGGTGAAGTCGTTGGCCACGTACAAGTCCTTGATGGAAACCATTCCCTTGATGTTATCGATCTCGCTATCGCAAATAGGGTAAATGGAGTGCGTATCGGCAATGATCTTTTCGCGGATGCGGGCCTCGGTATCTTCCATGTCGAACCAGATGATATCGCTGCGGTGGGTCATCAGCGAAGTGATGTTGCGGTCGCCGAGGTGAAATACCCGTTCGATGATCTCTTGCTCGGCCTCCTCGATGGCGCCGTGTTCGGTACCTTCCGAGATGATGGCCTTGATCTCCTCTTCGGTCACCTGGTTGTCGGATGCCTTGATGCGGAACAGCCGCACAAAGATGGTGCTCGACTTGCTCAGCAACCAGATGAAAGGGTAAGTGATGATGCTGAGTACCCGCATGGGTTTGGCCATGCGCTTGGCAATGGCTTCGGGCCGCGACATGCCCAGCCGCTTGGGTACCAGCTCACCCAGGATGAGGGAGAAATAGGTAACCACAATAACAATCAGGGTGGTGGCCAGCCCCTTGCTATAAGGCGCCAGTACCGGGAACCGGCCCAGGAAAGCGGTAAAATCGTCGGTGAGCTTTTCACCCGAATAGATACCGGTGAAGATGCCGATGAGGGTGATGCCTATTTGAACGGTGGATAAGAAGGTGTCGGGGTTATTGGCAAGATCCAAAGCATCCTTTGCGGCTTTGTTGCCTTTATTGGCCTGGGCCTCCAATCTTGCTTTACGGGCTGAAACCAGTGCTATTTCCGACATGGAAAAAAGCCCGTTGAGAATAAAGAGGCCCAGCAGTATGAAAATTTCCATTTAGGGGTTAATTGGTAAAGAAAAAGCTGGTAGCTACTAGCTTTTAGCTATTGGCTTGGTCAAAAAAGCTAACCGCCAATAGCTAACAGCCAATGGCTGCTTATGCCGCTAAGTTAATCGTTCCCGCCTTGCTTGTAAAAATGGTTGCAGTCAACAACCCTGCCATGATACCCAGCAGGCCGCCGCCGAGCACATCAAGCGGGTAGTGGACACCTACGTAAATCTGGGCATAGCCTACAAAAAAGGCCCAGGCGTAAAACAGGTAGATCCACTTCTTGAAAGTAGGGTACATGGTAACGGAAACAAAAGTGGCGATGCCGAAATGGTTGGCGGCATGATTGGAGGTAAAGCTGTACCCGCCGGAGCATTGTTTAACCAATAGCCGTACGTAGCGAAAAAAATCGGGGTCGGAGCAGGGGCGGAGCCGTTCAAAACCTTCCTTAAACACCCGGTGGCCAACCAGGTCGGTGATGGCCAGGGTGCACAGCAGGGTGATGCTCCACAGAAATCCCTTTTTGCCAAAATTGAGCAGCATAAAGCTGATCATGAGCAGGTACAAGGGCGCCCAAAAGGATGGATCGCGGAAATAAGGGAGTATGCTGTCGAAAAAAGCATTGGTCCAGCCGCTATTCAATTGCAGGAACAGGCGCTTGTCCAGCGCATCAATTTGTTGCCATATACTCAGGTACCATTCGGCTTGGGGCATGCGGCAAATGTAAGCCAATAGGAACCACTCATCGATATTGTGGTATGCTGAGCTGTAATTGGTGTTTCTTTGCGCGGAAATGAGCCGGAAGTCCGGAAAGACAGAAAAGTCAGTAAAGACCAGTCCTTTGAAGGAGGTTTCTACCCTTACTGCCGTCTTTCCGGACTTTTTGGACTTCTAACTTTCCTGACTACCCATGCTCCTCCGACTTAAAGTTCCAAAGACCCTCCAGTGGGTGGCCAATCTGTTGGGCATCTATGTGCTGATGTTTACCTTGTTCCGGCTGGTGACGCTTTTTGCCTTTGGCCCCGAAGAGCAGGGCTGGGATGGGCTGCTGCCGGCACTTTGGCTGGGGCTGCGCTACGACCTGCGCTGGATCAGCATCCTGCTGCTGCCCATTGTGGCGGGCAGCCTTTGGCCCCGCTATTCGCCTTTTCACTCGGTACGCAATACCCGGGCATGGACGGCCTACCTGGCCATGGCCACTTTTACCGTGATCTTTTTCTTTGCCGCCGACTTCGGCTGTTTTTCCTACAACAAAACCCGCCTCAATGCCTCGGCGCTCAACTTTGCCGAAGACCCCGGCATTTCGGCCGAAATGCTTTGGGAAAGCTATCCCATGGTGTGGCTGGTAGGCGCACTAGTAGTGGCGGTGCTCCTGCTCCGCTGGATGTTTCAACGCACCCATATTTATGTCATCAGCCGCACCGATGGCCTTAAAATTCCTTATCGGCGGGCGCCCTTTTTTGCCACCCTGGCGGCTTTGGGTTTTGCTGTTTATGGCAATGCGGGCCTCCAACCCCTTACCTGGAAGCAGGCTTTTGTGCTCCAGGATAGCTTTCGCTCTTACCTTGCCCTCAACCCATTGCAAAACTTTTTTACTACCCTCAAATTCCGCAAACCGCAATACAACGAAGCCGAAGCCCGCAAGGCCTTTCCGCTGGTTAAAGATTGGATGGGGCTGGACAAGGATGCGGTCAATTACCAGCGCAATGCGGCCGGCCACAACCCTCTGGGCACCAAAAGACCCAACGTGGTGCTGGTGCTGTGCGAGTCGTTCAGCATGTACAAAAGCTCCATGAGCAGCAACCCGCTGAACACCACGCCGTTTTTTGACTCCTTAAGGAAGCAGGGCGTGTTTTTTCAAAACTGCTTTACCCCGCATTTTTCCACCGCCCGCGGCTTGTTTGCCACCCTTACCGGTATTCCCGACGTACAGCTCTCCAAGTTCAGCACCCGCAACCCCGAGGCGCTGGACCAGCATACCATCGTCAATGATTTTTCGGGGTACCGGAAAATGTATTTCCTGGGTGGCAGCCCTTCTTTCAACAATTTCGAGGGGCTGGTACGCAATATCAAAGGTGTTGAACTGTACACCGAAGGAAAGTTCAGTGCAAAGCCGGTAAATGTTTGGGGTATTTCAGATAAGGACCTGTTCCTGGAGGCCAACGAAGTGCTGAAGCAAAACGCGGAACCGTTTTTTGCCATTATCCAAACGGCAGGCAACCACCGGCCCTTTGCCATTCCGGCGGCCGATACCCTGGCCTTTCCGGCAATCAAGGTGCATCCAGATACCCTGAAACGCTATGGTTTCGAATCGGAAGGTGAGTTCAATGCATTCCGGTATTCGGATTATTGTTTCCGCAAGTTCATGGAAGCCGCCCGAAAGGAAGCTTATTACGATAATACCCTATTTGTATTTGTTGGCGACCATGGCGTGTCGGGTAATGCCCGCAACCTCTATCCCGAAGTGTGGACCAGTGAGCGCCTGACCGACGAACACGTGCCCCTGCTGTTCCTTGCCCCCAGTTGGCTCAAGCCACAAACCCGTAGCGAGGTGGTATCGCAGGTAGACGTGCTGCCCACCATTGCGGGCCTTACCGGTACGCCTTACACCAATACTACTTTGGGCCGCGATGTGTTGCACAAAAACAAAAAGAACGATTATGCCTTTATCATCTACCACGATGAAGGGCAAATAGGACTGCTGACCAATGACTTCTATTTTACCAAAAACCTGAATTTTCCCAAAGAGGAAGTGCATAGTATTCATGGCCGTTTGGATATTCGGGAGGTGGATTCCATAAAAAGAACCTTGTCGCCCGTGGCAACGGCTTATTATGAAACGGCAAAATGGATGTTGTTGCACAATAAGAAATAGGGTTGCTTTTTGATTGAGCAGGTGCTTGCTTTTCGTTTTAAAAGTTATATAATTTATAATGCTAATGCTAATGCCTGTTGCTTCGTATGGAGTACCAGGCATTGTTGTATCTGGCTGGCTGGTCGCACTTGTTACAATGAGGCAGGAAAGATTATTGGACAGGATGATAGGTGGATATTCTTACACCGGTATAGGTATTATGCCTTGAGTTTAAGGTATATATTTGCTGCGTCTCAATGACACGCATCCTAACAACCCCCTAGCACCCCTCCCTCACACATGAAAGTTGAAATTTCAAAGCTTCTGCAGAAGAAAAGGAAGCAAATCCTGGAGCATTGGATGAATAATCAGTTGGCCAATGATAGTCTGCGCGATGACCTTTTGGGCAATGACGACCTCCGGGCACAATCGGAAGAACTCCTGGATGCCGTCGTAAAAACGGTTAACAACCAAAACCTTGAACACGGGTTATCTGCCGAATTTGACGATGTAACGGAAATACTGGCCGGTATTTCAATATCCCGGGCCCGCCAGGGTTTTTCGCCCCGTGATACGGGCATTTATATATTTGGTTTGAAAGACGCCCTGCTGAAAGTACTGCAGGACGAGATCAAGAACGACCCCCAAACTTTATATGACTTTACCCTGCGGATAAGCAAACTGGTGGACAGCTTTGGCATCACCACTTTTGAAACTTTTATCAAGGGAAGGGAGGAAGTGATCCTGCGCCAGACAGACGAAATATCGGAAATCTCTACCCCTGTTATCCGCGTTTGGGATGGCATCGTTGCTTTGCCCATTATCGGTACTTTGGACAGTGCCCGCACACAGGTAGTAATGGAAAACCTGTTGCAGCAAATAGTAGACACCGGTAGCAGCATTGCCATCCTTGATATTTCGGGTGTTCCTGCTGTTGATTCGCTGGTGGCACAACACCTGATTAAAACCGTTAGTGCCACCCGCCTGATGGGTGCCGAATGCATTATCAGCGGCATCCGTCCCGAAATTGCCCAAACGGTAGTGCACCTGGGCATTGATCTTTCCAACATTGTTACCAAGGCTTCGCTGGCGAGTGCGTTGAAGTATGCCTTTGCTATGATCAACCTGGAGGTACGAAAATCCCAAAAATAAAACAGCACCCTAATTATGGATAGGATACCGATCCTCCGGATGGGCAACTTTTTATTGGTAACCATCCAGGTGGATCTTTACGACCGCCTGGCCCTGAACCTGGAAAGTGACCTCGTGCAAATGGTAAGCAAAACCGGGGCTAGAGGCGTATTGATAGATATCTCAGCCCTGTCAATTGTTGATTCTTTTATGGGCCGCATCATCGGCAATATCGGCAGCATGAGCAAGATCATGGATGCCGAAACGGTGGTAGTGGGCATGCAACCAGCTGTTGCCATTACCCTGATCGAATTGGGCCTCGAACTCAAAGGCGTCAGCACGGCCCTTAATGTTGAAAAAGGCATGGCACTGTTACAACATAAAATTGGTTCTTCCGAGGACTTGGAGGAAGATCAGGATGATAGTAGTGTTGAATAAGGACAAGATGGTCATCCAGCGGGAGCAGGATGTGGTGCCCTTCCGCAACCGGGTAAAGGAGTATGCCGTAAAAATCGGGATGAGCCTGGTAAACCAGACCAAACTCATTACGGCAGCTTCCGAACTGGTGCGCAATATGCTGAAATATGGCGGCGGCGGCGAAGCCCTCATCGAAGCGGTAAGCAAGGGCCGCGAAAATGGCATCCGGCTGACCTTTTCCGACAAGGGGCCGGGCATCAAAGACATTCAGCAGGCAATGAAGGATGGTTTCTCCACGGGCAAAAGCCTTGGTTTGGGGCTTCCGGGTACCAAAAGGCTGGTCAGCGAATTTGATATCAAAAGCGCGGTGGGCAAGGGAACGACTGTGACAATCATAAAGTGGAAGAATGGTTAATGCTACGCACCTGCGCTTCAATGCTTCCGACCGGAGCTATTACGCCATCCTGAAAAAGGAGGTACATGCCCTTGGTGTAGTTGCCGGCCTGTCGGCAAGCCGCTTGGGCGAGCTGGATATTGTAGTAGCCGAAATGGTTTCCAATCTGGGTAAGCATGCAGTAGATGGTGAGCTGATGGCCCGTGTTATTGAAAACAAAACAGCCAGGGGCGTTGAAGTAATTTGCATGGACAAAGGCCCCGGCATGTCGGATGTAGCGCGGATGATGCAGGACGGCACCTCCACCAAGAATACTCTGGGGCAGGGGCTGGGTGCCATCCGCCGGCTGTCGGACAAATGCCAGGTGTTTTCCCAGAAGGGCTGGGGCACCATCCTCCTCAGCCGGATTTTCAATAAGCCGGCGCTGGCAGATACCCAATTGGAAAGGGTAGAGGTGCAATCCCTGCTGCTGCCCAAACCGGGCGAAACAGAATGCGGCGACGGGTTTTATTTTAAGCAATCCAAAGATCAGATAAAGCTTTTCCTGGGCGATGGCCTTGGGCATGGAAAAGAGGCCGCCCTTGCTGCGCGAACGGCTATCGATGCATTTAAGCTTTGCGCAGAGGAAAGCCCCGTGGAAAATATCCGGTACATCAATAGTTCGGTTAAACGCACCAGGGGGCTGGTGGGAACCCTTGCTTTTTTGAATTTGAAAGAGCGCACCTGGAAAATTGCCGGTGTGGGCAATATCATGAGCCGTTTTTACAGTATGAGTCAACAAAGGGTGCACAGCCCTTATAATGGCATCATCGGGCTCAATATTCCCAACACCATGAAGGACCAGGAGATTCCCTACGAGCCCGGACAACTGCTGCTGATGTGCAGCGACGGCCTGCGTTCCAAGTGGGACCTTGCGCGTTTTCCAGGCATTTTGCGGTACGATCTTGGCGTGCTGAACACAGCCCTGCTCAAGGATTTTGCCCGCAACACGGATGATATGTCAATTGTGAGTTGTAAAATAACACTATGAAATCCCAGGAGTTGGCAAGGGTGACCTTGCAAAACGAAATGGACCTGATACTGGCCCACAAGCGCTCGATGAAGCTTGCTGAACTGGCGGGCCTTACCCTTTCGGCACAAACCACCTTTGCCACTGCGGTGTCCGAAGTGTCGCGCAGTACCATCGAACATGGTAAGAACGGCTGCCTGGTGTTGGGTGTTACCGGCGGGCAGAAGGATAAATACCTGATTGCCCGCGTAATTGATGAAAAGGATTTGTCGCACCACCCCAACGAAGGCCTTGAATATGCCAAGCGGCTGGTGAACAAGTACAATATCTCTACTTCAGGCACGGAGTCTTCCATCGAGTTGTTTTACTATATACCCAATGGCAGTAAATTAAGCATCAACCAACTGGACGACTGGCGTTCTATTTTCCGCAACGAGCAGGCAGTTTCGCCTTACGAGGAAATAAAACAAAAGAATGACCAGTTGCAGAAACTGGCGCAAAAGCTCCAGGAAAGCGAAAGCCAGTACCGGACGCTTACCAATGCGCTTCCCATCATTATTTTTTCCCTCAACGATAAAGGCGAACTGATTTATGCCAACGAATGGCTGAAGCGTTTTACGGGATTCTCCGCGACGCAGCTCAACGAGTCAAAATGGCGCGAGGTAATCCATCCCGATGATTACGATGCTTTCTCCGTGATCCTGTCGCATAAGCTGTCCATGGGGGCTTCCACCATTCGTACCCAGTGCCGGCTGCGGCACAAGGGCGAGGAAGATTATTACTGGCACCTGGCTTCCGTGTCGCCGCTGTACGATGAAGGCGGCAAGCTGTTGAACTGGATCGGCTATATCGTCGATATCAATGCCCAAAAGCTGGTAGAAGAAACCCTCAAAGACAACCGGGAACTAAAGGCGGTGCAACAGCAGCTGCGCGAGCACCAAGTTGCCCTCGAAGAAAATATTGCCGAACTGAACCGGAGCAACCAGGAACTCCAGCAGTTTGCTTATGTGGCTTCCCACGACCTGCAGGAGCCTACCCGAAAAATCAGCTTTTTCAGCGATTATCTGCTCAGCCGCTACTCGGAGGTGATTGACCAAAAAGGTAGGGGGCACCTCCACAGCATGCAGTCGGCAGCCCAGCGGATGCGTTCGCTGATCCACGACCTGCTTTCCTTTTCGCAGGTGGAAGGTAAACGCATCGATTTCAAACCCGTGAACCTGGAAGGGGTGCTGCATTTTGTGCAGCAAAGCCTGGAGGTGACCATCCAGGAAAAAGGCGCCGTTCTGGAAATCGGGTCCCTACCTATGGTGAGGGGTGATGAGGGTATGTTGATTCAGATGTTCGAAAATCTTGTGGGTAATGCCCTCAAGTATGCCAAAGACGATGAAGCGCCCTACATTCATATTGAGGGCCAGCAAAGCCAGGGCCGTATAGAACTGCGGGTGCAGGATAACGGCATTGGCTTTGATGAAAAATATTTGACCCAGATGTTTGCCCTTTTCCAGCGGCTGCACTCATCCAACAGGTATAAGGGCACCGGGCTGGGATTAGCTATTTGTAAAAAGATTGTATTGCTGCATGGTGGCACTATTACCGCCCGGAGCACCCCGGGTGCAGGCGCCACCTTTATTATTTCATTGCCTACCGAAATCGAAGAACATGCAAGTTGATGACCGTGCCATACTGATGGTGGATGACGACCTTGAAGACCGATCCCTGCTGCAGGATACCTTTGAACAGCTGAACCTCGGCAACCGTATTGGTTTTGCGGAAAATGGTGAAGACGCCATCAGGTACCTGAAAAACTGCGAAGAGCAGCAAAAGCTTCCCCGCTTAATTGTCCTCGACCTCAATATGCCTAAGCTGAATGGCAGGCAAACCCTTGAGATGATAAAATCTACCCCCGGTTGGGAAGGGATTACCGTGGTGATTTATTCCACCTCCTTGAATCCAAAAGAAAGGGATGAGTGCCTGGCCAAAGGAGCACATTCTTTCGTCATCAAACCCATTACCTACCAGCAGTCGCTGGATACGGCCCGGCTGTTTTTCGACCTTAGTCAATCCGTTTTTGGATAGGGTTTGTGGCTGTTCCGCGCAGTCCTTTCTCAGTAGCAACTTATAATTAAGATAGGAGCATAGCATTCCGGTGTTGTCATTGCTTTTGTGCCAAAACAATCATCCTCGGGGTTTTGCGCACATCGTATCCATTTAGGTCATAATCACCAAATACTTCGGTTACCTGTAAGCCCTGGAAAGAAAGCATATCGGTAAAATCGCCAAGGGAAAACTTGGCTACTTTTTCAGTGTACGCCAGCGGCCCGGAAAGGGAAGGGGCGTTAACGGTGATCTTTTTAAAGAAATGTTCTTCATCGTGCCAGCGGTGGATATCGTACACCACATCTCCAATGGTCTTTTCCTCGTTGTGCACCAGGTGATCCTCTACATAGTGTGCGTTGAGGTAATCGAACACCACGGTGCCGCCCTTTTTTAGCGAAGCCGCAATGGTACGCATGGCATCATCGTGTTCGCGACGGGTAGGAAAATAGCCGAAAGAAGTAAAGAAGTTGAAGGCGTAGTCGAAATAGTTGATCCAAAAAGGCAGGCGCATGTCGTGCACATAAAAGTGCAGGTTATCCTTTTCCTGCCGGGAGGCTTCGGCAATACTGTCGGGGGCAATATCAATTCCGGTTACATCAAAACCTGCTTCGGCCAGCAGGCGGCTGTGGCGGCCCTTGCCGCAGGCCACGTCCAGCATCAGGCTGCCGGCGGCGGGCTGCAGGTGCTGCAACAGATTGGTTACCAAACGGCTTGCTTCCCCTGCATCGCGGCCGAAATACAGCTGGTGATAAAAGGGCGAATTAAACCATTGTTTATACCACTCGTTTGCAGCCATTTATCTCGGGTTTTTGCAAAAGTATGGGCTGCTGTGGACAAGTGCCCCTTTTTTAACTGGCCGGGTACGGGGGTAAAAACGTATTTTTGCCACCCAAAAATTTCATTTCTACGTGGCACTGATTAAGAGCATTTCCGGTATCAGAGGAACGATTGGCGGCAAGCCCGGCGACACCCTTTCTCCCATCGATGTGGTAAAATTCACCGCCGCCTTTGGCAGCATCCTGGTGGAAACCAATCCCGACAAAAGCCAACCGGTAAAGGTGGTGATTGGCCGCGACGGCCGTATCAGTGGCGACATGGTGAGCGGCCTGGTGATCAATACCCTCATTGGCCTGGGCATAGAAGTGCTGAACCTGGGTTACAGCACAACCCCCACGGTGGAAATTGCCACCAAGGCCGAAGGCGCCAACGGCGGCATCATCCTCACTGCCAGCCACAACCCCAAGGAATGGAATGCGCTGAAGCTGCTGAACAGCGAAGGCGAATTTATTTCCGCCGAAGTAGGCACCGAACTGCTGCGTCGTGCAGACAGCGGGGAAATCGTTTTTGCTTCGGTTGAAAAACTGGGTAAGGTTACTACCGACGATACTTACCTGCAAAAGCACATCGACCTGGTATTGCAATACCCCCTCACCAACCGGGAGGCTATTGCTGCAAAGAACTACAAAGTGGTGGTGGATTGCATCAACTCCACCGGAGCACTCATCGTGCCCCAACTGCTCCATGCGCTGGGTATTGAAAACGTGATTGTGCTGCATGGCGACAACTCAGGCCGTTTTGTACACAACCCCGAGCCCCTGCCGCAGCACCTTTCGGCACTGAGCACCGAGGTGGTGAAGCAAAATGCCGACTTCGGTATTGCCGTTGACCCCGATGTTGACCGCCTTTGTTTTGTATGCGAGGACGGCAGCATGTTTGGCGAGGAGTACACCCTGGTGGCGGTTGCCGATTATATCCTGCAAAATAGGGTAGGCAATACCGTGAGCAATATGAGCAGCACCAAGGCGCTTAAGGAAATTACCATTAAGAATGGTGGCGAGTACTTCCCTTCGGCAGTGGGAGAGGTGAACGTGGTAAAGAAAATGAAAGAAGTGAACGCCGTGATTGGCGGCGAAGGCAACGGTGGCATCATCGTTCCCGATTTCCATTATGGCCGCGATGCCCTGATTGGCATTGCGCTCTTCCTGTCGCATTTTGCCAATTTTAAAAAAGGCCTCAAGTCTTTCCGCCGCAACTACCCCGATTATTTTATTTCCAAAAACAAGATCGAGCTGGAGAACGGCCTGAACGTGCAGCTGATCTTTGATAAGATTCAAACAAAGTACAAGAATAATCCCATCAACACCGAAGACGGTCTGAAGATCGAGTTCGATACCGATTGGGTGCACCTGCGTACTTCCAATACCGAACCCATTATCCGCATCTATGCCGAAAGCTCATTTGAGACCACGGCGAATAATATTGCCAACAGGCTGATGCAGGATATCAGGGAGGCCATCTGATGGCTTCAGGCTACTAGCTGTTAGCTGCTGGCTACTAGCTTTTCTTAATCATAACGAATGTTGCTGCAAGCCGTGAACTTTTAATGCAAAGGTTTACGGCTTGCAGCCTGCAGCTAACAGCTTGTAGCTCTTCCCCATGAACCGTATATACCTCGACAACGCCGCCACCACCCCCCTCGACCCGCAGGTGCTGGAGGCTATGATGCCCTACCTGCAAAATCATTTTGGCAATCCTTCTTCCATCTACTCTTATGGCCGCGAAACAAGGCTGGCCATTGAAAATGCCCGCAAGGCGGTAGCCAAAATGCTGGGTGCCCATCCCGGTGAGATCTTTTTTACCAGTGGTGGCACGGAAAGCAACAATACCGCTATTGCTGCTTCCATCCGCGACCTGGGTGTGCGGCATATCATTACCTCGGCTATCGAGCACCATGCGGTGTTGCATACGGTGGAGCACTTTGCACAGGGCGGATCTGTTTCCTTAAGTTTCGTGCAACTGAATGGAGATGGCAGCGTAAACCTGGCCGACCTGGAGGCACAACTGGCAAAGCAAAAAGAAGCAGCCGTACCAACGCTGGTATCGCTGATGCATGCCAATAATGAAGTAGGCGTGTTGCTGCCCATTGAGGAAGTAGGCAAGTTGTGCGAGCAGTATGGCGCTTATTTCCATTCCGATTGTGTGCAGACTGTTGGGCACTATCCCATCAACCTCGATAAGCTATTTGTACATTTTATCTCGGGTGCCGGCCACAAGTTTCACGGGCCTAAAGGTGTGGGTATCCTGTATGTAAGCGACCGGGTACGCATCAAACCCTTCATCTTTGGCGGTGGCCAGGAACGCAACATGCGGGCCGGCACCGAGAACGTGTATGGGATCGTTGGCTTTGCCAAGGCACTGGAGTTGGCCATGGCCCATTATGAAAAGGACAGCCAATACATTCGGGAGCTGAAGCAATACATGATGGAGCAACTGCAAGCCCATGTTCCCGGTGTATCGTTCAACTGTACCGCCAATGGCCTGTATACCGTGCTAAGCGCTTCTTTCCCGAAAACGGAAAAGGCGGAGTTCCTGTTATTCAACATGGACATCAACAATATCTGCGTATCGGGTGGCAGCGCCTGCAGCAGCGGCGCCAGCGTGGGTTCGCATGTGATTGCTGCGCTTCATCCCGGCGATGAAAAGGTGACCGTGCGTTTTTCTTTTTCGAAGTTCAACACGAAGGAGGAGATTGACCAGGTAATCGATCAATTAAAGAAGCTTCTTTAAAAATTATACCCCCTGTCCCCCTGAAAGGCGAGCTTAGGTCAAACATCCTTTTAAACAACAAAGCCACTCTGTGCGGAGTGGCTTTGTTGTTTGGGAGGTTCATTATTTACTTTGGACATAATGGGAACACGGATGGGACGGATGAATACGGAAATCTGTTCCAATCTCTTTCATCCGTGTTCCCATCAATACTGTAAGCTTAATTGCGTTTGGCAAAACTATCGGCCTCGCCGGCCTAAGTTCCCCCTTCAGGGAGACAGGGGGCTGTATTTTACTTCCCTTCTTTCAGCACCTCACTGGGCAGTTTGCCAAACTCTTTTTTAAATGCCAGCGTGAAATTGCTCAAATTGGAATAGCCAAGGGTATACCCCACATCCTTGATGGAGTAGTTGCCGGAGATCAGCAGTTGCCGTGCTTTTTGCATCCTGTTCTTTTGATAGTACTCATAAGGGGGCAGGCCAAATACGGTTTTGAACACTTTTTTGAGCTTGCTTTCGCTCATGGCAAACTGCCGGCTCATTTCGCGGATGGTGGGGGGGAGCACCGTCACATCGGTGGTAAGGAGGGATTCTATCTTGCGGGCCGCAAGGATATCGGTGCGGCTGAGGGGCTTGGCGCCGGGATGCAGTTGCATTTCCTTGTACAGCCAGTCAAAGAATATTTCCACCATCCGCAACACCCTGTTCTGGAAAGCCAGCAGCGTCAGCGATTGATCGGAGAGCAGGTCCAGCACAATGGTGCGGGTTTCCAGGTCAATCATTTTCTGCCAGATGCCATTTGTTTTCAGCCGGATGTATTGTTCCAGTACATCTTCTTTTTCCGATATCTGCAGGTATTGCTTCAACCAGGCTACAGGCAAGAAGATACGGATGCCTTTTACCGGTACTTCTTTTTGCAGCAGGCTGTCCATTTCAAATAGCGAAGAGGTAAGGTAGAGATAGCTGTTGCGGTGTTCTTCGGTACTGAAGGTTTCATCGTTGATGGAAAGGCGCACCCCTGTGAGGCTGGAAATCTCATCGTAGTTGAGGGTGTAAAATTCGGAACCATCCTTTTCCCTTTTCAGCAACAGGTCCTTGTACAGGGTCATGTTGTACACCAGGGCGTCAATTCCATTGAAGGAGTAGGCTTTCATAAAGCCTTCGCCCAGGCTGTCGGGCAGCCTTAGCTCGTGGTTGGTGGTAGCGATGCCCAAAAAGCGGGCAAAGCCCTCCAGAAAATTGTGGTAAGAGCTTAGCTTATAGGTAAAGGTGGTCATTGGGTGGGTTTATAAGTAGCGCAAGGGATTCCTGCGCGCTGCCAGCATATACCGCTTGATGTTCATCCAGAAGGCCAGCACCATATATACAATGATGGGTGAGCCAAGGGTGAGAAAGGAAATGTACATGAACCACATCCGGATACGGCTGGTGGCTATACCCATCTTTTCGCCAACAGCAGCACACACGCCAAAGGCCTGCCATTCGATAAAGGTTTTGAGCCGGTTCATAATGCTAATTTAGTTTTTTTTTGATGTTTACAACAGCGCTAATGGGTCGGAAAACAATGCCTGCTTTTTGTTACATTTGCCCCACTTTAAAACTACCCGGGCATTTCGCTGCAAACTCAATGCCTGTCTATTTTCTAACGCATAAACAAGGACCGTCATGCTTTTTGACCTGGATCTGATCAAGAAAGTCTACTCCGACCTGCCGTCGAAGGTGCACGCCGCCCGCCAGCTGCTGAACAGGCCGCTGACACTGGCAGAAAAAATTCTGTACGCACACGCCTATAAACCCGCTACCCAGGCTTTTGAGCGGGGTAAAGACTATGTAGACTTTGCTCCGGATCGCGTAGCCATGCAGGATGCCACCGCACAGATGGCCCTGTTGCAGTTTGATACCTGCGGCCGCGACCGCGTGGCGGTACCTTCTACCGTACACTGCGATCACCTGATCCAGGCCAAGGTGGGTGCTACCACCGACCTGCAGGCTGCCATCGACACCAACCGCGAGGTGTACGACTTCCTGTCTTCTATTTCCAATAAATACGGTATCGGATTCTGGAAACCCGGCGCTGGTATCATCCACCAGGTGGTACTTGAAAACTATGCTTTCCCCGGCGGTATGATGATCGGTACCGATTCGCACACCCCCAACGCCGGCGGCCTCGGTATGATTGCCATTGGTGTAGGTGGTGCCGATGCGGTGGACGTAATGGCCGGACTGCCCTGGGAGCTTAAAATGCCCAAGCTGATTGGTGTAAAACTGACCGGCAAAATGAGCGGCTGGACCTCTGCAAAAGACGTAATCCTGAAAGTGGCTGGTATCCTCACCGTAAAAGGTGGTACCGGTGCCATTGTTGAATATTTTGGCGAGGGCGCCGACAGCCTGAGCTGTACCGGTAAAGCAACCATTTGTAACATGGGTGCTGAAATTGGTGCTACCTGCTCGCTGTTTGCCTACGACCAAAAAATGGCCGACTACCTGAAAGTTACCGGCCGTGCTGAAGTAGCTGCTGCTGCCGACGAAGTACGCGAACACCTGCGTCCCGACGCTGAGGTTTATGCTGATGCTGCCAAATACTACGACCAGCTGATCGAGATCAACCTCGACGAACTGGAGCCTTATGTAAACGGACCTTTCACGCCTGACCTGGCTACCCCCATTTCGCAGATGGCTGCTGCCGTTGCCGAAAATGGCTGGCCCGATGCGGTAGAGGTTGCCCTGATCGGTTCCTGCACCAACTCTTCTTACGAAGACATCAGCCGCTCGGCTTCCATTGCCGCTCAGGCAAAAGCCAAAGGCCTGAAAACCGCCAGCGAGTTCACCATTACCCCCGGTTCGGAAGTGGTACGCTATACCATTGAAAAAGATGGTTACCTGGGTACCTTCGACCAGATTGGTGGCGTGGTAATGGCCAACGCCTGCGGTCCCTGCATCGGCCAGTGGGCCCGTCATATCGACGACCCCAGCCGCAAGAACACCATCGTTACTTCTTTCAACCGCAACTTTGCCAAGCGCAACGACGGTCTGGCTTCTACCCACGCTTTCGTGGCTTCGCCTGAAATCGTTACCGCTTACGCCATTGCCGGCCGCCTGTCGTTCAACCCCCTTACCGATAAACTGGTGAACGAAGCAGGTGAAGAGGTAATGCTGGACGAACCCAGTGGTTTTGAACTGCCGCCCCAGGGCTTCTCTGTTGAGGATCCCGGTTACCAGGCGCCTGCCGAAAGCGGTGAAGGTGTGGAAGTGGCGGTAAGCCCCGAAAGCACCCGCCTCCAGCTGTTGTCGCCTTTCCCCGCCTGGGAAGGTACCGACCTGAAAGGGCTGAAGCTGCTGATCAAGGCTAAAGGCAAGTGCACTACCGACCACATCTCCATGGCTGGTCCCTGGCTGAAGTTCCGTGG
Source organism: Cnuella takakiae (assembly GCF_001953305.1). Taxonomy (GTDB): domain Bacteria; phylum Bacteroidota; class Bacteroidia; order Chitinophagales; family Chitinophagaceae; genus Flavisolibacter; species Flavisolibacter takakiae. The sequence goes on from NZ_MTFE01000010.1 coordinate 2,103,933, forward strand.
TCACCTGGATAATATTTCCAACAACATGCTCATCGGTGCCGTTAACTATTTCAATGGCCAGACCGACAGCGTGAAGAATAGCCTGACCGGCGAATACGGTACCGTGCCTGGCACCCAGCGTGCTTACAAGGCAGCTGGCCTTGGTTCGGTAGTGGTAGGTGATGAGAACTATGGTGAAGGCTCCAGCCGCGAACACGCTGCCATGGAACCCCGCCACCTCGGGGTACGTGCCATCCTAGTAAAAAGCTTTGCCCGGATCCACGAAACCAACCTGAAAAAGCAGGGTATGCTGGGCTTGACCTTTGCCAACAAGGAAGACTACGAGAAAGTACAGGAAGACGATACCATCGACATCCTGGGCCTGACCGAGTTTGCTCCCGGCAAGCAGCTCACCGTGGTACTGACCCACAAGGACGGTACTACCGACAGCTTCCCTGTGAACCACACCTACAACCTGCAGCAGATCGAATGGTTTAAGGCCGGCTCGGCGCTGAACCTGATCCGCAGGCAGTTTGGTAAGTAATCAGGATAAACCTATAAGGTTTTAAAAACCTTATAGGTTTTCTAAAATAGCAAGGCCGCACATGAATCATGTGCGGCCTTTTTGTTTTCTAAACCTCGGGGGGCC
>NZ_MTFE01000010.1:2104570-2175053 GCF_001953305.1 Cnuella takakiae
GTTCCCCAACGGTAACTCTGATGCTGCAATCCAACCAGGTCAATCACCCGGTTTACTACCGTCATGGCCGCTTCTTCAATGGTTTTCGGCTTATTGTAAAACGAAGGCGTTGCGGGGCAAATGATGCCACCAGCCAGCGTCACCGTTTCCATATTGCGGATATGCACCAGGTTGTACGGCGTTTCGCGTACCACGAGGATCAGCTTCTTTCTTTCCTTCAGCATCACATCGGCGCTACGGGTTGTAAGATCATTGGAGATACCTCCAGCAATACGCCCCAGCGTACCCATTGAGCAGGGTACTACAATCAATGCATCGTACTGCGCTGAGCCCGAAGCAAAGGGCGCCAGGAAATCGTTGGTGTCGAAATAGCGGAAAGGAAAGTTTTGGTAAGATTCATCGCCCAACTCTGTTTGCCATACAAAACCTGCATTGCTGCTCATCACGATGCTCACCTCCTGTAGCTGTTCCTGCAACTGCACCAGTTTTTCCAACAACAGCTTCGCATAGATCGATCCACTGGCACCGGTGATGGCTACGGCGATTTTCTTTTTCATAGTAGTGGTTAAAAGTACAAACGGCGGGGGGAATGGTTGGCTTTGTTTCACGCACGACGCAGCGGAGCCACGGCGCAACGGGGTTTCACGCAAAGGCGCTAAGGAGCAAAGACGCAAAATGAGGTGGCTCGCAAAGGCGCGAAGACGCAAAGAAAAAATTCAAACCTTAATTGAGAAGAGTATTTCAATTCCTATCGTTGCGCCGTTGCTCCGCCGCGTCGTTGCGTGAAACACCCTTTGCGTCTTTGCTCCTTAGCGCCTTTGCGAGCAATTCCCTTTGCGTGACAATAAAAAAGCCTCCCGGAGGAGGCTCTTTATTTAGAAGCTTTTCTTTTCGCTTTGTACCGGCACCGATACCCCCACCGGGCTGGGGTTATCGCGCAGGTTCTCGTAGATCCAGTTGGTCATCTTGTTCCAAAGGTGGAAGGAGGTATTGTCCGCCATTCCGGAGATGCCGTGGTTCTTATTGGGATAGTATGCACTTTCAAAATCAATGTTCGACTTCACCAGCGAAGTAATCATCTGGGCGGCATTCTGGAAATGCACGTTGTCATCGGCTGTGCCGTGCACAATCAGGTATTTGCCTTTGATGAGGTGGGTAAAGTTGACAGGAGCTGTTTCGGCGTAGCCGGCAGCATTTTCCTGCGGTGTACGCATAAAGCGCTCGGTGTAGATATTGTCGTAAAATTTCCAGTTGGTAACAGGAGCAACGGCTACAGCTGCCTTGAACACATCGGCGCCCTTGGTGATGGCCATGGAGCTCATAAAACCACCGAAGCTCCAGCCCCAGTGACCGATGCGGTTGGCATCCACAAAAGGCTGTTTGGCCAGGTAGCGGGCGGCATCCATCTGGTCTTCAATTTCCATCTGGCCGAGGCGCAGGTAGGTCTTCTTCTTGAACTCCTCGCCCCGGAAGCCAGTACCGGTATTATCTACGCTCACCACAATCACGCCATTCTGTGCCAGCATCTGGTGCCACATGGAGGCGGCACCAAAGCGGTTGGCCACCTGCTGCGAGCCGGGGCCTCCGTAGTTGCAAAAGAGGATTGGGTATTTTTTATTGGGGTCAAAGTCGGCGGGTTTCAGCATCCAACCATTCAGCGTATCACCCTTGGTATTGGGTACGCGGATGAATTCCACCTTACCCATGGCGTATTCGGAAAGCAAGGACTTCAGCTTTTTGTTCTCACCTGCTACCTTATTCTGCACTGCCACAATGCTGTTACCACTTTTTTTCAGGTCGTAAAGGGTCGTCGTTTGCGGGGTGTTGATGTTGGAGTAGTAGTCGTAGAACTGGGTAAAATCATTGTTGAGCTCCACGCGGTGCCAGCCGGTGCCATTGGTCAGCTGGGTTGTTTTCTTACCATCAAAGTCCGTAACAAAGAGGTTGCGGTCCATGGGGGTAGGGTAGGCAACGGTATAATACACCAGGCGGGTCGCCTCATCTACGCCGTTTACCTCGGCAATATCGTATTTGCCCTTCGTGAGCTGAATTTTGGATTTGCCGTCGATGCTGTGGCGATACAACTGGTAATAGCCGTCCTTCTCCGAACCAAAGAGGATGTTTTTGCCATCTTTTAAAAACCACCAGTCATCGTTGATGTCCACATAATACTTGTTGGTTTCTTCATACAGGGGCTTGCTGGCGCCGGTAGCGGCTTCGGTGAGCAGGAGCTTCAGGTTGTTCTGGAGGCGGTTCATCCAGTACACCACCAGCTTGCTGTCGTCCTGTGTCCACTTGATGCGGGGGATGTAGATATCGCCCTGCTGGAACTGTGCAGGCACCTGCTTGCCGGAAGCCACATCGTAGATATGGATGCTTACGTTGCTGTTGGCTTCACCTGCCTTGGGGTATTTGTAGCGGTAATCCTTATTATTGATGCTGTCGTAAATGGTCATGTTGAACTCCTTTACGCCGCTCTCGTCAAACTTGTAATAGGCGATGTAGTTGCCTTTGGGGCTCCACTGGTAAGCCTGGCTGAAGGAGAATTCTTCTTCGTATACCCAGTCGGCATTGCCGTTGATGATGAAGTTCCACTTGCCATCGGTGGTGATGGGGGTGGTTTTGGCAGAGGCGATGTCGTACACGTACAGGTTGTTGTCGAGTACATAAGCCACCTTGGTGCCATCGGGTGAAAAGCTGGGATGGAGCACCTTGCCTTCGTTGAGGCGGATGGATTTTTTAGTTGCTACATCATAGAGGTAAGCCGTGCTTTTGGAAGAGCGGCGGTAAATGGGTTCGCGGCCCGTGAAAAATAAGATGCGCTTCTTATCGGCGCTGGCAGCATAATCCTGGGTATTGATGGCTTTGCCCCCTTCGTCTTTAACGTCTTTGGCATCAAAGAGGGTTTCGGCAGGAGGCTCAAAACCCTGAACAAACTCGGGGCGAAAGGTGCCTTTTTTGTAAATGTCTTCGAGGGTGATCTTCTTGTTTTGTGCCAGCGTAAACAGCGGCACGAAGAAAAGGAGCATCCAGATGCTTCTCATGTGCTGGGAAAAATTTTGTGAGGGCTAAATGTAGGAAAAAGAGGGGGGATTGGGGGATGGTGATTGGTTATTTGTGATTAGTGATTAGTGATTGGGTATTGGGTATTGGGTATTGGGTATTGGGTATTGGGTATTGGAATTTTACAAGGTACATAATCAATGCACATTGCAGGTGCAACACCAAACACCAATACTGCCGGAAGTCGTATAAAAGCTGGTTCGTGTTTATTGCTTGCACGTTCACTCGAAGCGGTTTAGACAAATGCTTTACCCTTCCGCCCATTTTACCATTCCTCGCACCTGGTTCCTGCCAATCATTTAAAATCATAAAAGTCTGGGGTCCAGTGTTCCTATCAATCCTTCTAAAATCCTGCAAATCACCGGTTCCTATTACTTGTTCTGGACTACCCTCCCCAACAATTTCTGGGCTCTTTCCGATAATGGCTGTACATAGCTGTCATCGTCGTGGGCGTAGGTGATATAGTTGCAATTGCCTTCCGATTTGCCGGGTGTAACAGCAAAAGGCGCCTCTAATAAAACAGTGCTGTCCTGGCGAAACCGGAGCAGTCCCAGAGCGGAACAGGTATCTTTTACATCATTCGTTTTACCATTTACCTGGCTACGCAGGATGTCAATACCTGTACTGTCCTGTGTGTCAAAGTACAGGGTATCTCCGCCATTATATACCAGGATGTCCACCCGGTTGGTTGTATTCAGAAACTTGTTGTAATTGTTGGGCTGCGTACAGGCAACAGCCAGCAGTAAAACGGCGGCGGCAAATGGTTTCATGTTGTGGTTGAAGGTTTGGCTGCTAAACTTACAAAAGCCGGGCCCGGCGTGCAAGTAGGGTTGCTTGCAACTATATTTCACGCAAAGGTGCCAAGGAGCAAAGAAGCAAAGTTTATTTGCTCGCAACGACGCAACGGAGCCACGGTGCAACGAATAAATAGAGAAAACTTATTGGCTTTTCGTTCCATGTTTTACTCAACATGTAATCCATCTCTGCGCCTTTGCTCCTTAGCGCCTTTGCGTGAAACATCCGTGGCTCCGTTGCTTCGTTGCGTAAACCCTGACGAGGGTCACGCCCCACTTTGACACACCTCAGCTTTCCCCAACCCACTCCCCCGGACTTTTGTAGCCATTGAAACGACCAATCCTCCCCAACATGGAAGTACTAACCCCCATACCGCCTAAAAAGGCAGCACCCGCCCAGCCCAGGCAGGCTACTACCTGCTACCACTGTGGTGAAGCCTGCGATCAGGCCATCCCCGAAGATGACCATTTCTTCTGCTGCAAAGGCTGCAAGTTCGTGTACAGCCTGCTCAAGGAAAACGGGATGTGCAACTACTATGAGCTGAGCAACACGCCGGGTATTAAGGTAAAAGGCAGGTTCTCTTCCGACCGCTTTGCTTACCTCGACAACGAAGAGGTGGTAAACAAACTCCTCAGCTTTACCGATGGAAAGGTGAGCCATGTAAACCTCTACCTGCCACAGATGCACTGTGCATCCTGCATCTGGCTGCTGGAAAACCTCCATGCCATTCAGCCTGGCATCCTGCAAAGCACCACCAACTTCGGACAGAAAGAAATCTTCATTGCCTACGACCCTGCCCAAACCTCCCTGCGCAAAGTGGTGGAGCTGCTGGCCTTCGTAGGTTATGAGCCTTATATCACGTTTAACGACGGTGAGCAAAAGCAACCCAAGAAGATCACCCGCAAGCAGTTTTACAAGATTGGTATTGCCGGTTTTGCCTTCAGCCAGATCATGATGATGTCCTTTCCCGAGTACTTTGCTTCGGGGCAGATTAGCGAGGCTTACCTACAGCGCATCTTTTCCTGGCTCAACCTGGTGCTGGCCCTGCCGGTTTTCTTTTATAGCGCTTCCGACTTCTTTGTATCCGCATATAAAGGCCTGCGGCAAAACTGGCTTAATATCGATGCACCCATTGCGCTTTCCATCGTAATGACCTTCAGCCGGAGCGTGTACGAGGTAGTGAGCGGTACCGGCCCGGGCTATTTCGATTCCATGTCGGGCATCGTGTTCTTTATGCTGGTGGGCCGGTGGTTCCAGAACAAAACCCACGATGCATTCTCCTTTGACCGCGACTATAAATCTTATTTCCCGCTGGGCGTAACCCGCATGGGTGAGGATGGGGGAGAGGAGGCAATCTCAATTTCCAATATCAAGGCCGGCGACCGCATCCTGGTACGCCACAACGAAATGGTTCCCGCCGACGGCATCATCCGCAATGGCGAGGGCAGCATCGACTACAGCTTTGTGTCGGGCGAGAACACGCCGGTGCATAAGCGGAAGGGCGAGCTGGTGTATGCCGGTGCCCGCCAATTGGGCGGCAGCCTGGAGCTGGAAGTGGTGAAAGCCGTTTCGCAGAGCTATATCACCCAACTGTGGAACAACAACGAAGGCATGGGAGCGGAGAAGAACAGGGACAAATCCTTTATCCATCCCTGGAGCCGCTATTTTACTGCAGCACTTTTTACCATCGCTGCAAGTGCCGGTATTTACTGGGCCATTGTAAACCCGGCCAATATCCTTCCTGCTGTCACTGCAGCACTGATCGTAGCCTGCCCTTGCTCGTTGCTCCTGTCAGCCACCTTTACGTTTGGCAACATGATGCGCATCTTTGGCAAACACAAGATGTACCTCAAAAATGCATCGGTAATAGAGGGCCTTTCAAGGGTAAACCATATTGTTTTTGATAAAACTGGTACCCTTACCCATACCACCAAGGCACAGGTAAAATTCATTGGGCTCGCCCTCGGCCAGTACGAAAACAGCCTGGTGTACAGCGTTGCCAAACAAAGTGCGCATCCCCTGAGCCGCCTGTTGGCTGCCTACCTGCTGGATGCGAACGCAAAGCCGTTGCCCGTTGCTGGTTTCCAGGAACTGGCAGGCAAGGGCGCTGAAGCCACCATCAATGGTGAACTCGTTCGCATCGGTTCTGCAGCCTTTGTTACCGGCACGGCCATGGAAAAGAAAGGTACCGGCCCTGAAGTGTATGTATCTATTGGTGGCAAACTGAAAGGACATTTTGCCATAGCCAACAGTTACCGCGAGGGCGTGAAAGCCATGGTTGCCGACCTGGAGAAAAAGGGCTATCAATTGCACCTGCTTTCCGGCGATAATGCATCTGAAAAAAGCAATCTCCAGCAAATCTTTGGCACCGATACACCCATGCACTTCGGGCAAAGCCCACAAAGCAAGCTGGAATACATTGCCCTTTTGCAACAGGAACCACAGGCTCGCGTACTGATGCTGGGTGATGGCCTCAACGATGCCGGTGCCCTCCGCCAGAGTGATGTGGGCGTGGCTGTGAGCGAGAACACCAGCCAGTTTACCCCGGCTTCCGATGCCATTTTGGATAGTGCCAATGTGGGCAAGCTCCACCAGTTGCTCTCCTTTGCCAAAGCAGGTAAAAAGATTGTAACTGGCTCATTTATCCTGTCGATTCTCTACAACTGTGTGGGTTTAAGTTTTGCCACCACAGCCAATCTCTCGCCCATGGTAGCGGCCATCCTGATGCCTGCAAGCTCTATATCGATCATCGTGTTCACGGCGCTGGCTGCGGCAGTAGCGGCCAGGCGGCGGGGGCTTTGAGTTTCACGCAAAGGCGCGGCGGAGCCACGGCGAAACGAGGATGTTTTCATTTAAGCGCCGTGCAAAGAAGGAATGTCATGCCGAACTTGTTTCGGCATCTCCTGCTTGATTCGTAAACTCCGAGATAAGAAGGGGATGCCGAAACAAGTTCGGCCTGACAAACCTCCGGCCTTTACCAAATCCTGCCATTTGAAATATTCTTTGCGTCTTTGCTCCTCCGCGCCTTTGCGTGAAAAACTCTGTGCGCCGTTGCTCCGTTGCGCCGTTGCGGGAAACAAACCGCGTGAAAAACAACCCCTCCCGTGACCAGCTTCACCCATTTGTCTGACAATCGTCAGGTGCTGCCCACCCCCTCCAAAATACTTTTGATCCATCAAATAAATCAGCCATGAGCGCACTGGTAGTTCTAATCGTAGTCAGCATGATCGTCGCAGGAGGCTTCCTGGGGCTGTTCATCTTCTCGGTGAAAAAAGGCCAGTACGACGACGATTACACCCCCTCCGTACGGATGCTGTTCGACGACGGCGTTACCAATACAGACAAGCAACCGTAATCCAATCTATACCAAGCAACAAGCACAAAGCACTTCAAAGCATGGAAACAATCAAACAAGGAAGTTTCGCCAAAGAGGTTCTGCAGCGGCCCCACACCGAAGGCAGGCGCGAGACATTTTATTACGACAACGCCATCGTGCGCAACTTCGCCGCGGCAACGGTCATCTGGGGCGTGGTGGGCATGCTGGCCGGTTTGTGGGCAGCCCTTCAACTGGTGCTCCCCGAAAGCCTGAACATCGGCCCCTGGTTCAACTTCGGCCGCCTGCGCCCGCTGCACACCAACGCCGTGATCTTCGCCTTCGTAGGCAATGGTATTTTCATGGGTTATTACTACTCTATCCAACGCCTGCTGAAAACCCGTATGTGGAGCGACCTGATGGGCAAGATCCACTTCTGGGGCTGGCAGGCCATCATCGTAGCCGCCGCCATCACCCTGCCGTTAGGTTTTACTACTTCTAAAGAGTACGCCGAGCTGGAATGGCCCATCGACATCGCCATTACCCTCATCTGGGTTGTATTTGGCTGGAACATGTTTGCCACCATCCTCAAGCGCCGCGAACGCCACCTCTATGTAGCCATCTGGTTTTACATTGCCACTTTTGTTACGGTTGCGGTACTGCACATCGTGAACTCGCTGGCGATCCCCGTAAGCTTCTTCAAAAGCTACTCCGCATTTGCCGGTGTGCAGGACGCGCTGGTGCAGTGGTGGTATGGTCACAACGCAGTAGCGTTTTTCCTCACCACACCTTACCTGGGCCTGATGTATTACTTCCTGCCCAAGGCTGCTAACCGCCCTGTATATTCTTACAAGCTTTCCATCATCCACTTCTGGTCCTTGATCTTTATCTATATCTGGGCCGGACCGCACCACCTGCTGTATACTGCACTGCCCAACTGGGCGCAGTCGCTGGGTATCGTGTTCTCCTTTACCCTCATCTTCCCTTCATGGGGTGGTATGATCAACGGCCTGCTTACGCTGCGTGGTGCCTGGGATAAAGTGCGTGAAGACGTGATCCTGAAGTTTATGGTGGTAGCGGTTACCTGCTACGGTATGGCCACCTTCGAAGGGCCCATGCTGTCGCTGAAAAACATCAACGCCATCTCGCACTTCACAGACTGGACCATTGCCCACGTACACGTAGGCGGCCTTGGCTGGAACGGCTTCCTCACCTTTGGTATCCTGTACTGGCTGGTACCCAAGATCTTCCGCACCGAGCTGTACTCGAAGAAGCTGGCCAACGTACATTTCTGGATCGGCACACTGGGTATCCTGTTCTATGCCATCCCCATGTATATCGCAGGCTTTATGCAGGCCTCCATGTGGAAGCAGTTTACCCCCAGCGGACAGCTGAAATACCAGTTCCTCGATACTGTAACCTTTATGAAGCCCTTCTACGCCACACGTGGCCTGGGTGGTGCGCTCTTCGTTGCCGGTGCCATCATCATGATGTACAACCTGTGGAAGACCGCCAAGCAAGGCAAACTGCTGGCCAACGAACAGGCTGAAGCGCCTGCCCTTGAAAAATATACTGCCCACAAAGGCGAGCATTGGCACCGTTGGGTAGAGCGCAAACCTACACCCATGCTGGTGGCTACCCTCATCGTGATCCTGATTGGTGGTGCTGTGGAAATGATCCCCACCTTCTTGGTGAAGTCAAACGTTCCCACCATCGCAAGCGTGAAGCCTTACACTCCGTTGGAACTGCAGGGTCGTGATATCTATGTACGCGAAGGTTGCTATACCTGTCATTCGCAGATGATCCGTCCGTTCCGTTCCGAAACCGAGCGGTACGGCGAATACTCCAAAGCCGGTGAGTTTGTGTACGACTTCCCGTTCCAGTGGGGCTCCAAGCGCACCGGTCCCGACCTGGCACGTGAAGGCGCCGGCAACAACCGCAAGAGCAATACCTGGCACTACAATCACCTCGATGATCCGCAGGCCATCTCAACCGGTTCCATTATGCCCGCTTACTCCTTCCTGATCGACGCCAGGCTGGATACCGCCAGCACACCAGGTAAGATTAAAGCGATGCAAACCCTGGGAGTGCCTTATGCCAAAGGCTTCGAACTGGAGGCCAATAAGGACCTGATGAAGCAGGCAAATGAAATCGCCAGCGATCTGAAGAAAAACAACATCAACGTTCCTGCCGACCGTGAAGTACTGGCCGTAATTGCCTACCTCCAGCGTCTGGGTACTGATATTGGCAATAATAAAACAGCGCAATTGAAATAGTGAAATGGATTGGGATTATTGATTATTGGATTATTAATTATTACTGCCTCAGTGTACACCCAATAATAAATAATGAATAATCAATAATCCTAATCACCAATACCCAATCACCAATCACCTCTCTCACCATGCTCAAATACATCAAAGGATACGCTGCTTCCATTGAAGGCATCGACGTTTACCCGATGATCTCGCTGATGATCTTCTTCCTCTTTTTCGTAGGCGTACTGTACTACGTGAAGAAGATGGACAAGGGTTTTGTATCGGATATGAACAGCTTGCCGCTTGAAGGTGGCGAAGTAGCCAACACAAACGCACATTCCTAAACCGCCTGAACAATCATGAGAACTGTAAATAAATCATTCATTGCCTTTGCCGCCGTGCTGATGAGTACACCCGCCTGGGCACAGGAGGCCGCTGGTGAAGCTGCCGATGCCGCAAAAAAGACCACCGAGTCCCTTGGCGCCGACCTCTTGTTTTGGAGCGTGGCATTTGCACTGCTCTTCCTGGTATTCTTTATGTTTACCGCTGTAATGCGTGCATCATCCATTGGTGCCGCAGAAGAAGCGGGTTTTGAAAACGAAGGCTGGTGGGCCCGGTTCGACCGGAAGTTTTTTACCAGGGCAATCCCGGTTGAAAAAGAAAAGGACCACCTGCTCGATCACAATTACGATGGCATACAGGAACTGGACAACTCGCTGCCACCCTGGTGGAAGGCCGGTTTTTACATCACTGTTGTATTTGCCGTAGTGTACCTGCTGCGTTTCCATGTATTGGGTATGGGCCCCGACCCCGAGCAGGAATACCAGACCGAAATGAAAATGGCCGCTGTTCAGATCGAAGAATACCTGGCCACATCAGGTGAGAAGATCGACGAGAAAAGCGTGACCATGGCCGATGCTGCCGGTATTGCCGAAGGCGCCAAGATCTTTGCCCAAAGCTGCCTGGCCTGTCATGGTGCCAAAGGCGAAGGTGGTGTAGGTCCCAACCTCACCGACAAGTTCTGGCTCCATGGAGGTGCAGTAAATGATGTATTCAAAACCATCAAATACGGTGTACCTGAAAAAGGCATGCAGGCATGGGAGAAAATGTTCTCACCCACACAACTGAAGAACCTGGCTTCTTATGTGAAGAGCCTGCAGGGTACCAACCCTCCGAATGGCAAGGCACCGCAGGGTGAGGAGTACAACGAAGCAGCTCCTGCTGCAAAAGCCGACAGTACTGCTGTGGCAATGAAATAGTAAAGGATCTTTAAACCAAGAAGCCACAAAGGCTTGGAGGTTCACAGAAAAAGTAAGGCCCGGATGTATGTGCGTCCGGGCTTTTTGTCGTATTAAATACATTTAAGGCAAAGCGTCATTGCGAGGCGCATCAGCTTCACTGTAATAACGAAGGCTTGCGCGCCGAAGCAATCTCCTGCCGCGGTAAAACACCGATAGGCCGGCACTTTCAGCAAGGTATGGGGCATGCTGCAACGTACATCTATTATTCATTATTGCCCCTTACATTGACAAACCATCACGTTTGCCATAGTATCAAAACAGCGGTATTGCAGGCATGGGATGTTTGTATTAATTTATTTCCAGCCAAACCCCTCAAGCCATGATCAAACAAGGCTGGGTATACATCCTTTCCTATACGCACCACACTGTATTGTACACTGGCGTTACCAGCAACCTACGGCAGCGCATGGAGCAGCATCGAAGCCATTTGTATCCGTATTCTTTTACTGCCCGGTACAACTGCACCAAGCTCGTTTATTACTGCAAGTATGCCGATATACTGGAAGCGATTTGTGAGGAGAAAAGAATAAAGGGAGGTAGCAGGAAAGCAAAAGAGCTGCTGATAAACATTAATAATCCAAAGTGGGTTGATTTATGGGAATTGCGTTTGAACAATCTTTAATACCAGAATAGTGAAGCAGAGTAATCGATGTCATAATTTTTCGATTGAACGATGTGTAAAAACGCATACTGTTGATTCCTGCTTCCTGGTTACTCCTTTTGCCTCCTCAATGCGAAGCGCCCGTAATGGCTGGTTTTACGCAACAGTTTGCGGCGCTGAAGCAAAATCCAATTACTGCGGGTTAACACTTGTGCAGGTTTAGGGTACTACAGCGGCTGGAGATTGCTTCGGCGCGCAAGATGGCTCCGTCTACAGTGAAACTGATGCGCCTCGCAATGACGGGACTTCCTCGGTTACTTCAGCCAGTGTGGGTAAAGGAAGTATACCCTTACCAAAATCATCTTTTCTCCTCCACCTAATTGACGCTTGTCACCTCCAGCCCTTTTACCCCTTCGTTCCTTTGTAGCCTGGTATTTAGCCAACGAAAACCCATGTACAACCACATTCCCGATAGCAAACAAAAGGCAGAAGAAAAGAAGGTCTATATCGACCAGGCCTTCCGTGATACCATTGCTACCGTTAACAAGGAAGGCAAACGCAACTTCCTCAACCCCAAGAAGCCCAAAGGAAAACTGTATAACCAGCGCACCATCGCTACCCTGGTATACCTCGTTGTGTTCTTTGGTTTGCCCTGGATAAAAGTGAATGGTTCGCCGCTTTTCCTTTTTAACGTTATGGAGCGTAAGTTCATTTTCTTTGGACAAATCTTCTGGCCACAGGACTTCTTCATCTTCGCCATTGGCTTCCTCACCTTCATGGTGTTCGTCATCGTGTTTACGGTGGTGTTTGGCCGGGTGTGGTGCGGGTGGGCCTGTCCGCAAACAGTGTTCATGGAGATGGTCTTCCGCAAGATCGAGTACTGGCTCGATGGCGACCAGGCAGCACAGCGACGACTGAAGGAAATGCCACTGAACGCCTACAAGTTCCGCAAGCGGGCTGTGAAGGTGGCGGTGTTCTTTGCCATCTCTTTCCTTATTGCGAATGTTGCTTTAGCCTATATCATCAGCATGGACCAGGTGCTGCTGATGATCCATGAAGGCATCGGTGCAAACAAAGGCACTTTTGCTGCCTTGCTGGGTTTTACTTCGGTATTCTTCTTTGTGTTCTACTGGTTTCGCGAGCAGGCCTGTATCGTGGTATGTCCCTATGGTCGCCTGCAGGGCGTGCTGCTTGATCGTAAGACCATGGTAGTAGCCTACGACTATGTACGTGGCGAACCCCGCGGCAAACTCAAGAAGGCGGCAGCTGTTGAAGACAAAGGCGACTGTATTGATTGTATGGCTTGTGTGCATGTTTGTCCTACCGGGATCGATATCCGCAACGGTACCCAATTGGAGTGCGTGAACTGCACGGCCTGTATTGATGCCTGCAATGCTATCATGGAGCGGATCAACAAGCCCCTGGGCCTGATCCGTTATGATTCGGAAGAAAACATAGCGGAAAAGAAACGTACCAAGTTCAACGGCCGCCTTGCAGCATACAGTGCAGTGTTGGTAGGTTTGATAGGTGTGCTGGCCTTCCTGCTCATCACCCGCGATGATGTAGATGCAACCGTGCTGCGTACACCGGGACAAATCTTCCAACAGCAACCCGATGGCCGCATCTCCAACCTTTATACCATCAAGCTGGCAAACAAGACCCGCAAAGACCTGCCTGTAACCCTAAAGATCGAGAACCTGCAGGGTGAAGTTCAGGTGATTGGCAAACCCATTCTCGTGCCCGGCGAAAGCTATTACCAAACACCCTTTTTTGTAAAGGTGAACAAGGAACAAATAGCCCGCCGCAAAACCGAAATGGTGATCGGTGTATACGAAGGCGGGGAAAAAATCAAAACAGCGAAGACGACGTTTATGGGGCCGGGGTTTTAATTCAGTTGCCACAAAGACGCAAAGGCACGAAGTAACACCAAGACTAAAAAGAGGGAGCAAGTTCTTCCTCTTTTTCTTTGTGCTCCTACCTGTCTTAGTGTCTTTGTGGCAAAAAAAGCAGCTGATAAAAATCACCTCTAGCCTTCACTCCGCTCACCCGTCCTGCTTCCGGCTTGCTTCACCTTTGTATGGAAACGTAAAACCACTCCATCATGAAGATAAGCTGGGGCTATAAGATCGCTGGCGTGTACCTGCTCTTTGTGGCGGGCATGCTTACCCTGGTGTACCGGGCTGTTAACGAGGACTACGACCTGGTAACCGAAGACTACTACGGTGCCGAAGTAAAATACCAAACCGTTATTGACCAGAAGAGCCGCGTGGCTGCATTATCAGCACCGCCCAGGGTAACTGTTGAAGGCCGCAAGCTGATTGTGCAACTCCCCGCCGAGTTCAACGGCAAGGCCACTACAGGCGAGCTCTATCTCTATTGTCCTGCCGACGATGGCAATGACCTGCGCCGCAACTTCACGGTTTCCAATGCCGCTTTTGCCTTGCCTTTACCTGAAACCATCAAGGGTTTATTTGAAGTAAAATTGAGCTGGCAACAGGGCGGACAAACCTATTTCCACGAACAAAAAGAATTCTTCAACTGATGAACGCACTATTGCTTCCCGCACGCCTCCGTTGGCTTTCGCTGGCGGCACTGGCTGTTGGTTTTGCCTTGTATTTTGCTACAGACTTTTCCCTTGGCGGCTCTTCGCCTCTTGCGCTGCTGCTAGCCATTGGAAGCGGCTGGCTGCTCCGTATCAAAGAACCCATCGGCGGCAACCTGCTGGTAGGCTTTGGCGGTGCCGCATTGCTGGTTTTTCCTTTCCTGTATGAAGCACCGTATTGGTACAGCCTGCTGGCTTTGCCAATGGCGGTAGATGGTGGCCAGGGGTTGTGGCACTGGTGGAATGAAGGTTGATTATTTATTACTGATTATTGATTATTGGTTTGCTTCATCAAGGGAAGTAATCAATAATGAATAGTCAATACTCAAAGCATAGAATGACGCTTTCAGAAACAATAACCACCGCTTTCCTCATGGGTGCCGTTGGCAGCCTCCACTGCGTGGGGATGTGCGGCCCGTTAGCGCTGGCATTACCGCTGGGCCACCGCAGTAACAGCGGCAGGGTAGTAGGTGGCGTGTTGTACAACCTGGGCCGCATCACTACTTATAGTCTTTTGGGATTGGTATTGGGATTAGCTGGGCAAACCTTTATGTCTGGTAAAGTCCAGCAAGTGTTTTCCATGGTACTTGGTGCAGGTATCTTGTTGTACCTGTTGTTGCCAGTGAAATTAAAAGCTACTTCGGCGGTTTCGTCTGCTGCCAACAAACCTTTTATACAATTGCGGCAAGCACTTGCTTCCCTGTTCCGTTCCAAAGCCTATACCTCGCATTACCTCGTTGGTGTGCTCAATGGCCTGCTGCCTTGCGGGCTTATTTATATGGCTGTGACTACGTCTTTTCTTACCGGCAGCGCTATCAAAGGCAGCCTGTTTATGGCCTCCTTTGGACTGGGTACCTTTCCTGCTATGCTGGCTGTAGTATTCTTTGGCAACCTGGCCAACCAACAGGTGCGGTTGCAACTGCGGAAAGCGGTTCCTGTATTCCTGGGTATGATGGGTGTGCTACTGATCCTGCGCGGGATGAACCTTGGGATTCCGTTTGTAAGCCCTGAGTTGCCGGACTTGGCTAAGGCAGATCCGGTGAGCTGCCACTAAGGGGATATGCGTTGGCCTTTTGTTGATTTGCTTAGTTTTTACATTTATTAAGCAAACAAGATTGAAGTTAAATCGGCATGCCTGCCTGTGCTTATCATAGCTGGTAAGTCAATGGATGGCAGTATTGAACACCTGCAATTGTTATGCAGCCTTTCCGGGAAGCTTTGCTGTTGCTGTCATGCTTTTTGAAACCATCTTGTTGATCCTGTTAGTACTGGAGTTTATTTCTCCTTTTACTTTATTGTAATTTCTGATACTTTTTACTCAGACATTTCACCTCATCGAATTCCTTTCATTGTTGCAGGTATTGATTTTTTACAAGGGTAGTAAAGTTTTTGGCTAACAAACGGAAGGAAAAAAAGTGTATTGCTTCCTCATTAGACTTTGGTCCTTTACACATTTCCATGTTCGCACCTGCCTGCAGCTGGCAAACATCAGTTAATACCTATCATAAGAATAAGGCAAGGGAAATGTTAAGCCAGTACCCTTTGGTTGTGGAAAGGAAATGAGGCTATAAGTAGACGATATAAATAAAATCTAAGATATTTTCTAAAACTGGAAACGAAATCACATCAGCGGAAGAGGAGCCACAGACGATAGACCACCTTTGAGCCCGTTGTCCATCGTCCCTTGTTTGTCCTCGTTTGTTCCACACCGTTCGCAATAATTTACACCGGTATTGGGTGTAAGCGCAGTTTTATAAACAAATGGAGCCGGTTCTCCATCTGGGTGCCTGGTTATTGGTTAACACCTGATTGCTGGAACGAAGCTGGTACAAATGAAACGGGTGCTAAAAGTCGCATATTTGTTATAGGATAATGTATCTAATATGTTGCAAATAGGTTTTGAGTAAAATATATATTCTGATTAGCTATAAATTATTAAAAATGCTATTGCATTTTTGGCAAAATACAAACATCTTTATGCTTCATAGTTTTTGAGGCTCTGAACCAGTGCGTTCTCTTGGCTTCGTATTACAAATTTTTTCTGCTCTCATTTTTTCAAAAGGGTTGTTGTTAATCTCAGGCTTTAGCATGGAAGCCTGCCAGGATGCTTTTGTGTATGCTTACCCTTAGCAATATTCTGTATCGGAAGCCCATGGCTTGTATTGGAATTGTGTTGATCAGCTGTAGGCTGTTATAAGCTTTTCTAATTACCAAAAGCTAATACAAAAATGAAACCTGCACCTACCTAAAAACAAACTTGCCTTTTACAATTCCAGCCAGGCGTTAGCCGAAAAGCCTTAACAGAGTAGGTATTTAACATTTAATGATTGTAACATGTCATCTGTAACAGAAACCAATAAGGTTGCGGGCACACAAAGTTTTGCCAACCTTGACCTCTCCGATGTGCAAGCCCCCAACACTTCTGCGATTTTGGAAACCCTTCGGGCTCAGGCCGCACAAACACTTGCTGCTGCCCTGGGTGCCCAGCCACTTGTGAGCTTTGCCATTGGCGCAGGAGGCAATTTTCCTTACTACTACAAAGATCCTGCAAACCTCAACTTCAACACGCTTACGTACAATTGGATCAATACCAACCTGCACGGCGGTACTGCTCCTGTACAACAGTCGACAGGATCCTTTTTTTCCAATCTTTTTATTTCCGTACTCTCAAAAGTTACCTATAAGCTCTCCACAGCCGATCAGGTGAAACTTAATGCAGCTACGAGTGCTGCACAGGATCAGCAGATGGCCCTGCTGACGCTTTGGAAAAGTACTTATGGCAGTTTTCCAAGCGGCAATGGTTCGCCCACAGATAATATATTGAATACCATTGTAACTACCTGGGCAACGAATCCGGGAATGACACTTTATAAATTGCGCAACTCCACCGACCTGAGCAACGACCTGCAAAATGCACCTGCTACTGGTTTGGCTATCATGCCTGTGGTTGCCAATTACCTGTATGCATTAGGCGATAGCGTGTCGTTGCAGGATCAGGTAACCATGAACAACGCTTACCTGAACAATGCCAAAAGAGCTGTTCAAACGCCAACCGCGGATAACGGTGGCCTTTTGGGAAATGATTCCAAGTACTATCCTGCCTATACAGTGACTACTCCGCTTAATGATATCATCAACGGGCTCAAGGCTAGCGGCAACGATGCTAAAATCAGTATGCAGGTGAGCAATAGCAGCGAAAATCAGTTTTCTGTTTCTGTTGGTGGCAGCACTTCCTTTAAAATTCCCATTTTGGATTTCCTGACCATTGGCATTAACGGCAATGCCAACTACTTCCACGAGGAAATTGCTAATAGCAGCAATTCAGTTTCTATTGATATGACCTTTTCGGGATTAACCCTGGTGAACTATGCACCGGCGGCTTACAATATGTCCACCGGGCAGAATTGGTTTTATATGCAGCCCATCATGGAGGCGATTGCCAACAAGGGACAAGATGTATCCGGCTTTCAGTTCAGCCCTGACCCCGGTGTGGACTTCGGACCCAACGGGCCCTTTGGAATTTTGCAAGGCGTGGCTATTTCAAATTATCCAAGCATGGTAATTACTGTAACAGGTTCCAATTACCAAAGCATTGCCAACACCTTCCAGCAAAGCAGTGATGTGATGATCTCTTTTCTTGGCATACCCCTGGGCCGAGTTTCGGAAAGCACCTACTCGCACAATGCGCAAACATCTGGATCCAATTCATCGGTAACTATCACCCTCAATCCGCCACCCGAATTGGTCGCAGGTACAAATACCACCTCCATGGGTTGGGTACTGGGGGTACAAACCAATTATCCTGCAGTTTCCTGAGTCCTTCTATTCCTCCATCTATATTCAACTGCCTGCAGCCATGCGGGCAGTTGGATTTTAAAACAGGCAAGTAGTGGTGAACCCTATCAGCCAACAGTTGGCAGCACTTTCCGCTTCTATCCTTGCCAATAGCAAGCCGGAACTTGCCAGCTTGCCCAAGAGCGCTGTTGTACAAATAAATGCGCCCGGATTAGGCGGCTCTTTTCTTCCTTTCAGCGCGGGCGGTTTGGGTCATTATCCATTTTATTACGAAAATCCAAACGACCTCAGTTTTGAAACCAATACTTATAACTGGATCAATTCCAACCTGAAGAACAACCTGCCGCCAATAAGGCAGGATGATGGGTATTTTACCAACTATTTTCTGCAAGTATTTAGTTGTTTGACTTATTACCTGAGCAGCGCCGACAGGCAAACCTTGCAAAATGCTAGCGCTGCAGCTTTTAATGAGCAGATGGAATTACTGCAGGAATGGGAAACTGTATTTGGCAGTATTCCTGCAGGTGGCGGACAACAGCCCATTGATACTGTGTTGGCAGTTATTTGCGGTACCTGGGCCAAGCCGGCTATACAACCTGCAGCCTTACACAAGGCTGCCAACCTGCAGGCACTGCTCAACCAAATGCCTGAAAAAGCCGCATCCATTTTGCAGCCGCTCCAAAACTTTCTTACCGCCATTGATCCTGTTATTCCTTTAATCAACACAACTACCCGAAATTCCGGGTTAATCAAAAAAGTATTGGCTGCATTAAAAAGACCTTCCTTAGAAAATGGCGCAGTGCTGGCATCTGATCAAAAGTTGTATCCTGCTTACCGGGTTATGCCTGCGCTGCCTGCCCAGGTAGCAGCATTAAATAGCGATGCCCAGTCAATTGAGCTTGATTTTTTGGTAAGCAGTATGGACAATGGTCAGGTACAGGTAAGTATGCAGGGCGCCAACCCTTTTCCAATGGAGCTGCAGGAGTTGTTTGTTATTTGGAAAGAAGGGGTTGGAAACCTCTTTACCCAAATACTTTCTTTAGCGGGGGGCAGCCTGAAGGTTGAAGCGTCGTTTTCCGGGTTGTCGCAGGTAAATATAGAACCGGTAGTTTTCGATCCCGTTACGGGTAGCAACTGGTATTGGATTGATCCGATAGTGGAAGCAATCAACAATACGGGAACCAATAAAACAGGCTTCCAGTTTGCTCCTGCTCCGGATGTGGATTTCACCGAAAAAGGCCCTTTTGGATATATATCGGCGCTGGCTATTTCCCGTGTTCCTACATTTCGGTTGTTTGCTCCGAATTCAGACTTGCAACCAGTTATATTAAACCCTTCGTTGAGCGGAGATGTATCGCTTTCTTTTTTGAATGCCATGGGTGGAGAAAGTGCAAACCCTTATTTGCTTAAAAGTTATACCTGTCCCGTGGCAAATAGTAGCAGTACAAGCCCCATGTACGGTGGTATTGAACTTGTTCCTTTGCAAAATGATACGCTGATGGGACCTGGGAGTGTAGCGTGGGTACATGGGGTGCAAACAAGTTTCCCAGCATCGGGTAACTGAAACCCAAGCAATCTAAACATTAAAGCCCCAGCAACTTGCAGGGGCTTTAATGTTATTCTTCAATCTCTACTAAAGTGAAATGATTTGTTACCATTTCAAATTAGGTCTTGGCCATGCTTGCCTTGCAGCTTTTTCTCTCTGGTACAAGTTTATCGTGCATCCGCCATATCCGGGATGGCTTCTACCTTGTAGGCACCGGCATCCAGCTTGGCTTTTGTTTCGCTGAAAGCATTGAGGGTAGCCTCAATGTCGGCATCCGTATGGGTAGCTGTAGGAATAAGGCGGTAAATGATGTGTCCTTTAGGAATTACGGGGTACACAACAATGGAGGCAAAGATGCCATAGTTCTCGCGGAGGTCCATGGCCATGGCCGTGGCTTCTTCCACGCCACCCTTCATGTATACGGGGGTAACCATGGTGTCGGTCTTACCAATGTCGAAACCACGCGCTTTCAAACCGGCCTGCAGCTTGAGTGCATTATCCCACAGCTTTTGACGCAGTTCGGGCATGGAGCGCAGCATTTCCAGACGCTTGAGGTTGCCGATAACGATGGGCATGGGCAGGCTCTTTGCAAAAATCTGGCTGCGGATATTATAACGCACATAATCGATGATGGCACGGTCGCCGGCAACAAAAGCGCCGATGGAGGCCATCGATTTGGCGAACGTAGAGAAGTAAAGATCGATCTGGTCCTGTACCCCCTGGGCTTCACCTGCACCGGCGCCGGTAGCACCGAGGGTTCCAAAACCATGGGCATCGTCCACCAACAGGCGGAACTGGTATTTTTCTTTTAAGGCGCAAATTTCTTTCAGCTTGCCCTGGTCGCCGGCCATGCCAAACACGCCTTCGGTGATCACCAGGATACCGCCGGTTTTTTGTTTTTCAACCAGTGCGGTGGCGCGCTGCATTTGCTTTTCGAAATCTTCGAGGTCGTTGTGCTTGAATACAAAACGGTGGCCGGCATGCATGCGCAGACCGTCGATGATGCAGGCGTGGCTTTCGCTGTCGTAAACGGCCACATCGTGGCGGCTGAGGAGTACGTCAACAATGGACACCATACCCTGGTAGCCGAAGTTGAGCAGGGCGGCGTCTTCCTTTTGTACAAAGGCTGCCAGTTCGCGTTCCAGCTGTTCGTGGTTGTTGGAGTTGCCACTCATCATGCGGGCACCCATGGGGTAAGCAAGGCCAAAGTTCTGCGCTCCCTCGGTATCTGCCTTACGTACTTCGGGGTGGTTGGCGAGGCCCAGGTAGTTGTTCAGGCTCCATACCACTACATCCTTTCCCCGGAACTTCATCCGGCTGCTGATTTCGCCTTCCAGTTTGGGGAATGCAAAATAACCATGGGCACGCTCACGGTGCTGACCGAGCGGTCCGTAATTCTTCACCAGTCTTTCGAAGATATCTGCCATAAAGGGTTATGTTTTGTTTTATCCGGATCAGAAACCGACGACAGACCATTGAAGAGGGACGGCCGAATGCAGTTCCGGAAAATTGGCGCAAAAATAGGCTTTTCAGGGCAAAGGGTAGCGGGGCAGTATGTTTTAACAAGCAGGTTTCCTTACCGGAAAAAAAGCAAAGCAAGAAAAGTTAGAAAGGATTTGTGTGAATATTGTCATCATGATGATCGTTCCTGGATCATAATCGCTTTTTACTATGCTGCACGCAGTCAACCTGGCGATTTTGGCCTTTCCGCAAGACTTCCAGGTTAATAATTCATAAAGTTTCCTTCCTCCGAATAACTATTCTCCATCCCATCGGGGCCTCCCCTTAATTTCGCGGCCTAAACTTTTGTAGATGAAACGTTTTTGCCGGCTGGTGGCTGCTTTGTTACTCGGTGCACCAGCTTTTGCCCAAACCGTACCTGCCAAACCCAAACTTGTTGTGGGCGTAGTGGTAGACCAGATGCGCTGGGATTATCTCTATCGCTACCAGGATCGCTACACTGCCAATGGCTTTAAGCGGATGCTGCGGGAGGGTACTACCTGCGAGAACACTTTTATTCCCTATACTCCTACTTATACCGCACCGGGGCACGCCAGCGTTTATACAGGCTCGGTGCCTGCCCTGCACGGCATTGTAGGCAACAACTGGTACAATCGCGAACTGGGTCGTGGTGTGTATTGCACCGAGGATACCGTGGCGCAAACCGTTGGCAGTACCGGCCTTGCCGGAAAAATGTCGCCACGCAACATGTGGGCTTCCACCATTACCGATGAAGTAAGGCTGGCTAATAATTTCAGGGGGAAAACCGTTGGTATTGCCTTAAAAGACCGGGGCGCCATCCTGCCAGCGGGGCATACGGCCAATGCGGCCTACTGGTACGAGAACGGCAATTTTATTTCCAGCAACTATTATATGCAGGAGCTGCCCGGATGGGTACAGCGTTTCAACGATCGCAAACTGGTGGACCAGTACATGTCGCAGCCCTGGAAAACTTTGTATCCCATCGAAACCTATGTGCAAAGCACGGCCGACGACAAACCTTACGAAGGCAGGGTAGCGGGCAGTACCACCTTCCTGCACCGGGTGGATACGCTTAAGGGAGGCCGTTATGAAGCATTTCGCACCACGCCTTATGGCAATACCTACACGGTAGAAATGGCCAAGGCCGCTATTGAAGGCGAAGCACTGGGTGCAGATGCAATTACTGATTTTCTGACGGTGAGTTTTTCTTCTCCCGATTACATTGGCCATGCATTTGGCCCCAACAGCATTGAAGCAGAAGATGGTTTCCTGCGCCTCGACCAGGACCTTGCAGGCTTTCTCCAGTACCTCGATACCAAGGTAGGTAAAGGGCAGTACCTGCTCTTTCTAACCGCCGATCATGGTGCTGCCCATGTGCCCGGCTTTGCCGAAGAACACCACCTGCCTGCGGGTGTACGCAGCGCCGCTGGGCAGCGTGCCGTGTGGGACAAAACCCTTGAGCAGGCTTTTGGCGTGAAAGGCCTGGTGCTCACCCTTGCCAACGACCAGGTGTTTTTGAATAATACCTTGCTGCAACAAAACAAACTGGATCGGCAGCAGGTAAAACAGGTGCTGATGCAGGCCATCCTGCAGGACCCCGCAATAGCCCGCGTTATTGACCTGGGAAATATTACCGGCAGTGCCCTGCCCAGCAAAGTGGAAATGATGGTAACCAACGGCTATAACCAGCGCCTGAGCGGCGATGTGCAGTACCTCTTCAAACCCCAATGGTTTGATGGTGGCAAAACCGGTACTACCCACGGCCTGTGGAATCCCTACGATAGCCATATTCCGTTGTTGTTTTTCGGCTGGCATATCAAGCCCGGTAAAGTAAACCGCGAAACCTATATGACCGATATCGCACCCACGGTAGCTGCACTGTTGCAGGTGCAAATGCCCAATGCAGCAGTGGGACAGGTGATTGAGGAGGTGATACCCCCTGTCCCCCCGAAGGGGGAACTTAGGCCTAACAGGCCTTAGCATAACAAAGCCACTCTATTGCAGGGTGGCTTTGTTGTTTGTTAAACATATTTCTTGCGTAGGTAGTCGCTGTTTACAATTGCAAGTTTTGATAGGAACACGGATTTGACGGATGAAAAGGATATCCGTTTTGATCCGTTCCATCTGTCAAATCCGTGTTCCTAATATTGAATTTTTGCTTTAAAAACATGAAGTGATCAAAGCAGCCACACCAACCTAAGTTCCCCCTTCAGGGGGACAGGGGGTGTGAATTTTCTCCGTCAAATTCTTCCAATACCTTTTGGGCATATGCTGCACATGCAGTTTGGTATTTTTCCGGGCACCAATGTTTACGCTTTTAAAATACTGTTGCCAAAGTGCCTGGTACATGGGCTCGGTAGGTTCGTAGGCTTGCGTAATGTCGCGGCCCTGACCGGTTGTTTCGTCAAACTGGATGGCTACCTGGCGCACCTCCTGCAAGTCGTAATAGATGCCGTATTTGCGGCGGGCATCATAAATCATCCAGCGCTGGTCGGCATATCGGGTGCGGAAATGATCGGAGATCAGCGGCAGTACATTGTAGTCGGGTTCAATCAGAGCATAAAACAAATCGTCGGCGGTTTTTTGAAACCGCACAAAAGCTTCCATCCGGTGCTTTTCCCGGTACACTTTCCTGGCGGTTTGGCCCAGGTAAATAACAGCCGGGTGGCTAAAGTCGTCTTCCATGGCGCCACCTGATGCAAAAGCATAGCGGATATAAGCCAGCAGGTGGCCTTCCATATCTTCCAGCCCGGAAAGAAAGGTGCGGTAAATGGCATCGCAGGCTGCCTTTGGAAGCACCCGTTCCAGTCCTTTCCAAACCCTGTCGCTGTGGGCACTTTCCATACGGGCATGGTGCACCGCACCAAAGAGGTGACCGGTGAAGCGGCTTTCGGGGCATATGCTGGCATCGTTGTACTTGTATTCGTACACATCAAACACAGCGCAGAGAAAGCCTTCCCAGGAACCGTCGTAGAGTACTGCTTGCATGAGGGGAGTTCAGGAGTTTCAGGGGTTTCAGAAGTTCAATGGGTTTAATGGGTTCAATAAGTTGGAAGGCTGTTGTAACCTATCAAACCCATTGAACCTATTGAACCATCCTCAGAACAACGCCAACTGTGGCGTATAGTTCGGTGTGTATTTGCTGTGGCCGTGTTGCAGGATGGCGTTCTTGATCTGCTGCGGGCTATAGTCCTTACGCTGGAAATCGTCCACCTTAAGGTTGATGAACCACTTGGCGCGGTTGGTTGCAATGTTGAACTTCTTGAGGTGGTCCCAGGTGATCTTGCCATAGCGGCGCGCCTGCCAGATCTTCTGGGCTGATTGTACGCCTACACCCGGTATGCGTTTGAGCAATTCCAGGTCGGCGGTGTTTACATCCACAGGAAACTTATCGAGGTTGCGCAATGCCCAGCCCAGTTTAGGATCTACCTGCATATCCAGAAAAGGGTCTTCAGGAGTAATGATCTCGTCCACATGAAAACCATAGCTCCGCATCAGCCAGTCGGCCTGGTACAATCGGTTTTCGCGGATCATGGGCACGGGTGTGCCAATGGCCGGCAGGCGGTTGTCGTTTGAAATGGGCACATATCCCGAGTAGTACACCCTTTTCAGGTTCATGTTTTTGTAAAACGCATCCGATAATTTCAGGATTTGAAAATCACTTTCCGGCGTGGCGCCAATAACCAACTGGGTGCTTTGTCCGGCCGGGGCAAACAGGGGCGCTTTCTTTAGTACCTGCCGTTCTTCCTTGTTGGCAACGATCTCGTTTTTCAGGTAGACCATGGGCTTGATCATGTCTTCCTGCTTTTTGTCGGGGGCCAGCAGTTTAAGACCTTCCACGCTGGGCATTTCCAGATTTACACTCAGGCGGTCGGCGTACAGGCCGGCTTCGTGTATCAGCTCGTCGGAGGCGCCGGGAATGGCTTTAAGGTGGATATACCCGTTGAAGCGTTCTTCGGTACGCAGCTTTTTGGCAATACGCACCAGCCGCTCCATGGTGGTGTCGGGATCGGAGAAAATACCCGAAGAAAGAAACAGGCCTTCGATATAGTTGCGGCGGTAAAAGTTGATGGTAAGGTCCACTACTTCCTGCACCGTGAACGCGGCCCGTTTTACATCGTTGCTTTTGCGGCTTACGCAATAGGCGCAATCAAAAATGCAATGGTTGGTGAGTAAAATTTTAAGCAGCGATACGCAACGGCCGTCTTCGGTGTAGGCATGGCAAATACCCATGCCTTCGGCATTGCCTAAACCGCCATTGTCATTCTTCCGTTTGCTGCCGCTCGAGGAACAGGAAACATCATATTTGGCCGCATCGGCCAAGATGGAAAGCTTTTCCAGAATACGTTGATTCATGCGTTTTGTTGAGGCACAAATTTACTAATAAATGTAGCAAGGAGGTGTTAAGGGAAAAAGATAAGTACGCTGAATTTCAATAAATTGTGTTGAAGATAATTGGCAAATAATCCCTTTTATTTGAACAGGTTTACCCTCGTTTTTATGGAGGGCTGGATTGCCTTTAGGCCGTGTGCTTTTTTTATTCAGTTGGTTTTAAACCCAACCAGTTCCTGCAGGTACTGCGCATTTTGTATGGCAGCACCCGAGGCGGTATTGTCAAAAAACACAAAGGCTTTCTGTGCACCCGAAACCCTGCCGGCCACTTTGCGGATATAGGGCTCAGTATAAGGTGAGTGGTACAGGTGCGGCACGCCATGCAGGCGGTAGTAGGCAGTGGTTTGTTGTTCGGGCAGGGTGTCGGGAAGGCCGGGGTAGGAGGTGCCCGATACTACGATGTTGTTCGCCTGCAGTTGTTCCCACACTTCGGGCTGCCACCAGCTTTCGTGGCGGAACTCCACCACATTGGTTACTTCCGGATTTAGGTGGCTGATGATATTAGCGAGGTTTTCTTCACTGAAAGCAAAGGAGGGCGGTGTTTGAAACAATACGGCACCCAGTTTTTCTGCCAAACCATACTGCAGCACTTTGTAAAAATCGGCTACCTCCGTATGTGCTTCCTTAAACTTTTTGTAGTGGGTAATGGTGCGTGGTGCTTTGGCTGCAAACCTAAATCCTTCCGGTGAGCGGCGGTGCCATCCCTGAAGGGTGGTCACCTGCGGAAAGCGATAAAAAGTAACATTCAGCTCCACGCAGTTGAAGTGCTGGCAATAATACTCAAACCATTTGCCTGTTGCCAATCCCTTCGGGTAGAACTTGTCTTTCCATTCTTTGTACGAAAACCCCGAACACCCGATATGCCACTCTGTTTGCTGCATGTGGGCAGTTATGCAAAGCCTGTTCCGTTTGTGGTAAGAAGAGGGCCTGGACAGAATGCTGCGGTTGCATTACAGGTCTTCGGGCAGCCACAGATGCCTGATACATTTTGCCAACTCCACCAGCTTGTTGAAAGTATCGGGTTTGGTGATAAAGCAGTTGGCGCCCATATGGTAAGTGGCCTGGCGGTCGCGGTCCGAAGAAGAAGTGGTAAAGACAATGGTGGGTATGGACAGCAATTGTTCGCTGCTTTTTATTTCGCGCAATGCCTCGCGGCCATCTTTGCCGGGCATATTCAGGTCGATGAGAATCAGGGAAGGCAGGTTGCCCTCCATTGCGGTGGCTGCCAGGTATTGCATCAGGCGGTCGCCGTTTTCCATAAACACATGGTTAAGTCCATCACCACTGGCCTCAAAAGCATCCCTGATAATTTCCCGGTCATCGGCATCATCGTCAACAATAACTATGGTTTTATTTAATTTCATGAAGCTGCGTTTCGTTAACTCCTGTCTTTGTTCCAGGGCTTAGTTTTCTTCAGGGTCGGGAAGCAGGATGGTAAAACGGGCGCCTTCGCCGGGGCTGCCCGTAGCGAAGATGACACCGCCATGGTGCTCTACGATCTTTTTACAAATAGCCAGGCCAATACCCGAACCCTCGTATTCGGAACGGCCATGAAGGCGTTGAAAAATCAGAAAGATTTTCCCGGCAAATTCATTTTCAAAACCTATACCATTATCCTGCAATACGATCTCGAGGTACCGGTCGGCCTTTTGCAACACGTACTCTTTTATTTCCGCCGGCAACAGGTAGCGGTGCGTGATCGTGATATGAGGGCGAACGCCATCGGTAACAAATTTCAGGGAGTTGGCAATCAGGTTTTGAAATAGTTGCCGGAACTGTGAAGGTACAATGCGGGCGACAGGCAAGCCATCGGATTCGATCACTGCGTTTTTCTGTTCAATTTTAAACTCCAGGGTTTGCAGGGTTTCTTCCAGCACCTGTTGGAGGCTACAGGATTCATAACTTTTATTGCCGGTAATCAGGGAAATTGACAAAAGATCGGAGATCATGGTTTGCATGCGCTGTGATGCATCAATGATCTTGGATAGATAGATCTTTCCGTCGTCACCCAGCTTGTCGCCCTGGGTAGCTGCCAGCCGGTCGCCAAAGGTAGATATCTTGCGCAACGGTTCTTTCAGGTCATGCGAAGCCACATAGGCAAACTCCTCCAGGCTGGCATTGGATTGCTTCAGCAGGAAAGAGTTTTGCAGCAGGGTGCGCTCCATGTCCTTGCGCTTTGAAATATCCAGGGCGGCACCAACAATCTGCTTGGGCCGGTCGGCATCGTCGGTAAGAAAAACCACTTCGCGAACCAGGAACCACTGCCAGTTGCCGTTGCTGTGTTTGAGGCGGCATTCGTACTGGATCATCAGGTCTTTTTCCTGGATCTTTCGATTGCTGCCTTTTCTTTCGGGCACCAGGTCGAGGTCCTCGGGGTGATACAGCAGCTCGGTAACCTTATCGCCCATTGCCAGCACCTCTTCGGGGTTGTACCCCAGCATGAAATAAATTTCCCGGTTTACATACGCAAAGCTTGCGCTGGTAACATCATACACATAAAGGATGGTGGGCGATGCATCGGCAATGTTTTGAATGAATTGCTCCTGCTCCATGATCTTCCGCGTGGCTTCCTTCTGGTCCGTTATGTCGAGCGAGATATTGAGCATGTGTTCCAGCCTGCCTTCCTCGTTGCGGTCGAAAGGCGTGGCATAGGTGTGAAACCAGCGGTAATTGCCCTGCGCATCTTTCATGCGGTAGGAAAACTCTGTGATGGCTTCCCTGCCTTCGCCATCAGGGCGGCTTTGCTCGTAGATGTATTGCTTTTGCCTGATCACCGCTTCCAGGTCATCGGGATGCATGATGTTGCGGAAAAAATCGTTGCCCTCGGCCTGCGCCTGTTCGGGGGTAAAGCCCAGCAGGTTTTGTATGCCTTTGCTCACATAGGGATACTTGCCCGTCTGCACCTGGTAGGTAGCAATAATGGCCGGAGTGGCATCGGTAACTTTGCGCAGGAACATCTGGTTTTCGCGCAGCTCCTGTTGTACCCGCAGCTGTTCGGTTACATCCTGTGTGGTGCCCAACACTTTTACAGGGTCGCCATTTTCGTTGTACAGTATTTCTGCCTTGCGGTGCAGGATTTTCACCTTGCCCGAGTTCAGCACAACGCGGTGCACCTTATCATAGGGCACCCGGTTTTGTTTGCAGTATTCAAAATAGGCCATCACCCCATCAAAGTCATCGGGGTGAATAAATTGTTGCCAATCCTGGTAAGAAATGGGTGTTGGAGTAACCGGCAGTTCGTAGATGTGAAACATCTCATCGCTCCAGTTGGCCATATCGGTACGCAGGTCAAGGGTCCAGTTGCCCAGTTTGGCCATGGTTTGAGCCTGCTGGTATAGCTTCTGGCTTTCCTGCAATTGTTCGATCAGCACCTGCCTTTCGGTGATATCCTGTGCCGAACCTATCATGCAAAGCGGTTTGCCCTTGTCATCCAGCTTTACCTGCCCTACGGAGTACACATATCTCACCGTGCCGTCCGTACGAATGATGCGGTGGATGTTCTCGCGGGTTTCTTTTTGATCCAGCACCTCCTGCATCAGTTGGAGGGCCTTTTCCCGGTCTTCGGGATGGATCAAGGAAAGGTAGCGCTCAAATGTGAATTCGTCCTTTTTGGGGTCGAGGCCATAAATACGGTAAATTTCTTCCGAAACAGATAACTGGTTGGTCTGCATGTTCCAGTTAAAGTTGCCCAGGTGTGCCAGTTGCTCCGCCTGCTTATACATTTCTTCGCTGTACCGCAACTGCTCTATCAGGTTTTGCTTTTCTGTTATATCCTGCAGGGTGCCTACCACAAAGGTCGGCTTGCCATCGGTGTTGGAGATGATTTCGCCCTGCGACTGTACAATTTTGATCCTGCCATCAGGCATGATCATGCGGTAATAAAAAGAATAAGGCGTGAGGTTTTCCAAAGCCACCTGCATCAGTTGCTGCACTTTGGGCAGGTCATCCGGATGCGTGAGGCCAAATATCTCAGTAGCCGTGAGCGGCGGAAGTGCCAGGTCAAGTTCGTAAATGCGGTACAACTCCTCCGACCACAGCACCAGGTCGGTTGCCAGGTCCCACTCGTAGTGGCCTATATGGGTAAGGGCCTCGGCCTGGCGGTAGCGTTTTTCGCTTTCGCGTAACCTTTCGGTAGCTTCCTTTTCCGCCTGTATGTTCAGGATATTACCAATGATTTCGGTGGGCATACCATCTGCATCGCGGCGAAACACGCTAAAGTAATTGCGCATCCAGGTATAGCTGCCGTTGTGGGGTTTCATCCTGAACTCGAGGGTGCGCACTTCCGCATCGCGGGTCTGGCTGATATCGCGCAGAAACTGGAAGGTTGCCGGCAGGTCGTCGGGGTGAATGATGTGCTCAAAAACACCGGTGCCCATTTTTTTAAAATCCTGGTTTGCAATACCAAAGAATTCCTCGGCCGTTTGGTTGGCAAAAAGAATGGAATAGGGGCGCAGGCTAAACAGGTAGATAATGCCCGGCGAAGTATTGGTGATTTTGCTGGTAAGGTAAGATTGCTCTTCTATCTTGTTGCGGAGCAGACCGGTATAGGTTTCAAAGGCAGCACCCTCATTTTGCATGGTAAAGAAATCGATCTCCTCTGCCAGCTGTAGTGCCTCGGACATGGAGTTGCAATACTGCGGTGCAAAATGGAGCATGGCCTGTTTGCGGATATAACCTACCTGGGTGATGTCCTGGCTGTCAATATTGCCCTGGTCGATATTGGGCAGTTGGTTGTTGCGCCAGCGTTCGCTGCTTATTCGTATAAAATCTGCTGCATCATCCTGCGCCAGCATGTCCAGCAGTTCCTCGGCCCCTTCCTGCACAATGGCTTTAAACTGCTCTACGGGCAGTCGCTCCAGAAACTTGAGCAGCGGCGTTTGCAGCTTGCGCGAGTATTCCAGTTGTACTTCGATAAAAGAATTTAGGTGGTGCTGCCGCAACCATGCGGCAAAACCGGGTAAGGATTGCAGATGCTCCAGGCTAGTGATCGGCTTCAGGTTTAATTCCACGTTAAGGGGCATTTTTCCCTGCTATGGATGGCAAGGATCAGTCAGGGTTTCTGCGGCTAAAATACTAGAAATTCAGCAGGGCGGTGTATGAGGTTATCCCCCATGGTATAATGGCCACAAAACAAAAAGGGACGGATTGCTGCCGTCCCTTTTTGCTGCCTGTGAAAACAGTTATGCGTCATTATCCCGCACCGGGCCCGAGTAGGGGTCTTCCTCGTTCTGGTCCTGGCGGTCGCTGCCCAGGCTATAGTATTTATTTTCTTCATCGCCCTGTCCCATGCTTTCGGTATTTGTTTCATCTACCTCACCGGGTATATCGAGGCCGGCACCGCTGCGGGTACCGCCAAAACTTTCCTCGTTGAGCGGCTCGCCGTCCAGGTCGGTGTTATCGAGGCTGGCCTGGCGCAGGTTGTTCTCATCGTCGGTGGGGCGGTAATAGCTGGCGTCTTCCAAAGCTGCCCGTTCATCGTCGCTTACATCAGCCTCGGTGCCTTCGCGCAGGCCCAGGTCATCGTCAGAGGTAGTTTGCGGTGCACCTTCATGTTCCGGCCTGCCGGCAAATTCGCCACCCATATCCTGGGGCTGACCTTCGGCGGCATTGGCGCCCTTGTTGCGGCTGTTGTCGTTGGTAAAACGCTGGCTCACGCCGGTAAGGTTACGCGAGTTGGGCAGATTTTCCACATCAATGTCTTCCCTGGTAAAATCGTTTCGCTGGTCCATGATGTCTTCACGGGCAGGGTAGTGGGGGTAGCCCGGGAAATCCTGGTCGGTTTTTGCATCGGGCGATTGCTCCACCTCT
The DNA here is from genome assembly GCF_001953305.1 of Cnuella takakiae. Classification (GTDB taxonomy): domain Bacteria; phylum Bacteroidota; class Bacteroidia; order Chitinophagales; family Chitinophagaceae; genus Flavisolibacter; species Flavisolibacter takakiae. Next base: position 2,135,527 of record NZ_MTFE01000010.1, read on the forward strand.
TTACGGCTGTCCATAGCTTTCGATGGATCATTGTCGGGAATGCCGGAAGCATCCTTTTTATTGTTGTTGTCTGTTGCCATAACAAAGGGTTTTACTGAAGTATAAAAAAGCCGTACCAAACCCCCACAAGGGGGAACTTAAGCCGGAGCGTCCGCTTTTGCAGCCAAATACATTGAACGCAAAATTGTTATAAACAACAACGCCCCTCTACTTAGGAGGGGCGTTGTTGTGGTTGGTATATCTGACCTATGTACCCCCTGCAGGGGGATAGGGGGTATGGGCAAGTGGTATTACTTCAGATACGACCCATACATCCAGATCATCTTTTCCTGCTGGCGTATATAATCGCTCATCAGTGCCGATGTGCCTTCATCATTGGCCTCGCCTGCCAGGTGCAGGATATCACGTTCGGTGAGCAGCAAGGACTGGAAGCCTTCCACAATCAGCTGTACCGCCTGCTTGCCTTCCGAAACATTGATGGCTTCCTGAATGCTGGAGCGTTGAACGTACTCGGTAAAAGAGTGCGTAGGCGTATAACCCAGGGTAAGGATGCGCTCGGCCACTTCGTCCACTTTAATCAGCAGGTCGTTGTATAACTCTTCGAACTTGGCGTGGAGTTCGAAAAACTTTTCGCCGGTAATGTTCCAGTGAAAGCCGCGGGCATTGATATAAAATACCTGCAGATTGGCGAGCAGGATGTTCAGCCTGTCCGAAAGTTGTTGCGCCTGTTCGGTTACAATCCCTATTTGGTTCGTTTGTGCCATGGTGTAATGATTTGCAATGATGCCATCAATTTCCGCACCATCAGCATCAAGAACCCTTGCCGTTTATACAACAGGAGCAGGGTAGATGCAACGTACTGCCTAACTTCCGGGTCAGAACGGAAAAACCAATGCGTATTGTTTCCTGCTTATTGCTGCTGATCATGGTTTCGGCATTTACCTGTAACAAAGATTCCCGGATTGTGGCGGCCAAATCATTACCTACTTATACCTATGCGCAAACCCAGTGCGCCGATCCCTGGCCTACATCACCCAACGATTCGGTAACTGCCGGCAATGTGCGCCAGTACCTGAAAGAACGGGGCGTGGAAGTAAGTTTTGTATCAGTAAAGAAAACTTCAGAAGCCGCTACCTGCTTGGCCTGTACCTGTCCATCAGGTAAAACCATTTTTGTAGGTGCCTCTGATGAAGCTACGACGGTAAAACTGCTCAACCAGGTTGGGTTTAAATAGCTTTACGGTGCTCACAGATGCCACAGATGACACGGATGGTTGGGGAAGACCTCGAACTACGGACGACAGACAACGGGTAATGCATTCCGAAGCCATTAGAATGTGAGTGACTACGGACGACAGACTACGGACAACTGACTACGGTCCGTCCACCGTTGTCTCTTGTCCGTAGTCTGTCGTCCATTCTCCATAGTCCAACGTCCCACATTAAATTATCCGTGTTATCTGTGTCATCTGTGAGAACCAATTCCCACAAAAGAAAAACCCCGCAATGCGGGGCTTTTCTTTTATCCAAATATTCCGAACCATCGGCAACTGCCGAATTCCGAAATTGCAAATGTGAAATCCACTAGGGGAAGATACCCAGTTCAACATAGGCATTGGCAACCTTGTTGATGGCTACAACGAAGGCGGCAGTGCGCATATCGGGCAGCTGGGGATTGGCCTTCCAGGTATCCATGATCTCGCGGGTTGCGGCAATCATGGTTTCTTCCAGTCCGCTGTATACCAGATCCACTTCATCGGGGCCGTGCATAATGAACTGGCGTTCTTTCTGGCTAACCTGCTTGCCACTCAGTTCCTCGATCTGTGCGAGGATATGGGTGTTCATATTTTCAGTAAAACGCTTTTCCATCCGGCCATAACGCACGTGGCTCAGGTTTTTCAACCACTCAAAGTAGGAAACAGTTACACCACCTGCGTTGAGGTACATATCGGGTACCACCAGGGTGCCTTTTTGTGCAAAGATTTCATCTGCCTCGGGGGTCAGGGGACCGTTTGCAGCTTCACCAATGATGCGGGCTTTAACACGGGGAGCGTTCTCGCCATTGATCACGTTTTCCAGTGCTGCGGGCACCAGGATATCGCAATCATATTCCAATGCGTCGGTGTTCTTGGCAAAGTTTTGTGCACCGGGGAAGTTCAGGATCGAACCGGTGGTTTTGCGGTGCTGGAATACGGCTTCAAAGTCGAGGCCTTCATCGTTCCAGATGGCGCCTTCGTACTCGGCGAGGGCGATGATTTTGGCACCTGCTTCCTGGAAGTACTTGGCCGTGTGGTAACCCACATTACCCAAGCCCTGAATGATCACCCGCTTGCCTTCAACACCGGGTGTAAGGCCAAGCTTCTGCATTACATCGGGCATATTACATACTTCGCGCAGGCCGTAAAACACACCCAGGCCGGTAGCTTCGCGGCGGCCGCGTACGCCACCCTGGGTTACAGGTTTGCCGGTAACGCAACCAGCAGCGTCAATTTCGCCGGGGCGCAGGCTCTGGTAGGTGTCTACAATCCAGGCCATTTCGCGTTCGCCGGTACCGTAGTCAGGCGCCGGAACATCGGTGCCGGGACCGATGAAGTTTTTCTTCACCAGCTCGGCGGTATAACGGCGGGTAACTTTTTCCAGTTCGTACACCGAGTACTTGCGGGGGTTGATTTTGATACCACCCTTACCACCGCCAAAAGGTACGTTCACAATGGCGCACTTGTAGGTCATCAGTGCGGCCAGTGCCATAACTTCATCCTGGTTTACCTCGGCGGCAAAGCGGATACCCCCTTTACAGGGCGTTTTGTGTTGGGAGTGCTGAACCCGGTATGCTTCAATTACTTCGATGTGGCCATCGTCCATTTTCACGGGAAACTTCATGCGGTAAACCGCGTTGCAGGCTTTGATCTGCTCCAGGATACCCGGGTCCCACTTGGTGAATTTGGCGGCTTTGTCGAAGCTCTGGTTCACGCTTTCGTAAAAGCTGTAGTCTGTGCTGTGTGCCATTTACAATCGTTTTCGTATGTTCCTCAAAATAATTAACGGGTTTCTTGCTCGAGCCTGCTCACCTTGCGGTCGAGGCGTACGAGGTAGAGCACAATGCCAATGAAGATGGTGAGTATCACGGCCACTACTACATAAATCTTACCATTGCTGCGGAAGGTGTCGGCCATCTCCACGGTAGCGGAGGGTTGTTGGGCAAAAGACGCCAGTGTGGCAAGCATCAGTACTAGGAGCGAAAGGCATTTATGCTTCATGCAGCAGGTTTTTTTCTTTGATCAATGTCATGCGCACCTTCAGGGTAGTGATCCACACACCCAGCAGGCTCCAGCCGATGATGGCCGGGTAAAATACCAGGCGCATGGTGGGCGCAAGGTCGCGGTAGTTAAGGCCCGGATTGCCGCCTTCGCCGCCTTCGCCACCGGGGTGCAGGCTGGGCAGCAGCCTCGGAATGATCCAGATGGAAGGGAACAGGAAGGCAAAGGCAAATACATTATATACCGCGCTGATGCGGGCTTTTTTGTCGAGGTCCTGGATAGAGTCGCGCAGTACCAGGTAAGCGCCATAGATGAGCAGGGCAATTGCAGCCCCAATCAGTTTTGGCTCCCGGGCAATGGCGGAAAAAGATTCAGAAGTGTCGAGGTTGGGGTCGGCCCAGGTATAAGCCGCCCAGATGGCGCCGGTGGCATAGCCCAGCACGCCAAACACGATGCCTGTTACCGCGTACTGTCGGGATAGGATGTCGGAGCGCAGGTTATTGTTGCGCAGGTATTTAATGGCGTGTACTACCGAGCAGGTAAACAGCACCATCATGGCAAACCACATGCAAACATGGAAGTAGAGGTTGCGGATGGTTTCCTGCAGCTGCGGCAGCCGCGGTACATTGTTCCACAACAGGCCGGCAACGATGGTATATACCAGCAAGGCTACCGCCAAAATTTTCCACCAGCTTTTTTTCATAATCCCGAATTTGCCTGCCCCCGTTTTGAGGGTGGCGCAAAAATACGGGAAGATGTTTACCAATAATTGTTAAGACAAATGGGCTAAAACACCCATTTAAAGCGAAAAAACCTAACGGTGAAGGTAAAACGATGGGTTTGTTGCAGGGTTGTTTAACAGGGCTGTGGGGCGGTTGAATGGACTGCAAGAAAGGTGGGGATAATTTAGATGATATTGGGTATTAGGAATTGGGTATTAGGTAGTTGCTCCATATCCTAATGTCGCAATATTTCAATACCTATTACCCAATTCCCAATACCACTTAATCCTTCCACAAAAAAGGGAACAGGATGGTTGCCAGCACAATCACAAACAAGTCGATCACGCCCAGCAGGATCACTGTGGTGCCGATGGGCACGGGCTGGGAAGTAAAGAATGCATTGGATACCTGCATCAGCATGAGCAACTGTGGAATAATGAGCGGAAAGCCCAGGATGGCCATGATGGCCGCATTTTGCTGAGCCTTGGCGGCAATGGCCGCCAAAAAGGAAAATACCAGGCTCAGGCTCCAGCCACCCAGCAGGGCTACCCCTACAAAAGGCATGGTGCGCAGCAATGGGTTGCCAAAAAACAACATAAACAGAAACAGGCTTACGCCCGTCATCAGCAGCATCAGCAGGGAGTTGAACAGGAGTTTAGCCAGTACAAAACTCTGTGCATTTACCAGCGACTGGTAATACAGCATACGGCCCCTGCTTTCCTGCAAAAAACTTTTGGCCACTGCGTTGATACAAACAAAAAGCTGGATCACCCAAAACAGGCCGTTCCACACTGATTGTGATGGATTGGCAATGGCCATGTACAACACGAAAATGGTGGCACCTACATATAGCAGTACACCGTAAAATGTATAAGACTGCCGCATTTCCAGCAGCAGGTCTTTACGAAACAGGGACCATATGGTTCTTAGGGAAGACAGAAGGTTTTAAGTTTTTAGTTTTTAGTTTTTCGTGGTTGCAATTTTCAAGCGACATGGTTGTGCCATAACAAGAAACTAAAAACCAGAAACCAAAAACAGTTACTGAACAGCGCCATCCATTTTATAACAATGCCGGCATCGCGGCTCGTACACGTCTTTCTCGCCCAGCATCACCTGGTCTTCATTCGGTATTTTGCGGTACGAGTAGTTGGCAATATTACCGCACTGCACACAGATGGCATGGAGCTTGGTTATATAATCAGCCTTAGCCAGCAGGAAAGGCATCTGTCCGAAGGGGTTGCCCTGGAAATCCATATCCAGGCCGGCAACAATTACCCGTACACCCCGGAAAGCCAGTTCGTCGCACACGTTGGCAATCTCACTATCGAAAAATTGTGCTTCGTCAATGCCTACCACGTCTACGTTCTGGGCCAGCAACAAAAGTTTCTGCGAATTGTCGATGGGCGTTGAGTGAACAGAGTTGGTGTTATGGGAAACAATCTTTACATCATCATAGCGGGTATCGGCCGTGGGTTTGAAGATTTCCACTTTGAGGTTGGCGATACGGGCTCTTTTGAGGCGGCGGATCAATTCTTCGGTTTTTCCGGAAAACATCGAGCCACAAATAACTTCTATCCAGCCCCTTCGTTCTCCCGTGATATTGGGTTCGATAAACATTCGGAAAAATGTGCAACAGTTTGATAAAGCAAAACAGCGGGTATATGTAATTTTATTCCACTTTTGCAGGAATAATTATTACCCAACGACAGCCGCCAAAAGTACTGGAAACAAATGGAACGTGTACAGGAATTAATTGACAAATTGTGGAAACAAAACCAGCGGCAGGAAGGCCCCGAAAGCTTATTGGCAACCGTGCAACAACTGCAGGATGCACTGGCGGCAATGGTACGTACCGAGGCCCCAAAGGGTGCCGGCAAAGTGGCTGTTGTGCTGCCCCCCAAGCGTAGGATTGCCATGGTAGAAGTGTCTGCGCCCCAGCGCCCTGCCGAAAGGCCGGCACCTGCCATTGCGGAAGCACAACCTGCGCCACCGGTGCAACCTGTGGCCCCTGTGCCGGAGCCGGAGCCTGTGGCCAGCCAGCCGGAAATTCCTGCACAGCACCTGCCTTTTGCCGGGGTGGAAACCAAGGCTGCACCGGAGATAAATACAATCCAACCTGCACCTGCCGAGCCCGCCTTCCAGGCCGGGGCATTGCCCGAGCCGACCCTTAGCCGGCAGCCGTATGCCCTGCATAAACCGCCGGTTCACGAGTTAGCGCATTCGCCTGCACCGGTGGCTTCACCCGTGCCGGTGGAACCTAAAATGCCAGAAATACCTCTGGTTTCGGAGCCAGTTCCTGTTCAGGAGCCGCCGGCAGTTGAGGAACCCAAGCCTGTACTGCCACCCGTAAGCGAGCCCCGCGAAGAGCGGGAAGTTTACCACCTCCATTTTGATATGCCCGAAGAGGCGCCAACCCTTACCCAGCAGTTTTCGCAGCAGCCTAAAGAACTGCACGAACTAATCGGGCAAAAGGGCGAAAGCCTCAACGACCGCCTGAAGCAAGATCGGCCTGAACTTGGTAATAAATTAAAGGAAACACCCATTCGCGACCTGCGCAAAGCCATTGGCCTCAACGATAAGTTTCTATTTATCAAGGAATTGTTCCGTGGCGATGAAGCGATGTACGAGCGGAGTATCAAAACCATCAACAACTTCCATATCCTGCCCGAAGCCGAGTATTGGATCAGCAGGGAACTGAAAGTGAAACTGGGATGGGACGATAGCAGCGATGCCGCACAATCGTTTTACCAGTTGGTGAAGCGGAGATTTGCCTAAAATGATTTTGGATTTTGATTTCGGATTTCGGTGGTTTAGTAAATAGTTCTCTATTAACTATTAAACTGCCTAAAGCTGGAATTCTGTTGCTTTTCCAGCTGCCTGATAAAATCCATGATTTTGCCCGTGGCGCCAGCGTTTTGGACCACGTAATTTTTTGCACCAGCCGAAGCCGCCTCCAGGGCGGCTTTGTTGTTGTTGAAATGCTGTACGAGCTGCTGCAGTTGATCGGACTGGGATACGCTGAATGCGCCACCGGCTTCGATCAATCCTTTGGCTTCGCGAAATTTCTGGTAGTTGGGCCCGATGATCACCGGCTTGCCCCAAACAGCCGCTTCCAGGGTGTTGTGAATGCCGCTTTTGCTGAACCCGCCGCCTACATAAGTAACCGTTGCAAGCGAGTAGAGTGCCGCCAGCATACCCATGGTGTTCACGATCATTACATTGCCGGGAGGGATCGTTCCCGTTGTGTCTGCCCTATTTACCCAATCGGAATAAAAAACGGCGCCTTCAAAGCGGGTACTCAGATTTTGCAGGTGTGCGGCATCCAGCTCGTGTGGGACAATCAAAAAGCAATGATCTGGAAATCTGATAGCGGCTTCCTGCAGTAATGCCTCGTCGGCAGGCCAGGTGCTGCCCGCAACCAAACAAAACCGGTCATTGATAAACCGGCTAAAGACAGCTGCTTTTTGCAACAACTGGTCCCTTTCTGTTACAACCGCCATCACCCTGTCAAACCGGGTGTCGCTGCCAACGCTGCACTGGTTGATCCCGATGTTTCGGAGCAGTTGCACCGAGTTTTCGTCCTGCACAAATATGTGGGTAAAGCGCCTGAGGATGTTGCGGTAAAACCCGCCATAACCCCGGAAAAACAGTTGTCCCCTGCGGAAAATGGCGGAAATGAGCAGGAGCGGAATGCCTTTGTCGGCAACCGCTTTAATATGATGGTGCCAAAAATCATACTTGGAAAAGATAACCAGCCTGGGATTTACCAGTTTTATAAACCTTTCCGCGTTGAGCGCCGTGTCGAGTGGCAGGTAATAGCGGTAATGAACATGCGCATATTTGGCTGTGGCTTCATAACCACTGGGAGAGAAGAAGGTAACCAAAACCTTGTAGTGCGGATATGCCTTGCGCAAAGCTTCAATCACCGGTTTAGCCTGTTCAAATTCGCCCGTAGAAGCGCTGTGTACCCACACCACCGGACTTTGGTTGGCGGCAAGCTCCCGCTCTATTTGTGCAAACTGGTCCTGCCTTCCCTTTACCCATGCAGCTGCCTTGGTGTTGCGGCCAGCAGCCAGTTGCAGTGCAGCATTGTACAAGTTGATAAAGGTATTGTAGAAAAAAAGCAAGGGTAAGCGTTTTTGGCAGTGGGCAAAAGTAGCGTTGCCACAGAAGCAAACCTATTTCTTTATTTTTGCGCCTTCATTTTTACCTACCAATAATTTTTCGCATGCGTGCAATACAGATGGTTGACTTAAAAGCACAGTACCACAAGATCAAAGCAGAAGTGGATGCAGCCGTGCTGGGTGTTCTGGAAAGTTGTGCTTTTATCAATGGGCCCCATGTCGGGCGTTTTGCACAGGCACTGGCCCAATACCAGGATGCCAAACATGTGATTCCCTGTGCCAACGGTACCGATGCACTGCAAATAGCCATGATGGCGCTGGGCCTGGAGCCCGGCGATGAAGTGATCACACCTTCCTTTACCTATATCGCTACTACCGAGGTGATTGCCCTTTTGCGCCTCACCCCCGTGTTTGTGGATGTGGACCCTAAAACATTCTGTATCGACCCTGCAGCTATTGAAAAGGCTATTACGCCCAAAACAAAAGCCATTGTGCCAGTGCACTTGTACGGCCAGGCCGCCGATATGGAGGCCATTATGGACATTGCCCGGCGCCACAACCTTTTTGTGATTGAGGACAATGCCCAGGCCATTGGCTGTGATATCTATTATGCTGATGGCTCGGTACGTAAGACCGGCTCTATAGGCACGGTGGGCACCACTTCCTTTTTCCCTTCCAAAAACCTGGGCGGTTACGGCGATGGCGGTGCCATGGTTACCAACGACGATGCCGTTGCCGATACCCTGCGAATGGTGGCCAACCACGGCCAGAAGGTGCGTTATTACCACGATATCGTAGGCTGCAACAGCCGCCTCGACACCATTCAGGCTGCCATTTTAGAAATAAAACTGGCCCATTTAAACGATTATATTGATGCCCGTCGCCGGGTTGCCGATTACTACGACCAGGCCTTTGCTGGACTTCCTGGAGTGACCACGCCATTCCGCAGCGAAAAAAGCCGGCACGTGTTCCATCAATACACCTTAATTTTAGAAGGTGTTGACAGGAATGGCTTACATGATTATCTTGCAACCCTCAATATCCCTTCCATGATCTATTATCCGGTACCCGCGCACCGGCAACAAATGTTCGCCGCTTTCGGATCTTCCGAACAGCACCTGCCGGTTACCGATTGGTTGACAGAGCGAGTAATATCTCTGCCAATTCATACCGAGATGGATGATGAACAACTACAGCATATTACGTCAAGCGTAAGGAATTACTTAACCAAATAGAAACCAAATGAAAATCGCTGTTGTTGGCACGGGATACGTGGGCCTGGTAACAGGTACCTGCCTTGCTGAAACCGGAAACACCGTTACCTGCGTGGATATTGATCAACGCAAAGTGCAAAAACTCCAGTCTGGACAAATCACCATTTACGAGCCAGGACTGGAAAAACTTTTCGATCGTAACCTGAAAGAAGAGCGCCTGCTCTTCACGACCTCCCTTGCTGATGGTATCAAAGACGCGGAAATCATCTTCCTTGCCCTGCCCACCCCTCCGGGTGCGGACGGATCTGCCGACCTGCGTTATGTGCTGGGTGTGGCAGACGATATTGGTAAACTGCTCCAGGACTATAAAGTTATCATCGATAAGAGCACCGTACCCGTTGGTACGGCCGAAAAGGTACATGCTGCCATTGCCGCCAACTACAAAGGCGAGTTCGATGTAGTGTCCAACCCCGAGTTCCTGCGCGAAGGCGTGGCCGTGGACGACTTCATGAAGCCCGACCGGGTGGTGATTGGTACTACATCGGAACGTGCACAAAAGCTGCTCACCGAGCTTTATGCTCCCTATGTGCGCCAGGGTAACCCCTTGATTTTCATGGATGAGCGCTCGGCTGAACTGACCAAGTATGCCGCCAACTCCTTCCTGGCTACCAAAATTTCGTTCATGAACGAGATTGCGCAGCTTTGCGAAAGGCTGGGTGCTGATGTGGATATGGTACGCCGCGGTATCGGCTCCGATGATCGTATTGGCAAGCGTTTTCTCTTCCCCGGTATTGGCTACGGCGGCTCCTGCTTTCCCAAGGATGTGCAGGCCCTGGTACATTCTTCGGGCGAGGCGGATTACGACTTTAAGATCCTCAATGCAGTGATGGAAGTGAATGAAACCCAAAAGCGCCACCTGGTAAGCAAAATTAAAGCTTACTACGAAGGTGGGCTTACCGGTAAGCACTTTGCACTGTGGGGTTTGGCTTTCAAACCCAATACCGATGACATCCGTGAGGCACCAGCCCTGGAAATCATTGATGCGCTGGTGGAAGCAGGTGCTACCGTAACTGCTTTCGACCCTGAGGCAATGAACAATGTGCGCGGTGTAATTGGCGATAAGATCCAGTACGCCGAGACTACTTACGATGCACTGGAAGGCGCTGATGCGCTGATCATTGCAACGGAGTGGAACGAGTTCCGCACCCCTGATTTTGACAAAATACTGGCAACGCTGAAGGAGCCTGTGGTGTTTGACGGCCGTAACCTCTTTGAGGTGCAGCACATGTACGAAAAAGGCTTCCATTATGAAAGCATTGGCCGTCCGCTGATCCAACTCCCTAAAATAGTATAATGGCTAAACGTATCCTTATAACCGGTGGCGCAGGCTTCCTGGGTTCCCACCTGTGCGACCGGTTTATAGGAGAAGGGTATCATGTTATTGCTATGGACAACCTGATAACAGGTGACATGCGCAACATTGAGCACCTTTTATCCTTACCCAATTTCGAGTTCTACCACCACGATGTCACCAAGTTCATTCACCTGCCTGGTGAACTGGACTACATCCTGCACTTTGCCTCGCCGGCATCGCCCATCGACTACCTGAAGATTCCCATTCAGACCTTGAAGGTTGGTGCCATGGGCACACACAACTGTCTGGGTTTGGCAAAAGCCAAGCGGGCCCGCATCCTGGTGGCATCTACATCTGAAGTGTATGGCGATCCGCTGGTGCACCCGCAAACCGAAGAGTACTGGGGTAATGTAAACCCGGTAGGTCCGCGCGGTGTGTACGATGAAGCCAAACGCTATCTGGAAAGCATCACCATGGCTTACCACAACTTCCATGGAGTGGAAACCCGCATCATCCGCATCTTTAACACCTATGGTCCGCGTATGCGGCTCAACGACGGCCGTGCACTACCCGCCTTTATCGGCCAGGCACTCCGTGGCGAAGACCTGACCGTGTTTGGCGATGGTTCGCAAACCCGCTCTTTCTGTTATGTGGACGACCTGGTAGATGGCATCTACCGCCTGCTGCTGAGCGATTACCACCTGCCGGTAAACATCGGTAACCCCAGCGAAATTTCGCTGCTGGACTTTGCCGAAGAGGTGCTGGCACTTACCGGTGGCGAGGTAGGTATCACCTTCAAACCCCTGCCGGCCGATGATCCCAAACAGCGCAAGCCCGATATCACCAAGGCTCGCGAGATCCTCGGTTGGGAACCCAAGGTGGGCCGCAAGGAAGGACTCCGGAGGACTTTTGAGTACTTCAAAACCCTGCCTTCCGAAGAGTGGAGCCGCCAGCCCAAAGAATTCGTTAGTATGAAATAATCTAAACCCTGTATGCGGGCACGAGCCTGTGTACAGGGTTTTTAATTACTCCTTAACCCTACACCCCTTGAAAACGCAATTGTTCGCCCCCTATGTACCAAGCATTGTTGAATGGCAGGCAAAAGCTTGCTGTTATTGGCCTCGGCTATGTGGGGTTACCCATAGCCCTTGAATTTGCACGCAGGCTACCCGTCATCGGGTTTGATATCGATCCCCAACGCATCCACCTCATGCAGCAGGGCATTGACCCCAGTAAGGAAATTGACCCCGAGGCTTTGCTGGAGTGCAATATCCAGTTTACCTGCAGCCAGGCCGACCTGAAAGCGGCCAGTTTCTACATCGTTGCCGTTCCCACCCCTGTAGATGAATGCAATCTCCCCGACCTAAGGCTGCTGAAAAAAGCTGCCGCCACCATTGGCCATTGTATTAAGAAGGGAGATTACGTAGTATTTGAATCCACCGTTTATCCCGGTTGTACAGAAGAAGTTTGCCTGCCTATTATTGAACAGATTTCAGGACTGCGTTGCGGTACCGATTTTAGTTTGGGCTATTCACCTGAACGGATCAACCCGGGCGATAAACGCCATACCCTTGCTAACATTACCAAAGTCGTATCGGCAAATAATGCTGAAGCAATGGAAGTTATTGCGCAGGTCTATGCACTGGTTGTAAAAGCGGGAGTACACAAAGTCAGCAGCATTAAAGTGGCAGAAGCGGCCAAGATCATTGAGAACACCCAGCGCGACCTCAACATCGCATTGATGAACGAACTGTCGATGATTTTTGACCGCATGGGTATTGATACCTACGAGGTGCTTGAAGCTGCCGGCACCAAGTGGAACTTTGTAAAGTTCAGTCCCGGCCTCGTAGGCGGTCACTGCATTGGCGTTGATCCCTATTATCTTACTTACAAGGCCAGCAAGTTAGGTTATAATTCAAAAGTGATCCTGGCAGGCCGTGATACCAATGATAATATGGCTGCCTACCTGGTGCGCAAACTGATACAACACATTATACGCAATGTAAAAGAGGTGAAAAGCGCAAGGGTATTGGTGATGGGCGCCACTTTCAAGGAAAACATTGCCGACATCCGGAATTCAAAAGTGGCTGATGTGGTAAAAGAACTGAAAGACTTTTCCCTGCAGGTAGATGTACTTGACCCCTATGCAAGTACCGATGCAGTACAGCAGGAGTATGGCTTTGGCCTGGCTTCCGCTGCTGAAGGCTTGTATGATGCAGTAGTTATTTCTGTTGCGCATGAGCAGTATAATGTGCTTGACGATGCTTATTTTGCAGCCATCACCAACACCAACGCCCTGGTTGCTGATGTAAAAGGAATGTACCGGGGTAAAATAAAAAGCAGATCCTACTGGAGTTTTTAGTTATGCAATTTGAAACATGTCATATCCCCGGCCTGGTCATTGTAACGCCCAAAGTTTTCAGTGACAGCAGGGGCTTCTTTTTTGAAGCTTACAACCGCAAACCATTCGAAGAAGCCGGCATCACTGCCAACTTTGTACAAGACAACCAATCGCAATCAAGCTATGGCGTGATCCGTGGTTTGCATTTTCAACGCAACCCTTTTGCACAGTCCAAACTGGTGCGGGTATTACAGGGAACCATCCTGGATGTAGGAGTTGATATCCGCGAAGGCTCGCCAACTTTCGGCCAGCATTTTTCCATTGAGCTGTCTGCCGAAAACAAAAAGCAACTATTCCTCCCCGCAGGTTTTGCCCATGGCTTTTCGGTACTTAGCGAAACTGCCATTGTTGCCTACAAATGCGATAATTATTACAGTAAAGAAAGCGAAGGCGGCATCCGTTATGATGATCCTGAGCTGGCTATAGACTGGAAAATCGATCCGGCAAAAGCCATTGTTTCCGGTAAGGATCTTGAACTGCCGCTGCTTTCCGAATCCTTTGCAAATTTCACCTACTAACCATGAAGATTTTGATCACCGGCGGTGCCGGCCAACTGGGCCAGGCTTTCCAGCAACTGGCTGCCGCACACCCTCACCATCAATTTATTTTTACCGACCGCACAGAACTCGACATCACCGATGAAGGCGCTGTAGATAAAATGCTGCGCGAAACAGGTGTTGAAGCCCTGGTAAACTGCGCTGCTTATACCGCTGTTGACAAAGCCGAGACCGATGTGGAGTTGGCTTATGCCATCAATGCTACAGCTGCCGGTGTGCTGGCCCGTGCCTGTGCCGCTACAGGTGTGCAACTGGTGCACGTTTCAACCGACTATGTTTTTAATGGTGCAGGCAAAGAACCCTACCGCGAAAACGATCCGGTAAGCCCGGTGAGCGTGTATGGTGCCTCCAAGCAAATGGGCGAAGCCGAAGTGCTGGAGGCGAACAAAGATGCGGTGATCATCCGTACCTCCTGGGTGTATGCACCTTTTGCCAACAACTTTGTAAAAACCATGCTGCGCCTGATGCAGAGCCGCCCCGAGATCGGCGTAGTGGCCGACCAGTTTGGCTCGCCCACCAATGCCCTTGACCTTGCAGCAGCCATTTTACAGGTGCTGGATAGCGGCACCAGGCAAGGTGGCATTTTCCACTTCAGCAACGAAGGCGTTATCAGCTGGTATGATTTCGCGCTGGCCATCAGGGACCTGAGCGGATTGGACTGCCAGGTAAAACCCCTCACCACTGCCGAATACCCTACTCCTGCAAAAAGGCCTGCCTACTCAGTGATGGACAAAACCAAGATCCAGGAAGTTTACGGCATAAGGCTAAAACCCTGGAAGGAGAGCCTGGCAGCATGCCTCGAACAACTGGCTACTGTCAAAGCCTGATATTTTGTGAGAAAGGGAGCAGGGAAATTCAGGAAACCTGCTCCCTTTTTTCTTTGTTGCTCTGTGGATCTTGGTCATGAACTGAGTTGGGTTGTCAGGGAAACTAAATGAAGGTACAAGCCTCAAATGTTCTATCTTGACCCTTCCTTACCACCCTTATGAATCAAGCCTTTGATTTTTTCAGAAAACTGCTGGATACTTCTGACTGGCCACCCCGTTGGCATTGCGGTAAGTGGACGGAATTTCATGGCTGGTTATACATCATCAGCGACCTGCTGATATGGTCGGCATATTTTGCCATTCCGCTGATCATCCTGAAGTTTGTTTCGCGCCGTTCCAAGGCGCGTTTTGTAAGGGCTTATTTTTTATTTGCTGCGTTTATACTTGCCTGTGGTTCCACCCACCTGTTGGATGCCATTACTTTTTGGTACCCTGCCTATCGCCTCAATGCACTGGTGCGCCTTATCACTGGTGTCGTTAGCTGGGCTACCGTTTTTTACATGATCCGCATCATGCCTGAGGCCATGACCCTCAAATCAAACGAGGAACTGGAAAAGGAGGTGCAGGAGCGGCGGAAAGTAGAATCCGAGTTGCGTTTTGCAAACCAGCAATTGGAAACCGCGCAAGCCATTGCCAACATGGGCAACTGGCAATGGGACATTGCAAGCGACAAGGTTACCTGGTCGGTAAAGTTGTACGAGATATTTGGCCAGGAAAAAGGTACGGAAATCAACTTCGAGTCTTACCTCCAGTACATTCACCCGGACGACCGCGACCGCGTGAGCAACCTGGTAAAGGAAGCCTTGCGCACCACGCATTTTCCCAGTTTTTACCACCGCATTCAACAAGACACAGGTCCGGAGAAAATCATCCTGGCCAAAGGAGAGGTGCTGGTGAATGAAGCCGGTCGGGTTATCGGAATGG
The DNA here is from genome assembly GCF_001953305.1 of Cnuella takakiae. GTDB lineage: Bacteria > Bacteroidota > Bacteroidia > Chitinophagales > Chitinophagaceae > Flavisolibacter > Flavisolibacter takakiae. The sequence goes on from NZ_MTFE01000010.1 coordinate 2,150,906, forward strand.
TAGGTACCGCACAGGACGTAACCGACCAGCAAAAGGCGCAACAAGACCTCATAGAAAAGACCCAAGCACTGGAAGTCACCAACACCGAGTTGCAACGATTTGCATATGTGGCCTCCCACGACCTGCAGGAGCCGCTGCGCAAGATTCTCACTTTTGCTTCACTGCTGCAAAAAGAATCATTTGGTACTTTTGATGAACGCAGCGCCCTCTATATTCAGAAGATTGTACAGTCAACCGGAAGGATGCAGCACCTGATTGAAGACATCCTCCAGTTTTCGAGCATTAAGGATAAAAAGCAAGGATTTATTCCCCTCGACCTGAATGCTGTTTTGCAGCAGGTTTTGTCCGATATGGAAGTGATGATTGAACAATCGGGCGCCGAGATTACCTGGAAAGACCTGCCCAAGGTGGAAGGCAATCCTTCGCAACTGGGCCAGCTGCTGCAAAACCTGCTGACCAATGCCATTAAGTTTGTAAAACCCGGTGAAGCACCACGCATCGAAATTTTTTGCGAACAGTTGAACGCAGCAGCATTGGAACAAGATCCTTCTTTCCGGGCTTATTTGTCGGTATTGCAGGTAAGTGAGCCTTTGTGGCAACAAATAGACTTTGTGCTGGTGCATGTTCGCGATCATGGCATTGGCTTCGATATGGCCTACTACGATAAGGTTTTTGAAATCTTCCAGCGCCTGCATCCTGGCCATGAGTACGGCGGCACAGGCATTGGACTGGCTATCTGCAAACGCATCATAGAAAACCACCACGGTTTTATTTCGGCTCAAAGCAAGGAAGGCCAAGGTGCCACCTTCTCTTTCCTTTTGCCCGTTTCGCAACGCCATTTCTCTTTAGCTGGTTTATGAAAAAGCGGGTCTTTATAAAAAAGCCATTTGTTCACTTCCGTTATATACACCCGAATTTTGAACAGTTAGTGGGGAAATCATTCAACAGTTGTTTGACTGCGGGCTGAATTAACCTGCGTTTTTTTTCAACATAATCTGTGCTTGTTCTTCTTTTACACACAGTTTTCCCACACCTTTCTGAATTTTCCTACACTGTATCGTATGCAGGCTGTGCAAGCCTTAAAGGCAGGCAGCATCATCAAAGTAGAAGCTACAAAGCTATTTTGATGATTCTAATGTTTGCGCTTCAGGTTGTTTGCCGTCCCCTGCAGACCTGAAGCAATGGATTTTATCAACCCCGCAGTTCTTTTCAAAGGCTCATCATTAAACCGATACAGCCGGGCAGTGGAACAATTTTTTATGTACCCATCAACACATCAACATAGCGGTACATGAACAAAAAAATTCTGATCACCGGTGGTGCAGGCTTTATAGGCTCGCACCTTACCGATGAGTTGCTCGACAAAGGTTACCAAGTCCGGATCCTCGATAATCTTAGCGAACAGGTACATGGCCCCAATGCAGGCAGGCCCGAGTACCTGAACCCGGAGGCGGAGTTGATGGTAGGTGATGTACGCGACCCCGAGGCGGTGGCCAAAGCACTGAAAGGCGTAGATGCCGTGTACCACTATGCTGCCATGGTTGGCGTTGGGCAAAGCATGTACGAGATCAGGGAGTACACCGATGTAAACAATATGGGTACAGCCGTGCTGCTGGAAGCCCTGATCAAAAACCCCGTTGAAAAACTGGTGGTGGCCTCCAGCATGAGCATTTATGGGGAAGGTTTGTACAAGGACTATGAAGGCAATATCCAGGCAGGCATGGAGCGCAAGCTCGACCAGCTGAAGCAGGGCCGCTGGGAAGTGTACGACAGCGAAGGCCGCGAGCTGAAGCCTTACCCTACACCCGAATCAAAAACACCCACCCTGTCATCGGTATATGCCCTCAGCAAGTACGACCAGGAGCGCCTCTGCCTGATGGTGGGCAAGGCCTACAATATTCCTACTGTTGCCCTGCGCTTTTTCAACGTGTACGGCACCCGCCAGTCGCTGAACAATCCCTACACCGGGGTGCTGGCCATCTTTGCCTCGCGTTTCCTCAACAATAATGCACCGATGATCTTCGAGGACGGCATGCAGCAGCGCGACTTTGTGAGCGTGCTGGACATTGCCCTTGCTTCAAGGCTGGCCATGGAAGTACCAGCAGCTGCCGGTGAAGTATTCAATATTGGCAGCGGCAATGCATATACGGTGCGCGAAATTTCCGCCAAGCTGGCCAAGGTGCTGCGCAAAGACGATATCCAGGCTGATATCAACGGCAAGTACCGCGTAGGCGATATACGCCACTGCTTTTCCGATATTTCCAAAGCCCGGAAAATACTGGGTTACGAGCCGCAGGTTGCACTTGAAGACGGGCTGATGGAACTGGCCCTCTGGCTGGAAACCCAAACCGCCGAAGACCGTGTGAACGAAGCCAGCCGTGAACTGGCTGCACGCGGACTGACTGTTTAACCCTTTAACCCCGAAGCAAGATGAAAGATAATAGTAACAACAACAGGGCGGCAGGAGCTACTACTGGCAAGGAACCTTATGTACTGATTACAGGTGGTGCCGGCTTTGTGGGCGTGAACCTGGCGCACCGCCTGCTGCAACAGGGTAAAAGGGTGATGGTGTTTGATAACCTGAGCCGCAAAGGCGTAGAGCAAAACCTGGAATGGCTGCAACAGCAACACGGCGATGCGCTGCAGGTAATGATTGCGGATATCCGTAACCGGGAGGCCGTGCAACAGGCAGTTGCCGGTGCGGAACAGGTATATCATTTTGCCGCACAGGTAGCGGTAACCACCAGCCTGGAAGATCCTTTTCACGATTTTGAAGTAAACGCATTGGGTACCCTCAACCTGCTGGAAGCCATCCGGCATTCGGAGTCCAAACCCACCTTGTTGTTTACTTCTACCAATAAAGTTTACGGCGACCTAGAAGACATCGGCATGGCTGCCCGTGCTACCCGCTACGAACCCAAGGATGCTTACTACCGCGCCAATGGCATCAACGAGCTGCGCAACCTCGATTTCCACAGCCCCTATGGTTGTACCAAGGGTGTTGCCGATCAGTACATCCTCGATTATGCCCGCACTTTTGGTTTGAAGACCGTAGTGTTTCGCATGAGCTGTATATACGGTCCGCACCAGTTTGGCACCGAAGACCAGGGCTGGGTTGCCCACTTCCTGATCCAGGCGCTAAAAGAAAAACCCATCACCCTGTATGGTGATGGCAAACAGGTTAGGGATATCTTGTTTGTGGAGGACCTTGTGGATGCCTTCCTGCTGGCGCAGGAAAATATCGATACCATTTCAGGGCATGCCTTCAACATGGGCGGTGGCGTAAACAATACCGTGAGCCTGCTGGAACTTATTGATATGATCGGAACAGTGTCGGGTAAAAAGCCGCAGGTTTTCTTTGAAACATGGCGTCCCAGCGACCAGAAATACTATGTTTCCGACTTCAGCCGCTTTAGTGCTGCCACCGGCTGGGCGCCCCGTTATGGAACCCGCGAAGGCGTGCAGCTGCTGAGCGAATGGCTGCAGCAAAATGCCGTTGCACCTACTGTAAAGAAAAATGCCAAAACCATTGTGAACACCACCAACCTGGAGACCATCGATAAATGAGAGCCGCCGTTTTATCGCAACCCCGAACCATCAACTTACAGGAAGTAGACTTACCCCAAATCAAACCCGGCGAAGTACTGATCCGAGTAGAAGGATGTGGTGTGTGCTCCTCCAGCCTGCCCCTTTGGGAAGGCCGCGAGTGGTTTCAGTACCCCTCCGAACCCGGCTCGCCCGGCCATGAAGGCTGGGGCATTGTTGAAGCCGTAGGCTCCGATGTGCAAAAGGCCCGGGCCGGCGATCGGGTGGCTTTCCTTTCCTACCATGCCTACGCCGATTACGATGTGGCTGGTGAGGCTTCTTTTATCACCCTGCCCAAAGAGCTGGAAGGCCAGCCTTTCCCCGGCGAGCCGCTGGGGTGCGCCCTCAATATCTTTGAGCGCAGCGATGTAAAGGCGGGCGACACGGTTGCCATCATCGGTACGGGTTTTTTGGGAGCGCTGCTGTGCCAGCTGGCCAAGGAGCGCGGAGCCAAAGTGATCGCCGTTTCGCGCAGGGCCTTTTCGCTTGATTATGCCCGCCGCTTTGGTGCCGATGAAGTAGTGCCCTTAACCAGCACCTGGGAAACCGCCAACAAGATCGGTGAGATCACCCGCGGTGCCGGCTGCAGCCGGGTAATAGAAGCTACCGGCAAGCAGGAAGCCATCGACCTGGCAACAGAAATCGTTGCCGAGTACGGCCGCATCATCATTGCCGGCTACCACCAGGACGGGCTCCGCCAGGTGAACCTCCAGAAATGGAACTGGAAGGCCATCGACGTCATCAATGCCCATGAACGCGACCCACGCAAATACCTCGATGGCATGGAGGCCGCAGTAGCTGCCGTGGTAAGTGGCCGCATCAACCCCGCTACGCTGTATACCGACAGCCTCTCGCTGGAGCAGCTGAATAAAGGCTTTGAACTGACCGCCAACCGCCCGGAAGGCTTTATGAAGGCATTGATCAGGATGTAATTATTTGAACCACGGAGACAGTTGCGGCACAGAGAAACACAGGAAAACTGTGAAACGCTGTGTACTCCCTGTCTCCGTGGTTCCCCAACCACCATACAACTAAGATGGAAACCCTTTTACTGACAAAACCCAAGCTGGCCTTTGCCGGTGTTGGCTGGATCGGGAGGCACCGCATGCAGGCCGCCCTGGAAAGCGGTCTGGCTGATATAGCCCTGGTATCTGATCCTTCGGAAGCCTGTATCTTGGAAGCTTCCAAACTGGTACCGGATGCCGCTGCTGCGCACAGCTTTGATGCGGCCATCACCGAAGGCATTGATGGGGTAGTGATTGCCACGCCCAGTGCCCTTCACCGCGACCAGTCGGTAGCTGCATTTGCAGCAGGTAAAGCTGTTTTTTGCCAAAAACCCTTGGGCCGCAACGCTGCTGAAGTGTGCGAGGTGGTGGAGGCCGCCGCCAAAGCCAACCGCCTCCTTGGTGCTGATTTCTCCTACCGGTACACCGCAGCTTTCCAGGCCATCCTGCCCATCCTACAATCAGGTGAGCTGGGTGATATCTTTCACGTGGACCTGAAGTTTCACAATGCCTATGGCCCCGACAAGCCCTGGTTTTTTGACAAACAACAATCGGGCGGCGGCTGTGTGCTTGACCTTGGTATCCATCTTGTGGACCTATTGCTGTATGCGCTCAATTTTCCTGAGGTGTCCAGCGTCCACAGTCAACTGTATGCAAAAGGTAAAAAGCTGTCGGGAGCCAATGAAGTGGAAGACTTTGCCAACGTGAGCATGCAACTGGCAACAGGCGCATCCGCGCAACTGGCATGCTCCTGGAACCTGCAGGCAGGATGTGAAGCTGTGATTGAGGCATCCTTTTATGGTACCAATGGTGGCGTAGCGCTGAAAAATATCGGCGGTTCGTTTTATGATTTCGATGCCTACCGGTTTTGGGGTACCAAATGCGAAACCCTGGTATTGCCCCCCGACGAGTGGGGAGGCCGGGCCCTGGTGCGCTGGATCGAACAATTGGCCGGCAACCCCGCATTTGACCAACAGGCATACCAATTCATCCAATCGGCCGCTGTGCTGGATCGTATTTATGAACAATGAGCAAGCGATACCATTTTCTGTGCTGATGACGGCCGACACCGTTGGCGGCGTGTGGACCTATTGCATGGAGTTGTGCGCAAGCCTGTCACAGGTGACATTTCACCTGGTTACGGCCGGGGCACCTTTACAACCCGACCAGGTGAAAACGGCGGCTTCGCTTTCCAACGTGGTGTTGTATGATACCTCCTACAAACTTGAGTGGATGGACGACCCCTGGCAGGACATCGATGCCTCCGGTGAATGGTTGTTGCAACTGGAACAGGAACTGCAACCCAACCTCGTGCACCTGAACAGCTTTGCCTATGCCGGTCTGCCTTTCAATGCACCCAAGCTGGTGGTAGCTCATTCTGATGTTTTTTCCTGGTGGCAATCGGTGAAAGGAACCTTGCCGGGCCATGAATGGTCGGAGTATTTCAGCAGGGTAAAGCTGGGGTTGGAAAGTGCCGACCTGGTGGTAAGTCCAACAAGGGCTTCCCTGGCGTTGATGCAGCAACTTTTTGGGTTTGAAAATGAAACCCGGGTAGTGCACAATGGCCGTCATACGGTGATGTTTCATAACGGCATCAAACAGCCACAAGTAATGGCCATGGGCCGTATGTGGGACGAAGCCAAGAACCTGCACCTGGTGCTGGAGGCAGCCCCGCATATGCAGTGCGGGGTAAAAATTGCCGGTGATCTGCATTTTGAAAATAATACCACCGACCTGGGTGGGCAGACTGTTCAATACCTGGGAAGGCTGTCGCCGGCTGCAGTAGCGGCTGAGTTGGCAACTACCTCGGTGTATGTATTGCCGGCACGCTACGAACCCTTTGGCTTATCGGCCCTGGAAGCAGCACTGAGCGGGTGCGCGCTGGTGTTGTCCAGCCTGCCTACCCTCCACGAACTGTGGGGTGATGCTGCCTTGTATGTAGACCCTGACGATGCCATCAGCCTGGCATGTGCCGTCAACGAGTTGGTATCGCATCCTGTTTTGTTGGACGCCATGGCAGCCAAGGCAAGGGAACGCGCCCTGCAGTTTTCGGCATACCAGATGGGTCAGGAATATTTGTCCCTCTATCGAACCTTAACCAAGCAAGTAATACCGAACTGAAACCATGAAGATTATACTGTTTTACCATTCCCTGCTTTCCGACTGGAACCATGGCAACGCTCATTTTTTGCGGGGCGTGGTTACCGAATTGCTGGAAAGAGGAAATGAAGTGGTGGTGTACGAACCACAAAACAACTGGAGTCTTTCCAACCTGCTCAAAGATCATGGCGAGCAGGGCCTGGCCGATTTTAGCGCGTATTATCCTTTGCTGAAAACCAGTTTTTACGACCCTGCCACCATCAACCTGGAAGCAGTGTTGGCGGGCGCCGACTTGGTTATTGTACACGAATGGAATGAGCATGCCCTGGTTAAAGCCATTGGCGAACTCCGGACGAAAAAAGATTTTCGCTTACTCTTTCACGATACCCACCACCGTGCGGTTACGGAGCGCAGCAGCATGGCGCAGTACGACCTGTCGCACTACGATGGCGTGCTGGCATTCGGCAACGTGATCCGCGATATTTACCTGCAGGAAGGCTGGGCACAAAAAGCCTGGACCTGGCACGAAGCGGCTGATACCCGCATCTTTCATCCCCTCGTGGAAAAGGCCTACGAAGGCGACCTGGTATGGGTAGGCAACTGGGGCGATGACGAGCGAACCAAGGAACTGTTCGAATTCTTGATCAACCCTGTGAAAGAACTGGGCCTGAAGGCTACCATCTATGGTGTGCGCTATCCCGATCATGCCCTTAAAGCCCTTGCTGATGCGGGCATCACCTATGGCGGCTGGCTGCCCAATTACAAGGCGCCTGAGGTTTTTGCCAAATACCGTTTTACCGTGCATGTGCCCCGCAGGCCCTACGTGGAAGCGCTGCCCGGTATTCCCACTATCCGGCCTTTTGAAGCCCTTGCCTGCGGCATCCCGCTCATTTCCGCGCCCTGGGAAGATGCCGAGGGTTTGTTTACACCCGGTGAAGACTTCCTGGTGGCCAACAACGGTGAGGAAATGAAAACCCAGATGCAGCAGCTGCTCACCGATCACGACCTGGTGCGCCGGCAAACCGTCCATGGCTTACAAACCATTCAAGACCGGCACACCTGTGCACACCGCGTAGACCAGCTTTATGCTATTTGCCAGGAACTGCAGGTGGGCAATCTTGCAGCAGAACAAACAACTATTTTGACGATGGACGAGAGACCATAGACCATGGTTGTCCGTCGTCTGTCGTCCGTTGTCTTTTCACTATGGTCCATCGTCTATCGTCCATAAACTATTAACCCTCAACCCCCGCTCCATGAAATTTGCATTCTTCGGCTCCAGCCTTGTATCGGCCTACTGGAATGGCGCCGCTACCTATTACCGCGGCATCATCAAGGCCATGCACCGACGCGGCCACCAGGTAATATTTTACGAACCCGATGCGTATGACCGCCAAAAGAACCGCGATATCCCCGATCCGGAATATGCTACCGTAAAAGTGTATGCGCCAACGGAAGCTGCCGTATCCGAAGCTTTGGAAGACGCCCTCCACGCAGATGTGATTGTAAAAACCAGCGGGGTAGGGGTGTTTGACGAACTGCTGGAAAAAGAAGTACTCCAACTAAAGCTGAAAGGCAAATTCGTGATCTTCTGGGATGTGGATGCGCCTGCAACCCTCGACCGGGTGCAGTACGGCGATGAGGATTATTTCAAAGCACTGATCCCGCAGTACGACCTGATCCTCACCTACGGAGGCGGCGACCCGGTGGTGAATGCCTATAAAAGCTTTGGTGCCCGCAAATGCGTACCCATTTACAATGCCCTCGACCCCGATACCCATCACCCGGTGGAAAAGGAAGAACGCTTTGGTGCCGACCTGGCCTTCCTGGGCAACCGCCTGCCCGACCGCGAAAAGAGGGTAGAAGACTTTTTCCTGGCCGTGGCGGCTGCCATGCACGATCAACAGTTTATCCTGGGTGGAAATGGCTGGCAGGACAAACCCATGCCTGCCAACGTGCACTACTTGGGTCATGTATTCACCCGCGATCACAATGCCCTGAACTGTTCGCCCAAGGCAGTACTCAATATCAGCCGCGACAGCATGGCCAAGTACGGTTTTTCGCCCGCCACCCGTGTGTTTGAAGCCGCCGGTGCCGGTGCCTGTATCATCACCGATTACTGGGAAGGCATTGACTTTTTCTTCGAGCCCGGTAAAGAAATACTGGTTGCCAAAAGCGGGGACGAGGTAAAAGAAATCCTCTCCGGTCTCAGCGATGAAAAAGCAAAAGCCATTGGCGATTCGGCCTTGCAAAAAGTACTGGCCAAACACACTTACGACCAGCGGGCAGTGGAACTGGATGCATTGTTGCAAAAGGAACTGGCGCTGCCAGAAAATTATTGATTATTGGATTATTGATTATTGGTCTTGCTATCAGCAGCTGTCTTTCCAATAATAAATAATTAATAATCAATAATCTTTCACCCTCGTTCTCAACCTAACCCTCACCCTAAACCTAACAAACTTGCAACCCCTCAACATAGTCATCCTCGGCCTATCCATCACCTCCGCATGGGGTAATGGCCATGCCACTACCTTCCGCGGGCTGGTACGCGAGCTGCACCGCAATGGGCACCGCGTGAGTTTCCTCGAAAGGGACGTGCCCTGGTATGCTTCCAACCGCGACCTGCCCCAGCCGCCTTACTGTACCACTATTTTATACCAGGACCTCGAAGAACTGAAATCCCGGTACGCATCGCTTGTGGGCTCGGCCGACCTGGTGATCGTTGGCTCCTACGTTCCCGAAGGTGTGGCCGTAGGACAGTGGGTGGTGGATACAGCAGAAGGCGTCACGGCATTTTACGACATCGACACCCCAGTTACTTTGGCCAAACTGGAGCGGGAAGACTACGAGTACCTCCACCCGCACCTGATTGCGCAATACGACTTGTACCTGTCCTTTACCGGCGGGCCAACCCTGCAAAGGTTGGAGGATGTATTTGGCTCACCCATGGCGCGGGCATTTTACTGTTCCTTTGATCCGGAACTGTATTTCCCCGAAGCACAGCGCAACCAGTGGGACCTGGGTTACCTGGGTACCTATAGCGACGACCGCCAGCCGCCGCTGCAAAAGCTGATGCTGGATGCAGCAGCGCAGTGGGAAACCGGCCGCTTTGTAGTGGCAGGCCCGCAATACCCGGCGAGCATCACATGGCCGCAAAATGTGCAGCGCATTGAGCACCTGCCGCCGGCACAACACCGCGCATTTTACAACAGCCAGCGTTTTACCCTCAATATCACCCGGGCCGATATGATCCGGGCGGGCTATTCGCCCAGCGTGCGCCTCTTTGAAGCGGCTGCCTGCGGCACACCCATCATCAGCGATTACTGGGAAGGCATCGACAGCATCTTCCAAATAGGTACGGAAATTTTAATCAGTCACTCGGCGCAGGACACCCTGCGCTACCTGAATGAAATTTCGGAGGAAGAACGCATCGCCATCGGTGAAAGCGGCCGCAAGAAAGTGCTGGCAGCCCATACCGCCGCACACCGCGCAACAGAATTGGTAACTTATTACAACGAAGCATTATGCAGGAAGCAACAAGCCGTACCGGCGAAGGAGGTATAGAAGAGCAGGTAAAAACATTAGGTCCCTGGTTTCACAACCTGCACCTGCCGGCTGGCGTGCAAACGGCACCGCACCATCCTTTTGGCGACTTCCCTTCCTTCAAGTGGAAGGACTTACAGGGAAGCATACCCGAAAACCTGGAAGGCTGGTCGGCACTGGATATTGGCTGCAATGCTGGCTTCTATACGTTCGAGCTGGCCAAGCGGGGCGCCCATGTGCTGGGTATCGACCTCGACCCGCACTACCTCAAACAGGCACAGTGGGCCGCACAGCAATTGGGCTTGGAACATAAAACAGAGTTCCGGCAAATGCAGGTATACGACCTGGCCCACCTCGACCAGCGTTTTGACCTGATCATCTTCATGGGCGTATTTTACCACTTGCGATACCCGGTGCTGGCACTGGATATTGTTACCCAAAAGCTGAACAAGTTGCTGGTCTTTCAAACCCTTACCATGCCCGGCGAGGAAGTGTACCCCGCACCACCTGATATGAGCATGGACGACCGGCAGGCTATGCTAGAGGAAGGTTGGCCCAAGATGGCCTTTATTGAACACAAGTTGGCAGGCGATGTTACCAACTGGTGGGCGCCCAACCATGCGGGTATCGAAGCCATGCTCCGTACCTGCGGTTTGAATATCATCAGCCATCCCGGTCACGAGATGTACCTGGCCGAGCCGGCATCGGACCGCAAAAGTGTGGTGAATGGTTGGAACGGGTCGGAGTACCTATCTGCAATTGGTAAAAACTGGAGCGAGGCCGCCAAAGCAAAAGTTGAGCATAAGCCGTTGGAAAGGTGAGGGCGGGAGGAAAGTTACAGGATGCAGGATGCAAGTTGCAGGTTCCCGTTTGCCGGTAGCCGTTTGTTTATTTCCGGTTGCGGTTGGTTGTAGGCGGTTGGTTGCACCTAGGGAGCAATCATTTAAGTTAGCATAACAACCTGCATAGATTAGCGGCCCCTAATTAAAAAGCCCGTAGGACTTCAATGTAAATAGCCGCCGGTGCAACCGGCGGATGTAATTATCGATATCATTATATCAAACAACCCCGTAGGGGTTGAATCTCTCAGCATGGAAGGTTCAACCCCTACGGGGTTGTGCATTTGGAATTCAGCCGACGCCTTGTTTCCCGCCGGTTACACCGGCGGCTATTCAGATTGAAGCCCTATGGGCTTTTTCCAACTTCAACTCCAGTCGAATTACCAAACACTTAAACCCTAAACCCCTAACAACTCCCAACCTTTGACTCCAAACCCCTAACACTTAACTCCAAACTCCAACCTTCTGCCCCAAAAAACTAACACCTAACTCCAAACTCCTAACACCTAACGCTAAACGCCAAACTCTGGCCAACCAACTAAAAACCAAAAACTCAAATCCTCACTTCATTTTCATCGACGACTCCCGGATGATCAACTCCGTATCCAGCACCTTGTTCTGGAACTCGGTAACCGGTCTTTTGCTTTCAATCATCTGGATCAGCAGCTCGGTGGCCGATTGCCCGATTTCAAAGGCGGGCTGGCGCACCACGGTCAGGCTGGGGGCAAAGAGGTCGCCTACCTGGGTATTGGTAAAACCGGTAAAACCAATATGCCTTTGTGGGTTCAACCTTTTCAGCAACCCAAAACAGGTCATGGTGAGGCGGTCGCCGGCGGTGAAGATGGCATCGGGGCTGTTCTTGCCTTTGAATAGGCTGTTAAGGGCATCTTCCACTTCATCCTGTATCATGCCGCCGTGGGGGCAGTTGCGCAACAGGCTTTCTTCGAAAGGCAGGTGGTATTTGGCCAGTGCATCTTTATAACCTTCCAACCTTTCGCGGGTAATGGAGAGGTGGGGCGAGGAGGTGAGGTGGGCAATACGGCGGTAACCCTGTTGCAACAGGTGCTCCGTTGCCTGGAAAGAACCGAGGTAGTTGTTGGCCACCACCGTATGGGTGATGATCTCCTGCGTCACCCGGTCGAAGAACACCATGGGAAGCCCTTTGTCGTGCAGTTCTTTCAAAAAGGATAGATCAACTGACTCGCTCGACAGCGATACCAGCAGCCCGTCCACACCGCGTGCTGCCATGTGTTGGATGTTCACTTTTTCCCGTTCGCCTGACTCGTGGCTTTGGCTGATGGTAACGTGGTAGCCCCTGTTGTAGGCAATACTTTCAATGCCATTGATGGCCTGCGAAAAAAAGTTGTTGGCAATTTCGCTTACCACCACGCCCAGCGAGCGGGTGCGTCTTTCTTTCAAGGAAAGAGCAATGGGGTTGGGGCGGTAGTTGATTTTTTCTGCATATTCCAACACCTGCTTTTTGGTTTCGGCGCTGATCTCGAAACTGCCGCGCAGGGCCCTGGAAACCGTGGAGGTGGAGAGGTTCAGTGCTTTGGCGATGTCTTTGATGGTGGCGCTTTCAAACTTCATATTGGAATTATAGCCTGCTAAAAATAGGGGGTTAAAAGTACCATTTTTTGTCCCGATGCAATGCACAAGGAGACATTAGCATGTTTCGAAGCTTTGTGGGGGCACAAACTGCGGCGGTTACCGCAAACAAAGGCTACACTGCCCAAGGCAACCACCAAAAAAACGAAAGGCAGCCAAAGCAAAGCAATCGTTATCGGCATCGTTTGCGTAAAAAAATAGCCGGCACCTTGCATGGCTGCACCCGAAATGGGGGTAGTCTTGCCAACGCTACGGGTAGGTACAGGATGGTTTAAAACCTACCCGCCGCTGCCATTTATGACTGCCATTAATACTGCCTTGTTCGATCTGACAGGTAAAAAAGCGATTGTTACCGGTTGCAGCCGCGGCATTGGCCAGGCTATGGCCGTTGGTCTTGCCGAAGCCGGCGCCGACATCATCGGCGTTAGTTCTTCCCTCCAACCAGATAGCGCAACCGAAAATGCGGTAAAGGCTACAGGCCGCCAGTTTTGGGGCTATGCCGCCAACCTCGAAGACCGCACCGACCTCTATTCCTTTCTCGAAAAAGTACAAACCGACCACCCCGCAATTGATATCCTGGTAAACAATGCCGGTACCATCATGCGCGAACCCGCCGCCAGCCACAGCGATGCCTACTGGGACCGCGTGCTGGCCATCAACCTCGATGCACCTTTCCTGCTTTCCCGCGAAATTGGCCGCAGCATGATCGAAAGGGGCGGAGGCAAGATCATCTTCACCTGCTCCCTGCTTTCCTTCCAGGGAGGTATCAATGTGCCGGGATATGCTGCCAGCAAGGGCGCTCTTTCCAGTTTGGTAAAAGCGCTGGCCAACGAATGGGCCGGCAAGGGTGTGAATGTAAACGGCATTGCACCCGGCTATATTTCCACCGATAATACCGAAGCCCTGCGCAACGACCCCTTGCGCAGCAAAAGCATCCTCGACCGCATCCCTGCCAATCGCTGGGGCGATCCCGAAGATTTTAAAGGGCCTACAGTTTTCCTGTGCTCCAAAGCCGCCGATTATGTTCACGGCACCATCCTCACCGTAGACGGTGGTTGGATGGGCAGGTAAAAGCGGGTCTTTTACCGAAAACAAAATTTCCCCGCATCATTATCCACTAGTTTGCTTTTTCAATCATGACCGAAATATTTGCTTGCAGCCCCCGTGAAGTAAAAGGAATGGACACTGCCGCCCTGCGCGAATCCTTCCTGCTTGAAGATCTTTTTGCCCCCGCACAAATCCAGTTTACCTATACCCACTACGACCGCATGATTGTGGGCAGCGCCCTGCCTACCGATGCGCCCCTGACCCTGGGTAATTACGATCCCCTCAAGGCCCAGTACTTCCTGGAGCGTCGCGAGCTGGGTATCATCAACATTGGTGGCAAGGGTACTGTTACCGCCGATGGACAAACCTATGAGCTCAGTAAGCTCGATTGCCTTTACCTGGGCAAGGGCACTAAGGACGTACAGTTTGCCAGCGCCGATGCCGCCAACCCTGCAGCCTATTACCTCCTGTCGGCGCCCGCACATGCCGCTTACCCCAACACGCTGATGACCGCTGCCGGTGCTGCCCCCGTACAACTGGGCACCGTTGCCACCAGCAACCAGCGCACCATTTACAAATACATCCATGAAGACGGTATTGCCAGCTGCCAGCTGGTGATGGGCCTCACCGTGCTGGAGCCCGGAAGCGTGTGGAACACCATGCCCGCGCATACCCACAACCGCCGCATGGAAGCCTACCTCTACTTCGACCTGGCTGCCGATAGCCGTGTCTTTCACCTCATGGGACAGCCCTCCGAAACCCGTCACCTTGTTGTAGCCGACCGGCAGGCTATTGTTTGCCCGCCCTGGTCCATCCACTCGGGTTGCGGCACCGCTGCCTACTCCTTTATCTGGGGAATGGCCGGCGAGAACAAAGCCTTCACCGATATGGATCCCGTAACCTTCGAACAACTGCGTTAATCCTTTTATTCTACACTAAAACTGGGCTTGTTATATGAAGATGAGAGCATGTCTCACGCTATTGGTATGCCTATTCGGTACCATGGCATGGAGCCAGAACCGGCAGATTTCCGGCCGGATCCTTTCCGACAGCACCCGCGATGGCATTGCGGGCGCAACTGTTACCCTCAAGGGAACTAAAACCGCTACTGCCTCCGATGGCAATGGCAACTACCGGATCAGCATACCCGTAAATGGTTCGGCTACCCTCCAGTTCAGCTCGGTGGGTTATACGGCAAAAGAAGTAAGCGTAGGTACCAAAACCACGGTTGATGTAACCCTTTCCGCAGCATCGGCCAGCACCATGGGCGATGTGGTGGTAATTGGCTACCAGGCCGTACGCCGAAAGGATGTTACCGGTTCGGTATCATCGGTTACTGCAAAACAAATTAAAGACGTTCCCCTCGCCAGCGCGGCCCAGGCCATCCAGGGCCGCCTAGCCGGTGTGCAGGTGGTTAGCTCCGAAGGTGCGCCCGGTGCAGACATCATTGTCCGGGTTCGTGGTGGTAGCTCTATTACCCAGGACAATGCGCCCCTATACATCGTAGATGGTGTGCAGGTGGACAATGCCCTTTCGGTAATTGCCCCCCAGGACATCGCATCTATTGATGTGGCCAAAGACGCTTCCACTACTTCTATCTATGGTGCCCGTGGTGCCAACGGTGTGGTGTTCATCACCACCAAGGGTGGCCGCTCGGGTAAAACACAGGTGGCTTATAACGGTACCTTCGGCTGGAGCCAGCTGCGCAACAAGATGGACGTGATGAGTCCCTACGACTTCGTGATGTGGCAGTATGAGCGCAGCCGCGGATCGGTTGCCGACAGCACCGATTTTGCCCGTACCTATGGTACTACCTGGGATACACTTTCCAATTACAAAAACATTGCAGGCATCAACTGGCAGGACCAGGTGTTTGGCCGCCGCGCCAATTTCCAGAACCACAACGTATCGATGAACGGTGGCAATGCCAACACTACCTTCAGCCTGAGCCTCACCGCCAACAAAGAGCAGGGCATCCTGCTGGAGTCGGGCTTCGACCGCAAGATTGCCAACTTTAAGCTGGAGCACAAGCTGTCTGACAAGTTCCGCGTAGGTGTCAACATGCGCTACCTCGACCAGAACATCGCTGGCGCCGGTACCTCCAACAGCGGTTCGCGCACCACCAACCGCCTCCGTCACGCCATTACCTACCGTCCTTTTGAAATTGCAGCTGCCAACGGTGGTATCGACGATTTCGACGAAGCGTATTTCCTGGCTTCTTCCGGTGCCATCAACCCCGTGTTGCTCACCCGCGCCGAGTACCGCAACCAGAAGTCGCGTGCAGCTTACCTCACCGGCTTTATCAACGTAACGCCTTTCCGCAACGTGACCTTCCGTTCTACGGTTGGGTACGACAACACCAATATCCAGCAGGACCAGTTTTACAGCAAGATCACCAGCACGGCACGCAACTATGCTTCCCTGCCGGTGGCTTCCATTGGCCAGCAGCAAAACAGCACGCTGAACAACTCTAACACCCTGCAGTATGCGCTGAATGATTTTAAAGGCAGCCACGACTTCAGCGTACTGGTTGGCCAGGAGATCGTAGAGCGCAAGGGCAACAGCAACTACGTGGAAACCCGTTTCTTCCCTGCTGATATCAGTTCGGAAAAAGCCCTTGCCAATATGGGTCTGGGTTCGGCGCCCACCGGCTCGCAGCAGCCCCTGCCCACATCGGGCATCAACGTGCCTTACCGTCTTGCTTCTTATTTCAGCCGCCTCAACTATAGCTTTGAAGACAAGTACCTGCTGAACCTGAACGTTCGTTCCGACCGCTCCAGCAAGTTCAACCCCACCAATGGCAACCTGGTATTCCCTTCGGGTTCTGTTGCCTGGCGTTTGTCGAAAGAGGCGTTCATGAAAAACCTGCCTTGGGTTTCGGATGCTAAAATCCGCTTTGGTTATGGCGCCGTGGGCAACGACCGCATCGGCGACCTGCTGTACATGCAACTGTATGGTGTAACCGGCCAGTATGCGTTCAACCACAGCATCGTTCCCGGCTTTGCACCTACCGCACTGGCCAACCCCGACCTGCGTTGGGAAACCAATATCACCCGCAACCTGGGTGCCGACCTGGCTTTCCTGCAGGGCCGTATCAGCCTGACAGTGGATGCGTATAAAAATACCGCCGACAACCTGCTGCTGGCATTTGCCATCCCGCCCACATCGGGTTACTCTTCGCAGATCCGCAACATGGGCGCTACCGAAAACCGTGGTTTGGAATTCCAGCTGAATGCCACCCCGGTACAGAATAAAGCCTTTACCTGGAACTCCAACTTCAACATCGCCTTCAACCAGAACAAGCTGGTAAGCCTGGGTGGTCCGCAGTCGCTCACCATCTCTTCGGGATGGCAGGGCTCTGATGGTGTGGATGACTACCTGGTGGAAGTGGGCCGTCCCCTGGGCCTGATGTATGGTTTTGTAACCGATGGGTATTATAAAGTGGAAGACTTCGACTACAACGCCACTACCCAAGCCTATACCCTCAAAACTGGTATCGCTTCCAATGGCGTTTATGGTACCCCGCAGCCCGGTATGCTGAAGTGGAAAGACCTTGATGGCGACGGTCAGATCACTGCCGACAAAGACCGGAAGGTGATTGGCAATGCCAACGCCAAGTTCACCGGCGGCTGGAACAACCAGTTCAGCTACCGCAACTTCGACGCGAGCATCTTCGTGAACTTCTCTGTAGGCAACGATATTTACAATGCCAACAAACTGGAATGGACCGATGGCGCATTCTCCAACCTGAACACGCTGTCGATCATGAAGAACCGCTTTACCAATATCAACGCCAACGGTCAAAGGGTTACCGACCCCACCGAGCTCACCAAGCTCAATGCCAATGCACAGATCTGGACCCCCGTGCGGGTACAGCGCTACTGGCTGCACTCCTGGGCTGTGGAAGACGGCTCTTACCTGCGCATCAACAACGTAACCCTGGGATATACTTTGCCTGCAAAGCTCACCAAGCCTGCCAGGATCAGCAGCCTGCGGGTATTTGCTACGGCCAACAACCTGGCTGTATTTACCAAGTACAGTGGTTACGACCCCGATGTAACGGCACGCCGCTCCAACCCCCTCACACCGGGTGTTGACTTCGCTGCCTACCCCCGTTCCACCACCTTTGTTTTTGGTGCCAACGTAAACTTCTAATCCTTTAAATGACCGCCAGCATGAAAAATAAATTGATCACCGCCTCCCTTGCCGTAGCCCTGGGCGCAAGCCTGCTCACCGGCTGCCGCAAGTGGACCGAGGTGGAACCCATTTCCCAATACAGTGTTGAACAAACTTTTTCGGATGTATCCAATGCCTATTCTGCACTGGTAGGTGTATACGATGAGCTGCAGGGCGACAACGGCTACGGCATCCGCATCAGCATGTATTACCCTTACGATTCCGACGAGGGCATGGTAAGCGGTAACATTGACAACGGCCGCCGCGGTATTGGCCGCTACCAGTTGTTGCTCACCAATGCCGAACTGCGCAACCCGTTCAACCAGTTGTATCGCGGTATCGAAAAGGCTAATCTCTGTATCGAGCAGATCCCGCAGATGAAGCAGTACACTTCCGGCACCGATGCCGACAAGAAGGAACTGCGCCGCCTATATGCCGAAGCGCTTACCCTGCGTGCCCAGTTTTATTTTGAACTGATCCGCAACTGGGGTGATGTGCCCGCACCGATGCAGCCTGCCTACAAGCAAACCGATTTGTTTGCCCCGCAGGTAAACCGCGATACCACCTACAACCGCATCATCGCCGACCTGGCCACAGCCAAAACCCTCTTGCCCTGGCGTACCGAAACCGTGCGCAACGAGCGCATCACCAAGGGTGCTGCCATGGCCCTGCGTGCCCGCATCGCCCTGTTCCGCGGTGGTTTCTCACTGCGTGCAAATGGACAGATGGAGCGCTCCGCCGACTACCTCGATTACTACAAAATTGCCCGCGACGAATGCGCCGAGCTGATGGCCAAGCGCACCGAGCATACTTTGAATCCCAACTACGAGAGTATCTGGCGCAACCTCACTTCTTTTGTGTATGATCCATCTGGCGAGATCCTGTTTGAAATAGGCGCAGGTGGTGGCAACGGCAACAGCGACAGCCGCATGGGCAACTACGACGGTCCCAACATGAACGCTGCTTCGCGTTATGGTGCCGGTGGTGGCGGCATTGTGATGCTCCCCAGCTATTTCTATGCTTTTGACTCGGTAGATACCCGTCGCGATGTAACCGTAACGCACTACCAGGTGACTTCGGCTACCAATATCAAATCGCAGCGCCGCCTGGGTGAACTCAATACCGGCAAGTACCGCCGCGACTGGCGTGTACCCCTGCTGCCCGGCACCGTGCTCAACGTGGGTTACAACTGGAGCGTGATCCGTTTCTCCGATGTGCTGCTGATGTATGCCGAGGCGGTGAATGAGATCAACAACGGTCCCAACGCTGCCGCCATTGCCGCCTTTGAAGAAGTACGCCTCCGTGCCTTCCGGGGAAATACCAGCATGATTGGTGTAACGCCTACTACCAAGGCTGGTTTCTTTGATGCTATTGTAAACGAACGCTGGTTGGAGTTTGGCCACGAGGGTATCCGCAAATTTGACCTGCTGCGCTGGAACCTGCTCAACACCAAGCTGAACGAAGCCCGCAACGCGGTACGTGACTTGGGACTGCGCACCGGCCGCTATGCCAACGTGCCCCAATATATTTATTGGAAAAACAACGGAGAGGAGATCCAGTACTTCGCTGGTAACAATACCGCTACCACTGCACAGCCTTTCTGGAGGGCTACGCAAGTGCCCAACCCAGCTACCGGCTGGACCCGCACCGACTGGGCACAACACCTCACTTTAACCACCGCCATCGACGGCCGTCCGCTGTCGCAAGCAATAGGCTACTTCTTTGTGCCAGGTAAAAGCGAGCTGTTCCCCTTCGACCAGTCCACCATGGTATCCTACCAGGGTAAACTGAAACAAAATCCCGGTTACCAATAACCGAAATTTAATATGGTCCCAAAGGCCGCCCAACTTGTTGCGGCGGCCTTTTAATTTTTATAAAAAAAGCCTTGCCCCATGCGTTTCACGAGCTTAGTTTTTTGTTGTGCATTTTTAGCGGCAGCCTGCAAGGCCCAACAGGTACCTTCCGCCAATACAGGCAGGCCCATTGCTTTCCCCGGTGCCGAAGGTTTTGGCAAATACACCACCGGTGGCCGTGGAGGTAAAGTGCTGATCGTTTCCAACCTGGATGATAGCGGCGAAGGCAGCTTCCGCGCTGCTGCTGAAGCCAGTGGCAAGCGTACCATCCTCTTTGCAGTATCGGGTACCATCCATCTTCAGAGCAAACTCACCATTAAGGGCGATGCTACCATTGCCGGCCAAACCGCTCCCGGCGATGGCATCTGCCTCGCCGATCAGCCCGTGTCGCTGGCAGGAGATAATATCATCCTGCGGTATATGCGTTTTCGCATGGGTGATAAGTTTCAAA
The DNA here is from genome assembly GCF_001953305.1 of Cnuella takakiae. Lineage (GTDB taxonomy): Bacteria > Bacteroidota > Bacteroidia > Chitinophagales > Chitinophagaceae > Flavisolibacter > Flavisolibacter takakiae. The sequence continues at coordinate 2,171,115 of NZ_MTFE01000010.1, forward strand.
GCCAAAAAGGTATGGTAGACGGCAGTGGCGGCGATGACGCATTTGGCGCCAGCCGCAGAAACCATATCATCATCGACCATTGCAGCATGAGCTGGAGTACCGATGAAGTGTTTAGCATTTATGGTGGCGATAGCACCACCGTGCAGTGGAATATCATTGCCGAACCCCTCAACTATTCCTATCATTTTGAAACCGGCGATAAAGATTTTGAACACCATGGTTATGGCGGTATCTGGGGTGGCAAACACCTCTCGGCACACCACAACCTGTTTGCACATTGCGTGAGCCGCAATCCCCGCTTCAATGGAGCCCGCCTTGGTGCCAGCGAGGAGCTGGTGGATTATAGAAATAACGTGATCTACAACTGGGGCGGCAACAACGTATATGGCGGTGAAGGTGGCCAGTACAACGTAGTGGGCAATTACTACAAATACGGTCCTGCAACCAACCCCAAGGTGCGTGCACGGGTAGTGAACCCAACTAAAAACGACAAGCAGCCTTTTGGTAAATTTTATGTTGCCGGCAACTATATTGATGGTGCCCCTGATGTAACCAACGACAATCTTTTAGGTGTAGCTGTAGAAGGCAGTGCAGAAGACAAACGCAACGCTTTGGCAGCACAGCCCTTTGCCGTAGCAGCCCTGCCGGTGCAAACAGCACAACAGGCCTACGAGCAGGTATTGAAATGGGCCGGTGCCAGCTACCGGCGCGATACTTTGGATGCCCGCATCATGGACGACCTGCGCCAACGCAAAGGCCGCATCATTGATGTACAAGGCGGTTATCCGCATGGCACTCCCTATGAGCAAACAACAAACGCATGGCCCACACTGAAAGCCACATCTGCACCCGCCGACACCGACCGCGACGGCATGCCCGACGGTTGGGAGCGTAGCAAGGGCCTGAACCCCTCCGATGCTAGTGATGCCAACGGCTACACGCTGGATAAGCAGTACACCAACATCGAAGTTTACATCAACAGTTTGTTGGACGCGTGAGGCGTGTTCGCAAGTTCCCATACTAACCTGTTCGCATTGCCCTGTAAATAGGAATTTGCCAGCGCTTGTTAACCCAACTAAAAACCAAAAACCAAAAACTTTAATTATTGCCAAATGGAAAGAAGAACATTTCTCCGCAACACAGCGCTGGCCACTGCCGGCACAATGGCAAGCGGCATGATACCCGCCTTTGCCGCTGCACCCAAAAAGAAGCTTGCCCTAGTGGGCACCGGCCATCGTGGTACGGGTTTCTGGGGCAAACCCGTAGTGAACAACTTCAAGGACATTACCACCTTTGTCGGTCTCTGCGACGTCAACCCCGGACGACTCGCTTATGCCAAAGCCAAGATGGGTGTTGACTGTCCCACCTTTTCTGATTTTGAAGAAATGATGCGTGTAACCAAACCCGACGTGGTGATCGTAACCACGGTAGATGCTACCCACGATCACTTCATTGTACGGGCCATGGAACTGGGCGCCGATGTAATTACGGAGAAACCCATGACCACCGACGATATCAAGTGCCGCCACATACTGGAAACAGAGAAAAAGACCGGCCGCAAAGTGATCGTGGGCTTCAACTACCGCCACGGTCCGCACATGATCAAGATCAAGGAACTGCTGGCTGCCAACCGCGTGGGCAAGATCACCTCTGTTGATTTCAACTGGATGCTCAACGTGTACCACGGCGCCGATTATTTCCGCCGCTGGCATGGCATTGTGGCCAAGAGCGGATCACTTTGGGTACACAAGGCAAGCCACCACTTCGACCTGCTCAACTGGTGGCTCGACAGCGACCCCGTGGAAGTAACCGCACAGGGAGCGCTTGAGTTGTATGGCAAAAACAATGCGTTCCGCGGTACCAAGTGCCGGGGTTGCGAGCACAAACCCAAGTGTAAGTTTTACAAGGACATCACCACCGACGACTGGCTCAATAACCTCTATGTAAAGAACGAGCAGCATGATGGCTACCTGCGTGATGGTTGTGTGTTCCGCAACGAGATCGATATATGGGACAAGATGACCGCGCAAATCAAGTACGCCAATGGTGTGATGGTGAACTACAGCCTAACTACCTACTCGCCTTATGAAGGCTGGCGTATTGCGTTCAACGGCAAAGACGGCAGGCTGGAGTCGTGGGAAGATATTCCTTACCTCGAAGGACAGGTGAACCAGGAAGCCCGCCATGCTGCCGAAATGGAGCAGAATAAGGACGTGGTAAAAGGCAAATACCGCGAGATCATGGTGATGGACAATTTTGCCAAAGAACACCAGATGATCCAGATACCGCAATATGCCGGTGGCCACGGTGGCGGCGATCAAAGGATGCAGGAACGCATCTTCCGCAATCCTACCGACAACCCGCACCGCATTTTGGCAGGTACCCGCGATGGCGCCATGTCGCTGCTGATTGGTGTGGCTGCCCGAAAGAGCATTGCGGAAAAACGCACGGTTCAAATTGGTGAACTTACCGATTTGGTGCCTTCGGCAAACAGGGTATAGGCAGGTTGCAAGTTCCAGGTTGCAGGTATCTTGACGTGGGGCACAGATGATTTGAATTAATAAATAGCACTACCCTGGGATAGAGATTGTTGGTACTTGGGTTTTGGTTGTTGGTAGAACAAAATAACCTGTAAGCTACATTGCCGCTTTATTCTCCGTGCTGTAGTCCGCTATCAAGGATGATGGCAGTTCAATGGGTAAGTGCCTGTTATCAAACTATCTCGAACTAGGAACTTAAAAGAAGTAAAGTACAACTTACAATAAGGTAGTTCAGTTTGTGCAATTGGCGATTGTCATGCTGAACTTGTTTCAGCATCCCCTCTGATATTAGCATGCCCAGAAGCAGAAGGAGATGCCGAAACAAGTTCGGCATGACCCACTCTTTGGTTAATGAATCACTTATTTGGAAATGAATCAATAGGGTGTGTTGTTGCATGGCAACACACCCTATTCCCAATGGCTTAAGTTTATTCAAATGAAAAAATATGTACTGGGTGTAGCAGTAGTATTGTTGGCATCCGCCTTTATGTTGCCGCCCAAAAAGAAAATCAAAATCTTTCTCGCTGGCGATTCTACTATCAGCATTAAAGAAACAAAAGCCCATCCCGAGACAGGCTGGGGGATGCCCTTTGTTTATTTCTGGGACAGCACCGTAACGGTGGTAAACAAAGCCAGGAACGGCCGCAGCACTAAGACTTTTGTTACCGAAGGCATCTGGCAATCTATCCTTTCCGAAATGCAGGAAGGTGATTATGTATTCATCCAGTTTGGCCACAACGATGAAGTAAAGGAAAAGGTAAACAGCTATACCACGCCGGAGCAATACAGCGCCAACCTCACCCGCTTTATCCAGGAAGTGCGCGACCGCAAAGGCAAGCCCGTACTGCTCACTGCCGTAAGCCGCCGCAAGTTTGAAGGTGGCAAACAGGTAGAAACCCACCATGATTATAGTATTCTCGTACGCAACGTGGCAAAGGCTACTGCTGTTTCTTTTATCGACCTCGATGTGGCCAGCCAGCAGTTGTACCAGCAGGTAGGCGAGGAGCCTTCCAGGATGCTGTTTCTCCAACTCCAACCCGGTGAGCACCCCAACTATCCCGATGGCAAAGTGGACAACACGCATTTCAGCGAACTGGGTGCAAGGCTGGTGGCGCAGATAGTATTGAAAGAAATTCGCACCACCTTGCCTGAGTTGCAGGAAAGGATTGTGGTGCCGGTTAAGAAATGATGAGGGATTTGATTTTAGTTATAGCTACAAACAATCAGCTGCAAGCTTTTAGATGGGCGTTTGCAAAAAAAATATTGCCATTTGCAAATTGAAGCGGTTTGCAGTAAGTGGCCATACAAATTTTGCGTTTCAATGGAACAGGTGCCCGTACGAGGCGAGCCCATAGGGCTCGAATCTGAATAGCCGCCGGTGCAACCGGCGGTAACCAGG
>NZ_MTFE01000010.1:2175081-2176982 GCF_001953305.1 Cnuella takakiae
TTCAGATAGAAGCCCTACGGGCTTTTGCAAGTACCCGCTTTATTAACAACTTCAACCACAACCCGAAACCATTAATAAACTGGATTAGCCATGTTGAAGACCGTTGTAATTACATGTTTCCTAGCTAGTAGTTTTTATTGCCAAGGGCAATCAACAACTGGCATTACTGGAATCCCAGACACTTCCTATTCCAACTACAGCGCTTTTATACAAACCCGTAAAACGCACCCGGATATCAGGGTTCCAAATGTGCCATCCACCAAAAAGGTGCGGGAACAAAAAGACCTGGTGTATTGCAATCGTGAAGGAAGGGCATTAAAGCTTGATACTTTCGTACCTGCAGCTAAAGGAAAAGGCCGCACGGCTATTCTCTTTGTGCACGGTGGCGGCTGGCGCACCGGCAACCGCACCCAGCACCACGATCTGGCAAGAAAGATGGCATTAATGGGTTACGTGGTATTCACCCCCGAGTACCGTTTGTCAACTGAGGCACTATATCCCGCAGCGGTACACGATATCAAAGCTTCCCTGCGCTGGCTGCATGCCCATGCAGCGGAGTATGGTGTGGATACCGCTAAAATTGCCATAGGCGGCTTTTCGGCTGGCGGGCAACTGGCAGCCCTGGTGGGCAGCACCAACGGCAATGTAAATATGGAAGGCACTGGATGCACGGATGGCAGCAGCAGTGTAGGAGCAATCCTCGACCTTGATGGGATTCTTGCTTTTATTCACCCCGAGTCGGGCGAAGGCGACGACAGCAAGCGTACTTCAGCCGCCACTTATTGGTTTGGCTATGGTAAAGATGCCCGCCCCGAAATCTGGAAGGAAGCCTCGGCGTTGACGCATGTGGGCCCGCATACCCCACCCACTTTATTCCTCAACAGCAGCGTTGACCGCATGCATGCCGGCCGAGACGATTACCGCAAGGTTTTGGACCAATATGGCATATACAGCGAGGTACACCAGTTTGAAGGAGCACCCCACGGCTTCCCACTATTTCAACCCTGGTTTGAACCGACGGTTCAATACATCGATGAGTTTTTGAAAAAGGTGTTTGGGAAGTAGGTAGCATTATTCAGTTGGTTCATGTTCATTTAATGACGCCGTTAGAAGGATCGAAGTGCCAGGTATGGTAAAACCTATTTGCAACCAATTGCTAATACTAAAACCAGAGGTGTTGCTATGCGAAGCCCGTAGGGCTTCAATTTGAATAGCCGCCGGTGCAACCGGCGGAGAAATTGTATCTACATTTAATTACCGTCCAACCCCGTAGGGGTTGAATCTCTTTTACAGATCTGAGTTTTTACAATAGGTACCGCTCCTCAAATTGGATCCCATGCTCTACAAGCAGCCTGCGGTATTCATCCTGAAAGCTTTCTACCTTGTGGTGTTCCTTTTGGTTTTTGACATAGTCGATAACACGCGGGTTGTCCTTGTAAGCATGGGTAAAAGCAGCATAGGCATCCTGCCATCCAACAAATTTGGGAAACAAGCCGGATGCTTTCATCCAGATGCTGCTGGCTACCTTTATTGATTTGACATAATCAGCAAGGCAAACAGAGGGGTGCAGGTCGGAGCAAATATGAATATGGTCAGCAATGCCGTTGATGCGGTATAAGTGCCCTTGTTTGTTTTTGATCAGGCCATGGATGTAGGCATATAACTCTCGGCAGTGTGATTCATTAATGGTTGGCTCACGGTGACGGGTGCCAAAAACAATATGATAGCAGATTTGCCGGTAGGTATTCATGCGCAGTTGTTTGCCATAGAAATTACTAAAGCACATTGCGGGATGCAAGTGATTTGGCAGATTTGGGAGAATTCCACAATCTGTAACGGTCACCGTTGAGAAGAGAGCCGGAGCCTGTAGGGCTCCAATTCAAATAGCCGCCGGTGCAAAC
>NZ_MTFE01000010.1:2176992-2201312 GCF_001953305.1 Cnuella takakiae
CCCTGAACTGTTCAACCCCTACGGGGTTGGGCATATACAGTTGGCGGCTTATAAACGGTTCCGCCGGTTGCACCGGCGGCTATTCAGATTGAAGCCCTAAGGGCATTCATAAACTGCAGCCCCGGGTTTACCATCAGCTGATAACTTCCCAATGGTTTTGGCTTAATGGAATCTTCCTGTTTTTTCAACGCTGCACTTTTTGTTGGCGGATATGGTCATACACTCGCTAAAGCCCTTGGCATACCTCCAATAACTATCAAGACAATACCCTACTTCCACCGAAGCCATCCCCACCCATTCCTCCCACCTCCATACCCCCACAAAATGACAACGTTTTCGGTAACGATTGCGTAAATAAAGGCTTGCGGAACGCTTGCCAAACCTGCGGAACGATTTACCATTGTATGCCATAGCTTATGGTTTTGAACAGGTTTTAGGGCCTGGAAAAAGCCACAAGGCTGCTTGGTCAACCTTTGTTTCCTATATGAAGCGTAATTTCCTCTTTGCACTCCTGCTTGCCGGCACTGCTACTGCTTTTGCGCAGCAACAGCCGGCGATGCCCCGCATCACCCAGCCCCAGTTCCGGAAAGATACCCTCAGCATCCTGGCCTATGGCGGGAAGAACGACGGCGTTACGCTCAACACCGAAGCCATCAAAAAGGCTATAGCAGCCGCCAACAAAAAAGGCGGTGGCGTGGTGCTGGTACCTGCGGGCTTCTGGCTCACCGGGCCGGTGGTATTGCAAAGCAATGTGAATCTGCACCTGGCAAAAGGCGCCCTGCTCCAGTTTACCGACGACTTTTCCCAATACAAGCTCATAGCCACCAACTGGGAAGGCCTCGACCAGATGCGCAACGAGTCACCACTGTCGGCTACCAATGCGGTAAATATTGCCGTTACCGGCCAGGGAATTGTAGACGGCAATGGCGGTGCCTGGCGTGCCGTGAAAAAGGAAAAGCTTACCGAGTCGCAGTGGAAAAAGTTGGTGGCATCGGGTGGCGTAGTGAGCGACGACAAGCGGATGTGGTACCCTTCGGAGCAAAGCAAAAAAGGCAACAGCATCAAAAATGCCGGCGCCATCAGCCCAGAGAAAACGCCGGACTTCTACGCTTCCATCAAAGACTTCCTGCGCCCCAACCTCCTGGTATTTACTTCCTGTAAAAACGTATTGCTGGAAGGCGTCACCTTCCAGAACTCGCCGGCCTGGAACCTGCACCCCCTGATGTGCGAAAACCTCACCGTGCGCAGCGTAAAAGTGTTCAACCCCTGGTTTGCACAAAACGGCGATGGCATTGATGTGGAGAGTTGCAAGAACGTGCTGATTGAAAACTCGCTATTTGACGTGGGTGATGATGGTATCTGTATCAAGTCGGGCCGCGATGAGGCCGGCCGCAAACGGGCCCTGCCTACTGAAAATGCCATCATCCGCAACAATACCGTGTACCATGCCCATGGCGGCTTTGTGATCGGCAGCGAGATGAGCGGTGGCGCCCGCAACCTGTGGGTAGACAACAACACTTTTATCGGTACTGATATTGGCCTGCGCTTCAAAACAACCCGCGGCCGTGGTGGCGTGGTGGAAAATATCTTCATCACCAACACCACCATGAAGGACATTCCCGGCGAGGCCATCCTCTTCGATATGTACTATGCCGCACAGGACCCCGTGCCCATGGCCGGTGAGCGCCGCGAACCTCCTAAAGTTGAAAAGCTGCCCGTAACAGAAGCAACGCCCATCTTTCGCAAGTTCCGCATCAGCAACGTGGTGTGCGATGGCGCTGAAAAAGCCCTCTTTGTACGCGGCCTGCCCGAGATGAATGTAACCGATGTCGTATTGGAAAACATGACCCTCCAGGCACACAAAGGCATGGAGATGACCGAGGCCACCGGCTTTACGCTCCGCAATGTGCGCTTTGTAACCAAGGAAACCGATCCCGTGCTCAGCATCCACAACAGCAAAAACATTACGCTGGATAAAATAGGGTACAACCCCGCCGCCGTACTGCTGCAGGTAACAGGCACCGACTCGAAAGAAATAAAGCTGAAAGGAACCGATACCAGGAGTGCGCAAAAGCCGGTAGCGCTCGATTTCGGCGCCAGGGCGGAAGCGGTAAGCATCCTGTAAATATCGGAGTTGGGATTTCGGAGGAGGGCGGTTGAAGGTTTTTTTATTAACTGAAAAATCTACAATGTTTGTCCAACCACCTGTCGCCTGTTTTTCCCAAAGCCAACAGCTAAAAGCCAATAGCCAAAAGCCAACAAAAAGAATTGATCATAACGATTGCAAACAAACGAACCGTGAACACATCGAAACATCTAGCTAAACTGATGGCCCTTGCCGGTGCGCTTGCACTGGGCAGCGCCGTATTTGCGCAGCAGGAAACCCCTGCCGCCGGACTGGCACAAACCGCCATGCGCATCTGGCCCGACTCCTTTGCTATGGGGGCGCAGTCACAGGCCCGCTGGAGCTACGACCAGGGCGTGATCCTGAAAGGAGTGGAAGGACTGTGGAAACAAACCGGCGATGTGCGCTGGTTCAACTACCTGCAGCACAGCATGGACTTCTTTGTGCAGGAAGACGGCACCATCAAAGGCTACCGCCCCGACGAATACAATATTGACCATATCAACAACGGTAAGGCCGTATTGCTGCTGTATCGTGTTACGGGTAAAGAGAAATACCGCAAAGCAGCCATGCTGCTCCGCAACCAGTTGCGTACCCATCCCCGCACTGCGGAAGGAGGCTTCTGGCACAAAAATATCTATCCTAACCAGATGTGGCTCGATGGCCTCTATATGGGCCAGCCCTTTTATGCCGAGTACGCCAAGGTATTTGGCGAGGACACGATCTTCAACGATGTTACCCGCCAGTTTGCCTTGATGGAGCGCCGCAGCCGCGATCCCAAGACTGGACTGCTGTACCATGGCTACGACGAAAGCCGCCAGCAGAAATGGGCAGACCCCGCCACCGGCCGCTCGCCGCATGTGTGGGGCCGCGCATTGGGCTGGTACGGTATGGCACTGGTAGATGCACTGGAGCAATACCCCGCCGGTAACCCCGGTGTGGACACACTAACGGGCATCCTGAACCGCTTTGCTGCTTCCATCACTTCACTGCAGGATAAGGCATCGGGTGTGTGGTACGATATTCCTGCCCTGCCCAAGGAAAAAGGCAATTACCTGGAAGCTTCCGCTTCTTCCATGCTCATTTATACTCTGGCCAAAGGCGTGCGCCTGGGCTACCTGCCCGCTAAGTATTTGGCCAACGCCAAAACAGGATATGCCGGTTTGCTCCAGCAGTTTTACAAAGTGGAAGGCGGCAATGCCAACCTCCATGGTACCGTATCGGTATCGGGGCTGGGTGGCAAGCCTTACCGCGATGGCTCTTTTGCCTATTACATGAGCGAGAAGGTGATTGTAAACGACCCCAAGGGTATGGGTGCCTTTATACAGGCAGCCAATGAAATGGACCTGGTGAAAAACGGCCTGGTGGGTATGGGCAAAACCGTACTGCTTGACCGCTTTTTCAACAATGAATACCGCGCCGAATTCGGCGAGCAAAAGCGTTTCCATTACACCTGGGAAGACATGACCCACAGCGGCTTTGCCACCATGGGCAGCCTCTTTCGCGACCGCGGCGCCAAAACCCTTTCGCTGGATGCGGCACCAACGGCTGCCAACCTGAAAGGCGCCAATGTATACATCATCGTGGATGCCGATACAGAGAAAGAGTCGGCCAAACCCAACTTCATGACCGAAGAGTCGGCACGCAATATTGCCGAATGGGTGAAAGGCGGCGGTGTGCTCCTGTTGTTTGCCAACGATAAAGGCAATGCGGAACTGGCCAAATTCAATACCCTTGCTTCCAAGTTTGGTATCCGTTTCAACGAGGACAACCACAACATGGTAAAGAACGACCAGTTTGAACAAGGCGCTGTTGCTATCGAAGCTACTAATCCTGTGTTCAAAGGCGTTCAGAAAGTGTATGTAAAAGAACTGGCTTCACTTGCACTTTCGGCGCCTGCACAGGCCATCGTTAAAAAAGACGGCCTCAATGTAATGGCTACCGCCAAATACGGCAAAGGCATGGTCTTCGCCATCGGAGATCCCTGGCTGTACAACGAATACGTAGACGGCCGCAAGCTGCCCGCCGATTTCCAAAACCACGAGGCTGCACGTGCCCTCGTACAATGGGCGCTTACCCAGGGCAAGAAATAATGTTGCGGATCACCTATCATAGAATCCTGCTTTGCCTGTTGCTGTTGGTGGCGGGCAATGCTTTTGCCCAAAAAACGGCAAAGCGCATCGTGGTGGATGCCAGGGGCAAGGGTGATTTCCGTACCATACAGGACGCCATCAACAGCCTGAGCGACAGTGCTGCCACACCGCGTATCATTTTCATCCGCAAGGGCGTTTACCACGAAAAGGTGTTTATTGAAAAACACAATATCGAACTGGTAGGCGAGGACCGCGAAGCAACCGTACTTACCGCCGATATTGCCCGCGACGAATGGCGCTGCGAGCACAAGGACGACTGGGGCGTGGCTACGCTCAACCTCAATGGCAACGACATTACTTTGCGCAACCTGACGGTGGCCAACGACTATGGTTTTAATCATAAAGAAACCCGCACCGTTGTTTGTCCCTCCGATAGCATTAACCCCAAACAGATCACGCCCAACGGCCACCAGATGGCTTTGCGCAGCATGCGCACCACGAGGTTGCGGGCCATCAACTGCCGCTTCCGTGCCTGGGCCGGCGATACCGTGAGCCCCTGGAACCTCAACGGCGGAATGTTTTATTTCAAGGATTGCTATATGGAAGGCGGCGTGGACTTCTACTGTCCGCGTGGCTGGGCCTGGGCCGAGAACTGCCACTTTTTTGCCAACACCGGTACGGCTGCCATCTGGCACGACGGCTCCACCAATCCCGACTACAAAACCATTCTGAAAAACTGCACCTTCGACGGCTTTGTCGGGTTCAACCTGGGCCGCTACCACCGCGAAGCACAGTTTTTCCTGCTCGGCTGCCGTTTTTCCAAAAACATGGCCGATAAAGACATTTATCTTGTACCCACCGCCACGCCTGTTGTGTGGGGCCGGAGGATTTATTACAACGATTGCTCCCGCGAGGGCGGCAACTATGCCTGGTTTGCCAACAACCTGTCCACCGCCGCCGGCGCACCGGCTGCAGATGCCATCAGTGTTGGCTGGCTTTTTAAAAACAACTGGAACCCCGACAAAAATTAAATACCAAGAAACTGACATATGGTACTTTCCCGATTTACCCTGAAGAATATCAACCCTGAGGCTGTGAGCCTTCCGCCCGACACCGTATATGAATTGCCCGAGAAGGTGTTGCAGTTTGGCACCGGGGTGCTGCTGCGTGGACTGCCCGATTTTTTTATTGACAAAGCCAACCGCAAGGGTGTTTTCAACGGCCGCATCGTTGTGGTAAAATCTACCGCGCAGGGCGATACTTCGGCTTTCGACAAACAAGATGGCATGTACACCGTATGTGTACGCGGCGTGCAGGAAGGCCAGCAGGTGTCGGAAAACATCATCAACGCCTCCATCAGCCGGGTGCTCAATGCAGCCGAAGAGTGGGAGCAGGTGCTGGAATGCGCCCAGAACCCCGAACTGCAGATCATTATTTCCAATACCACCGAAGTGGGCATCGAACTGGTGAACGACGACGTGCGCCACCACCCGCCCAAATCTTACCCCGGCAAGCTGCTGGCCTTTTTGCTGGCCCGCTACCGTGTGTTCCGCGGCAGCCCCGACAGCGGTATGGTGATCCTGCCCACGGAGCTGATCCCCAACAACGGCAAGAAGCTTGAATCCATCGTGCTGGAACTGGCCCACCTCAACGGGCTGGAAGAGCCCTTCATTGAGTGGCTGGAGCAACACAACCATTTCTGCAGCACCCTAGTGGACCGGATCGTTCCGGGCAAACCCGATGCCGCAACTTTTGAAGCCCTGGAAAAAGAACTGGGTTATTCCGACGAGCTCCTCACTATGTCGGAGGTGTACAGCCTCTGGGCTATTGAAGGCGGCGATGCGGTACGCGAAAAGCTCTCTTTTGCCGCAGGCGAAGAAAGCATCATCATCACTGAAGACATCGACCTGCACCGCGAGTTGAAGCTGCGCTTGCTGAACGGTACCCATACCCTCAGCTGCGGCCTGGCTTTCCTGGCTGGTTGCACCACCGTGCAGGACGCCATGAACGATGCTTCGGTATCGACTTATATCGAACAGGTGATGCAGCAGGAAATTGCACCTGCCATCCCTTATACCCTGCCCCTGGAGCAGGCACAGGCTTTTGGCAATAAGGTGCTGGATCGCTTCCGCAACCCCGCCATCCGTCACCTGTGGCTTAGCATTACGATGAACTACAGCTCCAAGATGAAGATGCGCTGCGTGCCCGTGCTGCTGCGCCACTACGAGCAAAGCAGCGAAGTGCCCCAACTGCTGGCGCTGGGTTTTGCCGCCTACCTCGCTTTCTCCAAGCCCGTAGAGACAAAGGGTGGTAAATACTATGGCCGCTTCAATGAGGAAACTTACCTGATCCAGGACGACCAGGCGCCCCAGTTCTACCGCCGCTGGAACGGTCTTACGCCTGCCGCGCTGGTGAAAGAAGTGTTATCTGACGCCACCTACTGGGGCCACGACCTGGGCAGCCTTCCCGGCTTTGCCGACGCGGTGCTGGAAAGGCTGGGCCGCATCCAGGAAGACGGTATGCGCGAAATTTTGGAACTTACCCTGAATAATAAATCTGTAACTGCATGAGCAACCTGGTACTGAAAGTACACCCGCAGGACAATGTGATCGTAGCCCTGCAAGACCTGGCCAAGGGCAGTACCGTTTCGTATGACGGTGTTGCTTATACGCTGGTAGATGATATCCCGGCCAAGCATAAATTTTACCAACACGATATGCGCACCGGCGACGAAGTGACCATGTATGGTGTGCTGGTGGGCAAGGTGCAATACGATGTGGCTGCCGGCAGCCGCATGAGTACCGAGAACCTGAAACACGCCGCTGGCGCCTACGACTTCCGGGGCGTGGAGTACCAGTGGACGGCACCCGATGCAAGCCGCTTTGCGGGCCGCACCTTCAATGGTTACCACCGTGCCGATGGCCGTGTGGGTACCGCCAACTACTGGCTCTTTATCCCGACCGTTTTTTGCGAAAACCGCAACCTCGACGTGATCCGCGAGGCCCTGCACAATGAGCTGGGTTATGCGGTTACCGATAAATACAAATCCTTCACCCGGCAGTTGGTGGCTGCCATGGAGCAGGGCGGCGATATCGCTACCCTCGACCTGAGCCCCGAATCGGCGCGTAAGAACAGGGTATTCCAAAATGTTGACGGCATCAAGTTCCTCAACCACCAGGGTGGCTGTGGTGGTATGCGCCAGGATGCGGCGGTGCTGAGCAAACTGCTGGCTGCCTATGCCGACCACCCCAACGTGGGCGGTATTACGGTGTTGAGCCTGGGCTGCCAGAACCTGCAGGTGCAGGATTTCCTGACCGATTTGAAAGAACGCAATGCTGACTTCAACAAGCCCCTATACATCTTTGAGCAGCAGCACGTGGGACAGGAAGAAGACCTGGTAAAAGAAGCCATCCGCAAGACCTTTGAAGGGCTGGCGCAGATCAATAAGCTGGAACGTGCCCCCGCACCTTTAAGCAAATTGAGTTTGGGTGTAAAATGCGGCGGCAGCGACGGCTTCAGCGGTATTTCGGCTAACCCCGCGGTGGGCTATGCTTCCGACCTGCTGGTGGCCCTTGGTGGACAGGTACTGTTGGCCGAGTTCCCCGAACTCTGTGGTGTGGAACAGGAACTGGTGGACCGCTCCGTATCGGAGCCCGTTGCCCGCAAGTTCATGCACCTGATGCGGAGCTACGAAGCCATCGTTACCCGCGCGGGTTCGGGCTTTCATATGAACCCTTCGCCGGGCAATATCAAGGATGGCCTCATCACCGATGCCATCAAGAGCGCCGGTGCGGCCCGCAAAGGCGGTACCTCGCCTGTGGTGGATGTGCTGGATTATACCGAGGCGGCCACCAAACCCGGCCTGAGCCTAGTATGTACCCCCGGCAACGACGTGGAAGCTACTACCGGTAAAGCTGCTTCTGGCGCCACCCTCATCCTGTTTACCACCGGTCTGGGCACACCTACCGGCAACCCTGTTTGTCCTACCATTAAGGTGGCCACCAACAGCAAACTGGCGCAGCGCATGCCCGATATCATCGACATCGACTGCGGTCCGGTGATCGATGGCAGCCTCACCATCCAGCAGATGGGCGAGGAGATACTCGAATACTGCATCAGGGCCGCCAGCGGTGAGGTTACACCCAAGGCGGTACTGTTGAACCAAGACGATTTTATTCCCTGGAAACGCGGCGTTTCGCTGTAACAATACTGAATCATGAAGCCATTTCTCGACGAAAACTTTTTGCTCGATACCAAAACGGCACAGCGTCTCTACCACGAGTACGCCAAGGAGATGCCGATCATTGACTACCACTGCCACCTGCCTCCCGACCAGATAGCGCAGGACCTGCAGTTTGGCAACCTCACACAGGCATGGCTCTATGGCGACCATTACAAGTGGCGCGCCATGCGCACCAACGGCGTGGACGAAAGCTTCTGCACCGGCAACCAACCCGACCGCGAGAAGTTTCGCCAGTGGGCGGCTACCGTGCCTTATACCCTGCGCAACCCGCTGTACCATTGGACGCATATGGAGCTCCAGCGCTACTTTGGCATCAACGATATCCTGAATGCCGACAGCGCCGATGCCATCTATGATGCGGCTACCGAAAAGCTGCAGTCGCCCGAGTACAGCGTACGTGGTCTGTTGAAAAAAGCAAACGTAAAAGTGGTGTGCACCACCGATGATCCCATCGACTCGCTGGAGCACCACAAAGCCATCAAGGAAGATGGTTTTGATGTAAAAATTTTGCCTGCCTTCCGCCCGGATAAAGCGATGAACGTAGACAATGCCGAAGGTTTCAATGCCTATATCGGTAAACTGGAAGCCGTGAGCAATACCAATATCGCCGACTTCCAGGACTACCTCGATGCCCTGAAGCAGCGTCATGATTTCTTTGCCACAATGGATTGCTCGGTGAGCGACCATGGCCTGGAGCAGATCTATGCCGAAGACTACACCGAGGCGGAGATCAAAGCCATTTTTACCAAAATCCGTAGCGGCAATGAGCTGACTTTGGCAGAGCGCCTGAAGTTCCGTTCGGCCATGCTGGAAATCTTTGCCGTGTGGGATTGGGAAAAAGGCTGGGTGCAGCAATACCACCTGGGTGCCCTGCGCAACAACAATAGCCGGATGCTCCGCCAGCTTGGTCCCGACACCGGTTGGGACAGCATCGGCGACTTTTCGCAGGCTGCTTCCATGGCCCGCTTCTTCGACCGGCTGGATACCAACAACCAGCTGGCCAAGACCATCATCTACAATCTAAACCCCGCCGACAACGAGCTGTTTGCAACCATGATCGGCAACTTCAATGATGGCTCCGCCATCGGCAAAGTGCAGTATGGTTCGGGCTGGTGGTTCCTCGACCAGAAGGACGGCATGACCCGCCAGATCAACGCCCTGTCGAATATGGGTTTGCTGAGCCGCTTTGTGGGTATGCTTACCGATAGCCGCAGCTTCCTGTCGTACCCGCGTCATGAATATTTCCGCCGTATCCTCTGCAACATCTTTGGCAACGAGATCGAGAACGGAGAGCTGCCCGCCGACCTGCCATGGACCGGCAAGGTGATCCAGGATATCTGTTACAACAACGCCAGCAGCTATTTCCAGTGGCAGCCGCAGAGTGCTACTTCGCTGGCGCCGGTGTTTTAGTTGGTTGAACCACGGAGACAGGGAGGACACAGAGCTGCACAGATAATTTTGGAAAAAAGAACCACAGAGACAGGGGGACACAGAGTTACACAGATGATCTTTTTGCCTCCTTACATCAGTCGATGTAGCATTATTAGAAAACATAAGAACCACGGAGTTGGTAGCAACAGTTAAGTACATAAAATAAAAACCGTGTACCTCCCTGTTCTCCCTGCCTCCGTGGTTCCAAACCCCATACATGCAACGAATTCTTTGTTTTGGCGAGTTGCTCCTGCGTTTATCACCCGTGCTGGGTGGTGCATGGCTGCAACGCAATGAGCTCCCGGTATTCATCGGGGGCGCCGAGCTGAACGTAGCTACGGCACTTGCCCGCTGGGAGCAGCCGGTGAGCTATTGCACGGCCCTGCCCGACAACTACCTGACAACCGAGATATTGGAAGCGGTTGGAGCCAAGGGCATCGATACCGCCAAGGTGCTCCGGCGTGGCCACCGCATCGGCAGCTACTACCTGCCGCAGGGCGCCGACCTCAAAAATGCTGGCGTGATCTACGATCGCGCTTATTCTTCCTTTTGGGAGCTGAAGCCCGGTGAGATCAACTGGGATGAAGTGCTGGAAGGCGTTAGCTGGTTTCATTTTACCGCCATTAGTCCTGCCCTCAACGAGACCGTAGCACAGGTTTGTGCCGAAGGCGCCAAGGCCGCAGCAGATAGGGGTATTACCGTTTCCGTTGACCTGAACTACCGTGCCCGCCTCTGGCAGTATGGCAAACATCCTGCGGACATTATGCCTTCGTTGGTGCAATACTGCGATGTGGTGATGGGCAATATCTGGGCGGCGGAAAAGATGCTGGGCATCCCGGTAGCCGAGGGGTTGGTGGATGAAAAAGAAGCCTGCCTTTCCCAAGCCGGAAAAACATCCAGGGCCATCATGGAGCGTTTCCCCCGCTGCAAGCAGGTTGCCAATACTTTTCGCTTTGATGCGGGTAGCGGTGTCCGTTATTATGCTACCTTTTACAAGGATGGTCAGCTGTATGTGGCGCCCGAGCAGTACACCGACCACGTGGTGGACAAGATCGGCAGCGGCGACACCTTTATGGCCGGACTGATTTATGGCAATCAAAAAGGAAAGGACGCACAGGCGATCATTGATTTTGCCGCAGCGGCTGCTTTCAACAAATTATTCATCAAAGGCGACGCTACCACAGCAACCGTTGCCGACATCGAAAAAGCTTATGCCTACTGAATCCAACATATTTGCCGGCATCGCAGCGCAGCAGGTCCTGCCACTGTATTACCACGACGATGCGCAGGTAAGTATTAAAATCTTAAAAGCCCTGTATGCCGCCGGTATCCACTACGTGGAGTACACCGACAGGGGAGGCGCCGCACTGGAAAACTTCAAGGCCATGCGTGCCGTGGCCAATGAACTGGAAGGCCTCTTCCTGGGTATTGGTACCATCAAGAACATTGCGAAGGCGGAAGCCTATATCGCTGCCGGTGCCGACTTTATCATTGCCCCCTCAGTAAACGTGGAAGTGGGTGCAGTATGTGCGCAAGCGGGCAAGCCCTGGATACCCGGTTGTATGACCCCAACGGAAATTGCCACCGCAGAAAATGCAGGCGCAACGATGGTAAAGATTTTCCCGGGAAGCCTGCTGGGTCCCGGTTATATCACCGCCATCAAGGAACTGTTTCCCGGTATGCGCTACCTGGTAACCGGCGGGGTAGAAGCCACTGCCGACAACCTGAAAGGCTGGTTTAATGCCGGTGTAACCGGCGTGGGCATGGGCAGCAAGGTGCTGACCAAAGAACTGATCGCAGCAGGCGATTACCCTGCTTTGACCGAAAAGATGAAAAAAGCTCTCGAACTGGCGAAAGCCGCTAAAGAATAGAAGAATCTCGGATGTATGATCGCTGATCGCTGATGTCTGATCTTTAGATTTCAAAAATTGGGAAATAAAAACCAATGCTTATTTCAAATTTCAGAAATCCGCGATCCTAGATCCGCGATCCCAGATTCCCCTGATTGTTTGCTAAACCCAACCACTGCAACATGTTGCTTACAGAAGAAAAAACGACGCTCAGCCGCGAAACGGCTAGTGAACAGATCGGGCGCTACCGCTGGACGATCTGCGCACTCACATTCTTTGCCACTACGGTCAACTACCTCGACCGGGCGGTGATCTCGCTGCTCAAGCCTTATATGGCTGCCGACTTTGGCTGGAATGCCGTGCAGGAAGCCGCCAATTACGCCAATATCGAAATCGCCTTTAAATTCTCCTATGCCATTGGTATGCTCTTCGCGGGCCGCATCATCGACAAGATGGGTACCAAAATCGGTTATGCCATTGCTACCGTATTGTGGAGCATTGCTGCCATTGCGCATGCCCTGGCCACCGGCACCGGCGGTTTTGTGATCGCCCGTATTTTCCTGGGCATCACCGAGGCGGGCAACTTCCCCGCGGCCATTAAAACCACGGCGGAATGGTTTCCTAAAAAGGAACGAGCCCTGGCAACCGGCATCTTCAACTCAGGCGCTAATATCGGCGCCATTGCCGCGCCCCTGAGCGTTCCCATCATTGCCGAAAGCATGGGCTGGCAGTGGGCCTTTATCATCACCGGCGCCTTTGGTTTTGTGTGGCTGGTGCTATGGTTTATGTACTACGAAGTACCCCGCCAGCAAAAGCGCCTGGCTGCCCCTGAACTGGCCTATATTGAAAGCGACCGTGACGAAGCACCTGCTACCGTTAATGGTCCCAAACTGGGCTGGGGTAAACTGCTTACTTACCGCCAGACCTGGGCCTTTGCGCTGGGCAAATTCCTGACCGATCCCATCTGGTGGTTCTACCTGTTCTGGCTCCCCGATTTCCTGCGTAAGGAGTACTCCCTTACCAGTAAGGAACTGATGTGGCCCACGGCATTTGTATACATTATTTCCAGCGTAGGCAGCATTGGTGGCGGCTGGTTGCCCATGAAGTTGATCAACAAGGGCATGCCTGTGTTCAAAGCACGGAAAACCAGTATGCTGTTGTATGCCTTCTTTGTATTGCCCATTGTTTTTGCCCAATACTTGGGTTCGCTCAACATGTGGTACGCGGTAGGCATCATTGGCCTGGCGGCAGCGGCCCACCAGGCCTGGAGCGCCAACATCTTTACTACCGTTTCCGATATGTTCCCCAAGGCGGCAACAGGCTCGGTAACCGGCATCGGCGGTCTCTTTGGTGGCCTTGGTGGCATTTTCCTTTCCTGGGCGGTGCAGAAGCAGATGTTCGTGTACTACGAAAGCATCGGCAAGATCCAGACGGCATACTTTATCATGTTCCTGATTTGCGGTGGCGCCTACCTGCTAGCTTGGGGTGTGATGCACCTGCTGGCACCAAGGATGAAAAGGGTAGAGCCGTAAGGGAGCTGCAAGCTGATAGCTTCAAGCTGCAAGTTGGCAGTATACTTTTTGCTAAAAATAGTTGTGTAATAAGAGAGCGGCTATCATCGAGGGCTGTTCCGTTACAATAACTTTTACATGGTCCGTATCCTAAGTTTAGCCCTATTGCTTTTTTGTTTGAATAGCGCCGGTGCACAGGCACAATGGGCCAAAGCACTGGGTCATAAGAGCGTTGCCACAAAGCTCCAACTGAAACCGCATGCTGTGACTAACATGCAAGAGCTGAAAAGGCAGTTTAAGGCAAATACACGGTTGTGGGATACAGCTTTTGCTTTTTTGGCAACACATGACCTGTCCAAAATTGAAGTGGGCAATTACCCGCTGGCAGGTGACAGCTGTATGGTAAAGGTGAGTTATAGTACACCCAAGGAGCCGCAGGCGGCATCCTGGGAAGCACATAAAAAGTACATCGATATTCAGTATATCAGCGTGGGCTCCGAAAGTATTGGGCTGGCACCTGCCGCAGGCGCCGTGGTAAGCAAGCCTTATAACGAGGCAAAAGATGTAATGAATTTCGATATCCAGGCTGCACCCTACTATGAGGCAAGGTCCGGAACCTTCTTTGTTTTCTTTCCCGCCGATGCGCATCGTCCGGGCCTGCGGGCTGCAGATGATATGATCCGCAAGGTGGTGGTAAAAATACTGGCAGCCCCTTAGCGCTGCCCGCCAGCAAGCCCCGGCAGTTGTTGCTCCTGATGAATGCAAACCGCAACATCCCGCCGGGTGCCTATAGGCCGGTACCGAGCATTTCTACAACTATCGTTAGTGACCGGCCCCTTGTTTTTACTTGGGGCCTTTTTTGTTTGCCAAACCTTGAAGGTTTTTAAAACCTTCAAGGTTCCCGAATTACACCTAACAGGTCTTTAAGACCTGTTAGGTGTGGCAAAGCTTTTGTACCCCTGACGCCATGGAAACTACCGTCCGAAATATCGCCATTCACCTCAGTTGGGTTGTTGAATTGCTGGGTGCTGTTGTTATAGCCGTAGGATTGGTACAGTTTCTTGCAGGCTACCTGCCTGCCGTATTGAAGCGCCGTTCACACCTCGATAACGCAGTATTTCGGGTGCGCTTTGGCAGCACGCTCACCATTGCATTGGAACTGTTATTAGCTGCCGATATTCTGGAAACAGCCGTAGCACCCACCTGGGATGATATCGGTAAGCTGGCTGCCATTGCAGCCATCCGAACCACGCTCAACTTCTTCCTGGAGAAAGAACTCAAGGAAATGGAAAAGCGGCAGGCGCCGGGAGTGGAGCAGCAGTAGTTAGTTCAAAGTTTGAAGTCGAAAGTTCAAAGTCTTAATATTTTAATGCATTTATAATCCTGGTACAACTGCCGGTAACTATGATTATTATGTACGCATAAGCCGCTGACCTTGAACTTTCAACTTTAAACTCAGAACTGTTTATTGGCTACCTGGCCATTTCCCAACAAGCCTCGGCACACTTGTGGCAAGCTGCAGCACACTGTTGACAATGCAGCATTTGGTGCTTACCACATTCCGTTGCACAGGCTTCGCAAACTCGGGCACAAAGGGCAGAGAAGTCCTTTGCATAAGCACTACCCAAACTCATTAACTGGGCGGCTGCCTGGCAAATGGCGGCACATTCCATGTCCAGTTGAATGCAGCGGGCCATATGCTGTACATGCTCTTCCTGCAGGCAGGCATGTGCGCAATGATTACAGGCTGCCGCACACTGCTGGCAGGCATCAATACAAACCTGATAAGGCGATGTTGTCTGTTGCATAAAAAGGGTTGATAATAATAGGTATTTACTGGTGGTATTTGCTTCCCGGTTACCACACTATGGTGGTTCCAATCACTTCAGGCATTGCAACAAATACTTGGCAGCCAAACCTTGCATGGTCAGGCACGCTGGGTAAAAACAAATGGCAGCCATACCGGGCCACAAGAATTGCACCAGCAGGATACTGGTAAGGCAGGGAATTGCGCACCCGGCTAAAAATCGGGAACTAATACTACAGTGCTTATGTTTTGTAAACTATAGGTTTGTGTAGTCCATGCCTGTTTTAAACTGGTACACCTATTTGTTTGGAAAGCTTTATGCCAGGTAAAGAAGCAGGCAGTTCAAGGCAGCTAATTGGTGGGCGCAAGTGCCCTGGCTTATGCTAATACCCTTTAATGCAAAACGCTCCGCTAAATTGCTGCAGCAAGCAGGAGCATGAAGAAAACCACCATCGAACCATGACCCATGTAGCAATCATCGAACCTGGCTATTATACCCGAACAGCTTATGTTGAATACTTAAACAGTTTTCGTGATTTCCATATCAGTTTTGCCGCACCTGCTGTGGACGATGCAACAGTTGATGCCGCATTTTCGGCAGGCTTGCCTGTTGATATCCTCATCTACGGGCTTTCCGATGCGGATGACTGGGCGTTTGTGGTACACCACCGCCGGATGAGCCAAAAGTTTCCTGGTGCCCGATTTGTTGTCGTGAGCAATTGTAATGCGCCGGACCAACTGGCAGGTATGCTGCGCCTCGGCGTTCATGGACATGTAATGCGCAGCCACCGCATGAACAACCTGATGGTTGCGCTGGAGGAAGTACGCCAGGGTGCTGCTGCACTCTGCGGACAGTCGGTGCTGCTGCTGCGCCGCTATTTCTGCGAAGCACAACAGCCACTTCCCGGGCAGTTTACCGCAAGAGAGGCTGAACTGATTTCACTGGTATGCAGCGGTGCCTCCATCCAACATATTGCCGAAACCCTGGTAGTAAGTACCACCACTGTCAATTACCACCTGCAAAAACTGTATAAGAAATTCAAAGTATGCTCCCGTGCCGAACTGATGGCTGCCGTTGGCAGGCAGGGAAGCAATGCCGTAGCAATGGCTTGCTAAGTAGAAAGGCAATACATATGGGAAGCATGTAGTGCCTGGAGGGTTTAGGGTACACTAAGGGAAAACGCTGATTTTTCTGTATTGGCTCGTCCTTTATGCGGCTTTCAGAAAAGGGTAGGCTAATTTTAAGGTACGTACCAAACTTTCCGTCCAATGGAAACACTACCCTTATTAACCTTCATCCTTTCTGTTGGGATCATCGTTTCCCTTACCTGGTTGTTCCTGATTCCATTTACTGGCCGCCTGGTGCAATTGAAAAAACTCAACCAACACATTTCCAGTTCGGCTGACCTCAAAGCATTGCATACCCGTCTTGAGTTGCTGATGCTCGAACGCCGTCCTTTTCTGAACCCTGCCTACGATAACCACATGTTGGCCGAGCACCTGGGTATGGATGCGCAGGTGCTGGATTACTTCCTGCATGCCTACCTGGAAACAAGCTTTCACCAGCTGGTAGATGCTTACCGCGTTCAATATGCCTGTTTGATGCTGCAATCGGAAGCGGCCCAGGATCTGCCCATGGATGCTATTGCACGTGCTTCGGGTTTTGTAGATCGCCAGATGTTTTTCCAGTGCTTCCGCCGTCGCACCGGTAAAACACCGGTACAATACCTCAACTACCTGGTATTTGCCAAAAACAATTTGCAGGTAGCCTGATAAGGACTACTGCTTCGTTGAAGATGTACCAAAACTGGTTTGAATTACTGATCGTTCTTATTCACGCTACTGCCAGCTATGATTGTTGGAATTTTGTGAGAAAAACACACTTCGTACAATTGAACCGGAGTGGGACTTTTTTGATTAAATGAATGTTTTAGAACATCAGTCGTGAACAGGAGGTCAGGCTCTTTGTGCATTGGTTAGCACCAGTGAGATCAACTCCGCCTTGTTCTTTACATTTAGTTTTTTAAAAATGTTTTTCAGGTGATAGTTGACCGTTGCGGCTGAAATAAACAGGGCCGCACCTATCTCCTTATAACTTTTCCCTTTTTTCAATTGGTCTATTACCTCCAGCTCTCTTTTCGAAAGTTGTATGGATAAACCTTCATCTACTTTAAAGGTAAAATAGTCTACCAGTTTGCTGGCGGCAACAGCAGAAAAGTACCCTCCATAAGTGCAAACATCCATTACAGCTTTTGAAAGCTCCAGCAGCAGGGATGATTTTACGAGGTAACCATTTGCCCCATTGCGAATGGAATTGATGATTTGTTCCTGGCTTTCATAGTTGGAAATAATCAGGATCTTGGTGCCGGGCATGTATTGTTTCAGTTGTTCTATTGCCTCCATTCCTGAACGGCCTGGCAATTCGATATCCAGCAGTAACACATCAGGCTGCTCCCAACTTTTTTGTTTGGCATCCTGCTCAAATTCCTCGATGGATTCATTGGCTGCTACCACTTTAAAATTTTTAAAAGCCAACAGGTACTCGCGGTAAGTAGTACGGAGAAAATAGTTGTCTTCAATTATTGCAATCTTGATCATTGGGCGGGATTTCTACAAAGCTACTTTTCATAGTAAGGGTTTACACTATGATTTTTTATAGTGTGGAATGGTAAGTTTTAGCTCGTTTATCAATTTTAATAGTGGCCTGCCTATTTGATTATGGAACCTTTTGTTTTGTAAATAAACTTGTTCTCTTGTTGGTACTATGGTTATTAGTGGTTGGGTAAAAAAAGCGGATGTTCAAGATTGAACCTGTTGTCATTCGTGTAAACACTTAGGTTGTTCTGGTTTTTTACTTAGAAAACACCGCTTTTTACTGGTTTATTATTCTGCTGAATAGGTTCAATAATTGTACTTACCTGCCAACTTTGCTTGGTATCCGCCAGGTTAAACCGCTATGAAAATTTATTGGCGGTGTGCTGTTGGGGAACTGCGAAACCCTGATAATTTATGTACAATATAGGATTGGTGATTACCGCAAAGGTTGCAGGTAGAGATCTGATTCGGCAGCTGGCTTTTCGAAAGGTCTGTTTGATGGAATCAGATGAAACAGAAGGTTCGCTGCAGATCATCTATAACAATATAGGTTTGAACCAGGACAGGGTGCTGCAGCTTTTCCATGTCGTGCACCTGCGCTTTGCAAAGCTGAACCGCCGTGAGTTGAACAACCAGTTGCGTTTCTTAGGTTCCCATCCCATGCTGTTTACACACATGGTGCTTGTAATTTGCGAAGTGGATGCCAGCCTTGGAATTAAGTATGTGGATATTGCACAAGTACTGGAACAGCGGAGCGCACACCGGCTGAATATGGATTATTTTCTGGTACTGTGTAATAAGTCGGAAGAGGATACGTACCGGGTTTCCAGCGTGATGCCCTTTATTTGCCAGAGTGCTATCGATTATTTCAGCCAACTTGGTGAGCCTGGTAACTATTTGATTGAAGCAAGGGAGCATTTGTAAAAACATCCAGACCTATTATGATGATCCTTCTATACCATCAACTGAAGTTTTTGTAGGTTTCGGCCAGGTGGACTTGTAAGTTTAAGCTTGTATTGCTTGCCATTATAAAGGCCGGTCTTTAAAGGCTGGCTTTTTCATTTGTACACAGTCTGGAATATTAAAAAATGCCTTTTCTAGAATGACGGTGGAAATGAAGTAAATATTCAAAAGGTAAAATCGAAAAAGGTAACAGCTAAATCAGAAAGCTATTTTTAGAATGTTTGATTTTGCCTTAGGTCATTTGTTCCTTTAAAGCAGCAACTAACTTCTTTACGATTGCTCAATTGCTATAAGCGGCATCGGTTTATTTTTTTGAATACCATAGGTCCTTTGTTACACCCAGCTGCAATGCGGTGCTGCTGAATTTCAGTTTGCCATAACCCAGCCCTGTGATGGGCAAGCGTAGGGCAGGCTCAATGCGAATGGCCATGCCTTTGTTTAACTGGCGGCTGTAACCGGTACTGAGCTGCAATACCGAAAACAGGTTGCGGCTGGCATTTTTGTAGGAATAGCTGTGTACGCCATAATTGCCCGAGTTGAGGTAGAGGTAGGTAAGGTCATAGTCTTCCTGCTTCATGATGTAGGAAGAAATGCCCGCAGTGGCAAACCAGGAGGATCGGCCGCCCTGGCGTATATCATACCGGATATTAATGGGTATTTCCAGCATGGTGCAGCGGCCTGTTACATCGGTTAGTTTGTTGTTGGGCGACTGCGGGTAACGTGCACTGAAATAATCACCTTCAGTATAATAGAATTTTCGGGTAAGCGAGATACCGGTTTCCAGGCTCCAGCGGTTGCTAAAGCGATAACCCGCAAGCAATCCGCTCTGCCAGCCTGGCTTGCTGGTGCGCTGCCAGCTGACCGTGGTAAGGTCGCCACTGGCCCAGATGCCAACATAAATCTTTTTTATTGGTGTAGTTGCTGGTGCTTTGGCTGCCTGCTTAGCGGCAGTGTATGCTGCCATGGCTTGCTGCGTGCTGTCGTAGGTTTCCGATGGTTGTAGCTGGGTATTTTCCAACTGCGGCAGGCTTGTGGTAAATGCAATGGCTGGTTCAGCCTGCCGCTGGTGTGCGGTTTCTGCGATTGCATCAACAGGTACCTGTTCGTTTTCAGAGGCAAGCGCTTCCGCCCTGATATAACCTGCCCGGCTGAATACAGAAGCACCATCTGCAGTTTGCCTTTTTTGAACAATTAGGTGCTGTGCATTTTTAAAAGCAACAGTTTGCTTTGCTGATCCATTTATCATCGCAGCAGGTGGCAAGGCTGCTGCATTGGTTTTTTTGGTTTGGGGTACCGTGCTTATTGAACGTGTATTGGCCTTTTGCTCCTGCACCCGGCTTTCGGATTCCGCAGGAGCTTCATGTTCTGCAACCTGGTTCCCGCCCTTTTGCTGCCAGTAGTGGTTGCATACCCATCCCAGCGGCAGCAACAGCAGCAGCAGAGCGTAACGGCGCCAGCCGCTGCCCCGGGCCGGTGTTATTGCTACAGGCGGCGCTGAAGCCTCCATGGCTGCGGACAGCTTATCCCAATTGGGCGTACCGGTTTGCAGCGGGTATTTCTCGCCCGCCTTCCGGAACAGATCATCCATATCGTTGGTCACATGTTGCATGCAATAGCTTCAGCATCGTTTTTTTTAAGGATGTTCTGCAGGATGCTTCTCGCCTTGAACAGGTTTGATTTGGAAGTGCCCACCGAAATGCCCAAAGCCTCGGCAATTTCGGGATGGGTCATACCATCCAGCACATACATATTGAAAACCGCACGGTAGCCCGGCGGCAGCTTTTTTACCTCTTTGATCAGTTCCTTGTACAGCAAAGCCTGGTCAGGTAGCTGGCCTTTGTCGGCTGGCTGCCATACTGCCTCTGAAATCTCCCCGATCTCCGGTGTGAAGTTGTTTTTACGCAGGTGGTCCACTGCTGTATTTACCATGATGCGCCGCATCCATCCCATCAGCATCTGCTCTGTTGCCGCCGGATCGGGCGCTTCAAAACGGTGCAGGTTGCAGAAAATTTTTACAAAACCATCATTTACCACGTCCACGGCTTTATCGTAATGGTAGATATAGCGAAACACCACCTTGAGGCAATAGCCATAATAATGCTCGTAGAGCATTCGCTGCTCCCGTGCATGGCGTTGCACGCAAAGACTAATGATCTGAGGTAGGTTTTGCAAGTGGTAGTAAAGGGTTATTCCCCATAAAATACGGGCCCGGGGCTAAAGGGTTGCCCCGAACAGGACATTTTTTGTAAAAAATATTTTTTCCCGAAAAAGGCAACCGGCAAAGCAACCGCTTTTTTCTGTCCACCGTAGATAAAGGTGTATTCCAAACAAAACACCATGCCTACGGCCATGAATAAACGAAAATGGACAGTACTGCTATTCCTGGTTGCACTTGCCGGATGTTACCAGGACAATGAAGAAGCCCTCGCACCCTGTGTAGCGGGCGAGGTGCACTACGCCCAGGTAGTGGCTGTGCTGCAGGGTTATGGCTGTATCGGTTGTCATGGTACCAGTGGCGCAAGCGGCGGCGTGGTGTTGCAGCAGTACAGTACCCTGAAAACCGTTGCGGACAATGGCCGGCTACTGGGTGCCATCAGCCATGCCGCAGGATTTGCACCCATGCCACAGGGAGCAGCAAAAATGAGCGACTGTGATATTGCCCGCATCAAAGCCTGGATAGATGCGGGGGCACTTGAGCATTAAGGCAAAGAAATACAACACCACAGTTGCCGGCTAAAGGATTCCGATCAGGCAATAATTAAGGGACTTGAGTTTGGGTTAAAGGGGATAGAGCGGGCCCTCAAGTCTATTACCTAAGCAACAGCAATGTGCTGGCAGGCTAACCAGTAAATACAGGGTATGAAAAGAATTATCAGGTTGTTTTTGGGGTTGCTCCTGGTGACCGGTCTGATTCTGCTTTGGCAGTACAACCGCAAGCCACCCGAACTATCTGCGGCAGCTCCCGACAAGATCACAACAGCCACTGCACTTACCCAAAACTTCGATGCCGATGCCACTGCTGCTGATAAGGACCTGCAGGGAAAAATTATCCGGATAACAGGCCAGGTGCAACGCGTGGATACCGGCGGTGCGGTGGTGCTGGCTGGCGATGGCGCATCGGAGGTGGTGGTGGGTCTGGATACAAGGCATCTTTCGGCACTGAAGCAAATAACTGCGGGCAAACTGGTAGTGCTGCAGGGAAAGTATACCGGGTATCAGAAAAGCGGCAGTGCCGACGACCTGCTGGCGGCCCTTGGTACTACGGTGCACATCAGCGCAGCAGGGTTAAGTAGTGAAAATTAAGGGTGCTTATTAAATCCAACACATGAAAAGATTATGGGTAGTGGCAGCGGTGCTGTGTATGTACAGCGCAGCCGCACAGGAGCGCTTTTTTACCAAAACCGGCACGGTGCGTTTTTATTCAAAGGCGCCGATGGAAGATATTGAAGCGGTCAACAATACCGTTACCGCCGTACTGGATGGGAGCAGCGGTGCCTTCCAGTTTGCCGTGCAGATGAAAGGCTTCCAGTTTCGGAAAGCCCTGATGCAGGAGCATTTCAATGAAAACTATGTAGAGAGTGAAAAGTATCCCCGAGCCGAGTTCAGGGGTGCGCTTACCGATAAGGCTGCCGTGGCTTATGGGAAGGACGGTACGTATAACGTGGTAGTGAAGGGCCGTCTTTCCCTCCATGGCATTACCCGCGAAGTGCAGGCACCCGGTACCCTCCAGGTGCAGGGCGGAAGGGTAACCGGTAAAAGCAATTTTACCATCCTGCTTTCCGATTACAATATCGCCATTCCCGCACTGGTGAAAGACAAGCTATCCAACCGTATTACCATCACCATTGACCTCGACCTCGAACCTTTAAAAGGATAAATATGTTTACCCGCACCTTGCTGTTTTTTGCCTGCATGGCCATGAGTTGCCCCTTGTGGGCGCAGGATCAGGACCTGCTACGGGATGTGGCGCCGGACAAGACGGCCAAAACGCCCGTGGGCAGTGCTTTCAAGTCCTCGCGGGTCATCATGTCGCAAAGCATTGAGATGCTCAAGCCTGGTGTGCTCGACTTCCGCATCCTGCACCGCTTTGGCAATGTCAACCAGGGCGCCAAGGAATTCTTCGGGCTCGACCAGGCCACTATCCGGCTGGGGTTTGATTATGGCATCAGCCGCAACCTCACGGTGGGCATCGGGAGGGGCAGCTACCGCAAGGAGTTGGATGGCTTTGTAAAAGGAAAGCTGTTGCAGCAACAGCTGAATGGTAGTCCCTTATCTGTGGTGCTGGTAGGCGGTGCCACCCTCATCACTGCACCCTGGGCGGTTGAAAATGAAAAATACCGCTTCGGGCACCGCATGGCATACTTCACACAATTGCTGGCGGGCAGCAAGTTCAGTGATGCTTTTAGCCTGCAATTGATGCCTACCTACCTGCACCGCAACCTGGTGCCAACGGCTACCGATCGCAATAACCTTTTTGCTGCCGGTGTTGGCGGCAGGCTTAAAGTGAGCAAACGCAGCTCTATCAACTTTGATTATTATCTGGTAGCCGGCAAGCCGGCAGGGCGGTACAACCCTCTTTCCCTGGGTGTTGACATAGAAACCGGTGGTCATGTGTTTCAACTGCACCTCACCAATGCCGTAGGTATGAACGAAAGGGTATTCCTTACCGAAACCACCAACAGCTGGGGCAAAGGCGATATCCAGATCGGGTTTAATATCTCCAGGGCCTTCCAGGTAGGTAAAAAGCGGGAAGTGAAAACGAAGTGGTAGTTG
Source organism: Cnuella takakiae (assembly GCF_001953305.1). Lineage (GTDB taxonomy): Bacteria > Bacteroidota > Bacteroidia > Chitinophagales > Chitinophagaceae > Flavisolibacter > Flavisolibacter takakiae. The sequence goes on from NZ_MTFE01000010.1 coordinate 2,200,384, forward strand.
TGAGCGGCGAGATGCAGGTGGCAAGTTGCAGGGTAAAAGCTTCAAGCTACAAGGGAGTAAGCAAAGCCATCGGTCTGTTCTTTACCATCCTACCGCTCTTGGTTTGCAGACAATAAGAAATACCAAATACCCATTGCCAATCACCAATCACTGAACCTCTCATCCGTCCCTTCCTCATAATAACTTCTAAAAGCAAAATCATGGAACGAAAAGAATTCCTTGCCTCTTTGGGCATCGGGGCGGGCTCCCTGATCCTTTCCTGTTGCCTGGGTGGATGCAGCAAAAGCAGCAACGACGATGGTGGCACCCCGGCGCCAGCTCCGGGCAACAAGGTTGATTTTACCTTCGATACTGCTGCCGACGCCAACCTGGCATCGCGGGGCTGGACGGTGCGCAACAATGTGATCATAGCCCGCTCGGGCACCAGCTACCTGGCCTATGAAGCGCTATGCCCACACCAGGGCTCGGGACTAACTTACGATGCCGCCAACAACAGTTTCCCCTGCTCCAATACCAATGCTGGCCATGGCTCTGTGTTCGATAATGCCGGCAAAAAAGTAGCTGGCCCCGCCGCCCGCGACCTCAAAAAGTTTCAAACGGCGCTTACGGGAAATAACCTGCGGGTGTTTGAATAGGGTAAGGTTTATAGTTTTTGGTTTTTGGTTTTTAGTTGGCGTTCATAGCACGTTGCCGATCGTCTTTACAGCAAGTATTTCAAAAAACATCTGTGCCATCCGTGCTATCTGTGAGAACCACAAACCACAAACTGCAAACTACTCCCCACCCTTTTTTGTGTCAATGAGGAGGCGAATACGCAAAAGGTTTATTTTTAAAAACATACAAACCGATTGCTAACAAGTGCTGCTTCGGCAGCACCCGTATTGCCACCACATATGAACCAAGAATCGCCCCGCCGAAGTGCGGGCGGG
>NZ_MTFE01000010.1:2201322-2218033 GCF_001953305.1 Cnuella takakiae
CCGTGCATGGATGAAGAAAATGGGATTGCCGTCCCATGCTTTTGACGGCCGCCCTGTAATTGGTATTTGCAACACCTGGAGCGAGCTCACCCCTTGTAACTCGCATTTTCGCGAACTGGCCGAACATGTAAAACGCGGGGTGTACGAAGCAGGTGGCTTCCCCGTGGAGTTTCCCGTAATGTCGCTAGGTGAAACCCTGATGAAGCCGACAGCCATGCTCTTTCGCAACCTGGCTTCCATGGATGTGGAAGAAAGCATCCGCGCCAACCCGCTGGATGGGGTGGTGCTGTTGTGCGGCTGCGACAAAACCACACCCTCGCTGGTGATGGGTGCTGCCTCTGTAAACCTGCCCACCATCGTGGTATCGGGCGGACCCATGCTCACGGGCAGGCATAGGGGCAAAAGCATCAGCACTTCCGATGTGTGGCGCATGAGTGAGGCCAACCGTGCCGGCCAGCTCGATGATATGGAACTTACCCTTGCCGAAGCCGGTATGTGCCGCAGCGACGGCCACTGCGCCGTGATGGGTACGGCCTCCACCATGGCCTGTATGGTAGAAGCGTTGGGTCTTAGCCTTCCTGGGAATGCCGCCATCCCTGCTCCTGATGCAGCCCGCAAGGTACTTGCCCACCACTCGGGCAGCGCCATTGTGCGCATGGTGGAAGAAGACCGCAAAGTTTCAGATATCCTCACCCGGGAAGCCTTCGAAAACGCCATTATGGTAAATGCCGCCGTGGGAGGCTCTACCAATTTTGTACTGCACCTTTTAGCCATTGCGGGCAGGGTAGGCATCGACCTGAATTTGGAGGATATGGATACCTTTTCGGCCAAAGTGCCCCTGCTGGCCAACCTGCAGCCTTCGGGTACCTATTTCATGGAAGACCTCTATTATGCCGGCGGACTACCCGTGGTGATGAAAGAACTGCTGCCGCTCCTGCACAAAGATGTTATTACGGTCAACGGCAAAACCATCAGCGAAAATTACGACCAGGAAGTATGTTTCAACCGCGACATCATAGCACCGTTGGACAAACCTTTCAATACCCTTTCGGGTGTGGTGGTGCTCAAAGGCAACCTATGCGAGCAAGGTGCGGTGATCAAACCCTCTGCTGCCTCGGCAGCCCTGATGCGGCATACCGGCAAAGCCGTAGTGTTTGAGGACATAGATCATATGAAACAACGCATTGACGATCCCGACCTTGATGTAGACGAAACATCGGTACTGGTATTGAAAAATGTAGGGCCCAAAGGGTACCCCGGTATGCCCGAAGTAGGCAATATGGGCATGCCTGCCAAACTGCTGGCAAAAGGCGTTACCGATATGGTGCGTATCTCGGATGGCCGTATGAGCGGTACGGGTTTTGGCACCGTGGTGCTCCATGTATCGCCCGAAGCTGCCGATGGCGGCACCCTGGGTATTGTGCAGGACGGCGACCTTATTTCGCTGGATGTTTATGAGCGGAAACTGCACCTGCACCTCTCCGATGAAGAGATCGCCCAGCGAAAAGCCCAACGGGCACCGGCACCGGTACATGCCACCCGGGGTTATGTGCAGCTCTATCAAAATCACGTGGAGCAGGCACACCTGGGCGCCGACCTCGATTTTCTTAAAGGCTGTTCGGGCAGTACGGTTACCCGGGACTCGCACTAAGTTCAAGCTACGAGCTACAAGCTGCAAGTGACTTGAAGCTTGAAGCTTGCAGCTAACAGCTTGTAGCTAAAATCTCCAAACCTTTCCACCATGTCAGCCTTCCAGGATAAAGTAGCCATAGTTACCGGTGCCGGCCAAGGCATCGGGTTGGAAATATGCCGCCAGCTGGTAGCAGCAGGTGCCCGCGTGGTGCTCAATGACCAGGATGAAACATTGGCGGTAGAAGGCGCCGCATCCATTGACCCAATAGGGGAACAATGTATGGCCCTGGCCGGTGACTGCTCCGATGCCCGGCTGATAAGAGCGATGGTGCAAACTGCCGTAGACCGTTTTGGCAAGCTCGATATCGTGGTGGCCAATGCCGGTATCACTTTGTTTGGCGACTTCTTTACCTATACCCCTGAAGCTTTTCAAAGAGTCATGCAGGTAAACCTGGCCGGTACTTTTTTCCTGGCCCAGGCTGCTGCCAACCAGATGGTGCGGCAGGGTGGGGGAGGCTCGATGTTGCTGATGTCGTCGGTAACGGGCCACCAAGCGCACAAAGATTTAGCGGCATACGGCATGAGCAAGGCCGCCATTCAGATGCTGGCCCGCAACCTGGTAGTGGAACTGTCGCCGCACGGCATCAATATCAACAGCATTGCACCGGGTGCTACCCTTACGGAGCGCACCCTGGGCGACCCTGAATACGAAGCCACCTGGCAGCGCATCACGCCTATGGGGCGGGCTGCAACGGTGCAGGATATCGGGCAGGCGGCCCTCTTCCTGGTGTCGGATGGCGCCCGGCATATTACCGGCCAAACCCTCGTGATTGATGGTGGCTGGAGCTGTGTGAGCCCTTCGCCGTATTAGGGAGGGTTCCAAGAGTTTGATAGGTTCAATAGATTTAATGCGTTCAATGGGTTTAAGAAGTTTCAGGAGTTCCAAGCGTTCCAGGAGTTTTAGAAAAGCAGTGAACATCCGTTTAACACCAAATCGGTTTCCAGATGACTGTTGTTATTAGCCCACGGTTTCAACCGTGGGGTTAGGGGCCTCAAAACATTTAACACAAAACCGTTTCAACGGTTTTTGTGCCTCTAGGATGATTGTTCGGTAGTGAACGATAAATGCAGAATTGTCTGGTTTTAGATTTATTAAACGATTTTAAACACATTAAACTATCAGTGCTTTCGACACTGCTTTTACTCTAAAACTTATTAAACCAATCAAACACATTGAACTCATTGAACATCTCGAAATTGCTTAACCTCTCTGTCTCCTAAAAGGAAAAACCCTGCCTATGGTTTTGGAACAAATAAAAGAACACCAGGTAATAGCCATCCTCCGCGGTTTGGATCCCGCAATGGTATTGCCTGTTGCTGAGGCACTGTATGCCGGTGGGATAAGGCTGGTGGAATTGACCCTGAATTCGCCTGGGGCCCTGCCGGCAATTGAGGCACTTACAGCCACCCTTAAAGACCGGATGCTGGTAGGCGCTGGTACCGTGCTGGATGCTGCCGAAGCCCGTAACGCCATTGCCGCCGGTGCCCGCTTTATTATATCCCCTACACTGGATGCAGATACCATTCGTGCCACCCGCGACCTGGGCGCGGTAAGCATCCCTGGCGCCTATACGCCCACAGAAGTGTTGCAGGCCCACCGGGCGGGTGGACAGATCATCAAGGTTTTCCCGGCACAAAGCCCGGCCTATATCCGCGACCTCAGGGCGCCACTATCCCATATTCTCCTGATGCCTACAGGTGGTGTTGGCGTGGAAAACATCAGGGATTTTAAAAAAGCTGGCGGTGTAGGCTTTGGCATCGGTTCGGCACTCGTGGATGCACGCAAACAAGGGGAACCAAATTTTTTATCCCAGATCACAGGTAAAGCAACCGCCTTGCTGCAAGCTCTTTACGGATCCTAAACCAATCACCGCTCATTACATTTTCTTAAGCTTATGCACCACCATTCCGGGCATTTTCTGAGTTGCGATTGGGGCACTTCCTCCTTCCGGCTAAGGCTGGTAGCCTTGCCCCATTTGCAGGTAGCGGCAACCTATAACAGCTATGAGGGTATTGCTGCCACCTGGCGTGCCTGGCAGGAAAGTGGCGGCAAACGCATCCTTTTTTACCAGCGGGTCGTTCAAAAAGGCATCGAGGCTTTAGCACAAACCGCAGGACGCTCCCTTGCAGGTTTGCCCCTGGTATTATCCGGCATGGCTTCCGCCAGCATCGGGATGATGGAATTGCCCTACGCGGCTTTGCCCTTCCCGCTGGATGGCAGCGCTGCCTTGGTACAGCACCAGCCAGCAACCGAAGTTTTTCCTTATCCAGCCTGGTTGCTGTCCGGGGTGCGTAGCGTTACCGATGTCATGCGGGGCGAGGAGGTGCAGTTGTTGGGGGCGTTGGGCGCTGATAGCGGGGAAGACCAGTTGTGTATCATCCCGGGTACCCACTCCAAACATATACAGGTGCAGCAGGGCGTGCTCACCAACTTTGCCACCTTTATGACCGGGGAGTTCTTTGCGCTGCTGTCGCAGCAAAGCATCCTGGCTGCTTCCGTTGAAAAAGGGGACAGCTGGCAGGCGCACACCGCAGCTTTTGCCGATGGCCTGCATACCGGCAGCCAACGCAACCTGTTGCAGGTTTGTTTTGGTGTGCGCACCAACCAGCTTTTTGGGAAATGGGGCAAAACAGAAAACTACCAGTACCTGAGCGGGCTGCTGCTGGGTGCAGAACTGGCGGCATTAAAGGAGTTGCCCTACCAAAACTTATCCCTTATTGGTAATAGTGTGCAACAGGAGCTTTACCGCTTCGCCTTGCAAACTTTATTTCCCGAAACACCAATTCAGGTATTTGATGTAGATGAAGCCCTGGTGGCAGGGCAGTACCGTGTGTGGCAACAACATGCGGAAAGGTTAGTGTAGGTACTGGATGGTTTAACAGTGGTGGAGACTTGTTGCACTCGGAGGGCGGAGGAGCAGGGGACGCGGAGGAAATGCTGTAGGAATGGTAAGTAGCTTTTTTATAATGGGCAGGTGGGTACCATAATGATATTTGTCCTGAACCTATGCGAATAGAGGCATTTGGGTTTTGGATCCTTCTGGTTTTTATAAAACAAGTTTTTTCTTTTGTGGATACTAAAGGAAAAATGACAATACATTGACCCCTTTATGTTTTTTCCTCTTCGCGCAACTCGTTTTCCTGATTGTGTAAGTGTTCCGGCTTGTATTAAGGCAGTTTTGCAGCCGACAAGCAAACAGAACATGAAGACACCCTACCGCTTTCTACTCCCTTTTTTCTTAAGTCTCCTCTTTTCCCTGCCACTATTAGCCAACAATCCCGAAGAAGGTACTGGCATTATCAAAGGCACTGTAACTACCTCCGATGGCAAGACCGTTGCAGATGTGTCGGTACAGATCAAGGGCACCGCACGGGGTACCCTCACCGATGAGGCCGGCCGTTTCGAACTGCGCAAACTGGCGGAAGGCAGCTATACCTTGGAGTTTTCCTATGCCGGTTTTGCACCCACTGAACAAACGGTTCAGGTAACGGAAGGCAAGATTACCCAGGCCTCCGTGCAGCTCTCCATCAGCAATAAAGAGCTGAGCACCGTAGTGGTGACCAGCAACCGCAAGTTCCGCGCAGGCAAAGTGTCGCCTTCGCTGCGCCTGACAACACCCATCCTGGAAGCGCCGCAAAACATACAGGTGATCACCAAGGGCCTCATCACAGACCAGCAGTCCTTTGACATGCTCGAAGGCATCCAGCGAAACGTGAGTGGTGCACAAAAAGTGGAACATTGGGACAACTATGCCCGCATCAATATGCGCGGAAGCCAGCTGACGGCCTTCCGCAATGGGGTAAACGTATCCATGCCCTGGGGGCCGCTCACCGAGGATATGAGCATGGTGGACCGCATTGAATTTGTAAAAGGTCCTGCCGGGTTTATGCTGGCCAACGGCGAGCCCAGTGGTTTTTACAACGTGGTAACCAAAAAGCCTTCCGGCATCAGCAAGGGCGAAGCATCTTTCTCGCTGGGTTCTTTCGACCTGTACCGCACCACGCTAGATCTCGATGGCAAGCTCTCCAAAGACGGCCGCCTGCTCTACCGCCTCAACCTGATGGGCCAGCTTAAGGGCTCGCACCGCGATTTTGAATACAACAACCGCTACTCCATTGTGCCGGTGATCAAGTACCTGGTGGACGATAACACTTCCCTCACCCTGGAGTACACCCACCAGTTTTCACAAATGAACGTGGTGGGCAGCAACTACAGCTTTTCCAACAGGGCCTATGCCGACCTGCCCCGCAATTTCACCACTTCCGAAGCCAACCTCGATCCCAGCCGCATCAAGGACAACAGCGTGCTGGCCATTTTCGACCACCGCTTCAATGATGCGTGGAAATTTACCGCACAAGCCAGTTACCTCAACTACAACCAGGTAGGCCAAAGCATCTGGCCCTGGGGTTTTGCGCAAACCAACGACAGCCTGATGCAGCGGGGTATCTCCATCTGGGATGCCTTGGGTACCAACAAATCGGGCCAGATGTTCCTGAATGGTGAAGTGAGCACCGGCGGCATCGTGCACCGCATCCTTGGCGGTGTGGACATGGGCCATAAGGATTATTATGCCGACTGGAACCAGGGAGCCGCCCTGGGTGGTCCCAACTTTAATATTTACAAACCCGTTTATGGTACCGTAACTACTGCCGACATCCCGGTGTGGGACCGCTCCAAAGACATCCGCGAAAGGGGCGTGCGCTACAACAACGCTTACCGCTCTTTTTACGCACAGGATGAGCTGGGTTTCCTTGACAACAAGTTGCGTCTTACCCTTGCCGGCCGGTATACTACCAATAAGGACATCAATCCTTATAGCGGCAACAGCACCAAGAGCAAGTTCACGCCCCGTGCCGGCCTGAGCTATTCCATCAACAAAAGCACCGCAGCCTATGCCGTTTACGACCAGTCGTTTGTGGCCAATTTCGGTGCCGACTGGCAGGGCAGGAGCTTCGACCCCCAAACGGCTACCAATATGGAACTGGGTCTGAAAAAGGACTGGTTTGGTGGCAAATGGAATACCGCCATTGCTGCCTACCAGATCACCCGCAACAATGTACTCACCGCCGACCTGGAACATGCCAACCCCGCCACCGGCCAGTTTACTTACCAGCGCCAGTCGGGCCAAACCCAAACCAAGGGGGTAGAAGTGGATATCAAGGGCGAGCTGGTGCGCAATCTGGAAGCTGTGGTGAACTACGCCTTTACCGAGGCGGTGGTAACGAGGGACAGCGATCCCCGGATTGTTGGCAACCAGGTTGCCGGCGCTACCCGCCACATCCAGAACTCCTGGCTTTCGTACAAGATCACTGATGGTAAACTGGCCGGCCTTCGCTTTTCGCTGGGTTACCAGTACCAGGCAGGCCGTTCTTCCTGGTTTGTATTTGACAAAACAGAAAGTGGCCTCCCCGAATATTTTCGCCTCGATGGTGGCGTTTCGTACAACACCGGCAAGTTTGGCGTGAATCTGAATGTAAACAACTTAACCAACAAGTACCTCTACTCGGGTGCACCCAACGGTGCCGGTTATTACTGGCAGGCCGAACCCGGCATCAACAGCCGGGTAACGGTGGCGTACCGATTCTAGGAGACAGTTGGGAGTTCAAAGTTCAAAGTTGGCGAACCCTCGGTAGCTAATGGAGCTACTTTGAACTCAAAACTCCAAATACCAAACTCCAAACTCTTTATCCGCCCGTTGCTGCAGGTTCCTGTGGCAACGGGCAGTTTCAAATAAAAAGTATGACGGTAAAAAAAGCAGTTGGCCGTATCCACCTTTGGCTGGGCCTTTTTTCGGGGCTGATTGTTGTGTTTTTGGGGGTTACCGGTTGTATCATGGCCTTCCAAAAAGAGATCGAAAGCTTTACACAGGACTACCGGGAGGTGAAAGCCGAGGCAAGGGCCATGATGCCGCCATCGCAGTTAAAGGAGATTGGTGCTGCACAACTACCGGGCAAACACATTCATGCCGTTTTGTATGAAGGAAGGGAAAAAGCCGCCCAGGTTATCTTCTTCCAGTTCGAGCCTGAAGCTTATTACCACATTGTGTATCTCAACCCTTACACCGGTTCCGTGCTGAAGGTGAAGGATATGGACCGGGATTTCTTCCGCCAGGTGATCAATGGCCATTTTTACCTTTGGCTGCCACCGCATATCGGGCAGCCCATCGTGGCATCGGCAACCCTCATTTTTGCGGTGCTGCTCCTTTCCGGTCTGGTGTTGTGGTGGCCCCGAAACAAGGCTGCGCGCAAACAGCGTTTTTCGGTAAAATGGGATGGCAGTACCAAGCGCCGCAACTACGATCTGCACAATGTGCTGGGCTTTTACGCTATGTGGATTGGGCTGATCCTTGCTTTTACCGGCTTGGTGTGGGGTTTTCAGTGGTTTGCCAAATCGGTGTATACGGCAGGTGGCGGCAAGCAAAACCTGGTTTACCAGGAGCCTGTTTCGGATAGTACCCAAAAACTGGCAACGACCAGACCCGCTATCGATACGGTATGGGACCAAATGAAAAAAGAACACCCTGATGCACAGATACTGGAAGTGCATCCACCGGAAGCCAAGACCAGCGTGATTGCCGCCAATGCCAACCCCGATGCAGCTACCTACTGGAAAACCGACTATCGTTATTTCGACCAGTATACCCTTAAGGAACTGCCTGCTACCAGCATCTATGGCCGCCTGAAGGACGCGGCTGCGGCCGACAAACTGATCCGGATGAACTATGACCTGCACACCGGCGGCATCATTGGCCTGCCCGGGAAAATCCTGATGTTTTTTGCCAGCCTGGTTATATCCACACTACCCATCACCGGTTTTTATATCTGGTGGGGAAGGCGTAAAAAGCAGGGTAAAAAGCAGGTGGTAAAACCCGCACTTGCAGTAGCAGGATAGCAGGCTTGTTTTGTTACTGTTCAACTATTTTGATCATTGACCCTTAACCGTTGTTAACCCATGAAAAAAACCAACAAATACCATTTAAGCCTCCGGCTGCTGGAAACTGCCAACGGCGAACAGGATCCCTCAAAATCGCTGGAACTTGATGTTGAAAATCATGATGAGATTTTCAACATCATCGAACGCATCCGGCAGAAGAACCTCTTTGATGCGGAGCAGCAATCAACGGAATTTGCCATCGGGCTAAAGTTGTTCAGCGAGGTGCTCATCAAAAACCGCAATCATGAACTCTTTACCGAGTTGGGTCCGGCCTTCCAGTTATTTATGAAGCGGCTAAAGGCGATGTGATTCCGGACCGGTTAAGCATTGATCCATATTTGTTACATATACGGCAGCGCAATTTGGAATCAATGATTCTAAAAAATTGTTTCAATCATTTATCCTATTCCGGTTGCGGGTTCGGTGATAGGGATTGCAGGGCCAATTAGCAGGCCACGATCAGTTAGCAGAGAGCGGTATTTAAGGCAGCACATGGGTGCTGCCTTTTTTGGGTAAATACTTTTACATGGACGTAAAATAAATAGCAAATAGCTGCTACCTGACAAGGCGGCTTCGCACTGAATAAAGTATTGCCAACGGCATTTCCCGGCTTCAACAAGCTTCCCGGTTTTTGGTCGAATAGGCAGCTTGTCGTCTGGATGGCAGCCCCTGCATACGGGTAATTATTTACGTACACGTTTCCGGCATCGATTGCATAGATTTTTCGTTCCGGCTTCTTCAATTTGAACGGTGCAAAGTTTAATTTTCACCATCCAATCAGAAAAGTTTGGAGGAGATTGCCTGCTTTGCCGTTGAATTGACAAATATTCCTGATGCATGATGTCAGCAGCTTTTCCCACCCTTACTTGCTGATCCGGTTAAATATCGATTGCTATGTTTCAATAAAGAATTGCCACTGGATAATCCTGTCTGTCCCTGATTTTCGTTTTGATTTTATTTCTCCGGCGATTGCCTGAAAGCATTGTTTAAACAACGGATGCATTCTGGCTGGAATTGTATTGTCCTCATTTTATCGAACGTAGAAACGAAAAGCAAACAGTTGCAGGATGTCTACCATGTTGTAAAAAGTTGCCGGCCATGTAGCGTAGGAATATTCAGGTATAGCAATGAATAAATGTAAAAAAGACATTTATTAAAAATGCGACTTGAATCCGACAGTGCAGGACGGTGGAGAACCATAGCAGCGATAAATTTTCAATGATTTCCGGAACAAAACGGGTGGTGTTCCGGAAACTTCCGACAAGGTTGAATTGGTCGTTTTATTTACATGGAAAGAATAGCCTGCAACCTGCTACCACCCCCAACGATTCACTTGCTTTGCTATATGTTATGAGCCCTATTATCTACAAGGTTCTGTTGCTGCCTTGCAGCTATTTACCTATTTCATGCCACCGGATTATTGCTGCCCTCCTTTACAGGCAGCCTGTGCATACGGGTTATTGATACCTGTGCTTTTTGCCATTTTCAAAACTGCTTTTTCAAACCAAAATCGCCATATGTCGAAAACTCTGCACGCCCATCTCCGCAATGTTGGCCTGGCAACGGTACTGCTCCTAGGTTCCGTCATCGCGCAGGCCCAGGTAAGTGTATCGGGTAAAGTCACCGATGAAAACAACAAGCCACTGGAGGGGGTTACCATCCAGGTGGAAGGGAGTAATGCTTCCGCTGTAAGTCGTGCCGATGGTAGCTTCTCTATTACCGTGCCTTCCGGTTCTTCTTTTTTACAACTAACAAGCGTGGGCTACACTGCCCAACGAATTTCGGTAGGTAACAAAACCCAGATCAGCGTATCGCTGCAAGCCCAGGACAACTCCATGCAAAACGTGGTGGTAGTGGGTTATGGTACCCGCAAGCGGGGCGATGTTACCGGTGCTGTGGCATCTGTTACCGGCGAAAAGCTGCGTTCGGTGCAAACCGCCAACCTAACCCAGGCCCTACAGGGCCGTATTGCCGGCGTGGAAGTTACACCCAGCGGTTTCCGTCCCGGCCAGGGTGGTTCTATCCGCGTTCGCGGCAACCGCTCACTCAGTGCCAGCAATGAACCTTTGTATGTAGTGGATGGCTTCCCCGTAAGCTATACCATCGATGATATGAACCCCGCCGATATTGAGTCGGTGGATGTGCTGAAGGACGCTGCTGCCACCGCAGTGTATGGTGTGCGTGGCGCCAACGGTGTTATCCAGATCACTACCCGCAAGGGAAAGGCCGGCAAAATTTCGGTAAACTACCAGGGCAGCCAGTCTATTGAAGAAATCATCCGCCCCGTGCCGGTGTTCAACTCCGTGCAGCTGGCCGATGCATGGCGCCAGGCTTTTTTTGCCGATAAAATGTATACCCGCAACCGGGGTACTGCCAGTGCTACCAACCCTTTGTTTTACTACCCCACGGCAGCTGCTGATATTTCCCTGTTCCGCGACCGTTTTGGCAGCACCGAGCAGTGGAATGCCATCAAGGACGCCTATACCTGGCGCGTATACGACCCGGCCACCAATACCTTTATTGCAGCCAGGCGGGCAACTACTAGCCAGGAGCGCCAGATGATGCAGAACCTGGGCATATCCGCACAACTGGATAGCGTGGATATCTACGATCCTTCGAAGGTGAAGAGCTACGACTGGATGAACAATGTGGGGCTGCGCAAAGGTGCCACCACCAACCACAGCGTATCGGTAACCGCCGGCTCCGAAAAATTCAAAGCTTCTTTTAATGCCGGTTTTTTCCAGCAAAAAGGTATCGAGTATGGCCAGGATTATACCCGCTATACCGTTGGTACCTCGGCCGAATTCAAGCCGGCTAAGTTCCTGACCTTTGGTGCTACGGTAAACTATATCCACGCCATTACCAACTCCAGCACCAGTTCCTATGGCAATGCCATCGGTATGATCCCGATGACTACGCCTTACGATAGCGCAGGCAACTGGATCATGTTTCCCAACAAAGACCAGCAGATCGTTAGCGCCATCAACGACCGCAATACTGTGCTGGACAATACCGCCGCCGACCGTGTTTTTGGTAACGTTTACGCCGAGTTGAGCCTGCTGAAGGGGCTGAAGTTTCGTACCATGTTTGGCTTGGATACCCGCAATAGCACACGGGGTACCTTCAATGGTGCCCAGTCTTCGGTGCGCCTGGGTAGCCCTGCCAACGCTTCGCAAACCATCAACGAGTCGGTATCATGGGTATATGATAATATCCTGACCTATAATACCAGCATCGGTGGCGACCATTCGCTGAATGTAACCCTGCTGCAGGAGTTGCAAAGCCTGAACAAGTCTTCTTCGCTGTCGCTGTCGGCCAACAACCTGATTTTTGAAGCACAGAAATGGTACTCGCTCCAGCGCAATACCGATGCCCTTGTAACCGGCTCTGGTACCTATTCTGCCACCCAGTACCTGTCGTATATGGGCCGCGTGGAGTATGGTTTTAAAAACCGCTACCTCCTTACCGTAAGCAACCGCTACGACAACTCTTCGGTGCTTTCGGAAGGTAACCAGGGTGCGTTTTTCCCTGCCGCTTCGGTGGCCTGGCAACTGGACCGGGAGAACTTCTTCCGCAACCAGTCCATTTTCAACGCTGCCCGCCTGCGTGCCGGTATCGGCCGAGTGGGTAACGCATCCATTGCGCCTTACCAAACCGGTGGCCCGCTGGGTTTCACCAATTATAACTGGGGCAATGGTACGGCCGCCATTGGTTTGGCGCCTACCACTTTCCGCACACCCAACCTGAGCTGGGAAAAGACCACTACTACCAACGTCGGCCTGGACTTCGGCCTGCTGCGTGGTAAGGTTACCGGTACCCTCGACCTGTACCGTTCCGAAACTACCGACCAGCTGCAGCGCAAATCCATTCCTTCGGCTAACGGTGTAGATTACGTGTATTTTAACCTGGGTAAAGTTGCCAATAAGGGCATTGAACTTTCGCTTAATACCCAAAACATCAGCCGCCCCAATTTCTTCTGGAGCACCGACTTTGTATTTACCCGCAACAAAGAACGCATTGTGGACATCAACGGAAGCGGCAACAGCGATTACGCCAACCTGTGGCTGCTCAACCAGCCCCTGCAGGTGTATTGGGGTTACCAAAAACAAGGCATCTTCCAGTACAGCGATACCATGTCGAAAAGTGGTGCACTGGCTGGTTACTACTGGCTGAAGAACGGCAATAAGGGCAACGTAAACTACCAGCCAGGCCGCATCTATATGAGGGATGCCAACGGTGATACTGCCATGAGTCCTGCCGACCGCGTGGTGCTGGGTTCGCACAACCCCGACTTTACCACTTCCATCGGCAATACTTTTGGATACAAAAACTTCGAGCTGAACTTCCTGGTGTACATCCGCGTAGGTGGTTTGTACCGTGTGCCCCGTCCGGGCCTGGTGGGTCGCTACCAAACCTTTGATGTAAACTACTGGACGCCTACCAACGCCAGCAACGATTACCAGCAGCCTACCCAAACCAGCGATATTCCTTTCGGCTGGGAAGCGCTTACCTATACCAAGGCCACGTTTGCCAAGGTGCGCAACATTACGCTTACCTACCGGGTGCCTGCCAATTTTACCCGGAAGGCCCATATCAATAACCTGGCTTTTTATGTAAGCGCAGTGAACCCCATACTCATTCACAGCCATTCCAAGTACGACCCGGAAACCGTGCCTTATCGCGAGTTTGCCGGCTCTACTACCAACAACACCGGCCCCACCTCGTACAGCTATAAGAGCTATATCGCAGGGGTAAAGATTGACCTGTAAGTGTGTTTTGTTTCACCAAAAAAAGATCAAGTACATGAAACTGCAATTGCGCAAAATATATTGGGTAGGCTTGGGCGCACTGGCGCTGTCGGTAGCCTCCTGTAAGAAATTTATCAAAGAAGAACTGGTAACAACGCTTACCGAAGATTATTACAAAAATGATGGCGGCCTCGAGGACCTTGTGAAATCGGCCTATGCACCCCTGCAATGGAAGTTCACCGGCGAACAGAGTTATGCCCTGCACAATTTTGGCGTGGACGAGTTTCGTGAAGGCGACCAGTTCAACAACGTTCGCTACAACGACTACGACGCGAACCTGAACGCCAACGATGCTTTTGTAAATGAGCTGTGGACCAACAACTATGCGGGCATCCGCCGTTGCAACCAAGGCATTGAAATGATCAATGCTTTCAATAACCCCAGCTCCAAGCTGCTGGGTACACAAGCGCAAAAGGATCTGCGTATAGCGGAGTTGAAAGCCCTGCGTGCCCTGTATTATTTCCAGATGGTACAGCAGTTTGGCCCCATCCCGCTGATTACGCAGGTGCCCAGTGAAGCGCAGTACGAGTTTCCACGGGCGTCGGTAGCCGCAGTGTACAACCAGATCATCGGCGACCTGCGCAGTGCAGGGCCGGTGCTGCCCTGGCGCTATACCAGCGCCGACAGGGGCCGCGCCACCCGCGCCATGGCATACCACTTTCTGGCAAAAGCCTACCTCACCCGGGGCAGTGCCGTAACGGAAGCCCGCGGACAGAAAGCTACCGATATGGATAGCGTGATTGTTTTTGCCGACTCTGTAATTGCCCTCAGCGGTCATGCGCTGGAAAACGATTATGGCAACCTTTTCAACGCTTCTTACCCCGATGGCCGCATTGCACCCCTGGGTGAGAACGGTTCGGCACCCCTGAGCAGCAAGGCCAAGATTGACAACAACAACAACAGCAACGAGATCATCTTTGCCGCACAGTTCAGCGGCAACCTGGCCCTGGCTGGTTTGAACAATACCACCCACCTGTATTATCCCGGCCAGTACGATGCCGGCATGCCCGGCATGACGCGTGATTTCTTCAATGGCCGTCCGTTCCGCCGCCTGCGTCCCACTGACTACTCGATCGACATTTTTGATAAGGTGAACGATTCGCGATTTTTTAAGACTTTCCAGACCGTGTTTTACCGCAATGTGCCGGTAACCGCTACCGAAACCTTCCCCAAGTTCACCGCGGCCAATGCCCCCAATCCTTCGCTGATTGGAAAGCCCCGGGTAATGCTGGGTGATACCGCAGCCCTCTTTATCGTAAACCCCGCAAATAATCCCATTACAGCTGCGGCCATTGCCAACATGCGGTACTACGCGGTTTTTGCCCGGTTTAAACGCGATGCCAGCGGTGCGGTGACAACCGATTTCAACGGCAACAAGTACCTGGCCATGTGGAAGTTTGCAGACCCCGTCAGGCTGACTACCACCAACAACGAAGCCCGTGGTATCCGCAACGGTACCCTGGCCCGCCTGGCGGAAACCTACCTGATCATTGCCGAAGCCTATGGCCGCAAGCAGGATTATGGTACCGCGCTTACTTATGTAAATGCCCTGCGCCGCCGTGCTGCCTACAAGGCAGGAGAGGAGCGTAGCCCGCAGATCTGGTGGTTCCTGGGTGGACCCAATACCCTTGCTACCACCGAAGGCAGCAACCTGGCCACGGAAGCCCTGTTTACCACCAATGCCGCCAGCGAACTGTACCCTGCCAGTGCCGGCAGCACCGGGTCACGCTTTGTACACTTTATGCTCAACGAACGTACCCGCGAGCTGTGTGGCGAGTTCAACAGGTGGGAAGACCTGGTACGTACCGAAACATTTTTCGAGCGTACGAAGCAGTTTAACCCCGATATCAGTCCCTCGTTTGCCACTTTCCACAAATTGCGCCCCATTCCTTACCTGCAGATGGTGGCCCAAACCAGCAAAGGCAAGCCCATGGGCGTGAGTGAGATGGCTGCATACCAGAACCCAGGGTACTGAGCAATGAGACGATAGACCATGGTTTATGGACCATGGAACCAAAAAGACAACAGATCCTTATACGGAAAAGCCCAAAGCCCCGGTAGCCAGTTGCTGCCGGGGCTTTTTGTTGGCGAGAGCCATTGCTGAAAGCAGGGTTTGATGCCGTTGAGGGCGATCGCCTGCTATTTTTTCACCTAATTACCCGTACTGTATAGCTTGTGGCAAACAATCTTGGCAGAAATTTAAATGCAAATAGCCCTTTTTAAGGCTATCTTTATGGTCGTTGGCTTCGGTTCCGCATCAGTAATTGTCAATTATCCAGTGCCAAGGCATTTTGTTTTGTACTTTACTTCATGCTGTTTCCCGGCAGCCTTTTTCTAAAATTTCCAGCGCATGAACATTTACGTTTCCAATTTGAGTTTCCGTGTTACCGATGAAGACCTGAACGGCTTTTTTACACCCTATGGTGAGGTGAAATCAGCCAAAGTGATTACTGATAGGGAAACCGGCCGTTCGCGTGGGTTTGGCTTTGTGGAAATGGCCGATGCTGCTGCTGGTGCAAAAGCCGTTGCCGAACTGGACAACAGCATGGTAGATGGCAGGCCCATTAAGGCTGTGGAAGCCCAGCCCAAGCCGCCCAAAGATTTCAATCCTTTCCGCAACAGCGGTGGATACAACAAGAAAAAGCGGTTTTAAAGAGTTGACAGGGGCCTTTCCAAGGCCTTTGGTCTTTCCGCAACATTCCCCCCGTTAAGCTTTGTTTGCTCCTTAAAAAACTGTAAAGCGGAGCAATGCGATAAATAAATAATATGGCCAAGTCAAAAGCATCATTTAGTAAACGAGAGAAAGAGGCCAAGCGCCAAAAACAGCGCAAGGAGAAGCAGGAGAAAATGGAAGAGCGTAAAGCCAGTGCCGGTAAAGGCAAACCATTGGAATCCATGATGGCCTATATTGATGAGAACGGCAACCTGTCGGATACCCCGCCCGATCCTTCCAAGATGAAGGTCTTCAATGCCGAAGATATCCAGATCGGTGTGCCACAACATGAGGACGACGAAGACGACGGCCCCCTTACAGGCAAGGTGGCTTTTTTCAACCACGATAAAGGATTTGGTTTTATCAATTTCGGCAACAATGGCGAACGCGTATTTGTACACGTCAGCCAACTGTCCGAACCGGTAAATGAAAACGATTCCGTAACCTTTGAAGTGGAAAATGGTCCCCGTGGTCTGACCGCGATCAATGTACGCAAAGTATAAAGGCAAGGCTGTTTCAGCATCATAAAAAAGCGCGGTGCCCAGCATATGGGTACCGCGCTTT
>NZ_MTFE01000010.1:2218043-2300047 GCF_001953305.1 Cnuella takakiae
TGGTTAAAGGATAAGCAAAGGCAGTATCGTAATAGTTGTAATTCTTGGCTGGTACGCAAAAAATGGCCAGTAGCATCCGCACTTGACAGGTACCTGTTGCACCCAGCCACAGCGCCGCTATGCTCAAAACAACTGGAACCCGTAATATCCTACAAGGGTAAATACAACACAACGGGTAAGTACACCCAAACAGCACCACAGCACCAGCTTTTGTAAGGGTGCTTTAAAGCCCAATCCCACAGCGAGACTTGCCGGTGCGCCAACTGTTACTGTTCCCAAAAAGCCCAGGCCAATAATGCCATACTTTTCCCAGATGCGGTACACCAGGCCAGTTTTGGGTTTGGTGTTTTCTTTTTTGTTTTTACCAAAAAAGCGCCTGATGCGGTCGCCCAAAAAAGCAACAGCAAAAACACCGGCTAGTCCACCAACAAGGCTGGACAGAAATACCAACCAGGGGGAAAGTCCGAATGCAAACCCGGCAGGAATAGCCGCATAGATTTCGAAACTGGCAAGGGAAGCAACAGTAAGGAGTTCAATCAGTATGGTCGTCTTCATAACAAGTGCGGCGAAACTAGGCGTAAACCGTCTCTGCACTTTGTTAAACCTTGAGCTGGGTTTCGCTTCTTGCGCCACTTTTTTGCGGCGTATGGTAGCGTTGGGTGCAGTTTTGAAAACACCAAAAAAATTTATCACATAAAATTGCCGGAATGTAAATACTTCTATATTTGTCTACATAATTAGTAGACTAATCCTGTTAATCGCCGGCAGGATCACCTTTAACCACAAAAGAATTTACATGAACGCAAAATTTATCATGCTGCCAATGCAGCAGGCGATGCGTGTGCAATGGGTCCAACCGTTTGCCAGCCTTATTCTCCATTCAAGAGCATAATCATTTTAACCAGGACAGCATTCCTTTTTGTTGCGTAGCTATTGTTTACCGCAACAGTACAACGCTATGTTGCTGCAGGGAGAGCTATGTCCGTTTGGATCAAACACCCGCACCATGAAATCACCAACCCTTTTTATTTACCGCAATCACAGCTGGTGGGCACACCTGTTTCTTGCCGTGTACGACCTGCTGTTATTCCTGCGGAAGCACTAATGCTATTCATATAGCCACGTGGCCGAGTGGCAAGGCTGGGTATGCTGAACCTGTAACGACGGTTCGATTCCGTCCGTGGCGTCAAGCGTGGAGGCAAGTGCCTGCACCAAACCTTTATACACCCTATTGTATTGCATATGAACGAACGGTTATTGGCACTGGCCATTCCCTTGTTTTTATTTTTCATTTTATTGGAATATGCTGCTGCCCGTAGGCAAAAAAAGCAAACACACCAGTATGCCGAGTCCATTGCCAACCTTAATGTGGGCATTGCCGAAAGGGTAACGGATATGCTCACTACAGGTTCGTTTTATTTTTTGTTCGACTACCTGCACCGGCACTTTGCTGTATGGCATATTGAAGCCAATGTATGGACCTGGATACTGTTGTTCCTGGCTACTGATTTTGTATGGTACTGGTACCATCGTGCAGGCCACCGCATCAATATTTTCTGGAGCGTACATGTGGTACACCACCAGAGCGAAGATTTTAATTATACAGTATCTACCCGGATTACCATACTCCAGGCCGTAGCCCGTGCACTGTTCTGGTCGGTGCTGCCGCTGGTGGGTTTCCCGGCGCATATGATCGCGGTATTGCTCCTGGTGCATGGCGCCTATCCTTTCTTCACTCATACACAGGTAATAGGCAAACTGGGCTGGCTGGAATACATCATCGTCACGCCCTCGCACCACCGCGTGCACCACAGCAGCAATCCCGAATACCTGGACAAGAACTATGGCGATATGCTGATCATCTGGGATAAGCTGTTCGGCACTTTTGCTTTGGAAAAATCGGAACCCAGGTATGGGCTCACCACACCGCTGAACAGCTATAGTTTCCTGTGGCAACATTTTCATTTTATCCTTGAACTGGTCATCAGCTGGCGCAGGGCAGCAGGCTGGAAAGCAAAGCTCCGCGTGTTGTTTGGCAAACCGGATGACATTGATCCACGCATCCGGTTACTGCTGGAAAAGAAATTGTTGCGCAGAAAAGAACTACAGGTGCATAGCCCAACCCTGTTGCGTTTTGTGCTGGTGCAAACAGTTGCCACACTGGTACTGCTGTTTTGTACCATTTGGTTCCGTGAAAACCTGGCACCTTTCCAGGTAGGAGCGCTGGCTTTGCTGATGCTGCTCACCGTAGTGAATTCAGGTGCCATGCTCGAGCAAAGACAATGGGTATTTCACCTCGATTATTTGCGGCTGGTACTGGCAGGCCTGCTCTTTTACACTTACCTGCCTCATGTAATGGCAGCTTATATCATCATCCTGTTACTCTCCCTGGTGCTGGCAAAATACCAGTCGATGCAACGCTGGTATTGCAATGCCCTGTATGGATAAAATTCTTGTCACGTGGCCGAGTGGCGAGGCAGAGGCCGGCAAAGCCTTCAACGATGGTTCGAGTCCATCCGTGACTGCCAGATAATGAGCAACTGTTGGTTTTTGCGCCCTTTGTTTCTACAATGGGCATTTTTTTTTAAAGGATAAAAATTGTGCTTATTGATGTGGGCTTTTTTGCAGGACCATCAATAAGTATCGCAAAGTGCGCCAAGGTGGCGCAGAGCAACGCAAAGGTTATTCTTTGTGCTCTTTGCGTACCCTTCGTGTTCTTTGCGATACCCAAAAATATTTTAGCTCACTTGCAAGAATTATTTGGTGTATCAAAATGCCTGTAGTTAATTTGTCTACAAAGTTTGTAGACTAATTAGTTGCCCACTTGCTGTTAATCGCCGGCAGCAGGCAAACCTTCAAAAACAAACCAAATGAACACCCTTTACACATCAACCGCTATGGCGAGCACTTCTTTAATGACCCTGCGTGTCATGCGCTGCTGTTGCTGATTTTCTCAACCCCTTTAATTAAAAACTGCTGATAAGCTGTACCGGCATTACGCCCTTACGGTAATGTCCTGTAGTACCCGGCAACGCGGTACTAAACAGGATGCTTATGCGCAGTTTGTTTAACTGAATTCACTGGAAAAATGCCGGGGCGGACAACCTGTGTCCTTACCGTCCACCGGCTGCATACAAAACCAAGATCATGTATCATTTATCAAGTAGACTGCTGCTTTTTTCTTTGTTGTTGCTGTTGCAGGTCTTTGCTGTTGCGCAACAGAATGTAGGCTTGTCGGGCAAGGTGACCGATGCTGCAACCAAGCAGCCACTTGCCGGTGCCACCGTTCATATCAGGGGCACCACTCACCAGGTGGTTACCAATGCTGATGGGCAATTCTTTTTTCAAACGGGCCAGCGCCTTCCGGTGACCTACGACATCAGTTATGTAGGTTACCAGCCCATTCAATTAAGAGCCACAACCGCGCAGGTGGAAGTATCGCTGCAATCAAACAGCGGCCAGTTGGGTGATGTTATTGTAACGGGTTATAGCACCCAGAACCGCAAGTTCATTTCTGGCTCCATTGTGTCGGTGAGTGGCAATGCGCTCAAGGATATACCAGCTGCGGGTGTAAACCAACTGCTCCAGGGCAAGGCCACCGGCGTGCAGGTGATTGCCAACTCGGGTGTACCCGGTGGGGGTGTTACCTTCCGCATCCGCGGCAACAACTCCATTAATGCTTCGGTAGATCCCCTGTATATCGTGGATGGCGTATTTATCTCCAACACGGATCCCATTCAAACCGGCCTGGGTAACCAACAGCAATCCAATCCCATTGCCGATATCAACCCCGCTGATATCGAAAGCATACAGGTGCTGAAAGATGCCAATGCAACGGCCATCTATGGTTCGCTGGGTGCCAACGGCGTGGTGATCATTACCACCAAACGGGGCCGGCTGAATGCAAAGGCCAAGATCAGTTTTAATACCTACCAGGGCTGGTCGCAACCCATCAACAAGTTCAAGGTAACCACGGGCCCCCAAACGGCCCTGCTCACCAACGAGTCAAGGATCAACACCGCCATTGATAATGGCCTGCCGCCCGGAAGCGTGGTACTGCCTTTTCCCAACCCCGATACCCTGCCTACCTACGACCGCTTCAGTGGCCTGTTCCGCACGGCCCGCACCAGCAACTACGAGCTATCGGCGCAGGGTGGTACCGAAAACAGTACCTACTATGTGGGCCTCGGTTATTTCAAACAAGAGTCGGTGGTAAGACCATCGCAGTTTGAACGGTTGTCGGCGCGCCTCAACTACGACAACTATCTCACCCGCCAGTTGAAGGTGGGCACCAGTATCAACCTGGCCCGTACACAGCGCAATCTTAGTGGCAGCGACAACAACCCGCAGGGCGTGATCAACTCGGCACTCTTCCCAAGGTCTTACCTGCCTATTTTTAACCCGAATGGTACCTATGCCCGCTACGGCAGTTTCGACAATCACCTGGCCCTGATCGAAAACCTGAACAACGATGCCGTGGGCTGGCGCACCATCGGCAACCTGTACGCAGAGTATACCTTTTTACCCGGGCTGAAACTGAAAAGCAGTTGGAGCATCGACAATACCAGCGAGTACGAGAACAACTACAACAATACCCTCATCAGTGCAGGTATTGCCACCAATGGTTCGGCAGCTTCGTACGAAACCAAGAACCTGGTGCTTACCAACGAGCAGGTGCTGACTTATATCAAGTCGTTTGGCAAGGGCCGCAAGCACAACATCAATGCACTGGTGGGTAATACACTGAACACGGTGTTGTCGCAAAACACCACAGCTACCGGTTTCGGTTTTGCTTCCAACGACCTCACGGCTGTTTCGGTAGCGGCCACCCGGTCCGGTTCATCGTCTAGGGCAGAATCGAAGCTGGTATCCTTCTTTGGAAAGGCCAGCTACACCTTCGACAATAAGTATACGTTTGATGGCAGCCTCCGCGCCGATGCTTCCTCCAAGTTTGGCGTCAACAACCAGTGGGGCTATTTCCCTTCGGGTGGCGTAACCTGGCGTGCCAGCCAGGAGCCCTTTATCCAAAACCTCAACCTGTTTGATGAACTGAAGTTCCGTGCCAGTGCGGGCCTGTCGGGCAACCAGAACGGCATTGGATCCTATGCTGCACAAGGCCTTTGGGCCTCCGGCGCCAACTACCTCGAGCAGCCCGGCACTGCGCCTTCGCAACTGGCCAATCCCAACCTTACCTGGGAGAGCACCCGCCAGGTGGATGTGGGGGTGGAGTTTGCCGTGCTGAAGAACCGGCTGAACGTGGTGCTGGATTTTTACGACAAATACACCTACGACCTCCTGCTGAACGTGCCGGTGCCAAACCGATCCGGTTTTGCATCCTACCTCCAGAACTATGGCGCCGTGCGCAACAAGGGAACGGAGCTGGCCATCAATACGGTGAACGTGGAAACCAAAGATTTCCGCTGGACGACGGATTTCAATATTTCCTGGAACCGCAACCGCATTGAGAAGCTTGCGTCGGATATCGCGCAGGGTGCTTCGGGCCGCAATATTTCCATCCTGAAACAGGGCTACCCCGTGAACTCCTTCCAGCTGTACCGCCAGCTGTACGTGGATGCACAAACCGGCAATGCAGTGTATGAAGACGTAAACAAGGATGGCGGTATCACTTCCGCCGACCGGCAGATCGTGGGCAATGCCCTGCCCAACTACACCGGCGGGCTCACCAACAACCTTTCCTACAAGGGTTTTGACTTCAACTTCTTCTGGTACTTCCAGCAGGGCAACAAGATCATGAACATGAATGATTTCTTCCTGGTGCATGGCGGCACCCAGGCCAATATCGGTTTTGTGCCCCGCCAGTTGGAGCGCTGGCAAAAGCCCGGCGATGTAACGGATATCCCCAGGCTCACCACCTCAAGCCTCAACCCTTCGGTTAATGGCGGCCCTGCCAACAACTATGGCGGCAATGTGGCCAACCTGAGCTCAAGGTACCTGCGCGACGGTTCGTTCCTGCGGCTGAAAACGATCTCGCTGGGATACAACCTGCCCACAGGTGTGGTGCAGAAAGCCCGGTTCAGCTCGGCAAGGGTTTATGTACAGGCCACCAACCTGCTCACCTTTACCAACTACAACGGGCTGGACCCCGAGGTGAGCTCGCAGAGCAGCAACCAGAACACCGCCGGCTACGACTGGGCCACCGTACCCCAGCCTAAAACCATCCAGGCCGGTATCAATATCAGTTTCTAACGCCAACACATAACCGATCATGAAACATACCCTTTTCTATAGCCTTGCTTTGCTGGCCCTTTCGTTAAGCTCCTGCAAAAAATACCTGACCGAAACGCCCAATAATGCCCTGCCTACCGGCAATGCCATCATCGATGCCGGCACCTCGCGTGCTGCCATCAACGGGGCATACGATGCGGTGCAGAACTATTACGCTGCCAACTACCCAACCCTGGGCACCATCACCGCCGACAACGTGGTGTTCAACGGCACCCTGAGCCAGTACCTGCAGCTGGACCAGAACGCCATTCCTGCCGATAATGTAACCACCGTAGCGGCCTACCAGGGTATTTACCGCGCCATCAATTCGGCCAACAGCATCATTGCTGCTGTGCCAGGTGTGCAGGATCCCCTGCTGACGCAAGCAGAGAAAGACAAGATTCTGGGTGAAGCATATTTCATCCGTGCCCTCAGCTATTTCGACCTGGGCAGGGGCTGGGGCGGTGTGCAGATACAACTGAAGCCAACGGAAAATTTTGAAAGCCTCAAAGGCGTAAAACGCAGCACGCTGGAACAGACCTACGACCAGGTGCTGGCCGACCTGACCAGGGCGGAGCAACTGGTGCCCGAAGATGCCACCACCCGCAACCGGGTACAGAAAAGCGCGGTGCGTGCCCTGCGTGCCCGCCTGCACCTCTACCGCAAACAATGGGCGGACGCAGCCGCTTATGCCACACAGGTGATCGACAATCCGAAATTCAGCCTGGTGTTGCCGTACAAAACCTTTTTTACCGCGCCCTTCCTTTCGCCGGAGTCGGTACTGGAACTGACTTTTTCCGTAAACGACCGCAACAGCTTCTGGAACCTCTGGTATCCCAGCTCGTTGGGCGGGCAGTTTACACTGAAGCCTTCAGCAGGTATCGTGGAAAAATTGAACAACCCCAATATTGGCGGCACCCGCAATGCCCTGTTGGCGGGCAGCGGCGCATCGGTGTACGGCACTTTGTACAACACTTTTGCCACCAGTACCGATCCTGCCTACCTGATACGCATAGCCGAACTCTACCTAATCAGGGCTGAGGCCAGGGCACAACTAAACGACCTCGCTGGTGCCGTTGCCGACCTCAACAAGGTAAGGGCAAGGGCAGGCGTGCCGCTGCTGCCCGAAGCCGGTAAAGAAAACCTGCTGCTGGCCATCGAGGAAGAAAACAGCGTGGAGTTTGCCTTTGAAGGACACCGCTGGTTCGACCTGGTGCGCACCGGCAGGGCAGGCGCCGTACTGGGCCTCACCAATACCGATTACTGGCTTTTCCCCATTCCTTACCAGGATGTTTTGTCCGACCCGGATGTGACGCAGAATCCCGGATACTAAGAAGTAAAAAGTCAAAAGGCAAAAGTCAAAATGGAAGCGACTGGAATGGTGAAAGTTTTTGACTTTTTCCTTTTGCCTTTTGACTTGATGACAGCTAGAAATAAATAATTCCCCAAACACATACTGAACCATGAAACCAAGAAGATTTATACAAGCTACCCTGCAACTGGCGGCAGCATTGCTGCTAACCGGTAGTCAGCTGCTGGCACAGCAGGACTACTATTTTCCCAACAGCGGCTCTTTTGATCCCAAAGTGCCCACCCCCGAGCAGTTCCTGGGTTACCCCATCGGCTCGCATTATACGCGGCACGACGAGATCGTTGCCTATTTTAAAGAGCTGGCCCGAACCTCCAACCGGGTACATGTAGAGGTGATCGGCAAAACCTACGAGGAGCGCCCGCTGCTGATTGCCACCATCACTTTGCCTGAAAACTACAGCCGCCTGGAAAGCATCCGGCAGGAGCACATCACCCTTGCCGATCCCGCCAAGCCGGTGATCCCGGCAACGGCTCCCGTGGTGGTGCACCTGGGCTACAGTGTACACGGCAATGAAACCTCCAGCGGCGAAACAGGTCTTTTAACGGCCTATTACCTGGCTGCCAACCAAAGCGCCGAAACGCAGCAATGGCTGAAGGAAGCCGTGGTGTTCATCGACCCCTCGCAAAACCCCGATGGCCGCGACCGTGCCGCCAACTGGCACAACTCGTATAAATCATCTCCGCCTGTGGCCGACCCGCTGGATAAGGAGCACGTAGAGGCTTGGCCAGGCGGTAGAGCCAACCACTACCTCAATAACCTGAACCGCGACTGGCTGGCGCTTACCCAAACGGAGAGCCGCAGCCGCATCGAGTTCTTCCACAAGTGGTATCCCAACGTGCAGATCGATTTTCACGAGCAGGGTGCCAACTCTACCTATTATTTCGAACCCACACCCAAAAGGCACCAAAGCCCCATCATCCCGCAGTCGGTGTACGACTTCAACGCGGTGCTGGCAAAGTACCAGGCCAAGGCGCTGGACGATATCGGGTCGCTGTATTTTACCAAGGAGAACTATGATAACCTGTCGCCCATCTATGGCTCTACCTATCCAAAATTTTACGGCGGGGTAGGGGCCACGTTTGAGCAGGCCAGCTCAAGGGGCCTGGTGCAGGAAACCTCCAATGGCACGCTTACTTTTCCCTTCTCCATCCGCAACCACCTGGCTACCGGGCTGGCTACCATCCGCGGGGCGGTAGCAGAGAAGGAAGGTTTGTTCCGCCTGCAGAAAGCCTTTTTCCAATCTGCACTCGACCAGGCAAAGGCCGGCAGCACCAAGTGGTACCTGTTTGGCGACAGCCGCGACGAAAGCCTGACCCAGAACTTCCTGGATCTGCTGCTGAAGCATCGCGTACAGGTATATGAGCTGAACGATGCCGTAACTGCCGAAGGCAAACGTTTTGAAAAGGGCAAGGCCTATGTGGTGCCCGCTTTGCAGCCCAATTTTCGGATCGTGCACTCCCTGTTTGAAGAGATCAAACTTACCGACAGCATCTATTACGATAATACCGGCTGGTCGGTGATCCATGCTTACGGTTTGCTGTATGCGAAAATTGGCAGCCCTACTTTTGCCAAGGGCGATGCGGTAAAAAGCACCCGCCAGCTGGCTGGTTCGGTAGATGGCGGCAAGTCGGCCTATGCCTACCTGCTCAACTGGTCGGATTACAATGCATCGAAAGCGCTCTACCTGTTGCAGCAAAAGGGTGTACTGGTAAAAACTTCCTTCAAGCCCTTTACCGCCAATACGCCGCAGGGCAAACAGGCCTTTAGTTTTGGTACCCTGGTGATACCTGTAGCGGGTCAAGCCATACAGCCCGACTCGCTGTACCGCGCCCTGCAGCAAACCGCAGCAGCGGCCCAGGTGCGCATCACTTCTGCTGCCAGTGGCTTTAGTGCCGAAGGCATCGATCTGGGCAGCAATAATATCAAGGCCCTGCGCCAGCCGCAGATCGCACTGGCCTTTGGACAGGGCGTGAATTACGAGGAAGCGGGCCAGGTTTGGTTCCTGCTGAACCAGCACCTGGGACTGCCGGTAGTGAAGATTGACGTGAGCAATTTTGGACAGGCTTCGCTGAAAAAATACAATACCATCATCCTGGTAGGTGGTAACTACAACAGCTGGGAAAAACCGGTAACGGAAAAGATCAAGGGCTGGGTGGCCGACGGCGGTACGCTGATTACTTTCCAGAATGCATCGGCATGGGCCAGCAAGCAGGGCATCACTTCCGAGCAGGTATATGTTGATTCTACGCTCATCAACCGCACGGCGGGTGTGGTGCCCAGTGAGGCAGGTGCCGCAAAAGGCAGCAATGCCGCCGAGCGCCTCGATTATATCCGTCAGGAAGACGTGGAGGGCTCCAAGCGCATCAATGGCGCCATCTTCCTTACCGATGTGGATACTACCAACCCCATTGCCTTTGGCATCAACAGCCGCAAGCTGTTCATCAACAAAAACGGCAGCACACTGCTGGTGCCCAGCAAGAACAAATACGGCACTGTGGCCCAATACACCAGCAATGCCTTCATCAGTGGTTATGCACCCCGCCAAAACATCGGGAAGGTAAATAATTCGGCAGCCATCCTGACGGCTTCGGAAGGGCTGGGCAAGGTGGTGCTTTTTGCCGATGACCCTACCTACCGCAACTACTGGCTGGGTACCAACCGCCTCTTGCTGAACGCCATCTTTTTCTCCAACCTGATCTCCGGCGGCAGGCAGGCCATTGCTGCCGAAGCGGAAGAATAAACCCATGTGAATTTTAAGTGCCGGTGGTTTTGGGAAGTGTTTGTCTATTATTTTTGTAGACTAAATTTTACTGACCATGCCTCCGGCCTCAGGCCTTCTATAAAACCTTATGACAATGGCCCAACCTGTTGGAATTTTTTTCGAGCATCCCGAATGGTTCAAGAAATTGTTTGCCCGGCTTGATGAACGGGGTATCCCTTACGAAAAGCTGCATGCCGGTTTCCACCGTTTCAACCCGCTGGAAACAGAGCGCAAATACAGCCTGGTGTTCAACCGCATCAGCTCCTCGGCCTATACCCGTGGGCATGGGCAGGGCATCTTTTATTCCAAGGCATTTATTGCCTACATCGAACAGAACGGCGTTCCCGTGATCAATGGCTCGAAAGCAACGGAGATCGAAACCTCCAAGGCTTTGCAGCTGCTCTTGTTCCAGCGCCTTGGTCTTAAATTTCCCAAGAGCATCGTGGTGAACCATGCTTCGCAGATTTTGGATGCAGCGAAAGAACTGCAGTTTCCTATTGCCGTCAAGCCCAATATCGGCGGAGCGGGGGCAGGCATCATCCGGTTCAATACCCTGGCAAGCCTGGAAGAAGCGGTGGAGAGCGACAGCATCAGCCTGGGTATTGATGAAACTGCCCTGGTACAGGAGTTCATTCCTGCCCGTGGCGGCCATATCAACCGTGTGGAAACCCTCAATGGCAAGTTCCTCTATGCTATCAAAGTGTTTACTACCGGTGAAAGCTTTAACCTCTGTCCTGCCGAGATCTGCCAGGTGCCGCAGGCTCAGGAAGAAGCGCCGCAAGCCATCGGCGAGGTTTGTATGACCACAGCCGTAAAAAAAGGTCTGAAGGTGGAAGCATTCACACCGCCCACAGCCGTGATCGAAGCCGTAGAGCAAATTGTAAAAGAAGCCAATATCAATGTAGGTGGTATTGAATACATCGTGGACGACCGCAATGGTGATATCCTGTTCTACGATATCAATGCCCTGTCCAACTTTATTGCCGATGCCGAGCAGGTGATTGGCTTTGATCCCTTTGTAAACTTGGTAGATTATATCGAAACCCTGATCAAGAACCCTTAACAACAAACACATGAGATTTGGATACTGGCTGCCCGTATTTGGCGGGTGGCTGCGCAACGTGGACGACGAACAGATGGAAACCAGCTGGAGCTATGTAAAAAAGCTGGCCCAGCGGAGCGAGCAGATCGGGTTCGACCTGACCCTGATCGCTGAATTAATGCTGAATGATATCAAGGGCGAAAGCGCACCATCGCTGGATGCATGGTCTACCGCCGCTGCCCTTGCTGCGGTAACCGAAAGACTGGAACTGATGGTGGCGGTGCGCCCCACTTTTCACAACCCGGCCATCCTGGCCAAGCAGGCAGCCAATATCGCCAACATCAGCGGCGGCAGGCTTTCGCTGAACGTGGTGTCCTCGTGGTGGAAAGAAGAAGCCCTGAAATACGGCATCCAGTACGAGCAGCACGACGACCGCTATGCCCGCATGAGCGAGTGGGTAAAGATCGTTACCTCCATGTGGGAAGAAGACGGCTTTTCCTTCGAAGGCAAGTACTACAGTGTTCAGGATACCATCCTCCAACCCAAGCCCCTGGTGAAGCCGCCCATTTATGCCGGTGGCGAATCGGAAGCGGGCAAAAACCTTATTGCCCAGGTATGCGATGGCTATGTGATGCATGGCGATAGTCCTGCAGTAATTGGCGCCCGCATTGCCGATGTAAAGACCCGCCGCGAAAAGCTTGGACTGCCACCCATGACCTATGGTGTTGCGGCCTACTCCGTGGTGCGGAATACGGAAGCCGAGGTGAAGAAAGAGATCGAACGCATTACCAATGTGCAGGCATCTGCAGCTGGATACAACAACTACCAGCAATGGCTGAACGGTACCCAGTTGGAGAAGCGCGTGTCGCTGGAAGATTATTCCGTTTCCAACCGCGGCCTGCGTACCGGCCTGGCCGGCACACCCGAGCAGATCGCTGAAAAGATCTACCAGTTTGAAAAAGCAGGGGTCGATTTCTTTTTGCTCCAGTGCAGCCCGCAGCTTGAGGAGATGGAGCGTTTTGCCGAAGCAGTGATTGCGCCACAGCTAGCTTAAGTGGAGGAAGTGAGGTCAAAAGGCAAAAGTTAAAATAGGTATTTGCTCAACCGGTTACCCTTTTGCCTTTCTATTTCCTCCTGCTATTTTCCTTACCCTAAATCTTTCTATGCGTTCAATTGCTACTTTTTTATTCCTGCTTTTACTTGCTTCCGGCAATACAGTTGCTGCGCAAAAAACGCTGCGCAACGGTGTTTACCGTGCACTGCTGGCCCGTCCCGATGGCCGCGATGTGGTGTTCAATTTCCAGGTAAAGGACAGTGCCGGCGCCAAGGTGCTGTATGTGGCCAATGCGGGTGAGCGCCTGCTGGTGGATAGCATCCGCGTCCAGGGCGATTCGGTATGGATACAGATGCCTTTCTTCGATTCTTATTTCAAGGCAGCCATCCAGCCCAACGGCAATTTGCAGGGGGTGTGGAACAAGCGCTTTGCCGACCGTGAGCAGACGATGCCTTTCGCGGCCCTGTTTGGCGCCAAACAAAGATTTGTTGCGGCAGCAAAACCCAAATACAATATCACCGGCCGCTGGGATGTAAGCTTTGGTGCCGACCCGGCTGATGCGGAAAAGGCAGTTGGAGAGTTTGTACAAAAGGGCTCCCTGCTCACAGGTACCTTTCTCACACCCACCGGCGATTACCGGTACCTCGAAGGCATCGTGAGTGGCGACAGCCTGCTGCTCTCCGGTTTTGACGGAGGCCATGCCTTCCAGTTTGCCGCACGCATTGCCAACAACAGCACCATCAGCGAGGGCAGGTTTTACAACGGCACGGCAAAAGCTTCGCCCTGGCAGGGCCGGAAAGATCCAAAAGTGGAGCTGCCCAGCGGTTATGAGGAAACAAAAATGCGCGACGGCGAATCCAAACTGAACTTCCGCTTTTTGAGCACCGATGGAAAGTGGGTATCGATCAACGATGACCGGTACCGGAACAAAGTCGTGGTGGTGCAGATACTGGGTTCCTGGTGCCCCAACTGTATGGATGAAACAGGATTTTTGAGCGAGTACTATAACAGGAACAAGGACCGTGGCTTTGAGGTGATCGGGTTGGCTTATGAACGCACCACCGATTTTGAACGCTCAAAAGTGGCGCTGGAACGTTTCCGCAAACGCTTTGGTGTTACCTATCCTTTCCTGGTAACAGGTGCCACCGTGTCCGACCCGCAGCGCAGTGAAAAGACCCTGCCGCAACTGGCAGGCATCAAGGCTTTTCCTACCTCTATTTTCATTGACAAAAAAGGCGTGGTTCGGAAAATACACAGCGGTTTCAGCGGACCGGGTACAGGTGTGCATTATGAAAAGTTCCGGAAGGAATTTGGGGAAACGATCGATGCCTTGCTGGCGGAATGACGGTTGCAGTTTGCCTGAGCGATACAGAATATTAAAAAAGGAGGCGAGTGCCTCCTTTTTTAATATTCTGTATCTAGATCTTCCATCTCTTCGAAAGATGGAAGATCTAATAAAAAAAGCCACCCGGAAGAGTGGCTTTTTTCGTTGAGTTACTAGGATTCGAACCTAGACAGACAGAACCAAAATCTGTAGTGCTACCGTTACACCATAACTCAATCCGTACTCAATCGTTATTCGGTGTTACCCGCTGTCCCGATTGGGAGTGCAAATATACGGGCGACTTTTATTCTGCAAAAAGTTTTTTCCTTTTTTCTGAAAAAAAATTTTGACAACACCCTGATCCTTAGCCTATACGGCCTTTACGAGGTAGTAGTTTTTTTTGCCTTTCTGCACCAGCAGGTACTCGTTGTGCAGCAACAGCGCGGTGTTTACCGGCATATTGGCGTCGCCCACTTTATTGCGGTTGATGCTTACGCCACCGTTCTGTACCATCTTGCGGGCTTCGCCTTTGCTGGGGAAGATTTTGGTGTCGGCAAGAAAGGAAATTACATCCACGCCTGTTTCCAGCTGGGTGCGGGCAAAATCAATCTTTTGCAGGCCCTCCATATTTTCCAAATCTTCCCTGCTCAGTGATTCGGCAGGTGCATTTTGCTGGGCAAACAGCTTCTCGGTTGTTTCGATGGCCTTGTTGTATTCGGCTTCGCCGTGGATAAAGCTGGTTACTTCTTTTGCAAGGGTTTTTTGCAGCAGGCGCTTGCCTGGGTCTTGCTGGTGCTCGGCAACCAGGCTATCGATGGTAGCGCGGTCAAGGAAGGTAAAAATGCGGATCCACTTTTCAGCATCGGCATCGGTGGCGTTGAGCCAAAACTGGTAGAACTGGTAGGGCGTTGTTTTCTCCGCATCCAGCCATACGTTGCCGGCTTCGCTTTTACCAAACTTACCGCCGTCGGCCTTGGTGATGAGCGGACAGGTAAAGGCAAAGGCTTCGCCACCCACCTTGCGGCGGATCAGCTCGGTGCCGGTAGTGATATTGCCCCACTGGTCGGAACCGCCCATCTGCAATTTGATATTGTGCTGCTGGTAGAGGTGGAAGAAATCGTAACCCTGTATCAGTTGGTAGGTAAACTCGGTAAAGGAAATACCCGCATCGCCTTCAATACGTTTGCGCACGCTCTCCTTGCTCATCATGTAGTTAACAGTGATGTGCTTACCGGTGTCGCGGATAAAGTCGAGGAAGGAAATATTTTTAAACCAGTCGTAGTTGTTCACCATCACGGCCGCGTTGGGCAGTGCCGCGTCGAAGTTGAGGTAACGTTCCAACTGCTTTTTAACACCTGCCTGGTTGCGCTGCAGGATGTCTTCGCTTAGCAGGTTGCGTTCAGCGCTCTTACCGCTGGGGTCGCCTACCATGCCGGTAGCGCCGCCAACCAATGCATAAGGTTTATGACCCGCACGCTGCAGGTGCACCAGCAGCATGATGGGAACGAGGTTGCCAATATGGAGCGAGTCGGCAGTAGGGTCGAAACCAATATAGGCGGACGTCATCTCTTTTTGCAATTGTTCTTCGGTACCCGGCATCACGTCCTGTACCATGCCGCGCCAGCGCAGCTCTTCCATCAGGTTGGTCATAATAGCAATTTGAGCGGCAAAAGTAAGGGAGAAAGGCGGCCCTACCTGACGCCTGCTTTTGTAGTGCAAATGCTACGGTGCAAAAGGAAGCAACCGGATAAATTTGAAACCAATCCCTAACCCTAAGTACCAGGCTTTGAAAATGATCTTCAAAACAGGCTGCCGGTGGCAGCTGTTGTTATGCACCTGCTATTTGCTTTTGCAGGGCAACACAGTTTTTGCCCAATGGCGCAAGTACGCCAACGAGTTCCTCAACATCGGTGCCGGTGCCCGCGGGCTTGCCATGGGCAGTGCGCAGGCTGCAACAGCTGGCGACGCCACCGCAGCTTACTGGAACCCCGCCGGGCTGTCCGCCGTACAGGAGGCACCGCAGGCAGCGCTGATGCATGCCGAATATTTCGGGCAAATAGGCAATTACGACTTTGCTGCCGTGGCCCTGCCCACCACGTCGGGCAAGCGCACCCTGGCGCTGACTGCGCTCCGTTTTGGGGTGGATGATATTCCCAATACCTTATTCCTTGTGGAGCCCGACGGCACAATCAACTACAATAATATCCGATCTTTTTCCAGCGCCGACTATGCCTTCCTGGTGTCCATGGGGCAAACCCTTTGGGAAGAGGACGGCAACAGCCTGCGGTTTGGGTTCAATACCAAGGTCATCCACCGCACGGTGGGCTCCTTTGCCAAGGCATGGGGTTTTGGGTTGGATGCAGGCCTGCAATACACCCACCAACGCTGGCGGCTTGGGCTGGTGGCTCGCGACCTGACCACTACAGTGAACATGTGGCGCTTCCAGTTTACGGAGGAAGAAAAAGAAGCGCTCTACCTGGCGCAAAATGATATCCCGGTAAAATCAACGGAGCAAACCGCACCAAGGCTGGTGGCAGGCATTGCCCATCTTTTTCCATTGGGTAGAAAAATGGAACTGCTGGCAGAAGCCAATGCCGACCTAATGTTTGACGGTACCCGAAATACCCTGCTGCGTGGCCACACCCTAAGCCTTGATCCGAAGCTGGGCCTGGAACTTAATATCAATAAGGTGGTGTACCTGCGTGGAGGCATCAACAACTTTCAACAGGCATTGGCCGACGATGATTTTGTGAATCAAAAAAAGGTTTGGATCTACCAGCCTTCGGTGGGTGCAGGGTTTCGCATCCAAAATTTCTCCATCGATTATGCCTTCTCCAGCCTGGCCAACCAGTCGAGCCCGCTGTACTCGCACATCTTTTCGTTGCACTATGCTTTTGCAAAAAAAGCCAGCTAAACATTCCCGATTGCTCAATTAATATTTATGCGCTTACTGTTGATTTGTTGTGCCTGCCTGCTGCAACTGGCATTGCAGGCGCAGGTGTACAACAATGAATGGATTGATTTTTCCAAAACCTATTATAAACTCAAGGTGGGTAAAACGGGCCTGCACCGGGTGTCGAAGACCGAACTGGCGGCAGCAGGCCTTGGCGAGGCGCCGGTGGAACAATTGCAGCTGTGGCGCAACGGGGTAGAAGTGCCGCTGTATACGCCGGTAGCTTCGGGAGCCCTGCCAGTTGGTGGCTTTGTGGAGTTTTGGGGCGAGCGCAATGACGGCAAACCCGACAGGCCGCTGTACCGCAAACCCGAGTTCCTGCTGAGTGATGTGTTTAGCCTGCATACCGATACTTCGGTGTATTTTTTAACCTTGAATGCTGCAGGCCAAAACAGGCGCCTGGCAGCTACGGCAAACAATGTAGCCGGCAATATCCTTCCCGCTGAAACATCATTTACTTATACCTACCTGCAGGCTTTCAACAACCAGCAGAACGCGGGTTACGCCCTCGACCTCGACCAGTACCTGTATTCTGCTGCCTACGATTTGGGCGAAGGGTATTCCTCCGCTTTCCTGGGGCCAAATGCCAGCAATACAATCAACCTGGGCAACCTCTTCGTGGCGCCCGGTGTAGGACAGGCTTTTTTCAAAATAACGGTAGCGGGCAACCGAACTGCCGAGCGCCGCTACCGGGTACGGATCAACAATGATTCGATTGCAGGCGGGGCGGTCAATTTTTTTGAAGCCGTTACTGACTCGGTGCCGGTGCCGCTTTCCGTTATCAGTACGGCAACCAACAATGTAACGGTTACCAACCTGTCGGCCACGGCTGCCGACCGGCTGGCCATTTACCAGTACAGTATTACCTACCCAAGGCAGTTCAATTTTGGCAATGCGGCCAATTTTGAATTTGCTTTGCCGGCATCGGCAAGTGCCCGTTTTTTGGAAATCACCAATTTCAACACCGGCGGCCAGCCGCCCGTGCTGCTCGACCTGGTGAATGGATTGCGGCTGGTGGGCGATATGGCTGTAGCTGGTAAGGTGCGCTTCCTTTTGCCGCCGCTGGCGCAAACCGGCCGCCTGGTGTTGTACAGCCAGGTACCTGCCAACCTCACGGCAGTTACAGGTTTGCAAAGCCGCCGTTTTACAAACTACCGCGAGCCCGCCAACCAGAGCAACTACCTGATTCTTTCCAATGCTTTGTTGTTTAATGATGGCAGTGGGAATAATGCCGTGGAAGCCTATGCCGCCTACCGCCGTTCGGTGGCGGGTGGGGGCTATGCAGCCGGTATTTATGATATTGAAGAACTCACCGACCAGTTTGGATTTGGCATCAAGCGTACTCCGCTGGCCATCCGCAATTTCCTTTGGTTTGCCCGCAATGTATTTTCCCAAAAGCCACAACAGGTGCTGCTGCTGGGAAAAGGGCTGGTGTACACCGAACAGCGTGCCCGTGAGGGCGACGCCACCAGCTTGCGGCTGAACCTGGTGCCTACTTTTGGCAACCCAGCCTCTGATATCCTTTATGCCGCAGACCCCGGTTCTGCCGTGCCGAAGCTTTCTATTGGCAGGCTTTCGGTGGTGAGTGGGCAGGAGGTAATGGACTATTTGCAAAAAGTAATAGAATACGAGGCGGCGCAGGCAAAGGTAAGTGCCGACCCCGCCGATATGGCCTGGAAGAAAAACCTGGTACACATAATTGGTTCGGGCGACCCCAACCTTCAGGCCAGCCTGGAGCAGTATATGGCTACCTGTAAGGCCATAGCCTCCGATACCCTTTGGGGCGCCGATGTGCACACTTTTGCCAAAAAAACAGGGAGCAATACGGAGCAGATCAGCGAAAGAGCCCTGGAGCAATTGTTTGGGGAGGGCATTTCTTATGTTACCTATTTTGGCCATTCCTCCAGCTCCGGACTGGATTATAACCTGGACAATCCTGATGCCTACAACAACACGGGCAAGTATCCCGTGTTTACCGCGCTGGGTTGTAATGCCGGTGGCATGTTTGGATTTAATACCAATCGGTTTGCCCTGCGGGATGCAATCAGCGAAAAGTTTGTGCTGGCGCCGCAAAAAGGCATCATTGGCTTTATTGCTACCAGCCATTTTGGGGTGGTGAGCGTGTTGCGGATCTGGAATACGCAGTTGTACGAAAACATGTCGCGCAACGCTTATGGCAAAACCATGGGCGAGCTGATGCAGGCCACTGCTGCAAGCACGCTGTCCTCCGTAGCTGCCGGGGAGGAAAACTTTATGGTACGCACCAATGTAGAAGCCACCATATTGCATGGCGATCCTGCCATCCGGCTTAATACCTACCCGCAACCCGATTTTGTGCTTACCGATGCGCAGGTGAAAGTGGAACCCCAGTTTGTTTCCATCGCCGATACGGCCTTCCGGTTGGTGGTGCAGGTGCGTAATACCGGCAAAGCCATCAGCCGCAGCATTGTGCTGTCGGTAAAGCGGCAATATCCCGATGGGTCGGAAAAAGAACTGGTAAGGGATAGTGTTGCCGCACCGGTGCTGGCTGCAACCTACAACTATCGAATTGGGGTGGACGGGCAAAAAGACAAAGGCCTGAACCGCCTTACTGTAACTATTGATGATGGTGATTCGGTTGCCGAATTGTTTGAAACTAATAATACGGTAACAAAAGAAATACAGGTATACGAAGACGAGGCCCGCCCCGTGTACCCGCTGCCTTTTGGTATTGTAAACAATCCCGACCTGACGCTTGCTGTTTCCACCGCCGATCCGTTTAGTGCGGCCCGCAATTACGTGGTGGAAATGGATACTAAGGAGTTGTTCAACTCGCCCGGGAAATGGAGCCGGCAAATCAACAGCAGGGGCGGCCTGCTGGAAGTAAAGCCCGGTGTGGCCCTGCAAAACAATACCGTGTATTACTGGCGGGTGGCGCAGGTACCTGAAAGCGGGGCAATGAGGTGGAGCAATCGTTCTTTTGTGTACCTGGCAGGCAGTGACGAAGGGTTTAATCAAAGCCATGTGTACCAGCATCTGCAATCGGAGCGTAAAGGCTTGTTGCTGGATAGTGCCGGGGTATGGCGTTTTGCGGATAAAACCAATGAACTGTTTGTCAATAATGGGGTTTTTCCATCAGCTGCCAACCAGGCGGCAGATTTTGTGGTGTCCATCAATAACGACAACAGCCTGATCCGCAGCGTGTGCGGCGTGTCTAATATCATCGTCAATGTATTTGACCCGCTTACGTTTAAGCCATGGTTTAATGGCAATGCCGGGCAGCCAGGGCGCTATGGTAGTGCCACCGTTTGCGGGCAGGACCGGGCCTACAATTTCCAGTACAATATTATGGATACTGCTGGCCGAAAGCGTTTGCTGGAGTTTTTGCAGTTGATACCTAACAACCACTATGTAGTGGTGCGCAATACTTCGGGCACGGCGGCTAATTCCAACACCTATGTGCAGCAGTGGCAGGCCGATACGGCTTTTTGGGGATCGGGCAACAGCATTTACCACGAGTTGCAGCGCCGGGGTTTTTCCCAGATTGATTCCTTTACCCGTCCACGGGCCTGGATATTTATATACCGCAAAGGCGACCCTACCTACCGCACCCGGCAGGTGGTGAGCCAGGGGATACTGGATAAGATCACCCTTTTGGCGCCCTGTGCCACACCGGGCACAGAGGGAAGCCTGCAGAGCCCTGTGTTGGGGCCGGCAACTAAATGGCAGGAGTTTGTATGGGATGCCAAAACCGCCATCACAGGCCAGGTAAGACTATCCTTGCTAGGCGTTGAGGATCTGGGCAAAACAGATACCCTCGCCCGCCTTGGCGAAACTGATCCCAGGCGGCTCGATCTTTCTTTTGTAGATGCAGCCCGTTACCCTAACCTGCGCATTGGCGTACAGCTTAGCGATACGGTTAAGTATAGTCCCAGCCAGCTAAGCATGCTGCGGCTTTCGGGGCTGCCGCTTCCTGAAGGGGCCATAGCGCCCAACCTGCTTTTTCAACTGGCCGATACCATGGCTGTTGGCGAGCCGCTGGTGCTGAAACTGGCTTTCAAAAATGTAGGCACCCAGCCTTTCGACAGCCTGCGTGTAAAACTGCAGGTAACCGATCGCAACAATAAAGTGCAGGATATCCCGGTGCAGCAATTGCGGCCGCTACCCGGTGGAGATACCCTGCAGGTGGTTGCACCCATCAACAACGAGGCTTTTGCGGGTGCCAACCAGTTGTACGTAGAGGTAAACCCGCCCGGGGCCCAGCCCGAGCAGTACCGGTTCAATAATTTTTTGTTCCGGCCATTTTTTGTACGTGATGACGAACAGGCGCCACTAGTGG
Source organism: Cnuella takakiae (assembly GCF_001953305.1). Taxonomy (GTDB): domain Bacteria; phylum Bacteroidota; class Bacteroidia; order Chitinophagales; family Chitinophagaceae; genus Flavisolibacter; species Flavisolibacter takakiae. Next base: position 2,239,093 of record NZ_MTFE01000010.1, read on the forward strand.
ATGTAACCTTCGATGGGGTAAGGGTGCAGCACAACGACATCGTATCGGCCAAGCCCGAAATCCTGATCCGCCTTACCGATGAATCCAAACAACTGCTTTTGAACGATACCGCTTTGGTAGGTGTAAAGTTGCGCAACCTGGCCGCCAACGTTGAACGGAGTTATGCTTTTGATGGCGATACTTTACGATTCATTCCGGCAGGTGGGGGTACAGAAAATGTGGCAACGGTTGTGTTCCGGCCTCACTTTGCAACAGACGGTACTTACGAGTTGCAGGTGGTAGGCAGGGACCGGCGGGGCAACCAATCGGGTACATCAGCTTACCGGGTGCAGTTCCAGGTTGTTGGCAAGGCCATGATCTCCAACATGCTCAATTATCCCAACCCTTTTACCACGTCCACGGCTTTTGTGTTTACCCTAACGGGGTCCGAAGTGCCGCAGAACCTGCGGATACAAATTCTGACGGCAACCGGCAGGGTGGTGCGGGAAATAAGCCGGGAAGAACTAGGGCCGCTGCGTATCGGCCGCAACATCACGGAGTTTAAATGGGATGGCACCGACCAGTACGGTCAGAAGCTGGGCAATGGTGTGTACCTGTACCGGGTAATTGCGCAGGAGAATGGCGGCAAACTGGACAAGTTCAGGCCCATTGGGGATGTTACCGAGCAGTACTTCTACAAGGGTTACGGAAAAATGTACCTGATGCGGTAAGGCTGCCGGGCCTAACTTTGCGCACCCTAGGGGGGATCCCGGATGTTGGATTTTGGAATTTGTAGTCAGTAGTGAGTTTATAACCTGCATACACCTGCCGAGATCCGAAATCCCAGATCAGAGATCCGCCCTTTGGTTTACAATTAAATCCTTTTTCATGGCAAAAATTGGCATTAACCTTTCAACCGGAAGTTTACAGCAGAGCGAAATTATCGTGGGCATTGACTTGGGTACTACCAATAGCCTGATCGCCATTATACATCCCGATACAAAACAACCCACTGTTTTGAAGGAGTACGATGCTACTTCGCTCGTTCCTTCAATCGTACATTTTGGAAAAGGAGGCTCCCTTGCTGTTGGCGTGGAAGCAAAACAATACCTGATCACAGATCCTGAGCATACCATTTTTTCTGTGAAACGCCTGATGGGTAAATCTTATGGCGATGTAAACGAAGTTTCGGGTCGCCTGGGCTATAAAGTAATTGATGACGGTACCGACAACCTGGTGAAGGTTGAAGTGGATGGTAAGTTTTATACACCCATTGAACTTTCTTCTTATATCCTCAAATCGCTGAAGGACCGTGCGGAACACATCCTGAAAACACCCGTGAACCGTGCGGTGATTACCGTACCTGCTTATTTCAACGATGCACAACGCCAGGCCACCCGGGATGCCGGCAAGCTGGCCGGGCTGGATGTGCTGCGTATTGTAAACGAGCCTACCGCCGCTTCGCTGGCCTATGGCATTGGCATCAGCAAAGAGGAAAAAACCGTAGCTGTTTACGATTTGGGCGGTGGCACGTTTGATATTTCCATCATGCGCATTACCAATGGTGTGTTTGAAGTATTGTCTACCAATGGGGATACCTACCTGGGTGGTGACGATTTTGATGCCGCCATCGTGGCGCATTGGGTAAAAGAACTTGGTCTGACCGAAACCCAGTTGCAAAACAAGGAACTGGTACAAACCCTCCGCCTGCAGGCAGAAGAAGCCAAGAAGCACCTGAGCAGCGCCGACAGCTACACCGGTGCAGTGATGGAATATTCGGTTATGCTTACCCGTGAACAGCTGGAACAACTCGTGCAACCGCTTGTAGAACGGACCATTACCTGCTGCCGCAACGCTGTAAAGGATGCCGGCGTAGGCATCAACGAAATTGAAGAAGTAGTGATGGTAGGCGGATCTACAAGGGTGCCGCTGGTAAAACAACAAGTTGGCGCTTTCTTTGGCCGAGCCGTACACGACAACATTAATCCCGACGAAGTAGTAGCGCTGGGTGCTGCCATACAGGCTGATATCTTAGCTGGTAATAATAAAGACATCCTGCTGCTGGATGTAACCCCGCTTTCGCTCGGTATCGAAACCATGGGAGGTTTGATGGATGTATTGATTCCCCGCAACAACCGCATCCCCACGCGTGCGGGCCGGCAATACACCACGCAGAAAGATGGCCAAAGCGGTATGCGCATTTCCGTATTTCAGGGGGAGCGCGACCTGGTAAAAGACAACCGCAAACTGGCGGAGTTCAACCTCACCGGCATCCCCGCCATGCCTGCTGGTTTGGCCAAAGTGGAAGTGTCCTTCCTGATTAATGCCGATGGTATTTTGCAGGTTACGGCCAAGGAACTGCGCAGCGGTGTGGCACAATCGGTAGAAGTAAAGCCGCAATACGGACTTACCGATGCTGAAGTAGAGCAAATGCTGATGGATTCCATTACCCACGCCAAAGAAGACATGCAAACCCGTGCCCTTGTGGAGGCGCAAACTGAAGGCCGCATCCTGTTGGAAACAACGGAAAACTTCCTGCGGAAAAATGAAGGTTTCTTAACAGCGAAGGAATCTGAGGATACAGCAGCTGCTATGGCTGATCTGCGTGCAAAGATTGATGCCGGTTCTAAAGATGAAGTGCAGGCTGCTATTGAGCATCTGAACACTATTTCCCGGCCTTATGCCGAAAGGCTGATGGATGAAGCGGTAGGTGCAGCCTTACGCAACAAGTCAATCAAATAAATCAGAAGGGCCGGAAGGCCCTTATTATTGTGCTCATTTTTGTGCAAATGGTCTTGCAACAAAGCTTGCCAATATGATGATCATAGGCAGCAAGGGAAGAATAAACCGGTTGTGCCAATCATCGCAGGATAAAGTTGCAGCAAACGAAGTAAGCAATAGTAAGGTGACGATAAATCCAAGAAGTGAATGATCGGAACTGCACCACCTCCTTATTCCCAAAACAGAAAGCAAGTACAAGCTGTAGAAGTAAACGGCGATAAATAGGTTGTGCGCAGGTGCATAAAACGATCTGATTAAACCCCAAAAGGAAAGAAACCTTTCGACTGCTATCTGAATAAAAAAGCGGGGCTGCTGCACAATCATGTGTCCTATACCCTGCAAAGAGTTGGGGTTGATATTATTGGGTAGGATAAAGGCCGGTGCTGTATTGGAAACGCCGCACAGAATTTGTCCTGAACTGAAAGGCATTAAAAAGTTAAAACCGCCACCTGCATTCATAATTGTATTTACCATTAAGGTAAATGCGGCAATAGCAATGCTGCAACACAGCCACTTCCAAATTTTAAGGATATGTGTGTTTGGTTGTAATAAAAGGAATGCAACTGTTGCCGGAACTAAAAAGATACCCACCGGCCGCGTAAAGATCATTAATACCAACATAAGTGGTAATAATGCTATCCATAACCGTTGCCTGCATACTGCTTGTTGCAGGCCATGTAAATAGATAATGAGTCCACTGAAATAAATAGATTCAGTAAAGAGGTAAAAATTGTACTCCTGGTAATATACCATTGCAATGAGGGCAGCGGTGCCGGCAGCTGCAATCCAATTGCGGTGTGATTGATAAAGCAATCGGTAAAAACAAAGTGTAGCAAAGGCATTCAACGAAAGTTGAACCAATACGGGTAAGTAGGGAAAGGTACCGGTCTGTTTAGCAATTGAAATCAGTAAAATCTCCGTGTAATAATATCGAAACTGTCCGTTGGCCAGGTGGCCGGTTTGCAGTAGGTGGTCCGCATTGGTGATGTATTTTTCTGCTTCATATCCGGTTACTATTCCTTTTTGCAGGAACAAGGCCAGGTTGATGATGGCCCACAGCATTGCCAATGTAATGCCATGTCCATGTTGGGTAAATCTCAGTTGTAGCAGGTAGTTTTTTGAATTTGATTTTTGTGTTAGCTCCTGCTGCATTAAAGAAAATGTTTTTTTAATGCCAGAAAAGGCTGTTCAATCCATCGGAAGCTTATTGCACTTAATACAAATACTGTTAGAAGGCTGACTCCTGCAATTACGTTGTGCGAAACTCCGGGATGATTTGCCAGTATTCTACCTAGGAGGAATAAGACCGGCAGGTGTAACAGGTAAATGCTGTAGCTTATTTTTCCAAGTTTGCTGAATGTCTGTTTTAGGAGAGAAGCGCTTCGTGTGTGCTCGTAGGTACTGACATACTGAATTAGGAGCGCACAACATATTGCGGTAAGGGTATAGCCCCAACTGCCCATGATCCAATTATCGGGATGGATATTACCAAAACTATAGATGGTTGCTGCAAGGGTAAGGAGCCATGCAAGAAGTATGTACAGCAGTAGTTTTGAAAACTTTGCATTTTGTTGTGTGCCCACAATAGCCATGTACCCTCCTGCCAGCAGGCTATCAGCCCTTGTAAGCGTGCTGTGGTAATAACGGGAGTAATCTTCAGGATGATTTATGGATAACATACAGCGGAAAACAAGGACGCAACCACAGGTGCACAGGATAAGTCTTTTCAGTATAGTTTCATTGGGACAAAGCCAAAGAATTATTGGCCATACCAGGTAAAACTGCTCCTCCAATGCAAGCGACCATAAATGCAAAAGGTAAGGACTATCGGCTGTAGCCGCTTGTAGTGGTACCCAGTTAAGGGTAAGCGTATAAAATTGAAGCTGGTGTTGCAGGTGCCACCCAAACGAGGAGCCAGGTCCTTGCTGCCGGAATAGAAAACTGCCACTAATAAAAAATGCGGCCAGCAATAAAAAGTAAAGCGGAAAGGTGCGCAGTATTCTCCGTGCATAAAAGTTGCGGAAGTAACGGGGATGTTGCCGGGTGCGGAGCAGGTTTTGGGTGATCAGGAAGCCAGATAGTACAAAGAACAGGTCAACCCCCATCCAGCCAAAGCGGAACAGGGGATTGCTGTCGAAGTAGTGATATAAAACCACCAGGAGGATCGCCAGGCCCCGTAACCCGTCGAGTGCCGGGTAGTGGGGTGCTGCCGCCGCTTCCGGGGCTGCAATTGATTTCATGGGGTAGGGAGGGGTGGAATGGGTTATTGCGCAAACAGGCTTTTGCTCCGCAAGATGTATTTACCAATCATATCAAACTCCAAATTGATGGCATCACCCTCCTTCAAAAACTGCAGGTTGGTATGCGTCCAGGTAAAAGGGATGATGGCAACTGCGAGTGTGGTATTGGTTACATTGAACGCGGTGAGCGAAATGCCATTGATACAGATGCTGCCTTTTTCAATTACCAGCGGGGCAAACTGCTCCGGGAATCGAAAGGTCAGTTCCCAGCTACCTTGTTTATCAATAATGGACTGGCAGGTGCCTGTGGTATCTACATGGCCCTGTACAAAATGCCCGTCGAGGCGGGAGGAGGGGAGCAGGCTACGCTCCAGGTTTACCGTGGTGCCTTCCTGCCACTGGCCGAGGGCGGTTTTGTCGAGGGTTTCCTGAACGGCGGTAACCTGGTAGCGGCTGCCTTCAATAGCTTCTACGGTAAGGCAAACACCATTGTGCGCCACGCTTTGGTCCACTTTCAGGTCGGCAGTAAAAGGGCTTTCGATCCAAAAAGTACGGTTGGTGCCCTGGGTGGTAATTTCGGTAACCTTGCCCAGCACTTCGATGATTCCGGTAAACATGGGGCGAAATTCGGTATTTTAGATTTTCTTTTGTTTGTTATTCCAAATAGGCTTTATCTTTGCCCTTCCTAAAACAACTAAAGGAGGTATATAAAGCATGCTCATCATCGATTCTAAAGACTGCGAAAACATTGACAAGGCCCTCAAGAAGTATAAGAAGAAGTTTGAAAAGGCCAAAATCCTGTTGCAGTTGCGTGAACGTCAATCTTTCACCAAGCCTTCTGTAAAGCGCCGCGGTGAAGTATTGAAAGCAGTTTACAAGCAGCAGATTGCCAGCGGCAAACTGGAAGCTTAATACCTTTATCAATACATTGCAATAGCTGCAAGGTTCTTCCTACCTTGCAGCTATTCTTGTTTATGGCCCATCCTCATCCTGTAATCGAGCCGTTTCTGCATTATCTCCAATACGAGAAGCGCTACTCCGCACATACCGTGCTGGCCTACCAAACCGACCTCATCCAGTTTTTCGATTTTGTGCAAACCGATTTTGGCGGGATGGAACTGCCGGCCATTGGGCACACCCATATCCGTTCCTGGCTGGCCGCGCTGAAAGGTGCGGAGCAAACAGCCCGTACCCTCAACCGCAAGATTTCTTCCCTGCGTGCTTTTTTCAAATACCTGGTAAAAACCGGCAAGCTGGAAAAATCACCCATGGGGAAAGTGGTGGCGCCAAAAGCGGAAAAGCGGTTGCCGTCGTTTTTATCGGAGCAGGATGTCCGCAAGCTGTTTGAAGCGCAGCCAGATCCGAGTGTACCGGAACGTTTCCCGGAACATGATTACGACCTGCAAACCGATAAAATGCTCCTGCTCTTATTTTACCACACTGGTATGCGTTTGTCGGAGGCCCTTGGCTTGCAGGAACAGAACATCCATTTGGGTGCGGGCAATTTAAAGGTGTTGGGAAAGGGAAATAAGGAGCGGATTATTCCCATCACACATACACTGGCTGATGCCATCAGAAAGTACGCAGCGCACAAGCGCCATCACCTGGAGCAGCCGCACCATGAATCGGGCTGTTTGTTGCTGAATAAAAAAGGCCAGCCTTTGCAGCCACGCGCCGCATATGAAAGGGTAAAGCACCATTTGGATGAAGTGACCACCATCAGCAAGCGCAGCCCCCACGTGTTGCGCCACACGTTTGCTACCCATCTTACAAACAAGGGCGCCGACCTGAACGCGGTGAAAGAGTTGTTGGGACACAGCAGCCTTGCAGCTACCCAGGTGTATACCCACAATACCATCGAGCAGTTAAAAGATATTTACAGGAAAGCCCATCCCAAAGCCTGAATTTAACACTTAGCACACCCAAAAAAGGTGTGCTTTTTTCTTGGATGAAATGCTATTATCGGGTACCTTCAGGATAGACGAAACAGCCAGTTTTTAGTTCAAAGTTGAAAGTTGAAAGTGCAAAGGCTATCAGCGATGTGAACGATTTTTACTTTGAACGATGAATTTATAACTGTCAACTGTCTTCCTCAGTTCTTTCTTTTATTGTTTCACAGTTAAAATAAAGTTCTATGAACGTACAAATCCAAACTCATCACTTTGATGCGGATCAAAAACTGATTGACTATGTTGAGCGCCGACTGGACAAGCTCAATACTTTTCACGACCGGATCATCAAAGTTGATGTTTACCTTAAATTGGATAATGTAGTACACACCATCAAGGACAAGGTAGCTGAGATCCGTGTGCATGTACCCAAAGCCGACTTCTTTGTGAAATCCACCTCAAAATCATTTGAAGCATCATTCGACGAAGCTTTTGAATCACTCGTCAACCAGATAAAACGTAAAAAGCAAAAACAATTAGCCGTATAAAAATCTTTAATCCCGCTTCGGCGGGATTTTTTTTGTCCATGCTGTATAGCGCCTTGATAGTATCGACGGATGGGAGTGATAATATGGAAAGGAGTGAGGCGTATTGTGAAATGCAGTCCTGTATTGCAATTGCTGCAAACGTGCTTAACTATTGCAGGTACAATTCGCTTTCAGTGAAATAATGATGGGCCAATCTCAATTGGCAATCGACAAAAAAATCCTTCAAGCTCTGCAGAAAATTTTTCTTTAACTGTTTGTTTTTTCGAACTGGTTTCCCTTACCTTTGCCTTCCCAAAAACAACGGGTTAGTTCTTAGAAATGAATGAATTGCCGCTTTAGCTCAGCTGGTAGAGCAACTGATTTGTAATCAGTAGGTCGTTGGTTCGATTCCGACAAGCGGCTCCAACAGGTACGAAAAAATTTGTTGGTAGTTCGAATGAAAACTCCTTTCTTCGCACTCCCAAAAACAACGCATCGTATCAAAGTCGGGCAGGTTCCAGAGCGGCCAAATGGGGCGGACTGTAAATCCGCTGTCTTTCGACTTCAGTGGTTCGAATCCACTCCTGCCCACAAAACAACTAGCTAATTAGCCAATGTGCTAATATGCTAACGAAAAGAGTTCTTTACATAGTGTGCGCTGCTCTTTAGCACATTGGCTAATTAGCACATTAGCACATTAATCAGCGGGAGTAGCTCATTTGGTAGAGCGATAGCCTTCCAAGCTATAGGTGGCGAGTTCGAGCCTCGTCTCCCGCTCTCAAAAAGGTTAACGGATGACAGATGATGGAGGACAGTTTTGCTGTCAACTCCCAACTGTCAACGGTTTTCAAGCCGTTGTAGCTCAGGGGTAGAGCACTTCCTTGGTAGGGAAGAGGTCGTGAGTTCGATTCTCACTAACGGCTCCAGTTTTGGCAGGGTGATTTTTGATTACTTATTATTAATTAGGAACCGCACTTGGTCACCCAACAGTTAATAATCGATAATAAATAATTGACTACCCTTTTCCAAACAAAAATAATACGTTGAAGTGTAGCCAGCTTCAGAGCTGGTAACATAAAAATATCCTTCGATGGGCCGTATAGGTGTGTCGGAGGTTTATTGTTTCAGGTAAATTTGTAACTCCACAACTAAAAACCCATAAGATGGCAAAAGAGAACTTTAAGCGGGACAAACCGCACGTAAACGTTGGTACCATCGGTCACGTTGACCATGGTAAAACCACTCTGACCGCTGCTATCACTTCCATCCTTTCTTCAAAGGGTCTGGCAGAGGCTAAGAAATACGATGAAATCGACGGTGCTCCCGAAGAGCGTGAGCGTGGTATCACCATCAACACCGCACACGTAGAATATCAAACTGCCAGCCGTCACTACGCACACGTTGACTGCCCCGGTCACGCTGACTATGTGAAGAACATGATCACCGGTGCTGCACAGATGGACGGTGCTATCTTAGTTGTGGCTGCTACCGATGGTCCCATGCCGCAAACCAAAGAACACATCCTGCTGGCCCGCCAGGTAGGCGTTCCCCGCATCGTTGTTTTCATGAACAAGGTTGACCTGGTGGAAGATGCTGAACTGTTGGAACTGGTAGAAATGGAGATCCGCGATCTGCTGAGCTCTTACGGTTTCGATGGCGACAACACCCCCATTATCCAAGGTTCTGCTACCGGCGCTCTGGCTGGTGAGCCTCAGTGGGTTGCCAAGGTTGAAGAACTGATGGACGCTGTTGACTCTTACATTCCCCTGCCTCCCCGTCCTGTTGATATGCCCTTCCTGATGTCGGTAGAAGACGTGTTCTCTATCACTGGTCGTGGTACTGTTGCTACCGGTCGTATCGAGCGTGGTCGTATCAAAGTTGGTGAGCCTGTTGAAATCGTAGGTCTGATGGATGCTCCCCTGACTTCTACCTGTACCGGTGTTGAAATGTTCCGCAAGCTCCTCGACGAAGGTGAAGCTGGTGACAACGCAGGTCTGCTGCTCCGTGGTATTGAAAAGACCCAGATCCGTCGCGGTATGGTTATCGTGAAGCCTGGTTCTATCACTCCCCACACCGAATTTAAAGGCGAAGTATACGTACTGAGCAAAGAAGAAGGTGGCCGTCACACGCCTTTCTTCAACAAGTATCGTCCTCAGTTCTACTTCCGTACTACGGACGTAACTGGTGAGTGCGTACTGCCCGAAGGTACAGAGATGGTTATGCCTGGTGACAACACCTCGCTGACTGTTAAACTGATCCAGCCTATCGCTATGGAAAAAGGTCTGAAGTTCGCGATCCGCGAAGGTGGCCGTACCGTAGGTGCTGGTCAGGTTACTGAGATCATCGCTTAATTTAAATACAAGTACGAAATACGAGGAAAGAAGTACGAAGTGCATAACTTCGTACTTCCCACTTCAAACTTCGTACTTGGATCTACGGGTGTAGTTCAATGGCAGAATAGCGGTCTCCAAAACCGTTGATGGGAGTTCGAATCTCTCCACCCGTGCAATCATCAATGTGCTAATGTGCTAATTAGCTATTCAGCTAATAATTTCCTTCGGGAAAAGAGCTACATTAGCACATTGGCATATTAGCACATTAGCAAATTTTTTTCATGAACAAGATCTCCAACTATTTCAGTGAGTCGTTCAGAGAGTTGACCGAGAAAGTAACCTGGCCTACCTGGGAACAGCTGCAGCAGTCAACCATGATCGTACTGGTAGCCACCCTGCTCATTACCGCATTGGTATGGGTTATGGACTTCATCGCTGCCGGCGGTCTGAACTTTATCTACAAACTGTTCTAATCAACAATGGAAGCAATCAATCCTGAAAATAATGAAATCGTTCAGCCGGCAGACAATACCAAATGGTATGTACTGCGCGTGGTGAGCGGTAAGGAACGTAAGGTGAAGGAATACCTCGATAAAGAGGTGAGCCGCGACTGGAAAGACGTGGTAAAACAAATCTTCCTGCCTGTTGAGAAAGTGTACAAGGTGCAGAACGGCAAAAAGGTAATGCGTGAGCGCAACTACTATCCAGGTTATGTAATGATCGAGGTGGTAGATGGCAAACTGAACGACGACCTGCGCGATACCATTAAGAATACGACCAATGTCATCCACTTTCTGGGAAAGGAAGATCCGATCGCCTTACGTAAGTCGGAAGTGAACAAGATGCTGGGTAAGATGGACGAAATGGCCGAAGCCGGTGGTGTAAGCATGAGCGAACCATTCATTGTTGGTGAAACCATCAAGATCATCGAAGGTCCTTTCAACGACTTCAACGGTGTGATTGAAGAGGTGAACGATGAGAAGAAAAAACTGAAAGTTACCGTTAAGATCTTTGGCCGCTCTACGCCTGTAGAACTAAACTACATGCAAGTTGAAAAGCTGAGCTAAACTCTATATTTTGCCTTTTGAAAAGCTGATTCTTTGAATCAGCTTTTTTTATACCCGCAACAATGCAACCAACCGGACTATCAACCCTGCAATCCAGGTGGGGTATTGCGCTATTATTGAGTTGTTACTTTTTGTCGGTAACCATCAACCTGGGTGTAATGGAGCTCGATGGTGAAGAGCCCCGCCGCGCTATCATTTCACTCGAAATGCTGGAATCAGGTAATTACTTCAGTCCTACACAATTTGGCTGGCTTTATTACAATAAACCCGCATTTTTTAATTGGATACTTATTGCTTTTATAAGGCTTTTTGGCAATGCATCGGAATTTGTATTGCGGCTGCCCTCCCTTTTGTTTTACCTACTATGGGCCGCGATACATTACCGGTTTAGTTGTCGTTTTATGGATAAGGGCTTGGCATTGCTTTCCGCCTTTATGTTGCTCACCAGTGCCGATATTTATTTCTATGGATTAGCCAATGGTGCAGAGATTGATATCTTTTACAGCTTTGTTGTCTACCTCCAGGTCATTGCCATTTTTCACTATTACCAGCAGCGGCAATGGTCCATGCTGTACCTGGTCTCTTACCTGCTTTGTGCCATCGGGTTTTTAACCAAAGGCTTTCCATCCTTATTATTTGAAGGACTTACGCTTACAGCATTGTGTATCTATAACCGGTCCCTTAAGGCAGTACTGCGTTGGCAACATGTTGCAGGAGCAATGATATTTATAATCGTATGTGGAGCTTATTTGTGGGCTTTTAGTTTGAAAGGTGATGAGGTGTACCTGTTGGCCAACCTGCTGAACGAGTCGGTAGCTAAGTCAGCGGTAGGCGTGCGGTCGAATAGAGTTCTGGAAAAGTCTGTTGCCTATCCATTCCTGTTGTTGAAACTGGTGGCGCCCTGGTCTTTGTTGCTGTTACTGTTGTTCAACCAATCCGTGCGCAGAATGGCCTTTCAAAATGCATGGGTCCGCTTTTCGGTATTGTTTATTGCCTGCAATATTTGGGTGTACTGGCTTACCGGCCAGCCCAAAGCCAGGTATGTATACATATTTGCACCTTTTGCATCGGTTGTATTTGTAACCTTGCTGCGTTCCTGGGCACAAACAAAACCAGCGCTGGTAAACAAGGTATTGAAATATCCCGGGTGGATCTTCCTCATCGCTACTGCCGGTGTACTTGCATTGCCTTTTATAACAGCTACTGCACTTTGGCTGGCAATACCCGTGGCTCTTTTACTAGGCGCTTTTACCTGGTTTTATTTCCAGGTGCGTGCAGCACTCAGGCTATGGCTTTTTATTGCGGGTATTATTTTGCTGCGGCTTACCTATGCAGTGGTACTTATTCCCATCCTTCACCGCGCTAAAGCATACTACCAAACACCGATGGCAGAAGTAGCAGCTAAGTTCGGGAACGGCCCTTTAACTTATTATGCGCCGCCCGAAAAGCTTGCTGTGCAAGCTTTTTACCGCTACCTGCCTGTATCTTCAGATACGGTGCTTACACCCAAGCACATAGTTTCGCAATTGTCTTATTATTATTACCGGAACACGGGTCAGTTGATGCGTTATGATACGGTGCAAAGGGCAGGAGCCAACATGGTATCTTACGCCGAGGACTTAAAAGCCAATGGTTTTGTAGTGATCAAACAAATGGGCCCAAAACGGGAACCGGGCACACTGGTTTTTTACCGGCTGGACTTAACAAAATGAAATGAAACGGACCTTGGCCGTTTCAAATAAATACCTACCTTTGCGCCTCCCCAAAGTAGTTCTTTAGTGTTTCCGCATGCGAAAGCGGAAGTTCGAGGAATTTGGGAGATGGTATTGTCGCCGAGATCATACCGTCGCTTGAACCAATAAATCAGAAGAAAATGGCAAAAGAAATCACTGGCTACGTTAAGCTGCAGGTGAAGGGTGGCCAGGCCAACCCCGCACCTCCGATCGGTCCTGCCCTGGGTTCCAAAGGTGTTAACATCATGGAATTCTGCAAGCAGTTCAACGCCCGCACCCAGGACAAGATGGGTAAGGTGCTGCCCGTACTGCTGACCGTGTACTCCGATAAGTCGTTCGACTTTATCATCAAAACTCCTCCCGCAGCCGTACAACTGAAAGACGCTGCTAAAATTCAATCCGGTTCAAAAGAACCCAACCGCGCGAAAGTAGGTAAGGTTACCTGGGCACAGGTGGAAGAAATCGCCAAAGACAAAATGCCCGACCTGAACGCTTTCACACTGGAAAGCGCCATGAGCATGGTGGCCGGTACAGCGCGCAGCATGGGTCTGACTGTAGAAGGTACAGCTCCCTGGGAAAAATAAGTTTTGAACCACAAAAAAGAATTGAACAATGGCTTTCATTCCTAAAAAAAGAAAAGCAGCCAACGCTAAGGTGGATGCTAACAAAATATACTCACTGAAAGACGCCGCTACCCTGGTGAAAGAAGTGAACACCGCCAAGTTTGACGCTTCTGTTGACATCCACGTTCGTCTGGGTGTTGATCCTAAGAAAGCTGACCAGGCTATCCGCGGTACCGTTAACCTGCCCCATGGCACCGGTAAAACCAAGCGTGTACTGGTACTGTGCGGTCCCGACCAGGAAGCAGCTGCCAAAGGTGCAGGTGCCGACTACGTAGGTCTGGACGAGTTTGTACAAAAGATCGACGGTGGCTGGACCGATGTTGACGTAATCATCGCTACACCTGCCGTAATGCCAAAGATTGGTCGTCTGGGTAAGATCCTGGGTCCCCGCAACCTGATGCCCAACCCGAAGACCGGTACCGTTACCAACGACGTAGCCTCCGCGGTGAACGACGTAAAAGGTGGTAAGATCGCTTACAAGGTTGACAAAGCTGGTATCATCCACGCTTCTATCGGCCGCGTATCGTTCAGCCCTGAGAAACTGGCTGAGAACAGCACCGAGCTGATCAACGCCCTCATCAAGGCAAAGCCTGCTACCGCTAAAGGTACTTACCTGAAAGGCCTGACCATGGCTTCTACCATGAGCCCCGGCATTTCTATCGACACCAAATCTTTTGTTCACTAATCCTAGACGAATCCGTTCGGCAGGACCAAAATATTTGCAATGACTAAAGAGCAAAAAAACGAGATCATTGAAGTGTTGAAGGGTAAGTTCTCCCAGTACAACAACTTCTATGTTACCAATACTGAATCGCTCACTGTAGAGCAGGTTTCCAAGCTGCGCCGCGCTTGCTTCAGCAAGAACGTGGAAATGAAAGTGGCTAAGAACACCCTGATCAAGAAGGCCCTGGAAGCTCTCGGCAACGAGCAGTACAACGGCATGTTCGACTCTCTGAACAACGTAACTGCCCTGATGTTCTCTGAGAACCCCAAGGAGCCGGCCCTGATCCTTTCTTCTTTCCGTCAGGATTCGAAAGGAGAGAAGCCCGAACTGAAGGCTGCCTTTATCAATGGCGATATCTACGCCGGCGACAATAACCTGGTTGCCCTCACCAAGATCAAGACCAAGAACGAGCTTATCGGCGAAGTTATTGGCCTGTTGCAATCGCCTGCTAAGCGTGTACTGGCTGCCCTGTTGCACCACCACGAGCAAGCTGGCAACGGCGGTGCAGAAGCACCTGCTGAAGCAGCAGCTGAGTAATGTGCTAATTGTTCATTACACACGCAATTTCTTATAATTAGCACATTGGCACATTAGCTAATTGGCTCATTATACAACTCCCGCTTCTGGGGTAACCAAAGAAGCAAAATTTTTTTAAACCCTCCGGCGGATCCCTTGTAAGGGGCGTGAAGTCGGGAAAAATTTTCAAAAAATGGCAGACGTAAAAGCACTTGCTGAACAACTGGTAGGCCTGACTGTAAAAGAAGTACAGGAACTGGCTGATGTACTGAAATCTGAATACGGCATCGAGCCTGCTGCTGCAGCTGTAGTAGTAGCCGCTGACGGTGGTGGTGGCGCAGCCGCTGCTGAAGAGAAAACTTCATTCGACGTAATCCTGAAAGCTGCAGGTGCTTCGAAACTGAACGTAGTAAAAATCGTTAAAGACCTGACCGGTCTGGGCCTGAAAGAAGCCAAAGACCTGGTTGACGGCGCTCCCAAGCCCGTTAAAGAAGGTGTTGACAAAGCTACCGCTGAAGACATCGCTGCTAAGCTGAAAGAAGCTGGCGCTGACGTTGAGATCGCTTAATTCGATTTCAATCAATATTGAAAAGGGCTTTCCGCAGGGAAGGCCCTTTTTGTTTTGCCTGCCTGCCATTTTACACCAGCGGTGTTTTCATGTCCCTGTTCTTGCCTATTTTCCACTACCTAAACATGTACGAATGAAGACCAGACCTTCGGTGGTTATTGCCGCCTCATTGCTTTTGTTTGCTGCCTGCAAGAACAAGAATGCCGGACAGGGCACAGCCCGTCAGCCGGCTTTTGATGTTTCCGGTATCGACGCTACGGTTAAACCCGGTGATAACTTCTTTTTATACGCCAACGGCAAATGGATGAAGGCCGCAAAGATACCTGATGACCAAAGCGGCTGGGGAAGTTTTTATACGCTGTACCAGGACAACCTGAAGCAACTGCATACCCTTTTGGAAGAAGCAGGCGCCAGCGGTGCTGAAAAGGGCACTACAGAGCAGAAGGTAGGTGATTACTACGCCAGCGGCATGGATACGCTTGCCATCGAAAAAGCAGGCCTGAAACCTATCCAGCCGCTACTGGCTAAAGTGGATGCCGTTTCAGATTACAAGCAGTTCATGAACCTGGTGCATGAAGGTTATACTACCGGTAATGGCGACCTGATGGGCTTCTATGTTTTTGCCGATGAAAAGAACAGCCGGATGAATATTCCGGTGTTTACCCAAACAGGCCTGAGCCTGCCGGAAAAAGATTATTACACCAAAGGCGACAGCGCCTCTGTAGCAGCCCGTAATGCGATGATCCGGTATGCATCCAAGTTGTTTGTACTTGCAGGGCAGGATACGGCTACAGCCGCAAAAAACGCACAGGCTGTTCTGGCATTGGAAACGGAAATTGCCAAATCGCACCGCAGCCCGGTAGAACTCCGCAACCCCCAGTTGAACTATAATAAAATGGCTGTTTCCGATTTGCACAAACAACAACCCAATATCAACTGGACTGGTTTCTTTAATACCATTGGGGCAAAGCCCGATAGCGTGAATGTAGGGCAGCCTGATTATTTCGCTGCTCTTAACAACATGCTTCCGGGAAAACCCATTGAGCTATGGAAAACAAAGCTGAAATACGATTACCTGCGCAATAGTGCCGGTTTGTTGCCCAAGTCTTTCCGGGATGCCAGCTTTGCCTTTAAACAAACTTTCAGCGGCCAGAAAGTGCAGGAAGACCGTTGGAAAACCATCGTGAATGCCGCCGACCAGGAAATGGGCGAGTTGTTGGGTCAACTGTATGTAAAAAAGCACTTTACCGAAGATGCCAAGAAGCGGATGGATGAACTGGTAAGCAACCTGCAAAAAGCATTTGCCGCCCGTATCCAGAAACTGGATTGGATGAGTGATAGCACCAAGCAAAGGGCAAATGCTAAGCTCAATACCTTCCTGAAAAAAATTGGTTACCCCGAGAAGTGGAAGAACTATGACGATGTAACCATTGATCGCAATAGTTTTTACGCCAATGGAAAAGCATTGGCTGTTCATGGGCAAAAAGAAATGATCGGCAAGATCGGAAAGCCGGTGGACCGCAGCGAGTGGATGATGAGCCCGCCTACGGTAAATGCATATTACAACCCTACCAACAACGAGATCGTATTTCCGGCAGGTATCCTGCAATATCCATTCTTCAACCCCAATGCAGATGATGCTATCAACTACGGAGGTATCGGAATGGTAATCGGTCACGAGATGACGCATGGTTTCGATGACCAGGGCAGCCAGTACGATGCAGCAGGTAATTTGCAGAACTGGTGGACCAAGGAAGACAATGAGCGGTTCAAGGCCAAAACAGCAGCCGTGGTAAAGCAGTATAATGGGTATACCGTGTTCGACTCCCTTCATGTAAAAGGCGAGCTTACCCTTGGTGAAAACATTGCTGATATCGGCGGACTTGCCATTGCCTGGGATGCATTCCAAATGACCGATCAGGCAAAGAGCAAGGATAAGATTGATGGCTTTACTCCTGACCAGCGGTTCTTCCTTGGCTTTGCGCAGGTATGGCGCCTGATCAATCGGGATGAAACCATGCGTATGCGCCTCAACGTTGACCCGCATTCCCCAGAGATGTTCCGGGTAAATGGCCCACTTGCCAACTTCGATCCTTTTTATACAGCCTTCAATGTAACAGAAGGAGACAAGCTTTATATCAAACCCGACCAAAGGGCAAGGATCTGGTAAGCCACCAGATTGATATTTCGGTTATAGGCCCGCGTTATTGCGGGCCTTTTTAAATGGTAAAAGCGTGCAGCATAGCCACCTTTTATTTTTAAACAAGTTGCCTGGGTTAAGTGCAACAGGATATTGGAATGCACAGTTTTTACAATAGGTATGGTATTTTTTAGGGTTGCTTTTAGCTGTAGATGATATTTAGTTGCAGGAAGCTTATCTAAAATAAAAAGTGTCTACAGTGGTGATTCAAGAATTGCTATGCTCCAATACAATTACATCTGTTTTATTTGAATGCAAAATTCAGTAAGCGATGCCAGCCTGCCGAAATGAAAATTAAGGTGTTTGCAATTACTTAAGCCAAACAGTACTGCCTTTAAGTTATTACGCTTTTATAATAAATTTTAAAAGCGCTGCTCCATTTTAAGTTCAATCATAGGCGATTTGATGGTTTTTTGCTAGGTCTTATTTGTCTGCAAAATGAAACAATAGTAAAGCCATTTAAATCACGGCCTTTCCAACTCCAGGATGATAAAGCAAAAACTGGGGGAACGAAAACTTAAGTGATTAAAAGAGTTGAAGGTTTGCAACGTTGACTTACATGAATTCTAATAACAGGTATGACGGCTCTTATCTTTAATTTATTAATACCTGTGGAACATTTTGAAGTATGCTATTAATTGAGCGTGCTTGCAGAATGTGTATAATAGCAATTTCTTTCTTATCAGGTATGGGCTAGTTAATTGCAAGGGAGAAAATTTAGTTCATGCTAATTATTGGTTTAGGGCAATAAACATTTTGTTTTCCAATCGTTTGTTGCTTTTTATAACTGGTTTAAAAACCAAGTAGGCAGGTCTGGAATTATGGGTATTTGTAGTAAAAAGTAAGGTGTTTCAGGCTTTACCTAAAGCTGTTGCATTTTGCTCAACCTGCAAATTAGTTATAGCGCATACTTACTGTTTTAAATCAATCGTTTATCCTTCGACGTTAGTTTGAAAAATTAAGTCTTGTTACCAACTGTCACTTAGTCGAACTGCAAATATGGCAGTAGCTGTTCTAAGGCCTTTTCATCAAGGAGCATGAGCTGCTCCAGGTCTTTCTTACTCTTAATGGGGCCATGTTGCTGGCGATAGGCAACGATGCTTTTTGCAACCTCCCATTTTATATAAGGGTGCGCGCTCAATTCTTCTTTTGATGCAGTATTAATTTTTATTTTAGAAAGTTGCGGGTCTGTTAGTTTCAATTTTGGTTTAATCTTCTGAAAGATTGAATCCTGGAGTCCATAGGTGGTACCAACCTGCTCGATGGATACAAAGCCGCCCAGTTTAGCCCGGAAGTTCACAATCCGGCTGGCCATTTTTGATCCTATGCCCGGCAGGGCGATCCATTCACTGGTGTCGGCAGTGTTTATATCGATTGTTTTTGATGGGTACGTTTTTAGTTCATTATTGATTTCCCTTTTGGCAAATTCCGGCTGATCAGATGCATTTGTTTGAATTTTTATGTAAGGCGCCACTCTTTGATAAAAATTTTTAGGCAGGCCCCAGATTTTTTGCAGGTCCTCCTTCCTGTAAAATCTGCCGCCCTTATTCCGGTAATTGATGATGGTGCGGGCAGTACGTTCCCGCAGACCAAGACGCTTCCATCCTGCTTCATCCAAACTGTTTGGATCAAAGGGGAACAAGGAGCCTGCGTTTGGTTCAGGAGCCAAGGGAACAGTTGCATCACCGAAACCACTTTCCGGGGCTGCACTTTGGTAACCGGCAACCCTGGATGAGTCGGTTTTGTCGAGCCAGCTTTTCAGGGAATCATCCAGGATTATAGGCGGTGCGACTTTTTCCGGCACCAGGTAGGGAAGTATATATATTATTAAGATGAGGAGCACGAGGGTAAACGCCCCGATGCGGTCTTTCCGGCTAAAGGTGAGGTAGCCTGAAATAAAAGCCTTCCAATTCATAGTGCAGATTTAAGGATCGCAGATGATGGGGTGTAGGCGGGTGGCTTGGTAGGGACAGATTGTTATAACGAAGCAGTGCAAGTGGGATGATCAATAATTTTACAAGAATGCTTTTTATATCCTAGACTATTTATCATCCACAATCCTTAATTTACTGTAAATTTTTCTCCGGCACCATCTTTGTTGCCCCGAAACTCTTGTTGGTGTGGCTTATTTCCTTACTTTTGCCCTCCTAGTTTTGGCCAAAAACAATTTTGACGGTACATATTTTACGCTAAAGTGTTGACTTTCACCAGCTTTTGTACAGTGCTACAGGAGCAGGGGAGAGTTATCTGCGTATTGGAACGTACTTGTCTAAAACTTTAAACCGGTATTATTTTATATGCCTGCAACAACAACGAATCAGCGGATCAACTTCGGTAAGATCGGCAAAATTGCCGACACGCCTGATCTGCTCGCCGTTCAGATCCAGTCGTTTAAAGAGTTCTTCCAGTTAGAGACAACTCCCGACAAGCGCAACAACGAAGGTCTGTTCCGTGTGTTCAAGGAAAATTTCCCGATCACGGACACTCGTAACATCTTCGTACTGGAGTTCCTCGACTATTTTATTGATCCGCCCCGTTACACCATTGAAGAGTGTATGGAGCGTGGTCTGACCTACGCTGTGCCCCTGAAAGCAAAACTGCGCCTGAGCTGTAATGACGAGGAGCACATCGACTTCCAAACCATTGTTCAGGACGTGTTCCTGGGCAATATCCCCTACATGACTCCCCGTGGTACCTTCGTGATCAATGGTGCGGAGCGTGTGGTGGTTTCCCAGCTTCACCGTTCCCCGGGTGTGTTCTTTGGCCAGTCTGTACACCCCAACGGTACGAAGATCTATTCTGCCCGTGTGATTCCTTTCAAAGGCGCATGGATGGAATTCGCTACCGACATCAACAACGTAATGTATGCGTACATCGACCGTAAGAAGAAATTCCCGGTTACTACGCTGCTGCGTTCCATTGGTTTCGAAACCGATAAAGATATCCTCGAACTCTTCGGCATGGCCGACGAGGTGAAAGGAGAGAAGAAGGCCCTGCAGGAGCATGTAGGCAAGCGCCTCGCTGCCCGTGTACTCCGCAGCTGGGTTGAAGACTTCGTAGATGAGGACACCGGTGAGGTGGTATCGATTGAGCGTAACGAAGTGGTACTGGAGCGTGACTCCATCCTCGACGAAGAAGCCATCGATATGATCTCCGACATGGACGTTAAGTCGGTGTTCCTGCAGCGCGAAGACGTAGGTGGTGACTATGCCATCATCTACAATACCCTGAACAAGGATACTTCCAACTCCGAGCTGGAAGCCGTACAGGTGATCTACCGCCAGCTGCGCGGTGCCGATGCGCCTGATAACGAAACAGCCCGTGGTATCATCGACAAGCTGTTCTTCTCCGACAAGCGTTACGACCTCGGCGAAGTTGGTCGCTACAAGATTAACCGCAAGCTGAACCTGAACGCCAAGCTGGAGCAGAAGACCCTGACGAAGGAAGACATTATCGAGATCATCAAGTACCTCGTACGCCTCACCAACGGTAAGGCCGAGATCGATGACATTGATCACCTGTCCAACCGCCGGGTACGTACCGTAGGTGAGCAGTTGTATGCGCAGTTCGGTGTAGGTCTGGCCCGTATGGCCCGTACCATCCGTGAGCGTATGAACGTGCGTGACAACGAGGTATTTACCCCCGTTGACCTGATCAATGCCCGTACGCTGTCTTCGGTGATCAATTCCTTCTTTGGTACCAGCCAGTTGTCGCAGTTCCTCGACCAAACCAACCCCCTGAGTGAGATCACGCACAAGCGTCGTATCTCCGCACTCGGGCCTGGTGGTTTGAGCCGCGAACGTGCCGGCTTCGAGGTGCGTGACGTACACTACAGCCATTACGGTCGCCTGTGTACCATCGAAACTCCAGAAGGTCCCAACATCGGTCTGATCTCTACCCTCTGTGTTCACGCCGCCATCAACGAGATGGGCTTTATTGAAACGCCTTACCGTAAAGTAAAAGACGGTCGCGTAGATATGAAGGAACTCACCTTCCTGTCGGCAGAAGAAGAAGACAACGCCAAGATCGCCCAGGCCAACGTGCCTTTGAACGAGAAAGGCGAGTTCGTAGAAGATCGCATCGTTAGCCGTGAAACCGGTGACTTCCCGATCCTGGACAAAGGTGAGGTAGAATATATGGACGTTGCCCCCAACCAGATCGTAGGTCTGTCGGCATCGCTGATTCCGTTCCTGGAGCACGATGACGCCAACCGCGCACTGATGGGATCGAACATGCAACGTCAGGCGGTACCCCTGCTGCGTCCCGACGTACCCATCGTTGGTACCGGTCTGGAAGGCAAGGCTGCCCGCGATGCCCGTATCCAGATCCACTCTGAAGGTGAGGGTGTGGTGGAGTTTGTGGATGCCAACGAAATTCATGTTCGTTACAACCGCAACTCCGACCAGCGCCTGGTATCATTCGAGGAAGATCTGAAGATCTACCGTTTGACCAAGTTTATCAAAACCAACCAGGAAACTTCCATCAACCTGAAGCCCGCCGTGAAGAAAGGCCAGAAGGTGGTAGAAGGCGACTTCCTTACCGAAGGTTACGCAACCAAGGATGGTGAACTGGCACTGGGTAAAAACCTGAAAGTGGCCTTCATGCCTTGGAAAGGTTACAACTTCGAGGATGCCATCGTAATCTCCGAGCGTGTAGTTAAAGAAGACATGTTCACTTCGGTGCACATTTCCGAATACGAACTGGAAGTACGCGACACCAAGCTGGGTGAAGAAGAACTGACCCCTGATATTCCCAACGTATCGGAAGATGCGACCAAAGACCTGGACGAGAACGGTATCATCCGGATTGGTGCCCAGATCAAGGAAGGCGATATCATGATCGGTAAGATCACCCCCAAAGGTGAATCTGATCCTACGCCTGAAGAGAAGTTGCTCCGCGCCATCTTCGGCGACAAAGCCGGTGATGCCAAAGACGCTTCGCTGAAAGCACCCAACGGTGTGGAAGGTGTGGTGATCAACAAGAAGCTGTTCCAGCGTGCAAAAAAAGATAAGAACGCCAAAGTGCGTGAGAAAGCGGCCATCGAAAAGCTGGAGCGCATCCACGAGAAAAACGTTCAGGACCTCATGGACGTGCTGCTCGACAAACTGCTGACCCTGTTGAAAGACAAGGCTAGCCAGGGCGTAAGCAACAACTTCGGTGAAGTGCTGATTGGCAAAGGCGCCAAGTTTACCCAAAAGAACCTGGCCCAGATCGATTACCAGAATGTGAACCCCCTGGGTTGGAGCGGTGATGCCAAGGTTGACGAGCAGATCAACATCCTGCTGCACAACTACAACATCAAGTACAACGAAGAGCTGGGTCGTTACAAGCGTGAGAAGTTCAACATCTCCATTGGTGACGAACTGCCTGCAGGTGTACTGAAACTGGCTAAAGTATACATCGCCGTTAAGCGTAAGCTGAAGGTGGGTGATAAGATGGCCGGTCGCCACGGTAACAAAGGTATCGTAGCCAAAATTGTACGTGCCGAAGACATGCCGTTCCTGGAGAATGGTGAGCCCGTGGACATTGTACTGAACCCGCTGGGTGTACCTTCCCGTATGAACCTCGGACAGATATATGAGACTGTGCTGGGTTGGGCAGGTATGAACCTGGGTACCAAGTTTGCCACGCCGATCTTCGACGGTGCTTCTACCGAAGACATCGCCCAGTTCTGCGAGCAGGCCGGTATCCCGATGTTCGGTCACACTTATCTCTATGATGGTGAAACCGGTGAGCGCTTCCACCAGAAGGCTACCGTTGGTGTGATCTACATGATCAAACTGCACCACATGGTGGATGACAAGATGCACGCCCGTTCGATCGGACCATACTCGCTCATCACGCAACAGCCCCTGGGTGGTAAAGCCCAGTTCGGTGGTCAGCGTTTCGGTGAGATGGAGGTGTGGGCACTCGAGGCCTACGGTGCATCCAACATCCTGCAGGAACTGCTTACCATTAAGTCGGATGACATCATCGGTCGCGCTAAGACTTATGAGGCCATCGTTAAAGGAGAGAACGTTCCCCGTGCCGGTCTGCCCGAGTCGTTCAACGTACTCGTGCACGAACTGCGCGGTCTGGGTCTGGACCTCAAGTTTGAATAAGCAAACTTTTATACATGCAAAGAGCCGTTCCGAAAGGAGCGGCTTTTTTGTTTTGTTTCTCGCAAAGGTGCTAAGGTGCAAAGGATTTCTCGCAACGACGCAAAGGGGCAACGACGGATGTTGATTACGATTGCCGACTAACAGGTATTTGTCTTGCCGACGTATGTTGGCATCTCCTGCAATAATTAACCATGTTAGATATAGAGGGTGGTAAAATCAATGCGGCTTTTAATTAAGCTGAATACTATTTCACCATCTGGAAAACAGAGTAATCAGAGGTTGCTATTCTTTCTTCCCTGGCTGGTTTTGCCCTTTGGACTTAGGCTTCCGGGTAAATTGGGCTTCCACCTTTTGCATTACCGGCGTTGCAGTAAAGCCATGCACCAGGATGGATAATAAAACCACAAAGGCCCCAATGGACCATAGTTCCTTTTGCCCGGTAAAATGCACCTCATTAAGTGCAAAGGCCAGGTAGAAAAAGGAGCCGATGCCTTTGATGCCAAAAAAAGAAATGGCCATTTTTTCTTTTCGGTGTGGTTTGGTACCAATCAACCCGATTAGGCCGGTGAGCGGGCGGATAAGCAACACAAAGGCAAACCCAAACAAGGCCATTTGCCAGCTCAGGTTATTAAGAATGCCCATTACAAGGCTGCCGCCAAAAAGAATCAGCACGATGGCCACAAGTGCCCGTTCCACCTGGTCGCTGAATTCGTGGAGCTTGGTGTGGTACTGGTGGTGCATCTCTGAATTGCGCAGGGTGATGGCTGCAACAAAAACGGCCATAAAGCCATAACCATGTATCATCTCTGTTAAGCCATACACTAGCAAAGTGGCCGATGTGGCCACAAAGCCATCCTGCATATCCAGTATGCCTTTTTTCTCCGAGAAGTTGAACAGCAGGTAGGCAAGTAGTTTGCCCAACAAAAATCCCAACCCTACCCCGGCAGCAATGCGGTACAAAAGGTCGTAACCTATCCAGTGGCTCCAAAGACTTCCTTCTGTTTGGGTAGAAGCTAAGGCAATTGCAAGCCAGGTAAAAGGGAAGGCGGTACCATCGTTCATGCCTGCTTCAGCCGTGAGGGAAAATTTTACATTATCCTGGGTGCCTTCCAGCGGAGGACCTACCTGTACATCGGAGGCCAGTACAGGATCGGTGGGCGCCAATGCCGCTCCCAGCAGGAGAGCCGATGGCGGATCGAGGCCAAGCAGGTATATCCCGATTGCCATCACACCAAAAATGGATAGCAGCATGGTAATACTCACCAGCCGGAAGGGCACAGCCCAACGTTTAAAGGAAAAAGGCGTATCGATCTTTAAGCCGGTTCCCATCAGCGAAATGATCACAACCAATTCTGTTAGGTGTACGGTCAGTTCGCTTTCGGATAAGGGGTCGGGGAGGGGCAGCAGCCAGCCAAAGGCCAGGTAGATGATCATGCCCAGGAGCACATACAGGATGGCGTAGGAAATGCGGGTGCGTTTGGAAAGTGCAGGCATCCAGGCCATGCCTAATGCCGCAAAACCAATAAGGGTGATGATGATGATATAACTGCTCATACGAACGGTGCTGCCCCATTGATACAACAATGGTGCCTTCTAAAATCCTTATTCCCGCATCTATCCTTCGCATGATTTATGTACCGGTGCTATAGTTTACTGCTTAACAGAAGTACTGGGAAACCAACGCCGACTCATCTTAGTCGCAATGGATGGGCAAACGGCATAATGCCTTATTTTTAAGGCAAAACTCCCCTCACCAATGCAACAAAACCGACGAAAGTTTTTGTCCAATGCAGCCTTAACCGTTGCCGCCGCAGGTGCAGCATCGCTGCCCGTACAAGCTGCACAAACTCCCGCCAAAGCTGGCTTTATTCACCATGTATATTTTTGGCTGAAGAACCCGGAAAGCAAAGAAGATAAGGCCAAATTGCTGGAAGGCCTGCGCACCTTGTCGAAAGTAAAGACCATTCAAAATTTCTATATCGGCCAGCCGGCTGACACCAACCGCGATGTGATCGATCGTTCCTATGCGGTATCCTGGTTGTTGTTTTTTGCCAACAAAGCCGACCAGGACAGCTACCAGGTTGATCCTGTTCACCTGGATTTTGTAAAAAACTATAGCCACCTGTGGCAAAGAGTAGTGGTATATGATTCGGTAGATGTATAAATAAAAAAACCTTGAAGGTTTAGGAATCCTTCAAGGTTGGAGCAACAGATCTTCCATCTCTTTAAGAGATGGAAGATCTATGACAACAAATATTCTTTAAGTGCCGCAAAAGTAGGCGCCACCTTAATGCTTTTCTTTTCCAGCCCCAGCAAACCCTGCACACTTTCAGGGTACTTAATTTTTTGCCCCGTTACTTCTTCCACTGCATCCGGAAACTTCACCGGGTGGGCAGTTTCCAACAGGTAACCTTTCTGTCCCTGGTTCTGTGCCAGGTATTGCTCCAGAGCCAGGAAGCCTACAGCACCATGCGGATCGAGCAGGTATTGGTGCTCGCGGTATACGCTTGCCAAAGTTTCCTTTGTTTGTGCATCGGTAATACTAGCTGCATGCAGCTTGCCTTTAAGGCTTGCAAATTCCTGTTTGAATATTTCCAGTATGCGTACAAAATTGGAAGGGTTGCCCACATCCATTGCATTGGACAAAGTAGCTACAGCTTCCCTTGCTGCATAGGTGCCACTTTGCAGGTACTGGGGAACAATATCATTGGCATTGGTGGCAGCAATGAAATGTTGCACCGGCAAACCAGATTGATAAGCCAGGATACCTGCACAGATATTTCCGAAGTTGCCGCTGGGCACGCAAATCACCGGCGGGTTGTCTTTATCCTGCCACTGTTGCCAGGCATAGAAATAGTAAAACTGTTGTGGCAGCCAGCGGGCCACGTTGATGGAATTGGCCGAGGTAAGGAATAATGCCTTTTGCAGGTCGGCATCGGCAAATGCCTGCTTTACCATGGCCTGGCAATCATCAAAGCGGCCGTCCACTTCAAGGGCGGTAACGTTTTTACCCAGTGTAGTCAGTTGCAGTTCCTGTATCGGGCTTACTTTTCCCGAAGGATAAAGAATCACAACATCCACACCATCTACGCCATAAAAGCCATTAGCCACTGCACCACCGGTATCACCCGAAGTGGCTACCAGTACCGTTACTTTCTGATTGTTGCCCTGTACAAAATAACCCAGGCAACGGCTCATGAAGCGTGCGCCTACATCTTTGAAGGCAAGGGTGGGGCCGTGAAACAATTCCAGCGAACTGATTTGCTCATTGATGTTTACCAAAGGAAAATCAAAAGCCACGGTTTCCGAAGCGATACGTTGCAGTTCATTGCGTGGAATAGTGTTACCAACATAAGGAGCAATTACTTCCAAGGCAATTTCTTCCTTGGAGTAGTAGTTGATCTCGTTGATAAAATCATTGCGCAAAAATGGAATGTGTTCCGGGAAATACAAACCCTTGTCAGGCGCCTGTCCATTGATGGTGGCGGTGCGGAAATCAACAGCTGGCGCTTGTTTATTGAGACTATAGAATTGCATTGTGTTCAAATTAAAGTGAGTTGCGGGGTAAGCATTATTGATTAATAATTACTGATTATTGGTTGACGAGCGAGCCGCAATAATTAGCGTACAGCAGCCAATAATCAATAATCCAATAATCAATAATTTAGATTTATTATACCAATACCCGCACACCCTGCTGGTTTACTTTGGTTACATAAACATGGTGGTCAAGACCTACACCGTTATAAACATCGTGCATGATGGCTTCAACAGCATGGGCGGTTTCTTCGTCTTTGCTCAACATAAAGATGGAGGGACCAGATCCTGATATACCACCACCCAGGGCGCCGGCTGCCACCGACCTTTGTTTTACATCAGCAAAGCCGGGAATCAGGATACTGCGTACGGGTTCAATGATCACATCTTCCAGTGAGCGGCCAATGAGGTCATAGTCGTTTTTCATAAAGCCGGCAACCAGTCCTGCTATGTTGCCCCATTGTTTAATGGCATCTTTCAGCAATACTTCCTTGCGCAAAATCTGGCGGGCGTCGGAGGTCTTTACTTCAATTTGGGGATGCACCACCGTTACAAACAATTCAGGCGCAGGAATTGCCACAATATCCAAGGGAAAAATGGAACGGATCAGGGTAATGCCACCGTATATGCCAGGTGCGATATTATCAGCATGTTTTACACCGGATGCTACTTTCTCGCCAAACAGCGCAAAGCGCACCAGGTCTTCCTTGGTAAAACGGTTGTTGAGCAACACATTGGCGCCCACCACCGCACCTGCGGCACTTGCCGCACTGGAGCCAATACCACTACCCGGCTTGATGGCTTTATGGATGATCACTTCAAAGCCGATGTTTTCCTCAATCTCCTTCAGCATCTCCACCAGGGGCGCACCCGCAGTGTTGAGTGCCGGATCTGTGGGCAGGGGATAACCATCAGCGCTTTCGATGATCACTTTCTTTTCATCCAGCAGCCTGATTACCATGGTATCGTAAGGTGCATCGAGGCAAAGCCCCAACACATCAAATCCACAAACGAGGTTGGCCACGGTGCCGGGAGCCTGTACTGTTACTGAGTTCATTTATAAAGCCTTTAGCCTTTGGCTGTTAGCCATTGGCTGGTGGAAATACATACTTATGGTCAAAAGCTAATAGTCAACAGCTAAAAGCCAATAGCGTTCTATATCCTCGCTGCCCTGATAATATCCGCAAACACACCCGATGCCGTTACTTCCGCACCGGCGCCGGCACCTTTTACCACCATGGGCTGGTCGGTGTAGCGGTTGGTGTAGAAGAGCACGATATTGTCTTTGCCATACAGGTGGAAGAAGTCGTGGGCAGGATCGATGTGCTGCAGGCCGACCTTGGCTTTGCCGCCTTGGTAGTGGGCAACAAACTTGAGTTTTTTGCCTTCTTTGCTGGCGGCCTCGTACAATGCTTTGAAATGAGGCTCCTGCCGTTCCATTTCTGCGTAGAAGTCTTCCACGCTGCCCTGCATACAGCTTTCGGGCATGAAGCTTACATTGGTGATGTCTTCCATTTCCAGCTGCTCACCGGCTTCGCGTGCCAGGATCATGATCTTACGGGCAACATCGGTGCCACTCAGATCGAGGCGCGGGTCGGGTTCGGTATAACCTTCGTTTTGTGCATCCCGTACCACCTGTGCAAAAGAGCGGGTTGCATCGTAGTTGTTGAACACAAAGTTTAAAGTGCCACTTAATACAGCCTGCATCTTTTGTACCTCGTCGCCACTGCGCAGCAGGTCGTTGATGGTACCGATGATGGGCAGGCTGGCGCCCACATTGGTTTCAAAATGGAAGGCCGCATTGTATTCCCTTGACAGGTCCTTCAGCTTGCGGTAGCGAACATAAGGTGAGGAACATGCGATTTTATTGCAGGCCACAACCGATATGCTGCGTTCCAACAGCTGGTCGTACACGCCGGCCACATCAGCGTTTGCGGTAACATCCACAAATACAGAATTGCGTAAGTTCTTTTGGCGGATGATATCCACATAACCTTGCAGCGACATCGGTTCGCCATTGCCAAGCTGTTCCTGCCAGTTGCCCAGTTCAAGGCCATTATCGTTAAACACCATCTTACGACTGTTGGCAAGACCAACAACACGTACCTGCAGGCGCAGGTGTTGTTGCAGGTAGCCGGCTTGCTGTTGTATTTGCGCCAGCAGTTTGCCCCCAACGTTTCCGGTACCAATGATGTATACGTTCAGTTGTTTATAGGTTGTTTCAAAAAAAGCTTCGTGTAAAACGTTCACCGCTTTTTTTACATCTGAAGAAGCAATCACAGCGGAGATATTCCGTTCCGAAGACCCCTGTGCGATGGCCCTGATGTTGACCCCGTTGCGACCCATGGCGCCAAACATCTTGCCGCTGGTGCCGGCGTGGCTCTTCATATTATCGCCAACAAGGGCAATGATGGAAAGTCCATTTTCAACCACCAAGGGGTTTACTTTGCCCATTTCAATTTCATAGCTAAAGGCATTGTCCACAGCTGCTTTGGCACGGCTTGCCAGCAACTCGTCTACACCCACGCAAATGGAATGTTCGGAAGAGGCTTGTGTGATCAGGATTACGTTGATGCTGTTGGCGGCAAGGGCTTCAAAGAGGCGCTTGCTGAAGCCTGGAATGCCTACCATGCTGCTGCCTTCAAGGGAAAGCAGGGCAATTTTATTGATGCTGGAAATACCGCGGATGGTATTGCCATTCTGTTCTGCTTCGGCTTTTATTACCGTGCCGTAGTCCTGGGGAGCAAAAGTGTTTTTTACCCAAACCGGTATGTTCTTTTGCAGCAGCGGCTGGATGGTTGGCGGATAGATCACTTTGGCGCCGAAATGCGATAGTTCCATCGCCTCCTGGTAAGATATCTGTGCAATGGGCTTTGCATTGCTCACCAGGCGCGGGTCGGCGGTCATCATGCCGGACACATCGGTCCATATTTCTACTTCCTCGGCATCTACGGCAGCACCAAAGATGGCCGCGGTATAATCGGAGCCGCCCCGGCCCAGGGTGGTGGTTACGCCAGCCTCGTTGGCGGCAACAAAGCCGGGTGCCAACAGCACTTGTGCTTGGCTGTTAGATACAAGTTGTTTGATCTGTTCGTTTGTAGTCTTGAAGTCAACGACAGCGCGGGTAAACTGGCTGTCCGTCCGGATCACTTCCCTTGAGTCTACCCATTGGCAGGGCAGTTCGGTTGCAGCCCAAAAAGCAGCGATAATCTGGGAGGAGAGGAGCTCACCAAAAGAAAGGATCTTGTCTTTTGTGCGGTCGGAGAATTCGCCCAGCAGGAAGATGCCGTTGCAAAGGTCTTCCACTTCATGGCACTGTTGCATGATACGACTCAGCACGCCGCTCTGCGCAGTAAGGGGCAACAGTTCCCGGATGGTGTCAAGGTGCCGCTGGGTAAGCGCCTG
The DNA here is from genome assembly GCF_001953305.1 of Cnuella takakiae. Lineage (GTDB taxonomy): Bacteria > Bacteroidota > Bacteroidia > Chitinophagales > Chitinophagaceae > Flavisolibacter > Flavisolibacter takakiae. The sequence goes on from NZ_MTFE01000010.1 coordinate 2,269,316, forward strand.
GAGACTTTCTTTATAGGTGGCATCGCCTTGGGCAGCCAGTGTGCCGCAACGCAGCAAAGCATCGGTAACACCACCCAGCGCCGATACCACTACAATGGTTTTGCCGGTGGCAGCTTTAGCGCGAACAATTGCCGTTACCTTTTTGATATTTTCAGCATGTGCCACCGAAGTGCCACCAAATTTCAATACGAACATGGGATTGGTCTTTTTTGCAGAATGGGTACTGTACGGAAAAGCAGGAAACAATTCTTAGATATCAGCGCGGAGGCCCAGGAGGCAATATGACTATTCACAACCCTTTCGGGTTGTAATAATGGTAGTTGTGGTAATAGCGATAGTCATGGCGGTGTCGGCTGCCTGGGAGAATAGAATGATATGGTGCAGTGGATAGTTCACGCGGAATGCAGGGCCAAGATAAAGATTATTCAATCATTGGGCAAGATTTATAAAAATTATTTTAAGAAGCGGCCGCTTCCTTGTATTTTCATACGCTAATTAGGATGCTGCCATTGAACTTATTCTATTGTATTAATCATTTATAAGTATCTGTTTTCATGGACCACCAGTCTACCCGTGGGTTGCAACAGTTCAAGAACAGCGTGGGCATTAAGTTCCAGTTGTACAACAGCCTGTTTACCTCCCTGCCTTTTCACCGTATTGAGAAAACCGGTATTCACCTTTCGCTGTTGCTCAATCATTGCGAGGAGGGATACAAGAAAAAACACAGTCCGCAACAGATCATCGAAGATTTTTTTAACCGCTACACCAATTTCACCAACGAACGCGAACAGGTAGACCTGCTCTTTCGCTTTGTGCAATATGTGGAGCGCCAAGTGGTGTTGTTTGATGCACTGGAAGATGCCGCTTTCCGCGATGTAAATGATATCAATGGCGCAGGTTCCATCAAACATCTGGAATCGGAAGTGCTGCAAAGTGGCAGTGAAGAAGCCCTTGCCGAAAAGCTGAAGGACTTTGCCATCAGGCTGGTGCTGACCGCGCATCCTACGCAGTTTTATCCTGGCACCGTACTGGGCATCATCAACGACCTGTCGAAAGCCCTTTCGGAAAACAACGCCGAACTGGTAAACCTGTACCTGCAGCAACTAGGTAAAACACCTTTTTTCAAAAAGCAAAAACCTACGCCCTACGATGAGGCGGTAAGCCTTGTATGGTACCTGGAAAATGTGTTTTACAATGCTGCCGGCCGCATCGTTTCTTATTTGAAAGAACGGTTTCCACATGCCCTTGCCGAAAACAATTCGGTGATCAATATGGGCTTTTGGCCCGGTGGCGACCGTGACGGCAATCCCAATGTAACTTCCGAAACAACCCTGAAGGTGGCTGATGCCCTGCGCAGCAGCATCCTTAAATGTTATTATATGGATGTGCGCCGCCTCAAGCGCAGGCTCACTTTCCGCGAGGTGGATACCATGCTTTGCGACCTCGAAGACCACCTCTATGCCAACCTCTTTATACCCGGTCATAAGGCCGATATCAGCAAGCAGTCTATTTTGGATACCCTGAAAAAAGTACGGGAGATCCTCATTCACCAGCACAACAGCCTGTTCCTGTCGCAACTGGATATGCTGATCAACAAGGTGCTGGTATTTGGGTTGCATTTTGCCAACCTCGATATCCGCCAGGATAGTTCGGTGCATGGTAAGGTGCTTGGCCTGATAGCCGAAAAGGAAGATGTGCTGCCCAAGAACTACGCAGGCCTTCCGGATGAAGAAAAGATGAAACTGCTTACCGGCATTACCGGCAAAGCCAACCCCGACCTGTACGATGATGTGTTGATGAAGGACACACTGGTATCGGTACAGGCAATCAAAACCATTCAGCAAAACAATGGCGAGTTGGGTTGCAACCGTTATATCATCAGCCAGTGCAACAGTGCATTGAATGTTTTGGAAGTGTATGGCCTCTTCCTTTTGGGTGGCTGGAAGAAGAAGGCGCTAACGGTAGACATCGTTCCGCTCTTTGAAACCATCGATGACCTGCAACATGCCCCAGATATCATGCGGCAGTTGTATGAAAATAAAGACTATCGCAACCACCTGAAGCTGCGCAAGGATGCGCAAACCATTATGGTGGGCTTTTCGGATGGCACCAAGGATGGTGGTTACCTGATGGCCAACTGGAGTATCTACAAAGCCAAAGAGGAGCTGACCCGTGTTTCGAAAGAATATGGAATCGATGTAGTATTTTTTGACGGCCGCGGTGGCCCTCCTGCACGTGGCGGTGGTAAAACCCACAAGTTTTATGCTTCCATGGGTAAGAATATTTCCAACAGGGAGATTCAACTGACCATACAGGGCCAAACCGTTTCGTCCAACTTTGGAACCATTGATTCGGCGCAATACAATATCGAACAGTTGCTCAATGCCGGCATCACCAACGACCTCTTTCCCCGCAAGGAGCGCATACTGGATGAAAGCGAAGTGCAATTGTTGCAGGAGCTTGCCGAGGAAGGTTTGCAGTCCTACCAGGCTCTGAAGGAGCATGCCAATTTCCTGCCCTACCTGTCGCATGTTAGCCCCCTGCAGTTTTATGCCCAAACCAATATTGGAAGCCGCCCTGCAAAGCGCAGCGCAGGTGCAAAACTTTCCCTTAAAGACCTGCGCGCCATTCCCTTTGTAGGTTCGTGGAGCCAGTTAAAGCAAAATGTGCCCGGGTATTATGGCGTGGGTACTGCCTTGCAGGCTTTGGATAAAAAAGGCAAGCTGGGCGAACTGAAGGAACTGTATCGCTCCTCGCTGTTCTTCCGCACCCTGATGGATAATTGCGAGATGGCGATGAAAAAATGTTTCTTCCCGCTTACCGCTCATCTTGCCGATGATGCGCAGTTTGGAGAAATCTGGCGCATGATTCACGGGGAGTTTGAACTCACCCAACGTTATATCCTGCTCCTTTCGGATAAAAGTGAACTGATGGCCGACTACCCGGTAGATCAGTTGTCCATCCAGATGCGTGAGCGTATTGTGCTTCCGTTGACTACCATACAGCAATATGGCATTTCCCTGATCAGGGAAATGGACGAGGGGCGTGTAAAACCTGCCAGCCGCGAAGCACTGGAGCGACTGGTGGTGCGTTGTTCTTTTGGTATCATCAATGCCGGCCGCAACTCAGCTTAAACCTTTTTTGAATAGTGATACAGACCGCCTGTTTGGGCGGTCTTTTTTGTTTAACCTTAAAGGTTGCTAAAAACCTTCAAGGTTTGCCAAAGGCAAGGCTCACTGGTTGTTCAACCTTGAAGGTTTCCAAACAAATAGTTATGGTGTATAAAAAAAGAAAGAGCCACCTGCCGGTGGCCCTTTCCTTTTGCTTGCCATTTTGTGCCATGTGAACCTTAGTTGCGGTGGTACAAGATCAGAACTTGTACACGGCCGCAACCAGTGCGCTTGCAGTGCTTTTCTTGGAGGCTATATCAGCCCCTTTTGTATAGATAGCGGTACTTGCGTTTTCGATACGGAGTTCAGGAATAAAGGTGAGCGGACCTACCCTGAAATTGGCGGAGAGCGTGTTGGCAAAAATGCCTGCCTCGGGTGCACCTACTACCGCTTTCTTGTTGGAGAAATATTCACTCCGGAGGGTTAGCCCAAAAGCTTCGGTAGGGTCCAGGTTCAGGTACACTGCCGATCCCCACCAGCTGTTGCTGTCGCCAAATTTGCCTTCAGGGTCTTTGGTTTTAACAGACTGTACGGTACCATTGTAGCCCATGCTGAACTTGCTAGAAACTGCAGCCGAAACGGTCAGGTCAAACTGGTTCATTTTGGCGCCTTCTCCGGGCTTGCCGCCCTGGTAGTTTACATACATTTTCAGCTTGTCGTCGATAGCGGAAAGGCTATACTGCGCGATCATGAACTTGCGGGAGAAATCGGCTGACTTCAGATCGGTAGGATTGGCAAAACCCAGCATGAAGGCGCTTTTGCCCAGGCTTACATCGGCTTTTACACCGGTGTGAAAGAAAGGACCATAAGAGAACATGTAGCTCATGCTATAGTTCCGGTTGAGGATAGGGTCTACCAACTCGTAACCAACGTGGGTGGCCCAGCTACCGGCAGTCAGTTTTACGTTGGCTGCGGGGCTGTAGGTGAGGTATGCCTGCTTGATGATAAAGTTGGTGTTTTCGTCGTTGTAAGAGAACTCTTCAGCTCTTTTGCCAAAGCCCAGGTCGGCAACGGCGCCCACTTTACCAAAGCTATGTTCCAGTTTTACCGATGCCATGTTCAGTTCGAAAGAATTCTGGCTATTGGTAAAAGAGGTGAAGTTGTTGGTGGCTTCTGTTTCCTTCTTGGGGTTGCCCAGGTTGAAACGGTAGTATGCATCTACGTATCCGGAAACCGCTAGTGTAGGTTTGGGAGCAGTCGAGTCCTGCGCTTTAACACAAGTGAAAGCGGCCACAGCAGCGGCGGAAAAGATAAATTTCCGTAACATTGTTTTAGTTTTTACGTCAGTAGAAATAAGGGTACAGCCCACAAGCTTGGTCAGAAGCTTTGTTGGGACTGTACCTTTTTTTGTTATGGAGCAGCAGAAAGAGCAGTTGGTCGGTCGGAAGAGGAAAGGTGCAGGGGTTGGTCCATAACCCCCACACCCGGGGTTGTTTATTATCTGGGAAAGATTAGATTTCAGAGAGTTCTTCTTCTTCCATTTTACCTTTTTGGCCTACCAGCAGGGTGCCCTGCAGGTATTTTTCATCGTGCTGCGATGCATCCAGACCCATTACTTCATCCTCAGGAGCTACACGGAGGGGTTGGATCAGGTTTACGATCTTAAAGATCACGAATGACATTACCAGGCTGTAGCCCACCACGATGGCAACGGCTTTCAGCTGTGTCAGGAAGAAATCAACATTTCCGTAAAACAGGCCGTCGTTGCCGGCGCCATTAACCGTTTTGGTAGCAAAAAAGCCGGTGAGCAGCATACCTACAATGCCACCTACACCATGGCAGGGGAATACGTCGAGGGTATCATCAAGGGTGGACTTTTGCTTGTAGTAAACTGCCAGGTTGGAAATCAGCGCGGCAACCACACCAATGGTAATAGACTGGGGGATGGCTACAAAACCGGCACCGGGTGTAATGGCAACTAGGCCAACTACTGCACCAATACAGAAACCTACAACAGAAGGCTTTTTACCACGCAGCACATCAAAGAACATCCAGGCCAGGCCAGCGGCAGCGGCGGCGGTATTGGTAGTGCCAAAGGCAGTTACAGCCAGTGAATTTGCACCAAGGGCAGAACCGGCGTTGAAGCCAAACCAGCCAAACCACAGCAAACCGGTACCAATCAGTACATAAGGAATGTTTGCAGGGGGGATTTCTTTGTGTTCCAGGTGCGACATGCGGCGCTTCAGTACCAGTGCGCCTACCAGGGCAGCGCAACCAGCAGAAATGTGTACCACAGTTCCACCGGCGAAATCGAGGGCGCCCATTTTAAACAGGAAGCCATCGGGATGCCAGGTCCAGTGGGCTATAGGAGCGTACACCAAAAGGCTGAAAAGTGCGATAAAAAGTACATAAGAAGTAAAGCGGATACGTTCTGCCACGGCGCCAACCACCAGTCCGGGAGTGATGATGGCGAACATCAGTTGGAAGAGTGCAAACAGCGCCAGGGGAATGGTGGGAGCCAGGCTCCAGGGCTGACCGGAGAGCACATTCTTGAAGAACATAAATGTGGTGGGATCACCGATGAAACCACCAATCGAATTACCAAAGCAAAGGGAAAAGCCAACAAAGACCCAAAGCACGCTCACTACACCTGTAGCCACAATGCTCTTGATCATGGTGGAAATCACGTTCTTACGATGTACCATGCCGCCATAGAAAAAGGCCAGACCGGGTGTCATCAGGAAAACTAAGGCAGTAGCAACAAGGATCCAGGAAATATCGGCGCCGTTGTACAGCTTGCCATCGTCGTTGAAGGTAGGAAGTGTGGGGACGAAGGCCGCGCCTAAGGCAATAGCGCCCAAGATGAGGAAAGGAAGGGAGCGTTTCAATGTAGCCATAGAAGATTGATTTTAGATTAAAATATTTTCTATCTGTTTAATCTCAAGACTAAGTTAAAGTTTGTGGATTTATATTCCCGAATCAAATTTAGATATTTGTTTGTTTAATGTGTTGTTGGTTGCAGCTTTGTATTAGACGACAGCCATGCAGATGAACTTATTTTTGAGTTTTATGCAATAAAAAAGGGCTGTTTTTGTAAACAGCCCTTTCGAAAAATGTATTTGAAAAATTATAATGCTAATAAACTGGCGTCTTTTGTCTCCAAAACGGAATAGCCCATCAGATACTCGTCCACTTTTCTGGCACACTCTCTACCTTCAGAAATGGCCCAAACTACCAAGCTCTGGCCACGGCGCATATCGCCCGCTGTAAAGATCTTGGCAATAGAAGTCTGATAAGCTTTTTCTGAAGCTCTTACATTGCCTCTTTCGTCCAGTTCCACCTCCAGCTGGGCCAGAAGGCCTTCTTTCTGCGGGTGTACAAAGCCCATGGCCAGCAATGCCAGTTCGCAAGGCATCTCTCTTTCGGAGCCGGGTACTTCCTGGAAAGAAGCGGCACGGCCGTCTTCAGTGAGTTTCCATTCCAGGTCCACCACTTTCAGGGCACGGAGCTTGCCTTCGGCATCACCCAGAAACTCCTTGGTGGCAATGGCCCAGTGGCGTTCAACCCCTTCTTCGTGCGAAGTGGAGGTTTTCAGCACCATGGGGTAGGAGGGCCAGGGCATGGCAATAGTGCGTCCTTCGGGCGGCTTGGGCAGCAGCTCAAACTGGGTTACGCTCTTCGCGCCATGGCGGTTGGAAGTGCCCACACAATCGGAGCCGGTATCACCACCACCAATCACGATCACGTTCTTGCCGGTAGCTTTCAGTTCCTCATGGAAAATATTGCTTTCGATCTGGGGATTGGCCAGCGGGTCTTTGCCTGCAACACGTTTGTTTTGTTGCTTCAGGAACTGCATGGCGTAATAAACGCCCTTCAGATCGCGGCCGGGCACGGGCAGGTCGCGGGGTACGGTAGAGCCACCCGCCAGCACAATGGCATTGTATTCGCGCAGCAGGTCGTTCACATTTACGTTTACGCCCACATTTGCATTGTATTTAAATACCACGCCTTCCTGTTCCAGAATTTCCACGCGGCGGTCGATCACCCATTTTTCCATTTTGAAATCGGGGATGCCATAGCGGAGCAGACCGCCGGGAGCATCGTCTCTTTCAAAAACGGTAACTTGGTGGCCGGCATAGTTTAGCTGTGCGGCAGCTGCCATACCTGCGGGACCTGAACCGATTACGGCTACCTTTTTGCCGGTGCGTACCAGTGGTGCCTTGGGTTTCACCAGTCCTTTGTCAAATGCGATCTCGATGATATGCTTTTCAATTTCCTCGATGGTAATGGCCGGCTGGTTGATACCCAATACGCAGGCGCTTTCGCAGGGCGCCGGGCAGATGCGGCCGGTGAACTCGGGGAAATTGTTGGTGAGCGAAAGAATCTCGTAGGCTTCTTCCCAGTTCTTGCGGTATACCGCATCGTTGAACTCGGGTATGATATTGCCTAAGGGGCAACCGTTGTGACAAAACGGTACGCCGCAGTCCATACATCGGGCAGACTGCTGGTTAAGCTTCTGCTCCGAATAGCGCGCTACAAACTCGTTGTAGTCTTTGATGCGCTCCGCAACCGGCCTTTTAGCTGGCAGTTCGCGGGTAAATTCCATAAATCCTGTGGGCTTACCCATAGTATAGTTCGAAGTTTGTCGTGATTAGTTTGTTTGTTGAACCACAAAGACACTAAGCGACTAAGGTGCACATAGTAATCCTTTGTGATTCTTGGTGTCCTTAGAGTCTTTGTGGTTCCCTTTTTTATGCCTTTACTGTAACCGCTTTCGCCTGCAACACTTTCTTGTAATCGCGGGGGAACACTTTTACAAAGTTGCGCAGTTGGTTGTCGAAATCGTCGAGTACAAAGCGGGCAACGGTGCTGCCGGTATGATCGTAATGTGCCTGGATCATGGCGCGCAGATCGTTGGCGTCCTCAGTGCCTACAGGATCGAGGTCTACCATTTCCTGGTTTACCAGCGAGTGGAACTGCCCTTTCACATCATACACATAGGCAATACCACCGCTCATGCCTGCCGCGAAGTTGCGGCCGGTATCACCCAGGATCACTACCTGGCCACCGGTCATGTATTCGCAACCATGGTCACCCACGCCTTCCACTACAGCCGTTACACCCGAGTTGCGCACCGCGAAGCGTTCGCCAGCTTTACCGCGGATATAGGCCGAGCCGGAAGTGGCGCCATAGAAGGCCACATTGCCGATAATGATATTTTCTTCGGGCACAAAGCCAGCTTCTTTTGCAGGATATACCACCAGTCGGGCGCCGGAGAGTCCTTTGCCAAAGTAGTCGTTGGCATCGCCTTCCAGCTCCAGGGTCACACCCTTGGTGTTGAAGGCGCCAAAGCTCTGGCCTGCGGTTCCGGTAAACTTAAAGTGAATGGTATCATCCGGAAGACCAGCCGATTTATGGCGCTTCGAAATTTCGTTCGACAGCATGGTACCAAGAGATCGGTCGGTGTTGATCACCTTGAACGAGCCGCTGATCTTTTCGCTTTTTTCCAAAGCGGGCTTGGCAGCTTCGATCAGTTTCCAGTCCAGGATGCCGTCCAATCCGTGATCCTGGTCTTCCTGGCGGTACAGGCCGGTGTAAAGTGATGCGGGTTCCTTGTACAGGATGGGCGAAAGGTCAAGTTTGCTGTATTTCCAGTGCTTCACATCTTGGCGCACCTCGAGACAGTCAACCTGGCCTACCATCTCGTTGATGGTACGGAAGCCCAGTTCGGCCATGATCTCGCGGAGTTCCTGCGTGATGTACTTGAAGAAATTTACAATATGCTCGGGATCACCGTTAAAGCGCTTGCGCAGTTCCGGATCCTGAGTGGCCACACCTACAGGGCAGGTGTTCAGGTGACACTTGCGCATCATGATACAACCTTCCACTATCAGTGCTGCAGTTGCCACACCCCATTCTTCAGCACCGAGCAGGGTAGCGATGGCAATGTCGCGGCCGGTTTTCATTTGTCCGTCAGCCTGTACCACTACGCGGCTGCGGAGTTTATTGCGTACCAGGGTCTGGTGGGTTTCGGCAAGGCCTAATTCCCAGGGCAAACCTGCGTGCTTGATGGAAGAGATCGGCGAAGCACCGGTACCACCGTCATGGCCTGCAATCAGTACCACGTCGGCCTTTGCCTTGGTAACACCTGCGGCAATAGTACCCACGCCACCTTTGGAAACCAGTTTCACGGAAATACGTGCCTGGCGGTTGGCATTCTTCAGGTCAAAAATGAGCTGTGCCAGATCCTCGATGGAATAGATATCGTGGTGCGGGGGCGGGGAGATCAGGCCCACACCAGGTGTGGCATGGCGCACCTTACCGATCCAGTCATCTACCTTGTGGCCTGGCAGTTGTCCGCCCTCACCGGGCTTGGCACCCTGTGCCATCTTGATCTGGAGTTCGTCGGCATTGGTCAGATAATAAGCGGTAACCCCAAAGCGGCCCGAAGCTACCTGCTTGATGGCGGAGCGCATGCTGTCGCCGTTGGGCAGGGTGTCATAACGCATCTCGTCTTCACCACCTTCTCCGGTATTGCTCTTGCCGCCGAGGCGGTTCATGGCAATGGCCAATGTGCTGTGTGCTTCGTGCGAGATAGAGCCAAAAGACATGGCACCGGTAGCAAAGCGCCTGTAAATGTTTTCTGCCGGTTCTACTTCGTCGATTGAAATAGCCGGGCGGTTGCGCTTGAACTGGAACAGGCCACGCAGGGTTGCTGCTTTCTCGGCCTGGTCGTTCACCAGCTTGGAGTATTTTTTAAAAGAGTTGTAATCGCCCATCTTGGTGCTGTACTGCAGCATGTGGATGGTTTGCGGGTTGAACAGGTGGAACTCGCCCTTGCGTTTCCACTGGTAGATACCACCTACGGGCAGGCGGTCAACCGGTGCTTCCTTTTTGGAGAAAGCCAGGTTGTGCTTGGCCAGGGTTTCGCGGGCAATTTCATCCAGGCCCATACCCTCTATGCGGGAAACGGCGCCGGAGAAATATTTATCTACAACAGACTTGTTCAAACCAATGATCTCGAAGATCTGTGCACCCTGGTAAGACTGCAGGGTAGAGATACCCATCTTCGAAAACACTTTCAGCAGGCCTTCGTTAACAGCCTTGATATAGTTCTTCTTCAGGTAATCCGGGTCGAGGTCGGTTTCCATCAGGCCCTGGAGCTTCATGTCGCGGATAGAAGACAATGCCAGGTAAGGGTTGATGGCAGTAGCGCCAAAAGCTACCAGGCAGGCAAAATGGTGCACTTCCCATACATCACCGGCTTCGATCACCAGGCCGACCTGTCCACGCTTACCCTTGCGGATCAGGTGGTGGTGCACAGCGGCTGTTGCCAGCAGGGTAGGGATGGGTGCGTGGTCGCTATCGATGGCCCGGTCGGAAAGAATCAGTACCTCAAAGCCATCATCCACCGCATCCACCGCATAACGGCAAAGACGCTCCAGGCCGCGTTGCAGCGAACCGGGTTTGCCATCGGCGCGGAAATACAGCTGGAGGGTTTTAGCCTGGAAAATACCGGTATCAATAGAGCGAATCTTTTCCAGCTCGTGGTTGTTGAGGATGGGTTGCTTCAGCGCTACGGTGTGGCAGGCCATGGGGTCTTCCACCAGCAGGGTGCTGTTATTACCTACAAAAGTTGCCAGCGACATCACCAGCCGTTCCCGGATGGGATCGATAGGCGGGTTGGTAACCTGGGCAAACAGTTGTTTAAAATAAGAAGACAGGTGCTGGGGTTGGTCGCTCAAAATGGCCAGGGGCACATCGGTACCCATGGAGCCAATGGGCTCTTTGCCATCCAGCGACATCGGCGCAATGATGTTTTCCAGGTCTTCGGTAGAATAACCAAAGGCTTTCTGGTATTTGAATACTTGCTCGTGCTCCAGGTGCGTAAAGGTTACGCGGGGCTCGGGCAGTTCTTCCATGCGGATCTGGTACTTGTTCAGGTACTCGGCATAAGGCTTCTGTCCGCAGATATTTTGCTTCAGCTCGTCATCCGAAATGATGCGGCCCTGCTCCATATCCACCACGAACATCTTACCGGGCTGCAGGCGGCCTTTTTCAACGATGATGCTCTGGTCAACAGGCAGCGCACCGGTTTCAGATGCCATGATTACACGGCCATCGTTGGTAACGGCATAGCGCGAGGGGCGCAGACCGTTGCGGTCGAGGGTGGCACCAATGATTTTACCATCGGTAAAGGAGATAGAGGCGGGACCGTCCCAGGGCTCCATGAACGAAGCGTGGAACTCGTAGAAGGCTTTCTTCACGGGGTCCATCAGCTCATTGCCATCCCATGCTTCGGGGATCAGCATCATCATTACATGGGGAAGCGAGCGGCCACAGAGTGCCAGCAACTCAATCATGTTGTCGAGGCAGGCCGAGTCGGACTGGCCTTCGGAAATGATGGGCAGCAGCATCTCCATTTCCTCACGGGTAAAGTAAGGGGTAGTGAAATTGCGTTCGTTGGTCTTCAGCCAGTTGATATTACCCTGAACGGTATTGATTTCACCATTGTGGGCAATATAGCGGAAGGGCTGCGCCAGTTTCCACGAAGGAAAGGTGTTGGTAGCAAAACGGCTGTGTACCAGGCCAAAGGCCGATACCACGCGTTTGTTTTGCAGGTCGGGAAAATAGCCGCGCACCTGGTTGGAGGTGAGCTGGCCTTTGTACACCACGGTTTTGTAAGAAAGCGAAGCCACGTAAAAACCGATGGCATCCTTCTTAACGGTATTGTTGATGGTATGGCTGGCGTAGTTGCGCAGCACAAAGAGCTTGCGCTCAAAATCTTCGGGGTTGGTGATATGGTCGGGCGAGGCGATGAACACCTGCTCCATCTCCGGCTCCACAGACAGCGCCGTTGTACCAATACCTTCGGCATTAACCGGCACCTTGCGGTAAGCCAGTACTTCAAGACCGAGCTTTTCAGCTGCACGGTTAAATATATCGCGGCATTCTTCCTTCAGACGGATGTCTTTAGGGAAAAGCAAAACACCCACGCCGTATTTACCAAAGGATGGAAGATGGACACCCAGTTTTACACACTCGTCAAAGAAAAACTCGTGGGGTGTTTGGATCATGATACCGGCACCGTCGCCGGTATTGCTTTCGCAACCGCATGCCCCGCGGTGCTCCATGTTTTCCAGGATGGTCAGCGCATCGGAGATGTGCTGATGCGACTTGTGCCCTTTAATGTTGGCAACAAAGCCAATACCACAGGAATCACGTTCAAAGGCGGGGGAGTACAATCCAGTGTTGCCAGCCATACGCGTCGTTAATATTGTTTAAAAAAATAGGATATGCTTGATGAATTATTCATCATATGACGGGAGCAATCGTCTGAAATTACAACAAAAAGCTCATTTCCTTGAATAAATCGTTGAAATGACGCTTTTTAGGTGGTAAAATCAGTAATTCGGGGTTTGAAGCATTAAGGTTTATACCAGGTAACCAAATAAGGTATCATCCTTATTTAGTTCCGTGTAGTTGATGCCATAGCGCTTCATGTTATCCAGAAGAGCGGTATAATCGTCCTTGGTCTTGAGTTCAATACCTACCAGGGCAGGACCTGTTTCCTTGTTGTGTTTCTGCATGTATTCAAACCGCACGATGTCGTCATTTGCTCCCAGTACATGGTTTACAAATTCCTTGAGTGCACCGGGCCTTTGGGCAAAGCGCACAAGGAAATAGTGTTTTAAACCTTCGTATTGCAGCGATCTTTCCTTGATCTCCTGCATCCGGTCAATATCGTTGTTGCTGCCGCTTACCACGCATACAACTGTTTTGCCTTTAATGGCATCGGCATAGTCGTCGAGGGCGGCTATGGTGAGTGCACCGGCGGGTTCTACCACCAGCGCATCTTCATTGTATAATTTAAGAATGGTGGAGCAAACCTTTCCTTCATTTACGAGGTGCATAGCATCCAATACCTCTTTGCAAATGGAAAAGGATACATCGCCCACGCGTTTAACGGCTGCACCGTCCACAAATCGTTCGATGTTGTCGAGCGTAACGGGGTGGCCTGCTTCCAGTGCACGTTTCATGGAAGGGGCGCCCTCGGGTTCTACGCCAATGATTTTGGTTTTGGGTGAAAAGGTCTTGAAATAAGCACCCAAGCCGGCCGACAGTCCGCCGCCGCCAACGGGCACAAATACAAAGTCGATATCAGAATGGTCTTCGAGGATTTCAACGCCTACGGTAGCCTGTCCTTCAATGATGCGGAGATCGTCGAATGGCGGAATGAAGGTGAGGTTGTGTTCGGCAGTGTATTGTTTGGCGGCAAACGCACAATCGTCAAAGGTGTCGCCAATGAGTTTGATCTCGATAAAGCCTTCGCCAAACATGCGGGTTTGCTGCACTTTTTGCTGCGGCGTAATGATGGGCATGAACACCACGCCTTTGATGCCTTTCTTTTTACAGGACCAGGCAAAACCCTGCGCATGGTTGCCGGCAGATGCACACACTACGCCTTTCTCCAGCTGTTCCTGCGGCAGTGAAGAAATCATGTTGTAGGCACCCCGCAATTTATAGGAGCGCACCACCTGCAGGTCTTCGCGCTTGAGCAAAATGGTAGCACCATACCTGCGCGACAGATTGTTGCTGTAGGCCAGCGGCGTGCGGGTCACCACTTTTTTCAGTCGTTCGGCTGCGCCGGAAAAGTCAAGTGCGGGAAGTGTGCTGGTTGTTGTCATTAGTGCTGTTGCAACTGGAGAGGATTATTGATTATTAAATATTGATTAGGGAAACCGGTTTTTGGTTGCAACCCATAATGAATAATTAATAATCAATAATCAACCCGGTATATAATTGAATTATACGGTGGCTTCTACTTTCTGGTTTTCCGGACGCAGGCTGCGTACGGTTTTACCAGCTTGCCACATTTCGCTGTCGCGGAGTTCTTTCAGTTCTTCTTCTAGTTTCTCGCGGTAGTCGGGCTGCGAGTTGCTGTCGATAGAACGCTGCGATTCCTTGCCGGTTTCCACGCTTTCATACAGCTCGCGGAAAACAGGAGCGGTAGCGTCGCGGAACTTCTTCCACCAGTCGAGCGCACCGCGCTGTGCGGTAGTGGAGCAGTTGGCATACATCCAGTCCATACCGTTTTCTGCCACCAGCGGCATCAGGCTCTGGGTCAGTTCCTCAACGGTTTCGTTGAAGGCTTCCGAAGGCGTGTGGCCTTTGTCGCGCAGCACCTGGTACTGGGCGGCAAAGATGCCCTGGATAGCGCCCATGAGGGTGCCACGCTCACCGGTGAGGTCGGAGTATACTTCTTTGCGGAAATCGGTTTCAAACAGGTAGCCGCTACCTACAGCGATACCGAGTGCGATCACACGCTCTTTGGCGCGGCCGGTGGCATCCTGGAAGATGGCATAGGAAGAGTTGAGGCCTCGGCCCTGGAGGAACATACGGCGCAGTGAAGTGCCCGAACCTTTAGGTGCAACCAGGAACACGTCTACATCTTTGGGCGGAACGATACCTGTCTGCTCGTTGAAAGTGATGCCAAAGCCATGTGAGAAGTAAAGGGCTTTGCCGGGGGTGAGGTGCTTCTGCACGGTGGGCCACAGGGCAATCTGGGCGGCGTCGCTCAGCAGGTAGCAAATGATGGTACCACGCTCCAGGGCTTCTTCGATCTCGAAGAGGGTTTCGCCGGGTACGAAACCATCGGCAATGGCCTTGTCCCAGGTTTTGGAGTTCTTACGCTGGCCAACGATCACGTTGATGCCATTGTCTTTTTGGTTGAGCGCCTGGCCGGGGCCCTGTACACCATAACCGATAACGGCTACTGTTTCATTTGCGAGTACTTCCTGTGCTTTGGCGAGCGGGAACTCATCACGAGTTACTACGTTCTCCTCAACACCACCGAAATTTAATTTTGCCATGGTTGTTTGTTGTTTATAGATTCTTGTGGGCAGGCCACTCTAAGTGGCCTGCCCAGTAAAATGGGTTTAGGTTTTTTTAGACCTATAAGGTTTTAAAATCCTTATAGGTCTTTGATTTGGTGGCGCCGGGTGCTTACTGGTCAGGCCACTTGGTAGTGTCTATCGGTAGTCAGCGGCCGCCTAAGTGGCCCGACCAGTAACTAGTAGCCGGTATCGGGAAAAAGGGCTTCCCTTTGGTTCAGGTATTCATTTTCAACCACCTCTTCTCCAGGCTGCTCTTCTTCAAACTCTTTCAGCTTTTCATGAAAGCCCTTACTATCCTTGATAATGGCAATGCGTGCAGAGCGTACAAATTCGATCAGCCCATAGGGTGCCAGCACTTCTACCAGTTTCTCTGTTTCCTCGCGGTGGCCGGTTGTTTCAAACACCGTATAGTCCTTGCGGATCACCACGGCGCGGGCACCATACTGGCGGAGCAGGCGTTCCACTTTTACCTTTTCGGCAATTACATCGGTAGGCACTTTGTACAAGGCCAGTTCCTGCCACACGATCTCTTCAGGATTGTTGTAATAAGCTTTTAAAACTTCCACCTGCTTTTCGATCTGGCGCACCAGCTTGCGCACCACGTCTTCGGTTTCGTCGATGACGATGGTGAAGCGGTGGATGCCTTCAATCTCGGAAGGAGAGGTGTTGAGGCTGTCGATATTGATCTTACGGCGCGAGAAGATGATGGCGATGCGGTTGAGCAGGCCAATATGGTTCTCGGTATAAACGGTGATGGTGAATTCTTGCTTCATGAAAGATGTTCTTGAGGTGATGGGTGGGCAGATCTTCCATCTCTTGGAGAGATGGAAGATCTAAGCTGTTTTACTGCAACCTGATCTCCGACACACTGCAACCCTGCGGCACCATCGGGAACACGTTGTTTTCTTTTCCTACCATCACTTCCAGCAGGTAGGCTCCGTCGTGATCGAGCATGGTTTTCAATGCAGCTTTCAGGGTTGCTCTTTGCGACACTTTCTGGCCTTCGATATAGTAGCTTTTTGCAAGGGCTACAAAATCAGGTGAGGTGATGTTTACAAAGGAGTAGCGCCTGTCGTGGAACAGCTGCTGCCACTGGCGCACCATACCCAGGAACTCGTTGTTGAGGATCAGGATTTTCACCTGCGCACCAAACTGCATGATGGTACCCAGTTCCTGGAGTGTCATCTGGAATCCACCGTCACCGATGATGGCAACTACGGGCCGGTCGGGGGCGCCGTATTTGGCACCAATGGCGGCAGGCAGGGCAAAGCCCATCGTGCCCAGTCCGCCTGAAGTTACATTGCTGCGGGTCTTGTTGAACTTTGCATAGCGGCAGCCCACCATCTGGTGCTGGCCTACATCGGTAACGATCACCGCGTCGCCGTTGGTGAGTTCATTGAGGGCATCCAGTACTTCAGCCATGCTCATCACCTCGCTGTCGGGGTTCATCTCAGGCTGGATACAGATTTCCTGTTCTTTCTGGGTGAATTCAGCAAAACGCTGCAACCATTCGGTGTGCTGTTTGGCTTCCACCAGTTGGGTGAGCAGGGGCAGGGTTTCCTTGCAATCTCCCCACACCGGTACCGTTGCTTTTACGTTCTTATCTATCTCGGCAGGGTCAATATCCAGGTGAATAACCTTTGCCTGCTTGGCATATTTATCCAAACGACCGGTGACGCGGTCATCGAAGCGCATACCGATGGCAATCAGTACATCACACTCGTTGGTGAGTACGTTGGGGCCATAGTTGCCGTGCATACCCAGCATACCCACGTTCTGCGGGTGGTCGGTTGGTAGTGCACTCAGGCCCATGATGGTCCAGGCGGCAGGTATGCCCGACTTCTCCACGAACTGCTGGAATTCTTTCTCCGCTTTGCCCAGGATCACGCCCTGGCCAAACAGGATAAAGGGGCGTTCGGCAGCGTTGATCAATTTAGCCGCTTCCTCCACGTACTCCTTACGTACAATGGGCTTGGGCCGGTAACTGCGGATATGATTACAGGGGGTATAACCCTTATAAGCAAACTTCTGAAGCTGCGCATTCTTGGTGATGTCAATCAGCACGGGGCCGGGGCGGCCACTTTTGGCAATGTAAAATGCCTTAGCCAGCACTTCAGGTATTTCTGATGCATCGGTCACCTGGTAATTCCACTTGGTAACCGGTGTGGTGATATTGATTACATCCGTTTCCTGGAAGGCATCGGTACCCAGCAGGTGGGCAAACACTTGTCCGGTAATACAAACCAGCGGCGTGCTGTCGATCTGTGCATCGGCCAGGCCGGTTACGAGATTGGTAGCACCGGGTCCGCTGGTGGCAAACACCACACCCACGCGGCCCGATGTGCGGGCATAGCCCTGTCCGGCATGGATGCCGCCCTGTTCGTGGCGGACGAGGATATGCCGGATCTTGTCGTTATAGTCGTACAGCGCATCATAAATGGGCATGATGGCACCGCCGGGATAACCAAAGATGGTATCCACGCCTTCAGCGATCAGGGCTTCCAGCACGGCTACAGAACCAGAAACTTCGGCCCCTCCCAAACCCTCCCCGGTGGGGAGGGCTTGGGAAGCCGCTGACTGATCGGGCGTTGCTGTAGGTTGTAGTGTTTGCGTAGTCATTTGCTACTTGTTTATCGTGAATGATTTTCGATCTGTTCGGGTTCTTCTACTCCCCCTCCACCGGAGGGGGCTGGGGGGAGGCTATGCCTCATCAGTTACGCACCCATTGGCTGCGTCCTTTACTACCTGTGCGTATTTAAACAGCAGCCCTCTTGTTGCTTTCAGCGGCGGCTGTTGCCATTGGGCACGGCGGGCTGCCAGTTCTTCATCCGTAAGGTTTACCGAAATACTGTTGTTGGTGGCGTCGATGGTGATGATGTCACCATCCTGCACCAGGCCGATATTGCCACCAATGTGTGCTTCGGGAGTAATATGTCCAACGACAAAGCCATGGGTACCACCACTGAAACGGCCATCGGTGATTAGGGCAACTGATTTACCCAAACCTGCACCGATGATTGCGGAAGTGGGCTTCAGCATTTCGGGCATGCCGGGTGCACCCTTCGGACCAACATAGCGGATCACCACTACATCACCCTTGCGCACATGGCCGCTTTGGATGCCGGCAATTAGTTGCGACTCTCCGTCGAATACCCGTGCGGGACCCTCGAAGCGTTCGCCTTCCTTGCCGCTGATCTTGGCTACCGAGCCGCCCTGGGCGATATTGCCATAGAGCACCTGCAGGTGACCCGTCTTTTTCAGGGGCTTGTCCAGCGGGTAAATGATATCCTGTGTTTCGAAATTGATAACGGGAATGTTGGCCAGGTTTTCTGCAATGGTTTTACCTGTAACAGTGAGGCAATCGCCATGGAGCATGCCTTGCTCCAACAGGTATTTCATCACAGCTGGCAAACCGCCATGTTGGTGCAGGTCCTGCATCAGGTACTTGCCGCTGGGTTTGAAATCGGCCAGTACCGGCGTGCGGTCGCTGATGGCCTGGATATCATCTTGCGTCAAAGACAACCCTACACTGCGGGCCATGGCAATGAGGTGCAACACGGCGTTGGTAGAACCACCCAGCACCACGATGGTAGTGATGGCGTTTTCAAAAGCTTCGCGGGTCATGATATCCGAAGGCTTGATGTCGCGTTCCAGCAACAGTCGGATAGCCTTACCAGCTTCCAGGCACTCTTTCTTTTTCTCCTCCGACACGGCAGGATTGGAAGAAGAGTAAGGGAGACTCATGCCCAGAGCTTCAATGGCTGCAGCCATGGTGTTGGCTGTATACATACCACCACAGGCACCGGCGCCGGGGCAGGATGCTTTTACAATGGCTTTGAAATCTTCAGGCGTAATGGTGCCAGCGATCTTTTGGCCTAAAGCTTCGAAGGCAGATATAATGTTTAAGTCTTGTCCGTTGTGGTGACCGGGAGCAATAGTGCCGCCATATACCATGATGGAAGGACGGTTCAGCCGGCCCATGGCCATAATGGCGCCGGGCATGTTCTTATCGCAACCAGGTAGGGCAATTACGGCATCATAGTACTGTGCGCCGCAAATGGTTTCAATCGAATCGGCGATCACATCACGGCTCACCAGCGAATAACGCATGCCATCGGTACCGTTGCTCATGCCATCGCTCACGCCGATGGTATTGAACACCAGTCCCACCAGTTCATTATCCCACACACCCTGCTTAACCACTTTGGCGAGGTCGTTCAGGTGCATGTTGCAGGTGTTGCCATCGTAACCCATACTGGCAATACCTACCTGCGCCTTGTTCAGGTCATCGTCTGTTAAGCCAATACCATAAAGCATGGCCTGTGCAGCAGGCTGGGTTTCATCCTGTGTGAGTACGCGGCTGTATTTATTCATGCCGCCTTTTGCTGATGGTGGTACCTGTCCGTCCTGTGTGAGCTGATCGTTCATTCTTTTGGGCTGTTATCGGTTCGGAAATCTTCAGTATTGTTCAAAAAAAACCGCCTGTCCAGTGGAGGCGGTTAGATATGGTGAAATATGTTAACGCCTCCGGGTTAAGCTGGAATAATAATGACCACAATGGCAATAATGCTAACTGCGATATGAAGCTTCATAGTAATCATTTCTAATCTTACAAACCTGCGGTTCCGGTTATATGATCGTCGACTTGCGCAACTCGATGTTGTTCCTGTTCACATCAGTAGCCACGCGGTTGTGTACAAAATCAGAGATCAGTTCACCAATGGTGGAGGTGAAATAATAATTTACTGGATCGATGTCTTTGGTCACAAACCCATTGGCAAGTGCCCAGTTTACACCGGCACGTACTACTTCGGCTTCTTTGTGTAAACCAAAATGATCGAGCATCATGGCTGCGGAAAGTATGGAGCCGGTGGGATTGGCGATGTCTTTACCGGCAGCTTGTGGGTAAGAGCCGTGAATTGGTTCGAATAAGGCAGTAGCCGCACCTACCGAAGCAGAAGGCAGCAGTCCCAGCGAGCCCGAGATCACCGAAGCTTCATCGGAGATGATATCGCCAAACATGTTCTCAGTAAGTACCACATCAAACTGCTTGGGGTTAAGGATGATCTGCATGGCGGCATTATCCACAAAGAGGAAGTCAACCACCACGTCGCTGTACTGGGGTGCAATTTCCTGTACCACCTTGCGCCAGAGGCGGGATGATTCCAGTACGTTGGCTTTATCAACCAGGGTCAGTTTTTTACGGCGTTGCTGTGCTGCTTTGAATGCCAGGTGGCTGATGCGCTCGATTTCAGTTTTGGTATACACACAGAGGTCAGAAGCTTCGCTGTAATCTTCTGCTACTTTCTTTTCACCGAAATAGATACCGCCGGTTAGTTCGCGGTAGATCACGAAGTCGACGTTCTCCAGCTGCTTGGCCTTCAGCGGCGACAGGTGCTCCAATGCGGCATAGGTGCTTACCGGGCGGATATTGGCAAACAGTTGCAGCGACTTGCGCAGCTTCAGCAGGCCCTGCTCGGGACGTACTTTGGCAGTAGGATCGTTGTCGTACTTGGGATGGCCAATGGCGCCAAAAAGGATGGCATCGGCATTCAGGCATCCTTCAACGGTTTCGTCGGGCAGTGGGTTGCCGGTCTTGTCGATGGCATCGGCGCCCATCAGGCAATAGGTATAGGTAAACTCATGTCCGAACTGTTCGGCAATGGCATTGAGCACCCGCACCGATTGGGCGGTTACTTCCGGGCCGATGCCGTCTCCGTTGATGACTGCAATATGTTTGTTCACAGATGTAATGTTTTTATAATTAGGGCTATTGGCTATTAGCTGTTGGCTGTTAGCTTTTTCAAGAACCAGGTTTCAGCTAAAAGCTAATCGCTAAAGGCTAACAGCTATCCTCTTGCTGTTTCAAATGCCGCTATATCTTCCTTCATGCTCAACAGGTAGTCGATATCATCATAGCCGTTGAGCAGGCAGGTTTTCTTGTAATTATTAATGTCAAAATTTTCCTGCGCACCCGTAGCATCGATGGTGATGGTTTGGGCTGCGAGGTCGATGGTCAAGGTAGCTTCGGGACCTTGCTCAAAGATTTGCTCCAGGAAGGCATCGCTAACCTGCACCGGCAGTACGCCGTTGTTTAAGGCGTTGTTTTTAAAGATGTCCGCAAAAAAAGAAGACACCACTACCTTGAAGCCATAATCCAGCACTGCCCAGGCAGCATGCTCACGCGAGGAGCCGCACCCAAAGTTTTTACCGGCAACCAGTATCTCGCCGCCATACAAAGGATTGTTCAATACAAAGTCCTGCTTCGGTTTGGTCTCATCATCGTTCTCGTAACGCCAGTCGCGGAACAGGTTTTTGCCAAAACCATCCCTTGTAGTCGCCTTTAAAAATCGTGCGGGAATGATCTGGTCGGTATCCACTTGTTCGAGTGGCAGCGGAACGAAACGGCTCTTTACTACTTGTATCGGTTGCATGCAATTCTATCCTAAAAGTTCACGTACATCAGTTACTACCCCGGTGATGGCTGCTGCGGCCGCAGTCAGTGGGCTGGCCAGCAGCGTGCGGGCACCGGCGCCCTGGCGGCCTTCGAAGTTGCGGTTTGAAGTACTCACGCAGTACTCACCTGCAGGCACTTTGTCCTCGTTCATACCGAGGCAGGCACTGCAGCCAGCCTGGCGCACTTCGAAACCAGCAGCTTCAAATATTTTATCCAAACCTTCGGCTCGTACCTGTGCGGCAACCTGCTGTGAGCCGGGAACGATCATCACTTTTACATTATCATTCTTGCGGCGGCCTTTTACGATATCTGCCACCATGCGCAGGTCCTCGATGCGGCTGTTGGTGCAGCTGCCGATGAACACATGTTGCACAGGCATGCCTTTGAGGGTTTTGCCTTCCTGCAGTCCCATGTATTCCATCGCCTTTTTCAGGTTGCGTTTTTCGCCTTCCGACAGCGTTTCGGTGGTAGGAAGATGGCCGTTGATACCGATACCCAGTCCGGGGTTGGTACCCCAGGTGATCATGGGTTCGATGTCGGCAGCGTTGATGTTGATTTCTTCGTCAAACTGCGCGTCTGCATCGGAGTAGAGTTCTTTCCAATCGGCCAGTTTCTTGTTCCAGGCTTCACCCTTGGGTGCAAACTCGCGGCCCTGTACATAATCAAATGTGGTTTGGTCAGGTGCGATCAATCCGCCACGGGCACCCATTTCGATGCTCATGTTGCAGATGGTCATACGGCCTTCCATGCTCAGCGAGCGGATGGCCGAACCGGCATACTCCACAAAAAAGCCGGTGGCCCCGCTGGCAGAGATCTGTGCGATGATGTACAGGATAATATCTTTTGCTACAACGCCTTTGTTGAGGGAGCCCTCCACATTGATGCGCATCAGTTTGGGTTTGCTTTGCATGAGGCACTGGGTGGCCAGTACCATTTCCACTTCCGAAGTACCGATGCCAAAGGCAATAGCGCCAAAGGCGCCGTGAGTAGAAGTGTGGCTGTCGCCGCATACGATGGTCATTCCGGGTTGTGTAAAACCCAGTTCGGGGCCGATCACATGCACGATGCCTTGGTACTGGTGACCAAGGCCATATAACTCGATGCCATGGTTGGCGCAGTTCTCTGTCAGTTTTTCAACCTGCTTGCGCGACAGTTCCTCGCGGATGGGCAGGTGCTGGTTGAGGGTAGGCACGTTGTGGTCGGCGGTGGCTACCACCTGCTGCGGACGGGCTACGGGTACGCCGCGCTTCTCAATGCCGGCAAATGCCTGCGGCGAGGTTACCTCATGAATGAGGTGCTTATCAATATATAGCACATCAGGTCCGCCCTCAATGGAACGAACCACGTGCTTTTCCCAAATCTTTTCTACTAATGTCTTTCCCATGGGGAGTATGAAAATGTTCTGTAATTTGATTATCGCTGATCGCTGATGTTTTGATCTCGGATTTTACAGATCAGGGATCCACACATCCGAAATCAGCGATCTGGGATCACGCCACCACTGCTTCTTTCTGATAGCTCTTGCTCAGTTGCACCAGGTCGTCTTCCAGCACTTCCTTTTTGGCATCTGCCACTTTCAGGAACTCCTGGTACAGTACGTCGATATCGTTGCGGGTGTATTGAAAACCTAGTTTCTGCAGGCGGTGCGCCAGAGCGCTGCGGCCGCTGCGGGCGGTGAGAACGATTTTGCTTTCTTCTGCACCTACTTCTACGGGGTTGATGATTTCGTAGGTCTGTGCATCTTTCAGGAAGCCGTCCTGGTGGATACCCGAAGAGTGCGAGAAGGCGTTGGCGCCAACAATGGCTTTATTAGGCTGCACCGGCATGCGCATGGTTTCGGAAACCAGGCGGCTCAGCGGGTTCAGCATTTTGGCATTTACATCGGTGTAAAGGCCCAAATGGTGTTGCTTCAGGATCATCACCACTTCTTCCAAAGCGGTATTGCCGGCACGTTCGCCAAGACCGTTGATGGTGCACTCGATTTGACGGGCACCGGCCACAACGCCAGCGATGGAGTTGGCCGTGGCCAAACCTAGGTCGTTGTGGCAATGACAGGAGAGTACCGCTTTATCAACATTGGGTACTTTGTTGATGAGATAAGCGATTTTTTCTCCGTACTGATGGGGCAAACAATAGCCAGTCGTGTCTGGGATATTAACGGTAGTGGCGCCGGCTTTGATGACGGCTTCTACTACCCGGGCTAAATATTCATTGTCGGTGCGGCCGGCGTCTTCGGCATAAAACTCCACGTCGTCGGTGAAGTTGCGGGCCCATTTTACCGCCTGTATGGCACGCTCCAGTATTTCTTCGCGGGTGGCGTTGAACTTGCTTTTGATGTGGAAATCGGAAGTTCCGATACCGGTATGAATGCGGCGGCGTGCCGCGGGCTTCAGGGCCTCGGCGGCTACTTCAATATCTTTTTGCACCGCACGGCTGAGGCCGCAGATGGTGGCGTTCTTGATGGTTTTGGCAATCTGGTTTACCGACTCAAAATCGCCAGGCGAAGAGATGGGAAAACCAGCTTCGATGATGTCTACGCCCAAGCTTTCCAGCTGGAGTGCCAGTTCGATTTTTTCCTTTGTATTGAGTTTGCAGCCGGGTACTTGCTCGCCGTCGCGCAGGGTAGTGTCGAAGATGTAGACTTTGCTATCTGACATAAGATATGGTCTTTAAGGTGCCGGAGCGGAGGGTAAAAAAGTGCCTGATTGTTTAGATCAGGCCCGTGTATCAAAACCCTAAGACTTCCAGCTTTTTGACCGCCTTGCGGCGTTAAAAGAAAGGGCAGGCTGGTATTAACGATTGCTTGCTTATTTTGAGGAACAGCCCGCCCTGATTCAAATGTAGATCAGCCTTTTCCCCCTTTTTTGCCAAAATATGGGGTAAATTACACTGCATAAAAAGCAGCCTTTTAGGGCTAAACCCTTACCAGGCAAGGGTTTGAGGAAAATTGAATTACGATGCCCAACCGTTCTACCGACGCTTTATTTCAACTAATCCGCTCCCTGCAAAAAGGGGAAAAGCGCAACTTTAAGTTGTATGCCACCCGCAATTCGTCGAACGATGAACTGAAGGTGATCCAGTTGTTTGATGCACTTGATAAGATGGCGGAGTACGATGAAGCGGTGTTATTGAAGAAAGCACCTTCCATTTCCAAACAACAGCTTTCCAACACCAAGGCGCTTTTATATAAACAAATACTGGCATCCCTGCGCCTGCTGGACAACGGCGCTGATATCGACATCCAACTCCACGAGCAACTGGACTATGCCCGCATTTTGTATAAAAAAGGTTTGTACCACCAAAGCCTGCGCCTGCTGGACCGGATCAAGGAAACTGCAAAGGCCCACAACCAGGTAACGGTGCTGGTGCAGGTAATTGCCCTGGAAAAAAAGATAGAGTCACTGCACATTACCCGCAGCATGCAGGACCGCGCCGACCAACTCACCAACGAGGCCAATGCGGTGAACGGCCGCCTGCTGATGATCACGCAGCTTTCTAACCTGGCCCTGCAGATGTACAGTTGGTATATCCAAAACGGGCATACCCGCAACGAGGCGGAGGAAATTGTTTTGAAAGATTATTTTCAAAAGCACCTGCCTAAAGATGCCCCTGCTAAGGCTAACGGCTTTTATGAAAAATTGTATTTATATCAGAGCTATTGCTGGTATGCCTTCATCCGCCACGACTTCCTGATGTATTACCGCTACACCCAGAAGTGGGTGGACCTCTTTCATGCGGAGCCTTTTATGATCGAGATTGATACGGCTAATTACATTAAGGGCATGCATAACCTGCTGAGTGCACATTTTGATACCCACAACTACAGCAAGTTCCGAGAGGTGCTCACCCAGTTTGAAAGCTTTGCCGATAGCAAGACCGTGGCCGCATCGGAGAATACCCGCATCCAGGTTTTTATCTACCTCAACATCGGCCGTATCAACAAGCATTTCATGTGCGGTACTTTCCGTGAGGGAGTGCAGCTGGTACCGGAGATTGAAGCCAAACTGGATGAATATCATTTATACCTGGACCGTCATCGGATCCTTGTTTTCTATTACAAGTTTGCATCCCTCTACTTTGGTTGTGCCCAGTACGAGCAAGCCATCGATTACCTGAATAAGATCATCAACTGGAAAACCGACCTGCGTTCCGACCTGCAGTGTTATGCCCGCCTGCTCCACCTGATTGCCCATTACGAATTGGGTAACTACGATATTCTGGAATACCTGATGAAATCGGTATACCGCTTTATGGCCAAGATGGAAAACCTGACGAAAGTGGAGGAGGAGATGATGCGGTTTTTGCGGAAGTCGCTGCAATTGTCGCGTTTCCAGGTAAAAGTGGAATTTAAGAAGCTGCTGGAAAAACTCCGCGGACTGGAGCATAATAAATACGAGACCCGGGCCTTTCTTTACTTAGATATAATTTCCTGGTTGGAAAGCAAGATCCGCAACGTGGCCGTGATGGATGTGATCCGGGAGCGGTTTTTAAAGGAAACGCAAACGGCTTAGGAGCTTCAAACTGCTAGCCACAAGCTGCAAGTAGGAAAAGCCCAACGGCTGTTTCCTTGTAGCTTGCGGCTCGAAGCTTGTAGCTTTCCCTCCCATCCCCAACAAAGCGTTAATTCCCAACCTAAAAACGAGGTGGATAAATATTCCCTTCATTTCCCTTACCTTTGCCGTCTTAATTTAGGTATATTGGCCCTATTGTCGACAGCTGAATCACTTAAATTACTGGTTATCAAAAGAAATTAAACTGCCCATGAGGCGGTCCAGGCCTTGCTTTGCAAGGCAATTTTTGTTGGTAACAAGAAAAACCGTAAAAATTACCGATTAATATATGGCGCTAAAAAAAGACAATCGTCCGAAAGCAACGTTTTCGAAGATTACGATCGGACTGGCTTCGCCTGACTCTATCCTCGAGAAGAGCTTCGGCGAGGTGCTCAAGCCTGAGACCATCAACTACCGGACTTACAAGCCGGAGCGTGACGGTCTGTTTTGCGAGCGCATTTTTGGTCCCGTAAAGGACTATGAATGTGCCTGCGGCAAATACAAGCGCATCCGCTACAAAGGCATCGTATGCGACCGCTGCGGTGTTGAAGTAACGGAGAAGAAAGTACGCCGGGAGCGCATGGGCCACATCAAGCTGGTGGTGCCCGTGGTGCACATCTGGTACTTCAAAAGCCTGCCCAACAAGATTGGTTACCTGCTGGGCGTAAGCTCCAAGAAACTGGAAAGCATTGTTTACTACGAGCGCTTCGTGGTAATTCAAGCCGGCCTGCGTGCCGAAAAAGGCCAGAACTACGGCGACCTGCTTACAGAAGAAGAATACCTCGACATCCTGGACACCCTGCCTAAGGACAACCAGTACCTGCCCGACGAGGACCCCAATAAATTCATCGCCAAGATGGGTGCCGAGGCCGTGCATGATATGCTGGCCCGCATCGACCTCGACCAGCTCTCCTTCGACCTGCGAAACGCCGCCGCTACAGAGACTTCTCAGCAGCGTAAGGCCGACGCTCTGAAGCGCCTGAGCGTGGTGGAATCTTTCCGCGATGCCAATACCCGCATCACCAATCGCCCCGAGTGGATGGTAATGCAGTATATCCCCGTTATCCCACCCGAACTGCGTCCCCTGGTTCCTCTGGATGGTGGCCGTTTTGCGTCTTCCGACCTGAACGACCTGTACCGCCGGGTGATCATCCGCAACAACCGCCTGAAGCGTTTGTTGGAGATCAAGGCCCCCGAGGTGATCCTGCGTAACGAAAAGCGTATGCTGCAGGAAGCCGTGGACAGCCTGTTCGACAACAGCCGTAAATCCAACGCCGTAAAAGCTGAAGGTGGCCGCGCCCTGAAATCCCTTTCCGACGTACTGAAAGGTAAGCAAGGCCGTTTCCGTCAGAACCTGCTGGGTAAGCGTGTTGACTACTCCGGTCGTTCGGTAATTGTGGTAGGTCCCGAGCTGAAACTGCACGAGTGCGGTCTGCCCAAGGACATGGCCGCCGAGCTGTTCAAGCCGTTTATCATCCGTAAGCTCATTGAGCGCGGTATCGTAAAGACGGTGAAATCTGCCCGCAAACTGGTTGACAAGAAAGAAGCTGTTATCTGGGATATCCTGGAAAACATCCTGAAAGGTCACCCTGTAATGCTCAACCGTGCCCCTACGCTGCACCGTCTTTCTATCCAGGCTTTCCAGCCCCGACTGATTGAAGGTAAAGCCATCCAGCTGCACCCCCTCGTTACTTCGGCCTTCAACGCCGACTTTGACGGTGACCAGATGGCCGTGCACGTTCCCCTCAGCCACGCTGCCGTACTGGAAGCGCAACTGCTGATGCTGGCATCGCACAACATCCTGAACCCCCAAAACGGTACCCCCATCACCCTGCCTTCGCAGGACATGGTACTCGGTCTGTATTATATTTCCAAAGGCAAGAAATCAACTCCTGAATTAACGGTTCGCGGTGAAGGCAAAGCTTTCTACAGCGCCGAAGAGGTGATCATTGCCTACAACGAAGGCCGCATCGACCTGCACGCCCACATCCGCGTAAAAGCCAATGTGCGTGAGAACGATCAGCTGGTAAACAAACTGATCGAAACTACTGTAGGCCGCGTACTGTTCAACCAGCACGTACCTTACGAAGTGGGTTATGTAAACGCCCTGCTCACCAAGAAGAACCTGCGTGAGATCATCGGCGACATCATCCGCATCACCAACATTCCCAAAACGGCCAAGTTCCTTGACGATATCAAGCAGCTCGGTTTCCGTATGGCATATGCCGGTGGTTTGTCGTTCTCGATCAATGACCTGATCATCCCTGAAATCAAAACCGAACTGCTGGACAATGCGAAGGCAGAAGTGGAAGAGGTTTGGGAGAACTACAACATGGGTCTGATCACCAACAACGAACGCTACAACCAGATCGTTGACATTTGGTCGCGTGTGGATACCCGTCTGACCGAAACCCTGATCCGCGAACTGGCTACCGACAAGCAAGGCTTCAACTCGGTATACATGATGTTGGATTCGGGTGCCCGTGGTTCCAAGCAGCAAATCAAACAGCTGGCTGGTATCCGGGGTCTGATGGCAAAGCCCCGTAAGAGCGGTTCTTCGGGTTCGGAGATCATCGAAAACCCGATCCTCTCCAACTTCAAAGGCGGTCTGAACGTATTGGATTACTTCATCTCCACCCACGGTGCCCGTAAGGGTCTGGCGGATACGGCCCTGAAAACGGCCGATGCCGGTTACCTCACCCGCCGTCTGGTAGACGTTGCCCAGGATGTGGTAATTGCCGACGACGACTGCGGTACCCTGCGTGGTATTGCTACTTCGGCATTAAAGGATAACGAAGACATCATCGAACCCCTGAGCGACCGTATTGAAGGCCGCACATCGGTACACGATATCTTCAACCCCATTACCGATGAACTGATCGTTAATGCCGGTCAGGAAATTACACCTGAGATCGCTCAAAAGATCGAAGAAGCAGGTATCGAAACTGTAGAGATCCGTTCCGTACTGGCCTGCGAAAGCAAGCGTGGTACCTGCGTGAAGTGCTATGGTAAGAACCTGGCCACCGGTTATACAGCGCAGCGTGGTGATGCCGTAGGTATCATCGCTGCACAATCGATCGGTGAACCTGGTACCCAGCTGACCCTCCGTACCTTCCACGTGGGTGGTGTGGCCGGTTCTGCAGCGGTAGAATCTACCATGCTGGCCAAATTCGACGGTACCCTCCAGTTCGATGGCCTGCGTACCGTAACTGTCCTCAACAACGAAGGCGACAAGGTACAGGTGGTAATCGGCCGTACAGGTGAGATCCGCAACATGGACGTGAAGAACGACCGTTTGCTGAACGTAATGAACATCCCCTACGGTGCTACACTTGCCGTTAAAGATGGCCAGACTGTACAGAAGGGCCAGGTGATCTGTACCTGGGATCCGTTCAACAACGTGATCATCGCCGAGATCGATGGTGAACTGAAATACGAAAACGTTATCGATGGCGTAACCTTCCGGGAAGAGTCGGACGAACAGACCGGCCACCGCGAGAAAGTGGTTATCGAAACCCGTGATAAAACAAAGATTCCTTCTATCATCGTAGAAGGTAAGGATCGCAAGAGCTATAACCTGCCTACCGGTTCGCACATTGTTGTGGACGAAAACGAGCAGGTGAAAGCTGGTACCGTTATCGTGAAGATCCCCCGTGTACTGGGTAAGCTTCGTGATATTACCGGTGGTCTGCCCCGTGTAACCGAACTGTTTGAAGCACGTAACCCTTCCAACCCTGCCATCGTATCTGAGATCGACGGTGTGGTAACCATGGGTGCTGTAAAACGCGGTAACCGTGAGATCATCATCGAAGCGAAAGATGGTGTTACCAAGAAATACCTGGTGCCCCTGACCCGCCAGATCCTGGCGCAGGATGGTGACTTTGTAAAAGCTGGTAACGCGCTTTCCGACGGCCAGACTTCTCCGCAGGATATCCTTTCTATTCAAGGTCCCTTCGCCGTACAGCAGTACGTAGTGAACGAGATCCAGGAAGTTTATCGCTTGCAGGGTGTAAAGATCAACGACAAGCACATTGAAGTGATCGTACGCCAGATGATGCGTAAGGTTTCGATCCAGGATCCCGGCGATACCCGCTTCCTGGAAGAAGACCTGACCGACAAGTTTGAGTTCCTTGAGGAGAACGATTATATCTACGACAAGAAGGTGGTAACCGAGCCTGGTGATTCGACCAAACTCCGTGCCGGCCAGATTGTAACGTTGCGTGAGCTGCGTGAAGAGAACTCGATCCTCCGCCGTGGCGATAAGCGCCTGGTAGAGTACCGCGATGCACAACCTGCCACTTCGTCGCCCACACTGCTGGGTATCACCAAGGCTTCACTGGGTACCCAAAGCTGGATTTCGGCTGCGTCGTTCCAGGAAACTACCAAGGTGCTGTCTTCGGCAGCCATCATGGGTAAAGCCGACGAAATGCTGGGTCTGAAGGAGAACGTGATCACCGGTCACCCAATCCCTGCAGGTACGGGTCTGCGCGAGTTCGACAACGTGATCGTAGGTTCGAAAGAAGAATACGAACTGTTGCAAACTACCCGCGAGGTGATGACTTTCGACGAAGAAGAATAACCACAGATTTGCAAGAGTTTATAATGATTAGTAAAAAGAACCCCGCCGGTTGGCGGGGTTCTTTTTTATCAAAGAGTCTAGAACGTGTCTTAAAATAGGTTTCTAATTGGTAAGAAGTTTGGAGTTGTCTTGGAAACAA
>NZ_MTFE01000010.1:2300589-2309982 GCF_001953305.1 Cnuella takakiae
AACTCTTATAGCTATTCCTATTTTAAGCTGACCAATAAATTGTATGTGATTTTCCTCGGGGTGGTGTATGGTTCAGGAATAGTAAATAAGTAAATCATACGTTGGAAAACACCTCAAAAATATAGGCTCACCAACAAGTTGTTGCAACCTGTTTCCTCCTCAATCAAGTAGTTTCTTGAAAGTTTTATTGTTCCTGCATATTCTTAAGTAGTTTGCCTGCTTGATTTCGAGACTATATGTTTGTTTTTCGTACTGCAAGCAAATCAAAGAGCACTTAATCAGAAGTTGCAGATTCGTGAAATAAAGTTTTAGCATATTGTATTTTTGAGAACAAGGCTTCTATAGTTTGTTATTTGTAAAGAACACCCCTTATGGAACAAAATCATTTCATCAAAGATTTAAGTAAACAAGAACAAAAGTTGGAGTTGCAAACAAGAAAGTGGGTAAAAGTCTTGTTCCTGATTTTAAGTTTTCTTTGGACTGCGCACTTATTTTGTTTGTATCTAAAACTGTATTATGCTCCAAGTCAGTATCCAGATGCTTTTGTCCGCTATTTTAGTCTTGAATATGAAGCCAACCTGCCCACTCTAGTTTCTTCCCTCCTGATAGTTGGTGCTGCTTTCTTGTTATTCGTAATTGGCAAATTGCAGCCTAATAATTTAAAGAAGCATTGGTTTGTTCTTAGTGGTATTATGTTGTTTTTGGGTATTGATGAATCTACCCGAATTCACGAGACTTTGGGTGCTTTATTTGCTCACGTTTTTTCTGGCAGGAGTTCTTTTGCAGCAAATTGGATGTTCCCATATGCCCTGTTATCATTAGCTGCTTTTATTTTCTTTTTACCTTGGCTTCTTCATCTACCCAGTCGTCTAAAGAGAGGCATGCTGATCTCAGGCTTCATTTATGTTTTTGGTGCATTAGGTGTTGAGATCATTGAAATAGAGGGTGAACAGTTTTTGACAGAGCAACAATGGATTTATTTTCTGAATACCACCATTACGGTCCAGGAAATTATGGAAATGGGGGGTATGTTTTTGTTTGTTAGAACCCTGCTTCATCACCTTAGTTACCTCCGTGCAGAGTTCTCTGTTGTTTTCCGGTTTGCTTCACCAGAATCTGTTGCCCCAGGTAAGGCAGCGCAAAAAACAGGTAGTTCAATAGTACTTACACCCAATAGTGAGCAGGTGGCTTTGGGTAAGTAAGTTATCGTTTGTAGATCAATGTGTAACTAAGGATAAGTGTTTTTTCCTACTAAAAAATAGGGCATTTTGTCAATTGTCTGAATGGTTAAGTAGGACTAAGTTTGCATCAGAAGTTGATTGATCAATGGTCAATCATTCCAAGATCCTGATAAACCAATAACCAATACCTTAAAACCAAAAAGATTTCAATATCCAATAGAAAGATCGGGAATCCAGTATCAGTCAACTTCTATATTCAATACCTAAAGAGAGCCGAAGTTCCAAGTCCAGAAAACCTTATCCAACCCTTCGAAAAACAAAAGGCGTCCGTATCGATGAAAAGACATTAGCCGTCCACGCCGAAAAAAGTTAGATCCCCTCCTTGTGGAGGGGATTCTTATTTTCAGCCTGTTGGCAATGGCCTGTTGCTTAAAGCCTGGTAAAAACGTTTACCGATTTGCTCTTCTAATTGGATGCAAGACAAGTTTTAATGCCAAACTGTAAAATACAAAGCTGCTAAACGCCTCTGTTTCTATTGCCGGTTACCGCAGCCCAGATAAACAAGGCAAGCACGGCGCCCGCCGTAGCTATGAGGATACTATACAGGTTGAATCCATCTACGCCGTCCCAGCCTAAAAAGCGGGCGATATAACCACCAATTACGGCACCTACCACACCAATGATCATGGTAACAATACAGCCCTGCGGGTCGCGGCCGGGGCGCAAAGCCTTGGCGATAGCACCCGCTACCAGGCCAAGGAGTATCCAGGAGATAATTCCCATAACTATGTTTTTCTTACCCTTTATTCAAAAGGCGTACCGCTGTAAATGTTTCATAAAAGGAGCAGGCTCTGCGGTATGTTATGGGTTTTGCCCTTTTCTTTGCACAAATTCTTGAAATGAATCGCGGACTGCTCCTTTTCAACATTGTGTTGCTGGTATTGGTGGGTGTGTTGTTTTACCTGCATTTTGCCCCTGCAAAAAGCGAAAGCCCCAAAGCTGCGGCAACAAAAACTCCGGAAAACAAAGAGTTTAAAATTGCCTATTTCGAAATGGATTCGTTGGAAGCTTCTTTTTCGATGGTTAAAGACGTGAAAAGCGAACTGGCACGCAAAGAAGAATCCATCAATAGCGAGCTGGCCCGCCTGGATAAAAGCTACCGCGAGAAAGCCAATATGTACCAGGGTCAGGCAGCTACCATGAGCCAGGTGCAGTCGGAAATGGCTACCCGCGATATGATGCAACTTCAGCAAAACATGCAAAGCCGCAAAGCATCGCTTGACCAGGAATATCAGGATTTTTACATGCGTAAAATGCGGGATGTAAAAACCAAGATCGAAGACTTCCTGAAAGATTATAATAACAAGAAAGGTTACTCTTACATCTTTGCTTACGAACCAGGTTTGTTTTATTACCGCGATACGGCTTACAATATCACGGCTGATGTGATCAAAGGTCTGAACGATGGTTATGTGAAAAAGAAATAAAGGCAATCTGTATAGAAGATTTTCCTGAAAAAAGGCACTGCAGCAGCAGTGCCTTTTTTTGTGCCTTGCTGTCTAAGAGTGTTGCAATCAACATTTTTGCTGCCATTTATTTTTTATCGGTTCCATCCTGCCTTAAACATCTGAACTCCTCAATGCTAAACTTCTAAACCTTCTTATCTTCCCCCAAATTGTTCCGCTATGTCCGAAACGACTGCCGTATCCGCCCAACCAGCAACAGAACAAGGGTTTAAACGATCACTTGGCTTGCTTGATGCCACCATGATCGTTGCCGGTTCAATGATTGGCTCCGGTATTTTTATTGTTAGTGCCGATATTACCCGCAATGTGGGCAGCGCAGGATGGCTCATTGCGGTGTGGTTGCTCACCGGTTTTATGACCCTCACGGCCGCGCTGAGTTACGGCGAACTAAGCGCCATGTTTCCAAAAGCCGGTGGACAGTATGTTTACCTGAAAGAAGCTTACAATCCATTGATTGGCTTCTTGTATGGCTGGAGTTTTTTTGCTGTCATACAAACAGGTACTATCGCCGCGGTTGGTGTTGCCTTTTCCAAGTTTACGGCTTACTTCGTGCCGGCACTGGAAATGAATGATGCCAATGTCTTACTGGACCTCGGCTGGCTGAAAATATATCCTGCACAATTGGTCTCCATTGTGTTGATCGCATTTCTTACCTGGATCAATACCAGGGGGGTAAAAGAAGGTAAACTGATCCAAACAACCTTTACCGTCACCAAACTCGTTTCCCTTTTTGGCCTGATTGCATTTGGCTTCCTGCTGGCTGCCAACAGCGATACCTGGAATGCCAACTGGAGCGCTGCCTGGAACATGAAGCGCATGACAACAGACGGCAGCCTCACACCCGTATTAGGTGTGGCTGCACTGGGTGCAATCGCCGCTTCTATGGTGGGCTCTATCTTTTCTTCCGATGCATGGAACAACGTGACCTTTATTGCAGGCGAGATCAAGAACCCGCAACGCAATATCGGCCTTAGCTTATTCCTGGGAACCCTGATAGTAACCGTAATTTATGTGCTGGCAAACATCATGTACGTTTCGGTTCTGCCATTGGCTGGCATTGCCGGTGCACCATCCGATAGGGTAGCAGTAGCTGCGGCCAACGCCATCTTTGGTAATATCGGCACTTATGTGATTGCCGTGATGATCATGATCTCCACATTTGGATGCAACAATGGTTTAATTCTGGCAGGTGCCCGGGTGTACTATTCCATGGCCAAGGATGGTTTGTTTTTTAAAAAGGCAGGCACCCTGAATAAGAATGCCGTACCCGAATGGGCTTTGTGGGCACAATGCGTGGTGGCTTCCATCCTTTGCCTCAGCGGCCGTTATGGCGACCTGCTGGATATGGTTTCCTTTGTGGTGGTGATCTTTTACATGCTCACCATTGCAGGCATCTTCAAACTGCGGCGTACCAGGCCCCATGCCGAGCGTCCTTACAAAGCTGTTGGTTATCCTTTCCTGCCTGCACTGTATATTTTGATGGGACTTACCTTCTGTACCTTGCTCATTATCTATAAGCCTAAGTTTACCTGGCCCGGATTGATCATTGTACTCATCGGCATTCCCCTTTACTATTTGGCATTACGCAACAAACGAAAATAAGGTTGCACGCAAAAACGCGAAGGCGCAAAGGGTTTCTACATCATGCATCATACTAATTGAAGCTTTTAAATTCTTCAATATTGATTTTGCATTCTTGTTTCTCTTTGCGCCTTCGCGTCTTTGCGTGAAAACTACTTTGTTGTTACCACCACTTTTTTATACCCTGCATTTACCATCAACTGCGCTACCAGGTTTCTTGCCTTTTCATCTGAGCGCCGAAGTACACCCTGGTTCAATGCATTCTTGGTAATGCGGTACTGCGCTTTTGCTTTCAATGCAGTCACCGCCTGTTGGTTCCAGGCTCCTTCCTCCGAAAAGGTTTCAACATCTGTTGGATTAACAATTACTTCAAGCACCCTTGCTTTAGGCATCGTAATATGCAGCGAATCCCTGTTGCCGCTAAAATTGCTGCTGTCCAGCCGGGATAAATCAAGACCGGCAATAAGCCTTCCTTTTACCACCAATACTAATGATTGTTTGATTGGAAACACAAAGGGAGGTAAAGGCAATAATTTAGTTCTGTTGTTGGAACTGTCTACTACTACTACATCGTGGTATTCGATGGTCATCAACTGCGCAATTGAACGCACATTTTTTACAAGCAACGGTGTATTGTCGATGGTGATGGGTTGGGCTGCAAAGGGATTCTTCCATTTAGGTAAAACATCGGTACGCCGCAACAGCCAGAAGGCTGTTATGATGGCTAATAGGATCAATATAATATTCCGGAGCGATCTGGTCATGGTTTGGTGCTGCTGTTGCTTTTACTTGTCTTTTGTTTCTGTATTTACTCATTGCTTAACCGAAGTGCGCTGTCTTCAAGATGCATTTTCCTGGTAGCGGTAAGTAATTGTTACTTCCTTGTATCCTGCCTGCTCAAAAAAGTTCCGTACAAACACAGCGGCACCTTCCTGTGCTTTTTGGAGCATGTTGAGGCTATCAGCCTGCCTGCGTATTTGCTTTTCGGCTTGTTGCATGATGGCATTGGTTTCTGCCTGGCTGAAAGGTGTGCGGAAAAGGCCTACATCGCTGTAAACAACCCTGATATTTTCCGGGGGAATGCTGAAGGTTAAAATTTGTGGCGCAGGAAGCTTAATGCTGATCTTATCGCCCTGGGCCTGGATATCGATATCGCGGATTTGTGAAAGGTCGATGCCGGCTTTAATCCTGGCCCTGCAGCTCACCAGCATCCGGCGTTCGCCTATCTTGTACCAGGTAGCTTCATCGCGGGCCCGCACTACTTTGCTCAGTTCGTATTCGGTGGTGGCCAGTTGGCCCATTTCGCGTAATTGCAGTACCGGGTTGGGCCTTGACGGCGGCGGCGACTGCCTGCAGGCAGCAAGCAGCAAAACACAAAGGCTCCAATAGATTTTCTTCCTAATTTGCATGGTTCCAGATCTGGTGGTTAAAGCTAATCATGGGGCCCTTATTCAAACAAGTTTTATGCAGAAATATGCAGTGATTGTTGCCGGTGGTACCGGCACCCGGATGGGAAGCGCTATTCCCAAGCAGTTTTTGATGTTGCATGACAAACCTGTATTGTATTATACCATCCGCACTTTCCTCAATGCCTTCGACGACCTGCGTATTGTGCTGGTGCTGCCCGAAGAGTATATCGACATGGGCCGTGAGATCATCGACGCATATTTCGACGACAACCGGGTACAAATTACCGCAGGTGGCGAAACCCGTTTCCACTCTGTGCAAAATGGCCTGCGCCTGGTGGGTAAAGACGCGGTGGTTTTTGTGCACGATGCCGTGCGTTGCCTGGTGACCATTGACCTGATACACCGTTGTTACGAGAATGCGTTGGAAACTGGTAGTGCGGTGCCTGCCATCCGGGTGCGCGACAGTGTGCGCCAGCTGAATGAAGAAGAAAATACCAATGAGGTGATGGACCGCAGTCGTGTGGTGCTGGTGCAAACACCGCAAACCTTCCACAGCCGCATCTTGCTGCCCGCCTTTGAAATTGATTATAAAGAACGGTTCACTGATGAAGCTACCGTAGTGGAAGCTTTTGGTTTGAAAGTATCGCTGGTGCCCGGCGATGAAACCAATATCAAAATCACCCGTCCGGTGGACCTGCTGATTGCAGAGAGCATCCTGAAGCTGGAAATGCAATCGCAAGACAATTGATACTCACAATTTGGAAAGATGATACAGGTGCCGGTAGTTTACCGGCATTTTTTTTAACCTGCATAATGGCCAGGAGAGCCTGTTATTGTAAAGGGTAAGATAAGGTTCGTGTTGTGCCCCAAACTTGCGGTAGAAAGCTGCCACACCCGGCTGGTCGGAACCTTCGAAGTCGAGTACTGTATCAGTGGCTGCATAATCGGAAATAAATGCATGGAGTAAAAAAGCGGATGCGCCCATGCTGCGGCCTTCAGGCTTGTTGCCCACCAGCCAGTAGTAAGCCCTTTTTCGAAATTCCAAGAAGGCACAGGAAGCAAGCAGTCGTCCATCGGGGTGGTAAACACCATAAGTGCGCACCTGTTCAGGCGCCGCAGCGGCAAAAGCCTGCACCCTTTCAAATGCCCCGGCTTCGACCTTCATCACCTTTGGATATTGCACAGCGCTGGTGGCAATGACATCTTGTAGCGGAACTTTTCTTTTTACAATCAATTGGTGCTTGTTTGCCTTAGCTAATGCCTGGTGAATATTCCGGTGAAAAGCTTTGGCCAGTACATCATAGGGCTTGTTTAAGCTAAGTACATAATTGCTTCGGGGAATCTGGTGACGGTATCCTTTTGGCAAAGGGTGGCCCGGGTTAAAACTCAGGTCCCATAAACGGTACCGCTTTGGGATGGCTGCAAGGAAAGCTGCTATAAGATCTTCATGTAACCCATTTCCAACCACCCCCAACATGGGCGTTAGAAAAGGCTGGTAGCAATACCGGATGCCCCATTTTGTGCGCTGTGGAAGCGGCATGATGACATCGTAGTCGTTTAATACAAGTGCACACCAGCCGGGGCATAAGGCATCCAGGAAAGCTGTTTGCGCATACACATGGCCGTTACCTGCAAGCAGGTTGCATCGGTCCCATTTACCGGGATGGATTTGCCATCGTTGTAAAAACTGGATTGAATACACAGGGTAGGAGCGGAGCTTAAAATTTGCGCTCTTGAAGTTAATAATTGCTGTGCAAATGCCCTTTGAGGATACATCTGGCTGCTGCCAAAATGATTTTTACATCCTGCAACAATCCAATTTGCTTCAGGTATTCCAGATCGCGGCGGGCACCGAAAAGCAATTGAAACATGTTGTGGGCATAACCCTGTCGCACCCGACCCAGAGAAACAAGTCCGGGCCTTAGGGTAAACAATAGGGTATACTGCGGAATTTGTTCAACTATTTGTTGCAGGAAATAGGCCCGCTCGAGTCGTGGGCCCACTACACTCATCTCGCCTTTTAATACCAGCCAAAGTTGGGGTAATTCATCAAGGTGCCAGCGCCTGAGGATATGCCCAACTGGCGTAATACGTGGATCGTTAGGTGTTGCCAGCAATGGCTGCCCCGTTTCTGCTGGCCATACCATTGTGCGGAATTTAAGGAGAATAAACGGCCTGCCATGCCTGCCAATTCTTTCCTGTTGCAGCAATACTGGTCCTTTGGAAGAAAGCCTTACGGCAAGGGCAATTGCCGACATCAGGGGAAAAACAAAGGGCAATGCAATTAAGGCTATGGTGATGTCGGCCATGCGTTTGGCAAGCAGCCGATTGTTTCGCAGTGTTGGAAAAAATGCATCCGGCGGCATGGTGATGCTGCCGGATGCCAAATCTTCAGCAGCCTGCATTAGGCTTTATTGATCTTTTGCAAAATCTGGTGCGCTACTTCCATGGCGCGGTATCCGTCTATTTCATTTACCACCGGAACGGTGTCGTTCTGAATAGCCTGAACAAAAGATTCCAGCTCCAATCGCATTGCATTTACCTGTGGAACGGCAGGTGCTGCCATGGCAATGGTCTTCACACCCTGTTTTGTTTCAATATCAAAATCAAAAGTGCCGGTATCACTTGCTTCTTTCAGCTTGATGATCTCTGTCTTTTTATCCAAAAAGTCGATACCGATATAAGCGTCTTTTTGGAAGAGGCGCATTTTGCGCATCTTCTTCATTGAAATGCGGCTGGAGGTAAGATTGGCCACGCAGCCATTATGAAATTCAATGCGTACGTTGGCGATATCAGGGGTATCGGTAAGTACTGCAACCCCCGAAGCGGAAACCGTGCGCACTTCACTTTTTACAATCGAAAGAATGGCGTCAATGTCGTGGATCATCAGGTCGAGTATTACACTTACCTCGGTGCCCCTGGGATTGAACTGTGCCAGGCGGTGTACTTCAATGAACATCGGGTTCAGGTGCAGGTCTTTTGCAGCCAGGAACGCAGGGTTAAACCGTTCCACATGCCCTACCTGCATCTTTACCTTGCTTTCCTGTACCAGCTTCACCAGGGTTTCGGCCTCCTGCATGGTATTGGCCAGGGGCTTTTCTACAAATACATGTTTGCCTTTGCGCACCGCTCTTTCGCATACTGCAAAATGCAGGTTGGTAGGCGTTACCACGTCAATAGCATCAGCGGCTTCAATCAATTCGTCTTCACTTTCAAATCTCCTGATGCCATATTCACTGGCTACGGCATTGGCGGTTTCATCGTTGGGGTCGTAAAAGCCGATTAAATCCACACCTGCTATTTCCTTCCAGTTGTTCAAATGAAACTTGCCCAGGTGGCCGGTGCCAAAAACGCCTATTTTGATCATGTACAAGGGGTTGTGTGGGCAAAGATAGCAGGATGCCATAATAGGGTGTGGGCCAGTTACGCACATCCCGCATCGCCGCACTATGCATTTGCATAGGGGAGTAAAATTTTTTAGGGTCTAAATTTTTTTGTGTGCACCAAAGCTCCTTATCTTTGCCACCCCAACAACGAAATGGATTGGCAGTTCAGTTGGTTAGCATTTCGCCCAGTCATCCATAACGAAGTTGAGGATGAGTTTGAGTCCGGCAAGTTTAGTAGTTAATTAGTTCTTGAAAATATTGGATTGGTAGTTCAGTTGGTTAGAATGCCGCCCTGTCACGGCGGAGGTCG
>NZ_MTFE01000010.1:2310013-2316995 GCF_001953305.1 Cnuella takakiae
GGCCCTTGAGTAATCAGGGGCTTTTTTGTTACCTAGATCTTCCAGCTCTCAAAGAGATGGAAGACCTGAATGCCGCCCTGTTATTCCTAAGAACGGTAGTTGAAGTTCTAGTTTCATCCAATCCGCATAAAGCCTTTAAGTATTCAGTGGCTTTTTGTGATTTGCACGCAAAGCTGAAAAAGATCAAAGTCGCAAAGAAGAGGCACTCCTTATAAGGCAAAGCTGAATTAGCTTTATCATTGCACTTCACTAAATGACCGGCTGTAACTATTTACTGCCATTTATCTAAAAATATTTCAGTCCGGCTTGTTTTACTGAACACCGTTCATTAAGTTTGTTCCAACAATATGTCGATAGCGTCCCGCAAACAAAAGGATAAAGAAAATATGCGCAGCCTCATTTTGGATGCGGCAAGGAGTATTTTCCTGGAGAAGGGATATGAACAGACCAGTATCCGCAATATTGCCGAACGCATCGAATACAGTCCGGGTACCATTTATCTATATTTTAAGGAGAAGGATGATATTTTTCATGCACTCCATGAAGAAGGGTTTAGCCGGATGCTGGAGCAGATGCAGCCACTCCAGTTTGTTTCCGACCCCTTTGAGCGCCTGAAAGCAATGGGCCGGGTATATATGGAGTTTGCCAAGAACAACAAGGATTTTTACGACCTTATGTTCATCATGCAAGCGCCCATGAAAATGGAAAAGAACGATGAGTGGGTGATGGGTGACCGTACGCTGGGCTATCTGAAACAGGTAATCAGTGAATGTATGGCCACTGGCAGGTTCCAGGGGCGTGATGTCAATTTTCTTTCTTTTACGATTTGGGCTTCCTTGCATGGCATGTGTGCACTGTACTGTCGCGAACGCTGCCAGGCCTACCATGACGAACACATCGAACACACAGCGCTGCTGAATGGCGGTTTCCAGAACTTTGTTGATATGCTGGAAAAACTCTGATTTTTTTTGCCTCAATAGTGAACAGTGTTCAGATGTTGAACATCGATAAATAAACCCTTCAATATGAGACATTTATTGCTGCTGCTTACAGCAGTTGGCCTGCTCTGCACGCCCCGGCAGGTCCATGCCCAAACTGTTCCGGATACCTATATCCAGGAAGGCCTGACCAACAACCTGGTGCTCCAGGAAAAAAGGATTGCCCTGGACCAGAGCCTCCTTGCCCTTCGATCGGCCAAAAGCCTGTTCCTTCCAACTACCTGGCTGGAAGGACAGTACACTTTGGCACAAGGCGGGCGTAGCATCGACATCCCTGTAGGCGACCTGCTCAACCCCGTGTACCAAACACTCAACCAACTCACCAACAGCCACAAGTTCCCGCAGATCAGCAATGTGTCCGAGCAATTTCTGCCCAACAACTTTTATGATGTACGGGTAAAAACAACCCTGCCCATCATCAACCCCGATCTTCGGTTTAACCGCGCCATCAGGCAACAGCAAACACAACTGGCCCAGTACGAAATAGATGCTTACCGGCGGGAACTGGTGAAGGAAATCAAGGTGGCTTACTACAGCCTGTTGCAGGCGTCGAAAGCGGTAGTTATTTACCAGAATGCCATGGAAGTGGTGCAGGAGAACCTGCGGGTAAACCAGGCCCTGCAACGCAATGGCAAGAATCTGCCGGCCTACATTTCGCGCAGCGAAAGCGAAGTACAGCAGGTGGAAAGCCAGTTGCAGCAAGCCAGCAACAACGTGCAGAACGCCCAGGCTTATTTCAATTTCCTGCTTAACAAACCACTGACTGATCATGTAGACATCTTACAAGAAGAAACGGATTTGGTTATGCCTGCGCTTCTTGAGAGCGATGTAAAAGGGCGGGAAGAACTGCAAAGCCTAAAACTGGCAGCCGGCATCAATACCCTGGTAGACCGGATGAACCGCTCTTACCGCACGCCAAGGCTCAACGGATTTGTTGATCTCGCTTCACAGGGTTTCGATTTTAAAGTCAATAACAAGTCCCTCTTTTACCTGGCTGGCGTCCAGGTAAAGGTACCCATTTTTACAGGGCAGCGCAACCAGATCCGCATCGAGCAAAGCGGGCTTGAAGGCAAGGCAATCGGTTTACAAAAAAAGAATACCGAGCAGCAGCTTGAACTATCAGCCATGGTTAGCCGAAACAATGCTGTATCGGCCTACAACAGCTACCTGGCATCACAGAAACAACTACAGGCTTCCCAGCAATATTTCCGCCTGGTTGATAAAGGTTACCGCGAAGGCATCAACAGTTTTATCGAGTTCCTCGACGCCCGCACCAGCCTCACCAACGCGCAACTGCAAACCAACATCCAACACTACAAGGTACTGGCCGCCCTAGCCGATTTCGA
The DNA here is from genome assembly GCF_001953305.1 of Cnuella takakiae. GTDB lineage: Bacteria > Bacteroidota > Bacteroidia > Chitinophagales > Chitinophagaceae > Flavisolibacter > Flavisolibacter takakiae. The sequence goes on from NZ_MTFE01000010.1 coordinate 2,312,358, forward strand.
ACGTCAAACTGCTTCCTACAACTTCAAATAAACAACCATGAAACCAATAATTTTTGCTGCTTTTATCCTCATCGTCCTTCAATCATGCGGCGGAAAGGCGACCACGCAAACAGCGGTAGTAAAAGATGAATCCATACCGGTAAAACTGTTTCCGCTTTCCTCCGACACCCGGCAGGCACAAGTGGCAGCATCGGGCCTGCTGAGTACGGAAGAAACTGCAGGATTAGGATTTAAGATCGGAGGCATCATCGAAAGTGTGCTGGTAACCGAAGGGCAGATGGTGCGCAAGGGCCAACTGCTGGCCACACTCAAGCCCACCGAAATTTCGGCACAAGTACAACAGGTAGCACTATCGGTAGAAAAAGCCCGCCGCGATTACCAGCGTGCCCACAACCTGTACCAGGATAGCGTGGCTACACTGGAGCAATTGCAAAATGCACAAACAGGATTGGACCTTGCCCAACAGCAATACCGCCAGGTAGCTTTCAACCGCCAGTATGCCAATATCTATGCACCGTCCGATGGCTTTGTGGTAAAACAATTGGGGCATGCAGGCGAACAGGTTTCGGCCGGCACCCAGGTGATTGCAATGAATGCAGTATCTGGCGCCAGCCGCTGGGTATTGAAAGTGGGACTTACCGATAAACAATGGGCCCTGGTGAACAAAGGCGATAAAGCCACCGTGCAGTTTGATGCTTTTCCCGGCAAGACCTTCACAGCAATCGTTACCCAAAAGGCACTAGCGGCAAATCCCATTAATGGTTCTTTTGAAGTAGAACTCCAGCCTGATTTCAAAGGCGTACAACCCGGCGCGGGCATCTTTGGCAAAGCCGTAATTCTTACTTCGGGTACACAGGAACTGGTGCCCATTCCTTACGAGTCTTTGCTGGAAGCAGAAGGAAAAGAGGGCTTTGTGTTTGTAAGCAACGATGGCAAAACCGTGCAAAGGGTAGGCGTGCAGATCGCCGCCATTGAACCCGACCGGGTGTTTGTCAATGCAGGGCTGGAAGGGCACCGCTACATTGTTACCTCGGGCAGTCCTTACCTCACCGATGGCTCCCGCATCAAAGTGATCCGCTAATCATTCACCACCCAACTGCCTTTTATGCGATTTACCTCATTTTTTGTACGCAACTACCAGTTTACGCTGGTGGTATTCCTGATGATCGTGGTGGTGAGCGTAGCCACCCTTTTATCCATGCCCCGGGCCGAAGACCCGGAAATCAACCCGCCCCAGTTTCCCATTATTGTTATTTACCCCGGCACCAGTCCGAAGGACATGGAAGAACTGGTGGTAAAACCCATTGAAAAGAAAATAAGTGAGCTAGAGGATATCAAGACCATCACTACCCGCATCGATGACGGCGTGGCCGTGCTGGAAGTAAAATGCCAGTACACCAGCAATGTAGACGACAAGTACCAGGAACTGGTGCGGGAAGTGAACGCACTGCGCAGCGAATTGCCGCAGGACCTGTATAAACTGGAAGTGAAAAAGGTAACGCCTACCGATGTAAACGTTTTGCAGGTAGCCCTTGTTTCGGAGAATGCTTCCGATGCCCGGATGAAGCATTATGCCGAGGAACTCAAGGAAGAACTGGAACAGGTAAAGAGCCTTAAGAAAGTGGAATACTGGGGCACACCGGAACCCATTGTGCGCATTGATTTGCAGCTGGACAAACTGGCCCAACTGCGCATACCTCTCAGCCAGGTAATCGGGGCCATCCAAAGCGAAGGCGCCAATATTCCCGGGGGCAGCATCCGTGCGGGCAATAAAACCTTCAACATTAAAACCAGTGGCAATTTTAAAAGCCTCGATGAAATTGCCAGTACCATTGTGTACAATGCCGACGGCAGCGTGGTGTACCTGAAAGATGTGGCCGATGTGGCACTCAACCACGAAGAGGTAAAACATATTACCCGCCTCAACGGCCACCGTGCGGTACTGGTTACAGCGGCGCAAAAGTCGGGGCAAAACATAAGTGCCACCCAGAAGGCTTACCTGCCCATCCTTACTGCTTTTTCCAAAAAGTTGCCTGCCAACATTGCCATGGTCAACCACTTCGACCAGGCCGATAATGTAAGCCGCCGGTTGGGCGGTCTGGGCATCGATTTCCTGATTGCCATAGGACTGGTACTGTTTACCCTCATTCCGCTGGGCTGGCGTGCCGCCCTGGTGGTGATGCTGGCCATACCGCTTTCATTGGGTTTGGGCATTATCATGCTCAACAGCATGGGTTTTTCGCTCAACCAGTTAAGCATCGTTGGCTTGGTGGTGGCCCTTGGCCTTTTGGTAGACGATAGTATCGTGGTGATTGAAAACATCGAACGCTGGCTGCGGGAAGGGGTTGCCCGAAAGATAGCCGTGGTGGAAGCCACCAAGCAGATTACCATAGCCGTGCTGGGTACAACGGCTACCCTGATCATTGCCTTCCTACCCATTGTGTTCATGCCCGAAGCCTCCGGTGAGTTTATCAGGGGCTTACCCTTGGCAGTGATCACTTCGGTATTTGCTTCCATGCTGGTATCGCTGACCATTGTGCCCTTCCTGGCCAGCAAGGTGCTCAAGACAACCCATAACCCCGAAGGCAATATCTTCCTCCGTGGCCTGAAGAAGATTATTCATGGCAGCTATGCGCTGTGGCTGGACAAGGCCCTGCAAAGACCGGTGCTTACGCTTATTGGCGCAGCGCTCTTGTTTGTTGCCTCGCTGGCTGTGTTCCAGGTGATTGGCTTCCGGCTTTTTCCCACCTCCGAAAAGCCACAGTTCCTGGTCAACATCAACATGCCTTTGCAAAGCAATCTGGAATCCACCGATGCCATGGCCAGGAGGGTAGAAGCAGTACTGAAAGATGTGCCACAGGTAGCCCATTTTACCACCAACGTAGGCAAGGGCAACCCGCAGATTTACTACAACGAAATACAGAAAAACGAACAGCAGGATTTTGCCCAGGTATTTGTGCAGTTGGATAAAGATGTAAAACCTACGGAAAAGAAAAAGCTGATCGAGCGCCTGCGGGAACAGTTTACCGGTATTGCAGGTGCCAAGATCGAAGTAAAGGATTTTGAACAGGGCCCGCCCATTGATGCGCCGGTAGCCATCCGCATCAAAGGGGAAAACCTTGATACTTTGCGTGTGCTGGCAGCCCGCACCGAAGCCCTGTTGCGGTCGGTACCCGGCGCCATATATGTAAACAATGATGTGAGCGTGATGAAGTCGGACATGAAGTTGGCTATCAACACCGACAAGTCGCGGATGCTGGGCATCCAAACCGCGGATATTGACCGCACGGTAAGGCTGGCCGTGGCTGGTGTAGGCACCGGTAAGTTCACCAACGAGGACGGTGATGATTTCGACATCGTGGTGAACACGCCCAAAAAACAAGTGGCTACCCTGGCCAGTTTCAACGATATCTATGTCAATAATGCCGTAGGTACTCCCGTGCCGCTCAACCAGGTAGCCGATATCCGGTTTGAGTCTTCGCCCACCACCATCAAGCACCTCGACAAGAAAAGGTTTGTGGTAGTAAGTGCCTTTACCGACAAGGGCGTGCTGGCAGAAAGCATCACCAAGGCATTTTTGGAAAAAGCCAAATACCTGCGCCTGCCGGAAGGTTATGAGTTGGAGTTGGCCGGTGAAGTAGAAAGCGAGAAGGAAGCGTTTGGCGGCGGCTTTATGACGGTGGTGCTGGCAACGGTATTCCTCTTCCTGATGGTGCTGATTTTGGAATTCAAGACGTTTAAGAGCACGCTGATCGTGTTGTCGGTAATTCCATTGGGTGTGATTGGTGGCGTTACCATGTTGTGGCTTACCGGCAACCCCATGTCCTTTGTTGCCATCATCGGCTTTATCGGGCTGGCAGGAGTGGAGGTTAAAAATTCCATCCTGCTGGTGGACTTCACCAACCAGTTGCGCGCCGAAGGCAAGGACCTGGACACCGCCATCCGTGAAGCGGGCGAACTCCGTTTCCTGCCCATCGTGCTCACCAGCCTTACCGCTATTGGTGGTTTGCTGCCCATCGCCATCAGCAGCAACCCGCTCATTTCGCCACTCGCGCTGGTACTGATTGGCGGGTTGATTTCATCCACTTTACTTTCCAGGATTGTTACACCAGTGGTGTATAAACTGATACCGCCAAAGGTGGAACCGGTAGCGGTATAATGGTACCTGCCGAACAACCCGGAAGCGAATGAAAATAGGGTAATGCGCTATGCCAGCAATTGGTTCAATGCTTCGGTTACCGCCTGGATCATGCCCGTTTCCGGTAGCTTTTGCTGCTGCGGAAGGTCAGGTGGCAGAATGGCCCTGAAATCGCCCGAGTCGTCGCGTTCAAAGTAAAAAAGGGTACCCTCCAGTTCCGCTTCAATGCGGTAGGTATAACCCTGCATCACCAAGGAAGCGGGTATCACCAGTTCTTTATTGCGGTAGGTAAGGGGGATGTCGAAATTGTTATCCATAGGCAAACAAAGTTGGGGAACCTTGGTCAGAAAGAAGCCAACTGTTTAAGCATTGTTTCAGTAGGTTGTATTTGAACGACCCTGCTTTTGTTTGAACCCGGTAATTCCGAAGCATTATTAACCAGGGAGGTAGCACTATCCTGAGTTATCATGGAAATAAAGTCCATATCGCAAAAAGGGCCG
>NZ_MTFE01000010.1:2317013-2319780 GCF_001953305.1 Cnuella takakiae
AGGGCAGCACATACCTGACCGAAACTTTTTACCACGCCACTCAGCATGGCCTGAAGCCTTCCCCTGTCGGGTTTGCTGCTGCGGGCTTCGGTTTCCATTTCTTTTAGTTGCTCCATCAGGGGCAGGGCGCCCAGCGAGCCTGCGCTGCCTTTCATTCGGTGCGACAATTCGAATACCGTGGCGATCTTATCTTCTTCCAGCGCCTGCGTCAGCTCACCAATGGTTTTTTTACCATTTTCCATAAAGGTGTCGATGATCTGTAGGGCAAAGTCGGGCTCGCCAAGGGCCTGCAGTTCGCTGAGGTCAAAAAGCCCCGGGGCAAGCTCTTCAATGGTGCTTTCGGTGTGGCCACCCTGTTGGGCACTGCCATTCAGCAGCCTGAAGATATTATCGTACAACTCGGATGCTTTAAAGGGCTTGGCCATATAGGCGTTCATACCCAGCGCCAGGCAGTGTTCTTTCTCGCTGCGCAGGGTGCTTGCCGACAGTGCCATAATGGGCAGGTCGAGGTCCAGTTCCTTGCGGATAGCGGTAGCGGCTTCAAATCCATTCATCACCGGCATCCGCAGGTCCAATATTACCAGGTGGTAATTGGGATCGGCAAGCAGGGTATCAACAGCCTGTTTGCCATCATTGGTCAGGGTTACCTGCAAGCCTGCTTTCTGCAGGTATTCGTTGATCACCATCCGGTTTACTTCATTGTCTTCGGCAACCAACACCCGCTTGCCGTTGTGAAGGTCCATGGGCACCAAGTCTTTTGCTTCGGTTTTGTCGACAAAGCCATCTTTCTCTACCTGGTAGGCGATCATCACGCGGAAGCTGGAGCCCAGCCCCAGGGTGCTTTCCACTTCAATGGTACCACCCTGCATTTCTACCAGTTGCTTGCTGATGGCCAGGCCAAGACCTGTACCGCCAAATTCAATTCCTACTTCGCGGCTGGCCTGTGCAAAGCTGTTGAACACTTCATGTCTTGCTTCGGCGCTCATGCCTATACCCGTATCGGTAACGGTAAAAAGTAACCGCCTTTTGCCATCGGCCTCACCAGCGGGATGCACGGTAAGGATCACGGAGCCTTCACGGGTAAACTTCACGGCATTGCCCAGCAGGTTGATGAGCACCTGCGACAAGCGGCCGGCATCGCCTTTAACCATCACCGGAACATCGGGATCTACCTGCAACTGGTAGTTGAGGTTTTTCTGGCTGGCCCGCAGTTGCAGCATCTCAAATGCCGATATCAGCACATGGTGCAGGTTGAAGGGCGCATTTTCAATTGCGAACTTGCCCGCCTTTATTTTGGAGATATCCAGTACATCGTTGATGATGGTGAGCAGTCCCTGCGAAGAGTTCTGGATCACCTGCAGGTACTCGCGTTGCCGCTGCGTGAGCATGGTGCCACCCATCAGGTCGGCCATACCCACCACGCCGTTGAGCGGGGTGCGGATCTCATGACTCATATTGGCCAGGAACTGTTCCTGCAGCTGTTCGCTCTTTTCGGCGGTAATACGGGCCGCAATCAGTTCGTTGCGTTGGTTTACCCGGTCGGTTATATCAATGGTAGCGGCAATGAGGCGCGAGGGCTGGCTGTTTTTCCAGATGATACGGGCCTTGGTTTCAAAATGGCGGGTTTCGCCGGTGGTGCGCACCTGGCGCCATTCGGCTTCCAGCAGTTTGCCGTGCGGAAGGGCCTGCATCAGCAGGTCCTGCAGGCGTTCGCGGTCTTCGGGGTGTACCTGTTTGATCCAAACACGCCAGTCGGGGTTCGGGATGGCTTCAATACCCAACATCAGCTTCAGTTGGGTGTCGCCCTGAACGGTACCGGTGCGCAGGTCGGCATCGAGGATGCCCAGGTGCAGGGTTTCGGCGGCCAGCTCAAAACGGGTAATCAGCTCTTCGCGGATGGCATCGGCCTGCCTTTCCGTAGTAACATCGAGGCTGGTGCCCAGGCAACGCACCACCACGCCATCGGGGTTGCAGAAAGTGATGGCTTTCTGGTGAAGGGTCTTCACCTTTCCGCTGGCAGGCTGCATGCGGTACTCCATTTCGAAAGTGGGGTCGGCCTGCTCCACAGCCTGCTGGAAATTGCGCACGGTGGCATCTACGTCATCGGGATGTACCAGGCTGCGCCATATTTCAAAGTTCACCGGGGTAGTGTTGGGCAACTCCGCCAGCTCGTACATATTATCATTCCAAAGCAGGGTACCTTTTTCCAGGTCAAAATCCCAGATGCCCAGGTTGGTGGCATTGGCGGCCAGCTTAAAGCGGGTGAGCAGTTCCAGGCGTTCGGCTTCAGCGGCTTTTCGCTGCGAAATATCCACTATGGATGCCAGCACCAATTTTTCTCCTTCCATTTCCATGGGGCTCAGGCCTACCTCAACGGGCACTTCCACACCACTCTTGGTGGCTGCATACAATTCGCCACCTTCACCCAGGGTGCGGTGAGTCGGCTCTTCCTGGTACTGCTTTCGGCGCTGATCATGGTTGCCAGCCCACCGGGCTGGTATAAGGCGGTCCACGGATGAATTTTTAAGTTCTTCCTCGCTGTAGCCAAACAGGTGCTCGGCCTGCTGGTTCGACAAAACGATCTGCCCACTGGTATTTACCAGCAACAGCGCATTGGGCGAAGCATTTACTACCTGCCGGAAGGTCGCCTCTGCTTTTTTCAATTGCGTAATGTCTATTACTCCACCTACAGCATCTACGGTATTGCCGTCAGCGTCTTTGTTTTTAACGGCTTTCTGGTACAGGTGCTTGGTATGGCCGGCGGGGG
>NZ_MTFE01000010.1:2319844-2322671 GCF_001953305.1 Cnuella takakiae
GCCACCTCTTTCCGCTCGTCGGGGTGGATGAATTCGAGCCAGTTGTTGCGGTTAAGCATATAGGAGGATGGCAGTTCCAGCAGGGCATAGATCACTTCGTCGCACACCAGGGTATCGGTGGCGGCATAGTATTGCCAGGTGCCCAGTTGTACCATGTCGTTGGTAAATCGCAGTCGCTCCAGCAGGTTGTTGCGTTCGCTCTCAGCCTGTTTGCGTTCCGAGATATCGCGGATAAAAGCGCAGATAAATTCTTCCGACTCTCCTTTCAGTTCCATGATGAACAGCTCGATGGGAAACTCGCGTCCGCTCTTATCAATTGCCGTCAGTTCCAGCACCCGGTCCATCACATGTTGCTCACCGGTCTGGCGGTAGCGTTCAAAGCCTGCTGCATGTCCCTTGCGGTGGTAGCCGGGAACAATGGTATCCTGAAGGCGCTTGCCCATGGCTTCGGCTTCCGTCCAGCCAAATATTTGTTCGGCTTTATTGTTCCAGTAGGAAATATACCCATGCCGATCAATACAGATGATGGCATCCTGCGAAGCGTTCATGATCAGCCTGCGGGTTTGTTCACTTTTGGCACGGGCGGCTTCGGCAAGCTGCTGTTCGGTAATATCGCGGGCAAGAATGCTAATGCCCACCAGGTTGCCGTGCTCTTTGTCTTTGATGACCTTATGCTGCAATTCTATATAGCATTCAGCGCCATTGATCACCAGTTTCTGTGTCCAGTTGAGCACCTTGCCTTTCAGTACTTCCTGGTACATGGCCGAAGCGCCTGTTCTATCTTCCTTGCTGAAGAGGTCCAGGATGTTTTGCCCTACGCGGGCATCACCACCGGTGCCGGCATCCAGGTAGGACTTGGCTTTTTCATTCATCAGTATGATGTGAAAGCTGGGGCTGAGCAGGTAAAATCCCTCGTGGGTGGAAGTGAGCAGCACCTTTATCTGGTCGGATACCTTGATGCGCTTGACCATATTGCGAAAGGTCAGGTAGAAAAGGAACAACATCAATAATACCACCACCAGCGTTACCAGGGCAAACATCCAGATGATGCGGGGTTGTAACTTATCCTGTGCCTGCCGGTGCTGTTGCAATAAAGCGTTTTGGCGGGCAATGCCGAGGCGGATATCCCGCCTGATGGTGCTTGAATGCTGCGCAAGCCTGCTAAACTGCTCTGCGCTTACCCCATTTGCCGGCCGTGTAGCTGGCATTGGCGTAATGGTGCTGTCCTGTAATGCCATTTTAGCCTTCATAGTGGCGCCTACCATTTGCAGGTCGGTACCTATGGCCGTGTCGGTGCGCAGCGTAGCCAGCAACTGGCCAAAGGAATGCCGCTCGACATGCATGCTGTCCAGCCACTGCTGTTCGCCGGTGAGCAAAAAAGTACGGAACCTGTTCTCTTCCGCACTCAGGTAGCTTTCCAGCAACACCAGTTCCCGCAGGTTGGTTTGGGTTTTGCGCAAAATGGTTTTTTCTTCCGTAAAGCGGTTGAACTGGGAGTAAAGGTTTATGGAGCTCAGACTCAGCACGGTGAGAAAAAGCAACAGGGCGCTAATAAGCCCGGTTCGCCCCCAAAGGGTGGCAAACCGAAGTCGGTTGGACAGCATGTACAGGTACGTTTAGTTTTTCAATGGTTGGAAGTCCGGCATGATCCATCAAACTGCGCGGGACGTAAAGGTAGCCTACCTGCTTCTTTATTGAGAAACAGCTTTCGACGAATAGCAGTTTTTTTTCGGGTGTTTGGCCTTGCCAACCTTCAAATGGGTGAAATGAGCCATATTTCTGCCTTTTCTGCCGAGCTTGACCAGGTGTTTGGTTAATTATGCTCATTTTTGCAGTCATCCATTATGCTACGCAAAAAACCGCTCCTCCGCACCCTCATTGCCTGTGGCCTGTTAACGCCTTTCCTTGCGCAGGCACAGATAAATGATACAGCCCGCCAGCAAACCGTATTGGCCACCTACGAGTGGAACCACTGGAAACAAGCACGTAATTACAACTGGAATCAGGGATCCCTTGAGTACAAAACCCAGGGCCGCGGTGGCGCCCTGCTGGGCCGTTTCAACTACGGGCAACGTTTTGCCAACCAGGGCTGGCAGGCGGAGGTGGAAGCCTATCCACGTTTATCCAAAAAAGTATATGCTTATACCGGCATCGGCTATTCGGCAAGTGCACCGGTTTTTCCCAAATGGCGCAGCGGGGCTTCCTTGTTTGTAAACCTGCCCCGGGCCTGGGAAGTGGAGGGCGGTGTGCGCTACCTCCATTTTGACCGGGATATCTGGATGGGCACCGCCGGTGTTGGAAAATATGTAGGCAACTGGTTTTTGCAAGGGCGCAGTTTTCTCTCGCTCAACAACAGCCAGGGTATCGACCAGTCTTATTTCCTTACGGCCCGGTATTACTTGCCCAGCGGAACAGATTATGTATGGGGGCAACTGGGCACCGGTGTGTCGCCCGACGAAAACCAGGCGGCACAGCTACAGGTGCCCAACCTGCAGCGCCAGAACATCGCTGCGGGTATCCGTACAACGGTAGGTGGCCGCCACCTGCTGCTGGGTACCCTGGGCTATGCCCGCAACGAATACCGCAAAGGGGCCTATGGCAGCCAACTTACGGTGTTGGTGGGTTATGGTGTAAAGTTCTAGGTGAGACTAGGGGAATGGATGATGGACCATGGGCCATGGACGATGGACTATGGTCCATGGGGGACGACGAAAGGAAGGGACAACAAAGGACAGGCAAAAGACCTCCGGTAGTATTACATAAAATACTGAACTATACAATATAAAAAAAGGCGACGGACGCTTAAAGCTCTGCTTTAAGCGTCCGT
>NZ_MTFE01000010.1:2322820-2326270 GCF_001953305.1 Cnuella takakiae
CTGTCTTATGTTCCCCTGCCGCCACCGTCCCAACCTCTTCGCTCCACTCCATGGTCCATGGTCTATCGTCCATCGTCCTCCGGCTATACAGCCTTCTTGAATCCCGTCCGCTTCATTTCACCCCAGCCTTTCTGGCGTTTCAGCAGGAGGTCGATGTGACCACGGATTGCCGAGTAGGTAACAAAAGGATGGAAGTAAAAAGGCTCGAGGATAGCGGCAAACATCAGCTTGCGGATATCGCCCTTGTTGCGGTACTGGTTGAAGGTGCTCACTTCCATGAGGATGGCAAAAAAGGACAGCAGGTAACCAAAACCCAGCACAAAGGCCAGCAGGGCCAGGAAATGTTCCCAATCAATCATGCCGGTAATGGCCAGCACCAAAAAGATGATAAAACCTACAAACTCAATAAAGGGCGCAAGGAATTCGAACAACAGGAAATACGGAATACTGACAATGCCCAAAATGCCATAGCTCGGATTGAAAATGGTTTTGCGGTGCTTCCACAGGGTTTGTATCAGGCCGCGGGCCCAGCGGTTACGCTGGTTGTTCAGGAATTTAAAAGAGGCGGGGGCTTCCGTCCAGCACAGGGGTTCGGGAATGTACTGTACCCGGTAGGGTAGTCCATTTTCTTCCATATAGCGGCGCATGCTCACCACCAGGTCGAAGTCTTCGCCAAAGCTGCCCTGCTGGTAACCGCCACAGGCAATTACCACATCCCGGTCGAAGCAGCCAAAGGCGCCTGAAACAATGAGCAGGCCATTGATGCGGCTCCAGGCCATGCGGCCCAGCAGGAAGGCACGGATATATTCCAGCACCTGTGTACGCACAATCAGGTTGCGCGGCATATTGATTTTAGAAAGCCTGCCATTGTGTACCTCGCAGTCATTGATGATGCGTACCACACCGCCGGTGGCAATCATCTGCCGGTTGGTGCTTTGCAAAAAAGGCTTTACCATTTTCAGCAGTGCGTCCTGTTCCAGGATGCAGTCGCCATCGGTGGCAACAATGTATTTATTGCGGGCCAGGTTGATACCCGCGTTCATAGCGTCGGCCTTGCCGCCATTCTCTTTGTCAATCACCACTACCTTCCGGTATATGGGGTTGGTGCTGCGGTAAACACCCTTTATGGGTTTGCAGGCAAGCTGCCCTTCGCAGGGCCGGGTGGTGTCGGGTACCAGTTCCAGCTTTTTGATCAGCTTTTCCAGGGTATCGTCCTTGCTGCCATCGTTGATGATGATCAGCTCCATGTTTTCATAGTGCAGCGACAGCAGGCTGCGCACATTGTCCAGGATGGTAGGTCCTTCGTTATATGCCGTTGCCAGCAGGCTGATGGAGGGCGCCAGCTCACTGGAAGCCAGCACGCGGTAGTTGGTAAAACTGAGCTTGCGCAGGTAGCGGCGTGTTTCCCTGATGGAAAACAAGGCGATAAGCAGGTAAGAGCCCAGGCTGAGGATGGAATATACCAGCACGAAGTTGGAAAACCATTGCAGGGCGGTATGCCAGAAGTTCATAGGTCCGGATTTGTTTAGGCAGTAAGGGGTTGGGCAAGCGGGGTGGCCATGGCTTTGCGAAGCATCTCTTCGGTGTACAGTTCGGTAAGACCCCAGTGGTGGAGGCATTGGTTTGCTTCCCGCCTGATGGCGGTATTGCTGTGGCGCTGCAGCCCTTCAATCTGGCCGGCATAGCCAAACAACTGGAACAGGCGGCACAGGCGGATGGCAAAAACCACTACCGACTGTTGGGAGCCCAGCAGCCAGCCGTCCATATCGGGAAGTTCGACACCGGTGTACAGCTGCATTTGGTGCAGCAGGTTGAACTGCTGCCACTCGGAAAGGGCGTGTTGCAGGCTGTTGAGGAAACGTAAACCATCAGGGCCTTCCAGTCGGATCATACCCAACTGGGCTTCGTTGCGCACCGAGAGGTTGGGATGGTTGGTCAGGTCCACTATCAGTTCGGCAACCTGGTACTGGCCCATGGAGCTCAGTTGCTGTATGCCCTTGGCCTTGCGGTGCCATTTGCGGCTGTGCAGCAGGGCCAGCGACTGGTCTGCCAGTTGCAACTGGTTGTACACGGCAGTGATGGTTTCGTTCATATTGCCGCGCAACGACTGCTGGGTGCGTACCAGTTCGGAAGCCAGCACCCGGCGCACAAAAGGCTTTTGCAATGCCGCCTCAAATTCCGGCGGCAGCCTCAGGTCCTGTTCCCCTACATTTTCTTCCATCAGCATTTCGGCAAGCAGGTCTTTCCACTGGGCCCTTATCTGGCGGCGCTGTTCTTCCTTGTACCGGTTTATCCGCATCATGATCAGGATGCCGGCACCCAGCACCAGCAGTACCAGGGCCACAAAAGCCGTGAACACCCATATAAGGTTCTCGGAAAAGTGGAGTTCGAGTGCGTATTCGTTCATAAGCAAAGGTGGAAGGGGATAAGCAGCTCCGGTAGTGGGGTGGGCGTAAGCGGTCAGGGTTGGCTAGGAAGCCAGCTTTTTTACCCGCACTACCAGTTCATTGAGGCTAAAGGGTTTGGTGATATAGTCGTCGGCACCCAGGGAGAATGCATCCATTACTACGTGCTCCTGGCCAAGAGCGGAAAGCACAATAACGGGTGTAGAACAGTGGGCCTGCTGTTTCATCCAGCCCACCACTTCAAGCCCTGAAACAAGGGGCATGTGGATGTCGGTAATAACAAGATCGGGCGTATGGTTTTCCAGGTGGGTGAGGGCATCCTGCCCATTGGATACGGCGGTAACGGAGTAGCCTTCTTTGGACAGGCGTAACTCCATCATTTTCCGCAGGATGTCTTCATCCTCGGCTATCAGGATTTTCATTGGATCGAAATTAAATAGCAAAGGTCTGCAATATCTGCCAATTCGGTGGAAGGGATTTATTAACAGTTGAATATATGTGAATACGGGGCAGAGCTGGTCGAAAGAAGTCGAATTTGCCAGTGTCCGAAATCAACTTGCATTTGCAGTAGCTTATCTTTTAATCTATAGTCCGACCATTACTAAGTATTTAAAGTAAGCCCATCATCTTTGGTCATTGGATGACCCAGATTTGCTTCCGCACCTAACAACACAATTTATGGTGCAGCCAGTGCGGCATTATCAACCAGGAGAAACAGGAACTTGGTGGCTTTTTTTAATAGCAGAATTCTGCTCCTAGCTTACTAAAAGAAGTCGTGTTTAGTGGCTTTTTACAGGGTGAGTTTTGCAGGTTAGCAACCGAAAACTGCACCTTTAGATTGGGTTCAAACAGGTAGCGGTCCCTGCGCTTATATGATTGAACCCGGCTAATTACGACATAGCCAACTCAAAGGGCTATCCTTTATGCACGCTGGTAGCATTACCGAGCAATTGCTGAACAGCCAGCAGGCAGTCTTTACCATCCAATGCTTTTTTTACAAGTGGGGCACCAAGCATGGTACTTAAAAAATTGTCGATATGGCTGG
>NZ_MTFE01000010.1:2326334-2333054 GCF_001953305.1 Cnuella takakiae
AAAGTATCCCTGCCGTCGAGCAAAGGCATATTCATATCCAGGACAACCAAGGAAGGTACCTCGTTAGAATAGCTGGATTCCATCATAAACGCAAGTGCTTCCACGCCACTGCCAACTTCAACCAATCGAGCCTGTTCGGAAAGCCTGTTGAAGGCTTTGCGTATTTGTAACTTATCCTCTTCAGAGTCTTCCGCCCAGAGAACAATGAAATTTTTGTTTGCTGTCATTACTAAAATGTTTGCCCCTTCTGAAGAACTGCCCTTCACAAGAAGAAAGAATATTGAATTTAAAGGTTTATAAAAAGTAGGTTCCTTAAATGAGTATTCGACGAAATGCTATTGATACATGTTGTACTTCCGTATTGAATATGTCAAATGGATTCAGGTAAACGGAATTTTTACCTAGTATTTTGGTGCAGGCAAAGAATTGCGAAAAGGGTGCCGGGTGTTTTGTTATTCTATTCAAAGCCTTAATTGGCTTTAACCGGATATTTTGCGGTAAGCTCCGCTACCAGTGTATTAATGGTGTCAATAACCTGTTGGGCAGGTTCAGCTAAGGGGGCTTCCATTGCCGCTTTTTTTCTCAGCGTATTCATTTGCTCCTGCAGTTGATTGGCTTTTGCCAGTTCCACGCCGGGCAGTACCCGGTGCAGGATGCGGCGAACGGTTTCACGGTCCTGCTGTACGGTAGCGGCTTCCAGCTCGGAAGCGGCCTGCTCCAGGTCGGTAGCAAGGGTTTGAACCAATTCGCTAAACAGGGCGGCATTGCCCCCTGCAATAGCCTCCAGCTGGGAGAGGTCAAAATTTGTTTGTTCTAAAAGGGCAGGCGTTGTAAATGCAACGGTGTGCTGGGTCGAAAAGGCCAGCAACCTAGCCATTTTGTCCAGCAGTTCCTGTTCGGCAAATGGCTTGGGCAGGTAGTCGTTCATGCCTGCCTGCAGGCACACTTCGTTCTCACCCTTGATGGCATTGGCGGTAAGCGCAATTACCGGTATGGGCAACTGCATTTGCCGGCGAATGTGGCGGGTGGCTTCCAGTCCATCCATTACGGGCATCTGCACGTCCATCAGCACCAGGTCGAAATGACCCGATTCCAGTTGCTCGATGGCTTCGGCGCCATTCACGGCTTCGGTGATTTCCATACCTGCGGCCTTCAGCACAATGCGGGCTACCAGGCGGTTCATGGCATTATCATCTACCAGCAGTACACTGCGGCCCCGGAGGGTAGCGGTTTCCACCACTGCCAATTCGTTGGGTGCCTGGTTGCCGGTATTGCCTTTTTCAAACGGGATACAAATGGTCACCGTGGTGCCCAGGTTCAGGGTGCTGTCGATGGAAATGCTGCCATTCATCAACTGCACCAGCTGGTGTGTAATGCTCATGCCCAAGCCGGTACCGCCAAAGCGGCGGCTGGTGTGCTGCTCCTGCTGGCTGAAGGTTTCAAACAGGCGGGGCAGGTACTGCGGGTCGATGCCCACACCGGTGTCCTTTACCACAAAACAAACCTGCTGGCTTCCGGCATCTTCGGCTTTCAGCCTGCATTCGAGGCTGACATTGCCTTTTTCGGTAAACTTCACGGCATTGCCAATGATGTTCACCAGTATCTGGTTGAGGCGGTAGGGATCGCCTATAAGGTTGGGTGCAATACCGGGACCGAAGCGGGCGGTGAGGCCCAGGCCTTTCTCATCGGCACGCTGCTGCAGCAGCAAAAGCGATTTTTCGGCAAAGCTTTGCAGGTTGAAGGGTATATGCTCCAGGGAAAGCTTGCCGGCTTCCATTTTGGAAAAGTCCAGCACATCGTTGAGGATCACCAGCATATTGTCGGCGGCCGTAACAATGGTATTGACAAAAAGCTCCTGTTCGGCATCGCCTTTTTTCTTTTGCAGCTGCCGCCCCAGGCCCAGGATGGCATTCATGGGCGTGCGTATTTCGTGGCTCATATTTGCCAGGAACTGCTGCTTCGCTTTTGCCGATGCCTCTGCTGCATCGCGGGCTTCCACCAGGGCCTGGTGGGTGGCCTTGTGTTCGGTGATGTCGAGGTGGATGCCAATAGACCCGATGAGGGTGCCGCCATCATCAAAAAGGGGTGCACCGCTGATCAGCCACCAGCGGGCATTGCCATGGCGGTCGGTTACAGGCAGTTCATAAGCATCCGATATACCCTGAGTGCGGGTTTTATTCTTGGCTTTCAGCATTTCCTGCTCATTCGCCGCCAGGAAGAGGGGGGCAGCCTGCTGGCCGATGAGCTCCTCCGGAGTATAACCGCTCATTTCACAAAAGCTCTGGTTTACATAGCGGATGCAGTCGTTGAGGTCTACTTCCATCAGGCCCAGGTGCATGTTGGCGATGATGCGGCGGTATTTTTCTTCCTTCCTGCGCAGTACCCGGTCGGCATTGATCTTTTCGGTTACATCGCGGTATTGCCACAGGTGGCCCAGGTACTGGTCGCCATCAAACAGGGGAACGAAATCGCGTTCAAAAGTACGGCCATCGGCCAGCTCCAGCCGGTCGTTCAGTACCAGCTGCCGATCTTGTAACACCTGGTTGATCCGCCAGACAAAAGCGGCAGGGTCAGTAAAAAGATCTTTGGTTTCCTCTGCCGAGTTGGCGCAGTTGGCGCCAGCCATATCTGCCGGTGAAAGGGGAATGTGAAAAAGGTCGCAGAACAGTTGGTTTACCAGTACGATGTTGCGGTGCTCGTCTTCCACCAGTACACCCGCCTGCAGGTTGGCAACCAGCTGCGAAAGGCGCTGGGTGTTGAGCGAGAGGGCCCGGTGCATGGACTGGAGGTCGTTGCGGGCAAGCTCCTGGGTTTTGAGGGTATAGAGCATGTCCACCATGGGGTCGAACAGGGCAAAATCATTGAGCCGCAAGCCCTTGGCCATTACCGACTCCATAGATGTAAACCAGGGTGTACCCAGAAAAAGCAGTTGCCCGCCGGAAGTAGGTTCTATCTGTCCCCGCCATACCTGGCCGGGATCGGCGCTCAGCCGCAACAGTACCAGCTGGCCCTGCAGGTCTTTCAGGCTTTGGTAGTTCAGTGCCGGCACCCTTGGGCGCATCAGTTCAAAAACATCGGTGAAAGCCTGTTGCTGGCGCAGGGGCAGCAGTTTGTCGAAGGAGGGGCCCCAGGATTGGAAACATAGCTCCGCATCTACCAGGAGGTAGAAAGGAAAAAGCCTGCGGAACTGATCTTCCGATAAATCAAAGGGTAGGGGTTGCATCTTATTGCCAGCTGATCGCAAATATAGCATGATCGTGACCGTTAGCCCTTGTTTGGGTTTGGCTTACGGTAATGGGTGTGTTGTACAGCAGTCCCAGCCCTTCCAGCAGTCCCTGCACAAATATTTCAAGACCCTGCCTTTGCGAGTAGTAGTGCACTTCCATTGCGCCGGTGCCTGTTTCTTTAACCACAAATTCGGGCGGGCATAGCTGGGGAAACATCAGCAGGATACGGTTGTGAAACTGTGGTAGCGACATCAGGAAATCGTGGAGGTTGCTGCCACCTGCTTCCATCAGGGCGCCATAGCGCTCCTTGCCGGTACGCATGATCCAGAAGTGGCCAAAGGCCCGCAGCACTTCGTCGAGGGGAAGCTTCAGTTCCTCAGATGCTGCCCGCGCCAGCTTAAAGGTGATGTCGTCGGGGTAAGGCTCGTTGCTGCTGAAAAAATCAACCCCAACCCCGCTTTTCTGTTTTACCCTGATCCAGGCGTCGCTGCCAAACTGCTCGGATACCAGTTCCTGGATGGCTTTGTTTACAATGCCGTACATATTTTCATAGACAGAACCTCCCGGAAAGAGGGCCTGTTTTTGGATTTTTAGCTGCCGGAAGGCTTTATTTTCCGAAGCTTGTTTTGAGGTGTAATAAGGTTTGTGAAGTTAAGTTTATTCCGTAAAAACATATTGGTTATCAGTTCTTAATCCTTTTTCAATGGGAGTTTTACCCTTACCGTGGTGCCGCTGCCCGGGGTACTGCTGATGTGGCAATGGCCCTGCATGCTCCGGGCACGCTCTTCCATGGACCGCAATCCAAGGTTGTTGCCCGGCTGCTGGAACCCGCAGCCGTCGTCGCGTACTTCCATGATGATGGAACCACCTTCCAAACCCAGGAAAACCGTTACCCTGTGGGCGGCGGCGTGGCGGGCAATATTGGTGAGGGCTTCGGAAAAAATGTGGTAAAGCGCTACCGCCACCCTGTTTTCGGGAAGCTGGTCTGCCAACTCGATTTCCAGGTTAACCGGTATGCCAAAGCTGCGCGAAAACTGCGCTGCATCCTGGCGCAGCACATCGGAGAGCCCCAGGTCTTCCAACTGATTGTTGCTGATGCTCCGGTTGAGGTGCCGCATGGTGTTGATGGCCGCCTCCATTTGTTTTTCCAGCTTTCCAAACTGCCGCAGCAAATCGCCATCCGGAAGCTGGAGCAGGCCAACAAGGTAGTTGAGCAGTATTTTGTTACTGGTAAGCTGTTGGCCCAGGTCGTCGTGCAATTCAGCAGAAATGCGGCGCCTTTCCGCCTCGCGGGCTTCCACCAGGGCAGCGGAAAGGCTGCTCACTTCGCTTTGTACTTTTTTCAATTCCGACAGGTCGCGGAAGGCAATATTGACCATACCGGAAATAGGGATAAACACTACCTGGTATACTTTGGCACTTACCGGAGAATGAAACTCAATGAACTGCTCGGTACCTGTGGTGCATGCCTGCCGAAAAGCTTTTTCAAAACCAGTACCCCTGAGGGCGGGGAACACATCCCACATCTTTTTGCCCAACACATCGGCTACCTCGAAAGGCAGGAACTCGGCGCCCTGCCTGTTGATGTGGAGGTAGCGACCTTCATGATCCACCTGGAACATGCTTTCCGGCACTTTATGGAGGATTTGTTGGAGCAGCTGAACCTGGCTGTTCAGGTTGATTTCCAGTTTCTCTGCCTTTGCGGATAGCCGCTCCAGTTGTTGTTTGCGGTCGGTGATATCTTTTAAAACCCAGAGGGTGCCCAGCTGCTGTTTGCTGTTTTCCTGTAATAGGGAAACGTGCAGTTCCACTATGGTTGTGCCCTGTGTCCGCAACTGCCATTCTTTTTTCCAGCTGCCTTTTTGCGCCAGCGCCTGTTCCAGCACTTGTGTGTCGGCAGGTTCCCACCCGGGTAGCAGGGTCCTGATGTCTGTACCCCCATTGGCACTTGCTCCCCACAGCATCTGGCCAAAGGGCCGGTTCCACTGCTGTAGTTCGTATTTGGGATTGGTAGTAGCAGTAGCATCGGGCAGGTGCTGTAATATGCCCATGCTAAACGCATGCTGCCGGCGCAGTGCCTGGGTGTTGCTGAAGTTGTGGTAAAGGGTATAAAAAAACAGAAGCAGGGTTACCGAAAGCAGGCAAAGCGTTACCAGCCGGATGCGTTCAATTTTTTTCTGGTTGGTTAGAGCGATTTTTTCATCGGCCCTGATGCGCTGGTGCACGTTGTACTGCAAGAAGTTGAGGGTGTGTGCCAGCTGCGCGCCTGCTGCTGAATCGGTATTGATGTCTCTTTGTAGTTGGGTGATAAAGGGCTGGTAAGCGGGCTCTTGTTGCAGCAAGGCTACCAGGCGGTAGGTGTGCTGGTTCCTTGTTAGGGCCCACTGCGTTGTACTGGCCTGCCGGGCTGCCACCATTTGGTCATGAGCCTGTTCCAGTTGGTTGATGGTTTCCAGCACCTCGTGGTCATATTGAGCCTGGTTCATATCCCGCTTGTGATTGCGGCTGTGGAGGGCAAATACCATGAGCAACAAGGCAATGCCTGCCACCATGATCAGTGCCAACACCGGGACAAGGCTATCGAGAACCCTTTTTTTCATAAACTCAGTACTGAGCTGGAGAATGAGTTGCTTTGTCCGTAGGGCTTAGGGTTGCCGACAAATCTAACGCATACAAAAGGCTATCCCATTTTGAAGTGCATCTAATTTATTGGCATAGGTGGTTACTCTTACAGGTGAAATTGCGCCTTAGCCTTTGTGTTGGTCGTCTGTATGAAGGGGAGTGGGCCTGGCATAAGGCAGGCGGCTGCACAGGGTGGTTTCAAAATAACCATCAAGGCCCAGCGATGCCATACTTTCTGCTTTGTGGAGGTGTAAAAAACCATCCTCTCCCAGCACTTCCGCGGCATTATGTATCCGCATGCATTTTACGGCGCCAATTACCAGGAAGGTGTCATTCCATTTGATAGGAACCACTTCTGCCAGCTCCAATGCATAGCTGATGCGGCTTTCGGCAACAAAGGGTGCAGGAATGCCCTCCTGGTAAGTAGGGGTAAGGCCACAGGCTTCGTACTCGCTGATATGCTCGGGCCATTTGGCGCTGCAGTTATGTGCCTGTTGCAGCATGCCCGGGTGGATATGGTTGATGGTATACCAGCCGGTGGCTTCAATATTGGCGAGGGTATGGGGGGCTGCAGCCCTGGGCCGGTTGATATACCCAATCAGTGCAGGATCGGAGCCCAGGTGGATGATGCTGCTGAACACACCCAGGTTGGTTTGCCCGCTGGCGTTGACGGTGCTGATGAGGGAAACACTTTTAAAACCGCTGAGGCTATTGAGCAGGTTGGCCCGGTAAAAACGCTCCTGTTTTTGGAAATCGGCTTCGGAAATGAGGTGCAACATGACCCCTTACAACAAACCAGCGGTTCTAATGTTCAGGTTTATGGCTCAGCTTGTGGTTATTTCTTAACAAAACAGCAGCTTGTTCAGGCGGG
>NZ_MTFE01000010.1:2333118-2336064 GCF_001953305.1 Cnuella takakiae
ACGATTGCCGCCACTTTTTAAACATCAAAAAAGGGTGCATGAAAACAGAAATAGCCATAGCTGATGATCACCAGTTGTTCCTGAAATCTTTGGGGAAACTGGTTGATAGTTTTGACAATTTCTCGCTGGTTGCCGATGCGGTGAACGGCAGCGATCTTTTGCAAAAGCTTCCCCTATTACCCCAACTCCCCGATATAGTTTTGCTGGATGTAAATATGCCCGTTATGGATGGTCCGGCAACGGCCATGCAGATAACAACTACCTACCCGCAGGTAAAAGTGGTGGCGCTTTCCATGAAAGATGATGACCATACCATCATCCGCATGATCCGTTCGGGGTGTTGTGCTTACCTTTTGAAAGACATTCATCCCGATGAACTGGAAAAAGCACTCCACCAAATTCACCAGTTGGGTTATTACAACGCCGATGAGTCAAACCTGAGGGTGCGCCGCCTAATCAGTCGTACAAAGGAGGCAGAACAGCTACTGCTCAGTGACCGCGAAAAGATCTTCCTGCGGCTTGCCTGCAGCGATCTTACCTATAAACAGATTGCCGACCAGATGCACCTTGCCGAACGCACCATTGATGGCTACCGCGAACACCTGTTTGAAAAGCTACAGGTACAAAGCCGCGTGGGCATGGTGCTGAAAGCCTTGCGAGAAGGATTGGTGCAGCTGGATGATGACCCGGTACAGCAACTGCCTTAACAAGTGAAACCCTGCTACCCCTAAGTGGCAGGTTTTTACTGTTTGCTGTGCAAATACATAAAAAAGCCATCCAGCAGGATGGCTTCCATTTACCTGTAAACCTTGCATTTATTGTTGTTTGTCAAACTCGTTGTAAATGTCCCAATCATCATTTACTACCCGTACGGTTTTGAACTTACGCTTGTTTTCAATACTTACCAGGTAGGCCGTCCTGCCATCAACAGTTACCTCGCTAACGGTTTTCAATTCATAACCGGGGAATGCGTCTTCAATGATACCGGTAACAGTTTTGGGTAGCAGGGAAGCTTCGTAATACCGAACGGTGTGTACCAGGCGGCCTTTGTTGGTGTACAGAATATTGTTGCGGATGCCGTCTACCATGCAGTAGAAGATGGTTTTATTTTCTTCAGGGTAGATGCTGATATCGGAAACGTTCCTGAACTGGCTGGTGAAGCTTTTGAACAATTTTTCGTTGCGCAGTTTCAGGCCGTCGAGGGTTGCCGCATCATTGGCCACAAAGGTGTTGGCTGCCGGCGTTGAAACGGAGGCCGTTTGTGGTGGCAAAGAGCTGGTTTGTGCCTGTGCACTTACTGCAAGCAGCAATACGGCTGCGATGTTGCGGAGGGAATTAAAGCATTTCATGATCCTGGTTGTTTATGGGTTTTGAAAAAGGGGATAACAATAGGAGTGTATCAGTTCAGGTAGATGCATACGGCAAAGCCGGCGGCCAGCACCCGGTTGAGAATGAGGGGCTCACCTACTAATACGGAAAACGCTATTTTCTGGGGATGAACCGATGGTCGAAGGAGCACCGAGTTGAAGAAGACTTGCTGTTTCATGGCTGTTCGTTTTTCGGTGTGGTTGGTAACTGATAACACCACAAACATAGCCTGGCGTAAAGGCGGGAAACAGGGGAGTTTGCCCCTTTGCACAGGGGAAATTCCCCCTTTATAAAATGTTAACGGAGCCGTTGTGTAATGAAAGGCGGCATGCCTGGAAAGATTGTCCTTTTCTTAAATGAGCGGGTAAAGAGGACGCAAAAGCAGCAGGATGGGTGGTTGCAGTTTGGGGTGCTGCAGTAGGAACACAAAAAAAGGGATGTTATCTGCATCCCTTACAATTAGCCGCTCATGCGCTTGGTGATATCTATAATGGTTGCCCCGGGCAAGAGGTTGCCGATGGGCGTGGGTTGTGGCGCTATGCGCTCTTCATTTCCCAAGACCACTTTTAGTTCCGCCTCTTTTTGCCCGTGCAATTGTTGCAAGGCCTGACGGCGTGCTTTGCGGTATTGTTCAAAAAGCGACATGAACTGGTAGTGGTAAGCCAGGCTCTTGATAGGGCCGTACTTGCCTTGCCTGGCAGCATGAAAAAACAGGATCACGTCTTCCAGTGCCAGGCTGTCTTCCTGCGCGGCTACCATGAGGTCGCAGGTTACCGCGCTCATCTTGGTATCAGTCAGCTTTTTTGCCCGGGTAATAGGTAGGGAAAAGCAAAAAGCTTTTACCATCATCTGCAGCATGTGGTGCATGCGCTTGACCCCGAAATCTGCCATCAGCGCAGGAATGCGGTCCTCCAGGGCGATGCCTTCCAGCAGGTCGAAGCGGATCTCGCCTTCCCGGGTGTATTGCTGTTGTACCAGGGAGGTAATGAGATCGTATTCCAACGTGTTGACATATGGCTTCGGCTGCCGCTTGGGTTTGGACTTAGGTGCTTCCGTGTTTTTCACGGGTTGCACCGCCACCATATTGCGAAAACTCATTTGTTGGGTCATTGTGGTGTTTTTGAAAAGTTAGAAGACGGAAGTCGGGAAAGTCAGTAAAGAAGCTTGCTTAATCAGGGGCGTCTTCCAGCTTTGCGGACTTTGCCGACTTCGGACTAAAGCCAGCTTAGCTGGCCTTCGCATACTGCCAGCGCATCATCTTCAGCCTTTGGTACAGCGAAGAGATGATGAGCGGCGTGGCGCCGGTGAAGGGCTCTATTTTATGCCATTCCTGTCCTGCGTCCATTACATATAGTTCATCGGCAGGACTGGCACATACGCCCCAGGCCAGAAACGGATAGGTGTGGGGGGAGGTCTTCACTTCCACAGCCGTATCGAAGTACAGGAATTCGTGACCGGCGAGATCCTTAACGATCGCCACACAGTCTTTAAGGATGTTTTCCATGGTTGTATTCGGTTGCCAGTTGCCGGGAGCCCGGTTGCCGGTAAAAGGCAACCGGCAACCCGGAAACTATTTGG
>NZ_MTFE01000010.1:2336074-2352795 GCF_001953305.1 Cnuella takakiae
TGGGCACGCCTTCCAGCACCTCACCGGTTTCGTGGTCCACCCACATCTTGCCAGGGGCAATGCGGCGGAGCTTTTCTTCCAGGGCTTTGCGCATTTCCAATAGGCTGTTGATCTCCGCGGTAAGGGCACGCCAGCCGGCATCCTGTGCATAGTCGTAGCTTACGCCCGTTTCGCACAGTTCCAGCTTGGCACCCGACGCGGTTTGCACCTTGCCATTGTTGCGGGTGATGGTTTCGCGGATGGCATCCACAAAACGGTCATCCTTGCGCACCTGTTTTACAAACTCCTCCATGGCTGCCAGGGCTTCAGCCACCGGCAGGGCATTGTCCTGTTCCAGCGCATTGTCCACAGTGGCATCGGCCAGCAGGGCAATCTGGTTCTTGTTCAGTCCTTCGCGCAGTTGCGGAAGGCCGTTACGCTGCAGCACTTGTTCTGCCATTGATGGTATTTCTGCGGTGAGCAATCAATTGTTGCAATAAAGGGTTTACGTCCACATCGGCTTTGTAGCGGTTGTACAGGTCCACCAGCTCGCGCTGGGTGCTGCACTGCGCCACACGGTCGTGCCACTCGGTGCCGGGTTGCAGGTTGAAGGCTTCTTCGCCCTGCTCGCACCACTGGGCAATCAGTTCGCCCGTTTTTTCCGAAGGCACAAAGGCCGGCTTGCCCATAAACAGGCCCGTACGGTCCTTTGAGGCCGTGGCATTGTGCCGGGTATCCAGTTCCAGGTTGATGGTGAGTTCGTATTCGAAACCCTCGCGGGTGATTTCCTTCAGGCCACCTTTTTCCACTTTCACTTTCCCGTTGTTGTCCTTGATCATCTCGTAGTCCTGCTTGCGGCGTACGGTGGTGATCATGTGACAGGGGCTTTGGATGATGGCCTCAATAAAAGCCTGGTGACGTGGGGTAACCTTCGCCCAATCCTGGTACTTGCCTCCTAATTGCTCAACAATCTCCAGGCAGCCACCTTTACCATCCCACTCGTGCGTGATGGAATCGACAATGATCACTTCCATGCCTGCCTTTTCGCAGGTGTGGATGGCATCGATATATTTTTCAGGAGAAAAAGGAGCGGTAATGGGTAGTACGTTGAAATCACCCAGGTGCGCATAAAGATCTGCCGAGCTGTTCTCGGAGTCAATAATGGCCACCTTGTTCCAGTCGCCGCAAATGCCATGGGCTACCAGCAGCGCAGAATAGGTTTTACCACCACCTGAAACAGCCGAAAGGCCGAGGCGGATCTTTGCTTTCTTTCTTGTTGCTTTTCGTAGTTGCATCATTTATCGTGTTTAGTCGTACTCAAAGGAGTTGGAAGACCGAAGTCGGGAAATTCAGTAAAGACGCTCGCTCGTAGCTATAATCTTTTCGGACTTCACTGACTTCCAGCATTTCGGACTTCCTCACGCTGCTGCCCGCAGGTCGCCGTGGCTTTCCAGCATGCTGGCGAAATAGCGGATGGCTGCTTCTTCAATGTCTTCCAGGTTGCCCATTACTTCAAGCACAGGCTTGATGTCGGTGCCTTTCCACTTCACCTCCTCCAGGTCAACCGCGTACCGGTCGAACACATCGATGGGGGAGACTGTGGGGTTGAAATAGCCAATGGCTTCAATTTCCAGGTCGCCCACCTGCTCGGTAACGATCTTCAGGTCGCGTACCACTTTGTATTTAAGCGGGAACTGAAACTGGAAAGAAATCTGTTGTTTTCGAACCGGTTGCATAAGGTGAATTTTTACTAGATTTGTGAAGCATAAAGGTATGATTTTTCACAATATGCACACAATATTCACATTTTTATTCACATTTGCTTAACGCGTGATAAATGGCTTATAACTTACGGGAAATCAGGGAGTTGTACAATCTTACTCAAGGAGAGCTTGCGGCTGCATTAGACCTTACCCGGGAGCTGGTCAATAAGATGGAAAAGGGTAAGATGAAGCAGAGTAAGGCCACCCAAATCAAGCTCAAAATGTTCCTTGAAGGGCAGAAAAGTGAAGAAAATTCACAAGGGGTGGAAATAATTGGTGTCGCCGCAGCACAGCCTTCCCGCGTGGCACTGCCCTATATGGAACAGCGCCGCGAGCAGAAAAAGGAAAAGGCGCCCATGATGGTGCCCCTGGTAGGTATCAAAGCACAGGCTGGTTATGTAAAAGGATTTGAGCAAACCGATTATATGGAAGGGCTGGAAAAATACAGCCTGCCACCCGGGGTTAATCCAACAGGCGCCATGTGGAGCTATTTTGAAGTGGATGGCGACAGTATGGAACCTACGCTTTATGCCGGCGATATCCTGCTGGCTTCCATGCTGCCCCACGAAGACTGGGGTGATGTGAAAAATTTCTGCGTGTATGTAATCCTCACCGATCAGCAACTGATGGTAAAGCGGGTATACCAGAAAAGCCCGGACATGTGGGTGCTCATTTCAGATAATGATGATTTGTACCCGCAGGTGCTTTTGCCGGTAAACAAAATAAGCCAGGTATGGACCTTTCGCCGCCACATCCGCAGCCGGGTGCCGCAGCCAAAGGAGTTCTGGATTACGGCGTGAATTGAAGGTGCGAAAGCAGCCTGTACTTACTGATTTTTAATTGCTCCTCAAGGGTTATACCGTCCGATCTGTAATATTAATAATCAATAATAATTAATCAATAATTTTCATCTCAATAGCTGCGCCGGATAAAAAACTGGGCGCCATCCTTTCAAAGTCCTGCAAATCCCCGGTTTCCCTTAATTTTAGCGCCCTATTTACAAGCATATGCCTGCAAACGCCAATCGACAGTTTTTAGATTTTGAGAAACCGGTTAAGGATCTGATTGACGAGATAGAAAGGTTGAAACACACCTCCGAGCAAAAGAAGATCGACTACTCCGACACTATTGCGAAGCTGGAACAAAGCATCGCGGAGAAACGCCGGGAGATCACCCAAAACCTTACTTCGTGGCAGCGGGTGCAACTGAGCCGTCACCCCGACCGGCCCTACACCCTCAAGTACATCGATAAAATGACCACCAACTTCCTGGAGCTGTATGGCGACCGGAATGTAAAAGACGATAAAGCCATGGTAGGTGGTTTCTGCCAGCTGGATGGCGAAACCGTGATGGTGATTGGCCAGCAGAAAGGCATCAATACCAAGATGCGCCAGCTGCGCAATTTTGGCATGGCCAACCCCGAAGGTTACCGGAAGGCCCTGCGCCTGATGAAACTGGCCGAAAAGTTCAACAAGCCCATTGTTACCCTCATTGACACACCCGGTGCCTATCCCGGCCTAGAAGCCGAAGAGCGTGGACAAGGCGAAGCCATTGCCCGCAACATCTACGAAATGATCCGCCTGAAAGTGCCGGTGATTTGCGTAGTCATTGGTGAAGGTGCATCGGGTGGTGCCCTTGGTATTGGTGTGGGCGACCGCGTGTACATGATGGAAAATACCTGGTACACCGTTATTTCCCCCGAAAGCTGTTCGTCCATCCTGTGGCGCAGCTGGGATAAAAAAGAAGTGGCCGCCGAGCAGCTGAAGCTCACTGCCGACCACATGAAGAATTTTGGCCTGGTGGATGATATCATCCCGGAACCTGCCGGTGGCGCCCATTGGGACTACCAGGAGGCTGCCGAAATCCTGAAAAACTTCCTGGTACCGGTACTTAAGGAATTGAAAGAAGTTCCCGTTGAAGAACGCATCTCCAAACGGATCGAGAAGTTTGGTAAGATGGGCTTCTGGGAAGAGTAACCCGTGATGTGCGGAGGATTTTGGAATGATTTATAAAAGTTGGCTACCCTGCTAACTGCATCTTTTAGCGGTCACCTCAAGGTGAGTCATCTGCGAAATCTCTTTTAATCTGTGTAAGCTGCGATCCCTATCAGCGAAATCAATACTTATCCGCGTAATCCGCAATTGTAATCAGTGATCGTAACCAGCGATCAGAAACTTAAATTTTCATGTCCTTAAGACAACAACTTCGTGGAACGGGTGTGGCTTTGGTAACACCGTTCAATAGTGATAAAACCATCGATTTTTCTGCCCTGGGCAAGCTGATCGATTTCGTAATTGACAATGGTGCCCAGTACGTGGTATCGCTGGGAACCACCGGTGAAACACCCGTGCTGAGCAAGGAAGAACAGAAAGAAGTATTTGAATACACCCTGGCCCATGTGGGCAACCGGGTGCCTGTGGTAATTGGTATTGGCGGCAACAATACCGCCGCCGTGATCAAGGACCTGGAGTACTTTGATGTAAAGAAAGCCGCTGCTATTCTTTCCGCCTCGCCTTATTACAACAAGCCTTCGCAGGAAGGTATTTACCAGCATTACAAAGCCATTGCCGAAGCGGCGCCTGTGCCCCTTATCCTGTACAATGTACCCGGACGTACCGGCTCCAATATCAGCGCGGCCACCTGCCTGCGCCTGGCAGCCGATGTGCCCAATATTCAGGGCATTAAAGAAGCCAGCGGTAATATGGTGCAGTGCATGCACATATTGGCCAACCGCCCCGAAGACTTTCTCGTTACCAGCGGCGACGATCACGTGACCCTGCCGCTGATTGCCTGTGGTATGGACGGCGTAATTTCGGTGGCAGCCAACTGCTTCCCTCAGGATTTCTGCCAGCTGGTGAACCTGGCCCTTGCAGGTCAGTTTGCCGCAGCGCAGCCCCTGCAGTTCAAACTGCTGGAAGGTTACGACCTGCTTTTTGCAGAAAACAACCCTGCTGGTGTAAAAGCATTCTTGTTTGAGCTGGGACTTATTCAAAATGAATTGCGCTTGCCCGTGGTGCCCCTAAGCCAGGGGGTACATGACCAGGTAAAGACATACCTGAAACAACTGTAAGCAAAACGGACTTTTTATAAACACAAAGTGTGTGGCTGGCTTTAAAACATAAGGACTAAAAACCTTATTGGTTTACAAAGCCGCCGGAGCACTTTGTGTTTTTTTATTTTTAAGAATGAAGTATTTCCTCAGGCTTGGCCTGTTGTTTTCGGTGATGATGGCGACAACCGTGGATGGCATGACACAGACAACAAAGCAAAGTACAGCCAATAGCAGGGTACGGGTGCTGGACACAGCATTTTACATTCCCCAACTGAAGCGGCATCGCCGCATCTGGATTTGCCTGCCCCGCGATTACCAGCAAACAAAACAGCAATACCCTCTGCTTTACCTGCTGGATGGCCAAAACATATTTGATACCGCTACTTCCTTTTCCGGTGAGTGGGGAGTAGATGAGGCCATGGATAGCCTAGGGCCGCGTTATGGGGAGGCCATTATTGTGGCCGTTGATAATGGCGGCGACAAGCGCCTGAGCGAATACAGCCCCTTTGACTTTACCCTGCAAAACGGAAAAACTAGCGTGTCGGTCAAAGCCGAAGGGGATGCTTTTGCAACCTTCCTGGTGCAAACACTCAGGCCTTACCTCGAAAAGAACTTCCGGGTGAAGCCCGACAGTCGCCAGCATTTTGTTGCCGGGTCTTCCATGGGTGCCCTGCTGGCCCTTCATTCCGTTATGCAGTTTCCCGAAAAGTGGGGTGGCGCAGGCATCTTTTCACCTGCATTCTGGACCGTGCGTGTCCCATTGATGGAGGAACTGAAACAGAAGGCATCAGGCCTCAGGCAGCCCCTTTATTTTTATGCCGGGCAAAAAGAAGGAGCGGAGATGGTGCCCGATATGCAGGCAGTATTGCAAGTACTGGAAACGCAAACCGGTATCAGCCACACATCGGTTATCCGTGCTGAAGGGCGCCACGATGAAGCTACCTGGCGAAAGGAGTTTCCGCAATTTTACCAGTGGATGATGGAACGGGTAAAATAGTAAAGCCGCTCCGGTGCTGCATTGCTACCGTCCTTGTTTACTGGGGTAAAAAAATATGGAAGGTAGCGCCGCAATCGCTTTTGCTTTCTGCCGTTATAAACCCCTGGTGGTTTTCTACCACTTTTTTGCAAATGGTAAGGCCGATGCCCGTGCCTGAAATTTCCTTGTTGTTGTGCAGCCTTGAAAAAAGCTGAAACAACTTATGCGCAAACTCCTGCGGAAAACCCATGCCGTTGTCGGCGACAGCGATGTGAAAGTATTGTGTATGGTTGGGATGGGCAGGTGCCGGCAGGTTGGCGGCGGCCACGGTGCTGCAACTGATTTCAATTTGGGGTGCAATGTCGCTGCGCCTGTATTTAAGGGCATTGCTCAGCAGGTTTTCAAACAACTGGTTTAGCTGGAACGCAATACCAGTTACCACCGGCAAAGGGTGTACGGTCACCTGTGCATGACTCTGGGTAATTTGTTCCGCCAGGTTTTCCTGTACCTGCCGGGCAACCTCGTTGAGGTCAACAGGTACCGATGGGTTAGTGTCCGACCCCAGCCTGGTATAAGCCAGCAGGTCTTCCAAAAGCAATTGCATTCTTTGTGCGGCAGATATCAGCTTGTGCAGGTTAAAATTCCCTCTTTCTGAAAGCTGTTGCTGTTCCTGCTTTTGCAGCATGCTGGAAAAAGTCAGGATTTTGCGGAGCGGTTCTTTCAGGTCGTGGCTGGCGATATAGTTGAATGATTCCAACTCTTCATTGGTGTTTTCCAGTGCCAGCTTTTGTTCCAGCAGGTCCCTGTTTTGCTCTTCCAGTTGTTGCTGCATCCGTTCTCTTTCCTTTAGCTGGCGTTGCAGCGAAAGGAAAATAAACACCACCACCATCAGCAATACAATAGTAAGGGCTACCAGGTAAATGGGCAGAAAACGTATGTACCGGTCACGATCCTGTTCGCGTTTGGTCAGCAGTTCCGATTCTACCCGGAACATTTCATTTGCCAGTTGTTCGGTCATCATCATCATCCGGCGGCCACCGGCCATCCGGTGTTCTAAAACGGCCATGGGCACGCCCTTGCGATACATTTCAAGCGTAGAATCCAACCTTGCCAGGCGGAGGTGCACCATGCTATCCAGCCGGTGCATATTGACCACCTGCTCCGGGTTGTCGCTGATCAGGTATTTAAGGTTGTAAGTGTATTGCGGCAGCGCTGCTTCAAATTTCTTTTTGTCGGCCAGGTAAGTCGAATCCCCGGTAAGCAGGTAGGCCCTTGCGGCGCTTTCCGAAAACTTAACTCCCGAAAAATAACGCTGCACCTTGTATTCTACCTCCCAGGTATGGTTTACCCAATTATAGGATTCTATAAAATTGAGAATGGCCAGGTAAAGCAGTATGGGTATGACCAACAACACCGATATGGTGATGAAGAAAATGGTTCGTATGGTGCGGGCATCCTGTTGCATTTTCCGGGGGCGAAGGGTTTGATTTTGCTCCTGCGTTACAAGTTCCAAGCCAGCTGTTCTTTAGCTTATTTCGTAGGTCTGTCCTTCCATGGCCAGGCTGGTATTGGCAAATACTGACTTTGTTTCTTCCAGGAAAGGCTCCAGTTCGTTGTATTTGGAACTGAAATGCCCGATGAGCAGGCGCTTGACACCGGCTTTTAAAGCAATGGTGCCCGCCTGCCGGGTAGTGGAATGAAAGCGGGCAAATGCCTGCTCCTGTAGGTTGTCGAGGTAGGTGGTTTCGTGGTAAATAAGGTCGAAGCCGCGAATGTGCTCGATGATGCGTTCGTCGTAACGGGTATCGGCACAAAAGGCATATTTGTTTCCCGGTGCAGGCGTGGTTGTTATATCGGCATTGTACACCACGGTGCCATCAGGTTTGGTATAATCCAACCCTTCCTGCAGGCTGCTGTAAAAAGTAACTGGTATTTCCTGTTCTCTCACCTTTTCGATCAGCAGTTTGCGCTTACGCGTTTTTTCTTCAAACGTAAATCCATAAGTAGGAATGCGGTGATCGGTGCGGAAGCATTTAATGGTGATCTGTTCATTATCCACCAGGGTGGCGTTTCCGCTAATGGTATGAAAGTGCAGGGCATAAGGCAGGTGGGTTTCGGCCACCTTTAGCTGTAGCTCGATGATTTCCTGTAGCGGGGCCGGTGCAAATACATGCAGCTCCTGCAGGTGCGACAATAACCCGAAAGTATTGAGTAAGCCAATCAGACCGTAATAATGATCGCCATGCAGGTGGGAGATGAATATGTGGGAAATTTTACCCCGCCGCACTTTGTATTTGATCATCTGGATCTGGGTGCCTTCGCCGCAATCGACAAGGTAGTTGGTGCCATCCTGGGTTACTACCTGGCTGGTAGGGTGACGGTTAAATGCGGGTACTGCGGAGTTATTGCCTAAGATCGTTACAGTTAACATTGGTTCTGGTTTTCGGGGCAGGGCAGGGGTGGATGCATAGCCATTGTGTTGAATTGTCGCAAACCTACCTTTTGGCGTTCTGCCGACAACAAAATGGGCGCTTGTGCGCTGCCGTGCAAACCGAAGATAACAAAACCTCTTTACCTCAGCCGCCATAACGCCTGAGCAAGGCCGATACCTGCCCATGGTAACTACTGCCAAACAGGATCAGGTGTACCAGCAGGGGGTATAAGTTGCAGATATCCCATTGCGCTCTGCAATTGGTTGACAGGGGCGCATGGTAGTGGTAAGCTTCATAAAAGGCAGGTGCAAAACCACCGAAGAGGGTGGCCAATGCCAGGTCGGAGGCAGGATGACCGAAATGCGTTGCCGGGTCTATCAGTACAGGTTTTTGGTGTTGGTTGCAAAGGAAATTGCCGCTCCACAGGTCGCCGTGCAAAAGGCTGGGCCTGACATCGGGAAAATATTGGTGTAAGCGTTCACAAAGCTTTTGGGCCTGTTCCAACTCCTTAACGCTGAGCAGGTCTTTTGCCATTGCCTGAGCGGCAAGCGGTAGGATGCGTTGTTTGGTAAAGAAGCTATACCAATCATCTTGTGGTGTATTGTCCTGCGGTAAGGCTCCCATATAGTTATCCCGGTACCAGCCAAACTGGCTGCTGGTAATGCTGTGCAGGCTGGCCATTGCTGCTCCAAAACTGGCCCAAAAGGAAGGTGTTGGCTGTGCTGTTTCGATCCACTCCAGCAACAGTACCTGTAATGTGCCGGCTTGTGTTTGCGCTATCACTCCTGGAACTAGAATAGAAGACGACAGTTGTTGCAATCCGGCCACTTCACCTGCAAAGAGTTGGGGAAATTTGCACGCATCATTGAGCTTGCAGCAATACTGCATCCCAGTTGAAAGGGTAACGCGGTACACCTGGTTGATACTGCCCCCGCCAAGTGATGTCCATTTACTGTTGAAAAAAGAAATGCCTGTCGTTTCCGACAAGCATTGAATCAGTACGGGTTGCATAGCTTAAAAGTTTTCTTCGTCACCCAGCAGTTCACGTTCGATTTCTTCCATCTGCACAATGTCCCAGGCCTCGCTTTCTGTTGGGGTTACATTCATCAGTTCCAGCAGTTCCATCGAATCAAGCGCGGCTTCTACCGATGGTTGTAAACAGCATACAACGAAAGAAGCGTTGTTGTCATAGAAATGCTGTTGTATCTTAACAAGAGTTTCGGCGGCAGCCTCATCCAATGTATTCAGATCGGAGAGGTTCAAAACAACATTCTTTATTTCCTGTTGCAGTAAAGGTTGCAGTTGGTTGCGCAGGTCCGCGGCCATATTGGCAGATAACACCGGTGCAACTACGCTAATGGCATGAAATTTTTCTTTGGTACTAGTTTTGACTTCCATAACAAGCGGTAAGAAAGGTTAACATTTAGTGGTCAACCCCCGCTCAAATTTATTCGTTATTATTGTAGACAAACGTATAAGGAGTTCAAATGGATAATAATTTTTCCTCGCAGGTAAAGGAAATCATCTCATTCAGCAGGGAGGAAGCTTTGCGATTGGGCAACGATTTCATAGGCACGGAGCACCTGCTCCTGGGCCTGATTCGTGAGGGTGACAACACCGCGGTGCGAATTTTGAAAAGCTTCAATGTAGACCTGTATGAACTGCGCAAGGAAGTAGAGCTGGCTGTAAAAGATAAGACCGGTAAAAATATCGCGAATATCAACAGTCTGCCCTTAACCAAGCAGGCAGAGAAAGTCATACGCGTCACTGTTCTGGAAGCCAAAGCATTAAAGAGCCCTACCGTTGAAACTGAGCACTTGATGCTTTCGATTCTGAAGAACAAGGAAAATATAGCTACTCAAATCTTAAATCAGTTTGACGTGGATTACGATCTGTTCCGACAAGAATTAGGTATGGTGAAATCGAACGACACAACCCGCGCCGAGTACCAGGAAGAAGATGACAACGATTTTGATGACGAGAAAAAATACTCGCAGCAAAAACGCGGTCAGCAGGGTAATGCCAAAAGCAAAACACCCGTACTGGATAATTTCGGCCGCGATATCACCAAGTTAGCAGAAAGCGGTACCCTCGACCCGATCGTGGGCCGCGAAAAAGAAATTGAGCGGGTATCACAAATCCTGTCTCGCCGTAAGAAAAACAACCCCATCCTCATTGGTGAGCCTGGTGTGGGTAAAACCGCCATCGTGGAAGGCCTGGCCCTCCGCATCGTACAGCGCAAGGTAAGCCGCGTGCTGTTCGACAAACGTGTGATCTCTCTTGACCTCGCCGCACTGGTAGCCGGTACCAAGTACCGTGGTCAGTTTGAAGAACGCATGAAGGCCATCATGAACGAGCTGGAGAAGAACCGCGACGTGATCCTCTTCATCGACGAAATCCACACTATTGTGGGTGCCGGCGGTGCATCGGGTTCGCTCGACGCTTCCAACATCTTCAAGCCCGCCCTGGCCCGTGGCGAACTCCAGTGCATCGGTGCTTCCACCCTGGATGAATACCGTATGTACATCGAGAAGGATGGCGCCCTTGACCGTCGTTTCCAGAAAGTGATGATCGATCCGCCATCAGTGGACGACACCATCCAGATACTGGAAAACATCAAGAGCAAATACGAAGATTACCACAACGTTATTTACGACAATGAGGCAATTGAAGCATGCGTGAAGCTGAGCGACCGCTATGTTACCGACCGCCTTCTGCCCGACAAGGCCATTGACGTGATGGACGAAGTAGGTGCCCGTGTGCACCTGAAGAATATCAATGTTCCCCAGAACATTCTTGATCTTGAGAAAAAGATCGAGGACATCAAGGTGGAAAAGAACCGCGTAGTAAAGAGCCAGAAGTTTGAAGAAGCTGCTGCCCTTCGCGACACCGAAAAACGCCTGGGTGAAGAACTGGAGAAAGCCAAAGCACAGTGGGAAGAAGAAAGCAAGCATAAACGTTATCCCATTGGTGAGGAAGAGATCGCTGAAGTGATCTCGATGATGACCGGCATCCCGGTACGCCGCATGGTGGAAGCCGAAACCGAGAAGCTCCGCAAGATGAGCGACGAGATGAAAGGCATGGTGATTGGCCAGGACGAAGCGATCAGCAAGGTGGTAAAAGCCATCCAGCGTAACCGTGTAGGTCTGAAAGATCCCAAGAAGCCTATTGGTACCTTCATCTTCCTGGGTCCTACCGGTGTAGGTAAAACCGAACTGGCCCGTGCCCTTGCACGTCACATGTTTGATTCTGAAGATGCGTTGGTACGTATCGACATGTCGGAATACATGGAGAAGTTCACCGTATCACGCCTGATTGGTGCGCCTCCCGGATATGTTGGTTATGAAGAAGGTGGTCAGCTCACTGAGCGGGTACGCCGCAAGCCATATAGTGTGATCCTCCTTGATGAAATCGAAAAGGCACACCCCGATATCTACAACATCCTGTTGCAGGTACTGGATGACGGCCAGCTTACCGATGGTTTGGGTCGTAAGGTGGATTTCAAAAACACCATGATCATCATGACCTCCAATATTGGTGTACGCCAACTGAAGGACTTTGGTGAAGGTGTTGGTTTTGCCACTCAGGCTCGCATCCAGAATGCGGATGAAAACAATAAAGCGGTGATTGAGAAAGCGCTGAAGCGTACTTTCTCACCCGAGTTCCTCAACCGTATCGACGATGTGATCATCTTCAACTCGCTGACCAAGGAAAACATCTTCTCGATCATTGATATCCTTATGAAGGGTGTAATGAAGCGCCTCAACAACCTGGGCTTCTCTTTGGAGCTGACCGAGGAAGCCAAAGACTTCATTGCCGAAAAGGGTTATGACAGCCAGTTTGGTGCCCGTCCGTTGCACCGGGCCATCCAGAAATACCTGGAGGACCCACTGGCGGAAGAGATCCTGAATATGAACATCAAGGCCGGCGATGTGCTGAAGGCCAGCCTGGATAAGGAGAATGGTAAAATAACCTTCGACCTCCAGCGCCCTGTTGAAGCACAGAGCTAAGCAATGCTGATAAAATGGTAAAGGCTGTCCGAAAGGGCAGCCTTTTTGTTTCTCGCAAAGGGAGGCTAAAAGCTTTTACCATTTAGCTGCTAGCGGCAAGTGCTCCGTTGCCTCGTTACGGAAAACAAACTGCTCCCTGGCGTGAAACACCACGTTGCGCTGCAGCGTGAAACAATCCTTTTATCCCCACGACTTTGTCATTCCCTCATCTTTCATCACCTTTGCCTTTGCATGAAAAAGGAAAGAAAGATCATCATTACCATCGATGGATGGTCGTCGTGCGGCAAGAGTACACTGGCTAAGGAACTGGCTGCAGAACTGAATTATATCTATGTGGACAGTGGTGCCATGTACCGCGCCATCACCCTTTATTTTTTACGCAACCACATCGACTGGACCGACCTGGCAGCCGTACATGAAGCCATGCAAAACGTTGAGTTGGAATTCGTGTACAATCCCGCCCATTGCAGATCGGAAATGCACCTCAATGGGGAGAATGTGGAATATGTAATCCGCGACCTGGTAGTAGCCGAAAAGGTGAGTGATGTAGCGGCTATCAAAGAAGTACGGGAATTTGCCGTTGCCCAACAGCAACGCATGGGCAATAACCGCGGCATCATCATGGACGGACGCGATATCGGTACCGTGGTTTTTCCTGATGCCGAACTGAAGATTTTTATGACTGCAGACAATGCTGTAAGGGTAGAACGGCGTTTCCAGGAATTGTATAAAAAGAATCCAAACGTTACTTTGGAAGAGGTGAAAAACAACCTTGAACTCCGCGATTATATCGATTCGCACCGCGAGGTGAGCCCCTTACGTCAGGCTGAAGATGCTATAATTTTGGATAATACCAACCTTACTCCTGAAGAACAGTTTCACAAGGCGCTTAAGTTAGCGAAGGAACGTATCGGGCAGTTTGCTGTATAAAGATCATCTTAGTTTTGTGGGCCGCTTTCAAGCGGCTTTTTTTGCTTTATACATGCCGCTTCCATTTTCTTGTTTATTCTATTGAGCCTTGCTGTAGTACTAATTCGAGGTATGGTGTGCCGGTTATATGTATATGCAAAATATTTTGCAGGTATAATTATCCTCCTCTATTTTAGCGCAACTTCTTCCAATTCCTATTGCTGAAATCTCTTTGCCCTTCCCTTCAGATATTTATTGAAACGCCTCAATCTGCCGGACAAATTGCTATGTGTTGAGGTTGCCATTATAAGTCCTTATCTCCTCGTGTCCTTTGAAAAGCACCCCTATTTCCGTAAACTAATTCAATTGGGTGATGAGAAAAGTTGTCTTCTTTTTTGCTTTTGTATTTATTAAACTTTCTGGGTTCTCACAGATTGTACTTAATGAAGTGTACACGGATCCTGCAAAAGGAAATAGTGAATTCATTGAATTATATAATACAAGCTTTACAGATATTCTTTCACTGGATTGTTATTCCATTGCTATCTATTTTGATGATGGGGCAAATTATAGGGGCTTTTACGTTTTAGACTTACCAGATGTACCAATAAAGGCGAGAAGTTATGTTGTTGGTGCTGGCACAACAAAAACAGATAATACTTTTACTTCCCAAGCAGGCTCTGCAACTGCAACTTTCAATTGGCAGAATTTTTCCGGTACTATAGGAGGGTCTGTAAAAAAATATATTGCCAATAATTACGATAATCCAACATTTTATTATCCTCCTAGTGCGCTATCTACCTCGGAACTGAATGATTTAATTCCGCTTACCAACAGAGTGAATAATAAAATTTATACTGCGTTCTTATTTAATAATGGAGTTTATACAAATGGATTTATTGGTAATGCAGAAGGGGGAACAATAGCTGTCCCTAATTTTATAACTGCAATGCCAAAATTGATATTAAGTTCTGTCAATTGCCCTTTAAATGCACAAGTTGATTGGACCAACGTTAAACTTGCTGAATCTGCAAAATCTGCTGGTGGAAATGAAAATGGATACTACAGAACTAAAGATGCTTTGTGTGGAAGTTGGCAGAAAGCTGCACCAGGTCCTTCCTATACTCCAAATAATCCAAATAGCAACTTAAGTCGAACAGATATTTCAACGGGAAGCTTGTCCACTTTAGAAGTAATCAATTGTAATAACAAATTGGAAATTCAGGTAACAAGTTTAGCCAACTCTTATTTATACCCCGTTACCGTTATAATAATTCGTGATGTTAATTCAAATTCAGCAGTAGATTTAAGTGGTACTAATCCCGATGTTGTTCTTTCAAATAAGATTGTTAATGCTCCAATGAATGTTCCCCTTGAGTTTTCTAATATTTTTGATTTACGTAATTTAATAATTGTTTATCAGACCTCTACGGGATGTATAGATAGGGTCGTGAGTCCAGAGACTCCTAAAGGCACCTATATAACTTCCACAGTAAGGTTTTGCAACACAATCCAATATGGAATTTCAGGTTTATCGGGCGGTGCATTGAACCGGTTTGCGACACCTGTTGATGTTCAAATCTTTGAAGATTTAGGTTTAGTAGGTTATTATGAACCTAATGTTGATAGATTTATCACTGCTATAAGTTATGATTCTACAGCGATTAATACTGGTACAAAGACTTACAGCATTCCCACCGAATTGCTTTCTAGTCCCTTGATTGTTGTTTATGCTCCGAGTAAGTATAATTGTTTTATAACTTCTAAAATTGATTATCTAAAAGCAATATCAGGAAGCTTAACCACTACGGAAAGCCTTGTGTGCAATACCTTATCTGTTGGGATTACAGGAAGAGTTGGCGATGCTGCGAACCTTGTCAATTCTGTGTTAGTTGAACTGTATGGAATAAATGCCGATGGTACGTATGCACCTAAATTTTCAACAACATTGAATTTGACAAACTTTACGGGTACCCTTTCCTCCTTCAATGTTGCTTCCTATATATATCCAAGTTATGAGCTTAGATATATTCCTGCGGGTTACACTTGTCTCAGCAAAACAGCTACAATTCAACCCAAAGTAGTAGCACTGAAAACCAATGAAGGAGTTGTTTGCAAAAGTGTAGTTTTCGGAGTTTCTGGTTTAAGTGGAAATGCTCCAGAATTGGCCGATTCAGTTACGGTACAATTATTCGGTAAAAATATCGATGGCACATCTGTGTTCCTCGCTAATCAACGGTTCAGAGCTCCTTTCCCTTCAAATGGATGGTCAGGCAATTTTGATATTGCAATTAATCAGTATGCTAATTACGAGTTGCGTTATTTAGTTTCCAATTATAGTTGCTTTACGAAAATCGTTTCTGTGGCTAATGCTGCCATTACTTATGAAACTTCTCAAGTAGATTATTGCGGAAAACAAATCGGGATCACGGTTCAAAAGCCAGTCAATCTCAGTCCATCCCTGGCTTTTTCTGTTAAGGCTTACATCGTTTTAAAAGATAATGGGATAGTAGGTACTTATGAGCCTGGTATCGACCTGGTTAGCTCAATAAACCCGATTGAGTTGAAAGAATTTCCTGGCTCTATAAAATTTGCTTCTGTTCCTTTTGATGCAGCGGGGCAAGCTTTTTCTATTGGATTTGAAACACCGTACCCATGCTTGAATAAAGTAGTACCCATAAGTCCGGCTACTGCTGCCATGCAAACGGTTCAGTCATCTTTTTGCGGAGCTAATACCGATCCTTCTACCGTAACTTTTGGAATATCGAATCTAACCGGTGCGGCATCTGCTTTTGGGTACCCCATTTCTGTTGATTTATACTTCACTAAGGATTTAACAGCAAAAGTGGCGTCGGCTTCCATCACGGAAGTGCCAAGCACCGGATCCTTTAGTATTCCTTATACCGACAGAGGTAAGCAATTGTCGATAGTGTACACTGCGGTC
This sequence comes from Cnuella takakiae, assembly GCF_001953305.1. Taxonomy (GTDB): domain Bacteria; phylum Bacteroidota; class Bacteroidia; order Chitinophagales; family Chitinophagaceae; genus Flavisolibacter; species Flavisolibacter takakiae. Next base: position 2,352,140 of record NZ_MTFE01000010.1, read on the forward strand.
AATAATTGTTTTTCTTCCAGTTCAATAATTCCGGCGGCATGCACGATTACCCCTGTTAAGTTCTCCTACTTTACTGCCCAACGCAACAATGCCAATGCCAACCAGGTGCAACTGACCTGGTCAACAGCGATGGAGCAAAACAACAAAGGGTTTTATATGCAGCGTATGACAGGGGGTAAATGGGAGGATATCAGTTTTATAGGTTCTACAGCTTTGCAGGGTAATAGTACGGTTCCCATCAAATACCAGTTCCGTGACATCAACCTTTTTGGTGGAACTTCCTTTTACCGACTGCTTCAAGTAGATCATGATGGCAAAACCGATTACAGTGATGTGAAATCAATATACGGACCGGAAAAAGGAGATCAACGGCTGGTAATTTATCCCAACCCCGCAAAAGGAGGAAGCACAACGGTAGCATTTCCAACCAACACTTCCCGCGAAATTATGCTGTTCGATGCCTTTGGGCAGGTGCTAAAGCAATGGCGAGGGTATACAGGAAGCCGGTTGCAGATAAACCAGCTCCAGCCCGGCCTATACACCATCAAGGTTGCCTCAGGTGATAAAGCGCCTCCCATAATTGAAAGGATCATTGTACAATAGTCATCAACTGGAGTCATTAAAAAAGGGCAGTTTCAAACTTGAAACTGCCCTTT
>NZ_MTFE01000010.1:2352807-2356801 GCF_001953305.1 Cnuella takakiae
CAGTCCTGGAATGAGCGCATACCGAACCAATACACTTACGCTAACCTGAACCTGCTTTTACTTAGATGCCTGTTTAAAGGATTCAGAGGTAAGCGTGCAGGGTTTTACTTTTTACCATTTACTTCCAGCAACTCCACTTCAAAAATAAGGGTGGAGCCAGCTGGAATAGCCCCGGCCTCATTGGTGCCATAACCCAATTGGTAAGGGATAAAGAAACGGTACTTGGAACCGGTTGACATCAGCTGTACGCCTTCTGTCCAACCGCGGATTACGCCATTGAGCGGGAAGGAAATAGGCTCGCCACGTTTGTAGCTGTTGTCAAACTCCTGCCCGTTGATGAGGGTGCCTACATAGTTTACTTTAACGGTATCCGTTTCAGTGGGCTTGGTGCCGGTGCCCTGGGTAATTACTTCGTATTGCAGGCCTGAGGCGGTTGTTTGCACGCCCGGCTTTTTCTTGTTCTCTTCCAAAAACTTTTTACCGGCTTCTACCTGCGCGCCGGCTTTCTTTTCCTGTGCCTGTGTCATCAGTTCCATCATCACCTGGTTGCATTGCTGGTCGGAAAGCAGGGTGCCTTTTTTTGCCAACACATCCTCAATGGCACGGGCCACTACTTTGGAGTTGATGCTGCTCATGCCTTGTTGGGAATAGAAATTGGCTACCGAAACACCAATGGCATATGATGCCGAATCGGTAATGGATCTCAGGGCCGCCGCCGTGGCAACAGCCGGTTTCACTGCAGCTTTAGTGGCGGCAGGTTTTGCGGCAGTCGCCGGCTTCTTGGTTTGTGCCGAGGCCGCAAGAGAAGAGAGCAGCAGTGCCGCTACAAGCTTTTGTTTCATGGTCGAAAAGTTAGGGAGCAAAAATAAGCTTCCCTGTGAATGGGGGTGTAAAGCTTAGCATAAATTCGCTGCGTACTGAAAAGGAGCGCTGGTTTTTGATAGAAGCCGCACCTGCAGTATCAACCCATTGTCTTTTCAGTTAAAGCAAGTTGGATTTTATGACTGAGTTCATTCGCCCTTTACAAATACGGTGGTCCGATCTGGACGCAAACTTCCACCTACGCCACTCTGTTTATTACGATTGGGGCGCTTACTGCCGGATGGAATTTCTAAACGCACATGGGCTTACCCCATCTGCCATGCAGCAATTGGGTATTGGCCCCATCTTGTTCCGGGAGGAATGTACCTTCCGGCGCGAAATCCTGATGGGCGATGAAGTGCAAATCAAACTGGCAGTGATCCGTGGCCGGAAAGACTATTCCCGGTGGAGTATCCAACACCAGGTATTCAAAAATGACAATGTCCTTTGTGCTACCCTTACCGTAGACGGCGCCTGGATCGGCATCAAGGAAAGAAGACTGGTAACCCCACCCGAACAGGTGTGGCATGTGTTTGAGCAAATGCCAAAAGGTGAGGGGTTTGAATGGCAATAACGGTTTTTGGTTTTTTGTTGATGGTAGTACTGGTTCATATTGCTAATAAGTCCGGAGCCTAACACAAACCCAAAACGAAAAACCTACAAGAATTTCACCTGGTCCGGGAACTTGTTCAAATGCGCATTGAGTAAGCTGCGGATGGTGCTGTTGTCCTTGTAGGGTTTTACAAACTCCTGTATTACTTCCGCACAGATGTCTTCAAAGTTTGCAGGCAGGTAACCCATGCCAAAGAAATTGCCCTGCACTACCAGGATGCAGGATTGCTCTTCATCATCAAGGCCTTTATCCAGTACTACGTAAGAAGGCCGGTGGGTGAGCGAAGCAATGGCATCCAGCACCCGCTGGTTGTATGCTGAAGGCTGCTCCTTCTTTTCACAGGCGCCATTGCAATGACCTTCGTGTATGCCCACACAGGGATCCTGGTCGGTTTGCATGAAACAAAGTTTGGGGCAAAGGCTGAATTCTGACATCAGTTTACGCAATACACCATGGCCATCCACTTTGTAGTGGAATGTGTAGATGGGATGATTGTTCTTGCGCTTCTTTTCAATAGCCAGCCGCATATAGCCGTTCTGGTCTTCGTACACAAAAATGCCAAAGAGTTCTTCCGGCTTCTTTTGCGCCGCATTAAATACGGGCCACAGCCTTTTGATCTCTGTCGATTCCAGGATGGCCGCCATCAGTTCGGTAGCAGTAGCCTGGAAGGAAATGGCATAAGTATGCTTCAAAAAGTTTTGCCGCTGCTTGCTGTCGCTGTTGGTACTGAAATGCTGGTTTACCCTTTTGCGGATATCCTTCGCCTTCCCAACATAAATCACCTTCCCTTTTTGATCCTGGAAATAATATACGCCGGGTGTATTGGGCAATTGCGAGAAATGGTCCTTGGGAACATTGGGTGGCAGCATCTGCTCCTTGCTGTTGCGCAGCAGGCTGGCTTTAATGAAACCTTCGCGGTCGTTGCGGAGCATGAGGTGGAATAGTTCCACCGTAGCGCGGGCGTCGCCGCCGGCACGGTGCCGATCGCTCATTTCAATGCCCATGGCATGGCAGATATTACCAAGGCTGTAAGAAGGGTAACCCGGAAATATCTGTCGGGCCAGCCTTACGGTACAGAGCTTTCTTACGTTCAGGCTGTAGCCATACCACTCCAGGTGGTTCTTTACAAAAGAATGGTCGAAGTTTACGTTGTGCGCCACAAATACATTGCCCTGCAAAATGGTATATACCTTTTGCGCAACTTCTTCAAAGCGGGGGGCGTCTTCCACCATTTCGTTGGTAATACCTGTAAGCGCCTGTATGTACCTTGGAATGACCTGCCCGGGGTTGATCAGGGTTTCAAAAGATTCGATTACCTGTTGTCCATCGGTAACCTGCACCGATATTTCGATGATGCCATTTGCAGCCGCGTAGCTGCCTGTTGTTTCAATATCTACAATTGCATACATCGTTGGGGTGTACTTTTGGTGCGGGTAAAAAGTTTCCAAAGGTCTAAATATTTTAGCAATGAGCCAACCGGAAGGTAAGTTTTTGATGTTTTATAACAGGCTCCAGAAAGTGTATCGCCACTTGAGCAAACAGGCTACCCGCCAGGGCATCAGCTGCTACCGGGTGTACGACCACGACCTTCCGGAATTTCCCTTGCTGATCGAAATTTTTCATGATAAATTATATGTATCCGAGTACAAGCGCCGCCACGAGATGGAGGAGCAGGAGCATGAAGCATGGCTGGATGGATGCAAAAAGGTGATGCACGAAGTGCTGGGTATTGCACCGGAAAACATTTTTGTAAAACTACGCCAGCGCAAAACCAACCGGCAGGGCCAGTACCAAAAGTTGGACGAACAAAAGAACGAGTTTGTAGTAGCGGAAGGTGGTTTGCAGTTTTTGGTAAACCTTACTGATTACCTGGATACCGGTCTTTTTCTCGACCACCGCATTACCCGCGGTATGGTGCGCGAAGCAGCCAAGGACAAAAGAGTACTCAACCTGTTTTGCTATACCGGTTCTTTTTCGGTGTATGCCGCGGCAGGTGGGGCCGCCCAGGTGGTTTCTGTAGATCTTTCCAAAACCTACCTCGACTGGGCGGAACGAAATATGCGGCTCAATTTTCCATTGTTTGCCAGCCACCAGGTGATCCATGCCGATGTGTTGGCCAAACTCAGGGAATTGCCAGCCGAGTGTTTCGACCTGATTGTAATGGATCCTCCCACCTTCAGTAACAGCAAACGCATGGATGGTGTATTGGATATTCAGCGCGACCATGTACAACTGATCAGCGACTGCCTGCGCTTACTGGCTCCCGGTGGTATGTTGTACTTCAGTACCAATTTTACGAAGTTCAAACTGGCGGAAGATGGGATTGCCGCCAGCCAAATCCGGGATATTACCAAGGCTACAACGCCCTTCGACTTTGCAGGTAAATTGAACCGGTACTGTTTTAAATTATGGAAATAAAAAAAGCCGCTGCCCGGGCAGCGCCTTTTTTATTTAAAGTGTTGCCTCGTCCTAAAATAGGTTGACACAAAAGTTGACTTATATGAGTAACACTGGAGTTAA
>NZ_MTFE01000010.1:2357825-2390475 GCF_001953305.1 Cnuella takakiae
GTTCTCCTTTTAATAGATGTAACCCAAAGCTGTCCGGTCGTTGGCATTGAACGGCCGGTCGGTATTGCTGCCCAGGCAGGCAAGCATCCAACTGTTGGGGTCAGCTGCTGTTGGCGTGCCTGGAATATGCACAGCGCCTACGGTGCCGCTGCCTTCGTTGGAGGCGCTGCCACCGCAGCTATAAGCCCGGTTCATATAGTCGGTATGCCGGAAGCCAATGCAATGACCTATTTCGTGTGCAATAACGGTGGTCATAAACCCGGAAGGATAGTTGGCGTAGGCATTTGCATATTTCACCTCGTTATAAGGATTGCCGCCACTTGGAAAACCCGCAGAAGCAATATACTGGCGGGTATTTACCAACCGGATATTGATATTGCCACCACTGCCTACCCTGCGAAAGGTGATATTCAGGTTCTGGGCATTGTAACGGGCAAGGGCGTTGTTGATGGCTGTGGACAGGGCCGCGTTGACACTGCCACTTGCGCTCACCGTAATTTCACGCCGGCCTCCATTGGTATTTACCAGGTTAAAGGTCCGGTACTGCTCTTCCGAGGCAATCACCAGGTTGGGAGAGGTGGGCATCGTTTGCAGGTCATCGGTGGTTAGTACAATATCGCCTTCCACCAGGTAGCCACCTTCAATTTTTTGTACTTCGCTGGTGCTAAAACCTTTTGCCTTGATAAGGCCCAGGGTATTGGCGTCTACGGGCTCGTTTGCTTCTGGTTCCTTCACATTTTTGGTACAGGCCTGAAACAGCAGCAACATGCAACTGCCGAATACAAAGGGTGCGATCGTCTTTTTCATGTGTGTGTATTAAGGGTTAAAGAAAAAAGAGCGAAAGGTGCAGGGTTTTCAGTGGGTATTACGGCAGGGCTTGTTGTGGCTCAAAACAAGAAGAGCCACCATACGGCGGCCCTTCCTTCTTTGGCAAGCAAGCATTAGTACAGGTAGCTCAATGCAGTTTTATCGTTAGCGTTGAACGGACGGTTTACATTATCACCGATACAAGCCAGCATCCAGCTGTTGGGATCGGCAGCAGTAGGCGTACCGGGAATGTGCACGGCCCCTACACCGGTATTAGCCTGGCCTTCGTTGCTCTTGCGGCCACCGCAGCTATAGGCACGGTTCATATAATCGGTATGGCGGAAGCCAATGCAGTGACCCAGCTCATGCGCCATAATGGTAGCAATGTAGTTTACATTGGTGCTGCCGGTGCTGGTGCTATAGTGGTAGGTGTTCATATTTACAGCATTATAAGGGTCGCCGGTGCTGTTGGGGAAGCCAGCCGAACCCAGCGTGTTGCTCACCTCGTAAAAGGCAACTACCGTAATATCGGTACCTGCGGTGCCGGGTGCTACGCGCTGAAATTTTACGGTAAGGTTTTCGGCATTGTAGCGGGCAATTGCGGCATCAAGGGCGGCGCCAAAAGCTGCGTCGTGTTGTGCCGAGCTGTTGTTGAGGGCAACCTGGATGGTCGGATGTTTGGCTACACTTACAAGGTTAAAGGTTCGGTACTGCTCTTCCTGAGCCACAATCATATTGGGCGAGGTGGGCGATTGGTTCAGCGAAGCCGCCGATACCAGTATATCGCCTTCAACGAGGTAGTCATTACCTACTTTCTTGATTCCTTCTACACTAAATCCTAAGCGCTCAATTTTGGAAAGATCATTTGCATTAAAGGTCTCGGGTGTCTCAGCCTTCAGGTCTTTTTTGCAGGAAGGCAGGGTGGCGGCAAGCATCAGGATCGCAGATGCCGCGAGCAAGGTTTTCTTCATGTGTGTTTTCCTTTGGAGGGTTAAGAGATGCAATTGTTGTGTTGGTAATTTACAATTTGTTAACACATGAGGAAATGTTTTAAGGCAACAAGGTTGCAAAAACCAGCATCTGCCCTTTGGATGTTGCAGGTTCATCGTATAAATACGGAGAAATTTAGTGGTTCTGCCGGGGTGAAATATGGCTAAATTGCTGGTCTGATGATCCGGAAATTATTATTTGGGTTTTTGTGCATGGTGGGCCTGCAGGCAAGTGGGCAAAAATGGAGCGTCACCAAATTTGCTCCCGCATTGCAGGAGCAACTCCCGGTACTGCTGCAAAAGCGCGCTACAGATAGCGTTGACCTGGTCGTTAGCTGGAAAACCAGCGCACCCAATTTTTCCGGGCGCATCTTACAGGTATATAGCCACCAAATTCAGGTGGTACGGCTGGCACCCGGTTCCTTGTCCCGGTTTTTGCAATTGGATGCCCTTCAATTTGCCAGCCTTCGGCAGGCGCCGGTGCCCGAACTTACCACAGGTAGCATGGATATCAGCCTTAACCGGCTGGCTGCCGCACATTACTTTTTTCCGGAAATTAAAGGAGGGGGGCAGCATATCTCCATCCGCGAGCAACGCTTTGACACAGCCGATATAGACCTTTGGGGAAGGGTGCTTGCCTCCGGCGTGGAAGGCGGTAACCCATCCACCCATGCTTCGCTGATGGCCACCATTGCGGCTGGGGGAGGCAATACCTCGCCGGAAGCTATGGGGGCTGCACCGGGCGCAATGGTTTCCGCTGCTGGTTTTGCAAACCTGTTGCCCCTGCCCGATACACAGGTACAACGCTTGGGCATACAGGTTCAAAACCACTCCTATGGTACTGTTGTAGAAAACTATTACGGTCCTGAGGCCGCTGCTTACGATCAGCAATCCGCTAACCTGCCTTCCCTGTTGCATGTTTTTTCCGCGGGCAATTCGGGGCAGGCGCCAGGTTCGGGTCCTTACCCGGGCCGGGCCGGTAGGGCCAACCTGACCGGTAATTATAAATACGCCAAAAATGTACTGACAGTGGGAGCGCTGGATTCCTTTGGCGTTGTGCCCCTGCTTTCCTCAAAAGGACCAGCATTCGACGGCCGGATTAAACCCGAACTCACCGCCTTTGGCGAAGATGGCAGTTCGGGGGCAGCGGCCCTGGTGTCGGGCGCAGCTGCATTGGTTCAGGATGCTTATCAACAGGACCAAGGCTCCAGGTCTCCTTCAGCCCTGGTGCGGGCGGTATTAATCAATAGCGCTTTCGAGGTAGGTGCTCCGGGGCCCAATTACAGTTCGGGTTATGGTGGATTAGATGCGCTGGCCGCCATTCGTATTATCAAAGGAAAACAATACCGGGTGCTCAGGGTTCAAAAGGGAGCACAGGTGGTGATACCAGTTGAGGTGCCTGCCGGTATGGCTAAATTGAAACTGACCCTCAGTTGGACCGATGCCGCTGCTGTCATCAATTCCTCAAAAGCACTGGTCAACGATTTGGACATGGAACTGCGCCATTCAGGGACCATCTACCGTCCCTGGGTATTGAATCCAAATCCCGATTCGCTGGACCTTGCTGCACGAACCGGGGTGGATACCCTGAATAACAACGAACAGATTGCCCTACAGACCCCGGCTCCCGGATTGTACCAGTTGGTAGTTGATGGCCGCAAGTTGGTTGGGGAAAGCCAGGAGCTGGCAGTGGCCTGGCAAATGGATAGCATCGGCAAGTTCCAGTTTACCTACCCTGTTGGCAACACCGCGCTGGAAGGGGGACGGAGTATGCTGGTACGGTGGCAAACTGCGCTACAGGAGCGTGGAACCCTGGAGTGGGCAACGCCGGGAGGCAGCTGGCAGCGCATCAGTGAAAACACCCCCCTTGATCAATCCTATGTTCGCTGGCAGGTACCCGATACCTTGGGACAGGTGCAACTCCGGATGGTTGTAGGACAAGGTACAAGCTACTTATCCGACACATTTGTGGTGAGTCGCCAGCCAGCACTGAGGGCCGGGTTTGTTTGTGGCGATTCGGCGCTGCTTGCCTGGACACCGCAGCAGGGTGCGGTCTTTCAACTGTACCAATTGGGTGAACGCTATTTAGAGCCCATCCGGGCAGTGCAGGATAGCCAGGCAGTAGTGCGCTTAGAATCTGACCGAAGCGGCATCTATAGCGTTGCTCCCCTGGTAAGCGGAAAACCTGGATTGCGCTCCTTTGCTTTCAACGTTTTCAATGCAGGGATAAGCTGTTATCAGAGCGGCTTTTTTGTACAGGAGCAGGATGAGCGCTCCATTTTGCTACGGGCCCAATTGGGCACCCTGTATGGCCTTAAATCGGTACGGGTGCAAAAAAAAGGTGGTGGCGTATACCGGGATATGGGGCAAGCGCTTAAACCTAACCTTTCCTTTTCGGTACGGGACAGCCTGCCGGAGCGGGGTTATAATTTTTACCGGGTAGTGCTGGTATTGCAGGATGGCCGGGAAGTTGCCGGCGAACCATTGGCCGTTTTTCATTTCGCCGGTTTACCGGTACAAGCATATCCAAACCCGGTGCAGCAGGGGGGCAACCTTTACCTCCAAAGTATTTTGCCGGGGAAGTATGCCGTACAGGTGTTTGATCTGTATGGCATACAATTGCAAAGCATACCGCTTCAGGATGTAACTAATCCCATTTCAGTGCGCTGGTCTGCAGGGATGTATTTTTTAAAAATTATCAGTGATGAAGGCAGGGTAGGCGTCACACGTATTGTGGTGTATTAAGGCATGAGCTTATTATGGTCATGCTTGCCTTACAAACAAAAAAAAGGACGACAAATAACGAATACCATTCTTGAAACTGGTGTCCGTTGTCTGTCGTCCTTTGTCCGGGGTCGGTACTTATGCCATTGTCTTCAGCACATCGTTCATGCTGCGTACGGCATCGGCACTTTTTTGAAAGAGGGCTTTTTCCTCTTCGTTGAGGTTCAGGTCTACGATGCGTTCCCATCCTTTGCGGCCTAGAATAACGGGAACACCCATACAGATATCTTCCTGCCCATATTCGCCTTCCAGCAAAACGCTGCAGGCAATCAGTTTCTTTTCATCCCGCACAATAGCTTCCACAACGGCAGCACCGGCGGCGCCGGGCGCATACCATGCCGATGTGCCCAGCAGCTTGGTGAGGGTTGCACCTCCCACCATGGTGTCGGCGGCAACTTTTTGGAGTTGTTCGGCAGCAATAAAGTCCGAAACGGGTGCCGGTCCCCAGCTGGCCAGACGGGTAAGCGGGATCATGGTCGTATCGCCATGGCCACCAATGACCATTGCATTGAGGTCGCCGGGCGAGCAGCCCAGCGCCATGGACAGGTAGCAGCGGAAACGGGCACTGTCCAGTGCGCCGCCCATACCAATAATGCGGTGTTTGTCGATGCCGGTAGCCTGCAGTGCCAGGTAGGTCATCGTATCCATGGGGTTGGAGATGATCACGAAAACGGCATCTGGTGAGTGTTCCAGAATCTGCTGGCACACCCCGCGAACGATATTGGCGTTTACGCCAATCAGTTCCTCGCGGGTCATACCGGGTTTGCGCGGAATGCCAGATGTAACCACCACCACGTCCGAACCCGCAGTTTTGCTGTAGTCGTTGGTACTGCCAACAATACGGGTGTCGAAATGCAGCAGGGCGGCCGTTTGGGTCATATCCAGGGCCTTGCCTTCTGCAACGCCTTCCTTGATGTCGAGTAAAACCAGTTCTTCGCACAATTCCTTGCGGGCGATATTATCTGCAACGGTGGCGCCAACAGCGCCTGCACCTACTACAGTTACTTTCATGGTGATGATTTAAAGGTGAGAAGATTCATTGTCTTGAAGATAGGGGAAGTGGTGGATATAAAACAAGAGGGCAATCAGGAATGGGCGATGAGTTATGAGTAAACAGTGATGAATAAGGCCAAAGGAATTATGAGGGATGAGTTGGGGTTTGTAAAAGGTGGGGGGGCGATACCATAGATGCACTCACCACTTAATATTTACTATTCACTATTCGTTACGCATCACTGATCATTCATGACTCATCACGCCTCACTCATTTGAATGTCTGTAAGATTCGCTCCAGCGGCATGGATCCTTCAAAGCCGGTGATAAGGGTTCCTTTTTTATTATAAAATGCCAGGTAAGGCAGGTTGTGGATACCATAAAAGGAAGGAAGGATATAACTGAAATCCTTGCCCACTACCAAACCGGGTATTTGCTTCAGGCCATATTTTTCAACAAAGGCATTCATCTGCCACAAGGGTTGCAAGGTAGCCATGATGATATGCAGGTCTTTCAACTTTTCTTTATTGGCTACAAATTCTTCTGCGGTATGCTGGCAGTGGCTGCAATCGGGGCTAAACAGCATGAGCAGTACCGGCTTTTTCCTGGGCACATCTTCCCGGGTATATTTGGAAGTACTGTCTGCCAGCAAAAGCTGCATGGGGGGCAGGGTAGGAAAACGCAGGTAGGGAGCCTGGGCAGGCGCCTGCTGGCCATGGCTGGCAAAAAGACTCAGGCTTAGGATGAGGGTGAATAGGTAACGCATGTGGATGAATGTGAAAATGTGAAAATAGCGAAATGTAACAATGGCCACTTAACTATTGAGTGTTGTACGAAAAATGCAGGTAATTGTAAAAATGCACTGATGCTGCACTTGGGAAAACTCATTTTCAAATTTTCAAATTTTCACATTTGCTCATTCCCAAACCCGCATTTGCTCATTTCCCCTCTTTTGCCTTAGCTTTGCCCGCCTGATTGGTAAAATCAAATAATTAATCGAACATAATCTTTTATGGCATCAACATCAGACATCAGTCGTGGTTTGATCATTAAACTGGACGGCAGCTTGTACAAGGTGGTGGAGTTTGGCGAAAACAAAACCGCTCGTGCCGCCGCTAAAGTATGGGCCAAGCTTTCCGGTGTGGACAACAAACGTTCCATCGAAAAAACCTGGAACAGCGGTGATAGTATCTTCCCTGTGCGTGTAGAACGTAAGGAGTACCAGTACCTGTATAAAGACGATACCGGTTACAGTTTTATGGACAACGAAACCTTTGAGCAGGTAACCGTTGCCGAAGAATTGATTGATGCACCCCAGTTTTTGAAAGAAGGCCAGGTTGTTTCTGTGTTAATCAATACGGAAACCGAAAGCCCCATGAGCGTGGAGTTGCCCGATAAAATTGAACTGCTGGTTACCTACAGCGAACCCGGTTTGCGCGGCGATACCGCCACCCGTACGCTGAAGCCCGCCACTGTTGAAACCGGCGCTACTGTAAACGTACCGCTGTTTGTAAACGAAGGTGAAGTGATTCGTGTAAACACCAAGTCTGGTGAATACGTAGAACGCGTGAAATAAGCTTTTGCCTAAATCATTCAGGGGAAGCGCATCCTTCCGGTGTGCTTCCCCTGTTTTTGTAACTGCCAGGCAGTGCACCCATCCATACCGCTATTTCAACAAAGGTTCTATCTTAGACGCCCTGTCAGAACCCAAAAAATTCTAATAAATTGAAACAAATGGATTTCAAGCAAATACAGGAGTTGATCCAACTCGTTAACGACTCCAACCTGGGAGAAGTTTCCATCGAGCAAAAGGATTTCAAGATCACCATCAAGCAGAAGGAAGAACACGTAACCCAGGTGGTGGCTTCTATGCAAGGCGCACCCGCACTGCCCCAACAGGCTTATGCACCCGCCGCACTGCCCCAGGCAGCTCCAGCCGCTGCTGCACCTGCAGCACCCGCAGCCGAATCCAACAGCAATCTTATTACCATCAAGAGCCCGATGATCGGTACTTTCTACCGCCGTCCTTCTCCCGACAAACCCAACTTCCTGGAAGTGGGCGATGACGTAACTACCGGTAAAGTGGTGTGCATCATTGAGGCCATGAAGCTCTTCAACGAAATCGAAAGCGAAGTTTCCGGCAAAGTGGTGAAAATCCTGGTTCAGGATGCATCGCCCGTGGAGTACGACCAGCCGCTGTTTTTGGTGGAGCCCGCATAAAGCAGGAAAGTTAATTAGCTAATTAGCCAATGTGCTGATGTGCTAATTGACGATTACAGGTGGTTTTGTATTTTCTGGCAAAACCACCTGTAATGATTGAAGATGAAATCAGGGCCAATCCATTGCTTCGTTTATCCATTAACTTCTCCATACTGGTAATACAATATTGCGAAGTGTTGGATCAAAACCGTAAGCATGTGATTGGTAAACAACTTTTGCGTGCCGCCACTTCCATAGGTGCAAATGCCATGGAAGCACAAAATGCTGAAAGTAAGGCTGATTTCATTCATAAAATGAAAGTAGCCGGCAAAGAAGCAGATGAAACCCAATACTGGCTGATCCTCTGCAAGCATGCTAAAAGCTATCCTGATTGCTCCCATTTGTTTCCAAAGCTTGAGGAATTGCAGAAAATATTGAATGCAATACTGGGTTCTTCAAAATGAAACTTTGAAACAAGTTTTTGAAAAGCTTGTGTGGCTGTTTTTAGCACATTAGCATATTATCAAATTAGCTAATTAGCTTCTTATCCTCATGTTCAAAAAAGTACTCATAGCCAACCGCGGAGAGATCGCCCTAAGGGTAATCCGTACCTGTCGGGAGATGGGCATTAAAACCGTGGCGGTTTATTCTACTGCCGACCGCGATAGTTTGCACGTGCGTTTTGCCGACGAGGCCGTTTGTATTGGCAAACCACAGAGTTCTGACTCTTACCTTAATATCCCGCACCTGATGGCTGCGGCTGAAATTACCAATGCCGACGCCATTCACCCCGGTTATGGCTTCCTGGCCGAGAACGCCAAGTTTGCACAGATCTGCGCTGACCATGGCATCAAATTCATTGGTCCAACACCCGAAATGATCACCAAGATGGGTGATAAAATGACGGCAAAGGAAACCATGATTGCAGCAGGTGTTCCCATCATTCCCGGTTCGGAAGGACTGCTGCAAAGCCTGGAAGAAGCCAAGTTCCTTGGCGGGCAAATGGGCTACCCCGTGATCCTGAAAGCTACCGCTGGCGGTGGTGGTAAAGGTATGCGCGTGGTGTGGCAGGAAAGCGAGATGGAGCGTGCCTATAATACGGCAAAAGCCGAAGCGGGCGCCTCTTTCAAAAACGATGGCATCTACATGGAGAAATTCATCGAAGAGCCCCGTCACATCGAGATCCAGGTTGCCGGCGACCGCTATGGTACCGTTTGCCACCTTTCGGAACGCGACTGCTCCATTCAACGCCGTCACCAGAAGCTGGTAGAAGAATCGCCTTCACCTTTCATGACCCCCGAGCTGCGCCAGGCGATGGGAGACGCTGCCAAGAAGGCCGCCGCCGCCATCAACTATGAAAGCGTGGGCACCGTGGAGTTCCTGGTAGACAAGCACCGCAATTTCTACTTCATGGAAATGAATACCCGTATCCAGGTAGAGCATTGTGTGACCGAGGAAGTGATCAACTACGACCTTATTAAGGAGCAGATCAAGATCGCCATGGGCGAGAAGATCTCCGGCCGCGACTACGAGCCCCAGCTGCACGCCATCGAGTGCCGCATCAACGCCGAAGACCCTTATAATGATTTCCGTCCTTCTCCCGGTAAGATCACCGTACTGCACCAGCCCGGTGGACACGGTGTGCGGGTAGACAGCCATGTGTATGCAGGCTATGTCATTCCGCCTTACTACGATTCGATGATCGGCAAGCTGATTACGGTTGCCCGTACCCGGGAGGAAGCCATCGATACCATGTACCGCGCCCTGAGCGAGTACGTGATTGAAGGTGTGAAAACAACCATTCCTTTCCACTTGCAGTTGATGCAGGACGAGCGTTTCCGCTCCGGCGACTTCAATACCAAGTTCCTGGAAGATTTCAAAATGATGTAAGTACTATCTGACCTATAACAAAGGGCTGCAGTGATGCAGCCCTTTGTTTTTTCCAATATTTCAAAACGTACACTCTTTTGGATAAATATGTTTTGATAAAAGCAGGAAGCAATATTGGGCAGTAACATGTGGCAGCCCCATTGGTGCGGATGTGCAAAGTAAAAGCCGGCGATCAAAGAGCGCCGGCTTTTATTTATTTTCTCCTGTGATTACGGTGTGGGTTGCCTACCCCTTTTTGCCATCCAAGGTGCTTGCCATTATTGCCCTTCTTGTATTTGTATTTGCCATTTTTGTTTTTGTACTTACCGTATTTATAGTCTTTGCCATATTCCCGCGACCTTTCGCCATACCTGCGGTCATCATCGCGGCGGATATTACGGTCGTTGTACACGATGTCACGGTTGCGGTTGCGCTCCCTGATTACGCCTTTGGCTTCATCGGTAGTAGACCGGTTAGGATCATAGTCGCGGCGTTCTCCGCTGATTACGCGCTTTGCTTTATTGGTAGTGGAAGATTGTGCCTGGCTGCAGGCAACACATAATACAGCAAAAAGTAGGGTCAAGATTTGTTTCATGGCTGTTGTATTTAATCCTAAGAAGGAAAAACGATGCCATGGTAAAAAACAGGAATTAAAATAATTCGTTAAAGGAAAGCACCTTATTTATTGGTTTGCACCTTCAGGTAAAACAAGAATATTGGCTGCTACTTTTTCACTGATCACCATATTGCGCTTACCCACCGATACATTAAAGGAACGGTCAAAGGCGTTTATACCATTTACCTGTAACCTGATACCGGGCTTTACCTGTACCTGTTGTAAATAATCCAGGAAGGCATCTGAGGTTTCCGCAAAATGCTGCACCAGGTAATTTTTTCCAGGTGTGCAATCCGTCACCGGAATGGATTGGAGCACTTTCAGGTGGCCCTCTTTATCTGGTATGGGATCGCCATGTGGATCAAAGGCGGGAAAGCCCAGGAAAGTTTCCAGCCGGTCTACCAGGTCGGCACTTTCAATATGTTCCAGTTGCTCGGCCAGCT
This sequence comes from Cnuella takakiae, assembly GCF_001953305.1. Lineage (GTDB taxonomy): Bacteria > Bacteroidota > Bacteroidia > Chitinophagales > Chitinophagaceae > Flavisolibacter > Flavisolibacter takakiae. The sequence goes on from NZ_MTFE01000010.1 coordinate 2,368,526, forward strand.
CATGCACCTCGTTCCAGTTGTAATGCAGTTTATCTACCAGGAACACTTCCCAAAGCCGGTGTTTGCGGATGATGACCAGGGCTTTTTGCCTGCCGGTATTGGTTAGTTGAATGGATCGGTCGGGGAGCAGTGATACCAATTCTCTTGCCTCCAATTTGCGCACCATTTCCAACACGGTAGCCGGGTTCAAATCCAGCATCTTGGACAGGGCAGCATTGGTAAGCTTGCGGGTACCTTTCTGTTCCAGTTTGTACAGCGCCTTCAGGTAGTTCTCCTCGGAGTAATAAGCAAAATGGGCCATGTGTAAAATTAGGGGAAGCCAGCGAATTATTTTTGGTTATGCAAATATCATTTATTTGGTATCCCAAATAAATGATAGCTTTACCTTACATGAAACGAAAACTGTTTGGCCTCCTGGCTGGCTTATGTCTATGTATTGCCCTGTACGCACAGGAAGCAAAACTGCAGGTGACGGTACGCTATGGGCAGGACGCAGTGGGTGGTGCCACTATTTCGGTTGGTAAAAACAAGGTCGTTGCCGATAGCTTGGGCAAAGCAGCAATTTTGGTTGTACCAGGCAGGCACCTGTTGCAGGTTTCGGCAGTAGGTTATACACCGGTTCGGCAGTTTTATACGCTAAAAGAAGAGGAAGACCGATCGGTTGAAATAGCGCTGGAACAGGAAAGTACCACCCTGAACGGCGTGGTGGTTACCGGTACGATGAAAGCGGTTTCCAGGCTGCAAAGTCCCATTTCGGTAGAAGTGTACCAGCCAAAATTTTTTGCCAAAAACCCGACCCCTTCCGTGTTTGAAGCCATGCAGCAGGTAAACGGCGTACGCCCCCAAATAAACTGCAGTGTCTGCAATACCGGGGATATTCATATCAACGGCCTTGAAGGACCTTATACCATGGTTACTATCGATGGAATGCCCATCGTAAGTTCGCTGGCAACGGTGTATGGTTTGTTTGGGCTGCCCACCCAATTGGTAGATAGGGTAGAAGTGGTGAAAGGTCCCGCATCCGGCCTCTATGGCTCCGAAGCTGTGGGTGGTTTGATCAACATTATAACCAAGTCGGCGGATAAAGCGCCGCGTTTCAGCGGACAGGTAATGACCACCTCCTGGGCGGAGCACAACGCGGACCTGGGTGCCAAGATCAATGTAGGGAAACATGCCGCACTGGTGGGATTGCATTATTTCCGGTACAACAATCCTATCGATAAGAACGGGGACAATTTCACCGACCTCACCCTGCAACACCGGGTTTCGGTTTTTAATAAATGGAGTTTTAAACGCAAGCAGGCCCGTGCGGCCTCGCTGGCTGGCCGGTATTTCTGGGAAGACCGCTGGGGCGGTGAGCTACAGTGGAACAAATCTTTCCGGGGTGGCGACAGCGTATATGGGGAGGCCATCAACACCAAGCGATGGGAGCTGATTGGGAACTACCAATTACCTGTAGCCGAAAAGTTGAACCTGGCCGTATCTGCAACAGGTCACCAGCAACGTTCGTTTTATGGCGCTACGCCGTACAATGGCGACCAGCGGATCCTGTTTGGCCAGCTTACCTGGGATAAGGAAATGGGTACCAGGCACAGCCTGCTTTTGGGCGCAGCAACCCGTTACAATTTCTATGATGACAATACCACCGCAACTGCGGACACTGCCACCAAGGCCAATCAACCCGATAAGGTAGTGCTGCCTGGCCTGTTTGTGCAGGATGAATGGAAATGGAATACAACACAGGTATTGCTGATGGGCCTGCGTTATGACCACCATCCCGTGCACGGTTCTATATGGACGCCGCGCATCGCTTGGAAATGGAACAGCACGCCCCGTTCTGTTTTGCGGCTGAATGCAGGAACCGGCTTTCGGGTGGTAAACCTGTTTACAGAAGAACATGCGGCACTTACCGGCGCCCGCGCCGTGGAGATCAGGGAAGCCCTGCGGCCCGAGCAGAGTTATAACCTGAATGCAAACTATACCACACCCCTGGTAAGTGGTTCCCAGTCCCTCAACCTGGATGTATCGGTGTGGTATTCGTATTTCCACAACCAGATCATTCCCGATTACGATACGGACCCAAATAAAATTATTTACAGCAACCTGGATGGGTATGCGGTATCCAAAGGGTTTTCTGCCAACCTGGATTTTAATATCCATCAAAGGTTGAAGGGCATGGTTGGTGCTACCCTGCAGGATGTGCGCCGTGTAGAAGCCCGCAATGGTGTTAAAGAGAAAATCCGGCCGGTGTTAACGGAGCAGTGGAGTGCTACCTGGGGCATCACCTATACGGTACCTGCTGCGGGGCTCACCTTCGATTATACGGGAAATATTTATGGACCCATGCGGTTGCCGCTTGCTGGCCCGCTCGATCCCAGGCCGGCATATTCGCCGGTATGGAGCGTGCAAAACCTGCAGGTAACAAAATGGTTTTCGGAAAAGTGGGAGCTGTTTGGGGGGGTAAAGAACCTGCTGAACTGGACGCCTGCCAAAAACCTTCCATTCCTGATTGCCCGGGCCAACGATCCCTTTGACAAACAGGTGAAATATGATGCTTCAGGCGCAGTGCAGGCAACTGCCGCCAACCCATATGCCCTCACCTTTGATCCTACTTATGTATTTGCACCCAACCAGGGCCGCCGGTTGTTTTTGGGTATTCGGTACCAATTGAAGTAGCTGGAATTTTCTTGCAATTAACCTGTGGTATCAAACACCTCCTATCTTGAGTGGAGCGGGAGCATCACCCCTGGTGCAACCGGTGCACAATCAGGAAGGAGATTACAATCAGGAGGAGTAACAGCAGGATGCCAGCCCACAACACGGGTTGTGCCTTGATCCCCATCTTTTCGCGGAACGCTTTCTTTTGCGCTGTTTTCTTCTTCAGGTCGCGGTGCAACTGGTCGAGCAGGAACTGCAACCTTGCCGGGTCCTGTACCTGTTGCAGGCCCTCCAGCGCATCGGCTTCAAAATCGGTGTCCAGCAGATATTTTTCCACCTCGTGCTGCTCGGCAGGCGGCAGGGTGCCCTGCAGGTAACGCATCAGGGTATCGGGGTCGATTCCGGAAGGGAACTGGTTCAATATGTCTTTAAGTTGCTCAGACATCAGGTGGTGCGGTCTTTTAATTTGCGTTCCAGCATCAGGCGCAGGTTGCGTTTGCCGTTTTGAATATAGCTTTTTACTTGTAAAAGGGAGAAACCGGTGCGATCACTGATCTGCTGGTAACTCATTTTCTGCAGGTAAAAAAGCGATACCGATAGGCGTTGTTCCTCGTTTAGTTCCTGTATGGATTCTTCCAGCAAAGAAAGGGTGGTTTCCTGTTCCAGCAGTTCCCCATTGGGCTGGGCAGGCTGGTGAGGGTGATGCTCGTCCTGTAGTTCCTTTACCTGTTTGTTCTGCCTGTTGCGCAACCGCATCAGGCTTTCATTTTTGGCCACCATGTACAACCAGCTTTTGAAATAGGTTACCTGGTGCTTGTTGATGTCGGTAAGTACTTTAAGGTAAATCTGCTGTACACAATCCCTGGCTTCTTCTTCGTTCTTCAGGTATTTCATACACACACCCAGCAGCAGCAGGGTATAACGCTCCAGCAATATGCCCATCCACTGCTGATCGCCATCCTGTTGGTAGCGCTTCAGCAATTGGGTATCGGTCATATCGGCAAAGGCTTTTCCTTTCACAAGTGTCGGGGGTTGCTCATAAGATGCACCAGTGGTGCTGATTGCATAGCAGGAGCGGGAATTTTTATTTAGGATGATTGGTTTACTGGTGATTAAAAAACGGGAACAAACAAAATGCTGTGAATAAGCAACAAGGAATGATCCGTAATCATTGACCTTTAAACCATTTCATCACCATGGCATCCCAGCCCATCATACGGACGGCTGTGTACAACAAAAGGATGGCAAATATTTTCTTAATGGTTTCCTGTGGCAGTGCAAGTGCAAGTTTGGATCCTAGAAATCCGCCGGCAACAAAAGCTAAAGCCATGATCAGCACAATACGGTAATCAATAAATCCTTTGTTGTAGTAGTTGAGAACGGCAAGTATGCCAACAGGAAGCATGAGTAAACCCAGCGAAGTGCCTTGTGCCTGGTGTTGGGTAAAGCCCAGGAAGAAAACAAGGGCCGGCACAATGATGATACCACCACCAACGCCTACCAGGCCACTGAGCGTACCGGCCGCAAGGCCAATTAGGGCCAGAAGCAAGATGGTTTCCGTTGGCATGGGTTTCCTGGTTGGTGGAGTAGACATAAAAAAAGTTTGAAGTTTATAGGGTGGTTTTCAGCAAACAATGCTGCCTACCAAACTATAAACTTCAAACTGCAAACTAACTTATTCGCCGTACTTTTCTTTGTACAGGTTGATGGCATCGTTTACAATACCGTAAGCTTCTTCGCGGCTCAGGAAGTTGTCGATGCGTACTTCTTTTTCTTCCAGCACCTTGTATTCTTCAAAGTAGTGCTTCAACTCGTTAAAGAAGTGACGGGGCAGTTCGTCGATGCTGCTGATGTGGTTTACCGAGGGATCGTTGGCAGCAACGGCAATGATTTTATCGTCCTCTTCGCCGTTGTCGATCATTTGCATGTTACCAATCACTTTGGCTTCTACCAGGCAAAGGGGCTGAATGGTTTGGGAGCAAAGAACCAGGATGTCGAGCGGATCGCCATCGAGACCAAGGGTTTGGGGAATAAACCCGTAGTTAACAGGGTAGTGGAACGAGGAATAAATAACACGGTCCAACTTCAGCAGGCCGGTTTCTTTATCGATTTCGTACTTGGTACGTGAGCCTTGAGGAATTTCGATCAGGGCAGTAACTACTGCAGGAGCGTTTTCACCAAAGTGGGCACCATGCCAGGGGTGTAATACAGTTGTTGTTTTGTTGATAATAGCCATATCCATTAATGAAACAATTTATAACCACAAAAAGTGGCAAGCAATCCAAGTACTAGGCTGGTGGTTAAATACAGGATAAAGGGAATGGTTCGGCCCGATTGCAACAGTTGTATGCTTTCAAGCGTAAAAGCGGAAAAAGTAGTGAAACCACCACAAAGCCCGGTCATCAGCAACAGGCGGCCTTCGGTATTAATTACACCCTTTTGAAAAAGGGCCCAGAAAATTCCGATCAGCAGGCATCCTGTAATGTTGACAGCAAATGTACCATAAGGAAAGGATTGTGCAGGCAAGAGTTTTTGCCCCGCAAAACGGAGCATACTGCCGGCAGCACCGCCCAACCCAACCAGTAACCATTGCTGCATCATTGTGCAGGTGCTGTTGCCGGAAAGGAATACTTCAGGTCAATCAGCCATTTGCCGTCTTGCAAAACCACCTTTACGGAGTCTTCTTTCTTTTTGTAGGAATTGGAATAATGAATCACGCTTTCCTTTTCAGACTTTTCCTCCACCGAGCTAACGATGATGGAAGCCTTGCGGTAAGCGGTGCGTGCACCCACGTCGAGGCGCTGCTGATAATTGCGTTGCGCCAGGTCCATATAGGCGTTGTTGAGTGAGTCGTCCACCACCATTTTGCGGGCATCTTCCCACTTGCCGTCAAGGGCAAGCCTGATAAAATTGCGGGCGGCGTCTACCTCGTTTTCCGAGGACTGGGTTGTATCGCTGCGATCGGTGCCACTGCAGGCACAAAAAAATTGCAGGAACAAAAAGCCGGTGACTATGCTTCTCATTCCTGCAAAAATAATGAGTAATGGTGATGAATGAGGAGTAATGAAAAATGAGTAGGGTTACACGTCACTCTTTACTCCTCACTGATTACTCATTCCTATCTTTTCTGAAATACTGCTTTCGTTCCTGTTTTTCCTGCTCTTCCTGTTCGGCCTCGCGCTGTCCTTCCTTGTCGTAAGCTTTAAGGATGGCTTTAACCAGGCGGTGGCGTACTACGTCTTCCTCGTCCAGCTCGATGTACCCGATACCGTCAATGTTGCGCAGAATGCGGCTGGCTTTTGCCAAGCCGGACCGCTGGTTGCGCGGCAAATCCACCTGGGTAAGGTCACCGGTGATGATGGCCTTGGCATTGCCGCCAATACGGGTCAGGAACATTTTGATCTGAAGGTCGGTAGCGTTCTGTGCTTCGTCCAAAATGATAAAACAGTTGTCCAAAGTACGGCCACGCATGTATGCCAACGGTGCTATCTCGATGGTGCGGGTGCTCATGTAATATCCCAGCTTGTCGGCAGGAATCATGTCATCCAACGCATCATACAAAGGACGCAGGTAGGGATCGATCTTCTCCTTCAGGTCGCCGGGAAGGAAACCCAGGCTTTCGCCTGCTTCTACAGCGGGTCGGGTAAGAATGATTTTTTTCACCACCTTGTTTTTCAGGGCGCGTACAGCCATGGCTACAGCGGTATAGGTTTTACCGGTACCGGCAGGGCCGATGGCAAAAACAACGTCGTTCTTTTCGGCGGCTGTTACCAGTCGCTTCTGGTTGGCGGTGCGGGCTCGCACGGTTTTGCCATTGGGGCCAAACACCAGCACATCGGCGGGGTTGCGCTCCACAAAGTTGTCTACCGTTTCGGCGTCATCGCCGCCAAGGATTTGCTCAAAGTAATTTTCACTCATGTGGCCGTTTCGTTCTAAGAATTGGATAATGAGGTCAATTTTTTCTTTGGCGCCTTCCACCTGCTCTGGTGCGCCACTCAGCTTGATCTGGGTGCCGCGGGAAAGGATTTTCAGGAGCGGGAACTTCTTTTTCAAAAGATCCAGTTTGCCATTGTTCACACCAAAGAACTCGATAGGGTTTACGGTTTCGAGGTTGATAATCGTGTCTCTCAATGCACTTTAGTTTAATGTTCTGAATTCCGGCTTATTCCCGGGTGGGTACTGCTTGGTTTCATTCCAGAGGCAGTAAAAAGGTAGGCTATTCAGCGGACCTTTTATGTTGTACTTATACACACTTGTGTATTAAATATTGTGCCCAAAACTGCACAGAAATGTGTATTTCGACGGGTGTGCGGAAGGGGTGGATAAGTTTAACGAAAACGAGGTAATTAGCTAATGAGCCAATTAGCTATTGTGCTAAAATAGCACATCAAGCATTCGGTATTATGGATGCGATTCATTGCTGTTACAGAAGGATGGCGAAAAGCATAAAAAACGGTGCTGCCTTTTATGCTTAGCACATTAGCACGTTATCCAATTAGCTAATTTTTCTATTGGTAGCTATACTCCACCTTGCCGGTCAGCTCTTTTTGCTTGTTGTAAATGGCTTCACGGGTGCGCAGGCCCTGCGGGTTGTACTGGTACCGCCAGATGGTGTAATTGGAGTTGTTGGACGGGAATGTAATCCGCTGGATCACCTGGCCCTTGTCGTTGTACTCAAACATATACTCAGGTAACAAACGTTTGGCCTTACTGTTGAAACGGACTATGTCGGTAAGCTGGTTTTTGTCGTTGTAATAATAATATACCGGCTCGCCTTTTACGCCATTGCGCAGGCTGTGTTCCTCTATGATATTGCCCTTTTCGTCTTTCACAAAGCTGAGGGCGGTTACCTCCCTGCCGTTGCGGGTACGGGTCATGGCTTTTACCTGGTCGCCTTCATACTGCCACTCGTGGGTTTCGGTGATGGGAAATCCACCTTTCGCATCGGTGACCAGTGATTTAACCAGCAACAGTTTACCATCGGGCCGGTAATTGTACTCCGTAGTGCTGATGCTGGTTGCGCTGCTGTCTACCGTTTTTACCACGCGGCCCGCGGCATCGGCATAAGTGGTGAGCACGGTTGCCGCATCTTCGCCGGTTTGGGTTACGGTACGCAAAATGCCACTGCCTGCATCAAATTGCTGCGCTACAGAAAAACCTTCGGTACGGGTATTGTCCCCATCAAACGAAGCAAGGGCCACCCGCTTTACATTGCCTGCTTTGTATGCCTGCATTTGTGTGTTGCTTTCGGCTGTACCCACAATGTCCTTATAGTAATATTGGGCGCTGGCCTGCAGCGAACAAATGGCGGTAAACAAAAGAAGGAATGTTTTCATCGGTAATTTTTGAGCCCAACAAATGTAACGCATCGGCAACGGAAGCTGTTGTGCATCCTGTTAAGTGTAGGAATAGGTCCTATTTTTAACAAAAATCTACTACGTGTCGCATCAACCAGAACGAGCCGAGAAAAACTGTATGAATTGTGGAACCACTGTTGCCGGCAGGTATTGCCAGCAATGTGGCCAGGAGAATGTGGTCAGCCACATGCATTTTTTTGCGCTTACACAGCATTTTGTTTTTGATATCTTTCATTTCGACGGCAAGTTCTTCGATACGCTCCGCTACCTGCTGTTCAGACCTGGCTATGTGCCAGCGCAGTTTATGGCTGGCAGGCGGATCAGCTACCTGGACCCCGTGCGGATGTATCTGTTTACTTCAGCCCTCTTCTTCCTGTTTTTCTACACCATTGCCAAAACAGACAATTTTGGTCAAATCACCGGTCAGAATGAACTCTCCAAGGCAGAACGGTTTGATTTTGCCTCGCGTTATTTGGCAGACGGCCGTAAGACTGTTTCCGATACCGGATTGCAACCACTGAATATTCTCATCGATAGTAATTACATCGTGATCACTGATTTTGGCAATAATGCCTTTGTGCCGGTAGACTCTGTTTACCCGTACCAGTGGCAACAGGATGGAAAAAAGTTTGCTGCCCGCAAAGTGGGTAAGGATTCGGATTTGCAGTTGGAGAGTAAATCCGAGTGGCTGGAACAGGGCCTCAAAGGAAAATGGAAAAAATATAAATCCAAATTTGACGGCGACACGGAAGCCATGATCAGCGACTTTTCAAACAAGCTGGTACACCGCTTTCCCTACCTGCTTTTTCTTTCCCTTCCGTTTTTTGCAGCCATCCTGAAGTTGCTGTACCGCCGCAAAAAACAACTGTTCTATTTCGATCATGCCGTGTTCACCCTCTATCATTACGTCTTTAGTTTTATCCTGCTGCTCCTGGTATTTGCCTCTTATGGGCTGGAGGAACGTACCGGCCTGGGTATTTTTTCCTGGCTCACCACGTTTTTGGTACTGGCATGGCCGGTTCACCTGCTATTTGCCATGAAAAGATTTTATGTACAGGGTTGGGGCCGCACGGTCACTAAATTTGTGCTGCTGAACATTATGGGATTGATGGTATTGTTGCTGTTGTTCCTGTTTTTCCTCTTCTATTCTGTTTATACAATTTAACTTATGCAAACCCAAAGCGGAACCTTCGAGCGCTTGGTAACCATCATGAACGAACTGCGCGAGCAGTGCCCCTGGGACCGGAAGCAAACCATTCATACCCTGCGGCAGATGACCCTTGAGGAAACCTACGAACTGACGGATGCCATTACCGAAAGCGACTGGCAGGGCATCCGCGAAGAACTGGGCGACCTGATGCTGCACCTGTTGTTTTACTCCAAAATAGGCACCGAGCAGGGGCAGTTTACCCTCGATGATGTGATCAATGGTGTATGTGAAAAACTGATTGCAAGACATCCACATATTTACGGCGATGTAAAAGTGGAAAACGATGAAGATGTAAAACGCAACTGGGAGCAGATCAAGTTACAGGAAGGCAAGAAATCGGTGCTGAGCGGCGTACCCAAAACTGCACCCGCCCTGATCAAGGCCATGCGCCTTCAGGAAAAAGCAAAGCAGGTAGGCTTTGAATGGGAAAACAAAGACCAGGTGTGGGAAAAGGTAAAAGAGGAAGAAGCTGAACTCCAGGAAGCCATCGAAAGTGAGGACCCTGTTAAAGTAGAAGAGGAGTTTGGGGACCTGTTGTTTTCGTTGGTAAACTTTGCACGATTTTTGAAAGTGGACGCCGAAAACGCCCTCGAAGTCACCAATAAGAAATTCATCCACCGCTTTTCCCTGATGGAAGCCCTCGCCAATAAACGCGGTAAGCCCCTGAACGAACTGAGTCTTGCGGAAATGGACGACATCTGGAACGAGATCAAACGCCAAAAAGATTGACTGCACCCAACTTTAGAAAGCTGATCCCCAAACACAGCCTGCTGCTTTCGGCCCTGCTGTTGCTGGGGATTTCTTTTGTCACCGGATTCCTGTTCCGCTCATCGCCCGTGGCCAACCTGGAAGAAAAGGCCCTGGAGCGCTACCTGCACCGCCAGGAAGCCGACTTCAACAAATTCCTGACAGACACTCCCATGCTGCGACGCCTGGTGCAGCAAAATGAACCGTTCAAGAACTTTGAGCAACTGACCGCCCGGAAGTATGGCATATACCTTTATGCCGAAACCCTTTTTGGCCAGGACCTCATTTTTTGGAACAGCAACCAGGTGATGCCGGATAGCCAGGCCCTGAAAGCACCGGAAGGCGTTTTTTTCCAGCGCTTTTCCAACGGGTATTACGTGGTGCGCAAACAAAACCTGCAGCTACCCGGCATGACCAACAGGGTGCAGGCTTATGCACTCATTCCCATTTACTACCTCCACAACAACCGTTCCCGCTATCTTACTACCCGTTTTGCCCACGACGAGCATGCTCATCAAAAGATCAACCTGAGCATGGAGCAAACGCCATTCGCAGTGGCCAGCCTCGACAAAAAGCCGCTGTTCTACATCCTGCGCAAACCCTATACGCCTACTCCATCAGCCGATACGCTTAGTTTTTTACTTCGGATGACGGCCCTGCTCTTATTTGCCATTTACCTGCACCTGATAGCAGAAGGCGTGGTACGCCGCAAGGGCGCCCTGCGCGGGGTGGGCCTGCTGGTGGGGAGCTTGCTGGTGTTAAGGGTACTGGTGTTTTTACTGCCCGAATTTTTCCATGTCCAGCAGTTCCGGCTTTTTAGTCCCGGGGTGTATGGCTCCAACTGGCTCCATCCCACTTTAGGCGATCTCTTGCTCAATGCTGCCGTGTTTTGTTGGATGGTACTATTTGCATGGTACCAGACAGGTGCGGTCAAGCATTTGCCCGGCTGGCTGCATGGCAAACGGAAATATTTTGCGGGCGGACTTGCACTCTTTGTATTGATACTGGCCACCTTTCAAATGGCCGATGTGGTAAGAACCTTGGTGTCGGATTCAACGATTTCTTTCCAGGTAAACGATTTTTTTACTTTGGACAGTTTTACCGTTGTAGGCTTTGTGGTGCTGGCGCTCCTTAGCTTGGGTTATTACTATTTTTCACGCCTGCTTTTTCGCTTTATATTCCCGGCATTCGAAAAGCGCTTTTACCTTATCTACTTTATCATCGGGCTTGCGGGGCTGCTTTATTTAAGCCTGCTTACGGGCAATCCCATCGTGCTGTTCCAGATACCGGTTTTGTTATGGCTCCTGGTTTACACTTTCCTGGTATGCCAGCAGCAATTTATCATCAACCGGTTCCGCATTACGCTTGCAGGAGTGTTGTTTTGGATCTTTGTGTTTTCAGCATCGCTTTCACTGATTGTGTTGCAGGAAAACAGGATAAAGGAGGAGCAATGGAAAACCAAACTTGCCGAGCAGCAAGACCAAAAGTCCGACCCCTCGCAGGAACGTACTTTAAGCATCGGCCTTATTTACCTGGACAACGAGTTCTTCCTCAAAAATTTTGACCGCTTTCGCCAGCCCGCGTCTAACAGGTTGCTGCGGGACAGCATCACCAGGGAGAACTCTTTTACCACCTACCTGAAGGCTTATGCTACCCAGCTGTATGTGTTTGATTCGGCTCAAAACGGACTGTTTAATGATGACGGGAAAACTTTTGCCGAACTGAACAATGTATATACCAACCGGAGCAAGCCCACACAGATCACCAACCTGTATTACCACGAACCTTCCTACGACCAGGTGATTTATCTTACCAAGCGGGAGGTGCAGGATTCGGGCCGCAATGTAGGCACGGTGTTTATCGTCAGTACGCCCACTAATTTCACCGGCGAAACCTTTTTGCCCGAGTTGTTCAGCAATGTTGGCCGCAACGATATCGAGAGCTCACCGGTTTATGCCTATGCTGTTTATCAAAAAGGCATCCTGCAATCGCAACAAACTAAGTATCCCTTTAAAACTTCGCTTACCTACAGGGATGTGCCCACGCAATCTTTTGAAACCCGTAGCAATGGCGAGTATGATGAATTGTGGTACAAGGTAAGCGGTACCAAGATCGTGGTGATTACCAAAAAGCGTGACCGTTTCCTGGAGAGCATCACCCTGTTTTCTTACCTCTTTTGTTCCTTCCTCTTTATGGTGGCCCTGCTGCACCTGTTGGCCTTGCTGCTCCGTGCAGCCTATGGCTGGAAAATCGTTTCTCTTTTTTCGGAAATCAGCATCCGCTCGCAGGTACATGGTACCATCATCTTTGTGAGCCTGTTGTCATTTTTAATTATTGGTGCCGCCACCATTACTTTTTTCGTTCAGCGGTACAACCGGAATAACATCGATAAGATCAGCCGTACTTCGGGCATTGTGATGCGCGAAATGCAAAACCGTATCCGCAACCTGGGTAGCCTGCAGAATGCATTTACCGTGGGCGATTCGGCGGCATCGCAAGACCTGCAACGATTGGTAAACGAAGTGGCACAAATCCATTTTTTGGATGTAAACCTGTATGATGTGCAGGGCGAGTTGCGCTACAGCTCTATTGAAGAAGTGTACAAACGAGGTGTGCTCAGTACGAAGATGCAGCCGCTTGCTTTTTATCACCTCAACCGGATGCGGCAGGCGCAGTTTGTACAAGAGGAAGATATCAGCGAACTGAAATACCTCAGTTATTATGCAGCCGTTCAGGAACCCGAAAGCGGCGAAGTTTTGGCTTACCTCAACATTCCTTACTTCACTTCGCAAATAGACCTGCAACAGGAGATTTCAAACTTCCTGGTGACCATCATCAACCTTAATGCTTTTATCTTCCTGATATCCGGTATCATCGCTTTGTTCATCACCAACCGCATCACGCGGTCATTTTCAGTTATTGGTGATAAGATGCGTGCAATACAGCTAGGGCGAACCAACGAAGAAATTGTTTGGAACCGCAAGGACGAAATAGGTGAACTGGTGGTGCAATACAACAAGATGGTGCACCAGTTGGAAGCTTCTGCGGCTGCACTTGCCAAAAGCGAAAGGGAAGGGGCCTGGCGTGAGATGGCACGGCAGGTGGCCCATGAAATCAAGAACCCGCTAACCCCCATGAAGCTTAGCATCCAGTACCTGCAAAAAGCCATCAACAGCGACCAGCCCAATGTACAGGAGCTAACCGAACGGGTAGCCGGTACCCTGGTAGAACAGATCGATCACCTGTCGAAGATCGCAGCCGATTTCTCGCGCTTTGCCAATATTGGCAACCAGCAGGTAGAGCGTTTTGACCTGCACGATGTGTTGGAATCGGTAGTGCAGTTGTACCGTGCCAATCCAAAGCTCAAATTGCTGTGGCGACCTGTACCCGCACCTGTTTGGATAGATGCCGACAAGACGCATATCAACCGCCTTTTTGCCAACCTCTTTTCAAATGCGGTGGAAGCCTGCAACAGCAATGAGGAATGCATCATCAAACTGGAAGAAGCTCTGGAAGAAAATAAAATATTGATTCGCGTAAAAGACAATGGCGAGGGCATCCCGGTGGGGATGCAGGACAAAATCTTTGTACCCAATTTTACTACCAAGAGTTCAGGTACCGGTTTGGGACTTGCCATGAGCAAGGGCATTGTAGAGCAAGCCGGTGGCCGCATCTGGTTTGAAACAGGCGAAGGTGCAGGAACTACTTTCTTTGTGGAGTTGCCTATGTCTGATTACTGATTACTCATCACTTATCATTCACCACTCACTTCCCCAGCCAGGCTTCAAATTTAGCCCTGCTAAACGAACTGATATTGTTTGCCGCAGTGAGTCCTCCTTTCTGAGCTACGAGCACGCCATATTTGATATTGGCAAAATCGTCCAAGGAGTGCGCATCGGGATTTACCGAAAGCAATACGCCTTTTTCAAGTGCATATGCAATCCAGCGCCAGTCCATGTCCAGCCGTTCAGGCGCAGCGTTAATTTCAATGGCCACATGGTGGGCAGCACAGGCATCAATGATGGCTTTATGATCAATAGGATAGGAGGGGCGGCGCAGGAGCCTGCGACCGGTGAGGTGGCCCATGATGTGAACATGCGGGTTGGTAATGGCGCCCATCAGCCTTTGCATGGCTTTGTCTTCTTCCATGTCCAGGTTGCTGTGGATGCTGGCAATCACCAGGTCGAAGGAGGCCAGCACCTCATCGCTATAGTCCATGGTGCCGTCAGCAAGGATATCACATTCAATGCTTTTAAAAATCCGGAATGGCGCCAGTTGTTTATTCAGGTCATCAATCAGTTTGTGTTGCTGTTTGATGCGTTCTTCGCTCAGCCCATTGGCATAAAATGCTGCCTTGCTGTGATCGGAAATAACGAGGTATTCAAACCCACGCCGAATGAGTTCATGGGCCATCTCTTCCAAAGTATGTGCGCCATCGCTCCAGTTGCTGTGCGAATGGATCAGTCCTTTGATCTGGCTGGTTTGTAACAATCCGGAAGCATCAAAATTGGTTTGTTCAATGATGCTTTTGCGTTCCCGCAAATAAGCTGGTATAAAAGGTTTTTGTGATGCTTCAAAGATGGTAGTTTCGGAAGCTTGTGCATCTAAGCCATGTGCTGCTTGCCACGCTTCCAGGAACTCTGTACTGCTGCTGGTTTGAAAAAGAATGGTGCCGAAGTTGTCGTTAGTTGCCTGGTGAAACGAAAGCACAAAACCCTCTTCTGTTTGCATCACCAGTTTCGTCCCGGTATCTTCCTGCAGTCGCAACCCCATTCGTTGCAGGTGGGAGCGTAGTTCGTCCTTATCTATGGTAACTACCCACTCCAGTTGGTCGATCACTTCAAGTTGGCGGCGGTAAGCTCCGGTAGGTTCTACCTGGGCTGCAGGAAATGCTTCTTTCAATTTAAGCGTAAAGGCTTCCATAAAAGCCTCCGTTTGGGCATAAAGGAACTTACCCTTACTTTCCTTAATAAAGTTGATAGAGCCCAGGATCTTTTCCTGTGTTTTGACGCCAAAGCCTTTTTGCGTAGCAATATTGTTGCTGGCACAGGCTGCTTCCAATGCTTCAATGGTGCTGATATGGAGGTCCTTCCAAAGCGTGTTGATCTTTTTGGGTCCCAGTCCTTTGATGTTCATCATCTCCAGCACGCCTGCAGGTGTTTGCTGGATCAGTTCTTTCAGCACATCCATCTCGCCTGTTTGCAGCAGCTGGACGATTTTCTGGCCTACGCTTTCGCCAATGCCTTTGATGGCAAACAGTTGCTTTGGTTCAATTGCAGAAAGGTCTACCTTTAGCTTCTCGATGGTAAAGGCTGCCGACGCATAGCTCTTTGATTTGAATGCATTCTCCCCATGTATGTCCATCAGTTTTGCCAACAGCGAAAACTGTTCTGCGATCGCGTAGTTATCCATGCAGCGAAGATAGGACAAGGGGATTTCGGATGTTGGAATGCAAGCTTCCATTGGTGTATATGACCCGGATAATTCTGAAAGCATTGTGCTATCAAGCAGCGCACACAGATATTGTAAGCCCTGTTCTTCACCAGTAAAAAAAAAGTCCCGGCCGAAGCCAGGACTTTATAAAAAAGATCATTGAAGTAATTACTTCGAACCCTTTCCAGCCTTTGCTTTAGCAGCAGTGGCTTTCTTAGCGGGAGCAGCCTTTTTTGCTACTGCCTTTTTAGCAGGCGCAGCTTTCTTAGCGGCGGCCTTCTTTACAGGGGCAGCTTTTTTGGCTACGGTCTTTTTAGCAGCAGCTTTTTTAGCAGGAGCAGCAGCCTTTTTGGCTACCGTCTTCTTAGCAGCGGCTTTCTTGGCGGGAGCAGCTTTTTTAGCTACGGTTTTCTTAGCGGCGGCTTTCTTTGCAGGAGCAGCAGCCTTCTTAGCCGTAGCTTTTTTTGCGGGTGCAGCTTTCTTAGCCGCAGCCTTTTTTGCAGTTGCCATAATGAGTAGAATTTAATGGTTAGAAAAAAAACTTTTCCGGGTAAAAATAGTTTAACTATTTCTATCCGGAAAAGTTTTTTGCAACCATCATGCCACGAAGGCAGCTACTCAAGCAGTAACAGCAGGTGTAACCGAAACGTAAGTGCGATCGTTTCTTCCTTTGCGGAATTCAACTGTGCCATCGGTAAGAGCGAACAGGGTCCAGTCTTTACCTACGCCTACGTTTTTACCAGGATGGTAAACAGTACCACGCTGACGTACGAGAATGTTGCCATTAACAGCGGGTTGACCGCCAAAGATTTTAACGCCCAGACGCTTGCTTTGCGAGTCGCGGCCGTTCTTTACACTACCTTCACCTTTCTTGTGTGCCATGGTATGTGGAGTTTATTAGTTCTGAGTTAATAGTGGATAGTTGGTACAACAGCAAGATGTTTGTGTCTTGCAGCCGTTACAACAATTAAGCAATATCAGCAATGCGGATTCTGCTGAAGAGGGTGCGGTGACCTTTCTTCTTACGGAAACCTTTACGACGTTTTTGCTTGTAAGCAATTACTTTATCGCCCTGAACATGGTCAAGGATTTCGGCCTGTACTTTCACGCTTACAGCGTTGCCTACGGACAGGTTGCCGTCGGCATCAGCCAGCAATACGTCAGAAAATTCTATTTTGTCACCAGCGTTGCCACCTACGTGAGGCACGTACAAAGTCTGGTCTTTTTCCACCTTAAACTGCTGGCCGGCTATTTTTACTACTGCGAACATAACGGTTCAAAAATTAGGACGGCAAAAGTACAGGAAAGTTTGAAACCTACCAACAAAATGTTGTTTTTAGGAAATTCTTGGCGGTGGTAAGTTTAGGGTTTGGAAACGCCGAAATGGAATCCGCCTTTGCCGGTTGCGGCAAATGTAGTTAAACACGCCGCAGCCAGCGCATTTTGCGGCCACCTTTACGGCTTCTTTCGGGCCGGCCTGAACCGCCATCCCAAATCCCAATTCCGAAATCGGCATCCCTTTTCTGAAATCCCAAATCGCTTACCTTGCAACCCAACTAAAGAATGAAATGAAGGTTAAATCATTGCTGGCCAAGCCGCTGGCTTATTATGTGCATGCGCATATCCGCAAAAGCATGCATACTGCCGTGGCTGACCAGGAGGCCATATTGAAAAAACTCCTTGCCGCCGCTGCCCAAACCGAGTTTGGCAAAGACCACAACTTTGGTTCGCTGCATAGCCACAACGAGTTCAGACAGGCTGTGCCAATACGCGATTACGAGCAGATCAAACCTTATATCAACAAGGTAAAAGAAGGCAAGCACAATATCCTATGGAAAGGCAAGCCCATTTATTTTGCCAAAACATCGGGTACTACCAGCGGCGTCAAATATATACCCATCACCAAGGATTCTATTCCCAACCATATCAATTCGGCCCGTAATGCCCTGCTTTGCTATATGGCCGAAACCGGCAACAGCAGTTTTGCCGATGGCAAAATGATCTTTTTGTCCGGCTCGCCCGAACTGGAGCGCATTGCCGATATACCAACAGGCCGCCTGAGTGGTATTGTTAACCATCATATTCCCAGCTACCTGCGTACCAACCAGCTTCCCAGTTACCCTACCAATTGTATTGAAGACTGGGAAACCAAGCTGGATAAAATCATTGAAGAAACCATCAGCAAGGACATGCGGCTTATAAGCGGCATTCCGCCATGGATGCAGATGTATTTCGACCGGTTGGCAGAGCGCTCCGGAAAAAAGGTTGGCCAGTTATTTCCCAACTTCTCCGTGCTGGTACATGGCGGAGTAAACTTTCAGCCTTACTCCGCACGCCTTTTTGAAACCATCGGCCGTAAGGTGGATGCCATCGAAACCTTCCCGGCTTCGGAAGGCTTTTTTGCTTTCCAGGATACCCAGGATGGCGAAGGACTTTTGCTCAATACCGACAGTGGCATCTTCTTCGAGTTTGTTCCGGCAGGAGAAATTTTCAACGAAAACCCAACCCGGCTTTCGCTGCGCGATGTAAAAGTGGGCGAGAACTACGCCCTCATCATCAACAGCAATGCAGGCCTGTGGGGGTACAATATTGGCGATACCATCAAGTTTGTGTCGGTAGATCCTTACCGCATTGTGGTATCGGGCCGCATCAAACACTTTATATCCGCTTTTGGCGAACATGTGATAGGCGAGGAGGTAGAACATAGCCTGCTGAAGGCAGCCCGCGATCAAGGCGTTCAGATCACCGAATTTACAGTGGCGCCCATGGTTGAGCAGGGCAAGGGCAAGAGCTACCACGAATGGTTTATTGAATTTGACGAGGTGCCGGCCAACCTGCAGGCCTTTGCCGACAGCGTAAATGAAAACCTCCGCCAGAAAAATATTTACTACGACGACCTTATTCGTGGCAGTATCCTGCTGCCGCTCCGGATTTCGGTAGTACGCAAAAACGGATTTATCGATTACATGAAATCGATCGGTAAGTTGGGTGGTCAGAACAAAGTGCCCCGCCTGAGCAATGACCGCAAGATTGCGGATGAACTGAAACCTTGGACTATGTAGGTTTGGAGTTGGGTGTTTGGGGTTGGGTGTTGTTTAACTCCTA
The DNA here is from genome assembly GCF_001953305.1 of Cnuella takakiae. Classification (GTDB taxonomy): domain Bacteria; phylum Bacteroidota; class Bacteroidia; order Chitinophagales; family Chitinophagaceae; genus Flavisolibacter; species Flavisolibacter takakiae. Next base: position 2,387,036 of record NZ_MTFE01000010.1, read on the forward strand.
ACCCCAAACTCCCAACCCCTAACTCAAACTTCCCTTACTTTGCGCTACTAATCATGAATCAATCCGGATCAACAAAACGCATCGCCATATTTGGTTCCACCGGCTCCATAGGTACACAGGCGCTTGAGGTGATTGAGGCCAATTTAGGCCTGTTCACCGCCGAGGTGCTTACTGCCAACAGCAATGCCGAACTGCTCATTGAGCAGGCTTTGAAGTTTCAACCCAATATTGTTGTTATTGGCGATGATAACCGCTATGCCGAAGTGCGCGATGCTTTGAAAAATACCGATGCCAAGGTTTTTGCAGGCGAAAAGGCATTGGAAGAAGTGGCCAGCATGGACTGCTACGACCTGATGCTGGCAGCCATTGTAGGCTATGCAGGGCTGAAGCCTACCCTGAATGCCCTGAATGCCGGCAAGCCTATTGCCCTGGCCAATAAGGAAACCCTGGTGGTAGCCGGCGATATTGTAATGCGCACCGCTTACGAAAAGCGGGTGCCCGTGATCCCGGTAGATTCGGAACACTCGGCCATTTTCCAATGCCTGGTAGGCGAGGTGCGCAATCCCATTGAAAAGATCATCCTGACGGCATCGGGTGGGCCTTTTTTAGGGAAAAAGCCAAACTTCCTGGTCAATGTGCGCCGCGACCATGCCCTCCAGCATCCCAACTGGAGCATGGGTGCCAAGATCACCATTGACTCGGCTACCCTGATGAACAAGGGCCTTGAAATGATCGAGGCCAAATGGCTCTTCAACCTGCAGCCCGACCAGATTGAGGTGGTGATCCATCCCCAAAGCATCATCCACAGCATGGTGCAGTTCCAGGACGGCAGCATCAAGGCACAAATGGGGCTCCCCGATATGAAGCTGCCCATTCAGTACGCGATGGCTTTCCCACGGCGTGTTGCCAACGACTTTCCGCGCTTGGATTTCCGTAAAACCCGCACCCTCACTTTTGAAGAGCCCGATGTACGCACCTTCCGCAACCTGGCCCTAGCCATGGAGGCACTCAACAAAGGCGGCAACCTTCCCTGTATCATGAACGCGGCCAACGAGATAGCGGTGTATGCCTTTCTGCGCAACAAGATCGGGTTCCTGGAAATGACCGATGTAATTGAGAAGACCATGGAAAAAGTGAGCTTTCTGCAGCAGCCTTCGCTGGAGGAGTATTATGAAAGCGATGGTGAAGCCCGCAACTACGCTGCGGACCTGATCCAGCTCTGAGGCTCCTTAAATCTGGGTTAAAGCCCGGGTGTAAAGCCGCGCACCTCCAATTCCTATGGTACCTAAGCTTAAATTGCAAGGCAGGCGCCCATAAAAGCTACAAATACAATAACTACTGCTATCGCAGTGATTAATGTTTTGTTTGCAAAGGTTTGCCTGAACCCTTATTCTAACTAAGATATTCACCCCTGCCACCCGCAGGGCATCAAGAAACTATGGTTTTATTAGCTGTAAACTGGTCGGCTTTTTTTGCCAATGTGGGCCAATTCATTCTTTCCTTTTCTATCCTGGTAGTGCTGCACGAACTGGGGCATTTTCTGCCGGCTAAATGGTTCGGCTGCCGCGTAGAAAAGTTCTATCTGTTTTTCAATCCCTGGTTTTCGCTTTGGAAAAAGAAGGTGGGCGAAACCGAGTATGGTTTGGGATGGGTGCCCCTTGGCGGTTATGTAAAGATCTCGGGGATGATTGACGAGAGCATGGACAAGGAGCAATTGAACCGGCCCGCAGAATCCTGGGAGTTCAGGAGCAAACCGGCCTGGCAGCGCCTCATCATCATGCTGGGAGGTGTTACCGTCAACTTCATCCTGGCACTGGTGCTTTTTGCCATGATCCTTTTTGTTTGGGGCGAGGAACGTTTACCCATGCAAAGCCTGAAATACGGCATTGCAACCGATTCGCTGGCAACAGCTGTTGGCCTCCGTGATGGCGATCAGATCAAGGCACTCAATGGTAAGCCGGTACAGTACTACGGAGATTTTATGAAGGACTTGGCATACAGCGAAGCCGTACAGCTTACGGTAAACCGCAATGGCGCAGATACCACGGTACATTTTCCTGAAGGCACGGTAAGGCAGCTTACCAAAAACCAGTTGCGCGGTTTTGTTACCCCCCGTATTCCTATTATCGTTGACAGCGTAAGCAGTGAAATAAAAACGAATTCCGGCGAGTTGAAAAAGGGTGACCGTATTGTAGCCCTGAACGGTCAGCCCACAGGTTACTTCGACGACTTCAACGAAACAAAATTGCAGTACAAGGGCAAGCCCATTACGCTCAGCGTGCTGCGCGGCACCGACACTGCCCGGGTAGGCGTTACCGTAAAAGAAGATGGGTCAATTGGATTCTTTCCCGTTGGTCCCGCTAAATTGTTTGCAACAGAAAAGAAAGATTATTCTTTTGTGGAAGCCATTCCTGCAGGTGCCAACTATGGCGTAGAGCGGCTGGGTGAGTATGTAAATGGCATTCGCCTCCTGTTTACTTCTAAAGAGCATAAGGTGAGCGACAACCTGGGCTCGGTGATTTCCATTGGTAAGACCTTTGGAGGCGCCTGGGACTGGCAGCGTTTCTGGACCATGACTGCACTATTTTCCATTATCCTGGCATTCATGAATATCCTGCCCATTCCGGCACTGGATGGTGGCCATGCGCTGTTTACACTTGCCGAAATGATTACCGGCCGCAAACCCAGCGACAAATTCATGGAATATGCCCAGATGGCGGGTATGGTGTTGCTGCTGGGCCTGATGCTTTATGCCTTTGGCCTGGACATCTGGCGGTTGATCAGGTAAACCTTGTATAAACTTTGTCGAAGCTTGTAAATGAAACTGCCATCTCTTAAAAGGGTGGCAGTTTTATTTACAGCAATTGCTACTTAAAGCCTGTTTGACACTTGCTGCTATTTACTACTTGGCGGCGCACCAATTTTAAGAAAAACAAAACCGTCTGTTGGTGTCATTTTCGCTATTTTCGCAGTTCGGGTCAGGATAAATCTTATATCCGGCTTGTGCCTTATCAACTTCCTTTGGGGGTGTTTGGCTTTGACAGCATAGATCTTTGAGCGTGTAAGCATGTCGAGCGTTGGATAATTAGCTCGTAAATCTGAATACCCAAACTCTAAATGGCGAATCTAACTTTGCCATGGCTGCCTAATCAGTGATTAAGTAGTCATTAGGGCCGCCGCACAGGTTTGCCTTTTACCAAGTGCCGCCGCCGACTCAAAACAAATAAAGGTTGCTGCAAGGGAAGGCTGTGACCCTTGCTTAAGACCATCCAGCTAAGTATTGCATTGGTTTGTTCCGTTCCTGTGCAGTGCCGACAAACAATTCGGAAATAAACATGTAGAAAGCGTTTGAATATCATGTTTGGACAGCGGTTCGACTCCGCTCACCTCCACTTGGGCGGACTTTGTCCGCCCTTTCTTTTTTATCTACTATCAGGAGC
>NZ_MTFE01000010.1:2390485-2452225 GCF_001953305.1 Cnuella takakiae
GTGTCAACAAGTTATGTTCAAATATCGGTAACACAAAAGGGGTTCGATAGGTCTTGTCTTCATAGTACAACTCGTTATCGAACCCCAATCGGATCAATTCCTGTTTCTTGAGGGTATCAGCTTGGTTATAAACGTATTGTAGGTCAGTAAGCTTTGAGAGGTGATCAGAAAGCAATTTCCAGGTACTATCCCCATTCTTACTGAACCGCTCTATTCGGGACTTAACCTCAACACGGCGTCTGGTAAGGTCTTTCAACCAGCGGTGGTAGGTTTCCGCTGCCATTTGGTTTTTGATATACTTTTCTTCAACTGAATAAAGTTGCTGCTCCAATTCTTCCATATCACGTTTTGACCTGGAAAGATTAGCGCGGTTATCCTTCATCCGTTCTTGTAACATCTTTTCGCTTTGGTCCTTAATAGCAGCAACCAATCGCTGTGGGAGGCTCATGTACTTCAGAATTTCATGAAGCTGCTCATGTGCCTTGGTAGCACTTATGTTGTTGTGTCCTTTGTGGCGGCATTTATAATACAGGTAGTACTTGCCATGCCGACCACGGGAAGGTGCTCCAGTCAATGGTTTTTGACAATGGCATTTCAACACTCCCCTGAGGGGAAGGTTGTCATCAATGATCACTCTTTCCATCCCACCTCCCTTCAACCTTTGCTGAATCATTGACCAGGTCTCCATATCAACAATCCCTTTGTGCAGCGCTGGGAAAATACCACCAGGAAGATCCTTGTATGGCTTCACAACTTGGTGACCAGCATAAATGGGGTTGGTAAGGAAATCTTTTACCACACTATTCCCCTTGTGCTTTAGTCCCATATGGGCGGCTCTTTCCCTTATGATGTAGTCCGGGGTATTGGTTAGGTAAGCATTGAAGATGTATGTAACAACCTTTGCCTGTTCTTCATTTATTACTAAATGGCGGCTTTTACCTTGCCCTTCGAACTTGTAGCCAAATGGTGCATGCCCATATATATACCTTCCTTCTTTTGCTTTAGCCGTGTAGATACCCGCATTTATTTTTGACGCCCTATTAATATTGTCCTCTTCAGCCAGTAAAAATTGGAGGCCAGCCCGAAAAAAGGAACCAGGTGTGTGGTAATCGAAAGTGATACCCTCAGTTGCTGATACCACCTGTATGCTGTATTTAGACTGAAGTTTTTTGATCATGGACAACGCTTCACCGGCATCGCGGCTGAAACGGTCCATCTGGTCAACAATTAAGTAATCAACCGATCGGTGATGCTGCTTGATGAAATCCTGAAGCTTTTGAAAGTCAGGTCGGTCAAAGGTTTTTGCAGAATGTCCAGCATCTGCGAAAGTATCAGTTATCTCCACATTCATCCTTTCAGCCCATTGGCTTGTAATAAGCTCTTGCCGTTCGATGGATGAATTGGATTGCCCTTCATGACTGAACCGTAGGTATGATATTGCTTTTTTCTGCATGCTGTTGGATGGTGGAATCGACAATAATGTTGGCAATCAAATCTACGAGGAGTTTTTCCGTAGGGGAAAGCAAAGCCTTCACCGGTGCCGGCTCTTGTGCCGGTACCAGGTGAAGGGGTGATATTTTCTGCTTTGCTTTCAATGGAATGTGATTTGAGTTGATGCTGTTGCTTTTTAAAGGCTAAAAGGGCAGTTCGCCGTTCATGATCATTCTTTTGGTTTCATTATCCGTTTTAACACGCCACATGATTCCCCTAACGATGGTGCGTGATCTTCTTTGGCTAGGTGGGTGCCTGTGGGCAAGCCTAAAACGCTTATCTGTATTGTGCAGATTTCTATCCACTGACCGGTGGTCACGACTATTCCAATTTTTCATGCTGCTGATTTGAGTTGATTAGGAGTTTTGATTTCTGAGGCAAATTGGTTGATGTTGCCATTCATCTTGCTTTGAAGCACCAGTACTATTTCCCAGGGTTTGTACCCAATGGAGTACTTATATGCTGTGTACAGGCTTTGCGATACTGCTGCAATTGTGGAAGGCCTTGGAGGTTCCTTGCGCTTCCGTTCGGCATGCAGCTTTCCGTCTATCCACAATTGCAGGGTAATCATGATTGCAGGTTGAAAAGTGAAGCCTGTTGATATACCTGGTTAGGCTGGTATTGGAAAGGGGTCCAGTGTAGAATTTTCCCTTTGTAGTTGCAATTGAACCAGGCAAAGAAGTCGCTGGTGGTGAGAAAGCCATCATTGTGCACCAGCTGCTTGAGCATCACCAGTGTTTTAATGGGGTCTTCGTCAATGGCTACAATCTTCTTTCCCTTTGGATAGTGCCTGATTTCCACCTTCTGAATGCTCCGTACAACTTCAAGGTTGAACTGCTCATAATCCCGGGTCCGTACACCGGTTGCCATGTGCATCTTCATCCCCTGGCGCCACCGGTTGTGAGGATCGGTGCGGATCGTGTGGATCTTTATTCCGGAAAGGATATAAGGCACAAATTGTTGTTTGAATCCTATTACCATCTTTGTAGTGCTTTTTTGGATTTTTGATTGGCCTGGCTGTTGACGCAGCCAGGCTTTTTGTATCAATCTTCTTCAGTGAAGGCAGCCATTTCGAAGTACCATTCACCATCCTTGCCTCGGCGGATCACTCTGGAGGGGGTGGCTCTATGGTGCCTGGGTCTACGCTGGTCCTTTGAATGGTTATCAAAGAAGGTGAGGCCAATGGATCCGGTAAGCACTCCAACCAGGGCAGCTCCGGCAATGGCGGCACGTGCCTGGGTGAGCATTCGGTCAGCCTCGTACTGTTGTCGGGGTTTGTTTTTTCTTGACATATAGTGTGGGTGAGTTGTTTGAGTTCTTCGGCATCAGTCTGGAAGAGCATACCGTTTTGGTACTTTGTTTCACTTCCATACTTCCGGTTGGCTATGTGCACCGCCCGGTCATGGTTAAGGTGGCAGCGCTGGCAGAGGGCAGCCAGATTCCAAAAGCGGTTATTCTCCCGGTTCCTATCGATATGGGCCACTGTCAGGATCACCCTGCTACCGGTACCAGGGTGCGGATGGCCGTTCCTGGCACCGCACCATTCGCACCTGTTATGAGCCCTGTACACCCGAATCATGCGGCTAATGAGTGACCACTTTGGGTGATAATTCTTGTAATCGATTGGCATTTGGGGAGCTTTTAAATATTTCAGACTTTTTGTCCAAGTTGATTATTGCTGTTACATCTGTTACAAGGTCTGCAACTCTTTGATTTTCATTCTGTAACAGTGTAACTGGGGGATGTAACAGATTTTTTACTGTTACATCCATGTTCAAACATTTATGTAACAAACCCTGTAACAGCATGTAACAGTAAAGCCGTTTTTGTCATATACTGTTACAAAATAATGTGTATTCATTTTCATATAGTTAGCCCCTTTTTGTAGGGTATTATTTACTATTTGTAACAGTGTAACAGTAAAAAGTAGAAATTGATTATAATTTGAAGCTGGTCGCAAATCAGGCGGAACGGATGAGTTTAAAAAGGCACATCATCAGGTTGATCATCACTGTTACCTACTGGTTTTGGCGCCGTGGCCATGGCTGATTGGAAAACCGCTTCGACATCGAGATCATTCATCCGGAGTTCGTCTTCAGATAGGTAATCTTCCCTTTTGAATACATAAGGCCGACCTACCCCAGAAACCTCCACCCGCTTAACTGTCTTTTTAAGAGTCACATGGTCAATTGATTCCTCCCAACGGGGGTAATTGTAGCGGCAGGTGACATACTTTTTACCTGGCTCCCCATCTACCAGGTTGGTAGGATCAGGCCTCCAAAACTGTTCAGCCTTCAGGTGTTGCTTCAACAGTTTCTCCAGGTAGTTGGCATCAAGTCGGCCTTTGAAGCATTCCTTTTGAATATCCTGGCGGGTCATATACAACTTGTCAATTCCAAAATCCAGGAAAACATCTTTGAGGAACAGGCGCAGCTCTTTCTCTTGGTTGTACCTGCTACCTTCCCGAACCTTGTTCAATGCTTCCGTTTCTATGAGCCTAGGATGGAACCACATTCGGCCTTGCTTGGAGGTTGCCAGCTTGCGGTGACTTAGGAAGGAGAGGAAGGCTGGCAACTCCTCAATAAAGTCGTCCATGATGTTTGGGCGATCGGTTTTGAGCTTTGGGATTTTGAGCACCCAAAACCGGATATCCTCTTCGCCAACCGTGATGAAGTTGTCTTCGTTGTTGGTGATCATTACAAACTTGATAAAGCAGTCGATTTCGGCGTGTGCTTTACCCTTACTGTTGATCATGATCTTTTTAGCAGTGGAAAGCATCTTTACCTTTTCTACCACATGCTGCTTATCAATTTTGGCCTCGTCCAGTACTACTACACATTTGGTTGCCCAGTGGCTGTTGAAGTCGCCGGCTAGATCCTGATTGCCCACAATGGCTACATTGGCGCCCAGCATCAGCCTCAGGAAGTTGCCCAGGGTGGATTTACCGGTATTGTTCTCTTTACTTACCAGGCAAAGAATAGGAAGCTTTTCAGCGGGTTGTTGATAGAGCAGCTGCAGGTAGTCCAGACCCATTTCGAACATGGTAGTTTCAAATTGCTGCCCTTCAATAATGGCTTTGCATTTGGAGTGGCCGAAAATGTGATCAACAAAGGCAATGATAGTTGGGCAATCTTCAGCAGTGCACTCCTCTTCATCTGGGAAAAAGTCCAGGGGGCTGTAAACATTGAAGCAGTTGTTTACCGTCTGCTGGTAGTTTACGTGTTCGGGAACGTTGCAGAAGATCTCGTATTTGGGAATGTGCTGGATGAAGTTCTTATTGTGATCATCCATGATGGTAGTCTTCTTCCGCTCCACGAAAATGCGCTCCAGCTTTTTATGCTGGTTGGGGATCATCACATACTTGTAGTAGTAGTCACCAACCCGGAAGTAATTTTTGCTGTCACCAGGTACCACCACAATGCAGCGGTTTTCTTTTTCGTCGAACTTATACTGGGTACCATTCCAAACAAACTCCGTGTCTTTCAGATCCTTTCTGCGATCAGAGTGGAAAAGGTAAAAGTCGGTGACATCACCCAGGTGAAAGTAGTTGCGCACCTTGGTGATGCCTCCAGCTGTAATGTTGAACCGCTGCGCATACTGGCTGGCTTTGCTTACACTGGTGAGATCAGCCACTATTTCTGCAGTGCGGTTGGGAAAAGCAATTAGCAGATCATCGAGGCCTTTGGGTTTGCCTTCAATGTTTTCGGTATCAATGTGCATGAAGTACTTGTCGACATCATAGTCATCGAGCAGCTGCTTGAACTTCTGGATGGAGTTAAAGAAGTTGGCAGGGCGCCGGTACAGGTCTTTTAGTTTTCCATCGCTTTGCTTCAGGCTACCGCTTATGTCAAGGCAATCGCCATCAGTAAGCCAAACCACCCGCGACACATTGCATGTATTGATGAGCCGTAAAACATCAGGGTGAAGGGATCCTTTTGTTTTCTCCATCAGGTGGGTGATGGACGGAAGGCCTACAATATCCATCCCATGCATGTAACCCTTGAAAGCTTTGAAAAATCCCTCTGTCAAGAACAAACTTTCAATCTTTTCCTTTTTCTCAAACTTATCTACCAGCCCAGGAGGAAAGAAGGGAAAGGATCCAGCGCCTTTGGGCATCTGGTACTTCATTACAGATCCATCTTCCTTGGTGATGGGGTTCTCCAGGCGAATAATGCTCCACTTCTTTTTCCACCGGGCATTTTCTGGGGTGTAGGATATGAACAGGCGTTCCAGGTCATACACCATTATTTCGATCCCTTTTTCGTGGGGGCGGAAAATGCGCTCAGGTACCAGAATGGTTTTTTGAGCATTCTTGATATCAGTTTGTTGGATGGCAATGGTGTTCCACTGGTCGGTTATGCCCAGCTGTGCCATCCGCTCTTCGAAGTATTTGTTCTCTATTGTATCAGATCCTTTCATACTACTCTTGGTTAATGGATGAAGCACCCTGGAAGTTTGGAATGGTCTTATTGGCAAAGCCTGGTTGATTCATCTTGTCAATGATGAGTTGAGCAAGGGCAACCATTTTACTCCGCACCAGGAAGGAACAATCATTGTCCTTCAGCGTAGTGCCTTTACCAATCATGAGGCTGTTCCTGTTGTCATTGAACAAAAGCAGAAGTTCATAGCCATCCAAGCCAGAATAGTAGTTGCGCAGCTTTTCCATCAAGTCACCACTAAAAATGATAGCATCAGTGTACGGTGATTCGGCTGCGATTTCTTTTATTATTTCTTCCCTGCTATTGTTCAGGAAAAGCGAAATGGAGTCGTTTATTAGGTAAGGCATCGTTATCGATTTGAAAGTGGTTAATGAAGCGCGAAGACCCAGTGGCGCCGGGCGTCCCAGTATTGGTCCCGCCATTGTTGCATTGCACGTCGGCCTTCGCGGTTAATCCGGAGGAACCAGGGACTGATGATCTTGTAGGTTCCTGTTTTAAGGCGTAGCCAGTAATAGTACCGGGCAGCGCCATATCCCAAGGCTTCGACTTCATCAGGGTGCTGTTCCTCTTGTAAAGGGCCAATGTCCAGCACCTCCAGCACCGGGAGATCATAATCATTAAACCGCATGGCTAACCGTTTGTTTGGTAGGTAATGTGGCCCGCCGTAGCAGTGCTTCGCTTTCAATTCGACAGTCTTCCAACTCCATTTCCTTTTCGGTAAGGATCATAGACATGAAGCGGAGGCCAGCTGATTCGCCAAAGAGGTGTTGGAGTTTACGGCGGCATGGCTTTGCATCTGCCTTGAGTGAAGCGGCAAGGCGCTGGCTTGCTATTGCAGCTGCATTGTTTTCTGTGCAGATTGTGTTGTTATGGATTTCCATAACTACCGCCACAGTGCAATCGTCCTGCACCAGCCAGGTCATAATTCGTTTGATGTGAGCAATCTGGACATGAAGCACTTTCATGCGGTCGTTGATGGCGGTGAGTTGATCTATCTCACAAGTTGTCAGGTGCATATCGTTATGTTTTGAATTGAGGAAGTGATTAGAGTAATGGTTCCGGATGGTACCGGCGTTCCAATGGGTTGCGGAGTTTAGAAATCATTTGTTGGGCTTCGCCATGGCTGTAAAATGTGAAGGCTTCCTCCTGGCTCTTGGTGTAGATAGGGATATAGTGGAGGCCTCCAATCATCGTCAGCTGCAGGTGAAAGATGTACACTGTATGTCCATCACTCACCGTGGCAATCACCCAGGTCATGGCTGGTAGTTGCGGGGTAAGCCAAATAGGGATTGAGCAAGGCGCCTGAGCCTGGAGGTTTTGTACTTGTATCTGCTGGCGCGGGGAACGCCATGAAAGTCCTTGATGAAGCGGTGTAGTTCACGCTCTGCAGAAATCCATAACCAGAAAGTTATGAGCATGCATAGAACAGCAAGGCCAGTGGCCAGGTACATTGATTGATCCGACATGATGTAGTATTTAGATGTTGTTAAAGCAGGGGTGAGGAAAAGACCCTTTAACAAGCTATTAGGTGGGGGAGTAGATGCGGGATGCTTTCTTTACGCCATCGCCTTCGTGAGTTCTTTATCACGAGCAGCAATCCTTTTCTTGAAAAACTTCAGCAAGTTCATTGCTAGTTCAATATCCTTTGCCTCACCCTTCAGGTAACTGTTTACAGTGTACCTGGAAACAGTTAATTCAAGTTGTGCAGCCTTTTTGTCTTCAGCAGTAACGTCACTGCTTATTGCTATAAAGGCATTGTTTACTTTGTCCAGTTGGGTTTTTGGCTTATTTTGCCTCACTCGTGTCATGTTGATTCTTTGTTTGTGTTATGTTGATTGTTTGTTGATACGAAGTTAAGGAACAATAGTCCTCAATTTTTACATTTAGAGGAACATTATTCATATTTATTTTAAACGACTATTCTTTTGTCTGAAAATCAAATTGATAAAAGCATTGGTGGACGAATACAGGAACTGCTTTCCGTATTAGGCATAAGGCAAAGACCATTTGCGTTGGCTATAAGGATGGATCAAAGCCAGTTGTCAAAAGTGATAAATGGTGAAAGAGGCCTCACAATGGAAAAGGCTGTGGACATATCGTCAACTTATAAAGTTTCCTTGAACTGGTTAATTGCAGGAGTAGGTCAAATGTGGATTCTTGATAAGGACAAAGGTTCAGATGAAACATCCCGCCAGGAGCGGGATGAAGATGTGATTATAAAATTGAAAAGAACTGAGTTGGAAGCACTCCAAACTAGTTTCGAAATATTGGCTCAAGCCTTTTCAGGGCTTCTTCACTCAGGTAAAGAAAAGTACGATCCTTCCGTTGAGGTGTTGTCCTTGGGCAAAAAAGGGGCTTCAGGTTCGAAGAGTAAGACTTTAGGGGGCACTTGATCAATTGATTGCAGCGGCTGCAATTCGTTGTGGTCTTCATAATAAGCCCGTAATTGTACTACACCCATGTAGTATAAAGAGTACAAAGCCAAGCTATAATACCAAACTTAAAGGGTAACCCCTAACTGCTTATGAATACATCCTTTATCTCCGTTACTACAGCCAAAGGGCAGGAAATCTTAGTCAATATGGCTTACGTGAGAAGTGTCCGGCAAGTAAGTCCAACCTCAAAAGATTCCTCATTATCACACTGGTGCGAATTGCAATTTGAAAATTCCATGCACATGTCCATTATTATAAGAATGGAAATGGAAGAATTGTACAAGCAAATAAAATCAACACCTACTAACTAAATATGAAGCAAATTTTTTTTGCATTGATGATAGCCTGCCCGTTTTTACTATTTGCCCAAAAGAAACAACCATATACACCATCGGAACTTGCAAAATCTGTTGTTGGGTTAGAGACTGTAAGGGAATTCGTAGATGATGATATAGAATCAAGAAAGCAAGTTGTGCTTCAAGAAAACTTAAATGGAAAAATTATAAAGGATTCTTTGGATAAGGCAATAAAGAAAATAATGTCTGAAACTAAAAGGACTCTTGCTTCTTCCGTTTTTGTTATTTACCAATCTAAAAGGTACTTAATTTCTGCACTTCATGTTTTTAGATATGATGGAAGCGATCCAATGTATTCAGGTGCACCATTTCCAAGATTTATTCGAGTGCCAAGTATAGGTGATTCAATTGATAGGGAAGTGCATTTGCAATTTGGCATTGCAGAGGGCAGAAAGGGCGCTTGGGAGTTTTCAGATTTAGATACTGATTTAGCGGTGATAGGTTTAGATGAAAAAGAAAGGGTTGATAGTGCATCTAATTTTGTTAAGAACCATAGTGAATTTGCCAATTATTTAGAAAAACATGGCCATAAGCCTTTACCGGTTGAGATGATCGATGCAACACTAGATATCAAAATTGGTGAGGAAGTTTTCGGATTGGGATTTCCAACCCAGTCAATTGTTGCAACATTTTCTGGGAAGAATGTTTCTAGTATTTTCCCAAAAGGTTCAATGGTTGCAGAATTATATTATATAAATGGGGTTGTTTCTAATATTGGGAAGAATCAGCCTCTAATGGTCTTAAATATGAGTAGTCTGCCCGGTTGTAGTGGTGGACCAATCTTTAAAGGACATAAATTAATCGGCATATTGTCAAGCATGACTGTGGGTTACATATACGATAATAATAGAAATCCAATACCTTATTTTTCTCCAGTTCCACTAGCCAAGGCTGCAAAGTCAACTAGTATTCTACCTTTAATTGAAAAACTTAGAAAGAGACTTGATAGTTCGAGATGAAAAAAACAGCTTGTCAACTATGAATCTTTAACCTAGTTATTTTCTTTATCATGTTTCCAAATTTTTTTTCATTTCCAATTTTTTTGTTGATGTCAATCAATTGTTTTTCTCAAGGTACATTCAAGGGTTCCTTTACTTTCGTTCTGCCTTCACAAGATGGAATTGCTGTGGTTTCTGATACAAGGCTTAGTTATGATTACCCTGGGACCGAAAAAGGATTAGGATATTTTGATCCGACTCAGAAGGTCTTTATCATTCATGATTTTGTACTGTCTTTTACAGGCGCAGGCATGGTAAATACAACGTTTGTGAAATTCTTTATCGATGCATACAAAAAGGAGAAGTATACTCCAAAACGTAGTTTAGATAAGACCTTTCAACATTTTAAAGAATATATTGAAAGAAAATTTCCTGCCGAAGCACCTGTAATCTTTTCCAATGTTATTTATTTAGCCAAATATTTTGATGGAATACCGTATAGTGGTATTTATTTTAATGGAAGGTTTCAGTCGGGTCCTTATGCTGTACTCTCATCATCTGATCAGGTTTTGAAAACCGGATTGGTTAACCCTGAAAACACTTGTGAACAAAATATATTCTATGCAAAGAAACTTATATCAGATTATGCAATTAAAAATAATCAGCAGCACCTAATAGGTGGCCCTTTCTTGATTGCTAAAATATTTCCAGATAATAAAATTATTTGGATGGAAAATAAACCTATTAGTTCTCCATCAACCTTAAGTCAGTTTGCAGACAATTATTTTAAAGGTTTTTATCAAAGTCATTTTTTTTCAGCTGAAAGCAAGTTAGTTTTCGAGGATATCATGCATAGGTTCAAGTCTAAATGAGTCTAAATTGTAAGGATAAAGAATGCCATATCCATGTGGACTAACATATAATTTGTACTTCATCTTGGGTGGATTTTGCCGCGAACATGAAGTCACGATGAATAAGATACCACAAACTAGGAGATGCATTCCTTTGACTTTCATTTGCATTTGTTTTTATTAAGGATGTTCTAATACTTAACCTCTTTATACGTCTCTAAAAATTAAGGTGTCCGGCCACCGCATGGCTCGTGCTTGGCGCTCTATATGGGCTATTCTAAAGCGATATGGGGCGCATCATATTTCTATAAACTTGCATTGTCCGGCCGCCGAACGGATAGGGCCCGCCGTGGTTTTCTTCCCAATTCCGGATTTTTTGAACTTTTTTTTCAAGTCAAACCCGCTACAGTACTGCATCGGACTGGAAAAGTCCTGTACTAGATTTTTCACCTTTTTACCGGGCCAACAGGTCAATTCCACCCGTATCGTACATAGGTACCAGCTCCAGCTCCAGTGCTCCCCAGACTATCATATCAAACGTGTCCGGGTAGTGGGTCGCCTCTTCCGGAGGTATGCGCTTGCTCCGCTCGGACCTCTTGTCTTTCTTGGTTTTCCCATTCACCAGTTCGGCATCCGTTTTTTCGATTGACTTTTTCAGGAAGGTGTTTCGGGCTTCGTTCATTCGAATGGCCTTATCTGCCTGGCAGCGGAGCCACTTCCTGATTGCTTCATACTTCACGCCATGATCCGGAGCATCTCCGGTGAAAACTTCCACAACTGCCCAATCTCTGGCAGCCAGGTAAGCGCATACCATATCCTTGTACGTGCTGCCATAAGGGCTCCGTGCAATTGCTGTGTGGTCATATATGTAATACACCAGCTTTTCCTGGTGATCTGCAAAGGCTTCGCACCACATTTCCATTGCCCGGTTCAAATCGCCTGGTATTGAGTGGAGCGACTGCACAAAGTTGAGGGTAGTCCATGGTGATCCGGGCAGCTGGTCGAATTGAGCCGTCACAACCGGGGTAATGGAGTGCTGGTAATCCAATGAAATAATCAGCCCTTTGTTGGGGTTCACATCATAAGGGAAGTTGTACAGGTGTTCTTGAGTGAAATCCGGGTAATAGGGCACGATGGCCTTGTCCGGATCCATGTTCTTAACTGCAACATCGTATTCAAACTCGCTCAAATCCCGCTTCAGGTCACGGAAGAACTTATCACCCAGCGCTTCCTGGTTCTCATATGGCTGTGCATCCCGGTAATACACCAGGTCTTTTCTGAGTTCGCGGAGCAAGGCTTCTATTTCTTCCAGTTCCTTTTCATACCGGTACCTGGTGCTTTCACTTTCGCAAGCCTCCGCTTGCTGTTGCAGGGAGATTGCATACAACTGCAGGTCGAACACAGTTTGAACCGCATCCCAATCAACATCCGCTTTCTTCTTCAATACCCAGCTGATGTCAGCACCCTTGCTGGGGTACTTGTCAGAAAAGAACCATTGGCTTTGGAACTCTGGCAGGTGCCCAAAGTGCTTGCGGCCACCGCGGATGGCTGGCTTTACTTCGCTTTTGAACTTGGCTTCATCCCAGTATTTCACTTCATCACCAATTACTGCCTGCAGGTTGAAGCCGTTTGCGGAGCCATTCACCGCCAGCGATATCTGGCAAACAATAAAGCCGGTTTGAAAAGCAACAACCCGTCCCCAGTCCTTTGGAACAAACAGGGGTTTGGTCCAGTGATCAGGCGGCCGCTTGCCTACCACGTAGTCGATGTCTTCCAGCAGCCCCAGCTCTTCACCCCAATAAGCTTTAAGGCCAGGCAACAGGCTTTTGTCGATCCGCTCGAAGGTGTCGCAGATCAATCCGATCTGGGAGCGGGGCATAGTCTCGGACAGGTGAAGTATGCGGGGACCAATGCCTCCGGAGGTTTTGCCACCGGCACGGGGCCATGTGTTGTAACACACGTTGGCATTTATAATATGAATAAGCGCCTGGCTAAGATTAAGGTTCGCCTCTTTAACATTGGGATCATGCGCCGAAGCTTCCATCTTCCTTCCTTTTGAGTTCTATAATCTGCTTTGCTTTTGCCATGGCATCTTTGCCGGCATCCTTTACTGATTCGGGTACCTGGCCACCAAAAACATTGAATACGATCTTTTTGGGAGAACGTGCCGGCCTGATATCGGGATAGATGTCATAGTACTTCTGCAGCACCTTTTCCAATGCCACCGCCTGGTTGATGTACTCTTCGTTGTTTTTGCGCTGCATGGCGGCATCGATCACATCCATGTCTTCGCCAACTGTGGAGGGTTCAACCTTACCGTACAGTTCATCAATCTTTTCTTCCAGGAACTCAATGCGGGTTTGGACCTTGTACCGCTTGTTAAGGGGAGTAGAGGAAGCAAAGACGTGTTCTGCATTCACAATGTCCTGGTAAGCCGTAGTCCGGCTCACCTTGAACTTGAACATGATCAGCTTGGCAATTGCTTCCCGCTTGCGGATCTCCTTTTGCCGGATCAGTTCATCGGCATACTCCCAGCGCTGCAGCAGCTCCTGCTGCTTATCGGTCAGGGTGACCGTTCCCTCTTCACTCACCAGGTAAAGCTCGATGGCTTCCCGCTGGCCTTCGCTACTGCTTTTTAATTCCTTCATTGGATTTTAGTTGGTCGGTGATCTTTTCCAGCTGTTCCTGGTACTGCCTGGCCAGCGCTGGGTAAGTTGGATTATCCGGATGCTTCTGAGCCTGGGCTTTGTTGCGCCGGATGTTTCTTTTCAAGGTTTCCACCATGCGGCCAAGCTCCAGTGGATCCGTTGGTACCGGTACTTCCCTTTGTTGTACTTCAGGAAGGGAACCATGCTTTTGGTAGTAGTCGCGCCGCTCCCAAACCCGCATACATTCCTGCTCGAGGGAAAGAATTTCAAATGCCAGGTCTTTGCGAGTTTCGGTGGCCTCCGGGCCGTTTCCTTCCTGTTTATCCAGCTGGTGGCGCAGATAGTTCATTCGCTGGTAAAGGGGCTGCCATTCTTTGCGCATGGCCTCCAGGACAGCATCATTGCTTTGCGGCATTTCCTCCGCTTCAGGTTTTGTTACCTGCTTATCCTGCAAAACAATTTTAGGTTGCTCCAGGAGGGCAGCCAGGGCGCCTTCCAGCATAGATTGCAGGTGTGGCGTAGGTTTTCCGGACAGCAGCTTCAAAAGGCTGGTATCGCTGCCGAATTGTTTGTACAGGGCAGCACCAACATAAAAGTTGCGTTTCCCTTCCATCCATTTCTTTATTAGCTCCATTGTACGAAAATGGGAAGATGTGTCCGGACATGGAAGGACAGGTAATTATATTTGATCCTTATGAAGATGTATCTAGTATTCCTAATTGCCTTTTTTTACCAGTTTAATCATGCTTTATGTCAAACTACAATTATTGCAAAAAGAACGACAGATGCAATATATGTGGCGGTAGATAGCAAAACTCAATTGGTAAGTATTGGAAGGAAAGGTGATGAAGTACATATTGATACAGTGAACATCTGTAAAGCATGGCATAATGGTAAAGTAGGTTTTGCCCTAGCCGGTAGGTATTTGTTTGAATCTAAAAAAGTAGCATTACAACTTTCCCATTTAACTGATCCTGTAGAGTTGTACAATGCACATGCACCTTTATTTGGAAGAATGTTATTGGATTCCTTGAAGAAAATAAAGGAAGGCAACCCTGAATATTTCAATTTGCAATTTGGAAAGGACACAGGCGAAGTAGCCAGCATTATTGCGTTTGGATTTCAGGGAGACTCTTTATGCATGGTGCAATCCACATTCAATATTGTTTATAATGAGAAAGGCGAACTTGATATTGAGGTAAAGCCAATTATAGAAGATTATGGTGTTTACGCTGCTGGTTATTACGATCACATTGAAGAGGATTTGATAAGCCCAGAATTTTGGAGAAAGAGGAAAAGGATTGACCAAGGTTTGAAGGAATTAATAAATAGAGAAGCTAAATACCATCCTATGCATGTTGGTGGACCTATTAATATTATCAAAGTTCAAAATGGAACAATAGAGTGGATAACAAAAAATGACGTTTGTATCGAATGATGGCTATCCAAATCAATGATGAAGTCTTTCTCAATACCAACGTGTTTGATGATGCCACCCGCTGGCGTAATCACCACATTTATAAACGCATCCTGGAAGAGAGCCGTTTGGGTATCGTTCAGGGGTGGGTTAAGCAACACAACCAGTGGTGGGTAAAGTTCCCAGGTGTCACGATCCGGGTGGAAGAAAGGAACCTGATCAAGGTTGAAGCGGAAGCTGATTAGCCTATCCGCTTCAACCTTGCTTTTACCTGTCCGTTGTAGGGTATTACATCCGTCATCTGCTCCACCAAAAAGGGAATGTTCCGGAGCAGTATCACATCATCCCAGCGGAACTCCATCAGCTCAGGCCTTGGCAGTAGTAGCACTCCGCTGCTGATTTCCCCCCTGCTCATGTACTCGAGGCTTTCCCGGAACCAGTAGGAGACAATGCCCATGTCACTTCCATTCAATTCGTGCTTATATACATTGCTCCAGGGCAGGTCCGGCTCTTCCTGGGTAATAGTGCTGGCAACAGAAGTGAGGCAAGGATATTTAATCTGGCCTTTGAACCCTGCCTGGCCAGCCTCCCATACCCATCCGCGATGAAACAGCAGGCGCATTGTCCAGGGCACAAATTCTCCCTGCTTGCCTTCCCAGTTGCCTTCCTGCTCACACATTGGAAACAACCCGTAGAAGTTGCCGCCATTGGTGCGCCATAGGGTACGGTAAACCGGCATGGTACTGATACCGGTGGTAATGGTTTCATTGAAGTCTTTGGGTTCGTATGCATGGACACCATCGGCAAAGTGCCCCCACTCATACCGCTGCTCTTCCTCATTGTACCTGCACTGCCAGTACTGGTTTTCCTTCCAGCAGTAAACAACCTGGTTGAAGTTGCCTTCTGCAGGTCCCATTAGCTCGGTATAAGAAAACACCGGGAGGCCAAACTGCACCTTTTCAAAATCGGGTGCAGATGAAAGTCCATCGCTGCCATCCCCTTCATTCTGGAAGGCAAACACCTTCACCTCTTCGGAAAAGTCAGAATCCCAAAGTGCTGCCATGTACCGGGTCCAATCCTTTCTTTTACCATAAGCCAGGCCTTTGAGCGGAAACATGCGGCACACCCTGGCATTGGAATCAAAGGCAAACCCCCAGTTGTACCTGTTCCGCAGATCGATGATCAGGTTTGCGATCGGGTATTCCGGTGGAACATGGTTGCGGAGATCCATCTTGATTGTAGGCAGCGGAGTGTAAGAAAAGTAGGGCTCCTGCTGGACCTGGATAATCTTCTGCCATGTCACACCGTAAAAGGAAGGCATGAACAGCTTTTCCCAATGGGTTCCTTCCATGGCAGAAATATCCATCTGCCAGCCTTGTTCACTGAAAACACAATCCAATACATACCTGAGCGACACCTGTGGCGCCAGTGTGTTGAAGTTGTTGCTGTAATCCAGGGTGCCCTGATTGTTGAGCCGGTTCATCCAGTCGGGAGTGCCTTCCTCTGAATTGCCCGCCCACTTTTCATTGCGGATGGGACCAAAGGAATAATCCATGGTACCGGCCAGGGTTTCATGGATATGCTGCCAGAAACCTTTGAAGCTGCTGGCGGGGTTGTTGTTTGTCCAGGCAAAAGTCCGGACGCCTCCCAATTCCAGATCCTTCAGCTTCTTGCCTTTGATCCGGGTGAAAAAGGAAGAAACACCGGTGAGGAAGTAAGCGGTGATGGTGCTCTTGGTGATATCGTTTACGTTCAGCTGGGCTGCCTGGATCACCAGCTCACCGGTGTAACTGAAGTTGAACCCGTCATAAAGTTTTACACCCGGGATCTTTAGTTTTTCCCTCCTGGTATAGAAGTGGTTTGGAAGGCCCAGGGCTTTTGCATTTTTGGGAGTGTAAAGCAGGGTGAGCGGCATGCTGTGTTCATCGGCAAGGCTATCCATACCAAAGAATGGGGACTGCCGCTCCACCTGCGCAGATGTACCTGGCGCCAGGTCTAAAAAGGTTCCGCTGATCTCTATTCCAAGCATCCTTATACGTTTGTATTGAACTCCGGTCCGTTAATGAATTGGGAGAAACCGCCACCGGTGCAATTGGTACGCACCCGCCACTCCCAGTTTCTATTGACTAATGCATTGCCCATCATTCCGCTTTGCACGTTGTTCTGAGTCAGCCATGCGCCGTTGGTTCCTTTTTCCCGCAGTTGCCATTCATAGCTGGAGGCAGCCTGAGCTGCTGTCCATTGGAAGATGGGAATGAAGTAACCAAGGATCTGTGCCCGTGCTTTGCCAATGGTTGAACGATCGATGGTAACAGATAGATTGGTAGGAGGTGTGCAACTGCCCAGCAGGTTGGAGGGAACAAAGGTTTCACCGTATGCGTAGCCGCTGTAGTCACCTGCAGCATTGCACTTGGAGCGCACCCGCCACTCGTACCCGCCATCCCGAAGGAAGCCGGCTTGTATGGTTGTGGGAGGCGCCGCCTGGGCAACAACCTTGCTTTGCCAGTCGCCGCTGCCGCTCTGGCGCCATTCCAGGACATATTCCAAAACACCTGGTACCTGCGACCATTTGAACTGCATTGTGGCTGTGGTTTGATCAATGGTCACCAGCTCTGTTTCCAGATTAATGGGCGCACTGCAGGCTGGAGCAGTGGAAACGATATCGATGCCAGGACCTACCGTATAAGCACTGTAATCTCCATCGCCGCATTTGGTCCGAACCCGCCAGCTGTACTGGTTGTCAATCTCCAGGAGGATCAGTGCGGTGTTTGTCGCTGCAAAGATGGGAGCGGACCAGGTAGATCCATTGTTCACTTCTAATTCGTAGCCTTCAGCTGCAAGGACTTCATTCCAGGTAAACCGGTACCGGTGTGCCAGTTGAGCTGGTACCGCTTCAATGTATTCGAACTGGAGTCCGGAGGGAGGCGTACAAACGGAAAAGTCATCCGGAGGCGCCACCTCTACTGCAGCACCCAGGTTTATGCCCAGGGGTGTAAACTGACTGTTGTTGAAGGTGTATCGCCACTGCAGGGGAAAGCTCCAAACTGTATCATCGGTGCCACCCATGGGCTGTGTTTTCTGCATGTGCATCACCCGCAGCCAGCGGCCGGCGATCTCCCGAAGGACAAAATCGGAAAGCAGCATATCCTGCATGGCTTCCTGCATGCGCGGGGTATTGAGCATGCCGGCATCGCCTTTGTAAACTTCGTACTTGCTGATGTTGATGACCGCCCTTTCGGTTGGCAAAAGTTCGCCGGCGTAATCGCCACCGGCTTTTTCAACTTCGGTGTACTCCCGCTGGATCTCAATATCATAATCGCCACGCACCCGCATGCTGTCAATGCCACCTAGGCTATTGGCATAGATAAAAGAAAAGGCATTGTAGTAGGGCCGGTAATCCGCATACAAGCGGTAAGGCTTTGCATACACATTGCCGCCATCATCTTCCACGCTCACATCATAGAACCATACCTTTTTACCAGGCTGCAATCCGAACAGACCCAATTGCTTCAGGCCTGCAGGAAGATGAAAAAGCAGCGAAGCGGAGAGTGGAGGGAAAGCCTTGGTCACCGTATCGGTTGCACCATCCTGGTACACAACCCTGGCTTTTAAGCGCAGCTCCGGAGTGGTGTCATAATGATGAAAATAGGTCAGGTACCGGCGCTCTTCCAACCCTATCAATTCATCTGCAGGCTGCCAGGTAAGGAAAGGCTTATTGGCAACCAGGTAGGAAACAAAGAAGTTGTTGCGGTCCCATTTTTCTTTTGCCACTCCACCTTTAAGAACGGTGAGCAGGTTGGCGCTGTCGCTATTCCAGGCGGGTGAGGTGTTCCCCTTTTGTATCTGCCGGTGCCGGATGTAATACTTCCGGATCTGGGTAGTAACTGCCACCACTTCATTGCTCGCAAGTTCGGCAACATGCCAGTCCATGTAGGAGTTGAGATAGTCCTGGCAGTAGAAGTTAACCACACCGTCCGCACCAGGGTAAAGTGTTTGCCTGGAGATCAGTACACCCCAGTCGGTGTCCGTTACGGTACCGGTGATGGGAACGGTGCGCAGTTCTATTTCGATGGCACAGCCAGGCGCTTCCGGGTTGGCCACATCAAAGCGGTACAACACAGGGTTTGCAGCATAGGAGAACTTGTAAGGCCTTTCAAGGATACGGTAGGACATAGCTTAATCAAACCATTTACTGGTGTCGGAATTGGTGATATCGGGGAAGGCATCATCTTCAATGGTCAGCTGCCAGCCAAAAAGGTTTCCATTGAATGATACCGTTGAAAATGAAAACCTGTTCAGGTCAATATTGGAGAAATTGCTGCAGAAGCCTTTCTCATGAAACTCCCCCAGCATGAAAGCAATAAAGTCTTCCATTATTTCCATGGTCAGGTCGTAACAGGCCTCCCTACTATCCATATTGGTGGGGTGATCCACCTTTGAAAGGAACATCAGCTGGTTGGTAGTCTTGCGCTTAACCAGGCTTTGCTTTCCTTCTGTGTACCTGCCCGACATGCCGGCATGCACCACGCAAGGGAAGTGGGCCCAGTTGACACAGGCAGCAAGCAGCTCCTCTTCGTCATTCATCCGGTGAAAGCTGTTTTTTTCATGCTTGCCTTCAATCCGCTTGTGGGCAACCAGCTTGTGCTTATTTGCCAGGCTCTTGAAGTAATCGGACCTGTCTTTAAAAAATCCCATTATGATTGGTTTTGTGCCATCTGGCTTTCATAATACTCTTCCTCTTCTTTGATCAGTCCCAGCTCCAGCATGGCTTGTTTGATCTCCATGCATTCAATTCGGTCAACTGGTCCCAGGCGCTCGCCTGCAAGGCTGCGCATCATGCCGTAAAGGCCTGTGTCGAACTGGCTTTCAAAACCATTTACTACCGGCTCTTTAAACACCTTGGGGTTGTTATCAATTAGGGTGGTGCGGCATCCGTCATACCAAAGGAAAATGGCTTGCTTCACTGACTCCGGCCACTTCGCTACAATGGCTGCATGGTAGTCCATTTCGTTATGGTTGAAGGGAACCCGGATATCGCCATCGGGATTGCGCCTGCGATCGTAACCCTTCTTTGCAGGGCGGTACAGGGCTGCAACCAGGTTGTTGATGGCGCTGTCATCCGGGCCGTCACTCACCAGGACACGGTAGTGCAGTTCTGAAAAATGGAATTCCTTCATCCGGAGGTTTTCAAAGTCCGCTGCAGGGCCATGGTAGCCGCGGTACTCCGGGATCCACTGGCAGGTAAAAGGCTTGTGCTCAAAAAGCCAGTCGGTATAGGGCAGGGCTTTTGTCAGCACTTCAGCCGGCAGGAGCTTGAATGAGATCAGCCCCAGCCCTGCAAGTATTTTAACTGCCAGGGCTTTGCACTTTTCTTCATCGCCACCCTCAAACATCAGGGGCGCCAGGGCAATCGCCTGCTTTGGGGTCAGTTCCTCAAAGTTATCAGGCATCAGCAGCCTTCCTTTCCTTCCATAGCGGAGGATGATCATAGACCAAAGATTTTACGGTGGGCGTTTTTGCTTGGCTCCGGGCAGGTGGGGTTGGCAGGTGCTTCGTAATAGGAGCTGGTGAAGTACTCCGCAAACATGGCATCCGAAGCCATGCTATTGAGGTAGTCCTGGAGCTTCAGCAGGTAAGCATCGCCGCTCTTGGAGCAACTGTCGTGCAGCATGCTAAGTCCTGCACTCAGGGCCGGAGTATCACCGGCATTAGAGCTGTCTGCGTTTCCTGCACCCATCAGCAAGGTGAACCCCTCTTCAGTAATTGCAACCGAGCGCTTTTCCACGGCCATGGCCATGGTGATCTGGGAGACTGCCTTGCGGCAGAAATCCAAAGCAGTGCGCTCTTCCTTTGATGGATCCACTTTGCCTTTCAGTACCTGGTAGAATTCATTTCCGATCGCAGCTGCTACATAGAAATCTTCAGCCTCGCGGATCAGCGGCCGCAATTGCCAGAAAACCCGGTGCGGCTGATGTAAGCGGAAGTACTTGTTGAACTCTTCTCCGGTGGCAAACAACAGGTTTTCAAACTCTCGGTACTGGGTGCTTTCCGTCCATGCAGGATAGTGCTCCTTATTATGGATCAGGAAACGGAGCAAAGCTTCAATGCCGTAGGATCCTTTGTCTGCCAGCTGTTGCAGCACGTTATTATACTCCCAGCGGTGGGCAGCCTGCATATTGTCTGAACTAATGGTCCGAAGTCCGGCATCAGTCAGCTGTGCTTGAATCAAAGGCATTTCCAGCATGTAAGCCAATGGCGCCACCACAGTGCGGCATAGCCTAAGCAGTTCGGCGTTCCGCTTTTCGTCATCAGTAAGAGGCCCACCTGGTTCAACTTCAGCAAGGGCCTTTACCTGGTTGTGGAGGTCAAAGCCCATCACCGGTACCAGGTACCGATCCTCGGCTGCATCCCAATCAGGAAAGGATGAAAGCTGGTTTATGAAGTTGATTCGGACAAAGTCGCGTACCAGGTCTTTGTCGTTGGATAGGATTGCCATTATACTACTTCTCCTTTTGTGCTTTTACCGGTGTCGAGTGTGGTGAGTACGCCTGCAGGATATCGGAACACCAGGCGGGGTTTCAGTTTTGCAGGCGCAATGGTTGCAGTATTGCCACTGGGTGTTGCTGCATAGATGTTGCGCTCTACTTCCAGCCGCGTATCCCACCCGTTGAAGCGCTTCACAATGTTTAGCTCTTTGGTTGCCTGCCGGCGCTCCCGCTCCATCAGCATGATCTGGGTGAGGTAGCTTTCCCGGATGTTGGAACCTCCGGCATTGCCGGCATAAGCGCCACCGGGCTGGCCAGCACCCACCAGGGCAGGATTCACGCACAGGGCAAACAGGATTTCACTGTTGGCAGCTGCACTATCCACCAGGCCTTTGCCTTCTTTGGCCTTATCATCAAGAGCTTCAATCTTGATATCGGGTATCTCCGTCTTTGTGATGGGATCGATATAGGAAGAACTGAAGATGCTTTTGTAGGTGGCTTCAATACCAGTCAGGTACTTGTCTATTTCCTCCAGCTTATCGTCCATGATTTGCTTACGCGCCTCCGGGGTGTAGGTATCCCACTTGGTATGGATGCGTTTCCAATAACCCATGCTGATGGTAACCAGGTACTTCACAGACATCTGGTTGCGCATCATTGCGTTCTTCATTAAGGGGATTGCTTTGGCATGATCCACCCAGGCCTTGGCACTATACCAGAGCGGGGGAGGGTAGTACCCGCGACCGTTGCGCAGCTGGCGGGAAATAACGGCAAACTCATAACCGGAGGTCCGTTCAATGATGTCCAGGCCTTCGGCACCTTCCTCGAGCACGGGAATTTTCTTTACATACTCGCTGCCCAGGCCTGGGTTGGATGGCCAGTCAGCACACAGGTGAACCTCTTCGATCAATCCTGAATCCTTTTTTTTACCCAGCCTGGCTGTTACCACATCGGTGCGCCGGATCCGGTTGATCTTACTCCGGTTGCGGGAAAGAAGCAGTTGGGACACGCTCCAACCATAAGCGCATACATCGAAGATCTTATCAGTGGTGAAGTTGAAGCAGTCGTTCCATTCCAGGAAGTCGTGAATCTCACTATCCGACACCCATTCCAGGTCTTCCTTTCCTTCCTTATCCACGTTGAGCAGCAGAAAAGGTTGCAGGCCTTTGCCCACGGCAATACGGGGCTTTGCATCGAGGGCAGCGTTTAATACACCGCATTCCTCAATATCCCTGGCCATTTTATTGGGCAGGTCGTTGTTGTCACCCCAGTTTGACCAGGGCTTGATATCGCCGGCAGCTGTCTTTTCTTTTGGTTCCGTGAATGGCTTACCCACAAGAAAAGAGCTGCCGGCTCCTGCCAGCATGTAAGCAGTACGGGTGCGGGTGCTGTAGCCAACACCATCGGACATGATAATACTCATAGGACGGTTTTTCCGTTGAATTTTCGGATTAAGCGTATGTGCACCTTCCTGATATCGTTGTTGGCAACGATGCGGATGTTACGGGTGCTGTTTTCGTAATGGTTGGGGGCTTTGCGCACACCTTCGGAAGGCGCCTGCAGCTTCTCCTGCTTTTTTCGGTCTTCAGGCAACTGCCATCCGGACTTTTGTCCCTCAGCGATCTCTATGAGTTCGCCACCGGTTTTGGTGCGCTGGTTGGCAGTGATGAAAGCAATGGAGAATGTGCTGCCGGAGTCCATCCAGGATAGTACTTCTTTGAGTGTGATAAAGTCCCCGTGCATAGTACAAACCTATTTTGCAGGGTCCGGAAGTGAAAGGACAGAAGTCTGCAATAAAAACCCCGCTATTGTGGTAGCGGGGTAGTTCAATGTGCAATTAGTCAGGGTCGGAAAAAACGGGCGATTGCCTGCTAAAGAAACGGGATGATTTATTGTTTTCTAAATGTGGAATCGCTTTTTAACTGATTATACTGGTCTTGCACTGCCTGCGCTTCTGAAAGGACCATGTAGGCCTTGGGTGGTATGCCCAGGTAGGTGCGTATGTCGCGGAGCAGATCCACCACTTCAGCCGGCATGGCTGCCACCACCTGCCCGGTACCACCGTTGCCGGGTTGGGCTGCAGGTTGGGTAGGCAAAGTGCCGCCGTTGGCATAATACCGCGACCGTTGTATGCTGCGGGAAAGTCCTCCATAATCAATGCTCTGGTAAGTCCTGGTGCGGAATGCCGGCACGATCGGAGCGCCGCTGCGGTTCATGCTACTGTATAGCAGGGCGCCAACCAGGTCGGGATTGTTTCTTACCGTCTTTCGGCTCAGGATCACTTCCCCACCTTCCGCTTCTCCATAGTATGCGCCGCTGCGACTAAAAAGGGGCACCCCTCCCTGCTCATGTGAGGGACCATCCAGCAGCTGGCCACCGTCCCTGAATTGTGGCTTTTGCTTGGTGATCAGCGCCACCTGTGTAGCTGTAGTTGCAGCAGCCAACCCGATCTGGATGGCAGTGGCCACACCGAAGTCAAACTTTGGAGTTTCTGCCAGGATCTTGGTAACAGCCATGGCGCCATTTGCAATTGCCTGGGCAATGTTGATTTTCTTTTGCCTTTCAAACTGCTTCTTTTCAATCTCCGCTTTCCGTGCATCCAGGTCGGCATCCATCTGGGCGATGCGCCTGTTATATTCCTGCTGGGAGACCAGCTTGTTATTGAGCAGGGTGCGGTATCCACTTTTCCTGCGGTCGTTTGCCCTTTGTTCCTTGGCCAGCTGCTGGTCTTCCCGTGCGGACATCAGCTGGTCGAACATTGTGGCCAAGGTCAGCACCTGCTGGGCATAAGCAAAGTAGCTTTCCGCAATGCTTGCGTAATAGTCAAATTCGGCCTGTTTTCGGCTTTGGCGGTACTGTTCCTCAATAATCAGCTTTCGCTCCTCTGTGAGGCCTGCCTGGGCCAGTTCCTGCCGTTCCTCTTCCTTCAGCAGATCCAGTTTTGCCTGTAGCTGTTCGCGGCCGCTGGTTTGGATCACCTTCAGCTCCGCAGCATCCAGCTTGCGCCGGTCGGCCTTGGCCAGTCCGTTGGATATAGCTTCAGAAACACCACGCAGCTGCGCCATGCCTCCGGCCATTGCAGATTTGGACAGGTCTTCCATGCGCTTGATGCGCTCCTGCTGCTTCTTTTCAAATTCAGCGGTTTGCAGGCGGCCGTACTTGGTTTGGATCTGGGTTATTTCCTGCCAGTACAGTTCCTCGAGATGCTTCAACTGCGCCTGGTTGCCATGGGCAAGCAGCTTCTTTTCCTCCCAGGTCTTATATGCCCTGTCCAGTTCCTTTTCCTGCTCGGTAGCATCGAACTGCGACAAGTCAAAAGCCTTTTGCTTCAGGTATTTTTCCAGCTCTTCGGCATCCTTTTTCGCCTGCTCAACTTTTGGATCCTTTTTGTCCTTTTCCTTTTTGGTTTTTCCGGTACCGCCAGCATTGATACCAAGGGTCTCAGTATTGGAAAGGGAATCCTGAAGCTTAAGCAATCCGTCAATTTCCAGCTTCAGCACCCGTACTGCCTGCTGCGCTGCAATCACCTGGTCTTTGGGTGTGTACTTGCTGGTGGCAAGCTTTTGCTTTGCCTGTAGGTTCTGCTGCAGCTCTATAAGGGCCTTGCTTATTTCTTCCTGCCCTTTGCCATCAAAGGATTGTATGAACTGGCTGGAGGCCTGCGCTTCAAAGCCTGCCTGCCTTTCAACTTCCCGGTTGCCCCTGTTTGCCAGGAGTCCGGAAACGCCACCGGTAAGCAGGGCCTTTACATCGCTGAAGGTGTTGGTTGCTTTGTCCTTCATGTAGCCCAGGCCCGTGATGATCTTATTGAGCCATCCCAACAAAGTGGCAAGTACCGGTATCAGCTGGGTGCCGATATCTTCCTTCAGGTTGTCGAACTGCTGGCGGGCTTCAGCCACACCACCAGCTGCAGTATTCTGGAACGCTTCGCCGGCACCTTCAACTTTTGAAGCCAGGTCGGTCATTACCACGTTAAAGCGTTCGGTTGTGGTTTCTGCATCCTTGATGTCAATGCCGTAATCCTTCAGGGCCTTGCCGTTGCCTTCCAGAGCCTTGATTACAACAGATGCCGATTCCTCCAGGGTGATGCGCTGCTTTGCCGCAAAGTCGATGATTACCGGCATTAGGTCATTCATCTGCTTTTCAGTCAGCTTGCCATAGGTCACCAATTTGTCGAACACGGCCAGCACATCGTCATTATCCAGGTACTTGAACTTCTCGGCCATTTCATCTGCCTTTGCAGATAGCCGGTCAAAGGCGTCTTCCCTGCCCAGATTGGCCATAGTGCTCTGGAAACGGGCAACACCGGCCTCGGCTTCCATGGCACCGGTAACAGCATCGGAAAAGAAGCCTTCTACCAGGCTGCCTACTTTCATCACGGCTCCAGCTGCCAGGTTGCCGGCAAAAGAGGAAAGCCAGCTGGATCCGGCTGCAGTGCTATCCTGCTGCACCTTCCGGACAGAAGCCACCTTTTCGCGCATCTGGTCCAACACCCGGGCCTGGTTGGCATACTCCAGAAGCTTCTGTTCTGCCTCTTTGGTATTGGTACCAAGGCGCTGGTATTCGTTATATAGCCTTTGCACCAGGGCTGCCTGGCTCTTTAAGCTTGGACCGCTTTTGCTGTCCAACTGTTGGGCAAGGGCCTGTTGCTGGCTGGTTACCTTGGCAAGAGCCTCCCTGTTTTTATCAAGGGTTTTGTTTACCGAATCGAGCTTCTTTTGGATGGCATCACCAGACTTCCCGCTGTCGAGTGCTTTCTTCAGGTCCTTGGCCAGCTGTTCAGCCCTTTTGGAGCCCTCGGCAATTTTGGTGTTGTAGTCATCCTGCTTTTTGGAAAGCCGGTTGTAGGCCTCAATACCAGGCGCATCATCAATGTATATACTGACGGTTTTTGGTTGCAGGTGATCAGACATTTTACTTAATCATTAAAGCGTTAACGATCATGGTGCCCTGGTGATCCGCTACGAGTTCAGCCAGTTTGCCAATGTTTTGTTCAATAGGAGGGTTTAGGAATGGCTTTGCCTTTCGGTTGGTAGATCCGGCCTGGCTTGCGGTAGTACCGCGGCCAACACCCTTGTGCAGGAACACCGCATGTCTCGGGATTTTGAACGAGATCCGGTTGGTAACACCTCCATTCTTGCGGAGGGCGGTTTTCAGTGCCTTGCGAAGCGGTACCGGGCTTTTGCTTTTTGGGCTGTGCACCACACCGTGCTTATCCAGTTCTGCCAGGGCAGCGTTTTTGGTGTCCTTTGTCCAGGCTGCAACATCCTGGTTGTATTTATCGATGTCTTGGGGTCGGAACATAGTTTTTAAATGAAAAAAGGTTTCCCGCCACGCGGGGCGGAAAACCTTTTGGTTTTCAGGATATGGAATAATCACAGAGAGAGAGCAGAGATCAGGGAGTGGTATCCTCTTCCTGGGGCTTTTCCACCAGGTAGGAAACACCACTCTTTACCAGGGCAGCTGCGCCGCATTCATTGATATTGCTCAAAGGGCCGTTATAGCAGCCAATATGAACAATGAAATCTTCCGTTGCAGTGCATTCGTAGCGGTCTGCTACTACCTGCCTGTTAAGCTTCAACATGGTAAATGCTTTAGAGGTGAACTATTCGGGTAAAGGGGGCAACTTATAGGTTGATTCCTTAAGCCATCACTTCCAGCGCACCGGTGTAGAAGTACTTGTCGAAAGCCTCCAGGGTGAACTCGAACTGCTTGCGGCCATCGCCTTGGGTACCGCTCTTGAAGGAACCTTCAACAACAGTGCAGGGAGTGCACTTGGAACCAAACTGTACGAAACCAGAACCTGTTTCGCATTTTTTCACATCTTCAATATGCAGGATAAAAGAGCCATTCAGCAGGTTCTGCATCATCTCGAGCAGTTCAGGACCATCACCGGCAACGATGATCTTGGGCGTCCAGCGGAACACCTTGCCCAGCACTTCACCGCTCATCTCGCCATCACCAGATACGGTTTTGGGAACGCAGTACACTTCGATTGATTTTTTGCCGGTCGCATAAACGTGGCTGGTTGCGATCGTCACCGCCTCACCCAGGACAGGGGTTGGGGAGATCACCGGTGTTTTGAGGTCCGTGAAGTAGTCCACAGGGGTCAGGAACGCATTGGGGCCGTAACCGGGAGCAGCGTTCTTTACATCGCCGGACTTGTAGTTTTTATAAAGCGAACCCATAGGATCGATTGTTTAAGAGGTTTGAAATAGGATAGTGGATCTCGAGGCTGGAAGACAGGATGGTTACTTCACTTCCTTGATCACGCCGGCGCCTTGTGCAACCAGCTTCTCCAGGAGAGCTTTATCAGCAAGTGCGGTTTCGGCCACAATGCGGTTGCCACCAAAATGGAAAACAGGGGCAATGAAGGCGTACTTCTTTTTGTTTACCAGGAAAGTCGCTTCCGGAACTTTCAGCACTTCAGGCTTGCCAGCTTCGGCAGCTGCAGCAGGTACAGATAGTTCCTCGATCTTTTCGGTCAGATCTTCGTTTACACGCTCCAGCGCTTCATTGGTGGATTGCAGTTCGGTGTTGCCGGCATGCAGGGAAGCATTCTCATTTTTGAGGTGTGCCACTTCCTCATTGATTTTGGCATAGGCTTCTTTCAGCTGTTCCAAAACAGATTTCAGTTCAGCAATCATTTCATCCTTTGCTGCACTGTTTTGCTCTTCTGCCTGAATCTTGGAGATCAGTTCTGCTTTCTCCTTTTGCAAATCAGCAATGGATTGGCCTTCCTGCTGGGCATTGGTCTCTTTTGCCACGGTAATGAGTTTTTATGAAGTGGGGCCTAGTATCCCGGAACACCCGGCAGCAGCCCCGCACTCAATGAATAATCAGTTTACTGGATCAGGGCTTGGTCATACCAGGTCCTGGTCGTTGGTGAACACAAACTCCGGCACTTCGAAGTTGAGCGACTCCCACCAGTCGGTGAGCAGGTCCACAACACGCTTGGCACTTTCCACTTTCATGGTGTTGCCCAGGACAGCTTTCTTAGTGGCACGGATGCGGTTTTCAGGAAGGCTGGTCCATACCAAGCCGGATCCTGCATGGCTTTCCAGGCCAACTACCTTGATTTTAGGATAGTCTTCCAAAGACTGCAGGTCGTTGGTTTGCGCATAGTTCAGGTTGTATTTTTCCCGTTTGCCACGCTTGTAGCGGATGGCTACTTCAGGAGCCACAAAAATGGCGTCCAGCTTGGAGCGAAACACAGAAGGAATGCCATCTGCGAACTTCTCCAGGTAAGTAACGCATTCAACAGGATCGGTGGGGATTGCACCCAGCACTTGGGGACCGTTTTTCAGGTTCAGGCGGCCGGCAGTGTTATAACCACGGATCACCTTGCGGATACCGTCCATAGCGGTACCAGCAGCACCAGCAGTGTTCGGGGTAGGCGCGGCATATACACCCTTGAAGTATTCGTTCAGCTCAAGATCCTGCTGGATCTTGGCCATAACGTGTACCTCGATCAGCCAGCGGATGAACAGCCATTGAGCGCGATCAGCTTCGGGCTGTGATGCCAGGAAGCCCAGGTAAGTGGCCTCCAGATCATCAGGGGTTTCGCTCATATCAACCTTGATCTTGAACAGCGGGAACTGGTTGGGCTCAAAGGTGATAGTGCCGATGGGGGTGAAGGCCTTTTGGAAGGGCTGCACGATACGGTTCAGGGTAGCCAGTACACCACGGTAAACGGTATCGTCACCTGGGCGCTCCTGGAAATAAGTTGCCGTGTCGGCAGGGAGATACAGCATGTTGCGCAAGCGCTTCATGTTGTCGGGATTATTGATGTAGTATGCGCCAAACTGGGTTACTACAGCTGCAACAGCAATTGCCATCTTCAGAGGGGTTTAAAAAGGATATTGAATTTTGTTTATGGTATTCGAAGGATCGGATTAGTGAAGCCTTATACTTTGGACAGAAGCTCTTGTTGGAAGTCCATCGCAGCAGCATCAACTTTTGAGTCGTTGAACTCGTCACCATC
Source organism: Cnuella takakiae (assembly GCF_001953305.1). Taxonomy (GTDB): domain Bacteria; phylum Bacteroidota; class Bacteroidia; order Chitinophagales; family Chitinophagaceae; genus Flavisolibacter; species Flavisolibacter takakiae. The sequence continues at coordinate 2,419,530 of NZ_MTFE01000010.1, forward strand.
TTTTTTGGCTTCGGTGAACTTGCCGGCATCCAGTTTACCCAGACGCTCCACTTCAGCATTGGCCTTGGTGAGGTCAGCATTAGCCTTGGTCAGGTTGGTGTTGGCAGTTGCCAGCTGGCCTTCCAGTTCAGTGATGCGGGTTTTGTCAGCTGCCTGCGCAGTCTCCAGTTCTTTTACACGAGCCTGGGCTGTGGTCAGTTCTGCAGAGCGGGTTTCAGCATCAGCCATAGAGGCTTCCAATTTGTCCAGGTGTTCGTCCTGCAGATCAGCAGACGAATTAAAGGCGGCCAGCCCCAGGATGGCTGAGATTTTTGCCCACGTTTTTTTCATGGTTATTTGAGAGGTTTTAGATGAATGTTTGGAAATAAGTGCATTGATGGTGGCATCCATGGAAGCCACTTCGTCAACCAGTCCCAGCTCTTGCGCCTGGGCGGCCAGGAAGATCTCACCGGTGAGGGTCTTTTCTTCATTCAGGGCCTTACCACGGCCGGTCCGTACGGCAGCCAGGAAAAGCTCATTTAATGGATCGAGCAGGTTTTGGATCAGCGCTTTGCCCTTGCCCTTTTGGGCTTCGGTGAACATCCTGTTTTTATCCGTTGACTTGGTGGCGTAGTATTCATGCACGATCACTCCCATCTCTTCCATGTAGGAAGACCGGTCCTGGATGGTAAACATGGTACCAATGGAACCAATAAGGTCGGTGCCGGAAGTAGCAACAATGCGATCGGCTTGCGATGCAATCCAGTAGGCTGCGGAGGCGCATACACCATCCACCATGGCAACAACTTCCTTTTTGCTGTTGCGGATAGCTTCAGCAAGTGCCTGGGTACCGTCAACGGATCCACCAGGAGAGTCTACATGCAGCACAATGGTTTTGATGCTTTCAGCAGCTTCCATCTTGCCCAGCTCACCACGGAGGGAAGCAGTGCCAAACCATCCGCAGAAATCACCCTTCATAAGGGGACCGCTAACGGGCAGTACTGCAATGGTGCGGCCTTCGTATCCAGGATGCTCTTTTGCTGCGTACCTGTTATCAGGAGCGGCAATGACTGTAGATGATAAGGCATAGGCAGCCAACTTTGCACTGGGCCGCTTAACAAATGAAGCCTTACCCTGACGGATGTTTTCGAGCAGGCTGATATATTCAACAGCTGCTCCCTGTTCAATCAACCAGGGCTTGCCATAAATGCTACTTGCTACTTTGTAATCCACAATACAAACCTATTCCGGAGCATCTGGAAGTGAAAGGACAGGTAATGAGGTAATAAAAAGCCCACTGTAAAAACAGCGGGCGTCTAACGATTGCTTGCCTGAAAAAGGTTGATTATGTGAGTGATACCCGCTTAAGCCATCCGGAGGTAAAGGTCTCCTGTGTTTCGCGGGCCTCGCAGATTTCGATATAGCGGTTCCCCTGCAGGATGTTCAGCACTTTAAGTACATCGGCTGGGCTGCGGTGAACATTCAGGACCGTAACTGTTTTGGGGCCTATCTGGCCGTCAACAACCAGGTTGGGATAGTCGCGGCCGGTTCGGTTGAGCACATTCAATGCTCTTTGGAGGAACTGGCCTGCAACAGCTGGACCACAATTTACTGCAGTATCAAACATCTCGTTTGCAATGCTTTGGTCTTGAATATTTTCAAGGGAGAGGCGGTTCCAGAATTCCTTTTTATAAAACATGCGCACCATCTGCTCGAGGGCCTGGTTGGTCTTCAGGTTGGCGGGAAAGCTTTTTTCGCGCTTGCATGCATCGATAATTGCCCACCCGCTCCAGGATGGATGAAAGTTCCGGGCAACACCTTTCCAGGTTTCTCCGCCACGGTCTTTGGGGTTGTCGCTATGTGCGCCTTCATGCCCCATGGTTGCATTGTAGGCTGTAGTAAAGTTCGCCATTAGGATAGTGGATTGTTGGCTTTTACTACACGAGTGGCCACAAAGCCAATCAAGGCCAGCAGGACCATGATCCCCACCCCAATGCTAAAGCCTGAGAGTAGTTTTTTTCTTTTGGTGTCCTGGTCTTCTGTGTTGTCAGCCTTGTGGGATGAATTGTTTTCCTGTGCCGTTGTATCGCGGCTATGTTTTAAGGATCCTTGCAGTTTCGCAGTGCTATCCTTGCCAGCCTGCTCGGAGGTGGAATTGGATCCTGATTCGCGGCTGTAGGTGATAGTTACTGGTTTTCCGGTGCCTTTAATCATGTCTTCATCAGGGGTGTAGAACCTGTTATATCCGGGCTCATTATCTGAGCGTCCGAAATACCATTCCGGAATTGCCAAAGTCAATGATTCGCGGATAAAATCGGAGGTCGATTGCTTCTTTCCTGTATCCCGAACCTGAGTGAGGGAAGAAAGATCAATTGCAGTTTGTTCGCTGCCCTTCACAGCTTTGCCCTCCTGGGTTGCTTCCATACTGGAGCTGCTTCTCTTGTTCTTTTCAAGTATGGAACAGGAAGAGTATGCCGTTGACAGGGCAATAAGGATTGATACAAGCAGCAAGGAGAACAGCCTATTGGTTGTCTTTATAGTCATAATTATGGCTTTACCTGGTCAAGGTTTTCAGCGGCCTGAACAGCGGGGCTCCGCTTGATCTGAGCCGTCAGTATCTTATGTGCGGGAACAAAGAAGTATTTAGCAATCGGTGATTCACTGTCAATGGCAATCAGGTTTTCGAAGATGCTGGTGATTTCGATATATATAATGAACACAACCAGGGCATCACCTAAAATGCTGGCAAGCCGCATTGCATCTTGCATCTTGTGCTGTTCGGCCGATTGGCTAAGTACAACACTTACTGCTACGGCGCCACCATACTGCACAAACTTGGTGATGGTTTTTCGCAAGCATCCGGATGTACGGGCTTGGTTCAGCACAACTGCTTTGCTGAAGCCTGTCAAGAAGTCGAGTGTCATAGCAAGAGCCATCCAGATTAGCAGGTTTGTGTTCGGTAAAATGCTCACTTTGATGAAAAGCAGGGATACGTAAATAAGGGCGGTTTTCATTTAAAATTGGATTAGTTGGATTTTTAATACATGGCAAAGACCGAGAAATTATCCAAAAAGTGAAAGGACAGAAGTCTGCAAAAAAGTTGAAGAAAAAAGGCTCCGAAATGGAGCCTTTTAAATTATTGTTTTGGTGTTGATGTGGTTTTTGTATACCCTCTTTTTTCGCCTGTAGCATACTGCGCTCCCCACAGGTACAGGGTAGTTGCAGTCGGGGAAACGTAGAAGCGCGCCCTTGCTGCCGTTGGATTGTCGATCAGGTTGAAGGAGTTATTTACACCTGATGCAGCAGCTGCAGTGGCCTTGCCTGTTATCCAGCACTCATACCAGCCATTCTTTTTGGCCATAATGCCTGAAGCCAGCACACCGGTACCGGTGAAGGTCACTGTGCCCGTTTGCAGGTCGAAGTTGCCGAACACAGTAGGACCAAACCCGGTGGTACCGGTGTAAAGCTGCAGGTACCGGTGTGTACCTGTCTTGGCATGTACCGAGATAGTATAAACCGTGTCCAGCTTTGTGGCCCCTGGCTGCCAGATGTTGTGCTGCAGGCTGGAGGCGCTTACAGTTGTAGTAAAGGCTTCAGCAAACAAGCTGTCGTTGGGAGCCTGGGCAGCATTGGCCGCAACAGTTACTGCAGCACTCCGGTTGAAGGCTTCCAGCGCTTCAGAGTTGGTGAAAAAGTTCTGCCGGTAAACGGGCTCGTATTTCACAACCAGGTAAGGACCATAAGTAACCCGTTTGCCTGTCTTTGTTGTAACTGCATAAGGGCCGCGGTAGCCTACGACATCGGTTTCACCTGGTTCCACCGGTGGCGGTGGTGGTGGTGGTGGCGGAGGTGGTGCACTTGCCTCGTACCTGAATAGCATCACTGTTTCCCAGGGCTTCAATATCAAGGTGCCAGGGTAGTTTATTTCCCCGCGCTCGTTCTTGTAGCTCTTTGTCAGATTGATCACCGTGTCCTGGGTGCCAATGTTGTAGTAAAACTTCACTGCAGTATCCGGCTGGGTAGTGCCTGCAAACTTAACCGGGCTGACTTTGGTGGCCTTGTCGTGTCCGAAGGTTTCCGCCCACTTTGCAATGCTCGGTTTCGCTGCTACGTTGGCGGTCGTTCCTATGTAATTATAGATGGCATAAACCCACTCCGTTGATGCGTGGAACGGTTTAAAATAATAATTGCTGTCTATGCCGTTGTAGTTATTTTGTCCAATCCAAGGCGCCTGCTCGTCTAAATTGGTCAAGGCGGCCGGCGTATTGGCAACGGCGAAAAACTTAACTATTTCATCCGCGTTGGCCGTGCTGGTGCTTAATAGCTTATTACCATGGCTGTGTATGTTGTGAGCTGTGTCGTCGCTCTTGTACGTGTTCCGGGTGGCGCCTAAATCAGTAATTATCTGCATTTGGCTTTCCTTGTTATTATAGAAGGAATTACCCCGAAGGTGGATATCGTGGTTGTTGTGCAAATAAACGCCGGAGCGGGGGGCGTTCACAACTATGTTGCTATCGATCCAAATTTCCCGCCCTGGAGAGCCGTGGCCCTCATCGTCTATGTAAATGCCGATTTTTGCTATAGTATTTCGCACGCCCGCCCCTTGCAAGGGGTTGCCAGCATTGGCACCATCCACATAGTTAAACTTGATCAGTGTGGCGTCCTTGCTGGTAGTTTTTACGGAGTAAATGGCGCCGGTATCATCAAGCAAATAGCAATAGTCCCAAAACTTGTTATACATGATGCGGGTGTCATCACCGTTGAACCTTATCGCGCTGTAGCCGATCACCCGAAATTCATTGTTAATATAGGCATGACCGTCAGCGCCAAGGCCGCCGCCCCTTATCGCGCAAGACTGATTGGAATTTTCTACCACGGCCATACCTGGCAGATGGCCAATACGGCGGAAGTCACAATCTTTCACTGTCCAGAATCTACCCGCTTCCCGGTGATCAATGCCGAAATTGCCCAGGTCATACAGCTTTGAACCGATCACCATGATATTGGCTACGGAGTTCTTTTGGTGAGCGTTGACTGCTTTACTTCCGCAATATTGGATTTCACCGTTCACAAAAGTGAGATTTGAGGCTGTGCCTTCCAGCTGCAGGCCGGCATAGTTGGCGCCTTCCAACCTCAGGGTGTGAAAGTTCACCCAATCAGCATCGATCACAGTCAGGATGTTCTCTTCCTTTGCTGCCCTGATATCGTATTGGGTGGAACTGTTTTGCAGGTAAACGGTCAGGGCACCACCTTCATAGGTCCATTCCTTATCCAAGTCCAGGTACTCCTTTTTGCCAGTGAATATTGCTCCGTACCCTAATGGGTGGGCATACTGGGTTGCGCCTTTGCTGTAAGTAAGGGTCACAACACTATCGGTGCCTACACCTTCTGAAACGGTGAAGCTGCCAATGCGCACACTATCGATGGTCCACCGGCTGGTTCTCACATGCGCAGTGGAGCCAACCAAAGCAGCTGCACCAGCACGGCCGCCAATACGGCTGAAGGTTGTTTTAAAGGTTGTAGTGGATCCAGTTGCAGAGGAACGCAGCCAGCCCCATCCAATAGCGCTGTCCACGGTACCGGCATCGTTTGGCCATCTTCCTGGAGGGATCAGCTCACCGTTCACAACTACCGTCTTGCAGGCTGGCAAATTGGAAAAGCTGAGGCTGGTGTACTGATTGCCCACCTTTCCAGGGAAAGCGGTAAGGTTTACAAAACCAGATATCACCGGCAAAGGTCCTGAGCCATAAGCACCCACGTAAATGGGTGCGCCGGCAGCTCCGGACACACGCCATACCAAGGTGCCGCGGTAGACCTGCCCACGATTGAAAAGTATTGAGTCGCCAGGCACGATCTCGGAGCCGGCCGTTTTATTGGCTTCCGCCTGAATCTTGGAAAAGTCCCATGGCGTAGCAAGGGTACCGGAGCCTGTTGCAGATCCAGGATTGTAAGTTGCGCTGGTCGCGTTTACAAAAATCGTCCGAGCACTGCCACCCAGCTGGAGCAGCAGGATGGCAATAAATAGAATTACTCGAACCATATAAGTCGTTTGTCTTTGTTCACGCTGAGGGAGGAAACCTTGATGAATGCCGGGAAGGTTGTGGTGCCTGTGAGGTGGTAGGCAAAGGATAGGGAGCCTCCCCACCGCTCCGGAACATCACCGTCACCGGTATCGCCACACATGCTGGGAGGCATGACAGCTGCCGTCCTGGTATGGATGTACCCAGCATAGTAGGCGCCTGCTTTGAGGATAACGGATGCAGTGAGGGGTTCTGTTACATCCGTCCGGTTCACGCCTTTGTAGAGGTCAGGGTTGTTGTTGGTGTTTGCAACCAGGAAGAGGGTGTCAAGGGTGGAGTTAAGGCGGTATATACCCATGGCGTTCATGGTGCCGGCTGTGTAGTCGCCCTGCCGGTACTGCCTGAAGCCGATCTTCGATACAACGGTATCTCTGTCCAGGATAACGGCATGCAGCCTTAAACTGCCCTCTGTGGCCATCGTGGAGTCACCGCTTTCCCATAAGCTGCAGGTGAGGGTAAAGGCCTTCACCCGGCTGCCTAAATACCGGAATGCCTTAGCAGAAAAGTTGCTGTGCAGGCCAATGCCATACAGGCTATCCACCGGTACTGTGTTGAAGATGCGCCCTGCGTCCAGGAGATCAGTCTTGCGCTGAACACTGTCAGCAGGTACAATTTTCAGGTTCTTCAGGTTTTCAATAGTTGCTGAATGCTCCTGGGTAAAAGGGATCTCATTAGGATCAATGTCCTTTTTGCCATCCATGCGGGTATTCAGATCAGCAATACCAATGTTTGCAGCCCTGATAGAGTCTCTTTGCGCCTGGGTAAGGCCAGATCCACCGCCCCTGCCTATAGGGACAGGAAATTCTTTGATTGCAGGTACTGTTCCTGCCTGGGCTAATGCCAGGAAGGGCAAAAGAAGGAGAAAGAAAAGAAAGGGTTTCATATTTCGTTGAATATTGGATTGTCAAAAACTGTTTGTTGGTCGAACTCAGCGCCACTGGCCAGCCAGGCCTGTGGCAGGTTGAAGCAGTTGAAAAGGAACTCAAAGCATTGCACCTTGCCTTTTGCATCCGGTCCTGTGCGGCCGATCCATGGACCGCCGCACCGGTAAATGAGCTGGTGCACAACCAGGTTGATGTGGTCGTACTTCAGCCCCAGCTGCAGGGAAGCTGCCTTAAGTACATCAGTGCGGGAGAGCGGGCCGATGTACGGCCGGATTTGTATCCTGCTCCCTTTGCGGTCGATGCCTATTTCAGGCTGCTCTGCCAGGACAGCCGTGCAGCCACCCTCAGCACTTTCAAACATTACCCATGTGCCCATGATGTTTATGAGCAGCCAGCCATGGTTGAAAGGCTTTTTGGTGAAGTAGCGGACTGCAGGAGCAGTGAGCCTTGCAATGCCTTTTTTCTTCCATCCATACCGCGCCACACCGACATACACCTTGTCCGGATCCAGCTGGATTGTTTTACCTCGGTATTTCATTCGTCAAGCATGTTGTCTAAAAGGATGGAGCGTTTGTGTTCCAGAAGCAGTCGGTAACCATCCTCCAAGGCCTTTTGCCGAAGTGCCGCGTACTTCTTTTTCAGCGCATCAACCTGTAGCAGAACCCATGGATGTCGGGCCGCATCAGGAAATACCTTCAGGAGCAGGGCATTGTTGAAGTCTGCAACCATGCCATCGGACTTTGATAGCAGCCGCTCATAGGTGTCAATGAACTGGCCATAAGTCGTTACCACTTTGATCGTCTGGAAGGTGTCAACACCATCCCACTTCTTAGCAACCCGTTTCAGGTATGCGCTGTTTTCAGGTGTGGTATTGGGTGCCACTACACCGATGTATCCAAATTGCCATGCTTGGATGTTGTTGAAGTGGATGGTGTCACTCTTATAGTCGTGCAGGTCAACAGGTGGCACTGGTGCAACACTGGTGTCCTGATCAGGAGGTTGAGCCTCTGTAAATAGGTGGCAAACTGAAATGAGCAAAAGCGTGAGTAGGTATTTCATGAATAAAGGGTTTTATTGGATTAAAGAACACGGCGCCAGAAGGATCCATCCCTTATAAACTTCATCCCTGTTCTTGCGGGAATACTTGTTAAGGTTTGATCGTGGTTTTGCGGCTGGTTTGCGTTTACTGATATTGCTGAAGCCGTGGTGTTTGTCACATTTAAAATGACATTGTCCACTACTGCCGGAAAGCTTACCCCGGTAGCGGTGCCGCCCAACAGAACAAAATGTTCAACGGCAGCCTGGTCAATCAAAATTTCAGGTGCCCCTGAATTATATACCTGTTTTGAAAACCCAAGTTTCTTAGTGGATGCCATTAGTGCCCCACCTGCTGAGACAACTGCAACCCTATCACCATAACCACCGGCAAGACCAGGGAATATGATAGACCCGGACTGCGTTATGTTCATGCGCTGCGTCGAATTGGTGAACAGCGAGAACCCGCTTGCTCCATCACCACCTACTGTCACATTTCCACCGAACTGGAGTCCGTAACCATAGGCGCCGGTTACTGAAAGGAAACTACCGGGAAGGGTTGCTACACCATTAGGAGCTGATGTCAATAAAGTATGATCCCCGTCTATTCCAACATGATACTTACTGTCAGCTCCCCACTTGATCTCCCCATTGAGTATGCCTGATGTTGTGGCTGATGCAGCCATGATTAGTGAAGAACCAGTAATGTTTCCTTTCACCCACAGGTTGCCTGAATTATTTAGGGTCATGTTGTGGGTTTCACCTGTTGGAATGTTACCGCTGCCGGAAGTACTCCACCAGGCATGGCCACCAGAACTACCCAGCTGTGTCCATTGGGTTCGCCCGTTACCGGTGCCATTGTAAAAGAGCACACCGGGCAGGTTACCAGGAGTGCCATCCCTTATTGATCCAATCTCACTACCCGAGCGCAGGTATCTTTCCAGAAGGCCGTTTTGGGTTAACCGCATACGGAGAATGCCGTCATTGTTCCATACCTGTATTGTATCACTTCCTGTATTACTTACATGCGCAGTGTTTCCATCACCGGGTGCTGAATAAATGAGTGGCCAGCTACCATTACCCGAGGGTGGAGCATTAATGATTTTACTCCAGTCCAGGCTGGAAATCCATGATGGGTTTGCATAGCTACCAGAAAGGAGTGGATACAGGGAGTCAGCGAGTGTTTGGGTAAAAGCATCAGTGATTCCATAACCTGCAATGGTTGTAGGCAAACCTGTGAGCTTTGCCCAGGCAAAAGAGCTTAACCACACAGGGTTGGTATAGGATCCGGAAAGCTGCGGATAACGTGCATCAGCCAGCGTCTGGGTAAATGCATCGGTAATGCCGTATCCGGCAATGGTTGTGGGCTTACCAGTTACATCTGTGCCCCACGGATGGGTGTGTGCTGATGGTGTGAATGAGGTTGGAACCCCAGTAAGCTTTGACCAGGCAAGGGAACTTAGCCAGGCAGGATTCGCGTATGATCCGGAAAGAAGTGGGTACCGTGCATCTGCTGTTGCTTGGGTGAATGCATCTGTGATCCCGTACCCGCCAATAGTTGTTGGATGGTTGAGGATTTTGGACCAGCCCAGTCCGGTGAGCCAAAGCGGATCATGGTAATCGATGGCCTCCAGGTATTGTTTGCTGTTGCCTGTTGTGTCGAATAGCCACCGGAAGTAAACATTGCCATTTGCGTCCTTAAAGTCAATGCCGGCAAGCTGTCCGTTCACCATATATGGATCCTGCTGGGATGGCAATGCTGCAAGTTGTTGCTGTGCCCACCATCCGGATGCAATTGCAGGAAGACCGTTGGCGGATGTGGTATCAGTTGAATTGATACCGCTTCTCCGGACTTTTAGCAGGTTTGGACCTTTTTTCAGATAGAGGGTATCACCAGTGGTCCAGGCATCATCAACAACGTAATCGAACTCAGTGAGGCCGTTACCCTTGTTCTTCAGGACTGCTCCAGTCCTGCCCTTGGTGCTGTTCTCCAGTTGAAGTTCAGCCGGAGCGTTACCATTTTGGTTCATGCGAATGATGTCGCCCTGGATCCGGTTAGTTACCTGGGCTTGTGCAAAGCCCGTAATAAGTAGAAGGAGTAAAAGGATTCTTGTTTTCATCAGGATATTGGTTCTTACATTATTTCGATAAAGCCAGTAGGATTGCCGCCAAGCCTCACCGTTAGTTCGGTAAAAGCTGGAGGCGGTGCATCTACCTCGATGCTGCCGGCATTTGCCTTGTACGGAACCCCGCCGTCTTCAATGAGCCATACCTGCACGATCGGGAAGTTGCCAAACCGGTTCTGCCGCAGCGGAGTCCAAGGAATAGAAATGGTGGGTTGGTTTTGGAAGGGGATCGTTTCTTTCTGGGCCATGGTATTACCTCCATTGCCGCTGCCATCGCCAGGGCCATTGCCTGGCAAGCCAGAGGCAATAGCATCAGCCGTGAATTGTGGCAGCACATAGGCTTTGCTTATATGATTGGTGGAAAAGGAAAACAGGTTTTGAGCAATGTCACCAGGACCAAGGCCGCCCCTGAACTCCGGGTTGAAAGAAAGTGGGCTGTCTTTTGTACCCACCAGGCAGTAAAAGCCTCCAGCCCTCATTTTGCCGATGGCCAGGTACTTATGATAAGGCAGGTTTTCGAAGTTAACCCGGCTCTCTGCGCTTTCGCCTGGGTGGATTCCTTCAATCTTGTGTACATAATAATGACCTGCAGCAGTGCGCTTGAACTCTTCGGAAAAGCCTATGCGGTCACGAGGGACAGCAATTGGTCCAAGCCACGCAGCGCCGGGACGGATGGACGGTTCATCCACCAGGTATTGGGTTGCTGCATTGATACGCGGCATAACCAATACCTCTTCAACCGGGATAAACCAGAAACGACAAAAACCACCGTTGTAGGCGGTATTCCGGTGCAATGGTTTTATGCCTGTGTAAGATGATTGGAACATTTACGCAAATGTTGCGCAAGGGCTCCGGGAGTGAAAGGACAGCGGAAAGGGGGATTTTTAGCAGAATGCGAAGGCTGAAGTGCCTCTTTGTGGCAGGACAAAAGTCTGCAACTTTCTCTCCTCCTTTTTTTTGCGGAACCGCCATTCAGCCTTCTTTAAAGCATCCAGGGAGATGTCTTCATCGATGATGATTCCACAACCTTCGGCAAAGCTCCGGATACCATCTTCAATGCCTGGGCGCCATTCCCTTTTTTTAAGGGATGACTTGCAATGAATGTACAAGTCCTCGATGAAAGCGTTTTCCAGGAAGCGGTTGATGGCAATGATCTTGGTAGGGGTGAGCGAGTAGCCCTTATACCGCATTGTCTTAATGGAAGACACCGCTTCGATGCAGTCATCAAAGCTGGTTAGGCGGGTATCCTGCTTGACCAGGTTCATGTTCACGGAAAAGGAGTCCATTTCCAGAAGTGACAAGATGAGGGTTCCTAAAGTGGAAGAGTAGTTGAGTGCAATGGGTGCACCCAATGAAGCAGTTACATATTTCCGTAGGTAAGTCTTGGTGGGCACTTTAACTGTGTAGTTGCCCTGGGGCGCTTTAGTCATAGTGAGGGTTGTCACAATATAACAGCCGCGCTTGAAAAAATATGGACAATTCGTCCAAATAGATAAAAAGATTGGTGAAGTGTATAAAAAGAATGAAATATGCAGGATAGGGGTAATCTTCTTAGGGTTAACAGCTTGCTGCAATAGCGGCCATAGCATTCAGTCAGCTGAAATATATTACTAAAGAACATTAGAATTATTGTTGCTGAGCTAATATTCATCAGCCGAATTGAAGCAACCTGATATTAGCGGTAGGCTTTATCATTTACCACCTACAACTAAAACGATACAAGGTGTTGCTGGAAATTCACCCATTTTATTCCTTGGTACTGTAACTTTTTGAACCTTTATTTGAGCTTTCTCGAACGCTTTTAATAATATATTTTCTGCTTCTGGAAAATTATTGTCAGGAAATGAGAAAATACCTACTCCTTCAAAGTCAATTATTGAAGTCATTGCTTTACTAAGAAAAGCCGGCCATCTAGCTTTTTCTATAACATTGTAAATTTGTTCAGCAAAGTGTAGACTTTCAGTGTCCATCATTTTGCTGCTAATGAAAATTGGGAACCTTTTCTCTTTAAGGGATGAATAAAGAAGGCTTTTTTGATCTTCAGACAGTTCTCTCGGTTTTACTTTATTCTCTAATTCAGTTGCTTTCTCTTGTAGTTGAACTGTCTTTCTTTCTATTTCAAAAATATGGTTCTGAAGTTTTATAAGACCTTCGTTCTCATTAAGATTAGGGTATTTGGATTTTGCTATATTTTTAAATGGTTTAAGTTGGTTATTTAGTTCACTAATTTGATTTTTTAAAAGCAAAATCTCAGAAAGGGAAGTATCAGTTTTAACACCAATTTTCTCCAAACTTTTAGAATTTTCAGTGCTAAAGTTTAAAATTTTATCTGACTTATCTGATGAACTTCTATCTTGTTTTAGTTTAGCCCAAGCAATGAGAATCCCGCCGATAAATGCAAATGATAATGAGATCAATGTGCACCAAAACACTATTTCCATAGGTTTTTTACTTTTTTTCATTTTCTATTTTACAAAATTTTGTTTATATCGGATTGACGTATAAGTTGGCCGCTAACGTCCGATGCTTGGCGCAGGTTGGGAAATAGCATTCCATCAGTTCTAGCCCATTCATTGATGTACCATAGAATTTTTTGCAGATGAGCACTTGTAAGTCATGCCCCTTTTGCGCCAAGTTCAAGTTTTGGGCAGTCTTACAAATTGGCCTCAGCTGTCGATAGCTCACTTACTGTGCCTACTTCCTTAGGCTCCGGCTTTTTACTTTGCTCTTTTTCTACTTCTTGAAACAATTGCTCAATAAGCTTTTTAGGTGTCTCAATTGCTTTGTAATCCTCTCTAAATACATCCTTATAACAATTAATAAAACCATCTGTTTTTCGAAAACTTGCAAAAAGTGGCCACACTTTATAACTCAATTTTTTCACATCGCCGTCCGGACCTATTTTTCGCATAAGCCTCTCTACCTCCTCAAAATTGTCGAGCAATGCTTCCTTTGCAATTTTAAACTTATCACTACACGCACTCCAGTCTTTATTATTAACAATATCATGGGCTTTATCAATTTTTCCACCTAGTTTTAGTGAAAGCGCTTTATTAACGATGAAAACATTTCTGCTCTCTTCATTGTAATACTTTTTTAGAGTATTAGTAGCAAAATCAAGCAAGATGTCAGAAAGATCGAAATGCCCTTGTTTGAGCAACTCGAAGCAAATGTCATTTAAACTTTCGTCAGCTTTTTCAAGATCTTTCGGCAACAACTTCCTCCAAATAACCTGAGTTAGCTTAACTGCTATTTCATACAAACATTTGTAAGCTCTTACAAAATAATCTGGAGAAACCTCAAACTTTGTTCCTACTCCAACTTTCTCGTCTAGCTTAATTTTGTTGTGTCGGCAAACACTGAGGTATTGACTTGAAACAATACCATCACAATGAACAAATAGATTTCTGCGTTCAGTGATTTCAACGAATGTTTCCCATATTGGCAGATCTTTTCTTAACACGATTCCAAGCTTATTCTCTAGCCAGCCAAAATGATCTATGTGACTTTCACGAAGAACCGCCTCTACCTCTTTCTCAATTAGATATTCTTTGGCTTCTTCTAAACTGGCAAACTCCAATAAGCGAGAATATGTCAAGTTCTTTTCGCTAGCGTTGAGAATATCTGGCTTGACATTAAATATTTCCTTTATCAATCTACCCAAAAAAGAATCGAATTGACTTATTAAAGTTACAAATAGACTTTCGGGAACGATATCCGTTGCATTCGTCGCTTTTTCAATATTTCTTTTATGGAAAAAGTAGTTTTGTGAATCTTCCGGTGAAAAAGTATAGCTCTCCTCACCGTCTTCACCTACGCTCGAAACACCCTTATCTTTGACAAAAGTGGCAAAGTCGTTATTTGCTTTTCGATAATTATATCGAATGAAAATCATTACGAATGGCAATGTCTCATTAAGGCTCTCGATTTTGCCTAGGAAGTCTTTTACAATAGTGTCGAAATGATACTGGGTTATTTCTGTCTTTTGTTCCATAGTTAGTTAGGTTTTCAATTGCGCATTACGACTTTTATACGTAATTCTCAGTTTTGATTTGTTACTCAATTTAGGCTCAGTTCCTTAAAAACAAACATTTTCAGTTGCGTTTTTCAATATCTGGTACTCCAAAAACGCAATTACCAAAATCTGGTTAGATACCCAAAAAACGCAAGGATTTTGATCTTGACCCGATTTAGATGTTTTTATTACAAGATGGAAAGGACGAGATTTACCAGTTCAAATCAATTTGATTGTGGAAATGAATTGCAAAAACATTTCAAGTGATTGAATCAGGAAAACTTTACCTCCAAAAATATAAAACGCCTTGAAAATCAAGGCGTTTTATATTTTACCTATTTTCTATCACTTAAAGGATTGCTGTCAAGTATGAACTTGGAGGAAGTTCTTTAAAAAAAGATACATTGATGCTGTATTATTCGACTACCTTATGGTAATGTATCCGGCAGCAATGCATTGATAGGAGTAAGGCTAAAATTCGTCGTCAAATTGTCCAGGAAAGTAGTGGGGAGAATTCCAAATTCTAAATGTTCTATCAAGCATATTAGGATTTGATATGTAGATTAGTTTTTTAATTAAAAGATTGTAAATGAAAATATCTTTTAAGGAATCAATAGTTGCCTCAGTAAACACCGGAAGAACTTTTGTATAATAATATTTGCTAAAAAAGTTGCGTGGAACTAGTTGTTTAACCAAGAAATTATAAACATTTAATTCGGAAAAATTATTGCCAAGTTTATATTCCTCCAGGTACTCAACAAATCCATTAATAAATAATGGAGTTTTAACTCTATTTGCAGCTCTTTCTATAATTTTTTCTTCGTAACTTTTTTTAGCATATATCAATGGGATTGCAATCAGAATAACAAAAATAATTGTGTTTAAGAATTTTTCCTTTAAAGGAGAATACTTTGAAATCAAAACTGCTATCTCGTCAATCTTTGAAAGAATTCCAAACAATAATGTCACTAAAAATGTCAACCCTAATGAAAATAGACTCTTTTTTGTCGGCTTATAGTGCTTTACCAATTCCTGTGTCTTTTCATCGGCTTTTTCATTTCGCAGAAGTCTGATTTCTTTTTTTAGTTCTTTAAGTTCATAATCCTTTGCAGTTATTGTACTTTCCAAACTCTTGATTTTTTCTTCGATTTGTACATTTGTTTGCTTAATCGTTACAATTTCATATGAATCTTTATATGGGATTATTTCTCCTGGCTTTTTTGCCAACTTCTCTTCTTTTATGAACCGTTCCAATTCTGAAAGAAGAGCATTGACTTTCTTGAATTTCTCTTCAGCCTCCTGTTTTTGATCATCATATAAAAATTTATCGGGATGAAGATTTGTTCTATACTCAAAAAGCTGATTATACAATTCAGTTGAAGAAAACTCTCCTTCAAGCCTCAGTTCATCTTTTACCTTTTGAATAATGCTTTGGATTATGTCTGTCATAAGCGGTTTGTCTAAATCTTACTGCTAACGTCTGTTATTTAAAATTTTTTAAAGACTAGTTTTTAGTTCAATTTAAGCTCAAGATTATGAAAAACAAATATTTGTAAGAGCATATTCATGATATCTGACTCTAAAAAAACGCAATGATTTTGATTTTGACCCTATTTAGATGTTTTTATGAAAAATCAAAAACATGGGATTTGCCAATTCAAGCCACCTTGATTGTAGAGATAAATTGCAAAAACCTTTCAAGTGATTCGACCTGGAAAGCCTCACCTCCACCAACAAAAAAGCCTTGCAGCAAAACTGCAAGGCTTTTTTGTTGTTGGTATGCCCACATCTTATTTGCGCATACATTATTTTCCACGCTTGTGTTATTGTCTGAAGTCCCCATTTCGAAGCAAAGTTTTTCAGATGTGTCGCCAGTAAAATGCAAACCAAGGCGGCGCTTTCTTTTTGAGTAAGTGTTATTCCTTTTTCCTGTTAAGGGATAATTGATAATTCTCAAATCCAGTTGCCTTTTGACCTGCCCGATTGAACAGTAACTTGTTTTAATTGGAGAACTTTGGTGATATGAGAATCCCGCAGGTTGTCTGTAACAAATCTGTTGGCCTGTTTAATCCAATGCCCAAAGTTCCAGATCCTTTCATGGCCGATGAAATGCTGGACATGATTTCTGATGCCCTTGTTGTGGTACAGCAGGATGGTATGCCGGTATACTGCAACAGCGCAGCGCGCATGCTGTTACCCGAAGGTGTGTTGTTGGGGGCCGAAAATTTTTATACCCTTTTCCCTGCGCAGGATCAGGATAAAATGCTGCATGCATTTAAACTCGCCCAACTGGGCAACCCTGTGCCTGTAACACCTTCTTTTTCCTCTGCTCAAACATCATCTCAAACAATTTGCTGGACGGTGCGCTGGCAACCGGCAAAAGGGGTGTGGTACTGCATCGGCAGGGGGATTGATGCACCCGCTTCGGGGTCGCGCCTGCAACGTTCCTTGTGCATTACGGGTGTTGCTGGTTTTGACTACGACCGGCTGGCCGATGTTTTCACTTACATTTCGCCCAATATCAATATCCTTTTCGGACTGCCTCCAGCCACAACTTTCGACCTTGCTGCATTCTGGGAGCGGGTACACCCCGATGATGTTGAAAGGATGCGCGGCGAGCTATATGCTACGGAAGGGCAGCCTGCCCGCACACAGCACCAATACCGCATAGTACACCCGGATGGCAGGTTGGTATATATCCAGCATTACCGCGAACTGCATTATGATGCAGCGGGTAAGCACAGCCGAAGCGAAAACACATTGCAGGATGTAAGCAGTGGCATGTTAAGCCTTCAGGCTTTGCTGAAAAGTGAGAAAAGATACAGGGCACTGGTAAGCGGGGGCTCCGACCTGGTGGGCATTGTTGCGCCACAGGGACAGTACATTTATGTGGGTGCCAGCGTAACCCACCTGCTGGGCTATTTTCCCGGCGAACTGGTGGGCCGCTCTGCTTTTGAATTGATTCACCCCGATGATCTCCCGGCACTGCAGCAACAACTTGAAAAAGTATTGCCGGAGAAAAGCATACGCTTTGCACCTTACCGCTTTTGCAATAAGGCCGGCGAATGGCGGTGGATGGATACCCGTGTTACCAATCTGGTAGATGATCCGGATATCAATGGCCTGGTAGTTAACAGCCGCGACATCACAGAGGAAAAAATACAAACGGACAAACTGCACGAACTTTCCCTGATAGCGGAAAAAACATCGCAGGCAATTCTGACCACCAACCACCACCACCGGATCACCTGGGCCAATAAGGCTTTTTGCGATATCAGCGGATATAGTGTTGAGGAAGTGCTGGGGAAAATGCCGCAGGAGCTTTTTTCCAGCGCCAATACGGAGGTGGAACAGCACGATAATATTCAATTGCAACTGGAGCTGGGACAAAGTTTGCACCAGGAACTGTTTTGCCATTCGAAAGATGGTAAGCCTTACTGGATGAACCTGCACATACAGCCCATGTACAACGAGGCCAGGCAGCAGTTGCAGTATATTGCCATTGGCAAGGATATCACCCAACGGAAAGAAGCCGAAGCCGAACTGGCCCGCAGCGAGCAAAAGTTCAAAGCCCTGGTGCAGGAAGGTACCGACCTTATTGTGATCATCGACGAAGTGGGCAACTTTACTTACTGCAGCGATAATGTGCGCAAAGCCATGGGCTACGAAGCACACGAACTTCTGCACAAACCTTTATTGCAGTTTATTCATCCGCAGGATGTTGAATCAACCCTCGCAGGCATTCACCGGGTAAAAACCGGCCAGCAGTTACAAGGCGTGCGGCACCGTTTCCGTCGTAAAGACGGCCAGTACGTGTGGCTGGAGTCGAAGGGTGCCAACCATTACGATAATCCGCTGATCGGAGGTATGATTGTAAATGCCCGCGACATCGACCGGCAGGTTGAATTGCAGCAAAAGCTGGATGCTGCAGAAAGAAGCAAGCAAAAAGCAATTACATCGGCTGTTATCAAAGCACAGGAGTCCGAACGGTCGAAAATGGGCCTGGAACTGCACGACAACGTAAACCAGGTGCTGACCACCGTAAAGCTGTATAATGAAATGTTCCTTAGCGGGTATTGTGAAGATCGCTCCTTGCTGGAAAGATCGTCCCGCTACCTGCAGGAGTGTATCAACGAAATCAGGAGTATTTCCAAGCGGCTATCTGCACCAACACTGGGAAAAATTACCCTGCACGATTCGGTGCACGACCTGGTGGAAAGTATCAACCTGACCAACAAACTCCAGATCAGTTTTCACCCCGTTGGCATATTCGGCCTCCAAATAGCAGAGGACATGCACCTGGGTATTTACCGTATCATTCAGGAGGGCCTGAACAACGTGATCAAATATGCACAGGCAGGTACAGCCGAAATCAGGCTGGAGTTCACGGACGGCTTGTTGCAACTGGTGATAACAGATGATGGTAAAGGTTTCGACACCTCCACCAGGAGCACCGGCATTGGCATCACCAACATGAAAACACGTGCCGAGAGCCTTAATGGTATTTTCCAGCTTCGCTCTGCGCCGGGTGCAGGTTGTACCATCGAGGTAAGCTTTTGTTTGCCGGTGTGAATTTCCATTATTTTCTACCGGGAAGAATATAGCAAAACAGGTCATCTCATCACATTAAGCCTGTAAAATGCTTTCATGTGAGGAAATGGTTACGGCCGGATTGTAAAAACGAGTGTTCTACTGCCAAGAAAGATTCTTTGTAAGAATTTTTATTGGCAGTACTGCATAGGAGACTTGAAAGCTAACCCTGCTTAACTAGAATAAAGCCAACTGTTGTTGGGCAGGAGCTTCGGGCTCGGTACCCCTGATAAGGGTTGTTCTGCTCGCGGTAATGGTATAAACCGGTGACGCTTCAAAGCGGGAGGCCACTTCAACATGGGTGCTGCCGGCGTGTGGTGCAAATAAGCCGGCTACCAGGTGCGGGCAGTTATTGTTTTTGGAAAGGTGGGCCAGCAACAAATGGCTCAAATGAGGAGCGCGGTGGTTACAAAAAACCTGGAGGGCTTCGCGGTTGGACAGGTGTCCGTTACCACCCCTGATGCGGTGCTTGAGGTAATAGGGGTAACTGCCCTTATCCAGCATTTCCTCATCATAATTGCTTTCCAGGAAAGCGGCATGGCACTGGCTGAAATGCTGAACCAGTTGCTGACAAGGCTTACCCAGGTCGGTAAACACGCCAACCGTAACCCCGTTTCCTTTTACGGTAAAACTATAAGGGTCGGCAGCATCATGAAACTTGGGGAATGGTGTGACCGTTAGCCCGCCAATGGCAACAGGCTGGTGGGCTGTAAAATCAAATACCAGTTCCTTATCTACCCAAAAGCTGCCCCTGCGCCGCATGGGCTTGGTGCTGTACACCGGCAACCGCCATTTTTGCGCCAGCACGGCAATACCCCTGATATGATCGGTATGCTCGTGCGAAACAAAGATGGCTTTTACCCGTTCCATCTGCAGGCCCCTGGCCTTCATTCTTTGCTCTACCTCGCGGCAGCTGATGCCCACATCTACCAGGATGGCTTCCTGATCGTTGCCTACATAATAACAATTGCCGTTGGAACCAGAGTTGATGGAGCAGATGGATAATGCCATGAGGCCACAAAATTAACCCTCCGCATCGAGAGCTTTTCAGAAAACAACGATAAGATTGGGAAAGGTGTAGATGGAAGGTGGATGAGGGACTAATGGGACCACGGACGACATACCTCGGACCGAACCACAGAAACGCGGCCACTGGCTGTCGTCACTGGTCCGTGGTCCTGCATCCTTTCTCCTAATTTTTTCCAACCGGCTGCTCAAATCCAAACTCAGGCCTTAAATTTGCTCTTTGCAACGTTGTTGCAATTATCTATTTTTATGAACATGAGCGCAGGCAATGAATACCGTGGACGCATGGATCTGGTGAGTATGGCAATATCTGTTATTTGCCTGGTGCATTGTGTTGCCCTGCCGCTTTTAATGGCCATCCTGCCGGTTGTAGGTATTGCTAGTGGCGAATGGCCCCTTCTGGAGTGGAGCACCGTGTTGCTCACCGCCGGTATCGGGGGCTATGCCATTTGGAAAGGATACACCCAGGTGCACCAGCAGAAGAGCATTGTTGCCGCCTTTGTTGCCGGATTTTTCCTGGTGGCTCTGGCCAACCTGCTGGCAATTGATGCAGTGGAAATGGTGCTGAAAGGAGTAGGGGCCGTGCTGCTGATTTGGGCCCACCTCCGCAACCGGGCCGAAAGCCGCCGCTGTTGCCCCATACCTGTTGTTCAAAAAACCGGCAGCCCGGAAATGGTTTAAGGAACCATTAGTTTAGCAAAAACAAAAACCTGAAGCAAGACAAAACGATACGATCTTTCTGGGCGGCACTGCTGCTGTTGATTGCCTTGCTGGGTGCTACGCCCAGGCAATTCCTGCATAACCTGCTGGCCGACCACGTGGATGCCGATTATGGCTTCCGGGACAGCAACCTGTCCGTAACCACCAAGACTTACCACTGCGGTTTTTACCACCAGGTTATCACCGCCCCGCATCAACCCGAACCCATCTTTTCCTGGACCGCAGGCTTACCTGAGTACCCTGCGGTATACACGATTGCGCCTTATGCTTTTCCGTTGCTGGGCTTTGTAAAAAATGCCGGCAGCCGGGGACCGCCCTCCTGCTAACCCGTAGGAAACATCCCAATTTATTCTTCGTGTAATACGCAATCTCTTGAAGCAGATCTTTCTTTTGCTCCTCCTGGGCAATGCCGCATTTGCGGGTGCCCAGCAGTGCAGCGGCATTCTTACCGGCCATGTACACCATTCGGCCAGCCACGAAAACCTGGCAGGCGCCAGTGTGTATGTGGCGGAACTCAACCAAACCAGGGTCACCAACGACAAAGGTGATTTTAAGTTTGACTCCCTGTGTGCAGGGCATTACACCCTGCACATCAGCCATATTTCTTTTGATACCGTCATCCGCTATGTTGGGCTGCAGGGTGCCAGCCACCTCGATGTGGATATGCCCCTGAATAAAACCACTTTGGAAGGCGTAACGGTTGCCGCCAACCGGCAACCCTCCACCGGCATCCGCAAAGAGCTGGCAGGTGCTGCCCTCGAAGAGGCAAGGGGCAGGTCCTTTAGCGAGGCGCTTGCCCGGATCAACGGGGTTACACTTTTGCAAACGGGTTCTACCATTGCCAAGCCGGTGATTCATGGACTTCATGGCAACCGCATCCTGACCATTAATAATGGGGTGCGGCAGGAAGGGCAGCAGTGGGGCAATGAACACGCCCCTGAAGTGGATCCGTTTATTGCGGGCCGTCTTTCCGTGATCAGCGGGGTGGACCAGCTGCGGTATGGTTCCGATGCCATTGGCGGTGTGATCCTGGTGAGCCCAAGGGCCCTGCGCCAGCAGCCGGGTCATCAGGCCGAGGTCAATACGGTATATGCCACCAACAACGGACAGGCCCTGGTATCCGGGGTATGGGAGCAGGCCTCCAAGAAGTGGGAAGGTTTTGCCTACCGCCTGCAAGGAACCCTGAAGCAGGGTGGCAATGTAACCACCCCCGACTATCGCCTTAACAATACCTCCAACAGGGAAGGCAATTTTTCGGTGACGGCAGGCTACCGCAGGCACCACCTCAGCACCGAGTTGTTTTATTCTTATTTCAACACCAAACTGGGTGTATTTAGTGGTGCCCATATCGGCAACCTTACCGACCTGCAAAAAGCCATGGAGGCCACCCGTCCTGATCCCGCTTTTACCGGGAATAAAGGATACGAAATGATCCGGCCATACCAGGCGGTGGTGCACCAGTTGCTGAAGTCGCAAACCACGGTAGACATTGGCGGGCACAAGCTGGGCCTCCTGCTTTCGGGACAGCTAAACGACCGCGAAGAGTATGACGTAGTGCGCAATGCCGCCAACCGCAGGCCCCAATTGAACCTCAATATCGGCACCCTGCAACAGGAGCTGAGCTGGGAGAGTCCCCGCAAGGGCAACTGGCAGCACAGCGGCGGAGTGGTGAGCATGCAGCAAAACAACAGCTACTCGGGTCGGTACTTTATCCCGGCATACCGCGCTTTTAATTTCGGTGGCTATTACCTGTTGAAATGGAACCGCGAAGCCTGGGACCTGCACGGTGGTTTGCGGTACGATCACCGGGCCATTCACTCCAACAGGCTGCGTGCCGGCGGCGCCGAGTTTGCCAATTACGATTTTAACTTCAGCACCATGGGTGCTTCGCTGCAGGCGGGTTTCCGGGCTACCGAACACTGGAAATGGACCGCCGGCGCCACCCTTTCCAGCCGTGCACCGCATGTAAACGAGCTGTTGAGCAATGGCATTCACCATGGTACCGCCACCTACGAGGTGGGCGATATCAGCCTGAAGCCGGAGCAGTCGCTTTACCTGCATGTGGGCCAGAATTTCAGCAACAAAAGCGGCACCCTGAGCGGGGAGCTGACGGTTTACCATAACCGCATCAACCGGTTTATTTACCAGCAGCCTGTTCCCGGTGAACCGGTACTGACCATTTCGGGAGCTTTCCCCAAACTGGTATATAGCCAAACCGATGCAAGCCTGCAGGGTGTGGATGCTTCGCTTAGCTGGGAACTGCTGCCCCGGCTGGAGTGGACCAACCGCTATGCCATGCTGCGGGCCCGCAACCTGGTGGCCGATGACTGGCTGATCCGCATGCCCGCCGACCGGTTTACAACCGGCTTTAAATATGCTTTGAAGGATGGCGCACGCCGTTCCAATACCTACCTGCAGGTGGAAGGCATGCAGGTATGGCGCCAGACAAGGGTACCTGATGAAAGTGCCGGCAAGCAGGACTACCAGGCACCGCCGCCTGCCTACTTCCTGGTGCATACCGATGCGGCCACTACCGTTCGGCTGGGGCAGGTGCCGGTAACCTTTGGCCTTAGCGTGCGCAATGCCCTCAACCGCAGCTACCGCGATTATCTCAACAACTTGCGATTTTTTACCGATGAAATGGGCCGCAACATCCAGTTGCGCCTGAAAGTGCCCCTTGGCAAATCCTGATGCTCTCTTATTAGGTGGCCTGCGGTGTTCCGCAAAGGTCAACCTGGGAAGTAACCTTATTTAACCTGATAAAAAAACACGACCAACATGAAACAGTTTCAAATGAAATGGCCCGTACTGTTGCTGGCAGCAACCACGCTTTTTACCGCCTGCAATAAAGACGATGATGAGGGAGAAGGCAATGAGGAAGAAGTGATCACCACCGTTACCATGAAGTTGACGCCGGTAGGTGGTGGCAGTACCATCCAGTTTTCTTACGATGATCCGGATGGTCCGGGTGGCGCTACACCCGTCCTGGCACCGGTGACTTTGCCGGTCAACAAACAATACAATTTCGAATTGGAGTTGCTGGATAAAACCAAGAACCCCGTTGCTAATATCACAACGGAAGTTACTGCTGAGGGCGACGAGCACCGCTTTTACCTGATCCCTGCCGCTACCAGCAATTTGACCATTTCGGGTCTGAACAACGACGCCAATGGTATGCCCCTGGGTACTACCGGTGTACTGTCCACCGGTGCTGCCGCTAATGGTACCCTGCGTGTGGTACTCCGCCACTATGGTGGCAACCCGCCCAATAAGGCTACTACCGACCCCGTGGACAGCCCTAAATCTTCAACCGATGTGGACGTGACCTTTAACGTGACGCTGCAATAATTTGGCTTAGGGAAGCATCGCG
The DNA here is from genome assembly GCF_001953305.1 of Cnuella takakiae. GTDB lineage: Bacteria > Bacteroidota > Bacteroidia > Chitinophagales > Chitinophagaceae > Flavisolibacter > Flavisolibacter takakiae. Next base: position 2,443,355 of record NZ_MTFE01000010.1, read on the forward strand.
ATTAGAGCAAAAGCTAATTGACCTTACTAAATTCAATGGCATAATTGCTTGTGCTAATCTGGCTGATGCTTTTAAAATTAGCCCCTGACTTTTAATCCATAAATAAAGCCGCACCTAAACAGGTGCGGCTTTATTTATGGATCGTATTTGCATAAAAAGATGTGCATTTGAAAGGATAATAGTCGGCAAGTCCAGGAAACAAAACCCATCAGCAACAGCCGGTCGTCCCTCGGCATGGGTCTGTCGTCAAAGAAGACGCGTCAACGCTAAACCCAATTTTTGCCTGCTGATTTTTTACTCCACCACCCCCCGTACCTGGCCCATAAACTGCGAAGGAGTCATGCCAAATTGCTTTAGAAAATTGCGGCAGAAATTGTTCTGGGAGTGGAAGCCTACTTGGTAGGAAATTTCATACAGTTTCAGGTTGCCGTCGCCCATCAGTTGGGCAGCTTTTTTAAGCCGCGTCAGGTTGATCAGTTCCGAAGGTGTCATGCTGCTCACTTCCTTGATCTTGCGATACAGTGTAGGGCGGCTCATGTTCATCAGTTTTGCCAGGTGCTCCACGTCAAAGTCGGGGTCCGACATACGGCTTTGAATGCCTTCGTTGAGGGCTTCCAGGAACTGGGCTTCCGACCGGCTATGTGCCATGGTGCCAATATGTGCAAGCGGCGAGTTGGCAAAATATACCTGCAACTGGCTGCGGTTGCGCAGCAGGCTGGCCACCTGGGCCTGCAGGTAAGCAGGCGAAAAAGGCTTTTCAATATAGGCATCGGCACCCAGTTCCAATCCCTCGATCTTGGCTTGTAAACTGTTTTTGGCTGTTAGCAACACCACCGGCAGGTGGCTGTATGCCTTGTCTGTTTTTAGCCTGCGGCAAAGTTCAAAACCGTCCATTCCTTCCATCATCACATCACTGATCACCAGTTGCACGCTGTGGGCCGCAAGCAGGTTGAGTGCAGAGGCGCCACTGGTACAGCCATAAACAGTATACTGTTCGCTCAGCTCTTCTTCCAGGAAAGCAAGTATTTCTTCATTGTCATCTACCAGTAGCAGGGACGGTTTCATGATACGGATGTTTGGGTTTGCGTTTGGATGGAATAGCTGGTTGATTGAGGAGGCAAGGGCAATTCAAGCACAAAAACGTTCAGGGATTCGTGGGGCTGCAGCACCAGGCTGCCCCCATGCAGCTGGGCCAGCGACCGCGCAAGGGCCAGGCCAATACCCGTGCCCCCTTGCTGGCCATTTTCCTTCAGCCGGAAAAATGGCTCGAAGATCTGCTCCCGCATAGCTGGCGGCACCAGGGGACCATCGTTTAGTACCTGTATCGTACAGTGGTCGTTTTCCGAACTGGCCACCACCCGAACGGTAGCCTGTGCATACTTGATGGCGTTGTGCAGCAGGTTCGAAAAAATTTTGTTCAGGGCTTCTCCGTCGGCAAGGCCCAAAATAGGTTTGGCAGGCAGCCGTAGGCTCATGTTCAGGTTGCGTTGTTCGGCAAGGGGCTTTTGGGCCGCAAAATGCTCGGCCAGCCGCCGCGAAATATCGGTGTTTACAAACTGAAGCTGGAAGCCATTGGCCTCTGCCTTCCGGAAATCGAGCAGCTGTCCGGTAAGGTCAATCAGCCGGTCGGTATTGCGCTCCATGGTACGGAGGCTTTTTTGCAGGTCAGGCAGTTCCGCTGTTTTATGAAGCACCCTTTCCAGCGGCGCTTTGATCAGCGTGAGAGGTGTCCGTATTTCATGGGCTACATTGGTGAAAAAATCCATCTTGGCCTCATAAAGTTCTTTTTCCTTTTTCAGCGCAATGAGTTCAATCTTGCGACGGGCCCTTTCGCGGGTGTACCGGTGATAATAACGAAGTAAAACCAGCAAGCCGGTAATGGCCAGCAGCAGGTAGGCGGCATAGGCGAGGGGGCTGGCCCACCAGGGCGGCATGATGGTGATGGACAGTCGGCATTCGCCCAGCACCCTGGTGCCCGTGGGCGATAATACCTGCAGGCGAAGGGTGTAAGAACCCGGCTGCAGCGAGGTAAAATAAATTCTTCTGTTGGAAGCCAACAGGGTCCAGGCATTGTCAAGCCCTTCCAGTTGGTAGCGGTACCGCGTCATCTCAGGGGCGGCAAAACCAAGGGCTGCAAAATCGATACTAAAGGTCGATTGGTGGTAAGGAAGCCTGAGTGCTTTGGCAAAGGGCAGGGGCAATGTTGCCGGTGCTTTCAGGTTGCCTCCATACTGCCTGGTGTTATTTACCAGTACCTGCGTGAAATATAGGGGTGGCACATAAGGATTGGTTTGCAACTGAGCAGGCTGAAAACTTACCATCCCTTTCAATGTGCCCAGGTAAATACGGCCACTGCTATCCTGGAAACTGGAGTTGAAATTGAAATGATCTGAAGGCAGGCCATTGGCAATGGAAAAACTTTGCAGCTCACCGGTGGCCAGGTGCAGGAGCCCCAATCCCTTGGTGGTGGTAATCCAGAGCCTTTGCTGCCGGTCTTCCTCCACGCGGTATACCACGTTGCCCGGCAGGCCCTGCTCGGTGGTAAAATGCCGGAAGCGGCCACTGGCTTTTTCGTAGCGGCTAAGCCCGCTTTCGGTACTGAACCAGATATTACCCTGCCCATCGTGGTACTGGCCATGTACGTTATTATTGGCCAGGCTATTGTTTTTCCCGCGGCGGTATTGCAGCACCGCCTTTTGGCCGGTAGTGGGGTTGTAATAAAAAACGCCATTGCCCAGGGTACAGATCCAATACGCGCCATCGGCGTCTTCACAAATGTTTTGCACCTGTCCCTGGTGCCCGAGGAAAGGCTCAAAATCGTTGCTGGCGCGGCGGTAGCGGTACAATCCATTCCAGGTGCCAACCAGCATTTCGCCGGCGCGGTTGCGGTAAAGGGTGACAATAAAATTGGAGCCGAGGCTGCCGCTACCTTTTCCTGCATTGTAATGGCGCAGCACCTTGCCGGTAGGAATATCCAGCACATCCAGCCCATGCTCAAAAGTGCCGATCCACAACTCATTATCTGCCGCCACCAGCCCATGGATATTGGAATAGGCCAGGGCTTCGCGGTTGCCGGTGGGCAGGTAAAAATCCGTTTTGCCGGTTGCCGGGTTCCAGCGGCTAAGGCCTGCATCTTCCGTACCGATCCAGATTTGTCCCCACTTGTCGGCCGTTATTTCATGTACCACATTGCCGCCCAGGGCAAAACCTTCGTGGCCGGGAAAGAAGCGTTCAAAAGCAATCTGCTGTTTGGGAAAATAGTTGAGGCCGCCAAAATTGGTACCCGCCCAGATACCGCCTTCCCGGTCGGCACAAAGGGTATTGATATCATTGTCAGAAAGCGAAAAGGGATTGGTAAACCCTTTGCGCATGTGCCGGTATTGATGCGTCCTGGGGTTCAGGGTATATATGCCGGTCTCGGATGCAATCCAGTATTCGGAGGGTCCATTTTCCAAAAAGCCAAATACCAGCAGTTCAGATCCTTCTTCGTTGTGGGTGAGCAGGTCTTCGTAGCTGCCCTTTGCGATTGAAAATTTTTTGGCGCCCTGGTTGGTGGTGCCCACCAGCAGGCAGGTGTCGGAGGTAGGGTACAGGCGCTGCACTTTATGGGCAGATGCGGGCCGCGAATGGGCAAAAAGGTTGTAGGCCCGGAAGCGGTGGCTTGCTTCAAGGTATTGGTACAGGTAACCATCGGCCGACGAAGCCCATACCGATCCATCGGCAGCTACGGCTACCGAACTGGCCTGAGGCACCTGTACAAAGCTGTGCAAACGCCGCTCCTTAGGATCGAAACATTTTAGCTTGTTATGGGCCACATACCAAATACGGCCTTTTCTGTCGGTGGCCATATGCCCAACGGGGTAGCGGCTCAACACCAGGGGCCGGAACTTTTCCGTAGCATAATCAAAGCGGTACAAGCCTGTATTGGTGGCCACCAGCAGGGCACCATCAGGTGCCGGAACCAGGCTGTTGATATAGTTATCGCCCAGGCTGCCACCGTCGCCGGGGCTGTTTCGGAAAATCCGGAACTGGTAGCCGTCAAAACGGTTGAGGCCATCGGCAGTACCTACCCAAAGAAAGCCAAAGCGGTCCTGTAAAGTGCAGCGCACACGGTTATTGGAGAGGCCCTGCTCCACGCCATAATGCCTGAAATAGGGTTGGGGACTGCCGGCAAAGCAAACCACGGGCAGGCAGTACAGGAATATGGCAAACAGTCGGGTCACAATGCAGATCGTTGGAAGTAACCAAATATAAGTTTTTGTATGCAAGCAGCCTTCCTGCTCTGTAGGTATTGATATTGAGACGAAATGATGAAATTTTGATACGCTTGCTGGCGCATCCTTATGCCGAAGGCACTAACTTTCGCCGTCAATGAACAGTTTCGCGCAAGGCCTTTTGTAGGCAGGAGCAGGAAGGCTGTTCACCGGGCTTTTACCCTTTCCAAAATAGATTGCCAATGCTTGCCCTTTGTTTCACTTTGTTATCGGCTACAGGCCAGCCAATGTTGCAGGCCATCACCCTCGATAAAGCGGAGCCTGCTCCTGATGCGGCGACCGCACATATGCACCTGGTTATTTACAAGCAATTGCCCCAGGGCAGCCTGCCCTCTCAAGCTTTTACCCTTATATATAAACAATGAATCATTCCCCTTCCTTATCGGTACGCGGTTTGGTATGCGGCTGCCTGTTGCTGTGCACAGCACCCGCATGGGCGCAAACGGCCCTGCCGCTTACCGATCTTTCACCCTTCAAACCTGCATCCAAAACCTGGCGTATTGCAGGCGATGTGCAGGCCGACCTTGCTGCTGCCAACGTGCTGAAAACCGCTGGTGGTACCGGTGTGCTGGTAAACCTGCCCACCGACAAGGAGCATGGCCAGGACCTCTTTACCAACCTGGTTCATGGCGATGCCGATGTGGAATTTGAGTACCTGATGGCCAAGGGCTCCAACAGCGGCCTATACCTCCAGGGTCGTTACGAAATACAATTGCACGACTCCTGGGGCAAGCAACGTCCCTACTCAGGTGATAATGGCGGCATTTACGAACGCTGGGATGACAGCAAGCCCGAAGGCCAGAAAGGCTACGAAGGTCATGCACCCCGCCAAAACGTGAGCAAGGCTCCGGGCCTGTGGCAGAAAATGCGTATTTCTTTCCAGGCACCCCGCTTTGATGCTTCGGGTAAGAAGATTGAAAATGCCCGCATTCTTTCCATCCAGCTCAATGGCGTTACCATCCACGAGAACGTGGAACTGAGCGGCCCTACCCGTGGTGCAATGGAAAATAATGAAGTGCCCCAGGGACCCATCCGCATTCAGGGCGACCATGGTGCGGTGGCTTTCCGCAACATCAAACTGATGCCTTTTGGGAAACAACAGCCTTCCTTAAAAGACCTGCAATATTCCGTGTACCAGGGCCAGTTTGAAGCACCTGCCGATGTGGCCAAGGCAAAAGCAGCGGCTTCGGGCAAACTCCTGCAACTTTCTGCAGCCATCACCACGCTCGCCAATGACTTTTTAATTGCCTATACCGGCAAACTGGAAGTAAAAGAACAGGGTGATTATAATTTTCGGTTAGGCGTTCCCGGTGGAAAAGGCTATTTAAAAGTAGGCGGCAAAGAGGTGATGCCCTTTTCGGAAAGGGGCGGTACCGGCAGCATCAGCCTGGCACCCGGCGAATACCCGGTAGAAATATTGTACGCCAAAACGGCCAACTGGGCCAAACCCAATATCCAGCTTTCTGTATCGGGCACAGGCCTGCGCGAAACCCTGCTCAGCGATCCTGCCGCTGCGCTGGGCAACCTGGTAGATCCCATCCTGGTGGAGGCACCTCAAAATACCATGCTCCGGTCTTTTGTTGACCTGCCCTCGGGAGGCCGCGTAACCCATGCCATCAGCATTGGTTCGGCCGAAGGGCTGCACTATACCTACGACCTCGACAATGGTACCATTGTACAGGCCTGGCGCGGCTCCTTTCTCGATGCCACACCCATGTGGCACGAAAGGGGGGATGGCTCTTCCAAGCCTACGGGCATGGTGCAGTATTTTGGTAAAACCATGCCTGCCCTGGCGGTACTTGCAGATGCAAATGCAGCCTGGAAGGCCGACAGTGTTGGTACAGGCTTTCGTCCCAAGGGGTACAGCGTAGACAAGGAAGACCGCCCCACCTTTATGTACCAGATCTATGGCGCACAGGTGCAGGACGCTCCCCGCGTAAGTGCCAACGGCCAGGAGCTGCAACGCTCCATCACCATTGACAATGCTCCTGCAAATTTGTACCTGCGCGTAGCAGAAGGCAAGGATATCAGGGAGCAGTCGAAAGGACTGTACGTGGTGGGCGATAAAGAACTCTTTATCCGCATTGACGATGCCGGTGGCGCCACACCCCTGGTGCGCAATGGCGCCGGCGGAACTACCGAGCTGCTGCTGCCCGTCAGCAAAAAAGCGGTGTATGCTATTTTATTCTAAACCAATTATTCAGCGATACAGATATAAGATGATGAAGGGAAAACATTTTTGGAAAAAAGCTGCCGGCCGCCTGCTCCAGTTGGGTGCCGCTGCAATGCTGTGGCAGGGCGCCCATGCCCAGGCCGAGTCGGCCAAGGAAGATGACTATTTCAAGATCATGCGGGTGCCGGTGCCCGAAGGCGACCTGCTGGAAGTGGGCGGCCTGTGTACCCTGCCCAATGGCAACCTGGCCCTTACCACCCGTCGCGGCGATGTGTTTGTGGTAGAAAACCCTACCTCCGCAAAGCCTTTCTTCCGCAAGTTTGCCACTGGTATGCACGAAGTGCTGGGGGTGGCTTATAAAAATGGTTCGCTCTACTGCGCACAGCGGGGCGAGCTCACCAGGCTTACCGATACAGATAATGATGGCAAGGCCGACCGCTACGAAACGGTGTATGCCTGGCCAATTTCGGGCAACTACCACGAGTATAGCTTCGGTCCCAAGGTCGCTCCCGACGGGAAGTTCTTTGTGACCCTTAACCTGGGCTTTCCCGATGTGTGGTGGCACCCCAAGAGCTTTGTGCCCTGGCGTGGCTGGACCCTCAAAATAGGAGAGGACGGCAGCGTGGAGCCCTGGGCTGCGGGTATGCGCTCACCTTGCGGTATTTCAATGATTGATGACGAGCTTTTTTACACCGATAACCAGGGCGACTGGGTAGGCTCCGGTTCCATTATGCAGGTAAAAAAGGGCGCCTTCATGGGGCACCCTGCAAGCCTGGTATGGACCGATATGCCCGGCTCGCCGCTCAAGCTCAAACAGGACCAGGTATTTGCACTGGTGAAGCCCCGTTACGACGTGGACAAGAACGGCAGGGCCGTTAAACCGGAGAATATTGTCAATGAAAAATTCCTTTCCGAGTACGAAATCAAAAAAGCCATTCCTGAGCTGCAATTGCCGGCCGTTTGGCTGCCCCATGGCATCCTGGGTATTTCCAACTCTGAGATCGTAAAGATTCCTGAAGACCAGTGGGGGCCTTTTGCCGGCCAGCTGCTGGTGGGCGACCAGGGGATGAGTAAGGTAAGCCGCGTATTTATGGAAAAAGTAAACGGCGAATACCAGGGTGCTGCCATCGAGTTCCGAAGCGGTTTCCAAAGCGGTGTTACCCGTATGGCCTGGGGCAAGGATGGTTCCCTGTTTGCAGGCGAGACAGCCCGTGGCTGGGGTTCGGCCGGCGATGCGGGCCAAGGCCTGCAGCGGCTGGTGTGGAATGGCAAGATTCCCTTCGAGATGCGCGCCGTTCGTGCCATGCCCGATGGTTTTGAAATAGAGTTTACCAAACCAGCTGAGCGCAAGTATGCCGAAGACATTGCATCCTACAAGGTGGAAAGCTATATCTACAAGTATCACTCAGTGTATGGCTCACCTCCCGTAAACCAGCAAACCTTGCAGATCAAAGGGGTAAAGGTTAGTCCCGATGGTATGAAGGCCCGGATCATCGTGGATGGTTTGCGTCCTTATTATATTCATACCCTCACCCTTGAAGGCCTCCGCGATGCGGAAACATCTTTCTCGCTGGTGCATCCTACGGCTTATTACACGTTGAACAATATTCCCGAAGGCGCCAGGCTCACCATGAATGAAGTGAGTACCCGGAATTCGGCGGTGGCGGAAACCAAGGCGGCACCGGCCAAAGCCGCAGGGGCAAAAACAGCTGCTACCAAACCTGCAGCAGCAGGTACAGCTGCGGCACCTAAAAACGCAGGCACCATTGCCAAAGCGCCTACCTATGCAGAGGTTAAACCCCTGCTTTCCAAGCACACCTGTCTGGCCTGCCACAATACCGATAAGCGCCAGGTAGGTCCCGCTTACAGGGATGTTGCCAAACGTAAATACAGTATTGAAAAGATCGTTCAGTTGATCCACAACCCGCAGCCTCAAAACTGGCCCGACTATGCCACCCCAATGCCGCCCATGCCGCAGGTGCCCGTAGCCGATGCCAAAAAGATTGCTGCCTGGATCAATTCGCTGAAATAACAGAACAGGATTCAGCTGAAGGCTACATCCTGCTGCCTCCAAAAACAAAGAACAATAAACCCAAAACATATTATGACCCGTCCTTTCCTGCTCTCCCTTTCTTTTGCTGCATCCCTGGCTGCAGGAGCGCAAACCAAACCCGAAGAAACTGAATTTTATGAACCTGTACCCAAGGTGGTGAATACCGGAAAATCGGTGCTTACACCCGTTCCCGCAGATGCCAAAATCTTATTCGATGGCAAAAACCTGGACCAGTGGGTGTCTACAAAAGATCCATCCAACCCTGCCCAGTGGACCGTACACGATGGGGTGTTTACCGTGAAAAAAGGAACCGGTAATATCCAGACCAAAGAGGTGTTTACCGATTACCAACTGCACCTCGAGTGGCAGAT
>NZ_MTFE01000010.1:2452289-2456064 GCF_001953305.1 Cnuella takakiae
ATGGCAAAGGTGATGGTGGCTACGAAATACAGGTGTTGGACAATTACAACAACCCCACTTATGTGAACGGGCAGGCAGGATCTATTTACAAACAGCACATCCCGCTGGCAAATGCCAACCGCCCTCCCGGCGACTGGAACGTGTATGATATTGTATGGACCGCTCCCCGCTTCAACGATGATGGTACCGTAAAAACACCCGCCCGGGTAACGGCATTCCTCAACGGCGTGCTGGTGCAGAACAATGCGGAGATCAAAGGCGAAACCCGTTATATCGGCAAACCCGAATACATCAAACACGGACCTGCGCCCATCAAGCTGCAGGACCATGGCGACCCCAGCGAACCTATTTCTTTCCGGAATATCTGGATCAGGCCTTTGTAAACTTGTCAACGATTGCCAGCCATAGCTCCTCAGCAACCTAAAACCAATTTTCAGAACCAATTGGTTTTACAAAGCACAGCCCCAGGCTGTGCTTTTTGTTTTTGAATAGGGACGCAAAACGGGGTGCAGGATGGCACCTGTCTATTGTAAATGGTGCCGGCAGGCAAAACTTTAATTTCTTACTTACAAGAAATTAAAGTTTTGTTGAACTAAGCGGATATGCGGAATTAGTCTATTGAAAAGATGGAGTTTAGCCGGCAGGATGCTATATTTGCCCAATTATTCTACCAAACTGGTAGAGTATCTTGAAGCAAAACAGTTGTCCCTCCCCGGGCAACGATTCATTTGGGTTCATGCAGTTTAACAATACTAGTCAGCATATTGACCATCAAAATCTGCACACGGAAGTACACCCCGTAGCCCTGGTGGGTGCAGGTCCCGGTGATCCCGAACTGCTCACCATCAAAGCCCTGCGTTTGCTCCAGGCTGCCGAGGTGGTACTTACCGACCGGCTGGTGAGCCATGTTATCGTGGACGAATACACCAATCCCGAAGCTGAAATCATTTATGTGGGCAAGCAATGCCGCCGCGGTGCTTCTACGCCCCAGCGTACCATCAACGAACTGATGGCCGACTATGCCCTACAGGGTAAAAAGGTGGTTCGGCTCAAGGGAGGCGATGTTTCTATTTTTTCCAATGTGCTGGACGAACTGGAAACCCTGGTAGCACACAATATTCCCTACGAAATTGTGCCGGGTGTAACGGCAGCCCTTGGCGCCGCTGCCTATGCAGGCATCCCGCTTACGGCCCGCAACCGCAGCACCGCCGTTCGTTTTCTTACCTACTACAAAAGCGATGTGGTTACCGATGCTTACTGGTCCGAACTGGCCCGTACCAGGGATACCCTCGTTTTTTATATGTCGGCCGAAACTTTGGGCAGGGTAGTGGACCAGCTGCTTGCCCATGGCGCAGATGCCGCAACGGAACTGGCCATTGTGGAACAGGCCACCACGCCTTTACAAAAAGTACACACTTCCACTTTAGCGCATTATGCCAAGGAGTTGGGTGGGCTACAGCTGAAGTCGCCTTCGCTGGTAATTATTGGTAAAGTGGTGGAACTGCACCGGCAGTTTGCCTGGCGTGCCAACCAAGGCGGGGAAGAAGAATACTTCAAACCCGTAGAGGGCAAGCTGGTTGCCTATGGCAAAGATGCCAAACGGGCATAATAAGGCTTACCGCCTTTGAACTTTGAACTAAAGAACTTTGAACTGATTATATGCTTTCATCGCCGAAACTGAAAATCGTAGAAGAACTCATCGCCTCCTCCACCCGCGAGGAGCTGGCCTGGATCAGCGGATACCTGGCCGGTATTGCTGCGCAAAATGGCACAGCACCCGCCGCGGCTCCTGCTGCCGCAGCTGCCAAAGTGGGCAAGATCACCATTGCTTATGGAACCGAAACCGGTAACTCCAAGAAGCTGGCTTCCGAGTTTGCCGCCAAAGCCAAAAAAAGCGGTATCAATGCCAAACTGGTGAGCCTCGACCAGTACCGCCTCAACGACCTGGCCAAGGAGGAGTACTTTGTTACCGTTATTTCTACGCAAGGTGAAGGTGAGCCGCCTGCCGCCGCCAAGAAGTTTTACGACCATATCCACAACAATGGCTTTAAGCTGGAAAAGCTGAAGTACGGCGTGCTGGCCCTGGGCGATACTTCTTATCCCTTGTTTTGTAAAGCCGGCGAAGACGTGGATGCCCAATTGAACAAGCTGGGTGGTCAACGCCTGGTGGACCTCGCAAAATGCGATACCGACTACGAAGCGGAGGCCGATGCTTGGTTCAGCCAGCTGCTCACCAGCCTGAGCACCGGTGGGGATGCGCCTGCAACGGTTGCGGCACCCGCAAAGAAAGCAACCGCTAAAAAGACCTATACCGGTACCATCCTTACCAATATCAACCTCAACGACCGGGGTTCGAGCAAAGAAACACACCACCTTGAAATTGGTGCCGAAGACGTGGATTACCAACCTGGCGATGCCCTGGGGCTGATACCCAGGAACAGCAGCCTGCTGGTAGCCGATATCCTTGCTATTGCCGGTGTTGATGGTGCAAAAAAATACGCCTACAAAGGGGAAGAAGTATCCGTTGCCGACCTGCTCACCGGCCGCCTGAACCTGGTGCACCTCCCGGAAAGGGTGGTGGCCAAATACGCCGCTATCGTGGGCCAGAGCATTCCCGCAACCCGTATGGGACTGCTCGACCTGCTGAAAATATATCCCCTGAAGGACGCCGCCCAGTTTGAAGAAGTAGTGGCCGTGCTGGAGCCCATTGCACCCCGACTGTATTCGATTTCTTCTTCGCCCGAAGCGCATAGCGGCGAGGTGCACCTCACGGTGGCCCGCGATAAATTTTGCATCAATGGTGAAGACAAGTATGGTCTTTGCTCCGACTTCCTGACGCAGCAACCTGAAGGCGCCGAGTTCGAATTTTATATTCATAAGAACAATGCTTTCCGCCTGCCTGCCGATGACAAGGACGTGATCATGATCGGACCCGGTACTGGTATTGCACCTTTCCGGAGCTTTCTGGCACAACGCGATGCAACAGGCGCCGGCGGCCGCAACTGGCTGTTCTTTGGCGACCAGCATTTTGTTACCGATTTCCTGTACCAAACCGAGCTGCTCAACTGGGTAGATACGGGTGTGCTCACCAAGCTGAACGTAGCGTTCAGCCGCGACCAGAAGGAAAAGATCTATGTGCAGCACCGCATGCTGCAACAGGGAAAGGAACTGTACGAGTGGATGGAAGGCGGCGCCTCGGTTTATGTTTGTGGTGCCAAAGAGCCCATGAGCGTAGACGTGGAAGCGACCCTGGTGCAGGTGGTACAGCAGCATGGCGGTAAATCGAAAGAAGAAGCCGAAGCTTATATTGCTACCCTGAAAGAGAACGACCGCTACCAGAAGGATGTATACTAAGGTTTTTTGAACCACGAAGGCATTAAGAAAGAAAGGATACACTAAGACAACCCTTTGTGAACCTTTGTTTCCTGGTGTCTTTGTGGTTCACATTATTTTCAACTTATTGAACTGAACGAACAACGATGTCTGAGCAGAATAAAAACCAGCCCCTTTCGCCCACCGAGCGCATCAAGCAAGGCAGCGATAACCTGCGCGGAACGCTGCAACAAAGTATTGCCAACGAGATCACTGGTAATATTGCCGAAGACGACCACGCCCTGGTTCGTTTCCACGGCATGTACCTCCAGGATGACCGCGACCGCCGCGAAGAGCGGGCCGCCAAGAAGCTGGAGCGCCTCTATTCCTTTATGATCCGTTTGCGCCTCACCGCCGGGTTTATTACGCCAGAACAGTGGGTGGCGCTCCACCATATTGCCGG
>NZ_MTFE01000010.1:2456144-2506070 GCF_001953305.1 Cnuella takakiae
GTTTAACGAGGCGGCACTTACCACCATCGCTACCTGTGGCGACATCAACCGCAACGTGTGCACTACCTCCAACCCCGTAGCGTCGCCGCTGCACGAAGAGGTAGAGGTGCTGGCCAATAAAATTGCCGACCTGCTGTTGCCCAAAACGCGTGGTTATTACGAGATCTGGCTGGACGAAGAAAAGATCGCCGACAAAAGCCAGGAAGAGGACCCGCTGTACCAGGACCGCTACATGCCCCGGAAATTCAAGATCGGTATTGCCATTCCGCCGGTAAATGATGTGGACATCCTGACCAACGATCTGGGCCTGATTGCCATTGTTGAAGGCGGTAAAATCATTGGTTACAATATTTGCGTAGGCGGTGGTATGAGTACAACCCACGGCAACCCCGACCACTATGCCCGCCTGGCTTCTCCTTTGGCCTATGTTGAAAACGACGAAGCAAAGGTGTTGAAAGCCGTATACGAAGTGCTGACCATCCAACGCGACTATGGCAACCGCAGCGACCGCAAGCTGGCCCGCCTGAAATACACCGTTGACCGACTGGGCCTTGCATGGTGGCGCGAAGAGCTGGAACGCCGCAGTGGCTTCGCCATGGAAGATCCCAAACCTTTCCATTTTACCTCGCGCCGCGATGATTATGGCTGGGCACAAAACCACCATGGTTTGTGGTACTTCACCATGTTCGTGGAAAACGGCCGTGTACTCGACATTCCCGAACTGAAGATGAAGGAAGCCTTGCTGAAGATCGCAGAAAGCGGCAAGGCGGCATTCCGTTTTACCTCCAGCCAAAACCTGATTGTAGCGGACATCAAACCAGAAGACAAAGCTTTTGTTGAAAATATTCTGGAAAGCTATGGTTTGGTAGCCCATACCCTGCGGGCAACCAAGCTCCGGGGTAATGCCATGGCTTGCGTGGCCCTTAATACCTGCGCACTGGCACTTGCCGAAGCACAGCGTTATATGCCTTCTTTACTCACCAAGGTGGAAGGCATCCTGGAAAAGCACGGCCTGCAGGACGAAGAACTGATTATGCGCATGACCGGCTGCCCCAACGGCTGTGCCCGTCCTTATGCCGCGGAGATCGGTTTTGTAGGTACCGCTTACGGCCGCTACAACCTCCATTATGGTGGCGACCGCCTGGGCCTGCGCCTCAATAAAATTTACAAGGAAAGCCTCGACGAGGCCCAGATCCTTGCCGAGCTGGACAGCGCTTTTGCTGCCTTTAAAGCGGAGCGCACCGAAGGCGAAACCTTTGGCGACTTTAGCTATCGCAAGTATATTGCTGCGGCTGCAACAGCGTAGTCTCAGCATGAAAAAAGTTGACCAACAAGCCAGCAGCGGTGCATGCAGTACCCCTGCTGGTTTTTTTATGATGAAAAAATGGATGGTGGCCGCCGGCCTGCTGGCTGCAATCAAAAGCCCGGCACAAAAGCAGGTAACTGTAATGCAGCAAAGCTGGCTGGGACTGGTACAACAGGTAAGGCTTTCCCAACATTGGGGCCTGCTGGCCGATGCACAATACCGCACGGTACAGCACTGGGCCGAAGGCAATAACTTTCTGTTGAGCCGCTTGGGTGGCACCTGGTACAGCAATAGCCAGTTGCAACTTGCTGGTGGATATGCCTACCAATACCTGTTTGCACAAAATGGCACTCTGCTACGGCAGGAACATCGCCTGTGGCAACAGGCACAGTGGACCAACTCCTGGAGCAGGGCACGCTTCCAGCAAAGAGTGCGGATGGAGGAACGCTGGCGCGAACAGTTTGCCACCAGCGCACAGAAAACCAAAAGTTACCAGTACCTGTGGCGGGCAAGTATGCAACTGCAGCTGGCATACCCCCTCACCAAAAAGGCTGCAGGCCCGGGTGCTACCGCCCTGCTGTTGGCCGAAGAAGCGTTGTTCAACCTGGGAAAGGCTGTTGTGTACAACCATTTTGACCAGAACAGGTTGAGTGCCGGCTTCCAGGTTCAGGTAGGCAGCCAGGACCAGTTGCAGGCAACTTATATGCGCATCTTCCAGCAGCTGGCAGCAGGAAGCCATTACCGGCAAATCCATTGTGGCCGCATTTTTTACACCCATACCATCGATCTAAGGCGAAAAAGTTAGGTGAATTCCGCAGCAGCGGGAAACCATTACATGCATGAAAACAGCGGCGATCCTTAGCTTTTTATTACTTTCGCTGGGTGCCGGCGCCCAAAAACAGGTGAGCACGAACAGCCAGACCTGGCTGGGGTTGATACAGCAGGTGCGCTTCAGCAACCGCTGGGGCCTTTCCGCAGACCTTCATTTCCGTACTGCCGACAATTTTGTGCAGGGGAAAAACATCGTGCTGGGCAGGATTGGCGCTACCTATTACCCCGGCGACCGCACCCAGGTATCGGCAGGATATGCCCATTTCCATTATTATCCCGGCGAAAACCATCCGCAGGATGCACGGCCCGAGCAGCGCCTCTGGCAGCAGGTATTGTGGACTACCCATGCCTCCAGGCTGCGGGTACAAAACCGGCTGCGCCTGGAGGAGCGCTGGCGCAAACATGTGGACAGCCGCGGCGGCATTACAGATGATTATGATTTCAACTGGCGCACCCGCATGCAGCTGCAGTTGCTTTATCCTTTGGGTAATAAGCCATTCGGACCCGGCTCCCTGGCCCTGATGGCAGCCGATGAGGCCATGCTGAACTTAGGCCGGGAAATCCAGTACAACATCTTTGACCAGAACCGGCTGATTGCCGGCGTACAGCTACAGGTCAATAAAAACGATTTCCTGCAAATTGGCTATATGCACATTTTCCAGCAACAGGCATCCGGAAATAAGTACCGCCAAAGCCATGTGGCCCGGATTTATTATACCCGCAATATCGACCTGCGCAGGCAACGTACTGTTGCTGTCACTTTGTAAACCCCGTCTTTCCATGCCCCTATAATCTTGCCTTTTCTCCTGCAAGCTGCCGGTTGAAGGTTGGTAGGTCCCGTGGCCTTATTTTCGCTGTAATTTCCTTTAACAAACTACGAGGTTGCGGCACGAAAACGATGCCCCTTGCTATTCATATGGAATTCACTACCAACCTGCTCCTGCAACTGCCCTATCCTGTTGCCATCCTGAAAGGGGCGGACCTTGTAGTGGAACTTGCCAACAATCACCTGCTTCGTTTTTGGGGCAAAACAGCCGCTGAAGCATACCACCAATCTTACTTCGATTTATTTCCCCATTTACGCGATTCCGACCTGGTACGGCAATGCATGACGGTGTTGCAAACCGGTGAGCAACAGGAACGGGACGAAGTGCCCTGGATTTATGAACGCAATGGTGTCCAGCATAAGATCATTTTTAAAATAATACTGACACCCTGGCGCAGGGAAGAGGGTATCATTGAAGGGGTGATTGCCAGTGGCTTTGATATTACCCGCGAGGTGGAAAGCCGCAAGCAGTCGGAGGCTACCCGCTCGCACCTCGACAGCCTGATTGGCCAGATGGCCGCAGGTCTTGCCCAGGCCGATCTGCAGGGCAACTTCACCGATGCCAATGACCGCTTTTGTGAGATACTGGGCTATAGCCGGCAGGAGTTGCTGCAACTGAATTTTGCTGCCCTCACCCATCCCGATGACTGGAAAGCACTGGAGCCCCGTTTTTGGGCTTGTGTGGAAGAAGGCATATCCATGAATGCGGAAAAGCGGTGTATCCGGAAAGATGGTACCATCATTTGGGTCAACAATAGTTTTTCCCGTATTTCGGTGCCCGGTGTAAACCCGTTTTTGACGGCTGTTTGTATCGATATTTCTGCAACAAAGGAAATACAGGCCAACCTGGATCGAAAGATCCGCGAGGTTACCGATTATAAATATGCGCTCGATAAATCCTCCATTGTCGCCATCACCGACCATCGGGGCATTATCCAGTATGTGAATGAAAAGTTCTGTTCCATTTCGCAATACAGCGCCGAAGAACTGATTGGTAAAGACCACCGGCTGATCAATTCGGGGTACCACGAAAAATCATTTTTCAGTGAACTGTGGCGCACCATCAGCCAGGGAAAAATATGGAAGGGCGAGATCCGGAACAAGGCTAAAGATGGGTCTTTCTATTGGGTGGATACCACCATTGTTCCTTTTCTGAACGAAGCCGGGAAGCCTTACCAGTATATTGCCATCCGCAGCGATATTACCAGCCGTAAACAGGTGGAAGATGCCATCAAGGAAAGCGAGGAGCGTTATGCCACGGTGGTGGAAGCCTCGGACCTGGGCTTGTGGGATTTTGATGTTCGGAAAGGAACGATAGTAGCGGCAGGCAAAATGGCCCAGATTTATGGGCTTTCTTCCAACGCCGATTACAACCTGGAACTGGTGATGCAAAGTGTACATCCTGAGGACCGCAGGGAGCAGCAGGAATTACTGGAACAAATTATAGCAGGTAAAATTTCAACCACCTTTATTACCGAGTTCCGCATCATCGATAACCAAAACGGTGCAGTAAAATGGCTCCGTGCCAAGGCCAGGGCATTTTTCAACGAGCAAGGCAGTTTGTACCGTACCGTAGGCACTGCCGCCGACATCACCCATCAAAAGCTTGCCCAGGTACTGTTGGAGGAAAACGAAGAACGGCTGAACCTGGTTATAGATGCCGCCAACCTGGGTATGTGGGATTTTAATCTCGAAAACAATACGACCATATTGCCAGAACGTACTAGGGAGTTTTATGGGTTAAAACCTGATGAGGCTTTTACGTTTGAACGGTTCCTGCAATCCGTTCACCCCGACGACCGGGAACGGGTGGCAAAGGGCAACCGGGAACTGCTGTTTGGTAATACCAGCGAAACCCAATATTTCAATGAATTCAGGGTGCTGCAACCCGATGGCGGGGTGCGGTGGAACCGGTCTTTTGGCCGGGTGCTGCTGAACGAAAAAGGTGTTCGTTACCGGTTTATTGGTGCCATTCTCGATGTGACCGAAGAGAAATTAGCGGCACAGGAAATTATGGAGCGGGAGCGGGAGTTTCGCTCGCTGGCCGAGAATACGCCGGATATTATTATAAAGCATGGCCGGGATTTCAGGTACCTGTATGCCAATCCGCAGGTAGAGATACTGGTGGGCAAACCACCGGAGGCCATCATCGGCCGTTCCATGTGGGAGGTAGGTGTGCCGGAATCCATATGCCATTTTGTTGAGGAACAGCTGGAGCTGGTGGTAACAGAAAAAAGGTCGCACTCTGTTGAATATTCTGACCGGGATGGCGCTAACTGGTTGTACTCCCGTTTTGTGCCCGAGTTGGACGCCACAGGAGAGGTCAGTACCATCCTGGTGATCACTACCGATATTACTGGTTTGAAACGGGCAGAAGAAGCCCTGAAGGAAAGCGAAACCCGCTTCCGAACCATGGCCAACTTTATTCCCCAGCTGGCCTGGATGGCAGGCCCCGAAGGCAAAATCTATTGGTACAATCAAAGATGGTTTGATTTCACCGGTACCACGCCAGGCGAAATGAAGGAAGACGGCTGGCACAAGGTGTTCCATCCCCTAATGGCCGACCGCGTGGAAAACCTGTTGCAGCAGGCTTTCAGGGGTGGCTACCCTTGGGAAGATATTGTGCAGATCAGGGGCGTTGATGGGCAGTACCGCTGGTTCCTGTCGCGGGCCGTGCCGGTACATAACGAAGGCGGTGCCATCGAAAGCTGGTTTGGCACCCATACCGATATCACGGCCCAACGTGCCATCGAGGATGCCCTTACCCTCACCAAAGATCAGTTGGAACTGACATTTGAAAACGTACCTGCTGCTATTTTCCTGACAGATAAAAATGGCAGGATCATTTACCTGAATGAGGCCGCTGCGCACAACATCCTTTTCGACACCGTAGAGGAAGTGCTGGTCTTGGGTCATATGGAAGCAGTGCGCCAGCGAGTGGAAAAGTATTTTGAAATGCGCGATGAAAACGGCGAGCCTTTTACCATTAAAGGCGGCGCCAAAACACACGGTTTCCAAACGCGCAAACAAAGCCGGTTGGTGTACCAGCTGATACACCGCCAAACCGGTAAGGTGACCTGGTACGATTCACATTCGGCGCCCCTTTTCGATAATGAAGGCAACCTGCTGATGGTGCTCACCACTACCACTGATGTTACCGACCAGCGCCTGTTTACCGAAAAGCTGGAGCAGGAAGTTGCCCGGCGAACCCAAGAACTGCAGCGCTCCAACGAGGACCTGCAACAGTTTGCACATGCAGCTTCTCACGACCTTAAAGAACCGGTACGCAAGGTGCTCACCTTTCTTGACCGGCTGCTGAAGGAGTTCAAACCCCAACTGCCGGAAAAAGCCGTCAATTACCTGGAAAGGGTAGAAGTGGCTGCCCGCAGAAGCTATACCATGATTGATGGCCTGCTGCGCTATTCAAAAGTGGATGCTGCCATCCTGGTGCATGAACCCATAAACCTGGAAGCGCTAATCAAGGATATTGAAACCGACCTGGAACTGCCCATCCAGCAAAAGGGAGCCAAAATAATAGTAGGTGCCCTGCCCTGGCTTGAAGGTGCTCCCGAACTGATTTACCAACTGTTTTACAACCTGGTCAACAACTCGCTGAAATTTGCCAAACCCGGAGTGGAACCACAGATTGAGGTTTTTGCGGACAGCGAGCCTGCACCCGAAGGCATGGTGACCATTGTTGTAGCAGACAATGGCATCGGTTTCGACCCGGTACATTCGGAAAAGATTTTCCAAACCTATACCCGCCTGCATTCCAAGGACCTCTACGAAGGATCGGGGCTGGGGCTTGCGCTTTGCCGTAAGATTGTGGAGCGGCATGGCGGCACCATCAGGGCTACCGCCGAACCGGGAAGGGGTGCCCGTTTTATCCTTTCGCTGCCCCAAAAAGTGGACGCTGCCCATTTGGCCTTTGCTGCCGCCGACTGATGAGAATCAATCGGGTTATATGCTTACCTAAATTATTTTTGCCCTTTCCCCAACTGGTTGGTCTTCCTTTGTGATATTCTACTATTTTTGTGGACTAATGAAAAGGACGGTTCTACTGGTTCTGGGTTTACATCTGTTTATTCCCTTTATGGGCCAGGCCCAAAAACAAACGGTACATGTGCAGCAGGTATGGTTGAACTATTTTAACCAAACCCGGTTTTCGGACCGTTGGGGTATCTGGGCAGATGCATCTTTGCGAACTAAAGAAGATTGGACAAACGACCTGTCGCAGGTGATTGGCAGGGTAGGATTGACCTATTACCTGAGCAACCAAACTAAATTTACCGCCGGTTACGGGTACATACACCACTATCCCAGCGATAATCACCCCCAGGTTGCCATGCCCGAACACCGCCCCTGGCAACAATTGCAATGGCACAACAACAAACCCAACCTGCGGCTGATGCAATGGGTGCGGCTGGAAGAACGTTTTCGCCACAGGATTGCGGCCCCCGACAAACTGGGAGCAGGGTACAATTTCAACTACCGGGTGCGCTACAATATGCTGCTGGCCCTGCCCTTATCCAAAAAAGCCTTTGCTCCCGGTACTTTTTCGGGAGTGCTGAACAATGAGGTGCATATCAATTTTGGAAAGGAGATTGTATACAACAGCTTTGACCAGAACCGGTTCTTTGCAGGTTTCTTTTACCATGTAAACCAGCACGACCAGATCCAGGCAGGCTATATGAACCTGTACCAGCAGCAGGCCGCGGGCAACCGGTACCGCTCGGTACACACCGCAAGGATATCGTACTTCCACAACCTGGATCTACGCAGGAAAAAACAAAACAACGGCCCCGGCCATTAAACGCCACTCCAATACAAGTGAAAGAAGCACAGTCAATCAGCCAGTTGAAACATAAAGAAGGGCCGGCCTCCAATCATCTCTTTCCCATATTCCTTAAGCTGGAGCAATTGCGCCTGCTCATTGTTGGCGGCGGCTATATCGGTTTGGAAAAGCTGACCGCCGTACTGCAAAACGCACCTGCCACTACCATCCGGTTGGTGGGTATCACCATTTCGGACGAGATCAAAGCCCTCGCAGCAAAACATGAGCAACTGACCCTGGTGGAAAAAGCTTTTGATGCTTCGGATGCAAACGATATTGACCTCGCAATTGTAGGCATCAACGACCCCGAAGCCAGCAGCGCCATTTCTGCGGAAATCAAAAGCCGCGGCATCCTGGTGAACGTGGCCGACAAACCCGAGCTCTGCGACTTTTATCTTTCATCGGTGGTAAAAAAAGGCAACCTGAAAGTGGCCATATCCACCAATGGCAAATCGCCCACCGTGGCCAAGCGCCTGAAGGAAACCCTGGACGATGCCCTGCCTGCCGAACTGGACCAGGTGCTGGATAAAATGCAAGCCATCCGCAATGGGCTCAAAGGCGATTTTACGGAGAAGGTGAACAAGCTAAACCAGATCACTTCGGTGCTGGCCACCGGCAAAGAGTCGGAAAACGCCAAGAGCGAGCAGCAGTGGAAAAAGATTGCCACCTATTCGCTGTTTGCCTTCCTGTTCATGATCGTTGGACACTTGCTGCTTTCGTATATGCCTTTGCGTGAGTGGGGACAGGCACTGAGCGAAATTAAAATCGACAAGCAATTTTACTACCTCGTTGCCACGGGCTTTTTCGCCCAGCTGGTAGATGGCGCCCTTGGTATGGGTTATGGTGTTACCTGTACCACGGTGCTGCTGTCGCTGGGGGTAAACCTCCCTGCTATTTCCGGTTCCATTCATACGGCCGAAATGTTCAGCAGCGGTGTTTCTGGTTACAGCCATTATAAGTTCGGCAACGTAAACAAAAAGCTGTTCCGTGCACTGCTCATCCCCGGTATCATTGGTGCCGTTGTGGGTGCTTACCTTTTGTCTATCTACGGTGATGCCTATGCGAAAACAATCCGGCCCATACTGGCAGCCTATACCCTGATCCTGGGTATCCGCATCCTGTACACGGCGCTGGGTAAAAAGCGCAAACCCCAAAAAGTAAAAAGGGTAGGCTGGCTGGCCGGTGCCGGTGGCTTCCTTGATTCGTTTGGCGGCGGCGGCTGGGGGCCCCTGGTTACCAGTACCCTCATTTCAAAAGGCCGTACCCCTCGATTCGTGATCGGCTCCGTAAGCATCACCGAGTTTTTTGTAACCCTTGCTTCGGCACTCACCTTTTTCGGCATGCTGGGCCTGAGCCACTGGCAGGTGATCGTAGGATTGATTGTAGGGGGTATGCTGGGGGCGCCACTGGCGGCAAGGCTGTCGGGCAAACTGCCCCTGAAAACCATGTTTATCGGCGTAGGCACCATGGTGATCATCTGGAGCCTGCGGATATTGATCAAAGCATTTTTTTAAATAAAGCTTCCATCTCTTCCGGAAATGGAAGATCTGAACTCCTTCGGGAGTTTTATTTTACTTAATTAGTCTACAAAAACAATAGACTGTAAAGCAGAACCAACAACAATGCAAACAACCTCTACAAATCAACGCTGGCGCCTCTTGCCGGTATTGTTCTTTTTCACTTTTGTATTACAGCTTAGGGGATCAGCCCAGGAGTCCAACCTCGTTGAGGTAGCCGGCAGGGTAGTAAGTGCCGAAAGCCGCCATGGCCTTGCCGGCGTAAGCGTCGGTATCAAGGGTAGTGTAACCGGTTCGGTTACCAACGACTCGGGATATTTTGCCCTGCGCACCCGCCTGCGTTTTCCTTTTACCCTCAATTTTTCCACTATAGGCTACCAGCCGCAGGAGTATGAAGTGCGCGGACTGGATTCCAAGATCAACGTGGAGCTGTTCACCCAAACCCAGCTGGGTACCGAAGTGGTGGTAACCGCTTCCCGTGTTTCGGAAAACATTTTGAAAAGCCCGGTAGCCATTGAAAAGCTGGATATCCGGGCCATTAAGGAAGCCGCTGCACCCAGTTTTTACGATGCTTTGGAAAACGTAAAAGGCGTGCAGATGCTTACCTCAAGCCTCACCTTTAAAGTGCCCAATACCAGGGGGTTTAACGTACCCAATAACTTCCGCTTTTTGCAATTGGTGGATGGTGTGGATATGCAGGCCGCTACCCTGGGGGTTCCCCTGGGTAACGCTATTGGAGCCACCGAGCTGGATATTGAAGCGGTGGAAATTACGCCCGGTGCGGCCTCCGCATTATATGGCATGAACGCCATCAACGGAATCGCCAACCTGCAAACTAAGAGCCCATTCAAATACCCCGGACTAAGTGTGTACCAGAAAATCGGTGTGAACCATGTGGATGGCATTGATCGCGACCCCAGTGCGCTCACGGAAACTGCGATCCGGTATGCCAAAGTGATCGGCAACCGTTTTGCCTTCAAACTCAACTTCAGCACACTGAAGGGTACCGATTGGGTTGCCAACGGCCTCGTGGACCAAAACCCGCAGAACTTGGGTACGGCCAACCCGCGTTTCCCTGAACTGGCTGGTGAGGCCAATCCTGCCCGCGACCAGTGGAGCCGCTATGGCGATGACCGCCAGGCTCGCCAGGCCATCAGCGTCAACTACAAGGGTGTGCCTGAAACCTTCAACGTGGCCCGTACCGGCTACCTGGAAAAAGACCTGATCTATCCCGATGTGCGCAACCTGAAATTGGATGGCGCCCTTTTTTACCGCCTCAACGATAAACTGGAAGCGTCTTACAGCTACCGCTATGGGATCATGGATGGCGTGTTTCAGCGTGGCAACCGCATTCAGCTGAATGATGTGACGGTGCAGAACCACAAGGTGGAGCTGCGCAGTGCCGACTTCCTGGCCCGGGTATATGTGTTGAAAGAAAATACCGGCAAATCGTACAACCTCAACCCGCTGGCTTATAGCCTCGACCTGAGCCATGCTTCCAACGCGGTATGGGGCTCCACGTTCAAAGGCGAACTGCAAAGACAGCTGGATGCCAACGTTGCGCTCACCGATGCCATGCAGGCTGCCCGTGCTGCGGCTGATGCTGGCCGTGCCGAACCCGGTACCGCAGCCTTCAACCAGCTGAAAAATACCATTGTAAACTCCAACAACTGGGACGTAAAATCGGCCAGCTTGCCCAATGGCGCACCCAATGGTGGTGCAGCGGTATGGCAGTATAGCAATACCTACCACGCCGACCTGCAATACCATATCAGCCGCATCAAATGGGCCAATGTGCTGGTTGGCGGCGACTACCGTTTGTACGAAGTGATCCCTGATGGCAACACCTTCGTGGACCTTTCCCGCCCCTTGGCGGAGCGTACCGTTGCTGATAAAAACGGCTCATTTGGTGAAAAGCAGTACTACCGTAAGTATGGCGTGTTTGCACAGGTAACCAAGCTGTTCTTTGACGATAAACTCAAAGTATCTGCCTCAGCCCGCGTGGACCGCAACCCCGAGTTCAGCACCAAGCTGAACCCCCGCCTTGCTGTAGTGTACACGGCTGCGCAAAGACATAATTTCCGGGCATCTTTCCAGAATGGCTATCGTTTTCCTGCCTTGTTTGAAGCCCTGTCATTCCTCAACAATGCCAGTGTGCGCCGCGTAGGTGGCCTGGCACGGGTAAATGAAGGCATCGGCTTCCTGGAAAATTCCTACACCCTGGCTTCACTCGACCGCTTTACGGCTGCCGTTGCCAACGATGTACGCGCTGGTCTGACAAACAACGATGCGGCCCTGAAAAACCGCAATGTGTTGCAGGCAGCCAACCTGCCCGTTATGCAGCCCGAAAGCATCAACTCGTTTGAAATTGGTTACAAGAGTGTGCTGGCCAACAACAAGCTGGTGCTGGATTGGGATGCTTACTATAATATCTACGGGGGCTTCCTGGGACAGGTGGAAGTGGCCGTGCCTACCTCTGGAACCATCGGGAGTGATGCCGCCGTGTTGGATATGACCGTTCGCAACAAGCAAAACCGCTACCGCGTGTACACCAATGCCCGCAACAAGTACAATAGTTATGGTTCTTCGCTGGGCGTTACGTACAACTTCTACAAGCGGTTTACAGTAACTGGCAACCTTAATTACAACAAGCTGTCGAATAACCCCAATCCTGATATTTTCCAAACCAGCTTCAACACGCCGGCATGGATCACCAATGTCTCCTTCAGCAACCGCGAGATCATCAAGAATGTAGGCTTCAACATTGTATGGCGCTGGCAGGATGTGGTGTTCTGGGAAAGTACCCTCGCCAACGGACAGGTACCAGCCTATAGTACCATCGATGCACAGGTGAACGTACGTTTCCCCAAGCTGAAATCAACGGTGAAAGTGGGCGGTACCAACCTGCTGAACCAACGCTTTATCCAGTTTGCAGCGGGCCCCACCATTGGTGCCCTGTACTATGCAGCTGTTACGGTGGATGGACTGTTGAAGTAAACTATAAGTCTCACTGATGATAATGTATTGCTCACAGATGGCACAGATTACACAGATGTTTTTTGAATGGTAACATTCTTATCTGTGTCATCAGTGTCATCTGTGAGAAACTTTATTGTAAATGCCGGTGTTTGTGATCAAAAATGAGTGCTCACAGATGCCACAGATAACACTGATGTTTTGGGGATAATCCAATTCTTATCTGCGCCATCTGTGTAATCTGTGAGAAACTTAATTGTGATTGCCGGAGTTAGGAGATGCTATAGTTTAGTGCTCACAGATGCCACAGATACCACGGTTGTTTTTCGTAAAAATGAAATCCATCTGCGTTATCTGTGCCATCTGTGAGCACTTTATTTTTCAAGCCACTGCAGCATGTGCCCGGCAATGGTGGGGGTCTCTACCAGGAAACCATCATGGCCATAAGCCGAATCAATTTCCACGTAAGTGGCATTGGGAATATTGGCTGCCATGATCTGTTGCTCCTGCACCGGGCACAGGATATCGCTGGTTACACCAATGATGAGCGTAGGAACAGTTACCTGTTGGAGGGCCGCTTCAATAGTGTTGGCGCGTCCACGTGCAAGGTTATGGGTATCCATGGCCTTGCTGAGGAGGTAATAGCTATAAGCATTGAAGCGCTTCACCAGCTTTTCGCCCTGGTAGCGCATGTAGGAAGAAGCTTTGAAATCATCCACCTTGGCCACATCGGCATCCGATTGCTTTTCCACCATGATGGCATAGTTGCGGTAGGTAAGCATGCCAATAGCCCTTGCAGTTGCCAGCCCTTTTGCACCGGCATCAGCGTTGGGTTGGCCCCAGGTACCATCGGCTTCAATGGCCATGCGCTGCGCGGTGTGCACGGCTATGCCCCAGGCGCTTTCGGCAGGAGAGGTGGCCAGCAGGAACATACGGCCGAAACGGCCAGGTTCGGTGAGGCTCCATTCGAGGGCTTGGTAGCCGCCAATGGAACCGCCAATGAGCAGGTGAATATGTTCGAGTCCCAAGTGTTTCCGCAACAGGATATGTGCCTGCACCATATCGCGGATGGTGAGGAAAGGAAAGGCTTGGAAGTAAGGTTGGTTGGTGTCGGGGTTGATGCTGAGCGGGCCGGTACTGCCATAGCAGGAGCCCAGTATATTGGCGCAAACAATAAAATAACGATCGGTATCCAAGGGGAGGCCCTTGCCGATCATGCCGGGCCACCAGTCGGCAGCATCCGAATTGGCTGTGAGCGCATGACAGATCCAAACAACATTGCTTTTGTCCTGCTTTAAAGTACCATAAGTGTGATAGGCGATGTTGATTTGAGAAAGTTGCTGCCCGCTTTCGAGCAGTAGCGGACCATCATGTTGCAATACGTTCATCCGGCGAATTCAGGCCCCAAAATAAACGCCTGCAGGCGTACTTTTGAAAAAAAATATCCGAAATGATCCATATAACACTGGAACGTACACAAGGCGATTATGGTTTTGAAGCCAAAGATGCGGCGGGCCATAGCGTGCTCACCGACTCCTCATCCGAGAACGGCGGCAACGACGCCGGTGTGCGTCCCATGCAAATGCTGCTGATGGCCATGGGTGGCTGCAGCGGTATTGATGTTGTTTCTATTTTGAAAAAACAAAGACAGCAGATCGATGGCTTCACCATGCAGATCAGCGGTGAACGGGAAGCCGGCGTAGAACCCTCGCTTTGGAAAACCGTACATGTGGTGTTTGATATCAAAGGAAATATTGATCCTGCAAAGGCCGAACGTGCCTGCCAGCTTTCCATCGAAAAATATTGCTCTGTAGCCGAAACCCTGCGCCGCGCCGGTGCAGCAGTTACCTGGGAAGTGAAAGTAGCGCCAGTAGTTACCATTTAGCATTTTGAACCACAAAGACAGGAAGACAATGAGGAACACAAATCGTTTTTGATAGCTCTTTGTCCAAATGTCAGCGTGGCTCCAACAACAACAACAATGAACGACACCTCGAACGAACAACAGAAGAACCATAAGCTTCATCCTACCACGCAGGCCATCCGCACTCACACCGAGCGCACGCAGCAGATGGAACATTCATCACCCATGTTCCTTACTTCTTCGTTTTGTTTCGACAACGCGGAAGACATGCGGGCTGCCTTTGCCGATGAAACGGATGATAATATCTACACCCGTTTTTCCAATCCTTCGGTACAGGAGTTTATCGATAAAGTTTGTGTGCTTGAAGGCGCCGAAAGCGGCTTTGCCACCGCCAGCGGCATGAGTGCGGTCTTTGCTTCCTTTATGGCTTTAATGAAAGCCGGCGACCACCTGGTGGCCTGCAAATCGGTATTTGGTTCTACCCATACGGTTATCACCAAGTTCCTGGGCAGGTACGGCATTGAATATACCTATGTAGACACAGATGCCACCGCAGCAGAATGGGAAGCAGCGATGCGGCCCAATACAAAGATGGTATACCTGGAAACGCCTACCAATCCCGGCCTCGACCTGGTGGACCTGCAAATGGTGAGCGCCATCACCCGGAGCCGCAACATCATCCTGAACGTAGACAACTGTTTTGCCACACCCATTGGCCAGCGGCCGCTGAAGTTTGGCGCCGACCTGGTGATCCACAGCGCCACCAAGTGGATGGATGGACAGGGCCGTGTGCTGGGTGGGGTAGTGGTGGGCCGCCCCGACCTGATCAAGGAAGTGTATGCATTTTGCCGCAGCACAGGCCCCGCAATGTCGCCATTTAACGCCTGGGTGCTGAGCAAGAGCCTCGATACCCTGCATGTGCGGATGGAGCGTCATGCTGCCAATGCGCTGCACCTGGCAAAAGCATTGGAAGGTCACCCAGCATTGAGTTGGGTGAAATATCCTTTCCTGTCTTCACACCCGCAGTTTGCCATTGCCCAAAAGCAAATGCTGAATGGTGGCGGTATTGTTTGTTTTGAGCTGAAGGGCGGTATTGAAGCTGGTCGCAATTTCCTCAACAGCCTCCAATTGCTTTCCCTTACAGCCAACCTGGGCGACGCCCGGTCCATTGCCTCGCACCCCGCAAGCACTACCCATGCCAAGCTCACCGAAGCCGAGCGGATGGATGTGGGGATCACGCCGGGCCTGATCCGGATTTCAGTGGGATTGGAGTATGCGGAGGATATTGTAAATGATATCAAGCAGGCGCTAAACCCCCTGTCCCCCTAGAGGGGGAACTTAGGCCGTGGTGTTCGTCGCAATTGTACAATACCTTAAGCTTTAGTAGCACAAACAACAAAGCCACTCCGCAAAGAGTGGCTTTGTTGTTAATAAGGTTGATTGACCTGAGTTCCCCCTTCAGGGGGACAGGGGATGCTATGCGGCCTTCGCCTGCTCCATGATCTCGTCCATCGAAATACCCATATGGCTTTCGTCGTACACGCACTCGCCGTTGCGTACTACCAGTACCTGGGGCGACTCATGGTGCACATGAAACACTTCTGCAACCTTGTTGCTCAGGTGGCGGTAGGCAATCAGGTCGAGGAAATAAAAGTCAATGTCAGAGGGCTGGTCGGCCTTCTGCAACCGGGACAATGCAACGGATGAAATAGAGCAACGGGTGCTGTGCTTGAAAATCACCTGGGGCTTATCCTGGCTGCGGGCTATAATCTGTTTGATCTGTTCGTCTTCTGTGAGATGTATCCAATGCATATCGCGGTTCTTTGTTTAGCCTCTCCATTTACTGTTTCGCTCGGTGTTCATAGGACAGCCATACTTGCTACGGGTAGCGGTGCAGGATGCCATGCTTATAATGGTGATTGCCAGGAGGCCGAAGGCGATGATTTTGTTTTTCATGACCAAAATGGATTTGCGTTAAAAACGGCGATCTTTGCCGGATATTTTGCGCAAATATATAAACCTTTAAACACGTGAGGCGGGGCGGGTTTTAATCCTTAACAGTTTGCCCGCACCCTATCCTAAGACTTTTTGCTCATGAACCTACATTTTATTTCCATCGGCGGCAGCGTGATGCACCAGTTAGCCATAGCACTTAAGCGAAAAGGATACCATATTACCGGCTCCGATGATGAAATTTTCGAACCCTCCCGTTCCAACCTGGAGGCCGAGGGGCTGTTGCCCCAAACCATGGGCTGGAATCCAGACTATATTCTGCCAGGTTTGGATGCGGTGATCCTGGGCATGCATGCCAAGGCCGATAACCCTGAGCTGGCAAAAGCCAAAGAGCTGGACCTGCCCATATACTCTTTCCCTGAATACATCTACCAGGAAAGCAAGGAAAAGAAAAGGGTAGTGGTAGGCGGCAGCCATGGCAAAACCACCACTACCTCCATGATCATGCACGTGCTGCGCACCGCCGGCAAGGAGTTTGACTACCTTGTGGGCGCCCGCCTCGAAGGTTTTGACCAGAGTGTCAATATCACCGAGGCCCCGGTAATTGTTTGTGAGGGCGACGAGTACCCCGCCAGTACCCTCGAAAAGCGTCCCAAGTTCCATTTTCTCTTCCCGCATATTGCCGTACTTACCGGTATTGCCTGGGACCATATCAACGTATTTCCCACTTTTGATTTTTACCTGGAGCAGTTCCGCATCTTCCTGCAAAAGATTGAACCCAACGGCTCGCTGGTGTACAATGAAACGGATGCTGTACTCCGCGAACTGGTGGAAGCCAACCGCAGGGAGGATATACAGTACCTGCCATATGGCGTAACGCAGCATACCATTGCCGGAGGCAAAACCACGATCACCATCGATGGGCAAAGCAGCGAACTAAAGGTTTTTGGCAACCACAACCTGCTGAACCTCCACGCCGCCTGGCTGGTGACCCAGCAACTGGGAATTGGTGCCGAACAGTTTGTACAGGCTATGAGCAGCTTTACCGGGGCGGCCAAGCGCCTGGAACTGCTTGCACAAAATGATAACACCACCATTTACCGCGATTTCGCCCATGCGCCTTCCAAGGTAAAAGCAACCGTAGATGCTGCACGCCAGCAGTTTCCCGACCGCCGGATTATCGGCTTGCTGGAACTGCACACCTATAGCAGCCTCAACGAGGCATTCATGACCGAGTACAAGGGTGCACTGGATGGCGCCGACAGCGCTGCCGTTTTTTACAGCAAACACGCCCTTGAATTGAAGCGGATGCCCGACCTGTCCAAAGCCGTTGTGGAGTCCGGCTTTGCCAAAGAGGGGTTGCAGGTGCTCAATACCCGTGCGGAAATAGAACAGTGGCTGCAACAACAGGATTACAGCAACAGCGTTGTACTGTTTATGAGTTCGGGCAATTACGACGGGCTGGATGTGGCAGAGACTGCAAATAACATTGCCGGAAAAGCCTGAGCAGATTTCGTATCTGGGATTTCGAATTTCGGTAGTTGTTGATGGAATGTAACATGCTACTGGCGTACAGTGGCCGAAATCCGAAATCCCAAATCCGAAATGCCCTAAGTTTGCCCCTGAAAACACCAATACTTTACCTTTACCCCTTTTAAGAATTACGGGTCATGCTACAACTTACCAAGCCTATTGCGTTTATTGACATTGAGGCTACGGGTTCCAACCCCGCTACAGACCGGATCGTGGAGATCGCCATCATCAAATACCTGGTGGACGGCACCCGCAATGTAAAGCGCAAGCTGCTGAACCCGGAAATGCCTATCCCGCAACAGGTGATCGACATTCATGGCATCACCGACGAGATGGTAAAGGATGCACCCACCTTCAAACAGGCAGCCCAGGAGATCAAACAGTTCCTTACCGGCTGCGATATCTCGTGCTACAATGCTTACCGTTTGGACATGCCCCTGCTGGTAGAGGAATTTATCCGCGCCGGTGTGGAGTTTGACATGAAAAACCGCAAGCTGGTGGACGTGCAAAAGATCTTCCACCAAATGGAGCAGCGCACGCTTTCGGCTGCTTATAAATTTTACTGCAACAAAACCATCGAGAACGCCCATAGTGCCGAGGCCGATGCGGCTGCCACTGCCGAGATACTGGAAGCACAGGTACAGCGTTACCCACAGTTGGGCAACAACCTCGAGTCCATTTTAAAAGTTATTGGCGAAGACCAGATCATTGATTTTGCCCGCCGTTTTGTGTACGACGATAAAGGCGTGGAAATCTTTAACTTCGGAAAACACAAGGGCCGCGCTGTGGCCGACGTGTTGAAGGCCGAGCCGCAATACTACGACTGGATGATGCGCGGCGAATTTCCCATGAACACCAAGCAGAAGCTCACCGAGATCTACACCCGCTCGATGCTCAAAAAACAATAAGCCTGTCACTGGTGGAGAAATTAGTTATTATTCCTACGTACAACGAAAAGGACAATATCGTGTCCATTCTGCAGGCTGTTTTTGGCTTGCAGCAGGACTTTCATGTATTGGTGATCGACGACGGTTCGCCCGATGGAACCGCACAAATAGTAAAAGACCTGCAGCCTGCTTTTCGCGGCATGCTCCACATAGAGGAGCGGCGGGGTAAGCTGGGTTTAGGTACGGCCTATATCCATGGCTTTAAATGGGCCATCCGCAATGGCTACCAGTTCATTTTTGAAATGGACGCCGACTTTTCGCACCGACCCATCGATCTGCCCAAGCTGTATGAAGCCTGCAAAAATGGGGGCGCCGACCTGGCTATTGGCTCCCGCTATATTCCCGGCGGCAAAGTGGTAAACTGGCCCTGGGACCGCATAGCCCTTTCAAAAGGCGGTTCTATCTATACCCGCCTCATTACGTGGATGCCGGTAAATGACCCCACCGCGGGCTTTATGTGCTACCGCCGCGAAGTGCTGGAAGCCATCAACCTCGACCAGATCCATTTTGTTGGATATGCGTTCCAGATCGAAATGAAATTTGCCGCCTGGAAGCTGGGTTTCCGCATCAAAGAGGTGCCCATCCAGTTTGAAGACCGCAAGTTTGGCG
This sequence comes from Cnuella takakiae, assembly GCF_001953305.1. Taxonomy (GTDB): domain Bacteria; phylum Bacteroidota; class Bacteroidia; order Chitinophagales; family Chitinophagaceae; genus Flavisolibacter; species Flavisolibacter takakiae. Next base: position 2,475,341 of record NZ_MTFE01000010.1, read on the forward strand.
AAAGCAAAATGAGCAAGGGCATCATCAAGGAAGGGGTGCTGGGTGTATTGAAACTGAAATGGTATAGCCTCTCTACAAGTTACCGCCGAAGGGTGCGCACCGCACCGGCGAAACTGGTGTGATGGAACCCGGTAGCTGTAAGTCCTGGGCTGCAAGCTTCAAGTATGCAGCATTCATTGTGATAGCTTCTTTCAATGGAGTGCCTAAAAAATAATTGGAAAAGGCCTGCTTTACTGCGGGCCTTTTCCATGATAGATAGCACCTAAACGGTTTTGCCATCCACCCTATTTCGGACAGGTTGTACCGTTTTCACTTTGGTTGTGGATAATAATAACTTGAAGCTTGCAGCTAATAGCTTGCAACTTTTCCCCCAGCTCTTAAATAAATGGCATTATACCTCCTGTTGTTCCACATTGTTCCAACCTAAGTTGGCAATACTATGCAGCACCAGCCAAAGTGCCGCCAGCGCAAGCAGGCTGCAAAGAATAAGCAGCAAGGTAAAACCGCTGATCAGGTAATGAAACCCGCCCATCAAACCGGCCAAACCATAAAGCGCAAGCGCCCGGAAAAACTTGGAAACGGAAACATTCGTTTTAGTAGGGTTGGCAAAGGGGAGCTGCATACCGGCAAAGCGCGTCATGGTAGCTGCAATCAGGAGTGCATTGAACAAACCAAACAGTAAGTTGGGAATAGCTGCCGGCCCCAGCAAAATGATCGCTAGTACGCAATAAGGTACAGCAAGCAGCAGGTAGAACTTGGTGGTTAGGGCTTTGAAGGCACCCAGGATAAAGGCACCCGGTTTTTGAAGCGGCCTTGCATAAAACACCCAACTGGCTTTCCACTGATCGGAGTAGCTCATTTGGGTAACTGCAAGCAGCAGGGTAAAAGTTGTCATATATAAAAATATTGCCGCATGGCTGGGTTTTAAAGGGTAGGCTACCGATTCATCCCTGCTGATGGTTCGGTAAACTGCATAGCCCAAAAACACAACGAAGTATCCGATGGAAGGGAGCACCTTCATCCGGAAATCGCGGCTGCGGCCGCTGAGGCGCCAGGCAAAAAGAAAACCGGCCTTTTGAAAACCTTTGGGTGAAAGCAGCTTGCTGAAGGTTTCACTCAATCCTTTCTTTTGAACGATCAGTTTTTCCTGTGCCGGGGCGTTTTCCTGTGTAGCATAGCTAAGCGTCAGGTTGCGGATGAACACACCTGCCATATAGCGTACTACAATCCAGATAGCTACAATCGGCAATACAATACCCATGATGGCGCCTGCAATTTCGTAAGGCGTTACGTACCCCTGGAAAATTCGGGTAAGGGCGCCAAACCAAAAGGAGGGCACCAGTAGTGCATACCAATGCTCGCCCATGCGGAACCGGGTTTCGCCCATATTCACCATCATCCGGGGCACCAGCTGGTAGCTGGCGTATACCACTACGGTAAGGATGATCTGCATATAGGAAACAATGGCCTGGAACTTTCGGGGCGATACCAGCCGCATAGCGGCCAGGTACACGGCATTGATGACAAAAATGCTGAACAGGGTAAGCAACACCACCACTACCAGGAACAAGGCCGCACTGGGCCAATTGTATTTGATACCGGTATAAACAAGTCCGGGCAGCGACATAGGCAGCACCAGCTTGGTAAGATGGATAAGGATATGCAGCAGCCTGGCCAACAAGAAAGTGCGGTCATTTACCGGGCGGGTAAGGATGATGTAGTTGTCGCGCACATCCAGCAATACCGATGTAAAGTCGGCAATGAGCAGGGAGCAGAGCATCACCAGGAACATGGAAAAGTAAAAGGTGTAGCGGGTGATGCCTTCGGCGCCAATGGCAAATACACCGAGGTAGAGCAAGCCCAATACGGCACTGTACAACATGGTGCCCAGGGTGGCCATGGTTGCCGGCTTGTCGTTCTGCTTCCGCCGCATTTGCTGCATGGCGTTGTGCGTGCGGTCGTCGAGGGTGAGCTTGGTATGCAGGATCATGTATACCTGTGCAGGGTCGGCACCCAGCCGTTGGTAAAAGCCCAGGGGAGCCATGGCTGCCTTCAGCAATCCTTTGTTGATGATGTTCATAACTGGTTATTGGTTTCAAATGCCTGCATCAACTGGTCGGCACTGTCCGCTGTTTGCCCTTGTGCGGTGAGGGAAGCAAATATTTGTTCGAGGTGGCTTTGGCCCAAGCGCTCTTTCAGGCCTTCAAAAGTATCGTCGGCCAGCACCTCCCCGTTGGCAATGAGCACAATGCGGTCGCTTACCTTTTCCACCACATCCATCATGTGGCTGCAGTAAAAGATGGTCTTGCCTTCTTTTGCCATCTTGCTGATCAGGTCTTTTACCAGGATCACGCTGTTGGCATCGAGGCCGCTGAGGGGTTCATCCAAAATGATGATTTCGGGGTTGTGCAGGATGCCGGAAATGAGCAATACCTTTTGCCGCATGCCCTTGCTGAAGCTGTCCATGCGTTGGTACATATTGCCCTGCAATCCAAAAGCTTCCAGCATCTTTTCGATGCGGGGTCTATATACTTCGGCTTCCATGCCCTGGAGCATGGCCACAAATTCGAGGTATTCCCAGGGCGTGAGCACGTCGTAGAGTTCAGCCAGCTCGGGCACATAGCCAATCAGCTTTTTTACAGCCAGCGGGTCTTTTTTTACTTCAATACCTTTTACCTGTACTTCGCCGGTATAATCGGTAAGCAGGCCGCACAGCACTTTTACCGTGGTGCTCTTGCCTGCACCGTTGGGCCCGATATAGCCAATGACCTGCCCGGGATAAATATCGAGGTTGATGTTTTGGAGTACGTGTTTCTGCCCATACCATTTGTTGAGCAGCTTCAGCGAGATGATAGGATCCATAAGCAGGTAGTTGTAATAGGGAAGATATGATGGATTTCGGATCTATGATTTCGGATTTGGGATCTTTTGGACAGTATGGGTGCGTGTATAAACTTTACCTGTTTGTGGGTGTACAAACCGGGGCTGATGCACTTGCAGCCTATTGAGGTTACCGCTTGAAATAGTTTTTGTATTTAATCAGGGCTATCCTTAAAGGGTGATTTTCCTTAGCTTAATTGGCCTGCCACAAGGGGCTTTTTTACTCAGTTCTAGTTAGGTGCCGCCTTGGGCTTTGTCTTTAGAGCCCTCTTGCTTTGGATAAACCCCAAGCAGTATTTACGCTTTAAAGACACCCGTTTTGAATACAAGTGCAAAGCTCTACCCGCTGCCGAAATCCGAAATCCCACATCCGAAATCAATTATCTCCGAATTTCGCGCCATGAAAAAGGCCTTGTTGCAACTGCATGCCGCAGTGTTTTTGTGGGGTTTTACGGGCGTGTTGGGCAGGGCCATAAGTTTGGATGCCACCCTGCTGGTGTGGTACCGTTTGCTTATTACGCTGGTATCGTTGTGGGTGTTGTTTGCCGTTCAAAATAAGATCAGCCGCATACCGGCGCGCTCTGTTTTGCTTATTGGTGGCATCGGGTTGGTGCAGGCCCTGCATTGGGTTACTTTTTATGGCAGCATCAAACTGGCCAATGTTACCATTGCTCTTACTTGTTTGTCCACTTCCGCCTTGCTGTCTTCGCTTATAGAGCCCCTTTTGCTGAAACAAAAATTTCAAACACGGGAAATCTTCCTTGGATTTTTTGCCCTTGCCGGCATCCTGGTTATTTACAACTCGCACCTCCAGTTTTCCTGGGGCATCATTGTAGGATTGGTTTCAGCCCTGCTCACGGTGCTGGTGTCGGTGCTCAATAAAAAATACATCAACCAGTACACACCACAGCAGATCACCCTATACCAGTTCACGGGTGGTTTTACAGGGCTAACGCTTTTGTTGCCGCTTTTGCTGCAACTGGCACCCAATGGCTGGCAGTGGCCCACTGCTTTCGATTGGGTTTGGCTGGCGGTACTCAGCTGGCTGTGTACCATCCTTACCTTCTTTTTATACATACGTTCGCTCAAGCATATTTCGGCATTTACCATGAACCTTACGCTCACCCTTGAGCCGCTGTATGGTATTGCGCTCGCCTTCTTTTTATACCAGGAAAACAAGTACCTGAGCAACTGGTTTTACCTCGGTTTTTTACTCATCGCACTGGCGGTGGTGTTGCATATGGTGATGCTTCTGCGGCCAAAGCGTAGTTAGTAAGTAAATAAGCATGTAAGTAAGTAAGCAAATAAGGAAGTAGGTATGAATGTATGTATGTATGTAAATGTATGTATGTATGTATGTACGTAGCAGGCCTCAGCGGAAATTATCAAAGCCCGTAGGGCTTTAATCTGAATAGCCGCCGGTGTAACCGGCGGAATCAATAGTCCTCAATATCCCTTTACGCCCAACCCCGTAGGGGTTGAACAGCCATAGAGGTTCAACCCCTACGGGGTTGGATGTTCTAAAAACATTACCTGTTTCTCTTTACCGCCGGTTGTACTGGCGGCTATTCAGATTCGAGCCCTACGGGCTCAGTGGCTCCGAACATCATCATGGTTGAAGAGGCACGGATGATGGTTCAAACTGTATGCTTCGAATGTAAGTGTACTGTTATTGGTATAAACGCTTGAAATCACAACGTCACTTGGTGAACCCCGCCCTTCCTTCCCAGAGACCTATGGCTTGTGTACGTCAAAACGCTGCCGCTTTATGACTTCGTACTTTATACTTCGTACTTCCTACTTTGCACTTCCAACTTCGTACTTCCAACTTTGAACTTCCGCCTTTTAACTCCATCCTGGCTTATATTTACTGCCTCACTTTTCTGCACATGAGAAAAATTTTTTGTCTGTTGGCCCTCGTGGGTGCAACAACAATGCACGCTCAAAAGAAGCCGCTCGATCACACCATATATGATGGCTGGCAAAGTATTGGAGAACGCCACCTTTCCGCCGATGGCAAATGGGTGGCCTATGCCGTCAACCCGCAGGAGGGAGATGGCACCCTGTACGTGCAAAGCATTGCCGACAAGCGTATCGTCCGGACGATTCCACGCGGCTATTCCGCTTTGATCAGCGCCGACAGCCGCTACCTGGTTTGCCGCATCAAGCCTTTTTATGCCGATACCCGTGCGGCACGCATCAAAAAGAAAAAGTCGGAAGAAATGCCCAAGGATTCGCTGGCGGTGCTGGCCCTTGGAACCGATAGCCTGGTGAAAAAAGCGGGCATCGCTTCCTACAAAATACCCCAGCAATCGGGGCAGTGGCTGGCTTACCACAAAGCGCAGGTGCCCACCAGGGCTTCGGTAAATACCGCTACGCAAAAAACAGTGGATAGCCTGCAGAAAAAGGTGGATTCGCTGATGCAACTGGTGGTACAGATAAAGCAGGTAAAGGGCGGCAGCGCCGATGGGATGGATGCAGAAGACCCTGCTGATGGTGCCGCCGGCGCCAACACCGGTACCGACCTGGTGCTGCGCAACCTGGCCACAGGCAAGGAGCACACCTTTGCCAATATCGGCGATTATGTATTTGATAAAAAAGGTAACCGCCTACTGATGAAGGCGCTGAAGGCAGCGAAGGATTCAGCAATTGCAAACGCCATAGTGTTGTACGATTTGGCCAAGGATAAGTTGGATACCATCTTAAAGGGTGGTAATGATTTCCGTGGGTTGGCATTAAGCGAAGACGGCGCCAAAGCTGCCTTTGTTGCCGAACGCGACAGCAGCACCAAGGCCTTGCAAAAGTTTTATGGTGTGTACCTCTACCAGCAAGGCATGGACAGTGCCCGCCGCATTGTGTTCAACAACACACCGGGCCTGCCGCAACAGTGGCGGGTGAGCGAACATAGCAATATCACCTTCAGCAAAAGCGGCAACCGCCTGTTTTTTGGTACGGCGCCCATTGCTGCTCCCAAAGACACATCGCTGGCCGAGATCGACCAGGTAAAGCTGGACATCTGGCATTATAACGACGATTACCTGCAATCGCAACAACTGTTTACGTTGCAGCAAGACCTGAAGCGGAACTATACTGCTTTATTTGATATTGCTGCGCAAAAGATGCTGCAACTGGCGGACAAGAACTTTCCGGTGGTACTGCAAACAGGGGATGGTGATGGCCGCTATTTCTTTGTGGCTACGGACACCGGACGCAGGGTGCAGGCACAATGGAGCGGCCGCACCCTCAAAGACCTGTATGCCATTGAACCCACAACCGGCAAGAAGATCCTGCTTGCTACTAAACTCGACGGACAAACTTATGCTTCCACCACGGGTAAGTACATGCTCTGGTACGATGCTGCCAAACGCCAGTATTTCTGCTGGGATGGTACTGCCACCCGCCAGGTATCGAAAGGTATTCCGCACCCGCTTTTTGATGAAGAACACGACACGCCCATCGAGCCCGGTCCTTATGGTGTAATGGGCTGGCACAAGGCTGACAGCTTTGCGTATGTATATGACCGCTATGATGTATGGCGTTTGGATCCCAGTGGAAACTTGCCTGCCAAAAATTTGTTTGGGACTGCATCGGGTCGCAAGCAGGCAATCACCTACCGTTTTGAGCGCACAGATACCACCAACAGGTTTATCTCTTTTGACGAGCCGCTTGTGTTCAGCGCTTTTGACAACAAAACCAAGAAGAAAGGTTTGCGCCTGTTCCAGGGTGGACAGCTGACCGGCAGCGATTTCCTGCAGCCATTCAGTTTGGGATCGCCCATCAAAGCTAAGGATGCCGCAGTGTGGGCTTATACCAAGGAAAGCTTTACCCATGCGCCCAACTTGTTTGTAAGCGAAAACTTGGCAAACGAGCAGCGCCTGTCGGCCACCAACCCGCAACAGGCTCAATACAACTGGGGCACAGCCGAACTGGTGCGTTGGAAAACCTTTGATGGCAAACAAACGGAAGGCATCCTGTACAAACCCGAAGATTTCGACAGCACCAAGCAATACCCCATGATTGCTTATTTCTACGAAAAGCTGTCTGATGGTTTGTATAGCTACAATGCGCCCGCACCCACGCCCAGCCGCCTCAATATTTCTTTTTATGTAAGCCGTGGCTACCTGGTGTTTGCACCCGATATCAGCTATACAAAAGGACAGCCGGCAAAGGATGCTTACAACTACATCGTGAGCGGCGTACAGCATCTGGCCCGCAACAAGTGGGTGGACAAAAAGAACCTTGCGGTTCAGGGGCAAAGCTGGGGTGGCTACCAGGTGCTGGCCCTGTTGGTACAAACCAATATGTTTAAAGCTGCATGGGCGGGTGCGCCGGTTGCCAACATGACATCGGCTTACGGTGGTATCCGTTGGGAGAGTGGTGTAAACCGCCAGTTCCAGTACGAGAAAGGCCAAAGCCGTATTGGGTATACCCTTTGGGAGCGCCCCGATCTCTACCTCCAGAACTCGCCCCTGTTCCAGTTGCCCAAAATCAAAACGCCACTGGTAATTATGAGCAACGACGCCGATGGTGCCGTGCCCTGGTACCAGGGTATTGAGCTCTTTACCGCCATGCGCCGCCTCAACAAACCCGTATGGCTGCTCAACTACAATGGAGAGGCCCACAACCTGGTGGAGCGCAAGAACCGTAAGGATATCCAAATGCGCCAGCAACAATATTTCGACTGGATGCTGAAAGGCGCCCAACCCACTAAGTGGATCACCGATGGTGTGCCTGCGGTAGAGAAAGGAAAGGAGTGGGGGTTGTTGTAGTGTTAGGATTTTAGTTTTTGGTTTTTGGTTTTTGGTTATCCAAAAAGAAACAGGCCTGTTGCAATTGTAACAGGCCTGTTTCTTTTTCTGTAAAATGATCTGCTACAAACTTGCAACAAGAAACTAAAAACTAAAAACCAAAAACCTCAAACCGTTTCTACGCAGCCGTTGAAATATACTTTACCAAACTCCGCTTGGCAACCGGCAGCAATGTTTCTTCCAGGGGAAAACTATATTCGGTTTCGATGCTGTACACGGCAGGGTTGGGCAAGGTGCTGTGATAGCGGATCAACTGCTGCTTGATGCTTTCGTAGGTGCTCGACAAACTGCGGGTTTCGTCCTGGATAAATGCCGTGCGCATGGCCCGGTAACGCTCATCGTGTTTTTCAAATATTGAAAGCCGATAGTGGTACACCCTTGTACGCTGGCTGTTGCCGGCACTTAAAAAGAAGTAACCTTCCTGTATGTCCAACGGCACCAGGCCGATGGGCGTGATGATAATTTTTTCTTCTACAAATTCATACAACTCCGTGCCGCTGGTGATGGTAGACTTCATCCTGCCTTCCGAAAAATGGATGATGTCTTCCAGTTGCTGCATCACTTCATTGTCCTGGATCATTTGTTCGTACAGCAGTTCCAGTCGTTCCAGTTGCACACCGGTGGCTTTTTTGGGAAACTGCTCCTGCAAAAAGCGTTTGTTTTCCCGGAAAGCAATCAGGTTGTTGTAATGAAAAATAAGATCGCTGAGTTGCGGGTATAATTTGTTTTCATTGAAACATGCCGACACCTGCTGCAGGTAAGCCAGCAGGGTATATTTTTTTAATTCGAAGTCGATAAAGCCTTCTGCAAACCAGGTTTCCGATAATTGTTTCATAGTGCCAATGTTTGATTCCTAATTTACTAAAAATCTGCGGGGACTATTCTGGCATCATTCTTCCTTACCTTGCTGCAAATTCGTTTTATGGTAAGAACTGTGTTAGCGCTTGCGGTATTGTTTGCTTCCTGTAAAACCACCTCTTTTTACGTGGTGCGCCATGCCGAAAAGGAAGCTGCCCCAGCCAACGATATGATGACAACTGATGTGCCATTATCTGCTGCAGGGCAGGAGCGTGCGGTGGCGCTCCGCGATCAGCTCAAAGACAAGGGCATCGGTACTATTTATTCCACACCTACCAACCGCACCACGGGTACTGTAAGGCCGCTGAGTGCCGCCACAGGTGTGGCCATACAGTTGTACAATCCGCAGGACCCGATTTTTATCAAGAACTTGGTACGGCACAAGGGTGCACCGGTACTGGTAGTTGGCCATTCCAATACCGTGGATGACATGGTGAATACCCTCACGGGTAAAAGCCTTTTGCAGGACCTGCCCGATAACCAATATGGTGATTTGTTCCTCGTGAAAGTGCGGGGGAAAAAGACGGAGTTGGTGAAGGAGCGGTACGGAAGGTAGGTGTTTGGTGTTTGGTAAAACGTTTAAGGCGAGAAGGAAAACCTGAACCCGCGGTTAGCTGTCATGCCGAACTTGTTTCGGCATCTCCCTCTACTATTGTAAACTCCGATTTCAGCGGGGATGCCGAAACAAGTTCGGCATGACAGAGTCTAACGACATATAGTTTCCTTTCATTATTCGAACGAATGATGCACCAATAAACTCACCAACAATAAATCATACCCATACAAAAGCCCGGATCACTCCGGGCTTTTGTTATTTAGGTGCACTGACTTTGAACTAAAAACTAAAAACTAAAAACTTATAACTATCCTACCATTCCCTTGCAGGATTGAAGTTTTCCAACTCCTTGCCGACGGCGGTCAGGAAGGTGGCACCCAGGCTACCGTCCACTATGCGGTGGTCGTAGCTCATGCTCAGGTACATCATGTGGCGGATGGCAATGGCGTCGCCATGGGGTGTTTCAATGACCACGGGGCGTTTTTTGATGGCGCCAACAGCCACAATGGCTACCTGCGGCTGGTTGATGATGGGCGTTCCCATCAGCGAACCGAATGTGCCCACATTGGTCATGGTAAACGTGCCGTCGGCGATGTCTTCGGGCTTCAGCTTATTGTTGCGTGCCGCCTCGGCAAGACCATTTACCTGTTTTGCTAATCCAGTCAGGTTCAGCTGGTCGGCATTGCGGATAACAGGCACAATGAGGTTGCCGGTGGGCAGGGCAGTGGCCATGCCGATATTGATGTCCTTCTTCACAACTATATTATTACCATCGAGTGAAGAGTTGATCAGGGGAAACTTTTTAATGCAACGAACAATGGCCTCGATAAACAGCGGCGTGAAGGTGATCTTGGTGCCTTCGCGACGCTCGAAATCATTTTTCACACGGTCGCGCCACTGTACCAGGTTGGTAACATCGGCTTCGGTAAAAGAAGTGACATGGGGGCTGGTGGATTTGCTGCGTACCATGTGATCGGCAATAAGGCGGCGCATCCGGTCCATTTCGATGATCTCTACATTACCGCTGTAGCTGGCTGCTTTTTGCACCCCAGTTTCGGGTTGTGCTTTGGGCTGCTCCATTACCACCGCGGGTTGAGCCACAGGTTGGGGTGCAGGCTGTGGCTTGGGGGCCGGCTGCGGCGCAGGGGCTGCCTGTGCAACAGGAGCGGCCTGCTGTGCAGGTGCTGTGCCGCCTTTTCGGTTGTGCACGTATTGCAGTATATCTTTCTTCGTTACACGGCCTTCATTGCCCGTACCGGGAATGCGCTCCAGTTCGCTCATGGGCACGCCTTCCTGTGCTGCGATGTTGAGCACCAGGGGCGAATAAAAACGGTTGGTGCCGGCTGCGGAAGCAGGGGGAGGCACGGAACCATGCATGGGTACATAAGGTACTTCCACACCTGCCAGTTCATCTTCATCGGGCTGTGCTTGTACAGGTGCTGGCGCAGGTGCCGTGGCCCGAACGGGTTCGGCGGCACCGGTACGTACCCGGGCAATGATACTGCCAATGGGCACTACATCATTTACCTGGAACAATAATTCTTCAATAACGCCTTCAGCGGTGGAGGGCACTTCGCTGTCTACCTTGTCGGTAGCAATGTCCAGCACGGTTTCATCCATCCGGACTGCATCGCCGGGCGACTTGTGCCATTTCAGAATGGTGGCTTCCATTATGCTTTCGCCCATCTTCGGCATCACCAGGTCTACTAGTGCCATAATCTGTGTTGTTTATAAGTAAGCAATCGTTAACGGGTAAAGTCATTGCCAGCAAAGGCAATGACGCTGTTCCTCAAAATATAGCGGGGCAAAAATAAGCAATGGGGGTTATATCCTCCCTGCCTTACGTAATAGATGGATTTGGCCGGGCAAACCCTGATAGCTTTCAAAAAAGCAACAGGTTTTCTTGAATGCTGTTTAAAAAATAAACCTATAAGGTCTTTAAGACCTTATAGGTTTTGCACAAAAGCGAGAGGCCGCAAAACCTTGAAGGTTTGAACTTAGGCGGTTTCCACCACCAACTGCCGCAGCATGTTCAATGCATTGACTGCGGTTAATTCAATGTTGCGTTTGCGGTCGAACCGGAACTGGAATTTGCGGGTGCGCACTTCCTGGCGGTTGGCTACGGCTATCCAAACGGTACCAACGGGCTTGTCGGCTGTGCCGCCGTCCGGGCCCATGATACCTGAAGTGGCAATGGCATAATCAGTTCCTACCTGCTGCTGCACACCCCGGGCCATCTGGGTTACGGTTGCTTCACTTACCGCGCCAACCGTTGCCAGCGTTTCGGCAGGTACACCCAGCAAACCTTCTTTCACCGAATTGGCATAGCTGATCACGCTGCCCTGGTATACTGCCGAAGAGCCCGGAATTGCCGTGATGAGGTGCGCCAGGTAACCTCCGGTGCAGCTTTCTGCTGTAGCAACTGTTTTGCCTTTTTCTTTCAGCAGGTTGAGCACCGCTTCCTGCAGCGGGATATCTTCGGCTACAACCAGCCACTGCTGCACCAGTTGTTGCAGCGCGCTGAACTGCTGTTCCAATACAGGCGCTACTTCCGTTTCGGTACTTCCTTTTGCTGTCAGCCGGAGTTTTACCATGCCATAGGAAGGCAGGTACGCAAGCTTGACATTGTTGGGTAACTGTGCTTCAAATTGTAACAGGATTTCTGCCACCTCGCTTTCGCCTTTGCCTGCCGTTAACAGCGAGCGATGAAGAATCACGGGCAGTTCAAATGTTGTTTTGAGTTTCGGCAAAACACTGCTCTGCATCAACCCGATCATTTCGTGGGGCACACCCGGAAGCGATATATAAACGGTTCCTTCTTTTTCAAACCACATACCCGGTGCCGTGCCACGCAGGTTGGGCAGCACTACACAGGTATCCGGCACTTCGGCCTGTTTGCGGTTGCGGTCGAACATGGGCCGCCCGAGTCTTTCGAAAATCTGCACCACGTTTTGCAAAGCACCCGCATCCACGATCATCGTACCGCCAAAATAATCGCACAGCGTAGGTTTGGTGATATCATCTGCCGTTGGACCAAGCCCGCCGGTGATGATGACCACCTGTGCCTGCCTGCTTTCGGCAGCCAGTGAATCCAGTATTTCCTGCCTGCCATCGCCAATGGCTACCCTGCGTTTTACCCAGATGCCAATCTTGTTCAGTTCCTGTGCGATGTAGGCGCTGTTGGTATCGATGGTCTGGCCGATCAACAGTTCATCGCCAATGGTTATAATGGATGCAAATACTTCTTTCATGGGTTGTTGTTTGCAGTATGGCTAATTTTAGCGCAATGTACCTAATGCGTATGAAAAGAATTTTTGTGTTGTGTTTGTGCCTGTTGTGTGTTATAACAAGCTTCGGGCAAAATGTTTCGGAGCGGTTGGCAACAGCGTTCAACCAGTTCCTTTCCGATGCACAGTTGAAGCAGGCCATGGCTTCACTGTATGTAGCCGATGCTGCCAGCGGAGCGATGGTTTTTGCCCGCAACGAACAGTTCGGGCTGGCACCGGCTTCCACCCAGAAGGTCCTGACCAGTGTTACGGCCTATTCCCTGTTGGGACGGGACTTCAGGTACCAGACTCATTTCGGACTGTTGACAAATGGCGGATCAGCGCAACTCTTTATCCTGCCTTCGGGCGATCCTACTTTGGGCAGCTGGCGTTGGCCAAACAACAGTGAAGGCGCCGTGCTGAAAAGATTGGCAGCTGCAGTGGGTAAAACCGGTACGGGAAAATTAGGACCCTTGCTCATTTATAATAAAGGATGGGGCGAAGAAGCCATTCCCAACGGGTGGATATGGGAAGATGTAGGCAATTATTTTGGTGCCGGTGCTTTTCCCCTCAACTGGCGCGAGAACCAGTATGATCTATTCCTGCGTTCGGGCAATGCCATCGGCACACCGGCCACCATTGTAGGCAGCGAGCCCAAGTTGTATGACCTCACCATCAACTCACGGGTAAGCGCAGCCGAAAAGGGGAGCGGCGATCAAACCCTGATTTACCTGCCGGTGCTCAGCCGCGAAGGCGTGATCAGGGGGACCATACCTGCAGGCGAGCAGCGCTTTAAAGTTTCAGGTGCCATGCCCAACCCGGTACACCAATTTGCCGAATCCCTGAAGGCCGAACTGGGTGCTTCCGTTTCGCCGGATGCGCCTGCTTTGCTCCTGGAAGAAAAGGGCACACAAGCAGGCATCCTGCATACGGAAGTTTCGCCTTCAATGGATAGCATTGTTTACTGGTTGAACCAAAAAAGCATCAACCTGTATGCGGAGGCACTGGTGAAAACGATGGCGCAACAAGGCGGCAAACCTGCAGCCACAGAAGCTGGTATTGACCTGATAAAGCAATTCTGGAAAACAAAAGGCATTGCCGAAACAGAGTTGAATATCCAGGATGGTTCCGGGCTTTCGCCCCAAAACAGGGTAACAACAAAGGCGCAAACAACGGTATTGCTTTATGCCAAGAAACAACCCTGGTACCAGGGTTTATACCAATCCTTGCCTACTTACAATGGGATGAAGATGAAAAGCGGTACTATTGGTGGCGTTAAAGGTTTTACCGGATATCATACCAGCAAAGCCGGTATCACCTATGCTTTTTCATTTTTGGTAAACAATTATAATGGTACTTCTTCGGCACTGGTGCAAAAGATGTACAAAGTGCTGGATGAACTCAAATAAGTTTTTTAAATCATTTCAAAACGTGTAGCAGTTGTCTGCATCCACTCAATCAAACAAACAGCAAAACATGGCAGCACAAAATTTTAAAAACCACCGCCAGATTGTACCCAGTTTTCATTTGCTCACCGGCTTACCGCTTGGGGCCCTGGTGTTTGGCGCTATACGCAACCTGTTCACCACATCTGCCGATAACTTGTATGAAGCTTCGCTAATTGCACTTGCATCCCTGATACTGTTTAGCCTTTATGCACATTCCCGGCTTTTTGCGCTTAAAGCACAGGACCGGGCCATCCGAGCCGAAGAGAGCCTGCGTTATTTTCAACTCACCGGCAGGCGCTTCGATTCGCGTTTAAGCACCAGCCAGATCATTGCCCTGCGTTTTGCTTCCGATGAAGAGTTGCCAGTATTGGCGCAGGAAGCTGCCGAACGAAATCTTTCCAATAAAGAAATTAAGCAGCAGATTAAGAATTGGCGGGCGGATACGTACAGGGTTTAAAGCCTAGCGTTCACCCCATCCCACCCCCTGTCCCCCAGAAGGGGGAACTTAGGTCAAACTTAACTACCAACAATAGCGCCCCTCCGAATGAAAGGGGCGCTATTGTTTATCCATCTTCGATTAAACGTAATTCGATTTGCCCTGAAGCATTCCGGCCTAAGTTCCCCCTTTTAGGGGGACAGGGGGTTTTACTTCCCAATAAACTTATCCAAACTCGCACTTCCCGGCCCGGCAAAAAGGATAGCGATATATGCGGAAAGATATAATGCTGCCATTTCGCCTTCGCCAAACAACTGTCCTTTGTGTGCATAGAAAAGCGCAATGCCCATGGCTATAATCAGGGGAAGTACCGCCAGGCGGGTAAAGAGTCCGAGGATGATAAATACGGAACAAAAGAATTCGGCAAAGACCACCATCGAAAGGGATGTGGTGGAGCCTACACCAAAGGGATCGGCAAAGCGGCCCGACTTCTCGGCAAAGTGCATCAGTTTGTCGAGGCCATGGTTTACCAACATCAAAAAGCCTACACCCAGCCGCAATACCAGCATGGCAAAGGAAAATGCGCCATCAGAAACACGGGTGCTGAATAGTTTTTTCATAGTATGTGATTTGGAGGGGCAATGATAGGGAAAGTTCCGGTTGAAAGTGCATTGGATGGTGCGCCGGCGGCATTTAGGAATGGATAAATCCACCCACAGAACCTAACCCATTGGCAGCAAGCAGCAGGGAGTAGTTTTCAACAATTTTGCCCAAACGTTGCACGCTGGCATTTCTGCTTGTAATCACAAAGAACAGCTTGCTTTGCAACAAGTTCATCTGCCACCAACTTGTTAAAACGCTTTGGCTTGTTTTGGCCCGCCTTATAATAATACCAATATTTGAGTCGTTTTACCCGCAACGGCTAAAGGATTATATGAAGCGATATTATTTGCCTATAACACTAAGCTTGCTGTTTTCCGTATCTCAGGCACAGCAAACTTTTACCCATAGAGACCCGCAAGCACGTTTTCTGCTGGCCAAGGAGCTGATGCAGAAAGAGCAATACGTGCTGGCCTACCCCATACTCAAAGAACTGCAGCAACAGCAGGGCGAAGCCACCCGTGCCGAACACCCCGTGCAGGCGCAGGAGGTAGATTATTACACCCTGGTGTGTGCGCTGAAGCAAAACGAACCAGCCGCTGAAAGCCTGGCGCAGCAATACATTGGCGCCACCCGCAACAATGCGAGGGTGCAGCAACTCAATTTTCACTTGGCTGAATACTATTTCCGCAAACAGCAGTTCGCAACCGCCCTGCCTTACTATGAAGCAGGCGGTATCGACAACCTGAGCAACCGCGAAATAGCCGATGCCAAGTTTCACCAGGGCTATGGCTACTTCACCCTACAGCAGTTCGACAAAGCCAAACCCCTGCTCAACAGCATCCGCCAGGTGAAGGAGGATCCCAACTATGTGGACGCGAATTATTATTATGGTTTTATCGCCTTCCGCGACAGGCAATATGCCGATGCCTTGGAAAGTTTTCGTGTAGTGGAAAACAATCCTGCCTACGAGTCGGTGGTGCCTTATTATATCGCACAGATCTATTATGTGCAGGGCCGCAAGGATGAAGCGCTCGATTATGCCCAGCGTAAATTAAAAGAGGGCAAGGCACAGTTCTACGACCTGGAATTGAAGCAATTGCTAGGTCATGCACTGTTTGAGAAAAAGCAATATGCACAGGCAACGCCTTACCTGCAGGATTATGTTACCCGCAGCAAAAAGGTTCGCCGCGAAGACCTGTACGAGCTTTCTTATGCCTATTATCAAACAGCACAATATCCCAAGGCCATCGACGGTTTCAAGCAACTGAGTGGTAAGGAAGATTCGCTTTCACTCCATGCCATGTACCTGTTGGGTGATGCCTACCTGAAAACAGGGCAGAAGGCCAATGCCCGCAGTGCCTTCCTGTTTGGTTCGGCCAACAACGGTGATGCCCAGCAAAGGGAGATATCCCGGTTCAACTACGCCAAGCTCTCTTACGAGCTGGGTTACCAGGACGAAGCCCTGCGCAGCCTGGAAGCTTTCATTACCGATTATCCTGCTTCCGACTACCGCGAGGAGGCCACCGACCTGCTGGTGGGGGCACTCACCAATACCAGCAACTACCGCCAGGCCCTGGCGCTGATCGAAGGCATGAAATATCCTTCGCAGAATGCCCGCAGGCTGTATCCCCGTATCCTGTACGGCCGCGCCACCGAACTGATTAACGATGGTCAGCTGGTGCAGGCAGAGGAGCTGCTGGACAAAGCCTTTAAAGATGCCAACAATGCAGCCGTGTTGCCCTTTATAAACTTCTGGAAAGGCGAGCTGGCTTTCCGCTCCGACAGGCTGGATGATGCCATCCGGTTTTACAATGCCTACCTGCAGGGCGGTGCACCGGTAAATGGTGAGGTAAATCCCAACAATGCCAAATACAACTTGGGATACGCCTACTACCGCAAACAGAACTACCCGGTAGCGCAAACCTTTTTTGAGCCTTTGGCAAAGAATGTATCGCTCAACTCCGACCCGGTAACACAGGACGCCTATGTGCGTACGGCGGATGCCTATTACATGAACCGCAATTACAGCCAGGCACGCGGCATGTACGATAATGTGATCCGGTACTCGTGGCCGCAGGAAGATTATGCTACCTACCAAAAGGCGATGATCTCGGGTATCAACAGCAGCAATGAAAAGATCAGCAACCTGAATACCCTGGTGCGCAAGTTTCCTGCCTCACCGCTGGTGATGGATGCCACCATGGAAATAGCCAATACCTATTTGGCAGAAGAGCAGTACCGCGAAGCCATTCCCTACCTGCAAACGGTAGCCAAGGCAGGCGGTAACAGCAGCCTGAAGCCACAGGCTTACCTGAAACAGGGTATTGCACAATACAACCTCAATAACAACAACGATGCGATTGCCAACTACCGCAGGGTGATCAGCGATTACCCCAACTCGCCCGAGGCGGAAACCGCATTGGACAACCTGAAAGCGGTATACGTGGAAACGGGCCGCCCCGATGAATATGCTACAGTGATGCGCGAAGCTGGCAAGCCGCTATCGGTAAGTGCAGAAGACTCGCTCACCTTTGCTGCCGCCGAACTGAAATATGAAGGCGGCAATGCAGACCTCGCACTGCAGGCACTGGACAACTACCTCCAGCGATTTGCCAGTGGCGCCTACACTACCAACGCGCAGTATTACCGTGCCGAAATATTTGGCACCCGCAAGGATTGGAAAAATGCGCTTACAGCTTACAGCTATGTTGCCGAAAGGGCACCCAATATCTTCGCCGACCGTGCGGTGTTGCAGGCTGCACGCATTGCTTTTTTTGAGCTCAAAGACTATCCGCAGGCCGAGCGTTTTTATACGCAGTTGAAAGGCATCACTGCCACACAGGAAGGCAGGCTGGAAGCCATGCGCGGGCTGTTGCGCAGCCAGTTCCTGCAAAAGAAATGGAACGAAGCTGTAGAAAATGCCAAAGAACTGCTGGCGCAAAAAAGCGCTTCTGCCGAAGACAAAGCCCTGGCGGCCATGGCCATTGGTAAAGCCGCACAGGTGAAAGGAACCATTGATGAAGCCATTGCCAACTTCAAAACCGTGGTGTCGCTGAACAAGGCCGCATTAGGTGCAGAAGCCCGCTACGAAATCGCCAACAGCTATTTCGGTATCAACAGGCTGGAAGACGCAGAGAAGGCCGCTTTTGAAGTGATCAACAAAGCGGGTTCTTACGAGTTTTGGGTTACCCGCTCTTATATCCTGTTGGGTGATATTTACTGGAAGCAAAAGGATTATTTCAATGCTAAGGCCACCTTCCAGAGCATTGTAGATAATAGCCTGAATGCAGAACTAAAGGCTGAAGCCCAGGACAAACTGGCCAAGGTAACCGCCGAAGAAGCACAGGGCAGTAAAGTAGCCACCAACTGATTTTTAACCGAGATTTTTTGAACCACGAAGACACAAAGACAGAAGGGATATACGAAGGAGAACTGAATTGATCAACAGAATGATTGTATGCCTTTGTGCTTCTTTGTCGCTTTGCGTCTTCGTGGTTTTGCCAAATAGTTTCCCAAATGAACAAGAACTTTTTAATCGCCGGAGCCCTTTTGCTGACAGTTGGTGCGGCTGCACAAGACAGCACCAAAAAGCGGGAAGTGAATGTAACGTCCACTTTTAAGCCGGAGCTGAAAGAGGCCGCCAAGATCAAGTTCAACGCAGCGCCGCCTGTTGCCGATACCAGCCGGCCACGTTTGAATTATGCCATTCCCAATCAGAACCTGAACCTGGCTTTCCTGCCCGGTTCGCTCAAACCCATGGCGCTGACGGTGGATACCGGCGGCCGTTTTGCCATGGCCAATTATATCAAGGCTGGCTTTGGCAACCTGAGTACGCCTTTCCTGCAGGCGGGCATCTCGCTGGGTGACGGTAAAACAAATGGCGTCAACTTTTACGGCAAGCATGTTTCTTCCAAAGGGAAGATCCCGTACCAGAAGTTTGGCTATACCGATTTTGATGTGGCCGGTTTTTTCCAGAACAGCAGTAATGGTGAATGGAGCGGCCGCCTGGGTACCGTGCTGGAGCGCTACAATAAATACGGCTTCCAGCCCGATACCCTGAAGTTCCCGGAAGATTCCATTAAAGTGCAGTACCGCACCGTTCGCGGCCGTATTGCCTATCGCAACCTGTCGCCTACCGCATGGGGCCTGCTGTATGCTCCAGAGTTGAAAGTGGATGTGTTCAGCGATGGCTTGAGCAATACCGAAAGCAATACCTGGCTGCATGTGCCGGTAAGTAAGATTTTCACCGAACAGTTCTCCGCAAAAGTGGCGCTTGAAGCCAGCCTGGGCAGGTATAAGCCCGAGAACAGGGATGCCATTGCCAACAACTATTTCCTGCTGGCACCCTCATTGATTTTTCAGAAAAATGGCGTGGTGATCAATGCCGGTGTAAAACCCAGCTGGGATAATGGCAGCTTCCACCTGCTGCCCAATATCCATGCTGAATTTGGAACGGCCCAAAAAACGGTAGCCGTACAGGCCGGCTGGATCGGCAGCTACCGCAATTCGGGCTACCAGTACCTGGCTGGTTTCAACCCCTGGATCTGGGCACCTGATAGTGTGTATAATACCCGCATCACCGATGCTTATGCCGGTGCAAAAGGCTCCATCGGCAGTCATTTTACCTATGGCGTTTGCATCGGTTCGGCGAAGCTGCACAACCAGCCGCTTTTTGTAAACGATACCGCTTCGGGTAAGTCGTTCCGCGTTACCAACGAATCATCTCTGAACAATACCTATATCAGCGGTGAGATGGGTTATACCTATGGCGAGCGTGTTTCTTTTAATTCCTCTTTGCGCATCAACCGATTTTCCAAACTGGAAGAGCATGATAAAGCTTTTGGTTTGCTTCCACTTGAGTTCACCAGCCGCCTGCGCATACAGGTGATGAAAGATCTGTATGTTACCAGCGACCTGTTTGCGTTTGATGGTGCCCGCTACCTGACCAAGGGTGGCGACGACCGCACCCAGAAGGGCGCCGTTGACCTGAGTGCCGGTATGGAGTTTGGCGTGGCCAAAAACATCAAAGTATGGGCACAATTCAATAATATCTTCAACAAACAATACCAGCGTTGGAACCAATATCCGGTTTATGGCCTCAACTTTCTGGGCGGCGTTGTATTTTCGCTGGCTCAAAACAGCAATAAATAGTGTTTCAACAATTACAGGACTATCTGTTTCAGTATAAAACCGTGGCTATTCCGGGGGTGGGCACCTTCGAAGTGATTGACCGGCCCGCCAGCCTCGATGTAGCCAACCAATTGCTGCTTCCGCCATCCTATGCAATCCAGTTCAGCCGCCAGGCAGCAGTGCCGCGGCACCAACTGCAGGCTTTAGCAGCCGGCTTCGACAACAATGCCGAATCTGCTGAAGCTGCCTTGTCACAATTTGGAACAACCCTGCAGCAACAGCTGCAACAAGCCCCACTTGCCTGGCAGGGTGTGGGTGCTTTGGAATGGAGTGGCAGCCAGGTACAGTTTGTGCCCACAACGGTTGATGGCATGCTGTCGGCTGTACCTGCTCAACGGGTACTGCGCGAAAATGTAACGCATACGGTGCTGGTAGGCGAGCAGGAAATGCGCTACACCGCCGATGAATACGAAGCTACCTTGCAGCAGGACAAGCCCCGCGACTGGTTCCTCATCATCGGCTGGATCATTGCCCTTGTATCCATTCTTTTTCTTCTTTATCATTTCTATCTCAATAACTGGGCACCGCATGCTTCCGGCCTTCGGCAGAAACCGGCAGTAAGCGAGATGCCGGTGCAATACAAATAGTTTGTGGTTTTTAGTTTTTGGTTTCTGGTTGGTAGCATTTTCTAATATGCCTTATGACCAACTTTAGCGGGTGCCTCAACTAAAAACTAAAAACCAAAAACTAAAAACCTTTTATTTTTCAGCCGCTATGAACGGAACAGTGCACTATACAGTTTGCCCGGTATGCGGCAGCAAGGAGATCAATCCTTTGCATGCCGTAAAAGATTATACGGTAAGCGGAAAGGAATTTGTGATCTGGCAGTGCGGCCAGTGCACCCTGCGTTTTACACAGGACGTTCCGGATGCTGCCAGCATTGGTCCTTACTATAAAGCAGAAGATTATATTTCGCATACCGATGAAAGCAAGGGACTACTCACCACTTTATACAAAAGGGTAAGGGCATATACCCTTGGGCAAAAGGCCGACCTGATTAAAAGGGAAACCGGGATAGAAACGGGGCATATGCTGGATGTAGGCTGTGGTACCGGCGCCTTTCTGAATGCTATGAAAACAGCAGGCTGGCAGGTGAGCGGCGTGGAGCCCGACAGCGATGCCCGCAACATGGCCCGTAAACTCTATGGGCTTGAAGTATCGGCACCGGAGGCATTGGCTCAGTTTGCACCTGCTTCTTTTGATGCTATTACGCTTTGGCATGTGCTGGAGCATGTACACGAACTGCATCCCTACATGGAGCAATTGAAAACACTGCTCAAGCCCAATGGCCGCATCTTTATTGCCGTACCCAATTATCGTTCGGTTGATGCCGATGTATACCGCCTGCAGTGGGCTGCCTATGATGTACCCAGGCACCTGTATCATTTTACGCCAAAAGCTATTGAAACCCTGTTGCAGCAACATGGCTTGCAGCTGGCTGCACAAAAGCCCATGTGGTTCGATTCATTTTATATCAGCCTGCTTAGCTCCAAGTACCGCAATGGCAAGAAGCCCAGTTGGCTGCATGCAGGTATCACAGGCTTGCGTTCCAACCTTACTGCGCTAGCACAACCTGATAGGTGCAGTTCGTTAATTTATGTTATGGAAAAGGTCAAATGACTTGTTCACGTTGCAGGCTGCTGATTGCACGATGCAGGTACTGGAGCTAACGGGAATATTGAAAACAAGTCACTTCAAGATGGCATTTTTAGCCCACGGTTTCAACCGTGGGTAAGCAGCAGGCATCGATCCAAATTCAAACCGTTTCAACGGTTTCTATAATAGCTTGGTGCATGTTTGGTATCAAAGACCATTCGTAAATGGTGAGAAGAAATAAAGCAAAGGCCCGCAAAGAATCAACTTTGCGGGCCTTTGAATTTTATTGAAAGTATCTAAATCATTTAAGCTTTCGCTGGTGCCTTGATGGCTTGCAGCTTGTAGCTAAAAGCTTGCAGCGCTTTAATGCTGGAACTGCACTTCATACAACTCGGGCCATAGCTTGCCTGTGATGTAGATTTTCTTCGTGCTGTCATCATAAGCAATGCCATTGAGGGTTGCTTCCGTGCCGGTATCATGGTTCGGAATTTTTGCCTGCACCCGGCTTACGAGTTCTGAGAAATCGAGTTGTGCTTCCACGATGCCGCTGTTGGGATCGATCTTCAGGATATAAGGTGTTTGCCAGCGGTTGGCATAGATAAACCCGTTGATGAATTCCAGTTCGTTCAGGAAGTTGATGGGCATCTGGTCCATGGTTACACCTTGGGTGCGCAGCAGCCTAAAGGTAGATGGTTCGTAATAATACAGGTTGCTGCTGCCATCGCTTACAATCAGGTTCTTGCCATCGTTGGCAATGCCCCAGCCTTCTGTATTGATCGGAAATTCTTTCACCTTCTTCATGTCCTTGGCGGTATAGGCCAGCACCACCTTGTTTTGCCAGGTAAGCTGGTACACGGTGTCGTTGAGCACCGTTACGCCTTCGCCAAATAAGTCTGCAGCCAGGTTTTGTGCCGATACGGGCTGGCCGCTTTTCAGGTCCACCTGCATTAGTTTCGACTTGCCCAGGTTGCCGGTACCTTCATACAGGTGCCCATTGTAAAAATCAAGGCCCTGGGTAAAAGAAGCGGTATCGTGCGGGTAGGCGGCGGCAATAGAATAGGAGAGGTTCTGTACCGAACTGGAAGGAACAGCGGTGTTGCTGCTATCGGCATTGCTGTCGCTGTTGGAATTACAAGCAGTAAAAATGGTGAGCGCCAGTGCGCCGAGCAGGGCTGATCCTGATTTCATAGGGCAAAAATAGGGGAAGGATGGTGGGTAGCTGAAACCAAACCTATAAGGTTTTTAAAACCTTTTAGGTTTTTGGGGGTACACCTAACAGGATTCCAAAACCTGTTAGGTGTAATAAAAGCATCAGTCCACACGATTTAGCGTTACTGCCATCAGGCCGATTACCACATCGTTGGCTACTGTTTTCAGGGTCAGGCTTTGCAGGATTTTGGTGCCATCCAGTGGCAGGTCCAGCACGGTAGCCGCCCCACCGGGAATCTTTTGTCCATTGTACTGTGCCTTTGAGGTTTTCCCATCTACCACATTTCCCGTAGCCAGGTGCACCCGGATGGGCCTGGCCTGCTTCAGGCGGAAGGCAAAGCCATCAGTATAGTAATCCTGTTCGATTGGCCACCAGGTTTCCGGGTTGCGCAGCACAAGGCTGTCCTTTGTACCGTCTGTATAGTGTACTTCCACGATGCCATTGGCCAGCTGGCTTTGCATGGGATTGGTGGAGCCGGCCATCAACAGCCAGGCATGTGTAGCCCTTCCAGATAGAGGAATGGTTTGCTCTTTGGGGTAGTTGTCCCATTGGGAGGTAAACAGGATATTGTTGACGCCGGCTTGCCCGGGTGTACGAAACCGGATGCCTTGCGGCAACAGGATTTCACCGGCTGGGCCTGCCAGTTTGCGCAAGCCGCTATCAGCTACCTCAAAACTTTCGTGCGGGTGCGGCCAGTCGCCAATGCCCTGCCAGGGGAGTTGCAAAGTGGTTGCTAATGGTCTTGGGGACAGGTATTTGTTTTTAAAGATCTGCCTCACCCGGTCGTTGAAGTGTGCGCCGAGATCAACAGGTTCCTGTTTGCCCGAAAACCTGCCTTTCCAGTATATCCAATGCAGGGTTTGCACCTTCCCGGGTGCAGTGGTGATGATCACCTTATTGGTACCCGGCAACAGTGCGCCTTCCGGTACAGTGATGATGTCTGAAACTTTGCCTGCTTCCACCTGGACTTCAGTGCGGAACGTATTGACGCTTACTTGCGCAGTTGTAGCTACACCAATATTGTTTTGTAAACGGAAAGCAGGACTGTTTTCCTCTTGGCCATTTACTGCAAGCAATTGCCATGGCGTGCTGATGATAAAACAGATGGGCAGCCACCAGGAAAGCTGGCCCTGGCTGATTTGGGCAAATACGGTGTAATTGCCTGTAGCCCCTTTGATTGCAGCTGAGAAACCGGATGACCTAACCTCCGTATTTCCAAGCGCTCCCTGGGGATCATACACCTGTAAAACCCTGGCTTCGGAGAAGGCCTGTTTTAACACCTGGCCTTGCACATAGGTCTGCTCTTTGGTGCTCGATGCTGGTTTTGCACCCTGCCACACAATGGTGATATCGTACCTGTTCGCATAGGGCGCTTGCACCTGGATTTGAAGTTTGCCTACGGCATCGGCAAGATTCTTCCAGTTGGCAGGCCGGCCATTTACCAAAACCTGTTGCACCTGCCTCTGTGCTTTTACCTGCAGTACCAGTGATGGTTCAAAAGGAAGTGCCGGTTGAATAGTGTATTGGTCCCTGTTGCCCCTTCTTTTAAAATCGAAAGCAATATCCGGCGTGGAAAAAGAGGCAAAGTTCCATGCTGCCGGTATGCCGGGCCTGATGGTTAGCGTATTATCCAAGGCATTGGGTACAATGCCAAACAAGCCTTCCACAAGTGCCCTCGAGAACATGCCCACCGGGTCGGCAAAGTCGCGGTAAGCTTCACCGCGGGCCGCATCAAAGCGGGATATCTGTACAATATTGCCGGGACTGCCACCGAGGTACATCGATTGGAGTACTTCACTTTTAAACAGCTTAAATGCTTCGTCGGTGCGGCCGGCCTGCCAGTTGGCCAGTGCCAGGTGCATCGACTCTGCAATGGCCACATTGTTCAGCGACCACATATAAGGCATCCAACTGGTGGTGGCAATGGTGTAATAGCCGCCATCATCCAGGCCTTTTGCCCGGATGGGAATATGCGGTATTTCCTTGTCTACATAACGCAGTTGCTGGTAAGCCTGGAAGGGCGTGGGCACTTCCGAATCAATACTATGGTAGATGGTCCAGATGCCCGGCGCCGGGTGGAGCAGCCTGTTGCCGAGGCGGTCCTGGAACTCGGCAAAGCGCCCCTTTTCAGGCAACCACAAAACCTGGTTCATGGCCTTCAATATTTTTTCTGCCTGCCGTTGGTAAGGAGTAGGGTCTTCGCCCAACAGCGTTGCAATCTTTGCTGCCTGTTTAAACCCCAGGTAGTTGTAGGCCGATGTATGGGTAACATCGCCGCCGCTGTATTGCAGGGCATCGCTGGCCCAGATGGCGGCATAAGCATCGTACAGCCCATTGCTGTCCACATCAAAATTGCGGGTTTCCCAGTCCAGGTGCCTTTTGATCACCGGCCAGGTCTGCCGCATAAAGGCTGTATCGCCGGTCCAGGCAAAATGCCGGAACAGTTGGTCGATAAACACGAGGTTCATATCGTAGTGGTGTGGCCTGGGGTTGGCGCCGTTGGGGTCCCGATTGATATAGCCGCTGGTGAACATACCGATGCCGGTCTTTTCGGTACTGCGTGCCAGGTGCATGGCCGTATCGGGCAGGATGGGGCCGGAGGGCGGGCTGGTAAACTGCGACTGTGCATAGGCGCCCAGGTGGGTCTTTGCCCGGTCGTGCCATCCCAGCACATCGGCGGTATAGGCACCGCGCCAGCCTGGTAGCCGCATGCGCCAACCAATAGAGCCGTGCATATAAGTAGGCGCATCCCATATGGCATCTGAAGCCACCGCCAGAGCACCACCAATGGTATTGATAAAAGGATCAGGCGTATTGACCTTGATGCGGCTGGCCAGTTCTTTTCGTACAAATTCGGCCCTAGTGAAAACTGAAGCAAGATCCTTATACAACAGGGGCTGCCGGGTAGCAGGATTGTAAATGGAAAAGTAATGGGTCGACTTGTTTGCAGCCTTTAGTTTGCCAGCTAAAACAGGGGCATTTTCAGATGTGGATTGCCACAGGTTGGCGGGAGCAGCAAGGTGCTTTGCATCAGAAAGTTTGAGCTCCGATGCAGGTGCAAAAACCCCTTCCAGAAATTGCTCTTTGGCGGGCTTTGCAGGCTGTTTTGCATCTTCAACAAAATACCTTCCATCGGGGCCGGACACCAGCCCTGTACCATAGGAAAGATGGAAACTTCCTTCCCTGATGGTAAACTTATTGTCCTTGCAGTTTTCCGGTTTCAGGTAAAAACTGGATTCCGGATCGGGACCCATATCACCGTCCCTGGAAAATTTCTTACCGGTGGCGCCGCCAAATGCCCAGAAGAACTCGGCTGGCTCATGCAGGTTTGTAAAATGCGTTTGGATGATACATCCTTCTGCATCGGCCAAGGCCAATATGGTTAATTGCAAGCTGCCTTTTCCCAGCAATCTATCCTTGATGGTGTATAGCCTTGCTCCGGGGCGGTATCTTGCAATGATGGTATCTGCTTCGGTAAGCCATTTTGTTTTGCCACCGACCCCAATACCGAACTTGAGGTTGCCACCCATGCCGGGCATATAAAAGGCAAACTCGGGGCGGTCGCCGGTTTCAACCCTGAAGGCAGTATGGGTGCCATAAAGCGCCCTTGTAAACTGCCTGTTGCCATTGGTGATAACAAAGTCCTGCCCGTCGGGTTTATACCTTAATTCCAATTGTTGGTCGTGCCATGTTTTGCTGGAAAGTTGTATTGGATAGGCTTCTTGCGCCTTACTGGCGAAGGCAGAAAGGAGCAGGAGGGAAGCTGCGGCAATTTTGGGAAAGGCAATCCGGTAATTGATCATGTGGCAAGCGGAGATAAGCTTTAAAAATATTGCTTGCTGCGGGGGCATTGTCCTGTACTATCCCGAGGAGCGTGCAGGGTTGGTTTTACGCGGAGGACGCAGAGGAGCAGAGGGCGCAGGGGGGTAGTTATAATACCAGTTAGCTTTTGATGATGACCATTTTAGCCTACGGTTTCAACCGTGGGTTTAGCAGCATCATCATTAAGCGCCAAACCGTTTCAACGGTTTGATAACAGCTTATTTGGTAGGATAAGTAGTAAAAAGCTTCACCTCTAATGTAAGGAAAGACAGTTTAATCCAGCATTTCCTTGGCCACCTGTTGGGCCACTACCGGTGCCAGTGCCACGCCCATCCCGCTCATGCGCACGGCTGTATACACACCCGGTGCCGCCTCGCCAATAATGGGCATTTTTTCAGAACCCATGGCCATGATGCCACTCCACCGGTCGGTGATGGTATAGCGGCCCTGGTGGTTGGGTAAGATGACATCCGCGAGGTAGGTTTCCAAAGCTTCCTGGATGGTATTGCTGGTGTCGAACTGGTGGGTGCGCTCGCCTTCAAAATCCCTATTGCGGGCACCGCCAAGCAGCACCCGGTTGCCCAGGTTGCGGAAATAATAATATCCTTCTTCTGAATGGAAAGTGCCTTCAAAAGGCAGGTTGTCGATTGGAGAAGTTAAGATCACCTGGCCGCGGGCCGGCATTATATCTGCCTCGGGTAGCAGTTCTTTTGCAAAAGCATTGGTGCATAATAATAGTTGGCTACAGCTAAAATCAAGACCTTGCCCGGTTGACAGGTGTATGGTATTACCACTATAACTGTAATCCATAACCGAAATGCCATTGAGCACCTGTACGCCCATTCCCTGTACCTCGTACAGCAGGGCCTGGAGCAGTTTGCCTGAGTGCAGGCATCCTTCAAATTTGTTTTTCACCAGTTGTGTCGTTTGCCCGAAGCCAAACTCAGGAATGCGGTCGTTGGCTGTGCGGAAGGTCTTTTTGCTACCGGTAATATCAGCCAGCAGGGAATTGATATAACCCATATTGGCCCGCAGTTCTTCCGGGTCCGTACCATGTGGATATAACTCGTATCCGCCTGTAAGCGCGAAGTCAATCTTTTCGGCCTTAAAAAATTTCTGTATTCTTTCCAATCCTTTGAACCGCATGGCTACCAGTTCCAGCATTTTGTCGGTACCCATCAGGTGTCCGTCGTGTACCAGTTCGCTGAGGCTGCCAAAACAGGCAAAGCCGGCATTGCGGGTGCTGGCACCTGTCGGGATCAGGCCACGCTCCAGGATGGTAATCCGCAAGAGCGGTTGCTTGCGCTTGAGTTGAAATGCACTCCACAGGCCTACAAAGCCGCTGCCGATGATGATGATGTCTTGTGGTGCAAAAAAGGTTTCTTTTTCCCAGATGCTGATCATGGTGGAAGGGTTATGGCGCCAAGTTAAATGGATTTAACCTGCTGTTTGGTATTGGCCGGTTAAATTTGGAACATCGATACCTACTATGCAAAAACATTGGATACCCCTGCTGGCTGCTACCATGTTCGCTTCGGCTATACATGCCCAAACCATCCCAAACGTATTTAGAAAGAATGGCAAAAACGACAGTGCCGCCACACAGGTGAAGCTGCCCAATATATTTGGGAAAGGCAAAGCCGGTACTAACCTGAGTGCTACCGAAGTGAGTGCTGGCCTTAAGGAAGCGTTGACCATTGGTGCGCAAAGAGCCACTGGCAAGCTTTCGGTTGCTGATGGTTTTTTCCGGGATGCCGCACTGAAAATCCTGATGCCTCCGGAGGCTAAGAAGCTGGAAAGCACCCTGCGCAGCATGGGCATGAATCGGCAGGTAGATGCTGCCATCCTGGCCATGAACCGTGCTGCTGAAGATGCTGCGGGCAGTGCCTCCAAAATCTTTGTGGATGCGGTTAAGGGAATGACCATCCAGGATGCGCTGGGCATTCTTCGGGGTGGTGATAATGCTGCCACCAATTTTTTAAAAGATAAAACAACGGCATCCCTGGTTTCGGCTTTTCAACCCGTGATTGGCGAGTCGTTGAAAAAGGTAGATGCCACGCGTCATTGGACTACCATCACTACGGCATACAATACCGTGAGCCGCGAAAAGGTCAATACGGACCTGACCGGCTATGTTACGGAAAAAGCCCTGGCTGGTATTTTCTTGCAACTGTCGCAGGAGGAACAATCCATCCGTAAAGATCCGGCAGCGCGGACAACGGAGTTGTTGAAGAAGGTTTTTCAATAGTACCCCCTGTCCCACTAAAGGGGGTACTTAGGTCGGAGTGCTTGTTCATTCCACCAGAAATTTTAGTTGATAAGAATAAAATAAAAGCGCCCCTCTGTTCAGGAGGGGCGCTGTGCTAATAGAAATGTTTGACCTAAGTCTCCCCTTTAGGGGGACAGGGGGTTACAGGTGAATCGCCTCACCGTAAGCCACTTCGATGGCATCCTTGATGCTCTCGGAAATGGTGGGGTGGGGGTGGATGGCGTTGAGCACCTCGTGGTAGGTGGTTTCCAGCTTGCGGGCAACTACGCTCTCAGCGATCATCTCGGTAACGTTGTACCCGATCATGTGGGTACCCAGCCACTCGCCGTACTTGGCGTCGAAGATCACTTTTACAAAACCTTCGGTGTGACCGGCAGCAGAAGCCTTACCCGAAGCGCTTAGGGGGAATTTACCCACCTTGATCTCATAACCCAGGTCGCGTGCCTGCTTCTCGCTCATACCCACTGATGCGATCTCGGGTGAGCAATAGGTACAGCCGGGTACGTTGCCGTAATCCAGTGCTTCGGGCTGATGGTTGTATTTCTTCTCGTTGTAACCAATGTTCTCCACGCAGATGATGGCTTCTTTGGAAGCAACGTGTGCCAGCGCCTGGCCGGGAACCGCATCGCCAATGGCGTATACACCGGGCAGGTTGGTTTGGTAAAACTTGTCAACGATGATCTTTCCTTTTTCGAACTTGATACCCAGCTCTTCGAGGCCGATGCCTTCGAGGTTGCTTTGTACGCCTACAGCGCTCAGCAGCACGTCGGCTTCCAGCACCACCTCACCTTGAGCGGTCTTCACGGTGGCTTTTACGCCGGCACCGGAAGTGTCCACCTTGGTTACTTCGGCATTGGTCATGATTTCGATACCCTGCTTCTTGAAGCTCTTTTCCAGTTCTTTGGAGATGTCTTCATCTTCAACAGGCACGATGCGGGGCATGAACTCAACGATGGTCACCTTGGTGCCCATGCTGTTGTAGAAGTAGGAAAACTCCACGCCGATGGCGCCGGAGCCTACCACGATCATGCTCTTGGGTTGGGTGGGCAGTACCATGGCCTCGCGGTAGCCAATGATCTTTTGGCCATCGATGGGCATGGTGGGCAGCTGGCGGGCACGGCCACCGGTGGCCAGGATGATGTGCTTGCCTTCAACGGTTTGCTTGGAACCATCGGCAGCGGTAACTTCTACCTTGCCCTTGGCTACTACTTTACCAAAGCCCATCACCACGTCAATCTTATTCTTGCGCATCAGGAACTGAACGCCCTTGCTCATCTTGTCGGCTACACCACGGCTGCGTTTTACCACGGCGCCAAAGTCGTGCTGACCCTGTGCCTGGATACCGAAATCCTGGGCGTGCTTGATATATTCCATTACGGTTGCGCTCTTCAGCAGGGCCTTGGTAGGGATACAACCCCAGTTGAGGCACACACCGCCGAGGCTTTCCTTTTCAATAACGGCGGTTTTAAATCCGAGCTGTGCTGCGCGGATGGCAGCCACGTAGCCACCGGGTCCGCTTCCGATTACAACGACATCGTAAGCCATGATTATTAGTTGTTTTTGATGTTCGATTTTTTCGCGTGGCGAAGCTACTTGAAATGGGGCAAAGTGCAAAAGAGACGAGTTTGGAGTTAGGGGTTGGGAGTTTGGGGTTGGGAGTTTGTGGTTTTTGGTTTTTTGTTTTTGGTTATGGGCTCCGGGGTGAGGAGGGGTAAGCTGCACCCAGCGGCTGTCCTTTAGACTTGCACTTGTAAATACACAGGAGCTTTAGCCTTTGTTTCAGTACAC
>NZ_MTFE01000010.1:2507162-2513705 GCF_001953305.1 Cnuella takakiae
AATTTTCAGTGTAGGTGCTGCCTAGGCACAGATATCTGCATGTGCCGGAGTGACCGATATGGATTTTTCTTTTTTATCAAACAGCAAATGCCTTGCTTTCAAGAAACCTATTTGTGCAAACTCCTTTACATTCAACCCATGGACCCTTCAATCATCAACTACCTGGAGGAACTCTGCGACTTCCGGCGGGAAGTCCACCTCTCCTTTACCAGCGAGGCGGGAACCCCTGTTTCGCTGCACACAAAGATTTTGCGGGTGGAGCCGGAAGGGGAGGAACCTTTCCTCAAAACCGATGAGGGGATTACAATACCTTTGCGCCGGCTGCAACGGGTAAACGGCCGCCCCATGCGGCCTCTGGCCTGACAAATGCAGGAAAGTTTCACAGTTTTCTGCCCGATAAGTTTTTTGTTTAGGCACAAATCCCTACCTTTGCCGTCCAAAATTTTTCCAAGTCATGGCACGAGTATGTCAGGTTACAGGCAAAACGCCGATCGGTGGTCACAAGGTTTCGCACTCGAACATTAAGACCAAGCGTCGTTTCCTGCCCAATTTGCAAACAAAGCGTTTCTTCCTCGCTGAAGAAAACAAGTGGGTTGTTCTGAAGCTTTCTGCTGACGGCATCCGCACCATCAACAAGCGTGGTCTGCTGGCCGTAGTTAAAGAGCTGCGTGCACAGGGTCAACACATCTAAATTTAATGTGCTGATTAGCTAATGAGATAATGTGCTAATTGGCTAATTAGAGCAATTCAATAATTTTTTGGGCCGCTGCCTGCCAATTATCGGCACTTTGGCTCATTAGCAAATTCAATCACAATGGCAAAGAAAGGAAACCGCGTACAAGTAATCCTGGAATGCACCGAGCAGAAGACAACCGATGTGCCCGGTACCAGCCGTTACATTACCGTTAAGAACAAAAAGAATAACCCCGAGCGTCTGGAGCTGAAAAAATTCAACCCCAACCTGAAGAAGGTTACTGTTCACAAAGAAATCAAGTAAATGTGCTAATGAGCCAATTAGCCAATGTGCTAATGGCTTAGTAGCTTATTCAATAACTTTTTTGGGCTTTTGGCTGCGTGCATTAGCACATTAGCACATTGGCTCATTAGCTAATTAATTTGTCATGGCAAAAGCAGCATCAAAAAACGCGAAAGTAAAAGACTTGAAACAGGCGGCCGAGGCTAAGAACTGGACCAAGGTTATCCGCGCTGTACGCAGCCCCAAATCGGGCGCTTACACCTTCAAAGAGCAGATCGTTCACAAAGACAAAGTGACCGAATTCCTGGCTCAGAAGTAAGCCGCACTTGGGTGAATAATTTTGCGAAAGCTGTCCTTTAAAGGGATGGCTTTTGTTGTTTACCCCCTGTCCCCTTGAAGGGGGAACTTAGGTCGTAGTGGTTCTTTGCTTATATTGCGGCCGCTTTAGTTGAAGGGGAATAATGATGTAACCAACTGTAGCTTCACTATTGAGCTTTGGTTGCAGCATGCCCTGAACTGGTTTCAGGGTCGCACACTTCAGCGTTCAGCACATTATTCAACAATTTAAAATCACTCCTGCTTAACAGGGCTTGCGCATGGGCGCTCCCCTTCAGGGGCTGGGGGTGTGATTTGGCGGTTATGGGTTTCTTCGACAAACTTTTTGGCAAGCGCGATAAAGAAAAGGAAAAGGAAAGCCTCGACGAGGGCCTTCAGAAAACCAAGGATAATTTCTTTTCCAAGGTAACGAAGGCTATTGCGGGCAAAAGCACCGTGGATGAAGAAGTGCTCGACAGCCTGGAGGAAGCACTGGTAAGCGCAGATGTGGGCATTGAAACTACCGTTAAGATCATCGAAAGGGTAGAGGCCCGGGTTGCCCGCGACAAATACATCAATACTTCCGAACTAAACGGCATCCTGCAGGAAGAGATCGAAGCTACCCTGGTGGATGCCCCCACCGCTAACAACTACGACTTTCAAAGCGACCTGCCCAAGAAGCCCTATATCATCCTGGTAGTGGGCGTAAACGGTGTGGGTAAAACTACTACCATTGGCAAGCTGGCATACAACTTCAAGAAAGCCGGCAAAGAAGTGCTGCTGGGTGCCGCTGATACCTTCCGTGCGGCAGCAGTAGACCAGCTGACCATCTGGAGCGAACGCACCGGTGTGCCCATTGTAAAACAGGCCATGGGTTCCGATCCTGCAGCCGTGGCTTTTGACACCGTTTCCAGTGCCGTGTCGCGGGGCTCCGATGTGGTGCTCATTGATACTGCGGGCCGCCTGCACAATAAAATCCACCTGATGGATGAACTGAGTAAGATCAGGCGTGTTATCCAGAAAGTTATTCCAGACGCACCCCACGAAGTGCTGCTGGTACTGGATGGTTCTACCGGGCAAAATGCACTGGAGCAGGCCAAACAGTTTACTGCAGCTACCGAAGTAACGGCACTGGCCATCACTAAATTGGATGGTACAGCAAAAGGCGGTGTGGTGCTGGCCATTGCCAACCAGTTTAAGATTCCTGTGAAGTTTATAGGTGTGGGCGAAAAGATGGAGGATTTACTGGTGTTTGACAAGCATGAATTTGTAGAAAGCCTATTCAATTTGGAAAGACGTTAATTTTACCCGCACATTCCCTTTTGCAAACAACCATTACATATAGCGAAACTGAACTGGTAGACAGACTGCAGGCCCACGATCAGGCTGCTTTCAGCTACCTGTACGATCATTACAGCAAAGCCCTGTTTGTCATCATCTACCAGGTGGTGCCCCAACAGGAACTAGCTGAAGATGTATTGCAGGAAGTGTTTGTAAAA
This sequence comes from Cnuella takakiae, assembly GCF_001953305.1. GTDB lineage: Bacteria > Bacteroidota > Bacteroidia > Chitinophagales > Chitinophagaceae > Flavisolibacter > Flavisolibacter takakiae. The sequence continues at coordinate 2,509,953 of NZ_MTFE01000010.1, forward strand.
ATCTGGCAAAACGTTCGTTCTTATGATGCCACCAAAGGACGGCTGTATACCTGGATGCTCAATATTGCCCGCAACAGCGCCATCGACCGCACCCGGTCGAAAGATTTTAACAGGCAGGCTAAAACTACAGAGCTTACTGATAACGTATATGAAGGAAAGGATGGCGTGCACAGCCGCATCGATGATATAGGCCTGAAGAAAACTATTGAGCGCCTCCCTGAGGAAAACAGGCGCCTGTTGGAACTTTCCTATTTCCAGGGCTATACTCAGGATGAAATTGCAAAAATGATGGGCATACCCCTGGGCACTGTAAAAACACGCATCCGATCAACGCTGCTCCAGTTGCGCAAGCTGGTAGGCACAAACCGATAATAACCACCGTGGACCTGAGTTGTATCATATCATCCGGCGACCTTGAGCTATACGTACTGGGGTTACTGCCCCAGGACGAAGCTGCGAAAATTGCGCAGCTGGCTTTGTTGTTTCCTGAAATTCAGGAAGAACTGGATCGTATTGGTGAAACCTTGCTGGTAGTGGGCGATACCGCCCACCTGGCGCCTTCGCCCGGGTTGAAGACCGGACTGATGCAACAACTTCAGGAGCTAAAAGCTGCTGAGGACCAGGTTGCCGCACCCATCATTCCCCTGCAAACAGGCCGCAATCTTCCCTTGGAAGAACCTAATGAAGAGGATGGCATGGCACCGGTGGTGCAAATGCCTTCGGGCAGGCCTGCTACCAGAACCTGGCTTTCCGCTGCCTCTTTTATTGGTTTACTGCTGGCCACCGGTGGCGTGATCTTCCTGGCATCGCAAAGCAGTAAACAGCAACAGGCCCTTGCCTCGCTGGAGCAGACCCAATCGCAGCTTACCCGCCAGAACGTAGAGCTGCAAAGACAGCTGAACAACAGTAAGGATATGGTGGCCATGTTGCAGAGCGACCAGTTCCGGAAAATCAGCCTCAAGGCGGTTCCCGGAAAGCCCGATGCCCTGGTGCAGGTGTTGTGGAATACCCAAACAAAGGGTGTTTACGTGAGCAACCAGTCGCTGCCACAGCCACCCGCCGGCAGGCAATACCAGCTTTGGGCCATTGTGGACGGCAAGCCCGTTGATGCAGGTGTACTGAATGGTGCTACAGGTACCGTACAGTTTATGAAAAACTTTGAACGTGCCGAGGCATTTGCAATCACCCTGGAAAGGGCTGGCGGTAGTCCCACACCCACCATGGCGCAAATGTTCGTAATGGGTACCGTAGGTTAATTTTTTCCTTTTACACAAATTTAATAGTAGCGCTCTGCTGGTATCCCGCTGGCTTCCGTAATGGCAGGGCTTATCGAAAAAGCAGTTGCCTCCCTGGGTCATCCTACCTTGTTTGTTGTAGTATTTACCAGTAATCAGGTAAGTTTCTGCTACATACTTTGACCCCTTTGTTTTACCCTTTCGCCATTCGATAGTTTACCTCCAATCCCAATTTAATTTTTACGGTTAGGCAAGCCCGTTATTTGTTTAATTTTTTACAGTAGAAATAGCTGAAACCCGCAACTGGACTGTATTTCATTAATTTTTTCTCCTGAACTAAATCCATCATGTTTTTGTTTGCGTAAGTACATCCAAAATACAAAACCATGAAAAGAATCCTCTTTGCTGCCCTTGCAGTAGTAGCCCTTAACGCTGGTGCTTATGCACAGAAAACAGTGATGGTTGGTGGTGCCGCTATGTACCCAACCAAGAACATCGTGGAGAATGCCATCAACTCCAAAGACCACACAACACTGGTTGCCGCAGTAAAAGCAGCCGACCTGGTAGAAGCACTCCAGGGTGCCGGACCGCTCACCGTATTTGCACCCACCAATGCCGCTTTTGAAATGCTGCCCGCCGGTACGGTAGACAACCTGCTGAAGCCTGAAAACAAAGCCGCCCTTCAGGGGGTATTGAAGTACCATGTAGTAGCAGGCAAGTTCAATGCGAATGATGTAGTGAAACTGATCAAAGACAATGGCGGAAAAGCTACCATCCCCACACTTGCCGGTGGCAAGCTCTACGCCTCCCAGGATGAGCAGGGCGGTGTATGGATTTGGGACGAGAATGGTGGCAAGGCCAAAGTAACAATTGCCGATGTGAACCAGAAGAATGGCGTGATCCACGTGGTGGACCATGTACTGCTTCCCAAGATGTAAGAGTTTAAGGTTAGACCTCCCTATGTACTATCCCCTGCTTCGGCGGGGGATTTTTATTGTCCTTAACAGGAATACCAATGTATTGTGCGACCTTTGCGGCCCGGGAGCAAAACAGGTTAAGCTGCAGGTTTAGAACATAGACAATTTTCTCAGCCTTATTCTTTCCTTCCTCCTTAGAAAATATGAAAGCAAAAACACTCAAACGCGACAAGGTAAACATCATTACGCTGGGCTGCAGCAAAAACATGGTGGATAGTGAGGTGCTCAGCGGGCAACTGCTGGCCAACGAAATTGATGTGGTGCATGAAAGTGCCAAGCGCGATCACAACATTGTGATCGTAAACACCTGTGGCTTTATTGATAAGGCTAAAGAGGAAAGCGTAAACACCATTTTGGAGCAGGTGGCGCTGAAGCAAAAAGGCCGCCTCGATAAGGTATATGTTACCGGCTGTCTCAGCCAGCGTTACCGCGACGACCTGGAGCAGAGCATTCCAGAGGTTGATGCCTGGTTTGGCACCATGGAATTGCCCCTGATCCTGAAGCGTTTTGAAGCCGATTATAAAAGCGAACTCATTGGTGAGCGCCTGCTGGCAACGCCACAGCACTATGCGTACATGAAGATCGCCGAAGGATGCAACCGCACTTGTGCTTTCTGCGCCATTCCGCTGATGCGTGGTGCGCATACCAGCCGCAGCATCGAGGACCTGGTGGGTGAAGCTACCCGCCTGGCACAGCGTGGCGTCAAGGAGATCATGCTCATTGCCCAGGAGCTTACCTATTATGGTTTGGACCTGTACAAAAAGCGCATGCTCGCCGACCTGCTCCGTCACCTCAGCGACGTACCCGGCATCGAGTGGATCCGTTTGCACTATGCTTACCCGCACAAGTTCCCGATGGATGTGCTGGAAGTAATGCGCGAACGTCCCAACATTTGCAATTACCTCGACATGCCCCTGCAGCATGCCGCCGACAATATGCTCAAGGCTATGCGCCGCCAGATCACCCGTACCGAAATGGAAGAACTGGTGCAGGCCATCCGTGAAACCGTTCCGGGTATTTGCCTGCGTACAACGCTCATTGCAGGCTTCCCCGGCGAAACCCTCGACGATGTGGAAGAACTGAAAGCCTTCCTGGAACGCCAGCGGTTCGACCGCGTGGGCATCTTTACCTACAGCCACGAAGAAGACACGCCGGCTTATGGTTTGGTAGACAATGTGCCTGCCGAAGAAAAGCAACGCCGTGCCGAAGAGATCATGGCCGTGCAGCAGGAAATTTCTTACGAGAAAAACCAGGAGAAAGTAGGGCAGACCTTCAAGGTGATCATCGATAAAAAAGAAGCTGGCCGCTACCTTGGCCGCACCGAGTTTGACTCGGTGGAAGTAGACAATGAAGTGATCATCCACACCGATAAAAAGCTGCTCCCCGGCAATTTTGTCAACGTAAAGATCAGCCGCGCTTATGACTACGACCTGGAAGGCGAACTGGCCTAGGTCTTTGGGCTTTCGGATTCCGAGGTTTAAATGCAGTCTATAAGTTCTAATTTGTTTTTTATATAAAAAGCGGCCGCTTGACATGCAAGC
>NZ_MTFE01000010.1:2513715-2647605 GCF_001953305.1 Cnuella takakiae
TAATTAAGGTGTTGCGGCAGCCTGCCTGCATGGACTATTTCTAATGCTCCAGGCAATACAAAGCTGAATTCGCTGCCCTGACCATTGTGGTGGTATTGTAAAATAATATCATGGTTGGCCAGGAACTCGCGGCAGATTTGCAACCCTAAACCCGACTGCAGGGTAGAGCCGTCTTTCAGGTTGCTGCGGTTTTTAAGCCAGGCATCCAGGTCGGGCTCCTGCAGGCCACTGCCCGAATCAAAAACCGTAATGCGGTATTGCGGCCGCGATGAATGAAGCACGGTACACCGGATGCCCACGGCAGTGTTGTTTTCAGAGGCTTTGATGGCATTGCTCAACAAGTTGCGCAAAACGGTTTCCAACTGGAAGGGATCTGCCTCCACCATTACTGATTCATCAATTAAAATAGCCATCTCCTGCTTGCGGCTGCTGATATTGGTGGCCAGCAACCCTGCCACATTGCGTACCAGCGACAGCAGGTGAATGGGCTGGGGAACAGTTTCAATGCGCTGCTGCTGGTGTTTCGACCAGGTAAGCAGGTTTTCGAGGGTACCTGCAATATGTTGGATATTGCTCTTGATATTGGCAAGCTTCTGCTGGGCTTTTTCTGGCGTTAAAATATTAAGGGATAAAAGGTCAAGCGCCGCGTTCAGGCTTACAAATGGCATGCGCAGATCGTGCGAAATGATAGCCAGCAACCGGGCTTTAAGGGCATCACTTTCCTCTACCCGCATCAGGGCCTGCTCAAGATCCTGTGTACGCTCCGATACTTGCAGTTCCAGGCTTTCTTTCTGGTGCTGCAGCAGGTTTACCAGCTTTGCCTGCAGTGCCACTTTTTCTTTTAAAACAAGGCTGGAGCGGTAACCCATACCTGCCGAAAGCAGGAGCATCTCCAGGCAGGTAAAAGCCAGCAGTATCTGTGGTATTTGCTTGAACGAAGGATCGATCACCTTCATCACCAGGAGGGAGTTGATCATTACGCTGAGGCTTACACTGGTCCAGCCGGCAATAAAGTAAAGGGTAGCTGTATCGCCCTTACGGTACACCAGAAGGGCAAACCACAGCATAAAGACAGGGCCCGCCAACCCCATGCCCAGCAGCAGGGCGTAAGAGAACTGAACATATCCCAACAAGTCTGCAACAATGGTGAGCAACGGAATACAAAAAGCAAGTTGGAAAACACGCAGGTACCATTGAGGTGCTTTGCTCCGGTCGAGGTAGTGCCAGGCAAAAAGCATCGCAAAAATGTAGGCAAGGGCGCCAAATATCACGCCAAAGCGGGTAACAAGTACCTGTCCGGCATTTCCCAAAAAATGACCATAACCGCGGAGGTAGAGAAAAGCATAACATACCAAAGCAATCAGGTAAAGCACATACCAGAAACGCTGTTTGCTTTTGGAGTAGAGTAGGCGAATGGACTGGTACAATGCCAACATCAGCACCATGCCCAACATTATAAGTTCAGGTGCGATTTGGCGCAGGATATAGTTATACCCATGAGGTGGTTTAACCAATACCAAAGGCATGATCAGTCTTTTGCTGGTACGGCCCCGCAACAATATCTGTTGCGTATTGCCATCGGTGATCAGCGGAAATATGAACTTAGTATTGGTGGGTACGCCCGGCAGGGTGGGCAGCAAACTTCCTGCTTGCAGGTGACGGGTGACGCCTTCAAACTGGTACCACAAATCAATGGAATCCACATTGGCATTGTCTACCACCAAAAAGGCAAGAGTTCCCGGTGGTCCCTCCAAACTGAACCGTGCATACACTGGGTTATTGCGGGTATTGAAAAACTCCTGGTAACGGCTTCCTTTTTTGAAAGGGTAATATCCCGGGTTGCCTAGTACCTGGGCAAGGTCAAGGTTAATATTTTCATCCGGCTCATACCAATAGGCCATGCCATTTATGGGGGTTGCGCTGGGCAGGCTATCCAGGTTGATGCGTTGTGCCTGTGTACAAAGGGGCAACAACAGGAGGAGCAAAAAATACTTCATAGGATGCGGTGGTGGCAATCAGGAAAACTGGAGGTGGCGGGACATCAGTTCGGCTTTGGAGCGGACACCCAATTTTAAAAAGATGTTTTGCAGGTGAAAGTTGACCGTAGCTGTTGAAACATGCAACTCCGCTGCGATGGTTTTATAATCGTAGCCTTTTACTACCCCCTGGTAAATTTCTTTTTCCCTTTTGGTGAGTTCGGCGTCGGGCACCATCCTAGCCGGTGCCGCATTAGCAAGGGTGGTCAGCTGCTGGTAAACCTTTTGACTGATGGCCGGAAATTTATTTTGCACCGAGTGGATCACCTGCCCCACAAGGTTGAGGATGGGATCGGTTTTGAGCAGGTAGCCATCGGCTCCTGCTTTCAGGGCTGCCTGTATGGTATTACGGTCTTCCAGCAGGGTGAGCATGATCAAGGAAGTACCGGGAGCGCACAGCATCCGGATGATGGAAATGCCCTCAACGCCATTCATACCGGCAAGGTTTACATCCAGCAATACACACTGGCATCGGGCAATATTGCGGGCGTGGTGGTCAACGGCATCCTCGATGCTGGTACTGTGAAAAAGCACTTCTACCTGCCACATTTCCTTCAGCAGCAATATCAGGCTTTCTGCAAAGTCTTCATTGTCTTCAATGATTCCGATCCCGATGGTGGGAAGCGGGGTATTCGTTTTCATGGGGCTTTAGTTAGGAAGTGGAAAACCTGCCTTGTTTGCTACAACAGGCAACGCTATGCGAAAATAACCCGCTTCGGTAAGTAAATCGGTAACTGCAGTTATCATCTTGAAATATTTGGGCAGCAAGAGCAATACTAATAATAGTAATAGGTATTTTCTTTGGGTTTGGCATTTAATTGCACACATAACCAAAACGAACGACAGCAAGGCGTACTGCTGAATATAGCATACTGCTGAAAGCACACCCATTGAAACAGACCCATGAAGCCAATCAAGATTGTAATAGCCGACGATCACAAATTTTTACGTTCCGCCTGGAAGATCATCCTGGAAAATGACCAGCTATTTGAAGTGACCGGGCTTGCCGGCACCGGCGAAGAAGCCGTTACTTTGGTGCTGCAAACCATGCCCGATATTATTTTGATGGATATGCTGATGCCGGTAATGGATGGTTTCAAAGCCACACGCATCATCCACAGCCTTGCGCCCAATGTGCGCATACTGGGTGTATCGGCCGAAGTAAACCCTGTGCAGGTGCGACAATTCCTGGATAGTGGTGCGCATGGTTATGTTTCCAAATATGCACGTGCCACCGAGCTTAAAGAAGCCCTGCTGGCAACAATTGAAGGCAAACGCTGGATCTGCCCGCATGTTACCGAACGGTTTATGAACGAACTGCCTTACGAGGATAATCACCCCCGGGTAAGGCCCCTGCTCACCCGCAAGGAAGCCGCCATTGCCCAGATGATGCAACAGGGTGCCGACAGGCGTACCATCACCCGCCTGCTCGACCTCTCCGACCACAGCCTCGAAGTACACCGCACCAACATTATCCGCAAGCTGGGTATCCGCAAAGATTCGATGCTGGCAACCGTGCTTCCCCAGCTCAATTAGTGCATAAAATATATCCTGCGTTATTTTGATCCCAGGTTGCAACCAATAAAAAGGCCGATCCTATTGTTTAGGATCGCCCTTTTTATTGGTTGCAACAGGAGCTGTTTACGGCCTTTTTGGCATCAGCCCTTTCAATTGGCTACCTTCGCGCCATGAATCAACAGTTGAAAGACGCCTTGCTGGCCAACCTGAAGATCAAAGAGCTGAACGAAATGCAGCAGGCTACCCTTGAGGCAGCCCGGGATCATGCCAACATGGTATTGTTGTCGGCAACCGGTTCGGGTAAAACCCTGGCTTTCCTGATACCCGTTTTGGAAAGCCTTGATAAAACTATAAAAGGTACACAGGCCCTGATCATCGTTCCCTCCAGGGAACTGGCCTTGCAGATAGAAGATGTGTTCCGTAAAATGGCCACCGGCTTCAAGGTTACCACCTGCTACGGCGGTCATAAGCGGGAGATCGAAGAAAACAACCTGCTGGAAGCTCCGGCCCTGATCATTGGCACACCGGGGCGCCTCACCGATCATATCCGCAGGGAAAATATCACTACCCAAACCATCCGTACGCTGGTGCTCGACGAGTTTGATAAATCGTTGGAACTGGGCTTCCTCGATGAGCTTTCTTTTATTGTAGGCGCCCTGCCCGCGGTTGAGCGGAGGATGCTTACCTCGGCCACTGAAGCGATAGAAATTCCCGAGTTCCTGGGCCTCACCGATGTTCACCGGCTGGACTTTCTGCCCACCAACGAGGAACAGGGCCCCCGCCTTGAGTTGTATTATGTAAACAGCGAGGAAAAGGACAAGGCTGATACGCTTTTCCAGTTTATCTGTACCACAGCAGGTCGTTCTACCATTGTGTTCTGCAACCACCGCGAGTCGGTGGAAAGGCTGAACCAGATGCTGCAGGAACGTGGGCTGACCACCACCTTTTACCATGGCTCAATGGAGCAAAGAGAAAGGGAAGTGGCCCTGGCTAAGTTTCGTAATGGCAGCATCAATACCCTTATTACAACCGACCTCGCAGCACGTGGGCTGGACATCCCGCATATCCGCTACATTGTACACTACCACCTGCCGGCCACCGAAGAGACCTTTACGCACCGCAACGGCCGTACAGCCCGTATGGAGGCAAGCGGCGCCGCAGTTCTGTTGCTGGGCCCCGGTGAGCGCCTGCCGGCCTACTTACAGGGAACCGCAACCGAAATGACCGTTGACCCAGAAGCAACTTTGCCTGAAAAACCCAAATGGACCACGCTCTTTATTGCCGCCGGTAAAAAAGACAAGGTAAACAAGGTAGATATCGTTGGCTTCTTTGCCCAGAAAGGCGATCTTAAAAAAGAAGATATCGGCGTTATTGAGGTGAAGGATTTCTTTTCCTTTGTTGCGCTTCGCCGCTCCCAGGTAAGCCATGTATTGCACCTGATCAAGGACCTGAAGATTAAAGGGAAGAAGGTGAAGATTGCAGTAGCGAAGTAAAGGTTCGGTTTTGGTTTTTTGTTGCTGGTTTTGCGCTTGGAACAACCTTTTGAAGTTAGGTTCAACATGCAAGAGGTCTTGTGGAGGTTTGCGTTCTCCAGGTGGCAGCACCACTTGGAATAACAGGATAGAAAACAGGGATCAAGTTGGTTTAGGCCAAAAAGTTGTTTCCCGATTTCAAAAAATAATCCGCTCAACTGGACAACGCTCCAACAACCCAAAACCAAAGCTTTATTCGATCGCTTGAGGCGTGCTTACCGCCATCCTTTCTTTCATTGGTACACTTGCATATCAGCACATGGGTAATACTTTATGCCATTGCCCCGCATTGTTTTTTGCTTAAATAGCTGGCGGGTGGGAGTGAAAAAGAAAAAATGGAAATCCCGTTTTCGCGGCGGTAATGCAAGCAACTGTGGTGGTTGGCCAAAAACTCACGGCATATCTGCAGCCCCAAACCATTGGAAATGCTATAAGACTTCAGGGGTTCTTTTGTTTGCAGCAGGGCATCAAGCGATTCGGCTTCAATACCTTTTCCTTCATCGGTGATGCTGATACAACAGGCCTTCGGGCTTGCAGCCTGGTAGCAAATAACAATGCGGCCCTGTGCCGGGCTTGCCTTTACCGCGTTGCTGAGCAGGTTGCGTAAAATGATCTCCAGTTGAAAATAGTCGGCTTCAACATAGGTGTCTTCTGGTACCTGCAGGCTTACGTATAGCTGCTTGTTCTGGATCATTTCCTGCAGCAGTCCCAGGCTGCCCGTCGTAACGGTATGCAGGGCCACCGGCTCGGTTTGGGTATTGATCTTTTGCTGCTGGCTTTTCGACCAGGTGAGCAGGTTTTCGAGGGTGATGGAAATCTGGCGGATGCTGCTGCTAATGTGCTGTACTTTTTGCTGCACCTTATTGGGTGGCAGTATCCCCATTTGCAGCAACTCGAGGGTGCCGTTGAGCGTTACAAAAGGCAGTCGCAGATCGTGCGAGATGATGCCCAGCAGCTTGGTTTTTACTTCGCTGGTTTGCTCCAGTTCGGTGATGGCCATACGCAGCGCTTCGGTTTGCAGGGCCACTTCCTGCTCCAGCCTTTTTTTCTGGCTCCTGGTAAGCCGGAGCATTTTCTGGCTGAGTTCCTCCTTTTGTTTATTGAGCAGTTTTACCCTGCCCGATAAATGGATATTCAAAAAAAGCAGTTCCAGGAAAAAGCCAAAACCAAGGGAGTAGTTCAACGAAACCCAGGTGAAATCTATCACATCGGCAAGGGCAAGGGTATAAGCCAGGTAGTTGATATTGGTAATGACGCTGCCCACGAAAAAAAAGCGCAACTGCTTTTCGCCCCTACGCCACCCATAGTATGCATATACCGACTGGAATGGCGGGACCACAATGGCTATCATGGTCACCGAATACGCAATGATTTGTTCCGGCAGCACCTTGGATGCCAGCAGCAAAAAGAACAGCAGGAACAACAGTACCCGCAGGGTATCGGTAAGCCGGGTACCTACCAGGCTGGCAGGCAGGTAATAACTGTTGAAGCCCAGGAAGGTAATCATGGATACGATACAGAGTTCATAGCCATGGGTATTGATCCATACTTTGAAATTTATCGGCAACAGGTTGGCATAACCGTACATGAAGAGGTAAATAAAAAGCAGCAGGGAGCAGATATAGCCCATATAAAGCAGCGAAGCCATGCGGCGATAGGCCAGCACCTGCAGCATATTGTACACCATCAGGGTAAGGAAAATGCCCACCACTGTAAGCTCGGTAAGGTAGCGGAGCAGGTTGTGGATCTCCAGGCCTCGTGCATCGGTAAGGAACATGGGAACCACCAGCAGGTTCTGGTGTTTGTACCGCACCAGCACCTCCTGCGTGCCGCCATCAGTAGGAATGTGGAAAGCATAATTGAAGGATGGATCCACACCCAATGCATCGTTTACGGCGGCTCCTGCTCTTTTTTGTACAATGCGTCCTTTATACTGGTACCACAGCTCGATGGTATCGATATAGGTATTTTCAACCAGTACGCTTACGGTTTTATCGGGTGCTTCATGCAGGCTGAAACGGGCAAAATAGGCCTTGTCGGTAAAGCCGAAATTCTCTACTTCGCGTTTAATGCCGGCAGCACAGCGATGGGTTGCCATGGACCATACCTCTTCCATGGAAGCGGTGCCGGTACTGTCAACATACCAGCAAGCTTTGTCGTTCAGGCTGATCAGTTCTTTGGATTGCACTGAAGTGCAAGGCGACTGGCCAAAGATGGAGGCAGACAGCAGCAAAAGCCAACATAGCCACCATGCCCTCATGGTTTTACCTGTTTGGCCACCAGCTCCAGGTGGCGGGCCAGTAGTTCGGCCCGGGAGCGTACCTCCATTTTTATAAAAATGTTCTTTAGATGAAAGTTCACGGTAGCACCGCTGATCTGGAGGTGAGCAGCCATTCTTTTATTATCCCAACCCTTCAGCAGCAGTTGATACAGATCCTGTTCCCTGTCTGTTAGCTGGGGCAATCTGGACTGCGCCGGTTTGTCTGCAGGTTGGTTGTACAGCAATCCTTCCAGTAATTGGTTGAATACGGGCCTGCTGATGGCTGGCGCCCCTACCCGCAGGCTGCTGAGAATATAATCCTGCAACACGTTCAGCGAATCGGCCTTGAGCAGGTAGCCCGCGGCACCTTCCCGGAAAGCATCCCGGATGGCTTCGCTTCCTTCGTGCAGGGTCAGCATCAGCACCTGGCAATGCTGGGGCAGATAGCGCTTAATCAGGGGAATGCCGCTGATGCCGTTCATACCATCGAGGTTGATGTCGAGTAGCAGGGCATGGCATTGCGCCATTTCCTTGTGGTGGTTATAAATGGCCAGTTCAATGGACGGACTGGTAAAAGCGATCCTGACCCCTTCATTCTGCGAAAGGATCAGCGCCAGGTTGTCGGCAAACTGCGGATCGTCTTCTATAATGCCCAGGACCATTTCGGGATGGTGCGGGAAGTTGTTTTGGTTGCGTGCCTGCATTTTGATATTCGGTACTAAGGGCGTCATCATCATTAGGGTGGGGATTGCTCGTAAATGGTAGCTGGCAGCGGGAGGGTTTCCATTCTATTAAATTGCTGCCTTGCCAGTGGGTTAAAAATATTTCACAGGGTTTACTTCCCGTGTAGAATAAGTTGCAATCATGCGAACATCGAACGGTTGGGTTGGCACCTGTTTACCAGCATAAAGGGTAGCCTCTAGGTGCCGGGTTTGTTTTTATTTTTCTTTTTGCTAACGCTAATCCATGCAGTTGCGCACCTGTTCTGGCCTTACTTTGCAGCCATGTTCCCCGACACCCAACTACCGGAAATCAATGCTGCCCTCGCTGCTTCAACAGCAGCCTTTGGCAGCTACCAGTTCTCCAGCCTGCAACAGCGGGCCAGCCTGCTGCGGGCCATTGCCCGTGAACTGGATGCCATCGGTCCCCAGATTATTGAAACCGCACAGGGCGAAACCAACCTCCAACGTGGCAGGCTGCTGGTAGAGTTCAGGCGCACCCTGTTTCAGCTGACTTCCTACGCCGATGCCTGCGAACAGGGCAACTGGCTGGATATACGCATCGACCAGCCCGACTCGGAGCGCCAGCCGCCAAAACCCGATGTGCGCAAAATGCTGGTACCGGTAGGACCTGTGGTGGTGTTTGGCGCTTCCAATTTTCCTTTTGCTTATTCTACTGCCGGTGGCGATACAGCCTGCGCCCTGGCTGCCGGCTGTACCGTGGTGGTAAAAGCGCACCCGGGGCACCCTGCCACCAGCCAACTGGCCGCCGATGCTATCCATCGTGCCCTTGCTGGCGAAGGACTGCCTGCAGGGGTGTTTCAACATGTTTACGGTGCCTCTTTCGAGGTGGGCAAACAACTGGTACTCCATCCGCAGGTAAAGTCGGTGGGTTTTACCGGCTCTTTTCAGGGTGGCCGTGCCCTGTTTGACCTGGCTGCCAGCCGCAAGGAGCCCATCCCGGTATTTGCGGAAATGGGCTCGGTTAACCCTGTATTTATGTTACCCGGAAAATTGGGTGCCGAAACTGAATGGGCGGTAAACCAACTGGCGGCATCCATCACCACCAGCGTCGGGCAGTTTTGTACCAATCCCGGTTTGGTGGTCGGCATTCAGGGACCGGCACTGGAAAATTTTATACAGGCACTGGGGCAGAAGCTCGCCGAGACCGAACCCGAGCCCATGCTTCACAGCGGCATCGCCCAAAGCTTCAGGCAAAAAAGGGCTGCTGTAATTGCCGGTGGCAAGATTACCCTGGCCGGTACCAACGAAACCGGGGGAGAAGGATTCAGCATTCCAACCTTGGCAACTACCAGTGGCGAAAACTTCCTGGCGCACCCGCACCTGCACGAAGAAATTTTTGGTCCTTACTCGCTGGTAGTGCAATGTAATGATGCCGCACAAATGGCTGCTGTGGCACAGGCGCTCGAAGGGCAACTTACCACCACCCTGATTGCTACTCCCGCCGAAGCTGCGGAGCATATAGAACTGGTACATATCCTGCAGGCCCGCTGTGGCCGGCTGGTGTTCAATGGCGTGCCCACGGGTGTGGAAGTATGCCTGGCTATGAACCATGGCGGTCCTTACCCTGCCACCACCGACAGCCGTTTTACGGCCGTTGGCGCCGATGGTATCCGCCGTTTTGCCCGGCCTTTTTGTTACCAGAACTGGCCCGACCACCTGCTGCCCACCGAACTGCAAAATGCTAATCCACTCGGGTTGTGGCGTACCGTAAATGGTGAGTTGACAAAGTCCGGAATAGGTGAATAGTAAATGGTGAGTAATGCGTTGTGATGGGTGAGTAGGAGTGGCTGTAATAATTCAGCTGCGCTAGTTCTGGCGCTCATTGCTTTCTATCGGAACGATTGCACGCCCTGCCATTGTTATTTTGCAAACGAGCGTAATCTCCTAATAAAATAATCACCAATCACTACTCACTATTCGCCATTCACCAATTCCCCTCATTCCCAAACCCTTCCCTACATTTGCGCATGCCATTTTCCGCATACACGCTGCCTTACGACCAAACCAACAGCTTTTCGCGTATCGTGCTCGATTATCTGCAGGGTGCAGCAGCCCTGAAACCTTTTTATGCCGCTCCGCCAACGCCGGAAGGATTGGCGCAGGTGCTGGCTGTACGGAGGCAGAAGCCGGTCAACCGCGAGGTACTGGCAACGGTACTGCAACAGCAGTATGCGGGCATGGAAACCCATGCATCTGTGGTACACAATATCGAAGCGCTGCAGGATGCCAACACCTTCACCGTTTGCACGGCACACCAGCCGAACCTTTTTACCGGCCCCCTTTATTTCCTGTACAAGATCCTGCATGCCATCAGGCTTGCAGCACAGCTGGAAGCAGCACATCCCGGAAGCCGCTTTGTGCCGGTTTACTATATGGGTAGCGAGGACGCCGACCTGGATGAACTGAATCATTTCTCGATACAGGGGAAACGTTATACCTGGCAAACGGATCAGAAAGGTGCCGTAGGCCGCATGGTTATCGATAATGCCATTCAGCAGTTGATCCATGAAGTGGAAGGCCAGCTGGCACCGTTTGAACAGGGAAAGGCAATTGCCGCAAGCCTGCGCCGCCATTTTGCCAAAGGCAACACCATACAGCAGGCCACTTTTGCGCTGGTAAATAAACTCTTTGGGTCCTTTGGATTGATCGTGCTGATCCCTGATAGCGCATCATTAAAGGCATTGATGTTGCCCGTTTTTGAACAGGAGCTTTTTGCACCCGTTTCCGGAACCCTGGTGGGCGATACTTCCGAAAGGCTGGCTGCACATTATAACGTACAGGCACACCCGAGGGAAATCAACCTGTTTTACCTGGAAGGCGATATCCGGGAAAGGATCATCCGGGAAGGCGATGATTTCCTTGTTAACAATACGGCTCTTCGGTTTTCTGCAGCTGAAATGAAGGTGCTGATACAGCAACACCCTGAGCGCCTAAGCCCCAATGTTATTCTCCGGGGATTGTTCCAGGAAACCATTCTGCCCAATATTGCCTTTATCGGCGGCGGTGGCGAGCTGGCCTACTGGCTGCAACTGAAAGATCTGTTTGAGCATTATGATGTTTCCTTCCCGGTGCTGGTATTGCGCAATTCCTTTTTGCTTTTAGAGGAAAAATGGCAGGAGCGTATCGACCGGCTGGGCTTTTCCGTTGGCGATTGTTTTCAGAAAACCGATAACCTGGTGAACCTGCTTGCCCGCAGGCAGGCCGAGCATCCGCTTACTTTGAATGGCAAGATGGAGCAGGCTGAAGCCCTGTTTGAAGCCATCCGCAGCCAGGCTTCTGCCATCGATCCTACTTTATCGGCACATGTGGCGGCACTGAAAGCTGCATCGCTGAAAAAGCTGAAGGTGCTGGAACAAAAAATGCTGCGTGCTGAAAAGCGCAAGCACGCCGACAGCCGACGTCAGATTGAAGCCATACGGCAGCAATTGTTTCCCGGTGACGGACTGCAGGAAAGGGTAGACAGCTTCCTGTATTACTATGCTGTTTATGGCCCGCAGCTGATAGCAGATTTATACCAGCATTCAGGTGCACTGGAGCAGCAGTTTACCATACTGCCGCTTAGCGGGGAAGCCTAGCCGAAACCCTGAACAGGTTTGTGGTGCCATTATCATTATCGGCGGCAAGTACCAGCACGACTTTCCTTTTACGGATGTGCATGGCCGTTACCGACTCAATCTTCATGGGGGCACCTGAATTTAATACCGGGTCTAGGGGCATCAGGGTATCAGCGGTAAGCGTTGTGCCTGCTGCCATCTGTTTTGTTGCATCCCGTATGAAGGCCAGGTAAGAAGGCCCGATATTCCCATCCCTTGTTGCTGTTGCCGCTACTTCTGTTGAAATGGTCAGGAGCAGCCAATCTTTTTTTGCCAGGTAAAACATCCCCGAAATGCCAACCACCTCCTTTGTTGCAGGCAGTTGAATGGTATAGGTGATCTCAGGCTTTGCTGGCAATACCTGCCGGTCCAGGTCATAGCTAAGCAGGTAATGACCCGGGGCTCCGCTATGTGCCCGGTTAGCCAGCAGGAGCTTATGGTTGATGACTTCCGCCCCTTCGATATTGGTGGCAGGCAGCCCTGTGGTAAAAGGCGCCAGGGTAAGCACGGTAGGGTGGGCACCACTACGGCCAATATCCAGGCGTACTACTTTATTACGGGTAGGGGAGGAAAAAGAAGGGAACAGCCACAGTGTGGTGCTGTTCCCCTGGGATATGATGGCTGCCGACTCCAGGTCGGGCTTTACGGCATATGGAATCCGTTGGCCGGAATAGTTGAATACTGCAACCTGTCTTTTTTCCTTCAGCTTTTTATTCAGCACCAGCAGGGTGGGAGCATCGTCGCCCATCACGTATAAAGATCCGCGATGCCATGCTATAGCCGAGGCTGAGGAGTATTGGGCAAAGCTTTTTTGTTGCAGCAGCTTCAGGGTTTGCGCATCAGCCTTGCTGGCCGTCAAAAGCATTGCGATAACCATGGCTTTGCAGGATAGCCACTTTTTCATGTACTTCATTTTTCAGTTGTTCCATGTAGGCTGCAATCCTGTTGCCAAGAGCTTCGTCGCCCACGCTGAGTATTTTGGCCGCAAGGATACCCGCATTTTTTGCCGCATTCAGCGCAACGGTAGCCACTGGTACGCCATTGGGCATTTGCAGGATGGAAAGAATAGAATCCCAGCCATCAATGGAATTGGAGCTTTTTACCGGTACGCCAATTACGGGCAGCGGCGTGATGGCTGCCACCATGCCGGGCAGGTGTGCGGCGCCGCCGGCACCTGCAATAACTACTTTCAAACCCCTTGTTCTTGCCTGTTCGGCATACTGCATCATGCGTTGCGGGGTGCGATGCGCCGATACTACCGTCAGTTCGTAAGCAATACCAAAGAATTCAAGAATTTCTGCCGCGGGTTTCATTACCGGCAGGTCGGAGTCGGAGCCCATGATGATGCCAACGAGGGGAGCTGTATTGTTCATCCAAAAGTTTTATGGTTGGTTGTTGGTTTGTGGTGCAAAATAAAGCAGCCGGAGCTAAGCAGACAAAGAAAAGCAGCGGTCGTGGCTCCTTTTCAGGTAGTGCTAATATTTGCAATCCTTGCCGCAAACAAAAAAGGCCCTTGCGGGCCTTGAAGTAGTTGTAATTACATCCATTTACCGGATCAACTCGCCCCGGAGCCGCATCAACTCGATCTCTGAAACCTTGGTGTTGAACCGGGCCTGGATCAGGCGGAAGGCAGCGTCTGAAAGGCTTTGCTGGGCTTCGCGTAATTCAATAAAGGTGGTGATGCCCAACCGGTAACGTTCCCTGGCGATAAAAAGGTTTTCGCGTACCAGTACCATATTCTCTTCTTCCAGTGCCAGCGACCTTTTGTACAGGTCGTAGTTGCGGAAGGCATTGATGATATTGGTCTGGAGCAGGCTTGCGCTGCGCTCATAGGTGATGCGCTGCGTTTCGGCCACAATTTCTGCTGCCCTGATCTGCCGGCGGGTGGTATAACCATTAAAGATGGGAATAGCAGCTGTTAGCCCGTAGTTAAGCCCGTTGTTGCGGTTGAACAGGGGCTGGAAAGGGTTGATCACCGTTTTGTTGTCTGCCCGGTTGAAGTTGTAACCCGAGTTGAAGTTCAACACCGGGAAACGCTCGGCACGGCGGAGGCGCAGGTCCAGGTTGGCCAGCTCTATATTCTTTTGGGCAATCTGCAATTCGGGGCTGGTAGCCGCTACGCCGGTACGTACGGCATCCAAATTGAGGCTGGGGTTAAATTCAATGGTTGTATCCGCCACCACGAAATCGGATTGCACCGGTTGTACCACCAGTTGGTTGAGTTGCTCTTTTGCATTGTTGATACTGGTTTGCTGGGCCAGGTGGGCCGCTTTTTGGCCGTTCAGGTCAATCTGGGCCTGCAGAAGGTCGGGTTTGGCACCGGTACCAATATCAAACTTATACTGGGCAAGCCGCAGCCGTTCTTCGCTCAGGCGCATCTGCTCTTCGATGGCTTGCAACTGTTGTTGCTGGCGCACCACATCATAATAAAGCCGCATCACATCGGCAACGGTATTCACTACCTGTGCTTTTACCTGCAGGGCACCCAGTTCGGCAAATTCGTACACCCGGTTGCGGGCAATGAACATTCGCATACCGTCAAAAAGGGTCCATTCCAGGTTTACTGCCGCGTTGGTGGTATGAGAACGGATATCATCGCGCTCCCTTTTCGAGCCGTCCGCCAACACCTGCTTCTGGTTGTTTTTGTTCCAGAGGGTAGTGGCGGCACCGCTTAGGCGGGGCATAAAGGAATAAAGTACATAGGCTTTGTCGAGTACGGCGGCCAGTGAGTCATTGCGCGACAGCTGTATATCGTAGTTGTTTTGTAGCGAAAGGGCAATGGCTTCGTTAAGGGTGAGCTGCTTAACCTGGGCGTTTGCTTGCAAGCTGCCCAGGCCAACCAGCCCGGCCAATAAATATTTCAATTTCATTCAGGTCTTCTTGTTTGTTCCTAGCAGTTAGTTGGTACGGTCTTATAGCGATTTTGTTAATTCACGCAAAGGTCGCGGAAGAGCAAAAGGCGAAAAGGAAAATATCCAAATATCTCTCCTTCTTTCCCACGCACCATTTTACGCTACCGCATATCATCTATTCCCTCGCCTAGGCTGTTTCCAGCACCGGCTTTTTCCTTGCCTGCTCTTCATCCATCACTTCCAGTGCATTGCGCTCTTTTTTGGAAGACAGGTATGAGTAAATGGCGGGGATCACAAAAAGGGTAAGCACCAGCGAGAACACGATACCACCCACAATCACGATACCCAGCGGGATACGGCTGGTGGCGGCCGCTCCCAGCGACAGGGCAATGGGCAGGGCACCCAGGGCCATTGCCAGCGAGGTCATCAGGATGGGGCGCAAACGCTGTACGGCCGAGTAAACGGCAGCTTCCGTCTTGTTCATACCCTGCATGCGGTTGTGGTTGGCAAACTCCACGATCAGGATACCGTTTTTGGTTACCAGACCAATCAGCATGATCATGCCGATCTGCGAGAAGATATTAAGGGTTTGGCCAAAGAGCCACAGCGAGAGCAGGGCACCCGCAATGGCCAGCGGTACGGTGAGCATGATGATAAATGGATCGATAAAGCTTTCGAACTGTGCTGCCAGGATCAGGAAAATCAGGCCAAGGGCCAGCAGGAGGGCAAATGAAGTACCACCCGAGCTTTCGGCATAGTCGCGGCTGGTGCCGGAAAGGGAGGTTGAAAAGCTTTCATCCAGCAGGCCATCGGCAATTTCCTGCATGGCCCTGATGCCATCACCCACGGTTTTGCCGGGAGCCAGGCCCGCCGAAACGGTAGCCGACTTATACCGGTTGAAGTGGTAAATGGTTGAAGGGGTTGTTTCCTCTGCAAAGCTCACCACGTTGTCCAGCGATATCATTTGTCCCGAACCGCTGCGCACATAAAGGCTTTTCAGATCGGTGGGGTCATCGCGGTCGCTGCGGGCCACCTGGCCCATTACCTGGTACTGCTTGCCTTCCTTGGTAAAATAACCCAGGCGGCGGTTGCTCAGTGCCAGTTGCAGGGTTTGCGACACGTCTTCAACACTCACACCCAGTTGGGCGGCCTTCAGGCGGTCCACATTTACCCGCAGTTCGGGCTTATTGAATTTCAGGTCGGCGTCAACACCCACAAACACGGGGTTCTTCTGGGCTTCTTCCAAAAAGCGGGGCAGCACCTGTGCCAGCTTGTTGAAGTCGTTGTTCTGGATCACGTATTGCACCGGCTGGCCGCCACGGCGGTTTACCGAAATGGTTTGCTCTTCGATCAGGAAGGCACGTCCCTCGCCATAACGCGACAGGTTGCGGTTCACCATCTCTGCGATCTCTTTCTGCGAACGTATGCGGTCGGTAGGGTCGATCAGCATTACCCGCACAAAGCCCGAGTTGGCAGAACCGGCACCCTGGAACCCGGGAGAGGTTACCGACAGCAGGTTGGCCCTTTCGGGTACCGAATCCATCATGAGGTTGGTAAGCTGGTCCACATAGCGGTCCATGGCATCGAAGGAAGTACCTTCAGGGGCTGTAAGCTGCAGGCGGAACTGGCTGCGGTCTTCCATGGGCGCCAGCTCGGAAGGCATGTCCTTTCCAATAAAGAAGATGATGCCGCCGCAGAGGGCAACTACCACCCAGGCCATCCATCTTACCCGCATAAAACCCTCTAGGGCCTTGCGGTAGCCATTTTCCATACCACGGAAGAAAGGCTCTGTTTTTTCGTAAAACCAGCCGTGTTTGTGCGCACCCTTGCGGCTCATTTTTACGTTGAGTACCGGGGTAAGGGTAAGCGATACAAGGGCAGAAATAAGTACCGCACCGGCTACCACGATACCGAACTCGCGGAACAGGCGGCCTACAAAACCCTGCAGGAAGATGATGGGCAGGAATACCACCGCCAGCGTAATGGAAGTGGAGATAACCGCGAAATAGATTTCCTTGGAACCCTCGCGGGCCGCGGTCCATTTGTCCATACCGGCTTCCATCTTTTTATAGATGTTTTCCGTTACTACAATGCCGTCATCCACCACCAGGCCCGTGGCCAGTACGATACCCAGCAGGGTAAGTACGTTGATGGTAAACCCGCAGATATACATGATAAAGAAGGCGCCAATAAGCGATACGGGGATATCGATCAGCGGGCGGATGGCAATGAGCCAGTCGCGGAAGAAGAGGAAGATGATCAGTACCACCAGTACGATGGCAATGATGAGGGTTTCTTCTACTTCGAGGATGGATTTCTTGATGAACTTGGTCTGGTCGAGGGCAATGTCCAGCTTTACATCAGCGGGCATTTCCTTTTTGATCTGTTCAAATCGGGTATAAAACTCGTTGGAGATGGCCACGTAGTTGGAGCCCGGCTGCGGAACCAGTGCCAGCGCGATCATGGGCGTGCCATTGCCCTTTAATACCGTTTCTTCGTTTTCAGGGCCCAGTACTGCTTCACCAATATCCTTGATCCGCACATCGGAGCCGCCTACATTTTTTACAATGATATTGTTGAACTCATCCTCGGTATTGAGCCGGCCGAAGGTGCGCACAGTAAGTTCGGTGGCATTACCCGAAATTTTACCCGAAGGCAACTCGATGTTTTCGCGTAGTAAGGCAGCCTGCACATCATTAGGTGTAAGGTTATAGGCCGTCAGTTTTTCGGGCTCAAACCAAACGCGCATGGCATAGCGCTTCTCCCCCCAGATCTGGATACCACTCACACCAGGAATGGTCTGGAGGCGTTCCACCAGTACGTTGTTGGCCCACTCGGTGATCTGGAGCTGGTTGCGGGTATTGCTCTGCACCGTCATGGATATAATGGCATCGGAAGAGGCATCCGCCTTGGATACCACGGGTGGTGCATCGAGGTCATCGGGAAGCGAGCGGGTAGCCTGCGAAACTTTATCCCGAACGTCGTTGGCAGCCGCTTCCAGGTCCACGCTGAGGTCAAACTCTACGTTGATATTGGAAGAGCCGCTGCTGGACAGCGAGGTGATGTTTTTTACACCGGCGATACCGTTGATGGATTTCTCCAGGGGCTCAGTGATCTGCGATTCGATGATGTCGGGGTTGGCGCCGGGATAGGAGGTGCGCACATTGATCACGGGCGGATCGATGGCGGGATAGTCGCGTATGCCCAGGTACTTAAACCCGATAACGCCAAACACCACGATGATGATGTTTAGCACGATGGCCATTACAGGCCGCCTTAAGCTTATTTCGGAAATGTTCATTGCTACTTGTGTTGATTAAGGATGTCGCTTCCCCTGAGTTGTTCTGAACCACCAAAGCATTGCAAAAAGAAGAACGCATAAAGATTACTATTGACCGGGTGCATCTTTATTGCTTCAAGACTTCGTGGTTCAGCAAACTATTGCTGCACTTTACCTATCGTCACCTTGGCATCGGGTTTCAGTCCAAGCAGGCCAGTGGTAATTACGGTATCGCCTTGTTTCAAACCTTCCAGTACCTGCACCTTGCTGCTGTCGCGTACGCCGGTTGTTACTTCCACAAATTGAGCCACGCCGCCCCTGTATACGTACACTTTTTTACCTCTTGCCTGCGGCACCACACTCTGTGTTGGAATCATCAGGGCATTGGCATCGGGTTCAAAGGCCAGTTTAACTTTGGCAAATCCGCCGGGCAGGAGGCCCGTGGCATCGCCTTTAACCTGCGCCCTTACGGTGAGGCTGCGGGTTTCTTCCGCAATACCCGACTCGGTAGCCATTACAGCCGCATTGTAGGTGCGGTCGTTGCCTTCAACGGTAAAGGTTATGTTCTGCCCCTTTTTGATTTGGGTGGTATATTTTTCCGGTACGTTAAAGTCGATGCGCAGGCCGGCCGTTTTTTGAATGGAAGTGATCACGCTGGTGGGCGTAACATAAGCGCCGGTGGAAATTTCCTTTAAACCCAGTTTGCCACTAAAGGGGGCACGCACTTCGGTTTTTTGAATGGCGGTGCGAATAATATCCAGGTCGGCGCGGAGGTTGCTGACATTGAGCGAGGTGAGATCGTAGTCCTGTTTGGAAATACCACCAATTTGGACCAGCTGGTTGTAACGGTCTTCGGTTGTCTGGGCGATTTTGAGTTGTACTTCCAGCTTTTTGCGTTGGGCCTGCAAATCGCCATCGTACAGCTTGGCCAGCAGGGCCCCTTTATTTACGTATGCGCCTTCCCGTATGTACAGGCCGGTTACACGGCCCGAAACTTCAGGATGAATTTCAGTGGCTTCATCAGCTACCAGGTTGCCTGGTACTTCAAGGGCTTCGCTTACCGTGGTGGTATTTACCACAAAGGCGTCAACCTTTGCAGGGGGGCGGGGACCTTGTTTTTGTTGGGCGGTAACTTTTTCCTTCAGGTCGGAGGAGCAGGCTGCCAACAGAACGGCGCTGCTAAGGGCTATAAGTGACGTACGGCTTATTGATTGTAAATCCACGGCTTGAAACATAATGTGTTGAGCCGCAAAAATAGCCAATCTGTTTGCCCCGCTATGTAGGAATTTAGTGAAAAGAGTATGGGTTAACGTTTATTAACCTTATGGAAATTTGGGCT
The DNA here is from genome assembly GCF_001953305.1 of Cnuella takakiae. Lineage (GTDB taxonomy): Bacteria > Bacteroidota > Bacteroidia > Chitinophagales > Chitinophagaceae > Flavisolibacter > Flavisolibacter takakiae. The sequence goes on from NZ_MTFE01000010.1 coordinate 2,532,869, forward strand.
TTGTGATTTCGGATTCCGGCAGTTTGAACCAATGGTAAGCGCTTTGCAATTGACAACTACCGATATCCGAAATCCCAGATCCGCAATCATTTAGCCTGTACTTCAAGCGCCTGCTTGATGCCATTGGCTTTATGAATCAGTTCCTGCTTTTCATTGCTCAGGATGGTTACATGTCCCATCTTACGGCCGGGCTTTGTGTCTTTTTTACCGTATAGGTGTACAAACACATTGTCCATGGCCAGCACTTCTTCCAGTCCTGCATAATGCACGGGGCCGCTGTGTCCTGCTGCGCCAATAACGTTTACCAGTGCCGAAGGCAGGATGGCTTTTGTATTTCCCAGGGGATAGCCCAGGATCACCCGCCACAGCATATCAAACTGCGAGGAATAATGCGCTTCGATGGTATGGTGGCCGCTGTTGTGTACGCGGGGCGCAGTTTCGTTTACAAAAACATCGTCGTTGCGGTCTACAAAAAGCTCAACGGCAAACAGCCCGGGCGAGTTGAAATTGCGCACTACCGAAAGTGCGATGGCTTCAATTTTCCATAAAACATCGCGGCTGATATATGCGGGGCAAAGCTGGAAATCGAGCAGGTTGAGGTTGGGGTTGAACACCATTTCAACGGGTGGGTAGAGGGCGGTTTTACCATCCTGCCCCACGGCAACGATGAGGGCAATTTCCTTTTGCAGGTCTACCTTTTTCTCCAGCACGCTATGGTCGTCGAAGCCTTCACTAAACTGGCCAGGGTTTTCAATAATCTGTACGCCTTTACCATCATAACCACCGGTGGCCAGCTTTTGCACACCTGGAATCAGGTGGGGCCAGTCGCCCAACTGGTGCCTGCCTTCCAGTACGGCAAACGCGGCCGTTGGAATGGAGTGGTGCTGGTAATACTGCTTTTGGAGGATCTTGTTTTTGATAATGCGCAGTACGGAAGGCTTGGGGAAGACCTTTACGCCTTCGGCTTCGAGGGCTTCGAGCGCGTCAACGTTTACATTTTCAATTTCAATAGTAAGGGCATCCAGGTTTTTGCCAAATTGGTACACCGCATCGTAGTCGCGGATATCGCCTTTTACAAAATGGCGGCACAGGTGTGCCGAGGGGCATTCGGCGTCGTTTTCCAGTACATATGTTTCAACGGGATAATTAGCTGCGGCCTGCAGCAGCATCCTGCCCAGCTGGCCACCACCCAGAATTCCTACTTTTTGCATGCTGCGAAGGTAAGGGTTGGACCATTGACGATGGAGAATGGACCATGGATGGGGAGAGATTCTTGGGATTGTATGGAACTATAGGGGTTGCTATCCGTTCAAAGGGTACACTCGCCATTATCAATCGTCCATCATCAATGGTCAATTGCCCTTGGTTAACCCACCGCCATCAATTACATCTTCGTATATTCCCCTACCAAACTTTTGCATGCCTTTTCGCCTGGTACTAAATCTTTTTTTGCTTTGTTTTTCCGCCCTGGCGGTACAGGCTCAATTATGTGCCGGTCCCTTTTCCGATCCATCCCTGGTTATCGATTTTGGTACCACCCTCAACCCTTACCCTACCGCGGGCAAGCTGGGTGCCGGCTATGGCCGCACCACCGAAACCTGCACGCCTGAAGGCACGGCCGAACTGCGGGCACAGGCTTTTATGTGCAAACCCGAATGGCAGGTGACGCCCTTCGACCATACCGATGGCGACGAGAATGGCAATTTCCTGATGGTGAGCCCACTGCCCGGCACCACCGAAGTGTACCGCGATACCATCAGCGGTCTTTGCCCGCAAACGGTGTTCAATTTCCAATTGTGGGTACTCAACCTGATGGTGGCCGAAGCCTGCGATGGGCAGGCCGCCGATCCCAACCTGAAAATAGAATTGTTCGATGCTACGGGTGCGCACCTTGCGGTGCGCAATACCGGAACTATTCGCAAGCAGAGCCGCGCCGAATGGGTAGCCTTTGCCGCCCAGTTTCGCAGCCCTGGTTCGGGGACCATCATCCTGGTAGTAACCAGCGTGGATGCCAGGGTTTGCGGCAGCGATTTTGGTATTGATGATATTGGATTTGCGCCCTGCAAGGGCGGTATCAAAGCAGGGCTGGAGGGTAATAGCCTTGCGGTGCAGGTTTGCCAGGACCAGCAACAGGCCTACCTGATGCAGGCCAGTTACAACGGCTTTAGCAACCCGCAGGTGCAGTGGCAGGTCAGTGAAAACGGCAGCGCATGGGTGGATGTGGCTGGTGCCAATACATCCAGTTTCCGGCGTGAGCCTTCGGAGGCAGGGGAATATGCCTACCGCATGCGCCTGCTGGAAAATGGCAACAATGCCTGTGCCTTTGTTTCCAATCCGGTTCAGGTGCAGGTTTTTCGCAAGCCCTTTGCCCAGGGCACCAACTATGTTTATGGTTGCTATGGGTTTCCGGTAAATTTCCAGGCTTCGGGCGGCACCCAGTACGAGTGGGCAGGCCCGGCGGGGTTCCGGTCCAACCTGCAGGCACCTTCTATTCCCAGGCTCGACTTTGTCAATGCTGGCCGCTACCGGGTAAAGGTGACCAACGACCAGGGCTGTAGCGATTTCGACAGCACCGACCTGGTGGTATACCCTGCGCCGGTTGCAACCCTAAATATCAGCGATACCCTTATTTGTGCCGGCGATAGTCTGAGGCTTGTAGCCGGTGGCGCCGACCGCTACCTGTGGCTGCCGGCAGGCGGACTGAGCAATGATACCATTGCCAACCCTCAAGCCAGCCCCGATGCAGATACGCGTTATACCGTAAAAGTATTTACCGAACCAACCTGTTACGATACCGCCAGCGTGCAGGTGCGGGTGGTGCCCAAAGCTTTTGTAGATGCCGGTCCTGATAAGTTCAGCCTCCGCAACCGTATGGTAACCCTTGAAGGCAGGGTGAGCGGGGCAGGAGTGCGGTACCGGTGGAGCCCGGCAGGGCCGCTGGATAATGCCAATACCCAACGCCCCAAACTGAAAGCCCTGCAAACCACCTTGTTTGTGCTGGAAGCCGAAGGTGCTTTTGGCTGTGGCGTGCTGCGTGATACCGTAAAGGTGGAAGTGATCGACCGTTTATTTATACCCACAGCCTTTACGCCCAATGGCGACCGCCTCAACGATGTCTGGGAAATTGTGGCCATTGACCTTTACCCAAATGCCGAGGTGCAGGTATTTGACCGCTGGGGTAAAAGAGTATACCAGAGCCTGGCAAAAGCATACAAGCCCTGGAATGGAAAAGATGGTGTCTATCCCGTACCACCGGGAGTTTACATTTATATGCTTAACCTGGGCGATGGCAGCCCATTGCGCAAGGGCAGTTTAACAGTGCTGCAATAAGGGCCTGAGCTTTGTATTGTGCAAAAAAACAGGAATTCTTAATAGGGGCGGGTATCAAGTAATTAGATAACAGACCACGGACCACAGACAACGGACGACAGACAAGGGACCATGGATGACAGACAACTGGCGACATAAGCCTTGTGGCCTGTCGTCCATGGTCCCTTGTCCTTCCGCTCGTTCCAACTTATTTAGGGCCGAATGATATACATTTGAAGTACCATGCGTCCGGATTATCCCCAAAAATATTTCAACGATGAGCGCCACAATTTCGTGTTGCTGATGGAGTCGTTGGCCATGGACGCCGCCTGAACCTCCGCTTGCCGGAGGTACTTATTCCCTTGACAGATTTTGCTTGTGCACTGACAATAGTCAGTAATTCCTTATTCAATTAAGTTTTCTTGCCATGAACACCCAAGCCCTTTCCGCGGTGCCTGCCGCCCATACCGATTTCCTGCCCCTGCAGGGTACCGATTATGTTGAATTTTATGTAGGCAATGCCAAACAGGCGGCGCATTATTATATCACTGCTTTTGGCTTTTCAGCCCTGGCCTTTGCCGGCCCTGAAACCGGTATGAAGGACAAAGCCAGCTACGTGGTGCGTCAGAACAAGCTCACCTTTGTGCTCACTTCGGCACTCCGTCCCGAAGGGCCCATCGCCGACCATGTATTTCGACATGGTGATGGCGTAAAACACCTGGCCCTTCGGGTAGATGATGCCGCTAATGCCTGGCACCAGACTACCCTTCGGGGTGCACAAACCGCCCTGGAGCCCCAGCGCCAGGAGGATGAGAACGGGCAGGTAGTGATGAGCGGTATCCAAACCTATGGCGATACCGTGCACCTGTTTATTGAACGTAAAAATTATAACGGCGTTTTCCTTCCGGGGTACCGCACATGGGAGAATCCTTATTTCAGGCCAGCCCAATCGGGACTACTGTATGTAGACCATTGTGTAGGCAATGTGGGCTGGAACCAGATGAACCGCTGGGTGCAGTTTTACCAGGACGTGATGGGCTTTCGTAATATCCTCACCTTCGACGATTCGGATATCAGTACCGAGTACTCGGCCCTGATGAGCAAGGTAATGAGCAATGGCAATGGCTTTGTCAAGTTTCCCATCAACGAGCCGGCGGAGGGCAAGAAGAAGTCGCAGGTGGAAGAGTATCTTGAGTTTTATGGGGGCGAAGGGGTTCAACACGTGGCGCTGGCTACCAACGATATCGTAGCGACCGTACGCAACCTGCGCAGCCGCGGTGTTGAATTTTTGCAGGTGCCTACCACTTATTACGACGACCTGCTGGACCGGGTAGGGCAGATCGATGAAGACCTGGAGCCCCTGAAGGAACTGGGCATCCTCGTGGATCGGGATGATGAGGGCTACCTGTTGCAGCTGTTTTCCAAACCAGTTCAGGACCGGCCAACCGTGTTTTTCGAGATCATCCAGCGCAAGGGAGCCAAAAGCTTTGGTAAGGGAAATTTCAAAGCCTTATTTGAGGCCATTGAAAGAGAACAGGAGGCGAGAGGGAATTTGTAGGTTAAGCGTTTAGGATTTGGAGTTTGGTGTTTTTCATTTCTTGTTTTTGGTTGGGGTAATTGGGGTTATTAAGGCGGCTATGTTTGGGTGGGTTAAGGGCTTTGGGGGTTATCGTTTGTTTTAAGAAAATCATGCAAGCGCAATTTTGTGCGGAAGCGGCCGTTTTTTATTGCAGTCCTGGTGTAGGAACAATCATTTGTGTAACGGGTAAAACGAGGCCGGGACAAGCTTTCGACGTATAATCATTTAATCTTATCCAAATAATGTTTGTTTCCACCGATTGTGTACGGCTGTCCATTCATTTTTTCCGAACTTGCCCCTGGATTTCTTAAACATGAAAGCGCCCTTACTCTTCCTTTACTCCGTTCTGTTTTTTCAACTGGCCCAGGGCCAGGGCACCAGTGTGCCCGCAGCCATGGTGACCGGCAACAACCTGTTACCCACCTTTATCGACTTCCAGCGTTCCCTGCCCCGCCCGGGTGATGCGCTGCGGCGAAAAGAGGACACCCTCCAGAAACAGTTTGCCGCCAAAGGCCTCGACTGGCCTGCCAAATACCTGTACATCCGCAACTTCAAATACGACGGACAGCTGGAAGTATGGGTGAAAAACGACAAGAAAGAACAGTTTAAATTATTTAAAAACTACCGGGTCTGTGCCCTTGCCGGTTCGCTTGGTCCCAAGCGGATGGAAGGCGACTACCAGGTACCCGAAGGTTTTTATTATATCAACGAATTCAACCCGCGCAGTTCCTACCACCTGTCGCTTGGGCTCAACTATCCCAACCCATCCGACAAGGTGCTGAGTGATATGTACAAGCCCGGAGGCGATATTTTCATCCACGGCAGTTGCGTAACGGTAGGCTGTATTCCCGTCAACGACCAGCAGATTGAAGAATTGTACATCCTGGCCGCCCATGCCCGCAATGCGGGGCAGGAGTTTATACCCGTACACATTTTCCCGATCCGGTATAACAATAAGCGGAGTGCCGACTACCTGGCTACCCTTACTAAAACAGATGGCGACCTGAAGCTGCATGCAGAGAACCTGGAGCTGGTGTATGACCATTTTGAGATCACCCGCCAGCTGCCCATCATTATGGTGAACAACCATGGCGATTACCGCTATGAAGGGCTGACGAAGAAATTGCCGCCACCACCACCACCGCCCAAAAAAGCACCAAGGCCGCATCCACAGCGGGTAATCACTAACCTTGCGGATGTGGTGCACCAATGGCCCCAGTTTCAGGGAGGTAACGAACATTTCCTGAAATACCTGGAAAAGATGGGTAAGGCCATGGCCTCCCAATTGCCCAGCGGGAAAAAGAAAGCCTATGTGGTAGTAGAGTTCATTGTGGACCAGGATGGCGCCCCGGTAAATTTCAAGGTGATACAGGGTGTTGATGATGAGTTCAACGATGAACTGATAACGGTACTGGAACAAATGCCTGCGTGGAAACCCGCAATTTTAAACGACAAGCCCGTTGCCAAAAAGATCAGGCAGGGTTTTGCAGTGGAGTAATGGCTGGTGGTTGCGGAAAGCTATAAGCTTAAAGCTGCAAGCATCAAATGGGTGTACGCAAAAATTATTGCACAGAAAACCTGCTCATGACACTTGCGAAAGCAATACATTTCCACAAGCGCCCCTTCTGTTAGGAAGGGGCGTTTGTTTGTTATGTACAGAATGGAAATCCATTGATCCTTACGTGCAGCTTGTAGCTAAAAGCTTGCTGCTACTTCCTTACGTGCAGCTTGTAGCTAAAAGCTTGCTGCTACTTCCTTATTGCTCCCGCATCACCACCTGTACGGTTTCCCTTGTTTGCTGGCGCAAAACGATTTGTTTACCGGCTGTAAGCTTTGCCAAAATGTCTTCATTATAATGCCTGATGGTAAGCAGGGAAAGTCCTTTTTCAAGGTGTACATCAAACAACCCGCCAGCAGCCTGTGCAAACTGGTCCAGCTTTTCTTCAAGATTGTCGGTTAGGCAAAGTATGCTGATGGCGGTGATCTGCGTAAGGTTGGGTTTGAACTTCAGTCGTTGAAACAGGATGTCTATCTCGCTGTTCAGTCCTTCGCTTACAAAGGAGTAATCACGGGATGTGAGTTCCACAAGCACCTGTGCTTGCTTGTATACGATAATGGGGGGCAGGCCTGCGATATTTCGGTTATGTATTACCGTACCTTCTTCCTGTGGATGCAGGAAGGATTTTACATACAGCGGGATATCCTTGTTCTGCAAGGGCTTGATGGTCTTGGGATGGATCACCTGTGCTCCGTAATAGGCCATTTCAATCACCTCGCGGTAGGTCAGCTCCCTGATCCATTCGGCATCGGGATAGAGCTTGGGATCGGCATTCATCACCCCCTGCACATCTTTCCAGATGGTTTGGCTTCCGGCATCCAGCAGGTGGGTAAAAACAGCTGCGGTATAATCGCTGCCTTCGCGGCCGAGTGTCGTGCTTTCGTTTTCGTCCGTAGCGCCAATAAAGCCCTGGGTAATCAGCACCTGGGTTTGCCGGAACAGGGGCAGTACTGTGGTTTGTACTTTTTCATTGGTATATACCCAATCGATGCGGGCATCCCGGAAATTATTGTCGGTGCGGATAATGTCGCGCACATCCAGCCATTGGTTGGATATGCCTTCGGTTTGCAGGTAATGGCTGATGATGGCGGTAGACAGCAGTTCGCCGATACAAACCACCTGGTCGTAGTAATAATCGTAATTGCGAACCGGTTTATCATGGAGCAGCCATTCTACTTCTGTAAACAGGTCGGCCAGTTGAGGGAGGGGCACCGGTGTAAGTTGGGTGCAAATATCCAGGTGGCTTTGCTTGATGGCTTCAAAAAGGCGGAGGGCTTCTTCCTTTTCATTGCGGTAAAAGGTTTCCACTACCGTTTCCAATGCATTGGTGGTTTTACCCATGGCCGAAATCACCACCAGCAGCGGCTGACCGCTATAGCTGGCCAAAATCTCTTTTACATTCCTGATCCTTTCTGCTGTACTCACGGAAGCGCCGCCAAACTTGAACACCTTCATGTTGAGGTAAAATTTGGTGCAAAGATGAGGATGTGAAGGTTTTTTGTTTTTTGTTTTTTGTTTGGAGTTTGGAGTTTGGAGTTTGGAGTTTGGAACAAACTTTCCAAAGTACGAAAGATATTCAGGGCCTATTAGGAACTGTCATGCCGAACTTGTTTCGGCATCTCCTTCTAAATGAGAGTGTCTTTATTCAGAAGGGGGTGCCAAAACAATTTCGTTGGGACCATATCTCGCCGGTAACAAATCCATTTTCCAACAGGAGTTCGCTTCAAAAAACCAAAAACTAAAAACAAGAAACCAAAAACCATTTTACTCGCCAATTCCTCCCTTCATCTTTATAACAAACGGTGTTTGCTTGATATCTCCCGGTTGAAGAGACGAAAGATCAATAACCATATTGTTGCCTGCCTGACGGCCTTTCAAAAGCTTATTGCTACCCAACAATTGAAGGGTAGTTCCTGCAACGGGTTTGAAATTTTGGATGCTCACCTGCTGCCGGTATTCGGGAACGATCACAAAAAGGTCCTTGCCCTTGCGGGTATAAAACTGTTCGATATAGGCGCTGTCCCTGCGGGGTTGTACCATTTTACCGATGTCATAGCCAGCCATGAATGCGGGTCCTTTCTTTTCGGCACGGGGGCCGCTGCTCCACTGGTAGGTTTGCTTCCATGCTTCGGTGCCATAAATGGCCTCGCCATTTACCTGTAGCCAGTTTCCTATTTCCAGCAGTCTTTCCTGCATGATTACGGGAATGCGGCCATCGGCGGTGGGTCCGATGTCCAAAAGCAGGTTGCCGCCACGGGCCACCACATCGGCCAGCAGCAGGATGAGCTGTCGCCCTGTTTTGTAATCGTCCAGTTGTTCGTTGCGGTTGTAGCCATAGGAGTGACCAATGCCCTGGCTTTCCTCCCAAATTACATCGGGGTTCATGCCTGCACCATACTCGGAAGTAGTATAGGTGGCCCCGGTATTTTTCTCCCTGGTGTTTTTGCCCCAACGGTCGTTTACCACCACGCTGTCCTTCACCGGCGATTCGTTGAAAAGCCAGGCTAGCAGTTCCTCGCTGCGCCATGCTGTATCCGATATATCCCATTCGCCATCAGAGAAAATTACCGATGGTTTGTATTTGTTCACCAGGTCTTTGAACTGTGGATGCATGTGTTCGCGTACATAACGGTCCTTATCCGAAAGCCACAGCGGGTTGAACCATTCGTATAAGGAGTAGTAGTAACCCATTTTCAACCCGGCGTCTTTTACCGCATTGGTGAGGTCGCCCAGCAGGTCGCGTTTAGGGGTACCTGTTACCGCATTCCAGGGCCGCCCCCAAGCTTTGTCGGCTTCAGGGCTGTTCCAAAGGGCATATCCTTCGTGGTGCTTGGAGGTAAGCACAACATAGCGGGCACCCGAGCGACGGAAGATATCTGCCCAGTGTTGCGGGTTGTACAGTTCGGCGCGGAACTGTTTTTCAAAATCAGGATAGGTAAAGTTTTCGCCGTAGTTCCTGGTATGAAAAGCCCAGAAATCTTTTTGTTTTGGCGGCAGCCGGTTCCAATACCATTCGGAATAGGAGTAGCCGCTGTTGGGAATAACCGGGGCATAGGCAGGAACGGCATAAACACCCCAATGGATAAAGATGCCAAACTTGTCGCGGTGAAACCAGGAGGGTATCCCCCTTTTGTTGAGCGAAGCCCAGTTGGGGGCAAAGGGTTGTGCTGTAGCCGCAAGGTTAAGGGCCAGCAGCAGGCAAATGGCAATCGTTCGTTTCATACCCTTAAGCAACGGAAAAGGGGCCATATATAAAAAAATGCAGGCCTGTTTTTATCAACAGGCCTGCATTTGGTTGGAGCGATGCTTCAAGCTTTTAGCAACAAGCTGCAAGCCTGGGAATATCGTTTAAAAATTATGCGTATGCGCTTCGGGGTGTTGTTTTTCGTGAAGCAAAATAATTGACCAGGAAAGTCCCGATCAGGATCAGTAGTCCGAAGAACTCGCGGGTGTCTTCAATCCACGGTTTGGTAGCCTTCATGGTTTGGGCAATGTTTTCGGCATCATGCTGGTTAAGCCAGTCAATAACCCCATCGTGCGTAAACAGCAGGTAAAAAGCATAAACGCTGTACAGGATGGTGGCTATAAGGTAAGCCTTAGGGTAAAAGCGGCCTTTGGCTGCCTGGAAGCAGAGCAAAGTGCCAAAGAGGTAAATGGGCGCCCACAGCCAGGGATCGGGGTCGTTGTACTGGAGCACGGCAGATACCAGGAACAAAAAGGCAAACAGGTAGTTGAAGATTCGAAGGGCCATGATTCAAAGTAAAAATCTTTTGCAATACAATGCGTGGCAAAAGGAAGCTATTGGGAATGATTTATATCAGCTGGCACAACATGTCGGTGTTTGGCGCACCGAAGGAGGGGCGGGTTTGGCTTTGGCCGGCGATAAATCAATTACCCCTGACAGGTTTTGAAAACCTGTCAGGGGTTCCAGGCAGGGTTAAATCTTATAATCTTCCCGCTCCGGGGTAAACACATCCAGCAGCAGGCAATCTGTAATGGAGCGACCGCCATGCACCACACCACCGGGTATCACGGCCACCACACCGGGCTCAAGGATGCGGGTTTCATTGCCAACGGTCAGCTCAAATTTTCCTTCCAGCACATGTGCCACCTGTTCGTGCGGGTGCTGGTGCATGGCAAAATCAAGACCGGCCTTCATTTCCCAATAAGCGAAGGTCATGGTTCCGGTATGGATAAACCTGGCTTTGGCGCCAGGCTGGAATTCTTTGAACGGTAATTCGGGCACTTGGGTAAAAGACATAAGGATGTTTTGCAGGCAAAGGAAGGTAAATCAGGCATGAATTTTAAGGTTCTTATCAAAAAGCCTATGGAAAGAGATCCCAAACAAACTGAACAGCAAACACCCGAAACAGATGCTGCCGACCGAAAGGCTTTGGCAGGCAATGGCCAGATGGATGCGCAGAAGATCGAAGCAGCGCACCAACAAGCAGAACAGGATATGGAAGCCGATGCCGAGTTGACCGCAAGCAGTCCCAACGATGATTTGGACGAAGGCGAAACAGCCAGACTGGGAGAAGACATCCCGGACATCATTGGCTAGATCAGCGTTCAAACGGCACCGACCAGGAACCGGGTAGTAGCCAGGTACAAATGTTTGAATATAGGGCCAGGTGGTAATGGCCAGTGCGGATGCATATTCTTTTAACCAACAAAACACCCAACTATGAGCAAGGAGAGACAGGAAAACTTTAATAAAGAACGCAAGAGCGATGCGCGGAAAGAATTTGAAGAACAGGATAATGCCGGACGCTTTGCCGGCGAAGACTTGGATGCACAGGCAGCAAGGGCACAGGCCGAAGATAAAATCAGGCAGGTGGAAGGCAGCCTTTCGGAGCAACACACCGTGCGCGAGGTAATACCCGAAGATGCGCCGCCACCCATGGATGGTGCGCAACCCAATAACGAAGGCAGCGAGGCACAAAACGTAAGCACCCAGCGTGCCGATGCCGGGCAACTGTTGAACAATGACCGGAGCATGGATGATGCAATTGGCAAGGCCAACCAGGGTGGCAACCGATAGTGCCGGCCTCCGTCATTGTTGTTGAAGGCAAGACTGCTAAATTTACCTGCAGGCTTGCCAGCCTTTACGGAAAGCGTTGTGTTTCTGAAAGATGCACAACGCTTTTTTATTGCCGGACAAAAAGGGTGTGAAGTGGTGTTACAACCAGGAAAACACTAATGTTAAATTTCAAAAGGCAAAGGTTTGCTTGCTGCTGTAGCAGCTATCCTTTTACATTTTGACACCAATCAAACTTTAATTGTATGAAACGCTCCAATACATTTGTACCCTGCCGGCTAAGTTTTCCTTTATCTTTTTTCCTTACCAACAGGTAACTATTTATGGTAATCAGTCATATTGCATTGTATGTTTCCGACCTGAAAAGGAGTACTGCTTTTTATGCTGGTGTACTTCAGTTGCAACCTTTGGAAGAGCCATTCAAGTTGGGCATACACAGCTGGTTTTCGTTGGGCGATAGGTGTCAGTTGCACCTGATTGCAGGTGCCAGGCAGGTACCGGCATTGCACATCAACCATCACCTGGCTTTACGCACCGACAAGTTTGATAACTATCTGGAACGCCTAACCGAAAATAGCATAGAATACTTTACTCCCGACCATCAACCCAATACCGTATCTGTGCGACCTGATGGTATCCGGCAGGTGTTTTTCCAGGACCCGGATGGCTACTGGCTGGAGTTGAACGATGAACCTTTAACCTGAAACAGTATACGAACATGAAGGTGTTGCCTTGTTTGCTTTTGGTGCTCTTGGTTGTCAGTTCTTGTGCCCAACCGCTGGTGGAGCAAGGTGCCGCATCTTATTACGCCGATAAGTTCAATGGACGGAAAACCGCATCAGGAGCTATTTTCCGCAATCGCAAGAAAACGGCTGCACATAAAACTTTGCCATTTGGTACCCGCGTCAAGGTTACCAATTTGAAGAATGGCCGCTCGGTAAAAGTGCGGATCAATGATCGGGGTCCCTTTGTTAAAGGCAGGATCATTGATCTGTCTAAAAAGAGTGCGCGAAAGATCGGGATGTTACGGGACGGCGTAAGCGAAGTTCGCCTTTCTTACAAATTGAAGTGAGATTTCGTTGGATAAGTGACACTAACTCCTACCTGTACTCTTTATTGTGTGGAAGGTTGCATTTTTTATTTGGCACAATAGTTGGCAAGAGCTGCCCGGTTTCCGGAAGCCACTATCCTTAACACTTAACCAAATACAGCAGTCATGAAAATGATCCTGAAAAGCACCACTGCTCTTGCACTTGCGTCTATAGCTCTTTTTTCTTTCAAGCCCCATACTGCATCAAGCCTCAAAGGCAAAATTGCACCTGCTGAAAGTGTTGGTACCGTTTGGGCCATTGCAGGCACCGATTCGTTGAAAACAAGTGCTATCGAAGGCGAGTTCAGCTTTGCTGAAATCAAGCCTGGTACTTATAAGATCGTAGCGGAAGCAAAAGCTCCTTACAAAAACCTGGAGAAAGAAGGCGTTGAAGTAAAAGAAGGCGAAACCACTGACCTGGGTACCCTGATGCTCCAACAATAATTTAGGATATAAAAGCCTGCCTTGCATTTGTGACGATGCAGGGCAGGCTTTTTATTAATATTTCAAAGTAATAAGATAAATCGGGTACAACGGAAAACAATGTACGAACCACAAGTACCACGGTTGATTATTGTACTTTGAAATGAGGCTGTTTTCGATAATGATATTGGTATCATCCGTAACAAAAGTTTAGTAGGCCTCCACCTGGCCGCCACCGCTGGTAACGATTTCTTTTGTTCCGGGGTTTCCTTTGTAACGGATGCGTGCACCCCTGGTAGCTTCTGCAAAAAGCATATCTGAAACATGAACAGTAGCCTGTGCGCCGCCGGAGGCTGAAATGTCTACTTCGATTGCCGTTGTTTCTGCGGCTTGCAATTCGGACCCACCCGAAAGTGTTCCAAATAAATTATTCGTTTGTCCTTTTATCCACAACCTGGAAGCTCCCGAAAGGTCAAACTGGGTTTGTATGGATGTACCTTCCACCCTTGCTTTTGATCCACCTGATAACACCATTCTGAGGTTAGCGGCATTATTTTCAAAACCTTTTATTTCCCCTTCAGCAGCCCCGGACAGCACAACGGAAGACAGCTGCGGCAGGGTTATATCTATTTCCACCACATCGCGCTGGATGCGGTTGCGCTCAAAGTCAAACTCCAGTGTATTGCCGGGTTTCATCTGGAGGCGCAAATCATCAATATCCCGATTACAACCCTGGGCGCTAATGCTAAAAGTTTGGCCTTTAGTAATGTTCAGGTGAATGGCACTGCCTGCAACAATACGGCTGAAGCCTGTTTCAGTATAGGTTCGTGTCGTGTTTCCATCGCAGGGTTTTTCTTTTTCGCAGGCACCCAGCAGGAGGGTGGCGCCCAGCAGGGCGGAAAGCAGCAATTTATTTTGGTACATGGTTAAGGGTTTTATAAGCAGTTCATGGTTTTGCAGGCCCAAACGGGCTGCAGGTGCGGACAAAACTACTTGCGGCACCAGTCCTGGTCAAGCATAAAGAGGACGAGCGGCAAGGCTTGTTAAGCTTTTTGATAAAATGATTGCCGGAACTTTGATATGACCGTTTGGCCTAAATTTGCGCCCTATGACACAAGAGCATATTAAAGATATGAGGGACCGCCTCCTGGTCCTGAGGAGGTTTCTTTGACGTCGAGAACCGCCGCTTCAAAATAGAAAATGACCGCCAGCTGTCGCTGGCACCCGGTTTTTGGGATGATAATGCCCGTGCAACCGGCATCCTGAAAGAAATCAAGCTGAACGAGTTCTGGATTGACCTGTACACCGAAACGGAAAATGCAGTAGAGGATTTCGCTGTGCTGTTCGAATTCTGGAAAGAAGGAGAGGGCGCTGAAGAGGACGTGAAAGTGGCTTATGAAAAAGCACTTGCAGCCCTTGAAGAAACGGAGTTCAAAAGTACCCTCAACCAGCCCGAAGATGAGCTGCCTGCCGTATTGCAGATCAACTCGGGAGCGGGTGGTACCGAAAGCCAGGACTGGAGCGAGATGCTGGCCCGCATGTACCGCATGTATGGCGAAAAGCAGGGCTGGAGCGTTTCCATCCTTGATTGGGTGGATGGCGATGGTGCCGGTATCAAAACCGCCACCCTCCAGTTTGAAGGGCCTTTTGCTTACGGTTTCCTGAAAGCCGAAAGCGGGGTACACCGCCTGGTGCGCATCTCGCCCTTCGATTCCAACGCCCGCCGCCACACTTCTTTTGCTTCGGTATTTGTATACCCGCTGGTAGACGATACCATCAATATCGAAATAAAGGACAGCGAGGTGAAAATGGAAACCGCCCGAAGTGGTGGCGCCGGTGGGCAGAACGTAAACAAGGTGGAAACCAAGGTAATGCTTACCCACTTGCCTACAGGCTTTGTGGTGGTGTGCCAAACAGAGCGTACCCAGCTGGGCAACCGCGAAAAGGCCATGCAGATGCTGAAGAGCCGCCTGTACGAAGAAGAACTGCGCAAACGCGAAGAGCTGAAAAATGCTGCCAACGCCAGCAAGAAAAAAATTGAATGGGGTTCGCAGATCCGCAGCTATGTGTTTCACCCGTATAAAATGATCAAAGATCACCGTACTGATTACGAGGTTGGCAATATCCAGCCTGTAATGGATGGTGAACTGGATGGTTTCATCAAAGCTTATTTGATGCAGCAGAAAGAAGAAGAAGCCGCGTGATGAGTAATGAGTAATGAGTAATGAGTAATGAGTAAGTAAAGAACATCTACTCATCACTCATTACTCATCACTATTCATAATAGTAAAACACAAAATCCTTCCATATGAGCTTAGGAACTTTTTCCTATCCCATGCCGGTAAATGAGCCGATACACAGCTATGCTCCCGGCAGTGCGGAGCGTAAAGCTTTGCAGCAGACACTTAAAGAACTAAAAAGCCAGCAGGCAGATATACCCATGTATATTGGTGGGGAGGAAGTGCGCACCGGTAATACCGTAGCCATCAACCCGCCGCATGAGCGCAACCATGTACTGGGGCATTTTCACATGGGTGATGAAAGTCATGTGCAGCAGGCCATCGATGCAGCACTTGCTGCTAAGGAGGGCTGGGCCAATATGAGTTGGGAAAGCCGTGCCAATATCTTTTTGCGTGCTGCCGACCTGATCAGCGCCAAGTACCGGTACCACATGAACGGTACCACCATGCTGGGTCAAAGTAAGAATGCCTTTCAGGCAGAGATCGACAGCGCCTGTGAACTGATTGACTTCCTGCGCTTCAACGTACACTACCTGAGTGAGATATATAAGCAACAGCCGATTTCCGCACCCGGTATGCACAACCGTTTGGAATGGCGGCCACTTGAAGGTTTTGTGTTGGCCGTTACGCCATTCAACTTTACCGCTATTGGCGGCAACCTGCCTGCCTCTGCTGCGCTTTGTGGCAACGTGGTGGTATGGAAACCTGCCAACACCCAGGTGTATTCGGCGCAGATGTTTATGAAGATTTTGAAAGAAGCCGGATTGCCGGATGGTGTAATCAACCTTATTTATGTTGATGGTCCTACCCTTGGCAAGGTAAGTTTTGCACACCGCGATTTTGCTGGTGTACATTTTACCGGTTCCACAGGTGTGTTTAACCAGATGTGGAAGACCATTGGTGAGAACATTCCCAACTACCGCTCTTACCCACGCATTGTTGGGGAAACCGGTGGTAAGGATTTCGTAATTGCACACCGCTCGGCTAAAGCTGAAGTAGTAGCTACCGCTCTGCTGCGTGGCGCTTTCGAATACCAGGGGCAGAAATGCTCAGCCGCTTCCCGCGCCTATATTCCTTCCAACCTGGCAGCGGATGTAAAGCGTTTGCTGGTAGCAGGGGTAAACTCATTTAAAATGGGCAGCACCGAGGAGTTTGGCAACTTCATCAATGCTGTGATTGACGAGCGGAGCTTTGATAAGATCGCAACCTATATCAATAATGCAAAACAGGATGCCAACGCCTCGATCCTTGTAGGTGGTGTTTGCGATAAAACTGAAGGCTACTTTATTCAGCCAACCGTTATTGAAGCGAAGTATCCCAAGTATGTTACCATGTGCGAAGAAATCTTTGGACCCGTGCTCACCATTTATATTTATGATGAACACCAGTTTGAAGCCACGCTGGAATTGGTTGATACTACGTCTCCTTATGCATTGACCGGCGCTGTAATAGCCCAGGATCGTTATGCTGTGGAACTGGCTACGCAAAAGCTGCGCAATGCTGCAGGTAATTTCTACATCAACGATAAACCTACGGGTGCCGTTGTTGGGCAGCAACCTTTTGGTGGTGCCCGTGCATCGGGTACAAACGATAAGGCCGGTTCTGCGCTTAACCTTTACCGTTGGTTGAGTGCACGCACCATCAAGGAAACTTTTGTTCCACCAACCGATTACCGTTATCCTTTCCTTTTGGGGGAAAGTGAAGGAATATAAATCAAAGCTGCTTCGGCAGCTTTTTTTTATGCACGCAGCTTTTTGACAAACACGTTTTTCCATGCAATTTGTTCCTGATGCGCTGCAATTTTTCTACACTGTAGTGCTTATTCTTCATGTACTGCTATGTTCTTTACTCAATTGAAATTGCCTGTAAATTTTTTAGCACTCTTTACTTACAGGTAGCAGTATAAAACCTTCTGGACCTCCGTTCCTTACCTACGCTTTTTTCAGGTAAACACACAAGGGTACACGTGAGACGGCATGTTTACATATGGAGAAAAAATAAAATGGTATCGCATTTGTATAGATGAGAGCAAAGAATTCACAAATGAAAAAGACCAGTTTATTCCTTGTAGGAATAGTATGTGCCTTCGCCTCCTTTGCTCAGTCGAAACCCCATTTTGGTTTGAAGGGTGGCCTGAATATCGGCACCATGAAATTTTCCAACGTAAGTAAAAACAATATGGATCCACGCTTTGGTTTTCACCTGGGTGGAACCGCACACATTCATATTACCGATGCTGTTGCTATTCAGCCTGAATTATTATACTCTACCGAAGGCGCCAAGCAGAAAGTAGGCAGGGGTGAAGAAGTGACCTGGAAAACCGATTACATCAATGTGCCCATCATGCTGCAATACATGTTTGACAATGGCTTCCGACTGGAAGCTGGTCCGCAGTTTGGCCTGATGGTGAGCGGGAAGAGTAAAGACCAGGATGGTATTGAAGCCAACGAAAGCGACTTCTTCAAATCAGCTAATGTATCGCTCGGCTTTGGTCTCAGCTATCTTTCCTACTCGGGTGTAGGTGTAAGCGGCCGTTATAATGCAGGGCTGAGTAATGTGTTGGAAGATGGCTATGGCACCGGAAAGAACAACACCTTCCAAGTTTCGCTTTTTTACATGCTCGACAAAAATCATAAACGTAAATCCCGCTAATCATTGCGCATAACCTGGGCCGTTGAAGAAGGCTGGGTAAAACCTTCCTCTGCCATCATTTTAATATCGGCCCCTTATTTGTTACCAAAGTTTTAGAAAAACACCAATTATGAAAAGAATCTGTTTGTTCGCGTTGGCATTGGCCACAGGCGTTGCTGTAAATGCACAGGATGCTCCCAAGTTGAGAACCGAAATGGCTACCAAACCTTTTTTGGGTATTAAAGCTGGTGTTAACTCGGCCCGTCTCGAAATCGATGATGATGGTACTAATGCCGCAGGTTACAACACCAACAACAAAACCTCGCTGCACGCCGGTGTGTTTTACCAAATTCCTGTTTCCTCCGCTTTCCGTATTCAGCCCGAACTGATCTACAACATCCAGGGTACCAAGGTGAATGCAATCTCCTCTACCGATCCAAACCTTTCCGGTTTGAACGAGATTGACCTGCATTACATCTCTGTTCCCGTGATGTTGCAGTTTGTAAGCCCCGGTGGTTTTACCATTGAAGCAGGTCCCCAGTTCAGCTTCCTGTCAAGTGCCAATGGCGACCGTGCCAACAATGGTGGTGAAGTAAACCTGAAAGACGGTGACTATGTAAAGAAAGTTGACTTCTCAGTAGGTGGCGGTGTAGGTTATACCACCCGTATTGGGCTCGGTGTGCATGCCAAATATGTACATGGCTTCACCAATGTTTGGGCCAACGAAAACAGCCCCATGGCTGGTTCAAATATGCAGTGGCGCAACCGTAACCTCCAGTTTGGATTGCATTATATGTTTGGCGCTGCCAAATAAGTTCACATGTCATTATAATGAAGGCCGGTATGTACCGGCCTTTTTTTTATGCCCGTCATGGAGCCAATGGAAATGGTTTTGGGGAACATGGCTGCATGATCAACAACCAGAGCATAGAGCATGATAAGTATTAGCTCAAACTTGTAACCTGTTTACTTTATTACAGGTGTTCACCCAAGCAACTTATAGTGCCGGGTTTACCTATTTTTACGCAAAATTTCAGGTATTGAAAATCATTCTGGACCACCAGCAAATCGAACTGGTTATCAAGCGGCTGGCCCACCAGGTGCTGGAAAACCACAGCGATAGCAACGATACGGTACTCATCGGCATCCAGCCGCGTGGTATTTTCCTTTCCGACCGGCTGCACCAGGAGCTATGCCGGTACTCGGCAACACCGCCACCTTATGGTAAGCTCGACATTACCTTTTACCGCGACGATATCCGCAAACAGATTCATGTGCCCAACCATACCGATATTCCTTTTTCCATTGAAGGCAAGAAGGTGGTACTGGTGGATGATGTGTTGTATACCGGTCGTACTATACGGGCTGCCCTCGATGCGTTGATGGATTTTGGCCGGCCTGCAAAGGCAGAATTGCTGGTGCTTATTGATCGCCGGTACAGCCGGCAGCTGCCCATCCAGCCCGATTATACCGGCAAAACTATCGACTCCATCGTTTCCCAACAGGTGAAAGTAAACTGGAACGAGGGGCAACATGAAGTGGTTCTGGTAGACCAGTAGGAGCTTTTAGGTCCGCCTGTTTGTTCCGGAAAAACAACAGGTTGGAACAAGGCACAACCCGAATCTTTTATCCTTTAACTTTGGCCTTTAATGACGCTTTCTACTCGACACCTGCTGGGTATCAAAGACCTTACACCACAGGATATTTCTCTTTTGCTACAAACCGCGCAGCAGTTCAAGGAAGTGCTGCAAAGGCCCATTAAAAAAGTGCCCTCCCTGCGGGATATTACCATCGTCAACCTTTTTTTCGAAAACTCTACCCGTACCCGGATTTCTTTTGAACTGGCGGAGAAAAGGCTTTCGGCCGATACCATAAATTTTACGGCTTCGGGTTCTTCGGTGTCCAAAGGAGAGACCCTGCTGGATACGGTTAACAATATCCTGAGCATGAAGGTGGACATGGTGGTGATGCGGCACAGCGCTTCCGGGGCGCCGCATTTCCTGGCCAAACATATTCCTGCCGCCATCATCAATGCAGGCGATGGTATCAATGAGCACCCCACACAGGCCTTGCTGGATGCCCTGTCGATGACTGAAAAACATGGCTCCCTGGAAGGTTTGAAGGTGGCCATTATCGGCGATATCATGCATAGCCGGGTGGCACAAAGTAACCTCTACCTGTTAGGAAAAATGGGCGCGGAAGTGACGGTTTGTGGTCCACCCACCCTTATTCCAAAGCACCTGGCTGAAGCCTTCAACGTGCGGGTGGAATATAACCTGCGCAAGGCACTTGAATGGTGCGACGTGGCCAATGTGCTGCGGATTCAGCTCGAGCGCCAGAACCAGGTGCTCTTTTCCACCCTGCGGGAGTATAACCTCAGCTATGGCATCAACAGGCGCCTGCTTGACAGTCTTGGCAAGGATATTACCATTATGCACCCGGGACCAATAAACAGGGGCGTGGAGTTGGACAGCGATGTTGCCGACTCCGGCCAATCCATTATTTTACAACAGGTGGAAAATGGCGTGGCCGTAAGGATGGCAGCCCTTTATCTGTTATCCAACAGGCAACAGGCCTGATAAACTAACCCGTATGGAACGCATCTGCCTTTTTCCCGGCACTTTTGACCCCATCACTTTTGGCCACCTCGACATCATGGAGCGTGCGCTGCCCTTGTTTGATAAACTGGTGATCGGTATTGGCGTAAATGCCAATAAAGCGCCCATGTTTGCGCCGGAGCAGCGTGCCGCCTGGATCAACGAGATCTTTGCACACGAGCCCAAGGTGGAAACCGTCATTTACGAGGGACTTACTGTTGACTGCTGCAAGCGGATTGGCGCCAGCTATATCCTGAGGGGTATCCGTTATGTAAATGATTTTGAATACGAAAAGGCCATTGCCGATATGAACCGGAGCCTGGACCCTGGCATAGAAACCATTTTCCTGACCTGTTTGCCAAAATATACCTCCGTTGCATCTACCCTGGTGCGCGACGTAATCAGGCATGGCGGCGACGTGAGCCAGTTTGTTCCCGATGCGGTGCTTCGGGCCATACAGGCACCTCCGGTAAGGCAATACGTAATTTGAAAATGGAATACCATGAAAAAGGCTGCACTTATAAAAGGTGCAGCCTTTTTTGTTTACAAAAGGGGAGCAGCCTCGCTTATAACATCGGCAATAGACGGGTGGGTATTGGTGAGGTAGCCTGCCAGTTTTTTAGGATCAACCCAGATGCAGGCTTCAATATCTTCTTCCAGCTGGGGTTGCATGGGGCCGGTGTGTTGGGTGCGCATCAGGTACCAATGCGATTCTTTGAGGCAGTGTTGCCCTGCCATAAAATAAGTATGGTAGGTAGGAGACAGGGGCTGGATGATACTTAGCTGGCCCACGCCTGTTTCTTCCCCTACTTCCCGCACAGCGCAGGTGGGTAGGTCTTCGCCGGGGTCCAGCTTGCCCTTGGGCAGGTCCCATTTGCCTTTTCTGTAAATCAGCAATACTTCACCACTAGCGTTTTGCACCAGCCCGCCAGCAGCCTGTATAAAGGCAAAATGTGCCTTTGCCGCTTCCAGCAACAGTGCCGTATCGGGAGCTACCAGGTAAACACTTGGGCTTTGCCCGATGGCTTTTTTGGCCGTTTGCATATCGGCTTGCTGTGTGAACGGAATAACAGGGGCAGCGTGTTGTCCCGTTGTGTTTGCGGGGGGAGCGCTGGTCAGTACCAGTTTTTTGGGTCCAAAGTAAAGGGTATACTCCATCCTCAAATGTAGGATGGTTCTGCAGGCCGGCGCATTCATGGGGATAAAAGGGTGGCTGCGCGGGATAGAATTGCGCTGCAAATGCTTGTGTGCTTTTGCCCGCACCCTAACTTCGCCGCATGACAGATGCCGTTGTTACCGCCGAAAAGCTGCTGCAGATAGATGCAGTAAAGCTGAGCCCAACCCAGCCTTTTACCTGGGCCAGTGGCTGGAAAAGCCCCATTTATTGCGACAATCGCAAGGTGTTGTCCTTCCCCTTTGTTCGTGATTATATAAAAAGCGAGCTCTGCAATGTTGCATTTGAGCAGTTCCCCGAAGCCGACCTGATAGCGGGCGTAGCTACGGCCGGCATTGCCTGGGGAGCGATGGTTTCAGACCAGTTGAAGCTGCCCTTTATTTATGTTCGCCCCAAACCTAAAGAGCATGGATTGGGCAATCAAATTGAAGGTGGCTACCAAACCGGTCAAAAAGTAGTAGTAATTGAAGACCTGGTGTCCACTGGCAAAAGCAGCCTCCAGGTGGTTGAAGTGCTCCGTGCGGCAGGTCTGGAAGTGGTAGGTATGATCTCTATTTTCAATTATCGTTTTGATGCCGGCAAAGATGCTTTTGAGCAGGCCGGCGTGAAACTGATCTCGCTGACCGACTATCCAACCTTGTTGGAATTGGCTCAAAAGAAAGGGGTAGTGCAGGAGGATCAGCTGGAAATTTTGTTAAACTGGCGTAAGGATCCTGCATCCTGGACAGGTCTTTCATAATTTCAGCTAATAAATAAGCTCCATGAAAAAACTCTTTTTCTCCCTGCTTGCCCTAGCCTGGTTTGCAGTAGGCCAGGCACAAACGAAGGCGGTACTGACAACCAAAATATCTACTCCTTCTGTTCAATGCGAAATGTGCAAGAAGAAAATCGAAACTTATCTCAAAAGGTATGATGGGGTGAGTCTGGTTAATGTAAACGTCAAAAAGAAAGAAACAACTGTAAAGTACCTGACCGACCGGATCAACGAAGAAGAAATTAAAACGGCCATCGCCAATGCAGGGTATGATGCCGGTGATGTAACAGCAAATCCTGACTCTTACAAGCGATTACCTGTTTGTTGTAAAAAGCCTGAAGACGGGGGAGGTATGAAAGAATAATAAAAAAACCAGCCAAAATGGCTGGTTTTTTTATGTGGTTTATTTACAGGTTCAGGTCAAGCTTATGTTTCCCCTGGTACTTAATGTCTTTACTTACAAAGATTCCCCCTTTCCCAACTCTAACCGACCCATCAGCCCGCACCAGTATTTCTTTATTTAGAATATCACTCGCCTTTAGTTTCAGTGCTTTTGCAATTGGTACACTCCCCTCAAGCGGTATAGCAAATTCTGCATTTTTTTTGACCTCCACACCTGTCGGCTGTGTAAACTGTCCTATATAGGTCGAATCAAAATAGACATTTACCGCACCTTCTTTAACATTAACGCCAAAGCCATTAGGGTTAAAATACACAACGCTGATTCCAATCCTGGCTTCCTGAAGTCCCAGGCTCTTTACCTTAAAATCTGAAATGCGCCGAAACTCTGGCTCTTTGACCTTGGTACATCCAATCAATAAGAACAAAGAAAAAGAAAGTAACGTTATGTTGAATGCTTTTACCATTGGCATAAAGGTGTCAAAAACTGTGCATAATTGAACGCAAAAGGAAAAAAAATTTAAAAATTATTACTAAAAAAATTAGCAATAAACATTATCTCAATGAATTAAATAATTGGCAATTTTTTTAGTGTTTCAAAACCTGATTATTTAATTAAAAAACAATTACTTATAAGCTTTAAATAATAAAATAAATGAAGATATATAGGAATATTAAGGTCACAATATTTAGAGAGAAAAAAGGACATGTAAAATAATAGATTATGCGGTATAATTGATTGATTCATAAGGATTTGCAAGTTTTTGTCATTATTAGTGTATATAAAAAATAAAAAAGCAAAAATTTTTTGTTAATGTCAAAAAATTATAAACAGATAATTAATAAAAAATATTATCAAATATGTTTTATGATATTTGTACACTTATTTATTTTAAGAAACCATATAAAATTTAATAAGATGACCTAACTAGCATTATTATTTTTACATCATACTCTAGAGTTGATCCATTTACCTACTTATATTTAATTGGATATATTTTTCTAAATCAATAAAGGATATAGATTGCTGCTTTTAGTTTTAACTTCTCTCAGTTCAGTTTGTGTTTTGTATTAATTTTTATCAGTTATTAGTTATTTTAATTTTATTATAGTTTGGGTGGGGTTTAAATTACCTGTTAAGCGTGTAGGAAACAACTTGTCGCAAGAGTGACCCTCTTTCCCAAAGGGCTCAATAAACCAAACAGGAATGGTTATGGGTGTTGTAAGAAGATTGGTGCTTTAAGCCAAATACCCTATTTAGTAAGCAGGCTGTTCATTTTAAGTAAGAGCCCTGTTAAAATGGCAGGAATAAAAGGCAGGTATTACCTTGTTAATTAGTCAGGTACTAATACGATATAATAAGATTATAGAAGGGAGTGGGAAGCATTCAACGGTTCACCTGGCGGATGCTGGATGCTTCAACGATGTAGCTTCATTAAGTAGAACTCAGGTAGAATTTATCAAAAGCGGGACTTAACCTGTTACTGGGCAGCTGCGGGAGCATGAAACAAAGTGTGCATTTAAAAGCCTGACTTTACCCAATAAAAAAAGACGGTAAGTACCGTCTTTGCAATATCCTGTGATCTTGATTGATTTAAAACTTTACTACAGGTCTTATCCTGACTTCCTGCAGGCTATCCAATGACTGCTGAATGTGTTCTTGCAGGTTTGCTATCTGCCGCACGGAATAATCGGGTAAAACAGGGTTGCCATGTTGGTTTCTTTCCCTGTTCAGTTGGTTCAAAGCCATTTGCAAAGAATTCATCAGGCTATCCAGGCGCATCTGCTGCCGGGCATTTCCAAGATACTGGTTAATCTCATCCCAGTTGGTTTGGTGGTACCTGCTGGCCAGGTTATCGGCCATTTGCTTCCAATTGATGGCGGCAAGTTGCTCCTGGTACTGCTGGTGTGCCTCTGCTTTCTCCTGTTCATTCAAGGCATCAGCCATCTGGGCTTCCATCTTCTCCCACTCCAAAGTAGCCAGCGCTTTTTGTGTAGTCATTACCGCCTCATTAACCTGTTCTTTTTCCTGGGCTGCCAACTGGTCCATAGGGGCTTCGGTATTTACAACCTGTACAATGGGCGGAGGAGGTGGCGCCATGGGTTGTAGTTCCGGATCAAGGAATATAGGTTCCGGAGGTGGGCTGTTCAGTGCAATAGTTTTTTGGTTGTTTTGTTTTTTAAATGGCTTTAGGGGAGCATCAGGGGCGAGCATTTCTTCGTCCTGGTGGGCCAGTCCAAAAGGATTGGCAAAGCCATCGAGCATTGAACTGCCCTTTTCTGCCCTTGATTGCTGCTTTATGACCAGCAAAGAGTGCAGGGCAAGCAGGCAAAGTGCCGAGGCCAAAAGCCCGGCAAAATGGGTGAATTTCAGGCGAGGGAGCTTGGCGGGCTGTCCTACGATTGCTTCAATCCGGTTGAGCAGCTGGCTTTTGCCTGTAGCTGCCAGTGCCAGTTGGGGCAGGGGAGCCGAAAGTTTTTCCAGGTGCAGCAAAGCGCTGGCATAAGCCAGCCGGTCGTAGCCAAACTGCAACACCATTTTATCGCAGCAGCCTTCGCGGCCGTCTTCGGCTACCCGCACAAAAAGCCGAACAAAAGGGTTGAAATAAAGCAGGGTGTGTACAATGCTGATCCCAATATTGACCAGGAAATCGAAGCGGCGGATATGGGCCAGCTCGTGCAGCAGGATGGCCTCCGCCTGTTGGGTGCTCAACTGGTTGAAGCTGGCAACGGGCAGCAAAATCAGGGGTTTGAAGTAACCAATGGTAAGAGGCGACTGTACCAACGCCGACAGGTAAACCTTTGCGGGTTTGCGCAAGCCCAGGTGGGCGCCAACCCTTTGAACAAAGAGCCGGTACTGTACCGGCGCCTTGGCCAGCTGGCTGCGGCGGAGGTGGTGAAGCAGGCGCCAGTTGTGCAGCAGCCTCGATACAGGGATGAACAAAACAACAATATAGGCCAGGGAAGCGGCGGTGAGGGTAGCCGAAAACCAGGCCGTATCACTCAGCCTGCCCAAATTGAAGGGGGCGCTAACCTTAAGTGTGCCGGTGTAAAATAAATAAAGGCTCCCGGCAAAACCAGCAAATGCCAGCGCAAGGGAACCCACAGCAGCCCGGTACTGAATACCCGGGCCCAAAGGCCGGAACCGCCGAGCCAATGCAAACAAACACCACAAAATCCCCACCTGCCAAAAACTGTTAAGGGTAGCCCATCCAAGGGCCTGCAGTAATGCCGATTGGCTGAAACCGGTCATGCTAATTCTTTTTGAGGTTATCCAAAAGCTTTTGAATCTGTTCCAGTTCTTCAGGGGTGGCTTTTGCCTCGGTATTGCCGAGGGCCTGAAGGATCAGCTGGGTGGAAGAGCCTCCAAACAGGGTATCGATCATTTTGCCCAAAATATGCTTCTGGGTCCTTTCTTTATTCACCGAGGCCTGGTACACATGGGTGCGCATGCTTTCATCGCGCTTAACCAATCCTTTTTCATGCATGATCTGCATCAGCTTGAGGGTAGTGGTATAGCCTACGTCCTTGGTTGCGCTCAGCGATTCGTGAACATCCCGCACGGTGGCCAGTCCTTTCTCCCACAATATCTGCAGGATCTCCAATTCACTTTCCGTTGGTTTGATGTATTTGTTCATGACCCGTGGTTTTGCCTTACGAATATACGATTTGCTTCGTACGATGCTTAGGGTAAGTCCTTATTTATATTTTTTTAACATGCAACAGCCTGCATGCGCTATTTGAATGGTTGTGACGAAGGAGTTGGTTCTTTTGTTACAGTAAAACGCTTTTTTCTTAAATCTTCCGCTGTTGCACCCAAACCATCGTGTCGCCAACCAGGAGGCGCCAGGAAGTAGCGGATGCCTGTTTTCAAGGAACCTGACCTGCGGGCCAGGGAAAAAAGCTCACCCCAGGTTTTGAAAGCCACCCTTATGGGATTGAAGGAACCAATATTGGTGGTGAGACCATAGGTTGGTTTTTCTTCCTCGGGCTGAAAAGTTTTGAAAAGCCGGTCCCAAATAATGAGCACACCGCCGTGGTTGCGGTCGAGGTATTTGGCATCGCTGCCATGGTGTACGCGGTGGTGCGAGGGTGTATTGAAAAAGAATTCCAATGGGCGGGGCAGCCGGTCAATCCATTCGGTATGAATCCAGAACTGGTAGATCAGGCTGATTTGCTGCATGAACAATACATAAATGGGCGGAAAGCCTGCCAGTGGCATCCAGGCCCAGAAAAGAAAGGCGCCGGTAAGGTTGCCGGTCCAGGTTTGCCGTAAAGCTGCTGCCAGGTTGTAGTGCTGGCTGGAATGGTGCACTACATGCGAAGCCCAAAACCAGCCCACCCGGTGGGAGCTGCGGTGAAACCAGTAGTAGGAAAAATCATCGGCAAAAAACAACAACACCCAAAACCACCAGGTGCCGGAGGCTAGGGTGAAAATGCGGTACTGGTATAAAAAGGAAAAAATTCCGAAGATGATGGCCTTGGTGATCAGCCCGGTGAGCACATTGCCAATGCCCAGGGCAAGGCTGCTCAGGGTGTCCCGGGTGTGGTACTGATGTTTTTGCTCTCGGTAGGCCAAATAAGCCTCTATGCTCAGCAGCAAAACAAAAAAAGGGATGGCATAATATAATATGGCAGGCGGCATATTCAAATGTAAAAAATACCAGGGGTTGAGTGGCTGTCCATAATAGGCGTGCTTTGTTTTGGGGCCTCTTGACAAAATATTTCAGTTGTCGTGCAATAAAAAATACTAAGCTGGGCAGGGCGGCTGTAGCATAGTATTTGTAAATGGCAATAGTCCCTGCAACAAACCGGATTTTTTTGTTAACCATAAAACACCCTTCGTGTATGAAACACTTCCTGACCATTGGCGCTTTGAGCCTGGGCCTTTTATTGACCGCATGCGAAAAAGCAGACAATGATGAAGACAATGTCAGCGCACAGGACCGCAACTTTGTTGCCGAGATGACCCTCTCCAACCGTACCGAGATTGCCCTGAGCAACATGGCCCTTAACATGGCTACCAACGATTCAGTCCGCCAGTTTGCACAACAGATGATAACTGAGCATACCGCTGCCGATGCGCAACTGGCCGACATTGCCGACGACCTCGACATCGACTTGCCTGCCGATTCGCTGAACGCAATGGGTACTACCATGCGCACCACCCTGATGGGATTGAGTGGCCGTGCTTTCGATTCGGCTTATATCACCGGACAGGTACCTGCACACCAGGCTTCGCTGGCAATAGCCCAAACCGAAATCAACGCCGGAACCAGCGGACAGCTGCGCACTTTTGCCACCGATATGGCGCCCAAGATCCAGATGCACCTGGCCATGGCTGATTCCATTTCGACTCGCTTCCGTTAAGATTTTTCAGGTGTATTGCACCGTAAAGATGGGCCGCACCCTAGGGTGTGGCCTTTTTTTATGCCCTCTGTTACTAAAGCAAATAAAGGCTGCCTGTTGTGGCAGGGCGTTTTTATAGGGATCAATCTTTCCATTTGCTCCCTGGTTTTATACATTATATATGTAATACCTTGAACGGGTAAACCCCGCTTATGGAATGGTATCAATACCCGGTACAGGATATCTGGAAAGCAATGGAATCAAGGCCCGAGGGTTTGGATGAAACAGCAGTACAGGAGCGCCTTGAACAGTATGGACCCAACAGGTTGCAAGAGGCCAAACGCAAATCGGTACTGGCCATGGTACTGGGACAGTTTAAAGATTTCATGATCATCGTGCTGCTGGCAGCAGCCTTTATTTCGGGTATCCTGGGCGATATTGCCGATACCATCGCCATCGTCCTGATTGTTTTGCTCAATGCTATTCTTGGATTTGTGCAGGAGTACCGTGCTGAAAAAGCCATGCAGGCACTCCGGCACCTGGCCGTGGCTCACTGCCGGGTGTTGCGCGGTGGCAGGGTAGCCGATATTTCAGCCGATAACCTGGTTCCCGGTGATGTGGTGTTGCTGGAAGCCGGCGATGTGGTGCCCGCCGACCTCAGGCTGGTAGTTGCCAATGCCCTGAAAATTGAAGAAGCTTCCCTAACCGGCGAGTCGGTGCCCAGCGATAAAGCAACTGAACCTTTGCCCGAAGACAATCTTCCTTTGGGCGACCGCAGCAATATGGCTTTCAAAAGCACCCATGTAACTTTTGGAAAGGGCAGGGGGGTGGTCATTGCCACGGGCATGCAAACTGAACTGGGCCGCATCGCCTCCCTGCTGGAAGTACCCGAAGTGCAAACACCCCTGCAAAAACGCCTGGCTGAGCTGGGCCGCAAGCTGGCCTTTTTGGTTCTGGTGATCTGCGTGGTGGTTTTCCTGTTTGGTTTGTGGCGGGGCGAGCAACCCATTACCATGTTGCTGACGGCAATTTCCCTTGCAGTTGCAGCCATACCCGAAGCCCTGCCTTCGCTGGTTTCAATTTCACTGGCCATTGGCGCCCGCCGCATGGCCCGCAAAAAAGCCCTGGTACGCAACCTGCCTGCAGTGGAAACCCTGGGTTCGGTCACTTATATCTGTACCGATAAAACAGGCACCCT
Organism: Cnuella takakiae; assembly: GCF_001953305.1. Classification (GTDB taxonomy): domain Bacteria; phylum Bacteroidota; class Bacteroidia; order Chitinophagales; family Chitinophagaceae; genus Flavisolibacter; species Flavisolibacter takakiae. The sequence continues at coordinate 2,562,208 of NZ_MTFE01000010.1, forward strand.
CACGGAAAACAAGATGACCGTGGAAATGATCTTTGCCGATGAAAGGGTGCTGGATAAAAATCAATGGGCCGGGCAAACACTAAGTGCAAGGGAACAGGACCTTTTAATTGGAATGGCGCTCAATAATAATGTCAGCATCGGCAAGGATAACGAAGTAAACGGCGACCCAACCGAAGTGGCCTTATACCGGATGGCGCATTCTGTGGGCTTTGACAAGGAAAACCTGGAGCAACAATTTCTGCCCGTGGCAGAAATTCCTTTTGATTCGGACCGGAAATGTATGACCACCATTCATAAAGACGGTAATGGGTACCGGGTGCTGACAAAAGGGGCTGCCGATGTATTGTTGCAACAGGCAAAGACCGGGTCGGGTTTGGAAGGGTTCAGCCAGGAGTATGAAAAATTATTAGGAAATGGCTTGCGGGTGCTGGGCTTTGCCCAGAAATTCCTGGATGAGCTTCCTGTTAAAATCGACCCGGCAAGCATAGAAAAAGACCTGGCATTTATAGGGCTTGCCGGCATTATCGATCCACCGAGGGAAGAAGTAAAAGCCGCCATTGCCGAATGCACAGGTGCAGGCATCCGGCCGGTGATGATAACCGGTGACCACCCGCTTACTGCCCACAACATTGGGGAGCGGTTGGGTATGGTTGGCCCCGGTGCGGCTGTGCTCACCGGCACCGACCTGTCGGGTATGAGTTCCGAAGAGTTGAAACAAAAAGTGCCCCAGGTACAGATCTATGCCCGGGTGTCGCCGGAACAAAAGCTGCATATTGTTTCGGCACTCCAGGCCAACAACCAGTTTGTGGCCATGACCGGCGATGGGGTAAATGATGCACCTTCCCTCAAACGCTCCGATATCGGCGTGGCCATGGGCATCACCGGTACGGAGGTATCCAAAGAAGCCGCCGACCTCATCCTGCTGGATGATAATTATGCCACCATTGTAAAAGCGGTGCGCAGCGGCAGGAGGATTTACGACAATATCCGCAAGTTCATCAAGTATGCCATGACCGGCAACACCGGTGAGATTTGGCTGATTTTTCTCGCGCCTTTTTTTAATCTGCCCATCCCGCTCTTACCCATACATATTTTATGGATCAACCTGGTGACCGATGGCCTTCCCGGGTTGGCGCTGGCTGCCGAGCCAGCCGAGCACAATATCATGCAACGGCCGCCCCGCCATCCGAAAGAGTCGGTATTTGCCGGCGGTATGGGATACCATATTATATGGGTAGGGCTGTTGCTGGGTTCGGTGAGTATCGCCACACAGGCTTTGTTCATCCACCAGGACAATTGGCAAACCATGGTTTTTACAGTGCTTTGTTTTAGCCAGATGGGGCATGTTTTTGCCATCCGTTCCGATTATGCCTCGCTTTTTAAACAAGGTTTATTTTCCAATGCGCCCCTATTTTGGGCGGTGATGTTTACCCTTGGTTTGCAACTGGCAGTTATATATGTGCCCTTCCTGCAGCCGGTGTTTCATACCAGGCCGCTTAGCCTGAAAGAACTGGGAATTGCATTTGCATTATCGTCCATCGTCTTCTTTGCTGTGGAAATAGAAAAGGCGCTTAGGCGTGCCCGTAATAAGTAGTAGCACCATCTTCTAAAATAGATCAGCCGGAAGGATCAGTATTAAAACAAACTTCGCACATGTCGCAAATTGTAACCCTTACTTTAAGTCCCGTCATAGATAAGAGCACCGCTGTACCTGCCCTGGCGCCCGAAAAAAAGCTGCGTTGCAGCGAACCGAAATTTGAACCGGGTGGAGGGGGCATCAATATAGCCCGGGCCATCCGCCAGCTGGGTGGCGATGCACTGGCCATTTACCCGGCAGGTGGTCATTCTGGAAAATACCTGGAATCTTTGCTTGACGCTGCCGGCATTACTTCAGTTGTGGTACCTACCGCAGCACCAACCCGCGAAAACCTGATCGTGGTGGAAGAGGCTACCAACAACCAGTACCGTTTTGGCATGCCCGGCGCTCCGCTCAGCCCGGCCGAACTGGAAGCCTGTATAGCGGCTGTTGAATCCGTTCCGGAAATGGAATACCTGGTAGCCAGCGGCAGCCTGCCTCCGGGTGTGCCTGATGATATTTTCGCCCGGCTTGCTGCAATTGCCAAAAAGAAAGGTGCCCGTTTCATTGCCGATACTTCGGGCGAGCCCCTGCGGGCAGCTGCCCGGGAAGGAGTGTTTCTGCTAAAGCCCAACCTTGCGGAATTAAGTTCCCTGGTTGGCCGCGAGGAAATTCACCTGGAACGGGTCGACGATGTGGCGCGGGAACTTATTGCCCAGGGCGGTTGCGAACTGGTAGCTGTTTCACTGGGCCCCTCGGGCGCCGTGCTGGTGAACCCCGAATATGTATATATGGTGACGCCACCCCCGGTACGCAAACGCAGTACGGTTGGCGCCGGCGATAGCATGGTGGCCGGGCTGGTGCTGGCCCTTGCCGAAGGCAAATCCCTGTCCGAAGTTTTGTGCTTTGGCGTGGCTGCCGGCACCGCTGCCACCATGAACCCCGGCACCGAACTTTGCCACCGCGCCGATGTGGACCGGCTCTTGCCAAAACTGCATGTGCAGCGTTTACGGGAACTTTAAAGGGGTAAAAGGAAAGCCCCCACTTACGCGGGGGCTCTTGTTCTTCTCACAAAGCAGAATATTTATTTATACATAACGGCGGTGCCGCTCGTTGCAACTGGGGTCTTTGTAGCAATAGACCGCTCCTGTTTTGTATTCGCTGCTTCGGCGCCGGAATTATTTTCACCCGCGTAAATACCGGCAAGGGTAGGGGCAATAACAAGGGACACGATGGACATCAATTTGATCAGGATGTTCATGGAAGGACCTGATGTGTCTTTGAAGGGATCCCCAACGGTATCACCTGTCACCGAAGCCTTATGCGGATCGGAACCTTTGAAATATTTCTGGCCGTTAATATCTACGCCTTTTTCAAAGCTTTTTTTGGCGTTGTCCCAGGCACCACCGGCATTGTTCTGGAACATGCCCATCAGCACACCGCTCACAGTGGCACCTGCCAGGAAGCCGCCCAGTGCTTCGGGGCCAAGCAAAAAGCCAATAATGATGGGAGAGATGATGGCAATGGCGCCGGGCAGCATCATCTTTTTGATGGAAGCTTCGGTGGAGATGGCCACGCATTTGTCGTACTCCGGGCGGCCCTTGCCTTCCATGATACCGGGAATTTCGCGGAACTGCCGCCGCACTTCCTCTACCATCGCCATAGCCGCTTCACCTACGGCACGGATGGCCAGGGAAGAGAAAATAAAGGGAATCATACCCCCTACAAACAGGGAGGCCAGCACATCGGCTTTATAAATATTGATGCCGTCCATCTCCAGCCCATTGGCATTGATCACCCCAACATAGGCGGCAAAAAGCGCCAGTGCGGTAAGGGCTGCCGAGGCAATGGCAAAGCCTTTACCTGTAGCAGCGGTGGTATTACCAACGGCATCAAGGGTATCGGTTTTTTCCCGCACATCTTTAGGCAGTTCGCTCATTTCGGCAATGCCGCCGGCGTTGTCGGCAATGGGACCAAAAGCATCAATCGCCAGTTGCATGGCGGTCGTGGCCATCATACCCGCAGCAGCAATGGCTACACCATATAAACCTGCCAACTCGTAAGAGCCCCAGATACCGGCAGCCAGTACCAGGATGGGGAGGAAGGTTGATTCCATACCCACAGCCAAACCACCGATTACGTTGGTGGCATGTCCGGTACCCGACTGGCGTACAATGGACATCACAGGGCGTTTCCCCATTGCGGTATAAAACTCTGTAATGATACTCATGAGCGTACCCACAACAAGGCCAACTACGATGGCGCCAAAAACATCACCACGGGTAAACTCAAAACTGCGGAGGTACATATTGCCTTCGGGCAAAATGAAAATACAGAGCAGGTAAGAAGCAATGGCGGTGAGCACAATGGAACCCCAGTTGCCCAGGTTGAGCGCACGCTGCACCACCGAAGTGCTGATGCCCGCGCTATCGGAAATGCGCACAAAGAAGGTCCCGATGATGGAAAAAAGGATACCTACCCCTGCAATCAGCATGGGCAGCAGGATAGGGGCATAACCATTAAAAGTGTCGTTAAGTGCCGCACCATTGCTGTCTGTAACCTCGTGGCCCAGCACAATGGTAGCCAGCACGGTAGCTACATAAGAACCGAAAAGGTCGGCACCCATGCCTGCCACGTCACCCACGTTGTCGCCTACGTTGTCGGCAATGGTGGCGGGGTTGCGTGGGTCATCTTCCGGGATGCCGGCTTCTACCTTACCCACCAGGTCGGCGCCCACATCGGCAGCCTTGGTATATATGCCACCACCCACACGGGCAAAAAGCGCGATGCTTTCGGCACCCAGCGAAAACCCGGTGAGCACTTCAATGGCGCGGGTAACTTCTTTTGCCGTAGCCAGCGCGTCGGGTGCAAAAAATTTGATGAGTACGATAAAAAGTCCGCCCAGTCCAAGCACTGCCAGGCCGGCAACACCCATACCCATCACGGCACCGCCGGTAAAGGAAACCTGGAGGGCTTTGGAAAGGGATGTGCGGGCTGCCTGCGCCGTGCGTACATTGGCCTTGGTGGCTGCACGCATACCAATATAACCGGCAAGTGCGCTAAAGAAAGCGCCGAGGATAAAGGCCACGGCAATGCTCCAGTGCGACTCTTCGCTGCGGCTACCCATAAAGCCAAGCAGCGCAGCCACGATGATTCCGAAATAGGTAAGGATGCGCCACTCGGCACGTAAAAAGGCCATGGCACCTTCGGCAATGTACTGCGCTATTTCGCGCATACGGTCGGTGCCCGCATCTTGTTTGCTTACCCAACTGAATTTCCAAAGGGTGTACAGCAGGCCCACAAGGCCCATTAAGGGAACGAGATACACGAGGTTAGAATTCATGTGCGATAGGTTTGTTTTAAATCAAGCCAAACACGCCACAATAAAACAGTAAGGAGCATCAGCAAGCAATCGGGTAAGGGCTGGTGGTTTCGGTACTGGTTGGCAGGTGGTGGTTTGGTTAAAAATGGATGTAACCAAAGATAGGGGAAGCCAACTATTAATATAATGACTTGTTAAAATCCTTGAAAGCCTTTACCCTGCTGCATTTGAGCCGATTTGTGGATAAAAAGCAGTCCTTTGCCACCCACTGAAAACAAATGTTGGTTTGGATTTTACCATGTGGTAAATGCCTGGTTGGTTCCCTTGTTCTGACAACATTTATCGTAAAAAGCAGGGCTCTTACCTGCTGTTTGTGGCCTTTGTACTACCCTGGTTTACTATATCGGGAATCTTTGTGTTTGCCTGCATGGCGCCACCTTATTTATTGTTCTTTTGCAGCGCAAAATATCCACCCGTGAACAATCCGATCGATCAACTCAAAGCTGCCGTTGCTCCGCTACACGACCAACTGGTGAACCACCCGCTTTATGGCAGCATCCAAACCCTGGAGCAGTTGCAGGTGTTTCAGCAGCACCATGTTTTTGCCGTATGGGATTTTATGTCGCTGCTCAAAAGTTTGCAACGCAATCTTACCTGCGTGGGCACACCCTGGCTGCCGGTGGGTAATGCCAATACCCGCTTTTTGATCAACGAAATTGTGGTGGGTGAAGAAAGCGATGTGGACCAGCACGGCAACCGCATGTCGCATTTCGAACTGTACCTCCTGGCTATGCAAGCAACGGGTACCGGAACGGATGACATCCAAAATTTTATTGCCGCCATTGGTAAGGGCAGCCCTGTACACGACGCACTTGTTACCGCTGCTGTTCCGCAGTCGGTTGCTGATTTTGTAAATCATACTTTCAACCTGATTGCTACTGCACCCCTGCATTGCCAGGCCGCGGTATTTACCTTTGGCCGCGAGGACCTCATTCCCGGCATGTTCCTCAGCTTTGTAAAAGAGCTGGCCCAAAGCTTTCCCCGGCAAATTGAAACCTTTCTATATTATTTGGAAAGACATATAGAAGTAGATGGTGAGCACCATGCACAGCTGGCCTTCCAGATGACCCAGGAACTGTGTGGCAACGATGCGCAGAAGTGGGAAGAAGCTACCCAGGCCGTTCAGGAAGCCATGCAAATGCGCCTGGTTTTATGGAATGGCATCCTGGAAAAACTCCAGCCGGCAATTGTAGTTGAACCAGCATAAATAAAGGGAATCCATTTTGTTTTATACAAATGCAAAACGGATCCACATATAATTATACAATCGCCCTATGCCGCTCTGCAAAGAGCGGCTTTTTTATTGTCCAGCTTTTATTTACGAAAATTTAAAACAGGTTTTTTATAGTGCTAATGGCACAAGGGCACGCTATTGGTTAAAAGAATACTGCTATGGAAAACAATACGCACCCCAACTATTCCGGCGAGCAGTTAAACAACGGTACCTCTAAGCAACAGGTAATACCGGTGGTAGAAGAGTTTGCTACCATTCACCAGGAAATAGTTGAAACAGGTAAGGTTTCGATCCGTAAAACAGTAAGTGAAGAGCAGGCTCTTGTGAACCTGCCCATCACCAACGAGTATTATGACATTGAACGCGTAACCGTCAACGAAACGCGGGATACGCCACCACCTTCGGTGCGTTATGAAGGCGATACCATGATCATCCCGGTAACAAAGGAAATTACGGTAATCCAGAAACGGTATGAAGTAGTGGAAGAACTGCGCATTACCCGCAAGCTTACCGAAACACCCGTGATGCAGGAGATCACCCTGCGCAAAGAGCAGGTACATGTAGAACGGCACAGGGGCGATGAAGCTCCGGAGCGTTTCTAAATGCTATTCTCTTATACCTATGCAACCACTGCAGTAGCATGGCAACATGCTGCCTTTTCCCAACTTCTTTTATTCACTTAACCATACGAAAAGGAGGCTATTATGGCACAAACAGTAATTGGATTCTTTGATTCCTACAGCGAAGCGCAAAACGCAGTAGAGCAATTGGCAATGGCTGGTATCAGCCGCGACCGCATCGATATTTCATCAGGTCGCAGTGGCTCCGGCAATGTATCGTACAGCGGCAGCAGCGATAGCAGCGATCGCCATGATGATCACGAAAGCGGTGTAACCCGTTTCTTTAAAAACCTGTTTGGTGACGACGACAACGACAATGTGAGCCGCTACAGCAGTGTTGGCCACAACAGCGATGCCATTGTAACCGTACACGCCCAAAGCGACACAGAAGCCAGCCGCGCAGCTGACCTGTTGGACAGCTACGGAGCCGTAGACGTGGATGAGCGCGCAGCAAGCTATGGGCTTACTTCCGGTACCCGCAGCACCGACAGCGACCGTTTCACCGACACCGATGAGCGTAGCACTTCTATTCCCATCATCCGCGAAGACCTGGAAGTAGGTAAGCGCGAAGTAGAACGTGGTGGTGTAAGGGTACGCAGCCGCATTGTAGAGCGCCCTGTAGAAGAACATGTACGCCTGCGCGAAGAGCATGTACGTGTAGAGCGCAACCCTGTTGACCGTCCCCTGCGTGAAGGTGAACTGGGCGCATTCCGCGAAGGTGAGATTGAACTGACCGAAAGGGCAGAAGTTCCCGTGGTAAACAAAGAAGCCCGCGTGGTAGAGGAAATTCGCCTCAATAAAGAAGTTACTGAGCGCGAGGAAACCATCCGTGATACCGTACGCAGCACCGATGTTGACATTGATGAAACCGGCCGCCGAAGCGATGTGGGCCTCGCCGGCTCCACTGGTACCACCGGCAGCGATCTCGGTACTACCGATTACCGCGATACGGACAATGACCTTCGCGACAACCTGCGCAATAATGATAACCGCTCTTTGTAAAACTATTCCGGTTTTACAGTGCAGCAGATCATATTACCATCAAGGGCCTTTATAGGCCCTTTTTGTTTTACAAACAGTTTTGCTTGCTTACAACAATTTATCGGGGCGGGGAATGAGGTTGAGAAAAGCGCCCTGTTGCTTTTTGTATTTACGCTTATCCAGTTTATAGAGGTAAGCGCCCTTCTTGGACCCTGATTTATCTTTCGCTGTTTGCTTGATCAGCAAACCCGTACTAATAAGTTTGCGGGTAAAATTGCGGTTGTCGAAAACGGTATCGTAAACCGCTTCGTACAGGGCCTGCAGTTGCGGGATGGTAAACCTTTCGGGCAGCAATTCAAACAGCAGGGGATGCAGGGCTGCCTTATACCTTAACTGGTGCAGGGCTTGCCGCACCATATCATCATGATCAAAAACAAGGCGGGGCTTTTTATCCAGCAAAAACCATTTGGCTTCGTAGTCTTCAGTTACCTGGTGCTCGTACTTATTGATATCGATCAGGGCAAAATAGGACATGGATATAACCCTTTCGGCAGGGTCCCGGTCAGGTTCGCAAAATACTTTCGATTGTTCCAGGTAAACGCCTTCAAGGCCGGTGAGCGTTTTCAATACCCTGTTGGCTGCATCGGGCAGCGATTCGCCTTTTTTTAAAAAGCCGCCCATCAGGCTCCATCGGCCCTGCTCGGGATCAAAATTTCTTTTTATGAGTAAAATGTTAAGGTCTTTGCCATCAAAGCCAAAGACAATGCAATCCACGGCAAGGAGTACGGGTTGTTGGAGCAGGTATGCGGTCATATGTGCAATCGTTTTCGCAGTGGCGAACCATTTGGTAAATTTTGCCACTGTCAATGTATAACCGTGAAGAAAGCATTTTTTGGTTTAATAAAGAAAAACAGCAAAAAGCATGGGTGGTGAAACTTGCATTGAACCGGAAAACCTTTACCATGGCGGTTTAAGCATGTATCCTGTCGGTTGCCCTTGGCGCACAATTGCTTTTTAGGTTCTGTTGTAAAAAAAGGACGTATTAAAACTTATAGGAATAATTGCGGAAAGTAGAACAAAATGTATCAATTGTGGATAAGTAAAACTGCTTATGAAATGTAGTTCATACGTTTAAAAAAAATGCTATTTTGGTTTTCGTTAACGGATCTCCCGTTAGCATTCATTTAAACGATCTACTGCCATGATTAATTGCTTTACCCGAAGCAAGGAGGGGCGCAACGCCCCCAATGGCCTGGGCCATTTTTACAGAACCCCCAGGCTGTTTTTAGTCCTTCTTTTGATGTTATCTGCTTTGGTGCCCTGGGCGCAAAACCGCACGGTTACAGGTAGGGTGACGGCCGCTGATGGCACTACACCGCTTTCCGGCGTTTCGGTTCAGGTAAAAGGTGGGGCCACTGGCACCCAAACCAATGAAGCCGGTAACTACACGCTGCAAGTGCCGGCCAATGCAACCCTTGTGTTCAGCTATGTAGGTAACGAAACCCAAGAAGTTGCAGTGGGCAACCGCTCCGCTGTGAATTTTCAGTTTAAGTCTACCAATCAGGAAATGCAACAGGTAGTGGTTGTGGGTTACGGCCGGCAAAAGAAGGCCACCGTTACCGGCTCGGTTGCGGCCGTGCAGGGTACGGAGCTGGACAAGTCGCCAACCGTTAACCTGTCCAACTCACTGGCAGGCCGTCTGCCGGGTATCACTGCCATTCAAGGCAGCGGTGAGCCAGGATATGATGGTTCTACCATTCGTATTCGCGGTACCAACTCTTTTGGTAACAGCTCACCACTTGTAGTTATTGATGGTGTGCCTGACCGGGCCGGTGGTTTGGATCGTCTGAACCCTGCCGACATCGAGAGTATGTCGATTCTGAAAGATGCTGCGGCCGCCATTTATGGTGCCCGTGCAGCAAACGGTGTCATCCTGATTACTACCAAACAGGGAAAAATCGGTAAGCCTGTAGTTTCCTATGACTATAACTATGGTCTACTGCAGCCAACCGTTGTTCCGGAAATGGCCAACGCTGCTCAATATGCCGAATTGATGAATGAGCAAACGATGTTTCAAAATGTACCTTTTGCCCAATGGGGTGCCGCTTGGCCTGCTATCAAGCAACAAGGTTTTTATGTTCGTTCTGACAACAACCAAAGAGTAAATGCCATTTATTCTCCACAGGACGTACAAAAATTTGCAGATGGTTCCAGCCCACTGACCCATCCCAATACCAATTGGTACAACAGTGTGTTTAAGAAATGGACGAACCAGCAAACACACAGCCTGCAAGTAAGCGGGGGTACAGAAGCGTTGCGGGTTTTGGCTTCCATTGGTTATCAAAACCAAGATGCTTACTACAAAAACTCAGCTACCAAGTACAGCCAATACGATGCCCGCATCAATATAGATGCAAAGATTAACAAGTACATCAACACAACCATTGGTGCTTTGTACCGCCAGGAAGTCCGCGATTTTCCAACGGTAGGTGCCGGCGATATTTTTAGGATGTTGGTACGTGGCAAACCTACAGAAATGGCTGTATGGCCAAACGGTCTTCCTGGACCGGACATTGAGAACGGACAAAACCCTGTTGTGGTAACTACCGGTGCCACTGGCTATGATAAGGACAGGCGCAATTATCTGCAAGCAAACGGGCAGATGGTGATCAGCAACCCCTGGGTAAGTGGGCTGAAGCTAACACTGCAAGCAGCAGCAGATAAATATATGCGCAATACCAAACGTTTTGCTACCCCATGGGCACTGTACACCTGGGATAAAACTACTTTTGAGGCGGATGGTGTAACGCCAAAGCTCACAAGAACAATCCGTTCAACCTTTACTGACCCTCAATTGAACATGGGGAATGAGGATGCATTGAAACTTACGCTGACAGGCTTATTAAACTATGACCGCACCTTCGGTGACCATACCGTAGGATTACTGGCTGGTATTCAAAAAGAGCAAAATGATGGTGAAAGCTTTTCTGCTTTCAGACGAGATTTCATTTCGGCTGCACTGGATCAGTTGAGTGTTGGTGGACAACAGCGGCAGAATGTCGGAAGCGGTGGTTTTGCTGAAGCCCGCCTTAGTTATTTCGGCCGGGCTGCTTACAACTACCAGGAGAAATATCTTGCAGAATTCTTATGGCGTTATGACGGTTCCTACTTCTTCCCAGAGAAGGATCGTTTCGGATTCTTTCCTGGCGTGCTGGCAGGCTGGACCATTTCAAAAGAAAAATTCTTTGAGCCTGTAAAGTTTGTCAACAACCTGAAGATTAGAGGTTCTTATGGCCAGATGGGTAATGACCGTGTGGACTTGCCTGCATTTGGATTTTTGTCTACTTACTCACTTTCCGGTACACAGGTAATCAATGGTCAACTGCAGCGTACACTTACCGAGGCCCGTGTGCCTAACCTGAATTTTACATGGGAAGTTGCTACTAACGCCAATATCGGTTTGGAAGGTACCCTGTTCAACAATCGTGTTTTCTTTGAGGCAGATGTATTTCGCAACAAGCGTGATCAAATGTTGATTACTAATTCCGCAACTATTCCAAACAGTGCAGGTATTGCTTCCCTTCCTCCTGTAAATGAAGGGGAAATGGTAAATAGGGGATGGGAGTTCCGATTGGGTTACAATGGTAAACGCGGTCGCGATTTCACCTATACGGTATCAGTGAACGGAGGCTACTCTAAAAACGAGGTGCTGAAATGGAATGATATTGCCAGCGCACCTGAGTATCAAAAAACTGTAGGCCGTCCTGTTGGTACCAATGGTGCTGCGTATTTAGTTTTTGAGTCTGATGGCATTTTTGTGGATGAAAAAGATATCGCAGCAAACAAACTCGATTATACGGCTTTTGAACGGGAACTGCGACCCGGCGATATGAAATTTAAGGATATCAACGGCGATAATAAGATTGATAACTTCGATCAGGTACGTCTTGACCAAACCCGTGATCCACGCTTTACCGGTGGCCTCAGTATTAATATGAGTTATAAAAGCTTCGACCTGTCCATGCTGTTTCAGGGTGCAACAGGCGGCCTGCAAAGGTTGAACTTTAACGAGACCGGTGAGTTTGGCAACTGGCTTACCTATGGTTACAACAACCGTTGGTCTGTTGATAATCCAAGCAGCGAACATCCTCGTTTGGTGAGCCGTAATAACCGTTACTATGCCGGCAGCCAGGGCAACAATACTTATTGGTTGCGCAGCAACAGGTATTTGCGTTTCAAAAACTTTGAACTGGGTTACAACCTTGCTCCCAGCATCGGCGACAGGTTGGGTATCAGCCGCTTGCGCTTATATGTAAGTGGGTTGAACATTGCTACTTGGGATAAGTTGGGCATTTGGGATCCGGAGGCAACAGCAGAAAACGGGTATGCTTATCCTCAGTCCCGTATTATTTCATTTGGTGCCCGTGTTACCTTCTAATTCCTACAATCATGAAAAGTACAATAAAGCAATTTTGGATTTTGTTGCTGGCGGCAGGTGGCTTGCTTTCTGCCTGCAAAAAAGATTTTTTAAATACAAAGCCGCTCGATCAAATTGATGGGGCAGCTACCTGGCAAGACCCCGCTTTAGCGCAGGCATTCGTATTTGGCCTTTATGGTGGGTTGTTTGAAGGTGGCTTTGATGAGGAGATGCTTGCTGCCCTCACAGACGAAGCAATTTTTACCCACCAGGGACGCAACATCAATACGATTAATCAAGGCAGCGCAAGCCCTTCCAACCCGGGATGGCAGAACCGTACAACATCATTTGGTGAAATGTACCGGTTCATTCGCCAGACCAATATTGCGTTGCAAAATTTGCCTGATGCTGCTATCGCTGACGAAATGATGAAAAAAAGACTCATTGGTGAAGCTCGTTTTCTCCGGGCGTACTATTATCATCAGCTGTTGCGTTTTTATGGCGGTGTACCCCTTGTTACTAAACCTTACCTGTTAAGCGACAGTTTCAGCATTGCTCGCAATACGTATGCGGAGATACATAACTTCATTATTACAGAAGCAGACCAGGCAATCACTTTGCTGGCCGGTCAATCAAAAGTAAAAGGACGTCCTTCTGATTTGGCTGCGATGGCGCTAAAAGCAAGGCAGTTGCTGTACGCAGCATCCGATTTGCACGATGTGCCTACGGCAAAGTCAAAATCAACAGTGCTGAATTCATATGCAAACCCTGAGCTGGTCGGCTTTGTTTCCGGCGACCGCCGGGCACGCTGGCAGGCAGCAAAAGATGCCGCCAAAGCGGTGCTCGACGCAGCTGGTTCTGGTTATAAAACCAACCTCACGGCCCCGGTTACGGCCGATGAAGGACGCAAAAACTACCTGGCTATTGCCATGGGCGGCCGCAGCAAACACCCGGATGCTGATGCGGCTGTTGCTAGCTCCAACGAAATTTTGTTCGAACGCACTTTTTCGCCAGAGCAGGAAGTGGGTGCAATGCGACATGGTCTGCGCCAGGGCCCCAATGGCTACAACAACTGGGCAGGCAATACGCCTATTCAGCAGGTGGTAGACGACTACGAACTGATGGACGGCACCCGCTTCGACTGGACCAATCCGGCGCACAAAGCAGATCCTTATGCTAACCGCGATCCCCGTTTTTATGCATCCATTTTATATGATGGTGCTGGTTGGAAGCCGCGGAACCGGGCAGAAGATCCTGCAAACCAGATCCAGACCGGAACCTACTTTGCTGGCGCCAACAAAATTGTGGGCATCGATACCCGACAGGGCCCCATCGAGAACTGGAACGGCAGCTTTACCGGATATTATTTCCGCAAGTTTATCGATCCGGATCCAGCTATCCGCGACAATACCACGCCACAGCTGGTACCCTGGCCTTTCTTCCGATACACCGAAGCGGTTTTGAACTATGTTGAAGCCTGCATCGAACTGGGTGAAGACGCGGAAGCCCGTAACTGGTTGAATAAAATTCGGTTCCGCGCAGGGATGCCGGCAGCTACCGAATCCGGAGCGGCGCTTCGCGACCGTTACCGCAACGAACGCCGGGTGGAACTATTGCTGGAAGAACAAAGGTATTTTGACGCAAGGCGTTGGATGATTGCCCCGCAAACCTTGGGTAGAAAGGTGCAGTTCATTCAGATTGAAGGACAGTTAAAACCGGGCGCTACGGCACCTTCGCCTTACCGAAAAGACCCGAACGTTTTCAACTACACCTACACACCTGTGGTGAACAACGATCTGGAAAACAGGACTTGGTTGGATAAAATGTATTTCCGGCCTATTAGTTTGTCCGAGATTCAGCGTAACAGTAAACTGGTACAAAACCCAGGTTACGAATAAATCGGGATTCTTTCCCAACAGGCAAAAACCAATGCAGCCGCTGGCTGCATTGGTTTTTTTATTGGGTGCCCATCCTGTTTTCTGTCCACAATCACACTGTGCAACAGCTGTTTTTCCTAATTTTAATAGGTGTACCCATTGTTGCGGGTCCCTTTGTTTTTTCGCCAACCACCGAACCGCCGATATGCTTTGCCGCCTGATTTCCGTGCTGTCCCTGGGAACCTGTAGTTTCCTGTTTTCCTGCTCCGCCGACTCCAACAAAAAAGAGGCTTCCGGGCCCTCTTTGTTTACCCTGCTGCCAGCCGAACAAACAGGTATCGCGTTCAACGATACCCTTGTTGAAGGGGTAAATACCAACGTACTGATGTACGAATACTTTTACAATGGCGGAGGGGTTGCCGCCGGCGACCTAAATGGTGACGGTCTCGATGACCTATATTTTTCAGCCAACATGGCTGCCAATAAATTGTACCTGAATAAGGGCAATTTGAAATTTGAAGATATTACCGACGCCTCCGGGCTGGTTACCCGCGATGGTCCCTGGAAAACAGGTGTAGCCATGGCTGATGTAAATGGCGACGGCAGGCTGGATATCTATGTTTCTTACTCGGGCAACCTGCGGCCCGAAAAGCTGGTGGGCCAGCTTTTTATCAACCAGGGCGCCGGTGCGGATGGGATACCGCATTTCAAGGATCAGACCACCGCTTTTGGCCTCGACATCCCGGGGCATACTACCCAGGCTTATTTCTTCGATTACGATGGGGATAGCGACCTCGACCTGCTGCGCCTCAATCACAACCCCCGCAACATACCGGTGCTGGATGAAGTAAATACCGCAGCCCTGCTCAAGGTAGCAGAGCCGCTCTATGGCCTTCGGCTGTACCGCAACGACGGAAGCCGCTTTTCAGATGTAACAGCGCAAACCGGTCTCAATAGTTCGGCTTTGAGTTATGGCCTGGGTGCGGGCATATCTGATTTCAACAACGATGGCAGGCCGGACATCTATGTTTCCAACGACTACTCGGCTCCCGATTACCTGTATATCAATAATGGTGATGGCAGTTTTACCGATAAAAAGGCGCAAGCCCTCGGTCACATTTCGCAGTTTTCGATGGGCAACGATGTGGCTGATATCAATAATGATGGCCTTTCCGATATTATCACCCTGGACATGCTGCCCGCAGACAACCGCAGGCAAAAGCTGCTCTTTGCTCCCGACAACTACGAGAAATTTGACCTGGGTGTAAAAAGCGGTTTTCACTACCAGTACATGCGCAATATGCTGCAGGTAGCCAATGGCGATGGCACGTTTAGCGAGGTAGGCCAGCTGGCTGGCATCAGCAATACCGACTGGAGCTGGGCGCCGCTCTTTGCCGATTACGACAATGATGGCTGGAAAGACCTGTTTGTAACCAATGGTTATGTGCGGGATTTTACCAATATGGATTTTATGAAGTACATGGGCGACCGGCTGGAAAACCGGGAGTCCGGCGTGCTGCGTTCCGATGTGCTGAAGCTGGTAGAACAAATGCCTGCATCCAACGTGGTAAATTATTTTTTCCGCAACAACGGCAACCTCACCTTCAGCGATGTCTCCGCAGGCTGGGGTATGACCGAGCCTTCCAACAGCAATGGCGCTGCCTACACCGACCTGGACAACGACGGCGACCTGGACCTGGTGGTGAACAATATCAACAAGCCCGCATTTGTGCTGCGCAACGATGCCGATAAAGTTGCCAAAGCACAATTTTTAAAAATCAAACTGCAGGGTTCTGGTGCCAATACCATGGGTGTAGGTGCCAAACTATGGCTTTATGCCGGTGGCCGCAGCCAGTACCTGGAGCAAATGCCTACCCGCGGTTACCAGTCGAGTGTTTCGCCGGTACTGCATTTTGGATTGGGCAATACTTCCGCAGTGGACAGTCTCAGGATTATATGGCCCGGTGGCAGTCAGCAGGTAATGCGGAGTATCAAAGCCGGTCAAACCCTCACCCTGAAACAATCCGATGCACAGGGTAAAACCTTGCCGGCCAACAGCCCCAAAACCCTATTTACGGAAACTTCCAGCCCGGTGCCCCACCAGCATGGGCCCGTAGCGGTAAACGATTTCAAACGCCAGCCCCTGATGGTGAATCCCGTGTCTTATAGCGGCCCCTGTATGGTAAAAGGCGATGTAAATGGAGATGGCCTGGAAGACCTGTTTGTTGGCGGCGGCAGCGGCACTGCCGGGGCCCTTTTTCTCCAGCAAAAAGGGGGCGTTTTCCGGAAAATGGCCAGCTCAGCTTTGGAAGGCGATAAGACCTATGAGGACGGCGGTGCTGTTTTCCTGGACGCAAACAAGGACGGCAAAATAGACCTGTTTGTCGCAAGTGGCGGTTACCATAACCTGTTGCCAGAAGACCCGCTATTGCAGGATCGGCTTTATTTGGGTGATGGTAAGGGTGGGCTTGCAAAAGCGCCTGCCGGTGCCGTGCCCCAACTGCTGGTTTCCAAGGGATGCGTGGCCGCCGCCGATATCAATGGTGATGGCAATGCCGATCTTTTTGTCGGCGGCAGGGTAGTTCCGGGCCGCTACCCCGAAACGCCCAAAAGTTTTGTGCTGCTGGGTGATGGCAAAGGGGCCTTTAAAGACGGTACCGCTTCCGTAGCTCCGGAAATCCAAAACTTGGGTATGGTGACGGATGCCGTATTTACCAATCTTGGCGGCAGCAACCTGCCCGAGTTGGTGGTAGTGGGCGAGTGGATGCCGGTAACTGTTTTTGCGTTGGAAGGGGGCAAGCTGCGCAATAAAACAAACCAGTATCTGCCAAAGGCTTATAGTGGTTGGTGGAACAAAATACTGGCCGAAGACCTGAATGGCGATGGCCGTACCGACCTGGTGCTGGGCAACCAGGGGTTGAATACCCAATGTAAGGTGAGTGATAAGGAACCTGCGGAGTTGTACTTCAAAGATTTTGACGACAATGGCGCGGTTGATCCCATCCTTTGTTTTTACATGCAGGGAAAAAGCTACCCCTATGTTTTCCGCGATGAACTGCTGGAGCAGATGACCATCATGCGCACCCGCTACCAGGATTACAACGCTTATGCCGATGCCAAACTTTCTGACATTTTCACCCCTGAAGAACTAAAAGGCGCCGGCCATTTACAGGCAAATACCCTGCACACTACGCTCTTGTTGCAGGATGGCAAAGGAAAGTTTGCCGAGCAGCCCCTGCCCATTGCTGCCCAGTATGCACCTGTTTATGCACTGGCAGCAATGGATGCAAATGGCGACGGGTTTAAAGACCTGGTGCTTTGTGGCAATAACAACCGGGCTAAACTGCGTTTTGGAAAAAGCGACGCCAATTATGGGGTGTTATTAAAAGGAAACGGTAAGGGCGGTTTTGCCTATTTGCCACAGCAGGAGAGTGGATTGAAACTGCAGGGTGATGTTCGGAGCCTGGTACAGGTAAATGGCCAACTCCTTTTTGGCATCAATGGACAGGCCTTAAAAGCTTACCAGTTACGCAAATAAATGGTTGCCACCGCATAGGTGCGGTTTAAAGGATTGTTTTATGAAAAAGATACTGGCATTTGCCTCCATAGTATTGCTGCTGATTTGTTGTAAATCGAAGCAGGAAGCCCAGGTGCGTTTTGGGGCCGTTGATATCTCGAGGGTAATAGGCGAAATGACGGAAACCATGGTGCACGACGTGACCAACCCGCCCTTGGCAGCCCGTTTCTTTGCTTATACCTGCCTAGCTGGCTACGAGGTGGTGGCGCAAAACAATAAAGATTTTGCCTCCATGAAGGGGCGTATCAATGATCTTCCTGCCCTGCAAAAGCCTGATAGCATCAAAGGCTACAATGCGCAGCTGGCGGCCCTGCTGGCAATGATGCAGGTAGCCGAAAAGCTGCAGCCTTCGGGAAAGATGATCCAGGCTTACCACAACCGTTTAACCGATTCCCTGCAACAAGCAGGTCTGGATGCTGCAGTACTGGACGCCTCGGAACGATATGCAGCGGTAGTGACAAAACAGGTACTGCAATATGCCCGTGGTGATGGTTACCGCACCATCAGCAACTACCCCCGCTATACCCCGGTGAGCAACCAGCAGGGTACCTGGTATCCTACGCCACCCGCTTATATGGCTGCAGTAGAACCCCATTTTAAAATGGTGCGCCCTTTTACCCTCGACTCGGCAGCACAGTTCAAGCCCGATGCACCGGCTCCCTACACTACGCAAAAAGGCACTCCATTTTACCAAATGATGGAAGAAATTTACCGGCACAAACTGACGGACGAAGAAAAAGCCATTGCCGCTTTTTGGGATTGTAATCCTTTTGCCGTTCAGGACAACGGGCACCTGCTTGTAGGACTTAAGAAGATTTCACCGGGCGCACACTGGCTGGGCATTACCGGTATTGCCTGCGCCAAAGGCGGCAAAAATTTTGAGCAAAGCATGGAAATTTTTACAGCCGTTTCCATGGGGCTCATGGATGGGTTTATCTGTTGCTGGGACGAAAAGTACCGCAGCAACCGCATCCGTCCGGAAACCGCCATCCGCCAGAACCTGGATCCCGAGTGGAAACCCTTGTTACAAACGCCGCCTTTCCCCGAATACCTGAGCGGCCACTCTACCATTTCGGGTGCATCGGCAACCATTCTCACCCGGTATTTTGGCGATGCATTTGCTTATGAGGACACTGTCGAAATCCGGTACGGACTGCCTGCCCGCAAGTTTTCCTCTTTCCGGCAGGCTGCCGAGGAAGCTGCCATCAGCAGGTTGTATGGCGGTATTCATTTTAAGGATGCCGTTGCCAATGGACTGGTGCAAGGCGAACTGGTAGGCAAGCAGGTGTTAAAAAAGCTGGGCAAATAGGTAATACAGACCCGGTTTACCTTACTGGTACACCCGTACATAATCTACCAGCATGCTCTGAGGTAAGCTTTTTGTATCCACACCCTTGCGGCCGCCCCAGTCGCCACCATAGGCGAGGTTGAGAATGAGGTATTGCGGTTTATCGAAAGGCCATGCTTCCACATCGGTTTTTTCGTTGGCATAGGAAAACACTTTCTTTCCGTCAAAATACCAGTCAATATGGTCGGGGAACCTGGCAACGCCATAGGTATGAAATCCGTTATGTGGATTTTGCACATAGATTTTGGTGCCCTTGCCACTACCTGCTGCATGGTTATACTTTTTGGTGTGTACATTAAAATGCAGCGTATCGGGCATATAGCCCACATGTTCCATGATATCAATTTCGCCGCAAAGGGGCCAACCTGCTTCTTTGATATTGCTACCCAGTGTCCAGATGGCGGGCCAGGTGCCGAGCGCATTGGGTATTTGGGCACGTACCTCAATATAGCCATAGGTCCACTGGTGCAGGCCCTTTGTGACCAGCGAAGCCGAAGTTATAGGTACCACCTTCCCATCATGCTGCATCGAATCATTGCGGGCTGTAAGCACCAAGTTGCCTTTTTCTATCCGGGCATTTTGCGGCCTGAGGCGGGTATAAAACTGCAACTCGTGGTTGCGGAGATAACCTTCTTCATAGTTCCAATTCTTTTCGTCGGGCAAACCGGCCTTGTTGAATTCATCAGCCCATACCAGGCGGGTATAGGTTTGCTGGGGCAGGTCTTTTTTTTGCGCAAACCCGGTAAGGCTTAGGAGCAGGGCAGGGAGTAATGGTTTCCAGTTCATCTAACCTGTATTAATGAGGTTAAGTAATATGGGTGCCAGCTGAAAATATTGTTTAGCGAAGCTTGGGTAAGGGCTTCGTTCCCTTCACACCGGATGGTAAGGGTTGTGGTGTTGTGGTAGGACCCTTTACGGTGATTTTTCCGTCCTTGACAATCATGCGGTCGATAAACACTACGCGTTCATCACCCGTTTTTGCGGTGCGGCCATGGTACACGCAAAACATTTCTTTTCCATCCGGCGAATAGGTGATGCTATTGTGGCCCGTGCCGCTAACGGTGCCGCCTTTATCTGTGTTCTTTTGCAAAATGGGGTTGTTTGCAGCCTTGGTAAAAGGACCCAACGGGCTTTTGCCGGTGGCATATCCAATGGCATAATGCTGGCCGCCAAAATGGTTGGCAGAGTACATGATGTAATAAAGCCCGTCTTTTTTAAACGTAACAGAACCCTCGGTCCAGCGGCGGTTTACCTCTTTGGAGGTAACCGAAAGGCTTTCCCAACCCGCCTGTTTGTCGGCCAGTTTTACAGGTGGACGCAACAATAGAACAGGCTCACCGATGGCCCCGGTGAAATCGGGTTTCAGTTCCACACCATACACCCAGCTTTCTTCCACTTCCTTGTACAAGCCCTGTTTACGTGCCCAGTCGGCAACCTCGCTTTCAACTGGGTGTTTGTAGGCTGCCCTTGAGTAGTAGAGGTAAACCTTGCCATGGGTATCGAAGAACACATTGGCATCAATGATGGGGTAGCCAGGATCAAAAACCGGCTTGTTCTGCAAGTCAATAAAAGGGCCAGTGGGTTGGTCGGCAACGGCAACGCCTATACGAAAGTTTTCTTCTTCTTTCGCCGGGTTTTCTTTCCACTGTGCGCTGTAGAAAAGATAGTATTTGCCATTGCGCTCATACACTTCGGGTGCCCAGTAAGCGCCACCCCAGGCTGCCTTTGGATCGCTCCACCCATTGGGATTGTTGTGGAAATAAACCTGTCCTTCCTTTTTCCAGTTCACCAGGTCGGGAGAGGAGTAAGCGGCAAAGCCTTTCTCGGCACCCCCCGTACCGTACATATAGTAAGTGCCCTTTGTATACAGTACAAAAGGGTCGCCAAACTGCACCGGCATCGGGTTGGTGTAGGTTGCTTTTTGCCTGGCGGGTAAATGGACGGTTTGCGCAGCAACGGGGTTCAGGGAAAGACAAGCGGCAAGGGTATATAGGGCAACAATGGGCTTCATGGCAAGAGGGGTTTAAAGGCCGCTAAATGTAGGGAAATAGTTGGGTTTAGGGGTTAAGGGTTTGGTGTTGGGAGTTTGGAGTTTTGCGTTTGGGTTGAAGTGTTTGTTTTATCGGCAATAGTGATTGCTTAGCGTCCTTTGAGTTATACAAATCACCAGCACTTTTTAGCCCACAAAAAAGCCCCACCAACCGGTGGGGCTTTAATTGGACTTTACTAACCCTATTTCATACTGAGAATATGCTCCACAATGGCACCAGCTTCCTGCTTCGAAAGCTGTGGGTGCGGGGTCATGGGTATCTGTCCCCAGTTGCCGGCACCGCCACTGATCACCTTGGCCGCCAGCTTATTTACATTAGCTGTGGTCTTGGTGTATTTCCTGGCGATGTCGTGGTAGGAGGGACCTACCATTTTTGCCTTCGGTGCATGGCAGGCCTTGCAATCGCTTTTGGCAATCAGGGCGCCACCATTGATGCTTGTTTTAGTTACTGCCTGCGTCGGTGCAGCGGGTTTTTCGGCCGTAGTTTTCACCGCGGCAGTTTTGGCTTCCACTACCGTTTTGGCAGGTGCCTTTTTAGTTGGTGCGGGTTGCACTTCGCGGCCACCTTCCACGCGGATATAGTCCACCACGGCAAGCCTGTTGTTGGGCGTATCATTTTTTGTAAATACAAAATACAGGTTGTGCGTACCTGTTGTTGCGGTGGCGGGGGCTGTTACCTCTGCAAACTTGCGGTCGCCGGTAACTTCCATCGCCTGGCTGCTGATGAGGGCACCCCTGGCTGAATCGGTGTGCACTTCAATGGTACCACCACTAACCGTTGTACCATAACGGTAGGTAAAGCCGGTTACATCCTGGAGGTCGATGTTGCGGAAAAGGATCCAGCTGCCGTTGCCACCCATCATCACGTTGCGGCCTTGTTTTTGGGCACGTCCAACAGCATCGGCATCTTCTGCCTGCAGCTTGCTGGGGCGCAGCACCAGAATGGTTTTGCCGGTGAGGGGCTGGGCATCGCCACCTTTATCGGTATAAGATGCGGTAAGGATATAGCGGCCCGTTTCTACGTTGCCGGCATGCTCCTGTAGTGCCAGGCTACCCTGTGCGGGCAGCGATGCATCCTGCGGCTGGTTGGCCAGCGACAACACATATTTTACAATCTCGGTAGCGTCTTCGCGGCTTAGCTGCGGGTGGGCATTCATGGCATGTTCGCCCCAAACGCCACCACCACCGGTGATCACCTTGTTGGCCAGCTTGCTGATAGCAGTTGCATCACCCTGGTATTTCTGGGCAACCTGCAGGAAGGCTGGGCCAACCGATTTGGCGTTGATCTGGTGACAGGCTTTACAATCGCTGGCCTGCATCAGGGTCTTGCCCAGGTTATAGCTTTCGCTGATCTCCTGGTGGCCAACCAGGTTTTGCGTAGTGGCCACCTTAGGGATATAAGTCAGCGCCACTTTTACTTTCTTCTTATCAATGGCCTGGTCTTCTTTGTCGGTAACATCTACCGAGTAGTTAAGTCCGGTGGTTTTATTGAAAAAGAAAGTCTTGTTGTCGGTGGTATTGAGCTTCACTACCGGCATGGCGTTGCCCACCTTTACTTTCACGGTATCGGCGCTGGTGGCACCGGCAGCATCGCGGGCCTGCAGGATGGCCAGGTATTCGCCTTTGTTGTTGAACGTATACCTGAAGTCTGGCTTGTCGGCAGGGATGGTTTTGCCTTCCACTACCCACTGGTAGCTTACCTGGTCTTCTTCATCAAAGTCTTTGGCAGCCCTGCGGTTGAGCGATACAGTCAGCGGCGCAGCACCTACGGTATCCGAAACGGCTACCTTGGCAATGGGCGCACGGTTGCCGCCATTGAAGTCGATGCGTACCAGGCGGGCATCCTCGTTGTCGATACCATATACCGAACCATATTCCAGCATATACAATACGCCGTCGGGGCTGATCTCCAGGTCCACGGGGCGGCGGAAATCGCCGTTGGTGGGCATAAAGGGCTCCATGCGTTTGTAGTTGTTGTTTTCGTCAAAACGAACGGCCATCACCCAATTGCGCATCCAGTCGTAGATAAACATGGCGCCGTCGTAATAGGCAGGCAGCCTGTTGGGATTGGTGCCATTAGGATCGTAACGGTAAATAGGACCACCCATGGCGCAACGGCCACCTTGTCCCAACAGCGGAAACTCTTCCGAAGCGTTGTACGGATAATAGATCATCGCCGCATTGGTGGGCGGCAAGGTCTTCAGACCGGTATTGTTGGGCGAATTGTTGGTAGGACCATTCTTGTCAAACAAGGGACCGATTGCCTTGGTGGCAAAATCCGAATCATGGTAAGCTACGCTGTTGCCCACGAAAAAGGGCCAGCCATAGTTACCTGCTTTTTTTGCCTGATTGAATTCGTCGTATCCACGGGGACCATGGTTAGAGTCGGTACCTGCATCGGGACCAATTTCACCCCAGTACAGGATACCGGTTTTCTGGTCAACGGCTATGCGGTAGGGGTTGCGGCAACCCATCACGTAAATCTCGGGGCGGGTGCCGGCAGTGCCTTTGGCAAAGAGGTTGCCCTCGGGAATGGTATAGCTGCCATCAGCTTCGGGGTGTATGCGGAGGATCTTTCCACGCAGGTCGTTGGTATTACCCGCCGATCGCTGGGCGTCATACACTTTGCGGCCATCGCGTTCGTCCATGGGGGCATAGCCATGGCTCTCAAAAGGAACGGTATTGTCGCCGGTACCGATGTAGAGGTTACCCTGTGCATCCCATGCCAGCGAGCCGCCAGTGTGGGCACTCACTTCCAGGTCGATGGGCACTTCAATCAGCACCTGCTCGGAAGCTTCGTCCAGCACATTGTCCTTGCTGATCTTAAAGCGGCTGATCTTCTGCATGTATTCCTCACCCCTGTTGGAGGAGTAGAAAAAATAAATCCAGTTGTTCTCGGTGAACTTTGGATCAAGGGTCACGCCGATCAAACCATTCAGATATTTCTCAACGGCTTTCACCGGGAAGTCGCGCACCAGTTTGGTGCTGCGGGTAGTGGGCTCGTATGCATAAAACTTACCGCCCCTTTCGGTAAAAAACACGCGGCCATCGGGCGCCACGGTCAGCTCCATGGGCTCGTTGAGGTCGTTGGTCAGTACCGTTTTGGTGAAACGGTTGTCCTCGGGTGTGCGCACCGCGTAGGCTTTGCTGAAATCAAGACCCCTGTTTTCGCCAATGGCATACTGAATGCCCCCCAGGAGATGCTTCAGGAAATTGGTTTCTTTATATGCCTCATCGGTATGCCCCAGGCCGGTATAAAAGGCACGGCCACCGTCATAGTCGTGGTACCAGGCAATGGGGTGATTGTCGCCATTGGCGCCCCCTTCATAAGTGGTTTCATCCAGCGTAGCCAGTACCTTGATACCGGGATAGATGTTTTTATAATTGTACCACTCGTCCCAACGCGTCCAGCGGTCGGGGAGGTGTGCTGTGCTTTTGTGCGACTTGTCTTTTACATCAATGGATGCGGTTTGCTGTTTGGGATGGCTTAGGAAATAAGCACCCACCAGGCGGTTGTACCAGGGCCAGTCGTACTCGGTATCGGCTGCGGCATGTACGCCGGCAAAGCCGCCCCCTGCCTGGATATAGCGTTCAAAAGCCACCTGTTGTTCGCCGTTGAGGACGTTCATGGTGGTGCTCAGGAAAACTACGGCACTGTAGTTCTGTAGGCTGTCCTGTACAAAATAGCGGGCATCGCGGGTGGTGTCTACCACAAACCCGTTTTCGCGGCCCAGCAGCTGGATGGCTGCCATACCTGCGGGTATGGACTGGTGGTAAAATCCTGCGGTTTTGGCAAAAACCAAAACCCTTGGCGGTCGGGCTGCGGGTGGTTCGGGCAAGGGAACAGAGACCGTTTTGGTAGACTTACAGCCGGAAAAACCTGCAAGTACGCTAACCAAGGCGGCCGAAAGGAACCATGTCTTTCCTGGAAAATTCATGAGGCGAAGCTTTCGGTTTTAAGTGTAAAAGGAACGTTTAAATATAGATATTTTCACAAGTGCACCGGCAACTTATCTGGAAGGAAAGATGGAGAATCTTATTTCCTGCCGGCAAATGCAGCAGGGTAGCAGGTTTGGCCCATTTCTATTTTCCCAGGCAACAAAGATTGCTGTACTAAACCGGGCAGCGCCTCCCTTATTTTCCTTACCTTAAGCACGCTTTTACGTGCTACTAACGATTTAACGCTTAACCCATTACCATTCCTTTCAGTATGAAAAAACGGAACCTGGTGCTTGCCTGTGCCGGTGCAATTGCCGCCTTCGCACATTTTGCCACCCCATCCTCCTCGCTGCAGTCTACTTCCGATAAGGACAGTGCCTGGGCTAAACTTTCCGATGCCGAAAGGCGGCTGCCCCAAAATGCCCTGCTGGGGGTGGACCTGGCACCCGGACTGCAGGCTACCCTTTTTGCATCCGAGCCCATGATGGGCAATCCTACCAATATCGATATCGATAACCGCGGCAGGGTATGGGTATGCGAAGCTTATAACTACCGTCCTAAGCTCAACCCCAACAACCCGCAGCGGAATGAAGGCGACCGTATCCTGATCCTGGAAGACACCAACGGCGATGGCCGCGCCGATGTTTCCAAAGTTTTTTATCAGGGAACGGATATCAATGCCGCCCTTGGGGTGGCTGTGCTGGGCAATAAGGCGATCGTTTCCTGCAGCCCCAATGTTTTTGTACTCACCGACACCGATGGCGATGACAAAGCTGATAAAAAGGAAGTGCTGTTTAGCCATGTTGGCGGCGAGCAGCACGACCATGCCGTCCACTCGTTTTCATTTGGACCGGATGGTAAACTGTATTTCAACTTTGGCAATGAAGGGCAACAGCTGATGGACAAGGACGGCAACCCTTTAAAAGATAAAGACGGTAAGATTATCAACCATAAAGGCTCTCCCTACCGCCAGGGTATGGTGTTCCGGATGAACCCCGATGGCAGCGAGCTGGAAGTGCTGGCCCATAATTTCCGAAACAACTACGAAGCTGCCGTGGATGCGTTTGGCACCATCTGGCAAAGCGATAACGACGACGACGGCAACCAGGGTGTGCGCATCAATTATGTAATGGAGTATGGCAACTATGGTTATACCGATGAAATGACCGGTGCCGGCTGGCGGGCCAACCGCACCAATATGGAAGCGGAAATCCCCAAGCGGCATTGGCACCAGAATGATCCCGGTTCTATTCCCAACCTCTTGCAAACCGGCGCAGGCTCACCCACCGGGATGCTGGTTTATGAAGGCAGCAACCTGCTGCCCGAAGCGTTCCGCAATGGCATGATCCATACCGATGCCGGTCCCAACATTGTAAGGGCATACCCTGTAACAAAGGATGGCGCGGGATACAAAGCTTCCATCGTGAAGATCATGGAAGGTACCCGCGACAAATGGTTCCGACCTTCGGATGTATGCGTGGCGCCCGATGGTTCCATCTTCGTTGCCGACTGGTACGATCCCGGTGTGGGTGGTCACCAGATGGGCGATATGAACCGTGGCCGGGTGTACCGCATTGCCCCTCCGGGTTCGGCTTATACCGTCACCGCCTCCGAGCTCAATACTGCCGAAGGTGCGGTAAAAGCATTGCTGAACCCCAACATGGCCACCCGTTACCTGGGCTGGCAGCAACTGCAGCAAATGGGTGCTGCTGCCGAACCTGCATTGCTGGCCGTATACAATGGCGCCGACCAACGGATGAAAGCAAAGGCATTCTGGTTTTTGGCAAAAATGCCCAACAAGGGTAATAGCTATGTGCAACAGGCACTCAAAGATGCCAACCCGGATATCCGGATTGCCGCTTTGCGTGCTTCCCGCCAGCTTAATGGTGATGTGATTGCTGCCGTGCGCCAACTGGTACGGGATGCCGACCCGCAGGTGCGCCGTGAAGCTGCCATTGCCCTCCGCCACAACGCAGCTCCAGAAGCTGCAGCGCTTTGGGCCGACCTGGCTGCTCAATATGATGGCCGCGACCGCTGGTACCTGGAAGCATTGGGTATTGGTGCCGATGCGCAGTGGGAACGCTACCTGGCTGCTTGGAAGGAAAAAGCAGCAACCATGCCTGTAGCTGCTGCCCGCGATATTGCCTGGCGTGCCCGCACAGGGGCGGCCCTGCCGATGCTGGCTGCTGGCATTACCGATGATGCCACTGCTGCCCCAGACCGCCTGAAGTTTTTCAGAGCTTTTGATTTTATCCAGGATCCTTTTAAAGAGGAAGTGCTGCTTTCCCTGCTCGACAACCAGGGCCCCAACAAGCAACAGATTGTGGCTACAGCCCTGCGTCATCTGGACCCTTCCGTTGTAGGCCGGTTCCCCAAAGCCAAGACTGCCCTAGATGCTACCCTCGCTTCGCTAAAGGGCACCCAGGATTTTGTATCCCTGGCTGGCCGTTATGGCGTAAAGGACCAGAATGAAGAACTTTTGAAAATTGCCTTGGCAAATGCCAATGCTCCGCTGGGTGTAGAAGCCGCCAACATGCTACTGAAAACCGGCGGCGAGCCCCTGATCCGCAAGGTTATTTCCGGAACAGATAAATCCAAAGCCATGGCTGCTATCGGTGTGCTGGGCCGCTCGGGCAGCGGGCAGGCCATGAAAGCCATGGAAGCCCTTATTGCTGACCCTGCCATACCGGTGCAACTGCGGCAGGAAGCCGTGCGCCGGCTGGCAGGCGGTTGGATGGAATCGGAATACTTGGTGGGCATGATTAAAAGCGGAAGGCTGCCCAAAAACCTGGAACCAACTGCTGCTGCAGCCCTGTCTACCACTTATCGCAAGGACATGCAACAGGAAGCCCTTAAATACCTCGGTGGCGTTCAAGGCAAAGCCGGCGCCCTGCCCAGCATCAGCATGCTGTCGCAGCAAAAAGGAGATGTGGCCCAGGGTAAAAAAATATATACCACCTTTTGCGCCTCCTGCCACAAAGCCGGCAATGAAGGTGCCGCATTCGGGCCAGCACTGAGCCAGATTGGTAGCAAGCTGCCCAAGGAAGCCCTGTACATGGCCATCCTCCATCCCGATCAGGGAATTTCTTTTGGCTATGAAGGCCATACCTTCAAACTGAAAGATGGCAACACCGCTGTGGGCATCGTCTCTTCCGAAACAGAAAGTGAAGTGGAACTGGTGCTTCCCGGCGGCATCAAAAACAGGATTGCAAAAAGCAATATTGCCTCCCGTGAGCAGATGAAAAATTCGATGATGCCAGCAGGATTGCAAGCCGCCATGAGCCAGAAAGAACTGGTAAGCCTCGTGGAGTTCCTTTCTTCGCTGAAGGCTGCCGACAAGCAAGTAACCATGAAATAAGTATATGCCTTTAGGGTTTGGCATTTGGTGCTGAACCCTAAATGCCAAACCTACAAACTCCTAATCACATGTCCCTCGACCGCCGTTCCGTACTTAAAGGCCTTGCAGGCAGCGCCGCTGCACTGGGTGCTTCCATGGCACTGCCTTCAATGGCAAAGGCTGCCATCACCAATTACGACCAATTAAAAGAAGACCTCAGGGAACTGAAACTTAAAGGCCGCATCAACCATTCCGTTTGTAAGTGGTGTTACGACAAAATACCGCTGGAAGACCTGTGCAAGGCGGCCAAGGAAATAGGTCTTACTTCAATTGAACTGCTAGGGCCCGCCGAGTGGCCAACCCTCAAAAAGTACGACCTCTATTGCGCCATGCCCTGGGGTGCACATAAGAAACTAGATCGCGGTTTCAACGATCCAACTTACCATGATGAATTGTTCCAGTTATACGAGGCCGTTATCCCGCAGGTTGCTGCCGCAGGTTTCAACCAACTAATTTGCTTCTCGGGCAACCGCCGCGGCATGAGTGATGAACAGGGATTGGAAAACTGCGCCAAAGGTTTGCAGCGCCTGATGCCCTTGGCCGAAAAGCATAAGGTTACCCTCACAATGGAACTGCTCAACAGCAAGGTGAACCACAAGGATTACCAGTGCGACCATACTGCCTGGGGCGTGGAGCTGGCGAAGAAGATCGGGTCCGACCGCTTCAAGCTGCTCTATGATATTTACCACATGCAAATCATGGAAGGCGACGTGATTGCCACCATCAAGAAATTCCATCCTTATATCTCGCACTACCACACCGCCGGTGTGCCTGGCCGCAATGAAATTGATGACTCGCAGGAATTAAATTACCCCGCCATCATGAAAGCGATTGTAGATACCGGTTATAAAGGTTATGTAGGACAGGAGTTCATTCCAAAGCACACCGAACCGCTGGTGAGCCTCAGGGAAAGCGTGAAGATTTGTGATGTGTAGGGGAGATGAATGATGAGTAATAAGTAAAAAGTAGAAGCCTTCCTTGTTGGGAGGCTTTTTCCATTTAAAAACAAAAACTAAGGTCGGATAGGTTTTGTTTATATGGCTATTGAATGGCACTGATTAGCCCACGGTTTCAACCGTGGGTAAACGATTCATGCCATTCGAAAAGCAAACCGTTTCAACAGTTTGCAAGGCCTTTGGGCTGAAAGTTCGATTTGAAAGCAGGTTTGTGCTTTGTAAAACATAATTTGTTTGTTCCTGACCTTTTATGTTTGCCCTGGTGTTTAGGGCTGCAGGCTGCGGCAGGTAGTTACATAAAGCACTGCCAATAATGGTACTATCAGGAGGTGACCCAAACCGATGGATACTGCAAAGGTGGTCTCGTTTTCCCATTTACTATTGAGGGGGAAAAAATTGCGGAAGGCTGTGGCCAATCTTTTCCAAACAGATTTTGATTGCAGGAAGGCAAAATAAAGGCAGGTATTGCTACCTGCCTTTATTTTTAAAAATTAGGTTCTTCATCTTCAAAATCGAACCGCTCGTACTGTTCTGCGAGGGTTTCGTCGAAGGTGCCGTAGTCGAAGGGAACGCCCCATTTGGCGGCGGCATACACAAAGGCATAGTTGAAGTCGTAGATATCGTCGTGGTCGAGGCCGGGATGATCGGTTACCTGCAGTACCCAATGGTACATGGCCGGCTGATCGCCTTCCTCGGTAGTGCGCAACAACTCCGCTTGGGGAACGGTAAATGCAGCGGTGCCACCACCGCTATATTTGATGCCTTCGTTGCTGATATCCCAGTTTCCAAACTGCATAGTCAATGTTTTGGGCAAAACTACACCAATGCCGTGCCGCATGTTACCTTTTGGGTAAACAAAATAATTGCCACTGGTGGGCAAAGTGTGGTATCTGGAATATCGGAAGGAAGGGAAGGCCCTTACAGGGGTATTTCGGGCAGGAGGATGGATGATGAAGGAGGCTTAGCTCAGCCCGCCTATTAGATGCAGCATCTGGTTGAGGCGCGGGTAGTTGAGGGAGTAATAGATGTTCTTACCCTGTCTCTCGGTGTGAACCAGGTTGGCCCTGCGCAGGATAGCCAGGTGTTGGGATGCTACGGCCTGTACCAGTCGGAAAGAAATGAAAATGTCGGTAACCGTACAGGAACCTTTGTCGTGGATAAAGAGAATCATGTCGATGCGGAGGCGGTGGTCGAGGGCTTTAAGGAGGTAATGCGCTTTACGGAGCTGCAGTTCCTCGCCCTGTAAAAGGGGCGCATTGTTGCCTTCAGTGGGTACGGATGGCTTGTTAAGCATGGGTTACGTATTTAGGGTTTCGGTATATATGCCAACGGGCATCGGTAACCGAAGATAAAGAAGAGTTTCGGATATGCGTATATGTTCCTGTAGTTTTCCCCCGGCCCATACTTCGTATTTTTACTGTGAACAGCCCCCTCTAGCAAAAATAATTCCGGTTTTGCACCAAGGCCTGATTCTCAATTAGCTGGGAGCTATTTATTTTCCGCACTCCGCTTTTCTTATTTTTGAAAGATGACCTTTCAAGCATTTACCCAAAGCCTGAACGATACCCAGCCGCCACCCAACCTTTCGCTTGCCCTCGAGGCCCTTTGGTATGATGGGCAGGGTAATTGGGAACAATCACACCAGCTCATACAGGATGAACCGGGTACGGAAGCCGCTCTCATCCATGCCTATCTCCACCGCAAGGAAGGCGATACCTGGAACGCCGATTACTGGTACCGCCGTGCAGGCCGAACCCGGCCCGCGCTCAGCCTTCAGGCCGAGTGGGAAGCCCTGGTGCAGGAACTGCTGCCTTAATTAGTTAGCTGGTTGTAGTGGTAAAGCTTGCCGGGTTGACCATGCTTTCAGGTAAATCTATCCATTTGCCATACTACCGGTGTTTATTTCGTTTAAAAGAAACACAGCCCCGTTGGCTTTTGATTGCCTAGACAACAGCGGTCGCTACCTGGCACCAAATGGAAAATGCCGGCGGCTGTTTTTTGGATAAATGCGCTCTTTCTTTTGTGCTGCTGCCCTTACCGAGAATCATTGGCTCCATTCTTCAGGAAAGTAAATTAACCGGCTGGTGCAACGGAAGGGTAATGATAAAAGTAGCTCCTTTATCGGGTTGTCCCTCTGCATAAATGCTGCCCTGGTGCCGTGTAACTATCTTGCGGCACAGTGCCAGGCCTAGGCCCGTGCCTTCGTACCTGTCGCGGCCATGCAGGCGGCTAAAGGTCTGGAATATATAGCCCGCCTCCGACGGTTCGAATCCAATACCATTATCAGCCACGCTGATCTCG
The DNA here is from genome assembly GCF_001953305.1 of Cnuella takakiae. Lineage (GTDB taxonomy): Bacteria > Bacteroidota > Bacteroidia > Chitinophagales > Chitinophagaceae > Flavisolibacter > Flavisolibacter takakiae. The sequence goes on from NZ_MTFE01000010.1 coordinate 2,593,863, forward strand.
ATGGTATTGGTAGGGGCGCCGCCAATGGTGGGCAACTGGTAGCTGATGCGGATGACTGGGGGTGTTTCCTTCCGGGCAAATTTCAACGAGTTATTTACCAGGTTGTAAAACAACTGGTAAATAAGTACCGGCGCACCTTCAAAAGGCGGGAAGCTGCCGTATTCCAAACAGGCGCCTTTTTGCGCCATCAACAACTCCAGATCCTGCTCAATACCCTGCAGCACCTCCTGCAACAGGATGGTTTGAAAAGGCTGTGGCTGTGCGTTGAACATGGAATAGTGGAGCACGCCTTCTACCATGGTGGTCATACGCAGCGCCGCCGTATCTATTTTCTCCAGGTAAACCAATGCCCGTTCGGGTAGCTGTGGTGCATACTCGGAGCGGATCCGGTCGGCAAAGAGGCGGGCCTTGCGGATGGGCTCTTTCATATCGTGGCTGGCCACATGGGCAAACTGCTCCAGTTCCTGGTTCGATTCCTGCAGCTGGTCCACCACGGCTTTCAGTTCGGTGGTTCGTTCTTCCACTTTCTGCTCCAGAATGCTGGCTTTCAGCTGCTGGTCGGTAATGTCTTGTAGGGTTCCCGACATATGATGCGGGCTGCCGTCGGCGTTAAAAATGGTTTGCCCTTTTGAGCGCAGGTAACGGATGGCAGCATCACCATGACGGATGATGCGGTATTCTTCAAAGAAAGCCCCGTTGCTGCCCGGTGTTAGGGCTTTTTCAAAATTGCGGATCACTTCATCCCGGTCATCCGGGTGAATCATATTGTTGTTGATGGCCACCTCCGAAAGAACGCCGGGAGCAAAGCCATAAAGTTCGCGGCAGCGGTCATCCCAGCAAATATGTGCCGAGCCCGGGTAATAGTCCCAGGTGCCGAGGCCGGCAATATCGGCTGCCAGGTTGAGGCGGTTCTCGCTGCGTGCCAGTTCCTGCTTGGCAATCACCAGTTCCGTAACATCGGTTGCCATATTGAGGATGGCATATATTTCGCCGGCCGCATTGCGCAGGGGTTTGTAACTGAAGTTGAAGTAAAAGGATTGGAGCTTGCCGTCCACCACCAGGTCGGCACGGTCTTCTGTTGCCCTATAGGTTTGGCCGGAAGTATAAACGCGGTCCAGCAGGTCGAGGAAAGGCTGCCCATCCAACTCGGGCAATGCTTCCCGGACAGTTTTGCCGATTACGGAATCATCTTTTCCCCACAGGCGGAGCATGGCATCATTGGCCAGCTGTATTTTCATTTCCCTGCCCAGGTAAATGGCCGTTGCCACTTCGGCTTCTTCCACCAGGTTGCGGAACCGTTTTTCGCTTTCTTCAGCTCTTTTTCTTGCGTCGACCTGCTCGGTGATCTCGTGGGCAATGATCATCACCCCGCTGACCTGGTTTTCGGCATCGTACAGCGGCTGGTACACAAAGTTGAAATAAACCTGTTCGGGAACTCCGTTGCGCACCAGCAGGGCTGAGCTTTCCTGGGCATGATGGGTAATGCCTGTTTGCAAAACTTGTAACAGCAGGCTGGGATACTTGGTTTCGCGTACTTCGGGAAGAGCTTGCAGCAGGGGCAACCCTATGATTTCATGACCTTTGCCCCAAATGCGCAGCAAGGAGTCGTTGGCCAGCTCCACGGTAAACTGCGGACCCCGCAAAATGCCAATAGCTACCTGTGCCTGCAAAAAAAGGTTGAGGTACTGGCTTTGGGAGGTATTGGCCGGAAGTGTTAGGGTAGGATTGTCCTGTGTAGCAGTTTCCTGAAGCATGGTTTGCAGGGTTGTGAAATTGCCACAAAGGTAAGTTTTGCGGCTTTGTAGGGGTGTAAAACTCAATGTGAGGAGCGCTCGTCCTTGCTGCCGGCTTCGTTTGCAAGCGACTGGTCGCCGGCACCGGGGTCCTGGTCGTTGTTCTTGATCTCGCCGTTTTGTGGCACCAATACAGGCTGACCTTGCTGCGGATGGGCGGTGTTGGATTGGTTGGGAGCTGCTTCCTGGGGGGTAGGTTTGTTTTGTTCCATATTGAAGAGGGGTAAACAGAAACCCTTTAAAAATTTATGCCATAAATGCTGGCCTGCATTTTGGGTAAGGCATTTATAAACAAACCATAATGAACCGAGATAATAATTTTGTAGACCCCCGCTATAACGAAGGCGCACCAGATTCATCCGGACATATCATGAGTTCGTATGTGGTAGAGGAAAAGGATACCCTTCCGGATATTGCCCGAAAATTCAACCTGACCGTAGAGCAGTTGCTGGCAGCCAACCAGGAACATATACCGGATGCCAGCAGCCTGGTACAAACCGGTACAAGGATCATGATTCCTAAAATTCAGGAGTAAATACCCTATTGTAAACAGGGATAAAGAAAAAAGAGGCATCCAAAATGGATGTCTCTTTTTTTGCCATACTTATGGGCCAGAATGGATATAAAATAAGGACCTCGTTTGAGGTCCTTTGGTGTTGTACAATTTATGTTGTCTTGGTAAACCAGAAATCCTAACTCCACTCCTGAATCACATTGTATAAAGTGTCTCTTTCCACTGCCTTGCGTCCTACCTGCCTAATGAGGGTGACAATCTCGTCGGTGGTCATGGAAGGAGTCTGTTCTTCCGAGCCTGCCATGGAGTATATTTTGGTGGTATCGTCGATGGTGCCGTCGATATCGTTTACACCAAAGGCCAGTGTAAGCTGGGCATTTTTTCGGCCCAGCATGGGCCAGTATGCCTTCAGGTGCGGGAAATTGTCCATGTACAGGCGGGCGATGGCATAAAGCTTCAGGTCTTCGATCACGCTTACTTCGGGCACTTTACTCATGTCGTTGTCGCCATTGCGAAACTTGAGCGGGATAAAGGTGTTGAAGCCACCGGTGCGGTCCTGCAGCTCACGCAGCTGGCGCATATGGTCAACGCGGTGGGTGTAGTGCTCTACATGGCCGTACAGCATCGTGGCATTGGTGTGCATACCCAGCCGGTGGGCCGTTTCGTGTATGTGGAGCCAGCCTGCGCCATCTACTTTGTCGGCACAAATCTGCTCCCTGATCTCGGGTGCAAAAATTTCAGCGCCGCCACCAGGCAGGCTTTGCAAGCCCGCATCCCGCAAAATGGTCATTCCTTCCTCGATGCTCACCTTGGCTTTGCGGAACATATAATCCAGCTCCACGGCGGTAAAGCCTTTGATGTGGAGGTCGGGGCGGTGGGCCCTTATTTTCTGGATCAGCTCCACAAAGAAGTAGAGGTTCATCTTAGGGTGAACACCGCCAACAATGTGTACTTCCGTTTCTGGTTTGCCGTCGTACTTTTTTACGATGTTGAGCATGTCGTCGATGCTCAGCTCCCAGCCTTCCTCCCGCTTGGCGTAGAGGCGCGAGTAGGAGCAGAAATGACAGCTGAACACGCACACATTGGTGGGTTCTATGTGGAAGTTCCGGTTGAAGTAGGTGTTGTGGCCATGCATCTTTTCCCGGACATGGTTGGCCAGTGCGCCTACAAAACCCAGGCTGGCCTGTTCAAAAAGGAGGAGTGCATCGGCATCGGAAAGGCGCTCACCGGCCAGCACTTTTTGGCCTACATGGCGGAGGGCTTCGGGCTGGCCGTTTAGCAGGGCCTGGATATTTTGGGTAGCGGTAGCAGGAATTGCTTCGGCTGTAATCATCATGATATTCTTTTGTCTGTGCTCAAATATTGCCGGTGCAAAGGTAAGCCCGGAACGGTGATTAACTGCGGTCTCAAAGCTTTGCCACGGCGGTTTACCAAATGATTTAGATCAGGTTGCAGGCAGGAGACCAGGTATCCGTAATTGCAGTGCACACCCTTGTTCAACCAACAAATGGAAGGAACCAACGGTTGAATCGGCAAGCTCATCCTTAAAATCCGTTTCAAATCCTGCAAATCAGCGGTTATGCTTTAAATTGCTGCCTTTATCCGGCAACCCGCGTGGCCCGCCGTAGTGCAGTTAAAGAAAAAAGGCATGAATATCAAGTTTCGCCTCACCGTGATGAGCTTCTTCCAGTTTTTCGTGTGGGGCGCCTGGCTGATCACCATCGGCACTTATTGTTTTAACGCCAAGGGTTGGACCGGCGCCCAGTTTGGCGCCATTTTCTCTACCATGGCGCTTTCATCGTTGTTTATGCCGGCACTTACCGGCATCCTGGCCGATAAGGTGGTGAATGCCGAGAAGTTGTATGGCATCCTGCACATCCTGTATGGAGCGATCCTTTTTTATGTGCCGCAGGTTGAGGATCCGCAGACCCTCTTCTACGTGATTTTCGCGGCCATGATCTGCTATATGCCCACTATTTCCCTGTCCAACTCCATTGCCTATACTATTTTGAAACGGGAAGGCTTTGATGTGGTTAAAGTGTTTCCACCCATCCGGGTATGGGGCACTATTGGATTTATCGCAGCCATGTGGACCACCAACCTTACCGGCAGCAAGGCCAACGCCAACCAGTTCATCATTGGTGCCATAGCAGCAATTGCCCTGGGTATATTTTCCTTTACCCTGCCCAAATGTCCACCCCAGCGAACTATTGCCAAGGAAGCTGGTTTGGCCGAACAATTAGGATTGCAGGCCTTTAAGTTGTTTGCCAATTACAGGATGGCCCTGTTCTTTATATTTTCCATGATGCTGGGCGGCGCTTTACAGCTTACCAATATGTATGGCGATACTTTCCTGGACGATTTCCGCAATGTGCCGCAGTACGCCGATTCCTTTGTTGTAAAGTACAGCACCATCATCATGTCTATTTCGCAGATTTCGGAAACGGTATTTATCCTTTCCATCCCATTTTTCCTGAAGCGTTTTGGTATCAAACAGGTGATGCTTTTTTCGATGCTCGCCTGGGTGCTGCGTTTTGGCCTGTTTGCCTACGGCGACCCGGCAGGCAACCTTTGGATGATCATCCTGTCCTGTATCGTTTACGGAATGGCCTTCGACTTTTTCAATATCTCGGGTTCCCTGTTCGTGGAAATGGAAACCAGCCCGGCCATCCGTTCCAGCGCTCAGGGCATCTTTATGATGATGACCAATGGTGTGGGTGCCTACCTGGGCAGCACGGTAAGCGGCTACCTCATTGATGCCTATTATACAACCCCTGAAGGGGGCAAGGACTGGCACAGCCTCTGGCTGTCTTTTGCCGGCTATGCATTTGTGGTAGCTATCCTGTTCCAGTTATTGTTCCGCTATAAACATAAGGCGGCCGTAGAAACGGTAGCCCATTAGGTAAATTACACCTGGCAGGTTTTAGCAACCCTGCCAGGTGTAATTCATAACAAAAAGCCGGAGTTGTCAATCAACTCCGGCTTTTTGTTATGCTGTTAACCCTCCTTTAAGTTTCTGAAATCGCAATCAAGGAAACTCATCGGGTGCACTGGTGCAGGGTTACTGCTTATCCAATGTGGGCTTCGATCTTTTTTACAAAATTGCTTTTGGGCTGTGCGCCAACCAGTTTGTCTACCACCTGGCCACCTTTGATGAACAGGATAGCAGGAATGGAAGTGATACCGTAGTTCATGCTCACCTGGGGGTTCTCGTCTACGTTCACTTTGCCGATGTTCACTTTGCCATCGTATTCTTTCGACAGTTCGTCGATAACGGGACCGATTGCGCGGCAGGGGCCACACCATTCTGCCCAGAAATCAACTACAGTCAGTTTATCGGAGCTGATAACATCAGATTGGAAATTCGCGTCAGTGAATGCTTTTGCCATGATTTATCGTTTTATGTTCTATCAGAAATTTTCGTGATTGGGAAACAAATTTAAAGCCGAATGCTATACGCTGCACTACTGTCAGTTATTGAAAGATTTTGTCAGGTTATAGAAGGGGTTTATGGTTTTTTGTTTTTGGTTTATGGTTTTTGGTCAAATAGCTGCTCTTTAATGGAATAAAACATGAATTTTTAAGTACAACCAAAAACTAAAAACTACAAGCCAAAAACTGATCACGCCGTTTCCACGCGGATACCTATCTCCGGCGCACCTTCGAGGAACTCGATAAATTCATAGGTCATTTCCACACCGCCACCCATGGTACTCAGACTAACCTTCATGTTTTCCCTGGGTTCGTATAGCGATATTTTTAGCCCGGTGCTGCCGGGGTGCTCTTTTACCTGGCGCTCGATCTTTTCCAAAATTCCGGGCTGCAGGTAACGGGCTTCCATGTCGATGTGCACGTTCTTGGTCATCTTTTTCACGTTCTCTGCCAGCATCACACCGCTCACTTTAAATTCATACTCACCCTCGCGGTAGCGGGGCTTGAAGGAACCCGTGATGAGCAGGGTGGCGCCCAGTTCCAGGTATTGCTGGAAGCGCACAAAGTCGTCGCCAAAGAGTACCAGTTCCGTTTTGCCGGTATAGTCTTCCAGTACATAGGAGCCAAATTTGTTGCCCTGCCGGGAAATGCGGTGCTGCGCCGAGGTTACCAGGCTCAACAGCTTGCAGGTGCGGCCACTGGCCATCACCGCAGGCGTGTCCTTCATTTCGTTGAAGTCGGCAATGGAGGTAAAACCAAAATACTTGTTCTCGAAGCGGTAGTGATCCAGCGGGTGCCCCGACAGGTAAATGCCGGCCACTTCTTTTTCCTTGTCCAGTTGCTCTGTCAGGGACCAGGGTTCACAGGGCAGGATAACGGGCGGCTTGATGTCCATGGCCGAGGACATTTCCCCAAAGAGCGTATTGGCAGAAGAGTTGGCTTCTGCCTGCACCTGCTGGCCGTACTTGGAAAGTTTCTCCAGGCCGTTCACCTGTTCGCCGGGAGGCACACAGAGATACTGCGCCCGGTGAAACTGGAAGTTGTCGAAAGCGCCTGCGCATATCAGGTTTTCCAGGGTCTTCTTGTTGGCCGTGCGCTGGTTAATACGTTTGATAAAGTCGTAAGCATCTTTAAACGGACCGCCTTTCTTGCGTTCCTCGATGATGCTCTCCACCGCAGCTTCACCCACGCCCTTCAGTCCGCCGAGACCAAAGCGGATATCACCCTTGGTGTTTACCGCAAAGCCTTTCAGCGATTCGTTGATATCCGGACCTAGTACCTTAATGCCCATGCGTTTACACTCTTCCATAAAGAAGGTGAGTTTTTCGATGGCATTGGCGTTGTTGAGCACCGCGGCCATGTATTCGGCAGGGTAATGGGCCTTGAGATATGCCGTCTGGTAGGCCACAAAGGCATAACAGGTAGAGTGCGACTTGTTGAAGGCATATTGGGCAAATGCCTCCCAGTCGGTCCATACTTTTTCCAGGGTTTTAGCATCATGTCCTTTGGAAACGGCACCCTCGATGAACTTGCCCTTCATCTTGTCCAGGGTCTTCCGGTCCTTTTTACCCATGGCCTTGCGCAGTACGTCGGCGTCGCCCTTGGAGAAGCCGCCGATCTTTTGCGCCAGCAACATCACCTGTTCCTGGTACACCGTAATACCATAGGTTTCCTCCAGGTATTCAGCCATTTCCTGGAGGTCATATTTAACCTCCTCGCGGCCATGCTTGCGGTCAACATATTGCGGAATGTATGCCATAGGACCGGGACGGTACAAGGCGTTCATTGCAATCAGATCCGCAAACTGGTCAGGCTTCAGCTCCTTCAGGTACTTCTGCATGCCCGGGCTTTCAAACTGGAAGGTGGCAATGGTTTCTGCCTTCTGGTACAGTTCGTAGGTTTTCTGGTCATCCAGCGGAATGTCGTCGATCACGATATCAACGCCATGGTTGGCCTTGATCATCTCCAGCGCATTCTTGATGATGGTAAGGGTCTTCAAACCCAGGAAGTCCATCTTGATTACGCCGGCGTCTTCAATAATTTTGCCTTCAATCTGGGTTACTAACAGTTCGGAGTCCTTGGCCGTACACACCGGGATGATGTTCATCAGGTTGTCAGGCGCAATGATGATACCCGCGGCATGGATACCGGTGTTGCGCACCGATCCTTCCAGGCGCTCGGCTTCGTGGAGTACCTGTGCCCGGATGTCATTGCCGTTATAAATCTCCCTGAGTTTTTTTACGTTTTCCAGGTCATCCTGGCCCAGGCCTTCTTTTTCCTCCAGGCTCTTTTCACCTTCTTTTGCCGTGAGCGGCGCATGCAGCACCCGGCCCAGTTCGGTACCGGGTTTATCGGGCACCAGCTTGGCAAGTGCGTTCGATTCTACCAGCGGCAGGTCCAATACCCGCGCTACGTCCTTAATGGACATTTTTGCCGCCATGGTACCATAAGTAACGATCTGCGCTACCTGGTTGCGGCCATATTTTTCTACTACATAGTCAATAACCTTCTGACGGCCTTCATCATCGAAGTCCGTGTCAATATCGGGCATCGACTTACGGTCGGGGTTCAGGAAACGTTCGAACAGCAGGTCGTACTTGATGGGGTCGATATTGGTGATGCCGATACAATAGGCCACCGCCGAACCCGCTGCCGATCCACGACCAGGTCCGATAAATACGCCCAGCTCACGGCCTGCACGGATAAAGTCAGATACAATGAGGAAGTAACCTGCAAAACCCATCGTCTTGATGGTATGCAGTTCAAAATCGAGGCGCTCCTGCGCCTTCGCATCGATGGTGCCATAACGTTGACGCGCACCCTCAAAGGTGAGGTGCCGCAGGAACTCCCACTGGTTCAGGTTGCTGTCGTTGTGCACCTGGAATTCTTTGGGAATAGGGAAGGCGGGGAGAAGGATGTCCTTCTTCAGGTTCAGCAGTTCCACCCGGTCCACGATCATATTGGTATTATCAATGGCCTCAGGTACATCGCTGAACAGCTGTTTCATTTCATCAGCGCCCTTGAAGTAAAACTGGTCATTGGGAAATTTAAAGCGGCGGTTCTTGATAGCCGTATCATCATTCACGAAATCATCAAAACCTGGTGTGCTTTGCTTTTCGCCAGTGTTGATACATAATAGAATGTCGTGGGCATTATAGTCGTCACGGTCTGTATAATGGCTATCATTGGTAGCAATCATCGGCACATTGTACTTTTTGGCAAACTTCATCAACACCTGATTGATGGTTTCCTGCTCCTGCATGTTGTGGCGCTGCAGCTCGATGAAGTAGTCTTCGCCAAACATATCGAGCCACCACTTGAATTCTTTTTCCGCAGCCTCTTCGCCGTCGTGCAAAATGGTTTGCGGCACATAGGCACCTATACAACAGGTTGTTGCAATCAGGCCTTCATGGTATTGTTCAATAAGCTTTTTATCAATACGCGGATACTTGGAGTACATGCCCTCGAGGTAACCCAGCGAGGTAAGCTTGATCAGGTTCTGGTAGCCTTGTGCATTTTTTGCCAGCAGCACCTGGTGGTAGCGGTGGTCGCGTTGCTCTTTTGAAAAGGTTTTACGCGTACGGTCTTCCACCACGTAAAATTCGCAACCCACCACCGGTTTTACTTTAACCGTACCATCGTCGTTCTTGTGTTTATAAGCTTCCGATACAAATTCAAAAGCGCCGAACATGTTGCCATGGTCGGTGATGGCAATGGCGGGCATCCCTTCCTTAATGGCTTTTTTATATAATGCCTGGATGTTGGCCGCACCATCCAACAGGGAAAACTGGGTATGTACATGTAAATGAGAAAATTTCATAATGGATATTCCTTACGCAACAAAATCAAAAAGGATAAACGGAAAGAAACCGCAATTTAAGGGGTGCTTTGGGCAATACCATGATATTAAAAAACGTTGATAGGTTTCCTCATCTTGAGGATTAAATCCCTATTTTCGCAACCCTAGTCACCACCTATTAAAAAAGCCACATGGTAAAAACCCTGATCCTTTCAACCAGCATTATGCTGGGAATGGCTTCGTTGAACCCTGTTTCGGCGCAGAAATCCAAAGGTCCTAATAGTACGCCAAAAGCGGAAGTTAAATTCCTGGATGACATATCTATTGAACTGGCACCCACTACCGTATCCCTTGTGGAAAAGCCGGTAAAACCAACTGCTACTTTTGCTTACAGCAAAACAGAAGCGCCTGCAAGTACTATTGAAAACGCCTCCCAGCTGCAATTGAAGTTCGCCATCCTCCTGGATGCTGAAGTAGAACAAATCACACCCAGTGCCCTGTACCAAAGTGTAGATGAGTGGTGGGGAACCCGTTACCAGTATGGTGGCAGCACCCGGGATGGCATCGACTGCTCGGCATTCACCCAGGTTGTATACAATGCACATTTTGCTGTAAGTCTGCCCCGCACCGCCAAAGAACAACACGATGTGTCTACCGCCATCAGCCGTGAAGAGTTGAAAGAAGGCGACCTGGTGTTTTTCAATACACGTGGCGGTGTATCGCATGTGGGGGTTTACCTGCAAAACAACAAGTTTGCACATGCGGCTACTTCCGGTGGCGTAATGATCTCCGACCTCGATGAAATCTATTGGGCTAAACGCTTTATCGGCGCCGGCCGTTATGAGAAACCTGCTGAAGAAGGTTTGGTTTCCATGAAGCCTTAAGGTTTGAAAACATAAATGATTGAGCAGCGGGTTTTGTGCCCGCTGTTTTTGTTTGTGCCCATCATTTTGCCATCTATTTAAGCCTCTATTTGTGAGTCGTCATTACGAAGCGTCCGCAGTGTTTTATTTCATACAACCACTTGCGGCGTTGAAGCAATTCCTAGCACTTAAATGGTAGCGGTTATGAGAATTTATTTTACTACGGTGCAAGGAGATTGCTTCGGCGTGCAAGTTTGCTGAAAGCACATGCCGTTGAAGCGCCCCGCAATGATGCCTCGTGATATTTATCGCCGTATTCTATTCCTTACTGTTGCCAGTACTTGGTCTACATCAGGCGACAACTTCAGCCAGTAAGCGCTGATGCCAAACAGGATACAGTAAAAAGTACTGCGGGCAACTATCCACCAGAAACCCTGGTAGGCATGGAATAAATACCAGGTGACGCCAAAACAAAGCCCTGTAAGCAAAATTGTATACAGCGTTGCCTTCGAAAAGGGCTGCATGCCAAAGCGCTTGTACAAAAACCAAAACCGAAGCGCATTGTAAGCGGTAAAAGCTATCAGGCTGGAGATGGCGGGACCAATGATGCCCAGTTCTTTGGTCAGGAAATAATTCAATGGTATTGCCATGGCCAGTAATACAAGGCCGGAAGTAAACTCAAATTTCCAGTGGGAAGAAGTGCCTATAATCTGGGCATTCAAACCTGTACCCATATCTATTACCCGGTAAAGGCCCATAATCAGGAACACCCATTTAGCCCCTACATAATCGGGCTGGAGCTTAAACGTGTACACTCCGTCTTCGAAGTTGAGCCAGATTAAAGAAAACAGAATGCAGGCAGACAAGAGCTGGTTGATGGCAGAACGGTGATATATGCGGTTGATGCGGTCAAGGTCTTTGTCCTTCCATGCTTGCGACAACGGACCAATTGCAGATGCAATAACACCTCGCTGTGGTGCTTGTATCAGTGAAGCGATATTTTGCGCCAGCGTATATACTGCCGCCTGCTCCAACCCGTTTGGCAGCACGGCTGCAATAACAATACTATCGAATACCGTCGACAGGTTGAGCACCAGGCCGCCGCCCCAAACATAACCGCAAAGCGCAACCACCTTTGGCCAATATTTTTTGGTAACAACGCTTTTCTGCCACACAAAATGCGCTTTGCCCGACTGTATAAAATACACGATCAGTACCAGCGCCAACAGCGGATACATAAAGGCATAAAGGTGCACAAAGGTGTCAAAATGGCCAATGAGCCCCAGCGTGGTAGCTACTATGAGCAAGGCAATCAACAATCGTGACAGCAGTTCTTTTAAAAAATTGGTAAGCACCGGCACGCCCTGCTGCCAACCATAACTTTCCAATACCATGAATAGCGTGTAGCCATAACCGAAAGGAAAAATCCAGTAATAGTACTGCTGCAACATCGGGGCATTGTTGAAGCGGGCCAGCACCTGGTCCTTGAATATAATACCCAGCACCGTTACCACCGCAAACCCCATTGTGGCAACAACCAGGGCACGGGTAAACATATCGTTTTGCCGCGGCGCCAACCGGTCTTTATAGTATGGAAAAAACTTGGATACATAGGCAGGCATACCCAGAGCGCCCAAGGAATACATCACATTGGCAACCGCGATAAAAAGCGCAGTAAGGCCGTATTCGGTTTTGGTAAAACCGCCTTCCCGGGCATAGAGATAAGTATTGACAAAGCCCAGCGCAAAGCCAAAGTACACCACAAGGGAAGAAAGGATACTCTTTTTGCGGATGGTGCTCATAAGGGTGCGAAAGTAAAACGGAACCGGTGATAATTAAGTTTTACAAATAATAAGCAAAACAGGAAACGGCCTGCCATTTACTGCCACACAAAAAGGGCAGCTTAAAGCCGCCCGGACACTTGTTTTTGTTTGAAAAAGTTACCCGAAGGATTTGCCTTGATATAAAAATTAGGATCGATTGAAATAACTTGTTCAGGATCCAGCTTAAGCCTTGTCCACTCGGTACCGGGTTTGATCCATTTTCCGGTTGTGGTTTTTACCGGCATGTTGAACCCTTCAACACAGTTGGTCCAGCGGCATTCAAAACCTCCCTTATCGGGCCGAAACTCTAAAACTGGTATTTGGGTGGTACGCAGATACTGGTCGAAAACCTTCGAAAAGTCAATCTTGCTTTTTTGGGAGATGTATTGTTCCACCTGCTGTGTGGTAACCGTTTTGTGATAAAAGTCCTTATTTAGCCCGCGCAGGATGTCGCGGAACAATTTGTCATCGTTGATCACCTGGCGGATGGTGTGAATGAGGTTGGCGCCTTTATAATACATATCGCCGCTGCCTTCCTGGTTTACGCCATAAGGCCCGATGATGGGCATATCGTTCTGGATGCTGGCACGCAAGCCCTGTACGTATTCGCTTCCGGCCTTTTTGCCATGGAAAAACTCGGTAAACAGGGTTTCACTGTAATCGGTAAAACCTTCCTGTACCCACATGTCGGCCACATCTTTGGTGGTGATATTGTTGCCAAACCACTCGTGCCCGCTTTCGTGTACGATGATATAATCCCACTTGAGGCCCCAGCCACTACCCGACAGGTCGCGCCCCAGGTAGCCATTGCCAAAGCGGTTGCCATAGGCAACCGCGCTTTGGTGCTCCATGCCTAGATGCGGCGATTCTACCAGTTTGTAATTGTCTTCGTAAAAAGGGTAGGGGCCAAACCAATGCTCCAGCGCCTGCAGGGTTTGGTGTGCCTGCACAAACTGCTTCCTGGCTTTTTCCTCGTTATAGTCCAGCACCCAATAGCTGCAATCGAGGTTGCCTTTTTCCCCTTTATAGGTGTCCTTCCAGTTTACATACTTGCCAATATAGGGTACCAGGTTGTAGTTGTTGATGGGGTTGGAAACACCCCAGCGCCAGGTAGTGGTGCCGTTGTTGGATGTTTTGCCCAGCAGCCTGCCATTGGCAACGGCTACCAGCGAATCGGGTACCGTGATGTTCATAAATGCGCTATCGGGTTCATCGCCCTGGTAGTCTTTGCAGGGGTACCATGCCGAAGCGCCCAGTCCCTGAACAGCTACGCTCATCCAGGGACGTCCCTTGGCATCTTTTTTCCAAATCCAGCCACCATCCCAGGGCGGGTTCACGGCCGACCGGGGAACACCCTTGTACTCCAGCACCACGGCGTGTTGCCCGCCCCTTGTTAGTTGTTGCGGAAATTGCAGGTAGTATACATTGCCATCCTGTTTCAATGGCAACTCCTTTCCCTGGAACAGTGCCTTAGACAATTGCATGGGGGCCTGCAGGTCGATTTGCATGGTTTGGCCCGGCTGCAACACTTTAAACTGTACCAGGTTGCTGCCGCTAATGCTGCGGCTATTGTAATCGGGGATTACCGAAATGGTATAAGAGGTTGCATCCCACCAGGCCCGTTCTGGGGTTACAGACCCCCGTAAAGTATCCTGCCGGGTAAAGCTTTTTTTCTGGCTAAGGGGTTGGGCACAGGCGGAAATAGAATGCAGGGTAAGGGCAAAGCCAATTAAAAACAGGACTTTTTTCATGAACAGGGTTATTGTCAATAGAATTTGGTGCAGCGATAAAAAAGGGTTTGCCGCCTGCTACCACAACAGTTCGCTAATTTAGACCCTTCATACCACATGCATTTACGGTTTCCCCAATATTGGCTTTTTGCCTGCCTGCTGTTGCTGGCTGCCTGTTACAACAGCGACAAGGCGGCAAAGGGATACTTTTATTACAACGAAGCTTCGGGTATCGCATCTCTCGACCCGGCTTTTGCTAAAAACCAATCGGTGATGTGGCCCATACACCAGTTGTACAACACCCTGGTGGAACCCGATAGTGCCCTGCACCTGGTGCCTTCACTGGCAAAGGGTTGGAACGTTTCTGAAGACCGTACAACCTATACTTTCTATTTACGCAACGATGTTTTCTTCCACGATGATTCCTGCTTTCCGGGAGGCAGGGGCCGCAAGATGACGGCACAGGACGTGGTGTTCAGCCTGCAGCGGTTGCGGCAACCCGGCACGGCTTCGCCGGGAGCCTGGATTTTTAATAATAAGGTGGATAGCCTCACTGGTTTTACGGCCATCGACGATACTACTTTTCAGTTGCAGCTGCTTCGGCCTTACCAACCTATCCTGGGTATTTTGTCCATGCAGTATTGCTCTATCGTGCCGCGAGAGGCTGTGGAAAAATATGGCGCCGGTTTTCGCAGGCATCCCGTAGGCTCCGGTCCCTTCAGGCTGGGTAGCTGGCAGGAGGGACAGGCGCTGGTTCTGCACCGCAATGAACATTATTGGGAAAAAGACCAGCAGGGAAAAGCGCTGCCTTACCTGGAAGGCATCCGCATCAGTTTTGCGGTTAGCAAGGCCACCGAGTTCTTGTTGTTTCGCCAGGGTAAGCTCCATTTTATCAACGACCTCGACCCCTCCTTCAAGGATGAAGTTTTATCCAAAAAAGGCGTACTGCGCAAGGAGTGGATGGGAAAAGTGGCCCTTCAAACACATCCTTATCTCAACATCGAATACCTGGGTTTTTTGGTAGATACCACCAACCCATTGCTGCGCAACAACCCGGTGCGGCAAAGGGCTTTTCGACGGGCCATCAATATGGGATTTAACCGGGAGCAGATGATTTTGTACCTGCGCAACTCCCTGGGTATTCCGGCCCAATCGGGCTTTGTACCGGCAGGCTTGCCTTCTTTCGACTCTACACAGGTGAAAGGATACCGCTACAATCCTGTTGCGGCACGTAAGCTGTTGCAGGAAGCCGGATTTG
This sequence comes from Cnuella takakiae, assembly GCF_001953305.1. Taxonomy (GTDB): domain Bacteria; phylum Bacteroidota; class Bacteroidia; order Chitinophagales; family Chitinophagaceae; genus Flavisolibacter; species Flavisolibacter takakiae. Next base: position 2,609,075 of record NZ_MTFE01000010.1, read on the forward strand.
GAAGCAATAACCCGGTGCCTATAGTAAATTTGCTCACCATACCCATCTATGCCGATATGGCTGATTATATCGCCCGGCAGTTGGAAGAAATAGGCATCCGGGTGGAGGTAGAAGTGGTACAAAAATCCCTGCTGCTGGAGCTTACCTCCACCAGCAGGGCGCTGTTCTTCCGTGGCAGTTGGATTGCCGATTACCCCGATGCGGAAAATTACCTGTCTGTATTTTACTCCAGGAACCCCGCGCCGCCCAATTATACCCGTTACCATAATCCCCGCTTTGATGCCCTTTTTGAAAAGGCTCTGGCAGAAACCAATGATTCGCTACGGTATGCTCTCTATCGCCAGGCAGACCAGTTGGTGATGGAAGATGCCCCGGTGGTTCCGTTGTGGTACGATAAGGTGGTGCGGCTGGTACAGCCGGGAGTAGCAGGTTTTCAGCCCAATGCCTTGAATATGCTGGAACTGCGAAGGGTATATTTTACGGGGAGCAGTAATAAAAACTAAAGGCTGCCCACCTGGGCAGCCTTTAGTTTTAGGTTTTTAAGGTTAAAAAATTAAAAGGGGCCTTTAGAGTTTAGTTATTTTCTTAACTGTCCTTTCGTTGCCCTTGATGATCTCAACCAGGTAAACACCCGCAGGTAAACTGCTACCGTTGAAGCTGGCTTTGTTCTGGCCTTTTGTAAAACCAATCCCTTGTTTTTCCTGGAGTTTTTCACCCATTGCATTGTACAGGGTTACCCTGCCTCTAACTTCTCTATCAGATTGGATGATCACCTCAAAGGTTGACTGGAATGGGTTCGGCAAAATTACAACCGGCTGTTTTAGATCCTCCATGGGCGCCCGGTCTGCCTTTGCAATACTTGTAGTTGCTTCAACCTGTGGCTTGATACCTTTTTCAGGATCGCTCATTACAATTAGGTCATCGCGGGTAGTAGCAGGTCCTTCATCAGCCCAGCGGGTTGAAGAGCAGGGCTCCAGGTAAGCTATAAACTTTGAACCTTCTGCAGCCCGGAAGCCCGGATTTAAAATCACCCGGTCGCGGGCAGTAAAATAAACAGTTGTTGCCGAAGGGGTAATGTTTGTAGCACAGCCACCGGCAGATGCTGTTAACTGCGATATAGCCTGGATGAAGGTTCCTGCGGTAGGATAGGTGCCGCAAACATTAAAAGCAAATGCAGGCGATTGCGCTTCCACACCTACGGCATGCCATGCATTACCTACAGCGATGATTTCCTGTGAACACTGACCGTAAATATCCCATGCAGCCTGCAGTGTAGCACGGCGTGCATCGATATAGCCAGAGCTGCTGGTCAGGTATTGGGTGAGTGCACGGTAGGCAATCAGGCGGGCTTTGAAACGGGTAATCCCTGTAACACTGTAAGCCCTGCCAAAATCATCGGTGCCACTGCCACCTTCTGAAACAAGGTAGAACCAATGGTTCTGAACACCGCTATTCGTATGTACGCCGCCGTTATCTAATGAGCCGGTATACCAGTTGGTACCCCGGTAAGTATCAGGGTCGCCATACAGGTTGGGATTGCGCATACTCCTGATGGCACCCCTGTCGCCGCCGATCAGGTAATCGTTAATGCCCTCCGACCAGCTTTCCACCATTTCACCAAAGATGTCGCTGAATGATTCGTTAAGCGCGCCCGACTCACCACTATACACCAGGTTGGCTTCAGACTGGGTAACGCCGTGGGCAAACTCGTGGCCGACGATGTCGTTTGTGTTCCAATCATCAGTAGCCCCGGAAGTATTGCCGGCATAAAAGATGGCCGAATTACCCGTACAACCCCAGCAGGCATTGTTTGAACCCAGATAGGCATTATTGTAGGTAATCATGGATGCCGATGCGCCATTCCAGCCTGCCCTGTTATGCTGGCCAAAGAAATAGTCGTAAGTCATCTTGGTACCCCATTGTGCCTGTACGGCCGATTGTTGGGATGCCAGGTTCCAGTTGTTGTCTGCGTCAGCATAGAGATCATTGGCTGGGCCGGCACCATTGCAGTTGTATACAATCAGGCTGGTAGACTGGCAATTGTTTTGTGACAGGTATACCCCGAAAAAATTGGTGGTATTAAAAGCAACCGTTCCATTGAACGCAGAGGTACCGCTACCGCCAGAACAGTTCATGGCTATATCTGCACTGTTGATCACTTTTCCCGTAATGGCATCTACGTACACGCTTTTGGCAACCACTTTTGGATCGTCTGTATACACTTTAAAATGCCAGGCCAGGCGGTAATTGGCGCCAGCCAGGTTTTCATTGTTGTTGGGCGCATACACCAGTTCTCCTTTGGGAAAGTAAGTTGCCTGGTCATTTTTCATCTGGGCCTTCAATTCTTTTTCCAGGTTGGCGTTCTGCCACAAGTATTTACTGGCATTCATGAATTGAAGGGCGCTTGCCAGGGCTTGTTTTTCGGTTACCGATGCCTGTTCTGGTTGGTTGATGCCGGTTATGAGCTTTCCATTTGCCGATTTTACAAAACCATCCGGTTGTTGGTGCACAATGTACTCGCCATAAACTACCCGCCGGTTTTTATACAATTGTTGATACCGGAAATGATTAAACTTCAGTTCATCTACCGATTTTTTCTGCAGCAGCATGGAGTCGCCTGCCTTTAAACCAAATGCATCTTTGTATTCCCGGAAAATTGTAGATGGATTAATCCGAGTGTCTTCCCTGAACTCAATCCAGTTTGGATTGCTATTGGGCTTTGCGAGTACCTCCATTTTGGGAGAAAGGGACGGGGGACCCTGCGCTACAACAGAAAGGGGCAAAAGAGCCAGCAGTAACATGAGTCTTGCCCATGGATGCAGCTGTTTTTTTTGAAAATATATTTTTTTCATGGCCACATAATTTAATTGCTGCCCAACCCAGGAACCTTGTCCTGGTTCAGGCTTTGAAAATTGTTTGCAATCCTCAGGTCAGGTACTTATTTGTGGCCTTTTTGCTGCTTTTTCTGCAGTTGGTCTACCTGCTTTTGCAAGGCAATAACATACAGCGTCAGTTCTTCTATTTTCTCCATCATTTTGGTTTGCATAGCGCCTACCTGCAAACCGTTTTCCTGGATTTCTTTGGCTGATGCTATGCCCGGCAGGTGTTTGTTTTTCTGTACAAACTGTTCAACTTCGGCAAGGGGCCGCAAGGGATAGTTGTTTTCAAAAACATAATCGGCCCAACCAGTTTCCACCCTAACCTCCTTGGCCTGGATGGCGCCATTTACTGAAAGTTTGTAACTGGGGTTGATGGTTCCGATGCCCACGTTGCCCGAGCTCAGGTTGATGGACATTTTTGAAGAGCCGGAGCCGATAAAATTAAATTGGTCGGTACCATCTATGTATTGCAAGCCCCAGTTTGGAAAAGCCGGAGAATGAGCCAGTACCATCCTGTTGGTGTTGGTAGTGCCAGAAGCCAGCATGTACATCATGGGTGCCGGAGTGCCTGCAGGGTTTGCAAATTGAATGGACTGCTGGTCCGATACAAACTTGAGGTTGCCATCAAGTGTTTGATTGCCTACAACATGAAGGCGTTCTGCTGGCGTGGATGTACCCAGTCCAACGAAACCGTTTACAAATAAACCATTAGAAACTGCTGGTGCGGTGGAACTGCCTACAGAAACACCGCCATTGGCGTGTACCATGAGCTTCGTGCCGTTATTGACATAAACCCTGAAAGGACTGGCGCCGGTGGGTGCATTTACAGCCAACTTGGAAGATGATGTGACGATGCCAATGCCAATATTGCCACCATCGGTTACACGTATCCGTTCTAAACCGCTTGTTCTTATACTTAAGGAAGTAGCGGTGGTAGTACCTAAGATTGCTGGGTTGGCGGGCGCATTTGAGTTTCCTGACATGCTCCAATAAGGTGTCCCATTTTGTGCAAGGATTTCATTGGAAGCAATAGATGTCAGAGCTACCATTAAAAGAAACAGGTTCTTTTTCATAAAAAGAAGAGTTGGGTGAAAGAAATCAGTTAAAGCGAACAGGTAGCAGACAAGGGGTGGGATAGAAGCAAACAGATGTTCCAAGGCTAATGCCTGCAGGTAAAAGGTTGAAATGACGATTTGCTTCGTTGGTGATTAGTTACAAAGGATAACAGACATTGTGTAGGAGAACTCCGAAAGAATAAGTACTTATTGAGTGTAAAGTAAATAAAGGAATTTGGGTTCCACCAGTGTTTTCACCCTTATTTGTTCCGAAAAACTGGATGTGCAAACATGGAATTCAAATGTGTATTGTACAGGTTTTGTAAAGCCTTTCTACAGAACTGTTTGCGAAAAAAAACTTAGTTAAAGGCAGCTCCCATGCGGGTGCCCATCCGGCAAAAAAATAAAACACCAACAATAAAGTACTGCCAGCTTGTAACGATCGATGGATCTGTTTTTTGGTAGTCTAAAAATTCAAAGTGGAAAAAGACAAAGCACCAAGGTCTTCAAGGAAGTAAAGGCCTGCTGGAGAGGGATAATTATAAGTTGGGCACTAAAAGTACTTTCCAGTTTTTGTATGTAATACCAATTTCCAAAACTAATCAGGGACAAAAAAAGGCGGTACAGGTCCTTCCTGTACCGCCCAATGGTTTTACTGTTGGCTTCCCTGCCGCGCTACGCTTGCCCGATCTTAAACAACACTACTCTTCGTCTTCTTCATTATACACATCTTCGTTGCTGCTGTTGTAATGCTTTTCCCATGCTTCCACGGCGGCATCACTCAAACATTCGATGATGTCGTAAATGGCGTCGGTCTTTCGCTTCCAAATGGTGGTGATCTGGTCGTCGTAATGGAACACATACATACAATGATCCGACTCCATCATCACCTTGATCAACGACACGGCCTGGTCCTGCTTTTCCTGTATCAGGTAATAACAACCCGGTTCCAGCAATCCATACGTATACATACTCATCCTCCTTTTTACATTATTTACGGTTACCATGGGTTAGTAAGTGCAAATAATTGAATGGGTCAGGAGCAGGGTTTTGGTGGACAATTGATGGGGTTGTTCCCCTTTGCCCGGGCCAAAATTAGGGGCTTTTCCTTAGCCCGCCCGCCTCACCCGGTAAAGAAATCTTTAAAGACAATACAAATATTGAAAATCAACTACTTAGCTCTATAACTATTCGCCGGAACAGTTTATTTTTTCGCTAAAAAACTTAGCAAATAACGTGTTTTTTTTCCGTATATTTGCCCGCTCTCCGGAACAAAGCCCCGTTATTTTTATCCACTAAAATTGACGGCGGCTTCCCCGGCGACAAACCACAACAGACAGCAACCATCCTATGGCAGAAACAAAAAAAGTAGTAGCCGATTATACCGAAGACAGTATCAGGAGCCTCGACTGGCGGGAGCATATCCGTCTCCGTCCGGGTATGTATATCGGTAAGCTGGGCGATGGCTCCAGCCCCGACGACGGTATCTATGTATTGGTGAAAGAGGTGCTCGACAACTGTATTGATGAATATATGATGGGTTATGGCAAATCCATCGAAGTATCCATTAAAGATAAAACCGTAACCATCCGCGACTATGGTCGTGGCATTCCCCTGGGTAAGGTGGTGGACGTGGTAAGTAAAATCAACACGGGCGCCAAATACGACAGCAAGGTGTTCCAGAAATCGGTTGGTTTGAATGGTGTGGGTACCAAGGCGGTAAACGCCCTCAGCCACTACTTCAAGGTGGCTTCTTTTCGCGAAGGCAAAATGAAGATGGCTGAATTTGAAGCAGGCCAGCTCATTAAAGAACACAAGGAAGTGCCTACTACTGAAGCTAATGGCACACTGGTTTCTTTTGTTGCCGATGACAGCATCTTCCGCAACTATCATTATATCCCCGAGTACCTCGAGAAGCAGATCTGGAACTACTGTTTCCTGAATGCGGGTATGCGCATCAATTTCAATGGTAAGAATTACGTTTCCAAAAACGGCCTGTTGGACCTGTTGGAGCGGGAAACCAATGCCGACGAACTGCGTTACCCCATCATCCACCTGAAAGGCGAAGACATTGAAGTAGCCATTACCCATAACAATGACTATGGTGAAGACTACCATTCCTTTGTTAACGGCCAGCATACTACCCAGGGCGGTACCCACCAGGCAGCATTCCGCGAAGCCTATGTAAAGGTGATCCGGGAATTCTTCAAGAAAGACTTTGATGCGGCCGATATCCGCCAGAGCATCGTTGCGGCCGTTGCCGTACGGGTAGTGGAGCCTGTGTTCGAATCGCAAACCAAAACCAAGCTGGGTTCGCTCAACGTGGAAGAAGGCGGGCAGAGCATGCGCCAGTTTGTGCTGGAGTTTTTGCAGCGCAACCTCGATAACTTCCTGCATAAGAACCCCGCGGTTGCCGAAGCCCTGAAGAAAAAGATCGAGCAGAGCGAACGCGAACGCAAGGATATGGCCGGTATTAAAAAGCTGGCAAACGAAAGGGCCAAGAAGGCCAACCTGCACAACAAAAAATTACGCGACTGCCGTATTCACCTCAACGAAGAACCGCCAACTAAGGGCAAGGAGGAGTTTGCGTTCAAGCAAAACAATACTACCATCTTCATTACCGAAGGTGACTCGGCATCGGGCTCCATTACCAAGGCCCGCGATGTGGAAACCCAGGGCGTTTTCTCGCTCCGCGGTAAGCCGCTCAACTGTTTTGGCATGACCAAGAAGGTGGTGTACGAAAACGAGGAACTCAACCTTTTGCAGCACGCCCTCAACATTGAGGAAGGCATGGAAGGTTTGCGCTTCAACCGCATCGTAATTGCTACCGATGCCGACGTGGACGGTATGCACATCCGCTTGCTGATTATGACCTTCTTCCTGCAGTTCTTTCCCGACTTGGTGAAGAAAGGGCATGTGTACATCCTGGAAACGCCTTTGTTCCGGGTGCGCAACAAGCAAACAACTATTTACTGCTACAGCGAGCAGGAAAAACAGGCAGCCGTGAAAAAGCTGGGCAACAAACCGGAGATCACCCGTTTTAAAGGTTTGGGTGAAATTTCTCCTGATGAATTCGGCCGCTTCATAGGTGAGGACATGCGCCTCCAACCCGTGATCCTCGACCATGGCGATCATATCCAGCACCTGCTGGAATACTACATGGGTAAGAACTCGCAGGAGCGCCAGGAGTTTATTATCAACAACCTGCGTGTGGAACTGGATGTAGTAGAAGAAGGCGCTGTACCTGTTGCGGCAACTACATAATTCCTTGGCGCCTCTGCGCCTTTGCGTGAAAATGTTGCTCGCAAAGACGCAGAGGCGCTAAGCATAACCAAAGCCAATCATGAGCAAAGAGAAAAGAGTAGGAGCAAGGGCTCCTGAAGCGGATATCCCCGCCGAAATCATTCACCTGGTGTTTCAGGAAGCTGATATCGCGGTACTGCAACAGGCTATAGCATTAGATGAGAACCTCGAAGGCGAGGTAATCATCATCCGCGATGACTATGCCGTTGGCCCGCTCAATCAATTGGAAGAAGCCGAAGGCTGGCAGGCACGCAAGGAATGGTGGAAAGAGCAGTTGCTCCTTTCGCCTTACGGCGATACCACCGATATGGTAAATGACCGGATGACCGTGCACAACCTGAAGAAAGTGCTGGACGAAGATGAAAACCTGGCTCTTTGGATCTGGATGGGACAGAACGGACATGATGTGTGCGGCTATTACTGGCTGATTGGCCAATTGAAAGAATACCAGGGAAGGGTGTATGTGTTGTACATGAACAACCTGCCGTTTATTAATGAAAAAGGTGGCATTTTTTATCCCAATGCCATTCATGATATTCCAGCCAAAGAGTTTCGCAAGGCGAAAAAATTATCGCGTGCCGTAACCCTTTCGGAGTTTGAAGTTGACCCTGATGAATGGAAGCGCCTGGCGCAGGAAAACGCCCTGGTGCGGATCCTTGAAGGCGGTAAAAAGATCGCCAGCAAGGAAGCGGATTTCTACGACAGTGAATTGCTTAAGGTAATCACCGGCGAATGGCAGAAGATTCCCAAGGTGCTGATGAATGCCCTGGGCAAGATGAAGATCAAAACCGGCGATGTATTCCTCAATGGCCGCCTGCACCAGATGGCTGCAGCGGGAAAAGTGGAATTGCAGGGCGATTTTTCGAAGGGATGGAAGGAATGTAGCGTGCGGTTGGACGGTGTGGCTGCCCCTGCAGAAAGTGTAAATGCCGCAGCTGCGGAGTAGGTTGCACGCAACGACGCAACGAAATACATCTTTGTAGATTGTTTAAAAAATAGGCAGCTTTCTTTGCGCCGCTGCGCCATAACGAGCAACTTGCCTTTGCGGCGTTGCTCCTGTGCCTCTTTGCGGGAAAACGCTGTTGTAAAAAAATATTCTTTGCGCCTTTGCTCCTTAGTGGCTTTGCGTGCAAAACTTTGTAAAAGACAATAACCTATAATGAGTTCCAAGAAGACGAACTACGAACACGTGCAAACGGACACCGGCATCAACGGCCAGTATAAAACCTGGTTCCTGGATTATGCCTCTTACGTGATCCTGGAGCGTGCCGTACCTGCCGTTGAAGATGGTTTGAAACCCGTACAACGCCGTATCCTCCACGCCATGAAGGAAATGGACGATGGCCGCTTTAACAAAGTAGCCAACGTTATTGGACAAACCATGCAGTACCACCCGCACGGTGATGCCTCTATTGGCGATGCGCTGGTGAACATGGGCCAGAAGGACCTGCTGATTGATACCCAGGGCAACTGGGGTGATATCCGCACCGGCGACGATGCCGCCGCGCCCCGTTATATTGAAGGCCGCCTGAGTAAGTTTGGTTTGGAGGTATTATTTAATCCTAAAACCACCAACTGGCAGCTCAGCTACGATGGCCGTAAAAACGAGCCCATCACCCTTCCGGTAAAATTTCCCCTGCTGCTGGCGCATGGTGCCGAAGGCATTGCAGTGGGTTTGGCTACCAAAATTTTACCCCACAACTTTTGCGAGTTGTGCGACGCTGCCATAAAATACCTGAAAGGAAAACCATTTGCGCTCTACCCCGACTTCCTTACCGGGGCAATGGTTGATGTTACCGATTACAACGATGGCCGCCGTGGTGGCCGCGTAAAAGTGCGGGCACACATCGAGGAGCTGGATAAGAAAACCCTCCTGATCAAGAGTGTACCTTATGGCGTGACCACATCGGCGCTTATCGACAGCATCGTAAAAGCCAACGACCAGGGTAAAATCAAGATCAAAAAGGTAGTGGATAATACTGCTGCTGAAGTGGAGCTGCAGGTGGACCTGGCGCCCGGCATTTCACCCGATATCACCATCGATGCGCTGTACAAGTTCACCGATTGCGAAATCTCCATTTCACCCAACCTCTGTGTCATCATCGACCAGAAACCACACTTCGTGGGTGCAAGCCAGATGCTGCGTACTTCGGTAGACAATACCAAGAACCTGCTGCAAATGGAACTCCAGATCAAGTTCGGTGAGCTGCAGGAAAAATGGCACTACACCTCACTGGAAAAGATCTTCTTTGAGCAGGGCATCTATAAGGAGCTGGAGAAAAAGCACGAGACCTGGGAAAAGGTGATCGAGGCAATTGGAAAAGGGTTTGAACCCTTCCGTAAAAACCTGCGCCGCGATATTACCCGCGAAGACATCCTGAAGCTTACCGAAAAGCCGGTACGCCGCATTTACCGACTAGACATTGCCGAACTGGACGCCCAGATCAAGAACCTGGAAGCGGAGATCCGCCAGGTGAATTACGACCTGGAGCACCTCAACGAATACACCATCGCCTGGTTTGAAAGCCTGCTGAAAAAGTATGGCAAAGGCAAAGAGCGCAAAAGCGAGATCAAGGTATTTGAAGTGATCGAGGCCAAGCACGTTGCCATTGCCAATACCCGCCTGTATGTAAACTGGCAGGAAGGCTTTATTGGTACCGCGCTGAAGAAGGACGAGTTCCTGGTGGAATGCTCCGATCTCGACGATATCATTGCCTTTACACGCCGCGGGCACATGAAAGTGGTGAAAGTTTCCGATAAGGTATTCATCGGTAAGGACATCATCTATGCTGCCGTTTTCCGCAAGGGCGATGAGCGCACCACCTACAACATGTTGTACACCGATGGTGAAACCGGTACCTCCTATGCCAAGCGTTTTAATGTTACCGGTATTACCCGCGATAAGGAATACGACCTTACCAAGGGGCACGAAAAGAGCAAGGTGCACTACTTTACTGCCAACCCCAACGGCGAAGCGGAAGTAGTGCGGGTGCTGCTGAGTCCCAACTGCACGGCCAAGAAAAAGGAACTGGACTTTTACTTTGAAGAACTGGAAATTAAAAGCCGTTCCTCGATGGGTAACCAGGTAACCAAGTATCCCGTTCGTTCAGTTAAGTTCAAAGAGGCTGGTGTAGCTACTTTGGGCAGCATCAAGCTTTGGTTTGATGATAAATTCGGCCGCCTCAACCACGATGGCAAAGGCATCGAGCTGGGGTCGTTCAGTGCTGAAGACCGGGTAATGCTGATTTATACCGATGGTACGTACGAGATCACCGACCAGGAACTGACCCAACGGTTTAACCCTGAGGAAGTGATGCTGGTGGAGAAATATGACCCTGAGCATGTGATCACCGCCATTTACCTGGACAATGACAAAGGCCAGTACAACGTGAAGCGTTTCCGGATTGAAACCAACACCTTGCGCCAGCGCTTTATGTTTATAAAAGAAGGCAAAGGCAATATCCTGGAAGCCGTGAGCACCGAAGGCAAGCCCACCCTCATCGTTGAGCAGGGTAAAGGTTCGATGGCCCGACGCAGCAAGTACAAGATCGCCGATATGGTGGATGTTACCGGCTGGAAGGCTGTAGGTGCCAAACTGATCGACTTCAGCAAGAATGTGCTGATGGAGTGGGAAGTGCCAGCAGAAACAGCTCAGAACTCTCTGTTTTAAACTTGCCAATCATAAACAACAAAAGGGACGCAACTTTGCTTGCGTCCCTTTTGCATTTTACCGGTATGATACCCATCGACTTTACACACATTGACTACCTGCGTAGTGGAAACCTGCGTCAACAAGAGGCTTATACTGCACTAAGCACCATCGGCATAATGGACTTGCTGGGGTCTTATATGCCTTTGCTGGCCGGTACCATTCCTTTAGGTATTGATGTTCCGGGCAGCGACTCGGATATATTGTGTTACAGGACAGATGGGGATGGTTTTGCCACTACATTGCGTCAACACTTCGGGCATTATAAAGGCTTTGCTATTGACCATGTTCAAACAATGCAAGGTCTTGCCACGACGGCTTGTTTTATAGCACATGGATTTACCATTGAAGTGTTTGGCCAGGCGGTGCCGTCACAGGAGCAATTGGGCTACCGCCATATGTTGGTCGAACACCGTTTGTTAGAGGAACATGGTCCGGTGTTTCGCCAGCAAATTATAAATCTGAAAATATCTGGATTGAAAACAGAGCCGGCATTTGCACAGGTACTTGGTTTATCCGGTGATCCTTACCAGGCTTTACTTGAACTTGAGTAGCTCCATCAATTTGGCTGTTGCAAAAAGCCCGCATCCGGCTACCGGAAGCGGGCTTTTTGTTTAATTTTTGATGAAATGGTGGTTAAAAGCTCCTCCCACCGGGAGGTGTTTGGGGTGGGCTATGGGGGCGGGCTTTTTACTTTTTCCCGATTCGGTACAGCCTGCCCTCATCTGTCACCGTGTACAGGGCACCATCTTTTCCCTGGGTAATGTCCCGGAAACGCTGGTTCTCACCAGCCAGTAATCGCTCTTCACCCACCACTTTATTGTCCCTGATCACCAGGCGGGCAATATGTTTGCTGCTAAGGCCTGTAATAAAAAGGTTGTTATTCCATTCTGCTATTCCATCGCTGTTGTAAAAGGTCATGCCGCTGGGCGAGAGCACAGGATCCCAATAGTACACTGGTTGTTCCAGGCCTTCTTTTTGGGTAATGCCTTCACCCACCTTTTGCCCACTGTATTCCAGGCCATAACCGATAGTGGGCCAGCCGTAATTTTTACCAGGCTGTATGCGGTTGATCTCATCGCCGCCACGCGGGCCCATTTCACTTTCCCACAAATCGCCGGTTGTAGGATGAAGGGCAAGGCCCTGCGGGTTGCGGTGCCCCAAAGAGTAAAACTCCGGCCTTTGCTGGCTGATGGTTGGATTGCCGGGTGCCGGTTGCCCTTCCTTGGTAATCCGGATGATTTTACCCAATCCTGAAGCGGGGTCCTGGGCCTGCGGCCTTGTTGCCAGGTCGGAGCGTTCACCGGTGCTGATGATCAGGTTGCCGGTGCCATCCACCACAATACGGCCGCCATAGTGCATGGTGCCATTGTAAGCAGGCCCTGCCCGGTAGATCACGGTAGCGTTTTCTATTTGCTGTTCATTATCCGACAGACGCCCTTTGGCAACAGCGGTCAGGTTACCCTCCTGCACCGGCTCGGAAAATACCCAGTACACCATGCGGTTGGCCGTAAACTGCGGGTCAACGGTCAGACCAAGCAAACCACCCTGCCCGCGATCATCTACAGCAGGTATTCCGGTAATGGAGGGTCCGAGTTGCCCTTGGGTGGTGGCAATGCGCATGGTTCCGCTTTTCTCTGTGATCAGTAACCTGCCATCCGGTAAGGTAGTGATACCCCAGGGGCGGCTTAAAGCACTATTGAGCAGCTTGCCTTCATATGCGGTTTGGGTAGTTACACTGCCAATCCGGGTTTGCCCTGGAAATGCGGGCTGGTAGGAGGTGTTGGGCGGACTTGTTTCCACCGGGGCGCCAGTTGCCGGTGGAGGGGTGTTGTTATCATCATTCCTGCGCGAATGGGAGTTACAGGATTGCAACAGCAATCCGCCAGCTCCAAGAAGTACCCATAAATGCCATTTATACACTACTGATTATTTTAAAGTGACTACCGTTAACCAGCAGAAAAAATAATACCATTCTTGGCAACAGCAGGATAGCACCACAGCAGTTTCTTTCTGCTGGCTCTTGCAGGAACTGTTACTCTTTTCCTTTTGCAGCAAAATAGATGGCCCTGGAAGTTCTGTTTTACCAGCCATGGCTCAGCTTTCTGTACCCACCCTGTATTCGGGGTCTTCCGCAATGTTTACTTCAATAACCTTTTCTGCGTCTGCCAGCAGTTTACGGCAGTCGGCACTCAGGTGACGAAGGCGTAGTTGCTTACCTGCTATTAAGTATTTTTTGGTGAGTTTATTTAAAGCTTCAATAGCACTCATATCCATTATCCGGCTGTCCTTAAAATCGATAATGACCTCATCAGGGTCGCCTGTTACATCAAACTTTTCCTGGAAAGCAGTAACAGATCCAAAAAACAGCGGACCGTATAATTCATAATGTTTTACACCCTGACTGTCGAGGTACTTACGTGCCCGGATGCGTTTGGCACTTTCCCAGGCAAAAACAAGGGCAGCGATAATTACGCCTACCAGAACGGCGAGCGCCAGGTTGTGCAGCCAAACGGTTATTACTGCCACCAGGATGCCCGTGAAAACATCATGTCGGGGCATTTTGTTGATGACCTTAAGGCTTGCCCACTCAAAAGTGCCAATAGCAACCATGATCATGACGCCAGTAAGAGCTGCCATGGGCAGTCGTTCAATTACCGGTGCGCCAAACAAAACGACCGCAAGGATGGCGAGTGCACCAACAATCCCGGCAAGACGGGCACGGGAGCCAGCTGAAAGGTTTACAAATGTCTGGGCAATCATTGCGCAGCCTCCCATTCCGGTAAACAACCCATTAAGCATGTTGGCAGTTCCCTGGGCCAGGCATTCCCTTTTACCATTGCCCTTATTACCGGAAATTTCATCCACCAGGTTTAGGGTCAGCAGTGTTTCGATGAGGCCCACACCTGCCATAATCAAGGCATAGGGGAACACCACTTCAAGGGTATGCCAGTTGAGCGGAACCTGGGGCAGGTGAAAAGGAGGGAAGCCTCCGCTAACAGTGGCAATATCCCTGACCGTTTTAGTATCGATGCCCAGCATCAGTACCAGCAAAAAAACAATGATAATGGCACCCAGGGAGGCAGGGATCTTTTTGGTGATGCGCGGAAATACCAGTACCAGCACAATGGTTAACGCTACAAGGACTGCCATGGTCCATAATGCTGCACCGGAAAGCCAAACGGTTTGTCCATTTGCTATTGTTTTAAATTGCTCCAGTTGTGCCAGGAAAATTATAATAGCCAGGCCGTTTACAAAACCGTACATCACCGGCTGGGGTACCAACCTGATAAATTTGGTTAGTTTAAAGATACCTACCAACACCTGCTGCACACCTGCCAGCAGTACCGCTGCAAATACATAGTCGATCCCATGGCTATTCATCAGTGCGATAAGCACCACCGCTGTTGCCCCCGCACCACCTGATATCATGCCCGGACGTCCTCCGAAAATGGCCGTTACAAGCCCCATAATGAAGGCTGCATATAATCCTGTCAGGGGTGGAAAACCAGCCAGGATCGCAAAGGAAAGAGATTCCGGTATCATGGTCATGGCCACAGTAAGCCCGGCCATGACCTCTGTTTTTAGATTTACCTGCTGCCGAAAATCAAAGAGATGTAAAATAGCCTTCATGCTTTGCTTGCAATTAATGGGCGTTCCGGGCCTGAAGAGGGGCCGGAGCCAGGATAAAGTGGGCAAAGGTAGGAAAGCACACAGGACGGTACGTTCACAGAAACTTGTCCCTAGAATAAGAATGGGCACACGGGCAGCGATTCTGCGGGCACCGCTTTAGGGAGTGGCTGCCTTCTTTTTGCGTATCCGCACAGTCGCACTTTTTTCCAGGTTGCTGGACAGGCGGATATCGTGGCGCTTATTGCCATCATACACAATCATCAGCGAAGTGTTGGGCGCAATCCGGCCCAGGTTATCGGCAAACATGGTCACTTCGTTGAACTCCTTGGAAGGGTCGAGGCCTATTTTAAATTGAATGGCTTTTGCAGAAAGCAGGCGGTTGAAGGAAAGCAGCTGGTCGTTGAAGAACACAGAAATAGAGTCGCCATCCACTTCGCCATTATCGTAAAAATTCACCAGCACCGAGTCGCTGGTAACCTCAATTTCATTTTGCACCTCTTTCACCCGTCCCCTGAACTGGTTGGTCACCACGTAGTTTACTACGGGCCGCTGGAGGATGGTTGCGGCCACCAGCGTATCCGCTTCACCCGGTTGCCACAAGGCATAGCTTTCCCGCTTCCTGCGGATATCAGCATAAACGGAATCGAGGTTCTTGCTGGCTTCTTCATCCAGCGCCATATCCAGGAAAATTTCGGGGCAGGTATTGCGGTATTGCGACTGTCCCACAAAGCGACCATCCAAGTTGGAGCCCTCGCGGCTTACCCGCAGGGTGCCCACAAAGTCCATCATACAATCTACTTCAAAACTGGCGGTAGAGCCATGATAGGTGAGGGCCAGATTGGGAATACGCAGCTGCCGGGTAGTAGTATTGTATGTGCCTTTCAAGGGTATGCTGCGAAAGCTGTTGCGGAAATAATAATTCATCACCCCTGATACCGTGCTGCCGTTCTGTTCCACTACCACTTCCATCGAGTAGTTGTTGGTAGAGCCACCATTGCGCACATTGGCGGTGCCGTACCAAAAGCCTACAACTTTATTTTGGCCTTGGGCAAAATAAGAACAGGCAAGGAGGAGCAGGGTCGCAATCCGTTTCATAGCGGTGGCTTGAGTTCGTTTGAAAATGGCTGGGTTGTAAAAACGGGGGGAAGGTACCTGAAATCAGCCGGAAACAGCTGCAATGGGGGTAAATGCGCAGGCGCCCTGAAAATGAGCGGCTTAGGTTTTGGGAAAACAGCAGGTTGGCGCTACTTGATGTATCGTTTTAATTCTCTTTCGGAATCGCGCTGCTTGATGCTTTCGCGTTTGTCGTGCAGCTTTTTACCCTTGCCCAGTCCAATCTCCATTTTCAGGAGGTTGTTTTCATTAGAAAATATTCGGAGCGGGATGATGGTATAGCCTTTCTCCTTGATCTTGGCCTGGAGTTTCTTCAGCTCTTTTTTGTTGAGCAGCAGCTTGCGTTCGCGCAGCGGGTCGTGGTTGTTGAAGGTGCCGTGGCTGTATTCAGCAATATGGAGCGAACGGATAAAAAGTTCATCGCCATGAAAGATGCAATAGGCATCATTGAAGGAAGCCTTGCCTGCACGGAGGGATTTTACTTCCGTTCCGGTCAATACGATGCCGGCGACGTACCTGTCGTCGAAAAAGTATTCGTAAAAAGCGGAGCGGTTGCGTATATCCATGGTAAGGCTGGTAATACACCTAACAGGCTTAGGAAACCTGTTAGGTGTTTAAAAAATTATCCTTTAAAAAGTGTGAGTACAGTAGCCAGTTTGTTTTTCAGTTCCTTACGGTCAACGATAAAATCGAGGAAGCCGTGCTCCAGGATAAACTCGCTGCGCTGGAAACCGGGCGGCAAATCTTTCTTGATGGTTTCTTTGATCACACGCGGACCGGCAAAACCAATCAAGGCTCCCGGTTCGGCGATGTTGAGGTCGCCAAGCATACCAAAGGAAGCCGAAATGCCACCAAAAGTAGGATCGGTAAGCATGGAAATATAAGGCAGTTGGGCATCGCTCAGTTGGGACAGCTTGCCGCTGGTTTTTGCCAGCTGCATCAACGAGAAGGCGCTTTCCATCATCCGGGCGCCCCCGCTTTTGCTGATCACCATGTAAGGCACTTTGTGCTCGATGCAGTAGTCAACAGCCCTGCTGAACTTCTCGCCCATTACCGAACCCAGCGAACCACCAATGAACTCGAAGTCCATACAGGCTACCACCAGGTCCTGGCCGTTTACCTTACCATGCGCCACCCGCATGGCGTCCTTCAGGTCGGTTTTCGACCAGGACTCTTCCAGGCGTTTATGGTAGGGCTTCAAATCGGTAAAGCCCAGGAAATCCTTGGCGCGGATATTTTCAAAAAGCTCGGTAAACTCGGCGTTATCGAAGATGATATCGTAGTACTCAGAACTGCCTACGCGGTGGTGGTAATTACACTTGGGGCAAACAAAAAGCGCTTCCCTGAGCTCGCTCACCGTGCAGATATAATTGCACTCGGGGCATTTGCTCCAAAGGCCTTCAGGCGTTTCTTTTTTTTCCGATGAAGGCGTCAGGATGCCTTTTTTGATGCGCTGGAACCAACGGGTCTTTGTCTCCTCGGTCTTTCCTTCCTCACCCGCTAGGTTGGCGTCAAAATCCTCAAATTGTTGAACCATAATGGAAAATTGCTGACGGCAAATATAGGGCAATGTGGTAATTAGCTAATAAGCCAATGAAGCAATATGCTAATTAGCCAGGTAGCTATTGTGGTAAAAAGAAAATACAGGTTCATTCCGGTAATAAATATGGCATAAGTAACCTTATTTCTAATCACCAATTACCATAAAAAACAGGTGCTCAAATCAAGGAACCCTTGTGGTTTACCCCAATCTGAGCACCCGTATCCTTGCTGTAAGGCTTTTTATTTTACTCGCTGTTCCGGTCTGGCTGGCGGCCTTTCTTTTTCAGGTTGCCGGTCTTTGTTTCTTTCTTGTTGTGCGTTACATCATCACCTTTACTGTCCTGCTCTTCGTTTTTACGGCTATCCAGGTCGTCGCGGGTTTCGGGTCGTGGACGGTGTCCTGCCATTTGTTTATTCTGCATGTTATTCATGCTGCGTGATCCTTTCATCGTCATGGTTAAAAGTTTTGTGGTTCAATAGCATTGGGCCACAAATCATACCAAAACACAACCGGTGATGTGCAAGATGTAGAAAGGTTTCAAAGAGGAGCAACCCAGTTTAATACTTAAAAGAACTGCGCTGTACAACCGCCGTAAATTGCCTGGCTATTAAAATGAAAATCCTATTCAGCAGTATCATCATCATCCACACTGCGGTCGCCTACTCCCTGGTTACTATCACCAGCCATCCGCGGCGGGATGGGTTGGTTGATATCGTCGTTGGAAGCCTGCATAGTATCATCTTTTGTGGGGTCGGTCTGGTCATCGCGTTCCGATTCTTCCGCAGTTTGCAAGGTGATATCGCCGTTTACATAAATAGGCGTGGTGTCCGATTCCCGGTTGGGATTAAGTTCATCACCCCGTATGGTGTCGGGGCCTTCGGTGCGGTCGTATTCGCGGATTTCTCCTGGTTCACCCAGTCCGTCATCTTGTTTTTTGTCTTGAGCCATGAGGGTAATTTTTATTACTACCATCAGCTATTGTGCCAAGGGGATGCTGCCTGCTTTCCAACGGTTCTGTCCACAGCTAACAGGTATTCACAACCTGTTAGCTGTGGACCATCAGTTCGGCTTCTAGGTCGGGGCTTACCGGTGTTGCTGGTAGGTAAGACCGGGTGCCACACCCCGCAGGCGGCTATAGCTTTCCTGGTCCAGCGGCGGTTCCTCCAGGGCTGCCAGCGCTTCCTGTAACTGCTGCGGGGTACGTATGCCCACCACGGCGGAGGTAACTGCCGGGTGTTTAAAAACAAACTGGAGGGCCGTGCCGGTTAAGGTTCGGGAACCGGTGCCGACAGCCGCCATTTCCTGTGCCGCCCTGTCCACAACCAGTTCCCCATATTCGAGGTAAGGCTTGGGCGGTTTGCCCAGAAGCAATCCCTGTGCAAGGGCGCCTCGCACCAACACCCCGATATTTCCCGAATAGGCCAGATCCAAAATATCTTCTTCAGGGCGTCGGTCCAGCAAGCTGTACTGAACCATCAGGCTGTCGATGCCGACATGGCCCACCCAACGGCGCACCACGTTGGGCCGGATAGAGGAAATGCCATAGGCCCTGATCTTGCCCTGCTGTTTCAGCAGTTCAAAAGCTTCAATGGTTTCGTCCGTGGGGTCGTCGATGGTGCCGCCATGCAACTGGTAAAGGTCGATGTAGTCGGTTTGCAAACGGCGCAGGCTTGCTTCCGCAGCCTCGAGGATATAAGCTTTTTTGGGGTTCCAGTCCCAGCCGCTTCCATCGGGTCGCCACTGGTTGCCCACTTTTGTGGCAATAACTACTTCGCCCCGCTTTTCGCGGAAAGCCTTGCCCACCAGTTCTTCGTTGGCACCCTGTTCGTAGAGGTCGGCAGTATCAAACAGGTTAATGCCTTTTTCAAATGCCTCTTGCAGCAGCGCTATATTATCTTCCGTATTGCCTTTTAAAGACATACAGCCGAATGCAATACGGCTAACCTGTAATCCGGAGCGGCCAAGGGGGAGGAGCATGGGAAAAGATTGGGTGATTGGGTGATTGGTGATTGGGGTATTGGGTATTGGTAAACAAACTATTTAAGCTAAAGAAAAAAGAGCGCCAAAGGTTTTATCCCAGGCGCTCTTTTTTATTGTTAGATGCGTGTATTTGAGAAAACATTTACCAACCACTAATCGTTAATTCCCATTACCTAATACCCAATTATTCCTCCTTGCTCATCAGTTCTTCGGCCCAGCGGTCGCGGTCGTCAGGAGCAAATTTCCAGGGGGCAAAGTTGTTTTCCACGTTGCTGTACATGCCGTTCCACTCGCCGGGCTGGTTGCTTTCTTCCAGGGCCAGGTAGCGCTTCATCTGGTTGATGATGCTCAGCGGGTTGATCAGTACGGGACAGGCCTGCACACAGGCCTGGCAGGAGGTACAGGCCCAAAGTTCTTCGGTGGTGATATAATCGTGGAGCAGGTTTTTGCCGCCTTCAGGCGCAGAACCGCTGTTGCCGTCCATGGTGGCACCCAGTTCTTCCACCCGGTCGCGGGTGTCCATCATGATCTTGCGGGGGGAGAGTTTTTTTCCAGTCTGGTTGGCAGGACAGGCTTCGGTACAACGGCCGCATTCGGTACAGGTGTAGGCGTCGAGCAGGTTTTTCCAGCTCAGGTCGGTAACGTCCTTGGCGCCAAACTTCTTGGGTGCTTCGGCGGCTTCTGCCGGAATCTTGTCGGGCTCCATGGCATACAGCACTTCCCGCTGTATTTCGGGCATATTGGTCATCTCGGC
This sequence comes from Cnuella takakiae, assembly GCF_001953305.1. GTDB lineage: Bacteria > Bacteroidota > Bacteroidia > Chitinophagales > Chitinophagaceae > Flavisolibacter > Flavisolibacter takakiae. The sequence goes on from NZ_MTFE01000010.1 coordinate 2,629,044, forward strand.
CTGTGGCTCCACCTTCGCATAGTAGGTGTTGGGAAAGGCCAGGATGATGTGCAGGTGTTTTGAATATGGCAGGTAATTGAGAAAGGCGAAAATGCCCACAATGTGCAGCCACCAGGCAATGCGTTCAATGCCTACTAATGCACCCGAAGGCAGTCCTTGCAATGCCGGTGCAAGCAAACCCGAAATCCAGAAATTCGTTTGTACTTCGGCGTAATGGCCATACCCCTGCAATTGCAAAGCCCTGTCGGCACCATTCATCAACAGGAACAGCGACATCAGCACAATTTCAAAAGTGAGGATGATATTGGCATCGCTACGGGGCCAGCCATTCAGTTCGGCCATGTTCAGGCGGCGCACTTTCAGGATGTTCCGGCGGGCCAGGAAAGCCACACAGGTAACCAGTACCAGTACTGCCAGTATCTCAAAAAAATTAATTACAAAAGCATAGAAGCCACCCAACACCCCGGCAAACAGGCGGTGGGTACCCAGCAGGCCATCCAGTACAATTTCCAGTACCTCGATGTTGATGATGATAAAGCCTGCATACAGGATAAAGTGCATCAGGGCCACAAGGGGTTTGTCAAACATCCGCTTTTGGCCAAAGGCCATCAGCAATACGTTGCGCCACCGGTCGGGATGGGGCTTGATGTCCTCTTCGCGTCCCAGGTTAATATTGCGGCGAATGGCCTTTACTTTTTTGGCAAAAATGAAAATGGCAGCAGCCGCTAGTACCAGAAATAAAATTTGTTGCACAAGCTCCATGTTCCCGGATTAGATTTGCGCTAAGTTAAGTCAGGAAAAAGAGTTTGCCGTTGGCAGATAAGAGTTTGTGGTAAAGCTGTTGCTAAAAAATGGTGAGGCAGGTTATTGTGCAGCCTATTTTGGTAAGACCCTTTTTCGTTCCACAATCACTACCCCCGGCGCTTTCACAACCCAATAATTGTACATGTCCGCACATACTGCTGTTCGCAATCAAATACTGTCGCAATCTGATGTTGGGCGCCGCCTGCGCCGCATGGCTATTGAAGTAGCCGAAAACAATACCGGGGAACCCGAGCTGGTGGTGGCCGGTGTGAACGGCAATGGAATGGTGGTGGCCCGCCAGCTGATAGCTGAGTTGAGGCAACTGCTGGCCATCAGTATTTCGGTGGTGGAGCTCCACCTCGATAAGCTGCAGCCCCTGGAAGTTTCCGTTACGCCGCACATGGATTTTTCGGGTAAAAACATCCTGATCGTGGATGATGTGGCCAATAGCGGCCGCACCCTGCTGTACGCGGTAAAGCCTTTTTTGCAATACCAACCCAAAAAGATCCAGACCCTGGTGCTGGTGGAACGGAGCCACAAGGTTTTTCCCGTTACCTCGGACTTTGTAGGCTTATCGCTTTCCACCACCCTGCAGGAGCATATCTCGGTGGAAACGGCAGGTGCGGAGATCACGGGGGCTTGGTTGCATTAACCCCCTGTCCTTCCCAAAGGGGGAGCTTAGGTAGGAGATTATATGTTTTAATAAGTTGTTCTTATTCGGACACTGATGGGAACACGCATAGAACGGATGGGACGGATAGAAGCGGATTTTGATTTTTTCTTAAGTAGCCAGACTGGTTTATTCTAAACAACCATCTGTTATTATCTGTTCCATCCGTCAAATCCGCGTTCCCATCAAAACCAATGATCAAAAGAATCCGCCCTTCAGTTTCCCTCCTTCCAAATTCAACCCTGGTGTTGGCAGCTTCAGGCAATTGAGTGCAAACAAAAGGGTACGCACTGCTTTCCGGCCAGTTTTGATTCGGGTGAAATCGATATCAGGAGCAAGGTACCACTGTCTTGACCTTTGGATGTCGGGGCGGTGAAAGGTGCAGTTACCATTCTTATCAAAAGCTTCGTTGCGGAAGCCGCCATACATTCCACTGGCACCATAACCCATTGCAAGGTTGAGCCAGGAAGGCAGCCGGCTTTGCTCCAGGAATGATTTCAGGTTTACGCAGAGCCAATAGGTTTGGGTGTTGTAATCTTTTAAGGCCCTTTCTGCAAAATTTGTCCCGAACAACTGCCTCGCCCTTACCTCCAAATCGGCAGGGTACCGCCTGGGCATAACCGAGAATTTGAACTGAATGCGCTGTTCTTTCCATGCCAGCTCTTGCCCCGCAAACAATAAAGTTCCTGCGGTATTGGCTGCCATATCTGCCCAGCTCCAGCCCCATTTTTCAGAATGGGCATCCATCCACTCAATCCCGGTAAGATAGACCAGGCTCCCTGCGCCCGCAGCCAATAAGGATTGTTTTTCCTCCAAACCGGCCCACCGCCACATAGGGGTATTGGCCCTTGCCAGTTGGTACGCCGACCAGCCATGACCGAGCTTGTCCATCTGCAGCCATTCGCGGCCATCATTAAACAAGTGAAAACCGGTTCGGGCATATTGCTGGTACCATGCTTTGTTCAGGGCAAAAAGGCTGGCGCCATAAGCCAGTGATATGCCGCAGGCAACCTGCAGGGGCCGTTTGGTGCCCTGGCTCAGCTGATGTGGTACACCTGTTGTTGGTGCCGGTGCATGCAAGCTATCCTGTCCCTGGCAATAGGGGGCAAGCAGTAGCAGCCAGCATAGGGTACACCATGTTTTCATGAACCCAAATGTACCTTGCTGCGCCTTTTTATGTACACTTGCAAAACTTTTCACCTTACGCACCAAAAAATTATTATTTGATGGACGCAGCAATACAACAAAGAGTAGATACCTGGCTGAATGGCAATTATGACGAAGAAGTGAAGGCAGGCATCCGCAAGCAGCAGTCGGAAAACCCCGATGACTTGGCTGATGCATTTTACCGCAACCTGGAATTTGGCACCGGTGGCCTGCGTGGCCTGATGGGCATTGGCACCAACCGGATGAATAAATACACGGTGGGTATGGCTACCCAGGGCTTTGCCAACTACCTGCGCCAAACCTTTGGTGAAGGCGAGATCAAAGTGGCCATTGCACACGACAGCCGCAACAACAGCCGCTTCTTTGCCGAAACCACTGCCAATGTTTTTGCCGCCAACGGCATCAAGGTGTTTCTTTTTGAAGACATGCGCCCCACACCGGAATTGTCTTTTACCATCCGTCACCTGGGTTGCCAGGGCGGTGTGGTATGTACTGCTTCGCACAACCCCAAAGAATATAACGGTTATAAAGCATACTTCAACGATGGTGGCCAGCTGGTGCCCCCACATGATAAAAACGTGATTGCCGAAGTGGAGAAAATTGCTTCGGTAGATGAAGTGAAGTTTACCGGCGGTGAAGCCAATATCACCATCGTGGGCAAAGAGCTGGATGAGGCTTATATCCAGATGGTAAAAGGGCTGAGCGTGAACCCCGATGTAATCGCGCAGCAAAAAGACCTCAAGATCGTTTATACACCTATTCATGGTACCGGTATCAAACTGGTGCCACAGGTGCTGAAAGCTTACGGCTTTACCAATGTTTCCATTGTTGAAGAGCAAAGCGAGCCCAATGGTAATTTCCCTACCGTGGTTTACCCCAACCCCGAAGAAAGCGAAGCCATGAGCATTGGCCTGAAAAAGGCTGAAGCTCTGGATGCCGACATCCTGCTGGGTACCGACCCCGACAGCGACCGCGTAGGTATTGGTGTGAAAGATAATGAAGGCAAATGGGTACTCCTGAATGGCAACCAGACCGCTGTGCTGGCATTCAACTACCTCATTGAAAGCCGCAAGGAAAAAGGCCTGCAGCAACCCAACGACATGGTGGTGAAAACCATCGTGACCACCAACATGATCGATGTGTTTGCCGAGCGCAATGGCGTTAAATGTTACAATGTACTCACCGGCTTTAAGTGGATCGCGGAGTTGATCAAGGAAAAAGAAGCGGCCGAAAACTATGTGATCGGTGGAGAAGAAAGCTATGGCCTGATGATCGGCAAGGAGCTGCGCGACAAGGACGCCATCAGCGCTGTTGCCATCCTTTGCGAAATGGCTGCTTATGAAAAAGCCCATGGCCGCAGCCTGTTCCAGAAGTTGCTCCAGCTGTATGTTGATTACGGCTTTTTCCTCGAGCACCTTATTTCCATCACCAAGAAAGGCCGCGACGGCCAGCAGCAGATTGCCGATATGATGGAGCGCTTCCGCAACAACCCGCCGCAAACCCTTGCAGGCAGCCCTGTTGCCACCCTGCTGGATTACGAAAAGCGGGTACGTACTGACCTGCAGAGCGGACAGCAGTCGCCCATTGAACTGCCCAAGAGCAATGTGTTACAATTTGAAACCGCTGATGGTACCAAGGTGAGTGCCCGCCCAAGCGGTACCGAACCCAAGATCAAGTTTTATTTCAGCGTGAATGCTCCTTTATCATCGGTTGAGGAGTTTGAAAAAGTTCAAAGCGAACTGAAGGCTAAGATCCAGACCATTATCAGCGACCTGGCACTTTAACCCCCTGTCCCCATGAAGGGGGAACTTAGGTCATTTATTTACTTTAAAGATAACGCCCCTCTGCTATAGAAGGGCGTTATTAATTTATGCATGTTGAACTAAATCTTTCTACAATAAAGCAGCCCCTCCGGCCCAAGTTCCCCTTTCAGGGGGACAGGGGGTTCGGTATCAACTTCGGCACTTGTTTACGGTACTGGATATAGCTGTCGCCAAATTCCCTGATTAGCTTTTGCTCTTCCCACTCAATTGCCAATAGGGTGTAAATGGTAATGACGCTATTGGCAATCAGGAGGGCAACAACAGGGTAGTAGAGCCATCCACCCCAAATGGCAAGAAAGGTACCGGAGTACAACGGGTGGCGCACATAACGGTGAATGCCGCTGATCTGGAGTTGGTTGGCCGCCTGTTCATCGTTCAGGTACAGGCTTTTGAGGCCGCTCAGGTGCATGAAATATTTGCGTATGCAAATGGCCATCACCACCATGCCACCAATACCTACCAGTATACCCAGTGAGCGGGTCCACCAGGTGGGCCCAAAAACAAGGGGAGAATCAATTATAAGGTGGTACCACACCAGGATGCCAAGGGTCAGGAAAGCAAAAAGGGTATAATACAACCGGTACAGCCGGAACTGCCTGCCCATGAGTCGTTGCATCATGCCCTTCCACCTGATACTTGCCAGCAGGCTATGCAGGGCGCAAAACAGGATCCAGCCGAAGAGCAGTACAAGGTGTGCGGTATTCATGCAGGTACAAGGTAAAAACTATTATGCCATACAAGATTTTAATATCGGCTTCACCGCACGGGTTTCTAAAACCTGTGAAGTGTGTGTTCAAACCGGTTTCCGTGCGATCCAGTTTTTTTCCACAACCCCTCAAGCCCGGCAGTATGGCGGGGTTGAGGCCTTTTTTCCCACCTTGTTTTTGATCGTTTGGGCCATATATAAAATGGCGCAACCCTGCCCGCAGGCTATCTTTGCACCATGAGGAAGTACGAAGACAGCTACCGCCACAAAGGGCTACGACGAAAACTGGTTGAAACCATCCGTGCTAAAGGTATCACCGATGAAAAGGTGCTGGCTGCCATCGAAAATATTCCCCGTCATTATTTCCTGGAATCTGCCTTTGAAGATGTGGCTTACGAGGATCGGGCTTTCCCCATTGGCGAAGGACAAACCATCTCACAGCCTTATACCGTTGCCTACCAAACGCAGCTGCTGGAGGTAAAACCTTTTCAGAAAGTGTTGGAAATTGGTACCGGCAGCGTTTACCAGGCTTCGGTGCTGGCCGAAATGGGCGTACAGGTGTTTACCATTGAAAGGCAGAAAAAGCTGTTTGACCAGAATAAAAAATTTGCCTACCTGCGTAAGTATCCCAACATCAAATTCTTCTATGGCGATGGCTTTGAAGGCCTGCCCACCTATGGTCCCTTCGACCGGGTGATCATCACGGCGGCTGCACCATTTGTGCCGCAAAAACTGATTGACCAGATGAAGCCCGGAGGCATTATGGTTATTCCTGTTGATGCCGGCGAGTACCAGATCATGAAGCGGTTAATCAAACAAGCCGATGGCTCGGTGGTGGAAGAAGCTTATGATCGCTTTTCCTTTGTGCCCATGCTGGTGGGCAAAAACGATTAACCTGCCCGTTCAGGGATGCAGGCTTACTGAATAGTCCTAAACTGTTGTGGTAAATTTTATACTTTCGGCGACGGCAGCAACCGTCGCCTTTTAATTGGCTTCCGGGTTAGTGCCCTATAAACCATTCAATCAACTTATAACCGTTCCGGTTGCCAGGCATAAGGCTGCTGGTAGATATCATTTATGCGCATACTGCCATTTCTTGTTTCCACAACCATTACCATCGCCTTGGTGATTGGCGCCAATAATAAGTGGGGCGGCATTCCCCCGCTGGGTCGCTTCCTCAGTCCGCAACAGGGCTTTTGGCAAAATGCCGAAGCGGCTGACCACAGCTTTTCCGGCTCTGTTGGCAATGCCAAACTACAGGGCAGGGTGGACGTGCATTTCGACAGCCGCCTGGTCCCCCATGTTTTTGCCGAGGTGGACCGCGATGCTTTCTTCGTGCAGGGCTACCTGCATGCCCGGTTCCGCTTGTGGCAAATGGATTTCCAAACCCGCGCAGCAGCGGGCCGTATTTCGGAAGTGCTGGGAAATGACCCGCGCTACCTGCGGTACGACCGCGACCAACGCCGCATGGGTATGGTATATGCGGCTGAAGCATCGCTTGCCGAGTCGGAAAAAGACCCCATGACCAGGGAGGTTATGGATGCCTACACGGCGGGGGTAAACGCCTATATCGAAACCCTTACCGAGAGCAGCCTGCCCATTGAATACAAACTGCTGGATTATCAACCCGAACGTTGGTCCAACCTGAAATCGGCCATCTTTTTAAAGCTGATGAGCAATGACCTTGCAGGGCGCAATTATGTACGCGACATCGAGTTCAGCAATGTAAAATCCATCTTTGGTGAAAACGCCATAGGCATTCTTTACCCGCAATTATCCGATTCATCACATCCCATCGTTCCCAAAGGCACCAGGTTTGACACTGCCGGCGTAAAGGTGCGCAAGCCTGCCACCGCCGATTCGCTCTACTTTCAACGCGATACGGCTATAAACGCCAAGGTGCCGCAAAGCATGACCCGCCTCAACGGCAGCAACAACTGGGCGGTGGATAGTTCCAGGTCTGCGTCCGGTCATCCCATGCTTGCCAACGACCCGCATCTTGGATTGAGCTTTCCTTCCATCTGGTACGAAATGCAGCTCCATACCCCCGAGATGAATGTTTACGGGGTTAGCTTCCCCGGCACACCTTCTATTGCTATTGGTTTCAACGACAGCATTGCTTTTGGCTTCACCAATGCAGGCCGTGATGTGGGTGAATACTACAAAGTGCGTTTCCGCGATGGCAAAAAGGATGCATATTGGTTTAATGGCAAATGGGAACCCACCAGGCTAAGGGTAGAGCAAATAGCCGTTCGTGGCAGTGCTACCATTTCGGACACGGTGGCCTATACGATATTTGGACCGGTGCTATACGATCAAAGCTTTGCATCGGACGATATTCCAGTGGCTGACAATACAGGCCTTGCTTTCAGGTGGATGGCGCATGAACCTTCCAACGACCTGCAAACCTTTATCAAGCTCGATAAGGCAAAAAACTATACCGATTACCGCAATGCCATTAAGACCTATGCCTGTCCCGCCCAGAATATGTTGTTTGCTGCCAAGTCGGGTGGTATTGCCATCTGGCAGCAGGGACGTTTTCCTGCTTTGTGGAAAGGGCAGGGGCTGTATGTTATGCCCGGCGAAGACAGCAGCTACCTGTGGCAGGCCTATATTCCATCAAGGGAGAACCCGCATGTCATCAACCCTAAGTCGGGTTATATCCAAAGCGCCAACCAGCGCCCTGTAGATTCAGCTTATCCTTACTTTATACCCGGCGACTACTTTGTGCCGCGCAGCGTGTCCATCGACTCGCAGCTGGCACAGTTGAAAAAGGTAAGCGTAAAAGACATGATGCGTTTGCAAAACAGCAACCACGACTATTTTGCTGCCATGGCTGTTCCTTTACTGGTACGCTACGCCGATGCTGCCCGGCTGAACGCCACTGAGCGGAGGTTGCTTACCGAAGTCAGCCAGTGGAATTTCGTTGCCGAACCAGAATCCGAATCACCTACCATTTTCAAAGCCTGGTGGAGCGAACTGGATACCCTGGTGTGGAGCGATGAATTTGCCAGGATCAAACAAATCAAGAGCTTCCCCGACGACCAGACCCTGCTGGAGCGCCTGCTCCGCGATTCTGCTTTTGGATATGTAGATAATATCAACACGCCGCAACGCGAATCCCTGCAGTTTCAGGTAACAGCAGCACTGCGGAATGCCGCAGCCCGGTTGCAGGCAGGCGATGATGGCATGGAATGGTGGAAAGAAAAGAATACCTCCATTTACCACCTGTTGCGCACCGCTGTTACGCCATTTGCCAGAACAGGATTAAAAACCGGCGGCTGGAAAACGGCGCTCAATGCCCAAAGTGCCACCCATGGCCCCAGTTGGCGGATGATTGTACACCTGTCGCCCGAAACGGAAGCTTATGGTGTGTACCCCGGAGGCCAGAGTGGTAATCCCGGCAGCCGTTTTTACGACAACCTGGTAGATACCTGGGCTGCTGGCAAGTACTACCGTCTGTGGGTTATGAAGAAAGCAGACCGGGATCATCCCCGCGTGAAATGGACCCTTACCTTTCAACACATTTGATTTATGCGCTTTTTACTAGCTACCCTACTTACGGGATTACTGGCCTATTTCGCCGGCTTATTGTTGCCCTGGTGGGTGTTGGCCGTTATCGCTTTTGCTGTCGCAGCCTTATTGCCCCAACGCCTGCTGCCGGCCTTTCTTTCCGGTTTTTTGGGGGTGTTCCTGATGTGGAGCTTTGTTGCCGCATGGATAGATATAAAGAACGGCAGCCTGCTGTCGCATAAAATAGCGCAACTCCTGCCCCTTGGCGGCTCTTCGGTGCTACTGGTGCTGGTGAGTGCTCTGGTAGGTGGATTGGTTGGTGGCTTTGCCGCAATGAGTGGTGCCTCTTTGCGCCAGCCGGCCAGGTGAGTTTTGGCTTTTAGCACCAGGCATTAAGTTGGGATAGCCTACCAGAAACTGCTTTGTACAGGTTACTTCCGAAATCTAAAATCCGCAATCCCAAATCCCAATACCTTTGCCGCAACCTCTGAACCAAACCCAAGATTATGGCCCTTAGTTCGACATCGCTGCAACCCGTGCAGCAGCCCGCTCCTGTAGTACCCCAGTCTAATAACAATACCGAAGCCGCTGCCTTGCTCAGCGCCATGATGCTGGCTGCCTATGCGGGCACCAAAGGCCGCAAGCAATTGCGTAAGCTGCAGCGCAAAGCCACCTGGATGGTGGTGAAGCAAAAGGTTCGTTCGGTTTTCCGCAAGGATGAACTTTCCGAAAGACAAACCATCATTTATATCCTCCTGGGTATTGCTATCCTGGCGCTCTTGTTTGCTGCCCCTGTGGCAGCCCTGGTGCTGGCCATCATTGGCTTGGTACTGATTCTTACAGGCACCATCTGATCTTTGTCAGCTTAGCATTTCAGCAACATGCCATGGGTTATCTTTGCGGCGCTGTTTCCCTTAAACCTTGAAGGTTTTTAAAACCTATAAGGTTTACCGGGGGCGCAACACACCAGGCTGGTATATAAAACCTGCCTGGTGTGTCAAATTTTGTCTGCCCTACGAGCAGTACTTAAAATTTAACCCATGGCATTTTTACACAACCGTGTCTCCAACGAGGAGATGAAAAAACGTTTGTACGCTGAAACAGAAGCGCGTACTACCATTTCTTTCTACCAGTATTTTCCCATTGCCGATCCCAGGGCTTTCCGCGATGAGCTGTATGCAGCCCTCGATGCACTCAAAGTGTTTGGCCGCATTTACGTAGCCCAGGAAGGCATCAATGCCCAGATCAGCGTACCGGCTTCCAATTTTGAAGCCCTTAAAGCCTACCTCTATTCCATTGAGGCATTACATGGCCTCCGGCTCAATGTAGCTGTTGATGATGACGGCAAATCATTCTGGATCTTAAAAATAAAAGTGCGGGACAAAATCGTTGCCGATGGCATTGAAGACCCCGGCTTTGATATGGCCAACCGCGGCAAATATGTAAATGCCGAGGAGTTCAACCAGTTGACCGATGACCCGGATACTATTGTCATCGATATGCGCAACCACTACGAGTTTGAAGTGGGCCATTTTCAAAATGCCATTGAAATTCCTTCCGATACCTTCCGCGATCAATTGCCCATGGCTGCAGATATGATGCAGCATGCCAAGGACAAGAACATTATTATGTATTGCACGGGCGGTATCCGCTGCGAAAAGGCCAGTGCCTATATGCTCCACCAGGGCTTTAAGAAGGTATACCACCTGGAGGGTGGCATTATCCATTATGCCAATAATGTAAAAGCAAAGGGGCTGCCCAATAAGTTCAAGGGTAAGAACTTTGTATTCGACGACCGATTGGGTGAGCGTATATCCGACGAAATCATTGCCCATTGCCACCAGTGCGGCAAGCCCGCCGATACGCATGTGAACTGTGTGAACGAAGGTTGTCACCTGCTCTTCATCCAGTGCGAGGAATGCAAAACAAAATATGAAGGCTGCTGCAGCACAGCATGTCAGGAAGTGATTCACCTGCCGGAAGCAGAACAGGAACAATTGCGAAAAGGCGTGGTCAAAGACCGCAATGTTTTTAATAAAAGCAAAAGCCGGCTCAGACCAAGGCTGAACGAAATAGACAAAGGCGCCGTATAGGCGCCTTTCAGTTTGGGGGATTTTTATCCAGTCGTTTTCGGATATTTTGCCGAAGAGGGACAATAGCTGGAATGACTGTACTGTTTTATCCAATTGTTTAAAGGATTAAAATAAAAGCGCCCCAAGAGGCGCTTTTATTTTAATCCTTTAAAAATCCTGTTCTTCACCGGTCAATGCTTCCTGATTTCCTGCAATGCATCCACAATACGGCCATAGGTTTCTTCCTCATCCAGCGGCTGCTTTTGAAACTGGGTGCCGGTTACTTTTTCAAATAATTCAATATACCGTTCGGAGATGGTGTTGATCCATTCGTCGGTCATTTCAGGAACATGCTGTCCTTCCTTGCCCATGAAATTGTTGTCAATCAGCCATTCGCGGACAAACTCTTTACTCAGTTGCTTTTGTTTTTCACCCGATGCCTGCCTTGCTTCAAAGCCATCGGCATAAAAGTACCTGGAAGAGTCCGGAGTATGGATTTCATCCATCAGTACGATCTGCCCATTGCGTTTGCCAAACTCGTACTTGGTATCGGCAAGGATCAGTCCCTGTTGGCGGGCCAGCTCATTGCCGCGGGCAAAAAGCTGCAGGGCAATGGTGGATATTTCCTGCCATTCGGCTTCGGTAACCAGGTCCTGGCGGATGATTTCAGGAACAGAAATATCTTCATCATGACCCTCACTGGCCTTGGTGGTAGGCGTGATGATGGGAGCGGGGAAGAAGTCGTTTTCCTTTAGTCCTTCGGGCATGGTTACGCCGCATAAGGTGCGTTCTCCGCTGCTGTAGGTGCGCCAGGCATGTCCGCAGAGGTTGCCGCGTACCACCACTTCCACTTTATAGGGAACACACTTATACCCAATGGATGCATTGGGCGCCGGCGTGCTGATCAACCAGTTGGTGCAGATATCGCGGGTATGCTCCAGCATAAAAGCGGCAACGCCATTGAGCACCTGGCCTTTGTAGGGAATTGGGCGGGGCAGGATCACATCAAAGGCAGAAATACGGTCGGAGGCGATCATCACCAGCAGGGTGTTGTCGATGGTATAAACATCGCGCACCTTACCCTGATAAAATCCCATTTGGTCGGGAAACTCGAACTGCGGCATGAAAAACGGTTTGTGATTGGGTTTCAAAGGTGCAATATGTACGCTTTTCTGAACAAATAATTTTCAGTGATCCCTTTCTCTTTCGTTATTTTACCTTTAAATACTCCAGCTTGCTTGCTATTACCGGGCGCATTTCCCAACTGTTATGCATGCAGGGTCCTTTTGTATCCGATAAACCAAAATTGGTTCTATGATGAGAAAACTACGCTTATGGGCGCTTGTGCCCGCTCTTTTATTTACCCTGTTTGCACAGGCCCAAGGCATTACGCTCAATGGCGTGGTGCGCAACAGCAGCACCCGCGAACCCGTACCCGCCGTGTCGGTCTCGGTTAAGGGAGGTGGCCAGGGTACCTATACCAACGAAAACGGCGTTTTCCGCCTTTCTGTTCCCAGCCTGCCTGTAGTGCTGGTGTTTTCCTCCGTTGGCTTCGATGCACAGGAATCCACTGTCAGCAATGCAAAAGCTGCGTTGAACATTGATTTTGTTCCTGCCTCTTCGCTTGGACAGGAAGTGGTGGTGTCCGCATCAAGGGTACCCGAGCGGCTGATGGAATCGGCTGTGACGGTTGAGCGGGTAAATGCCGCATCCATCCGCAATGCGCCTGCCGCATCTTTTTATGATGTAATGGCCAACGTAAAAGGCGTTGACCTCACTGCATCTTCCCTCACGTTTAAAACACCATCTACCCGTGGCTTCAATGGCTCGGGCAACCTGCGCTTCAACCAGCTGATGGATGGTATGGACAACCAGGCTCCCGGGCTCAACTTTGCCGTGGGTTCCATTATTGGCGTTACGGAACTGGACGTGGAAAGCATGGAGCTGCTGCCCGGCGCTTCATCGGCCCTCTATGGCCCCGGTGGTATGAACGGCACCCTGCTGATCAACAGCAAGAACCCTTTCCGTTATAAAGGCCTGTCGCTCCAGGTAAAACAAGGCATCATGCACGTGGACGGCAAGTACCGTGATCCATCGCCATATTACAATTGGAACCTGCGTTATGCCAATACCGTAGGTCAGAAGTTTGCCTATAAAATAAACACTGAGTTCATTAAGGCTAAGGATTGGGTAGCTGCCGATTACCGCAATTACAACCGCACGGGTATCATCGGTAACATTGATGGCAGTACCCGCGAAAACAATCCCAACTACGACGGTGTAAATATGTATGGCGATGAAACCACCGCCGACCTCCGCCAGGTATTGGCGGGTATTGGCCAACAAGCGCCTTTCCTTGCTCCTTATATAAACACCCTTTCCGGTCAGCCCATCAATGTTTCGCGTACAGGTTACCGCGAGGCCGATGTGGTAAACCCCAACACCATCAACTTCAAGTTGTCGGGTGCCATGCATTATAAATTCAACCCGCGCCTGGAAGCGGTAGCTGCCGCTTACTGGGGTACCGGTAATACTGTTTACACAGGCAGCGACCGCTACTCGCTCAAGGACCTCAAGATCGGCCAGTATAAACTGGAACTGAACCACACCAACTGGTTCCTGCGTGCTTATACCACACAGGAAAACGCCGGCCAGAGCTATAACGCCACCGTTACCACCCGCCTGCTCAACGAGGCCTGGAAACCCAGCACCGGCAGCACCGGCTGGTATGCGCAGTACGGACAGGCTTTCCTGGCAGCCAAGCTGGCAGGTGCCAACGATGCTACCGCACATGCACAGGCACGCAACCTTGCCGACGTGGGCCGTCCTGCTGCAGGTACTCCCGAATTTAAAACCCTGCTCGACCGCATCCGTAAAGTGCCCATCCGCAATGGGGGTGGTTTGTTTGTTGATAAAACCGACCTCTACAACTTTGAAGGCCAGTACAACCTTTCGCACCTGACCCGCAGTTTTGCCGACATCCTGGTGGGTGCCAATTTCAAGCGTTATGTGCTGAACTCTGGCGGTACCCTGTTTGCCGACAGTACCGGCACCATTGGCATCAACGAAGTAGGGGCATATGTACAGGCTTCACGCAATATCCTCGAAGACCGCGTAAAGCTGACTGTATCGGGCCGGTACGACAAGAACCAGAACTTTGAAGGCCGGTTTACACCCCGTGCCACTGCCATGGTGAAGCTGGCGAAGAACAATAACCTGCGCCTGTCGTTCCAGACCGCTTACCGTTTTCCTTCTACCCAACAGCAGTGGATCAACCTGGATGTAACCGGCGGTCTGAAGCTGATTGGCGGTGTTCAGGACCTGAAGAATTTTTACGGTTTCAATACCAATCCTGTTTACCAACTGGAAAGCCTGACCAGCAACCCGCCGGCACCCAAAGTGGCCAATTTCAACCCGCTGAAACCTGAGTCGGTTACTTCTTACGAAGCAGGTTATAAAGGTTTGCTGGCCGCAGAAAAGCTGCTGGTGGATGTGTATGGCTACCTGGGACGTTATACTGATTTCATTGTGCGCACTGTTGGGGTGCAGTCCAAAACCGGCAATGTTGCCGACCTGGCCAACCGCGCCAACTGGCAGCTGTACTCGGTGCCTGTAAACAGCACCGGCAAAGTGGCAACCTATGGTTACGGCATCAGCCTCGACTACCGTTTGCCCGCCAACTTCACCGCAGGTTTCAACTTCTCTTCCGATGTACTGGACAATGTACCTGCAGGATTTGTGGCTTATTTCAACTCGCCAAAATACCGCACCAACCTGTCGCTGGGTAATACCGGATTTGGCAAGCAAAAGAATATGGGCTTTAACCTTACTTACCGCTGGCAGGATGCTTTCCTTTTTGAGAGCGATTTTATCACCGGCCAGATTGAAGAAGTACAAACCCTGGATGCACAGTTCAGCTATCGCTTCGCCGACCGTAAAACCGTATTCAAGGTAGGGGGCAACAATATCCTGAACCAGTATTACCGCAATGGCGCGGGTAACCCCTCAATAGGCGGGTTGTACTATGTAAGCTTTGGTTACAATATTTTCTAATCCACAACTCCCTTTGCAGCTATGTTATCTACTATAAAAAGGAAAACGGCGCAGTGGTCCCTGGTGGCCATGGCAGCCCTTGCCCTGCAATCTTGCGTGAAGAACAAGGAATTTGAAGAAGTTCCTGTTCCGCCAACCCCTTCCGTTCCCAACGGCTCTATTGCGCAGGTGTTGGGCACCGATCCCAATTTCAGTATCCTGGTGGCCGCAGTGCAGCGTGCCGGCATCGCTACCGCACTGGGTTCCGGTGATGTACGCTATACGGTTTTTGCACCCGACAACGATGCGTTTGCCGCATCGGGTTTGTCGCTGGCAGCTGTAAACGCCCTGCCACCGGCTACCCTCCAGGCCATTTTAAGCTACCATGTGGTACCCCAGGCACTGGCATCAACCGCAATCCCGGTAACCCAGTTCAACCTGCAAATGCCTACGCTTTTGCAGCTGCCTGGAGGCAACCCGCTGATCAAGAATTCTATCTTCCCGGCACGGAGTGCCAGGGGTGTTTATGCCAATAATATCCCGATTAAACAAGCCGATATCCTGGCGGGCAGTTCCGTGATCCATAAAGTTGCCGCCGTGGTTATGCCACCCGCGCAGTTGATTGCCCAGATCATTGGTGCCGATGCCGACCTGAGCATCCTGCGTGCTGCCATTACCCGTGCCGACTCAGGCCAGGTTGGTTTGAACAGGCTGGATTCCGTGCTGCGTTTTGGCGTTGCCAATGTAACCTTGTTGGCACCCACCAACGATGCTTTCCGGGCACTTTTTCCTCCAGGTACGCCAGATGCCGTCATCATTGGCGCCCTCAATACTCCGCAGGTTTTCCCTGCGCAAAGGGTTCGTGGAATTGTGGCTTACCACCTGCTGGGTTCCAGGGCTTTTAGTGTAAACCTGCCCGCAGGACCGCAGTTTGTGCCTACCCTGCTGAATGGCTCGGTAGCTGCTCATCCGGGTGTGCGGGTAACCACAACCTTTACAGGTCCCATGGCTACCCAGGTGCGACTGGAAGGTGTGGGTAATATTGCCGCCAGCCAACCCGCAGCTCGCGTGCTTACCGCCGACCTGAACGCAGTGAATGGTGTGGTACACAAAATTGACCGGGTATTGCTGCCGCAATAGGGAAGCAGCTTTTGGCTGTTGGCTTTTAGCAGCTAGCTGTTTCTATCATATGGTAAAAGTTTAAGGCCAAAATGAAAAGCCGGAACAAAGGTTCCGGCTTTTCATTTTGGCTTGCTGTTGCAAAGCTTTGGTATTGCCATTGCGTAAAAAAGCAATTTTGATATAGAACTCCTTATAAATTTATCCAACATGCGTATCTAATCATTGCACGTCATTCGAGTTTTAATGCAACAACAATTCAATGATTGACTTCAGTCCTTACATTCTTTTTGCATTGCCAAAGGACATAAAAAAACCGCTACACCTGGGTGTAGCGGCTCCGAGTTTCTAGGGCAATGAAAATGTGTTGTGCAAATATTATCCGAAGATGCCGCCCTTCTTCAGGCTGCGGATGCCTTCAGCAATTTTGAAACCGTTCTGGTAGATTTCAATTTTGTAATTACCTGTTTGGAAATCGCTTTGACGGAGGGGAACCTGCACGGTTTTGCGGGTGCCTTGCTCATAATCGATAGCGGTTTTAAAGGTAAAGGTCTTGTCGCCTTCGGCACGGGTGGTGAGCATGCCGCTACCCATTGAAGGATCGGAGATCACCTGGCCGTTGGGGGCTGTAACAACCACGTACAGGTCGGCGGGGCCGGAACGGGCAATGCGGTTTTCTACATCAAAAGAAACAACTAGCTTGTCTACGCGCTTGGCAGTAGCAGTTTCTTTTTCTTTACCGTTACGCTTTTCGTTAACGGGTTTGATCTGGATATTGCTGGCAGTAAAAGTAGAAGCTACATCAACAGTGGTAGCCAGTTCATCTTTTTCTGCGGTAGTGGTTTGAAGGTTGGTTTCCAGTACCTGGCGCTCCTGGCTCAGTTGCTGGTTGTTGGCAGCCAGTTCCTGGTTTTCACCGGAGAGGCGGGCCACTTCCAGTTCCAGGTTGGCGATCTTGCCATTCAGTTCGTCGATCAGGCCACGGGCACGGCGCAGGTCGGCAGCGGTAGCATTCTTATCATTCAAAATGCGGCGGATCTCGCCACGCAGGCGGCTGATATCGCTGTTGCGTTCTGTTACCTGGCCCTGCAGGTTGTTGTTGTTGCCGGTGATGGAATCAAGTCTGGTAAGCGCATCGTTGTACAATAACTGAACAGAGTCGCGGGACGACATCGCGGTGTTGGCAGAGGTCTGCGTGATCTGGATTTGCTCATCCGACTTGTTCTTGTCGTAGAGGAAATAACCCCATGTTCCCAATAGGCCGGCGGCCAATACACCGATTAGAATGTTCCGGCTGGTATTGCCCGAGTTGTTGCCATTATTTTGCGGAGTGGAGGCTGAGGGATAATTCGTGTTGGCCATTGTAGCGTTTTTTGTTGTTCTAGTTACGTTCTTTGTGTGAAATTAGGCTTTGCCGTTAATTTCGTGGCTGCAACTTTCTAAAACCGTGCCAGAAAGATAACGTGTTGATCCTGAATATCTAAAATCATTATGACGGCGGAAAAGATCATTGGCGACCTGAAAAAAAAAGCGTTTAAACCGGTGTATTGGCTTGAGGGGGAAGAAGACTTTTTCATCGACCAGGTAGTAAAATACGCCGAACAGGAAATACTTCCCGAAAGCGAAGCCGGTTTCAATCTTACCGTTTTATACGGCAAGGACACCGACTGGACACAGGTGATCAATACTTGTCGTCGTTACCCCATGTTTGCCGAACACCAGGTGGTGATATTGAAAGAAGCACAAGAAATGCGCCAGATAGAAAAACTGGAAGCCTATGTGGATAAGCCGCTCACTTCAACAATACTGGTGGTGGCGTACAAAGGCAAAAAGGTGGATGGACGCACCAAGCTGGCCAAACTGCTGAAGGAAAAAGGCGGAATGCTCACCACTAAAAAGTTGTACGATAATGAACTGCCCGACTGGACGCAGAACATGGTGCGGAGCAAGGGTTTTACCATCAACAATAAAGCGCTTGTACTGCTGATTGACCACATCGGCAATGACCTTAGCCGGTTGAGCAACGAGATCGACAAACTGGCCATCAACCTGGGCGAGCGCCGCAATATTACGGAGGATGATATCGAGCAATATATTGGTGTAAGTAAGGAGTTCAACGTGTTTGAACTGCAACAGGCCATTGCTGCACGCGATATGTACAAGGCCATCCGCATCATCAATTATTTCGAAGCCAATCCCAAGGCAGCGCCCATTCAACTGATCCTGCCTTCCATCTACAATTTCTTCAGCAAGGTGCTGATGGTTTTTGCAGCGCCCTCCAAAGATGAAAATACCATCGCTACAACCCTTGGGGTGAACCGCTTTTTTGTCCGCGACTACCTGGCTACTGCACAACGCTACAGCCAGCAGGCTGTGGAGCGCATCATTCTTTTATGTCACCACTATAACCTGCGCAGCATCGGTATCAATGATGCGGGCACGGAGGATATGCAGTTGATGAAAGAGTTTGTGGTAAAAGCGATGAGATGAGCAGGTTTAAGGTTTTTTGTTTTTGGTTTGGAGTTAGGTGTTTGGGGTTAGGGGTTTGGAGTTGGAAAACTTTGTGTAACGAGAGAATGCCATTGCACCATAGTGTCTGTCCTTTAGACTTGCACTTGTAAATACACAGGAGCTTTAGCCTTTGTTTCAGTACACT
>NZ_MTFE01000010.1:2648716-2746283 GCF_001953305.1 Cnuella takakiae
ACACCTTAAAACATTTAGAAATAAAAATAGGTTAGCAAATTCAGTTCTAAAAGAGGTACTGAAATGCATTGTAGCAACAGGAATGTTCTTAACCGGTAAAAGATATGTCCGAAATACAAACAAGATCAAACTAACCAACCAATCCTCCAAGCACCCTCAAACTATTTTCCTTATCCAATAACAACTGTGCTTTCAATGCCTCCAGGTCGGGGTAGCGTTCCTGTCCACGGAGGTATTGGTGTACATGAATGGTGAGGGCAGCGCCATAAATTTCTTCATCAAAGTCAAACAGGTTTACTTCAACACGCTCATCAAGGCCGTTTACGGTAGGCCGTTTGCCGATGCTGAGCATACCTTTCAGAATACGGCCATCCAAAATAGCTGTTACGGCATACACACCAACACTCAATTGAATTTTATCAGGATCGGTATACTGCAGGTTGGCTGTTGGATAACCCAGGGTACGTCCCAGCTTGTCGCCATGCACTACCAGGCCGGAAAAGAAAAAAGGATAGCCCAATAGCTTATTGGCTGTTGCCACATCGCCGCAAAGCAGGGCCTTGCGCACCTTGGTAGAAGAAATTTCAACGGCATCCAGCACGTGTTGTGGTATTTCGATCAGTTTATACCCGTAGGTGGCTGCACGATCTTCCAGTAGTTTAAAATTGCCTTGCCTGCCTTTTCCAAAATGATGGTCGTAGCCGATGATGATGGTATGCGGCTGAAAGCGGGCAATCAGGAATTGGGAAACATAGGCTTCCGCATCCAGTGCGGCAAAGGCTTCATTGAAAGGCACTACCACCAGGTGGTCGATGCCCTGCGTTTCCAGCAGTGCTGTTTTTTCTGCAAGGGTGTTGATCAGTTGCAGGGGCACATCGGGGTACACCACTTTGCGCGGGTGGGGGTGAAAAGTGATGATCACCGTTTCGCCGTCAATGGCTGCTGCTTCGGCTTTAAGGGCAGCAATAATCTGGCGGTGCCCGGCATGTACGCCATCAAAGGTACCGATGGTGATGACGGCATTTCGAAATGGTGGTAGCGCATCGATGGAATGGTGGACCTGCATAGTTGGGTTGCGAAGATAAGCAAGAGCCGACGGTTTGGAGACAAAGGAGAGGAGGGACTACGGACGACGGACTTGACCATGGACGACAGACGACGGACAACGGACGACTAGGGACAACACAAAGTAAAAGTGGTTTGCCTTTTCGACTGTTGTCTGTCGTCTGTAGTCCGTCGTCCGCCAACTTCAACCTGCCAACCCTCCCTGATGTGTTGGTCAATACCATAACTTAGCGCCCTGAAATTAACCGCACATGTCGTTATACAGCCAGCGGGGCGTAAGCGCCCAGAAAGAAGAAGTACACGCCGCCACCAAAAACCTGGACAAAGGTTTATACCCCAGGGCCTTTTGTAAAGTGTACCCCGACGTGCTGGGCGGTGATGCGGCTTACGTAAACGTAATGCATGCCGATGGCGCCGGCACCAAGAGCATCCTGGCCTACCTGTACTGGAAAGAAACGGGTGACCTCAGCGTGTGGAAGGGCATTGCTCAGGACGCCATCGTGATGAACACCGACGACCTGCTTTGTATCGGTATTACCGACAAACTACTTTACTCTTCTTCCATCGACCGCAACAAGGCCCGCATTCCCGGTGATGTGCTGCAGGCCCTCATTGAAGGCTCTCAGGAGTTCTTCGATACCCTGCAGCAGCATGGCGTAGACATCACTTTTATGGGTGGCGAAACCGCCGACGTGGGCGATGTGGTGCGCACCGTGGCCGTAAACGGCACCATGGCGGCACGCTGGCCCAAGGCCAAACTGGTCACCAACGAAGGCATAGCTCCCGGCAATGTGATTGTGGGTTTTGCTTCTTACGGCCAGGCGGTGTACGAAACGGAATACAACAGCGGCCTGGGCTCCAATGGACTGACTTCGGCTCGCCATGATGTGCTGGCAAAGAAATACAAGCACGAATACCCCGAATCGCTGGACGACCTGCTGGCAGATGAAGTATCCTATGTCGGTTCGCTGGGTATGACGGACAAGGTGACCGTCAACTACCGCGGAGCAAGTTTTGAAACGCCGGTGGGCAAGCTGTTGCTGTCACCCACCCGCACCTATGCGCCGCTGGTAAAACGCATTTTGTCCGAGCAGTTTGATGCCGTAAAAGGTATGATCCACTGCAGCGGTGGGGGCCAAACCAAGTGCATGAAATACATGCCGGAGAATGTGCGTGTCATCAAAGACAACTTGTTTGCTGCACCTGAAATATTCCGCATGATCCAGCAATCAAGCGGTGCCGACAACCGCGAGATGTACCAGGTATTCAACATGGGTTGCCGCCTCGAAATCTATACCGATGAAGCATCGGCGGCACAAATGATTGCCACCGCCACCGAACTGGGCATCGAAGCCCAAATTATAGGCAGGGTAGAAGCAGGGGAAGGACAAAGCCTTGTGTTAACCTCTGGAGGCGAAACCATTGAGTACAGGTTCTAATGTTGGTTTAGACAACGGACCTATGACGACAGACCACTTCAATAACCCAATAGGTCTTCCATCATCATTAGTTCATTAAGAGCCACCTTAAGCCGATATGTAAACAAACAGGCAATAATGAAAAAGCCGGAAGGGTGCTTCCGGCTTTTTCATTATTGTTTTTTGGTAATAATCTCAATGACCCCGTACTTTCCTTTTTCTCCGTATTTGTCCGTTGCTGTTTGATCTTTCAGCACATTCATACTGGAGATATTTTCTGGCTTAACGGGAAAAGAGGCTTCGGGGTAATCGCCCATGGTACCCATTTCTTTACCGTCAATTACCAGCAGCGCTTTGCTGGAATCATCTTTAATCTTCCCCTTTTCCGCCAAAGGCTGTTTGGTTCCCGGGCCCCGGTTGGTTTGTGAAGCATCAAGATGCGGCTCTTTGCTTTTTGCAAGGGTTGTTATTTCAATCACCCCATTTTTGCCTTCCTGGCCATAACGTTTTACAGCCTCCTCATTTTTCCAAACATTGACGGAAGCAATCTCCTGCGGCTTTACCATATTTTCCAACTTCTGTGTAGCCGACAGGGTACCCAGCAGTTTTCCATCTACTACCACCAGGGCAGTTGCGGGCATAGGTGGTGGTGGAGGCGGAGGTGTTAGAATGCCTTTCTCCCTGGCTTCCTGCTCCGTAAAGTTTTCTTCTTTTCCGTCTTTATAAGTGATGGAAATGCGGTTGATATTGTCCTTCTTGGTCACGCGTACTTCTTTGATGTTGTCGGCATTGCGTGCAGGTACCGTATCCGAAGTGTTGGATAACCCTTTGGTGGGCAAAGCCGCTGTTTGTTGAACCGAAGCTGCAGCCTGCTTTTGGGCAACAAGCATCAAAATGAGGGCTGCAACAGGAAGCGCCAGCAGTCGGCCTACATAGGCATTTCGGGGTGTTTGCAAGGTTTTGTGGAGCATAGACAATCGTCGTTTTATGGGTTGTTGAAAAAATGGGTTGATCAGGGAAGGGTATGTATTGCCATATACCGTTTGCAGGATCATGCGGGCCAGTGCCCCGGCATCGCTGTTGCGGGCGGCATTCTGGTCGGCAACAAACTCGTGAATCAGTTGCAGCTCGCGGCGGATAATCCAAAAGAACGGGTTGATCCAGCAAAGGGAAAGCACCAATTGCAACACCAGTTTATCTACCGAATGTTTGGCCTTGATGTGCGCCAACTCGTGCCGGAAAATGGCGGCACCCTCCGGAGTATCCAGGTCAATATCCTCTCGCCAGAACAGGCGCTTGAAATAGGAGAAGGGCGCCATCGCATGGGTGGTGAGGTAAACTTGTACTCCCTTGTACCGGATCGCTTTTTCCTGTTGCATCAGCCTGCTCATTTTCCAGACTCCCTTTAATACAGCAAAAAGGAAAAGGAGGGTTGTAAGCGCATAAGCACAAAACAGAAGGGTTGACAAATCCGGCGTTGTTTCAGGCTTTAAAGCTGCCTGCTGGTTGCCTCCGGCAAAAAGCAACTGCCAATTGCCGGAACTGGTTGGGGCACCCTCCGGTAAAAATGCAGGCAGGGAAACCAGCGGGAAGAGGAGGGATGCGGCCACACTACCCAGCAAATAAAAACGGTTGTACTGGTGAAACACCTGGTTGCGCAGCCACAGGTAATAATAACCATATAGCAGGCCTGAGCAAAGGCTAACCTTTAAGAGGTAGAGGGCTAAGGTAATCATGGCTGCTTTTTTTTGAGTTCCGTTAACAGGGCTTCCAGTTCTTCTACGCTCAGGTTGTTTTCCTTCACCATAAATGAAACAGCGTCTGAGAAAGACCCGCTGAAAAAAGAGCTTACCAGCGACCCGATGGAAGATTTCGAATAAGTATCCTTGCTGATGAGCGGGAAGTACTGGTATTGGCGGCCATACTGGTTGGTGCCTACAAAGCCTTTTTCTACCAATATTTTCAGGATGGTGGAAACGGTATTCTGGTGTGGCTTGGGTGGCTTGATGGCATCCATGATGTCGCGGATAAAGCCTTCACCCAGGCTCCAAAGTACCTGCATGACCTGTTCTTCTGCCTTGGTTAATGTTTTCATGATCGAGGTTCTGATCATGAATGTATAACTAATTATTTAGTCGAACAACTAAATAATTAGTTATAGGGAAAAGTTTTTATAAAGATTTGTGGCAGTGGTATTATGCAGGCAGCAGGATGGTAAAAACGGCACCTTCGCCCTTGTTGCTGCTGGCCTGTATGGAGCCGCCGTGCCGTTCGGCAATTTTCTGGCAAAGGGCCAGGCCCAAACCGGTGCCTTCATACTGGTCCTTCGAATGCAGGCGGGTAAAAGTCGTGAAGATCCTTTCGGCATACGCCGGGTCGAAACCGATGCCATTGTCGGTTACTTTTATTTTAAAGAACGACTTAGCATTGACCATTACAGCCTCCGAGTGGATACGGATATGCGGCGGAACTTCAGGTCTGGAAAACTTGAGCGAGTTGTTTACCAGGTTATAAAAAAGTTGGTACAGCAATACCCTTGCGCCCTGCAGGGTAGGCAGGGGCTCTATTTCCAGAACCGCGGTTTTTTGCTGGAGCAAAACCTCGAGGTCAGATTCAATATTGCCAAGTATTTCGTTGAGGTTTACTTCCTCCACTGGTTCTTCATTTCCCGAAAGGGTAGAGTATTTAAGTACGCCGTCAATCATGCTGATCATGCGGCTTGCGGCACTTTGTATTTTGTCGAGGTACTGGATACTGCGGTCCTCCAGTTTTCCTTCCAGTTCCGATTGCAGCCTGCTGGTGAAGGTCTTGATCTTCCGCACGGGCTCTTTGAGGTCATGGGAGGCTACATGTGCAAACTGCTGGAGGTCGGCGTTTGACCTTTTTAGTTCTTGGTTAAGCGCCTCCAACTGCAAGGCTGCTTTACGCTGGCCGGTGATATTGGTAATGGTAACGGTGGCGCCTTCGCCCAGCCGGTCGGCCACTACATCAAAATACAGGGGACCATTGGGATGAAAAACGGTAATGGGGAAATGGCCGTCTTCGTTGTAATCTACGAAGCGAACCAATTGCGTAAAGGCGCCATTATGAGCAGCATCAGGAAAAGTTTCCAGCATGGTTTTGCCAATGATGCCAGCGGCGCTTTGGCCTAGGTCTTTGGTTACCATATCGTTAATAAATGTGATCCGGAAATCGGTAATAATGCCTGCCTTGTTGCGGATGGGTTGGTAGGTAATAATCCCGTTTTGGGTTCGGTTGAGCACCGACTTCAGGAAAGCCTGCGACTGCTCCAGTTCACCTGTGCGCTGGGCCACCTGTTGTTCCAGGTTTTCGGCCAGGTTCCGGTATTGGGCCTCGCTTTGCCTTACCTTTTCTTCTGCAGCCTTACGCTGGCTAAGGTCCTGAATGACGGATATAAAATACTGTGGGGCACCGGCTTCATCACGTACCAGCGAAACAGTTAGGTTTACCCATATGGTTTCGCCATCTTCCCGTATATACCGCTTTTCCAGGTTATAACTTTCCTTGTCGCCATCCAGCACCTGCTGCACCAGTTCCAGGTCCAACTTTAGGTCTTCGGGGTGGGTAATATCCTGGAAGCCATGCTCCAGCAATTTTTCGCGGCTATGGCCTACAATAACACAAAACCGTTCGTTTACCAGCAGCAGTTTGCCATCGGGTGCCACGTGGGCAATGCCCGCCTGGGCATTCTCAAAAGTGCTGCGAAAGCGCTTTTCGCTTGCATCAATCGACTGCTGGTAGCGATGCTGGTAGGTAATATCGCGGGAAACAGAAATGATCTCGGTGATGCCGCCCTGGGTGTTATGCACGGGTGAAACCACCACATCCCACCATTTGGGGGTGCCTTTTGCCGTGGGGCAAAAAGCCTGGAACTGGGTTGACTGTCCTTTCAACGCTTTAGCTACAGATGCTTTTATGGTATCGCGGCTTTCTTCGGGCCAGAGGTCCCACCAGTACTGGCTTGCTACCTGGCAGAAATCGTCCAGTTCCATCAGGCAAAGACCCTGGTGGCTCATCGATATCATGCGGCCTTCGGTGTCGATGATCTTGATACAGTCGGGACTGCTTTCCAGTATGGTACGATTGAATTCTTCTTTTTCCTCGGCTATCCTTCTTGCTTTTACCTGTTCGGTGATGTCGTAACCGGGTGCCATGATGCCCGTAATGGCTCCCGCTGCATTGCGGATGGGCGTATAAATGATCTTAAAAAACCTTTCCTGTTGCGCCCCGTTGTTTTCTACCAGGTAGGATACTTCCTCCCGCACCTGGGCCAGGCCCGTGCGGTATACTTCGTGGTACAGGTTTTCCAGTCCGGTATTTTGGAGGTGGGCAAATACTTCGAAATAAGGCTTATTCAGTACCTCTTCAGCGCTTTTGTTCCAAATCTGCAGCAGTGCGGGGTTGGCAAATTCAATAATGAAATCATCGCCTCCAAACACGGCAAGGGGCGAAGGCATCTGGGCAAGCAAATGGTACTCGGCAGTAGCTGCCAATAGGCTTTGCGGCGCAGTAGCTGCCTGTTCGGTACCAAAAAAAGCTGCTTTGTTTGTCATAAAATCCTGCGGCAAAGGTCGGAAAGGAAACCATCTCTTTTTACAAAAGGAGGGAACTTACGGGTAATTGTCGGTGAAAAGCACCATTGTGACGTTTGGGTATTTTTGGTTGGAGGCGGACTTAAGCATTTCCACCATTTTGCCAAACCGGGTGTGCCGGCACGGCATATGGCAGTGTTTTAATGGGTTAAGCCCCGGCTTTTTAACGGCCGTTTACCGCATTCTTGTCTTATTTTGCAGCCTTCAATATAGGCGCATGTCAGAACCCATTATCGATATAAAGAACGCAAAGATTTTTCAAGGGGAAAACCTGGTGTTGCAGGAGGTAGACCTGCAGGTGCATAAAGGCGAGTTTGTATACCTGGTAGGTAAAACAGGTACGGGTAAATCGAGCCTGCTGAAAACCCTCTATGGCGAACTACCCCTTAAAGAGGGCCAGGCAACTGTTGCGGGTTATAACCTGCGCGACCTTACCTGGAAAACCGTTCCTTACCTGCGCCGCACCCTGGGTGTTGTTTTCCAGGATTTCCAACTCCTTACCGACCGCAACGTAAACGATAACCTCAAGTTTGTATTGAAGGCCACGGGCTGGAAGGACGAAAAGCTGATGTCGGAAAAGATTGCCGATGTATTGGAAAAGGTAGGCCTTAAATCAAAGGGGTTTAAATACCCGTTTGAACTGAGTGGCGGTGAGCAGCAGCGTATTGATATTGCCAGGGCCCTGCTCAATTCTCCCAAACTGATCCTGGCCGATGAACCTACCGGTAACCTCGACCCCGAAACTTCGGACGAGATCATGAACCTCCTGTTCCATATCTCCCGCGATTTTGGCGCCGCCATCGTAATGGCTACCCACGATTATATGGTGATCCGGAAATTCCCGGCCCGCGTGGTACGTACCGAAGCCGGCAAGGTGCTGGACAATGCCAGTATTTCGATGTTCTAAAAATTAGAATAAATGGTTGAAGGGCGGTCCCGTGTAAAAGCGGGGCCGCTTTCTTGTTTTTAGATTCAAAAAACAATGCTTCTTGCTTAAAAAAGCATTGTTGCCAGTTTTTGGGCATTTACGGCAGTGTCATATTGCGCCAGCCATTGTGCTCTTTCCTTTATTTCCCTGGGCCCAAAAGGTTGTTGCATCAGGGCTCCAATCTGTTGTTTAAAAGCAGCCACATCTTCTGCAAGGTGTACTGCTTCCTGCAGGCCACTACCCGATACGGCTGCGGCATTGGCCACCACATGGCGCCCCCGGAAAAGGGCATGCAACAGCTTAAGTTTGACACCCGAAGGATGGAGTGCAGGCACGAGGTTTACCTGCGCCTTGCCAATCAACTGTTCCAGGTATGCTTCCGTTGGGTTGGCAATGATGGTGCAATTATGGTCGGCCTCCATTTCCGATACCAGGCCCTTGGGTGGGTTCCTGCCTGCAACAACCAGGTGGGCTGCGCCGTCTTCAAAAACATTATTCGCCAGCCACTTTGCCGTGGTGGCGTTGGCTGCCACAGAAAGGTCGCCATGGTATAAACAGTAAGGCTCGGCATAACTCCGGAATTGTGCCTGTTGCCAGGGCGTAAAAGCGGGTACCCACTGCACGCCATTCCAACCCATCCTGTTGGTAAAATATTCCTGTTCGGCAGCGGAGATGGCCGCAACCTTCAGTTGGTGGGAGAGCTTTTGCTGGTAGCGGTCCAAACGGTTGGCCTCGGTAGTATAGTAAAGGTTGCGCACGGGGTTGATCTCGCTATGCGCCAGTTGGCGGTAATAGGCGGCTTCGTTGTTGTGGAGCCGTAATACCAGGCTCCGGTCCTTTGCCAGGTAGGGTAGGATGCCGGTGCAATGAATGCCTTCCACCAGCATGGGATCCTGGTCCTCATTCAACCGGCTAATCAAATCCTTGTTGATGCGCGAGGAAACTATATAGGGTAGGGAAGAGGCCAAGCATTGCCTATAGCTTTTACGTGGGTAAGCGTAAATGGCTGCGCAAAAAGGTTCCAGTCCCGCATGGCCCCTGCCTTCCTGGTATTGGAAATAATGCAGTTTGATGGAAAGTCCCAATGCTGCCAGTGCTTTCACTTTTGCATAAACATCTACCACCCCGCCATAATCGGCAGGGGCAGGCGCATTGAAACAAACGATATGGATAGAATCAGCCAAGGATAGAACGGTAAAAGTGAATCAATCTTTTTTCTTCTGCCTGCCAGCTAAACACCTCGCGTGCTTCCAGGCAGTTGCTGCGCAAAGTTTGCAGTTTAGCCGGACTCGCCAATAATTGGTTGATGGCACTTGCGAGGTTTCGTGCCGACAAATCAGCTACCAGGTGCGCCACTTCATACTCCTGGTTGATGCTACGGTAAACGGGATAGTCTGCACAAAGCTGCGGCACACCGGCATGCATATAATCAAAGAACCTGTTGGCCAGCGAATAGTAATTGCTCAGGCCTTTGTTTTCAAAAATCGTGATTCCTAAAGTGGCCTTGGGTGTTTGCGCCTGCAATGCTGTGGGCACCAGTTTCCCTTTGAACAACACTTTTTGCGAAAGCCCCAGTTCCTGCACCAAGGCCCTTGCCTGTTCCAGGAAGTTGCCATCGCCGTAAATATGCAGGGGCAGGTCAATCCATTGAAAGGCGGGAATCAGGGTTTCAAAACTGCGGCCTTCGTTTACGGCACCCTGGTAAAGAATGAATGGTTCAGGCTCCGGGGTATGCTTTACAGGTTTCAGCCATGGCATATTCCGGATCACTTCGTAGTGTACGCCATACTCCCTTGCCAGTATGTCCCTTATTGGTTCATTAACGGTATAGCCCAACCTAAACTGCGGTACCGCATACCGTTCCACCCCTTTCCAGAACTGGTAAATGCGGGGCCGGCTTACCACTTCCTTCATTTCGCAGAACAATTCGTGGGCATCATATACCCGCTTGGTGCCTTTTAGCTTTGAGGCAAACAAAACAGGTAAAATGGTATCGAGGTCGATGGCACAAAGCAAGTTTGCTTTTTGAAACAACAGCCAGGTAAAGAGCCGGAGGTTGTATTCCGCGTAAAACAGTTTTCCCTTTATAAACCAGCAATGAATTCGATGTTGCCGGAACGGCTGTGCAACCAATGCCGGGGTATTTCGATAGCGCCTGCCTACAAGCATGACCTCGTAACCCGCATCAGCCAGGGAAGTGCAAATACGGATCATCCGCTGGTCGTACAGCAGGTCGTTGGTAACGGCACATATGATCCGTTGCTTCCGCATCAGCGCCGTGCAGCTGCGTAGAGTTGTTCAATAAGGGTAATGGTACTTACCGTATCCTTTGCTTCGGGCAGGCTCTGGGGCTGTCCTGCCAAGGCTTTTTGCAACTCGTCATACACCAGCTGGTGGTTACTCATATTGCCGGAATAAATACCATTATCATTGGCACCTGCATCCATTTCCGGTGTATACGGCACTCCGGCATCATTGCTGTTCCATTCGATGGTGTTGAGGTACTGGCCGCCAATTTTCATAGTGCCTTTTTCACCGATTATGGTAAAAGAACCTTCCTTGTTCCCCCCATGTGCATTAATGGAAAAGTGAGCGGTGCCCAATGCACCGCCGGTTGTTTGCAGCAAGGCCACAAAACTGTCTTCGATTTCAAAGTGGCTGCGCAACCCGCTGTTGCTTGCAGCAGCACTGATAACAGTTGTATCACCCAGGAGCCAAAGCAGCATATCAAAAAAGTGGCTGAACTGGGTGTACAGGATTCCGCCATCTTCGTGCCGGGTGCCGTGCCAGTTACCGGTATAGTAAGCTTGCGGCTGGTTCCAGTACCCATTCAACGAAAAGGAAAGGATACGTCCCAGGTTGCCTGCTTCCAGTATTTGCCTGGCAAAAAGCACCGGTTTATTAAAACGGTTTTGTTTTACCACGAACAATTTGCGGCGGAAGAAATGCGCGGTATCGCGCATGGACCATGCCGCTGTAAAGGCAATACACAGAGGTTTTTCGCACAGCACATGGCGGCGAGCCTGCAGGCTCTTGATGGCATGTTCGGCATGCAGGCCGTTGGGCGTACATACCACCACCAGCTCCACCAGGGGCTCCTGCTCCAGCAATACCTCCAGCCGGGTATAAACCCGGGCCTGTGTTCCGGCTGCCAGTGCCTGGGCCATTGCCAAATCAATATCACAAACCGCCACAAGGGCGCCGGTACGGAGGATCTCGGTTTTATGCCTTTGGGCAATACGGCCGCATCCAATGAGTGCAAACTGCGTCATGGGTTGCGAAGGTAGGAGGAGAAAGGGTTAAGTAGCTGTTGGCCTTTGGCAGTTGGCTTCTGGCTAAACTAGCAAACGATTAGTTTGCGCATTTAAAAGCCACAGGTGGTCTTGTCAAGAAGTTTGGGACCACAAAAAAAGGCTGCCCGCTTTCGCGACCCAGCCTTTTTGCTATTTAAAATTCAGGCAATCAACCTAAACCTTGAATTCCTTAGAACCCGGTTTCGATATTATTGCTTTCGCGTTCGCCACGGGTATTCTTACGCTTGAACAGGGCCGGGTCGAACTTGCCAAAGCGCCAGTTGAAGTTTACCCGCACCAGCTGCGGATCGCGGCGGCGTGAAACTTCCTGGAAGAATATGGGCGATTCGGATACTGCCTGGTACAAACGGGTGCGGAAGATATCCTGGATATTTACCGAAAGCGAAGCGGCCCTGTTTTTCAGGAATTCAAAACGGAGGGCGGCATCTACGCCGTAGTTGGGTTTGATATAACCCTGGGCCGTAGTTTGGGTGCCAAATCCGCCGCCAAAACCACCGCCGCCGCGGCCACCACCACCACCAAATCCACCGCCGCCACCTGCAGGCAGGATGGTTTTGCTCTGGTAATCAGCAGAAACCTGGAGCGAGAAATTTTTAGGCAGCTTAAAGGTGTTATTCCATTTAAAGAAATAGGAAGCCAGCGGGTCCTGCTGTGTTTGGTTGGGGATGTCAATCTGAATTTGGGAAACAAACAGGTTCAGGTTGGCATTCATATCCCACCACTTCGTCAGTGTGTTGCGGCTGGTCATTTCCAGGCCGGTGATATAACTGCGGTTGGCATTTACAAAGGTGTTGACTAAGATGGTTTGCTTGATCACCGAATCAGCTTCTTCAACCTGAACGCGGCTGATCAGGTTATTGGTATTGCGGAAGTAAACGGATGCCAGGAACATATCGCTTTTACGATAGGTTTTCTGGTAGCTCAATTCCAGCGAGTTGGTAAACTCTGGACTCAGACCTGGGTTACCCCGGGTGATGTTAAGCGTATCGGTATAGTCGGTAAAAGGAAACAGTTGCCAGAAATTGGGCCTGTTGATCCGGCGCGAGTAGTTGAGTTGCAGGTCCTGGTTCTCACCCAATTGCTGGCTCAGGAACACGCTTGGGAAAAAGCTCAGGGGGAAATCAATGTTGAAATTTTGTCCTTTGCCCGGCAGGGTGCCTTCGTAGTTGGAGCTTTCGGCACGCAGGCCTACCTGGTAGTTAAAAGTTTTGAGCTTGCGGCTATAATTTACATAGGCAGCATGTACCTGGTCGCGGCTGTTGAACAGTACCGACAGGTTGGGTGCATAGATATAGGTGCCCGTGGTGTCGATATAGAAATCATTGCGGCTGTTTACGTTGCGCCATTGGGTACGCAGGCCCATTTCAAATTTGGCATTGTC
Organism: Cnuella takakiae; assembly: GCF_001953305.1. Taxonomy (GTDB): domain Bacteria; phylum Bacteroidota; class Bacteroidia; order Chitinophagales; family Chitinophagaceae; genus Flavisolibacter; species Flavisolibacter takakiae. Next base: position 2,661,436 of record NZ_MTFE01000010.1, read on the forward strand.
GGAGATGGGGTTGGTATAATCCAGTTGGTATACCAGGTTTTCGTTGTTGCCCCGGCCCTGTTGCAGCTGGTTGAGGTAGCTGATCTGCGGACCGCCTTCATAAGCGTAGTTGTTGGAAAATACTTCGTTGTCGTTATTGTTGCGGCTACGGTTGTAGGTAATGTCGGAAGTAAGTTCCTTGCCCGCTTTAGGAAAATTGTATTTGTACGAAACCTGGGCGCCCATGTTGCGGAACTGGCTTTCCGAATTGGCTTCGCGGTTGTTGAAGCTGTTTGTCTGAAAAGGCTTTTGCTGGCTGATGAAGATCCGGCTGTTATTTTCGGGGGTAAAACCTCCCTGGCCAATATTGCCGCTAAAGCTCAGCGTGTTGCGGTTGTTGATGAAATAATCGATACCGGCGCGCAGGAAACGGAAACTACCTTCCGATACGTTGCGGTCGTTTTGGTTGAGCGTACTTTGAAGCCTGGTAGAATTGGTGCTGCGGTACTGCGAACCAGTAGAAATGGACTTGCGCTGGTTGTAGTTGACACTGCCAAAAAAGTTCACCTTGTTCTGGCGGAGGTTAAAATCGCCACCAAGGCCTACACGAGCCCTTGAGTCGATGCTGGTGCGCACCGAACCATTATAGCCTACGCGTTTTGTTTTTTTCAATACTACGTTGAGGATACCAGCGCCACCACCCGAAGCATCGTACTTGGCCGACGGGTTGGTGATGATCTCTACGCTTTCAATGGCGTCGGCGGGAATTTGCTCCAGAGTGAGGTTGGTAGGACGGCCGTCTACAAATATCTGCGGCGAGCTGTTGCGCAGCGTTACATTACCGTCCACATCCACGTTCAACGAAGGTACATTGCGCATCACATCGATGGCGGTACCACCAGTGGAGGTGAGGTTGCGGTCAACGTTGAAAATTTTCCGGTCGATACCCATTTGCAACTGTGGTCTTGAGGTTGCCGTTACCGTTACATTCTGTAACAGCTTGTCGTCAATCTCCAGTTTGATATTGCCCAGGTCTTTGTCCAGCGCCGCCATCATGTTGGAAGGATCGCCGCCGCCATTGCGGTTGGGTGCGCTAAAGCTTACCGCCTGCTCAAAAGGCTTATAGCCGATGCCGGTGATTCTTAGTTTGTAGCGGCCCATTGCCGGCACGTTTTCCAGGCTGAACTCGCCATTGTTGCGGGTAAGCATGCCATTGGCAACAACCTCCTTGCGCTGGCGGGTGGCGCTATCCATTCGCTCCTGCACCAGGGTTACAGAAGCTGCATCTACCGGTTTATTGTTGGCATCTACCACTTTGCCATAAAAGCGGCCACTCATCTGCTGCCCACCCCGGTTCTGTGCGGAGAGGTTGGTAAACAACAGCAGGGAAAATAAAAGAACGTAAATTTTGCTCATCATTTTGCTATTACACTTGGGTAAGAGTTACAGGAGTATAACCCATCAAATCGCGGGCAAGTTAAGACGGGATGTACTCAGGCATCGATATGATTAACCATTATTAACCTCGGGTCTAACTTTAATTAACCTCTTTAAGCAAGTAGTACCAAAGCGCTAAAGCCAACGGCAAGCCTTACCTTTGCCCATTCTGCCAGGGTGCATACCGTGGCAGAGTTAACCTATTAGCTTCATGACAGATACTGATAAGATATATCGCGGCCTTGTTTCCTTTGTGCATTACGACAAACATTTTGCTACCATTGAATACAAGGCAGGAGGCAAAATGAAATCCATCAATACTAAAACAAAGCTGCCTGGTGCCGGCGGCAAAACCCACCATTTCCGCGTGGGTGATGAGATCAATTTCAAACTGCGCCTTACCGACCGCGGCGACCGCCAGACGGCTTACGACGTTGAGTTCTTGTACAATGGCGGCCTGGACAAGCTGACGCAAAAAGCCCGTAGCGAAAACCGCTTTTCGGGTTACCTCAAGCAGGTAGAGGATGATTTGTTTGTAAAGGAGATGGAGACCTACCTGTTCTTTCCCCTCAAATTATCGCCCTGGGAAAACAAGCCCGGCGAACAAAGCTTCAATGCGCCGGTGACCTTCCAGTTGGTAAACCTGGACAAACCCAAGCAAATAGCCGCAGCTTTATCTTACCGGGTATTCAAACCCGAGTATCGAGAGGCGCTTAAAGCGTTTGAAGCAAAAGAACCCATACCTGCAATCATCACCAAGGTATCGCCTTACGCGGTGTACCTGGACCTGTATGGCGGCAAAATTCCATCCAAGATCAACCTGCCTGCACCGGGACTTGAAAACTTGGAAGCAGGGCAGGAGTTGAATGTGTTGATCAGTTTTATGAACGAGGACCGGGTAGTTGTACAGCCTGCCTGATAAGGAAAGTAAAATGGCTGTGGATATCACGGTAGCCTATGCACTTCAACAACTAGTGCAAAAGCCAGCGTGCTACTTGTTCGTTTATGAATAGTTGGTGCAAACCCGCGGCCTTGCTGCGGGTTTGTTTTTATATTGGTTATGGCCACCATGCCACTGTAATATACCTTTTACCAGAGTGATCCGCTTGCGGTTGTCAGTGCCATCACAATCGTTTGTATACCTTAATGGAATGCAGGGGCACAACGCAGCTTTGACAATTACCTTCCCCCACCTTCCTGAACTTAATCAGCTTTCACCGGGAAAATGAAGCAGGTTGCTGGTGGCTTTTGCGCAGCAGGCGCAAACAAATGCAAGGTCAGGCAAACACAAAACAGCCCCATAAGTGGGGCTGTTTTGTGCAGGGTTTAATTAACCGGTATGATGTTGTGCTCCCAAAGCAGGAGGTGGTTGCCGGGGAAAGTGACCCATATCTGCCCGTTGGGTTCATGACTTTTTACTTTGCCTGCAGTCTTTGCGTTAATATACTTTTCGTAGATAAAGAAGTTTTGCTTCCGGTCATCCTCCTGTAAGATATCCTGGTTGAGGATGACTTCTGTTCCAATGGGTACCATTGGGCGAAGATACTGGCATGTAGCGGGTCAGCTGAAAGTTGGGTTAAAATAAGTATCCCTATAGAGCACCCGCTTAGAAATATTGAACGATCTTCTTCAACTCCGTTTCTATTTCTTTTTGCTTGTGCTCGCCGGCCAACAGGAATGATTGCCGGGAAGTATTCAGCTTGTCCTTGGTCAGGTTGATCTCCTGCGTGATCTGATTGATCTCCGCCTTCAGTGTATTGATGCGCATGGTGAGCGCCTGCAATTCCTCCGCCTTTTTGTCGATCACCTGTTCCTTGCTTTGCACTTCCTTTTTATACTGCAGCGCATGTGCTCCCTGGAAGGCATTCATATCCCTGCCAATAAGGTTCAGGTATTCCTGGCCGGTTGCCAGTAGTTTATCGCGGGTGAGCCCCGTACTTTTCAGCACATTGTAGGCCGTGCGGTACTTCAGCGATTCGTCGGTGATGTCATCGATGTCCATCTTGCTGTCCACAAACTCCTTGTAGTCGGAGCCCTGGAAGATGGGATTGGTGCGGTTGGCCTCATCGATCAGCTTTTCGAAATAGGCCACATGCTCGGGCAGTGGCTCCGTAAGGGTGCCGGATGCCGAATAGGTAGGCACCTGGCTGGCAGCCGCAGCAGCGGCAGCCGGCTCGTTGATCAGCGGATGTATGGCAGGCTGGTCCTGTGGTGGTGGTGCGGGTGCCCTTGGCTGCGGTGTAGCGCTGCGCGTGGGCGCCGCAGGCGTAGGCTGGGTTGGTTGTGCACCCTGATTTTTTTTGTCCTCGTCGAACTCGATAAAAGGGTTGAGGAGTTGTTTTAAAAAACTCATAGGTAAGGATTAACGGTTCAGACCAAGCAAGAAGCCAATGGTGAAATTGGCATCCCAGTCAAAAACAAAGGTGTCGGTATTGGTGGCTGCTGCAAGCGCCTTGTAGATGTTCAGGCCCGAAGCCATCTTTTTGTCTGCCGCCTCGTACTTGGCGGGTAGCCGCAGCACGGTGTAGCGTTCTTCACCCTTACGATGCTGCTTGGCTAAAGTGAAGGGCACGCCACCCAGGATGAAGCCCACATTTCTTTTGTTCTCCGGGATGCGGGCGGCCTGTTCTTTTACCTGGTTGTACACCGCATCGTCAGCCATGCCTTTCTCGTAATACTTGGCTCCGGGCAGTTCAATGGCTTTGAGGCCACCGCCCTCTTCCCAGGAAATTTTGGTGTTCCCCGAGCCGATATCTACGAGGAACGAATTATCGCGGAACTGGGGCGGAATGGTTGCCTGTAGTGCATAGCGTGCTTCCTGTTCTGCCGTCACGAGGTTGACGACGTAGCCCATTTTTTTTAACTCGTTGCTGATGGTAGCCGTCTTAGGTTCTTTCTGTGCACCCGAGGAGATCACAAAGTGCATGTTGTTTTTGGATACGCCTTTGTCGAACATGGCGGCCAGGTATTTTTTCAGACCGCTGCGGATGTCTTCTGTGGTAGCCAGCCCTTCGTAGGCCAACGATTCCCCAAAGTCCTTGGAAACGATCTCCCAGCGCTTTTGCGTATCCATATTGATCACAAAAGAGTTGAAGCCTGTTGCACCCACTTCCACTACACCCCTGAGCGTGCCGTTCTGTGGCTTTTCCGGCGTATAGTTGAATTCGCGGTCATCTGTATTGCCGGTGCTGGCTGTAGTGGGCTCTGGGACAGTTGTGTTGGTACCTTCTGCGGTTGTGCTCCGGTTGCCGGTAGTGCCGGGCAGTTCTGTGTTGTTTTCCGAGCGGATTTCAGATAGGCGGGGCTTCAGTGCAAAATAGCCCAGAATGGCAATGATCAAAACGATGATCAGTATGCCTGCAGGTTTTAATCTCATATAGGTGTGTTTGACTTTTTTGATAAAGGTTTGCAGCGGGTTAGTATGGAAACGGTATTTGGGTCCCAGCCAACAGACAACAGACCACAAAGGGTACTGTCATTGTGGTCTGTTGTCTGTTGGCTGTGGCCACTGTATTTGATTCCATGCCCGATTATTTGATTTGGGATTATAGATTATTTATTGGCCATGGTAATGACAATGATCCGGCCGCCTTCCTCCCGCGACAGCAACAGCTTTTTCCCATCCGTCAGGTCTACCATCGTGCCAATGGGGATTTCCTTGTCTTCGGTAAGATCTTTTAAGGAATCCAGCTTTTGGTTTACCAGTACCCACTTGTTGTGGTGAAAGGTGAAATAGCCCACCGGAATCATCTGTTCTTTTGTCAGCCTTTCGTTGCGTACCACGTTTCGGTTTACATGCCATTGAAACAGGTACTGGTTGTGGTACACCATCAGCCGGTGGTTTTCGGGGTGCCACACCGTTGGCTTGAACTGGTAGTACAGGTCCAGTACCGGCAGGGTGCCTTTTACCGGCGTTCCGCAAAAAGGACATTTGGGTGCATTGGTATTGTCAAACACAAACCACTTCTGGTCGCATTGCGGGTTGGCGCAGGGTTGCATCAGGTCGGTGGTTTTGAGCAGGGCCTGCTCCCAGCTGTCGGCGTTGGGCCGCATGTTGGGGTTGTGCAAACCTGTAATGAATGCCTGGTCGAACAATGTTTTCAGGTAAGGGCCGGTGAGGGTATAAGGCAGCTTGCTTACATCGGCCCAAGGCAGGGCCCATTTGCTTACCTGGTCCAGCTTGGGCCGGTTGGAAAGGTCGGTAGGATTTTCAATAAACAATGCCTTTTCTCCCATCGACAAGAGGTCGTCCTGCTCCGTATCCAACGAGTTTACCTTGCCGCCCTTTAGGGGGTGGCGGTACAACAGGTACATATAGATCATCACCGCAAGGGCGTGGAGGTCGGTCGTGCGGTTGGCGTGTTTACGGGCAGGATCCCGCAGTTCCAGGTGTTTGGTGGACAGTACTTCCGGTGCAATAAAATCAGCGGTACCGATTACATCGGGCGGGTACAGGCCGGGCACTACCAGTCCATCGATATCGATGATGGTGGCCGAGCGGCTCACTGGGTCCACCAGCACATTTTTATAGGAAAGGTCGGAGTGGGCCAGGCCCGCAGCATGGAGCCTTTTTACGCCCCTTGCAATTTTGACACATACCTGGAAATAACTGAGCCAGTTGCCCAGCTCACTTTCATCCAGGCGGAGTGAAAAACCTTTGTTGCGAAACTTGCCCGAGGCAAACCAAAGCCCCTGCTTTTCTTTTCCTTTGATGCCTTCGCTGGTGGCATAGCCTTTCTGGAAAAAGAAAGCTTTGTTATAGGTAGGCACCACCAGGCCTACCTTTCCACCTTCCTCCACCATATCGGTGGGCCAGCAATACAATTCCTTGAAATAATCGCCGCCCTCCCGGTTGAAGAAACTGTCGTAGTACTGGGTCACGATCTTTTGCAGCCGCTCCCGAGAATTATAATCCTGTTTGTCGCGGTAAAAAGCAACCACGTAGGAGCGGTCTGGACCAAAGTACACGTCCTTCATCCCGCCGCGCATGGGTTCGCCATTATCAACGTATTGATAGGTTTTGCCCGGGTGCACCACGGAAGGCGCCGTCCGGATGCGATAGCCGGGTTTACCTGTAAAATTGCCTGCTTGGTTCACAACCATGGTGCTCTATCGTTTAAATTTGGGTGCCTGGAAATAAGGGGATGGTGTGGCGCACCGGTTAAAACACAATCGCCAGTGTGCGGTCATCATGATTGCCCGGGCTCCAGAAATCCATCCACTGCGATAGCTGTTGTGCTATTTCCGGGTTGTCCGGGTTAAGGTCTACCTTGGTGCCTGCTTCATTGTTGCCCCCGAGGTCGGCCAGGAACTCCTGCCACTTGCTGATCTTAGGCAGTGCCGCTTCCACTACGAACTTGGGATCGTAAATACCATCCGACATCAGGAACAGGTAAGAAAAGTCATCGATCAGCTTAAATCCAAAACGGGTGGCGAACTGCTTGTTCTGGAAGATCTCCGGCATGGTGATAAAGCGGGTGCCGCCGCCAAATTCGCCTACGTCGAGCCAGTTCATCAGTGTCACTTCTGTCACGTCCCTGTTCAGCACTGCAATGGGGCAGTCGCCAACACCAAAAGAAAGGAATGCATACCCTGCTTCGTATTTTTTCCAAAGGGTAAAGATCAGGGTGGCGCTGAGGTCTTTCAGGGTGGCGCCACTTTCCTTGGCAAAGACCTCCAGCTTTTTGTGGGTGGTAAATGCAGCCTTGCCCAGGTTGTTGTATACAAAGTTGTTCAACTCCTTTTCCGTAGCGGCTTCCTGTTGGGCCAGGTATTGTTGCAGCACGGCGTCAAAACCTGCCATACTGGTTTTGGCCGCTTCTTCTTTGAAATACTCCACCACCGAGGCGCATGCCAGGGCTGAACCTTTCCGGGACAACTTTGCACTGCCGGCGCCATCAGCTACCACCACAATCTGCCAGCCATTTTCAAGGCTATCGAAAGCAAAATCATCTTCGCGGAAAGAACCCACATTTGCATGGGAGCGTCCCCGTTTGGATGATACCACAATGTGGCGGTCGCCCAGCGGGGCAAACTTTGTAACATGATCCTCCTTCCAGTAAGGATCCTGTGTATCACTTTCCAGGTTTTTCCAGAGGCTTTTGGGGTCGGGATTAACCGTCAGGGTAAGGCTTTTTGCATGGAGGGATGCATCCTCTTTTTCTGTATCCAATCGGTACAGGAACTGGAGCGGGATGTCGCCACTTTGGGTAGGCGTACCGCTGATCTGCCCAGTGGCCGGGTCGTAGGCAAGGCCTATTGCCTCCAGACCCGAAAAAGCGGTTTGCACCATGTCCTGCCAGCCCAGTTTCTGAAAATCAAGGGTAGCAGTGTAATCTTTACCAACCGTTGCATTGGGGATACGCAGGAGCTGCTGCTGCAGGTCTGCAATCCGTTCTTCCTGTTTCCATCCGGCCATAAGCAAATTGCCTGTTTGCATGATTACATCAATAAGCGCCTGGTTTCTTTCGGCTTCCAGGAAGCTGTTGAACAGCGCTTTTCTGTCGTCCGTTATGGCAATGCCACGGTTACGGAAAAGGCTGTCCACCACCGCTATTATATCTTCCATTGCCGCTATGTTTTAAGCTCCTGTTTCTTTGGTAGAATGCTTTTTGAATGGAGCAGCTGTATCAGTTATACCACTACATTCAGTTCGGAAGGAGGGGGCGGCAGTTCGCCAAGACCGGTTACCTCTTTGCCCGAATCTTCTACCTTGGTGGAGGTAACGCCAATGGATGCGCTTACCCAGGTAAAGAACTTGGCGATGCTCTGGCTGTCGGCGGTATCGAGGCTTACCACGTTTTCGGTGATTTGCTTGAGCAGGTTGGCATCGGCACCGCTGCCGGCTGCACAGGCAACGGTATAGGCCGTTTTGCGCTTTTTAAATTCTTCCAGTCCGCTTTGCCAGTCGTCGGTGGGAATGCCATCGGTCATGATAAAAACAAGGGGCTTCCAGTCGCCTTTCTGCTCTGCGGTGGTCTTGGTCACTTCGTTGTCGATGCTGGTGGCTGCCAGTCGCAGGGCAGCACCCAGGCTGGTGGTGCCGGTAGCCTTGATGTCCACCATCTGGAAAGAAGCCAGGTCGGTAAGCGGCACCAGCTGGCGCGCATCGCTGTCGAAGGTGATCACGCTGATGAAGGCGGTCTCAATGGCCTGCGGGTTCTGGCGCAGGGAGCTGATCATAACCTGCACGCCGTTTTTTACGGCTTCGATGGGCTCGCCGGTCATTGATCCTGAAGTATCGAGCAAGAGGTAAACGGGGAGTCTTCTCATTTTGTATGGTGATTTTTGGGTGTATAAAAAGGGAAATGCCCAGCGATGCAGCGCATTTCCAGGGTCGCACCATTATATGCAAATCCTGAGCCTTGTTTCATTAGTCAGGAACAGGTTTGCATTCTGAAAGGGATATCCTCTATCCCTTTTTACAAAAACTGAAATGCTTTTATCAGGGTTGTACCTCCTGCTCATCCCTTTCTTTCCCAGTTATTCAAATGAATAGAGCGCATCCATCATGGATGCGCTCTATTCGTTGTGCTATGTACCCGTTCTTTTATTATCAATACTGGTTATTCAATGGGCAACAGCACGGAAAAAGTTGCCCCTCTGCCCGGTATACTTTCAGCCCAGATATAACCGCCATGGTTTTGCACAACGTTTTGTGCAATGGACAATCCAACACCCGTGCCGCGGTATTCGGCATTGCCATGCAGCCGCGTAAATACATTGAAGATTCTTTCTGCATCTTCCTGGTCGAAACCAATACCATTGTCCTGCACTACAACCAGGTGGTACAGCATTTCACCTCTTTTGCCATTGAGGTGCAAGGGGGTGTCTATACCTTTTACCTGTTTTGAGGTGATGTTGATTACGGGCGGTATATCTGGGTTGCTGTACTTAAGGGCATTGCCAATGAGGTTCAGAAAAAGCTGCTGCAATTGTTGCCGGTGTCCTTTGATGGTGGGTAATTCAGCTACCTTGATGGTGGCTTTTTTCTCTGCCAGTTCTACCTCCAGGTCTTCCAGCACCAGCTGAATTTTTTTGTTCAGGTCCACCATTTTATCCTTCACGGCACCCCTGCTCACATGCGAGTACAGCAACAGGTCGTCTATAAGGGTGTTCATCCGGTGGGTAGCATTGATGATCCTGGTGAAATAATGTTTGTCATCCTCCTCCAGCTTGCCTTCGAGCCGGCCTTTGAGCCGGTCGGAAAAGATCTGGATCTTGCGCATGGGCTCCTTCAGGTCGTGGGAAGCGGCATAGGCAAACTGCTCCAGGTTTTTGTTGGAACGTTCCAGTTCTTCATTGCTTTTGTGAAGGGCTTCATTGGCGTCCGCAAGCGCCTGTGTGCGCTCTTCCACTTTCTTTTCCAGCTCTTCCTGCCATTGTTTCCGCTCGGTGATATCGCGGAAGAAAACGGATAAACCGCCATCAGTTCCCGGGTATATGCTGGTATCAATCCAGATACCGAGCAGGGGCGACACGGTTTCATAATGAACGGGTCTGCCTTCCTTTTGCGCCTGGTAGTGCATGTGATAAGATTGGCTGCCTACGGCTTTGGGAAACTCGGTCCAGTAGTGTTTACCAATCAGGGCCTCGCGGTCGCTGCCCCAGAGTTGGGCTGCTTTTTTATTGACATAGGTAAAGTTGAAATGCTCGTCCAGCGCATAAAAAGCATCGGCTGTACTTTCCAGGATATTGACGATGCGTTCATGCGCTAGGCGCAGGTCTGCCTCCACCTTTTTACGTTCAGTAATGTCCTGCATAGAACCCAGCATCCGGGATGCCTTTCCGTCCTTATCATGGATGATATAGCCCCTGTCGAATACAAGGGCATAGCTGCCATCTTTTTTCCGGAACCGGTATTCTGCCGACCAGTTGGTTCCGCCACTACTAATTACCTCGTGAATGCCACCCACAATACGTTCCTTATCATCGGTGTGCACGCGGTTGTACCAGGAATCCACGGTGGGTTCTATCTCCTCGGCCTGGTAACCAAAAAGTTCTTTAAAACCTTCGTTCCACCAAATTTCATCCGTGCGCAGGTTCCAATCCCAGATTACGTCCTGGGTCGCTTTGGCCACCAGGTAAAAACGTTCGGTGCTTTGCTGCAAGGCCTCGGCCGCCCTTATTTGCTCGTGCACATCGGTGGTGGAACCATACCATTTCAATATGCGGCCATGTGCGTCCTGCATCGGTGTGCCCCTTGTAAGAAACCAGCGGTATTTGCCGTCAAACCGTTTAAGGCGGTATTCAATTTCATAGATGGTGCCGGTCTGAAGGGCTTGGTTCCATACCGCATGTGTACGTTCCAGGTCGTCTGGATGCAGTGATTGCATCCAGCCATCACCCTGCACGGCTTCCAGCGGAAGGCCTGTAAATTCGAGCCAGCCTTTGTTGAAAAAATAGGTATACCCATTGGCTTCAGCCGCCCACACCAGCTGCGGCAGGGTGTCGGTCACAAACTGTAATTCCTTATTGGCTTCCTGGACTTTTTGCCGGGCCTTCACCTGCTCCGTTACATCGTGTGAAATGGTAAAAACTCCAGTTGCTTTGGTGCTGCCATTAGTGAAGTAAGGCTGGTACACCAGGTTGAAATAGTGCAGCTCCTCTTTTTCTTTAGCCATGGAAGATACGGGCACCTCATGTGCAATATAAGGTTGCCCGGTGGTGCGCACCTGGTTGAACAGTTCGATGATGCCCTGGCCCTTCAGTTCGGGCAAGCTTTGTAAAATGGGCTTGCCAATGATCTCTTTCCCTTTGCCCCATAACTTTAAAGCTTCTTCGTTGGCCATCTCCAGCACATAGTTGTCACCGTTTACCATACCTACCACCATGGGTGCATGCATAAAAAGGCCAAAGGCTTTTTCAATGCCTTCCAGCTTTTGTGCTTTTTTCCGGGCCTGGACCTGCCCGGTTATGTCCTCGGCGGTATGGATGATGTACAGCAGTTCGCCTGCATTACCCAGTACCGGCACATTGTACACCTGCCAGTATTTTTCGGTAAAACTGCCATCTTCATTGGCAACATCGTAGCGTTGCTGGGGAAGGCCATGGGGTACTTTTTGTTGTTGGATGTACTCCAGGGAAGCCCTGATGTTTTGCTCACCGGTAAATTCCGGGTCCAGGGTGCTTTGGGGGAACTGCTCAAAAAATCCGCGGCCGATTAATGCTTCCCGGGGTAATCCGGTTGAGCGAACCAAATCGTTACTCACGGCCATTACGGTAAACAAAGGTGCATCGGGTAATAAAACGGCGCTGATACCCGGACGGGCCTCGAAAATTTTAGGATCTAACACTGTTCTGTTATCAGTTAAAGATTAAGGGTTGGTAAATATAAAGGTTTATGGCCCGACCCTTGTGTAAGCTGGCTGATTTAGAATTGGGTTTGTTGAGCCAGTGATAGTGCGCCAAAAAATGTTAAGTATCGCCCATGTTACAGGCAAAAGTTTTAAATCAAGCTTGCAGTTTTTAGTTATAAAGCCATTTTTCCAGCTATGTTGAAACAAATGTTCTACGGCTTGAAGGATGGACAGGAACGCACATACTTTTCGTAGTTAATTGCGATAAAAATTGCGGTTAAATCCACATTTTTAAAAGCAATACCACATCAAACTGCTTGTAATGCTGTCTGGAAGTATTGCCAACACCATAGACATGCTCGAAAAGGTGCACTACAGCCAACAATAATGGAATGCCCTGCTTTTGGTATTTTTAGTGGAATCACCCTTGCATGCAGATCATCTTCATCCAGTTTGTCTTCCTTGTTTTATATATCCTGGCCTTGGTTATGCTGGCCAACAGGCTGAGAATTGCATACCCCATTGTGTTGGTTGTAGGTGGACTGGCGCTGAGCATTTTCAGTTGGTTTTCCCATATCACCATCGACCCTAACCTGGTGTTTTTTATTTTCCTGCCACCTTTACTTTATGAAGCTGCCTGGCAGGTGTCGTGGAAGGAGTTTTGGAAATGGCGCCGGGTGATCACCAGTTTTGCCTTTCCCATTGTAATCATTACCTCCTGCGTGGTTGCGTTTGCATCCAGTGCGCTCATACCCGGCTTTACCCTTGCGTTGGGATTTCTGTTGGGTGGCATTGTTTCGCCACCCGATGCGGTTTCTGCCACCACCATCATGCGCCAGGTGGATGTGCCCAGGTCGTTATTGAGCATTATAGAAGGAGAGAGCCTGCTCAACGACGCCTCTTCGCTGATCGTCTTTCGGTTTGCCATGGCTGCTGTTATTACCGGCCAATTTCATTTTGGCGAGGCTGCCGGCAGCTTTGCCCTGGTAATAGTTTTGGGAACGATCATCGGGCTTTTGGTGGCTGCTGTATTTTATGCCATACACCGCTGGTTACCTACAACCACCAGCATCGAGATCGTGCTTTCGCTGGTGGCTCCTTACTGTATGTATTATGCAGCCGAGCACTTTCACTATTCCGGTGTTTTGGCCGTTGTAAGTGGCGGGTTGTTTTTATCCAGCCAAAGACAGTCTATGCTATCCTACAGGAGCCGCATTGAGGCGGTAAACGTCTGGACCAACCTGGTCTTTGTCATGAATGGGCTGATCTTTTTATTGATCGGGCTGCAACTCCCCACCATCGTAAGGCAGTTGGGCAACCCCAGTTTAGTAGAGGCAATCTGGTTTGGCTTACTAATATCATTGGTTTTGATTGTATGCCGTTTGCTATGCACGTTTGGAGCTGCACTTTTTACCCGCTTTATAAGCCGCTTTATTACCGTTGCCGATCCAAACCCCGGATGGAAATCGCCCCTTATTGCAGGATGGGCGGGCATGCGTGGGGTAGTTTCATTGGCCGCAGCATTTTAATTCCTGTTGTCATCAATGAAACCACGCCCTTTCCCTTTCGCAACCTGATCCTGTTCATCACCTTTATTGTCATATTGGTAACGCTTGTTTTCCAGGGGCTTACCCTGCCCTGGTTGATCCGCAAGGTTCGACCTGAGGAAGCTTCACCTGCAACCAAGTCGGCAGCAGAAACAGAACTGATTATCCAGGAACGTCTCGCCGATGCGGGTCTCGCATTTTTAAAAGGCCGGCAAACGCCGGAAATGGGCGTCAACCCGCATTACCAAAACCTATTAGAGCGGGTAAGCCTCGACCATGTGTTTGCAAGCGGGAAAATGAAGGGTGTTGTGGATGAAGATAACCTGCATGCTTTCCGGCAAATCTACCTCGACCTGTTACAAAGGCAACGGGCTATACTCCAGGAGTTGAACCGTGAAGATGGATTTGATGAAGCGCAAATAAGAAAATACACAGCCCTTGTAGATATCGAGGAATGGAAGCTTAGGGAGCGTTTGCCTGAAGGATAAGTTCCAACTTTTAGTTTGCACCAGCTACATTCAAACACAATTGTCCCTTTTAGCTGATTAGTGCATCCGCCATGGGGCTTACAGCTATTCCATCCAGCGGTATATTGAAGAGGCTTTTGTTGCTCCCCGGCATCCGAAATGGAATTTTCCTACCTGCACTCCAATCAAAGTTTGGCAGCCTTGGAATAGTATAAGGAATCTTAAACATGGAATTTCTTCTTATGCTATTCCCGCTATATTAGGCGCGTGTTGCTTTGGTCTAAACCTTGCGTATTGTTAGTATCAATCTCTAAACTTAAACTATATTGACGCGGCAACCGAAGCGGGAGCGGAGAAGATTTGGGAGATTGTAAGTTGGCAGCGGTTTTCAAGGGATACCCCCCCCAACAAAAAACCCCGCAATTTGCGGGGCCTCTTGGGGTGAATGACGGGGTTCGAACCCGCGACCTTCGGAACCACAATCCAGTTACCTGAATTTTTCAATTTCTGAAACCCGCTCCTGTAGCGGCTTTGAATAGATCAGCTTTATTTTTTCGGCAGCTCCGCGCTGCACTTTTGTGATGATTTTTGTGATGCTACGGCTGGGCTTGTTTTGCCATCATTCAGGTATTTTCCCATTAGCTTGCTTTATGGATAATTGTTTTTTTTGATAAATTAGGGTTATGGAAAAGCATGATAATACTGCAGGTAAGGCCACTATAAAACCCAGAACTCTTGCCAAGGCTATAAAAGGAGTTACTGAAGCGGCGCTTTCAGGGAAGCCCTCTCTTAATGCACGAGCTATTATTGCCGTTCAAGGATCTGGAACTTCAGAAAATAAAGATCATTCTTCATCTCGTCCAACCGGGGGGTAGGTGCTCCGCCTTCCTTTGCAATAATTGTATTCAGTTCCTTTATTGCCTGCTCTACATCTTCTAGGTGTTTGTCTAAATTTTTGTTCGCCAGAATGTCATTGTATAGGGAGGCATAGACGTTTTGAGCATTTTTCCAGTCCTTTTCTCCAAACTCGGTTTGTTCGTTTTGGCTCATTTATGGTTTTGGTTTTATTAAGTTGCCCTTTTACTCTACCTGCTGCTTCTTGTTCAAATACTCAATTCGCTCATGAACTAGTCGCTTCAAATAAACCAGATCCTCTTTAACCCCCTCAATCCAGGCATTAGTTTGACCGCCTGCTTGTTCCTTCTGATCGTTCAGATTTATGATCCCTATCTCAATCTCACTTACAAGTGCTTCAAGGTTTTCGCCTGTATAAATCTTATGATACAAAAGGGTATAAACCTCTTGAAACTTCTCGTAATCCTGTAGTCCAAACTCAAGTCTTGTGTACTGGTTCATAAGAAGTGCTTGTTTTTTACCACCTATTAACTGGCAATAGTTTCCATCTGTTCAAATATTAATTGCTTCAAATACAACAAGTCACCTCTCACATCCTCCAGCCAAAAGTTGGTGAGACCATCCTCCCGATCTATATAGGTATTCAGGTTTCTGATTCCTTCCTCCACTTCGTTTAGCTTTTGGAGCAGGTCTTTGCCTTCCCTGATCTCCTTATACATGCCATCGAATATGAATTGAAACTGTTCATATTCATCCTTTCCGAACTGTATTCCTTTAACTTGTTCCATTGTGAATTATTTACCATTACCCTTCTTACCCTGCCACCTATTTGAAATCGGCTAAGGGTTTAACCTAGCACCTTCTTCAATGAAAATGCTTTAAAGCCAACAGAAAGAACCAAGGCTAGTAGGGGGCCTGATTGGGATCAAAAGATTTTTTGAAATCAATCGCTGGATTCTACAAAAAATTGACTTAGAATACATTAGGTAAACATGTCGATTATTTCCCCCTTATTCGACCACCTAGAAACTTCATGATCAAGTGACTTTTCCAATTGCCTGACATAAGGTAAAATTTTCTTAACCTGAAAACCAGAAACTTGATCATCAATGATCGCCACTTTGTTTTTTATAAAAGAGTTTAGATCCGAGCCGGTTGCAATATCAAAATCAACTGTAGCATTGGTCAGGCTTCTCCTATAATAATCTGGCGTAACACCTGTTATGTATTTAACCAGGACAATTTTGGAATCAGCCTCCGTTGCAATTGCATTGAACCTCACACTTTCATATTTAGGGCCCAAGCTCTTACCAAACTGCAATTTTGTATCATCCTTTCGCAAGTATATCCTCTCTAAAAAGTTATTTACACCCCCCAAAAATTTCTCTCTTTGTTGAACATCTTTTGCTTGATCTATTTCATATAGAGAATGGAACGTATATAGGGATTGAGAAATAAATTGAGCAAGGTCATGAACCTTGTTTGGAACCATGTCTATTTCACTAGTCGATGAAAAATACAAATCATTAACTCCATTGGAAGTTTTTCTTAATTTGTAAAAAGATGTATAATAAAATAGAAGAGGATCAAATTCCTTTGTTTTAAGCAAAGAACTTTCATAATACTCCCCAGACATCAACCAGCCTCCGTCAGTGACGATGTACTTACCGTCCCTTTCAGTAATAAAAACTGAGATGAATTTTGAATCTGGTGATGTATAATGAGTTATTATTTCCAAAGTGTTACCCCTGTACTTTGCCTTCCACAAACTGCAGAACGACTCCTTTACTTCTGTGAAAACTTCTAATAGGTTCATGTTGGAAACTTTATACCTTCTAACAGATCATCCGCTTGAACAGGTAGTTGGAAAATCCTGGTGTCACCTGATTCAATAAAAGGGAAAGTACCATCGATGTACCTGAGGTGACATTGTTCACAAAATAGAACGAAAAAATCACCAATCCTTTGAAGTTCTGAGTAGTCTATATTTTCTAGCTCTGGGGTTTGATATGCGATGCTTTCTCCTTTATTATTAAACTTGTTAAAATGTGGAGTAGGTACAGATTGAAGTTTCAGTTTTTCAGATTTATTCTGATGTGCAGACCCATCTGAATCAAAACGAAAAATTGGTTTTTCACAGTACGATGGACACCTTAGCTGAAATTTGTAAAAGTTCTGGTCAACCTTCTTTTGCTCAGCCATGAAAAACACTTGGTCTTTTATTGAAGAGTGCTCCAATAGGTTTTCATACCACAACATGTCTTTTTTTCTTGTAGGCTTGTCTTGGCTAAACCTTATGGTTTGCTGAAAAATCTTTTTTAGATCATATACAAGCATCTCATACTTGCTGAAGTCTTCAGCAATAGCTAGAATTGGTCTCTGCATAATGGCTATAAATTGATCTTGGTTTTATAGTTTTCCCTTTCACTCTACCACCTATTTACATTCTGCTAAGGGTTTTTACTAAGTACTTTCTTAATTAAGGTTAATGTGGTTTTTACTGTTGAGCTTTGCGTAGAAATTCGCTTAGATTGCTAAACAAATTAGTACACAACCAATAAGCCGACTGCCCGATGAACATGACCGATACCCTAAAAACTTGCCCTTTGTGCTTGTATGCCAATGATGGACGGTGCCCTATTCAAATTCAAGCATCCAGCTTTTGCCCTAGGTTTGATGAAAAGCCGCAAGGCAAAACACCAATACCAGATCAAATCAAATTGCTGCTAAGATTTACTGCTAAAGCCTAGCGTTTTGATGCCTCCTTCTTGGAGGCATTTTCCAATGCATCCTCCCATATACCACCAGCGGAAGTAGCTGGATGAAGGCCCATGTTATTTGCAGGTGCACTAACTCCCATTTTCATTTCCAGCATAGACACTAATCTGCTCATTGTATTGCTATCTATTAGTCTACTTTGAGTTAATCGCTCCATGCTCTCTGTCATTGAAAGGAGTGCCTTTAATAAATCATTGTCGCTATTGGGCTTAGGTTGACTGTTATGCAATTTTTCTGCGTCTTTATAGATATCAGCACGAGTGAACCCTAATAAGTCCGCAAGTTTTTGCAATGTTTCCTGCTTAGGCATTGATTCCCCTTCTTCGTAATACTGATAAGTCCGCAAACTTTTTCCTATTGCTTTTGCAACGTCCTCTTGTGAAAGTCTTTTCTCTAACCTTTTGGTTTTCAATAACTCAGTTAGGTGGTTTTGCATTCTAAACATGTTTATGCAACATTGTTGCAGAGATATTATGCAGGATAATTGCATAATATCTTGCGTATATGCAGTTTTGTTGCGTATCTTTGGTGTAGCAAAAATGCTAGAGCAAATCAAATATATGAAACTCACCCAACTCGCCCTAGGCGCCATTCGGAACAACAAGAGGGTGCGTGCTCGCCTTCAGTTGGAGCTTGACAGATCAGAATATACCATCAATAGGTATGTCCAAGAAAATGACATTATGCTCACAACAGCTACTGCATTGAAGATTATTCGAGAGGAGACTGGATTGACTACCAAGCAGATCCTTGAAAAGGAGAAAGCATTAGCTGCTTAACAGCAACAAACCTAACACCCACGCTTAGCCGATTTTCTTAAAGGCTTGCTAATTGGCCAAAACACCTACAAGCTGTTAAATCAACCCCAACCATAACCATGCGACCACAAACCAACCTTAACCAGAACCTCGATGCACTCGAGAGCCTTGAAAAAAGAATTATCGCCGGCGTACTGACCCTTGTTGTAACCGGCTATTTCGTAGGAGCTGACCTGATAAAGACTGATCTCCGCAGCCGGACCGGTGCCAAGAACGCAAGGTCCATCCGCGGCCAGCGGACCGGACGCAGGGATGTTAGTTACCCAACCTATTAACGCATACCGCCATGGCTACCGACAAAGAGCTAAACAGATTACGGGAGGAAGTGAGGATCATGAAGGCCTCTGCAAAAAGCCTCCTGGACAATGCTACAAGGATAGAACAGACGCTGGATCGTCTCCACGAACCGGCTCTCCCTTCGGGGAATGTCCTTACAGCCCTGGACAAACAGAAGCTCCGCGATGGATTACGTAAAAAGTCACTCAAAAACCCTCAATAATATGGCCTCAGAAATCAAAGTAAGTAAAGCAAAGGTGACGGCAGAGCTGTCGCCTTCCCTGCGGGACAAGTTCAACCGCAAGTGCAAGAAGAACGGCACCAGTGCCGCGCAACAACTGCGGGACCTGATCCAGCAGTTCGTAAAAGGATAGACATAAAAAAAAGCCGGCGCTAGTAACACCGGCTTCCTATAAATCCAAATAAATCACCTTATGTCAAAAGTAAACAAAAATATCGAACGCACATTCCGCTTCGACTTCCTCATGAACGAATCTACAGTCTCTGACCTTAAGCGGGTAACCATCACCCACGGCATTCTGGATGTGCACTGCACCGGCAAGTTTGCTCCGGAGGTATCACCCCTTGATCCGGAAGCCCGCTACCAGGTTGATATATCCATTGCCTACCTGGCCTGCTGCAACATCATGCCGATGCTAGACTGGAGTGGGATGCGGGTTGATGTGGAAGATGCCGCCCGTAGGCACTTCGCAAACCTGATTGAACTGGAAACACCAGCTTTCAAGCCACAGCCACAACAGTTTCCCGAAACCGAGCAATTGGCTGGTGAAATCCGGGACCAAGTGCGGTGGTATAGTAGGGAAGAGTACATGGCCTTCCCTTACCCAATTTCCTTGATGCTTGGCGGCAATCAAATCTTTGCTTTTGCCATCGAAATCGTTGACAGGGGGGATATTAAAGTGCAGGACGTTAACGAGAAATGGCATACACTGGAGCCTTCCGATTGCACCTTCCCGGCTGACATACGTAACCTGCACAGCCATGTTGTCCTCACATGCGCAACCCTTGTTAAAAACGCTTAACCCCTTGCCATGAACCAGATACCTGATCTTGTTATGCTTACCTGTCAAGACCTGCTTACCAGCGTCATGGAGGTAAACAACGAAAGCACCCACACCGCCAACCTTGATTTTTCAGGAAGCGAAGCTGGCATTGGTGTAAAGGTTTACAAGACCGATGAAACCAGCCCGGTAATATTTGAGGATAGCGTAGCCCTTACCACTACCTCATCACGTTCTGAAAGGTCTATTGTTTCCCACATTGAATACATCTGCGCCAGGCTTGATGTGATTGTACGTAACGACTACGCCAACCAGCACAGCCTGGAGCCGAAAAGGGAGGTACGCCATGCCTAAGCTCCAAACCATCATCTGCACCGTGCTGGCCATCAAAGGAAGCAGTCCGCTCCAGTTCCACCAGCCGGTTACCGTTCGCCTCACCGACTTCCACCCACCGCTGGAGATCGAAGCCATCCAGGTTAACTACAAGCACGAGCTGACACTATACCTGGTAGGCGGGGAAGAGAACATTCTCCAGCCGACAGACGACCGGTTTGATCAGGTGATCGAGGCCATCTACAACCGCTGTGAAGCCGCCTTTGGTGCGTTCATGAAGCAACACGAAGCACACGCCGTATAGACAATAGCCAACTAAAAACACCATCCTCCTCATGTCACCTAAAAGCAAAGCCATATGTACAAAGAACTCATTGGAATCGCAGTATGCGCCCTCCTGTTCTATCGGTGGGGAGCGCTCGACCTGCCAACCTTCTGGCCTAAACGCAAGTGCCACGATCCTAAGTCAGGACGAAAGAAACTGTATAAGCCTGCTGAGATCAGGGTCAAAAGGGAAGGGCATGCTGGCGGGTTATATCCACCGGTCAGCTTCAGGGAGTTGTGCGACCAGGCACAGGAAGCTACTAACTGAACTACGTGAACAGATCATGCACGGCAATGCAAAGGCGCTGGAAGCATCGGTGGGAGAGCAGGCAGTGCAAGCATTGAAAAAGTTGGTTTTGGTTGCCAATTAGGTTAAGAATGAAAGCCCGGTTATTCATGGCCGGGCAGCTTAACCAAACAGTTCTTTCAATTACACAGGGGTGGCGGAATTGGTAGACGCTAATGATGTGAGATAGGTGGAAGCATATGTGACACACAACCTATCGTGCTGGTTCGACCCCAGCCCCCTGTGCAAATTCTAGTGGTACCGTGGAAATAAAACTGCCGGTACAAACCGGCTGGCAAACAACACAAATGTGACTTCCTTTTTTGAGTTCATGCAAGTTGTCGGGTTCATCAGCAAGCCAGCCGGTTTAATTACCTCTTTTCATTTGGCAAGCAATCGTTGAAATGCCGGCCTCTTTAGTCTTATCGAGGCCCTTCTTTAACCTCCGCTTTTGCCGCTTTTCATAACCTAAGCCATGATCACCTTAAGCCGTTGTCCCATTTGCCATGACGAGCCCGCTAATATCATCTGTCCCGATTGCGGCCATCCACCAGTACAACCGGATGCTTACCCTGAAGAGGCCCGGGAGTTCCGCAGGTTCAAGCGGTTTGTGATCGCGGTTGTGATTTGTGCTTTGGTAGGCCTCGCTATAGCCCTTTACTTCTTTCTCTCTTCATTCTATAACCATCAATAACCAACCATGCAACTCAGAAAAGCAACCCGCAAAAAAGCAAAGATTCGCCTCGGCCTCTCCGCTGTATCCGGAGGCGGCAAAACCTACAGTGCCCTTCTTATTGCCTACGGCATTTGCGGCGACTGGTCAAAGGTTGCCATCGTAGACAGTGAAAACAACAGCGCTGACCTGTACGCCCACTTAGGTGACTTCAATGTGCTGCCGCTGGAGGCGCCTTTCTCTCCTGAAAAATACATTGATGCCATACACACTTGCGAAAAGGCAGGAATGGAGGTAATCATTGTTGACTCTATAACCCACGAGTGGGATGGCAAAGGTGGTTGCCTTGAAATCGTTGAAAGTTTTGGAGGTAAATACCAGGACTGGGCAAAGGTTACACCCCGCCACCAGGCCTTTATTGAAGCAATTGTTCAGAGCCCTTGCCACATGATCACCACTGTACGCCGTAAGCAGGACTATGAAATGACAAAG
The DNA here is from genome assembly GCF_001953305.1 of Cnuella takakiae. GTDB lineage: Bacteria > Bacteroidota > Bacteroidia > Chitinophagales > Chitinophagaceae > Flavisolibacter > Flavisolibacter takakiae. Next base: position 2,683,021 of record NZ_MTFE01000010.1, read on the forward strand.
GACAGCAGCGGCAAAATCAAAGTAGAAAAAGGTGGGCTCAAAGAAATCACCAGAGAGGGGTTTGAATATGAGCTGACGGTGAACCTTGAACTGGATATGCGGCACAATGCCACGGCATCAAAAGACCGTACCGGCCTGTTTATGGGCAAGCCCGCCTTCGTGCCTTCGGAAGATACAGGCAAAATAATCGTTGAGTGGAGCGAAAGCGGAGAGGATCCTGTTGCAGCCCTGCACCAAGCAATTGCCAACCTTGCCAACTGCAAGAACAATGAGGAGCTTGCAGATTTCGGTAGTGTTCTGCCCGACTACATAAAGACCGATGTGCGCTTCCGCGAGGCTGCAAGTAAGCAGCGTAAAACCTTTTCTACCGCACCAGCTGCTACCACGGCCGGCTAAGCCTTCCACTTCAGTAACAATCCTTTTTAATCAATCAAACCAACTACAATTATGTACCACGCCAAACACAAAAAGGCCACAACGCAAGAACTCGCCGGTCGGCCCAACACCCAGCCATCTCATCAGGATATTGTAATGGATGCCACTGACGCCTTTTTGGATGGAGAGGAGCACTTGGTTGAACAGGATGCTGAAAAGGAAAGTTATGTCGCGTTGATGGAAGCAGAACGTGCACTTGTGGAAAGCTCTGGCTTCAACCTTCTGCCCATCAACAAGGAGCACCTTGAAATTTATATCGCTGACTGCAAAAACCAAATCCTTGAAGGCCAAGTGGACTTCCGCGAAGCCCTTCGCCGCAAAAAGCTGATGGACATGGTATTGGAGCAGGTGTTTAAGGATCCTGAGGTAAAGCGCCACCTGGAGGATGAATACGCCAAGCATGGTCAGAAGAAGATCATGTGGCATGGTGCCGAGATCAGCTTCAGCAGCCGCAAGTCCTACACCTACGACCAGTGCAGTGATAGTGAACTAGCCAGCCTGGAAGCAACTGCCAAGGAAGCGGACGGCAAGCTGAAGGCCCGGCAGAAGTTCCTGCAAAACCTCACCAAGCCGATGGCTGATCCTGAGTCTGGTGAGCTGATCTACCCGGCAGCATTTACCACTACTGATTACTTCACCGTAAGCATCAAATAGCATGACAACCTATTGCCAGTACCGGGATGGTACCCTAAGTCCTCCGCTGATTGAGGATCTGGATGTAAAGACCTTCTGCAGCTCGATGGACAAAGCGATAGGCTACGGTGTTGTAGCCATTTTCAAAGTGAGAGAGAAAAGTGATGAAAGAAACGACCTACCACAACACGACAAACCTGAGTGCACAGGAACTGATGGCCCGGGTACAGCGGGCCAGTAAGCAGAAAGATGCGGTGCTGCTGATCTTCCTTGCAAAGCGCGGACAGAAGTATGCCGCAAGCCAAGTGCACCGCTCCTTTACCAAAGCAGGCAAGACCTGGCCAATTACCTCCATCCGCAGGGCAATGACCGACCTGATGAATGAAGGCCATCTGGTGAAGTTGGATGAAACCAGGATAGGACCCTACAATGACCCTGAGCACCTGTACACTCTCAATATCCGGAAGTATCCCACGCCTCAAGACACTATACAATCAAACCTTTTTCAATAAACCAACTATGGGACGTACAAAAACAATCAACATCACTCCAGAGCTGCTGGATAAGGCAGCCGAGAACATGAAGGCCAAAGCAATCGAGGTGCGAGGCGCCACCCTTAAGGACCTGTTCTGTAACTACAGCTACAATCACAAGCTGGCGCCCGGTACCGTAAACACCGTATCCACCAAGTCGCAGGTGCCCGTGCACGATGACCTGAAAGCCGCCTTTCGCAAGCTGGATGCACACCTCGCTGTGATCTGCGAAGAGATCCCTGCAGATGCCATCTCCAACATGGACGACCTGCTGCCTTACGATGAAGATGTGCATGCGACCGGCAGCATTGAGCACAAAGTGTCCATGTTCACCGTGAACTCCTTCCGCCTGGAAGGTGACAGCGACAACCAGTCGGTGATTCTGGTAGGAGAGAAGCAGCTCACCACCGGCGACTTCGTGAAGCTGGAAACACCCAAGACGCACCTGGACAGCAGCTATCCCTTTGCCCATGAACTCAACATCGCACTCATTGACTTGGTGGGTGAGGTGGAAGAGTACATGCAGGGTAAGCAGGCCCCGCCGGTGCAGCAGGAGTTGTTTGCCGGTGAAGATGATTATGCCGAGGCAGACAGGTAATTAACCGCCGGCCGCGTGGCCATTCACCGGCCGGCAATTTCCCAACCCACAGAACAGGATCAAATGACCATTACAGAAAACCATAGCGGATTTGAGATTGCCTTCCCTTTCGACCGCAGGAAGGTGGACGAGGTGCGCGCCATCCCGGGTGCCAAGTTTCTGGGTGTGAAAAAGGTATGGTGGGTACCCAAGTTCCGCGAGCGTGATGTGGAAGCCCTCCGCTCCAAATACTGCGTGGATGAAGAGGGGCAGATCGTTGCCAACCTCCCGGAGAGCTTCGACACCATTCCGACCATGCCGGAACTGGATGTAGAACTCGACCTGCCCCGCACCCTGTTTCCCTACCAACTGAAAGGGGTTGCCTACAACCGGCTAAACAAACGCACCATCATCGGCGACCAACCTGGCCTTGGCAAAACCACCCAGCTTATTGCGTCCATCGTAAGCCTTAATGCATTTCCCTGCCTGATCATCTGTCCCGCATCCCTGAAGCTTAACTGGGAAAAGGAGTGGAAAGATGTTGCCGGCCGAAAAGCCATGGTGCTTACCGACAGCATCCGCAACACATGGCACCAGTACTGGCGCACCGGCATGTGTGATGTGTTCATTGTGAACTACGAAAGCCTGAAGAAGTTCTTTGTTGCGCCAGGCTGGACAAAGCCAAAGGATGGCAGCTTTCGCGCCAACCAGATCCCTTACCGTGAAACGGTGCAGTTGTTCAAGTCGGTTGCCATCGACGAAAGCCACAAGTGCAAGGATGGCCAGACCCAGCAGACCAAGTTTGTAATTGGTATTGCCAAGGGCAAGGAGTATGTGTTTGAGCTTACCGGTACCCCGGTGGTAAACAAACCCAAAGACCTGATCCCTCAGCTGGTGATCATTAACCGCCTGCGTGATATTGTATCGCACATCCCTGATCACTCCGGAAAGGATGCCAGCGGGTACAAGCGCTTTATTGCCCGCTACTGCGGTGGTGGTACCGGTCAGGGCTCCATCAACACCAAGGAGCTGAACTACCTGCTCAACAAATACTGCTTCTACCGCCGCGAGAAAACGGAGGTGCTAAAGGACCTGCCGGCCAAAATGCGCCAGGTGGTGCTCTGCGAAGTCTCCAACCGCTCCGAGTACCAGAAGGCTCAGAACGACTTTGTTACCTACCTCAAAAGCGTAAAGGGCTGCGATGATGCAGAAGTGATGCGGAAGCTAAAAGGAGAGGTGATGGTGAAGATGGGTATCCTGAAGCAGATATCTGCCCGGGGAAAGATGGAAGCCGCTCAGGAGCAGATCGATGAGATCGTTGAAGGTGGGGAAAAGGTAGTTGTGTTCTGTTCCCTGCGCGAGGTCGGTGATGAACTCAAGAAGCTATACCCCGCAGCGGTAATGATCCGTGGCGGCATGACACCTGAGGACAAGGACACCAGTGTGCAGAAGTTCCAGAAGGACCCGAAAACGCAAGTGATCATCTGCTCCATCAAAGCTGCAGGTGTGGGCCTTACCCTTACCGCCTCCTCCAATGTGCTGTTTATCGAGTTTCCATGGACAGACGCTGACTGCGAGCAGTGCGAAGACCGAACCCACCGCATTGGCCAGGTAAACAGCGTGACAGCGAAGTACCTGCTGGGGCAAAACACCATCGACCAGTACTGCTATGAGCTGATTCTTAAGAAGCGTTCCATAGCTAGGGCAGTGACTGGTGCGCAGGACGAAGTGCAGGAGGAGATTGTAGACGAACTGCTCAACCTGTTTAACCAGAAGTAAACCCACCACCGAACCCATGGCACGTATACGAACTATAAAACCCACCTTTTTTAAAAACGAGGACCTGGCCGAACTGCCAATGGTTGCCCGGCTGCTCTTTATTGGGTTGTGGTGCCTGGCTGATAGGGAAGGAAGATTGGAAGACCGGCCCAAACGCATCAAGGCAGAACTATTCCCTTTTGACAACGTGGAAGTGGAACAACAGCTATCACGGCTTCAAAGTGCAGGCTTCATTATGAGATATGAAGTTGGCGACCTGAAAGTGATACAAGTCCACAAATTCACAAAACATCAGCGAATAAGCGGCACTGAAGCAAAGACCGAATCCGAATTGCCTGAATATCAGCAAGAAAATGGTGTGGAAAATTCTGGAAGCACTGTGGAAGCACTAAGGAAGCACTCTGGAAGCACCTTGGACGACAGGAAAGGATTAATGGATAATGGAATAATGGATAATGGATTAAAGGAAGAAACAACAGCGCCGGCTACGCCGCCGGGGACTTCCGGTGATGATAAAACCATTCCTCTACAAACCGAAAAAAACAGCCAACAGCCCCAGGGCACCCCGCGCCGCGAATTGCAGCACCCGTTCTCCCCGGCTTTTGATAGTCACTGGTCCCGTTGGATCGGATACAAAAAAGCGCAACACCGGTTTACCCACAAGGGCGAAAGCGAACAACAGGCCATTTCCCACCTGGTACACCTTAGCGGAAACGATGAAGCAAAAGCCATCCGCATCATCGATCAAAGTATAGCACAGGGCTGGAAGGGCCTGTTTGAACTCAAAAAAACAGACAATGGCAATGCAAACAATCGGCAGCCTACTGCCTCAGGCGGTGGGGCTGCAAAAGGAAATTCAGCAGGTGCAGCCCGGCTTGCCAGCATGGTACGGGAGCAACTTGGAGCAGCTTCCGGAGCATGAGCAAAAGATGCTGGTGAAGAAATACGCTAAGCCTCAGTTCAGGCACCTGGGCAAAGCGGATATGTACACAACCTGCGAGTTGTTGCTGATCAAAATCCATGTCATTACCGGCTGGCCTATTCCGGATAATGAAGACCTCATGACTGTGCTCACCGACCAGTTTATGCAGCTGCTACTGGAAGACTACCCGGAAATGAACGCAGACGAGGTAGAGTATGCCTTCCGCCACTATGGCGCCACCGGTGAGATCAAGGACTGGGGTAAGAGCATGAACCTGACCCTTATTCAGCAGGTGCTGATCCCTTACCTGAACAAGCGCTACGACCTGGGGCAGGTGGAGCGGAGGGCAAAGGAGCAACCGCAAGAGGTGCCGAAGTGGGAGTGTGAACTAAACTGGGCACTGATGTATTTGGAACAAATTGATAAAGACCCCTGCCGGGTGATCCGGTACAAGAAGCGAAGATGAAAGGCAAAGCATTTACCCTTGACGACCTCAAAAACACCCCTTGCGCGGCACTTAACCAGCATCTGTGGGGCGATGCACCCAAAGAGCAGCGAAAGTCGAAGTACGGGGCCAAAAAGGTGGTAATCGACGGCATTACGTTCGACAGCACCAAGGAAGGTGGCCGGTACCTGGAGCTGAAGATGCTGGAAAGGGCCGGACTGGTTACTGAGCTGGAGTTGCAGGTGCCTTATGAACTCAACCCCGGCGGCACCCATTCGCTCAAGTACATCGCTGATTTCCGGTACCGCGATGGAATGACGGGCCAGCTGGTGGTGGAAGACTGTAAGGGCTACAAAACCAAGGAGTACATCAAGAAGCGCAAACTGATGCGCGAGGTGTACGGAATCATCATCAAAGAAACCTGATGCAGCCTGACAAACTACTCAACCTCCAACGCCTGCAGCAGTTGCTCAAAGACAAGGATAAGCGCATAGAGCAGTTGCTGCACGAGCGGAACCGGTACAAACAGATGTACGATCACTTAAAAGCCAAGAAGTCAAATGCAGCTACCACCATCCATAAGCAAAAAGATTAGCAAACGCTACCCTGGCTGCCAGGACAAAAAGAAACTGGCAAAATCTTTAGGCATAAGCCTGTATAAACTGGAACTGGAAGCTAGGCGCCTGGGTATTTACCAGGCCTGCAGGGCTGGCCGAAAGGTGACTGCCCGTAAGCCTAAAGGCAAACACAAGACAGAGAAGCAGAAGCGCCAGGATAAGGTGCGCAAGCTGTATCCCACCTGCCCTGACCGCAGAGGCCTTGCAGCAAGCCTTGGCATTTCCTACAGCACCCTCCGTGATGATGTACGCCAAATGGGCTTAAAGCGGCTGGTAAAAACCAAGTGGCACTTCAAGGAGCGGGAGGAGCGACTGCAGCGGATACTGAAAGAGTATTCTTCAGCAAAGACATTGGCTACCCGAAATGCTTTGGCAAAGGACTTGGGCATAACTGCTTACCACATGAACCGGGTTGCCCGCACCCATGGCATTTACTTCTTTATCGGCAAGGATGCCAACACCACCCATGACGCTTTCCTTATTGCCAATATGGGCACTATGACCTCCATCCAGATTGCAAAAGCGATAGGCATGGGCAAAACATGGGTGCGGGACCGGTTCAAAGCATTAGGCATCAGTAAGCCGCATCCACCCAGGCCAAACAAGAAGCCCCCTAAACCCAAACCCGCCGGCCCGCGTAAGCAGTACCCCTCGGATTACAAAAAGCTGAGTCCTGCCGAACTGCAAAAGCGGAAGGATGAACGGGACCAGAAGCGGATAGCGGAGCGGGAACTGAAGATCAAGGTGCGCCAGGCTGCGGCATCACAGCAAGCAAGCCGGAAGAAAGCGCCGGTAAAGCTGGCTACCCTCCAGCGGGATCCGTCCAAGTTCCGGAGGGTGAAGGCAGATGGACGCACCTGGATTGAGGTGCCGGTGGGAGTGGACCCGCAGCCTTATATCGATCGGTACCTGGCCAATAAACCACTTAATAAACTCAAAACAGCAGCATAGGCTGAGTTTATTCTATATAGTCATCCAAAATTCACCTGAGTCCTCCTGAATGGGGACGTAAGAGAAAACAACTTGTGCACCGTACTTGGAACAAGCCTGAAAGATTTGATCATCCGTAAAATCTCCTGTTATGGTGCATTCACGGGATAATACTTCAGTTCCGCTGATTCTCTCAATTAAAAGGAAGCGGATAATACTGCTTAAATCGGGAAATACAAGTTGAACATCATCCATATTCATCGGCTGCAACATTACAGCCAAACATTTTTCAACTAAAGATTACTATTTCACAGCCCTCCTGACGAACAAAAACAATAGGGCTGTGAGTGTGTGTGGATAACAAATCAAACTAAAACAGCAGCGTAGTATGAACAAGAATCAATTTGAAACAATCACAAAGTGGCAAGATCGAGTCTTTACAAAGGCCACACCTCTGTCCTGCATCAATCACCTTGAAGAGGAGGTGAAAGAGCTTAAAACCGACGTGGAGCAAGGCAAATACAGTTACGATGAAATAGCTGACTGTTTTCTCCTACTGTTTGCGGTCTGCAATAAGTGTGGGCTGGAGTATGAGGATGTAGTTGCGGCCATCGATGCTAAAATGCAGGTCAATTACAAGCGACAATGGGGGCAAGCAAATGAAAAAGGGTATGTAAAACATGTTGTAAGGCCGGAGGAGGGAGCATGACACAGGAAAAAACAATCTAAAAGCCAACGTAAAAGCGCAAAAGCTAGTTCCATTTAATGTACATAAGTTGTACGATTAGGGAAAAATACCTATCCTTTCAAATTAAATGTGTATCAAGTACGCATTATTTAAAATCCTACTATATTTGCGCCGCCAAAGGGTTTTTAAGTTTAGGCTCGAATGAATTGGCACTCAGCCTATGATGCTTGAAATATCCACCTATTTTATTTTAGTCAAGTTCATATAGCTATAATCATGAGGGGAGAAGGTCCTAGGTGTGTTGTTTTTTATGCTAGTAGAGATGAGGCAAATATTCAATGCTTCCAAAACCATTTGCAAAAAGTATATCCAACCATTAAAGTGATAGCTGTTTCGGACGGAACTGATGCTGTAAAGTACTTTTCCACGGGTGAGGATCAACATGAAGTTCCATGCCTTATTATTATGGATGTTGTTATGCCATCCAAAACAGGGATAGAAGCTTTGGAAGAAATAAGAAGGCATCCAATACATTGTTATACACCTGCTGTTTTGATTTCCAAAGCACCATTTCACTACGAACATGTTGTTGAAGAAAAACTCAAAGCTAAACTTGTAATAAGGCCTAATTGCGATCAGAAAAAAAAGGAGTTAATAAAAGATGTATTTACTTCTTTTTGTCCCGGAATCTGTTAATACAGTTTGTAGTTACTGGTTTGAGCTAGCATTGCTAGGCTTGGTACTTTGGGGAACAATGAAGGGTAGAAGGTGATGGAAGATGCCTACTAGCATTTACCTGCTTCCAGATGGTAACAATTATTTCAGCACCTAACCTACCGATCCAACCAGCCTTGGATAAAGTGGGCGACTGCAACGGACCGGATATGTGATTGCTGGGAAATGCACTCTTTCTCTGATATAGGTGCACTTAAATCGTAAAGAAACTGCTCAGCACATCCATTTTCACTTAGGATGTTGAACTCATAGATGTGATTGGTTAACCAGGAGACTTGTACCTGATCCTTTCCTTCGCGGAGTGTAAAAGTATATGGCAGCAGCATGATGGCTGAAAATATAAAAATAATGCCGGCCCTTGCCAGGATTTACTTTCTCTTTAGTTCAAATCACGCTTTGTAGTACAACTACTACCCGGCATGTCAAGTAATACTACCATCTTTGAATCTGCTTATACCCGTAAGCAGTTAGTTTTGGTTGCGGGCCCTGTTTCCACAGGGCCTTATTTTTTGCCCCTCGCATCGGTATGGCTTTTGTAATGCTTTTCCCTATATGGACAACGGCTTACCCTTTTCTGTTTTGATGGTTGAAGATGATGAGGACGATCGTGCGATTATTGATGAGGCTTTTCTTGACCTTCATTTTGCTCAAGAAGTAAAGAAGTTCAAAGGGGGCAAGATGCTCCTCGACTACTTAAGCAAAATTGAACCTAACCTTTACCCATCGTTAATTATCCTGGACAGTTCCATTCCTGGAATGGATGGACTGCAGATCCTTAAGTTGCTAAAGGAAAATCCAAACTACAATCAAATTCCCGTTCTCATAGTAAGCACTTTTATCTCTCCGGCAAAACAGTCGGAGTTTGTGGCTGCAGGTGCTTATGGCTGCATTCAGAAAGGGAACAACTATGATGAAGTGATAAGGATGGCCGAAAAAATTAAAAACATTTCACAAAGCAATGTGCCAAGGCTGTAAGGACTGGCGCTTTGAGAACACTTATTTCTTTATTCGATCTCCTAAAGCCCCGCCAGCACCACTACCTCTTTTCTTCCCTTTGTTTGGCTGGTTCAACAGCATCCCCCGGCACCTCCGGAAAGGGCGTAAAGAGAGGAGGTGTAAATTTTTACTGCAACTTTACGGAGGCAATCTTCACCTTTACGTCATGGTTTCCCTTGGCACAGATGTAAGGGCTGTTGCAATGGCCGCACAATGTTATTGAGATTGGTGGAGCGTAGGGAAATAGGGCACTTTTTTTAATATTCGTAGGCAAAAATGAACAAAATGACGAAAGGACCAATAGTAATTGTAGAAGATGATGAAGATGACCGGGAAATTTATGCAGAGGCTATAAAGGAGCTAGGGATCACAAATGAATTGATCTTTTTTGAGAATGGCCAAAAGGCCCTTGAATACCTATCTGAAACAGAAGACCAGCCATTTATTATCATTTCGGACATCAATATGCCAGTGATGAATGGATTGGAGCTAAAAAAGCAAATTCAAGATGACTCCTACCTCAGTGCAAAAGGTATCCCTTTTGTCTTTATATCCACCAACTCCTCCAACGTGTCTGTTCGTCACGCACATGCTTTAAGTGTCCAGGGGTTCTTTCAAAAGCCACTCAATATTACTGATTGGAACTTGGCACTAAGAACCTTATTTAACTATTGGGGGTTATGCAAACACATAAATAACACCTAAAAGCCTGCACTAACTACCAACTTGCTTTGCAAGAAGGATGTTGACTAATTAAAGATTGAAGGTTAAAAGGTGTTTACATATTATTTTTCCCTTTTCCTCTGAAAATTCTTACTCATTTAAGCAGTTAGTTTTGGTTGCGGCGCTGGTTTCTACCGGAACTTATTTTTTTGCCCTGCCGTCAAAGCGACATTATTAGACTCCGCAACTTTACGGATGTAAAATCTACATTTGTGCGAAATACGTATCTGCCGAAATGCAATACCTGATTAAAACACACCCAGCATATCCTACACTCACACCAATTTTGCAGGAGATAGCAGTTTCACCTTCTTACCTGGAATGGCTGCAAACCTTATTAAATATAGCTAGGCGTGACACGGATGCAGCTTTGCGGACAATAGCTGAAAACCAGCATGTAAACCCAGTTGTAAAAGTGATTTACTCAGATATTGTAAGAGCCTAAATGGGCAGTGGTATATAGGGTTTATTCTAACGCTTGCTACTCTTTGACCAGTACCTTCGCTCCATGGTACCCATTGGAACAGAAGTAATCCTCAACAAAGACATCTTGGAAGAATCCGACCGTAAGCAAAATTTCTTCGTCTACGAGCGCTACATAAACGGAAAAATATCAGGAAAGGTTAAGAGCCATGAGCCGGATGGCCGTATATGGGTGACCTTCCCGGGCAATGGCCTGTTGCTGTGGCCGCACAACGTTATTGAGATTTGACCTTAACCCAGCAGCCCGCATAAAGCAAAGCCCTTCAAAACTGAAGGGCTTTTGTCGTTTTGGTTACGACCTCATTTAATTTGGAAAGTATCACGCCGAATTAGGCGCACTAAAGTTCATCAATATTGGGCTAGAAACAAATTTTTGTTCTGTAGTTCAAATACTACTTGAATTGTCAGATACAATTACCATCTTTGAAAAGCTTATTCATTTAAGCAGTTAGTTTTGGTTGCGGTCCCGGTTTCTACTGGGACCTATTTTTTTGTCCGGTCCCCAAGGTTTGGCCCGCCACCTTCACCTTTCTTCCGTTGGTTAGGTTGATTTAAAAGCATTCGCGCCGGTAAATCAGGAAAGGTTGATGGAGGTGGAGGTGGGGGAGGTGGGCCCGCCAAATGATCTTCAATGGCTTTGCATACTTTGGCCAGTGCCTTTTCATCCTTCACTTCGCCTTCAACAACTTTCCAAGTGAGTGGCTTTTTCTTGAGCCCTCTGGCCATGAGCATCGGCCGGTTACTTTGCAGAACCACAACCTTGGTGCCTGCAGTCAGGCGCCAGCGCTCAAAGGATTTGTCCTTACCTGACAACTCCACATCAAAGCGGAAGGTGTAGATGCCATGGGTTATATTGAGGGGGAAGTGCATGCCTGTGCTATCAATTAATTCAATTTAAAAGGGTGTGCAATGCAAGCATTTCTACTCATCTTCCGTTGGCAGCAGAATTTTAAAGGTTGATCCTTCACCCGGCGTGCTTTCTGCCCAAATGTAGCCGCTATGGTTCTCTACAACTTTTTTGACAATGGATAAGCCTACTCCAGTACCACTGTATTCTGCTTTTCCATGGAGCCTTGTAAACACATTGAAGATTCTTTCGGCATCCTCCTGGTTGAAACCTATACCATTATCACGCACTTCCAACAGGTGGTATGCTTTCCCACTTTCATTCAGCGGCAAGTCTGATTTAACCTTGCCCCCAATAACAATCTGGGCGTTGATATTTACTATTGGTTTTTGGCCAGCTTTGCTATATTTTATGGCATTGCTGATCAGGTTTTGAAACAGCTGCTGAAACTGCCTACGATTTCCTTTTACAATTGGAAGGGCGCCCACATTGATAATTGCATGCTTCTCCTGTAACTCTAGCTCAAGATCTTCCAAGACAAGTTGCATCTTTTTCTTTAGATCAATTTGTTCCACCTCGATCACCCCTTCAGCTACGTGGGAATAAGCAAGCAGGTCATCAATCAGGGTAGACATGCGCTTACTTGCCCTTTCAAGTTTTTCAAACATGCGGAAGTCTTCGCCGTCCATTTTTTCTGCAAGCCGCACCTTAAGCCGATCAGAAAAGAAATGAATCTTCCTTATTGGCTCCTTCATGTCGTGGGAGGCTGCATAGGCAAACTGCTCCAGGTTTTTGTTTGATCGGTCGAGCTCCTCTACTTTTTGCTCAATTTGGAATTGCAATTGCTTGATTGGTGTGTAATCCGTAAAGGTGACAAGCAATCCCCCATCAAAATGGGTACACTGAATGTCTAGCCAGGCATCAATACCTTCACTCTTATAGTGGAAATCAAAGCGATTCGGCCGCTTTTTTTCAAAAGATGCTTTGTAAATATCAAAGAGCCCATTTGTAAGGTAGGAGGTGAAATACTTACTTGCCAACTCGCCTTTAAGTGCTTCCGGATCTTGGTTAACATAAGCTGCAAGTGCTTTATTGACCACGTCAAAACGAAAGTCAATGACCTCGCTTCTTTCATTGCACACCGGTTCCAGGGTAAAAATTCCAGATTGGGTTCTGTTGATAATATCCTCCAATTGAGCAGATGAGCGCTCCATTGCGAGTTGTGCATTTTTGATGGAAGTGATGTCTGTGAAGTTGTGGATCAGCCGGTTTTCATCCATTCTTGATACGGTTACCTCCAGCCACCTGTTTGTTGGCAACAGGTTATATTGGGTAATAAAGGCCTCGCCTGTATCCAGCGTATGCAGGCATTTTTTATAATAAGAAGATTGCAGGAAGCCTGGGTCTATTTCTCCTCCAGTTTTTGAAAGGTAAATGTCTTTGGAAATACCAGTAAGCTTTAGAGCCGCATCGTTTACAGTGATAGTCCGAACATCTACTACCTGGCCCTGTTCGTCCCTGACGGCCTCTCCGACGGTAATTCCATTAGAAGAATAACGCAGAAGGTTATCCATAAACCTCTTTTGTTCTTCCATCTGTTGTATCAATAGGTGCTCTTCAGTACGATCCTGGAGCACAGTGAGCACACCACCACTAACCTTGTTCCGGGTGTAGCTGTAATACCGGTTTAGGTCAGGGTTGTTTATCCTTGCGATTGTTTTTTTTCCAGTTGTATAAACATTCAGCAACTCGCCAATGAGCTTCTTTCTAGACTCTTGATTGGATATAACAGGGCTACAGGAAACATATTTGCCTATTATCTGTTCGGGTGTAATCCGGGTATATTCATAAAACTCTAAGTTGCAGTATCTATATTCAAAGTCGGTAATCTCTCCGCCTTCGTTTGTAACGGGTGTCATCCAAAAAGCAGGCTGAGGCATGAGGGCAAATAGGGTATCGGCCAAGTTTTCTATCATAAGGTTAAAAGGTATATAGAAAAGGGTGCTGTTTTACTTAGGCTAAAAATAGCTCAAAGGATGATTCTTTCTTCCAAGTACTCCATTATTGCCCAATAATGATGAGCTGTCAATCCACACCTCTTTTCTTACCTTTACAACACTGTTCTACTTCTTGTAGCTTATTAATCCACCAGATAAGCTACCATCCATGACTTTTACCTCGTTTGAGCGCCTGCTCATTTCCTTTGCCATAGCCGGCTTTACCATCAAGGAAATAGCACACGAAGTGGGCAAGAATGAAGACGCCATCGAAAGCACGCTACGCCGTGCCCGCACCCGTATCGGTGCCAAAACCCTCACTCAACTCTGTTGCATGTACCTCACCGGTAGCGGAATACCGTCGAATGCAACAACCCCTTCCCAAGCATGCTAATTTTACCTGAACAGCATGCAAGCATCATCATCATACGGACGCAAGCAACTGCTTATAATCGGTAAGGCCCTGGCCTTCTATCAACCCGACCTCGCAGCCCAGATGCTTGCAGATAACTACCTCCCGCCAGTGGAAACAGACCTCTCCAAACTCCCGCTACTGTTGGAGCAGTTCAAGCAGGCGGAAAGGACAGCACAACTATCCACCGACCAGCGCCGTGTATTCATCGGCATTGCACTCCGGCTTTACAAACCACACCTGTACACCGTACACCGCAAACTCATTTCAGCAAAGGACCAATCAGGATTTTCTATAGCCCTTGCCAAACTGCTGGCAATGAAAGAGTCGAATGTGTCCGTAGCAATACGCCAGGTGATCTTCTGGGAGCAAACAAACTTCGAAGGAATGGGCGAAAGGGTGCAGCGCATCATGGCTAAAATGAAAGGAGGGGAAGTTGGGAGCACCTAAAGGCAATCAGTTTTGGAAGCTCCGCTCAAAGCATGGGCAGGATAAGCTGTTTGCATCCCCGAAACTGCTATTGGATGCCGCATACGAATACTTCGCCTGGTGTGATGAAAACCCATGGATGAAGAAAGAGCAGGTGAAGAAGCCTTACGAGAAGAAACAGGGCAGGGGAAAGGTGCTGGTGACGATGGTTGACATACCGACTCAAAGGCCTTATAGCTTGTCAGGACTGGGCATTTACTGCCATGTGAGCGAACGGTTTATTCTGGACTTCGAGAAGAGACTACAAGAGAAGGGCGATGAAGAGGCAAAAGGTTTTCTCGCAGTCACTACACACATACGCGAAGTGATCTCCACCCAGCAGCTGGAAGGGGCCACCGTGGGCGCTTTCAATGCCAACATTGTTGCTCGCAAGTTGGGCCTCACCGATAAGAAGGACATCACCACGGACGGCGAGAGCCTGAACAAGGGGTATTACGATCTGCTGAAACAGCGGAAGATGAAACAATCAAATCAACAATAAGCATATGAGTTTAGGCGAAGTAAAGGCACCAATGGTGCAAGATGCCGAACAGGCAAGAAGGTTGGCCGAAAGTAAGCGGTCTGAAAGCTTAAAAATGGCTATGGATACAATACATACCGCAGCCTGGCAGGGCTTTAACGAGGTTGTTTTGTTTGGCTGCCCTCCGTCATTTGATGTCGTTAAAACCCTGCTTGATAAAGGTTTTTCTGTTAATGAATTTGTTCACCCACTTGAGCAGCGCAAACTGGTAAAAGTAAGCTGGTAATTGACAACCGACCTCACCATACAGGAAGTGGAGCAGCTTGGGCTGGAGCAGGTGGATGATCACCTGCAGGATTGGTGCGTCTTCGCTGAAGAGGTCTTTGGCGTGTACCTGGATGAAGAGCAAAAAGCAATTCTCCGATCGGTACAGCACAACCCAAAGACGGTGGTTAAGTCCGGTACCGCTCGAGGTAAGGACTTCGTAACCGCTGTTGCCGTCTCCTGCTTCCTTTACCTCACCCCAGAATGGAACGACACAGGCGAGTTGATTGGTAACACAAAGGTGGCAATGACTGCGCCCACCGACCGCCAGGTGGGCAACATCATGTACCCTGAAGTGGTAAAGCTGGTGAGCCGTGCCCGCAAGCGTGGCTTCAACCTGCCCGGCCGCCTCACTGGGTACGATATCCGGATGGAGGACAAAGAATGGTTCCTTACCGGATTTAAAGCCGATGATAAAGCCACAGAAGCCTGGACGGGCTTCCATGCCGTAAATGTAATGTTTGCCGTTACGGAGGCTTCCGGTATGTCTGAGGAGGTATTCAATGCCATTGAGGGCAACCTGCAGGGCAATAGCCGCCTACTCATAGTCTTCAACGACAACACCGGCACCGGCTATGCCGCCAATGCCATGAAAAAGCCCGAGTGGGCAAAGTTCCGCCTCGATAGCCTTAATGCACCCAACGTGGTGAATTGGGGCCGGGTTGTACGCGGCGAGATCACTGAAGCGACCTACCATAGCACCCACATACCCGGCCAGGTTGACTGGCAGTGGGTGGATGCCCGGGTAAAGGACTGGTGCGAGATCATTGCGCCTTCCGACTTCCTGGAAACAGAAGGCGACTTCTGGTGGCAGAACGAAACCGGAAAACACTGCTATCGGCCTAATGACCTGTTTCGCGTTAAGGTGCGCGGTATGGCGCCCAAAACCGCACAGGACATCCTTGTGCCCCTCGAATGGATCGAAGCAGCCCAGGAGCGGTGGAAGGAAGGAAAGCGCAACCCTATGAAGCCACTACGGCTGGGTGTCGATGTGGCCGGCATGGGCCGCGACTCATCTTCTTTCTGCCACCGATATGGCGACTACGTGGAAAAGTTCGACCTGATCCAATCCGGTGGCGTTGCCAACCACATGCAGGTGGCAGGGCTTACCAAGACAAAGCTGGAAGCAGTTACCAACACCTTCAACGGTGTGTACCCGCAGGCCTTCATTGATACCATTGGTGAAGGTGCCGGCGTGTACTCCCGCCTCCTGGAGTTAGACATCAAAGGCGTGTTCTCTGTCAAAGCAGGCGAGGCTGCCAAAGATGGTCTCGGTAACCCCTACAAAGATGTTACCGGCGTGTACACCTTCAAAAACATGCGCTCTTACCTCTACTGGGCGGTACGCGACTGGCTAAACCCACGGAATGGGTCCAATGCCATGCTGCCACTGGGAGCCGACTACCGTGGATTAACAGACCTCAAATGGAATATGCGATCGGACGGCTCCATAGAGCTGGAAAGCAAGGACGACCTCAAAAAGCGCATCGGCAAGTCTCCCGACGAAGAGGACAGCCTGGCCATCACCTTCTACCCGGTGGCAGACATAGACGGCACCGTAAAACGGAGCAAAACAGATAACTACTATCCCCTTTAAACATGGAACTGGAACAAATCATATCAGGCCTCGAAGACTACGGCAAGCTGGTGACACAGATCAAAGCCGGCAGGGCTGATTACGAATACGAAAAGCTGAAAAAGCAGTACGACCCCTTGCTCCATGAGGTTATGGACAGGCCTGATAAGATTGTTTCCGATGGTCCGCCCGTCAAGCGGGCAAAGCTGCCGGTGCCCATGCAAAAGCTGATCGTAGAGTATGCAGTTATGATGGCCGTGGGCAATCCTATTCAATACGTGGCGGCCGCAAAGGAAGGTGCTGAGAAGAGCCTCAAGGAGGTGCTGGATATCACTACCGAAAAGAACAGGCTTGCAACCCTTGATAAGCAGATCCTGCGCATGCTTAAATCGGAGTGCGAGGTGGCGGAACTGTGGCACAGCGAAAAGGCACCGGAAGGCTACTGGGATGGTACCGCCAATGACGGTACACCCTCCAAGCTGCGGGTTAAGCTCCTGGCGCCCTCCCTTGGTGATACGCTCATTCCCATCTGGAACATGTACGGCGATATGATCGCCTTTGGCCGGGGCTACCTGGTTACCGTTGCCCGCGGTAAAAAGGAAGAGCATTTTGATATCTATACTGATACAACTTACTACCTGGGCAAAAAGAATGGCGAAGCGTGGGAGTTTAAGCCAGAGAAAGCTCAGTTCGGCAAGATACCGGTGGTATACCACACCCAAGAGCATACGGAGTGGCGGGATGTGCAGCGGCTGATTGAGCAAAAGGAAATGCTGATGTCCCGGCATGCGGACAACAACGCCTACTTCGCTTTCCCTTTTATGGTAGCAAGCGGTGAGATCGAAAAGTTTGCAGATAAAGGGGAAGACGGCAAGGTGCTGACCCTGAAAGGTGGCGGTGATGTAAAGATGATGACCTGGGACAATGCCCCTGCCAGTTTGGAACTGGAAAAGAAGACCCTCGATGATGAGATCTTCTTAAACACCATGACACCCCGACTGAGCGAAGAGCAGGTGAAAGGCCTTGGCAACTATTCGGGTGTAGCCCTTAAGATGCTGTTCCTCCCCGCCCACATGAAGGCAGCCAAGACGGAAGAGGTGTTTGGCCCGGGCGTGTCCCGCCGCATATCGCTGCTAAAGGCATGGGCGGTTATGAATAACCCCGCACTGAAGCCTGCCGAGCGCATGGAGATCACGCCCCGCTTTACCTTCTTCGTTCCCAAGAACGAACTGGAAGCGGTACAGACCCTTACCAATGCCCTGAGCGGTGAGCGGCCGATCATGAGCCAGGAGACGGCTGTAGGCCTCAATCCCCTTGTGAGTGATCCGGAGGCGGAGTGGGAACGGATGCAAAAAGAGCAGGAGAGCGCCGATACCCTGCCTTCCGGACTCGACAGGCAGATGAGAGCAGTTATTTAAACACCTATCATATGGCAGAGAAGAAAGCGGCCAAAGAGCCCACAATGACCAAAGAGCAGGCTGAGGCCATTATCGCCCAGCATGCCGGTAAGAATTACGAAGAGAAGCCTGTAGTGCTGGTGGAAGCCGAAAAGGTAGTGGCCAGCGAGAAAGCTAGTGATTAATGTAAACGGCCTGCCACCCGGTGGGCCCTTTTTCGAACCAAGCAAACAACCTATATACAGTGGCAACGATAATCATCAAAAAGACAACCGGTGGTGTTACCTACCAGCGTAATGGGGGCGAGATCATTTCCCTTTTCGGCACACCGGACCAGCTGCAAACGCAAGGGAGCAAGGTGATCCTGCGGGAGAATGGCAACGACCTTGACTTTGTGGCAAGCGATACCATCACCATCAACGATGTGTCGTTCACCGGCACTGCCGCACAGATCGCAGACAAACTCAGAGATGAGGTTTTTTTTTTAGAGGATGATGGTACCGGCGGTACGCCTGAAACAACATCCTCTATTCTGGGGAAGATTGGTGATGGTAGCACCATTGACCCGGATTACTTGCCCGGCTTTCCATTTAGCGGGGCACAGTTCGAAATTGAGGCGGGAACGGGTCTTTTCCGTTTTAAGGATAGCTACCTGATTGCCCTTATTCAGGCTAATAGTGGAGGTAGTTCAAATGTTGCACCTACTGTAAACAGTGGTACCGATCAGAATTTAGCCAGCGGCACCACTTCGACTACACTTACTGCAACGGCTTCCGATAGCGATGGCACAATTGCCTCTTACGCATGGACCCGGGTAAGCGGTCCAAATACACCAACCATTGCAAGCCCTTCGGCTGCAACAACCAATGTAACGGGGATGGTTGCCGGCACTTACGTTTTCCGGTGCACGGTAACTGATAATGCAGGCGGAACTAAAACTGATGACATAAGTGTAACAATTGCATCTGCAAGCGCTGTAACCTCCAAGTTTGTGGATGTGGGCCTTACTTCAGGTACTACCACCTTCAACGGACAAGTGTTTGAAGCGGATACCTACGCTTCAGGTGGTAGTACCTACACGGATGCAGGCGCAGTTACCGGCACTTCTTATCAGGATGCCTATAAATCTGTACGCTTTGCAACATCCAATGCAATCACACACTCTTTCCCATCCATTCTGAACGGCAACTACACGGTACATATCCACTACCGGTCATTCAACACCAATGCAAACGGGGTGAATGTTACCATCAACGGAACGGCGGTAGATACCAACCTGAACGTGTACGGCACAGCAGGAGCGGCCAACAAAGCCCTGATACGCAGCCACAACGTTGTAGTGAGTAACGGGCAAATAACCATACTTCACACTGTTGTATTTGACCAGGTGAACATTGCTGCAATTGAAATCGTAGCACAAGGCACCGCTTCTAAACTGGCATAACATGGCAATAAACTACGGAGGTAAAAGGGTTGCGTTCATGGGTGACAGCCGCACGGCAGGCGTGGGCGCCTCCAATTATACAAAGCGGTGGGCTTTCCTCCATGCCAGCGAAAGCAACGGCGTGGAGTACAACTATGGGGTAAGTGGCATGTACCTGCAAAATGTTGGCGGCACCAACCCCTTTGACCAAACAACTATCCCGGCAAAAGGGACCGAGTTTGGCAAGCTATGGATTGCCTTTGGCTCCAATGACCTGAGAGGCAACCCGGCAAGCTACGCCACTACAGCCTTTCAGACAAAGCTCTCGGAGGTGGTAGATTATGCGGTTAGCAGTAAGGGGTGGGCTTATGCCGATATTATTTTGCCCACCGTAAACTACATAGCCCCGACAGGTTACGGCACTCACGGCACTGTTTCACGCCATGAGGCATACAATGAAGCCATCAGGCAGGTAGCACTCGCAAAGGGTACTATCTACATTGATGTGTACACCGCTTTTAAAGCCTTGTCCAATAGAGACAGCCTGTTTGTAGATGGGCTGCATGAAAGCGATGCTGGCTACCGTGCAGCGGCAGACATAATGAATGCGGCCACCTACTCGGTTTATACCGAACCTGAACAGCAGCCGGAAACACCCTTGATGATCAGCGGTAGAAACTTCATAATAGGATAGTTCATATGCTATCCTTAAGAATTAGTGGCATTATAAATGCGAATGGAGGCAGCCGCGATTATTGATAAGCTTGAAAATCCATGCGGTTCGTTTTAAAAAATGCCTCAATGAAATGGAACAAATACAAAATAGCCGCGCTGATTTTAGGTGTCTTGTTGTGGCTGCTGATCATTCTACTTGTAATGCGAATTTATTAACATGCCCGACCTGCAAGATCAATATGAACAAGAGCATCTGCGCTCGGTTAGAAACACCGAGCGCAGGATCCGCCAGGCCTTCGAGTCCGCAATCCTCGAAGTGACACCGCTTGCCTCTACCATCACGGCTGCAGACGGTACCGTTTTCCAGTTGGCAGATTATCCCGGCCTTTCCAATCGCATCAGCCGCATCATCCAGCGCCTGCATGCATCCGTGTATGCCACAACCATCAACGGCATCAACCTGGGATGGGACCTGAGTAGCGAAAAGAACGATATCCTGGTGGATAGAAGGCTTGCAGGCAGGAAACCGAGCGAGGCTGCCAAGCAGATACTCTTTGATGCTAATGACGGGGCACGGCGTGCCTTTGTGGAGCGCACGGATAATGGCCTGAACCTGTCCGACCGGGTATGGAACACGCTGGACAACTTCCGCACGGAGATGGAAGCAGCTTTGGGGCTGGGTGTGTCGGAAGGTAAGAGTGCCACTGCCATGGCCAGTGACCTGCGTAAGTACCTCAATGAGCCGGATCGCCTTTTTCGTCGGGTGCGCGACCACCAAGGCAGGCTCCAGCTGTCGGAGGCTGCCCGGAACTATAAGCCGGGTAGGGGTGTGTACCGTAGTTCCTATAAGAATGCACTTCGCGTAGCCAGGACGGAACAAAACATGGCCTACCGCACTGCTGATCACGTACGCTGGCAGCAGATCCCGTTTGTGACAGGCATTGAGATCAGGCTATCAAATAACCACCCTGTTTACGATATCTGCGATGAGTTGAAGGGCAAGTATCCAAAAGAGTTTAAGTGGTCAGGCTGGCACCCCCAATGTCTCTGCCATGCCGTTGCCGTGCAGATGAGCGATGCGGAGTACGACAAGTATGAAGACTCCATCCTTGGCTTGGGTGAGGCGCCGGAAGTGAAAAAGATAGAAACACCCCCGGCTGGCCTTGGCGAATGGCTGGAAAAGAACCGGGAGCGGGTGAAAGGGTGGGGTAGTGAGCCTTATTGGATGCAGGATAATCCGCAATATGTAGAATAATAGCTAATGTTACTCTACCCTTCAATAATCATCTCCCTAAGCCTCGTGGGACTTGTGTTTTTTTGTTGATTCTCAAAGAAGTCAATGCCGGAAAAAATAAAAACCCCATCATTGTCAGTTGCGCCTCGGTAATAAAAAAAATAATCCAAATCAACAGCCTCTGTTAGACTAAGTTCTGCAACGAAGTTCCCTTTGTCATTTTTGAACAATCTGCTTGTACCTACTTGTTTGTACCCATTACTGGTTCCAATATAAACATCACTGTAAATAGTGTACTGCAATGATTCCTTGCGATCTAAAAGGCTTAGTCTTACAATCATATGAATAATTAGTTTTTAGCTTTTTTTATTCCTCCTGATCATTATCCACATACAGCCACTGGCCATCCACTAGGTAAAACTCTACATGCTTCACCTTTCCTGTGGGCAGGTCCTTATAGGGCACCTTACACACTTCACCCTTCTTGTAAATCGGTATGTACTTCCTTGCAGCCTCTGCAAGCTCCCATTCGTCAAAATCACCGGCACGTTGTAGCATAGCTTAAATGTAAGAAGCGTCGGTCTTATACCCATCACAAAAAAGCCCACATATGCCCTGTATAGCTTTGGAATTGAAACAAAGCTCTTTACAAGGACATGAAGGACAAGATCAAAGCACGACTGAAGGAACTCTTCCCAGGCGTGAACCTATCACAAGCCAGGCTGGACGCCATTGCGGACAAACTGAGCGCGAAGATCACGGACGAAGCAGGGATTGATGAGCAGCTGAACTTTCTGAACGAGGTGCAACCCTTTCAGGAGATCGCAGCCTTTGACGATTACCAGCGGGCAAAAGCCGCACGGGACCGCCAACAGCAGCAGAACAACCAGCAGCAATCTTCCCAGCAAAACAATCAGCAACAGCAAGGCCAGCAGAGCAACCAGCAAGGTGCCACCCAAACGGACGACACCCCAGCCTGGGCAAAAGCACTGCTCGACAAAGTATCGGCACTTGAAACCAAGGACCGTACCCAGTCGATGCAACAGCGCCTGCAGGGCCATGATAAGCTGAAGTCCGTGCCGCAATCCTTCTACCGTGGCCGCCCCCTTCCTTCTAAGGACGATGAATTTGACAGCTTCGTGGATACGATCGCTGCCGACTTTGCGGACTTCCAGAAGGAAACCAACGCCACCACTCTTACCGGAGGGCAGCCGCCCATCGCTGGCACTCCTGCAGCTACAACCGCTGCCGTAGATGCCGCAATCGACGCATGGGCCGGTCCAAGCAAAAAAACAGATAAAACTTAATTCAAACAATGGGACTTCAACCTGTTAAAACAACTTTTTCCAGCGGCGTTCCCGTATGGCAGAAGGTAGACCAGACCGCCCAAGGTGGTTTTGTGCTGGATACTACTGGCCTTACTTTGGGCAACACCATTGCCGCCGGTACCGCCATCGTAATCGATGAGGCTACCCGCAAGGCGAAGCCTACCACCGCCGACACCGACACCCCCGCAGGTCTCCTGTATGAGGATGTGAAGATCGAAGTAGGTGCCACCCTCGATGTAGTGATCGCCGGTACCATCTACGCCCGCCGTGGACCTGCAGTATCTGCAGCCCTTAAGGCCAAGATGCCCCGCATCACCTTCTCCAATTCATTCTAAACCCCGAAAAACGTATACGGAGGAACTAAACAATGAGTACCGCAGTTAAATCTATTTTCGGGGCTTACGCAGACCGCATGCAGCTGATGATCGACCGTTCGCTCGATCAGTTTGCACAGCCCTGGTACACCCGATACTTTGGTTTTGCGCCCCCGCAGATGGGCCTGACCTACACAAGCGCCATTGGCCGCAGCCGCATTGAAGCTGCCGCCTCTGTAATCTCCACCGATGCCGCTGCGCCCTTGCGTAGCCGCCCCGCCCTTGAGAAGTACAGCGGTGAGGTTGCCAAAATCTCTGAAAAGGTAAAAATGTCGGAAAGCGATTACCGCGATTTCCTGACCCTGCAATCACTTACCGGCGTAGATGATGCCACCAAGCAACGCCAGTTGCTGGACTTCATGTTCGGCGATATCAAGCGTGTTGGTGATTCCGTTGACAGCCGTGTGGACATGATGTGCCTGCAGGCTGTATCAACCGGCAAGGTGAAGGTAGACGCCACCACCAACCCCGACGGTCTGGTGTATGACGATATCGACCTGTTGATGCCTGCCGGCAACAAGGTGAATGCTTCTGTTACCTGGGCAACTGCAGCCTCTGCAAAGCCCTTGAGCGAAGACATCCCTGCCATCGTGCAGGCAGCGTCTACCCGTGGTATCACCTTCGAAAAGATGCTGATGGATGTTTCCCTGTGGTGGAAGTTCATCCAGATCGCAGAGGTAAAGAGCCTGGTGAGTAACGCTATGGGCACCAAGCAAGCCGGCAACGTGCTGATCTCTTTGGAAGCTGTAAACAGCCTCCTGGCTGCCAACGGCTGGCCTGTGATCGAGCTGGTAAACCGCAAGATCGGTGTAGAGAAAGACGGCGCTATCACTACCGTAAACCCCTTCGATACCAGCGTCGTGTCGTTTGTGCCCGCCGGCCAGCTTGGTGAGATCAAGAATGCCGTTTCTATCGAGCGCATTTCGCCGATTCCCCAGGTAGTGTATGCCAACTACAACCGTGCGCTGATCTCCAAGTGGAAGCAAAACGAACCCTTTGGCGAGTATACCAAGGCGGAGCTGATCGCATTCCCTGCGTTCACCACCATCGACAGTGTGTACCTGCTCAAAGCAATCCTGTAAGGATAACCCCCTTTTACTAGCATGACCATCATTCAGGCCTTTATCGCAGAAATGGAAGACGTACCGGTAAGTAATACACTTGCGGGCAAGATCCTTTCCGATAAGGGCCTTGATGCTTCCGCTACCTACAGTGCAGCAGTGCATGAGCAGGCAGTGGATATGGCCGTTGCGGCAGCTCTTACAAAGGCGCTTGCGCGGCCGTCTGTTAGCGAGGGCGGGTATTCGGTTCGCTTCGATGCGGGTGCTATCCAGGCCCGTATTGCTGCCATCTATACCAAGTGGAACGTTGCTGATCCCGGAGCGCCAACAATCAAAGCCGTAAACCCATGGTAAGCCAATACCCCGACCTGATATCCTTTACGCCCTCCGCTACCGCTACCCGCGATGGCCAGGGCAACTGGGTGGAAGGTGTGGCGGGTGAGGCAGTGCAAAGCTCCTGCAGGTGTGAGCCTGCTTCCGGCAATGCGCAGATCATGGGTGTGGACGGGGCGCTGATCTCTTACGCCTCCGCTGTTTACCTGCCGCAAAGGTGCCCGGAGCTTCCGCAAGGGGCTTCGGTAACGGTTACCATCCAAAGGGATGGCCAGGATCCGGAGATATTCACAGGTACTGTTAAACGCTTTTCCCGGGGCCAGTTAAATGCAAGGGCATGGCTATAACACCTAAGTTCAACAATGCCCAGATCAGGGCGGAGTTGGAAAGGCGCATGGCAGAAATCGAGGCTAAGGTTATTTCTGCCCTTGAAAGTGTAGGCGAATACTTCATTGCCGATGCAAGAACCGATGGTTCATACGAAGATCAGAGCTCAGATTTGCGCAACTCTATTGGTTACATTATCATGAAAAACGGCCAGCAAATCCGTTACGCCGGCCCAAGGGAAGGTGGAAAAGCAAGTGCTGATCGAGTTCTCGCAGAGCTGGCTCTTAAATACCCGAAAGGGTATGTGCTCATAGCTGTAGCCGGCATGGATTACGCTGCAGCAGTGGAAAGCAAAGGCTATGATGTTTTAAGTGGATCAGCACCAGCAGCTGTGGCCAGGTTGAAGGAAGCAATGGAAAGGATCACTAAGAAAACTGCTGAGGGAAGATGAAAACAACACTACACTTTGTCGATAAGGCATATGAGCGCGTAAAGGCTTCCCAGCTGGCCCAGGTGGTAAGTGGTAGCGTGTTCAAATACCAAAAGCCGAAAGGCTGGGCAGGTGAGGCTGTTGTGATCAATTCCCTTCCGGTAAGCGCAGAACAGGTGCAAACGGGTTTGATCAACATCAATGTGTTTGTACCCGACCTGAAGCTCACCATTGGCGCCCAAGGCCCCGAACTGCAGCCCAACACGGCAAGGCTCTCCGAGCTGGCTGATATGGCCGTTGAGACGCTCAAAAGCTGGTACCAGGATGGAACGGACTACAGCATCGAAGCACAAAGCCTGATAAAGGACGATGAAGGCGACAATCATTACATCAATTTCCGGGTGCGGGTGTACGCACTCAACCCATAACAACATTTACAACTCTTTAAAGCATATCCAAAATGGCTAATTACTCCCAAGGCCTTGCAAAAGTAGAACTGGCACCCCTTGCCGGTGATGGCGGTCTCGGAACTGCATTTACCGAACTGGGTTCCACATCCATCGGCTCCATGTCGATCGCCAATGAGCAGGGCGAAACCACAGATATTTTTGTGGAGGAAAAAACCGACCCGGTAATTTCTAACCGCACCAGTGGCGCCATGCGCGTAAACTGGGAAATCCTGGATGTTGCACCTGATACTTTGGTAAAGCTCTTTGGCGGCACCAAGACTGGCACCGGCACTATCGCCGATCCTTATGTGTACACCCTGCCCGATAAGATTGAAGCAAAGGATTGGACGGTACGCCTGACGGACTCCACCGGCATCAAGCTGCTGTTTGCCCGCCTGAATGTCTTCCCTGCATTTAACTGGGTAATGACCAAAGCAGACGCCGGCAAGGTTACCCTGTCCGGTACCGTGCTCACACCTACCAAAGCGGGTGTAAAGGCAATGACCATCACTTATCCAGGATCGTAAGGCTTCCCGCCAATACATCACAACCAAAGCCCCTCCATCAGTGCAGGGGCTTTGCCGTAAACCAACTATATGAGTGAGATACCTACCAACCACGGCCAGGTACTGGCGCAGGAGCCAATAGAGATCACCTTTGAGGTGGCGCCCCGCACCAGGTTTCAAAAGCTGCTGAGCCGGTATTTACCAAAGCACTTCAAGAAGACAAGGACCTACACCATTCCTTCCACCACACTTGGCAACCTGGTGCGCATTTCTGAAATACTGCTGTCAATAAAGAAAAAAGAAGATAGCGGTGAGCCTTTGGAAATCACCCACCAGGTAGTACAGGAACATGCATTCGACTTTTGCCGCATTGTTGCCATTGCCATCACCAACACCAAAGCTGGCCCTAAAAGAAGCCTTGCTGAAACCATACACTGGAGCTTGGACACCAACGAGCTATTGGCTGTTGTAATGATGGTGATGAAGCAGATGAACGTTCAGGCTTTTTTACATACTATCGTCTTGATGCGCGGAGCGAACGTATTAGACAGCGGGACGCAAAAAAGCGAAAGCCCCGCCCCCGCGATGACGAGCCCACAAGTCCCTGGGAACAGTGCGGAAGTGTAGCCGCCCATTTCCACTGGACGCTTGATTATGTCCTTTGGGAGTTGTCTTGGGCAAATGTCCAGCTGCTGCTTGCCACCATGCCGGAGTATGACTTTGGCGATGATGAGGAAGAGCAGGTGCAGGTACAAAAAGGAAAGACTACCGGTTTTGGTAGTCTCGAAGAGTTTATGGGCATGGCCAGTGGGATGATGGGGAAGGGGCAATAAAAAAGCACTGCGCGAACAGTGCTCAACTAAAAAGGAAATGACTGATTAAAATTACAAAGTATCAGTCATGAAAAGAATATTGTATTTGGTTTTTGTTCTGGCACTTACTAGTTGCAATAAGGATGTACAGCCAGATTCTAAATTGTATCGGCAAGTATTACCTTCTGGAATGATTATATATCACACATCGGATACTAAACATATTTGCGTGTACCCTGATGACTTTGAGAGGGTTCAGACAAAATGTATGTACCGCAATTCGATTCCAGTGCCAAAGTTCAAAAAATACGTAACGCCTTCAGGGATCGCTGTGTATTATGTCGATACTTTGATTTTTTTCTGATTTAACCTTTCAAAATTTCCTTTAATTTCTTTACATATTCAAAGTGCTCCTTTTTATCTGCTTCAGAGTTGTAATGAACTTCAATGCCATATTTATTAGGATTTACCATAGCATCTAAAGAAGAATCAATTTTCAGAAACTTGAACGTGCTAAGCCAAGTTATCGAGTTTAAAGGAGTGATATTAATAACAGCTATGGGACCTCCCACAGTCTTTGTTTTGTTTTTCTGTTTTGCATAACTGTAAATTGATTGTTCAATCATTTGGGCAACTTCTTTAGTGTTTCTTTCCCAATACCTAGTTGGCCTAAAGTCGTAAGTGCGGTCGTTAGTAACAAATGCTTGGGGCCCTGTAAACCCTCGATTAGGTCCATCTAAAATTCCAATCTGAGGCTGACCTTGTTCATACTTGGCAAATAAAACTGAAATTTTTAAAGCCCCACCACCTAAATTCTTTCTTGCATAATCCTCCCATTGTTTTATGCGTTCAGGAATATTGCCTTTTTCTGGAATTGATTTTTGAAATTGCTGAACGTAATGGCTAATTGTAAGCCAATTAAATGATGTCTGGTTGCTAAAAATGGCAGCAAAGTCTTTGATAATAAAAGCCTTTTGAAACCTATCATAATAGGCAACATCATGGGGCTTGCCATTTTTGTCATATGCAATCGAAGCTCGGGAATCCACTCCTAAAACAATACCATTTTTGCAAGATGCAACTATAAAAAAGGTGCCTCTTAAATACTGAGCATTTACAAGGAAAGGAAAAGCAAGTAGTAGCGAAAGGGTGAACTTTTTCATGGTTTTGGTATGGTTAAGTGTTAACTAGCTTTATTCATCAACTGCAGCACCTTCTCTCTTCTCTTCACCCAGTCCTCCACCTGGTGCAGCTACAAATAATTAGTAATAAATAAGGTAAAATATAATCGCTAAGACAATAAGGCCAAAACAGACATAAACACCATTAGTGAAGGCCTCCAGGCGATCTTCAGTTTTCTTCTGGGCTGCATACTCAATTTCAAGGCTCCAGCCTTCTCGAGGCTCTCCATATTTCTTTTCATAAATAGCGTGTGCTTTTTCCAAGTCTTTCGCCTCAAAAGCCGCAATAAATGATTTTCGCCATTCCCGTTCAACACCCATCTGTCTTAATTCTTGATCCTTGGCAAGTTGCACAGGGTTCCATGTATTGCCGCAGGCAAGACATGTGATATCCACTTTATTTTTGCCAATAGCTCCAGCTGCCAATCCAACCGGCCCGGCAAGGACGGCTCCAGCAACAGCTTTACCGGCTGAAAACCCTTTTTTGTTAGCAGATATTTGGTTGCTTCCGCATTTAGGGCACTTTACTTCGCTCATAAGAGTTGTCTGTTTTGGTAAGTAGGGTTTGAGTTATAAATGTAATATTCCAGCCGAAAATATGGCGTTATAGTTTGCAGTCATGGCACTACAGATAAACGGCGGCCCATTAGCCTTTGAGAGTTCCATTGATGGAACTCAGTTCGATGCTGAGATGAAAAAGATGGAAGCCCAACTTAAGAATATAACGGGCGGTGTTAAAAAGCAGGGAGCTGAAATTGAAAACTATGCCCGAAAGACTGCTGTTGCTATTGGTTCCTACCTATCCCTGCAAGCTGGCACTCAGTTTATCAGCGACCTGGTACGGGTTCGGGGGGAGTTCCAGAAACTTGAGGCCGTGCTTACCAACTCCATGGGTGATGCTGACATGGCAAGGAATGCACTTGGTATGCTTTCGGATTATGCAGCAAAAACGCCATTTCAACTTCAGGAGGTAGCCGGCGCTTACGTGAAGCTAGTAAACCAAGGCTTTACGCCTACCCGAAAGGAATTGGAAAAGATCGGCGATTTGGCAGCTTCCACCGGTCAGAATTTCGATCAGTTGGCTGAGGCCATTCTGGATGCCCAAACAGGCGAGTTCGATCGATTAAAAAGCGTGGGCATTAGAGCTGAAAAAGCAGGCGATCAGGTTCTCTTTACCTTCAAAGGAGTACAGACGCAGGTAGATTTCACTTCAGCCTCAATCCGCGAATACA
The DNA here is from genome assembly GCF_001953305.1 of Cnuella takakiae. Taxonomy (GTDB): domain Bacteria; phylum Bacteroidota; class Bacteroidia; order Chitinophagales; family Chitinophagaceae; genus Flavisolibacter; species Flavisolibacter takakiae. The sequence continues at coordinate 2,712,384 of NZ_MTFE01000010.1, forward strand.
TTACCTCACTGGGTGATCTCCAAGGAGTGTCCGGCTCCACTGACGCAATCAGTAAAACCCTTGTAGGCCAACTGTCTAATCTGTCAGATGCATGGGATCGCATGCTTAACGAGATTGGCCAGAGCAATGAGGGTGTGTTCTCTGGAGCGATCAGTGCAGCAACAGGGTTGGTTGAAAGCTATGAGACGGTGCTTAATATTATCAAGGTGCTTGTTATTACTTATGGCACCTACCGGGCAGCCCTCATGGTAACCAATGTTGCCGCTACTACTTTAGGGGTTACTACAAGAAGCCTCACCGCTGCTCAAATACTTCAAGCAGGAGCTTCGGGGATCGCCCAGAAAGCAATGGCATTCCTAAATAGCACAATGCTTGCAAATCCGGCAGTTGCAGTTGCGGCTTTGGTTGCAGGCGTTGCTGCTTCATTATATGTTTTCTCCAAATCTGCAAGCACAGCTGCCAAGTCTCAGGAAGATCTAAATAAGATCAGCAACGAAGCGGCCGCAGCAATAGCTAAGGAAAAGGACTCACTGAATAGCCTTGTTGCCATTGCTAAAGATGAAACCCAGAGCAAGGCCGACCGGGAAGCGGCCATGCGCAAGATCAATGCGCTTTCTCCAGAGTACCTTGGCAATCTTGACCTGGACAAACTCAAAACCAAAGAAGGTACCGAGGCCATCAATCTGTACGTAGCAGCACTTGACCGCAAAGCCAAGGCGCAGGCAGTTGGCCGGGCAAAGGATAAGATCGAAGATGAAAGGGCACAGGAACTGCTGGACTTGCAGGACAAGCTCAGTAAGCGCCAAACAGCTACCAAGGCCCTGCCCGTCAATGTCAGGGCACAGGATCCTGTTCTCAAGGAATTGCAATCGCAGATCAGCGAAACCAACCAGGCCTTTGATGATCGTATAAAGCAAATCAACACCGCCTATGCCGATGTGATCAAGGAGCAGCTGATTGGGGACCAGAAAAACCAGGCAAGTAAAGCGCGTACTGTTGCCATCATCGATGCGGAGATTAAAGCTCAAAAAGAACTGCAAAGCAACGCATCCACCAGCAGGGCCCAGTATGAGCAGTTCCAAAAGAAGATCAACGACCTGGAAGCTGAAAAGCTCCGCATCACTGGCAACCAGAAGGCTGCCGCTAAGCAGGCACAGACGGAACAGAAGAAAGAAAATCAGCTTTTGGAGGAGCGCAAAGACCTGTTGCAGGTTATTTCAGATATGCGCAGGGATGCCGCCCAGACGGGAATGCTGAAGGAGCAGTCGGAATTGGATGCTATAATTCAGCGTTATGATGCCATGTTCCGCAAGATTGCCGAGTTCAACGAAAAGGCAAAGAAGGCCAAAACCGCAGGCATTGGCCAGTCTGATGTGCAAGCTTTGGAGCGGTCCCGCCAACTTGAACTTTCCAACCAGAACCTGAAGGAAGATGCTGCCCGCTATGCTAAAAGCCTGGAGGCAAAGAAGGTCATTTTCGAGCGGTATGAGGAAGCCAAAAAAGAGATAGGCGATCTGGCCGCAGCCGATATGTACCGCGACCAGGCGCAGGGCTTTTCCACTTACCTGGAACTGTTGCAGGCCGAATTTAAGAAGGTGGCACCCAAAGTAGTTTTAGGGGTTGCCAATGTGGGCGATATGGAAAAGTACAAGACTTTGGCCGCCCAGATTGCCGATGCCCAGCGCAAAGAACAGAATAAGTTGTACCAGGAGGAGATTGATAAGCTTTCCCGCATTCTCCAGATATCTGCTACTTATAAACAAAGGGCCGCTGCAATCGAGATGCAGTACAATGAGCGGGTCGCCATCGCCAAAAAGGGACTGCAAGGCGAAGAACTAAAAAACGCACTGGCAGCCCTGGCCACTCAGCGGGAGACAGCACTACGTGACGCACAGGCGGTCGTGATTCAAAACGGCGCACTGTACCAGAAGCTCGGACAAAACCTGATTTCCTTCAACCGGGCAGACCTCAAGCAACGTATTGCGGAACTGAAGCAGGAACTGGAAGGTACCACCCTTACCCCCAAGATGAAGCTCGATGTCGAGAGCTCCATCCAGGAAGCGGAAGGCCTGCTGCAGGCAACGGCCGATGGGGTAGATGAAGCAAACAAGTTTGGCAGCAGTGTGGATAAACTCCGCCAGGGCTTCGATGCTGTGGCATCTTCCGTGGAAGGTATCAATGGTGGGCTTGCAGCATCTGTCCGTTTGCTTGCAAATGTTTCGGGCAACCTGGTGAATGCCGCCTCCCAATACAAGGCTTTCAAGCAGGCACAGGAAACCGGCGACACGGTAGGGCAGGTGGGCGCAGGCCTTGGCATTGCCGGTGCCGCCATAGGTGTGGTGACCTCCATTGTTTCCTTTTTCAAAACCGCCAAGGAGCAGCGCAAGGCCGCTCAGGCGGATGCGCAAAGCTGGATGGATGCCATAAAGAAGGGAGAGCAGGAGATTAATGCCATCTACCGCGAAAGGGCCCGCGAGCAAGCCCGCATTAATGACCTGAAGGTGCAGGGACTCACAAAAGAGAAGGACCTGCTGGAGGCGCAGCAAAAGGCAGTATCCAAGCAGTACCAGGACCTGTTTAAGCAACTGCAGAACCAAACGGCAGTAATTGGTAAGACCGTCGAGCGGGGCGGCTTCCTTGGTCTTGGTACCCGCACCCGCGATATCACCGCTTCCCTTGCCGGCAAATCTTTCGAGGAGCTGGAAAAGCTATTCACCCAGGGCCAACTGACAGGCAAGGCAAAGGAACTCTTTGAGCAACTGCAGAAGATCAAGCAGGAAGGCGTTGATATAGACAGGCTGCTGGACGAAAACAGGGCAGAGGCTGCACAGATATTCACCGGGACCACGGCCGACAGCATTACCGATACCATCGTTGACGGCTTTGCTAATGGCTTTACCGCTGTGGAGCAGTTCGCAGACAGCACAGAGGATATTATCCGCAAGGCCATGCTCAATGCCCTGAAGTACCAGGCATTAGAGGGGCCGATCAAAAAGCTGTATGAACAGTTTGCAAAGGATGCGGAGAGCGGTGGTGGTCTTGATACAGGCGAGGTGCAATCCTTTACCGACAGCATTAATAAAACCATCCAGGATGCAGCCCTGTTTGCAGAGCAAATCCAAAAGGCCACAGGGGTAAGCCTTGCAGGTGTTGCCGGCGGCGCATCAGGTCCCAACTCGCTCACCGGTGCAGTAAAAGGCATCACTGAACAGCAGGCGGACCTTTTGGCTGGTCAGTTTGGCGGCCTTCGCATTACCAACCTGGAGATGCTGAAAGTGGGCCAGATGGCGCTTGCCGTACACCAGCAGATCGAGATCAATACTGCATCGGCTGCATCGGAATTAAGAACGCTTGTGCGCAAGTTTGACCAATACGAAACCGGTGCCCGCACCATTCACATTACCTAAATACTCACAATGGTTGATTTATCCGGATACTACTACCTCGATGGAGTGGATCTATGGCAGGCGTACGGCCTGATTATTCAATTGGGCAGTGCCGACTTTCTCCGCTTTCCCGCGGCAAAGCCTGCCATCTCCCACGACTGGCCAGACCAGAACGGCATCGATGTGGACCTCTCCAAAGTGTACCTGCAGGCACGTACCGGTACGCTGCAGTGCGTAATGGTGGCAGACAGTGAAGCGCAGTTCTTCCAAAAGCACCAGGCGCTGCTGGCAAGGCTTATCCAGCCGGGGCTCCGCAGGCTTTCCATCACTGCACATGGCGGCCGCAGCTACTTTGTGTACTACAAAGAATGCACAACCTACCAGCAGCTGCCCGGTGGTAAGCTCAATGGTCTGGGTGATGGCGGTGTGCTGCATTCCTTTGGCATCACATTCACCGAGGCCAATCCAACCATCGATGGCAAGGACACCCACATAATTGCCGATGACGGCGCATTCATAATCACTTAAGGGCATGGACAAAATAGAAGTTAAAAGAGGTGCTGACCTTTTTACCGTGATCAAGCCGGAAGAGAGCAGCACTGTTAACCAGGCGCTCATGCAGCCGGGCGCAATATCGCTGCAGTTCCGGCTTTCCTACCTGGCACAGTTTCAAATCAGCGACTGGTGCGAGGTGTTTGGCGTGCGCTATACCTTACACACCCTGCCACAGATCAAAAAGCGGGGCACCAACCTGTATGAGTACACCATGCAGATGCAGGACAGCGCCTATGATCTCTCGAGGGTGCAGTTCCTGTTTCTTGGATCAGTAAACACGCTCACGGAGACGGACTTCACCCTTCGCGGTACGGCGCAAGACTTTCTGCAACTGCTGGTGGGCAATATGAACCGGGTATTCACCGGGTGGCAAGCGGGTGCCTGTCCTGCCACCATTCATGTAAACCTGTCTTTTGCAAAGGAAACAGTGTGGAATGCCCTTGCCAGGGTTGCTGAGGCTTTTGGTACCGAGTTCTGGGTTGATGGCGGCATTATCAACCTGGGTAAGTTGGAGCGAAGGACGGGGCACACCTACCGCCAGGGCATGAACCAAGGCCTTAGAGAGCTTTCCCGCATCAATGCCAGCGAGGGTGGCCTGATCACCCGCCTGTATGCCTACGGATCAGAGAAAAACCTGCCAGCGGCATACCGCAACTTCTCTTCCCGCCTCCGCATGTTTGGCGCAGATGATTACATAGAGCAAAACACCGCGGCCTTTGGCATCCGCGAAGGAGTGGTGGTGTTTGAAGATATCTACCCAAACAGAACCGGTACTGTTACAGGCGTAAATGCGCTCAACCCGTTTGAGTTTTCCGATACAACCATGGACTTTGACCTGAATACGCAGCTGCCGCCAGGCCTTACCGCGAAGGTTACCTTCAACACTGGCCAGCTACAGGGCTACACCTTCGACCTTTCAACCTATAACCACACAACCAGGCGCTTTACTTTTCTTAAAAACAAGCAGGAAGGAAAGATGGATGTGCCATCAACCCTGCTCCGACCACAGGTGGGCGATCAGTACGTGCTGGTGGATATCCTCATGCCCGCGACCTATGTGGAGGCGGCGGAGAAGAAGCTTTTGGAGGCTGCCCGGCAAACCCTTGACGCGAGCGCATCGCCATTGGTAAAGCTTTCCGCCCTTTCTGATCCCAAGTTCCTGAAACACCGTGACCGGGTGCTCCTCGTTGGCGATGTTGTGTTTGTTGAAGACACCGACTTAAGCATCAGCAGGCTTATCCGCATCACAGCCCTTACCCGCAACATTGTAAACGAGTGGGACTACGACCTTACCCTTTCTGATGCTACCGGAATGGTAACAGCAGGCCGCATCGAACAGATCGTGCAGGCGGCACAGGCGACCGGGCGGGAAGTGACTGACCTTGGCAGGACCCTTGCCAACAACGCCACCCTCAATGGCTTTGCATTCCTGCCAACAACACCAGGCGGTGCGGGTTTCGCTGAGGTTCTTGTGGAAACAGCAACGGGGAAGCTGTATCGAAAGCAATAATATAAGTACTGCTCTACTTACGCCAGCCGCCCAATGAGGCGGCTTTTCATTTTCCAACTTTACCGGCGATGCCTTTATCGCCACAACTGGAAAGTGAAATAGCAGCCTACGTGCAGTCCCTAATGCGGAAGGTGCGCATCCCTGAGCTGCCCCAGTACACGCTCTTTGGTGAGCTGTCGCTCGATGATCGACTACCCCTTTGGATGAGCGGTGCAGATAAGACCGTATGGCTGAAAGCACAGGACCTGCGCACACTAATCCTTACCGGTGGCTCCCAGACTGTTACCCCAGTGTTGGAAGGTGACCCGATGATCTACATCGTGCCGCTGGCAGATGCGGGCACACAGACGGCATCTATTCCTTCTCTTGCGGGCAAAAGGTTTTTCCTCCGCAGGGACGGCCGACCGCTTACCTCCGCGGAGTTCGATGTACTGGCAGGTGGTGGCTTTAAGCTCAAACAATCCGGCGACATTTTGCAGGAAGGGGAGCGGTACGACTACCAGCTGTACCGTATGGAAGGCTCCGACCCCGGCGCCCCGGTAGTAACCGGTACCGGCGGTGGCCTGTTTACCGGTGTGGAAGAGGTGACTGCAAACAAGACCCTTACCCCCGAAAGCGCAGGTAAACTGCAGCAACTCCGCTCCGGTGCAACTCAGGTTACGCTTACCCTCACCGATATCGCTTCCCAGCCCGCCAACAGCGTGGTAGTGGTGGAAGCCTCTATCTCCAATAATGTTCAAAACAGGATCGCAGCCCCTGCAGGTGGTTACATCTACATGAATGGCGCGGCCTTCACCGAGCTGTGGCTTTCGCCCGGCGAAAGTGTATGGTTGTTCCGTGATGCGGATGGCTACTACGTGATTGGCGGCGACCTGTCAAACGCATACAGAAGCCTGGCAAAGCCCTACGCTTCTTACAATATAGCCCAGGATGAACTTCGATGTAACGGCCAGGTGGTACTCCGACAGCAGTACCCCCGGCTGTGGGCTATAATCCAAACACTTGGCCCGGCTGTGATCACCGAGCAGCAACTGGCGCAGGATCCGGTAAATAAAGCTGGCTGCTTCACTACAGGCGATGGCTCAACAACTTTTCGTTTGCCCAACCTCGATGGGGTTTTCCTACGTGGCATAAAACCGGGCGACACCGAAAGGGCGTACAACAATCCCGGTGGCTACCAGGGGGATCAAAACAAGAAGCATAATCACGTTGAGGCGCCATTCAATAAAGCCGCTGCAAGGGCTTCTGACCTGTCCGGCGGTGCGGGCACCACTGCAACAGTGGATAGCACTGGCGCTGCAGGTGAATACCGGGTGGCCTCTATGAGCGATGCGCAATGGACAGCAGCTACAATAGAAGATGAAGGCGGAAGCGAAGCCCGGCCAAAGAACGTGGGCATTTACTGGGTGGTAAAATTTTAACTACATGAAACGACTGAAAATACTATTGCTGTTTTTGCTGGCTTACGCTGGCGCATATGCACAGAAGGCGCAGCGCATACCTACCTGGTATGAGTACGATTACAACCAGTTTTCCAAAGGCCTAGCCATCCCTTCCGGCAGTTGGCAGATACCTGTTGAATATCAAAACCGTGTACACCTCAAGGGCTCAGCATCGGATAGCACCCTTGAAGTATGGGTGCCAACACTTGGCAGGTGGGCGAAGGTTGGGGGAGGGTTCAACAAAAGCGATACATCTACAGCGCTCGGTGTTCCTTTTGTTGCTCCTGGTCAGTGGGTACAGCAGCAGATTGCAGCACTGCCTTCACAGCAGGAGCCATATTATGTGAATGGAGAGCTTGCCGGTATAGATTTCAAAGATGCCAATGGGAATGTGTATTTCAGGTGGTTATTTGATACCGGAGATGAGCAGGCAGCTGTAGAATATTTGCGCAGGGTAAATGCAGGCTATGGCCTGACCCCTGTTAATGACAGCACACCCAGGGTTGATACTTTTGCCATTGCCACAAGGGGCAGGTTATATAAAACACTGGACAGCTTAAAGGCCACCATACCTCAGGGCAATACGTACACTGCAGGGTTGCCCATTATCCTGAATGGTTCAACTTTCACCGCTGACACCACAGGGGCCACTTCTGGCCTGGCTACCAAGGGACGGTTATACAAGTCCCTGGATAGTTTAAAGGCAACATTGCAACCAAGCTTTACCGCGCAGGCTGCAAAGACATTCTTTCGGGGGCCGTATTCAGGGGCTGCTGCACCACCTTCATGGGGCCTTATTGACAGCACCGACCTGCCGCCTATTCCTTCCCGGTATTTGGTAGGGCCTATTTCGGCTCCTGGTGATGGTAATACGGTTCACATTTCAACGCTGGATGGGGATACAGTTATTAATATGTACAGCGGTGGAATCTTGCGCTACAGGCTGACAAATAATGGCCTTGGCGAATGGTATTTCCGTTCAGGCTCCGAAGTTGGATCCTTCAGATTTGGAACGCCTTCAAACCTGCCCGGTATGCAACTTTTTAACGCATCCGGTACAGGCAGAACACAGGCACGCATGCTTGGCAGTTCCGGAGGATGGGCATTTGGTAGTACTACGGGTAGCGGCATTCCTACCGATCATTTTACGCTGACAACAGCAGGCAAAGCAACCTTTACAAATGATGTGGAAGCAGCAAGCTTCACTTTTACCCCTACAGGATCGGTTGGCACATTGGCTGATGGGCAAATCAAAAAAGGTGCAGATGGTGAATATTATGCAGGTAAAGGAGGGGCAAACCATAAGTTTATCACGGCGGACGCTTCAAACAATGTTTACATAGAAGGCCGCCTAGGAGTGGGTACGAATGCCCCGCAGCAAAAGTTTGCAGTAGCTACAAGCGGTGCCAACACCCTAGAATTTGGCTACTCCGCAACGTATAACATGAACGTAATAGAAAGTATTGACCGGGCTACAAATACAGGTAAAGACTTTGGATTGTATTCCCCAAATGCAACCGCTATACGGTTCCACACCAACACCTTTGAGCGCATGCGGGTGGGAGGTGATGGCAAGGTGGGGATAGGAACCAACAACCCCTTTTCCATGCTGCACGTTGCAGGTAGTGTGCAAATAGAAGATAGCCTGACGGTAAAAACATTGACACCTAACCGGGTTGTGGTATCTAACGGCACCAAAGGGCTTGCAAGTGGCCCGCTCATGGGCTATGCTCAAGCTGCAATCAACACCACCCAAACTATTACGATAACATCCGGGGCATTGGAGCAGATCGTGTTTTTGGGTGGCACCACCACCTCGGTTGCATTCCCTGCCCCACAGGATCAGTTGAAGCTAAGGGTTCGCAACACAACATCTTCCCCCATTTCAATCACTTCCAATCAACCCCTTAACGATGCTGTCACCATGACTAGCATCCCGGCTAATACGTTCTATGAGTTCGTAAAAGACGGTTCATCCTGGCGCAGACTCGATTAGAAACACAACTTATTTAAATACGAACCATGAAATACCTGATCACTCTTTTGCTCCTTTCAGTTTGCCACCTATTTGCAAACTCCCAATCTGACACTTTAGCGGTACCGGAACATGACTACAGCAAAGACACCATGCACATCACTGGACTGAAGCTGTGGGAGTACGGCTATGTGTCCGACCTTATAAAGTCTACTGATCCGCAACAGCAGGCATATGAGCGGAGGGTTGCAACTAAGTGGGACGGGGTAGACTCCAACCAAGTGATTAAAGTGGCCACTACCTACGGGCAATTCATCGCCACCTATGCTTTTCTGCTATCAAAGCCTGATGGCATTGTTGCTGACTTCAATGCAACGCTACTGCAGGAGGTGTTCCCCGATGCAATGCGACACCCTTGGATCATGGAGCAGATCATGCTGCTCAGGGCAAAGTATGCAGCCTACCGCCAGCAGATCAAAGAAGCGGGCATCAAGCGCCTGCAGGAAATCAAGCAATCAACCTTACTGGACGAGTAAAACACTTAAGCACATGAAAAAGCTATTGCCTATACTGTTGCTCATGTCTTTGCCATTCCTGGCAGATGCTCAGTCAGGAACACTACCTTCCGAGCCTACAACTTTTCCCATCCCTGTAGGGCGTGGTGGTGCTGGCCTCTCACAGGCAGACAAAACCACCATCGACAGCTTCCGGCTGATCAGGGCAAGTATTGTACTTGCTGAAGCTGGCTTTGGACTGCTTTCCGATGCTGAAAGACAGATGATCCTGTCTGCTTACAACAGGCCAGTGCCTAATTTGGATAGCTTTCGTAGGAAAACTGACCTGATAAAGGCTGAAGAAATACCAGGCAAAGTGGCCATAAGCCAGCAATCCCTTTCGCGAACGCCTACCGGTGCAGTAAACTATCACCTGATGTACACCGCTGACACCATCACAGTGCTGGATGTACGGGAAGTGCTGCAAGGCACCACACCTTCAGTAACCTATAGGATTGAATACGGTGTAAATAGGGGTGTTGCAGACGGTACCATTGTGGCCAGTCATGCTGCCACCAGCACAAGCGGTGCAGCTGCTACACTCACCGCATCCACTACCATTCTGCCGGGCCGCTTCATCTGGGTGGTGATAACCGCAATCAGCGGAACCCTCACTGATTTTGGTGTAACGATTACTTACAATTAACTGATGCGCCTCCTTACTACCATCCTTCTTCTTTTTGGCCTCCACAGCCAGGCTGCAACTTATTATGTGAGCTACTGGGGCAGTGCAACAAACAGCGGTACCAGCCCTACATCGCCATGGACATTAAGTAAGGTTTCTTCCGAGATTGCAAAAACCTCAGGCAACATCTTTGGCGCAAGTGACAGTGTACTATTCCGCCGAGGAGAGCCGGCATTGTATGGAAGTCTTTCAATTGGCAGGTCCGGTGGCAGCCTGTCTGCACCGCTATACTTTGGTACCTACGGATGGGGAAGCCAGCCGGTAATTAGTGGCTTTCGGAAGGTGGAAAGCTGGGAGGAGATCAGCCCCAATATCTGGCGCAGTACTCTTGCGGTGAGTGGCTTGAATACTGCCCACATGGTTACTGTACGGGGTGAAAACACGCCTATGGGCAGGTACCCGAATGCAGATGCCGCTCGTTATGGATGGCTTTTCATAGACGCGCATCCAGCCGGCAGCAAAACAACTCTGTATGATACTGCCCTTTCTGCCTCACCCAATTGGACAGGTGCAAGGCTTGTTTCAAAAGGGCAGCGGTGGTCAAGTGACACAGGCACCATTACCAGCCATACGCATGATGGATTCAGGTCAACGATTGTAACCAGCGGCCAGGAGTACGAAATGCGCAACAACTGGGGCTATTATATTCTGAATCACCCTGCCACCCTTGATCAGCAGTGGGAATGGTGGTACAATGGAGCCTTTGACAAAAAGCTATGGATGTACAGCACCTACAACCCGGTAGGTGACTCGGTGAAGATCGCAACGGTTGATAATGCTTTGTCCATTGCCGGCCGCTCTTACCTGAAGTTCGAGGACCTGGTGTTTGAAGGGCCCAATTTGGATGGTATCTCCTTTTCAGGAACCTCCACTTTCAACACCTTTGACAGCGTTACTGTTCGCTACTGCGGTTCCAAGGGTGTTGACGCCATGCAACAGGCGAACGTTTCTGATATCACCTTCATTGACTTCACTGCTATCGATTGCCAGAACTTCGGCATAGACGCAAACAGCACGGGTAGCAGGTGGACCCTGATCCGGCCCCTAACAAAGCGCATAGGTTTGTTTTTCGGCATGCAAGGGCAAGAGCAGGGAGGTAGCATGATGACCGGCATACGCTTACGTGGCGGCGTTGGCGGCCATTATATAGGAGGTGCCCGCGTGGACTCCGTTGGGTGGGCAGGTATAAGATTCAACTCACGTAACTGCCTTTTTGAAAACAACTTCATCACCAACTTTGCCATGCGCAATGATGATGTTGCGGGCCTGTACACGTTTGATTCTACCAGCAAGGAAGGGACAATTGTCAGGTACAATTTTGTTGATGGCGCAGGTGTATACCCAAGCTTTCAAGGAACCGAGTTTACTGCAAGCCGTGCTGCTTATGGTGGATACACTGATGATGGAAGCGGCGGCAGGCCGGGAAACCCCCTGAGGTTTTACGGTAATGTATTTACCAACTGCAGCCGGGGTGGCTTTTACCTGCACAATAATCACAACATTGAATTTACGGGCAACTTCCTGGTAGGGAACGGCAGTTCGCAGTTGAAACTGGAGAACGATGCCAACGTTATAAATACCGCAGCTGCACTGGCCTTCAAGTTGGACGATTCCACCAACAACCTGGTGATAAAAGGCAACCTCTTTGTTTCCTACAGTGAAACTGATCTCATTGCATACTTCCGCACTCTTTGGGACGATACGGCTGTGATCAGGAAGTTGGATGAGCCAAGGGGAACGGACCGTTTTTTCAACTCCGGAAACAATATTGATTCAAACTGGTACATACGGCCTACATCACTGGATGCCGAACTGATCAACGTTATATGGAACTGGCGGAAGGTGGGCAACCCAGCAGCAAGCGAAAAAGCCAGGGACTACAGCCTGTCACAATGGAGCACACTGTTCGGCCATGATAAAAACAGCCGCGGAGCTGTACTGAAATTTGCAGCTGGAACACCCATCGCAAGCGCCTTCCGCTTTATCTATAATCCAAATGGGAAGGATAGCAACATTGTGCTTCCGCGGAGCTACATGCGGCATAATGGCGAAGTGATCAGTGCCGGCCCGATGAAGTTGGGTGCTTATGAGTCTATGGCGCTCTTCGTATATGATCCGCCGCCGAACGTGCGGCCGCCGGCTGGCTATGCCGGTGTGATCCCTCTAAAACACCGTAGCACCACAGGCAATGCCCGGAAAAAAAGCCTTGCATCAGGTCCGGTGCTGCTAAAGCTCCGACCCGTCATTCCGGAAAATGGCGTATTGTACTCCGAGGAGTTTGATAATCCGGTATGGAGCAAAACAAACGTTCCCATTACTGCCAATGCAAGCACAGCGCCTGATGGCACCACAACCGCTGACAGGGCCACAACACTCATCAACACCAGCAGCAAGCATATTGTCCAGGGTACTGCAACAGTAGCGGGCAATAACTACACCTATGCGGTTTATGTAAAAGATGTGAACCGCAGGTACGTGCAGCTCTTCCTGGGCAACAGCGGTTTCGGCAGCCAGGCCTTTGCCAACTTCGACCTGCAAACAAGCACAATCACTGCCTTTGGCTCATCCCTGATCGATAAAGGAATTGAGGATGCGGGAAGTGGCTGGAAGCGCATTTGGATCACGGCGCCCGCTACCACTACCCAGGTGAGTGGTGTAAACAACACCATAGGTCTTATACCCAGTGGAACACATCCAAGGGCGGGCGGGTACACTACAGATGCGGCATACAGCGTCGATCTGTGGGGCGCCCAGTATAATAAAGGGTACAAGCAGGATTATGTTCTAACTACTTCAACGACTGTGCAATGATATATAAGCAGCTAACCATTGCACAACTGTCAGCGGCTTTAGGTTGGTCAATCATCTTTTTGTATGGCCTGGTGAAGTGCGTAAAGGACTTCAAAGAGGTTAAGGAGTCCATCCTGTACTGCTTCACCTATATAAAAACCGTATGGCTGTGGACGGTTAAGAAAATGATGTGGCGCAAGCAGTTTTCCGAGCTTCTGGTGGGCCAAAAAATCCTACTTGAAAAGATCAGCATTGAACAAGAAAGCATAAAAAAGGAGCTGGCCTACAATGGCGGCAGCTCCACGAAGGATGCCGTGCGCAGGATTGAAAACACCCTGGCCCTTGTGCAGGATGTGCTGACAGAGAATAAGGCCCTAAGGAAGGCGCAGGAGCTATGCAGCGCACAGATGGTGTTCAGGATGGATGAGCAGGGGGCGTGCATATTTATCTCCGATGCATTCCTGAAGTTCTTTGCCTGCCAGTTGAGCGAGGTGCGGGAGTTTGGCTATGAGAACCTGGTGCATGAAGAGGACCTGTTGGAGATGCGTTCCAAATGGAACAAGGCAATCAGCACAAAGACGGCATTCAAGGATGAGCAAAGGATAAGGCATGGCAACTCGGGCAAGTACTATACGGCTTTCGTGCAGGCACACCCCGTGATCATCGCCGACCAGCTTAAGTACTTCTACGGAACCATTGAAATCGTAAACTAAACAACGCAATATGACAACCATCCTTTTCCTCAAGTGTGTACTGGCTGGTGTGCTAGGCATCGCCTTTCACATCGCAGTGATCAAGCTGCCGGCACTCAAGCAGCGCAGCGAGGCTGCAAACAAGCCATTCAGTGCCCTCGATTACTTCAAAGATGATTGGGTGACCATTCTGGGATCGGTGCTCACTGTGGCCATCTTCCTGTTGATCCTGGACGAAGTGGTGCACTTCAACCCGATCATCATGGATTACGTGAAGTTCTTCTTTGCCTTCGTGGGCTTTGTAGGCTCATCCATCCTGCAAAAGGCATTCAGCAAAACGGAAAAGAAGATCCTGCAGGTGATCGATGTGAAGACTGATATCGCCGATGGCAAGTAAGGGTACCGGGCGATTGTACCTATACATAGCCCGGCACCTTTCATTTCACCCCTTAAAGTAAAATATGCAACTACATAAAATACCAGCAAAGACCTGGCTACTATTGACAGTACTTGCCTGTGCTGCCTTCGTTGTTATGTCCTTTGCCAGCTGCACCACCCCGCGAGGTGCAGAAAGGTACTATAACAAGCATCCGGATAAGCTGATGGCCCATGCGGCCAGGCTGGCGCCCAACATTGACAGTGTTGGTACTCCATATATCGAGCAGCACACCCCTGCAAACAATATCGACTACACCGGGCAGATCGACAGCCTGGAACAGGAAGCGCAAAAGGCAAAGGACCTTGTGGATAGTTTACTTGGTGCCGTGAATACCCAGAACCCGGTACCATCGATCGATCAGGGCAAAGCAAAGCTGCAGAAGCAGGTAGGTAGCCTGCTTGCTCAGGTTCAGCAGTTAAAGGCCCAATACAAACCGTGTGAGCCCGACACCGCAAAGATTATCCAACCCATTTACCGGGAGTTGGGTTACAAGCTGGCAGACCTACGGTACCAGTTGGGAGCGGAAGTAAAAAGGAGGGAAGGGGTGCAGTTAGAACTGCAGACGGCCGTTGTAAAAGGAGATAAGTGGAAGGCTCAGCGCGACCAGCTGCTCTGGATCCTGATTATGATCGCCGGCGGTGTGGTCATCTGGGGCTTTATCAAGCTGCGCCCCAAAATCCCGATCCTAGGGAGACTCTAAACTTATAAGTTAACTATGATCCCGACATCCATGTCGGTAACAACAAAGCAGGTATTATGAACCTTAGCCAATTCACCAGCCTTGTGCAGATACCCAACGAGCAGGAGTGGGGCACCCATTTTCTACCGGCACTGGCAAAGTATGAAATCAACACGCCTCTGCGTCAGTCTTACTTCTTTGCCCAGATCCTGCACGAAAGCATGGGCCTGACCCAGGTGGAGGAGAATCTGAACTACAGTGCAAAGCGCCTGGTGGAGGTCTTTCCTAAGTACTTCGCCAATATCGGTGTAGCCCACCGGTACGCACACCAGCCCGAGAAGATCGCCAACCGGGTGTATGCAAACAGGATGAAGAACGGCAACGAGTGGAGCGGTGATGGTTACAAGTTCCGCGGCCGTGGCCCCTTGCAGATCACCGGTAAAAGCAACTACACCGCAGTAAGCAAAACGCTGCTTGGTGATGACAGTTTTGTCGATGATCCGGATTTGCTGCTGCTGCCGAAGTGGGGCGCCATGGCTGCCTGTTGGTGGTGGGACAATGCAGGTTGCAACCAGCTGGCAGATGACAGGCTTTTCAAAGCAGTAACAAGGCGCGTGAATGGTGCGTTGAATGGTTACAGTGACCGCCTCAAGTGGCTGGCCAGGATCAGAGCGCTTGCTTAATATAGCTTTTCTCCTTAGTTATTTTTGTATTATGCCCTGGCATTCTTGTTTGGGCTTTCCTATTTGGGCAGGGTTATTGTTCCTTAGAAAGAAACTTCTTAGTTTCATACTTTGGACGCCCCTGCTTTCTAGTAGGGGCTCTTTTTTTGGCAAAAAACTTGTTCAAAATAAAATAGAAACATTTTGTGTAATCCACGTTTTTCTATCGCCCTGGCAGTCTTGCCGGGGCTTTTGTTTGGCAAGGTGATTGATAAAACCCTAACGATTGATCTAATACATTCTTTATGGCGTTGCCCCTGTTTTCCAGCAGGGGCTTTTTTACGTTTTCTAAGATTGATACCTTTGTCCAAGAGTTCATTAGGAGCTCGTTTCGTTTAAGGCTCCTGTGTCTACAGGAGCCTTTTTTAGTCAGTAAGCTTGTATTCTAGCTTTATAGTTGGGGTAGATAATTTTCGAATTTTGCCCTTGCATTCCAGTAGATGCTTTTTTATCTTACTATTATCTTCTGCTTTCTAGTAATACGCGGCCCAGGCATTCTTGCCAGGGCTTTTCTTTTGGCAAAAAGATTGTAATTCCTTTTCCATCACAATCGCATAAACAATAGTACACGCCCTGGCTTTCTAGCCGGGGTTTTTTAGCTAAACTATTGTGAGGGACTTAATACACCTTATTACATTTTTTTACAGATTGCCCTTGTTTCCGCAAGGGCATTTATATTTGACTTGGTAAGTAAATTTATGAATAAGGGTGAAGCCCCTGCTTTTCAGCGGGGCATTTTCTTTTCATACAGTACCTTGCACTCGTGCACCAGTACCATTACTAGGGGAGAGGGTGTACAAATAAAGGAGGGCACCCCACGTGCATGGGTGCCCTTCAGTTTTCAGGGAGGGTGTAATATGGTTAGAAGGCGTTGTTTGCCCGCTTCAGCCGTTCGTGCTCCCGCTGTTTTCTTGAGTGGTCATATATCGAAACAACCATTGCAGTTGATGTATGGCCAGCTTGCTGGGCAGCTGCTTCATCGCCAAGGCTGTCTACCAGTTCGGAAGTGTTGCCATGTTTCAGCGTGTAGAAATCTGAGGTAATACCCAGCGGTGATTTAACCCACCGGCGCCAACGCTTATCAATCTGGTCTTCACGGATCATGGCCGGGCCAGGTACTAACCTACGGCTGAATACATAGTCATCAGGGAGGGCCTCTTTGATCTGTTCCCGCCACAGCGGCACAGCGATGTTCTTGATGGTTCGCTCCTGGTACTTGTACAGACCTCCTTTTTTAACCAGCACCCGGTAGGTCTGGTTGATGAGGTCCACATCCTTCACCTTCATAGCCAGCAACTCCGTACGGCGGCCGGAGGAGTGGAAGAAGATTTCCACGAACCTGCCAAAAACAGGGTTTTCCTCCGCCAAATGTGTCTTGATCCGTTTGCGCTCTTCTTTTGTCAATACCTGACGCACCTCTTTTGCCACCTTCCTTTCTTCCACATCTTCGCCAGTGATTGGATTGTGTTTAATGGCGCCATACTTTTTGAGCACTTTGAACGCCAGCTGCAGATTAGCCCGGTACCGGTTGTACTTCGCATCTGAAAAGGGGCCGGGCTTGGCCTTGTTGACATATGTCTTTTCACCCAGTCGGTTGATCACCTTCCATTCTTTTTGCATGCCGTCCAGAAGGGCTACAATGTGATGCGACTCAACCTCCTGTATTTCCATGATGTCCATGCGAAAGTGGCGGAGGGCAGGTAATACGTAGTTTAAGACGCAACGCAGATCTCTTCTGGTGCTGTCAGCGCCTTGCATCTTTTCCATCGCCATAAGCAGGGCTGTATCAAATGGCGTATCGCGGGGGATGGTTATAACCAGGGCAGGGGTAGCAACTTCCTTTTTTACTGGGTGGTAACTCTCCCGTGTCAGCATGTGCACAGTGTCTTCAATCAGGAACTGTGTTGCAGCCTGGCGCTGTTTCAGGTCCGTGTATTTGTTCATGGACTGGATGGTAACCTGTTTGGGTTTCACTTTACCAGTCTTTGGATCAGTAATCTTTGGATCGTAGAACCGGTAATGGATGCGCCAGGCTTTGCGGATGCTTGCCTTTGCTGTTTTCCAGTTGTCAGGTGTGACAGAGGGGTAACTGCACCAGCAGCCGCCAGAGAGGAAGAGTTTTTTGGGTTGCATTTGTGAGCGCTTTATTGTGATGAATTTTGTGATGAAATTCAAAAGCGCTACAGGGATAGAACAGAAGAAAAAAACCGGAAACCCGCTACTGTATTGGGTTTCCGGCTAGGGTGAATGACGGGGTTCGAACCCGCGACCTTCGGAACCACAATCCGACGCTCTAACCAGCTGAGCTACAATCACCGTTTTGTGGAGTGCAAATGTAGGTGTATTTGTGAATTTGCCAAAAATCGCAAAATATTTTTTTACAAAAGCCTGCTGTTGAAGCGTGTACGAGCCCTTAAATACTGTTTGGCATTATTATCCATTCTTTAGTACAGGCAGGTTCATTATTTGCATCAGGTATTAGAATCCATCCTTCCGGAAACTTGTTGTTTAAACCTTATTTGCATTTTCCGCTCATCAAAAACGTTTGTTAAACGGGAATGCCCATTCTGCAATCGCTATTTTTTGCCCTAAATTTGAGACATATGCCCCAGGCAATCAAATACCTAACAAACATGAAGAGATTACCCTTAGTGCTGCTGATGCTGGCCGCTGGCATTTTCCTGGCCTTTCGTTCCCTGGGCACCACCGGCAAAACCGATCCGCCCTCCAAATACGAACGCATCCTGCAAAGCATTGGAGAGATGCTGGCACAGGGTCACTACCAGCCCAAAGCCATCGACGACAAATTCTCCAAGCAGGTGTTTCAGAAATATTTTGAAGAACTGGACCCCGAAAAGAATATCCTGATGCAGGAAGATGTGGAATCCCTGCGTCGTTTTGATTCTAAACTGGATGATGAGATCAAGGGCGCTCCTGTAAGTTTCTTTCTTGAGGTTTCAAAAGTTTTCAACAAGCGTATCGGCGAAGCCGAACAAATCACCAAGGACCTGCTGGCAAAACCTTTCGACTTTACCAAGGAGGAAAGTATTGTCACTGATACCAAGAAACTCAACTTCCCCAGCAACCAGGCCCAACGCATTGACTCCTGGCGCAAACGCCTGAAGTATATGACGCTGGAACGCTTTGTTGAGCTTCAGGACCTGCGCGAGAAGGCGAAAGACAGCACCGCAAAGAAAACAGACGCCCAACTGGAAAAAGAAGCCCGCGATAAAGTGGTAAGGGCTATGAACCGCACTTTTGAGCGCTACCGTTACAAGTTCAACGACGATGATAAGTTTGCTGTTTATGTAAACACCGTTACGCAGTTGATGGACCCTTATACAGAGTTCTTCCCGCCTGCCGACAAGCGTTATTTTGATGAGCAGCTGAGTGGTGAATTTTACGGTATTGGCGCTTCGCTGCAGTACGATGACGGCAACATCAAAATCGCCAGCCTGATTACCGGCAGTCCCGCCTGGAAATCGCAAAAAATTGAAGTGGGCGATGTGGTTATGAAAGTAGCCCAGGGTGAAGGTACCCCTGCAGAACTCACCGGCTTTGCAGTTGAGGATGCAGTAAAACTGATTCGTGGCAAGCAGGGTTCGGAAGTAAGGCTCACCCTTAAGAAAAAAGACGGCACACAGGAAACAATTGCCCTGGTTCGGGAGAAGATCGTACAGGACGAAGTATTTGCACGCAGTGCTGTAATTGATAATGGTCCCGGTGGCAAGATCGGCTACATATTCTTACCTGAATTTTACGCCAACTTCAACGACCCCAATGGCAGCCGCAGTGCAGTGGATGTAGCCAAAGAGGTAATGAAATTGAAAACAGCCAAGGTAGATGGTATTGTAATCGACCTGCGGAATAATGGCGGCGGTTCGCTCTACGACGTGGTACAGATGGCAGGCCTGTTCATCGACGAAGGTCCCATTGTGCAGGTTAAAGACCGCGAAGGCAAACCTACCGTTATGCGCGATAAGGATGGTGCGGTGTTGTATGATGGCCCGCTGGCGGTGATGGTAAATGAATTCAGTGCTTCGGCCTCGGAGATCTTTGCTGCCGCTATTCAGGACTATGGTCGCGGTGTGGTGATTGGCAGTACCAGCACCTATGGCAAAGGCACGGTGCAGCGCAGCATTGGTTTGGATCCTGAAAACTTCATGAACCAGAACTCCGAACTGGGCAGTGTGAAACTTACCCTCCAGAAGTTCTATCGTGTAAATGGTGGTTCTACCCAGCTGAAAGGTGTCGTGCCCGATGTGGTGCTTCCCGACCAGTACGAGTACCTGCGTTTCCGCGAGAAAGACAATACCAATGCCCTTGCTTGGGATGAAATTACCAAGGCAAACTATCGTACCTGGAATGGCGATTATGACCTGAGTACCATCAAAAACCTAAGCAACGCACGGGTAAATACTTTGCCTGCCTTCCAAACCATTAAGCAAACAACGGAGTGGATGAGCAAGCAAAATGATAAGGAATACCCCCTCAACATTGAAAAGTACCGCTCGGAACAAAAGGTGCTGAAGGCTAAAGTGCAACAGCTGGATAGCCTGCTGAAACTGCCCCAGGCCAGTGCATTGAATATCTCTTACCTCGCACAGGATAAAGAGCGTTTCACTGCCGATAAAGACCGCTCGGAGCGCTATGCACAGTGGCTGAAAAACCTGAGCCGCGATATTTATCTGGACCAGGCTGTAAAAGTGGTAGGCGATATCCGCAACCAGCAGGCCATGGCCCGCAGCGGTCAGCCCAAAAAGGAGAAAGAAGCAAAAGCTTTCTAAGGTTTTTGAATGAATAAATAAAAAGCCACCTCTTGGGGTGGCTTTTTTTATGAACTATGATAATGCCTGAATGAGTAAGACGAAATAGCAATGGATAGGGTAGAATTAGCTAGTATAGCCTTTATACTGGTTTTGAGGTGTCCTGCCTGCAGCGGCTATTTCAGTTGATAATAGTAAAGGAAAACATCGTTGCCAATCAATTTTTCACTCAAGGTAAAATAGCCTTTGCCATCCTGCCGGAAGCATATGGCCTCACCCTGGGGTTCCTGTTCGTAGGGCAGTTCTGTTGGCGAGGTCTTGAGTGCAGCGGCAATACTTTCGCCTGTTGCACGCGAATAGCGGTAAATTTTATTATAGGTTTTTACAATTACGCTTTTCCCATCCGGAGCAAGACATGCACTCACCACGCCGTTGTAAGGCAATATGCCTGCTTCGGCCGCAATATTTTGCTGGCTGAGGCTATAGTTTGCTGCCAGGCGAAAAATTTTGCTTTGGCTGTCCCTTTTGGTAATGAGGAAAATATCACCGGAATCAGGGTCGACCAGGAAAGCCTCGGCATCATGTGCCTGGTCGGCATAGCGGAAGCGGATGGCTGCAACCTGGGGTACCGTGCTGGCGCCTGCTTCAGGTTCGGGAAAACGGTACAAGGTATAATTGTTATGCGCGGCATCGTTGTCGCCAATTTCTCCGATAAACAACTGGTTGCCGGCCAACACCAGGTCTTCCCAGTCGCGGTTGGTTGCGCTTGCAATGGGTATTTTTTCCTTTACTTTTCCATCATGACCCAGCACAATGAGTTGGGCTGGATTTCCACCGTCTTCAATTACCCAAAGGTTGCCCGGGCGGCTTTTGCTATCGGCAATGCCTGAAGCTTCCTGTATCAGGGGCACAACAGTATGCTGCTCGGGTTTGGTTGCTTTTGCCGGGTCAGATTTCTTCTGGCACTGGGAAGCTGCCAGCGGTAACATCAATAAAGAAAAAAGAAAAGGTTTCACTGCTTTGTTTTTGGGGTATCAAACCGTTTCGGGTTGGAGGTAGCGTTCTTTAAGTATCTGCAGGTGGTGCAATGCATGACCAGCAATGGTAAACCCGATGCCGGCAACATAAACCAGGTTGCCATTGGCTACTCCCGAAGTCTCCAACTGCTGTTGGGTAAAGCTGTCAAAAAGGAATCGGGTGCTGCGGTGCACAGCGGCAAATTCATCCAGCAGGCTTTGCTTGCTGCGGTAGTCGGCACTGGCATTTTGTGCGTATTCGTTTTCATCAAAACCAGGCAGGCTTTGTTTTTCGCCCCGTGCAAAGCAAAGGGCACGGTAGGCAAAGATTCTTTCCGTATCGGTAATATGCTGTACCACTTCCTTGATGCTCCATTTGCCCGGCGCATAACGGTAATTCCAGCGACTTTCAGGAATAGCTTCCAGCAAGGAAGACAATTCAATGGCATAGTGTTGTAGCGCTGCCTCCAGGCTATACTGCGCTACCTGTTGCAGGTATTTGTGGTAAAATGGCGGGACCCGGTCAAAATCGATATAGGCCATACAGGAAATTTGGTTCAAAATAAAGAACCCCGGCCAAAGCCGGGGCTAAATATTGACAGAAATAAGGAATGGGTTATGAGGAATAAATTGTGAGACGGAGCCAATTAACGGGTTACGAAAGCGTAACTGCTCTTAATTACTCATCATTCATCATTCCTTACTCATCATCTTAGAAAGCCTTTTTACCATTAGCTGTATTGCCGGGAACGCTAACTTTTCCGCTGCTCACCTGGTCGGCCAGGCGTACTGCTTCGTAAGCGTTTATCACGCCTCCTGTTACACTCAACTCGCTGAGCGGAGCAGCTTGCTGCGTTTCGGGGTTTTTACCTTCAATGGCAGGCTTGGTCACACTGTTTTCCAGCACATACTTGATCTGCTGAGGCGTAAGCGATGGATAATATGATTTTACCAGTGCAGCTACACCGGCTACAACGGGCGATGCCATGGATGTGCCCTGGAGATTGCCGTATTTGTTGCCGCCAGGCAGGGTAGCGTAAATGGCTACACCGGGAGCAAAAAGGTCTACTTCTTTTTTACCAAAATTGGAGAAATAAGCTACCAGGCCGCCACCTTTGGGGTCGCCGCTGGCGCCAACAGTGATCCAGTTGGGAGCATAGCTGCTATCGAGTAACATGCTGCTGGGATAATTGAATTCCTTATCCAGGTTTTCGCCATCATTACCTGCAGCATGTACCAGCAGTACACCCTTGGATGCGGCATATTTCACGGC
Source organism: Cnuella takakiae (assembly GCF_001953305.1). Lineage (GTDB taxonomy): Bacteria > Bacteroidota > Bacteroidia > Chitinophagales > Chitinophagaceae > Flavisolibacter > Flavisolibacter takakiae. The sequence goes on from NZ_MTFE01000010.1 coordinate 2,734,868, forward strand.
ATCATCCACCCAATTTTTTTCGGGTGAGTAACCTTTACCAAAGCTCATGTTGATCACCTTGGCGCCATTGTCCACCGCGTAACGGATGGCCAGTGCCACATCTTTGTCATGTTCGTCACCATCGGGCACGGCGCGCACCATCATGATCTTCACGTTGTCGGCAACACCGTCCATACCTTTACCATTGTTGCGTACCGCGCCAATGATACCGGATACGTGGGTGCCATGCCTTGAGTCGGAAGCCATCACATCGGCATTACCATAATAGCGGTCGTTGATGTCTTCGTAGTTGTCTTTTACAATTTCGGCGCGGTAAGCTTTCGGCGCCTTGGTGCCTGCCTCGGCTTTTGCTTCTTCCTTATCAATCTCCGCTTTGAACTCTTCCAGCAACTCCTTATTGGACATTTCCATCAGGTTGTTGGCCGTAAAGAAGTAGAGGAATGCCTGGCGCGAACGGCGCAGTTCTTCCGAATCGGGTTTGTATTCATCCAGTTCCTTACCGGTGTAGGTAGCTTTGCCGATGCCTTTCTGCAGCAGGGAATCGCCCTTGCTCACCATTTGGAAGGTGCGGCGGAGCATCATCATCTGCATGGCATCGGTAGGCTCGCCGCCTGCCACCTGCTCCTTGGCTCTTTTCCAGCTGGCATAGTGAAAACGGTCAATGCTGCTCAGCGAAGCGGAATCGGTGAGCTTTTCAAAACGGTCTTTGTACTTGTGGTAAACGCGGGAAGCCTCATCGGAGTCCTTGCCCACATTGCGGCCGTCTTTGCCTCCCAGGAAGTTCCAGCCATAAATGTCATCTACATAGCCGTTGCCATCATCGTCTTTACCGTTACCGGGAATTTCTTTGGCATTGCGCCACAGCACGGGGCGAAGGTCTTCGTGAGCAGTATCAATACCCGAGTCGATAACGGCTACAATAACAGGGGTACTTTTCTTATTCTTTAAAAAATCATAAGCCTTGTCAACGCTGATGCCATAGAGGCCATCGGTCTGCAAGTCGCGGGTGTGCCAGCCTTTGGGAACGCTTTCCCGGGTAGCGGTTTGTGCACCTGCCGAAAGGGTGGTACCAGCCAGAAGGGCAGCAACCGCAAGGTGTTTCATTGTATGATTCATGTAAACTTGTTTAAGCCTTTTAAGGGCGAATGGTAAAAATAAACCCGGTGGCTCATAGAATTATGTGAAAAGGATAAACGGTCGGCGGGTTAGGTCAGTTTTTAACGGTTTTTAGCGTTGGGCAACACCCAACAGGTCTCCAAGACCTGTTGGGTGTTGCCTTTACAAGTCAAATTTAATACCCTGGGCCAGTGGCAACTGGTTGCTGTAGTTGATGGTGTTGGTTTGCCTGCGCATATACACCCGCCATGCATCCGAACCACTTTCGCGGCCACCGCCGGTTTCTTTTTCTCCGCCAAAAGCGCCGCCGATTTCCGCACCCGACGTGCCGATGTTGACATTGGCGATGCCGCAATCAGAACCTGCATGGGACAAAAATTGTTCGGCTTCCCGCAAATTAAGCGTCATGATTGCAGATGACAGCCCCTGCGGCACACCGTTCTGGATGGCGATGGCTTCCTCGAAGGTGTGATACCGCATCAAATAAAGAATCGGTGCAAAAGTTTCGTGCTGCACCATGCTGTGGTGGGGTTCGGCTTCGGCAATACAGGGCTTGACATAACAGCCGCTTTCGTATCCGGCACCTTCCAGCACCCCGCCTTCAACGATAAAATGGCCGCCTTCCTTTTTCGACTGCTCAATGGCAGCCAGGTAGTGGGAAACCGCATCGGTATCAATCAAGGGGCCTACATGGTTGGCTGCATCCAGGGGATTGCCAATGCGCAGTTGCCCATAAGCTGCTACCAGCTTTTCTTTAAACGTATCGTAAATGCTGTTGTGAATAATGAGGCGGCGGGTAGTGGTACAGCGCTGCCCAGCCGTACCCACAGCACCGAACATACAGGCAGTGATGGCTATTTTGAGGTCGGCATCAGGGGTGATGATGATGGCATTGTTGCCACCCAACTCCAGCAGGGAGCGGCCCAGGCGGGCGCCAACAGCAGCACCGACGGCTTTACCCATGCGGGTACTGCCCGTAGCCGAAACCAGCGGGATGCGGTTGTCTGCCGAAATGCGTTCGCCCAGGTCCCGCTCGCCAATTACAAGGGTGGATACCCCTTCGGGGACCCCATTGCGGGCAAACACTTCCGAAACAATATTCTGGCAGGCAAGGGCACAAAGCGGAGTTTTTTCCGATGGCTTCCATATACATACATCACCACAAACCCAGGCAAGGGCAGCGTTCCAGCTCCATACCGCTACCGGAAAGTTGAAGGCCGAAATAATGCCTACGATGCCCAGCGGGTGCCACTGTTCGTACATGCGGTGGCCGGGGCGCTCGCTGTGCATGGTGAGGCCATGCAACTGTCGGCTGAGGCCAAGTGCAAAGTCGCAGATATCGATCATTTCCTGTACTTCGCCCAAACCTTCCTGCAGGCTTTTGCCCATCTCATAGGACACCAGTTTGCCCAAGGCTTCTTTCTTTTCACGAAGGGCATCGCCCAACTGCCGCACTACCTCGCCGCGTTTGGGTGAGGGCCACATCCGCCATTCCAGGAACCCCTGTTGCGTCGTGGTGATGGCTTTTTCATAAGCGGCCTCATCGGTAGTAATTACCGTGGCCAGTTGTTTATTGTCTACCGGTGAAAAAGAAGCAATGGTATGTCCACTGCTTTCCACCCAATTGGTGCCTGTTGCTGTTCCGTGGTTTTGGCTCCTGATGCCAAGCTGGTTGAGAATATCCTCCATTGCAAGCTATTTGTGGTTACAAGATTAAGGGAAAGTGACAAGATTAAGACGGCATAGCATGGTGGCGGAAGATGAGGTTAAGGTTTAGGCAAAGAGGAGGGAACTGCTTTATATTTTTTCAATAAAAGAGAATTGACCGGAATGCGTGTGTTTAAGTTTATAATCCTTACAATATGCAACCATTCCATTGCAGACAGGCGCAATCAACCCATGCCGTCCGCAAATACTAAAACGGATAGCATCCCACGAAAAAGGGTTTGGCCCTTTCGAACCAAACCCTAAATTCTTAGAACCTTCAATTTCTACTTGCTCCAGTTCACTTTCACTCCACCCATCACCCAGGTGCCGGGCATTACCGATCCCAGCAGGTCGCTGTAGCGGGTGTTGAGGATATTGTCGGCCTGAACAAAAAGGCGTACCTGCTGGCGGTAAACGGCCGCTTCCGCCACCAAATTCAGCACGAAGTATTCTTTAGTGACTTCGGCATTGATGGCCGCAGCCTTACGTGGTGCGCGGTTTTTATAGATGCCGTTGGCGGCAACTGCAAAGCCTTTATAGGCATACCGGACATTGAAGTTGGTCATGAATTTGGCGTGGGAGCGCACATAAAACATGTCGCGGGTTTCATCTGTTTGCGAGTCCAGCCACACCAGGCCGGCCATCAACAACAGGTTTTGTGCAGGGGCAAGGGCTTTTTGAAACACCAGGTCTGTTTCAAAACCGCGGGTGGTTACTTCCGAAACATTCCTTGCCAGGGCGTAAGTACCTGTGGGTACAATGTTGGTTTTGCGGGGCATATCGCTGTAAGGCGTGGTCACAAAATCAATCAGGTCGTTGTGGTTGCGCTGAAAATAGGTTGCCGCTACCCGCAGGTTGTTCGATGCATAAAGGTCGGCACCCAGTTCGTAGCTAAACGACCGCTCGGCCTTCAGGTCGGGGTTGCCGATGGAACCACGGGTAACAAGGGCTTTGTTGTAGTTGTTGTACCGCTCGGTGAAATCAGCATGGCGGATGGTTTTGCCTGCAGCGCCACGCAGTTGCACCATTCCTTTACGATAGGAGAGCGCCATTTGGGGCACCAGCTCTGTGCCGGCACGTTCGTCCCAATCTACCCTGATGGCCGGGTTAAACCGAAAGCCCTCGCCAATGGACTGGTTCAGTACCAGGAAGCCGGCAGCCTGTTTAACCGTATGGTTGCCGCGGTCGTTGGAAGCAATCTTACGGTTTTGAAACTGGCCGCCACCGGTGAGGTAGGAGTTTTCGCCAATGCGGTGTTCGTAGGCGGCAATGGCCTGGAACAGTTTTGATTTATTGTTGTTGGGAATGGAAACCGGGTTGAAATAATATTCATCTTCCACCGACTTGTACCCGATATTGGCACTGAGCTTCCCGCGGTTTTTCTGGTAGTTCACAGAAGCCTGGTTCCAAAAAGTGCTCACCGTCTCCGACGCAGTATCGGAAGCAAAAGTGGTATAGAAATTCTGCGCGGCAAAGTCGCGGTGGTCGAAGGAAGAGCGGATGCCTACCTGCAGGTTGTCGTTGATATGCTGGGCAGCAGAAACCGAAACAGTATTGTTGTGGAAATAACCGCGGGTGCCGCGCTGCAGCTGCCCGTTGCTGTTGTTGGAGATCATGCCGGCGCCAAAGCTGGTTTTGCCATTGCTGTAAAAGCCACCTGCCTGGCCGTTTACCAGGCCATATTCGCCCACGCCAATCTGCCCGCTGATCTGGCGGCGTTCGCCACGGGAAGCAAACGTTTTGGTGATGATGTGGATCACCCCGCCCACTGCATCCGAGCCATAGATGGCGGAAGAAGCACCTTTTAATACTTCAATGCGCTCAATTTCAGATGGCGCAATAGGTATATAGGACGAGAAGTGACCGGTGTTGGGGTCGTTGAGGCGAAGACCATCCACCACTACCAGCACCTGCTGAAAGGTGCCGCCGCGCAGTACGATATCACTTTGTGCACCCTGCGGACCGCGGGCCTGTACTTCTACGCCGGGAATATAACGGAGCAGTTCGTCGATGGAGTTGACAGGCAACTGAGCAAACTGTTCGCCTTTGATGATGACCAGGTTCCGGCCTGTACGCGATGATTTAATGGCATTCAACGAGGAGGTAACCGTTACCGGGTCCAGGTCCACCTGCTGGCTTTGGGCCTGCAAGGTGAGTGTACCCAGCAAAGCCAGGCTTACAACCGTGGTTTTTTTCATGATAAGCTTGTTGGTTTTTTTCAAAGTGGGGGCAAAGGTAAAGCGGAACCGCAGATTTGCATGATTAGAAATGATTTGAAAGAATTTGGTGTTGCCAAATGGTTTTGTACCCTTGGTACTTTGCGGAAAAATTTGATGGGATTTTACATGCTGCATTGACGGGCATTAAGCATAAATGAAACAGTCCTATTCATTTTTGAATAAGACTGTTTCATTTATGCTTAATAAAGCAAAGTATCTATATACCTAAATCCTGATCACCAAAGCTTAAATGCTATTTCGTTTGCAGCAGCCAACCCCACTGAAGTCATAAAAATCATATCTAAACATACAAATTTGCGGTTCTGGTTTTAGTACGACTCCGCCATGGAAGGAAAATCATTGCTCCTTACATCCTTGATGTACTGCTGTGCAGCCTGTGTGATCTGCTCGTGGAGGTTGAGGTATTTGCGCAGGAAGCGGGGTTTAAATTCGGTATTGATGCCCAGCATATCGTGCATCACCAGCACCTGGCCATCGCAATGCGGGCCGGCGCCAATGCCAATGGTGGGAATGGTGAGGCTTTCGGAAACTTCCTTAGCGAGGGTAGCAGGGATTTTTTCCAGTACCACGGCAAAGCAGCCGGCCTCCTGTAAAAGGAGTGCGTCCTTTTTCAATTTCTCCGCTTCGGCTTCTTCACGGGCACGCACACTGTAAGTGCCGAATTTATAAATGGATTGCGGTGTCAGTCCCAGGTGGGCCATTACCGGTACCCCTGCCGAGATAATGCGGCGCACGGAGTCGAGGATTTCTTCGCCACCTTCGATCTTGATAGCATGGGCTCCTGTTTCCTTCATGATGCGGATGGCCGAGGCCAGCGCGATATCGCTATTGCTTTGATAGGAGCCAAATGGGAGGTCTACCACCACCAGGCAGCGGTTGGCGCCCCTGATCACCGAAGATGCATGGTAGATCATATGGTCGAGTGTGATGGGTAGGGTTGTTTCATGACCCGCCATCACGTTGGAAGCCGAGTCGCCCACCAGTATTACATCCATTCCGGCAGCATCAAAGATGCGGGCAAAGGAATAATCGTAAGCCGTGAGCATCGAGATCTTCTCTCCCTGCTGTTTCATCTTTTGCAGGGTATGGGTGGTAATGCGCTTTACTTCGGAGGTAACACTCATGGTGCGAAGGTAAGCAGTTAGGCGTTTGGAGTTTGGAGTTCGCAGGATAGAGCAGTTTGCGCGGAAAGTATGGTTTAAGCTTGGGTAAAGCAGCCGTTACCATGGCCCTGCCTTAACCACCATATTTTAGTGCCATCCACTTATCCACGAGGGTAGCATAAAACGAACCTGTGGGCGTGGCCTCACCGTCTTCGTCTACATGGCTTGCCTCCAGTTCAAAGAGGATATCTAATATTTGTTCTACCTGTTCGGGTTTAAGATCAACCATGTAGTAATGGGTCGCTTTACTAACAGGGCTATTAGGAGTTGCAGGTTGGTCAGCCTTGTTTTGCTGCAGGATCCGTTCGAGCTCGGCTTGAAGGGCCGCCTCTTTTTTAAAGGCCACTTCTTTCAGGGTAACAGTAAGGGTGGTATAGTCCAACAACATGTTTATACTTATTTAAGCCTTGTTCTTTTTACTGATAGACCTGGACCCAGTTGATATATAAATACCTACTGTGCATTTTTGATATAGTTGGGCGATTCGCACTCCTGCCAGTATTCAACAATTTTGACAATCACTTTTTTCAATTTTTCATAATTACTTGGTTTAACAAAGAACCCCTGGATGGACCTGGAGTAAGCATCAATCACATGGCGCTGCTCTGCACTGGTAGAAAAGAAAAGGTAGGGGATTGACTTTAATCTCAGGTCTTCATTGTTGTGGACTTTCTCCCTTAATTCCATGCCGTTAAGCTTGGGCATATTAATATCGGAAAGTACAAGAAATGGTTCAATATCCGTATCTGTCAGGTATTTCAGCGCTTGCAAACTGTCACCAAAAAAATGATTTTATTGCTGTAATTCAGTTCGTTGAAAATTTCGGTTAGTACATCCTGATCATCAAGGTCATCTTCAATAATCACAATTGGTCCAGTCTTATTCATTGGTGGTTTTTGGGAATAACTGTTGTAAGGTATACATATGTTTGGTGGAACCTTACGGAAATAATACAGGTATATTAAAATGGAACAGCCTAGCCAATCGGGCCAGGCTGTTGGAAAAGTCGTTTAGGAAGTTTCCTTATTCACTTAATGCCTTGCGCACCACATCGTGGTACAGGATATTGATCAGGCCATCGGCTAAACCAATTTTGGGTACAAAGATTTCCTCTGTATCGGCCCAGCGCATCACGTTAATATAAATAAGCAGGGCGGGCACAATCACATCGGCCCGGTCTTCGCGGAGCTTGTACAGGGTGCGCCGCTGTTCCATGTTCAGCGAGCTGAATTCTTTATAATAATTGCGGAGCAGTTCCAGGGTAAGGGGTTTGCCTTCCTTGCGTTTGCTCAAGGAAAATACCTTGTTGATATTACCACCCGAGCCAATGGCCGTGATATGATGGTACCCGCTTGTTTTGGTACGGATGAAGTTCTTCATTTCATTCCACACCGACTCTTCCACCTGGTCTTTTAGCAGGCGGATGGTACCGATGTTGAAAGATTCTTTTGCTACCAGTTTACCATCGCTGAAGAATGTAAGTTCGGTGCTGCCACCGCCCACATCTATATAGAGGTAGGATTCATCGCTGTTCAGGTTTTCTGCCACATGGTTCTCGTAAATAAAAGCCGCTTCCTGCTGGCCGGTGATGATCTCTATGGAGATGCCGGTTTCCCGCTTGATCCTTTCAATCAGCTCAGGGCCGTTGGCTGCATCGCGCATGGCTGCGGTGGCACATGCTTTCAGATGGGGCACATCGTACACCTCAAGCAGCAGCTTATATGCCTGGATGCTTTGCACCAGCTTTTCTGCCTTGCCTTCCGAGATGCGCCCGATTTCAAAAACATCCATGCCCAGGCGGATGGGTACCCGCACCAGGGATTGTTTTACAAACTCTGGCTGGCCTTCGGGGCCGTCTACCACTTCGCTGATCAGCAGGCGCATGGCATTACTTCCGATATCAATGGCTCCTAACTTCAAGGTTTACTCCGGTTTTTTGAAAAAGGTAATGATAGGTATCTTCTTGCGAACGTACATGTTTTTCCCCTTCGGCAGGTACGTAATGGTTTTGCAGTTTGTTGTCCAAAATGCGGGCCTTTATATTGTCCTGCAACTGTATGTCCAGGATGTCGAGCAATTCTTGCTTCAACTCAGGGTCCAAAACAGGACAGGAGCATTCCACACGGTGGTCGAGGTTGCGGGTCATCCAGTCGGCAGATGAGATAAACACACGTTCCTTCCCATCGCAATGAAAATACCATACCCTCGCGTGTTCCAGGTACTCGTCTACTATAGAAATGGCTTTTACCGGTTGCACAAACTGCTTGTTTTCCGAATACATACAGAATATGCCCCGGATGATGAGCTTGATTGTTACACCAGCACGGGCCGCCGTTGTGAGGGCATCAATCATTTCCTCGTCGGAGAGCGAGTTCATCTTGGCAATGATGAGGGCCTTCTTGCCTTTGCGGGCATTCTTGATCTCCGTGTCAATCATCTTCAGTACTTCCCTGCGGGCAAATACAGGGCTGGGCAGCAGGGTGGTGCAGGCCTTCAGAAAATGGGTGCCTGTTTTATAATGCTCTATATAATTGAAAATGCGGTTTACATCGGCCATGATGGCCTTGTTGGCTGTGAGCAGGCAGTGGTCGGCATAAACCTTGGCTGTGCTTTCATTGAGGTTGCCGGTAGAGACAAAACCATACTGTATGATGCGGTTTTCCAGCCTTTTGCGGATCAGGCAGATTTTTGCGTGGATCTTCATATTGGGTATACCGATCAGCACTTTTACGCCTTCGTCCTCCAGGCGTTCCTTCCACTCGAGGTTGGCTTCTTCGTCAAAGCGGGCTTTCAGCTCCAGTACCACCGTTACCTGTTTGCCATTGCGCACTGCGTTGATCAGGGCATTGATTACCTTCGACTGCTTGGCCACCCGGTAGCAGGTAATTTTTATGGAGGTAACACCCGGGTCGATGGCCGCTTCCCGCAACATGTCAATCAGGGGGTTGAAAGACTGGTAAGGAAAATGGAGCAACAGGTCACGCTCCATCACCACATCGGTAACGCGGCGTTCCGTAAGCAGGGGATGGTCGAATGGTTTCCGGCGGCGGCTTTCCTGTTTGAAAATATGGCCGGGAAAGTCCATGAAATGCCTGAAGTTATGGATGCGGCCACCGGGAATAAGGTTGTCCCTTTTGCTCAAATTGAGCTTCCGGATCATGAATTCCAGCAGGCCCGGGTCCATTTCTTTGTCGTAAACAAAACGGGTGGGCTTGCCCTTCCGGCGGTTTTTGAGTCCTTTCTGAATTTTTTGCACCAGGCTGGTGGCTATATCATTGTCAATGTCAATTTCGGCATCGCGGGTCACCTTAAAAACATGCGAGGTGTACTGGTTGTAGCCAAAATAGGAGAAGATCTCCGGGAGGTTGAAACGGATCACGTCCTCCAAAAGAATGATATGCTGTTCGCCATCGGGTGAGGGCAGGAGCAGGAACCGACCAAGCACGCGGCTGGGCACTTCTATAAGCGAGTACTTGCGCTGGAGTGCACTTTCCTTCATCCACATCACCACGCCCAGGTAGATCGATTTTTCCCGCAGGTATGGTGCGCCGGGAATGGTTTCAATCATCAGGGGAATGACGTTGGAACTTACCTCTTCTTCATAGTAGCGGGTTACAAATTCCTGTTGCTCGGGGTTGAGGTCCGCTTCGGTAACCAGGAAGATCTTTTCTGACCGCAGTTCCTCCAGGATGCTGCTCCAGATGCGGTTGAACTCGCTTTGCTGGTTAAGCACGGTCATCTGGATATCCTGCAGAATATTATCGGCATCGGCCTCATGGTGCATGCGGCCCTTGGCGCCAAACTGTATCATGCGCTTAAGGGTAGCTACCCTTACACGGAAAAATTCGTCCAGGTTGTTGGAAAAAATGCCTAGGAAACGTATGCGTTGCAGGAGCGGCACGGTGCGGTCTGCAGCTTCCTGCAGCACGCGGCCGTTGAAAGAAAGCCAGCTTAAATCACGGGGTATGGTCTTGCGTTTCGGATCGGTCATAAAGTCTGCGGTGTTCGATCAGAAAGTTATGCAAGATTCGTGCTTAGCATTGAAGACCACAGAAATTTAATGTTGGGCTTGAGGGCGTAAAGGCCCTGCTTTGTGTTCAGCTACCAGCGGCCTCCGTGTTTTTGTTTTTGTTGAAATAAGAAAAGAGGGCAAAGAATACCATACCGCCCAGCAGGATGATCAGGGTTTGAGCCGTCCACAATAGCCAGCCAAGAGCCTTGCCCGTAGCATCGGGAATATGGTAGAGCAACATCAGTTTTTCTACCAGGAAAGGGTAAGCGCCAATTCCACCCGGGGTGATGATCATGCCGATACTGCCCACACCCAGGGTGGTGAGGCCGCCACCCAGGCCCAGGTGGGCCGTCTCCTGAAGGGCATAAATACCCGCCGTGGTGCTGAGCAGGTACATGCCCCAGATCAGTACGGTATGAAATAAAAACCAGCCTTTGTGTTTCACGTACCGGATGCTGCTCAGGCCCTGGCCTATACCGGTGAAGACTTCCCTGACCTTGCCAATAAAATTGATATGGGCAAAACGCCGGAGCACCCACATCACCAATGCGATGACGGCTATCAGGGCACCGGTAAGCACGGCTACCTTGGTAAGGGAGAAACTGCCGCTTTTGTTGCCGAAGAAATTGGCAAAAGTGTCGGCAACATAATCACCAATATAGCGGCCCTCAAACAGCAGGGCCAGCAGGAAAACCACGGCCAGGCAAACCACATCTACCGCCCTTTCCACAACAATGGTACCCACAAGTTTGTCGGCACGTACCTTTTCATACCGGGCCAGCAGGGTGCATTTAACAATCTCGCCCAGGCGCGGCACCCCTGCATTTACCAGGTAGCCGATCATTACGGCGGCAAATGTGTTGAAGGTGGAAGGTTTGTAGCCTAGTGGCTCCATGAGGATTTTCCAGCGAAGGGCCCGGCTGAAATGGCTCAGCAGCAGCATGCCTACCACCGGCACAACCACCCAGTGGCGGGCATTGGCAACGGCATAGCGGATGGCCTGCCACTGCTGGTCGTCAATATCCTTAATGGTAAGCCAGGCAAACAGCAGTCCCAACCCAAAGAAAAACCCATATTGGAGTAACGTACGAAGGGAGCGGAGCATGGCGTGAAGATAGGGAAAGACGGGAAAGACGGGAAAGACGGGAAAGACGGGAAAGACGGGAAAGACGGGAAAG
>NZ_MTFE01000010.1:2746293-2784785 GCF_001953305.1 Cnuella takakiae
GTTTTGGATGCGCAAGGTAAGCAAGCCTATGCAATCGTCAACCGCTTGTCATGCCGACGAATGTCGGCACCCTCAAGGGAAAAAAGGTTGCCCGAAAGCAGGAGGAGATCCCGGCATACGCCGGGATGACAGAACTCCTTGGCTACTGTCATGCTGAAGTATGGCGGCAGCCTTACCACCTTCGGCTTGTAAAACAAAAGGAGGGGATCCCGGCCTGCGCCGGGATGACAGTACCCGGCGGTACGGTGGCCAGATTTACCAAAGGGATAAGAAACGGTTATAAAAAGAAAACCCGTTCAGTTGCCTCCATGCAAGCAGCTGAACGGGTAATACATAATATAATCGTGTACGATAATGGGAAGCGCCTACAGTTACAGCTTATTTCCATCCTTGGGAAATACAACCCAAGGTTTGAAGCTTTTGGCATCTTCAAAAGGCATCGAGGCATAGGAAATGATGACCACCACATCACCCGTCATGCCTTTGCGGGCAGCAGGACCGTTGAGGCAACAAACACCGGAACCCCGCTTACCCTTGATCAGGTAGGTTTCGATGCGCTCACCGTTATTCACGTTTACAATCTGCACTTTTTCGTGCTCAATCATATTGGCGGCATCCATCAGGTCCTCGTCAAGGGTCAACGAACCTACGTAGTTGAGGTTGGCTTCCGTGATCACGGCGCGGTGCACTTTCGATTTCAGTACTTGAATGGTCATAGCGCCGCAAAGTTAGGGTCTTCCTGCAAAGACCCTGTTAATTCAAAGGAAGGTTGTCAATCAGCCGCACGCCATGGAGCGTAGCGGCAACCAATACTACCAGGGGTGTGCCTGTATTGACGGGTGGCTGCAGGTCGTGCTGCTGGCGGATGGCTACATAGTCCACCACAAAATCCTGGGCTTCCAGTTCCTGTTGTGCCCTTTGCTCCAGGGCTGCCCGTGGCACCGTTTGCAGTGCTTCTTTTACCTTTTGCAGGCAGCGGTACAGGGCTGTTGCGGAGTCGCGGTCGGCAGGAGAGAGGCGCATATTGCGGCTGCTCATGGCCAGGCCACTGGCTTCGCGCAGCGTGTCGCCAATCCGCAGTTCGGGCGTGGCCTTGCCCCTGATCTCCAGCAGGCGGCGCACCACCATACATTGCTGAAAGTCTTTTTGTCCCATATACAAGACATGCGGATCAACAATTTCCAGCAGGCGGTCCACCACCTCGCACACCCCTTGGAAATGGCCGGGCCTGTAGGCCCCTTCCAAAACCGTTTCCAACGGGCCCAGGTTGTATTGCTTTTTAATATGGCCTTCGGGGTACACTTCCGCCACCGAGGGCAGGAACAACACATCGCAGCCTTCGGTAAGCAATAATTGCAGGTCCTGTTCAATGGTAATAGGGTAGTGCTGGAAATCGGTGGGGTTATTGAACTGGGTGGGGTTGACAAAGATGCTGCAAACCGTTAGAGTGTTTTCGGTTAGGGAACGCCGTAAAAGCGACAGGTGGCCCTGGTGCAGGGCGCCCATGGTGGGTACAAAACCAATACGGACCCCTGAGGCTTTTTGTTGTTGCAGATATTGTTGCAACTGGCCGGCTTGTTTAAAGATTAGCATGCAAACGATGGGGCTGCTTTCAGCAGCAATGCTGTAATAATAATTTAGTTACCTTTGCAACCTTTAACGAAAAGCGTTTTAAATCGGTTACAATGTCGGCAAAGAAACGAATATTATTTATCGCAAATGAAATGTCACCCTATCTGGAGCTGACAGAGTTTTCGGAGATTGTGAACAGACTGGCGATCAAATCGAACGACAGCGGCTTTGAAGTACGCTGCATCATGCCGCGCTTTGGCACCATCAACGAACGCCGCCACCGGCTGCACGAGGTGGTACGCCTATCGGGTATCAATGTATCTGTAGACAATGAAGATTTTCCCCTGCAAATCAAAGTAGCCTCGCTGCCCAATGCCCGCCTGCAGGTTTACTTCCTGGATAACGAAGATCTCTTTAAACGCAAGTTTGTTTTTGCCGACGAGAACGAACAGTTTTATGACGACAACGACCTCCGCACTGTTTTCTTCTGTAAGGGTGCCTTGGAAACTGTGAAGAAATTTGGCTGGCCTCCCGACATCATCCATTGCAGCGGCTGGATGACCGGCCTGATTCCATTTTACCTGAAATCGGTTTATAAGAAAGAACCTGTTTTTGCCCATAGCAAAGTGATCTTTACCGTAGGCCAAAACACATTTGAAGAAAGCCTGGGCAATGACTTTGTAAGCAAGGCAATGATCCATGCAAGTCTGAAGGAAAAAGAACTCGACATTTATAAAGACGCTACCAATACCGCACTGCTGCGTGGCGGTGCCCATTTTGCCGACGCCATCACCTTTGGTGATGAAAGCGTTGACCCTGCAATGGTAGAGGAGTTCTCCAAGGTAAAGGGCAAAAAAACCCTGCCTTATAATCCTGAATCTGATTTAACAGACTATTTACAGCTCTATACCGACCTTGCCGGCAAGTAAGGTGAACAGAGATGAGTGATGAATAATGAGTGTAAGGCCAACAGCTTGCTGTCTGTTCTTGCTCATTAATCATCACTCATTCCTTATTAATCAGCACGCATTTTCTCAACTTATCAATACGTTTCCGTGAAGTATCCCAGTCCGGTTGTTCGCTTATTGTCGGTATTCGCTTTGGTGGCCGCCCTGGCATCCTGCCAAAAAGTGAACCTGGCCACCGAACTTGGTGGCGACCTGATTCCCGCTGTTGACAATATCAACACTTTTGATACCTTCCTCACGGTTCAGACCTACAACTATCCATTTGCTGCCACGCAGGATTCATCGCGGAGCGTTTCCACCGACATTCATTATGTGGGCTCGGTAAGCAATGACCCCTTGTTTGGGCAAACAAAGGCAACCCTGTTCCTGCAGCTGTTGCCCACAACGCTTAAGAAGCCTTTTGGCTTTTCAAGTCCCAACGACATCATTGCGCTGGACTCGGTTGTACTGGTGCTGAGCCACCGCAACTATTGGGGCGACACTACCCAGCAACAGCAGGTGCAGGTATTTGAACTAGGCCGCAATACCGATTTCCGTTCCGATTCGGCATACCAGATCAATAGCAACAACTTTACCTATTCCAATGCTTTGTCGGGTGTAAAAACCTTCCTGCCGCTGAACCTGAACGACTCGCTAACCCTGTTCCGCGAAAAGGCTGCCAACCAACTGCGCATCCGACTGGACAACAGTTTTGGTGACCGCTTGTTGCGCTTTGATTCAACCACGGTTTATGGTACCGATTCTGCTTTCAATGCCAACTTCAAAGGCTTTGCGGTAGTGCCTGGAACTACAGGTAGTGGTTTGGCCGGCTTTAGCCTTTCCGACACCAATACCAAACTGGCCGTTTACTACCGATATACCAAGAGTGGTGCTGCCGATACCGCGGTAACTTATTTCCGCTTTGGCACCAACGCGGCCAATGCCAATTATATCCAGCGCAACTATGGCGGCTCCGAACTGGCGCAGGTTTCCGGCGACCAGGTAGCCGATCCTTTGGTATACATTCAAAATGCACCCGGTACCTATACAAGGGTGGTTGTTCCCGGTTTGGCCGGACTGGCTAATTCGGTGGTGCACCGCGCCGAACTGCAGGTGGAACAAGTGCCCGATCCGCTTTCCGGGAAGTATACCTCACCTACCTACTTGTACCTCGATGCTTTTGATGCCGCCGCCAATGTGTATCGCACCATTCCTTTCGATGTGACCATTGGTAGCAGCAACGTGCTCAATTTTGCCAATTTCGGTAGCATCGGTTTTGCCGGTACCGATCCTGCTGGCAGCACCATCCGGAAATGGGGCTTTGACCTTAGCCGCTATGTACAGCATGTGGTAAACAAAACCCTGCCTGCTTACGAGTTCCGTTTGTACAGCCCTTTTATTACCCGTACCAATTACAGCAACACCACAACGGTAAGTTCTTTCCAGGTGAATCCTACCTATGCCGCTGGCAGGGTTAGGGTAGGTGGGGGCAATCACCCCACACAGCCCATGAGGTTGCGGGTTATTTATTCACGCCTGTAAACGGGTAGGCTAAATGATTTGGCCCGCTGTTATCTTTGTGCCGCATTTTTAGGTTATAGCCTGTAAATGCACATTCTTTTCCCGTTAAATTCAAAACCGAATGCCTTATCTCTTTACTTCGGAAAGCGTATCTGAAGGCCATCCCGATAAAGTAGCCGATCAGATTTCCGACGCCCTGATTGATCATTTTCTTGCCCTCGACCCCGAAAGCAAGGTAGCCTGCGAAACACTTGTAACTACCGGACAGGTAGTGCTGGCAGGTGAGGTGAAATCCAAAGCTTACCTCGACGTGCAGGAAATTGCCCGTGCGGTGATCCGCCGCATAGGTTATACCAAGAGCGAATATATGTTTGAAGCCAATTCCTGTGGTATCCTTTCGGCTATCCACGAGCAGTCTTCCGACATTAACCAGGGTGTGGACAAAAAGAAGAAAGAAGAACAAGGAGCCGGCGACCAGGGTATGATGTTCGGTTATGCCACCAACGAAACCGAAGACTATATGCCTTTGGCCCTCGACCTGGCGCACAAGCTGCTCCAGGAACTGGCAGCCCTCCGCCGCGAGAACAAACAAATCAAGTACCTGCGTCCTGATGCCAAAAGCCAGGTGACGCTGGAATACGACGATAACAACCGGCCCATCCGCATCGATACCATTGTGGTTTCTACCCAGCACGATGATTTTGATACCGAAGCCAAGATGGCCGAGAAGATCAATAAAGACATTGTAAGCATCCTGATTCCCCGCGTAAAAGCTAAGTATAAGAAATACGCCAAGCTGTTTAACGGTGATATCAAATACCACATCAATCCCACGGGTAAGTTTGTAATTGGTGGCCCGCATGGCGATACTGGTCTCACCGGCCGCAAGATTATCGTAGATACCTACGGTGGTAAGGGTGCCCACGGTGGTGGTGCATTCAGCGGTAAAGACCCCAGCAAGGTAGACCGCTCCGCTGCCTATGCTACCCGCCACATTGCCAAGAACCTGGTAGCTGCCGGTTTGTGCGATGAGGTGCTGGTACAGGTTTCCTACGCTATTGGTGTAGCTGAGCCTACTTCCATCAACGTAAACACTTATGGTACTGCCAAAGTGGACCTGAGCGATGGGGAGATTGCTGAAATTGTACAGGGCATCTTCGACATGCGTCCTTACTTCATTGAGCAGCGCCTGAAACTCCGCAATCCCATTTACAGCGAAACCGCTGCTTATGGTCACATGGGCCGTACGCCTGAGGTGGTGACCAAGGAGTTTATGCAGCCCGGTGGTAAAGTGGTAAAGAAAAAAGTTGAACTCTTTACCTGGGAAAAACTGGACTATGTAACCAAGGTGAAAAAAGCTTTTGGTATCAGATAAAAGCAATAGCAACTAAATAAAACCTCCCTTTGCGTGGGGAGGTTTTTTATTTTTCAGCCATGAACGAACAGCACAATCCCTGGACCCTGCTGGATGCCAAAGAAGTATATGCCAATCCCTGGATCAGCGTAGAGCACCATGAGGTGCTGAATCCTTCGGGAAAGCCGGGTATTTATGGAAAGGTGCATTTCCGGAATGTGGCGATCGGCATCATCCCGATAGACACTGATGGCAATACCTGGCTGGTAGGGCAGTGGCGATACCCGCTGGACCGGTACAGTTGGGAAATACCTGAAGGTGGTGGCCCGCTGAAAGTAGACATTCTTGACTCGGCAAAAAGGGAGCTTGAAGAAGAGTGTGGTTTACACGCAGAAAAATGGACCGAGTTGCAGCGGCTTCATTTATCCAACTCCGTGGGCGATGAATTGGGCATATTGTTTCTTGCGCAGGATTTAAAAGAAGGTATTGCCGCTCCGGAAGAGACCGAACAATTGTTGGTGCGTAAAGTACCTTTGACCGTAGCTTTCCAAATGGTGGAAGATGGTGTTATCACCGATTCCTTATCAGTTGCAGGTTTACAGAAAGTGCAGCTGTTACAGCTGCAGGGAAAATTATAAAGGGTAAGGGCTTGCATTTTTAAAAGCCAATTACCGCAAACAAATCAGAAGTGAAAAAATCATCATTGATCATAGGTCGGCAGCCACTGGTGGAAGCCTTACAAAACGGAAGGGGTGTAGATAAGATTTTGCTGCAAAAGAATGTGGTGGGTGAAACCGCAGCCGCCATCCGCAAGTTGGCCAAGGACCATAATGTGCCGGTACAGGTAGTGCCCATTGAAAAGCTCAATAGCATCAGCCGGGCCAACCACCAGGGTGTGATTGCCTTTGCTGCCCTCGTGCAGTACATGGAGCTGCAACAGGTGATTGATCACGTGGTAGGCGAAGGGCAAACGCCCCTGTTTGTACTGCTGGATGGTGTTACCGACGTGCGCAATATTGGCGCTATTGCCCGCACAGCACTTTGCTGCGGCGCACAGGCACTCATCATCCCCGATAAAGGTGTAGGCGCCCTCAACGAAGAGGCCCTGAAATCATCCGCCGGTGCCCTGCAACAAATTCATGTGGTGCGTGTAAACAGCCTGATGAAGGCTGTGGACGAACTCCATATGAACGGCATTAAGGTGTTTGCTTCTGAAATGACTGCCAAGTCGCAGCTGGACAAACTGGAGTGGAAAGAGCCTGCTGCCGTTGTGATGGGTTCGGAAGACAAGGGCGTGTATCCTGCGCTGATGAAAATCTGTGATGAAACATTTCGCATACCCATGGCCGGTAGCTTTGAGTCGCTGAACGTGTCGGTAGCGGCCGGGATGATTCTTTATGAAGCGATGAAAACTAGAATGCAGTCCTAAGCCTTTTTGATATAAATATTTTCTTTCCTGTCTTTTGTGCCTTAACGCCTGCAAACATTTTGGGTAAAGGATAACACTAAAAGACTGGAAGGATTTTTAATTTTTGCTCCTCATGCTCCAAACTCCTAACCCCAAACTCCAAACCTCTAACCTCGTCGAATGTCCCCGCGATGCCATGCAGGGCTGGAAGACCTTTATTCCAACGGAACAAAAAATCACCTACCTCAATGCCTTATTGCAGGTAGGCTTTCATACCCTCGATTTCGGGTCTTTTGTTTCGCCCAAAGCCATTCCCCAGATGGCTGATACCCGGGAGGTGCTTGCCGGCCTGGACCTTTCGAGCACGGGAACAAAGCTGCTGGCAATCGTCGCCAACCAGCGTGGCGCGGAAGAGGCGGTTGCGTTTGAACAAATTCACTATTTGGGTTTCCCATTTTCTCTTTCTCCAACCTTTCAGCAGCGCAATACAAACAGCACCATTGGGGAAGCGGTGCAAAGAGTAGATGCCATCCAGGAGCTTTGTTTGCAACACAACAAGGAACTGGTGTTGTACCTGAGCATGGGTTTCGGCAATCCTTATGGGGATGCTTACAACGAAGCGGTGTTACTCCATTGGGCTGACGCTATGGCAAAAAAAGGCATACGGATTATTTCGCTTGCCGATACGGTTGGGGTGGCCAATCCCGAACAAATTTCCTTTGCCCTCAATACCCTCATTCCGCAATACCGGGAAGTGCAGTTTGGTGTGCACCTGCATTCGGCCTCCCACAACTGGCGACCAAAGGTGCAGGCAGCTTTTGATGCGGGCTGTATGCGTTTTGATGGCGCACTGAAAGGCATAGGCGGCTGCCCCATGGCCGGCAACGATCTGGTGGGTAATATGGATACAGAATGGCTGCTGGCATTTTTCAGGGAGCAGGGATTGGATACAAACGTAAACAAAGAAGCCCTGCGGCAAAGCCTCCAAATAGGCAACCAGGTATTCGGTACCTGAGCCCTAATTTTGCCCTCCACATAACCGATGTCCATGGACCTGATGCTGAACCTGAACCTGCCGCCTGCTTCCCATACCATTGATCATGGACAAAAGGTGCTGTCCATCGGCTCCTGTTTTACGGAGCATATCGGCAATGCTTTAAAGGACCTCAAGTTCCAGGTACTCCAAAACCCCAATGGCATCCTGTTCGACCCGGCTTCTGTTTGCCATAGCCTGGTGAGTTATATGCAGGGCAAGCAATACGGCCCCGACGACCTTTTTTATTACAACGAATTGTGGCAAAGCTGGAACCACCACAGCCGTTTTTCCGGTATGGATCAAACGGCAGTACTGGAAAAGATCAATGCATCCCAAACAGAAGCTTCCGCCTTCCTTGTTGATGCCGACTGGCTGATCATCACTTTAGGTTCCTCTTTCAGCTATCGCCTTACTGCCGATGCGCCTCATCAGCAGGGTGTTGCACCTTTCTCCCCACCAACCGGGGAGGGTCGGGGAGGGGCCGCCGTCGCCAACTGCCACCGCGCACCCGGCCAGTGGTTCCAAAAGCACCTGCTGCAGATTACGGAAACGGTTGAATTGCTAGACAATACCCTGCACCAGTTGTTTTACCGCAACCGCAAGGTGCGCATCATTTTCACCATCAGCCCTGTACGGCATATCAGGGATGGAGTAGTGGAAAACAACAGGAGCAAGGCCCGCCTGGTTGAAGCCGTGCACCACCTGGTCAACAAGTTTGACCGGCTGCATTATTTTCCGTCTTACGAACTGGTGATTGATGTGCTGCGCGACTACCGTTTTTATGCCGAGGATATGGTGCATCCCAATTACCTGGCTACAGATTTTGTGCTCGAAAAATTCCTGCAAACCTTTATGAGCCACGAAACCAATGAACTGGTAGGGGAGTTGCAGAAACTCAATATTGCGCGCAAGCACAAGGCGCAGCATCCCGGCACCGAGGCGCATCAACGTTTCCTGAAAGCTTACCTTGAAAAATGCCGTACCCTCCAGCATCGGTATCCCAATGTCTCATTTGCCGAAGAACTGCGTTATTTTGCCGGTTCCTAGTCCCGGCCTTTGCCGGAAATAGTTTTAGTAAATCAACGATTCATGCGCTTGCCCCTCTTACTTTGCTTTTGCCTCTTTGCAGGCTTTTTCAGTTTGGCTCAAAAAACGGCACCGCTCCGCATCGGGGTTGCCGGACTTACCCATACCCATGTCCATGGCATTTTCAACAGTGCCAAGCGGGGCGAGATAGAAATTGTGGGTATTGCCGAAAGCAATAAGGTTCTCATAAAGCGGTACAGCGAGCAGTACCATATACCTGCCGACAAGTTTTTTCCCAGCCTCCAGGCATTGCTAGAAGCCCGCAAGCCAGAAGCGGTGGCAGCATTCAACAGTATTTACGAACACCTGGATGTGGTGCAGCAATGTGCACCTAAAGGAATACATATAATGGTGGAAAAGCCATTGGCGGTAAGCCTTGATCATGCCCGGCAGATGGAAGCCCTTGCCCGGAAAAACAAAGTTTTGTTGCTGACCAACTTTGAAACTACCTGGTACGCCAGCATGGAGGAAACCTTTAAAATGGTACACGAGCATGGGGCCATTGGCGACATCAGGCGGATGGTGGTGCACGACGGCCACCAGGGACCCAAAGAAATTGGCGTGGATCCTGAGTTTTTGTCCTGGCTAACGGATCCAAAGTTCAATGGGGCAGGGGCCCTGATGGATTTCGGCTGTTATGGCGCCAACCTGGCTACCTGGCTATTAAAGGGGGAGCGGCCGGTTTCTGTTACTGCTATTGTGCAAACCATCAAACCCGCTATTTACCCCAAAGTGGATGATGATGCTACCATCGTGGTGCAATACCCGCAAAGGCAGGTGGTGATACAGGCTTCCTGGAATTGGCCCTATAGCCGCAAAGACCTGGAAGTGTACGGGCAAACCGGATCGCTGCTGGCCCCGGATAAAAGCACTTTAATTTACCGACTTGATGACGGCGATCCGCCTACGCACCGGATGCTGGGCAACCGCAAAGCGCCTTATGATGATCCTTTTGCCTACTTTGCTGCGCTGGTTCGTGGAAAGATCCAGGCTCCTGAATACGACCTGTCGAGCCTGGAAACCAATATGATTGTGATGGAAATACTGGAAGCGGCAAAACAGTCGGCAAAAGAAAAACGAACCATTTCACTGGAGCCCGGAAAGCTTTAGGGAAATGATGTTCCGTGTTCATTGTCATTATTTATTAACCTGTAATTGCGGCCTCAATGGATCCGGTCGCCACGCAGTTCCAGGTCCTGCATAACCTGGCCTTCATAGGCCAGCCATTCTTTCCAGCGGCTGCGTACTTTTTCTTTATCGATGTAGGTTTCAGCCAGCTCAATAAACAGGGTATAGTGCCCGGCCTCGCTTTCCATAAAACGGCGGTAAAATTTGCGGAGGTACTCGTCCTCTAAACCTTCGGAAAGGCGCTTAAAGCGTTCGCAGCTGCGGGCCTCAATCAGGGCCATGATCAGAAGCTGGTCGAGCAGTCGGCCTTCTTCAGCGCCACCCTGTGTTTGAAAAGCCATTAGTTTGTTGACGTACGCGTCTTTTCTTTGCTGGCCCAACTGCAGGCCGCGTTTTTTCAGCTCAGCCAGCACCAGCCGGAAATGTCCCCACTCTTCCGTAACGATAGGCGCCAGTGCTTCTACCAGCTTTACCTTCCGGCTGTAGCGCTGGATCAGCGAAATACAGGTTGTTGCCGCTTTTTGCTCGCAATAGGCATGGTCGGTAAGTATATCTTCAAGCGAGATGCTGGCGAGGTTCACCCAACGGGGATCGGTAGGGAGTTGCAGACCCAGAATGGCTTTGGTATCGGAGGAAAGTTCGGTCCCGTTTTCCATGGAGCGAAGATAGAAGGTTTGGGGTTTGGGGTTTGGAGTGAGGTGTTTTTGGTTTTTGGTTTCTGGTTTTTTGTTTTGGAGTAACCAAGAGGAGGCAGGTTTAAGGGAAGATGAATATTGGTGTTGCACTTTTGGGTGAATTAGAAATTTCATCATTACTGAAGCTTTTAAGCTAATTAGGATACCTGTTGCTAAAACCGGCCACTGAAATCCGGCAACCTGCAACTGGCAACCTGCAACTTGTATCCTGCTTCCTGCTACAAAACCTTGCTCCACCTGATTTTCTATCAACATTATTCCCTAGCTTTGCCCCCGAAAAATATACACGGGTATCTAATCGGATGTCTTTCAAAAAAAACTACGATGTCAATTACTAAAGAAAAGAAAGCTGGCATTTTTGCCACTTACGGTGGTTCTGAAACCAACACCGGCTCTATTGAGGGCCAAATCGCTGTGCTGACTGAGCGCATCAGCCATATCTCTGGTCACCTGCAGCAAAACAAAAAAGATTTCTCTACCCACCGTGGTCTGATGCAGCTGGTAGGCCGTCGCCGCCGCTTGCTCAACTACCTCCAGAAGCACAACCTGGCAGGTTACCGCGCTCTGATCGAGAAGCTGGGAATCCGCAAATAATTGCAACATATTGCACAATATCCCTCCCGCAAGGGAGGGCTTTTTGTATAGTACAGTAGGCTATGCCCGCTGTACTATACGTGTTTCTGTATCCCATCACTTTCCCGGATTGCTTGCCCTAACCAATGTTCCGGGAACAAATTTGAACCAATGCTCACACAAAAAATCAGTAAAACTTTTGATATAGGCGATGGTCGCGAAGTGACCATCGAAACCGGAAGGCTGGCACGTCAGGCAGATGGATCGGTAACCGTGCGCATGGGCAATAGCATCCTGTTGGCTACCGTGGTAGCTACCGAGGAGCCCAAACCCGGACAAGATTTCTTCCCCCTGAGCGTGGACTACATGGAGAAGTTTGCTTCTGCAGGCCGCATTCCCGGTTCTTTCTTCAAGCGTGAAGGCCGCCTCAACGATTATGAGGTGCTGACCTCCCGCCTGATCGACCGCGCCCTGCGTCCGCTTTTCCCCGAAGATTATTTCTGCGAAGTACAGGTGATCATCACCCTGATTTCTTCCGACGCAGAGATCCTGCCTGATGCCATGGCTTGCCTGGCAGCTTCGGCAGCACTGGCGGTTTCTACTATTCCCATCAAAGAAATTATTTCCGAGGTACGCATCAGCCGCATCAACGGTCAATACAAGATCAACCCCACCCGCAGCGAAATGGCCCAGTCCGATATGGACTTCATGGTTGCTGCTACCATGGACAACATCATGATGGTGGAAGGGGAAGCCAAAGAATGTTCTGAAGAAGAGCTGGTGGAAGCCCTGGGTATTGCACACGAAGCCATCAAAGTTCAGATTCGTGCCCAGGCCGAACTGCGCGACATGGCCGGTGTTGGTCCCAAGCGCGACTATCCCAAGCCTGTTCAGAAAGAAGAACTGCGTGCCCGCGTGGAAGCCATTGCCCGCAAGCAAATGGAAGATGCCAGCCGTGCCCGCCAGTCGAAAGCTGACCGCAAAGACACGTACAAAAAAATCCAGGAGCAGGTGATGGAAGCCCTCCGCCAGGACGCAGGTCTGGGTGAAGGCGAATCGCTGCCCGATGATGTTAAGAAACTGGCCAAAACCTACCTGGCCGACCTCCAGTATTATGTTGTCCGGGAAATGATCCTGAACGATAAAGTACGTTTGGATGGCCGTGGCCTGGAAGATGTTCGCCCCCTGGATATGGAAGTAGACGTGCTGCCTACGCCGCACGGTGCTGCCCTGTTTACCCGTGGCGAAACCCAGTCGCTGACCACCGTAACCCTGGGTACACCCCTGGACGAACTGCTGGTGGAAAGCGCTGCCAATTCTGAATACTCCAAATTCATTCTTCACTACAATTTCCCTCCCTTCTCTACCGGTGAGGTGAAGTTTTTGCGCGGCCCCGGCCGTCGCGAAGTAGGCCATGGTAACCTGGCCCTGCGTTCGCTGAAGCAAATGATGCCTGCTGGTGATTTTGCTTACACCGTGCGTGTGGTGAGCGATATCCTGGAATCAAACGGTTCCTCTTCAATGGCTACCGTGTGCGCCGGTTCGCTGGCCCTTATGGATGCCGGTGTGCCTTTCCGCAAACACGTTGGCGGTGTGGCCATGGGGCTTATCACCGATGGTCAGCGTTACGCTGTTCTGACCGATATCCTTGGTGATGAAGACCACCTGGGTGATATGGACTTCAAGGTTACAGGTACCCGCGATGGTATCTGCGGTATCCAGATGGACATCAAGGTAGACGGCCTTACCCTCGAGATTATGAGCAACGCCTTGCAGCAAGCCAAGCGCGGCCGTATGCATATCCTTGATGCCATGCACAACTGCATTGCCGAAGCGCGTACCGACGTGAAGCCGCATGCTCCCCGCATGGTGAAAATCGTAATTGACCGCGAGTACATCGGTGCGGTGATCGGGCCCCAGGGCAAGATCATCCAGGAGATCCAGCGCGAAACGGGTACAACCATCAATATCGAAGAAAAGAACAACCAGGGCGAAGTGGGCATCTTTGGCGTAAACAAAGAAGGTGTAGACAAAGCACTGGCCTGGATCAAGGGTATCGTATCTGTTCCCGAAGTGGGCACCGAGTACGAAGCTACTGTGAAGACCATCCAGCCTTATGGCGCTTTTGTTGAGTTCCTCCCCGGCAAACAAGGTTTGCTCCACATCTCCGAAGTGAGCTGGAAGCGCCTTGAAACGCTGGAAGGTGTATTGAACGAAGGCGATGTGGTGAAGGTAAAGCTGACCGGTACCGATCCTAAAACCGGCAAGTTCAAGCTGAGCCGCAAAGTGTTGCTGCCCAAACCCGAAGGTTATGTAGAACGTCCTGCCCGTGAAGAGGGTGGTGGCGATCGCCGCGACCGCGGAGATCGTGGAGGCGACCGTGGTGGTTTCCGCCGCGACGACCGTCCCCGCCGTGAAGGTGGTTTCCGTCCCCAGGGCGGTGGCCAGCAAAGCGAAGGTGGTAACGAAGCTTAATCTTTCCGATACATAGTTCAAGGCTGCCGGTGGATGCTGGCAGCCTTTTTTTATTTCACGCAAAGGCGCTAAGGAGCAAAGCCGCAAAGATTTTCACGCAACGGAGTGACGGCGGAACGGAAGGTTTATCATTTGAGTTTATGATAAGTAATCCAAATTGTAGGCACTATTCTCTTTAAAGATTCACTTTGCGTCTTCGCGCCTATGCGAGCAACCTTCCTTTTCGTCTTTGCTCCTTAGCGCCTTAGCGTGAAAAAATCATTACCATGAACCACATTCAAATTTCCATCGAGGCTTCCGAAGAGCAACAGGAACTGCTCATCTCCGAACTGAGCGACCTGGGTGCTACCGGCTTCGAACAAACGAATACCCACCTTTTGGTGTACTTTGATGAGGAAGGCTTTCCCAGTTATGAAGTAAACGAGGTGCTTGAAGGTCATAACACCACTGTACAAACGATAGCGCAACAGAACTGGAATGCCCTGTGGGAATCCAATTTCCAGCCCGTGATCGTAGATGATTTTTGCGCGGTGCGGGCCCATTTCCATGAGCCCGTCCAGGGCATGCAACATGAAATCCTGATCACGCCTAAAATGAGTTTTGGTACCGGTCATCATGCCACCACCTGGATGATGATGCAGCAAATGCGTGGTATTGATTTTAACGGCAAACAGGTGTTTGATTTTGGCACCGGCACCGGCATCCTGGCCATCCTTGCAGAGAAACTAGGGGCAGCCAACATTGATGCAATCGACAATGATGAATGGAGTATTGAGAACGGGATTGAGAATGCGGAACGTAATAATTGTAGTCGTATCAATCTCTACCTGGATTCTTCGGTGCCTGGAAAACAGTATGATATTATCCTGGCCAATATCAACCGCAATGTTATTTTGATGCACCTGGAGCATTTGGTAAAGGCTGTTGTGCCGCAGGGATTGATTTTGTTCAGCGGATTGCTGACTACCGATGAGGAGGTTATTGTGAAAGCCTGCGAAACACATGGACTAAAGTTAATTAAACAACAAAGCCGCAATAACTGGATTTCGCTGCTGATGCAATGTGCCTGATTTACGGCACCTTTTTAGCATTGGTTCTTAGAGCTTTTCGCCTACATTTGTTAACGTCCCAAGTATCTCTTGCATGAATGAACTATTGATCATCTTATTGGCTTACCTCCTTGGCAGTATTCCAACTTCCGTATGGGTGAGCAAATATTTTTTTCAAATAGATATCCGCGATTATGGCAGCGGCAATGCCGGTGCCACCAATACCTACCGCATACTGGGTTCCAAGTGGGGCACTTTTGTGATGGTTGCCGATATGCTTAAAGCAGTCATTGCCGTTAAACTGGCTTTCCTGCTCCCCGAATCCTATGACAATGAATTGTACCTGGTAAACCTCCAGTTAGGGTTGGGGCTTGCTGCTGTCATTGGACATATCTTTCCGGTCTGGGCAAATTTTAAAGGCGGTAAAGGTGTGGCTTCCTTGTTTGGGATGGTGCTGGGTATCCAGCCCAATGTTGCCCTTTGTTGTGTAGGTGTTTTTATCCTCGTGCTTTACCTTACGCGTTGGGTTTCGCTCAGTTCTATACTTGCCAGTATTGCCTTCCCGGTATTTATCCTGGTCATCTTTAATGAGCCCGAACACCTGTACCGCGTATTTGCCATTGTTGTTGCACTGCTGGTTTTATTTACCCACCAGAAGAACATCGGCCGCATCATTAAGGGAAATGAAAGCAAGGTGCCCATTCTCAAACACCGCGACCGACGCAAGGGAACCCGGCACGACAAGTAGATTTTTACAACGCTTTAATAAACAAAGGCCCTGGTTCAGGGTCTTTTTGTTTGGTATAATCATTGAATTTATCAACCTAAACGGAACAAAGATGATACAGAAGATCACCGCTTTTTTCCTGGTAGTATCGGCAGTGGTGGCATGCTCCACCAACCCCGTTACCGGAAGAAGCCAATTTAAGCTCGTGCCCGAACAACAGTTACAATCAATGGCCCAACAGGAGTATCAACAATTTTTATCCCAGAACTCCAGGGTAAGCCCTTCTGCCGACCGCGATGCCGAAATGGTACGCAGGGTAGGGCAGCGGCTTGCCAGCGCTGTTTCCAGTTACTACAAACAGCAAAGCCTGGGCAATACTTTGGAAGGATACCAATGGGAATTCAACCTGGTAAATAATAAAGAAGCCAATGCCTGGGTAATGCCTGGCGGCAAATGCGTGGTGTATACTGGATTGCTGCCCATTACACAAAACGAAGCTGCGCTTGCAGCTGTAGTGGGGCATGAGATTTCGCATGCCATTTTTCAACATGGTAATGAGCGTATGAGCCAGGGACTTGCCCAGCAGTTGGGTGGTGTAGCGCTGCAGGTAGCACTGGCCAACAAACCGGCTGCAACGCAAAACCTTTTTTTGCAAGCTTATGGTGTGGGTTCACAGGTAGGCGTAGTATTACCATTTAGCCGCAAACACGAACTGGAAGCCGACCGTTATGGTATGCGCTGGGCTGCAATGGCGGGATATAATCCACGCGAAGCAATTGCGCTTTGGCAAAGAATGCAGGCCGCCAGCAATGGTCAGAGACCGCCTGAGTTTATGAGTACGCACCCGGCAGAGGAAACACGTATTGCTCAATTGCAACGTTACCTTCCTGAAGCACTTAAATATTACAAGCCTGGTGGCCGTTAATCAATGTTAATAAATTCGGTAAAAGCCCGTAAAACCTTGTTGTTACGGGCTTTTTTGTTGATGAAGGTCGGATATTACGAAATAAAAGATTAATTTTGCATGCCTGTTTGTGTGAAAGCTGAAAGCCAACTACTGCATCGTTTAACTTAAAAACAAAGTATGTCACAAACGATCTTCGAAAAATTACAACTGACCAACGAGAAGAATGTTCTGATCCAAGGTCTTCCCTCTTCCATCGAAAAACAGTTTGCCAAGCTTTCCTTCGCCAAAAATCTGACGCCACTTTTGCGTAGCCGCAAAATTGATTTCGCCCTGATCTTTGCCGTTAACGAAAGTCAGCTCAATGGTATTCTCCTGGACATCATGCCTGCATTGAAGATGGAATCGAAACTGTGGGTGGCTTATCCGAAAACTACTTCCAAAATCGTAACCGATTTGAATCGCGAAAGCAGCTGGAATAAACTTGTAGCTGCAGGTTATGAAAGCATTGAACAAGTATCGCTTGATCATGTTTGGAATGCAGCTCAGTTTCGCAAACCCGAAAGCATAACGGTGCTTGCAGCATCTGTTGAAACTTCGGTTAGTCATACTGTAGCACTGGCCTGATAATACGCATCAATTAATTTAAAGGCTTCCGGTTTCCCGGAAGCCTTTTTGTTTTGCATTCATGCCATTCCGTGAGTAAATAATTCTACACGTGTTGCGCCTGCATCTATATTCCTCAGTGCTTCTTACGTTTAAATTGTAATGGCATTAAAATAGTAAGTAATATGGCATGATAAAGAATATAGAAGATGTAACATGCGCATTCCTGCACGACCTGGATTTGGTGTGCTTTTCCCACCTGCGCTGGGCTTTCGTTTATCAGCGTCCTCAACACCTGTTGAGCCGTTTTGCCAAACATACGCGGGTGATATTTGTAGAAGAACCTATGTGGCATGATGGCCCTGACGTCATGCGCATAACACAGGATACCAAAAATGTTTTTGTAGCAGTTCCGCACCTGCAAAACGGTAACGATGGTTGTCCCATCATGCGACAGCAAAAACTGGTGAACAGTCTTTTCCCGCAGTTGCATGTAAAAAAATATTTTGCCTGGTACTATACACCCATGGCATTGCCTTTTACCGAACATCTCTCTCCCGAATTCATCGTGTACGATTGCATGGACGAACTCTCTGCTTTCAAGTTTGCTCCGCCCGAGCTGACCAAACGCGAGAAGCAATTGCTCGACATGGCAGACGTAGTATTTACCGGCGGCCATTGCATTTACGAGCATAAGAAAAATCAGCACCCCAATATTCATCCTTTCCCCAGCAGCATTGATAAGGTGCATTTTGGTACCGCACGTACCATCACCGAAGATCCTGCCGACCAGGCCAATATTCCGCACCCAAGGTTTGGCTTTATTGGTGTGATCGACGAGCGTATGGATATTGATCTGGTGGGTAAAGTGGCTGCTGCCCGTCCCGACTGGCATTTTGTAATGATTGGACCCGTTGTAAAGATCGACCCCGCAACCCTGCCCAAGTACGATAACGTGCATTACCTCGGCGGTAAGGATTACAAAGAACTGCCTTCTTATATCGCCGGATGGGATATAGCCATGATTCCTTTTGCAATGAATGAGTCTACCAAATTCATCAGCCCTACTAAAACGCCTGAATACCTGGCGGCTGGTAAACCGGTAATTTCAACCCCGATTCGGGATGTGGTACGTCCTTATGGGGACAACAAGCTGGTACATATTGCCAGCACACCCGAAGAGTTCATTGCCTGTGCGGAAAAAGAGCTGAAGAAAAAAGGAAGAAAGACCTGGACTACCAAGGTTGATAATTTCCTTGCCGGCAACTCGTGGGACAGAACCTGGAGCCAGATGGTGCGCCAGATCGAAAACATTGTAACCCGTCAGGCTGCGGGTGAGAAAGATTCAGACATCAAGGAGTCGGCTATTGTAGGCTGATAACCTTGCCCTTTGGAAAGACATTGTTGCTATACAGCTCTTTCTTTATCACAACTTACAAACAACAGGTGCAGAGCGGAGAATCTATTTCCAATCAGGCACCTGTTTTGTTTTAATACCCTATGTCATTCATCCAGTATCTTAAAACAAACAGAGCAAGAAGGATACAAGGGGTGTTTTTTTCATACAACAAATGACAGATGGCAGAAAAACAATTACACAAAATTGCTGGACCGGAAATTTGGGGTGGAATTGAATGTACCATTAACCGGGTTGGCGACCAGTTCTTTGACCAGCTTCATTTCATGAACCATTACAAACGCTTCAGCGACCTGGAGCAGATTGCTGGCTTAGGTATCAAAAAAATCAGGTACCCGGTATTGTGGGAAAAACACCAGCCTGCAACAGATACCCAAATTGACTGGAGCTGGACAGCATCCCGTTTGCAATATTTGAAGGATGCAGGTATTGATGTAATTGCGGGATTGGTGCACCATGGCAGCGGCCCTGCATTTACCAATATGCTCGACCCCCAATTTCCCGGGCTGTTGGCGGATTATGCACGCAAGGTAGCAGAAAGGTTTCCGCACCTCCGGTATTTTACACCGGTCAACGAACCCCTGACAACCGCCCGTTTCAGCGGATTATACGGATTGTGGTACCCGCACAAAACCTCCGACAAGGATTTTATACAAATGCTCCTGAACGAATGCAAGGCTACGGTACTGGCTATGCAGGCCATCCGCACCCTGATTCCGGATGCCAAACTGGTACAAACAGAAGACCTGGGTAAGATTTACAGTACGCCCTTATTGCAGTACCAGGCCGATTTTGAGAACCAACGTCGTTGGCTGAGTTACGACCTGTTGTGCGGTCGGGTGGATGCGGAACATCCTTTATGGGCCTACCTCATGAGCTTGGGCATTGCAGCAACAGAGTTCCAGTTTTTTACTGAAAACCCCTGTGTACCCGACATCTTTGGGTTCAACCATTATGTTACTTCGGAACGCTACCTGGATGAAAACCTGGATATCTATCCGGCACATGCACATGGTGGCAATGGAAAACACCGTTATGCTGATGTGGAGGCCGTGCGTGTGGAATTGGAACAGGAAACTGGCATTAAAGTATTGCTCAAGGAAGCCTGGGAACGTTATGGCCGACCCATAGCCGTTACGGAAGTGCACCTGCACTGTCACCGGGAAGAGCAACTGCGCTGGTTTAAATATATGTGGGAAGCTTGTTGTGAGCTTTCCATTGAGGGCGTTAACCTGCAGGGGGTAACCGCCTGGGCGATGCTGGGATCTGTTGGTTGGAACAAACTGCTGACCAAACCCCGCGGTATGTACGAGCCCGGTGTGTTTGACCTTCGGGGCGGCAGTCCCCGGCCTACGGCTTTGGCCGCCTATATAAAAAGCATTACCTCGCAGCAGGAAGAACATCATCTGGCGCAGGAAAAGGGTTGGTGGCAACGCAGTACCCGCTTTTTCAACCATACACCTGTACTGTCTTTGCAAGGTGAAAACCTGACCCGTAAAGACAGCCGGCCGCTGATGATCATTGGCCGCAATGGCACTTTGGGAAAGTCATTTGCTAATGCGTGCTACCTGCGTTCCATACCTTTTATTTTATTGGGCCGGCAGGACTGCGACATTACCGATATGGCGTCTGTACTTAAAGCTTTTGAAATCCATAAGCCCTGGGCGGTGGTAAATGCTGCCGGTTATGTACGGGTAGATGAGGCAGAAAACGACGCCCTGCGTTGTTACCACGCCAACTGTGCCGGTGCGGTAAACCTGGCTACCATTTGCCGCGAGCAGGGAATTGGGTTTATGACCTTTTCTTCCGACCTAGTATTTGACGGGAACAAAAACAAGCCTTATGTAGAAAGTGATGTGGTGAACCCGTTGAATGTATACGGGCGTACCAAGGCCGCCTGTGAGCAGGCCATTCAGGAAGTATACCCCCAGGCCTTAGTCATTCGTACCTCGGCATTTTTTGGACCAGATGACACGGAGAATTTTGTGCACTATGTAATCGACAGCCTTTCGAGGCAAACCCAGATTACGGTTGCGGAGGATGTAAAAGTGTCGCCAACCTATGTGCCCGACCTTGTGAATGTATCGCTTGACCTGCTGATTGACCAAGAACAGGGCATAAGGCACCTGGCCAATAAGGGGGCGGTTACCTGGGCGGAACTGGCAATGGAAACGGCAAGGATGTTCCGGCTGAACCCGATGTTTATCAATGCACAGCCAGCAGCGGCTATGAATATGGAAGCGGCACGTCCGCGCTATTCGGTGTTGGGATCAGAAAAGGGAATCCTGATGCCTACACTGGATGACGCCTTGCGCCGCTTCAGTCAGGAAAGGAAACAACAGGTGCAGTTGCGATCAATTGTCTAGGTTGGCTGCATAAAAGCCTTCCTTGCGCAGGATGGAACGGTTGGAAATGGGCGTGAGCAGGGAATCTTTAACCAGTTTGGCTACCAGGCGTACCTGTTCATCGTTATTACCCGACTGGGCGATAGATTTCCAGCTTTCAATTTTGAGGAGGGCTCTTTTACTGGTTTTTACAACATGACGATCAAGCCAGTCGCATTTTTCGGCAAGGTAGAGCTGGTGATTACGGAAGTAGGCGTGCATGGATTTGGATTTTTGTTCTTTTCTAAGGTCAATTTAGATATAATTCAAATCCGAAAACTTGCTTTTCGATGATTTTAGTGTTGTATCAACACAATTTGCGACGCTATTTTCATCTGCTAGGGGTAAAGCACTAAAGTTACCTACAAAGCAATCCGGAGCCGAAAACAAGCGCTGCAATATGGTGCAGGAAGAAACCCCTTTTGAGTCTCTGAAAGGCAATTGCATCAAGCAGCAATTAAAAAGGCAGTAGCGCATTTTCTGGTCGGAAATGCACTGCTGCCTTTTTTAGTATTGGAGCAACTAAGCCAAAGCCTCTGTCATGTGGCTGTTGTAAGCATCGGTAAGCTTGCGCTGCAAATCAAAGGATACCGGCGCATATCCACTGACCTGCATGTTGAACTTGGCTCGGCCCTGGGTAATGGAGCGCAATGCCGAAGAAAAGTCGTGGAGTTCGGCTTGGGGTACCTGGGCCACTATTTTCTGGAAAGCACCTTCCGCATCCATGCCTTCCATCACCCCGCGGCGGGTTTGCAGTTCGCCCATTACCGCCCCCGTAAGATCGTCGGGGCAAAGCACCGCAACACGGCAAATGGGCTCCAGCAACTGCGGGTCTGCCAGGGTAAAGGCCTGTTTGAAAGCCATGATGCCGGCGATTTTAAAGGAAATATCGTTGGAATCAACAGGGTGCATTTTGCCGTCAAATACGCATACCCGCACATCCCGGACATAGGAGCCGGTGAGCGGTCCCTCATGCATTTTTTCCATAACCCCCTTTAAAATGGAAGGCATAAAGCGGTTGTCGATGGCACCGCCAACGATACAGTTATAGTAAACCAACTTACCGCCCCAGTCCAGTTCGAAGATTTCGCGACCCCGCACGGTGAGTCCATGCGGCTCGGGCATACCTTCGTACCAGGGTTCTATACGCAGGTGCACTTCGCCAAACTGGCCTGCACCACCCGATTGTTTTTTGTGTCGGTAAGATGCTTCTGCCATTTTACGGATGGTTTCGCGGTAGGGAATTCGAGCCTTGCCAAACTTGACCGCAACCCGTTGATTGTGTTCCATTTTCCACCTTGCAACCGAAAGATGGGCATCTCCCTGGCAGTGAAGCAGGGTTTGCTTCAACTCGGACGATACTTCCACTAACAGGGTGGGATCCTCTTCCCGCAGTTGGTGGAGGGCCTGCGCCAACTTTTCTTCGTCACCCTTATTGGCGGGTTCAATGCTCACGGTCATATTGGGTGCCGGGAAAACAATGGGCGCCAGGTTGATGTTGCGCCCCCTGGCATGCAGGGTATTATTTACATGGGTATTGCGCAACTTGAGGGTGGCGCCAATATCACCTGCTACGAGCTCATTTACCGGTGTGCGCTTGTTGCCTTCCATTAAAAACAGCTGGTTGAACTTTTCCACCACGTTGTTGGATTCATTTACCAATTCCATCCCGGATTTGATGGTGCCCGAGAAAACCTTGAAAAAGGATAGGTCGCCCACATGCTGTTCGGAAATGGTTTTGTAAACAAAAATGCAGGGAGGACCGTCAGCCGTGCAGGGGAGGGGCTCGCCGCTGGTAGTTTGCTGTGGCGGCATTTCGTTGGCCGAAGGGCACACATTATCGATAAAACCCATCAGCCTGCCGCTACCCATGTTGCGTTGTGCCGACAGGCAGAACAGCGGGAAAAGCTCGTGGTTGATCATGGCTTTTTTCATCCCCTCTTTCAGTTCATCTTCCTCCAGCTCGCCTTTGTCAAAATAGTGTTCCATCAGGGTTTCATCATTGGCGGCAACGGCCTCCACCAACTCCTGGTGCAGGCGGGCAGCTTTTTCCTGCTCTTCTTCCGGGATGGGCAGCTTTTCGGGTTTGCCACCTGTGTCTTTGAACTTATAGCGCGTCATCCGCAGCACGTCGATGATCTCGTGAAAACCGGCACCTACCTGCCGGGGGTATTGCACCACGCAGATCTTGCTGCCAAAATGTTCCTTTGCTTCCTGCAGGGTACGGTCATAGTCCGCGCTGTCTTCGTCCAGCTTATTGATGGCAAAAATCATCGGGGTTTTGAACTGCTCGGTATATTCCCAAATTATGTCGGAGCCAACTTCAACACCCTGCGATGCGTTGAGGAGCATCACCCCGGTATCGGCTACCCGGAGGGCTGCCAGCACTTCGCCCACAAAGTCGTTGTAACCGGGCGTGTCCAGGATATTGATCTTATAGCCCCGCCAGCGGGTATGGAGCAGTTTGGAGAAAAGCGAGTTACCACGTTCCTGTTCCAGGGGATGGTAGTCGGCGGTAGTATTTTGTTCTTCAACAGAACCCCGGCGGCTGATGAGGCCGGCTTCATACAACATGCATTCGGAAAGGGTGGTTTTACCGCTGCCGGCATGGCCCAGCAGCACAATGTTTTTAACGTGTGCGGTATCAAATTCAGGCATGGCAAATCGTTTTTGGGTTGAGGTGATAGGAATACACCTAACAGGTTTCGAAAACCTGTTAGGTGTAAAAACAAAAAAAGCCGCTGAAGAGCATCAGCAGGCCGTAGTATTGGTAAATTCCTGGAACTCGCTACGCAAGCCCTGCAGGGTATTTTCCAGTGTTATAAACTGGTCCAGCAGGTGCTCGTGGCGGGCGAAAAGGTCTTCATTGTGTTCGGCCCCTTCGCCGTTCAGGGCTTTTTCGTGGAGTTTGATTTCCTGTTTGAGGTCGTGGATGTTGATGAGCTGGATGTGAAACTGGTTGTCGAAATGTTCTACTTCCTGGAGCTGGTTGCGGGAGAGGGAGTTACGGCACATGCTCTGAAGGGCCTTTTTGCTGTCCTGAAACTCTTCGCGGTAGTTGCGCATAATCTGCCGCCATTCAGAACATTCGGCCAAAAGCTGTGAGAGATCTGTCTGAACCATGGGACGAAAATTTATAGGTTAAGAAATGAATGACTTACCTGTGTTCCCCGGTGTTTGCTTGGAGTGGCTATCCTAAAATTAATGTATTCTTCTTTGTTGGTGAATAGCTGAATTTGTCATTCATCCTTGTTTTTTTAGGGTATAAAGAAGCCCCGGAAGCAAAACTTCCGGGGCTTTCCATTTAATACAAGGCTTTTTATTGTTTTATAAACTTCAGCGTAAATTGCTCACCTGCACCTTGTAAGGTCAGGATATAGGCACCGCTGGGCAGTTGTGCAATATCTACCGGCAGGCTGGTACCGCTAAGGGTTACTTTCTGCTCCATCATCCGGCGGCCATCCGTTGCGGTTACAGAGAGCAGCATGTTTTGCATGTTCATCTGTTGGCCAAATTGAACCGTCAGCCTGGATGTAGCAGGGTTGGGGTAAAGCGTGAAGCTTTTTGTTTCAACCAGGGTTTCTGTTACTGCTGCACGGTTAAATTGTTCGCCGATGCTGGTGGTGGTTGCCTTAACGGTAATGGTGGTAGCAGTAGAAGTAGAAACATTACCCTTGTTGTCGTAAGCCTTTGCCGTGATCACATAAATGCCAGCGGGTACATTGGTCCATTTCCAACTGAAAGGGGCAATTTTCTCAATAACAATCAGGGTTGATCCACGATAGAACTCAACTTTAGCAATACCATCTGCATCACTTGCCGACGCTGTGAGCAACACGGTTCCAGGTGCGGTAAAGGTGCTGTTGGCAACAGGGCTGGTCAAGGTTACTACTGGTTTATCTCCGGCTACCACAATGGTTTCCGCATTTGAGATACTGGTGTATCCTTTTACATCAATTGCTTTTGCACTGATGGTATACGTGCCACCGGCAACGCCGCTCCAGTTGAATTCAAAAGGCGCAATACTGTCGGTTGCCATCAGGGTGGTACCGCGGTAAAACTCTACCAGTTTGATACCATCTGCATCACTTGCGTTTGCTGTAACCCTGATGCT
Source organism: Cnuella takakiae (assembly GCF_001953305.1). GTDB lineage: Bacteria > Bacteroidota > Bacteroidia > Chitinophagales > Chitinophagaceae > Flavisolibacter > Flavisolibacter takakiae. The sequence goes on from NZ_MTFE01000010.1 coordinate 2,771,290, forward strand.
TGCAGGTGCTGCATAAGTGTTGCTGGCAATGGGACTGGTAAGTACAATCGAAGGACTGGAATCAACAACGGTGCACACTACAGCATTGGTTGAGGTACTATAACCTTTAACATCGTATGCTTTGGCGCTGATATTATAAGTGCCGGGTGCAAGGTCCGCATAGCTCATTTCAAAAGGAGCTAAACTGTCCGTACCAATGAGGGAGGAACCGTCGTAAAATTCCACTTTAGCTATGCCATCGGTGTCGGTTGCATTGGCGCTGATTTGAATGGCAGCGGGCGCATCTACGGTCAAAGGAACTGCAGGATTCAGCAGGCTGATGCTGGGGCTCGAATCTACAATCTTCACTTGTGTAGTGTCGGAGTTGGTAGTATAGCCTTTAACATCGGCTGCCAGGGCATAAAAAGAATAGTTGCCGGGTTGCAGTTTGGTTTGGGTGAAGGTATAAGGTGCTGTGCTGTCCATGCCCAGCAGAAAGCCGCCATTATAGAAGGCCACATATGCTATGCCATCTGCATCAATAGCATTGGCTGTGATGGTTACCGCAGCAGGCGCATCGAATGTACTACCCAATGCAGGGCCGGTTAGATTGATGGTGGGATTAGAGTTGATAACATTGATGCTATTGACAGCCGTACAGGTTGTGAAGCCTTTGATATCGGTTGCTTTTGCCCAAACAGCGTAAGAGCCGGGCGTCAGGTTCTTCCATAAAAACTCGTAGGGTGCAACAGTGTCGGTGTGCAACAGGGTTGTGCCTGTGTAAAATTCAACTTTGGCAACACCATCGCTGTCGGTAGCATTGGCGGTAACCGTAATGTTTGCAGGTGCATCATATGCAGCATGCATTAATGGGTTAACCAGGCTGATGAGGGGATTAGAAACAACCACACGGATATCGGAAGTTGCACTGCTTGCAAATTGACCTTTGTTATCAATTGCTTTTACCGAGATGCTATAGTTGCCTGCTGCAACACCGTTCCAGGTAAATTCAAAAGGCGCAATTGAATCGGCACCAATCAAAGTTGTTCCGTTGTAAAATTCCATTCTTTTGATGCCATCAGGATCTGAAGCGGAACCAGTTATCCGGATGGCTGCAGGTGCATCAAATGCATTCCCGGAAACCGGGCTGATCAGTGATACGGTGGGCAAAGTAACTACTTCGCCTATTTTCATCAGTACGGCGGATGTGTAGGCCTTCAGTACAATATTGCCATTGAATGTTTTTCCGGTAGCATCGGCATACATGCCGGGCAGGCTTTGCGACAGGTCGGACTTGCTGGCATTGAAAGCAAAGAAATAAAGGCTGTCCGTATTGGCAGCAATAGGGTAGAAATAAGGTGATTTGGAAGAGTTGCGATCAAAGCCATAAGCAGCTTTCCACTGAGCCAGGTTGTATTTGGAAGTGATGGATGAAGTTGTGTACAGGTTGGCTACCGCCTGGATGGTGATATTATCATCAACCGGACGGAGGTAGTAATTGCTGTCCATTGCGCCAAAACTTGCGATATCAGTAGTCTTGGAATTAAACTGTGCAACTTGTTGTTTGCTCTCTTTTGAAAAGAAGATATTGCCCTTCAGGTTTACATTTCTGATGGGTAGCATAACCGCATTGTCGTGGTTGATCAATACCTGGTTGGAATTGTCAAAACAGGTGTTGTTAAAAAGGTTGATGTTTTGGTTGTTGTGGAGATAGATGCCGTTCTTGCCACAGCGAGCTACTGTATTCCCAATCAGGTCTACACCAGTAACATTATCATCCAGGTAAATTCCGGAAGCTTGTTGTGTGGTTTTAAAGGTAGTTCCCTCTTTGGCCCCAATTCCGTCCAGAATGATATTGTTTTGGATTTTGCGGCCAAAATGACTGGTCGTTGTGGTGCTGGAGTAAATACCACCCACATCATCTTTAATGAAAGCAAAGTTGGTGATCAGGTTGTTCTTGATTACAAGGTCGTCGCCATCAAAACGAATACCTGCATAACCACTGCTGTCGATGGTATTGTATTCAATCAGGGCATTGTCTGCAAGGATCCGGATACCACACTCATTGTTGGTACCATTCTGGCCCATGCCAGCAATAACGCCCGATTTGCTGATATCATTATTCCGGATAGTAGCAAATTGAATCCTGCCAGGCATCATAATACCATTGCTGTTACAAGCGGTGATGCTGTTGTTTTCTATAACCAAGTTTGTTGAAATAGAAGCCCAGATACCATTTTGGCCACAGAACCTGATATTACAGTCTTGAATGAAAATATGGTCAGATGAGTAGATGTCTATACCATTTTCGTTGCCTCCTTCAATCGAAAGGTTTTGAATTTTGATGTAGTTATCATCATAAATGGCAAATGCATCAGCGGTATTACCTACCTGAATGTCAAAAGCAGCGGGTGTTTTGGAACCTAAAAAAACCGTGATCTTTTTTGTTGCTGCATTGTATGCCCATTCACCAACCTGGTCGAGCGTACGCACATCATTTTGGATGAAGTACCCAAAACCTTCTTCGGGTGTATAGGTTACACCCGTATTGTAAGTTAAGGTGGTTCCTGTATGCGCTGTTATGGGAGTTTTATCAATTGTCCAGTGGCTGCTGCGAATAACGAGTTCTGCACCGGTCCAGTTGATGGCAGAACTAAGTTCATTATCGGTAATTGTTTTGGTGCCTATGGTTTCAAAACTCAGGTAGCCCTTGTTCAATTCATCTGCATTGGGCCACCTGCCTATGGGCTGGTTGGTACCATTTATGGAAACTACATTGATTCGGCTGCCAAGGGCAGCATCTGTTGCTTCATACAGGCCATTGCCTTTAGAAGTCCAACTCGTAAGTTTTTTGAAGGCATTAATAACTGGTTTTGCACCCGAGCCATAAGCGCCAAACACCAGGGGTGCCGTTGCAGTGCCGGAGACGGTAACTTTTACACTGCCATAAAAGGTGTCGCCACGACGGAAAAGAACGGAATCTCCGGGTTTCAGCGTGGGAACAATTGCGTTGAGTTTGGTAAGTGAGCGCCAGGGAGTAGCCGGGCTGGAAGCTTGCGTTGCAGTGCGGGCATCATCACCATTTGCCGCAAAGTAATAGTTGGTTGCGTTGGCCATGCTTGCACAAAATGCAAGGATGGCAGCTAGTAAAATTGTTTTCATGGGATAGGATTGGGTGCAACGAAACAGGTTCGTTAACAGCGTAAAGTAACTCAACACTTATTATAGAAAGTTTGACTTGAAGGTTGATTTTTGACTTGCTAGGTGAAAATCTTAAGCAATCGTGAGGGGATTCCTGAAGGATGTAAAGTAGAAAAGGATATATAAGTTCCTTATTGCCCCTATTGCCGTGGATAAGTGCGCTATTGGGCTGATAATTAATGCAGTGTGTTGTGTAGGTATTACGCTGTTGCAGGTGTGGTTTTTACGCACCTTTGCCGTTATATTACATATTCCTTCGATGCACTTAAGAATTTATAGTACTAATAATCAATTTATAATAATTGATCGTTGTCGTACTAAGCTTTCTTAAGAATAATGGTTTACATATTTCTATTGCTTGTAAGTAGTAAGTGAATTTCTCTATTAAGAGTGTAATACTTTTTTGCCTGCTTATTATATATGATTTGGATTTCAAAACCATAAACAAACAGCAGGGTTTCAAAGTCCGGGTTTAAAATGTTTTTTCATTTGGTTACGTGTGTAAGGAAAAGTATCATCCATTTACCGGGCATCCTTGAAATGCCTTTGATACAGTAATGCTTACTTTAAAATGGTTTAATTTCTCCTACCTTACTGTTTGCCTATTTTTGCCCTGTGATCACCCAGGAAACGATACAACAGATACAGAACCGCATCGATGTGCTCGACATCGTCGGCTCTTTTGTGAAGCTGAAGAAAAGAGGCGCCAACTATCTCGGGCTTTGTCCCTTTCACAACGAAAAATCACCCTCCTTTACCGTTTCGCCATCAAAGGAAATCTTCAAGTGTTTTGGTTGCGGCAAAAGCGGCAACTCCATTTCCTTTGTAATGGAACACGAAAAGCTTTCCTATGTGGAGGCTTTACGGTGGCTTGCCGCCCGGTATAATATAGAGGTACAGGAAACCGAGACCTCGCCGGAAAAAAAGCAGCAGTACCAGACTGCCGAAAGCCTGCACATCCTGAATGCATTTGCCCAAAAGTTTTACGCCCGCCAGCTTACCGAAACAGAAACGGGCCAGGCCATCGGTTTGAGTTACCTGAAGGAGCGGGGCTTTAATGATGAAATCATAACCAAATTCGGACTGGGGTATGCACCCGAAAGCAGGGATGCCCTTACCAGTGAAGCATTAGCCAACCAGTACAGCGCCGAGTTGTTGCTGAAGGCCGGGCTTTCTGCTAACCGCTACGAACAACTGGTAGATAATTATCGCGACCGCATCATCTTTCCTATTCACAACGTAAGTGGAAAGATCATTGGCTTTGGTGCACGCCTGATCAAGAAGAACGATAAGGCGCCCAAGTACATTAATACGCCGGAGAATGAACTGTATATCAAGAGCCGTATCCTGTATGGTACCTATTTTGCCCGGCAGGCCATTGATAAGGCCGACGAGTGCCTGCTGGTAGAAGGTTATACCGATGTAATTTCGCTGCACCAGGCCGGCATCGAAAACGTAGTGGCCAGTGGCGGTACCTCGCTTACCGTTGACCAACTGCGGCTGATACGCAAGTACACCAGCAACCTTACCATTATCTATGATGGCGACAACGCAGGTATCAAGGCTGCCCTCCGTGGCCTGGACATGGCACTGGAAGAAAGCCTTAACGTAAAGCTGGTGCTTATTCCGGATGGCGAAGATCCGGACAGCTATGTACGCAAGGTGGGGGCGCAGGAATTCCGCAATTTCATCCTGCGCAACAAAAAGGATTTTATCTTCTTCCAGCTGGAAGTGCTGTTGAAAGAAGCCGGCGGAGATGCACAGAAAAAGTCGGAAGTGGTAAATGGCATTGCCGAAACCATTTCCAAGATTGATAAAGCCGAAGACTTTACCCGGCAGCAGGATTATATCCGCAAGTGCGCCGAGTTGTTGCAAATTGATGAAAGCGGTTTTACCAACCTGGTTAATAAAAATATCCGCAACCGCATCTCGGCGCAGGAAGGAAAAATACCCTTTGAGGAAGCACAGGTACATGCCGAAAATGCCCGAAAAGCAGAAGAGACCAACTTTACCGACGAGACCTTCAACCTGATTTTTAAGGACGAAATTTATGAACGCGATCTTGCCCGTGTGCTGCTGGAATTTGGCGACCGCCAGTACGACGATACCCGCAACGTGGTAGAATACGTACTTTCCGAACTCCCCGATGAGAGCCTTTTTGAAAACAAACAGGTAAAGCGCCTGATTGATGAATACCGCATTGCCTGGGAAGGCACCGGCTCACTATTGGAACGCAATTTTTTTATCTACAACGAAGACCATTCCCTAAGCACGCTTGCCGTTTCGGTACTGCAAAAAAAGGATGATGAAAGTCCCAAGTGGAAGTCGGAGATGAGCCAAAGCTCGGGTTATCAAAAGAACTTTTTCAATACACCTTACGAAGAGTTCATGGCCACCATTCATAACCGGGGCAAAAAAACCATCAACGACTACCTTAAGATTGCGGAGGATAAATACCAGTACGATGTAGATAAAGTAGTAACCTATATCAACCTCAAAAAAGTAAAAAGGCTGCTGCTTGAAAACCAGCACGACCTGCAGAACCTTCCTTATTCCGATAAGATGAAGGAACTGATTCAAACCCACAACTACCTGAAAAACCTGGAAATGGAACTGTCTAAAAAGCTGGGCAGCGTCATCTTTAAATAAGCTTACCGGCGGGGCATATCCCCCTTTTTCATATACATCCCTGCTTTAACCTGGAGGATGCAGGGATGTACATTATTTGGTACTGCAACTTCCCTGTTATTACTTCCGTTGATCTTTCTCTGTTGGTACGCTGGCCTGGTTTTTATCCCTTTATCTGTAAATAAAGGGCATGTTGCACCGGTTGTTATTTGCAATGGTTGTGCTGGCCACCATGGTACTGCACACAGGTTGTTACCGCATCAAAAAATCGGCGGGAGGCGGGCAGCGCACCCAATTGGGGGAACGCCGTTATGCCGCTGGCGATATATTATTGCCGCCGGGATATGGCGCCCAATTGGTGGCTTCAGGCCTTAACTATCCTACAGCGGTGAGCTTCGACGCCGCAGGTAACCTTTACTGCATAGAATCTGGATATTCTTACGGAGAAGATTTTACCACGCCCCGCCTGCTGCGGCTGAAAGCTGGCGGGCAAACTACAGTGATAGCTACCGGCGACAAGAACGGCCCCTGGACGGGTATCGATTTTCACGAGGGTAAGTTTTATGTGGCTGAAGGCGGCGTGCTGGAAGGTGGTCGCATTGTAGAAATTGACCCTTCCGGAACCATCAGGCCTCTGATCAGCAATTTGCCTTCATTTGGCGATCACCACACCAATGGACCGGTGGTTCGGGATGGGCAGCTTTATTTTTCCATTGGTACAGCTACGAACAGCGGGGTGGTAGGCGCCGACAACGCTAATTATGGCTGGCTGAAGCGCAAGCCAACTTTCCATGATATCGCCTGCAGGGACATTATTCTTTCGGGCCAAAACTTCAATACAACGAACGTGCTTACCGAAGCGCCAGCCGATGTAGCCATCACCGGCGCTTTTATGCCCTATGGTACCGGCACCAACAAAGGACAGGTAGTGCGGGGGCAGGTACCCTGTAGCGGCGCCATCCTCCGGATGCCGCTGAAAGGCGGCGCCCCACAATTGGTGGCTTGGGGCCTGCGCAATCCATTCGGGTTGGCTTTTGCGCCCAACGGGAAACTATATACTACCGAAAATGCTTTTGATGAACGGGGCAGCCGCCCGGTTTGGGGCGCTGGCGATGTGTTGTGGGAAGTGCAGCAGGGACTTTGGTATGGCTGGCCCGATTTCTCGGCAGGTAAACCCATTGCCAGCGATGAGGAATTCAACCCTAAAAAAGGAGGGCAGAACTTGAGGCCTATTCTTCAGGAGTATCCCAACCAACCACCAAAACCTGCCGCCATTTTCGGGGTCCATTCATCGGCCAACGGTTTTGATTTTTCCCGGGGTACAGCTTTTGGTTTCGAGGGGCAGGCATTTGTCGCCTTATTTGGCGATATGGCGCCTGAGGTAGGAAAGGTTTGGTCGCCGGTAGGTTTTAAGGTTGTACGTGTAGCGGTTGCCACCGGTGTTATCCGCGATTTTGCCGTCAATAAGGGTAAACGCAATGGCCCTGCATCCTGGCTGAACAATGGCGGCCTGGAACGCCCGGTGGCTGTGAAATTTGATCCCACGGGCACCAGCCTCTACATAGTAGATTTCGGTAAGATGCACACCGATGCCACCGGCTCGCATCCCCAAAAAGCAAGTGGCGCTATCTGGAAAATTTATAAGAAATGAGTATGAACAGCAAAGCTGCCTCTGCAATTGTATTGTTCCTGGTAGTGCTGGCTTCCTGCGCAGTGCGGAAAAGTGAACCGGTAAAAGGAACCTATTTCCAGCCGAAAAACAGTACGGTGGCCAGAGGAGAACAACTGTACATGATTCATTGCCAGAAATGTCACCCCGGCGGCGAAGCTGGCCTTGGTCCGGCAATAAACGCCAACCCGGCACCGCAGTTCCTGAAGCGATTCCAGGTGCGGCATGGCCTGGGCGTCATGCCTTCCTTTAAGCCAGAGGAGATTTCCCGGGCCGACCTCCACGCCATTTCAAAGTACATGAAGCAGTGGAAGCACTATTGATTAATACGAGGGTTCATAAATGAAAAGGCGCCATCCCGGATGGCGCCTTTTCATTTAGGTATCTGTGTATGAAATTTAAAGCACTGCTTTACGCAACCTGACCAGTTGGGCAAGCAAATCTTCCAGCAGGTCCAGGCGGAGCATATTGGCGCCATCACTGAGGGCGCAGGAAGGGTCGGGGTGTGTTTCAATAAAAAGGCCGTGGGCGCCAGTGGCTATGGCCGCCTTGGCAATGGTGCCAATCAGTTGGGGGTTGCCGCCGGTTACGCCGGTAGTTTGGTTGGGTTGCTGCAGGCTATGGGTGCAGTCCATCACCACGGGAGCGCCAGTTGCCGCCATCCAGGGAATATTGCGGTAATCTACCACCAGGTCCTGGTAGCCAAATGTGGTACCCCTTTCGGTCAGCATTACTTTTTCGTTTCCTGCCTTGCGCACCTTGTCCACTGCAAACTGCATGGAGGGGCCACTCACAAACTGGCCTTTCTTGATGTTGACGATCTTGCCGGTATTGGCTGCTGCTACCAGCAGTTCGGTTTGGCGGCACAGGAAGGCGGGAATTTGCAAAATGTCTACATATTGGGCAGCAAGCGCAGCTTCTGCTTCGGAATGAATATCGGTAGTGGTAGGTAAACCAAATTTCTGCCCCGTTTTCTTGATCAGCTCCAAACCCAGTTCGTCGCCAAGGCCGGTAAAAGAACTGGCAGAGGTGCGGTTGGCTTTTTTGTAAGAAGCCTTGAAAACATAGGGGATACCCTGCCGCTGGCAGATGGCCTTTACTTTTTCGGCTATTTCGCTGACCAGCGCTTCACTTTCCACCACACAGGGGCCGGCAATCAAAAAGAAATTATTGGGGTCATAATCCTGTCCTTCAAACAGGCTTTTCAGGTATTCGGTCATGGCGCAAAGGTAAGCGGAAGAGCGTTTGGAGTTTGGGGTTAAGAGTTAGGAGTTAGGAGTTGTGTGTTTTTGGTTTTTGGTTTTTGGTTTTTGGTTTTTGGTTTTTGAAAAAAGCGTAAAAGGTATATACAAAATTTAGCATCCATCCCGGACCTGTTTAGCAGCCGGTACCAGCAAAAAACCACAAACCAAAAACAAGAAACACCCAACCCCCAAACACAAAACCCCAAACTCCAAACTCAAACGCTCTTCCGCTTACTTTTGCCGCCTCAATGTTTGCTTATTTATGACGAAGGAAAAAATTTTAGTGATTGGCGCTTCGGGCCAGATAGGGGTGGAGCTAACCCTGGCCCTGCGCAATATGTATGGTAATACCAATGTGATTGCCTCCGACCTGCGCGAAGAAAACCCTTTGCTGCACGGAACGGGACCCTATGTGGCGCTGGATGTAATGAACAAGGAAATGCTCCATGTGCAGGTGATCAGGCAGAACGTAACCCAGATATACCTGCTGGCAGCCATGCTTTCCGCTACCGGTGAAAAGAACCCTGCGCTTGCATGGCACCTCAACATGCAAAGCCTGCTCAATGTGCTGGATATTGCCCGTGAGGAGAAACTGCACAAAGTGTACTGGCCTTCTTCCATCGCGGTATTTGGCCCCACATCGCCCAAGCAAAACTGTCCGCAGCAAACCATTATCGAACCCTCAACGGTATATGGTATTTCCAAATACGCGGGTGAGTTTTGGTGCAATTACTATTTCAACAAGTATGGCGTTGATGTGCGCTCCATCCGTTACCCCGGACTTATTTCCTATAAATCGGCACCAGGCGGCGGCACTACCGACTATGCCATCGATATTTTCCACCAGGCACTTGAGTCGGGTAGTTACACTTCTTTTTTGGGCGAAAATACTTACCTGCCCATGATGTATATGCCTGATGCCATTCGTGCTACCATTGAACTGATGAAAGCGCCTGCCGAAAAAATTGGCATCCGCACCAGCTATAATTTGTCTGCTATGTCCTTCTCTCCAAAGGAAATTGGTGCGGCCATCAGTAAACATGTTCCGGGCTTCAAACTGGAATATGCTCCCGACTACCGCCAGCAGATTGCCGACTCATGGCCCCAAAGTATCGACGACTCAGTGGCCCGCAGCCACTGGGGTTGGCAGCACCAATACGATTTGGAAAAAATGACCGCCGACATGATCCAAAACCTCCGTAAGTAATTGCCATTACACCCTTGTAGGAACAATGCGTACGCCCTTTTGGGTGTACGCATTTTTCTTTGTGTTCGGCTAAGCTTTGTGGCTATTCACCGAAAGGCAATTGGCTTGTAGGTACTATTAGTTCTACTTTGTAGGTAGATCCATGTATCCATGTTCCTACAATCTCTCCTTCATGCAGTCAAAGACCAACACTAACACCATCAGCTTGCTTACCGACAATAACCTCAGTGTAGAATACGGCAGTGGCCAACTGGGGTTATTTGAAGAGCATGGAGGTGATATTACAGGCAAAATGCTGCACCAGCTTTTTCCCGCCGCTGATCCACAATTGCTTGAAGCTGTAAAAGAGTATTGCACGCTGCATCCCGAGTGCAGCCACGAGTTGCAACTGCAGGTAGGGTTGAATGGACATGCCCGCCAGTTTAAGTGGGTGGTATGCTCGCGCAAAGTTTTAGGTGAGGGGAACGCTGGATTCAGCTGGGTAGGCAACGAAATATTGCCCGGGTCCTCCGACCATAACAAGGCTTTTGATGAAGCCCTGCGCAACCTGGTTGCCGATGCTGTTACTACAATGGATACTACCTTTTCCATTACCAGCATGAATGCACAGGCCGAAATGCTTTTTGGCGTACATGCCGAAAAAGTTATCGGTACCAACTTTGACCAACAACTTGCCACCTCGCCTGCGGGCATTTTTGCCGAAGCTTACACTACTGCATGCAATACCGGCTTATGGCAGGGTGAATATATTGTAACCGCTCCGGGTAAATCGCCTGTTTACCTAAAAGGAAAGATCAGCAAAGTGCTGGATGCAGCTGGTCATCTGATTGGCTATATTTCTTTGGACCGGGATATCACGGAGGAAAAAAAAGCAGCGGAAGTTGCGGCACACAACGAGGCAAGCAGCCATGTTTTGAGCGCCATTGTGGATCAAAGCGGTGCTATTACCTGGGCCACCGATTTGCAGGGTAAAAAGCATTTCCTCAATAAAAACCTGAAATCACTTATTGGTCTTCCGGAGGAAAAAACGGAAGTACACCTTAATGAGGTCTTCGATCCTGCCACGGCACGCCAGTACCAGGAAGAAAACGAATGGGTGATCAGGGAAGGTAAAGTGCTGATAAAAACAGAAGCCAATCCAAGTGTGGGCACAGGCCCCGTTTGGTTTCGCACGATAAAATTTCCTTTGACAACCCATTTTGGAGTCTTTGCTGCAGGGTTTGCCTACGATGTTACCCACGAGTACCAACAGGAGCAGGAACTGGCTTACCTGAAGCAAAGGTTTGAAATTGCTGCATCTATATCCGCAGATATCATTGCCGACTGGGACATAGAAAAGGATATACTCTGGCGCAACGAGCCCACATCGGAAATTCCGGTGCACAACAAGCCCGCCGCCAGTATGCAGGAGCGTTTTACAAGGCTTCATCCTGCAGATAAACAAAGGTTTATCTATTCGCTCAACCAGGCCCTGCTTTCCAACGCAGGCAAGTGGGAATGTGAGTACTGGTATGAACTGGGTACGGAACCCGGTCAGTTTAAAGTGCTGAACGAAAAAGCTGTGATCCTGCGGGATGCAGCAGGCGAAGCGGTACGAATGATCTCCATTGTGCGGGATGTAACGGAAAAGCGGCGCCTGCAGGCCGAGATCAGGGAAAAGGAAAAACAGGTAATTGCAGCCACTATCGAAGGGCAGGAAAACGAACGCAACGACCTTGGACGGGAACTTCATGATAACGTAGGCCAGGTGCTGGCCATGTGTAAGCTTTTTGTAGACATTACCAGCGATGCGGTGCAACACGAGTACCTGGATAAATGCCGCGAGCACCTGGACAAGGCAATCAAGGAAATCAGGAGCCTGTCGCACCGGTTAAGTCCTATTGTTCTGGAGCGCAAAGGGCTGCCTGGTGCCATAGCAGAACTGGTGGAAAATATCAATCAAACAGGCAAACTTGCAGTCAGGCTTACCATTGCCAATAACCTGTGCGATACTACCCTGAACAAGACCGTAAAAGTGGCTGCCTACCGGATTGTACAGGAAGCGGTAAGTAATATTTTGCGCCATTCCGATGCAACACAGGCTTTCATCAGGCTGGAGCTGGCAGGCGATAAACTGGAATGCCGAGTAACGGATAACGGGAAAGGTTTTGATCCCAAAGTATCCAAACCCGGGATGGGCCTGCGCAATATTCACAACCGGGCCGGATATGTAGGCGGCAGCCTGCACGTGCACAGTGTTCCCGGAAAGGGCTGTACCCTGGAGGTATCCCTGCCCCTGAAAGACATTCAAACAAACAACCTATAGTAGCGAAATACCTGGATTTTATCCTGCTCTATAGCCCGGCCATATTCCGGAGTGCAGGGTCTGGCGGATCAGGTTATCTTTACGCCGCATTATGAACCTTCAGCAACTGGAATATATTGTGGCGGTTGACCAGCAACGCCACTTTGCCCGAGCCGCCGAAACCTGCTTTGTGACGCAGGCTACCCTAAGCATGATGATCCGCAAGTTGGAAGACGAGCTGGACGTTGTGATCTTCGACCGCAGCCGGCAACCCGTAGTACCTACAGAAGTAGGCCGCAAAATCATCGACCAGGCACGTGTGGTACTTAAAGAAGCAGCCTTGCTGCGCCAGGTTACCACCGACGCCTCCCAACAGGTGAGTGGCGTGTTGCGGCTGGGCATTATTCCTACCCTGGCGCCTTACCTGTTGCCGCATTTTCTAAAAGCTTTTCTGGCCAAATACCCACAGGTGCAGGTACGCATTACCGAAATGAATACCGCCCAGATTGTGGAGCACCTCTCGCAGGATAAGCTTGATGTCGGCCTGATGGCAACACCATTGCCTTACGACGGCCTGCGCACGGAGCACCTATTCCTGGAGCGTTTTTATGTTTTTACCTCGCAAAAGGAAAAAGACCTCAAAAAGAAATTCGTGCTGCCCGAGGAAATTGATGTCAACCGCCTCTGGCTGTTGCAGGAAGGCCATTGTATGCGCTCTCAAATGTTGAACCTGTGCCGCCTTAAAAAGGAATCAGCCGGCAACAACCTCGAATACGAGGCGGGTTCCATCGAAACCCTGCTCCAGATCGTGGAAATGCGCAATGGGCTCACCATCGTTCCCGAGCTGGCCACCATCCATTTTGACGAACAAAGAAAAAACCAGCTGAAAGAATTCAAGGCTCCGATACCCGTGCGGGAAGTAAGCCTGGTTACCTACCGTCATTTTATAAAAACCCGCCTGCTGGAAGCCCTGAAAGAAGAGATTGTGAACGGGGTAAAACCTGTGTTGGCAAAAGCTGCTAAAGAACACCAGGTGATTGAAGTACGGTAGGAGGTTTTTGGTTTATAGTTTATAGTTAGGGGTTAGGGGTTAGGGGTTAGGGGTTAGGGGTTAGGGGTTAGGGGTTAGCAAAAGTCTTTAAGGTACGAATTGAAGAATCGCTTTTCCAGGAATTGTCATGCCGAACTTATATCGGCATCTCCTGCACTGAAGTTTCACTAACAAAGGAGGTAAATTCTTACCGTAATCTTTGATGTTTTATACAAAACAAAAGGGGGGGCCCC
>NZ_MTFE01000010.1:2784795-2789453 GCF_001953305.1 Cnuella takakiae
TTTATCAGAATCCCAATACTTCGCTCATGGTATGCACGCCCTTTTTGCCAGCCAGGAACTCGGCGGCCAGTACGGCACCTGAAGCAAAACCCTTGCGGTTGTGGGCGGTGTGTATGATCTCGATATCGTCAATATCGGAGCTGTATTTTACGTAATGCGTGCCGGGTGCCGGGTCAACCCTCTCGCTGATGATGGCAAGTTGTTCGGCAGCGTTGGCTTCGCCATTTACCCATTCTTTTTTGCGGGTAAGGTTGGCCAACACCTGTTCGGCAAGTGTTACGGCCGTGCCGCTTGGCGCGTCCAGTTTGGCGGTATGGTGTACCTCGCGGAGTGTTACCTCGTAATCTTCATGGGCAGCCATCAGCCGCGCCAGTTGCTTGTTTACTTCAAAAAATACGTTCACGCCAACCGAGAAGTTGGAGGCATGCAAAAAGCCGACGCCTTTTGCTTCCGCCATTTGTTTGGCTTCGGGTAATTGGGCATTCCAGCCGGTGGAGCCGCTTACAACCGGCACGCCCCATTCAAGGCATTTGGATACATTGGCAAAGGCACTGTGGGGGCTTGTAAACTCAATGGCCACATCCGCTTTACCCAGGTTCTCCCTGGTAAAATCTTCCGTATTGTCGATATGGATTTTCAATACGATCTCGTGGCCTTTTGCAACGGCAATGGACTCAATCATCTGTCCCATCTTACCATAACCAATCAATGCAATGCGCATAGTTGAAGCAGTATTTATTTGAAGGTGAGTACCAGTCCCACGCCATTGGTGCGGGCCAGTTCGCTGTAACCAGCTTTGATTTTTAAACTCAGGTCGGGGCTTACATCAAATGCCTTGAGGTGGGCGTCCACGGTGGCGTCCACCACGTTCAGCCCCCAGAAAAGCAGGAAAAAAAGTGCCGAATAATCAAGGTTTCGCCGGTAGCCGTCCCGGGCATTTTTAAGTGAGTTGGCCTGGTTGCGCTCCACGAAATATTGCAGCTCGGGGTGTACCTGCCCGAAAGAAGCAGTATCCTGATTAACGGTAACCGCATAGGCAAAACGGGTGCGCCGGTACCAGTCCAGGTTCCATTTGAAAATACCCGCAGTAGTGCCCAGGGCGCCATATACCAGTGGCAGTTTCCAGTACTTCCTGTTGTATATCTGCCCCCAACCGGGAATGATGGCCGAACGGATTGCAGCCTTTTTCGGCGAGTGCAAACGGATGACGGAATCCACCTTGCTTTCCCGAACCGGTGTGGCAGCTGCATCTAAAGAGTCTACCTTGATGGGCGTAGTATCTTTCCTGGCATTCAAAGTATCCCTACTGCTGCTGAGGGTGTCCCTTTGCTGTGCGCCACACAACAAAGCGGTGCTGCAAAAAAGCAACACCGCAAGCAGGTAACTGATATTTCTTCTATTGTCGATTTTCATTTACTATAATCCCAATACCCAATCACCAATCACTACTCATTCCTCATTCTATCACTATATTCATCTGATCCAGCAGCTTGTTCAGCTCTTCAAGTGAGTAATAATCAAAGGTGATCTGGCCGCTACCGTTTTTGCTATGCTTCAGCAGCACCTTGGTGCTGAAATGAGTGGCTAGCTTGTCTTCAATCTTTTTATAGGCAGGCGGCAGGGAAAGAGGTACCGGCTTTTTCTCTTCTTTTCCGCCTTCCTTGTACAGGGCACGCACCAGGTTTTCGGTCTGGCGCACACTCAGTGCTTTGGATTTGATCTCTTCGAAAATAAAGAGCTGCTTGTCCACTGTGTCCACATTGATCAGGGCACGGGCATGACCCATGCTCAGCTCACCGTTGCGCACGGCAACCTGGATATCGGGCGGCAGCTTCAGCAGGCGGATATAGTTGGTAACCGTGCTGCGGTCCTTACCCATGCGCTCGGCCACCTGCTCCTGCGTATGTTCCAGTTCTTCCATCATCCGCTTGTAGGAGAGGGCGATCTCCATGGCGTTGAGGTCTTCACGTTGCAGGTTTTCCAACAGGGCCAGTTCCAGCAGTTCCTGGTCGTTGGCCTGGCGGATATAGGCTGGAATGTCTTTCAACCCAGCCATCTTGGACGCACGCCAGCGGCGCTCACCCGAGATCAGGCAGTATTTGCCACCCGCCAGCTTGCTAACCGTGATGGGCTGGATGATATCGTGGATTTTAATGGAAGCAGCCAACTCCTGGAGCGAGGCTTCGTCAAAATCGCGACGGGGCTGCTTGGGGTTGGGTTCAATTTTTTCGACCGGTATCCGCATGATGCCGGTAGCTGCTTCTACGGCGCCTTCCTTGAGGGCACCGGTAGCGGTATTTTTCAGGTCGGAGTTGATGCCCTGCAGGAGGGACCTCAGTCCTTTACCAATATCGTCTTTCTTGGGTTTAGCTGCACTCATTATTCTGTTTGGAGTTCGGAGTTTGGAGTTGGGGTTGTTGCACTATTGGCAAAACCTATAACTCAATCGTACGTTCCTCTTGCGGAATCTTCGTTTTATTGTTTTTCTGCAAAATTTCTTTGGCCAGGTTCAGGTAGTTGATGGAACCTTTGCTGTTGCCATCATACAAAATTACTGGTTTGCCAACGCTCGGCGCCTCGCTCAGGCGCGAGTTGCGGTGGATGATGGTGCTGAAAACCAGGTCTTCGAAATGGCGGCGCACTTCGTTTACCACCTGGTTGCAAAGGCGCAGGCGGCCATCGTACATGGTCATCAGGATGCCTTCAATAACCAGCTCGGGGTTGAGGCGGCTCTGAACGATCTTGATGGTATTGAGCAGTTTACCCAAGCCTTCAAGGGCAAAGAATTCACACTGTACCGGTACAATAACCGAGTCGGCAGCAGTAAGTGCATTTACGGTAATCAGGCCCAGGGAAGGAGAGCAGTCCACAACAATAAAGTCGTACTCGTCGCGTATTTCGGCAACGAGGTTCTTCATCACGTTCTCCCGGTTGGGGTAATTGATCATTTCGATCTCGGCGCCTACCAGGTCGATATGCGAGGGGATCAGGTCGAGGTGCGGGATTTCCGTTTTAAGGATCACATCTTTGGCGGTAGCCTGGTTCACCATACAGTCGTACAGGCTATGGGTGACGTTTTGCAGGTCGAAACCCACACCGGTAGTGCTGTTGGCCTGCGGATCGGCGTCGATGAGCAGGGTCTTAAATTCCAGCACAGCAAAACTGGCTGCAAGGTTGATTGCAGTTGTAGTTTTTCCAACGCCGCCTTTCTGGTTGGCTACACCTATGATTCTGGCCATTAGTTCAGCAAAAATTTATAGTTCAATGGTTTCGCCTATGGCGGGAAGTATGAGCCTGATGCCTGCCGCAGCAAAAGCATCCATGGCTTTCTGTTGATCAATCACGATATAAGGGAAAGTATCGTAATGCACACCTACAACGGTTGTACACTGCACCATCCGTGCCGCTTCTATTGCATCCTCATAACCCATCGTGAAGTTATCGCCAATAGGGAAAATGGAAAAGTTAAGCTTTGCCCAGCCCGGAACCAGGGTCATATCGGTGGTAAGGGCCGTGTCGCCGCTGAAATAGAGGCTTTCTTCGCCCGAAGTGATGACAAACCCCATGGGGTTGCCGCCATAGCTGCCATCGGGCAAACCCGAAGAGTGGATCGCATTGGTGCATCGAACGGTTCCAAAGTCAAAGGTCTTTTTGCCACCCGTGTTCATGGGATGGTAGTTGGCAACACCCTGGCCGGCAAGCCAGGTGCAGATTTCGAAATTGCTCACCACGGTGGCGCCGCTTTGCTGGGCAATGGCCACACAGTCGGCAATATGATCGCCGTGACCATGCGAAACCAGGATATAATCGGGCCTGATTGCGCTGATATCGATGTCTTTAGCGGCAGGCTTGGGCGTGATAAAAGGATCTACCAGCACACGTTTGCCGCCAAGCTCCAGCAGGAAACAGGAATGTCCGTAAAAGGTAAGCCGCATATAAGGGGTTGTTTTCGAAAGTTTTGCAAAAATACATTATAAGCCGGCAAAACAAGGAATGTGGAAAGATTGCGCCTCCGGCCCATTTTAACGCCTTTTGCATCGTATTTGCGTTTTCTTTGCGCCGGTTGGTGGGCACGCAAAGACGCAGCGGCGCAAAGCGTAGGTGGATACTGCAAATTATCCAACGCCGATGCCGCTTGTTTTGTCAGGGTAAGCTTTATCTGTTTAAACAGGATTCAAACATGCGCAATTCTCCTTTTCTATTTATTATCGTAGCCTTCATGGTTTTGCTGGACCTCTATGTTTTCCAGGTGGTAAAATTCGTTTCGCTTGGCGCCAGCAGCCGCACCCGTTCTTTTATCCTGATCGGGTACTGGGTTGTTTCCATCGCCGCCATTTTGTGCATGCTTATCCTGCCTTACCTTAAGTTGGACAATGTTTCACAGGGTCTGCGCTCCGTGGTGTTCAGCGTACTGGTTTCCCTGTTTTTTGCCAAGGTGCTGGCTGCAGTTTTCTTTTTGCTGGACGATATCCGCAGGCTTTTCCAATGGGTGGCAGGCAGGTTGTTCTTTTCCCGCACCGAAGGCGAGCACATCCAGGAAGATAGTGGCATCAGCCGTTCTGTATTTCTGAGTTGGATAGGG
Source organism: Cnuella takakiae (assembly GCF_001953305.1). Taxonomy (GTDB): domain Bacteria; phylum Bacteroidota; class Bacteroidia; order Chitinophagales; family Chitinophagaceae; genus Flavisolibacter; species Flavisolibacter takakiae. The sequence goes on from NZ_MTFE01000010.1 coordinate 2,789,378, forward strand.
ATGGCAGCGGGAGGCGGCATCCTGGGTACGCTGCTGTATGGCTTCACCAATAAATACGATTACCAGGTTCGGCAGG
>NZ_MTFE01000010.1:2789517-2801093 GCF_001953305.1 Cnuella takakiae
GATGTGCACAGCGGCTCCTTTAATAATAAGGATGCGGTGCAAAGGGGGATAGACAAAATCCTAGGACTAAACCCCGACCTGATTCTTTTTACCGGCGACCTGGTAAACAACCGCGCCGATGAAATGGATGATTACAAAGAAGTGTTTAGCCGGTTGAAGGCGCCAATGGGTGTATACTCAGTATTGGGCAACCACGATTACGGTGACTATGAGCCCTGGCCAACCATCCAGCACAAAAAAGAAAACCTGGAAAGACTGAAAGGCGTGCACCGCGAAATGGGCTGGAACCTGATGCTGAATGAGCATACCGTTCTGGAACGAAACGGTGAGCAGATCGCCCTGTTGGGTATCGAAAACTGGGGCGCCAAGGCCCGTTTTCCCAAATATGGTAAAATGGCCGAAGCCTACCAGGGAGCCAGCCACCTGCCTTTTAAAATCCTGATGAGCCACGATCCTTCGCATTGGGATGCGGAAGTAAGGCCCAATTACCCCGATATCGACCTCATGCTCGCCGGTCATACACACGGTATGCAATTTGGCGTAGAACTTCCCTGGCTGCGGTGGAGCCCTGTTCAGTACGTGTACCAGCAATGGGCGGGGTTGTATGAAAAAGACAACCAGAAATTGTATGTAAATCGCGGCTTTGGTTTTATCGGTTATCCAGGAAGGGTGGGTATTTTACCTGAAATCACCCTGTTGGAATTTGCCTGATCCAATAAATTCTACAATGAAGCGTTTAGTTAAAGAACTTTTCACCAGATTGCGTAATTAAACCGCAACCTTTGAAAAAACCAGCTACTTATATCAAACCTTTTTTATTGGCAGCTCTTGGCCTGATGGGTTTTCAGCAGGTGCAGGGCCAAAAGGACAGTACCCTTTCGGGCGCTGAACTGGACGACCTTGACGCCCTCTTTTCCGACCTGGGGAGTTTGCTCGATTCCATCACCAAACCTAAAAGCTTTGGTACCGTATCCCTTATGGCAGGAAACCGGCTGCTGAATGTGCAAAGCCAAAGCGGGCAGGCCACCACTACCCAGTCGCTGATGTTATCGCCCTCTGCGGCCTATTACCACAAATCCGGCTTAGGTGTAGCGGCTACAGCCATGATGCTTACGCAAAATGGAAGCTTGAAGCCTTCACAGTACCTGGCGACCGTTTCCTATGATTACCTGAAATTTAAAAGGGTGATGACCGGGATTGCCTATACCCGTTTTACCCGGCCCGATAGCCTCAGCTATTACACATCACCGCTTAAAAATGAACTCTCGGTATATGGCCTGTACCGCAAAAGCTGGTTCAAGCCATCCGTTTCTGTTTCCTATGGGTGGGGCACCAAAACCGAGGTTACGCGGCAGGCAATATTATACAAGGCTCTGAAACAAAAGGGGAAGAAGAAGCAGGGGGGCGGAGGACCAATCGAAATTCCTGGTGAGGTGGTAACCACCACCAGTGAATCGGTTTCCGACTGGATGGTAAGCCTTTCCACCCGTCATGATTTTTACTTCTTTAATGTGCTGAGCAATAAGGATAATTTCCGTTTTTCGCCACAGCTTTCCTTTACCGGTGGCACGCAGCAGTATGGTTTCAACCAAAGTACCAACGGCTACGTGGTAAAGGTTAGCGATGCCATTAACAAGCCATTTCTTTCCGACCAGGTGACCCTGCAGGAATCAACAAAGTTTCAACCTTTGGCAGTTACTGCCTTTTTGCGTACCACTTATAACAGGGGTAAGTTCTTTGTCCAGCCACAGATGGCGCTGGATTATTATATACCCACCAGCGACCAGCATTTTACCGCCTCTTTTGCTTTAAATACCGGGATCATTTTTTAACATTTTTTCACATGTAACATCCTGTACCCTTGGGCGTCCAAAGGATGTTCTATCACTTAAAAACCAGCTTCATGAAAATCAAGTTATCTGTTATTGCCCTGTTCGTACTGCTGTCGAACGCTGCTATGGCCCAGCTTACCGCAGGTGTGAAAGCCGGCGCCAACATTACCAAAGTGGACGGAAAGTCTTTTAAACAGGAGTTTCGTTATGGTTACCAGTTGGGTGGTTTTGCCATGATTGGCCTGGGCGACAAGTTTGCCCTGCAACCCGAAGTATTGTACACCCAAACCCAGACAAGGGTAGACAGCAATTTCCGCAACATCTATCAAAGTGCATTTCAGGAAGTAAAGGATGGTGATGTAAAACTCAATTACCTCACGATTCCCATCATGCTGAACTATAAGTTTATCGGCAACCTGGTATCCCTGCAGGCGGGCCCCCAGTTTGGTGTACTGCTGAATAAGGACAAGAACCTGCTGGAAAATGGTAAGTCAGCTTTCTCCGGCGGCGACTTTTCTATGGCAGGTGGATTGCAGGTAAAAGTGAGTAAGGCTGTTGTGTCGGGCCGCTATGTGGTGGGTCTGAAAAACATCAACGACCTTGGCGACCAAAACAAGTGGCGCAACCAGGCGATCCAGATTTCGGTGGGTTTGGCGCTGTAAAAGCTGCAAGTTTTTAGCTACAAGCTGCAAGCATGCTAACTTAGTAATGCATATAAAAAAGCAGCACTCTTTCGAGGGTGCTGCTTTTTTATATGCATCAATCTTTGAGGATTTCAATATAGAAAACTGCAGTAGACAACATGGTTCAGGGCCTCCGCCACTTCCTGTCCTAATTCATCAGCCTGCGGTTTCAACCATGGGATGGTGACCATCAGCTTAAGGGACCAATCTTGTAAGTGGTTTACTTGCGGCAATGATGTTGGCTATGCCTTATGCAAACTCCGCAACCAGTTCATCAAAAGCTTTTGCACCGGGGAAATAGCCATGCAGCTTGCGGATCACTTCCTCCACCACCGCATCGGGGCAGGAAGCACCGCTTGTGATAAGGATGTTTACTGTTTCCTTTTGGGGCAGGTAGCCTTCCGTAACGCTTTCTATTTTATCATGAAAGTTGTAGTGGCTGATGGTTTGTTCCGACAGGATCTTTGCTTCGCTGCTGATATAATATGTTGGCAATTTCTCCTCGCATAATTCTACCAGGTGCGAGGTGTTGGACGAATTGTATCCGCCTACCACAATGGCCAGATCGGCAGGAGTGTCCAGCATACCCGTAACGGCAGTTTGGTTGTCGTTGGTGGCATAACAGAGAGTATCCCGGGTGTCGGCAAAACGCTCTTTGATGTTAGTTTCATCCAATCCAAAATGATCCTGCATCACACCTTTCAGGTAATCGGCAATGCCTTGCGTGTCGGAAGCCAGCATGGTAGTTTGGTTTACCACGCCAATGCGTTGCAGGTGCTGGTTTACATCAAAATCTTCCGAATACTGGCCGGCAAACTCGTTATAAAAGCCGGCAGCGTCTTTTTGACCCGTAATATATTTAGCCAGCTCCATGGTTTGTTTCAGGTCTTTTACCACCACCGATGGCGCATTGGCTGCTGCATGCGAAAAAGTTGCCCTTGTTTCTTCATGGCTGGGTTTGCCATGGATGATAATGGTGTAGTCGCTCTTGGCAATAACCTCGCTGCGGTTCCAAACCTTTTCCACGAAGGGGCAGGTGGTGTCGTATTTCTCGGTAGGAATTCCAATGGCTTTCAGTTGGGCCTCAATGGCGAGGGTGGTGCCAAAAGCAGGAATCAACACCACGTCGTCGGCGGCTAGTTCTTCAAAAGGCACGATCTGCTTACCATGATTATCCTGCAGGAACTGTACGCCGCGGCTGCGCAGGTCGTAGTTTACCTGCGGGTTGTGGATCATTTCGCTGAGCAGGAAAATGCGTTTCCCGGGGTTTTCATCCACGGTACGAAAAGCAATGTCGATGGCATTTTCAACACCATAGCAAAAGCCGAAGTGACGGGCCAGGTAGATTCGCATGGGCCCAAAATCGAGCAGGGTAGGCGAGAAGTCTTTTTTCATGCGGTCCGCTTCCTTGCGCTTTTTTTTGATGGCCGAAATCAGCGGGCTGCGGTACATTACCGGAACGTCGAAACTTTTCATCGGGGCAATTATGGAATTTGAGCTCAAAGGTACACCTAACAGGTCTTAAAGACCTGTTAGGTGTTATTCGTTCGTAATTTGCGGCAATAAACAAGACAGATGAAGCGTGTGATTTGTTCGGTAGCTGCAGCTGCCCTGCTGCTCTCCTGTTCGGTAAATAAACCCCTAAGCACCAACACCATGACAACAAAGGAAACAGGCAAGGCCTGGGTTAACCATACCAATATCTACGAGGTGAACGTACGGCAGTACACGCCCGAAGGCACCTTTAATGCTTTTGCCAAACACCTGCCCCGGCTGAAGGAAATGGGGGTGCAAACCATCTGGTTTATGCCCATCACGCCCATAGCCCAGAAAAATAAAAAGGGCAGCCTCGGCAGCCAGTATGCTGCTGCCGACTATACCGCTATCAACCCCGAATTCGGTACCCTCGCCGATTGGAAGGCACTGGTAAAACAGGCACATGATATGGGTTTTAAAGTAATCATTGACTGGGTGGCCAATCATACAGGTTGGGACCATGTATGGACGAAGTCCCATCCCGATTTTTACGAAAAAGATCCGGCAACCAAAGACTTCAAGATCGCTTCAGGAATGGACGATATCATTGAACTGGATTATAAAAATCCGGCAATGCGCCAGGCTATGATCGATGCCATGAAGTATTGGATTACCGATTCGGGCATCGATGGTTTCCGTTGCGACCTGGCTTCCTGGGTGGAAGTTGATTTCTGGATACAGGCTGCCAATGAACTGAATAAAGTAAAACCGCTGTTCTGGCTGGGCGAGTTCGATCCCTTGGAAAACCCCGAGTACATGCAGGTGTTTGATGCCGCCTATTCCTGGAAATGGATGCACAAAACCAAGGCATTTTACCAGGAACACCAGGGTGTGGCCGGCCTCGACAGCTTGTTGCAGCAATACCAGCAGGCACCAGGCATGCAGGCATGGTTTACCACCAACCACGACGAGAATACCTGGAACGGCACCGAGTACGAAAAGTATGGTGATGCTGCTCCTGCACTGGCTGTATTTTCCTGTACCTGGCCCGGGCTGCCGTTGGTATATAGCGGGCAGGAACTGCCCAACCGCAAAAGGCTGGAATTTTTTGAAAAAGACCCCATCGACTGGAAGGAGGAAAACCAGCTGGCACCTTTTTATAAAACCCTATTAACCCTGCACCACAACCATCCTGCCCTGAACGGCAGTGCTAAACTAGCAACTGTAGAACGCATCCATACCGCCCAGGACAACCAGGTGCTGGCTTATGTGCGACGTTTTGAAAACAGGCAGGTATTTACGGTACTCAACTTATCCAATCAACCTGTTACCTTCCAGGTGCCTGCAGGCGCAGTTAAAGGCAGCTTGAAAGAAGTATTTCATCAAGTAAACCACAACTTCGACCAGCACCATTCGCTGGAGTTGAAGCCGTGGCAGTACCTTGTATACGCAGACTGAACCGCTGATAAGTATGATTTGAAATGATTTGTATGACTTGGGATGCGTAGTCCTTTTCTCAATTAAGGCTATAATGATTTGAATACAGGTACAGGTGTTTAAACTTAAAATTGAAAACGGCTACTGGAGATAGTAGCCGTTTTCAATTGGATGTAAATAGGAAGCGTATTTCCAAAGCAAGCTCTGTTTTGTACAAAAAGCGAACGGCTACCCAAATAGGCAGCCGCTTGCTTTTATATTCATTTTAATCATTCCAAATCATACTCTTCTGCGGTTATTGTTCCAGGTTCAACGGATAGGTATACATACCGTCATAACCGGGATAAATACCTTCCAGCCTTACCGAGCCGCTGGCATTACCCAGCACCTTGGTGAGGGCTTCCAGGGAAGTGACATCAGCACCATTGACACTGGTAATCACAAAGCCTTCGCCCATACGGGTGCGGCTGAGTGCGCCACCCTGGGTGATCTTGCGAACCTGTACACCGCCCTGTATACCGTATTCACGGGCACGGCTTTGGTCGAGGGTAGCGAGGTCAGCACCCAGGCGGGAACCGATATTGGCACTGGCTACATCTTCAAAAGTACCGGCTTTCTTCTTTAGGGTCACCTGTGTGGTCAGTTCCTTACCGCCACGGATATAGGTCACCGGAACCTTATCGCCGGGACGGAAAGAAGCGATCTGTGCACTCATCTGAAGGCCACTGTTTACCGGGTTGTTGTTCACCTTGGTAATTACGTCACCTTTTTGAATGCCGGCAGCAGACGCGCCACCATCAGGCGAAACCGCAGATACATACACCCCATTGGCGGTATTTGGAACACCCAGTTGCTTCACCTGCTCTTCGCTCATGTCGTCGGTAGAGTAGTAGGAGATACCCAGGTAGCCACGTTGTACATCGCCAAAGCGAACAATATCATCAACAATTTTCTTGACAATGTTCACCGGAATGGCAAAAGAATAACCTGCATAAGTACCATTCGGCGCAAGGATGGCAGAGTTGATACCGATCAGTTCGCCATTGGTATTGATAAGGGCGCCACCGCTGTTGCCCTGGTTAACGGCAGCATCTGTTTGGATAAACGACTCAACAGGTGATTCGCCAGCGGCAGTTTGCCTGCGGTTGATATTGATGGTACGACCAGTTGCCGAAACAATACCAGCTGTAACGGTAGCATCGAGCGTCAATGGGTAACCAACTGCCAGAACCCACTGTCCCAACTGGAGGCTGGCGGTATTGCCGTACACCAGGAAGGGAAACTTATTGCCGTCAATTTTCAATACGGCAAGGTCACTGCTGGGGTCACGACCAACCAGTTTAGCCTTGTAGGTTTTGCGGTTGGCAAGCGTAACATTGATTTCCGAAGCCACACCGTTTGAGCCATCGGAGATCACGTGGTTATTGGTAACTATATATCCGTCCTCGCTGATGAGCACACCGCTACCGGAAGCACGCTGCTCCGGAATAACGTTGGGACCATAACCAAACAGGTCATCAAAGAAGTCGTCGAACATACCACCACCGCGGCGGCTGGTGATGTTATTGGTTTGCTTGCGTGCAGGAATTTTGGTTTTAATGTGCACTACTGCAGGAACAGCTGCATTGGCAGCTTTTGTCAGGTCAATGGCTTCTGCCGGATTGGCTTTACCGTCGAAAAAGCCTGTATAATTTGCAGGAATGTTGGTGCCAAAATTTCCGATGTTGGACTCTTTGTTCTGGGCGAATTGCTCGTAACCCCAAACGCTGAGTACCGCGGAAGCTGCACTGATGGCCACAGTAAGCGCAATCTGTTTCACTTTCATTGCTATCGGGTTTATTATCTATTATCTAGGTTTCAAAATACGTGCCTTGTCCTGTCTAAGGTAGAAACAGTTTGAACCGAAATTAATCCCTGCAGTTCTGTTTAACAAACAATTTACTAAGGTCTTCGTAGATCGGAGGGGAGGTGATTGGTGATTGGTAATTAGTGATTAGGTATTAGTAGTTGGCTGGTATGGTTCACATGTTTAGTTATTTCTTATGAATAACATAACCCATTATAATTCCTTTGATGAAAGATGATGAGTCTTACTTTTTACCATTCACCAATTACCAACACCTAATTTCCGCTACCCAGGTCCATCAAAAACGCCATCGTATCCACGCCGTCGGCGAAATCGCAAATGCCGGGTGTTTGCGCACCGCCAAAGGGTATCGCTGCCGTACCTGTAACGCACTGAATGGCTTCATCGCCGGAAAGTTGTTGCAACACATCGTCTGCCTGCTCGTAATACTCGTAATGTACCTGGCTGATGGGTGCGAAAGGCGATTTGTTTTCAATCAGCAAGATGGTGCCATCGGTCATGTAATACTCATTGTTGATGATTTTGGCAGCAAGCTGGTAATCGTAGTTGTTTTTGAATTTGTTGTGGTCGGTGAGGTGGCTGTACTTGCGTAAGGCATTTATGAGGGGAACAAAATCGTACCCCACCGGTACGTATAGCTTGGTAACATTGCGGCAACCCAAACCAAAGTACTGGTATATGTCATCGGCAAGGGATTCCAGTTCAGTGGTGCTTTCCTTACCGCTTAGCATGGCCACGGAAGTTCGGTTCTTGCGAATGATATGCGGGAATTTGCTGAAATATGCTTCGAAGTAGCGGCTGCTATTGTTGGAGCCTGTAGCAATATAGGCCTCACAATTTTTCAGCAGGGGAAGGATGGCAACGGTTTGCTGCGTTGCTGGCTCCCACTGATGCAAAAGGTTCACCAATTGGGTGATCAGCGCTTCGTCTTTTGAAGAAGGTTTGATCAGTGCGATATGACCGGAAAGAAAGACACATAAAAAATCGTGGAAGCCCACCAGGGGTATATTGCCCGCCATAACAATTCCCACCTTTTTGGGAGCAGGTAGCGTGTCTGGAATTTTATAGGAAGCTGCAAGCTGGTGCAGAGCCTCGGGTTGCAGCAGTTGTTGTACAATATTGTTGACCGCCAGGTCCACGAAATCCTCAATAAACCAATTATTGTTTACAAAAGCTTTCCTTTTTGCACTTTGCCAGGCTTCATCATTTTCCTGCATATAATTGCCTAACCGAACCAAAATATTTATTCTTTGTTGAAGCGTCATGAGCATCATTGGGTTTTCCTGCAAAGGCTTGCCCAGTTTTTGCAGGGGTGAAAATGGTTTTTTACTGTTGGGCGCCTAAATTTGTGGGCACAAAAATAATTCCCGAGCAATCAAACAAGCACTATGGCAATCAAGATAACAGACGAGTGTATTAACTGCGGTGCCTGCGAACCGGAGTGTCCAAACAACGCAATTTACGAAGGTGGTGTGGAATGGGCGGTAGCCGACGGCACCAGCGTGAAAGGTAGCTTTACCCTGGTAGACGGTACCGTAGTTGATGCCGGCCAGCGCAATGCACCTATTGCTGTAGACACCTACTACATCGTACCCAGCAAATGTACCGAGTGCCAGGGCTTCCATGAAGAGCCGCAGTGCGCTGCCGTTTGCCCGGTTGATTGCTGTGTACCGGATGAGCTGTACCAGGAAACCGTAGATGCACTGCTGCAAAAGAAAGAAGCCTTGCATTTGTAATTTATTACATATAACTTGCAACAAGCATCGCAGCTTCGGCTGTACGTTAAGCCGGTGATATTTCCGGTATAAAGGTGAAGGGATCGGCCCTTCACCTTTGTTATTTATTTAAACCTATAAGGTTTTCAAAACCTTATAGGTTTTTCCAACACCTAACAGGTCTTCAAGACCTGTCAGGTGTCCTTCTTTCCTGTAAATTCGCTCCCCAAACCCAATTCATGAAGCAAAAAATCGCCCTGGTTACCGGTGGCTACTCCGGCGAATCCGTGATCTCTTATAAATCGGCCAAAACCATCTATACCCACCTCGATAAAAACCTGTATGATGTTTATGTAATCGACATCAACCCAGAAGGCTGGTTTTACCTCGAGGACGATCATAGGGCGGGCACCATTGATAAAAATGATTTTTCCCTCCGGCTGCATGGCGAAACGATCCGCTTCGATGGTGTATTTATTGGCATGCACGGCACACCAGGTGAAGATGGCAGGCTGCAGGGCTATTTCGATATGCTGGGTTTGCCCTACACTTCCTGCAATGCCGCCACCTCGGCACTTACGTTTAATAAAAGATATACGGTAGCCGTCGCTGCCATGGCCGGCATCGCCGTAGCGCCTTCGGTACACCTGTTTGCGCATACAGCCTATGATGTCGCCACCATTTTGCAGCAGCTACAACTGCCCGTTTTTGTAAAACCCAATAATGGCGGCTCCAGCATCGGCATGAGCAAGGTGAGCAAGGGCGAGGAGTTGGCAGCAGCCATTGAAAAAGCCTTTGCCGAAGACAACCAGGTGCTGGTAGAGCAAATGATCCAGGGCAGAGAGTTTACTGTTGGTGTTTTTAAAACTGAAGGCCAAATACAAGTACTGCCCATCACCGAGGTAATTGCGCAAAACGAGTTTTTCGATTATGAAGCCAAGTACCATGGCGCTTCCACTGAAATCACACCAGCGCTAATCGGTGAAGAATGGAAAGCCAATATTGAAGCGGCGGCCAAAAACATTTATGCTGTTTGTAATTGCAGCGGCGTAGTGCGCATCGACTTTATTTATGATGAAGTTGCTGCGAAGCCTTACATGCTGGAGATTAACACCGTTCCCGGGCAAAGCGAAGCCAGCATCATCCCGCAGCAGGTAAGGGCCAAAGGCTGGACCCTGCAGGATTTTTACAGCCGCCTGGTGGCCGAGGCTTTAGCAAAGCGCTAACCCCACCGCCTTGAACTTTACTTATATTGCGCCCCAAAATCGGATAATCCTGCATGTTTAAATTCATTACCCGGCAGTCTTTGATCGTCAACATCCTGGCAGGATTGGTTTTCCTGTTTTTGCTCGGGTTCCTGTTTGTAGAGTCGCTCAACTGGCTTACCCACCACGGAGAGGCTAAGACGGTGCCTGCGGTGGTGAATAAAAATATAGCCGAGGTGCAAAAGACACTGGAGTCGCAGGGTTTTGAAGTGGTGATCCAGGATTCCATTTATAACGAGGAACTGCAACCCGGAACGGTTATCAAGCAGGTGCCCGCTCCTGATGATGTGGTAAAGGTGAACCGCACGGTATACGTTACCGTTAACCGCTCCATTCCGCCCGAAATTGAAATGCCCAACCTGAAAGGTTATAGCTTCCGCAACGCGGAGATGGTGCTCAAGAATATGGGCCTGAAAATGGGCGACACAACCTATAAACCTGATTTTGCCAAGAACTCCGTACTGGACCAGCTGTTTAACGGCAAAACCATTCCTGCTGGCACCAAAATCAGGATGGGAAGTACCATCTCGCTGGTGATTGGCAGTGGCGTAGGGAATACCGATCTTACCGTTCCTACGCTTGTTGGTCTTACCTACGATGAAGCCAATATCCTGTTGCAGGCCCAGGGCATTGTGCTGGGTTCGGTGCTGGCCAATCCCGATGTACAGGATTCCGCGGCAGCTTTTATTTACCGCCAAAGCCCGGCGCCCAAAACAGAAGCCGGCTTCCCACTGCGTATCCGGCCGGGCCAGATGATTGATGTGTGGCTGAGCGTGGAAAAACCCGTAACCGATTCTGCAGCCCTCACGCAACCTGTTACCGAACAGGAACCTTTACAATAAAATGCCATGAAAAGTATTACCGTAGCACAACTGAAAGCCAAGCTGGACGCCGGCGAAAAGATCAACCTCATTGATGTGCGCGAGCCGCACGAGTACGCCGAAGCCAACCTGGGCGGCCAACTGGTGCCCCTGGGTAAGATCCAAACAATGCAGCTGGAAGACCTTGAAGACCTGAAAGAGGAACCCGTGTACATCCATTGCCGCAGCGGTAAACGCAGTGCCATGGCTTGTATGGTGCTGGACCAGGTAGGATTTAAAGAGACCTACAACGTTGAGGGTGGTATTCTCGATTGGATTGACAAGTATGGCATGCCGAAATAGCCACTAGCTGCAAGTTGTTGGCCTCAAGTTGCACGTACTGCCATCGGCAAATAGGGTTGCGGTAGCTTGACCAGCTTTATATGTGTGTGCTTCCAAAAGCTCTCAAATACTTTAAGTAAACCGTATAAGAAAGGGGAG
>NZ_MTFE01000010.1:2801117-2809929 GCF_001953305.1 Cnuella takakiae
CAACAGCTAAAAACCTCCCTACAACTTCACATTTACCCCAAACATCCAGTTGGTGCCTGCCATGGGAAAATAGTAGTTCTCCGTATAGGGTGTGTTGCCGCTGATATAGCTGAAGGTATATCCATTGGGTGCATACATTTTGTTGAACAAGTTATTTACCTGCGCCACCAGCGTAATGCCTTGGATACCTTTCACCGGCAGGTTGTAACGTGCCTGTGCGTCCTGTACAAAAAAAGCCTCCAGGCTGCGCGATTTTTGCTGGGTATTATCGAGGTATTGGCGGCCAACGTATTTGCTGTTCAGGTTCAATTCCAGGTTTTTCACCGGGGTCAGTTGCAACTGGCCTGCGCCTACCAGGTTAGGGGAGAAAGCAATATCCGTTTGGTTGAACTTATTCTGCTTTTGATTGCCCTGATCGTAATCGTCAACATACTCGGTGAAGTCCACCACTTTGTTGCGGCTGATGGCCAGGTTGGCACTCAGCTGGGCCCAGCGGTTCAGGCGCAAACCGCCCTGCAGTTCCACGCCCAACCGGTAGCTGCGGTCGATATTGGTGCGGGTATAAGCACCCACATCATTGATCTGGCCGGTAAGCACCAACTGGTCTTTGTAAGCCATGTAGTAACCTGTAATGCCCCAATTGTAGGTGCGGGCGGTTTTGTTCAGGCCCAGTTCAAAGTCATGAAGCTTTTCGGGACGGGGCTGGCGGGCTGCACCTGCTTCAAAGTCGTCGCGGTTGGGTTCTTTCTGGGCCAGTCCATACGAACCATAAAACTGCAGCCCATTGCGGTTGTACGAAACGCCAGCCTTCGGATTGAGAAAAGCATAATCATTGTTTACCCGCAGGGTAGGGTTGTCGCGGAAACCATCAATTCGGTAGTGCACGGTGCGCAGTTGGAGGTCGGTGTACAACTGCCAGTAAGGGGCAATTTCCTGCTGCCATTTGGCGTACACGGTTGCATCGTTTTTCCAGGCATTCAGGTCGTAGAAGCGGTGTTTGGGTGTAGGCATGCCGCTCTTTGCCCAGATCACATCGCCAAAGTGGTTGCCTTCATACTTGGAAACCATGCCGCCGAGGGTCAGTTCTGTTTTGTTTGCCTGGTAGTTCAGCGAAAACACGTTGCCATAATAATCATTATCCAGCCACAACTGGCGTACCAGGTCGGAACGAGAGATGGTGGTATTGCCAACCACCACATTGGGCAGACCAACGCTCGAGTATCTTCGGTCGGCTTTGTACTGCTCGTAATAACCGGCACCTTTTACATAAAACAAACCAGTGTTGAAGTTCAGCCGCGAGTTGATCTTTTGGTTGAAAAACAACTGGTAGTGGGTTTGTCCATAATTATCGGTTTCATTTTGGTAAGGCGTGCCCGGCTTTTCGGTACCTGCGTAGTTAACGGTACGGTTAGACTTCAGGTCGGCTTCGGTAACACCGTTCCATGCCTGGTAGGTTTTTTCCTTTCCCGAAAAGCTGATGAAACGCAGGCTGGAATTGCCTTTTTCAAAAGCCGTAGCGAAATAATAGCTTTTCAGGTCGCTGGTGGCGCGGTCAATAAAGCCATCTGAGGTAATGTTGGACAGGCGCAGGTCGGCGGAAAAATACTTGCCCACCTTGCCGGTACCCAGGCGGAGGGTATTTTTCCAGGTGTTGAAAGAGCCGTAGCTGTTGTTGAATTCTGCATAGGCTTTATCATTAGCTTCCACTGTGCTCAGGTTGACGGTAGCACCAAATGCACCGGGGCCGTTGGAGGAAGTGCCCACACCCCGCTGTATTTGTATGCTGCTGGCCGAAGAAGCAAGGTCGGGCAGGTTCACAAAAAAGCTGCCCTGGCTTTCGGCATCATTGAATGGAATGCCGTTCAGGGTAATATTGATACGGGTAGCATCGGTGCCGCGAACCCTGATACCGGTATAACCCACGCCATTACCCGCATCGGAGTTTACCACCACCGAAGGGGTTTGGTTGAGGAGAAATGGCAGGTCCTGTCCCAGGTTGCGCTGCTCGATTTCCGCCTTGCGGATATTGGTCTTGGTAAATGGCGCCCGCACACCGGCACGGGTAGCCCTTACTTCAACCGGGATCATTTCTGTAGTGTCTTGATTAGCTTCCTGTGCACCGGCGGCCATAGCGGCGCTCATGGCAAGGAATAAAGCAGTCCTTTTCATTTTGTGTAAAAAATTAAAAATGAAAGGGAAAGCCAGGAGAGAGTTGGAAGTCGGCAGTTGCCCGTTCAAAGACCATCGGTGCTGCAGACACTACTTTGATCTTTGAACCACAAACTTGAAACTGTTAAGCTCCCTGCGCAGGCATTACCCTGATCAGGTTCTACGGGTATGATCTCAGACCTTCTTTTTTGAAAGGACACCCCGGTAAACGCTGAAATATTAGCGACGCAAATGTAGGGGAGATTTTTTTACGCGGTGCTGTAACCTTTTTCCTGCTGTGCCGTTTCAAAGAAAACGAAGCTTATGAAACAGTTTATATTGATCCTGGTGGCCGCCTGTTTTTCGGTAGCTGCAGCAGCTCAGAAAGTAATCAATGATCCCAATGCCGAACCACGCAACGTTGGGTCTTTTAATAAAATTGATATCAGCAGCGCCTTTGAGGTGATCATTTCCCAGGGCAATGCGGAAGGTGTGGTGGTGAGCTCCAATATTGAAGGCGACAACCAGAACATCCATACTTCGGTAGAAAATGGTAAGCTGAAAATAGGCTATCGCAACCCCGGGAAAAAATGGTACCGCAACCAGAACCTGAAAGCTTATATCTCAGTTAAAAACCTGGACTACCTAGGTGGCAGTGGCGCCTCCAAAATCACCATCGATGGCACGTTGGCCAGCCCCAACCTCGAGATTGATCTTTCCGGAGCCACCGACCTTAAGGGCAACCTGGCAGTAAACAACCAACTGAAACTGGAACTCTCAGGCGCTTCGGATGTAACCCTTACCGGTGCGGCAGGAGCCATCAACATCAGGGCCAGTGGGGCCAGCGATGTAAAGGCCTTTGACCTCACTGCGGGTGAATGCAATATCGATGCGTCGGGTGCCTGCAATGTGCGCATTTCGGTTGAAAAGGAAATGAACGCAGAACTCAGTGGAGCCAGCAATGTGCAGTACAAAGGCAATGCCTCGATCCGCAACATTAAAACCAGTGGTGCCAGCAATATCTCGCGTAAGTCCTGATGCTTTTGCAGCAAGATCATAACAAAGCCCCGGCAATGGGGCTTTGTTAGTATTAGCTAAGGCCTTTTGTGGCCGCCTGATTAATTGCCTGAACCAACACATTTAAATCCCTGGTGCTGGTGTACACATTAGGCGTTACCCTTACTCCTTCAATGCCTCCCCATTTCACCGGGGTTGTATGAACACGGTATTTCTGGAAAAAGAAATTATCCAGTTCCACTGGCGCAATGCCATCAAGGTTAACCAGGCCAATAGCGCAACCAAATTCCGGGCGCAGGGAGGTGCACAATCTTACCTTGGGTACTTGCATCACCTTTTCCATCCAGTAATTTTTCAGGTACTGCAACCTGGCCTGCTTCCGCTCACTCCCGATCATTTGGTGAAACTCGATGGCTTTACCTGTGGCCAGTTCAATGGCGCTAGGTTTGGTACCCAGGTGTTCAAACTTCCTGATGTTGGTTTCCGCAGGGTTCTCGGCGGCAAACAAGGGGTAAATCTTGCCGATATGTTCTGCTTTTACATACAACATGCCGGTACCGATGCAGGCACTTAGCCATTTGTGAAGACTGGCCGCAAAATAATCTGCGCCCAAATCGGTAATGGCATAAGGCAGTTGGGCAAAACTTTGGGCGCCATCCACCAGCACTTCAATACCCCGGGCATGGGCCTGGTCGGCAATGCGGCGCACCGGCAATATCTGGCCATTCCAATTGATCATGTGGGTTAGGTGTACCAGCCTGGTGCGGGGCGTGAACAACCGGGTGTATTGATGTACGAGGTAGTCATTGTCTTCACTGGGCAGTTGGAGGTTGGCCCAAACCAGTTTTATCCCATCCCGCGAAGCCCGTTGTTGCCAGGCGTGAATCATACTGGGATAATCCTGCCGGCACAGCACCACTTCATCACCAGCCTTCAGGGGCAAGCCAAAAATGATGGTCTGCAAAGCCTCGGTGGCGTTTCGTTGCAGGGCTACGCCATCTGCAGGCACGCCGGCCAGGAGGGCAAGGTCGCGGCGGATTTTTTCTTTGCCCAGATCCAAAATGCGCAACATATGGTAGCTGGGCGCTTCATTGGAGAAATCCAGGTACCGCTTTACGGCATCCTGCACCACCCGGGGGGCAGGCGACACTCCGCCATTATTCAGGTTGATAACCGACTCCGTAGTAGTGTAAGCCTGCTGCACATAATACCAGAAATCTTCATCTTCCGAAAGCACAGTAGCCGGTGTATATTCCTGGTTCGTCAATGCTTTTTGCAACTGGCGGCTCCAGGCAGGCTGTGCCCAACTACCCAGCATGGCCGCAAGCGATAATCTGCCACCCGTTTTCAATAAAGACCTCCGGTTGATCTGCTTCATGCTATCCTAAGGCTGCGATGCCGTTTAGTATTAAATTAGTGATTGGTATCATGTTAGGGCGCAGCTCATTGCCGCAGCACCGCACATTTAAATGTAACACCGTTCGCCCGGATTACAGCCAATCCAATCTTGTACATGCACCGAAGACAGTTTTTGCAACTTACCTGTGCGGCGGGGCTATTGGCCTGGGTAGCTCCACTCAATATGGCGGCACAAACTGCTACAGTTGGTACTGCCGGCTGGGATGATTTGTTGTTGCACCCACCGCCCCATGCCTTTCCGCAACTTTTCTGGTTTTGGATGAACGGGCATATTTCCCGGGAGGGTATCACCGCCGACCTGGAAGCGATGAAGGCTGCAGGCATTAGCGGTGTTTTCCAGTTTGATGCGGGCACCGGTATTCCCAAAGGCCCCGTTGCTTACGGTAGCGAGGAATTTTGGACTTTGAAAAAACACGCGCTCAGGGAAGCCCTGCGCCTTGGAATGGAAGTCACCCTGCACAACTGCCCGGGCTGGTCGGCAAGTGGCGGCCCCTGGATTGAACCCAAAGATTCCATGCAGGAGCTTACCTGGAGTGAGGTGGTGGTAAAAGGCGGTGGCCTGTTGGACATTATGCTGCCAAAGCCTTACCACAAGCTGGGTTATTACCAGGAGGTAGCTTTGCTGGCCTTTCCTGCATTTTCACGCGAGGTGGCATTGAATAATTATAAGGCCAGTACCGCATCCGGTAAGCTGAATTTTGCCCAGGTCAATGGCAATGGTGAAGTGTTATTGTCCACGCCAAATGCAAACGAACACTGGTTGCTCTTTGCTTTTGCGGAACCCGTTAAGGCTACCAATATAACCTTTCAGGTGGCTGCTGTTGGCTCCGGTAACGTTCGGGAGCTTTTTGATGGGGAAAGAAATTTTATTCTACTGGAAGCTTCGCAGGATGGCGTGCACTTCCAAACCGTTGCTACCATCAGCACCGGGTTGGAAGCCGCCCTGCTACTGGGTTACAAGTTCATAACGTTTGACTTTACTGCTACGGAGGCTGCTTTTTTCCGGCTGACGAGCCGCCTGCCCCGAAGGCTGGCGCAGGTGAGGTTTTCGGCATTGGAGCGCCTGCCCAACTTTATGGAAAAGGCAGGCTTCCGGTTTGGGTACCACCAAATAGCACCTGCTGCTGATACATTTCAAAGCAAGGACTTCATAGCACTTGACAAGGTGACTGATCTCACCGATTATATGGATTCCGAAGGCAGGCTCCGCTGGCAGGCGCCTGCAGGCCATTATACTTTGCTGCGTTTGGGGCATACTGCCACAGGGGCCATCAATAAGGCCGCACCGGATGGCGGACAGGGATTGGAATGCGACAAGATGCGGAAAGCCGCATTGGAACTGCACCTGCAAAAAGCCCTGCAACCCATCCTGCCCGAATTACAGGAGTTGGCTAAAAAGGGCAAGGCTGGTTTGGAGATCGACAGTTTTGAAGCGGGTATGCAAAACTGGACGGCAGAAATGCCGCAATTGTTTGCCCGTTTCCAGGGATATCGTTTGTTGCCTTTCCTGCCCGCTATAACCGGAAGGGTAGTGGCGTCTGTTGCTCTTACAGAAAATTTTTTATGGGATTTCCGCCAAACCATAGCCCATGCCGTTTCAGAAAATTATTACGGTGCTTTTGCCGATTGGTGCCGCCAACAGGGCCTTACCGCTTATGTGGAACCTTATGACAAAGGACCTTTCAGTGAACTAAGTATCGGCGCCCAGGCCGATGTGCCCATGGGCGAGCACTGGAACGGGTTATTTGCTATTCTACAAGGTAACCTGCCCATCAGGCGTACGCCCAAACTGGCGGCTTCCATTGCCCATACGCAAGGCAAAAGGTTGGTTGGTGCTGAAACTTTTACCAGCGAACCCAACGCGGGTAAATGGCAGGAGTACCCTTTCGGACTAAAAGCAACTGGCGATGCCCTCCTGGCACAAGGGGTAAACAAAATGGTGCTCCATCGCTTTGTACACCAGCCGCACCCCACCGCCCTCCCCGGTATGACCATGGGACCATGGGGCAGCCATATAGACCGAACCAATACCTGGTGGCCTTATGCCCGGGAGTGGTTTACCTACCTGGCCCGTTGCCAGTGGCTGCTGCGCAAAGGACAGTTTGTTGCTGATTTCGCTTACCTGGCACCCGAGGACTCTGCCACTTTTACACCAGTACGGCCTTCCGAACTGGTGGCTGCTCCCCCTGAAGGTTTTGCATACGATGTTTTGGATGCAGCCCTATTGCAGCAAGCAAGGGTTGATGCAGGCAGTTTGGTATTGCAAAGCGGCATGCGGTACCGGGTACTGGTAATTCAGGATTATTCCGTTATGAGTTATCCGACCTTGGCTGTCCTGGTGAAACTGGTCCGGCAGGGAATGATCCTGGTATCTCCGCCCGTGCAAAGCTGTCTTGGGCTGCGTTCCGCAAAAGCGTTGCAGCAGTTTGCGGCATGGATAAAAGTGCTGTGGGGTGATGGAAAAACCGTTGGGCAGCGTAGCGTTGGAAAAGGTGCTGTTTTTCCAGCATACGATTTAAGTAAGGTGGTGCGGCAATTACGGCTTGCTCCCGATTGTACCTTTACTTCCCAATCGGGCGATGCGCCCATCACTTTCC
This sequence comes from Cnuella takakiae, assembly GCF_001953305.1. GTDB lineage: Bacteria > Bacteroidota > Bacteroidia > Chitinophagales > Chitinophagaceae > Flavisolibacter > Flavisolibacter takakiae. Next base: position 2,808,299 of record NZ_MTFE01000010.1, read on the forward strand.
TGCACCGGCGCACGCCAACTGAGGATATCTATTTCTTATGCAATGCCCGGCGTACCACCGAAGAATTGGTGGTGCAGTTCCGGGTGCGCGGCAGGTACCCTCAAATCATACACCCGGTTCGCGGTATAGCGCGCCCTGCCTCCATATTTCATCTATTGCCCGACAGCGTCAGCATGCCCCTGCAACTGGACCCTTATGGTTCCCTGTTCGTAGTGTTTGCTGCAGTACCGTTGCCAGATTTTACCGTGTTGCACAAGGCCGGTAAAACATTTGTGCAATCTCATCCTTTTGTTCCGCGAACATGGGAGGCTTTTCCGGGTTGCCCAAACAATTTCACCTTGCAATTTTGGGTGAAACCAGAACAGGACATCATGCTCCGCTTTAGCCAGCACATGGAGCGGGTAACAGCACCTTATACCGATTACTACGCCATTTACCCCGCTGCCGGAAACAAATTGTATGGCCCCGGTCATGCCACCTGCGGGTTAGCCGTTGGCCGCAATGGGGTTACTGTTTGGGAAAACGCCAACGGCACACCCGAAATGGTACTGGCTCTTGCTGCACCCATTTCTGGCTTTACCCATCTTGCCCTTGTTTACCAGAAAGGGCTGCCTGAAGTTTACCTGAACGGAAAAGTTTTGGGCAAAGGACAGTTCTCCAAATGGCAGGTGCATCCAACAAAGGGAAGGGGCGTGGGAGTGGAAACGGATACTTATTACAACGGCGATATTTCAGACATTTCCATTTTGCCCACGGCCATCGATCAGGCTGCTGTTGAGGTTTTGTCCAAACAGCAAATGGCCACCCAACCGGCAATGCCACAAGTATTGCTGCATGAAGGATCAAAAGGAAGCATACTGCTGGCACAAAGTGGAAACTACCAGGCTAGTCGCGTGGATGATAAGAACCTATTCATTTCAGTGCCTCCCTTGCCTGCTAACAAAGCCATCGATGGCGCTTGGCATGTTCAATTTGGCCAAAAGCCTGGCGCGCCGGCACCTATTGATTTGCGCTCCCTCCAATCATTGCACAGCCATACGGAAGCGCGCCATTTTTCGGGAACCGCCATTTATACCACCCGCTTCAATATGCAGGATTTGCCAGCAGACCGCGCCGTACAATGGCTGCTCGACCTGGGTAGGGTAGAGGTGTTGGCCGAAGTGGTGCTGAATGGCAAAAACCTGGGTGTATTGTGGACAAGGCCATACCGGGTAAATGCTACACAGGCTTTACAAGAAGGCGAAAATGTTTTGGAAATAAAGGTGACCAATCTATGGCCCAACCGATTAATTGGCGATGCTCCGCTAATACAACCTGGCACCTACTTCCCGAAAGCTGCTGATGGCAGTTTTGAATTCTTAGTAGGTGGGGGCATTAAGCAACTACCAGGTTGGTACCTGCAGGGAAAAGAACAACCCAAGGACGGACCGGTAAGTTTTACAACCTGGAATTTTTACACCGCCGATGATCCTTTATTGGAAAGCGGTCTAATCGGGCCTGTATGGTTGCAACCGTATTATGAATTGAACTTTGTTAAAGGCAAATAAAAAAGCCTCCACATGGGAGGCTATTGGTTGCGAAGCTAGGGATCGAACCTAGGACCTTCGGGTTATGAGCCCGACGAGCTACCG
>NZ_MTFE01000010.1:2809963-2849729 GCF_001953305.1 Cnuella takakiae
ATGCAAATATAGGCGCACACTTCTTTCCGGCCAAACAATTTTTATAATCTTACTTTTGCGCTTTGAAATTATTGTGAAGACAGGTTTTGTAAACATATTCGGCCGGCCCAACGCGGGCAAAAGCACCTTGCTCAACGCACTGATGGGCGAGAAGCTGGCCATTGTATCGCCAAAGGTGCAAACAACGCGGCACCGCATTAAGGGTATCCTTACGGAAAAAGATTACCAGATCATTTTCTCCGACACGCCCGGAATCATCGAGCCCAAATACAAACTGCACGAAAGAATGATGCAGGCTGTAAAAGGATCGCTTGAAGACGCCGACCTTGCCCTGCTGCTGGTAGACGTGAACGACAACTGGGAAGAGTGCGATGCTATCTTTTCCAAGCTGCGGCTGAAAGTGCCTTCTTTATTATTGATTAATAAAGTGGACACCGTAATGCCCGACAAGGTGCAGGAAGCAAAAGCCTTTTTCCTGGATAAAAAATATGCGGGTGCCATCTTTACGCTTTCTGCCATCAATGGCGGTCAGGTAAAACAGGTGATCCGTGAAGTTGCCAACCGCCTGCCCGAAGGCGAGCCTTTCTTTGCCGAAGATGAGATCACCGATTTGTCGGAACGCTTCTTTGTGGGTGAAATCATCCGTGAAAAAATTTACGAGTTGTTTGAGGAGGAGATTCCTTACCAGACAACGGTAATTGTACACGAGTTCAAACACAAAAGCAGTTTGATCAAGATCGGCGCCAACATCATTGTGCAGCGCGAAACGCAAAAGTCCATCATCATTGGTGAAGGCGGCAAAATGATCCGGCAAATTGGTACCAATGCCCGAAAAGACATCGAGAAATTTTTGCAGAGCAAGGTCTTTCTGGAGCTCTTTGTAAAAGTGCGGCCCAAGTGGCGCGAGAATGATTTGTTTTTGAAGGAGTATGGGTATTAAACCCGCAGCCACACCCCCTGTCCCCCTGAAGGGGGAACTTAGGTCAGAAATGCCTAAGCAAGGATAGGTGCACCAGGACATAGGGTTAAAGAAATTATTAGCGTTTTGTTTTTTTAAATATCCAACACCGGGGTTTGAACCATTCCATGTTCAATCGGGTGTCTGGACCTAAGTTCCCCCTTCAGGGGGGCAGGGGGTTATCATTATGAGTTATACAGTAGCAATTGTGGGCCGCCCCAACGTGGGCAAGAGTACGTTCTTCAACCGTTTGCTGGAGCAGCGTAAGGCCATTGTGGAAGATACGCCGGGTGTTACCCGCGACCGTCAGTATGGTATTGCCGAATGGGCCGGCAAGCAGTTCAACGTGATTGATACGGGTGGTTTTGTGCCCGATAGCAAGGATGTTTTTGAAAGGGAAATCCGCAAGCAGGTGCAGATAGCGATTGATGAGGCAAGCGCCATCATCTTCGTGGTAGACGTTACTACCGGTATTACCAGCCTGGACGACGCTATGGCTGAAATGTTGCGCCGTGCTACCAAGCCGGTGTTCCTTATGGTCAATAAAGTGGACAACAGCGCCCGGTCACTGGAAGCCGCCGAGTTCTACGGACTGGGCTTCGATGAGGTGTTCTATGTTTCTTCAATGAGTGGTAGCGGCACCGGTGAAATATTGGATGCCATCACCAACCTGATTCCTGAAGACAACGAGGAAGACCAAAACAGTGATATCCCCAAGATCTGTATCATTGGTCAGCCCAACGTAGGTAAATCGTCGCTGCTGAATGCGCTGGTAGGTGTGGAGCGTACTATTGTTAGTGATATTGCAGGCACTACCCGCGATACCATTCATACCCGCTACAACCTGTTTCAAAAAGATTTTATCCTGATCGATACCGCCGGTTTGCGCCGCAAGGCCAAGGTGGAAGAAGACCTGGAATTTTACTCTGTAATCCGTGCCATCAAGGCGTTGGATGAATCGGATGTTTGTATGCTGGTAATCGATGCAGAAAAAGGCATCACCGCACAGGACCTCAGCATCTATAGCCTTGCTGCCCGTAAGGGTAAGGGTATTGTGGTGTTGGTAAATAAGTGGGACCTCGTGGAGAAAGAAACCAATACGGCCCGCGACTACGAAAAAGAACTGAAGCGTAAGTTGGCGCCCTTTAATGATGTGCCCATTCTCTTTATCTCGGTGAAAGAAAAGATCCGCATCATGAAGGCCATTGAAATGGCTCTAGAAGTATATGAAAACCGCCAGCGCAAGGTGCCCACATCGCAGCTCAACGAAGTAATTCTGAAAGCTATTGAAAGTTACCACCCACCGGTGGTGCGTGGCCATGCCGTACGTATCAAGTATATTACCCAACTGCCCACTGCGGTGCCGTCGTTTGCATTCTTTGCCAACTTCCCCGATGATATCAAAACTCCGTACCGCAACTACCTGGAAAACCAGCTGCGGGAAAAGTTCAACTTTTCGGGTGTGCCTGTCCGTATCTACTTCCGTAAAAAGTAGTATGTAGTACGATGAAAATTTTTGTAGTACGCTCTTGTTTTTACAAGCTTAGCAGTTACCTTTGCCGCCATTAATCACTATTCATTCAAACTAGTACAATGAAAAAGTTCCTGGCTATCGCCGCTATCGCTGGTACCCTCGTTGCTTGTGGCAACAACGCTGAAAACACAACTGCTGCTGATTCTACTGCTACTACTGTAGATACTGCTGCTGTAACTGTTGACACTACTACTGCTGTAGATACTGCTGCTGCTACTGTAGATACCGCTGCTGCTGTATCTGTTGATTCTGCTGCTGCTGCACATTAATCTTCAAGATATTTACTTCTTGCAAGAAGGTCCCCCTGCTTAACCGCAGGGGGATTTTTTGTTTCAGGAATGGGCATTAAAAAACGGGCAGTTGCCCGTTGCTATAGTGATAAATTGATAAATCTAAGGGTATTAAAGGCCATGGCATTTTACCAGAAATACCATAGCCTTTAATATTTGTACTATAAAAAGCGGCTAACCATGTCAGTTACCCTTGCGGTAAATGCTTCCAGCTCTTCGCGCTGTTGTTGAATAAATGCATTATCCTCCAGGCTTCCTACCACTTCTTCCATTTGCTGTTCATTGTCGTATACCATCTGTTTAAAAGCATTCTGGTAATCCTTTGCCCGGGACTGGTAAATTTTTTCCGTCATCCAGGTGCGGGTAGCAATAGCTTCATTTACCACCTGTGCAAATAGGGTGGTGAAGTTATCCAGGGAAATTTTGCTTGTTTGCTTGAGCGCTTGCCATGCATGTGCCAGCTTCAGCCATGCATACTGCTCGCCCTGTTGGCTGTAGAACCCATGAAGTTCTTCCCAGGAGGATGTTTTACCGCTCCTGATGTCTGCCAGCATTTGCTGCATATGTGCAGTGGGCACCAGCTGTCCACCAATATTTTGCCATGCAGCTATGCCTTGTTCCTGCTCCAGTTCGGTAAGTACTGTTTCAAGTGTCTTTCCTTGCTTTTGCTGCATGTAGCTGCACAACTGGTTTACAAAATGGTACCCGATCAGCTCGCGAAACATACGACTTGCAGTATGTGCCTTCAGCAGTTCTACAGGGCGTTTTGAATTTTCAAAAGGCGCAGTACTCAGTAAAATTTTATTGAACTCTGGCTGCTCCAACAGTGCAGCGCCAATTGCAAGCACATCATCATCAGTCATTCCTTCCCTGATGGCCCCTTTTGCCTGTGCTGCCAGTCTTTGCATGGTGTTCAGGGCTTCCAGCATTTCATTGATGGTGTCGGGTGCAAGGAAGTCGTATTCAATATGCTGCACCTTATCTTTCCGCCGGTCGCGGTCTACATATTTGGCCGAGTTGCGAGCCAGCGCATACATATTATATTGAAACCAATAACCCGGCATGATCACCAGTCGGTTGTTGGCAGTATCATTGCTCACCAGCGAAAAAGGCAGCGTTATATTTAGTTCGGCGGGATAGTCGCCCTTAGCCAGAATGGTAAAGGAAGCAAACTTCGAATTGTGTTTCAGGCTTACACAAAGGCCTGGCCAAAAGCCGCGGCCTGCAATCAGTTCGCCATCTGCTGCGCGGCTGTTGTGGTTGGAGCCAATGGTAGCACCTGCAGCCATATTGCTTTGTCCCATCACCAGTGCGGCACAAAGGAATGAGTTGTTGTGGTGTTGTTCGTGGGCAGGATAGATCAGCGAGTTCAACACTTCGCAACAGGAGATCGTTGCATTATTACCCAGGTAGGAATTGATCAGGCGGGCACCATACTTCAACTGGCTATGTGAGGCCATCACAAAACGTACGGCCTTTACGCCGTAAAACACCCGGCAACCAACACTGATGATGCCATTAACGATTTCACAGCCTTCACCAATCTGGGTCTTGGCATGTGGCACCGAATCAATGGTAAGGTTCTTCAGCTTATTGGCGCCTTTGATATAAGCATCGCTGCCAATCCACACATCCTTGATGATGCTGGTATTCTTAATCACTGTACGGTCGCCGATCTTGCCATAATAGCCCTGCTTTTTATCAAAACGCTTTTCGGTAAACTCCTGGAATCTTTGCAGCAGTTCTTTATCCTCGCGGAACTGCGACCACAGGTAAGCGTCGCCCGGGAGCATACCGGTGAAAGGCATGATTTTGCGGCCTGCATTTTCGTTGCGTACCTCGAGCCATACCCGGATACCTTCCTGTTCGCCCTCTTTCACAATGCCATTACCAAACTTAGCATAGGAGGTCGCATGCAGTTCATCCACGTTTACTATCATCACCTCGTTACCAATGATGTAATGGGAGAGGTATTTTACATTATTGACCACCACATTGTCGCCAAAGTCGGAGGAAATAATGGTGCTGTTGTACAAGCCCACCGGCAGGGCAACATTATTATACTCCAGGTAAACCGGCTCTAGTTTGCCAATACGTACCAGCCCGAAAAAGGTACAGTTTTTAACCAGTTCGGGATTGAAGTCATCGGACACACAGATCTTGTTCCAATCATCTGAAGTGTTGTTGTTGCGCACCAGCTTTTCTATTTCCGAAGCCGTAAGGTTGCGGTACTGTATGCCACTGCGGTTTTGCAGGTTGCGCAAGTGATATTCATCTTTCCCTTCTGGCAGCTGTGCTTCAGGAATAAAGCCATAGCCAAGGGATTTCAGTGGTCTTTTAATGATGGCATTCATGGTAGTGGGTTGTTAGCCTGGTTGAGTAAGATATTGGTTATAAAAAGAAGTGACAAAGATCAAGGAGCATTTGCCTTTGCAAATATCAACCTTAACCTTTGCCACCTTTCCAGATCGAATTTATTCTACGGTTACCGACTTGGCCAGGTTGCGGGGTTTATCCACATCAAGGCCGCGGGCAACGCCAATGTAATAAGCCAGCAATTGCATCGGGATCACACTCAGCATGGGCGCAATTACTTCGTCTGCTTCGGGTACAATGATCACATCATTGCTCAAAGAAATGCTTTGCTCATCGCCTTCATTGATCACAGAGATCACCATGCCTTTTCGGGCTTTGATTTCCTGCATATTGGAAATCACTTTTTCATGGTAGGAGTCGCGGGTGGCGATAAATACAACAGGCAAAGTTTCGTCAACCAATGCAATAGGACCGTGCTTCATTTCTGCGGCAGGGTAACCTTCGGCATGGATGTAAGAAATTTCTTTAAGCTTGAGTGCGCCTTCCAGTGCAACGGGGAAGTTGAAGCCGCGACCGAGGTACAGGAAGTCTTCGGCATCTTTATATTTCTCCGCAAGGGCTTTGATGCCATCAACAGATTTGAGCAGTTTGCTTACTTTCTCAGGTACCGCTTCCAGTTCTTTCAGCAGGGTCTGGTAGCGCTGCTCTGTGATGGTGCCTTTCTTTTTGGCAACTGCCAAAGCCATCATGGTGAGTACCGCCAATTGGGCAGTAAATGCTTTTGTAGAAGCCACACCAATCTCCGGGCCGGCGTGTGTATAAGCACCTGCATGCGAAGCACGGCTGATGCTGGAACCCACTACGTTTACCACACCAAAAATGATGGCACCCTGGTTCTTGGCGTTTTCAATGGCCACCAGGGTATCGGCAGTTTCACCGCTTTGCGAAATGGCAATGATCACATCACCCTTGTTGATGACAGGGTTGCGGTAGCGGAACTCAGAAGCATATTCCACTTCCACGTTGATGCGGCAGAGTTCTTCAAAAATATATTCTGCAACAAGGCCGGCGTGCCAGCTGGTACCACAAGCCACCATTACAATGCGGTTGGTATTGACCAATTCGTCGGCATATTTTTCTATACCGCTCATGGTGATGGTGCCGGCAGTGGCATCGAGGCGGCCCCGCAAACAGTCGAAAATAGTTTGGGGCTGCTCAAAAATTTCCTTCAGCATGAAGTGGTCGTAACCGCCTTTTTCAATAGCGGCCAGTTCCATATCCAGCTTGGTGATAAAAGGCGTTTGGCGCTCGTTGCCCAGGTTTTTCAAAATGAGTTCATCGGGGCGGATGATCGCAACTTCATAATCGTTTACATACACCACTTCCTTGGTGTACTCGATGATGGGCGATGCATCGGAGGCAAGGAAGTGCTCGTTTTTACCCACACCAATTACCAGGGGGCTGCCTTTGCGGGCCGCAATAAGGGTATCGGGGTTTTCCTGGTCGAGCAGCACAATCACATATGCACCTACTACGCGTTTCAGCGCAATTCGTACTGCTTCTTCGGGTTGACAATCGTTGTTCTTTTGGATATCGTCGATGAAGTTGAGGAGTACTTCGGTGTCGGTATCGCTGTGAAACACGTAGCCTTTGCTAAGGAGTTCCTGCTTCAGCTGTGCATAGTTTTCAATGATACCATTATGGATCATGGCAAATCGGCCGCTGGCAGAACGGTGGGGGTGTGCGTTGCGGTCGCTGGGTTCGCCGTGGGTAGCCCAACGGGTGTGGCCAATGCCGATATTTGAATGCAGGTCTTTACCCTGGAGTTCTTCTTCCAGGTTGGCAACCTTTCCTTTCTTCTTATAAACTTTCAATCCATCGTTTAACAGTGCAATACCTGCACTGTCGTAACCACGGTATTCTAATCTTTTCAGTCCTTTTAAAATAATAGGGTAGGCTTCCCGCTGGCCAATATAGGCTACGATTCCACACATAAGTGTTCGTTAGGTTGATTTAATGAACCGCGAAATTCAGGAATGATGCGCAGATAAAAAAACGTACTATGATGTTATAAGAGTTTTCCGCTAAGCGTTAGGAAGGCGACCGAGAAATAAATGATCAGCCCGGTAACGTCTACAAGGGTGGCAACAAAGGGAGCGGAACTCACGGCAGGATCGGCGCCGAGGCGTTTGAGGATCATGGGCAGCATACTGCCGCAAAGAGTGCCCCACAGCACTACGCCTACCAGGGCAACACCAACTGTGATGCCGATGGCTGCCCAGTGATCGCCATATACCTGGGGTGATATGGTGTGCCAGATGAAAATGCGGAAGAAACCAATCAGGCCAAGCACTGTACCCAGCAGGATGCCGGAGATGATCTCGCGGCGCATCACGCGCCACCAGTCGCTCAAGCTGATTTCGCCCATGGCCATGGCCTGGATGATCAGCGTTGAGGCTTGCGAGCCACTGTTGCCACCGCTGGAGATAATGAGGGGAACAAAAAGGGCCAGCACCACGGCTTTGGCGATCTCGTCTTCGAAATATGCCATTGCAGTGGCGGTAAGCATTTCCCCTAAGAACAGCACGATGAGCCAGATCACCCTTTTTTGCAGCAGGCGGAATAGCGGCATTTCCAGGTAGGGCTGGTTGAGGGCCTCGGTACCACCAATTTTTTGAATGTCTTCGCTGAACTCCTCGTTGGCTACCCACAACACGTCATCGATGGTAACAATGCCCAACAACTTATTACTGTTGCTCACCACCGGCAGGGCCATGCGGTTGTTCATTTTAAAGGCTTCGTTGGCCACTTCCTGGTCCTCGTAAGCATTCAGGGCAATCACCCGTTCATCCATCAGGTCGCTTACCTTGGTGTGCGGGTCGTTGAGGATAAACTCGCGGATACGGATATCATCGAGCAGCTCGCCTTTTTCGTTAATTACATAAATGACGTCAATGGTTTCGCTGTTCTTGCCCACGCGGCGGATCACGTTAAGTACTTCGGCTACGGTATTGTGTTCGTATACATACACATAATCGGGGGTCATGAGACGGCCCAGGCTGTTCTCAGGATATCCCAAAAGCGAGAGCGTAACTTTGCGTTCTTCGGGTTCCAGCAGTTTGATCAGTTCGCGCACCACGCTGCTGGGCAGTTCTTCCAGGAAAGAGGTGCGGTCATCGGCAGGCAACTCATTGAGCAGTTCGGCGGTTTTGGCGGCAGGCAGGGTTTGGATGATCCTTTTTTGGGTGCCAAAATCAAGGATGCGAAACACACCCGATGCCCGGTGTATGGACATATTGGCAATGATGCTGCTTTCGTACTCGGGATACTCGTACACCAACTCGGCAACGTCCGATATGTTCTGGTCGTCCAGGAACTGGCGGATTTCCAACATATCATTGTTTTCCAGTAACTCCTCAAACTGCTGTTTCAGATCCTCGAGTTGTTGTTCCAAAGCCATGGCGCGAAATTACCGATAGAACGGGTTTATATTGCAAAGCTGACGGGTAAATGCTGTCAGAATGGAAACAAAAGGAAATACCTGATCCCGAACATGGCTGTTGACTATTATTTATCTGATTTGATTGGACTGGGACCTACCCCCAACATGGGTCGTGGCGTTTTTGCCCTTGCCGACCTGCCTGCAGGGCTGCTGCTGGAAACTTCTCCTGTAATTGTAATGACCAAGGCCCACCAGGAGCTGATCGACCAAACGCCCCTGCATGATTATATCTTTTTATGGGGACCCGACGAAACGAGGTGTGCCATGGCCCTTGGGTATGTTTCCCTGTACAACCACGCACCCCAAAGCAATTGCGATTACCTGATGGATTTTGAACAACAAACAATTTCCATCATTACCGTAAAAGACATCAAAGAAGGGGAGGAGTTGTTTATTAATTATAATGGGGATAGTGATGATGACCGGCCGGTGTGGTTCCCCCTGTCCCCCTAAAGGGGAGACTTAGGCCGGAGTGACTGATCGTATTAGAAGAAGCCTTTCAAACTAAGTTTTGATGGGAACACGGATTGAACGGATGGGAACAGATATCCGTTCAATCCGTTTAATCTGTGTTCCTATCCCGGGTTAAAAAATAAAAACTACTGTGTTTTTTAAAACAACAGCGCCCCTCTGCTTGGGAGGGGCGCTGTTGCAAAAGGGTATGTTTGACCTAAGTTCCCCCTTTAGGGGGACAGGGGGTGAGAACAGGGTGTATTACTTAATCATCCCCTTGATCTCATTCAGCTTCAGCAAAGCCTCCACAGGTGTGAGCCTGTTAATGTCCACATTGTTCAATGCATTGCGGATTTCATCGAAGGTTTGGCTATGCGTATCGAAGATGTTGAGTTGCATCCGTTGACCGGAAAGTGCCTGCAGGTTCTGCCGGTTGTCGTTGGACTCGTGTTTTTGTTCCAGTTGAGTCAGCACTTCGTTGGCCCTGTTAATGAGCTCGGGAGGCATTCCAGCCATTCGCGCTACATGGATACCAAAGCTGTGGGTGCTGCCGCCTTCCGCAAGCTTGCGGAGGAAAATGATCTTACCGCCGATCTCCTTATTGGTGACATGGAAATTACGCACCCTTGCCAGCTTGTTTTCCAGCTCGTTCAATTCGTGGTAGTGCGTGGCAAAGAATGTCTTGGGCTGATGCGGCGAATGGTGCAGGTACTCCACGATGCTCCAGGCGATGGAAATACCATCGTAGGTAGAGGTGCCGCGGCCAATTTCATCCAGCAGGATCAGGCAGCGCGGGCTAATATTATTGATGATGGAAGCCGTTTCGTTCATCTCCACCATAAATGTCGACTCACCGGCATTAAGGTTGTCGGAGGCGCCCACCCGGGTAAAGATCTTGTCGGTTAGCGGGATATGAGCTGCCACCGCAGGTACAAAAGAACCCATATGCGCCATCAGGGTAATAATGGCGGTTTGGCGCAGCAGGGCCGACTTACCGCTCATGTTGGGACCGGTAAGAATGATGATCTGCTGGTCTTCTTTGTTGAATTTAAGATCGTTGGAAACATAGACGTCTCCCGGCGGCAGGGTGCGTTCAATTACCGGGTGGCGGCCTTCGCTGATGGTAAGGTCCTCGCCATTGTGTACCTCCGGTTTTTTATAGTTAAACTGCAGTGCATTCTGGGCAAAACAGCAGATACAATCCAGGGTAGCCACTACCTGTGCATTGGCCTGGATGCAGCTCAGGAAATCCTGTAATTCGTTTACCAGGCCTTCAAACAACTGCATTTCAATAGCCAGGATCTTCTCTTCGGCACCAGTGATCTTTTCCTCGTAATCTTTCAGTTCTGGTGTGATGTAACGTTCCGCGTTGGCTAGGGTTTGTTTGCGGATCCACTCGGGGGGCACTTTTGATTTGTGCGAGTTGGTTACTTCCAGGAAGTACCCAAATACATTGTTGAAACCTACCTTGAGCGATGAGATGCCGGTACGGTCGGCTTCCTGCTGCTGCATCTGCAACAGGTATTCTTTACCATTGGTGGCAATGGCCCGGAGCCCGTCGAGTTCGGTATGTACCCCATTCTGTATAAAACCACCTTTGGCTGCCACGGCTGGCGGATTTTCCATTACCTCGCTGATGATTTTACCGGCAATGGAAAGGCAGGGATTCAGCGCATCGGAGAGGCGCTGGAGGTAGGCATTGCTGCTTTGGGCACAGGCATGTTTGATGATATCTACCTGTTTCAGCGAACGTGCCAGTTGCAGCAGTTCGCGGGGATTGATCTTTTTCAGCGGAATCTTCGAAACCAGCCGTTCCATATCGCCGCATAGCTTCATAGCCTGCACCAGATGCTGGCGCAGTTCGGTTTGCAGGATCAGGTGTTCTACCAAATCGAGGCGTTCGTTGATGCGGCCCAGGTCTTTGAGCGGGAACACGATCCAGCGCTTGAGCATGCGGGCACCCATAGGCGTAGCGGTATTGTCCAGTACCGTCAGCAGCGAGTTGCCGCCATCGTAGCCGCCACCCAGCAGTTCCAGGTTGCGGATGGTAAAACGGTCCATCCACAGGTAGTCGGCCTGGTCAATGCGCTGCATGGAAGTGATGTGCTGCAGGTTGGGGTGCTCCGTTTCTTTTAGATAATGGAGCACGGCACCGGCTGCCACTTGTCCCAGCGATAAGCTTTCCACGCCAAAGCCTTTCAGCGAGTGGGTGTTGAATTGTTTGAGCAACAACTCGTGGGCATAGTGCTCTTGAAAGATCCACTCATCGAGGGTATAAGTATAGTATTTACCGGCAAAGGTTTCCTTGAAGCGCTTCTGGTATTGGCGCTGGAAAATGACTTCGGCAGGTTTAAAACCGGAAAGCAGCTTGTCGGCAGCTTCCTGGTCGCCTTCAGCAATCAGGAATTCACCGGTGGAAATATCGAGAAAGGCCATGCCGTAACGGTCTGTGCCGTTGTAGTGGAGGGCCGCCAGGAAGTTGTTGGTGCCATGATCCAACAGTTTGTCGTTGGTAGCGGTGCCGGGTGTTACCATTTCGGTAACGCCGCGCTTTACGATGCCTTTGGCGGCCTTTGGGTCTTCCAACTGGTCACAGATGGCCACCCGGTAGCCAGCCTTTACCAGTTTGTGTAAATAGGTATCCAGGGCATGGTAGGGAAAACCGGCCAGTTCATTATCTGCGGTGCCGTTGTTGCGCTTGGTGAGGGTAATGCCCAACACCTGCGAGGCAATAATGGCGTCGCCGCCGAAGGTTTCATAAAAGTCGCCAACACGAAACAAGAGCACGGCATCGGGATATTTCTGTTTGATGGCATTGTGCTGTTGCATCAGCGGGGTTTCCGCGGTTTTTCCTTTGCTCATAGTGTGGCGGCAAAAGTAGTTGGAAGTCCGGAAAGTCAGTAAAGTTGGAAGACGGGAAAGACGGGAATGACGGGAATGACGGGAATGACGGGAATGACGGGAATGACGGGAAAAGGTTTTGGTTACGCAAGTTAAGAAAGCATCTGCGACCTTCAGCCGCTTGTCATGCCGACGTAGGTCGGCATTCCCACACAATTTTGTTTTCGCACTTGTCTTTACTGACTTTCCCGTCTTTCCCGACTTCTAACTTTCTCTCCCGTCTTCATCCTACCTTCGCGCCCTATGCGCAAATTGTCGATGGATGAACTGAACCGCCTTTCGGTGGAAGCGTTCAGGGAAAGTGAAAAACTGCCCATTATTGCTGTTTTGGAAAATGTCAGGAGTGCTTACAACGTGGGTTCCTTTTTCCGTACTGCCGATGCTTTCCGCCTGGAAGGCATTTACCTGGTAGGGTATACTGCCTTCCCGCCCCATAAGGAAATAAAAAAGACCGCCCTAGGCGCCGAGGACACCGTACACTGGAAACATTTTAAAACCACCGCTGAAGCGTTAGAAGACTTACGGGGTTTGAGCTATGCGATTTTTGCCATCGAACAGGCCGAAGGCAGCCAGCAACTACAGCATTTTGAAGGGGGCGAAAAAGTGGCTGTTGTTTTTGGAAACGAAGTCACCGGCGTAGAGCAGGATACCATCAAGGCCTGCGATGGCTGTATTGAAATTCCGCAATTGGGTATGAAGCATTCCCTCAACGTAGCTACCGCTGGTGGCATCGTACTTTGGGAGCTGGTGCGGCACAAATTGCTGGCGCAATAACCCTTCCCCCTTTTACTTGTTATATCCTATTATGATCCGCAACTACTTATCCCTCGTAAAATTTTCCCATACCATCTTTGCATTGCCCTTTGCCTTCATTGGTTTTTTCCTGGGCATCTGGCTTTTGCAAAGCATACCCAACGTATTGATCACGTACCCCGATCTGCTGGATACTAACTGGGACAAAACCATCCTGTTCTTCCGCACCAACTGGCACCTGTTCCTCCTGGTGCTGGGGTGTATGGTCACCGCCCGCTCGGCTGCCATGGCTTTTAATCGCTACCTCGATCGCGATATTGATGCGTTGAACCCCCGTACTGCCATTCGGGAAATCCCCAAAGGCATCATCACGGCAAAGAATGCATTGGTTTTTACCATTGTTAATTGCCTGCTGTTTATTGGGTTTACCTGGTTTATCAATCCTATTTGTTTTTACCTCTCGCCGGTAGCCCTGGCGGTGGTGCTGGGATATAGTTATACAAAAAGGTTTACAGCACTGTGTCACCTGGTGCTTGGCCTGGGGCTTTCGCTTGCACCCATTGGTGCCTACCTGGCGGTGCAGGGGCATTTTCACTGGTTGCCCATATTGTTTTCCTTCGCGGTGCTTTTTTGGGTGAGTGGTTTTGATATCATTTATTCCCTGCAGGACGAGGAGTTTGATAAAAGCCAGCAGCTCAATTCCATTCCCAGCTGGCTGGGTAAAGAAAAAGCTCTACGGGTGTCGGAACTGCTGCACCTGCTGAGTGCCGGTTGTATTGTAGCTGCTGGTAAACTGGGCGGCTTTGGTTGGCTGTACTGGGTGGGCGTACTCGTATTTGGCGGCATGCTGGTGTACCAGCACTCCGTTGTGAAACCCAACGACCTGCGCCGCGTAAACCTGGCTTTTATGACCGCCAACGGCATTGCCAGCGTAGTTTTTGCCGTATTTGTCATCGCCGATATTTTAACCCGCTAAATTTTTTTCATGGGCCGAATACTAGCCATCGATTATGGCGGCAAACGCACCGGGCTGGCCGTTACCGACCCGCTGCGGATTATTGCCAGTGCGCTTACCACCCTGGAAACCCATAAGCTGATGGCCTTTCTGAAAGACTATTTTTCCAAAGAGCCGGTAGATGAGGTGATCATTGGGATGCCGCTCAACTGGGATGATACGGCCACGCATGCCACGCCACTGGTGAAGGGCTTTATCAAGGCATTCAAAAGGGATTTTCCCGCTATGAAGATCACCGAAGTCGATGAGCGCTATACCTCTAAAATGGCTTCTCAAGCCATGATACAAATGGGTATGAAGAAAAAGGATCGCCAGGTGAAAGGCAACGTGGACCAGATTGCTGCTACCATCATGTTGCAGGAGTATATGGAAAGGATTGGTTGATTGGAGGGGCTTTTGGCGAATGGGAGCGGTATGGGTTTGTAAAGTTGTTTTTGAATATAACCAGTAAACCATCTGTTTTATAAGCCCTTTTTCTTTCAGCAGCCAATGAAGCCCGTAGGGCTTGAATATAAATAGCCGCCGGTGCAACCGGCGGAAACAAATTCCACCAAGATATTTTCAATGACCAACCCCGTAGGGGTTGAACCTTCAATCAGTAGCAGGTTCAACCCCTACGGGGTTGGTTGCTGTAATTCACCCATGTAATCTTTACCGCCGGCGGCACCGGCGGCTATTCAGATTGAAGCCCTACGGGCTTCCTCAATCACCACCGATTTGCCTCAATTAGCTCATTTTTCCAACTAGGCGCGGCTGGCATTTACCCTTTCCGTGGCTCTTTTATTATTTTTCACACCCTCGCCGCCATTCCTGCCCTAATTTTGCGGCAGCATTTCAAACAAGCACAGATGATTTTACCTATTGTGGCCTATGGGCACCCTGTACTGCGCAAAGTGGCCCGTGATATAGACAACAGCTACCCCGACCTCGACAAACTGATTGCCGATATGTGGGAAACTATGTATGGTTCTAATGGTGTAGGCCTGGCTGCCCCGCAAATCAACCGCGATATCCGCCTTTTTGTGGTGGACAGCGCCCAGATCTTCGAACACATGGATGAAGAAGAACGCAAAGAGGAAGACTACCCCGATGCACCCGGCGTAAAGCAGGTATTTATCAATGCACATATTGTGGAAGAAGCCGGCGACGACTGGGCTTATAACGAAGGCTGCCTGTCCATTCCCAAGATCAGGGAAGATGTGTACCGCGCCGAGGAAGTGACGCTGCGCTACATGGACGAGCAGTTCAACGAGCACGAACAAACCTTTTCCGGCATCACAGCCCGCGTGATCCTCCACGAATACGACCACATTGATGGCAAGCTCTTTATCGACCACCTCACTCCGCTGAAGCGCAAGCTGATGAAGCGCAAACTGGACGATATCACCAAGGGCAATATCCGCGTAGATTACAAAATGTTGTTCCCTAAGTAATGCGGCAACTCTTCACCCTTACTTTCCTGCTCATTGCCGTGGCTAACCTGCATGCGCAAAAGGATTCCGCCGATGCGGAAGCCCTGCGCCGTATGGTGAACCTGAGCGAGGTGGTAATCCGCTCCGACCTCAACGTGCCGCGTTTTTTGCAGCAAGTAAAATACGATACCAGCTTTTACAAGGCCTTTAAAAACCTGCGGGTCCTTTCGTTTACCTCCCTCAACGATATCCGGATGATGGATAAAAGGGGAAAGGTGAACGCATCGCTGCAAAGCCGTACCCGCCAGAAAAGAGCGGGCAACTGCCGCACCATGGATGTGTTGCAGGAAACTACCACGGGTGATATCCGCGACGGAAGCGGCGACTGGAATTACTATACCGCCGAACTCTATGCAGGCCTGTTTTTTACCAATGGGCAGGTGTGCAACGAAAGCAACGTAGTGGCAGGCACACAGCGCAAGGTGCGGGAAACAAAGGGTTTGGAAAAACACAAGGAACAGTTGAAGATGATGTTTTTCAACCCCGGGAAGAAGATCCCGGGTATTCCTTTTATCGGCAACAAGCTTGATGTGTTTGACCCCGAAGTGGCCCGCCTGTACGACTTCAATATTGACGTGGAAGACTACCGCGAGGTGCCCTGTTATAAGTTTTCCATTGTGCGCAAAGCCGACCTTTCTTCAGGCGAACGCGACAAGATAGTGTACGATAACATCACCACCTGGTTCGACGCCAGGAACCTCTCCATCCTGGGCCGCAACTACGACCTCAGTTATAATGCCGGCGTGTATGATTTCGATGTGAACATGGAAGTGCAGATGACGCAATTTAACGGCATGCTGGTCCCCCAGTTGATCCGGTACAATGGGAACTGGGATGTA
Source organism: Cnuella takakiae (assembly GCF_001953305.1). Lineage (GTDB taxonomy): Bacteria > Bacteroidota > Bacteroidia > Chitinophagales > Chitinophagaceae > Flavisolibacter > Flavisolibacter takakiae. Next base: position 2,825,997 of record NZ_MTFE01000010.1, read on the forward strand.
GCTTTCAAAAAAAGGGAGAAGGGGATATTTACGGCAACCTTGTTTGATTTTGCAAAATGATACTGTGAGTAGGGCTACTTTTTTACAAGCTGTAATGCCGAGTTGCTTAATACATGAGCGGCCAAAGCTGCTCACAGACGCACCGTCATTGCGAAGCGCTGGTGGTGGCTCCAATTACGCAACACCTTGCAGCGCTGAAGCAATCTCCACCACAATTAGGTGCTAAATCGTGCTGCTTTTGGTGTCTTACAGCGGCTGGAGATTGCTTCAGCGCCGCTAAACCTTGGTATCCCTGATCACTGCTGGCGCTTCGCAATGACGGAGCACCGAATTTCATTTACTCCTTTTGGGCCGCCGAATTCTTTACCTGATCAGCACCACATTCCCTTTTAACTGCACTTTTTTACCCGCCTGATCTACGGCATCAACAAAGTACAGGTAGTTGCCGCTCGGCTGCGGCAGTCCCTTATAGCGGCCATCCCAGCCCTGACCCGGATCATTGGTTATAAAAACCGGCTGTCCCCAGCGGTTGAACACCTGCATCCGAAAGCTTTGTAGTCCATGCGGGTTCTTTACCCTGAATACGTCATTTAGCCCATCGGCATTTGGAGTAAAGGCATTGGGGAGTAGCAGGGCACAGTTGCCGGCAGTTACAATAATTTCATCGCTGGTGCTGCCGCAACTATTGGAAAGGGTAACCCAATAAGTACCCGGGATTTGCACCCGGTAGGTAGAGGTGGAGGCGCCGTCCTGCCAGCGGTAACTATCTGCAGTTGCCGAAGGACTCAAAACAAGTGTTTGGCCGGCACAAAGCAGGGTATCCTGCCCAAGGCTGAACTGCGGCAGTGCCCCATACTGAATATCGATGGTATCGGAACGGGTACAACCGTCCGTTGCTGCCTGTAACCAATAGGTCCCGCTGCTATTTATCCTGATACTATTTTCCAAAGACCCATCCTGCCATTTGAAACTGCTAAAACCTTCGGGTGCCAGAAGGCTGAGTTCCTGACCTTCACATATTAGTGTGTCATTTCCCAAAAACAGTGTAGGTGCTGCTGTCCAGTTGATGCGGATGCTGTCCTGCACCGTGCAGCCATCCCCGCTAAACTGTACTTTGTAAAGCCCCGGTGCGGTGGCTGTGAATTGCGGTGCTGTGCTGCCATCCTGCCAACGGTAACTGCCCGCAAGGTTGCCAGCACTAAGGGTTAGCAGGGTGCCCGTGCAAACCGTAGTGTCACGACCCAAATCAATGGCAGCACCGGTGCGGAATGCTACCCTGATGGTGTCGGTTTGGGTACACTGGCCATTGTTGATCCGCAGCCAAAATAAACCGCTGTTTTTTGCCCAAATGGCCGGGCCAATGCTGCCATCACTCCATAGGTACAGGGCATTGGTGACAGGTGCGGATAATTGCAGCGAGTCGCCGGGGCAAAGTGTTGTGTCCCCTCCAAGGGAAAAAGGCGCCTGGCTCAGGTAGTCCACCTTTATGGTATCGGAAAGCGTACAGCCTTCAAAACTTACCTGGCCCCAATACACACCGGGGCTTCTTACCTGAAATATTTGTTGTTTGGATCCATCCTGCCAGTTGTATACTACCGGGCTGATGGTGGTGTTGGCCGCAGGTTCCAGGGTTAAGGTGAGCTCCTGTCCCTGGCAAAGCGTGGTGTCTTTTCCAAAATGGGCAAGCGGCGGTTGTTTGTAAAAAACACATACCGAATCTATTACCTGGCAGCCATTGTCATCAATGGCCGATAGCATTTGTTTGCCACCGGGCCGGGGCACCGGTCGCAGGGAACTGGTATCCCCATCCTGCCACAGCACATTGCGGAAGTTTGCCGGGATTTTGAGTGCATAGAGGTTGTTGGCGCAAACCGTTGTGTCTTTGCCCAGGTTTACGGTTTTGCCTGCCGGCAGTACTTCGGTGAAACCATAAGCTTCGGGTTTTGTAAAACCTGCAGGGCCAGCCAGTACTTTGTACAGCCCGCGTTGGGCAACGGTGATGGTTCGGCCGGTGGCGCCATTACTCCATCGGTATTCGGAAAAACCCGCAGGAGCCGTAAGGGTTACCATGCCATTGCAAAACGGAACCAGTTCGGGCATGGCCAGCCGGGTAATGGGGTTTTCGGCCGTCTGCTGTTGTCCATAATCATTAATAAGGTTTGGGAAATGATCGAGGTAAGAAGTGTTGACCACATTTTCTTCTACGGTACAGGCATTACGCGGCTGGTTGGGAAAGCGGATGCGGTACAGGCTGGATTGGGTCAACCCGCCATCGCGGTACAGCAACCTGCCGGCCAGGTAGATACTGCCATCCGGGGCCCTTGCCATTTGGGTATTGATCTGTGCTTCGCCGCTGCCTTCAAATACGGTGAAGGGCTTTTGGGTCAAATCATTTGTATCCAGGTCAAATTGGAAAACCCGGCTCAAATAACCGCAGGCAACGGTTTCGGAACTGCCCACATATAGCTTGCTATTGTCGGGTGAAAAGCAGACGCTTCCCGGCTGTCCCGGGATGGCGGTACTGCGATAATTGGAAAGGGCACCGGTGGCTTTGTCAAAATCATACAACTCCAACAGGTTGCCGGCCTGCGATGTGGCGGCGATCAGGTTGCCGTTTGGGCTGGCGTTTATTTCACCGATGCTGGCTTTGTAATCTCCGGTAAACACGGGACCAATATTGCTCACTACAGCCTGCTGAATGCCGGTGGAAGTGACGAGGTAACTTAAAAAAGCATTGCTGCCCCAGGCATGTGCCACCAGCCAGGTATCCTTACCATTGGCATGTTTTACCAAGGCAATACGGTCTACCAGGTTGCCGGCAAGCAACACGTTTTGCCTGATGATACGACCCCTGCCGCCATTTGCCGTCCTATCGAGGATGGAATAACGCAGGCCGCCTGTAGCGCTGTTCGATTGCCCATAAAGGGAGCACCGGGTTTGGAGCCCCGACTGGCGAGCCAGCAACAGACCAGTTTCAGGGAAGGTATGGAACAGGTAAAACCGGTTGCTGCCATCGGGAATGGGCACTACCTGTATGGCATACCGGTTTTCGCTGCAGGAAACCAAGGGTAAATTTTCAAGCAGTTGGTACTCGCTGTTGTACACATACCGTGAAGTAACGGTAAACAATTCTTTGCCACTTTGCGGATCACTGTAGGTAACACCGCCGCCTACATACTTGATTGGATCGTCCGGGTGAACGGGTGTTGAAAAAGTTTGGGGGCCAGCAGGGGTGAAGCGTACGCCCAGCGGCAGCCCCGGCCAAACCGACCATTCTTTTTGTGCCTGCAGGTGCAGGCAGCAAAGGATCATACTTGCAAGCAAAAAAAATGCGGACTTCATGGGCCTTATAAATGTACCCAAACAAGTCCGCATTGAAAATGTTTGTCAAGTGAAGCTGCAAGCTTTTAGCTACAAGCTGCAAGTAAATGATTGAGGTTGCTTAACCGGCAACCGGCAACCAGCCTCCTGCATTCCGCCTCAATCTTCCGTTTTCCCCTTGAGTACAAACTTTGAATAGCCACGCCATTTCTCGATAACGGTATCAATGTCGGTAGGTACGGCCGCTTCAAAATGGAGGTGCTCGCCGGTGGAGGGGTGTACAAAACCCAAGGTGCGGGCATGAAGCGCCTGCCGGGGGCAAATGGCAAAGCAGTTGTCCACGAACTGTTTGTACTTGGTATAAATGGTTCCTTTCACAATGCGGTCGCCGCCGTAAAAATCATCATTGAACAGGGGATGCCCGATAGATTTCATGTGGACCCTGATCTGGTGGGTACGGCCGGTTTCCAGCACACACTGCACCAGGGTAACATAATTCATACGCTCCAAAACGGTGTAGTGTGTAATGGCATCTTTACCGTATTCGCCATCGGGATAGGCTTCAAAGAGTTTGCGGAACCGCTGATTGCGGCCTACATGTGCCCGGATGGTGCCCTGGTCTTCGGCAACATCACCCCATACAAGGGCCAGGTACTGCCGCTTTACGGTGTGGTCGAAAAACTGCTTGGCCAGGTGACTCATGGCCTTGTCGGTTTTAGCCAATACCAGCAAGCCGCTGGTGTTTTTATCAATGCGGTGCACCAGTCCAAAGCGGGGGAGGGTCTCTTCGCTGATGCCGGGATTCTTTTGCTGCAGGTAATAAGCCACGCCATTGAGCAGGGTGCCGCTGTAGTTGCCGCTGCCGGGGTGCACCACCATGCCCGCTGGCTTGTTGATCACCATTACGTGATCATCTTCGTACACGATGTTGAGGTCCATCTTTTCGGGCACCACATCGGTGCTTTCCGGCGAGGTATCGCTGAACACCACGATCTGGTCAAAAGGCTTGACCTTATAATTCTGCTTTACGGGTTTGTCGTTCACCAGCACCATGCCGTTGTTGATGGCTTGTTGCAGTTTGTTGCGGGTAGCACCTTCAATGCGGTTCATCAGGAACTTATCGATGCGATAGGGTTCCTGGCCTTTATCGGTAACAAAGGAAAAGCGTTGGTAGAGTTCGTCGCCACCTTCTGTAGGTTCGGACAAAGCGTCCAGTTCTTCACGGGCCATAGGGTGCAAAATTAGGTGTTAGCGGCAAAGTGGATAAATTTGCGTCCCATGAGCAAAGCATCCGTCATTTACCGCAACCTGGGCCGGCTGGATTATAAAACCGCCTGGGACCTCCAGGAAACTCTTTTGCAACAGGGTGTTGCCGCCAAACAGGAAGGACGTACCGAAGGCATTGCCAACTATTTTTTAATGGTGGAGCACCCGCCGGTATACACTTTGGGCAAGAGCGGCAAGATGGAGCATGTGCTGATCTCCGAAGAAGAACGGGAAGAGAAAGGCATTGAATTTTTCAAGATCAACAGGGGCGGGGATATTACTTTTCATGGTCCCGGCCAGATCGTGGGTTATCCCATCCTAGACCTGGAGCAGTTTTATACTGATATCGGCCGCTACTTGCGTGAGCTGGAAGAAGTCATCATCCGCACCCTGGCCGATTATGGCATAGCTGCAGGCCGCTCGGCAGGCGAAACCGGTGTTTGGATCGAACCCGATGTGCCCGGCCGCGAACGGAAGATCTGCGCCATGGGGGTGCGCTGCAGCCGCTGGATCACCATGCACGGCTTTGCCTTCAACATCAATACCGACCTGAATTATTTCAACTATATCGTGCCCTGCGGCATCCAGAATAAAAGTGTGACTTCCCTACAACAGGAACTGGGCAGGGAAGTACCGGTGGCGGAAGTGCAGGAGAAATTGCTGGGGCATTTTGCAGCCGTGTTCGGGGCTGCTATTGTGTGAGGATTGGTGCTCACAGATAGCACGGATTACACGGATGGATGTAGAAATTTTGTAGAAGGTGTTTGATCCTGAAAGACGACGGACCACAGACGACAGACAACACTAGGAAACCTCGTTGCCTGTCGTCTGTGGTCCGTCGTCATATTATATAAGCCACACTGCACTAAAAAAATACCATCCGTGTCATCTGTGGCATCTGTGAGAACTAAACTAAAAATCCCTTGCCAGGTAAAACCTATTTTCCTCTACCAACTTATCCTCGTTAAACAACTCAAAGCGGAACCAGCCGGCATGCATGAAGTTGGCTTTGTCCAAAGTGAGTGCCGTTTCTTTTACCTGCTTTAATTCAAAGAGCAGGCTGCCATCGGCATCATAAAACTTGATGCGGTATTTCTTCTGCTCCGCATCGGGGAGGTTTACAAATACATAGCCTTCCTTATTGGTGTATACATAAACAGAAGGCACGTACTCGGGTTTTTTAATGGCGGCTGCCGCACTGTCCCTTCCAGTGGGGTTGGCGGATGTTGCGGGTGCGCCTGCATCGGGTAGGTTAACCTTTTGAGCGTTGGCAGTATCCTGTATTGGTTTGCGTGCCGGCGAAAAGATGAACTGGCTGCCATCGAGCATGATGAAGAGCCGGTAAAACATATGATCGTTGGGCGCCTTGGTATCAACAAAGCCGTTTTGCACGGCCTGCGGATCGGCAACGCTCAGGATGGTTTTATAAACCCCCAGGCTGTCGAAGGCACGCTGGATGGAGATTTGCTTGACTACGGGGTAGGCGTTTACCCACCCGATCACAATGCGGTTGTTGCCTACATTGCGTACCGAAAAGCGGGGCAGGGTATCCTGGCTCAAGGCACTGAAAGCAATACTTAAAACGAAAAGGGAGAGGAGCAACTTTTTCATGAGCACAATAGCCTGTGGGTATGCGGGCAAAGATACAGGCATCCTGTTTTTTCTTAATAAATAAGCGTGCCTGCAGGTAGCGAACGATTGCCCTGCAAGCCACCGGTATGTACCAGCAGAATGTTGCTGTTTTCAGGGAAATACTGCTGCAACCATAATTGCTGAAAAGCATAAAACATTTTGCCGGTGTACACAAAGTCGGAGGGGACGCCGGTAAGTTGGTACCAATCGTTCATGAATCGGATAAGTTCGGGTTTGTGTTTGGCATAACCTCCAAAATGAAATTCATGATTAATCTGCCAATTGTTTTTCCCGGTAGGTGGCAGCATGTTGTGTACTGCCGCTTCCAGTTCCAAATTATCTTTTAATGAACTTATGCCCAAGACCTGTTGCTGGGATTTGGAAGCTTGTATCAAGCCTGCCAGTGTTGTGCCTGTACCTACTGCTGAAAGAATATGGGTAAAGTTGTCAATTGGCAGGTTATTCATCATTTCTATAATCCCTGTTGTGCCCGCTGTGCCCATGCCGCCTTCACCTATTACGTAAATTGAACCAACAGGATATTGTTTATACAGTTCTTCCGGAATGGTCTTTTCCCGGTAGCTGGTTCTGTTTATAAAATGAAGCTCCATGCCCAAAGCTTGTGCATCCAAAAGTGTAGGCGACCATTGCTCCGGTGCTTCGCCGCGAATGATGCCAACAGATTGCAAACCGGCAGTGGCACAAGCTGCAGCAGTAGCAACGATGTGGTTGGAGTAAGCACCACCATAAGTGAGGATTGTTCGCTTGCCTGCAGCAGCAGCCTGTGCCAGGTGGCCCTGGAGTTTGTACCATTTGTTACCCGAAACAACGGGATGCACCGCATCAAGCCGGAGCACAGCAACCTTGTTGTTAAAGGTGGGCAGGTACTGTAATGTTGGTGAGGCTATAGGTGGTCCGGAATTTATAGAAGCAGACATGCCAATTGATAAGTGGCGAATTTATTTATTTTCGTCTCCAATTATAAAAAACGATATGAAACCTACACTCCTGATAATGGCCGCCGGTATGGCATCGCGTTATGGCAGTATGAAACAAATCCAACAGTTTGGTCCCAGCGGCGAAACAATCATGGACTATTCTATTTACGACGCCATCAAGGCCGGTTTTGAAAAAGTGGTGTTCATCATCCGCGAAGATTTTGCCGATGATTTCAAAGCCATCTTCGAACCCAAGCTTAAAGGCCGCATTCAAACCGAGTATGTATACCAGGCCATGGATGCATTTACCGAAGGCCATGTAGCACCTGAAGGCCGCACCAAGCCCTGGGGTACCTCGCATGCTATTCTTTGCGCCAGCCCTGTGGTGAAAGAAAATTTCTGCGTGATCAATGCGGATGATTTTTATGGTGAAGATGCATTTAAAAAAGCCTACGATTTCCTGGTGGATGGCTGCAACGACCAGACCTTTGCGCTGGTAGGTTATCAACTGGAAAATACCCTTTCTGAAAATGGTTCGGTAAGCCGTGGTGTGTGCCAGGTAGATGAAAACAATAACCTGGTTCAGATCAACGAGCGTTTGAAAGTGTACCAGGAAGGCGACCAGATTGTTTATGAAGAGGAAGACGGCAGCAAGCATCCCATTGGTGATGAGTCGAAAGCTTCGATGAACTTCTGGTGTTTCTCACCTGCACTGTTCCCCTTCCTGCAGGATGAGTTCCGCAAGTTTTTGAGGGAAAGCGGTAATGAACTCAAAACTGAATTCCTTATTCCCTATTCTGCCGACCAGTATGTAAAGCAGGGTAAAGGAGTAATCAAGGTATTACCTACCGCAGCACAGTGGTTTGGTGTAACCTATAAAGAAGATGCACCCGTGGTAAAGCAAAAGCTGGATGCATTAGTGGATGGTGGAAAATATCCGCAGAGCCTCTGGTAACCCCCTGTCCCCCTATAGGGGGAACTTAGGCCGGAAACCCTGATTAGGTAGGAAATACCATTGTAAAAAAGGTATAAATGAACAGCGCCCCTCTGCATCAGAGGGGCGCTGTTTTTTATCGTTACGTTTGACCTAAGTTCCCCCTATAGGGGGACAGGGGGTGTGAGCAGGGTGTTTTAATTCACCTTCACCATATACACATAATCAGTAATCTTCTTCACCTGCTGTATGCGGTCTACACCTTTGAGGCTGCTTTTTGCAGGCAACTTTGTTTTGGCGTAAGCCGTATCCTGTTTCAGGGAGTCGAGGGCCTGGTGAATATATTTGGCCTGGGTGGCAAATACAACACCTTCGGCAGTTGTTTGCTTGGCGCTCAGCATACCCACTACTTCACCATTGCGGTTGATGATGGGGCCACCGCTGTTGCCGGGGTTGGCGGCAATGGCAATCTGGTAGGAGAGGGTATCGCCATCATATCCTGTTTTTGCCGATAGGTAGCCTTCGCCATAAACTATTTCATTGCGGGGATAACCCAGGGTATATACCGGTTCAGCCAGTTCGCCCGATGACCTGCGGATGGCGTAGGGCAGGGAAGCAGGTGCTTCAAAACTGCTGTCTGTGATCTTCAGGATGGCGAGGTCGCGGGCCAGGTCCATATACACCACGCGGGCAGCCAGTTCTTTACCTGCACTGTTTTGCACCACCACGCTGCTGGCTTTATTTACCACATGTGCATTGGTTAATAAAAGTCCTTTGGTGGACAACAAAAAGCCGGTACCGCCTTTTTTATAAATAATGGTAGTAGGTGTGCTGACGGTAGTTTTAACCTGATCAATCTCTTTATCGAGTTCGCGGTTTTTGCGGTTCAGTTCTTCAATCTTCCTGCTCAGTTGGGCAATGTCCTTAGCTGGTGCTTTTGACGACAGCGACCATACCAGGCTGCTGATGGTAATAGTAGTGATACCGGCTATAGAAGCCGCAATTAGCGCAGTGCGCTTGAATTTATTTACCAGGTACACCACCTTGGCCTTGCCTTTCAGTCTGGGGGATTCAATGATACCCTGCTCGCCAAGGTCGATATGAATATCATTCAGTTTGGCCTTGAACTGCCGCACTTCGTCGTGATGCGTCAATTGATGTATAAAGTAGGTATGCTCTACTACCAACTGGTCGATTTCCGTATTGGTTTTGCGCAGTTGCTCAAAATGCACCCGTTCATCAGGGCTCATCTGCCCGTTGATGTACCGTTCTACCGCCTCAAGTAATTTAATGTCGTCCATCTCAGGTTTGGCTATTGTATTGGCTAAAAAACAATTTCTTCAGGCGCACCAGGCATTTGTATTTCTGGTTTTTTGCATTCTCGGCATTGGTATATCCAAAGCTGAGCGCAATATCCTGCATGTTGCGCTTTTGCAGGTAGAAAGCTTCCAGCAGGCTTTTGCAGGGCTCACCCAGGCTGTTGATGGCTTTTTCCATCATCGAGAATTCTGTGTTGAGTCGTTCCTGTTCTTCTACTTCTTCTTCTACATGGGCCAGTTCCACTTCGCTGTCTTCGGCAATCATAAAGCGGTTTTGCTGCAACAGCCTTTTGAGCCAAAGCCTCCGGCAAATAGAGTAGATATAGGTGCGCAACTGGCACTGTAGGGTGAAGCTTTCCTGTTTGGCCTTTTCAAACAAAACGATCATGGCCTCCTGGAAAATATCTTTAGCATCTTCTGCAGTGCCGTTGTTTTTTACCACCAGCGCCTGAACCAGGTTATAGTTCTCGCGGTAGATGGTTTCTATGGCCTTCCGGTCGTTCTTTGCCAGTCCCCTCAACAATAAGGTCTCATTGTCTGCTTTCAACGTGCACTATTTAATACCAAAATTTAAAAATAGTAACCCTCAGCCCGGCAGAAAAAATTTTTTAAAAAATGCGGGTTACCTTTTTTCATTACGGGTATAAATGCCTGTAGTCACCCCAAAAACAAACCAATATGAAAAAGATTTTAAGCGTTTTGGCCCTGGCCGTAATATTCACAGCATGTGGCAATAGCGGCGACTCTACCGAATCTGTACAGGATTCAGTAATGGAAACCATCGACTCTGCTAAAGATGCGCGTGTTGATTCCATCGAAGAAACTACCGATAGCGTTAAAAACAGGCTGGAGGATACATTTGAAAAAACCGACTCCGCCAATGCTACAACTGCTGATTCTGCCACTGCTCAATAAGCGGGTATGAAAAAGCTGACGCCTTTTGCACTGGTACTGTTGCTGGCTGCCTGCGGACCTGAAGGAAGGGATGTAGAGCAAAAAGTAGACAAAGTGCTTCAGAAAGTTGAAGACAAAACCGAAGTGCTGGCAGACTCTGCCAAAGAAAAGTATAAAGATGTACGGGATCACCTGGATACGGCACTGGATGCCGACCGGAATGATACCACAGAATAAACGACTTAATTTTTTTACAACAAATCCTTAAAACACGACACATGAAAAAGTTCTTTGCAATCGCAGCCATCGCTGGTGTACTGGTAGCTTGTGGTAACAACGCTGAAAACGGTGCTTCTGCTGATTCTACTGCCCTGACTGTAGACACTGCTACCGTTACTCCTGACACTGCCAGCATGGGTGCTACTATGGACACCGCCGCTGGTACCATGGGTATGGACACCGCTACTACCGGTACCACTACCACTGACAGCGCTTCTGCCCAGTAATCAATGGATTACACCTCTATTTTGAGGTCATGATATTTTATGGCAAGCATTCTTTAGTGCGTCTCCCCGTTCCCGGGGAGACTTTTATTTTTATCCCACCTGATTTGTAACCCCCTCACGGGTGTTACCTTTGCGCAAAATTTCGTAATGACAACTTTTGAATCGCTTGGATTAAGCGAAGAGCTGCTTCGGGCAGTAACTGAACTCGGATACATCAACCCTACCCCTATACAAGAACAGGCCGTTCCTGTTCTGCTTTCCGGTACCAAAGATTTTATTGGCCTTGCACAAACCGGCACGGGTAAAACCGCGGCCTTTGGTTTGCCCCTGCTGCAACTCATCCAGGCCGACCAGCGTTACCCGCAGGCCCTGGTGATTTGCCCCACCCGCGAACTCTGCCTCCAGATTGTAAAAGAACTGGAACTATTTAAGAAGTACCAGCCTGCTATGCATGTAGTTGCGGTATATGGTGGATCTTCTATTTCGATGCAGATCCGCGACCTGCGCCGTGGCGTACAGATCGTAGTGGCCACACCCGGCCGCCTTATTGACCTGATTGAGCGGAAGGCCATCAACCTCGAGCAAATTAAATATGTTGTACTGGACGAAGCCGATGAGATGTTGAACATGGGCTTCCAGGAAGATATCGAGGCCATCCTCAAAAACACGCCTGAGCGCGACAGCACCTGGTTGTTTTCTGCTACCATGCCGCCGGCCATCCGCCAGGTGAGCAAGCGCTATATGGACAACCCCGCTGAAGTAACCGTAGGTAAGGTAAACGCTGCCAACAAGAGCATCGACCACCAGTACTTTATTACCCAGGCCATGCACCGCTACGAAACCCTGAAGCGTTTGATCGACTTCAATCCCGGTATGTATGGTATCATCTTTACCCGCACCAAATTGGATGCGCAGGATATTGCCGAGAAGCTGACCCGCGAGGGATATGATATTGAAGCCCTGCATGGCGACCTGAGCCAGGAGCAGCGCACCAAGGTGATGAACAAGTTTCGCGACAAAACCCTGCAGCTGCTCATCGCTACGGATGTGGCCGCACGTGGTATCGACGTTTCGGGCATCACCCACGTAATCAACTACGAGCTGCCCGACGATGTGGAAGTGTACACCCACCGCAGTGGCCGTACCGGCCGTGCCGGTAAGACGGGTATCTGCATGAGCATCATCCACCAGCGCGAATCTTTCCGCCTGAAGCAAATTGAGCGCATCATACAGGTGCCCATGCACAAGCTGGAAATTCCCAATGGTAAGGATGTTTGCCGCAAGCAGTTCAACCACTTTATGGACCGCCTGCTGGCTACCGATATCAGCCATGGCGATTATGAAACCTACCTGCCCCTGCTGATCGAAAAGTTTGCTGATGTAAGCAAAGAGGATGTACTGAAAATGGTAGCTGCACAGGAGTTTGACCGCTTCCTGAAGTACTATGAAAACTCTGAAGACCTTAACATCCGCAGCCGCGATCCGCGCGACAGGAGAGAAGGCATTTCCGTTGACCGCCGCCGTGGCGAAGATGGTGGTGCTCCCCGAGAACGCAAGCAGTTTGGTGGCAGTGGCAACTATACCCGCCTTTTTGTAAACCTGGGTACCAAGGATGGCTTTTTCAAAGCCTCTTTCCTCCAGTTTATCCTCGACCTGAGCGACCTCCGCAAGGATGCCCTCGGCCGCATTGATATGAAAGAAATGAACAGCTGGGTAGAAGTAGACCCCAAAGCCGCCGATCAGATGATCCGCAGCATTGATGGTAAAAACTTCCATGGTCGTAAGATTCGTATGAACCCCGCTGATTCTGCGCCTCCAAGGAGAAAATAGTTTGAGGTTTTTAGTTTATAGTTTTTTGTTCAAAGCCGGGCCTAGTGTCCGGCTTTGCTTTTTTGTAAGCAGCAAGTAAAGTGGTTAGTGCCACCTTTTGTCCTCATAGTTAGTTGTATAATGAAAATTATCACTGAAACTACAGGGTATGTCATGCCGAACTTGTTGCGGCATCTACTTTCGTTCTCGGAGTTTACGAATGAAGTAGGGGGTGCCGAAGCAAGTCCGGCATGACAACCATAAAGTACGCGCAACCCTCCTCATTCTGTAGTGATGTTGGAAGTCTAAAGTTCAAAGTCATATTCAGCTTTCCCAACATTGAACTTTCAACTTAGTACTCTTAACTCATCACTCATCACTCATCACTCCTCACTCATCTTCTAAATTTTCCTATAAAAATTTTGGTGGTTTATTGAACGTCCTTTAATTTCGAAGCCATGTTATTGACGAAAGCTTATTACTGGTTTTATTTTAGCTTCTTTAGCAAAGAGGCCGGGAAGCTTTTGTTCTAACTAAACCACAAGAAATAAAAAGAACAACATAGAATCCCGGCCTAACATAGGCCGGGATTTTTTTTAGGCACAAAGCCACATAGCAAGATGATGAACAGGGTATCAATCCAGGGTTTCGAAGGCAGTTTCCACCAGGTGGCTGCGCAACAGTTTTTCGGAAAAGACGTTGAAGTGATTCCCTGCGCCACCTTCCGCGAAGTGGTAAAGATTGCCGGCAACAAAAAGGAAAGCACCGGTGGCGTAATGGCCATTGAAAATTCCATTGCCGGCAGCATTTTGCCCAACTACAACCTGCTGCAAAAGAGCGGGCTCAAAGTGGTAGGGGAGATCTACCTCACCATCAAGCAAAACCTGCTGGTAAACCGCGGCGTGCAGCTGGAGGATATCCGCGAAGTGCATTCGCATCCCATGGCCATCCAGCAGTGTCTCGATTACCTGGACAAGTACCATTGGAAACTGGTGGAAACGGAAGATACCGCACTCAGTGCCAAGCATATTGCCAAAACCCGCAGCAAGCATATTGCGGCCATTGCCTCCAAACTGGCAGCCGACCTGTTCGACCTGGACATGATTGCGCCCAATATCCACACCATGAAGAAGAACTATACCCGCTTCCTGGTGGTGCAGCGCGAAGACATGGCCCTTCCGGTGATCGAGTCAGACAAGGCCTCCATTCATTTTCATACCGACCACTCGCAGGGTAGCCTGGCCCGGGTGCTCACGGCCATTGCCGGACAAGGCATTAACCTGAGCAAGCTGCAAAGCTTCCCCATACCCGGCACCGAATGGCGTTATGCCTTCCATGCGGACCTGGAGTTTGAATCGGCAGGACAGCTGGAGCAGGCACTGGATGAAATCAGGCCGCTAACCGCAGCCTTGGATGTGTACGGTGTTTACAAAAAAGGAAAAACCATTTAACGGAATACGACCATGCAGATAGCAGTAGCCAATAGGTTGAATGGCATCGGCGAATATTATTTTTCGCAAAAGCTGAAGCAGATTGAAGAACTGAACAAGACCGGCAACCCGGTACTTAACCTGGGCATCGGCAGCCCCGACCTGCCACCGCATCCCGATGTGATCCGCGTGTTGCAGGAAGAAGCCGCCAAACCCAACACCCATGCCTACCAGAGCTATATCGGTTCGCCTGTATTGCGCAAGGCTGCTGCCGACTGGTATGCTACCTGGTACGGTGTTACCCTCGACCCCGCCAAAGAGGTACTGCCCCTGATCGGCTCCAAGGAAGGCATCATGCACATCTGCATGACCTACCTTAACGAAGGGGATTATGCCCTTATTCCCAACCCTGGTTATCCCACTTACCGCAGCGTGGTGCAATTGGCTGGCGGCAAATGCCTGGAGTACGAGCTCAAAGCCGAAAACAACTATTTCCCCGACTTCGAGGCTTTGGAACAACAGGTCCAGGCAATAAATAAGCAGCAGGGTGCTTCCAACTCCCTCCCCACCGGGGAGGGACGGGGAGGGGCTGTTAAGCTGATGTGGGTAAACTACCCGCACATGCCCACCGGTACATTGGGTACACCGGAACTGTTTGCCCAACTCATCGCTTTTGGCAAAAAACATAATATCCTCATCTGCCACGACAACCCGTACAGCTTTATCCTCAACGACCAGCCTGCAAGCATGCTGGCTATTGAAGGAGCAAAGGATGTGGTACTGGAACTGAACTCGCTTTCCAAGTCGCAGAATATGGCGGGCTGGCGGGTAGGTTTCCTGATGGGAGCAGCTGATCGGATCAATGAAGTGTTGCGCTTCAAGAGCAACATGGACAGCGGCATGTTCCTGCCACTGCAACTGGCGGCAGCCAAAGCGCTGAGCCTCGATGCAAGCTGGTACGATTCGGTGAACCAGCACTACCGCGAACGCAGGGTTAAAGCCTTTGAACTCCTTGACCTGCTGGGATGTACCTACTCCAAAGAACAGGTAGGGATGTTTCTTTGGGCACAAATACCCGAAGGCTATGCCGACGGCTTTGCGCTCAGCGATGAAGTGCTGGAAGGTGCCCGTGTGTTCATTACCCCCGGCGGCATCTTTGGCAGTGCAGGCAATGGTTTTATCCGGGTCAGCCTGTGCAGCCCCATTGATAAACTGGATGCGGCCATACAGCGCATCAAAGAAAGCAGGAGCGTGGCAGTATGAAAGCGGCAGTAATTGGCATTGGATTGATCGGTGGTTCGATGGCCCTGGCTTTAAAAGAAAAGGGACTGATTGAAAAAGCGATCGGTGTAGACAACAATGTAACCCATACCACCAAGGCCCTGGAGTTGGGTTTGGTAGATGACATAAATAGCCTCGAGCAAGCAGTACAGGAAAGTGATTTGGTGATTTTGGCTGTACCGGTACATGCCATTTCAGGGTTGCTACCCCGGGTGCTTGATCTGGTGGACAGGCAGGTGGTGATGGATGTGGGCTCAACAAAGGCCGCCATGCTGGAAGTGATTGCCAGCCATCCCAAACGCAGCCGTTTTGTAGCCTCTCATCCGATGTGGGGTACAGAGTACAGCGGTCCCGAAGCAGCCGTAAAAGACGCTTTTGCAGGCCGCGCTACCGTGATCTGCAACCGCGAAGAATCGGATAAAGATGCGGTAACACTGGTGGAAGATCTTTACACGACCTTGGGCATGCACCTAGTGTATATGGATGCCGCAGCCCACGATGTGCACGTGGCCTATGTCAGCCATATTTCGCATATCACCTCTTTTGCCCTCGCCAATACGGTGCTGGAAAAAGAGCGGGAAGAGGACGCAATTTTCGAGTTGGCTTCTGCTGGTTTTGCCTCCACGGTGCGCCTGGCAAAAAGCAACCCCGAAACATGGGCCAGCATCTTTATGGAAAACCGGGAGAATGTTTTGGACGTGCTCAACGAGCATATCAGCCAGCTGCGCAAGTTCAAAGCATGCCTCGAAAAAGAGAATATTGAGTACCTGGCCGAATTGATGGCCAATGCGAACAAAATAAAAAGAATTTTAAAGTAAGCTGTCAGCTATTAGCTGTTGGCTGTTAGCTAAGAAAAGCCAACAGCCAACAGCTAAAGGCCAAAAGCTTGCTCAACAACTTATAAACCTACAAACATGCAAACAGCAACCGCCCCGCAAACCCGCTCCGTTGAGGAGGTTTGGAAAAAGCGTCCCCTGATCATCTCGGGACCCTGCAGCGCAGAAACCGAAGAGCAGGTATTGGCCACCGCCACCCGCCTGGCTGCTACCGGCAAGGTAGACGTGCTCCGCTCCGGTATCTGGAAACCCCGCACCCGTCCCGGTTCTTTCGAAGGCATTGGCACAAAGGGTCTGCCCTGGCTGCAAGCCGCCAAAAAGGCTACCGGCCTGCTCACCGCAGTGGAAGTGGCTACCGCCAAGCAGGTGGAAGACGCTCTTCATTTTGATGTGGACATCCTTTGGATTGGTGCCCGCACTACCGTAAACCCCTTCAGCGTGCAGGAAGTGGCCGATGCGCTAAAAGGAGCCAAGGTGCCCGTGCTGATTAAAAACCCCATCAACCCTGACCTCGAGCTGTGGATCGGTGCCGTTGAGCGTGTGGCTAAAGCCGGTATTAAAGACATTGGACTGATCCACCGTGGCTTCTCTTCCTACGGCAACAGCGAATACCGCAATGCCCCCATGTGGCACCTGGCCATCGAGATGAAGCGCCGCAACCCCGAGCTGCTCATCATCAACGACCCTTCGCATATTTGCGGTCGTCGCGACATCCTGCAGGACGTTGCCCAGAAAGCCATTGACCTCGACTTCGACGGCCTGATCATCGAAAGCCATATCGACCCGGATAATGCATGGAGCGATGCCAAACAACAGGTAACCCCCGAGCGTCTTGCTGAAATGCTGGATAGCATTACCTGGCGCCGTGAGGACGTGGCTTCGGAAGAATACCACGCTGCCCTCGAAAAATTGCGTGCCCAGATCGACCACCTGGATGACGAGCTGATGCAGATCCTCAGCCAGCGCATGAAAGTGGCCGAGAAGATCGGTACTTATAAAAAAGAGAACAACATCACCGTATTGCAAACCAACCGCTGGAACGAGATCCTGCAGCGTGCCACCGCCAAGGGCGAGAAGCTGGGCCTGAGCGCCGACTTCATCACCCGCTATTTCGACGCGGTACACCTGGAGAGCATCAACCACCAGACCAAGGTGCTGAACTCCTAGGTTCAGTTTGCAGGTTTGTAGGTTTGTTTTTTAGAATAGCTCTTGGCTTTTGGCTATTAGCTGTTAGCTTCTCCCTGCTAACAGCTAATAGCTAATAGCTAACAGCTTATTTTAAACCTCTTTTATATACTAACGCCCCTCAATGCCCGAAAAGAAGATCCAGTTCAGCAGGCAAAAGGTTTCTTACTTCTTTGAAGCCTCCATCAGCCAGCTGAAGGAAATAGTACCACAGAAGAAGACCATCATCATTACCGACCAGCACCTTTTTGATCTGCATCAAAAGAAGTTCAAGGGTTTCCAGACCATTGTACTTAAGCCAGGCGAGCAGTACAAGGTGCAGGCAACAGTAGACGCTGTCATCGAGCAACTGATCGCCCTCAAGGCCGACCGCCAGAGTTTCCTGGTGGGTGTGGGCGGCGGTGTTATTACTGACCTCACCGGATACATTGCTTCCGTATTTATGCGCGGCATTGGTTTTGGCTTTGTGCCTACCACCTTATTGGCCATGGTGGATGCATCAATTGGTGGCAAGAATGGTATTGATGTAGGTGCTTACAAGAACATGGTGGGTACCATCAACCAACCGCGTTTCCTGTTGTACGACGCATCCCTGCTCAAGACCTTACCTGATGGCGAGTGGCGCAATGGTTTTGCAGAAATCATCAAGCACGCAGCTATTAAGGATGTATCAATGTTCCGGCAGCTTGAAGCTGCCAGTCTCAAGCATTTTCAAAAGAACAAGGCTGCGTTGGAAGCACTCATCCGCCGCAATGCCCTGATCAAATCAAAAGTGGTGCAGGAAGACGAATTTGAAAAAGGCGAACGCCGCCTGCTCAACTTTGGTCATACTTTGGCCCATGCCATCGAAACGCCTTACAACCTGCCACATGGTCATGCCGTGAGCATCGGTATGAGCTTCGCCGCCCATCTTTCCGAAGAGCTGCTTGGATTCAATGGTTTTGTACGCCTTCAGCAACTGATCCAGCAGTATGGATTACCTACTGAAATTATTTTCGACCGTCAGCAAACCTTCGAGCTGCTCACCAGCGACAAGAAGAAGGACGGCGACCATATGAATTTTGTTTTGCTCAGTAAAGTAGGCAAGGCACTGGTAGAAAAAATCCCGCTTCAAACTATTTACAACTATCTCTGATGATTGCAACGGTTCAACCCTCCAGCATAAAAGGCACCATCACCGCGCCTGCATCCAAGAGCGCCATGCAGCGTGCCTGCGCGGCCGCACTGGTGCGCAAAGGCATTTCGGTACTGCACAATCCCGGTGTTTCCAACGATGACAAAGCGGCACTCAATATCATCCAGCAACTGGGTGCAACGGTACAACAAGCAGGTGAAACAATTGTAGTGGAAAGCGGCGGTGTGGCTCCTGTTGCCGACACCATCGACTGCCACGAAAGCGGTCTTTCCATTCGCATGTTTACTTCTGTTGCCGCATTGGCTTCCCGCAAAATATCGGTTGTTGGTTCCGGCAGTCTTGCAAAAAGACCCATGAACTTCTTCGATGAAGTGCTGCCTCAACTGGAAGTGGAGATCAATAGCAGGGAAGGTTACCTGCCGCTGGAGATCACCGGTCCTTTGCAACCCCGCAACATTACCGTAGATGGTTCGCTGTCTTCGCAATACCTCACCGGTTTGCTCTTTGCCTATGCCGCTGCCGGTGCATCTGATGTAGGCATCCATGTTACCAACCTCAATAGCCGTCCTTATGTCGACCTGACTTTGGAAGTGCTGAAATCATTTGGTTTACCCGTACCGGAAAACCGCAACTATGAAACTTTTTATTTTCCGCCGCTTGCAGCTACTGCGCCTGCGGAAAAGATCGACTATACCGTTGAAGGCGACTGGAGCGGTGGCGCTTTCCTGTTGGTAGGTGCCGCCATTGCAGGTGATGTGGTGGTAAAAGGACTGGACCTGCAATCTGCACAGGCCGACAAAGCCGTGATGCAGGCCCTGATGAGTGCCAGTGCTTTGATGAGCGTGGAAGTGGACCAAATCCATATCCGCCAATCCAAACTCAAAGCATTCCAGTTTGATGCTACCGACTGCCCCGACCTGTTTCCGCCATTGGTTGCCCTTGCTTCTTATTGCGAAGGCACTACAGTGATACAGGGCACTACGCGCCTTACGCATAAAGAAAGCAACCGGGCGCTCACTTTGCAGGAAGAGTTTGGTAAAATGGGTATCGAGATCAATTTGCAGGACGACCTGATGATCATTAAAGGTGGTACAGGCATTACCAACACCGAAGTTTCTTCGCATAACGATCACCGTATAGCCATGGCAGCTGCTGTTGCAGCGCTCAAGGGCGAAGGCACCATGACCATCAGCGGTGCCGAAGCGGTTAATAAATCCTATCCCCAGTTCTGGAGCCATATCGCGCAATTGGGTGCAAGCGTAACAACAACAGATGCTGTTTTGAACCACTAAGAAACGAAGTAAAGAAGGGTACACAAAGAGGAAAAGTTTGTTTATGACATGCGCTCATTATATAGCAAGTCTTTTAAATCCAGCTTAGTGCTCCTTTTTTCTTTTGCGTCTTTGTGGTTTTTAAAAAATAATCTATGAACTCTTTCGGCCGACTTTTTCGCGTAAGCATATTTGGAGAATCGCATGGACCTGCGGTAGGCATTATCATCGATGGTTGCCCTGCCGGTATCGATCTCGCTCCTGAAGATTTTACCACCGATATTGAACGCCGCAAGGGCGGTACGCAAAAAGGCACTACACCCCGCCAGGAAGCCGACCTGCCCATTTTTCAAAGTGGTGTGTTCAAGGGTAAAACCACTGGCGCTCCGCTAACCGTCTTGTTTGAAAACAATAATACTCGCTCTGGCGATTACGAAAAGCAACGGTCTTTTCCACGTCCCGGTCATGCCGACTTTGTTGCCAGCAAAAAATTTGGCGGCTATGAAGATTTTCGCGGTGGCGGTCACTTTAGTGGCCGGCTTACAGTATGCCTGGTTGCCGCAGGTGTGGTGGCAAAAAAGGTGCTGGGTGCTGTTGATGTAAAAGCTTCCATCCTCGAAATAGGTGGTGAGCAGGACCTGGAGAAAGGGCTGCAGAAAGCTATTGATGCAAAAGATTCTGTTGGTGGTATTGTTGAATGCGTGGTAAGCGGGCTGCCTATCGGACTTGGTGAGCCTTTCTTTGATTCTGTTGAATCAGTGATTGCACATGCAGCCTTTGCCATACCTGCGGTAAAAGGCATCGAATTTGGTGCGGGCTTCCTGGCAGCCAAGATGTTTGGTGTGTCGCACAACGATACTTTGCTGGATATGGAAGGTCATACCGAAAGCAATAATGCAGGGGGGGTAGTGGGTGGCATCAGCAATGGCAATAAACTGGTTTTCCGGGTTGCTATAAAGCCCACATCTTCTACACCTAAAGAACAGGAATCCTTGAACTGGGAAACTGGTGAAGTGGAGAAGTTTTCCATCAAGGGCCGTCATGATCTTTGTATTGCGCTGCGTGTACCGCCTGTATTGGAAGCTGTTGCTGCCATGGCCATGGCCGACCTGATGTTGCTGGAAGGTGTTCGGCCTAGGGTTGTTCAATAGGAAAAATCATTTTCAATTCAATGATCTCATACCAACGCAAAAAACAGTGGCAGAAAATATTGCCACTATTTGAGACTGTCATGCCGAACTTGTTTCGGCACCTCCTCTGATACTGAGGCATGTGACAGAATATAGAAAAGGATGCTGATCCGCCGCGGCGGAAGTCATTACAGCCCACTGTGTCGTTTATGAATTTTGTTTTGAATGATTTGAATCCCTATTAACCCACGGTTTTAACCGTGGGTTATTCATTTGCCGGCAAGGCGTGTAAACTGTATCAACGGTTTACGTGATTGCCTGCCATTGTTTTTGATTACTTTTCAATTACGCTATTATTCAAAATTCAATACATGCACAACTATATCGTTAACGCATCCATCCAGATCGTACCGCTTGCACAAGACCGGCATCCTTATGAATGGGTTGATGAAGCCATTACCATCATCCAGGCTTCAGGCATCAAGCATGAAGTGAGTGCATTTCAAACCGTGCTCGAAGGCACCTACAAGGAAGTGATGCAAGTAATTCATGATGTACAGGAGCACCTGTTTCAAAAAGGTTGTGCCGAATGGATCACGCAGGTGCAACTGCAGATAAGAACAAATGGCGATATTACTGCTGATGACAAAACGGCAAAGTATCAATCCGTCAGTTTAGCCAGCTGACCAAAGGAAAGATCCAGTACTGGAAAAGTTTTACCAGACCAGCTATAGTGCCACCACTCTGTTGCTAATGATGTAAAGCCATGTTCCTCCATGGCTTTTTTCAATAAGTTCCTGTTGGCCTGCTGCTGCGCATTCAGCCCTTTAAACCCATGATGGGCACTGTCTGTAAAATTATCGAAACCGGTGCCCATGTCTAATTCCTGCCCTGTATCGAGAATATAAAGCGTTAGGTCTACCGCAATACCCCTGTTGTGCCCTGATCCTTTTGCAGGGTTGGCTACATAACGTTCATCTGGTACCAAGCCCCACATCTTTTTACTTATGGTGTAAGGCCGGTATGCATCCCAAATAATAATGCCGTAACCCTGTTGCTTTAAGGTTGCAGCAATTGCCAGCAATGCCTTTGCTGCAGGCATACGCAGGTAAGTATTATGGTGTTTGGGATACAGCCTTTGCCCAGTAAAATTATTGTTGCCAGCATAAACTGGTTGGTACATGATACCATCATAAGTTCCAATCGGCACCATCTTACCCACACTATCAGCCAGTACCATGCGCTTATAAACTTTGTATTTATCCACAACCAGCAGCTTTGTGCCTTGTGCAAAGGTTAAAAATGGTGCGATTATTGTTAAGAGTGCACCACATATAAAGCCAACACTGCCCTTGTTCATGTGTGTAAGTTAAGTGTTGAATGAATAGTGTTGCGGACTGCGGTTAACAGTATATAACTGCCAATGGCATACGCTACACTAAAGGAAAATGATAAGGGTTTTTGCATACCGCTTTGTCTTAATGTGCAGATTATTTCCTGTAGCCATGAAATGGTCTTAGCTTAGGTAAGCGGGTTTAAAAGGAGCCCCTGGTTTACGCCGGTGGGTTATTTTAACACCTAAAAGCTGGCTGGCTGGGCATAAGGGCTTAAGTTTGCACCCTTTCAACGAGACGAACCTCCGGCAGGAGGATATGGTAAATATTGCCGGAGCAGGGTAATAAAGAGCGGAAGACTGAGTGAGGAAGGAATTTGTTCAACGCAAATTAACCCCAATCGTATGAAGACATTTTTTAGGTTCTTTTTGATGGTGCTGCTGGTGCTGGTCACGCGTGTGCAGGCACAAGAGCCTGCAGCATCAGCAATGCCTGAAATAAAAACATTCTTCGGTATGGCATCTTACTATGCCGAAAAGTTTAAGGGTCGTAAAACCGCTAATGGCGATGTGTATGATCCGGGCAACCTAACGGCAGCTTGCAATGTGTTACCCCTTGGCACCTGGATAAGGGTCACCAACCTTAAAAACCAGAAAGTGGTAGTGGTGCGTACCAACGATCGGTTACACCCTAAAATGAACCGTCTGGTAGACCTGAGCGGTACTGCTGCCAAGATTTTAGGTTATGCGAATGCAGGACTTACCCGTGTGAAGGTAGAAGTGCTGGGCAGAAAGTCTCCCGCCGACAATTAATCTTTTTTCGATATTTGCGTCAGGTTCACATGATCCCAACAACCAACACACCACGCAAATGAAATCTTCCCTTTTATTGTTTTGCTGTCTGCTGGGCAGCTTTTTTCAGGTAAAAGCCCAGGAAACTACAACTGCAGCCCCTTCCATCAGGCCCGCAAATTTTGGCTTTGGTATTTCCCTTTTTGATTTTACCACCGCTTCCCGCATCCGCCAGAATTCTCTTTCCTCCATCATCAATAGTAAACAAGGCGCAAAAATAGATGACATGGCTCCGGGTGTTTCTATTTCCTATGTTAAAGGCATACAGCCCCGCCTTGACTTTGCGGCTTCCTTTTCTTATGCATCCGGAAGGGTGTACCTGCAACAAAGTCCAAACACGGCACGCAGCAGCAGCTTTGTTGTTGCCGATGCATCAGTGCAAGCCAAACTGCTGCCCGAAGGATTCTTTATGAACCCTTTTGTTAGTGGTGGCGTAGGTGTTACGGTAACGCAGGGTTATTATGGCGCCATCCTGCCTTTGGGTGCAGGCTTCAGGTTCCAGATCACCGATGAAGCCGCTATTACCCTTCAGTCGCAATACCGTGTTGCCGTTACCGAAAGTGCCGGTTACCATTTTGTACATGGTATCAGCATTTTTGGCAAGCTATAAATGAAGTCCCCATCATAAACAAACAGGCCCGTTCAAGTGAACGGGCCTGTT
>NZ_MTFE01000010.1:2849739-2980757 GCF_001953305.1 Cnuella takakiae
GCTTCAATTAAGGCAGTTGCAGGTAATGCTGGCCGTCTTCATAATCTTTATCCAGCGCATCAATGATGGTTTGCATGTGCAAAGGATTGTAGAGGAAATCGGCATTGGAGGCATCCACCACCAGGGTTTTTACCGGGTGCTGCTTGATATACCGCGTATAGGTATCCTGTATATTCTGCAGGTAATTGTCTGGAATTTTTTGTTCATAAGGCCTTGCTCTTTTCTTGATATTCTCCTGGAGCTTGTTCACTGGTGCATGCAGGTAAATGAGTATATCGGGCTGCACCAGTTGCTGATGGATGATCTCGAAAAGCCGCTGGTACAAGCGGTATTCATCTCCAGGTAAATTAACCTTGGCAAATAACAGGCATTTGGTAAACAGGTAATCCGAAATGGTAACCTGCTGAAACATGTCTTTCTGCTGAATGAGGTCTTTCAGTTGTTTGAAGCGCTCGGCCATGAAGAACAACTCCAGTGGAAAGGCATACTGCCCGGGGTTCTCGTAAAATTTGGGCAGGAATGGATTGTCGGCAAATTCCTCCAGTATCAGGCGTGCATCAAAATGCTTTGCCAGCAGGTTGGCGAGGGTGGTTTTTCCCGCTCCGATATTGCCTTCAATGGTGATAAAATTGTACTTCATCTACAGTGGCTTAAACAACGGCGGCAAAACTACGGTAAATAGCTCCGCACCGGAAGCCGCACTATTTACCATTTATACACATGCAAAGGATCCGTGCATTGTTCCAGCATCTGTTGTATGGAAATATGGTGTATGGGATGTACCAGCCCCGGAACCAGTTGTGCAAGGGGCACCAGCACAAACCGGCGTGCTGCCATGTGGGGGTGCGGAATGGTAAGGGTGGGCGTGTGTACTATTGCATCGTTGTACAAAAGGATATCAATATCCATCAACCGGGGCCCATACTGCTCCAGCCTTTCCCTGCCCATATCCTGTTCAATATGGAGCACGGCAGCCAGCAGCGCTTCAGGCTCCAGGCCGGTATCCAGTTCCAATACCTGGTTTAAAAAAGCGGGTTGGTCTTCCTTTCCCCAGGCTTCTGTTTCATATACTGCCGATTGCCGGCAGATAATGCCGCAACGAGTAGCTATTGCACTTGCTGCTGTGTGCAGCAGTGCTTCGCGGTTGCCCATATTTCCGCCTATCAGCAAATAGGCCCTGTTCATCCTTTGGTGCATCAAAGGTTCAAATATCTTGAAGAATTTGCGTACAACACTTAATTTGGCGCATGGCCCAGTTTTTCAAGATATTCTTCGCTTCCCTATTAGCCCTATTTGTTTTTACCCTGCTGTCCGTATTCCTCTTCTTTGGCATTGTTGCAGCTTTCAGTTCCAAGGAAAAACCAGAGATCGAAAAAGCTTCGGTGCTGGTGTTGGATCTGTCTCAACCCTTTAACGAACAGGAAAGAGAAAACCCGTTGGCAGACCTTACTTCCAGCCAGTCGTCGGCGCCCGGCCTGTTTGATGTGGTGCGCCTGATTAAGACCGCAAAGACCGATGCCAAGGTTTCCGGTATTCATATCCGCGCCAACGGCAATGCTAATTCCTTTGCCTCCAGCAACGAACTGCGCAATGCCCTGTTGGATTTCAAAACCTCGGGCAAGCCTGTACTGGCCTATGCCGATGTGATGAGCCAGGGCGCTTATTTTGTAGCCAGCACGGCCAACAAAGTTTACATCAACCCGGCAGGCGGACTTGATTGGTCGGGTTACAATATTGATTTTGTTTTTTTCAAAAACCTGCTGGACCGTTTGCAGATAGAGCCGCAGATTTTTTATGCAGGTAAATTTAAAAGTGCTACCGAGCCATTCCGTACCACGCAAATGACGCCTGAGAACAAGGTGCAAACGGTGGAGTGGCTGGGCGACCTGTACCAGCATTTCCTGCGTTCTGTGTCCAAATCCAGGAACATTGATACCGCATCCCTGCACAAACTGGCTACCATTGCCGCCATACAGAGACCTGAAGATGCCCTCACCTTCAAATTGGTGGACGGGCTGAAGTACGACGATGAGGTGCGCCAGGAATGGAAGCGCCTGCTGAAGGCAAAAGAAAATGAACAGCTTAACTTGCTGGAAATGTCGAAGTATGCCGATGCAGCGGACTTCCGCGTATCGGGCAAAGACCGGATTGCCGTGGTATATGCCCAGGGCGATATTGTGGATGGCAACGGTACAGACGACAATATCGGAGGTGACCGTTTTGCGGCCCTTGTTCGCAAGGTTCGGCAGGACCGCACCATCAAAGCCATCGTGGTACGGGTAAACAGCGGCGGCGGCAGTGCCCTTGCCAGCGAACTGATGTGGCGCGAACTGGAACTTGCGAAAAAAGACAAACCCGTGGTGATGAGCTTTGGTGATGTTGCCGCTTCGGGTGGGTATTACATGGCTGCCGGTGCAGACAGCATCTTTGCACATCCCAATACCATTACCGGTTCCATCGGGGTATTTACACTCATTCCAAATATGCAGGGCTTTTTCAACAATAAGCTGGGCATCACCTTCGATGGCGTGAAGACCGCGGAGTTTGCCGATGCAGGCGGCGTGTACAAGCCTTTAAATACCACAGAAAAACAAATCATCCAATCGGGTGTGGACCAGATATATGACCGGTTTAAACAAAGGGTAGCCACCGGCCGCAAACGCAGCATTACTTATGTAGACAGCATAGCTCAGGGACGTGTTTGGAGCGGCGAGGATGCCCTCCGGCTGGGTCTTGTTGACAAGTTAGGCGGGCTGCAGGACGCCATTGATTGTGCTGCCCGTATGGCTAAAACAAACAACTACCGCCTCCGTGAATACCCGGAACAGGGCGACTGGTTCAACCGCCTCCTGAATAAGGCCACCAACGACCAGCCCGGCATCCAGATCCGTGAGCAGGTAGGGCAGGAGAACTACGAAGTATTCAAGCAATTGGTGCAGATCCGCAGCTGGACAAAAGGCGTTCAGGCCCGCATTCCGTTTTATTTTTTGGCAAAATAAAGTGCCGCATCATATTGTATTTGCCGGTGAAGAGGTCCTTCACCGGCTTTTTTATGGGGACAGAAAAACGAGCGCCTGCCCCGATTGGCTTTGCCGCCTATCTTTGGCTTCAACTGTTGCTCCTCATGAACAAGATCCTCTGCATTGGTGAAGCCCTGATTGATATGATTTGTACCGACCGCGATACGCCGTTGTCGCAGGGGGAGCAATTTTTGAGCAAACCCGGTGGTGCACCTACCAATGTTGCGGCTGCTATTGGCGCACTGGGTGGGCAGGTAAGCCTTGTTGCCAAAGTAGGGCAGGATCCCTTCGGGCAAAAATTGGTGGATGTGATGGAAGGCTTTCAGGTGGACACCCGGTTGGTGCTCCGGGACCCGGAACGCTTTACCACCTTTGCCTTTGTGTCGCTGCTGGGCAATGGAGAAAGGGATTTTGTATTCAACCGCGGCGCTGATGGACAGCTTTCAGTCGCGGACCTGCAAGGGCTTGATTTTTCAGATTATGCCATTGTCCATTTTGGATCTGCTACCGGTTTCCTGCCCGGACCCCTGCAGGAATCCTACCGCTATGCATTGGCGCAGGCAAAGGCTGCGGGTTCTTTTATCTCTTTTGATCCCAACTTCCGCAAGTTGTTGTTTCCGGGAGATACAGCCCCCTTTGTAGCACATTCTATTGATTTTATCCGGCAGTGTGATTTTTATAAAGTAAGCGATGAGGAAGCCTTGTTATTAACCGGCGCATCCAAAATTGAAGAAGCTGTCGTGCAATTGCAGGAATTATCGAAGGCAGCCTTCGCTATCACCATTGGCAGCGAGGGAACGATATTTCGATTAGGCCAGGACGTTATTACCGTTCCATCCATTAGGGTGGCACCTGTTGATACCACTGGTGCCGGCGATGCATTTGTAGGGGCTTTGCTGTACCAGTTGAGCACTTTGGATAAAAATGCACGCAACAATCTTGGTTTTGACCAATGGCAGGTTCTTGTAGCCAATGCCAACAAGGCTGGCGCCCGCACCTGTACCTATATGGGAGCCATGGAAGCATTCAGGCACCTGAGTGCAGGCATTTTCGAAGCATAAAACCATTTTATCAACACCAACAAAAAAGCACCGGTTTCCTGGTGCTTTTTTGTTGGTGTAAAGAAATTATTACCTGGCAGCAACAGGTTGGGTTGCCTGAACAGCGCTACTGCTTTTGCGTTTCAGTTCCAATTTAGTTACTACATACTTACCCAGTTGATAACCTACTTTCTGGCCTTCTTCCAGGTCGCAGCGGTAATGAATGCCGCCGTACAACCGTGACATGGAAGCCTCATCGGCTGCCTGCCGGAATGATTTAAAACTGCGCTCCTTAATCCCAAATTCTACCAGCGAAGTATCGGTATACTGAAAAGGCTCGCCGAAAAAATGCGTCATCACTTCAGCTGATGCCGCGGAGATTACAGAGTGACCACTGATATAGGAAGGGAAGGGCGGTGTCTGGATAAAGGGACGCCACTCTGGGTCGATGTTTTTATTGATCACGGTCTCGGGCCGAACTGTGTTGGATGAAAACTTGGCCTTCCAGCAGGAAATAAAACCATCAAAAAGCGCAATGGAAGTTTGGGTGTAGGCCGCAACAGTAGTGTTGAAATCGGCACCTGCTTTTTTGGCGGCAATGCCCACTATGTTCATCCAGTGACCCGGAGGCGAAAACTTCTTGGTGGCAAACATTACGTGTCCCTGCACATTCATCTTGAATGGATTGTCGTCGAAGAATTCAGCAATATGCTTTTGTTCTTCGTTTAGCGAGTCCACCGTAGTTTTTACCTCCATCAGGTCTTTGTAGAACGCACTGTTTTTATTACTGAGGTCAAATTTGGGCGGCGCAGGCGGCATAAACTGGGTACAGGTATCCAGCACCAGCGGCCTGATGTCGCACCAATGCGGTTCCATTGCCTGTGCATACATGGGAGGCGTAGGTACCCAGCGGCCATCTTCGTTCAGCACCGTAAATTTTTCGGAGCTGCGGGTTTGGGCATACTGGTCTTTTTTACTCCATTGCATGATTGTGGCAGAAATGGTATCAGAAAAAGCAACAGTGGCATCCAGCATATCGGAAGACATACCGGCACTGTCGGCGCCATTCTTCAGTTGCTCGTAATAATCCATCAGCACCCCTTCGGGAAAGGTAACCGCATTGCCCACTTTTACAAAAGAAAGCAGTGCCGCCAGTTGGTAGTCAACCTGCTGGCCGGCAGCTGGGCGGGGCATCTGGGGCAGGTGCCTGATCTGGCCATGCAGGGTGCGATAGCTGCTGTCGCCGGCAGCGATGCATTCGTATGCCGCAATGTTGGCATACGCATAATTGCGGGAGGCCACCACGGGTGAAAAGTTGTTTTGCAGCACCACATCATTGAGCTGCTTAACGGTTTTGGCATACAGGAAAGGATCGTGGGTATATTTCGTGTAGTCCTTTGGCTTACAGGCAAACAGGCTTACTGCCACCAGGCAGCACCATACAATTTGTTTCATAACAGGGTTGATTTGGTGGAAAGAACAAGGTTCAGCAATACAATGATTTGCTTACCTGTTCCGGAGGCTGGCTGGGTTGCGCACGAAAGGGTTCGGGGCTGATAGCGGAATTTGCATATCCCACATGCATGGCCAGTTTATTTGTAAAACAAATTGTTTCCCAAACCGGCCCGGGGCAATATTCGAGCATCAGCGGCTTTACAGGCGTTTGTTGTTTTGCCTTGCCTGCCTTAAGGGTTTGCAGGTCGTAGGCAAGCTGGAAGAACTGGTCCCTTGCTCCTTGCAGCCTTGTGGAGGCCACATCGCGCAGGCAGAGGTATTCGATGGAATCGTTGTAAATGCGCCGCTTTACATATTGATAAACCGTTCCTTCAATGGTAACGGCACCGCTGATGTGCTGAAACTGTTCCGAGTTGGTGTAATACGGCAGGGAAACCGGCACTTTGAGGGAGATGAGTTGCTCCTGCTGGTAAGCTTCTTCATTAATGGCGGTCACCATGGTTTGATCGGCCCGGCTTTGCAGCAGGTCTATGACCACCCGGTAGCCACAAAGGCTAAACAGGAGGATTCCGGCAAACAATATGGAGAGCAACCGTTTCAATCAGAAGCAATTTACAGATTCAGGAGCAGAAACTGGGAAGGCTGAGTAAGATCAGGGATTTTACCTAAGCTATTTGGCCTTGTTCGTAAAAGTTTTCCGGTCCGGGCCAACACCCGTGATCGTTACCTGCTTCCAATGGGGCGGCAATGCGGTATTAATTTGCCTGATGCCTGCAGGGGTTATGTCCACACCCCCAAAGCCCATGATCACCGACTGCAGGATGCCGCCTGCGCCGGTGGCAAAGTAGGGATTAGTGCCTCCCTTAGTTTCCGCAATCACCCGGAAGGGTGCATTGAGGTTGGGGAGGTAGGCATCTTTGAACCACTCGTAAGCTTTAGCGCCATTGCCCAACCGGGCATACAGCAGGGTAAACACTGCCTGCGTCATAGCGGGCGTGCCCTCGTTGGGTACCCGCTTTTCGTAGTATTCCAGGTCACGGCGGACCTGTGCCGGGTCGGTGATCTCTTTCAGCGGGTAAGCCAGCAGGTTTACATCTGCCTGCTTGATGCCTTCGCCTTTATAGGTGGCATGTTCCTGCGTTACGCCATCGGCCATTTTCAAAATGGGAATGTTGGCCGCCACCTGCGTCCAATCGGTATTGGCCTGAAAGCCCAAGATCCGGGCGGCCTCGGCAGCATATTGCAGGTTGGCTTTGGCAGCAGCATTGGTAAATGCATTGTTGTCCACGTTCTCCGCCCACTCGTCGGCGGCCACTACGTTTTTGATTTCGTACTTGCCCGGTCCATTGCGCTCCACCCGGCTTGCCCAGAAATCGGCAGTTTCCTTTAATATTGGCCAGCCGCGATCGCGCAGCCAGGCTTTATCCTGGGTAACCAGGTAATAACTCCAGGCAGCATGGGCAACATCGGCGGTAATATGGTGCTCGAAGGGGCCACTCAGCGCCCAAACGGGTGTTTCCTCAACACCGGTTTCGGCGCTCTCCCAGGGAAACATGGCGCCTTTAAATCCTTTGCTGAATGCATTTCTCCGGGCTGCTTCGAGGCGGTTGAACCGGTATTCCACCAGGCCTCTTGCAATTTGTGGCTGCATCACCAGCAGGGCGGGGTACATCCACAGTTCGGTATCCCAGAACACGTGGCCGTTGTAACCAAGACCACTCAGTCCCATGGGTGAAAGCGAAAAGGCTGAACCTTCGCGGGCAAAGGAATACAGGTGGTACAACATGCTGTGCACATCCTGCTGCGCCTGTGCGTCGCCTTCAATCTGGATATCGCTTTTCCACAGCTCCTGCCATGCCTGCCGGTGAAACTGCAGCAGCCTGTCTCTGCCTTCTAGTTTGGCATAGATGGTCAGGCGCTCGGCTTCGTTCAGCGGGTCGTCGTGGTGGGCGGAGGTGATGGAAGAGCCCGCAACCGAATAGGTATATGTTTCACCAGCCCGCAGCTTGCGGCTGAACTTCATCAGGTGCATATTATTGTCCCACATTTCATGGATGACACGGGGTTCCTGTCCATGCTGTTCGGGAAATAAAAAACTGTTGGAGGCGCACATCAGCAGTTTGCCCGTGGGACTTTTGGCCGCCGAGGTAAGCAGGGAGATTACCACATGCGGGCGGTCTATTTCATTGTAATAATTCTGTACATCACGCAGGGCATCGGGTGCTTCCATCACCGAGGAACCGGTGATGTTGATGTCTTTTTTGGCTTTAACGGTTACATCCATCAGCACCGTAAAAGGCAGGTGGCGTAACGAGTAATAGCTATAGCTTACGGTGGCTTCATCGCCGTATTCAATACTGGTGTTAAAACGGGCCTCCTGCATGTTCAGCTCCTGCTTCAAGGCGGTGGTATTTTGACCGCTGATGCGTTTGCCGTTGATGTCGAGGTACATATTCAACAGGTTAAAGGAGCGCAGGAAATTGGATACCCTGCCGCGGCCATACTGGTCGTATGCGCCAGCCAGAACAACGTCTTTGATTTTAAACGGCTCGGGAGCTGAAACAATACCCAGCATGCCATTGGCAACCGTAATGCCGTAATAGTTGGCAGGATCAATCTTGTCGGCTTTGATGACCCAGGGATCAGGGGTTTGGGCAAGACTCTGTAACAGGCAAAGGCTTGCAAGCAGGCAGGCAATCAGTTGTTTCATACAGGGCGAAAGTACGGAACAGGTGATTAGGAAGATTTGGAAAGGATTGATAGGGAGGGAAAGCTACAAGTTTTGAGCTGCAAGCTGCAAGCTACAAGCATCAATACAGATGTTGCAAAGGGTAGCAAATAGGTAATGAGAACGGAAGGTGCGCAGTGGAAGTACCGTTGTTATAAACAGAAAAGGCTACCCATGTGGGCAACCTTTTCTGTTTATAAATTGGCAGTTTAAACAATCAATATCGTTGTAAACCAATTTGCCTTGCAGCTTGTAGCTTGAAGCTAAAAGCTTGCAGCTAACAGCATTAATCTACTTTAGTAACCTTGATCACGTTGGTAGGCAGGTGCAGGTCTACGGGAGTAGAGCCGGTGTTTACCACCACGTCGCTGGGTTTGATAAAGCCACGTTCCTTCAGAATATCGATCTGGTCTTTCACGATATCATCCAGGCTTTCTTCTTCGCCGTAGTAAAAAGCGCGCACACCCCAGCTCAGGCTCAATTGGTTTACCAGCGAACGTTCTTTGGTAAAGATGTAGAGCGGTGATTTGGGACGGTAGGAAGAGAGCATAAAGGCGGTATAGCCGCTCTGGGTCATACCCAAGATGGCATCTGCACGTACGTCGCGGGCCAGCTTACAGGCATTGTAGCAGATGGCATCGCTGAGGAAAGAAGGGGAGTGGGGCTGGGGCACCAGGTCTTCTTCGCGGTTGTAGCGGTACTCGGTACGTTCCACCTCGCCAATGATCTTGCGCATGGTTTGCACTACCAGCGCCGGGTGCTGGCCGGTAGCGGTTTCGCCACTCAGCATTACGGCGTCGGCACCTTCCAGAACGGCATTGGCAACGTCGGTGATTTCGGAGCGGTTGGGTTTCACGCGGTCGATCATGCTTTCCATCATTTGCGTAGCCACAATTACGGGCTTGGCACGGTGGATACACTTGCGGATGATATCGCGCTGGGCCATGGGTACCTTCTCTACCGGCAGTTCCACACCCAGGTCGCCACGGGCTACCATTACGGCATCCGACTCCACCACAATATTGCGGAGGTCTACCATCGCTGAGGGCATCTCGATTTTAGCGATCACCTTAATGGTGCTGTTGCGTTCGGCCAGCCGGCGCTTCAGGTCGATGATGTCTTCGGCTTTGCGCACAAAAGAAAGGGCAACCCAGTCGATCTGCTGATCGATGATGAAATCCAGGTCAATGATGTCCTTTTCCGTCATTGAAGGAAGCGAAATCTTGGTATCAGGCAGGTTTACCCCTTTTTTGGGGCGGAGGGTGCCGCCATAGGTTACCTGTACCTTCACCTCGTCCTGGGCAGTGATCTCGGTAACCACTACTTCCAGTTTACCATCGTCAATCAGGATCTTGTTGCCTACTTCCACGTCCTTGTGCAGGTCGGGGTAGCTTACATAAATCTTTTCCTTCGTGCCTACTACTTTTTCCTTTGAAGTAAAAGTGAGGATATCGCCGGGAGCAATTTCCAGTGCACCGTTCTCGATTTCACCTACCCGTAGCTTGGGGCCTTGCAGGTCGCCGAGAATGGAAATATTGTAAGGTTCGGTTTTGTTGATGTTGCGGATATGCTCAATGATCTGGGCCTTGTTTTCATGATCGCCGTGCGAGAAGTTGAGGCGGAAAACGTTTACACCGGCTTTAACCAGTTCGAGCAGCTTTTCATAAGTATCGCATGCAGGGCCTACGGTGGCTACGATCTTGGTACGGTGTCCCACATGATCGAGGCCGGCCTGCACATCCATTTCCTTATGCAGGTATTTGGAAAGATTTTGTGACATATACTTCATTATTCCCGTGGGCAACCCACGGGTTGTTGCGAAAAAATCTGATTATACAAAAAGAAAAAGGCATACCACACTGGGCTGCCTTTGCAAAATGCTTAGCTGGCGAGGATCTTCACGATCTTCATCCACTCTTCGCTGATGGTACCTTTTTTCTTGCCAATGTTTTCGAGGGGCACGTAGTTCATGCGGTTGTTCATGATGCCTACAAACACATTGTGGCGGCCTTCGAGCAGGCTTTCCACGGCGTGGTAACCCATGCGGCTGGCAATGAGGCGGTCGATAGCGGAGGGAGAGCCACCACGCTGGATGTGACCGAGGATACAAACGCGGGCATCGATCTGGGGCATGCGGGCACGAACGGCCTTTGCCACTTCGTTGGCACCACCAAATTCGTCGCCTTCGGCAACTACGATGATGTTTACCAGCTTTTTGCGGCGCTCTTTTTCAACCAGCGAGTTGATTACTTCCTCGATGTCTGTTTTGCGTTCGGGAATGAGGATGCTTTCGGCACCGGTGGCAATACCACTGTGCAGGGCAATATACCCGGCATCGCGGCCCATCACTTCCACAATGAAGAGGCGGTCGTGGGCATCCGCGGTATCGCGGATTTTGTCGATGGCTTCAATGGCGGTATTCACAGCTGTGTCGAAGCCAATGGTGAAGTCGGTACCAACAATGTCTTTATCGATGGTGCCGGCCAAACCTACACAGGGGATATTGTATTCTTTACTGAGGGCAAGTGCGCCTTTGAACGATCCGTCGCCACCAATAACAACGAGGCCGTCGATGCCTCTTTTTGCCAGGATATCATATCCTTTTTTGCGGCCTTCGGGAGTGTAAAATTCCTTGCAACGGGCGGTTTTCAGGATGGTACCACCACGCTGGATGATATTGGCTACTGAGCGGGATTCCATCTTGAAGAGATCATCTTCAATCAATCCCTGGTAGCCACGCATAACGCCGTATACTTCCAATCCATTGTACAACCCCGTCCGAACCACCGCTCTGACAGCTGCGTTCATACCGGGTGAGTCGCCTCCGGAGGTCAGCACAGCAATGCGGCTAACTTTTTTTTGCATTTCTTAATTAATTTCTAAAGAAACTGGTCTACAGTTAGTGATTATTCAGTGTCTTGCGGGCTCAAAAATAAGGTTTTGTGTTTAGCTAACGCATTTAATAAACCAGCATTTGATAAATACGAAAAACCCGTCACGCATAAACCGGTAGAAGCACTTATTGCTGTTTTGGAAAATAAATATATGGGCCCAAGCCGACATTGGTTTTTCGTTTTCATCGCTGCAAAACTGCCTGAATGTTTGGAATTAATGCATGGTGAAAAAATGGGGTCTGTAAAAATGGCAATGAGGTAGGTACACCACAGATTAGTAGTTTTGAAGCAGCCGAGGTGCAAGGCATTGGCATCTTAGACCTTATATAATATGGCATGGTTCATGGGAAAAGAAGCAGGAGAACCTAAAGGCATGAAAATTCCCTGGAAATACGTGGCATTGTTAACAGCTGTAGTCGTGGTGGCCTGTACCAAAGAGTGGCCGGCGCGAAAAGCCGCATCTCTGAACGGGAAGGGCGGTGATGGGAATGCCGTGTTCGCATCCGAATGGACCACCATTTCAAAATGGAAAAAAGACCAAAAGGGTTTCTTTGCCGAACAGTCGTTGAAAAGCAATGCCCAAAAAGGCAAGGTCCTGCTGTTTGCCCGCAACCTATGGGCTGCCGACTCTGGGTACAACGGCGATGATATGCCACTGCAACTGCCTTTAAACTTTCTCCCTTACAACGATCAGCCCGGTCTTACCGAAACCTGGCAATACGAACTTCAGGGTAATAAACTCCGTGTAAACCTGGAAGTTGCCGGCGTAGAAAAAGCCGAACCCCGCGAAGTAGCTGTACGCTACGTGGTTATTCCTGATGAAATGTGGCAGGAGCTTTCCGTTGCCAACCCCGATACGGCAAGTATGCCTTACGAGGATTTGGTAGCCAAGCTGGATATCAAACCCTGATGCGCAATTAATCCTATTAATAGGGTAAAAAGCTGTTGGCCCTTTGCTGTTAGCTTTTAACCTTGTGCTTTCACCTGACCATTTTAGCAAAGCATAGGTAACCAACAACAATAAACCCCTTCACTGGCTATTACAAAAGCAGGTGAACTGAATACCAAAATTAAAAACGGAAGGCTGCTCCTGATTCAGGGTGCAGCCTTTATTTTGCCTTCATGGAAACCGTACTGATTACCGGCGCCAATGGCTTTGTAGGATTTTACCTCACCCGTCACCTGCTGCGCAAAGACTACCGGGTAGTGGCTACCGGGCAGGGCGCCAACCGCCTGCCCTATGCACAAGCTAATTTCGAGTGCCATACCATGGATTTTACAAATCCCTCCGATGTAGCGGAAGTATTCAGGGCTACACAACCCGCCATTGTTGTACATGGTGGTGCCCTGACCAAACCCGATGATTGTGCCCTGAACCCGGATGCCGCAGTGACCGTAAATGTGGAGGGCACCCGCAATATGCTCCTGGCTGCAGCTGGTGTCAATGCCTATTTTCTATACCTCTCTACCGACTTTGTTTTTGCCGGCAACCAGGATACTTATGCAGAAAATGATCGGCCACAGCCGGTAAATTTTTATGGCGAAACAAAGGCAGCAGCCGAGCAACTGGTGCAACAGTACGCCGGTACATGGGCCATAGCCCGTCCCATCTTATTATATGGT
This sequence comes from Cnuella takakiae, assembly GCF_001953305.1. GTDB lineage: Bacteria > Bacteroidota > Bacteroidia > Chitinophagales > Chitinophagaceae > Flavisolibacter > Flavisolibacter takakiae. The sequence goes on from NZ_MTFE01000010.1 coordinate 2,862,500, forward strand.
GTGCCGCAAACAGGCAAGCAAAATATCCTTACCATGGTGGCTTCTGCCTTAAAGGAAGGCCGGATGCTTAAGCTGTTTACCGATCAGCAACGTTTGCCCACCTATATCGAAGATTTCACCTGGGGATTGGAACAAATGATAGCCAAACAAGCTGCCGGCATTTATCATTTCTGCGGAACGGATGCCCTTTCACCATTTGATATGGGCATCAGGGTAGCCCATTACCTTGGTTATGACAAAAGCCTGATAGCAACCGCTACTGCCGCCGATTTTCACCAGCCTGCCGCCAGGCCACCGCGCACCATGTTCAGGCTGGAAAAAGTAATAAAAGAGTTTGGCTACAGGCCGACTTCATTTGCTGAAGGCATGCGGAAGACTTTGGAGGGTTGGAAGCGGTAAGTGTTATTGTTTTTCACGCAAAGGCGCAGAGGAGCAAAGAGCGCAAAGGTTTTTGATAAATTTTGAATGCCTTCATTAATTACCCATTTCAGTTAAGTTTTATAAGTACTACTTGCTATAAAGAAAAAGTCCGGGCGCTCATAACCATACCCGGACTTTTTCTTATAAATCCTTTTAAAATCCTGTAAATCAACGGTTATGACATCATCAGCACATTTACGCTCCTTTGTAAAATATTAAAGGCAATCTCAGCCATCAGGTTTTCCTTGTCCAGTGTGGGGTTTACTTCCGTTACCTCAAGACAGCAAACCTTGCGGTTTTGCATCAGCTTGCTCACCAGGTCTTCGGCTTCGCGTTCGCGGAGGCCGTTGCCTACAGGTGTACCCGTGCCTTTTGAAATTGAAGAGTCCATGGAGTCCACATCAAAAGACACATAGATATCGGTACAGTCGCTCAGGTAGCGGGTTACCACTTTAAAGATGCTTTCCACGCCTTTGTTGCGCACTTCTTTAACCGTGATCACCTTGATGCCGTACTTCTCGATCAGCGCCCGCTCTTCTTTTTCATAATCACGCAAGGCAATAAAAACAACATCTTCAGGTAACACCTTCGGAGCGATCTTGCCCAGGTTCTTCAGCTTGTTCCAAAGTTTGGCAGTCTCGGGGTCCAGGTCGTGGACCGCCATTTCGGGGTTGTCTTCGTTGATGGTTGCCGCCAGCGGCATGCCATGCATATTGCCCGAAGGTGTGGTATAAGGTGTATGCAGATCGGCATGCGCATCGATCCAAACCACACCCAGCTTGCTTTCGGGCTTGGCCATTTTGATTCCGGCGATGGTGCCGCCTGCATTGGAGTGGTCGCCGCTGATCACCACAGGAAAAAAGCCCTGGCGCAGGGTATCGTGTACGGCCTTGCTGATCTTTTCGTACATGGACACCACACCCTTGATCCTTTTGGCATATGGCGATTCGATGGGTTCGTACAGCAGCTTGTTTTCGTGTGGAATTTTTTCACAGGGAAAATGAATGAAAAAAGAACTCATGAAATCGAGCGATGCAATCTTGATGGCTTCAATACCCAGGGAAGCGCCACGGGTGCCGGCGCCGATTTCGGATGGAACTTCGATGATTTTTATATTCTTCATGCAACCGTATTTGGTGAGGGAAGCATGGCGGTATGCCGGTGCTTGCCGGCAGAAATGAAAAGCCTACGCGGGAGTGGGATCATACGGAACAATTGGCAAATACCGAAGACCATGGTTCATCGTACATAGACCATGGTCTTTGGCAGTGCAAATCTTTATTTCCCCTGGAAGCGCAGGCTGCTTGCTTCCGGATGGTGGTGCAATATCGGTAATCGGGCCTAAAGGCAAAACCAGCACCGCCAGGGTGGGTTGTGGGTTTATACAAATATGCTATGGCGCAGGTGCCGGTACTGCAATAAAGCCGGGTTCGTTTTGAACAAACCTTTTTTTAAATACGCTTTCAGTGGATAAATGAAAAATCTATTGGCTGCTTTCTTTTCAATCCAAAAAGAGCAAAACCTATAAGGTTTAAAAAACCTTATAGGTTTATCTACCAGCGCCAAGCTGCCCGCACCAGAAATCTAATATGGCAAATAGGTAAGCAGCCCGCTGCGAGCCCTATTCGTGTGCCGCCAAAATGGGCACAGGGCTTTCGTAAGCCAGCTTGCGGGTAGTGCTGGTTTTGTACAGGCTGGAGAAGATATTGCGTTGGCGCGGTACCGTGATCAGCAGGTCGATATTCTTATCGGTCACAAAGGTCTGTATCATCTCCTCCACATTGTAGGTGCCAATGAAGTAAAACTCAGGTTTGAACTCCTGGAACATCTCGGTGAGCTGGTTGCGTTGCGCCAGGAACTCCTCGGTGAGCGATACATAATGTTCGCTATTGACGTTTACCACATGGAGCGAAGGCTGGAACAGTTGCAGCACTTTGCGAATGGGCACCACCGGGATAGAATGAGCCACATCTTTAAAATCGGAAGTCAGCGCCACATTTTTCAACTGCGTAAATTGGGCTGCCGGGGGCACAATCAGTACCGGGCACACGTTGCGCTCTGCAATTTTCAGGGTGTTGGAACCAAAAAATACCTGTTCGATCTTGCTTTTACCGGTAATACCCATTACAATCAGTTCGGCGGCCAGGTGGCGGGCAAGCCGGTCGAGGCTATTGATGAAATCAGTGCTTTGCTCCGTACGGGTTTCCATTTTCACAGGCACCAGCGCTGCCAGGTCTTTCTTCAACAGGTCCAGGTTTTCTGCAACCTGGGTCGCATCTTCTGATTTGTCGTACACATGAAACAGCACCAGGGTGGTATCGTAAGTGCCGTTTACCATACGGGCTGCGTAGCGGGCTGCGTTGTTGGCGGTGTCGGAAAAATCGGTCGGTACAATGATCGTCATATTGGTTTCGGTTATTAATGGAAGGAAAAGATAGGTAAAAAACAATACAGAAGTGGTAGGGTTGCAGGTGCAGGCAGGCGCAACAGGTTTGCTGTAAAAACAGGCAGATGCTTTTCGGTAGCCAATGGGTTTTGAATTTAACCTACAGAATTACCCTTACAGTGCTAAAATATTCCGCATTTTTCCACTATAAGGCTTGCCTGGTGGATTTGGGGCAACGTTAAAAAAGGCAGGGGTTGAACCCTTTAATTTATATTTGCACGTTCCAAAAAAATCCATAGTGCGTTTAAAATCACTGGAAATAAAAGGCTTCAAGAGTTTTGCCGACAAAACCGTGGTCAGTTTTGACGAGAATATCACAGGTATTGTTGGGCCCAACGGTTGTGGCAAAAGCAATATCATCGACAGCATCCGTTGGGTGATCGGGGAGCAGAAAATTTCCCAATTGCGTTCGGAGGACCTTTCGAGCCTCGTGTTCAACGGTTCCAAAAACCGGAGTGCATCGGGCATGGCCGAAGTGAGCATCACCTTTGAAAATACCCGCAACCTGCTGCCTACCGAGTTCAGCACGGTGACCATTACCCGCAAGTTTTTTAAAAGCGGGGAGAGCGAGTACCGCCTCAACGACGTGCAGTGCCGCCTCAAGGATATCCAGAACCTGTTTATGGATACGGGTATCTCTACCGACTCCTACGCCATCATCGAGCTGGGTATGGTGGACGACCTGATCAAGGATAAAGACAATAGCCGCCGCCGGATGCTGGAACAGGCAGCCGGTATTTCCATTTACAAGACCCGTAAAAAGGAAGCCCGCCAGAAGCTGGATGCAACCGAACAGGATCTTTCGCGTATCGAGGACCTCCTGTTTGAGATCAACAACCAGTTGAAAACCCTAGAGAACCAGGCCAAGAAGGCGCAGAAATACTACGAGATCAAAAAGGAGTACCGCGAAGTGAGCATCGAGCTTGCCAAGGCGGCCCTTGAAGGGTTTAATATTACCTATAAGGATCTCAACGAAACAGCCGATCGCGAAACGGATCGCCGCCTGCGCCTGGATGCGGAGATCGCCACCTCGGAAGCATCCCTGGAACAGGAAAAAGTAGGTTTTGTAGAAAAGGAGCGTGCGCTGCATAGCATGCAGGCATCGTTCAACGAACTGGTGCAACAGGTGCGTACCCGCGAAAATGAAAAGAACCTCGCTGCCCAGCGCCTCGAATACCTGAAAGAAAGGGAAAGCAGCCTCCAGCAGTTCCTGTCGCAGGCAGGCAGCCAGGCAAGCGGTATTGCCGAAAGTATTGCCTTTACCCAAAGCCAGCTGAAAGATGAAGAGGCTGCCCTTGAAGGGCTTACCGAACAACTGGAAGAACTCCGCGAACAGGTAGATGAAAAGCGCCAGGTGCTGGACCGAAACCGTTCCACGCTCAATAACCTGCGCAATTCTTACCAGCAGGTACAGCGCGGCCAGTTTGAGGCCGAGAAAAAAGTAGCCGTTGCCGATACCTCTATCCAGAACATCCAGCGTACCATACAGCAAATAGAAGAGGAGCGCGACAACCGCGACACCCAGATACAGCAACTGGAGCAGGAGCGGGTGTCCAAAGAAAAGCAGCTGGGCGAAAAGACCTTAGAGCTGGAGCACCTCCAGGACCATCAAACCCGCACCAAGGAGCAGATACTCCAAACCCAAAGCGTGGTGGAAGGCCTGCGGGTAAAGCTGGCCGAAGAAACACGTAAGCTCGACTCCAAACGAAACGAACACGACCTGCTGAAAAGCCTCATCGACAAGATGGAAGGCTACCCCGAGAGCGTAAAGTTTTTGCACAACAACAAAGGCTGGAACCACACGGCACCCATCCTTTCCGATATCATTTATGTAAAAGAGGAATACCGTGCAGCCGTGGAAAACGTGCTGGAGCCTTACCTCAACTACTATGTGGTGAGCGACTTGCAGGAAGGCATGCAGGCGGTACACCTCCTGGACAATGCCAAAAAGGGGAAGGCCAATTTCTTCCTGCTGGACAAGGTAAAGGGAGATGCAAAAGCTGGCCACCAGCCTGCTGGTACCATTGCTGCCATGGAAGTAATCGAGGTGGATACGCAATACCGCACCCTTGCCGAGCAACTGCTGGGTAATGTATTTATTGCCGAAGACGAAGCCGCACTGGCCAACAGCAATGGCGCTGTGATCCTGGAGAAGACGGGTAAGTATGTAAAAGGTGCCTACAGCCTTTCGGGTGGCAGCGTGGGTATGTTTGAGGGTAAAAAGATCGGCCGAGCCAAGAACCTCGAAAAGCTGAAAGAACAGATCGACAAGCAGAAAGCCATTGTTGATGATTTCGCCGCACAGATCAAGGCCCGGCAGGAAGAGGTGCAGCACTTCAACAGCAACCTGAAAGAATCCCTGATCCGCGAAACGGAGCGGGAAATACAGCAGATGAACAATGCTGTGTTTGGTTTGCAAAACAAGGCCGAAAACCTGATGCATGCCCAAAGCCAGGGCCGCCGCAGGCTGGAAGACCTGAACGACCAGTTGGAGCAAACCCAGGGTTCTATTGAAGGCGTACGATCGGAACTGAAGCAACTCAGCGAACAAATGGCTGGTTATGCCGACCAGTTGCAGACTGCTGAAAACGAGTACCGCAACATCGAACAGGCATATAACGAAGTAAATGCACTGTACAACGATAATAACCTGCGTCTTACCCGCCAGCAAAGCAAGGTAAGTGGATTGAAGCAGGAGTTGAACTTCAAAACCAACCAGTTGAATGACCTGAACACACAGGTACAAAGCAATACCAGGCAACTTGCGGAAACCACGACCAATATAGAAGAATCGGCAAGCAAGCTGAAACAGGTAGAAGAAGTGCTGCTGGAACTGATCCGCCGCCGCGAGGACGAACAACAGGCACTCAATGAAGCCGACCAGGCCTATTATGTTTTGCGCAATGAACTGAGTGCTAAAGAAACTGAGCTGCGCCAAAAGACCAAGGAAAAAGACGCCCTGGAGCAAATGCTCAATGGCATCAAGGATAAACTGAACGAACTGAAACTGCAGCTCGCTGGGATGAAGGAACGCCTGAAGGTGGAGTTCCGCATCAACCTGGAGGAAATTTTGGACGAAGCCCGCACCGGCACCACACCTGTGGAGGAACTGCAGGAAAAGGCTGACCGGATGAAAAAGCGGATCGAGAACCTGGGTGAAGTAAACCCTACGGCAATTGAAGCATACGACGAAATGAAGAAGCGATACGACTTTATCGTGGAGCAAAAGAATGACCTCGTATCTGCCAAAGATAGCCTGTTGCAAACCATTGCCGAAGTGGAAGCCACTGCCAACCAGAAGTTCCTTGACACCTTTAACCGGGTGCGGGAAAACTTTCATAAGGTGTTCAAGGCGCTCTTTACCGAAGACGACCAGTGCGACCTGATTCTGGAGAACACAGATAACCTGGCGGAAACCGGTATCGATATTATGGCCAAGCCCAAGGGCAAGCGACCCGCATCCATCGGGCAGCTTTCGGGTGGAGAGCGTACGCTTACGGCAACCGCCCTGCTCTTTGCTATCTACCTGATTAAGCCTGCGCCGTTCTGTATCCTCGATGAGGTGGACGCCCCGCTGGATGATGCCAACGTAGGTAAGTTTACCAAGATGATCCGGGAGTTCTCTGCCAATTCGCAGTTCATCATTGTTACGCACAACAAGACCACGATGAGCACCGTGGATGTTATTTATGGTGTAACCATGCAGGAACCCGGTGTGAGCAAACTTGTGCCGGTGGATTTTAGGAGTCTGAAGAATTAAACTCCACCTAACAGGTCTCCAAGACCTGTTAGGTGTTCGCCTCTTCGCCTATACCTTGAAGGTTTTTGACATATAAACCTATAAGGTTTTCAAAACCTTATAGGTTTTAATAGCCGCTAACCCCTAAACCTTCAAGGTTACTAAGAACCTTGAAGGTTTTTCCTTTTTACACCCAAAACCCTTTTCATGCGCACCATCCTGCTGCTGCTCGCTTCCAATATCTTCATGACCTTTGCCTGGTATTACCACCTCAAACACGAAGGGTGGCCCTTGTGGAAAGCCATTGTACTGAGTTGGGGCATTGCATTTTTTGAATACCTGTTGATGGTACCTGCCAACAGGTTGGGTTATGCTGGCGGGTTCAGTGCTTTCCAGTTGAAGATCATACAGGAAGTGATCACCCTGTTTGTTTTTGCCGTTTTTGCCGTAACCGTTCTCAAAGAACCATTTCACATACGGTACCTATTGGCTTTTGCTCTTTTGCTAGGTGCAGTGTATGTTATGTTCCGCAAGTAGGATTGTGGGTGATTATTGCTTGTTCCTGAATTGATTTCAATAATCAATAATTAATAATCATTAATCCTTATAAGCAAGGCATTGCCTCCAAGTAATTTCCCCCCGGCCAGCGCCCTAATATCCTGTTAACATACTTCCCGCCATTTTCTTCCGTTTTATTTTTGGATCATACCCAAGAACATGAAAAAAATAGCTGCATTCTTTATCGCCCTCTTCGCCATAAGTATAAGCTTTGCCCAGGGCAAACCTGAAGGCCTTTTTCTCAACGCAAAGGCGCCTGAATTTAAACTGAAAGACCAGAGTGGGGCAGAGGTTAGCCTCCGCGACCTGCGGAAGAAAGGACCTGTAGTGGTGATGTTCTACCGTGGGTATTGGTGCCCTTACTGCAACCGCCAGTTGCGCCAATTCCAGGATTCCCTCAACATGATTACCGAAAAAGGCGCTACACTCGTCGCCATCACGCCTGAAATGGCGGGTGGTGTCAGCAAAACGGTTGAAAAGACAGGTGCCGTTTTTCCCATCCTTTCCGATGTGGATATGAAGATGGCAAAAGCTTACCAGGTAGGCTTCGAAGTGGACGAGCGCACCCTGGAACGCTACAAAAAAGGCGCTGTAGACCTGCTGGAAAATAACGGTCAAAAGGGGAAAGCTTACTTGCCGGTACCTGCTGTGTATATCGTCAACAAAGAAGGCTCCATCGTTTACCGCTATTTCAATGATGATTATAAAAAACGTGTTTCAGTGCGGGAGATTTTAAATGAAATAAGATGATAGGTTTTTTGTTTTTGGTTTTTAGTTTGTCCAGGTGCAAGTTCATAAAGGAAGGTTTTTGAACGACAGCTAAAAACCAAAAACTAAAAACTTCCAACCAACTTTCCAATTCGACCGTTTCCTCCACAAAAGAAAACAGCTGTGCCGTCTTTGGCTTTGGCCACGGTATGAAAACCAATATTGGAAATGCCGCTCCAGTTGCGGCCGCCATCGGTAGAAAGATCAACGCCGGTGAGCCCGCAGGTAACCAGTTTATTCTTACCCAGGTATTCCACACAACTACGGTAACCCCTTGGGCCTTTTGCAGGTGCCTGCCAGGTTTTGCCGCCGTTATTGCTCCAAAAACAATTAAGGGAATCTGATGCGGGCTTATTGAAATCGCCACCAACTACTACCAGTTTACTGCCGCTCTTGCGGTTGCCGGGGTCCATTAAGGCTACGGAGTTGGCACCGGCAGTACTGCTACCCTGTACCAGCGGCAGGGTAATTTTTTGACCACGGATAAAGATACTGGAACGCATACCGCCCGACACCATTACCGATTCATCGCGGTCGAGGGAGCGCACATTGGTACCGCTGGCAGCAAAAAAGGCTTCGCCGCTATCAGCAACCGGCAGGTAGCGTTGCGGTACTGCCAGCCAGCTATTGCCTTCATCCAAACTGCGGGCAACAAATACTTTTCCATCTATAGGATCGCCGATCACCATACCGGCCTGATTGTTCCAAAAAGACATGGCATCGAGAAACATGCCGGGTTGATGGTTTTCATACACCACTTTCCAGGTTTCGCCACCATCCACCGTTTTCAAGAGGTAAGCCGGTGTGTCTATGGCCATGATGATGGCCCTTGTTGCATCGAAAGCTTCAATGTCGCGGAATTCCTTTTTTTCATACCCCTTTACCTGTACCCATTTCCAGGTTTTGCCACCATCGGTGCTGCGGGCCACCATACCTCCCGATCCACTGGCCCAAACTATTTTATCGTTTACCACGCTTAAACCGCGCAGGCTGGTTTTGGTGCCTTCAGTAAGCAGTTCAACAGTAGGTATAGCATGCTGGGCAAAAGTGGTGGCTGTCAGCAGCAGGAATATCAGGCTGAACAAAGGTCTCATGTGTTGGGGAATTAGGCCCGGAAGTTAAGGCAAAGCTTACTGGCAAACCGGTGCAACAAAAAAGGGAAGCTGACGCTTCCCTCTTCTTCACTCAATCAACGGTACTTAGAAAGTCTTGAGCTTATTGGCAAATGCTTTTTGAAACTTTTCCATCTTGGGCCGGATCACAACGGCGCAATAGGGGTTGGTATTTTTATTATTGGCGTAGTACTCCTGGTGGTAGTCTTCGGCGGGGTAAAACTTGGCAAATGCAGCGATCTCTGTTACAATTGGCTTGGGAAAAGCGCCACTTTTTTCCAGTTCGGCTTTGTAGTGCTCGGCTTTCTGCTTTTGCTCGGCATTGTGAAAAAACACCACGCTCCGGTACTGGGTACCCACGTCAGCACCCTGGCGATTGAGGGTGGTAGGATCGTGTACCTGCCAGAATACTTCCAGCAGTTCGTCGTAAGAAATTTTATTGGGTTCGTATTGCACCTGCACACACTCGGCATGGCCGGTGGTGCCTTCACAAACAGCCTTGTAAGAAGGGTTGGCAACATGGCCGCCCGAGTAACCCGATGTTACTTTGAGTACGCCATTCAATTGTTCAAAGAGGGCCTCCGTACACCAGAAGCATCCGGTACCAAAGGTAGCGGTGTCAATTTTTTCGGTTGTGGGAACAATCGATGCACTCATTGCATTGTATTTATTCTCCGAGGTGCAGGCAAAAAGACCTACAGACACTAATGCTCCTAGTAACAGTTTCATCATCATCGGGGATTGAGGTACAAATTTGGTGGCTTAATGGTTGCGGAAAATAGAAAAAAATCAGTTTAACACAGTCTTAGGTGCAGGTTTTGCAGTTTTTTGGGAGAAGGCGGCGTCTTGTACCTTTGCGCTCTTCCTAATTATACCGGAAGCAAACAGCAGGCAACCAAATTGAAACCCTTGTTGGAGCAAGAAGCAACAAACTAAATGAAATTATTTCCCGAATCGGCCACGGTACAACTCGAGTTCGATAAAATTAAAGAACTGCTGCATGGCAAGTGCCGCACCGAGTATGCCCGTAACAAGGCCAGCGAATTACGTATACATACCCATAAGGCTTATATCGAAAAGGAACTGAAGCAAACCCACGAGTTTCGCCAGATCCAGCAAAATGGCATTTATTTTCCCAACGATTATGTGCTGAACCTGTCCAAGGACCTCCGCCTGCTGGCCATTCCCGGTGCTGTGTTCACCGGCGACCAGCTGGTGAACCTGCGCAAGCTGGCACTCAGCATGGAAGCCATTTTCCGTTGGTTCGACAAAGAGCGGCGCGAAGCCTACGAGGCACTTGCGCTGGTAATTGAAGGTAGTTATTACGAAAAGGCCATTCTCCAGCTGATCAACGATGTGGTGGATGAAACCGGCGCGGTAAAAGACAATGCCTCCTCCGAACTGCAGGAAATCCGCACCCAGCTCTTTCGCAAACGCAACGAGTTGCGGCGGGTGTTCGACCGCATCATTGGCAAACTGAACAAACTGGGCTACCTGTCCGAAATTGAAGAAAGCTTTATGAACGGTCGGCGGGTTGTGGCCGTTTTTGCGGAGCAAAAGCGTACGGTAAAAGGCATCCTGCATGGGGAAAGCGATAGCCGCCGCACCTCTTTCATTGAACCTGAAGAAACCATCGACCTCAACAACCAGGTTTATGAACTGGAGAACGAGGAACGCAAGGAAGTGTACCGCATCCTCCGCGAACTGACGGCAAGGCTCTCCGGTTATGCGCCCCTGCTCACCACCTACCACGGCATCGTTGGCGAATACGATTTTATCCGGGCAAAAGCAACTTTTGGAATCGACATCAATGCAGAGTACCCCGTATTGACCGATAAGGCGCATATTCACCTGGTAAGGGCTTACCACCCCTTGCTCCTGTTGTACAACCAGCGAAGTGGCAAATCCACCATTCCGGTTGACCTCACGCTGGACGCAGCCAACCGCATCCTGGTAATCAGCGGTCCTAACGCGGGTGGTAAAACGGTGACCATGAAAACCGTTGGCCTGCTGCAGATGATGGTGCAAAGCGGACTCCTGGTGCCAGTACATCCCTCATCACAGTTTGGCATTTTCAAACAGCTGATGATCCATATCGGCGATACCCAAAGCCTGGAGTTTGAGCTGAGTACCTATAGCAGTCACCTGCTCAGCATGAAGCAGTTCATGGAAACGGCCAATGGCAGAACCCTTTTCTTTATCGATGAACTGGGTAGTGGTTCCGACCCCAACCTGGGCGGAGCTTTTGCCGAAGTGATCCTGGAAGAGCTGGCCCGCAAGCATGCCATGGGTATTGTTACCACCCACTACCTCAACCTGAAGGTAATGGCCAACAAAACTCCCGGTATTTTCAACGGCGCCATGGCGTTCAATGAAGAGAGCCTGATGCCGATGTATAAACTCAATATCGGCAAACCCGGTAGCTCATACACCTTTGCTATTGCCCAACGCATTGGTTTGGATAAAAGGCTGATAGACCGTGCCCGCCAGCTGGTGGATGAGGACCATTTTAAGTTGGACAAGCTGCTAAACCGTACCGAACAGGACCTGCGCCAACTGGAAGTAAAACAAAAGGAACTGAACAAACTGCTCAAGGAAAACGAACGCCTGAAAAAGGAAATGGAGCAGTTGATGGATAAGGAAAAGCACCGCCAGCAGGTTGAACTGCTGAAGCAGCAAAACTTCATTAAAGAGGAACGGCTGGCTTACCTGAAAGACATGGAGCGCAAGCTCAAACAAATCATTCTCGACTGGCGCAAGGCGGAAAGCTCGGAAGACAAACGGGAACTGCTCCGGCAAATGCAGGTTTTGCTCTTCAAGCAAAAGGAGAAACAATCAGCAGAAAAAGTTGCCAAGAAGATCAACTCCAAGTACCAGGAAGTGGGTGGGGAGATCATTCCCGGCATCAAGGTGCTGATGAAGAAAAACCATAAGGTAGGAGAGGTGAAGGAAGTGCGGGGCAAGAAAGCCGTTGTGCAACTGGGGGTGATTCCTATTACCATCGATATTGACCAATTGATACCGGTTAAGGAGAAGGCTGTGGAGTAGGAGGTTTTTTGGTTTTTGGTTTCTGGTTTGGAGTTTGGAGTTTGGAGTTTGGAACAAACTTTATAAGGTATGGAAGAATGCTGGGTGCTACCTGGGTCTGTCATGCCGAACTTGTTTCGGCATCTCCAGCTATTAAAAAAGACCTGCTTTGATCAAATAGGATATAAAATAGAATAGCCGCACTTACAAGTGCGGCTATTCTATTTTATATAAAAGCAGGCTTGCTTTACAATCCCGAATGCATATAATCTTTCAATGAGCTAATGGTCTCAGCTTGCGCAGCAATGGTTTCTTTTACTACATCATTGATGGATACAATACCGGCAAGTGCACCGCTTTCATATACCGGCAGGTAGCGGATATTGTTTTCCGACATCAGTTCCATGCAATGTTCAATCGAGTCTTTGGGTGAGATTTTTGGAAAGTTGGTTGACATGATCTCCGATACGGGAGTGTCGGTTGAGGACTTGCCTTTCAGGATCACTTTGCGGGAGTAATCTCTTTCCGTCATAATCCCCTTCAGTTCACCATGCTCCATCACCATCACGGAGCCAATATTGTGGTTGGCCATGATGCTTAAAGCTTCCAATACGGTAGTGGCAGGCGCAACGGTTACGGTGTTGCGGCCTTTGCGGCCCAGGATGTGTGCGACACTTCTCATTTGAATTTGTTTTATGGCAATAGGAATCAGGAATTTAATACATATAAATAGCCTTTGCAAATAGCTTGTGCTGAAAGGTTTAGATTTTTTTTGTTGGGAAATAGCTTTCCCCTACTTTCGCGCCGGAGAGATGGCAGAGCGGTCGAATGCGGCGGTCTTGAAAACCGTTGACTGTTACAGGTCCGGGGGTTCGAATCCCTCTCTCTCCGCCCAAAATCAACAATAAAGGCCTGCACATCGCAGGCCTTTATTGTTCGCATGCCTTTGCAATACGCCGCTGCCAGCCTAACTTGCCGCAAGCCCCATCCGCATCATGTTCCGTTTAAACAAACAAATACCTTATCTGCTTTGGCTGCTGATCATCCTTTGTATAATGGTCATCGGCATCGTAGGTTTTATGATCCTGGAAGGGTACCGTTTTTTGGATGCGGTGTATATGGTGGTGATCACCATTACCACCATCGGCTACCACGAGGTGGCGCCTTTATCCGATGCGGGCAAAGTGTTCAATATCCTCCTGATCCTGGTTTCCTTTTCTACCTTCACTTATGCCCTTGCCCGCCTTACGCAGTACGTGGTGAGCGGCGAGTTATCCAATTATTTTAAGAGCCGGAACATGATGCAGCAACTGGCAAATATGCAGGAACATGTGGTGATCTGTGGCTTTGGCCGCAATGGCCAACAGGCAGCTAAAACCCTGCGTGCCCAAAAGATTCCTTTTGTGGTGATCGATAAAAATGAAGGCAGCCTCAAAATTGGTCAAACCGACCAACCCGGATTGGTATACCTGCATGCCGATGCCACCGAAGACGAGGTGTTGATACAGGCCGGCGTGGAGCGTGCCCGTGCCCTGCTGGTAACCCTGCCCGAAGATGCCGACAATGTATTCATTGTATTATCAGCCCGATCGCTCAATGCCTCTTTGCGCATCATCAGCCGTGCTTCGCATGCAGGCGCTTCTGCAAAATTGTACAAGGCCGGCGCCAGCAACGTGATCATGCCCGATATGATTGGCGGTACCCATATGGCTACCCTGGTGTCCAAACCCGATGTGCTGGAATTTATCGATTTCCTTTCAGGAGAAGATGGCGAGTCCATCCATATTGAATCGGTGTCTTATGATAGTTTGCCCCAAACCATAAAAGACAAGCAGCTGGGGGTGGTGATGGATTGGAAAAGAACCGGAGTTAATTGTATCGGCATTAAAGACGCCAATGGCAAATTCGTAATCAACCCGCCTGCCACTACGGTGGTGCAAAAAGGCATGAAGGTGATTGTGCTGGGCACCCGTGAGCAGATATCGGAGATGAAGGCGAATGTTGGATAGGAAGGGTGATTGGTGAGTATTGAGTGGTGATTGGGTATTGGGTGTTAGGTATTGGAGCGGATCGGTTTCTAAATAAAACGATACTTGGAAAATTGGCTGCAAATCCTATTTTTGCAGCCCGCTATAATTAAGGTGCAATTGGAGAGGTGCCAGAGCGGTCGAATGGGACGGTCTCGAAAACCGTTGTATGGGTAACTGTACCGAGGGTTCGAATCCCTCCCTCTCCGCAAAAAGGACAAGTATCGCTTGTCCTTTTTTTGTGCCCCAAACGGTCCACTGTTGTGCTGGTTTGATTTTTTCTGTTCCCCAAGCTAAGTAGCTGCACTTGCAGTATTTTTCACCCATAGACCCCATCTCCTTAACCAACCTGTATGATCGAAGCCGTTAAGTTCTGGAATGAACCCAACAACAAATCGCATTGGGATTTTGAAATTGATACCGACTGGAGCCGTTTTGCCGATATGGTAAAACTTTCCGCAGCTGCCGTGAAGGCAGAAAAGCCACAGCTTACCCGTGTACTGGGAGGCATTTCGCCCATTGATGCCTCTTTTATCCATCGCCTGCAGCAGTATGATACACTTCGGGATATTGATGCGGTAGCTGTACACGGGTTTCCGCTCGACTGGAACCACTGGCAAATACACGAATGGCCCAGTAAGATTGCCGAAATAGAAGCTGCTACCAACTTACCGGTATGGGTAACCGAAGTAGGCGTTTCCACCTTCGGAGCCGAAGAAGTGCAGGAGTTTGGCATCCGCCGCACCGCCGAACTGTTGCGCGGCCGTGTACCTCGTATTTTCTGGTACAGCCTCTACGACCTGCCCCGTGCCTGGGAAGCTACTACCCGCCACAGGGAAGCGGAAGGTTCCTCTTACTACCGTCATTTTTATATGGGCATCCTGCGTGAAGATGGTACGCCCAAACTGTCGATGAAACATTTTGCCGATTACACCCCCGAGATGGGCATTTGTCAGTGGTTCCACTTTGAAGACCACCGGCTGGACGAAGCGGTAGAATGGCTCAAGCGCCTGGGGGTACGTTACCTGCGCACCGGCCTGAGCTGGGCCGACTGGCTGCGGCCTGATGCGGAACGTTGGTTCGACCGGGTGATGAAAGCCATTGAGCCTTTCGACACCACGGTAACTTTCTGTTTTACACCTGAAGCAAAAGGCATTGCACCCCACCATACCAGCCCGCCACAAAACAACCAGGAGTTCGCCGACTTCTGCGTGGAAATGATGCGCAGGTATGCGTAAGGGGAGCAAGTTTGCAACCGTCGAAAGGGAAGGAAGAACGACGGACCACTGACGATGGACGATGGGTCACTCATAACTTAAGCAGTGTTTTTAGTTACAGTGTAATTTGAACCTGTGCTAAGTATGAAAACTAAAAGTCGATTGTATACGGCTTTACCCCGTCGTCTGTCGCCCGTCGTCTAACCCTCGTCTTCCAAAATCAAAACCATTTCACCCGCTTACCTTTTTTCCATGTCTTTATCCTGGGACAAACTGATGCGGCAGGGCAACTTTGCCGCTGCCTGGCAACTATCTGATGCTGATCTGGAAAAACGCAAGGGCGTGCCTTGCTGGCACCTGCCCCGGCATTTTCAATACATTTGGAATGGTGAAACGCTGGCAAATAAAATAGTATTGGTGCGATGCTATCATGGTTTGGGTGATACCATCCAGTTCATACGCTATATGCCCCTGCTGAAAAAGGTGGCCGCAAAAGTGATGGTTTGGGCGCCAGTTCAAATGATCCCGCTCTTACAACATGCAGCAGGTATTGATGAATACTGGCCCCTGCACGATGGGACCCCCGAAATGCCCTATGATATTGATGTGGAACTGATGGAGCTGCCGCATTATTTCCGTACAACACTCGATACAATTCCCAACGCCGTACCCTACCTCGATATAACTGCAAAACAATTTCCGTATACCAACCAGTTATTGAAAGTTGGCCTGGTGTGGCGTTCGGGCGATTGGGATGAAAGCAGGAGCCTGCCTTTTGCCCTGGTAAAACAGTGGGCAGATGTTCCAGGTGTTGCCTTTTACATTGTACAGGCTGGGGCTGAAAAAGCAGGCTGGGATGGAACACTCGGACAGCTTGCCGGCGGCAATGACCTGCTTGAAGATGCACAAACCATCAAGGGCATGGACCTTGTTATTTCAACCGACACCATGGTGGCACATCTTGCAGGTGCATTGGCAGTTCCTATTTGGACCCTGCTACCTAACCCCTGCGACTGGCGGTGGATGGATCACCGCAACGATTCGCCCTGGTATCCTACCATGCGCCTTTTCCGGCAGGAAGAGCCGGGCATTTGGCAAACCGTGATCAATCAGGTAAAAGAAGAACTGCTAAAGCTTACCCTTGCTAGGCATCGGTAAGCTTTAGCTTTTGCACCAGTTTGCCCAACTTGCCCCGTTGGTAAGCCAGGGCATGGTACATGGCCGCAGCCATACGTGCCCATTTTATATAGATATTGGGTTTGCCTGTCTTCCGGGCCAAATGAAAAAAGCGGTGGCTTCCTTCCGAAATCCAGTACCGCATCCGGTAGATCAGTTTTCGGTTACGGGTAGGCGTAAGGGCATCAGGTGGCAGTCGTTTGATGGGTTGTACGCCTTTATTGCCCCACGATAGGCGGTAAGCCATGCCTTCCCGGCGCTGGCGGAAACCTGCAGCCTGTGTTTGCACCACGGTGGCGGCATCCACAGGCGTAAGGTGCAGGTCGCCATGAGCAATGCCTTCTTCAATCATTTGTTGAACCAGCGCATGCCTGATCACCACCACGTTATTGCCCCCGCTGTCGGAAGCATATGGTTCGATCCAAGCATCACCAAAAGAAATGTCCGCTGTTTCGCCCACTACATCATCGCAGAAGTTGCAGGCAGGGTTCATAAAATAACCGGCGCCCCAGTCGCCATCGGCAAGGTGCCACCAATCCTTATTTACACTGCTGCCGTCTTTCAATGTTAGCCGGGCATTGTACCAGTTGGCAGGTCTTTCGGGATGCTTGGTGCGGTAAGCAACCTGGGTCACGTCCTCTATCGGCACATCCATCTGCCAGGCAAAGCTTTCCACGAAACGGGCGCTTTTCATATGCCCGCAGAAAAGGCCAAGGGTGTAAACGATCCGCTCCTGTAACACCGGGTCTTCCCTGCGCAGCAGGTGCACCGCTTTTATAAAACAGGGGATGCCTACAATGGCATACCGGCCAGGTACCTGCCTGATCTCTTCCAATATTTCGGACATGTCGATAGGGTAGTACCTTGACTGGGCACCCTGGTTGATGGCTTCCAGCGAGCGGGAAATACGGAACTTGAAAAAGCGGCCGTCTTTTTCAGGGTCGGCTGGCACCACGTGTGCCACACCATCTATCAGTCCACGCCGCATCAGTTCGGCAGCAACCCAGCTTACCATTCCACCCGAACTGCCCTGCATCCGGAACCCGCCAGTGGCAACATAACCTATATAGGATTGGGTAAACCGGCCAATATAGCCGTCGGTATGCGGAGCCGCTGGGTAGCGTTCCGCAGCAAGCTCGTTTTCATTTTTTGCCGCAGGCGAAAAAGGGCAGGTAAGGGTAAACTGGCTGGAAGGTGTTTGCAAAAACTGCCTGCTGCCTTTGGGTTTCAATTGGCCATAGGGGTCAAATTCCATTCTTGCTTCCAAAGCCTTGTTCTGGGCTACGCAACTGCCGCAGCCAATGCACAATCCTGACTTAATGATATCCTTAGGTGCGAGTGTTTCCTTCATGCGTACTGGTATTGTTTGAGTTGCAGGGCTCTTTGTAAATAAGCCTGCGAGCTTTGGCGCAACTGCCCGATACGGTGCAACAGGTAGGGCGCAAGGGGTTGGGTAAGCGCATCTTCAAATGCGGTATAAGGACTGCCTTCGTGCACCAGGTGGTTGAGGCCACCCAGCTTGTCCATCAGGCTGATTACCTTGATGCTGCGATAGGGCGTGGCAGCACAGGCAAAGGGCCGGTGGTAGCGGAGCGCAAATACACAACCATGAAAAAAGTTGGTGATCACTGCGGCACTGTTGCGCATAAACCCGTCAAATTCGATCGGGCCAGCTTCAATCCAGTGCTGATCGGCCCAATCGTTCCGGTAGCCGATGCTTACCAGGGGCAGTCCGCTGCGGCGGGCAAACTCCTTTGCATGTTCGATAAAATGAGGTTCAAAATTATGGCCGTAAACCGCCAGGTAGCGCTCGGGTACCGGTTGGTCCGTATCGGGTGCACCGGGCTCCTCGGTCAGCAGGCAGGGATCCACTACCAGTTCGGGATCGATGCCGGTAGCACTTTGTACCAACTGGCGGCTGTTTTGATCGCGCACAGCAATCAGGTCAAACTGCCGGAGCTTTTCCGCCCATTCTGCTCCAAGCCCCTGTTGTGCGGGGTAGCTGCCAAAGCTGGCTGCATAACTCACCAACATCTGGGTGTTGACGCCGTCGCCCCAAAAAAGGGAAGCGCCGCCATACCATGGGTGGAATAAATTCCATACTTCATCACTGCCCACCACTACCAGGTCGGATGGGGGCATTTGACCTGCATCTTCAAGCGGAAAGGGTTCGGAGCAGGGCATCTGTTCGAAAGCCTCCATAAAGGCGTTTAACCTTTTCCGGTAAAAGGGTCGGTCGGAAGGGGGGACGGGTGTGGGCAATACTGGTTGCAGCCCGCATTTCAGCTCTGCAAACAATACCCTTCCCGATTGGTGCTCCAGCAAACGAACGGCTGCGCCTTCCTTTGCCAGGAAGCGAACCAGGTGCATGGCCTGCCAGTAACTACCATAATTAAAACTTTTGTGCAAAGTGAGTACGCCGATCTTCAGTGGGTTCATGTTTGCCGGTATTTTGCGGATGGTGCCGGGAAGCTTTGCCCCGGCGGCTATTTGCCGGATGCAAAAGGCGGTCCAGCAGGGGTGCATGGATGGGCTTTATTATTGCAAAGCTTTGTAGCTGTACATTTTTACCTCAACCACCTTTTTCAAATGACCACATTTATCCTGATCAGGCATG
Organism: Cnuella takakiae; assembly: GCF_001953305.1. GTDB lineage: Bacteria > Bacteroidota > Bacteroidia > Chitinophagales > Chitinophagaceae > Flavisolibacter > Flavisolibacter takakiae. Next base: position 2,881,607 of record NZ_MTFE01000010.1, read on the forward strand.
CTACCACCATCGATGTGGGTACCCGGCTTTCCGGCCGTAAAGAAGGTGTTGTGCTTACCGAAACCGGTGTGGCCGAAGCCGATGCCCTGGCGCAAAGACTTTCCGGTTTGCAGGTAGCTGCACTTTACAGCAGTCCCATGGAAAGGGCGCAGGCTACTGCAGCACCGCTTGCGCAAGTTTGGGGAAAAGAAGTAGCGGTGATGGAAGCCTTCAATGAAATTGATTTTGGCGCGTGGACCCAGGCTCAATTCAGCGGGCTGCATTCCGATCCACAATTTGCTTTGTTCAACCAGTTTCGAAGCCATACCCGCATACCCGGGGGCGAAACCATGCTGGAGGCGCAGTGTCGTATGGTGCAGGGGCTTCAACAATTAATGCAGCAGCACCCGCAGCAGAAAGTTGCCATCGTTAGCCACTGCGATATGATCAAGGCTGTAGTTGCCTATTACCTTGGAATGAGCCTCGATCACCTGCTTCGCCTGGATATAGAACCGGCTTCGGTTACGGTGCTCACCGTTTATCCTGAAACAACGCGTTTGCAATTATTAAATCATAGGGGAGCGGTGGTGTTGTAAACCAAGACAAAAAATTTACGGCAATAGAACGCTTTTCTTATCCTGCAAACCACTTTGCAACATGCAACCACAACCGAATAAAGGAAGGTGGTAACATAATTGCATGCAGCTAAGTACAACCTGTAAGCCCTCACCTTTAAATGCTTTTTCATGCGCAATGCCATTGCACCCGCCCAGGGAAAACTGGGTGTATTAATTCCCGGACTGGGGGCGGTAGCCACCACCCTTATTGCCGGTGTAGCTGCTGTAAAAAAAGACCTCGCTCAGCCTGTTGGCTCGCTCACCCAGATGGGTAGCATTCGTTTGGGTAAAAGAACGGAAGGCCGCTCACCCAAGATCAAAGATTTTGTTCCCCTCGCCAACCTCGATGAACTGGTATTTGGCGGATGGGATGTATATGCCGATAATGTTTTAGAAGCGGCTATGAAAGCCAAAGTGCTGGAGCCCATGATGCTGCATGCTGTAAGAGCAGAACTGGAAAGCATCAAACCAATGAAGGCCGTGTTTGACCGCAGCTATGTGGCCAATCTCGATAGCACCCATGTAAAAGAAGCACCAACCAAGGCTGAACTTGCCAAGGCTTTAATGGATGATATTGAAAACTTCAGGGATGCCAACGATTGTACCCGTGTGGTAATTGTTTGGTGCGGATCTACCGAGAAATACATTGAAGTTTCCGAAGTCCACGAATCCATTGAAGCATTTGAAGAAGGCCTCCGCAACAACGACCCGCAGATTTCACCTTCCATGATCTATGCATATGCGGCCATTAAGCTCGGTGTGCCCTTTATGAATGGTGCGCCTAACCTTACCTGCGATATTCCGGCATTGATGGAGCTGGCCAGGCAAACCGGTACACCCATTGGCGGTAAGGATTTTAAAACCGGTCAAACGCTGATGAAGACCATCCTGGCACCTGGACTGGCCGCAAGAGCGCTGGGCATCAAGGGTTGGTTCTCCTCCAATATCCTGGGCAACAGGGATGGGTATGTGCTGGATCATCCGGATAATTTCAAAACCAAGGAAGTATCGAAGCTCAGTGTGCTGGAAGATATCTTGCAGCCCGATGCCAATCCCGAGTTGTACGGTGATATTTACCACAAGGTGCGGATCAACTACTATCCGCCGCATGGCGACAATAAGGAGAGCTGGGACAATATCGACATCTTTGGCTGGCTGGGTTACAGCATGCAGATCAAGATCAACTTTCTTTGCCGCGACTCCATCCTTGCAGCGCCCATTGTACTGGACCTTGCCCTGTTTGCCGACCTGGCCAAGCGGGCCAATATGTCGGGTATCCAGGAATGGCTGTCTTTTTATTTCAAAAGCCCGCAAACTTTACCCGAGCTGCGGCCCGAACATGATATTTTCAAACAGTTGATTAAGCTGCAAAATACCCTGCGCCACATGATGGGTGAAGACCTGATCACCCACCTTGGGCTGGATTACTACCAGGACCTGGTAGAAACCCTGTAAGTTTTTCTGCTAGTTTTATTTTGTATAAAACCAGGGCCTGTTATCGACACAGGCCCTGGTTTATTTTGAGTAGTTCTCACAGATGACACCGATAGCACAGATGATCCTTGCGATAAAATCTGTGTTACCTGTGTCATCTGTGAGCACAATATTCATTCTCCCAAGAGCAACTACTGTTTTCTAACAATCAATTTGTGAGCATCATTCCTCTTAAAACAAACACACTAGTCGCTGTTTCGCTTCCATCGAGGTTGATGATCTCATTGTGCTGTGCAATGCAAAAGGGGAGCAGCCGCTCAATAAAAGGTTTGGCCATCAAACGCTGGGGCGTACTTAACATGATCAAAGTGCCTTTATCTAAAAAGCTGGTGAGCACCTTGAAAAGCGTTTCAAATACTGCGGGCTCATAATTGATATCGCTTAAGAGCAATACATCTGCATGTATATCCTCAGGCAGGTAGTTCCAATCCATTTCGAGTGCAGCAAAGTTGGTACAACCATTTGCCTTGGCCGACAACTGCATCCAGCCAATGGCTTCGGGTGCATAATCAGTACAACAAACTTCACTGGCCCATTGTGCTGCAACAAGCGATGGCAAGCCAAGGCCACCTGCCAGTTCCAATACCTTTTTGTTCTGAATTAGTTTTGGGTGGGTGTCTACAAAACGGCTCAAAGCAAGGGCAGCCGGCCAAAGCCTAGCCCAATAAGGAAAATCCTTTCCGGGCATCTGTTCATAACGCGATTTCACCGCCTGCAGATCGGGCAGGTGCAAGGCAACAGGCCTATGATCAAATTGTATATGTTGAATATGTACAGGATAGGCCAGGTGCATGCAATTAGTTTAGCCGGTGCAAAGGGCAAATTTAGTTTGACCGAATTAGCTATAAGCCCAAGTGGTTTTTTTATTTCCTTACCTTCCGCAGGCAAATAAATACCCTGCCATGTACCGCGTCTCTTTCCTTGTTCTTCTTTGTTTATTTCAATTGTGCGCCGCCGCCCGCATTGAATTGCCCTCCGTTATCGGCAACAACATGGTCGTTCCGCAAAATACCCGCATACGCTTGTGGGGCTGGGCTTCGCCATCAGAAAAAGTTTTTGTAACGCCTTCCTGGAGTAACCGCACCGATTCTGCAGTGGCAACCCGTGATGCGAAATGGGAGCTTTGGGTAGAGTCGCCTGCAGCGGGTGGTCCGCACCAGGTCACCTTTCGCGGCAGCAATACCATCGTGGTAGATAATATCCTCAGTGGTGCCGTGTGGCTTTGCTCGGGACAAAGCAATATGGAGTGGAATTACTACAACGGAATAGAAGGGATGCGCTCGGAAATAGAAAAGGGCAACCAGCCGCAGATCCGCTTTTTCCAGGTAGATCGCAAAACAGCATTGCATCCACAGGACGATGTTCGGGGCAAATGGGTAGTGTGTGATTCCAATACCCTCAAGTCCTTTAGCGGCGTAGGATATTTCTTTGGCAGCCGGCTGCACGATAGCCTGCATGTACCTGTTGGTTTGATCAATGCAAGTTGGGGCGGCACGCCCGCCGAAGTGTGGATGCCCGATACACTGGTATTGAAAAATGATACCTGGAAGAAGGACCTGGAAAAGTTGAGCAATACGCCTTACTGGACCATTACTCCCGGCCTCGCATTCAATGCCATGATCGCACCGCTCACGCCCTTTGTGCTTGACGGCGCAATCTGGTACCAGGGCGAAAGCAATGTGGGCGCCGCCAACAGTTATGGTTCCCTTTTCAGCACCCTGATCAATTCCTGGAGAAAAGCCTGGAGCAAGGAACTTCCTTTCTACTTTGTCCAGATTGCTCCTTATACTTATGGACCGCATTTTGGTGCAGCCTTGCTGCGTGAGCAGCAGGCAAGGGTTGCTGCAACGCTTCCGCACACCGGCATGGTGGTGGTTAGCGACCTTGTACATGATACCACCAATATCCATCCCGTCAACAAACGTGATGTTGGCTACCGCCTGGCAGCCCTTGCATTAAGCGATGCATATGGGAAAGCATTGCCGGTAACTAGTTCCAAGACTTTTCAACGAGCCGAGACAAAGGGCAATAAAATGGTGGTTTCTTTTACAGGAAATGATGGCAAACTGGTACTAAAGGGCAAAACACCGCAGGCTTTATTGATTGCTGGTGCTGATGGCGTTTACCTGCCAGCGCAGGCCAAGGTGGTGGGTAATAACCTGGAAGTTTGGCACCCGCAAATCAAAGTGCCGCAAAGTGTGCGCTACCAGTTTAGCAGCGCTGGTGTAGGTAATATGGTCGATAGCTATGGTTTGCCCTTAGCTCCGTTCCGTACCGATAACCTGGAGCTTTAATAACCAGGATAAAGAAGCGCACCTACAATTTTTATAATTTCAATTTTCTAAAAATTCAAAATCAACAACACCATGAAGCAGATGAAATACTTTTTTGCAGCCCTCACCATCGTAGCACTTGCAGCAGCATCTTGTGGCAACTCAGGCGAAACCAGCACTACCACACCAACGGACACCGTAACCCAGCCTGTTGATACCATCAAGTCTGATCCTTCCACTTTCTCTGATCCACACTAAAAACTTGTTGCAGGTTTTGGGTTTGGATAGGATTCTAAGCCTGGAGCTTTGAATTATGATTGGATAGATACTTGATTGTACAATCAACTTAAAACACCTGCAATGAAAATGCCCTTGCTTTTAGCAAGGGCATTTTCATTGCAGGTGTTTTAACCACTATTGTTGTTTTAAAATTAATTCACGTATGTCGGCTCCTTCTTCCTGCCAGCAACGTAAGGATCCATCTGCGCTGAATTCATATCGGTAAGCCCCATTTAAATCCAGTTGTGAAGTGTTGCTTTTTTGCTGGAATACCAGTGAAGCCTGGTCGGACTGGAACATGCCCGTAGTCTCCGGAAGAGCAGCCTGGTCGTAAGGCGCGGCTGCAAAATAATTACCTTCAAATACCAGCGTAACCTGAGTAGTATCCTGGTTATTATGGTGGTAATAACCAATATAAGCTCCTTCCCATTGATTTTCCGGTACACTATTATCCAGACAACCCGTAAGCAAGGTGGCCAGGAACAACCAACACAGCTTTATCATGGATAGCAAATTTGCCCTGCATAGACAAATACTATGCTAGATTTTAAATTGTTGCAACACCAACAGGGAAAGCTGCAGCATCTGGCTTGAAAATCATTAGGAAGAACTAACGGTAATTCTGAAAAAAAAGTAAAAGGTAAAAGAATGGATGCCTGCTTTTGCATTGATTCTTTTACCTTTTTTATGTTGGCTTACGTCCATGAGCATTTTAAAAAAGCTCTAAATACTAAGGAACTCCCTCTTGTACTGCACCGGGTTCTGGTGCATGATCTCCCTGAAATGTTTATTAAAATTGGATAAGGTACTATAGCCACATTCATAACAAACCTGGGCAACGGTTGCTTCGGTATTGGTGAGCAGCTTGCAGGCATGGCTGATCCTGATCTCCGCCAGGAAGCGGCTGAAGGGACGACCGGTTTTGCTGGTAAAATAGCGGCTAAACGATGTGGGCGTCATGTGCAGCAGGGCAGCTATTTCCTCCAGGCTGATCTTGTTTTTGAAATTGCGCAGCAGGTACGCATATACCAGGTTTACCCGGTCTTTTTCCTGTTCCGTTTCGTGCCCTTCGTAGGTACGCGATGAGACATAGTCAAATTCGTGGGTGGATGCCAGCAGGTCGAGCATTTGCAACAGCAGAATCACACTGGGCAAACCATGAAGGGTGCAAAGGTTTTGAAGCATTCGTGCAACCTTGCTGCGCACGGTACCTTGAAATTGTAGCCCCCGCAGCGATCGTTCGAAAAACTTCTGCAGGCCAACCATCTCCGTTTTCTTCAGGATGTCGTTGCCCAGAAAATGCTCGTTCAGGTACACCACAATACCTTCTACTTCCAGATTGCTGCCGGGGCGGAAATAAGCTTCATCGCTGCGCCACAGGTGGGGAAGGTGTGGCCCGGTAAATACCAGTTCGCCCGGACCAAAATGCGTGATGCTGTCGCCAATAAACCGGGTGCCGCTGCCCTGCAATACCAGGAACAGCTGGTACTCGCTATGCGCATGCCATACAGGGTCGAAATGTGGGTCGCGTAAATGGCGCACCTGGAAAATTTGTGTTTCAGGAATGGCCGACTTGTGTAGGGCTGCTTTCACGGTTGGTTCTCGTCTTGGATATCTTAAATATAAGCTTGCTGAATGACAAAATACAGTCAGACATGGATAAAAAAGTAATGGATGATGGCGGTATTTATTTCCATTTTTATTGTGCGACTAACGATTAAAAGCCAATACTATGTTTTACGTATTACTACCTCGTAAACCTTCTATTTCATTGAGTGGCATATTGCGGGAAACTACACGCTGGCGATCCCGCCAGCACTCCCGCAAATGACTCAGTATTACGTATTTGCCATCCAAGATCAAAAAATACGAGATAGCAGCACCTGGTAAGATTTTACATCTTCTACCTACAGCTTCAATCATCCGCTGCCATTATTAACCGTCAGTTTGATCTTTTTATTAGGGCCTCTTTGCCATGCTTTTCTAACGGTTCAAAATTGTTTGCCATGAAAATTTGCTTTACCCCGCAAAACAGCGGGACTGTTTCGCATGCCTATAGCGGCAGACGCCGCTACCTCTGGCAGGTTTTACTACTCCTTTTTTGTTGTAGCATCCAACTTTCCCTCAATGCCCAGAATGTAGTTACCGGTAAGGTTAGCTCGGGAGATACCGCCCTTGCCGGTGTGTCGGTGCAGGTAAAGGGTTCAGCTGTTACCACCCAAACCAATGGGCAGGGTGTGTATAGTATCAATGCGGCACCCAACGCTACTTTGGTTTTTACCTTTGTAGGTTTTGCCACCCGCGAAATGCCGGTCAACAACCGCTCGGTGCTCAACCTGAGCCTTGAATCGAACAGCCAGCAGATGAGCGATGTAGTGGTAGTTGGGTATAGCACCCAAAAGAAGGCCACAGTAACGGGATCCATCAGCAGCATCAGTGCCTCCGACCTCACCACCACACCTGCAACCACCACCTCGGGTGCCCTTGTAGGTAAGGTGCAGGGCGTAACCACCCGGTCGCCCGACAGCCGCCCCGGCCGTGGTGTCAATATCCAGATCCGCAACATGGGCAACCCGCTGTTTGTAGTGGATGGCATTCCCTTTACCGGGGGCAGCACCACGCCAACGGCTTTTGGCTTTGCACAGGGTGCCGGCTCGGATGTGTTCAATACCCTGGGGTTGGAAGACATCGAAAGCATTACCATCCTCAAAGATGCTTCGGCTTCCATCTATGGTTTGCGTGCCGCCAACGGCGTGGTGCTCATAACCACCAAAAAAGGCAAGCGCGAACAGCCCACCATCAATGTGTCGGGGTATTATGGCTTGCAAAACTTTACCCGCTATCCAAAACCTGCCAATGCCGGCCAGTATGTGCGGGCACTGGTGGAATCGGAGCAGAATGCCGGCCGCAACCCCGCTTTGTTGTATACCAAAGAAGAACTGGCCAAGTGGGAAGCCGGTACCGACAGCGCTTACCGCAGCTACGATTATTATAAAATGGTGATCCGCCCCAATGTGCCGCAGCGCTATATCAATGCCAGTGCATCGGGAGGAACCCAGCGCTCGACCTATTATTTCTCTATCAGCCACCTCGATCAGGATGCCCTGCTGAAGGATTTCAAATACCAGCGTACCAACCTCCAGGCCAACCTCAACACGCAACTGGCCAACCGGCTGCAGATTGGCACCCAGATCAGCATGCGCCTGGAGAAAAACTTCAACATTGGCGTACCAGGCCTGGATGATTATTTCAATCCATTCCTGAGCATCTTCAGTATGTGGCCCACCGAAAGCCCTTATGCCAATGGCAACACCAATTATATCAACCAAACCCACAACGTAAACGTAAACCCCGCCACTTATAAGGAAGATGTTACCGGCTGGATCAGGAACGACTGGCACGGGATGAATATCAACCTGAACGCCCAGTACGATTTCAAATTTGGTATGACGGCAAAGGGTACACTTTCGTACAACTACCAGAACGAAGATTTCGACGGCATGGAATATACCTATGCCGCTTATATCTACAACCCGCAAACAGGAAAGTATGAAGACCGGCCTGCTGGCGGTGGTACGCCTTACGGCAACCAGAACCCCTGGCGGGAAAAGCACAAACGCAATGTGATCAACCGGTATGCGCAGTTCCAGCTCAACTACAACAAGCAGCTCGGGTTGCACAACATAGCCGCTGTAGCTGCTTACGAAAGGTCGGATTACGACAACTCTTATTTTGTAGTGCACACCATTCCCTCCAACAACTTCGTATCGCAGATGGGCTTTGCCGAGCAGGACATCCTGCAGGACAACTGGGCGGTGGAAGCACGTGCCGGTTATATTGGCCGCCTCAACTACAACTACCGCCAGAAATACCTGCTGGAACTGTTGGGCCGCTACGATGGTTCTTACCTCTATGCACCCGGCAGCCGCTGGGGTTTCTTTAGTGGTGTATCGGGTGGCTGGCGTATATCGCAGGAGGATTGGTTTCAGAATGTAAAATTCATCTCCGACCTGAAGTTGCGTGCCTCTTATGGCGAAACCGGCAGCGAAGCCGGTGTTGCTGCCTTCGATTACCTGCCCGGGTACAATTTCTTCTCAGGCAGCTCCATCTTCAACGGTGCTTATACCATTGGCCTGCGGCCCCGCGGTTTGCCCATCACCAAACTTTCCTGGGTGATGAACCGCACCAAGAACGTAGGTGTGGATTTCAGCCTGCTGAAAGGAAAGATCAGCGGCCAGTTCGACCTCTTTGAGCGCAAGCGCACCGGGCTGCCCGCAGGCCGCTACGACGTGTTGCTGCCTACCGAAGTAGGTTACCAGTTGCCCAACGAAAACCTTAATGCCGACGCTACCCGCGGTATGGAAGCCATCATCAACTACAACAACAAAGCTGGCGAGGTTACCTATTCCATTGGGGTTAACGGTTCGCTTGCCCGGCAGCGCAGCCTGTACACCTACAAGCCCAGGTTTGGCAACTCCTGGGATGAATACCGCAACTCCATCGAAGACCGTTGGTCCGGGGTTGTAGGATCGGGCGATAACAATGCTTTTGGTTACCATGTGATCGGCCGTTTCCAAAGCCAAACCGATATTGATAACCATCCCGTGAACATCGACGGACAGGGCAACCGCACCATGATGCCCGGGGATTTTATTTACGAAGACGCCAACGGCGATGGCATCATTAACGATATGGACCGCAGGCCCATTGGCTACCCCCGTGGCGGAAACCCCTTCCTTTCTTTTGGTTCCATGATCAATGCCAGCTGGCGCGGCTTCAGCCTGGCCATTGTGTGGGCCGGTGCCAGCATGCAATCGTTCCAGCGCAATGTGGAGTTGATGTTCCCCTTCCAGAACAATGGCAACTCACCCCATTATATGCTCACCGACCGGTGGCGCCGGGAGGATCCATACGATCCCAACAGCAAGTGGGTTGCAGGTACTTATCCCGCCATCCGCAGGGACAATACCAGCCATATCAACTACCAGCTCAATGATTTCTGGTTGATCAATATCAGCTACCTGCGCCTGCGCAACCTGGAGATTGGCTACGACCTGCCCAAGAGCTGGATCCGGAAAGCCGGTATGTCGCGGGCGAGGTTCTATGTAAATGGTACCAACCTCTTCACCGTGGACAATGTAAAACACCTGGAAATCGATCCGGAGATTACTTCGGGCAGCGGCCTGGTGTACCCGCAGCAGAAGCTGTACACCTTTGGTTTCAACGTTTCATTTTAAACTATTGCTTGTATGAAAAAGAAATATATCGGGCTTGCCCTTGTTTCCTTGCTGGCGCTGTCTGGCTGTAAAAAGGACTGGCTGGAGCGGGAGCCCAAATCATTGGTTGTAGAGGAAAATGTATGGAACGACTCCAGGCTGATCACCTCCCTGCTGGCCAACTACTACGACCGCCTGCCTACCGAATCGGGTTTGCAGGACGTGAACGATACTTATCCTGATGGCTCCCTGCGGGATGGCCGCCTGTCGCAGTGGCGCAATATGGCCGATTATGACGATGCCATGTGGTCGGGACAATCCAATCAGGATGGCCGCAACAACATTACATCCTACGCTACCAACCGCTGGTTTTTGTGGAACTACTCGCTCATCAGGGACCTGAACAAATCGCTGGAAAATATCCAGCAACTGGGCACCAACCTTGATGCAAATGTGCGCAACCAATTCATGGCCGAGTTCCGCTTTTTGCGGGCCTTTGCCTATTTCGAAATGGTAAAGCGCATGGGTGGCGTGCCCCTCATCACCAAGCAGCTGTTGTACGATTACAGTGGCCATGCAGGCTCGCTGCGCCAGGCCCGTGCAAAAGAGGCGGACGTGTATGATTTCATTGCCAGGGAGATGGATGAAATAAAAAGCCTGCTGGGCAACGAAACCAATGGCGCACCCAGCAACAGCCGTGCAAACAGGTTTACTGCCATGGCGTTGAAGAGCCGTGCCATGTTGTATGCCGGTTCCATTGCCAAATACACAGCGCTCAACACGCCGCAGCTGAACCTGCCAGGTGGCGAAGTGGGTATTCCGGCCAGCAAAGCGGCCGAGTACTACCAGAAATCGCTGGAGGCTTCCCGAGAGATCATCAATAGCGGTGTGTACAGCCTGAAGTCGGGCAGTGATGCAGGCCTTGCTTTTTACGAAGCGGTAAGCAAAAAGGCAAACAATAAGGAAGTGATCCTCGTCAAGGACTTCCTTATTTCCAAAGACAAACGGCACCTGTTTACCTACGACAATATCGCCCGTAGTGTACGCGAGGATAACCTTTCTTCTTCTTCGGTTACGCCTTCGCTCAACCTGGTGGAAAGCTTTGAATACCTAGATGGAAGTGCCGGTACCCTTAAAACCCGTACTGCCGACAATTCGGATTTTATTTACTATGACAAACCCGAAGACATCTTCGCCAACAAGGACGCAAGGCTTGCCGGAACGGTACTGTATCCTGGCAGTAATTTCAAAGGCGCCACCATGCAGATGCAGGCGGGGGTGATGGTGTGGAGCGGTACGGGCTACCAAACCGTTGAAGGCACCCAGCTGGGGGCCATGTGGGGTGGTACGGCTTACCCCAATGGGGACGGCAAGTTGCTAACGGGTGCAGCCGGCCCGCACCGCTCCATCCAGGAAGTTTCCAACACCGGCTTTTACATGCGTAAGTACGTGGATGACGGCCCGCTTACCAGCACACGTGGTATCCGCAGCGATACCTGGTGGGTATGGTTCCGGCTGGGTGAAATGTACCTGAACGCTACAGAAGCGGCCTACGAGCTGGGGCTCACCAGCGAAGCCCTGGTTTATATCAACAAGTTGCGCGAAAGGGCAGGTTTCCCGGCAAACAGCATCACTGCTGCTGGCCTGGATATGGCCCGCATCCGAAACGAGCGCCGCGTGGAACTGGCTTTTGAAGACCATCGTGTATGGGACCTCATCCGCTGGCGTATTGCCGACCAGGTTTGGAATGGCAACACCACCAACCCCAACGCCATGGTGTCGGCACTCTACCCATACCGTGTGGTACGTCCCGGCGACCCTGCAAGAGATGGTAAGTATGTATTTGTAAAAATGGTGGCACCGCGTTTCCGGGCGCCCCGTTTTTTCCAGATACAGAACTACTACACTTTTATTCCGCAGAATGTGCTGGACAATAACCCGCTGATTGTGCGCAATCCTTTCCAATAATTTTTTGAACTGAATAGATTATGAAAAAGATATTTCTCCTACCTGCCCTCGCATTCTTTGTATTGCTGGCGGGATGTGAAAAGGATAATAAAGAAGCTCCCGGCGCCACACTTACCGGCCGGGTAGTTTACCAGGGCCAGCAATTGGGTTTGCGTTCCAATGGTGTGCAACTGGAGTTGTGGCAGAAAGGTTACCAGCTGTATACCAAAATCCCGGTATTTGTGGCTCAGGACGGTAGTTTCTCTGCCAAGCTTTACGATGGCAATTATAAACTGACCCTGCTGAAAGGCAATGGCCCCTGGGCGGACAAAACAGATTCCCTAGATGTGCAGGTAAAAGGCGGCGCACAGGTAGATGTAAGCGTGGACCCGTTTTTCCTAATTAAAGACGCGAGCTTTTCGCGCAGTGGCACTATGGTAAATGCCAGCTTTAAAGTGCAGCAGGTAAACAATACCAAACCGCTGGAACTGGTGCGGATGTTTATTGGGCAAACCCTGATCACCGACCAAACCAATAACGCCGGCAATGCACAAAAACTGGCTGCTGCCCTCACCGACCTGAGCCAGCCTCAAACCCTGAGTGTGGCCGTGCCGGCATCTCTGGCCAGTAAGGAATTTGTATATGCAAGGGTAGCCGTAAAAGCGGTTGGCGTAGCCGAACTGGTGTACTCAGCGCCGCAGAAAATTATGCTCAAATAAAAGTGCTTTCATTTTTAGTGCTCACATAGCAGTTTTTATGGCAGGCCCGGTGTTTTTACACCGGGCAAATTTTTGCTTGCCATAATGCCTTACATGTTCCGGGTTGGTGGAAATAAAAGAGCTGTCCCGGTAAAAGGACAGCTCTTTTTATGTTCAATACCAATTATAAACTGGCATGGCTGGCATCTGCCGGTATAGCAAACTCCTTACGCAGCGTAAACTCCGGAAGAGGAATTTGTTTGCCCCCTTGCATGGCTGATTCATGTGCCAGGATACCCACACAAGTGATGTTAGCTGATTCCTGCGCATTGGGGAAAGGCTCCCTTTTTTCTACCAGTGCGCTGATGAAGGCATGCACCAGGTGGGGATGCGAACCGCCATGACCGGAACCCTGGATAAAGGAAAGGTGCTGGTTGCTGTCGGCATCATAAACACCCCCGGTGGTAAAGGACTGAATGGGTTCGGGTAACAGGTGAGCATAATCGGGCACTTTTACCCGCTCTGGCTTTTCGCCGGTATGCACCACGGGGTCTTCGTGTTCTACCTGGCTCCACTCAAAACTTTTCTCAGATCCATATACATCAAAACTTTCGCGGTACTGCCGGGCGGTATTGAATAGGGAACGGGTTACTTCGGCCGCCAGGTCCGAATCCCTGAACTTGATGTGACAGGTTTCGATGGCAAAAGGAGAATTGTATTTGGGAATCAGTGCTTCATCTATCCGGCCCGATCCAAGGCAGGAAACATACTCCGCCTCTTTGCCGGCAAGGGCCACTACCGGTCCCACGCAATGGGTAGCATAATGCATGGGTGGCAGACCTTCCCAATAGCCGGGCCAGCCTTTCATTTCCTGCTGGTGCGATGCACGGAGAAATTGCAGTTTACCCAGCTCTCCTTTTTCATATAGCTCTTTTACAAACAGGAACTCGCGGCTGTATACCACGGTTTCCATCATCATATAGGTGAGGCCGGTTTCTTTAACGGCGGCAACAATCTGGCGGCACTCTTCTACGGTGGTGGCCATGGGTACGGTACAGGCCACATGTTTACCGGCACGCAAAGCTTTCAGGGATTGCTCTGCATGGTTCTGGATGGGTGTATTGATATGCACCGCATCGATATTGGGGTCTTTCAGTAATTCATCGTAATCGGTATAACGAACGGAAATGCCAAAAGCATCGCCCACTTCATTGAGCTTTTCTTCATTGCGCTGGCAAATGGCGTACATATTGGCATCGGGATAGCGCTGGTAAATAGGAATAAACTCTGCGCCGAAGCCCAGGCCAATGATGGCCACGTTGATTTTTTTTGGTTCCATACTCAGGTGGTTAAAAGCGTTTGATTAGGAATAGATGTTTTAGCTGCAGTCCACTGTTTTAAAAATGCAAGGCCTTCGCTGGCAAACTGGTCCTGGCTGGGTGCCAGCGGGTGCCAGATGCAAACAGCTCCTGCCAGTTCCTGGTTGTTGGGGGTAAAGCTTTCTATGGAAATGGTACCACTGTAGCCAATGGCTTCGATACCCTTGCGCCATGCTGCCCATGCCGTAGTGCCGGTGCCGGGAATGCCGCGATGATTTTCGGAAACCTGCAGGTGAATGAGCCGCTGGCCAATTTGTTGGAGTGCAGCCTCGGGGTTGGCTTCTTCGATGTTGCTGTGGAAAAGATCGAGCATGATGCGGGCAGCCGGATGGTTGATATCTTCCGCCAACCGGCATACATCGGCAGCGGTATTTACCAGGTCCGACTCGAAGCGGTTCAAAGGCTCCAGGGCTATTTGAAGTCCTTGTGCCGTGGCCATATCACATACGGTGCGCAGGTTGTTAACCGCAAGTTCCCATTCTTTTTTCCGCTGATCGGGCGGCACCATGCGGGCCTTGCCAACCGCCGAATACATGGGCCCGGCAAAGAAACCGGCACCCCACGCAGTACATAAGTCCATACACTGCCGGATATATTCAAAGCAGTTGCGGTGCACAGCGGGGTCTTCATGTGTCAGGTCGCGGGTAGGGCCGAAAGCGCCACACACAATGGCTTTGAGGTTGTAGCGCTGCAGGCCTTTCCGCACTACCTCTTTGTCGATGATGGCCGGATCCTCTACGGCAATTTCTACCGCATCAAAACCCATAGCAGATATTTTGGGAAATAGGGTTTCCACATCCCTGGTACTGAAAGGAGAAGTCCATAGCCAGGTGCTGGCACTAAATTGAAATTGCTGGAACATCAGGCAATCGCTTTAAGTTTTGCGGAGCAGTTTGCTGGTAGTGCACTCCCGATGGATAGCCACCCAGCTCCGAAAGTAAAAGATAAGGAGTAAATAGGCGTCCGGCATCACGGTGGAAAAACACCACTTTGACAACGAATTTTTTTTTCGCCTTTTCCTGAACGCTACAAAGGAAAGGACTGGTCCTGCAGCTAATACTATGAGACAATTATGCAGCAGGACCAGGTCGCTAATAGCTAATTATTCAGGCACTATTTAGTTACCCGCAATACTCCTTTCATAATCCGCCAGTGCCCTGGGAAGGTGCAAACAAAAGGATAGTCGCCGGGTGTGTCGGGCACTTTGATGGCCAGGTTATAGCTGCCTTCAGGGTTGATCAATGGTGTACTGTACAATACATCAGATGTTTTAGGTACATAACTCATCTTGGCACCGTTGGGATCCCTGGCGAGTTTGTCGGCAGCAGCACCTACCTTCTCGGTAGTGCCAGGTTTCAGGATCACCAGGTTGTGTTGCATGAAATCAGGGTTGGCCAGTTTGATCAGTACCGTAGTACCTGCTTTTGCAGTCAGCAGTTCCTTGTCGTATTTCATCACATCTTTTACCACGCGCAGGTTGATGGTCTGGTCGAACTTGCCTGTTTTCTCCGCTGCCGATTTTACGGTGCCGGGTTCCAGCAATTCGATCTTGGCTGCCGACATTGCGGCACGGAGGAAAAACGTATCGGGGTAAGCGGCAAGCTTGGCATCGCCGGTGCCATTTTCCAAGCCGGTGCGGAAACCTGTTTTCAGGGGTTGTTTGAACAGCCCGGCTGTCGTGGCCTTGCCGGCTTCCTTATCATCGATCAGGAGGCTCATGCTGCCATCGCGCTGCAGCGAAGCTTCAAAACTGAACTTGGGCGGCAGCGCTGCCTGGGAGGTAATTGCATAAGCTTTACCCTGTTGGTTTACGAGGTAGGTGAGTTTGTTGTCCTGCAGGTAAAGACCGTAGCCGTTGTTTTTATCGCCCTGGGCCACAATGAGTCCCTGGTAAGGAAAACTGCGGTTCTTTTCCAGCGTACCGCTGATGGTCAGTTCCTTTCCGCTCACCTCAGGTGCCTTTTCACCGGCCAGCATCAGCCGGGGCCTCAGTGCCAGCGAAGTAATGCGGGAATCCAGTGCAATACGTTGCGCTAAGGTTGCATCACTCAGGGCCACGTTTTCAGAAACGCCTTTTTTGCGGAGGGCTGCAAGGAAACCTGCCTGGTGCACTTTGGCACCCGCAACGATGGCGCTGCGCATCCAGGGATCATTGCTGTTGGCAGCATTTTCGGCCATTTGAAATAGGGTGGCACCCACCTGGGCAGCGGCCTTCATATCGGCAGTGGCCAGTACAGCGGCGAGTCGTACCCTGCCGTCCGCATCATTGAAAGATTTAGCAGCTGTCATTGCCTGCAAGGCAGCGGCGTTGTGGGGCAGCACCTGGATGGCGGCCCGGCGCACACCCGCAGCGGGGTGGGTGAGGGCCTTGGTGGCAACCGCCGTAGCCTGTGCATTGGTGCCATTGAGTGCACCCAGCCCATGCAGGGTCCACAAGGCATGTATGGCAGGGGCATTGATGCCAATTTCATCCACGCTGCGATCCTGAACGAGTTTGTACAATGCAGGGATCACCGATTTGTCGCCTTTTTCTACCAGCAGTCTTTGGGCTGTGGTACGCCAGAACATATTGTCGTGCGACAGGGCTGCAACCAGTGCTGCACTATTGCTGGCGTCCAGGCGCATGGGCGAAGCGGCTTTGGCACCGCCATACTTGATCTTGTAAATACGACCTCTTTCATGGTCGCGCATGGGGTTTTCGTATGCATTGCCTTTACCATTGGTAAAGCCAGTAGGAGTGGGGTTGTGCTGGATGATGAAATCGTACCAGTCTACAACCCACACATTGCCATCGGGACCAACTTCGGCCTGTACTGGTCCGGCCCATTCATCGGCAGAAGCCAGGAGGTTCCAGCCATCGCTATCTTCTTTGAAACCGGCACCCTGTTGTTTTAGATTTACCCGGTGAACAAGCCGGCCAGTTGGCTCGCACACAAAAGCTGCGCGGTTCCAGTAGTCTTTGGGATAGGTGCGTGCGGTGTACAGGCTATGGCCCGCAGCAGCTGTAAAGCCTCCCCACACATCTACCTGGCGCAGGTTCTTGGTCATCACGTGCATGCCGTAGTGGGCGTCGATCTTTTCTGCTCCGGGGTCGGGAAGGCCGGCGGCAGTGAGGTATTTTTTGGGAATACCAAAGAACACACTATGCGTGTTGTTGGCAGTGGAAGCAAACACATCAAACTCCTCGGAGAAGCCAAGACCCCAGGTATTATTGCTGGTGCTGGCCAGGTATTCCATGTCTTTAACCTTCTTGCTGTCCGGCTTAAAGCGGTACAGTCCCTGGCTGAACTTGAGCGAATCGGTGGTAAACTTACCCTGGAAGCCCGAGTAGCCTACGGTACCCCATATCTGGTTGTCCAAACCATAACGCAGGTTGGAAGGACCTGCATGGGTATCGTAAGTGCCCCAGCCTGTCATCAGGGTATCTTTTACATCGGCCTTGTCATCGCCGTTGGTGTCTTTCAGGAACAGGAAATAGGGCGCTTGTGAAACAACGATGCCGCCTTTTGCAAAAGTGAAGGAAGTAGGTATATTAAGTTTTTCGGCAAATAGTGTAAACTTATCAGCCCGTCCGTCGCCATTGGTATCTTCCAGTATCTTGATGCGGTCGTCGCCAGATTCCTTGTCGTCCCGAACGGTATTGGGGTAATCCACGGTCTCAATCACCCAGAGCCGGCCCTTTTCGTCCCAGTTCATGTAAATAGGGTTGATGATATCGGGCTCGGCAGCGAAAAGCTCCAGCTCAAAACCAACTGGCACCTGCATCAGCGACATGCTTTCTTCAGGAGTCAACGGCGCCTGCAGTTTTGGTGCCGGGTTTCTTTTTTCGTAGTTGGGAATGGTAGCTTCCGAATAGGAAGGATTGGCAATTTTAAACGACTCCAGCCTTTTGCGGGCATCATCGCCCACAGCCCAAAGGATGCCATTGCGTACCAGCTTCAGGAATTCCTTGTTGTTGAAAGTGTTTTCATCGTGACCGTAGGCGGTGTAGAAAACGCGTCCCTGACCATAGTTGCGCACCCATGTATAAGGCTCGCGGTGATCACCTTCAACTCTTTCCGTAAGCACTTCGATGCTTTTGCTCAATTTATCGTGCACATAAGTTTCATCGAGGGTAGTAAAAGTGGGAACGTCTTTCAGGATGGGGTGCTGCGGTTTGGCAATCACGGCAGGGAAAGAATCGTACTTATGGCGTTTAAACTGGCCGCCGATCAGTTCTACCACTTCGGGAGCATTGCGAAAACACCAGGAAGCGGAGTGAAGCGGGATAAAGCCTTTGCCCTTGCGCACAAAGTTGAGCAGGGCTTTTTCCTGGCTTGCGGTAATGGAGTCGTGGTTGGCGTACAAAATCAATCCATCGTACCTGGCCAGGAGGTCATCATTCAGGTCATCGGGATTGGTTGTATAACTGATGTTGATGCCTTCTTTGAAGTATTCTTTCGACAGGATATCAGCCAGTTGCTCGCTGTTGTGGTGCTGGCTTTTGTGGCCAAGGAAAAGCAGTTCAAGCCGTCCGGGCGGTGGCGATTCTTTTAGCTTCCACGATAAGGTAAGGGCAATAGCAAATAAGCCCGTCAGGGCTAGAACCGTTAGTCGTTTAACATTCATGGCAAAGCTTTTTGGTTAGAAGCTGTTTGAAAGTAAAAAGCTATGGCCACAATCTTTCGCCTTTTTGTCTCAAATTTTGAGATTAATTGTATTTATAACGTTTATTAACGGATGGTAGTTTCTTTCCCACCCAAACCACCGCGGAATGGAGGGCGCAGCAGGGAATAAAAATGCTAAGGCATAAAAAAAGCCGGGCCTATACAGCCCGGCTCCAGCAAAATTTTCAGCTTATTAAAAGTCGGGGTGCACACCGGTATAATTGCCAGGTGTTATCGCTTTCAGTTCTTTTTTGATCTTGGCAGAAACTTCCAGGCCGTCAATAAACTGGTGCATCGAAGCTTTGTCAATCTTCTGGTTGCCACGCGTAAGGTCTTTCAGTGCCTCATAAGGATTGGGGTACTGTTCGCGGCGCAGGATGGTTTGAATAGCTTCAGCCACCACCGCCCAGTTGTTTTCGAGGTCTTCCTTGATTTTGGCTTCGTTCAGCAGCAATTTGCCTAAACCCTTTTCGATGCTGCGGATGGCAATAATGGTGTGTGCCACAGGCTGTCCTACATTGCGCAACACGGTGCTATCGGTAAGGTCGCGCTGCAGGCGGGAGATGGGCAACTTGGCCGACAGGTGCTCGAACAGGGCATTGGCCAGACCCAGGTTGCCCTCGGCATTTTCGAAGTCGATCGGGTTAACCTTGTGCGGCATTGCGGAAGATCCCACTTCGCCAGCCTTGATCCGCTGCTTGAAATAATCCATGGAGATATAAGTCCAGATATCGCGGCAAAGATCGATGAGGATATTGTTGATGCGCTTCATGGCATCAAAGAAGGCAGCCAGGTTGTCGTAGTGTTCAATCTGGGTTGTAAACTGCGAACGTTCCAGTTCCAGCACCTCGTTTACGAATTCATTTCCAAATGCAATCCAGTCTATTTCGCCAAAGGCAATATGGTGTGCATTGAAATTACCAGTGGCGCCACCAAACTTGGCGGAGAAAGGAATATGCATCAACTGGGCTACCTGCTTGTCGATGCGCTCCACAAACACCATGAGCTCCTTGCCCAGGCGGGTGGGAGAGGCGGGCTGCCCGTGGGTACGGGCCAGCATGGCCACTTCTTTCCATTGCTGCGCCAGTTGCTTAAATTGGTTGTTGAGGTTGAGCAGTGAAGGCAGGTATTCGTTTTCTACCGCGTGTTTAAAAGAAAGCGGGATGGCGGTATTGTTCACGTCCTGCGAGGTAAGGCCAAAATGGATCCACTCACGGGCCGGCGATTCTTCCTCTACCTTGTCCAGTTCCTTTTTCAGGAAATACTCCACGGCCTTCACATCGTGGTTGGTGGTAGCCTCAATATCCTTTACATGCTGGGCATGCTCGGGGTTGAAGTTGGCTTTTACGTTGTTGAGGTGTTTTTGCGCTTTTGGCGAAAGGGTAAAAAAACCTTTGGAGGCCAGGAAAAACAGGTATTCAATTTCAACCAATACACGGTACTTGATCAAACCAAATTCGGAGAAATACTCGTCGAGGTGCTGTACCTGTTTGCGGTAGCGGCCATCTATAGCCGAAATAGCGGAGAGCGAAGTCAATTCCATAGCTTGTTATTGGGAGCAGGCCGGCGTAGGCAAAGGGCAGTAATTCTTAGCAAAACTTTCGTTGCGCCACTTGCCACACGGTTGCCGGAACGCTTTTACCTTTGCGGCCAAAATTAGCCCTTTTGAAGCAGATACGAGTTGCGGCGGTGAGCTACCTCAATACCAAACCTTTATTGTATGGTATCCGGAGGCACCCGGTGATGGAAGAAATCAGTTTAGTGGAAGACTACCCGGCAAGTATTGCCCGCATGCTCCTCAACGATGAAGTGGACCTGGCCCTTATACCGGTGGCCATGATCCCGAAACTGCCCAACCCGCATATTGTTTCCAACTACTGTATTGGTGCCGAAAGCCCTGTTGCCTCCGTTTGCATTTTCAGCGAAGTGCCCATGGAGCAGATCACCGAAGTGTACCTCGATTACCAAAGCCGCACCTCGGTTAACCTGGCCAAAGTGTTGTTGGAAGAGTACTGGAAAAAAGACCTGCGCTTTATTGATGCCACCGGCGAAGACTACCGCGAGGCCATCAAAGGCACCACTGCGGGTGTGGTCATTGGCGACCGTGCCCTGGAACAAAGGCTGCGCTCCACTTATATCTATGATCTTGCTGAAGCCTGGATCGATCATACCGGGTTGCCTTTTGTGTTTGCAGCCTGGGTGGCCAACAAACCCCTTCCTGCAGCATTTGAACAGGCGTTTAATGAAGCCAATGCCCTTGGCCTTGCGCATGTAGATGATGTGATTGCAAGTATTACTTACCCTACCTATAGTTTGGAAACTTATTACAAGCAGAACATCTCTTATAACCTGACAGCGCCTAAGCGGAAAGGATTGGAGTTGTTTCTGCAGAAGCTCGCCCTGCTGAACCAGGCGGCTGTGAAATAAGTATAGGCCTTGTATTGATGCATGTTAGATATATACAGGTCTGAGTTAAAATATAACTAATCAGCATAGCTTTCATGTGCAACACGGCAGTGTGTCATGCCGAACTTGTTTCGGCATCCCCTTTTTTATGCAACAGTCTGCATATATGTAGGAGATGCCGACATGCGTCGCCATGACAATTCCCGAACGTTGAAACTGGTTTCAGCCAGGATTTTAGAACTGGATATCAACATTACCATTAGTAGGAACCAAACGAAAGTATACCGTCCTTGTGAAGTTCCAGTAGTTGCTTGGAATTTCAGGTTGATAGCGGCGCTGAAGCAATCTCCTGCCGCTGTAGTACCCTAAATGCTGTGCTCTTAAAACCTCCTGTTTGATGGAGATTGCTTCGGCGCCGCACATTATCGTTGTAGGGAAGTTATTGAGGGCGCCTCGCAATGAGGATACTTCATCGGCGATGCAGAATATAAAATGAATTCATCTTCAATGATGAAAGCTTTTGTTTTTTCCTCAGCGTCCTCTGTCCCTCTGTGCCCTCTGCGGGAAACAAAACCTTAATTATATTTCTTCGTCACCCTATTTTTCAACAACTCCGCAATTACCTGGTACGAGATGCGGCTATGTTTGTAAAAGACCGCTTCTCCTGTAATCAGCTCTTTCAACTTTTGGATATACCAATCTTTGTGCTTCTCCACGATATAATCTACAAGGCCAGCCCTGTTGGGAAGGGTGTCATTCTTGTGTGTTGATTTTTTTGTTTGGCGGTAGAAGAAAAGTTTTTCTTTAATCACGTGGATGTTCCACTTGCGCTGGGTGATGCGGATATAAAACTCCCAGTCCTCATATCCATTCCGCATGGCTTCATCGTAACCGCCTATGGCATCCCAGCACTCTTTGCGCACCATGGCGCAGGCAGGACACTGGCTGGAGAACAGGAAGTTGTACTCGTTGCCACCTCTTGGTTTTGCCACCTTGCTGAACTCGCCAAACAACTGCATATAGCTGGTAACAACGGCGGTGTCAGGGTCTGCATCCAGCACTGCCACTGCTTTGGCAAAAAAGCTGGGATGGTAGTAATCATCGGCATCCAGTGCAGCAATGAACTTTCCCCTTGCATGCTGAACCCCATGGTTGCGGGCAGCAGACATGCGGCCGTTTTCTTTGTGCAAAACAATGATGCCTTCCTGCTCCAAAGTTTTTAATATGGATAGGGTGGTAGCATCTGTCGAACCATCGTTTACGATAATGGTTTCAAAATCCTGCAGGGTTTGCCTGCGCAGCCATGCGATTGTTTCAGGCAGGTAAATACCATCATTATAGCAGGGAATGACAACCGAAATCAGGGGAGTGGACATAGGGTTCAGGCTTTGAAGCAATACAGGTTCAGTTGTACGTCGTAGATGGTACCGGTTGTTTTTTGCAAAAAAGGCCGGGCAAGATTATCGGCGGCATTTTGTACATACACCGAATAACCTGCTTTTTCCAGAATCTGCATGATGCCGGTGAGCTTTGAAGTCTCTGTTGTTTTGCCATGATACTCCAGGAACAGGTTGTCCACCTTGCCCAGGTAAGGAGCACAATCCTGTATTACCGGCCACTCGGCGCCTTCAATATCAATCTTGAGAAAATCAATTTTGTCTTCTGCTGCCAGTATATCGGCCAGGCGTATCGCCGTTACAATCTGGCCGCCGCTGCCATCTTCTGCAATATGGCTGGCTTCGGAAGCTTCGGAAGCAAAGGAGATGGTGCCGTTGCTGGTCCACACGGCAGCCTGGTGCAGGGTTACGCCTTCCAGCTTATTGTGTTTGATATTCTTTTGCAGGAGTGCAAAATTGCCCTTGTCCGGTTCAAAGCCAATGATGCGGGCTTGCGGGTATTGGGCTTTATAGTTCAGCAATCCAATACCAATATTGGACCCGCAGTCAATGATCAGTGGATTTTCGCGGGAAGCACGAAAATGGTAAATGCCATTGGTAAAGATCTCGCTATAAGTATGGAGCAACTCGTAAGGTCTTTGGTAAAAAACCTTGTACGGGTCAAGTTGTAGATGTTTCTCCAACTGGTCGTCCTGGTGCTTAAGCACTTTAACGGTGTACCAAGTGAGTGCACCATTGTGAACGGCCTTTTGCGAAACAGGCATCCTGCCTAGTGTTGCTTTAAGTATATTTGTCGCTGTTTTTTTCATGGATGTAAACATGGCGCAACCACTGATCTCTATATGCATTCCGGCGTACCGAAAACCGCAGTATGTAATTCGTTGCATCCAATCGGTGCTGCAACAGGATTACCGGAACGTGGAGGTCGTTATTTCTGACGATTCGCCGGACGAAGATATAAAAGAAGCCATAGCGCCCTACCAGGAGCGTTTGCCCATCCGGTATTTTCACAATTTGCCCGCATTGAAAAGCCCGCGCAACTGGAATAATGCACTGGATAAAGCCAGGGGCGACCTGGTGATTTTATTGCACCAGGACGACTGGCTGCACGCACCCGATGCGCTGAGCAGCTATGTGCAGGCTTTTGAGGATCCCGCCATTGACTTTGTTTTTTGCCGCAATACGGCGGTTGATGAACAGGGCAGGATCACCATTTTGCAGGAACGCAAATACCTGCTTACAGAAATGAGCCAAAAGCCCAACCACCTTTTGTTGTCGCAGATCATCGGGCCACCCAGCAATACCATGGTGCGGGCCAGTATTCCTACCCGCTACGATGAACAGTTTATTTGGGTTGTGGATGTGGACTACTACGCCAGGTTGCTGAAGGCAGGATATAAATACAAGTATATCGACCGGCACCTGGTAAGCATTGGTTTGCACGAAGACCAAACCACCGTTTTTTGCCGCACCAATACCGATCTTATCTTCCGGGAAAATATCAGGCTGGCAGCCAAGGTAGAGAAGGAAGCTTTTGATGATCCTGTCTACTTTGATTATTTCTGGCGCCTCTTGCGCAACTATAGCATCCGCAGCATGGCCGATGTTCAGGCCAATGGTTTGCAGGAAAGCGAGCTGCCTGCCGTAATCCGTCATATGATGCAGTGGCAACAACGCTTGCCGCTGAAGGCACTACAGGTTGGACCCATCTCCAAATCAATCATGTTGCTTTGCTATACCGGTTGGCAGGCTAAAAAAGAAAAGGCATGATGCCGGAGCAAAAGGGTTTGTTGTCCATCATCATCGTCAACTACCACTCGGGAAACCTGGTCCTGAATTGCATTCAATCCATTTTGGATCACCATGTTGCTCCCAATTTTGAATACATCGTTGTGGACAACAGCAACAGCCACCAGGATGAGCTAATGATCTGCAACCGTTTCCCATTTGTACAATGGGTTGACATGGGCTATAATGCAGGTTTTGCAAGGGCCAATAATGCCGGCATGCGGCTGGCCAAGGGGGATGCTTTTCTCTTGTTGAATCCTGATACCATAGCCCTGGATCAAAGTATTGCCGTTTGCTACCAACAGCTGAAAGCAGGAAATTTTTGTGCTGCAGGCGTGCAGCTGCTGGATGCCGCACACGCTCCACAAATTTCGGGTAGCCGCTTTGTACAAGGCGGACTGAACCACCTGTTACCCATACCTTATTGGGGTGCTTTTATCCGTTGGGCAGCTTATAGTGCGGGATCAAAAGCTCCCGGTGTACAGGATGTAGCCAGTGAGCAGCAGGTGGACTGGATCAGTGGGGCCTTCCTGATGGTGCAGCGGAACGCTGTTGCAACAGCAGGCCTGATGGATGAAGACTTCTTCCTGTATGGAGAAGAGGTGGAATGGTGCAGCCGCTTGAAAAAAGTGGGGCAACTGGTACTTTTCGGCAATCTGAAAATTATACACCTGGAAGGCGCTACCATCAATAAAAGCCAGAATATACAGGAGCAGGGATACTATAATTTGTACGACCGTAAAGGTCTGCAGTTGATGGTAAGCAATCACCTGCGGGTGCGCAAACAGTATGGTGTTGGCTGGTTTCTCTTTCTTTTGCTCAATTATACCTGGGGTTGGTTGTTTTTTCTGTTATGTAGTACAGTTTATGAAACCATACGTGCGGCAAATCCCTTTAAGCAAGGGAAAAAGGTGTTTGCATTTGGAAGGAATGTGGCAAGGCTTTGGTTCCTTACGCCTGCCATTATGCGCAATAAGCCAAGGTTTTATAAGATGTTCTGATACCATAATAAAATGTGCAGTACATAATTAAAGTGCAACACAGTATGGTATCATGTCGAACTTGATTCGGCATGACAGTCTCCAATTAAACCAATTCTTTTTGTTACTGTTTTGTAATTGGTAGATAATCTATTTGGTCACTCCAGCAATCCTTTCAATGCATCAATCCGAAACCGGATCACCGGCCAGGTTTGGGCAGGTTTCCCTTTGAGTGCATAACCCAGGCCCAGCACCATTGCTGCCCCTAGCTTGAACCCGTATTCCAGGATCTTTTTCCAGTAAGCAGTTTTGCCTATCGCCAGTGTGCGCACCTTTTCGCCACGACCATACCCCGAGGCCACCCGGTACAGGTAATGGGGGGTGAGTTTTTTTACTTCCACAACATGGTGTACCACGAGTTTGGGATCGTAATATACAGGCGCACCGTCTTGCTGCAGGCGGAGGAAAAAATCTTTCCCTTCGCCACCAACCCTTAACTCACCAGCCACACCCGGAAGTGCAGTGTTGAATCCCCCAATTGTATCAAAAGCATTTTTTCGCACTGCCATATTGGACTCCAACGGGTATTTGCCCGCGGCAAAGGGTACAAGGGTAGGACTGTAATCGAAATTGCCCACCATGCTCGATACGTAGTAAGACATCCATTTGGGTTCGGCAGGAATGTAGCGGGGAATGATGCGCCCACCCAATCCAACCGCGTCGGGATACTGCTCAAAAAACCGGAGCATGCGCTCCAGGTAATCGGGCGCTGCAACGGCGTCATCATCCATAAAACACAAGATGGTACCTGTAGCAAAACTGGCTCCCGTATTTCGGGCAAAAGAAGCACCTTGTTTTTGTTCGCTCAGGTAGTGCAGGTGAAAACCAGGATGCGCCTGCATATAGTCCTGTACCAGTGCTCCGGTATTGTCGATGCTGTTATTGTCTACCACAAACACTTCAAAGAGTTCTTTGCGCAATGTTTGCTTGTTGAGGCTTTCAACTGCATCAATGATATAATCGGCCCTGTTGTAAGAACATACAACTACCGAAATCTGGGGCTTCAGCGTATCCATACAGGCCTTTGATCTTTTTTAAAATAATAAACCACGGAAACCATACGGCACTGATGGTGCGGTAAAGCTTCCGTGGTTATTTCTGGCAGGATAATTAAGCGCTTTGTTCTTTTTTGCTCCTCTGGTAAACTTTAAAGGCTGCAAAAAGCAGGAACAGGAGGATGAGGATATTTACCACCAGGGATACCGATTCTCCCGTTTTGTAAGCCGTTGGCTCAAAGGCAAAACGGATATCGTGTTTGCCTGCCGGTACATTCAGTCCACGCAACACATAGTTGGTGCGGATGATGGGCACTTCCCTGCCATCGATATAGGCTTTCCAGCCGCGATCGTAAAATATCTCGCTGAACACCGCAAAGCCATTAGCAGCGGCATTACTCTGGTAGATCATTTCCTCATTGTCGTGACGCACCAATTGGATGCTGGCAGCACTATCGGTTTGCGGCTGTTGTACCTGCGCCTTGCTGGAAGCTTCCAGAATTGCTGTATCCCCTGGATTAAATTGGTCCATGGCCTTCATCACCCCCAGCCAGTTGTTTTCAAAACGGACCGCTTTTACAAACCAGGCGGCACCCAGTGCTTCGGGGTTGGCCTGAACTTGTGGCTGGTTGTTCTGCCCGGGTGTAATTACATACTTGGTGTTCAGCATATTGAGCACCGCTATATTCATGGGCTGCTTGCGCAACTGGAAGGAAAGGAGGTCTTCTACGATGCTCAGCTTGGCAGGATGGTAACCACCAACCGCACGATGGTGGTAAGAAGTGATGGCGTCGTTGAACACATCGCGCGTCAGGTTGAGCACGCGGTAATAACCAGTGTCCTGTTTGATCTGCTGGTCGGCAGGAGTGAGGGCAAACTCCTGTTCGTATTGATCGGACTCCACAAAGTTGCGTTCATTGAGGTAGCGCTTACCAACACCCGCCAAGTCGAACAGGTTGAGCACGATCAGGGCACCCAGGGCAACCGTAGCTTTTACCCGGTCTTTCAGGTACAACCAAAGCACACCGGCTGCCAGTGCAATCAGCACCAGGCTGCGCAACAGGTCGCCGCCAAACATGCCCTTGCGGTCTGCTTTGAGCGAAGCGTATAAGTCCTGTGCGGCAGCTTCTCCGCCCAGCGACTGCGCAAAGTACTGCAACAGGCTCTCATCGTTGGGCCCGCGGAAATCAAACGACAGGTAGGCGAGGACAGCAAGTGCCAGGAGGCCGCCGGTTACATAAAGGCTGTTCTTAAAACCTTTCCATTGCGCTTCGGGCTTGTCTTCACCTGAAAAGAAACGCGTGAGGGCCATGCCTCCCAGCAGCGGGAACAGCAGCTGTGGCACCACCAGGATCATGGCAGGAGCACGGAACTTATTGTAGTAGGGCAGGAAATTGAATACAAAGCTGTTGAAAGCTTCAAAGTTCTTACCCCAGCTCATAAGGATTGCGAGGATGATGGCCGCCAGCATCCACCAGCGGTGGCCTGTTTTCAGGTACACCATGCCCAGCACAAAAAGGAAGCACATGATGGCGCCCAGGTACACAGGGCCTGCGTGGCCGGGCTGGGTACCCCAATAGGTGGGCATGGACGCGGCAAACTGTGCTGCCTGGTCTTCTGGAACGCCTTTAGCAGTTAAGTTTTTGGCCACCCTGCTGTCGCCGTCCAGCTCGCCGCCGCTGCCGCCACCATACATGCCGGGCACCAGCATGGTCATGGTTTCGGCCTGGCCATAGCTGCCATAGGTAAAGGCATAGTCAATGGAAAGCCCCGACTTTTTGGAACCTGCGTTGGCCGTCGTATCCAGGCCCAAGGTGCCATTGCGCATGGTGGCCTTGGAATAGTCGTAGGTAGTGAAAATATTGGTAGCATTGGACAGTACACCCGATATGCCGGCAACCAATGCAATACCCAAGGCAAGGGCCAGGTGTTTGTAGTCCTTAGCCTTGATCCACTCCACGGCATAATATATGGTCATAAAGCCAGCCACCAGCAGGAAGTAATAGGTAATCTGCAAATGGTTCATGCCAATGAGCAGGGCACTAAAGAGGGCAGTAAGCGCACCACCCAGCCAGTAGTTCCGGTTGTACAGCACCACCAGTGCGCCTAAAAGCGCAGGCATGTAGGCAATGGCCAGCATCTTGGTATCGTGGCCCACGGCAACGATGATGGGATCGTAAGTGGCATAGGCATAACCAATAGCGGTGAGCACACCGATCCAGGGACGCATACGGAAGGCCTGGCTCAGGAAATAAAACATCAGCGAAGCCAGGAAGAAAAAGGAAATGGGCTTGGGCAATCCCAGGGTAAATATCTGGTGGAAGAAGCCAGTGCTTACCACGTTCTGGCTTTCCAGCGCAATCTGGTACGACGGCATACCGCCAAACATATTGGTGATCCACAAAGGAAAATGGCCGTGTTGCTCTTTATATTGCAAGGCCTCCTGGGCCATACCTTTCCAATGGATAACATCACTCTGGCTGATTTGCTTGCCGCTTAATGCCGGGCTACAGAAGATTACGGCTACCAGCAACAAAACAATAATCGCAACCAGGTTGGGAAGGACTTTTTGAAAGATCCCTTTTTTCATGTGTCTGTTTTTTCCTTTACCCTTTGACTGCAGTAAAAAGCCAAAGGCTCAATTTTCTAGGCTGGGCAAATTAATGCTATTTTACACGATTAAACGAAGGCGGGGTCAAAAAGGGAAAGCTTAACGCGCAACCTTTTCACCGCTTTCTTGTTGTTGAGGACTAGCTGTTTATAAAATCAAGATTCATGAAGGGCCTGGGCTTACTGGCTAAGTTGGCATTTATCTGCAACCTGTTCTTTCTTGCCTGTGTGGTCATGCAACGAAGCGCCGGAAATGCGCAGGGCAGTATGGTTTCGCTTATTGCCATCCTTGGGCTCGTGATGGGCATGGGCATTTTCAATCCTGTTTCCAATATTATGAATGGCCTGCAGCTTTTGCGTAAGCAACCCATCACAGCCACTGTACCCCTATGGCTGGCCATTACCAATGGCGTTTTCCTAATTTTTCAAATCGCTTACCTGCTACATACATTGTTATGATCAACGCTATCATCAAAGACAAACCAACCAAGCTGTTTATTTCCTTTGCTGCCTTCTTTGTTGCCAATGCACTTATTGCCGAATGCATCGGCGGCAAAATCTTTTCCCTGGAAAAGCTACTGGGTATTGCGCCGGCCAATTTCAGCCTGCTGGGACAGACAGGGCTTTCCTTCAATCTTACCTGCGGGGTTTTATTGTGGCCACTGGAGTTTATCATGACGGATATTGTCAATGAGTTTTACGGTCCAAAGGCAGTGCGCCGCATCAGTTATACCGCGGTGGCGCTGATCTCCTATGCTTTTGTCATGTTTTATATGAGCATGCATATTCCTGCTGCCGACTGGTGGGTAAGTTCCCGTACGGCTGAAGGCATACCCGATATGCAGCTGGCTTTTGGTGGTGTGTTTGGACAGGGCATGTGGATCATCGTGGGTAGCCTGGTAGCCTTCCTGGTAAGCCAGCTGATTGATGTTTATGTATTTCATCGCATCAAAAAAGTAACAGGGGAGAAGAAAGTGTGGCTGCGGGCAACGGGCTCCACCATGGTATCGCAGTTCATCGACTCCTTTGTGGTGCTGTTTATTGCCTTCCGTATAGGCAACAACTGGCCCGTTGCGCAGGTGGTAGCCATAGGCCTGGTAAACTATGCGTATAAATTTACCGTAGCCATCCTGCTTACCCCTGTTATTTACTTAGCCGAACAAAGAATTGAAAAATACCTGGGACGTGATACTGCCCAACGTATGAAAAGAGCCGCCATGGGGCAGGGCGAAGATGCCTATACCAATATCCCTGCGGCGGGTTGATTTTAATAGATCTGCTGTCTCTTCTAAACCTGGTTTTATTAATTCATAGGCCCTTAATAAGAACAGCGACTGTCATGCCGAAACGAGTTCGGCATGACCATACTCCGGAAGTGAGGCTTGGTTTCTTACCATGCCAAAACCCTACTATTATTTGGAAGTGTACAGTTGTAGCAAAGATGGCAGATCTGGATAATAGGTGGCCTACGCAGATTATCTGCTATGATCTATTATCTGTCTTACTACCAACTTGTCAATCGGCAGGGTCAGGCATTCATCTGAAAGTTCTGCCCAATCAATAAAACGGAAGGACTCTGTTTCCCTCCGTTCTTCATACAGTTTCATCTGGTCTGCATCAAAGTCGAAAGGGGTAGTGCTGATGCGTACCTTGATGGGTTCCAGTGCACGCACTTTATAGTAAATTGAAATGATCTGGTCGCCGGGACGGAAAGCAGACTCCTGGAAAAAATCGGTGGTGTACAGGTGTTCCAGCACTTCTACTTTGAGGTTCATTTCTTCCATGAACTCGCGTGCCAGGCAGTTGCGGGTACCTTCGCCAAACTCGAGCCCGCCACCCGGGAATTTGGTGATCCGCATGCCGCGGATCAGTTCGTCGGTTACCAGCAGTTGGTTTTGTTCGTTGATGAGGATGCCATATACCCGCAGGTTCAGTTGGCCCATGCTCAGAATATTTTTTTGCGTAAAAAGAAATAACCAATGGCCAGCGATACACCCAGGGATAGGATGGCTACAATATAAAAGGCATAAGGCGAGTGCTCAAAACCACTGGGCACATTCATGCCAAACAGCGAGGAAATCAGTACCGGGAAAGTGAGTACAATGGTGATCACCGACAGCCTTTTCAATACATCGTTCTGGTTGTTGGCGATGATGGAGGCAAATGCATCCAGGGTGCTGCTCAGGATATTGGTATAGATATTCGCCATTTCAAGGGCCTGCGCATTGTCTACAATCAGGTCGGCCAGGAACTCTTTTTCATGGTCATTCAACCCAAGAAAATTGGTACGCTCCAGCTTCATAAACAACAGTTCGTTGGAGCGCAGTGCCGTTACAAAGTATACCAGGCTTTTTTGTATCCGCATCAGCTGCAACAGGTACTCGTTGCGGTTGGCGGTATAAAGCTTTTGTTCCAGGCCATTCCGGCGCGAGTTGATTTCCTTCAGGTTTTCCATGAAGTTCTGCACCACCTTTTCAAACACTTTCAGCACCATCATGTTTTTCTTGTCGGGATGACGGTTTTGAAACGTGTTTAAGAATTTCTTCATGGCGGCATTCTCAAAGGAGTTTACCGTTACAATCTGGTCGTCGGTGAGGATGATACATACCGGGATGGTGATATAGTAGGCATCACTTTCGTTGAACGAGTTGTTCTCCGTTGGTGTTTTGATCACAATCAGCCTTACGTTCCCTTCTTCTTCAAAACGGGTTCGTTCATCAATATCCAGCGAGTCGGTCAGGAAGTCGATGGGAATGTTCAAAGTTTCCGACAGTTCGGTAAACTCCTCCTGTTTCAGCGGGGGCAGCACATTCACCCAGGTACCGTGTTCGGGCTTGGGCGTTTGCACGGTTTTCTGGTTGATATTGATAAAGTATTGGATCAAAGCAGTTACTTGTGTTTAATCAGATGTCAATGGTACCGGTAAATACTCTTTGCGCGGGTCCGTTCAGCCATATATTTTTAAACGATTCGCCCACCTTGTCGTAGTCCACGCTTAAAGGTCCGCCCAGGGTTTTGATTTCCACCCTGTTGAAGCCATTATCATTGTGATAACAAACCAGGGCAGCAGCGGTAACGCCGGTGCCACAGCTATAGGTTTCGCCTTCAACGCCCCGCTCGTAGGTGCGTACAATGATCTGGTCGGTGTCGCGGGTTTGCTCCACAAAATTTACATTGATGCCTTCTGCTTTATACGCATCGCTGTATCGTATATCGCGGCCTTTACGGGCCACGTCTTCGGCCATCACATCGTTGCTGAAGGTTACAAAATGCGGCGACCCGGTATTGAGTACAAAGTGGCCATTGCGTTTTTCAAAGCCATCTACGTCTACCATTTTCAAAGCCACAATACCATCCAGTCCTACCGATGCTTCGTGTGGACCATCGATAGCCAGGAAGTTATAGGTGGTTTTGATGATGCCCAGGTCGTAGGCAAATTTTACGAGGCAGCGGCCGCCGTTGCCACACATGGTACTTTCGCCGCCATCGGCGTTGTAGTACTTCATTTCAAAGTCGAACGAAGGATGGCTGTTCAGCAGCATCAGGCCATCGGCGCCAATACCAAAGCGGCGGTCGCATAATTGTTTTACCTGCTTTTTGGTAAGCTCGTTGAACTTGCCATCGCGGTTATCAAATATGATAAAGTCGTTGCCAGTGCCCTGGTACTTATAAAAATTTACTTGCATGATCAGATCTTTTCTACGATAGCCAGCGATTGTTTAATCAAACCTTCAACGGCTGCTGCGCCATCTTTTGTAAACTCCTGTTTTACCCTGTTGGCAACAATGGCATTCAGTGCCAGGCAATGGTGACCCAGCAAACGGCCAAGGCCAAAAATGGCGGAAGTTTCCATTTCAAAATTGGTGATGCGGTGCTGGCCATAGCTAAAGCTGGAAAGGCTGCCAATAAGCTGCGGGTTGCGAACGCCCAGGCGCAACACTCGTCCCTGCGGACCGTAAAAGCCGGGACAGGTAACGGTAATGCCATGGTGATAACCCTGTACAAAATGTTTGAGCAGGGTAGGGCTTGCACTGCTGATATAAGGGTTGGTTACCTGCATGTGCAACTGCGAATGCGTAGTAAAGGATTGCAGCAACTGGCGCTCTTCGTCATTGTGCTCCAGGCGGTAAAAATTAAGCAGGTTGTCGAGGCCCAAACCATGCGTGGATGCCACATAACTGTCCACGGGAATATCGGCCTG
Organism: Cnuella takakiae; assembly: GCF_001953305.1. Lineage (GTDB taxonomy): Bacteria > Bacteroidota > Bacteroidia > Chitinophagales > Chitinophagaceae > Flavisolibacter > Flavisolibacter takakiae. Next base: position 2,914,572 of record NZ_MTFE01000010.1, read on the forward strand.
CAACGAACCCGAAGTACCCAGGCGGATGATCTGCAGTTGGGTCAGGTGGTCTTTAACCAGCCTTGTTTGAAAATCGATGTTTACCAGAGCATCCAGTTCGTTTACAACAATGTCAATATTGTCTGGACCAATGCCGGTGGAAATAACACTGATTCTTTTGTTGCCGATGGAACCGGTGTGGGTAATGAACTCGCGGTGCTGGCTTTTATATTCGATCTTGTCGAAGTACTTGCTTACCTGTGCCACCCGATCGGGATCGCCTACGGTAAGTACGGTGGGCGCCAGCTCTTCGGGGCGCAGGTCGAGGTGGTAAACAGCACCCCTGTTATTGATGATCAGTTCGGATTCGGCTATACGCTGCATGTTGACCGGGAAAATTGGTGAGGGCTTGACAATAAATTTGTTCGGGTGCGAAATTACCCTATTTTTGCCACCCGTTCCAAAAGCATTAGTGCTTAAGGATCAAACTGGTACCGTGGCCGAGTGGCTAGGCAGAGGTCTGCAAAACCTCGTACAGCGGTTCGAATCCGCTCGGTACCTCTTCCAAAGCTGTCCTACCTAAGGCAGCTTTTTTTGTATCCATATAGCCACAACGCCATGGCACTTTCTAAAGAAGAACAGGACTTCCTGCAGTACTGGGAAGCCAACCGCAACAACAAGAAAAAATTCCTCCGCCAGTTCAGCATTGGCCTGCCGCTTAGTGCCGTTATGGCGCTTGCGCTTTTTATCAACGTATTTTCTGGATGGAACAGGCGTGCCGAGATGGTAATGCGCGGCGACAGTTCGGCCATGTACACGGTGCTTATTGCCATTGTGGGTATAGCCGTTTTCATGACCATCTTTTCCAGCCGGCACAAATGGGACATGAACGAACAGCGCTACCAGGAGCTGAAACAAAAACAAGAGGCTGGGGATGCAACGAATACCGCTCCCTGAATGTCAGCAACGCTAACCTTTTCTCTTAATACATTTGAATGAAACGATTTTTTGCACTCGCCGCTATTGGCTTTGCCTTTGCCGGATGTTTTAAAAACGGGGAAGATTCCCGTACCTGCAACTACGACCCTTGTGGCTATAAAGCGCCACAGGCTGAAATCGATAGTGTTAAAGCCATACTGGCCCGCCAGGGCATTACCAATGCTACGGAACATTGCAGCGGCTTGTTTTATGTAGTTGATTCGATGGGTAATGGCGCAGTACCTTCTCCTTGTGACCAGGTTGCCGTTAGGTATAAAGGCATGTTGAAAGACGGATCCGTTTTTGATCAAAGTAATACCACCTCTGGTTGGGCTCCAGTAGGAGGATTCATCCCAGGCTGGATAAATGGTTTGCCTTTGATCAAACAAGGTGGTGGCATGCGCTTATACATCCCGCCTTCTCTCGGTTATGGCAAGAATGCTATCAAAGACCGTGTTGATACCACTAAAGTGATCATCCCTGCTAATTCTGTTTTGATTTTTGAAGTCAAGTTAGATGGGGTATGGAAAAGTTAAGTGGTACCCGGAACGCTTATTTTTGCCAAAAATCTAAACCCTTTGGCACACGAGGCGATTTCGGTATTTGATATGTTCAAGATTGGTGTAGGGCCATCCTCTTCGCACACTTTAGGTCCGTGGAGGGCGGCCCTTCGCTTTGTGGCCAACCTGCAACAAGGCCAATTACTGGAGCAGGCAGCGCACCTGGAGGTTTTACTCTACGGCTCGCTGGCAAAAACAGGCAAGGGCCACGGTACCGACATTGCCGTGCTGATGGGACTTTTGGGTGAAGACCCCGTTACCACCGATGTTGCAGCAATAGATGCCAAGATAGCCGCTATTGCCAACAGCAGCCAATTATTGTTGGGCGGGCAAAAGGCACTTGCTTTCGACATCGCGGCACAACTGAAATTCCTGTTTACCGAAACTCTTCCCTTTCATCCCAACGGCTTGTCCTTTTTGGTAACGCTTGCCGATGGCAGGCAGTTTTCCGAAACCTATTATTCTATTGGTGGCGGTTTTGTGGTTAAGGAAGGAGAGGAGGCGGGCCGCTCGCAGGTACAGTTGCCTTTTCCCATCAACACCGCGGGTGAGCTGCTGCATTGGTGCCGCAAAACAGGACTTTCCATCCACGAAGTAGTGCAGGAAAACGAAGCCGCCTGGCGACCTGAAGCCGATACCCGTTCCGGTATCCTCAATATTTTCGGGGTGATGAAGGAATGTGCTTACCGGGGTTGCCACATTGAAGGCATTTTACCCGGCGGGCTCAACGTACAACGGAGGGCCGCCGCGCTCAACAAACGCCTGCTGAAAGGCCGCACTTATAATAATTACACCGAATGGCTGGAGGCCATCCGGGCCGGTGGCAATTCTTTTCAATACATTTTAGATTGGGTGAGCTGTTTTGCCCTGGCGGTAAACGAGGAGAATGCTTCCTTTGGCAGGGTGGTAACGGCACCTACCAATGGTGCTGCCGGCGTAATTCCGGCTGTATTGCACTACTTCCTGGTTTTTGGTGAAAACATCAATGACGAGAAAATCATCCAGTTCCTGCTAACCGCTTCGGAAATCGGGTCCATCTTCAAAAAAGGTGCAACCATTTCTGCCGCCATGGGCGGTTGCCAGGCCGAGATCGGGGTTTCTTCTTCCATGGCTGCCGCGGCACTTACCGAGGCCATGGGCGGTACCCAGCGCCAGGCACTGATGGCAGCCGAAATCGCCATGGAACACCACCTGGGCATGACCTGCGACCCCATTGCCGGACTGGTGCAGGTACCCTGTATTGAGCGCAATACCATGGGTGCCATCAAGGCCATTACTGCATCGCAGCTGGCCCTGCAAAGCAGCCCCGATTTTGCAAAGGTGTCCCTTGATGTGGTGATTGAAACGATGTGGGAAACCGCCGTGGACATGAACAGCAAATACAAAGAAACGGCCGAAGGCGGGCTGGCGATCAATATTCCTTTGAGCCTGAGTGAGTGCTGATGCTGCCTATAGCAGCACCATCATTCAAACAATACGGTTGTATTACTCTTCCTAGGTTTGGTTCCTTTTGGGTTTTTTGACCTGGCTCTTTTCGCCGAACGGAATTCCCACGGTGCCACCGGGTTGGATTCCTTCCATAAACCCAACCGCTGGTCGCGGGCTTTGGCTTCCAGTGCACTCCAGGCCGGGTTTTTATCAAAGTCGATGTAGTGCCAGGCATAACCCTGGGCCAGCATAGTTTCGTTGATGTTGCGGCCATCATCCAGGAAAGCAACGGCAATGGTACGACCATAGCGGTCTTTGTCTTTTTCTTCAATACGCACCCGGTGGCCTTCCATCAAGGCACCCAGCACACGGCCCGCAGCCTTACCATAGGGCTGCGCTTTCTCGGGGCAGTCGATGCCATATAACCTCACTTTTACCTGCTGGTTGCCTGCCATCAACAGGGTAAACGTATCGCCATCGGCAATCTTCACTACTTGGCCCATGTTCTGGTCGCCGTTGCTGCTGTTACAGGCAAAAAGCAGGCAGCAAAACAGGACCCTTGATACCGACATAAAAAAATGCGAACCCTTCATACCTATAAAGATAAGGGCTCTGAGTACTGGTACTTAGCAGTGCCTTTCACCCTTATTTTTGGCGCTATGGAACTGGAAACCCTGCAGGCTATCTGTATGCAAATTCCCCGTGCTACCGAGTCGGTAAAATGGGATCACAACCTGGTATTTGCCGTTGGCGGTAAAATGTTTTGCATCACCAACCTGGATGGTCCTTTGATGTTTTCGGTTAAAGTTCCCCCCGACAGTTTTGAAGAGTGGACCTTGCTGCCGGGCATCATTCCTGCCCCATACCTGGCACGCGCCAAATGGATACAGGTACAGCAGCCCGGAAACCTGTCGCGCAGCGAAATTGAAGACCTTATCAAAGAAAGCTACCGCCTGGTGGTTGCAGGCCTGACCAGGCAAATGAAAAAAGAATTGGGGCTGGATAAACAGTAAACCCACGCTTTGCTGCCACCCATCCCAATGCCCATAGGCCTGGTACAGGTTTTAGCCCGGTTTTCCACCGATTGCCGCAACTTTGCGCCCTATGGCCAAACAGGTTAAGGATTCCAAATCGGCACTCCGCTTTATCTTTTTTACCCTCCTGATAGATGTAACAGGTTTGGGGTTAATCATCCCGGTGATTCCCAAACTCATCGAGCAACTGACCGGCGGCGATGTCAGTTCGGCTTCACAGTGGGGCGGCTGGCTCACCTTTGCCTATGCCATCATGCAGTTTGTGTTTGCCCCCATCCTGGGCAACCTGAGCGACCAGTACGGTCGGAGGCCCATCCTGCTGCTTTCCCTGGTGGGATTTGGTATCGATTATCTCTTTGTTTCCTTTGCACCCACCATCGGGTGGCTGTTTGTGGGCCGGCTGGTGGCGGGTATCACCGGTGCATCCTTTACTACGGCCTCCGCATATATTGCCGATGTGAGCACCGAAAAAAACAGGGCGCAAAATTTCGGGTTGATTGGTGCAGCCTTTGGCCTTGGTTTTATCATCGGCCCTGTAATTGGCGGGTTGCTGGGAGCCTATGGTGCCCGGGTGCCCTTTCTGGTGGCGGCAGGTCTTAGCCTGGCAAATGCATTATATGGCTACCTGGTATTGCCCGAGTCGCTGCCCAAGGAAAACAGGCGGCCTTTCCAATGGCGCAGGGCCAACCCACTGGGTTCACTGCTCCACCTCAAAAAATATCCCCGCGTAAGCGGACTGGTAGGCGCACTGGTACTGGTGTACATTGCCGGCCATGCGGTGCAAAGCAACTGGACCTTTTTTACCATCCGTAAGTTTGGATGGAGCGAGTCGCTGATCGGTATATCGCTGGGCGCTTTTGGGGTGTTGATCGCCGGTGTGCAGGGTGGACTGATCCGTTTTATTACCCCTAAAATTGGGAGTGACCGGAGCGTGTACATAGGTCTTGCCTTGTATACAATTGGTATGCTGCTCTTTGCTTTTGCTTCCCAAAGCTGGATGATGTTTGCCTTCATGGTACCTTATTGCCTGGGTGGCATCGCCGGGCCGGCACTGCAATCCATTATCTCCGGCAATGTACCCCCCAACGAGCAGGGCGAGTTGCAGGGGGCGCTTACCTCCCTCATCAGCGCCACTTCCATTGTAGGGCCGCCGCTGATGACCAATCTTTTTGCATATTTCACCCGTCCTTCCGCACCCATTCAATTCCCTGGTGCACCATTTTTAGCCGGCGCTGTGTTGATGCTTACCAGTACGCTTCTGGCTTATGCATTTTTGAAGCCGGTGGTGGTGAAAAAGTAAGGATAGCGGCAACTAGCAATTAGCTGCAAGCTACTGGCTGCAAGCTGCAAGTTGAAGCGGCAAGTTTGGGTAGGAGTAGAGAAAGGCAGCGTTATGTTGGTGGTGCGAAATAGCATCAGATATGCTTTACCATGTACTTGCAGCATTTCCATAATACAGGTACTGTGAAAACAAAATAGCCACGCTGCACAGCGTGGCTATTTTCATAATGACGGTTCTAGGCCAGCAGCTTTGGAACGCAAAATCCTTACTGGTGTTCAGGTCTGTTTTTTAGCCTTGTACCAGGTTGGTGTCAGCCTTATTCTCCAGGTCGTCGCGCCGGTCCACATCTTCAAAAGTAGGATCTGCGTTTTCGCCAAAGGGTTCTTCCCGGTACTGGTCGCCGGTGGTGCGGGTTAGATTCTGGTTATCGCCATCGGTTTTGGAACTGCTATAGGTTTCCACACCTGGCTGCTGCCCCGATTCTTCCCTGCGGTGCGGATCTTTCCTGCGGCCTTCGTCGGAAGGGAGGTTGCGGTGAAACTCTTCATTTTCCTTGTCCATAAAAAGCGTTTCCCTAACCGGCTAAAAAGCCATGCCAAAAGATTGCGGATGTATGATTTCGGATTTCGGAAGTTTCATCCAGCAGATTGTTCCTCATGCAATGAAATGTCCAAAATCCGAAATCTCAAATCCGGGATCAACCCTTATTTCAAGCTTGTGATCAGCTTTTCATTCAGGCGCACATAGTCCATGTTCTGCGCCTTGCGGGCCAGTTCAATGGATTTGTTGGCTGCCTGCTTTGCGTCGTTGTTGCGACCCAACTTGGCAAGGGCATTAGCACGCTGGTGGTGGATCCAGAATGCATCGGGGCTCTGGGCTACGGCTTTATCCAGCCACTCCAGCGCCTTGTTCATGTCCTTACCGGTTTCCATATAGTACATGGCCGACTGGAAATAAGGACGGTTGTCCTTGTTCATCAGGTTGTCGATCTGCGCCATCACTTTGCTTTCCACATCCATATTGATGGGCAGGGCTACCGCGGTATTTTCCCATGCAAGCTGGAGGTCGGCGCCTCCGGGACGCACATTCACAAACTGCATGCTCAGGGTTTCTACCGGCATTGCAGTGGACTGGGGCTTTGCTTTTACCCGCACCAGGTCCTGGTCCTGCTTGTAAGCTGCAGGCGAGGTTACATCGGTTTGTTTGGTCAGGATAAAGGTCCATTCGCCGGCCCCGGGAATGCTCAGTAAACCATATTTTCCTGCAGGCACCTTGGTGCCGCCAATAATTACTTCGTCGGAAAAGGTGAGGGTAGTGGCCCCGTTGGCACCTGTGCGCCATACCGCATCAAAAGGCACGAGGTCGCCAAAAACTTTACGTCCCCTGGCATTGGGCCTTGAATAGGAGAGGTCAACCGAACCAATGCCCAGTTCCTGTTTGATGGTTTGGGTAGTACTGGGTGCAGGGGTACGGAGTTGCTGGGCACCGGCACCCAGGGTAATGGAAGCTAAGGCGGCAAGCAGGATACATTTTTTAATCATGGCAAAAGTGGTTTGAAGGGTCAAATGTAGCACATCAATGCTATAGGCTGCCCTGCTGGCCAAAGCTCCTGCTGGGCTTAGGCCAGGGTCCTGTACCTTTGTCACCTGTCATGAAGGGATATGCTTTTCACCGCATCTTATGGTGCTGTCTTTTGTTTTGCTGCCTGCCTTATGCCAGCGGCAGTCAAACCGTATTTACCAAGGTGGAAGGTCTGCCTACCAACGAAATATTCGACTTGCTGGTGGATAAGAAGGGTTACGTGTGGGTAGGCCACGATATGGGTATCAGCCGCTTCGATGGCGTAAGCTTTACTCCTTTCAGCCACCCCGAAAGGTCCTCGCTGAGCATTACAGATATCATAGAGGACAACCAGGGAAAAATCTGGTTTCACAATTTTACCGGGCAGATCTTTTATATTGAAAATGAACGCGTACACCTGCTGAAGGCTTACCGCAACGAGGCGGAGGACGTATTTCCCCGCATGGTGCTGCTGGGTGATGAACTGGTGGTTACCTCCAACAAAGGGTTGTTTGTATGCAATACAAGGACTTTGGAAAGCAGGTACGAGGTGGTAAAGGGGCCTAAATATGGTGGCACAAGGTCGCTGGCAAGGGTAGGCAACCAGGTGATGGCCATTCACATCAACCGCTTTTACCTGTACGACAAAAAAAATGGGTTCAGGGCAGTAAAACTGCCGCAGCCCCATATTTATGTGCAAAACCGAAATATGGTTTTGCAAACGGAAGGGCTGGGCGATACCGCCCTGATGATTGCCAACCCATCTGGTACCATGTACCAGCTTAAAGTGCAGCACAATGAGATCAAAATGGTAGGTACGAGGCAGTTGCCCGACTTTATCAACTCGATTAGTTTGCTCAAGGGAAGGCCCTGGATCCATGCAAAGCACGCGAGCTTAAAACCATCGGCAACAGGTATTGAAGACAGTATTGAAGGCCTGAATATCAGCGATATGGCTGTTGACCTGCAGGGCAGACTGTGGGTCAGTTCGCTAACCAAGGGATTAATGGCAGCCCAAACAGGTGGTTTCAACCAGGCTTTCCAGCCTTCTTTCCTGGAGGCCAGCGACCTGATCAGCGCGGGTACTGCTTTCAATGATACGCTTTTGTTGGGGTCCCGGAACGGCTGGCTGTTCCTCGTGGCTGGCAAACAGAAAAACCTGATCTGGAAACACAAGCTCCCTGCCGATGTGGGCGGCGTCAACCTGATTTCCCGGCAGGTTGGCGGAAGATTTATCATCAGTACTTCCCTGGGCACTTTCCAGTTTTATTATCCTTCCAAAACCATCTTCAAGTTTTTCTCTTTTATCACCAAGGATGTTGAATTCTACCGGGGCCGCATCCTGGTGGCTTCGGCGGTGGGATTGATCTCATTTCCCTTGCATGTGTCGCCCGATACCTTTATCCTCCGCAATATCATAGGACATTATAATTGGAATAATTGGTGGCAGCGTTACCGGGAGACTGTCGTTGTCGAGGAAGACCAGCGATATTTCTGGTACCTGCCGCGTTGCAGGAGCATTGCCTTGACCGAAGACCGCAACCTCTACGCTTCCTTCATGAATGGCGTACACTATTTTGACAAAAGGGGCATCCTTCCGCTGCTGCATATGGGCAAAAGGGTGTATTCCAACTCACTGGTGGCCATTGGAAAAAAAGTATACATCGGTACCCTTAACAAAGGGTTGATGGTAATGGAAGGAGGGAAGCTGAAAATGGTGGGCACGCCGGAAGGTTTGTTTTCCGAAAGCATCATCCGCCTGAAGCATACCGGCCCTTATTTGTGGTTGTTGCTCGACCGTGGTATTCAACTGCTTAATTTGCAAACCGACCGGATCATCTCCAATATCGAGCTGCCAGAAGAGTCGGGCTCCAATGTACAGGACATCATACTGGATGGCGACACGGCCCTGATCGCTACCAACTCGGGGCTCCTGAAAGTAGCCATGAAGCCTTCCGGCAATTACAACAAGCTCCATAGCGAGCTGAAGCTGGTGGTGGTAAACGGTTTGGATACCTTACGCCAGCAATCCGGCAAGCTATCGCACCAGCAGAACACCATCCAATTCCACCTGTCCGTTCCCTGGTACAGCCCGGGCAGGGGTTTGTATTTTAAATACCGCCTGTTGGGCGGCACCAATACCCAGTGGTATTACAGTCTTCCCGGCGAACGCATCATCCGTTTTGCATCGCTCATGCCGGGTGATTATACCTTTGAATCTTATGCCGTGGTTTCCGGTTTCCAGGAGCCCCGGCCTGTTCGCTACCAATTTTCCATTCAAAAGCCCTGGTGGCGCAGCTGGACCTTCAACATCACCCTGCTGGTGCTGGCAGCCCTTATATTTTACGGCCTCTACCGGATGCGGGTTCGACAGGTACTGCACCTGGCCCAGGTGCGCCAGGCCATCAGCAGCGACCTGCACGACGAGATCGGGTCTACCATCAGCAGCATTAATATTTATTCGGAACTGGCCAAGTCGGAAACGAATAACGAACCCTACCTGCAACTGATTCAGGAAAATACAAGGGAGGTGATCAGCAAACTCGACGACCTGGTGTGGAGTATCAACCCGCGCAACGATTGCCTGAGCCAGTTGGTAGCCCGTATGCGATCCGTGGCCGAGCCCGTGTTGCTGGGTGCCGGTATCCAGCCCCGTTTTTTTATTGCCGAAGGCATCGATGAACTGGAGTTGTCGCTGCATGCTAAACGCAACTTTTACCTGATATACAAGGAGTTGGTCAACAACGTAGTCAAGCATTCAAAAGCCACCCACTGCCAGATCAGGCTGCAATTGCTGCCCGGGTGGCTGGAGCTGTCCATTTCGGATGATGGCATTGGCTTTCCCGAAAATGTCAGCCAAAAGGGCAGGAGCGGTATGTACAATATGCAGGAGCGGGCCCAGCAGGTAAAAGCCAGGTTCTTCATTTCCAGCCAGGAAGGCCAGGGCACTTATGCCACTGTGCAGTTGCCCTTAAAATAACCCGGTATAAACAAAGCCCGGCTGTTGCCAGGCACTTACCTTTATGGGTATGATCCGTATATGTATCGTTGAGGACAATATGGCTTATCGCAATGCCCTGGCCCTGTTCATCGGCCGGGTAAGTGATTTCGAGGTGGTGCACATCAGCGATACGCTGGAGGACATCGAAAACGTAGTGCGTAATGTAAACCCCGATGTATATGTGCTGGACATCGACCTGCCGGTAACCTCCGGCATCAGGGGCATCCGGCTAATCAAGGACATCAACCCCGAAGCCAATATCCTGATGCTGACCGTGTTTGAAGATGAGGAAAAAATTTTCCAGTCGGTAAAGGCTGGTGCACTGGGATACCTGTTGAAAAAGGACCCGCCCGAAAGGATCATCCATGCCATCCGCAGCATCCATGGCGGCGAAAGCATCATGAATGGCCAGATTGCCCGCAAGATCCTGAACTATTTTACCAAGCAGGTGCCGGCAAAACCCAGCTTTGAAGATTATAACCTTACCAAGCGGGAAACGGAAATCCTGATGTTGTTGATTGATGGGTTGACATATAAAGAAATTGCCGCCCGTTGCTTTATTTCCCTTGATACTGTTTTTTCGCATATCAAGAAGATCTATGCCAAGCTGAAAGTGAACTCGCGGTCCGAAATTGCCGCCCGTTTCCGGTAAAAAAAAGCTCCAGGTAAAATACCCGGAGCGTTTGCTAAGTAGCCGTGTTAGCGTAAACAGTTTAGTATTGGTTGCTCAATAAATTTGATACAGCAAAGTTACCTGAGGCATATACGCCACCCTATCGCATATTTATGTGATTTTTATGGGATGCCCTTGCCGATTCCACATTATATAATAAATTCTACCCCTGCTTAGTCCCATTTTCCAAAGCCAGATAGCTGGGGCGTGCTCTTTTGGCTGGTAACTGCTGCAGCTGCTTTTTCCCTTGTGGCGCAATTTTTTAGCTATGCCTGCACGGAGAAATATTCATGAGCAGACTGATCATCGTTTCCAACAGGCTTCCATTTTCCATCGACCGTTCCAACGATACCCTCTCGGTACGGCAAAGCTCCGGGGGGCTGGTATCGGCCATCAAAAGCTATTTTGAAGGCGAAAACCAGACAGCGGATTTCCAGGGTAAAATTTGGATTGGCACTTTTGATGCACCCGAAGAAGACTGGCAGGCGGCCCTGGAAGCTGGCGCCATTCCTACTGATTTCGGAATTGAACCCGTATTTGCCGGCCGCGATATATACGAAGCTTTTTACAATGGCTTTTCCAACTCCACATTGTGGCCCCTTTTCCACTATTTCCCTTCGCTGGTAGAATACGAACAGGAGAACTTTGATGCCTACCTGGCCGTGAACCGCCTTTTTGCCGAAAAAATCCAGGCCATTTACCAGCCGGGTGATGTCGTTTGGGTGCACGATTATCAATTGCTTTTGCTGCCCGCCCTGGTGCGCCAACTGATACCCGATATCACCCTTGGTTTTTTCCTCCACATACCTTTTCCATCCTACGAGATATTCAGGATGATGCCTACCGACTGGAAAAGACAGATACTCCATGGTATGCTGGGCGCCGACCTGATTGGCTTTCATACCCATGACTATGTGCAGCATTTCATCCAGTCGGTAAAAATGGCTTTGAAAGGCGACTCGCAGTTCAATACCATTTACTATGAAAGCCGCATTGTGCGTGCAGAGCTTTTTCCTATTGCCATTGACTTTAAAAAGTTTCAGCAGGCTGTGACCACTCCGCAGGTGCAGGGCATACGCGAGAGTCTGGAAGAGCGGTTCCGGGATAAAAAGATCATTTTCAGTGTCGACCGGCTGGATTATACCAAGGGGCTCAACTACCGGCTGAATGCTTTTGAGCGGTTTTTAGAAACCTATCCAGAGTGGAAGGAAAAGCTGGTTTTTATTTTCAATGTCATTCCCTCAAGGGATGTGATCCCTACCTATATTGACCGCAAACGCAGCATCGAGGAAAAGGTGAGTACCATCAATGGCCGCTTTTCCACCCTCGACTGGCAGCCCCTGTTGTACCGCTACAACCACATGTCCTTTGAAGAACTCTGCGCCCTGTACAGCGCTGCCGATGTGGCCCTGATTACACCCTTGCGCGATGGCATGAACCTGGTGGCGAAGGAGTATGTAGCAGCCTGCAGCGATAAAGGTGTTTTGATTTTAAGTGAACTTACAGGCGCCGCCAGCGAGCTGTCGGAAGCACTCCAGGTAAACCCTACCGATATCATGGATGTGGTGCAGGCGCTGGAGCAGGCCCTGCTGATGCCTGCCAACGAGCAAGGGCGCAGGCTTGCCGGTATGCAACAGCGTCTTAGCCGTTATGATGTAAACCACTGGATAGAGGATTTTTTGCAGCAACTGCAGGAAGCCAAACAGGAGCAGCAGCGGAATGAGATCAACCTGCTGGACCCCGACGAGGTAAAAGAAATTCTGGAAGCTTTTCATAAAGCAGAAAAACGTTGCATCCTGCTGGATTATGACGGCACCCTTTCGCCCATACAAAAGCTGCCCTCTATGGCCAAACCTTCGGAGGAATTGCTGGAACTGCTGATCCAATTGTGTAGTGATCCCAGGAATGAAGTGGTGGTAATCAGTGGTCGTGATGCCGATACCCTTGAAGGCTGGCTGGGTCAGCTGCCCCTCAGCCTGGTGGCCGAGCACGGCGCCTGCATCAGGCTGCGCAACGAAAGCTGGCAAACCCTCAGCAACCAGTCGCCAAGCTGGAAAGAAGCCATCAAACCCATACTGGAACTGTTTGTCAACCGGTGCCCCGGGTCATTTATCGAGGAAAAGAAAAACACGCTGGCCTGGCATTATCGCACCACCAACCCCGACCTGGGTTTTACCCGGAGCCGCGAGTTGCGCAACAGCCTTTTGCAGCTGACTACCAATACCAACCTGCAGGTAATTGACGGCAATAAAGTGATCGAGGTACGCCAGATAGGGATTGATAAAGGAAACACGGCCTGTAATATCATCAACCAGTTTGCACCCGATTTTGTGCTGTGCATGGGTGACGATACCACCGATGAGGACATGTTCAAAACCCTGCGCGACCAGGCCTTTACCATCAAAATTGGCAGGGGCACTACCGCCGCGCAATACTCCCTTTGGAGCCAGGAAGAAGTGCTGCCCCTCCTGAGAAAGTTAATCAACCACCAACCTAAAGTATATGGCTAAACATAAATACAATTTCGGGGTCATCGGCAACTGTTCCTACCTGGCTTATATCGATATGCATGCAGACGTAAAGTGGATGTGTTTGCCGCGTTTTGACTCGTCTTTCCTGTTTGGTTCCCTCCTGGATGAAGAAAAAGGGGGGCATTTTTACATCCGCCCTGCAGCCGAGCAATACGAGAGCAAACAGTATTACCTGCCCAACACCAATGTATTGTGTACAGAGTTTACCACTGCCGACGGCCGCTTCCGGATTGTGGATTGCGCCCCGCGCATGACCATCCATGACCGCCAGTTCCGGCCGCTGATGCTGGTGCGTAAAATAGAATTGCTATCGGGTGATCCAAGCATCAAGGTGGTATGCGACCCCAGAGGGGAATATGGCAAAATAGTACCCGAAACTGCTACCGGCAGCAACCATATTGCTTTCCTTGGGCTGGGCAAACAGGTGCGGATGACTACCGATATTTCGCTCAACTATGTACTGGAGCAAAGGCCTTTTGTGCTGGACGAAACCCGCTACATCGTACTTACTTATGGCCAGCCTTTGGAAGCGCCACTCCGGGAAACGGCCGAGGAGTTTCTGACCAAAACAGTGCTGCACTGGCAGGCCTGGGTGAAGGGTTGCTATATCCCCAATATTTACCAGGAGCAGATCATACGGTCGGCGCTGATATTGAAATTGCACCAGTACGAAGATACCGGCGGTATCATTGCCTCGGGCACAACCAGCTTGCCCGAGTACCACAACAGCACCCGCAACTGGGACTACCGTTTTGTGTGGTTCCGGGATGCTTATTATACGCTCCGCGCTTTCAACCAGATCGGGCATTTTGAAGAGCTGGAGCGTTATTTCGATTTTATCCAGAATGTCATCCGCAATTCGGGCGACACCTTGCAACCTTTGTATTCCATTACGGGCGAAAAAGACCTGCACGAACTGGAGCTTGACCTGGCAGGATATATGGGCAACCAGCCGGTGCGTATAGGCAATAAAGCTTCAATCCAGATACAAAACGATGTATATGGGCAGGTAATGGTAAGCCTGATGCCTCTGTTTACCGACAAGCGCCTGACCTTTGCCCGAAAAGAAAGCTATAAGAAAATTGTACCCTGGCTGCTGGACCGCATAGAAATGACCATGCATGCCGAAGATGCAGGCTTGTGGGAATTCAGGAACAGTAAGTACATTTTCGCCTATACCATGATGTTTCATTGGGCAGGCGCAAAGGCTGCTTTTAAAATTGCCCAGGCTTTCAATGATACAGCCATCATGGCAAAAGCCAGCAAACTGGCCAGTGAGGCTGCCAAGAATATTGAAAAGTGCTGGGATCCTGAACGGGGGTGCTATACCCAGGCCATCGGAAGCAAGAACCTCGATGCCAGCACGCTCAAACTGATCTCCATGAATTACCTGCCCGGAAACGACCCGCGGGCAAAAACGCATATAGCCGCACTGGAAAAAGAGTTGCTTGCCGACCATGGCCTTTTTTACCGCTACAAACATTACGATGATTTTGGCGAGCCGGAAACCACTTTCCTCGTGTGCGCTTTTTGGTACATAGATGCGCTGGCCTGCGTGGGCCGTATTGATGATGCTAAAAAGAACCTGGACCAGATCATGCAGTTCAGCAACCACCTGGGCATCTTCAGCGAGGACGTGGCCACCGATGGTTCGCAGTGGGGCAATATCCCGCAAACCTATAGCCATGTTGGCTTGATCAACGCAGCTTTCCGGGTATCGCGTAAGCTGGACCAGGCGGAGTTTATATAGTTTGGAGTTCGGGGTTGGTCTCACAGATGACACAGATGACACGGATGTTTTTGGATAAACTTGATTCTTGCTTTCCTGTTTAATTTGGTTTTGTAAATCCCTCAATATTGTATTTCCATCTGTGCTATCTGTGTCATCTGTGAGCAAAAAATTGAATAAAAGTTCTCACGGATGACTCGGATAGCACAGATGGTTTTTCGTGTAGAGAAGTAGGTGTTTACAATTTATGGGCACTCTTTATCCAGTGGTTTTTATCCGTGTTATCTGTGTCATCTGTGAGAACCTATTAAACCAATACGACAAACAGTGAGGTCTAAAAACACTACGGCACTGTTGAGCATCATAACCTTATCATCTGTGGCATCTATGAGAACTTATCATTTCAGTAAACCATCCAAGCCGCAGCTGCTGGCTAAATATTGTACTTTTCTACCATGGGATTAGTGTCAACAGAATTATTGCTGATCATACTGTGCAGCCTGGTTATCCTTTCTTATTTCTTTTCCATCATCAGCCAGTACATACGGGTGCCATCTGTTTTGCTGTTGTTGTTTGCCGGTATTGGGTTAAGGATGATTGCCGATGCCTACCAGTTGAATCTGCGGCTGCCAGCCACCCTTGTAGAAGGGCTTGGCGTGGTGGGCCTCATCATGATCATCCTGGAAGCCGGCCTGGACCTGAAGTTGGGCCGCGATAAAATAAAGCTGGTGCGCGACTCCTTTTTGTCGGCGCTGGTCATACTGGTGGTATCGGTAGCGCTGATCACGGCCATCCTCCATATCTGGTTGCGGGAAGACGTGATCTCCTGTATCGTTTATGCATTGCCGTTATCCATCATGAGTTCGTCCATCACCATTCCTTCCATCCACAACCTCACACCTGCCAAGAAGGAATTCCTGGTGTATGAAGCTTCGTTTTCCGATATCCTGGGCATCATGTTGTTCAACTATTTTGCTGCACCCGAAATCCTCACAGCAAAATCCATCGGCATTTTTGGCTTCAACATCATCATATCGATCCTGCTGTCGATTGTCATTTCTTTCCTGCTCTTCCTCGTACTGGCACGCACCAAACTGAACATTAAGTTCTTCCTGGTATTTTCCCTGCTGGTGGTGATCTATTCGGGTGGTAAGATGCTGCACCTGCCATCCCTGCTCATTATCCTTGTTTTTGGTATGGTGATCAACAACTGGGACAAAATTCCATTACCCGGTTTGCTGAAGCGTTACCCACAGAAAGAGGTAGACCCCTTGCGGGAATTCCTGCATTCCATTACCGCGGAATCCTCATTTTTGATCCGCACCTTTTTCTTCATCCTCTTTGGTTATACCATCGATCTTTCCTTTATCAACGACCAGGAAGTGATCGTTGTGGGCAGCCTCATTGTGCTGGCATTTTTCCTGATCCGTTTAATTTACCTGAAGTTCTACTTCCGGACCCAAGTGGTACCCGAGGTGTTTTTTATTCCCCGCGGACTGATCACCATTGTCTTATTCTTTAAAATCCCCACCTCCTTAAAGCTGGCCAGTTTCAACGACGGCATTTTGTTTTTTATCATTCTCTCCACAAGTATTATCTTATCACTGGGAATGATCCTTTACAAGAAACCAGCGGAAGCTGTGGTGGAAGACCCGCAGTTTTCGGAAAGAAGCGACATACTATGAACTTGACCCATTTCAAATTTTACGGCAAAGAAGAAGTGCTGCAGCAAACAAGGCTGCGCAAGTTTGAAACCAAGCTGGGTGAAGTGGTGCAAACCATGCAACCGGGTATCAGCGTGCAAAAGGAACTGGACCAGAGCACAGCAGGCTACGTGGTTTTTGGCATTCCGGAAGACATAGGCATCAAAGCCAACCTGGGTTCTGCTACCAGCCGGGGTGCCTGGAATGCGTTTCTCGATGCGTTCCTCAACACGCAAAGCAATGATTTCCTGGAAGGGGAAGAAGTGCTTTTGCTGGGTCATTTTGATTTTACGGAAGTAGAAGAACTGGTGGAGCAAATGGCCCTGAATGCCGATGAAAAAACAGGCGCTTACCGACATGCCGTCAACTCCATTGACGATGCTGTGGAAGGCCTGGTTAAACTGATTGTTGCGTCTGATAAAATCCCCATTGTAATTGGCGGTGGGCACAACAATGCTTACCCCTGTATCAAAGGTGCGGCAAAAGGCCTGGCACAAACCGGGCAGGTAGCCATTCCGCAAATCAATGCCATCAACCTGGATGCGCACAGCGGTTATGCTCCCACTGAAGGCCGGCACAGCGGCAATGCCTTCCGTTACGCAGAAGAAGACGGGTACCTGGAAAAATATTGCGTGGTTGGCATCCAGGAAGCATGCCTGCCACAAAATGTATGGATGGATATCGTCAACAATCCATTTACGGATTGCATCACATTTGAAGACATCTATGTACGCAACAAACGCAGCTTTGTAGCTGCCGTTGAACATGCCATCGACTTTACTGATGATACCCATGTAGGCATTGAGCTGGATATGAATATCCTGCAACAGGTAGAAGGCATCAATGGCATCACGGCCATGCATGCCCGGCAGTACCTGAACCTATGTGGCAGGGCTGCCAAAGTGGCCTACCTGCATATTGCAGAAGGCGCAGGCCCACAAACTACTGCAAGTGTGGGACAGCTCACGGCTTACCTGGTGAGTGATTTTGTAAAAGCGGTGGAAGAGATAAGGGATTAGGAGAACGGTTGGTTTCAGATATAAGAAGACCACGGACAACGGACAACAGACCTCAAAATACAGCTAATACCCTGATTACATTTTGTCGTCTGTCGTCCGTTGTCCGTGGTCTATTCTAAGCTCTTACCGCTACTAGCTTTCCATCTCCATGATCTGCTCAAAAAGCTGCTCGTAGGTTTTATTTAAAGACGCGAGATCTTCTTTTACCTTTTTATAAGCGGCCTCTGTTTGTGCAAATACCTGCGGGTTGGAGTAGGTTCCGGGATTACCCAGGCTTTCTTCCAATTCCCGCTTTTTATCGTTCAGTTTTGCCAGTTCTTCTTCTGTTTGCTTGAACTTGCGCTGCACCTTTTGCAATTCTTTATTAATCGGCTGATTCTTTACAGGTGCAGGTGCGGCTACCGGCTGCGGAGCGGCTTGTTTTGCACCTTTCCCTTTTTCTTCTTTGCCATTTTCATCGCCTTTCCGGGCTGCCATCCGTTCTTTCCAGGCAACATACTCTTCGTAATTGCCTTTGAACTCCTTGATCTCGCCATCTACAATTTCCCAGATCTTATTGGCAGCCTTGGAAATAAAATAACGATCGTGGCTTACCAGCAGGAAGGAGCCTTCGTAGCGGTTGAGTGCGTTTACCAGCAGCTCGGTAGAATGGATATCGAGGTGGTTGGTAGGTTCATCCAACAACATGAAGTTGGCCTTGGAAATGATGGTTTTGGCAAGGGCCACGCGGGCCTTTTCGCCACCACTCAGTACGCGGATCTTTTTCTCTACATCATCGCCGCCAAAGAGGAAGCAACCCAGCAGGGTGCGCAGCTCCAGTTCGTTTTTCTTCGAACCGGCCTCCTTCATTTCTTCAATGATCGTATTGTTGATGTTGAGGGCTTCCAGTTGGTGCTGTGCGTAAAACGCTTCTTCTACGTTGTGGCCCCATTTGCGTTCGCCATCAATAGGTTCCTGGCCGGCGACAATCCGCAGCAGGGTTGATTTACCCTTGCCGTTGGCACCAATCAGTGCAATCTTGTCACCGCGTTCAATTTCAGCAGTAGCACCTTTCAGGATTTGGAGTTCGCCAAAGCTTTTGTTGACATTCTTCAGCTCCACCAGCACCTTGCCCGGTGTTTTTTCAACAGCAAAGTTGATGCGGATATCAGGTCGCTCAATGGCCACATCTTCAATTCTGTCCAGCTTGTCGAGGCGCTTCATCACACTCTGGGCCTGTGCAGCCTTGCTGGCTTTTGCCTTGAAACGCTCGATGAAACGTTCCTGCTGGCGGATATACTCTTGTTGGTTTTCGAAGGCACGTTGTTGCAGTTCCACGCGTTGCAGCTTTTCTACTTCGTAAAACTCGTAGTCGCCGTTGTAGAAATGCAGTTCGCGCTGGTACAGTTCCACCACCTTCGTCACCATGCGGTTCATGAAATAGCGGTCGTGGCTCACAATCACCACGGCGCCTTTGTAGTGCAGCAGGTATTTTTCCAACCATTCAATAGAGGGAAGGTCCAAGTGGTTGGTCGGTTCGTCAAGCAGCAGCAGGTCGGGGGCCTGAAGGATCATTTTAGCCAGCAACACCCGCATCCGCCAGCCACCGCTGAATTGCTTATAAGGTTTCTGAAGGTCGGCATTGCTGAAGCCAAGACCCTGCAGCACTTCTTCAGTTTGGTGCTGGATGGTATATCCGCCCGCTTCTTCAAACTCGTGTAGCTTCTCGCTGTACAGCATCAGCTTATCATCCGAACTATCGGATTCCAGTTCTTTGGTCAGGGCTTCCAGTTCTTTTTCGATGGCCATGGCTTTATCAAAAGCATGCATGGCCACACCCAGGATGGACTCGTTGGTGTCGAAAGAAAGCAGGTCCTGGTGCAGGTAACCGATGGTGGTAAAGCGGCCTTTTTCCACCTGTCCCACGCTGGGCAGGTATTCGCCTACTAGCACTTTAAGGAGGGTGGATTTGCCGGTGCCATTATAGCCAACTAGGCCAATGCGTTCGCCTGGATGAATATGCCAGGTGGCATTTTCAACGATGGTGCGTGCGCCAAATTCAAAAGTAACGTTCTGGAAACCTGCTAACATAGTCGGAATTGAGCCCGCAAAGATAAACAGGGCAGGCTTACGGCTGGCAGGTTTAAGATGAAGTTGATTTTAGGAGTGGAACCACGGAGACCCGGAGGGCAGGGAGGTACACAGAGGTAGGGTAAAATCAAAAAAGAAGGTAGTTACCAGCCCAGGGCAATGATACCCAGTCCGCAGATAAAAATGGTAAGCCCACCAAGTGGGTGCATGTACCGCTCCAGTTTCTCCGTTTTCAAAAAGCCCAGGCCGAAGTACCCGGCAAGTACCATCCCGGCCATGGTAAGCAGGGTTATGGTTGTGTAAACAGCAACGATGAGCGCCATAGCACCCCAGGATGCTTTTGCCGCAGGCATAAACAGCAGGGGGATCATGGGTTCGCAGGGTCCCAAAAGAAAGATGAGAAATAGGACCCAGGGCGTTACCGTATGCCGGTCCTGGGGTAATACAGCCTGGCCATGCCGGTGTTCAAAAACATAGAGGCTTCCGGCTTCATCCATATCAAAATGCTTGTGCCGCCGGTTGCGTCCAAGCTGGTACATACCCCAGGCTGCGTAGCCAACACCAAAGACCAATAGCGCCCAACCGGCAATGCCGCCGCGAATTTCCTGCAATCCCTGCAAACCTGCAAGGCTCCAGCCAAGGGCTGCGCCCAATAATCCCAGTACAATAGAACTGCCCACGTGGCCGAGGCCGCACAAAAAGGTCCAGAACAGGGTTTTTTGGAGGCTCCATCCCCTTGCCTTTGATAGTGCCACAAAGGGTATATAGTGATCCGGCCCTGCAAGGGTATGCAGGAAGGAAATGGTGATGGCAGATAAAAGGAGTAGGGTCAGTTCAGAATGCATGGGCAAAGGTTTTGGATTGCGGCTGCACCAGGACCGCCAGTTGCTGGATACAGGTAAAAAGCTGTTCGCCCTTGTGGCCTACCATCCTGACCAGCAAACCCGGTACGGGTAATTGGGAAATACCCCAACGGATACCAGTAAAAGCGGCAAGTTTTTGCGCCAGCTTCTCCTGGTAGTTACCCTCGTAACCTTCCGGTGATAACCACAGAAAGCTGGCCTGGTGTGAAAAGCCTTCAAGTTGTCCCATACCTAAGGGGTTGATTGTACTCGGAGTAATCACCAGGTTATCTTTTACCACCAGTTTGCCTTCCTGGAATATCTCGGTGCTGCTCTGATAATGCCGGAAGGAAAAAGCTTCGCCCTGCAGCTGGCGGCCGGGTGTCAGCACTTCCCCCCAGGCAAGGGTGCAGCTTTTTTCCAGGTAAATTTTATTGATACCGGTAAAATGGGCAGCCCGGTGGGGCACCGAAGGGTGGGGGATATAGGTAAGACAGCAATCTTCTTCCATCCTTACTTCCATAGTTTGGCTGGCCCTTCCCTGCATCTTGAAAATCCGCTGGTAGGCCTGTGTTTCCAGCTGGAGCGAGGTGCCCGTATCCATTGCCACCTGGATATCATAATGATCCCCATCCAGCACACCCGGCGAGGCGTTCATGATCATGGCACGACAGCCCGGCAGCCCGCGCTGGCTGATATCGGCCAGTTTGAACGGTGCGGAAAAATAGGTGGAACCCAGCACGGTTTTGCCTTCCCGTAAACGGGTATGTAGGTGCAGGCTTGCCTTCATCGTACCAGTTCGGGTTCGTCAATTGTTTCCAGCAAAGCGTATTTTTTGATCCAGCCAATCACGCTGTCCAGGCCGATATCGTTCCGCAGGTTGGTAAACACAAAAGGGCTGCCTTTGCGCATCCGGCGGGCATCTGTTTCCATCACCTCAAGGCTGGCGCCAACGTAAGGAGCCAGGTCAATTTTATTGATCACCAACAGGTCGGAGCGGGTAATGCCGGGGCCGCCCTTACGGGGAATTTTGTCGCCTTCGGCAACATCGATCACAAAAATGGTCAGGTCGGCCAGGTCGGGGCTGAAGGTGGCCGAAAGGTTGTCGCCGCCGCTCTCAATAAAAATGAGTTGGATTGCCGGGAAGCGTTCTGCCATTTCCTCCACAGCCTCCAGGTTCATGCTCGCATCCTCGCGGATGGCTGTATGTGGGCAGCCGCCGGTTTCCACGCCAATGATGCGGTCGGCTGGCAGCAGGCTGTTTTTGGTAAGGAACTCGGCGTCTTCTTTTGTATAAATATCGTTGGTGATCACCCCAAGGTCGTAGTGGTGCATCATGTGGCGGCTCAGCCGTTCGATCAGGGCTGTCTTGCCCGAGCCAACCGGGCCGGCAATACCAATTTTGATATAGTTTCTTTCCAAGTTTATTTGATTTGTTGCCTTTCGGTTGTTCTTGTTTCAACATGAGTTACCTAAAGGGCAGGTTTTATCAGGACATGTATAATCTCGAATAAAGGCCTTCATGTTGCATGCTCCGGATGTCGAAGCCGGTACAGCAGCGGCCAAGCAATTCCGGGTCAGGAGTTATTGTAGCGGTTGCCAATTCATCCATCAGTGGTTGCAGGGAAAACAGGATTTCCTGTCCATCCTGCTGGCCAAGCGGTACCAGTTTTACGCTATTGGTAACCATGCCTACAGCGGCATTGTAAAAGAACCCCGTGAGCGCTTCCTTTTTGCCAATACCCATGGCAGCGGCATAGATGCCAAAGGCGATGCAGTAATGGCCACTACATTCTTTTTGCCGGATCATGTGCAGGTATGCTGCGCCACAGCTATTGGCTACCAGGGGCTGCAATATTTTAATCAACCGTAAACCCAGCTTCTGGCTGGCTTCCCTGATTTCCCTGGGCAGCTTAAGAGCTGTACAGGTTTGGTCAAGATCCGCGATTACCGCTATGTTATCTTCCACGGTAGCATCAAAAGCCAGCGAAACAAAAGCCGCATCATTAAATGACAGGTTGTGCCGCAATTGTCCCTCGATAAAAGCTAAAGCCGTGGCCTTGTTGTGCACAGCGCCCTGCTGCACATAGGTTTCCAAACCTGCGGAATGGGAAAAGCCACCAATGGGAAGCGTCGGGTCGGTTATCTGTAAAAGCCTGAGCAGGGATAGATCAGCCATTCTGGGTCATTTGCAGGATACGGGAAAACAGGCTGGGATTATTGTTGCCATGGCCATGCGGCGCAACCGTTGTTTTCAATGGATGGAGCAGTTTGGCGGTTTCGGCAATGGGCTCAAAACCTGCAGCCTGCAGTACCTGGAACAGGGGCTTTTCAAACGGCACCAACAGGCAGTCGTCCTGGTAAAAGAGGGGCAGGTGCTTGTTGCCGATCTCATATACCACCTGTGCCATGGCGTACATGGTTTTGGGTTGGATGCGGATAACGTT
Organism: Cnuella takakiae; assembly: GCF_001953305.1. GTDB lineage: Bacteria > Bacteroidota > Bacteroidia > Chitinophagales > Chitinophagaceae > Flavisolibacter > Flavisolibacter takakiae. The sequence goes on from NZ_MTFE01000010.1 coordinate 2,937,408, forward strand.
GCAGGGTAGTATGTTGATGACACAAATCGTTTGTTCATCTGAATTTACCACATCATCCTGCTCCAGCGCGGCGGTTTCATTGATCCTTTTCAGCACGATTTCCTTGCCCAAAGCACTGCGTTTATGCAGGATCTTTTTTCCTGTTTCAAACCACTCCAGGCTTACTGTATCCACCACAAAATGAGGGGGGAAATCCGCCTTTTTACCAAGCACTTTTTGTATCACCATCCTTGTTGGTTAAAAAAGAAAATAACGTTGGGTAAGCGGCAGTTCTGCCATTGGCTCACAGGTAAGGTGTACGCCGTCTACTTTTACTTCGTAGGTTTCGGGGTTCACCTCGATGTCTGGGGTAGCATCATTGAGCAGCAGGTCTTTTTTGGAGATGTTGCGGCAACCCTTTACAGCTTGCACCTGTTTTTGCAACCCATAGGAAGCTACTACTCCATTATCAAGCGATGCCTGCGAAACAAAGGTGATACAGGACTGGAACAAAGCTTTGCCATAAGCGCCAAACATGGGACGGTACAATACGGGCTGTGGCGTTGGTATGGAAGCATTGGGATCGCCCATTCTGCTGGCGATGATCATGCCGCTCTTGATGATGATCTCGGGCTTTACGCCAAAAAAGGCGGGTTTCCACAAAACCAAATCCGCCAGTTTGCCAGCTTCTAATGAGCCTACGGTGTCGCTAATGCCATGGGTGATGGCGGGGTTGATGGTGTATTTGGCTACATACCTCTTTACCCGGAAATTATCATGGCCTTTGCCCTCGTCTTCGGGCAAGCTGCCCCGCTGCACTTTCATCTTGTGGGCGGTTTGCCAGGTGCGGGTAATCACTTCGGCTACGCGGCCCATGGCCTGCGAGTCGGAACTCATCATGCTGAACACACCCATGTCGTGGAGTATATCCTCTGCGGCGATGGTTTCAGGCCGGATGCGCGAATCGGCAAATGCCACATCTTCGGGCACCGATTTGTCGAGGTGGTGGCATACCATCAGCATGTCGAGGTGTTCGTCGATGGTGTTGATGGTAAAGGGCCGGGTAGGGTTGGTGGAAGAGGGCAGGATATTGGGGTACATGGCCGACTTGATAATATCGGGGGCATGCCCGCCACCGGCGCCTTCGGTATGAAAGGTGTGGATGGTACGGCCTGCTATGGCTGCCATGGTATCTTCCAAAAAGCCGCTTTCATTCAAGGTGTCGGTATGTATGGCTACCTGCACATCGTACTGGTCGGCTACCTGCAGGCAGGCGTCAATTACGGCAGGCGTGGAGCCCCAGTCTTCGTGGATCTTAAGGCCACAGGCACCCGCCTCCACCTGTTCGGCAATGGGAGCCGTGGTGGCACAGTTACCCTTACCAAAGAAACCCAGGTTCATAGGAAAGGCATCGGCGGACTCCAGCATCCGCCGCATGTTCCAGGCACCCGGCGTAACGGTGGTGGCATTGGTGCCATCGGCCGGGCCGGTGCCGCCGCCCATCATGGTGGTAATGCCACTGTACAGGGCATGTTCTATTTGCTGGGGGCAGATAAAATGAATATGCGTGTCGATACCGCCGGCAGTGGCAATCAACGCCGCGCCGCCATGCACTTCGGTGGAAGCGCCAATGATCATATTGGGCGAAACACCATCCATGGTATCGGGGTTGCCTGCCTTGCCGATGCCCACGATGCGGCCATCCCTGATCCCTATATCGCCTTTTACAATACCCCAATGGTCGATGATGATGACATTGGTGATCACAAAATCGAGTACGCCATCGCTGCGCAGGGCAGTAGCCGATTGGGCCATGCCATCGCGGATGGTTTTGCCGCCGCCAAACTTGGCTTCATCGCCATAATGGGCAAAATCCTTTTCGATCTCGATCAGCAGTTCGGTATCGCCCAGCCGCACTTTGTCGCCAGTTGTGGGGCCGTACATGCTGGCGTATTTATGCCGGTTGATGGATAAACTCATGAAGTGGTGTTTTTAAAATGAGCAGCATTGGCTTTTGCTACAGCCGCTTCACGGGCTTCGGCACTGGTTGTTTCGCCGCCTGCCAGGTTGCTGAAGCCATGCAGGATGTGCTGACCGCCAAAAGCGACCAGTTCAACCTCTTTCTCTTCACCGGGTTCAAAGCGAACCGCTGTGCCGGCGGGAATATTGAGGCGCATGCCAAAGGCCAGGCTGCGTTCAAAAGCCATGTGCTTGTTTACTTCGAAAAAGTGAAAATGCGAGCCCACCTGCACGGGCCGGTCGCCGGTATTGGTAACAAAAACTGTTGCGGTTGCCCTGCCCACATTGGCGGTGATGGGCTCGGAAGCAAGGAAATATTCTCCAGGAATCATGCGCTGCCGTTTTAGAAGATGAATGTATGGGAGTATGCTTTTTCCCTTGGACTACCTGATGGGATGATGTACGGTGACCAGCTTGGTGCCATCGGGGAACGTAGCTTCAATCTGTATCTCCTCGATCATTTCAGGAACGCCACTCATCACGTCTTCGCGGGTCAGGATGGTGGTGCCGTACTGCATCAGTTCGGCAACGGTTTTGCCATCGCGTGCAGCTTCCTGCAGGTGCGAGGAGATCAGAGCGACCGCTTCGGGGTAGTTGAGTTTGAGTCCGCGGTCCTTGCGTTTTTGCGCCAGCTCACCGGCCAGGAATATCAATAGTTTTTCCGACTCCCTTGGAGACAAATGCATAAGCTGTGGTTGAATTGGGTAGATAACGGGGACAGGCAACCGGGAATAGAACGGCAAGTAATGCTTTTCTGGATTCCGCGTTTGAATGTACAACAGTTTGATAAACCTTGAAGGTTTCGAAAACCTTCAAGGTTTGCTGATCTCCATAAACCTATAAGGTTTCAAAAACCTTATAGGTTTTAACACCTAACAGGTCTTGAAGACCTGTTAGGTGTACCCATCACCGATACAGCTATTTTTGCACAAAGAAACCTTGTATGAAAAAGATTGTCCTGCTGGTAGTTTTGGCCCTGGCTGGCGTTGCTGCCTGGTATTTTTGGGAAACCAAACCCAAACCCGATAATGAGGTTGCGGCCCTTTCGCAGCCTTTGGCCAGCAAACATAGCCTTGCTTTCAACCAGTCGGTAGACTCGGTACTGAATGCCTATTATGCCCTTTCGGATGCCCTGGTAAACTGGGATTCGGCAAAGGCGCAAATACATACCACCCAACTCAAGGACAGGTTGGCTCATTTTCCCCTTTCTGAATTGAAGGGAGATGAGGCATTGCAGCAAACTGCCCGACCTTTATTGGCACAGGTACAACAGGGAACCACCAGCATGGAAGCCGCTGCCGGCCTGGAAGCCAAACGCCGGGCTTTTCACACCCTGTCGCAAAACCTGTACAACCTGTTGCGTACGGTACGCTACGATGCTGCCACCATTTACCTGCAGGAATGCCCCATGGCTTTTAACGATGACGGCACCGGCAACTGGCTGAGCCAGACCGCGGCCATCCGTAATCCTTACCTGGGCACCCAGCATCCTAAATACAAGAGCGGCATGCTGGAATGTGGCGAAACCAAGGACTCCATTGATTTTGCCCACGGCAAATAAGCAAACCCCTGCATGAAACCATTACTTTCCTTAATGCTGGTGATGCTTTGCCTGGGTGCAACGGCCCAGAAAAAGATGACCCTGAGCGGCTATGTGCGCGACAGTGCTACCGGCGAGTCGGTGATCAGTGCCACCATTGCGGTATCGGGTAAAAACCTTTCGGTGAGCAGCAACCAGTATGGCTTTTTCTCGCTGACCCTTGATAGCGGCAGCTATGTGCTGGCAGTAACCCATGTGGGTTATATCACCCAGGGTTACCCGGTAAACCTGCAACAGGACCAGCGGCTCGACATCTTGTTGCAATCCACCAGCAGTGCCCTGAGCGAAGTAAAGGTGTATAGCCGCCGCCGCGACCAGAACGTGCGGAACGCTCAAATGGGGCGTATCGATCTGTCCATCAACCAGATCAAGAACATCCCGGCCTTCCTGGGCGAGGTGGACATCCTGAAAACCCTGCAACTGCTGCCCGGTGTGCGCAATGCGGGTGAAGGGAATGCCGGTTTTTACGTTCGGGGTGGTGGTGCCGACCAAAACCTGATCATGCTGGATGATGCCGTGGTGTACAATACCGGCCACCTGTTTGGGTTTTTCTCCATTTTCAACTCAGACGCTATCAAAAATACTTCCCTGATCAAGGGCGGCATGCCTGCACAGTACGGCGGCAGGCTGTCTTCAGTGCTGGACATTACCATGAAGGACGGCAATAGCCGCAAATTTGAAGGGGAAGGCGGCATCGGCCTGATTGCATCGCGGCTTTCGTTGCAGGGACCATTGGTAAAGGACAAAGCTTCCTTTATCGTATCGGCCCGCCGCACTTATGTGGATGCGCTCACCCGGCCATTTATCAAAAAAACTTCCGATTTCTACGGTTCTGGCTATTTCTTTTACGACCTTAATGCCAAGATCAACTACCGGATCTCGGAAAAAGACCGGCTCTACCTAAGCGGGTACTTTGGCCGCGATGTTTTTGATTTCAACAACCAGCGCCGATCTTTTGGCGCCAAGATTCCTTGGGGTAACAGCACGGCAACGCTGCGGTGGAACCATGTGTTCAGCAATAAACTGTTTGCCAACACTACGGTGGTGTTCAATGATTATAAGTTCCGGTTTACTGCGAGGCAGGATAACCTGAATTTCACCCTCGCCTCCGGCATCCGCGATGGCAATGCCAAGGTAGATTTTGACTATTACCCGGCACCCAGGCACAAGATGAAGTTTGGGGGTCAAACCACCTACCACCGCTTTACGCCCAATGTACTCAGCGGGAACCAGGATTCGGTGGTATTTACGCCCAGCAATGAGGACAATAAATACGCCTGGGAAAACGCCCTGTACATTCAGGACGATTGGGACCTGAGCGAAAAGATAAAGCTGAACTATGGCCTGCGGTGGACCGGTTTCAGCCAGGTGGGTCCTTATACGGCCTTCCAGCGGGACGCCAACCGCAATAAGCTGGATAGCACCGTGTATGGCAGTGGCGACCTGATCAAAACCTACCAGGGTTTGGAGCCCAGGGCCACTATGCGTTTCCAGATAAATGACGCGTCTTCCATCAAGGCGGCGGTAAACCGCAATTACCAGTTCATACACCTTGTAAGCAATTCTGGTTCTACGCTGCCCACCGACCTTTGGGTGCCCAGTACCTTCCGGGTAAAACCGCAGATTGCCTGGCAGTATGCTTTGGGTTATTTTAAAAACCTGAAGGATAATGCTATTGAAACTTCGGTAGAAGTGTATTACAAGTCTATGCAAAACCAGATCGAGTACCGCGAAGGCTACACACCCGGCCTCACCGACCCCGAAGAGGAATTTGTTTTTGGCAAGGGCTGGAGTTATGGCTCCGAGTTCCTGATCAACAAAGTGCGGGGTAAACTGACCGGCTGGGTTGGGTATACGCTTTCCTGGACCTGGCGGCAGTTTCCACAATTGAATGAAGGCAAAAAGTACCCGGCCCGTTACGACCGCCGCCATGATCTCTCCGTAGTAGGTACTTACGAACTCAGTCCAAAATGGCGGTTTGGTGGTGCCTTTGTTTATGGTACCGGTAATGCCACTTCCCTGCCCGAACGGTTTTATATTGTTGAAGGAGTGCTCACACAGGCATTCAGCCGCATCAATGCCTACCGCTTACCGGCTTATCACCGCCTCGACCTGAGTGCAACCCTTACCCCCAACAAGAATAAAAACCGGAAACTCGGTACCCAATGGGTGTTCAGCATTTATAATGTGTACAGCAGGCTCAATCCTTACTTCCTCTACTTCGACCAAACCGGCAGCCCGCTTGATGGCAGCCTGAAGGTAGAAGCGAGGCAAGTGTCGCTGTTCCCAATTATTCCTACCGTTACCTGGAACTTTAAGTTTTAAGTCGGAGGTAAGAAGTACGAAGTCAACAGCCGGTCACATCAAGAACCGGCTGTTTACTTTGTACTTTGAAATTCGCACTTCGCACTTCGCACTTCCAACTTCGTACTTCGCACTTCCACCTTCGTACTTAATACACCCTTCCAATCAAGGGATGATCCACGATCATCTTCTTGATGGCCATGGGATTGATAGTGGCCTGTTTGCGGTAAACAATTTTTCCGCCGGGCTCCACCAGGATGGTGTAGGGGAGGGCGCCCTGCCATTTGGAGTCCACTGCTTCAATCAGTTTGTATTTGTCGTCTGCCGAAAACAGGTAGTTCTTATTGGATGCACCTTTTCCCTGCAGGAACTTCAGCACTTTATCTTTCTTTTCAGGGCTGTCAGCGGAAATGGAAACAAACTCGAAATCCCTTCCGCGGTACATACGGTTGATGCTCATAAAATCGGGGAACTCAACCACGCAGGGCCCGCACCAAGTAGCCCAAATATTGATCAGGCGGAGTTTGTCGCCTTTGTTGGCCAGGAGCTCTTTTACGCCGGCTTCGTCAATCATATCCAAACCCACGGGTTCTTTCATCCAACCTTCCATGGCTGTTTTGTTGCCTTCCTCTTTTTCGGCCCATTTTACCGAGCAGCCAAAAACCTTTGTAGTAGCCACCGGCACTTCTTTTTCCTGGAGCAGGGCGTCAAGCGCATTGCGGGTATCGAGGCTGTTGGGTGTTTTGGTGGGTTTCTCCACATCATCGATGCGGCCCTGGTAGCGCAGCTTACGTTCTTTGTCGAAAATAAAAACATGTGGGGTAGCTACGGGTCCATAGGCTTTGGCCATGGCCTGCATATCGCCATCATACAGGTAAGGGAAATTGTATCCTTTCTCCTTTGCCCTTTGCTTCATCTCGGCATAAGAGTCGCTCAGGTCGGTATAACCCAGTTCATCCAACCGTACAGCCTTGGGGTCGTTGGGCGATACTGCTACAACAGCAACGCCTTTTGCTGCATAATCTTTGGTAAGTTGAATCAACCGGTCTTCGTAAGCCTGGGCAGTAGGGCAGTGGTTACAGGTAAATACGATGGCCAGCAGTTTGGCGCTATTAAATGACGCAAGGGTATAGGTTTTACCGTCTACGCCTTTGAGGGAAAAGGACGGTGCCTTGGTTCCGATGGCAATGGTTGGATGATCATCTGCCGCTAAGGCCAAAACGGGCAGCAAAAACAATAGGAGTAAGGAAGTTAGCAGGGTTCCTTTTTTCATGGTGACAAGCTTTATGCTAATATAAGCACAACAGGCTTAAGCATTAGCCGCCGTTTTCATACAAGCAAAAAGGAAAGCAGGATTATAAATAGAGATAGTAATCTTTCAAAAGTTCCGTGAATGCGGCACTATAGTTCTTGTCTTCTGTACAAATAAGCAGGCTGGTTTCTGTTTGCATCTGCGGTGCCCTTTTCGATAATTGCATCATCAAACGGAATGGCGCATGACTGGGTGTTTGATGTACCCTTACCACCTGTGCCAGGTGGAAACCAGAATCGGAGATGAGCTTGACTATTTCCTGGGTTCTTTTGGCTGGCAGGAGCAAATAGGCCTGGCCATCTGCCTCAAGCAGGTTGTAGGTTTTGGCAAAAAGGTCCTTGAGCAGCAATCCGCCAGCATGATGGGCCAGGTTGCGTCCCTGGTGGGTGGACGCCAGTTCTCCCTCGTAAAAGGGCGGGTTGCTGAAAATCAGGGGGTATTTCCGGGAAAAAGATGTTTTCAGGAAATCACCCATTATTACGTTCACCTGTTGGGGCCAGGGACTGGCGGCAATATTCTCCCCTGCCTGTGCCGCTGCCTCCGGGTCGATTTCCACCGCATCTATAGGTACTTGATTTTGCTGCGCTACCATCAGCGACAATAAGCCGGTACCCGTTCCGATGTCAAGGGCTGCATCATATGTTTTTCCTGCAGCCTGGTGGGCTACCCATGCCCCAAACAGGCAACCGTCGGTGGTTACCTTCATGGCACAGCGGTCGTGCCGGATGCAGAATTGCTTGAATTGAAAGTAGGGGTTGGGCATACCTCGATGGATATCATTTACACAAACTACCAGGTAGCCCTTGCACTGGCGCTTTCCGCTAAGGGCGTAAAGGTACCTGCCAGGTATTTGTAATATCCTGTAATAGCAATCATGGCGGCATTGTCGGTACAGTACTCAAAATCTGGAATAAACACTTCCCAGCCATGTTGGGCACCTAATTCCTTTAATCCCTTACGCAGCCCGCTATTGGCCGATACACCGCCAGCCATGCAAAGACGCGTACAGCCTGTTTGCAGGGCCGCTTTCTTCAATTTGTTAAGTAGGATGGTTACAATCCGGTGTTGGATAGAAGCGCAGATGTCAGCCAGGTGTTTGGTAACAAAGTCTGGGTTTTCTTTTTGCTGCTTTTGCAAAAAATACAGCACGGAAGTTTTTAAGCCACTGAAACTAAAATCAAGTCCTTCAATTTGAGGCTCGGCAAAAGCAAAAGCTTTGGGATTGCCCGATTGGGCATATTTGTCAATCAGGGGGCCGCCAGGGTATGAAAGGCCCATGATCTTGGCCGTTTTGTCGAATGCCTCACCGGCTGCATCATCAAGTGTTTCGCCAATCACTTCCATATCGGAAGGGCTTTTCACAAACACAATTTGGGTATGGCCGCCGCTAACGGTCAAACATAAAAAAGGAAATGCCGGTTGCGGGTCACCAATGAGATTGGCAAGTACATGCGCCTGCATGTGGTGAACAGCAATCAGGGGCTTGTCCATTGCAATGGCAAGGGACCGGGCAAACTGGCTGCCCACCAGCAGGGAGCCGATCAGGCCCGGAGCCTGGGTATAAGCAATGGCATCAATTTCCGGAAGGGAAACATTCGCTTGCTTTAGCGCAAGGTCTACTACGGGTACGATGTTTTGCATGTGTGCCCGGCTAGCCAGCTCGGGCACCACGCCGCCATATTGTTCGTGTACGGTCTGGTTGGCTATATAGTTGGAAAGGATCTTGCCATCCCGGCACACCGAAGCCGAGGTTTCATCACAGGAAGATTCAATGGCCAAAATTGTAACACCAACACCCCATGTCCCCCTGAATGGGGAACTTAGGCCGGAGTTTCCTTGTTCAGTTTCCAAATTCATCGGTGCGAAGATAGGGCAAGCTTAGACCGGTTAAATGCGTGTAGACCTGGGGCAAAGTATTAAAAAGCGAATGGGCTGTGTAGACACAGCCCATGACATATTACTTCAGTTCTTAAGTGTTTAATAAAAAATCACTAAGCATACCATTTAACCCTGCAAAATGCCCATAGAAAACAAGAAAGGTACTCCGGCCTAAGTTCCCCCTTCAGGGGAACAGGGGGTGGATTTAACTCCTGATGGCCACAACCGGGTCCATCTTGGCAGCCTGGGAAGCCGGAATAATGCCCGCCAAAACGCCTACGATGATACAGATAGAAATGGCCAAAATCATGTTGCTTGTGGATATGAAAATGGGGAAATTCAGCGCACTGCTAATGACAATGGTGAGTAGGTAAACCAGCAAAATACCCAGGAAGCCACCGATGAGACATAAGGCCGCGGACTCCATCAGGAACTCGGTCAGGATAACGCGGGGCTTGGCGCCAATGGCTTTTTTCAAACCAATCTGGCTGGTTCGTTCTTTTACCGTTACAAACATGATATTGGCTACGCCAAACATGCCTACGATGAGGGAGAGGGCTGCAATGGCCCAGCCGCCAATATTTACGCTGGCAAAAATGCCGCTCATGGCCTCGCTGAATTCATTGATGTCGTTGAGGGCAAAATTTAATTCCTGTGTGGGCGTCAGTTTGCGGATGCCCCTGAGAGCAATGGTGAGTTCATCCTTTAAAAGGGCGGTGCTGGTGGTTTCTTTTCCTTTTACCAGGATCAAGGGGTCAGCCGTTAGCTCGTTCATAATGGTCCGGCCATACTGGTAAGAAAAAATCACCGATTTATCCAGTTGCCAACCACCCAGCATCTGGCCACCTTGCTTTTTAATTACACCAATCACCTGGTTGGTTCGTCCTCTTACCGTAATGATTTTGCCAACAGCCCGTTCGGCATCACCCACCAGTTGTTCGGCAATTTCATTTCCAATGACTGCAACGCCGGCGCCTTGCTCAAATTCGGAAGGCGTGAGCATCCGGCCGTAGGCAATTTCTACCGGCTGAATGGCGGGAAAGTCTTCTGTGATACCATATATCACTGCGCCGTTCAGCACATTGCTGCCAAACTCCACTTGTCCGGATGTATTATTTACAAATGCCACGGCGGAAGCCGAGGGGGTCCGCTCCCGGATCATTTCTATTTCCCTGTATTTGGGAACCGGCCGGTTTACATATTTCCACCAGGGATAATCAGGGCCACCGCCTGCCGAATAGTCCCATTTGTCGATATAAATTGTATTGGTGCCCAGCGATTTGATTTCGTTCTGGATATTGTACTCCAGGCTATTGACGGTAGCCAGCACCCCGATGATGCAGAAGATGCCAATGGTGACACCAAAAAGGGAAAGGAAAGCACGGAGTTTATTTTTCCATAATTCCTGAAAAGCCATTTTAAAGCTGTTCACGATAATTTCCAGGTTCTGGCGCATGCAACAAATGTAACCGAATTGCCGGGAACCTTTGCGCCCCCTGCACCAGCATACTACCGGTAATCAACAAAAAGGCCGGCAATATTGCCGGCCTTTTATGTTATAAAAAAAGCAGAATCGGTACTTTCCTGGATCATTTCCTTTCTTTAATCATTATTCATCCACGGTACCCACCTACCTCTGCTTTGTTAATGTTGGGAACGGTCATCTTGTTTGTGTTCGCTGCTGCCCGACATATCATCTTTAGTAGGATGACTGTTTTGCTGCTGGCGCTTATTAAAGTAGGGTTCTCTTCTTTGTTCAAAGTTCATACCCTCAAATCCCTGCTCAGCCGAAGACCTGCCCGAATCGTTGTAAGAACCACCACCGGGATGACCGCCTCGGTTCCCGTTTTCCCGATTTTGTTCCATAGCAATTAACGTTACAACCCTTATGGACCTAAAACTATGCCGGAGCAATGTACCCTATGGTCAAAGGTGTACCAGATACATTCTGGGGAATTTTCGCCCGTTCGGGCCATTGTGCTTTCCCCGAAATTTCTATATAAGTTGTTAAGGCTGAATGATTATAATCAGGGCAACTTTCTCTTCAATGCCTTATGCCCCTTAAGGTTCTTTCCTCTTGCCCAAAGGCTGCCATGCCTTACCTTTGCAGCCGCAAAATGACCCCGCCCCAACATTGCGGCGGGTTTTTACCACCATGAAGTATCAACAGGAAATCAGCCGCCGCCGCACTTTTGCCATCATCTCGCACCCCGATGCGGGAAAGACCACCCTTACCGAGAAGTTCCTGCTTTTTGGTGGTGCCATCCAGGTAGCCGGCGCGGTGAAAAGCAATAAAATAAAAAAGGCCGCAACCTCCGACTTTATGGAGATTGAGCGGCAACGCGGTATCTCGGTAGCCACCTCGGTTATGAGCTTCGAGTACCAGAATACCTTGGTGAACCTGCTGGACACCCCGGGTCACAAGGACTTTGCGGAAGACACATTCCGCACCCTCACTGCCGTGGATTCGGTGATCCTGGTGGTGGACAGTGTAAATGGTGTGGAAGAACAAACCCGCCGCCTGATGCAGGTATGCAGCATGCGTAAAACTTCGGTGATCGTGTTCATCAACAAAATGGACCGCGATGGTAAGAACCGCTTCGACCTGCTGGAGGAGATTGAAAAGGAGCTGTCTATTTCCCTGCATCCCATGACCTGGCCTATCAACCAGGGTAAGGAGTTCAAGGGGGTTTACGACCTCCACAACCGCAGCCTGCGCCTGTTTACAGCCAATACCAAGGCAACAGATGAAGATACCATTTCTATTTCCGACCTCAACGATGGCCAATTAGATGATAAAGTAGGGAAGAAGGATGCCGACCTCCTGCGCGAAGATGTGGAACTGATTGACGGCGTTTACGGCGAACTGGATGTTGCCAGTTACCTGTCGGGTGATGTGGCGCCGGTATTTTTCGGATCGGCCATCAACAACTTTGGCGTTAAGGAAATGCTGGACACCTTTATACGTATTGCCCCCGTGCCCCGCGACCGGGAAACCAACCTGCGCAAGGTAGGGGTGGGCGAGGACAAGTTTTCCGGCTTTATCTTTAAAATACACGCCAACCTCGACCCCAAGCACCGCGACCGGATTGCCTTTTTGCGGGTATGTTCGGGTAAGTTTGAGCGCAATAAATATTTCCACCACGTACGGCTGGATAAGGATGTACGCTTCTCCAATCCTTACACGTTTTTGGCCCGCGAGAAAAGCGTGGTTGATGATGCTTATCCCGGCGATGTGGTGGGTTTGTTTGATACGGGAAACTTCAAAATTGGTGATACCCTCACCGAAGGCGAGGAGTTTTTCTTTACGGGCATTCCAACCTTTTCACCCGAAATTTTTAAAGAGGTGATCAATAAGGACCCGATGAAAACTAAGCAACTGGAAAAAGGCCTGCTGCAGCTCACGGACGAAGGTGTGGCCCAGCTCTTTACCCAGTTTGGCGGCAATAAAAAGATCATCGGGTGCGTAGGTGAGCTCCAGTTTGAAGTAATCCAGTACCGCCTGCTGCACGAATACGGCGCATCGGTACAGTTCAACTCCCTGCCTTTTTACAAGGCCACCTGGATCACCAGCAACGACCCCCAGAAACTGGAAGACTTTACCCGGTTCAAACAGGCCAATATCGCGGAAGACAAGGACAAGCAGCTGGTGTACCTGGCCCAAAGCGAATGGTTCCTGAATACCGAAAGAAACAATAACCCGGAGATCGAGTTTCATTTTACGAGTGAGGTGAATAAGTAAACCTCACCTCCCGGCTCACACCCCCTGTTCCCCTAAAGGGGGAACTTAGGTCAAACAGTCTGATTACAACAGTGCCCCTCCTAAGCAGAGGGGCACTGTTGTTTATAAAAACTTCGCCTTAACGTATGGAGCAAAAATGGCAACACTCCGGCCTAAGTTCCCCCTTTAGGGGGACAGGGGGTGTCAGGGCTGTTTGAGCTCTATTATCTGAAACGGCCGCCCCAATTTTTCCAGCTGGCTGGTAAGCCTTTCGCAACTGGTATCGGTGATAAAAACCTGGCTTTCGTTTTCCGTACATACCCGCATCAGGAGGTTGGAGATGCGTTCCTCGTCCAGCTTTTCGAATACATCATCCAGCAGGATAAAAGGGGGGGTGCGTTTTTCCTGGTGCAGAATATCTACTTCCGCTAGTTTGAGGGCAAAAAGCAGGCTCTTGCGCTGTCCCTGCGAGGCGATGCTTTTAAAAGTTTGCTCGGCCATATTCAGGGTAAGGTCATCGCGGTGTATGCCGGCCGTAGTGCGCTGAAGCATCAGGTCCTTCTGGCGGGTAGTATGCAGCAAATGCTCCAGCGGGGTATGGTGCAGTTCGCTTTCATAAAAAAGTTGCAGGGGCTCGTACTGGCGGGCAATTTCGTTGTACAACTGTTTTACCGCAGGCAAAAATCCAAGCAGGAAGTGCTGCCGTTTTCCAAAAATAAAATTGCCTTCCCGGGATAGTTGTTCATCCAAAATGTCCAGCACCGACAGGTCGCGGCCCCCAAAGCCTGATGAATAGTTGCGCAGAAAAGAATTACGCTGCTGAAGGATCCGGGTATAATTAATCAGGGATTGCAGGTAATCGGGATCAAGCTGGGAGAGGAGGGTATCCACAAATTTGCGGCGCTCCTCGCTGGTACCGATGATCAGCTGCACATCATCGGGGGCAATCACCACGCAAGGGTAGCGGCCGATATGTTTGGAGAAACGGCTATAGGCATCCCCATCAACCGAGAACTCTTTTTTTCCTGTTTCACGCAAAATGCAAACGGCTTGCTCGGCATGGCCGCGCAAATTGAACTTGCCTTCGATCCGGAAACCCTGGTGGCCATGCATGGTAACCAGCGCATCCTGACGGGTAAAATAGCTTTTGGTGAAACAGAGATAGTGCAGAGCGTCCAGCAGGTTGGTTTTGCCCATGCCATTAAGCCCGCAAATACCCACAATGGATTCGGTAAACTGAAACTCCTGGTGGAAATAGTTTTTGAACTGAAACAGCGATATGGAATGACAACGGAGGTCCAACGCTGCAAAGAAAAGGGGATAATGTGAAAATGAGCCAAAGTGGTAATAGGCTAATTAGCTATTTTGCTAATGTGCTAAAGTTTCGGTCGAAAAGGATGATTTTTTCCGGGTTTTCGTGTTGGTACAAATGTCCCAAAAAACTTAATTGCCTATGTCTTATAGAAGCGTACTGCATCTTTTTAGCACATTATCCCATTAGCTAATTAGCACATTGGCACATTAGCTAATTACCCTATTACCATATTCTCATCTTTCCCTTATTTTTGCCCCTCAAATTTCCAACCGTGGCTACACAATTTTCGAAAGAAACTTATCTGTACTGGTACGAACTTATGCAGTTGATCCGTCAGTTTGAACTGATGGCTGAGGAAAAATACAAGATGGAAGGCAAGATCCGTGGCTTCTTCCACTCCTATGTGGGCCAGGAGGCAATTGCCGCCGGATGTATGACCGCAACAAAGCCTGAAGATTCCTTTATCACCGCCTACCGCGACCACGGTCTTGCGGTTGCCAAAGGCGTATCGGTAAACAGCTGCATGGCCGAACTGTATGGTAAAGCTACAGGCTGCGCCAAAGGCAAGGGTGGCTCGATGCACTTCTTTGGCAAGGATGTAAACTTTTTTGGCGGCCACGGAATCGTAGGTGCCCAAATTGGTACCGGCGCAGGCATCGCTTTCGCCGAGCAGTACAACGGCACCGATAATGTTTGCCTCACCTTCTTTGGTGACGGCGCCTCCCGCCAGGGCATGCTGCATGAGACCTTCAACCTGGCCATGCTGTGGAAGCTGCCCGTGATCTTTATTTGCGAAAACAACAACTACGCGATGGGTACCTCGGTGAAGCGTACCTCCAACGTACACGATATTTACAAGCTGGCAGATGCTTACGAAATGCCTGCCGACCAGGTAGATGGTATGCGCCCCGAGGCCGTACACGAAGCCATGAGCCGTGCCGTAAAGCGTGCCCGCTCCGGCGATGGTCCCACACTGCTGGAGATCAAAACCTACCGCTACAAAGGCCACTCCATTTCTGATCCCCAGAAATACCGCACCAAGGACGAAGTGGAAGAGTACCGCGCCAAGGATCCTGTAGCCATCATTGAGCAGACCATCCTCGACAACAAATTTGCTACGCCTGAAGAACTGGCAGTCATTAACAAGCGTGTAGAAGACGCAGTGGTTGAAAGCGTGCGGTTTGCCGAAGAATCTCCCTGGCCCAGCGATGACGAGGTGTTAAAAGATGTGTACATCGACCAAGATTATCCCTTCATTGTAGACTAATACTGCTTGCCCTTTTTAATTTTATTTTCATGGTAGAAACAAATCAAACTGTACCCACCCGAAACGACAACGAGGTAGTGGTAGAAAAAGCCAGGGACTTCTGGGCCCGTAGTGGCAAGACCGTTACCATCGCAGCCCTGGCTGTGATCGTGTTGGGCGCTGCTTACCTGGGTTATAAATACCTGATTCAGGCACCTAAAGAGAAAAAGGCTGCCGATGCACTGGCTGTTGCCGAAGGTTATTTCCGTTCCGATTCCATTGGTGTTGCGCTTAATGGCGATGGTGTAAATCCCGGTATGCTCAAGGTAATTGACCAGTACGGTGGCACCAAGGCCGGTAACCTGGCCCGCTATTATGCCGGTACCCTGCTGTTGAAGCAAGGAAAGCCAGCAGATGCTGCCAAGCACCTGGGCGATTTCAGCACCGACAGCAAGATGGTTCAGGCACGTGCCTACAAACTGCTGGGTGATGCCTATGCCGAGCAGGGCAAGAACAGCGATGCGCTGGCACAGTACAAGAAGGCCGCCAGGCATTTTACGGACGATGAAGTGAATGCTTCTGAATACCTCTTTCTCGCCGCATATTTTGCCGACCGCGTGGTAAAAGACCAGCAGCAGGCTATTGAGCTGTTCAAGGAACTGAAAGAAAAATTCCCCCGCACCGAACGTGGTTTCGAGGCGGACAAGTACCTGGCCCAGTTGGGACAATACAAATAAGTAAACAGTCTTTAGTTGATAGATCAAAGTCAAAATATGAACTATCAATTAAAGACTTTGAACTGAAATTATTATGGCTGATGTAGCAAACAGCAAGTTATTACAACAGGTAGAGGGCATCCAGCAAGTTCAGGATGCCCTTGTTGTTTTGGTTAAGACCGAGTGGAACGCAACGGTAGTGGACGAACTGGAAAGGGGAGCCCTTGCCGTATTGAAACAGTACGGCATAGCGGCAAAAACTTTGGTGGTGCCCGGGGCGGTTGAAATCCCTTTTGCCATCCAGCGCTGCTGGGCAAAAAGCCAGCAAAAGCCGGCTGCTTTTATTGCATTGGGCTGCGTAGTACGTGGTGGTACCCCCCATTTTGAATACGTGTGCCAAACTGTAACCGATGGTGTTACCCACCTGAACCTGAACCTTCCCGTTCCGGTAATTTATGGCGTACTCACCGTTAACACCGATGAACAGGCCCGCGAACGTATTGGCGGAATCCATGGCCATAAAGGAGAAGAGGCGGCCATCACGGCTTTGAAGATGATGGTGTTGAATGAAGCATTGAATGATGAGTAATGAATAAGAGGTAGTAGAATTCTGTTTGCTGCTCGTTCGTTTTTTATTTGTGCTGCTCACTTTTTACTCATCATATATTATTCATCCCCGCTTTCATGAACGTCCAACTGTTTATTCCCTGCTTTGTAGATCAACTTTATCCTGATGCGGCCTTCAATATGGTGAAAGTGCTGCAAAAGGCCGGTTGTACCGTTAGCTATAATGCCAACCAAACCTGTTGCGGCCAACCTGCCTTTAATGCCGGCTTTTGGGATGATTCCAGAACCATTTGTGGCAAGTTCCTGGACGACTTCAATACCGAAGATTATATTGTTGCGCCCAGTGCTTCCTGTGTGGGTTTTGTACGCAACTACTACAGTAAGCTTTTTACCGAAGGAGCAGCAGCTGAAAAGGCGAAAAAGATCGGTGCAAATATTTTCGAGTTTTCCGATTTTCTGGTTAATGTGCTGGGTAAGACAGATTTTGGTGCCCGCCTCCAAGGCCAGGCTACTTACCACGACTCCTGTGCGGCACTCCGCGAATGCAAGATCAAACAGGAACCGCGAACACTACTCGATAATGTACAGGGTCTTTCGTTAACCGAAATGCAGGATGTGGAAACCTGTTGCGGCTTCGGGGGCACTTTTGCTGTTAAGTTTGAACCCATCTCGATAGGTATGGGCGAACAAAAAGTGGAAAATGCCGTAGCCACCGGTGCCGAGTACCTTATCTCCACCGACCTTTCCTGCCTGATGCACCTGGATGGTTATATCCGGAAAAACAATAGCAACATCAAGGTCATGCATTTGGCCGATGTGCTGGCGAGCGGTTGGTAAGCAGCCCCTCCCAGCCCTCCCCGTAGGGAGTTGGGAACCCGCAGGTTTGAACAGGAATAATTCATAATAATATTGCGGATTTGAAATTTTGAAATTCCTGGAACCTCTGGAACGGCTGAAATACCTAATGCAACCAGTGTGTGTCCCTCTTAAAGATTTGAAACAAATCCTACCCTAAATAATGAATATGGCTAAAAAGCAATCAGGAACTGCTGCTACTACCTCCGTCCCTACCGGGGAGGACCGGGGAGGAGCTGCCTACTGGCTGATCAAATCCGAACCATTTAAATATTCCTGGGACCAGTTTGTACAGGATGGTTCCACCTTTTGGGATGGCGTGCGCAATTATGCCGCCCGCAACAACCTGCGGGCCATGAAAGTAGGCGACAAAGCTTTTTTTTACCACAGCAATGAAGGCCTGGAGATCGTAGGCGTAGCCGAAGTGATCCGGGAAGCTTACCAGGATCCAACGTCGGAGGAAGAGACCTGGTCGGCTGTGGACTTTAAACCAGTGCGCAAGCTGCAAAATCCTGTATCGCTCAAAGTCATCAAAGCCGATCCACGCCTGGAGCAAATGGCATTATTAAGGCTTGGCCGGCTTTCGGTGCAGCCTGTAACCCCTGAAGAATGGGAGCTGGTTTTGCAGTATGAAAGGGGAACATAAAAACTCCCATAGCCAGGCTAATATTCAAGGGAACTGAATAAGTATCAACACAGCCAGACAACTGCAAAAGAACAATCCGTTGCTGTTGTTTGGCTGTTTGCATTTACACTATTATAAAACGCCTGGAAGGCCCATTCCCCGAGCTATTGTTTAAACGGGCCATTGCTGCACCAGTTGAAACAGCTCTTTCATGCTGTATACCTTATGCTTTGCAAACTGCGTTCTGGCCGCAACAATCATGGCCCGCGCCACATCAAAACCCTGGATGGATTTAGTTACGCCCAAACCGGGCACAAACTGCAATGCACCACTCAGGGACAAGGCCAGCTGTTCACCCAGCCGCTTTTCCGTTCTTGCTCCCGCCAACAGGCCAGGTTGCATAATGGAAATATGCTGGAAAGATAACTGGCTGATATCCCGCTCCAATTCACCCTTCATCCGGCTGTAAAAGAAAAAAGAATCGGTTGCCGCATTGGCCGAAGAAACGAGTACATAATGTGTCACACCATTGGCAGCCGCAGCGGCTGCAAACTGGTACTGGTAAGTGTAGTCTACTTTATACTGGGCTTGTTTGCTGCCCGCAGCAGCAAGGGTGGTACCCAGGGCAGAAAACAAAACGGTGCCTTTTACCTGCTGCCGCCATTGCCCGGGCTGGTCAAAATCAATGACATGCTCCCGTAGTTTGGGGTGGGTGATACCCGTAGGCCGGCGCACAAAAACATGTACTTCCTGCCAGTGGGCATCGGTAAGCAGCAGTTGGGTAAGCTGTTTGCCTACCAGGCCGGTAGCGCCAAGTACAAGGGCTGTTGCCATAAATAAAGGTTGAAAGGTTGGTAAAAAGTTCTTTTTGCCGGAAAGGGATCGCAAAACAAATGCCCGGCTTTACCGGGCATTTGTTGCAAGCTAGCGCTTTCCCTGCAGGCGCTCAGCAATGGCCACCTCAAGGCTGTCGGGCATGGTACCCGCATCATCATCAATGGGAGCCAGGCGGCCAAGGGAGGGATCGTAGTAAAAGATGTGGTCATCGCCACCGTTATAAGTTACCCGGTAGCGGGTTTCTTCATTAAACGAAAAAGGCTCGGCAGTAACACGGTACGGCACTTTGTCTACCAACAGTTCGAAAGTTTGTTCCATTATTTACCATTTTCCTTTCGCCCTGCAAATACAAGTCCATAATAAGGTATGGCTGAGGTTTAGGGCGTTGGAGCTGATTTACCTGCAGGGGCAGAACCGTATACAAAAAGACCACAGCCTACAGCCTACAAACCACCTTTAGGTTTCCCATGTGGTCTGTCGTCTGTAGGCTGTGGTCTTCCTATCTTCTGCCAATGTTCAGGTTGCAGTATTACCAGCTACTGATAAATTGCAACGCACGGCTGGATCTAAAATGACTTTGCCTGCTCTTCCTTTATATTAACCTCGGTAACCGGACCCCATTTTTTTGCCAGTTCCCTGATTTCGGAAGCTTTGCCTACCAGCACAAACTGGAGCTTGTCTTTTGGAAAATACCTCTGGATGATTTCCTTGGCCCGGGCAGTGGTGAGGCCATCCACCTGCTTTTGAAAATTGTTGATATACGACTCGTCGAAGCCATACCAGTACATTTGGGTGAGCAAGCCGGCCAGCTGGCCGGAAGTTTCGTACCGGGGCGGAAACTGTCCTTTCACATAGTTCTTTGCCGATGCCAAAGTGTTTTCATCCACACCCTGGGTGTGCAGGCGCTGCATTACTTCCAGGGCCTTGTCGATGGCGGCCGCAGTGTTTTTGGTAGCCGTAAAAGTGGAAATGCGGAAACTGCCGCCATTCTTCAGGCTGCTGAACCCGCTGTTGGCACCATAGGTAAGGCCACTGTTTACCCGCAATTCGTCGTTGAGCCAGGAGGTGAAACGACCACCCAGGATGGTATTGATGACATCAATGGCAACCAGGTCGGGGTTACTGCGGCTTACACCCGGTGCACCGATGTAAAAGGTAGTTTCGCGGGCATCGTCCTTATTTACCAGCAAAACTTTGGCAGATGCCGGTGCGTTTATGGGCTGGTTGGCGAGGTTGGCAGGCAGGTTGCCCTTGGTCCATTTTCCAAACAGGTCGGCCAGGAGCTTTTTCATCTCCCTGCTGTCAAAATCGCCGGCAACAGCAATGGCAGAACCATTGGGCAGGTATTGTGCCTTGTAAAAAGCAGCCACATCCTTTGCGCTAAGGGCAGCCACACTCGCCTTGTTACCGCTGGCCGGATTGGCGTACACATGGCCGGCAAACATTACCTGGTCAAAATAGTTGCCGATCACCTGGCGGGGGCTTTCCTTGGCCTGCTCCAGTTGCACCAGGGTGCGCTGTTGTTCCTTGCGGAATTCGGCCGTGTCAAAGCGGGGCGACAGTACAATGTCGCGGATCAGGCCCAAAACAGTAGCCGCATCTTTGCGGGCAAAACGGGCACTCAGCCCAGCGCTTTCCTTACCTGCATAAGTATTCACTTCAGCACCCAGGTAGTCGATGGTGGAATCCAGCACCTGCTTGCTCATGGTGCGGGTGCCATGCATCAGGGCTGAGGCAGTAAGCGAAGCCAGTCCCGACTTTTGCGCATCGTAAATGGCACCAGCGGGAAAAATGGCTGATACGGACACCAGGGGAACTTCTTTTTGTTCCATCAGGTACACCGTAAGGCCATTGGGCAACTGGAATTTCTGGTAGGGGGGAAGTTTGAAGGCAGCTTGCTGCGACTGTGCAATGAAGCAGGCCAGCAGGGTTATACAGAATAAAAGCTTTTTCATGTGGGTTGTATTACCGGTTATTTGGGGTGAGCACATTAATCGATATTGGACTGGAGCACGCCAACAGTGCGGGTGCTTTTGCGCAAGTACTTGTTGGCAACCCGCTGGATGTCGGCAGTGGTCAGTTTGTTGTATTCCTGCGGTGCTTCAAACAGCTTGCGGTAATCGCCAAAATATGCCTCGTAGTTACCCAAATTATTGCTCTTACCGTTGATGGTTTCCAGTTGGCGGTAGAGTTCTACCGTTTTTTGGTTCTTGATTTTTTGCAACTCAGCCTCGGTGATGCCTTCGCGCTTCAGCTTTTCCAGTTGGGTGTAAATGGCCTGCTCCAATGTTTCGGGTTGTACACCGGCATTGGTTACGGCATTGATGGAAAAAAGATTGGGATCAAATGACTCACCAAAGTATACGAATACACTGGTGGCCAGTTGTTGCTGGTCAACCAGCGATGCATACAATCGGCTGGAATTGCCGGCAGCCAGCACCGATTCCAGCACCTTTAGTGCATAATAATCCGAATCGCGGGTAGCTGGAGTGCGGTAGGCAATACTCAGGTAAGGCGTTGCCACTTCTTTCTGCACCACAATGCGGCGTTCACCCAGTTGCGGGCTTTCCACCAGGTGCACGGGCTTGGGTGCCGGTTGTGCGGCAATGGGTTCCAGGTATTTTGTTGCCAGTCTTTTTACGTCTTCTGTTTTTACACCGCCCGAAACCACCACCACGGCATTGTTGGGAGCATAGTAGGTGCGGAAGTAATATTCCAGGTCTTTCTTTGTCCAGTTTTTAATGTCCTGCTCGTAGCCAATTACCGGCCAGTGGTAGGGTCCATCCTGGAAGGCAGTAGCCTGCACGTTTTCCAGCAGCAGGCGCCAGGGCGAGTTTTCCAAACCCGTACTTCTTTCGGATAGCACCACGCCGCGTTCGCTTTCCACCATGGCCGAATCGATATTCAGGCTGGCGATGCGGTCGGCCTCTAGGTCAAAGATGGTTTCCAGCGCCGATGCAGGGAACCAGTCCGTATACACCGTCATGTCTTCGGTGGTATAGGCGTTATTGGCGCCGCCATTGAATTCCATTACCCGGTCAAATTGCTTGGGTCCGTGTTTTTTGGCGCCATTGAACATCATGTGTTCAAAAAAATGCGAGAGGCCGGTGATTCCCGGATGTTCATTGCGGGACCCTACCTTGTAGAACAGGTACATATTGGCGTTGGGAATGGAAAAGTCCTCGAGCACCAGGAACTTCATCCCATTTTTAAGGGTGAAGGTCTGAACGTCGGAAGCCTTGTTTTGGGCCTGGCTACCCATACTTAAGCCCAGCAGGGCCAGCAGGATCAGTTTTCTCATGTGTGTAAACGGTTTGCCCGGTTGGATACGGGTTTGGTTAAATGGGAATGCAAAGAGCGTGATCAAATTGAAGCCGATAGTTTAAATCAGGACTCCCTGTTGGCTCCTTCGGGGGTAAAAGCGGGAATGCAAATGCTCCAATACTGGCATTCGGTTTCAAAAGGATTGGAGTAGCGCACCTTGGTGCCCGCAGCAATAAAGATGCTTTGGCCAGCTTCCAGCACTACGGTTTTCCCATCCGCTTCCACTTGTTTGCGGCCGCTGCTTACCAGGGTGTATTCATCGAAATCGGGTGTTTGAAAAGGTTCGCCCCAACCCGGAGGTGCCACCATCCGGGCAATGCTGTGACCAATGTTGGCAGTAGCTACAACGCCAAAATGTTCTTCGATCAGTTTACCATCGGTGGTAGGAACAATGAATGGAGCCTTCTGGTGAAAATGTGGCATGTACAGGTATTATGTTGAGAATAGTAATAAGGACAATTAGTGCCTTGCTAATTGGTTTATAATTATTAACGGCCCACAAATTACAGCCAATGGCAACAATTAAAATTAATGAGGCTGTTTG
Organism: Cnuella takakiae; assembly: GCF_001953305.1. Classification (GTDB taxonomy): domain Bacteria; phylum Bacteroidota; class Bacteroidia; order Chitinophagales; family Chitinophagaceae; genus Flavisolibacter; species Flavisolibacter takakiae. The sequence goes on from NZ_MTFE01000010.1 coordinate 2,960,250, forward strand.
TTTAGGGGTATATATTTGTAGTTTATTCCCTTTTTACCATACCCATCACAACGAAACCGATGAATATCAAAAGCATTGCTCGCCGTATTTTCAAAACAGAAGAAAAAAAAGAGGATACCATCAACGGGGAATTTGGACAAAGAATCAGGGCGCGACATGCCCGTTTTTGGAAGACCGAAGATGGTGAACAGGTACGCAATACCATCCATTTTGCCGAAGACCCCATAGAAATCTGGAAGGACAAACAGCTATGGCAGCGTAAGCTGAGTAATAAATTCAATGCCCGCGAGTTTGCCAAAAAGCATGGCTGTCAGGTTGCGGAGTTGTATTGGAGAGGCCGCGATCTGAACACGCTGGACTTTGCCCAGCTGCCTGCACAATATGTAATGCGGCCAACAATAGGACACAACTCCAACCAGGTATTTCTTATGAATGACGGGGTGAATATCCTGGAAAACAAACCTTACACGCCAGAAGAAATCAAAGCAGCCCTGCAAAAGGCTTTTGACGCTAACCCCAGTCTCGAATTCGTGGTAGAGGAGTTCCTGCAAAATGAAGCCGGCGAATACAAGATTCCTGTTGATTACAAAATGTATTTGTTCAATGGTGAGCTGGCTGCTTTCCTGGTCATCCAGCGCTCCGGCCCTACCAAAGGTTTTGGCAATTTTTATGACGAAAAATGGACCCCCATAGAGCGCCTGCGCACCCATTATCCTGAAGGAGAGTTGCTTCCTAAACCCCATTGTTTTGACCAGATGGTGGCTGATGCCAAACGCCTGAGCAAGGCTTATGAAATTTTTGTGCGGATTGATTTTTATGCTACACCGCAGGGCGCCGTGTTTGGTGAGTTTACCCCCACGCCTGCATTGGGTAAAGATTACACCGAAGCTGGCGAACAATTATTGCTTTCCTATTGGAACCGGTTTACACCCGGTAAATTCTGATTGTTACAGGAATGTTTCAGGATATCTTTTAGCATGAAAAAAAGACTCGTTGTACTCACCGGTGCCGGCATCAGCGCGGAAAGTGGACTGAAAACTTTCCGCGATGCCGACGGTTTGTGGGAAGGATATGATATCGAGGAAGTGGCAACGGCTACTGCATGGCGGCGCAACCCGGCACTGGTGCAGGAGTTTTACAATATGCGCCGTAAAAATGTACAGGAGGCGCAACCCAATAGCGCCCATTTGGAACTGGCAGCCTTGGAGCAGCACTTCGACGTGCAAATCATCACCCAAAATATTGACGATCTGCACGAAAGGGCAGGCTCTTCACAGGTACTGCACCTGCACGGCGAAATTTTGAAGATGCGTAGTGAGTTGGATGAAGAGCTGGTCTTTCCTGTTGCAGGCGATATTCAAATGGGCGATCTGGCGCCTGATGGCGCTCAGCTTCGACCGCATATTGTATGGTTTGAAGAAGCCGTTCCCATGATAGAGCCGGCAGCAGCCCTGGTTAGAAAGGCGGATATTTTTGTGGTGGTGGGCACATCACTGGTGGTGTACCCAGCGGCAGGCTTAGTAGACTTTGCGCCCCGGCATATACCCAAGTTTATTGTAGACAAAAAGATTCCTTACAATGCATCCCTGCCCAATCTTCAAACCATTGAAGCGCCTGCAACGGAGGGTATCAAACAATTGACCCACATGCTTGAGTCGATGCGGTAACAGCTATTTTGAAATGGTTTTTCCGGTAGCTTTTCGTGCGGAGACAATTGAATCTAAAGGGTTTTTTCCTGCTCCACAAAGCATATGCCTTTTTGCTCCAGCGCTTCCAGTACCGGGTTAAAAATGCCAGGCAGAATAGGTATATGCAAGCCCCGTACTGGTAGTTTGTTTTGCAGCAGCAATACCGCTGCAATGCCCAGGGGTAAACCTACGGTTGTGGCCATGGCTGTGCGGCTGTCGTCTTCGCCTTCCAGCACCAGGGAGCTTTCTACCTGGTAGCTGCGGCCATCCAATTCATAGGCAATCTGGTGAAGCATGACCACCAGGTCGCGGTCGCCGGGTTTTAAGGCCAGCTTTTGCTCTAGGGCAAATTGCAGCAGTTCGGCAGCCGAGCAGCGGCCTTTGTTTACCAGCGTAAGGTCGTCGTTCAAACCCAGGTAAAACAGCTGCTGCAGGGTGAGCTTCGACTCGTGCATCCGGAAGGCGAGGGAAGCGGCAGCGTTGTATTTCAGGCCATCGAGGTCAACCTCACGGAGGTCGCCTTTTTCGTCTACCAGCAACATCTCCTCCGGCTCCTGCTTGCTGGCCCTATTGCTTTCATTTTCCAGTTCAACCAGTTCCATCAGGCTACGCAACAGCTCCTGGCTGCCCTCCAACTGGCTTTTCAGCTTTTGCTCCAGCCAGCTGCTGAATTGAAAGCGGTCCATGTGCTCCTTGAAAACCGAAGCAAGGGTTCTGCCATCGCTTTCGTAAAAGGTGGCCGTGCTCGTGAGCTGCAGGTCTACGAGGTTTTTCCATCCATAAATAAAATCCGGATGCCGCAGGGTGGTGCGCACAAAATCGCGGCAATGCGGGAGGCCATAAATGTCCAGGTAATGTAGGGAATCGCGGTTGGGGTACCAACAATAGGTTTGATCCTGTATCTCCACGGGTCTGCGTTCCGAAAAAAGATCGGCGTAGGGTAATTGTATCTTTTTACCCCCTTTTAAGAACAGGGCGCCTTCTTTACCGGCATGTACTACGTTGCGGGGATTCCAGCTTATTTTATAGTGCCAGGGATTATCGTCATTTCCGGGTGCTACCAATCCGCCACAATGCGAGTAAAAGCGGGTCACCTTGCCACCAAGAGCCTTAATGTCATTGAGCAGCTTCATGGCACTCATGTGGTCTATACCAGGATCGAGACCCATTTCGCATAAAAAGAGCAACCCTTTTTCCTCTATTGTCGGTCTGAGCGCTTCCAGCTGCGTATCGATATAGGAGGCGGTGAGCAGGTGTTTTCCTTCCTGCAAACAGGTTTGGGCCACCTGGATATGTAAGGAAGGCGGGAGCATGGAAATCACCACGTCGGCATGCCTGATGCGGGCTGTGCGGGAATCGACATCCAAGATGTCGAAAGAAACAGCCTCCCCGGAAGGATGGCCATTGATTTTACTTGCTGCAAGCGACAGTTGTGCATCTACCACCACCAGCAGCCAGCCGTACCGGGCACATTGCTCCAAAAGATATTCGATCAGCACGGTTGCCGATTTGCCGGCGCCGAAAAGCAGGATTTGTTTCATACCGTTTCGAAAGGCCTAATATAGGGATTCGATGTGATGCGTCAATCCCCGGCATTCAGGAAACAGTTAAAGTGCACGCAAGGAAGTGCGGAGCGATTTGGACCTGATTTCCTGGATATAACAGTGCACCTGGGCATCGGGTAAAACATTGCCAAGTTCCAGCACCCGCACACCCAGCGGGCTGAGCGAGTCCGCTGTAATATTTTCGGTGCGCAACAGGTGGCCGGCCTTATTCAGTATTTCTACCTGCACAATCACTTTATCGATGGTAGAACGGGTGCCATTGAAAATACGTACCTGCCTGCTATCCCCCCTTTTTTCAGGTGCGGGAGCGCTTACCTCCACATCGTCCAGCAAACCTTTGGGCAGGGCTGCCCCGTTAGCGGTATTGGTTACGATATTCGTATCTGCTGCTGCAATATGCTCACGGGTGAGTGCATGCTGGTATTCATTTTCCACGGCATCTTCAAGTGCCGGACCGCTGCCCGGTTTGTGTGCAGCAATGGAAGGGTGCAGCCCCGACTGTCCATATGCACTCAGGTGCATGGTACTGATCATGATTTGCAAAATGCCAATGGCTGCAAATACTGTAGCCACAAGGGAAAACAAGGATACCCAGGCCGTTGAAACCCGTTTATGGGGCCGCTTGGCCGAATCCTTCCTTTGCAGGGGCGGGAGCACAAAAACATGGGGTGGGACAGGAGCCGTTAATCGGTACACGGTACTTATCTTATGCCTGCGCGGCAGGGCAATAAATACATTAGCCGCATGGTTTGCAGCTCCTGACTTAGGGAATATCTTGCCTTCAGCACGCTTGCCGATCCAGCCTGATGCAATTACCCGCTCCCGCAACCATTGAACCCTGTTCATAGTGCCCCCGTTTTAACAACTGGTATAAAGAAAATACTATGCCCATTGCCTAAACAGGGTTCCCGTTGGAACAATTAAATTTAACAGCAGCTTGCCTAAAGGATCAGCTAAATGTGGGTAAATAGACCTAAACTGTGCGGATATTTAGGCGGCAAAAAAGTATTTTTGCAGGCCTTTAAATGGCTTTATAAAGCTTTAAAAACGAATGGAAGATAATCTGCAACCGCAAGAAACTCAGGATAATAACCGGATTATTCCGGTAAATATCGAAGAGCAGATGAAAACGGCCTATATCGACTACTCTATGTCGGTAATTGTAGGCCGTGCCCTACCTGATGTACGCGATGGTTTCAAACCCGTTCACCGCCGCATTCTCCATGCGATGAACGAATTGGGTATGTACCACAACAAACCGCACAAGAAATCTGCCCGTATTGTGGGCGAGGTTTTGGGTAAATACCACCCACACGGCGACTCCTCGGTGTACGATGCAATGGTGCGTATGGCCCAGGAGTGGAGCATGCGCTACACCATCATCGATGGCCAGGGTAACTTCGGTAACCAGGATGGCGACGGTCCCGCTGCCATGCGTTATACCGAGGCCCGCATGGAAAAGATCACGGAGTATATGCTCCAGGATATTGATAAGGAAACAGTGGATTTCCAGCTCAACTTTGACGACTCGCTGGAAGAACCTACGGTAATGCCTACCCGTGTTCCCCAGTTGCTGGTAAACGGCTCCTCGGGCATCGCTGTGGGTATGGCCACCAACATGATGCCCCACAACCTCTCGGAGGTAATTGACGGCTGTCTGGCCTATATCGACAACCGCGAGATCACCATTGAAGAGCTGATGCAGTATGTAAAAGCCCCCGACTTCCCAACCGGTGGGGTTATCTACGGCATGGAAGGCATCAAGGCTGGCTACAACACCGGCCGTGGCCGCGTGGTGCTGCGTGGTAAAATGCAGGTGGAAACAAAGGCCAGCGGCCGCGAGCAGATCATCGTGACCGAAGTGCCCTACCAGGTAAACCGCGACGCCCTCTGCGACCGCATCGGGCAACTGGTTACCGACAAAACCATTGAAGGTATTGCCCATATCAACAACGAATCGAACAAGAAGGAAGGCACCCGTATTGTAATGGACCTGAAGAGGGACGCTGTTGCCAACGTGGTGATCAACCAATTGTTTAAATACACCGAACTGCAAACCAGCTACGGCATCAACAACGTAGCCCTTGCAAAAGGCCGCCCCAAGATCCTCAACCTGAAGGACCTGATTTCGGAATTTATCGAATTCCGCCATGAGGTGGTAGTGCGCCGCACCCAGTTTGAGCTGCGCGAAGCACAGAAGAAAGCCCATATCCTCCAGGGCTACCTCATTGCCCTCGATCACCTCGATGAAGTAATTGCCCTGATCCGTGCTTCGGCTACACCCGAAGTTGCCCGCGAAGGCCTGATCAACGCAGGCTGGGGACTGGACGAGATCCAGGCACGTGCGATCCTCGAGCTGCGTTTGCAGCGCCTTACCGGCATGGAACGCGACAAGATCAAGGCCGAATTCGATGAACTGATGAAGCTGATCAACTACCTGCAGGAACTGCTGGCCGACGAAGGCAAGCGGTACGAAGTGATCAAAACAGAACTGCAGGAAGTAAAAGATAAGTTTGGCGATGCCCGCAAAACCGAGATCTCTTACCTCGACAACGAAGTAAGCATTAAGGACCTGATCAAGGAAGAAGATGTGGTGATCACCATCTCGCACCTGGGTTATATCAAGCGTACATCGGCTACCGAGTTCCGCTCGCAGAAGCGTGGCGGCCGCGGTGCCCGTGGCGCAGCTACCCGTGATGAAGACTTTGTAGAACACCTTTTTGTGGCCTCTACTCACCATACCATGTTGTTCTTTACCGAGAAGGGCAGGTGTTACTGGCTGAACGTCTACCAGATTCCGGAAGGTGAAAAAACCGGCAAGGGCCGTGCTATTCAGAACATGCTTCAACTGAGCCCGGATGATAAGATCCGTGCCATCATTGATATTCCTGACCTGCAGGACAGCGATTACGTGAACAGCCACGACATCATCCTGTGTACCAAGCAGGGAACCATTATGCGTACGGCGCTGGTTAACTTCAGCCGCCCCCGCACAACTGGTGTTAACGCCATTACCATTGTTGAAGGCGACCAGTTGCTGGAAGCCCGCCTGGCAGACGAGAACACCGAGATGATGATGGCCATTGCTTCGGGTCGCTCCATCCGTTTCCCTGTTGTTAAGGTTCGCCGCTCGGGCCGGGGCGCCATCGGTGTTCGAGGTATCGACGTAGATGAAACCCAGGATGAAGTAATTGGTATGATTTGTGTTAACCCCAGCACGCCCGACCGTACTGTACTGGTTGTGAGCGAAAAAGGCTTTGGTAAACGCACTTCTGTAGAAGAGTACCGCATTACCAACAGAGGCGGGAAGGGTGTAAAAACCATTTCTGTTACTGAAAAAACCGGTAAGTTGGTGGGCCTTTTGGATGTTGCCGACCAGGAAGACCTGATCATTACCTGTAAAAGCGGTATCACCATCCGCATGAAAGTGGCCGACATTCGCGAGTTAGGCCGTGCCGCCCAGGGTGTAAAGCTTATCCGAATCGACGAAAAAGATAAGATAGCAGCCATCACCCGCGTAGATGTGCAGGATGAAGATGAAGTGTTGGACGAAGCTACCGTAGCAGAAGTGGTTGCCGATATTCCTGAAGCCGATGTAGTGGCTCCGGACAATGCAACCGAAACAGAGGAAGGCGCATCTAACGAAGAGCAAGGAGTTCAATCATAATAATAAAACAAACAACAACGAAATGCGTAAACTGATCTTATCCGCATTGATGCTTGCCACCGGCGCCGGTGCTTTTGCCCAAAAGCTTTCCGATGTGGAAGACAAACTGAGCAAGGGCAAATACGATGAAGCCCGTGCCACCATCGACAAGATGATGGCCGATCCCAAGAACCAGACCAATGCCAATGCATGGTATCGCAAGGGCAGCATCTATGGTCAGCTGGCAATGGATTCAACCAAGGCCGATCAGGCGCTGGCCAATCGTGCAGAAGCGCTCAATGCCTTCAAAAAGTACTACGAACTGGATCCCAAGAATGTACTGGGCCAGCTGGAGCAAAATGTAAGGATGTTCCAACTGTACGAAGGGCACTACAATGCTGCTTTGGGCGAATACAACAAGCAGAACTTCGCCGGCTCTTTTGCCAACTTTAGCAAAGCGCTGGAAACAGAAGAATACATCAAGAGCAAGGGTTTTACCTACGGAGGCATCAACTTCCCCGCACTGGATACCAACCTCTACCTCAACACTGCAGCTACTGCATTGAAGGCCAAGATGGAAGATTCGGCGATGAAGTACTATGCCAAGCTGGCGGATGCCAAGATTAAAAACGACCAGTTTATTGAAGTGTACCAGACCCTGGTAGATTATTATGGCCGTAAAGGCGATAAGGCCAACCAGATGAAGTACATGGAAATCGGTAAGGAGCTCTATCCCGGCAACGACTACTGGGTAGAAGCCGAACTGGAGCCTGTTCGCGATAACAAGCCCCAGCTGTTTGCCAAATACCAGGAACTGATTGGCAAAAACCCCGGTAGCTATTACCTGAACTACAACTACGCGGTTGAGCTGTTCAACTACATGTATGCCAACGACCAGAAACCTGCAGATGCAGCTACTATTGAGCCGCTGGTAGAGCCTGCCATTGCTGCCGCCATCAAGGCGAACAGCAATGCCGATGCTAACTACCTGATGGTGCGCTACATGACTGAAAAGATCTACCGTACCGAAGATGCCATGCGTGCCTTAAAAGGTACGGATGCCGCCAGCATCAACAAGCGTAAGAATTACGCTGCTGATATCAAGAAACAGTGGGCTGCCATGGCGCCTTATGCCGAAACAGCCTTTGCAGCTTACGAAGGCAAAAAAGACCTGAAAGGTTTTGAAAAAGGCAACTTCAAGAATGTGAGCAATGTACTTACCGATTATTACGGTATGCAGAAAAACGAAGCCAAGGTAAAAGAATACCAGGATCGTTTGAAAGCAGCTGGTATGTAATCAAATTGTCTTTATAGTAAAAAGGCTCCTGAAAAGGAGCCTTTTTTATTTAGGTAATTGCCTCGTCCTAAAATAAGTTGCCACAAGAGATGATTTACATGAGTAATCCTGGTGTTTAGGAATATTGCAAGCGATTCAGAAAGCCTACCATTTTGCCTTCAGTTGCAAGTAGTAGATGAACGCTAAACTGTAAACCTTTCTCGAAGCAGTTCAAGATCAGGTAATGGTTACAGAAGTTATATCCAGTGTATTAAAGGACAATTCTCCTTTAGCAAGTCTTATAGAATATTATTGACCAACCGAAACCTTGATAACCTTTTAAAGATTGTAGCCCTAAATGATAAAGTTCACTACCATCTTACCGCCATAATTACCCCAGTTACGTAGTACTTTGTCCAATTGTTGATGCAGTTCTACTTTGTTGGTCTTTTTGCCTTTTCCTACAGGTGCTTTTACGGCAGAAAGGTTAACGCCGTTTACTTCAACCTTGGTGGCAAACCAGGTTGCATGGAGTCTTGGAATACCCATACCCAGGATCAAACCGGGAAGGCCGTGAATGCTTTCGGGACCGCCGGGCACCATGATTTCATCGGTATAAAAAGCAAATACACCCACGCTGTCGTCAAGTATACCCACAGCTTTACGGCATTCGAAACCGGCAATCACCCTGGTGTCTGCAGTTAGCTTCCACTTGATGCGGGCAAGGCTGTCCTCTACCTGGAAGGTCTCTTCAAATACAGGCTTCAGGCTGTTCACCTTACCTGTTTTGAAATTGGTATATACCTGGTTTTTTGTTTCACTGATGTCCATAAAACCTTGCTTCTTGCCGGGCAACTCCCTGCCCGGTTTGAAAAGCGACTGGCTGGTATCAGCCACCATATCAAAGTAACTGATATTGGCTGCGGGCATCTTATCCTTAATCCAATCGTACCATTCCTGGTCTATTTCCTTTGCCAGCTGGTGTATGTAAATGGTCTTTTCATATTCCACTTTAACGGAGCTGAAAAAATGCTGCTGGCTTTTTGCAAACAAGGGCAGCAGGAAAAAAAATATAAGGATCCGTTTCATGATTGTAATATTTAAAAAGGTCGGTTTGTGAATAGATGGTGCTATTGCCCGGGCATTTTGTTCAACGTGTACTCCAGTTTCAACATCACATAACGGCTTACCCGCTGGTAGCGCTGGTCGGTGATAAAGTTGCTGTTGATGGTACGTTCAAAGCCTCGGTTCTGGTTTAGGATGTCATTGGCATGTACCAGCATGCGGGTTTTCTTTTTCTTGTCCATCCAGCGGCTGAGCGTTGCATTCCAGTAGATGATATTGGTGTTTTGTGCAAATACGTCAAGACGCTGGCGCAGGTCGAAATTGGCATTGGTGCGCAGTTCTATACGCCCAGGGAAGGCCAGCATGCCTTCCACATCGCCGCCATAGGTAAAGTAGTTGATCTTTTGGTCGGGACGAAGGCTGGTGCGGCTCCAGTTGTAACCCAGGTTGGGACGAAAATAGATACTGCGCTTTTCGGAAATTTCATAGCGCAAACCAAACCCAACAGCCGGGTTTACATAAGTATTGCGGTTAGCCAACCCATTTACAAAATTGTTGTTGCGGCCGCCATTCATATTGCTGCTCAGCGAAACGATCCATTTCTTTTCTCCTTCTCCCAGGTTATAATCAAACCAGTAATGAAAATTACGGTTGCCGTTCACATTCACCGGCTGGGTGGTACGGCGTCCATTGGCATCAATGGTCACCTTGTTGGTGATGGCATTGTCCTGGAAGTTGGCGCCAAAACTCATCCAAACACCTCTTTGCTTCAGCACTTTGTAGCTGTTGTAAAAGCCTTCAATACTGTGGTTGAAACCCACTTTGAGGTCAGGGTTGCCAATGATGATATTCAGCGGATCGTTATTATCGCGGAGCGGTTGCAACTGGTTAATAGTAGGCTGCCGCGTGGTGCCCCGGTAATTAAGTGAAATACCACTCTGCTGCTTGGGACTAAACCGAAAAGCCAGCTGCGGCATGAAGTTCAGGAAATTGTATACCCTGCGTTCGGCCTTGTCCTGGTTGTACAGGTTGAGGCGGGTAGTGGCAATACCCGAACCTGCTGCAAAGCGGATCTTTTTGTGGTTGTACTTGCCAATCAGGGTGCCGTTGTGTGCATTTACATCCAGGTCAAAATTGTTGGAGAACAAGGGATTCAAGGTTTCATATTTGCCATTGTTTCCCCTTTCATACGTGTTGAACCGAGACACGGAGTTGTTGTTGTTAAATCCATATTCACCAACGATGGCCAGGCGGCTGTTGATGGGTTCACTGAAGGTGATCTTCCCGCCAAGGGTGCGGCTATTGCCATTATTAAGTTTTTGCTGGTCTATCTGTTCCACCTGCGATTCCACACCATTGGTGTAAAAGCGGTTGGTAGCGCGCAGGTAATTTTCATTATTATCTTCAATCAATCCAAAGCGAAAAACTGCCAGCAGCAACCGGTCTTTCTTTTTGAACTGTTGGCGATAGGTCAGCTGGTTGTCCCACTTCAGCCTTAAAGCATCCGTGAGGTTATTGCGGTTGCTTTGGTTTACAAAAAGCTTTTCCTCCGTCAGCGATTCCGAATAGGTATCATTATCCGAAATATTGGTTTTTTGCGACCCGCTGACATTAAGCTTTAGGCTCCGCAGGGAGTCCAGCTTCCATTCGTATTTAAAACTCAGCGCATGCTGCCGCAACAATACCGTGTTGTCAGAGTACTGGTTGGTAAAGAAACTGGTATCGGGTAAAATGTTTTGAGTTAAAATAGAGCTGCGGTTGGTGGTGCCCAACTGGTTGAAGGTATAGGAACCATTCACACCCTGCCGGTCGGCATTCCAGCGATTGATGAACAGGCCACCTGCATTGTAGGCGGTAGGCAGGCCGCGCAGGTTCCAGTTGTCAAATTCATCGCTGTTGCCAAAAGAAAAATAATAGCCGCTGATCTCATCGTACTCGTAATCGTTTTCAATACCCAACTTCTGCCGGTCCTGCCAGCTCAGGCTGCCAGTGCTGGTAGTGCTGCGGCCACCATACACCGACATTTTCTTTTTGCCTACAAAGCGGTTGTACAAGGCTTTTACATCATGGTACTGGTTGAAGTTGGAGCCCGCTTCAGCTTTGCCAAAAGCTCCCCGTTTCTGGTCTTCTTTGAGTTTGATGTTGACAGTTTTGCCATCCTGCGCCGAGGTCATCCCCGTAATTTGCTGTTGCTCTGTTTTATTGTCAAAAATCTGCACCTTGTCCACTGCTTTTGCCGCAATATTCTGGGTGGCTACGGTGGGGTCGTTGCCAAAAAACTCTTCCCCGTCCACCAACACTTTAGACACCCGTTGACCCTGGGCTGTAATCTCGCCCCTGCTGTTTACCTGGAAGCCGGGCAATTTCTTCAGCAGTTCCTCCACCGTAGCGCCTTCCCGCACCTTGAAAGAGTCGGCAACAAATTCTGTTGTATCTCCTTTGATACGGATAGCGCCTGCACTGCGCACCACTACTTCGGATAGTAATTTGCTCTTAAGGGTAAGCGATATTCTGCCTGCATCCGTCTGCTGGCCATCCTCCAGTGTATATTGCTCGGCAAAATCGGCAAACTTGGGAAAGCTTACCAGCAGGGAATAGCGGCCTATGCCGGGTGCCTGAAGTAGAAAAGAGCCATCGGGAGCGCTGCGGGTAAAGCCATGTAGTACGCTGTCAGAAGCGCCCACCAGGGCTACAACGGCATTGCGCAAGGGCTTGTTTTCTAAAGTGTCGCGAACTTGTCCGCGGATACTGGTTTGGGAGAAACTTAAATGGCTAAGCAGCACGAAAAGGAGCAGGAAGATGTTCCGCATTGGGAAGGCTTTGGTGTATAGTTTTGAGGGTGCAATCCTGCTGCAGTAGGCCAGACGGTGAGTTCCATTTTCCTGCCTGCTGCTGCGCATCTTAACCTATCTTCACTGCGTACCCAATTTACCAAAATAATCCGCATCGAAACGGTTGCGGCAACCTTTTACATAATCATAACAGCCAGGCCATGAATGGTAATAATGAAGTACAACCGGTAGAAAAGCCACCGCGTTTTGAGGACCACAACTTTGTGGATACTACCAAACCCGTCTGGAACTATTCCCTGCTTGATGCCGACGATATCCGAAACTTTCAGAACGGTACCCATTACCGCATCTATGAAAAGTTTGGTTCCAAGCCCTGGGAGGTGTTGGGAAAGGAAGGGTATTATTTTTGTGTGTGGGCACCCAATGCAACGGCGGTTTCGGTCATTGGCAATTTCAACAAATGGAAAGAAGACCAGCACCCGCTGCATCCACGTTGGGACAAGAGCGGTATCTGGGAAGGGTTTATACCCGGTGTGGCAAAAGGTGAAGTGTACAAATACCATATCGTAGGGTTCGAGGGACGCATTACAAAAAAGGGCGACCCGCTCGCCAACTACTGGGAGCTAAGGCCCAATACGGCTACCATCACCTGGGAATTTGATTACGAGTGGCAGGACAAAACCTGGATGGAGAAACGCAGCCAACACAATGCCCTGGATGCACCCTGGAGTGTGTACGAATTGCACCTGGCAAGCTGGATGCGCCCTGATCCAAACAACGAAGAGACCTATAACAGCTACCACTATATTGCCGAAAGGCTGGTGCCCTATATTAAGGAGATGGGCTTTACGCATGTAGAGTTTATGCCCGTAATGGAGTATCCTTTTGATGGCAGCTGGGGTTACCAGTGTACCGGCTATTTTGCCGCTACCTCCCGCTTTGGCGAACCCGAAGGTTTGATGTACCTGATTGACCAATTGCACCATGCAGATATCGGTGTCATCCTCGACTGGGTGCCCTCGCACTTCCCTGCCGATGCGCATGGCCTGTACATGTTTGATGGCACACATACCTACGAGTACGCCGATATGCGCAAGGGTTTCCACCCCGATTGGAACTCTTATATTTTTAACTACAAAAGGGGAGAGGTAAAATCTTTCCTGATCTCCAGTGCACGATTCTGGTTCGATAAATTTCATATTGACGGCATCCGTGTAGATGCAGTATCCAGCATGCTGAAACTGGACTATAGTCGTACCCACGGACAATGGGAACCAAACGAATATGGTGGCAACGGCAACATCGAAGCCATTGCTTTTATCAAAGACCTGAACGAGACCATCTACCGCGATTTTCCTGATGTGCAAACCATTGCCGAAGAGGCAACCGACTGGCCCGGTGTATCACAGCCCACATCTGCTGGTGGATTGGGCTTTGGTATGAAATGGATGATGGGGTGGATGCACGATACGCTTAATTATTTCAAGTTTCATCCCTACCACCGCCAGCATCACCAGGACAAGTTTTCGTTTTCCATGATGTATTTCTACGATGAAAACTTTATGCTGCCCCTCAGCCACGATGAAGTGGTTCATGGCAAAAGCCCGATGATCTATAAGATGCCCGGCGACGACTGGCAGAAGTTTGCCAACCTGCGCTCCCTGTATACGTATATGTGGACGCATCCCGGCGGCAGGCTTTTGTTTATGGGGAATGAAATCGGGCAAACGACTGAGTGGAATTACAAAAGTGAACTAGACTGGGGCTTGCTCCGGTTTCCCGCACATGAAGGTTTGCGGCAATGCATTGCCGATCTGAACAAATTGCTGGTGGAGCAGCCAGCGCTTTACGCCAACCAGTTCAATATCCAGGGTTTCCAATGGATTGACCTGAGCCACCGGCCAGATTGTGTGTTGGTGTACCGCCGCAAGGGCAAGGAAAGTAAAGATGACCTCCTGGTTGTCCTGAACCTGAAACCCGAAGTGCGGTGGAATTGGGAAATTTACCTGGAAGGGAAAACCTATGCAACAGAAATATTCAACAGTGATCAGCAGCAATACTGGGGTACCGGCGATGTATTTAATACCGAGATCAAAAGCGAGCTGGTAGACGAAACATCAAAGACCTATAAGATGCTGGTAAACCTGCCGGCATTAAGTGCAGTGGTGTTGAAGTAGTGGAGAAAAAATGATAACAGATTGTGGGCCTTCATTGCGAGGTGCCAGTTTTGGTTGGTGTTATGCAACAGTTAGCGGCGCTGAATCAATCTACTGCAGTAATCCGGTTGCAGGTAGTGCAGGCGCAGTGGCTTACAGCGGCAGGTGATTGATTCGGCGCTAGTATCCTGAAACTCCAAGCTTTTAATGCGCCTTCTTAATGACGCCAATCGTTATATATGTTTTCCTAAAACTGTATAACAAAGAAGCCCGCAAGTATTTACTTGCGGGCTTCTTTGTTATTAGATTTTAATTAAATGCAGTTACATCCTTTCCGGCACACGGATACCCAGCAGGCCCATGGCCGACTTGATGGTAGTTGCAGTAAGCTGGCACAAACGCAAACGCAGCTCTTTCTTTTCTTCGCTTTCTGCACTCAGCACCGAATGCTCGGTATAAAAACTGTTGTAGGTTTTGGCAACGTTAAAAGCGTAAATAGCCAGCACCGAAGGGTTTTGTTCCACTGCAGCCTGCCGAACAGTACCGGGGTATTGCTCCAGCAGTACCAGCAGTTCCTTTTCAAGTTTTTCCAACCCGTTGAAGTTTACCGCAACGGCTTCGTTGATGGGCTGCCTGCGCAGGATGGATTTGATCCTTGCATGCGTGTACTGTATAAAGGGACCAGTGAAACCATGAAAATCGATCGACTCTTCGGGGTTGAAGATCATCTTCTTTTTAGGATCCACACGGAGCAGGAAGAACTTGAGGGCACCAATTGCAATGGTGTCATACAGCTCCTTCAGTTCGGCTTCCGTAAAGTCTTTCACCTTGCCTGATTCTTCGGTGTGCCTGGCAGCAATAGCAACCATTTCCTCTACCAGATCATCAGCATCTACAACGGTTCCTTCGCGGCTCTTCATACGGCCTGTAGGCAGCTCCACCATGCCATAACTGAGGTGGAAAATACCATCAGCATAAGGCTTGCCCAGCTTTTTCAAAATGAGCTGGAGCACCTTCATGTGGTAGTTCTGCTCGTCGGCAATCACATAAATGCTTTGGTCGTAAGGAAACTCCCCATATTTTTCATCAGCAAGCCCAAGGTCCTGGGTGATGTATACCGAAGTGCCGTCTTTGCGCAGCACCAGTTTTTCATCCAGGCCTTCTGCAGTCAGGTCGATCCATACCGAACCGTCTTCTTTTTTGTAAAAAACACCCTGCTCCAATCCTTCCTCCACGAACTTGCGGCCCAGCAGGTAGGTCTGGCTTTCATAATAGGTTTTATCGAAATCGGTTCCGATTCTTTTATACGTCTGATCGAAGCCGGCATATACCCAGCTGTTCATCTTTTTCCAAAGCTCCATCACTTCGGGCTTGCCCGCCTCCCAGTCCACAAGCATCTGTTGGGTTTGCAGCATAATAGGCGCCTGCTTTTCTGCTTCTTCTTTTGAAAGCCCCTGGGCTTCCAGTTCTTTCATTTGCGCTTTATGGGTGTCGCTGAACTTAACGTAATAGTCGCCCACAAAATGATCGCCCTTGGTACCGGTGCTTTCGGGTGTGGCGCCATTGGCAAAATCCTGCCAGGCAATCATGCTCTTGCAAATGTGAATGCCGCGGTCGTTCACAATACAGGTTTTCATTACCTCGTTGCCAGATGCTTTAAGGATTTCGGCTACGCTCCAGCCCAGGAAGTTGTTGCGCAGGTGACCCAGGTGCAGGGGCTTGTTGGTGTTGGGAGAAGAGTACTCCACCATAACTTTTTGCGGAGCGCCATAGGTAAGGTCGGGCTGCCCGGCGTATCGCTGTTGCAGATACTGGAGAAAAAAGTTATCGGTAACAGTCAGGTTCAGGAAACCTTTGATCAGGTTGAAGCCGGTAAACAGCTCGCCGTTATTGGCTACCAGGTACTGGCCCAGCGCCTGTCCCAAAGCATCGGGTGATGTGCGTAGGGTTTTTACAAAAGCAAAAAGAACAACGGTATAGTCGCCTTCAAACTCGGGCTTTGTCTGGTTTACAGTAATGTCCTGTGCCGACAGCTGGTGCTGGTACAGGCTTTCAATTGCTTTGGCCGTAGCTTCCTTTATCCGGGCAACAATGCTCATTAAGTAGGTAGATTTTGCGGCGCAAATTACAGAAAGCATGGCAGAGGCGGAGCGAAAGAATTTAAGGGTCTTTAACGAGGCGGAGCAAAAAAAAGCAAAAGGGGAGATTATCTTCGCAGCCCATGCGTAGGCTGCACCATTTTGCAAAAGGTACCATTCTCAATACAGTGGATTTTTTTTACCCGCTGTGCAGGCCCTTTATGCCCTTGCAAACCTTTCGGTATGCCGCATGTGGGGGTGGCAATACCGCGTTCAACATCTTGCTTTATTTTATCCTGTACAATTTTGTGTTGGATAAAATGGTACTCCACCTGGGACCCATTGCCATCAGCGCACATATCGCTGCCTTCCTGATTGCCTTTTGTATCACTTTCCCTACCGGTTTTTACCTCAGCATGTTCGTGGTGTTTTCCGGTTCGCACCTTCGCCGCCGCACCCAGTTCCTCCGTTATTTTCTGGTAGCAATCGCCTGTATCCTGATCAACTATGTTTTGCTGAAACTTTTTGTTGATGTGCTGGGCTGGTATCCTACGCCCTCCATGATCCTTACCACAGCATTCGTGATCGTTTTCAGCTACCTGTCGCAAAGGCATTTTTCATTTCAAAAAAAGGTAGCGCCCGCCACCGCCAACCTTTCGGAAGTTGCCTGATCTTTTTTACAAAACGATCTCACTCACTTTTACCACCAGTTTTCCATTGCACCGGCTCCTGATCAACAGGTGTTCTCTTTGCGCGGCAACGGTTTCCAGTTGCAGGTCGCTGATGCTTCCTTCACCCCTTATGCCTCGGGTCCACTCTTTATTCAACCATTCGTTCAGGGCAACTTTAGCTGTATCATAATAATCGTTCAAAGGAAAAACGGTTCTCTTCCGCAGCTCTCCCACGATCTTTTTGTCAAAAAGCCACTTGGCAGTGTTCAACAAAAAGCTACGCGATTGCAGGTTGTAAGCTAAATCGGCTACCAATACAGACTTTGTTGCAGGGTCGTACACAGGTTTGCCGGTAAAGTAAACGGTACCATTGAAGGACCCGCCAAAATCCACCCGGATCAATAAGTTGCCAGAGCTGTCGGCACGCACATCGGTACTGTTTACCACCACATGCTTGCTGATCAGGCCTTCAGATACTTCGAATCTTTTTCCTGCCAGCATCCCATTCAGCACGCGGCTTAAAGAGTCGTATTGCAGGGCCGCTTCCAGGTTAATCTGGAAACCTTCATTGCCCATGGCAGGTGAGAGGTTGGGCAGGGCGCTAGCTACAGCAGGCTCTTTTACAAAACTTACCGCAGGTGCGGCTGTAATACCTATTTTGATCTGTAACATATTATTCTTTGCCTGTGGCTGTTCCATACGAATAGATTTTGGGTGCAAATTGAAATACCCCGCATTGGGGATGGCGTAGGTGGTATTGAGCAGGTTCCATGCCTGTTGCATCCAGGGACGCAAATTGACCACACCAAAGCTATCCTTTATGGCTTTTGCTACGGCATCGAGTTCCGCCTTCAAGCCGGTAACCACCGTTGTGGTTACATCCTGCCCCCAAAAGCATACCGTGCATTTGTCTATTGCCTTGGGTTCTTTCCGTGCAATAGTGGTTAGGAGCCGGTAGTCGGGGAGGAGCCGGAAACTGCTGGTAAAACCAATCTCCACCCGTCTTTCCGGTTCTTTAAAGCCACAGGAACACTCAGGGCTCCACGGCGACAATACCGTAGTGCCGGTACACAAGCGGGTGCTGCCCACAATCTGGTAGAAGCCGGTAAACGACAGGTCCATGCTATTACCCACAGCCCGCATACGCAGGGGCGAGCGCCTGAAATGGTATTTGTAACGGGTGGCACAGTCGGATTGCACCCAATCCTTGGGGTAATTGGGAGAGGTGAACAAGGTATCCACTTTACCTTCGGCAAGCTGGTAAATGGGTTTAAGCTGCACGATGATCGGGATATCGATCTGGCTCAGGGTCGGTGTGCTTTGTGCAAAAAGACAACCTGCCAGGAGCAGCATAAAAAGGGTGCAGCAAGTTCGGATCATAAAGCAATTTAGTTTTTTGCGCAACGCTATGCGCCGTATTGCCTGACAGGAATATGCCTTTGTGTCCTCCGATCTGCAACCCACACTGACAGGAATCGCAGCTTAAACGTCCTTGTTTCTGTTTCAGTATCAACAAACTGTCAAAATTTCACTTTGGCAGTGGCGGCACGAAGCTTGTTAACCCTAAGGGAACTTTAAACTATCAATCAATGGGAAAAATAATCGGTATTGACTTAGGTACTACCAACAGTTGCGTGGCAGTAATGGAAGGAAACGAGCCGGTGGTGATTGCCAACGATGAAGGTCGTCGCACAACGCCTTCTGTGGTGGCATTCCTGAAAAATGGCGAACGTAAAGTGGGCGATCCCGCTAAGCGCCAGGCCATCACCAACCCGCACAACACCATTATGAGTGTGAAGCGTTTTATGGGCCGTCGTTTTGATGAAGTGAACGAAGAGAAAAGCCACTGGAGCTACGGCGTGGTGAAAGGTGATAACAATACCGTTCGGATCGATATTGATGGACGCCCCTATACGCCCCAGGAAATTTCGGCGATGGTGCTCCAGAAAATGAAAAAGACTGCCGAAGACTATCTCGGACAGGAAGTAACCGAAGCGGTTATCACCGTTCCTGCCTATTTCAACGACGCCCAGCGCCAGGCTACCAAGGAAGCCGGTGAAATTGCTGGCCTCAACGTACGCCGTATTGTAAACGAACCTACCGCAGCTGCCCTGGCTTATGGCCTCGACAAAGGCGGTAAAGATCACCACATCGCGGTATTTGACCTCGGTGGTGGTACTTTCGATATTTCCATCCTCGAGCTGGGTGATGGTGTGTTTGAAGTAAAATCGACCAACGGTGATACCCACCTGGGTGGTGACGACTTCGATAAAGTAATCATGGACTGGCTGGCAGAAGAGTTCCGCGGCGACGAAAACGTGGACCTGCGCAAAGACCCCATGGCCCTCCAGCGCCTGAAAGAAGCTGCTGAAAAAGCAAAGGTTGAACTGTCTTCTTCTTCTGAAACAGAGATCAACCTGCCCTATATCACCGCTATCGATGGTGTGCCCAAGCACCTGGTGAAAAAACTGACCCGCGCCAAGTTTGAGCAACTGGCCGACAACCTGTTTGCCCGCTGCCTGAAGCCCTGCGAGCAGGCGCTGAAAGATGCTGGTTACAGCACTTCTCAGATCGACGAAGTGATCCTGGTAGGTGGTTCTACCCGTATCCCCAAAGTGCAGGAAATCGTTGAGAAGTTCTTTGGCCGCAAGCCCCACAAAGGCGTAAACCCCGATGAAGTTGTAGCCATAGGTGCTGCCATCCAGGGTGCGGTGCTTACCGGTGAGGTGAAAGACGTACTGCTGCTGGACGTTACCCCGCTGAGCCTGGGTATCGAAACCATGGGTGGTGTGATGACCCGCCTGATCGACTCGAACACGACGATCCCTACCCGCAAGAGCGAAGTGTTCTCTACTGCCTCCGACAACCAGCCCGGCGTACAGATCCATGTATTACAAGGTGAACGTCCCATGGCAACACAGAACAAGAGCCTGGGTATGTTCAACCTCGATGGTATTCCCCCTGCTCCCCGTGGCGTTCCCCAGATCGAAGTAATTTTCGACATCGACGCCAACGGTATCCTGCACGTTACCGCTAAGGATAAAGGCACTGGTAAAGAACAGAAGATCCGCATTGAAGCCGGTTCTGGTCTGACCAAAGACGAGATCGAAAAAATGAAGAACGAAGCCAAGGCTAACGAGGCTTCCGATAAGGCAGAAAAAGAGCGGGTTGAGAAAATTAACCAGGCTGATTCACTGATCTTCCAGACTGAGAAGCAGCTGAAAGAGTATGGTGATAAGATTCCTGCCGACAAAAAGGCTCCGATCGAAACCGCGCTGAACAACCTGAAAGAAGCACACAAGAGCCAGGACCTGGGCCGCATCGACACAGCGGTAGCTGAGATGAACACTGCCTGGACTGCCGCTTCTGAAGATATGTACAAAGCAACCCAGGAAGCTGGTGGTGCACAACCCGGCGCCGATGCTGGTCAGCAGCAAGCTGGCGGTACCGCTGGTGAGAATGTAACCGATGCTGAGTACGAGGAAGTGAAGTAAACCGCTGATTTGTATGATTGGGAAAGATTTGTATGATTCTTTCCAAAAAATAGAAAGCGCCCAACAGCAATGTTGGG
>NZ_MTFE01000010.1:2980771-3155621 GCF_001953305.1 Cnuella takakiae
GTTTGCATGCTAGGCGATTGTCATGCCGAATTTGTTTCGGCATGACAAATTCTGCTATTTCTGAACTATCTCGCTGACAATTGTATTATTTACACATCTTGCAATTGGCCGGTAAAACAAAAACCCGCCATCAGGCGGGTTATATTTTGTTTAGGTGCTTACTTCTGTAAGTGACCCAATGATTATAATCTTTTAAAATCTTACAAATCTGCGGTTCCGGTTAGATGATATCCATTGCCTTTACAAAGAACAGGGTCACAAATGGAATAATCAGGGTAAGGTAAGGGCAATGACCGAAGATGGCGATGAGCAGGGCGGCGGTGGAAATGAAAAAGGCTATCCAGTATGCTCCTCTCGACTTCTTTTGTACTTCCATGGCGATGTTTGATTTGTGCGCAAAAATAGGGGTTGATTTTATACTTACACACAAAAAATAAACCATCCTGTGACAAACCATAGTTTCTTTTCTGAAGTTCCTTATTTTCGCTAAATGTGTGGTTAAGACACATACAACCCGGTTGCTGCCATGGTCGGATTTCATCGTACTTTATAGGCACTCAAAATAGATTTGAGCAGGTTTTTTATAAATATATTTTAGCAATCCGCCTCCGCAGACCCGCCGAAACCAGGAATCAACAGAAAAGAAAGAAGGAATGAAGATTGATTTTTACATCCGCTTCCGCACCCGTTATGGGCAAAAGCTGGCCATTGTAGGTAACCTGCCTCAACTGGGCGCCGGCAACAAGTCCACGGCTATGCCCATGCAGTTTTTAAATGAGGAGTGGTGGCATGCTACGGTGGAAGTGGATGAAGCCGAATACCGTTCGGTGCATTACCAATATATTTTTGCCGACGAGGTAAACGCAGAACAATTCGATGGGGAAGGGGAACGCATCCTTTCCTTAAAAAACTTTTCGGGCAACATTGCAGTTTACGACTACTGGTGCTTTTCGGGTTCCACCGAACTGGCCTTTTATACTGCGCCATTCCAGAATATATTCTTAACCCAGCACAAAGGTCCTAAGGTAAAAGAACCCAAAACCTTTACCCACCTGTTCCGCATTAAGGTGCCCCTGTTGAAAGCAGGCGAGGCGCCCTGCTTATTGGGAACGGTAGATGCCCTGTCCAGCTGGAACCAGGAAGCGCCCGTGTTAATGACCCGCAGTGGCGACTGGTGGGAAGCGAAAATCAACCTGACCGAAGAAGGCTCACCCATCGCGTACAAGTATGGCATCTACAACCACAAAGAATCGAGGTTTGTACGCTTTGAAGAAGGCGACAACCGACTCTTCTTTGTTGACCACCAGCCCGGCCGGCAGGTAGTGGTGCAGGATGGATTTATCCGGATGCCTGCCAACACCTGGAAAGGTGCGGGTGTTGCCATTCCTGTATTCAGCCTGCGGAGCAACAACAGTTTTGGCATCGGTGAGTTTACCGATATACGCCTCCTTGCCGACTGGGCCCACAAGGTTGGGTTGAAGGTGCTGCAACTGCTGCCCATCAACGATACCAATGCTACGTTTACGAAGAAAGATTCATACCCCTACGCGGCTATCTCCGCATTTGCCCTCCACCCCGTTTATATTAACCTGGCAAAAGTGGCCGGTAAGAAAAACAGTGCAGTGGTAAAAGCCCTCGCCAAAAAACAAAGGGCGCTCAACAGCCTGGAAGAAGTGGATTATGAATCGGTGATCCAGTTCAAGCTGAACGCCCTCCGCGAACTATACGATCTGGATGGTGGCGCCTTTAAGGAGGATAAAGAGTACCAGGCTTTTTTCGACAACAACCGGCATTGGCTGGTGCCCTACGCTGCTTTCTGCTACCTGCGTGATAAGTGGGGGACTGCCGACTTCAGCAAGTGGAAGTCGCATGCGGTATTTGTTGAAGCAGAAGTGGAAAAACTAACCAGTCCCAAGAGCCGCAACTACAAGCAGGTTGCCTTTTGGTATTTTGTACAATACCACCTGCACCTGCAGTTGCTGGAGGCCGTTCAGTATACGCATAAAAAAGGTGTCGCCGTAAAAGGTGATATTCCCATTGGTATTTACCGCTACGGAGCCGACGCGTGGACCGCTCCCGGGTTGTATAATATGGATCAGCAGGCCGGTGCGCCACCAGATGATTTCGCGGTGAGTGGACAGAACTGGGGTTTCCCTACCTATAACTGGAAGCGGATGCAGGAAGACGGCTTTGCTTGGTGGCGCCAGCGCTTTCACCAGATGAGCTATTATTTCGACGCCTTCCGCATCGATCATATTCTCGGTTTCTTCCGCATCTGGAGCATTCCTACCCATGCGGTAGAAGGCATCCTTGGGGTGTTTGTTCCCGCCCTGCCCATACATGTAAACGAGTTTGGAGAAAAAGGGATTTGGTTCGATTACGACCGCTTTTGCAAACCCTTTATTTCCAACGAGGTGCTGGGTGAACTTTTTGGTTACCACGCCGACTATGTGCGCCAGCATTTTCTTTACCAGGATGAAAAAGGCCAGTACCACCTGCAGGAAGCTTTCGACACGCAGCGCAAGGTGGAAGCCCATTTTGCCCGCCTGCCCGAAACCAATGACAATGCAGCCTTACGGCAAGGATTATACACCCTGATTGCCAACGTGTTCCTGATAGAACACACCGGAGGCAACCAGCAGCAGTTTCATTTCCGCATTGCCATGGACCAAACCTTATCATTCCAGCACCTGGACGACCAGCGCAAGTGGAAGCTGAAAGAACTGTATTTCCATTATTTCTACCACCGTCAGGAAAGCATCTGGAAACAGGAAGCCCTGCAAAAACTGCCCGAATTGAAGGCTGCCACAAACATGCTGATCTGCGGCGAAGATCTGGGCATGGTGCCGCATTGCGTGCCGGAGATCATGCAGCAACTGGGTATGCTGAGCCTGGAAATCCAGCGGATGCCAAAAGATCCGAAAACGGAATTTTTCCATCCTAAAGACGCACCTTACCTGTCCGTGATTACGCCTTCTACCCACGATATGAGCACCATCCGTGGCTGGTGGCAGGAAAGCCGCGAAAAAACCCAACGTTTTTACAATGGTGTGTTGGAAGCATGGGGCACTGCACCTTTTTACTGCGAGCCCTGGGTAGCCCGGGCCATCATATTGCAGCACCTGTACGCACCCGCCATGTGGAGCATCTTCCAGTTGCAGGACCTGCTGGCTATGAGCGAGGACCTGCGCCGTGAAGACCCCGATGCGGAGCGGATCAACAACCCCGCCGACCCGGATCATTACTGGAACTACCGCATGCATATTCCGCTGGAAGACCTGTTGCAGGAAGATGCTTTCAACAGTGAACTTAAAGAATACGTGCACAATAGCGGGAGAGGGTAGGAGAAGTTTGGAGTTTGGAGTTGGGAGTTAAGGCGATTAGGTTTGATTGGAATTATGGAATTGAGAAAGCCGCCAGAAGCAATTAGCTACTCTTGGTTTTATTTCGAAGTAATTCAAAATAAGAACGCTACTATAAACAATGCAAAGAGCCAGGATCCCAATCCTGGCTCTTTTTGCACCTACCTTTGCCGCAACTTTTTTGTGCATGCAAGTCCAGTTTAAAGCTTACGATCTGCCCTTCAAGCATCCGTTCACTATATCCAAAGGCACCAAAACACACCAGCCTACGCTTATTGTTTCGCTCAGCCATTTGGGCCGTACCGGTGTGGGGGAAGCGCCTGCCATCAGCTATTACAACATCACCACCGAAAGGATGGTGAAGGAGCTGACCATCAAAAAACAGTTTGTCGAAAAATTTGCGTTTACCGAGCCGGAGCGCTACTGGCACTACCTGCACCACCTGATGCCTGCCAATCCTTTCCTGGTGTGTGCACTGGATATCGCCGGCTGGGACCTGTATGGCAAAATGAAAGGCAAACCGTTAGGCGCATTGTTTCAGTTGCCGGTTGTAAACCCGCAGCCTCTTACTTCTTTTACTATTGGTATGGATACCCCTGAGCAAATGGTGGCGAAAATGCAGGAGCTGCCCTGGCCCGTGTACAAAGTAAAACTGGGTACAGCGCAGGATATTGAAATAATAGAAGCCTTACGCAAACACACCCAATCCATCATCAGGGTTGATGCCAATGCCGCCTGGCAAAAGGACGAAGCATTGGATAAAATAACTGCCCTTAAAGAGCTGGGCGTAGAACTGGTAGAACAGCCCCTTGCTAAAGACGACTGGGAGGGTATGGAATGGCTGGCCGGGCGTTCGCCGCTTCCGCTGGTTGCCGATGAAGCTTGTGTAGACGAAAAAGATGTAGCCCGGTGCAAGGATTTTTTTCATGGTATCAATATCAAGCTCACCAAGTGCAGCGGCATTACGCCGGCAATCCGTATGATGGGAGAAGCCCGAAGCCTTGGGTTAAAAGTAATGCTGGGTTGTATGAATGAAAGCTCTATTGGCTCTGCAGCCCTTGCGCATATGGCGCCCCTTGCCGACTGGCTGGATGCCGACGGACCCTTGCTGCTGCAGCAGGACGTTGGCAGCGGTCTGCAGTACGATTTTGGCAAAATTATTTCTGCTGCCGAACCGGGCCTAGGAGTTCAGTGGGTAGGTGCATAAAAGACATTTATTGCTTTTCCAGAATGCCTTTGCCTGACAGGAACAGGCCCCTAACTTTTTACACCTTCATTTGTTTATCCTTCAGTACAAATCATTGATACAAAATAGGGTTAAGAACCTCCAGCACTTCTGAACGAAGTACGGAGGTCTTTACCTTTGCCCTTGAATATTATGGCATACAAAAATCAAAAGGAATTCATCGACGCCCTGGAAAGGGCAGGGGAGTTGGTACGCATTAAATCCTTTGTGGACCCCAAACTGGAGATCGCCGAAATTACAGACCGGGTATCGAAAATGCCGGGCGGTGGCAAGGCCCTGCTGTTTGAAAATACCGGCTACAACTTTCCCGTGCTGATGAATGCTTATGGCTCGGACAAGCGGGTGTGCATGGCGCTGGGCGTAAACCACCTGGATGACGTGGCGCACGAAATAGAAGGCTTGTTCCACATGCTTTCCGCACCCAAGGAAAGCATCCTCGATAAATTGAAAGTGCTGCCTGAGTTGGGCAAGTTCGCTTCCTGGATGCCCAAGGTGCGCAGTGGCCGCGGCGACTGCCAGCAGGTGGTGTTACAAGGCGAAGCTGCCAATATCACCAAGCTGCCGGTTATCACCTGCTGGCCTAAGGACGGCGGTCCCTTTGTTACCCTGCCCGTAATTCATACCAAGGATCCCAACAACGGCGCCCGAAACGTGGGTATGTACCGCATGCAGGTGTTTGGCCCCCATCTTACCGGTATGCACTGGCACAAACACAAAGTGTCGGCAAAGCATTTTTCCGAATATAAAAAGTTGGGCAAGAAAATGCCGGTGGCGGTAGCCCTTGGTGGCGACCCCGCCTATGCATATTCCGCAACGGCGCCCCTGCCCGAAAACGTGGATGAATACATGCTCGCCGGTTTTCTGCGCAAGAAAAAGGTGGAACTGGTAAAATGCATTACCCAGCCCGATATTGAAGTGCCTGCCGATGCCGACTTCATCATTGAAGGCTATGTTGATCCAGAAGAAGAACTGATCTGGGAAGGTCCTTTTGGCGACCATACAGGTTATTATTCCCTGCCCGACTGGTACCCCCGTTTTCACATTACCGCCATCACGCACCGTAAAGATGCCGTTTACCCGGCTACTATCGTGGGCATTCCGCCACAAGAGGACGCCTGGCTGATCAAGGCCTCCGAGCGCATCTTCCTGGCACCCATGAAAATGACCATGGTGCCCGAAATAGTAGACATGGACATGCCGGTAGAAGGCGTGGCCCACAACCTGGTGATTGCGCAAATTGACAAGAGCTATGCCGGACAGGGGCAAAAAGTGATGAACGCCATGTGGGGGGCCGGCCAGATGATGTTCAACAAGATGCTGGTGATTGCCGACAAGGGTGTTAAGATACAGGACTACGAGGGGCTGGCTAAATATGTGTTTCGCAACCTGAATCCTGCCACCGATATCGCATTTGCACAGGGCCCGATGGACGTGCTGGACCACAGCTGCAGCAAACTGGGCTTTGGCGGCAAAATGTGTTTGGATGGCACCCGCAAATTTGAAGAAGAGTCCAGCGACGACCAGATGGTGACAAGCGGCAGTCCTGCCTCCATGGACTTCCTGTCGCAATACCCCGAAATACACAGTTACAACGCATCGCTTTTACCCAACGAAATCCCGGTGCTGATTGTGGCCATGGAGAAAAACAGGGTAGGGCATTTCCGCCAGTTGCACGACCAGATCTGTAGCCATTCAGAAGCCGAAGGCATCAAGTTGATCCTGTACGTGGAGCACACCGTTGATCCGCAGGACCTGGGTGTGGCGCTCTGGCGTTTTTGCAACAACAACGACCCGCGCCGCGACTACCACCTGGTGCAGCGCCCATCGCATACACAGGCGGGCAAGACCTTTGCTTGTATGGGACTGGACGGCACCCGTAAAACAAAAGAGTTCGACAATTTCCAACGCGACTGGCCCAATATCATCGTAGCCGATGAGGCTACCATTGCATCGGTTGATGCTAAATGGGATAAGTTGGAATTGGGTGCTTTCCAGCCATCGCCTTCACTTAAGTTCAAACACCAGATGTATGGTGAAGAAGCGGTGGTAGGATAAATAAAGTTTCACCTCTTATGCAGAAAGTCAAAATTCAATCGGTAGTTTCCCATGCAGCACCTGTTGATTTTTGGCTTTCTTTTTTTTACAAACTTCATCTATGAAAAAGATCCTTGCGGCACTGACCCTCCTGCTTTGTTTTTCGGGCTTTGCCCAAAATAAAAATGATAAAACCCTGCTGTGGCGCATTTCCGGCAATGGCCTGCAGGCGCCTTCCTATATTTTTGGCACCATCCACATGATCTGTGCAGACGATATCCAGCTTAGCGATAGCCTCACCCGTGCTATCGGGAACGCTGATGGTGTGTACCTGGAACTGGATATGGACAATATGTTTGAGATGA
Source organism: Cnuella takakiae (assembly GCF_001953305.1). Classification (GTDB taxonomy): domain Bacteria; phylum Bacteroidota; class Bacteroidia; order Chitinophagales; family Chitinophagaceae; genus Flavisolibacter; species Flavisolibacter takakiae. Next base: position 2,987,779 of record NZ_MTFE01000010.1, read on the forward strand.
TGGGTGCGGTGCGCAAAATGAAAATGCGGGGTGATACCACCTTATCCGACCTGTTGGCTCCGGCTGACTACGAACTGGTGAAAACCTTTTTTAAAAACAAAGGCGGCATGTTGCCTTTCAGCATGCTGGAAACCATGAAGCCCATGCTGGCTGCTTCTACCCTGATGGAAGCGTCTGCCGATTGCGACAATGCGCAGGCCATGGAGCAACTGGTGATGAAGGAAGCCAAACGCAATGGCAAAGGTATTAAGGGCCTGGAAACGATGGGGTACCAGTTGAGCATATTCGACTCCATTCCATATAAGCTGCAGGCCGAGCAACTGGCTGCTTTCATAAAAACGCATGGAAGCGCAGAAGACAGCAAGAAGGAAATGGCCGAACTGGAGCAGGCTTACCGCAGCCAGGACCTGGCAAAAATGGAGCAACTCACCCTGGAGGAAGACATGGGCATTGCCAGGTTTACCGACCTGCTGTTGTACAACCGCAACCAAAACTGGGCGGTAAAGATGAAAGAGATTATGCCCGGGAAATCACTGGTGTTTGCAGTGGGCGCCGGCCACCTGCCCGGGGATAAAGGAGTATTGAACCTGCTGCGCAAGCTGGGTTATAAGGTAGAACCGGTGGCCAATAAAATGGATAAAAGAAAGACAGCAGAACTGTAGGGATTTTGGATGTACGATTTTTGATTTCGGTAGTTTCCTTTGAAATTTTATTGCATATTATAAGCCCACTGTTTAAACCGTGGGATTTGAAAGAACAAGCATTTCCTTAAAACCGTTTCAACGGTTTTACAAAAAGCCAGCACAGGAAATTCTTCAAATCCTTTTTATTTTATAATAGAAGAGCCGGAAAATTGTTGCCAGCAATGGCGCCAATTTTCCGGCTCTTTATAATCAGGTTTGTGAATTAGAACTGCTCGAGGCCAGAGAAGAAGAAAGAACCTTCAATCTGGGCGTTCTCGTCGCTGTCGGAACCATGTACGGCATTCTCACCTACAGAGGTTGCAAACATCTTGCGGATGGTACCTTCTTCAGCCTGGGCGGGGTTGGTAGCGCCAATAAGGGTGCGGAAGTCTGCAACTGCATTTTCTTTTTCCAAAATGGCTGCGATGATTACGCCGCTGCTCATAAAGGAAACCAGCTCACCGTAGAAGGGACGCTCTTTGTGTACTTCGTAGAAAGCACCGGCTTTCTCTTCGCTCAGCTTGGTTTGCTTCAGGGCTACCACGCGGAAGCCGGCCTTGATGATTTTATCCAAAATAGCACCGGCATGGCCATTACGCATTGCATCGGGCTTGATCATGGTGAATGTTCTGTTGCTCATAACTGTGTTGTTGGGGCGCAAAGATAGCGGGAAGACAGGAAAGACGGAAAAGACAGTAAAGACGGAAGTCGGCAAAGTCCGGAAAGACGGTAAAAGCAGTAGAACAGGGAGCCCCTTTTAAAGCCAACATATCCTGTTGCCTCTAGGTTTAAATATAGTCCAAACAGGTAAATTCTTTCCTTACTTGTCCGACTTCCCTGACTTCCCACTTTCGCTCCCCTCTTTCCCGTCTCTCCGGTCTTTCCGGTCTTTTCCTTAGGTTTGCCAACTCTTTATGCAGCCGATCCACGAATTATATCCGCTTTTGACCACTGCACCCAAAAAGGTGGTGGTAACCATGCATCAGAAACCCGATGCCGATGCCATGGGGTCTACCTTGGGTTTGTACCACTTCCTGATTCAATTGGGACATGATGTGCAGGTAATTTCGCCTACCAACTGGGCTCGTTGGGTGGACTGGATGCCAGGAGTTGCAAACGTATTGGACTACGAACTCCACCGCTCGCAAGCGGACGAACTGATTGCCGCAGCCGAATGGATCTTCTGTCTCGACTTCAACCATTTCGGCCGTACCAAGGCTATGGCCGGTGCCCTGAAAGAAGCAAAAGCCGTTAAAGTGCTGATTGATCACCACGAGCAGCCAGATGAAGCCTCTTTCAATTATGGTATTTCCACGCCGGGTAAAAGCTCTACCTGCGAAATGGTTTACGACCTGATTGTTAATGCTGGGTTCCGGGATAAGATCAACAAATCGGTGGCTGAATGCCTGTACGCAGGGGTTGTGGCCGATACCGGTTCCTTCCGTTTTTCCTCCACCGGCGCCAGTGTGCACCACATGGTGGGCTACCTCAAGGAGCAGGGTCTGGAGCATGCCCGGGTACACGAGCAGTTGTTTGACAACTACCTGGAAAACCGCCTCCGCTTCCTGGGGCATGTGCTCACCAACCGTATGGAAGTGCTGTACGAGCTGAATACCGCCCTGGTGTATATTACCCGCAACGACCTGTACAAGTACGACATCAAGACCGGCGACACAGAGGGTATTGTTAACTACCCGTTATCCATTCAGGGCATCAAACTGGTGGGTTTTATTGTTGACCGTGACGAGGTGCGCAAATGGAGCTTCCGGAGCAAGGGCAATTTCGATTGTAACAGTTTTGCCCGTAAATACTTTAATGGTGGCGGCCACTTCAACGCGGCCGGCGGCAGCGACCATGATAGCCTGGAGCGCTCGGTGCAGGCGTTCAAAAAAGCCTTACTTGAAAACAAAGACCTTTTACAATAAACAAACACACAAATGCGATTTTCCAGCCAGCTATTCAGCGTTGTAGCAATTGGGCTTGCCGTATCGGCCTGTAACAGCGTAGACTACAAAAAAACCAAAGGCGGTATGCCCTACCAGCTTTTTTCTTCCGAAAAAGGCGATAGCGTGAAGCCCGGCAGCATCATCAAAATTGCTTTTAATCAGAAGATTAAAGACAGCACCATGTATCCTCCGGCAGGCCAGCCTGCCACACCGGTATATTTCCAGGTAACTCCCGATAGTCAACCGTATGATATTTCGGAAGTGCTCACCCATTTGAAGGAAGGCGATAGCGTTTATGCCGTTCAATTGATCGACACCTTTATGGCCCGTATTGCCAAAAATCCCCAGTCGCAGCCCCTGCCTCCGCAGTTTAAAAAAGGCGACAAAATCGTTACTACCCTGAAGGTGATGAAAGTATTCCAGTCGCCCCAGGAAGCCCAGGCCGATGAAGCCCAGGAGCGCATGAATGCATTTAAAAACGATAACAAAATACAGCAGCAGCTGACTGCCGACCAGAAGAAGATCCAGGACTACCTGACACAGAACGGCATCCAGGCCCAGAAAGTTGGCCTGGGTACTTTTGTACAGGTGCTGACGCCCGGTGCTGAGCCAAAAGTTACCGATGGCAAATATGTAAGCCTGAAGTACAAAGGGCAGACCTTTGCCGGTACCGTTTTCGATACCAATATGGACAATAGCTTCAACCACACCGATCCCCTTGGTTTTGTGGTTGGCGGCAGCCCCATGATCAAAGGTTTTGAAGAAGGCATCAAGGGTTTGGGTAAAGGCGCCAAAGCACGCCTGTACATTCCTTCGCCCCTGGCTTATGGTGCCCAAAGCCCTTCACCCGATATCAAGGCCAACGAAAACCTGATCTTCGATATCGAAGTGCTGGACGTAACCAACCAGGCACCAACGGCTAATATGCAGCCCTCACCGAATAATGGCGGTGCTGGTCGATAAGACTTCAGTACATATTGGATAATTTTTCACTTTTACGGCTCATCCTACGATGAGCCGTTTCTTTTAGCCCGTTTTTATCCAATAATCTATGTGATTCCTGTTCCCTTTTACAACCATTGCCCACGAGGGCACCACCACTACCTATCCAACCCTATGAAAGACCGCAACCATCCATTATAGGTTTCAGTCGAATGAAAACAAAAACGCACCCCACCAGGTGCGTTTCGTTTTAATAGTTAGATCGATGATGTTTGTACAGATAGCGAAGGAAAGACCACGGACTACGGACGACAGACAACAACAGAACGCTATAGATTTTTTACAATAACACAAAAGCTAAGTATAAATGCTTTATTGGAATCCGTGGTCCGTCCACCGTGGTCTGATGTCCATCGACCCACTTCCCTCGTCCATAAACCATGGCCTGCCCTTCGTCTCTCTATCCCTTTAAACAAGCCATCAGTCTGATCGCCTCCATGGCTTCCTTTACGTCATGCACCCGGAGCATATGAGCACCTTTCATCAGGCTAATGGTATGCAGTACGGTGCTGCCATTCAATGCCGCATCGGCAGTGATGCCGAGGGTGCGGTGTACCATGCCTTTCCGGGAAATGCCAATCAGCAGCGGTTTGTCCAGGTGCTGGAAATATTCGATGCCATTCAGCAGGTCGAAATTATGGCGCTGTGTTTTGCCAAAACCAAAGCCCGGGTCTACGATGATGTCTTTAATGCCCAGGTCTTGTAATGCCTTGAGCTTAAAATTGAGGAAATCAAAAACATCCAGCACCACATCGTTGTACTGCGGATTTTGCTGCATCGTTTGCGGATCGCCCTGCATGTGCATCAACACATAGGGCACGTCTAAAGAGGCGACCGTGGCAAACATTTCCGGGTCGATGTTGCCAGCGCTCACATCATTGATGATGGAAGCGCCTGCTGCCACAGCTTCGCGGGCCACGGAAGCGTAAAAAGTATCTGCCGAAATAACAGCGTCCGGAAAACGGCGGTGTACGGCATCAATGGCGGGCAAAACCCTGGAAGCTTCCACATCCGGCGACACCCTTTCCGCTTTAGGCCTGGTGCTTTGTCCGCCCATGTCCAAAATGGTTGCGCCCTGCTCCAACATGGCTTCTGCACGTTGTAAAACCGCATCGATGGTGCTGGCCCTTGAATCGCTGAAAAAGGAATCAGGCGTGGTATTAAGGATGCCCATGATCAGGGGCTGGTGGAAGGAGAGGAGCCGGCCTTTGCAGTTGATGCTATGCATGGGGTGGATTTGCTACTTTTGGCGGCCAAATTACACTACTTAATTTTAGCGGATGCAAACAGACCAGCAGCGTACCGATGTACAATATGATGCCGTGATCCGCGGTTGCGTGGATATTTTTTCGAAGAAGACCATTGATTATGGTACTGCCTGGCGGGTACTGCGCCCAATTTCGATAACCGACCAGATCTACATCAAGGCACAGCGCATCCGTACAATTCAGGAGAAAGGCACCCAGCGGGTACTGGACGACCTGGAAGGCGAATTTATTGGCATCATCAACTATGCAGTGATCGGTTTGATCCAGTTGCTATTGCCTGCCGATGCACCCGAAGACCTGGAAGCGGATTACACCATACAGTTGTACAGCCAGCAGGTGGCACAAGCCAAAAAGCTGATGCACGACAAAAACCACGACTATGGTGAAGCCTGGCGCAGCATGTCGCAGGAAAGCTTCGTGGACCTGATCCTGATGAAGCTGCACCGCATGCGGCAGATCATTGCCAATGGCGGGCAGACCCTGATCTCGGAAGGACTGGATGCAAATTATTACGACATCATCAACTATGCTGTTTTTGCAACTATATTGAGGCACGAGCAAAAACAATAAGCACCCATGCGCCCCATCATTACAGCAGCCAGGATCTTTGTCGGTGTCCTTTTCATCATCTCCGGATTGGTAAAAGCCAACGATCCGCTGGGGCTCAGCTACAAAATGCAGGAGTTTTTCGAGGTATGGAACAGCGACCTGGCAGCCTCCGGATTTTTTGCCAAAGGCCTGCTGATCTCCCTGTTCAACTGGTTGCATGGGTATTCGCTTGCGCTCTCCATCCTGGTGATCACCCTGGAAATACTTGCCGGCGTTGCCCTGCTGATGGGCTGGGCACGCAACGCGGTATTGCGCCTGCTGTTGGTACTGATCATCTTTTTTACTTTCCTGACTGGCTATGCGCTTTGGTCGGGTAAGTTTAAGAACTGCGGCTGTTTTGGCGACTGCCTGCCCATAACACCGGGTACCTCTTTTGGTAAAGACATCGTACTGCTGGTGCTCATCCTCGCACTTTGGTGGGGACGTAAATACATCAACCCTGTAGCGAGTGCTACAGCCAGGAAGGCCGTGCTTGCCGGTGCCCTTGTATTTACTTTGGGTATGCAGTGGTATGTACTCAACTACCTGCCATTTGCCGATTGCCTGCCCTATAAAGTAGGCAATAACATCAACCAGCAAATGCAATTGCCTGCCGGTGCCCGTCCGGATTCTTTTGCCATCCAGTTTGTATATGAAAAGGGCGGCAAAAAATATGAGTTCCCTGTGGAAGCCCTGCCCGCTGACCTGGAAACCTATACCTATGTGGACCGTGTAGATAAGCTGGTGCGCAAGGGCAATGCAGAGCCGCCCATAAAGGGTTTTGCACTCACAGGCATTTCGGGTGCCGATAGCACCCAGGCCATCCTGCAATTGCCAAAGGTATTGCTGGTCTTATCCGAAAACCTGAATAAGGCCAATAATGGCTGGTTTGAGGAATTGAAAGCTTTACACCACCAGGCATCCCAGCAAAAAATTCCCCTGATGGTGATTACGGCAGCCTCGCTCACCAATACCCGCAGCTTATTGGATAGCCAGGGTTTTGCCAATATCCCACTGTTCTCTTTGGATTTTACGGCCATCCGCACTGCGGCACGCACCATGCCCACGGTTTTGTACCTGGAGCAAGGCACTATCAAAGGCAAATACAGCTATCGTCAAATGGAACAGGCCATCTTAAAACAATAAGCTTTTACCATGCTAGCCTACTTGTTGCGCCGCTTGTTGTACGGAGTGCTGGTGATGGCCGGTGTGGTGGTACTGGTATTTGTGCTGTTTCAGGGCTTTGGCGACCCCACGAGGCTTGTGATGGGACAGGGCGGTGATGCGGCCACCCAGGCAGCCATCCGGAAAGAATTGAATCTCGACCAGCCCAAATGGAAGCAATTGGTTTTTTACATCAATGATATTGCTCCCATCAGTGTGCACCAAGCGGCTGCAATCGATCAAAACAACTACCAGGGCATTTTTATCGGCGGCAGCTACAAGGTTGGCATAAAGCTCCCATACCTGCGTACCTCGTACCAATCCAGGAAACCAGTCACCACTATTTTACTGGAAGCTTTTCCCGGTACGCTGATGCTGGCTGTTGCAGCCATGCTACTGGCCGTTGCCCTAGGCATACCACTGGGTGTGCTTGCCGCCTTGAAAAAAGGAAGCTGGCTCGATACTACGGCACTTACCACCTCCATCGTTGGTATTTCGGCGCCTTCCTTTTTTATGGGGATTGTTGTAGCCTACCTATTTGGCTTTGTATGGAGCCAGTATACGGGGCTGCACCTTACCGGCAGCTGGTACGACATTGACCTGCAATCCGGCGAGAAGCGACTTACCCTGCAAAACCTGGTTTTACCCGCTTTTACACTGGGCATCAGGCCACTTTCCATCATTACCCAACTCACCCGTAGTGCCCTGCTGGATGTGCTGCAACAGGATTTTATCCGAACCGCATACGCCAAAGGACTAAGCCGCCAGCAGGTTGTGTGGCGGCATGGCGTACGTAATGCACTCAACCCCGTACTTACCGCTGTTACCGGCTGGTTTGCCGAACTTCTTTCCGGCGCTTTTTTTATCGAATACATTTTCGGTTGGCAGGGCATTGGAAAAGTGACCGTAGATGCTTTGGAGCAACTGGATTTCCCGGTTGTGATGGGCTCTGTTTTATTTACCGCAGCTTTTTTTGTTGCCATCAGCATCCTTGCCGACCTGCTGTATGCCTGGCTCGATCCGAGGGTGCAGGTGCACTAAAGGACATTCGAGGTTTGTAAGGGCAGACCCTGTTTCTGGTATATAAAAATGTGTTTATGCGTTTTAGGAAATGCCCTAACTTTATAAGGCACCCACTATACGCTTGCTCACTAAAAACATTTTTATGGAAAGCCTCTCCAACATCTTGGACCGCAAATACCCGCAGTTCAACACAGTAACACCCCAGCATTCTTTACGCGATGCGCTTTATCAGATGTGTTGCGAAAACCTGGAATACCTGGTTGTGCTGGAGGGAAATGATTTTATCGGCCTTTTATCCGAACAGGATGTAACCCATAAACTGTTTGCGGGCAACAAGCCCATCGACGAGCTCGCCGTAAGTGATATCATGAACTGTTCGCTTCCGGTGGCAGAATCAAAAGACACGATAGAGTGGGCCATGCAGGTGTTGAGCCAATACAATAGCCGCTACCTGGCAATTTTCGACCAGTTTGAATTTAAAGGAATCGTGTCGGAGAAGGACCTGATGAAGCAAACCCTGAACAACCGCAACAGGCTTGCCATGGAGTCGTTGGCAGAAGAAAGTTTTAATAAGTCCTATTGAATAACTACTTCCTGGATCTCGTTTGATTTCAAAGCTTCGTTTACACGGAGCTTTATTGTTTCTTTCTGGTACTTCAATTCCTGTTTGAGAGGGGCCACATCGGTGGTGATGTAGAGCGTGCGGTGTACGATCTTGATGCTCTTGGTGTACTTCGAAATGGTCTTACCCATCAACTGCTCCCAAATGGCTTCAATTTGAAAAGCCTGCATATCACCTTTGAGCCGGCTGGCCTGTAAAAACTTATGCAGGGCATCGCCCATTGAATACTGACCCATGCAACAAAAGTAGGAATAAAGGACTAGGAGTTGGGAAGTTTCCAACCCGTTGATCATGAAAAACAGAGCTGGTAATTGAGCAATATTCCGCAATGGCTTGAGTATAATGCGCTACCTGGCACCATCTTAATTTTAAATAAAAAACCCACGATTTTTGTCGTGGGTTTTTTATGAAAGACTAGCTAGGAATGTTTGGGTGGCCCGTTTTATGGCTTATAAACTAAAACTCAAGCCCACAAAATAATTCCGTTTGGGTGCGGCATTATAATACCTTCCGCCAAATGCATTGATGTCGTATCCCAGGGCATAACGCTGGTTGAATAAGTTGTCGGCACCAGCATAAAGCCGCGATTCTTTTTCCTTCAGGAAAGGCAACCGGTACTGTACCTGTGCATTCATCAAATGATTGATGCCGGAGCGCTCAGTGTTGGCATCATTGAGGGGAAGTGCGTCGATGTATTGATAGGATAGCTGCACGGAAAACCTATTGATTTGGACATCGGTACCCGCTGCCAGGCTATTGGGTGCTACCCCCGGAATGCGGTTGCCGGAGAAATCATTGGCCAGTTGCTTGAAGTTGCGGTACTTAAATGCATGGTGCGTAAACGACGCCCAGGCATTGGCCCTGGTATTTCCTTTATGGAAAAAGGGGTACTGCAGCGCAAGCTCCAAACCTTTTTGGGAGGTTTTGCCGCTGTTTAGGTAAAAGTCGCCACCCGCAGCATCGCGCCTTTGCACAATGGTATTTTGCAATGCGAAATAAAACAAGTTGAGGTCATATTGCAATTTGCCAAAATTGCCCCTTGTGCCCAGGTCGTAGTTGATGCCCGTTTCCGGCGACAGGCTGTTGTTGATGGCCCCACCGGTAGGCAGCAGCTCGCTGATGGAAGGAGGGGAGAAGCCCCTGGCAACGCTGGCATAAACGGAACTGTTGCCCAGCTTCCGCAAAAGCGCCAGCCTGCCGGCAAATTCATTGTTGAAGCTGCGGTTTTGCTGCCCTGAGGTTTGGGGCGCAAAACGTTGGTAAGCTAGTTTGTAGCTATTGATGGAAGCGCCTGCTGTAAACTGCCACTGATCCAGGGCGTAAATAGCCTGCGCAAAAACCAGTGCCTGCCGGTTGCGCACATCGTCGCGGTACCGAAGGCTGTCGGGTTTGCCGTTCAGGTTTTTAAAGTTTACGATATCCGAACTGCCCCACTGCCCTTCGGCACCACCTTGTACCTGTAAAGTGCCGGTGCCTACCTGCGGGCTCCAGCTTAGCTGGGTACGGCCCCCAAAATGCGGCTCGGTGCTTTGATCATAGCCCCTGAGGTTGGGATTGCGCAGGCTGGTGGAAGCGCCATACAATACCGTTTTATGGGTAAGCACATCGCTTAATTTATGCTCCAGCGATGCACCTGCCAGGAAGCTTTCCTGCCTGATGGATGCCCTCGCAATAATGGCAGAAGGCTGTGTAGGCGTTCCGGGCCGGGCGGCTCTTGGATTTGTTTTGAATTCGGCTGCAGTGAGGGCACCGGGTGTTTCGTAAAACAAATTGCCATACAGGAAACTGGTACGCAACACTGTTCCGCTGCCCAGCTGGTAGCGGCCTGCCCAGCTGGCTACATCCCTTTTTAAGGCACTTTGCTGCCGGTAACCATCGCTTTGCTGGTGCTGGTAACTAATCCTGTTTTGGCTGCCTTCGCCGGCCAGGTTAACTGCCGCATGTGCATTGTGGCTGTTGTATGACCCTAAGGTATAATCGGCCTGAACACCGGTTTGCAATTGACCAGGCAGGCTTTCAATCAGCACTACACCACCGGTACCCGGGCCGTATAAACTGCTTCCCGGTCCTTTGATGATTTCAAGGGACTGGATATTGTAAAAACCCAGCTGGTTGAGATAGGTAGTACCCCCTGGCAGTGTATAGGGTATATCGTTGAAATACACTTTTACATTCCGCACCCCAAATGGCGACCGCAAGGAACTGCCCCTGATATTAAACCGGTACGAACCCGGCGAACGCTCTTCCAGTCTTACACCCGGTGTGCTGTTGACAGCCGGTACCAGCGATGCCGGTCCAAAGCGGTTGAGTGCCTGGCTGCCCACTACATTGATAGCCGCAGGCACATCGCGCAGGCGCCTGTTTTGTTCAAAGGAACGTACCACCACTTCGGGTAGCGACTGGGTTAAACTGCTGTCGGGCTGCTGCGCAAAACAGGGGCTAAGTGCTAATAGGAGGGCGGTGCTGCAAACAAAATACTTCATGGTAAAATTTCCGTGCGAAAGAGCCTGATGGTATTGAAAGACAATGTGCTTACCCATCACTGGCACAATACTGGCAGGCAAAGTATCGGACAAAATTCATTCACCCAAAAACTATTTACTATGTCAGGAAGAGGCGATAACAACAAACACGGCAGTGCGGGCCGCGGTGGGAGCAATCAAAGCAACCAACCCATGGAAGGTACCGGAAACAACGCCAAGTCGAATCACAACCGCCAGCAAACCGGCAGTAAACCTTCGCAGCCGCAACCCAAGAAGCAGGACCAAAGTGCGAACCGGAATACCAGTACCGAAGAATAAGCATTGTACAACAGCGTTTGCTGCCTGCAGATGTGCCTATGTGCTGTGAAATAAAGTAAAGGGTTTAGCTGAAATTCTATTTTTTTTAAACCGCACTTTACAGGAAGTTTCCACACATAGGCACCTTATTTTACGCCACAACCATGCAATTTGTAGCCATCTCCGACACCCACTGCCGGCACCACAACCTGCGTTTGCCTCCTGGCGATGTGTTGCTCCATACAGGGGATATTACCATGCGGGGCTTGCGCTCCGAGTTGCTCGATTTCCTGCTTTGGTTTCGTTTACAACCGTACAAGCATAAAATATTTATTGGCGGAAACCACGACTTTTGCCTGGAGCAAATTCCTGCCCCTCAACTCGCCTGCCTGATACCTGAAGGGGTTACCTATTTGAATGATGCTGGTGTTTCTATTGAGGGCCTTCAAATCTGGGGCTCACCGGTTTCGCCTTTTCACCATGGTTGGGCCTTCAACCGGCACCGCGGAGCACATATACGCAGGCACTGGCAGAAAATTCCTGACGATACCGATATCCTGCTTACCCATACGCCGCCATTTGGCATACTCGACCAGATTGTTACCGAAAAAAATAATGGAGACAAGGACCTGCTGAAACGTGTGCTTTCCATACAGCCGTCCATTCATGTATTTGGGCATATACACGAAGCTTATGGCCAGCAACGCAAAGGCGCTACCCGCTTTTATAATGCCAGCCTGATGAATGAACATTACCAATTGGTAAACCAGCCCTTTTCTTTCCAGTTAAACCCTAAGCCTGTGACCGGATCTGCCTGAATGCGGCACCCAGGTGCGCAACAATATCGCCAGCCACCAGGGCTTCTTCCGACAATTGCTGAACACCAATGTCCCCCGCCAGGCCATGCAGGTACACACCCAGTATACAGGCATGCAGGGAAGTATAACCCTGTCCCAGTAAGGAGGTGAGTATTCCGGTGAGTACATCTCCTGAGCCCCCGGTGGCCATACCGGCATTACCGGTGCTGTTGAAAAAGGCCTGTCCATCAGGAGCTGCTACCAAACTGTGGTGTCCTTTTAAGATAATGTACAATCCATACTGTCGGGCCATTTCCTGCGCTAGCTGGATGCGTGCGAAATCATTTTCACAGATTCCAAAAAGCCTTTCAAATTCCTTTTGGTGGGGCGTAAGTATCGAACCTTTGGGCAGGGTAGATAGCAGGGTAGGCTGTTGCGCCAGGCAGTTGAGGGCATCGGCATCCAGCACCACGGGATATTCCAGGTTGCTCAGCAGGGTAGAAAAGCCTTTCTGGGTTTCTGCGGCCGTTCCCATTCCCGGGCCAATACCAATAGCCTCGTAGCGGAAGCTCTCGATATTGAATTCGGTAAGTTTTTCTTCTCCCGCTTCGGTCATACACATGGCTTCGGGTACCGCAGTTTGTACAACGAAATACCCTATCCTTGGTACCAGCACGCTTACCAGTCCGGCACCTGCCCGCAAAGCGGCTTTGGCACTGAGTACCATGGCACCCATTTTACCGGTAGCGCCACCTACCATCAGCACATGTCCAAAATTGCCTTTATGCCCAAAAGGAGACCGGGACTTGTAAATAGTACCAACCAACTTTTGGTCGATCAGGGTGTAAGGCGCGTTTTCGGAAAACCCTTTGTGTAATCCGATATCCAGCACATGCACCTGTCCTGTAAAGGCGCCGTTCTCCGGCAACAGGAAAGCCATCTTGGTATTTTGGAAACTCAACGTGTGGCCAGCCCTGATTACCGGACCTTGTGCACTGCTTTCCTCCAACAGCATGCCGCTGGGAACATCAATGGAGATGATGGGCACTCCCTGGGCATTCAGGTGGTTGACCAGGGCAGCAGCCAAACCATCCAATGGGCGGTTGAGTCCTGAACCAAATAATGCGTCAATCACCAGGTCGGTAGGTGCCAGCTGCGGAAAACCGCTTTCGGTTTGTATAAAATGCGGCTGTATGTGCCGGTCGTGCAGTCGTTGCAGATTGACCTGGAAATCCGTACTACCCAGGTGTCCAAACTCCAGGATGTATATAACAACCTCAATTCCTCTTTCCTGGAGCAGGCGGCCGATGGCCAGGCCGTCGCCGCCATTATTGCCTTTGCCGCAAATAATCGTATACCGGTTAAAGCCACCTTTGTGCTGTAGCAGCCACTGTACACATTGTGCGGCAGCACGTTCCATAAGATCGATCGAGGCAATAGGTTCGTTGGCAATGGTAAATGCATCCCATTGCCTGGTTTGAAGGGCTGTAAAAAGTTTCACCTGGTTTCTGCTGGGTTTATTCCGTTACCTCAAAGCCTTTGGCGCCGGGATCGTAATCGCCAAAGAGGTTGTATGCTTTGCGGGCAACAGTGTAAATGGAACTCCGGTATCTGTTGCCTAAGATAATGACGGTTGCCTTCTCATCGGGCAGGCGGGAGAAGGCAGCGTTAAAACCATGCCACCGTCCATTGTGGTAAATAACCTTTTTGCCGTTTTCCAGGTTAAGGAGGCGAAAACCCAGTCCATAATTGTGCTGCCCGGGACGCTCATTGCTGTAGGAAGTAAATGCCGAGTCAAGCAAAGCTTTTGAAATCAGCTTGTTGGCATAAAGTGCCTGGTCCCATTTCAACAGGTCGCGGGGAGTGGAATAGATATTCTTATCGCCATAAGGGCCATCGGTATAATCCATCCCCCAGATGCCGCCGCCTGCATTGTAGGATATGGTATGCACGGCAGTATCGTTGGGTTGGTACACAAAGCTGTGGGTCATACCCAGGGGCTCAAAAATGTTTTCCTTCAGGTATTGAGGGAAAGGCATGCCGCTCAGCTTTTCCACAATCAGTGCCAGCAAAACATAATTGGTATTGCAGTACTGAAAACGGGTGTCCGGATTGGACGAGCGACCGGGCTTCAGGGTCATCAGGGTATTGAGTACATCGGCATTGGTGAGAAAGTTTTTCTTATCCCACAAGCCTCCTTCGAGGTAATACAGGTAATTGGGCAACCCGCTGCGGTGGTTGAGCAGCATTTTTACCGTAATGCCTGGATAAGGGAAGCCCGGGAAGAACTTGCCAAGTGAGTCGGAAAGTTGCAGCTTGTTTTCCTGCACCAGTTGCAGGATGGCACCACCGGTAAAGGTCTTTGTGGTGGAAGCGATCTGCATGGGCGTTTCCGCATTGATAGAATCCCCTTTCTGGTGGTTGGCCCAGCCGGTATAGTGCTCGTAAACTACCGTTCCGTTTTTTGCAATCAGGATGCCGCCATTGAAACCGGAACGCACCAAGGGTTGGAGGTAGGCTGCAAATGCATCGTGATATCGCTTTTGCTCCAGTGCCGTAAGCTTTGGAAGTTTGGGAGCATATTCCTGAGGGGTCTTTTGCTTTCTGGATTTATTGGCCGATCCTTCGCCGCAGCCCACACCAGCCAATGCTGCAGCCATCAAAAAAATATATAGTCTCACGTGCCGAATTTTTGCAAATGTAAAGGGCCGTAGGAAGCATTTTGGTAAACAATACAAAAACAAGTTCCTCATTCTTTAAACAAAATTCAAAGAATGAGCCGGATTATTACGGATATTTGAACCATGGAGACCACCAAGACCTCATACCCGCGGGCAAAAGTCAAGATCCTGCTCCTGGAAAATATCAGCCAGAAAGCCGTAGAAAAGTTTACCAGCAATGGTTACGCCAATGTGGAGCGTTTAACCAAGGCCCTTTCTGAAGAAGACCTCATTGAAAAGATCAAGGGCGTGCACATCCTGGGTATCCGATCTAAAACAAATGTTACCGCCAGTGTGCTGAAGGCTGCCGACAAGTTGCAGGCAATTGGTTGTTTCTGCATCGGCACCAACCAGGTAGACTTGGCCGCCGCTACCCAGTGTGGAGTAGCAGTATTCAATGCACCATATTCCAACACCCGTTCGGTAGCCGAACTTGTGATTGGTGCATCCATCATGCTCATTCGTAAAATCATTGATAAAAATAGTGCCGCTCACAAAGGCGGCTGGATGAAGGACGCCAGCGGCAGCAACGAGCTGCGCGGTAAAACTTTGGGTATCATCGGGTATGGTAATATAGGTGCGCAGGTAAGCGTACTGGCCGAGGCATTGGGGATGAAAGTAATTTTTTACGACATCGAAACCAAGCTGCCCATGGGTAACGCTACCGACAGCAAAACCCTGAAAGACCTGATGAGCAATGCAGACGTAATCACGCTGCATGTACCGGAGACCGCACAAACCAAAAACCTGATCAATGCCGAGAACCTGCAATATGTGAAGTCGGGCGCCATTGTGATCAACTACGCAAGGGGAGAGGTGATGGACCTGGATGCCCTTGCAGCTACATTGAAATCGGGGCAATTGCGCGGTGCTGCCGTGGATGTTTTCCCGGTAGAGCCAGAAAAGAACGGCGATATCTTTTCCTCGCCCCTGCAGGGATTACCCAACGTACTGCTCACGCCACATATTGGCGGCTCAACAGAAGAAGCCCAGCAAAATATAGGTGATGATGTAAGCAATAAGCTGCTCAATTTTTTGGAAAAGGGCGTTACCTGGGGTTCGCATACTATTCCAGGCCTTTCGCTGCCGCCACAGGAAGGCGCACACCGCATCCTGCACATTCACCGCAATGTACCCGGCGTATTGTCGGAAATTAACGGACAACTGTCGAAGAACAACATCAACATCTTGGGTCAGTACCTGAAAACCAACGACCAGATTGGATACGTGGTGGTGGATGTAGATAAGAAACTATCCGCTCAGGCCAAAAACTTGCTGGATGAAGTGGCCCAGACCATCAAGGTTCGTATGCTTTATTAATTGGATATAGGTTATAGTTAAAATGCCGGCGCCCTTGGGTTCCGGCTTTTTTGTGTGGCTGATCTTTTGCTGGTAAAGCCAACAAAAATGTGCTTATGAACCAGCCAAAAATGGACGCAAGAATAAGCCAGGCTGATGGTGGGATCGACAAGCCGGCAGACCAGGAAACTTACCGGCAGCTGAAGCTTGCCGCTAACAATCCACATCGGATTAATCAGCGATTGGCCGAACTGGAAGGCAGTTGGAATCTGGAAAAAGCGCTGGCGTTGAATGCTGCGACACTGGCACTTACAGGCATCGTGCTGGGCCTGACGGTGAGCAGAAAATGGCTGATCCTGCCAGCAGCTGTCAGTTTATTGCTGGCGCAAAATGCCATCCAAGGCTGGTGCCCGCCCATAAGGTTGCTAAGCAGGTTGGGGTTTCGTACCCGCACAGATATAGACCGGGAACGCCTGGGATTAAAAATGCTCCGGGGTGATCTGGGGGCCAAAATGCAGGATGGCGAACAAGTGTGGCAGGCTGTAAAGAACTTATGATTTGGTCTTCCAACTAAAATGTAATGATGAACCCAACTGATTTAAAATGAAAAAGTGCTTTTGATAGGAGCGCTTAGCAAAACTCAAACTTTTTGGTTCCTAAAAATGATAAGGTCATTATGCTAATATGAAAAGGATTATAAAGTAAGGGCAAACAATTGGATGTAAAAACCTGCGCTTCCTTCGATGTTTATTTTTTCTTCCTATAATTTATATTATGTTAAATAGGGTTTTTTCCTCTTCCCTTATTGCTTGATTCTTGGATCATAAACGAAATCTTCGATAGCTAAAACCCTTACCTGCTGCATACCTGGGTGCAATGGATTGATTAGGAAATTAAACTCTTGCGGAACCACTGTAGATGGAACTTTAATCATCAAGGTTTCTTTAGCCTGAAGTAAACGGGAACCAAAACGTTGGGTGTGTGCTGGAGCCGGAACATCTTTCCAGTTGCCCGGCAGATCGGGAATATTGCAAATAGTTATGGAATCGTCCGGAACTTGCAATTGAATGATCTGGAGGGTTCTGGGAATCAGGTGCAGGTCTACGTTCACTGAATATTCCAGTACAGCAAGCGCACGGTTTTCTGCTGTATAAATGCAAGGCGTTCCGGGCAGGTTCCAGCGGCCACCGTAAAGCCGCGATCCTTCGCCGGTTAAATCCTGTGCATATTTAAGGGCTGCAAGCCGGTACAAAATCATATCAGGCGTAAATGCCGTGTTCGATCCGGCCAATCATATTTTTTACTTCGTCTACACCAATCATGGTATCCAGCAGTTCCAGTGGCCGAGCATAACCGAGTGCCCTGTTTTCTTTTTCCAGCCAGCTGTTAAATCGTTCCTTCTCCCCAAACACCGACAAACCGTAGGAATAAAGATCTGCCAGTACAAAGATTTTTTCGCTCAGGGACGGGTTAAACTTTTCTGCTCCTTTTTTATTAAACAATGTGGCTTTTGCAACCGACAGCACTTTTGCCAAAGTTTCATAATCCAAGCCGAAGCTTTCCTTTACATCCTCCAGGTCCTTGCGGGTCATGCCCTGGCGCACTTTGCTAATTTTTTCCATACCAGTCCATTCGTGTACGGGCCTGCCAGTATCATCAGCTGCAGCTGTTTGCGCCATCGAATCAGTTTTTTTGGGAAGCGCTATAGCCACTTCCCTATCCTGCTTCTTCCCCATCGGTGCCGGTGTTTTGCGGTGTGCCATAAGAAAACATATTGGTTCAAAACTATACCAATTTTCATAATAATTGTACTCTGCAGGTGAATAGCCTGGATATGAATGAACAATTATTAAATAGGGTATTTGTAAGTCCTTATTTTGAGACGGGGCAAAATTTTAATGAAAAAAGCTTCATGTTGCTCCTGAAGCTTTTTTCATGATTACAGAACGGCCTGTTTGTGCAGACCACGGTTTTTATTTCAACTTCACCGGTCGCAAACCGCCATTCGAGATATGAACGGGTTTGATGGTTCCATCTGCGTTAAAGTACATAGGGTCGATACAGGTAACCCGGTAGTTGGCGTCTGTTTCGCCCAAAGGCCTGCGGTGATACACAATGTACCATTCATCTTTACCCGGGATTTGTACTACCGAGTGGTGCCCCGCTCCTGTTGCCACTTTAGGATCCTGCTGCAATATGGTACCGATGCGTTCAAAAGGGCCCATCGGGCTGTCTGCAACAGCATAGGCTACCTTGTAATTGGGGCCGGTCCATCCACCTTCCGACCACATAAAGTAGTATTTGCCCTTCCGGGTAAACATGATGGGGCCTTCAACATATCCTTTAGGTGTGATCTCTTTATAGGTACTACCATCCTCCCATGGTTCCAAGCCGGTAAAATCAGCCTTTAGTTTTACCATATTGCAATGCCCCCACCCGCCATAGATCATATAATACTGTCCTTTATCCTGGAACACGTACTGGTCTATAGGCTGGGCGCCATTGTGGATGGTGCCAATCAGCGGCTTGCCCAACAGGTCGCGGAAAGGTCCTTCAGGCTTATCGGCCACTGCAACCCCAATACCTCCAATCTCTCCTTCGTGCACATCGTTGGCACCAAAGAACAGGTAGTACTTGCCACCTTTTTGCAAAATGGCCGGCGCCCACATGGCCTTATTGGCCCATTTAACAGCAGCGGTATCAATGATGCGGCTGTGTTTTGTCCAATTCACCAGGTCGGGGGACGAAAAAGCATCCATGAACACCTGCTTGCCATAGGGTGCCGAGTAGGTAGGATATATCCAAAACTGTTTATTGATGATGGTTGCTTCCGGATCGGCATACCAACCGGGGAATACAGGATTGGTAGTAACGGTTTTACTGTTTTCTTTTTGCGCATACATCGTACCGGGAACGAGGAAAGCAGCCATGCAGAGACGAAGCCATAATTTCATGCAGCCAGGGTTGTTTTGCTAAAGATATGGGCAGGTGCCATTCCAAACTTAGCCGGGCAAAAAAAAGCACCCGGTTAAGGGTGCTTGCCTATAGGAAATTTAATCAAGGTAAAAACTCGTAAACAAAACTTTCCTTTGGCCGGATGGTGAAATCAGCAAGGGGTTTCACAAGTCCCGACTGAACATCCCGCATTTGGGTAAACCCTTTGGTGCGTTCTGCAAAGCGGTCCATCTTTACCTGCATATCGGCCTTACCGGTATGGCTGATCACCATAACTGTTTGCTTGGGGCTGTACCGGAAATACGTGTACAAACCATTGTCGGGAAGGAATTGCATCAGTTTGCCTGCACCAATGGCATCTGAACGCTGCCTGAACTTAGCCAGGGTAGACACAAAGCGAAAAGCATCATTTTCCTGCTTGTTGCGGCCGGCCTCGGTAAACTTGTTGTCCTTGTCGCCCTTAAAGCCTCCGGGGAAATCGCGGCGAACTTCGGCATCAGAAGGATTTTTAAAATTTTTCATGAGGATCTCCGTACCGTAATACAATTGCGGGATGCCACGCAGGGTGAGCAGCCAGTTCAGCACCATTTTGTACTTGGCAATGTCCTCACCTACCAGCGAGTACACCCGGTCGAGGTCATGGTTGTCGAGGAAGATGCAGTTTCGGGTAGGATCCTGGTACATGAAATCCTGTGCAAGGGTATTGTACAACCGGTTCACGCCTTCGCTCCACCCAAAGGGCTCGTTGGCGGCCTGCACCATTACCGTCATCAGGGGCTTGTCGGTAATGCCCATAACATTGTGCTTAAAGGGCACATTGAAATTGTTGGCACCGAAATAAGCTGCCGAAACAGGGCTTTCCACAAGGGTTTCCCCAAAAACGGTGAGCTTTGGAAATTCCCGCAACAGGTCGCGGTTGGTCCGGTTGAGGAACTCCGGATCGTTGTAAAAATAGGTATCTACCCGCCAGCCATCAAGGCCGTATTCTTCCGTGTTCCAGATCAGGTACTGTACCAGGTAATTGGCCACGTACGGATTGCGCTGGTTCAGGTCGGGCAGGAAGGGAGTAAACCAACCCGCCTCGGAAACCTTTTGGTCGATAGCCGAAGCATGGGGATCAAACAAAGGCTGATCGCGGTAAGAGGTTTGCTGAAAAGGGCTCCACTGGTTTACCCAATCTTTCATGGGCATATCCGTAAACGTAAAGTTGTCCTGCCCGATGTGGTTGTACACGGCATCGTGCACCAGCTTCATGCCGCGTTTGTGCATTTCATCGCTCAAGCGCTTGTACGCACTGTCGCCACCAAACCTTTTGTCCACTGCAAAATGGTTGGTAAAATGATACCCATGGTAGGAACTACGCTGGGTGCCGCCTTCATTGGTTTGTTTTGTATTGTTCTCGGTAACCGGGGTCATCCACAGGGCAGTTACACCCAGTTCCTTAAGGTAGTCGAGGTGCTGGATGACGCCCTGGATATCACCGCCATGACGCAGATAGGGATTGTTCCGGTCGGCCTGGGGATCCAGCATATCAGCATAGGCATCATTGGCAGGATCTCCGTTGGCAAAGCGGTCCGGCATCAGCAGGTAAATAAGATCCTGCTGGCGCACACCGGTAGCAAAGGCAGTACCATTGCCAGCCCTTCGGGATTTGAGCTGGTAATTGATGGTTTGCTGCCCGGCACCATTGCGCATGGCAATTTTAACCGTTCCCGGCTTGGCGCCAGCGGTTACCTGCAGGTCGAGAAATGCATAATTGGGACTCTCGGCTTTGTGCACTTTTACCAGTTTTACGCCAGGGTAATTCAAAGTGTATTGAGCCTTACCTGCATTGGGTGCATACACCATCAGCTGAAGCGCAGGATTTTTCATACCTATCCACCAATGAGTAGGGTAAACTTTGGTTTGTGCTGTTGCAGTACAAACTGCCAGGAGCAGCAGTCCAAGCAGGATGCCGCGTACATTGTTCATCATGGTCATATGGGTCTTTGTTCTTCCAGTTTCAATTCGTCGATTTCCTGTTGGGAGGCTTTTGTTTTCCGCTCGTCTACTATCAGGTAGCAGATGATACCGGCAAGGATCATCAGGCCGCCACCAATTTGCACGGCCAGCATCCGGTTATTATCCAGCAGGTGTTCCATGATCCAGCCAAAGAACAGCGAGGCGATGATTTCGGGCAGTACGATAAAGAAGTTGAAAATGCCCATGTAGATGCCCACTTTTTTGGCTGGGAGGCTGCCGGCAAGCATGGCGTAGGGCATGGAAAGAATACTGCTCCAGGCAATACCTACACCCGTCATGCAGAGGTAGAGATAGCTCTTGTCGGTCACAAAGCCAACCCCAATTAAACCAGCGGCACCAACCAATAGACAGAGGGAGTGGGTCAGTTTTCGTCCAAGCCGGTTGGCGATGCCAGGCAACAACAAGGCAAAAAGAAAAGTGATAACGCTGTAATAAGAAAGGGTGAGACCGGCAAATTCAACACCCTGTGTATACAGGGGATCTTTTTCGCTGGTGGCGCCAAAGATGTTGCGGGCAACGGCCGTGCTGTAATAAAACCACATCAGGAACAAGCCCGGCCAGGTAAAAAACTGCACGATGGCCAGTTGCTTCATCCTGCGCGGCATATTGCGGATGGAATGGGTGATTTCTTTTACCCCATGCGCAAACCCGCTACCTGTTTCCTTTTCTTCCTCACCGGTGGGTGGGTACTCCTTTGTGGTGAATATGGTGTACATGATGGACAGGAAGAAAATGGTACCACCCAGGTAAAAGGCAAACTTTACCGAGTCGGGTATATTTCCATCCGAGGAATCGCGCGACACGTTGAAGAAGTTGGACAAGATCCAGGGCAAGGCAGAAGCAATACTGCCACCCAACCCGATCAGGAAACTTTGCATGGCAAAACCACGGGTGCTTTGGCTATCGGGGAGCTTGTCGGCAACAAAGGCACGGAAGGGTTCCATGGCAATATTGCCCGCGGTGTCCAGTATCCACAATAGCCCGGCGGCCATCCAAAGCGCGCTGCTGTTGGGCATCAGGAACAAACAAATGGTGCTCAATACCGCACCGATAAAGAAGTAGGGGCGCCTCCTGCCCCACCAGGGATGCCAGGTACGGTCGCTCAGGTAACCGATGATGGGCTGTACCAGCAGACCGGTAAGCGGTGCGGCTAAAAACAACAGGGGTATTTCTTCGGGAGAAGCTTTTAAAAACTCGTAAATGGGACCCATATTGGCCCGCTGCAAATCCCAACCAAACTGGATTCCGAAAAACCCAAAACTCATGTTGAAGATCTGCCAAAAACTTAAAGGTGGCTTGTTGTGGATGCTGGCTTGTTGCGGCATAGCAATCGCAAATTTTAAGGGGTTGAAGATAGTGTGTTTTATCTACACAATAGATGTAGTGCGGTGGTACCCCAACAAAATAAACTTTAGAAAATAAGTGGAGGCATCAGCACAAAAGAAAACGTCCAGCTCAATAAGGATTGAGCTGGACGTTCAATGGTTTGTTTATTTTCTAAATTCCAGTAGGTTGCAATTTTTTACTTTTTACCGAAATCCAAAATCATAAATCCGAAATCTATTAGCCAATGGTAAACCCATTGGGTAGGATGGATCCTTTCTTCACCACTACAATACCTTCTTTAATCGTATAAAGTGGTGTATCGGCATCGGCGAGGTGTTTACCACCAATGATTTTTACATCATCACCTATGCGGCAATCCTTGTCGATGATGGCCCGCTCGATATAGCAGCGGGCTCCGATACCCAGCAAAGGCGTACCATTTTGCTTGGCATCTTCAATCTGGTCGAGGGTTTCAAAAAAATCGTTACCCATCAGGTAGGTATGCACCATGGTGGTGCCATAGCCAATACGTGAACGTATACCAATAACCGAAGATTCGATCTTGGATGCGTTGATGATACTGGCTTCCGCAATGATGGTATGGTCAAGCGTGGTACCGCTGATCTTTGCCGGTGGCAAAAGACGAGGGCGGGTATAAATGGCCTTGGTATTATCAAATAGGTTGAACTCGGGCAGGTCCTTGGTCAGTGCCAGGTTGGCATCAAAGAAGGCGGCAATATTACCGATGTCTTCCCAATACCCTTCGTACTGGTAGGAAGCTACTTTGTATTTACCAATAGATTGCGGGATGATCTCCTTGCCAAAGTCTGCGGAGTCTTTTTTCTCGTGCAGCAGCAGGTCGAACAGCAGCTGGCGGTTGAAGATATAAATACCCATAGAGGCCAGGTACACTTTTCCCAAGGCCTGCATTTCGGAACCGGTATCACTTACCCAGTCTTCAAGGCCGGTTTTGGGCTTCTCGGTGAAGGCAGTGATGATATTGTTTTCTGTTTTCAGGATACCAAATTCAGAAGCTTCCTTCTGCGCCACCGGGATGGTAGCAATTGTAATATCGGCACCGTTGGCTTTATGGCTGTCCAGCATTTCCTGGAAATCGATCTGGTACAACTGGTCGCCTGAAAGAATGAGGATATAATCGCTGTCGAATGGCTCGATGTGGCGCAAGCACTGACGTACCGCATCGGCGGTACCTTGGAACCATGCTGGGTTGTCGGGGGTTTGCTCGGCAGCAAGAATGTCTACAAATGCGGAAGAGAAGGGACTAAAATGGTAAGTGTTTTTAATGTGCCGGTTCAGCGAAGCCGAATTGTACATGGTCAGCACAAACATCCGTCCGATATCGGAGTTGAGGCAATTGGAAATGGGAATGTCAACAAGCCGATACTTGCCGGCGATGGGTACGGCTGGTTTGGATCGGGTGGCCGTCAGCGGAAACAGACGGGTGCCCGCACCTCCTCCCAAAATCACGGACAGAATTTCATTATTCATATCAACAGGGTTTTATACTGATAATTGGGTTGATTGGTAAAGAGCGATATAGTCAAGCGCCGATTTTTCCCAGGAATGGTCAATCTGCATCATATAACTACGCATCCATTGAAACAGGTCTGGTTTCTGGTAATACAATTCAAGTGCCCGCTGTAGCGAAAACACGATGTCCTCCACACTGGCCTGGTCGAAACGGATACCATAACCCTGCCATTCCCCAAAATCTTTAACGGTATCGCGCAGTCCGCCGGTACTGCGCACAATGGGCACGGTACCATAACGAAGCGAGTACAACTGGTTGAGCCCACAGGGTTCAACACGGCTGGGCATCAATAAAAAATCGGCACCGGCATACATCTGGTGCGCCAGTGCCTCGTTGTACCCGATAAATGTATTGACAAAACCGCTGAATTGCTCTTTCAATAAATTCAGTCGATTTTCAACTACAGGCTCACCGGAACCAAGGATCAAAAAAGAAGCGCCGGCATGGTGCTGGTAAATGGAGTTGCGGATGGCGTCGGGCAGGAGGTCGGCGGCCTTCTCCCCTACCAGCCTGCCGATAAATACAACCAAAGGCTTTTCGGGATCCATGCCAAAGCGCTGGCAAACTTCCTTCTTGTTTTTGCGCTTGCCTTCTTTGGCAGTTTGTCCATCAAAATTTTTGTGGAGCAGCGGGTCTGTCATTGGATCCCACACTTGTGTATCGATGCCATTTAAGATACCACTGCACTTACCTTTCTCGTATTCAAACAAGGGCTCAAGCCCTGCAGCTTTGTACCGCAGTTCCTCCATATAAGAAGGGCTAACGGTATTTACCTTCCATGCGCATTTGATGGCCGAAGCCAGTGAGTTGATGGTGCCGTTCCATTCCAGCAACCCGCTCTTCCAGGTATCGTAGGCAGGCAGCAGGTAAGCTTTGTCCCAACCGATCCAACCCTGGTACTCGGCATTGTGTATGGTGAATATAGAAGGCGTAGCAGCCATCCTGTTAAACGCATAGGTATGCTTCATCAGGAAAGGAATCAGCCCGGTATGGTGGTCGTGGCAGTGTACCACATCGGGAAGATTGGTCCATTGCACCAGCCAGTCGCAAACAGCAAGCTGAAAGCCTAAGAACCTCTCGATGTCATCATCATAGCCATACACTTTCTCGCGGTCCAACAAGCCATTGATATCTACCAGGTAGAGATCGAAACCCAGCTTATTGGTTTTCTCGCGAATGATGCTGTAATGAAACCACTGTTGGCCCAGGCACTGTCCGCCTTCATGTACCAGTTCCCATTCATTGTCGTATAAAAACCTGGTTCGGTACATGGGCATTACCACCTTGGCGGTATGCCCCAAAGCACATTGATATTTGGGTAATGCCCCCGCCACATCACCTAATCCGCCTGCCTTTGCCACGGGGTAACATTCTGCTGTTACGTGGATAATTTCCATACTGTTTTGTTCGTCCGGCGTCAAGATAAGTAACAATTAAATACTATAAAGAACAGGTTTGCAATCGTATGTACCGGCAAGGGCAAACTCTTTTTTATTTAAGGTAGATTTTTGACCGCATAAAATGTTTTTATTTTGGACGGATTATTTTCCGATATTTCACCAAACCTAGTTTCATGTCGCAAACCACGAAGGCTGACGCCAATGAACATGTGAACCCCCACGGCGGTGTTGACATGAATTTTGACCATTCTGAAACCGCAACCCTGGCCGCAACCGCTCCGGCAACCAACTGGAGCCAGTTTGGCACCCTTATCTCTGTGTTCTTTTTCTGGGGTTTTGTAGCAGCCTCCAACAGCATCTTTATTCCATTTTGTAAGGAATATTTCCAGCTCGACCAGATACAATCGCAGCTGGTAGGTTCCGCTTTCTATGGTGCATATTTTTACGGATCACTTGCTTTATACCTGGCCTCCTATCTCTCGGGAACGGATATCCTAAATAAGATTGGTTATAAAAAAGGCATCATCTATGGCCTGTTGATTTCCATGGTAGGCTCACTGGCACTTGCATTCATCAGTGGTTCGGGGAATGCTACCTTCCCCATGATCCTGGTAGCCTTCTTTATCATTGCACTGGGCTTTTCCCTGCAACAAACATCGGCCCAGCCTTTTGCTGCTTCACTTGGCTCGCCCGAAACAGGCGCCCACCGCCTCAATATGGCTGGTGGTGTCAACTCTTTTGGTACCCTGCTCGGACCACTCATTGTATCCTTCCTGCTGTTTGGTGCGGCCAATGCCACCAATGTAAAAGCAGATGTGAGCAGAATCCAGGTATTGTATTTCTTTCTTTCCGGGCTGTTCATTTTTGCTGCCATCGTTTTTAGTGTGGCCAAGTTGCCCAAAACAACAACAAACGAAAAACTGGAGCGCAGCCCTAAAGCTTTGCGCACCCTGCTGATAATTGGCGTAGTGTTCCTGCCTGTACTTTTTGCGGAAGCCATCCACGAGAACACCGGGGTGCCAAAGGCCTATATTATTGTAGGCAGCCTGCTGGTGATCCTTGCCCTGCTCTTTGGCAGTATGGTCGCCGCTAAAAAGAACCCGGTTGGCTGGGGTGCGATGTCTTATCCCCAACTGGTGCTGGGCATGGTAGCCATCTTTATATATGTAGGTGTGGAAGTAACCGTGGACAATAACTTCGGCGCCCTGCTGAAGCGTACTGAGTTCGGAGGTTTTGATGAAAGCCAGATGTCGCACCTGATAGCTTTGTACTGGGGCAGCCTGATGATTGGCCGTTGGACCGGTGCCATCTCGGTTTTTAATGTAAACAAGAAAACAAAACAGCTGCTCACCATTATTGTACCCTTTATTGCTTTTGCAGTAATCGTTCTGGCCAACCTGGTGAAAGGCAGCCCGATCGGCGATTATAAATACTACCCTATTTTCATCCTGTTCCTGATTGCCGCCAACCTGTATGCACAGGAGCGCCCCATCAAACTGTTGCTTTCGGTTTCTGTGTTGGGTGTACTCTTTATCCTGGTATCCCTGCTTACTACCGGCATGACCGCTAACTATGCCATCATTGCCACCGGCCTTTGCTGCTCGGTAATGTGGCCCTGCATCTTTGCACTGGCCATTACCGGTTTGGGTAAATACACCAGCCAGGCCTCTGCATTCCTCATTACCATGATCCTGGGCGGTGCCATCATTCCGCCTTCGCAAGGTGCCATCATTGACCTGGACCGGGGCACAGAAGTAAATGGCATCACTACCGGGCCATATACCCACCTTTCCTATCTTGTGCCCCTGGCCTGCTTTGCCTACCTGGCCTGGCATACCCTGAAAACCAAGTCGGTGCTCAAAGCACAGGGATTGGATGTAGACCAGCAGGTAGCCGGAGGTCACTAGATAATTTGAATGCTCTAAGTTGATTGTTCAAAGTCGGAATAGTTTGCACGACTTTGAACAATCAGCTCTGGACTTCTAAATAGCCATAAAACTCAAACCACTGAAACAATAATGCTCGACAGAACACAACAGTATGCCTTAGGTGTGGACATAGGCGGTACCAATACCAAGTATGGGATTGTAAACCACCGCGGTGAAATTTCACACAAAGGCGACCTGCCCACCAACAAGTACGAAAAAATTGAAGATTATGTCATTGCGCTGCACGAGGCATTGAAGCCTGCCCTCGATGCTGTGGGTATTGAAAACATTAAGGGTATTGGCATGGGTGCGCCCAATGGCAATATCTACACCGGCACAATTGAATATGCGCCCAACCTGCACTGGCGCGGTATTGTGCCCATCGCGCAAATGGTAACCGATAAATTCGGCCTTTCTTGCAAGCTTACCAACGATGCCAATGCGGCGGCTGTTGGTGAAATGATGTACGGTGCAGCCAGGGGCATGCGCGACTTTATTATGATTACATTGGGTACCGGCGTAGGCAGCGGCATTGTTGCCAACGGGCAGCTGATTGTTGGCCACGATGGCTTTGCCGGCGAACTGGGACATACCGTAATCCGCCCGGGTGGAAGACCTCATTGGTCCACAGACATTCCAGGCTCACTGGAAGCTTATGCCTCCGCTACCGGTATTGCCTTTACGGCAAAAGAACTGCTGGACGGGAGCCAGGAGCCCAGCACCCTTCGGAATTATGACCCGGAAAAGATCAACTCCAAAGTGGTATTTGACTGTGCGAAAGCAGGCGATAAAATTGCCCAGGAAGTATACCGCTTTACCGGTCAAATCCTGGGTGAGGCCCTGGCCAATTTTGTAATGTTCTCCTCTCCCCAGGCCATCATCCTTTTTGGTGGTGTGATCAAGGCCGGGGACCTGATTATGAAACCCACCCGTGAGCACATGGAAAAGAACCTTTTGCCCATTTTCCAAAACAAGGTGCAACTGATCTTTAGCGAACTGCCTGAGGCGGATGCTGCTATCCTGGGCGCCAGTGCGCTGGTTTGGGAAAGCTGAACCTGAAGTGCGCAGGGTTTGTGAAGGATAAGTTAGGACGTAATATACAGGTGTACCATGTTTTACTTCTATGTCCATTACTTTTTATACCAGCTCAAACCTGAAGCTGCACAGTACCATTTTAAGCAACTCATTTTAACCCGGAGCTTGGCTCCGGGTTTTATTTTTTGGAAGAAAAGATCAAAGCCTGTATTAATTTTAAGGAATGGGAAGGCCAGCAATAAAGGTTTTTTCAGAAGTTGAATACCTGGCCCTGGAAAGGAAAAGCAGTGAGAAGCACTTTTTCTATAATGGTGAGATATACGCCATGGCAGGCGCTTCCTATGAGCATAATGTAATTGAAGACAATTTGCGTCTTTCCATCGGCAACCACCTAAAAGGTAAAAGTTGCCGGTCATTTGGCTGCAATCTCCGCATGCAGGTACCTGGACATTCTTTTTATACCTACCCCGATATTATGGTGATTTGTGGTGACCCCGTTTTCCGAACCGATACTTTTGATACGGTTACCAATCCCACCATCCTGGTTGAAATTCTTTCTGAAGGCACTGCCGATTATGACAAGGGGCTGAAGTTTGATTTGTATCGTTATTTCCAGTCTCTCCAGGAGTATGTATTGGTCGATTCGCGCAAGCAACATGTGCTGGTATATTCCCGCAACGACAATGGTTCCTGGACCATGGTGGAGTATAAAGAAGCTGCAGACAGGTTTCGGCTCCATTCCATTGACCTTGAGCTCAGTCTTGCAGATTGTTATACCGGGTTAAACCTGCCTGCAGCATAAAAGAAAACCCCGCAACGCTGGCGGGGTTTTCTTTTATGCAATCATGTTGGCTTTTTCTGCTTCCCATTTGGCCTTGCCATAACCAGGAATAACATGGCGCTCGCTGTGGTAGCTGGAACGCACAAGGGGCCCACTCTCCACATAATCGATTCCCAGGCTATAACCAAACTCGCGGTATTCCGCAAATTCATCAGGATGTACGAAACGCTGAACCGGCAGGTGCTTCTTGGAAGGCTGCAGGTATTGCCCGATGGTAACTACATCACAACCGGCATTGTGCAGGTCGCGGAGGGTTTGAAAAACTTCTTCCTTGGCTTCACCCAGGCCCATCATGATACCACTTTTGGTTCGCATGCCACCTTGCTTCAGGATGGAAATCACTTCCATGCTACGCCAGTACTTTGCCTGGATACGCACCTGGCGGGTCAGGCGTTCTACCGTTTCGATATTGTGCGATACCACCTCAGGATGTGCATCTATCACGCGCTGGATATCTTCCTGTTTGCCTTTGAAATCCGGGATCAGGGTTTCCAGTGTGGTATCGGGGTTGAGCTGCTTTACGGCCTTGATGGTGTTGTGCCAAATGATGGAACCGCCGTCCTTTAGTTCGTCGCGGTCTACAGAGGTAATAACGGCGTGTTTTACCTTCATCAGGTGGATGGCTTCAGCCACACGCTGGGGTTCGTCCCAATCCACGGCATCGGGGCGACCCGTGGCTACGGCACAGAAGCCGCAACTGCGGGTACACACATTGCCCAGGATCATAAAGGTAGCTGTGCCGGCCCCCCAGCACTCACCCATATTGGGACAGTTGCCACTTTCGCAAATGGTGTGGAGCTTATGCTGGTCCACCAGGCCTCGAACATGTTTATAGCTTTCGCCGATGGGCAGTTTTACACGTAACCAATCGGGCTTTTTAATTTTGGATTCCTGCGGTTCTGCCGCCACTACCGGTAATTCAATCATCGGTGTAAAATTGTGTTATCCGGCCACCAAGCCTGCAAGGCAATGCAGCACTTTTGGCCGGGCCAAAGGTACAACAGGATGCAACGCAAAATGGTTGTGTTTTGATTGGCTAATGGGATTATAACTTTTCACGGAAAGGCCGGTGCTGGCCCGGGCGATTCTGGCTGCCAGCTAAAAAACAAAGGCAAGTGTTGGCAGTTACCACATTTTCAATTTCCATTTGTAAAAAACAAAATGCCGCACAAAGCTGTGCGGCATTACGAAGAGGTTATCTTTTTTTGATCATTTAAAAACCTGGCCCATCTTCGGTGCTACTTGCGGCTTCCAAACACCACCGCCACATGCAACTGGGCAAAGAAGCGCTTGGGGTCGCTGAACAGCATCTGCTGTACTGCCTTTGCATAAGCTTCGGCAGAGATACCAATCTCGATGGCAGTAATGCTTTCGTTATACGCACCAAAATCAAAGCGCAGGCTTGTTTTGGCAAAAAGGCCCGGGCGGACCTTCACTTCACTCCACCCACGGGTAAAGCCGGAAGAACCTATGATATTACCGCTAACAAAAAGAGCGCTATCCTCCGGTGTATACTTGATATCACGGTCATCGCCGTCGTCATTTACCTGCAGGTAGTAAGGCTTTTCAAGCCCTATGGAAAGACCGCCCTGCGCAGTGCCGATTACCGCAATACCGTTCTTGTTGCCTTTCTGGCCAAAAATATACTGCCGGCCGAAGCCAAGCTTAGCCTGGTAAAAATTGTTGATTTTACCATATTTAAATGAGTTGCCGAGCAGGAAGCCCTGTGCACTCGAACTGCGTTCTTCCTTTTGGTGCAGGATCTCGGTAAGTTCCAGGGTATAGATATTTGCCCAGCGCGGCGACACCATTTTTCCTTTTTCCAGGAAGATGCCATAACCATTCGACCGCAGCTCGATGCCAAAAGCATTATGCTTATTGTACGAAAGCACCCCTTCTTCTTCCTGCTTGATGATGGCATTGGTACGTTGCCGCTTTTCTTCTTTCTTCATCGCCTTGGCATCGCGGCGGTCGGTACCCCCTCTCTGCTGCGCCATAGAGCCCAAACAAACAAAAGCCAGTGCTGTAAGGATGATATATTTTTTCACGTAAAAGGTATGTGTCTAGATGAACGTAAATTACGGCGAAAATAGTATTATGACCTCAGTAGTTGTTTACGAAGGCGACCTGCGCACCACCTGTACCCACCTGCAATCTTCATCGGCAATTGAAACCGATGCACCTACCGACAACAACGGAAAAGGCGAACGCTTCTCTCCCACCGACCTTATGGCTACATCGCTGGCCACCTGCATGTTGACGGTTATGGGCATCAAAGCCCGTACCATGGGTATCGAGCTTAACGGCACCAAAACAGAAGTTGAAAAAATCATGAAGGCCGATCCCCGCAGGGTTGGCGCCATCAATATCTGGTTTCATATTCCTGAGCACCTGCAGCACCTGGATGCCAAAGACAAGACGATTTTGAAAAACACGGCACATACCTGTCCCGTTGCGCAAAGTATTCATCCTGATATAGCGGTAACTGTTGACTGGGGTGCGTGGCAGGATTAACCTGTATGCCGCATCATAAAAAATGCTGTTCCCTGCAGGAACAGCATTTTTTATGTCCCTTGTACTTGCATCAATGCGTTGCAATGGCCAGGGCCTTTTTCAACAGGCTATTGCCTACCCCACATTCGAGGCAGCGCCGTTCGTTGCAATAATTATTGCGCAACTCCAGTAAAGCCTGAGCGTCGGCTGCATGTGCCGCCCTGATTGCTAAAGCCCGAAAGCCCCGGGTTATCGCATTGTTTTCTGCAGGTAAATGCTCCAGGATATCAACGGCCCTCTGGGTATACGCTGCATTTTTGTGGTAACTGCCATAGGCAAATAGCACCGGCGACACCACGTTGATGAGCAGGTGGTGGATCATATCTTCCCCAATGCGCTTGGGCTGGAATGGTGTGGTTTCGTCGAAGCGGTAATGATAGTGCCAGTAATCGTTTGCCGTTGCCTGGAAAAGCTGCTCCATGCTTTTTACATCTGTGGTAGCGATAACTTTTGAAAACAAGTGTGCCGATTGCTGTACCAGGGCCGCCAATTGGGCCAGGCGTATGGTAGGGAAATTGGATGGCCGCATCCGCAGAAAATGAACGGGCAGGCTGATGGGCTTTACATTCCATTTCTGTTGGAGAAAGCGGTACTCGCGTTGCAGCATTCGGGGGTAATCGTCCGTGTAATCATAGTCAAGCAGGCGTGCCTGCCCCAGCAACATAGCCTCCAACTGGTGAATACTGTTGCTGTGGCGGGCCAGTATTTTCAAAGGAAGGGAACGGGCAATAGCTTCAAAGGCTTCCGCGTTGGTGCGGGCTCCAAAGCTGCGGGCCAGCAGGTGCCAAAAACCTTCATCCCAGTGGAGCTGGTTATTGCTTACCGGCTTTGCCAGTTGACCTGCCTTGCGCTGCAGTCTTTCTGCAAGTAAGCGCTCTTTCCAGGCTTCAAGGGTTAGCTTTGGCACCTGGTTGATACCGCTACCGCAGGGTATGAATGCATTTGACTGCATTAGTTGCTGGTAATGCTCCAACAGCAAACCTGATATCCGCGGTTGGAGTTCCAGTACCGGAAGATCGCTAGTACCGCCATCGTGCTCATATACTACATGCAAAACAACATTGTGGTAATTGGGGTCGCCGCTGTGCTGGTGCCGATTCCAGTCGGAAGTGCGCAGGTGCAGTTCCACCGATCCTGCCAGCAAAGTAGTACCGATGCGGACACGTGCCTGCAAGAAGTCTGGCCCCTGGTGGTGGTTGTGTTGCCCCGGATGAATGATCTCGATGGGCTCGTCAAGCGTGGTGGCAAGCGCCTGGCGGTTGAAGTACTGGAACCGCCAGATGAAATGCAAGAGTTTTTCGGTCATGGTGCGGCAGTTTTGGCTTTTGGAAAAGTATTCCCTTAAGTTAAACAGCCGCAGCCGCAATTAAAAGCGGTAAAAGGGACAGCAATACTTCTGTTTGCCTCCATCAATACCCAATAGATGCCAGGGCCTGCACTACCCTGCTCACCGGAAGCCCCATTACATTGTAAAAATCCCCTTTAATGTTTTTGATACCCACCACCCCGATCCACTCCTGTATGGCGTAGGCGCCAGCCTTGTCATATGGTTTGTATTTGTCTACATAAAAGGCAACCTGTTCAGCCGTCAACTCATGGAACGCTACTTCAGTAGTGTCGGTAAAGTTGATAGCTCCGGCAGGGTACTGAATGGAAACCCCCGTGATCACCTGGTGTACTTTGCCACTCAACCTTGAGAGGATGCCAATGGCATCTTCCCGGTCCCTGGGTTTGCCAATCACCTCGCCTCCCAGCACCACAATAGTATCGGCAGCAATGATGGGCCGGCTGTTTCCGGCACGCTCCGCAACGGCTAAGGCTTTATGCAAAGCGATATGGGCAGCCACAGCTTCAGGGTCATAATGCGCCGGATAAGATTCGTCGGTATCGGCTACCATGATTTCAAAATCCACTTCCGCCCATTCCAACAGTTGTTTGCGGCGCGGCGATGCCGATGCAAGGATAACAGGAGCCATAGCTAAAAATAAATTCGGAAAAAGATCATGGTTATAATGCCGGCCAGCATGATCCATTTGGTATAGCTGCTTAGTTTACCAAACTCTGCCGGGCTGTAGGCACCAAAAAGGCGTTTAAAAAACAAGACCAGGGGCAGGATCACCAGCAGCGTACAATATATCACAGCCAGGTACCAGCCAAACTGGAGAATATACAATTGCAACACCACAAGCGCTGCGATCAGCACCACGGTCCATACACCGATATAGATTTTGGTTGCCCTGATGCCCACCAGGATGGGCATGGTACGACAGCCATACCGTTCGTCCCCGATCATGTCTTCAATATCTTTTACTGCTTCCCTGATGAGGGAGATGATAAAAGCAAACCCACCATATAGAAAGGAAACCCTGAAGAACTTGGATGAGATTTCATCGGCAGCATAAGCAGCAGAAAAGGGCACTTTTAAAAAGAAAAGAATGAGCACCGTCCATGCGGTAAGCAGGGAAATGAGCACATTGCCAATCAGCAGTTTTCTTTTAAGGGAAGTACTGTATAGCCACAGCAAAACAACACAGGCTGCATTGGCCAGCACCAGGTACCACTTATCGAAACGGGTGGCCAGCATGGTAAAAACGACACCGATTGTACTCAGTCCCAGGTGAAACAGTATGGCCCAACGCCGGCTGATGATCCGGTTGATCACGTTTTGCCCGGGCTTGTTGACCTGGTCGATGTTGAGGTCGAAATAATCGTTGATGATATAACCTGCCGCGGCAATCAACAAGGAGGCTGCCAGGAGCCATCCCAGTTGCACCCAGTTGGGGTTGCCGTATAGCGGGAGGTACAGGCAGGAATAAAAAAGGATTTGGGTAAGGGCGATAAACAGCAGATTAGGCCAGCGGACCATTTGCATAAAGGCGGCAACTAATCGCATGCATTGTTTTTAGCGTGAGGTGACACTGGTGTCGAAATGCCAGTGGTTGTTCAATTTCAGTACTTTTTCGATCACATCGCGCGCACAGCCAAAACCACCTTTGATCGGAGAAATGTATTTTGCTACTCTTTTTACTTCCATAACCGCGTCGGCAGGACAGGTAGGAACACCCACAACTTGCAGCACCGCCACATCGGGCAGGTCGTCGCCCATAAACAGCACTTCCTCCCACCTGAGGTTCTGTTCTTTTAAGTACTGATCGAGGAATCCTTTTTTGTCTTTTACATCGAGGAAAACCTCCTGCACGCCCAATTTTTGAAAGCGGCCAATAACAGGTTCCGAGTACCCGCCCGAAATAATCACCACCCTGTACCCGTTCTTCAGGGCCATCTGCAGTGCCAGGCCGTCCTTTACATGCATCTGGCGAGCCTGCAGCCCATTTTCCAAAAGCAGCACCGTACCATCGGTGAGTACACCGTCGATGTCAAATACAAAAGTGGTAACCTGGTGGAAGTAGGCGAGGACGTTCATAAAATTCAATGTGCTAATTAGCTGATGTGCTAATGTGCTTTTAGCTAATTGGGTAATCAGCACATTAGCACATTGGGCATTTATTTCTGGTTATCACGCCACTCATATACCCAGGCACTTTGGATCATCTCCAGGTGGCCTTCGTTGCTTTCCTCGCGTTTGCCTACAAAGTTGGGCAGGGTAAGAACCCATTCCAGCAGGTCGGTAAAACGAATGCGGTAAATTTTGCCTTCCGAAAAATCATCACCAAACTTCTCGTACAGTTTAAGGGCGATGTCTTCATAGTCGTTCCAATGTATCGGGGGTTCGTAGTGAGCCATAGTTGTTAATGTGCTGATTAGCTAATGTGATAATGTGCTAAAGAAGAATGCAGATTTTGCAAGATTGAGGAAATTTCTGTTTAATCATTAGCACATTAGCACATTGGCTAATTAGCTAATTGAACGCACACCAGATTGTTTACTCTCCCAAAAACTGGCTCTGGTCAGGTACGGTGATTTCAACATCGCCGCTTTCATCATCCAGCAGTACGCACTGGCAGCCCAGGCGCGAATTGAGGCGGGGGTTAATAGCCCGGTCGATAAAATCTTCTTCCCGGTCCGAAAGCTCTTCTACCAGGTCCTCTCCTTTCTGCACATAAATATGGCAGGTGCTGCAGGCGCATACACCGCCGCAGTTGTGGTGCAGTTCAATATCATTTTTCAGCAATACCTCCAGCAGGCTTTGTCCGGATTCGATATTCTGAAGGGTCACCGGCTCCAGCCCGCTTTGCTCAAAATTTATCTTGATCGTGTACATCGTTGTTCGTTTCGGTGGCAAAAGTATTGCAAACCCGATTATTTATGTGGCTAAGCCTTTTGATTTTGAATACTTAGGGTAAAACGCTGGTACCATTCGGCAAGTGCAGGGTGATTGTTCAGTACCTCCAGGTGGCGTGCGATGGTGTTGGTATCCTGCCTTATGGCGGGGCCTGTTTGCGCTGCCAAAGGTGCTATTTCGTTGATCCTTTGGGCGGTTTCTGCAATAAGTGGCTGCAACAGGGCGAAATCTAGGCCCTCCTTCTGGCAATAATCCGCCATCAGCACATACAGGTGGTTGACAAAATTGTTGCAGAAAACAGCAGCAACGTGCAGCTTTAGCCGTGTTGCATCATCTGCTTCCATAACATGGTGGGTAATACTGTGTGCCAGTTCGTCCAGCTTATCCAGGGTTGCAGCATCGCTTGCATCTATAATTATAGGTATGTCGGGCTGCCGGCCCAATTCCTTCTTCAGCGTTTGCAGGGGGTAAAAAACCCCTTGATGCGCGGTACCTTCCAGCACATTCAGCGGCACCGAGGCTGCCGTATGCACCAC
The DNA here is from genome assembly GCF_001953305.1 of Cnuella takakiae. Lineage (GTDB taxonomy): Bacteria > Bacteroidota > Bacteroidia > Chitinophagales > Chitinophagaceae > Flavisolibacter > Flavisolibacter takakiae. The sequence continues at coordinate 3,024,062 of NZ_MTFE01000010.1, forward strand.
CGTACTTTCGGAAAGCTGCAGTTCCTGCACCACTTCTGCAATGGCAATATCGGAAACGGCAATCAGGTAAATATCAGCCTCCCGGTTTACAACCGACCAATAGTTGGTGCTCTCCGTATCCAGCTCATAGGCCAGGTCCGAAGCGGTTTTGGCATTGCGGCCATATACCTGCAATATCTCATGACCTGCCGCTTTCAGCCTCCGCCCCAGCACGCTGGCCGTATTACCCGTACCGATGATTACAATGTTCATAGCTATATTTGAAAGTCGGAAGAGACGGGAAAGACAGTAAAGACGGAAGCGATTACCGCTTCAAAAGTTTTTCTTTGCGGTCTTTTCCGTCTTTCCTGTCTTCAGACTAATCTATGCGTAAATCCCAAAAACTCGTTCTCCAGTTAATCCGGGCAAAATTCACCTTTCTGAGCATCGTCTCCAAAAAGAAGGCAGCAAAGGAAGCATTCAAATTGTTTTGCACCCCGCAGCACCGCAACACCAAGGAACCTCCCCGCATCTTTTCCGAAGCGGAAAACCTCCGCTTTGAATGGGATGGTTACCAGATTCAGGGCTACCGTTGGAACAAAGGCGCCGGCAAGCGGGTGATGATCCTGCATGGCTTTGAAAGCAGCATCGTCAATTTCGACCGGTATGTGCGGCCGCTGATGAAAAAAGGCTATGAAGTGCTGGGCTTTGACGCACCGGGACACGGCCGCAGTACCGGCAAAGAGATTCATGCCCGTATGTACAAAGCTTTTATCCTCCACCTGGTACAGCAGTACGGACCCGTGCAGTCCTTTTTGGCACACTCCCTTGGCGGACTTGCGGTAAGCCTTGCCCTTGAAGATATACCCCATGATGCCAATACCCGGGTAGCACTGGTAGCGCCGGCAACGGAAACTACTACCGCCATCCGTTCTTATTTCAAGTTCCTGCAGTTGGACGAAGGCTTGCGGGGAGAATTTGAAAAACTGATCCAGAAGATCGGCGGCGAACCCTCTTCCTGGTACAGTGTATCGCGGGCGGTGCCCAACCTGAAAGCAACCATATTATGGTGTCACGATAAGGGCGACGACCTCACCCCTTTTTCGGACGTTGCGCCTGTAGTGGCCCAAAATCATCCGCATATTACTTTCCGTTTTTCAGAAGGTTTGGGTCACCGCCGCATTTACCGCGACAACAATACCTCGCGGGCCATTCTTGAGTTTTTATAAAAGATGTTTTGAATAGAATTTTTCATTCCTGCCTGTTATTATTAATAAGTGTGGCCCCCTTATTTGCAGGAGCGCAAAAGAGGCCGGCACAATCAAAGTACCTTTCCATGAAACAGCCACTTACCTACCTGGCATTGGGCGACTCGTATACTGTTGGCGAGGCGGTAAACCTCCGGGAGTCTTTCCCCTACCAAACGGTTTCGCTGTTGCGGGAAAAAGGTTTTGCTTTGGCAGCCCCTGAAATAGTGGCTACCACCGGCTGGACCACCGATGAACTGGCTGCGGCAATTGCAGGCCACCGTTTTTTACCCCATTACGACCTGGTGAGCCTGCTCATTGGTGTGAACAACCAATACCGCGGCAGGGCACTGGATAACTTTCGGGAGGAGTTTAAGGAATTGTTGGCTGCCGCCATCCGTTTTGCCGGTGATAAAAAGGACAGGGTTTTCGTTTTAAGCATCCCCGATTATGGCGTTACTCCTTTTGCCAAAGACCGCAACCCCGAAAAGATTGGCAGGGAACTGGATGCCTATAATGCAGCAGCAAAAGCAATTTGCGAGAGCGCTGGGGTCGTTTTCCTGGACCTGAGCACCGGTTTTCGGAAAGCTGCACAGGATCCGCAGTTAGTTGCAACCGACGGATTGCATCCTTCGGGAAAAGCTTACCAAGAGTGGGCACAGGCGCTTGCAAATGCGGCACAAACTGCCCTTTGATTCCCGTTTTTGAACCACTGCCTCAACAGTTCGTTTACCATTTATACATTTTCTTGCGCTATACTTGCAAAGTCCGAAGCGTTAAGCACACATAAAGAAAAGGAAGAATATGCCGAAGAATCTGCTCATTGTGGAGTCGCCTGCCAAAGCTAAAACCATTGAAAAAATACTCGGTTCCGACTTTGAGGTTAAGAGCTGCTATGGCCACATCCGCGACCTGGAGAAGGACGATATGGGCATTGATATAAAAAACAACTTCCAACCCCGTTATACGGTACCCGAAGAAAAAAGGAAAGTGGTTGCCGAGCTAAAATCGCTTGCTAAAAAGAGCAACGAAGTATGGCTGGCAACGGATGAGGACCGCGAAGGTGAGGCCATCAGCTGGCACCTTTGCGAAGTACTGGGGCTGGATCCTTATACTACCAAACGGATCGTTTTTCACGAGATCACCAAGCCTGCCATTCAGAAGGCGGTACAAAAACCACGCACGGTTAATATGGACCTGGTAAATGCCCAGCAGGCACGCCGGGTGCTTGACCGCATCGTGGGTTTTGAACTAAGCCCTGTACTCTGGCGCAAGATGAGCATGAAGAACAACCTGAGTGCCGGCCGTGTACAATCCGTTGCCGTAAGGTTGGTAGCCGACAGGGAGCGGGAAATCAACGCATTTACCGCACAGAGCAGTTTTAAGATTGAAGCCATCTTTACCGCACCCGATGCTGCAGGCCGCAAAATTACTTTCAAGGCCGAGGGCAGCCGCTTCGACCAGGTAGAAGGTGCCGAAAAGTTCCTGAATGATTGTAAAGGCGCCACCTATACGGTGAAAGATATCCAGGTAAAACCAACGCGTCGTTCGCCGGCAGCGCCTTTTACCACTTCTACCCTGCAGCAGGAAGCCAGCCGCAAACTGGGATACAGTGTAAGCCGCACCATGCAGATCGCACAACGACTGTATGAAAACGGTTATATCACTTATATGCGTACCGACAGCGTTAGCCTAAGTGAAACCGCGGTAGGCGATATCCGCAACCAGGTGCAGAGCAGCTTTGGCGAGCGCTACTTCCAGGCACGCAAATTCAAGAACAAGAACGAGTCGGCGCAGGAAGCCCACGAAGCCATCCGCCCCACCTATATGAGCAATACCTCGGTGCCCGATGCCGAGAGCCGCCGCCTGTACGAACTGATCTGGAAACGCACGATGGCCTCGCAAATGGCCGATGCGGAACTTGAAAAGACCATTGCCAAAATTGGCGTGAGCACCAATAATGCGGAACTCACAGCAACCGGCGAGGTGATGAAGTTTGAAGGCTTTATTAAGGTATACCGCGAGGACAAGGACGAAGAGGATATCATGGACGGAGAAGACGGCGCCGAAGGCGTACTGCCTCCCTTGCGTACCGGCCAGCAATTGCCCCTCACCCAGATGCAGGCCATTGAACGTTTTACCCGTGCCCTGCCCCGTTACACGGAAGCTTCCCTTGTTAAAAAACTGGAAGAACTCGGTATCGGCCGTCCTTCCACGTATGCACCTACCATCTCTACCATCCTCAAAAGGGGATATGTAGAAAAGCGCGATAAAGAAGGCATTCAGCGTGCTTACCGGGTGCTTACCCTGGCTGCAGATAACATCAGCAAAAAGACTGAAACCGAAAACACAGGTGCCGAAAAGGCCAAGCTTTTCCCAACCGATCTTGGTTTGGTGGTTACCGACTTTTTAAAGCAATACTTCGACGACATCATGGACTACGGGTTCACAGCCCGTATCGAGGAAGAGTTTGATGAAGTGGCCCGCGGCCGGATGCGCTGGAGCAAGATGATCGACGAGTTCTACAACCCGTTTAAAAAGGATGTAGACAATACCATCGTGAACGCGGAGCGCATCAAAGGCGAACGGGAATTGGGCAAAGATCCATCTTCAGGCAAACAGGTAGTTGCCCGCATGGGCCGGTATGGACCCATGGTGCAGATTGGCAGTACCGAAGATGAAGAGAAACCCCGTTTTGCAAGGCTGAAGCCCAACCAAAGCATTGAAACAATCTCCTACGATGAAGCGCTGGACCTGTTTAAACTGCCCCTCTCCTTGGGTAGCCACGAAGGGCAGGAAGTTTCGGTAAATGCCGGCCGCTTTGGTCCTTATGTAAAATTTGGGGAGCAGTTTATTTCCCTGCCCAAGGGCAAGGATCCGCTGGATGTGACTATCGAGGAAGCTATTTCCCTGATAGCAGAAAAGCAGGAAGCCGATGCGCCCATTGGGTATTTTGAAAGTGCCCCCGTAACCAAGGGTAAAGGCCGCTTTGGTCCTTTTATTAAGTGGAATGATATTTTTATCAATGTTCCCAAGGCTTACAATTTCGACCATCTTACCCAAAAGGACATTGACGAACTGGTAACCAAAAAGCTGGAAAAAGAAAGCAACCGCTTCATTAAGCAGTTTCCTGCCGAAAAGATTTCGATTGAAAACGGCCGTTGGGGTCCTTTCATCCGATTTGGTAAAAAGATGCTGAAGCTGGATCGCAAGCCTAATGGCGAAAAATACACTGCAGAGGAACTGGTAGATGTAGATGTGGAAGCCATCAAGAAAATGATTGAAGCCCAGGTGCCCGGTGCTTTTACCAAGAAAGCAGCGGCAAAGGCGCCTGCAAAAAAATCGGCTGCGAAAAAAACAACCGCAAAGAAAACCACCACCCGTAAAAAATAACCGCCGGAGAGGCTTGTGCAGATGGAAGCAAACAGAGAGATATCGGCCTTGTTGCAACTGATAGATGACCCGGACGAAGAAGTGTTTGGTGTGATCCAGGAACGTATTGTCGGATATGGCAAACCCATTATTCCCAGCCTAGAAAACCTTTGGGAAAACACACCCGACGAAGAGATACAAAACAGGATCGAAATGCTGATCCACCGGCTTCATTACACCGACCTTACCGAAGATTTCAGGCAGTGGAGTGTGGCCGGCCATTTCGACCTGATGGTAGGATGCCTGCTGGCAGCCAAGTTTCAGTATCCCGACCTGTCTACCGCGCCGGTGCTGCTGGAAGTGGAAAAAATCCGCCGCAACATCTGGCTGGAATTGAATAACTACCTCACGCCCCTGGAGCAGATCCGGATTGTTACCGGTATTTTATATGGATACTATGGATTGAAGGGCACTGAAACCTCGGCGGCTCACCTCAACGATTTCCTGTTGCCCCGGGTATTGGAAAGCAAGAAGGGCAACCAACTGAGCAACGGTATTCTTTACCTGATTCTTTGCGAGATGCTGGACATCCCCGTACGTGCCATCAATATTCCCAAGCAGTTTGTACTGGCTTTTTTTAAACCCGGCTACTCCGAAGAACTGGGTGATGATTACGCCACCAAGGTGGAGTTCTATATTGAACCCGCATCAGGCCAGGTATTTTCGCAAAAGGATGTAGAGAGTTATTTCAAACGCATTTCTGTGCCTTCGGTACCCTCCTACTACAAGCCCCTTTCCAATAAGCGGGTGATCCAACACCTGCTGGAGGAAATGGCGCAATGCTTTATAGAGGAAAAAAACAGCTACAAGAAAAACGAATTGTTGCTGCTGGCTTCCATGCTCGACTAAACTCCTTGCGCCCATTGTATTTGGCTGTTGTGTTGCAGGTTTTACTTTCCAACCATGCTAACAAAAGCAATACAATGGGCGTTTTTTTATAATTCACCCTTTGTACATTCGGGCATGATCCCGATTAGTTGGCCCGACTTTGAAAAAATAGATATCAGAACCGGTACCATCATTGGCGCACAGGCGTTTCCGAAAGCAAGAAAGCCTGCTTACCAATTAACCATTGATTTCGGCCCGGAACTGGGCGTTCGGAAATCTTCTGCCCAGATTACTGCACACTACACTCCCGATGCCCTTGTGGGGCAACAAGTAGTAGCGGTGGTTAACTTTCCACCCAAACAAATAGCCAATTTTATTTCTGATTGCCTGGTACTGGGCGTGTACGATGATGCTGGTGACGTGGTGTTGCTGCAACCCAAGCACGAAGTATCCAACGGTCAAAAAATAGGATGATGTTCCGAAAAATATTCCATTCCCCTATCGGGACCATTGATATGCAAGCCACCAATGAGGGCATAACCCTTTTGGGCTTTGTGGAAAATGCCGAAGAGGTTTTTGATACTTCCAATTCCATTTTGGAGCAGGCCTGTATTCAATTAACCGAATACTTCAATGGGCAGCGCATCCAATTTGAAGTGCCTTTGGCACAGAGTGGTACCGCTTTTCAAAAAGACATATGGCAATTGTTGTCGCAGATACCATTTGGTACTACAACTTCTTACCACGCTTTAGCTCAAACCTACGGTGATGTAAAAGCGATCCGGGCCATCGCTTCTGCTAATGGAAAAAATAATATTGCCATCCTTGTACCCTGTCACCGGGTCATTGGCAGCAATGGCGAACTCACTGGCTTTGCCTGGGGACTGGAGCGCAAACGTTGGTTATTGGAGCATGAGGCAAGGCTGAGTGGTAAAACCTTGCAGGCTAGAATGTTTTGATTTTGGATTGGTGATTTCGGATTTCGGTTTTTGTTTGCAAAACAGGAACATTACCTGCTTTCCCTTCCTAAATCCGAAATCACCAATCCACTATCATTTGAGTTCTTCGCTGGTAAAAGCCAGCGGCAACAATTGGCTTACATTTTCAATTACGTATACGGGTCCTTCCATGCCACCCAGGATCAACCGGATTGGGTGTTTCATGCGGCCTTCAAATTCCTGTAATGACTGGCGGCACATACCGCATGGCGAAATAGGGTGATCGCTGGGTTGCCCTTCACCCTGGTAGCTGATGGCCATGACCTCTATGGGGGTTTCGGGGTAATCGGATGATACGGTGGCCAGCAGTACCCGCTCGGCGCAAAGCGCCATGGGATAAGCTGCATTTTCCTGGTTGGCGCCGGAAAGTATTTCCCCATTAGCCAGTAGGGCAGCTGCACCTACATGAAAATGCGAGTAGGGTGCATACGATTTGTTTGTGGCCTTGCGGGCTTCCAACAACAAGTTTTTGTCCGCTTCCATCATCTCCGCTATGCTATCGAATACCTGATAATTAAACTCGAATTTTTGTTCCTTCATACGCAAGGTTTGTCGACAAAAACGCCCCTGTTCTTTCAGGGGCGGTTCTAAAGGTAATCTATTTAACGATGCGGAATAAACGGTTCCACCGGGGACCACTCTCCCAGCTGAACCAGATCATCCATGCTTTGCCTACAACACGGTCTTCGGGAACAAATCCCCAAAAGCGGCTGTCCTGCGATCCATGGCGGTTATCACCCATCATCCAGTAATAGTTCAGTTTGAAGGTATAGCGGTCTACGGGTTTGCCATTCAGGTAAAACTTTCCATCACGCATGTAAAACTCGTTCTTTTCGTATACCCTGATCACCCTTTCGTAAATGCTGTACAGGCGCGGTGTGAGTACCATTGTTGCTCCTTTTTTAGGTACCCAGATAGGACCGAAATTGTCGATGGTCCAGCCGTTTTCAATAACATAGTTGTTGAACGAAGGGTCGTAATAGGCGGTATCCACCAGGCGCGGTTCCATGGTTTTGATGAGCGGGCTGCCTTTCAGCTTTTGCACTGCGTTGCTGGTAAGCCACATCTGGTACAGGTTGCCTCCGCCGGGCTGAAATTGTTCGGGGTTGTTGATATCAATGTTGTACTCCTCCTGCATTACAGTTGGATCCAGCTGTTGCCCATTGGTTTCGATGATATAGGGCATTACCGAATTAGGTGGCGGCGTTTGTGCCTTGCTGTCGATATATACCACTGCATTACGAATGGAAAGTGTGTCGCCGGCAACTGCCACACAACGCTTGATGTAGTTGTCTGTTTTATCTGCCGGGTGGATGGCCAGCGGGTACTCTTCGGGGTTACCCATGATGGCTTGCCTGCCTTTTTCTTCATTACCTGCACCTGCCTGCCTGATTACATCGTAATAAGGCCTGAAGGACTGGTACTCGGGTCGGTTGATCACTGTATCGCCAGCCGGAAAATTAAATACTACTACATCGCCGCGTTGTACAGGCGAAGCAAACCAACGGATATACGGAAGCTTTACAATTTCGGTATACGACTTACGATCCGATCCCGGAATGTAATTGTGTACAAAAGGAATGGACAATGGCGTATTGGGAATACGCGGTCCGTAGCTGAACTTGGAAACAAAAAGAAAATCATTCACCAGCAGGGTCTTCTCCATTGAACCCGAGGGAATGGTATAGGCTTCAAAAATAAAAGTGCGGATAAGGGTTGCCGCAACAATGGCAAATACCGCTGCATCGATCCACTCGCGCCAGCCGGGCTTTACATAACGGCGCACACCTTCGGGACCAATGTAACGCACCTTATCGGAACTGCCCAGGTAAGGAAAGTAAAAGGGCGCCGCAATTGCTGCCAGGGTATGGTCGCCCAAAGAAAAACGGCCAAAAAGTTTAACAAACTCGATGAAGATGCCGGGGGTAATAAACCAACCCACAACAGGAATGAATTGCCAGAATACCCAATGCTTGGGCCTTAGGGCCAGTTCCTGCATCACCCAGGTATTGTAAAAAGGAACATAAGCTTTCCAGGAGGCTACACCAGCTTTCTGAAACATCTTTGCTAAACCAAAGGAAGGTAGAAATACCAGGAGAAAGGAAATCAAATAAACAGTCAGAACGTGCGAAAGCGGCATTAGCTTATTTTTAAGGCGTTCAAATTTATGGTATTAAATACGTAGCCTGCCGGGAGGCTCAGCAAAGTTTTTGCTAAAGTAAGGGCAGTGCAGGCAAACTACGAAAAAGACATGCAGCAATTCAGCATAAAGGATGTGGAGCACCTGTTGGGTATAAAGGCACATACACTAAGGGTATGGGAGCAGCGCTATGGCTTTTTTGCCGCCAAACGCAAAGCCAGTACCCATCGTACGTACGATAACGAAGACCTGAAGGTGTTGCTCCGGGTCGCGTTTTTGTACCACCAGGGAAAAAAAATCTCGCATATTGCCGCATTATCTCCTGAGGCGCTGGAGCAGGAAGTAGCCAATGTGCCGCTTAACGGTGATACCTACCCGCTCTTCGTGGTGCAACTGGTAGAGCATGCCCTAGCTTTTGATGAACTTGCTTTTGCACAATTGCTCGATCGTGTTACCAACCTGATTGGCTTCACCCGCACCATCGAGGAAGTATGCTTTCCTTTTCTGCAAAGAGTGGGTTTGCTGTGGATGACGAACCATATGGTGCCAGCACAGGAACATTTCTCCTCCTACCTCATCCAGAATAAAATAATTGCGGCTACCGAATCCATACCCCTGCCAGGAAGCCCAACGGAGATGATTCTTTTTGCCCCTAAGGGCGAATTTCACGAGTTGCCTTTGTTGTACCTGCATTACCTGCTGCGCAACCAGGGATGGAGTGTAATGTTCCTGGGCAAGAATGTAGATATACCTGTGTTAAAGGAATGTGCCGCGCAACCTTCGGTACAATACCTTTTTATGCACCTGCTTACCAATCTCAACCAAATGGACCCGGAAGATTACCTGGAAGAACTGGTTCGCCAGTTTCCAGTTAAAAGCATTATTGCTTCCGGTGCCGGCATCCACCGGGTAAAAAGGTCTTTTGTAAATGTGCACCTGCTGCTTACCGATAAACAAATACACCAGTTCATCAACCGCAAGGATGAAATACCCAAATACATTATCAAGGTGCCGCCAAAATCTAAGTAGGGCTGTTTTGAGGAAATTTATTGCTGAATGATTTTGAACCAGGTATAAAACACAAGAGGCTGAAGAAATACTTCAGCCTCTTGTGTTTTGGGTTATTTAGGCAACACATAGTTGCGTACATCTTCCTTATTGATACTTTTCCCGGAAAGGATAACCAGTCGTTCCACAACATTTCTAAGTTCGCGGATGTTACCGGTCCAATTATATTGCTGCAAATTTTTTAAGGCATCTGGTTCAATACCTTTCTTGGGAACGCCATAATCGGAGCATATATCATTTAAAAATCTTTGTACCAAAAGGGGAATATCATCACGCCTTTCGTTGAGCGATGGTACATGGATCAAGATTACACTGAGACGGTGGTACAGGTCGAGGCGGAAGGTTTTAGTCTCCACTTCCTGCAACAGGTCTTTGTTGGTGGCTGCAATTACGCGTACATCTACATTAATCTCCTTGTCGCCACCCACCCGGGTGATCTTTCCTTCCTGCAAGGCACGCAGCACCTTGGCCTGGGCACCAAGACTCATGTCGCCAATTTCATCCAAGAAAAGCGTACCGCCACTGGCCTGTTCAAATTTGCCGATCCGTTGTTTGATGGCCGAAGTGAAAGAGCCTTTTTCGTGCCCAAACAACTCGCTTTCGATCAGTTCGCTGGGAATTGCTGCGCAGTTTACTTCCACAAGCGGCCCCTCGGCACGGTTGCTTTTTTCATGTATCCAGCGTGCCACCAGTTCTTTACCCACTCCATTTTCGCCTGTGATCAGGATACGGGCATCTGTAGGCGCTACTTTCTCGATGGTGTCTTTGATTTTTTTTATGGTGGGCGATTCGCCAATCATGTCCTGCACTTTGGACACTTTGCGGCGCAGGGTTTTGGTTTCGGTTACAAGGTTATTGCGTTCCTGTGCATTGCGGATGGTGATGAGCAGGCGGTTGAGGTCGGGTGGCTTTTGTATAAAGTCGTATGCGCCCTTTTTAACGGCTTCTACGGCCGTTTCTATATTGCCGTGGCCCGATATCATGATAACGGGTACATCGGGGTTAATTTCAACTGCTTTCTGGAGGAATTCAAGGCCGTCTAATTTCGGCATCTTGATATCGCAAAGAACCACATCGTAGGTCTTGGCTTTAAATTTCTGAAGGCCTTCTTCGCCGTCTGCGGCTTCGTCGATAATATAGCCTTCAAAGGTGAGGATCTCGGTTAGGGTCTTTCGGATCGCTCTTTCGTCATCAATGATCAGAATCGTGGGCATCGGGTTTCTTGGTTAAGTGGCACAAATGTAAAAGAATGCTTGCAGGCAGGTAAGGCAAAATGGGAGCAAAACTCCAGGTCCTGGCAAGGGTATTAACTCAAGGATAGCAGGAATATTTTCCGGGAAAGAAGGAAAATGGGGGAAGTTCTTGGAACAAAGGATATAGGCAAGATAGCAGTGGATACGGGAAGGAAAAATAAAGGCCGGATAGAAATCCAGCCTCGTGTAAAATCCAATATCCTATGAAAAACCGTAACAAAGATGCAGGCCATTTTTGATATTTCAAAGTTTCATGGCAATTATTTTTAAGCTCACTTGCTGAAAATGAAAAAGTTGTGCCTGTGCACAACTTTTTCATTTTCATATTATTAAAAGATTAATGCCTTACTTCTTCAGGTACATTACTTCTTTCACCAAATTAACGGTACGGGCCACATCGGGCAATGCGCCGGCAACGAGGTTGGGTGCATAGTGCAACGGCGCATCGGCAGCGGTAATGCGGCGGATGGGAGCATCCAGGTAATCGAAACCTTCTTTCTGGATGCGGTAACTGATCTCGGAAGAGATAGAGGCAAAAGGCCACTGCTCTTCAACAATCACCAGGCGGTTGGTTTTCTTTACGCTTTCCAGGATGGTCATCCAGTCCAGCGGGCGGATGGTACGCAGGTCAATTACCTCGGCGGAAATACCTTCTTTTTCCAGTTCGGCGGCAGCACCCAGCGCAACTTTCATCATCTTGTTGAAAGAAACGATGGTTACATCGCGGCCAGCCTTTTTGATATCGGCTTTACCTAAGGGAATGTAGTACTCTTCTTCGGGCACTTCACTCTTTTCGCCGTACATCAGTTCGCTTTCCATAAAGCAAACAGGATCTTCTTCGTAACGGATGGCTTGTTTCAGCAGGCCTTTGGCATCATAACCGTTGGAAGGAGAAACCACCTTCAAACCGGGAATATTGGCATAAAGGGCTTCAAAAGCGGTGGAGTGCTGTGCGCCCAGCTGACCGGCAGAACCGTTGGGGCCACGGAATACGATGGGGCAGGAAATCTGTCCACCACTCATTGCCAGCATCTTGGATGCCGTGTTGAGGATCTGGTCGAGTGCCAGTACGGCAAAGTTCCAGGTCATGAACTCTACCACGGGACGAAGGCCTTTCTGCGCAGCGCCTACGGCAATAGCAGTAAAACCAAGTTCGGCAATGGGTGTATCCAGCACGCGTTTGGGACCAAACTCGGCAAGCATACCCTGGGTCACTTTATAGGCACCGTTGTATTCAGCTACTTCCTCACCTAGGATGAACACGCGGTTGTCGCGGCGCATCTCTTCTGATAAGGCTTCACGCAAGGCTTCGCGAAATGCAATTTGTCTCATGAAGGTTCAATCTTTTTTTCGGAACGGGGGCAAAATTAGCGGAGCACCTCCACATTACCTAAACAAAAAACAGGGCCTAAAAAATGGAACGATGTTTTGTACAATAATACCATGGAATCGATGGAATGGATCGGCATTGCTGCCGGGGTATTAACAGCCGTTAGCATGTTGCCGCAACTGGTAAAAGTGATCAGGGAAAAACACGTGGAAGACCTATCCATTGCGATGTTGCTGGTGTTAATTGCCGGCCTTGCCCTGTGGGTAGTGTATGGCTTTGTGCGCAAAGACCCGCCGCTTATATACACCAATATTTTCTCTGTGGCAGTCAATTTGGCGCTCGTATTTTTCCGGGTAAAGTACAGTCGGAAGAAAGTATTAGGCTGAGGGTAAGGATAAGGGCTCAATTTTTTATCAACTACTTTTTAAACCTTATCCTGTTCCCCTAACCTGTTTTGTTTATACCCGTTCAATAATGATGGCACTGGCACCCCCACCTCCATTGCAAATGCCAGCCATACCATAACGGCCTCCTTCCTGCTGCAGGATGCTGGCAAGGGTGATGGTAATACGGGCACCGCTGCAACCAATTGGATGACCAAGCGCCACTGCCCCACCCCATTTATTGAGTTTTGCAGTGTCTATATTCAGTTCCTTCGCATTGATGATGGCCACGCAGCTGAATGCTTCGTTAACTTCAAAAGCATCGATATCGGAAACCTGGAGCCCGCTTTTATCCAGTGCCTTTTGCATGGCTTTTACCGGTGTGGTGGTAAACCATTCGGGCGCCTGCGACGCATCGGCAAAAGCAACAATACGTGCAATGGGTTTCAAGCCAAGTTCTTTCATCTTAGCTTCACTCACCAGCACTACTGCTGCAGCCCCATCATTGATCTTGGAAGCATTGGCTGCGGTAATGACTCCTTCCTTTGTAAAGGCAGGTTTCAGTGAACCCATCTTGTCAAAGTTAGCCTTGCGGTGCTCTTCGTCTTCACTTACTATGGTTGTGGTTTTTCCTGCCACTTCAACGGGAACAATTTCGTTGGCAAAATATCCTTTGTTCCAAGCTTCCTGCGCCCGCTGGTAACTCTGCCGGGCAAAATTGTCCTGGTCTTCGCGGGTGATGTTGTGCGTAGTGCTGCACAGTTCACCGGCATTGCCCATATGATAATCCGAGTAGGGATCCCAAAGGCCGTCGCGGATAAGGCCATCAATAATTTTATCATGTCCCAGGCGGTAACCATTGCGGGCTTTTTCCAAGTAATAAGGAATATTGCTCATGCTTTCCATGCCGCCTGCAACAACGATATCATTATCCCCGCATTGAATGCTTTGTGCCCCCAGCATTATGGCTTTCATGCCACTGGCGCAAACTTTATTGATGGTGGTACAGTTTACCGTTGTGGGAATACCGGCATAAATGCTTGCCTGTTGCGCTGGCGCCTGACCAATGCCTGCACTTACCACATTTCCCATATATACTTCCTGCACCTGCTCGGGAGTAATGCCGGCACGTTCGATAGCAGCTTTGATGGCGGCAGCACCAAGCCTGGGAGCTGTTACACTAGCAAGCGCACCGTTGAAGCTTCCAATTGGGGTACGGGCTATACTAACAATGAAAACATCTGTTGTCATAAAGCAATCGTATTTAGCTCACAAATGTAATCAGTACATAATTTGAAGCGCCAACTGCATGGTAAGGCTTTGCTAATTCTAAAAAAACTTACCAGGCAGTTGCCAACCGCAGTACTTTATTGTTTGTTAGTTCTTAAATTATTTTCTGTGGCGTCTGGCTTCCTGAAAGCTGAGTGGCAAAACCTATTATTTGCCAATTATGCTGTTGATCCAAACATCCTCCTTCCCTACCTTCCTTTTGGTACCGAGCTGGATTTTTACAAAGGCGTTTGTTATTGCAGTATGGTCGGTTTTGTATTTGCCAACACAAGGGTTCTGGGCTTGAAGGTTCCTTATCACCATACATTTGAAGAAGTCAACCTCCGGTTTTACGTGCGGTATAAAGACGGAGAAATTTGGAAGCGGGGTGTTGTTTTCGTGAAGGAGATTGTGCCTCGTTTTATGATTAGCGGGATCGCCAATATGCTGTATGGCGAAAAGTATATGACCCTGCCAATGAAGCACTACCGGGTAGTAAAAGAAAATGCAATAGAACTTGAATACAGCTGGAATATCCATGGTAGCTGGAATTACCTGCATGCTACCACCTTTCTTACCGCCCATCCATTGATACCTGGATCGCAGGAAGCATATATCACAGAACATTATTGGGGTTACAATGCCCGGGGCAATTACAGGACGGGCGAATACCAGGTTGCACATCCCCGTTGGGATATTTACCCGGTGAATGATATTAGCTGCCATATTGATGCCGCAACTTTGTATGGTGCCGCCTTTACCGAAGTGCTCCAGGCAAAGCCTGCATCCGTGTTCGTAGCTACCGGGTCGGCTGTATCAGTAATGATGGGAAAAAACATCCGGTAATGAAACGGGCTCAATAGGATAAAATCTTATTTTCCATGCCGAACCACGGTTGCTTGCTTGCACATATGGTTTTATGGCTGCACATATTCTTTTGATTCATTGTCCCGACAGGCCCGGACTGATCGCTGCTGTCACGGGTGTTTTATTTCAGCACCAACTTAATATTATCAGCAATGGCGAGTTTGTGGAAAGAACCCACAACCATTTTTTTATGCGCACCGAATTTTCGGGAGCGGTTGATTTAGTTCACCTGGAAAAAGACTTGCGTGAAGCCTTACCCACAGATGTAATCATAAGGCTTTCTGCACAGCGCAATAAGGAAATTGTGGTGCTGGCATCCAAAGAGCACCATTGTCTTGCCGATCTTTTAGTGCGGCATTACTATGGCGAACTCGGCGCGACTATCAAAGCTGTCATTTCGAACCACCCTTTGCTGGAGCCCCTGGTAAAAAAGTTTGACATTCCTTTTATTTGCCTGCCACACGATGGTGTGGACCGCAACCAGCATGAAAATTCCCTGGCCAAGCATATTGACCAATTCCAACCTGAGTTTATTGTTTTGGCAAAATACATGCGCATCCTGTCTGCCGGTTTTGTTGCCCGCTATCCCAACCAGATCATCAATATTCACCATTCTTTCCTGCCTGCATTTGTGGGTGCCAAGCCTTATGCCCAGGCTTATGAAAGAGGTGTGAAAATCATTGGTGCTACGGCGCATTTTGTAAACGACAACCTAGACGAAGGGCCCATCATTGCACAAAATGTAATACCCGTGAACCACACCCACAATGCCAAAGAAATGGCACAGGCTGGGCGCAACGTGGAGCAGATCGTACTGGCCAATGCCCTTGGATTGGTATTTGATGAACGCGTATTCGTACATGGCAATAAGACCATCATTTTCGATTGAATGCTTGACTTGTTCCATTCATTAAAAATGGATGCTGCCCTTGTGAACATTTCCCACATCCAAAATCCACTTTATGGACGCATTGATCCTGGTAGACATACAACCCGATTTTCTTCCTGGTGGCGCCCTGGCTGTCCCGGATGGCAATGCCATTATTCCGGTGGTAAACCAGTTGGTAACACATTTTGATCTGGTAGTGGCTACCCAGGACTGGCACCCTTCAGGCCATGGCAGTTTTGCCTCTGCCCATAAGGGGAAGCAGCCCTTTGAAGCGATTGACCTGTATGGCCTGCATCAGGTACTATGGCCCGACCATTGTGTGCAGGGCAGTGCAGGTGCAGCTTTGAGCGATGCCATTAATTGGGATAAAATAGCTGCCATTTTCCGCAAAGGCATGAACCCCGGTATTGACAGCTACAGCGGCTTTTATGACAATGGCTACCGGAAACGTACCGGCTTGGATGGTTACTTGAAAGCCTTGGGCGTTCAACGGGTATTTGTGGCAGGTTTGGCTGCAGACTATTGCGTGTATTATACTGCTAAGGATGCCCTGAAAGAAGGTTTTGATACAGTATTGATAGAAGATGCTACCCGGCCTATAGATGCCTCCAATTTTAAAGAAGCGAAGGCCGATCTAAAGAGTAAAGGAGCAAGCATTATGTATAGTTCGGAGTTGCTCGGGAGGTGAAATTGACAAGAAGAAAACGACAGGTGTAAAGATCAACATATTGCTTCGGATCAACAAAACAGATAAAGCCCGCATCCAGGGTGAATGCGGGCTTACCAATTGTTTATACCTGAATTAAGCCTGTGCAGACTTTGTCTCGGGCTTCTTCTTTGCCTTTGGGGTAAAGATGGCCAGCATGCGTTTGCCTTCCAGTTTTGGCATGCTTTCCAGGGTTCCAAACTCACCCAGGCGCTCAGCAAATTTCAGGAGGAGCAGTTCGCCACGATCTTTAAACATGATGGCGCGGCCCTTGAACTGAACATAAGCTTTTACCTTGTTGCCTTCCTTCAGGAAGTTCTCGGCGTGTTTGGCTTTGAAGTCGAAGTCATGGTCATCGGTATTAGGGGTAAAGCGGATCTCCTTCATTTCGGAGGTCTTGGCCTTAGCCTTCATTTCCTTTTCCTTCTTCTTCTTATCGTACAAAAACTTGTTGTAGTCAATGATCTTACATACCGGCGGGTCGGCTTGCGGGGAAATTTCCACGAGGTCCATTTCCTGCGCCTGCGCCATTTTCAGGGCTTCCGATGTGGTGTAAACACCTACGGTAACGTTATCGCCCACCAAACGCACCTGCGGTACGCGGATGTGATGGTTAATGCGGTGTTCCGCTTCTTTGCGGATGGGAAACCTGCCCCGGCCTCCCTTGTTGATTCCTTTATTAGGTAATGCCATAATGTTGTTTACCACGCCACCGCCGGCAGCCGGCGCATCGGTAAGTGTTTGCGTTTTGTTTTTGTTCTGCCGAAAATAAGAAAGTCCAAAGTAAAAACTAAAAAGTCAAAAATCATTCCTTTCAGAACGATGGCTTTGATTTTTACCCTGGACTTATAAAAATCTACGTTAATCGCTGGAGCGGTCGGTAATTTCCTGCTGTACCCGGCCGATAAAAGCCTGCACATCTTCCACGCCCATATCACCTTTGCCCTGGCGGCGGATGGCTACCTTCCCTTCGGAAGCTTCCTTCTCGCCTATCACCAGCATGTATGGCACCTTCATCAGCTCCGTATCACGGATCTTCTTGCCGATCTTTTCGTTACGTTCGTCCAGTTCTGCACGGATACCTGCTTTACGCAGCTGCTTCAGCACGTTTTTGCCGTAGTCCATAAACTTGTCGGAAATGGGCAACACTTTTACCTGCAGGGGTGCGATCCAGGTGGGGAACTTACCGGCATAGTGCTCGATGAGGAAGCCGATAAAGCGTTCGTGGGTACCCAAGGGTGCACGGTGGATGATCAGCGGCACTTCGGGCTCGTTGTTCATGTTGGTAAACGACAACTTGAAGCGGCGGGGCTGGGCAAAATCCACCTGGTTGGTAGCCAGGGTAAATTCGCGGCCAATAGCACTCCATATCTGTACATCGATCTTGGGACCGTAGAAGGCGCCTTCACCTTTAACTTCCACAAAAGGAATATTGGCTTCAATCAGCACCTCCCGCACCATGGATTCTGTTTCCAGCCACAGCTCGGGTTCGTTGATGTATTTCTGTCCCAGTTTCTCCGGGTCGTGGAGGCTGAGGCGCATCACATATTTCTCGATACCGAAAATCTTGAAGTACTTCAGGTACATGTCGTTAACTGCCTTGAACTCTTCGGCAAACTGCTCCTTGGTACAATAGATATGCGCATCGTTCATGTGGAGGCAGCGTACCCGCATAAGGCCAAACAATTCTCCACTTTGCTCGTAGCGGTAACAGGTACCGTACTCAGCTATGCGGTAGGGCATATCGCGGTAGCTTTTGGGCTCCGCATCGAAAATTTTGTGGTGGTGCGGGCAGTTCATGGCCTTGAGGTAGTATTTCTCCCCATCCATTTCCATAGGGGGGAACATACTGTCCGCATAATAAGGCAGGTGACCGCTGGTGAGATACAGGTTCTCTTTGGCGATGTGCGGGGTTACCACACGCTTGTAACCGGCTTCATTTTCGGTTTCCTTTGCCAGCTTTTCCAGTTCCTCAATGATAACGGTACCGTTGGGCATCCACATGATAAGACCCTGGCCAATATCGTCGTTGGTTGTATAGATACCTAGTTCTTTACCCAGTTTGCGGTGGTCGCGCTTTTTGGCTTCTTCCACCATTGCCAGGTATTCATCCAACTGTTTTTGGGAAGGAAAGGTTACACCGTAAATGCGGGTAAGCATTTTGTTCTTTTCATCGCCTTTCCAGTAAGCGCCCGAAATATTGGTCAGTTTGATGGCTTTGATAAAACCGGTGTTGGGGATATGTGGCCCGCGGCACAGGTCGGTAAAAGCACCTTGTGTATAAAAGGTGATCTCGCCATCGGTAAGATTTTGCAGGAGGTCGAGTTTATACTCATCGCCCTTTTCTTCAAAATAGGCTATGGCTTCCGCCTTAGGTATGGCCTTGCGCTCATAACTGTTGGCCTGCTTGGCCAGTTCGTTCATCTTTTTTTCCAATGCCTTCAGGTCCTCTTCGGAAATGGTGCGGCCGCCCAGGTCTACATCATAGTAAAAACCGTTTTCAATGGCGGGCCCTACCCAGAACTTCACACCGGGGAACTGCGACTCAATAGCCTCGGCCATCAGGTGGGCCGAGGAATGCCAGAACGTGCTTTGGCCGCCCTTATCATCCCAGGTCAGCAACTTAAGGGCACTGTCTTCATTGATGGGCCGCGTTGCATCCCACACTTCGCCATTCACTTCTGCGGCCAGTACTTTACGGGCAAGACCTTCCGAGATGGACTTGGCCACCTCCAAGGCAGACACGCCTGCCTCGTAGCTGCGCACCGCGCCATCCGGAAATTTTATTTGAATCATATGCGGTAGGTTCTTAAGAGGGGCGAAATTAACAAAGCCTTGCCACATTGCACGAAAGACCCGATTTTTGAAACGCTAATTTCACGGAATATGAAGTTGAGGCCGGCGTTTTACCTTTTTTTACTGGTATTGCTTGCAAGTGGCAGTGTACAGGCACAAAACCTTTCCGGTATCTGGAGGGGTTATTTTATTACCGAAGCATACGATCAGTACAAGTTCGAAATACAGATCAAGCAAACCCCTAAACGTACCGTTAGTGGTGTTTCTTATTCTTATCTCACAACTGTCTTCTATGGTAAGGCAACCCTTACGGGTAGCTATAATCCCACGAGCAAACAAATTTTGCTACAGGAAATAAAAACGGTTGAACTCCGCATGTCGGGCAGTTCGGTTGCCTGTATCATGCGCTGCCTGATGGAATACAGCAAGTCGGGCAAAGAGGAATTTTTGGAGGGAACCTATTCGTCCAAGTACGAAAAAAGCGACAAGGAGTTTGGCATCAGCCGCGGCGCTGGCTGTGGCGGCGGTAAGGTGTTTTTGCGCAAGGTGACTACCTCCGATTTTTACGTGGAGCCTTTTTTGCGCCAGGGGCCTGCACCGCGCAAACCTGATGTTGCCACCACCAAACCCAAGACTACACCAAAGCCCACGGTGCCGAAGGTTGCACCAAAACCGCAACCCAAGCCTCCGGTAGCGAGCACACCCAAAAAAGCAGTTGTGCCCCGGAAAGATTCGGTACGTAAAACTCCAGCACCGCCAATAGCACGCCAGGATGCACCCAAGGTGACCATCCCTGCACCCCGCATCAACCTGCCCGCTACTACGCGGAACCGGACCAACGACCTGGCGGAAACCGTAAGGGTAAGTGCACCCGAGATCGTGGTAAAGATTTACGACAATGGGGAAATTGACGATGACACCATCTCGGTTTACCTGGATAATAAACTGGTGCTTTCGCAAAAGAAACTGACTGCAGCCCCGCTGACCATCAACCTGAAAATGGACCCGGACAACCCGGATCACATCCTGGTGCTGGTAGCCGAAAACCTGGGCCGCATTCCACCCAATACCTCACTGATGATTGTGCAGGACGGCGACAAACGCCACCAGGTGCGTATCACTTCCACCGAGCAAAAGAATGCAATGGTGCGGTTCCGGTATGAAGCTGAAAAGTGATGTCTGATTTGTGGTTTCGGATTTCGGCAGTTTACAATGATGCCAACAACCCCTTTTTGGGCAAGATCCGAAATCCGAAATCATAATTCCAAACTCCATCCCTGCTTTGCCGTTCGTGTAAAAATGCTCCCGGCTGGAGCCAATTACCGTACTTTGCTTCAGTGAGAAAACCAGCTGCAGCCTTATTATTTTTTTGTATCATTCTTTCTTTTGCCGGCAAAAGCCAGGTGCTCAATGGCATCTGGAAAGGTACCATGACCCAGGCACCGGGGGGCTGCTTTCCTGAATACAACCTCGAACTGCAAATAAAGATTGTTGGCAAACAGGTAACCGGCGTATGCTACCATTACTCCGACACCCGCAATTATGTAAAAAAATTTTTCGAAGGCGAGTACCACGAAAGGACCAAGAACATCATTATCCGGGAACAGAATATCCTTGCTTTTCACATCCCGGAAGACTGTACGCCCTGCGTAAAGACCTATGATCTTTGGTATGCCAATTCCAACGGGGAATTGCTGAGCGGCGACTGGTTGGGCAAGGTCCTGAACACGGGCGCCAGCTGCCAGCCTGGGCATATCACCCTTTCCCGCGTAAAGGAATCAGCCTTTGAAGGCATCCAGGAGATTGCTGTAGATACCGGTAATATCAGGCTCGATTTTTACGACAATGGCTATGTAGACGATGACAGCATTTCGGTAATTGTAAATAACAAAGTGGTGCTGAGCCATGAAAAACTGGGTGCAAAACCGGTCACACTGAATATCCATATGGACGCAGCCCAGCCCATTCAGGAAGTGGTGATGCAGGCCGAAAACCAAGGCTCCATTCCCCCCAATACCGCCCTGCTCATTGTTACTACGCCCCGCCGGCGCTACCAGCTTTACCTCCAATCTACGCAGAAGAGAAATGCCGCTGTCCGCTTTATTTATGAAGCACCAGTGAGTAAACCGATGTGATCAACCATAACCTCCCTTTTCTTATTAAGAGACAAGAAGCGTGTACATGTTTTTATGCAGTAATGGATCCTGCTGTTGCATAATCGTGGAGGTAAGCGAAGGCAGGTGTTAATACGCCATTGCGAACGATGGTTGCCCGGTCAATAATATCAGAACCGCCATCCAGCAGTTCGGGTAATACGAACTTAATCAGTTGTTCGCCAAAATACCGGGAAGCATCGCGGGGCAATTCGTTGGGAAGGTTGCCAACCGCTACTACATCAATGGAACCCGGCTGATAAGGTTTTGTTTTTTCCAGGTTGGAACGGCTTACACCATATACCGGATCGGCAATGGATTGATCACCCAGGTTGATGGGTACCGAACCATTTTCGTCATCGGTGATATCGGAAATTACAGAAATACGGAAGTCACTATCCTGAATGCTTTCCCGTTCAAAAAGCCTGGGTAGGTTTTGATCCCAGTAAACACCGTTCAACAGGATATCGGTGTGGCTGGTATACAAGGGAAACAAACAACGGTACTGCTCAGGGTGCTCGTGGAAATGATCGCGGTTATAGCTTCCCTCCTCTTTGTGCGCATACAGATCGGCGCCTTTCAACTGAACATAAACAGGATACTCGAATGACCGGCTTCGGTATTCTTCCTTCTCCACTTCAATAATGCCCATCAGGTTCATCACCTCCACAATGCCATGGGCTACCCTGCCCGATCCTGTAACCCCAATTTTAATATTGGGCAACTTCAAACCAAAATAGGCATGGATCAATTTGCGAAAACTCTTTTGTTTGAACACCCTTTCCAACTGGTAGGATCCGGTACGGTTTCCATAAGCCATCATGCCATTATGTGCCCCCACAACACCTGCAAAAAAACCGAAACCAATAATGCGCTGACCATCGGAATGTTCAAGGCATTCAAAATCGATGAGGGTGATATGCTGTTTCAGAATTGTTTGCAGCAACACCTGGTTGTGTGCTTGCTTTTTCTTGGTATGCGAAAAAAAGAGGTAGGTCTTTTCAGCCAATAATTGGTTTACCGGAACTTCCTTGATGCCCAGCAAAATGGCACAATCACTTAGATCTTCCACTACCTCGATGCCAGCCATACGGTACTCCTTATCGGTATAACAGCGTGTCGGGCAAGTCTGCACTTTGATGGTCAGTTGGGGGAACTGCTTTTGTAACATTTTGCATTGACCGGGAGTAAGCGCAACCCGGTTGTCTGCTGGTACTTTTCCTTCCCGTATAAGTCCTAGGGTAATCATGGTGTTTAAAGTTAATGGGTTTGGCGTTGCTTATGGAGGAAGGTGTGTTTGCAACATAGACGTGGAAGGAAATAGATATCATCCAGGTAATGGGTGATGCGTGAAAAGGGATGAGTGAGATTCAAGAGTGGTATTACTACTGGTTTAAACGCTTCCTAAAATGAATTTTAAATAACAGAAGGAAATATTTTTTAAAGTTGAGTGGCCATGATTGTAAAACTTTGATACTGCTTTTGATCATCTTATTACAATAAAAAAAGGAGCCCGATGGCTCCTTAGTCGCAACCAATCCAAAACCAATATCATCGGCTTGCTTCCATTACCATAATCGCAGCCCTGCCTTGGTGACAAGGACCATTTTCCAATTGTACTAAGAGGTTTTCGCAACGTTCAATTGTTAGGTCAGCAAAATCATCGAGGAGCATTTTAGTCGTATAAAGCAAGTTTGAATCTTCCGGTCCGCCTGTTTGGTAAGCCAGTTGCTTCCTGGCAAATCCAACCACCAGCAAGTGGCCACCTTTGTTTAAGGCAGCAACTAATTTGCCATGCAAGGCCTTCCTGTCGCCGGGTGGCAGATGCGCAAACACCAGGGCAATAGCATCATAACTTTTAACCGGGTTGAATGCTGCTGCACTTGATTGAAAATAGCGCAGGCTTACTCCTGCTTCCATTGCATTTTGCAAAGCTTTCCGGATGGCTTCCCCGCTGTTTGTAAATGCATCAACCTGCCAACCCATTTTTGCAGCATATATCGCATTGCAACCTGATCCCTCCAGGGGTAAGAGCAAACTGCCAGGCTCTTGGCGGGTCAGGAATTCCTGGAAATACCTGTTTGGCTCGCCGCCATACAGATGTGGATGGCCTGTAAATGGCTGTTTTCCGAATGCTGCTTCCATAAAACAATTTCCATATATCTGCTTGTTCATCAGGTGACAAGTATCACATAACCGTGAAGAATTCTTTATTGCCGCTTCAATTTGGGCGGATTAGAACCTTTTCAATAAATCCTGCTATTTCGTGAACAATATGCAAGAGCAAAGCAATAATTTTAACAAGTTTCAATTAAACAGCCCATGCAACTACCTGTACTGGTCATCAAGCTGGGATCCGCGGTGATCTCGGACAGCCAGGGAAATATCGACGAAAAGATCATCCGCAAGTTGGCAGCCGAAGTGGCAAGCCTGTCTAAAGCCTATCATATTGTATTGGTATCGAGTGGTGCTGTGGGGAGCGGAAAATCTTTTTTCAAAAAGTATAAAGGCAGCTTGGTTGAACGGAAAGCCGCTGCTGCCGTGGGCAACCCCATTCTCATCAGGTTATACGACCGGTACTGCTCCAAACATGGCATCACGGTGGCCCAGGCCCTTTGCGAAAGGCACCATTTTTCCAACCGCGCCCAGTTCTTACAACTGAAGGAAACCTTTCATGAGTTTTGGCGCAACGATATCCTGCCTGTGGTAAATGAAAACGACCTGGTCAGCAATGTGGAACTGAAATTTTCCGACAACGACGAACTGGCAACCCTGCTGGCCCTGGGTTTTGATGCCGATACCCTGGTGATCTGCACCTCCGTTGGCGGCTTTCTCGATGGTGAGAAAAAAGTTATCCCTGTGGTGTCTACAATCGACCAGTCGGTAATGGGCTATATATCCAACGAAAAAAGCGGCCTTGGCCTGGGTGGCATGCTGAGCAAAATGACCTTTACCCGGCTGGCAACCTCCATGGGTATACGGGTTTCAATAACCGGCCTTGCCGGTAAGGAGCCTTTAACCCGTTCGCTGAACGGGCTGCAGGGTACTACCTTTAAACCGCAACGCTCCAACCTCAAAGCCCGCCAGAAATGGCTTGCCAGCGGCTCCATCACCCTGGGTGAGCTGCAACTGGATGAAGGCGCCGAAAAAGCCCTTCATGCTCGCAAAAGCCTGCTGTCGGTAGGCGTTAAGCAATTACAGGGAGCCTTTAGTGCCGGTGAAGTGGTACAGCTCCGCAATACCCAAGAAACCATCATTGGTGTAGCCAAGGTAAAACTGGGTGCCGCCGACCTGCAACAACAACTGCAAACCAGGAATGTACTGGCTGCACATGCCGACGATATCGTTTTATTTGACTAAGCAAGAACAATGGAAAGCATTTTACCCCTGCTGCAAAAAACACATAAAGCTGCCTCCAGCCTCCGGGCCAGCACCGATGCGCAACTCCGCAAAACGCTCCTGAGCATGGCCGATCTGTTGGAAGCAGACAGCAAAGCCATCTTAAAAGCCAACCAAAGCGATGTGGCCCGGCAGGAACCCAACGACCCCCGTACCGACCGCCTGCTACTAAATGAACAACGTATTGGGAGCATTGCCAATGCTATGCGCCAGATCAGCAAGCTGCCCAATCCCGGTGGCAAACTGCTGGAGAAACGCAAGCTGCCAAATGGCTTACTGCTGCAGAAAATAGCCGTACCCCTTGGCGTGGTTGGTGCCATCTACGAATCGCGCCCCAATGTAACCTTCGACATTGCCGCACTTTGCATCCGCAGCGGCAATGCCTGTGTACTCAAGGGCAGCAGCGAAGCCGAAGCAACCAATAAGGCCGCCATCAAGATCATCAAAGCAGCTTTAAAGGAAAATGGCATCAACCCGGATTGTGTTACCCTTTTGCCTGCGGCAAGGGAAACGGTTGCCGAGCTGTTTACCGCCACCCGTTACGTGGATGTCCTGATCCCGCGCGGCTCCGATGGATTGATCCAATATGTAAGGAAAAACAGCCTGGTGCCGGTAATTGAAACGGGTGCGGGTGTTTGCCATATTTACGTGGAATCGGAAGCAGACCTGAAGAAGGCCCTCAGAATTGTGGTAAATGCCAAAACATCCAGGCCCTCGGTGTGCAATGCTGTTGACGCTATACTGGTTGACGAAGCGATTGCTGCAGACTTCCTGCCTTCGCTCGCAGCAGCCTTTTTGCCCTTTGAAGTGGCGGTTTTTGCCGCACCCAAGGCTGCCCGCCAGTTGAAGGGGTATCCCTTTTTGCAGGAGGCCAGGCCTGAAGATTTTGGAAGGGAGTTCCTGAGTCTTCAATGCGCCATCAAAACAGTTAAGAACCTGGATGAGGCACTGGCGCATATCAGTGCCTTCTCTACCCGCCATTCCGAAGCCATTATATCGCGCAACAAAGCCCAGTGCAAACGTTTTGTACAGGAAGTGGATGCCGCAGCTGTGTACACCAATGCCTCCACCCGTTTTACCGATGGAGAAGAATTTGGGCTGGGTGCTGAAATAGGCATTTCTACCCAAAAGCTGCATGCAAGAGGGCCATTTGCATTGGAGAAATTGGTAACGGAAAAATGGGTCATTGAAGGAAACGGCCAGATTCGTTAATAGTAGTGTGGTGTTGTCAAGGTTATGCCGTATACGCTATCCTTTTGGCAATCGCCTATCTTCGTCCCGGCTTTAAACCTGCAACCATGAGCGAAAAGAACGGATTGGATGAAATTGACCGCAAGATCCTGAACGAACTGGCTAGGGATGCCGAAAAACCTTATTCCCAGATTGCCAAAAGCCTGGATGTTTCCAATACAATGATCCACCAGCGGATTGCGCGGATGAAGCAGTTGGGTGTAATTGAGCAAACGGAAATAAAGCTGAATGAAAAGCACCTGGGTTATGGCTCTTCCGCATTTACCGGTATCATCTTAAAAGAAGTTTCCAATACAGCTAAAGTGATGGAAGCCCTTGACAAGATTCCTGAAGTGGTGGAATGTTATTTTGTTTCAGGCGCCTACAACCTGTTTGTAAAAATTATTGCCAAAAACAATGACCACCTGATGCATGTGTTGTATGAAAAAATTGACAGCATTAAAGGAATCGTTCGAACAGAAACCCTGATCAATTTCCGAACGGTAATCAAAAGAGGTTGCCCTATTCCGGATGCAGATATATAAATCCAGTAACAAAATTACAGCCACCTCAGGGTGGCTTTTTTTATGTTTTTACCGGTATGTTATTCGGATAAAAGCTTCGGTGTTCAAACTTTAGCTTTCGTGTATAAATGACACCTATTCGCACGTTTAAAAATATTTTTCGTTTTATTGTGGGTGGTTTGGTGTCAAAATTGCTTTTATACCCTAGCTTTATTTAAAAGACGCACCCATGTACCAACGATTACTTGCCACAATTGAACAACAACTCTGGTGCCATGGCATTCGCCGGCCCAAAATGTATTACCAGTGTACCGCTGAAGAACTGAGTGCCCAAACGGTGGCCCTGGGCCAGGGTGCGCTGGATGAAAACGGAACGCTGGTGATTCACACCGGAACTTTTACAGGACGATCGCCCAAGGACAAATACTTTGTAAAAGACGAACTGGCGGAAGAGTACATCCACTGGAACGAATTCAACCAGCCTATAGAACCGGCTTGTTCGGAGCAATTGCGCCGCCGGATGATGGCATACCTCTCTACCCGCGACCTTTGGATCAGGGATGCTTTTGTTTGTGCCGACCCGCAATATTCCATTTCCCTGCGGGTGATTTCCGAAAAGCCCTGGGCCAGCCTTTTTGCTGGCAATATGTTCATCGCTCCCAAGGGCCGCGAAATACAGGATTTTGAACCCGAATGGAATATTTTTCATGCCCCCGACTTCGAAGCCATACCTGAAAAAGACGGAACACGCTCCCCTCATTTCGTCATAATAGATTTTGGAATGAAGCTGATCCTGATTGGCGGTACGGCCTATACCGGCGAGATTAAAAAGGGCATGTTTACCGTACTCAACTACCTGTTGCCCCAACAGCAGGTGCTGCCTATGCATTGCTCGGCCAATGTGGGTACGGCGGGCGATGTGGCCCTATTCTTTGGGTTGAGTGGTACCGGTAAAACAACCCTGAGTGCAGACCCTAACAGGCGCCTGGTGGGTGATGACGAGCATGGCTGGAGTGATACCGGCGTGTTTAATTTTGAAGGCGGCTGTTATGCCAAATGCATCGACCTGAGCCCGGAAAAAGAGCCCGAAATCTTTGCTGCCATCAGGCCGGGTGCCATGCTGGAAAATGTGCAGTTTTTTCAGGGTACCAATCAGGTGAATTATGCCGACGGCTCCCTTACTGAAAATACACGGGTTTCTTACCCGCTTTCCTTTATTTCCAATGCCCTGCAACCCTCGGTAACGGGTATTCCGGAAAATATCTTTTTCCTGACCTGTGATGCTACAGGTGTACTGCCTCCCATTTCGAGGCTTAGCCCTGAGCAGGCCATGTACCATTTCCAGGCAGGGTATACTGCCAAGATTGCTGGTACCGAAGCGGGTGTTACGGAGCCCAAGAGCACTTTCAGTCCTTGTTTTGGTGCACCCTTTCTTCCCCTGCACCCCGAAACTTATGCCCAGATGCTGGGTGAAAAGATCAGGGGTAATGAGGTGGCGACCTGGCTGGTAAATACCGGTTGGACCAGTGGTTCTTATGGTATTGGTCACCGCATCTCACTCAAGGTAACCCGTGCCCTGATCAATGCGGCCTTAAAAGGCGAATTGGAAAAGGTAGCCTACCAAACCGAACCTGTGTTTGGTTTGCAAATGCCAACCAGTTGCCCCGGTGTTCCCGAAGGTTTGCTCAACCCTCGGGATGTATGGACCGACAAGGATGCTTATGATGCTGCGGCTGCAAAACTCAAACAGCAGTTCGATGAGCATATGGAAAAGGTGCGGCAGTCGAAAGTGCAAAGTCAGCGGGGCGTGTTTCGGACATCACTGAGCAGGGTGATTTAAAAAGCGTTTTATAAATAAGCTGATGAAGGGAACGGTATGGCCCTGACAATTGCTAGAGGCCGATGTTGAATTGAGAATACACAAATCCTAAATGCCTTACCTACCTTATACATGGTATAGGAACAACTCCTTTTCGCTTGCTTGTTTTTCTGGAAGCCGGTCATTTGACCGGCTTTTCTTTTTCCTACATTCGGTGCATGAGCGTTGAACTGGACAAGCCCTCCCGTAAAAAAACCTTTTACCCTGTTAGCAAGGGCCTGCGGTCCTACCTGAAAAAGCATGGCCGGGAAGCAACGCTCCCCCTGGTGTACCAGGACCTGATGAACATGTCTTTTTCTATTCCACTTAAAGACAAAGCAGGCAAAGACACCTATTGGGAAAAAACGCTCTACGATATGCGGGAGTGGAATTTTCTTCGGACCGAACTGATCAACCTGTATGCAATCCTGAAAACCGAAGGCGATTTTTCTTATACCAAGCACCTGGATGTTGCCAGGGTTGATTACTGCACTTTCGGCAACTCGAACCCCTTCCGGGTGCGTATTGTAAACAGGTATAACGACAACTACGATCATTATTATATCAAAAAGGAAGATGCCTCCCGCATTTATGGGCTGGAACTGGAGCACCTCTTATCACCCAACCGCATTACTTATCTTACAGCACCGGGCACCATCGTGGAAGAACATGTGGCTGGCATTCCAGGCGATGTGTTCATACAACAATACCTCGATGCTCCGGACACCAACCGAACCCGTTTTGCCAAGGAGTTTGTGAAGTTCAATGAGCGGTGTTTTGTAAGGCTGCTCGGAGACATGCGCAGCTACAACTGGGTAGTGGACATCACACCCGATATAGAAGATTTTCAGTACCGCATCCGCGCCATCGATTTTGATCAACAGAGTTACGAAGGCAGAAAGAACCTGTACCTGCCCCAGTTCTTCAAAGAGAACCGGCCGCTTGTTGAACTGGCATCGCAACTGCTAAACATGGAAACAGTAAAGCAGTACCAAACGGAAGAAAGAACCATGATGGCCTTCCGGCTAGCTTCCGATAAATACCGCATCAAAGACCTATTGGATACCATGCAAACAGATGAAATATCCACGCAACAAAAGATCGCCGAACTGGCTATTGCACTTAATCAACATTTTGGCACCACGCAATTTAAATCGCAGGGCTCCATGGGTGAGTTGGTAAAGTGTCACCTAAAGCAAACCTTGCGTAAGGAGTTATTGCACGTGCCCAAGATGAACAGCCGGCATTAAGAGCTTCAAAGGCTTGTAGCAGGCTTATTGTTGCAACAGGTTCTTGTCCTGCAGATGCCTTTCAGTAAATCCTTCAATTTCATTTTTGTAATTAAGGAAAGAGAATGCCGACATAGGTCGGCATTAAAATCTTACCACTTAAATAAGCTTGTACCGCCATTTGCTGAGGTGCACAATAAACTTAGCCAAACTATAAATCAAAAACTAAAAACCTTATCCTTACTGCACATCTCCATCTTCACCCTGCTGTTTGTTGAAATCATTGAGGATTTCACTGGCAGTAGAATCGCCTTCAGAGATGGCTTGCATCAGCAGTCGACTGCCCCTTACAATATCGCGGTCAAAGGAACAACGGTTGTATTTGGCCACACGAAGAACCTGCTGGTTTTGACCAAACAGGTAGAGAAAACCAAGGGTTCTTTTGGCTGGGGTATAATCCCTTTCCGCTGCTTTTTCCACCATTCCAAAAGCGGAGTTGCAATCAAGCCCGGAATGTTCGGCTTTAAGGGCACGGTTGCCATATTCAAACAGTGCTTCAGGCACTTCCTGCGCTGCCAGGGTTTTATAAATTTCTATCGCATCATCCTTATTTCCCTGCTCCAGCAATTGTTTGGCTTGCTGCAACTGCTGGTTGATTTCAATTTTGGTAAGCTGTACCGGCTTTGTTGCCTCCTGTGCCTGCCATTCCTCCAAGGGCATCAGGTCGGCTTTCTGCAGCCAGCCTTTGGAGGTTTGCCCCCTGCTGTTGGTAAACTCCGTATATATAAAATCGCCCTGTTCTTCCAATGCTTTGATAATTTCTTCCGAAGGAACGAGGTAAGCGCCCCTACGGGAAGCTTCATCCGCTTCATTGTGAAAATAAGCGCGGTCGTTTACCACCTTGTATTCACCAATCACCTTCCTGGGCTGCTCGGCTTTGGTTTCCTTGGGTTGCTCGATAGTAGTTACCGGTTTTTTTGTGGCCTCTTGCTTGCCGGCAAACAGGTTGCTGATGGCCATGTAAATGATGGCACCAATAATAAATAAACCCAACAGGATCATGGGCAGGCGCAGGCTGCGGTCGCGGCGGGCGGGTTGCCGTTGTGCCGGTGCAATAGCCGGTTCGGGTCGGTTTGCATAAGCCTGCAGTTCGCGGTCCTTACGGGTAAGTGCCACACGCAGGTTCACCAGTTCCTGCTCCTTTGCCTGCACCTGTTCGGTTTGCTGTTGCAATGATTTTTGCAGTTCGCTTTTTTCCCTGCGCAATTGCTCGTTTTCCTGCTGCCAGGCCGTTGTCGGTGCAGCGGTTATGTTGCCTGTTTTCCGGGTTTGTGTGCTGTGCAAAACCAGAAATTCCTGCAAAGCAGCTCCATCCTTAAACCGGGCATCAGGCTTCTTTTCCAGGCACTGCGCGATCATATCCAGCAACCATTGCGGCACATGGCTTTCCCGGTCTTTTTTCTCCGAGCTCCAGCCTTCCGGCAAATGTTCCGCACGCAGGGTCATCGGGTCTGGGACGGTTGCCTCCATGTGCTGGAGTCTTACTTCGTTGCGGGCATGTTCGTTGCGGTTTGATAAGGGAAAGGGAACCCTTCCTGCCAGGAGTTCAAAAAGGATAATGCCAAATGCGTAAATATCACTTTGCGGCAGCAGCAATCCATCATTCTGCTCCGGTGCCATAAACTCGATGGCGCCGGCCTGCCGCAAACTGGTGCGCCGCTGTTCGTCGCTCATGATGGCCAGCCCGAAATCGAGCAGTACGTAATTGCCGGTATGTATGTTGAACTTGACGTTGTTGCTTTTTATATCACCATGCCGGATGCCCAGCCGGTGACAATGCGCCAGTGCATTGGAAAGATGGTCGGCAACCTTGATGGCTTCCTTGATGGTAAAAATTGGTTCATGTGGCGGTTGCAGCAGTTCCTCGAGGTCGGGGCCTTCAATGAACTCCATTTCAATAAAAGGCAGCGAGCCGCTTTCTGTTATACCCGAACTCAGGATTTTGACAATATTGGGGTTGGGCTGCTCGCTTACCCTTTTCAGCTTGGCCACCTCGTTCAGGAAATCTACATAGTGCTTATCATGTTCACTCTCGCTATGTATGGGTGTGGGCAGCAGTTTTACTGCCGTGATGATGGGTCCCATCCGCCGTGCCTTATACACCGAACCCTGGCCACCCGTTTTAAGGGCACCCATGTTCTCCAATCCCTCTGTTATGGTAAATACTTTCGACATGTATGTATGCGGTTAGCAAGTTAAAAAGCTTCAGGCTGTTTGCGTTTGCCTGGAGCTTCTAGCTGCAAGTAGTTGCAGTATTTCTGGTCTAGGCTTCATAACCAAACTCCAGCAGGGCCGAATCGCCCAGGATGATCTGGTCGCCATGCTGGAGGGTATAACCAATATGTGTGCTTTGCAGTTTCACAGGTTCATTTCCACCCGTGCGCACCTTTACCTTGTTGCGTGGCGGAATGCCCCCTTCGTCAGCAAATAGCTGGAAAGCACCTACTTCTTCGCTCCATTCTACATGCGCATGCTGGCGACTTACAAACCTGTTGGCTTCCTGGCTGCTTTGGGCAAGGAATGCAATTTTATTTTCGCGGTGAAATCCGTCACCCGCCTGTACCATCTTATCGCGGCCGATGGTAATTTTCCCGGAGGCTGCATCAAACTGGTACCGGGCCTGTTCCGTTTCGCCCTGCTGAACGATGATGTATCCTTTGCGCAATCCCTGGGTGGCAATTTTTCTTTTCCGGCTGTCCACCAGCATTGCGGCCTGCAAGCCCGGAGCCTGGACCGCCTCGGCAGGTGCAGGCGCAAATGCCAGTTCAAAATTCCATTCCAGGGGCAGGTCAAGGGCATAGTCGTCTGCAATGCGCTGAACCTCCTCCCGGAACTGGTCTTCTGACCCTTCAAATACCGCAGCGGCATACTGGCTTCTTTCCCCTTCGGCGGGGAAAAGATAAAGCTGTATGCTGCGGATATTACCGCCTTCGCCACCCTCCCACTGCTGTAATTGATCTTTTATAAAAAGGAGCAATTGCTGGCGGATGTTCTTGACATCTGAAGGGATTTCTTCGTTTTTAAAAAACTTTGAAAACATAAGCTCTTTTTAAAGGTTGCGCAAAATATTGTGTTCCCTTCTTCCACCTGTTCCAATCATATTTTAACCAGGTTGGCAGGTATAAACTTGCAACTTACAGGGCCTGCAAGCTCGATCAATAACCTTGAACATATCCTCTTTGCAATAGTACCGGTATCACATGCCGGCCGGCAACCGCCACGGCAATACTGCTGCCTTTGGTGTCTTCTACCCGCACACAACAAACGGTATGTCCCTGGCCATTGGGTTTGGGGGCAAAAAACACGTACCACCCATCGTTGATCCTTTTGCCGCGTACAATTCTTTCAGGGGTACCGGTCTTTCCTGCAACAGCAATACCCAACCTGTCGCGCTTACCCGCACTTTGTGCCTGCATAAAGCCGGTTAGCAGCTGGGTATGCTCGGGCCTTTTGGCCAGCACCAGGCTGTCCTTTGGCGCTAATAACGAATCGGCTATCCGCAGTACATAACGGTTGTCGGTTAAAAACCCATTATTGGCAATACCTGCGGCCAGCCGGGCCACAGATGCCGGTGTGCTCACCAGCTCACCTTGTCCCCATGCCATACCCGAAATGCCCAGCCCTCGGGTTGCCCGGATATTATTGGGGTCGTAACGCCGTTTGCTCTGAAACTCGGTAGCCCGCCAGGTTTTGCGCCATTGCTCTGCCTGGTAGGCATTGCCACCGTCAAAACTATAGTAATAGCCGCCCAGCCCCCGCAGGAACATCCCGGTTTGTATATACAGGGTGGCCATTTCCTCCTGGAGGCTTTCTTCGTTGGCCAGCCTAATAAAATATGGATTGTTTGATTTTACAATGGCCCGCTCCATACCAATGGTGCCTGTTTCATCTGGCTCATCGCCACGGGTGCGCACCAGGTCCTGTTGCCTGATCTGGAAGCTGCGGCGGGCGGCGGCATCGCCCAATTTATTGAAGGCAGCCAGTGCCGTCAGCAGTTTGGCTGTAGAGCCGGGCTGCGTGGCATGCGTAAACCCAAGATCTGCCGTTGTAACAAAAGTGCCCAGTTGTGCCTGCTGTCTTGCGGAAAGGGTGAGCAGGTCCCAGTCGTCAACCGGGGGTAAAGGATAAAGTGCAGAAGCCAGCACATCACCTTGGATATCGTCCATTACCACAATGGACACTCGGCTGTTGCGGATGGTTTCGTCTGTTTGCAGCGATTGCTGGATTGCGGTTTGCAAACCTGCGTCGATGCTCAGTTGCATATCCCGGTTCTTTTGTTTGAAGCTATCCACCAGCGGGCTGTTGATTCCCGACAACAACATGGGCGAGAGTGCGCGGTAGTCCCTGCGGGCCACAACCATTTCGCGTGCTTCACGCGGCAGGAAAGGATCTTCGCGGAAACGGGTTGCTACTACCTGTTGGTTGGAAATGGGCGTGGGAAATCCCCGCAATTCGGCACCGTGCTGGTATTCGGCAAAATAGCCATTGTTGCCGCCGGTGAATACGCCGGTATTGGCATCGCCCGTCCAGAAGAAAGCATGGGCACCGAAGGGGTAATATCGATCCTGGCGTCGGTGACTCAGGGCTTCCAGTTCGAAGGCCATCAGCCCCGATTTCACCAGGGTATCTTTTTGCTGCACCAACAACCGGGGCTTGCTGGTTGCCAACAACACCCCTTTCCTGTCGTAAATATTGCCCGCCTGCAAGCGGTTCATGAGGATGGCAATACGGGGGTTGTAGCTGTACATCCGGGCACCGCTCCGTTCCGCTACCAGCGCAGGTTCTACCACCCAGCGTTTGTTGTTGAACAGGTATCGCGACACATTTACACCCAGCAGTATGATTCCTATACCGGCTGCTACCAATGCAGGCATCAGGTTGCGATCCTGTTGTTTACCGATATAGTTCATTTGTGCCGGCGAGCCCTGCACCAGGGAAACGGACAGCAGGAAACCCGCAGCCACCATGTTCATGATGAGCGAAGAGCCGCCATAGCTTACGAAAGGTAAGGCCACCCCCGACAGCGGAAGGGCTCCGGTAGAGCCGCCTGCAATCAGCACAAATTGCACAAAGGTGCTGATGCCGATACCTGCTGCCAGGTAAAACAGAAAGGGCCGGCCCGTTTGCCTGCCGATAACGATGGCCCTGTGTAGGTACACCAGAAAAAGGACAAACACACTAATGATACCTGCCCAGCCAAACTCTTCGCCAAAAGCGGGCAGGATCATATCGGTATGTGCTTCGGGAATGGTTTTGCCAAAACCCTCACCAATGCCCTGCCCACGAATGCCACCACTGGCCATCGCCCAGATACCATTGGCTACCTGGTCGCCGCCAAATACATTATTGTCCCAGGCATTTTCCCAGATGGCCTTTCGGTCGGTAAGGCGCTGAATGGGGCCGGGGAAAAGCAAGTCTAATAAAGGCACCTGGTCCAGGAGCAGGAAGGCAGCGATCACCACAACGGCCATGATGGCTGGTTCACTGATCTGTTTGCGAACAAAGAAATACAGGGCCCCCATCAGTACAAAAGTGATGGCCGTTCCAATCCATACATTTCCGGTAGCCCAAACTGCAAGGGTGTACAATACCACGGCTGCAATGGTTTGAGCAAAATCGCCGCGGGCAAAAGACAGCAGGATGATAAACGTAAAGCAGACCACCATGGCAGGCCCTAAATCGCCCAATACCAGGAAGAGGAAAATGATAGCGAGCACAGCTGCGAGTGCAAAGGAGAAAAAACGCCAGCGGCTGCGTGCTGTGGCATACCCTGAAATAAATCTTTCGTTGGCAGTAAAGAAACCGGCAAGAAATACCAGCAGAATAAAGCGCACCAGCTCGCTGGGCTGAAAACCAAAGAGGTTGACTTTTACACCGCTGCCCTCGGGGCCGGTACCAAATAGAATGGTAAGCGCCAATAAGGCCAGGCCAAGCGCAGCCCAGGGCCAGCCGTTGGCCGCACCCTTGTGCTGTTTGAAATAAAATAAGCGGAACAAGCCCGAGTCTGGCGTGAAACGCCTGAGGTCAAAAAGCATCAGCAGGGATAGTAGCACGATGCCTATGGTGAAGAAGCTGAGCATGTCGCGCACCAGGAAGCGGTCGCGCAAGGGATCCTGGAGGCTGAACAGGGTAAGTATGGAAAATCCTGTTAGCAGGAACACGACGGGCAATATCAACTGGTCGGCATGGGCAAAACGAAAGGACAGCAAGCCATGCACCAGCCAGAATGCAGCAAAAAACACCCCGCAGATGATCCAAAACCAATTGTTTACCTCGGCAGGTGTGCGCACAATGAGCGCACCTTCTTTTTTTAGGTTGTTGAAATCCCTGGTGCTGAGCAGTTTGATGGTATGCGGCGTTTGCAGGAAAGCAAAGTCGGGATCTCCTTTTAAAGCACTTATGCCCTTAGCACCTCCGAATTGAAACCCAGGTTGTAGCGGCAGCACCGAAAATGCTTTGCCCTTTGGCAAACCGCCAAATTCCGCTTCCCCATCCTCGTTGGTACGTGCATAAGCTACCAGCGATTGCAACT
Organism: Cnuella takakiae; assembly: GCF_001953305.1. GTDB lineage: Bacteria > Bacteroidota > Bacteroidia > Chitinophagales > Chitinophagaceae > Flavisolibacter > Flavisolibacter takakiae. Next base: position 3,060,232 of record NZ_MTFE01000010.1, read on the forward strand.
GCCTTTGGCCTCCTTCATTGAGGATGAAGGTCTTTTCAAATCCCGCGCCCTTTTCGGTTTGCAACCTGTTTACCTCTACTACGGCATTGCTGTACAGGCTATCCTGTGGTAAAACCAGGTTGAGGCGCACCAGTACACCTGCAACAGGGTCTCCTTCACGGTTTACAATAGTTGCTGTAATCTCCTGATTACCCAAGCCGGCCTGCACCTTTTGGGGAGCGGAAATGGGCTTTTGTACCTCCTGCTCAAATAAAAGGGAATCCGGGCCGGAAAAACCAATCAGCTCGCGGGAAAGCGCCACCCTTTTTTGAAAGGAAGCACCGCCTTTTGCATATGCCTCGTTTGCCTGCACATAGTATTTGCGTTTGTTCAGTTCGCCGATGTTGTCCACCGGCTCCTGGTCATCGCGCAGGCGGGTGGTGAGTATGGAACTAACGAGGTTGATGTCCCTGTAGTCCTCCAGGTAAAAGCCTTTTTGTAAAAGTGCCCGCACCTTGCCGCCGGGGTTCTCAGCGTTGAGGTTAACCATGCTGCCATCGCCAAGCCGTTGCGGCACATCAGTAAAGTCGCGTTGTAAAACGGTATACAGTTGGTAAAAAAGCAAACCCAACACCAAGGTTGCCATTAAGAGAAACAGCCTTTCTATTCCCCGGCCTTTTTTTATCATCGGTTTTTCGGCCATCTTCATCGTATTTGGGTTGTGTCGGAAAACAGGGAATCTGAAACCATCAGGTTGGCCGGACTGTTCACGGGTGCGGTGCCGCTCATTTGCACCGGCACGGCGCAATTCAGGAACTGTACATTCTTCAGCTGTACACTGTGTCCACCAGCAAGGATAGCGGTTTCAAAATTTTCAAAAACCATATCCTCCAAAACCAGGTGTTTGTTTTTAGGGCCCAAGGAAAAGGCAGCACCGCTAAAACTGGAGTCGGCAACCAGGTGCAACCCGTTTCCTTTGATCAGCAAACTATCACTTTGGACAAGAAGGGTATCTTGCACGGTTATCATTTGCCGGGTGTTGTCCATCCAGTTGAGGGTGTCTGGGGCAGCTGCAAGATTTGCTTCCAGTTTCTGGAACAAAGGGTCGGGCGGTATAACGGCGATGCTTGCTGGCTTTTGTTGCTGTTGCCAGATAAATAAGACTGTAGCCAGAATAAGTGGCAGCAAAACGAGGTAGGGAATCCATGCTTTCTTTTTCTTCACCGGCTGTTGCATTGCAACGGGGTCCTTGGCAGCCTGTTCCGCTGGTTGGGGCACAACTGGGGAAACTGGCGATACTTTCTTTTTTCTGCCCGGTTTGCCCTTGGGCTTTATGGCTTTTTGGTTTTGTGGCTTGCGGCTATGCCGCACCAGCACCACCGTAATATTGTCTTTCCCTCCTGCCCTGTTGGCGGCATCAATCAGCCGTTCCGTTTTTTGGGGCAAAGCATCTTCAGAAGCCAGTACTGCCCTTATGTCTGCTGCAGTTACCAAGTCGGTCAGGCCATCGCTGCACAGCAGCAAAATATCGCCCGGCAGGTAGGGTGATGTGCCGGTGTCGAAATAATCTTTTTGGTTGCGCAACTGCAGGTCAAAGCCAAGGGCTTTGTCGATCTCGTTGCGTTTCAAATGGTGCATGGCCTCGCCCTCGCTCAGCTTACCGCTGTCTTCAAGAAAGCCAACAAACGACTGGTCGCGGGTAACTTTTACCAGCGAACCATCCCGGTACAGGTATAGGCGGGTATCGCCTACATGGATGTAATGGAGGGTATTGGATTGTTCATCGGCCAGCACGAGGGTAGCCACACAGGCCATATCGGCCAGTTTGGGGTTTGCCCTGCGCTCGGCAAGAATGCGGTCGTTAGCCGCGGTCATGGCTTCCAGCATCATGGTGGCTGCGCTGCCCGAAGGCACACTCAGGTATTCTAGCAGGGTATCATGTGCCAGTTGTGCCGCCACTTCGCCGCCTTCATAGCCGCCCACGCCATCAATAACACAGGCTGCCAGGTAAGCACCCTGCATCACCGGCTGTACAAAGAAACTGTCTTCATTGTTGGACCTTACCATCCCCTTGTGGGTAGCTCCAAAATAGAGGTTAGTCATGCCTGCGGTGGGTCTTTTTAATTTCCAGGAAATGCGCAGCCAGCAGCAATACTATGATCAGCAGCAGGGCAAGGGAAAGATTGGCCATAGAGAAAGTTTATGCCAGGCTTGGTTAAGGGTTAATCAAACAGGGTAGCGATGAAACACCCGCTATCAACCTTTGAACAGGTTGATACCCACAATACCGTTCAGCACCATTCTTGAATTAACGGGCACTTCCGTCCACTGGGGATCAGTGGCAGGGCTGCGCCTGATCTCCTGTTCGTTTACCACGGTTTTTTCGCCAAAAGAGGCTACAAAAAACTTTGCCGAAGACCGGTCAAAGCGTACCCTGAGGTGTGGTGTATTCACCCACTCGGAAGGCACCTTAAAAATATTGGCGGCAGTACGGGTTTCATCTTTGCCCGACACCACGATCTCTTCATCCTGCATCAGGTACTCCAGCTTTTTGCCCGAAAATGCCTTATCGGGCAGGATGGTTTCCAGTCGGGCCAGCGCACCGGAGGGCTGGCTGCTGATGCTGTTCTGCGTATAGGCCAGCTCGGTAGTAAAAGGCACTTCGTAGTAACCTTCACTGTAAAAAGTAAACCCTTTGAGGATTTCGGGATTAACATCCAGGGTTTGGGCTATGCCCGTTTGACGGGGAATAAAGGTCACCCTTAGGTTATCGTTTTGCTGGGCCGCGGCGCCGGGCAGGAGCTTGCCAATAAAGCCCAGGTCGCCCCGCACATAGTCGGGGTGCGACACAAAACGGAATACCCACTTGGATGCTGAAGGCTCTACGTTTTTACCTTCCGCTTTAAAAGATTTGAGCTTGTCGTAAAAGCCCCGTACCGCCTCCTGCACAATCAGGCCGAAAATGCCTTTTTTGCTGTCCATGAAATCCTGGTAGTCCTCGGCATTGAAGCAGATGATGTACTCATGGAAAAAGACGATGCGACTGGCAAAGGACAGTTCCTTAACCGACTCATCAAACTTTTGCCCGATATAGTGAAACACATCGTTGGGGGTAACGGCAGGCGCTTTGGCTTTTGTAGCCTCCGGGTCTTTTTTCACCAGCCACTCGTGCAGGCCCAGGCGCTGCCAAAAAGAAGGTTTTGTGTTCATAAGCAATAACAAAAGGAAGGGTTGGTTAAGGATGGCCTGCGGAGCGGTTTACTCCTAACCAGGCGGCAATACTATGCCTGTAAACGAAGGAGCAGGTAAAAAAGTGTCCGGCGGGCTTTTCCTTGTGATGAAATAAGGATGAATCCAGCTCCACAACATAACAGGAAGGAGCATGCAGGATGAAGCAGTATATGCTCAGGCAAGCAACACCTTGTTTAAACCTTATTGCTCCATCGTTTACTGCCGGTCATTGTGGTTCAACACCGGCTTAAAGCAATGTCTTCGCCTCAGTGATGATGCAGTTGATAGCTTTCATCAATTGTTCCTGCTGTTGCTCGTTCAGTACAAGGTCCACTTCGCCACGGGTTCCAATCATTTTGATGCTCAGGGTCTTTTTTGTAGCCAGCCTTTGCAGCATGGAAGGCGTCACCGCAAGATTTTTAAAATTGGTATGAAACAGCCCCTGGCAATTTACCGAGCCTGTATTCTTAAATGTGGCTTTTAACCTGCCGCCTTCAAAAGTGAATACTGCAGTAGACTGGTCGTCGAAACACTGGTCGGGAACACCGGTGAGGTTAAAGAAAAAGTCAATCTCCTTCTTGGTAGCATCCAGCGAAAGGGAAAAGCGCTTCAGGGTTTTGAAAGGTATAAACCCGGTAGTGATTTTGGGCTCCTGGCTGAACTGGTCCTTTTCGCGGGTAAGGTTACAATCCTGTGCCGCAGCAAAAAGAGGCAGGAAGAAGCATAGCAAAAACAAATGTTTCATTGAATGGAGGATTGGCCTAAAAGTATGCATTAGGTACTGGTGCGATTGTGAAAGGTTTAAAAAATTTAGAAAAGCAAAGTTGAACGTCGTTAAAGGATAATGATTTGATCCGAAGCTCTCCCAAGCATCTTAAGAATGAAAAACCCGGCTGGCGGCCGGGATTTTCCTTTTATTCCATTGTTCAACCAGGTTACACATCAAAATAGTAAAATGGTTCAGGGTAACCTTCCTTCTTCAAAATTTGCCGGGCTACGTTAAACACCTTTACACCATCAATATTGCCTTCCAATGTACCCACATGTGCATGCCCGTGAAAAGCGGCTGTCACCTTACGCCGCGTAAGCGGTTCAGCAAGACGGGAGGAACCCAGGAAAGGAAAGATGGCTTCCGGCTCACCTACAACAGTAGCCTTGATGGGTGCATAGTGCATCAGCACTATTTTCTTAAGCCCCGACTCCATCGAATCTAACCTGGCCAGTGCACGGTCCAGGTGGAGCGCTTCGTCCACCGCTTCCTGTACAAAGGCCTTCATCGCGCCTTCGCCAAACATCGAAAGCATATGGTTGTCGAAACCACCACCAAAACCTTTGATGCCGGCAAATCCAATGCCTTCCAACACGATCGACTCGCCATCCAGCATGTGCACCCCCGCTTTTTGCAGCATGTTGCGGATCAGCTTATGCCTGCCTTTTTCATAATCATGGTTGCCGAGTACGGCCACAACCGGGATGGTACAAGCCTTCAGTTCTTCGGCCAGCACCTGCGCTTCACCTTCATCACCGGTATCGGTGAGGTCGCCGCAAATCAGCAATACTTTTGCTTCCTGCGACACCAGTTTAAAACATTCCTTCCATTTGCCCGTGTCCGTTTCCCGAACATGGATATCGCCTACCGCTGCAATTCTGACCATGTTGTTTTGTTCTTCCATGCTGTACAAGCTTATTGTTTGAAAAAGCGGCTATCCTCTGTAATTATTGATTATTGAATTACTAATTGTTGGAGTTACCTGCACTAATAATCAATAATCCAATAATCAATAATCTCTAGATTAAGTGCTTAAGCCAATAACATCCGGCTGCAACCCGCTCCCACTTACACCGTTTTAATCGTGCACACTTTATAATTCCATTCCTTGATATCCACCTGGTACTGCGTTTGGTCGATGATGGGTCCACGGCAAACCTTTTCTGTTGCCGATGGCAGATCATATTGCTCATGTGCCCGTTCCATCAATTCTTCAAACAACCAACGAGGGATGATTTCATGAAAGTCTGAAGGATAGACAAACTGGAACTGGAGAATCTGTGCCAACAGTAGGTGCCAGTGGGGATCCATGCGGAACAGGAGCCGCTTCCAGTCGAGCTTTTTACCCCATTTCAGGATCAGGTGGTTCACATCGGAACCGTCGTAGCGTTCGCGGTTCTGTACGTAGATTTTACACCACATCAGCTCTTCGGGTGGGATCACTTTTACCCGCACATCGCCAAAGTCGGCCTCGGTGGCATGCTCGTACCAGGAGTCGTCTACCGTGCAAATATTGTTAACCGTATCAAAAATGATATCTATATAATGCGGGCCATCAAACACTTTGGCCAGCCAACGCACATCGGTCAGTTCAGTTTGAAATCCTTTAGCTGCGAAATGTTTCATGATCTTAGGGTATTCGCTGGGTTTGCAGAATACGTCCAGGTCTTTCATGTCGCGTTCGATCCCGGTATACTGGAACAGGGCAAAGCCGCCGCCCATCATAAAGTTGACCCCGCTTTCGATAAGGCCTTCAAGGGCTTCCTCGTAACATGCGCGGGCCTGCAGTTTTTGTTCTTCTGTTACTACCATCATGGCTCCATTGTCTTTATGTTACAAAAATCCCAGCTGCAGGACCCCGGGCAGCAATCGCCTCATTTTCATTTGCCCCATCAGTGGAGCATTGGTAGTTAAAGAAATGTGCCAAAATGAAGTTTGATTTCGGATTGGAGATTTAGGATGGGCGCTCATGGCAGTGTGCGCTCGTATAGAAAATGGCTATGCACCATTTCAATTGGGGAAATGGTGCATAGCCAGGAGCTTGGTACTTGAAGCTTCAATTTATGAATTCCGGAATCTCACATCCGAAATCCTACACGGTTCCTTTTTTAACGATGCCACTGCATGATGCGCCGCCCGGGCGGTAAGTGCCATATAGGTAAGCGATGGATTTTGCGTGGCGGTAGAGGTCATACAGGCGCCATCGGTAACATATACATTGGGTACCCCGTGCAACTGGTTATTGCCATTGAGCAGGGAGGTCTTGGGATCACGGCCCATGCGCACCCCGCCCATTTCATGGATGTCCAACCCGGGCGCCTGGCCCGAGTCGGAAGTGGAAATATTAATACAACCAGCTGCCTCGAGCATGGCCCTTCCCTCCTGCAGGAAATCTGCCATCAGCTTTTTGTCATTGTCATCATAACCCACACTGGTTACCAGCAGGGGCATACCCCATTTATCCTTTTCGGTAGTGCTCAAACGCACATGGTTACTTTCCTTGGGAATTGTTTCACCCTGCATCATCATAAACACGCCCCATCCGCCCGGCTCTCCCAATGCATCTTTATAAGCGCCCCCAATCTCAGGTCCTGAAGTGGTAGCACCCGTACTCCGGTAGGCACTAAAGAAGCTCATATAGCCTCGTAGAAAATCGGTTTCCTGCTGGTGCACGTTCCTGAAGTTGGGCATCATGGGCTGGGTAGGCCTGCGGCCATAATAATACTGGTCCAATGGACCGTCGATGGTGGCACTGATAGAACCCCGGTAGTTGTGAAAGGCGATGAATTTACCCATCAGGCCATTGTCATTTCCCAGACCCTGCGGGAAGCGGCGGGAAGTGGAGTTCAGCAGGATGAGGTTGGTATTCAGGCAGGCGGCATTGACAAAGATGATGCGGGCAAAATATTCGGTAGCAGCACCCGTATGCGCATTAATCACCCTTACCCCTGTTGCCCGTCCGCTTTCCTGGTCATATATCAGGGAGTGCACCACGCTGTCTGGCTGCAGGGTCATTTTACCGGTAGCTTTTGCCCAGGGCAGGGTTGCTGCATTGGAACTGAAATAACCGCCAAATGGACAACCCCGGTAACAAAGGCTCCGTGCCTGGCACCGGCCCCTGCCCTGCTGCAGGTGCACTTCTTTGGGCTGGGTAAGGTGGGCGCAACGGCCCTGCACCACATGCCTGCCTGTAAAGGCTTTTTCTATTTTCTGCTTCATGCCCTGCTCCACGCAGTTCAGATCCCATGCGGGCAAAAACTCACCATCGGGCAGGGTGTCCACACCATCCCTGTTGCCGCTGATGCCGGCAAATTGTTCTACATAGCTATACCAGGGCGCAATGTCCCTGTACCTAATGGGCCAGTCCACTGCAAAACCATCCCTTGCCGGACCCTCAAAATCGGTAACGCTCCAGCGTTGGGTTTGGCGAGCCCAGGTAAGGCTTTTACCACCTACCTGGTAACCCCTGATCCAGTCGAACGGCTTTTCCTGTATGTATGGGTGCTCGGTGTCCTTTACAAAAAAGTGGGCAGTGGCTTCGTCTACTGCATAACACTTGGTGAGGATGGGGTTTTGTTTGTCGAAAGCAGCAGGCATGCGCAGGCGGTGCGGAAACTCCCAGGGATTCAGGGTGGCCGTTGGATAATCTTTCAGGTGCTGCACATCGCGGCCCCTTTCCAGCACAAGGGTGCGGAGCCCCTGCCCGCACAACTCTTTGGCGGCCCAGCCACCCGAAATGCCGGAACCGATAACGATGGCATCAAAACTGTTTAGTGCTTTGCCCCTGGTGGCAATGGCAATCTGAAGGGAATCTCCGGGCATGTTCAATCCTTTTGGAAAAGATAAACAGGAAGATTTTAAAATTCATTTTATTAACCCTGCGCCTGCCCTGGTTATATCGCCAGCAAACTGCAGCCCCTGATATCACTGTGATCCAGCCGGCCCAGAACTTCAAAGCCCCCATCGGGATGCAGGCGGGCCACATCTTCGGTAGCAATGAAGGAACAGGAATGAATATTGGCGAGGTCAATAATATTGAGTGCCCCGGTGGTGGGTTGCTCAACAGCCTGCCAGATGGCCATGGGATCATCTTCCTCGCGCAACAGTGCCTGCATCCAGGAAGGTGTGTGAAACATACCTTCTTGGGTGGCGTAAGCTTGCGACAACAGTTCGGTCATGCCGTACTCGGAATGGATACCTTTCAAATGGAATGCTGCCTGCAAGATTTCGTGCACCTCGGCACGGAGCAGTTCTTTTTTCCGCCCTTTCATGCCCCCGGTTTCCATTATCAAGGTATGTTGCAGTGGCAAGGGGTGGGCTGCGGCAAAATCAAGCAGCGCATAAGTAACACCGATCAAAATCGTTCGTTGCCCTTCTGCTTCCAACCGGCGCAAGGTTTGTTCAAGCCCTTCAAAATCGTACAGGTAAAAACCTCCCGAGTGATGGCCGCTTTGTTCAACCAGTTTCTGCACCATATACACCAAGGAGGAACTGCCCCTTTCCAGGTAGGAAGGCAGGAGACCCAGAATACAGTAGTCCTGAGGGGAGCCATAAAACTGCTGGAATGCCTTGAAAAAACTGGCTTCGTAAAGGCCTAAGTCTTTTACCAGGTGGCGGCTGTTGCTGGTGCCGGTGGTGCCGCTGCTTTCAAAAATGGTTTGAGGTTGCCAATTGCCGCTTACCACGGCTTCCTTTTTGAAGAGGTGGATGGGCAGGAAAGGAATTTGCTCCACCGAATGAATCTGGCTGGTATGGCAATTTAGCGCAGCCAGGTAGCGTTTGTACACAGGGTTGGCCTCGCTTTGGTAGTGAAACACCCGCAAGGCCTTTGCGGTAAAAGACAGGTCATCGGCAAAAATCCAGTTCCATTCCATCGGTGGCAAAGATCGGGTTTGCAGGTGAAGCCGGAAACAGGCTTTGGTGGCGAAAGCTTCAACCCAAAATAAGATTACATTTGATCAGCTAATAACGTGTTATGAAGGTTGTATATGGATTGCTGGCCCTGGCTTTGGGCCTGATGGCTTGTAACAAAGATGAATTTCAGACCAAACCGCAGATTAAAGTATTATCGGCCACACCCGACGTGGTGCCCATTGGACAGGCCCTGACGGTAAGCCTCGAGTTTACCGACAAGGAAGGTGATGTGGATGATTCGGTAACCGTTATCCGTACCCGCATCAACCAACGCGATTTTACCAAATTGCCTTTTACCATCAAGTATAAAATTCCCCTTTTTCCGGATAAAACAAGGGGCGAAATGGATGTAAACATGGCCTGGAGCACGGCGCTTACCCTGCAGAATTCGCCCCTCCGCATACCGGGTACCAACACCAATGAACCCGATACCCTCCGGCTCCAGTTTTCGGTGAAGGACGCCAAAGGCAACCGCAGCGACACCATTACATTTGATAAAAACGTGATTGTAATCCGTTAGGCTTTGGCGCAACAGGATGAAAGCACCACCAGTTGGGGCAGGCGTGTATTCAATCTTTTTTTGTTTACCAGTTTTTTCCTTGCCATTTGCGCGGTAGCCATGGTTTGGCAAACCTGTTACCTGTTTCACCTGCCCATCAACTCTTCTTTGCTGGGTTTTACTTTTTTTGGCACCCTGTGCAGTTATAATTTCCATTGGTATTTTACCCCGGCAGCATTTGGTGGTTCCAACAAAACTGCCTGGTCGGGGCGCAACAAACCGGTACATGCGACCCTTTTTCTAATAGCGCTTGTTGGAGCCCTGTATTGCACCTGGCTGCTCAGGGCGCATTGGGGCTGGTTACTGCTCACGGCCTTTGTTACTTTTTTGTATTCGGCGCCCAAAGTGCCGCACAACTGGGCGCTCCACCTCCAAAAAATTGCGGTAGGCAAAACCATCTTCCTGGCATTTGCCTGGGCACATGTTACGGCCCTGCTCCCGCTCCTGGTCTATAATGCCGACCAGTCAGACAAAGCCGTGTTCTTTGTCGTCAACCGCTTTTTCCTCATTTACGCCATCTGCATATTATTCGATTACCGCGATCGCGAATCAGACCGAAAGGAAGGCATCAGGAGCCTGCTTACCTGGCTGGAGCACGAAGGCATCCTGATCCTGTTCTGGACCATCATGGTTGCTTTTGGCCTGTCCGGCATCTTGTTGTACGGGCAGGGTATGCCGCTTGTTTCTGTTGTGGCACTTTCCATTCCCGGCCTTATTGTTGCCGGGCTCCAACCTTATAGCATGCGGCACAGCGGCGATTACCACTATTATTTTGTGCTGGATGGATTGATGGCTTTTTCGGTGCCGCTGGTGGCGCTGTTGGATTATGGGCCCTAGACCATGGACTAAGATCAAAAACCTGGTAGTGGTAAAAGACCTTTCCCATTTATTTACATTTGAAACCCAAACAACAGCGATATGGCAAAAGCTAAAAAAGAGACCGGCAATACCAATAATTACGTGCTGAGCGATCCATCTTTTCAATTTCTTAAAGATTATATCAACAACCCCTCTCCTGTTGGCTTTGAAGCCGCAGGGCAGAAACTTTGGCTTAATTACCTCAAACCCTTTGTTGACGAAACCTTTACCGATCCTTATGGAACCGCGGTAGGCATCATCAATCCCGGCACCAACTTCAAAGTAGTGATAGAAGCACATGCCGATGAAATCAGCTGGTTTGTCAACTACATCACCAATGAAGGCCTGATTTACCTGAAGCGCAATGGCGGCGTGGACCATATGATTGCACCGGGACAAAGGGTGTTTATCCATACCCGCAACAATGGCCTGGTAAAGGCGGTATTTGGCTGGCCTGCCATTCATACGCGCCTCAGCACACCCGATAAGGAGAACAGCCCCAAGGTGGAAAATCTCTGCCTGGACTGTGGCGCACGCAACCGCCAGGAAGTAGAAGCTTTAGGCATTAAGGTGGGCAATGTGGTAACTTACCAGGATGGCTTTGATGAACTGGCCAACGGTTATTACATCGGCCGTGCTTTCGACAACCGCATCGGTGGATTTATGATTGCCGAAGTGGCCCGCCTGCTGAAGCAAAACGGAAAAACCCTTCCTTACAGCCTGTATATTGTTAATGCCGTACAGGAAGAGATCGGGTTGCGTGGCGCCGAAATGATCGCCCGCCGCATCAAGCCCAATGTGGCCATTATTACCGATGTTACCCACGACACCTCCACCCCCATGATCAACAAAATGATTGAAGGGGAGACCTTCTGTGGAAAAGGACCATCGCTTTCTTTTGGTCCGGCGGTACACAATAAACTGCTGCATTTTGTACAGGATGTGGCTGCTGAAAAAGAGATTCCCGTGCAATTGCGGGCTGTATCGCGCAGCACCGGCACCGATACCGACTCTTTTGCCTATGCCAATGACGGTTGTCCTTCTGTGCTTATTTCCATCCCGCTTCGCTATATGCACACCACAGTGGAAATGCTCCACAGAACTGATATTGAACAAACCATCCGCCTGATGTATGAAACCCTCCTGCAACTGAGTCCGGATACCAATTTGAGCTATTTTGATTGATACAAAGGCCGGGCATCGTCCCGGCTTTTTATTACCCCTCCCTCCTGCAAATTGACACCATGTAAAAACCAGGGTAAAGAAAACTTTGGCGCAGCCTTTTTCATTTGCTTGGCTGTTTACCTTTAAACGGATCAAAGGGCGGCTAGGCCCTTCCCTTACAGCACCCACCGCAATTACCAATAGATGAACCAGGTTTTGAATACGGAGTTTTCCGGGTTATCGAGCGAAGCAGTATTGCTTTCCAGGAAAGAGCATGGCAATAATATCCTGGTTTCGGAAAAGAGCAACCCCATCCTGGAAGGCATAAAGGATGTACTCAGCGAACCCATGGTGATTTTGCTGCTGGTGGCCGCAGCCATCTATTTCATCAGCGGCAGTACAGGCGATGCCATCTTTTTATTATCAGCGGTCCTACTGGTTGCTGCTATTTCCCTCTTCCAGGAAAACAGGAGCCGTATGGCCTTGGAGCAATTGAAGGATTTTACCCAGCCCCTGAGTAAAGTAATCCGCAATGGCAGTTATGTGGCTGTCAAAAGCGAGGAACTGGTGGTAGGCGATTACCTGGTGGTGGAGGAAGGCGCACAGATTCCCGCAGATGCCACCATCATCCAGTCGAATGATTTTTCGGTAAACGAATCCTTGCTAACCGGTGAATCATTAACCGTAGCAAAAGACAGGAGCAGTGATCCCCTAATTTATGCCGGCACCCTGGTGTCCGGTGGTAGGGCCATTGCCATTGTACAGGCTATCGGCATGGAAACAAAGCTGGGTAAAATTGGCAAAAGCCTGGAGCAACTGGAAGCGGAACCCACAGCGCTTGAAAAGCAGATTGCTGCTTTTGTACATAAAATGGTGCTTGTTGGAGCGCTTGTTTTTTTAATTGTTTGGGGCATCAATTTTTTCCAGACTTACCAATTGCTGGATAGTTTGCTAAAAGCCCTTACCCTAGCCATGAGCATTTTGCCCGAAGAAATACCCGTGGCCTTTACCACATTTATGGCACTGGGTGCATGGCGGCTGATGAAAAAAGGGGTGGTGGTGAAACAAATGAAAACGGTAGAAACCCTTGGCAGCGCTACCATCATCTGTACCGATAAAACGGGCACCATTACCGAGAACAGCATGCAGGTGGCCAAGCTTTTCACCCTGTTGGAACAACGCATTACTCCAGGTGAAACCATACATACAGAAGCGGAAAAGTGCCTGATCCAAACAGCCATGCTGGCCAGCGAACCCATCCCATTCGATCCCATGGAGTTGGCCATACTGGATGCTTATACTTCAGTATTTGAAAATGGCAAACGCCCTACTTTTAAGATGGTACACGAATACCCTCTTGAAGGCAGGCCACCCATGATGACCCACGTGATGGCCGACCAGCAGGACCGGCAAATTGTTGCTGCCAAGGGGGCGCCTGAAGCGCTGATGCCCTTGTGCGCACTCACCCCTCTGGAGGTTGAACAACTATCAAAAGCCATCGACATCTTTACCGCTGACGGGTTGCGGGTGCTGGCTGTTGCCTCTACCCATTTTGATGGCAAAGCCTACCCCGAAAAGCAACAGGATTTTTCCTTTCGCCTTTTGGGCATCCTTGCTTTTGCCGACCCGCCCAAGGAAAACATACCCTTGGTATTGCAGCAGTTTTACGATGCAGGCATCGATGTAAAGATGATCACCGGCGACAACCCGGCCACCGCCAGATCTATTGCAAAGGCAGTGCAATTGAAGGGATATGAACAGGGGATTACAGGTGATGCATTGATGCAACTGGATGATGCGGCCTTGCAGCAGGTGGTGATGCACACCCATGTTTTCAGCCGGATGTTTCCGGAAGCCAAACTCAGGATCATCAATGCGCTTAAAGCCAGTAACCAGGTGGTTGCCATGACCGGCGATGGTGTAAACGATGGACCTGCATTGAAAGCTGCCCATATCGGTATTGCCATGGGCAAACGGGGGTCGGAGATTGCTAAAGATGCCGCATCCCTGATCCTGCTCACCGATGATTTTTCCAAAATGGTTGCAGCTGTAGCCATGGGCCGAAGGATCTATACCAACCTGAAAAAGGCCATCCAGTACATCATTTCCATCCATATTCCCATTGTGCTCACGGTATTTCTGCCGCTGGCTTTGGGATGGGTTTATCCGAATATTTTCTCACCGGTACACATCATTTTTTTAGAGTTGGTGATGGGTCCTACCTGTTCCATTGTTTACGAAAACGAACCCTTGGAACCCAACCTGATGCAACAGCCACCCCGGCCCTATACCACCAATTTCTTCAATATCCGGGAGCTGTCTACCAGCATCCTCCAGGGATTGGTGATCACAGCCGGTTGTTTGTTGGGCTATCAAATTATGGTACAACAGGGCGCCAGTGAAGCCCTTACCCGCACCCTTACCTTTTCAGTACTGGTGATCGCCAATATTTTTTTAACGCTGGTGAACCGTTCCTTTTATTATTCTGTATTTACCACCCTTCGTTATCCCAACAAGCTCATTACTTTCGTGATCCTGATCACTGTTTTAATATTGGTCCTGCTGGTTTTTGTACCCCCGCTTACAGCCTTTTTTGGGTTTGCGCAAATGGATGGCCAGCAATGGGGCCTTGCCCTCCTGATCGGCTTTTGTTCGGTAATCTGGTATGAAGGCGTAAAATGGGGCAAGCGTATACGTAAAGCAGGAAATTTGAATCCTAATTTTATGTGGCGCACAAATGCTGCCAACAAAGCAGATGTTGATCTGTCCTGATGCCTTGTTTATGATCAAGTAATTTTATACATGCCTGATGCAGTAATCAGGAAACTGAAAAGGGGCAGGCATCATTTTGGTGCGGAATATGGTTGCCTGATTTACCTGTACAGCCTAAGTGCTGCTTTTTTGTCCATACTACTTGTGGGAAACCGAAACCTTGTTATTTTTCAAAACCTTTTTTAACCATCCTACCAGTTATGAACACAGTACCCAGGGTAAGCGTACTCATCCCATCTTACAACCAAAGCAAACTGCTGAAAGAAGCTATTGAAAGTGTGCTGAGCCAAACCTTTTCCGATTTTGAATTGATCATCAACGACAATGCATCTACAGATGATACCCAAACAATGGTGCAGCAATTCCTGCATGATGCCAGGGTAAGGTATTTCCGGAACGAGGTCACCATCCCCATGCATGAAAACTGGAACAAGTGTCTGGAACATCCACGGGCAAGTTATATCAAATACCTGTGTTCGGATGATAAGCTCAGGCCACGGGCCCTTGAATTAATGGTTGCTGCCATGGACGAAAATCCGGATGTAGCCATCGTATCCAGTGGCCGCCAATATTTCGGTGAAAAGGACCGCTTGTTTATTCTGGACTGGAAGGGCAAGTATGACGGGAAAGAAACCATCCTGAATACCTTAAGGATATCCAATTGGATGGCTTCGCCAAGTACGGTGATGTGCCGTAAGGAAAACTTTGAACATAATAAGTTCCGCGGCTACAAATGGGTTACCGATTGGGATATGTGGATCAGGCATCTTGGGCTGGGCCATTACTATGGCATTCCGGAAGTGCTGATGGATGAAAGGGTGCATAGTGGTTCGGCAACCCGGAATTTTTCCATGAACATGATCAAACTGTCGGAAGAATATGAACTTTTCCGCAATGTCAGGGATAATGGTTATAGCATCCAGTTCCCCGGCCGTGAAGAAGAACTGGAACAATTAGTAAAGCGTAAGGCTTTAGAATGTTCCCGGTATATGTACTCCCGGGTTCCGAGGCTGAAGAAGAAAAAAAACAGGATTGCTTTTTTAAAGATGCTGGCCATTGTACGGAAAGAAAAAGTGCTTGTGAAAAGCCTACAAGTGCAAGTGGAAAAAAGATTGTTGGGTAAACAGGTTTAGTGAACCAACATACTGATACTAAACAAAAAGGGTAATGCACCAGCATTACCCTTTTTGTTATTCCAAGCAGGTTACATCAACGCTAATTCCAGCACCTGGTTCATTGTTTTCACATAGTGAAACTGCACTCCGCTGATGTATTCGGGATTGATTTCCTGCACATCTTTTTCGTTTTGCCAGCAAAGAATCAGTTCTTTAAGGCCGGCACGTTTTGCTGCCAGTACTTTTTCCTTGATACCACCTACGGGTAGTACCTGTCCCCGCAAAGTGATCTCGCCGGTCATACCCAGGTAAGGCCGCACTTTGCGGCCGGTAACTGCCGATGCCAGAGCGGTAAGCATGGTAACACCTGCACTGGGGCCGTCTTTGGGAACAGCACCCTCGGGCACGTGGATGTGTACGGTCTGGCTTTCAAATTTTTTGGGGTCGATGCCGTATTTGCGGGCATTGGCACTCAGGTAGCTCAGGGCTGTGGTGGCACTTTCCTTCATCACGTTGCCCAGGTTGCCGGTAAGGCGCAGTTCGCTCCTGCCCTCGCTCATGGTGGCTTCAATAAACAGGATGTCGCCGCCAACATAGGTATAAGCAAGACCAACAGCAACGCCTGGAATGCTTGCTGCCTTATACATTTCGTTGCTGTAGCGGGCACGCCCAAGAATGCGTTCTACATCGGCTACGGTAAGGGTGGGTTTTACCTTTCCTTCAATAGCCAGTTGTTTGGCAAGGTTGCGCATGATTGCTGCCAGCTGCCTGTCCAGTTCGCGCACACCGCTTTCACGGGTATAATCCGAAATGATCTTGTCCATCACCTTGTCCGAAATAGAAAGCCTGGTATTTTTCAAACCATGTGCTTCTTTCTGCTTGGGCAGCAGGTGGCGTTGTGCAATCTGGATCTTTTCTTCCACGGCATAACCACTCAGTTCTATGATCTCCAACCGGTCGCGCAGTGCTGGCTGGATGGTTTGGAGGTTATTGGCGGTGGCTATGAACAACACCTTGCTCAGGTCGTACTCCAGCTCCAGGTAATTGTCGTAAAATGTATTGTTTTGTTCCGGGTCCAGCACTTCCAGCAAGGCGGAAGAAGGATCGCCGCGGTGGTCGGCGCCAACTTTGTCTATTTCATCCAGTATCATCACCGGGTTGGAGGTTTTGGTCTTGCGGAGGTTCTGTACAATCCTACCTGGCATGGCTCCGATATAGGTTTTACGATGTCCGCGGATCTCGCTTTCATCGTGAATGCCACCCAGGCTCAGGCGCACATATTTACGGCCAATGGCGTTGGCAATACTGCGGCCCAGTGAGGTTTTTCCAATACCCGGAGGACCGTAAAAGCAGAGAATGGGACTTTTCATATCGCCCTTCAGTTGCAATACGGCCAGGTATTCCAGTATGCGCTCCTTGATCTTGTCCATACCATAGTGGTCGTGGTCCAAAATCTCTTTGGCACGTTTCAGGTCAAAGATATCCTGCGTGTATTCGTTCCAGGGCAGGTCGAGTAAGAGGTCGAGGTGATTGTACACAACCGAGTAGTCGGGTGTGGTAGGATGCATCCGTTCCAACTTCTCGATGCCTTTTTTAAACATGTCGCGGGCTGCTTCAGGCCATTGCTTGCTCTCGGCCTTTTTGCGCATTTCACGCAGCTCCAGGTCGTTGGCATCCCCGAGTTCTTCCTTGATGCTTTTCAGCTGTTGTTGCAAAAAGTATTCGCGCTGCTGCTTGTCAAGCTCGGTCTTTGTTTTAGCCGTAACCTTGTTTTTCAGCTCTGCAAACTGTAATTCTTTCTGCAGCAGCTGCATCAGCAGTTCGGCCCTTTCGCGGATATTATCGAGCTCCAGCAGGCGTTGTTTTTCCTTCAGGTCGGTATTAAGGTTGCTGGAAACAAAATGAATGAGGAAGGCAGGGTTTTCGATATTCCGGAGGATGATGCTGGCCTCAGATGGAATATTGGGTGATAGCTGAATAATCTCTGCAGCAACGTCTTTGATATTGGCTACATAGGCTTCAAAGTCATTATCCTTGGGGGCTTCCTGTTCGGTTATTACCTGGATACGAGCCTTGAAATAAGGCTCCTCGGAAAGGAGTTCCCCTACCTGGAAGCGGCTCCTGCCCTGGATGATGATGGTGGTGCCACCATCAGGCATTTTGATCTGCTTTACGATTTTGGCAACTGTACCAATAGCTTCCAGATCGGCAAATTCAGGGTCTTCAATGGCGCTGTCTTTCTGGGCAATAACACCTATCAGCCTGGTTCCTTTATAAGCATCATTTACCGCCTTGATGCTCTTATCGCGGCCAACAGTAATGGGTAAAACCACGCCGGGGAAAAGCACGGTGTTGCGCAGGGGCAGCAGGGCCAGTTCGTCCGGAATATCCTGGGTGTCCAGGCCATCATTTTCTCCTTCGTTGATGGGCATGATGGGCATGAAATCGAGTTCGTCTTCCGGCTTAAGCAAAAAATTCACGCAGCAAATATTTTTAGTAATCTTCAGTAGTTAATCCGAACCTGCAAAGTTAGGCCCAAGGCACCAATGTTGGGGACTACTTTTCAGGGGGGCTTTGACAGCTGGCCTATGGGCGACGGACAACGAAGAGAAAACACAACCTTAGTTTTGACCGGGAAGAGTAGTTGTGTATTGCACTGTATTGCCAGCCGTCTGTCCGCTGATTGTGAGTCCCACCACAACAAAAAGACCCACACTTTTAGTATGGGTCTTTTCAAGCTGAATGCAGTAAGCTAGTAGGTAGCTTCTACGTTGTGGTACTCCTGGTACAACATCTCGTAATATTCGTTTGCCATACGGTTGCTGTCAAACTGCAGCCATACGTCGCGCATCCCGTTTTTCACAATCTGGCGCCAGGTGGGATAATCTTCGTAATAGAGCGGCAGCATTTCCTTGAGCAGGATATCATACAATTTGTCCAGGTCATATTGATCCTGTTCCTGCTGGTTCATCTGCTCGTACTTGGTGGGCGGCACTACAAAACCATTGTTGCCATGGTGGATGAATTCAGGTATCCAGCCATCGTTGGTGCTGAAGTTAACGGCGCCATTCATGGCAGCGGTCATGCCACTGGTACCCGATGCCTCGCGGGGCACACGCGGGTTATTGAGCCAGCAGTCGGCAGCCTGCTTCAGGCGCTTGCTTAAGCCCAGTTCGTAGCCTATAAGCACCGATACATTTTTATAACGCTTGCTCAGGTGTACCAGGTTGTTGAATTCCGAGATGGCAGGGTAATCGGCCGGGTATGGTTTGCCCGCCCAGATGATCTGTACCGGGTATTTTGCATTGCTCATCAGGGCTTCAAAACGCTTCTCATCCCAGGTAATCAGGCCAGGACGCTTGTAACCGGCAAAGCGGCGTGCCCATACAATGGTGAAAACCTTGGGATCGAAAACCTTACCCGTCTGGTCGGCAACAATTTCGAATGCCCGCTTTTTCATCCAGCGTTTGCGGTCGTCAAATCCTTCGTCGTTGCCATCTTCGCGGAAACGGTACAGCGCCTTATCGGCCCAGTACTGCCAGTTCTGCGAGTTGGTGATGGAAACAATGGGCGCAATTTTATCATACTTGCTCCACATCTCGCGGCTAACCTGACCATGCAGCTGCGACACGCCATTGGCAATACGTGCAAAACGAAGCGCTGCCAGCGAGTGGTTAAATTGGTCATCTGGCATACCCGTAACCTTGCGCACTTCGTCGATGCCCAGGCCACAGAAATAACTCATTTTGTGGCAAAGGTGTATATCGTGCTTTTCATTACCAGCCTCTTCAGGGGTATGGGTGGTAAATACCAGGCGCTTTTGTACTTCGGCCAGGTTGTGGTTGTATTTGCGATACAGGTAAAAGGCAGCAGATACGCCATGGGCTTCGTTGAGGTGGTACACCTCCGGATTAAATCCGATTTCATCCAGCAGGCGGGCACCGCCTACACCCAGCAGGATGAACTGCGCCACCTTGGTAGCCACATTGGCATCGTAAAGGCGGTGGGTAATGGTTTGCGAAACATAATCGTTCTCCGGGATATCGGTGGTCATCAGGAAAAGCGGCGCCGAATTGAACACATTGGGGGGCAGGTACATCACCTTTACCCAAACCGGGTGTTCGTGCACGGTGATGGAAAATTTGATACCGGTATCAACAAGGAAGCTGTATTGTTTTTCCATCCAGGTTACCTGCAGGGTCTGGTCCTGGTTGCGTGCCTGGTCGTAATAACCATACTTCCACAAGATGCCGATACCGATCATATTCTGGTGGAGTTCGTAGGCGCTGCGCAGGTGCGAGCCCGATAGGAAACCAAGGCCACCGCTGTATATTTTCAGGGGTTGATGAATGGCAAACTCCATGGAGAAGTAAGCCACCCGTTTGTTGTAACGCTCATCAACAGTGTAGGGTACTTTATATTTTCTGAAATCCATATTGGACAATTTTGGAATACAAATAAAATTAAATTTCTACACAAATGTGTTGATCGCACACATTTAGGGTTAAATGCTTATGCTGTTTGCTTACTTACGCTTAGTTTCCTTAGTGTCTGCTTCTTTCTTTTTCTTAAAGGTGCCATTGAAACTACATTCCAGTCCCCTGCGCGACCCGCAGCCTTCCTGTTCCTGCAGCGTTACCGCACCCTTGCCAAACTTCAGCGTCAGGATGCAGGGATCACCAGGTGTGCGGTAGATGGCTGTTGTGCCATCCACTATTTCCGCATCGCCTTTGATCTCCCCGGTGCAGGTGCCTTCTTTCGCTTCCATATGAATGAACACGGTGATCAGCCCCTTCTTTCGGCCATCCCTAACCGAAACGATATTTCTTTTATCACGGCTGTAATCACCAGCATAAGTATAGTTGCTGCCCAAAGTATCAATCGGGTTGATCAACTCTGGCTTTTCATCACTCAGCGGATCGGTCATTACCAGGTCGAAGGTCCGGCCCAGTTCGCTGTAGGCAAATACATCTTTTCCTTCCTGGAAGCTGTCGTCGGGAAGGGTGCGGTGTACCGTCCGAATAACCGAAAAATTACCCTCAAAACTGGTTACCTGTTTCGATGCTGCATCCTTATCGGGTACCAGGAAGGGTAATACAGCTGTGAGACTATCGGGATGGGCAGCCACCACCATGAGGGCGGCGCTCCGGTTTTCGCGGGCGGCTTTTACCAGGAAGTACTGCTCCCCTTTTTTGCCTTTGAAACTAGCCAGCGGGGTATAGTTGATACGGGTGGTAGCTCCAAAAATGTTCTTGGTAATACTATCAGGTATGAACTGGTTCCACTGCTCCGAGCGGATCCGCACAGTGTCTTTATTGGCCAGCAATCCAGAATCGCTTAAAGTATAGGGTGGTTTCATTTCCTGGAACAGGGATGCAAAAGCTGCGTTTCCTGAACCATCGGTGGAGGCTGCCGTGCTGTTTTTATCCTTGCTGCCGCAAGCCGATAAGAAAATAAGGGTGCACAATACCGCGAAACGGAACATGGGATGGTTTTGGGCTAAAGTAAAGGAAAATGGGTAGATGGTGGGTGGCAGACTTTTTGATGTGTTGAAATAAAAATTTAGATTAGCCTAAAAATTAACAGATGGTTATTTCACCTACCGAGGAAAACTATCTAAAAGCCATTTACCACTTGCAAGCGTTGAGCGAGGTGGTGAGCACCACGCACCTGGCCCAGAAGCTGCAAACAAAACCTGCATCGGTTACCGATATGATGAAGAAGCTCCAGGCAAAAAACCTGTTGCACTATACCCCTTACCATGGATTTTCGCTGAGTGCTGAAGGCCGGAAGACGGCACTTCATATTGTAAGGCGACATCGTTTGTGGGAATATTTTTTGGCCGAAAAGCTCTCGTTTGAATGGAATGAGGTACACGAGGTTGCGGAAGAACTGGAGCATATCGGTAATAAAAAGCTTATTGAAAAGCTGGATGCCTATTTAGGCTTCCCGCAGTTCGACCCGCATGGCGACCCTATCCCGGACAGCAGGGGCAGAATGCAGCAGCCCGAGTTGGTACCGCTGAGTACCGCCCCCATAGCCTTTACCGGTGTGCTTCAATTGGTTACAGACCAAAGCAAAGATTTGCTGGAGCACCTGGCATCCCGCAAGCTGCGAATTGGTACCCGGCTGGAGTTGCGCAGCCGTTCTGCTTTCGACGGATCGGTAGACATAAAAATGGGCAGTAAAACCCTTACCCTTACCAGGCAATTGGCTAATCACCTGCTTTTAAAGCAAATTTGACATGCACCAGATAGAACATTTTTTTGAAGGCATTGGTCCTGTTTACGCAGCCTTACTGGCTACCACTTTTACCTGGCTGGTTACCGCCGCCGGTGCTTCATTGGTTTTTTTCTTTCGTACCCTCAACCGCAATGTACTGGACCCCATGCTGGGTTTTACTGGTGGCGTAATGGTTGCGGCTTCTTTCTGGAGCCTGCTGAATCCCAGTATTGAAATGTCGGAGCGATTGTTTCCAGGTTGGAGCTGGATGCCTGCTGCAGTGGGTTTTCTTTTGGGCGCTTCTTTCCTGTATTTCCTGGATAAGCTCACGCCTCACCTGCACATCAATTTCGGAGCAGAAGAAACTGAAGGAATGAAAACGCAGTTTCACCGTACAACCCTGCTGGTGCTGGCAATCACCCTGCACAATATTCCGGAGGGTTTAGCCGTAGGCGTTTTATTTGGGGCAGCTGCTGAAGGAATGCCCGAAGCAAGTATTGCAGGGGCTGTGGCCCTTGCCATCGGTATTGGCATACAGAATTTCCCGGAAGGCATTGCTGTGGCTATGCCCCTCCGGCGTAATGGGGTAAGCCGGTTTAAGAGCTTCTGGTATGGACAGCTTTCGGCCATTGTAGAACCTTTTGCCGGTGTGCTGGGTGCGGTGGCCGTGATGTATATGCAGCCCCTCCTGCCCTTTGCACTTGCATTTGCCGCAGGCGCCATGATATATGTAGTGGTAGAAGAAGTCATTCCGGAAACACAAAGGGAAAAGTATACCGACCGCTCTGTAATGGGGTTCATCTTTGGCTTCCTGGTTATGATGATTTTGGATGTTGCGCTTGGATGATCCCTGGTGCAAAGCATCCTGTACCATCCTGATTTGTGAGGGGTTTACGCGGCCGTTTTGCAAGAAACGCCTGTTGGCATTGGGTTTCCGTTCTTTTATATACTTTAGGCAGCAGGATTAGTTTCATTCAAAAATGAGCTGCCTGATTTGCATAAATCGTTAAGTTTGCCCACCTATTTTTAAACGCTTCCCAACATGACGCAAAAAATTAAAGTAGCCAATCCGGTAGTTGAACTGGATGGTGATGAGATGACGCGGATCATCTGGAAATTTATCAAAGACAAACTGATCCTGCCTTATATCGACGTTGACATAAAGTACTTTGACCTTGGCGTGGAATACCGCGATCAAACCAATGATCAGGTTACTGTTGACGCTGCCAACGCCATCCGTCAATATGGGGTGGGTATCAAATGCGCTACCATCACTCCTGATGAAGCCCGTGTGGAAGAGTTTGGCCTGAAGCAGATGTGGAAGAGCCCCAACGGCACCATCCGCAACATCCTGGACGGTACCGTATTCCGTGAGCCCATCGTTATCAACAATATTCCCCGCCTGGTTACCACCTGGGATCGTCCCATCGTTGTAGGCCGCCATGCATTTGGCGACCAGTACCGCGCTACCGATTTCGTTGTAAAAGGTAAGGGTAAACTCACCGTTACTTTCGAAGGCGAAGACGGCACCAAGCAGCAGTACGAAGTGTACAACTACACCGGCGAAGGTGGCGTAGCCATGGCCATGTACAATACCGACGAAAGCATCCGTGGTTTTGCACGCAGCTGTATGAACATGGCCCTGCAAAAAGGCTGGCCCCTGTACATGAGCACCAAGAACACCATCCTGAAAAAATACGATGGCCGTTTCAAGGATATCTTCCAGGAAGTGTTTGACGCCGAGTTTACCCAACTGTTCAAAGACGCAGGCATTACCTACGAGCACCGCCTGATCGACGACATGGTAGCTTCTGCCATGAAGTGGAACGGTGGTTTTGTATGGGCTTGTAAAAACTACGATGGCGACGTACAGAGCGATAGCGTTGCACAAGGCTTCGGTTCGCTGGGCCTGATGACTTCCGTACTGGTTACGCCTGATGGCAAAACCATGGAAGCAGAAGCTGCACACGGTACTGTTACCCGTCACTACCGCGAGCACCAGAAAGGCAACCCCACCTCCACCAACCCCATCGCTTCCATTTTTGCATGGACCCGCGGTTTGGCTTTCCGTGGCAAGCTGGATAACAACCAGGAGCTGATCGACTTCTGCGATGCCCTGGAAGCTGTTTGTATCGAAACCGTTGAAAGTGGTAAGATGACCAAGGACCTCGCACTCACCATCAAACCTGGTAAAGTGCAGCATGGTACCGACTTCCTCTACACCGAAGAGTTCCTCGACGCTATCGACGAGAACCTGCAGAAGAAGATGGCGAAGTAGTAACAGTTGAAGGTTGCTGTGAGAAAAGCACCAAGCTTCAAGACTCATTTTGCACAACCCAACTTGATATTAATATTAAAAAAACCCCGGAAATGCCCCGGGGTTTTTTAATGGGAAATATTTGAAAGCTCGCCATTTGCGGCTTGCAGCTCGCCACTTGCCACTTGCGGCTTGCAGCTAATACCTTTCAGCTTTTCTTTTCGCTAATTCACTGCGGTAAAATAGGCATTTCTCGCTTGTTCAATCGTCAGGTTCATACGTTCCTGTTGCAGGCGGGTAAACATATACAAACAGCGGTCATAGGAGTAATCCATATAGTTCATCCATTGCTCAAGGGGACGACTGCTGCACAGGCTGCGGGAGCCAATGGTACCGCAACTGAAATTAGGGCCGTCATGCTGCGGTGTATCCTCCACGCGGTCGTCGCCACAACGCCTGTCTCCCCAAATATGCCGCAGGTTCAACCAATGACCCATCTCGTGGGTAGCGGTGCGGCCCAGTGCATAGGCTGGTGCAAGGGGGTAGCGTGCGGTGCGGCCAAAACCCAGGTAGTTGAGCACTAATCCATCGGTAAGCGGGTCGCCCCCAGGAAACTGTGCATATCCCAAAATGCCTCCGGCAATATCGCCAACCCAGATATTCAGTTTGGTGGCGGGCGAAACGGCATCGCTGCCGCCTTCGGAACTAAACTTTATATCATCATCGGTAGAAAAGGTTGAAACTTTGGTGGCTTTCCTGATCACGCCGTCCAGCACAAATTGAATATTGGCCACCGGAAGGGTGTTGTAGTCATAACCGGCCAGGTAAACCCCGGGTTTTGCCAACTCCTTATTTGCTTTATTAAAGTCTTCATTCAATACATCTATCTGCGACCTTACCTGTGCATCTGTAACAATAGCCGGGTCCGGCAGAACAATATGTATTATGACTTGGATTTGTCGTGCTGTCCTGTTGCTGCTTTTTCTGCCTCCTTTCTGCAGTCCTTGGATGGTAGCCTCCAGTATTTCCAGGTTGCGGCCCCGCTCTGGGTTGGCAGCAATCTGTTTTTGTAACAATTCATCGGCCACACAACGCACCCTTGGTGCCGCTGATGTGATGCCTGTGCTGGCTGCATCTCCTGGCTGGATGCTTTGTTCAGGTTGGATTACTTCTTTCTTTACACAGGATGCCAACAACAGCAGGCATGCCGCAAATGTATACAGACGCTTTTTCATTGTTATGGTATTTGGTTTTAAAGTAATCCGGTATGATCATAAATAAAACAAGGCTTCAAAATATAAATAGGTTGCATGCGTGAATCGGGGAACAAACAACAAGTATCTGCGCAAGCGTTTTCATTGAAAACACCAAGGGCTGATATGGCATTTGTTCGTAATTTCCTCGGCAATAACCCCTGCATGTATGAAATCTGCTACCGGTGCTTCTTTATCGCTGATGATGTTCCTGGAATACTTTGTCTGGGGCGCATGGTACGTCACAGTGGGTACCTATATGAAGGTTAACCTCGAGGCTTCTGATGCACAGATTGGCGCCACTTATGGCGCCTTGGCCATTGCAACGATGATCTCGCCCTTTTTTGTAGGCATGGTTGCCGACCGCTATTTTGCCGCACAACGCATCATGGGTGTATTGCACCTGTTGGGAGCGGCACTCCTGTTCTTCGCTACACAAATTGGTAATCCCAATGTGTTTTACTGGATCATCCTGTTTTACTCCTTGCTTTATATGCCTACCATAGCTTTAAGCAATAGCGTAGCGTTCGGGCAGATGAATGATCCGGGCAAACAGTTTCCCTGGATTCGGGTTTTTGGCACCGTTGGCTGGATCGTAGCCGGCCTTTTAATAGGAGCTTTGGGCATTGAAAAAACGGGCAATACTTTTTATATGGCTGCGGCTGCATCGGCTGTTCTGGGATTGGTATCTTTCTTCCTGCCCAACACGCCACCCAAAGGAAAGAGTGCAGAACAGTCTGCTGCCGGTGCATTGGGCACCGAGGCCTTTGTTTTGTTCCGCAACCGACCGTACCTGATCTTTTTCATAGCCGCCATTTTGGTGTGTATTCCCCTCTCCTTCTATTATGGTTTTGCCAACCTCTTTTTAAATGAAGTGGGTATGGAAAATGCCGCTGGTAAAATGATCTTGGGCCAGGTTTCGGAAGCGGTATTCATTCTTGCCATTCCCTTTTTGTTCAACCGCATTGGCGTAAAAAATATGCTGCTGCTGGGTATGGTAGCCTGGATTCTCCGCTACCTCTGTTTTGCCTATGGCAATATTGAAACGGGCAGCTGGATGTTGTATGCCGGCATCGTCTTACATGGGATCTGCTACGACTTCTTCTTTGTAACCGGCTATATGTATACTGAAAAGAAGGCCGGCCAGCAGATCAAGAATGCGGCACAAGGGCTTTTCACTTTTGCCACTTATGGGTTGGGTATGTTTATCGGCACGTACTTTTCGGGCATGATTGCGGGTATGTACACCCTTGAAGCGATCAACCCCTTCACCAATGCCACCGGCCACAACTGGACCAATATCTGGTATGTGCCTGCATTTATTGCCGCAGGTGTGTTGTTGTACTTTCTTTTGTTTTTTAAAGAAAAAAATACTGTTGGGGTAGCAACAGCTGCTCCACCGCCGATGCAGCAATGAGGGAGATGAGTGGTGAGTGGTGAATTGTAAATAGTGAGGCTTCTGTAGGATGCGTGTTGATTATTGAGATTAATATGCAAATACTTTAGTTCTTGCAGCAATAAACACCCTTTATTCTTTTCATTTATCTTTCCTTAAATACCCAATACCTAATCACCAGTCACCAGTCACCAGTCACCAGTCACCAGTCACCAGTCACCAGTCACCAGTCACCATTCACTAATCACTATTCCGCCATATGACACGAATTGCCATGTTAGGTTCCGGTTTTATCGGACGTTTTTATGCCGACTCCATCCAGGGTTACCGCAGCCAGGATAAAGTTGTAAGCATCTACTCACGCCGCGAAGAGTCGGCACGCAAGTTTGCCGAAGATTATGCCGTTCCATTCTGGACCACCACTATGGAAGAAGCTATTGCACGGCCTGAAGTGGACATTGTTTGTATTTCGCTGCCCAACAACCTCCACGAAGAAGCTGTGATGCTTTGCTGCAAACACAAGAAGGCTGTGATGACCACCAAACCCCTCGGCCGCAATGCCGCTGAAGCCAAGCGAATGCTTGAAGCTGTTGAAGCTGCCGGTATTTTTAATGGCTACCTCGAAGACCTGGTGTACACACCCAAGTTTATCAAGGCCGAACAAAGCGTGCGCAATGGCGCCCTGGGCAGGATTCTTTGGGCCAAGAGCCGCGAGACGCACCCTGGCCCGCACTCCGACTGGTTCTGGGACCTGGAGCAGGCCGGCGGCGGTTGTATCCTCGACCTGGGTTGTCATTGCGTGGAAATTACCCGTAGTTATATTGGCAAGGACATCAAACCGGTGGAGGTGATGTGCTGGGCCGATACACAGGTGAAACCCATTGAAGCTGAAGACCACGCCATCGGCTTGGTGAAATATGAGAATGGTGCCATCGGGCAGTTTGAGGTAAGCTGGACTTTCCGTGGCGGCCTCGACCTGCGCGATGAAGTAATGGGTTCTGAAGGCACCATCTGGATCAACTCTTTCCTGCGTACCGGCTTTGATATGTTTACCACCGGTAAGGGCGGTGATTATGTTGCTGAAAAAGCGGAAAGCAATACGGGCTGGTTGTTTCCTGTAGGTGATGAACTGAATGAACTGGGTTACAACCACATGTTCATGGATATGTTTAACGCACTGGAAAAAGGGGAAGCTCCCAAAGAGACTTTCTATGACGGATATGTGGTAAATGCTGTTTTAGATGCTGCTTACCGTTCGGCAAAAAGCAAACTCTGGGAACCCGTAAACCTCGAAGTTTGGCGGGGCCGCGAAGGTGTGGGCAAGGACAGCCACCTGATTGAATGGGATGCCGACCACTACCTGGTGAAAGAGGAAATGACCCACTACGGCGCCAAAAAGCTGATCCTCAAACACAAAGTTTCGGGTGCCTTTATTCAGAAAGTGCTGGAATAGTGGAACTGTCTTATATTTGCAGCCGCTCCGTAAAGAGCAGCTGTACGGACCGGTAGCTCAGCTGGATAGAGCATCTGCCTTCTAAGCAGACGGTCATTGGTTCGAATCCAATCCGGTTCACGAAAGCCTTGTAAGTCTACACTTGCAAGGCTTTTATTTTTTTAGACCACTCCAAATAAAACCAAGCAAACGCAATGGTCAAGGATAGGAACAGCGCAATGTGCTGTTTTCCTGCTTAGTCCTTTTTGGTGGTAGTAATTACAATTTGCACACAAAGATGGTTAGCTGTGGTAAGGGTAAAATGCTAAAGGCAACCTTCCTCCGTTTATCTTAGATGGCAAAGTCACCACCATGTACCGCCTCAACATACTGGGCATCCTTATTTGGTTTTTATATGCCTGCAACAATGGGGAAAGCCAAACAACAGCCGTTGCCACGCAAAGAGATACCACCATTGTAGCGGCTAATTCCTACAGTGATATTTTTTTAGATAGCAGCCTGCTTTCAACCTTCCTTGCCCAGCGCAATCCCACTGATAGCATCGGCAGTTTGATGCGCAATTTTTACAATAGCCGCAACTTTCAGGCGGCATGGTTCAACGAGCGGGGCAAGCTAACCAACCAGGCGCTTTCTTTCTGGAACCTCCACGAGCAACATTTTAAGCTTACGGGCGACAGTGCTATTTATTCCCAATCA
The DNA here is from genome assembly GCF_001953305.1 of Cnuella takakiae. Classification (GTDB taxonomy): domain Bacteria; phylum Bacteroidota; class Bacteroidia; order Chitinophagales; family Chitinophagaceae; genus Flavisolibacter; species Flavisolibacter takakiae. Next base: position 3,088,870 of record NZ_MTFE01000010.1, read on the forward strand.
CTACATGCGCGTATGGACCGGCTGGTGGAAGAAGATACCACCCTCCTGCCCGATCGGAACTTGCTGGAGCAGACGGATTTGGAACTGACCGAGCATTTTTTCCATTTTGCCCGGTATGCATATGCCGGGAAACTTGATCCCGGAAAGTTGCAGTGGTATATCCCCCGCAAGCAGGTAGATGCCGTTAGGTTGCTGGATTCCCTGTTGGTACACCAGGGCGCTAACCTGGATGATTGGGAACCGGTAAACCCCATGTATGGCAAGGTGCGCAGGGAGCTTAAGCGCTATTACGACTTGCAGCGGAAAGGTTCTGAAGATTCGATTTTACCGGGAAGGAACAAAGTTTTTCAACTGGGTGATACCGGGCTTGCGGTAGCGCAACTCAATCGTAAACTTTTTTTGTTAGGCGATTGCCATGATAGCAGCAAGGTTGATTTTTATACTGCAAACACTGTTGCTGCTGTAAAACGGGCACAACAGCGTTTTGGATTAACCGCCAATGGTGTTGCCGACATGCGATTGATTAAAGAATTAAATGTTTCCTATCGAAAGAGGATCGAACAATTGCTGGTGAATATGGAACGCATGCGTTGGGTGCCCAGGGAAGCTAAAGGCGATCATATCATTGTCAACATCCCGGAGTTCCGGTTGCATGCCTATAACGATACCGGGAAAGTTTTTGACATGCGGATTGTTGTAGGTAAGTCGGGCACCAGTACGGTTGTTTTTAATGATGAACTGAAATACGTGGTCTTTAGTCCTTACTGGAACGTGCCTGCTTCTATCGTGCGCAACGAAATAATGCCGGCCATGCGGCGCAATCCCGGCTACCTTGCAAGAAAGAATATGGAGCAAACCGGTACCAGTGGCGGCCTACCTGTCATCAGGCAAAAACCTGGTGGATCCAATTCGCTGGGGTTAGTGAAATTCCTTTTTCCTAATAGCTACAATATTTACTTCCATGATACCCCCAGCAAAAGCTTGTTTAGCCAGGACAAACGAGCCTTCAGCCATGGCTGTATCCGCCTGGCAGAGCCGGTGAAAATGGCGCAATGGTTATTGCGTGATCAGCCCCATTGGACCGCCGAAAAGATCAATGAAGCCATGCACCAATCCAAGGAAAAATGGGTAACGGTGAAGCAACCCGTGCCCGTGTTTATCTCCTACTTTACAGCATGGGTAGACCGGGAAGGATTACTCCACTTCCGGGATGATATCTATGGGCATGATAAGGAAATGGCGGAGCAGATGTTTGCGCGGAAATAAAGCGATATAATTTGCCTGCTGGTAAGGAAGAATGCAGGTGATGAAAATAGATTTCAAGATAAGTTGGCTGCGTTCTATAAAAGAAAAAGTGTTTGGCAAATGGCTATTACTAACCTTCCACCAAACACTTTCCCTTAAAGAGTTGCTTACTTCATTTTCAAAACTTCCGAACCTGCCAGCAAAAAGCAGCCCAGGCCATAGTCTTCAAAATCGGGCATGCTGGTGTATGATACCGGCTGTCCGTCCTTGGGTTCTTTGCCGGTACCCTGTACCCAACCCAGAAAGCCGTTGGGGTGCACCGACTCTTTTAGCAATGCGCTCCATGCTTTAGCTATTACCGGCTTATATGTTTTTGCATCCAATAATCCATTGCGCACACCCCATGCAAAACCATACACAAACAGCGAAGTGCCGGTAGCTTCCTTACCACCAAAATGGGTAGGATCCTGGAGGCTTACATTCCAATAGCCATCGGTGCGCTGCAAAGGCAACAGGGCATTGCACATGGCCAGGTAGTCGTTGAAGTATTCCTGGTAGTGCGGGTCAGATTTGGGCAGCAGCTCCAGGGTGCGCACAAGGGCGGCCACTACCCAGCCATTTCCGCGGCTCCAGTAGCAATCATCACCATTGGGTTCCTTGTAGGGGGGTACAAAATCTTTGTCGCGCCACCACAAACCTTCCGCTGCATTGTACAGGCCTTTGCCGCCATGCTTGTACTTGCTGAAAGCATAGAGGTCGTACATCTTGCGGAAATAACTGGTGTCTTTGTACAGCACACCAAGGCGTGTCATTACAGGCATGCCCATTTGCAAGGCATCGATCCAATTCCAGTCGTCGGCCTTTTCGCTTGTCACCATGTTGTCGATGGAAGCCTTGATGTCCTTAATCCTTTCCGGCTTTTGGTCTATCAGGTACAGGTCGATATAGGTTTGGCCACAGGCCTGGTTGTCCGCATTGCGGGTGTTGACGCCACCGTTCAATCCCCATTTGTGTTTGTCGCCCCACTGAACCGCGTAGTCTACATACTCTTTTTTGGGGTCAACATCATTCAGCGCCATCAACCCTTCATAATAAACGGCACGGGTCCAGATGTTGGAAGGCCGCTCTTTATTGGTGATGATGGTTTTGCCCGCATCGGGCCACTTGTTCATGAAGTACTGGTTGGTAAGGCGCAGGGCCGCCAGTGTTTTTTTACGGGCAGGCAACTTTTGTGCATGAGCCGTTGGTGCCAAAAAGGAAAAGGCAACTATTCCCATTGCCAGTATGCGTGTAGTAATCTGTTTCATGCTTCTTTATTGCAGGTATATAAGGGTTGTTATTAGTTGCGTAAAAAACGGTGCAGTTTACCGGGTTTGGTATCGCGGATGGCCTGGGCCAGGATAGCTGCACTCAGCAAGGCGCCTTCCTTTTCGGTATGGGTATGATCGTAGGGAAAATAGGCGGCCACCCTGGCAGCACCCATGGCTTCATAGCGGTCGGCAATGAGGTTGTTGAGGTCGAGGAAAGGTATGTTTTCCTCACGGGCAAGGGTGCGTGCCCAAAGGCCGTAACTACTGTCTGAGCGCACGACTTTTCCGGCCTTCCAGTTGTTGCGCGGAACCAGCGAACACATAACCGGGAGTGCACCTTTGGCTTTTGCATCCCTGATATAGCGGCGCATATAATGGCCATAGGTGTACACGGTTTCTTTCTGTTTGGTAATGGGGTTCCATATCTCTTTGCTTTCGGCGCCAAGGCCATTGATGGTGCCACGGGCACGTGCCGTATCATCAAGCGGGCTGGCATCGTTGTGGCCAAACTGCATCAGTACATAATCGCCTTTCTTCAGTGTGGACATGATCTTGTCCCATCGGCCCTCGGTGATAAAGGTGCGGCTGCTGCGGCCACCCATTGCGTGGTTTTGGAGGCTGATCCGGCCGGTATCGAAATGCGCAGCCAAAAAACTGCCCCAGCCCCACTGACCGTTTTTGCCGGTGCCATCGCCATTGCGCACTGTGGAGTCGCCTATGATATACAATACGGGTTTTGCCTTGCGCCAGGTAAAAGCCGCAGCCCCGGTAAAAAGCAGGAGCATTACTATACTGCGCCAGATTGTTTGGTTCTTGTTCATGTATGCTTTTTATATTTTACTACTAATGCCATTTTCAAGTAGGTAATTCAGTAATATCGGCATGACAATCTTCTATTTTGCATATAACACTACCTAATTGAAAACGGTATAGCCTTATAGGGTAGCCGAAAACCGCTTCAGTTCTTTTTTACGGATCGCGCTTTTCAGGTGGAGGCTTTTGGTACCTGCCAGCAGGTCCGATACCGAAGCGGCATTGAGCCTTGCGCCTTCCTTGTTGGTATGGGTATGGTCGCCATGAAACAGGCGGCCTACTTTTTCCGGGCCCAGTTGTTCATAACGGGCTGCCGATTTTTCGTTCAGGTCAAGAAAAGGCACGCCTTCCTGTTCCGCCACTTCTTTGGCCCACAGACCAAAATCCATTTTGGCCCGGGGTACTTTGCCATCTTTGAAAATATTGCGCGGCACCATGCTCAGTACCACCGGTTGCGCGCCCTTGGCTTTTACCTGTCGTACAAACTGCCGGATATACCATCCATAGCTGTGCACTACCTCGGTACGGCCATCTGACCAACGCAGCAGGATGCTGTCTTCACCGGTGCCCTTAAGCGTGCCCCTGTTTTTGGCCGTGGTATCGGGGTAGCTGCCATCGTTGTGGCCAAACTGTATCAGCAGGTAGTCGCCGGGTTGCAGCAGGGAGTCTACTCTGGCAAAACGGCCTTCTTTGGTAAAGCTCCGGGAGCTTCGTCCGGCCATGGCATGGTTGGCGATCCGCACTTTACCCGAATCCAAAAACTGGTGCAGCAGCGAGCCCCAGCCCCACTGCTCTTTATCGTTGTTGCGCACGGTGGAGTCGCCAATGAGGTAAAGAGTTGGTTTTGGCTTGCGCCAAAAAGGTGCGAAAGAAGCACCGGCCACCAGCAGTATGAAGAGCGCAACAGGCCTCAGGCCTGTATTTATAGCTTTTGCTTGCGGCTTCATTTTTTTCCTGCGTTTTTGGTGAAAACAATATTTGGCCGGGGCACCTCAGGCTTGTCGCTACCCATGTAAAAACTGGTATGCTGTGGCTGGTTATAACCTACATTTTGCGCAGCCACTCCCTGGCGGTATTGCAGGTCGTGCATTAGTGTGTACTGAGCGTGCGGCGTAGGAATGGTAGTGCTGTAAATACGCAATTCCTTATTGTCGGCGCTCCGGAAAATGACTTCTTCGCGCCAGTCGCCAAGGATATCTGCACTCAGCACCGGGTTGCTTTTGGTGCCGTTGTTCCAGGTACAGCCATCGGCGGTCAACAGCTTGCCAACGCCGTATTTTTCGATACTGGTTTTATCCAGCAGTTCACGTTCCTTATCGCCATCCCACCACACCAGGAAATTGGCAGAGCGGGGCATTTCGCCTACCCTTTCCCCCTTGCTATTGAACATGCCTCCGGCACCCAGCCACCAGATTTCACTACCAGGGTTGGTGGCATCTATGTTGGCGGCAACGCCCCTGCCTACATCGGTACCCGGGGCTGCACTAAACAATATCTTTCCATCTTTGCCATTATACAGGGCTGCGCCAAAACCATCGCCTCCATTTTCCAGTTCGTGGATGCCAAATACCTCAAGGCCCGGGTTGCTAGGGTCATGGTCAGTAACGTGGAGCGCATCGCCATGTTTTAACCCGGTGCTGTATTTTCCCTTTCCATCATCATCCACCACCATGGAGCCATATACGATTTCGTCCTTGCCATCGCCATCAATATCAGCGGCGGTGAGGTTGTGGTTGCCCTGGCCCGAAAAGGGATTGCTGCCTTTTTGTGAGTCAAAAACCCAACGGCTTTTGAGCTGCCCGTTTTGCCAGTCCCAGGCTGCCAACACCGTGCGGCCATAATAGCCGCGGCACATCACCACGCTGGGGTGTTTGCCATCGAGGTATGCGATACAGGCAAGGAAGCGGTCGGCACGGTTGCCATAGCTATCGGTTCGGCCATTGCCGCCATCGCCTCCCCAGCCATCAATAGGATAACGCGAAGGAATATAATCGGTAGTAGCCAGTGCCTTCCCGGTAAGGCCGTCGAAAATGGTAAAGTATTCGGGCCCATCAAGGATGCGGCCCTGAGTATTTACATAATGTTTGGTGCTGTCGCCAATAACGGCACCTGTGCCGTCAATGGTGCCATCGGCGGTTTTCATGGCCAGTTCGGCACGGCCATCGCCATCGAGGTCGTACACCATAAAATGGGTATAGTGGGCACCTTCCCTGATGTTGGGACCCAGGTTGATGGTCCAGAGCAGTTGCCCTTCCAGGGTATATGCCTGGAAGATGGGTGGGTCGGTTGGTCCTGCGTGCGAGTTGTCGTGGGCACGGCCGGTTTGGTGGAGCACGATCTCGTAATCGCCATCGCCATCGAGGTCGCCTACCGATCCATCGTTGGGCGTGTAACCGGGTATGGTTTGCAGCGGTAGGGATAGATAGCCTTGCGCCGTTTTGCCTGCCGCCAATTGGAAGGAATCCATTCCGCTTTCTTTTCCTTTCAACAGCTGCCGAATATAGTACGTGGCAGCACCTTCATCCACTGCATCCATAAAGTTGGAAACCTGCAGAGGCTTTGCATTTCGCCTTTCCAGCTGCCCGCCAGCTGCACGGCGGTATAGGTTGAAACGTGTTTCATCAGGGTCGGTGCCAAGTATGCGCCAGCTGATAAATACAGAATCGGGTGCGGTACGCAAGGCTACCATGCCCCGGTTAAGCGCTTCAGCCTGCCTTTGCGCAAAGCTGGTGAAACCGGATAAAGCAAAAACTAAAAGGAGCAATTTTGCAGCAGTACGCATTGGTAGTATAGGGATAGTGAATTTTGAATTAATGGCTGACACTGGTTTCTGTATTGGTCAGCCCGGTGATGTTGCGGCTTGCTTTTACCCGGAGGGGTTTGCCATCAGCAGCTTCGATGGTCATGTTGTTAAAAATCCAGTTGGCAGCATGTGTCAGCTCGCCTGCTTCTTTTGTACCGACCCTTGTTTTTTCAAAATAAAAACCTTCCAACACCGAAGCTTCCAGCCCCTGTGCATTGATTGCCCGGGTACTGTTGGTAGCCTGCACACCCGATACATAGATGTTGCGGAATTGCGGGATACCCTTGCTTTCGGGTGTTACTTTCTGGAGCATGGTTTTCCAGTGCTGCGGCACTTTGGAGGTGTCCATACCGGCAGGCACTGTAGCATAGGAATAAGCAGGGTTCCAGTTCATGGTAAACTGGAAAGCCGTGCGTACGCTGTCCATTTCAATGTTGCGAAAATGGATGTCTTCTACTACCCCGCCGCGAGTTGTTGCCGACTTGATTTGTAGTCCATTGGAGGTGCCTTTTGCCACCAGGTTGTATGCCAGCACATGCCTGATGCTGCCCGATGTTTCGCTGCCCATGGTGAGCAGGCCGGCGCCCCTGCGGGCAATGCTGTTGCGGATCACAACGTATTCCGTAGGGCGGTTTACCCGGAGTCCGTCCCAGTCGCGGCCGGCTTTGAGACAGAAATCATCATCGTTGCAATCGATGTCGCAGTTTTCTACCAGCACCCAGCTCGAAGAGTCGATATCAATGCCATCGGTGCTGGGGCCATGGCCATCTTCGTTGTTGCGGATGGTTACCCCGTCAACAGTTACATGGTGCGAATACAGAACCTGTACGGTCCAGAAGCCGGCATTTGAAAAGGTTATTCCTTTGATTTCAATATTGGAGGATTCCTGCACCAGCAGGGTGCGTACCCTTTGCGCATCGTAGTCTACAATCCAGCGGAGGCCGCGGGCTTCATAGTCCTTGCGCATGGCCCAGTACTTGTCCCAGCAAAACTTACCCCTTGCATTCACCTTGCCTTCCCCGCTGATAGCCACCCCCTTTTGTCCGATCACATTGATGAGGGCCGCGGGCCAGGGCATCTCCATACCGGCAATACGGGTATTGATGGTGGGGTAATCGGCGAAGTTCTGGCTGCCCAGGATCAGTACGCCCTTGGGAATGTTGAGGTGTACGCCCTTTTTCAGGAAGATGGCGCCCATGAGGTAGGTGCCCGGCTCAAAGCTTACCGTACCGCCACCGGCTTTTGCGCAAGCATCAATAGCAGCTTGAATCGCTTTGGTGGCACCCGTGGTACCATTACCTTTTGCGCCGTACTGATTTACCAGGAACTGTTTTTTTAAAAAATGGAGTTTGCCTGCACCTACCTTTCCTGCCCATGCAGGCATGGCGAAAGCGGCCTTTTGCGCCCCTGCACAAACAGGAACACCAGCCAGGAGGCAAGCAGCAAAAAGAAACCGGCAAAAGGCAATCATCAGTTTATGCTTAACAAGTAAAAGGTTCAGCCCTTAAAGGGACAAACTGGCTAAAATTAAGTTACGCTCCCTGTGTACCATCCTGCCTTGTCCTGTTGAAAGCATAAGGCCAGGCAATAGCCTGTACATTTAGCATAAGGAAAGAACCTGCGCGGGAGATGTTGTAGGTGTTTCGGTTTTGCTTTTCCTCCATGCAAGTGGCAGTTGATAAAATCTGTTGGTGCAAAACAAGACTCTGGTTCATTCTTCCCCTAACTTTCCTGCGTACAACCAACAAACCCCACCCCGGAAAAAAAGGATCATGAAAAGAACTGCCTTACTAACTATTGCCGCCATGTTTACATTATCCGTATATGGACAGGAACACACCCTTCCCCTCTACCCTGCCGGAAAGGTGCCCAACTGGAAAGATGCCGGCGAAAAAGAACAGGCCGAAGTAAATGAGATCGTACGGTACAGCCTGGTTCAGGAGCCCAATATCGCGGTGTTCCTGCCGCCCAAACGTATTGCTACAGGGCAGGCCGTGGTGGTATGTCCCGGTGGTGGCTATGGCGTGCTGGCCTACGACTGGGAAGGTACCAGCGTAGCCAAATGGCTCAACAGCAAGGGTATTGCTGCGGTGGTGCTCAAGTACCGCCTGCCCAATGCTAAAAGCAATATTACGCCGCACCTCACGCCGCTGATGGATGCCAAGCGGGCCATCCGCATGGTGCGTGCCAACGCCCCGCAGTGGAATGTGCAGCCAGGCAAAGTTGGTGTGATGGGCTTTTCTGCCGGTGGCCACCTTGCCTCCACGTTGGGAACTCATTTTGATGCGGGCAACAAGACTGCTACCGACTCCGTGGAGCGCTTTTCTTCCCGCCCCGACTTTATGGTATTGATTTACCCAGTCATTACCATGGATAAACAGTATACACACAGCGGTTCGCGCAACTACCTTATTGGCGCCAACCCCTCTGCCGATTTGGTGCAGTTGTACTCCAACGAGCTGCAGGTAAGCAAGGAAACACCATCCACATTTATTGTTCACTCCACCGATGATAAGGGCGTACCTGTTGAAAACAGCCTGCTGTTTTACCAGGCACTAAAGGCCAAGGAGGTTCCTGCCGAAATGCATATCTACCCATACGGCGGTCATGGTTTTGGATTGGCTACCGGCCGCGGCTACCTGGAAAGCTGGTCAGACAGGTGTCTGGATTGGATGCGGAGTTTAAAATAAAACGCCATAAAAAAAGCAGCGGTCGTACCGCTGCTTTTTTTATGGAGGAATCCTTGCTGATAAATATAATTTGTTGAAGCTGTTTTGTCTACGCTGCTATTAATTCAGTGCACTTATTCAGGCTTGGTCTTTACACTTCCTTTCTTATAATTCTTCCAGTCTTTAACGGTCATTTCAAACTTTATCTCGCCTGAGCCATGCACCCCTTTCTCTGCCCAACCTGATTTTCGATAAAAGATTTCGGCTCTTGTTTTTGGAGCTGTGCTTAACCAGATATCTTTTGCCGTTTGACTGAAGTACCAGTCAAGCATGGTGTCGTGAAGCAGTCTGCCGGCTCCCTGCTTTTCCAGGTCAGGGTGAACAAATAAGGCCCACACATTATTTGCAACCAGGTCAACAATGGCAAAGCCACTAACTTTTCCGCCCAATTCGCATACCCAGCCCTTACCTCTTTTGTTTATGTAGGTATTGCAATCATCGTCTGTGACCCTTTTGGGATCAGAAAGTCTATTTTCCCTGACAGCATGTCGAATGATTTGAATTTGCTTGATGTCACCTGTCGTTGCTTCCCGGATGATCATGATAAAGAGTTGGTAGCAAAGTATCTAAGCTAACCCACCATTGTTCCATCGAAGGTTCAACGCATTGCCGAAGGTGGCGCAATAAGGCAAGGTGAGCTTCACTAAAGTATAAAAGCAAAATTAAAAACTGATAGCCCGCCGATGTTTATTAACCCCACCTTTGGCGATGGGCTATTGGCAGCAACTAAAGCTTGGCGTAACCCAGCCTTTCAATTTCTTCATGGCTTTCAGCTAAATGGGTTTTTCCATCTGTTAGTACATAAAGGTTGTCACAAATGTCAAGCACTTGTCTGTACAAATGGTCTGTGATCAATAGGCCTTTATTCTTTTTCTCCTCCATCAGCAATTCTTTTACTTTTTCGATCTGCAGCGGACTTAAGTGGGTGAAAGGCTCGTCCAGCATAGCGAAGGCTGATTTTGATTTTACGATAACGTACAGTTCCAACAACCTTTGACCACCACCTGAAAGGCTGCCGACTGCAGCCTTATATTGTGACGCTAGTTCAGGAAATATTTCTGCAAATGGGGCGAAGTCTAAAGAAAAGTCATGAAACACTCTTTTTACCGAGAGTGACTTAAGAATATAATTAAACTGGGGGAGGTAAACTAACAAGTCCGCCCTTTTAAATACTGCATGGTATGCCTGGCCATCAATACGAACAGATTTCTCACATTTCAGTGTGCCATGGATGATTTTCATCAAACATGATTTCCCCTGCCCATTTCTGCCAAGCAAACCTGTAATTTTTCCGGTTTCACATTTCAAGTATACATTGGACAAAATTACCCGATTGCCAAATTGAAGTTGTATACTGTCAGCTTCCAGTTTATGAATCATTTGAACTTATAAGTCTGGATAATAAGAAAAAGAAAAAGAATGAAATCAAAAGTTAGGGTAACAACCCATAAGCGGGTTTTTGGAATGCCTAGATTCTGATAATAGTAGTATTCTTTCCGCTTGTAATTATTGATGAAATTGTAAATAAACGCGAGGCTCGCAATTTTGAGCCAGAACAATCCAGAGTAGGCGCTGAATCCATACTTCCAGAAAATACTTAAACAAAATGCATTAATAACCAGCGACGCAAAGAAGAAACTTCTGTAGAAAGTCCAAATAAGCCGTATAGTTTTGATTGGTTGCATGGTGATGGCTGCCAACACTTAAATATACGCAGCTCCTTGCTCCATTTACCATCGATTACCAATTGAATTTGGAACAAGGGATGCACGGTAATTGTAACAACATGGTTTTTCTACAGCAACTGTGTTCAGAAAATCCAGGCTCAACCAAACAGTCCTTCCTGGCCCAAAATCCAACAAATATGCCCGGATACATCCGGGCATATTCTCTTAAGGCCTTGTTTGTTTTACCTGTTCAGCCAAAGCATTCTGGAGCTTGCTGAATGCATCAGTTGTAATGCTGAATACCGTGCCGTGGCGGATGCCCGGCGGCATGGACAGTTGGGCGGAGATATCCTCCCAGTTTTGAAGGTCTTTGGAGCGGAGGGCACCATAGCGGTGGTCGCGGTATTTGTCAAAGTACACCACCCAGTGGTTATCTATTTTAACTGCCGTAGGACCCTCAGCCCAGTACTTGCCGGTGATGGGTGCCGAGGCCTTGCTGTATGGTCCTTCGATATTCTTTGCCCTTGCTATGCGGATATTCTTTTCTTCAGGCCACCGGGTTTCGTTTTTCAGGAACATGAGGTATCCCCTGCCTTCCTGTACAATGGAGGCATCAATTACGCTGTAACCGGGTTCGTACAAAAGTTTGGCGGGTGAGAAATGTACAAAATCAGGGGTGGTAACATAATACATCCGGTGGTTGTAACTGCTTTCAGCAGCCGTGTCCTTATTAGGGTAGCGGCCTGCAATGGTCGTAGCCCAGTAGATGATGTACTGTTTGGAACGGGGATCATAATTCAGCTCGGGTGCCCAGCAGTTGCGGGCACTGTCCGTTCCTTCCATCACGGGCAGGTAGCGCTGCTCGCTCCAGTGGACGAGGTCTTTTGAATAGGCATAACCAATGCCTTTTGCATTCCAGCTTACCGTCCACACCATGTGGTACAGCCCGTCCGGACCGATGGTGATGTGCGGGTCGCGCATCAGCCGGTCTTTGGAAACTGTTGGCCGAAGGAAGCTGCTGTCCTCCTTAAGCGCCGACCATTTCAACCCATCATGGCTATAAGCCAGGTGGAGGCCATCCTGTCCGTTTTGTTTGAAATAGGAAAACAGGTACACGGGCTTGTTTTGTTGCGCCTGCACCGTACAGGCAATGCACAAAGCGGCCAGGCATAGAAGAAGGTATCGCATTGGGGGTGGTTTATAAAAGTTCATTCACGGCGGGCATGGTAAACTGCTTGTCACCCTTTGTGGGTTTGGGCAGCCCGAAATAAAAATAAATGGTTCTTTTAGTAGTGCCGTTTACCGTGTTCCACTCGCTTTGCGGCCCCAGCGATTTGGTGTTGGTATTGATGTTGAGTGCCAGCTTGGTACCGATGGGTGGTATGTGGTCCAGAAAGGACAGGTTGCCCACGGGCAGTTCGGGGTGCGGCTTTACACCCGACAAACCATAGAAGTCAAACAGGCGGATAAACAGCCCCGGGTGGGGAGAAGCTACGGTAAACTTGCCTTCAACGGTGTTGAGTTGCATCCAGCTGATATCGGCATAATAACCTTTAAACTCGGGCAGCTGCCAGGGCGCCGAGCCTGTTTGGTTGTTGTTGTACATGCTTTCCCAAACATTATCCGTAACGCCCTGCAGCCTGTTTTTCCATACCCGGTAAGGACCCTTGCCCAGCCATTTGGCACCCAGTACAAAGTTTTCGGGGTAGGTAAAGGAAATACCGGTAAAAGGATATTGCCCGTTGAGGGTATAGGCATAATCGAGCTGCAGCCAGCCGCTGCCCCAGATTTTCCACTTCATGTACTGCAGGGCGCCGCTATACTGGAACTCGGCTACCTGGCTGTTTCCTTCGGCATAAGTGCGTACGCTTTCCAGCTTGCTGTCGCCGCTTACCAGTATGGGGCCTTTGCCAAAGGAAAGCGCATCGCTTGCTGCAGGTTTAACGTACTGCAGCAGTCCGTCTTTTTTACCGATGCTTACCGTGAGCTCGCTGCCTGAAAGGGTAACCAGCGAGTCGGTTTCGGTAAGCTTGGTTGCAGCGGTATCCAACAGGGCAACGGCTCCTGCCAGCAGGTCCTGTCCCTCTTTGGTACGGAAGGTCCACTGGTAAATTTTTTTTCCCGAAGGATCAAATGCTGCCACCTGCAAAGCGTCGGCATCTTTCCAGGTGGCTGGCAGGCCCAGGTGCAGGCTGCCCTGTGCGCCACCGGGTGCAATATCCGGGGCAATAGACTGCCCTTTTGCCTGTATATCATAGCCAGCAAAAGGATCGGAGGGCTTTTTATAATTGACCAGGGCCCAGGTAAAATGGCAGGCTTTGAGGTTGGTAAAATGATAGCGGTTTTCCAGCGGCAGGCTACCGTTGAAACCGGCAGGCAGCTCTTGCACCAGCATCTTTACCGGTGCATAGATTTCCCTGATGGCCCAAAAGCTGCCTTCTTTCTGGCGGTGTGGTCCCAGCACGCCATCGGGAGCGTTGAGGCCGTTTACATCTATTTGGTTGTTAAAGTCGGTGCGCACCAGGCCTTCATCCACCAGGGCCCACAAAAAGCCGCCGGCACCGCGCTTTTCTTTCCAGTGCAGTTCCCAAAAATCGGAAAGCGCTGCAGCACCCCCGCCATCATCCTGTGCGTGGAGGAACTCAGTGGGCATATAGATATTGCTGTCGGCAACAATGGCCTTGGTGCTGTAGTAATCTTCGTAGTGGTTGCAATCGATGCCATGGAAGGCATTGCCGGGACGGTGGTGGGCATGAATAACAGGGTGATGAGAAAGGTCGTATTGCCCGTAATCATCATCCAGTTCCTTGTTGTGGCCGCCTTCGTTGCCATTGCTCCAGATGAGGACGGAGGGATGGTTGGCATCGCGCAAAACCATTTCTTTTACCAGCTTGCTGCCGGCTTTGGTGCTATAGGCCTTTTGCCAACCAGCCAGTTCATCCAGCACATACAAACCCAGCGAGTCGCATATTTCCAAAAAACGTTTATCGGGCGGGTAATGCGAACACCGCACCGCGTTCATGTTCATCTCTTTGATCAGTTGCACATCCAGCAGGTCGGTTTCTGGGCGGGTGGCCCTGCCGGTTTCGGGCCACCACACATGGCGGTTGATGCCCTTCATTTTGATCTTGGTGCCATTGAGGTAGATACCATCACCCTGCCTTATTTCGATGGTACGAAAACCAAAGCGGTCACCTGTTTGGTATCCGGTTTTGCCACCGCTTGCCAGGCTTAGTTCAAAGCGGTACATGTGCGGTGTTTCGGCGGTCCACAACTTTGGGTTGCTTACCACGGTGGACAGCTGCACCAGGCTATCGCCTTTATTGGCTTTGGCAGTTGCAGAGCCTACCTGTTTGCCCTGCCCATCCAGTATGCGGGCCACCAGCGTCGCGCCTTGCTCCAGGCCGGACAGGTGTGCCTGCAGCCGGAAGCTGCCATCCGCCTTAGCATCCACCACTGCATGTTCAATAAAGCTCGTAGGTACGGCTTCCAGGTACACCGGCCGGAAGATGCCGCCCAGTATCCAGTAGTCGGCAAGGCGTTCGGCATTGTTCACCGACTCATCCGCCGACATCTTGCTGACGGTAGCCTCCAGCAGGTTTTCTTTACCAAACATCACCTTGTCTGTTACCTCGTACTTAAACCGGTAGAATGCCCCCTGGTGCATTTCACCTGCAGGCTTGCCATTGATCTTTACATCGGTATCCGTCATGGATCCTTCAAATACCAGGAATACCTTTTTGCCTTTCCAGCCCTGGGGCACCCTGAACTTGTGTCGGTACAAACCTTTTTCATCAGCAAAGCGGAAGTTTTTGCCATAGGTTTTGTAATCACGGCCATAGTTGTAGGCGCCAAAGCCTTGTTGCTCCCAATGTGCGGGTACCGGGATCCGGGTCCAGGTGCCGCTTTTGCGGCCACCGGTGCAATAAAAATCCCAGTCAACGGTATGGTTTACATCCCTGCCGGAGAGGTACTGAATTTCCTTCTGCTGTGCGCCTGCCGCTAAGGATGCCGAGAGGGCAAGAGCGGCCATGTATTTTTTGATACCGAACATGCATCTAATTTTTGTAGGTGGGTGTAAACGAAAACGCAATGCTGCATCACCATCACAGCTTATGGCGCCATCCTTGAAAAGGAATACCACCACCTGAATAACGCATAATTTGTCTGCCTTTGATTAGGGTAGTGCAGTATTGGTTTATTTCAGGGGTGATAGGGTTACAGGTCCCAACAAACCCGAAGACTGCGGCTCCCAACCAGAAGCATCAAACACGCCGTTCTTTAAGTTGGTGCGGATGCGTGCCGACATATTGATGTTGTAAAACTTTTTCCACTCAATGCCGTTGCGGTCCATGTAGCGGATGCGGTTGGCCATCAGGTTGGCTACTTCAATCACCAGTTCGTTGGAAGCCTTCATTTCTTGAGCGGGTATCACCAGGTAGAAATAGGGCCCTATAAGAGAAGCCATTTTTTTGCCGTTTAGGTAAACAGTAGCTGTTTCATCTACGTGGCCCAGGTGAAGAAGGTAATTCGCAACCTGACCCGATGGCTTGGGAATTACGGTTCTATACCTTGCCACACCTGAAAAGTTCTGGTAGCTGCTATCCTTTTCTTCGGTCCAGGAGCGCAGCGTGGTGGTGGTAAAAGGTGGAGGTAATACTGGCCCGCCACTCATAAAGCTTACTTCCCACCGGGTAATGCGGACGGGTGCTTCACCTAATTGTTCAATATAAGGAAAGGGCTTGTCTGCCTGCGTCTTATTGAAGGTTCGGATAAGTGTCGAAGCATGGGGCAACAATTGCAGCCAAACCTGCAGTTTACCTCCTTCAATCCGGGTGCGTGCCAGCCCCTTGTTGCCAGTGGCGGCATCAAACAAGGCCACAGAAGCAGCCTTTACTGCTAACGGTACCCAGCCTTCAAAAACCTGGTCTTTCCGGTTGTTTATAAAATACGTGTGTCCATCGCTGTTAGCCCTGCGCACAAACTGCAAACCCTGCTCTGCAAGTTCCTCTTTACGGATGCTGCCTGCTGACATAAGGTTATTGAGGTCTTTGCCTATTATTACGCTACCCTGTCCCAGTACTGCGGTTTGTATGCCTTCCTTAGTGGTAAAGCGCAGCTGCTGCAATAAACGTTGCATTTGGTTGCGGCGTTGCTCCAGCTGGTGCAAGCCAGGAACATCCTTGGGCAGCTCATTTAATACCAGCAGTTGTGCGCCCCCTTTTACCAACTCCAGGAGCTTGGTGAGTGTTTCCAGTGGCAGGTAGGTATTGGCAGGGAGCAGGATGGTTTGGTAGGTTACGCCGCCTGTTTGCAGCTTACCGCCTGCCACCTTCATCTGCTGTAATTGGCGGTCGGAAAAGAAGTCGAATGTATACCCGCCTTCTTCAAGCGATTTTGCGGTGTGCTCAAAGGTGCTGCCCTCCCAGTTCTTTTCCATGCCGTCGAAATGCTGGAGCATCAGGTTGCCCGGTTCCATGTACTTGTCTACCATGGGGAGGTAGAGCAACACATCGTTGTTAGGTTTGCCTGCCTGCAAAAAGCTTTGGGTGCGGGCAACATAGTCGTTGAGTGCTTTGAAGTCCTTCCATTGCGGGTTGGCCTGGTTAAAATGCGTAGCTGCATAAAACAACCATCCGGGCCATGTCGCGTCTTTTGGTGAGTAGTTTACGCCGTGATAGAAGATATGGTTCACCCCCCCGAGGAAGAACAGGTCCACGATCTTTTTTACATCACCCCATGAGTTGAGAAAATGCTCGTTGAGCCAGGTTGCCGACTCCGATGAAACCAGGGGTTTGCCCATTACGTTGGCAGTAGAGGTCGCAAACTTAAAGCGCAGCACATCGTTGCCTTCTGTTTCCGGTATGTCGATGGCGCCGTACAGGTCCAGCAGGTTGGCAGGAGAGCCATGCGACTGGTTGCGGATCAACTTGCCTTTGCCGGCGCCCCATTTCTTCCACTCGCGGGTAAAGTTCTCGAGGATCAGTTCGTCGATGGTGGCGCGGTAGTCGTACAACACGCGGCGGTTTTTTTCAGGGTCCGCCTGCTGGAAAAGGGCGGGCAGTTGCTGGCGCAGGTCGTAGCCACGTCTTTTTTGGAAAATATCAAAGAAGCCGGGCGTCCAGTTGCTTTGCCCGCGGGCATCGTCCACTTCGTACGAGTCGTTGAAAAGAGCCCTGAGGTAATAAAGGTCACGGCCCTTGAAAGCAGTATCAAAGCGGCGCAGGAAAGTATGGAGTGCATCTGCCGAAAAATGGTCGATGGCATAGCCTTCGCCACCGGGAGCCGCCCGTTCCACCATTTTTCCATGGAGGCCCTGGAATAGTGCATACAGGTTCCAGTTGCCTTCAGGAGCCGTCCAGTTGAGGGTACCAACTGCGTCGACATTTTTGGTCAAGTCAATCACCTGTCCTTTATCGGAATAGGCCATCAGGCTTTGCAGGTCCAGCTTACCGGAAAAGCGCACCTGGTCGAGTGCCAGTGCCTGCAGGTCCTTGTTGATGGCAATATCGCGGTTGATCTCGCTTTCCTTGCGGGACGTGGTGTTGGCGGTGCGCACAAAGCCTTCCTGTACCAGTTGAACGGGTTCCTGGAGCTTTTCGCCGCCCTTTAGCTTGAAGGTTTTGTATTGCACTGTTTTACTGGCGTCTTTATCCTTGATCCAGGGTCCGCCAAAGGGCCAGCCGGTGCCGTTGGCCATATCTATACCGATACCCAACTTTTTGGCTTCCTGCAGGCTGTATGCCAGCATGTCCATCCACTTGGGTGTGAGGAAAGGAATAAACTTTTGCTCTTCCCCTTTTACCCCGTAGATGGGTGTGATCTCCAGTCCACCCAACCCTGCCGCGGCATAATCCTGCATGTTGCTGCGGAGGTTGGCGGTATCTACTGCGCTGCCTTCCCACCACCAACGGGCCCATGGTTTGTTTGTTTGTTTGATGGGTGGCCATGCCACCTGTGCCGATGCGGGCAGCATGCCTGCTGCCAGTAAGGTTCCAATTGCGAGTTTGCGGATCTGCATAAATAGGTTGCTAGAAGGTGAACCAAAGAAGACAGGGACGACAGGGAGAACACAGGATTGCCCTTTGTGCACTTTCCTGTTCTGCGTGTCTTTGTGGTTTGACTTTTTCATGCTTAAAATGATCGGTTGCCGATTAGCTTAGTTGCCATCTGGTTTTGCGCCTGCTGTACTGGTGTTCAGGGGCAGGGAAAAATGTTCAAATCGTGGTGGTTTTGCAGGGTCGTAAGGCGCCAGGTCCTTGCGCAGCAATTTGGCTAAGGGCAGGTTGTTGTCCTTCATGCCTTGCGCTACGCACCGTGCCAGCTGGTAAGCTCCAAACTCAGTAAAATGTGTATCGTCTTTCAATGCTTTATCCTGCCCGGGAAAACTATGTTCCGGAAAATGTACAAAAGCCTTTATGCTTTCTACCGGTCCCCAGGCCTCGTACAGTGTCTTACTCATTGCGTTGAGGTCAATCACCGGTGTGCGGGTTTCCAGGCCAGTTTGTCTTACAGCTTCGGGATAATCCAATAAAGTATTGATGATATGCCCTGTGCTGTCGAAATGCCTACGATGCATGGAGGTTACCAGCACGGGTATCCCGCCCTTGCTCCTGGCCAGTTCGATATACTTTTTCAGGGTTTCTTTGTAAGTAGTGAAAGGCTCAAGATAATTGCCGCCCGGCTTTTGGTCGTTGTGGGCAAACTCAATAAACAGGTAATCGCCTTTTTGCATCAGGGATAAGATCTTGGCAAGCCTGCCTTCGCGTTCGAAAGCTTTCAGGGTCTCGCCCGATTCGGCATAATTGGCTACAGCCACTTTATTGCCCTGGAAAAAAGAAGGAATCATCTGTCCCCATGCGGCATAAGGAATATTGGCCTGGTCCACCACAGTGGAGTTGCCTGCAAGGAAAACAGTAGTGATTTTGGTTGCTGGTTTTATTTCAATGGCACGCACACCGGGGGCTTTGCCATTGAAGTGTAAGGTGAGCTTATTGTCCCAGTGCAGGTATTCTTTCTCTCTTTCTTTCAATTTAACCGGCTTACCCGTGCTGTGGTTGATGCTGTCGCGCAGGTGAACGTTCAATGTAGTCCATTTTTGTTGCCCCCTGCGGGTAACTACTTCTTCTGCCAGCAGTCTCCTGCACTCGGCGCGGATGGTGGTATTGCTGGCGCCATTTTCCTCACCCGTTAAAACGCGTACCTCGTAATTGCCTTCAGGCAGTTTTACGGAAAAAGAAAAGTGGGCAGGTTTGCCAGCAGCCATGCTGCTTTCTTCAAGGCCATAACCCGGTACATCCTGGTACTTCTGCTCTGGGCTGATGTACAGGGCACCTTTGGTTTTTGCATCCTTGCTAAAAATGAATTGCAGGGGCAATGAAAGAGATTGCTGGGCATACAGGGATTGCAGGCTGCCCGAAAGCAAAAGGATGGATATCAGTGATGGAAACTTTTTCATTGGCAAGCATGATTCTTCATCCTGTAAGTGCCACTGGCTAGCTGACCCATACAGGTTGATGGAACATTATTTTCAACAACTACAGGTGGCAATCCCTGTTGCGTAAGCTTTCAAATGTAAAAAGGTTCAATTAACGCTTGTTCACAAGTTTTCATCAGGATGGCACAGGATGCCACCAAAATGGGCCACACTACTTTTGACGCCCTGAATACATGTGGAGCCACTGCATACACATGTATAGCCAGCCG
This sequence comes from Cnuella takakiae, assembly GCF_001953305.1. GTDB lineage: Bacteria > Bacteroidota > Bacteroidia > Chitinophagales > Chitinophagaceae > Flavisolibacter > Flavisolibacter takakiae. Next base: position 3,108,143 of record NZ_MTFE01000010.1, read on the forward strand.
TTACCCTGGATTGATTGCCGTTGTTTGTTCTTTGCCCGCCGTGTCCTGCTTTGTGTTGTTGCCGCATTACGCCTACTGCCTAATCCTGTCCGGTTTGTCTTTTTAGTTTACACCGCTCCCCCTTTTGGAGCTGGCATCCCCTGCCCCATACCGAGACCCTATCTACAAAACTGCAAAGCTGTATGAACAATTTGCTTCGTGCTGTTGGCGTCATGGCCACATCGGCACTGCTATTTACCAGTTGCAAAAAGGGTGCTTTCAACGATTACTACGAGAGACCCGCAGGCCTTGAAGCGCCTATTTACCAGGTGCTGACAGCCAAGGGTAACTTTAAAACCCTGCTGGCGGTAATTGATAAGAGCGGATATAAGGGTACCCTTTCCAGTGCAGGGTATTGGACCTTATTTGCACCCAACGATGCAGCTTTTGAAACCTACTTTAAAGAAAATAATACCAGCCTCTTAAGCTTTGATTCCACAAAAGCGCAGGCACTGGTTCAGTACCTGCTGGTTTATAACGCCTTCGATAAAAACAGGATAGACGATTACCAATCCAACACAGGGTGGGTGCCTGATATAGCCTTCCGGAGACGGACGGCTTACTATTCCGGCTTTTATAACGATACTACTGCCACCGGGCAGGTGGTAAAAACCATTGCCTCCAACCGCAACGGCGCTGCCCTTCCTTATGTGGCTGGCGACAACAACAACAAGTACATCCCCTACTTCACGGATGTATATTTTTCCAAGAAGAAGCTTTCGCAGCAAGACTATACTTACTTCTATCCTGGCGCCAGCTTTACCGGCTTTAACGTAGCAGGTGCTGCCGTTGTCAACAAAGACATCACTGCGGAAAACGGCGTGGTGCACGAAATTAACCGTGTGGTGGCACCCCTGCTATCACTGGAAGAGTTTTTACGGAGCAAGCCGGAGTACAGCCTTTTCCGGAGCCTGTACGAAAAGTACATGGTGACCTACCAGCAAAATACGGATGCAACGCGCCGCTTTGCGTTGTTGGCAAAAGAACCTGCAACGGTATTTGTAAAAACCTTCAGCAGCCTGCTGGCCTTTTCGCCCAACAACGAAAACTTCTCCAAGCTGCAGGATAACGACGGACAGCAGGACTCGTGGAGTATGATTGTGCCGCGCAACGAACAGCTGCGCAGCTATATTGAGAATGTATTGCTGGAATACTACGGAAAGGATATCCGCAACCTCGGGCAATTACCGCCTGCTGTTATTTCTGATTTCCTTAATGCCCATATGTGGCAAACTGCATTGTGGCCAACCAAGTTCAGCACCACACCCAACTTCCTGGGTGAAGAAGCACGCTTTGATCCTGCAACGAACATTGCCGATAAGCGCATCCTGAGCAACGGCATGTTTTATGGTGCCACCAGGGTGCAGGACGCCAACGTGTTTTCTTCCGTGTACTCGCGAGCCTACCTCGATCCCAAGTACACCATGATGACGCGTTTGCTGGACGCGGACCTGAAGTTTACCATCAACAGTCCCAACCAGAAGTATACCCTCTTTATGATGCCTGATGCCGTGTTGCGTGCCGCCGGTTACGACTATGTACCCAGCATCAACGAGTGGGGATACACGCCTCCTGCTACCGGCATACGTACGGCGGGTGAAGCCGTGCGCCAGCGATTGCTGCGCATGCTCAACACCAGCCTGGTGCAAACACCCAAGGGCGAACTGGACAACCTTGGTGGTGCAGGTACCATTGCGGCCAGCAACGGTGAGGTGATCCGCTTCAATGCCAACCAGGTGATGAGCGGCGGCAGTATGGATGCGGGCCAAACCATCCGCGTGGACAGCAGCCGCACCGTGCGCAATGGGAAAGTGTATTACCTCAACGGGTTACTTTCTTTCTCCGAAACAAGTATTGGTACCCATATTCAAAGGTTGGGTGCAGCCACTACTTCGGAGTTCAACTTCTTCTGGCAGTACCTGCTCAACTCGGCGGCCTCTTACAATGCCGCAACGGGTGAAATCATCGGTACTTCGGCTGGATCTTTCTACACCGTTTTTGTACCCAACAACAACGCCATCCGCCAGGCAGTGCGTGATGGTGTGCTGCCCGGCACACCCAGCACCGGCGTACCCAATTTTGCGCCTACCCTACCTGCCGACCGCGACCGGGTGAACCGCTTTATCCTGTATCACATCCTCAACAAGCGCACGGTAATTCCCGATGGCAAAGAGTCGGGTGGTTTTGAAACCTTGCTGAAGAATGGTGCGGGTGATGTGCTCACTGTAACGGTGCTGAGCCAGCCTGGCGCTATGATACTAACGGACATGAACAACCGCAGTACAACTGTGCTGGTGCCACAGAGTAATAACCTGTCCAACCGCACCGTGATTCACCTCACGAACAATTACCTGCGTTATACCTTCTAAAAATTCCTACACGCCAAATATGAAAAAGCTATTGACCTTGCTGGGCATCATGCTTAGCCTTGTGGCCACATTGCCTGTGCTGGCCCAGGATGCACCAGTGATTATTGTGCAGGGAAAGATCACCGATAAGCAAAAGGCCGCACTTACGGGTGTGACAGTTGCCGAAGTGGACGCCGAACAGCGTACCGTGCGGGCCGTTACCACCGATGTGGAAGGTGCATTCGCCATGCGGATCAACAACAAAAAGAACAAGCTTTCTTTTTCTTTTATCGGGTATAAAACCTTAACTCTCGGCATCAACGATCGTAAGGAGTTTAACCTGGTGCTGGAAAGCAATAGCGCCGACCTGGGTGAAGTGGTGATTGTGTCGCAGCGCAAAACAGAAAACGGCAACGTGGCCATTGCGGAAAAAGACCTGACTACGGCTGTTGCGCGTATCAGTGCCAAAGACCTGGAAGAGATGCAGGCCGCCTCCATCGACCAGGCATTGCAGGGCCGCCTCTCGGGTGTGGACATCACCGCATCTTCCGGCGACCCCGGTGCCGGTATGCAAATCCGTATTCGTGGTACCTCTTCCATTAACGGCTCCAACAACCCCATGATCGTGGTGGATGGTATGCCTTACGAAACACAGATCCCTTCCGACTTCAACTTCGGTACCGCCGACGAACTGGGTTATGCTTCCCTGCTCAATATTGCGCCTACCGATATCCGGGACATTACCATTTTAAAAGATGCTGCCGCTACCGCCATCTGGGGTTCGCGTGCCGCCAACGGCGTACTGCTCATCACCACCAAGCGCGGTGCTATTGGCCGGCCCACAATTACCTACAACTTCAAAGGTTCGATGATGCGCCAGCCTGAAGCCATACCCATGCTAAACGGTAACCAGTATTCCACCCTGGTACCTGAAGCATTTATGAACCGGAATGGTATGCCCCTGAATACACAAACGGTAAAAGAATTTCAGTACGACCCCAACGATCCTTACTGGTTTTACAACTACAGCAACAATACCGACTGGGTTCGGGAAATCAGCCAGACCGGTTTTTCGCAAGACCATACCGTGGCTATGAACGGTGGTGGCGAAAGGGCTAAATATTATGCATCGGTAGGTATGCTCAACCAGCGGGGTACCACCATTGGTACCGGACTGAACCGGCTGAATACCCGTATCAATTTGGACTATGAAGTGTCTGATCGTATCAAGATCCGAACCGACCTTTCCTTTTCGCATACTGACAACAACCGCAACTATGTAAACAGCTCCAACAATGCTGATGGCATTCGCAATATTGCCTACAACAAGATGCCCAATATGAGCGTGTACGAGTATGATGAATTTGGCAACCGCACGCCCAACTTCTTCTCGCCCGCCATCAACATACAAGGCCAGTATGCCGGTACCTACAACCCGGTGGCTATGGCGCTTGCGGCAAAGAACAATATCCTCAACGACCGCGTAACCCCGCGTTTCAACCTGCAGTACCAGATCATTCCTGAAGTGCTGTTGGCTACCGCCGATGTGCAGTTTGATATCAACAATACCAAGACAAAAACCTTCCTGCCGCAAAATGCTACCGGCCGCCCTTATACCGAAACGGTGGTGAACCGCGCTTACGATGGCGACCTCGATGTTTTCAACGTTACTTCCAAAACAAACTTTGTTTATACACCCAAGTTCAAGGACAAGAAACACAACCTGATCTCTTACCTGTCCTTGTTCACCTTCGACAACAAGACCGCATCGCACGAAGCGCTCTCTTCCAATACTGCTTCTTCGCTCCTGCAGGATCCTTCCATTCCTTCGCGTACCCAAAACCAGGAGCTGCGCCTGGTAGCCAACCAAACCCAAACCCGGAATATTGCCGCTACCCTCAGTGCGCAGTATAGCCTGAAGGACCGCTACATTGTAAACCTCGGTATTCGTGGTGAAGGCCACTCGCGTTTTGGCCCCGGCCACCGCTATGGTTCCTTCCCCTCCTTGTCGGCACGCTACCGCATTTCCGACGAGCCTTTTATGGCCGTATTCCGCAAGGTGATCAACGACCTGAGCCTACGTGCTTCTTATGGCCAGAGCGGTAACGCTCCCCGCAGGGACTATACTTTTTACAATACCTACAACAACTTCGACTGGGGTTATGCCGGACAAGCTGCCGTTTACCCTGCCAACATGGAGTTGAAGAACCTGCGTTGGGAAACCATCATTGGTCAAAACTTTGGTTTTAACCTCGCCATGTTCAAATCGAAGCTGAACGTGGACGTGGAGATTTACAAGAACAAAACCAAGGACCTCTTCTTCGCCAACCCCGGTTTGCAGATCTCTTCGTTCACTGGTTTTAATACCGTGGATATGAACGTGGGTACCATGGACAACCAGGGCTGGGAACTGTCGCTGAATGCAACGCCGTACCAGAACAAGAAACTGAAGTGGACCCTGAACTTCAACATCGCCCGCAACATCAACATGATCCGCGAGATATCGGAGTTCTACCCCCGCGAGCAGGGCAACCTCACCGCCAACGGGCAGTACAAAACCTATATGCAGGTAAACAACCCCTTTGGTTCTTTCTATGGGTTCCGCTACGAGGGCGTGTACAGCACCACCGAATCGACGGTAGCTACCGATGCCAAGGGCCAGCCCATTGTGGGCCCCAACGGCCAGAAAGTGTATATGCGCTTCAACTATCCCAACGTGGATTACCAGTTCCAGGCGGGTGATGCCAAATACGCCGATATCAACAAGGATGGTAATATCAACTACATGGACATCGTGTACCTGGGCAACAGCAACCCCCAGCTGACCGGTGGCTTTGGCTCCAGCCTTTCGTTTAAAAATACCTGGACGCTTACCTGCTTCTTCAACTACCGCTACAAGTACGACGTGGTAAACGGCACCAAGATGCAGACCACCAACATGTTTGGCTACAGCAACCAAAGCACCGCCGTGCTCCGCCGCTGGCGCAAGGAAGGCGATGTAACGGATATCCCCCGCGCCCTGTTTGGCAGTGGCTACAACTGGCTGGGATCGGACCGCTATGTAGAGGATGCAAGCTTCCTGCGTTTCCGCACACTCACCCTGCGCTACAATATGCCCCGCGCTGTTGCAGGCAAGCTGAAGCTGAAAAACATGAGCGCCTTTGTTACCGGCGAAAACCTGTTTACCTGGACCAACTATACCGGCCAGGACCCCGAGGTGAGCATGCGTGGTAACGACCCCTTCCGCGTGGCTATCGACTACTCGATGACACCGCCGGTGAAAACGGTAACCATCGGTCTTACCGGTTCATTCTAAACACCGCGCATTCAACCAACAGAATCACCATTCCAACAGCAACAAAATGAAGTTGTTTCAAAAAATATCCTTCCGGATCGCCTGCCTGCTGGCAGTGCTATCGCTGGCCTCCTGCCAGAAATACCTGGATCTTAAACCCCAGGACGGCATCATCCGCCAAAACTTCTGGCAAACCAAGGAGCAGATGCAGGCCGCCGTTAATGGCTGTTATGCCTCCCTGCTGGGTGCACCCGCAGGTGTAAGCGACCGTGCCCTGCCCGAGTACCTCTTCCTGTGGGGTGAGCTCCGCGCCGATATGCTGTCTGCCAACCTGGGTGTAACCAACGAGGACCTGGAGATCATGAACAGCAATATCGATCCGAGCAATACCATCACCAACTGGCGCTCGGTGTACCGTACCATCAACTACTGCAATACGGTAATTGATTTTGCGCCCTCTGTGCTGGAAGTAGATAAAACCCTCTCGCAGGCAAGCCTGGATGCTGCCGTTGCGGAAGCCAAAACCCTGCGTGCCCTGATGTTTTTCTACCTGGTGCGCAGCTTCCGTGATGTACCCCTGGTGCTGAAGGCTACCTATAGCGACCAGCAGTTGGAGCAGTTGCCCAAATCTTCGGATACGGCGGTATTGGCGCAAATAGTAAAAGACCTGGTTGCTGCGGAACCCGTGACGCCTGAATCTTTTGGCGACAAAAGCCTGGATAAAGGCCGCATCACTAAGTACACCGTTAATGCCCTGCTGGCCGATGTGTACCTGTGGATGGAGAAATACCCCGAAGCCCTTGCTGCTGCCGATAAGGTGATCAACTCGGGCCGCTTTGGATTGGTGCGTGGCAATAGCGCCTGGTTCAATACCCTGTACTACCAGGGCAATAGCAACGAAGCGATTTTTGAATTCCAATACGACCGCCAAAAGCTCAATCCTTTCTTTGGCATCTTCCGCAACCGTCCCCGTTTTATGGCCAGCTCAAGGGTGATGGAAGAAATTTATACCGTAGACTTCCAGGACGATACCAAACGCGACATCCGTGGTGACGGTGCCGCCGTGCGGGCCACCGATGGTATGATCTGGAAATACCTGGGCGTGGACAACAACACCATGCGGGCACAGGAAGAAAGCTTTGCCCACTGGATTGTGTACCGCTATGCCGATGTGCTGCTGATGAAGGCCGAATGCCTTGCCCAGCTGAACCGCGGCCGCGAAGCCCTCGACATCGTGTACACCATCCGCCAGCGTGCCGGCGCTCTTGCCGCCACCGACCGCAACCCCGATGCGCAGGATAAGGTAGGTATCACCGATTTTATTCTTGAAGAAAGGGCCCGTGAGTTTGCCTACGAAGGCAAACGCTGGTACGATGTGCTGCGCCATGCCAAGCGCGACAACTACAGCCGCCTGCAGTTGCTGCTCGACCTGATTGCCAACAGCGTTCCCGCCGACCGCCAACAGTCGGCCATTGCCAAGGCAAAGGATAAAAACAGCCACTACTTCCCCATCTATATCTACGAACTGCAAACGGACAAGAACCTGGTGCAAAACCCATTTTATAAATAATGCCAAGCCATACTAATATGAGAACATTGCTTTCCAAAACGCTATGGGCTTGGGTTGCCGCTCTGGCGATGGTGGCTTACAGCAGCTGCCAAAAGGTAGAAATCGTAGAGTCGACTACTACGGATGTAAACATGTACGACTTCCTGCTGAAGAATGGGAAAACCTATTCGGAGTGGGCCAAGGTATTGGACCGTACCGGCAACGCGGGTTTTCTCAATGCCTATGGCGCTTATACGATGTTTGCGCCCACTAACGACGCGGTAAAAGGTTATCTCGCGCAGGTAGGCAAGCCCACCGTTAATGATGTGGACCTCGACCAACTGAAAAATCTGGTGCGTTTTCACCTGATACAGGACACCATCGGCACCAGCAATTTCAAGGATGGCAAACTGCCCACCATCACCATGCTGGGCCAGTACCTCATCACCGGGGTGTTGAACAAAGACGGTGTTTCGCGTTATGAAGTAAACCGCCAGGCTCTGGTGATGCAGCCCAACGTGATTTGCGGCAACGGCATTGTACATGGGTTGAACCAGGTATTGATTCCCGCCAGCAAAACACTGGCGCAGCTTATTGAAGCCGATCCCGACTACTCGGTATTTACCCAGGCCCTTAAAGCTACCGGTTTTTACGACCGCCTGAATGTTGTGGACGCCGATACCAGCAAGCGCTTTATGAGCGTGATTGCCGAAACAAACAAAGCTTTGCAGGATTCGGGCATCGTTAGTTATGATGCCTTGCGCCGTAAGTATTCGCAAACGGGCAACCCTGCTGCCACCAATGACGGTCTTTACCTCTATGTGGCCTACCACATCATGCCTGATGCCCGCTACCTGGCCGATATCATCACCGCACCTTCGCACCCCACAAGGGCGCCCCTCGAAGTGCTTACCTCCAAGCTTGATGGCCAGACGGTGCTGATCAATGAAATTGAATTCAACGGCAACCTGGAAAAAGGTGTTGCCCTCAACCGCATTAAAAGCGATATTTCGGCAACCAACGGCGTACTCCACAGCGCCACCGCCCATTTCTCTATCAAGGTGCGCACACCTGTAGCCACCTACTGGGATGTGGCCGACTTCCCGGAAATCCGAAAGCTGCCATCATTTTTCCGTAAGCAGACTTACAACTTTGAACTGGGCTCGCTCAAGGATTTTACCTGGGAAAAAGGTGCGCTCACCTATACCTATACCACCGCTTCCAACTTCCCGGTGTACTGGAACGATTACCTCCAGATACCGCTTGGCCTGACGAATACGGCCCGCAACCGCTGGGTGGAAATGAAAACCCCCTTGCTGGTAAAAGGCCGCTACAAGGTATGGGTATGTTACCGCCAGCAAAAGGCTTCCAACAACAACCCGCCCTTCCCTACACAGGTTTCTTTCCGGGGCGAACCCATGAGCCGCCTGCTCAATTTTGACGAAGGCGCTCCTTCGGGTACCGATGGCGAACTGGAGGCCCTGGGTTGGAAGCGGTATATGGAAGTAAGCAATGGCTTGTACTGTGGCCGCCTGCTGGGTACCATCGATGTGCCCACTACCGACCGCCACACCATCCGCATGGAAGCCATCACCGGCGCCGGCCAAAACCAGAACAACCTGGATATGATCCATTTCATACCGGTAAATATGCCACAAATACGCCCCCTGTTTAAACGCGATGGCGGTTTGATTCCCTAACACAGAATACCCTAGAATAAAGATGTTGCGCAATAAAATAAACCAACTGCTGCTGGTGCTTGCCCTGGGTGGCGCGGTGGCTGGTTGTTCCAAAAACGAAACGGCTCCTGCTTTTCCCAATGCAAGCGTAGGGAAAAGCCTGGCTGAAGTAATTGAAGCTACGCCCAGGCTATCGCTGCTGGCAGGCTACCTGAAAAAATCGGGACTGCTTAAAGAACTGGAAGCCTCCAAAACCTACACGGTATGGGCGCCCGACAACGAAGCACTTAAAAGCCTTGATCCCACGATTGCAGCCGATAGTGCCAAACTGCGTGCGGTGCTTTCGAACCACATTGCCCTATTTAGCTATTACAGCAAGGACGGTGGTGCAGGCAAAAGGGTGGAAATGCTCAATGGCAAGCAAGTATTTTTTGCCGGTGCCACCTTCGATGCATCGCCCATCACCGAAGCTGACCACAGCACCCGCAACGGTGTGCTGCATGTAATTGGAAAACTAGCGGCGCCCCTGCCCTCTGTTTGGGAATACATCAACGGCAATACCGCCGCCTACCGGCAAAATGCGTTCATCGTTGGCCAGAACTACCAGGCTTTCGATCCTGCTCTGGCCATAGTAGACAGCATCAGTGCCAATACCGGTTTGCCGGTGTACCGCCCCGGAACTGGCCTGGTTACCCGCAACCTTTTCCTGGACCAGGTAGCTGATGTACGAAGCGAAGAAAAGCTGTTCACCTATTTCTTGGTGGCCGATGCTGCCATGGTATCGGAAACCAACAGGCTCCTGCCCTATTTCCGCACCTCCACTGCCGACAGCACGCTAAGCCTGAGCAGCTTCCGCTTGGTACGCGATATGGTGGTGGAAGGCTATTTCACTAAGGAGCAGATCAGTGGTAACCTCGTTACCAGGTTTGGGGTTACCCTGCCGGTGCGCAGTGCCGATATTACTGCTTCCATCCGCCTGAGCAACGGCATCGTGCATGTGCTCGGCGGCATCAACTTCAACCTGGCGCAAAAGCTGCCCAATATCCTGGTGCAGGGCGAGCAGCCCCGCGGCACTTTCCGCCCCGATGGCAGCGTAGTAAACGTACGTGGCTCCGTTTTCTTCCGCGACCGCCTCAACCCCCTCACCGGTAAGGCATTCAATGATATCTACGTGTACAATCACGGCGTGAGTGCCCTCAACTTGCAATACACCACGGCACCCCTGCCCGCTGCACGTTATAAAGTGTATTGGGTTGCGGTAAACGATACGCTGCGGGTAAACGGTACCATCAACCCGACAGCTTTCCAGCAAAGGTTGGCCCTGGGCAGCCGCACGGCTACCAATTTTGCCCTGCGTGCCGTTGATGCCAACAATTATGGCGAAGTGCTGCTGGGTGAATATACCCACCCGGCTTACGGCCCGCTCGACCTGTTCTTGACGGCAGCGAGCAGTACCGCTGCGGGTGTCAATACCCTTACCCTCGACTATATAAGGCTGGAGCCCCAATTATAAATCACCTTACTACCGATAAATGAAGCATCTTTTATCTACCCGTACCCTGCCTGTTGCCCTGTTGTTTTCAGCCCTTGCGCTGTATGCACAGCCGGCTGCAACACAACAAAAGGCAAGGGGCGCACAGCCAACCGTAGCGGCGCCCAAAACTGACGGCTTTGTGCTGTTGAAAGGTACCATCCTGGAGGCTGCCTCGCGCAAGCCCCTGGCAGGCGCCAGTGTTCGTTATAAAAATATTTCGGCAGCCATCACCGATGCGTCAGGCAATTTCTCCATCAAGGTGCCCGATTACAAGGTGAGTGTTGAAGTGGAGGCACCCGGTTTCCAATTGAAAGAAATCGCCCTCCAGGGTGCATCTTCGGTACAGGCCAGCCTGATGGAAGACGCATTCTCTTCGGTGTACGACGCCGCCAATACGCCTGCGGGCACCCTTTTGCAAAGCCAGTCACCTTTTTCCCAGCGCAGCCTCAACCTGTCAGGCGCCTGGGAACGACCTTTTGAAACTGCTGATACCTACCTGCAAGGCAAGGTGGCCGGCTTAAATGTGATCCGCCGCTCGGGAACTCCCGGTTCCGGCGCCTCGCTGTTCCTTCGTGGCCTGTCCTCGCTCAATGCCACCAACCAGCCCCTGCTGGTGATCGATGGTATTTTGTACGACAATACCGAGTATGGCACCTCCATGATGGGTGGCAGTTTCAACAACCCCTTGTCCATGATCGACATCAAGGACATTGACAATATCACCGTGATCAAGGACGCCACATCGCTGTATGGCACCAAGGGCGCCAATGGCGTTATCCAGATTACCACAGCACGTGCCCGCGAGCTGGCCACCCGTATTGATTTTGCTGCTTACACAGGGATCAACTTTGCCCCCAAGGCCCTGCCCCTGATGGGCGCCGCCGACTACCGCACCCTGGTATCGGGTATGTTGCAAACTGCGGGTATGAGCGCTGCCCAACTGGCCGCCCAGCCTTGGATGAACGACAATACCGCTTCGGCTGACTATTACCGTTATCACAACAATACCGACTGGCAAAACCAGGTGCTTAAAAATGCTGCCGCGCAGAACTACTACCTCAAGATCACCGGTGGCGACAATATTGCCCGGTATGCCCTGAGCATGGGTTACCTGGCCAATGAAGGCACGCTCCGGAACTCCGGTGTCAAACGGTACAACACCCGCTTTAATGGCGACTTCAACCTGAGCCGCCGCCTTACGGCATCTACCAACCTGAGTTTTACCTTCAACGAACAAAACCTCCGCGACCAGGGGCAGAATACCAATGTCAATCTCCTGCTTTCAAGCCTGCTGAAATCGCCCCTGCTGCGGGTGAATGAAGTGTCGGCAAGCGGCGCCGAGTCGCCCGACCTGGCCGGTCTGGATATATTCAACCGGAGCAACCCCGTGGCCTTGTCCCGTTTGGCAATCGGCCAGAACAACTCCTACCGCTTTATGGGTGTGATCGGGTTCAACTACCAGATCAACCCCGCATTTAGCCTGCAAACCAACCTGGGTGTAACCCTCGACAAGGTGCGCGAAACCATGTTCCTACCTTCCAAGGGCGTACTGGCCGACTCGCTGGCTACCGCTGTGGCCAAGAACCGGTCGGGTAGCGCGGTAAAACGGCTTTTCCAGTTGCTGAGCGATACCCGTTTGCAGTACCAGAAAACCTTTGGCAATATCCACGACCTAAGTGCGGCCATTGGTTTCCGCTACCAAACATCGCAGATCGAAGAAGATTTTGGTAAAGGCTTCAACTCGGCTACTGACGAACTGCGCAGTGTAAGCTTTGGCCTCAACACCCTCCGCCAGATCGGGGGCAACCTGGGCCTGTGGCGCTGGACCAACCAGTACAGCAGCATCGACTACCGCCTGCGCAACCGCTACCTGCTTTCGTTGCAGGCTGCTTTCGACGGCTCCTCTCGTTTTGGCAAACTGGCTTCGGGTTCGGCACGCCGCCGTGATGGTATTAACCTGGCCTTTATGCCTTCGCTGTCTGCCGGCTGGGTAGTTTCTTCCGAAAGCTTTATGAAGGACCTGCCTTTTGTTGACCACCTGAAGCTGCGGGCTACCTATGGCCTTACCGGCAACGATGATATCGGTAATTACACCACGCGCAACTATTACGTATCGCAAAACCTGCTGGGATTGCAGGGACTGGTGCGTGGCAATATCGGCAACGATAAACTGCAGTGGGAAGAAGCCACCAAGTTCAATGGCGGTATTGACCTGGCACTGTTTAAAGAACGTGTTAGCCTGAGCGTAGATGCTTACAAGCAGCGCACCCGCCACATGCTTCTGTTTGAACCCGCCCCTGCCGCTTCAGGTCTCACCACCATGGCTACCAGCAATGCCGGCATGTCGGTAAACGGCTGGGAAGCTGCGCTCAACCTGCGCCTGGTGAACCAACCCAAACTGAAATGGGATATCGGCGGAACGGTGGGCAACTACCGGATGCGGATAACAGAAATGCCCGGCGGCGCTAAACAAACCGCCATGGGTGATGCTACCTATATGAGTGCGGTTGGCGGCCAACCCAATGCTTTCTGGGGACAGCAGGCAACATGGGTTTATGCTACCGATGCCGATGCGGCTGCTGAAGGCCTCTCCATCCGCACTGCCAACGGCCAGTTGGTGCCCTTTAAAGGCGGCGATATGCGCTTTGCCGACCTCAATGGCGACAAGGTGATTGACGACGCGGACCGCACCAATATGGGCAATCCCAATCCACAGTTCTTTGGCGGTTTCCAAACCGGGCTTACCTATAAGCGGTTCAACCTGCAGGCCCTTGCCACCTACAGCTATGGCAACGAAGTGTACAACAGCGTGCGCCGCCAATTGGAGTCTGCATCGGGATATGCCAACCAACTGGCTTCCGTAATCGAGCGCTGGACCAAGAACGGCGATATGAACGCCATGCCACGTGCCACCTGGGGCGACCCCATGGGTAATGGCCGCTTTTCCAGCCGCTGGATAGAAGATGGCTCCTACCTGCGCCTCCGCACCGTTTCGCTGTCGTACAACCTGCCGGTAAAAGCAGGGCTGGTAAAATACGCGGTGGTATATGCCAACGGAAACAACCTGGTAACCCTCACCCGCTACAAAGGCTATGATCCTGAGTTCAGCGCCGGCAACAGCCTGTACGCACAGGGCGTGGACGCCGGTATGGAGCCACAGGTGCGTTCCGTGCAGGCGGGTGTTCGTATTGGATTGTAAATAAACAGAACGCGGTGGCCCCGGCCCCGATATAAATAAGTAAGGCTATGTTTCAACGATTTTCTTTTTTGGGTAAACGCATGGTACCCCTTGCAATGGCAGCCATGGCCCTGGCTTCCTGCAACAAAATGCTGGAAACCGAACCACAGGGCGTACTCTCCGCGCAGAACTATTACCGGGATGTGTTTGACGCCGATGCGGCCGTGTGGGGTGTGTATGGCAAAATGATGAACCTGGCTAAGCCCTACCTGCTGCTCAACGAGCTGCGTGCCGACCTGATGCAGCCAACAGGTAATGCCGACCAGTACCTGCAGCAACTGAGCCAGCACACTGTTACCCCCGACAACCCGTATATCAGCCCGCAGCCTTTTTACGAGGTGATCCTCAACTGCAATGATGTTTTAGAAAACTTCGACAGGATGCTGGCGGCCAAAAAGCTGAAAGTACAGGAGTACAACCAGCGCTATGCCGATATCGCTGCCATCCGCAGTTGGGTGTACCTGCAACTGGGTATCCACTATGGTGCCGTGCCTTATGTTACCCGCTCGCTGCAGCAGGTGCGTGAAGTGCAGGACCAGAGCCTTATTCCCCGCCTACCCTTTAACCAGTTGCTCGACTCGCTGGTGAAAACATTAGAGGGCCTGCCTTCGATGGAAGAATACCCCACTGGCAGCACCCTGCGCACCACTGTGGACCAGTACAACACCCAGAAGTTCTTTATTAACAAATACTGCCTGCTGGGCGATTTGTACCTGTGGCGCGGCAAGGGCGCCGACTACCGCAAGGCGGCCACTGCTTACCGCACCATCATGCAAACGGCTACCACGCAGGGTGCCAGCGGCGACCAGTACTACAGCCAGTACCGCATCTTCCAGGCCGACGTGGTGACCAACAACGACCTCTCGGTAGGATATACCCGCTTCCGCGAAACGGACCGCACCGCGCTGGTAGATAACAACACCCAGGGATGGCGCTCCATCTTTGCCCGCGCCATCGACAACCGCGAGGCCAGCTGGGAATGGATCTGGGCCCTGCCTTTTGACAAGAACTTTGCACCTGCAAATCCTTTTGTGGAACTGTTTTCGCCTGTGGGCGGCCGCTACCTGCTGAAGCCCTCGCAGGCAGCCGTAGATATGTGGAACGGACAGGTGCAGGTAAACAATTTCAACTACGATGCCCGTGGCCAGTTTAGCTGGCGCACCGTGTTGGGGCAGCCCGTGATCATGAAATACCTGTACAACTACCTCGAGCCCAATACAGGTTTGCCGCTGGGTACCATTTATGATAAAAACAGCAAGTGGTTCCTTTACCGTGCCGCCACCCTCCACCTGCGTTATGCCGAAGCCGCCAACCGCGATGGCCGCCGCAAACTGGCCTATGCACTGGTGAACAACGGCATCAAAGCGCAGTACGACAACCCTGCTACCGTAGACAATACCAACGAGATGCAGACTTTTGATGCTGCACCTTACGATTTCGATGCCCGCCAGGGTGATCCTCCCGGCCCCGTGTTCCGTGCCGAGTGGTTCCGGGGTGTAGGTATCCGTGGCCGTGCCTTTGTGAAGAATGTACCCGTGAATGGCGACAGCACCCTTGCGGTAGAAAATATTACCATTGATGAAGCCGCATTGGAAACGGCGTATGAAGGTCACCGCTGGCCCGACCTGGTGCGGGTTGCCAAGCGCCGCAACGACCCGGCCTTTCTTGCCGACCGCGTGTACCAGAAGCTGCTGAAAGATGGCGTACCCGGGGCCGCAGCAACCCGTGCCCGCCTCCTGAATCCGGACAACTGGTACCTGCCTTTCAAATGGTAAGCCAGTACTCCCTGCTCATTTAAAACCAAGGAAAAAGGTCAAAAGATTAAGGATCGCAATGGTGCGCCCTGCAGTAATGCAGGCATAACCGGTCCTTAAACTTTTGACTTTTTACTGTATTTCTCCTGCCCTTCTGCATGCTACAGGCATGTAGAATATTAACTAACGAGCCATGCTCTTGCCTAAATATGGGGTACATTTGGGGATCAATGCCCAACGGGTTAGCATTAACTACCTGCAAATGAAAATTGGTCCATTCAGTAAGCTGATTGTTTTCGATGATTTTTCGGCTACGCCCAAATACCAGCAACTCGCTGATTCTTTTATCCGGGCCATCGACAATAAGAAACTCCAGTTGAACGACATGGTTCCCTCCATCAACGAGGTGAGTTCCTATTTTGAAATTTCCCGCGATACGGTTGAAAAAGGGTACCGCACCCTGAAGAAGCAGGGCATACTTGGGTCGGTGCCCGGTAAAGGCTATTTCATCAAAAGCGTGGAAACAGGCCAGAGCCTGCGGATCTTTTTAATGTTCAATAAGCTGAGCGCCCACAAAAAGATCCTGTACGATTCACTCATCCGGGCTTTGAATAATAAGGCCACCATCGACTTTTATATTTACCACAGCGACCTTGGCCTTTTCCGCCGCATCATGGAAGCCAATAAAGACAAGGAGTACGATTACTATGTGATCGTACCGCATTTTACCGGCGAAGGCGATGATGCTTATGAATTGCTGAACACCATTCCACAGGGCAAACTGATCCTGCTGGACAAAATGGTGCGCCAGGTAAAAACGCCTTTTGCTGCGGTATATGAAAATTTTGGCCACGATATTTTCAACGCCCTTCGGGAAGCCTTACCGCAACTGGGCAAGTACCCCCGTTTGAAAATCATATTCCCGCCCAACAGTTATTATCCCATAGAAATCCTTGAAGGCTTTATCAACTTCTGTACGGAATATGCTTTTAGCTATGGCGTAGTTACGGATATTGCATCGGAGGAAATCCAGAAGGGGGAAGCCTATATCAACCTGATGGATGATGACCTGGTAACCCTGGTAGAAAAAGTAGTGGCTGCCGGATATATCGTTGGCCAGGACCTGGGCATCATATCCTACAACGAAACCCCTCTGAAGCGGATCATCCTCCAGGGTATTACCACCATTTCCACCGATTTTGAGGTAATGGGCGCAGAAACGGCAAGGGTCATCATCGACCGCAGCCCCGAACAGGTGCAGGTACCCTTTAGCCTCAACCTGCGCGCTTCGCTGTAGTAAGGCATTGGTTTTGTACCCGACCTTTTACCCCTAATCTAAACTTTGCGCAGATGGATGTAAAAATGGAAGCCTCCTGGAAGGCCTTGCTGGAAGACGAATTCAAGAAGCCTTATTTTAAACAAATCGTAGAACACCTGAAAACAGAAAGAAGCCAGGGCAAAACCATCTATCCTGCAGGTGGCAATATCTTTCATGCTTTTGACGCTACTCCGTTTGGTAATGTAAAAGTGGTTATCCTGGGCCAGGATCCATATCATGGTCCCAACCAGGCACATGGCCTTTCCTTTTCTGTACAACCCGGTGTGCCCCCTCCTCCTTCCCTGCTGAATATTTACAAAGAGTTGCACGAAGATGTAGGCATTCCCATACCGCGGCATGGCTACCTGGAAAAATGGGCGAACCAGGGCGTGCTCTTGCTCAACGCATCATTAACCGTACGTGCCGGCGAAGCCAATAGCCATAGCAAGATCGGATGGGAAAAATTTACGGACACCGTAATCCAAACCATATCTGATAAACAAGACCACGTGGTGTTTTTGTTATGGGGCAAATTTGCACAATCGAAAGCTGCGCTAATCGATCAAAAGAAGCACCTGATCCTGAAATCGGCGCATCCTTCTCCCCTTGCTGCACACAGCGGTTTTTTTGGCAACCATCATTTTTCCCAAACCAACCAATACCTGATGCAGCACGGCAAGGACCCCATTGACTGGGCATTGTAGCGGGGAATTGTTTGATGAGTTTGATAGGGCCAATAAGTTCAATGAGTTGAATGGGTTCAATGGAGTCAATAAGTGCAATGGGGTAAATGAGGTCAATGCGTTCATTTGGTTGAATACCTGATGGCGTAAATGAGCAGGCTGATGTTGAAATGGAACCCATACCGTTTGTTGAACTGAACGCTCGATAAAGGCGGGGCCTCATTGCGAAGGCGCAACAACCGCTTGTGTTGTCGGGACATTTCCGCACCGAAGCAATCTCCTGCCGCTGTAAGCCGATAAACGGGCACCAACAACAACCCTTTTATTGCAGGCGAGTGCTTCTGCGCCGCCAACTGCTGCGTAATACAAAACATCTCCGGCGCTTCGCAATGACGGTCCCTAGTGGTTGTGTTTTGCAGTCATGATTTCAAGAGCAACCATACATGCAAGTTTTAATGTAACTACACGGGACAGCTCACTCATCTTTTATTTAGCCCAATAAGTTTTGCCCCTTCCTGCGGTTTTGGGTAAACTAAATGGTGGTTTGGTCTGGCAGGTTTATCCGGTAAAAGCCCCGCCATTATTTCCCACTATTGGCGAAAGCTTATTTTCGTGCCATGAAATTGGTAAAGAATGTACTGGGCCGTGTGTTTGCTGTGTGGGCGGCCATTGTATTTATAGGTTCCATGCTGGTGATCATTATCCCGCTTTGGTTTATTGCCCGGCAGGAAGAACCCCGCCGTACCATCAACGCGTTCAAATTATTTCACCCCTGGATCGCATTCTTTTTCATTTTCTCGGGTGTGCGCCGCAGGTTTGTGGGGCTGCACCATTTTGAAAAAGAAAAAAGCTATGTAGTAGTGTGCAACCACAACTGCTTTATGGATGTGCCGCTTTCCTCCTGTGGTATTCCGGTGCCCAACCGTACCATTGCCAAAGCTGAAATGGCCAAAATTCCCCTGTTCAATGTTATTTACCGGGGCGGCTCCATCCTGGTAGACCGCAAAAGTGAATCCAGCCGCAAACGCAGCTATATTGCCATGCGCAAGGTGCTGAATTATGGCCTTACCATGTGTATCTATCCCGAGGGTACCCGCAACAAAGGCAAGGTGCCCATGCAACAGTTCCATGATGGTGCTTTTCGCCTGGCGGTGGATAGCAAGAAAGCCATCCTGCCAACTGTCTTATTTAACACCACTAAGGTGATGCCCCGCGACAAGTCGTTTTACTTCTGGCCCACACCTGTTGAAATGCATTTCCTTGACCCTATTTCTTCAGCAGGTAAAACCGTTGATGAACTGAAGGAGGAAACCTGGCAGGTGATGCGGGATTATTATGTGGCTAAAGGTGGTTTCCAGGAGGCGGTTTAGCCTGTTATCAAGGCAAAACATTCATCTTAACCTGTCTATAAATGAGGGTGCCATTTAAGGCTGAATTCAAAAGGGTAGCTGGAACAAGGGGGCTAATTGTTGGCTTTTTCCTATAGTCTTTTTTCACTTGTTTTTCTTTTAAATTTTGAAGGCTGTTCAGGGCTCTTGTCCATACAGCCAGCCTGGAATTGTATTTTAACTATTTGCTTTCCTATTATCAGCAGCCTTCTGAAAGCTTGCGGGTAGGTAGCAGTAACTTCACCGTTCAACCGGAAAATTGATATGGAGTATTTCGACCTGTTTTCTTTGCCCGTTCAATTGCAGGTAGACAAGAAGCTTTTAAGGGCCAGATACCTGGAGTTGAGCCGCAAGTATCATCCTGATTATTTTGCCAACGAGGAATTGGGTGTGCAACAGGATGCTTTGGATGCCACAGCCAGGTTGAATGCTGCATTAAAAACCCTCAGTAATACGGATGAGACCATCCGTTATGTTCTGGCACAAAAGGGGCTGCTGGAGCAGGATGAAAAGTACAAGCTAGGCAACGACTTTTTGATGGAGATGATGGACATTAATGAGGCGGCTGCTGACCTTCAGTTTGATCCGGACCCGGAAGCACAACAAAAGATTAATGCACAGATAAACCAGATCGGCCATGAAATCTATGCACCTGTTCAACCAATTGTGGAAGGTTATCAAGAGGGTGTTACTACCCAGGAAGAGTTGTTGCAAGTAAAGGATTATTATTTCCGCAAAAAATATTTGGAAAGGTTGCAACAACAATTAGGCGGAATGCACTAATATTGCACCCCCGCCCGGGTGGCGAAATTGGTAGACGCAGCAGACTCAAAATCTGCCGTTCGCAAGAATGTGCCGGTTCGAGTCCGGCCCCGGGCACAAAGGCCGCTGAATGTTCAGCGGCCTTTTGCATTTACCTCCTGTTGGCTGTACCGGGTTTCCCCTGTCCTGCCCGGATCAATACCATGCCGGCAAACGCCTCCAGGTTGATTTTACCCGGCCCATAAACCTTCCCTGATGCATCCTGGTAGGCTCCGTTCAGGTTGATGGCTTTGGTTTGCGTGGCTGCATTGTACAGAACCAGGAAGTCCTGGTCAGAAATTTTATTGGACGCTAATTGTACCGCACCTTCCCTGCTGTTGCCATCCAAACCATAGATGGCGTTGTACTGTCTTAAAGAATATTTCCTGGTTTGTTGTTTGCCTTTCTGGTACATATTCCAGCCTACAAAAACCTTCTCACCAGCTTCACGGTATGGGCGTGCATACAGGTTGGAATCAATCAAGGATTTGTTTGCTGTTGGCAACAAGCCTTGTGCGGGTATAAAAGTGGAATCTCTTGTTTCCAGCAATTTCACGAGGTTGCTGGTTGTGTTGTTTGCCACTACAATGTTGTGCGCAAAACGAATATCCCTGGGTGGATCCCATTTGGCAAGGTCATAGGTAAACCTTACTCCCGCTTCCTTAAACCCAAAAACGGTGTTGTGGTGGATGTTGATGGCTGTTGTATTGTGTAGGTAAAAGCCAGCACCTTCACCATTGGCAATAAAGTTTTCATACAACTCTATATCCCTGCTGCCATCATCAATATAAATACCATAGGTCTGGCTGGTATTATTGGGCGTACCTGCAGTAGCATCCATGCCATCCAATATGATGTTGCGGTAAACTTTGCGGTTGGTTTGTGGCTGGCGTCCCTGGTTTACGGTATAAATGCCGCCTACATCATCCATCACTGCACCATAATGTTGCACCAGGTTGTGGTGAATGCGCACATCAGAACCCTTAAAGCGAATGCCGATATTACCAGTACTGTCAATTCTGTTGTAAGCAATTTCATGGTCTTCGCCCCTGTCATTCAGAATGCCAATACGGCAAACCGTACCATAGCCGCCGTACTGTTCCTGAAGCCCGATTCTTTGTATGGTATTGCCGCGAATGCTCAGGCCACTTTGTACAAATCTTGCACTGATGCCAATATTGCCGCAATCGGCAATATCATTATCCATTAGTGAAATAAAGTTGTTACCCGGGCTTGCTGCTGCAATACCTTCCATACCACAGGCCCGCACCGTACATCTCTGAATGGTGTTGTTGGGAGCATAGGCCAGGAAAATACCAAAGGTTGTAGCACCTTCAAATGCAAGGTCCTGCACTACCAGGTATTTTTGGTTGGTGCAATTAAAAAGGGTGTCCACTACAGGAACCTGAATGCGGTAATTGGCAGGGTTTGCATCTACCTGCAACCGAACGGTTTTGCTTGCATAATTGATAAACCATTCGCCGTGGCTATCGATGGTTGCGGGATGATTGGTGAGAAAAAAACCAAAGCCTTTTTGTGCTTTGTTTTCGAAATTCTTTGTTTGGAGCTCCGTTCCCTGTTGGTTGGTTACCACGGCTGTATCAATTACAAACCGCATCAGCCGTGCTACCAGGGTAGCACCAGTCCAATCGGTGTTGCCTGCCCGAAGGCTCCTGTTTATAAAACTGCTGTTGTCATTGCGGTCCGATTCATTGGAGAGATAGCCTTTGTTTGGGTCTGTGTTGTTGGGGAACCTTCCCTGGCCAAAAGGTTTTCCGTTGATAAGCAATATGGGGCAGTACGAGGGAAAATCTTCAGGTAAGCTAGCTGTGTATTGTTTTGCTCCTACAGCTTTCCATTCTTTCAAAGTTACAAGGCCGGTGATCAGCGGTTTTGGTCCGCTGCCATAAGCGCCGATGGTAATGGACCTGCCGGGTGCACCACTACAGCGCACCTGTAATGGGCCATAAAAAGTGCTGCCTCGCTGCAACAAAATACTGTCGCCTGCATAAAATAAGTTGCCTTTCTTCTTGGATATTTCTGCCTGCAGCCGCTGGTAATTCCAGGGTGTCCCAATGGAGGTGCCTTTATTGTTGCTGGCTCCTTTTTCACTTACATAATAAGTGGTGGCATGCGCATAAAAACTAATAAGGCTTAGCAAAAGCATTACCGCACGAAAACAATATTTTTTCATTTTGATCTTCGTTTATAGCTGCCCATCCGGTTAAAAGTAGGACCACAAGGCTGTAGAATAACTTGTAAAAACCTTTTTTTAACTATATCCTTGTAGACGTAAAAAAACCTTACCCTACCGTGTACCCCCTAAGAAGCCTACTTGTCTATCCTTTTTTCCTGCTCTCATTACTGTTGCCGGCATTAGTGGAAGCCCGCCACCCGGCTGATTCCCTTGTTCGGTTGCAGGTTACTTACCACACCAACAAGCTGGATGCCCTCGAAATAGTGTGGGGATTGAATGATTGGAATGAACCCGAAAGCCAACTGCTGCCTGCAGGTACCAAGGTAAGGGATGAGATGGCCTTTACACCCATGGAGCGCAAAGGCGGTGTTTTTGTTGCGGAGTTGAACCTGCCCCAAGGCGCACAATTAAACTTTTATTTCCGGGCGGAATTTAACAAGGCACTCTCCAGTTACCGGGCCTACGACACCAACGAAGGGGATTTGTATGCAATTAAAGTTGGAGGTAAAGCGCTTTATTCAATACGTGATAAAAACCTGGGCATATATGCTCAGGGCTTTAACCTGCTATACCTGGCAGGGAAAATCCTGCTAATGGCATTGATCCTTTTTTCAGTGCTGTATTTTGTAAACAGGTATAAGGTACAACCCGCGCCTGTCCATTTGTTTTTAGGCGCATGGCTTTCCGGATGGTTGTTCACCATGGCGGCAAGGGCTCAGATTACCCATACTTCTTTGCTGAAGCCCAAATCATTCCTTGCTGCCCTGCAGCAAGATGCGCTTTTGTTATTTATACTTGGTTTTGCCGGCACCCTATTACTTGCGCTTACTGCCAGGAAGATAAAATGGCAAAAGGCAGTGAGTTATCTTCTTTTTGCGTTGCTTTTTTTCATCAGCCTGGTATCCATTCTCAACATCGAGGTGATCAAACAATTGGGTACGCCTTTTAATTATAAATGGCTTTATTACTCCGATTTCCTCAAAGAGTCGGATTCAAAGAAACAGGCTGCACAGGTGTTGGACGGCTTGTACATCGGCCGGCTGGCAATGCTCATGGTAGCCTTTGTTTTATTAAGTAAATCCATACAATACCTTGCTGCCCTTATACCAGCCCGCAAGCTACAGGTGTTCACCTGGGTGGGTTATTTGCTTGTGTTGGCTATTACCCTGCCCATCTTTAGCCGGCACCATATTGCACCTTCACGGAAGGAAACGCCGGTTTGGGCATTTGCCCGCAGCTTTTTTGAACCGGCCAACTTGAATAGAATCCAGGAGATGAAGCTGCCGGGTGCGGTTACAAACTATTTCAGTGATGCAACTGCTGCCAGGGTATGGCAGCAACCAGGTGGCATAGATTCAATCAATAACATCATCGTGTTTGTATCAGAGTCCACACCAGCCAACCTGGTTAGTTTGTACACCAATGAGTTTGATGCAACCCCAAAACTGAAGGCATGGAGCCGTTTCGGAAGGGTGTACGACAATATGTATGTGCATATTCCGAGCACGGGCAACTCGATGATTTCCCTGGTAACAGGTGTGTATCCGATGATCGATTATAACTCGGCGCTGAATAATGGTACGGTGTGGGAGCAATCCGCTCTTCCGACGGTATTGAACAAAGCCGGTTGGCAAACAGGGTTGTTCTTTGCCTCTGATCTTCGGTATAGTGAGATGGACAGCTTTGCCCACAGACAGGGTTTTGGTACCATCCGCGACCGGAACAATATGCCTTGTAAAGTGCTGGCACAACGCAAAGACAGCACGCTTGATGTAATGGATGATGCCTGTGTGGTACATGAATACCTGGGCTGGCTGGAAGGCAACAAGGGTAAAAAGAACATGGCGGTGGTGTGGACCAACCAAACCCATAGCCCCTACTACTCCGATGGCAAAAAAAAGTTTACGGATAAAAAAGGATCCGTCAACCAATACCTGAATGCACTGCATCATTCCGATTCCTTGTTTGGGCAGTTGATGAATACTTTAGCCCAAAGCGGCAAATTGCAAAGCACCCTGGTGGTGTTTGCTGCCGACCATGGGGAGGCTTTTGGCACACACGACCAACGTTCGCATGCATCGCGCATATACGAGGAGAATGTGCGCATTCCACTGGTGCTCATTCAGCCACGCCTTTTCCGGGGTGAAAGAGACAGCGTTATCCGAAGTATGGTAGACCTCCCCGCCACCATTGCACAGGTATGTGGCTTGCCCAAACCCAAAGGCTGGTATGGCAAAAGCCTTTTTGAACCATTGCCAGACAGTCGTTCTTTTTTCGTGAGCCCCTATACCGACCTTTTGGTGGGTACCCGCAACGGCAAATGGAAGTTCATTTATAATGTAGACAATAAAGACGCTGAATTGTACGACCTCCAGAAAGATCCGGCAGAAAAGTACAACCTGTCGGGCCGCTACCCGGAGGTGGTAAAGGAGCAGTCGCAATACGTATTTGGTTGGATGCAGCAGGTGCAAAAAGATTATAGCCGTATGGTGCCGAACAACCAAAACAATGCAACCCTGCAACAGGCAGCCCGGTGAGCTGCCAACAACCAAACTGTTTTGGTAGATTAATAAGCCCCTTACCTTTCACAATGGTCCTGGCTGTTGTGTCTTTGTGAGATGGAGTTCATTTGCCTGCGTGATATTGGTCACCTATAAGGCATCGGCCGGAACGGACCTTTGTTGGCAATGGGAAATATGGATGTACTCGGATACCTGGCTTCTTTGCTTATCGGCTTCACCCTGGGCCTGATTGGTGGTGGCGGGTCCATGCTTACCATGCCGGTTTTGGTTTTTCTGTTCCGGGTCAATCCCATTACTGCTACGGCATACTCGCTCTTTATTGTCGGTTCCACTTCGCTGGTTGGTGTTGTTCCCAAATTGAAACAAGGGGCTGTTAACCTGAAGGCGGCTTTGGCATTTGGGTTGCCTTCCCTGGCGGCCGTATTTTTCATGCGCATTTTCCTGGTGCCCCGAATCCCGGAGCACATGCAAATACTTGGTACCGCCATTTCACGCGACATGCTGCTCATGTTGGTTTTTGCAGCGCTAATGATCCTGGCTTCCCTGACGCTGATCAGGCAGTCAAAAACTAATTGGGTAGATAAGGAACAAAATGAATGTGGTATCCGATTGCCGCTGATTATTGGTTCCGGGTTGTTGGAAGGAACTTTTACAGGTCTTGTTGGTGCCGGTGGCGGATTCCTGATCATTCCGGCCCTTGTGTTGCTCAATAAAATACCTATGAAGGAAGCCATCGGTACTTCACTGCTCATTATTGCTATAAAGTCATTGGTGGGTTTTACCGGCGATCTGTCTCATTTTTCCATGGACTGGCACCTGCTGTGCTCCATTACTGCTACGGCTATTGCCGGTATTTTTGCAGGCAATTATTGCAACAGGCGGATCAATGGCGAAAGGCTTAAAAGAGGCTTCGGACTGTTTGTTTTTGCAATGGGTATTTATATCCTTTGCAAACAGCTTCTTCCTTAACACTGCATACCTGTAGCAAGCCAACTTTATTGTAAAAAGAAAGTCCAGCGGTGCTGCGAAGCAGGGCTGGCCTTTTATGTTTCTTGCAATTGGAAAAGTAAAATTTCTAATAACTCTGGAAGGTCCTTGTCCTGTTCACCCGCAGGTCCTGCAGCAGGGCTGCCTTGGGGTTGATGGTAAAGGAGAAGGAACGCCAGGGACCAACCGGGGTCAGGTTGATGGCCATCTGCCAGCAGTGCATGTCGCGGGAAATGGACATGGTAAAAGTTTGCAGCTGCGTGGTTTTAAAATCGTAGTATACGTTGTTCACGCTAAAGTTCCACTTTGGTGTCAGGTTGAAACTACCGTTCACGGAGAGGTTGGCGTTGAATTCATTTTCAAAACCGCTGTAGTCGGCCATTGGCCTGCGGTTGAAGCCTGCTGAAAAAGAAAGCGACAACTGCCAGGGAATATTGAAGTCCACGAATTCGGCTGGGTTGCGGCGCATATAATCCATCAGCATGGCCTGGTCGTTCAGCAGCATGGGATCGGTGATCTGTCGGCCGTTGCGCAGTACCGGGTTGTCTTCGTCTGTTTGGGTCCCTTTCTTATCATCCTTCTTCTTGCTCTGGAACTGGGTACTGATGGCCAGGCTGCCATACTGCAGGGTGCCCAGGCGGAAACCATCCGACCATGCATATTTGTTGATGGGGCGGCCAAAGCGGTTGGTTTGATAAGGCGAGAGCAAAGCGCTGGCAGTGATGTTGATCTTCTCAAACAAAGTGCTGCGCAGGTACAGGTTGAAGTTTTGCAGCTTCATGGTATCGGCCAGGAAGTTGTAACCGCTGTTAAAGCCAAAACCATCTATCAGGCGGATTTTACGGATGGCATTGGCACCCGTGTCGTTTTTGCTCCGCCATTTCATTTCCAGGTTATTGTCTACACCAAAGGAGATACCACCAAACTGCCCTTCGCTAAACGGCGAAAACAGGTTGCCGGAAAGGGAGGAAAAACGCCCGAAGTTTTCACCCGTTGTATCCAGCTGCGTGGTGTAGTAGTACTTGCTGGACATGTCCGGGCGGTAGTTGAAGGATACCTGTGGCCTTACAACGTGGCGGATAGCTGCTACCCTTGACCGTTGGAAACGCAACGTACCAAACACGTTGGTGCTGGCGCTCATGCCAAAGGTTACTTCCTGGTCGACAAAGAAACCACGGGAAATGGCTGTGTCCAGCCTTTTCAGGTTGGGGTTCCAGCTGCGTATAAATTTGTTTTGCAGCCATACCTGCTGATAGGATATAGAAGGCGAAAAAATCAGCGGGCCTACCGGCGGCAGCGACATGGTAATGGGAAAACGGTGTTGTGCGCCCCACTGCATGGTATCCAACAGGTCGCCAAGGCGGAAGCGGGCCGTATCATAAAAAGACAGCTGGTTGCCAAAGTTGCCGTTATACCCCACGCCCAGGTTTTCGTACCAACGCTTGGCACCTACAATGGTTTTGCGCTGGAAAGGGTAAATGGTATTGAGCGTAAAACCTGCAGTAGGCAGGGTGATCTGCATCAGGCGGGTCTGGTTGTCCTGGTTGTGGTTGGCGCTTAAAGTAAGGTTGTAAGGTTTGCCCTGCCATGTTTTGGAATAAGCAATGGAGGAGTTCAGCTTGTTGCCAAAGATGCGCCGGGTGTCGTTTGGCTGCAGCTGGTTGTGGCGGGTAGAACCCGCATTTACGTTGGCCGAAAAGGTAGTGCCGGGACGGGCACGCTGGTCAACGCTGTGGGTCCAGCCAATCATAAATGTTTTGGTCAGCGAGAAATCGGGATCATCCTTGAAGGCTTGTTTGGTACGCTGGAACTGCAGGTTGAGGGCGCCATTATAGCGGTATCTTTTCCGGTAAGTTGGCGTAAGCGTAGCACTCCAGGTGCCGTAAGAATAAATATTTCCCTGCAAACGCATGTCCAGGTATTCATTCAGCACTTTGTAATAACCCACGCCTTCCAGGCCCAGGCCAAAAGCCTCGTTGGTGGCAATCTGGGGCGGCAGCATACCCGAATGGCGGCCCTGGCTCAGGGGAAAGAAACCAAATGGCAGGTAAATGGGCAGGGGTACGCCTTCAAACTCGGGGTGCGTGGGTCCGGTAACGGCAATTTTATTGTTGATCACCTTCAGCCTGTTTGTGCGAAAGGCAAAGTGCGGCTCATCGAAACTGCAGGTTGTGAGGCGGCCACTGCTCACGAAGATGGTGCTCGAATCGGCCTTCTTGATCTTGTCGCCCTGCACAAACATTTCACCTTGCTGGGTAAAGGTGTTGCGGGTAAGTCCCCGTTGTGTTTTGAAATTGAACTGGATGGTATCGCTCTGAAAACGGTTCTCGCCCTGCTCAAAGCGGGCACGGGTAAGCAGGTTGCCCATGCTGTCGCGGTCGGCGGTTGCCGTCATGATATTGCTTTGCTGGTCCACCACTACCTGTGGCGCAGCAAGCGATACATCGTTGTATTCTGTTTGGGTGTTGCCGTATAAAAGTATTTTTTTGTCCTGTACCAAAACCACGGCGCTGTCTTCGGCTTTGTATTTTACGGGGCCGGACAGCGTGTCTTTGGACATGCGAAGGGTAAAACTGTCCACCGTTGGAACCGTGTCCCGTCGCCGGTTCAGGCTGTCCCGCCTAATAGATAGGCTATCCAGCCGTTTTGCGGGTATCGTGTCCTGTATGTTTGTTAAACTGCATATGTTTTTGGTGGGTGTTACCTCTTTGTTGGCTGCTTGTAACGTTAAGCAAAACAACACGAAGACACCAACCAACAACGATGAGCAGCTTTTTAAACTAAATTTGTGCAGTCCCGACATAAGGAAGCAACAAAAGTAACTGATTAGCCCTTAATGACCGGCTTGTACAAACTGTTAACGGTTAAATAAAATCCTCTATGCTAAACAAATCATTGATCCTTGTATCGCTATTCTCCTTGAGTTCCCTGCTGTTTTCCTTTGCAGGCCCCAAAAGGGTATTGCGTACCATAGTGATTGATGCTGGTCATGGTGGCAAGGACGTGGGCGCACGTGGCGACTATTCCTACGAAAAGGATATCTGCCTGGGTGTGGCCACCAAGCTGGGTGAAGAAATTGCCCGCACCGCCCCTGATATCAAACTGGTGTTTACCCGCACTTCCGACTCCTACCCCGAACTCCATGCCCGCGCCAAGCAGGCCAACCAAAGCAAGGGCGACCTGTTTATTTCCATCCACGTTAACTCGGCGCCGCCGCAGCAGCACAAAGAATTTGTGGGCAACAAAACCGTGGTGAGTTATACGGGTAAAGGCAAAAAGCGGAAGAAAGTTACCCGCCAGGTGCCACAGTATCGGTACTATTCTACCCCCAACCCTGCCCAGGGTACAGAGACCTATATCTGGGGTGCCCATAAAAACGAAGACAAAGAAGTGGCGATGCGTGAAAACGCTCCCATGCTTGCCGAAGAGAACTTCCAGCAGAACTATGGCGAGGTGGATGTGAACTCCGCCGACTTTATTGCCCTTTCCCTGCTGAAAACAAAACAATACTTCAAGCGGAGC
The DNA here is from genome assembly GCF_001953305.1 of Cnuella takakiae. GTDB lineage: Bacteria > Bacteroidota > Bacteroidia > Chitinophagales > Chitinophagaceae > Flavisolibacter > Flavisolibacter takakiae. The sequence goes on from NZ_MTFE01000010.1 coordinate 3,136,997, forward strand.
GCTACCCTTGCAGGTATGGTAGAAGAGGAATTTGCCCGTGTGGGGCGTATCAGCCGCGGACAGCGCCAGCGCCAGGTAGGTATCTGGGTACTACAGGCTACGGCCATGCCTTCCATCCTGGTAGAAACAGGTTATATCTCCAACCGCGAGGAAGAAGACTACCTGAACAGCGAGAAAGGCCAGAATGAAATTGCTGATTGTATCACCCTTGCGTTGAAGAATTATATGGGCTGGCTCGAAAAGCAGCAGTTGCCCGCACAAAATGCTTCCGTAATGCTGGATAAGGATGGTACGGCTACCAAGGCCTTCCTGGAACAGGTTGCAGCCGACGAGGCCCGCAGGCAGAAAGCCGCCCGCTAAGCACATCAACTTCAAACTATTTAGCCCTGCATCTTGCGGGGCTTTTTATTTGGACAATCCTTTGCAGTAAAGCTTTCCCCTTCATTATCAGTGGTATGGTTTTTTAGCCGGGGTGATGGGCGGCTAGGGTAACGGAAAATTTGTTGTTATTTTGGCCCGGGCATTTCCATAGCCTGATAAACAAAAGTTCATGAAGATTAATAACGAAACCAAGGTAGGCTTACTTGCGCTGGTGGCAATTGTTCTGTTGGTGCTTGGATTTAGTTTCCTCAAGGGCAGTACCCTTTTCAATAAACAACCGGCTGTGTTTGCCGTTTTCAAGGACCTTGGCTCTTTGGAAAAATCCAACGTAGTTAAGATCAATGGCCTTGCGGTGGGAACGGTGTACAATTTTACCCCGCTGAATAAAGAAGTAGATGGGATCATCGTAGAAATACACCTTACCCGCGATGTAAATATTCCTGCCAACTCGGTAGCTTTTATCGATGGCTCCCTGATCGGTTCGGCATATATCAAAATTGAAAAGGGGGATGCCCGCAACTACCTGCAACCCGGTGATACCATCAATACCAATATTTCCGGAGGCATCATTGCCAACCTGCAGCAGCAACTGACGCCTACTGTAGCCCGTGTGAATGATGTTGCCGATTCGCTGAAGCTGGTGCTGGGCAGCCTGCACCAGGTGCTGGACCCAACCACCAACGGCAACCTGCAAACCATGATCGCAAGCCTTGCGGTTTCTGCAAACAACCTCCAAAGGCTTACCAATGCTGAATCCGGAATCATTGCGCAAACAATGGGCAGCCTTAATTCCGTAACCGGCAACCTTTCCCGTAACAACGAGCAAATTTCTTCTACCATCCGCAACCTGGAGCTGACCACAGCCAACCTGGCCAATGCACCCATACAGCAAACGGTAAGTGCATTGCAGGGTACCATCGACCAGTTGAAAACAACCATCACCCGCCTCGATGCCAATGTAAACAACCCCAATGGATCGCTGGGTAAACTGCTCAACGATAAACAATTGTATGAGCAGTTGAATAAAGTAGCACTGAGTTTGGAAATCTTGTTGGATGATGTACGGGTACACCCGAAACGCTACGTTAATATTTCAGTTTTCGGTGGCAAGAACAAAGCAGAGCCTTTAACTTCGCCTGCTACAAAAGATACCGTTCTGGTGTCGGTAGGACAGTAATGAACAGATTTTATTTTCTTTTTATAATAGTGCTTGGCTGCTTTGCAGCCAATGCTTTTTCCAGCAGGTTGGTGCGTGATGTCAAAGTTGTTGCCGATACCACAACGCCTGTTCAGATTCTTAATGCCGAGAGGCTAACGGTTAAAAATACCGATCAAAACTCTGTTCAAATCCTTTCGGGTAATGTTCGGCTGCGCCAGGGAACAGCCCTTTTCGATTGTGATAGTTGCATAATTAACAAGACCAAAAACATCTTTGAGGCTTTTGGCCGTGTTCACATCAACGACAGCGATACGGCACATATCTACTCCAATAAGCTGCTGTACCAGATTGATAAAAGAACCGCTTTTTTTACAGGCAATGTACGCATGACGGACGGTCAGGCTACCCTTACCACCAATAACCTGGAGTATGATATGAATACCCGGATTGGTATTTATAAAAACGGCGGTAAGGTGGTGAACAAGAAGTCTGTACTTACCAGTAAAGAAGGCATTTACTATGCCGATATCCGTGATATCTACTTCAAGAAGAAAGTAGAACTGAAGGATCCTGCCTTTTACCTGAAGTCTGATTCTCTCTTGTACAATACCGAACTGCAAACGGCAAGGTTTATAACGGATACCTACATACGTGATTCCAGCGGCCGTGTGATTCGCACCTCGGAAGGTTCTTACGATCTGAAGGGTGGCAATGCCCAGTTTACGCAACGTACCACTATAGAAGATGGCGCCCTCACCGTAACCGGCGACCAGATTGCCAACGACGATAAAGCAGGTGTGGTGCAGATAAGAGGACGTGGTGTGCTGAAGGATACCGCCAAAGGCTTGTCGATACTGGCCAACGAAATTTTCGTCAACAAAAAAACAGAAGCCTTCCTGGCAACGGTGAAGCCCCTGATGATCATCAAGCAGGAAAAGGATTCCATTTATATCACTGCCGATACTTTGTTCTCCGCCCGCCTTTCCGACCTTACCAGGGTACACGATTCTTTGCATCGTTATGATACCTTGAAAGCAGGCGACAGTACCAACCGCTATTTCGAAGCGTTCCGCAATGTGCGGGTCTTTACTGATTCGGTGCAGTCCGTTTCCGATTCATTGTATTATTCATTCCGCGATACTTCTTTCCAGTTGTTTCAAAACCCTATTGTTTGGAGCCAGGGTAGCCAGATCACAGGCGATACCATCTTCCTGTATACCCGCAACAAGCAGGCAGATAAGGTAAAGGTGTTCAATAACTCTTACCTCGTGCAACAGGTGGAACCGGGTTATTACAACCAGGTAAAATCAAAACGAATGGATGGCTTTTTCGTAGCCGGTGTCATTGATTCGGTAAGAGCAAAAGGTGTAGCGGAAAGCATCTACTTCCTCCAGGATGATGACAGTGCCTATACAGGGATCAACCAAACCAAAAGCGAGTTGATGGATGTTTTCTTCAAACAAGGCGAACTCAACCGGGTTGTATTTCGCAGTTCAGTGGAAGGTACCCTGTGGCCCATCCGGCAAAAGACTCCCAAAGAAATGCAGCTCCCCTCCTTTCGCTGGCTGGAAGCCCGCAGACCAAAGACAAAATTTGAACTTTTCCAGTAGCGCTGCTATTAATTATGATTCTCTAAAGGGCAGTTGAATATTTTGCGTATTGAAGCAGGTTGCAACATGTTTCCCCAGCGTTTTTCTTGATGACAAAGAAATCGATTGTTCCTGTCGCATGGTTCTTTGTCGCCTGCCTACTACAGTATACGAAAGAACGGGTTCTTTTCGTTTGAAGCTTATCCAAAACCATACAGATGAAACAGCTATTTTTTGGTCTTTTGTTCCTGCTTTTTTCAGGTGTGCTGCATGCCCAACAGGGCCGCAATGCTCTGGGTATCCGCTTTAGCAATAACGATGCGTTGGTGAATACCGGCATCAGTTTCCGCCATTATGTAAAATCCAGCACCGCTATTGAAGGAACCCTTTCCTTCGATCCGGCAGCTGTGGGAATACTGGTAGAGAAGTTTAAACCCCTGGGCAGTCCAGGCCTGAACTGGTTTTATGGCGGCGGCGGATATGTTGCCTTTTCGGGCAGGAACGTGTTGGGTGCGCAGGGTATCATCGGGCTGGATTATACTTTTTCAGCTGCGCCCATCAATGTATCACTGGACTGGAAACCTGAGTTGGAATTGTTAAATGATGTAAGCTTTGAACCTGCGGCAGTTGGCCTGGGTATTAGGTTTACTTTCTAGTAGTTTAAGCACACCTGACAGGTTTCAAAAACCTGCCAGGTGTTTTTGCCTTTCCTAATTTACCGATCCAAAAAACATATAAGCCAGAAGAACGGAGGTAATAATCCCCACCAGGTCGGCTAGCAGCATGGAGCCGATGGCATAACGGGTATTACGGATCGAAACTGCGCCGAAGTATACGGCAATGACGTAAAAAGTAGTATCCGAAGAACCCTGCAGGATACAGGAAAGCCTTCCGGGAAAAGAATCGGGTCCAAAGGTTTTCATCGTATCGATCATCATTCCCCTTGCCCCACTGCCACTTAAAGGTTTGATCAGGGCTGTTGGCAATCCATCTACAAAACGGGTATCGGTTTCCAAGAAGGCAAACAGGCCTTTCATTCCGCCAATCATAACATCAAAAGTGCCGCTGGTGCGCAGCAGCGAAATAGCTGCCAGCATGCCCACCAGGTAAGGAATGATTTTTACTGCCGTTTCAAAACCACCCTTTGCGCCTTCCACAAATGCGTCGAAGACATTGATCTTTTTATACACCGCTCCGGCAATGATCAAAAAGAAGATCAGCAGGATCAACCCGTTGGAAAGCAGGCTGGAAAAAGATTGCACCGATTCAAAGTTCAGGGAGGTAAGATACCATACCAATAAGGCGATCACCGCAGATAGTCCGCCAACCCAGGCAAGGATTACTGGCTGCAACAGGTTGATCTTTTGCCGGAGGCTTACAATAAACATGGCAGCCATGGTGGCTACAAAGGTGGCGATCATACAGGGTACAAAAATGTCGGTAGGGTTTGCCGATTTCAATGCAGATCGGGCAGCAATAATGCTTACCGGAATGAGGGTCAGGCCCGATGCATGCAGGCAGAGAAACATGATCTGTGCATTGGAAGCGGTGGTTTTGGAAGGGTTGAGTTCCTGGAGGCTTTCCATCGCCTTTAGTCCGAAAGGAGTTGCTGCATTATCCAGTCCTAGAAGGTTGGCCGAGAAGTTCATCATCATATGCCCCATCGCCGGGTGGTTCTTTGGCAGCTCCGGAAACAAGCGGGAGAAGAAAGGACCAATGATCCGCGACAACATCCGGATGCCGCCGGCTTTTTCGGCAATGCTCATGAAACCCATAAAAAGCGCCATGATACCGATCAACCCAATGGCAATATTGACCGCACTTTTACAAGTTTCTATGATACCATCAGCCGGGCGTGTTAAGCGAAATGGCAATGACGTTATAGTAAGGGCAGACTGTCCTGGAGCCAGGTTTGTGGGAGCGCCTTTTTCGGTGAATACCACGGTTGCAGGGTGAAGTGCATCTGCCGGGAAATATCCATAGCCTGCCAGTCTTTCGCTAAATTTTTCTTCGTTTGGATAACCATGCTGGCGGGGATCGGCAGCCAGTTGATAACGGATGGTATCTACCACATCATCGGTTTTGCCCACCACCATGCGGCTGAAGATGGCTTCATCGCCACCAAGAAAACGAAAGAGTGCCACGGTAACGGCAACAAGTATGAATGCGGACCAGATTCTGCTTAAGGCCATAGATAGGTTTGGATGTCAGTTGTGTCCAGTTCAAAGACCGGGAACCCTGCCTTGAATTTGGGGCGATGAAGGTAATTGTTTGAAGGCAATCAGGGCCGAGGGCTTCATTTGCTTATCTTTGCGCCTCGAAAAACAGGGGTACAAAAGGCTTTGTTCCGACAATTGGAAGGACTTACAAAGTTTTGCCTCCCTACTTTGAACCATAAATTTTCAACTGACAACTTTTTTATATGGCTTTACAGGCTGGTATCGTAGGTCTGCCCAACGTAGGAAAATCAACTTTGTTTAACGCGGTAAGCAATAGCGCAAAAGCGCAAGCAAGCAACTACCGCTTTTGTACCATCGAACCCAACGTGGGTTTGGTTGATGTACCCGATGAAAGGCTGGCCAAGCTGGCCGAGTTGGTTCAACCCAACCGCGTGGTGCCTACCCAGATCGAAATCGTGGACATTGCCGGACTGGTGCGCGGTGCGTCCAAAGGAGAAGGTCTGGGCAACAAGTTCCTGGGCAATATCCGCGAGGTGGACGCCATCATCCACGTGATCCGTTGTTTTGAAGACGAGAACATCCTGCGCGAAGAAGGCGCTATCAATCCTGTAAGCGATAAGGAAATCATTGACACCGAGCTGCAGCTGAAAGACCTGGATAGCGTAGAAAAGAAAATGCAGAAGACGGAAAAAAACGCCAAGTTTGACGTTAAAGCCAAGGCCGAACTGGAAGTGCTGCAGCGTTGCAAAGCCCACCTGGAGCAAGGCAAAAGCATCCGTTCACTTGGGCTGGCGCCCGAAGAGCGTACTGCTATTGCCGACCTCTTCCTGCTCACCGAAAAGCCTGTACTGTATGTTGCCAATGTTGACGAGCCCAGCATGCACACCGGCAACAAATATTCGGAGACCCTGAAAGCGGCCGTAGCCGAAGAAGGTGCTGAAGTGATCATCATGAACAACAGCATTGAAGCACAGATTTCCGAAATGGAGGAGCCAGAAGACAAGGCGCTCTTTATGGATGAATATGGAATGAAAGAACCTGCACTGAACCGCCTGATCCGCTCGGCCTACCACCTGCTGAACCTGCAAACCTATTTTACCGCGGGTGTTCAGGAAGTACGTGCATGGACCATTGGTCAGGGTTGGAAAGCACCCCAGGCAGCTTCGGTGATCCATACTGATTTTGAAAAAGGATTTATCAAGGCAGAAGTGATTGGCTACGACGACTACGTGCAGTATGGCTCAGAATCTGCCTGCCGCGATGCCGGACGCCTGCGTATTGAGGGTAAGGAATATATTGTGAAAGACGGTGATGTGATGCACTTCAGGTTCAACGTGTAACCGTACCATATTATCTAAAAACATTTTTTATGAAGTGCCCTGCTTAAATAGCAGGGCACTTTTGTTTACAGTAATCAGTGATCTGCTTCTTTCATTTTGATGGTTATCCAAACAGTATTTTGCTGAGCATTATTTTTTATAGGTATTTTTCCGAAATCAAAATGGCCGCCAGTACATCCTGTTTTACTTTCAGGCCTGATCCGCAGAACTGATGCAACCAAAACACCACCCCATGAAACCATACCTGCTTTTCTTTTTTACCCTCTTTGCATTATGGTCTGAGGCGCAAAAGCCATTTTTCCGCGACTTCAGTGTTGGATACCGGATTGGCGAAGGGGAAGCTGTGGAAAGTAATCCTTTTTTCATCCCTCCATTGTTGAAAAAGCCTGCTGGGTTTCAAAAAATGCTGGACACCTTGCAATGGAATTCCTTGCATGGCAATTCCGGTCCGGTTACCTACCACCGGGTTTTCCTCCAGGCTGTACTTGGCTTCCCGCAAAATGGAGGAAGGTTCTGGCGCAATAGCTACATACCAGTAGGAATAAATTATGCATTCAGGGAAAAACGAGGCGGAATGGATATTGGGACCCAGGAATGGTATGCGCGTTCTTCAGTAAACCTATTGGAAACAAAAAAGTACTGGATGACGCAAAGCGTCCGGTTTATTGGGTTACATGCCGGCATATACCGCAAAATCAGGATCACCCGAAAAGTGAGTTTGCAATCCGGTGTTTTGCTCCAGGGCGAAATGGCTATTAATCATCATTTTAAACGGGGTGTAGATACTTCAGCATTCTCCCCTGCGCAAAGTACCCTGGTATACAAACGTTCAGACCAACTGCCAACCTTACATGGCCGCAACTTCGGACAGTGGTCGGTTCTCATTCCTCTTTCAGCCGAACTGAACCTGTATAAAAAGCAGTGGTATCTCCAACCCGAAATAACAGTTGGCCTGCTCAGTAACCGCTATTTAAAAGCTTCGGGAATATCAAGGGAAAGCATCAATGCCGCGCTTTGGTTTATTTACAGGCGTAACTAGGGCTGCTTAAAACTAAATGTATGCAGGCAGCTACCTGTATTTAATACAAACAATTTAGAACACAGCACGTACTGAAGCCCGCCCGGTATGAACCATTGCAGCTGAGGCCGCTTTCCGGCCTTCGTAGCTAAAGTTGATTTCGATATTATTGGCTAATCGCTGGGTGAAATCTGATTGCCAAACCAGGTTTTTGCCGGGCATCAAGCCTTCCAGCATGGTGTAGGCGAGACTGGTATTTGTAGGACCATCGTAGGAAATATGGTGGTAGCTAATCCTGCTGGTCAGCATGCTGTTTTGGAGTATACTGTACCTGCAATCCAACTCCATCACCTGTGCTTTTAGCGCTTCCTGTCCTGATTGTTGTTTGCTCTTTTTTTGCGCATACCTGTATGCGCCCTGCAGCCTGAAACTGGTAGACCGGACCAGCGCGATCCGGGGTTCTATATGCCGGTGAAAAACCTGGTAATTGCGGTTGGCAAATGCAGGGGTCATCAACTTTTGGTTGCCTGCCTGCAACCGCAGGTCGAAGTGCAGGATCCTGGTTATTCTGGTTCGCCCCTTGAGCCGCCATTCCTCCTGGCGGTTGGTTTCCATACCATAATTGAGGAAAGCCCTTACCTGGCTTTGCGTTTGCTCCAGGTCGAGCCCCCAGCCGGGCTGCTGCCGGTTAAAGGATAGATTGTTGGTGAGATGCGTATTTACACTGATCAGGGAGGTATCGGTACCCGGTTTCGGAAAAGGGTTCCATGCCGGATAATGGTTAGCGATTGTTTTTGTATTTGCCTGCAAAGCGCTGTTAAGCAAAAAGCGGGTAAGAAGGGCTCCTGACTTAAGTGCTTTTTCAAGCATACCAGGATCAACGGTAAGCACGTAATTCCAGGTGGCAAAACCCGTTTTCAGGTACTCATTTGTGGGTATCCATAACCTGGCATAACGTGCATGGTCGCGGAAGCGGGCCGTTTCAAATTCATTGAGTTGTTGCAGGCCGTCGTTGTTATAATCCATCCAGGTGTATTCACCCTGACCAGCTGGTACTTCATAATAAGTACGTTCTCTTTTGGGTTCCTGTCCATTACCCAGTTCGTATAATGCGGAGCCGGAAACCAGGCCATTCCATTCCCTGAACTGGTAAGCAGCCCTTGCCAAGAGGTTGTGGCCAGCAGGCTGGGTGGAACTTTTTTCCATAGGCTGCACCTGCCGGTAAGTAGCCTGTACGTTCAATTGGCGGTTTGGGTTTTTGTATAAATCAGCCTGGAGGTTTATCGTATAACTCCTGTCTGGCTGCCTGCTTATCGTTTGTTGCGGTATGCTATTGGTGCGACTGTTGATGCTGAAGGCAAAACGGTTCAACTTTTTCTCGCTGTTGCGGAGGGTAAGGCCGTAACTGTAATAAGCAAAACGCTCCCTGGTAAGGCTGTCCCCGGCATCTGTCGAGGTTTTGCTTTGTTCTGCTTCGTAGCGCAGCAACAGTTGTATCCCATCATCATGGAAAAAGGTTTTTTGCACCTCCATTTGAGGGTGCCAGTACAAACCTTTATTGGCTCCTGACTTAAAGCGGGTCCACTGGGCACCGGATGTAAATTGCCAATTGCGCAGCTTGCCATGGTGCGTCACTTCCTGTTGCATCCCTGCATAATCCCTGCCTCTTTGCAACAAGCTATATTGGTATTTAAATAGAGCATCCCTCCTATTCTGCACTGTAGTTACCAATTCCAACCAACGTTCCTGCATTGGTTTAGAGAAAGTAGGAAGCCCCCATGCCCTGCTGAATTCTACACTCCTCAATCTTTCTACAGGCTTATAAGCTGCAGCCAGGTATTCGGCCCTAACCTTTGATTCCATTTGTAAACCCTTGCCCAGCCGGGTTTGGTTCCGGTAATACATACGGGCTGCTGTTGCGGGTATGTCTTTAGCACTTTTTGGGGCAAAAAAATTAGGGTTGTAATGACTCCAGGCCAGCTCCGTTTCTATTGCATTTTGATCATTCCATCTGTAGGCTGCAGATAAGCTTGCAACCCGGTGTTGTTTCGGCGGCACCATTACCTGAACCGGTTCAAAGCGGCCCTGCTTTATGCTGTTTACAGGCGGTACATAGCGGTAAACCTTTCCATTTAGCCCATTTTGATCGGGCAGGTAGTTCCCATTTCCCTGCCCCAGGTCGGTAAAGGCAACCGCATACCGTTGCCGGCTGGTACCGGCAGTATACCGGTAGATGGTATCAGCTGTTGGGCCGGGCAGCACAACTCTTTCGTACAATACTTTTCCGGTGCCTACGCTATCAGGGTAAGCAGAAGGGTAAAAGGCCATCCCCTCGGTTGCAGCAAGTTGTTGCAGGAACTGCTTTTGTCCTGCTGTAAGGATTTGGTTGATGGGATTATTTGGTGCATCCCTATTTTGGTAAAAGGCAAAGCTTACCGCCAGTTTTTTGCCTTGTGCTACTGTTTGCTGTAGGTATAGATTGGTGTTGAGATAATTGCGGTCGGCGTATTCAAATTCCACCTGTATGCGGCTATCGCGGGTGATCAGCTTCCGCGGCATAAAGGTTATTTCTGCCGCATTGTAATTAATCAAATAGTCGCGATCCGCTCCTCTTTCCAGCTTTTGTCCATCTACAAATACCTGTTCTGAATTAGCCAGAACAAAAAAATAAGTTTCGTTATTGGCGCCTGAAAGCCGGTAGGGACCCTGGTTGCCATCGGAAGTCTGTAACGTATTGCGGTGAAATTTTCCTTTTGCTAAAGCGCTACTCAGCTTTGTCTGGCCTTTGGTTTTTGCGGCAAATTGCTGCCTGGAGGAAAAAGTTAATCCCTGCAGGCGTTTGCTGAAGTGTAGAAAGTAGAGCTGGTCTGCTTTCAGGTCCTGGTCTCCCAGCTGCAGGTCCCAGTTCTTTTTTTGAAACCGAAGGTAAACCTGGTCCCATTCATTCAGCTGCCGGGTGGTGCCATCCGGCTGGAGGGGCAAATTATTATCTGATAAGGCCGCCTGAATGGCGGTGCTATCTGGCAACCACCCTTCCAGTTGCAGGTTGAAGTTGGATTGGAGCGCCGCACTTTGGGCATTGCCCATGGATAGCCCGCGTTCAAAACTGCCGCTATACCGCAGCTTGCCCCAATCCCTTTGTTGTTTTTCTGCTTTTGCAAGTGCTGGGGAGCCTACCAGGGTTTGATCCAGGAGGCTGTCGTAGCTGTGCCGCTTCTGTATGGTTCCAAGCTTTGTATTCCACACATGGTATTGTATCAAAACCGAATCTGCCGGTGGTTTTTGCTTCCACCTTAGGGTGGCTGTGAAAGGGTCAAGGATATAGAAGCTGTCCGCAACACCGCCTACCTGGAGTGAACCGGGTACCAGCCACAAGCTATCCAATTTAAGGCGGTCAGGCTTTGTGGGCAGAAACTTTACCCGGTATGTTGGGTCCATTACAGATAAAGCCTGGCCATAAATCCTTACGGAACTGCATGCCAGCAGGCAGCACAGCAGGATAAAGCCAGTTGGTTTCAAGCGGGTAGGTTGATCCGCAAAGTTCTGGCAATCCAACCCCCAAAGACCTATTTGAAACCAAGGCCCTTTAAGTCGGGCCTATTGAAAAAAGAAAAAGCCGGCATTTGCCGGCTTCAATCAAATATGTAGAAACACTTATTTGTCGGCAGCTACACCGGCAAAAAGGTAGTCCTTGTGCATGCGCGAGATATTGGTAATGGAAATCTCCTTGGGGCAAACAGCCTCGCAGGCACCGGTAAAGGTGCAGGATCCAAAACCTTCCTTATCCATCTGGGCCACCATGCTCAGCACACGGCTTTTACGCTCTGGCTGACCCTGGGGCAACAATGCCAGGTGCGAAACCTTTGCAGCCAAGAAAAGGGATGCAGAAGCATTTTTACAGGCTGCCACACAAGCGCCACAGGCGATGCAGGAAGCTGCGGCAAAAGAAGCATCAGCGTTGTCCTTATTCACGGGAATGGCGTTACCATCAACTGCATTACCGGTATTTACCGAAACAAAACCTCCGGCCTGAACCAGACGGTCGAAAGCAGAGCGATCCGTAACCAGGTCTTTGATCACTGGGAAAGCCTGTGCACGCCAGGGTTCTACCACCACGGTATCGCCATCTTTAAAGGCACGCATGTGCAGCTGGCAGGTGGTGGTGGCGTGCCATGGACCATGGGGGCGGCCATTGATGTACATGGAGCACATACCACAGATACCTTCCCGGCAGTCATGGTCAAAAGCGATGGGATCGCCGCCCTCTTTTACAAGGCGGTCGTTCAACAGGTCGATAACTTCAAGAAAGGACATCTCTGAAGAGACATCTTTTACAGGATAAGTTTCAAATCGACCTTGGGCGTTTTTGTTATCCTGGCGCCATACTTTCAGCGTCAGGTTCATGTTGTAGTGTTCCATATAGAATCGCACACACCATCCGGCACGAACTGTAGCCGATGGCATTTTGTTGATTATTGAAATTTGGATTTGATTTGTGCCGCTGCAAAAAAGCCACGCAAATCAAATCTATTTATTTAAAGAACTGGTTGATCTTGATCAACTTAAAAGCCCTTTGTTATTATTAACAAATAGCTTACTTGTACGAACGCTGGCTGGGTTTTACCACCTCGTAATCCAGGGGTTCTTTTTCCAACTGCCATTCGTGGGTACCTACCGATTTCCAGGCAGCCACATACATGTACTGGTCATCGTGGCGCAGGGCTTCACCATCTTCGGTTTGGTGCTCTTCGCGGAAGTGACCACCACAGCTTTCCTCGCGGTTGAGGGCATCAATACACATCAACTCACCCAGTTCAATAAAGTCGGCAACACGGCCAGCTTTATCCAGTTCGGGGTTAAAGTCGTTGATCTTGCCGGGAATGCGGATATTGCTCCAGAACTCTTTGCGCAGCTGGCGGATTTCTTCAATGGCTTCGGTGAGGCCTTGTTTGTTTCGGGCCATACCGCATTTGTCCCACATGATTTTACCCAGACGCTTGTGCATTGTTTCCACCGTTTCGGTACCCTTGATGCTCATCAGCGTTTCCAGTCGTTCGCGAACAGATTTTTCTGCTTCGTCGAATGCGGGTTGGTTGGTAGTGAGTGCGCCACTCCGGATTTCTTCAGCCAGGTAGTTGCCAATGGTGTAAGGAATAACGAAGTAGCCATCAGCCAGGCCCTGCATCAGCGCAGAGGCACCGAGGCGGTTGGCACCGTGATCGGAGAAGTTGGCTTCACCCAGGGCATAGAGGCCGGGGATGGCAGTCATCAGCTCGTAATCCACCCATAGGCCACCCATGGTATAGTGTACCGCTGGGTAAATGCGCATGGGCACTTCGTAAGGGTTTTCGCCGGTAATTTTTTCGTACATGTCGAAAAGGTTACCATATTTCTCTTTTACAACCTCTTTGCCCATGGCAATGATCTGCGCATCGGATGTGCCGGAGAGATTGCGCTTACCTGCTTCGATGCGGCCATAACGCAGGATGGCGTCGGCATAATCGAGGTAAACGGCCTGCTTGGAAGTACCTACACCATAGCCGGCGTCGCAACGCTCTTTGGCGGCGCGGCTGGCTACGTCGCGGGGTACGAGGTTACCAAAGGCAGGATATCTTCTTTCGAGGTAGTAATCGCGTTCGTCTTCTGGAATCTGGTCGGCTCGGCGGTCATCGCCCTTTTTCTTGGGCACCCAAATCCGGCCATCATTACGCAGCGATTCCGACATCAGGGTCAGCTTCGACTGGTGCTCGCCGGTTACGGGGATACAGGTGGGGTGAATCTGGGTAAAGCAGGGGTTTGCAAAATGGGCACCCTTGCGGTGAGCTTTCCAGGCTGCGGTAACATTGGAACCCATGGCGTTGGTGCTCAGGTAGAACACGTTGCCATAACCACCAGAGCAGATCAGTACGGCGTGGCCGGCATGACGCTCCAGTTCACCTGTTACCAGGTTGCGGGCAATGATGCCACGGGCCTTGCCTTCCACCATTACGATTTCCAGCATCTCGTGACGGGTATACATTTTTACGTTGCCCAAAGCTACCTGGCGCTCCAAGGCCTGGTAAGCGCCAATCAGCAGCTGCTGGCCTGTCTGGCCTGCGGCATAGAAGGTACGCTGTACCTGGGTACCGCCGAAAGAACGGTTGGAGAGCAGGCCGCCATATTCGCGGGCAAAGGGAACACCCTGCGCCACGCACTGGTCAATGATATTGGTACTCACCTCGGCAAGGCGGTGTACGTTGCCTTCACGGGCACGGTAGTCGCCACCCTTGATGGTATCGTAAAAAAGGCGGAACACGGAATCGCCGTCGTTCTGGTAATTTTTTGCAGCATTAATGCCACCCTGCGCTGCAATGGAGTGCGCACGGCGGGGAGAATCCTGGAAGCAGAAAGCTTTAACCTTATAACCCAGTTCGCCCAGGGAAGCAGCAGCAGAGGCGCCGGCCAAACCGGTACCGATGATGATTACTTCCAGCTTGCGCTTGTTGGCGGGGTTTACCAGTTTTACGTGTCCTTTGTAGTCCTCCCATTTCTTTTCTAAAGGCCCATCAGGAATTTTTGCGTTCAGCATACGTCAAATTGCAATTAACGAATAATAGAGTTGATACCGGTCACTGTAAGGTACAGTGAACCAAACGTATCTATAACAATCAACCGTGTTTAAAGATCAAAAATTGCTGTGAAAGTTGTTGCTGTTCAACGTTTTATGTGCTTTCGCGGCAATTGTCAAACAAAAATCGGTGCACCCCAAACCCAAATGTTGTTGCCTGTAGCCATGGGCAGGCCGCACCGAATATCTTGTCTTAGTCGGGCTTGATCCACTGGAAGTGCATGGCAATGGGCATCAGGGCAAAAAGCACCGATACTACCACGGCAAATCCATATCCCAGGCTCTTCAGCATGGTCAGGTATTTCTTGTTGTGTACACCCATGGTGCGGAAGGCACTCTGGAAGCCATGCAGCAGGTGGAAGCACAGCGATGCGCACGCAACAAGGTACAGCAGCACAATCAGCGGGCTTTGGAAAACCTCGAACATGCGCAGGTAGAGGTTGTGCATTTCAACACCATTGCCATAAGCTACAGGAGCCAGGTCGTGGGTAATGCGTGAAGGAACCCAGAAAGCACTGATGTGTACGATCAGGAATAGGAAAATGAGGGTACCCAGCAAACCCATGCTGCGGCTATACCATTTGGAACCCCTGTTGCCAAGGCCTACGGAATAAGCAGTGCCACGGCGTTTGCGGTTTTGAATTTCCAGTTGGTAACCCTGGATGATGTGGAGGATAAAACCTGCAAACAATACGAGCTCCAGGATACGGGTAACAATGGTGGAACCCATGAAATGAGCTGCCCTGTTGAACATCTCACCGTTATCACTTGGATTGAGGAAAGGAAGATCAGCGAAAATGCACGCATTCAGACCAACGTGAATCACCAGGAAACCAATCAGGAAAAGACCAGTGAGGCCCATTACGATTTTCCTACCAACAGCCGATGTAAAGAAGTAAGACCATTTCATATTAACAGCAGAAGTGTTGAAAAAATTCAGCGCAAATGTACGGGGCGCTCTCCATAAAATTTTACATTAAAATGAAACAGGAAAATCAGATGGTAATTCTTCTGTTCTGTTCATCATCGATGAGCTTAAACAAATGGAAGGGTTTGTAAGTTCGCCAATTGGAAAGCTCTTTGAGTTCTATATAATAATTGATCTTGGCTTTCCGGAAATCGTATTGCGTTGCCTCTGGCATATTGAGGCATACGATCCAGCCCTGTTCATCTGTTACTTCTTCAAACCACTCCTGGTAATAGTCCTTATCGCCACTATGAAAGTTGAGTACATTCTCTGCAATGAGGATGAACTTGGTAATGCCCTGGTGTTCAAATTCATCAATCACATCACGCTTCAGGGTCATAATATCATTTTCAATGGCATCGTTCCACTCGCCTATCAGTTCAATCACTACATATTGCTCTTCATAATCGGCCAGTAAAACTTTAAGGTACAGGGTACGGCTCCCGAAATCATCCCACTGCGGGTGTATATAATAGTTATATACCGTAGCAGTAAATTCAAATTCTGAATACTGCCGACGATAAAATGGCGACCGCTCGTCCTCCTCACTGGTATATATATGCCGCCAATTGTAATATGGTTCTATATCGTGCATTGGTGATCCTCAGGAAAGATAGCAGCCCTTGTTTCAGTCGCTCAGGCAGCAATCTTTTGTTTTAAAATGATCCTGCAAATTTCGGCAAATAGCCAGCTCTTTCCATGGAAAAATAAGGGTTTGCGAAAAAGATTAGCATTTCAATTTTGTGCAAATTGAATCCGTAAAGGAAGTGCTTCACATAGCCAGCTCATTGCTGGTGGTAACTGACCAGCCCTTCCATTGGGTTCTTCAGGATCCTGCCCGCATCGAAACCATAGCTTTTGCAAAGTTCCAGTACCACATCGCGAAAACCCCATGCCACCCCGCCCACAAAATGTACCGGGTACTTCCAAACTTCCGGGAAGCGGTTGAGGTGTTGGAAAAAGAAATCATTCAAACCGTCTTCAATGATGTTTTCGATCATATAATGCCCCCTGTTCTCCGCCAGAAAAGGCGTAAAGCTGGACAGGTACCTGTTGGGCAATGGCTTTTTATATACCTGGTCCAGTATGTCCACCCGGTTAGTAGAAAAAGTAGCGTCAAAACGGGCACGCAGTTCTTCATCGAAGGTTTCGTACAGGTAATATTGCAGGACTTTTTTGCCCAGGTAGGCGCCACTGCCTTCATCGCCCAGCACATAACCTAAACCCGGGCTGTTGCGCGTAATCTTTTTGCCGTTGAAATAACAGGAGTTGGAACCCGTACCGAGTATACAGGCAAGCCCTTTTTCATGGCCACATCCTGCCCGTGCGGCAGCCATCAAGTCGGTATCAACAGTAATGCTTGCCTGGGGAAAAACAGTCTGCAGGGCTTTTTTGATGCTTTTTGCATTCTCCGGGTTGGCGCAGCCCGTACCATAATAGTACACCTGTTCCACTTCGGCTTTTTTCAACTGGGGCAGCAACTCAGCCTGGAGTAATTCTACAATTTGCTGGGTATTAAGAAAGTAAGGGCTGATGCCTTGCGTATAGACCGATTTTTTACGGGGAGCCGGTAGGCGCCATTCCGCTTTTGTAGAGCCGCTGTCGGCAATCAGGGTAAGTGGCTGCATATGTGGAACTTAAAGTATTGTTGAATTGGGCAAAGAAGGCCGGAGGCGCGGTAAATAAGTTAATTTGCGGGCTAATTTACGTTTACCTAGCAAGCACAAAGGATGACGAGAAAAAAATTACAGGTTTGGTTGCCCCTGATTTTGTCGGTGGTGATGATCTCGGGGATGTTTTTTGGTTTCAAGCTCCACCAGCGAACCGGCAGCACTCAGGGCTTTTTCAAGCGCGACAAGCGCAGTGCACTGCAGGAAGCATTGGACCTTATTCAAGACCGGTACGTTGATTCCGTGAAAATCGGCGCCCTGCAAGACAGTGCCATGGAAGGGCTCATGGGACACCTCGACCCACACTCCGTTTATATTCCGGCCACCGACTTCAATGAGGCCAATGAGGACCTGATCGGCAACTTCGATGGCATTGGCGTGGAGTTCAATATTTTTTCCGATACGGTAAATGTACTGTACGTTATACCCAACGGTCCTGGCGACAAGGCTGGCATGCAGATCGGCGATCGTATAGTGGCGGTAAACGACAGCAACGTGGTAAGCAAAACCATGCCTTCAGATGATATCCGGCGCATGATTCGCGGTAAAGCTGGCACCCAGGTAAAGCTGACCATTGTTCGGGCAGATAAAAAAATTACGCTTGCTCCTACCCGGGGTACCATTCCCCTACCCTCGCTTGATGCCGCTTTGATGCTCGACAGCATTACTGGTTATATCAAGATCAACAAGTTTGCAGAAACCACGTACCGCGAGTTTATGGAGGCCATGGAAAAGCTCCAGGCCCAGAAAATGCAGTCGCTGATCTTTGACCTGCGTGGTAATGGTGGTGGACTGATGAGCCAGGCCGTAAATATTGCCGACGAGTTTCTGGATGGCGACAAACTGATTGTGTACACAGAAGGTACCAACACACCGAGGCAGGAATACCGAGCTAAGAAAGAAGGGGTTTTTGAAAAAGGTAAACTGGTGGTACTTGTAGATGAATTGTCGGCATCAGCCAGCGAAATAGTAGCCGGTGCCCTCCAGGATTGGGACCGGGCCAGCATTGTTGGCCGCCGTACTTTCGGTAAGGGCCTGGTACAGGAACAATATGTGCTGAGCGACGGTTCGGCCATCCGCCTGACGGTTTCGCGCTACTACACGCCTTCGGGCCGTAGCATACAGCGCCCCTACGATCAGGGTAAGAAAGTGTACATGGAAGAGATCTACGACCGCTATCACTCTGGCGAAATGCTGACTGCAGATTCCATTCACAATACCACCAAAAAAGCTTACAAAACCAAAGGGGGCCGCACCGTATATGGCGGTGGGGGAATAGTGCCCGATGCTTTTGTGCCCATAGATACCAGCTTACTGTCGCGTAGCGTTACCCGTTTATACCTGGACGGCCGGTTCAACAATTTTGTATACCAATACTACATGCAAAACAAGCCACAGTTGATGCAGTATAAAACGCCTGCCCAGTTTGCTGCCCAATACAATAACCTGGAAACTGCCTGGACCCAACTGGTTCAGTACGCCTCCAAGGACAGCATCAACCTGAAAAAGATTCCGGCCCGGGATAAAGAAGAAATCAAAGAGCAAATGAAAGCCTACCTGGCCCGGTTCCGCTGGCGCACCCAGGGCTTCTATGAGGTCAGCACCCGTTATGACGATGTGGTAACCAAGGCGGTTGAAGTTGTAAAGAAGTAAGGAGTTTGGAGTTTGGAGTTTGGAGTTTGGAGTTTGGAGTTTGGAGTTTGGAACAAACTTT
>NZ_MTFE01000010.1:3156799-3263570 GCF_001953305.1 Cnuella takakiae
GGGCTGTAAATAAAAAGGCGCAAACAGTTACCTGTCTGCGCCTTTTTTATGGTCGGTTATGGTTTACATTTCCCGGTACTCGGGTTCACGCCTGGTGGCTTCCGAAACATGCGGCTGGCGCAGGGTTTCTTTTTTCTCGATCATATAGGAGAATATCAGGCCCAATCCGCCGCCCACGGCAATCAAGCCGAAATAGATGGCTTCATTGTTCCAGCCGCCGATGTTTTTATCCAGGAAAAAAGCAATGATGAGGCCAATACCCGCGCCCAGGAAGAGTAATCCGGATTTCAGGTTGCGGTAAGGTGCTGGCCTGTTGGCAAAAGCCTTGGGGTTCATGCCTTTTTCGATCATGGCCATATTTTCACGTGTTTTCAGGTAGATGATGCCGAAAACCATAGCAAAAGCACCTAGGGGAACAAGGATCGGTACAAGTAATTCAACTCCGTTCATGATGGTAAGTTTATTTTTTTATTGATTTTGTTTGCTGCTTTCCCAATCTGACTACGGCGGTACCATCGTGGTTACAGGAAAGGGAAAGTTTTTTATAACCTTTTTAAGCGGTTTACAATAACTCTGACGCTATCCGAAATCATGAGGTTACAGGGTTCTGCAAAATTCCAGATCAGAAAGTAGGGTCATGGGCTTGGTTCAAGGGCATATTTTATACATCCTCCCTGTAATCACCTTTATTATCGTCCAATTGTCTGATGCTACCGCATAACCACCTGACCTGTTGCCCCGATGTTATAATCAGCGCTTTTATGCCCATTTCACAACAAAAAAGTTCCGTTTCATCACAGCGCTATTATTTTGTAGCAAATATTTGACAACATTGTGCTTGTAACCCAAAACAGGAAACCGCACCTTTCCTTCTAAATTGTTTCACCAGCATAGAATTCTGCGGAACCCTGTAACCTGGCCCAATCAACAAGCGTCAAAACTCAGACACATGCAAGCCGAGCGATCAGACATAGAAATCATAGAACAGGTGCTTAGTGGTGACCATGCCGCGTATGCGGTGCTGGTGAACCGCTACCAGTCCTATGTTTTTACCATCGCCCTGCGGTATGTAAAAGGAAGGGAAGATGCGGAAGAGGTGGCACAGGATATTTTTGTAAAAGCCTACCGGGCACTTGCCGACTTCAAGGGTGGATCCAAGTTCAGCACCTGGTTGTACACCATTGCTACCACTACCTGTATTACCTTTCTACGGAAGAAGAAACTGGAGACTTATTCGCTGGATAATGAAAAGGTATTTGCCGTGGCAGATAATTTTGACGGGGGCATGAACGCCAACCAGATTGAACAAAAGTCGAAGGTGAATATGGTGAACAGGGCTATCCAACTGCTTAGTCCCGATGATGCTCAGGTAATCACGCTGTTTTACAAAGGCGAACAAAGCCTGGAAGAAATAGCCCAGATCATGGGTAAGGAACCCAATACCGTAAAAGTGCAGTTGCACCGGGCCCGTATCCGATTGAAGGAAAAAATGCAACGCCATTTTGCGGCCGAAGTAAACGACCTTTAAAAGGTAATTAGCAACAATTAAATCCATCATCATGGATCCATTATTTGATAACCTACCCCCAGGCCATGAGTTTGAGGAAGACATGGAGCTTCGTTTGTGGGAATACATCGATGGGCTGAGTACCGATCAGGAACGCTCTGCAATCGAGCATATGCTGGTGGAACATGCGGAATGGCGGGCCAAATACAAAGAATTGCTGGAAGTGCACCGGGGCATTGAAGAGGTGGAACTGGAGCAGCCTTCCATGCGGTTTACCCGCAATGTGATGGATGAAATTGCCCGCCTGCAGATAGCACCTGCCACCCGAAACTATATCAACAAGAATATCATTTACGGCATCGCTGCCTTTTTTATTACCGTAATCGTTGGCTTCCTGGGGTATGGCATCAGCCAGATGGAATGGAGTTCGACCGGGTCCGATAGTTTGGTTGGCGTCGATTTTTCCTCGGTTGATTATAGCCGGATGTTCAACAATAATTTCGTCAATGGCTTTATGGTACTCAATATCATCCTTGGCCTGATGTTGCTGGACCGCTACCTGGGGCAGCGCAAAAAAGAATGGCAGGCAGCTTAAATGAGCTTAAATGGAATAAAAAAGCGCCCTACTATTGTGGGGCGCTTGTATTTCCGGGCTGTCAAATCATCGATCTGCTAATATATTTCCGGCCTGTTTTTACTAGTTCTTGAACCTGCCTTTAAGTGCCATCAGGCTCTTTTGAAAATCATTCAGGCTTTCCTGCTTTTGTTGGGGCTTATTTGCAGGTTTATTACTTCCGGGCCGGCTTTCAGAGCGGCTGCCCTCAGGTTTGGCGCCGCCCGCAGTTTTCATGGTCAGGGCAATGCGCTTGCGGGCAACATCCACTTCGGTAACCGTAACCTGTACCTTTTGCCCCAGCTTTACTACTTCATTTGGATCGGTTATGTACTTGTTGCTCATTTGGGAAACGTGTACCAAACCATCCTGTTTTACACCAATATCTACAAAGGCACCAAAGGCCGTGATATTGGTTACAATACCCGGAACCTGCATACCTGGTTTTACATCTTCAATGGTTTTGATGCTATCGTCAAAACGGAACTCCTCTATTTGTGCACGGGGGTCGCGACCGGGCTTTTCCAGTTCTTTCAGGATGTCTTCGATGGTAAACTCACCCACCGATTCCGAAATATATTTCCTGCGGTTGATCTGCTTGCGTAGGTTTGCTTTCTTAATCAGGTCTTCAAGGGATGCCTGCAGGTCGGCAGCCATCTGTTCTACTACCTTATAACTTTCCGGGTGCACCGACGAATTGTCCAGCGGGTTGGTGGCACCGGGTATCCGCAGGAAGCCCGCACACTGCTCAAAGCTCTTGGGACCCATCATCGGCACTTTCTTCAACTCGGAGCGGCTGCGGAATGGACCGTTTTGCAGGCGGTATTCAACGATATTACGTGCCAGGGTGGCGGTAATGCCCGAAACATATTGCAGCAGGTGCTTGGATGCGGTGTTTACATCCACACCCACGAAGTTCACCGCGCTTTCTACCACGCGGTCGAGGCCGTCCTTCAGTTTATTCTGGTTTACATCGTGCTGGTACTGCCCTACACCAATTGATTTCGGATCGATCTTTACCAGTTCGCTCAAAGGATCCAAAAGACGGCGCCCGATGGAAATGGCACCCCGAACCGTTACATCATGGTCGGGAAACTCTTCGCGGGCCACCTCAGATGCTGAATAAATAGAAGCGCCGCTTTCATTTACCTGGAACACGCTTACAGGCTTTCCAAAATCGATGCTGCGCACCAGGGTTTCTGATTCGCGGCCGGCGGTGCCGTTGCCAATCCCGATGGCTTCTATATCGTATTTGCTTACCAGGCGCTTCAGTTCGGCAATACTTTCCTGCCAGTTGTTTTGCGGCGGGTGCGGATAGATGGCGGTATTGTACAACAGGTTGCCCTGTGCATCAAGGCATACTACTTTACAACCGGTACGAAAACCAGGGTCAAGGGCCAGTACCCTTTTGCTGCCCAGCGGAGATGCCAGGAGCAGCTGGCGCAGGTTTTCGGTAAATACATTGATGGCTTCCTCGTCTGCCTTATTCTTGGAGCTGAGGCGGAATTCGTTTTCGATGGAAGTTTTCAGCAGGCGGACAAAAGAATCTTCCACCGCTTTGCGCACTTCATCGGCCGCAGGGTTATTTTCTTTTACAAAAATCTGGCTGAGCGAATCAACAGCCGATTCCTTTTCAATATTGATGTCCATGGCCAGGTAGCCTTCTTTTTCGCCACGTCGGATGGCCAAGAGGCGGTGCGAGGGGCTTTGCGAAAGGGGCTCGCTGAACTCGAAGTAATCGCGGTATTTCTGCGCCTCGGCTTCGTCTTTTTTTGTGGCAAACACTTTAGCTACCAGGGTGCCTGTTTCGGTAAACAGCTGGCGCACCTTGTTTCGTGCTTCTTCGTTTTCCGATACCCATTCGGCAATAATGTCGCGGGCACCCTGGAGTGCTTCTTTGGTATCTTTTACCTCTTCGCCCTTGATGTATTTGGCAGCTTCGGCTTCCACATCTAAGTTTGATTGGGTGAAAATGATCTCTGCCAGGGGCTGCAGGCCTTTTTCAATGGCCTGGGTTGCACGGGTTTTGCGCTTGGGTTTGTACGGCAGGTATATATCTTCCAGAACGGTTAGGTCCAGGCAGCTATCGATCCGCTCCTTTAGCTCGGGCGTCATCTTGCCCAGGCCTTCGATGGTTTTGATAACCGTTTCCTTACGCTTTTCAAGCTCGGTAAAATCCTTGATGGCTTCCACCACATTGCCGATGGCCACCTCGTCGAGGTTATTGGTGGCTTCCTTGCGGTAGCGGGCCATAAAAGGTATGGTTGCCCCTTCGGCCTGCATCTGGTAAATATTATTGATTTGCTTGAGGGTGAGCCCCAGCTTTTCTGCGATATTTTGGATGTACTTCGGTTCCATGTGCACTTGAAAAAACCCGATTTTTACGGGAGGGTGGCAAAGGTAAGGAACCGCAGATTTGTAGGATTCAAAATGATTTTTATGACTTTGACGCCCAATCTGTTTAGGTATTTGGACGACCAGTTTAAGGATCATGTTTTTTATCAATACGGTAATCCATCCTGTGTTACCTGTTAATTCAGAAAGGAAAATTGCGGTTAAAGCTCCTTCCATTTTAGACAGCGGAATAATTCCCAGGTTCATTCAATCATTAATAAACATTCAAATCTGGGGTTCCATACCTTTGACCCCTTAGCTCATAACCATGGACGTAAAGAACAACATACTGGAAACCATCGGCAATACGCCTCTTGTACGTTTAAACAAGATCACCAGGGAACTGCCCTGTGCGGTGTATGCCAAAGTAGAATATTTCAATCCCGGCAATAGCACCAAGGACCGCATGGCCCTGAAAATGGTAGAAGTGGCCGAAGCTGAGGGCAAGCTGAAACCCGGGGGTACCATCATTGAGTGTACTTCGGGAAATACAGGTCTTGGACTGGCGATGGCTGCCGTTATCAAAGGATACAAGTGTATTTTTTCCACTACCGATAAGCAGTCGCAAAGCAAGATGGATATTCTGAAAGCTTTGGGTGCGGAAGTGATCGTTTGCCCCACCAATGTGGAGCCCGAAGATCCCCGCTCCTACTATTCGGTGGCTGCCCGGCTGGCCCGCGAAATTCCGAACAGCTTCCTGATGAACCAGTACGACAACCTGGCTAACAGGCAGGCGCACGTGGAAACCACCGGCCCCGAACTGTGGCGCCAAACGGATGGTAAGATCACCCATTTTGTAACCACTGCAGGTACCGGCGGCACCATCACCGGTACGGCCATGTACCTGAAGCAAATGAACCCCGATATCCAGATCTGGGCCATTGACGTGTTTGGTTCGCTGCTGACCAAGTATCACCGTACCGGCGAAATGGATATGAACGAGGTGCATCCTTATATATCCGAAGGTTTTGGGGAAGATTTTATCCCGAAGAACTACGACATGTCGGTAATCGACCATTTTGAACAGGTGACCGATAGGGATGGCGCCATCATGGCCCGCAAATTGGCCCGGGAGGAAGCCCTGTTTTGCGGTTACAGCTCCGGTAGTGTGCTGGCTGGTTTGATGCAACAAAAGGACAAGCTGAAGAAAGACGATGTGGTGGTGGTACTGCTCTGCGATCATGGCAGCCGGTATGTAGCCAAAATTTACAACGACCAGTGGATGGCAGAGCGGGGTTTCTTCGAGGTAAAAACTTTCCGCGACGTGGTGAGTGCCCGTGGCCGTAAAAAACTGATTACCATTGAGCCTACCCAATCGGTTTCGGAAGCTGTAGAACTGATGAAGAAATACGATATCGAACATATACCTGTTGTAAAGGACGGAGAACTTGTTGGCTCCATCAGCGAAAGTGGGTTGTTCCAGCAGGTGTTTCAAAATCCTGAACTCAAAACCGCCCGCATCGACAGTGTGATGGATGCACCCCTGCCCATTGTGGCGCAGGAAACGGCTATAGAAAAACTAAGCACCCTGATCAGCAAGGAACAGGGCGCGGTACTGGCAAAAGATGAAAGCGGCCATTACCAGATTGTAACCAAATATGATGTGTTGCAAGCCCTGGCCTGAACATAAAGCTTTATTGCAAAGCGGGCAGTTCACTGCCCGCTTTTTTATTGGGGTAAATCTACGATCCGGACCGGGCTTTAATACGTGCGCATGCGTAAATGCCGAAGGGTACAAAACGGGCAGTTATGCCATATTTCACCCGGGTGCAAGCGCCTAGTTTTGTACCGAAGTTGATGCCATCCTTTTGGTTATCAAATCCATCCTCCTGAAAAACCAACCGTCCAAAAACAAATTACCCTTAGCAGTACGAAACCAATTACGGCATCAACTTCAACTTTTCCCTATTCTACTTTGCGGCTTCACCTTATACCATACCTCATGCCACCTATGAAAAACAACGTGGCCATCAAGCTGCGGTCCACTAAACCTATCACCTCCGGAGGAAAACCATCCCCGCCTGAATTACCTTAAACGGTTCAGGCGGTGGTGATAGCCTCCACTGTTTGTTTTTTCTTTTACTGCCTGTCTTACCTTGCAGCATGCCCTTTGTTACAGATCAAACCGGACGGCCCTTAATGCTAAATAGTCCTGCCCGCCGCATAGTTTCCCTTGTTCCTTCCCAAACAGAACTGCTGCACTCCATTGGCCTTGATGCCGAAGTAATCGGGATCACCAAATTCTGCGTTCATCCAAACGCCTGGTTTCATTCCAAGCAGCGGATTGGCGGCACCAAGGATATCAAAATGGACCTGATCAAGTCGCTGGACCCAGACCTCGTTATAGCAAACAAAGAGGAAAATGTACGGGAGCAGGTGACAGCTTTGTGGCAGGATGTACCGGTATATGTAAGTGATGTGGCTGGCCTCGATGATGCGCTTTCCATGGTGGCAGATATTGGCGTATTAACAGGCAAAGAGGCTGCTGCCCAGGAATTGTCCAACAACATTAAAATTGGTTTCCAATCCCTGCTCCCAACGGCACCCGTTAAGGTTGCCTACCTCATTTGGCGAGCGCCTTACATGACCATCGGCGGGGACACTTTTATTCACCAAATGTTGGCCCATGCCGGGTTTGAACAGGTGTTTGCCAACAGGCGGCGGTATCCTGTTGTCAGCATAGATGAGCTGCGCAACTCTGGCTGCCAGCTGGTACTGCTATCATCGGAGCCCTACCCTTTCAGGGAAAAACACATGCAGGAATTGGCCGAACTGCTCCCCGGCATTCCTTCCTTGCTGGTAGATGGCGAGCTATTCAGCTGGTTTGGCAGCCGCCTGCTCCATGCGCCGGCATATTACGCCCGCCTCCGGGAGGATGCGCAGCAGGTTTTGCATTTATGAATACGAGCCCATGGCATTAGCTGAGATAATGCAACTGTCCTGTCCCGTCTGCCCCGAAAATTCTCTTATCTTCGGCCACGAATTTTTGCAGGTATTGCACTAAATCTTAAAAATTCTTCTTTTATGAGTAAATACAGGGCCGGAGTACTTTTCGGCGAAGAACTGGAAGCCTTATACCGCGATGCCAAGGACAACCAGTTTGCACTGCCCGCAGTGAACACCACAGGAACCAACACCATCAATGCAACGCTGGAAACAGCCGCTAAGGTGAACTCTCCCGTAATTATCCAGTTTTCGAACGGCGGTGCCCAGTTCATTGCCGGTAAAGGAATGCCCAACGATAACCTGCAGGCCAATATCGCTGGTGCCATTTCCGGTGCCCTGCATATTCATAATGTAGCCAAATACTATGGCGTACCCGTAGTATTGCATACCGACCATGCCGCTAAAAAGTGGCTGCCCTGGATCAGCGCACTCGTTGATGCCGGCGAGCAGTACCATAAGGAAAAAGGCCAGCCCCTCTTCTCTTCCCACATGCTCGACCTGTCGGAAGAACCCCTGGAAGAAAACATTGAAACCTCTGTTGAATTTTTCAAACGCATGGCCCCGCTGGGTATGGGTATTGAAATTGAGCTGGGCGTTACCGGTGGTGAAGAAGATGGCGTGGACAACAGTGGTGTTGAGAACGAAAAGCTGTACACCCAACCTAAAGAGGTGGCATATGCTTACGAGCACCTGAAAAAAGTGGGTAACCTCTTTACTGTTGCAGCTGCCTTTGGCAATGTACACGGCGTGTACAGCCCCGGCAATGTAGAACTGCGCCCCGATATCCTTAAGAACAGCCAGGTTTATATCCAGGAGCAATTCGGCACCGGTGAGAAGCCTGTATTCTTTGTGTTCCATGGTGGTTCGGGTTCACCCCAGCATCAGATCCGCGAAGCGATCTCTTATGGCGCCATCAAGATGAACATTGATACCGACCTGCAATGGGCGTTCTGGGAAGGTATTCTGTATAACTACAAAAAGGCAGAAGCTTACCTGCAAGGCCAACTGGGCAACCCCGAAGGCACAGATAAGCCAAACAAAAAGTACTACGATCCACGCGTATGGTTGCGCAAGGGTGAAGAAACCTTCATCAAACGTCTGGAAGTTTCTTTCGAAGACCTCAACTGCATCAACAGGAATGCATAATTCCTTACTTAGTATTTTGGAGAGCGCTGCCCCTGGGCGGCGCTTTTCTTTTTATGAAAAAAATGGCCCATCGTATTTATACATCAAGCTGATGTTATCAATGCTCCTAATGCGTATCTTTTACCAAATTTCCTAACCAGCATAACGATTGACTATGTCCCAAAATCGCCGCCAGTTTGTATCCCAGCTGGCTACTATTGCCGCAGGTCTGGCCATTGCTCCTGCTGCACTTGCCCGGGAGTTTGCCGCCAAACCTCAGTTTGAAATTTCACTTGCCGAATGGTCGCTCCACAAATCCCTGCAGGCAAAAAAGTTTACCAACCTCGATTTTCCCGGAATTGCCCGTAAGCAGTTTGATATTGGCATCGTTGAGTATGTCAACCAGTTTTTCAAAGACAAGGCAAAGGATACGGCTTACCTCAACCAGCTGCTCCAGCGATGCAAGGATAATGGCGTGCGCAACCACCTGATCATGATTGATGGTGAAGGCGGTTTGGGTGAGTTGGATGCTGCCAAGCGCAACCAGGCGGTAGAAAATCATTACCAGTGGGTGGATGCCGCAAAATACCTCGGTTGTGCCACCATCCGGGTAAACGCCTATGGTGTGGGCAGCCGCGAAGAGGTGGGCAAAGCCGCTGTGGAAGGCCTGAGCAAATTGGGTGAATATGGCGCCAAACAAAACATCAATATCATTGTTGAAAACCATGGCGGCTGGAGCTCGGAAGGCACCTGGCTGGCCGGTGTGATGAAGCAGGTAGGAATGAAAAATGTAGGCATCCTTCCTGATTTCGGAAACTTCTGCGTAAAACGCGCCACCGGTGATCTGTACTCCGGTAAATGCGAATTGGAATACGACCGCTACAAAGGTGTACAGGAGTTTTTGCCTTATGCAAAAGGCCTGAGCGCTAAAACCTTTGAATTTGATGCGGCTGGTAATTGCATCGATACCGATTATAACCGAATGCTGGGTATTGCGAGGAAGGGCAACTGGAGTGGTATCATCGGTATAGAGTACGAGGGCGATAGCCTCAGCGAAGAGGCCGGAATCAAAAAAACCAAGGAACTGCTGGAGAAAGTTGGTCCGCAGGTTGGTTATACCGTTAAAAAGGCTGCCGCTTAATTTTTCATCCTATATAGAGCCATACAAAAAGAAAGCGTTCCAAAGGGAACGCTTTCTTTTTACAAGGATTATTTGCTCATTACAGCCCGGGCAACTTCAACCCGCCGGTTTTAAAGTCATTGATGATGGCTTCCTGGAAACGGAGTCGCAGGTCGTAAAACTGGTGGGCGTCCACCCAAATGCGGATCATCACTTTATAACCATCAGGGTCAACGGTGGAAACGCCGAAATCAGCTGCCGGCTCCTTAAGTATTTCAGGAGATTGGTTTATGCGCTTCTGTACAATATCCCGCACCTGTTCGAAAGAGATACCGAAATTGAACTTGAACTCCATTTCCAGCCTGCGGATCCCCTGCTTGCTTAAATTGATGATCACCTCGTTAGAGAGTTTGCTGTTGGGAATGATCACCGTTGTATTGTTGTAAGTGGTAACGATGGTGAAAAATATCTGGATAGACGTCACAATGCCTTCCTGTCCCTGCGCTATAATGCTGTCGCCCACCCGGAATGGTTTGAGCAGCAGGATCAACACGCCGGAAGTAAAGTTTTGCAGGGTGCCGGATAATGCCAGGCCGGCAGCAACACCCATGGCCCCGATGAGGGCCGTGAAAATGGTCATTTGCAAACCCAGCACCTGCATCAATGCCAGGATCAGCATTACCTGGAGGGCTGTTACAAACAGCGAAATCAGGAAGGGTTGAAGCGAAGGGTCAAAATCCCGGTTCACCATATGGCGGTTGAGCGCCCGCTTTAAAAAGCGGATCAGCCAGATGCCCAATGACAGCACAATAATGGCCAGGATGATGCGGGGACCAACGGTCAGTATCCAGTTATAAGCCTTGTCGTAAAACGATTCCCAGTTCATGGCTACGAATGTAGGGCCTAAACAGGTTGGCTGCATGTCAAAGCCCCTCTTGGTTATTACCTAAAGGGGCTTTGACATCCTGTTTGCTGGAATTGAATCAGCTTTTGAACAAACTAACCGGGTAAGCTAAAGGCTACATAATAATCGCCTGATTTGGTGTTCAGCTTTCCGCCGCCACAGGCAATGACAATATACTGTTTGCCGCCTTGTTCGTAAATGGCAGGGGTTGCAAATGCAGGTGCCGGAAGTTTGATCTCCCGGAGCAGTTTGCCGGTCCGTTTATGGTAAACCCGGAACATACCATCTGCGGTAGCGCCAATAAACAGGAGCCCGCCTTTTGTCACAACGGGTCCGCCATAGTTTTCACTGCCTGTTTTAATCCCCTTGTCAGCAAATGCGGGATGTACGCCAAAGGTGTCGCGCCAAACATGAACGCCGGTATGCAGGTTGATGGCGGTAAGCGTGCCCCAGGGTGGGCTCAGGGCAGGCAGTCCTTCCTTACTCAGGAACTTATTGTAGCCGGTGGTATTATAAGGCAGTTTCAGGTACTGGTCTGCTGTACTGGTTTTTGTTGCCGCGTAAGGTTGGCTGCCTTTTTCTTTTTGTTGCAAAATATAGGTGGCAAGGGCAGCCTGCTCTTTCTTGCTAAGCCTTGCAAAAGAGGGCATCATCCGGCGGCCTGTTTGCAGCAGTTGTACAAACTGGGGCTCGCTGTATTTGCGGTGCGCCTGCACAAGCGATGGAAAATTCCCGCCGCCCTGCAGTTGGGTGCCATGACAGCTCATGCAGTTGGCCTGGTACAACCGTTTGCCGGCCTGCAGGTTGGTTTCGCCTTTTAGTCCAGCACCTTTGATCGGTACCATGGTCAGCACCCAGGCCATTTCATTGGCATTTACATACAGGTTGCCGGTTTCAGGGTCGTAGGCTGGTCCGCCCCACTCCGCCCCACCATCATAACCGGGCAGGATAATGGTTCCCTTTTCGGATGGGGGCTCAAATATGTGCCCGCGTTTAAATGCCTGTAAACGCTTTTTGACCTCGGCCTGCGATGCTGGCGACAGCAAGGGGTTGATGTCCTTTTCGGTAAACTGCTGCCGCACAAAAGGTTTTGGCCATTGCGGAATGGGCTGCGTGGCAGAAAGTTTTTCACCAGCCAATGCTGAAGTATTGGGCACCGGCGTTTCTTTTATGGGAAATAAAGGTTTCCCGGTGGTGCGGTCCAGCACATACACGAAACCAGTTTTGGAAACCTGCGCCAACGCTTCGATCTTCCTGCCCTCTTTATTGATGGTTACCAGTATGGGCGGCGTTGGAAAATCGCGGTCCCAAACATCATGATGCACTGCCTGAAAGTGCCAGGCTTTTTTACCCGTAGCTGCATCCAGTGCCAGGATGCAATTGCCATAAAGGTTATCGCCTTTCCGTTTGCCCCCATAAAAGTCGAATGATGCCGAGCCGGTGGCACAAAATACCAGCCCCCGTTTTTCATCCAGGCTGAAGCCACTCCATGCATTGGCTCCCCCTATATATTTATAGGCTTGCGGGTCTTCCCAGCTTTCGTATCCTGGTTGGCCGGGCTGTGGAATGGTATGGAAGATCCAGCGGCGTTTGCCGGTGCGGACATCAAAAGCCCGTATATGCCCGGGGGCGGCGGCGGCGCCTTCGTCTACCCGGCTGCCCATAATGATCAGGTCTTTGTACACCATACCCGGCGAAGTTGCCGTAATGAACAACCCATTTACATCGCGGTCCAGGCCCTGGTGGAGATCGATAGAGCCCTTTTCACCAAAACCTCCAATAGGTTTACCAGATTTTGCATCAATACAGAATAGCCGGGAACCGGCAGTGTAAAACAGTCGCTTGTCCCTTTCACCATCACTCCACCAGGCGATGCCCCGGCTGTTATTGAGGATAAAAAATCCTTTGTTGCCTTCAAGCGCCTCGCCATATGGATCAAAAGACCAGATTTCTTTGCCCGTACCGGCATCCAACGCAAAAAGCTTCATCCGCGGGGTGGTGCCATACAAAACGCCATCCACCACCAGCGGGTTGCACTGAATCTGCGAATTGTTGACCGTGTCCATGTCTCCGGTGCGGTAGGTCCAGGCAACCTCCAGGTTCTGCACATTATTGGTGTCTACCTGGCTGAGGGATGAGTATTGAATCTTTTCTTTGGAACCACCATAGCTGTTCCATCCTGCAAAAGGTTCTGCTTTGTAAACGAGGAATGCCGCCAGTGCAGCAAGGGGTAGAAATTGTTTGATCATACAACAAGCGCTAGCTTGCCGAATGTAGCTTTTTTAAGCTCCTGCGCAATACACCAGTAAGGAAATATTAGCAACAATTCCCTTATTTGTTTTGCTCCTTCCTTTCTTCGGGAAGGAGCACGGATTCGAAATCGTGTTGTTCTTCTTCGGGGTGGTCGATGCGGTGTTCCACATCCTTGTGCCGCATCATCTTAATGGCCTGGATAATGGCTGTTACCAGAAAAATGCCCCCGATGATCCAGTTCAGCACATTCTGGTTGCCGTTAAGTTTTTGAGATAAAAGCAGGCCGCCAAAAACAAATACAAAGTTGCCCAGCAAGGTGCCGGTACCAATACCCAGGGTGTACCAGTTGTATTGTGTAGCATGGGGTTGTAAAATGCCTTTTGTAAACAGTACCGTACTCCAGCCAAACCAAAAAGGGATCTGAACAGGGTTGAGTGCACTCATAAATAGGCCCAGCCAGTAACGGTGGAGCGTGCTGCTCAAAATGACATTCTTTTTAACGGATGGATGCAGGGCGGCATAAAAGGAAGAAATAGCCAGGGCAACTACAATGGCCAGCGTGATCCATTCCAGGTAGCTGAAGATCTTCTTTTGCTTTCTTACCCAATCCATCGCAATCAGCGAGAGCCGCACATACACTACTTCCGATGTGAGGCTACCCAGGCCAAACCATATGGCGGGCATCAACCCGTCGGAAATGGAGATCTGCATGATGGCCACATTGAGGGTGCCCAGTGGCAGCGACCCAAGGAAGGAGATCAGTAAGCCTGTAAATAGTATGCGAATCAGTTTCATCATGGCCATCAAATTAGAACGGCGGCGTCCAGTTGCTCCAGCTTTTTCCCATGTTGGGCGGCCGCTTTCATAAAATGGTAGCCTTTTCCGAACGACCAATAAGGATGCCCGTTGCGGTGGTTGTAACGGGAAATTTCAAACAATACTTTCCAGTGTTGTAGCAATACTCGGTAGGCTTGCAGCAGGCTCAGCCCCGATTGGTACACATGGTTGGGCTCCGCTCCTGCCCCGTTAAATTCAAGGATCTGGAACTTGCGGCCCATTTTCAGGTCAGCTATCGACTCGCATTTAATATCGAAGCGGCCATAGTAAAAGGAGGTTTGGTGGCTGATGGCGTCAAACAGGTCATGCAAGTCCCCGTCAATTTCCTTTTCCAGGTTGGTGAATCTAGCGCCCCGGTTGAGGTTGGCTGCATAGGAAAGGAAATACCGATGCCCTGCTTCAATTACCTCCTCTAAATGGCCACCATGCTTTATTTCCATTTCGGCCATCCGGTGCTGTGCAATGGGATGTTGTTGTATCAGTTGGCGTAAAGTAGATATTCCGTTGCCGGTTACTTCCATCAGGTCCTTTTGCAAAAAACCGGTGATCACCCCTTTTTGCTGGTTGGGAAACCGGTAATAAAATACACTCACCTCCAGCGGCATCAGGATCAGGTCCTGGACGATAAATTCCAGGTCCACTTTCTGGTGGTAATAATGCAATGCTGCTTCAGTATCTATTTTGCGGAAAAGCAAACCTTTTAGCCCTACATCAGGTTTAACACAAAAGGGAAAACGGAAGCCATGTGCTTGTACCGCTTTCATCACCTCTGTAAAAGGAGTGCCAGGTTGAATATAAATGGTACGGGGATAGGTGCCTTCGGGAAGTTGCTGGTACATTTCCTTTTTGCCTTCGCCATCAAAACCACCAAAGGTGATGGTAGGATTGGAAGCAGTAAAAAACCAGGGCGTACCGGAGCGTAAACAATACCAGGCCCAGAAAGGTGCCAGCCCGGCATAACGGAGCGCAAAGGGCCACAGTTCCCAGTTGGTAAGTTTTTGCCAGGTCTTTTTCCACTGCATAAGGGCGGCAAAAGTAAGCAATGATGTATTTGGGCGGGAAGAATGCATTTTAACTGAGCCCAATAAGTGTTTAGCATGCGGTTATGGTTCCGGGTACGTATTAAATGCCTGAGCTAATTGCCGATGCCTTAATTTTGAAACCACCTTAAAATTCTGATGTACATGCAGGTTCGATCAATGGCTGAATATTTTGCTTCCGGTGAGGTGCCTGAGGTTTTGTTTTGGGTAGGCTGTGCGGGTTCTTTCGACCAGCGTGCGCAAAAGATCACAAAGGCCTTTGCCACCATTCTGAATAAGGTAGGTGTTTCCTTTGCCATTTTGGGTAAAGAGGAAATGTGTACCGGTGATCCTGCACGACGTGCAGGCAACGAATTCCTGTTTCAGATGATGGCTTACCAGAACATCCAGGTGCTCAATAACTACGAAGTAAAAAAGATCGTTACCACCTGCCCGCACTGCTTCAATATCTTTAAAAACGAATATCCCCAACTCGGTGGCAATTACGAGGTGATGCACCACACCAGCTTTCTGCAGCAGCTTATTGATGAAGGCAAGGTAAAACTTACCGACACGGACCTGTTCAAAGGGAAGAAGATCACCTACCATGACAGCTGTTACCTGGGCCGTGGCAACGGTATTTACGAGGCGCCCCGCAAAGTGCTGGAAGCCCTCGATGCCGAACTGGTGGAAATGAAACGATGCCGCAAAAATGGTTTCTGTTGTGGCGCCGGCGGATCGCAGATGTTCAAGGAAGAAGAGCCGGGCAAAACCCGGGTAAACTGGGAGCGGGCAGGTGAAGCAATCGACACAGGTGCACCTATAGTAGCGGCTGCCTGTCCTTTCTGTAATACCATGCTAACAGACGGTATCAAGCATGCTGAAAAGGAAGGTGATGTACAGGTGCTGGATGTTGCCGAGATCGTAGCTGCGGCTTTGCAAAAGCAATAATTATAAACTTTTATATTTTGAACACCTGCCCTTTTTAACGGGCAGGTGTTTTGCTTTTGAAAGGTATTCCTTGCTGCTATGGTACAATTTCAAAACTGTAAACTGGCCATTGCTCAAAACTGTTCAGCATAATCAGGTAGTTGGATATTCGTTTTACCAATTAACAACTTAATAATGGCTTCCACAATGCCAACCTATAAAGTGTTTACCCTTTTTCCGCCTACCCTCCCATTCTTAATTTCCTACTAATCCTTATTCAATCCTCCTGCTCACCGGTTAACTTTGCACCATGGATTTGGAATTCAAACATTTACTTCCTGAAGATTTTGCACCCAACAGCCGGGTGTGGGTATACCAGTGCAGCCGCCAGTTGGGTATGAGTGAAGCACTGCAACTGGAGCCTTTGCTTGAAGAATTTATAGAACAATGGCAGGCGCACGGCGCTTCCGTAAAGGCTTATGGCAACCTATTCTTTGGACAGTTCCTGGTGCTGGTAGCGGATGAAACGGCAGGTGCTGCTGTTAGCGGGTGCAGTACCGACAGCTCGGTACGTTTTGTAAAAAGCCTCGAGGCCAGGTTCAACGTCAATTTTTTCGACCGTACCATGCTGGCCTTTTACCGTAAAGAAAAGGTGGAACGCTTGCCGCTTGGCCAGCTTCAATATGCTTTTGACAATAATTTTATTGATGCAGATACCCTCTTCTTTAATAATGTGGTTCTTACCAAAAAAGGACTGGAAGAATCCTGGATCATCCCGGTGAAAAATTCCTGGCTGGCCAAAAGGCTGCGGATTGTGGCTTAGAGGCAAATCATCATCCTAATTATTTGGTTGAACGAGCCTGGTATAACTTCACCAGGCTCGTTTTGTTTTAAGCTATGTAAAGCTTGTTTTAGTTTGAACAGCACTACAAAGACCTGTTCCTATTTATTGGAAAGCAACCTCCAGCTTAAACTTTTAAGTTGTTTCAAAGCACCGTTTTTTCCTGTTCACTAGATGGTACCCTTTTAGGTAGTTGTGTTAGGATTCTTACAAATCATTTGCAATCACACAATTCTGCTGTTCCTGCCAACCTGTCACACTTTCCTTTTCCTATCTTTGCCCTCAATTTTTTACCGGACTATGTTAGAACTTGTTTCCAAAGTGCATGATGAAACCCGGCAGGGTGAGGCTTTTGCCCCTTTCACCGTGGATCCGAATCCGTACAAACGTCATTTTTATATAGAGAGCTATGGCTGCCAGATGAATTTCAGCGATAGCGAGATCGTGGCTTCCATCCTCAACGAGGAAGGTTTTGGGGCTACCCGCAACTTCGAGGAAGCCGATCTTATTTTTCTCAACACCTGCTCCATCCGCGAAAAGGCGGAACAAACGGTGCGTAAACGCCTGACCGAATTCCGGAAACTGAAGCAAGCCCGCCCGGGTTTGCTCGTGGGTGTATTGGGTTGTATGGCCGAGCGTCTGAAATCCAAGTTTCTGGAAGAAGAAAAGCTGGTGGACATTGTAGTAGGCCCCGATGCCTACCGTACCCTCCCCAACCTGATTACAGAAGCTGATGGCGGACAAAAAGCCATCAACGTGTTGCTGAGCCGCGAGGAAACTTATGCCGATATTTCTCCGGTGCGACTCAACAGCAATGGCATAACTGCTTTTGTATCCATCATGCGGGGCTGTAATAATATGTGCTCTTTTTGCGTAGTGCCTTTTACCCGTGGCCGCGAAAGAAGCCGTGATGCCCAAAGCATCCTGAACGAATGCCAGGACCTGTTTGACCGGGGTTATAAAGAGGTTACCCTGCTGGGGCAAAATGTAGACAGCTATTACTATATAGCCGAAGGCGCCACACAGCCCGTGACCTTTGCCAATTTGCTGGAAAGGGTAGCCCTCATTTCCCCTGAACTGCGGGTGCGCTTCTCCACATCGCACCCCAAGGATATTACAGATGATGTGCTGGCAACCATGGCCAAATATGAAAATATCTGCCGCTATATTCACCTGCCCCTGCAAAGTGGTTCTACCCGTGTACTGCAGTTGATGAACCGCAGCTATAGCCGCGAATGGTACAAAGCCAAGGTAGACCGCATCAGGGAATACATGCCCGATTGCGGTATTTCCAGCGATATCATTGCGGGCTTTTGTACGGAAACAGAAGCCGACCACCAGGATACCCTTGATGTGATGCGCTATGCGCGTTACGACATGAGTTATATGTTTTTTTACAGCGAACGACCCGGAACCCTGGCACAGCGCCGATACGAAGATGATATTCCGGAGGATGTAAAAAAACGCAGGCTCCAGGAGATCGTTGAAATGCAAAACAAGTTGTCTGCCGAAAGCAACCGCCAGGACCTGGGCAAAATATTCAAGGTGCTGATTGAAGGCAATTCGAAGCGCAGTGAGCTGGACTGGATGGGCCGCAACAGCCAGAACAAAGTGATTGTATTTGCCAAAGAGCAGTACGACCTCAAACCCGGCGATTATGTGCAGGTAACGGTGCACGACTGCACCCAGGCTACCTTGCTTGGAAAAATCACCAGCTAAGGCCTGCAACCTCATTTTTATATTGACAGGAGTTTAGAACGACAAAGACGAAATCAATGGATTTGCAAAGCATCAAAAACAGGTTCGGTATCATTGGCAGTTCCCCTGCGCTCAACTTTGCATTGCAGGTGGCGGCTCAGGTGGCCAACACCGATCTTACCGTGCTGATTGTAGGAGAAAGTGGCGTAGGTAAAGAAGCATTTTCGCATATCATCCACTCCCTATCTGCACGCAAGCACAATCCATTCATTGCCGTTAACTGCGGAGCTATTCCGGAGGGTACCATCGACTCAGAACTCTTTGGTCATGAAAAAGGATCCTTTACCGGTGCCGTTGACAGCCGCAAGGGTTATTTTGAAACGGTTAACGGCGGTACCATTTTCCTGGATGAAATTGGCGAAATGCCCTTGGGTACTCAGGCACGTTTGCTGCGGGTTCTGGAAACCGGCGAATTTATTCGCGTGGGTTCTTCCAAGGTGCAAAAGACCGATGTGCGGGTAATTGCAGCTACCAACCGCGACCTTTTGCAACAAGTGGACGCAGGTAAGTTTCGCGAAGACCTGTATTATCGACTGAGTACCGTGCCCATCCGTGTGCCTTCGCTTCGTGACCGTAAGGAAGATATACCCCTGCTGTTCCGCAAGTTCGTGGTTGATTTTGCGGAGCGCTACCGCACCACACCGGTGCAGCTGGACGATGATGCCCGGCAAAAGCTGGTGAATTATACCTTCCCGGGTAATGTGCGCGAACTGAAAAACCTTGCCGAGCAGATCTCTGTTCTGGCATCTGATAAACAGGTGAACATCCGGGAACTGGAACGCTTTTTACCCGCAAATAATGGCAACCGCCTGCCCGTGCTGGCGGCCAACAGCGGTGGCAGCCCGCCCAACGAGTTTGCCAATGAAAGGGAGATCCTGTACAAACTTTTCTTCGATATGAAAAAGGATGTTACGGAGTTGAAGCGCCTCTTTTTTGAAGTGACCCAAAATCCGGGTGTGGTGCAGCAAAACCCGGCAATGATGGCCGAAATGGCGCAGTTGCAGGCGCAATCCTTTCCGCAGCAGCAGGCTTTTATGCCACACGATTTTAACCAGCAGATGATTGTGCACCAGCCGCAGCAATCGGCGCCCGTGATCCTGAACAACGGCGATATACACGACCATGTAGAAGTGGAAGAAAGCCTCAACATCATGGACAAGGAAAAAGAGCTGATCGTCAAGGCATTGAAAAAGCATAAAGGCAAACGCAAGGATGCCGCCCTAGACCTGGGTATCAGCGAGCGTACCCTTTACCGCAAGCTGAAAGAGTACAATATTGATGAATAGCAATTGCTCCTGTAAGGTTTGACCTTCTTTAGCAATCCTTTTCGCCTGGTTCAAACTAATTTGCCGTATGATAAACAACCCGCTGAAATGAAACAAAAGCAAAGCATCCTGATTTTAGTGGCCATCTTTTTTGCCACCTTGCTTACCACGCTTAATACAGGTTGTGGGGTGTATTCCTTTGCCGATGTTTCCATTCCCGACAGTGTTAAATCTGTGCGGGTGAACTTCATTGAAAACAAAGCCCGTTATGTAAACCCGCAGTTGAGTCCGCAGCTTACCGAAAGGCTCCGGCAAAAAATTGTGAACCAAACTAGGCTGCAGCAAACCCAAAACGATAATGCACATTGGGATATAAACGCCACCATCACCCAGTATGATGTAAGCACTTCAGCCATCTCTTCCAACCAATCGGGTGGTACCGGCGGACAAAGACAGGGTGCTGTTACCAACCGTTTGACGGTGGGAATTCAAATGACCGTTTTGAATCGTCTCAACAATACCAGCCAGGAGTTTAGCGTGAGCCGCAATTTTGATTTCGATGCCCAGCTTTCCCTGCAGAATGCCGAAAACCAGTTGCTGGACGAAATGTTGCGCAACCTCACTGATGATATGTTCAACCGCATGTTCTCCAACTGGTAAGCCTTACTGTATTTTGATCCCCTTTCAGGATTTTATCATTATCGGTCATCGGGCATCCGCAATTTATACAACACTGTTTGCATAAATAGGAAGTCCATACCGCCTGCCCAACTTTTCATTACTTTGCCTACATGAGCAGCCGCTTTGATCTGATAGCCCAACAGGTTTTTCAAAAAGATTTTGCCTTCTGTACCCTCGATGAACTGGAGCAGTATGCTGCTGCCAACCCCTATTTTGCTGCTGCACAATTCCTGTTAACCAAAAAGTTGCAGGAAACCAACCCAACCCGCTACCAGCGCCAGGTACAAAAGGCAGCACTGTATTTCCACCAGCCGGCTGCTTTC
The DNA here is from genome assembly GCF_001953305.1 of Cnuella takakiae. GTDB lineage: Bacteria > Bacteroidota > Bacteroidia > Chitinophagales > Chitinophagaceae > Flavisolibacter > Flavisolibacter takakiae. The sequence goes on from NZ_MTFE01000010.1 coordinate 3,177,316, forward strand.
GAAGCATTTTTGCTGGCACCAGAATTTGAACCAACCCAAGCTGTTCCTGAAATATTGGAGGAGGAACCCAGCATATTAGTGGCGCCTGAAAATGAAACGGAAGACGAGGCCATTGCAACTGAAATCCTGGAGCCGGCACCAGCACCTGAAGCGGAACCTGTTGCAGCAGAAAAGCCTTTTGCATTACCTGTACTGCCAAAGCTGAATGCCGAACCCTCTGCTGATGCGCTGGCATTTGAGCCTTTCCATACGGTAGATTATTTTGCCTCTCAAGGGATCAAGCTTTCGCAGGCCGACCTGCCCAAAGATAAGTTTGGCAAACAGCTGATGAGTTTTACCGCCTGGCTGAAAACCATGAAAAAACTGCCTGCCAGCGAACATGCCAAGAATATGGATCCGCAAGCCGAAGCAAGGGTGGAGACGATGGCGGCGCACTCGGTAAACAGCTCCGATATTGTTACTGAAACCATGGCAGAAATATGGATCAAACAGGGCCAGCCGGCAAAGGCCACGGAAATCTATAAGAAATTAAGTTTGCTACATCCATCCAAAAAAGCTTATTTTGCCGCGAAACTTGAAAATCTAAAGCAATAACCGTATATGACCGTCCTCTTTCTCATTCTCATTATTCTTGCTTGTGTGGTGCTGGCCCTGGTTGTTTTGGTGCAAAATCCCAAGGGCGGTGGCCTTGCCGGAAATGTTGCCGGTTTCAGCAATCAGTTCATGGGTGTTAAACAAACTACCGATGTGCTGGAAAAAGGCACCTGGATCTTCGCTGCAGTTATTGCTGTTTTGTGCATCACTTCTACCTTCTTCATTTCTGGCGGCGCTGCCGTTCAGGATCGCCTGGAGAATGTAGGTACCGGTACCCTGCCCATGCGCCAGGGCACTACTCCCAACGCTACTGCCCTGCCTGCTCCCCAGCAGACAGCGCCTGCAGCCGACTCTGGTAAATAAGTTCTTACGATATTGAGCGCGCCCTGCCCCAACCGGGCAGGGTTTTTTATTTTCATGATTCGATACGCTCCGGTATGAAAAAAACTGTTCTCCTTGTAGCTGCCTTGTTGTTGGTTATGGTTCTTGTTGGCGCCTGGATTTTTTTGGGGCCAGCTACGGCATTTAGCGACAGCAAAAAGTACCTCTATATTGCAACGCCTGCCGCAAACGAAAAGGCGGTGATGGATTCTCTCCAAAAAAATGAACTGCTGAAAAGCGAAGGTGTTTTTAACTGGCTGGCCAGCCGCATGGGCTATTGGGAAAAAGTAAAACCCGGCCGATATGAAATAAAAAAAGGCACCAGCCTGTTAAGTGTGGTACGGATGCTCCGCAATGGACAACAGGCGCCTGTAAACCTGGTGATCACCAAGCTGCGTACGCCGCAGGACTTTGCCCGGCTGGTAGGCCGCAAATTTGAAACCGACTCGGCGCAGATGATGGCTTACCTGCAAAGTGAAGCTTTTAAAAACAAGCGGCAGATCAGCGCAGATGAGGCCATGGCCTATGTGCTGCCGGATACCTATACTTATTTCTGGAACAGCGACCCCGAAAAGATCTTTCAAAAGCTGGCAGATGCATCCCGTAACTTTTGGACCGCCGAGCGCAAGGCTAAGGCTGAAGCTAAAGGCTTTACGCCCTTGCAGGTGGCCATTATTGCCTCCATTGTAGACGAGGAAAGCAATGCCCTTTCAGAAAAAGACACCATTGCCTCCGTTTATATGAACCGGCTGAAAACAGGCATGCCCCTGCAAGCCGATCCGACCGTTAAATATGCTTTGCAGGATTTTAGTTTAAAGCGTATTTACGAAAAACACCTGGCGGTTGTATCGCCATACAATACCTACCGCAACCGCGGGTTGCCGCCTGGTCCTATCTGTACGCCGCAAAAGAAAACCATCGACGCAGTACTGGATGCACCGCAAACCAATTACGTATACTTCGTTGCCAGTCCCGCCTTCAATGGCACCCATGTGTTTAGTGCCACTTATGCCGAACACCAGGGAAAAGCCAGGCTGTACCAGGAAGCCCTTAACCGCCTGATGGCGCAAAAGCAATAAGCAGGAAGCAAAGAATGCCCCACAGAGAAAATTTAAAACGACGCCTCACCACTTCGGCACCTGTAAGAGGAATCATACGCCGGAGCAAGGCCGTATTTATTCCGGGCTTTTCGGGGCATTCGCTGCACTCCGTTGGACCTGCGTTTGTGAAGCAACTAGAGCGGGCCAACCTGGTGGAAAGAGCGGCGGCCATTTCCTTCAACGTGTTCATGGCCATTCCGCCTACCATGATCTTTGTTTTCACCCTGGTGCCCCTATTGCCGATTTCCAACCAGTTTATTCTGGAACTGTACCGCGTGATCAGGGATATCGTGCCCGGCGAGCGGAACAACTCTGTAATCATTGGTTTTCTTGATGATTTTTTGAAACGACCCCGCAATGAACTCCTTTCTTTTGGTCTGTTGCTTGCGGTGTTTTTCTCATCCAACGCCATGATGGGCATTCTTCGCTCCTTCGATGAAGGCTATGAAGGTTTTTTCAAAAGAACTGGCTTGCAGATGCGGCAAACTGCCCTGAAGCTTACCCTCATCACCTTTTCCCTGGTCTTTCTTTCCGTGCTGTTGCTGGTGGCACAAGGTGCTGTACTGCACTGGTTGGGAATTGAAAACAAGGGCGTGCGCATACTCATCGAAAACCTGCGTTGGGTGATCCTTTTGGGATTGATTTATTTTGTAATCTCCTTTATGTACCGGCATGGGCCGGCATTAAAAATCAAATGGCCTTTCTTTACGCCTGGTGCCGTATTCGCTACCACGCTGGTAATCATCGCCACGATATTGGTGACCTTTTATGTCAACAATTTCAGCAATTACAACAAGCTGTACGGCTCCATCTCTGCTGTCTTTATCCTGATGGTCTTGATTTACGCCAATGCGCTGGTTGTGTTGCTGGGGTTTGAGCTTAACGTTACGCTGGCTTACCTGCAGCAACAGAAGCAACAGGCATCGCTTGCCCTTTCGCCACAGTCGGTTACTACTTCCGGCCCCGAAGCACCTTATTCCGCTGAATAAGCATACCAGTCAGACCGCAATTGATCTATTTGTGTTGGGGGTAGTTTTGGCATATCGTAATGTCCTGCCGCTGCCTTCTGACGGTATCCTTCATAAAGGGCAATGGCACAGGCAACACTGATATTCAGGCTGCGAATCATACCCATTTGCGGGATGATAAAATTGCCATCCGCCATTCCCCGCAGGGTTTCGCTTACACCTTTTTGTTCGTTGCCAAATACCAGCGCAATGCTCCCGGTGAGGTTCATTTCATAAAGCGAAACCACATCAGAGGAAAGATGCGTGGTAAATACCTGCTGGTAACGGCTACGCACAACCGACATACAGGATTGCACATCGGTAAACTGGTGTGCCGTGATCCATTTGTAGGCACCACCGCTGCTGCGAAATCCCCACCTGCCCGGCGGAGGTTCGCGGTCGTTAATTACAAAAATTTCCTGGATACCGATGGCATCGCAGGTGCGCATGATGGCTGAAACATTGTGCACATCAAATACATTTTCCAGTACCACGGTAAAATCGGGCTGGCGGTGTGCCAACACTGTCTCAATTCGGTTTTTTCTAGCTTCAGTCATTTTCTGGTGCAAAGAAAAAAAATGTTTTGGTGGAAAATGAAAAAGCCCATTATATTTGCACTCCCGAAGCGAATGATAATGAGGTGATTGAGTAAAAGTTCGGGACGTAGCGCAGCCCGGTAGCGCACTTGCATGGGGTGCAAGGGGTCGCTAGTTCGAATCTAGTCGTCCCGACGAACACAGGACCTCCGACAGAAGTGTCGGAGGTTTTTGTTTGTACCCATGCCCATTTCCATGCGCAAAAATTTTTGGATAATTGTTGATTGTAAATAAGTTTGTACTGCCTCGCTTGTTGGCATTCGGGATGTAGCGCAGCCCGGTAGCGCGCTTCGTTCGGGACGAAGAGGCCGCTGGTTCGAATCCAGTCATCCCGACTTCGACCTTGTCCTTTACAAAAGCTCCTGCATGCGCCGGAGCTTTTGTGATTTTAACATCAGTTGGATCTTGTTTTCTTGCTCTGCTTTAAGCTCCTTCTTTTTGTAAATGAACCCGAAGCTATTCTGTACAAAAATTGGATGATTACCGCCTTTTTATACCTGTTACGAATATGTAAACTCTTCTATTATTGTTTTAAGAAGTTTACCTTCGGTCTTTATAAGTTTCCTCATTCCCTACAAAGTCGAGCTATATGACTGGATTTTCTGGCCGATATGTGTTACTCGCGGAAGATGATATTGACGACCAGGAGTTCCTGATTGAAGCGCTGCATGAATTGGATCCCGAATTGAATGTTCATGTAGCCGATTCTGGAGAAAAGGCAATTGAGTACCTGAGTTCAGTAACGGTCACTTCCTTTCCCAGCCTAATCATTCTGGATTATAACTTGCCTAAAATTAACGGGCAACAAATTTTATCCTATCTGAAAAATGATGAACGATATGATGGCGTGACCAAATTGGTATGGAGTACTTCCAATGCACCACATTACGTTCAATGCTGCCTGCAGGAAGGTGCCAAGGCTTACCTTGTAAAACCAACCGACCTCGGCGGCATCAAAAAAGTAGCTGCTACCATGCTTGCCTATTGCAGTAGTTAGTAAATGCCCGGTTTCATTGGGTGCAAGGAATGCTGCCATACCTTAACTTCGCCCCTTAATGAATATTTTGCTCCGGCAGGCCCTTATTCTGGATCCTGCATCCGTTTTTCACCAGCAACATACCGACCTTCACATTCGTGATGGCATCATCCAGGCTATTGGAAATGATCTTGCAATCAGCAATGCAACAATCGTTGATTTACCCGGTCTTTGCGTGTCTACGGGTTTTACTGATATCTTCACCAGTCTTTGCGACCCGGGTTATGAACACAAGGAAACCCTGCAAACAGGTGCTGCTGCGGCGGCCGCTGGTGGGTACACCGATATCTTTTCCCTGCCCAATACCCAACCCGCCGTGCACAATCGTGCAGCGGTAGAGTACCTGGTACAGGGCGCCCGATTCCTGCCGGTGTCTGTGCATCCCATAGGAGCTGTAACCAAAAATATTGAGGGCAAAGAGCTTTCTGAAATGTATGATATGCGCAACAGCGGCGCCCTCGCTTTTGGCGATGGCACCAGCGCCATACAACCCTCGGGCATCCTGTTGAAAGCGTTGCAATACCTTAAAGCTATTGATGCAGTTTTGATTCAGGTGCCGGATGATAAATCCATATCTGCACATGGCCTGATGAATGAAAGCGTGGTGTCTACCCAAATGGGACTTGCAGGCAAACCCGCCATTGCTGAAGAACTGATGATCAGCCGCGATATTAAACTGGTAAGGTATACTGGTGGTAAAATTCATTTTACCGGTATCAGTACCGCCAAAAGCCTCCACCTGGTTCGCAAGGCAAAAGAAGAAGGTCTTGCAGTAACCTGTTCCGTCACGCCGTACCATCTTTATTTTACCGAAGAGGACCTGCAGGGTTATGATACCAACCTAAAGGTTAACCCGCCCATACGGAGCGCTGCCGACCGGGATGCATTGCGCCAGGGTGTATTGGATGGAAGTATCGATTGTATTGCTTCGCATCACCAACCCCACGAAAAGGATAGCAAGATCGTGGAGTTTGAATATGCCCGCAATGGTATGACCAGCCTAGAAACCGCATTTGGAGTTGTGCGTACTGCTGTTCCTGATATTACTGCAACAAGGCTCGCGGAGCTTTTCAGCACCAACGCAAGGGAGATATTTGGACTGCAACGTGCTGGCATAACCGAAAACGCACCTGCTTCCCTAACCCTGTTTCAGATGGATGCAGTATGGCAGGTAAACGTATCGGACACCCGCTCCAAATCGGTAAACACCCCTTTTCATGGCCAGAGCCTTAAGGGTAAAATCGCGGGCATTATCAACAAGGGACAAATCATTTTAAATAAATAAAATTCATGCAAGAACAAAAACCAATTACCCATGTTCAGGGAGGATTGATCATCGCAGGTATCCTGGTGGTGGCATCTACCATTATCCAGTTCATGAATTTGTCCAATAACCCCGGTGCAGGGCTCATCCAACCGGTGGTAATTATCCTTGGCCTGCTCCTGCTGATACGCGCTTATGGCAAAGCCAACAACTACACCCTGAGTTTTGGAAACCTCTTTGCCTATGGTTTTAAATCAACGGCTGTATTTACGATTATCTCCATTGCTTTTTCGGTGATCTTCCTGCTGCTTTTTCCCGACCTGAAGGAAAAGAGTTTTGAAATGGCCCGCCAGCAGATGGAGGACAATCCCAAACTCACCGAAGAGCAGATCGACCAGGCTATTGAAATTTCCAGAAAGTTCTTTTGGGTAGGCATTGTGGGTGGTTCCATGATCTTCATGATCATCCTGGGTGCCATTGGTTCCCTGATTGGCGCTGCCGCAACAAAAAAGCAACCCAACAATCCTTTTATCCAAGAAACGCACTAATGGATTTATCAATCGTCGTTCCGCTTTTCAACGAAGAAGAGTCGCTGCCCGAACTTTGTGCCTGGATACGCCGTGTGTGTGCCCACCAGTATAGCTATGAAGTGATCCTGGTGGATGATGGCAGTACCGATGACTCGTGGGAAGTGGTGCAACGCCTGCGTGTTGAAGACGCTGCCGTAAAAGGCATCCGTTTCCAGCGCAATTATGGCAAATCGGCTGCCCTCAATGAGGGCTTCAAGGCTGCACAGGGCGATGTGGTGATTACCATGGACGCCGACCTGCAGGACTCGCCTGATGAAATACCCGCGCTGTACTACATGATCATGGTGGAGCGCTACGACCTCGTGAGTGGCTGGAAGAAGAAGCGTTACGATAATACCCTGACGAAAAATATCCCTTCCAAATTCTTCAATGCAGTTACCCGCAAGGTTTCTAAAATACACCTTCATGATTTCAACTGCGGACTGAAGGCTTACCGCAAAAAGGTGGTAAAAAGCATTGAAGTGTATGGCGAAATGCACCGCTATATACCAGTGTTGGCTAAATGGGCGGGCTTCCGGAAAATTGGTGAAAAAGTGGTGGAGCACCGTGCCCGGAAGTACGGTATAACCAAGTTTGGCTGGGAGCGTTTTGTAAACGGTTTCCTCGACCTGCTTTCCATCACCTTTGTAGGCAAGTTTTCCAAAAGGCCAATGCATTTTTTCGGCCTATGGGGTACCCTGTTTTTCCTGGTTGGTTTTTTCAGCGCACTGTACCTCATCATTGCAAAAATTTTCAATGATGAAGTGTGGGTAACCAACCGACCTGCATTTTACCTGGCACTCACTTCCCTGGTGATTGGAATGCAGCTTTTCCTGGCAGGCTTTATCTCCGAGCTGGTAACCCGTAATGCACCCGGCCGTAATACTTACCTGATTGAAGAAAAGACCGGGTTGTGAGCAAGCGTATTATCATCCTGGGACCTGCGCACCCTTTGCGTGGTGGCATTGCCGCTTTCAACGAAAGGCTGGCAAAAGCCTTCACGGCTGAAGGGCATAGCTGTACCATCGTTTCGTTCAAATACCAGTACCCGGAATTTCTTTTTCCGGGCAAAACACAATACAGCAAAAGCCCGGCACCTGTAGGTGTTGATATAAAGCCACTGGTACATTCGCTCAATCCGCTCAATTGGGTGCGCACGGCACAATGGATTGCTGCACAAAAACCTGATATTATTCTGGTTCGTTTCTGGTTGCCCCTCATGGCGCCTGCCTTGGGAAGTATCTTGAGATTGGCTACCCGCAACAAAAAGACCCGCGTGGTATGCCTGGCTGATAATGTGCTGCCCCACGAAAAGCGTCCGGGAGATGGTCCTTTTACCCGCTACTTGTTTCAAGCCTGTGCTGCTTTTCTGGTGATGAGCGAAAAGGTGCGCAAGGACCTGCTACAGTTCAATACCACCAAGCCGGTAACCCTCCTGCCCCACCCTTTATACGACCATTTTGGCGCACCTGTGGGCAAAAAGGAAGCCCGTGCACATCTTTCTATTCCACCAAGCGACAAGCTGGTCCTGTTTTTTGGCTTTATCAGGAAATACAAGGGGCTTGACCTGCTGTTGGAAGCTATGGCAGATGAACGGGTAAAAGCTGCCGGTATCCGCCTGCTGATTGCCGGTGAGTTTTACGAAGAGGAAGCCCCCTACCGTGAGCAGATCCTACGGCTTCAATTGCAGGAAAGGGTGTTGCTCCACAATGATTTTATTCCTGATGAAGCGGTGAAATATTATTTGTGTGCCGCCGATTGCGTGGTACAACCTTACCGCAACGCTACCCAAAGTGGCGTTACACCACTCGCCTATCATTTTGAAAAGCCGATGGTGGTGACCAATGTAGGGGGGCTGCCCGACCTTGTGCCCCATGAAAAGGTTGGGTTGGTGACAGCACCTGAACCAAAGGCAATTGCTGATGGCTTGCTTCGGTTTTATGCGTTGGGTGCTGATCATTTTGCTCCTTTTATCAAAGAGGAAAAGCAAAAGTATTCCTGGGAGCGGATGGTACAGGCTATCATAGACTTGGCTGCAGTTTCCGTAAAAAGCTAGTTTTCCAGGGTAGCTGCGCTTCCTCGCCTTAACCCTACACTGGTGTACTAATCGGTGCCGCTAATCTTAGGATAACCTTTGAACATAATATCCCAACTTCGTTATCCGTTTCAAGCCTATGATCCGCAAACTCCTTTTTATATTCAGTTTTTTTGCTGCCGCTTTGCAGGTGGAGGCACAGCCAGCTTTGTCGGCCCAACAAAGGCAGGTGCTTCGTGCTAAAGAAGACAGCCTGAAAACCCTTGCCAAAAGCCTGATCGTTGACTCGCTCACTGCTGGCCGGATGCGTAACGACAGCCTTTTTGTCCGGACCCTTATCCGGAGCCTGCAGGTTAAGCATTCATTTTTCTATCCTTTCGATTCCGTGCAGGGTATCGGGAAAGTTTATGCACCGGATAGCAGTTTCCGCATTTTCAGCTGGACCCTTTCTTTTGATGATTTCTATTCGCGTCAGCGGGCAGCCATTCAATTCCGTACTCCCGATGGATCGCTGAAGTTGGTGCCCTTGCGCGACTACTCTGAGTTTACTGAAAAGCCACACGATTCGCTCCGGACTAAAGACAATTGGATTGGTGCGGTGTATTACAACATCATTAAAACAGCGCACAACGGTAAGCCTTATTATACCTTGTTTGGTTTTGACGACAACAATGTACGCTCCAATAAGAAGTGGATTGATGTAATGCACCTCGATGAAAAGGGCATGCCTGTTTTTGGCGGTGCACCATTCAGTTTTGAACGCGACAGTGCCAAGCGGGCGCCCCAGCAACGGTACAGCATTGAATACAAAAAAGAAGCAAGCGCATTGGTGAACTACGACCCCGACCTGAATGTCATCCTGGTAGATCACCTTGTTTCAGAGTCGGAAGAGGATGATAAACCCTACACCTTTATTCCGGATGGCGACTATGAAGGGTTTAAATGGGAAAATGGAAAATGGGTGCACATCAATAAAGTATTTACCGAAAAGCTACTGGATGGGCAGGCACCGGTTCCCGATCCAATCCTTGATGCCGGCGGTAACCGCAACGATGCCAAATTGCAGCAGCAGTCGGAGAAAAATAAGGTAAGGAAAGGGAAGCAGTAACCTGCTTCGTTAATAGATATTGGGTATTGGCGATTAGTGATTGGAGCATAGTGAACGCTTGTTTTAAATGCCTAATTGTAAAAAGCTTATTGTACGCATCTTACTGTTTCCAAAGAGCAACCTCTACTTCGCTATAGTTTTAAAAGGCTAAAACGGTCGAAAACACTGCAACTACCATAAACAACAAAGGCCAGGATCACTCCTGGCCTTTGTTGTTTATGGTATACTAGATAATTCTAATCATCCAACTTCAGTACAGCGAGGAAGGCCTCCTGTGGTACTTCAACGTTACCGATCTGGCGCATCCGCTTCTTACCTTCTTTCTGCTTTTCCAGCAGTTTGCGTTTACGGCTGATATCACCACCATAACATTTGGCGGTAACGTCTTTACGCATGGCGGAAATGTTTTCCCTGGCAACGATCTTGGCGCCAATGGCAGCCTGGATCGCAATCTGGAACTGCTGACGGGGCAACAACTCTTTCAGTTTTTCGCACAGCTTGCGGCCAAATTCATGAGCGCGGCTGCGGTGAATCAACGCACTGAGGGCATCTACCTTTTCGTTGTTCAGCAGGATATCCATCTTCACGATATCTGCATCGCGGTAACCAATGGGGTTATAATCGAAAGAAGCATATCCCCGGGTCTGGCTTTTCAGCTTATCGTAAAAATCAAATACGATTTCAGTGAGTGGCATTTCAAAAATCAACTCAACGCGGCTTGGGGTAAGATAGCTTTGGTTGATCAGAATACCACGTTTACCCAGGCAAAGGGTCATGATATTGCCAATATAATCTGGCTTGGTTATGATCTGGGCCCTGATAAATGGTTCTTCAATGCGGTCTGTCCGCACAGGATCCGGCATTTCGGCAGGGTTGTTTACAATCACCTTTTCGCCCTTAGTGGTATAAGCGATAAAGCTTACGTTGGGTACCGTAGTAATTACGGTTTGGTTGAACTCCCGCTCCAGGCGCTCCTGGATGATTTCCATATGCAGCAATCCAAGGAAACCGCATCGGAAACCAAAGCCAAGTGCCTGGGAAGTTTCCAGTTCGAAAGTGAGGGAAGCATCGTTCAGCTGGAGCTTTTCCATGCAGTCGCGCAGTTCCTCAAATTCATCGGTGTTTACCGGGAAGATACCCGCAAACACCATTGGCTTTACCTCCTGGAAACCTGTGATGGGCTCCTTGGTGGGGTTCAATGCATTGGTGATGGTATCACCTACTTTTACTTCCTTGGCGTTTTTAATACCAGTGATGAGGTAACCTACATCGCCTGCACCTACTTCTTTCTTTACTTCAAGACCAAGTTTCAAAATGCCAATTTCATCAGCATCATACACCTGGCCGGTAGAAACAAATTGTACTTTATCACCTTTACGGAGGGTGCCGTTCAATACACGGAAGTAAACGATAATACCACGGAAAGAATTGAAAACCGAATCAAATACCAGGGCCTGCAACGGATCGGTAGGATTGCCTTTCGGGGCAGGAATACGCTCCACAATGGCTTCCAGGATGCCTTCAATGCCCAGGCCGGTACGGCCTGAAGCTAAAAGGATATCTTCGGGTTTGCAACCAATAAGATCGATAATCTGGTCCTTTACCTCTTCAATCATGGCACCGTCCATGTCAATCTTGTTGATTACAGGAATGATCTCCAGATCATTTTCGATGGCCAGGTAAAGGTTTGAAATGGTTTGTGCCTGGATGCCCTGTGCGGCATCTACCAGCAGCAGTGCGCCCTCACAGGCAGCAAGAGCCCGGCTCACTTCATAGCTGAAGTCAACGTGGCCAGGCGTATCAATAAGGTTGAGGGTATATTGTTCCCCCTTGTGGATATGGTTGATCTGGATGGCGTGACTCTTAATGGTGATCCCTTTTTCTCTTTCCAGGTCCATATCGTCAAGCACCTGGTCCATCATCTGCCTTTCGGAAATGGTGTTGGTGGATTGCAACAATCGGTCGGCCAGGGTACTCTTACCATGGTCGATATGGGCAATGATGCAAAAATTCCGGATATGCTTCATGTAGCTGTTTATGCGCTTTTAAGAACGGGCAAAGCTACGAAAATAAGGGGAGTGCCCGCCGCTTGTTTTATAATTAACAGCAGCTTGCCGGACCTGATTTTTTGGTGGCGGAGCTCCGCCTAGCTGAAGAAAAAATAAGGGTAAATGAAAGGCTACTTGTTGGAAGTTTGCAATAGCATTTTGTAAAACAACCTACTTGCAAAACAAAGGTTCCTCTTTCTAACAGTAAGGCTTTTAGCAATCTCTTGTTGTATACCCTTCTTTCGCACTTTCAACTAGGGTTGAACAGTCGCATCTGAAGCACGGTGTGCTGCATCTATCAGGCTTTCTTCATCCCAGCCCCTTTCTATATCCTGCATGTTTTGCACCATATCTGTTTGCAAAAGTTTTTCCAGTTCCTCTATTTTCTCCCGGGCAGAAAGAATGTATTCCTCTTCATCGCGGATGGCAGAAAGTTTACGCAGGTTGGCTTCGTCTTTTTTAAAAAACAAACTGGCGGCACGCTGGGCGGTATAAGCCCTGAACCCAAGGAAGCGCATCGCATCTACACCCACACGAAGGGAAGTATCCATCGTTTCCCGGTAAATGTGGAGCATACCTGCATTCATCAGGTCGTAGGCATCGTAGCGATTGCTGGCCCTTACCAGCATCCGGAGGTTGGGAAAATGCTTTTTGATTGTTTCAATCAGTTCGAGCCTTTTTTCGGAAGGCTCCAGGCAGATGATGATCAATTTTGCACTTTCGGCACCGGCAGCAGCCAGCAATTCATGACGCGACGCATCGCCGTAGTATACTTTAAAACCCATACGGCGCAGCAACTCCACCCGGTCAGCATCGTTGTCGAGGATGGTCAGGCCAATTTTGTGTGCCCTTAAAAAGCGTCCAACGGTATTCCCAAAATGTCCGAAGCCTGCAATGATCACCTGGTTGTGTTCATCGATGGCATCATCCTGCTGCCTGGCAGATGCATTTGCTGGTTGCAGTCTTTTTGCAAGCAGGTGCTCATGAACCAAAAGCGCCAAAGGCGTTAGTGCCATGCTTAGTGCTACAACAGCTACCATCAGGCTGGTGAGTTCCTGCGGCAAGATGCCATGCTGGTTGGTAAAAGTGAGCAGCACAAAAGCAAACTCACCTACCTGGCTAAGGCCAAAAGCAAAAAGGAACCGGTCGTTCAGGGATAGTTTTGCACTGCGGCCAAGCAGGTATAACACCACCGCTTTTGCTGCCATTACGCCCAGCACCAGCCCGCCAATAATAAGGGGTTGTGCTGCCACGAGCGTAAAATTGATAGAAGCACCAACGGCTATAAAGAATAGCCCCAATAACAAACCCTTGAAGGGCTCCAGGTCACTTTCCAGTTCGTGGCGGTATTCACTGTTGGCCAAAACAACACCGGCCAGGAACGTGCCCAGTGCCGGGCTCAATCCTACCTGCATCATCAATACTGCAATGCCAATTACCAGCAACAAAGCCGTGGCGGTAAATACTTCCCGCTGTCTTGTTTTGGCTACCAGCCGCAATAAGGGGCGCACCACAAAGCGACCTGCACCAATAATCAGGGCAACAGACCCTAAAACCACAAGGGTTTGGAGCCATGCCGGTAATCCATCTACAAGGGTGCTGTGTTCATCGCCGGTAGCGTCACCCAGCGGGAGGTTTTGTAAAAGCGGGAACAATGCCAGCATTGGAATGACTGCGATATCCTGGAAGAGCAAAACCGAAAAAGAATGCCTGCCAACAGGTTGTTGCATCAGCCCTTTTTCCTGTAAGGTTTGCAAGACAATGGCCGTAGAGGAAAGCGAAAGTATCAGGCCCAAAGCAACAGCTTGCTGCCAGGGCAAACCCAAACCAAAACTGATACCTGCGATGATTACTGCGGATAGCAAAACCTGCAAACCACCAAGGCCAATGATGGATTTGCGCAACCGCCACAGCAAAGCGGGTTCCAGCTCCAGGCCTATAAGGAACAACATCATCACCACGCCAAATTCGGCTGCGTGCATGATATCGCCGCTATCATTGTGGATCAATCCCAATACTGCCGGACCGATGATAATACCTGCCAGCAGGTAACCCAGTACCGATCCCAAACCCAAACGTTTGGCAATAGGAACCATGATTACTGCAGCAGCCAGGAAAATCATTGCCTGGGTTAAAAATGTTTGTTGGTCCATGGCTTAGTGGGTTAAGATGCCTGAAGAGGTTAACTGGTCGTTCAGCAGTTCGGCACCGGGGTCGGTTGGTGCATTTCCTGCAGTGAGCAGGATCAATGCCTGCCGGTACAGTGCAGCAAAGGTTTCGAGATCCTGTTGCTCCATCCTGTGGGTACCGGGTACAACGAAGGGCGGCAGGTAATCCATTTTGCAAAGCCGCACGCTTTGCTCAAATGGGGCCAGGAACTGCCGGTAGGTAAACCTGTTTCGTCCTTCCGGCGCATATACATGCCTGGGACCTCCGCTTGAAATGATGTTCAGTGCTTTTTTCCCTTCCAGCATCCTGCCTTCACTGCCATAGGCCCAGCCATGCTCCAGCACCAGGTCCATCCATTGTTTGATGATGGCTGGTGCGCTGTACCAGTAAAAGGGATGTTGGAAAGCGATAATGTCGTGGGAAAGCAGCAATTGCTGTTCGGTTGCAATGTCAATATTGAAGTCGGGATAGGCTTCGTACAGGTCATGAAAGGTGACTTGTGGGATGCTTTTCAATTCCCTGATCAGTCTTTTGTGTATGCGCGATTTTTCCAGCGCAGGGTGTGCAAACAGGAGCAGTAAACGGGGCATTGGTATTCGTTGGTTCAGGGTACAAGTTATAAGGTTTTAGTAAAATGGGTAAAGAGCGATGGAAGCGGTTGCACAAAAGAGGTAAGGTGCAGGGGTGGTTTATGTTACCGTTTAAAGAGCAGTAAGTCCTTTTGATTGCGGGCTTTTACAACGTACTTGCCAAAGCAATTACTAATGCTGATTACCCTTGCTGTATACGTACGGTAAGAAATTGGCTGCGCCTAAAGTAGTACTGGTACAAACCGTACAACAGGGGCATCAGGGTAATTACCCTTGCCCACAGCCAACCGGAAAAAAGTGCGGTGCAGTAAAAAAGGATGGTAGATAAAAGCCCAATGAGGAGTTGTTCATTGTCGATGCGGCAACCCACATACAGCCTGCAAACTTTTCCTGCAGGTAACGGAACCTCCAGTCGGGGTGTTATGTGAAATCCATCCGTGACCACGAGGGTAAGTACCTGCTGGTGGGAAGGAATATACAATGCTTCCTGTTGAAGCAGGGGATATATGGATCTTTCATTGATCACCACCCGGAGGTCCAGGAAACGCAACAAGGCCTGGCTGCTCCGGGTTATGATCAGGTGGTATGTAACCGGTGTACTTATTTTTTCAAGGCTTGGATGATGGCGGTGAATTCCGCTGCCTGCAGCGAAGCGCCGCCTACCAGGCCACCGTCAACATCGGGTGAAGCAAAAATTTCAACGGCATTGGCGGCCTTTACACTACCACCATACAGGATACTGATGCCATCGGCTACATCGGCACCAAACTTATCGGCCAGTACCTTGCGGAGGTGTTGCTGCATATCCTGAGCCTGCTGGGTGCTGGCGGTTTTGCCGGTACCGATCGCCCAAATGGGTTCGTAAGCAATCACCACTTTGCTTACCTGTTCGACAGTCAGGTGAAAAAGCGACTCTTCCAGTTGCTGTTGCACAAATGCATTCTGGGTTTCAGCCTCGCGGATGGGCAGGGGCTCGCCACAGCAAAAAATCGGGGTTACACCTGCAGCCAGGCAGAGGTCTACTTTTGTGGCCAGCACGGCATTCGATTCATTATAATACTCGCGGCGCTCGCTGTGACCGATAACGATATGCCCGATACCGATCGACTGCAATTGTTCAACAGAAGTTTCACCGGTATAGGCACCGCTTTTTTTGTCCGAACAGTTTTGTGCTGCAACGAAATAATTGGTTTTGCCGGCTACTTTCTCCTTAGCCATGGCCAGGTAAGGAAAGGGAACGGCAAAGATCACTTCCTGGTTGGGCGCCAATTCAATTTGTTGGGCCAACAGTTCGTCCAGCAAGCCTGCTGCCTGCTGGTAAGAGAGGTTCATTTTCCAATTTGCCGCGGCAATTTGTTTTCTCATAAAAGGTGTCAATTATTGATGGGTCGTTTTAAAATAAGGATGATGCCCCGGGATGCGCCTTCGTACATATTTGTATCCGTACTGCTAACCAACTCCCAGCCATCGGCTCCCAGCGTGTTGAGCTTATCGGCCAGTTCCTGGTAGTTGATCTTACCGCCAAAAAAACCTTTGGCGGGTACATCCAGCACTTTGTATTCGAAGCGGGTCATGAAGCTTGGTTATGGTTTGAAAATCCCGAATTTCAGTAGTGGTCAAAGATATGCTTCAGGATGATTTTTTCATTTTCAGCAATGGCGCCTCCTTTAAGGGCTTTCCAGTTGGCAATATCTTCCAATGCTTTATCATAACGGTAGCGTTCGATACCGTCGGTGCCCCAACTGAATGAAGGAATAAATTTAGGCGTCAGTCCCTGTCCAAATACATTGGCTGAAACACCGATTACCGTTCCGGTATTGATAGCGGTGTTGATGGCTGTGCGGGAGTAGTCGCCCATGATCACGCCACATTTAAGGCCAACGGTCTGCTCGCCTTTTGGGGTCCATACCTGTACGCAGGATGCATTATTCTTCAGGTTGGAATTGGTAGTGCCCGCACCCAGGTTGCACCACGCTCCTATTACCGAATCGCCCAGGTAACCATCATGGGCCTTATTGCTGTTGGCAAACAAAATGCTGTTTTTTATTTCGCCGCCAGCGGTGCAGGACGGGCCAATGGTAGTGGCGCCGTAAATTTTGGTGCCCATTTTCACCACGGCGTTTTCGCCAATGGAAAGGGGGCCGCGAAGCAGGCATCCTTCCATTACCAGGGCGTTTTTCCCAATGTAAACAGGACCGTCCTCGCAGTTGATAATGGCATGTTTAACCAACGCTCCTTTTTCTATAAATAAACCGGCAGCTCCGCTTACCGTACTGGTTTTATCCAGGCTGGCAGATTGCCTGTTTTTAGTCAGCAGCCGGTAGTCCAATCCAATAGCAAATGCATTGAGTTGAAAGATGTCCCAGGGATAGCAGATCTCCCGTACTTCCTCGTCCAGTTCCAGCACTTTGGACACTTTGATTTTGTTGGCATCCACAATTTCGGAGCGCGAAATGCAATAGGCTACGCTTTCCTTTCCGCCCGCCGAAATGCACTCACCAGGTTTTAGTTTCTTCACCAGTTTCACCAGCCCGGGTGTTGGCAGAATATTCCCATGCAGGAGGTACACGATGTCCTTCCCTATTTGCTGGTCCAGTACCATGGAACGATCCAGGTCTTTATAATCTTCTTCAAATTTATCGAAGGAAGGGAGCCCCAGTGCCAGTTCCCACTTCTCGCGAATGGTTAATATACCCACCCTGATATCCTGCACCTGGCGGGTGAGGGTAAAAGGAAAAAGGTTTTCGGGCTGGCAGAATTCTTCGGTAAAGACGATCTTTTTCATATCCTGGCTGGTGCTGGCAAATGGGTTAATACAGGTTGTTTAGCTGGGCTAAAAACGAAAAAGTTGTTGTTGCTTGCCTGCTTCTTGGCAGGCCCTGGTGCGCCAGTCTCTCTTTGGCTTTTTGCCCGGTGGGAAGTTAGCCCATCGCCTGCAACTGGCAGGCATAAAAAAATCCCGCACAGGGCGGGATTACTATAATCAAGGCAGGTAGCCTTATTTCTTCGCGTATTTCTTGTTGAACTTGTCGATACGACCAGCGGTATCCACCAGTACGTTCTTACCAGTGAAGAAGGGGTGCGACTGGCTGGAAATTTCCAATTTGATAACGGGGTATTCGTTACCGTCTTCCCACTGAATGGTTTCTTTAGAATGGGCAGTGCTCTTGCTCAGGAAAGCATAGCCATTACTCATGTCTTTGAAAACTACGTAACGGTAGCTTGAAGGATGCAAATCTTTTTTCATGTTGTATTTGTTTGGGAGCATGCCAAATATCCCTGCTGGACACCCTACATACTCGATTATCTTTTGGCCGCAAGGTAAAATTGCGAAGCCGCAAAGTTAAGGCGCACCACCTATGCCACCAAAAGCTTTTTTGTTAATCAACTCCGCATATTCACGTACTGAAGGGGCAGGTCCAGGTTGGCGCCACGACACAGTTGAATAACTGCCTGTAGGTCGTCGATTTTCTTTGCGGTAACCCGAACGGTATCATCCATAATAGCTGCCTGCACCTTCATGCCGCTGTCCTTGATCAGCTTTACAATTTTTTTTGCGTCTTCCTGCTTAAGTCCATTGCGTACAGGCACTTCCTTTTTAACCGTTTTGCCGCTGGTATAGGCATCTTTTGAAGTGTCCAAAGCTGCGGCATCAATACCCTGCTTCATGGTGCGGCTGATGAGTACATCGATGATTTGACCGATCTGCATCTCGCTGCCGCTTTCCACGTCGATTTTCGAATCCTTTTTGTTCAGCTCCAGTACCACATGGGCGTCTTTAAAATCAAAGCGGTTGGTGATTTCCTTTCGGGTAACATTTACAGCGTTGTCCAGCAGCTGCAAATCAGCTTTGCTAACGATATCGAAGGATGGCATAATTTGAAAATTTCAGGTTGCAGAATTACAACATTTTACACGTTTGCAAAAGAATTAAAGCAGTAGGCCTTATTGGTTCTGGTCAATCTTTGGGCGTAAAATGGGAACAAACGCAGCGTTCGCGGTATGGGCAATTACCGGTTTGATATAGTGCTGAAAATAAAGAAGCCCCAGTAGAGACCGGGGCCGAAGTTCACATGAGAAAAACACAAAATTTTTGAAAAAGTACAAACAAATTCGGGTTGTGCAAATATTTCGTGCAATTATTTTCTGTATTTCTTGAATTTTATTCGAATTCTTGGTATTTCAAAAAATATCCTACAAGCTCGTGTAGATGGTACATGGAAGGTAAAACTTAACTGGCCCGGAAACAAGCGTAGTACTACCAATGGTTATAAGATGCTTTAAATGGTAGGAATACTATTTGGCTCCCGTAAAACATGCATTTAAGCCAAGGGGCACCAGCGGCCTGGTACCCCTTGGGTGATGTTTGGGTTCCTTTTAATTGCCCGAACCTACCCGCTCGGCTTCGTCGCTTGAGCTGCCGGTGCGGCGTTTGGGCGCTCCGCCATTGAGTTTGCCCTTGGTAAACCGGTAGGTGAAGCTCAGGTTTACAACCCTGCTGTCGCGGTATTCCTGGAAAGCAGCGTCCACATTGCCATAGCGGGTAATGGCTTTGAACTTCTGGGTGTACAGCACATCGCGAACGTTCAGGCGAACACTGCCCTTGTTTTTCATTACCTGCTTGCCTACACCAAAGTTCAGCACACCTACAGGTTTGGTGAGGATCACACCCTCCAGGCCACGGGTGCGATAAAAGCCACTCAGTTCAGCACTCCATGTTTTGCTCAACTTAAACTGCTGCGAACCGTTGAGCATGATCATCCTGGCTTTTACCACCACATTCGATCCGTCTACAATTCCTTCAAAGCGATTGTCGCTGGCGTTTACATACAGGCTGCTGGTCCACCACTTGCGGATGGGCACCTGGGCGCTTACCGAAATACCCATTTGGCGTGCATCGGCGATATTGGCCTGTTTTACAAAAGTTTCCTTGGCTTCTACATTTTGCTCGATCACCTGCTGAATGATATCCGATGTGCGGGTGTAGTTGAACGTTGTGGTCAGAAACTGGCGGTAGGTATGGCTCAGTTCAATATTGTGGCTGAACTGGGGTTTCAGGTTGGGATTGCCCTGTTGGAAGGTATACCGGTCAATGTATTCCATAAAAGGATTCAGGCTTTCGTAGTTGGGTCGGCGGATTCGGCGGCCATAGTTCAGCCCGAAATTGTGCTTTTCGCTGGCGGCGTATTGTACAAATGCGGTGGGAAACAGGCTTACATAATCGCGGGTAAACGATTCGCCCGTTGTGCGCTGCCTGCCGGTGGCACTGGTATGTTCGGCACGCAAGCCCAGTTGGCCATTCCATTTTTTGCTGATGGGACCACTCAGGTTTACATAAGCAGCATTGATGTTTTCGCGGTAAACAAAATGGTTGCTCCGGCCTGCATCGTACACACGGGTGCCATTGTTCATGGTATCAAATCGGGCATTGTTGTCGGTACGTACGATACTTGTTTTTAAGCCTGCTTCAAAACGGGCACCTTTTTTCAGGGGCTGCAGGTAGTCGGCTTTGGCGGTATAGATATCGATATCCTGGGGCAGGTAGGTATAAAGGGTATCACCTTTCCGGATGGGGATACCAAAGGCATTGCCATAAGCGTTGAACAGTGCCTGGTTGTCGCGGTTTTTATAGGTAAGATAATCGGCGTCAAAGGTCAGCTCGCGGCCGGTGCTGTCAAACTGGTGGCGCAGGTTCAGGTTGGTGGTCAGGTTGCGGAAGGTGCTGGAACCGGTGCTATGCGAGCGGGTGATTTCCTGCAGCTTGCCCAATCCATCGGAAATATGCGAGGTGGTATTGCTATACCCTTCCCCAGGGTTGGACATCCCGCCGATTACAGCACCGATGGTGGTTTTGGAAGAAAGGGTAATGTCTGCTCCTATCTTGGCATTATAGGAGTTATTGCTGTTGGTGAATTTGGCTTTCTGGTCAAAGTAGTACAGCAGTTCCTTGGAGTTTTCGCTGATCAGGTTGCGTTGGATATCCAGGTTCTGGAAACCCTTCCGGCCATTGTGGCTCAGGTTGGTAAACAGGTTCACCTTGCCCTTGCGGTAGTTCAGGTTCAGGCCTTCATTGTATTTAGGCAGTACGCCCTGACCGTATCCCAGGTTAACCGAACCATTAAACCCAAACTGCTTTAGCTTTTTGGTTTTGATGTTGATGATGCCTGCATTACCGGCGGCGTCAAACTTTGCAGGTGGATTGGTCATGATCTCAACCTGTTCCAGTTGACTGGCATTCATGTTGCGCAGCATATTGGCCAGGTCTGCGGCACCCAGTTGGGTTTGCCGACCATCCACCAGTACCATTACGCCATCTTTTCCTTTCAGGCTGATGTTACCGTCCTTATCAACCGTTACGCCAGGTGCTTTTTCCAGTACTTCCAAAGCATTGTTACCCGCGTTGGTTACCGATGCTTCTACGTTTACTATTGTACGATCGATCTTTTGTTCGATCATTGGCTTGCGGGCAGTAACCGTAACGCCGCTCATGTCCTTGGTGGCTGGCGAAAGCACAAGGGGTTGCAAGGTGTAACGGGCGCCATCTGCCAGTTGAAATGCCTCCGAATATTTTTTGGTAAAACCTGCCGATGTAGCCAGTACCAGGTATTTGCCGGGAGTCAGGTTGTCGAATGCAAATTTGCCCGCAGCATCAGCAACGGTATATTTTACCACCGAAGAGTCCTTGCCTTTCAGCAGGGCAATGGTAGCAGCTTCAATTTTACGCTGGCCCGCATCACCTACGGTACCTTTGATGGTGGCAGGGCCGCCTTGGTTTTGCGCAAAAGCCGGTGATCCAAAGAAGGCGGCAGCTGCAATAAGGGTGAAAAACTTGCTCATATGTGTTGGTATTAGTACTTGTACTTGTTATTTACTTCACAAACATAGGTACTATGCAAAGCTTAGTACATTGTTTTCTAACGAACGGCTTTTGGAAAGGATAAATGGTAAGTGGTTGATTGATGAATGGGACGCAACACCTTAAAAGAGGTTACGGCTACCTGGCTCCTTTGTGGTAAACGGCGGCAGTTAGCCATAAGCGGCAAAAGCCTGTTGAAGCTGGGCGATGCTTCTTTATCTTGCGGCCAAATTTTTGGGAATGTTGATTGATTACCGGTCCGATACTGTTACCCGGCCCACAGCGGGTATGAAGGCAGCCATGGATGCTGCCCCTGTTGGGGATGATGTTTTTGGAGAAGACCCTTCGGTAAATGCCCTGGAGGCACGTTCAGCGGCTATGTTTGGAATGGAAGCCGGCCTCTTCTGCCCTTCCGGCACCATGACCAACCAGATTGCCATCCGGGTGCATACCCGTCCCGGCGATGAAGTGATCTGCGACTGGACCGCACATATATATCAATACGAAGGGGGGGGTATTGCCGCCAATTCAGGTGCGTCGGTCCGGCTTTTACAGGGCGACCGGGGACTGGTAACTGCACAAATGGTGCGCGAAGCCATCAACCCCGACGATGTGCACAAACCCCGCACGGCACTTATCAGCCTCGAAAACACTTCCAACAGGGGCGGCGGGAGTTGCTACAACCTGGAAGATATTGCAGCCATCAGGCAGGTGGCCGATGACAATGGTTTGCCCCTGCACCTGGATGGCGCCCGCCTTTTTAATGCCCTCATTGCAAAAAGCCAAAGCCCCTCGGAAATGGGTGCCCAGTTTCACACCATATCCGTTTGCCTCAGCAAAGGTTTGGGCGCACCGGTTGGCAGTGTGCTGTTGGGCCCCAAAGATTTCATCCATAAAGCACGCAGGGTGCGTAAACTATTTGGTGGCGGTATGCGCCAGGCCGGTTCTATTGCCGCTGCCGCAAGCTATGCCCTCGACCACCATATTGAAAGGCTGGCAGAAGATCATCACCATGCCTCCCTGTTGGGCGAAACGCTGGAGCAGCTCCCCTGGGTTTCTAAGGTGCTGCCCGTTGAAACCAATATCCTGATTTTTGAAGTGGCTGCACCGCATACAGCTTCGGGCATTGTAGCTGCACTCAAAGAAAAAGGAATACTGGCCTATGCCATTGCACCCATGCAGGTGCGCCTGGTAACCCACCTGGACATAAGTGAAGCCATGGTTAACCAAACCATCAGTATCTTCAAGGCCCTTTAAGCAATAAAGCAAACAAGCAACTAATGTTTCCACGCACCAATCCCACCAACACTGCGGCCTGGCAGGCTTTGCAGGCACATGCAGGGCAAATGAAAGCAGTTCAAATGAAAGAACTGTTTGCCCAGGATCCCCAACGTTTTGAACAATTCAGTTTCCGTTTTGAAGACATCCTGGCTGATTTCTCCAAAAACCGCATCAACCAGGAAACCCTGGACCACCTGGTGGCACTGGCCCATGAGTGCGGTTTAAAGGAAGGCATTGCTGCCCTTTTTGATGGTGATTTCATTAATGAAACCGAAGGCCGTTCTGTATTGCATGTGGCACTCCGCAACTTCAGCGGCCAGCCCATGTACTCGGCAGGTGAAGACGTGATGCCCCAGGTGCAGGCAGTATTGCAGCAAATGAAAGGATTTTGCGAGCAGGTGCACAGTGGTGCATGGAAAGGATTTACGGGTAAACCCATCCGTTATATTGTAAACATTGGCATTGGCGGTTCCGATCTGGGTCCCCTGATGGTTACAGAAGCCTTGAAACCTTACTGGGTAGCAGGCATCACGCCTTATTTTGTTTCCAACGTAGATGCCACACATATCGAAGAAACCCTGAAAAAGGTAAATGCCGAAGAAACCCTATTCCTTGTGGCTTCCAAAACATTTACTACGCAGGAAACCATGACCAATGCCCTCACGGCCCGCGACTGGTTCCTCCAATCGGCTGGCGATGCAGCGCATGTAGCCAAACATTTTGTGGCACTCAGCACCAACGAAAAAGAAGTGACGAAATTTGGTATCGACAAGGCCAATATGTTCCAGTTCTGGGACTGGGTTGGTGGTCGCTACTCGCTGTGGAGTGCTATAGGATTGAGCATTGCGCTTACCATAGGTTATGAAAACTTTGAAGGTCTGCTCAAAGGTGCACACGCTTCCGACCTCCATTTCCGCAACACGGCTTTTGCAGAAAACCTGCCGGTACTGATGGCGTTAATCGGCATCTGGTATGTTAATTTCTTTGGTGCCCAAAGCGAAGCCATTCTCCCTTATGACCAGTACCTGCATCGTTTTGCCGCCTACTTCCAGCAGGGAAATATGGAAAGTAATGGCAAGAGTGTTGACCGCAATGGTGAGCCTGTTGATTACGCTACCGGGCCTGTTATCTGGGGCGAACCCGGCACAAACGGTCAGCATGCTTTCTACCAACTGATTCACCAGGGTACGGTACTCATACCTTGCGATTTCATTGCGCCTGCGCAAAGCCACAATCCCACAGGCGACCATCATGCGAAGCTGTTGTCCAACTTTTTTGCACAAACCGAGGCCCTGATGAATGGCAAGGGTGAAGAAGAAGTAGAGCAGGAATTGCTGGCACAAGGCAAGAGTGCTGAAGATGTGGCCAAGCTGGCTCCCTTCAAAATCTTTGAAGGCAACCGTCCTACCAACAGCTTCCTGATTAAAAAGATCACACCTTATACTCTTGGTCAATTGATTGCCTTGTACGAGCACAAGATCTTTGTTCAGGGTGTTATCTGGAATATCTACAGCTTCGACCAGTGGGGTGTGGAACTGGGCAAGCAACTGGCAACCAAGATCCTGCCCGAGTTGGTTACGGAAGACACCATCAACTCCCATGACGCTTCTACCAACGGCCTGATCAATGCCTATAAAGCCATGCGCTAAATTGCATCACCTCTAAATGGAGCATGGCGGCCGGTACTTACCAGCCGCCATGCCTTTAAAGTACAGCGCATAAAAAAAGCTTCCGTGAGGGAAGCTTTTTTGTTTATCGTAATGTTACCATTTGTCTACTTCTTCCGAAGTGGTGGCGGATGCAACCGGTGCAACGCTTACCGGCACTTCGCTTACCACAACGGTGATTTCTTCTGAAATGATGGTGGTGGAAGGCATATCCAGCTCTTCGCCGTCCAATTCGTACGCTTCATCGTGGTTGAAGGCGTCGAAATCAAAGTCGGGCATAAGGTCTGTTTTTACATAATCAACTGCTTCGGTAAGGGCTTTGATGAATTTGTTGAAATCCTCTTTGTACAAAAAGATTTTGTGGCGATCGTAGCCGTTGTCGTTGAAACGTTTGCGGCTTTCGGTGATGGTGAGGTAGTAATCGTTTCCACGCGTTGCCCGTACATCAAAGAAATAAGTTCTGCGTTTACCCGCACGGATTCGTTTGCTGTAAATGCTTTCCATTTTCTTGTCGTTGTTCTCGTACGCCACAGTTGTTGTTTTTACAGTTGATTAAATGTTTTGGCCAATGATTATTCCTCAAAAAAGCTTCCTTACAAATATAATTATGTTTTTCAAACAGCCAAATTCACTTAATTATTTGCAACATCATCGCCTTTTTGCTGTTGTGCAAACAATTCGGCATATAAACCGCCCCTGTTTACCAGGCTTTCGTGGGTGCCAATTTCGGCAATGCGTCCTTCGTCCAGCACCACAATTTTATCAAACTGCAGGTGCCTGAAAATCCGGTGGGTAATGATGATGGCCGTTTTGTGCTGCCAGTATTGATCCAGCCTTTCCAATATGGTCTTTTCTGTACGGGTATCTACAGCGCTGAGCGAATCGTCCAGGATCAGCACGGGTGCATCTTTCAGCAATGCCCGGGCAATGGAAACCCGCTGCTTTTGGCCGCCGCTAAGCGTCACACCACGCTCGCCTACAATGGTTTCATAACCTTTGGCAAACCCCTTGATCTCCTCATCTACCACGGCAGTATGAGCTGCTGCTGCTACCCTTTCCTGGCTGGCCTGCCATTCGCCAAAGGCAATGTTCTGGGCTACCGTATCACTAAACAGGAAACCATCCTGTGGCACATAGCCAATATTGCGGCGGAGGTGGGCAAGGTCGATGTTTTGGATATTTTGGTTCCCTAACAGTATCGAACCACTGGTGGGATCGAAAAGGCGGAGCAGCAACTGGGCAAGCGTGGTTTTACCACTGCCGGTGCGGCCAACAAAAGCTACCTTCTCGCCTGCCTTTATGTGAAGGGTAAAATCTTTGAGTGCCTGGATGCCGGTATTGGGGTAAACAAAGTTGACGCCT
This sequence comes from Cnuella takakiae, assembly GCF_001953305.1. Taxonomy (GTDB): domain Bacteria; phylum Bacteroidota; class Bacteroidia; order Chitinophagales; family Chitinophagaceae; genus Flavisolibacter; species Flavisolibacter takakiae. Next base: position 3,202,979 of record NZ_MTFE01000010.1, read on the forward strand.
TCAAACCGGATCTCACCGCTGATGGCAGGCTTTGGCGCGCCTGGTTCATGTACAATGGCTGGTTGCGTCAGCAGGAATTCATTCAGGCGCTTTTGGGATGCTGCCGCCCGCTGGATCATGGAGGCGGTCCAACCGATGGCGCTCACGGGAAAGGTGAGCATATTGATATAAATAACAAACTCCACGATGGTGTCTACGCCAATATTGGAGGAGCCATTGATATAAGCCAGTCCGCCCACCATTATGGTTACCAGTGTTGACAAACCAATAAAGAGTGTCATGCTCGGGAAATATAGGGCTTCGATTTTCGCAAGTTCGGTTGCACGTGAACGGTAGTTGAGGCTATTGTCTTCAAAAAAGCGGTACATGGCGCTTTCCTGTGCAAAACTTTTGATTACCCGGATGCCTGCATAGCTCTGTTGTGCATTGGTGGTAAGCGATGAAAGGGTGGCCTGCAACTGTTCGCTCTTCCGGTGGATGATGGTATTGACAAAATAGATGGTGCCGGCCAGTAGTGGCAGCGGCGCCAGCACGTACAGGGTTAGCGCCACGTCGCGGCGGAACATAAAATAGAGGCAAAAGCAGATCACCGAAACAAGGTTTACGACGTACATCACAGCGGGCCCGGTGTACATCCGCACCTTACTTACGTCTTCCGACATGCGGCTCATGAGGTCACCGGTACTGTTGGCTTTGTAAAAGGCTGCATCCAGTTGCTGGTAGTGACCAAACACTTCGTTCTTCTGGTTGTACTCTATGTGGCGGCTCATGACAATGATGGTTTGCCGCATGAAAAACATAAACAAACCACGCAACAGGGCCAGGAGGATAATGGTGATGCCTACAATGGCTACGATACCTGCCACTGAATACTGTAAACCTTCTACCCAATGGATAAATTGCTGCACCAGTACATCGTATGCCCGAACATTGTCGTGCTGGCGGTAGCCGGGTAGCTGCAGTGAACGTTGTACAAAGTCGATGATAAAACCCGTAACCTGGGGTGCCAGGATGCCAAAGTAGTTGGACACCAGGATAAAGAATATGCCCACCACCAAACGGAAACGGTACTTCCAGAAATATTTGTTGACTGCCGACAGATGTTTCAAAACCGAAATATTATGCTTGCAAAATTAGGCTTCTGTTTCTGCCTGGGCTGTATTAAATACTACTTGGTCCAATGGCATAATTATTTGAACCCGCTACCCCTACCAACAGCTTTCTTCATCAACAACAAAGCCCATGCAAGCTCCCGACCTGAAAGCTTTTGACCAGAAAGTATGGCGCACCATAGGAATGGTAGCCCTTACCCTAATACTTCTGTGGATCATCAAGGATACCATCCGCGTATTCCTGCTCATCATTACAGCTATCCTGGTGTCCATATTCTTCCTTCGGCTGGCTGGCATTATCAGGAGCAAAACTGGATGTAAGCAGGGCCTTAGCCTTGCGTTGGCCATCATCGCCAGCATTGCATCCCTTGTTCTGGTGTTCTGGTTCATAGGAGCAAGGGTGCAATTGCAGATTGCTGAACTAAGCGACACCCTGCCCGCATCAATTGAAAATGTAAGGCAGAAAATTGAGGCCAACCCACTTGGCAAAAGACTGCTAGGCGGTATGGGAAAAAGCGGCCAGTCGCTCCAGAAATACGCCCCTGCGGCACAGCGCTTTTTTACCGGGTCCTTTGGTGTGCTGGGCGACCTCTATGCCATCCTTTTCTTAGGTATCTTTTTTACCATCTCACCCAAGACCTATGTTGGTGGCCTGGTGCGGCTGGTACCTTTAAAAGGCAGGGATACCGCCCGCCATGTGCTCCATGAAATGGACACAACCCTTGGCCACTGGCTTAAAGGCCAGCTGATTGCCATGCTGGTGGTGGCGGTTCTTACCTGGGTAGGCCTCGCCATCATTGGTGTGCCCATGGCCATTGCACTGGCCATCATTGCCGGCTTGTTCAACTTCGTGCCCAACCTAGGGCCATTGGTGGCCATGATACCTGCCGTGCTGGTAGGTATGATGCAGGGAGGCAACACTGCACTGTATGTTGCAGGCCTTTACCTGCTGGTGCAGGCATTGGAAAGCAACCTGATCACACCCTATATCCAAAACAAGATGATCGAAATACCTCCTGCCCTCATCCTGATGGGACAATTGCTGATGGGCACCCTCCTGGGTGTAATGGGTATCATTTTAGCTACGCCACTGGTAGCATTGATCATGGTGGCTGTACGCGAACTGTATGTGAAAAAGCAGGAAGCGGGCAGCCCGCAAAACACAGGGTTATGAGCAAAGGATATTTCAGTGCAACGGAAAAGAAAATTCAACAGGTTATTAGCGAGAAAGGCAGGGTGCTGGATGGCTTTAAAAACCTGGATCCACTTTTTGATAAAATGAGCAGGGCGAGGGTGGTCATGCTGGGCGAGGCATCGCACGGTACGCATGAATATTATACCTGGCGCACTTATATCACCAAGAAGCTGATCACTGATTACGGCTTCAATTTTATAGGTGTCGAGGGCGACTGGCCTGACTGTTATGCCGTCAACCGTTATATCAAACACAAGGAAGGCGCTGGGTCTTCGGCCGAAGCAGTACTTCGTGGCTACGACCGGTGGCCTACCTGGATGTGGGCCAACTGGGAAATCACGGGGCTTACGGAATGGTTGCACCAGTATAACAAAGGAAAGAGCTGGCCAAACCAGGCCGGGTTTTACGGCCTGGATGTATATAGCCTTTGGGATTCGCTTACGGCGGTGCGCCAGTACCTGGCAGCCAATGACCCAGAGGCACTCCATCAGGCGGAAAAAGCATTCCGTTGTTTTGCGCCTTACAAAGATGATGAAACCTCTTATGCATACGCCGCACAGGTAGTGCCGCAGCGGTGCCAGCAGGAAGTGGTCCATTTACTACAGCAATTTCAGCGGGAAAAGGACGGCCGGGGGGACGATGCTGAAGAACGTTTTGCTGCTGAGCAAAATGCGCTGGTAACCGTTAATGCTGAAAAATATTACCGCACTATGATTGGCGGTGGTGCAGCATCCTGGAATGTCCGCGACAGCCATATGGCCGAAACCCTGGAGCGGCTGATGCAATTGCATGGTCCCGATTCAAAGGCCATTGTATGGGAGCACAATACCCATATCGGTGATGCCCGGGCCACCAGCATGAGCGATGAAGGGATGTACAATATCGGGGAACTGGCACGGAAGCAGTACGGCAAGGGGGATGTTTTTCTGCTGGGGTTCGGCAGTTATGCAGGCAGTGTGATGGCTGCCACCAGTTGGGGCGCCCCGCAACAGGTAATGGAAGTGCCGGAAGCGAGGGAAAACAGTTGGGAATACCATCTGCATGCAGCGGGTGGCAACCGGTTGCTTTTAAGTGACGACTTAAGGGAATCGGTCCTGGCAGAAAAAAGACTTGGCCACCGCGCCATCGGCGTGGTATACCGCCCGCAATACGAAAAGTTTGGCAACTACGTGGCTACCCTGGTACCCGAACGTTACGACGGGTTTATTTTCCTGGATCAAACCAAAGCGCTTCACCCGCTGCATGGTGAAGCACACAACCAAAAAATGCCGGAGACTTATCCTTTTGGGGTATAAAAAACTGGTGTTGGAAAAGTGAAAAGGCAGTATATCCTTTATCGCTGATACCAACACCAGTTTACATTTTTAGTCAACATTTTCATTATGGATAAATCCATGTGCCGGTATAGCCATCATTGGTTTTTACACCCCGGTGCATCCTTTCTGAATTAAACGCCATTCCAAAATTCCCTTCCCGGTCTATAGAAATCATACCCATATCACCCTCCGTACCCTTATTGTCAATATGGATAAAACGATGTATCGCTTCTGGTACGCCTAAACCTGCATATCGAACCAGGGATGCAATTTCATGTCCCGCTACCCGCTTGATCAGGTATTCGCCGTCACCCGTTGTAGACACTGCACAGGTTTCGTTTTCGGCATAGGAGCCCACGCCAATCATGCTGCTGTCCCCAATACGGCCTTCTTTGGCATACTCGGTACCTCCTGTTGATGTGGCAGCAGCTACATTGCCCTCTTTATCTACCGCCACTGCTCCTACCGTTCCATGCATGCGGGAGCCTATTTCTTCCAGTGCAGTGTCCTGTGTATTCCCATCCGCTTCCTTGCGGGCAGATTCATATGAATCGTACTGGTATTCGGTTACAAAATAAGCGTCCGGCTCCAGGCTGATGCCGATGTTTTTGGCAAAATCAAGCGCCCCATAGCTACCCAGGTAAATGTGGTTGGTTTTTTCCATTACCGCACGGGCAAGGGTTACCGGGTTTTTGACATTGCGTACAATGGCCACTGCTCCCGATTTGCCATTGCTGCCATCCATGATGGAGGCACACATTTCTACCTGTGCTTTTTGGTTGATGGCCGACCCGCGGCCTGCATTAAACAAGGGGTTATTTTCCAAAACATTTACGGCTGCTTCCACAGCATCTATAGCTGAGCCCCCTTCTTCCAATACCGAATAGCCGGCATCCAATGCTGCCTGCAAGCCTTCATGATAGCCTTTTTCATTTTGATGTATATGCTCCGAATCGGGCCCTGCGCCCCCATGTACCACAATGCCAAAGTTTTGCATACCTACAGTATTATTGTTATCCCTTTGTCTCCTGAAAGATTTCATCCTAGACAGCAGCCCGCATTTGTGTTCTTGCTTCTTTATACTTGTTTAAATGTTCCTGCACCCGTTCGCAAACAGATTTTACATTGTCCACAAAAATCACGGTCAGCGAGCCGGGTGTGGCCGAGCTTACCGCATGGTCGATGGCCGAAGGTTCGTTGGAAAAATAATTGACCTTTTTATCCTGTGCCACCTTTTGAATACCGCTGCGCAAAAGCGAGGAGATTTCAAACTCTGTCCGGCCGCGCAGGTCTTCATCCTGGCGGATGATGATCTCGTCAAAGATCCTTGCAGACTCTGTTGCCAGGTTTACAATGTCTTCGCTTCTGCGGTCGCCAATACCTGCAATGACCCCAATACGGCGGGTAGCAGGTAGGGCATGCACCAACTGTCCTACAGCTTTAAGTCCATGCACATTATGGGCATAATCTACCAGTACGGTAAAGTCGCCGAAGTTGAACTCGTTCAACCTGCCGGGGGTATTTTGCACGCTGTTGCGGAAATTGCGGAGGGTAGCCCTGATGGCGGGCATGGTTACACCCGTGCAATAAGCCGCCAGTGCAGCACCCATAGCGTTGTAAATATTGAATTGGGCTTTTCCACCCATGGTCAGGGGAATGTTCTGTACTTCATCAATGGGCAATAACCTGTTGCCTTCCCTGATGATCAGGTATCCTTCATCCAGGATGGCAGCTCGTCCGCCAGCTTCGCAATGCTCCTGCACCCGTACGCTATCGGGGTAAATGGAAAACAAGGCCACCTTACATTTTACCCGGTGCCGCATGGCATATACCAGGTCGTCATCGGCATTGAGCACCGCGTAGCCATCCGCCTTTACGGTTTCCGGCACCACCGATTTTACCTTTGCCAGTTGTTCAATGGTATTGATGCCTTCGATGCCCAGGTGGTCTTCTGCAACATTGGTTACCACGGCGCAATCGCACTGGTCATAACCCAAACCAGACCTGAGAATGCCACCGCGGGCTGTTTCCAGAATGGCAAATTCAATGGAGGAATCTTTTAAAATAACCTGTGCTGATGCCGGGCCTGCACAATCGCCTTTATAAATTTGGCTGCCGTTGATATAAATACCATCGGTAGTGGTCAAACCAGTTTGGTAACCCGCTTGTCTTGCCATGCTGGCCAGCAGCCTTGAGGTGGTAGTCTTTCCGTTGGTACCCGTAACGGCAATGAGCGGAATACGGCCATTGCTGCCATTGGGAAACAGCATGTCTATTATAGGCTCGGCCACATTTCGGGGCCTACCGGATGTGGGTTCCAGGTGCATCCGCAAACCGGGGGCGGCATTTACTTCGATGACAGCACCACCGTTCTCAGCTATTGGGGAATGGAGTTCTGGCGCCATCACGTCGATGCCGCAAATGTCCAGCCCTATATTGCGGGCAATGCGTTCAAACAACAGTTTGTTGGCTGGATGTACCGAGTCGGTTATATCTGCTGCCGTGCCGCCGGTGCTGAGGTTGGCCGTTGTTTTTAGCCATAACTCTTTTCCTTCGGGCAGTACCGTGTCCAGGCTGAGCCCCTGCTTGGTTAAGATCTCTACTGTAGCAGCGTCGATCTCAATTTTAGATAACACTTTGCAGTGGCCATTTCCCCTGCGAGGATCGGCATTTACCAGGTCTATCAACTCCCGTATACTATGGCTGCCATCGCCGGTAACCGCAGCAGGGGTGCGCTGCGCCACTGCCACCAACTGGTAATTGATCACCAGGGCCCGGAAATCGCATCCAGCAATAAATTGCTCCACGATCACATCTTTGGAAATGGCCTGCGCCCTGATGAATGCATCCTGTGCACAGCCAATGCTGCGGATATTGGTGGTGGCACCTTTTCCCTGGTTTCCATCAAGGGGTTTTACCACCAGCGGGTAACCTACTTCTGCTATCGCCTGTTCCAGTTCTGCCTGGCTGGAAATAACCACCCCGCGTGGCACCGGCACAAAGGCATCCTCCAGGATCTTTTTGGTGCGGTCCTTATTGCCTGCCATTTCAACGGCTATGATGCCTGTATCACCGGTAAGGGTGGCTTCAATCCGCTTCTTCTGGCTGCCATAACCCAATTGCACCAGGGCACCTTCATCCAGCCGCATCACCGGGATACCTCTTTTACGGGCTTCCGCCACTACACTCCAGGTGCTGGGACCCAGGCTGTATTGTTCGTGGTAATGCCGCAGTTGTTCCAGGTCACTTTCAAGGTCGTAGGCATTGCCTGCAATAAGGGCTTCTGCCAGGCGGACTGAAGCGGTGGCGGCATACAAGCCGGCCTGTTTTACCTGGTAGGCAAAAACAACATGGTATTGCCCTTCAACACCATTGCCACGGGTGCGGCCAAAGCCTACATCCATACCCGCAAGTGTTTGCATTTCCAAAGCGATGTGTTCAATAACATGCCCCATCCAGGTACCATCTTTTACCCTTAGGAAAAAGCCCCCGGGTACCCCTTCACTGCATTGGTGGCGGTACAGGCTGGGCATCAAGGCTTCCAGTCTTTCGCCAAAACCGGGAATCAAATTGGTGGGTTGGGTTTCCAGTTCTTCCAGGTCCAGCAGCATTTCCACCAGCTGTGTTTTTCGTATTGACCAAAAGTTTGGTCCATTCAATGTTTTCAGTTTCAGAACTTTCATACGGCTAGGTATATGTTCAAGTCTAGAGGAAATTCTGTGCCATATTCATTAACATACGTTGATACTCAGAAAGGTAAATGGCATAAGTTTTTTGCACGTATTTACATGAGTCTTCCAAAAGGTATTTTGATTGCTGTAGGTGGGGCTGAGGACAAGGGTATAGAAGCGGAAAGAGCTGATATTAACCGCCTTGATTTTTTTAAAGAAGGAATCCTGAATAGGATTGTAGAACTGGCGGGTAAAAAAGAAGAGCCGAGAATTGAAGTGGTCACCACTGCCAGCTCCATTCCTGAAGAGGTAGGAAGGATCTATAAGAAGGCTTTTAAAAAGCTGGGTTGCGCCTACGTGGGGCATTTAAAGATCGTGCAGCGCGAGGAAGCCGACCAGCCCAAAGTATTGGAAAGACTGGAGCAGGCTAACTGTATCCTGTTTTCAGGAGGCGACCAGTTGCGTTTATGTTCCATCCTGGGAGGTACCCAGTTTATTTCCCGTATGAAGGAGCGTTATTTCCAGGAATATTTTATTGTTGCCGGCACCAGTGCAGGCGCAGCTGCCATGAGCCATACCATGATCAGTGGCGGACCCGATGATAAAGCTTACCTGAAAGGGGAAGTGCGTTTGAGCATCGGGTTCGGATTTATGCAAAATGTGATAATAGATACCCACTTCGATACCAGGGGGCGGTTCGGAAGGCTTGCACAGGCAATTACCAACCAGCCAAACGAGCTCGGCATTGGATTGGATGAAGATACGGGTGTGATTGTAGAAAAAGGATACCGCCTAAAAGCCATTGGCAGCAGCAGCGTAGTGCTGATCGACGGCCGGGAAATCACCCATAGCAATGTAGCCAATATAAAGGGTGGAATGCCCATTTCTGTATCCAACCTGAAGGTGCACATCCTATCCCATTCTGATGTTTATGATATTGATAAGCACCAGTTCATTAGCAAGTCGCTTGACTTTCACGTAAAATAAAACCCACGTTTATGAACCAGCAAGACAACAAAACAAACCTGCACCAGCCTGCGGATCAACCTGCAAGTGTAACCAAACAGGATCAGGATCCAAGGCAGGAGGCAATTGAAAAGGAAGAAGACACTGCGCGAATCCGCAGTGAAAAGCAAAGTGTTCAGGACGGTTCGCAACAGCAGGATCAATAAAAAAAGGAACGGCACCAGCCGTTCCTTTTTTGCAAGAAATTCCTGGAAGCTTATTGCCCTGTAGGTTTGTTGCCGACACCGGTTTGTGTTTCGGTACCAATGCCCCGCTTTGTATCGGGTGCACGTTCTGCGGCACTGGGGCGGGTGGTATCGGTGGAATCAACCGGCTGTACCGCACTTACATCCAAACCCGTAGTATCGCCACCAGAAGTCATCCCTGTAGTACCGGTTCCATCCCTACCCATATCATCGGCGCCTGAAGCTACCGAGCTGGTATCGCTGGCTTGCGAACCGGTATCATTACTTCCGTAGGTACAACTAAATACGCCTATTGCAAGGGCAGCACATACAAACAATCGCAACATAATCTCTTGTTTTTAGGTTAGCAAAGCTTAGCAAGGTGCAAAGTCTGTACCTAGCTTTCCCGGGTAAAGCTTCTCCAATATTAAATTTTCATCTACTGCTTGGAAGGCATAAAAAAAGCCCCGCACAAGGCAGGGCTAAATAGTAAAGCATTCAGGGTTATCGAAGGTCAACAACCTCAACACCGGGGTATTTCTTTTTGTCAAATACAAAGGCTGCATCGGTAACAGCTGCATTTGGCGCAAGCGAATTGATGGTATAACTGTAGCGGTTGCCACTTTTTTCCAGGAAGCGTGCGCTATAAATGGTTTTGTTGGCCTTGTCTACCAGCACATATACTTTATGGAAAGGCTTTGACTTATCGGTTGGTGTCAGCTCTACTTCCTGAACTGCTTTGCCGGCCACTTTTTTCTCCCCGTTCATTTTGTACAGGAAATCGCGGTCGTAGAAATTGGTAAACAGTTTTTGGGGTGTCATAGCCGAACTGCCCAGGTCAACACCCGAAACGGTTACTTCATTGGCGCCCTTATCAAAGTTCCAGGAAGTACGGCCATCAGAAAAAATCTCCAGGCCACCCATGGTTACTTTGTACTTGTTGCCCTTCATATTCACCTGGCCTTTTTTGGAACTCAATACCTTACCCTGTGCATTTTCCACCTGGTAGGTAAAAGTAGCGGAAGGGGATTTGAAAGTGCGGAATTTGGCGCTTACTGCGTCCAGTACTTTCTTGGCTTCAGGATCGTTTTTAGTTTGGGCCTGCACGCTGACAAAGGAGGCAAGCAGCAGTACGAATGCGTACATTTTTTTCATTGGTAAATTATGTTTTCATAAACCAGCAGTAGGACAGCTTCTTGTTGCCTGCTGACAAAGGCCGGTTTATCCTTCAATAAATCGGGTCAAATATAACCCCATGACGCCACCATTTGGGCAAGTTGCGTACCGGCTTTGTTGAATGTTAGGGTTCTTAACGCATTCCTAACCAAAGTTTTCCAAAAACTCTTCCAACTCGTGCTCAGTCTTGAACAGCACCTCCCGGGCCTTGCTGCCCAGGTTGGGCCCTACCACCCCGGCTCGTTCCAGCTGGTCCATCAGGCGGCCTGCCCGGTTGTACCCCAGCTTCATACGGCGCTGGATCAGCGAAGTGGAACCTACCTGGTTTTGAACGATCAGGCGTGCCGCATCGGCAAAGAGGGGATCGCGTTCGCCGCTATCCAGGTCGCCGCCTTTTTCCACTTCCTTATCATCCACGTACTCGGGTAGCAGGAAGGCCTGCGAGTAGCCACGTTGTACGCCGATATGATCCACTACCCTTTCTACTTCAGGGGTATCTACAAAGGCGCACTGCAAACGAACGATCTCGCCATTGTAGGAAATCAGCATGTCGCCCTTACCAATCAACTGCTCGGCGCCACCTGCGTCCAGGATGGTGCGGCTATCAATTTTTGAAGAAACCTTAAAAGCAATACGTGCAGGGAAGTTGGCCTTGATGGTACCGGTGATGATATTAACCGAAGGACGCTGGGTAGCGATGATCAGGTGGATACCAACGGCACGGGCCAGCTGCGCCAGTCGGGCAATGGGCATTTCCACTTCCTTGCCCGCGGTCATGATCAGGTCGGCAAATTCGTCCACAACCAGCACAATAAAGGGCAGGTACTGGTGACCCTTTTGCGGGTTTAGCCTGCGCTTGGTAAACTTCTCGTTGTACTCTTTGATGTTGCGGGTACCGGCTTCCTTCAGCAGGTCGTAGCGGTTGTCCATCTCGATACAAAGGGCATTCAGGGTGTTGATCACCTTCTTGGTATCGGTAATGATGGCTTCTTCTTCCCCTGGCAGTTTAGCCAGGAAGTGTTTTTCGATATGGCGGTATACGCTCAGTTCCACCTTTTTCGGATCCACCAATACAAACTTCAGTTGCGAAGGATGTTTTTTATACAGCAGTGAAACCAGGATGGCGTTCAAACCAACCGATTTACCCTGGCCGGTAGCACCCGCCATCAGCAGGTGGGGCATGGTGGCGAGATCGGCAATAAAATTTTCGTTGTCGATCTTTTTACCAATGGCAATGGGCAGGCTGAAATTGCTGTGCTGGAATTTGTCCGATGCCAACAGGGTGCGCATGCTCACAACCGTTTTCTTTACGTTGGGCACTTCAATACCAATGGTGCCTTTACCCGGTATGGGGGCAATGATACGGATACCCAATGCTGCAAGACTGAGTGCAATATCGTCTTCCAGGTTCTTGATGCGGGAAATACGCACACCAGCGGCGGGTACGATTTCATACAGGGTTACTGTTGGACCAACCGTTGCGCTGATCTTCTGAATTTCAATGCTATAGTTCTTAAGTGTGCTCAGGATCTGGTTTTTGTTGGCCTCCAGTTCGGCTGCATCCTGAACGATCTTCTCCGAACCGTGGGCTTCCAGCAGTTCCAGCACCGGGAATTTGTAGTCGCGCAGGTCGAGCGTAGGTTCGTAAGGTGGCAGGTCGCTGTAATCCTTTTGGCGCCCGGCTCCGTCGAAATCAGATTCCGGAACTTCAGGTTCTGCTTGTTTGATCTCGAAGGTAACTTCGGGCAGGGGTTCCGGTTGTTTGATCTCGAAGAAAGGCTCCGGCTTTTGGGATACTTCCGGCTCAAAATCTTCTTCCGGTTCGGTCACCTCGATGGCAGGCGATTCAGGAGCTACCGGGTTATTGATCACCAACTCAGCTTCCGGTTTGAACGCTCTTTTGGGCATGATGACAACCGGCGCTGCAGGTTTGGACATTTCGGCCGTATCCATTGCCGCATGACCTGAAAAGTCTTCAAGCAGTTCAGCTCCCATAGCTGGTTGGATCACCGAAGTGGTGGGTGCTGCATATTCGGTTTCCTTTTCCACCAGTGCAAATGCGGAAGCTGCCTGCTCCTGCTGGGGCACATTCAGGGTAAGTGGAATATCGCCCTTCAAGGCATTGGCTTTGGGTTCAGGTGTTTGCATTTCAGGCATCACCATGGGCCTGGTTTCAGCCAACACCGCTTTGGGTGCTGTACCTGATTTTTGCGCAAGCGGTGCGGCGGCCCTGCTGTCCATTTCAGAAAAATGAAGGTCCTGTTCCTCCTCTTCCTCTTCCTCCTCTTCTTCTTCCACAACAACAGGTTTAGCTTTACGCTCAGGCATTTTAAAGGTGGGATTGAACTGCCAGATCAGGTAGCTGATGGCCACAACAAGCAGGATGACCGCCGTGCCTACACTTCCCATAAAAGCACTCATCCAATTGGAGATCATATCCCCTACCCTGCCGCCAAAAGGAAAGTCGGAACCGCCAAACAAAAAAGAAAAGCATACTGAGGCGATGACCAGGCCAAAAGTTACATAGCGCAGGTTGCGCCACAGTGAGTACACTTTGCGGTTGGTGAGCAGGTTGATGCCCAGTACGAAAAAGAAGGTGCAGAAAAGCAGGGATGCTGCGCCGAAGCCATTGTAAATGAACCCATGGGCGGTCCAGGCACCCAGGCGGCCCAACAGGTTGGCCACATGCAATTCATCGTTGAGGAGGAAAGAGTCCTCGCTCATGAGTTTATCCTGGTCTTCTTTCCAGGTAAAGAAGTATGATATAAAGGCAAGAAATAAAAATATAGCCACCAAAAGCGACACGGTACCCATAATTTTCCAGGTACGTTCATCTTTGGCCAGTTTTTTCAGGTCTACCTGCTCTTCCCGGTCCTGCTTCAGTTTTTCTGTTACAGGCCTGGGATTTTCTTTCTTCACGGGCTTTTCAGCCGGCTTAGGCGGAGCGGGCTTTTTCAGCTTATTTGCCATGTCGGCAAAGATAAGGTTCAGGGATGGTAGCAGGGGCCTTTCAAAGGGTAAAAAAAAGGCATAAGTGTATCGGGAAAGCTATAGCTAAGGAATTGTAACTCAAACACTAATCATGTGTAAGTAAAAAGTATTACCGGTTAAACTTTTTAGTCCTTACCGCCAACCTATTGGGGCCTAATCAGGAGCATGAAATTCAGATTAAAAATCAAAACCCTGGCTTTACCAGGGTTTTGATTGCAAATAGTTCAGGCCCTTTTCATCAGTGCCAGGGCGAGGAACACCCACCCGGCTATAAAGAACAAACCACCAATAGGCGTAATTATACCAATGCCGCCCAACCCAACTTTGTTGGTGGCTTTCAGCATCACCAGTGCATAGAGGGAACCTGAAAACAAGAGAATGCCGATGATAAAACTCCAGCCAGCCCAGCTGAGGCTGGAAGTTGCTGCAAGCCGCTCCCACAAAAGTCCCGCAACCAGCAGTGCAAAAGCATGGTACATCTGGTACTGAACCCCGGTCTGGAAAGTGCCCACTGTTTCAGGCGCTACCAGCTTTTTCAATCCATGTGCGCCAAAAGCACCCAGTACCACGCCCAAACCTGCCAGCAGGCTGCCCAGCACCATCATAAGTTTTCCGTTCATCAGTTCTTGTTTTCTGTATTTAAGATTTTATCCAAAAAATTATCCAGGCTTAACTGGTCCTCGTAAATGACCTCGCGTGCCTGCTGGTAGAAGATCTTCCGGTCGCCTACTTTTTTCACGATATAGGCCTTCAGTTGCTCATCATCCAAGGTGCTGATCAGGGGGCGTTTTTCCTTCTCCCCTTTCAGGCGTTCGGCAAGACACTCGGCCGAGCAGTTGATCCAGATGGTCTTTCCCATCCGGTTCATGTAATCAATATTGTTGAAAAAGCAGGGCGTGCCGCCACCGGTGGACATAACAAAGGCCGGCGTAGATTCAGTGAGGTGCATCAGCATTTCCTTTTCGCGCCTGCGGAAAAACTCCTCGCCATCCACGGCAAAGATTTCAGCTATTTTTTTACCAGCCATGTCCTCGATCTGTTCGTCGAGGTCGAGGAATGGAACCTGAAGTTTCTGGGCCAGTTGCCTGCCCCAATAGGATTTGCCACAACCCATGAAACCAATGAGATAAATGCCACCCCCTGTCCCCTTCAAAGGGGAACTTAGACCGGAATTGTCCTTGTTGTTCGTAATGTTTTCCATGCGATTATTTTATTGGCCAAAGACTTTGGAATATCTAGGGATGTTGTACCTAAGTTCCCCCTCAGGGGTACAGGGAGTTTACTTAAAAGCATTCAAACCCGTAACATCCATACCTGTTATCAGCAGGTGAATGTCGTGGGTGCCTTCGTATGTAATAACGCTTTCGAGGTTCATCATGTGGCGCATGATGGAGTACTCGCCGGTGATGCCCATACCCCCCAGCATCTGTCGGGCCTGCCGAGCAATATTGGCTGCTACCTCGCAGCTGTTGCGCTTGGCCATGGACACCTGCTGCGGGGTTGCCCTGCCTTCGTTCATCAGTACACCCAGGCGCCAGTTAAGCAGTTGTCCTTTGGTGATCTCTGTGATCATTTCAGCCAGCTTTTTCTGCTGTAATTGAAAACCACCTATGGGCCGATCAAACTGGCTGCGCTCCTTGCTGTATCGCAGGGCGGTATCGTAACAATCCATGGCTGCACCCAGTGCGCCCCAGGCAATGCCATATCGGGCCTTACTCAAACAACTCAGTGGTCCCTTTAGACCTTTTACATTGGGCAGGATGTTTTCCTTGGGCACTTTTACATTATCAAATACCAGTTCACCGGTCGCCGATGCGCGGAGGCTCCATTTACCATGGGTGGTGGGGGTACTAAATCCTTCCATACCTCTTTCTACGATGATACCACGTACATCGCCGCTTTCGTCCTTGGCCCAAACCACTGCTACCTGTGCAAAGGGTGCATTGGAAATCCAGAGCTTGGCGCCGTTTAAAATAACATGGTCGCCGGCATCCCGGATATTGGTGATCATCCCCGCCGGGTTGGATCCATGATCCGGCTCGGTGAGGCCAAAACAACCCAACCATTCACCCGAACCCAGCCTGGGCAGGTATTTCTGCTTTTGTTCTTCACTGCCGTATGCATATATCGGGAACATCACCAGGGATCCCTGAACCGAAGCGGTAGAGCGCACCCCACTGTCGCCCCGTTCCAGTTCCTGCATCATCAACCCATAAGCAATATAATCGAGTCCGCCACCGCCATATGCTACAGGTACCGTAGGCCCAAAGCAACCCAACTCACCCAATTGCCGAACAATCTGCGTGGGAAATTCGGCCCGCTGCGCATAGTCCTCTATGATGGGTGAGATTTCCTTTTTTACATAATTACGTACTGTCTCGCGAATCAGTTTTTGTTCGTCGGTAAGTAATTCATCTACCAGAAAATAATCGGGTGACTGAAATTGGTCGGTAGCCATATGGGTGATCGTTTGTGTTTATGTGAACAGGCGGTGCCCTGTTTTGCTAGGTGCCAGCCCGCTGCTACAAATGTAATACGCAATACCATGGAAAGCTGATAAAGGAAACAGAAGCATTGGCGCAATGGAAAGGGGGAAAATTATCGTTTAACGATGGAGATTAAAATGGAGAAGATCAAATAACAAAGAGAAGGGTTTAAAACTTTACTTGATCTATCCCCTGGGTCTTAAGGTCTGTAAAAGGCCACCTGACCTTCGGGGCATTCTGAAATAGCAAATACCCATGATCAGATGTATGGAGGATTACGAAAGAAAAGAAACTGACCTGCTACCAACCGCAACAAGTAAGGTGCAATTATCACATAAGCAAGGGAAGGCTACACGTCCACACGCTTTTTCTCGGAGATATAGAGGGGGACAACCAGTTAAGGAATATTCAATAACCAAATACAGGCTAAATTAAAAACCTGTGAGGTTGGTCCCAATCAGAATGAATCGTGATTTGGGAAATAGCAACAGGATTACTTTTTGCCAAATGTTTGCGTCCAGTACTGCCCGTTGCGGGCAACACCCATTTCCTTGAAGTTGGCATTCATCAGGTTTTTGCAATGGGAAGGACTGCCTTTCCAGGCATTTACCACTTCGGCCTCATCTCGGTACCCCATCCCAATGTTTTCGCCATAAGACATCCATTTGTATCCTGCCTGCTCTATGCGGAACCCCGCATTCTTACCTTCAGGTGAGCGGTGCGCAAAATACTTGCGGGTAAACATATCATCGCTATGGCTTTGCGCAGCAGCTTCCAGTTGGTCGTTCCAAAGCAGGGGCGCTGCAGGCCCATACCAGGTATCGCCGCACTGGCAGCCTTTGCTCCTGATCTCATTCACCAGGCGCAGCACGCCGGTTTTGTTAAGTGGTTCCGGACCTGAAGTTTTCGGTCCCGGACCAGGACCCGCAATTGTTTGCATGAATAAACTGGCTGCAAGTAAAACCTGTATCATAGGAGTAATAATAGAAGTATAACAAAAGAGCAGCTGTAAAATTGTGATCCGCTTTCTTAAAAAAATGTTGCTGCCACCAATAAGGATGGTCTTAGTAACCGTTTTAACAATTGCTGATTAGGGAACACCGTTTCATATAGGTGTTGCTGCCGGATTTTTTTCATAAGCAATAGGTGGATGAATCAGTAACACTTTGCACCTGCACCTAACTGACTTTCCTCATAATGTAAGGTTTGCAAAAACCTTCTATTTGCGCTCAAACCAATTGCTCGGCATGATTGCTCCTCACCAATTTCATATTCCCGTTATGGGATTGGCGTATACTGTTGATACGCCCCTAAAGGTTGCCCGCTATGGCATAGATTCCGTCCTGTCTATTGTAGAGGACCGGCTGATCGAACTGATGCGCCGCCATTATTATCCACAAAGTGGCCGCGAATACATTCCCATCAACAGCAATGAACCCGACTACCGGGCACGCCGCATCACCGATTACCTCAACCTGGTGCAAACACTGGTGCACGAACAGGTGGCTGCAATCAAAGCACAGGATTTTGCTCCCGGCTCCGAGCTCACCAAGTACTTTGAATTGTTGCCTTCCAGTAGTCCTTTACGCAAGGCCTACCTGGATATGCTTGCAGCAACAGATGCGGATAAAAAAGGAGCACAGGCACAGTGGCTCCGCCAACAGGTTGTACCAGGCTCCATTGATGTCAACATCATGACCAAGGTGGACAAAAACAATTTTGATGCGGCAGGGCAATTGATTGAAAATGGCTCAGATGCTCTGGCTTCGCTGCGCGGATATGTTGCCAGCAATCTTACCCATTCTTCCATAGTTTTTTCTGCCGGTCTCAACCCAAGGTTGTACAACTACCTGGAAAGCTTCCGCGAGCTGGATGCACAGGGATGGGGACAGTTTAATAAGAAAATAGTAATCAAGGTGAGCGACTACCGCTCAGCCCTCATTCAAGGCAAGTACTTGGCAAAAAAAGGCGTTTGGGTGAGTGAGTTCCGCATTGAATCGGGGCTTAACTGCGGTGGTCATGCTTTTGCTACCGATGGTTTCCTGCTGGGTCCCATTCTCCAGGACTTTGCTGCTAAAAAAGAGGAACTGGCATCGGCCCTTTGGTCCCTGTACCAACCCGCTGTACAGGCACGTGGCGGTATAGTTTACGACAAGCCCCATCCCATTCGGTATACCGTACAGGGTGGTATTGGCACTGCATCGGAGGCGGAATTCCTGCTTGCCCATTATGGCATGGAAAGCACCGGCTGGGGTACGCCCTTCCTGCTTTGCCCTGAGGCCACTACCGTAGATGCAGAAACCCTCGGTCAATTGTGCCAAGCCAAAGAAGAGGACGTAGTACTGAGTAACAACTCCCCTTTGGGTGTACGTTTCCATTACCTTAAGGGCACAAGTGGAGAACAGGAAAAGCAGGCCCGTGTGTTTACCGGTAAACCCGGCAGCCCTTGTACCGAAAAGCACCTTGTTTCCAACACGGAGTTTACCACCGAACCCATTTGCAGTGCCTCCCTAAAATACCAGCAGTTGAAACTGAAACAACTGGATGCAGCAGATATTGCAGCAGCAGAAAAAGAACAACAAAAAGAGGCTTTGTTCAGTAAGGAGTGCTTGTGTGTTGGCCTGATCAATGCAGCCATCAAATCGTACCAACTACCGGCACTCAAACGACAGGAAGGTGTTACGGTTTGTCCCGGACCAAACATCGCCTATTTCAACAGGAAGGTAACGCTACTGGAGATGGCTGACCATATCTATGGTCGCACCAATATTCTTCCTGATGGTAACAGGCCTCATATGTTTATTAAAGAGCTGCAACTATACCTTGCATTTCTCCGGGAACAACTGAATGGCAGCCCGCTTACCAAACAGCAACAAGCTTTTGTGCGCAACCTGCAGGAAGGCATTGCCTACTACAAAAACATACTTCCACAAATGAAGTTCTCCGAACAAGAATTTGAAGCTTTCAACAATGGTTTGAGCGAGGGCATCAATGAGATTGAAGAAATGGTGGGTTACAAAGAAGCCATAGCAACAACAGCCTAGTCCCCTCTTCCCGAAAGTTTGGTTTAGCACTATACATCAGAAAGGCGCAAGTACCACTTGCGCCTTTCTGATGTATAACTATGTTGAAGTTTATGCTTGATGGTTCCCAATACCACCAATTAGCAGGTCAAAATTTTGAACTATCAACTTCCAACTACTTTTTCCTTTCTACTTCCCTGTCCATTTCTTCAATGTTTACAGCAAATTCTTTTTTGCCCAACAGGTGTTCGCTGAAATAATCTGCCATCCGCCAGAAAAAATACTCGGTCATATCGCCATAACCATGACGCTGGCCGGGCAAAAGCACAAGGTCAAAACGCTTATTTGCTTTGATCAGTGCATTGGCAACACGGATGGTATTGGCCGGGTGTACATTGTTGTCAATGTCGCCGTGGGTAAGCATCAGGTGCCCTTTCAGGTTTTTAGCCAGTTCGGGGTTTTTGTCGATGGCATAAACAAAGGAAGTATCGCCCTTTTCGCCTACAACTTCTTTCACCCCATGGTGCTTTTCACTCCACCAACGGTTGTAGATGCTGTTGTCGTGGTTGCCGGCATTGGAAACCGCCACTTTAAAGAAATCGGGGTACACCAGCATGGCTGCGGTACTCATAAATCCTCCCCCTGAGTGGCCATGAATACCTACCCGGTCAATGTCGATGTACTTATAGCGGTCGGCCAGTTGCTCAACGGCCGCTTTCTTATCTGCCAGGCCGTAATCGCGCAGGTTGCCATAACCAAAGTTGTGGTACCATTTGCTGCGGCTGGGGTGTCCGCCGCGGTTGCCTACCGTCACCACAATAAAGCCTACCTGCGCCAAGCGGTCGATGCGGTCCATGCTGCGGCCAAAGGCTTTGTTCACCGACTCTGTTTGCGGGCCGGGATATACATACTCGATGATGGGGTATTTCTTGGTGCTATCAAAATCATAAGGCTTGTACAGTACTCCATAAAGGTCGGTGGTGCCATCATCAGCTTTAACCGAAAACACCTCGGGAAACTTGTAACCGGCAGCCAACAGCAGGCTCAGGTCGGCAGTCTCCAGGTCCATGATTTTACGGCCCTCGCTGTTGTACAACACAGAGCGGGGAACGGTATTTACCCTTGAAAAGTTGTCTACGAAAAAGCTGCGGCTGTCGTTCATGTTCATGTCGTGCTCAAACTCACCGGGGTTCAGCAAACGCAAGCCACTGCCATCAAAATTTACCCGGTATAAGTGCAGGTAATAAGGGTCTTCCTTTGGCTCGCGGCCATTGGCAGAGAAATAAAGCACCCTTGCTTTTTCATCTACACCCACGATGTCCTCACAATGGAAAGATCCGCTGGTGATCTGGTTCTTCAGTTTACCATTACCATCGTACAGGTAAAAATGCGCCCAGCCATCACGTTCGCTCCACTCGATGACTTCAGCACCTGCATTTACCAATGCAGGACGACGGGTTTCCACGTAGGTGTTCATATCCTCGCGCAACACCTGCTGTACCGCACCGGTATTGATGTCAACGGCACAAAGGTCCACACGCTTCAGGTCGCGGCTGGTACGGGTAAAGTAAAATTTGCTGGCAGTACCCATCCAGATATTGGGACGGAAATCATCATCCCGGCTGCTTGCTTTGGCAGGTGCATTCCAGATATTGATGGCCTGGTCCTTAAACTGTTTGATGTCCAGTTCGCGGCGTTGCTTTGTATCGCGGTTAAACAGCAACACCTGTGGAATGGGTGCATCCTTTTCGCCGGGCATGTGGTATTTGTAGGTTTCCAGGGTGGGGCGCGGATCGGCTACCGAGTTGATCACCCACAAATCTTTCACCTTGCGGCTATCGGTGCGGATAAGAGTAAATTGTTTTGAATCCGGGCTCCAGTATACAAAAACAGGTTTTCTTTTATCCTTGTTCTTTTCCCTTTCCACATTGGTTTCACTATAGCTTTCACCAAAGCCATTAAACTCCACGCCATCGTTTGTGAGCTGGGTTTCTGCAATGGTGCTATCGTCTTCGTTGCGCAAGGCCTTCTCGTAGTTGGCCTTGTCCATCATGTACAGGTTGTAGCGACGGGCAAACAGGATGGTTTGTCCGTCAGGAGAAATGGATGCCCAGGATGGTTTGCGTTTAGGCTTTTTGAACTCGGTCAGCTGTACCAACTGCCCGTTATTGATATTGTATTCAAAGAAGAAGGTCTTCTTGTCTTTTTTGCCATCTTTTTTTGCGGTGCTGTCTTTTTTCTCTTCTTCCAGCGAGCTCTTGATTTCAAACTGTACCCAGTTTTCATCTTTTACAAAACGCAGGCTATCGATGTTGAGGTGCTGTGCATCAAAAGGATCTTTTACAATAGCAGTAATGGCTGCTGCCAGTTTTTCAGTATCAAACAAGGGCCGCTTGGTAGCGGTCCTTGGATCAACAAGGTACCAGTTTTTGCCTTTGGAGGTGCTGTACTCATACCAGAACCGGTCAGACTGCTTCAGCCAATGTGGATCAACGTTGGTGGAGAAAATCAATTTCTCCAATTTTTTGGGCGAAAAGCGGGCTGCCTGGCGATAGTTTGGTGTTGGACTTTGTTGTGCAAGACCAAGCTGGAAAAGGGTTGCCAGCAGCAGGGAAAAAACAATTCTCATGTGAAGGATCAGAATAAATAAAAACCGCCGGACCATTCCGGCGGCGTCAAGTTAAGTGATTTGAAGCTTTCGCAATAAATGTAAAATGCACGTTTGTGGAAAAATATGGGTCCACAAAAATTATCAGTTGATGTACCTGGCGCTAAGCTTTTGCAGGCAAATAGCTGCGCATTTCTGCGGCATAGGTTTGGGCCGCTGCCCCTGCTTGCACTGCAAAGTCTTCTGCTGTGGATGCATAAATGACCGCACGGCTGGCATTCACCAGCAACCCGCAATCGCTGATCATTGCTTCCCGTGAAATATCTGCGAGGCTACCACCCTGGGCACCTACACCCGGCACCAGGTAAAAGTTTTGCGGCGCCAGCTTGCGGATATTTGCAAAAGCATCGGCCTGGGTGGCGCCAACCACAAACATCAGGTTATCGGGGTTACCCCAACTGCCCACCGTGGTCAGCACTTTTTCATACAAAAAGCCTTCACCAGCCTGCTGCAATTCAAAGTCCTTAGCCCCTGCGTTAGAAGTCAGGCCCAACACGATGGTCCATTTGTGCGCATATTCCAAAAAGGGCCGCACGCTGTCTTCACCCATATATGGCGCAACGGTGATGGCATCAAAATCCATGGCTTCAAAAAAGGCACGGGCATATTGTGTGGAGGTATTGCCAATATCTCCGCGCTTGGCATCGGCAATGGTAAAATGGGTTTTGGGAATATAGGCTACGGTACGTTCCATCGCTTCCCAACCCTTTACGCCATAGGCTTCGTAAAATGCCGTATTGATCTTATAGCTTACGCAATAGTTTTTTGTCGCATCGATGATCTGGCGGTTGAATTCAAACAGCGCATCCGGATGCTGGCGCAGGTGCACCGGTATTTTTGTGAGGTCGGTATCAAGACCAACACAGAGATAAGTACCCTTGGAAAAAATCTGCTCGGTGAGTTGCTGGCGGGTCATGTATTTAGTACTGAACGGTGAGGATAATGCGGGCAAATATCGGGGTTTGGGAAAAAAGGAATCACGGAACTAAGGTTTTCCTATTTTCCACCAAGCCATTATACCGATAAGGCTTCTTTGAGCACCTGGCAAAAATGCCATACTTCGGAATAGGTATTGTACAGGGGCACGGGTGCCACCCTGATCACATCAGGCTCACGCCAATCGGCAAAGATCCCGGCATCGGTAAGCTGCTGGAATACCGCCTTCCCGGTTGAAGGTATCAACAAGGAAACCTGGCAGCCTTTAGCATCCATGGGCGTTAGTACCTGTAGTTTTCCTGAAGCCAGTACACCAGTTACTTCCAGCAGGTACAACAAATAGTCGCTGAGCGATTTACCTTTTTCCAAGATGGCCTCCATACCCGCTTCCGCAAATAGGTCCAAAGCGGCCTGGTGGGCTGCATACAAAATGGGTGAAGGCGTACTCAGTTGCCAGCCCTCTGCAGCAGTAATGGGAACAAACCCTTTTTGCATGAGGAAGCGGGTTTCTTTCTGATAGCCCCACCAACCTGCAAAGCGTTGCAGGTTGGGATCATGGTGGTACCGTTCATGTACATAGGCACCGCCTATGGCACCGGGACCCGAGTTGAGGTATTTATACGAACACCAGGAAGCAAAGTCTACATTCCAGCGGTGCAGTTCGAGGGGCACGTTGCCGGCAGCATGTGCCAAATCAAAACCAACTAAGGAACCTGCAGCCTTTCCAGCCGCTGTTATAGCCCGCATGTCGAACAGCTGCCCGGTGTAATAGTTTACGCCACCCCAGAACACCAGGGCCAGTTCATCGCGGTGATTGTTTATTGCAGCAAGGATATCTGCGGTGCGGATATGGGTTTCACCGTTGCGGGGTTGCACTTCTATGATAATGTCTTCAGGGTTCAGCCCTCTTTGCCGCACATGGGTTTCCAGGAGGTATTGATCGGAAGGAAAGGCTTTGGCTTCGCAAAGAATCTTATTGCGTTTTCCTTTTGGCTGGTAAAAGCTAACAAGCAGGAGATGCAGGTTTACCGTCAGGCTGTTCATCACCACCAACTCCTGGGGCAATGCGCCAACAACGGCTGCCAACGGCTGTACCAGTTGATCGTGGTATTGCAACCAGGGCTCCGCTCCCATAAAAAAGCCTTCAACACCCCAGTGCTGCCATTGGTCCAGTACTTTTTGCATGGCCGCTTTGGTACGCCTTGGCTGCAGGCCAAGGGAGTTGCCCAGAAAGTACACCTGTTCCTTGCCTGCCCGTTCCGGAATCAGGAACTCCCTGCGGAACCTGTTCAAAGGATCACTTGCATCGAGGTGTTGTGCAAAATGGGCGTCGGCTTTTAATTGCATCCGGCAAAGAAAGAGCACTGGCTGCAAACTGGAAAAACATTCCCGTATTGGCGGCATACAAAAAGGTATCCCGATTGGAATACCTTTTTGCCTTTTCAGGAAAGGATGTGCTAAATGTTCCCGTTATCCATGCGTTCGTTCCGGTTGGGATGGTTGGTGCGGATCTTCTCCTTTACATCATTGTCATCCTCGGTGTACTTTTCTGTCATTTCCTCGTTCTGTTTCATATCCTCGGGGCCCAACTTGGTGGGTTTGCCCGTGTTGTGTTGCTCCTTATGTGCATCTCCTGGTGCGCCTACATGGTCTCTTGACATAGTTAAAGGTTTATAACCAGGCTGCAAGCAGGATGCCAAAGGAGGATTGAGGGTTGGGGGTTTAGGGTTTTTGGTTTTTTGTTTAGGGTGGCTTGAAAGCTAAAAGGTTATTGCATGAATGTTTAGTTTCAAGCTATTTTTCACACCTAAAGGCAACATCATCCCTACCCTGAACACCAAACTCCAAACCGCCAACTCAAATACTTCCCGTTCGGCCACCATCCACTGGGATGCTGGTGCCGTTTACATAGGCTGCAGCCGGGCTGGCAAGAAAGGCAGCCACCGCAGCAATTTCTGAGGCTTCCCCAAAACGTTGGGCGGGAACGCTGTCCTGCATGCCTTTACGCACCTCGGCCTCGCTCCTGCCCTGCATTTTTGCCGTATGAGCAATAAGGCTTTGCAGGCGTGCGGTATCAGTAAAGCCAGGGAGCACGTTATTTACTGTGATGCCAAACTGGCCCAGTTCGTTGGCCATGGTTTTGGCCCAGCCCGCAACAGCCGCACGGATGGTATTGGAAACACCCAGGTTGGGGAGGGGAATCTTTACTGAGGTAGATACAATATTGATGATCCGGCCAAACCCTTCCTGTTTCATCCCCGGCAAAACTGCCTGGGTGAGCAGTTGGTTTACCAAAATATGCTGCCGGAATGCCTGTTCAAAGGCAGTGGCTTCCGCATCAACGATAGCTCCCGCAGCAGGTCCGCCGGTATTGTTGACAAGAATATGAATAAGGCCATTGGAAATAAACGGCTGGATGGCGGACACCACAGCTTCTGGTTGGCTGAAGTCGGCCAGCGCATACTGGTGTTGCTGCCCCTGGGATGCATCCAGTGAAGCCATTGCCGACTGCAAAGCCGCTTCGTTGCGGGCAAGCAAAATACAATTGGCGCCAAGCAATGCCAGTTCCTGGGCTGTGGCCAGGCCAATGCCCTGCGTACTGCCGCAAACAAGGGCTGTTTTACCGGTTAAAGAAAGGTGCATATCAATCTGTGTTGAGCCACAAAGATGAAAGGTTTGCAACAATTACAAGGTGCTGTACCATGCCATTGCGTTTTTTAAACATTATAAATTCTTGAGCGTGCATGTTTAACGGTTCTGCATTACATGGTTTTGTAACTTTCGCACTTTAAGTTTCATATGCTGAAAAACATCATCGCTTCTGCCCTGCTGGCAACAGGTTTATCCTTTGCTGCCCAGGCCCAAACCGAACCTTCATGGATGCGCTATCCATCCATTTCTCCCGATGGCAGTACTGTTGTTTTTACCTACAAAGGCGACCTCTACAAGGTGGCAGCTACGGGGGGCACTGCGGTGCCGCTGACCCTCCACGAAGCCCATGATTTTATGCCGGTGTGGAGCCCCGATGGTAAAAGCATTGTATTTGCCTCCGATCGTTACGGCAATTTTGACCTCTACCGCATTCCTGCCACCGGTGGTGAAGCGGTAAGGCTTACTTTTCACAGTGCTAACGAGTATCCTTATTCCTTCTCGCCCGACAGCAAGCAGGTTTATTTTGGGGGTGCCCGGCAGGATGCTGCTGAAAACAGGCTTTACCCAGCGGGTTACCTTACCGAGTTGTACACCGTAAATGCCAATGGTGGTCAGGTGCAACAGGTGCTAACTACTCCTGCCGAAGACGTTAAGTGGAGCAAGGATGGCCGCTACATGCTTTATACCGATAAAAAGGGTGGCGAAAACAGCTGGCGCAAACACCATGTGTCGGCCGTGGCACGCGACATCTGGCAGTGGGACAGCCAAACCGGCAAGCACACGCAGCTTTCGGGTTTTGCCGGTGAAGACCGCAACCCTGTATTTGCCGATGGGGAAAAAACAATTTATTACCTCAGCGAAGCAAACGGCACTTTCAACGTACACAAGATGCCTGCCGGTGGCGGCAAAGGTGAAGCTGTGACCCAATTTAAAAAGCACCCCGTTCGCTTTTTAAGTGCCGCCAGCAATGGAACGCTTAGTTTTTCTTACGATGGGCATTTGTACACCCAAAAGCCGGGAGCACAGCCGCAAAAGCTGGCCGTACAGATACCATATGATGTTAAGTCAAACAACGAACGCATTCTTGCTATCAGCCGGGGCATTCGCGACCTTTCCGTTTCGCCCAGCGGCAAGGAACTGGCCTTTATCTACCGGGGTGAAGTGTTCGCCACTTCGGTAAATGGTGGTTCGGCAAAACGCATTACCAGCACATCCGAGCAGGAACGCGGGGTAAGCTTTGCACCCGATGGCAAGAGCCTGGTATATGCCTCCGAAAGAGGCCGAGGCTGGAAGATCATTCGTGCCACGCTGGAGCGTAAGGAAGACCCTTATTTCTTTGCTGCCGCCCTGGTGAAGGAAGAAACCCTCATCGATAATGGCAAGGAAGCTTACCAGCCCCAGTTTTCCCCCGACGGCAAGGAAATAGCATTTGTGGAGGACCGGATGACCCTGAAGGTGTACAACCTGGCATCGAAGCAAACACGTACCCTGCTCACCACCAACGAGTGGTTTTCCATGCGCGACAACGACCAGTATTTTACCTGGAGCCCCGATGGTAAATACATTTTGTTTGAATATACCGAGCCCGGCAGCGCGGTAAGCGAGGTGGGTGTAATTGCATCCGACGGTTCCGGTAAGAAAATCAACCTTACGGAAAGCGGCTTCCAGGACTATGCACCAAAATGGGTAGCCGGTGGCAAGATGATGATCTGGCAGTCTACCCGTGATGGCCTCCGTGCACAGGCAGCCAGCGGCGGAGCGCAGAGTGATGTGTATGGTATGTTCTTTACCCAGGCTGCCTACGATAAGTTTAAGCTGGACAAGGAAGAATATGCACTGGTGAAAGAACAGGAAGAAAAGGCCGCCAAGGCAGACAGCGCCAAAAAGGAAAAGAAGGAAGTGGCTGTCCCCATCGACTGGGAAGGACTGAAAACAAGAAAAGCCCGGCTGACCATCAACTCTGCCAACACTTCGGATATGGAAATATCTAAAGATGGCGAAACCTTGTACTACCTGGCGAAATTTGAAAAAGGCTTCAACTTGTGGAGCACCAACCTGCGCACCCGCGAAACCAAGATGCTGGTACCCATGGATGCGCAAAGCGCGGAAATGCATTGGGATAAAGACCAAAAACAACTGTTCATCCTTGCCGACAGCAAGATCATGAAGCTGGATCCTTCGGGTAGCAGTCCCAAGCCGGAAACCGTTGCGCTCAACGGCGACCTGATGCTGGATGTTGCCGCCGAGCGGGCCTTTATGCTGGAACATGTATGGCGCCGTACCCAGAAGACCTTCTACACCGCGGGTTACCACGGCATCAATTGGGAAGGCTTAAGAAAAGACTACGAAGCCTACCTGCCGCATATCAGCAATAACCACGAGTTTGCAGAAATGCTCAGCGAATTGCTGGGCGAGCTGAACGTGTCGCACTCAGGTGCTTCTTTTGTAAACACGGTAGCCAATGCCGATGCCACTGCATCGCTGGGGGCATTTTTCGATTACAACTATAAAGGCAAAGGGCTGAAGATCGCCGAAGTGCTGGCCGAGGGTCCCTTGAAAAAGGCCGGAATGAATATCCAGGCTGGTACCACCATTGAGGCCATCGACGGGGAGGCCATTCCTTCGGATAAGGACTGGGCTTACCTGCTAAACCGCAAAGCGGGCAAGAACATATTGCTTTCCCTCGTGGATGCCAATGGCAGCAAAAGAGAACTGATTGTAAAACCGATAACTCCAGCAGAAGAAAACCTGCTGTTGTACAAGCGTTGGGTGCGCCGCAATGCTGAAGAAGTGGATCGCCTGAGTAATGGACAACTGGGTTATGTGCACATTCCGGGTATGAATGATGGCGCTTACCGCAACTTTTATGAAGAGGTGATGGGTAAATACAGCGGCCGCAAAGCCCTAGTTGTTGACACCCGCAACAATGGGGGTGGCGACCTTGTTGCCGACCTGGCCATGTTTCTGAGTGGAAAGAAATTCCTGGATTATACTACCGACAGTCGCTCTGCTGGTTTTGAACCCAATTTCCGCTGGACCAAACCATCGATTGCGCTGGCGAACGAAAGCAACTACAGCGACGGGCACTGTTTTGCTTTTTCGTACCAGGATCTGAAGTTGGGTAAACTGGTAGGTATGCCTGTACCGGGCACCTGCACTTTTGCCGGTTGGGAAACCCTGCAGGATGAAAGCATCCGCTGGGGTGTGCCACCGCTCGGCGTTAAAGATGTACAGGGACGCTACCTGGAAAACCTGCAAACGGAACCTGATATCAAGGTGGCAAATGATAAGGAAGGGGTTGGAAAAGGCAAGGACCAGCAACTGGAAGTTGCCATCAAAGCCTTGCTGCAGGATTTGAAAGTACTCTGATTTAAAAGTCCCGGCACATAGCCGGGACTTTTCTTTGCAGCCTTTACTAACTTACAAGAGCAAGCAGCTTTTATGCGTAGATACAAATACATCTGGGTCCAGGTTTGTCTATCCGCTCTGATGGCTTTGTTGTGTACAACCAATTGCTCGCGGGAATATAGCCTTGAAGGAAGCGATACAACCCTCATCCTGCAGCCACCAGCACCGCTTCCTGATTCAGGTATTGGGGGGCCATTTTCAAACTTGGTAACCTGCACCGGTTGCGCAGCTGAACTGGAAACGAACCAATGGTCCTTTCAGCTAAGCAACACTTTGCTTTGCGGCATTATTGATACTGCTATCCTGTCGTCCACACGTGAAGCATTTACTTTTTTTGGTCCCTCCCTATGTTCGCTCGATTCAGGGCTGGTGATCACGGCAAGCCTGGCACCTGATAAATTAGACCGTAATATTACAGGCTATAACATACCTAAGGCTGGTATGTACTACTATGATCATGTGGGCAACCAGCATATGCTGGAAAGCCGGTCCTCACAACCTTTCCGTATGCATATCATCAGCTACAACCACCAAACAAAGGAGATTAGCGGCAGCTTCTCTGGCGTTGTTTACACGGCAGATGGGAAGGAAGTAATAATAAAAGGAGGGCTTTGGAAAACGCACTTGTACTGACGCATCGTATTACAGTAGCCGTACAAGAGGCACCGGCTCTTTTTAAAACTTATAAAATCGAAACAATCAAAGCTTAATGGATTAAGGTTTGCTTTTGGGTCATTATAAGAAATGATGGTTCAGGTTTACGATTGATTTGATGCTGTGTTGAAATAGCATGTTGACCAAATGAAAATGGCTCCCCTGCAGGAGCCATATCAAATTTTCTATGTAAACCTTTATGTTACCGGTTAAGTTTTACTCCACCACTTCAGCAATTTCCTCTCCACGCATCCTTGCATTGCGCATGGAAACGCTTCGGGCAACATTGCCAGCGAAGTCGTAGAAAGCCTGTTTGGTAAGCTCCTCGCTGGTCATGAGGATGGGTACCCCCTGGTCGCCACCTTCGCGAATGCTTTGCACCAGCGGAATCTGGCCCAGGAAAGGCAGGTCATATTCTTCTGCCAGTCGTTTGCCACCTTCTTTGCCAAAGATGTAGTACTTGTTATTGGGCAGTTCAGCAGGTGTGAAGTAACTCATGTTCTCCACCAATCCAATGATGGGGACATTCATTTGCGCCTGTCCAAACATAGCGATGCCCTTCTTTGCATCGGCAAGGGCCACATCCTGTGGCGTGGTTACCACTACTACACCCGTTACCGGCACAGTTTGCATCAGGGTCAGGTGGATATCTCCGGTGCCCGGAGGCATGTCCACCACCAGGTAATCGAGTTCGCCCCAATCCACATCGGTAACAAACTGACGGATGGCACTGCTGGCCATGGGGCCACGCCACACAACGGCGTTCTTTTCATCCACCAGCAAACCAATGCTCATCAGCTTCATGCCAAAACGTTCCAGCGGAACGATCACGCCTTTTCCTCCCATGTCTTTCATCATGGGGCGTTCGCCCCGAACACCAAACATAATGGGCACCGAAGGGCCGTAAATATCAGCATCCATCAAACCAACACGGGCACCACCTTGTGCAAGGGCCAGGGCCAGGTTGGCAGATACGGTGCTTTTGCCGACCCCACCTTTACCGCTCACTACGGCAATGATGTTGCGTACGCCGGGAAGGGCGCCGCTTCTATCGGCACGCAAAGTGGTTGTCTGCGAGGTAAAGTTGACCGTAACCTTTGCTTCCTTGTTCACCAGTATTTTGATGGCGTTTTCGGAAGCATTTTTCATGTGGTCTTTCATCGGACAGGCAGGGGTGGTAAGCACAATGGTAAAGCTTACGTTGTTGCCATCAATTTTCAGATCGCGTACCATGTTCAACGTAACGAGGTCCTTACCAAGGTCGGGCTCCTGTACGTTGCTGAGTGCTTTGAGAATATCTTGTTCGGTCATGTGCGTACTGTTAATGAAGTGGCAAAGTTAGCTGCAAACAATCAACGCCGGAGTTTGTATTTATGGGTGTTGGTTATTTTTGAGGAAACCTTAAAGACCGCATTCCCGGTGTAAGGTGCTATTTTGCAAAGGGATAAAATCCCTTTTCCAAAAACAATTGCGCATGAACAAACGGTTACTTTCTGTGCTCTTTTTTGTTTGCCTGTTTGCCGCCAAAGCACAGGCACAGTTTGAAACCGTTCGCGACTCGGTAGTGCAACTGTATGGTATTGTAATGACTGCTGATAGCCTGATGGGCATACCTGCAGTAAGTGTTACCGTAAAAGGATCCAACCGTGGTACCATGACCAATGGACAGGGTGTATTTTCGATTGTTGTTTTGAAAGGCGACCAGGTAGAATTTACCCACGTCAGCTATAAACCAAAGACAATTACCATTCCCACGACCCTTGATGGCAACCGGCAGAGCATCGTACAATTAATGGTGCAGGATACGGTTTATCTGCCTGCCACCATCATCAGGCCCAGGCCAACGCCGCAGCAATTTGAACGGGATTTTGTCAATACCGATATACAGGATGACGATCTTGAAATTGCCCGCCAGAACAACAGTGCAGCCAAAAGGCGTGCGTTGATGCAAACCCTTCCGGGTGATGGCGGTGGTGCTACGGCCATACAGTTCCGCAATATGGCCAACAGGGCCACTTATGCCGGACAGGTGCCTCCCATGAACATTTTTAATCCTGCCGCCTGGAGCGAATTCATAAAAAGTTGGAAGCGGGGCGATTATAAAAGAAAAAATTAATACTTTGCTGCCTGCACGCTAAAAACGTTCTCCCTACGTTTGATAATTGTTCTTGCCAATAAGGCTTCCTAAACCTCCTTGCTTGTTGCTGTTGGCAACTACCTGATTCTACCCTATATTAACCGTTATTGTTTTGCCTAACTTCTCGTGTAAAGTCATAAGGTCTATGAAAAACGATCCCCTGTTTTTTCGTCCGTAAACAGGGGATTCTTTTTTCCAAAAATTTGAAAATTGTTTGCGGATTGCAATTTTAATAGACAATGCTTTACTCCTAAAGAGATCTGCATAGGTTTGGGTTTACCTCAGCGCAACATGTACTGAAAAGAAAAGCTCCTTCATTGCGCCACTTCCTTTCTTTAAAAATTTCGAATCGGGCAATTAGCTACCTTTTCCCAAAAAAGATATGGCAACAATAAACTGGGGCATTATTGGATGTGGTGAGGTTTGCGAAGTAAAAAGCGGTCCTGCTTTCCAAAAGGTTCCCGGTTCACAGTTGGCAGCGGTTATGCGCCGCAACGGCGAAAAGGCAGCCGATTTTGCACGCCGGCATGGCGTACCCCGCTCCTACAATCAGGCCGATCAACTGATCAACGACCCGGAGGTCAATGCCGTTTATATTGCCACCCCGCCCGACACACATGAAGCTTATACCCTTGCGGCACTACACGCAGGCAAACCGGTTTACGTTGAAAAGCCCATGGCATTGTCTGCCGCTGCTGCCTTTCGAATGCAGGAAGCCTCCCGGGTTTTACAAGTGCCGCTCTGCGTGGCCCACTACCGCAGGCAACAGCCCCAGTATTTAAAAGTGCTGGAATTGCTCCGAACTGGCGCCATCGGACAGGTGCGCAATGTTGAACTGAAATTTGTGGCCCCAGCCAGCGCTTATGATACCACGGAAGCAAGAATCAGTTGGCGGGTAAACCCGGAGATTAGCGGCGGCGGTATTTTCCATGACCTGGCACCCCACCAGCTGGACCTGATGAATTATTTTTTTGGCCAACCCAAACTAGTAAAAGGTATGGCCACCAATACTGCCGGCCAATATGACCCACCAGACACCCTCGCTGCCATCCTGCAGTTTGAGGAAAATATACTGTTGGCAGCCAATTGGTTTTTTGCGGCCCCAGAGGGGGTGAAAGAAGATTATTGCCGGATCAATGGCTCAAATGGTTACCTGCAATTTTCCATATTCGGTGCGCCTGGAATTACATGGTTGCACGATGGAGCCGTGGAGCAAATTCCTTTTTACCCGCTGATGCATGTGCAGGAGCCGATGATTGCAGCAGTAACCCAGTTTTTCCTGGGAAATGGTGCAAATCCCTGTCCCCCGGCGGCGGGTGTGGTGGTAATGGAATGCATGGAAAAAATTGCAGGGGCAGGGGAATAAACCTGTAAAAGGCGCAAAAAGATCAACCCCTTTTTTACTGCTGAAAGCTGTTCAAAACACGGAAATTCCACCCGAACATCACCTAATTGATCAACTTGGCCCAGTGTTTGGATTTATGCTGAAAAATGCGTTTATGTTTCCTGTGTGGTTTTTTATGATAATGATTGGGATAATAGGTTACCTCTTGTACCTCACCCGGCCAAATGAAGACAGTTTTGTTGTGATCAGCCGCAATGGACTGCGCAAAATGCAAGGCTGGTTCAGGGGGCGTGTAAGTGGCCGTGGCTAATAGTACGGAGATGCTAATTCCAGTTAATCTTTCTTTTTGTTGTTATTACGGGTTTTTACAACCAGCAACAGCAAAGCCAGCGCCGATGCTATGATCCATACAATGGGCATATTGTACCACTGTTCCGTTATACTTTCCCCGGCCTCCTGACTGTGTACTACCAATGCGGTAAGCACCAGGATCAGCACCAAAAATCTTTTGCTTTTCATATCATCCTTATTGTCCGCGTTCAACCTGCGGTGGTACCATAATTACGCGCACCAAACAATAGGCTGCCAATGCGTACCATATTGCTGCCCTGCTCCAGCGCCAGGGGGTAATCGTTACTCATACCCATCGAACGAATCTCCATTTCCAACGCCGGCAAACCTGCATTTTGATATTGTTGAAATAAGTCTTGCACAACACCAAACTCCTGAATCACCTGTTCCTTATTTTCGGTAAAAGAAGCCATTCCCATCATCCCCCTGATGCGTACATGAGTAAGTTCGGATAAAACTTCTGGCTTACATAGCTGCTCCAGCTCCGCTGCATCAAAACCAAACTTTGTTTCCTCGCTGGCTATATGTACCTGCAACAGTACATCAATGACCCGGTTAATTTTCGCTCCCTGTTTGTTGATTTCCCGCAGCAGTTTGTAGCTGTCTACACCATGAATAAGGTACACAAAAGGAGCAATGTATTTTACCTTGTTTGTTTGCAGGTGACCAATGAAGTGCCACCGGATATCTCCAGGCAGCAGCGGCTGTTTTTCTACAAGTTCCTGCACATAGTTTTCACCGAAATCCCTTTGGCCCAATGCGTATAAGGCTTCAATGTCCGAAACAGGTTTTGTTTTGCTTACTGCAACCAGTGTGGCATTGAATTTTTCCAGTTCTTTCCGGATCGTTTCAAAATTTGTAGTGTTGATGGCCATGATGTCTATCTTGCTGCAAATGTAGGAGCGCTTTTTCAAACACATCTAAGATCACATGAAGCGTTATAGATTAGTTTTCGGATTGTTGGCTAGTACTGTTTTCCTTTCCTGTAAAACGCCGGCGCAAACAGTCAGTCCCAATTCATTGAAGGCGGTGGAAGGCCAACTCTTCCTGGATAATGGTGATACCGTCACGGGTAAAATTTCTATGAACCAGGAAGTGCTCATTGCGCCGGACATACAAGTTGCAGGCGAAAATGGCAGCCAGCAATTTCACCTGATGGATGTAAAAGGCTATGCTGCAAATGGCGAGGTGTATGAACTAAAGCATACCGAAAATCATATACACCCGCGCAGTGGTTTTTACTTTATGAAAAGGTTGACCCCTGATGGGGCGGCCATGCACCTGTACGAGCATCTTGAGCGCAAACAGAAAAGCAAATCACCTATGGATGTGGCATATCAGCCTGTTTATTATGTGCAGTTGCCGGGAGAAAAGCTGGACCGGGTTTATGCTTCGTTCAGTAAGGCCCTCGTCCCACATTTTCACCAGAAGATGGCCGGTTATATAAAGGATTGCCCTGCCTTGCAGCAACAGGTAAAGCAAAAGCAGAAAGGATTTTTTTACAGCAGGATGGACGCTACGGAGGCACAGAGAAAAGAAGTATTGCTTCGGATCATAGAATCGTACAATAATTGTAAATAAAAAAGGCTCCCTGTGGAGCCCTTTTTTATTTTAAGATCGTTCTGCTGATCACAATTCTTTGCACTTCACTTGTGCCTTCATATATCTGCGTGATCTTGGCATCGCGCATCAGGCGTTCTACGTGGTACTCTTTTACGTATCCATATCCTCCGTGTATTTGAACGGCCTCCGTGCTGGTCCACATAGCCGTTTCAGATGCAAACACTTTAGCCATGGAAGATGATAGGGTATAATCCTGGTGGTTGTCTTTATCCCAGGCTGCCTTAAGACACAACATCCTGGAAGCTTCTACACGGGTAGCCATATCCGCCAGTTTAAAGGCAATTGCCTGGTGGTTCATGATCTCCGTACCAAAAGCTTTTCTTGTCTTTGCATATTCTTTCGCCAGTTCATAGGCGCCGGAAGCAATCCCCAAAGCCTGAGAGGCAATACCAATGCGCCCACCGGCAAGTGTTTTCATGGCGAAGGTGAATCCAAAACCATGTGCACCGATCCGGTTTTCCTTGGGCACTTTTACATCGTTGAACAAGATGGTATGTGTGTCGGAAGCACGGATGCCCATTTTGTTTTCCTTGCCGCTAACCACCACGCCGGGCCATGATTTTTCTACAATAAAAACATCAATCCCTTTCGATCCCACGGCTGCATCGGTTTGCGCCATTACCAGGTATACAGAAGCGGAATTGCCATTGGTGATCCAGTTCTTGGTACCATTCAGCAGGTAGTAGTCGCCCACATCTTCGGCGATAGTGCGTTGGGAGGTGGCATCTGATCCTGCTTCGGGTTCGCTCAGCAGGAAGGCACCGATGTACAGTTCGCCGTCTTTTTTGCCTTGTGCTAGTGGAGTAAGGTATTTTCGCTTTTGCTCCTCGGTTCCATAAGCTTCTATACCATAGCAAACCAGGCTATTGTTTACACTCATACAAACGCTTACCGAGGCATCGATCTTGCTTATCTCTTCCATCGCCAAAACGTATGATGCAGTATCCAATCCGGCGCCGCCATATTCGGGGCTTACCATCATACCCATAAAACCCAGTTCGGCAAGCTTTTCAATCTGCTCGCGGGGAAACTGCATTTTTTCGTCGCGTTCAATAACGCCGGGCAGGCATTCGGTACGGGCAAAATCCCTTGCCGCATTCCGAATCATTAGTTGTTCCTCTGTAAATTGAAAATCCATAAACAAGCAATTATCTATCAAATATAAAGCCGTGCTTATTTGTTGCACCCGGATTTGAAGATGTTAACAATAGCGCTGCATAACTGTACAAACATTCGGAAAATGAAGCCTTAGATTGATAAACATGCAAGGACGGCTTGGTTGCAATGGAAAAGGCTGTACGCTGAAATTATTGGATTATTTGATTGCAACTAGCTTCGCTTGCAGGTATTCAGGGCAATCTGGTTTACTAATTGTTCATCCGCTGGCAGCGCCTTACCCGGCAGAAGGTGCAGTAAAGTATAAGCTTTACCGCCGGCTACTTTCTGGATGATGCTTTCGGCTGTCCATGATTGTTGGCCCATAGCAATACTTTTGCAGAAAAATAAGAGCCTCCCCATGATCTTCAAAACAATTGCGCACCTTTCTGATGCTTACAACGAAATGCTTGAACTAAGGGTGCGTGTATTGCTCTCCCCTATCGGCATTCCTGCATCGTATATAATTCCGGAAAAAGAAGCCAGGGATTTTCTTCTGGGTGCTTATGACAACGATAAACTGGTAGGTTGCTGCATCTTAACCGACCGGGGCAATGCACAGGTGCAACTGCGGCAGATGGCCGTTGATACTTCCGTGCAGGGAACAGGTGTTGGTGCCGAACTTATCCGCTATGCCGAAAAGGTGGCCAAGGAAAACGGATTCAGGACCTTGTTCATGCATGCCCGTAACCCAGTAATAGGATTTTATGAGAAGTGCGGGTACAAAATCGTTGGTGCGGAATTCTTCGAAGTAGACCTGGGACACCACAGGATGGAAAAAGAGATTGGAGCTTAGGGCTCATTGAAAAATGATCAGTGGATTGTAAGCATTTGAATTCCTGTTTGAATTCTATCTCTTTCTTTTAAGTTCTAACACATCTTCATTTGCGGCAGCAAGATCATAAATACCTATCTTTTTGCCATGCAACCATATGTTCTTGGAATTGATATAGGCACGGGCAGCACCAAAGCGGTGGCGGTGGATGAAGAGGGAAAGGTATTGCTGGCAAAACAGGCTTACTACCCAGCGGGATTCAGCCATACGGAACAAGATCCGCAGGTGATCTGGAAAGCCTTCCTCCAGGTGGTCCGGGAAGTATGCCAGGTACTGCCACCACCTAGGGCCCTTTCGTTTAGCAGTGCCATGCACAGTATCATGGCACTGGACCAACAGATGCAACCCATCACGTCCCTGCTTACCTGGGCAGACGACCGGGCTGCGGCCATTGCCACAGACCTGTTGCGGCAAACTTTTGGAGCAGACTTATATCGGGCTACAGGAACGCCCATACATGCTTTATCACCTTTAACCAAGATCAAATGGTGGCAGCAAAATGATCCTGCTTTATACGAAAGAGCCCACTTTTTTGTCGGCATCAAAGAGTATATCTGGTACCGCCTTTTTGGTGTTCTGGAAACAGATTACTCGCTGGCTTCAGCTACGGGCTTGATGAATATTCAAACTTTGGAATGGCATGAAAGTTCTTTAGATTTCGCAGGCATTAAAATAGAACAACTGCCAAAACTGGTACCCACCACTCACCTTCGAAACCAGCTTACTCATGAAGCAGCACAAGTTACCGGTTTGCCAGCTGCTACCATTGGGATTATTGGTGCTTCCGACGGATGCCTGGCCAACCTGGGCACATCAGCCCTCCAACCCGGCACAGCGGCTATTACCATTGGTACCAGCGGTGCTGTAAGAACGGCTGGTACCAAACCTACTCCAGTTTTCCCGGCACAATTGTTCAACTACTACCTCGATGAAGGTTGTTGGATTACTGGAGGTGCCATCAATAATGGCGGTGCGGCTATACAATGGTTAGCAAAAACGCTTGGTTACGACAGCATACCCGAGGCTCTTATTCAGGACGCAGGCGCATTAGCACCCGGCGCAGATGGTTTGTTGTTTCTTCCATTTTTGTTGGGCGAACGCGCACCCATATGGGACAGCCATAGTAGTGCAGCATTTATAGGATTGCAACAGAAGCATGGACCTGCACACCTGATGCGTGCTGTGCTAGAAGGCATCTGTTTTGCTTTACTATCCGTATTAGAACCTTTGGAACGGTCTGCTGGAAAAGTGGATACCCTGCACCTGAGTGGCGGCTTCACCCGTTCAGCGGCTGCGCTGCAAATATTGTCCGATTGTTTGGGTAAAAAGGTTGTGTTGTTGCAAACAGAAGATGCATCCGCTATCGGTGCTGCCATGCTGGGTTGGAAAGCACTTGGTGAAGTAAAAGGTTTTGCAACCATGCCCAAGCCAGAGCAGGTAAAAACATTTTATCCTTGTGCAACTTCCATTGAACGCTATCAACAGCTTTATGCTTTGTATCAGCCTTTATACAACCAGTTGAAAACAACCATGCACCGGTTACAGGACCTAGCTTAGTAAAAGATTGTTTTGAAGCTACATACTATGAGTACTCCTTAAAAGCAGTAGCTTTTCCACCCGATCAAGGTCAATCTTTTATCTGCAACACCGCTTTTGCTAGCGCTATGTATTCCGCACTGCCGGTATACTTACCTCTTTCATCAGACAATTTTACAACAGGAATCCAGCCCTCTCCTTCCGGGCAGGCTTCTGTCATTTTGATTACGATGTTCATGGGTTTGAGGCCTACATCATTGGTAAGGTTGGTGCCAATACCAAAGGACATTCCAATCCTGCCTTTGCAATGTGCCACAATGCGGGACACTTTCTCGGTATTCAGGCTGTCGGAGAAAATGATGGTTTTTGTTTTGGCATCAATGCCCAACTTTTCATAATGAGCGATGGTGCTATCAGCAAATTCCAGCGGATCACCGCTATCATGGCGAACGCCATCAAACAGCTTAGCAAACTTTTTATCAAATATTTCGAAGAACTCCGCTGTGGTATACGTATCCGACAGCGCAATACCCAAGTCGCCACGGTATACCTGGACCCAGTTTTCCAAAGCAATGGTATTGGCCATTTTAAATCCAAACTGTGCCCCATGAAACATAAACCACTCGTGGGCATGGGTGCCAATAGGTTTGGTTTGGTATTTCATTGCCAGGTGCACGTTGGAGCTGCCCACAAAAGTTTGACCTGCCTGCGCAGCAAGGGTGCGCACCACCAGGTCCTGCACCCGGTACGAATGCCGCCGCCGGGTGCCGAAATCTGCAATGGTCACACCCAAATGTTCAAAAGCATTGAGTTTTGCTGATGCTTTGGCAGCAATGGCCTCGGCATCTTCCCCTTCTTGTTGCTGAAGGAGGTAAAAGTTTTCAGAGATCAAACAAAGCAGGGGTACTTCCCACAAAATGGTACGGTACCATAGGCCTTCAACGTTTACCGTAAGTTCACCGGCTTCCTGCCTGATTACTACCTCCGATGGGTCGTAACAATAGCCCTGCAAAAAGTCGAAGTATACCGGGTCAAGGTAGGGGCAGGCTTTGGCAAAAAAGGCCTTTTCGGCTGCTGAAAGCCGGAGTTGGGCCATCGCATTTACGGAGGCCCTCAGTGCCTCGGCAAAACCCTCGGGAAAAACATGTTTGCCACGGTTGATGAACTGGTAGCGTGCACGGGCACGCGGAAACAATTTCAACACGCCTTGCTGCATGGTGAACTTGTAAAAATCGTTGTCCAGGATGGAGGGCAGTTGTGCAAACATGTACTGCGAATTTTGATGTTCGCCTTAAATGTAAAAAACTAAGGCCAGCCCTGCCGGGGTTCCCTGCACGCAACAAAAAAGGCCTTCCGAAGAAAGCCTTTTCCTGTTTTGATTCAATCTTATTTTCTGCCCATTTCCCTTAAGAATGCCACATGCGAGGCCACGGCATAACGCATTTTGGGATACTCGATGTAAGGAATGCCAAATTCCTGGCAGGTTTCCTTTACAATACGGCTGATATGCGGGTAGTGTACGTGTGATATCTTGGGAAACAGGTGGTGCTCTACCTGGAAGTTAAGTCCGCCTACCAACCAGCTGATCACGCGGTTGCGGGGAGCGAAATTGGCTGTTGTTTTCAACTGGTGAATGGCCCATTCGTCTTCCATCTTGCCTGTCATTTCGTTAGGCATAGGAAAATGTGTGTGCTCCACTGTATGCGCCAGCTGGAAAACAATGGATATGATAAGACCTGTAAATACACCAAAAACGAGGTAGCCCCCTAACCAGGGAAGGAAGCCAACCATATAGATAGGCAACACCACGAATAAGAACATATACAGCACTTTGAAGCTCCAGAAAACAATATGATCCCATGCTTTCATCTTCTTCAGGGGCATGGCGCCGATCTTGCGGTTGAAGTATTTCTGGAAGTCCATTACAAACACCCACAGGATGTACAGCAGGGCATAAAGAATCCAAAAATAGATATGCTGGTATTTATGCAGGCGGTATCGCGGCTGGGTGCTGCTCATGCGCATCCAGGGTTTAATATCAATATCATCGTCCACACCATCGATATTGGTATAGGCATGGTGAATCACGTTGTGTTTTACGTTCCACATAAAAGAAGATCCACCTACAACGTTGAGCGAAAATGCGGCCACTTCGTTCAACAATTTGCTTTGGCTAAAAGAACCATGGCCACCATCGTGCATGATGTTGAATCCTATGGCAGCAACTACGCCACCCAGCAAAATGCATTCACCAAGCGCCAGGATAGCTGGCGGGGTGAAGAATACAAGGTGGGTATAAATAGCTATAAAGGCTAAAGTGAGAATGATGGCTTTGGAGTACAGAACGGCATTCCCGGTAGGTGCCTTGCCTGTTTCAGCAAAATAGGTGTTGATGCGTTTTTTTAATTCCTGGTGAAAGGATTGCGAGGCAGTAGAAAACTTGGGAGTAGCCATGTACACAAATCTGTTAGGTAAATAAATCCGATGCCTGGGGGTTAGGTTTCCTGCAAAACCAGTGCATCCAGATTACTGATGCCGATGTTCTTCTTTGATAGGAACCCTTCTGCAAACCGCACGCCAATACGCTTACCCAACATGCGGGCACGGGCAGTTATGGCGTCCAGGAACTCGGGACTGGAAATATAGGTCTGTGGTTCGCTGCTGTTGGGGTCATGAAACTGGGTACGGTAAGCCAGTATCGATTGCAGGCGTTCTTCCCACACATCGGAGATGTCCACAATTACATCGGGTTCGTAAAAACGGTCCTGGATATAATGCAGCAGGTATTTGGGCCGCCATTTTTCCTGTTCGTTGCCCGCATCGTCATAGGTTTTCACCTGGCGCAAACCTGATAGAAAACAGGCGTCGTAAATGAGGTGGCCAGCACGGCCATGATCAGGATGGCGGTCTTCCAGGACATTGCCGATCACGATATCGGGTTGGTATTTTCGGAGAGCTGCAATAAGTTTCATCTGGTGCTCTTCGTCGTTGCGGAAAAATCCATCCCGCATCCGCAGGTTTTCCCGGGCCGAAACACCAATGATGCGGCCAGCTTCGGCAGCCTCTGCATAACGGGTTTCAACCGTGCCCCTTGTGCCCAGTTCTCCTTCGGTAAGATCGACAATGCCTACCTTCTTGCCGCGCATCCTTTCTTTGATCAAAACACCCGAACAACCCAGTTCAACATCATCCGGATGTACGCCAATTGCTAATAGGTCCAGTTTCATGCGTCCATTGTGCCCCGGCATATACCGGAAGCTGGTTGTGATTTAAAATAAGGGCTGCAAGATAGCCATTAAGCGCAAGAAGCCAGTGATTTTGGTCAGTACAGCAACCTGGCATTAGCCTTTGCTGCCGTTAATTATTTGCCATTGTTGGTAGCTATGGAGGAAAGTTGATAGGAAATATGGCTTGATGTGATAAGCTGGGAAAGCCTTAGGGATGTTTTGCGTCATTTTGAATAAATACCCGGACAACTATCTCCTGGCAGGTCTCACCGGGTTGTTGTACCAAACGCCATCGATTTCGCGGATAATGTTTTCTATTTGCCGGTCGGTGGCATCGGAAGTAAAATCGTAATCCTGTTTGAGGGAAGAGCCAAAGAAGAAAGCCACCGTTTGGTAGAACCGTGCGTTGAAGCCGCCCCGGTATTCTTTGATGATCTCGTAGCAATTGTTGCCAGTTTGCCGGTTGATCAGTTTCATCAGCACCTTGCCCTGGTAAACAGACAGGTTGGTGAGCGGGTCGGCAAACTGTTTGCGGAGTTCGGATTCCCTGCTTTTGATGATCTCCTTACGTTGACTTTTGCTTTTTACATGCTGGAGCCGGTCGGCCACTTCATTCAGGGTAACCGATGCTACCCGTGCATAAGGATAGGTAACATAAACGGCGTTGCGCAACCTGTTGTACTGCCTTATATATTGCGTCAAAGATTCGGGCGGCAATTTGGAAATATATACCATTCCCAGCTCGCGGTATGGCATGTACTCACCATTGTATTCAATAACATCCACCAGCAGGGTATCATTTGCACCCCAGTGGTTGCGGGCAGAATCGGCGCTTTGTCCATTAGCGCAAAGCCCTCCCAACAGCAGCAGAAATATGTACACGGTGCGGATCATAGCCATTTAAAAATACAAAGGTTCGTGTGCTTAAATGACACACGAACCCTGCAAATTGCTGTATACCCTATAATTATATTTTCTTTAGCTGAATACGATTGGTTTCAATCCGGCGCAGCGCAGCGATAAAGAATCCAATGACCATCAGGATGGTACCCAGCCACAGTACGTTGATAAAAGGAAACTTATATGCCTTCAGGGTTACGTACTGCATGATGCTTTCCGACTCCTTAAATCCAATGGTAGCCTGTTTTCCCTGAACCGATTGCAGTTGCAGCACCAGGTTTTCTGCCACCACGGTATCGGGTTCGGCGAAGGTAGCACCGCCCTTGCTGATGAGGATGGGCTTGGAGGTATACTGCGAACCGGTTTTGGCAAACACCTTAACGGTAGCAACCGATACGCTGTCCTTTTCGGTAAAGCCCGCACCCGGGATATTCCGATGGTTCTCCAGCCCTTCTACAATTACATAACCTTTGGAGTAAAACACCGTGTCGCCGGGGTTTACCGTTTTGGGCTGAAAAGTAGCCGTATCCTTATTTTTATTGGGATCCGGAAGGGACGTAATATAAGTAAACACGTCCTCGTTCCAGTAGTGCTTGGAGTCGGGGTTGGCCATCAGGCCTTCATTGCCCTTGTAGTTTACAAAAGCATTGGGCTGCAGCACAAAGTTTTCCGAACTGTCCTTGCTTTGGAAGCGCACCTGGTAAAACCATAGTGGCTTTTTGGGGTGGGCCGAGTCGCTTTCATAGGTAACAAAATATTTACCCATGTCGTTTCTTACTCCTTTTACCAGGGTCAGGTTTTCCCCGCTCTGCTCTTTGCTGCCTTCACCAAAATTGATAAAGATGCCACTGGTGTTGAGCGAAAGCACTTCTTTTTTAGAAGAAGAAATAAGGATGCCTACCAGCATCAGTGCAAAGCCGAGGTGGGCAATAGCGCCACCACTGCGTTTCATGCTGCCGTTCATGCCAATCCATATATAGGCGGCATTGGCAATAGCGGCATAAATGGCAGCGGCAACAGCCAGCCAAACGGCAGCCATATAACCAGCTCCCTTATCGCTGAAGTTGACCTTGCCCAGCCAGATCACCAGTACGCTCACCACCAGGGCAACAGCAGCAGG
This sequence comes from Cnuella takakiae, assembly GCF_001953305.1. Lineage (GTDB taxonomy): Bacteria > Bacteroidota > Bacteroidia > Chitinophagales > Chitinophagaceae > Flavisolibacter > Flavisolibacter takakiae. The sequence goes on from NZ_MTFE01000010.1 coordinate 3,245,686, forward strand.
TGCCAAAATCTTCCGCATGGCAGCCTTGCCGGTGTTTTTATATTTCAGGTACATGCCAAACCCGGTTAGCAGGCCAATGATAATGGCCACGAAAACCTGGATGCGGTTGTAGGCAAATGCGGAGTCTTCGCCAAAGGCTAGCGGGGTAAATACTTTCGAATCCTTACCCACAAACAGCCCTGCGATTTTATTGATCACCGGCACCGAAGTCATCAGGATGATGCTGAGGGCAGAAAGAAAAAGCACCAGGGAGCCCACAAACATCCAGAACTCGCGGGAAGAAGCTTCCTCTTCTTTCTGGATGAAAGGAATATGCTTATAGCGTTTGAAAAAGATAAAGAAAGAAGGGATGACAAAGGCAAACAGGAAGAACTGCAGGTGTGCCCGGGTAATACCCTCACCGGTAAATGCATGTACGGAAGTATCCTGGAGGTCGCCACTGCGGGTAAGGTAAGTGGAATATAATACCAGCAGGAAAGACAGGATAAAGAACAGGATAGAAGTTCGGAGCGCATTGCCGGTATGACGGAAGATCAGCAAACCATGGATGGCAGCCACCAGGGTAAGCCAGGGAACCAGCGATGCATTTTCTACCGGGTCCCATGCCCAATAGCCACCAAAGGTGAGCGATTCATAGGCCCAGGCGGCACCCATCATAATACCCAATCCCAGCGAACCTGCGGAAAACAGGGCCCAGGGAAGTCCGGGTTTGGTCCATCCGGTATAGTCGCGGGTCCATAATCCCGAAAGGGCAAAAGCAAAAGGAATCAGTACAGAAGCAAAACCCAGGAAGAGCACAGGTGGGTGGATCACCATCCAGTAGTTTTGCAGCAGGGGGTTCAGGTCGTTGCCGTCCTGGATCATACTCAGGTATTCGGCATTCTGGAAGATGGGTGCATCCATGGTATTGCGCAGCAACACAAAAGGATTGGAACCTATTTTCCAGTCAAAGAAGTTAAGCCCCATAACCATGGTGGCCAGGATGATCTGTGCAAAAGAAACCACCGCCATTACAGGTGCTTCCCATTCTTTTTCACGGGCGATTACAACCAGACCCAGCACGCAATGCCAAATACTCCACAACAGGAAGCTACCCTCCTGTCCTTCCCAGATAGCAGCCAGGAGGTACTTGGGTTCCAGGGTGCGGCTGCTGTGCTGCCAGGCGTATTTGTATTCAAAAAGATGGGATTGTACGATATAGTACAGGATGCCGAAGACGGCAAACACCGAAAGGGCCTCGGCAATAAAAAAGTACCGGGCCAGCTTTTTCCAGTTGCGCGATTCATCGGCCAGCCGGTTGCCCTGGAGGCTCTTGATGTATCCAAAAGTGGCGGCAATCGACGCAATAAACGATAGGAGCAAAAAGAAATGCCCGAGCCTGCCGGGTAAGAGGTGTTCGCCTACAAAATCCATTCGTCGTTAGTATTTATATTCGGTGGTGCTTGATGCAGTGGAGGGCAGGGCCTTTTGCTGTGCTTCCATATTGTCCTTGTACTTGGAAGGACATTTCATTTGCAGCTTGGTACATTCAAAATACCCATTGCGCATATAGCCGTTCAGGTCAATGCCTTCGCTTTTTTCGATATCGGTGGGCTTGGCATTCTTATATACTACTTTGGAGCTGCGGCCATCCTGATCGAGGGCGTAAAACTCGGTGTAGTTGGGATCCTTTATCTGGTCGTAATGGATCGGCTTGGTTTTATCCAGTTTCACCTTTACCACTACAAATTGTTCTTTTTTCTCTCCTGCCGAATTGAAGGTTTCGTAGGTCGTCAGGTCTTTAATAAAGAAGGACATTCCGGAAATGCCGGCAACAATGAGAATGAGCAGAACGATGTGGATCTTTTTCATTTCGTTGAAATTCGGTGCGAAGTTATGCCAAAATGGGGAGCATGACGAATAGGTGACATAGGTTTTGGTACCGTTTGCACTCTTTTAGCAAATCCTTGCAGCCTGTACACACAACCAATGCATTTGCAGGTATAAAGCTTTAACAAACAGGCTTGTCTTTATTGCGCACAAGTGGCACAGATAACAAGTACTTTTTCCGTTTCCTTTGAAAATGGATGTTCTATTTCCAGGATTCTTATCTGGTTTTTCCAAGCCATCTGTGCGCAAATTTGCCCATCTATCCTGTTAATCCTTAAATCCGCAACGCCTGTTTCAACATTGAGGTGTAACTTGCACCGCCTTTAAAAAACATTTAAATGGATCTTTCGAAATTCGATCCCGATAGTGCCGGGAACCCCAACAATAATATTTTCGGCCTCCCCTTTACCGAAGAAGAAGCAAGACTGGTGATTATTCCTGTTCCCTGGGAAGTTACCGTAAGCTTTGGCTCGGGTACCGCCCGCTCTTCCGAGCAGATCTTTAAAGCCAGCCTCCAGGTTGATCTTTTTGACCCCGATTATCCCGATAACTGGCGCCAAGGTTTCTTTATGCGCGAGTCGGATAAGAAGATCCTGCTGAAGAGCGACTACCTGCGCAAAGAAGCCGAGCTCTACATAGACTATATTTCCAAAGGCGATGTGGTTGCGGAAAACAAGTTCATGTGCAAAACCCTGAAGGACGTGAACGAGGGTTCGCATTTCCTGAACCAATGGGTGTACCAGCAAACCAAGGCGCTTCTGGACCAGGGCAAACTGGTAGCCATGCTGGGTGGCGACCACAGCACACCACTTGGTTTCTTCAAGGCCATTGCCGACAAGCACGAAGAGTTTGGCATCCTGCAAATTGATGCACACCTCGACTTGCGGGAAGCTTACGAAGGTTTTACCTACTCGCATGCTTCCATCATGTATAATGCCCTCAACGAAATTCCACAGCTGAAAAAGCTGGTACAGGTGGGCATCCGCGACTACTCGGGTGGTGAAGTGGAATACGTTGCCGAGAACAGCGACCGCGTCAATGTGTATTACGACCGCGATATCCGTGTTCGCCAGTATGAAGGCGAAACCTTCCGCCAGATCGTGGAAGAGATCGTAAGCAAGCTGCCCCAAAAGGTCTTTATCTCTTTTGATATTGATGGCCTGGATCCAAAGCTTTGCCCCAATACCGGAACACCGGTGCAGGGTGGTTTTGAGACGGAGCAGGTGTTTTACATCTTTAAAAAACTGGTTGAATCTGGCCGCCAGATCATTGGTTTTGATCTCAACGAGGTAAGCACCAGTGAGAACGGCTGGGATGCAAACGTAGGTGCCCGGGTTTTGTTTAAATTGTGTAACCTCCTGGTTGCCAGCAATCCCCAGTAAGATGTTTGAAATTCCGATTAATATACCGGGACTGGAAAAACGCCGCCGCAGCATCGGGCTCCTGCACATTGTTGCCGGCTTTTTCCTGATTGCCAATGCAGAGAACGTGTTCCGGGCTTTGGCTCTTAGGAGCTATGCACCCCTGTTGCCGCTGTTCGGGGTTGCCCTGATTTCCCTGGTTTATGGATTTATCCGTAAAAAGTTAGACCCGCAATCCCGGTACAATTTCTGGTTGCGCCTTTTACAGGCGGTTACCTTCCTCAGCCTGGCATTTGCCATGGCGCAGGCGGGCAACACGGGTAAGAGCCTGGGGCTTTTTCTTTGGGTTGTCATTGCAGGGGGCCTGGCCTTCACGGAAAGGATTGCCCTGCAACAGCAAAAGCTCGACTTTTCGGAAAAAGGTTTTGCTTATCCCAATGGCTATACCCATAAAGAAGTACCCTGGGCTGCGGTTGCCGATGTAACCGTGCGCCCCGATTTTCTGACCATTCATTATCCTGATAACCGGTTCCTGCAATTTGAACTGAAGCAGCCCATTGATGCTGGTAAAGTAGCCGAAATGCAGGAATTTTGCCGCAGGCAGATAACCTCCGGTAAAGCTTAATACTATGAACGCATTACCTTCACAATCACCCTTCCTGCTCTACTCCGACGGTAAGGGCAATATTTTTGAAGACCACTCCCTCTACGTGGTAGGACGCAGCGGCTGGGATGCTATGCCCATACCGGAAGACGAATGGATTGAACTGCCCCAAGGCGGACAACTGTACGAACTGCCAGGCCGCAGGGGTATCGGTATTGATGTGCGTACCGGGGAAATGCGTTTGTGCGAGAAAGGTTGGGCAGTGGCTGCCTTTGTACCGCCTGCACATACCGGTTTTTATATTGCCGCCTACGAAACGGCACCTGATGCACCTACCCTGCCCCTCTTCTGCTACACGGCTGCGGGATGGATGGACGATAAGTTTTGGGTACCCGCCATCCGTATTGAAGAAGATATCCGGCAGGAATGTGGCGGCTTTGACGACAACAAGGTAAAATACGGCGTAGCGCACCTGATGGAAGCTTACCCGCACAACAGGCTGGTGGCACACCTGGCCAACAATTGTGCCCTCACCTACCAGTGTCCTGCCGCCCGCAACTATTTTATGGGGCGCTGGGAATGCCCGGTGCCTGCATCGCCGGCCTGTAATGCCAATTGTATTGGTTGCATTTCCTTCCAGCCTGAAGAAGAGACCATCATTTCCACACAGGATCGCCTTACTTTTAAACCCACCAAGGAAGAGATCGTCGAGTTTACCGTTCCGCACCTCGAATCGGCACCTTTCCCGCTCATTTCTTTTGGGCAGGGTTGCGAAGGCGAGCCCCTGCTGATGTGGGAAACCATCCGGGAAGCCATTATCGAAATACGCAAGCATACGCCCAAAGGCAGCATCAATATCAACACCAACGGCTCCAAGCCTGCAGCAGTCAAAGCACTGTGCGACGCGGGCCTGAATTCAATCCGGGTAAGTATGAACTCGGCACGGCCCGAAGTTTACCTGCCTTACTATCGCCCCAACAACTACCAGTTTGAAGACCTGATAGAAAGCCTGAAAGTAGTACGCAGCTATGGGGGCTGGACTTCCATCAACTATTTTGTATTCCCCGGCATGACCGATACCGTTGCCGAATACGAAGCACTCCGCCAACTGATCATCGATACTGATCTGTGCATGATCCAATGGCGCAATTTCAATATCGATCCTGATTGGTATTTAGGCAAAATTGGCGTGGTAGAAACAGGCGACATCCTCGGTGTTAAACAACTGATGGAACTGATCCGCGAAGAATTCCCCAACCTGAAGTTTGGCTATTATAACCCACCCATGGAGCGCATCCAGGGCAGTTATGATGTAGACTTTGCCCATTAAGCGAGGTCGGAAAAACCGGAAAGGTCAGTAGCGGCCGGAAAGATGGGTTTTGTGTTTTGAAGTGTTATAACCTTTGGTGGTTTGCATGGAAAAAACCGGACAGCCTTTCCCGTCTTTACTGTCTTTCCCGTTTTTTCAGACTACACTGCCTCCCCTATGCCCCGCCATTCCCTACCCCTTATTGTCTTTGCACAGTTTGCCGGCACCTCGCTCTGGTTTGCAGGAAATGCAGTGCTCGTTGGTCAGCAGGGTTTATCAGCTGCTGCACTGACAGCTTCGGTTCAATTGGGGTTTATAGCGGGCACACTCCTTTTCGCCTTAATGGCACTTGCCGACCGTTGGCCTGCCACCAGGCTTTTTCTTTTGTGTTCCTTATCAGGAGCTTTATCAAATGCCTTGATTCCCTTCTTCCTTTCTGCACCCTGGCTGGTGCTGGCCTTACGGGTGCTTACCGGTTTTTTCCTGGCGGGCATTTACCCGGTCGGGATGAAGATAGCAGCAGACCTGTTTCCGAAAGGTTTGGGTGTAGCCATGGGATGGCTGGTGGGCGCCCTGGTTCTGGGTACGGCATTTCCGCACCTGCTTAAAGGCCAATTGTCGCAATGGCCGGCAGAAACACTGCTGTGGACCATTTCGGGTCTGGCAACTTGTGGTGGTATTTTATTGTACCTGCTGATTCCATCCAACCTGCCTTTTTTAAAATCGAATGGCGGTTTCACTGGTAGCATCCGGAGCATCGTAAAGGAAAAACCATTTTTGAAACCTGCGTTTGGTTACCTGGGGCATATGTGGGAACTCTACACCTTTTGGGCCTTTGTACCCCTGTTGCTGCAAAGCCATCCTTCATTAAAGTCACAAAACGGTTCCATAGCCGTTTATGCTTTTTACATTATTGCCATTGGTGCCCTTGGCTGCATCCTTGGTGGATTGTATGCAAGGCGTACCAGCAGCCGCAAGGTTTCCCAACTGGCACTGGCTATTTCCGGATTTTGTTGTTTGGCCTTACCCTGGGCTGCAGCTTTACCTTTAAATGGGTACCTGTTCTATTTATTGACCTGGGGATTTGCTGTAGTTGCTGACTCCCCCCAGCTTTCGGCGCTGGCAGCCCAAACGGCACCACCGCAACTGAAAGGAACGGCGCTTTCCCTGCTTACCTGTGCCGGCTTTGGACTTACGGTTGTTTCCCTTCTGTTTATCCAATACCTTGCGGCGCGTTTGGCGCAGCCCCACCTGGCCATGGTAGCATTGGCGCCCGGTCCGTTGATGGGCTTGCTGGCTTTGCGCAAAGCCGCCGTTTAACACCAACCTTTGTTTATGAATTCTGTGCAGCAAGCTTCGGAGTACCGGAAAGGCGTACTATTTGCCGTTGCCGCCACGCTCCTGTGGTCGGGGAATTTTATCGTGGCCCGGGGTGTCATTCACCAGGTGCCGCCCATCACCCTTGCATTTTTCAGGTGGGGAACTGCCACCCTGCTGCTTTTACCCATAGCCTGGAACCAGTTGAAAAAAGACACCGGGTTGATCAGGCGGCATTTTCGTTACCTGGCATGGACTGCCCTCAGCGGCATTACCGTTTTCAATACCCTCGTCTATGTTGCCGGCCACCATTCCCCTGCCATCAACCTGGCCCTGATCGGCACCACATCTTCCCCGGTGTTTGCTACACTGATGGCGGCCGTTTTCCTGAAGGAGCGGCTGGGTATTGCCCGCATTGTGGGCATGCTGATCTGTTTTGCAGGGATTCTGTTGTTATTATCAGGAGGCAGCTGGTCTACCCTGCGCCTGTTTCATTTTGGCACCGGTGACCGTTGGGTGTTGGGTGGCGCCTTTTCCTTTGCTGTTTATACCATACAGGTTAGGCGCAAACCAAAAGACTTAGAAACGCTTCCTTTTTTGTGGCTGGTATTTGCCATGGGCACCGCATTCCTGCTGCCAGCCCTTGTTTGGGAACACAGTACCCAACCGCCTGTACAATGGACACCCGGTTTGTTGGGCGTTGTCCTGTACCTGGGACTTGGCACATCCGTTATTGCCTTCCTCATCTGGAACCTTGCTGTTGCTCGATTAGGAGCCGCACGCACCGCTCTTTTCGGCAACCTCATCCCCCTGTTCAGTACCATTGAAGCGGTGCTGATACTGGGCGAACCGGTCCAAACCATTCACCTGCTCAGTGGGGCTTTGATCCTTGCAGGTTTGTTCGTGGCCAACCGCCAACAAAAAACCCGGCAGGCTTCCATTACCGTAGAAGACCAGGCCGGGTCAGAATCATCATCACTTAAGTAATCAGGGCGCTACCACTACCTGCCCGCGGATCTCTCCCGGAGGGTTATTGGGTGTGTGGATATTGAAGTACCATTGGCCCGCCATCAGTTGTTGTTCCTGTGCATCGGTTAGGGTGATGGTTTGTGTGAGGCTAGCCGTAGGGTTTGCCGGAAAGTTGGTAATGCCTACAACGGGTGGCGCCGTTTGGTCGGCAGTAGCAGGTCCATGAAAGTGCATGGCAATAGGTGCAGCCGACAAGCCAACCCAATTTGCCGTAAAGGTTAGCTGGTTGGTGATGTTGAAATAGGTACCGGTAACGGTGCCTGTTGCAGCAGTAGCTACTGGGGTGGGCCTTTCGTTGGCACCCGTAAGTGCGGCGTTTACCTGCATGCTGTTGGTATCAACATCCCGCGTGGTACAGGACTGAATTAAACAGGACAAAAGAAAAACTCCGCTGAAGAAGCGCACGACCTTTCGGGGATAAAATACTTGCATATGGCTGATTTTTGGTTTTTTTATGTAATAGCGGTTTCCGGAATGAGGACAGTAAGTGCAATAGGGATTAAAACAAATATAAGCGCTACAGTATGCTTGGTACAAGCATCCTTGTGAATTCTTATCCTTGTTAAACAAACCATAACCTGTAATTACGCAAGCACAGGTGCATGGGTTGCCTTAACACATGGCTGCACTTTACATTAGACGGAAGCTTTTGCGAGGCTGGAAAAGTTTTAGCAATTTCTACCCAAACTTTGCGTTTAGCAAACGAAGCTTTGGGGCTTACATTTGTGTGCACAAAACCGATGGCATGACGGCAGATTTCGAACAGGTAAAAAACAGGAAAGCGGCAATGATCACGGCAACCGTGGCCCTGGTGCTCACGCTTTTGTTTTTTTGGGTAAAATGGTCGCTGCCCGTGGTGGACCCTCCGGTACTAACGGAAGAACTGGAAGTAAACCTTGGCAGTGGCGATGAAGGCTTTGGCTCCGACCAGCCCCTGTTACCTGGCGAACCCGCTCCGGCTGCCGAGCCAAGCTATACGCCACCCCAGGCAACACAAAAAGCTGCCGCTGAAGCAAAGGATGTAGAAACCGATGACCGTCCTACAAACGATGCCATTGCCCTGCCCAAACCGGCAACACCTACGCCTAAAGCAACGCAGATAGCAGAAAATAATAAGCCTGTTTCCAACCCCAACCCTGCCCCACAGCCGGTAGTAAACAATACGCCGCCCCGGCCAAAAGCCGTGCTGGGCCGCACCGTTGGTGGCAATGGCAATGGCGGCAACGGTGCGGAAACCTACAAACCCGGAGGCTCGGAAGGCATTGCAGGTGGCAATGGCGACCAGGGCCGGCCGGGCGGCGATCCCAACAGCCGCAACTATGACGGTCCCAGGAAAAATTTTGGTGTACGGGTGTTGCAGATCAGCGACCAGAGCTTTGAAGACGATTTCAACGAGAATGCGAAAATTGCCATGGATGTGGAAGCCGACCCCAATGGGAAAGTGACCAATGCTACCTTTCAGCCCCGGGGTTCCACTACCAGCAACCGCGGCATGATTGATATTGCCCGGCGGAGGGCTTTCCAGTTGAAACTGGGTACTTCGGATGGGGGACAAAAAGGAACCGTGATCTTTAATTTCAAAGTAAAAGGATAAACATAACCGATGAAGAGATAAGCCCGTAGTGCTGCAAGCGCCCCGGGCTATTTTGTTCCCCTGCTTCCGTACTTTCGTGTGTGATGAACTACACCGAGACCATCCATTACCTGTATACCCGGCTGCCCATGTTCAGCCGCGTAGGTGCTGCCGCTATGAAGCCGGGACTGGACAATACCATCGCCCTTTGTGCGGCACTTGGCGATCCACACCAACAATTCAAGTCTGTACATATAGCAGGTACCAATGGAAAAGGTTCGGTGAGCCATATGCTGGCGGCAATCCTGCAAACGGCAGGTTATAATACGGGCCTGTACACTTCACCGCACCTGTACGACTTCCGGGAACGGATCCGCATCAATGGCCAAATGATACCGGAGGCTGCTGTTGTTAATTTTGTTCAACGTACCCAAGGCCTGGTGGAAAAACTGGATCCTTCTTTTTTCGAGCTGACCGTGGGTATGGCATTCGATTATTTTGCTGCGGAAAAGGTAGACATCGCCATCATAGAAGTCGGCCTCGGGGGCAGGCTGGATAGTACCAATATCATTACCCCGGAGTTATCTGTTATCACCAATATCGGTTTCGACCACATGAACCTGCTGGGCAATACCCTACCAGAAATTGCAGGTGAAAAGGCGGGTATCATCAAGCCCGAAATACCGGTTGTGGTTGGAGGCCACCAGGAAGCTGTAGACCCGGTGTTTATACAAAAGGCTGAAGGTGCCAATGCCGCCATTTTCTTCGCATCCGACCATTTCAGGGTGCAGGGTTACCAATTGTATCCGCAAAGCCTAGTCATTGAACTGGAAGAAAAAGACCTGGAACAGGTGCAAAAACTGGAGCTGGACCTGCCCGGGATTTACCAGTTGCAAAATGTGCAAACCGCACTGATGGCAGTTGAACTTCTGCAACAGTCTGGCTGGCAAATCAGCGACGACCAGGTTGCGGCAGCACTCAAAGATGTAAAAGGACTTACCGGGCTGATGGGTCGGTGGGACGTGTTGCGTACACAGCCCTTAGTGGTGCTGGAAGTAGCGCACAATGTAGATGGTGTGCAGCAGATGCTCCGGCACCTGCAACAGCAGCAGTTTCACAAACTGCACCTGGTGTTGGGCATGGTAAACGATAAGGACATCAGCAGCGTACTTGCCTTATTGCCGAAGGATGCACATTACTATTTTACACAAGCCCATATTCCCCGTGCACTTGAAGCTGCTGCCCTGCAGGAGCAGGCTGCGCTTGCGGGTTTGCAAGGAGCGGCTTTCCCGGATGTCAATTCGGCAATTGAAAATGCCCTTCAGGCTGCCGGTACCCAAGACCTGGTTTTGGTTTGCGGATCCATCTTTCTTGCTGGCGAAGTGGACCGGCAACGCTGGAAAAATTCAGCTTACTAGCAACAAAAACAGCAGGTACAATCGACCTGCTGTTTCTATTTAAATTCCTTGTTATCACCTTAACACAACTTGCCCAGGCGGTGCAGGGCATAAAAGATATTATTGGTGTGTAGGCTTTGCAAAAGTTTATGCCCATACACCAGTTCTTTTATCTCCTCAATGGTCAGTTCCATTACCTCCAGTTCTTCTTCTGCGTCCAGATTTTGAGGAGCTACCTTTTTGCCGTTGCGGGCAAGGAACATGTGCATATAATTGTTGGTGGTGCTTGGGTTGGCGCTGATCTTTCCCAGGTACTCCCAATCGGTACAAGCATAACCCGTTTCTTCCATCAGTTCTCTTTTGCAGGCTTCCATCATCTCCTCGCCTTTTTCGGCAACGCCACCCGGCAGTTCAATGCTTTCTGCTCCGGCGCCATGGCGGTATTGCTTTACCATGATGACCTTACCCTCATCTGTAAGCGCAAATACATTTACCCAGTCGGGGTATTCGTTTACGTAAAAAGCTTCCATCACATGGCCATTGGCCATTTCGCATTTGTCTTTCCGTACCGTTAGCCAGGGCTCCCGGAACAGGTATGTTGAATCAAGTACTTTCCACTTCATGGTACAGGTGTTTATTCTTTGATGCAAAAGCTAGCAGCGGCCCTTTGCTGCTAATCATGCAAAGGGATCGTGGTTTGCAAGTCGAGCTTTACTTTTTTTGTTTTGTACTTTGAATTTCAGTACCAATCCATCCGCTCCCTTAAAGCCGTTATGTGTGCCGTATGGTGGCGACCATGCCAGGCGTACATGCCCAGCAGGTGCCAGAGGTTAACTTCTTTTCCCAGCCCTGGATGGAAAATGGTTTTTTCCCAGTCTGCATCAGTAAAGGAAGCGAGGAAAACATGCCAGCGTTCGTGCAGGGCAAAAAGCAAGGTGGTTGAAACATTTACCAGAAGGGAAGTTACATCAGCTGTAGTAGCCCACAATTGTTCTTCATAGGTTTTGATGGCGGGCACCTGCTCGGTATATCCAAGTTTGAACCGGATATAAGCGTTCATATGGCTGTCGGCAATATGGTGTACCAGTTGGTGAACCGTCCAGCCGCCTTCCCGATAGGGGGTATGCAGTTGCGCTTCGTCGAGGTTGCGCAGCGCATGTTCAATGGCATTGGGTAAAAAGCGTATATCCGCCAGCCACTCTTCTTTTTTATCTTTTGAAAAAGGCTTGGGTTCGTAAGCACCGATGGGATAACGAAAATCGGTCATAAGAAGTTTTTGGTTTTTAGTTCCAGTTCAGTTTGCAGGAAAGATATTTAAACCTTTGGTTTCCTATTCAGCAACCCAACAACAAAAACTAAAAACCAAAAACTGCGTATGTAGCGCTTAGCTTAAGATGCGCAGCAATTGCACTTCAAATTCCAGCACGGCTCCACCGGGAATACCGGGAACACCATTGTCGCCATAACCCAGGTCGGAAGGAACCCAGATGATCACACGGCCACCTTCTTTTACCAGGGGCAAAACCAGTTGCCAGCCTATAATCAGTTGGTTGATGCGGGCCTGGAAAGGTTGGTTACGGCGGAACGAAGAATCAAATTCTTTTCCATCCAGCAGGCGGCCTGCATAGTGCGCTTCAATAAGGGTGGAAACAGCAGGTTGCTTACCGGTGCCTTCTTCTACCATTTGGTACTGCACGCCTTCGGGCAGTTCAATCACCCCTTCTTTGGTCTTGTTGGTAGCCAGGAAGGTGGCGCCTTTCTCTTTTTCTTCGTTCAGCTTTTTTGCTTTTTCGCCCTGCAGGCGGTCGAATAAACTCATGATTCAGGTATTTGCGTTTCGCGGAGCGTATTGCCCGTTAAATGAATAAACACGTCTTCTAAGTTGGCCTTCTTCATCTCCTTGGGCCGTTCAAAACCGGTAGCCACCAGTTCGTCAATCAGCTGGTCGGGAGAGGCCATGGCCACAATACGGCCCGAGTCAACAATAGCTACCCGGTCGCACAGGTATTCGGCTTCATCCATGTAATGGGTAGTGATGATCACGGTTGTTCCCTGTTTGCGGATATTGCGAACCAACTCCCAAAGATTGCGCCGGGCCTGCGGATCAAGCCCCGTTGTTGGCTCGTCGAGGAAAACAATCCGGGGTTTGTTGATGAGCGTAGTGGCAATGGAAAACCGTTGCTTTTGGCCACCGCTCAACTGCTTGACTTTGGATTTGGCTTTGTCGCGGAGGTTCACCAGGTCGAGCAGGGCGTAAGGATCCACTTTCTGGTTGTACAGTCCAGAAAAAAGATCGATCAGTTCCAGCAGGTTGAGACCCGGGTAAAATCCACTGGTTTGCAGTTGCACACCAATGATCTTTTTGATCTCGTTGGGTTGGGTGTCGAGGTCAAAGCCATCCACCATGATCTTCCCGCTTGTTTTATCGCGCAGGGTTTCGATGATCTCCAACGTAGTGCTTTTACCCGCACCGTTAGGGCCCAAAAGGCCAAAGATCTCGCCTTCATACACATCGAAGGAAATGCCTTTTACCGCTTCGAAATTGCCGTAATGTTTTACCAGGTTCTGTACCGTGATGATCTTCTTATCCATGTGTTGCGGACAAAGGTAGGAGGCATTGCTCCAATTCCTCCATCATAAGTTTACTTCCCAGGAATAAGGGCGTGCGCTGGTGCAGGCTGGTGGGTTGAATATTGAGGATGCGCTGGATGCCATCGGTAGCACGGCCTCCGGCCACTTCCATGATAAAAGCGAAAGGATTGCATTCGTATTGGAGCCGCAGCTTGCCTTTAGGATTGTCCTGCGTGGAAGGATACATAAATAAACCACCCTTGATCAGGTTGCGGTGCAGGTCGGCTACCATGCTGCCGGTATACCGCTGGCTGTAAGGTCCGCCGGTGGCCTTTGTCTTTGCCTGGCAGCGGTGAATATAATGCTGTACGCCTTTTGGGTACTGGAAAAAATTGCCATGGTTCACCGAGTAGATCTTGCCCTCTTCGGGGCAGCTCATATTGGGATGCGAGAGGCAGAATTCGCCAATGGAGGGATCGAGGGTAAAACCATTCACACCCCTACGGGTGGCATATACCAGCATGGTGCTGGAACCATAGATGATGTAGCCGGCAGCTACCTGTCGTACACCCGGCTGGAGGAAATCGGCTTCCCTTACCAGTTCACCTTTTTCCGTAACCCTGCGGTACACCCCAAAGATGGTACCGATGGATATATTGACATCGATATTGCTGCTGCCATCCAGCGGATCGAAACAGCATACGTACTTGGAAGCACGGCTCAATTCGTCATCGAAGGGCACGAAACTATCCAGTTCCTCGCTGCTGATACCTGCGCAGGAAATGCCATGTCGCAAAACCCCCATCAGCTGCGTATTGGCGTATTCATCCAGCTTTTTCACTTCCTCTCCCTGCACATTGCTATGGCCTGCATCCCCCAGGATGTCTACCAGTCCAGCCTTGTTTACTTCAACATTGATGCGTTTTGCCGCAAGGCCAATGTCACGAAGCAAGGTGCTGAGTTCGCCGGTAGCATTAGGGATTGCTCTAAACTGCTGGATGGTAAATTCGTCGAGGGTGAGTACGCGTCGGTTGATAGGGTTCATGCAGGGTGATTTCAAACAAATGTAATTTGTTTAATCCTGCAACAGGAGCTTAGCGCTCTTGGTACACATTAGGGATCATGGAGTATGGAACACTGGGTGGATAGAAAGCCATTAAGACTTAGCTGTTAATAGAAGCCGACAGACAACGGACGACAGGCTATTCCTGATTTGCAGGTTGTCCGGCGTTTGTTGTCTGTTGTCTGTTGTCTTTCGTCATCCCTACTACAAAAGTGCGACAATCGCTTCCAGGTATTGCTGGTCCGTTTCGTCAAAGGTGTTGAGGTCGGTGCTGTCTACATCCAGTACTCCTATTACTTCGCCACCTTTCAATAAGGGCAGTACAATCTCTGACCGCGACAAACTGCTGCACGCAATATGACCCGGAAACTGCTCCACGTCGGGAACGATCAGTGTGCGGCTTTCGGCCCAGGCGGTGCCACATACACCCCGGCCCTTACGGATACGGGTACAGGCAACAGGTCCCTGGAAAGGTCCCAGCACCAGTTCACCATTCTTTACGAGGTAAAAACCCACCCATAACCATCCAAACTGTTCCTTCAGAGCTGCCGATACATTGGCCATATTGGCAATGGCATCCTCCTCTCCTTCCAGCAAACCTTTGATTTGTGGTAAAAGATTTTGGTATTGTTCTTCTTTATTGCCTTTTATTATTTGCAGGTCTTCCGCCATGATCATTTTGTTTTCCGATGGGGCTGCAAGATCGGAAATAAGCCAAAAGAAGAAATCATAAAATAAGCGGCAAGAAAGTAGGGCACGCAAGCTGTGTTGCGCTATTGCAAATACTTAAGCGGGTAAATAAACCAGGTGTTCCAGTTCTTTGCCCATTAAGGTTTTGGTGCCTTGCCGTTGAAAACCCATACGGAGGTAAAGCTTACGGGCAGGCAGGTTACCGGGCTCAACCAGCAGCCCCAATGGCATTGCTGTTGCCATTACAAAATGATGAATCAAGAACTGCAGGAAGCCGGCACCGATGCCCCTGCCACGCAATTCCGGATCAATAGCAATGGTATCAAGGTATATTTCACCGGGGCCGGTTTCATCTTCAGGCGCAAACCCAGGATTATGATGAGCACGTACCCATTCCACTACCGGTTGCCGCAATGAGCGGACCAATGCGCCATCATACAGGTTGGCAGCGGCCACTACCCTGCCCTCCCATTCTGCTACAAAACAGTTTTGCCAGGAGTATTGGTTGGCTTCGCGGGCACACCAATACTGCATAAAGCCCATCGCAGCTGCAGGATCTTCCCGGTTGAGGAAACGGTAAACAATGGTATCCATTGCCGACAGTAGCATAGGCGCAATACTTGTGGCATCTGCAGCAGTT
This sequence comes from Cnuella takakiae, assembly GCF_001953305.1. GTDB lineage: Bacteria > Bacteroidota > Bacteroidia > Chitinophagales > Chitinophagaceae > Flavisolibacter > Flavisolibacter takakiae. The sequence continues at coordinate 3,261,109 of NZ_MTFE01000010.1, forward strand.
GCTTTCCGGAACGTGATCATGAATCAAATGAAAAGGAAAATTATGGATGTAATTTAAACTTTAGCAGAAAGTTGTTGGGCAGCATGGCTCATAAAAACAGGAGTTATTTGTTTACTGCCTGGTTGAAGTGGCGGACAGGCATTTGAAAAACGCAATGCGTTTTTTTGGTTCAGGTAATGAATCAGTATTGAGGGAGCGCTATTTTATTCTTTAGTGAGAACAGTTTTATTTGTATAAAACGAATTCGCCTAAAGCGTTTGTGAAGGAGTGGTATTTCATGTTCCATCAGGTTTACTTTTGCAGCAGTGTTGATTAGAATTTTGTGGTTGCATTTAGCACTTCAGCCAATCTTTTACAAACGCCGGGTTAGCGGTAGAGGGTTTAGTTGAACGACTGTCTATATTCCAAAGGTGTGTTCCATAACAAGTCAGGATGGATAAGCAGCAACCATCCTGTATGTTTTAGGTCTTCGTCAGCTTCCACGGAAAAGACCTGCCCGGGTGCAATGAATAAGAGCAGCCCTTCGTCAAAATCATATTCCTGTTGACCGTACTTCAATTTTCCATTGAAGTTTCTTTTCAGAGCAATTGAATAAAAGCTATGAATAAGGCTTTTGGGGCCACCCTCTGGCATTCGTTTGATGTCTTCAAAATTGATGACACTAATCAAGGGATGCTCCGGTTTAGGAAGCAATATTAACTTGTGATACTCGCTGATGGTTTTTATTCTGTGAGGCTGCATGTTTGTCGTGTCAAAAGTCAAATATCTTTTAGGAAGGCCACTGCAAACTCTTTCGCAAAATCTTCCACTTTTATTCTACCCATCACTGTTGGTTTATTCAACTCATAATCTTCGCCCAATGCGCCACTGTGAATACTGGCGTTTAGGTCAACAAGGTCTGCGGCAATGCTCTGTGGAATACCATTTTGCTCCATACCAGCTCTTGCCTGCTCGTCGGTGAAGGTTATCCACTGTAAATCTGGCTTTCCAATGGCAGCACCCAAAATTTTAGCCGTTTCGGAAGCAGTGCGTTCATCGCTTGCTACGTAAAGAGCATTGTTTCCGGGGGGTAGTGTTTTTTGCAATTCGTCCGCAGCGGCATCGGCAATATCTTTGGGATGTGTCCAAACAATTTTATCATCACCGCCGTAATTGGCGCCAATAAAGCCTGCTCCTTTAATCATGCCTACAAAGCCATAAAGATTGTAAAAGAGCGAACCGGCACGCAGATGTGTAAGAGCAACGCCGGGCAGTTCATTAAGAATTATTTCCACCTGATGTGAGCCAAGAATAATGCCTGTGCCCTTGTCCCGGTGGGCTCCCCAACTGCTAAGATGTACCACACGTTTACTTTTGATTTTTGGATGGCTTGTGCATAGGCCCTACCAATTCTTTGGTAGTAGGCAACTTGGTTAAGTTCGCTAAAATTTAGTGGTATCATGCAGTAGACTGCATCAGCACCTGTAAAGGTTGAGGTTAAGAAATCAGCATTTTCCAATGAACCAATGGCTGCTGTTGCGCCTAACCCCTTTATGTGTTTTTGTTTTTCCTCCTTGCTACTGATAACCGTAACTATATGATCTTTCTCGACCAATTCCCTTGTCAATGGCTTGCTAATATGACCTAAAGAACCTGTTACGACAATTTTCATGTTTTCTGTTTTCTGATGTTGCAAAACTCTCTTACAGAAAAGAAACAGGTGTAGTCAAATCTACTTTTGTCGTAGCCAAAAGTCTGGTTGATTGTAAGGCCTAAAAGTTTTTGGGTGTTGCGATTTCATTACCGCTAACGGTTCAGGGGTTGGCGAAGGCAGGGAGTTCATGTTTCTGTCGCCTAAACCCAAATTCTGTTGCTCAATAAAGATAATTAGCTCAGTTCATTTTCTTCAGCCCTGCTTTTGACAACCCCATGTTATGCGCCCAACATAGCAATCTCAATAAGTCTAAGCACCGTATTTTCTAGCTTTCAGAGTAGTCATAACAATTAGCAGTAACAAAAATCCAATAAGTCCAATATTCGTCAAAAGGCCATAAAGTTCTTTATCTGAGCTGTTCAAAGTCGGAACAAATGCATGGACTACTAAGCAGGCAACAGTAATCAATGCTCCAAAGTATAACTTCCTAATAATTGCACCTACGCCTATAACAAAGTAAAAAGAAAGAAATAGCACAAAAGTCAAGTCGAGTTTATGCATAGTTCCTTCGGAATATGCATCGTCCCAATTCCGGTATCGTAGGAAATCAATTAACAAGAAAAAGAAGTGCAGAACTAACAGGCTATATAAGACTTTAAGCAAAGTCAACCACTTGCCCCAGAAAGTCTGTTTTTGCGCAGGATTGCTATTAAGACCGCTATTAACAGGCATAATAAATTTTTAGACCTTGGTTTATGAAGCTGCGCATAACGGTCCAAAGCTTGCTGCAGTAGCGGCATTCTGTGATCCTGCAGCTTAAATTTAGTAC
>NZ_MTFE01000010.1:3263775-3340519 GCF_001953305.1 Cnuella takakiae
AGTTGTATTTACGAAATTATCAGTAGGTTGTACACTACCCCTATATGGTACTATTTATTTGATTTTCATCTTTATCCAGTTTCGTTTTTTGAGTAGTAACTACTCGAAAACGAAACTGGATTCTTTTCTTTTACTACTCAAAAAACGAAAGCTATTCTATACCCTATTTCTGTTCATCATTTACCTCAAGCCAATGTCCATCGAGGTCTTTAAAATATATCTGGTGTACACCGTCTATGCGGGTAGTAATGCTAGAGGATTTACCGGGCCAGTCTTCGTAAGGCACACCAGCAGCGGAGAGTTTGCTAATCAGCGGCTGCAACTGTGGTACCGAAAAACAAAGATGGGTGTTCTTGTTTTGGTCAACCGGTGCGCCCAGGCCTTCTATCAGGTGGAGGGCAGCGCCGCCGCTGCCAATGGTAAACCAGGTATGCTTACCATCGTGGAAAGGTTCCGGGATGGTATCCAGCCCCAGCAGGTCGCGGTAAAAGCGGGTACTCTTTTCCAGGTTTTGGGTATAAAGGGCGATATGGTTGATACGGGGCGCGGATGTTTTCTGGCTCAGCGCGGCAAACGAACACAGTACAAGGGCAAGCACAAGGGTGAAGGAGCGCATAAAATGGTTTTGCTAAAAATAAGGAATATAGAAACCAGCGGCTACGAAGTCTTGCTGCCGCTTTTATCCGACATTCGCCGCGCATGAAAGCCATCCTTGGGTATATACGCGCTTACCTGGTGCAGGCCAACTGGCCGGTGCACCTGCTTACCCTTGCGCTGCTGGCAATGCTGGTGTTGATCAATTACCGGTGGGGACTCAACCAATGGCTTTACCAGCACTCCCTTCCCGGGCAAATGGCCGGCTGGTTTTGCCTGCTGTTGATCTCGCTCGGGGTACCTTACCTGTTGTACCGTTGGCTCGAGCCCCGCTCCTATCACCGGCACGCCACCTTTGCGGGTTTGCTGCTGGCGGCGCCACTCCTCTTTGCCTGGAAAATGACCTGGCCCATACACCCGTTCAGCAACCAGCCACATAGCTTATTTTGGAACCAGGTTATATATTTCCCCGCCAAAGTGTTGGGCATCTGTCTGGCCCTTTGGGTGGTTTGGCTGCTGGCAGGCAAAGACGAACGCTGGATGGGTTTGCGTACCCCCTCCACAAGCATGCAAACCTATTGGCTGATGCTCCTGGTAATGGTGCCACTGGTAATGCTTGCCGCCACCCAGCCCGACTTCCAGACTGTTTATCCCAAGCTGCAACATGCCTTTCCAAAAGGCAGCACTGCCAACTGGTACCAGGTGCTTCTTTTTGAACTGGCTTATGGCAGCGATTTCATCACCATCGAACTTTTTTTCCGGGGCTTCCTGGTCATTTATTTTGCCCGATGGGCTGGTGCCCAAGCCATCCTGCCCATGGCTGCCTTTTATTGTGTTATCCATTTCGGCAAACCTTTAGGAGAATGCATCTCTTCTTTTTTCGGGGGCATGTTGCTTGGTATTGTTTCCTATCGCACCCAAAGCATCTGGGGAGGCCTGGTGGTGCACTTGGGTATTGCCTGGTTGATGGAGGGAGCGCCTGGCCTGATAAAACCCCTGCTCTTCTAAAACACCTCCTGTCCTCCTAAAAGTGGAATTTGAGACGGAGCCCCTGCCCTATTTACAAACAGCTTAAGGTAGGTTTGGTACAATACAACAGCGCCCCTCTGTTCAGGAGGGGCGCTGTTGTATTTGAGACTGCTTTGACCTAAGTTTCCCCTTTGGTGGGACAAGGAGTGTTGTTTTAAAAACTGCAAGCCTGTAAGCCGGATTCTGTCATCCCGTTTGCACGGGTCCGTTATCATTTATCTGCGATGCCTGTTGCCAGACACCTGTATCTGCCTACCCTGAACCGTGTGCCGCCCGAAGGCTGCAGCGGGAACGGGCCGCTCCCAACCAGTTCTATACATGGCATTTCAGCACGCCAGGTTTACCCCCAATGGCTGTCTCCAACCATTGCCGTGGGCTCTTACCCCACGTTTTCACCCTTACCCTTACAAGAAGAGCGGTAATTTTCTGTGGCACTGTCTCGATCCCGTTTTACCAGGATGTCCTGCCGTTAGCAGGAGGCGCTGCCCTATGCTGTCCAGACTTTCCTGACCCTGCGCTAGGCACGGCCCGATAACGCGGCTTGCAGTGGGGCAAAGGTAATGAGGAATGGGTGATGAGTGATTAGTGAAGCGTTATTGGTGAGAAAAGGAATCATGGAAGGCCAACTTATTAAAATTTAGACATGGGCATGTCTTAGAAAAAACATGAAGCTTTTACTATTGCTTTAAAATTGAAAAACCTTAATCATTTTGGTACCCGGATGACAATAGAGGTTCATCATATTCAATATCCGCTACTCATTTCTAAATACTCCTCACCCTTCACTTCTCACTCATTCCTCCTAAAAATATATCTCCGTTGCCCCATAGCCATAAGCCGGGTGGTATCGGTTTACAAAAGATTTTACTTCACGTTTAAGGCGGAGCGCATCGTGTATTTCATCGCGTAGTTTGCCCGTACCCACACCATGAATCATAATCAGGTGCGGCAGGTGGTGTGCTACGGCAAGCTCATACCATTTTTCAAATTCACGGAGCTGGATATCGAGAATTTCGGCATTGGTAAGGTACTCCCAACTGTCCTCCAGTTTTTCGATGTGCAGGTCCACTACGGAGCGGGCGGGTGGCAGGTGGCGGCGTGCTTCTTTGGCGTTGTACACCTTCACGCCTTTGGCTACCAACGAGGAAAGATCAAGGCCAACGGGTTCTTCTTTCACTGCCTCGGGATAGTGCTCAAACAAGCGGTACTTGAATGTAGGCTCGCCTTTTTCCTGGATCTGTTGAATCTGCTGGAAGATCTGTTTGCCTTTCAGCTTGGTATTGGTTTCAAAAAACGGCGCCTTTCCTTTTTCAGGTTCGGGTAAGGAGAACTCGAACTGGAACTGCGGGTTATCGCTCATGTCGCCAAAAGGAATATCATGGAGGTAAAAATCCTGTTGCGGGTTGATCTCACCTTTCAGCTCAAATTCATTGTCTCCAAAAAACTGGAGCTTGTATTTGAATTTAAAAGTTCTTTCGGTTCGGTTAATCAGGTGCACTTTCAGCAGCTCCACCACATCATCGCCAAATTCATCGGTGTCAAAAACAGGCAGGAAAGACAACCAAACCCCATCGATGATCCTGGGTCCTTTTACCTTGTCTTTTGGCAGGTCTTCCACGTAGCGCTTTTCCTTCTTGGCACCAAACATCTTCTTTTCGCTGAAGCGTTTGAAATAAGGAAAATCGAGCTGGTCGATATAAGCAGGAAAACGTACGCCCCGCACTTCCACCATCACCATTTCCTTGTTGATGATTTCGATTACCTCGCCTTCTTCGTTGCTGTGCTTCACCAAAACCTTATCGCCTACCTGGAATTTCATTGTATGCTTTTTCTGTTGTTTGCCGGTATGCAACCGGCCGGTAAAATTAAGCACAAAAGGAGCGCGGAATAACCCGCGCTCCTTTTGTAAATGCTAATAATATTTTGTGCTTAACGGAAAGGTGCGTAAAACACACCATCGGTTACGTTATGGATATTTCCGTTGGCATCTGCCATCTGTCCTTTGAAGGTGCCCCGTACGGTGCCCGAGCTGATCTGGCTGATGGTAAGTTCAAAACCGCTGGCGGTGGGTACAAACAGGTTGGTAAATACGGTACCTATCGAATCGGTAAAGGCCATTGCCGGCGCGTCCCTGCCTGGAACTTCGGGATAGGTTTTCGTTATTACAGGTGGTTGTTCAGCCAGCACCAGCAGCATACCCGAAGGGTCGGTTGAAAGATCGGCCAAGCCCTGGATGATGATGGTTTCCAGACTTGGTTCCAGGCGCCGCTCGGCAAGGATATTTTCCTTGTAATCCTTGGCCTGCCCATCGAGGGTAAAGCGGAAGAAATAGCCCGTATCCAATCCTTCTTCCTGCGACACTTCTTTGGAGCAACCCGTGCTGAAGAACAGGAGTCCGCAACCGGATAAAACCAAAATCAAGGGCAGGATCAATTTCCGTACAGTGTTTTTCATCATGGTAAGATTAGGGTTAATGGCTGCATGCAGCCACTGAACACAACAGGTAACCAAACGCTTCAGGCGCCTGTTTTATTATGCAGGTATTTAAGCCTGTCCCGGATGGAGCTTGCTGCGGCGGTAACCGTACATAAAGTATACCACCAATCCAAGGGCAAACCATATAAAGAACCATTTCCAGTTGGTTGCCGACATGCCGGTAAGCAGGTAGAGGCAGGTGGTCAGTCCAAGCAGGGGAATAAGCGACAATTTGCGCAAAAATGCAAGGGCGGCCAGCACCAGGCAAATAACCCAGAACACGATGGTGGCGATTTTTACCGCCCCGGTTTGAAAGAGGTAATCCTTTCCTGCGGCATCGGTATAGTCGTTGAAGTCGCCATTGAGCAGTTCAGAAAAATAACGGGGTGCAAGGCTGCCCACCAACACCAGCGCAAAGAGGATGATTGCGGGATAGATCAGCCGGGCATTGATAAAAGGCATATGGAATCGACCTGGCACCTTTTCTTTTTGTGGCAGCAACAAAACCCCACCACATACCAGCACAAAGGCAAAGAGGGTACCGATGGATGTAAAATCGAGGACGAAGGTTTTGTCGGTAAACAATATGGGCGTACCTACCATAAAGCCGGTCAGCACGGTAGAGAAGGAAGGCGTTTTGTAATTGGGGTGAATGCGCTGAAAGGCCGGCGGCAGCAAACCATCGCGGCTGATGCTCATCCAGATACGGGGCTGGCCCATCTGGAAAACCAGCAGTACGGATGTCATAGCCACAACGGCTACCAGCGATACCAGGAATTGCATCCAGGCAACACCTTTAACTTCAAAAATAAAGGCCAGCGGATCGCCGATGCCATCAAATTGCTTGTAATCTACCACGCCGGTAAGTACCAGCGCCAGGATGATATAGACTATCGTACAGATCACCAGGGAGTAGATCATTCCCCGGGGAAGGTCGCGTTGGGGGTTTTTGCTTTCTTCAGCCAGTACGCTTACCGCATCAAAACCAATATAAGCGTAAAACACACCGGCAACGGCCAGCATCACCCCGCCAAAACCATTGGGCAGGAAAGAGCGTACACCGGTTTCGTTCATAGGCGTCCAATTGGCGGTATCAATATAAAAAGCACCTACAATGATCACGATGGCGATCACGGCCAGCTTAAGTACCACCATTACATTGCTGAAATTGCGGGATTCTTTGATGCCGCGATATACCAGCAAAGTGATCATGGCATTGATAGCGATTGCGGGCAGGTCCACAATAAAGCGCATGCCGCCCACCAGTGGTGCGGTGTTCCATGCAGCAATGGACTCCTGGTGCGACGAACCAGCTTCAATGGCATGCTTTGCTTCGTTGTAGGAGGTGGACAGGTAAGCAGGTATGTGCATGCCCAGTCTTTCGAGCAGGGAAGTAAAATAGTCGCTCCAGGAAAAGGCCACATAGATGTTGCCAATAGAATATTCCATTACAAGTGCCCAGCCTATCACCCAGGCAAAGAGTTCACCAAAGGAAGCATAAGCATAAGTATAGGCGCTACCTGCAACAGGAATACGGCTGGCAAATTCTGCATAGCAAAATGCTGTAAAGCCACAGGCAATGCCGCAGATAATAAAGAGCAATACCACACCCGGACCGCCCGTAAAAACTGCTGCACCCAAACTACTGAACGATCCCGCGCCAATGATTGCCGCAATGCCAAAAAAGGTGAGATCCCTTACAGTAAGTACCCGGCTCAATCCCTCATGGGCATGCGCTTCTGCATCGCCCTTGTCGTGCATGATACTCTTAATGGGTTTTCTCCGGAAAATGGAATGCGACATTCAATGGATGATTTAAGGCGGCAAAATAAAGCAAAGGCGGGGAAGCGCACAAAGAATGTGCTACCAGAATGTAGGTTATCTCACATACATCAAAACGGGTTTATATACGTGGTTGTTCAGCTAGTTAACCTTTTCTTGTTTTTATAAAAGTGTCTTTGCCTACTGTTTTGATAATTTGGATGCTTTGCAAACAATTACTGGTACAAAGCTTATGGCGTACACCAGTGATGTTTGCAACACCCGGTCTTAATCAACTACTGGCACCAGGTTATTACTTTCCAGTTGCTGATACAATAAGTCGATCTGGCTTTTTAAAATGCGTACTTCAGAAAGCGGGGGCAGTTTGTCCCTGTCGAAATAAGCCACCTCCAGTACATCATGCCCAGGCTGCAGGGTTTGTGTTTCCGTGGTACAATGAAACATCAGTTTATAGATATAATAGGGTTCGGGCGGATGAGGGTGCATCTTTTTATCAAAGATGGCCAGCAGCCGACCCACTGTTACTTCAATGCCTGCTTCTTCGCGGCATTCTTTGATGACATTTTCCGCAGGGGTAAAACCTATATCGGCCCAGCCACCGGGGAGGGTCCAGCAGCCATCCACCTGTTCGCGCACCAGCAATACTTGCCCTTTATCATTCAGGATAAATGCGCGCACATCCACTTTGGGCGTGGGATAATCTTTGGGAGGCGGCAAAGCATGCTCCAGGGTACCCGAAGCAAAACCGGCTTCGTTTTCCAGGAGCCTTCCGCTGATCTCCCGCAACTCGGTATAGCGTTCGCGGTCAAATTCGTCTTTAGCATAGAGCAGTCCCGTGTCGGCCATGGCCCTGATCCTTTGCAAGCTTGAAAAAATGTTGGTGTTCGTGGTGGGTGTCATATACGGGTGTTTACTTGTCCCTTGATACCAGGTAATGAGCAAGGTCGGTAAGGGGTTGCTTGCGGTTGGATACTACAGCTACATCTTCCAGGTGCTGTAAGGCTTGTTGCAGGTACTGTTCTTTGAGGTGGCGAGCCCAGTCGTCCACGCCACATTTGCGGAAAATGGAGATTACTTCGGCTACTTTATGGTCACTGTTCGACAACAGCAATTGTTCCAGTGCTTCTTTGTCTTCCTTGGGTGCGGTTTCCAGGGCATGAATCAACAGGAAGGTTTTTTTATTGGCTAAAATATCGCCACCTACCTGTTTGCCAAATTTTTCAGGATCGCCAAATGCATCCAGGTAATCGTCCTGCACCTGAAAGGCTAAACCCACCTTGCGGCCGAACTCGTACAGCAATCCCTGGTTGCGATCCGATGCACCGCCCAGAATGGCACCCATCTTCAGGCTTGCCGCCAGCAATACCGATGTTTTAAGGCTGATCATGTGCTCGTACTCTTCGAGACTTACCTCATCGCGGCTTTCAAAGTCCATATCCAGTTGCTGGCCTTCGCATACTTCCCTGGCTGTTTTATTAAACAGCGGCAGGATGCGCACCAGGTACTTGGCATCGATTTGTTGCAGGTATTCGTAAGCAGCCACCAGCATCACATCGCCAGCCAGCAGTGCAGTGCTTTCGCCAAATTTTTCATGCACGGTTACCATGCCGCGGCGCAGAGGTGCCCGGTCCATGATATCATCGTGAACCAGTGTGAAGTTGTGAAACAATTCCACCGCCGTTCCCACTTTCCATGCATCAGGTACAATGACATCAAACAACTCATTTCCCATGAGGGTTAAAATGGGCCTTACCCTTTTACCTCCCAACTGTAAAAAGTAGCGGTTGGGATCGTATAGCGTTGCAGGTGTTTGCGGGAAATGATCGCGGTTGAAAAAACCGGTAAACTGGACAGAAAGCTGCTCGAATGTTTGCATGTGAAAATGGTAGAGGGCCAAAGATAAGGCCCCACCAATACTATTTCCACCTAGGTAGTGTGGTTTGTACAATAGGCGACTGTCATGCCTGACTTGTTTCGGCATGACACACTCCGATATTACTGTACTACCTACTTGAAAGTGGTATCATAGATTGTTGTTACGACAGGTTGCATAGAAGAAGCCCCGGAAGTGCCGGAGCTTCTTCTATATTTAGTTGCATACAGATAAAAGACCATTGAAGCTTGCAGCTCATAGCTTGTAGCTTTTACAAATGCTATTCTTCTTTTTTATTTTTGCGTTTGGGCTTTTCTGTTTTCTCCTTGGTGGCTTTAGTTGTTTTGGGTTTATCAACCTTTGCCTTAGGTGCCCGTGTCTTTTTGGCTTTTGGCTTTTCAGCTGCGCCTTCCTCGTCGGGTTCAGGAATGGCAGTAAGTACCCATTCGTAGTCCAATTGCCGCTTGGTAAGGTTAGCAGCCACTACTCGTATCCGTACTTTATCGCCTATGCGAAAGCGGCGGCCACTGCGGCCTCCCACCAGCATATAATCTGATTCTACATGCCTGAAATCATCATAATCTGAAAGGGAGGCAATACTTACCAGGCCCTCACATTTGTGCTCCACGGTTTCTACCCAAAAGCCAAAAGAAGAAACCCCTGAAACCACCCCGTCAAATTCATCGCCCAGGAACTGCTGCATAAACTCTACCTGCTTGTATTTGTTGGCGGCACGTTCTGCTTCCATGGCGGCACGTTCTCTTTCCGAACAATGCTTACACTTTTGCTCCAGCTTTTTGTCGATATGTATATCGCCGTCAAGCACCTCCTGAAGGATGCGGTGGGCCAGCACGTCGGGGTACCGGCGAATGGGCGAAGTAAAGTGGCAGTAATTTTCGAATCCGAGACCGTAGTGCCCTATATTTTCAATGGTGTAAGCAGCTTTTGCCATGGTGCGGATACCCAGTTGCTCCAGCACGTGTTGCTCGGGTTTGCCTTTTACATCTTCCAGCATGGCGTTGAATGATTCGGCAATCTTATCCGGCGTACTGAGGTCGAACTTATGGCCAAACTTGCGGGCAAAAGCAATAAAAGGCGTGAGCTTTTCTTCCGATGGCAGGTCATGTACCCGGTAAGGGAAAGGAATGGGATCCTTGTTCACCTTTACCTTGGATACCACCGTTGCCACCACCTGGTTGGCCAGCAGCATAAACTCTTCGATCAGCTGGTGCGATTCCTTGCTTTCTTTTACAACAATACCAATTGGTTTGCCGGTTTCATCGAGCTTAAACCGCACCTCCTGGGAAGAGAAAGAGATGGCGCCATTTTCAAAACGCTTCTTGCGGATGCGCTGGGCAATGCTGTGCAGGATCATCACTTCATCGCTATACAAACCTTCACCCTTTTCGATGATCTCCTGTACGTCTTCATAAGTAAAGCGGTGATCGGAGTGGATGACGGTGCGACCTACCCAGTGTTTTTTTACCACACCCTTGGGTGTCATTTCAAAAACAGCGGAAAAGGTAAGCTTGTCCTCTTTGGGCCGAAGCGAGCACAATACATTGGAAATATGCTCGGGCAACATGGGGTTCACCCTGTCGGGCAGGTACACCGATGTGGCCTTGTGGTAGGCTATCTCGTCCAATGCGGTATTGGGCGTAACATAGTGACTTACGTCGGCAATGTGCACGCCTATTTCATAGTTGCCGTTGGGCAACACTTTTATGGAAAGCGCATCATCAAAGTCTTTTGCATCAACGGGGTCGATGGTAAAGGTGAGGATGTTGCGAAAATCGCGGCGTTTATCAATTTCACTTTGCGGGATGGTATCCGGTATGCGGGCCGCCTCTTCCATGGCATCATCCGGGAACTCGAGGGGAAAGCCATTCTCCAGCAGTATTTCCTTCATGGCCACTTGGCCCGGGTTTTCGTTGAGTACGGTTACCACTTCACCCTCCGGCCTTTTGCCGCTTTCCTCGCTCCACTTGGTTAGCCGTACCACTACCCTTTCGCCATCTTTGGCTTCGTTAAAAGCGGATGAGGGAATAAAAATATCAGGCATCCTGCGTTCTGAATCGGCTACAAAGAAGGCAAAGCCTTTATTCATTTGCAGGGTACCTATAAACTCTGTTTGTTTGCGGTTAACCACTTCCGTTACCACGCCCTGCACCCTGCGGCCTTCCCGGCTGCTGTTGATGCGCACCTTAACGGTATCCCCGTTGAGGGCGGTATTAAAATCGTTGGGTTTAACCATGATGTCGGCATCAACGCCTTCCACCACCACGAAACCCATACCCGAACGGGTTACTTCCAATCGACCCTGCACCTGCTGGCTGCCACCGCCACCACCGCTACCCTCTTTCCTGTTGCGTCCTTTCTTTTGGCTATTTTTTCGTCCCATGCGTTCTACTCCGGCTTTTTAAAATTCTTAATGAATGTAACGACTGTTTCTATAAACCGATGCTCACCTTCAAAAAGAAACCGGTGTTCAATAGGCAGGACTGAAAAAGGCATGCCATTGATTTCGCTGGCAAATTTTTCCAGGCGCATGGCATCCTTCTCTGTAGTGAGGATGATCTTTTTAGGGTTGGTGAGGTTTTCAAAACGTTTTTTTATATCCCTGAAATCATCAATGGTAAAAATGTGGTGGTCGCCATACTGCATCAGGTGGTAAGTATGTACCTGGTCTTCCAGGTAGGTTTTCAGCGGCTTTGGATTGGCAATACCCGTTACCAGCAATACTTCGGTGTCGGCATCAATGATAACCGGTGCCATATGGGTGATATGGTACGGCATGCCATAGGCGATGGTCGTAAAATATAGCTGCTGGTGTTCCCTGGGGCTTATTTCCCGACGTATGGCTTCCGCCTCGCCAGTACCCATTTGGGCCGGGCATTTGGTAACGACAATGATATCCGCCCTTCCGGCAGCATGGCGGCTGTCGCGGAGGTCGCCGGCAGGTAAAAAGAAATCGCGGGTGTACAGGTTGCCGCAATCGGTAAGCAGGATGTTCAGCCCGGGCTTAATGGCGCGGTGCTGGAAGGCGTCATCCAGGATCACCACTTCCGTATCAGGCCGGTCGTGCAGCAGTTGTGGAATGGCTACAATGCGCTCCTCGCCTACTGCCACCGGTACCCCGGGGAATTTGCGGTGAAACTGCATGGGCTCATCGCCAATATCGATGGCGGTAGTGTTTTCGGTAGCCAGGGCATATCCCCTTGTTTTCCGTTTATACCCCCGGCTAAGGGTGGCCACCTTAAAGTGACGGGTTAGCTGGCGCACCAGCAGTTCTACCATGGGCGATTTGCCCGTACCCCCAACAGAAAGGTTACCCACACAAATGAGGGGCAGACCAAAATTTGCTGAGCGCAATATTTTTTTATCGTACAGCCAGTTACGTATCACTACGATGAAACCGTAGAGCAGGGCAAAAGGCAGTAAAAGAATGCGGAAGGATTTCAGGAACCAGTCAAAAAACATAAACCTTTGAAGGAGTGATACAAAGGTCTAAAGGTATGTCAAATTCATGGGTGTCTTCCAGCAGCGACACAGGCTCGAAATAACTGAGGCCAACCTTGAGACAATCCGGCCGGCAGGCTGCCAGAAACCGGTCGTAATAACCTTTTCCGTACCCTGCCCGGTTTCCCTGAAGGTCATAGGCCAGCAGCGGCACCAGCACCAGGTCTACTTCTTCTGGCTCCAGCTTCAGCCCCGTTGCAGGCTCCAGGATATCGTAAGCATTGGGCACAAAGTCCTCTTCACTATCCGGCACGATGGCATCAATCCCGAAATCTGTTGTGATGCGGGGAAAGGCAATAGCCACGCCCGGGTTGGAAAATGCCAGGTAGCGCGTCAGCAGGAAAGTGTCCACTTCCCCTTTTTCGCCCGATGGGTAATAACTCAGGACCTTCGCTACAAAGGGCAGCCCCGCCTGTTGAAAGGAAATCAGGAGCAGGTCATTCCAGCGGTTTGCCTCCGCATCAGTGATTGCCGCCCGTTTGGCACGAAACAAGGCCCGTGCTTCTTTTTTACGCATGCTTATCCTCGTTGGCCGCTTTGTTTTCGAAAAAAGAAAATACGGTGGTGCCGTAATTCTTCATTTTAAAAAAGTTAGGATGCTGTTGGTAATCGTTACGGGGCGTATGCTCCAGCACGAAGATGCCACCAGGCTTTAGCAAACCGTGTTCAAAGATTTTTACCGGCAACTCATCAATGGTGGTAAGCGCATAGGGCGGACCGGCGAAAATAAAGTCGTATTGTTCGCGGCAGGTTTCAATAAAGCGGAAGACCTCCGATTTGATCACCTTAAAATTCTCGAGCTTTAGTGCCGTTGCATTTTTCTGGATAAATGCATGCATCTGGTTGTCGCGTTCCACAATGGTTAGGTCGGGCACGCCGCGGCTGGCCAGTTCGTAAGAAATGCTTCCGGTACCGCCAAAGAGGTCGAGGGTTTTAAGCTCCTCGAAGTCCAGGGTATTCTGGAGCATATTGAACAGCCCCTCCTTGGCAATATCCGTTGTGGGCCGGGTGTGGGGCATATGGGCAGGTGGGTTGATCCTTCTGCCGCCATGATTTCCGCCTATGATGCGCATTGGGCCAGGTTGAACAGTGAAGAAAAGAAGTGTTTGGGCAAATCTGTGCCGCCGGAGTGTACCGCATCCCCGTGGCTGAAATGGATGTTCAGGAAGTATTGGTGCAGTTCCTGGTACAAGGCCGAGTCGGGAGCAATAAAACCGGATAGAGCTAGCCCGGTAGTTTGTTGGCTAAAGCCAAACTCGGTACAGATCTTCAGCAGGTAATACACAACATCGAGCGACGACTTATAGGCATACTGCTGTTGTAACAGGAGCAGCCCATCGTTATGTACCGATACCCTTATTTCATTGTCGATAAAAAAAGCCTGGATGGTGGGACCGCTTTCTTCCGCAGCTGCAGTACAGGCCAACGCAGGTACAAACAGTACTTCGTTGAACTTATCGTGTAATAGGGCATTGAGGTGGCGGGGCACTACAAAAACATAGTGGTGCCCGTTGGAATATACCCTTGCCTCGCTTCCCTGCCCCGGAAAAAGGGCGTCCAGCAGCAGGTCGGCCTTGCCATCAAAACGATGGGGCAAAAGGGTGGTTTGCGGCAGGGCCAAAGCCACGCGGATCTTATTGCGGCTGATACCAGCGGCATCCACCGTATCCATGATCTTTTGCAGGCTGCTATCCTGGTCTTCGGGACTGAATTGCCAGAGCCTTGCAAAGCGGGGCTCCGCACCTTTTCCATCCAGCTGTGATAAAAGGCAATAACCTGTACCCAGCTCCATCAGCAGGGGTGCGTTGCCTGCATCACTCAGGCTTCCAGATTCGAAAAGGGTCCTCAATACACGTGATTTAAGGCGCGCAAAATACAGATTCCCAAAGAATTTGACCGATTCATCTTGCCGCCTTCGTAGCTTGCAGCCCTTCGCATGGAAACGAAATTACAGGTGGCTACCACCAACCGGCAGATCCTGAACATAGCGCTGCCCATCTCCCTGGCGATGATGGTGCCGCAGCTTAATTTTATCATCAATAATGTTTTCCTTGGCCACCTCAACGAGCAATCGCTGGCGGCAGCCAGCATTACGGGGGTGTATTACCTTATTTTCGGCTCTATTGGCTATGGACTCAATAATGGGCTGCAGGCGCTTATTGCCCGGCGTGCCGGCGAAAACAAGCCCGATGAAATTGGCCGGATCTTCAACCAGGGTATCCTGATGGCCCTGCTGATTGCCGTTGCCGCCATCCTCATCACCTATTTCATTGCGCCGGTTATTTTAAAAGCCAGCCTGCATTCGGAAGAAACCTACCGCATGTCGGTCGACTTCCTGCGCATCCGGATATGGGGTGTACCCTTTCTGTTTGTGTACCAGATGCGGAACGCCCTTCTTGTAGGTACCAACCAAAGCAAGTTCCTGGTTATCGGCACCCTTGCTGAAGCATTGGCCAATATCTTTTTTGACTACACGCTGATCTTTGGCCGGCTGGGCTTCCCTGAACTGGGCTTTAATGGCGCTGCCTATGCCTCCGTGATTGCGGAATTCATGGGTATGTTCATTATCTACCTGGTCATTCATTTTAAAGGCATCAGCAAGCGATTTTCGCTTTTCAAGGGGTTTCGTTGGGACGGCCATAATGCACGACTCATTGCCGACATGTCGGGACCGCTTGTTTTCCAGCACGGCATCGCCATCGTTAGCTGGGTATTTTTTTACATCCTGGTAGAGCACCATGGCCAAACCAGCCTTGCAGTAAGCAATACCATGCGCAATGTGTTTGGGTTCTTCGGGGTTTTTGTTTGGGCTTTTGCAGCTACCAGCAATACCATGGTGAGCAATGTAATTGGGCAGGGCAAGAAAGAAGAAGTGTTGCCTGTGGTAAAAAAGATCATGCGGCTTAGCCTGATGATGGCTGTTGGGGTGTGTATCCTGCTCAACCTCTTTCCGCATGTTTACCTCGGCCTTTTTGGCCAGGACGAAGCATTTGTGAGTATGGGCACGCCGGTACTCCGGCTTATAGCATTTGCTATGATCATCATGTCCATGGCTACGGTGTGGCTTCAAGCGGTAACCGGCACAGGTAATAGCCGGGTTACGTTCCTGGTTGAAGTGGCGGCAATCGTTGTGTATTGTGCTTATGTATACCTCACCCTCGAGGTTTATTTCCTGCCCATCATCTGGGGTTGGGCTTCCGAAATGCTTTATTGGATCGTGATGCTCAGCCTATCCTATTGGTACCTCAATAGCGGCAGGTGGCAAAAAAAGGAAATCAGGTAAGCGTACAAGTTCCCTGGTTTTTTTGGCATGCACTTTCCTTGCACCAAATCATTCCAGTTCTTTCATCAAAGCCTTGCCTTCCGCTTTAATGCGGTTGTCATCACCGGTACGGGTAGGAAGGGAGGCCAACTTTTGCAACAGGGTCCGCGCTTTTGCATCCTGGCCTGTTTGGTGGTAAGCCTTGGCGAGTTCCAGGTAGTTGAGCGCAAAGTTGGCTTCCAGTTTCTGGGCTTTTTCGTAAGCCTGTATGCTATGCTGGTAGGAAGATTCGGGGAAGCCGCCGTAAAATAACTTAACAGCGGTACGCTCTACAAAATTGAGGCTGCTGATTTCGTAATGCCATTTCCCGAGCACATGCCAGGCGCGACCGTGGTTGGGATTGTACCGGATGGCTTTTTCCGCATTGGTTTTGATGGCTTTCACTGCTGCAATCTTTTCCTTATTGGGACCTGCAAGGGCAAGTCTGCCCATGGCAACCGAAAGCACATAATACCCATCTGCTTCATTGGGCTGCACCCTGATGGCCTGCTCGGCAGATTTTTGCGCAGCCCTGTAAAAGGCAAGCATGTTATTCTTATCGCGTTGCGAAATGCCTAAACGGCTGTACAGTTCGCTCGACTTCCACAGTGCGTAGTAGTTATTGGGTTCGGTGCGGAGTACCTGTTTCAATTTATCCAATGCAGCGGGTTCATTGGCATTTTGTTCCAACTGAACGGACTCCTGGATCAAGGATGCATTATTTTGGCCGGCTGCCAGCCAATGTACCAGGAAAAGGGTTAGGGTGAGCAGAAATCGCATGGTTTGTATTTAGTATTCACGGGTATAAGAAACACCTACCGAACCGGTAAAGTTGGTGATGGGAGGCGTGGTTTTGCGAATGCTGATAAATGCCTTTTTTATCCTGGGGAAAACAGGCAGGAGGTCGTCGCAAATACGCATGGCACAGGTTTCCAGCAATTGCTTGCGGTCGCTCAATTCTGCAGCTACAATGCGGTACACTTCCACATAGTTCACCGTGTCTTCTATACGGGTAATGGGCACTTCAGGAGCCTGGTAGCTGATGAGCACATCCACCTCAAATTCATTCCCAACTTTTTTTTCTTCGGCATACATACCATGCTCGCCAAAAAATCGCAGGCCACGGAGTTCAACGGTCATTATTCCAGCCATCAGGGTTCAGTCTTTAGTTAAAAAAGGCAAGCTATGGAACGCTGGGGCAATATAGGGTGTAAAAACAAAAGCGGACCACTCGTGTGATCCGCTTTTATATATGAGTTGGGTTCAAAAACCAGAACTATCAATGTATTAATGCAGTCCCTTCTCGCTCAGGTAACGTTCGGCGTCCAGTGCAGCCATACAGCCACTGCCTGCAGCGGTTACTGCCTGGCGGTAAATTTTATCCTGCACATCGCCTGCAGCAAATACACCTTCCACATTTGTTTTTGCGGTACCGGGTGTGGTTTTAATATAACCGGCTTCGTCCATTTCAAGGAATGGCGCGAAAATATCTGAGTTGGGCTTGTGGCCAATGGCTACAAAGAACCCTTTGATGGCAACTTCCTGCTTTTCGCCGGTTGCGGTGTTGTGAATACGTACCCCTTCTACCGCCTTTTCACCGATGATCTCGTCGGTGATGCTATTCCAGTAAATCTTGATGTTAGGGGTAGCTTTTACTCTTTCCTGCATCACCTTGGAAGCACGCATTTCCTCACGGCGTACAATCATGTGCACGGTGGTGCACAGCTTGGAAAGGTAAAGAGCTTCTTCGGCAGCGGTATCTCCGGCACCAACAATGGCTACTTCCTTGTTGCGGAAAAAGAAGCCATCGCAAACGGCACATGCACTCACACCATAACCGTTCAAACGCTGTTCGCTTTCAATGCCCAGCCATTTGGCTGAAGCACCGGTGGATATGATCACAGCATTGGCTTCTATAATTTTCTCTTCGTCAATCCAAACCTTGTATGGCTGTTGGGAAAAATCGACCTGTGTAGCCAGCCCATAGCGAATATCGGCACCCATACGATGAGCCTGCTTTTCGAAATGCACCATCAGCTCAGGACCCTGGATGCCTTCGGGAAAACCAGGATAGTTCTCAACTTCTGTGGTGATGGTCAGTTGCCCGCCGGGTTGGATACCCTGGTACAATACAGGTTTCATATTGGCACGCGCTGCGTATACAGCTGCGGTATAACCCGCAGGGCCGGAACCTATGATGAGACAGTTTACCTTTTCTATATTGTTTTGATCCATGCTCAAAGGGGACTTTAATTTTTGCCGTGCGAAGTTAAGGAGGAAACGGTTGCTGCCACCCTTACATAGAAGGATGTTGATAGAAGATAGATAGGTGTGAATAAGACCCTGGTGGGCGGACCATGGTCTATAATCCATGATCCATGGTCAATGATCCCTCTATTATGGTCTATTTGGGAATTATCATTGTTCGGTACTGGGCAGCATAGCCGCCAAAATAGCCCAGTGCACCTCCGCTTATATTGCTCAAAACCCGCACGGGCGTAGAAAATGGATTACCGATTGAGCTGTAGTTGTATTCCATGGTGCGCCAGAAATCATAGGTAGCCTTGTCGATATTGGCCAGCTTTAAACCCACTGTATCCCCGCGGCGGAAAAAGTAGGTGTCATCGTCAAAATCAGTATTTCGGTTGAAGCCAGGTTCCACCTGAATTTCATAGGTGGTGCCATCTATAACAAAATCATCGAAAACGGAAGTAAACGGCGGGTAAAATGACTGCCGGTTGCGGCGGGTAAAATACCGGATATAATCGCCATAACCCTTCTTATCAGTTGCCCGTACATAAATCTGGACTTCATTATCTGTTGAATTGGGCACGGGCCGCCACCATAGTGAGTCCACCCTGCGGGTGGTATCCGGAATGGTGGTTTTGGCGGAGTACTCCTGTCCTTCTGCAACAATGCGGAGGCTGTAATCCTTTCTTAATTCACCAACAAAAGCCGTTGCAGGCTGGCTGCTGTCGTTGGTGTAATAGCGCAGGTTGAAACCGCCTGCAGACACCACGTATTCTTTAAGTTTATGTTCTTTTTGGCCGTTTGAAACATAAACTGCTGCACCCTTTACAAAGCTTTCATTGAGCAGGTCGGCCGAAATTTGCGAGAAATAGCTTTGGGAGCGGGTAAGTACCACCATGGGGGCCTGCCCGTTTTCAATGGTTGCTTCCACCACCAGGCGGGGTTCCGATTTTTCCAGGTCGAAACTGACGGCTTTATCACAGCCATACAGCAGCATCAGTAGAGGCAAAAGGATGGAAAGGCTTGATTTCATTGCAGCACGAAGGTACAAACAAGCTTATCTAAAATGGTAGCTACACCAAGCGCAAAAAGAAAAGCCGGCATTTGCCGGCTTTTGTAAATTCTGGTGTAAAACCAAGGTATGTGTTAACCCAGGTACGCTTTCAGCGCATTGCTGTAGCGGGCCTTTTGCAAACGTTTGATTGCACGTTCCTTGATCTGGCGGATACGCTCCTTGGTCAGGTCATATTTCTGCCCAATCTGTTCGATGGTAGTACCGTTTTCACCGTCCAGTCCGAAATATGCGTTTACAATTTCGGCTTCACGGGGGCTCAGCGATTTAAGTACGCGGCGTATTTCAGCACGCAGCGAATCTTTCATCACGTCGTCATCGGTATCGTCGCTACCTTCCAGCAGGTCGCCCATAGCTACGTCTTCAGCTTCGTGCACGGGTGCATCCAGCGAAGTGTGGCGGGTATTGCTCTGGAAGATATTGTTGATCTCGGTTTCGCTCATTTCCAGGATGTCGGCGAGTTCTTCGGTAGAAGGCTCGCGTTCGTGCTCCTGCTCAAATGCCATATATGCCTTATTGGCCTTATTATAGGTGCCGATTTTGTTCTGGGGCAAACGCACCAAACGACCCTGTTCGGCCAAAGCTTGGAGGATGCTCTGACGAATCCACCATACGGCGTAAGAAATGAATTTGAAACCCTTGGTTTCATCGAAGCGTTGGGCAGCCTTGATCAGACCCAGGTTACCCTCATTGATCAGGTCGGAGAGCGAAAGACCCTGGTGCTGGTACTGCTTGGCCACCGATACCACGAAACGTAAGTTCGCCTGTACCAGTTTGTCCAAAGCACGTTGGTCACCCATCTTGATCCGCTGGGCCAGGGTGGTTTCCTCTTCGGGGGTGATCATCGGTATCTTGGAAATTTCCTGCAGATACTTCTCGACCGCCTGGGAATCCCTGTTGGTGATCTGGGTGGCAATTTTAAGCTGCCTCATAATTGATTATTAGTTGTTTATTATATGATACGAGTAAAAGATGCAAAATGGTGGAAGGATGTAGCCAAGATTTCGTTAAGCTTGGAAAACGATCTGCAAAGGTAACATTCCTCCGTCAAATTTCATAGCCAATTCAGCCTTAATTACCTGCGCAAAAAGCATACTTGTTTGAGCAGTAAGGCTTTTTATTTATGCAGCATATGTGCAAAACCTTAAATCAGGCCTGGCGGGAAGCGGTAACCGGAGCTGTTTTCCTGCGTAGATAAATCCAAAGTCCAATGCCAACCAATACCAACCCTGTGGAAATCACTTCTGCCTGGGTAGGGTGCAACCCAAATAATTCCATCCGGTTATTAACCCGGATCTTTTCAATAAAAAAGCGTTCCAGCCCATTTAAAATCAGGTAAAGCGCGAAAAGGGCTCCAAAAGGCCTGATTTTCTTGCGCAGCGCCCACAATACACCAAAAAGCAGGGTGCAAACCACCGTTTCGTAGAAAGGAGTAGGAAAATGGCCGGTAGGCAGTTGGGTACAATAACGGCCATTGCAGCCCGGTATGGGTACGCCAACCTCATTTACGTTGTGTGGATAATTGTAGCTCCACATCCAGTCGGGCAGAAAGCCAAGAGGATTGGGACTGGTATTTTCAATACCCCAGTCCCCATCGCCAGCCACCTGGCAGCCAATCCGGCCAATAGCATAAGCCAACATCAGGGCAGGCGCCAGGCTGTCGGCAAGATGACGTAAAGGGATTTTATGTTTGCGGGCAAAAATGATAATGGCAATGGTGGCGCAAATAAGTCCGCCGTAAAAGGTAAGTCCCCCGCCGGAAAGGATATAGGCCATGGGGCGAGTGAGGAAATCGCTCCAGTTTTCAAAAATATCAAACAACTTGGCGCCCAACAGGCCAAATACCAGGGCCAGCATGGTGATCTCTCCTACCCTGTCTTGGGGCCAGATCCGCACTTTTCGGGTTTCTGGCTTTTCCAGCCTGGTTTTGTTTTTCTCCTGCCATTTCAAAAAAGCAAACAGCGCACCCGTGGCCAAGCCTGCCGGCCAGGAACCTGCACTTGAAAAAATATAGGCTTGCGGATCGGCACTGGCTTCAGGGCCCAGGAAAAAGAGGGCTATGATTTTGTAACCCACAATAAATCCAAGGAAAAAATTGAGCAGCAGTTCGGAAATGCCTGCCGGCTCTCCTACTGTAATGCTAGTTTCGGAAGGCACCAACAGGCCGGCCTTGCTTTTACGTTTCAGTTCAGCCGTAACAAGTGCAGCAGCTACAATAAAGCAGAGGGCCACAAAGAAACCAAAGGAATTAATAAATCGCAGGGGGGTGAATTCAATACCGAAGAGGTCTTTGAAAGCGTAGTAAAGGTTTGGATACATGCAGGGCAAATCGGTTTAGGAAAAGGCAGGCAATAAAAAGCCTCCCGCCTGCTGAGACGGGAGGCTACCAATATAGGTATTAATTGCAATGCTGTTCGAATGCCCCGATCAGGTTCTGGGCAATCATCTGGGCAGAGCGGCCTTCAATCATGTGGCGCTCTACAAAGTGTACCAACTGGCCATCTTTAAACAGGGCGATGCAGGGTGAAGAGGGCGGGTATGGCAGCAGGTGCTGGCGGATAGCCTGTACCGCTTCGGTGTCGAAACCAGCGAAGGTGGTAGTGAGAAAATCAGGCTTTTTAGCCGAGTTGTGCACTGCCATCAGGGTGCCGGGACGGGCGGTGCCAGCCGAACAGCCGCAAACCGAATTAACCATTACCAGGGTAGTACCGAATTTAGCCAGTTGTTCATCAACAGCTTCACGGGTCAGCAATTCAGAAAAACCGTAGTCTGTCAGTTCTTCCTTCATGGGTTGCACGATCTCTATGGGATACATATGTTATCAGTTTTTGGGATGGCAAAGGTAAGCAATTGTCATAATTGCACCTATCCTTCACCTTTATCTAACATTTTGTCACACAGAAAACTTATTTACTGCATAACTGTCATGATTATTAAGGTTTTAAGCCATTGGAACAAGGTTTGAAATTAGGTGTGCGTACTTCTATAAAACAAGTAAAATTTTAAAACAAAATACTATGGCACTGGTGAAATTTCAACCGCAAACCTTTGAACAAACTTTTAACAACCTCGTTGACGACCTTTTTTTCCAATCGCCGTCTTTATATGGTAACGGGGCAACAAACAGGACAGTGGGCACCGGCGTACCGGCCAATATCCTGAAAACAGAACAGGGCTACGAGTTGCAACTGGTGGCTCCCGGTTTTGAAAAAGAAGCGTTTCAAATCAACCTCGACAAAGACCTGCTGACGATATCGGCAGCACATAAAGCCGAGGGGGAAGAAAAGCAGGAAAACTTTGTTCGCCGCGAGTTCCGTCAGCAGTCGTTTAAGCGCTCCTGGACTTTGGACAAGATCATCGACGCTGAAAAGATTGAAGCCCGTTATAACAATGGCGTACTATCGGTAGTACTGCCTAAAAAGGCCGATGTAAAAGAGCCTGTAAAACAAATTTCGATTCTCTAAAAGTTTCTCATAAGCAGTTGGTTTTGGTTTACGCCCCTGGTTTCCACCAGGGGCTTTCTTATTAGCCAGTGATTTGGAGGATTATCAAAAGATTTACAGGACGGTTTAATATTTTCAAGGCTTGCAGCGTTTGATCCTTAGCACCTGAAACTTATTATTCAACGCTGTGAAGAGCAAATCAATTGGTTTTTAATGGGTTGGAAAAAATAGTTTTAGCACTGGTGTTCTTATAAATCCCTCCAAAATCCTGCAAATCACCTGTTCCCCTTAATATTGCAACCTTAATCACCCACCTGCAAAGATGTTGAGATATATTTCTGTTGCCCTTTTGCTTTGTTTGCTGCAGTTGGTGGCTCATAGCCAGGATACTACAGCCATTGTACCGGCTACCGACAGCAACCAGGTTTATCATCCCGATTCTACCCTTCGGATCATCAACCTGAATCCATTTTTTACCCTTCATGTTGATTCGAGCCTGAGCTACCAGTTGCAGATCAACAAAAACCCTGAGCAATATTTCTGGTACCTGCGCAACTCGCCTGTGGGGCTGCGGATCAATAAGGACAATGGCAACCTGAGTTTCAGGGCCGACAAGTCTTTCTTCCTTTCGGGAAAACTGAAGTATGATGTTAACTACCGGGTAAACCTGGGCGTCCAAAATCTTTCCGACCCGAAAGAGAAGGTGGATACCAGTTTTACCATTGTTTTTTACAATACCGAAATCATCCGCTCCGAAGTGAAGCCCACCGTTAGCGGTACCGTAACGGTAGATGAAGGGGAAGAACTTAAGTTCCGTGTACTCTGCGAGAACGGCTCCTTTCCGATCGACAATATCATTATGAGTGCAACGGCGCCGCTGGGTACTTATAACGAGGTAAAAAAATGTGATGACGAATTTCGCTGGGTACCCTCCTATGATTTTGTGCGGGAAGGCAAAGATTCGGGTAACCAACGCACCGTGGTGCTCAGTTTTATAGGTACCACCCGGTTCCAGGCAAGGGATACCACTGCGGTACGCGTGATCGTGCGCAATTCACTGAATTACCCGCTGGCCAAAACGGAGTACGATCAGGTAGTGCGCAATATCCAAACCTATATCTTGAAGCTGAAATATACCTTCCTGGTGTTGGATAAAAGGCTAAAAAAGACCAAGAATGCCCGCACCACCTTTGACCTGACTTCCACCACCACTTCTTTAACTGGTACCATCCTGACCACTTCTACCAGCCAGGCGCAGCAAAGAACCGGTAAAATCCTTCCAAGCGTAGGCCTTGCCATGGTGCCCATTAAAGAGGCATCCGTTCCCAACAGGTCGGTTGATCAAAACCAGGCATCTATGATCCGTGGTTCCATCAAGCGTTTGGAGTATATCCTCCCCGACAATATGTTGTTGGGTGAACGCGACTGGGACATTGTTCGCAAAACCAACAAGCTCCGCGATGAACTGAAGGCAGTACAGGTACAGTTAATTGATGTGCCTATTGAGATCACAAACAATATGTCGGAGGAACAACTGAACCGTTATTTCAACAGCCCTAAGGTGACCAAAAAGTACAGGCTGAAAACGTAAAATATATCCAAGCCATAAACAGGAAAGCCGGGACTTTGAGTTCCCGGCTTTCCTGTTTATGGTACAATTGTGAACCAAATTTTATTCTAATGTTCGGTTGCTTATTACTCGCAACCTTCTCTCCTCCGGGTATCAATCAGGTATTGGATTTTCCATTTTCCCTCCAGTTTTACCAACTGGAAAGAGTTGACGCCACAATGGCTGAACTTTTCTCCTACATAAAACTTATAGGGCGTCCAAACAGATGCCATATCTCCATCTATAAGCACCTGCCCGAAACTGATGCGCTCGTCGTACACTTCGGCATGTGGCTGTCCAACTGACTTAATAAAAGCCGCCACTTCGTCGGTGCGCACCTGTGTACCGCCTGCTTTTGGTTTGGCTATGGTTTGTAAAATGGCCTGGGGCGTAAAGGCTGCTTTCAGCAGGGCTGTATCCGACTTGCGCATACCTTCAAAAAGCTGGTTTACCGTAGCTTTAACCGCATCCGCTTCTGTTTGGGCTTGTGCCTTTAGTGTAGCAATTGTTAATATCAATGCAGCGATACGCTTATACATTTTCTTAGGATTTGTTGGCTAACATATTGCATTTCAAGGGAAAAACAACCAAGAAATGAAACAAATCAATATCGTACCGATGGCGTTGATTGCTGTGTTGATGATATTGGCTGTAAGCTGTACGCCGCTGCAACAAACCCAGGGCGGTTACGAGGAAGCACCCGGCAGCAGTCGTGTGTATCGCAATGCACCTTATGGCAACCAGCAGGTAATTGTTGTGGAGCGTGATCCTTATTCAGGTCAATACTTTGAAGTTTCGCCTTATGGCTATTATGGAGGCACGCCTTACTATGGCAGTCCCAGGGGATATAATTATGGTTATGGCTATCCAAGTGGCGGTTATAGCCGTGGAGGTAATGTAAGAGGCGGATACAACCGCGGTGGTAATGTTGGCACCAGCCGTCCAGCTCCGAGGCCTTCTGCTCCTTCCAGACCCAGCAGCCCTACTACCCAAAGAGCGAAAGACGCGATCAGAGGCAACTAGTAGTATGCAAGCCTCCGATTTTAAATAAAAAAGCCCCGCAATGCGGGGCTTTTTTATTTAACGGATATAACCTAAAATCTTGAGCATGCTCTGGGCGCTCTGCTCTTTAGCGTACACCCAATCTTCCAGCTTACCGTTTTTATCGTATTCTACAATAATGTGCTTTGGTGAAGGAATCAAACAGTGTTTGATGCCTCCATAGCCACTGATCTGGTCCTGGTAAGCTCCCGTATGGAAAAAGCCTACATACAAGGGTTCTTCAGTGCCTTTATCTGCCTTGGGGAGGAATACTTCGTTGATGTGCTCCTCCGAGTCGTAATAATCATGGCTATCGCAGGTGATGCCACCCAAGACGACTCGTTGGTACTCCTCGTTCCATTTGTTGATGGGCAACATCAAAAACTTTTCACCAATACCCCAGGTATCAGGAAGGGTGGTAATAAAGGAAGAATCGATCATGTACCACATCTCGCGGTCGTTCTGGGCTTTCTGGCCAATTACGCTGTAGATATGCGCCATGCTCTCTCCAACGGTGTACGACCCAAACTCAGTGAAGATATTGGGCATGGGCACCTTGTTGCGCTTGCACGCAGCCTTTATATTGCCCACGATCTCATTGATCATAAACTGGTAGTCGTATTCAAAACCCAGCGAGTGCTTGATGGGAAAGCCACCGCCGATATTGATGGAATCCAGTTCGGGACAGATCTTTTTCAACTGGCAGTACAGGTTGATGATCTTGTTCAGTTCCGACCAGTAATAGATATCATCCTTAATGCCTTTGTTCAGGAAGATGTGGAGCATCTTCAGCTGGAACTTGTCTTCGTACCCTTCTATATTGTCTACGTAAAATTCCAGGATATCCTTTGCACGGATACCCAGGCGGGAAGTATAGAAGGGGAATGTGGGTTCTTCTTCAGCAGCCACGCGGATACCGAGCTTAAACGTGCCCTTTACCGAACGCTTGTATGCGTTCAGTTCATCCTTGTTGTCCAGAACAGGAATGACATTCTTGAAGCCGCTGTTGATCAGCTGAACGATCCGGCGGGTATATCCTTTCTGCTTGAAACCATTGCAAATGATATGGATGTCCTTATTGATCTTGCGCTTCTCGTAGAGCTTCTTGATGATCTCTATATCGTAAGCGTAAGAAGTTTCCAAGTGGATATCATGTTTGAGGGCTTCCTGCACCACGAAAGAAAAGTGTGAGCTCTTGGTGCAGTAGCAGTAATAGTACTGACCCTCATACTTATGCTTCTTTATGGCATTGGCAAACATCTGCTTGGCCTTGTTGATCTGCATCCCGATCTTGGGCAGATAGGTAAGCTTCATAGGCGTACCGTATTTGTCAATCAAAGCTTTGATGTCCAGTCCATTGAAATGGAGGTAACCATCTTTAACATTGAGTCCCTCTTGGGGAAAATTGAAGGTTTGCTCAACGAGGCCGAGGTAGGTATTGTTCATTGACGATTAAAAAGGGAGTACAGTGAACAGGAAATTTTTTTGCAAAAGTATACCTTATGGATACACAAAAAGAAACCGGGTGCAAAAACTGCACCCGGCTTACTATAATGTTAACTGTCTGTTGGTTATTTCACCTGAGCAACCAGCGCTTTGAACGACTCGGGGTTGTTCATAGCCAGGTCGGCCAGCACCTTGCGGTCGAGGGTGATGCCCTTGTTCGACAGCAGGTTGATGAATTGCGAGTAGGTCAGACCTTCTGCGCGTACAGCAGCGTTGATACGGGCAATCCACAGAGCGCGGTACTCACGCTTCTTCAGTTTGCGGCCTACATAGCTGTAGGTCATACCCTTTTCAACAATGTTCTTAGCTACGGTATATACGTTTTTACGCTTACCATAGAAGCCTTTGGCTTGTTTCAGGATTCTTTTGCGACGTGCCCTGGAGGCAACGGCATTAACGGAACGAGGCATATGTAATCAGTTTAGAAGTCTTAAGTAAAAATTTCAAAGTCGATGAATGCGCGACCGCTTATTTCAGGCGGAGCAAACGCATCACGAAATCCTTGTGCGACTGGGCTACTACGCCGTCAACACGCATACCGCGCTTGCGCTTGGTGGATTTTTTGGTGAGGATGTGACGTTTGAAAGACTTCTGGTGTGTGATCTTACCGGTGCCGGTTACCTTGAAACGCTTCTTGGCACTCGAGTTTGTTTTAACCTTAGGCATTGTTTGAATGCGGTTTGTCGTGATTCCCTTAAGGCGCGCTCCACAGGGAGCAACTTATGGAGCCTGTTCGGAAAATACCCGCCCTTTTTTGTGCTGGCGGGCCGCAAAAATAGGAAGGTTTACTGAACTGGCAAAAGATAACTAACCCTTAAGCCAGGTTTTATGATTTATGTTCCGCTTTTCTATTTTGCAGTTGTTTTGCCAGCATTTACCTGAACAAGAGGCAAACGGGCCTTGGTACTGCTAATTCCTCCCCGGTTGGTGTCAGTTTGCCGCTTACCGCATCGCGTTTCATCACCACAACATTATCGGTATCCTGGTTGGCTACCAGCAAAAACCTCCCGCCAGGTGCCAGCGTGAAGTTTCGGGGCGCTTTGCCACCTGAGGACTGATCGCCTACCCATTTTAATTTGCCGTCGGCCGCAACCGAAAAGATAGCAATGGTGTTTGCATCGCCCCTGTTGGAGGCATAAAGAAACTTGCCATCGGCGGAAAGATGTATATCCGCACTGCCCCTGGTTCCGGTAAAATTTTCCTTATGGGCAGAGATATTTTGAATGGGCGTGAGCTTACCATCCTGGTAGCGGTACACGTTTACCGTCCCGCCCAGTTCCTCCATCAGGTAAGCAAAACGTCCATTAGGATGAAAAGTAAAATGTCTGGGACCGCTGCCCGGAGCGGAGGCTACAAAAGGCTGGGCAGCCTCTTTCAACGGTTCGATGGCCTGCCCGTCAAAGCGGTAGATGTAAACCTTGTCTGTACCCAGGTCGGGAACAAAAACAAAGCGGTTGGCAGGATCAAGAATGGTTGCATGCACGTGGGCTTTCTCCTGGCGGGCAGTATTAGGGCCTTTACCTTCATGCTGAATGACCTGCCGGGCTGGTTCCAAAGTTCCATCACCTTTAACCGGGAAAACGCCAAAACTGCCACCGGAATAATTACCAGCCATCACCCACTTACCATCCTTGCTTACCGATACATGACACGGGTGGTCGCCTCCGGAACCAACTTTATCAAGGAACAACAAGGTGCCATCGGGATCAACGCTGAACGCACTTACGGCACCCTGGGTACGGCCACCCGTTTCCGTAACCGCATACAGGTGTTGCTTGTCGGGTGCCAACGCCAAGAAAGAAGGATTTTCTACTGAACCGCTATCGGTGTGGCTTACCAGCCTTGCCTTACCGGTGCGGGTGTTGAACATATAGGTATAAATGCCCTTGCTCCCGGTGCCGGTATAAGTGCCCACAAAAAGCGGAACTTCCTGCGCATTTACCCATAGGCAGGATACAAAGAATATAACGGTTAGGGAAAGACGAAAAAATGTAGTTCGGTTCACTTGGTTAATCATTTTTGAAAGTAAATAAACCTTCGCCTGCAATTATCAATATCCAGTTTTGCGGCAAGCGTTAGGGTTTCAATTTACATATCCTAATGATTACTCAGTTGCAAGGCGTAGAAAATGCATCCAAGTTTTTATACACTCCCTACCAGGCTATAGTTCAATACCGATCTTCTGCATCAACACCGATGCATTGAGGTTAGTGCAAACGCCCTGTTTCAGCTTGTAGTCGAAGTAAAGCTCCTGCCCTGCCACCTGCACATCAAAATGATAATTGGCCAACTGGTTGGGATAAAGGCTTTCCAACCTTGCCAGTTCCACATCATGTGTTGCCAACACTGCTACACGCTGTGCTTTGAGTAATTGCCCGATCAGCGCTTTAGAACCGGTATGCCGGTCCAGTGAATTAGTGCCGCGTAGTATCTCATCCAGTAAAATGAAAAGTGGCTGCCCTTCTTTTACCGCATCGATGATGCTTTTTAATTTTTTTAGTTCGGCGTAGAAGGTAGAGGTGTTTTCGGCCAGGTTGTCTGCAATGCGCATGGAGGACATCAATACAACTGGTGACAGGCTGAGTGACTGTGCACATACCACGGCACCCATCTGCGCCAAGACCGTATTTACACCCAGGCTACGCAAGAAGGTACTCTTGCCTGCCATATTGGACCCGGTGATGAGGGCAACCTGCCCTTTTCCTGAAAGGGCAAAATCGGAACAAACCCTTTGTTCTTCCTTGAGCAACGGGTGGCCAATGGTTTCGCCTTCCCATTCAAAATATCCGGATACAAATTTAGGTTGCGCCCAACCCGGGTTATTGAACCGGAGGGTAGCAAGGCTAGTCAGCACTTCAAATTGGGCAACTGTTTCAAACCATATGGCGGCCTGCTGTTCATTGGATCTGCGCCAGCGCTTGAGAGCCAGCAACTGGCGAATGTCCCACAACAAGAAGCTGTTGATAAACAGGAATACAAAGACATTCAGGCGGAGGTCGAACCGGTTGAGAATTTCCTTCAGCGATCTGATCTGGCTG
Source organism: Cnuella takakiae (assembly GCF_001953305.1). Lineage (GTDB taxonomy): Bacteria > Bacteroidota > Bacteroidia > Chitinophagales > Chitinophagaceae > Flavisolibacter > Flavisolibacter takakiae. The sequence continues at coordinate 3,292,308 of NZ_MTFE01000010.1, forward strand.
GATGCACCAGTGCCAGACACCTGTAAACCCGATTGCAACTCCCGGAGCAAAGGGCTACGGAATGCAGGTTCCTCCACAACGGTAAGTACCTGCTGCAAGGTTTCCAATTGAGCAACCACACCCGACAGCTGGGCGGCAACGGGTGTGGCCCTTCTACCCACCGTAAATGAAAACAGGATAAATGCGATAAAGCATAAGGAAAAAAGGCTCCCGGATACCAGGTCAAGTATGGCCGCAAGAGCAACACTGCAGGCGAGCAGGCTGTAAATGGGTACAAACACCGACCAGAATCTTTCATTCATGGTGGCAGATGGTTGCGACAACCAGTTCTTCAGTTTTTGCTCCGTTGTTGTGGTCAGGGGATTTAATGCAGCAGATGCCTGCAATTGCTGCCGCCATGCTATCATCGATGCTATTTCATTGGCTGCTTCCTGTCGCCGGAGCACTTCAGTGATTCCAAGTGCCTGGAGAAGGTTATTGGCCAACAGGGCCCTGCCCTGTTCTCCCGAACAACGGTTGATCAGTTGGTACAGGCTGTAGGTGCCAAACAGGTCCAGGTCATGTGCATAGGGGTGTACCGAAGGCAGGTAGGCCAAACCATCTGGCCTGTGGGCAAAATCACCAGCAAGGATTCGTAATTCTTCTTCATTGAGTAATACCAATTGCTTCAGGTACCCGATTTTCCGGTTGTTTTCCGCATCTGCCGACACAAGCCAAAGGAATAAGGCTATACCCATCCCCACCACCAGCCATGCCCAAGCGCCGGCAAGGGCAAAAACCTGGTAAGCTGTAATAATGATGATCAATATCAAGGCAAGCCTTAGCCAACCCAGGCGGTTGTGTTTTTTTTGAAGTACCTGAAGCTCACCCGCATATTGGTTTTTACGGGACTGGTAAATGGAGTGCAGAGTGGTTTGCATGGCTTGTTTGGAATTGATGAACACTGTCCTTATGCTGGGATTATTCGAGCAGGTTGCCTACGCTTCATCCTGGTAATAGATCTTGTAAAATTTCCTGCCGTCATCATCAATACCTTTTTCAATCAGGTCGGTGTTGCCATGGATATAGATATGGAAGTTCTTATCCAGTTTCAACACACTTTTATAAATGCGGGTTTGTTTTTTCACCGCCATTGGCGAAATATCAAAAGAGTCTGCAATATCTACATTATTCTGGGTTACATACTGCGAACCAAAACTGCGGAACGATTCAATTCTTTCTTCATCGCCAAACACTTCATCCTGGAATTCATTGATGTCAAATGATTCTTTTTGTTTGAAGTATTCGATTGATTTATTCAGCAGTTCAATTTGTTCATTCTTTTCCAATCCAAATTCCTCTTCCAGCTGGTTGGTGATGAACTGCTTGGTAAGGGTAAGGAACTGGTTGGTATGATGGTATTCTGTTTTTTGTGCGGTTACATTCAGGAATTGTTCTTTCCAGTACAGCGCCTCTTCTCCCCTGTTTTGATTGTCGAACATCATCACGTCAAATCCTTCATCGGCATTGCTGTTGATGATCAGACAGCCTTTATCCATCTTATTCAGCTCCACGCCTTCTTTCATCTCCACAGCCAGCTCGCCGGCGCTCTGGGCTACATCCAGGAAAAGGGACTTGTTTTCTGTTTTAAAGAGGCCGATGGCTTTGTGCATCCTGCCTTCAACTGGCAGGCCTTCCAAAAAGCCCACATACAGCTCACCAGCTTTTACCTTGGGGTGGGTAGAACTTTCGTACAGGTGGCGGGCAATGGCGCCACCGTTGGCTTCAAATTTTTCGCGGTTTAAAAAACTATCGGCTACAAAATTGTACACCTCGTTAAACTGCAGGGAACTGGGGTGGGTAAACTGGTAGTACTCCTCTGAATTTTTAAACCTGTTCAGAAAGGACTCACCAATTGCCTGGAGGCTTTCTTCATCCAGTTCCAGACAGTGGGGCGAAACATGCAGGGGTTCAAGGTTGTTCTTGCTGCCCACATAGTGTACCATCAGTTGTTTCAGTGCGGCGCTTTTCAGTTCCAGTTCCATATCACAGTTGGCTTTGAGGCCGCGAAGTTAGGCTGCAGTGGCTTGCGGCAGGGCATTGTGGAGAAATTGAAAGCTGGCATAATCTTTTGACCTTTTTGGAAAAAACATGCAAGACGAAAGAAAAGATAACCCACCAGTAAACGAGTCGCCAGCGGTACACCAGCAACCCAATGTTGCCCAAAATGAAGGCTTACAAGCCAACCTCAACGAAAATCCCAGGGCCAATGAAAACATTGCCGATACATCGGGCAACCAGGTGGTGAAAGGTGACGGCCAGGGTGTGGGCAGCGAAATTACCGACGGGGAAGCCGGGTGATGGTTACCAGACTACCGGACCACTATAAAATTTTCAAACTCCTGCTCCGGTAATTCCATTTTTACAAGCTTTGATACTTCGGCCCCTCGAGGGCCTTTTTTACACCATGCTTCCAGTGCTTTTAATTGCGCAACTGTGCCACTGGCATGCAAAAGCACCGTGCCATCGGGCATATTGCGCACCCAACCGGTAAGGCCAAGCGCTAAAGCCTGGTCACGGGTACTGGCCCGGTAATAAACACCCTGCACTTTTCCATAAACCTGCAGCGATATGGTGGACATGTCGCAATATAAGTTTTTTGAAATATGTGTTTGGATGGTTAAACGAAAATGCATGCGCGTAAACAAAATCTTTTATCCCACTTCAAAAGTCTTGCTGCGCGGTTGGCATAATATTTTTCACAAATCATCACTTAAACGGCATAACCATGGAACAAGGACAAACGACCATACTTTCCGGAGCACCTGACACTGAAAAAGGAGCTTACCTGGCAGTAATTGCATCTTTGGCTACTGCCGACAGGCAGGCTTCCGAAGAAGAAACAGAATACCTGACCGCATTGTGCGAGTCGGCGGAACTATCGGAAGCACAGACACAGCAGGTACTCGCCGCGGGTAGAGAGACAAACGACAGCGACCTCCAGCGAAACCTTGATGTACTGAAGCACAGCGACCTGCGCTTTTCGCTGGTTACCGACCTGATCACTTTTGCCAAAGCCGACCAAAGTTATACGCAAGGTGAACAACAGCATATTCAACTGATCGCCAATCACCTGGGCGTGGACCAGAACCAGTTTCAGTTGCTGAATCAGTACTCCGACCAGGCCGCACAACTGGAAGACCCGCAGGTGGCTGCAAGCCCCAACTTCCTGGCTAATAACGGTATGCAACAAAAAATGCAAAATGCAGGCATTAATACCAATGGCCTCCTGAAAGGCCTGCTCAGTTTTGCCGGTCCTATGATCCTGGCCAGCATGCTGCGCCGCAGGGGCGGTGGTATGATGGGAGGCGGCATGATGGGTGGCGGCCTTGGTGGCATGTTGGGTGGTATGTTAGGCGGTGGCGGTGGAATGATGGGCGGAATGGGTCGCGGTGGTGGCCTTGGATCGCTCATCGGAATGCTTAGTGGCGGACGAGGTATGAGTGGTGCCGGTGGCATGCTTGGCCGCGTTTTCGGCAACCGGTTTTAAAAGAATCTCTTTTTCAAAGCATAACAAATAGCAAAATCATTTTTATGTCAGCAATCCAAACAAAATACCAGCAGGTAATAGACATGGCCCGCAATGCAGGCGTGAAAGATCTAACAGTTAGGGAAGAGGGAAATATCCTGTACATCGATGGTACTGCCCCAGATGAGCAGTCCAAACAAAGGATCTATGATGTATACAACACCCTGAACCCAGGTTTCAAGTCGGCAGATGCCATCATCAATATTAAAACAGGTGGAAAGGAATATGAAGTAAAACCTGGTGACACCTTATCCAAGATCGGCCAGCAACACGGCGTGGATTGGAAAACAATTTACGAAGCCAATAAAGACAAGATCAAAGACCCGGATATGATCCAGGCTGGCTGGAAATTGAAAATACCTCAGGCCTAAATGTCGGTAAGGGCCCGGCTAGTGGGCCCTTAGTTTTTCACGCCACGACAATGGTTTTACAACAGTACTGGTATTTTTTTTCACATGATTACGGCACTTTCAATATTAAGTTTATTGCTGATCATTACGGCAGCCCTTACACTAGTACGGCACAACTTCTGGATTTTCAAAGTATTTGAGTATCCAAGGCTGCAAAAGCTTTTCCTGATGGTAGGTTGCCTTGTTGGCTGGATTGCTGTTTGGCCGGCACTTACCACATTCCACCTGGTGCTGTTTATCCTGCTGCTGGCATTTTCCCTATTCTATTGTTCCCGCATTTTGCCCTATAGTACTTTATGGCCCAAGGAAATCAAAAGAATGCCGCCTTCGGCAAAAAATGTTGACCTAAAGTTGTTTGCTGCCAATGTACTGCAGGACAACCGGGAGTACCACCGCCTGCTGAAACAGATAAAAGACATGGATGCCGACATCGTGTTTTTGCTCGAAACAGACGAAGGCTGGGCACAGGCGATGAAAGAACTGGAAGCAACTTACCCCTACAAATTGCTCCAGCCAATTGATAATACCTATGGGCTCCTGTTCTACAGCCGGCTAAAAATTCTTTCCGGTAAAGTTTTGTTCCGGGTAAAAGAAGGTGTGCCCTCGATTGATGCCATTGTGGAGCTACCCAACGGCCGCCCCATACAAATATGGGGGTTGCACCCCGAACCTCCTGTGCCGGGCGAAAACCTGTTTTCTACTGCCAAGGATAAAGAGTTGATGAAGGTGGCCCTGCTGGCAAGAGAGTGTAAATTACCCTGTATTGTTTTTGGCGACCTCAACGATGTTGCGTGGAGTCATACCACAAAACTGTTCCGCAAAACCAGTGGCCTGCTCGATCCCCGCATTGGCAGGGGCTTTTACAGTACTTTCTCTGCACACCATTGGTGGGTGCGCTTCCCGCTGGATTATATTTTTTGCTCTACCGATTTTGGTTTGGTGCGTATGAAAAGGCTGCCGCCAAATGGCTCCGACCATTTCGCCACTTTTGTGCACCTTGTTTATGAACCCAGGCTGGAACCTGTTCAGTCGGGATTGGAAGCCAGGAAAGAAGAAATCAAGGAAGCCCGCGAAATGGCAACACAGGAAGTGGAACAATAGTTTTGCAACATAAAAAAAAGCGCATCCAAACCTGACCGTGTTTTCAAGGAAACAAGTCAGCCTGGATGCGCTTTTTTATGTGTATACCTGCTACCCTACAGCAACAGGCTCTTCAACTTTGCGGACAATGCTGATGATCCGCGCTTTATCCATCAATTTAATTACTGGATAACAAGGATCAAACTCGCCTCGCTTCATGGCAAAATTGCTGCGCGATGGATATTTATGGTGGTTGTTGTGGTAACCTTCACCCAGCATCAGCCAATCCAAACGAAACAGGTTGCGGCTGGTATTATCCGTTTCAAAGTTCACTTCGCCATACTTGTGGGCAAACCAGTTGATGATCACTCCGTGAATGGGTCCCATGAAAATATGTACCGGGATGAGCAGGTACCACCAGGCACTGGGGGCAAATGCTACATAAAACCAGGTATAAATGCCCGCCCATAAGATCCTGCTGTATATGGTATTACCCCAGGTATCAAACCAGCGCCAGGTAGGCAGGTTTTTCAAAAAGCGGTCTTCAAGCGGTACCCGGCTCTTCAATATATCTACATATGTTTTACTGGTACGCAACATCATGCTGAACAGGTTCTTGTCGTATGCAGGCGAATGCGGATCCAACTCCGTATCGGTGTAGGCATGGTGCATCCGGTGCAGAATGCCGTACACCCGAGGGCTCATATAAGAAGAACCCTGAGTAATATAACAGTAGAGGTAAAAAAACTTCTCCCAACCTTTTCCCATGGTAAAGGCCCGGTGGGCTGCATAGCGATGGTGAAAAAAGGATTGGGCAAAAAGAGAAAGGTACCAATGCAGGACAAAAAATAAGAGAATAGCTACCACGCTGAAAAATTAACCGGTTTTGTAAAAATGCAATAATAAGCCTAAGGGGCCAGAACCAAATACTGAAACCCTTTCCAGGAACTGTATGGCCACTTGCCTACAAACTCCTGAAAAGGGCATACCACCATCCTTGGTCCGAAAACTAAGGTGGTTGCGGGGCAAATTGTACCCCAATTTTATATTTACCGGCAGTAAGATGCCGATTTTGCCTTTATTGCTGGGTGAGTCCGTTTTTAACTGCCGCAGCAATCATTACCGTACGCCTTGCCTGGTGTGCTACCGCTTTTCTTACGGCCTCGGCATTTTGGATTTGACCATCTACAACAGATGCGCTGGCACCATAGGGGTTACCGCCTGCGGCAAAAATATCGGGTGAAGTATAGCCCGGGCCGGCAATGATGCATCCCCAATGGAACATGGTGGTGTACAGGTTCAACAGGGTTGATTCCTGCCCGCCATGTGGATTTTGGGCCGTGGCCATGGCACTTACTACCTTATTGGCCAGCTTGCCATGGTACCAAAGACCACCTGTGGTATCAATAAACTGTTTCATCTGTGCGGCCATGGCCCCATAGCGGGTAGGCACGCTGAAGATATAAGCATCAGCCTCCTCCAGGTCGGAAAGCTGTACTACCGGAATCCCGGCGGTTTCAGCCACATGCGCCTTCCACAAGGGGTTTGAGTCGATGGCACCCTGTGGGGCCAGTTCGGGAGCTTTGCAGATTTTCACTTCCGCACCTGCTTCTGTTGCGGCCTCAGCGGCCCATTGCGATAATTGGTAGTTCGCTCCTGTAGCGCTATAATAAACGATCGCAAGCTTGATTGCTGCCATAAATAGAAGTTTTGCTTAAGGTTGCAAAAATTGATCCGCTGGTGTTGAAACATCAAAATAGGCCTGATCAGAAATCGCTCATGGCAGGGATATTGTAACTTGCCAAAAAACGATTTTATATGTCTGCTTGCAATTTCACATTCCCGCTTAATGGCTCCCCTGCAACCATGCTGCAAAAGGCCCGTACTGCTGTTACCAGCCAGGGCGGCAATTTCCAGGGCAACGAAGACGCCGGCAATTTCAGCCTTACTGTATTTGGCAATACCATTGCCGGGTCGTATTCGATAGCCAGCAACAATATGGACATCATTATTTCCGAAAAGCCTTTCCTGCTACCTTGTGGTACCATCGAAGGTTTTCTGAAATCCCAACTGGGTCTTTGATTGAATAGGTTGACCAACAAGCGCCCCGGTACAATGCTTTTTGCATCGTACCGGGGCATTTGCATTTTACAAACCAAGGCCAAATAACCGGCACCTTACCTTTGCGGCAATGAAATGCATCATCGCCGCTTTTTTTTGCCTCACCGCTTTTGTTTCCTCCGCACAAAACCTGCACCTGAAGATTATCAACCCTGCGCAGCAGCCGGTTCCTTTTGCAACCGTTACCCTTTTTCCCGAAAAGGACAGCACACAAAAAAGCACCAACAGGTCTGATGCAGCGGGTATGACCAACTTTACCCTAGCGCCCGGAACCTACCAGGCGAGGGTCAGCTCCGTTGGCTATATCAATATAAACCAGATGATTGTTGTTGAGCAGGCAACAGAACTAACACTGACCTTGCAACCAGAAACTAAAGCTTTGAAGGGCGTGACCATTGTGGCTTCCAAACCCCTGGTGCGGCAGGAAGATGATAAAACCATTGTAGACCCTGAGCCATTGGTCCCAGCTTCTACCAACGCCTATGAACTGCTGGAAAAAACACCGGGAGTATTTGCCGACCAAAATGGCAATGTCTTTCTCAGCAGCACCAGCGCTGCCGCTATTTTCATCAATGGGCGGGAACAAAGAATGAGTGCAGCAGATATTGCCACCATGCTGAAAAGCCTGCCTCCAAACGCCATCGCATCCATTGAAGTGCTGCGTACGCCCTCTGCTCGCTACGATGCATCCGGTGGAGGCGGCATCATTAATATCATCCTTAAGAAAGGAGTTCGCATAGGTATGACCGGTAGTGTAAACCTGGGCATGAACCAGGGCCGGTATGGCAACCAGTTTGCCGGCCTAACCCTAAACAACAACAATCGCAAGTGGAGCAGTTTTGCCAACCTGCAATACAACCACCGCAACAATTACGAACAGCTCAATACCGACAGGGTGTTTGGCGGCGATACCCTGCTGCGGCAGGCTGCTCGTACAAGTTACCCTGCCCAGTCGGTTTATGCCGCCTTCGGTACCACCTTTAGCCCAAATAAAAGGGTGGACCTTTCCTATGATGGCCGCATTACGTTGAACCAATCAGATAACCGGAGTACCAATTTGTCGGTGATAGAGGCAGGCAACACCAAAAACCAACTGGCCAAGAATATAGCGGATGTAACAACAGGCAACAAAGGACTGGTATTGGTACAGGGGCTTTCTGCCAAACTGAAAGGGCGCAAGGAAGGAGATGAATGGACAACCGACCTGAGCTATACCCTCCTGCCCTCTTCCCTGCACCAGGATTTCCTGACCACCTATCTTTTGCCCCAGCGGCCGGCTCTGCCTGCCAATGGCAAACAGGAAAGAGGCGTTCAGCAATTTCAGGCGCAAACCAACCTGGTCCATAAAATTGCAGGTGGCATCAGGCTGGAAACAGGCCTGAAAACCACGAATATCTGGCTGGACAGCAAAGCTGATTTTGCATACACCATTAATGGCAATATGGTTCCCGATAAGCTGCGCACCAACCGATACCGGTACGACGAACACATCCATGCAGGTTATTTACAAGGCTCCAAAAATCTAAAAGGCATTGTAGTGAAGGCAGGTGCCAGGGTAGAGCATACCCGTATGGAAGGCCGTCAGCAGGTGCCTTACGATACCGCATTCCGCATCCAGCGCACCGACGCATTTCCGTATGTATACCTTAGCCGCAACCTGATGCGGATAGCTGGCTACGACCTGAAAGCCTACCTGGTGTACCGCCGCACCATCAACCGCCCGGCATACGAATACCTGAACCCGGCACCAAAGGTGATCGATCCCTACTTATATGAATCAGGCAATCCGGCACTCAGGCCCCAGTTCACCCAAAACTTTGAGGCCAATGTATCGGTTGATGAACGGCCCATCATTGCCGTTGGCGTAAACAATACAAAGGATATCTTTTCGCAGGTAGTGTACCAGGCCGATACAAGCAGTGCGCTTACCTACCGTACGTACGACAACCTAGGCACCAACAAGGAAATATACTTCAGGGCACTGGGTGCCATACCGCCCGGCAAGCGCTACTTTTTTGTAGCGGGTGTACAGTACAACCACAACCTGTACGCTGGTTTGTACGAAACCAAGCCCCTGAGCTTTAGCCGTGCCAGCTGGACGGTGTTTACATTTCATTCTTTCAAAATCAACAAGCTGACAACCCTCAACATGAATGGCTTTGCCCGGTTTAAGGGCCAGTTGCAGTTTTATGAACTGGGGTCCTTTGGTGCACTCAACTTCAGCCTGAACAGGCAACTGCTGCAAAAGAAAATGACCCTGGGTTTCAGCATCAACGATGTATTTTTCACCAACAACAACAGCTTTGTACTCCGGCAGGGATCCATTAATGCAAAAGGTTACCGGGAGAACGATTCGCGCCGTTTTGGAATAACGCTGCGCTACAATTTTGGCCTGCGGAAAAAAGAAGAAAACGGTTTGATGAACATGATGACCGCAGAACCGAATACCACGGGTAATTAACCGCTTGTAATGTTGCGCATAGTAAGGGTTGCTTTGCCGGATATCTTTACCACCCAATTAAGTCGTCCCCTTGAAAAGCAGCCTTTTCAAAACTAATTTGCTGTTTAAATCCCTTACTATGCACCCCTTAAAATTAGCCTTTGGCAGTTGTATCCTGCTGGCTATGGCTGCCCCTGTCCATGCACAAGGTAAGTTTCTCAAAAAAGTATCTAACGCTGCCAACAATGTACTTAACACGGTAAACAGCGGCGGCAACAACAGTTCGCCTGCTGGCGGAACACCTGCCGGTGAACTGCCGAACGCTTCACCTTCCAGCAGTGGCCGGCCTACCAACAAGGCCGGCCTGGGACTGATTGCCACGCCCCCTGATGTGGCGGCCAATCTTACTACTTCAGAGTCTGCTTATGCCACCAAAAATTATGGAGAAGCCAGGTATGCCCTGCAACAGGCCATGCTGGGTGTGGAACTCCAGATCGGCCAAAGCATCCTCAAAGCTTTGCCCGAAGAAATCTTAAGCCTTCCAAGGCAGGCACAACAGGACCAGGTAGCCTCTACCGGATGGGGCTGGGCCGGGCTCATCATTAAGCGCGAATACCAGAAGGAGGACAAAGCCCTTACCATTAATATTACCAACAATGCCATGTGGATGCAGGCCATCAATATGTACTTAACATCCGGCATGATGAACCAGTCGATGGGTGGCCAGCAAAACTGGAAACAAACAAGGCTGAAGAACAATCGTGCGGTGATCGAGTATGATGAAAGTTCGGGTTACAAACTCAGTGTGCCCCTTGGACAGTCCACCCTTTTCATGCTAGAAGGCGTCAACTTTGCCAATGAACAGGAATTCATGAAAGCCGCCGAAGCGGTGGACATTGAAAAGATCAAAGACCTGCTAAACGAAAAATAAAACCCTCAACTTTTTTATATGAAACTGCTTATAGTAGCCCTTGGCCTTTTGCTGGGCAGCAGCCTGCAAGCCCAGGATTTTGCCAAACACCTTACCGAAGCCCGCACCGCCTATACCGGTGGTAAACTTGAGGATGCCCGCTTTGCCATGCAGCAGATGATGCATGAACTGGACATCATTACCGGTAAAGAAGTCCTGACCCTGCTGCCACAAAAACTGGATACACTTTCTGCCAATATCCCCCACGATGAAGTAACAGGTGCTTCTGGTTTTACCGGTGTGGTTATTCACCGCGACTACGGGAAAGCAATTGCCCAGGATGGAAGTGAGGACAAGGTCAGCCTGGAAGTAATTACCAATTCACCCCTGCTTGGAGCCCTCAACGGCTTGCTGGCCTTGCCGATACTGGGAAATAATCCTGACCAGAAAGTGGTCAAAATAAACGGGTATAAAGCCCTGGTTACAAAAGTGAGCAGCACGGGAGAAAAAGATGCATTCGAAGTACAACTGCCCTTGAACAATAGCCTGATCACCCTGAAGGCACCCGGCTATAACCAGGACAAAATAGTAGCTATGGCCAATACCATCCCAGTTGCAGCTATTGCTAAAGCTATTCAATAACAAGTCAGAAAACTTAAAAACAAGCCGGAAGCAAGCGCTTCCGGCTTTTTTTTGCCCTTTGTAGAATTGGGGTGCATCGTTGCCCCAAAGTTTACACTGGCACTGTTTTAGGAGCACTACTGAACCTTGACATCATTGTTAAACCCTTAGACAAAACACTATGAAAAAGATACTTTCCATTGCAGCAATCCTTGCTGCCACAAGCCTAACGGTACCTGCATTTGCACAAAACAGTAAAGTGGAGAAAGTGGGCCAGGACATAAAGAAAGGCGCAAAAAAAGCGGGCAACAAAACTGCAGAAATTGCCTCCAAGGGTAAATCTCGGGTTACCGATACCGAGCACAAGGACAAGGTTGGCCCCAATGGTGAAAACATTTTTATAGATAACCACTCCCGTTATTACTGGGTAGACGATAAAGGCAAGCGCCACTATGTTACTGAAGGACAATTAAAGGACAAGCCCAAAGATTAATCATCGGTATAGCACTACATGGTGCTTCAGAAAAGGCCTCAATACTAAAAGTTGAAGGTGCTTAGGCACCATACTTGTGCACCCTAAAAAAAAGATTATGAACAACCAACCACAGGAAGGAAGCGGCAGCGCCGAAAACCAGGGCCGCAGCCGCATTGAGCAAAGACAGCCTATGCGGGATGTAACTGAGGAGCAAAAGCGCGACATAGAACAGGAAATAGGCACCGGTAGTGGTTCAGTAGCCGGCATCGGCGAACTGGGCGGCAACAGTGGTCGCGATGATGCCTCAGGTGGCAGTGGCGATGGTATGGAAAACCAGCATACCCGGCAGGCAACCGACGGACGACCTAGCCAGGAAGATATCAGTTAAAGCTTTTCACCCTTAATCGTTTGAACGGAACAAATTATACCCGTTCAGGCACAAATAAACCGTTATGGAAAAAATGCGTGATTTAAGAGACCTGCTTACCCATGAAGTAGCAGATCTTTATTCGGCAGAAACACAGATTATTGAAGCCATGCCCCAGATGATTGCCAAGGCACACAACCCCCAACTGCGCCTGGCACTGGAGCAACACCTTCAGGTTACCCGCAACCAGGTAGACCGCCTGACACAGGTGCAATCCATTTTGGGCGACCACCAGCAACAGGATGATGGCGGCTTGCTGGGCAACCTTTTTGGAAAAGGCGTAAAGTGTAAAGGCATGGAAGGCCTTATTGAAGAAGGTCAAAAAGTGCTTGCAGAAGACATGAACCCCGAAGTGCTGGATGCGGCTATTATTGCCTGCGCACAAAAGATTGAACATTACGAAATCTGTGGTTATGGTACGGCACGAGCCTATGCCCGCCAACTGGGGTTGCAGGAAGCAGAACGACTGCTGGAGCAAACCCTTGATGAAGAGCACCAGGCCGATGAGCTGATGACCTCTATGGCCCTCAACAGTGTAAACCTGATGGCCGAAACAAGTGGCGGCAGCACCGGCACACAGTATAACAGTTTATAGTTTGTAGCAGGCAGGGCAAGTTTAATATCAGCAAGGCAGTAATAAAAGCAAGGAACAGTTACAACCTGAATTTGCCGGACTCTACAATATCAAAGATCCGCTACCCATTTAATCTGGTTCTTTTCACACAGCAGCACACAAAATGGCCTTCCAATTGGAAGGCCATTTTGCATTTGATCCTTACTCCGTTCTTACCCCACTTCACGCATCACTGCTCACTCATCACCCCTTGCTCTACATCATTCCGAAACACCACTACGCCATCAAACACATCTACCAGTACGGGGTGCGATTTATCTATATCTCCTGCAAGGATCTTTTTACTCAGGCCATTCACAATTTCCTTCTGGATCAAACGCTTTAACGGGCGTGCTCCAAACTGCGGGTCAAAGCCATTCTCCGACAGGTAATCCAGCAGGTAATCGGAGAACTGTAGTTGGATGCCATTGCGGCCGACCAACTCTTTAAGGTTGTTCAGCTGTATGCGAATGATACCTTTTATCTCGTTCCGCATCAGGGGCTGGAAAAGAATGATCTCATCTACCCGGTTTAAAAACTCGGGACGGATGGTTTCTTTCAAGCGGCTCATCACTTCAGTTTTGGTACGCTCCAGCACCACATCCAGGTTACGCTCCGTAACATCGGCGAAGTTTTCCTGGATAATGTCCGAACCCATGTTGGAGGTCATAATGATGATGGTGTTTTTAAAATTCACCACCCTGCCCTTGTTATCTGTAAGCCGGCCATCATCCAACACCTGCAACATGATATTCCACACATCGGGGTGCGCCTTTTCAATTTCGTCGAGCAGTACCACCTGGTAGGGCTTGCGCCGTACCGCTTCGGTAAGCTGCCCTCCTTCGTCATAACCAACATATCCGGGAGGCGCACCAACCAGGCGGCTTACGGTATGTTTTTCCTGGTACTCGCTCATGTCAATGCGGGTCATCATGTGCTCGTCGTCGAACAGGTATTCGGCTAAAGCTTTGGCCAGCTCTGTTTTACCTACACCAGTGGTACCCAGGAAGATAAAGGAGCCTATTGGTTTCTTGGGATCCTGCAAACCGGCGCGGCTGCGGCGGATGGCATCCGCAACGGCTGTTATGGCTTCTTCCTGTCCCACCACGCGGTGGTGCAGTTCGGTTTCTAGGTGCAGCAGCTTTTCGCGTTCGCTCTGGAGCATTTTACTCACAGGTATTCCCGTTGACTTGGCAATACTTTCAGCTATATCTTCTGCATCCACTTCTTCCTTCATCAGGCGGCGGCTGTTCTGGCTCAACTCATTGAGTTCAGATTGCAACCCGTTGATCCTGGCCTCCTGCTCTTTCACACGGCCATACCGGATCTCGGCTACGCGGCCATAATCTCCTTCCCTTTCCGCCTGTTCGGCCTGCAGCTTCAGGCTTTCAATTTCAGCCTTGGCATTTTGGATTTTCTCCACCAAGTCTTTTTCTTCCTGCCATTTGGCTTTCAGGGTATCCCGCTCCACGGCCAGGTTGGCAATGGATGTATTCAGTTCCTTCAGCTTCTCTTCATCGTTCTCGCGCTTGATGGCTTCCCGTTCAATCTCCAGCTGGCGGATGCGGCGCTCCAGTTCATCCAGCTCTTCGGGCATGGAGTTCATTTCCAGGCGCAACTTGGCGGCGCTTTCATCGATCAGGTCAATAGCCTTATCGGGCAGAAAACGGTCGGTAATATAACGGCTCGACAACTCCACAGCAGCAATGATGGCTTCGTCCTTAATGCGCACATGGTGGTGCGTTTCATAACGATCCTTCACTCCGCGCAAAATGGAGATGGCATCTTCCATGGAAGGCTCTTCAATCATTACCTTCTGGAAGCGACGCTCCAAGGCTTTGTCTTTTTCAAAATACTTCTGGTATTCGTTAAGGGTGGTGGCGCCTATGGCACGCAGCTCGCCACGGGCTAGTGCTGGCTTAAGGATGTTGGCGGCATCCATGGCACCCTCACCACCACCGGCACCTACCAGGGTATGTATTTCATCAATAAAGAGGATGATCTCGCCTTCGGATGTAGCTACTTCTTTCACTACTCCTTTCAGACGCTCTTCAAACTCTCCCTTGTACTTGGCACCTGCAATGAGCTGGCCCATATCAAGGGCATAAATAATTTTTGATTTCAGGTTTTCGGGCACATCACCATTTACTATGCGGATGGCAAGGCCTTCGGCAATAGCTGTTTTACCCACACCAGGCTCTCCCACCAGGATAGGGTTGTTCTTGGTGCGGCGCGAAAGGATGTGCAGGGTGCGGCGGATCTCTTCGTCGCGCCCAATCACCGGATCCAGCTTACCCTGGCGTGCCATTTCATTAAGGTTTTTGGCGTACTTTTTCAGGGTGTTGAACTGGGTTTCCTGTGTTTGGCTGGTAACGGTGTTGCCTTTGCGCAGGTCATTGATGGCGGCAACCAGGCTTTTTTCGGTGACGCCAAAATCTTTTAGCAGCTTGGCGGTATTATCGTTGCCCTGCACAATGGCCAGCAGCAGGTGCTCAGGCGTAATGAATTCATCCTTGAACTGCTTGAGTACGGCACCGGCACGCAATACCACGTTGTTGCCATCACGGCTGATTTGCTGGGCGGGCTCACCACTCACCTTTGGCAAACGCTCAAGTGCCTGGTCCAGTCTGCTTTCCAGTTGCGGAATGTTCACCGCATTTTTCTTCAACAGGTATTCCACCGGCGAATCTTCCTGGTCGAGCAAAGCTTTAAGGATATGCTCCGTTTCAATCTGGCTGTTGCTGCCATTAAACGCAAGCTGTTGCGACTGCTGGATGGCTTCGGCGGCTTTTATGGTAAAATTGGATAGGTTCATACCAATAGTTTTTTGTTTTACGTTGTATGTTTAGCAAACCATAATCCATTTCATTTTTCCCGCAATGATGTCAGCTAAATTCCGTACTAACTGCCTGAAAGCCAGTCCCGCTTTGCTTTTCCTGTTATTTTTTCAGTTTGCAGGGGCCCAAAACCGCTTTGAAGGGGCCGCAGCCATCATAGACCAACAGGCAAAAACCCTGAAACAGGAACTTGTGCTGGTGGTTGCCAGCAAAGACACCACGCTGTTTACCAAAGACAGCAAAACCTTTAGTGCCCTGCGAGGCCAGGCCGACCTGGGACAAAGCAGCCAGTGGCTGACCGCAGCACTGGTGATGGTACTGGTAGATGAAGGCAAAATATCGTTGGACGATAAGGTGAGTCAATACATTCCAGCCTTTGCTTCTTATGGTAAAAGCTATATTACTATAGGCAATTGCCTGTCTCACTTTACCGGCATCCACAATGAGACGAATAAAGCAATCAAATTTTTTGAAAAGAAGAAATTTGCCAACCTGGAGGAAGCGGTGGCGGGTTATGTAAAAAAAGAAATCCAAAACAATGCAGGCGAAGCCCATCGCTATAACACCATGGGACCAGATATAGCCGGTAGGGTACTGGAAATTGTGACCAGGAAAAAATTTGATATGCTGGCACAACAAAAACTGCTGCGGCCGCTAGGTATGCGCCAAACTACCTTCAGCACGCTGGATGGATCGGCGCTTTCCCCTGCAGATGGTGCACGCGGCACGGCAGCTGATTATACCCGGTTTTTGCGCATGCTACTAAACAATGGTATGCACAATGGCCAGCGGATACTTAGTGAAGCATCGGTGGCAGCACTGCGAAAGATTATGACCTCACCAGCCAACCGCAAGTTCAGCCCGGAAGGGATGCAGGGTTTTGAATATACATCTGGAGCCTGGTCGGTGGGCACGAACCCGGGAGCGGTGGCCGATGTGCTATCGGCACCATCTTTTGGCGGTACTACGCCATTGGTTGATTTCTGCCGGGGCTATGCATTTATGTACCTGCAAAAAGAAGCCACGGAGGAAGCCAAGGTGCCGGTGCGGAACCAATTGCGTGCAGCACTCGAGCCCCTTTTTCCAGGTAAATGCCAATAATCAGGAAGTTGAAATAAAATAAGGGATGATACCACGCCGGTATCATCCCTTATTTTTAGGGTCCACCATTCCTGCTTTAGATGATGTACGAACATAAAACAGACCCGATACTTCCTGCTCCCTTGTACTACAAGCGTGTAGCCTGGAATTTTGCCGTGGCCATGGGCATCCTGATGAACTGTATCATCATCGGAGTGTTAGGCTACCACTACCTCGCTGGCTCAAGCTGGATTGATGCTTTTCATAATTCCAGTATGCTGCTGAGCGGTATGGGCCCGGTCATCACCATTGAATCTTATTCAGGGAAAATCTTCTCTTCCCTATACGCTTTGTTCAGTGGTATCGTGTTTGTAACTACCATGGGCTTTATACTGGCACCTTCCATTCACCGCTTTTTTCACAAGCTGCATCTGGAAGAAGACAACAAGTAAGGGGCAGTTCCTGATACAAGGTTATTATTCCTGCCGTACCAGCACTACCCTGCTGCGGTCGGCTTTATATACGGCATCCCAAAACTGCACCAGCTCAGGACCTTCAGTTGCGGGCACCCTAATTGCAAAGCGTTCTACTTTCCTGCTAAACTGCAGTTTGTTACCCGCCAATTGCACTGCAAATTGGTAAGTTCCGTATTTAGTATGCAAGGTCACCGGCTTGGGCATGGCTTCGGGCATGTACCCTTCGGGCAGTACCAGCTCCAGGCTATCCTCGTCGTGGTATGGATCATCAAAAACATAATCACAGGTACGGCTGGTATCCATGCTCATTTTCATTGTGCTTTGCGCCAGCAGGTTTGGTTGTATAAATATGCGTTTGCCACTGATGGTTGCAAAACGGGGAATATCGAGGTCCAGCACTTCATCCACTTCCGGAAGGCTGCCATGTTTTTGTTGGTAACTGAAGGCCGTTACCTCGTAAGATGGCAGGTCATATTCTTTATTTAGTTCTTCGATCACTTTTTGTTTATCCGGGTTCCGGGCCAGGGTCCTTTTTTCATCCTGCTGTATACCAGTATAGCGTGTATTGATCTTGAGTGTGAGGTTACCTTCTTTATCCAAACTCCCTTTCATTGACCTGAGCAAGAGGTTTTCGGCAAGGCCATACACGGGTGTAGGCACCAGTTTGCCCCCCTCTGGTGTAATGAGCAGGGCTTTACGGTTGCCCGTGAAATTGCTCATATAACCGGGTTCTTCTGTTTGGCTGGTACATTCCAGCCAGATGGTATCCTTGCCGTTGGGTACGCATAAAACGGCGTGGTTGAACTGGAAAGCCGGAAAATCTTCCATGATGCGGTGTGCATCGCGGCTACCCCCTGCTTTTACCAAGGCAAAGTGGGAGGTAATTCCAGCTTCCTTGAGCAGGCTATACATATAATTGGATAGTGCCTTACAATCTCCATATCGGTTCTTTGATACATAGGCTGCATCAAAAGGTTGCCAACCGCCAACACCTATCTGCACACTGATATAACGGGTGTTATTTTGCAGGTACCGGTATAGAGCAACAACCTGCTCCTGCTCACTTTTTGATTCTTTGCAGATCTCCTGCACCTGCAGTTTTACCTGTTCGGGTAACAGGTCCTTGCCAGCGTTGAGCTGGTGTTGAAAGCGCCCTAACTCCTGCCAGCTTTCCATGTTTCCTTCATAGCCCGCTACCTGGAAAATGGTTGGACCTATAAATACAACCGGCACCAACTCATACCAGGGCGGTGCTGCATAAGGCCTTATTACCGGTGCCTTTTGCTTTACCTCCCATTGGGTAATTTGACGTCCATTTTCCTGCCTGGTAGTGGGCGGCATGGATTGGTTATAAGTCTTAGTGCGCAGGGCATAACCAACAGGGTGCACCAGGGTAAACCTGCTTTCTTCTACGGCTACACCTTCTGCCTCCTGGGGTGTCCAGGGTTCGAAATAAAAGGTATGGTTGAAACGAATGACCACTTCGTAAGCAACAGTGTAAGGGTACTGGTGATAATCGAAGCTGTGGCGCTTTACCCGGCTGTCTTCGTATATACTGCTATTAGAAATGGCACTAACATCCTTTACATCTTTATTCCTAAAGGTTCTTATTTCCTTTCCGCTGGCATCCAGCAGGCGGCCTTCTATGCTTTTTACCTGGCGCAAACCATCATAGGACTCTTCCAGTTCGGCCAAGGCTGCCCCCTCTTCGTCCAGCACCGTATAAACGTATTTCTTGTGCAAAACCGTTTCTTTCGGGCTAATGATTTCAAAACGGATATCCTCCATCCTTTTTACCAGGTGGGCATTTTCTTTTAATGCAGGGGCAATGGTACTGGTGGGATATTCGCCGGCCTGTGCCGCCATGCAAACAAGGAGCGCTAACAACACCTGTGCGCTTAAAAATAAGTTCCTCATTTGGCTGCTTTTTTAAATACCAGTTGCTCGCTTTGTTTGGCAACAACATGTTTGAAAAACTCCCGGAGCATATCATATTCATCAGGGGAAAACCAGGTGCGTTTTATTTTGAGCACCATCTGCATGCTGACAACATTATTGGAGTAAGAAATCAAGTAATCTAGCGTCGCATCCCTGTCTTCGTTCATAGCCATTCTTATTTGCTTGGGCATTTCATCCAGCACATACCCTTCCGGAACGGTGATGTTGGCTGTGTAGGTTTTCTCAAATGCATAGGGCATTTCAACAGGATAGGAACGGGAGGCCGCTTTAAAAGGATTTTCAAAATACCGGTCACTAAATAAAGGATTGACATACAGGATATCCTCACCGTTCATCTTCAGGTCGAACTCACATTTGTATAACAAAACTGCATCCTTGTTGTCCAGCGAGTCAATCGTGATTTTATTGATTGTTGCTACCGATTCAAAATCAGTCTGCAATTCCTTTTCAAAAGCTTTTCTGCCCTTATCACTAATGGTTTCCCGGATGTTGAGCGACTGGTAGTATCCGGGGGCCTGTTGCAGCATGCCAACCCATTTACCACCCACATTGTTCAGGGCTACATAAGTCAGTTTGCGCTCCAGCAAAGAGTCGGGGGAAAGCTCCAGGGCCGTGCCTAAGCCATCAAGCTGCCGGGCCGCTCCATTGTAGCAATACGAAGGCATCCTGCCAAAACTTAAATGAGGCAGGGTGGCATCCAGCAAGGTTTCTTTTTCACCAAGCCTGGCCTTTGCTACCACATAATTGTATTTGCTCAATTGCGGGTAAACTACATTGGCCAACCCGTTATCCCTTGTGCTTAAGATTACGGGGTTGGCCTCCAGGCCAGCATGTCGCATCAGGGTAACAAGTAAAAGGTTAAGTTCGCAAACATTGCCCTTCCCGGTTTTTACCACGTTGCGCAAGCTTTGTTCTGCAAAAAGAGCCCGCCTGTCGGTACAGGTGAAATGATCCCTTACATAAGCAAAGATTTTTTGTGCCTGCTCCTGCTGGCTGGTCGTACCATCAAGGATTGGTTTTAAAATATCATCCAGCCAACCGTTGTTGGCATTTACCAATTTGCCAAAATCATCACGCTCCATGAGGTTTTTACTTACCGTAGGCCAATCGTTCAATATGGACTGGTGGCTTAAAGGTTCGCGGTAACCCGACAGCTGAAATTCAATCTTGGCAATATGATTTTCGAGCGTTGAGGTAAAATTTTCGTCCTTCAGTACGCCTACCTCTTTCATTACCCAACGGTATTCGCTTACGCCTGCACTGAAGGATTGTCTTTTAGAATCTATCCCATTGGATGTAACAGAAAAGAAGTCCACCCTGTCTTTTTTTTCTTTTATATGAAAGGGCACATATCCCTGTGCAAAAAACAGGTAGTCCATGAACTGCGGTACCGCAAACTGGTATTCACTCCAGAGCCTTGGTATACTTCCCTGGAACTCCCAGGGCATCAGAGAAAAATAGAAGTCGGAAAGAATGGTATATTCATATTCCACAATAGATCCTTCCTTAACGGCTGGTGCAGTAAAACGAACACGTTTCCGGTTTTTGTCTACCTGCTCTTCAAACACCTGGGATTTCTCCAGTTTGGTTTCTACCACCTTGCCATCTTCCAAATTATAGGTAGCACACTTCAGGTTTTGTAAACTGGTTTCACCGTCGTTGTCTTTGTACAGGGCAACCATTTCCTTGGCGTGGTCATAACCATCTTTTTTTAAGATATGTACCCTGCGCCTGTGGGTGTGGCGCATACTAAACCATCCTTTCTGGTTGCCTTCAATTTCGGTGCGGCCGTGATCAAATAAAATCACAGCACCCGCGCTGCTATCTACGGAATAGGCTTTAGCGGCAAAGGTGAGCGGATCGATTTTTCCAAACTTCGTAATGGGGCTGTTCTGGGCTTTACTGGACAAAAGGCACGAGAATAATAAAAAGGTAGTAAGCAGGTTTCGCATGCAGTGAGTTTTGTTAGTTAGTGGTCAGGGGATAATGATCAGCTTGCAAAATATTCCGTTTGTACAATCTTTCCTACATATGCTTTTAATTAGGAATGCATGGGCAACAAACTGCAGAACTCCGTTAACAGTTTATTCGGCCAAATAGCTAGAACTTTGCGTTGTGAATAAGGCACTACAAACGCGGATGGTGAAAGACCTGGCAAAGCAATATGGCTTTGACCAATGTGGTATTGCGCGTGCCCAGGTGTTGGATGAGGATGCCCGCCGGCTGGAGCGCTGGCTGCACCAGGGACTGCATGGAGGAATGCAGTACATGGAAAATTATTTCGATCTCCGGATTGATCCAACCAAACTGGTTCCCGGCGCAAAGTCGGTGATCACGTTTCTGAAAAACTACTACCCGCAGCAAACAGCGGAACACACAGCGACAAGGGTATCGAAGTATGCTTATGGCGTTGATTACCACACGGTAATTAAAAATGCATTGAAAGGCATGATGGCCGAACTGCAAACGGCAGTTGGCCAGGTGGAAGGTCGTGGATTTGTGGACTCTGCACCGGTTCTGGAACGCAGCTGGGCACAACGTAGTGGCCTGGGCTGGCTGGGCAGAAACGGCAACCTCATTACCAAGGACAGCGGTTCCTTTTTCTTCATCGCTACCCTCATAGTGGACCTGGAATTGGAATACGACGACCCATATGCCAAGGACTTTTGCGGGTCTTGTCGTAAATGTATTGATGCCTGTCCTACACAGGCCATTGGTCCGGATAAAGTAATCAATGGCAGCCAGTGTATCTCTTATTTCACCATTGAGTTGAAAGATGCGCTTATCCCCGAAGAGCAAAAAGGCCGTTTTCAAAACTGGATGTTTGGTTGCGATACCTGCCAGGATGTTTGCCCCTGGAACCGCTTCAGCAAGCCACACCAGGAAGCACAGTTCAACCCCATCCCGGAAATCCTCAATTTCACCACCCGCGACTGGGAAGCCCTGAGCGAAGAGGCTTTCCGGAAAATATTTAAGCAAAGCCCCATGAGCCGCGCCAAATGGAAAGGCATTCAACGGAATGTAAAATTCCTTCAGGACGAAAAGACCCTTATACTTTCCAATGAAAAGGAAGGATAACTCATTTGGAACGGAACTCCCTTATTTTATTCCCATCGTTTTTCGTAGCTATGCACCATGGGTGTAGAGATAGAAAGGAAGTACCTCGTCAACAAAGCTATTTGGAACAATACCGATAAAGGCGCCGGCGAGTTGTACAGCCAGGGCTATATGCTTACCACACCTGAAAAGACCATCCGGGTAAGGCTAACTGAAACAGGAGGGTTCTTAACCATAAAAGGCATTTCCGTGGGTGCCAGCCGCGCAGAATACGAATATGGTATTCCACAAACAGAAGCCAGCGAATTGCTGGCTGATTTTTGTTCCGGTGTAATAGAAAAGCGGCGCTACAAACTGGTGTATGCAGGCATGGTTTGGGAAGTGGATGAATTTATGGGAGCCAACGAAGGACTGGTGTTAGCAGAAATAGAACTTCCTGATGCAGACAGCATTTTTAGTCTTCCCCCCTGGATTGGTGTTGAGGTAACCGGTCAATTGCCTTACTACAATTCCTATATCTCGGAGCATCCCTATTCAACCTGGCCTGACCAGGAAAAAAATCCTACAATTTAATACCAGCCTTGAGCGAAATTCTCCGGTAAATGTATTTGTACGCAGTGTGGTAACCCGGGCAAGGTGCACGTACACATTGCACATCCATGTTTTCTTCCCATCCATAAGTTTTCCCGGAGTAACCCAGGCTGAATACAGGACCGGCAGCCCTTTTTCCTTTGAATTGGTATTGCAAACCTGCATCCCAGTACCAGCCGTTTTGCTCCGTAGCATATGCTCGTTGCAGGCTTTGCTCCGGCCAGGTAAAGCTGCGGCCACCATCGAGGTATACAGAAAAGCTGCGGTCCAAAACGGGTAAGCCATATTGCGCCTGTACAAATACCGGCACACTCCTGACGCCATATTTATCGATACCGGTACCCAGGCCTAATTGCCAGGGCCCAACAGCAATGCCGTTTACTGTTTGCACCTGGAAGGCCAAGCCTGCCTGCCCTTCCAAAAGGCCAATTTGGGTAACAGAGGAAAAGGAAATTTTATGCTGCCTTGCCAGGCTGCTGTCCTGTGCCTGCAACCAAACGAAAGGAAAAAGTAAAAGCAAAAGAATAAAAAGACGCATAGCAGTTAGTTGAGGTTGATTTTGCTGATTTGTTTGATTGCCTGCAGGTTGCTGTAATCAAACTGGAATATGCCCTGGTCGGATACAACCAGCGCGATTTTATCCTGTGCAATGACATCGTAAGTAGTACCCAAGCCGCCAATAGTTTGAACTAGTTTAGGGTCCCGCTCGTCCTGCACATCAAAAATTTTAAGCCCTGCCAAACCATCGCAAACAAAAAGCCTGTTGCCATCTTTTGAAAGGCCATGCGGGTTTTGCAAGGCGATGGTTTTTACCAAGAAAGGCGTTTGCAGGTTGTTGATATTGATTACATCCATTTGGTTGGAAGTGCCACCGCACATGGTACCGCCAGAACGTAGGGTTACATAGGCCGTAAAACCATCAGCAATTACAGGATCGCAACTGCGTACATGGCTAAAGGCACCCTGCCTTGCGGGGGTGGCTGGATTGCCCAGGTCAAAAATAAACATGCCGGTATTGGAACCTACAAACAACTTGTTCTGAAATGGATATATGGTTTCAATGCCCCACCCCAGGTTCTGGGTACTACTTTTAACCGGGTTGAGCGGATCGGTAACCTGGAAGGCCGAAAGTTCGGATTGTGTAACGGTATAGAGGTAATCATTCACCATTGTAAAGCGCGCCATGGAGCCCCCTACTCCATTCACTGGTGCTGCAGCTGCCGCATTTACAAAAACAGGACGGCCACCTGCATCAGCAACCATGCAATTGGGGCAACGCGACCATGTAGTATAAGTGGCGCAATCAACAATAGTGTCGCGCTCCACGTAATCAACGATCACCTGAACCGAGTCGGGGTTGGTTTGATTACCCCAGGAAACAAAGCCGTCGTTGAAAACTTTATTGCGGAACGTCACTGGCTTTGCCTCTGTCCAGTTACTGACCGGTATAACGGCCAGGTCGCTGTACGAATCAGCGTAGAGCACATTGTTGCGGATGGCAATATCTACATTGCCCAAGATATTGATAAACCCAAGTTTCCGCGGGCTTGCAGGATTGGTATTGTCAAATACATGAATGCCCTTCCACAGTTCGTTTACGAGCAGGTAAGCACCATACTGGTATATTTTGCCGGGCCGTTCCATCTTGCGGGCTTGCGTAAAACCCATCTCCTTACGCACCGAGCTAAGGCTTTTGTAAACGGGTTGGTAAATGGTGAACTTGTTGCGGCATTCATCTTTTAAACAACTGGTGAAAAGCAAGGGAAAGCAGAGCAGCACCAGTAGCTGTACAGGGTTTACACGGGTGGGCATAAGCAGGAATTTAAAAGCTGACAAGTTGTGCAACCTTTCCGTTGCACGGCGGAGTGTAAAGAATCGAATACTTATAAAGGAGTAAAACAAATTATTTAACCTGCAACTGTATACCGGCACCAAAGGATGCCAGATGGCGGTCATTGTATTTTCGGTTAGCCATTGGGGTAATATGGTAGCTGGCAAAAGGCCCGGCAAGCAACTCCCAATTTTTTGTCGCCCCTATCCTGTACTGCAGACCTGCATGTACTGGCAATTGCCATCTTTGTACAGCCGGCACTACTTCCCTGAAATAGGTTGTCCCCGGGAGATATTGCAAGGCTTTATTCCGGACCAGGTAACCCGGCGCTACTCCAGCCTGCACAGAAAGGGGAATACTCCGGACAGGTTTCAGTTCCAGGGCCAACGGAACACTGATCATTTGAAACTTGTTGTGGTAGGAACCCTGCCCGCCGTTGGCTTCGTACAATTCTATTGCGCGAAAGTTGGCATTACTGCTGGCACTAACTAAAACCTTCCTGCCTACGGCAACCTTCTGGGTGTACAACGCATACTGCAGCCCTGCCGAACCTTTCAACCGGCTGCTTATATTCTTTTTGAGAAGCACCCCTGCGGAAAGGAACGGTCCACCTGTGATATTTGCCTGCACATTGCCAAACACAGGATTATTGGAAGGTGATGGATCAGCAGCAAAATTGAGGCTTGCTGCACCTTGCATACCATCTGCACCCGCCCAGGAGCGGCCATATCTTAACTGAACAATCCATGCTAACCGGGTAAGTTGTTTCTCCACTTTTTTAATAGCCACTGTTTTGAACAGTGCGCTATCCGGCTGGCGATTGCCTATTGAATAAAACCTTTCTGCCGGTAAGGAAGATATGGCTTCAAAACTCTTATCGTTTTTTTCAATAGTCGATTCTAAACCCGCTGATTCAGAAAAAATATCCGTATTTGGTATAGCAGGTTCTATATTTAAAAATGCGATTTTGTTGGACAAATCACTGGATGATTTGCCCCGCATATATTTTGAATTTTCACCAACTTGAAACTCCTGATTGCTCGGCTGCCTGCCAGGATCATTTGTTTTAGCTGCACTGGTTTCAATTTGGTTTGCACGATTGCTTTCCTTCTTTGAGGTAATAGCATCTGCTGGCCGATTTATTTCCTTTTGCCTGGTATTGAGGCTTTCGTTTACCGATGTATTTCCCGCATTATACAACCATAGCACACCTGTAACACCCATTCCTACACCAAGGAAAGCAAGCCATAATACAATGCGCCGCTTTTTCCTGGGTGCACGAATCTTTGCCTCCACTTCCTCCCACACAGGTGGTGAAGGTGTGAAGGACAGCTCCTGCATTTTCTGCTGCACCGAGCGTTCAAATTCCTGATCGTGCATAGCTGCCTGGTTTATGGTCCAACATTTTTTTTTCGATCCAGGTTATAAGCAGGGCACGGGCACGGGCATACTGCGACCTCGATGTGCCTTCATGTATACCCAACATCTGCCCGATCTCCACATGAGTGTATCCTTCCACTGCGTGCAAATTGAAAATGGTTTGGTAGCCAACCGGCAATTGCCTGATCAGTTCTGCAAGTTCTTTTGCCTGCAGGCTTACCTGTGGGTCATCGGTGCTTACGGGGTGCAGGTGGTCCGATTCAAATGCCAGCTCCGATTGGTAGCGTACATGTTTTTTCAGGTAGTTGAGTGCCGTTGTCACCATGATGCGCCGTATCCAGGCGCCCAGTTCACCTGAACCCTTGTATTGGCTTAAGTATCGGTACACTTTTACAAAACCCTCCTGCAACACATCTTCTGCATCACCCATGGACTTGGTATACCGGTAACATACGCCCAACATGGGCCCGGCAAATCGGTCGTACAGCATTCGTTGGGCTGCCGGCCTATGTTTTAAACATTCCGCTACCAATTGGTGATCATCCATACAGCCCGGGGGTTAATGGGCTGACAATGGTTAGTTGCATATCGTTGCAGGCTGCCGTAAAAAAACATGAAAAAATTAGGGTGCCTGCTGCTGGCCTGCTTTGAGGTTGCGCAATCCCTGCTCCATCATGCGGCCATAAGTGCCTTCATAAAAAAGACTGCTGAAGCGGTGCCAGGGCAAAGGGGAAAGCTTGAAATCCATATACCATTGCAGCGTAAGCGAGTCGGCAGCACCAAATCGGTGCAGCTCCCAGCCATTGGAAACGGATTTGCCCGAGGCATGGGTTATATCCATAATCACCACTGAATCGTTTTGGGTACGCAGGGAAACTTTTTGTTTTGCAGGACTGCCATTGGCATATGCAGGGTGCCAGCTGGGCCACATTGCCGTATCCCGCACTTTTTTCAAAATAGCCGTATCATTTGGCGCAAAATTGATGGCTTTGGAAATGCGCACCTCCGAAGGCACGAGCTGCGCCATGAGGAAAAAGAGCACACCAAAAAATAAAAATGATAGCAGGGCCAGTTTGATGATACGCATATGCAAAGAAATAAAAACCGCTTTTAACCCTGTTGGACAGGAAGAGGGTTTGATAAAATGTGTGCATCCGATAACCTTAGCAAAGCTAAAGAGCATCTGCCCTTATTCCCACCGGAACACTTTGATGGCTACGGCATAAGCTACAATACCCCAGCCGGCAAGTACCGCCAGCTGCAACCCGCAATCGGTAAGGTGTGCGCCTTCAAAAGAAATTTTGCGCATGGCATCGTTGAAATGCGTGAGCGGCAATGAATAGCTGATAGGTTGCAGCCATACCGGGAAAACATCCACGTTGAAAAAGGTACCCGCCAACAGGAATTGGGGCAGGGTGATCATATTGGCAAAGGGCGGAATAGAACTTTCTGTCTTTGCCAACCCGCTTACAATAAAACCAAAACCCATAAACACCAGCAGGGCAAGAAAGGAAAGCACCATGATCTCCAGGAATGTAACCCAACCGTTGATCAGGGTAAAGCGGAAAGCAAAATAACCTAAACCAACAATGATGATGGCCGTAATCAACTGGAAGATCACCCTTGCAAGGCCTTCACCCAGCAGGATATATCCACGGCGGATGGGAGTAGCATAAAAGCGTTTGAGTACCAGTTGCTGCCGCAGGCTGTAAAACAAAAAAGCAACACCAAAAACACCGGCACTCAACAAGGAAAAGCCAAGCTGCCCAGGCAGGATAAAGTCAATGGTTCGGTATTCCCGCACCTGGTTAATCTGTGATTGTAGCTGGGCATAGCTGGCCTTATAAGGATTGCGTTCTTTGTCAATTTTATTAAGGGTATTCTCCAACAGGGGCAGGAAGGTTGCAATCTTATCACCACTGGCTGTTGTTGATGTAAACAGTACCTGGTAGGCAGCAGCACTGTCTTTTCCGGGGCTTACGGCAATAACACCCGTAATCCTGCCTTTTATCAAATCGGCATTCAGGGCGGCAGTATCGGCATAATCGACAAAGCGGATACCCCTTGCTTTGCGCAGGGATTGCACCACGGCATTTGTGGTATCACTACCGGGTTGCAGATATAAACGGTAAGAAGGTCCGCCATTGTTGCCTAGAAAGCCAAAAACTACAATCAGGATCAGTGGAAAAAAGATGCTGAACAGAACAGAAGAAGGGCTACGGAAAATGGCTCTCAGGCTACCTTTTGTTACGGCTAAAAGGGCCCGCAACTGGCTATATTGATCAGGCATTGATGTTGTTTGGTTCGCAAAAGTAGGTATTGGGAAGCCGCAGCAAGGGAAAATTTAAAAAGGGGTAAATTGATTTTCGGTTGTTTGTTGCTGGTTTGTTTCAGGGTATCATTTGGAGGCAATCAAAACTGGGTTCCTGCAGCTTGGCTTATGCCAAAATAAAAAGGCTCCTTAGAGCCTTTTTATTTTGATGTCTTTGAACCAGACTGCATCACCATGATCCTGTAAAGCGATATGTCCGCTCCGGTTTTTAGCAAATGCCTGCCAGTCCTTGAACTTGGAGCCAGCAATAAGGGTGTTCCAGTTATCGTCCCACATGGTGGTAGAAACGGTTTGTACTCCGTTCAGCGACAATTGCAGTTTACCCTTGTTCAGTACAATTTCTGCATGGTTCCACTCGCCTACTGGTTTTTGCGCTTCCTTGCTGGAAGCTACCAGGTCGTATAGGTCACCAGCCTTGTGTTTGTAAATTTTACCATCAGGGTGGCCCTGGTTATCTACTACCTGCATTTCAGGTCCGGTCAGGTAAGTGGCGTTGTATTTTCCCGGGTCGTCCTGCACCAGGAAGATCACACCGGAGTTAGCGTTCGGTGCAATTTTCCAATCCAGGCTCAGGTGAAAATTTTCGTAGGCTTCGTTGGAAACCAGGTCGCCACCTTCTTTATCTCCCAGGCTTTTTTTGGCCGCAGGATCAAAATGAATGGCACCATTATCAACACGCCAGGCTTTGCCCACACCGGTACCACCGTAAGTATGCCAGCCTTTGATTTCCTTACCATCAAAGAGCGGCTGCCAGTCTGCTCCGCTTTGCGCTGCATGGCTTCCTTGCTGGTTCATTGTGGTTTGCTTGCTGGAAGAGCAGGCGGCCAGCAAGGCCGCCGCCACTCCCAGGGTTAAGAGTTTGTGCATGCTTTATTTCTTTAGCAGGAGGATGTACTTAACTATGGTTTTTGCATCGTCTTTCGACAGTTGGGGGTGCGGGGTCATGGGTACCTGGCCCCAGTTGCCGGCGCCACCATTAATTACCTTGTCAGCCAGCATGTCCACGTCTTTTTCTGTGTACTTGGCTGCAATTTCACGGAAGGCAGGACCAACCAGTTTGTCATCCAGTTTGTGGCAGGTAGCGCAATCGCTTTTTGCTTCCAGGGCCAGGCCAGCCTGGTAATCGGGATTGGAAGAAAGGTCAACTACTGCGGGCTCGGTGCCGGTGGTTTGTGCGGCTTCACCCTGGGGTGCTGCAGTTTCAGCGGTTGTAGCCGATTCCTGAGTTGCGCCTTTTTCGGCTTCGTTCGAACCACAAGCTACCAACAGGGTAATCAGGGAAAGGGTTACCAATACTTTTTTCATGGTCTATTAATTAAGGTGTACGAAGTTACTAAATACCTAGCAGCGAACGATTGTATTCTTCACTGGAACCGGTACCTGCAAAATCATCAAATGTTTTATCAGTGGTGGGTATAATGTTGTTTTTGATAAACACGGCCCCTTCTTTAGCGCCAACTTCAGGATGTTTGAGTGCACACTCCCACTCCATTACGGCCCAACCGCTATAATCGTAGGCGGTGAGTTTGCTGAAAATGGATTTGAAGTCAACCTGTCCATCGCCAAGCGAACGGAAGCGGCCGGCACGTTCGACCCAACCCTGGTATCCACCATAAACACCCTGCTTACCCGAAGGGTTGAATTCAGCATCTTTTACATGGAAAGCACGGATGCGTTCGTGGTAGTGGTCGATATAAGCTAAGTAATCAAGGCACTGCAATACAAAATGGGAAGGATCGTACAACAGGCAGGCCCTTTCGTGGTTGTTAACTTCCTTCAGGAACATTTCATAAGTGACGCCATCATGGAGGTCTTCACCCGGGTGGATTTCATAACAGACATCTACACCTGCTTCGTCAAATGCATTGAGGATGGGCAACCAGCGGCGGCCCAGTTCTTTGAAACCTGTTTCCACCAAACCCGCAGGGCGTTGTGGCCAGGGGTATACTGTGGGCCATAACAGGGCTCCACTGAAAGTAGCGTGTGCATTCAGGCCCAGGTTCTGCGATGCCTTGGCTGCATATTTCAATTGTTGCACGGCCCACTCGGTGCGGGCTGTGGGATTGCCATGCAATTCTTTGGGGGCAAAGCCATCAAACATCTGGTCGTATGCAGGATGCACCGCCACCAGTTGTCCCTGCAGGTGCGTAGAAAGCTCCGTGATTTCAAGGCCACAACCATTGATCAGGCCTTTTAGATCATCGGCATAGGTCTTACTTTCCGCGGCTTGCTTCAGGTCTATAACCCGTGCATCCCAGGTAGGCAATTGCACGCCTACAAAACCCAGGGAAGCAGCCCACTCACAAATACTTTTTAAATCATTGAAAGGTGGCTGGTCGCCCAAAAACTGGGCAAGGAAAATACCGGGTCCTTTAATTGTCTTCATCTTGTATTTCTTTGAAAAGGGCAGCGGCTGCAAACTTTAAAAGGAAGCGTTGTACAATCAAGGTTAGATAAAAGATCTTGCCTTGCTTTAAAACAATCCTTTTAAAAAATGCATCCGCCGCCCTGAACTTTTTATGAATCGGATTCTAAGCAACAACAGCATGCTCCACGCTCACTTCAAACGTAGTCCACTTTTCATTGCTTTCGTGGCTGCGCACCACGTTATCAATAAAGGCCATGCCACGGATACCTTCTTTAACTGAAGGGAATTCTACCAGGCTGGTATCAACGGCTTCACCGTCCATTTTTGCCATGAGTGTGCGGGCGAAGTTGCGGTAAATATTGCCAAATGCCTCCAGGTAGCCTTCTGGGTGACCACCGGGTGTACGGGTGTTTGCCTTTGTGATATCGCTGGTGAAGGCCATGCCTGCGCGGTACACTTCGGTTGGTTTGTTCAGCCATTTTACCAACAGGGTATTGGGTTCCTGCTGGTGCCATTCCAGGCCGCCTTCTTCACCGTATATTTTAATGGACAGGTTGTTTTCCTCACCCGCAGTAACCTGGGAAGCGGTAAGTACACCTGTTGCACCGTTGTCGAATTGCAGCAGCACGCCACCGTCATCATCCAGGGCGCGGCCTTCCACAACAATATTAAGTGCAGCACACAGCTTGGTTACCTGTTGGCCGGTAATATATTCGGCAAGGTTGAATGCGTGGGTACCAATATCACCCATGGCACCTGCTTTACCGGAGCGTTTGGGATCGGTGCGCCATGCAGCCTGTGCATTGCCTTCCCGTTCGGAAAGCTTGCTCAACCAACCCTGGTGATAAGAAACGTAAACTTTACGGATCTTACCAAAAACACCATCTTTTACCATCTGCTTCGCCTGCTTCACCATGGGATATCCGGTATAGGTGTGGGTAAGGCAAAGTGTAAGGCCGGTTTCTTCAACTTTTTGCGCCAGTTGTTGTGCTTCGGCCAGCGAAACAGTGATGGGTTTCTCAATTACTACATGAAAGCCTTTGTCGAGTGCGGCCATTGCTGGTGCAAAGTGTGCGAAGTTGGGTGTAACGATGGTTACAAAATCCATGCGTTCGCCTTCAGGCAACTGGCTTTCTTTTTCCAGCATCTCCTCCCAATTGGTGTAGGTGCGGTTCTCGGGCAAAAAAAGCATGCGGCCGCTTTCAACAGCCGTTTCTGGATTGATGCTAAGGGCTCCGCAAACAAGTTCGATCAAACCGTCGGCATTGGCAGCAATGCGGTGAATGGCACCAATGAAGGCGTCCTTGCCTCCACCGATCATGCCCATTCTTAACTTTCTGTTCATCTTAATGGCATTTAGGTTTTCAGTATGTAAAGTGCATAAAAATCACTGAAAGGAATCAATTGCAATCGGTTGTTCAAAGGAATGTGGAAAAACTTGTATTTGAAGCATTTAATGCTTCAGGTTTTTAAAAATAAACTTTTACATTTAACCGCATAATTTTTCTTTCTAAACACTAACGTTTGCCTTTATGAAGCCTACTAAGTGCACCCAGCATTTGTATCCTCCGCTATTACCTACTGGTTTCCGCAGCATTCGAATTGAAAACTAAATTCAAAACTTATAACCAAATGAACGAGAACATTAACAAAAGTGCGTTGTTTAACGGAAGTTGCTTTGCACTCATCACAACAGCCTTTACCTTTTCAATCCGTGCAGGCATTCTCCCCCAGTTAGGTGAACAGTTTGGTCTTTCGGCCGAACAACTTGGATTTATCAACTCCATGTGGTTTTTAGGATTTCCTATTGCCATGATCATAGGCGGACTGGTGTATCACACTTTCGGTCCAAAGAGAATAATGTTGGTGGCACTTGTATGCCATACCCTCGGTATCTTATTAACCATTTTTGCCGGCGGTTATTCCACCTTACTCATTTCTACCTTATTTATAGGTATCGGTAACGGATGTACCGAAGCTGCCTGTAATCCTATGATTGCGGATATGTATTCGGGTGTAAAAATGCAAAAAATGCTTTCCCGTTTCCACATGTGGTTTCCCGGTGGCATCCTTATTGGTTCGCTCATTTCCCTTGCGATGACCAAGCTGGGCTTTGGATGGCAAGCGCAGATGTGGGTTACCCTGATTCCAACCGTTATTTATGCCGTTCTGTTTTTTGGAAAAACCTTTCCCAAATCGCAGATCGAAGAAGCAACCTCGCTGGCTAATAATTTTAAAGCCATGCTGAGCCCGGTGTTCATCTTCCTATTTTTTGCCATGGCGCTTACCGCCATTTCAGAGTTTGGTCCCAACCAATGGGTAAGCATCATTTTGGTTGCCAGTGGAGCCGAACCCTTGCTCATCCTTGCTTTGACCTTTGGTATAGCTGCAATAGGCAGGTATTTTGCAGGCCCCATTGTAGCGGCATTGGGCCAGACAGGGGTTTTGCTTGGCGGCGCCATCCTTACTGCTATCGGTATCTATTTGTTTAGTACAGTAACAGGACCTGCTGTTTATTTTGCTGCCATCATCTTTGCCTTGGGCATTTGTTATTTCTGGCCTGTAATGATCGGTTCTGTAGCACACAGGGTTCCCAAGAGCAGTGCATTGGGTATGTCGGTTGTGGGTGGTGTAGGTATGTTTTCAACCGCTATTTTCCAGCCCATCATTGGCGGCTGGATTGATAGTGCCCGGGTTGCTAATTCAAGTAAAGGCCTCACTGCAGATGCACTGGAATTAGCTACCGGACAGGATACGTTGATGAAGATGTTGACCTTCCCAATTATCCTGATCGTGCTGTTCACTATATTTTTCTTCTGGCAAAAAAGCTCCAAGCGGATTACAGAAAGTGAAATGACGATGGCGGTACATTGATCCCCTTTCGGACCGTTTAGCATGCATCAAAATTAGCGTGCTAAACGGTCAATTCATTTCAATGAGTTGCTCTTTTGCTGTCATATGTGCTGTATAATTCATCCACATGGCCCACTATCATCGTAGAGAACTAATCAAGCAACTTGTAGCAGGTGGCTTTGCCATGGGAGCATTGCCATCTTTGGCTGCCACCTTGCCCTTCTCCCCTAAAAATGAAACCAAGTTGAAGAACAACATCAAACATTCCGTTTGCCGCTGGACCTACGGCTTTATGCCCCTGGAACAATTGTGCACCACCATCAAAGAAATTGGTTTTAGTGCCATTGACCTGGTGGGACCTGGTGACTGGGCTACTTTGAAAAAACATGGCATCCATTCTTCTATGTGCAATGGCGCGGAAATTAGCCTTACCGAAGGCTGGAATGACCCGCAATACCATGGCAGGCTAGTAGACAACTACCTGAAGCATATTGACCTTGTGGCCGATGCCGGTTACCAGAACCTGATCTGCTTTAGCGGCAACCGCAAGGGAATGGATGATGCCACCGGCTTAAAGTACAGCTCGGATGGATTGAAAAAGATCATGTCCAAGGCTGAAAAAAGAGGGGTTACCATCATCATGGAGCTGCTTAACAGTAAGGTGGACCATAAGGATTATATGTGCGATCATACCGCATGGGGTGTAGAACTGGCAAAAAGTATCGGATCACCCAACTTTAAACTGCTTTATGACATCTACCATATGCAGATTGACGAAGGCGATGTGATCCGCACCATCCAGCAGTCGCATCCCTACATAGGGCATTACCACACCGGAGGCGTACCCGGCCGTCACGAAATAGATGAATCGCAGGAACTGTTTTACCCGGCTATCATCAAATCGATTGTTGCTACAGGCTTCAAAGGCTACCTGGCCCAGGAGTTCATCCCTGTTGCAACCGACAAAGTGGCCTCCCTGCGCAAAGCCATCAGCATCTGTGATGTATGATTTGGATGGGCACTGATCGATAATTGGCTATACATTGTCTTTAGAACCGTCTTTTTTTCGAAGAACAAAACTTTTCAAACAACCTCCATTTAAATAGCGCTACTATGGCTGACAATGTTTTTGACGCGATTGTAATTGGCTCAGGAATCTCGGGTGGCTGGGCTGCCAAAGAGCTAACTGAAAAAGGTCTTAAAACCATCATGCTGGAACGAGGCCGCGATATCCCCCATATTAAGGGATACGTAAATGCCAATAAAGAGAGCTGGGAGTTTCCGCACCGCGGAGGCCGTACCCAGCAGATGATACAGGATTATCCCGTGCTGAAGCGCGACTACCCACTGAACGAGGTAAACCTCGACTATTGGGTAAACGAAAAAGAAAGCCCCTACACCGAAACCCAGCGTTTCGACTGGTACCGGGGTTACCATGTTGGTGGCCGCTCCCTCATGTGGGGCCGCCAGAGCTACCGTTTTTCCGACCTGGATTTTGAAGCCAATGCCAAAGAGGGTGTGGGCGTAGACTGGCCCATCCGTTATAAGGAAATTGCACCCTGGTACAGCTATGCAGAGAAATTTGCAGGCATCTCGGGTTCCCGCGATGGGTTCCCTACCCTACCCGATGGTGAGTTCCAAAAGCCCATGGACCTGAACTGCGTGGAGAAAGATGTGGCCGACCGCATCAAGCAACAGTATAAAGGACAGCGGATCATGACCATTGGCCGGGTTGCCAACATTACGGAGCCGCTTCCCGGCCGCTCCAATTGCCAGTACCGCAACAAATGCTGGCTGGGTTGTCCTTTTGGTGCTTATTTCAGCACCCAGTCGGCCACCCTCCCTGCTGCGCAAAAAACCGGCAACCTCACCTTGCGCCCCTGGTCCATTGTTACCGAAATTCTGTACGATAAGGATACCAAGCGTGCAAAAGGCGTTCGCATTTTAGATGCGCAGAACAACAAAACTTACGACTATTTCGCAAAAATCATCTTCCTCAACGCATCGGCCATCAACTCGGCATGGGTCCTGATGAACTCCGCTACCGATGTATGGGATGGGGGTTTGGGCAGCAGCTCCGGTGAGCTGGGTCACAACCTGATGGATCACCATTTCCGCCTGGGTGCATCCGGTATTGCCGAAGGTTATGATGATAAATACTACTACGGTCGCCGGCCAAACGGTATTTATATCCCCCGCTTCCAGAACTATGGCGATGACAAGCGCGATTACCTGCGTGGCTTTGGTTACCAGGGTAGCGCCAGCCGTCAGGGCTGGAACCGCGATGTAGCCGAACTAACGCTTGGTGGCGACTATAAAGATGCCCTGAGCGAACCCGGCCCATGGACTATGGGTATTACCGCCTTTGGTGAAATCCTCCCTTACCACGAGAACAAGGTGACCCTGGATAAATCCAAAAAGGACAAGTGGGGCTTGCCCGTGGTCAATATTGATGCTTCCATCAAAGACAACGAGCTGAAAATGCGGAAGGACATGACAGGCGAAGCCGTTGCCATGCTGGAAGCTGCCGGTCTGAAAAATGTGAAGTCTTTTGACAACACCTATTATATGGGACAGGGCATTCACGAAATGGGTACCGCACGTATGGGCCGCGATCCCAAAACATCGGTACTTAACGGCAACAACCAGGTTTGGGACGCGCCCAACGTATATGTTACCGATGGTGCTTGTATGACTTCGGCGGCTTGTGTTAACCCATCGCTGACCTATATGGCCCTTACCGCACGGGCAGTTAACCATGCCGTAGGCGAAATGAAAAAATTGAATGTTTAAGTAAGAAGGGAATTGGGAATTAGGAAATGGTGCTTAGGAAAAAAATTTACAGTCACCATGCACAATGAGTAATACCCAATTCCCAATACCTTTTACCTAATAACCCATTCCCCCAATACCACAACCATGAACGAAAAAAAGGTAAACCCTACAAATGAAAACTCCCGCAGGAGTTTCATTAAAAATTCCTCGCTGGCTGCTGCTGGTTTCTTTATTGTTCCCCGTCATGTATTGGGCAGGGGCTTTGTTGCACCCAGCGACAAACTCCTGATCGCCGGTATTGGTGCGGGCGGTAAGGGCGAAAGCGACATCAACAGTTTTTACAAAAGCGGCAAAGCCGAAATCGCATACCTGGTAGACGTGGACGACCGCCGGGCCGCCACTACTGTCAAGCGTTTTCCCAAAGCCAAATATTACAAGGACTGGCGGGTGCTATTTGAAAAAGAAGCCAAAAACTTCGATGCCGTTTCGGTGTCCACCCCCGATCACAACCACGCTGCGCCCACGCTTGCTGCCATGCAGCTGGGCAAACATGTGTATGTTCAAAAGCCGCTCACCCACGACATTTACGAAGCCCGGGTGCTCACCGATGCCGCACGCCGGTACAAGGTGGTAACCCAGATGGGCAACCAGGGGGCTTCGGGCGATGGCACCCGCCAATTGAAAGACTGGTACGAGGCCGGCCTGATCGGCGATGTGCACACCATCTATTCCTGGACCGACCGCCCTGTATGGCCCCAGGGATTGCAATGGCCAACCGGAAAGGCCGAGGTACCCAAGGAACTGGATTGGGACCTTTGGTTGGGAACGGCGCCTTACAAGGATTATGTTGACAAATTGGTGCCTTTCAACTGGCGTGGCTGGTGGGATTATGGTACCGGTGCACTGGGTGATATGGGATGCCATATGCTGGAACCAGCCTTCCGTGTGCTGGACCTTAAATACGCCAGGGATGTACAGGCTTCTGTAGGCTCGGTTTACGTGGATGAATTCAAGCGGGGTTATTTCCCGGAGAGCTTCCCGCCTTCCAGCCATGTAACCCTTACTTTTCCCAAAACGGCCAAAACCAAGGGTGATGTAACCGTACACTGGATGGACGGCGGCATTCAGCCTACACGCCCTGATGAGTTGGGACCCAACGAAGTGTTTGGCGATGGCGGTAACGGTACCCTCTTTATTGGTACCAAGGGAAAGATGATGTGCGGTACTTATGGTACCAACCCACAGTTGCTGCCCACCACATTAACCAAAACCACGCAGGTAAAACAAGTTGACAAAAGGGTTCCCGGCAGCGCTGAAGGCCACTATGCACAGTGGGTGGAAGCCTGCATAGCAGGGCATGGCAAAATGGAAGTGAGCTCGCCCTTTGAAGTGGCAGGACCGCTCACCGAACTGTTGCTCATGGCCAACCTTGCCATCCGTGCCCACGACATCCGCAAGCCCGCCGAAAACAATCGCTTTACCTATCCGGGTCGGGGTCTTAAGCTGGTTTGGGACAACAACCAGATGAAGGTTACCAACTTCGACGAGGTAAACCAGTGGGTGAAACGCGAGTACCGCCAGGGCTGGAGCCTAAAAGCATAAGGAATGATTGCTGATCGCTGATGTTTTGATCTCTGATCCTACAAACATCAGCGATCAACGATAAACAATGGACTTTTAAAACACAATAACGTGAACAGAAGAGACGCTGTACAAAGAATAGCCCTGCTCATGGGAGGCGCAATGATTGGCAGTACCGCCATTCTTACCGGCTGTAAATCGGAAACCGGCAAACCCACCGAATGGACGCCTGAAGACATCGCCTACCTCGATGAGATTGCCGATACCATCCTCCCTACCACCAGCACACCCGGCGCCAAGGCGGCCAAGGTGGGTCAGTTTATGACCGTTATGGTGAACGACAGTTATGAAGAAAAAGACCAGAAGGTTTTCCGCGAGGGCATGGAAAAACTGAACGAAGCTGCAAACGACAAGTACGACAACGATTTTATAAAGCTTACCCCGCAGCAACGTACCGAGTTCCTCACTGCGCTGGACAAGGAAGCTAAAGATTATGCAAAGAACGCCAAGGAAGGTTCTGACCCGCACTATTTCCGGATGATGAAAGAACTGACCCTGCTGGGTTATTTTACTTCGGAGATCGGCAGTACACAAGCCCGCCGCCATGTGCCGGTACCCGGCCGCTTCGATGGCTGTATCCCGTACAAAAAGGGAGACAAGGCGTTCACTTAACTAGATATTATCAGGTAGTTCAAAATAGCAGGTTGATTTTGGATCCATTCTATTTTGAACTACCTCCTTTCCAATCTTAACCTCCTAATCACCACTTATGTCATACAACCGCAGGGATTTTCTTAAATCCGCCTCCGTACTTGGCTCAGGCTTACTCCTTTCCTCAATTGGTTCCAAACTGCTGGCGAACAGCGCGGCCACTACCCCTTTTGGATTACAGCTGTATACCCTCCGGGATGTACTGCCTAAAAATGTAAAAGGCACCCTGGCCATGGTTTCCCAGTTTGGCTACAAACAAATAGAAGGCTATGAAGGTGCCCAGGGTATTTTCTGGGGGATGAAAAATACCGAGCTGAAAAGCTACTTAGATTCCCTTGGGCTGACTATGGTTTCTACCCATACCAATATCAACAAGGACTTTGAGCAAAAAGCCGATGAGGCCGCAGCTATTGGTATGAAATACCTGATTTGCCCTTACCTGGGTGCGCAAAAGAACCTGGATGAGTACAAGAAGGCTGCTGATAACTTCAACAAATGCGGCGATATCTGTAAACAAAGGGGAATGCGCTTTGCCTACCACAACCACGATTATACCTTCAAACCCACCGAAGGTCAATTGCCGCAGGACATATTGCTGCAAAGCACCAATCCTGAAACGGTAGACTTTGAAATGGATATGTACTGGGTGGTAAATGGCGGTCACGACCCCATGGCCTGGATGAAAAAATATCCCAACCGTTTTAAACTTTGCCATGTTAAAGACCGCGGTGAGGTTCCGGCTGGTTCCAACAAGTTTGAATCGGTAGATCTTGGAAAAGGAAATATTGATTACAAAATGATCACCCAGGAGGTAAAAAAACTGGGTATGGAATATTTCATTGTAGAGCAGGAAGCCTATGCCGGCACCACGCCTTTGGAAGCGGCAAAAGCAGACGCAGCGTACATGAAGAAACTTAGCATCTGAAGCAATTAAAAAAGGTGGCTCCGGCCACCTTTTTTAATTGCTTATTTCTGCACGGTATCCAGGCTTTTAAGGTATTGTATGCTTAAAGGCACCTGCACTTCGGCCCTTGAAGATTCATCTTCTATAAAATAGTGGCGGATACCAATTTTCCATGCGGCCTGCATAATGCCACGGATATTTACATCACCGGTACCCAGCACCACATTGGTTTCAACACTTGCATCGGGGTAAGTATTGTTTTTTGTGCCTTTTTCACGATCCTTAAGGTGAAGGGAAACAAAGCGCCTGGGCATTTTCTTCAGCCATGCCACCGGGTTTTGGCCGGCATGCTGAAACCAGAATACATCCATCTGAAAGTTTGCATAGCGCGGGTCCATATTTTTCACCAGGTAATCGAAGAATGTTCCTTTGCCATAAGGCTGAAACTCGTAGCTGTGCGGATGGTAGGCAAAGCTAAGCCCCGCCTCTTTCAACACCTTTCCGGCACGGTTGAATACAGTAACGGCTCGCTGGGCATCTTCAAAGGTAAAAGTTTTGTTCTGATGGGGAATCCAAAATGTTACCACGTATTTAGCGCCATAAAAGCGCGCCTGCTCAGCCACCTTTTCGGGCGCTTTTTCCAAGTCTTCAAAACCGGCACCATAACTCACCAGTTCCAAACCCTTTTCCCGTAACAATTGCCGGTAGACTTCAGGGTCCAGGTTGTAGCTGCCACCGCCCTCAATTTCCTTTATACCCAGTTCCTTTACCCTTTGAAGCGTACCCGGAACGTCCTTCTTAAACAGGTCGCGGAAACTATACAACTCCAAACCTATTTCAGGTTGCTGTGCCTGCGCACATATTGGTGTTACTCCCAGCATCAGGTTGAACAAGAATAGGCTGAGTAAAGGGGCAAGCAATTGTTTCATACCCTAATATAAAGAAGCGGAGGCATATACTGGTTGGCGCATTTGTATGGGAAGGTTTTTCCTCAGCAATCAAGGAATAACAGCCATGGTGAAATGCTTACGAAAGGGTTAGTTGCAATTGGTAATAAAGTAAAAAAGCGCTTTAGTATAAAGGCCTTTCAAGAGCAAACAATACTAAGAGCCAATCTTTAAGGAGCAAAACATAGCCATACGCTTACTTTACACTTTCAATGGTGCGCAACCGTTTGCCATAATAGCCAACCGGCAAATTCCTGTTGCTTATCCATCTATCTTACGCTGGCATGAATCTATTGCACTTGCATCTGCAAAATAAAAGCACATGACCCTACTAGTTGATCTGTCCGTATTTAGCGATCCCGGTGTTTGGACTGCCTTATTAACCCTTACTGTCCTGGAGATCATTCTTGGTGTGGACAATATCATTTTTATTTCCATTGTATCCAACAAGCTGCCTGCCGCACAGCAACCCCGGGCACGTACCCTGGGGTTACTGTTTGCCATGGTATTCCGCATAGTATTGCTGC
Organism: Cnuella takakiae; assembly: GCF_001953305.1. Taxonomy (GTDB): domain Bacteria; phylum Bacteroidota; class Bacteroidia; order Chitinophagales; family Chitinophagaceae; genus Flavisolibacter; species Flavisolibacter takakiae. Next base: position 3,333,182 of record NZ_MTFE01000010.1, read on the forward strand.
TGGGCATTACCTGGCTGATTGGCCTTACCAAACCTGTGTTTACCCTGGGCTTTATCAAAGATGAAGGGCAGCCCCTTGGCATCAGTTGGAAAGATTTGATCCTGATTGCAGGGGGTATCTTCCTGGTATTTAAAAGTACCCTCGAAATTCACCATAAACTGGAAAAGAAGGAAGCGCAGAAAACAACGGTAGCCCCCTCCTCTTTTAATGCTGTGATTGTTCAAATTGTGGCGGTTGATGCCGTATTTTCATTTGACTCCATCCTTACCGCTATAGGTTTGGTTGATAATGTCCTCATCATGATCGCGGCGGTGGTGATTTCAATGACCGTAATGTTGTTCTTTGCCGGTCCCATATCCAACTTTATCAACAAGCATCCAACCCTGCAAATACTTGCCCTTGCATTCCTGATCATGATTGGCGTAATGCTGGTAGCTGAAGGTTTTCACCAGCATTTCAATAAAACCTATATCTACACCGCTATTGCTTTTAGCCTGATAGTTGAATTGATTAATATGCGGCTGCGGAAAAATCATCCGCCCGTTGAGCTCAACAATGACCAGGTTTAAGTGTTATACCCCCTTACAGGCTGGAATGTGTGACATTTGAGCCGCCATAAAACGTTGAAATGAAAATTGAAATTATATCAGGCAGCCCCAGGGCCAACAGCAATTCTCACCGGGTAGCCCTTTTCCTGCAGCAACAGATCAGCCAGCAAAGCGATGCGGAAGTAGGCCTGGTTGATCTTAGGGAGCACCACCTGCCGCCCATGCAGGATGTTTTTCGTACAGCAGCCGACGCCCCTGAGCACCTGCGCCCGCTCGCGGAACGTTTTTTTGCCGCTGACGCCTTTGTGATCGTGACGCCGGAGTACAATGGTTCCTACTCGCCTGCCATGCAAAACCTGTTTGACCATTTTCCCAAACAGCACCATAAAGCTTTTGGCCTGGTTACAGCCTCTACCGGCTCGTTGGGTGGCATGCGGGCAGCCATGCAACTCCAGCAGTTTGTGCTGGCCATTTTTGGCAATCCATCCCCTTATATGCTGATCATTCCACAGATGGACAAAAAATTTGACGCGGCAGGTACCCTCCTCGACCCTGCCTTTCAACGCAACACCGATCTTTTTGTACAGGAGTTTTTATGGCTCGCTGGTCGCCTTTCCCATGTGGATGTAGGTGCCGGCGTGTAAGCCGAAGTTCACCAGAAAAGCCAATAATGGGCTGGTTGCCAGGTACAACCGGCTTTATGCAAGTCCAATTCAGCCACTCCGCAGGGGTGGCTTTATTTTTTTACTTTGCCCTTTATGGAAATGGTTTTGCATAAAGCAAATACAAGGGGCCACGCCAACCACGGCTGGCTGGATAGCTGGCACTCCTTCTCTTTTGGTGCTTATTATGACCCCAACAGGTTACATTTTGGCGCCCTCAGGGTACTGAATGATGATACGGTGGTGGGTGGCGCCGGATTTGGCAAACACCCGCATGATAATATGGAAATCATCTCCATTCCCCTTGAGGGCGAGTTGGAACATGGCGACAGCCTGGGCAATGTGCAGGTGATCAAAAAAGGAGATGTACAGGTGATGAGTGCCGGAACCGGGGTGGTGCATTCAGAGAAAAACAGGAGCCAACTCCTGCCGGTCCGCTTCCTGCAGATCTGGGTTTTTCCCAATCAGAAAGGGGTAACACCCCGCTACGACCAACAAAATTTTAAAGATGAGGCATTACACAACCAACTGGCTACCATTGTAGCACCCATGGGATCAGGACAAGGGGTACAGATACACCAGGAAGCCTGGTTTAGCCTGGGCAAACTGGATGCTGGTTTGGAGTTGGAGTACCCTTTAAAAAAAGATGGTAACGGGGTCTATGCTTTCCTGATTGAAGGAGATGTGACCATCAATGATATTGTACTCAACCGCAGGGATGGTCTGGGACTTACAGCAACCAACCCGCTTCGGATAAAAGCCAATATGACCTCGGAATTACTGCTGATAGAAGTACCGGTTTAAAACTTTTAAAATCACTTATGGAATTAAGTAGGGTCCAACAACCAGGCCTGCCAATTGACAACAATCAAAAGAAATATGGACCTGGGTCAGTAAGCCGCTACGGGTAATTGCCTTGCTTTAGGGTATAAAATGGCGTTTATGACAGGCACATTACCCCATCCCAAATTGCACCTTGAATACCATCTGTGGGTTGCAGAGTTGAATTTTGTAAAAGAAGAAATCCAGATTTTTGAAAAGCACCTGGCTGAACTGGTCAGCAAATACACCCGACAGGAGGTGACTGCTCAAATCGAACATTTCCAGAATAGTTTTATCCGCCACAAAGAGGTGATCGACCAATTGAAACACGAGTTGCATGGCGCCGAAAAGCAGTTAGCCAGCTTTGTGCGGGAAGTATCGGGGATGACCCTGGAAAGCTTCCGCATGGACAACCACGGCAAGCTACGCGACCAAATGAACACCTTTAGAAAACTATACACCGAACTGAAACAGAATTTCAGGCGGTTTGAAGCAGAATGGTTTTGAACTAAAAGCAGGCTTAAGGCCTGCTTTACTTTTTAATATTTTTAAAAAAGTTCAACCGTTTGCACCCCATAAAACAGCAGGGGTTGGAGGGTAATCTTTACCTTAGACGGAAACCAAACCCCTTTGCATGCGTATCATCCCGGTGTTGCTGCTGCTTTTGATCTTCAGTTGCACGGCCACCAGCCAGCAGGTTTCCATTATTCCCAAGCCGCTATCCCTTACCGTAAAGCCCGGCCGCTTTTTGCTTACGGCCAATACGCCCCTTATTGCGGCTACGGCCGGCGAGGAAGCTGGTGCTAAAATTTTCAACGAGTACCTGCAGCAGTATTATGGTTTTAGCTTGCCCATCTCCACCAGTCAGAATGGAGGCAATAAAGGCATTGTGTTGCGTACCCGCAACTTTATCAAAGCACCGGACAAGGATGCATACCAGCTTTCGGTAAATCAAAACGGGGTATCGATAGAAGGCGATACCCATGCTGGTACTTTTTATGGTTTACAAACCCTCCTGCAGCTTCTGCCGGTAGACAAGCATCAGGGAGACATTAGTATTCCTTTGGTACAGGTTCAGGATGCTCCCCGTTTTGATTACCGCGGTATGCACCTGGATGTGGCCAGGCACTTTTTCCCCATTTCCTTTGTCAAAAAATACATTGACTATATCGCCCTGCACAAAATGAACTATTTCCACTGGCATCTTACCGATGACCAGGGATGGCGTATTGAAATAAAGAAATATCCCCGCCTGGTTGAAGTAGGTGCTTATCGCGATGGGACCATCATTGGTCACTACCCTGGCAAGGGAAATGACCAGATCAGGTATGGCGGCTATTATACGCAAGAGGAAATAAAAGAGATTGTCCGGTATGCAGCCCAACGCCATATTACGGTGGTGCCCGAAATTGAAATGCCGGGTCATGCACTTGCAGCACTCACCTCCTATCCCAACCTGGGTTGTCCCGGTACAGGTCCCTACCAGGTAGCGCAAACCTGGGGGGTATTTGATGATGTTTTTTGCGCCGGCAATGATTCTACCTTTCTTTTCTTACAGGATGTATTGGATGAAGTGTTGCCACTATTCCCATCACCTTATATACATGTGGGCGGCGACGAATGCCCCAAGGAAAACTGGATACATTGCCCACGCTGCCAGCAACGTATCAAAAAAGAAGGCCTGAAAGATGAACATGAACTGCAGAGCTATTTTATCCAGCGCATGGAAAAATACGTGAACAGCAAAGGCAGAACCATCATCGGTTGGGATGAAATTCTGGAAGGCGGGCTAGCACCCAACGCAATGGTGATGAGCTGGCGTGGTGAGGCAGGCGGCATTGCTGCCGCCAAACAAAAGCACCAGGTAATCATGACGCCTGGCAGTCACTGCTACCTCGATCACAGCCAATCGACACAGGAAGACTCTGTTACTTTTGGCGGATTTACTCCGGTAGAAAAGGTGTATGCCTACGAACCCATCCCCAAAGAATTAAATGCCGAACAGGCAAAATACATCATCGGTGCTCAAAGTAATTTGTGGACAGAATACATCGCCTACCCTTTAAAAGTGGAGTACCAGATATTTCCCCGAATGAGCGCTATGAGTGAAGTGTTGTGGAGCGCAAAGGGCCAACGCAACTGGCCCGAATTTGAAAAGAGGATGCAAACCCAATACAAACGGTACGAATTATGGGGCGCCAACTACAGTAATGCTTATTTCGAAATCAAAGCTGCAATAGCGCCAACAAAAGATAATAGTGGCCTGCTGCTGCAATTGGAATCCAAGGACAGGCAAGCAACGGTACAGTATGGTATCAGTGGATTGCATTTTGCAAAAAACTATACGGCACCTGTTTTGATCCAGCAATCAGGTGAAGTAACGGCCTTGGTTAACCGTAACGGAAAGATCATAGATTCTACTACTATCAAGTTTAGGTTCAACAAGGCTACGGGTAAAAAGGTATCCCTTTCCGAACAGCCCGCTCCCAATTACCCCGGTTCAGGTGCATTTACCCTGGTAGACGGCGTAATCAATGAAAAAGGTATGGACAGAACAAAGGAGTTCATAGGGTATAATGGAAAGACCATAACGGCAACCATTGATCTGGGCAGCCCTCAGGATATAAGCGAGGTGCGGCTGCACACGCTTTTTGCCAGTGGCAGTTGGATATATCCGCCACAGGAGATGGAAGTTCAGGTGAGCACCGATGGCAAAACTTACCAAAGAATGGGATCAGCACGTGAGTTGCTTGCCAAAGACCCGGTAAAAGGTTACCTGGGCGTGGTGATTGATGCCCCCGTGCAGGCCCGTTTTGTGCGCGTAAAAGCACAAGCTGTTCAGAAAATTGCAGAACACATGGCCGGTGCAGGACAAAAAGCCTGGATGTTTTTAGATGAAATAGAAGTATTATAATCCTTTGAGGATTTGGTTTTGGGCAATTGAAATGTAGCGATAACATGTGCATAGCATTAAAGGACAGTTACCCAATACTAAATACCAAAAACAAATAATACGCTATACTGTAAGCCCTGTTTCTACTTACCTTCATGTATAACCGAGAGCCAAACCAAACCCTTTTCCGATGGTTGATTCATTTGAAAAAATTCCATGCTCCATCCACAACAACATATTGGATGGATCGAAACATGTAGCTGCTATTATTGCTGAAACCATTCGCAACAGCCAGGCTGAAGGCAAAGCCTGCGTGCTGGGCCTTGCAACAGGTTCGACACCAAAAACCCTTTATGCCGAATTGGTGCGCATGCACCGCGAGGAAGGTCTTTCATTTGCCAATGTAATCAGCTTTAACCTGGATGAATATTATCCCATTGAGCGGGAAGCCTACCAAAGCTATTACCACTTCATGCACCGCATGTTGTTCAACCATGTGGACATGAAACCCGAGCATATTCACATTCCCAATGGCGAATGGCCCAAGGACGCTATCAAGCAATATTGCCTGGAATATGAAAAACAAATAGAAGAAGCTGGCGGTGTTGACCTGCAGATATTGGGTATTGGTATGAATGGCCATATTGGGTTTAACGAGCCGGGGTCCTCCATCCATAGCCATACCCGCCTTACCAATCTGGATAATACCACCCGATTTGCCAATCTGTATGAGTTTCCCAATATTTCGCAGGTACCAAGGCTGGCCATCACGATGGGCATCAGCACCATATTGAAGGCTAAGAAAATAGTGCTCATGGCATGGGGATCCGGGAAAGCTCCCGTTGTGCAAAAGGCTGCTGAAGAACATATGACCGAGCACATTCCTGCAAGCCTGTTGCAGCAGCACACCGACACTCTTTTTGTGCTGGATGCAGCTGCTGCGGCTGAACTTACCCGTTATAAAAGTCCCTGGCTGACCGGCGATACGGAATGGACGCCGCGGATTATGAAAAAGGCCGTGGTGAACATGGCATTGAAATTAAAAAAGCCGGTACTGTCGCTGACAAACAACGACTATAATGAATACGGGTTGAGCGACCTGCTGGTAGAAAAGGGCGATGCTTATGGCATCAACCTGGAAGTATTTTATATGCTGCGTGATAGCATTACTGGTTGGCCAGGTGGAAAGCCCAACTCCAGTATGCCCAACCACCCCGAAAGGTCCGCGCCTGTATCCAAGCGGTGTATCATTTTTTCGCCACACCCCGATGATGATATCATTTCCATGGGCGGTACCTTCCAGCGCCTGCACGACCAGGGTCATGAAGTGCATGTTGCCTACCAAACTTCAGGCAATATTGCGGTTACAGATGAATTTGTAACACGCTTCCTTGATTTTGCCGTAGGCTTTGAAGAGATCGCAGGCATCGACTCCAGTCGTTCCGCTTCTATATTGCAGGACGTGCGCCATTACCTGGCCAATAAGAAAAGCAACAGCATGGATACGCCACAGATCAGGGCCATCAAAGGGCTGATCCGGCGCGGTGAGGCCAAGGCTACCTGCAGGTATGTGGGTATCCCGGATAGTAATATCCATTTTCAAAACCTGCCTTTTTACGAAACGGGGACCATTGAAAAGAACCCGATGGGTGAGGCTGATGTGCAGCAAACAATGTCCCTGCTGGAAAAGATTAAACCTCATCAGGTGTATTGCGCCGGCGACCTGGCCGATCCACATGGCACGCATAAAATCTGTCTCGACATTGTGCTGGAGGCTTTGAAAAGATTAAAGGCATCCGGGGCAACATGGATCAACGACTGCTGGCTTTGGTTGTATAAAGGAGCCTGGCAGGAATGGAATATCGAAGAAATTGAAATGGCCATACCCATGAGTCCGGAACAGGTGATGAAGAAAAGACACGGCATCTTTATTCACCAATCACAAAAAGACAGCGTGCCCTTCCAGGGAAGTGATGCACGCGAATTCTGGCAGCGTGCTGAAGAACGCAATGCGACAACGGCAATGTTGTATGCCCAGCTTGGGCTTACCCAATATGCGGCCATGGAAGCTTTTGTGCGGTGGCATTATTAGCTTGATGCAGCATTGATGCGGTTGCTTATCCATTTAAGCCCCCGCATTGATGCTGCTATTATCATGTTTTTCTAAGTTTTAAATTTTAAAGCCATCCTGCTCCTGCATTGAATTCATGCATTACGTGACTGCTTAACCTTAGCAAAGAGATTTTTTTACAAAAAGTTTTGGCTGAATAGTTGCAGTTCCCTTATTTTTGCACTCCGCTAACGGCGCATGGCTTTTCGAAAACAACTGAATAACAACCAGTTAAAAATAAATGGCTGCGTAGCTCAACTGAATAGAGCATCTGACTACGGATCAGAAGGTTTCAGGTTTGAA
>NZ_MTFE01000010.1:3340646-3341029 GCF_001953305.1 Cnuella takakiae
GGCCCCTCATTGAAGGGGCTTTTTTATTTTCATCGCTTCCAAACTGGGTTCACTTGCATCATACGTTTTAACAAAACCAATTGCCTTCTTCTTAGAAAGACAGAACCAATTCAGGAGCAAACAATCGGGCATCTTTTCCTAAAACTCGTGGCTATATCTGTTTATATAAAGCAAGCAAATAGAGTGTGGGAGGCACACATTTTACAAGTGCATTTTGTTCAAAATTTTTATCGCCCAAAAAAGTTTTTTTCCTGGCGAAAAAAGAACAGAATCAATTACTCGAAAAGTTCGCTTACTAAAAATAAGATTGTACCTTGCAGGTGCTTATTCATTTAAGCAGTTAGTTTTGGTTGCGGCCTGCTGTTCTCAGCGGGCCTATTTTT
>NZ_MTFE01000010.1:3341039-3431381 GCF_001953305.1 Cnuella takakiae
TGCCCTAATCGATCCGATTAACTGCACAAAATTTTTCCTACTACAAAAGAAAATTGTGACAAAGGATTAATGTTTTATACACAATAATTAGCCAGGTGCAAAGCTTTAATGTAACGCAAGAACAGGTAACTGGATCGGACAAACGTAATTTTGTTTTCCCATAGTCCAAATTTCATGTAAACCCCTATTTTACTTCTCCCCCTGACAAGTAAAAGTAAATTGCCATGTTTTCCTTTCCGGTACTGCCGGATTTTATCATCTCATGAGCAAGAAACTTTTATCCTTTGCGGTACTTATTTCGGTACTGCTTTTTGATACAACCTGTTGGGGTCAGCAACTTTCCAATATGGGCAGGGATTTCTGGATTGGCTACGGGCACCATGTGCGCATGGTGAACCAGGGCTCAGGCCAGACCAGTGCGGAAAAGATGCAACTGTATATCACCTCAGATGTGGTAACCACAGCAAAAGTGGCCATTCCAAGTACCGGTTTTGAACAAAGCATTGCCGTTATTCCCAACCAGATCAGCACGGTTGATATACCAAGATCAGCAGCCCTGTTTAATGAAGGTTTGTCCGACCTGGGCATTCATGTAACCGCTGATGCACCGGTTGTGGTTTACAGTTTTATCTATGTAAGTGCGGTTTCCGGTGCAACGGTTTGTTTGCCTACCAATACACTCGGCAGGGATTATTACTCCGTAAATTTTGAACAGTTGTCCAATGAGGCAAATTGCTCCTCCTACTTTTTTGTGGTGGCCGCTGATACAGGTACCACTTCTGTAGAAATAACCCCTTCGGCAGCAACAAAAGGAGGGCGTACAGCCAACCAGCCTTTTTTGGTGCAATTAAAACAGGGACAAGTTTACCAGGTGTTGGGCACCACTAATGGCAACAAAGGTGTTGACCTTACCGGTTCACGAATCCGGTCGGTAAACACTGGCTCGGGTTGTAAGAAGATCGCTGTTTTTAGCGGCAGCAGTAAAATATCCATTGGCTGCGCCAGCGCAGGCACTTCCGACAACCTGTACCAACAGGCATATCCCACTGCCACCTGGAGCCGTAAGTATATCGCAACGCCTTCCCTGCAGAACAGTTACAATTTTTACCGCATCATACGGCCGGATCCAACATCGATCGTAAAAGTTAATGGACAGGTAGTACCTGCCAGTTCTTTCACCAATAACTTTTACTACCAGTTTTCGGGCAATAGCACCTATGTTATTGAATCGGATAAAGCCATCATGGTGGCCCAGTACTTTCCTTCCGAAGGCTGTGCAGGCAACAATGGCCAGGGTGATCCGGAAATGGTATACTTAAACCCTGTGGACCAGACCCTGAAACAGGTTACCCTTAATGCCATGCAACCAGCTGGGGTAAACATTAGAACACATTACCTCAATGTAGTTTTGCCAAATGATACGGCAGCCATCAACAGTTTCCGGTTGGATGGCTTATCCTACAACAATTTCCAGGTAGTGCCCGGCGACAATGCTTTTGCTTATGCCCAGATACCTACCCAGCAAGGAACCCATACACTTACCTGTACACAGGGCTTCAACGTGGTAGCTTATGGTTTTGGATCTGCAGAAAGTTATGGTTACTCCGGAGGTGCCCGCCTTCGCGACCTGTACCAGTTTGCAGCTGTCCAAAACCAGTATGCGTCACTGGATTATGCAGCCACCTGTTCCAGAGCGCCATTTCGCCTGTCTATTACCTTCCCCTTCCAGCCGCAGGCCATCCACTGGAACTTTAATGACGTACTGCCCAACCAGGACCTGCTTACGCCACAGTATGACTCCAGCTGGCAGATCAACGGCAAAACCGTATACCGCTATACCGTTCCAGGTTGGCTGAAAGCGCCTGCAGCAGGCACCTACCCGGTTAAAGTAATTGCTACCAGCAATATTGGCGATGGCTGTACCTCCGAAGTAGAACTGGAACACGACCTTGTAGTCACCCCTTCCGCCGAGCACGACTTTTCAATTACCACCAGGGCATGTCTGGGCGACACCGTTTTCCTCCAGCAGCTGTATAAACCGGGCGGCAACCTTGCTGCAGTTGCCTACAGCTGGAATTTAGGAAATGGCAGCCAATCGGTTCTTCCTAACCCTAGCGCCCAGTATCAGCAACCTGGAACCTATACCATTGCCGCTTCGGTGATCAATGAAATAGGCTGCTTATCTGATACTGCAACCAGGCAAATAACCATCAACCCGCTACCCCAAGCCCGCTTTTCAGTACAGGGGCCTTTATGTGCGGGCAGGGAAATAGGCTTTGTAAACGAATCCTTCATCAGCAGCGGGTCAATAGCCGGGTACACCTGGAATTTTGGTGATGGAAAAACACTGGTTAGCAATGACGTTGGCAGGCAGATACATTCGTTTAGCACCACAGGAAATTACATCACCAATTTGGTGGCGGTAAGTGATAAAGGCTGTATCAGCATGCCCGCAAGCCAAAGAATCCTGGTCCATGCTGTACCAAAGGCAGGGTTTAAAATTCCGGGTAGTTGCCTCCGCGATCCTTATTCCGAGTTTTTAAACACCACTACCCTCAGCGAACAGGCGGCTTTGCGTTACACCTGGAATTTTGGCGATGCAAATCAATCCATTACCAATACGGACACCCTTCAGAACCCAAGACACCAGTACCGGGCAACGGGTATGTACCCTGTAACCCTTGTGGTCAATTCAGCATACGGCTGTGCAGACACCCTGGTGCAGCAACTTTATATCAACGGATCTGTGCCCGAAGCTCATTTCAGCCTGCTAAATGGACTTCGGCAGTGTAGTGACGGAGCCATCCTGGTAAAAAACGAAAGCCAGGTGGATGTAGGAGAACTCGTGAAAATGGAATTGTACTGGAATTATGGCGTTGATGCCACCCAGAAAACAATCGACCTGCTACCAAAAAAAGACAGCACTTACCGGTTCCAAATGCCATCCTTTTTCAACCCGGCAAATAAGCAATATACCATCAGGATGGTGGCATACTCTGGTCAGTCCTGTTATTCGGTTGCAGAAAAAACAGTGGTGCTGGATGCCCTGCCCCAATTGCGCTTTGATACCCTGCCTGCATTTTGCAGTGCCGATCCTCAGTATACCATTACCCAAGCCCAGCTGCAAAACGGGCTTCCAGGCAAAGGTTGGTTTTCTGGCAATGGCATACAGCCTTCGGGCTTCTTCACTCCGGCACTTGCCCAGATGGGCAGCAATCCCATTTCTTACACCTACACCACCAACCAGGGTTGCACCAGTGTTGCCATACAAACGGCAAGAGTTTCCGCTTCTCCCCGGGTAAATGCGGGTCCTGATATGATCATCAGGCAAGGAAAAACGGAAACTATCCGGGCTTCAGCAATTGGGCAAAACCTTCGGTTCCAGTGGACTCCGGGCACCGGCCTGAACAACGTGAGCAGGCTTCAACCGCTTGCAAGTCCTTTGTCCGACCAGGTTTACCGCCTCACGGCAACAACACCGGAAGGTTGTTCCGCATGGGACGAAGTAGGCATCCTGGCACCAGCAGATGTATTTATACCCAATTCCTTTACTCCAAACGGGGATGGCATTAATGACCGCTGGCAGATTCCCTTCCTGATGCAAAGCGACGGAGCACAGGTACGGGTGTATAGCCGGGATGGTTTCATGGTGTACGAAAACAAGGGAGCAAAAGTGGCATGGGACGGCAACCTCAGGGGGTTGCCTCTGCCTGCAGGTACTTATGTCTACTACCTATCATTATCCAAAGATTCCAAAACCTATAAAGGTACCATTACCCTTGTCCGGTAAGCTGTTTAGCTGTATGGCGTTAACTTTGCACCGCATACGGAAACCATAAAGCTGAACAAAGCATACTATAAATAATGGAAAACACTTTTTTAGATAAACTGGAGCAACTAACCCGGCTTACTGCCGAAGGCTTCGACGCATTTTTGTACGATTGCGATGGCACCCTGGCCGATAATATGCAGGCGCATAAAAACGCTTATGTAAAAGTTTGCCAGCTACACGGCGTGGAACTGGATGCCACTTTGATTGATGAACTGGCCGGCTGGCCTACCGTGGCAGTGGCAGAAGAAATCTGCAAGCGTTATGGTGCCACCTTCGATCATCATGATTTTGCCCGCCGCAAATCACAAACTTTTATTGATGATTTTATCGAGCACACCCAACCCATTCCCTATGTAGTTGATCACCTGAAAGCGCATGCAGGTAAGGTTAAGATCGGCGTGGTGTCGGGCGGCAGGCGCAGCACCGTTTCCAAAACACTTTCCGTTTTGGGTATCGACCACCTGTTGGATGTACTGGTTTGTGCCGATGATACGGAAAGAGGCAAACCGTTCCCGGATCCTTTTTTACTGGCTGCAGAAAAGCTGGGGGTAGATCCTAAGCGTTGTATGGTGTTCGAAGACGGTGTACCGGGCGTGGAAGCAGCCAAAGCAGCCGGTATGAGCTGGGTGAGAATAGACCAGTTGTAATTCAACTACTACTTACAAAAAAAAGGCTTAATAGTACAAACCCCGCACTTGCGGGGTTTGTACTATTTTTCAGCAGTTGCCATCAATGCTACAAAAACCGGCCGCTGTACTTTGTGGTTGTTCTTCTTCCCAAACCTGTTGTAGTACCTGTTTAAATGCTGTTACCGGCTGCGCTCCCGAAACGGCATATTTATCATTGAACACAAAAAACGGAACCCCATTTACGCCCATCTGCTGCGCCATCAGGATGTCCTGTAGCACTGCGTCACCCAATTTTTGGGTAGACAATATTTCTTTAAGTTCGGCCTGGGGTAGCCCAATGCTGGTGCCAATATCTTCAAGGACAGAATGGTCTGCTATGTCCAAACCTTTTTCAAAGTAGGCCTGGAACAGTCTTTCTTCCGCAGCATCCTGTTGCTGGTACTGTGCTGCCAAATGGGTAAGGCGATGTGCATCAAAGGTATTGGCAGTTACCGTGCGGTCCATCCGTAAAGTAAGACCGGCTTCCTTAGCACGTGCTGTTACCTGTTGCATCATGCCTTCGGTTTGGGCAAGGCTCCATCCTTTTTTGGCAGAAAGTTCCTCCACCAACGATTTACCCGGAGCAGGCTTGGTGGTGGGGTCTAATTGAAAGCTATGCCACTGCACCTCTACCTTATCCTTTGCTTCAAAATTATTAAGGGCTTGCTCAAGGTGGCGTTTGCCGATATAGCAAAAAGGACAGGCGATATCAGACCAGATGTCGATTTTCATGATATTATTTTTTGAACAGCATCAACTGTGTTCTAAGACAATAAAAAGCAAAAGGCTTAAGCCCTACGCTTTTTAGCCTTAACCGGCAAGTCCGATTCATTTTCAAGCAGCCCGCCAATTACGGCCTTGAGGTTGCGGGTACTGGGTGTGCCTTCAAACCTTTGTCCGTTGATAAAAAACGAAGGCACATCGCGAACCCCCATTTTCAAGCCTTCCTGCAAATCGCCTTGCACCTGCCAGCCATAGGTTCCATTCATCAGGTCATCCAGAAAGCGTTTGTTGGTTACGCCTACTTCCCTGGCATAACCCTTCAGGGAAATCAGTCCCAGGTTGCGGCGGTTGGCCAAAAGAGCCTGGTGCATTTCCCAGAATTTCCCTTCCTGTCCCGCAGCAATGGCGGCTTCTGCAGCCTTGTGTGCCCGCTGGTGAATACGGGTGAGCGGGAAATGGCGGAAAACAAAATTGATCTTGCCATTGTATTGCTCCAGCAGTTCTTTTACCACTTCGTTGGCCTGCACACAAGCTTCGCTTTCGTAATCGCCAAACTCCATGATCGTAACTCTTGCAGCAGGATCACCTACCACAATATCCCTAGGTTCAATTATAGGGGGTATTTCTTTGACGTTCTTCATTTGCATGTATATTAAGCCGGGAAAATCAACATGGTTTTACTTGTAAACAGTTGATACCCGGTGCATGTTTAAACCGTAAACAAGGCATTTTGTTGTGTTAAAGCTTGCCGCAAATTTTCACTCCGGCCATTTACCCAACCTTCCGTCATGGTAATCAACAAAAGCTTGTCTGATCTCTTCCTGTGTATTCATTACAAATGGCCCATGGGCAATGATTGGCTCCTCATTAGGTGCAGCATGCCCTACGAGCAGCAGGATATCGCTATTGGCCAAAGTATGCACCAGGGTTCCCTCCATTCCAAAATCAACCAGGTCGTGGGTAGCAACTTCTGAACCATTTACCGTAGCGTTGCCCCTGATTACATAATATAAAATGCGGCGGCCTTCGGGTGCCGTAAATGACCAGGAAGCTCCCCCAGCAAGTTGTACAGTTGCCAAATGCACATCCGAAAGCGATTGAATTGGGGCAGCCGTTTCCTCCCATTTTCCGGAAACAACATTCAGGTTGACCTTTCCTTCCTGCAGGGACAAGGCCGGAATATCCTGTTTTTGCAATCCACGGTAAGCCGGATCAACATTTTTCAAACTTGCAGGCAGGTTTACCCACAACTGCAAGATTTCAACTGGCCCACCTTGTTCCTTGAACAGGTCGGAAGACGTTTCGGAATGGATTATGCCTTTTCCTGCTGTCATCCACTGAATACCGCCTTCCTGTATATTACTGGAAAAGCCGGTACTATCTTGGTGCATCAGGTCTCCGGTAATAATAAAGGTTACTGTTTCAAAACCCTTGTGTGGGTGTGGGCCGAAAGGCAGGCCATTGTTGCCGGGGGCAAACTCCTGCGGACCATGGTGGTTGAGAAAGATAAAAGGTTCAAATTGCTCAATGGCAATGGTGCGGGAAGGCATGGCCCGCCAGGTATCCAACCCATCGTAATCGGTATAACCGGCAGTGTAGATGGCCAGTACGGGTTTGTGCGGGGCATTCATAAATTACACATTTAAAGGTTGTTGCAGATAGCCGGCCACTTTAATAATAACCAAACTATAAAACTGGGCCAATCAGAACCATACAGGTCATCTGACAATAAGAGCCAATAGGCCGGCTATCGAACAACAAGGTCTCAGGGCAGAACCTATAAGGTGGTGCCCACTATTTTATGCTAATTCATCAACGAACAGTTCCCTTGAACGGCGCACCTTTTTGGAAGTGGCGAGGAAATCGGTACTGGCATCGCGGTAACCCAAGGCAAGAATGGTTACGCTACGCAGGCCTTTTTCGCGCAGGCCGAGGATAGCATCTACCTGGTCGGGAACAAAACCTTCCATGGGTGTGGCATCCACTTGTTCGATAGCAGCGGCAGCAATAGCGGTACCAAAAGCGATATAGGCCTGGCGGGCTGCCCACTCATGTTTTTGCTCGTGTGTGCGGCCATTTACAATTCCCATCAGGGATGCTTTAAAGCCATCAAGGCTTTCAGCGGGTATGCCACGGGTAGCCGCAATATCATTGATATAAGTCTCTACATGCTCGGCAGTAACGTTTTCCCATGCGGCAAATACCAAAAGGTGCGAAGCCTCAACAATCTGGGGTTGGTTATAAGCTGCAGGTTGCAGTTTAGCCTTGAGTTCAGGGTTGGAGATCACCAATACATTATATGGTTGCAACCCCATGGAAGAAGGAGCCAACCGGGCTGCTTCTATTATGTTTTGAATTTTTTCTGCGGGTACGATGTTACCATTCATTCTCTTGGCAGCATAGCGCCAATTTAAAGCGTCGATTAGGTTCATAGTGTTGTATTTAGTATCGTTATTATTATTCCTAACACTGTTAACATTCAAGGCAAAAAAATTATCCTTTCAAACCACGGATAAAACTTTGCAGGAAATCCTGCATTACCGCTTCCTGGTGATCACCGGGACCTTTTTCCTTTCCCATCATATTAATAGAAATAAGACCGTGGAGCATGGACCAAAATGTATGCAACTTCAGCCATGCGTCGCTGCAACTTGCCGGGTTACCGGCAATCAATTCCTTGATGGGTGCCATTACCAAATCCGTAAACAAGCTCAATTCAGGAATTTGCTTTACCGTTTCACAACTGGGCATTCCCAAACCATACATCAGTTGGTAATACTCGGTATGGCTGAAAGCGAAAGCAGCATAAGCATTGGCAATGGCTGCTAACCTTTCTTCAGGTGTGGCCGGTTTTGCAGAAGCTTCCTGTATCCGGGTGTTCAGCAACTGAAACCCCCTGCGGGTAAATTCCAGTAAGATGCCTTCTTTGTTTTGAAAATGATCGTAAATAACAGGAGCGCTGTACTCAATTGCATCGGCAATTTTGCGGATAGAAAGCGCCTGCCATCCCTCCTGCTCCACCAGGTTCCAGGCGGCGCGGAGAATGGAAGCCCTTACTTCCTCTTTCTGCCTTTGTTTTCTTTCAGCGATTCCCATGATAACGTTAGGTAAGTTAACAGTGTTAGCAAAAGTATTTATTTAAACGATACTTCAAAATAGCAGGAAGAATCTTTAACAATCCTTGTATCCCTTATAAGTAGAAATAACATCCACACTAGATGAGCCTCACCTAATTTATAAAAACTTCATCTACAAAGAACCAGCCTCTTTGCCCTTTCCCCGGATGCCAACCAGGAAGAACAGGAACAGGTTCAACCACCAATTTTAAAATTGCCATTTCCTGGGGTTCAAAGGGAAGATCAATACCCGCAAGTGTACCGCCACTCCCCTGCCCAGGTTGCTTAGGTTTAAAGCTGGTCAACAATTTTAGTGCTCCGGCCTTTTTGCCTCCCCATGCCGTAACCTTATAGGCAGGCATAATGTAACTGTTTACATCAACCAGGGTACTCAACGAAATAGCTGAAACCTTTTGAGGCTTGGATAAAAAGATAATTGCCATCATTGGCTTGTCTTTATACCCCAGCCAAAGCCCGCTCCTGAAATTCAGGTCGCCTTTCTTTGCATCGGCTAGCGCTGCACCACCCACCGCTTTGTATTGTGGGTCGGGTGGGGTAAGCAGCCGGATGCTGTCGGGTTTGATGCCTGCTCGAAAAAAGTGTTTTTCCACTACCGCACTGCTGATCCATCCCGGTTTAAATGCTTTTGCCTTAACCACCATACTCCGGTCTACTTTCACGTTTCCTGTAAAAACAGGCGACAGCAAACTATCCGGGTCCGATCCGTCGAGGGTGTAACGTATTTCGGCTCCTTTTACAACATGCCTCAGGTTCAGGTCCACCGCATCCCTGATTACCGTTTCTTTATTGTCCACCACAGGAGGATTGAGCCTGATGGTTACGGAATCCCCGCTATAGCCTTTTTCTATATACAGCTTAGGAAACTCTGTTGCGAACCTTGCCAGTTGTGCCGGCTCCATTTTGGTTTGCCACAAAGCAACCTTTTTCAATTTGGGCAAATGCGGCAGGAGCGCTGCCACCGCTCCACTTGCGGAGGTACCGGAAAGGGTTAGTTGCCTTAGTTCCTTTAAGTCTTTGAGTTGGGACAGGCCGGTTCCGGTTACTTTGGTAAACCCCAGATTCAGTTTGCGCAATGCCTTCATTTGGCCCACCACATCCAGTTCAGCATCTGTAACTGGTATTCCGTTCAGGTTGAGACTGACCATTTGTTCTTTGATGGCAAGCAAACCTTTGAGCATTGAAGGTTTAAATTGGGAAGGGCTGAAAAAGGAAACCGAAAGGGCTGCACTTCCTTCAGCAATAGGTTGTACCAGGCAGTAATTGGTATTCAGTTTTGCTATTATCTCAGCATCAGCAGCATCAAAATGGTATTCCTCCGATTCGGCAGTTTTGAATTGAGCGGCTGCCAATTGCCTTAACGTGTCGTTCTCTTGAAGGGTGATTACCTGCTGCTCATTGGGTGCGCCTTTCCGGATCCATTGAACCAGGATGGCCATTTCTTCTTCTGTAAGTTGGGGCCTACCCTGTGGCGGCATGTGCTTTTTTTCAGTCAGGGGCAGGTGAATCCTTTTCAATAGCAAGCCGCCGTCTGCAGCAAGGCTATCCCACAATGCACCAGATTTTCCACCTTGCAACAGGGCAGCATAGGAGGTCATCAGCAAATCACCTTTCTTTTTCTTTTCATTGTGGCACTGCACGCACCTGGTTTCGAGTATGGGTTGTACCAGGTGTGGAAAAACCTGTGCGTCTTCAAGCAATACTGGCTCTGGTGTGGCGGCAGCTACGAGCGGCTCCGATAAAAAACCGGCACCATGGGTAAGGTTGGCGCCCTGGTGGGCAGTAAACAACAACAGGAAAAACCCGGCAAACCCAAAAACTTTCAAAGCATGGGACTGGTTACGGAGCCAATGTCGGCAGGTAAACAAAAAAAGGGTAAGCAGCGAAAGGGCCAGGCCGCCCCATTTGTGACCAGCCAATAAACCAGCATCATAGCCGGCCTCCCGCGATAAAAAGAGCCCCGCCAATGCGGTAAACACCGATGTGACTGCAGATGCCAAAAGGAAAATATCTCCTACTAATTCTTTGCTGTCCCAATTTTTTGAGGCGGCAAACAACTCCCATAAAAGGGAAACAATGACCATTACAACCGGGAAATGGAGCATCATGGGGTGCATACGTCCTACTACCTGCAAGAGGGTGGGCAGGACAATCCTGCTTTCAAAAAGGATGAGGAAAAGCAGCAAACAATTTAGGGCAAAGCAGGCGTTGTAAAAAAAGGTGTGGGTTCTTTTCATAATTCCCTTTGCTAACTGAAAGCCCTCAGCTGATAGGTTTTAGTTTATATGGATAAACCTTACCTGAATTCCATTGGGCCACATACAGGTTTTCGTCCCGGTCCACACAGATGTCGTGGGGGTAAGCAAATACGGATTGCTCCTGGTTTAATTCCAGGAGTTGTCCTTCTTTGTATTGCGGGCTGCTGCCCCCGGGGTTGGAAACAACTTTCCAGTCTTTATCCAATATAGTCAGGAAACCGGAGCGTTTGCCCTGTGCCCTGTCCGACTGCAGCACTGCGGCATACAGGTAATTTCCATGGATAACAGGCCTGCACACCCAGGCTCCCGGAAGGTGAATGGTGCTTAAGTATTTGCCATCAAGCAAATAGCGCTTAAAAGCATGTTGCTGACGGGAACTGACCACCAGTGTTGGCTCCGCGCCGCGGTGGTCCACCGTAATGCCGTGAGCGTTCAGCAAATGACCCGCTTCGGTTCCCCTGCCTCCAAAATAGCCCAGGTATTTTCCCTCCGGGTTATAGCGGTGGATATAATCCTTGCCATAACCATCAGCAACATATATGTCACCACCGGGGCCAATGGCTGTCTCGGTTGGAATGTATTCTTCCGCTTTGCTGTACAACCCGCTTTCCCTGGGGTAATCCAGCACCATCAACACATTTCCGTTCAATTCAGTTTTGATCACCTGGTGGCGGTTATTGTCGCAGATATACAATACATCTTTTCCACCTTCATCAAAAAGGGTCAGCCCATGGGCGCCGGGGTACTCCTTGCCCCAGCTATCCAGTATCCTGCCCTTTTGGTCATACACCAATACATTGTTGTGGGTATCGTTGGTGAGCAGCAGGATACGGCCTTTTCGATCCTGAACCATTTCGTGGCAGTCATTTACCGGGTACCTGGCCGCATCGGCCCTGCTCCAACTGGTATCTAGCTGGTACCTTTTAGCATTATGTCCCAAAACTATTGATTCACTGTTGTGCAACAAACCTTGCATTGGAAGTGCTGATAAAGCAAAACCTGTATTGCGAATAAAAGTTCGGCGGTGCATAGCGGAGTATTAAGTTTTAAATAGCGGCTTGATGCAATGCTTAGGGATACCTAAGCAATGATGCCTTTTACCACTTCACCGGCAACATCGGTCAGGCGGTACCTGCGGCCCAGGTGTTTGTACGTCAGCTGCTCGTGGTTGAGCCCCATCAGGTGCATGACAGTGGCGTGAAAATCGTGGACATGTACTTTCCCATCTACGATATTGTATCCAAATTCATCCGTCTCGCCCCAAACACCTGGCTTAACGCCACCACCCGCCATCCAGATGGTGAAACAACGAGGGTGGTGATCCCTGCCGTAATTATCGCGGGCCAAAGGACCCTGGCAGTAATTGGTTCGGCCAAACTCTCCTCCCCAGATCACCAGGGTTTCGTCCAGCATACCTCTTTGTTTCAGATCGGTAATAAGTGCTGCTGAAGCCTGGTCAGTATCCATGCATTGCCCTCTGATTTCACCCGGCAGGTTGCCATGACCGTCCCAACCCTGGTGGTATAGTTGAACAAAACGCACCCCGTTTTCTGAAAGCTTCCTGGCTAAAAGGCAGTTGGCAGCATAGGTACCCGGCACCAGGCAATCAGGCCCATAGAGCTTAATGATGCTTTCCGGCTCCTTGCTCAGGTCGGTAATTTCCGGAACGGCAGTCTGCATCCGGTAGGCCATTTCGTATTGCTGCACCTTAGCGGCAATCTCGGGGTCGCCCATTGTTTTATAGTTTTCATCGTTCAGGGCTGCCACCTGGTCCAGCATCATCCTGCGTTCCTGCTGGCTGATGCTTTCATGATTGTTGAGGTACAAAACAGGGTTTCCGCCGCTGCTAAACTGCACCCCCTGGTGCACCGAATCGAGAAAACCATTGGTCCACAGCTTGGAATAAACACCCTGGCCATTGCCTTTACCCTTGGATAGCAACACACAGAAAGCCGGCAGGTTCTTGTTTTCCGAACCCAGCCCATAGCTCAGCCAGGCACCCATGCTGGGCCGGTTGCCAACCTGGGCGCCTGTTTGGAAAAAGGTTAGTGCCGGGTCGTGGTTGATGGCTTCGGTATACATGCTTTTGATAATACAGAGGTCGTCCACCACGCTGGCGGTATGGGGTAGTAATTCGGATATCCAGGCACCTGCCTGGCCATATCTGCTGAACTTAAAAGCAGAACCAGCCAGGGGAAACTTGTCCTGGTCGGCAGTCATGCCCGTTAACCTTTGCCCCATCCTGATGGAAGCAGGCAGGTCCTGGCCAAACATGTCCACCAACCTTGGTTTGTAATCAAACAGGTCCAGTTGCGAGGGTGCACCATTTTGAAACAGGTAAATGATCCTTTTAGCCTTGGGTGCAAAGTGAGGCAAACCAGCCACCAGGCTTGCTTCATCGGGGCTGCCACTGAACAGGTCGGGAATAAGCAGGCTGCCCAGGGCCACCGAACCGATGCCTAGACTCAGTTTACCCAAAAAGCGCCTGCGGTTCATATTGAGCGCATGCTCCAGCACTTCATTGGCCATGTTCAGGTTTTTGAAAGGGTTTCTTCAAGATTGTAGAGGGTGAGGATCACTTTCATCAGGGCAGCAGTAGCGGCAGGGTTTGAAACCGGTATTTGCCGGTACGCACCAACCGAAAGTGTTTTGCCAACATCGAGCTTGCCATTTGCAAACTGGACCTGCTGCTGTTTAAAATATTGTTGCAACATTTCCAGCTCCCGCTTGCTGGGTTGGCGGCAAAGAATGCGGCGGAAGGCTATTTTTATCCAATCATCAGGGTTTTGTTGTTGCGAAGAAAGCTTTTGTGCCAACACCCTCGATGCTTCCATCACCAATGGATCATTGAGCATTACCAAAGCCTGCAGGGGCGTATTGGTCTGGCTACGTTTTACTTCACACTGGTCCCGGTTGGAGGCATCAAATATGATGGCAGATGGCGGTGGAACGGTAAGCTTGATAAATGTGTACATCCCCCTCCTGTATAATGCGGTCCCGGTATCCTGCTGGTAGGTAGCCAGCACCCCACGCCCGGATGTTGCCGATTCCCATAAGCCTTCGGGTTGGTAGGGTTTTACGCTGGGCCCGCCGATGGTACGGTGGAGCAAACCACTGCTGGCCAGCACTAGGTCGCGCACACCTTCTGCTGCCATCCGGTGCCTGGGTGCACGGGCCAACCATTTGTTCTCCGGGTCTTTTGCCAAATGGTCGGGGCGCACTTTTGCCGACTGGCGGTAGGTTGCGGACATTACTATTTGCTTTACCAGCCTTTTTATATTCCAGCCATGCTCTATAAAATCAACGGTGAGCCAATCGAGTAATGCCGGATGAGTAGGCAGGTCGCCCTGCATACCAAAATCGCCCGACGTTTTTACCAAGCCCTGTCCAAATAGCTGTTGCCAAATTTGATTTACATAAACCCTTGCAGTCAACGGGTTTTGCTTATCAACCGTCCATTGAGCCAAGCCCAACCGGTTGCGGGAAAGCCGCACCGTATCAAAGGGCATTACAGCCGCTGGTGCCGACGCAAGTACCGGTTCGGTGGGCCGGTCGTAAACGCCGCGGTCAAGGATATAGGTTTTGCGCGAGGTGTCTGCCTCTCCCATCACCGAAACGGTGAGCCTGCCTGTATCCTGGAAATTGATAAAGCGCAGCAACTCCTGTACTTCGGATTTGGAAATCTCCAGCATTGGGTGTTTTGCAGGCTTGGAAACACTTACATCACCTTCATAGCCCTGTTCGCGGGTCGTATTGAAAAAAGCAAAAAGCTGGTAATAGTCTTTTTGTGAAATAGGATCATATTTATGGTCATGACACTGAGCGCATTCGGCCGTAAGACCAAGGATGCCTTTGCTGAAAGTTTTGGTTTTATCCAGAATATATTCAATCCGGTATTCTTCGGGTACTACCCCGCCTTCTTCGGTGTATTTGTGGTTGCGGAAAAATGCGGTTGCCAACACCTGTTCCTTGGTGGCATTGGGCAGCAGGTCGCCGGCAATCTGCCAGGTTAAGAATTGATCGTACGACAGGTTCTTATTGAAGGCATGTATCACCCAGTCGCGCCAGGGCCATTGGGTGCGGATATTATCATCCTGGTATCCATAACTATCAGCATACCTTGCTATATCCAGCCAGTGCACGGCCATCTTTTCACCATACTGCGGGGTGGCCAGCAGCCTGTCTACCCATTGTTCATACCCATCTGCCTTTTCACCTAAGTAGGCATCCTGCTGCTCCAATGTGGGTGGCAAGCCGGTAAGGTCAAGACAAATCCGCTTAAGCAATTGCTCCCTTCCTGCTTCTTCGTTGGGTTGTAAGCCGGAACGCTTCCAACCTTCGGCAATAAAATAATCTATTTCATTCCTGGCCCATTTAGGATCGGCAATTTGCGGCAGCCTTAGCTTACGGGGAGGAGTAAACGCCCAATGGGGTTCGTAGCGAGCACCCTGTTTTATCCATTTTTTGAAAAGGGCTACCTCGTAGGCATTGAGCCGACCCAGGTGCGCCTCGGGTGTAGGCATCAGGTAATCTGAATCTTCAGAACTGATTCGGGCGATCAACTCAGACTCCTCTGGCTTTCCCGGCACAATGGCAAAACCGCCCTTCGTTTCGGTAAGCGGGGCATAGGCATGAGCGGCATCGTGTAATTGCAGGCTGGCTTCCACCTTGTTCTTATCGGGTCCATGGCATTTGAAACACTTATCAGAAAGAATGGGCCGGATATGAAAATTGTAACTCACCTCATCGGGAAGGATGTCGCTGCTACCCTGCCCACCCGAGGAGCAGGCTACCCAAATGCTGGCACCTATAATAAGGAGGGTTATTAGGGTTGTGATCCGGTAATGCATATGGCGGTTTTAGGCAATGGAAAAATCCGGACGGAGCAATCGTGTTGTCTACCCTAAAAGTTACCACTAAATATGTAGGTGGCTATGCTATAAAAGCTTTTTTGCGCAATCGTTTTTCCAGGTCTTTCCCTATCGGAGTAGGTGCAAACCAAAGAACTGCTGTGGTACATTTTTTTTAACCACAGCAGAAAACAAAAAAATGATGCGTATGAAAATGGGGTTACTTGCTTCCCTTGCCCTGCTGTTGCATACCTTTAGTTACGGACAGAACGACACCAGCACAGCTTTATCGAATACCAACAATTACAATGCGCAGGCACCTTCGGAAGAGGTATACAAGATCAAACCCAAACTGGACCTACCACTTACCATTGGAGCAACCGCTTTCACCATTTTTGGTTTTTCGCAGGTTTATACCAAGGAGGGAACGCCCGAAGCTACCATCCGCAACCTCAGTGTACAGAACATTCCCCGCTTTGATCGTTGGGCTGCTGATATTTACAACGAAAAAGCAGCCGATGCCTCAGACTATATCTTCTATGGCTCGGTGCCCGTCCCATTCCTGTTGCTGGCTGATAAAAAGATCAGGAAAGACGCAGCTAAGATCGGGTTGCTTTACCTGCAAGCCATGGCTACAACAGGTGTGCTGTACACAGGCTCGAACATGGTTTTTAACCGGTACCGGCCTTATACCTACAACCCCAATGCAACCATGGGCGACCGCACCGAGGGAAACGCCAAAAACTCCTTTTTTGCTGGCCATGCTGCACTGGTAGGTACTGCCACCTTTTTTACCGCCAAGGTCTTTGCCGATTACCACCCCACCTCCAACTGGAAATGGGTAGTGTATGGCGCAGCAGCTGTAGCTACCGGTACTACTGGTTACCTGCGCCACCGGGGTGGCAGGCATTTTCCCTCCGACATTTTAGTAGGTACGGCTGTAGGCACCCTCTCGGGCATCCTCGTACCACATTTTCATAAACACAAACTGTTCAAAGATCCGAGCCTTAGCGTATTGCCTTATAGCGGCGGCCTGTCTCACGGGTTATTGCTTTCGTATAAATGGTAAAGCAAAGGCCGCAACTTAGTTTGCGGCCTTTTACTTCCATCCGGACTTTACCAGGTTTATGGTTCCTTACGTTGGTCTTTATTGGCGAAAAGATCCTGATCGGCACTGGTGGTGCCATGGTTCATCTCGCCTTCCTGTTGGTCTACCTTACTGATATCCCTGTTGCTTTCAGAAGCTTCCTGTGCGGGATTGCCGCTATTGCTTACCCTTCCCTTGCTGGTAAAATCTTCGTTTTCTGATTGGGGGTTGAAATTGTTTTCCATACGCTTAAACGCAAAAGAATTGTGCCATTTTGGGCAATTAGGTTATGCCTTTGAATACTGGTCGACATTAATGTTTATGGACCTTTGCGCAAAAGCATTATTGGCGCATCCCTATTTGCCTGCTGCGGCGCAATACAGAATCGGGCTGACGCAAGCCTTGGGCCGAACCCCAGTTTGCGGGTCCTGCGTAGGGACTCTTACCATTCAGCCCCAACATATTGCCCCCTGCGCCTGCGCTGCTGCTACCGGTGCCTACCGAAGGGTTGCCGGTGATGCCCCCAATGGAAGTAGCATCGGTGCTGCGCAACCAAAGCTGCCCTTTTGCATAGCCATAGGTACCCTTGGGTAAACCTAAAACGCCATTGCTGCCATACACAGGAACGCCGATCCCATTTCCCATGCCATTGAGGGCATTGATGGTAGGATCGGCAATACCCAAACGGGTATTGCCAGCTTTTGCAGGGTAGGCACTGCTGCTTTGGAGCCGAACTCCAGCATGGAAGTCTGCCTTACTGTTGTTTATAGCCGGCCTTTGTTTTTGAGCTGTTGCATTCAGCAGGAACAATATCGCGGCATGAAGTAGTATAAGCTTTTTCATAACTAAATTCCCCTTGGTTGTTCAACCACAAAGAAGCTGCCACGATATGCTTTGTGCCATAATCCTGTATCTTTCACAGCGTTTTCCCTATGTTTTTTCTGCTATCAAAAGTCCTGGATTTTGTATTGATGCCACTGGTGTGGATCACCGCCTTTTTTGTGGCTGCCTGGTTGGGTCGGGCCAAACCCTGGTCCATGAAAGTGGCCAAAACGGGTATGGTGTTGCTCCTGTTTTGCTCCAACCCTTTTTTCTGCAACGAAGCCTTACGGTTGTGGGAACCCAAGCCGGTTCCCATTCGGAGCCTGGAGGTTCACGATGCCGCAGTGCTCCTTTCGGGTGTTACTTATATGCACAAAGAGATACCCGACAGGGTTTCATCCATGTGGGGTGCCGAACGTATTTTTCATACCATCGCGTTATACAGGGCAGGCAAGGTGAAGCAGATCATTGTATCCGGCGGATCGGGTAAAGTGTTTGCCGAGGCAGTTCCAGAATCTATACAGATAAAAAACATATTGCTCCAGGCGGGCATTCCTGGTAAAGACATTTTAACAGAAGAACACAGCCGCAATACTTTCGAAAACGCGGTGTTTACCAAAACGCTGCTGCAACAACATCCCCAAATCAAAAGCCTGGTTTTGGTTACCTCGGCCTTTCACATGCCCAGGGCAATGGGCTGCTTCCAGAAAGCAGGCATACCTGTTACCAGTTTTCCAACTGACTTTTACTTTCAACCAAGGAATTGGGACCCCGATGATTGGCTGATTCCAAATGAACGTAGCCTGGTGCGCTGGCAACAACTGCTGCATGAAATGGCCGGTTACCTGGTGTACCAGTTCAAAGGATACCAATAATCATCGGGGCATGAATACAGCCATTTTGGCGCCAACCGGGTAGTACTCCTTGATACCGGCATAACTGACAAATTGCATTTTTTCGGGCGAACGCCAGGTGAGAATTTGGACGTATTCGGAATTGCGGTAAAGGGTATCCACTTTTACCAGTTCGGCCTGCACCACCGAAACCTGAAGGGAACGTTCAGAAACACAAGCCGTAAGGGAAAGAGCGGCACAAGCCACTAAAAGGGTTTTCATCGCTGCATCTATTTTTATCACGTAAACAATATGCCCCTGGTGGTGTGGATGGCTGAAGGTTATACCCTTGATGGTACAAAGCCTATTCCAGTTAACGACGATGTAGAACAAAATGTAAGCGGCAGCGGCTAAGCCAATAATAAAAAAGACCTGACTTGCCGGTCTTTGTATTTCCTTATATATCAATGCTCATTTCCAAAAGGGGTTGTTCCAACAAAAAAAACAAACCCAAACCTTTTTCCGCATTTTAAACATACCCCAACTAATCTCAATTAGGGGATGGAAGGCGGCAAAATTAATTATCGCCGAGCATGGACTGGCCGCTCATCCGCATGCGTTCGTACTTTTCGAGCAGGCGTACCATTGGTTCATTTTCCTGAACCACGGCATGATCGATGGGACTCTTGCCCAAACCATCCAGCAGCTCAAGCGATGCGCCATTTTCCAGCAGCAATTCGGCAATTTCCATTTGCCCAAAAGTTGCTGCGAAGGTGAGGGCTGTAGCCCCGTTTCCATTTCGCTGGTTTACATCAACGCCAGCCTGCAGCAGTTGTGCCACCATTTCTTTGTATCCTTTAAAGGCGGCACCCATCAGGGCTGTGTTACCCGACATATCGGGCGTATCACCCGGTGCACCTGCTGACAAAAGCCAGGCTACTACTGCAGGGGCATTGTTGTACACTGCAATCAGTACGGGTGTAAAGCCCTTTGCATCCCTAACCGATAAAAACCAATTATCCTGCTGGCATATTTCGCTGACTGTAGCCACATCGTTGCGGCGGCAGGCTTCAAACAGTTGGCTGGTTGCATCCGAATTCATATGTGTCGTTTTACCTAAAACAACAAAAATCAAACCCGGCAGGTTGCATTAAGGCCGGCCTGATTCCATCTTTTTTAAGGTTACCAGCAGCTCGCCCAATCCATTCATTTGAATTTCCAGTAAGGTTTGCAGCAACATACCCAGCTTACCATCGGGAAAACCCTTCCGGCCAAACCATTCCAGGTAAGAAACCGGCAGGTCGCACAAAACAGTGTCTTTGTATTTTCCGAAAGGCATTTTCATACGTACCAAAGAAAGCAGCACCTGGGGGTCGGGATGAAGCGCATCAAGCATATTGTAAAGAGGAAATTTATCCGGGCCGCAAGTTAACTCCTTGGTGATTAGCAACAGGCATTAAGCAACCGGTAAGCCGGCAGGCTCAAAGGCATCCAGTTTGTCCAACTCGAGAATGGTGGATTCATCGCCTTCCGACTCGTGGTACATGGGCAGAAAGCGGGCGCCCCACACTACTTCCTGGTAGGTATAAGAAGTGCGCTGCATGACGGTATTGGAATAAATGGGATCAAAGCCAGACACCTGAACATAAATTTCCAGGTCGGACCGGCCAAGGTCGGCTTCACTAAAATTAAGGAACGGGCTGTTTTCATCAATTGGATGCACCACCGTCCAATTCATATTAAAGGTATCAATCCGCTTACGTTCCAGTTGCAGGCTGAAGAACTGGTACTCGCCGCCTTTGTTTTCAGATAATAAAAAAGCGGCATTCACCGATACCTGTGCATTGGTGAGGAAATGATTGTTTTTGTAAGGCACCATCCGGAACATTAGTGCTGAGCCATTGCAGTACGGTGCCACCAGGGCCTTATGGCTGAAGGCGATAAAGGCTTTTGGTTGGGTAAACCGGCCATAGAGCAAACCCGTAACCAGGGCAAAGAACAACCAGCCGCACATGATTTGAAAGGAGGCAATAAGGTCGGCTGCATCCCTGAGCGGGTTGATGCGGCCATAACCAACGGTAGTAAAGGTTTGGGTGCTGAAATAAAACAGCTGGCGGAAGTGCAGCCAGACACTTCCCTGCATCAACCCTTCAAACTGGTGGACGCCAAGGGTCAGGTAGATAGTGTCAAAAAGCGTATTCACCAGCATGTAAAACAACACCACATAACCCAGAAAGCGCCACCAGGAAACCTGCATCAGGTGCGAATACGGGCTGAGCCTTTTCCAAAATGGAAGTCCGGTTTTGACCAAATTGAAACTGCCATCTTTATTGACAAATCTGCCTCCGATACGATTGGCCTGTGTGCCGAACCCTGTATCAGGGTTTGCATTGGAGGAAGGATTGATGGAAACTTTTGCCATATTGCCTTATTGGTGGTGGCACTAATCTAAACCATTCACTTACGCCGGACAAAGGATTTTATGCCCCGAAAAATTCGAATGGATTACATTGACACCACTATTTAATTAAAGACCATGCAGGCCCTTTCAGTTGAAATTAAAAGTTACAATTCCGCAATTGAGAAATTACCTGTACCATTTTGTCAGTTCAACTTTTTCGCTTAAAACCTTTTTCCCTAGTAGTTAAATTGAACAGTCTTATACAAAAAAGTAGCAAATGCTATTGTTAGTTTTGAGGGTTTAATCCCCAATTATTGCCGGATGTTACATTCACCTGGCTAAAACTGATCACAACAAATACATTGATAAAAATGAATTTTTTACAACCATTAAGAAGTTCAAAAAGAAATGATCTGGTAATAATAATTGTACGAAATCAGCAAATTAAATACCTTTTTAAGCTTCAAGTTTATATTTAGGTAGAAGAACTATTCACCTCATCCAATAGACATTACAGCACATTATTGCAAAATTTATATAGCAGCTTCAAGCCCGGCTTCTGATTGTTTTAGTAATCCTGATGATTTCATAGGTTTAATAAGTTGAAGGATATCATTGCGCATTTCTTCAGTTACACGAGCAAATCCAAAGAGCTTTACTACAATCGGATAAGCTTCATCCGGAGCTATAACTACAGCATCCTTAACTACTTTGAACAATACCGATCCTATTTCTTCTGGAGCGATATACTTCCATTTACGGGATGCTGGAGGCAGGTTTGACCGGTCACGCATGGGTGCCTGGCCAGCACCAGACAGGTAAAGAAAACTGTCATTTTGCCTGATAGCTCCACTGCCTTCAGCAAAACGGGTTGCCAACTTCAGGTGTTCCCTTATTCGGGGACCAACACGGGTAATGCCAGCCGCCTCAACCATCCTACGGGCCAATTCATCAAAATGAATGGGGCCTTCAACCCGTACGACCAGCTCAACCCATTTAGCCATCTTACCAATGGGATGCTGGTGCATTTCCAATTGCGAAATCTCCGCAGGCAATTGTACCAGTTGGTAGGGTTCCAGCTGACTCGAAATGGCTTTGGGTTCTTCCCTGAGAACGGAAGTATCGGTCACCACTTCGTCCGACTCCTCACTTGCGTCCAGGGAAGCCTTCCAGGCGGTATTGATAGCAACTACTAAACGTTCCAATTCTTTTTCTTGGTTTCGAAACCATTCGGTGCTCCAGATGCGGTGTAGTTTCCATCCCATGGCTTCCAGCACCTGTTGTCTCAGGCGGTCCCTGTCCCTGGCAGTTCGCGCTGAATGATAGGATGCTCCATCGCATTCAATGCCAAGTACATATCTTCCCGGTTGCTCCGGATCAAGGATGGCGAGGTCAATAAAAAAGCCTGCGGCTCCCACCTGTTGGTGCACCTGGTAGCCCATGCCTGTCAAACGCTTCACAACTGCCTCCTCAAAGGGACTACCGGAAGCCCGACCGGATTCCAGGGGCACTTCTATGGTTCCGTGTTGAGCAAATTGGAGGAAACGCTTGAGTACCGCAACACCCCGGCTTGCCGACCGACCTGCATCAATATCATCGGCAGTGAGGTTGGTAAATACCTCGCAACGTAGCCGTGACCGGGTGATCAAAACATTCAGACGCTTTTCACCTCCTTCCATATTCAGCGGACCAAAGGATTGGCTCACATAACCTTTGGCGATACGACCATACCCCACTGAAATAAAAATTACATCCCGCTCATCGCCCTGCACATTTTCCAGATTTTTTACAAAGAAGGGCTCTTGTGGGTGACGTGCAAACCAGGCTTCCAATTCAGGCATTTGTTTTCTTGCCTGCTCCAGCCTGTTTTGAATGGCATCCCGCTGGGCGGTACTGAAGGCTACAACACCTAAAGTTTGATGCGGGTGTTTGCGAGTATGCTCTAGTACAGCCAGTACCACCGCTTCTGCTTCCTGGACGTTGGTACGACTGCCACCCCTGTCGTAAGCGGTGTGTGGCAGGTGGTGGAAAAACAAACCTGCACCCTGGCGACTTCCCGGTGCAGGAAAGAGTACCAGTTTATTGTCGTAAAATTCTTGGTTGGAAAGCCGGATCAGGGATTCGTGCCGGCTTCGGTAGTGCCACCGCAGCATTCGTTGGGGAGCCCCCTGGGCATCGCAAAGGCTCAGGATGCTGGGCAGGTCGGCAGTTAGACTTTCCAGGTTTTCTGCTCCTGGTGTCAGGGAATCGAAAAACGCTGTCGGCGGAAGCTGCTGGCTATCACCCACCACCACCACCTGGCGCCCCCGCAACATGGCCCCAAGTGCTTCCACAGGCCGCACCTGGCTGGCTTCATCAAAAATAACAAGGTCAAAATCCACAGCACCGGGTGGCAGGAAGTGGGCAATGGAAAGCGGGCTCATCATAAATACAGGCTTGATGGCCTGGATGGCGGCACCCGCTTCTTCCATCAGCCTGCGAATTGGCAGGTGCCTGGCTTTTTTATTAAACTCATTTCGAAGGAGGTTCATCTGACCCCCAGCATCGGCAGGCGGCAGCCCTTCCCAATGGGTTAGCGCTGCTTGTGCCCGGTTGAACTGGAGGTTCCGCAGGTCCAGCTGCCTGAACTGTGCCGCTACACTTTCATGGGCCGACCGCTCAAAACGGCGTAAGGGCTCCATGGTATGGAATGCAGTTTCAAGCAGGTGCTGGTACCATGTTTTTTGCAAGACAGCCAACAATAACTCCTTAGCGCCCGGCCAATGGGCAGCCAACTGCACCAGCGGCAACAGGGCTTCCTCACCGGCAAGTTGCACCAGATTGTTGAATGCAATTACCTCGTGTAGTGCTTCCGGCTTTTCACACCATTGTTGTAATAGCGGCACCTGCACCAGGAAGGGTTGGTGCAAAAGGGTAGCGCCCGGGAACCGAACGCCATCGTTGAACTGGATCATTTCGGTAAGGGCTTGTACCTGCTTACCATGTTCATTTAATAAGGACAATAATTGCTGGCTGGCATCAGCAGCAAGCCGCCGGTCCTCATTGGCTTCCAGGTAAGTAATAAACGATGCATCCAATTTACCCGTCCTTATTTGCTCCTGTACACCCGACAAAAATCGGGTTGCTGCTTTTAGCTGCTCCCAGTTAGAAGCGGTACCAAGCCAGGCAGTGCCAAAAAAGGTTTGAGCCAGGCCTTCCTGGCTTTTGAGCGTTTTTTTCAGCCGCTGAACCTCCAAAATATCATCCACAAGCTGTAAGCGGGCTTCATAATCTGCAGGTAGTGGTTGCCGTGAATAAGCAGCTAATTGTTGCACAGCCTGTTTGTACTCACCAAACAGGAAGCGATACCACTTATGACCATGGGCAACGATGGCAGTCCTGATGGGCATAAGGGTGGCGTCCCAGGCTTCCGGCAGCAGCTTTTCGGCATACTGCTGCTCCATTTCCGACAGTCGTTGGCCATTTTCCACAAGGGCTTCCAGTTCCAGCAAACGGTCGTTCCAACCTATTGTGGCCATGTTTATACCGGTAAGCTGTGGTCTGCCGGCAGCTACCTGCAAGGCTTCTGTCAACTGCATCACTTGCTTGCGGTGGGCAGGGATGGGCATACCTGCTTGCCGTGCAATGGCAGCAGCACCCTTGCTGATGGCTATTGCAGCACTTGCGGTTGCATCCAGCAATTGGATCAGTTCGGCATGGCGGGATGGAAGTAAAACCTGGAGCCCACTACCCCAAAAAAGGTAGGTGTCCGGCGGCCTGTTATCCTGCAGCCCCGCTGCAATGCGTATGGCAAGTGCTTCCGCCCGTTGCATCCGAACAGCGTCCCAGCTTTGTATGTCTGCAAATTTCAAAGCTGGAAGAGCTTGTTGACCTATTTCAGCACCCAGTTGGATTAAACGCCCCATTACATCATGGGCGGATAACCCGCTGGCCTGTATTTCGGCATTTACAGCTTTGCTATAGGCATTTAGCTCCTGGCGGTGCTGCTCCAACAGGGCTACCTGCTGTTGCAGGTGCTGGAGTGCAGGTTTACCCAATTCAAGGGTGCGCCGCAATTCGGTGTGCAACTCTTTTTTGTTTGCCTTTTGGCTGTGTAGTTCAAGGCAGGCCTCCCCAAGGTCAAGGGCATCAAGCCGGTTTTTCACCACATTGAGTGCTGCAGCTTTTTCCGCAACAAACAATACCTTTTTGCCCTGGCCGATGGCATTGGCTATAATATTGGTAATGGTTTGCGACTTACCCGTTCCGGGCGGACCCTGAATTACAAGGTTACGGCCTTCATGTACTGCAAGCATGGCCAGCATCTGGGTAGCATCGGCATCAACAGCCTGCAAGAGTTGGCCAGCCATGGGCTCGTCGTCCAGGAAGGCTTCTTCGCCAACCGATGGTGCTGGATCGGTAAAACCTGTACCCAGCAGGGCTTCAATCAGCGGGTGGTCGGCAGGTCGTTGATCAGCCGGCCATGCCTCGGGCTGAAGGTCATTATATAAAAGGAATTTACCAAAGGAAAAAAAACCAAGGGCTACCTGGTTGGGCAGTACCGTCCATCGACTCATGGATTGTATGGTCAAGGCAACCAGTTCAAAATATAGATCCAGGCTGCTCCCCTCCTCCTCAGGTAAACCAGGTAGGGAAATGCCAAATTCTGCCTTCAGTTTGGCCGCCAATGAAAAGTTGGGTTCCAGGTCAGCTTCCGAGTAGCGCAACCTGAATTTTTCGGTTGCACTGCCCCGCTCGAGTGTAACAGGAACCAGCACCAGTGGTGCCAAGCGAGGCTCCGTGCTTTGATCCGTTTCAAACCATTGCAAAAACCCCATTGCCAGGAACAGCGTATTTGTTCCTTGCTCCTCCATGATAGTGCGGGCGGTATAGTAAGTATTAAGCAGGCGCTGCTGCAGTTTGTCTTCCGGCTCGGCGCTTTGCAGTTTCAGCGGGTGTGGCGTGCTGGCGCCTTCACTTCCCGTGGGAGCAGCAGCCAGAAACGTGAAATCCTTACCTGCATCTACCAGTTGGGTGAATACCTGTGCCGAATGCGCTCCCACAACTTCCAGTCCCCTTGTTGCACCATAGCGGTAATTCAATAAAGGATTTCGTAAGCCAAGATCCAGGAGTTCTTTTCGGGAAGCTTCAAGTCGGGAACGAACCAGGTTTTGCATAAGAGCCCAAAGTAAATGATAAAAAGCCATCTGCCTGCTTCCGCAGCATCCCCTAATGGGGTCATCGGCATAAGCTCCTTTCTGTTTGTGCGAACTTTCTAATTACCAACCACCTACCCTCCCTTTAGCTTTCATTTATACCCCCCTACTTATATGTTGCAAGTAGGTTGTCACAATAAGAGGGTAAGGCACTGAAAAGTAAGGGCAGCAAATGGAAATAGTTTTTGCTACTAGGTGATCACACATCTTGTTGCGCGATTTCAAAATTCAACAACACAACCCACTACTTCGTACCCATTGACAAGGCAGGCCTATTCAACACCAAAGAGTTATAACCTATAGATGCAGCAAACACCTGAACAGTGTCAATACATACTAACTAAACAATCCAGACTGCAACATGAAAAAAGCACTCCTGTTATTACTTCCTTTTCTATCCTTTTTAGTATCCCATGCACAGATGCCCGCCGATGAAATCCAGTTGGTGCAGCAGCTATGGGGCAAAGAAAAGAAAGCAATCATTGGCGACTACCTCCAACTTACAGAAAAGGAAGGTTCAGCATTCTGGCCCCTGTACGACCAATACCAGGTAGCACAGAGCAAAATTTCTGGTGAACGGCTGAACCTGATGGGCAATTATACACGCCAATACAGTACACTGACCGATAAGCAAGCGCAAAACCTGGCAAAGGGCTTTTTGTCGAACAACAAGGCAATGGGCAAGTTGCAGCAGCGCTATTTTAAAAAGATGAGCAAGCAGGTTGGGCCTTTGCAAGCCGCCCGGTTCATGCAGGCAGAAAGCTATATCGATACCAAAATAAAGTCGGCACTTTCCGAATACATACCCTTTATCCGGGAAGGAAAGGCACTTACCAGCAGTGTCCACTAAAATCAAACTAACAATATGAAACACATTTACCTGATAGCTGCCTGCTTATGGACGTTTGGCGGATATGGGCAAAGCAGTACCGCCCAGAAAAGCCTGGACATTTACGGCCATGTTATGACTGATATTGGCTACGACTTCAAACGGGTGAACCCCAGTTGGTTCGACGTGATGCGGCCATCCAAATTACCTGCGGCAAAAGGCGGGAACGGGCCGGATGGTAACATGTATTTCAGCGTCCGGCAAACCCGATTTGGGGTGAAAGGCTACCTGCCAACAAGCCTTGGTGAACTCAAGACCCAGTTTGAATTTGAAATGTTTGGCACCGGGGCGGATGCCGGTCGCACCGCCTTCCGCCTGCGGCATGCCTATGGCGAATTGGGCAAATTTGGCGTGGGCCAAACCAATAGTCCCTTTATGGATGGCGATGTATTTCCCAATTCACTGGAGTACTGGGGTCCGAACGGAATGGTCTTTTTCCGAAATGTCCAGATCAGGTTTATGCCCATCAAAGGGGAAACAAGGCTGACCATTGCACTGGAGCAGCCCGGAGCCAGTTCGGACCAGGGCAATTATGCCGACCGAATCAAACTGCAGAATGTACAGGGCCGCTTCAACCTGCCCGACCTTTCCGCCGAATACCATGTAGCCCAGCCATGGGGGTACGTGGAACTGGCTGGCATTCTGCGTAAAATAGCATGGAAGGACCAACTGGCTGATGGCATAAACCTGAACGGATCGGTACTGGGCTGGGGCCTTAACCTGAGTTCCAATATCAATATTGAAAAAGATGTAATCCGGATGCAGGTGGTTTATGGCGAAGGCATCCAGAATTATATGAACGATGCTCCTGCGGATATTGGCATCCGGAACCAATTTTCGAACCGCACCTCGCCCATCAAGGGGGTAGCCTTACCTGTGTTGGGCCTGGTTGCATTTCTCGACCATTACTGGAATAATAAGTTTACCAGCGCAGTAGGCTTTTCCTCCATGCACATCGACAATTCCAATGGCCAGAACCAGGATGCCTACAAAAGTGGGCAATATGCATTGGCTAACCTCATTTACTACCCGGCGCCTAATTTCCTGTTGGGGGCTGAACTACAGTATGGCGCCCGCCAGAATTACGCCGATGGCTGGAAAACCAACGACCTGAAACTCCAGTTTTCATTCAAGTACAATTTCTCCGAAACATTTCACCATAAAAACAAGGACTGAACCAGCTAAACCATTTGTATGAAAAAGAATCTCTTTTTTACCAGACTTAGCACTTATGCCTGGATATTCCTGCTGCTGGCAAGCACCACCAATGCAGGGGCACAAAGCCGATCAAAGAATGCTGTAAAAACGGTTGCCAATACGCAGGTGCCATCGGGCATGAGCAGCGGTGTTATTGATGCTGCTATTGAAACGGCTTACCTCAAATACCGAGGGTTGAAAGATGGAAAAAATGCCGATTATATTCCTGTGCTGGCAGAAGTAAACCCCGAACTGTTTGGCATTTCGATGGTTACCCTCGATGGCAAAGTGTATGGAAAGGGGGATACCAGTTCACGTTTCTCCATCCAGTCTATTTCCAAAGTATTTACTATGGCCCGCGTCATTGAAGAGCAAGGACCCAAGGCCTTGATGGAAAAAATAGGAGTAGACGCCACCGGGCTTAAGTTCAACTCCATCGCTGCCATCGAACTGCGTAAAGGAAAGGAAATCAACCCGCTGGTAAACCCGGGTGCCATTGCAGCTACCTCCATGATTGGCGGTGCCACCTACGACGAAAAGTGGAATAATATTCTTCAAACCATGAGTGACTTTGCAGGAAGGGAGCTGGCTGTAAACGAACCAGTGTACAAAAGCGAAGCTGCAACCAACCAGCGCAACCAGGCCATTGCCATGCTGTTGTCGGCCTATGAAAGATTGTATTTCGATCCTGCGCAATCAACGGACATCTATACCCGCCAGTGTGCCGTTAACGTAGATGCACGCGACCTGGCGATCATGGCAGCAACCCTTGCCAATGGCGGAACAAATCCGGTAACAGGCAAACGTGTTGTTGCTGCTGAAACGGTGTCCCACACACTTGCGGTAATGGCAACCGCTGGCTTGTACGACGATTCGGGTATTTGGTTGTTCAATGTTGGCCTGCCGGGAAAAAGTGGGGTCGGCGGGGGAATCATTGCCGTGGCTCCGGGCAAGTTTGGCATTGCAGCCTTTTCGCCCAGGCTGGATGAAGCAGGTAATAGTGTGCGGGCACAAAAGTCCATTACAGAAGTGGTAAACCTGCTAAAGGCCAACCAGTTCCTGGTAGAACCCCGTGCGCCTAAATTGGCAGTAAGCCAGGTTTCCCAATAGACAAATATTTATTCAGAAATAGGCCCTCGGGCCGCAACCAAGCTTTTATGCGCAGTCTTCATTTCTTCCTGAGGCTCTGTTTGGGGTGCCTGTGCTTAGGTTTTGCAGGACAAAAAATACATGCCCAAAAAACCACCAAGGAAGATGCTTCGCTGTTTTACGACTCACATTTTCACCTTACCAATTATATACAGAAAGGCCTTGACCAGCAAAGCCTGCTGGCAGTGTTAAGCAACAAAGTGGGCCGCTCTACCCTATTTGGCATCCCCTTGCAGCAGCAATGGTCTTATAGGGTAACCGGCAAAAGGGCACCCACTTATTACCTGGAAACAGATGCGCCGCTTTACTACTATTCGTTTACAGATGCGGCAATTGCCATGTTTTACAAGTCATTGCCCAAGGAACAGCAAACCCGTTTCGATCCGATGATCACGGGATTTAATCCTACCGACATGTATGCCGCCGACCACATCAGGCGGGTGCTGCTCACCTTTCCAGGTGTGTTTTCCGGTATCGGCGAGTTTACCATCCACAAAGAGTTCGTTTCTTCAAAGGTGGCCGGCGACGTTGCCAGCCTCACAGACCCTGCACTGGACAGCATTTTTGAGCTGACGGAAGAAGTTGGCCTGATAAGCATCCTGCACAACGACATTGATAATCCATTTCCAAAAACAAAAGACCAAAACTACTTGGGTGAAGTCAAAGCGCTTTTCCGCAGGCACCCTAATGCGACCATTATTTGGGCGCATATAGGCTTGGGCCGAATCATTCACCCGGTGCAGGACCAGGTGACCCTGGTGGAAGAAATGCTGAATGACCCGGCACTTAAACATGTATTTTTTGACATCTCCTGGGATGAAGTGGCAAAATACCTGGTACAAAGCGATCAAACCGTTCAGGCAGTGGCCGCCCTGATCAACCGATACCCCGACCGGTTTTTATTTGGTACCGATAATGTGGCACCTGCCTCCACCTCGGCTCACCTGAAAGTATATAACCAGTACCAACCATTATGGCAAGCACTTACGCCTAAAGCAAGCGAAATGGTTCGGAAAGGAAATTATCAAAGGCTGTTTGACGAGGCGCGCAGGAAGGTAAGGCTGTGGGAAAGCAAACAAGGATTGGCAGCTATGGCCAATCAATAATATTATGGTTAAGGTTTCAGGTTTATCGGTTAACAAACGCACCCCTCTGGGTGCGTTTGCATATCTGTTGCTTTGTTGGCTTCTCCTTTTAACCATAAATGTAACCGCACAACAAAGTCCAGACAGCCTCCTGTACGGTGTTCCATTTGGCAAAGATTTCCTTCAGCTCAAAAATAACAACCTGCTGTTTGGCCGAATTCGAAAAATCAGCCGCAGTGAATTGCTTTTTGATCCCGACGGGCTAAACGATGTAACCGTGAAGCTCAAGGATATTGCGCAACTGGCCGGGCCATACCACTTTTACCGGATTGAAACCCTGGCAGGTGACCATTTCATCGCACGGCTGTATCCAACAGAAAGTCCTGGCTATACCCTGCTGAAAGGCATATTCCGGGTAGACAGCATTTTGCTGGAACAGGTATACAGTTTAAAACAATGGGAGAAAAACATCTGGCGGGGTTTGGATGGAAAAATCAGCTTCGGGTACTCTTATACAAAGAGCAGCGACATTACCCGCCTCAACTTTAATAACGATTTGAATTATACTGCAGCTAATTGGACCTACGCCCAACAAAGCAGTGCTATTTATACCCTTAATAAGGAAACCATACCCCTCGAGCGAGCCGATGTGCTGACCTCAGCATCCTGGAACTTCAAACCCAAGTGGCTTAATATTTACCGGCTCCAGTACCAACGACAAATAGAAACAGGTGTTGCTTCCCGCTATATTTCGGCCATTGCCGTTGGCCGCAGCCTGCTGCGCAACCGGAACATTAACTGGTCGGCTACAATAGGCATTTCTTTACAAAGAGAAAACCCAACCGACAACTCGCCCACACAAACTCAGGCTGAGGTACCCCTGCTGGTAAACTTCAACCTTTTCCAATGGCTAAAACCTGATGTTGATATAACCGCCTATGCTAATTTTTACTTCAACCTTTCAGAAAAAGGCCGCTACCGTTTGGATCATAAAATCAACCTGGAATATGAACCGGTAAAAGACTTTGTCATTTCCATTCAGTTCTTTTTCAACTACGACAGCAGGCCACCGGCCATAAACACCAGCACCAACGATTTCGGAACAGTACTGAATCTGGGTTTTAAATTCTGAAAACGTCAGAACAGAACTTCGAAAGATGCATGCAGAACGGTTCCCTTTTGATAGAGTGCATAGGGAACAAATAGTCCACCGAAAGCTGCACGATTGAGGTAATTGGCTTCGGTATTCAGCCTGATATTCCGGCTGGCAAATGGGAATATATTGACGCCCACTCCTATTTCGTAGGGCTTGCCATAATCACCAAAAATTTTTGAGAAAGCCAAATAAGACTCCAGCCTTTTTGGTTTCAACTGGTAAGCTACCTGCACCTGCACTGCCTGGTCATCAACTTCCCTAAGGGGCAAGGGAGCGTTCTGGTAAGTTTTAAAGCGATTTAACCAACGGAAATAATACTCGGTATTAATGGCCAAGCCCTTGTACTTAACGGCAGCTTCCAGTGCCAGCATTTTATAATTGAGCTGGTCTACAATTACACCAGGCGCAAATGCATTGGGAGCAAAAGCATTGGTGCCATCCGAAAGGCGGATTGAAGAGTTTTCCAGTGTTTCAGGTTTTGCCACCTGGCCAAAGCGTTCTTCCGTGCTGGTAGTAAAACGGGCGCTGAAAAGGGTTGCCGGTATGGCGTGCAGCTCATAATCATTGAAAGCGCCTGATCTTGGACCAAATTCACCGGTTGTGGGCATCCACCAGATGGCAGTAGAAGAAGTATTGAGCCGTTTGTCGAGCTGGGTAGCATCAATTCCCACCGCATTAATATTATTTGCCAGCATGGTTTTATAATACACCCGGCCTGCGATCTTGCCTTCTGCCCAAATACCCTGCCCATATCCCGGCGCCATATAGGCATCGGCCATTCGGCGATCGGTACCCAAGAACAAGGGCCAATTTCCCATATTGGACCGGTTTCCGGGTAGGGAGCCGATACCACCACCCAGGTTCAGGTGCTCGCTGAAGCGGTAATGCAGCGCCCCGGTAACCTGCACATGCCCCTGCGTACCCTGTATACTACCGCTGGCCCAAAGCGAAAAGCCATACCGCAAACGGGGATCGATGAGCCAGCCTGTAAACCAGGTGAGCGCCCGGTGCATGGTAATGTCCTGGCGGGGATCAACCTGTTGCCTTGCCCCGGTATGGTCCGTAAAACTCCTGTTGGCTGGGTCAACCATCTGGTTGACATACCTGATCAGCATGTAGGCACTGAAGTTGAATTCGCCGTATTTGGTTTTAGCAACCGTAAAGCCTTTACCCGGTGCAAAGCTGCCCCACCCAACCATATTGCTATTCCGGTCGGGAGCCCCCAGGCTGTCCATTATAACTTTGTTAAGCGAGTCTTTACCAGTTAAGGATTTTTGCTCCTGCGAACAGGCATTCACGGCAAGGAACAAAAGCAGCAGGATAGAAAACAACTTGCAGGTAAACTTGAGCATGTTAGGTGGTTGGCAGGTAAGAAGATGAATGCGCCTGCTACTTGCTTTCATTGGTCTGAAAGCCGCAGGTTCCGGTAGTTAAACTATAGCGATCCAACCTGTTGTCCTATTACATGCCACTTACTTGTGTTTTATAATATAAATCCTAAACAAGGTGTTTTAATCTTTACAAAGAACCTAGGTGACTGCACCCAACCTAGGTTAAAGGTTCCTGTAAAAGGGTGAAAACTAGGGAAAGTATAAGGGCACTAGGATCCAACCTGCAACAATTGCCCTTCAAGAGTTCGGCCATCCACCATACCAGCATGTCGCCATATTTGCTGCCCCTTGTTGAAGACTATAAATGTGGGAACGGCCTGAACACCCAACTGGTGAGCTAAGCCCTGGTTTTTATCTATATTGATTTTGAGCACCCGAGCCTTCCCCTGTACGGTTTTACCCAATTGGCTGATGACCGGGTTCATTGCTTTGCAGGGACCACACCAGTCGGCGTAAAAATCGATAAGTACCGGCAATGGCCCATTAATGATCTGTTGGAGGCTTTCCATTTTAGTTTTTTTATGTGATTCAGCTTGTTGCTGATGATACTTAAGGGGTGACGTCATTCAACAGCATATGCAAATCAGTTTTGATTCGACTGCTTAATGCAGGTATTTAAACCAAAAAAGTATGGCTTGACAAGTGTTTTGCTTGCATGTTCATACTCACCTGCCTAAAAGAACAAAGGCCATTCCAAAGGCCCTAATATGCATCTATGACCAAATGGTTATGGAAACAAGGCCAAAAAGTCAGTGTCGCTAATGCATGCTACAAAGTAAATAAGGGAATTGCCCATGGAAGGCATAAAAAACAGCCTGGAACTTAAGGGTCTTTTTCCCTAGAAAAGAACAGGGTCTTACTAGATTTTCAAATCAGGGGGAAGAGTGTAAATGCCCCAAATATTATTTGCCATTCCCATATAAACGGGTAGGACAAACAAATTAAATATGGAACAACTTTGTCCCGTTTACCAGTTATCTGTTTTGATCTGCCTAAAAGAATATCACATGGTAAACTGAGTGTAGTTCAACGCCAATTGGCCACTTAGGTTTTACCTTAAAAAGAAAGAAGGCCACGTAGGCTGCCTGCATTCCTTGTTCTGGATTCTTCCGGATTTCCTGGCGGGCAACAATAGGAAGAATGCAACAGTCAGTGGCCTTCGGTTTGGAAAGGGAGCAGCTTGCTGCTCCCTTTTATTAGTATAGCCCTTCCACGGAAAGGTAGCGTTCGCCGGTGTCGTAGTTGAACGTAAGTACAGTTGCTCCAATAGGCAAATCCCCCAGCTTTTGTGCTACCGCAGCCAGTGATGCCCCGGTAGAAATACCTGCAAGAATACCTTCTTGCTTCGCCAACTGTTGTGCGTAAGAAAAAGCTGCATCTTTTTCTACCTGTACTACGCCGTCCAAAATGGCAGCATTTAAAATGGGGGGAACAAATCCTGCCCCGATACCCTGCAATGGGTGCGGTGATGGTGCTCCGCCACTCAATACAGGCGATAATTCAGGTTCAACTGCAAAAACCTGGAGGGAAGGAAACCTTTCTTTTAATACTTCGGCAACCCCGGTAATGTGCCCACCAGTGCCCACGCCGGTGATCAGGTAATCGATGCCACCCGGGAAATCTGCCAGGATTTCTTGCGCCGTTGTGCGGCGGTGTATGGCCGCATTGGCTTCGTTGTCAAACTGCTGGGGAATCCAGCCGCCTGGTGTTTCAGCGGCAAGTTCCTTGGCCTTTTCAATAGCTCCCTTCATGCCTTTTTCTCTGGGAGTCAGCACAAGGTCGGCGCCATAAGCCGCCATAAGCCGCCGTCTTTCAATACTCATACTTTCAGGCATCACCAGCACAATGCGGTAACCTTTTACCGCAGCTACCAGCGCCAGCCCAATCCCGGTATTACCTGAAGTAGGTTCTATAATGACGCTATCCTGATGAAGGATTCCTTTAGCTTCAGCATCTTCAACCATAGCCAGGGCAATCCGGTCTTTGATGCTGGATCCCGGGTTGGTGCGCTCCAGTTTCATCCATACCTGGTGATCGGGAAACAAACGGGAAAGAAGAACATGCGGCGTGCCGCCAATGGTGTCCAGGATATTTGCTGCTTTCATAGCTACAATAATGTCAAATGTTAAGGCGGCTAAGGTAAGTAGCAATACAGGAGTCCACAATAACGATAGACTTGAAATGACCAAGATCATATGGCAGGGAAATTGAACAGGCAAATGGGAAATGGCACCTTATGAAAGCCTTTCCGCACCTTAGGTATAAACCATTATTTCGCCGAAATTTTCTGCTACATTGGTCATCATTAGCACCTGCTGCAATGAATTATTGTTTTCTTTGTTATGATCCAATTTCCGGGATAGCAAGCTGTTACCGAAAAACCAATCCATGAGCAAAAAAACCCTCATATTGCTTGGCACTTCCTTCCTGCTATTTATGGTAGCTGCCATCATCCGCTTTATTTCCTTCACGGAACTAAGGGCTTATATCAGGGAAGTTGAATGCTCCAGGGAACTGATTGTCTCACTTGAAAAACTCTCCACCCACCTTAAAAGCGCACAAATTTATGCTGGCGATACAACCAACGGTGCGATGTACAATTTCTTTGTAAACAATCGCAACGAAATAAGGCTGATCCCGCAAGACCTGGAGAAAATAGGTAAAATCGTAAAAGACCACCGCCCCAAGCAGCAAAAGCAATGGGAAATGGTGGGAGCCACGGTTAAAGAACAATTGCCCCTTTTGCAACAGTATAACCTGAGTAAACTTGCCAATATGCCTGGTACCGGAGGCCTGGGTGCACTGTTGCGGATCAATACTTCCATCGCCTATATGGTGCAACAGGAAGAGGCGGAACTGCAAGGGAAACGCCAACACCTCATTGCAGCACAGGAATGGAACGATGGCGTTTCGCTTGCCCTGGTGCTGATTGCCTTACTTATTTTTGGTATCACCTTTACGCACAACCTAAGATTATCCCGGAAAGAGCGCTGGCTGGAAGGTTTTCTTTCATC
This sequence comes from Cnuella takakiae, assembly GCF_001953305.1. Lineage (GTDB taxonomy): Bacteria > Bacteroidota > Bacteroidia > Chitinophagales > Chitinophagaceae > Flavisolibacter > Flavisolibacter takakiae. The sequence continues at coordinate 3,376,724 of NZ_MTFE01000010.1, forward strand.
CGTACTCGACACCTCAAGAGCAGGTATCGTTTCTTATAAGGCCATACGCCAGCAAAACACCATAGAAAAGTTTTCTGTAGCTTACCGCAACGATGCCGCAGGGCCCCTTATTGAAGCCATCGATTTATCTGATAATGAAATAGACCAGCGCTTTGAGCAGTTTGTTAAGGAAGCAAAGCTTTTTCGCCATTTTGTAGCTGTGGTGGAAAATGACCAGAACCAGGAAATGGAAATTGCCTACCAGGCAGGAGAAAAACAAATCTGGCTGCAATTGCTGCTGGCAAAAAGGGATGACGGTGTCACCCTTTCCATGCATGATATCAGTGCCATCAAGCAGTACCAGGAAGACCTGAAAACATCTATTACCGAGCTGGAGCGCTCCAATTCCGAACTGGAGCAGTACGCTTATGCCGCCAGTCACGACTTGCAGGAGCCGCTGCGTAAGATCACTACGTTCGCCCACATGCTGCAGGACACCCAGTCTGAAAACCTGAACGAAAAAGGCAGGCAGTATATCCAAAAGATCATTGCATCAACATCCCGAATGACCACGCTGATCCGTGACCTGCTCAATTTCTCCAGCCTGAAGCAAAAAGACCATTTTGAAAACCTGGATCTTAATGATGTGCTGGAAAGCGTGTTGCAGGATCTGGAACTAGCCATACAGCAAAAAGAAGTTCGCATCTCCGCAGAACATTTACCCGAAATAGAAGCCATTCCGCTGCAGATGCACCAACTGTTTTACAACCTGCTGACCAATGCCGTAAAATTTGCCAGTCCCAACCGCAAACCCGAAATCAGGATTACCTGCGGTACCCTCCCACATGAGCAAAAAGAGCGCTTTGGCCTCAATCCACAACTTTCTTACCTGCAGTTAATGGTGGCGGATAACGGAATTGGGTTCGACCGTCAACATGCCAACCAAATATTTGGTTTGTTCAAGCGCCTCAACAACAAAGAGCTGTACACCGGCTCAGGCATTGGGCTGGCCTTGTGTAAGCGGGTTATGGACAACCACCAGGGGCTCATCTTTGCCGAAAGTGAAGAAGGCATGGGTGCCCGGTTTTACCTGCTGCTGCCCACCAGCCAGCACCAAAACCTTGCACCCCTGGCTTCCCTTAAAAAGTCTGCATAAAAAAATCCTCCTTCAGAGGGAAGGAGGATCGTCACGGCTATCGTATCGAATTACCTCGGTACGAACTACAGTCTTCCGTTGTACATCAACTTATTAGGGGTACCAGATTGTTCAGGATTGGATTCAAAACGGGCTATCGCACATTGCAGACAAAAAATTTGCCTGTTGATCGATTACAAAGCTAAGGATTGAATTAGTGCGAGTTACTGATTATAAAAGTTAGATTGACACTTATGGAAGGCAATTTTCCAAAATCGTATTATCACGAAGTAGTTGTACGGATACGACAGGATTTAGTGAGGCTGATTGGTGTGAATGAAAAATTGCCAGTGAGCCTTTCCTTAAGCCTTTCTCTCCCAGGTAACACAACCCTATCTTCCTGTGCCTCAGGCCACCTATTGCAGGGCAGCCTCTTAATTATTAAAAAAATTTGCTGAGTTTGCTGAAGAGATTATCTTCGATCCGCAATTGCAACAAAAAGCCCACTGTGGAAACAGCGGGCGACTAACGATTGCTTGCCATATGAAAGAGTTACACTAATCTTTTTCTTTGCTGCCTTGCAGCTTTCGACCTGGGCGGCTGACGATTCTTACCATATTCACTTTCGATTGCCTGCCGTATGTTATTTCCAGATGTCTAATGCAAATCTAAAGCGCGATTTTTCCCAAGGAGAATCAATTTAATTTACCGGCTATCATTTCAAAGTACCCTGAAGGTAGCCGGAACGCAGTACAGGCTTGCATTTGCGGATTATTTTAACATTATGTCCAACCGAACTTCAGATACACTTTTTCAACTGATCCACTCCCTGGAAAAATCAGAAAAGAGGCATTTCAAGCTCTATATCAAACGCAGTTCTGCAAAAGAGGACCTGAAGATCATCCAGCTTTTTGATGCGTTAGACAAAATGAGTGAGTACGATGAGCGGCTTCTGTTGAAAAAATTACCCGGAACGGAAAAACCACAGCTGTCCAATCTTAAAACACACCTGTACAAACAGGTACTGGCCTCACTGCGTTTGCTGAAACGCACTGATAATATCGATTTTGAACTGAACGAACAGCTGGAATATGCCCGCATCCTTTATTACAAAGGCCTTTACCTGCAAAGCCTGAAAATTCTGGACAAGGTAAAAGAACAGGCACAGCTCTATTTCCAGGACAGCATCCTGATGCAGGTGATATCGCTGGAAAAAAAGATTGAGAACCTCCACATTACCCGTAGCATCCAGCACAAGGCCGATGAACTGGCAGCCGAATCGAACGGCGTGCACGAACGCCGCTGGATGATAACCCAGCTCTCCAATCTTTCACTCCAGCTGTATAGCTGGTATGTAAAGAACGGGCACGCCCGCAACGAGGAAGATGAGAAAGATGTGCGGGTGTTTTTCCGTTCTACCCTGCCGCGCAACGCACACAAGCATTCCGGCTTTTACGAAAGGCTTTACCTGTACCAGAGCTATTGCTGGTATGCCTTTATTCGCCAGGATTTTCTGATGTATTACCGTTATACTCAAAAATGGGTAGACCTATTCCACGAGTTTCCCAACATGATTAATGTGGAAGCAGGGCATTACATCAAAGGCCTGCACAACCTGATCAATGCGCATTTCGACCTGCGCAACGACCAGATGTTTGAAGCAACCCTAAAAGTGTTGGAAGACTTTGCGGCTTCATCTTTTGTGCAACACCACGAGAACTTCCGCATCCAGACCTTTGTGTATATCAAACAGGCGAAAATCAACAAGCATTTTATGCAGGGCAGCTTCAAGGAAGGTTTGGAACTGGTTCCCCTGCTTGAGGAAAAGCTGTCGGAGTACAGCCTGTTCCTTGACACGCACCGGATCCTGGTGTTTAACTACAAAATTGCCAGCCTTTATTTTGGCTCGGGCGATTACAGCACATCCATCGATTACCTGCAAAGGATCATCAACGATAATGTAGACCTTCGAACCGATCTGCAATGTTACTCGAGGCTGCTTCACCTGATGGCGCATTACGAGTTGGGCAATTTCGACATCATCGAGTCGCTTACCAAGTCGGTGTACCGGTTTATGGCCAAGATGAAAAACCTGACAGTTGTTGAAGAGGAGATGTTCCGGTTTTTGCGCTCCTCATTCCACCTGTCGCGCCGGCAGTTGAAGCCCGAAATGGAAGCGTTCCTGCAAAAGATCAAACACCTGGAAAAAAACCGTTTTGAAACCCGCTCTTTTGCCTACCTCGATGTGATTTCGTGGGTGGAAAGCAAGGTGCACCAAAAGCCCATGTCCGAAGTCATCCGCGAAAAATACCTCGCCCGTAAAAAGCGCCGTTACCACCCAACATTGCAACCCGATTTTTCCAAAACCTAAATATTTTGGCACACGGGTTGCTCCATTTTCATAAAGGCTGTTTTCTTATTGTTTCATTCGTTTTTCGTTTTATTCTTTCAGAGCAACAGCCCAAACAGTTTCAGGACCTTACGGTTTTGTAACTGTACAGAGGGGGCAGCAAAGGCTGCTCCCTTTTTTATTGCCTGCTGCTACAAGGCTGGCCTGTATATTTCTATTTATTGAATTGGAGAAAGGACTTATGGCCTACAGTGAACCCACCCGTTTATTTGACCTGGTTGATTATCAACTGGCCAGGTTTCCGCTGCCCGATATGCTGGCCGCTGTTGAAGAGGGCTCGTGGCGCCGGTACGCTACGCAGGAAGTAAAAGATACTGCGCAACAGCTTGCAGCGGCTTTCCACCATTGCGGCATTGGCTGGCAGGACGGCACTTCAGAAGGTCGCAATAAAGTAGCGGTTATCAGCGGCAACAGACCCGAATGGATCATCCTGGACCTGGCTGTGCAACAGGCTGGTGCCGTACTCGTGCCCATTTACCCTACTGTTCATGCAGCAGAACTACAGTATATTCTCGACCATGCAGGCGTATCCATTCTTTTTGTTGAAAACAATGTGCTGGCGCAAAAAGCAGCCGCACTCATGCCCATGCTGCCCGGCCTGAAGTCCATTTATACTTTTGAAAAAACAGGTAGCTTTCGCCACTGGCAGTACCTGCTGGAGAAACATACACCTGCGGATATAGCGGCCGTTCAGGATATCAGCCGCAGTATCCAACCCACAGATTTGGCTACCATCATTTATACTTCTGGCACTACGGGAACGCCCAAAGGTGTAATGCTTTCGCACCGGAACATTTTAAGTGATGTGATTAGCTGCCATCCGCTCGTTGCCGATGTAGGCATTGAGGGTGACAAAGTGCTCAGTTTTCTGCCCCTGAACCACGCCTTTGAACGTTGTGCCAATTACCTGTACTTCTACTCGGGTGCGTCGGTGTACTATGCCCAAAGCACCGCTACCATTGCCGAAGACCTTAGGTATGTGCAACCGGTATTGTTCACCACGGTGCCGCGCTTACTGGAAAAGGTATATGAAACCATTTTGAGCAAGGGCGCCCAGCTAACGGGAATCAAAAAAAACTTGTTTGACTGGTCGGTAAGGTTGGCGGAGCAATACGAGATCAATACATCTTTACCGCTTACTTATCGGGCACAACTGGCACTTGCCGATAAACTAATTTTTAATAAATGGCGTGCAGCAATGGGTGGCAGGGTTAAAGCAGTTATTACCGGGGCTGCAGCCTGCCAGGTAAAACTGCTCCGTTCCTTTTCGGCAGCTGGGATTGTCATCATGGAAGGGTACGGCCTGACGGAAGCCGCACCTGTTGTAAGCGGCAACCGCTACCCTGCCAAAGGCCGGAAATTTGGTACCGTAGGCCCTCCCTTGGAAAATATAGAAGTGGACTTTGCTGCGGATGGCGAGCTGCTGATAAAGGGCGCTAATGTAATGATGGGTTACTATAAAAAACCTGACCAAACGGCCGAAGTGCTGCGGGATGGATGGTTGTATACGGGTGATATAGCAGTACTGGAAGAAGGGAAATTTCTGAAAATTACCGACCGCAAAAAAGAACTGTTTAAAACCAGCGGCGGCAAATATGTGGCGCCCCAACCCATTGAAAACAGCATGGTACAAAGTCGCTGGATAGAACAAATGATGGTCACCGGGGCGGGTGAAAAGTTTGTTTCTGCCCTGATTGTTCCGGCATTCAATGCCATTAAAGAATGGTACGCGGCAAAAGGCCAGTCTTACCCTGGAAATGATGTTGCCGTAAAAGATGAAGCGATTCACAAGATCATTCAAAAGGAAGTGCAGCAGTTTAACCAGCACTTCAACCCGGTGGAACAGGTCAAGAAGTTCCTGCTCTTGCCCTCGGAATGGACCATTGAAACAGGTGAACTAACGCATACCCTGAAACTCAAACGGAGGCAAATCCTGGAAAAGTATGGGCACCTGGTGGCCCAGCTTTATGCTTAACAGGCAAGTGCATGTAATATGGGTTGCCCAATAAACGGCACTAGTTGGTAAAACATGAGCCGTTTATTGGGCAACCCTATTTTTATGGAATTAAAGCTTTACGATTTGCCGCTCAAGTAAGTCTTTAATTCCTCCAGCGATTTTTCCCATCCTTCCCGGTGGGGTTGTACTGCTTCTTCGCTGCCGAAATTTTCCTGCTGGACTTCCAGCCGACTACCTGAGCCGGCAGGTTCAAAACGGATGTGCAGCTTATAATCACCATTGCCTACGGGCTGATGCGGCAGGTGCCAGATCCAGCTGTAATCCAAAGCCTTATTGGGTTCCACGTGCTCGTATGTGCCGCTGATCTCTATGTTTTCGGTAGTGGTACCGGTATTAAACAGGTATTGCACCTTGCCGCCTTCCTGTACATTGTTTTCAACCGAAACCAACTGGTTGCCCATTGGATGCCACCATTGTTTTAAATCTTCCGGGCTGGTCCATGCTTCGTACAGCCTTTCGGGGGAAACTGGAAATTCCTTGGAAATGGAAAGTGTTTGCATTGTTTACGTTTTCCTATCCTGCCAAACAATCAAGCCAAAAGCTTTTATGTTTCTTTCAAACAATTTTGTCAAATGTTCACCCCATCCTTTTCATACATTCCTTAACAAAAACAACTATTGCTTTACCAGGCCAATAGCCCTGTTGCCGATACTCCGCAATTTTTTGCTTAAGTAACAAGGAGAAGCAGGTAAACTCAATATATGATTGATATGGGAATGCTATTAAGATCCAAGTTACCCGAACGGAAAAATCAATGGGGGCTTATCTTTGCAGGCCAAAGGATAAAAAATGGTACCCTGCATTTGCATCAACGACGAAGGAAGACCTGCTGAAATACCTGCTGACAAGTGGGTTAAAAAGGATGATCAATACCGGATTACCCATGTTTACTTTCATCCCAACCAAGGCGGGATACAGGGATGTACCCTGTATGAAAAGCCACTGGATGAAACCTGTAAGCCCTACGAGACCTTTAAATTGTCCCGCTTTGCCATTCACCACGATGATCTGGAAGCTTTTATCGAGCTCTGCAAAATGTGCTCGGAACTAAACGAACTGGAAATCGAAAAACTCATTGAGGAATCTGAACTCCAGACGGTATAAGGCTAAGCCTTCAAATAATAGCGGGAAATAGTTCCCGCTATTATTTTGCGGTACCTGCAACAGGGGATGGCTTTACCTGCAGACGGTACTGCAGGATACTTTCTCCTCCATATACCACGTACAGCCAGCGGATTTCGGGTGTTTGTACCACGTAAGATAGTTTCACCTTTCTTCCCGAAGCCTGAAAAGGCTGCTCCGGGTAATTGCGCCACACCGGTCCTGTATGCAACCGGGGATCGCCAAAGGGCCGGTCCCAGATTTCTATTGGGTAGCCCGGCATATTTGATTCCAGTTCAAAGTGCAGGGTATCGCCTACCTCTGCCTCAAGAATACCTTCGTAGGGTGCATACCCAATAATATGCTGCCGCACATAACCTGAATGGCGGAAGGGACTTCGGTTAAATTCAGGTAATTGCTGCAATTGGGGCAGCAAGGTCCAGAAAGGATCTTCGGGGTAATGGTCTTCAATAAATTGCTGGGGGGCTGCAAGGAAGTAACGGTTATCGTAGCTGCGGATAAAGGTGTCGCCAAAATAGCCCACATAACCTGCCGCCCAGGTAGCATCTACTAAGTACCAATTGTTTTCGATCATTACCGCATTCCAGGAATGGTTGGAACGAAAACCCCGGTTGCTGCTGCCACGGGCATAGCCCGTAACCACTTCGGCCTTTATGCCTGCATATTGGCAAAGCGTTTTGAACAGGCGGGCATAGCCATCACAAACAGCTTCCCTTTTGGCCAGAACGTTTTCTGCCACCCGTTCATCCAGGGGTTTTAATACACTGCTGGTATCTTCCTCTGCCAGGGACCGAACCCGCCAGGCCGGTGTTACTGAGATACGGGACGCTACTTTATAACTGATATTCCCTGTTACCCAATGAAAAAGTGCAGTCACTTTTTCCCTTTCGGTGACCAGTCCTTGCGTGATTTCTGCGGCCTTGGCAGCAACGGGTGTCATGGCCACCTGGGTAGCAAAGCGAGCTTGCACCTGCTGGGCAGCAAGGGAATTGGCTAAAAAGGTAATAAAGATAAGTATTCGGAAACGGAACATATTGCAGCAATCCAAAGGACGAAAGGTTATGGAGAACAGGTTGCATCTCCCCTATTTAATTTAGAGATGTTCTACCGGTTCTCCTGTTTCAAACTTTGCCGCGCAGCTCCATTTACCACCCGCCCAACTCTTCCTGTTCTTCCTTTTTGAGTTGGGCATGCCTGTTTACACCCAGGTTGTTTAGCGCCAGCAAAGTCATGGAATTAAACGAAGGCCGCCAAACTTCGGTTTGGCTGTCCAGCAAAACTACCCGTACGTTCAGTCCAAATTCCTGTTTAAGTTGGTGGGCCACTTCACTGGCAGTAAACCAGGACTTTATATTGAACACACCCGGTTCATGTTTTCTGCGAACCTGCTCCAGGTGGTATTCGCCACTGAGCGGAAGTTCCTCTTTTTTTACGGCATCAAAAACCTGCAGGTGGAGGTTTGGAAAACATTTATTAAAGCGATACTGAAGGTCGCTTACTGAACGCCAGTCGTCAATTTCGAGTAGCATGGAACAGCATTTTAATATGGAAGGGAACATTGGAGTTTTTACCGGAACATGCAATAGCATACCTACAGAAAGGTGCAAATCTTGGTTGGACCAAACTTTAGATCATTTTTCCTTGTAACCCCCTTTTTTCTAATCCACCCTTTTTTAGGTAATTGGAATTTATTGTAGCACAATAATATCCAGTCAACTTTAGGGTTTAGGCAAAGTTGGAGGCAAAACTGTTTTGCCCAATTGAGCAAAGTCAACCTTAACAACAATATTTAACAGGGCGGTGGGCTTCCCTTACGCAACGTTCAGGCATGTAAAAGCCCCGCCATAAATGGCAGGGCCAAAACAACTAACCCACTTTATTCAAACTGGTAAGAACAAGTGGACACAAATATAAGTGCTATAACTTGCTAAAAGAATTAGTTTTTCTGCTCTTTACGGAGCACCATACCAGTTGTTCGGTTTTTATTAGCGGAATGGAATTCGACTCCACCGTTTTTGGGGACTGCAAATACCGCATCCTCTTTGTCGCCATACAGGTAAAGCTTTGGCTTCCGCCCCTGGTATTCTTTTACCTCAAAGCGGTCGGCACCACCCAATCCATCCAGGTGCAGCGCCTTAGTTTCAGAAGGGTCAAACAGGCGGTCGTAGCGCAGTAAGCCTTTTTGTTGCTTTGGTCCCATAACATAAACCTGCACCCTTACCTTGTCGCCGTCATTACTAACCTCGAACAACTCAGCATCTTTGGAACCCCAAACCTGTACTTCAGTAGCCAACTGGCCGTAGTACTGAAGTACACTTTTTAACATATCATCCCTCCGGCCCTTAAGCTTCTGGGTTATTTCCTTACCGCTGATGGACAAAACAGGTGGAGGCAGTTTAGCTACTGCAGCCTCAATTACCCCATCATTCCAGTTTTGCACCACTTCATTGATGATCCTTTGCCAGTCTTGCCGGTCAAGCTCGTTAAGGTAAATACGGTCAAATTCCCTACTTTTATAATTTAATTTGTCCAAACCGCGCATATCCTGTTTATACCAGTTGAGATGCTGCATGGCTACCGCTTTGCCAACCCTTGGGATCAGTCCTGTAGCCGTAAAAAACGCCTGGTCACGATCGCGTGGAATGGCATAAAAATATTTTGCGCCAGCCGAGTCCACGCTACCCCAGCGCCACTGGTCGGCATGCCGGTCCCAATCGGCAATCAGCATGTCCAGCAACCTTCCCCGCAGCACCTCTTCCTGCATGATCAGTACTTTATTGTCCTGCGCCATTTGCGTCAGCAGGTACTCCGAGTTCCGCGACTCGGTTGCGTCAAGGGTTGGATCGCGCAGTTCCAGGTAACAGATCTGATTGGCGAATATTTTCCGGTATTCGCCAAAGGCAGGGTCATCGGGAACAAAGTAAAGCTTGGGATCAGGGGCCGGAACCTGCACGGCCTTGGCCAGTTGGGCCACCACCAAGGGCGCATATGGATTGGCAGCAGAAATCAGGTCCTGGACTATTTTTTCTGCAAGGGTATTACGCAATTTCTCCGGCAAGGCTTTTTCAACGTCCTTGTCAACGGTACGCAAGGCCCACTCCAATCCCCGGGCATCTTTCAGTTTCAGTGATTTGGTTTGCTGTCCGCCACCCAGTTCCTTAATAGCCAAACCGGTGGTTGCAAGATGCAGTACGGGCATCGTTACAGGGGTGCCCCACTCCTTTCGGTAATTCCCGCCAATGAAGAACTGTCGCAGCAATCCAGGTTTGTGATAGCGGCTGCTGGCAGGCACTTTTACCGAATCGCCCCTGGGCACAACCATGGCTGGTTGTTGCGGTGCCGTTGTTCCCGAGCAGGTGGCAAGGGCTATACAGGTGATGCCGCACAGGAAAAATAAAGCATGATGTTTCATGTTTTCTTTTTGATTGCCCTTCCCAAATACTGGAAAGGCTTACGCGCCATCACATACAAATGGTTTGCCGCGGCCCATTTCCCCAATATTGATGGGGTGAGTAAAGCAGTTTGCCCGGCTAACCTATTTTCGCAGGATGAAGATCAGCATGTGGTCCATTGGAAAGGCACACGAGGGGTATGTGAAAGCAGGTATCGACGACTTTACCAAACGCATCGGTAAGTACTACCCTGTGGAATGGCAGGTGATTGCGCCTCCCAAGAACGCCGGCCTCCTGCTGGAAGCCGACCTGAAGAAAAAAGAAGCAGAGATCATTTTGCAGGCGCTGCGACCCGACGACTACCTGGTGGCGCTAGATGAGCGGGGTAAAGGTTTTAACTCCGAAGGGCTGGCCCGCTTTCTTCAGCAAAGGGCTAACGAAAGCGTAAGACAGGTAGTATTTCTTATTGGCGGTGCTTTTGGGCTGGATGAACAGGTATGGAAAAGAGCAAACCACCTGTGGTCACTTTCCGATCTTACTTTTCCACACCAATTGGTGCGGCTTATCTTAGCCGAGCAGATTTACCGGGCCTGTACCATCAACAGAAATGAAAAATACCACCATAAATAGCTGAAAAAACGAAGAGCGAAGCACGAAACGTAGCAGTCGAATTGCTACCGCAAAATTGACAGGACCTATTTTCAAAAGACAAATTTCAACAAAGCATGCTATCCATAACACTGATCATTGTTATTATTACGAGTATTATTTCCTTTACTGCATTCAGCAATGAAAAGATCACCAATGACTTTATATTTTACCCGCCTGCCATAAGCAGGAATGGCCAGTGGTACCGCTTTATCACCTGCGGCCTCATACATGCCGAAATTTTTCACCTCTTTTTCAATATGTGGGCACTGTACTCTTTTGGCAGCCTGGTCGAGTCGGTGTTCATTCAGATATTCGGAGTAATTGGAAAATGGATTTACCTCCTGATGTATGTTACTGCTTTGGTTGCCTCACTGCTGCCCACCTACAACCGCCACAAGCATGATGCAGGGTACCGGAGCCTGGGTGCATCCGGGGCAGTAAGTGCGGTAATGTTTGCCGGTCTCTTGCTGATGCCTGATGCCAAAATCGGGATGTTCTTTATACCCATTGGCATCCCCGGGTTTTTGTTTGGTCCCCTGTACCTCCTGCTTACAGCCTATATGGACAGAAGGGGTAATTCGGGCATCAACCATTCGGCCCACCTATGGGGAGCATTGTACGGGCTGGCTTTTACCATTGTTGCTGGATATGCCGGAGGTTTCCCGGTACTCAACTATTTCGTGGAAAGTGTACAGGCTTATTTCAGCCGTTAAGCTGCACCCGGTAGGCCTGCCGGGTTGCAGGGCCTATTTTGAATCGGTCGTCTAGGCGATGGCCAACAACCCACACAATTTTATTGCCTGATTCAAGCACATATACCTGCTCTTTTTCAGTTTTTGAAAGCTTTAGGTCTATCAGCAGGCGGCTAACTTTCTTCTTTTTTCCCAATCCAAGCGGATAGAAATAGTCGCCTGCCTTCCATTTGCGCAGCACGAGGGGAAACTTAAGTTTATGGAAGTCAACCAGTGCAGTGTCGGCAGCGGTTTTCAAATTAGATGGAACCGCAACTTGCTCCAGTAAAAGTACTCTGGTCCCAAAATTTACCTTTTCCAGGTCCTGTTCTATAAGTACCAGGCTGGACTCTTCCAATTGAAGCGGTGCAATTACCAGCCAGCGCCGGTGCCGTACCACCTGGTGGGTGGCCGATTGCACATAGCGACCCGATTCACTGTCCAGCAAGTGCAGTACTGATCCTGTTTGCTGGGCACTAAACCCATATGCCTTCAACAGTTCAAAGGCTACGGTTTCCAGCGGAACCGTTTTAGCAAGCTTCAGCACCGGTACATGCACTTCTGATCCTTTGTACACACACAAGCCTTTAAGATGCTGATGCAGGGCCTGTTGGTACAAAATTTCAACTTCTGAAAAACGTTGGATATTGGCTGCCATATTCTCCATGGCCTGCGGAAATTTTTGCTGCACCAGGGGCAGTACTTCGTGCCTGAAGAAATTGCGGGTATACTTGGTTTCTGCATTGCTGCTGTCTTCCACCCAACTCAATTTGTGGCTGGCCGCATATTCGGCCAGTTCAGATCGGCGGGCAAAAAGCAGGGGCCGCACCAGCTTGCCTTGTATTGGCAGTATGCCCCGCAGCCCGCTGATACCGGTGCCTTTAAAGAAGTTCATCACCACCGTTTCAATATTATCATCGAGGTGGTGTGCCGTTGCTACAGCGGACAGGTGCAAGTGCCAGTTTGCTTCATCTGCAAGCAGTTCCTGGAACCAGTTATACCGCAAGGTGCGGGCAGCTTCCTGGATTGAACACCTGTTTGCTGCAGCAAATTCATTGGTATCAAAATGCCGGATGAAAAAAGGCACGCTCAACTCTTTCGCCAGGTCGGCTACAAATGCTGCATCACGGTCGCTTTCGGCGGCACGTAATCCAAAATGGCAATGAGCAATGGCGAAAGGAACATGTAGTTCCTGCAGCAGGTGACAAAGCACTACGGAATCGAGACCACCACTAACGGCTACCAACAACCGGCAGTTCGCCAGTGCAAGGTGATGATCCCTGGTGTAATGAAGAAAACGTTGGGAAAGCGGCTGAAACAAAATTAAAATGTTAGGTCTTCGTAAGCGGAACGCAATTCACTGTAAGCATGGTTGTCGCCTGCTGCCTTTGATCTTTCCATGCCTTTTTCATACACGGCAATGGCTGCCTCTGTTTCCTGTATGCGCTCCAGCAATTTGGCCAGGTGGTAATAACTGCCAATATAGTTTTCATCCGCTGCCAGGATATTTTCAAAAAGTGCCCGCGCTTTCGACTCCTCTCCCAGTTTGACGTATTCCAGTGCCAGTGCGTGTTGTACAAAACTGTCGGCCGGATTGGCAACTAAAAATTCCTGCAACCTTGCAATTCTATCCATTGTTGATTTGTGGTAAACCCCATTTTCGGTTTACATTTACCCGAATATTTTTTATATATTAGTTGTTTAAACAACTAAATAAAAAACTTTGAGTTCATGAAAATATTGGTTTGCATCAGCAAAACCCCAGACACGACGGCAAAAATAGCCTTCACGGATAACAACACGAAATTTGCCGAAGCGGGTGTTCAGTGGATCATCAACCCCTACGACGAATGGTATGCCCTGGTGCGCGCCATTGAACTGAAAGAGGCAAACCCGGCCATCACCATCCACCTGTTGCATGTAGGCGGCACCGATTCGGAGCCTATCATCCGCAAAGCACTGGCGCTGGGTGGCGATGAAGCCATCCGTGTAAATGCCGATCCCACCGATTCTTATTTTGTTGCGGCACAAATTGCTGAAGTTGTCCGCAGTGGCGGCTACGACCTGGTGCTTACCGGAAAGGAAACCATCGACTACAACAATGGCGCTATTGGCGGCATGGTTGCCGAACTGCTCGATTTCCCCTATGTAGCCCTTGCTACAGGCCTGAACGTGGAAGGCAGCACCGCAACTGTAAAGCGCGAAATTGAAGGGGGCGAAGAAACCGTAGAAGTATCCCTGCCCGTTGTGGTAGGTTGCCAGAAAGGTATGGCAGAAGCCCGCATCCCCAATATGCGCGGCATCATGGCTGCCCGCACCAAACCCCTGAAAGTAACGGAGCCGGTAGCTGCTGAGCCCCTCACCCTGGTGGCTGAGTTTGGCATGCCGCCCGCTAAGGCTGGTGTTAAATTGTTATCAGCCGACAATGTTGAAGAACTGGTGCGCTTGCTGCACGAAGAGGCAAGAGTGATCTAAGGAATTAGCTAAGAGGATAATTAGCTAATGTGCTAATTAAGCATGCAGTTCTTTACAAGCACTCTAAACAAAATTTTTCCATTTAGCAAATTAGCACATTGGCTAATTAGCTAATTAACTTTTTTCCATGAGCGTTCTCATATTCATCGATCATACCAGCGGGATGATTAAAAAAGCTTCCCGCGAAGCCATTTCTTATGGTGCACAACTGGCAGCCCAGCTGGGTACCACTGCCGAAGGCGTATTGCTGGGCAATGTAGCCGAAGACCTTTCGGCTTTGGGCCAGCACGGGGTACAAAAAGTGTATCACCTCCAGCATACCAACCTCGATCATTTTGATGCACAGGTTTATACAAAAGTGTTAGCGCAGGTTGCCGACCAAACCGGTGCACAGGTTCTCGTTTTTTCCAATAACACCAGCGGAAAGGCCCTGGCGCCCGCCCTTTCGGTGCGGTTGAAAGCAGGCCTGGTTTCCGGTGCCGTTTCCCTGCCAGATACCAGCAATGGTTTTGTAGTTAAAAAGAACGTGTTTTCGGGAAAGGCTTTTGCCAACGTGGCCGTTACTACAGAGCGCAAGGTGATTGCCCTGAATGTAAATGCCTTTACCATTACAACAGGCACCGGCACGGCAGAAGTTGCCAGCCTGAATGTAGATGTGCCGGCACCCAAAACCAGGGTGATCAGCAAGGACAAGTCGAGTGGTAAAGTCACCCTGTCGGAAGCGGAGGTTGTAGTAAGTGCCGGCCGTGGCCTTAAGGGACCCGAAAACTGGGGAATTGTGGAGGAGCTTGCCACCGCACTGGATGCAGCCCTTGCCTGCAGCCGTCCTGTAGCAGATGCACATTGGCGCCCGCACAGCGAGCACGTAGGACAAACCGGTGTGGCAATTGCCCCCAACCTTTATGTAGCCGCTGGCATTTCGGGAGCCATACAGCACCTGGCAGGTGTAAACCGCTCCAAGGTGATTGTGGTTATTAATAAAGACCCTGAAGCGCCATTCTTTAAAGCAGCCGATTACGGAATTGTGGGCGATGTGTTTGAAATACTCCCCAAATTCACCGAAGCGGTAAAAAAAGTTAAAGGAGTAGCTTAAGCTTTTCCATAACATGCCACCCCTACATATTGGGGTGGCATTTTTATTTATGTATAATAACGTAGGTTTGTACGCCTCCAAAGCACATAAATACTGATATATTAGCTTCTAGATATGAAGAAAATAGAACTGGAAATTGTGGCCCTATCGCACAGCATTACCCAAACACACTCTTATGCTGTGGTATTGGGAGAAGTGAACGGATTAAGAAGACTACCCATTGTGATCGGAGGCTTTGAAGCACAGGCTATTGCCGTGGCATTGGAAAAAATGCAACCCAGCCGCCCGCTTACCCACGACCTGATGAAGAATTTCATGAATGCCTTCAATATTGAACTGCACGAGGTGGTGATCACCGACCTGCAGGAAGGCATTTTTTATTCCAAACTGGTTTGCACCTCCGATAACGATACCATTGAAATTGACAGCCGTACTTCCGATGCGCTGGCACTTGCCGTGCGCTTTGGTTGTCCTGTTTATACTTACGAAAACATCCTCGACAGTGCGGGCATCCTCATGGAAGATACCGCTTCTGCCCGCAAGCGCCGCGAAGGTGGCAGTGCTGTTGAGCAAAGCAGCGGCGACAAAGAGGACCTTAAGTCCCTTTCTTTGGAAGCCCTGAACAAGCTGCTGAACGAAGTGCTGGAGCAGGAGGATTATATCAAGGCCATTGCCATACGCGATGAGATCAATAGCCGGAACCGCTGATTTGTGTGAGTGGAAGTAATTTGTACGAACCTAGGCCTTTCTGGTTTCCTTGTTTAGGTCTGGTAGAGTGCGACTGAGTTTTGCAGCAAATTCTTCAGTAGTATACAAGGGTGTTTCCATTTATGATGTTAGGTCTTACCTCGAATAGGTTCTAAGCGAGTGGCCGCAAGGTCACAAAATTCATTTTTAATCCTAGAAATCTGCAGTTCTTGGTATTTTTCCCCAATTGCAAGATCAACCTCGGTTTACACATAAAGGACAAAAGACCTGATGGTTTCCACAACCTGGAAACCATTTTTCTTCCTGTTCAATTAACGGATGCTTTGGAAATAATCCAAAGCGGGGTCGGCCAGTGCCACCTAACCGTAACCGGCATCACCATCGATGCACATGCAGAAGACAATATCTGCGTAAAAGCTTACCGGCTATTACAACAACGCTTCCCACAGCTTCCCGGCATACAGGCGCACCTGCATAAGGTAATTCCTTCCGGTGCAGGACTGGGTGGCGGGTCGGCCGACGGTGCCTTTATGCTCCTGTTGCTCAACCGTAAGTTTAACCTGGGACTTACTGAAACAGAACTGGTTACCCTTGCCCTGCAACTGGGTAGCGATTGTCCTTTTTTTATCCTCAACAAGCCTTGTTATGCTACCGGCAGGGGCGAGCAGATGAAACCAATAGCGCTAAACTTAAGCGGATACGACTTGGTACTGGTCAATCCCCGCATTCATGTAGCTACCGGTTGGGCCTTTGGCCAATTGCAACAGGGCCGGCAGCATCCAAACCTTGAAGAAATCATTGCCCTTCCCGTGGAGGAATGGAAAGACAGATTGTTGAATGATTTCGAAGCACCTGTTTTTGCAGCTCATCCCGAAATTGCTGCTATTCAGCAACAACTCTATACTGCAGGTGCGAGCTATGCGGCCATGTCTGGAACAGGCTCTACGGTTTATGGCTTATTCAAGGCAGCAAGTAACAACATGCCCGCTTTCCCGGACCATTATTTTACCTGGAAAGGAGCCCTTTGATCAGGACTGCGGGTTAAACTTTTTAACGAGTATCATACAAATCCTTTCCAAATCCTGGCAATCACTGGCTATTTTTGCAGCCGCTATGGAAATTTATAAGGAGTTCTCATTTGATTCAGCCCACTTCCTGCCCAATGTACCGGAAGGTCATAAATGCAAAAACATGCATGGTCATACCTACAAGCTTAAAGTATTTGTAGCAGGTGAAGTGCATCCTCATTACGGCTGGATCATGGACTTCAAGGAACTGAAAGATGCCATTGCGCCGCTTATAGACCAACTGGACCATAAACTTATCAATGATATTCCAGGTCTGGAAAACCCCACAGCCGAAAACATTACCATTTGGATCTGGAACCGCCTGAACCCGCTGGTGCCGCAGTTGAGCCGGATTGAATTGTACGAGACACCAACCACCGGTGTAATTTACAACGGTAAATAACCAACTTGCAGGGCGCCCTTAAAGGCGCCTTTTTATTGGTCGCGTTGGCAAAGAAGCCTATTTGCTTCTTTTTGCATAAATTGCCGCTACAAAGATTAACCCTTGGCAGCATCTGTTTTTCTTGCACAGAATTTGGACCTCCTCAACCACTGACGTTCCGTTCAGTAACTGCCACTATTCACTCTACTCCTATTTTACTGGTTTACCTTTTCAGGCTATGCTCGCTTCATCAGCGTGCCGGTTGTGTAAACACATTCTTTCTAACAGCTTAAACTTTGTTTATGGCTACTATCGCTGCTATTCACGACACCCCCTATTACCTTCAGCTTGAAGAACAATACGGTGCCCACAACTATCATCCCTTGCCCGTGGTACTGGAAAAAGGATCCGGCGTTTTTCTTTGGGATGTTGAAGGCAAACGCTATTTCGATTTCCTAAGTGGCTATTCGGCCGTAAACCAGGGTCACTGCCATCCACGCATAATTGATGCCCTGGTGCAGCAGGCACAGCGGCTCACGCTCACCAGCCGGGCATTCCACAGCAACCTGCTGGGTGAGTTTTCCAAATACATTACCGAATATTTTGGCTATCAAAAGGTGCTGCCCATGAACAGTGGCGCCGAAGCCGTTGAAACCGCATTGAAACTTTGCCGCCGCTGGGGTTACCGGGTTAAAGGCATTGCACCCGGAGCTGCAAAAATCATTGTGTGCTCCGAAAATTTCCATGGCCGCACCAGCACCATTGTTTCCTTTAGTACAGATCCCTCCTCTTTCCGCGACTTCGGACCTTTTATGCCCGGCTTTATCCAAATACCCTACAACGACCTTGATGCTCTTAAAAAAGCCCTGAAAGATGAATCGGTTGCAGGTTTCCTGGTGGAGCCCATCCAGGGTGAAGCAGGCGTAGTGGTACCGGACGAGGGTTACCTGGCTGGCGCAAAACAAATGTGCGAACAGGCCAACGTATTATTTATAGCGGACGAAATACAAACCGGTCTTTGTCGCACAGGCAAAATGCTGGCCTGCGACCATGAAGGTGTACGACCCGACATGCTGATCCTGGGTAAAGCACTGAGCGGTGGCGTGCTGCCGGTCAGCTGCGTGCTTGCCGATGATTCCATCATGCTCACCATTGGCCCAGGTGAACACGGTTCTACCTATGGCGGCAACCCACTGGCCTGCGCAGTAGCCATTGTATCCTTGCAGGTTTTACAGGACGAACAAATGGCTGCCAATGCGGAACGCCTGGGCGCTTATTTCAGGGCAGGACTGGAAGCATTGCAATCACCGTATATAAAACTGGTGCGCGGAAAGGGGCTGCTCAACGCAATAGTGATCAACCACCCCGACAAAGAAGCCGCCTGGAAACTTTGCTTGAAACTTAAAGAAAATGGGTTGCTGGCCAAGCCTACCCATGGCGATAAGATCCGGCTGGCGCCGCCGTTAATTATCACACAGGACCAAATAGACGAGTGCCTGGCAATCATCAGCAAAAGCCTTGAGGTACTGACATAAAACAAAAGACCGGCGAAGTGCCGGTCTTTTGTTTTATGTGTAAAATGGTTTCAGGCTAACTGTTGTCATTGCCAGGCCTTACAGGCGAATACATGAGGAACAGCAAAAGCGAAAGGGAGGCAGCCATAGCCAGGTAAAGCCCGTAGAGTTTTTCGGGACAATCGCCCGCCATACAGCGGTACACATATATATGGGAGCCTGCAAAAGCCACATTGATCACAGCTACAACAATGGCAATCAGCATACTCCAATTGCGGCCGATAAGGATCATGGCCAGGCATAGAACGGCAAAGTAAATATGTCCTTTTCCACGAGGGCCGTAGTTCAGGCCCATATCATTTACCCCCGTAAGGGTAAGATTATTGGTATCCAAATGAACCCAGGGCAAAAAAGCGAATCCGATCAGTAAAACGGCAGAAAGCGCCGCCATCCATTTTCTCCATTGCATGGTGCAAAGATCGGGAAATGCCCTTTGAACCCAAGGCTTTGATGTATAGATACAGATTGTTATACAAAAGCCCGGCAACTTTATGTTGCCAGGCTTTTGCCGGAAGTTCTCCTTTTAGTTGCTGCAGGTCCTTAGAACTTGAAGCCAACAGTAAAGCTGAGTACCCTGTTTTTGTTATTGTTATCCGCGCCATTGTCGGTGCCACTTTGCAGTTTGGCTAAGCCATAACCATAGTTGGCACTCAGCACCAGGGATTTGCCTTCAATACCTACTGTGGAATTAAAGCCATAATCGAAACGGCGCAATACACCCAATGCCGCACCTTCATCTTCGTTAAAGGTGGTAGGATCGTCGTTCGAGAACTTAATGCTACGCTCCGTATTAAGAATAGCAGACTCGATTTTCCTTTTCCCATTCACACCAATGCCCAGGTAAGGACCAGCACCGGCAATAAAGCGGCTGTTTTGGGATAATGGGATTTTCAACAGAACGGTTGCAGGGATCTCGAGGTAGTAGGGATTAACTGTAGCCTTGTAATAGCCCAGTTCGCCCTCTTCTCCCCTTTGCACCTTGGAACCTTTACCGGAATAAATAAGACCGGGTTGCAAGTGTACAATGCCTGCAAGCGGAATATCGGTGAGCACACCTACCTGGAACGAGGTAAGATTATTAGCACTGTTTACACCGCCTTCATCGTTTACGGAGATGTTGGCAAGGTTAACACCGGCACGGATTTGGGCGCCACGCTGGGCGTTGGCTGCGGTAGCAAGCATCAGGGCTGCTGCGCAAAAAGATAGGATCTTAGTTTTCATAACAACGTATGGTTTGCTCCTTTTCAGGCAATATGCCTGCCAAAACCAACTTGGGAAAATTATGTTCCCGATAAATAAAACTTCAACACGAGTATTGGGTATTAAGTAATTGCTTGAAATGTAAAACCCCGCAAGACTTGCAGGGTTTTAATTTTTTGAAAACAACCATATGGCTTCAGCCCGAATAACCTCTGGGGATTAAACTTCCCGGCCAGGATACCAAGGTTTTTCTCCAGGAAGATTAACAGGCGTGGTAGGATTGGGATTTTACTTGAGATTAGGACAGCCACTAATATAGAACCTTTTTGTAATTCCTATACTACAAAATCAAAAAAGGATTGTCGTCGTCCAAACCTCGGGCTGGTTTTCGAAATAGTTCATTCCATATCAAACGCAAACGGGTAATCATCAGTTGTAACATGACTATTTGGTTTAAAGATTATGGAAATGTGATCTGGTTAAATCCACGCTTCAGTTTTCATTTGGCCTGAATGGGCAAGACTGCAATTAAGCATTTGGAAAGTGCAAGAGCCAGTCAAAATTATTCTGCTGCTCCTAAATGGAGCTCCGCTCCTGCTGCCTGAATAAAGCCCCCAGTTTTCAACCCTTTACAATTTTTGTAAAAACAAAAGCCCCTTTCTCATTGACCAGGTCTTTGAAAAAGGGGCTGTATTGTACCGATGCCCCGTTAGAGCACCTTGTGGTTGGATTAATAATCCATACCCATACCACCAGGCATACCGGCAGGAGCGCCAGCAGCAGCCTTAGGTTCGGGTTTGTCGGCAATCACGCACTCAGTGGTGAGGAGCATACCGGCAATAGAAGCGGCGTTCTCCAGCGCGATGCGGCTAACCTTGGTAGGATCGATAACACCGGCGCCGATCAGGTTTTCGTAAACCTCGGTGCGGGCGTTGAAGCCATAATCACCAGCGCCTTCGCGTACTTTGTTAACCACTACGGAACCTTCGATACCGCAGTTTTCAACAATCTGACGCAGGGGCTCTTCCAGCGAGCGGCGAACGATCTGTACACCGGTAGCTTCATCGTTGTTCAGGGTGTCAACATTGCCCAGTGCTTCAATAGCACGAACGTAAGCAACACCACCACCGGGAACGATACCTTCTTCTACCGCAGCGCGGGTAGCGTGCAGGGCGTCGTCAACGCGGTCTTTTTTCTCTTTCATTTCTACTTCGGTAGCGGCACCTACATTCAGTACGGCCACACCGCCGCTCAACTTAGCCAGACGCTCTTGGAGCTTCTCGCGGTCGTAGTCGGAAGTAGTATTCTCGATCTGGGATTTGATCTGGTTGATACGAGCCTGGATGCCTTCTTTTTCGCCACGGCCACCTACTACAGTAGTGTTGTCCTTGTCGATCACTACACGCTCGGCACGGCCCAAGTAAGTGATGTCGGCATTCTCCAGTTTGTAACCCTGCTCTTCGGAGATAACGATACCCTTGGTAAGGATCGCGATGTCCTGGAGCATTTCCTTGCGGCGGTCGCCAAAGCCGGGGGCTTTAACGGCAGCAACCTTCAGGGTACCACGGAGTTTGTTTACTACCAAAGTAGCCAGTGCTTCACCTTCGAGGTCTTCAGCGATGATCAGCAGGGGTGCACCTTGCTGGGCTACTTTCTCCAGGATGTGGAGGATGTCCTTCATGGAGCTCACCTTCTTATCATAGATCATGATATAAGGATTGTCCAGTTCGGCTTCCATCTTCTCGCTGTTGGTAACAAAGTAAGGAGAGATATAACCGCGGTCGAACTGCATACCTTCAACTACATCAACGGTAGTTTCAATGCCTTTGGCTTCTTCGATGGTGATCACACCGTCTTTGGAAACTTTTTCCATCGCAACGGCGATCAGCTTACCGATCTCGTTGTCGTTGTTGGCAGAGATGGTAGCCACCTGCTCGATCTTCTTGTTGTCGTTGCCTACAGTCTGCGACTGTGCACGCAGGTTTTCAACTACAGCACGAACGGCTTTGTCGATACCACGCTTCAGGTCCATGGGGTTGGCACCGGCAGCTACGTTTTTCAGACCTTCGGTGATGATGGCCTGGGCCAGCACGGTAGCGGTAGTGGTACCGTCACCAGCAATGTCAGCGGTTTTGGAAGCAACTTCCTTCACCATCTGGGCGCCCATGTTCTCGATGGCGTCTTCCAGTTCTACTTCTTTGGCTACGCTCACACCATCTTTAGTTACAGAGGGAGCACCAAATTTCTTTTCAATTACCACGTTGCGGCCTTTAGGCCCGAGGGTAACCTTCACAGCGTTGGCCAGTACGTCAACGCCACGCTTCATCTTATTGCGGGCATCAGTTTCGAAAAACAGTTGTTTTGCCATATGAGGTTTGTGTTATTTGAGGTTTAAGTTGAGCTACTAGCTATCAGCTTCGAGCTGCTAGCAGCGTTTTCAGGTTCTTGTAGCTTGCAGCTTTTGGCTTGCAGCTTAAACGATTGCCAGGATATCGCTCTCACGCATGATGAGGTAATCAGCCCCTTCAATGGAGATCTCGGTACCGGCGTATTTGCCATACAATACAGTATCGCCTTCTTTCACTGTTACAGGCTCGTCTTTTTTGCCGGGACCGGCAGCGATCACAACACCGCGCTGGGGCTTCTCTTTAGCAGTATCGGGGATGATGATACCACCGGCAGTTTTTTCTTCTGCAGCAGCCGGCTTCACAATCACTCTGTCATGCAGAGGGGTAACATTCAGTTTGTTAGCCATACGTGTATGAATTTTTGGTTTTAGTGAAATTATAACCTGACGTATCGTTGTCAGGCGGCCGAAGATAGGCGAAATGTGTGCCATTGGCGGTGAAACGGAAAAAATAGCAGTTTTCGGCAGTTTAGCCCTGTTTGCCGTTTGCAACAACTGAAATTTTTTACCGGCAAAATGTCAAAATTTCACTTTTTGTCATGCAACCCCTGCCTTTTTTGTTGTTCCATTTTCGTTTTTGGCAACCCCTTTGCACCACTAATTCAAATACTTAATACAAAACCTATGAAGCAGCTAATGATTTTATTACTCCTGTTGGGCGGCTCGGCAATTTCAGTGCAGGCGCAAACCACAGGCAGCAACAGTACAAACGGACCTACGCACAGCAGTGAAGGCAAAACGAAAAAAAACAAGCAAAAGAAAGCAGGATTGAACCACCGCCGGAACTATAATTGGAACACCGGACAACAGGCAACACCTACAGGACAGGAAGCAACCGGTGTGGGCAGTGGTTATTCTTCCATTCGTAAAGACACTTCCGGGAAAAGGGATTCCAGTACCAACAACCAATAAAACAGGGTTATTTTAAAATATTCCCGATGCCTGCACCTGTTGTAAGGCATGATTGTACCACCAAAAATTCGGGCATAAGTGCAAACGGTAGCACGGATATTTCAACCTGCTAAAACCCCTATGCTGCGGCACAGGGGTTAACTTTGCACCGCCAACAAGTTTCAATGACAGATTTTGCACTAAGGTTTAGCGACAGCCGCCGTTCTTACCGGGTTGCCGTAGGCGTACTTTTCTTTTTACAAGGACTATGCTTTGCCTCCTGGGCAAGCCGCATTCCAAGCATTCAGCAGGCTTTGGGCTTAAACGAATCGGAGCTTGGGCTGGTACTCTTTGCCCTGCCTGTTGGTTCCATGTTCTCCCTGCCTTTTGCAGGCTACATTGTATCTAAACTGGGCAGCCGCACTGTGGCCACTACTGCCCTCGCCATTTATTCCCTGATACTCCTGATGCTGGGTGCAGCCGCTACAAAATGGCAGCTTATTGGCGTACTCCTTTTATTTGGCGTTGCGGGCAACTTATCCAATATTTCAATTAATACGCAAGCTGTAGGTGTTGAAGCCATTTACCAGCGTACGGTAATGGCATCTTTTCATGGCATGTGGAGCGTGGCAGGGTTTACGGCAGCCGCCGTTGGTTCTTATATGATTGGAAATGGCGTACTGCCTTACGAGCATTTTTTTATCATCCTGGGCATCATCCTGCTGACGCTTGCCCTCACCTACCGGTACACTTTGAAAGAAGATGTAAATGCCGGTGCTACCAGCCAGAAATTGTTTGTGAAACCCGACCAGGCACTGCTGAAATTGGGCCTGATTACTTTTTGTTCCATGATCTGCGAAGGCGCCATGTTTGATTGGAGTGGTATCTATTTCCAAAAAGTAGTACAGGCCGAAAAGGCTTGGATTGGCGCAGGCTATACCATATTTATGTGTACCATGGCCACCGGCCGTTTTATTGCCGACTGGTTCTCCACCCGCTTTGGATTGCGCCGCACTTTGCAGGTTAGTGGCATGCTCACGGCTACGGGTCTGATCATATCGGTAGTCTTTCCCACGCTCCTGCCTGCAATGGCAGGTTTTTTCCTGGTGGGCTTTGGCGTTTCCTCTATTGTACCCTTGGTATATAGTGCTGCGGGGCGCTCCAAAACAATGACTGCCGGCATGGCCCTGGCAGCCGTTTCTTCCATTGGCTTTTTGGGATTCCTGTTTGGGCCGCCACTTATTGGTGTGCTGGCAGGGCTTTCCTCCCTCCGGCTCTCCTTTACTTTCATCGCCCTGATGGGGCTTTGTATTACCCTTATCGCCACCAAGGTGAAATTCGACTGAGCAAAAGTTGGATAGCCATAAGCGGTATGCCTTATTTAATCGCCGGGCGAAGCAGGAACCGCCTATCTGCCCCATCTTTCCTATCTTCGCCGGCTCAAATAGTTCCTTGTATTATGATCAGCAGAAGAAATATCAGGGTAAAAGTGATGCAGACTTTGTATACGTTGGATACCCTTGAAACAGAAATGAAGCCTGGTGAACCGGTTAGACTGTTGCAAAAACATTTCGACCAGTCGCGTGAGTTGCTGATCTACCTGATCGAGTTTCTTTCCCAGACTTTACAGTACGCCGAAACAGATGCCCACCAGCGTGCCTCCAAGCACCTCCCTTCCACCGAGGATCTGAATGTGAACACCAAAATTGCTGGTAACGAAGTGCTGTGGCGCATCAAGGAAGATACTTCTTATGTGACAGCACGCGATGCTGAGAAAGTAGCCCTCCGCGTCGATAAAGACCTGGTACGCCGCACCTACCAGCAACTGGTGGAAACAGCGCAGTACCAGACTTATATTGCCGCTCCTGAACGCAACAAAGAAGACGAAAAGGCCATCGTGCAGTTTGTGTGGGAAACCCTGATGCTGCCCAGCGAAAACTTCCTCTCTCATATTGAAGAACAGTTTATGAACTGGGACGATGATGGGGACATGGTGATCCAGCTGTTCCAGTTGTACCTGGCAAAACCCGGCAGCATTGATTTCCGCACCATCATTGCGCCCGACAAATGGTTGTTTGCCAAAGGGCTGCTCACATCCGTTCTGGAAAAGAGAGAACACCTGGAATCTTATATCCACCCCAAACTTAAAAACTGGGATGCGGAAAGGATTGCCGTTCTGGATATGATCCTGATGAAAATGGGCGTAGCCGAACTGCTGTATTTTGAAACCATTCCGCCAAAGGTTACCATCAACGAATACATTGACCTGGCCAAAGAATACAGTACTGCCCAGAGCGGCCAGTTTGTCAATGGCATTTTGGACAATATCCACAAAGAGCTGGTGCAAAGCGGTAAACTGAATAAGACCGAATACAAAAAGGCATAAGCCTTAAAGAGCTTAGCTTTTCCTGAAAACCCCATCGTTTCGTTAACGGTGGGGTTTTCTGTTTACCAGCCCGTTTTGTTTCTATAGTTTTGAGACTTATGAAACCCTTACTGATCATTTCTACCCTTGCAACCCTCCTGGTGGCCTGTGGCCAGAACGATGCTGCTTCCGGCGCGGGTACCAGCACCACAAACGCCAATGCCTTAGCAGATACGGCCAATTATACCTCCATCCAATGGCTGGACTCCACCTATCAGGACTTGGGCAAAGTAAAGAAAGGGCAGGTGGTGGAAATCGCCTGGCGTTTTAAGAATACGGGCAACAAACCACTGGTGATACAAAGTGTGCGCCCTGGCTGTGGTTGTACTGTGGCCGACAAGCCTGAAGCACCCTTAGCACCTGGCGCTGAAGGAACCATAAAAGGTAAGTTTGACAGCAATAACCAAAGTGCAGGTGAACACCGCAAAGTAATTTCTGTTGATGCCAATACGTCGGGAAGCGCTTACCACCAATTGAATTTTAGGGTGGAGGTGATGGAGTAGGAATTTGCTATTGTGCTAAAGTGCTGCCGTTGGCAAGGCTGCCCTTTTTAGCACATTAGCACATTAACGAATTAGCTAATTGTCACATTCCCTTAGTTTTGCCGCACATTTAAATTCATTTCATGAACATGTATCTCTTACAGGCTCCTGCCGGTGGTGGTGGTTTCCAGTTCATCTTCCTTGGTTTGATGATCGTGGTATTCTGGCTGTTTTTTATCCGCCCGCAGGCAAAAAAGGCTAAAACCCAAAAATCCTTTATCGATAACCTGCAGAAAGGCGACCGTGTGGTTACCATCGCAGGCATCCATGGCCGCATCAACGCGGTAAACGAAGACGGTACCATTTCCCTGGAAATCAACCCCGGCTCTTACCTGAAAATTGAAAAAAGCGCCATCTCCCTGGAATGGAGCCAGCAGCTGAATAAAACTGGTGTAGCTGAAAAGAAATAACCAGGATCTACTGGGATCAATACATTAAGGGGAGTTTACAGCTCCCCTTTTTAATTTTATCCGTATCAAAATTTCAGCATGAACTAAGTGGCTGCAAGAGGGCCCAGCATGGTGGATGCACCTGCTTTATTGTCCCTGAATGTTTGTTGAATAATCCTTTACTTAACTTTCCAGCCATTCCTTTCACCTCCAAATTATCGTGGTGCTTAAAATCGGTCTTACAGGCGGTATTGGTTCGGGTAAAACAACAGTTGCAAAAATCTTTGAACTGCTCGGCGTGCCGGTATACTATGCCGATTCTGCATCCAAAAGGTTGTACCATACAGATCCAGAACTGAAGGCAAACCTGAAAATGCATTTTGGGAACGACATCTATCAAAATGAAATGCTGGACCGGCAGAAATTGGCCTCCTATGTTTTCGGCGACCCCGCCAAGCTGGAACTGCTCAACAGACTGGTGCACCCGCCCACCATACGCGATGCGGAAGCGTGGATGAAAGGCCAAACTGCCCACTACGTGATTAAAGAAGCCGCCTTGCTATTTGAAAGTGGTTCCGTTGCCGGCCTCGATTATGTAATAGGTGTACAAACGCCAAAAGCTTTACGCATACACCGGGTGATGCAGCGCGATGGTGCTACCCGCGAAGAAGTGCTGGCACGTATGGCAAGGCAGATTGATGCCGATATGAAGATGCGGTTGTGCGATTACGTGATACAAAACGATGAACAATCGCTGATTATTCCGCAGGTGCTGGCATTGCACGAGCGGTTGCTTCAAAAAAGTTTGGATGGGAACACGGATTAGACGGATTGGACGGATGACAACGGATATTCATTAATCCGTCCAATCCGTTCCATCCGCGTTCCCATACTCTTACCAACAAAAAAGGCTAACCCGCAGGTCAGCCCTTTTCTATTTTTAAAGAAATCCTTAGTTCAATTTAGCCAGTGCTTCCTTGATCCGGCCTACAGCCTTTTCGATATTGCCCAGGCTGTTAGCAAAGGAAAGACGGATGCACTCCGGATTGCCGAAAGCAGAACCGGTAACGGTGGAAACATGTGCGGTGTTGAGCAGGTACATACACAAGTCATCGCTATTGCTGATTACAGAACCATCTTCGGCTTTTTTACCAAAAAACTTGTCTACGCGGGGGAAAGCGTAGAAAGCTCCATCAGGTTCTGCAAGGGCTACACCATCAATCTGGAGCAGCAGCTCAACGATGCGTTTGCGGCGCACGGCAAATTCTTTCACCATAGCTTCTGAAGCATCCAAGGGTGCAGTAAGGGCTATAATGGCGGCACGCTGTGCTACCGAGTTGGTACCGCTGGTAACCTGTCCCTGAATCTTTTCGCAAGCTTTTGCAATGGCAACAGGAGCAGCGATATAACCAATCCGCCAGCCAGTCATGGCAAATCCCTTAGACAAACCATTTACAATAATGGTACGGTCCTTCATGCCTTCCAGCGAGGCAATGCTCACCGGCTTTTGTCCATAAGTAATGTATTCGTAGATCTCGTCGGAGATGATTGCAATGTTGGGATATTTGCGAAATACCTCAGCCAGGCCTTCCAGTTCCTCGGTGCTGTACACCGCGCCGCTGGGGTTGCAGGGCGAAGAGAACATGAACACTTTTGTCCTGGGAGTAATAGCAGCTTCCAGTTGTGCAGGCGTGATCTTATACCCGCATTCGAGGTCGGTTTTGATTTCCACCACTTTACCCTGGCAAAGTTGTACCAGCGCGGCATAAGTGACCCAGTAAGGCGTAGGAATAACAACCTCATCACCTTCATCCACCAGCGCCATGATAATATTTGCCAGGCTTTGCTTGGCACCGGTGCTCACCACGATGTTTTCGGCTTTGTAATCCAGGTTGTTGTCCCGCTTCAGCTTGGTGCAAACTGCTTCCCGCAGGTCGGGATAGCCGGCAACAGGTGTGTAGTGGCTCCAGTTGTCGTCGATGGCTTTTTTCGCGGCTTCCTGAATATGGTCGGGAACGTCGAAATCGGGTTCACCAACACTCAGGTCAATCACGTCGTGGCCCTGGGCACGCAGTTCCCTACCCAATTTGGCCATTTTCAAAGTTTCGGGCTCGTTGAATCTTTGTAGCCGCGATGCTAATACCATGGAGAAAAATTTTGTGTCGCGAATTTAAGCGATTCCCTCTTTCCTTGAAGATTTTGCAGTACCCTAACTAATAAATTTTATTTCATTGAAGATTAAGGAAGGTTTTTTAAACAAACCCATTAAAACCATGAAACGTGGCGGAAAGCCTAAAAAGGTCTTCGTTGCAGGTAATACTTTTCAAGGGTTAAACCTTTCTTGTCTTAAAAAATTGAAACAATACCTGGAGAACAAGGAGAAAGTTCCTCTTAGCCAATGGAGCGATCCAAAATTTGCTGCACTCCTGCCCCATCCGGGCAAAATTTTATAGGGAAAACACCGGCCAACTTGCGTTCTTTCTGCCTTGCTTTTTCCTGTGGATAAAAGGGAACCGGTCGTTTGAAAGGCTTATTGCATGGCCCTTTCAGCCCTGTGCAGTAGTGTATATTTTACGGATTTTTATAGGTTGAAAAGTCTATATTTGCCCTCCGTTTAAATTTCCGTGTATGCAATTAAAGGGCCTAGTCCGCTTTTTCACCATTCTCTTAATCCTGTACTCCTTTTACGAGCTTTCGTTTACCTGGGTTGTACGCAGCCATGAACGCAAATTGGAAGCACAGGCCAATAGCTATGTTGCTGCCAATCTTTCTAACGCCGACGCTGCCACCAAAGAACTTGCTTACAAAGAGCGGCTCCGCCGCCTTTTGGACAGCACCAAAGATGAAACCGTTCACTACGGCATACAGGGAGCGATTACCTACCAGCAGGCTAAAGAAAACGAACTGAACCTGGGTCTTGACCTTCAGGGCGGTATTAACGTGACCATGGAAGTAGAGCTTTCGGGTTTGCTGCGCTCTATGAGCAACAACTCCAAGGACCCCAACTTTCTGAAGGCACTGGACAATGCCAATGCCCGCAAGGCCAACAGCAATGCCGACTATGTAACCCTCTTTGTTGAGGAATACAAGAAGCTGGCACCCAATGGTCGCCTGGCTGCCCTGTTTGCCAACAGCAGCAACGAAAACATCAAGATCAATGCATCGGATGATGCCGTAGTTACTGAAATCCGCAAGGAAGCTACCGAGGCTTTCAACCGCACGTTCCGTGTACTGCGCACCCGTATCGACCAGTTTGGTGTGGCCCAGCCCAACATCAACCCCGACCCGGCCCGTGGCGTGATCAATGTGGAACTGCCTGGCGTGCAAGACCAGGAGCGGGTACGTAAATACCTCCAGAGCTCGGCCAACCTGCAGTTTTGGGAAGTGTACAATATCTCGGAACTGGGCACTTCTATTGGTAAAGCCGATGAAGCTTTTAACACGGTAATGGGTGGCAAAAGCGCTCCTGTTGCCGATACCACAGCAAACCCTGCAGCAGACACCACCGCTATAGCCGCAACCGATACTGCTGCAGCTACTGCAAAAGCAGATACGGGTGTAAAACTGTCTGATGCCCTGAAGCAGCAACAGCCTGCCACCGCAGCTAAAAACAATACCGACACGGCCCGCAAAACGCTGTGGCAGTATATCTCCTTCATGGTAAACCCCCAAACCGGACAGGCTGTTGACAATGGCCAGGTAGGTTTGGTAGCCATCCGCGATACCGGAATTGTGCGCACTTACCTGCAAAACCCTGCAATAGCGGCTAATTTCCCCGCCGATATTCAGTGGGCCTATGGCATACCTGAAACAGGCGAGCAGAATAAGAAAAATAACTTCGTAGCCCTGTATGCCCTGAAAACAAAGGGTAACGAAAAGGCGCCCCTGGAAGGTGAAGCGGTTATTGAGGCACGTGCCGACTTTAACCCCACCACCAACCAACCCGAAGTAACGATGAAGATGAACGCTGCAGGTGCACGCACCTGGGCCAACCTTACCCGTGCCAACAAGGGTAAGTTCATCGCCATTGTTCTGGATAATATTGTTTACTCAGCACCCCGCGTAAACGACGCCATTGAAGGGGGCAGTTCTTCCATTTCCGGTTCGTTTACACCCGAGGAAAGCACAGACCTGGCCAATATCCTGAAGGCCGGTAAGCTGCCCGCTCCCGCTAAGATTGTTGCAGAGCAAGTGGTGGGACCTACCCTTGGTGCCGACGCTATCCAGGGTGGTATCTGGTCTTTCGTGATCTCTTTTGCAGTGATTTTCATCCTGATGCTGGTTTACTACAACACCAGCGGTTGGGTTGCCAACATTGCCCTGATTCTTAACCTGCTGTTTACCATCGGTGTACTGACCGGTTTGGGTGCTACCCTTACCGCTCCTGGTATTGCCGGTTTGGTACTCACCATCGGTATGGCTGTAGATACCAACGTACTGATATATGAGCGCATCAAGGAAGAACTGACCCGTGGCAAAAACTACCAGCAGGCCATCAACGACGGTTACCGCCGTTCGCTGCCGCCGGTACTGGATGGTCACATCACCACCCTCCTTACCGCCATCATCCTGTTCTCATTTGGTTTGGGACCTGTAAAAGGTTTCGCTACCACCCAGATCCTGGGTCTGCTGCTATCGCTGTTCTGCGGTATTGCAGTAAGCCGTTGGGTGAGCGACATTTTTACCAACAAGAAGCGTCACCTGGAATACTTTACCCCTATTTCCCGCCGCATCTTCAAACATGCCAACTACAAGTTCATCGAAAAGCGTAAAATCGCTTACATCATCTCTGTAGTAGTGCTGGTGCTGGGTATTGCTTCCTTTATCCATGGCTTCGACTATGGTGTGGAATTCAAAGGCGGCCGTTCTTACATCGTTAAGTTCGACCAGGCTGCAAATGTTGAAAACGTACGGGCCGATCTCGAAAAAGTGTTTGGTGAAAGCCCCGTGATCAAAACCATCGGGGGTGCCAACCAACTGGATATTACCACTGCTTACCGCATTGATGATAATGCTGGCAACGCCGACTCGCTGGTTGAAAACACCCTGTTTACCGGTTTGCGCAACCATGTAAAAGCACAAACCTACCAGCAGTTTGACGATGAGAACCTGGTTGGCCGCACCAAGGTGTTGCCTACCATTTCCGATGACCTGAAAGCGGGTGCACAGTGGGCCACCTTCTGGTCGGTACTGATCATTGCGATTTACATCTTCATTCGTTTCCGCGACTGGCGTTATTCCCTAGGTACCATTGTAGCCCTGCTGCACGACGTACTGGTAACCCTGATCGTGTTCTCGTTCCTGAAAGATGTTGTGCCTTTCCCGCTTGAAATTGACCAGCACTTTATTGCGGCCATTCTTACGGTGATTGGTTTTTCGATGAACGATACCGTGGTAATCTTTGACCGTATCCGCGAATACAGCCGACAGATGATTGGTGCCCCCAAAGGTGAAATCATCAACCGGGCAATCAACGATACCCTGAGCCGTACCATTATGACCTCGCTGACCGTGTTCCTTACCATCCTGATCCTCTTCCTGGTAGGTGGTGAAGTAACCCGCGGTTTTGCCTTCGCCATGTTGATTGGTGTACTGGTGGGTATTTACTCTTCGGTATTCGTTGCCGCACCTGTACTGGTGGACCTGGGTAGTAAAAAAGCCCTGGGCAGCGAGGACAAGGTAGCAGAACCTGCCGCTAAGCAGCCCGCTGTTGCGAAGTCTTAATTAAGAATCATGTCCTGATCATAAAAAAAGCTCCTGCCCTGCAGGAGCTTTTTGTTTTTCTTAAATATTTGATTTGCAAGTGTATGCCGGAGTCATTTGCCTTATTTTTGAAACAACCCCTGCCATCGGATTGCTGCCTTACCATTATCGGTAGCGTTACACATTTATTCCCGGCTTTTATGTAGCCCATTGCGGCAGGGCTCGCATCTCTTTTTCAAGCATTAGCCTTTTTGTGGCTAACTAAAAGGTATACCATGAACCATCTGCCACCCTTAATTACAGACCTTGCCCTGATCCTGGGTGCTGCTGCAGTAATGACCCTGCTTTTTCGAAAGCTCAAACAACCTGCCGTGCTGGGTTATATTCTTGCCGGCATCCTGGTAAGTCCCAATTTCAAATTCACACCTTCGATACTGGA
This sequence comes from Cnuella takakiae, assembly GCF_001953305.1. Lineage (GTDB taxonomy): Bacteria > Bacteroidota > Bacteroidia > Chitinophagales > Chitinophagaceae > Flavisolibacter > Flavisolibacter takakiae. Next base: position 3,409,456 of record NZ_MTFE01000010.1, read on the forward strand.
GGTGCACAATGTGCAGGAGTGGGCCGAGATCGGGGTGATTTTCCTGCTCTTCAGCCTGGGTCTTGAATTCAGCTTTAAGAAATTGGTGCAGGTTGGCGGCTCAGCCTCGATATCGGCCCTTACGCAGGCTATTGGCATGGCTGTGCTGGGTTATGCTGCTGCCAAGCTGATGGGCTGGAGCCAAATGGATGCCATCTTCCTCGGCGCCATGCTTTCCATTTCTTCCACCACCATCATTATCAAAGCCATTGATGAATTGGGTTTGAAGAAAAAAAAGTTTGCGACCCTGGTGTTCGGGATCCTTATAGTTGAAGACATTATTGCCATTGCCCTGCTGGTTTTACTGAGCACATTTGCCACCACCCAATCTTTCCTGAGTGCGGAAACCGGCATGTCCATTTTAAAGCTTGCGTTCTTCCTGGTCCTGTGGTTTGTAGGCGGGATCTTTTTTATTCCAACCCTGCTGAAAATGGCCCGCAACCTGCTGACGGATGAACTGCTCCTGATCGTATCGCTGGCCATGTGCCTGATGATGGTTTTCCTGGCTTCCGAAGCCGGCTTCTCTCCCGCCCTTGGCGCATTTATCATGGGATCCCTCCTTGCCGAAACAACCAAGGCCGAAAAGATCGAGCACCTGATCAGCCCCGTGAAGGATTTGTTTGGCGCTATCTTTTTTGTTTCTGTAGGCATGCTGATCGACTTCAGCATTGTAAGCCAACACCTGGGGCCCATCCTGCTGATCACCGCTGTATGCCTGGTGGGTAAGGTACTAACCACCGGTGTTGGGGCATTTGTTTCGGGTAATACCCTGAAGGTGTCCCTGCAAACCGGTATGAGCCAGGCACCCATTGGCGAATTCTCTTTTATTATCGCTGCACTGGGCAATACGCTCGGTGTTACCGCACCCTTTCTTTACCCTGTAATTGTGGCGGTTTCTGGTATTACCACTTTTGCCACCCCTTATATGGTCCAGTGGAGCACCCCCTTGTTTTTTAAACTGGAACGGCAGCTGCCCGAAAAGCTCAAAGAATCGATGACCCGCTACAGTGCCCAGGCGCAAACCATCTCGGCAGCCAGCGACTGGCAATTGGTGGTGCGTACTTTTGTTACCAATATCATTGTGTTTTCGGTATTGCTGATTGCCATACTTTACCTCTCCGATACCATGTTCCTGCCCTTTGTAAACCGGAACCTGGAAGCCAGGATGGGTGCGGTTTCTGCAGCAGGACTAACCCTTGTTTTGATGTCCCCGTTTCTTTGGGGTCTTACTGTGCGCAACGAACAAACCGAGGCATTTGCCCGCATCTTCAGCCAGCAGCGGTATAAGGGCCCAATATGGATAATGCGGGGACTGAAACTTGCATTGGCCCTGTTCTTTATTCTCTATGTACTGAACCGGTATTTTGATACGGTGGTTGCAGCCATATCGGCCATGGTACTCATGGGTTTATTCATCGCATTCAGGGGCAGGATCCAGGCTTTGTACGACCGGCTGGAAACCCGTTTTATTGCCAACCTGAATGACCGGGAGTTGCAGCAGCAACTGGAAGACTTGAAGGAAGCCGAAAGCCACCGGAATGTAGCCCTCGCACCCTGGGATGCGCACCTCACCACATTTGAAATTCCTCCTGAAACTGCCCTTGCTGGCAAAACACTTGAAGAACTGCGTTGGCGCGAACACATCGGCATCAACGTGGCCATGATCAGGAGGGGGCAAATGACCATTGTGGTGCCTCAGCGGGACGAACGCATATTTCCCTGCGACAAACTGTATGTGATTTGCACCGATGCACAGGAAAAGAAACTGAATGCGGTACTCCGGCCTGATAAAAAGATTGCTGCCGCTTACCGGGAAATCGAAATGGAACTGGATAAGTTCACCATTGAACTGGAGTCCAGGTTATTGGGTAAAACCATCCGGGAATCAGGTTTACGCAGCGCAACCAATGGCCTGGTGGTAGGAATTGAACGCAATGGTGTTCGTTTATTGAATCCCGAATCAGCAATGGTTTTTGAACAAGGAGATGTGGTATGGATTGTGGGCGAAAAGAAGCTGCTGGATGCTGTCACTTAAGCCGAGGGAAGTGATGCAGTTGTAAACCCACCTGAGCAAAATAAGTTGGGTCGCCACTTCACTTCCGGATCGTTAAGTATAGGTAGCAAATAACAAGGCCGGGAACATTCCCGGCCTTGTTATTTGCATTATAAACCCGGGCTTCGATAACAGGGCGTTCACGTTTGCCGTTTGGCAGGCAGCTCTTGCGCTATTATACAGCGAAGGAAGTGCCGCAGCCGCAGGTAGTGCTGGCATTGGGGTTTTTAAAAGTAAAACCGCGGCTGTTAAGTCCACCCTGCCAGTCGATCTGCATACCAAACAGGTACATTTCATGGGCCTTTTCCATTACGAAAGGAACCCCATCAAAGGCGTACTCATTATCCTTTTCTGTCTTTTTATCAAAACCCAGCACGTAAGACATACCGGAGCAACCGCCCCCTTTTACGCCTACACGCAATGTATTTTCGGTATCAAAACCAGGTTCGCTCATCAGGCGCTTCAGTTCTGCTAGTGCGCCTTCGGTAAAGCTTACGGGTGCCTGAATCGTTGTTTCCATGTTGCAAATTTACCTTTGTGTATTGTTTTGAATGTCATAAAAATGTTTGGCTTTTTAGCACGAACAGCCGGGGCACAAACAACCTGTTTCCTGCACAACAAAAGATCAACCTGTTGCATTGTTTGGGAAGCTTACATTTGCCTCCTTAATCCAAGATATGGACACACCGATCATCGCCATACTTATTGCAGTTGTTGCCCTGGTCATTTCCCTTACCGCTTTTCTTACCGCACGTAAGGCCGCAGCAAAGCCAGCACCTGTACCCACAGAAAAATACGATGCCACGCCCCTGCAATTGCAGGCATATGAAAGGCTGGTGCTTTTGGCTGAAAGGATATCTTTACCCAACCTGGTGAGCAGGCTGAATATTCCAGGTGCATCGGCCCCGGAAATGCAGGCCGTGTTGCTGGATAATATCCGCCAGGAATATGAATACAATGCCTCCCAGCAGGTATATGTAAGTGCTGCAGCCTGGGACGCAATCCGGAACCTCCGCGACCAGAATATGCTGATCATTAACCAAATTGCCAGCATTCTCCCTGCCGATGCGCGGGGATCAGACCTCAGCAAGCAGGTCTTGGAAGTGGTAATGGCCCAACAGGAAAAAGCGCTCCACACCATCGTGTTAGATGCGCTGAACTTTGAAGCCAAAAAGCTGATGCGGTAATTGTTTCCAGAAGTTTGTTTTATGAAAGGAGTGATGAACGAAGAGTAATTAGTGAGGAATGACCAGTAACCAATCCCTAATCACTTACAATTCAGCAATCACTTACAAACCTTGTCCTTATGTCCAAACCCCTGTATAATGATTCCGGTTTTGAAATAAAGCCTGTTTACAACAGCAAGGATCTTCCTGCCTCCACCAATGGAGCACAAGAAGAAGCGCCAGGGCAATACCCGTACACCCGCGGTGTGCAACCCGACATGTACCGGGGCCGCCTGTGGACCATGCGGCAGTATGCAGGTTTTAGCACCGCAGAAGAAAGCAATAAACGGTACCATTACCTGCTGCAGCAGGGGGTAATGGGTTTAAGCGTTGCCTTTGACCTGCCCACGCAAATAGGGTACGACAGCGATCATGCGTTATCGGAAGGAGAAGTTGGAAAAGTAGGGGTTGCCATCGATTCGCTGGAAGATATGGAAGCCCTTTTTCAGGGCATTAAACTGGAGGAAGTCAGTACATCGATGACCATAAATGCCACGGCATTTATCCTCCTCTCCTTTTACGTGGCTCTTGCAAAAAAGCAGGGCGCCGACCTGAGGCAAATAACGGGTACCATCCAGAATGACATCCTGAAGGAATATGCTGCCCGTGGCACCTATATCTACCCACCCAAACCCAGCATGCGCATCATCACCGACATTTTTGCATGGTGCAGCAAGGAACTACCGAAATGGAATACCATCTCTATTTCAGGTTACCATATCCGTGAGGCAGGCAGCACAGCTGTCCAGGAAGTGGCTTTTACCCTTGCCAATGGGAAAGCCTATGTAGCAGCGGCTTTAAATAAAGGCTTAGACATCAATGTTTTTGGCAAACGCCTCTCCTTTTTCTTCAATGCCCACAACAACCTGTTTGAAGAGATAGCAAAGTTCCGCGCTGCCCGCCGTATGTGGGCGGAGATCATGAAAGACCTGGGTGCCACCGACCCCAAAGCAATGATGCTGCGTTTTCACACCCAAACCGGGGGCAGTACCCTAACGGCGCAACAGCCCTTGAATAACATTGCCCGGGTCACCATTCAAACCCTTGCGGCTGTGCTGGGCGGCACTCAAAGCCTACATACCAATGGCTACGACGAAGCGCTCAGCCTGCCCACTGAAGCAGCGGCCCGGATTGCACTCCGCACCCAGCAAATAGTAGCATTTGAAAGTGGCGCCCCCGATACGGTGGACCCGCTTGCAGGTTCATATTTTGTAGAAAACCTGACTGCAGAAGTAGTGCAAAAGGCAACCGCGCTGATGGCCCAAATTGATGCAATGGGCGGCGCCGTAGCTGCAATCGAAGCAGGTTTTATGCAGGACGAGATCGCCAGAAGCGCATACGCGTACCAGCAAGGCATAGAAAGCGGTGAGAAGATCATTGTGGGCCTGAACAAGTTCCAGGTGGCGGAAGAAACTGATGTACCGGTATTTCGTATTGACGACAGCATCCGGGAAAGCCAGTCGCAAAAGCTTGCGGCACTCCGTGCAAAAAGGGATGCTGCTGCCGTTGAGCGCTGTCTTTTAAGGATCAAGGAATGTGCTCTAGGTACCGACAACCTGATGCCTGCGGTGATTGAAGCCGTAGAAGCGTACTGCACTTTGGGCGAAATTTCTGATGTGTTGCGGGGTGTGTATGGGGAGTACAGGTAAAAAAAAAGGCCTGTTTATTCAGTAATCATAATTAGATAGGAATGGGCAGTAATTGCCTGCCACTAAACCTTAACGGCTCACAAACGCTTTTTCACTAAGCCAAGCCTACCTTTGCGGCTTAATTCATCCGTTTGGCAGCACCTGTTTTCCTGATCACGCCTCCATTTACCCAGCTCAACACGCCTTACCCGGCAACGGCTTACCTCAAGGGCTTTTTGAAAACAAAAGGGATTGCCGCTTACCAGGCCGACCTAGGTATTGAGGTTACCCTTGCCCTATTCAGCAAGCAGGGATTGGAGCGCTTGTTTGCCGCCATTGATCAACAGGAAGGCACTTACAGCGAAAACATAGAACGGATCCTTGCACTGCGGGAAGATTATGTGGGCACCATAGAGGATGTCATCCTTTTTTTACAAGGTAAGCTGCCAACCCTGGCGCACCGCATTTGCAAACGGGACTTTTTACCTGAAGCGGATCGCTTTGCCCAACTCGATGACCTCCAATGGGCCTTTGGTGCCATGGGCACGCAGGATCAGGCCAAGCACCTGGCAACACTTTACCTCGAAGACCTTAGCGACCTGATCAAGGAAACCATCGACCCACATTTTGGCTTCAGCCGTTATGCGGAAAGCCTGGGCCGCTCGGCAAATAGTTTTGATGAATTGTATACCGCCCTGCAACAGCCATACAGTTTTGTGGATGAAATCCTACTAAAACTGCTGGCGCAAAAAATGGCAGATGTGCAACCTGCCCTGGTTTGCCTATCGGTTCCTTTCCCAGGCAATCTGTACACATCCTTGCGTTGTGGTCAGTGGATCAAAACCAACTATCCCGGCGTTAAGGTGGCCATGGGCGGCGGCTTCGCCAACACCGAACTGCGCTCCTTAAGCGATCCCAGGGTTTTTGATTTTTACGACTATATAACACTGGACGATGGCGAATCGCCCATCGAACAACTGGTAGCGCATATACAGGGAACAAAGGAACAGCACGAACTCAAACGAACCTTTACCCTGGTTAATGGCGTGGTTACCTATATCAATAACAGCGCCTGTACCGATTACCGGCAGGGACAGGTGGGCACTCCCGACTACAGCGACTTTTACCTGGATCAATATATTTCAGCAATCGAAGTGATCAACCCCATGCACAGCCTGTGGAGTGATGGACGCTGGAACAAGCTAACCATGGCGCATGGGTGCTATTGGGGCAAGTGTACCTTTTGTGATATTTCGCTGGACTATATTAAGAATTACGAACCCATAACGGCTTCCTTGCTGGTGGACCGCATGGAAGAACTGATAGCGCAAACAGGTCAGAATGGTTTTCACTTTGTGGATGAAGCTGCACCACCTGCCCTGATGAAGGCCATGGCCCTGGAGATCATTCGCCGTAAACTGGTGGTGAGCTGGTGGGCAAATGTGCGTTTTGAAAAAAGCTTTACCCGCGATTTGGCCCTGCTGCTAAAAGCATCGGGCTGCATAGCGGTGAGTGGTGGATTGGAAGTAGCTTCCGACCGCTTGCTGGCGCTGATCAACAAAGGCATTACAGTAGCCCAGGTTGCCCAAGTGTGCAAACACCTGACGGAGGCGGGCATCATGGTACACGCCTATCTCATGTATGGCTTTCCCACCCAAACAGCGCAGGAAACCATCGACTCGCTGGAAATGGTCCGGCAGCTTTTCCAAACCGGGGTGCTCCAATCGGCCTACTGGCATTTGTTTACTATGACGGCCCACAGCCCCATTGGGCTGGAGCCAGCCAGGTTTAAAGTAAAAAAGGTCAATGAACTGGTGGGCAGCTTTGCCAATAACGACATAGAACACCAAGACCCCACTGGCGCTGAACACGAAAGCTTTGGGTACGGTTTGAAAAAAGCGCTGCTGAACTATATGCATGGCGCCTGTTTCGACTTCCCCTTGCAGAAATGGTTTGACTTTAAAATACCCAGGACTTCGGTTGCGCCGGATACCATTCAAAAAGCAATCGCCGAACCTGACTTACACTTTTCTACCAATAGCAAATTGGTGTACCTGGGTAAATTGCCTAAAACAGAGGTGTTTACCAAAACAAAAAAAGGCGCCAGCTGGGAAGTGATGTCCCTGTCTTTTACAACAAAAAGAACAACCCATACCATCAGCGTGGAACCGGAAAAAGGTGCCTGGCTTTCGGCATTGCTACCCAGGCTTGCACCCGGTAATCCAGCGGCCTTGACCATTCAGCAGGTGCAGGCAAATTATGAAGCTGCCGGGCTGGAGGACTTTGAACTGTTCTGGGACAATAAGCCGGTGAATACCCTGTACAAGGCAGGTTTGCTTCGGGTGTAAACCTACCTCTGGTAACAAGACTTCTTCCTAAATGAAGGATTCAGTGCCCGAACAGGGTGCCTATTCTGGGTGTGTAATTAGGTTGCACTGCAGGGTTATAAATGCCTGAGTCAATTATTACCCTGCCAGGGGTACAATAATTGCCGGCTGTAGGCAAACACATCCAATGGACAGCATCAACCGCAATCAACCTGAAGACAATTTCGAGTCATTGCACTCGGACGAAGCAATAGCCAAAATCAAAGAGCTGGTAGACAAAGCCGCCATTTGCTTTTTTTGCACCAAACTGGAACAACAACCCTTTGCTACCCGCCCAATGTCGGTACAAGAAGTGGATGAACAAGGTAACTTATGGTTCCTGAGCGCCAACGACAGCCACAAAAACGCGGAAATCAGTAACAATCCAAAGGTGCACCTGTTGTTCCAGGGCTCGGCCCATTCCGATTTTCTGAGCTTGTATGGCAGTGCCACCATCAGCACCGACAAGCAGAAAATAAAAGACCTGTGGAACCCCATTCTGAAAACCTGGTTTACAGAAGGAATAGACGATCCCAGGATTACTGTTATCAAAGTATCCCCTGAAGATGGTTATTACTGGGACACCAAACACAACCAGGCCGTTGCATTTGCCAAAAGGCTGGTAGGTGCAGCCTTGGGCAAAACCCTGGACGATTCTATTGAAGGTACCCTTGTCCCTTAGCAATTTTGACATCGCCCAACCACATTTTTGTAAGTTCATTTCCCCTTTACCATAAAAAAAGACGATCATGAACCAGGAAACAACACCCGGCAAAGACCGCAATAACCCGGAGATTCAATCCGAAAGCCGGCAGGAACAAACCGACCCCCAACTGACGGAACTGAAAGGTTTTACCGATTCCTCTAAGGACCTGGAGCCAACACTTACAGATGGCACTAAGGCCCCGGAAAAGGAACAGGAAAAAAGATCTGATAACGAGCAGGTCCGCTAACAAAAAAGGCAACACTCCGGTGTTGCCTTTTTTGTTAGCGGTTAAAGTGATTTAAGACCACTTGCCTTTTGTTGCAAAAGACAAAAGTTCCTTTTGCTGCTGGTCGCCTTTTTTTCCTTTTGGCTTATTCGTTAACTGGCTTGCGGCTGCGCCTATTGCCAGCTGAACCCTAGTATAATCTCTTTCAAAAGCAAGCTCATCCTGTTTGAAAAGAGTTACCAGGAAAACCTGCAGCTTTCCTGGTATTGAACCACCAGGCAGTGCATCGTTTACACTTATAATAGCATCAGCTTCCGTCAGCACAAAATCTATTGGAGAAAATATAGCCCTGGATGTAAGTGCAGGAACCTGCCGCCGCTCTTTCGCCAAGGATTTTAACCCCGTTGTCAGAAAAAGCACCAGGAACAATACCCCAAAGGTGTTCATCCGCATAATGTGAAAAATTGTCTTTTAAACTATGGTAAAAGAATGTGCCAGAATAAAGCAGGTAGTGGAGGCATTTTGTTTTCTAATAAGATAGGTGCGGAAAGCAACGGGACTAAAAGTAGAACACCTGATGACGTAAAAGGATGCTCATTCGGCAGGATACTAGCTAAAAAAGGTCAACAATGATTTTTTGCTGCTGGGGTGAATGCATCACAAGGCAAAACAACTTTACAGGGTTGCCGCTTTAAGCTGGAACAATATTGGTTTCTTCAAAAATAAAAATGCAGTTAACTCCATTAGAAAGCCTGGACCAACTGAAGGAATTGAGTCAATCGGAAAGCAAACAGGTTATTTTAAAACACAACACTACCTGCCCCATCAGCAAGGGCGTACTTCAAAGGCTTGAAAGCACTGATGCGGTGATCCCGGGCATAGCAACCATCCATGTTCTGGACCTCCATGCCCACCGCGATGTGAGTGACGCTATTGCAACGCAGTTCGGTGTGGAGCACCAATCGCCACAGCTGCTGGTGCTACAAAAGGGTTCCTGTGTGTACACCGAATGGGGCTACGACATTTCCGCCGAAGCAACGGCAGAAGCCCTTGAAGATGTCGGAAATTGAAATGTTCAATCAAACACCCGGAACTGCTACCCTGTTTCGGGTGTTTTATTGAACCCATTTACAGTAAAACCTGAACTTAAGCCCTACCTGCTATTTTTACCTCATTTGTAATTGCCTGATAGTTAATGCTAAGAATCGAATGTTAATCAAGGTTAAAATAAAGCAGGGCTTGTTCAGCGTTCCTGCTCATCAATTATCTTATTTTTGGAAACATAAGGGTACAAACCCAACCGACTCCCACTAACCAGCTTGCCAAGCATCCTTAACCTGCACATACCTTATTTTATTTGCCTTACGTGTTTCCCCATCAGAGAACGGCATGGCAAAGCATTGAAGCAACCAACCTTATGCAGGCACTGTATCAATCTATTGGATGGCAGGGTAAAAAACGTGTATCCATACCCGTTCTCCTATTTTTCCTTTTGCCTACCATAGCCGTAATTGCCGAACTGGCCCGGGGAAGGGTCAACAACTTCCTTATTTTTAAAGGCGTGTTTTGGCATACCCTGCAACAGCAAAACCTTTTTGCAGCCTACCCCGCCGAGTATTGGGACACCAACCATTATGGGCCATTTTTCAGCATCGTCATCGCACCGTTTGCGGTGTTACCCCTCCAGTTGGGTGTGGTGCTTTGGGTTGTAACCAATGCCTTTTGCCTGTACAGGGCAGCAAAAGAATTACCGGTTGCTGAAAAAGCTTTCCTGGGGCTGCTCCTGATTATGGCGGTGGAAAATATGACTGCCAGCCACAACCTGCAATCCAACGCGCTGGTAGCATCCTGGATAATTTTTTCGTACACCCTTGTGCGAAAAGAAAAGGATTTCTGGGCGGCACTTTTCGTTGTGGCAGGCACCTTAATGAAACTGTACGGCGTCGTAGGGCTGCTATTTTTTCTCTTTTCCAAAAACAAGGTCCGTTACCTGGCGGGGTTGGTATTCTGGGGCGTGGTATGTTTCTGCCTGCCTATGCTACTGTCAGGTCCCCGCTTTGTAGTGCAGAGCTATTTCGACTGGTACGCCAGCCTTGCGGAGAAAAACGAACTGAACACCAGCATGGAACAGTCCATCAGCCAGGATATTTCTTTTCCAGGCATGGTACGCCGTATTTCGGGGCACCTTAACTTTTCAGGGCTTTGGCTGCTGGCACCTGCAGGCCTGCTTGCCCTGCTGCCCCTACTGCGCAGGCAGCTGTATGGCAATACCGTGTACCAACTGCATTACCTGGCATTGCTGCTGATCTCGGTGGTCATCTTTAGCTCCTCTGCCGAATCGGCTACTTATGTCATTGCCATGGCAGGTGTGGGCATTTGGTTTGTACAAAACAACCACAGGCAGCATCGCTGGGTTGTTGCCTTGCTTGCTTTTGCCATCATCCTTACCAGCCTCTCACCCACCGACCTGTTTCCCAAACAGTTCAAAAGAACCTATATAACTGCCTATTCCCTGAAAGCCCTTCCCTGCGTACTGATCTGGTTTGCCATCCTGGGTAAGCTCTTGCTGGCTCCTTCCAACCAATTTAAATCGCCACAGGTACATGAAAGCTAACGTATCCATTGTAATCCCTGCTTTTAACGAAGCAGAAAACATCCACCGCCTGATAGGTACCCTGCATGCCGTGTTTGAGGATTTGCCTTATGCTTACCAGGTGCTGGTGGTAGACGATGGCAGCCGTGATGGTACCCTGGATGTATTGCGCCGCCTGCAACGCCAGGACGACCGGGTACAGTTCCTTTCCTTTTCGCGCAACTTCGGGCACCAGCATGCGCTGAAGGCGGGACTGGCACATGCACAAGGCGATTGTGTGATCAGTATGGATGCCGACCTGCAGCACCCGCCGCATTATATTCCCAAAATGATCGATGAATGGGAAAAAGGATTTGACATCGTGTACACCATCCGCGAAGATGATCCCAACCTTTCTTATTTCAAACGCAAGAGCTCCGACCTGTTTTACAATATGCTCAATTTCCTGTCGGACCTTGAGTTTGAAAAAGGCACTGCCGATTTCAGGTTGGTGAGCCGCCAGGTAGCTGATGTGCTCAACAGCATGGACGACAGTGAGCTTTTTTACCGGGGCCTGGTAAAATGGGTTGGGTTTAAACAAACCTGCCTGTACTACAAACCGCTTGGCCGCTTCAGGGGCCAGTCGAAATATACCTTTAGAAAAATGATGCGGCTGGCGCAGGAAGGGGTTACTTCTTTTAGTACCCGCCCGCTGGATATAGCTACTTATTTAGGACTGGGCTTTTCTATGCTTAGCGTAGCTTACCTGCCCTATGCACTCCTCAGTCACTGGCTGGGGCACACCATTTCGGGGTGGACTTCTATAATAATGACCATCGCCTTTTTTGGCGGTCTCCAATTGCTGATACTGGGCATCATTGGCAAATACCTGGGTAAGCTGTTTGTGATTGCCAAACGCCGCCCTGCATACATCATCAAAGAATCATCGCTGGAATGGAAAAAGGAAGAACTGTTCTATTGAGTTTTGACCTGGAGGAGTTTGACATGCCCCTGGAATATGGCAGGCAAATCCCTTTGTCCGAACAGCTGGCAGCCAGCGACCACGGCATGGATGCTTTGCTGCCCATACTGGATAAGTACGCGGTACCGGCCACTTTTTACACCACGGCCAATTATGCGCAGCACCGCCGCCAGGAGGTCAAAGCCCTTGCGGAGCGCCATGAAATTGCCTCCCATACATTTTACCATACCGAGTATTGTACTGCACACCTGGCACAATCGCGCAACCTTTTACAGGAAATCAGCGGGCAGGAAATCAGGGGCTTGCGTATGCCCCGGATGCGGCCGGTAGATATGGCCGATGTAGCTGCTGCCGGTTATGCATACGACTCCAGCATCAACCCAACCTGGTTGCCGGGCCGGTACAACAACCGCCACCTGCCCCGCACTTTTTACTGGGAAAAAGGCATGCTTCGGTTACCCGCATCGGTGAGCCCGGGTTTGCGTGTTCCCCTGTTTTGGTTATTGTTTAAAAACATACCGCTGCAGGCCTACCTGGCGCTCTGCCGCCAAACCCTCAAAAAGGATGGCTACCTCAACCTGTATTTTCACCCCTGGGAGTTCACCCAACTAAAAAAATATGGCATGCCGGGTTATACCTGGCGGACTGATGGTAAAGCATTAACCCTAAGACTTGGGGATTTAATCGGAGCACTACAAGGGGAAGCCATTTTTGAACATACTGGCAGTTTTTTGTTGCCGGAAAAAATCGCGGGTATATAAAAAAGGGCAGACCTGGAAAGGTCCGCCCGGCTCTGCTTTATGATAAGAAACAATAACTAGTTCCAACCTCCGCCTAAAGCGCGGTAAAGATTAACTACTGCCAGAAACTGGTTACGTTTGGTAGTAGCCAGTTCCAACTCGGCTTCAACAACATTTCGCTGTGCAGTGATAACTTCCAAATAGGTGGCATAACCCGACAGGTAAAGGTCTTTGGCTGTACCAACCGCACTTTCCAGCACCTGTGTCTCCTGTTGCTTGATGGTAAACTGCTGCTCCAGGTTGCTGATTTCACTGATGCTGGTAACCACTTCCGTAAAGGCCGTAGTAGCTGTTTTCTGGTATTGCAGCAGGGCTTCGGTACGTGCTGCGGCCACGCGGTTATAATCACCTTTTATTGCGGCCCTGTTGAAAATCGGCGCCGACAATCCTGCCAAAGCACCAGCAGCCAGGGAAGTTGGATCCAACAACCGTGCAGCTGTAAAAGCATTGAATCCAATGTATGGTGTAAGGGTAAGGGCAGGCAAAAAGGCCTTCCTGGCTGCCAACAGGTCTGCTTCAAGAGCCCTCAGTTCCAGCTCTGCCTGTTGTATATCCGGTCGTCTCAGGAGCATGGCTGAAGGCAGACCCGCTTTCAGGCTGGCCGGTACTTGTTGCACCATTAGTGAATTTCCCCGCAGGATGCTTTGCGGAGTCCGGCCGCAAAGCAGGTTGATTTCATTTTCTATTGCTACTACCTGTTGTTTAACGCCGGCATCCAGGGCCTGGGTTCGCAACAGTTGTGCTTTGAACTGCTGAACTGCCAACTCTGTAGCACGCCCCCCTTCTTTCTGGGCTTCCACCACCTGTAAAGCTTCCTGTTGCAACTGGATATTCTTACGCAGGATTTCTCTTTGGCTATCCAGCGCAAGCAACTCGTAATAGCGTCCTGATACCTCCGCCACCAATTGGGTGCGCAGCCATTGCACACCACGCTGGCTTTGTAATACCCGCAACAGGGCCGCCTCTTTCAGGTTCCGCAGCCGCCCCCAAATATCTATTTCCCAACTGCTGCGTACACCCACAAAAAAGTCGGGCATAAAAGGCGCTGGCACTTTTTGATCAGCAGAGATATTGGGCGATTTGTTCAGATCATAATTGCCAACGCCATTCATAGTATAATCGCCAAATTTATCTACCCCTGCCGCTGCCACCCCCTGCACCCTGGGCCGCAGTGCTCCTCTTGTCTGAAGGTAGTTAGCGTTTGCCTGCTCTACCCTTTGCAGGGCGGCAAGTACATCCCAGTTACGGCGCAGTGCCGAATCCAGAAGTTGCTGTAAGTTGGGATCAGATAAAAGTTCTTTATAAGTGCGGTCGGCAATACTGGTTGAATCTGCCGGTGCTGCAAAATGCTGGGGCAAGGCGGGTGTTGCAGCGGGCTGTACCTCCTTCATTGGAGCACAGCCGGTAGCTGCCGAAATTACCAGGGTTACAGCACCCAAGCAAAAGGGCATCCATTTATTTCGGTCATTGCTTTTATATAGTTGCATCGGTAATTACCTCCTTTTTTGTGTTCATCCATTGGCCGCTCTTTTTACCGCTGCCTCTTTCTATACTTTCAAACAAAACATACAATCCCGGTATCAACAACAACCCGAATACGGTGCCTATGAGCATGCCTCCGGCTGCTGCCGTACCAATGGAACGGTTGCCCATGGCCCCTGCCCCGCTGGCAATCATCAAAGGGATAAGTCCGGCAATAAAAGCAAAGGAGGTCATCAGGATAGGCCGCAGCCGGGATGCGGAACCTTCAATAGCCGCCCGCATAATGCTGGCACCTTCCTTTCGCCGCTGGATAGCAAACTCCACGATCAGGATGGCGTTTTTACCCAATAAGCCAATCAGCATTACCAGCGCTACCTGTGCGTAGATGTTGTTTTCCAAACCCAATATTTTGAGGAAGAAAAAGGCGCCGAAAATACCTGTAGGCAAACTCAGGATCACTGGCAAAGGCAACAGGAAACTTTCATACTGGGCCGCCAGCAGCAGGTAAACAAACACCAGGCAGATGATAAAAATATAAATGGCCTGGTTGCCCGATATGATCTGCTCGCGGGTCATACCCGAAAATTCGTAGTCAAAGCCACGCGGCAGCACATCCTTTGCAACCTTTTGAACCGCATCAATCGCCTGCCCCGAACTGAATCCCGGTGCGGCATCACCGGTGATCATGGCAGAAGTATACATGTTATAGCGGGTCAGTTGCTCGGGGCCATATACCCGTTCCAGCTTGATAAAGGTGGAGAACGGCACCATTGCTCCCCGGTCATTCTTTACAAACAACTTCAGCAGGTCTTCGGGCTTGACCCGGTATTCGGGAGCCGCCTGGAGCATGACTTTATACATCTGGCCAAACCGGATGAAGTTAGAGGCATAATAGCTACCCATGAGGGTTTGAAGTGTTCCCATTGCATTGTCGACGGTCACACCTTTTTTGGCTGCCATCTCCTGGTCCACATGGATCAGGTATTGGGGAAAGTTGGGGTCAAAAGAAGAGAAGGCACCCGCCACTTCAGGCGTATTGTTGATGGCCTCTATAAACTTATTGCTTACCGATGCAGTTTGTTGCAGGTTGCCGCTGCCTGTTTTATCCAGCACCCGCAACTCAAAGCCGCTGGCATTGCCAAAGCCGGGCACCGTTGGTGGTGGAAAAAACTGGATGGTAGCATCGCTGATACCACGGGATTTTTCCTCCAATAATTTAATGATATCATTCACCGACTCTTTTCGGTCATCCCAGGGTTTCAGGTTGATCATGCCCATACCATAAGATGCACCCGGAACATCGTTCACCAGGCTATAACCAGCAAGGGTGGACATGGACTCTACTGCCGCAATATCCTTTGTAGCAGCCTGGATTGCGTCCAGCACCTTTTCGGTGCGCTCTACTGTGGCACCTGCAGGGGTGGTAACGTTTACATAAATCATCCCCTGGTCCTCAGTAGGAATAAAACCGGAAGGAAGGAACTGCGAAATGCCCCAGGTACCCAGGAAAAATGCTATCAGCATGGCCAGGGTGATCAGCCTTCGGCCTGCAAGGCGGCGCACCAGGGATGCATAACCTGCTTCCGTTCGGCCATATACTTTATTGAACCCACCAAAGAACCGTTGCAGGAAGCCCTTTTTCGTTTGTCCATGGTTGTTGCGCAGCAGGATGGCGCACAATGCGGGCGTAAGAGTTACCGCATTGATGCCCGAAATGACAATGGAAATGGCCATGGTAAGGGAAAACTGGCGGTAAAAAATACCCACCGGGCCATCTATAAAGGCAACTGGAACAAACACTGCCGACATCACCAGGGTAATAGCAACGATGGCCCCACTGATTTCCTTCATGGCTGCCAGTGTAGCCTGCTGCGGTGGCATGTGCTGTTCACTCATTTTTACATGCACCGCCTCCACCACAACGATGGCATTGTCCACTACAATACCTATGGCCAGCACCAGTGCAAAAAGGGTGAGCAGGTTGATGGAGAAACCCAGCATTTGCATGAAAAAGAGGGTCCCGACCAATGCCACAGGCACCGCCAGGGCGGGAATCAACGTGGACCTGAAATCCTGCAGGAAGATGAACACGACAATGAACACCAGGATGAACGCTTCAATAAGGGTACGGATCACTTCGCTGATGGATGCATCCAGGAAACGCGACACATCGTAGTTAATATTGAACTTCATACCCGGCGGAAATGAGGTTTCCTGCAGCTCCTTCATCCGCAGTTTTACATTGGCGATAACTTCCCGGGCATTGGAACCGGGCCGTTGTTTCATCATGATGGATGCCGACGGGCGGCCATCGGTTTTACTCACCATTGCATAGCTGAAGGATCCAAACTCCACATCAGCCACATCGTTTAATTTCAACACCGATCCGTCTTCATTTGCCCGGATCACAATATGGCCATACTGATCGGGCTCGATGAACTTGCCGGTATAACGCAACACATACTGCAGTACCTGCGGGTCTTTATCCGAACTTTCCCCGGTTTTGCCGGGTGCAGCTTCAATATTTTGCGCTCTTATAGCAGCCGTAATTTCATCAGCCGAAACATTATAGGCCATCATGCGGTCTGGCTTAAGCCAAACCCTCATCGAATAATCCTTGGCGCCCATGATCTCGGCAAAGCCAACACCTTCAATACGCTTCAGCTCCTGCAGGATATTGATATCGGTAAAATTGTACACGAACTTTTCGTCCGCTGATGGATCATCGCTCATGATGTTGAGGTACATGAGCATGGAGTTCACTTCTTTTTCGGTGGTCACTCCGGCTTTGATCACTTCCTCAGGCAATTCATCTAGGATGGTCATCACCCTGTTTTGAACGTTAACCGCAGCCTGGTCGGGGTCCATGCCTGCTTTAAAAAAAATCTGGATCAGGGTGGTACCATTATTCGAGGTCACCGACTGCATATAGGTCATGCCAGGCACGCCGTTGATGGCTCTTTCCAAAGGCGTAGCAACGGCTTTGGCACATACTTCTGCGTTGGCACCGGTGTATTTTGCCGTCACCATCACCGATGGCGGTACGATATCGGGAAACTGGGTTATGGGCAATTGAAAAAGTGCCAACACACCCAACAGGGTTATAAATAAAGAAATCACAAGCGACAGTATTGGTCGCCTGATAAAAGTTTCAAGCATGGGGAAGGTTTGGAATTAAAGAAAAATGCATGTCACCAGGCGTGCAGGCAAATAGCAGCATCAAGCAAGTGTAACAGGAGCCCGTAACTGAATACGTGCCGGACAATTGCTATCCAACCATCATTGCGGATACGGTTGGGAGAAAGCCAGCAATATTTGCCACCTGTTTACAACGCTTGTGCTACTGCCGCTCCAGCCATGGGCTGTGGAATGATCTCCATCCCATCGCGAAGGCTTTGCACGCCTTCAAAAACAATACGTTCTCCTTCCTTCAAACCAGACTGCACAATATAAAAGTGCGACAAGCGGGTACGGGGTACAAAACTTCTCATCCGCACCTTGTTGTCTTTATCAACTACATATACATAGTTCTTGTCCTGGATTTCAAATACCGATTTCTGTGGCAGCAGCAAGGCTTTTTCCACCGATGTTTCCAGGTTCACCTTACCTGTAGCACCATGCTTCAGCAGGTTTTCGGGGTTGGGAAACCTGGCCCTGAAAGCAATGGAGCCGGTGCTTTCATCAAACTCTGAGGCAATTGTTTCAATGGTTCCTTCATGCGGGTAAGCTTTGCCATTGGCCAGTGTTAGTTCAACCGTATTTCTATGGCTCCTGTTTGCCTTTTTAGCATTCAGGTAATTGAGGTATTCATCTTCCGAAATATGGAAATAAGTGTATACCCAGTTGATGTCGGAAACGGTAGTAAGCAGGCTACCCTCTGCTACCAGGCTGCCTGTTTTCAAGGGTATGCGGTTGATGATGCCGGTAAATGGTGCCCGCACCACGGTGTAGGAAAGCCGGGTTTGTGCATCGGTGAGCACCGAGCGGGCTTCTGCTATCTTGGCCCTTTGGGCTTCCATCTTTGCCTTTGCCATCTCCAGTTCCGACGGTGACACAACTTTTTTCTCCACCAGGGTACCCACTCTCTGTAATTCTACTTCGGCGGTCTTTGCTTCGGCAAAGGCGTTACTCAGCGCAGCCTTTGCTTTGGCTACTTCGGTTTGGTACTCTTTGCTGCTCAGTACAAATAGGGTTTGCCCGGCTTTTACGTACTGGCCTTCGTCCACCATGATTTTATCAAGAAAGCCGGTAACACGGTTGCGGATCTCCACGTTTTTCACCGCTTCGATATCAGCCACATAGGCTTTGTGCAACAGGGTATCTTTAGCCAATACCTGTGTTACCGGCAACTTGGGTTTTTCATCATTTTTATTTTCCTGGCTGTTGAGCGAGCAGGCGGACAAGTATACGCCTATTAAGGGTAATGCAAATGCGTGTAGCGTTAGCTTCATTGTATGTGTGTATTAAACCAAATGAAAAGGAGTTGGCACAGAAAGGAGTTCCGGCTCATCACGCAGGTGCAGTGCCTTGAAGGCAAATTGCAGCAGGGGAATATATGGTTGTTGGGGGTGAAGCCAGGTGCCGCCTGCCTACACGGTTAAGGGCATGGCAAAACACCATGCGCGATGAGCCGGAAAAAGAAATGCTACATTAAAAAGGAGAAAGCCTGAAGAGAAATACGTAATAAGGCGGGCGGGTATGCCACTCATCATCCGGCGCCGGTTCATGATCGGGGTCGGCAGCAGGTGGTATCGCAAAATTGAATGGCTTATTAGAGCTTTTACGAACAGCCTGGTGTTGTTGCAGCTGTCTTAAGAGAAAACGTGTTTTGCGCTTGCGCTCGAAATTGTGCTGAAATGTATAAGACCGGTGATGATCTACGCTGTGGTAACCTGCATCCTGGCCAGTGACATCGTCTTGCTGCAGCTTTTGGTAAACTGCGGCATAAGAAGGGATGATACTGCTGCCGGCTTTTTTTGACCCCTCATTTGCATGCACAACCACAGACCACAACATTATGCCGAAGAGCATAATCAGTTTGGCAGGTGTCCATATCCATTTGGTTAAGGTCATGTATTGCAAAGGTTTCGGGTAAGCAGTTGTAACGTGCCCCGAAATTATACAAAGCCATTTTCAATTTTGTTAACGCTTTGTTTAACAATCCTATTAATTGCTTTTGTAATCCACCCATAAATAACCCGTAGTTATAAGCAGAACCCAATTATTGCCTGTCACACAAAAAGGGACAAAGATTCTTCACCATAAAAAAAGCACCGTGATATTCGGTGCTTTTTTTATGTAAAGTATGCTTAGCTCCTGTTACCTGTTTATGGCTTGGGCCGAATCGAGGTGCATACGCAAATGGGGTAAATGCTGGGTAGCAAAGTTCTTCAGGTCGGCATCAGTAGCACCGTTTGATGCACGTTGAAACAGGTCAACGGCTGCCTGGTGTGCAGTTACCTGCATGGCGGCATAAGCCTTATCAAAATCTTTTCCTGTTTTGCCCTGCAATTGGTCGAGCATAGCCTTATGAGGCGGCATCAGGTCGGTAGGCAGGGTAATGCCTTTGTTGCTCGCAATAGTTTTGAGCTGGGTGCTGGTGGTGCCATGGTCCCGGATCATGGTGGTAGCAAAGTTTTTAACCCGGTCGCTGTTGCCGTTTTGCATAGCCATATTGCTCGATTGGATTTCCAGCATATCGCTGCTAGCGGCTGTCATGGCAAAATTCTGGCTCATGGTATCCAGGGCAGCACCTGTAGCAGCGCCTCCGGCGGCTGGTGTTGTGGCCGTACTATCTACCATCGTGTTTTCGCCGGTGGTCATGGTGCCACCATCTTTCTTGTCGTTACCGCCACAGGCCCACATCATTGTGGTGCTGGCAAAAAGGGCTGCGGCTAAAATGTTTTTTTTCATACTGCTTTTTTTATGCGGTTATGGAAGAAAAATCTATGCCAGCAGCAGCAAGCAGCCTGCAGAAAGACTGCTACAGCAAAGAAATAGGATCCCACACAAGAGCCTGATCAACAATAGCAAATGGCTATTGCCCATGAAAAGAACGCCATTATCCAATATTTCCTATCATTGCCCACCAAAAAATACCAACATGAAATACCGCTCTTTTCAAGGCGAACAAATATCAGAAGTAGGCCTGGGCACCTGGCAGCTGGGCAGTGCCGACTGGGGCAATGTTTCAGATGAAACGGCTTTTGCCATCCTTAATGCATATGTGGATGCAGGTGGCAATTTTATCGACACTGCCGATGTGTACGGTATGGGCATTTCCGAGACGGTGATTGGTCGATTTTTGCAAACCCGTTCCGAGCCCCTGTATGTGGCCAGCAAACTTGGCCGCCGCGGTGATGGCGCAAATGGGTGGCCGCAAAACTTCACGCTCAACCACATGCGCAGCGCCGTTCAGGACAGTCTGCGCCACCTGCAACAGGACCAGTTGTTCCTGGAACAACTGCACTGCATTCCCACCGAAACCATGCGCGAAGGCAAAGTGTTCGACCACCTGCGCCAGTTGCAACAGGAAGGATTGATCAAACATTTTGGCGCCAGCGTTGAAACTTCAGAAGAGGCCCTGATCTGCCTGGAGCAGGAAGGTCTTGCCTCCCTGCAAATTATTTTCAACCTGTTCCGCCAGCATGTTGCAGAAGAGGTTTTTGAAAAGGCTGCGGCCAAGGGTGTGGCCCTCATCATCCGGGTGCCGCTTGCCAGCGGGCTGCTGTCGGGCAAATTCAGCAAGGCTACCACCTTTGCACCTACCGACCACCGCAATTTTAATGCAGAAGGCAAGGCTTTCAATGCAGGCGAAACCTTTTCGGGGGTACCCTTCGACAAGGGTGTAGAACTGGCGCAACGTATTGCCTCCATGCTGCCAGACGACCGTACCGCCTCCTGGGCCATTCGCTGGATCCTCGATCACCCGCAGGTAACTACTGTCATACCCGGTGCTTCCAAAGTAGCGCAGGTGCACAGCAATATGCTGGCATCAGCACTGGCACCGCTTGCCCCTGGAGTTCACCAGCAACTTCGCAAGTTGTACGATGGGGAGATTAGGGGAATTATCCGGGGCCACATGTAAAAACGGGGCCGCAGATGAATATGATTGGGAAAAGATTGGTATGACCTTAGGCCATGTAGGCAATTCGGGAACAAGACCAGTTTCTCTTGCGGACTTTTACCCATCGCTTCCGATGTACCAGTTAAACTTACAATACTTGTATAAAATGAAAACGCCGCATTTGATGCGGCGTTTTCTCTTTCTTCATGTGAACTCCATCAGGAGCTTTTTTTCTGCTCTTTGGCCCATCCGTCCTTGAGCGTAACGGTGCGGTTGAACACCAGCCTACCGTAAGTATCTTTCGTATCCAGTGTAAAATATCCTTTGCGCAAAAACTGGTAGCGATCGTCCATGCGGGCATTCTTCAATGCCGGCTCTGCGTAAACGGTTGCAACCACGTCCAGCGAATTGGGGTTAATATAATCTTTGAAATCACCTTCTTCGCTGCTGGGGTCTTCTACTTTGAATAGCCGGTCGTAGAGGCGTACTTCGGCGGTAACATTGTTGTTGGCCGACACCCAGTGCAGGGTTCCTTTTACATTGATACCGGAAGTATCATTGCCGCTCTTGCTTTCCGGGATATAAGTACAACGCAACTCGGTAATTTGCCCGGCTTCATCTTTCACCACTTCATCGCACTTGATGATATAGGCATGTTTGAGGCGCACCATGCCTCCGGGGAAAAGGCGGAAAAATTTCTTGGGAGGATTTTCCATGAAGTCATCCCTTTCAATGTATAGTTCCCTGCCGAAAGGAATTTCACGGGTTGCGCTGTTGGGG
>NZ_MTFE01000010.1:3431476-3473301 GCF_001953305.1 Cnuella takakiae
CAGTACTACTTTCAGGGGATCGAATACTACCATGCGGCGCAGGGCAATTTTGTTCAGGTGTTCGCGAACACAAAACTCAAGCAAACCTACATCCACAATATTTTCCCGCTTGGCTATACCCACACGGTCGCAGAAATCGCGGAAGGCCTCGGGGGTATACCCACGGCGGCGCATACCACTGATGGTAGGCATCCGGGGATCGTCCCATCCGTCTACATGCTTATCGTTTACCAGTTGGAGCAGTTTGCGTTTGCTCATCACCGTATAGGTAAGGTTGCGGCGGGCAAACTCGTACTGGTGTGAAGGAAAGATTTCCAGTTTTTCAATAAACCAATCGTACAGCTCGCGGTGGGGCACAAACTCCAGCGTACAAATAGAGTGGGTTACATGTTCGATGCTATCGCTTTGGCCATGTGCAAAATCGTACATGGGGTAAATGCACCATGCATCGCCGGTACGGTGGTGATGGGCATGCTTGATGCGGTAAATAATAGGATCGCGCATCAGCATATTGGGGTGCGCCATATCGATACGGGCACGCAACACTTTTTCGCCGTCCTTGTATTTGCCGGCACGCATTTCCGAAAATAGCCGGAGGTTCTCCTCAATGCTGCGGTTGCGGTAGGGGCTGTCCTTACCGGGTTCGGTATGCGAACCTTTGAGGCTGGCGATTTCTTCTGCCGAGAGGTCGTCAACGTACGCAAAGCCCTTTTCAATCAGTTTTACGGCAAAGCCATACAGCTGCTCAAAATAATCAGAAGCATAGAGCTCATTTTTCCATTCAAAACCCAGCCAGGCCACATCCTGCTTGATGCTTTCCACGTATTCCGTTTCTTCCGTTACAGGGTTGGTATCGTCAAAACGCAGGTTGGTATAACCGCCAAAACGCTTGCTCAATCCAAAGTTGAGACAGATGCTGGTGGCATGGCCAATATGGAGGTAACCGTTGGGTTCGGGCGGAAAGCGGGTAACAATTGACTGGTATTTCCCGCTCTTCAGGTCGGCTTCGATGATTTCTTCTATGAAATTGAGGCTTTTCTCTTCGCTCATAATGTTCTGTTGGGCGTGCAAAGATAGGTCTTTGGCCTTTCGTGCCGTTCACCTTAACCGGCACACAAAAGCTGTATATCCCTAATAGTGGCCAGAAAAATAAACCCAATCAGGGTATATAAAAATACCCATTAGGCAATGCAACATGTAACGCACACACATTTATTAAGCAAAAATTTAATTATTAACCCTTAGCTCCTGCAAGTGCAAGCACCCATTTGTCCGATATTATGCCGCTTTTTTATAAAGTGTTTTCCTTACCAAAGTACATTCGTATCAGTTCCAATAAACCTATTGATAATGCCAAAGTTCAACATTCTGAACACCTTAGGACCTACCCTCCTGTGCTTAACATCTTTGATATTTGCAGCTCCCGCAAATGCCCAACTTAAAGTGGGCGACAATCCTACCAGCATTCATAAATCCAGCATCCTGGAACTGGAAAGTAACCGGCAGGGGTTATTACTGCCGCGCCTCTCCGATACTGCCGCCATCAATACGCTTACGCCACCCAATGGTATGCTGATCTATCTGACTTCAGATAACAGCCTCCGCATTCGTAGTGCAGGAGCCTGGAAGAAGCTGGCCAATATGACCGAAGCATCCGCAAACTGGTCGTTGGTAGGTAATGAAGGCACCGATCCTGCTACACAATTCCTGGGAACCAAAGACAACCAGCCTCTTACCATCAAAACAAATAATACAACACGCATGGTTGTGAATGCCAATGGTAATGTAGGGATTGGTACCGCTTCTCCAAGTGCAACCTTAAATGTTGATGGTACCGTCAAGCTGGAGAACCTGGCTGCAGGCACCACCGAGCAGGAAGTATTGGTAATTGATGCCAATGGTTCGGTACTTCGCCGCTCCCTTCCTTCCTCCGCATTTGAAAATGCCATCAAAGCCATCAATAGCATCCAAACCCAATCCATCAGTCTTACCGCTGCTGCAAGCACTACCTATAATACCGTTACAGTAACCAATACGGCAGCCGATAGCACCATTGCCATTTACCTGCCTGTACAGGATGGCCAAAACCAATCAAACAAGCCATATGGTTTGCTAACCTATGCCGACTGGCAAAAAATTGAAAGTGCCGTACAGGATGTTCAGGCCGGGGCAGTAGCTAGCCAGTCGAACGCAAACGGCATCAGCATAACTACCAATGGTACCACCCGCACCATTCAGTTGCATCCCGCCGATGCTACCAATGCTGGTGTTGTGACCACTTCAGCCCAAACACTTGCGGGTACCAAAACATTCCAGGATGGCATTATTTTGAACAATCCACTGACCCTTTACAATACCAACAGTAATACCTCTGCTGATTCAGTTCTGGTAATAAATAATGGCGTAGTAGAAACAAGAAAAGTTAGCGCTGCAGCATTTGGCGATGCCATTCGGAGCATCAATGGCAATACAGAGGCAGCCCAGACGCTTGCTTTTGGCACCACTGGTACCGACCTTAATATTGCAACTGCGGGAGGCAATACCATCAACCTGAATGTTCCCTCGGCCTCTGCCTCGGCAAGAGGTGTGGTAACCACCGCCACCCAAACCTTTGCCGGTGAAAAAACCTTTCAGGACAATTTTGCCGCCGCCGCCAAGGCAATGGTAGGCAGCACGGGTGCAGCCAACAGCACCATTCAGGTTGCCGGCTCAATGGCACTGGCCATCCGCACTATTACCGCAGATGCAACCGCCGCCGATTCCGACAATACCATTTTGGCCAATACTTCGAGCGGTCCAATCACCCTTACGTTGCCTGCCGCAACCAACATGACTGGCCGTATCTACAGCATTAAAAAAATTGGCAATGGAGGTATTGACAATGCGCTGACCATCACTCCTACGGGTGCCACCATCGATGGCGGCAACAATCTTATCATTTACAACGACTGGACCTTTGTAACCCTCCAAACCGATGGTACCAACTGGTACATCATCAAGAAATAAGCATCGTGGCAGAAAGCCATCCGGTTGATTTCTGTTATCCTGGAAAAACCATAGAAGCAATGTTGCGCACAATCATTTTGTTTAGCTCCCTGCTGATGGCATTCGCAAATAATGTTTGCGCCCAGCAGCTATCGCTTGGCAATGCACCTGCCCGCCTGACCAAATCGGCGGTGCTGGAGCTTAGCGCCGAAAACCAGGGTCTGCTTCTGCCGCGCCTTACTGATACCATCGCCATCAACAACCTCAATCCCCCTGATGGCATGGTCATCTTTTTTGTTCCTACAAAAGAGTTGATGATCCGGGGAAACAATAGCTGGTCTTCATTGGTTATGGCCGGAAGCCTCGCCAATTACTGGTCGGTGAATGGCAACACCTTGGGTAGCCAAAGCTGGCTGGGAACCACGGATAATTATGCGCTACCATTTATTACCAATAACCTGGAACGCATGCGGCTAACCTCGGCAGGCCGACTGGGAGTTGGGACTACCACACCTGGCAGCGTACTCCATGTGTTTGGCACCAATCCGCTAAGTTTGACGGGTGTACAGGCCGGCACTACAAGCAACAGCGACAGTATTTTGAGCATCAATAATGGCTTAGTGCAAAAACTCCCTATTGGCAGTTTCCAGGCGCCGATTAGTGGGACCGGGTTTGTAAAAGCTGCCGGCACCGCACTGAGCTACGATAACAATAGTTACACGGTAGCCAACCCTTCGATTACTGCGGGTACCAAAACAAAGATCACTTATGACAGCAAAGGCCTGGTAACCAGCGGCACCGATGCCAGTACCACGGATATTGCGGAGGGCACCAACCTCTACTTTAATGAGGGTAGGGTACGGAGCACTCTGCTTTCCGGACTTTCCACAAGTGTGAGTAGCCCTGTTACGGGCACCGACAACCTGTTAAACGGCATTGGTAAACTGCAGGGACAAATCAATACCCTCAACAATGCCGGCTTCCTTACCGGTAATCAGACCATCACGCTTTCCGGCGATGTTACCGGAAGCGGTACCACGGCTATCAGTACGACCATCCGGAACAGTGCTGTTACATATGCCAAGATGCAGAACGTTTCTGCAACCAACCGCCTGCTGGGACGCGCTTCAACAGGCGCGGGCCTGGTAGAGGAAATCACCATTGGTTCTGGTTTGAGCCTGTCGGGTACTACCCTGTCGGTAAACCCTTCCACCCAATGGAACACTACGGGTAATAGCGGCACAACCTGGAATAATAACTTCCTGGGCACTACCGATGCTTCCGGATGGAGGCTGCGCACCAATAACCAGCAACGTATGGTTGTGGACAGCATCGGGCGCATGGGAATAGGCCTTCCCGACCCGACAACGGTACTTTCCCTGCGCGACACACTGGAAATCCGAAGAACAGGTGCTGTTTCTGCCCTCCTGTTTTCGCAGACGGCAGGTACCGGCGATTTCCGGATTGGCGCTGATGGGGGTGATATATTCTGGCAGGGTGGCGGCAACCGCAACCTGCAAATGGGTGCCTTCTGGGGCATTGTGCTCCAGGGCGACCGGCAAACCGCGAGCTTTCCTGGATTTTCCCCCGGAACAACCGGAATCAATGTCTCCATTCCTTCCGCTAGGGCAAGCAATATTCCACTTATGATTCAAGGCGTCGGCACCCAGGGCGCAAACCTCACCGAATGGCGCAACGCATCAAACGCTGCCATGAGCGTGGTGAACCCTTCAGGCTTCCTCGGCATTGGCACCTCAAATCCTACCTCGCTGCTCCATGTATTTGGCACCAACCCATTGCGCCTAAATGGGGTCCAGGTGGGCGGCATGACCACAGCCGACAGCGTGTTGACCATCCGGAATGGAGTAGTACAGAAGCTGCCCGTGGGCTCTTTTGCCAGCAGTAATAACCTGTGGAGCACCACAGGAAACGCAGGTACCGGGTGGGCGACAAACTTTATAGGCACTACTGATAATAATGGATTCCGGGTGCGCACCAATAACACCCACAGGATGGTGATTGACAGTCTTGGTAATGTGGGTATTGGCACTGCCCCGGCTTTTGACGCATTGAGCCCGGAAAAATTGCTGGTGGATGCCGGCTCCAGCACCTATACGCCCATACTGGCAACAGGTGACTATAATGGCTATTTCCAGGTGAATGTCCAAAACAATAATGGCGGAACAAGGGCCAGCTCCGACCTGGTAGCTACCGCCAATAATGGTACGGAAACCACCAATTTTGTAAATCTTGGCATTAATGGTTCGGGTTATGTATACCAAAACGGCAGCCCCATTGAAACCGGAAAGGCCAATGATGGCTACCTGCTTTCGGCCGGGCAGGACCTGTATATAGTAAACAACAACGCAGCAAAAGACATCATTGTACTTACAGGGGGCACAGCGTCTACCAATGAGTCGATGCGGGTAACAGCCAGCGGCCGGGTAGGAATTGGCACATCGGCACCCGCAACCGGTACCAAGCTGGATGTAAATGGTGCGGTCAAGCTGGGAGCAAAAGGAACAACCATTTCCAACGTCATGGCTTTTGAGGGTACAATTACCAATGGTACCACCATTACTGCTGGAAACTTTGCCGATTTTACTTATACCCTTCCTACGACAAATACACTTGCAGCAGCAAAGGGTGTTGTTTCCGTTTCGCCGGCTTTCGATCTTCCTTCCGGACTCAGCATCGCGTTTGCAAGGGTTATATCCACCACGCAGTTGAAGATCCGCATTCAAAATATCAATTCAACCACCGCCCAAACAATCAATGGTGGCAGCAAACTTTATATTTCTGTAGTTGATTTTTAATGCGGGCATTTACCATTTATACCAGCCTTTTCCTGATCTCCCTACTTTTTGGCAGGGGGGCCAAGGCCCAACCGGGAATCTACATTCCTGAAGGCGCCCAGGTATTTCTGGCTTCAGACACGGCATCCTTTTTTGCCGATGTAGTGTTACGAGGGAATTTAGGCATTGGCAGGAATGGGGTAGTGAATTTTACTGGAAGGCAATGGTTAAACTATGCCGATGCCCGCATCTCGGATGCTAACAGGAAAACCAACGATTCGGGAGGCAATAGCGGCAGCATCCGTTTTGCAGCAACCCTTTGGCGGCAGCAACTGTCGGGAGGATTCAATGCCGCTACCCAGCG
The DNA here is from genome assembly GCF_001953305.1 of Cnuella takakiae. Lineage (GTDB taxonomy): Bacteria > Bacteroidota > Bacteroidia > Chitinophagales > Chitinophagaceae > Flavisolibacter > Flavisolibacter takakiae. Next base: position 3,437,621 of record NZ_MTFE01000010.1, read on the forward strand.
GGGACCTGTTTTGGCACAACTTATATTGAGCAATCCGCTAGGGGTTAATCTGTTGGAATCGGCAACAAAAGTTGCCCACACACTTGAACTGCAGCGCGGCCTCTTTTACCTCAACGGGCAAACTTTTGTGATGGGTCATAAGCAACCCGGTAGCATTAAAGGTTATGACGAGGAGCACTTCCTGGTAACGGGTGATGCCCCAGGTTCAGGCACGCTGGTGCGGGAGGGACTGCAAAACCGGTTGGGGCCTGTGGTTTTTCCTTTAGGAACAGGTAAGGGGGGCTATGCTCCTCTTGCCGTCCGCCTGCTGAGCGATGAGCCAGACGACTTTGCCGCATCCTTATTCAACCAGGTTCGCTCCAATGGGGTAAATGGTTTTATCCTTTTCGAGCAAACGGTTAATAAAACATGGGAATTGGGCAAGTTGAACCGGCCAGGTATAGATGCCGTACAGGTTAGCCTACAGCACCAACTGCGCGACGGAGGGGACGATTATTTGCGCAACCAGGAAAGGGCTTTTGTATCCTTATATAAAAATAATAACTGGGATACCGTTTCTCCCTCCCTGGCAAGTAAGGGTGTCCTTGTAAGCGGCAAGCCGCTGGCAAATGCCGCAACACATACCAGGGTACTTGTTAATGGCATTGGGGAGGCTACCTATTTTACCAAAATGGCCCTTCCTGATACCACACGCAGGATGGCCCTTGACCTATATGGCTATCGCATTGATGCCGGCCACACCCATATTGGCTGGGGTGTGCAACCGGAAAGAAATGTGCACAGCTATATCGTGCAAAGATGGTTTTCCAACAACAGTTCCCGGGTTGCGGTGGATACGCTGGCTTCAAAGGCTTCCAACAGGTTTTCCAACAATCACCTGTATTACCAAACCACCGATAACAACAATTATCCAGGCATCACTTACTACCAATTGCGTATTCGCTATTTAGACGGGTCGGAAGGTTATAGTGAAGTCATTGCCATTGCAGGAATTGCAGGTCAATTGGATATGCACTTATGGCCCAACCCAACACCGGATTACACTTACCTGAGCATCAGCACGGCAATGCCTGTAAAAAATCTGGTAATCTGGGATATGTTAGGGCAAAAGCTGTATGAAGAGGATATTGCCGGCCGACGAATTATCAGGCTGAACCTGAAACCTTTTGCCCAAACCATGTTCGTAGTAGGCATCATCAGTCCTGCCGGCAAATTGCTGGCTTCTGAAAAGGTGATCAGGCAAATCCAGTAAGGTAATGCCTTGCATAGCGGTAAAAGGTCAGAACAACAGGTAACCAGAGCATTGGTGCTTTCGTTCAGGTACTCACTATTTGATCGCCAAACTTTGTAAATACCATCTTTTGAAATTTGCCTTATTAGCCGGCAATACGACCATTCAACCGGAAATAGAAATGAGACATCCTGATCATATTGACGCTTTGGTTTATTTAAGCCTTTCTATCCTTTAATTCCTGTTTATTTTTGCAGGGCAATGATGAAGACAGGCAAGCAAGGTGTTGCAGATTGGATTTTGGTACTGCTTTTTTTGATTTCACCCTTTACCCCCGCCTTGGCCCAGAAAGTCATCAAGGGCAATATCAGGGAAGCACAGAGCGGCGAAACCATCCCATTTGCATCCATTCGTTTTAAGGCTTCGGGCTCCGGAATGCTCGCCGATTCGGCAGGTAGTTTTATGCTGCGCCTGTCGCAATGGCCCAAGGACACCTTGGAGATAACCTCTGTAGGCTTCCAGGACTACCGCTATTTTGTTGACCCGGCACAGGTTGTGGGCGATACGCTTTTCCTCAACATCCGCATGATTGAAGGGCGGTTCAATACCGGCGTGACGGTAAGGGCAAAAGGAAACCGTGGACTGTGGATGTGGCGACGAATAGTACAGCACAAGGCCCAGAACGACCGCTATCGTTTTCGCAACTTCGGCTACGAGTTGTACAACAAGCTGGAACTGGACATCAAAAACGTGAACAAGGAAAAGCTATCCGACAGCCGTATGCTGCGGAAGTTCCAGTTCATCTTCGACCAGATAGATACATCCGAAGGGGCGGCCTACCTGCCCGCTTATCTTACCGAGGCATTGTCGGATTATTATTATTCCAAAGAACCCCTGCGTCGCCGCGAAGTATTTAAGGCCACCAAGACACTTGGTTTTAAAAATGAAAGCGTTTCCAAGTTGCTGGGCGGCATGGACCAGAATGTAAACTTCTATAACAACTTTATTCCTGTTTTCGATAAGCAATTTGTAAGCCCCATCTCAGACAATGGCGATGCTTATTACACCTATAAAATTGCAGATACCCAGTACGTGGCCGGCCGCAGGCTGGTGCATTTTTTCTTTACACCGAAACGCAAGGGCGAAAACACTTTTGAAGGCGATTGCTGGGTTCAGGATACCAGCTTTGCCATCCAGAAGATGAACCTCCGGTTATCGAAGGAAGCCAATATCAATTTCCTCCACAAAATGAACCTGATACAGGAATACCAGCTGATCAACGACAGCACCTGGTTCCTGTCCCGGGACAAGTGGGTGATAGATGTGGCGCCTTTTGGCAAAAACAACCTTTCCTTTATCGGCCGGAAAACAACTACCTACCGCAACGTGGTAGTGAACGATGCTTACGTGGATGCGGAACTAGCTAAAAACAAGGTGCTGGAAGAATCGGTACTACCCGAGGTGGCCGCAGAAAAGCCGGATAGCTTCTGGATCGAAAGCCGCCACGAGGAGCTCACCAAATCGGAACAGGGCATCTACAATATGGTGGACTCGCTGATGAACATGCCGCAGTATAAAACCTATAGAAATACTCTCTACTTCCTGACGGTGGGATACAAAAACATCGGCAATTACGAAATCGGCCCCTGGTTTAACTGGCTTAGCTACAACAGCTACGAAGGTTTCCGCACCCGCTTCGACCTGGGCACCAACACCCGCTTCAGCAAGCAGGTGTACCTGCACGGATACCTGGCTTATGGCTTTACCGACAGGCAGGTAAAGTTCCAGGCAGACGGACGCTACCTTTTTAAACGCAACCCACGCCGCCAACTATACCTCTCCTGGCGCAGGGATATCGATTTCGGGCAGAACTATTACGGGGATATAACACAGGACAACATATTTGCACTGGCCATCCGCAAGCAAGGAGTACCCATCAAGTTTATCAGCATAGAAGACAAACGTGCCGAATACACCCATGGCTGGCGCAACGGTTTTGCCGTTTCCCTTTCAGGCGTACATAAAACCTTTAATCCCCTGCGCAACCTGCCACCCAAGGAACAGTTCCTTAAAGATCCACAAGCCGACCTGTCTACCTTTGAGGCCGGTGTGCGCATCCGCTATGCTTACCTGGAACGTTTCCTGGAGTCTACCTTCAGCCGCATCAGCCTGGGCTCAGTCTATCCTATTGTTGATTTCCGCTATACCCGTGGCATTTCGGGTGTAGGCAATAGCGGGTACGACTATTCCAGGCTATTTCTTTCCGTTTCCGATTACGCCAAGGTGGCGCCGTTGGGCAATATTTATTACAACCTGTTTGCAGGCCGTACGTATGGTAACCTTCCTTATATACTACTGGATGTTGCGCCGGGCAACGAAATATATTATTACAACCGCAATGCCTTCAACCTGATGAATCGTTACGAGTACATTCAGGACCGGTATGCGGGTGCTTTCTTTGAACACAATTATGGAACAGGCCTGTTCCGGTTCCTGCCTATTACCCGCAAGCTCAAGCTTCGCCAATTGTGGACGGCTAAAGCCTTATGGGGCGGCTTATCGGAGGCCAATAAGGGGCTCAACTTCACCACCGGCCATCCATTCCGTTCTTTAGATGGCAAAACCTACCTGGAACTGGGTACCGGGGTGGACAATATTCTGAAAGTGCTCCGCCTTGATTTTGTTTGGAAAATTTTGCCCTGGGAAGTTAATACTGCTGCCCATCCCAGGTTTGGTGCTTTTGCCAGCTTCAAGGTCAATTTTTAAACAGACCGGCCAGTGCAGTTACATAGATGCGTGCATTAGCTATTATAGAAAGGATAATTCCGCAATGTATGTTTGGTAAGGAGGTAATTGTAAAAATTAGCCGCTGAGGAGCTTTATTTTGGAAGTATGAACAAGTGATTGAAGCAGGCCTTGTTTTGCCTTTTATCCCTGGTAGTACGGCAACCGATCTATAAAAGCGCCTTCTTAACGTCAGGTTGTTTTACATTTTCATTCCCATTATGAATCTGCAAACAATGCCCATGCAACATCAAACAGCCGAAACCAATGCCAACAGGTTAACCATTGCTTTATTCAGCATCTACCTGGCTGCCTTGTGTTGGATATTACTGCTTAAATTGGGCGTTAAGTTTTCGTACATGAATAACAGGCGGGTAAACCTGGTTCCTTTTCGCAACATACTACAAGACCATGGCAGGATCGCCAACAGTGAGATCCTCATGAATGTCTTGATCTTTGTTCCCCTGGGCTTATATGCAGGAATCCTGTTTTCCAGGTGGAGTTTTAAGAAGAAAGTCCTGTTCTTTTTCCTGGTAAGTTTTATTGTTGAAAGCCTGCAATATATCCTGGCCATTGGTTCGTTTGATGCTACGGATATTATCACCAATACCACCGGCGGCATCCTTGGTTTATTGACCTACATCATATTGGCCAAAACCTTAAACAACCGGTTTAAAGCACAAAAAGTCATCAACATAATTGCAGTCTTGGGAACCGTATTGATGGTCCTTTTTTTAGGCTTGCTGAAATTGAACATGCTCCCGGTAAGATACCAGTAAGTAATGGCTAGTTACCTACTGATACAGTACATAACTACCCTAAACAGCACCAATATTTTTCAAACCTGCGGAAAAAGGATCCTTTGATTTGGTAAGATGATCAAGGTTGGGTATACAGCAGGAAGGTTTTTTAAAGAAAGTTCTCTCCTGCTTTGCTTACACCTGTTTCTTTGGCGCTGTTTTTTCACTCTTTCCGGTAAATACCTGACCATGGAAAACAAACCTTTAAAGGCAGACCCACACGATCACCACAACCAATTACCAAAAGATGTACTGAACACCGCCCAGGACCCGGACTCTTTCCGTGATCCTTTAGAGGTGGAAAAAGAAAAGGACCCCAACATTGAAAGACTTACGCCACAGACAAACCGACAGGATCAGCTCCCTGGTAAAAAGGATGTATAGCAAAAAAGGATTCCAAATGGAATCCTTTTTTGTTGGCCTGTTTTCAAAATCAGGCGTTTGTATTGTTGCTGCTCACTTTTTTGTGGATCTCAACATTCTGGAAAAACGCACCGGTATTGTCATCGGCATATAAACCATAGGCATCTACCAGGGTTCCGCGGTGGCCATCGGTAGTTTCAATGGCATAAAGGATAGACATATCATCCGGATTGGATGGGCCCTCAAAGCGGAAAAAGTTGACGGCTTTCACTTCTTCGGGTTTGTACTTGCGGCCATTGCCATCATCGAGGCTCACCAGCCGGTCCTGTTCTACCCGGTATTGTTCGGTATATCCTTCCGACTCCAGGCGGTTCATACATTTCTGGAGATCGGTCATATACGTAGTTCTGTCGTTGGCTGCAGATGGTTCCATATTTCTCGTTTTATCATATATAGGCATAAGCTGTGCCAACCTGCTGTGCCTGTTTTTGTTGTTGAAAACTGCTTAATAAATTCAATCAAGCTGCCTCTTCCGCAGCTGCTTCCAGCACATTCTCTGTAGCAGGCACGGGGCTTTTCTTAACCCGGGCAATATCAATCGGGTCACCAAAAAGAAAAAACAGTTTACTCCGCCAGCCCTGGGCTTGTTTTATATCCTGCCACATCTCTTTGTACTCGTGGAAATTAATGTACAGCGGGTTGGCTTTGTCTTCAATATTGGAAGTAATGCCATACACGGGTTGCTCCGTCTCGGCTTGGTAGGTTCCAAACATGCGATCCCAAATGATAAAGGTGGCCCCGTAATTTTTGTTGATGTACAGCTCCTGCGAGCCATGGTGCACCCGGTGGTTGGAAGGGGTAGCAAAAATGTACTCGATGGCAGGATGCAATTTGCGGATATACTCGGTATGTACCCAAAACTGGAACAACACGGCAATCTGGTTCACCACGAAAAAGATAATGGGATGAAAACCGATCAGTGCCACCGGCAAAAAGAAGATCAGTTTCAAATGCTGCACCCAGCTAAGGCGGAAAGAAACGGTCAGGTTGTAAAACTCGCTACTATGGTGTACTACGTGGGTTGCCCACCAAAACCTTTGCTGGTGCGATATGCGGTGTGCCCAGTAGCTGCATAAATCGAATATGATGTAACAGGGAATAAAGGTCCACCAGTTAAAAGCCATCCGCCAGGGAAGGGCGTTGTACATCCCGATCACCAGGTAAAACAAGGAAACCTTCAGCAGGAAATTTATGATGACATTACCCACCCCAACACAGATGGAGCCAATGGTTTCTTTTTTATCGTACAGGTGCCGGTTTTGGCGGTACGAAATAAACCACTCCAACAGTACAAAGAAGAACATGATAGGCGCGGCCCAGATGATGATATTGGGCGAGCGGTCTTCAATTTCATGAATGAGGGATAAGGGTATTTCGGGCGCACCAAACAGAGGGCCGGAGAGCAGAGTCCACATGATTAAATATTATACGGGCTACCAATCAGAGGGTAAAGGTTTGATAATTATTGAGAAGGCACCCGCTGTAAGATAATATCCTTCAACTGGTGCAACAGAAATAAAATCAACAGCGGTTGTACCGGTCCCGTATATACTCTGCTACATCCTCCGGGTCGGCGCCTACTTCCTGAACTGCCCGCAATATGTCTTCCAGCGCGCAATCCAGCTTGCGGGAAAGCCGGCTCAGGGTATCTTCATCAATGTTGCGGCAGTTGTATCGGTCGGACAATGCAGGGGAATGGCTATGGTACATGGGTAAGGCTTTGCGCCTACTATGCTAAAATCATACCGCACAGGTTTGGGCAGCTGATCATCTGTATTGTTACAATGAGTTGGGCCCCAATACCCCCCTTCGGCTGGGTTCTTTACTGGTAAATAAAGAGGCAGCTATTTCAAATATTCCAAACACCAGGTGGGGCCAGAATACCAGGTCGGCAAATCCAAAAAGCCAAGGCGAAACCGCCAGCAAGATGCCGGCTCCCAGGTCAAGCTTCAGGTGGGTTGCCATAGAAAGCGTGCGAAATGCGCCCCACTCGTAATCGGTCCAGACACTATACACTACCATACCCGCACCCAACAGGAAGGGCACCCAAAAGTCGGCACCCATTTCAGTGGTCCACAAAAAGAAGGGCGAAAAGACGAGGGCAATTCCGGTAAGATAGTCCAGCAGACCATGAATTTTGGTGGGTAAAAATCGCATAAAAGAGGTTTTTTAGTTATTGATATGCTTACAACTTTCTGCAAGACAAGACTGTGAGGAAGGCCAAATTTCCTGCCACTAAAAACCTCAAGCAGCTTGCATGGCCTTAGTTTCCGCTTGGAGCACAGGAAGTACAGAACGGCCGAAATCAGAGATAAACAGTTCTTGTTCCCGGTTCACATTGTGCAGGATGATGCGTTCAAAACCCAGCGAGATATCGCTCCGGATCCACTCCAGGTGCTCCTCGAGGTCAGCGGAAATACGGACCATTTCTTTTACCTCATCTGGTTGTACAAAGGCTCCCACCGCATCAAATTGGGGCACCGTAGCCAAGTCGCCAAGCACTGTACCGGAAAATATATTTGTCCGCCACTGGTCGTGGGCACCTGCAAGGGCTTGCTCATAGCTCTTGTGATATGACAACTGGCATTTCAGGTACATGGGTTTACCTTCTCCCCCACCCTCCTTGAAAGCCTGTACCGTTCTTTTCAACTCTTCATAAGGTTTGTGGATGGTAATCATGCCATCTGCCCAACTGCCTGCCCACCGGGCGGTTTCTTCTGTAACGGCCGCGCAGAGTAAAAGGGGTTTCTGTTTAGGCAGGGTGTACAAACGGGCATTTTCTACTGTCACCCTTCCATGGTGGGTTACGGTTTCGCCCACCAGCAGCCGTCGCATTACCTGCACACATTCTTCCAGCCGTGCATTGCGTTCCTCCTTGATGGGCCACTTTTCGCCCGTTATGCTTTCGTTTAATGCCTCACCGCTGCCCAGTGAAATCCAGAACCGGCCGGGGAAAAGCTCACCAAGGGTGGCTACCGCTTGTGCCACCACTGCTGGATGGTACCGGTAGCCAGGAGTACAAACCACGCCGTAAGGCAGAGCCGTTGCCTGCATGGCGGCGCCCAGCCAGGCAAAAGAAAACCCGCTTTGGCCCTGCCGCTCGCTCCAGGGATGAAAATGATCAGAGGAATTGATGGCGCCAAAACCTGCTGACTCAGCCATTTGTGCCAACCGCAGCAGTTCGCTGGGTGCAAATTGTTCGTGTGATGCGTGGTAGCCTATTATTGCCATGAGGAGTGATAAATATTTATGAGGTTGATTCTTATTGGTCAAAAAAAGCAGTCCAGCATTAATTCCTGAAATTCTGGGTGATCATAAGGCCATAAAAGCCACCATCCAAAACAGCAATGCCCACCCTTCGGAAGGCAGGGTTGAGGATATTTGCACGGTGGCCGGGCGACTGCATCAGCCCGGTATGACAGCGGTTGAGGCTGGGCCCAAGGGCCAGGTTTTCGCCTGCTGTAATAAATGGCACCTTGAATTTGCGAATCCTATCCGCGGGGCTTAGGCCTTCGGGGTTGATATGGGCAAAATAGCCGCGGGTAAACATATCTTTCGAATGAGCCCTGGCAACAGGCAGCAACTGCGGATCAGCTTTCAGCGGCTGCAACCCCGCTTTTATCCGTTCCTCGTTAACCAGTTGCAACATTTCACGTTCCAATTCGGGACGGGCTGTTGCGGTTTTCACCTTAAAGGCAAGATCTACCGACTCGTGGCTGCCTTCGCCGGCAGGCATCCGTACCACTGCCTTACCCAAAGCATCCTTAAGGTTTGGGCTGAGCGACCGCTCCAGCCAACCTGCCTGTCGGCTAAGTGAAAGCGCCAGGGTACTGTTGCGTGCAGCATCGGTCAGCAGGCTTTTGATGGGCAGAGCCAGCAATAAGGCTGCTATAATGGTTGCCGAAATCCAACCCCGCAATATCCCAGGCAAGATGCCCAGGGCTTTGTTGATGCCGCTGGCATGTGCGCCGGGATCCACTTCCCGCAAAAAAGCGTGCAATAATGCCGACAAAAGCAGGTGCACCACCAAGACCGTAACCAGCAAGGCTACCGGTACTGACCAGGTACCCAGTGCAGGAATCCAGCGCTCAAGCAGTCCTACCGCCTCATCAAACAGGGATAATCCAATCAGCAGGCTGCCCAGCCAGGTGATCAGGGTTACCCACCCCTCTATAAAGCCCCGCCTGAACCCGCCGATTACAGAAAACAGCACAATGGCTCCAAGCAATATGTCAACGGTGTTCATCGCAACCTTTTTTCACAAGTACCAAGACAAAAAACATGCAATGCCTTGCTGGGGCCTATACACCCCAAATACCAGATCACCAGGAAACGAAGATTTTAAGTAAAACACAGCCAAAGGATCTTACCAACGGCAAAAAAAAACCGCACCGGCAGCGCCGGTGCGGATAAACAAAAGCGAACAGAACTGATTAATTGTTAGCGATCACCTGGGCGCCAAGAGCCTGTGCACCGGTACCGCCTACATTACCACGGGCAAAAACGGTGTAGATCTTTCCGGCAGTTACGGCCACATTGGGCAGGGCCAGCACCACGGTATTGGTTCCGGCAAGGCGTACCTCCAGGTTATAGGTTCCTGCGTCTACAGGAGTAAAGGCAGAAAGGGAAGTATTTGCCGACTGGTCGTTGAAGGCCCGGTTAGCAAAAAGTACAGGTCCGCCGGTTACGGCAATATCCACTGCCGGTGCATTGGGACTAAAATGCAGGAATCGAAGATGTGCTTTTCCAGCGGCAGGTGTTGCCAGGTTGTCTTCCAACACAGCAGCCTTTAATTTGCTGACACTGTCGATGGCAAAAACAGAGTACACTTTACCACCTTCAAAGTTGAGGTTGGCATCAATCACGTTTACATTGGTACCGGCAGGCGACACTTTTACATTATTGCTGCCTGCGTTAACTGCCACATACGGGGTATTGCTGGGAAAGGCCAATGCCTGGACGGCCACTTGGTTATTTACCCGGATATCAACTGCAGGAGCATCGGGGGAGGCATGCAACACCATTACACGGGGCGGAACGACTTCACCTTCGCCATTATCGGTTTTAGAACAGCTGGCGAGGGCGCCAAGGAAAAATGTAGCTAATGCCAAACGGAACATTGGTTTCATAAAAACAGGGTTTTGTAAGGGTGATACAATAGGTTCAACCTTTAAACAAGAAAATTCAAAATAAGTTTAATACCTGTGGAAAAGCGTTTATACCTGATTGGTATACGTAGGCATCTGCGCCTGATTACAATAAAAAAGGCCCCGCTGTAGCAGGGCCTTGTATACCAGAAGTAAGCTTTAGAGTTTGGGGGAGGTACCCGGCAGGATCATGCCTTTGAATGAAGGACCCACCAGTTGCTCGTTGGCATTGATGATCCGGGGATCTTCAATTACAGCAGGCTGACCTTTAGGTGCAATCCGGGGACCATAATTGCCGGTAGTGATATACTTAACCACGCTGGCTAGACAGCTTTCCGACAGGTCGCCCCAGTTTTTGTCAATGCCATCAGCCACCTGGCGGTCAACGGCAAATCCATCAAAATAGTTGCCCTGGCCAAGTTTATTGGTGCTGCGGGAAGATACCGGGAACACATACCAGTCCCCAACCGGTACCGCAAAATAACCTACCGGCTTGCCATAAGTATTGCTGGGACCAACAAGCTTAACATCCATATAGGGCTTCAGGTTATTGATCAGCAACTCGCTCGCCGATGCCGAGTTGTTCGATACAATTACAAAGAGGCGGGGCAAATTGAGACTACCTTCTTTCCGCACCAGGGTTGTCTGGTTGAAGCGGGCATATTTGTCGTTATACTTTTGCGTCATCAGCTCACCACCATTTGCCGAGGAAGGCAGCAGGTAACCTGCCAGCGAGTTTTGCAGCGACACATAACCACCCCCGTTATACCGGAGGTCTAATACCAGGTCGTTTACACCCTGGCTGGCAAAACGGCTGAAGCTTTGCTGGAAGCGGTTCTTAATGGCCGTAGTATCGCCCAGGAAGGAATTGAACACCAGGTAGCCGATCTTCTTGCCGCCGGTATTGTACACGGTGTCCAGCGCAACAGGCTGCTCCTGGTACTCGGTTGCAGCAAGGGTCAGATCGGTGGTGGTTCCATCAGGTTTTTCAAACCGGAACTGGGTATTGGTGCTCTCGTAAACGGCGCTCACAATAGCCTTTGAATTCGTACTCCGGATATTGTCATTGCCATTTAAGGCCACAATGCGCCAGCCTCGTTTAACGCCAGCCCTTCCGGCAGGGGAAAGCGGTTCTACATTGCGTACCCGCAGGTCGCCTTCTTTTAAGAAGAATACATTCAATCCAAAATCGCCGGCAATACCGGAGCTCACATTATCCCACTCGGTTTGCTTCACCGCAAAGCTCCACCGGTCCACTGCCTTGGAAAAACCGGGCTCTATGCTGTACTGCCTGATGGCGGTCATTAACTCAACCGGGCTGGCATAAGTGCGGGCCTGGAAGGTAGCGGGAATCTGGTTGTACCACAGGTACAGGTCACGGGAATAGAGCAGGGCCGTGTCTTTTATTTTATCGGCCTCCGAAACCGTGGGGGTGGTGGGAGTAGGTGTTGTTGGGTTAGCATTGGGGTCTTCCTGTTCTTTCTGGCAACCCACAAGGGTCATCAGTCCCAGGGCAAGGGGCAGGATCCACCGGCTTTTGTGTAGTATCATGTTGTGCAGGATAAATTTAAGTAAACCAAAAACGGCTTCTTTGCCCTTAAATTACAAACCAACCGCCATTTTGATCACCTTTAACTTTTTTCTCCCATCCACAAACCCCTGTACCCCTGCTTATGCTGGCACAAAATTGTTAGGTCTTCCGTTAAAAACATGAAAGAAGAACAAAACAACCAGCATCAGGAAAACCGTCATGGTGATCCAAGCCAGGGCCGGCAGGGTATTGACAAAGCACCCGGCGAAGAAACGCCCACCAACCCTGTGCAATTTGAACAGGATGCTTTCAAAGGGAAAAAAGTAGATGCCGACCCCGAGCAGGAATCGGACAAGCCGGCAGGACAGGAATCGATTTAAAGTAAGAGGGAATTGGTGATTCGAGATTGGTTTCGGGAGATTAAGAAATTGCTGTTGGGAAATGCACTTTTAATAGCGGCAGACTCACCGGCAAGAAAAGTAGTAAAGCCCTGTTGGCTTTGATGGTATCATCAGGGTTGGGCATTTACTACTGCTGCATCCTTTTTAATGCACCTTAAAAAAACAGGTGCATTCCTGGTTCCATTTGTCTTGAACCTAAACGGCACATATTCCTGAACCTGAAAAGGGATCGCCAATTCCCCATTTCCTTCTTTTCACTTTGAAGCAGCCGTTCAGCATTGACGAAATACTGGCCCGCATTGAGGCGGCCGTGCGCCCCTTTCCCAAGGCGGCGCTTTTTGAGCTGTATGAGCGGGGCTACCAATCGATTTTTGAACAACTGGTAGCTTGTATCATTTCCATCCGTACCCTGGATGAAACCACCATACCTGTTGCTCTGAAATTGTTTGGCCTTGCCCGTACACCTGCCGACCTGAAAGCCCTGCCTGAAGCACTACTCGAAACTTTGTTAATCGGCTCCACCTTTCCGGGACAAAAAGCCCAAACCCTGTTGCGAATTGCAGCTACGGCTTTGCAATTTTCTGGCGGCAACCTGCCGGCAAGCCCTGAAGTTCTTACCGGCATCAAAGGCGTAGGCCCCAAATGCGCAAACCTTGCATTAGGCATTACCGGCATGGTGCCTGCAATTGGGGTGGACATTCATGTGCACCGCGTTAGTAACCGCTGGGGCTATGTGCACACCAAAACGCCGGAACAAACCCTGGGTGTTTTAGAAGGCCAGCTTCCCTGCGAGCATTGGGTAACCATCAACCGGTTGCTGGTGCCTTTTGGCAAACATATCTGTACAGGCATACTCCCTCATTGCAGCACCTGCCCTGTGCTGGAATTTTGCCAGCAGGTAGGTGTAACCAGGCATCGATGAAGGTAAAACGGCAGTTGTTTTTTCGGGCAAAGCCACTTTCAGCATTTCCAGCAAAAGCCATTTTCAACCAAAAGTTTAAAGGTCCAATTTGCTGTAGCCACTTTCTTTGCAGCCAGGCAGCCACAGCAGCCTGCATCCTTACCCTTCACCAAACGAACCAACATGAAAAGACAACTCACCCAACTCCTGGAGCAATGGAACCTGCCCCCACTGGCCTGGAACCTGATCCTTTTGTTGCTGGCCTTAGTAACCGGGCTGGTGGTAAAAGGATTTCTATCCCTATTTATTCGTAAAAAGACAGAAGGCGAAGGCAACTACTCCCTGTTCCGCTCTATCAGCCGGCACCTTGGCCGCATTCTGGGCATTTTCCTGCCCTTGCTGGTACTCAACTTCCTATTACCCCTGATGGAAATGCCCCCTTCCATTCTGAACAGGGTAGCCAAACTGGTGGAAATTGGGCTGATCATTACCTTTTCTGCCCTGCTCATCCGGTCCATCAACGTGGTGCAGGACTTCGTGATGTACCGTTATGACTACACCAAGACCGACAACCTGAAAGAAAGGAAGATAAGAACCCAGTTACTTTACCTCCGCCAGGTGATTACCGGGTTTATCGTGCTGCTCACCATTGCGGCCATCTTGCTTTCTTTCGACACCATGCGCCGGCTGGGTGCGGGACTGCTTACCGGTGTGGGCATTGGTGGCATTGTTGTGGGCTTTGCCGCACAGCGCTCTCTGGCCAACCTGCTGGCGGGTTTCCAAATTGCGTTTACCCAGCCTATCCGCATTGATGATGTGGTGGTAGTAGAAGGGGAATGGGGAAGAGTGGAAGAAATCACCTTGACCTATGTAGTAGTGAGCATCTGGGACGAGCGCAGGCTGATACTACCCATCACCTATTTTATAGAAAAACCTTTTCAGAACTGGACACGCACTTCCTCGCAGATTATCGGAACCGTGTTTTTGTATGCCGATTACAATTTGCCCATGGATCCGCTGCGGGCGGAGTTGGACCGGCTGTTGGACAATCACCCTTTATGGGATAAGCGGGTTAAAGTGCTGCAGGTTACCAATACCACTGGCCAGCACATCGAGATCAGGATACTGGTAAGTGCAGCAAACTCGGGACAGGCTTTTGATCTTCGCTGTTTTGTACGCGAACAAATGGTGGCATTTATCAACCGGGAATTCCCGGGCAGCTTGCCCCGCACCCGTGGGGAGTTGGAAATGTCGCATGTAAACGATGACAACCAGGGAAATAGAAAAAAAGATGAGTTAAGTTAGCAAACATTAAAATTTTTCAACATTTTTATACCAAAGCTCAACTTTGGTGTCATGATTGCGGTGTAACGCATAAGCACCAGAAAACGCCATTTATAGCATTTTTTCCTCATCCGTAAGCGCAACCCACCCTGAAAACTTACTGGCACTTATTTGGCGTAAAGGGCTATATCATTTCTTAACCTACAAAATTGTAAGGATCATGGCTGAAAACCGAAACCAGGGTGCGGACAATGGAGGCCAAAAGGGCACTTCACGCCGCGGATTTGCTTCTATGGACCCACAGCGCCAACGTGAAATTGCCTCCGCAGGTGGCCGTGCTGCACACCGCCAGGGTGTAGCACACGAATGGAGCTCCGATGAGGCCCGTGAAGCTGGCCGTAAAGGAGGCCAGAACTCGCATGGTGGCGGCCGCCGCAACACCAACGGCGAGCGTGGCTCAGATCGCGAACGTTAACCAAACCAGACAGCAGAACTTGCTGAAGTGCGCCGGGCAACCAGCGCACTTTTTTTATTTACCAGTATATACCCGCACCCAGTCTGCAATGAGGGTTCCGGGTACAATCTGCGAAGGATCGGGGTTGCCAAAGAAAGCACCGCCAACAGCAAGGTTTAAAACAACCCGCTGACTTTTTCGGTACATATTCGGAATTAGCCCTCCCGATTTCACCTCGATAAGTTTTCCATCCAGGTAAAAAGAAAGGGTGCTTTTTTCCCAGATCAGCTCGTAAACATGCCAGCAGTCGGTAAGGCTGGAAGTTGTGGTGATATACCCTTCGGTATTGGCAGCCTGGTTTACACCAGCCCTGCGGCCATACCAGTAAGCAGTGGAAAACTTAAAGGGCTCATGGCCACGGGCTTCCATAATGTCTATTTCACCTTGTGTGGGCCAGGGATCGCCATAGCTCCAGAAGGCTGGCCACATGCCATACCCTGAAGGCAGTTTCAACCTTGCCACCATCCGAACTTTGGGTGTTGCAGGAGAGGCAGAAAAGCTGGTCTTAGATTCGATGCGACCCGAGGTAAACGCAAAATCCTTAGGTGTTGCATCAAAAGGTAAGGTGGGACCCTTAGCTGCTTCGCGCCGGGCAATGATGGATAATAGCCCACCTTCTGTTTGCAGGTTGGCAGCCTGGTACAATTGCAACTCGTAATTGTAGGCGCCACCATTCCAGATGTTCCACTTTTCTAACCCACCACTGAATTCGTCTGCAAATGCAAGGGTCCAACCGCCACTGAGCAGGCTTGCTTCTGTTGGATTGTAATCACAGTCGCCAACGGCAGCAATGAGGCCTGTACTGGCCACGGGTTTGTTTTTTGAAAGGGCGGTTTCAGGGGCCATGGTTTGGGGCTGTTGCAATTCTTTGGTGCAACTGAACAAACATAAGACGGCAAATGCAATGGAGGCGGTGCGGCAGGTAGTTGGCATGATGGCTTTTAATTAGGTGTGCCTACAAGATACAAGTGAAAAACAGCAAGGAAAAGCTTAGACGTTTAGTAATATACATCCTCACCAATTGCCCCGGCCAAACTACGGCTTTTGTTGCACCAAGGCGGATGCGTACCCATCAACTTGCAAAAAGAGAATGACTAGCTTCGCAGCATGGACATTGCAGCATTGTTGGAGCAACTGGCACAAATGGGCAGCGAAGCCAACCGGAAGGGTATGGCCCGTTTTGCCATCAATACGGAAAAGGCCTGGGGCATACCTGTGCACCGGTTGCGCAGCCTTGCCAAAACCATTGGTAAAGACCTGGAGCTCTCAGAAGCCTTATGGCAATCTGGATTTCACGAAGCGCGCCTCCTCTCCTTCTTTGTGCTGCCACCTGCAGCCTGTACACCCCAGCTTATGGCGGAGAGGCTGTCACAAATCAACAGCTGGGACCTTTGCGACCAGGCATGTGCCGTTTTTGCAACCCACCCTGAGGCACTTCAGATAGCAATGGTATGGTGTCAAAAGACAGCCGAATTTGAAAAAAGAGCAGGCTTTTCTTTAATGGCATGCGCAGCAGTACACCAAAAGAAAACAGCCGACAAAGCCTTGCTGCCCTTGCTAAACATCATTGAACAGCATGCTACCGACCCCAGGCGATATGTGTACAAGGCGGTGAATTGGGCTTTGCGGCAAATAGGAAAACGCAGTCTTTTCCTGAACGGGGCCGCAGTGCAATCAGCCTTTCGCATCCGCGAAATACCGGACAAAACAGCCCGCTGGATAGCTTCGGACGCACTTCGGGAATTGACCGGGACTGGTGTACAACTACGTTTGGCAGGAAAAAGCCAGGTGAAGCAAAATGCATCCATAGCGTAATTCTTCAGGAGATTAAAACCACCACCCGGTTTACTTCACGGCAATATCCTTCCAACCTTCAGCACGGATGAATTAACTTGCGGCCCCCTATGGATATTGGATTCACCTACCTGGTTTTATTGTGTGTGGCTGCGTTCTGCGCCGGTTTTGTGGATGCGATAGTGGGTGGCGGCGGACTGATTCAAACCCCGGCTGCCCTGGTGATCCTTCCCGGCCTGCCGGTAGTGAATGTCATTGGTTCGCTGAAGATTCCTGCTTTCAGTGGCACGGGCATAGCTACCGCCCAGTACCTTCGGAAGGTGGCAGTTCAATGGAAATTGATACTGCTTGTTTGCACCCTGGCCTTTTGCGCCTCCTT
The DNA here is from genome assembly GCF_001953305.1 of Cnuella takakiae. GTDB lineage: Bacteria > Bacteroidota > Bacteroidia > Chitinophagales > Chitinophagaceae > Flavisolibacter > Flavisolibacter takakiae. Next base: position 3,454,810 of record NZ_MTFE01000010.1, read on the forward strand.
TGCAGGTTCGCAGGTGCTGACCCTGGTGCCCAACGATTTTATGAAACCGGTACTGCTGGTGGTGCTTTCGCTGGTAGCCGTTTATACTTACACCAAAAAATCATTTGGCCAGGCACAGCAAAAAAGCCTGGCGCCCGGCAAGGAAATGCTGGTGGCCGCGATATCCGCCATTTCCATTGGTTTTTACGATGGCTTTATTGGTCCCGGCACAGGATCCTTCCTCGTTCTGGCATTTGTTGGGCTCCTTCATTTCGACTTCCTGAAAGCTTCGGCACACGCCAAGCTGGTAAATTTGAGTACTAACCTGGGTTCTATTTTCCTGTTCCTGCTAAAAGGCAAGATCATCTGGGCCATTGCCCTGCCGATGGCCTGCGCCAATGCGCTGGGCGGTTTTGTAGGCGCACGGCTGGCTATTGCAAAAGGCAATGGCTTTATCCGCATCTTCTTCCTGCTGGTAGTTGTGGGCACCCTTTTGCGCTTTTTGTATGATGTAGTGAAATGAACCGTGGCCTTGTTGGTGCTTAAAAGCCGCAAGCGCAGTGCTCTTGCAAAAAGCAATTCAAGTACTTAGAAAGATGCAGTTTAACCTTTGCACATCACATTATGGCTAGCACAACTGCGCCCCCATTATGTTACCATCTTCTTTTTGTGAGTTGAATGATCACCTGCCCTGCTACCCTTGCAGCTTATAGCTGAAAGCTTGTGGCTAACTCTTCCTTAAAATGAAAACAGAATCCAGTAAAGCAGCCCCAACTAAGCACTGCTGAACATTAAATCCCCCTACCTTCGGCGCATTAACGAATAGCTTGTATGCAACAGATCACCGTAATAGGGGCCGGCACCATGGGTAACGGCATAGCCCATGTATTTGCACAAAATGGATTTGCCGTAACCCTGGTAGATGTATCAGAAGCACAGCTGCAAAAAGCCCTGCAAACCATAGGTAAAAACCTCGACCGGCAGGTAACCAAAGGAAGCCTGGAGCCGGCACAAAAAGAAAGCACGCTTCATAATATCCGCACCAATAGTTCGCTGGCGGCAGGTGTTGCTACTGCCAGCCTCGTAGTGGAAGCCGCCACCGAAAACATCGAACTCAAAAAGAATATCTTCCGGCAACTGGACGAACATGCGCCCAAGGAGTGCATCCTCGCGACCAACACTTCTTCCATTTCCATCACCCAAATTGCAGCCGTAACCCAAAGGCCCCGACAGGTAATTGGGATGCACTTTATGAACCCTGTGCCGGTGATGAAACTGGTGGAAATCATCAACGGTTATGCAACCGAGGCAAGCGTTACAGAACGCATTGTTGCCTTGAGCAAAGAACTGTGTAAAGTACCCTGCGTAGTAAACGATTATCCCGGTTTTATAGCCAACCGCATCCTGATGCCCATGATCAACGAAGCGATCTACAGCCTTTATGAAGGTGTGGCTGGAGTGGATGCCATTGATACGGTAATGAAGTTGGGTATGGCACATCCGATGGGGCCGCTCCAACTTGCAGATTTTATCGGCCTGGATGTTTGCCTTTCCATTTTGCGGGTGCTGCACGATGGGTTTGGCAATCCCAAATACGCTCCCTGTCCCCTGCTTGTGAACATGGTAACTGCAGGAAAGCTGGGCGCCAAAAGTGGTGAAGGCTTTTATACCTATACACCCGGCAGCAAGGAACTGGTGGTAAGTGAGAGGTTTAAATAAACACAACAACAAAGTACGGTTGCCAATTCCGCAGCATATTTTATGCTACTAGAAGTTGATAAAGGTCCAGGTATCACGAGTTTCCTTTTTAGCAGTTACATCATTAACTAAAAGCTTACAGGCCACAACCGAATATTGCCTTTCAAAAACTTACTGGCATATCAACCGTTGCAGGTTAATGCTATGATGTCGGTTTTGGGTAGAAATGAACTACGGGAGTAAGTACTTTATTCCTTTCCAGGAAATGATCCGCAATCGACCTCGGAATTACATTCACCCCAAAATTCATTTTTATGATGCAGGAACTCCCTCCTCCGATGCAGCTGATGCAACTCAGCTTTGCATTTATGGTATCCCGCTCCATCAGTGTTGCAGCCGAATTCTTTATTGCAGACAAACTAACAGAACGACCCAAAACAGCAACAGAGCTGGCTGGTGAAACAGGGCTGCATGCCCGGTCGCTGTACCGGATGCTCAGGGCCTGCGCCAGCTACGGTGTATTTGCCGAAGATGAGCAGGGGCGCTTTATGCTCACGCCCATGGCCGAACTGTTGCGCAGCGACCAGCCCGGCAACCTGCGGGCATTTACCGCCATGATGAACTCGGTTTGGCAATACCAATCCTGGGCTGAAATGGACCATGCGGTAAAAACAGGCCAACCTGCATTCGACAAGGTTTTTAGAATGCCCTTTTTTGAATTTTGTGAAAAAACGGAAAGAGCAGGCCGAGAGTTTAACGAGGCCATGACCAGCAATAGCGCCTATACCAGTGAAATTTTCCTGAACGCTTACAATTTTACGGGGTTTACTAAAGTAGTAGATGTTGGTGGCGGCCATGGCATTTTGCTGGCATCCCTGCTACAGCGCAATCCGCACCTCAGCGGCATACTCTACGAAATGCCCGCACTGGCCGCAGCAGCAAGTGAATTGATGCAGCAGTACAGTGTTGCCGACCGGTGTGAACAGGTAGGTGGAGATTTTTTTGCCTCAGTGCCCGAGGGGGGCGACCTATATATCTTAAAACACATCATCCACGACTGGAATGATGAACAGTGTACCCGCATCCTTTCCAATTGCCGCAAATCCATGAAGCAGGGCGGAAAGGTATTGGTAATAGAAATGGTGGTACCCGAAGGCAATACGCCTTCACTTGCCAAACTGCTGGACCTGCAAATGCTGGTGTGCCTGCCCGGCTGTGAACGTACAGAAACAGAATACAGGGCATTGTTCAAAAAAGGGGGTCTTTCTTTAAGCAGGATCCTGCCCATGCCCTCACCTTTCAGCATCATTGAAGCGGTGCCCATAGAAAACTATTCCGAAGAACCTTCCCTTGATTGGAAAGTGGAACCGCAAATGGGCTCAATGCAACCAACGGAACAATAAAAACAAAGGCCGCCAAACTGGGCGGCCTTTTTCATGCCCCTTTGCAGAAACTCCCTAACTTCCCGCCCCGGCCAAAAAGCCTACCTCCTGCCATGGCATTGCCCATACCTGAAATACGCACCGTAAACAGTACCCGCTATGTAACCCCTTTGCGGGAAGGCGGCTCCCTGCCCGCCATCGTGGAAGCTGATGATGGATTTTTGTATGCCCTTAAATTCCGGGGTGCCGGCCAGGGACTAAAAGCCCTGATTGCAGAACTGATCGGTGGCGAGCTGGCCCGCTTGCTGGGATTGAAAGTCCCGGAAATTGTTTTTGCGGAAGTTGATCCTGCCTTTGGCCGCACCGAACCAGATGAAGAAATCCAGGACCTCCTGAAAAGAAGTGCCGGACTCAACCTGGCCCTGCACTACCTCTCAGGCGCTATCACTTTCGATCCCGTGGTGACCAAGGTAGACCCTATGCTCGCATCCATCATTGTATGGCTTGACATCCTGATCACCAATGTGGACCGCACGGTGCGCAATACCAATATGCTGATGTGGCAAAAGGAACTCTGGCTGATTGACCATGGAGCCTCCCTGTATTTTCACCACAGCTGGGACAACTGGCAGGAACAGGCCTTGCGCCCTTTTGCCGCCATCAAAGATCATGTACTGCTGCCCAGGGCCAGTGTGCTGGATGCAGCCCACGAGCATTGCATGGCTGCCCTTAGCCCGGAACATATAAAAGAAATTGTCGCCCTTGTACCCGCAGCCTGGCTGGAGCAGCAGGGCGAAGATGCCGATGCCAACCGACAGGTATATATCGATTTTCTCACCACAAGGTTGCAACACGCCGCCAGTTTTGTAAAAGTAGCACAAGATGCAAGAGCAGCACTTATTTGAGTACGCCGTTATTCGCGTCGTACCCAAGGTGGAGCGCGAGGAGTTTATGAATGTGGGCGTCATTCTGTATTGTAAAAAACAACGTTACCTGCAGGCAAGGATACACCTCAACGAAGGTAGGCTGCAAACCTTTGCGCCCGCTCTCGACCTTGCCGAAATAACGGCCTACCTCGAAGCCTTATTGCGCATTACCCATGGTCAAAAGGAAGGCGGTCCCATTGCCATCCTGGATGCTGCGGCCCGCTTCCGCTGGCTTACTGCGGTGCGTAGTACGGTGGTACAAACTTCCCGGATTCACCCGGGCTTTTGTGCCCACCTGGAGGACAAACTAGCAAAGCTGCTGCTTGATTATTGCGGATAATGAAATCGATTAGCGGCTACGATTAAGTTAGTTTGCTAAAGAATTACTTCCAGCCATAAAGCAGGAAAGTAGGCAGGTTTGACTTTTATAATTAGCAGCCGACAAAGCAACATTTATACAATGCCTAAAGGGAGGATCTATAACCCAGCGGTGTTAGACAGCAACCTGCAAATGACACCTTTCCGGAGTTATATATACATCAGTGTTCAATTGCTTTTTTGCTATAGGAATGAAGCCCCTTTGATATGTGATCGTTCATGATCTTTTGGTCATTTTGATATTAGTGCTACTGCTCAAATGGAATAACCGTAATCCATACACGTATAAGTTATTACCCTAACACAAAGGCCAAGAAAAGGAAGAGCAACCCCTCTTTATGCACAAGCCACTAACCTAAGTTTGCTCATGTAGCAGAAAACTGTAATTTCCTGCTATGACCTTCCTCATTGTGCTTGCCTGCCTGCTCCTGCTGATCCTCTTAGTCAGCTGGGGCAAATTCAACCCCTTTCTCGCTTTGCTATTTACTGCCATTGCCGCCGGTCTGCTCCTAGGTATTCCGCCAGCTAAGCTGCCTGCATCCATACAAAAGGGTATCGGCGACACCTTGGGATCTATCGTGCTGATCATTTCCTTTGGCGCCATGCTGGGCAAACTGGTTTCCGATAGTGGTGCGGCCCAAAAAATGGCTGCCGTACTGGCTAAAGCTTTCGGTATTAACAACATCAACTGGGCGCTCCTGGTTACGGGTTTTGTGGTTGGCATTCCCATGTTTTACAACGTGGGTTTTGTTTTGCTGGTACCCCTGTTGTTTTCTATTACCTACCAATACCGTTTGCCCGTTGTATATGTAGGATTACCCATGCTGGCAGCGCTTTCTGTGATGCACGGATTTTTACCGCCCCATCCCTCCCCGGTAGCACTGGCAGCACAGTTTAATGCTTCGCTGGGCCTTACACTTATTTACGGGCTGATCATCGCCACACCTGCCGTACTGCTGGCGGGACCGCTCTTTGCCCGCACCCTAAAGGGCATGCAGGCAAAACCGCTCGAGAGCTTCCGGCCAAATGAGTTGCCTTCCGAACAACTCCCCGGCACCTTCAATGCTTTTATATCGGCACTGTTACCGGTGGTATTGCTTGCAGCTACAGCAGCCCTGCCCTACCTGCAGGTAAATGCGCCTGCGGCAAAAGGCTGGTTACAGTTCTTTAGCGATCCTACCATCCTTTTATTATTGTCTTTACTGATCGCACTCTATTCGTTGGGTATCGCCCAGGGCAAAAGCATCAAAACCGTGATGGTATCTTTTGCCGATGCCATGAAAGATGTTACGCCTTTATTGCTGATCATAGGCGGAGCAGGTGCCCTGAAGCAGGTATTGATAGATAGTGGGGTGAGCACACAGATAGCTGCTGGCATGAGCAATTTGAGCCTGCCGCCCCTGGTGCTGGGCTGGCTTATAGCAGCAATTATTCGCATTGCCGTAGGTTCGGCCACTGTTGCCGGCCTTACCGCTGCAGGCATCATCGCACCGCTGGTAACACAGGGGGGAGTTACCCCCGAACTAATGGTGCTTTCCGTTGGTGCTGGCAGCCTTGTTTGTTCGCACGTCAACGACTCTGGATTTTGGATGTACAAGGAATATTTCAACCTGAGCATCCGGGATACCTTTCGTTCCTGGACCCTGATGGAAACCATTGTGGCATTTGCAGGTTTGGGCGGGGTACTGGTGCTGGATAGGTTTGTATAGGAAAAATGGCTGGCAACTGCAGCATTTAAAAGGCAGAAATAACAAGGGCACGTAAATTCATTAAAACTATTGCTCATGCACCCACTTAAAATAGCCTCCGTACAATTTGAACACCGCAATGGCGACAAGGCCTATAACCTTGGGGTGATTGATAGCATTGCTGCAAAAGCCGCCGCTGAGGGTGCAGAAATGGTTTGCTTTCATGAGTGTTCCATTACCGGATATGCTTTTGCAAGAAAACTGAGCAGGGATGAATTGCTGGATATTGCAGAACCCATCCCGAATGGACCTTCTGTACAGCAACTCATTGCCATTGCACGGGCTCATGGGGTAGCCATACTTGCGGGCCTCTTTGAAACAGACGATACCGGCAAAATTTATAAAGGCTATGTATGTGTAGATGGCCACGGGCTCGTAGCGCAATACCGCAAACTGCACCCCTTCATCAATGCTCATATTACGCCCGGCGACCGCTATTGCGTGTTTGATTATAAAGGCTGGAAGTGCGGCATCCTGATTTGTTATGACAACAACGTTGTGGAAAATGTGCGGGCCACTGCCCTGCTTGGTGCCGATATCATCTTTATGCCCCATGTAACGATGTGCACGCCATCCACCCGGCCAGGTGCAGGCTTTGTTGATCCGGCATTGTGGCAAAAAAGGGAAGCCGATCCCACCTCCCTGCGGCTGGAGTTCCAGGGCGCCAAGGGCAGGCAATGGCTGATGAAATGGCTGCCTTCACGGGCTGCGGATAACGGGGTGTACGTTGTTTTTTCCAATGCTATCGGTATGGACGATGACCAATTGAAAAACGGCTGTTCCATGATCCTGGACCCCCATGGTGATATCTTGGCAGAATGCCAGAAGTTGGACGACGATTTTGTTATTGCCACCTGTACACCTGAAAAAAGGCAACAAGCCGGTGGGGTACGCTACACCCGTGCCCGCCGTCCCGAACTGTACCGGGACATTATCGGCGCTCCACATACTGCGGAGCAGAAAGTGGCCTGGTTGAAGTGAGTTTGAAGTTTGGGGTTTGGATTTTGGAGGTTGGAGATAGGGGTTAGAGGTTTAAAGGATATAGCATATAACCCTTTGACTTTAGCGTAAGAGAATCCATTCAGGCGCCATCCAACCAAAAACCAAAAACTAAAAACACCCACCCCCTAACTCCAAACCCCAAACCCTATATCCTAACCGCCTACCTTTGGGGCGATCATGAACCAACCGCAACGCAAAGGCTTTTTCCAGCGAAAAGAATCACTGGCTCCGCTGAGTATAGCCGAATATCGCTTCTACATATTTACCCGCTTTTTTTACATCATGGCACTCCGCATGGTGGCTACGGTGGTGGCTTACCAGTTGTTCCAGATTACCCGAAGTTCTTTTTCCATCGGTTTGGTGGGACTGTCGGAGTTTGTGCCGGTTTTTGCCCTGGCGCTGTATGCTGGCCATGTCATTGACCGGTCGGATAAACGTACGCTGCTGCTGAAAGGCATTCTTGGTTACAGTATTTGCGTAGCAGCCCTGGTGGTATTATCCATGCCCCAAGTTGCCAAAAGTTTGGGGCAACAAAAAACTACCTGGCTTATATACGGCGTTGTTTTCTTCACCGGTATGATCCGGTCTTTTGCAGGTCCTACCTCCAATGCGATCCTCGCCCAATTGGTACCCAAGGACATCCTGCATTATGCGGCCAATTTCAGCAGCACCACCTGGCTGGTCGCTTCTATTACCGGGCATGCCACAGCAGGATTTTTCATCGCGTGGTTTGGTGTTAACACCACCTTTATCATTATCCTGGCTTATATACTGATTGCCGCATTTTTTGTATCCCGCATCAGCCGCAAACCCATTGCCCACAATAATGTGCACGCCAAGGTATGGGACAGCGTGAAGGAAGGACTTCAGTTTGTGTTCCGGCACAAAATCATGCTGGGAGCCATTTCGCTTGATCTATTTGCGGTATTGTTTGGCGGTGCTGTAGCCCTGATACCCGAATTTGCAGAACGCATTCTCAACGTTGGCCCCATTGGTTTTGGATGGCTTAATGCAGCCATCGACATTGGGTCGGGTGCAATGATTACCCTGTTTACTTTTTTCCCTTTGAGGCGCAACCAGGGCAAATACCTGATGTACGCAGTTGCAGGGTTTGGCATTTGCATCATCGTTTTTGGCCTCTCCGACATTTACTGGATTTCCTTTGTTGCCCTGGTGATAGCCGGTATGCTCGATGGCATTTCGGTGTTGGTGAGGGGTACGGTATTACAGCTTACCACCCCCGACGAAATGCGCGGCCGTGTTAGTTCAGTTAACTCCATGTTCATCAACAGCAGTAATGAGCTGGGCCAGTTTGAAAGCGGCTTTGTAGCACGCATTATGGGGGCACGCCCGGCAGTAATATTTGGCGGTTGTATGACCCTGCTGGTGGTGATCATCACCTGGTTCAAAGCACCGGGTTTGCGCAAGTTTGAATATTGATCTGGCCAGAAAGCAATGGTTTTTACCAATAAAAAAGGTTGAAGGGTATTCCTTCAACCTTTTTTATTGGTAAAAACCATGAGCCTTAAACAATGGTCACTTTCGTTTCGGCGGTAGCCGGGCTGATCACTTTTCTATTTTGCGCTACCCTGTTGGCAGGAAAGCCTCCCATTTCAGCATGGGCCATTACCCTCTCCTTTGGGTGCCTGGTAAATACAATAGATTTCATCTTCGGTAAAAAAGCTTTCAACCCACTGGATGCGGGGACCGAGTTCATTTAATACACCGCAGGCTTTTTGGGAATTAGCCAGCAATTGTTCCGTTGTAAGATTGCCTGCACCCGGCAATTCACTTTCGATTACATACTTTGGCAATGCAAATTTTTTGCTACATAAGGCAGCAAATCATTTCAATTGCTTGCTCAGTTTGTCCAAAACGAAAAAGGTGATGGGACAAAAGCTGGCATTCTTTAATGTTAGGGGCTGGCGCTTGATGATCACATCTTCATCCGTATAAGGAAAGCGGGCACAATCGGAAGGGCGCACATCGTAAATAGAACAGGCATTATCGCTTCCTAAGAAAGGACAGGGTGATTTTTTCACCACAAAGTCTCCATCCTCGTCCACATTCAGGTAGGTTTCAATAAACAGGCTTTCCTTCATGCCCAGGTGCTTGCTGATCCGCTTGACATCAGGCGTTTTAAAACGCGGTGAGTAGTTTTTACAGCAGGCGGCACATTGCAGGCAATCAATCTTTTCGAATGCTTCCTCATGCAGTTCAGGCAGCCGTTTCAGCACCTTGTTTTTATCGGCACGCTGCAGCATTCCCTTAAACAGCTTCAACTCCTCTTTTCCTGCAACGGTCATGGGATTTGATTTTACAATTAGCTTAAAAAAGACTGATTATTCATTGTTGATAATCCATTGCCATGCAGTATATAAATAATCAATAATGAATAACCAGTAATCTTTCCTTCTAACCCAAAGCTTCCAGGCTCTCTTCAATAGCCTTGATCTTCTGCTCGGCATCACTTCTTTTCTTGCGCTCAGCCTCCACCACTTCTGGCTTAGCGTTTTGGACAAAGCGTTCGTTTGATAGTTTTTTATCAACGGAAATCAAGAATCCTCGCTGATACTCCAGGTCCTTCAACAACTGATCTTTTTGCGCAGCGGTATCCAGTTGCACCTCTGTTTCCAGGTACAGCTTATCGGTTCCCAGCACCACGGCAATGCTGCCGGCTACTGCATCCTGTACAAAAGAAAAGGCCTCGGCATTTACCTGTTTCAATAGCAGGCCTTCAAAAAGCGAATAGTTGGCTTCTGCAGCGGTTTGTACATGGAGCTTGATGCTATCCTTTGGTTTCAATTGGTTTTTAACCCTTGCATCGCGGATAGCGGTGATCAATGATTTTAGCAGTTCGCCTTGCGCCAACACGGCATCGCGCTCTACACCGATGCTTTCTGCAACGGGTTCAAACTGCCTGATGGTAAGATCATCTCCATCTGCTCGCTCGCGCAATTGGTGGTAAATCTCCTCTGTAACAAAAGGCATGAAGGGATGCAGGAGTTGCATCAATTGTTCAAAATAATCAAGGGTGCAGCTATACAGGTGGCCGTCGATGGGTTGGCCAAAAGGCGGTTTAACCCACTCGAGGTACCAGCTACAGAAATCATCCCATATCAGGCTGTAGATGGTTTTTAAAGCTTCGCTGAGGCGGAACTCGCTGTACATTTTCTCTACCTGTTCGCGTACTGTTGCCAGGCGGGCGGCAAACCAGTCGGCGGCAAAAGCTGCTTTCCGGAAATCTTCCTCGTTGCGGTCGTACTGGGCAATACCATTGGCTTCCCAAAGCTTTACAAGTTTGAGGGCATTCCACAATTTGTTATTAAAACTGCGGCCCTGGTCGCAGCTGCTGTCATCAAACAGGAGGTCGTTACCGGCGGGCGCAGAAATCAAAATACCAAAACGTACAGCATCGGCACCAAAGCGTTCAATCAGCTCCAGCAGGTCGGGCGAGTTGCCCAGGCTTTTGCTCATTTTGCGGCCCTGCTTATCGCGCACCATACCGGTAAAGTACACGTGCTCGAAAGGCCGTTCGTTTTTATATTCCATACCCGCCATGATCATGCGGGCAACCCAGAAGAAGATGATATCCTGGCCGGTAACCAGTACGTTGGTGGGGTAATAATAATTGATCTCTTCGTTGCCGGGCTGGGTGATACCATTGAATACTTCCATGGGCCACAGCCAGGAGGAGAACCAGGTATCCAGCACGTCTTCGTCCTGGGTAAGGGTGCCACCGGCAGGCTGTCCGAAAGTAGTTTGGAACAGCTGGTTTGCTTCCGATTCGGTAGCGGCTACTACAAAGCGGCCATCGGCATCATACCACGCAGGTATGCGCTGGCCCCACCATAGCTGGCGGCTGATACACCAATCTTTTACATTTTCGAGCCAGTATTTATAGGTGGCCATGAAGCGCTCTTCGGGGTGAATTTTTACCTCACCTGAAGTAACGGCGCCAAGCGCTTTACCTGCCATTTCCTTCATTTGCACAAACCACTGTGTGGAAATGCGGGGCTCCACCACGGCGCTGGTACGTTGCGAAAAGCCAAGACGGGTGCTGTATTCTTCTTCTTTTACCAACAGGCCTTCTTCCTGTAGCTGGGCTACTACAGCCTTGCGGGCTTCAAAGCGGTCCATGCCTACAAATACTTCCGCGGCGGCACTCAAGGTACCATCGGCATTGAGGGTGTCTATAATGGGAAGGCTGTGTTTCAGGCCCAGGTTGTAATCGTTGATATCGTGGGCGGGTGTAACCTTCAACGCACCGGTACCAAATGCAGGGTCCACATATTCATCAAAGATGATGGGAACGGCACGGTTCACCAGGGGCACCAGCACCTGCTTACCACGGAGATGGGCAAAGCGTTCATCATTGGGGTTAACACATACTGCAGTATCGCCCATAATGGTTTCCGGGCGCTGGGTAGCGATGGTAATATAATCTTCGCTGTCAGCAACTTTATATTTTACGTAGTACAGTTTACCTTGAATATCCTTGTACTCAACTTCTTCATCGCTCAGGGCTGTTTGTGCCGCAGGGTCCCAGTTGATCATGCGGGCGCCGCGGTAGATCATCCCTTTGTTGTACAGGTCAACAAACACCTTAATAACTGCCTGGTAATAGTGCTCGTCCATTGTAAAGGTTGCACGCTCCCAGTCAACAGAGCAACCAAGTTTCTTTATCTGGTGGTAAATGATACCGCCATACTTGTCCTTCCATTCAAAAGCATGTTTGAGAAAGTTCTCGCGGGTGAGGTCGGCCTTCCTGATGCCTTTTTCTTTTTCCAGCAGTTGCACTACCTTGGCTTCGGTGGCAATGGAAGCATGGTCCGAACCGGGTACCCAGCAGGCATTAAATCCGCTCATGCGGGCCTTGCGCACCAGCACATCCTGCACTGTTTCGTTGAGGGTATGCCCCATGTGCAACACACCGGTCACGTTGGGCGGGGGTATTACTACCGTAAAAGGCTTTCGGCTATCGGGGGTGCTGTGAAAGTACCGCTTGTTCATCCAGTGCTGGTACCATTGTTCCTCTACCTGTGCGGGTTCGAAGTTTTTGCTCAGTGTGCTCATGCTAAAAAAATAGGTGGGCAAAAATACAAAATTGCGAGGGGGTGGCGGTGCTTAAAATACAAAAGTTCAAAGCAGTGCTACAGGTGCAGCTACCGGCTTTGAACTTTTAACTATGGAATAAAGACTTTATGGGCTTAATCCTGGGCACCCATCTTTTCCTGAACCTCTTTGCAGATGTAGGTATTGCCCTGTGTTACTTCAATAATGGCGTGAACCATTTCCTGAAAGGAAGAATTTTTGGTGACATATCCCTTTGCACCTAAGGAGAGCATGTTGCGGGCATAACCGGGCTGGTCGTTTACCGACACCCCGATGATGTGAATATCGGGATGCTTCCGGACAATTTTACGGGTAGCTTCGAAGCCATTTACCGGCGCCATGTTGATATCCATCAACATAACATCAGGTTGGTGCAATGCAGCCGTCTCAATTGCCTCGGCGCCCGAAGCGCATTCTCCTATTACATCCAGCCTTTCATCCCTACCCAGCAAAAACCGCCAGGTTTCCCGAATCATTTGGTGATCATCTACGATCACAATCCGTATTTTTCGCGGTTGCATACAGCAGTTCCATTTATATTGATTCTGCTGCAATTAACCGCCATTGCAAGGAGAAAGACAGAATAATAAGTACCTATAAAAACTACTTACGTAGTTAGCTTTGATCTTGGTTTAAAACACCCAAATCAATCGGTGTTGAAACAAAAATAGGGCCTAGCTCTCAAAATCCAACTGACTGTTATTAATAAAGTTCACCAGCGCGGCGGCGTTTTTAAGATTCAGTTTTTTCAAAATATTATAGCGGTGCACTTCAACCGTCTTTACGGAAATATTGAGGGCGTCGGCAATCTCTTTTGAAGAGTGCCCTTTCTTGATATAGGCGATGATTTCAATTTCGCGCTGGGAAAGAGAATTCAATCCAGTCTGCGGATCATCGCCGCTGATTACCTGCTCAGAAAGAATGTTCTTGATCTCATCGCAGATGTACTTTCTTCCGCTTTGGATTTCCAGGATGGCCTTGAACATCTCTTCGCGGGAAGAGTTTTTGGTCACATAACCCATTGCGCCCTTCTGCATCATTTTTCGGGCATAGGTAGGCTGGGTATGTAAGGAAACACCCAACACCTTGCTGGCAGGCGAATATTTGCGGATTTGCTGGGTAGCTTCAATACCATTCATGCCGGGCAGGTTGATATCCATGATGACAACCTGTGGACGCAGCTTCTTGGCCAGTTCCACCGCTTCTTCCCCACTGCCGCTTTCTGCTACCACGGTAAAACGGGGGTCGGTGTTCAGGATAAAACTCCAGGTTTCACGAACCAGGGTGTGGTCATCTGCAATCAGGATCGAGATCTTGTCCATAGTTATTGGAACTTTAGTGTATAGGAATATGAATTTTCAGGGTGCACCCTTTTCCTGGTGCGGCAATGATCTGCAGGTTTCCTTTGACCAAATATACTCTGTTGCGTATGTTTTTAAGGCCAATACCGGATTTAATACCATTTGGATCAAAACCAATTCCATTATCTGATACATGAAGCAAAACGGCATCGCCACTTTGCTTCAGTTTTACTACTACTTCTGTTGCTTTTGCATGCCTGATGATGTTGCTCATGGCTTCCTGAACAATGCGGAAGATGGTTACTTTCCGGCTTTCATCAAGCAGGTTATCAAGGGCTTCATCACAGCTAAACCTTATCCGCATTTTGCGGGTCAGGTTGATGTTGCCAATCAGGTCGCGGATAGAAGCAATCAACCCCAGATCGCCAATACTGGGATCCATCAGCGAGCGCGAAAGCTGCCTGATCTCGTTGATCACCAGAATGATGTTAGCACTAGCTTTTTGGATCAATTCATCTTTCAGGTCCGCATTATTCTGGGCCATTTCCAGGTACAGCTTTGTTGTGGTCAGCACCTGGTTCACGTTGTCGTGCAGCTCCCTGCCTATCTCGGCTCTTTCCTGCTCCTGCGTATCGATGGTAGCCTGACTGATCAACCTTTGGCGGTCCAGTTCCTGCTCCAGCAACTCCGCCTCCAGCCTTTTTCTTTCGCTGATGTCCTGTGCCGCTCCTATCATCCGCAGCGGCTTCCCACTTTCATCCCGGATGATAACACCACGGTCCTGGAGGAATACATCGTTACCATCGTCGCGGTGAAAGCGGTACTCCACATCGAAGGTATCGTTCTTGTTATCTGCCAGTATCTTATCGATCACTTCCATGACCTTGGCCCGGTCGTCAGGGTGAATACGTCCCAGCCAGTCGTGCACGTTGGCGGCAACAAGGCCCGGCTCTATACCATACAACCTGCGCAGGGCTTCGGGGCTGCGGTAATAACTCCCGGTGGTTATATTCCAGTCCCAGATAAGGTCGTGAGTAGCCTGCATCACATTATCAAACCGCTCGTTGGCCAGCCTTATTTGTTCCAGTGCCTGGTGGTGTAAAACCAATACCCGCATCAGGTTCTGCATCCGGTATAAGGCATTCCACTCAGCATGCAATAACCCCCTGTCATTACCAATAAACACTTGCAGCGATGCGATCAGGTTGCCTTCGTTATCAACGGCAGGCAAACTTAACAACTGTTTAGCTTCAAATCCTTTCCATTCGGCCATCAACAACTTTCTATCGGCCAACTCCAAGGAATGTGTTGTCAAACCCTTACGCAGTGGAGATTTTAACCATTTGTCTTTATTGCTCCGGGCAAAGGAATTAATCCAATTCTGAACGCCAACCGGAAGCCTTAGCCCGATGGTCTGTTCGCTGTTCCGGTCAGGGAAAATGACTATGGCCACCCGAAGGTGTTTATGTAATTGCTCGAGGCCGCCGGCAATATTTTCCAGCACTATTTGCATGCTGGTATCGGGTTTGGAGGAAAGGGCAAAGATCCGCAACTCCAATTCCTGCACTTCCTGCTGGTACTGTTGTTCGGTGATGTCTTGCATGGCGCCAATCATGCGATAGGCCTTGCCTTCGGCATTGCGCAGGATAAAAGCCTTTTCCAGCACATAGGCAAAACTGCCGTCCTGACGCCTGTAGCGAAAAGCATTTTCCCAGGAGGTTTCTGTGGGTGATTGCAAGGCATGCTCCAGGCTTTCCAACACCCGCTCCCGGTCATCCGGGTGCAGGCAATCTACGGTATGCTTCCAGGGCAAAGTATTGCCAGGTGGCAGGTACCAGCCCAAAACGTCTTTATAATGATCCGACCATAATATCTGCCCTTCATGGATGTTCATGTCCCACACAATATCGTTGGTGGCATTCATCACATATTTGAAGCGCTCCGAACTGGCCCGCAGTTCTTCTTCCGCCAATCTTTTCTGGGTAACGTCTTCTGCGGTAATTAGGGTAATAGAACGATGGCCTTCCCAAAAGCTAAAACCGGTAATATTTACCCACAGGCTGGAGCCATCCTTTTTGAGGTGCTGCCAAACGGCACTTGCATTAATAGGACTGTTGCCATTCTGTACAATATTTTGCATCACCAGCGCCTGGTCTTCTTTAGGCCTGATATCAAGGATGGTTAACTGCTTGAATTCTTCAGGGCTATACCCATACTGCGCCACGGCGGCTTCGTTTACATCCAGAAACCGGAGTGTTTCCCGGTCGAAGGTCCACATAGCCAGCGGGTTTTTGTGGAACAGCACCCGGTATTTTTCCTCTGCCAGTTTCCGGTGGGTGATATTCACATGGGTGCCTACCATCCGTAAAGGGCGGCCATTTTCTTCGCGGTCGATGATCATACCCCGAGCATGTATCCACAGGTAGTGACCCTGCCCATGCCGCAAGCGGTATTCGCTATCATAAGAATGCGCAGGACTATTGGCATGCAGTACCCTGTGTTTGCGCATGGGCTCAATGTCTTCGGGATGCAACAGCTGCTCATAATCCTTGAGGGAAGTGCCAATTTCCCCTGGCGCATAGCCCATCATCCGGTACCAGGCATCGGAATAAAAAACCTGGTCTTTTCCCATGTCCCAGTCCCAAATCCCGGATTGGGTATCTTCGAGTGCAAACTGCCAACGATGCCCCACAACCGTTGCGGGTTGCACCTGTCCTGCAGGGTCCTCAGGAAGCTTGGTGGCGAGTATCAAACTGCCGGCAATGGAACCATCGGCACCAAAAACAGGGAGGTAGCGCAGCAACAGGTGCACTTCAGAACCAGGCAGTTCACAAACCAACTGCCGCTCCTGTGCCTTACCGGAAAATACCAGTTGAAACAATTCTTCCAGATAGCGGGTGTTACCCGGCACCACTGCAAAGTCCAATATATTGCGGCCCAGTTCAATCTTTTTACCCAACACAATTTCCATCCCCCTTGCCGCTTCAGGAGTAAACATGCGGATAAACAACTGCAGGTCTACCAATATGGCTGCATCCTCCTGTTGGTTCATGCGCTGCAGGGCCATATCCCATTGAAGTGGAAACAGTCCATCTGGAGCATCAACCTTTTCGCGGAAACAAAGCATTACACCTTTAAAGGCATTGGAAGCCACACCGCGCATCCTTACCCGCCAGTTGGATTGGTCGGTAAAGGAAAGGGTTGTATCCCTGACCTCGTTGTGGCGTGCATGGATAAAAGCTGCATCAAAAGCCGTTGCGGCTTCGGGCAGCAAACAGTCAGAAAAGTGCTGGCCTTTTTGGGGTACCAGGCCAGCAGTAGTTAAGAGGAAAGTGGTAGCTGCCGGGGAAACCCAAACGGTATTGCCTGAAGTATCCAGCAATACCAGGTTGGTGCCGGGTTCTTCCAGCACGAAGGATAAAAGATCCGATGCAGGCAACCCTAAACCGGGTGCTGCATCAGGAACAGGTTTCCCCTCGGTATGGGACCCGGACAAGGATGTATGAGTAGGATGAGTTGCCAAAAACCAGTATTGATAAAAGCCTAAGAAGCGGCAAATTACATGATAAGCATTAGTTATATTCACTCTTTGAGCAATACGTTTGCCAGATAAGTGTTTTCCCTAAAACACCAGATAAAAAGATTAGGATAGCACAATTAATAAATTGAAAAAGGCGCTACAAGTCTTAGGATATAAAAAATAAAAACGGATGGATCGGCAAATAACACAGTGGTTTAGCCCGGCATTGCAACAGGAAATGCCCATCGCCACCTATGGGCACTATGGTTTTGCATTATTGATGTTGCCAACGGCTGCCGCCGACTTCCTGGAGTACGAGCGGTTTGGGTTGATGGACGCCATTGCCCCTTTTATCGACGGCGGAAAGGTGAAAGTATTTTCCATCAACAGCATCAACAACCAAAGCTGGATGAACCAAAACATGGCCGGCAACGATAAAGCCATCCGCCACCAGCAGTTCAACCAGTATGTATACGAAGAAGTAATACCCTTTGTGCGGCATCATACAAGCCAGGATACCCCCATCATTACCTGCGGTGCTTCCTTTGGTGCCCTCCATAGCATGAATCTTTTTCTAAAAAGACCCGACCTGCTGCAGGGAACCCTGGCCATGAGCGGAGTGTACGATCTTACGGAATATACCCGCGGGCATTTTGATATGGATGTTTATTTCAACAGCCCGCAGCACTACCTGCCCAACCTTCACGACCACCATGTGCTGGAGCAGATCAGGCATTCGGGGCATATCCACATTTTTTCGGGCAGCGGCGCTTACGAAGCACCCGATGCAGCCCGGAGCTTTGCACAGGTTTTATACGATAAAGGCATTAACTACGAACTGGATATCTGGGGCAGCGAATGGCCCCACGAATGGCATACCTGGCGTACTGTTTTACCACATTACCTCGCAACAAGGTGGCAACAAACATTTAGGAACATGTGGCAAATACAGGAAAGCGCCATTGGTACAAAATAAAAGTGCAGGATAAAAGAAAGTAGGAAGCAGGTTTAGGCTAGTTGCTCTACAGTGGCACCGATGCCCCGTTCGGTAATGGCATCGCACATGGGTTTGAGTTCATCGTAACTGCCTTCTTTAACAGCATATTTTCCGCGGAAGTGAATGATGTAGGCGCACTGCTCGGCCTGCTCGTAGCTGTGGCCGCAAACCTCCACCAGGGTTTCAATGACCCACTCGAAAGTGTTGACGTCATCATTCCACACAACAAGGCTAAAGGGTTTATCCTCATCCACCAGGACCTCCTCCTGGGCAAAGGGACTGCTGTATTCCTTTGTGTGGGGCATGGGGCAAATTTAGGGAATTAGGTTTGGGAGACCAGCTTTAGGATTCCGCATTTTAGATTTTGGAGGGTGCAGGCTGCTGTTTGCATGGGCAGTTCCAATCCCTGTATAAGGAGCACCTACAAACAAAAAGAACCGCCCCCA
>NZ_MTFE01000010.1:3473314-3477119 GCF_001953305.1 Cnuella takakiae
GTACCTGGTAGCGAGAACCCTGGCCAGTGCTGTTCTGGAAGGTTTCTTTCAGGGGCAGCTTGTTGGTTGCGTCGAAGTAAGGGAAGCTGAATACAGGCTTGCCTGCATTTACTCCGGTAGCTTCTACACGCTTCAAGGTCAACAGCTGGGTACGGTTGGTAGTTTGGAAAATACCCCAATCCTTGTTCAGCAGGTTGCCGAAGTTGAATACATCAGCAGTGAAGCGGATGGTGTTGCGCTTGTTTTTCACTTTTACAAAGAAGTCTTGTGTGAAGTTCAGGTCAAGACGCTTGTAGAAAGGCAACAGTACACCATTGCGCTCTACATACTGGCCGCGACGGCTGCTCAGGTATTTATCCTGGATGATGTAAGCATTCAGTTGGTTCCACAGCTGGTCGGCGGTACGAACGTCTGCAGCGTTGGCTGCTTCCAGCACGATCTCGCTTTGGTTCCTGGGCACATAAACCAGGTCATTGCTGGTCAGACCGTCGCCATTCAGGTCGCCGCTGTACGTGTAGCTGGCAGTACCACCGTTGGCAGCCTCAAAGGTGAAGCCCAGAGAGGTTGCAAAGAAATGAGCATACTCTTTACGGTAGAAAGCAGCAGCCACTACCCGGTGCGGCTGGTAGAAGTTAGAGAAAGACAGAGCTTCAGCATTGGGATCGCCCGAAACCGAGCGGTCACGCCAGATAGAAGAAGCTACAGAACCACCATCGTTCACGCTCTTGCTCTTGGCATAAGTGTACGCAACCATGGTGTACAGGTTATTTACGTTACGCTGCAGTTGCAGGGTCATGTTATAAGAGTAACCCTTCTTGGTGTTGGTCATCAGGATGACGTTATCCAGGTTGGGGTTAGCCAAGGTAGCACCACCGGCGCCGCTGTAAATTTTGGTAGCAGCGTAGCGGATGCGGTTGTCGGCACCCACCAATGCAGTACCGGTAGCGGGGAGGTTCAGGTTCTGGTGGTAAACTGCGTTCAGGTCTTTGGTGTACAAACCTTCAACCGTTGCAGTGATATCGAAAGGCAGCTTCTGGTCAACCGCGAAGTTGCCACGGGCTACCTGGGGGAACTTAAAGTTAGGATCGGTAACAGCCAGGCCATAATTGGTGTTGGCAGCACCGTTGCTGGGACGGTTTGCGTTTACGTTCGCATTGAAAGCAAAGATGGGGTTGGTAGCAGCAACACCGTTTTTACCCGCATCGTAAGTAACCGAACCGAAGTCCAGGCCGTTGTTGGAAGCCTGGTTGGAGATCCATACAAAAGGCGGCGCACCGGCGAAGATACCTACGCCACCACGCACCTGGGTTTTCTTGTCACCAAACACATCCCAGTTGTAACCAACGCGGGGGCTCCACAGGATAGAAGTCTTGGGACCCGAACCGGTGTTGATTTTGGCACCATTGCGGTAAGTGAGTGCATCGGCAGCAGCGTTGGCGGTAAATACATCACCAAAGATGGGCACGTCGGCACGCAAACCAGCAGTAAGGGTCAGGTTCTGACGCAGGTTCCATTTGTCCTGTGCGAAGAAGCCAAGCTGCAGGGCATTGATATCAGCAAAGGGGAACTCACCACCTTTACGAGCAGAATACTGCAACTGGTAGCGGAGTGCCGTGGGGGTGTTGTTACGCGCAGAAGCGTAGAAATCAGCCAGGCTGTTGAAGGTATAGATACCATTGTAGTTGGGCGCAAAACCATTGCGGAACTTGTTGAAGGTGTTCTGCGTACCGAGGGTAATGGTGTGTGCACCTTTATACAGGGTAAAGATGTCGTTCAGCTGCCAGGTATCTGTGTTCAGCAGGTTGTTGGCTGTGAAGGGCTCGTAACCAAAAGAGGTGAAAGCACCACCCTGGCCATTCAGGATATCCACCATGGGGAAGGTACCACCGGGGCTGCTGCGGAAGTCGCGCAGACGGTTGTAACCAACCTGGAGTTTGTTGGATGCCTTGTTGCTGATACGGGTGTTCAGTTCGGCAACAACAATGTTGAAATTGTTGTTGATGATATAAGAAGAAGAGAAGAATGGCATGGCAGTGGTACCAGCCGAGCGACCGCTGCTGGTGCTCACATAGTGACCGCTGCTACTGGGGCCTACGTTTCTCCAGCTCTTCAGGTAATAGTAGTTAACGTTCAGCGTGTTTTTCTTGTTGATGTTCAGGTCAAAACGGGCAGTTACCTTATCGCTGTAGGTTTTGTAGTTGTACCCTTCGTAAGGGCCTGCGCTGTAGTTGAACTTCTCTTTCAGGAAAGCTGCCAGTGCATCGAGGTCTTCAGCTTTTGCCTGGGAAATACCAACACCGGAAGAACCGTTGCGGCTGGCAACAAAAGAAGTAGCAGGCTGGCTTACACGCTCCTGCTCACCGCTAACAAAGAAGAACAATTTGTTTTTGATGATGGGACCACCGAAGCTTACACCACGGTTGCCGTACTCAAACTGCTGCTTGGCAAGGGTAACATCACCCACCTTGCGGCCAGTCATTTCGGGATTTTTCCAGTAGTTGTAAACCGTACCCTTGAACTCGTTGGTACCGCTCTTGGTAACCGAGTTAATACCAGCACCGGTGAAGGCGCCCAGGGTTACATCATAAGGAGCGATGTTTACCTGTATCTGGTCGAGGGCGTCGATAGAAATAGGCTGAGAGTTGGACTGACCACCCAGGGTACCGCTCAATCCAAACGTGTTGTTGAACGATGCACCGTTTACAGTCAGGTTGTTGTACGAAGAGCTGCGACCTGCGAAAGAAGAACCGTTGGCTGAAGGTGTCAGGCGGGTAAAGTCCTGGATGCTGCGGTTAACAGTTGGCAGGCGGTCGATCTGCTGGCGGTTGATCACTTCAGCAGCGCCGGTGCGGCCCTTGTTAAATACCTTATCCGAACGGGTGCCGGTAACCACAACTTCAGTAAGTTGGGCTGATGCACTTGCCAGTGCGAAGTCGTTCTTCAACACCTGGCCAATGTTCAAAAAAAGGTCTTTGTGTTTTTCCTCACCAAAGCCTACGAAAGTAACTTTCACTTCATAAGGACCACCCACACGCAGGTTAGGCAGGTTGAAGCGGCCATCCTTGCGGCTCGATGTGGAATAAGATGTTCCGGTGGGAACGTGCACCGCAGTAACAGTTGCACCCTGGAGTATCGCACCTTTTGCGTCGGTGATGATACCCTGGATCTCGGCTGTTGTCTCTTGTGCAAATGTTGAAATCATAGTCATCAACATGACCATGAACAACGTTAGTTTTCTCATGCTTGCCATAGAGGGGGTTTAAATTTGCGCAAAGGTCAGCAGTAAAAACATGCGGATAATAAAAACCTAACATTATTTTAAGGTTAACAACCCTTTAATTTTCAATTAATAAGTGCTAACACTTAGTCCCATTAAAAGGAATTTTACAAATGAAGATTTGACGGCATATAAAGGGAGAAGCAGAAGAAGAGCAGCATTGCTTTTGGGTAGTGCAAAATGCAGAGTGGCGCAGTTGCAGGATCAGCAGATTTCAGCCTATAACTAAGAAGCAACAGGTTCAGGCAAAAAAAATACAATATCAAAAGAACTGGATTGAAGGATATTTTAAGGCCCTGCTTGATCCTTCTTTTTTCTTTTGAAAATATTTTTTTCTGCAAGCCCCAATCCTTGTTTTCACAGCTTAATCATAAGGGTTCATTTTTATTCAAGGAACTCACGATATTGCACATACAATATTTATAAATGTATGGGCACAAAAAAGCCCCAGTAAAAACTGAGGCGATCTGTGGGAGCACACGGGTTCGAACCGCGGACCCTCTGCTTGTAAGGCAGATGCTCTGAACC
>NZ_MTFE01000010.1:3477129-3477340 GCF_001953305.1 Cnuella takakiae
ACCTAAAAAAACTGCAACAGTATGTAGCAGAAAAAAACTTGTGGGAGCACTCGGATTCGAACCAAGGACCCTCTGCTTGTAAGGCAGATGCTCTGAACCAGCTGAGCTATGCTCCCGAAAACACACCTATCGATGTGTTATAAAGTTTACCTGTGGGAGCACACGGGTTCGAACCGCGGACCCTCTGCTTGTAAGGCAGATGCTCTGAACC
>NZ_MTFE01000010.1:3477350-3519993 GCF_001953305.1 Cnuella takakiae
TGTTGAAGAACTGTTTCCCGTAACGCTGTATCGTTTTGGGAGTGCAAATATGAGTGCTCCAATTGAAACTTCCAAAAACTTTTTGAAAATCAAATGGTCCAATCAACAATTTTATTTGCCCACTCCGCACGGAATGGCGTACTGATGCGAATATAGTTATCTGTATAGCCTTCCATCATGCCGCCTTTTTCATGTCCCTCAAACAAAACAGCACGTTTTTGTCCTGCATGTTGCTGGGTGAAATATTGCATCTTCATATAACTGAGGTTGCGCAAAGTTTTATTGCGTTCGTGGCGCACATGCACGGGCACTACCGGCTTTATTTCCAATGCCCTTGTGTTGTCTCTTTCCGAATAGGTAAACACGTGGAGGTACGAAACATCAAGGCTATGCAGGAAATCAAAGGTTTCTTTAAAATGCACTTCACTTTCTCCTGGGAAACCTACAATGACATCTACACCAATGGCACAATGCGGCATAAGGCTTTTTACAAGGGAAACACGCTCTGCATACAGCTCGCGTCGGTAGCGGCGACGCATGGCGCCTAGAATATCATTACTGCCGCTTTGTAAAGGAATATGGAAATGGGGCATGAATTTTTGGCTGCCGGCAACGAAGCGGATAATGCCTTCACTGAGCAGGTTGGGCTCAATGGATGATATACGATACCGCTGGATTCCTGCTACCTGATCGAGTTGCTGAATGAGTTCGTAAAATGATTCTTCATTCCTTTTATTGCCATCAGGACCTTTTCCAAAGTCACCCAGGTTAACGCCGGTAAGTACAATTTCCTGTACACCGGTAGCGGCCAGTTCCTGTGCATTGCGGACCACGTTTTCAATACTGTCGCTACGGCTTTTGCCCCGCGCCATTGGGATGGTACAAAACGAACAGGTATAGTCGCAGCCATCCTGCACTTTTAAAAAAGTACGGGTACGGTCGTTAACACTCCAGGAGGAATGGAACCCCGAAACATCTTCAATATCGCAGCTGCTGATTTTGGCTGAATCGCCTTTGGCCAGTTCGCGCAGGTGTTGGGCCAGGTTAAATTTTTCGGCTGCGCCAAGAACCAGGTCCACACCAGGAATTTCAGAGATCTCTTTGGGTTTAAGCTGTGCATAGCACCCTGTAATCACCACCAGGCTTTCAGGCGCCTTCCGTTGAATGCGGCGCACCAGTTGGCGGCATTCCTTGTCCGCATTATCGGTTACCGAGCAGGTATTAATTACATACACATCCGATACCTCGTCAAAATCCTTCTTCACAAAGCCTTCAGCCTCCAGGCTGCGCGACAGCATGGAAGTTTCCGAAAAGTTGAGTTTACAACCCAGGGTATGAAAGGCAACGGATTTAGGAACCATTTCCTTTGTTGGGGAAATCAGGCCGGTGCTGTTATGGTTTTCTACATGCATGTATGCGAAGCGGTTTGAATAAGGCGGCAAAGGTAGGAAACTGGAAGAGACGAATTTGTTAAGTAAGATGCTGTGCCGGATTGAGTCGATAGGAACACGGATTGAACTGATAAAACGGATGGAAACGGATATCCGTACTAATCCCTTCCATCAGTTCAATCCGTGTTCCTCTCCCCTTTGCTGCATAGCGAAACGAACTCCTAAGTGTGCGGCCCTGAAACAAGTTCAGGGCAGGCTGCAACCTAAGCCTAATAGTAGCAATCCTGCTCGGTTCAAAACAACAGAGCCACCCAATTAGAGTGGCTCTGTTCACAAAATTATTTCTGACCTAAGTTCCCACTCCAGGGGGACAGGGGGTGTTGTTACTTCAGCAACTCCTCCAGTTTAGCATCCAGTGCCGCACCACGAAGGTTCTTGCCTACAATCTTACCATTTGGATCAACAAGAAAGTTCTGTGGGATGGCCTGCACCTTGTAAATAGCGGCAGCTTCGTTGTTCCAGAACTTCAGGTCGCTTACCTGTGTCCAGGATAAGCCATCTTTTTCAATGGCTTTTACCCAGGCATCTTTATCCCGGTCCAGGGAAACACCCAAAACCGTAAAATTCTTGGGATTGTATTTCTGGTAGGCAGCTACCACGTTGGGATTTTCCATGCGACAGGGTTTGCACCAGCTGGCCCAGAAATCCACCAATACATATTTGCCACGAAGGGAAGAAAGCTTAACAGGATTGCCGGTTACGTCGTTTTGTGTAAAATCAGGAGCATCGGTGCCTATTGCGCCAATTTTGGTATCGGCAATAAAGCCAGCCAGGCTTTTACCAATCTGCGAGTTGCGCACGGGCTCGGAAAGCTGGTTGAAGCGCTGCTCCATTACGGTTGGATCTTCCAGTATCTGGGCAGTAATGAAAAGCAGGAAAGGCGACACATAAGATGCAGGGCGGGCGCTGATGTATTTGCCTACTTCCGTATTCACCACGTTTTTCAGGGAATCAAAACGGCGCGACAGGTTGGCCTGTTCGGCGGCATCCTGGCTGCGCTCGGCTTTAGCCATGGTAGCTTGCAGCTCGCCAACCAGCGGGTTGAACCGGTCGCGGAATGCTTCAAAATCAGTATGGGCAGTAGAGCCTTCCACTTTCATGGTTTTCAACTCTTTTGCCTGGCCATTTACTTTGATGGCCGCATTTTCGAGGTAGATGTGCTGGGGCTGTTCTTTGCCTACTGTAAGGTAGTAGAGGCCTGGTTCTTCCAGCTTACCGGTAAGTTGGAAAGCACCGCCCTTTGCTGTTCCTTTTGCCAGCAATGCCGAACCTTCGTTGGCGCTGGTGAGCTTAACCTCAGAGCCGTCAGGCAAACCCGCTATTTTGCCGTTGAGTGTAAAACCCTTGTTCTGGGCAAACAAAAGCGTTGGGGCAAGAGCCAGGAGCAGAAAAATTCTTTTCATAATTATTTGGGTTGATGCCGCTGTTGGAGCACGTTCACCACATCTTCAAGCGAGCAATCCTTTGCCTGCAAAAGTATCAGATAATGAAACAGCAGGTCGGCGGCCTCGCCTAAAAATAGGTCTCTGTTAACATCCTTGGCCTCGATCACCACCTCTACTGCTTCCTCTCCTACTTTCTGGGCAATTTTGTTGATGCCTTTTCCAAACAGCTTCTTTACATACGAGGTTTCATCGTTGCTGCCGCGGCGTAGCTTGATGATGTCTTCAAGATAATACAGAAAATCATCTTTGTGGTTGCGTTCGCTCCAGCAGGTGTCGGCGCCGGTATGACAAACGGGGCCTTTAGGATCCGCCTTGATGAGCAGGGTATCGTTGTCGCAGTCTACCAGGATCTGCCGCACCTGCAGGTGGTTGCCGCTCTCCTCTCCTTTTGTCCACAGCCGCTGCTTGCTGCGGCTGAAAAAAGTAACCAGGCCGGTCTCTTCTGTTTTTTTGTACGATTCCTCGTTCACAAAACCCAGCATCAGCACCTTGGCCGTATGGAAATCCTGAACTACTGCAGGCACCAGTCCATCGGCATATTTAGCGAAATCAATTTTCATCATGTTTGTTTTGAACCACTAAGACAGGAAGGCACGAAGGTACACGAAGGAATAACTTATGCCTTTGCGGCAATTTAAATGCGTACCGGAATGCCATATCCTTTGAGGTGTTGCTTCAAATCGGGAATGGCAATTTCTTTAAAATGGAAAATGCTGGCAGCAAGTGCGGCATCGGCATGGGCATCCTGGAACACATCCACAAAGTGCTGCATATTGCCTCCGCCTCCAGAGGCAATAACAGGTATGGGCAGGGCATCCGATAGCCTGCGGGTAATATCCAGTGCAAAGCCAGCCTTGGTACCATCGTGGTTCATAGAGGTGAGCAGGATTTCGCCTGCACCAAGATCTACAGCCTTTTTGGCCCATTCAAAGCATTTCGCATCGGTTTTGGTACGGCCGCCATTGAGGTAAACATACCATTCACCATCATCCTCCAGGCGGGTATCAATTGCCAACACCACGCACTGGCTGCCGGCAGCCTTGGCAATGCCCGCAATCAGTTCAGGATTTTGAAAAGCAGCCGTATTGATGGAAACTTTATCTGCACCGGAACCCAACAGCACGCTTACATCTTCTACGCTGCGGATGCCACCGCCAACTGTAAAAGGAATATTGATGCGGTGTGCAATGCGCTTCACCAAATCGGCGAGTGTTTTCCGCCGCTCAACGGTTGCGGTGATATCCAAAAATACCAGTTCATCGGCACCTTCAAGGGCATAACGGGCGGCAAGTTCCACCGGGTCGCCGGCGTCACGGAGCTCAACAAAATTGGTACCCTTTACCGTTCGCCCGTCCTTGATATCCAGGCAGGGAATGATGCGTTTGGCCAGGGCAGATATTGTATTTGCAACAGGCATTGGTGATATTGTAAATTATTGATTACTGAATATTATTATCATCCCATCAGGGCACCCTGATTCATCCCTCGTCACTGCGCCCTCACTTATTCACTTCCTCCAACTGCTTCAGCGTAACCCGGCCTTCGTAGATAGCCTTACCGATGATCACACCCGCACAGCCTATTTCAGCCAACTGGTGTACATCATCCAAATTGCTTACGCCGCCACTGGCAATGAACTTCAGTTTGGGAAATTCTTTGATGATGTTTTTATAGAGTTCGGTAGCAGGCCCCTGGAGTGCGCCATCTTTGGCCACATCAGTGCAAAAGATCTGCTCTACGCCATGATCCATGTATTTGCGGATAAAATCATAAATCCATACATCGGTGGTTTCGAGCCAGCCATGTACCGCCAGCTTTTCATCCTTAACATCGGCGCCCAACAGGAATTTGTTGGCTCCAAAATGGTCAAGCCAACTTACAAAAGTGGCCTCATCCTTAACTGCTATTGAGCCCACCGTAACCAGCGCTGCACCTGAATCGAGGATGATCTGTGCATCTTTTTGTGTTTTTACGCCGCCGCCAAAATCAATGATCATTTTGGTTTTAGCAGCAAGTGTTTCCAGCACTTTCCAGTTGCATACTTTTCCGGCCTTGGCGCCGTCCAAATCCACCAGGTGCAGCCGCGTAAGGCCTGCATCTTCAAACTCCCGCGCTACTTCCAGCGGATGCTCGTTGTAGATGGTCTTTTGGTTGTAATCGCCCTGGGTAAGGCGTACGCATTTACCGTCAATAATATCAATAGCGGGAATGATCTTCATAGTGTTACTTGCATTTTTACAAACTGATGCCCGTGCTGTTGCCAGGTTTCACCAATAGGCACCATACCAAACTGCTGGTATAAAGGTGCAGCAGCAGTCCGGGCATTGCACCAAATGGTGGCCAAGCCATCTGCCTTAGCCTGCGCAAAAACCTCTTGCAACAGGTGTTTGCCAAAACCTTTACCCTGGTGGGGCAACAAGGTGGCAAATTTGCGAAACTGCAGGCTATCGCCTTGTTGAAACAGGGAGATTACAGAACGCAATTCGCCTGCTGCAAACAAGCCCAGGTGCCGGCCTAAGGCATCATCCTCGAGCTTTACCTGCTCAATGGTATGCTCAGGATACATTACTTCCTGCCTGACTTGCCAGATAATTTCCAGTGGCACTTGCTGTATGGTAAGGCTCACAGGGAAAGAAAATTATGAAGAATCCTGTCACCTGTATCCGCGCTCTTTTCGGTGTGAAACTGCACACCGTAGAAATTGTCTTTTTGTACAGCTGCTGCATAAGGCAAACCATAGTTGCAACGAGCAATGGTGTATTGGCTATCCGTAGCATAATAACTATGCACGTTATAGATATAGCTGCTATCAGGAATGCCGGAAAATAAAGGAGAACGCAGGTCGTAGATGGTGTTCCAACCCACTTGTGGTACTTTAAGGATCCCCTCACCAGCCTTAGTCAGTGTGGAGTTAAGAAACCCTTCGCCCTGCTGGTTGGATGTTGCCGGAAAGCGTTTTACCCCAACAGGTACGATGCCCAAACATTTCGTATCATTTTCTTCAGAGTGGTTGCACAGCAATTGCATACCAACACAGATACCCAGCACAGGTTGTTTCAGGTCTTTAATAACCGCATCCAGGCCATTTTCCTGCAGGCTTTGCATGGCGCTGCTGGCTTCACCCACACCTGGAAAGATCACCTTATCGGCACTACGCAGGGCATCGGCATCACCGGTAACGGTGGCATTGATACCCAGTCTTTCCAGTGCGTACAGTACCGACTGGATATTACCGGCGTTATATTTTACAATCGCAATGTTCATCTCAGAATATTTACGGTACTTGTTGCTGCAATTACCGTTTTGAATTATTTTGTCCCTGCCTGCGGAAGTAGCTCACCTGGTAGAGCGACAGCTTCCCAAGCTGTAGGCAGCGGGTTCGAGTCCCGTCTTCCGCTCTTTTCCAAACCTTGAAGGTTTCTAAAACCTTCAAGGTTTTTTATCCCAGTACCGCCCCAATAAAATCATGGGTAGCAGCAGCTACATCCTCTTTGCCTTCCAGTGCTTTGATATAGGCGCTGCCGATGATGGCACCTGCACCATGCGCACTGGCGGCTGCAAAAGTTGCTTTATCCTTTACACCAAAGCCCACCAGCACGGGATTGCGTAAACCCAGCGACTGCAGCCGCTGAAAATAAGCGCTCTGGTCTTCCATCTTCTTGTCGCTCCCGGTGGTGGAAGAAGAAGAAACCGCATAAAGAAAACCGGTGCTCAGGCCGTCCAGTTTCTGGATGCGTTCCACCGAAGTTTCTGGTGTCACCAGGAAGATGAAATCAAGACCATGCTTGCGAATGATTTCGCCGTACATGGTTTCAAACTCGTACATCGGCAGGTCCGGCAGGATCAGTCCATCCACACCTACTGCTGCAGCGTCAGCGCAGAATTTTTCAAAACCATACTGCAGCACCTGGTTGAAATATCCCATCAGCACTACCGGCAGGTGTATATCCTGTCTAAAATTTTTGAGTTGCTGAAAAAGGATGGCGACTGTCATGCCATTGGCTATTGCCTGGCTGCCACTTGCCTGAATCACCGGGCCATCGGCCAGGGGATCGCTATATGGAATTCCCAATTCAATGAGGTCGGCACCGCTTTCCTGCAATGCCGTCATCACGGAAAGGGTGCTGTTCAATTGTGGGTAACCCGCAGTACAGTACACATTGAGTACGTTCTTCTGTTTGCGGGCGAAAAGTTCTTGTAGTCTGCTCATCGGGTTTAGCGATTTATTGCTGGCGGAAGGGTTTAGGGCTGATAAAGGAATTAACCTTTATTCTATTCCCTACGCTTTCATTGTATATGTTATCCGGTCACTTCGTTTCCTGCCACACCCATGGCTTTCATGTAGGTGCCCAGGTCTTTGTCGCCTCGGCCCGAGAGGTTAATCACCACCACATCGTCTGTCTTGAATTTCAGCTGGCTCAAAGCGGCTATGGCGTGGGAAGATTCCAACGCCGGAATGATCCCTTCCAGCCGTGCAAACTTGAAAGCAGATTGCAAGGCATCTTCGTCTGTTACGCTCAGGAAAGTACCGCGGCCACTGTCGAAAAGATGGGCATGCATGGGACCGATACCGGGATAGTCCAGTCCTGCTGAAATAGAATGGGGTTCTACCACCTGCCCGTCTGTGGTTTGCATCACCAGGCTCCGGCTGCCGTGAAGCACGCCTTCCCTTCCCAGGGCGGTTGTTGCAGCACTCAGGCCGCTGTTCACACCATGGCCGGCAGCTTCCACCGCCACGATCTGCACCGAAGGTTCATCCAGGAAATGGTAATAGGCACCAGCGGCATTGGAGCCTCCACCCACACAGGCAATCACCGCAGTGGGCAGTTCGGTACCAACTTTTTCCTTCAACTGCCAGCGCACTTCTTCCGAAATCACGCTCTGGAACCTGGCTACCATATCGGGGTATGGATGCGGACCCACAACGGAGCCGATGATATAATGGGTATCAGATGGATTATTGATCCAGTCGCGGATGGCTTCGTTGGTAGCGTCCTTAAGGGTTTTGGAACCGCTGGTAGCCGGAATAACCGTTGCACCCAGCATCTTCATGCGGGCAACATTGGGCGCCTGGCGTTCGATGTCCTTTTCGCCCATGTACACAATACATTCCAAGCCTTTCAGGGCACAAACAGTAGCGGTGGCCACGCCATGCTGGCCTGCACCGGTTTCGGCAATAATCCGCTTTTTGCCCAGGCGTAGGGCCATCAGGATTTGTCCAACAGTGTTGTTCACTTTGTGGGCACCGGTATGGCACAGGTCTTCGCGTTTCATGAATATGCGGGTGCCGTGTTGTTCACTCAGGCGTTTGGCATAATACAGGGGTGTAGGCCGGCCCACATAATCGCGGAGCAGTTCTTTAAACTCCTGTTGAAAAGCGGCTTCCCCCATGATCTCGAGGTAACGGGTTTGCAGTTCCTCCACATTGCGGTGCAACATCTCAGGGATGTAAGCGCCGCCGAATTTACCGTAATACCCTTCTGCCGTTGGTTGCTTGTAGGATTGTGAAATGGCCATCGTTATCTATTTGCAGCAGCAAAAACACTTTGCCGCCAAAATGGTTACTGTTTATTTTATGTGCGACACAAATTCTTGCACCAGTTCCAGATTCTTAATACCCGGGCTGAGTTCAAACTTGCTATTGATATCCAGCGCAAAAAGGTTTTTTGCTACCGAATCGTGTGTAAAGTTCCTGATCTTTTCCTCGTCGCCTTTTTCAATACCGCCACTCAAAAAGAAAGGCTTGTTAATCTGCTGTCCCTGCAAAACAGTCCAGTCAAACTTTTTTCCCGTGCCGCCGTAACCGGCGCCCATGGTATCAAAAAGGTAGTGGTCGCAGACATCGTCAAAGGGTCGGGTCATCCATTCCACGCTGTCGTTATCACTCAGGCGGAATGCTTTTACAACAGATACATAATCGGCCAGGCGGTCGCAATACTTGGGTGTTTCATCGCCGTGTAATTGTACCATCTGCAAACGGCATTCATCTACCAGGTGCAGCACTTCATCCATAGGCGCATTTACAAACACTCCTACCTTGTTGATGTTGTTAACCTTACGGATCTGCGTGGCGGTCATTTCGCGGAAGACGTACCGGGGACTTTTGGGATAAAAGATGAACCCGGCAAAGCTGACACCGAGGTCAGCCAGGCTTTCTACCTGGGTCTTCTGGGTCATTCCGCAAACCTTGATTCTCATACGCTGGCTTCATTTAGTGCTGCAACAAACTTCATAAAGGCAAGCGCCGGATCGGGTTGCTTCATAAAGTTTTCGCCAATAAGGAAGCCCTTATAACCATACCTTTTCAGGTATTGTATGTCAGCTATGGAGTGGATGCCACTCTCCGAAATCTTTATCATGCCCGACGGGATTAGGCTGCTTAAATGTACGGAGGTTTCCAGCGATACCTCAAATGTCTTGAGGTTGCGGTTGTTGACGCCTACCACATCCACAAAGTCGTTGATATGGCGCAGCTCGTCTTCCCCATGAATTTCCAAAATCACTTCCATACCTAATTCGTGGGCCTTGAGCGTGTATTCCTTTACCTGCCGGGGTGTGAGGATGGCTGCAATCAGGAGGATCACATCGGCACCCATGGCCTTTGCCTCGGTAATCTGGTAAGGATCTACAATGAACTCCTTGCGCAGGATGGGCACTTCATTGATGCGTGCCGCCACCAGGTCTTCGGCCGAGCCGCCGAAAGATGGACCATCGGTAAGCACGCTCAAACCTGAAGCACCATTATTGGCATAAGCCGTTGTTACGTCCAACACATCGGCTGCACCATTGATCACCCCCTTTGAAGGCGACTGCCTTTTAAATTCGGCAATGATACCGGTTCGCTCCGCTTCCAGCAGGAAGCGCTTCAGCGAAAGGGCGGGCCGTAGAAAAAAAGGTTCCTGCTCCAATGCCGATTCGGGCACTTCGCCTTTGCTTTGGGCAACTTCAATGAGCTTATATCCTACTATTTCTTCTAAGATGTTCATGGTCTTGTTCTGAGTCGGTAATGAGTATGCCGGCATTATTGCAAAGCCACCAGCTTTTCCAAACAGGCGCTTGCTTTTCCGCTTTCCAGGCTTTCAACAGCGGCAGCATAGGCCGTGTCGTAGTCCTTGTACTTGCCGGTGCAATGCAGGGCCATGGCGGCATTGGCCAGCACCACGGCATTTTGTGCCCAGCTGCCCTTGCCGGAGATAATAGTCCTGAAAATACGGGCTGCTTCTTCCACGGTATTACCGCCATAGATATCCGAAGCCTGTACACTTCGTTTGCCCAACTGCAGCGGCGTCCACACCTGTTCGCCTTTGTTGGTGATTACTTTTGTGTCGTTGGTCAGCGAAATTTCATCGTACCCATCCAGGCTATGGATGATGGTAAAAGGTTTGCCGCTTTGCTGCAACAGGTAATTGTAAATGCGCGCCATCTCCAGGTTGTACACGCCTACCAACTGGTATGCTGGATCGGCAGGATTGACCATCGGACCAAGCATGTTGAAGAAAGTACGCAAGCCAAGATTTTTACGGATGGCCGCAACACTTTTCAGTGCCGGGTGAAACAAGGGTGCATGCAGGAAACAAATACCGGCCTCTTCCAGTTCACGCTGCAATACATCATTGCTGTTTTTAAACTTATACCCCAACTGCTCCATCACGTTGGAAGCACCGCTCACCGAGGTAGCGCCATAGTTGCCGTGCTTGGCCACCTTTTGCCCCGCACCTGCAACAATGAAACAGGCCAATGTAGATACGTTGAAGGTGTTTTTGCCATCGCCACCGGTACCTACGATGTCCATTACTTCATACCCATTCAGGTCCACAGGTACACAAAGCTCCAGCAACCCCTCGCGGAAACCCTGAAGCTCATCGATGGTGATGCTGCGCATCAGGAATACGGTGATAAAGGCAGCGATCTCCGTTTCGTTGTATATGCCCTTTCCAATGCCTAAGATGGCCTCTTTCGCCTGTTGTTGCGATAGGGTTTTGTATTCAAATAAGTATTGTAAAATCTTTTTCATATCCAGCTCCCCCCTGTTCCCCTGACGGTGGAACTTAGGTCAAACTACCTGCTCTACATTGAAATTGTTTTAAGCAGGTGGTGTGTTTGTTTTTTATTGTAAATGATGCAAAAAGAAACCTCGTTTTACAACTTCGCCAAAGTACATGTACACTTGATACAAGCACTCCGGCTTAAGTGCCCCGTTTAGGGGGACAGGGGGTGTTTTAACCAGTTCCTTAAAATCGTTTCCCCTTCGGGTGTAAGCACACTTTCCGGGTGAAACTGCACGCCCTGTACATCGTAGTCCTTATGCCTTAGGGCCATGATAAAACCATTGTTATCCAGCGCGGTAATTTCAAGCACTTCAGGGAAGCTTTCTTTGTCTACTACCCAGCTGTGGTACCGGCCCACATCAAAGGTTTGGGGCAGGTTGGCAAAAAGGTTGGCTTTTTGATCACCTTCAGCTTTTGCTTTTTGATCTTCCAGTATTTGAACAGGCATAGCTACGCCATGGTATACCTCGCTCAGGTTGGTGAGTTTGCCGCCAAAAGCCTCGCCGATTGCCTGATGCCCCAAACAAACACCCAATATGGATTTGGTCGCGCCATATTGCTTGATCAGGGGCAGCAAGAGTCCGGCTTCTTCCGGAACGCCCGGTCCAGGCGACAAAATGATTTTGTCGTATTCCGCAACCTTGTCCAATGAAATCTGGTCGTTGCGGTAAACATCTACCTTGGTTCCGGTGATCTTTTCTACCAGGTGCACCAGGTTGTAGGTAAAAGAATCGTAGTTATCGAAAACAAGAATTTTCATGTTGATAGTTCTTTGGGCTTGAGGAGGAACAAAGGTGAATCGTCAATGGTGAATGGACTGTGTTTAAAAGATGCACCGGTTAACGTTTTACCTTTTACGAAATCGTTTCCGCCAGTTTCAACGCCTGCTTCAAGGCATTCAGTTTATTTTCCACTTCCTGCAGTTCGCTTTCGGGGCGACTTGCGGCTACAACGCCGGCTCCTGCCTGGCAGTATAGGGTATTGTTCTTACTCAGGAATGTACGAATCATGATGGCATGGTTGCAACTGCCGTTGAAACCTACAAACCCAATAGCGCCGCCATAATAACTGCGGGACGTAGGTTCGTAGCTGTCAATGAGCTGCATGGCCTTGTACTTGGGCGCACCACTCAGTGTTCCTGCCGGAAAGGTTTTCGCCAACACCGCAAAAGGATTGGTACCGTCGGCTACCTTGCCTACCACTTCACTCACCAGGTGAATAACATGGGAATAGTAATGTACCTGGCGATAATGGGCTACATGCACACCTGTGCAGACAGTACTCAGGTCGTTGCGGGCAAGATCTACCAGCATCACATGTTCGGCGTTCTCTTTGGGATCTTTCAGGAGTGCTTCTGCGGCAGCTGCATCCACTGCATCGTCGCCGGTGCGGCGGAAGGTACCAGCAATGGGATGCACCACGGCTTCGCCATTGCGGATGATGATCTGCGACTCGGGTGAAGAGCCGATCAATTTATAATCGCCATAATCGAAAAAGAACAGGTAAGGTGAAGGGTTGATGTTACGAAGTGCGCGGTAAACATTGATCTCATCACCAATAAAGGATTGCTGGTAGCGGCGGCTCAGCACGATCTGGAAAACATCACCCCGGTGACAGCTCTGAATACCCTTCTTTACCATCTCCATATAAGCTGCATCGCTCATATTGCTGGTTTCCTCTGATACAAGCTTGAAGGGATAAGCAGGTACATCCTTACTGCGGATGATGGATTCTACCAGCTGCAGTTCGCTATCAACGCCATCTACGCTGTTTTCACACAACCATAATTCATCTTTGAAGTGGTTGATGGCAATCACGTATTGGTACAGGCGATAACGGGCAAGTGGAATATTGGTGGTATTGGCCGCATCCTTTTTAAAAGAAACGGTTTCAAAAAGCTGTACTGCATCAAAGGTGCAATAGCCATACAATCCCTGGGCAAATGCTGCTGCACGCGGGTCGGTGCTTTCTGTTTCAAAGCCCTGCAGAAAACCGTTCAATACATCTTCAATGCGCTGGCCAGCCAGAGCGGTCTTTTGCGGCTCTTGCCCGGGCATCTTGTATTCGGCCACCCCGCCATCGCGCACTTCCATACCGGCAATGGCATTGATGCAAATAAAAGAGTAACTGTTCTCCGCTACATGGTGGTCGGTACTTTCCAGCAGAATGGTATCACGAAAGCGGTCGCGAAGACGCAGGTAAATACCAACCGGTGTGTACAGGTCGGCGAGCATCTTTTTTACCCCGGTCTTGATCAGCATTTTTTTCATCTTGTTAATTCAGCTTTTGCCAGGCCCTATGCCTTGCACCTTTGGAATTGTATTTGAATGATGCTACAGATTAATGCATAAAAAAAGCCCCGAACTCGTCGGGGCCTGAATATCGTTGATGGAAACAGATAGGACAGTACAAACCCCGTTAAGCGTTTGAATGCCACCACCACTGAATATTGTTCATCTGTTTCATCGTGTTGCAAATATGCGCCAGAGAATATTATTGAACAAATATTTTTTAGCTTTAAAAAATTCCTAACCATGCAGATACAGCACCGCATTTCCGGAACCCATGGATTGTTTTATGTACCCGGCGAAGAAGACGAAGGCCCGCTTGCCGAACTGGTATATGCTACAACCAACGATGGCCAGATGATTATTGAGCATACCGAAGTGGATGAAGAACTCCGTGGACAGAACGTAGGCTATGAACTGGTACATGCCGCCGTGGAACATGCCCGTCAGTACGATATGAAAATAAGGCCGGTTTGCCCTTTCGCTAAAGCCATATTCGACAAGAAACCTGATTTTGCAGATGTGCTTGCGTAAAGGTTTTTGGTTTAAATTTTTTTTATCGGGTAACCACAAGCAGGTTATTTAAAACCATTAAGAGCACTTTGTCAACAGCAATATCAAGGAATTAACCTGGAACAGAAATAAAAAGAGGCTGTCTCAAACATATGAGACAGCCTCCTTTTAATAAAACAACTAAAAACAAAAAACCAACAACCTAGTAAGGCTTTGATTCTTTGGATTGGTCCTCTGCGGCTCTGACAGCATCGCCCGACTCGCTGGAACCAATAGGGCCATGTTGCCCGTTCGATCCCATTTTCCTGAGCCCTTCGGCAACCCTGCGGCCATAATCGGCATCACACTGGGTGAACAGTTCGATCATTTTATCCTGTATAGGCTTAGCAGCAGGTGCCAGGGTATTCACCAGGTTTTTAATCAGGTCGTCCCTTTCCCAATCTTCGAAATTGCGGTAAGTTTCACCCGCCTGGCCAAAATTATTTTGGCGGTCTATTTTCTGGCGCACCTTGCGGGCATTGTAATGGGGCTCGTGGTCGGGACCGGTACGGGGCGCTTCCACATAACCGCCCATGCTGGAAGGTTCATAGTTTACATGTGGGTTTAAGCCCGGCATGATGTCCTGGCGGTAAGCCATCTGGCCATCGCGCTGGTTGGTTGCAACGTTTTTGCGCGGTGCATTGATGGGCAGTTGCAGGTAATTGGTACCAACACGGTAGCGCTGTGTATCGCTATAGGCAAAAGTTCGGCCGATGAGCATTTTGTCATCTGAGAAGTCAAGCCCATCCACCAAAACACCGGTTCCAAATGCGGATTGCTCTACCTCTGCAAAATAGTTGATGGGGTTGCGGTCCAGCACCATCCGACCTACAGGCAACCAGGGAAACTGCTCTTTAGGCCACAGTTTGGTATCATCCAACGGGTCAAAGTCCAGCTCAGCGTGTTCGTCATCGCTCATGATTTGGACAAACAGTTCCCATTCGGGGAATTGACCTTGCTGTATATGCTCAAATAGATCCTGGGTTGCGTGGTTGAAGTTTTTGCCCTGGATGGCTTCAGCCTGGTCCTGTGTCAGATTTTTGATGCCCTGTTTGGGTTCAAAATGGTACTTCACCAATACAGCCTCGCCCTTATCATTTACCCATTTGTAGGTATTTACGCCACTTCCCTGCATCTGGCGGTAGTTGGCCGGAATACCGAAGGGCGAAAACAGGAAGGTGATCATGTGCATCGCCTCAGGCGTATTGCTGATAAAATCAAATATGCGCTCGCCATCCTGGATATTGGTCACTGGGTCGGGCTTGAAAGCATGCACCAGGTCGGGAAACTTCATCGCATCGCGGATAAAGAAAACCTTGAGGTTATTGCCTACCAGGTCCCAGTTACCATCTTCGGTATAAAACTTAACGGCAAATCCACGTGGATCGCGCAAAGTTTCGGGCGAGTGCCCGCCATGGATTACCGAGGAAAAGCGTACAAAGACAGGCGTGCGTTTGCCTTTTTCCTGAAACAGTTTGGCTCTTGTGTATTTGGACACCGGCTCCTCGCCTACCGATCCGTAAGCTTCAAAATAGCCGTGGGCACCTGCGCCCCGGGCATGTACCACACGTTCTGGGATACGTTCGCGGTCGAAATGGGACATCTTTTCCAGAAACTGGTAGTTCTCCAGTGTTGCCGGTCCGCGGTTTCCAATCGTGCGGATGTTTTGGTTATCTACTACAGGATGGCCCTGGCGGGTAGTAAGCTCCTGGGTGGGCTTGCCGGCGCCATTGCCGTTTTGCTTGCCATTCTGGTCTTCTGGCAGGCCAGGAATGATCTGGTTGTGGTGCATAAGGGTGCATTTGGGTGAACAAACGAACTGAAACCAAGGGTTCAGCGCATTGGTGCGGCAAACTTGGTGCCATGCCCCGATAGGTAGCCCTAACCAGTAGGACCAATAAAAACAAAGCCCCGGGCCAAAGACCGGGGCAACACACACAAGCAAAGGAATTACATAGCTCTTTTCAGTTCTTCACGAGCCAGGATGTACCGGGTCATAAAGATGCCGAGGCTGTTTTGGTTGGGGCTCAGCGAAAGCGGGATGATCTGCTCCACCTTCCAGCCATCATTGGTATATTGTTTCAGGGTGCGCAGCACCTTGTCTTCATTCTCTTTGATGTTTCCGAAATTGATACCAGCCATGCTGAACAGGTTGTTCAGTTCGGCCTCAGTTTGCGTACCATCGGGGTGGGTAACGATCATACGGGAGCGGCCAAGGCCTCCGGCCACCACCGACTCGATGGTAGTTACCTGCATGAATTGTTTGGGTACAGCGGGTTTGGTTTCCTGGGCAAAGGAACTTAGGCCCATAATGGTGATAAGCAGCAGCAAGAAAGAAAACTTTTTCATAACGGTTGTTTGGTTTTGGGTGATAGCCACCTGCGTGGCTTTTTAATGCTGCAGCAAAACTAATGGCCCTAAAAAATGCAGCAAGGTCCGCATGTATGAACGGTGGAAACAATGGTATGAAGCAGGCAAATTGTAAACTGCATTAACAAAAAAGCGGAAGCCCAGTGCTTCCGCTTTTTTGTTAATGCAGGATTGAATAGTTGGTATCAGAAAGGTATATGTTGGTATGACCAAAGATGTCGAATAACAACAGAAGGCCGCGATTAGTCGCCAGCTGCCTATAGTCCATATTCCATGGTCTTGCAGTTTCCTGAACTTTAGATGAACTCTTTAAATGCTTAGAGTACACCTTTGGTACTGGGCAACTGGTTGCTCAGCGGATCACGTTTAACAGCCATCTTGATGGCTTTTGCAAAAGCTTTGAAAATTGCTTCAACCTTATGATGCTCGTTCTCGCCGCGGCATTCAATATTAAGGTTGCACTTGGCGGCATCAGAGAAAGACTTGAAGAAATGGAAGAACATTTCTGTTGGCATGTCCCCGATCTTTTCCCTGCTGAAAGAGGCATTCCAAACGATCCAGTTGCGCCCGCCGAAATCAATCAGCACCTTGGCTTCGGCTTCATCCATGGGCAGGGCAAAACCGTAGCGTTCAATACCCCGTTTGCTGCCTAAAGCTTTTCCGATGGCTTCCCCCAAAGTGATGCCGGTATCCTCAATGGTGTGGTGTTCATCTATGTGCAGGTCGCCTTTTGCATGCACTTTAAGGTCCATCATACCATGGCGGGCAATCTGGTCGAGCATGTGATCAAAAAAGCCCAAACCAGTTTTGATATCTGCCTTTCCGGTACCATCCAGGTTAATAGTCACCTCGATCTGAGTTTCGGAGGTATTGCGGCTATGCACCACTACCCTTTCTCCCAGTTTAAGATATTCATAGATGGCCTTCCAATCTGTTGTTTCCAAAGCCACCGATGGACGCAGTTCTTTGATGGCATCCTGCAGTTCACCCGCACCCAATGCCGGATCCTGGTTCAGCCAGATGGCCTTGCAACCCAGGTTCTTGGCCAGTTGCACATCGGTGATGCGGTCGCCGATAACATAAGAACCAGCGATATCGTATTGCGCAGGATCGAGGTACTGCATCAGCATACCGGTACCAGGTTTACGGGTAGGCTGGTTTTGGTGCGGGAAACTGCGGTCGATATGCACGGCGCTGAAATGCACGCCTTCATTGGCAAAAGAAGTGAGGATATGCTGGTGCAGTGGAAGAAAATCAGCCTCTGGAAAACTATCTGTACCCAGGCCATCCTGGTTGCTCACCATCACCAGTTCAAAGTCCAGCTCGGAAGCAATCTTTTGCATGTAGGTAAATGCATAAGGGTAAAACTCCAGCTTTTCCCAGGCGTCTATCTGGTAGGTAGGCGGCGCTTCTTTGATGAGGGTACCGTCGCGGTCTATAAACAAAACTTTCTTCATGAAGGTAGTTGGCGTTAGCAGTGAAATGATGATGGCTTGCCTATTTGGTGCGTAGCACAATTTTGAACAAGGCTTGCCTGGCTTATTTTTTACCTCTTTGGGCTTTTACTTCGGTAGGGGTTACAGCAGCGGCTTTGTTGCCAAATGAATTGCGCACATAAGTGAGCACATCGGCAATCTGCTGGTCGGTGAGGTGACTCATGGCAGGCATGGCATTGCTCCAGGTGTCGCCATCAATTTCCACTTTACCTTGTGAGCCGTTCAGCACAAGTTGTACCAGCCTGGGCTTGGGACCAGCCACCCACTCGTTGGGTGTAAGTGGCGGGTTTAGGTGCGGCACACCACTGCCGTCCACCTGGTGACAGGCGAGGCAAATGGATGTGTAAACCGTTTTGCCCCGCTCCATTACCGCGGCTGCAGGTTGTGCAGCTTTGGTTGCAGGTTTTTTTGTTTGGGCGTGGGCGCTGCTCAGCAACCCGGAAAACAAGACAACAAAAAATATAGAACGCATGGTTTATTGTTTATAACTGATTTTCCAAACGGTACCCTTTGCATCATCGGTAACATAGAGGGCGCCATCGGGTCCCTGTGCCAGACCGCATGGGCGGTATTGCGCTTGGTTAGGTGTGGCAATTTCAGCGGCACCCATGAAGCCTTCGGCAAAAGTTTCCCACGGACCAGCAGGTTTGCCATCCTTAAAAGGAACAAAAGCTACAAAATAGCCCTTTTGCGGCAGGGGTGCCCGGTTCCAGGAACCATGGAAAGCGATGAAGGCACCGTTGCGGAAACGCTCCGGGAACAAGGTGCCGGTATAAAACAAAAGGCCGTTTGGTGCCATGTGACCGGGGAACGCAATCACCGGCTGTTCTACGCCTGCACAACGATCCTGTTTTTTCCCGTCCCCACCGTATTCGGGTGCCAGCATTTTTTTGTTTTGCAGGGGATCGTAGTAGCAGTAAGGCCAGCCAAAATTGGCACCCGCCTGTTTTACTTCAAACATTTCCTCGGCAGGCACTTCGGCACTCTTTGCCGAATCATACAATTCAGGAAAAAGATTACTGAGCTGGTCGCGGCCATGCTGCATTACAAACAGTGAATTGGTTGCCGTGTTCCAATCAAGTCCAACCACGTTGCGCACACCCGTGGCATAACGCACCCCATCGGCATAGGTTTGATTGGGTTTATCGGCTTTGAACTGCCAGATGCCGCCGGCACTATCCAGTATGGGGCAGGGGTCCTGACCTGGTGAACCCTTGGTTCGGTCTTTTACCTGGCAGGCATTGGAAGGCGCACCAATATTCACGTAAATATTGCCGGCATTGTCCAGGGTCAACGATTTGGAATTATGTGTTCGCTTGTCCCACAGGCCTGTTACAATCAGCTCAGGTTTATCAATGTCGTTGATCTCGTTGCGCTCATTAAGCTTGTACCGGAAAATTTCGCTGTTGCTGGAAGCATACAGGTAACCATTTTTAATGACCATTCCCGTACCGGGATACTCGGCAAACGAAGTGATCTTGTCGGCCTTGCCATCGCTGTTCAGGTCGCGGAGGCCAACAATGCCTTTGCCTTCTTTAAGCTTACCCAGTTTTACATAAATATCACCATTGCTGTTAACGGCAATGTGTCGTGCCTGGCCCAGGTTTTCGGCAACCACAGTTGCAGTAAAACCCTGTGGCAGGCTGATGGCAGCAGCCTTATTTACCATACGCGTAGTGTCGTTGGCAAAGGCAGTAGCTGATGCTATTACTGCGGCCAGCACACCGGCAAAGGATCGTAGTTTCATATGCTTTGTTTTTGCAATCAAACAGTTGAAGCAGCAAATGTTTTAACCTGTTCCACCAATTCCCTGTTTTCGGCTTCGGTGCCGATGGTTATGCGGAGGCAGCCCACACACAACAACACACTGCTCCGGTTACGGACTATGATGCCTTTTTCAACCAGGAAGTTGTATAGGCCGTTGGCATCGGGCACTTTAACCAAAATGAAATTGGCATCGGAGGGATAAACTTTTTCTACAAAAGACAATTCAGAAAAAGCTTTTGCTAGGTTTTCCCTTTCAGTTACCAGCTCCTGTATCATGGTGTTCACCCCATCCAGGTTATCGAGTGCCTTCATGGCCAGTTCCTGCGTGGACTGGTTGATATTATAAGGCGGTTTGATCTTGTTGAGAACACTGATTATTTCAGTTGAAGCGATGGTCATGCCCAAACGAAGCGCTGCAAGACCCCATGCTTTTGAAAAGGTTTGCAGGATCACCAGGTTGGGATATTCTGCAAGGTCCTTGATATAAGAACGCTGCCGACTGAAGTTGATATAGGCTTCATCCACTACAACCAGTCCATCAAAGTTATTGAGGATCATTTC
Source organism: Cnuella takakiae (assembly GCF_001953305.1). Lineage (GTDB taxonomy): Bacteria > Bacteroidota > Bacteroidia > Chitinophagales > Chitinophagaceae > Flavisolibacter > Flavisolibacter takakiae. The sequence continues at coordinate 3,497,329 of NZ_MTFE01000010.1, forward strand.
CACGTCCTCGCGGTACAGGCTATTGCCGGTTGGGTTGTTGGGCGAACAAAGGAAGATCATTTTTGTTGCCGCATCCACAGCACCTTCAAGTGCTTCAAGGTCCAGTTGGAATGCAGGCGTAAGCGGAACGGCTTTGTAGGCCACATTGTTGATATTGGCATATACTTCATACATGCCATAGGTAGGCGGGCAAATGATGATATTATCCAACTGTGGTTCGCAGAAAGCACGAATCAGCAGGTCAATACATTCATCCGAACCATTACCCAAAAGGATGTTTTCAGGTTGGGTAGCCTTGATGCCGGCAATCTTTTTTTTCAAGTCCCACTGGAGCGGATCGGGATAGCGGTTGTACCACCTGGTGAGCGGGGAGCCCAGGCTGTTTTCGTTTGCGTCGAGGAATACACGGGCCTCACCTTTGAACTCATCGCGGGCAGATGAATAAGGTTTTAGTTTCTTGATGTTATCGCGGATAAGATTGTTGATATCGAAGTTCATGATGATATTTTGCACGCAATGCTTTCTTAAACATCACGGATGATTAAAGGAATGACAGGATGGTATTGAAAGAAAGTAAGCTTTCCCTTAACAAGGTTAAGCATCACAGGTTGCAACCGCATCAATGTCGCACCCTGACCCTTACTGCTTCAGCATGTGCTTCCAATCCTTCCGCTTCGGCCATTGCCACAACCGTAGGTGCAATGGCTTGCAGCCCTTCCACGCTCAACTTTTGGTAGGTAATCTTTTTCACAAAAGAATCTACACTCACACCACTGTAAGCCCTTGCAAAAGCATTGGTGGGGAGGGTATGATTGGTACCCGAAGCATAATCGCCTGCACTTTCAGGCGAGTAGTTGCCTATAAAGACGGAGCCCGCATTGGTGATCCGGTCGCCAACTTCATCAGCTTTATCGGTGCAAATGATCAGGTGCTCGGCAGCATATGCATTCACCATTGCCACGGCATCCTCCAGGTTGGCCAGTACCACAGCCTTGCTGTTATCGAGGGCCTTGGCAGCGAAGTCTTTTCGGGGCAGCCGTTCCAACTGGCTGGCCAGTTCGGCATTTACCTGATCCAACAAACCTGCAGCAGTAGTTACCAGCAGCACCTGGCTATCGGGACCGTGTTCGGCCTGCGACAGGAGGTCGGCAGATATGAAGGCAGGGTTGGCAGTCTCGTCCGCCAGTACGCATACCTCGCTTGGACCTGCAGGCATATCGATGGCAACACCCTGCATTTGTACCAGTTGTTTTGCAACTGTTACATATTGGTTGCCGGGTCCAAAGATTTTATATACCGAGGGAATGCTTTCGGTACCCAAAGCCATTGCGGCAATGGCCTGTGCTCCGCCCACTTTATAGATGCGGGAAACACCGGTTTGCTGTGCGGCAAACAGAACAGCAGGATGCACTTTGCCATCCTTGCCACAAGGGGTACACAATACCACTTCGCGGCAGCCGGCCAGTTTTGCCGGTATGGCCAGCATCAGCACGGTGGAGAACAGGGGCGCCGTGCCACCCGGAATATACAGGCCTACTTTATCGATGCCCACGCTCCTGCGCCAGCAATGAATGCCGGGCATGGTTTCCACCACTTCTGTTGTGGACAGTTGGCGGGCATGGAAAGTTTCGATATTTTTTTTTGCCTGCACTATTGCAGCTTTCAATTCTTCTGAAAGCTGGCCGGCAGCGGCAGCAATTTCTTCTGCGCTTACCTGCAGGCTGTCCAGGGCAACACCATCAAATTGTTGTGCAAAACCGTACAAAGCGGCATCGCCTTTTTCCTTAACCGCTGCCAGTATGTGTTGCACCGACTGCAATACGGCGCTATTGTCAACATAAGGCCTTTGCAAAATCTGTAGCCATTGTTCCCGGCCTGGATTATCTAAAATCTGCATGTAGAAACTGTGAAAGGTAAATGGTGAGTAAGGAAAGTGACTGGTGAGTAGTGATTGGTTAAACCACTTTGCGCAAATCAATCCCTTTAATCACCGGTTCGGTTTACATGATCATCTTTTCAATGGGCACTACCAAAATGCCTTCTGCACCGGCGGCTTTCAGTTGCTCGATCTTATCCCAGAACGCATCTTCTTCAATCACACTATGTACCGAGCTCCAGCCCGATTCGGCCAGGGGCAATACCGTGGGGCTGCGCATACCGGGCAACAGGCTTACAATGGTTTGCAGCGATTGCTCAGGCGCATTCAACAACACATATTTGTAGCGCTTTGCTTTGCGCACGGCACGTATGCGGAACACCAGTTGGTCGAGCAGTTGTTGCTGTTCGGCAGGCAGCTCCTTTCCTTTGATCAGCACCGCCTGGCTTTGCAGGATGGGCTGCACTTCTTTGAGGCCATTCATAAAGAGTGTTGAGCCGCTGCTCACCAGGTCGCACACCGCATCGGCAAGACCGATACCTGGCGCAAGTTCCACAGAACCGCTGATCTCGTGAATTTCGCAGTCTACGCCATTTTCTTTCAAAAACTGCTGCGTAAGAAAAGGATAGCTGGTTGCGATTTTTTTACCCTGGAGAAACTGCGGACCGGTATACTCGTCGTTTTTGCCTACGGCAATAGAAAGGCGGCATTTACCAAAACCTACTTTCTCTACGATGTCTACCGTCTTGTTTTTTTCGTATAAAACATTCTCGCCAACAAAGCCGATATGGGCTACGCCATCTTCCACGTATTGCGGAATATCGTCATCGCGCAGGAAATACACTTCTACCGGAAAGTTCTCCGACATGCTCTTGAGCTGGTTGTGGCCGTTCTTTACATTGAGGCCACAATCGTTCAGCAGTTTCATCGAGTCGTCGTGCAGGCGGCCCGACTTTTGAATGGCTATTTTCAGTTTCATAAAAACAAAATAAAAAGGCCTACCTCGCGGTAAGCCTTTAGTTATGTAACAATACACAAAACACCAGCGGCTTACCCGGCAAGGCAAGTATGAGCATTGTGGTGGATATGTACGAGTGTGATCATTTTGTGCCGCAAAAATAAGGGCCGCAGCGGAAGCAGCAAATTTTTATTAGGCCGTAACAAAAAATTCATCTGCCGTCAATTTTGCAAAGTTGCAACGCCCAAAGCCGTTGCGCCGTCTTAACTTCCGTAACACAAAACATAGATGGCAAAATTTTGTACCATAGTTATGCTCCTGCTGGCATCAACCGGGCTCCGGGCACAACAGGTAACGCAGGTAGTTTTCAACCTATATACCGACAGCCTAAAAAAAGGGTTTTACAATTATATATCTGTAGATGGCCAGTATGCCGATGGCAGGTGGCAGCCCCTGGACAGCACGCACCTGGTATTTAGCGCCAATACCGGCCACTTCAAAGGCAACGACCTTTTTATAGACAGTACGTATACGTTTGATTCGGTGATTGTAAAAGTGAGCCTGCGCAGCAATCCTAAAGTGTGGAAAGAAGCAATCATCTATATCCGGAAAAGAGGATTTACGGAGCCATTGAAAAGTGCAGAAGAAATTATGGGCGAACCGAAACCAAGAAGCAGGAGAAAAACGATGTTGTCGTAAAGGACAATAGGGGAATAAAAAAATGGCAGGCTACTCACATCGCACCGCTACAACCGCCTACCCTTGCTACCTTCCGGTCCTGGGGGAGTTCAGCAGGAGCTGGCCGTATGAGACCTGCCGCTGCAAATATAGGGAGCTGTAACTGATTACAAATCAGCAAGCTTAATTTTTTTTCAAAGCATTTGCAAAACCGGGCTGCAGGTAATTCCGGATCCGGGCATAAGGCAGGTACAAAATGATCTCTCCCATCGCATAAGGCCCGATCTCGTAAGGCTGGTAGTTGAAGCCGAGGCCCTTTCCGGTAACAAAGAAATTATCTGTTGTTTTGAGCTTGTTCTCAAACAGGCCCCCTTCTGTCAGTGGCGTTGCAGCACTCAGCCCTTCTCTTTCCCGGAAGGCAGCAGCCAAGAGTTTAGAAAGCGCCTTAATGCCTGCAGGATTGAGCACATCCTTTACTTGCAATGCTTTGCCGGAGGCCAGATTGAAGCTTTGGAACTGCGTACCATAGTTACCGTGAGCACCCCCGGTGTAGGCATAAGTAAACAGCGAAAGGGACAAAAAAGCCTTGCCACTATAAGCAACCAAGGCTCTTTGGCTTTGATCGTTTGTAAAAGCGGCGGGCATTTCTTTTAGTTCTTCTTCTTTTGTTTGACCAAATTCTTTTCTGTAGGCGGCAAAGAGGTTCGATTGTGCCTGTTGCATCAGGGCAGCGGCCTCACCACCCTGGTTCCCTGACCCAACAAATTGCACCAGCCTTTTCCTGATGGCAGTTCCTACCCCATTACCACCAGTGGGCCATACAATAGCGGCATCGTAGGACACTCTCGGCGAGTTGGGCATTGATGCTTTTAATGGCTGGGCAGCTTTATGATTTAAATACTGGAATGCAGTTTGGGAAACTTGTTCTTTGGCAATAAATGGAAGCGTCTTTTGGTGGTCATCCAACTGCCAGTTGCCTTTTGCTGCGCCACCAATTAAGGTGAACTGGAAAAACTCTCCTTCTTTAGCACCACCACTGGTTACCATCAAGGTGACGGTGCCGGCAACACTGGTATCTTCTCCCATAATGGGCAGGGGCTGCTGGGTGCTTTGGTAATAATAATATCCGTTGTAGGTATGCCCTGCCTTGTGCAGGTGCATCACTACAGGGTAGTTGCCGATGGTACCGGCAAGCATCTTATACCAATTTTCCGCCTGGCCAGCTGCCTGAAGCGATAAACAAAGTAGACAAAAAAGAAGGCTGCGCATGAACGCAAAAGAAAAAAGAAAAAGTGGCATATGCCACTTTGCAAAGTTAGGCTTATAACCCACCCGGTCTTGCCACCAGCGAATTGACCGTGGTAGCACCAATCAGTTCATCGGCACGGGCACCAAAGGGCCGGAAGTAAACCAGGATGGTATAGCTGTTTTCGGCATTCCAGAAATTCCCTTCTGTTTGGGTGAAATCAGGAAAAACCTTTTTACCTGCCGGCATGGTGGCGTAAGCATAACTATAATAACCCTGTTTGAGCAGCAGCGTTTTTTCATATGCCCCCCGTTCGGCATTAAACTGCATCAGGGCCGATGTATCGGCAGCCCAGTTGGTAAACTCACCAAAAATGTAGAGGTCCTGGCCGGGTAGCACCTTGTTTTCCGGAGGGAAGTAAGAAAAACGCACCGAAGCATAATCTGTTTGCCAGAAAGGATTGATGTTTTCCAACGGCTCCAGGGTATAACTTCCGTTCAGGTCACGGTAGTAAACGTATCCAAGGTCCGCCCTTGTTTTGTCCGGGTTGATGGTTACAGAAGTTTTGTTGCCTACCACCTGGATGTCCTGCACCCTTTCGCTTTGCAGCCGGAAACTGCGTAGGTCGGACCAGCGAAACTCCCTGATGGAAGGCAATGCTGTAAAAGCTTCATCACTGTACTCGTAGTAATTGTTGCGGTAAATGGTTGGCCGGTCTATACCAAAGGAAGTTGTCCAGTTATTGTTTTGCAGCACTACCACCTTCAGGTCGGTTGGGCTCATCACTTTAACCCGGGCATCGGTATTTACAGCAACCACCAGCTTTTGCCCGGAGCGGTACAATTTCGCATTGAAAGGCTGCTGCACCTGTGCACCTACAGTCACTTTATTGTCGGTTACCACAAAGCGGCGGCGGAAAACCGTTTTGGAAGTGTCGCCGTTCAGGAAAACCTTCAGGATATAATTGCCCGAACGGGTAGGCACCGAGTTGCGGTCGGGCAGTTGTGCCTGGTAGTGGGTGTACCGGGTATTGGAAAGGGAGGAGTTGCGGTAGGTAGTAATGCGCACATTCTGAAACCCTTTGATATAGTCGAAGGTATTCCAAAGGGCCGGCGACCAGTCGGCATTACACAACTGGAAGGCATAATAGTAGTTCTTTATGTCGGCGTCCAGGTCGTCGAAATGCAACTCCAACAGATCAGAGCCACCCAGTTGCAGGATGGGAAAAGTGGTTTGGTCGCCGGTGCGAAAAAGCTTGATGGAGTGAATATTCTGCGCTGCCGACCAATGGGTGGCCAACAGGAAAAGAAAAAGTATAAAACAAGCTATACGCTTCATAACTGGATTGAAAATAAGTTTTTTATGCCTGCGGCGTTATTTTTGAGCGGCAGCAAAAGGCCGGCAACGGAAATTTCGGCGCCCCTTCATAACTGCATAACCCCCTAAATATTGTCTTTGAACCTTTCCTCTTTCATAGCACGGCGTATTGCTTTCAACCAGCAGCAGTCATTTTCCAGGTTCATCATCCGCCTTTCCATTGGCGCTACCATCATTTCCGTGGCGGTGATGATCATCACCCTTTCACTGGTTAACGGGTTCCAGGAAACGGTGAGCCAGAAGGTCTTTTCATTTTCCGGGCATATCCGCATACAGGCCCGCCAACCCATGAAGGCCAATATTGCCGAAGATATTCCCATCGTTGCCGACAATAGGCTGGCCGCATCCATCCGCAACAATCCTGCCGTTCGGTCCATCCAGCCATTTGCCACCAAATACGCCATCCTGAAAACAAAGGAAGACATGGAAGGTGTGCTGCTGAAAGGGCTGCCGCCAGATTATGATTTCAGCCACCTGCAGGCATTTTTGAAAGAAGGCCGCTGGCTCCGGTACAACGACAGCAGCTATAGCAGGGAGATAGTACTATCGGCAAGCACGGCAGGCCAGTTGCAACTCAAACTGAATGACCGCATCCTGATTTATTTTATCCGTCCGGATGGCAGCATGCGGCCCGACAGGCTCACGGTTGTAGGCATTTACAAAACCAGCATCGAGGAGTACGATAAAACTTTTGCCCTTGGTGACCTGCGACTGATTCAAAGGCTGAATGGCTGGATGCCTTCTGAAATTGGCGGCTACGAAGTATTCCTGCAGGACTACCGGCAGATGGATGCCGTAAGCAACGAAGTGTATGGGCAGGAAGGCTTCCCCCAATTATGGGAAACAAAAACAGTAAGGGAGATCATGCCCTATATTTTCGACTGGCTGGACATCCAGAACACCAACCAGGGCATTTTGATCGCTATTATGATCATCATTGCACTGATCAACCTTATTACCTGCCTGATCATCCTGGTACTGGAAAGACTCCGGATGATCGGCATTTTAAAAGCCCTTGGGGCCAGCAACTGGACAGTACAAAAAATATTTCTCAACCACTCGGTGCTGATTACGCTTACCGGCATCATCCTCGGTACCGCCTTTGCCTTGGGGCTGCTATGGCTGCAAATGGAAACGGGTTTTGTGCGGCTTAAAGAGGAAGCCTATTATATGGAAACCGCGGTTGTCATCATCCGCTGGGAGCAGGTGGTGGCAGTGGCCATAGGTACGCTGCTGGTTTCTTTTCTTGTATTGATGATACCCTCTTTCCTTGTACGAAGAATCCAGCCGGTAAAGGCTATTCGTTTCAGGTAATACCCCTGGCCTTTAATGGAGATTTAGGTGCGATAAAATAATTCCTGTTGCCACGGCAGCATTCAAAGATTCCGCTTTGCCTTTGCGGGGGATGGTTATTTTTTGCGTCGCTCTTTCCATCAGGCCAGGTCCTAAGCCTTTCGATTCATTGCCGATCATAAGGATGCCGGTTGATGGTACAGCTACTTCGTACAGCGACTGGCCATTTAGCGCAGCGGCCCAAACAGGAAGTTGCTGCTCCCCGATCCAGCTGCCCGTTTTGTCCACCCATATATTTACCCGGGCCAAGGAGGCCATGGTACTTTGTACCACTTTATTGTTGTACGGATCGGCGCAGCCGGGTGTACATACAATATGGGAAATGGCAAACCAGTCGGCAAGGCGGATGATGGTACCCATATTACCCGGGTCCTGTATGGTATCGAGGTACAATACCCAACCTTCTATATCGTTTGGAGCTTGCGAAGGGAACTGGCGCATGATGGCCAGCACCTGGTTGGGTGTTTGCAGGTTCGATAGCCTTTGGAGCATGCGTTCGTCCACGATGGTGAGGGGTAAGCCCTGGAATTGGGTGGCATTGGCTTCGGCCCAGGCTGGCAAAGCATAAATGGCTTCAATCTGGAAGGCTGCGGCAGCAATCATTTCCGCTACTATCTTCGGCCCTTCAGCCACAAAGAGGCGGGCCTCGTCGCGGTGCTTCTTGTCGCTTAAACTTTGAATATCTTTAACCACTTTATTACTGAGCATAGACGGGCCTTAATAATTTATGTTGAATTTCCAGGAACGACGATACCGGCAACCCTTTCTCGCCCCGCTCCTTTTATTACTGCTGTACTCCTGCACCACGCTGCGCAATTACCCTGCAAACAAACCTTTTGTTTACCAGACCAATATTGAACTGGAGGGCAAATTTAGCAAGGAGGAATCGAAACAGCTGACTGCAGATTTAACCCAACAACTCGACGACAGCATACAGGTGCGTTCCGTTAGCAAGCTGGTTGGCTGGAAAAATGGTCCCCGGCTTTTTTATACCGAAATTGTCAACCCGCCTGTTTACGACAGTGCCAATGCGGCTCAGTCGGTGCAGTTTATGCGGGCCCTGCTCAATGCAAAAGGATATTTCCGCGACTCCATCAGTTTTGATACCGTTCAACAAATCAAGGAAGACCAGTATCGTACTACTATCAATTTCAAGGTACTGCCAGGTAAGCTCATTGCCCTCGATTCGGTCCGGTATAATATGGGCGACGACTCCCTGCAACAGATCACCATCAACAGTTTGGCAGCCAGCCAGCTAAAAAAGGGAACAGCTTTTTCAAAAGCAGTGATCTCTGCAGAGTTGGACCGGCTGGTAAATGTGTACCGCAACAATGGGTATATGCGTTTTTCGTTCGAAAACCTGCTGGCGGTGTACGACACCGTTGGTGTTGCCCTGCTGCGCCCAACCTTTGACCCCATTGAACAGGCGCGCCAACTGGAGGCACTGCGGCAGCGCCGTGAAAACCCCACTGCCGACCTGGAAATCAGGCTCAGGCCATCGGAAGACAGCGCACACCTCATTCGCTACCATGTAGGCAATATCACCATCTATCCCGACCTGTCTGTTGATACGGGCCGGTTTGTTTCCACCGTGGATACAGTCAGAGGCATTACCGTTATCAATTACCGCAATCTTTTCAAGCCACACATCGTTACGGAAAACATCTACCTGCGCCAGGGCAGGCTTTATAACAGGAATACATACCTGCGCACCCTCAACCGCCTGAACAGCATCGGTGCCTGGCGCCTGGTGAGCATCGACCAGAACCCCAGAACTGGTACAGACACAGTGGATTTTGTTGTAAAGATGGTACCGGCACTCAAATACCAAAGCTCCATCAACCTGGAAGGCACCCAAAACCGGGGCAACCCATTTGTTGGCCAGTATGGCTTGGGTATCACAGCTGGTATCAATAACCGGAACATGGGCAGGGCTGCCAACCAGGCAAGCACCAATATCCGGTATGGTGTGGAACTGGGTGAACGTAATAATATCCAAACCCAGGTAATTTCGATCAACAACACTATTGTTTTCCCCAGGCTGATGCCCCATTTCCGGTTCATACCGGAAAACAGGCGGGATAATTTCCGTACCCTGCTCAACCTGAGTTTAAATAATACAGACCGGTTTGAGTTTTTCAACCTTTATGCCTTTAACCTGAGCTGGGGGTATGAATATACCTGGCGCAACAAACAACTAAACCTGCGTCTGCCCAACCTGGAGTATACTATTATCAACAAAAGGCAATTGCTGCTGGACCTTGAAAAAGAGAACGCTTCCTACAAGTATATCTTTAACGATGGACTGGTGGCATCCACTTCGCTGGGCTATACGGTAACGGGCGGCAACAAGGTTGTATCCAACCAAAAACGCATCAACCTGGAAGCTTCAGGCATGCTTACCGGGCTTGCCAAATCGGCCTTTATTGACAGCAATTTGTATCGCTTTGTAAGGCTGGATGCCGAATTCAGGCAAACGCATAAACTAGGTAAATCGGCATTTGCATGGCGCTTCTTTGGGGGCGCTGGTTTTGGCATTCCGCTTTTTGATGGCGATAACCGCAACCGGTACCTGCCCTTTTTCAAACAGTATATCGCCGGTGGCCCCAACAGCATGCGGGCATGGGCGCTGCGGAAACTGGGCCCAGGCTCCAACAATAAATCCACCGCCCAGAATATTGCCCCTGATCGTTTTGGTGACCTTCAATTGGAGGCCAATGCGGAGTACCGTTTTCCCTTGGCCAATATCGGCGGCGTATTGCTTAACGGCGCTGCCTTTACAGATATCGGCAATATCTGGTTTATCCGCAACAACCCCGATTTTACCAATGGCAACCTTAAACTTTCCCGTTTGTGGACCGACCTTGCCATAGGCTCAGGCCTGGGGATGCGCATCGACTTTGGATTTTTCCTGGTGCGGTTTGATTATGCCTACAAAATAAAGGACCCATCCAAACGGGGAAGCGATATTTGGCTGTACAACTGGAAGCCCCTGAATGGACAATTGCAGTTTGGTATTAATTATCCTTTTTAGAAGTTGATGCCAAATGTTGGAAAAAGATTTTTGAAAAAAATAAAGCAGAAAGCGCACCCAATGGATGCGCTTTCTGCTTTATAGGAAAACAATTTTCATTTAGCTACACAGGATGAAGGCAAAAAACCTAGGCTATGGTACTACTCCCCTTTTCCTTCCTCCTGCCCTACTGATCCGGCCAGTCTTTCTGCCGGAATGGTTTGCTCCAGTTCTTCCACCGTTTGCGACTGGTTGAGGGTAAAGGCCCCAATACGGGTGCGGCAAAGCGCGCTTAAATGCCCACCAACACCCAGTGCGGCACCAAAATCATTTGCCAGGCTGCGGATATAAGTACCGGTGCTGCACACCACCCGGAAGTGCACCAAGGGCATGTCGATTCCCGTGATCTCAAACACTTTGATGGTTACAGGACGGGCTTCCATTTCTACTTCAATGCCTTTGCGGGCCAGCTCATATACCCTTTTCCCGTCCTTCTTGATGGCCGAGTGGATGGGTGGCTTTTGGTAAATCAAACCGGTAAAAGGCACGGTGGCTGCTTCAATATCACTTTCGGTAAGCTGGCTATAATCTTTGAAGTCCATCGGCTCACTTTCCAGGTCAAAAGTTGGAGTAACCGAACCTAAGGTAATGGTACCGGTGTATTCTTTTTCCTGCGCCATGTACTCATTGATCTTCTTGGTAAACTTTCCCGTGCACACGATGAGCAGGCCTGTAGCCAGCGGATCAAGCGTACCTGCATGGCCTACCTTTTTGGTTTTGCTCAGGTAACGGATTTTGCTCACCACATTAAAAGACGTCCACCGCAGCGGCTTGTTTACCAACAGCACCTTACCCTGTGCAAAAGGATTATCAATCAGGTTCATCGCCGCAAAAGTAGGATTGTTTCACGCAAAGGTGCGAAGCTGAAATGTTTCAACCTGTTTACCATTGTAACCAAGACAATGGTAAAACATGCAATTGCATCATACCAGTACTTATCAAATCCGAATCAGTCAGCCAGGTTTACCTGGCTTAACGAACACTGCTCTTATTTTGGGAAACATAAAAAAAGCGCAAAGCCCTTTATTGCTTTGCGCCTGCTCGTATTTGCTTGTATAAAGATTAGTATGCCCTTGCAAACAAAACCCGCTCTTTGGAAGGTTTGCCGGTAAGGATACATTTACCTTCTTCCTGTGTATTGTCCAACGGGATACAGCGGATGGTAGCTTTTGTCTGCTCCTTGATGGCTTCTTCCGTTTCGGGAGTACCGTCCCAATGAGCCGCAACAAAACCGGCTTTCCCATCCAGTACCTGTACAAATTCATCCCAGGTATCAGCATTGGTGATATTGGCCTGCTGGAAAGCTTTGGCTCTGTTGTACATATTTTCCTGGATGTCGGCCAGCAATTGCTGGATGTGCGCCACAATTCCCTCCAGTGATACGGTTTGCTTCTCCTTGGTATCGCGGCGGGCTACTTCCACAACGTTCTGTTCCAGGTCGCGGGCACCAAGTGCCAGGCGTACGGGTACTCCTTTGAGTTCGTATTCGGCAAATTTCCAGCCCGGACGGTTATTGTCGCTGTCGTCGTATTTTACGGAAATACCGAGCGCCTTCAGGCCTTTGGTGATCTCGGCAACCTTTGCATCAATTCTTTGCTTTTGTTCTTCTCCTTTAAAGATGGGCACAATCACCACCTGAAGGGGCGCAATGCGGGGAGGCAGCACCAGGCCCTCGTCATCGCTATGCGCCATTACCAGGGCACCAATCAGGCGGGTGCTCACACCCCATGAAGTGGCCCACACATATTCCTGCTTGTTCTCCCTGTTTAGGAATTTAACCTCGAATGCTTTGGCAAAGTTCTGTCCCAGGAAATGCGAAGTACCTGCCTGCAGGGCCTTGCCGTCCTGCATCAACGCTTCAATGCAATAGGTATCTTCCGCACCGGCAAAACGTTCATTGGGCGTTTTCACCCCTTTGATCACCGGCAGGGCCATGTAATTTTCAACGAAATCGGCATATACATCCAGCATCTTCCGTGTTTCTTCCACTGCCTCTTCCATGGTAGCATGGGCGGTATGACCTTCCTGCCACAAGAATTCGGCAGTGCGTAAAAAGAGGCGGGTACGCATTTCCCATCGCACCACGTTGGCCCACTGGTTCACCAGGATGGGCAGGTCGCGGTAGCTTTGGATCCAGTCTTTATAGGTATTCCAAATGATGGCTTCCGACGTGGGGCGCACCACCAGTTCTTCTTCGAGTTTAGCTTCAGGGTCCACCATCAGTTTGCCCTTGTTGTTGGGGTCCGACTTCAGGCGGTAATGGGTTACCACGGCGCACTCCTTGGCAAAGCCCTCGGCATTCTTTTCTTCCGCTTCAAAAAGGCTCTTGGGTACAAACAAAGGGAAGTAGGCATTCTGGTGGCCGGTTTCCTTGAACATGCGGTCCAGCACATCGCGCATATTTTCCCACAGTGTGAAGCCATAGGGTTTGATCACCATGCAGCCGCGCACAGCCGAATAATCGGCCAGGCCGCCGCGCAAAATAAGGTCGTTGTACCACTGCGAATAATCCTGTGAACGGGAGGTAATAGCTTTACTCATAACTTTGATTAAGCCTGCGTAGCTTTAGTATATGGTTAACAGCAAAAGGCTGTAATTTGATGTCATAAACAAGGAGCTACAGAAGCGCAGCAAAAGTAGCACCTTAACCAATTAAAATCTCTGCCATGAAACTTGTTCTACCCATCCTTGCAACCGTGCTCCTGGCTACCAGTTGCACAACGGCGTACAAAAGCGGCCAGACTCCCGACGATGTGTACTTCTCGCCTGAAAGGAAGGTTTCGGGAAGTGAGTATGTGCAGCGCAACCGCGAAGACCAGCCTACTTACCGCAGCAATAACCGGAACAGAGATTACCGCGATGACTACGCCTATTCCGATGACGACCGCTACCTCCGCATGAAGGTGCGCAACCGCAACAGGTGGAGCGACCTGGATAATTATTATAACGATCCTTATTTCGGCGGATATTATGCTCGCCCTGGTTTTTATGCGGGTGCTGGTTTGTGGGGTGGCAATTTTTACAGCCCATATAACTACTACAATAGTTTTAACAACTGGAACTTTTACTACAACCCATATTACAACCCGTACAACAGGCCGTGGGGGCATAATGTGATCGTGGTAAATCCATCCACCCCCATTTACAACAGGCCCCGTACTTACAACCTGAACACGTTTAACCGCGGCGGCAACAGTTACTCTTCCCCCAAATCATCGGGTACCAATTACCAAAGTTTTGACAACAGGCCAACCCGCAGCGCCAACAGCTATGGCAATGACCTCCGTCGTTCTTTTGACAACAACAGCAGCAACAATAGCTATACGCCACCAAGCCGTTCCAGCAACAGCTCGAACAGCAATAGCAGCAGTGGCGGCGGCTCGTCCTCTTCGGGCGGTAGCAGCCGTGGCAGTGCGCCAGTGCGTAAATTTTAAATAAAACACTATTGAAGCCTGGTGAAACAGAGTCCGCATCCTGTTGCACCAGGCTTTTTTGTACCTGCAGGTACATACCTTCTTTTCAAAAGGCTTTGTTTATGAAACGGATCTGTACACTTTCCCTTCTTTTATTCAGCGGTGTAGCATTTGGGCAGGAGCCAGCCGATGCACTGCGTACAGGCTGGCAGGTGCCCGGTGGCACGGCAAGGGTTCAGGCAATTGGCGGCGCCATGTGCTCATTGGGCGGCGATATCACGGCCACCTTTGTTAACCCTGCCGGTCTTGCCTTTTACCGAACCGGCGACCTGGTGCTCACGCCACAGGTACGATTTGGCACCACAAAGAGCACTTACCTAGGGACGCAAAAACAGGATAATACCAACAAGCTTACCTGGGGCACATCGGGATTTGTATTTGGCGGCGGCAGTAATACCGGCAATGTAAAAAGTGCAGCCTTTTCGCTGGCTTACAACCGTACGGGGGATTTTAATTCAGACATTTTTTATGAAGGCGCTAATCCAAAAAGTTCTTTTTCGCAGCGCTACCTGGAAGAAGCCCGCGGCCTGAACGCCAACGCCGTAGCCCAGGATTTTCCTTATGGCGCATCGCTGGCCCTCAACACCTACTATATTGATACCACCCGGGCAGCCAACGGCTCCATCAATGGCTTTAAAACCCTGGCCAATTCGGCCACCGGTTTGCTGCAAAGGCAAACCGTTCAGAACAGGGGGGGCATCGACGAGTTTGCCCTTGCAGGTGCAGCCAATATCAACGATAAGCTGATGATTGGTGGCACCCTTGGTTTTCCATACCTGCGCTATAACAGGGAATCGCAGTTTATTGAAGCGGATGCTACCGATAATACCAATAATAATTTCGATGCAGCCGTTATCGAAGAAGACCTGCGCACCCGCGGATGGGGCCTCAATTTAAAGCTGGGGATGATTTATAAACCTGAAGATTCCTGGCGCCTTGGTTTCGCCTTTCACACCCCTACCCTATACAACCTCACGGACAATTATTTTGTACGGATGAATACCAACACGGAAAACTACCAGGGCGAATGGTCGCAAACCTCGGAGGACATTACGGGGGCCCGTTCGGATTTCCGGTATATGCTCATCACGCCATACCGGTTGCTTGGTTCTATCTCCTACGTTCTGCGTGAAGTGGAGGACGTAAGCAAACAAAAAGGTTTTCTCACTGCCGATGTGGAATATGTAAACTATAAAGCAGCCTCCTTCCAGACCGATGCTGATAATGGCAACGATCAATCTACCAAGGATTACCTGCGCTCACTGAATACGGCAATTGACAATGCCTACAAAGGCGCCTTCAACTTTAAAGTTGGTGGCGAACTGAAGTTCACTACCCTGATGGTGCGTGCGGGTGCTGCATATTTCGGCAATCCTTACCAAGATATCAATGGAGAAAAAGGTAGCCGTACCAGTTTAAGTGGCGGGCTTGGTTATCGCAACCGTGGCTTTTTCATTGACCTAACTTATGTGCACGCCCTCAACCGCGATGTGCATTTTGCCTACCGCCTCGAGAATCCGGCTTTTTATGCAGGTGCCCAGTTACGCCAGCAGATGAGTAATGCGGTGATGACCTTTGGATTTAAGTTTTAATGTTTTACATAAAGAGAAAGGGGCTGTTGTGTTACACAATAGCCCCTTTCTCTTTGCATGCTGTATAAAATAAAATAGATCAAGGATTGGCAGCCATTTTATTGATAGCGGCTGTGGCAAACTGAACCATCCTTTCAAGGTCTTCCGGCAAAAACCAATGGAAAGCGGCATCTTTCCGGAACCAGGTCAATTGCCTTTTTGCGTATTGACGGGTATTAGATTTGATCTTTTCAACCGCTTCAACTAAAGAGATATGGTTATCAAAATACGCAAACAACTCGCGGTACCCAACAGTTTGTAAGGCGTTGAGATGCTGGTATGGCGACAGGGATCTAACTTCCGCTTCCAATCCCGATTCCATCATTGCATCAACCCTTTGGTTAATGCGTTGGTGCAGCATGGGTCGGGGCAGATCAAGTGCCAGTTTTACTACCTGGAAATTTCGCTGTGTCTTTTCACCTTTCCGGAAATTAAGGATAGAGTTCCCCGTTGCCAGGAATACCTCCAGAGCCCGCATCAATCGCTGCGGATTTTGGGTTTCACCATTTACAAAAAAAGAAGGATCGAGCCGGGCTACTTCAGCCTGTAACCACTCCAACCCATGGGTAGCATAGGCTTTGCGCACTTCCAGCTGTATTGCTTCGGGTACTTCGGGGATAGCATCAAAGCCATCGCAAAAAGCCTGAATATACAAGCCGGTTCCGCCTACCATCACTACCACATCGTTGTCCCGGAATAAGGTTTCGGCCTTCTGAAGCGCATACCCTTCGAAAGTGGCTGCGGTTATTTTTTCCTGGATGGAATGTGAAGCAATGAAATGGTGTGGTACGGCAGCCAGTTCGGCTGCAGAAGGCCGGGCTACGCCAATATTCATTTCCTGAAAACATTGCCTGCTGTCGGCAGAAATGATCTCCGTACGAAAGTGTTGCGCCAGCCTGATGGCAGCCGCTGTTTTGCCCGATGCTGTCGGGCCACCAACAATAATTACAGTTTTTGGGTGCAAGACTGGAAATTAAAAAGCCAAAATCAAAAAGTCACCAAGGTTTGTCGCCCGGCGCTTTTGATTCTGGCCCGTTTATACAATCAGCAGTTAAGCTTAAAAATCTTCGTTGTGCTCCTCACTACCGTGATCTTCAGCACCATGGTCTTCGCCACTATCTTCGCCTTCGGTGCCAAAACCTTCGGCATCGCGGCTGAGGTCGTATTTCTCTTCTACATCGGCAAACTTCTCACCCAACAGGCTCTTGGTACCGTACTGGCTGGGCGGAATTCCTTCCTTACGCACCATGGCGGGATAAGTAAGCTTCGGATTCTCTTCCTTGGAAACATTGATCAACTCCACGAGAAAGGACCAATTCTTTACAAAATCGTACAGGTATACAAAGCGCTGGTTTGGATCCCTGATTTCGCTACCCACCGGCGTATCCTTCATCAATAATGGGGGCGCCTTGTATGCCTTATCATATACTTCAAGTGATATTTCGCGACCACGCTGCCAGTTGTCGTTGGAGCGAAAAAAAGTAGCGGCATGCTTACTGTCAAACTCAAAAGCCTTCAGGATAGCCGTATGCAGCTCCTGGAAACTTTGGGTATGGCGGATGGCCACATCACGATAAACGCTGTCGTCTTCTTCAAAATAAATCCGGAACCTCAGAATAGCCATTAATTAGGGGCGTTGGTTTGCGTCAAAAATAATCTTTTCACAATTACTGTACCGGCTGTAGGTTTAGCTCGCGGCCTTTTTCCAGCATAAAGGCAAAAGCGGCTTCATACTCGTTTGGAATGACCCCGTCGAGGATGGCTTCCCTGATGGCTGTTTTAATATCCCCCACCGGCCGGGAAGGGCCGATGCCAAAGGTTTGCATGATCAGTTCGCCCGTAATGGGGGGCTGCCAGTTGCGTACCCGGTCGTTCTCTTCCACCTCGGCACAACGCTTGCGCACGAGGTTAAAATTTTCGAGGTAGCGCTTGACCTTGAACTTGTTTTTTGAAGTGATATCCGACTCGCATAGGATCATGAGGTCTTCAAAATCTTCGCCCGCATCAAAAAGCAAACGGCGCATAGCAGAGTCCGTTATATCCTCCTTGGTAAGACTGATGGGCCGCAGGTGCAGTTCCACTAATTTTTGAACATACTTCATGGGCTCGCCCAGGGGCAGGCGCAACTTGTTAAATATTTTAGGCACCATGCGGCCGCCAACCACTTCATGCCCATGAAAGGTCCAGCCGTGTCCTTCTTCAAAACGCTTGGTAGCTGGTTTGGCTATATCGTGCAGGATGGCTGCCCAGCGCAACCACAGTTTGTCGCTGCGCTGTGCTGCATTATCCAGTACCTGCAGGGTATGGTAAAAGTTGTCCTTGTGGCCTTTGCCATCGATATACGCTGCACCGGCAAGGTCCACCATCTGGGGGAAAATGAGTTGCAGCAATCCTGTTTTGTACAACAGGTCAAAACCGACGGAAGGTTTTGGACTCATCACGATTTTATTCAGTTCGTCGGTAATGCGTTCCTGTGTAATGATACTGATGCGCTCTTTGTTGCGGCTGATCGCTGCCAGGGTTTGCGACTCGATCATAAATCCAAGCTGCGCCGCAAACCTGATGGCCCGCATCATGCGAAGTGGATCATCGCTGAAAGTGGTATCCGCATCCAGCGGTGTTTTGATGATGCCCCTTTCCAGGTCTTTTACCCCGTTGAAAGGATCAACCAGCCTGCCGTAATCGGCACTGTTGAGGGAAATGGCAAGCGCATTGATGGTAAAATCCCTGCGGTTCTGATCGTCTTCAATGGTGCCGGGAGCAACTTCAGGATTGCGGCTTTCGGGGGTATAGCTCTCCTTGCGGGCACCCACAAATTCAAGGTCAAAACCGTCTGCAATGCGGAACTGGGCAGTTCCAAAATGTTTGAAGAAATTGACTTTTGGAACAGGACGAAACAGCTGGGCGGCCTCCTGGGCCAGTACCATGCCATTCCCAACGCAAACAAAATCGGCATCCTTTGTTGGACGACCCAGGATCTTGTCGCGTACAAAACCGCCAATAAGATAGCAAGGCAGGTCGACCTTGGCTGCCGCACGGGCCACCTTTTTTAGCACCATCAATTCATATTCATTGCAGGGTATATCCATCGGGGGCAAAAATAGGAACCGATGATGTGTAGAATAGAAAATGATTTATAAGGCTGAAAATGGAATAGAATTACAGGGCAAACAAAAACCCCAAAACATCCCTTTACTGTTATAAATACTCCTCCACTACAGGATTGCCCTTATTCCAATACAACACTTGCAGGTTATGCGGCATAGCAGAATGAAGCACTTCCTGCCGGGTCACAGGGCTTTGCATTATGGGAAGTTCCACTGATGTTTGTTCGGGTTGAGCGTTTTGGAATCCTTTGGGGTCAAAGGGCGCTGCTACTATTGGTTTACGGAACCGCTTGACCAGATGGCGGCAAAACGCATCCCGGGTAAGGAAGATGAGCACAGACCCATCTGGTGCGGGCAGGTTGGAGGCAAAGCCCAAGCCATGTTCAAAAAGAATGGCTGTCGGTTTGGGCTGTTCTACTGCAAAGTCAAATACTAGGAGGTCCGCAGCGGCTACCCATTGCAGCACATCACGTTCTTCGGCCAGCAATACAGGAAAAGTTGATGCAGCTGATTTTGGCAAGTACCCTCGCAAAGCGTCCACCGCTTTTTCTTGGGTTGCATCACAACCAAGACAGCAGCCATATTCGGTGGAAAACTGCAGGATACCACCCGCATGCAATACCTGCAAACAATTCAGCATATCCTGTTCTGTATAATACATCAAGCCAATAATTGTTCGTACACTTCCATTACCGATGCGCAGCATTTTTCCAAACTGAAATTCTGTGCATGTTGCCATCCTTTGTTTACCAACGCCTGCCGCATTTCAGCATCATCCTGTATCCGAACAAGCGCTGCTGCCATTTCTGCTGTACTTGCCGGATCAATATATAAAGCACCAGCACCACCGGCTTCAGGCAGACAGGAAGTATTGGCGGTGATGACCGGAATACGGCTCCACAAAGCTTCCAGAACGGGTATGCCAAACCCTTCAAAATAGGAAGGATAAACAAGTGCGGTTGCTGCCTGGTACAGGGCAGAAAGGTTTTCCGTTCGCCGGATATTGAAAGTCGCCGGCACTTCGGGATTGTCGGCTAAAAAGAAAACATTTTTCCCCAATCCTTTATTATCCATGTAGGCATTTACCTTTTTGCGGTAAGCTTTACCTGCACCTACAACTACCAGGGGCAGGTGTAAGGCTTCACCTGCTTCGTGCATTCCCTGCAGGATACCCAATAAGTTTTTGCGCTCAATGAGCGAACCAACATATAAAAGGAATTGGCTGGGCAACCCATAAGCTTCCAGTATCAGTTCCTTTTTGATCTCGCTATGCCGGCGGGCAAATACCGGGTCACAACTTTGGTAGCAAACAGAAATTTTTTCTTCAGGTACGCCATAAAGATTATGCAGGTCCGCTGCCGTTTGCTTGCTGATGGCAATTACATGGTTAGCATGTGCACAGGCATAGCGGATTTTTTTCCGGTGCATGTACACTTCGTAGGCTCCATATTGTTTGGGGTACCGTTCAAAAATCAGGTCGTGCACCGTTACTACCGATTGCACACCCGAAGATGCAATACCAACAGGCAATTCATGGCTTAAGCCGTGATATATATCTACCCTTGCTTTTTTCAGATCGTCCACGATACCCCTGCTTCGCCAAAAGGAGGGCAGACTTTTGTACAGCCAATTTTGGGGCTGGGCCTCCGACAAAGGCATGCCTTGCGGAACAGTATAATTATTTGCTGGCTTTGGGTTGAAAAGGGTATACTGGTTTTGCGGGTACAAACGGGCCAGTCCGTTTACCAGCGTGCGGCTGTAATTTCCCAGGCCTGTGTTGTTATGAAAATACCGCTTCGCATCAAAACCAATATGCATATATGGAGTGTTAGAAAAAGTTGATCGCTGCTTTATTCCGCTTGGATTAAGTTTGCAAAATTATCGCTTCGGGCAGATAGTGCTGCCCCAACTGCTTAACAATATCAAACATGAATATTCAAGCCGCTATTGAACAAGCCTGGTCAAACCGCGAACTGCTCCAAAACGCAGACACGCAGGAGGCTATCCGCGCAGTAATTGAACAAGTTGACAAAGGCCAGCTTCGCGTGGCCGAACCCACCAATGATGGTTGGGTGGTAAACGAGTGGGTGAAGCAAGCCATCCTGCTTTACTTCGGCATCCAGCAGATGCAAACATGGAACGTAGAGCCCTTTGAGTTTTACGACAAAATGCTGCTGAAGAAAAATTACAAAGAACTGGGTGTGCGTGCTGTGCCCCCGGCAACAGCTCGTTATGGTGCATACATCGCCAAAACCGTTGTGCTGATGCCCTCTTATGTAAATATAGGTGCATATGTTGACGAAGGTACCATGGTAGATACCTGGGCAACGGTGGGCAGCTGTGCACAGATAGGCAAAAATGTACACCTGAGTGGTGGCGTGGGTATCGGCGGTGTGCTGGAGCCCCTGCAGGCAGCGCCTGTTGTTATTGAAGATGGCTGTTTCCTAGGAAGCCGTTGTATTGTGGTGGAAGGTGTTCGTGTAGAAAAAGAAGCCGTACTGGGTGCCAATGTGGTACTTACCAAGAGCACCAAGATCATTGATGTAAGCGGTGATGAGCCTGTTGAATACAAAGGCGTAGTGCCTGCACGCAGCGTGGTGATTCCTGGTTCCATTACCAAGAAATTTCCCGCAGGTGAATACCAGGTACCCTGCGCCCTGATCATTGGGCAGCGTAAAGCCAGCACCGACCTGAAGACCAGCCTCAACGATGCGCTGCGCGACTTCAATGTTGCTGTTTAATTCCATTATTGCCGCTGTACCAAACAGCGTCCACTCCTATTCAGAAAACTGCAGCTTGCCCACCGGCGGCTGCAGTTTTTATTTCAACCCATTGCTCCTGCTACATGCGTCGTTTATTGCAACACCCTTCCGCTGGTTATGTACTTGCCTTGCTAGGCTCTCTGCTCTTTTCAACCAAGGCCATATTGGTTAAACTGGCATTTGCCGGGGCAAAAGTGGATGCCCTTTCGCTGCTCACCGTCAGGATGCTGTTTGCCTTACCTTTCTACCTGGTAGGCGCCTGGCTTATTGACCGCGATGCTGCCAATGTGCGTATGTCGCGCAACCAATGGGTGTTGGTGATTGTGCTCGGGCTTTTTGGCTATTACCTCAGTAGCCTTTTTGATTTTATGGGGCTGCAATATATTTCTGCGGGGTTGGAGCGGTTGATTCTTTTCTTATACCCTACCTTCTCTTTACTGATCAATGCTTTCGTATTTAAGCAGACATTGAGTCGGAAACAGATCATTGCGGTGGTGCTAACTTATGCGGGCATCCTGGTAGCCTATATCGGCGAATTGCAACTTGATAATAGCAATCCGAATTTTGTGTTGGGCAGCCTGCTGGTTTTCCTGTGCGCTATAACTTACTCAATTTATATATCAGGAAGTGGCCGCATCATTCCACAGGTGGGCGCCAACAAGTTCAACTCCTTTGCCATGCTGGCGGCAACAGGGGGCATATTCCTGCACTTTTTGTTCCGGGGCAATTACTCGATACTCACCGCATCCACAACCTTGTGGACGTATGGACCTGCGTTAGCCATTTTATCTACAGTTATCCCCTCCTACCTCATTGCGGCGGGGATGAAAAAAATAGGCTCCAGCAATGTGGCCATTGTTTCCTCTATTGGCCCGGTCAGTACCATTTTACAGGCACATCTCTTTCTGGGCGAGCAGATATTTTTAGAACAAATTGTCGGCACCTGCCTGGTGTTGGCAGGTGTATTGATGCTGGGCGTAAAAAAGTAAAAATATTTTTTGGGCAGTTTGTTCAAAATTCAAGACCAGCCCCTACATTTGCACTCCAATCGCTACAAAGCACTATGCTTCAAGCAGTTGCCCAGATGGCGAAATTGGTAGACGCACCGTCTTCAGGTGGCGGCGCCGCGAG
>NZ_MTFE01000010.1:3520003-3520226 GCF_001953305.1 Cnuella takakiae
CTGAGGGTCTTTTTCTTTTTTACTTAATTCCAGATTATACGGTTATCCATTTCCTTATTGCACCATATCGGGCGAGCACTTCAATTCTGAATGGAATTAATTTTAGGCAAAATGAAAACAACTCCTATATTTGCTATCCCAACGCCGAAATGCTAACGCACAAAGCAGTTGCCCAGATGGCGAAATTGGTAGACGCACCGTCTTCAGGTGGCGGCGCCGCGAG
>NZ_MTFE01000010.1:3520236-3614201 GCF_001953305.1 Cnuella takakiae
GTGAAGGTCTTTTTCTTTTTTACTATTAACATTTCCAGGTAAATCAATAAGAATAACCATCAAAAAATAGGGCTTTCAGCCTTTGGCAAACTTTGCAAATACCTGTGTTCCAGAAAACCATCCGAACAAATTATCAGGGATTACTATAGTCCTGCTTGCTTTCGCTATTCATAAATTACTTTACTTTGTATATAGCTAGAAAATATCTCAACCTTTTTTTAGCTCCTATCCACCTGATCCTGTAAAACGCCAGTGCTATTAATTAAGCACAACTCTAACCTATTCCTTGGATTACCAACCTGATTTCAGGACTGTTATCTATTATACTAACCTACAGCACTCCAAGGAAAATGAAACATGTGGCTATTGATACGGTAACCCTTTACGCGGGACACGGAGGCAGTGGTGGTGGCATCTGGACCTACACCAAACAATTGCTGCTGAATCTGAACCAACACGCTGCGGAGCAAACTTCCATCAAGTTTTACTGTTTTGTCAACGAAGCTTTTGACCTGCTCTTAAATAATATGGAGGTAATAAAGGTAGACTGCGACACCCGCAAGTTGCCTAACAGAATGAAATACCTCCATTTTACACTTCCCAACCTTTGTAAAAAGTGGCGTATTGACCTGCTCCATCGCCTGACCCCGGAAATTCCATTCGCTTCTAAAACACCTGTTGTTTGCACGCTCCACGATTTCATGGCAGAATTTTATGAGCGGACTGGCCGGAATCAGGGTGCTGGTTTTATGGACAGGTTGCGGAATAAATATTTTTTTAAAACCAAAAGCTATGCACTCCAACATAGCAAGGCTGTACTAACCCCAAGCCAAGCCATCAGGAACGAAGCTATATCGCAATTTGCCGGTGAACCAAACAGGGTTTTTGTTACTGAGTTGGCAACGATGCCTGCGAAAGTGAACACGGAACCTGAAAAGATATCCACTAAACCTGTCCAGTTCTTTACCATTGCAGCCTTCCATCCCCACAAAGGACACGAACGGACAATAGCAGTTTTCGAGTCGCTGCGATCGGCAACCCAGATGGATGCTTATTTGAATCTCAGGGGCAATATTCAGGATGCCGATACCTACAACAATATTCAAAAACGAATAGCAGCTTCACCTGAAAGAGATCGAATAAAGATCATTGGTTTTGATCCATCCAGCACCCTGGCTGATATATACAAAAAAGCAGACTTTGTACTGCTATTATCCGAATACGAAGGATTTGGACTGCCTGTTTTGGAGGCACAAGCGTTTGGCATACCAGTGATTTGTTCGGCAATTGAAACCTTTCGGGAAGTTGCAGGCGAAGCAGCATTATTCATCAGCGCGAAGGATCCAGAACTTATTGCAAAAGATATCCATGCTTTGGTAACGGACCATAACAAACAGCAACAACTGGTACAGGATGGTATTGCAAACTGCAGAAAATATAACTGGTTTGAAACAGCTGCTAAAACAATAGCGGTTTACAATTCTTGCTTGAACACCGGGTATGAGTTTTGCAAAACAAAAATTGAGAAAAAATTACCTGTTATAGCAGCAGGAGAAAAAGAGTGACCTACCGTAATGCCCTTTTGCTTCTTCGAATTTTTTTTGGTTATAAGTCATTGGCAAGCTTAAAATGATTTGTCGCTTTCAATCAAAAAAGCAGCGATTGTAGCCTCAGGAAATGCAGGAAAAATCAGCTTTATTTTTTATTGAATTGTTTTCCAATTCCGGTAAATGCTTTACTGGCTTCTTTTTTGATGGAAGAGGAAACAAATTAATTTTTGAACATAAGCGGAAATGCGCAGAAACAATTCAGGACCAGATAAAGCGATTTTCTCCTAAGTAGTTCAGGTCTAGCTTTTTCTCCACTTTCTCAAAAGTAATTTTTATCTTAATAGTAGGAATTATTTCCATGTAAGACTAATTGGATCAACAGACAGATAACAGCTACCCAATATTCTCCAGAAACTCCTCCCCTTTTGCTGCAAGTGCAGATCCAATATTCCTAAGAAATGAACTGGCCGGTCCTGATTCGGGTAAGATGTACCATCATCACCATGACAGATTTGAGCAAAGAAAGCAATCCAACATCCACCGAGATCCCACTCAAACCAATAGTTAATCATAATAACACCCCTTGACTATGTTTTCGTCAAAATTCTCCTTGCCTATTTTTTCAACCATTAAAAATAGAGCGGGGATTATAACCAAAACTTCTTTTCTGCAATCACTGCTGGTCATTACCATAAGCCTCATTGGCAACATGCAAGGCTGGAGCCAGACGCCCGCCTTCGATATGGTAAGATGGAACACTATTGCGGCACAGCCTTTTTCGGTGAACGAAGCACAGGCTAAAGTAGTAAATGGAAGACTTTTTTCCTTTGGCGGCTTCGATAGCCGTAAGTCTACTTTTACGCCAACAAAGCGGGCATATGTATTTGATGCCCGGCTGAATACCTGGACGCCGATCGCTGATCTGCCATTCACACCCAACGGAACTGATTTCGGGGGTGTGACCCATGCAGGCATTACTACCGATGGTACCAATATTTTCATTGCAGGTGGTTATACTTCCAATGCTGCCGGCACCGGCCAGACCTTTGGCACCAACCAGGTATACCGCTATAATGTGGCATCCAACACCTATACACAGCTACCTTCTTTACCGTTTAACCTGGCTGCCGGTCAAATGGAATACGTTGATGGCAAGCTCCATTATATTGGGGGCACCAATGCTGCCCGCACGGAAGACCTCGGAAGCCATTATGTATTGAACCTAGCCAACCAGGAAACGGAGTGGAAGGAATTGGCACCCCTGCCCAACCCCAGGCACCATGGCGGGTCCGCAGTTGTGAATGGCCTGATTTATTACATTGGCGGCCAGCATGAACATGACGCACAATTGGTGGCGCAAAAGGATGTACATCGGTATAACCCTAATACGGATACATGGGAAAAAATGGCCGACCTGCCAGTGCCAGCTGGTGCTACAGGACGGGGCCATATCACATCTTCCGTGGTGGTGGTAAACAATAAAATCATTGTATTGGGCGGTGAAACCGTGCATAATTCTGGAGTAACCAATATGGTCTCCATGTATGACCCGGCTACCAACACCTGGACTAATTTGAATCCAATGCCAGCTGCCCGTTTCTCTGGTGTTGCTGGATTTATTGGCAGGAGCCTGTACTATTCTGGTGGTTCTTTTACCTCCACTACTTACCAGGGCGACCTGGCAGTTGAAAACAATCTCGATACGGTAGCACCGATTGCAGATGCCTACGTTCGTGATGGAACCGCCGCCAACAACAACTATGGGTTGGACACAACGCTATTTGCCAAAACAAATACTTCTACTGCTGCAGGTTATACCCGCAGGTCTTATCTCAAGTTTGCGCCGCTTAACAACCCAAATATTGTAAGGGCCAAGTTGAGGATTTATGGTAAGAACCAGGATAATACCGGGAACACACGTGTCAATGTTAAAGGTATAACCAACGACACCTGGGAGGAAAACAAGATCACCTGGAATAACGCCCCTGTTATTCCATCAAGTACAGAAAATACAGCCGTTATTACCAACACAAGTAATTACTATGAACTTGATGTAACTGAATTTGTAAAACAACGCGCTGCAGGCGGCAATATGATTTCGCTCCTTTTGCTGGATACTGCACGCCAGAATAAAATGCTGGCCTTCCATAGCAGGGAACGTGGCACCAATCCGCCCCAATTATTGATTGAAACTGATGGCAGCATTTCTACTACCAATGGTTCCATATTGTTTCAGCAAGCTTCGCAAGTAGCTGAATTGGAACAGAATAAATCCTCTGCCATTCTGGAATACATTGCCACTACCGATAATAAGCCGGTAAGTGTACAATTGAATGCAGTGGATGACAAGGGCCAGACACCTACCTGGCTTAAGGTAAATGGAAGTGTGCTGAACAACCTCGATTATACAGCAGGTTCGGAAATCTCCTTCGATATCAACACCAACAATCTATCGGTAGGTGCATACAAGGCAACCCTCACCGCCACTGCTACAGGATACCATCCTGGTACCGTAGTTATTTTCCTTAATGTAAGGGCAAGGGCTGGAGAAGATATGGCTACCCTGCTTGTTAACTTCCAGGATTCTGCAACCCGTACACCCCGAGGATGGCTCTCTGACTTTGGACAGGCATATGGCCCAAGAACCCTTGCCAACCAGGGCAGCGGCTTTACTTATGGCTGGATCAAAATGAGTGACAAGACTCCAGTAAGCCTGGTAGGAAATGGCCGGGTACGGAAAAGTCAAGCGGATACCACCCTGGCTACTTTTATGCATATGCAGGCAAACCAGATTACAACCTCTTTCACCGGGGTTAAAATCGAGGGTATATGGGAAGCCAAACTGGCAAACGGCACCTATGATGTTACCGTTTCGGTAGGCGACAATGATTTTACCGACAGCCGCCACAGCATAAGGGTAGAAGGCATTCCTGCAATTACAGAATTTGTTCCGACAGCATCCCAAAAGTTTGCGTCCGCTACCTTAACGGTATCGGTGTCGGATGGAAAAATTACCATGGACGCAAGTGGTGGAAAAAACACGAAAGTGAATTTTATCACCATCAAACCCTCCATGGTTGCAAGGCCTTGGGTTGTGCGGGTGAACCCGGAAAGCGGGGCTTCCTTCATCAGCGAAACATCTTCAATTTCCACCAGCATATTGCGACTGCCCAATGGTGGTATCGATAATAAAACCATTACACCTGATAATGTTTATTTACGGGAACTACCGTCGGGTGCAATCGTACAGGCCAATGTAAATGGTACCGGTGGCGGAGATGCCATTACGCTTGTTCCAACTGTTGCGCTGAAACTCAATACCCAATATGAGTTTACCATAACCAGTAATGTAAAGGACCTTACCGGTGCATCTTTCGTTCCGTACAGCAGCAATTTCACCACTACCAATGTACCGACCGGTGAAATCAGCAATGTGAGCTTTACCCAGGTAAAGATGCCTGAAATAGTAGGCAAACATTCCAGCCTCCAGAAAGGCCCTGATGGTAAACTTTATGCAACCACCATTGATGGCCTGATCAAACGCTTTACCATCAACCCTGATGGCACATTGGGCAACCAGGAAATAATTTATTCCCTGCAGGATCCTGATAGCACAGGTCCTGTTGCACCGCAATCCCGTCTTTTGATTGGATTTACCTTTGATCCTAAAGCCACCGCATCCAACCTTATAGCTTATGTGACGCACAGCAGCTATACGTTTTTGAATGCTCCCAACTGGGATGGCCAGATCAGCCGGCTCAGTGGGCCTAAGCTGGAAAACGTGGAACCTTTGATTAAGGGCTTACCCCGTTCCTCTAAAGATCACCTGACAAACAGTCTTGCGTTTGGCCCCGATGGCGCGCTTTATATTACACAGGGAAGCCTTAGCGCCATGGGCAGGGCTGATAGAACATGGAACGACCGGAATGAGGCTTACTTCTCGGGTGCAGTTCTTCGCTTAGACCTTTCTAAGCTTTCTACCAACCTGCCCCTTGATGTTCGCACCATCCGCGACACAGGTTCATACGACCCCAATGCAGTTGATGCTCCGCTTACCCTTTATGCGTCCGGTCTCCGCAATGCCTACGACTTGGTATGGCATTCAAATGGGGAACTGTATGTACCAACCAATGGATCGGCAGCGGGTGGCAATACGCCTGCATCGGTAGCCGGAACCATTCGCCCCAACGGCGCACCTTACAGCGGGCCGGCTATTCCGGAGCTTACCAATGTGCAACAAAGCCAGAACGATTACCTGTTCCGGGTGAAAAAAGGTGGTTATTATGGCCACCCCAATCCTAAGCGGGGAGAGTATGTATTGAATGGCGGCAATCCTACCAATGGTATCGATGCCGCCCAGGTAGACGATTACCCCGAAGGAACCTTACCCGACGCCAACTACCAGGGTTTTGCATTTGACTTTAGCACCAATAAATCGCCCAATGGTGCCATAGAATATAAAAGCAGCCGATTTAACGGAGCGCTGAAAGGCAAATTGCTGGTGGTTCGGTACAGTCAAAAAGATGACATCATCGCACTGACCCCCGGCACTTCCAACTTTGATATTGTTGGATTTACCGAAGGTGCCAATATTGGCGGCTTTACCGGGTTTATTGATCCGCTGGATATAACAGAAGATACCGTTTCGGGTAATATCTATGTTTCTGAGTATGGCGGCGATGGCACCATTACCCTCTTGCGTGCCGGAACGCTGGATACTGCAGTTCCGCCCGGTCCCGGTGGTGTTATTACCGTAAACCCTGCGCGTATTCTGGATAATGATGTATCCGGCGGCTCAATGGGAACATTGCGCAATGTGACCATCAAAAACACAGGTACTGCCCCCGTAAGGCTTGCAAGCATTGGTGTGGAAGGCACCCATTCAGATCAGTATGTTCTGAATGGTTTGCCGGTGTTTCCTGTTGACATCAAACAGGGCGACTCACTGGTGGTAAAAGTGGCATTCAACCCGACCTCGACAGGATTGAAAACAGGTCAAATCCGCATCCGTACTGTTGACTCGGCCGGGGTGGCTGCCGCAGTAAACCTCCGGTCAATTGGCACTTCGGGATTGGGTGGCACCAATGAGCCTTCGCTCCAAGCCATCCTCGACTTGTACCAAATTCCTATACTTGCCGGTGATGACGCGCCAGCAACCAATGTTATCAACAGTGTGACCTCGCTACAGTCGGCACCCTTGCTGGGTGAAGAAGTAGCTGTTCCCCTGTTTGAAAAAGCAGGCGAAGGCAGTGTTACCATACAGCCGCTGGCAGTATTTGGTCCTACCACCACAAATCCTGTATTAGGAATGGGTTGGTATAAAGAAAATGACAGTACCAGCCGTACAGAGCTGGTTACCGTTTCAAACAGCCCCACCAACAATGGTCAGACAGTAAACCCGGTAATTGCAGGCAGCAGGACCTTTGATCCGGCAAATAACATTTTCGGCTTTTACACCCGTTGGCCAGCCTTTGCCAACCGGCATGTGTATAGCCAGGATGTACTTAATACTTTTTCGGGTGCCATTCCACACCATGTGCGGGTGTACCCTTATAAAGAAAACAAGGAGGTTGTACCTAATAAATACCTGGTGACTTTCGAAGAGCACATTTCCGGATTCGACTTCCAGGACTTTATGTTCATTGTAAGCAATGTGCGCCCGGCAGCCAATGTAAACAGGGGTATTGTTACCCTTGAACCAGAGGCCGATGCTTTCGTACGCAATGGTACCTCTTCCAATATCAACTATGGGAAGGACACCTCTTTGGTAGTAAAGACTTCCACGTCTACCTCTTCCACAGGGTTCAGCAGGAATGCTTATTTGCGTTTCCAACTTGGCAGCGCCAGCACTGTTACCTCGGCCAAGCTCCGCATCTATGGCAGGGTTACGGAAGGCACAACACCAACGGACCTGTCGGTAATGGGTATTGAAGCAGATGGCTGGAGTGAAACTTCCATTACCTGGAACAACGCTCCTACTACGCCCACAGCTCCTATTGGCCGCATCACTGGCGTGAGCCCGGTTGCCAAATACTTCGAAATTGATGTTACCGATTTCGTGAAGGCCGAATGGCAGCAGGATAAAGTCGCCTCCTTCCTGTTGTCCGACCTGGCACTGATTAACCGGACATTTGCTTTCAACAGCAGGGAAAATGCCCAGTTTAAACCTCAACTCATCATCAATACGGCTGCACCATATAATAATGGGTTGTTTGTTGAAAACAGGGACCGTTTCCCAAGCAATGATTTTTATGTCACCAGCCGGGTTCAGGTACCCTGGACGAGGGATACGGCAGCGCCTTTCAGGTATAATGCCAACCATGATACTGCCAGGATCAGGATCCACAATAAAGGGATCGGAACCCTGGTTATCAATAAACTGAACTTTTCCAATCTGACAAATTGGAAGGTACTGAGCTTCGGAGGCAAAACCTTTGACTCCAGTTCTTTGCCCCTTTTGTTGAACCCGGGAAGTTCAACCGACCTGCGTGTTCAATATGTGGCATCCAATGTTTCCACCACGGCACGCTATGCTTTGACTACTGATTACCTGACTATTGAGTCCAATGATGATCAATCGCCCAGCAAACAGCTTACCCTTCGTGGGCTGTGGCAAAAAGAAGCTGAGGATGTACGAGAGCCAAATGTGCAAACCATGATCAATGCTTTTGGCTATACTTCCAAGGTGGGCTTTTCCGGAAAAGATCCTGACCTGGGCGCTCCTTCCAAACCCAAGGGCGATGAAGTTATCTCCTCTTATTATGTTCGGGTGGATACAACAAAGCCCGTTTATGTAAGGCAACTTGGATCTTACCATGGCTGTTGTGATCAGCAGGAAACCATCAGGTGGTACAACAAAGGCGCCTCGAGTACGGTTACCAGCTTGTTCGCCCATATACCGGCAGATGCACAATCGTTGTTGCCCCGGAGAAGTCTGCCCAGCAATCCGGCTGAAGGAAACTTCAGTCCAACAAAGGCTTTTGGGTTCAAAGTTGGCGGAAAAGATTTTACTGATACGCTGCTGAATCCAGGCAGAAAGATTGGAATACGCGTATGGGTGGCTATAGATGCTGATGGCCAGGTGATCCCCAACACCTACCTGGTAGCTAATGACTACCTTGGTACTACGTACACCAATTTCGATTACAATGACAACCTGTATATTGTAAGTAATATTCGCCCCGAAAATGGACCGGCTAATGCCTCGCTTGTGGCAGGTACGCCATCTGCTGTAGATTTTGGCAGCCAAACCACGATGACGCAGGCTACGTTCAAGCTAACCCTTAAAAACACCGGGACTGTTTACAGTTCAGGGGTAAAAGATCCAGCAATAGTCCTGAAAGGGTTTACCATTGTGGGTGAAAACAAAAGTGAGTTTAATGCGGTGAGGCTTTCTAAAACCAGCATTGCTGCTCAGGATACGGCCTCCATTACCGTTAGTTTCAATCCTTCTACCCAAGGGCTGAAAACTGCCGACCTCCTGGTATATTATAACAATACGGCTTCTCCCCTGCGGGTTCCGCTGTATGGCATTGGTACCAATTCCAATATCAAAGCCACTGTTGTAAACCGGATCAAAAGCGGTTCAAGCAGGGCTATGAACGTCAATGGCAAAGTATGGTCTGCCGACACACCCTTTGCTTTTGATAACCTGGAGCCTTATTCCAATGCAAGCCTCAAAGCGGTTCAGGCCACCGATGATGACTCTGTTTACCTGATTGAGCAATCATCCAATGCCGACCGCAAACCTTTCAGGTATGAAATCCCGGTTCCCAATGGCACCTACCATGTAAGATTGCATTTCGCAGAAATTTACTGGGGACTTCCCGGTTCTGGACTGAATGGAGGCCCAGGGTCCAGGGTAATGACCATCGCTGTGGAGGGCAAAAACAGCCTGGTCAACCTCGACGTTGCGGCTGAGGTAGGTTCCGCGGCAGCTTTGGTGAAGCAGGTTTCAGGAGTAAGTGTTGTGGACGGAAAGTTGAGTATCAACTTCAACGCTACTGCCAACAGACCCATGGTTTGTGGTATAGAAGTGTACCGCTTTGATCCTTCAGATGCTCCGCTGACCAATAACCAAACCACCCAAATAGGTTTGTTGCCCGATGGCAACGAGGCACTTCTCTCCTCTGAGCTAATCAGGGTTTATCCAAACCCGGTAAAAAACCAACTGAAGGTGCTCTTGCCTGCGGCCTACGAAGGCAATGTTACCCTGCAGATTGTAGATGTCTCAGGAAATATTCATCCCTTACTTGTAACCCGAGTAATGGCTGGTGGAAGTGTGATCAATACTAGTATTGAACATTTACAACTTAAAAAAGGCTTTTACTTCCTCAAGGCCATACCTGAGGGGAAAGCTCCACAGTTAACCAAACTGGTGGTGGAATAAAAAAGAAAAGAGGCGCGAAATGCGCCTCTTTTCTTTTTCACCCTTTACTCATATTAAATCAACTTTTGAAGTTTATAGTCATGATTTTTAAGCAAGGATTATTTTCTGCTAAAATCTTCCGCTAAAGGATCGATGTTGTGTAAACTACTATTTGTCCACATTAATTGACAATTTGTTAATCTGGCACGTAATTTATAATAAAAGGGTAAATACAAGAATTGCTACAAACACCATCCGTAAATATTTCAATTTCAGGATATTTGTTTAAGCAGCATTCCTTAATATTGCATTTCGTTTGAACTCGTTAGCAAAAATTTAATAATAGCTGCCAAGCTTTAAATAATTTTTTCTAATTTGTTCTCTAAACGAACCCAAAACCATTTCCACTTCCGAATTCCTACGAATTATCATTATTATCCAAGCCTATTCTTCTTTGTTCACAAGAAATAGCAATAATGAAAACTTCGTATTGGTTCTTTTTTCTTATCCTACCCTTTTTTGCGTCATGCAACAGTTTTCGGAAGGCCATCTATTTTGATATTAATCAGGATTTGGAGACTAAGATTCCCAGCTTTGATAACGCAGCAAGAATTCAAAAAAACGATCTGCTCAGTATTAATGTTCGAAGCTTAAGTGCTGAAGCCAGTGAAGTTTACAATGCCCCGGCAGTATTGGCAGGGAGCGGCAGTAATTCTATACCTGGTGGTTACCTGGTAAATGAAGATGGCTCCATCCAATTTCCGGTTTTAGGAAGTATTGTAGTAGCCGGCCAAACCAAGGTACAGGTAGAAAATATGATTCGAAAAAGCCTGACCGACCGTAAACTTTTACTTGATCCGGTAGTCAATGTACGGATCATCAACTTTAGAGTTACCGTTTTAGGAGAAGTAAAGAATCCTACCGTTGTAACCGTTCCAGCTGAAAAAATCAACATTTTGGAGGCTATAGGCTTCGCCAATGATTTAACCCTTTTTGCAGACCGTTCAAACGTTCTGATAATCAGGGAAGACAATGGAGTAAGGAAATTTAAGGTATTGAACCTGAACTCAAGAGAAATCTTTGAATCGCCTTATTTCAATTTGAAGCACAACGATGTTATATATGTACGACCTAATAAAGCAAGAATTTCAAATGACAGTTTTGCACGTCTTTGGTTACCAACTGCTTTTAGTGCTCTTTCATTAACCGTCTTGTTGCTCCGAAACTGGAATTAACCCAACCATAAACCAAAAACCTGATGTCAGCCCCTAAACATACCCAAGAACCCCAGGAAGAGAATATCCTGAGTATATTACAATTTAGGTTTGCTCCTTATTGGCCTTTATTCATCATTCTGGCGATCATAAGCGGTGTAGCTTCTTATTTATATCTGAAGTACACTCCGCCGGTGTACAGTGCCTACTCTACGATGATGATCAAGGACGAGAAAAGAGGCGTTAATGAATCCAAAATGGAGGAATCGCTTGACTTCTACCAATCTAACAAGGTAGTGGAAAACGAAATTGTAGTTTTATCCTCCAAGGGCCTGATGGAAAAGGTGATTTCCAATCTTAACCTTTACACCGAAATCAAAGAGGAAACCCAGTGGGGCCTTCGCTCTGCCTACAATACATCACCCGTAAAGGTGATAGCCCAAAACCCGGCTGATCTTAAACGTACGGAAGAAATTGACCTTTCCGTAAATGCAACTACAAATGTTGTTACCGTAGATGGCAAAAGCTATCCTATGAACAAGTTTGTAACTACGCCATTTGGGGTCCTCAAGTTTACCAAAAATGATAAAGCCAATGCAGCTCCGCAAGGTGCTTTGAAGTTGTTTTTATATAATCCTGAAAGCCTGGCGTCCAGTTATGCAAACAGGGTTTCCATTCCGCCCAATCCTAAGTCTTCCACTGTTCTCACGCTGTATTTCCAGGATGAGTCGGCTTATCGTGCAAAAGATGTGCTCAACGAACTGATGAATGTTTACACCATCAATGGGCTTTCTGAGAAAGACGCACTGGCGGCAAACACTTTAGCTACCATCGAAAAGAGACTGACTTTTGTAGCCAAGGATTTGGACTCAATTGAAAGAACCATCCAACAATACAAATCGCAAAAAGGGATTGTAGATATCAGCGAGCAGGGAAAGGAATTTTTGCGCACGGTAAGTGACAATGAGCGCCAAGCCACTTCCATCAACATGCAAGTGTCCACACTGGATCAGATCGAACGCTATGTTACTTCCAGAAACAACAAAGACGGTGTTGCTCCTGCCACTTTAGGCTTAAATGACCGCGGACTGACAAGCCTGGTTGAACGGCTGGCTGAAGCTGAAGCCAACCAGATTAAACTGCGCCAAACCATGGGCGAAAACAGTCCTCAGGTAGTTGCCACACAAAATGAAATTGACCGGCTGAGACCTGCAATTTTGGACAATGTGCGCAACCAAAAGGCAAGCTTACAAGCCAGCAAAGGCGATTTGGCTCGTACAAATGGTATGTACAACTCCATGCTGAGGTCATTACCTAGCCAGGAGCGTGAATTGCTTGAAATCAGCCGCCAGCAGGTAATTAAAAACAACGTTTACGCATTCCTGTTGCAGAAGCGTGAAGAGACAGCCCTCTCCTCTTCTTCTGCTACACCGGACGGCAAGATCATTGATGTTGCAGCTTCATCCTTCAGCCCGGTTAGCCCCAACAAAACCATTGGTTATTTAGCCGGGTTAATTATAGCTTTTGCCATTGGCATCTTTGTAGTGCTGGCCAAGGAAATCCTTTCCGGAAAGATCCTGTTCCGCCAGGATATTGAAAAATATACCCAGCTTCCTATTGTTGCCGAGATCATCAGTGTAAAAGGAAATGCAGGTATTGTTGTAAACCAGCCTGACAAGGTGTATATATCTGAACAATTCAGGCATTTGCGTGCCGCGATGGGCCTGTATGGCAGGGTCGTTACCCGCAAAAAGTTACTGGTTACCTCCAGCATTCCGGGTGAAGGCAAAAGCTTTATCGCAGATAACCTTGCCATGAGCCTTGCCTTATCAGGTAAGAAGGTAATACTGGTTGATGCAGACATACGGGGCCCGAAAACATCCAGCACTTTCAACTTGTACCAAAAGGCAGGATTGGCTAACTACCTGCATAACGAGGTAAGCCTGGAAGAAGTTATTTATCCTGGCGGCCACGATAACTTAAATGTTCTTGCTGCTGGTTTCACAGATGAAAACCCCACCGAGTTGCTGTTGAATGGCAAGCTGCCAGAGCTTTTCGGCAAACTGGAAAAGCTATACGATTATGTAATCGTGGATACTTCACCTGTAGATCCTGTAACAGACGCCTATGTTCTTTCCGAATTTTGTGACCGCACCTTGTTTGTAGTACGGCATGGTCATACACCAAAAGCCATCGTCAAAATCCTTGACGAAAACAATAAAATTAAAGGCCTGAAAAGCATGGCGATTGTTTTCAACGGCGTTAAAAAACGCGGTTTCCTCAAGAGCAGCTTTGGATATGGATATGGATTTGGGTATGAGTACGTGTATAAAAAAGCAGGCAAAGAAAAAGCCGCGAACAAAACAGTTTGATAAACAGTCAAACTTTAAAAAGGAATTTTTCGACAACAAAAACCCAAACAATTTGGGTTGTCCGACACCAAGACTGAAAACTGATTGCTGTCAACAAATCTAAATTGAGTAGCTATGGCACAATGGTATGCAGTTTACACCAGACCCTGCTGGGAAAAGAAAGTGGCAGAATCATTTCAGAAAAGAAGAATGGAATGTTATTTACCCCTGAACAAAGTTTTGGTTCCCTCCACTTATTCAGAGCGAAGAAAGCCGGTATACCAACCGCTTTTTGAAGCCTGTGTTTTTGTAAAAACTACAGAAGACAAATTGCCTTTAATTAGAAGCTTAGATGGCGTACTTAGCTTTTTTTACTGGCACGGCAAACCCGCTACTATCCGTGATATTGAAATTGAAATGATAAAGCGTTTTACTGCAGAGCACCAAAGTGTAACATTGATCAAGTCGGCAGTAAGTATCGGGGAAATAGTGAGAATCATAAACGTAGATCCTGAGGAAAGCGCTCCCGGAGCCTGGGGTCAGAAGGTCAAGCTAAGTTTGCCCTCTTTGGGTTTTGTTTTAGAAGCAGAAGCAACAGAAACAATACCCGAACCGATCAGTGCCGAGGAACTAAACCTCAGCACAACCTTAGCCTAACAAAATGCATCAAACCGTACGAAATACACCACACCCATAAATGATATACAAACAGGAAAATCTACTTGGATATTTTCGATTTTACTACAGCGTTGTAGGGAGAAGACTTTTAGTGTCAATTTTTCTGAGTATTTGCGTAAGTGTGCTCGATGGACTTGGTCTTTCGATGTTCATGCCCCTGCTCCAATCGGTATCAAATGATGGTAATGCTTCCCAGAAATCCATGGGCCAGCTGCATTACATTACGGACGCTATCAATCGCCTCGGCTTCTCCATAACCTTGGATACCGTATTGGTAACACTCACCATCTTGTTTGCGATTAAAGGCGCCTTCAAACTTTTGGAAATGAAGTACCAGGCAAGCGTGGTGCAATACTTCATGAAAAAAGTTCGGCATCAACTGGTAAAAGGATTGGAAAACCTTTCTTACAGAGGTTTTACTGAACTAGATGCAGGCCTGATCCAAAACAGCTTTATTGCAGAAGTACAAAGGATGTCCGGAGCTGTCCGCAACTTCCTTACATACAGCCAGGCTTTCTTCATGCTCATTACTTATGTAGCATTTGCAATGCTGGCCAACTACCAGTTTGCCATTCTCCTGGCAATTTGCGGTGGCGGCACAAACCTGTTGTATAGCAGTGTATACAAAAAAATGAAGAACGCTTCCTACGAAGTTTCTAAAAGAGGAACAAGCTTCAACTCTTTTATGATCCAGGCGGTTCACCATTTTAAATATCTGAAGGCAACCAACTACATCAAGCCATACTCCCGCAAACTGGACAAGGTAATTGATCAGACAGAAGCGCTGAACAATAAAATCTCCCATTACAATGCGGTTACTACAGGCCTTAGGGAACCAATGGTAGTAATGATGGTAGCCCTTGTTATTTACCTCCAGATCAACCTCATGGGCGGTCAGCTAGGCTCCATTATTCTCAGCCTGATCTTGTTTTACCGCGCATTGAACTACTTGATCCAGATGCAACAAAACTGGCAGAATTTCCTCCAAAGTTCAGGTTCACTGAAAAGCGTTTCGCAGATTGCGGAATTGATGAAGGAAAAGGCAGAAATTGTGGGTACTGAAACGTTTTCAGGAATAAACGAGAAAATATCCCTGGTTGATGTTTGTGTTTCCTATTCCGATCATCGGGTGCTTAACAAAGCAACCATTAACATCCCCAAAAACAACACCGTTGCGTTGGTTGGTGAAAGTGGTTCCGGCAAAACAACCTTAGCTAACATTATCATTGGTTTGATCAAGCCCGATGAAGGCAAAGTTTTGCTGGATGGCAAACCTATATCTGCTTTCAACCTGGATACCTACAGGGGTAAGGTGGGTTATATTTCCCAGGAGCCTGTTATTTTCAACGATGATATTTACAACAACATCACCTTCTGGGATGAGCGTACTCCTGAAAATGAAACCCGGTTCTGGCAGATTGTTGAATTGGCTTCCCTGACTGATTTCATCGACAAACTTCCCGGAAAAGAAAATTCCCGATTGGGTGACAACGGTATTCTCATTTCAGGTGGTCAGAAGCAAAGAATTTCAATCGCCAGAGAGCTGTACAAAAAAGCCGAGCTGCTTATTTTGGATGAAGCCACTTCCGCATTAGACTCTGAAACTGAATTAGCCATTCAGGAGAACATTGAAAAGCTGCATGGTAAATATACCATGGTTGTAATCGCACACCGGCTATCCACTATCCGTAATGTTGACCGGATCTACCTGCTTGAACAGGGATCAATTATCGAATCAGGTGATTTCACCTCGATGGTAAAGCAATCTTCAAAGTTCAAGCGTATGATTGAATTACAGGGACTTTAATTGCCCCGGTAGCTCATTACCCAAGTAAATAAACGTGGATGAAAATGGAACAATCGCAGGACAACATAATGGTTTCGGTAGTGATCCCCTGCTACAACAGTGCAGCCTTTATCAGGAGAGCAATCAATGGTGTGCTGGCACAGGAATACACCAATTGGGAATTGTTGCTGGTAGATAATGGCTCGACAGATAACACCATCGAAATTTTAAATCAATATAAAGCGCAATACCCGGAAAAGATTAAGGTGTTGCAGCAGCCAATCAAAGGAGCCCCTGCAGCCAGAAATATGGGGCTTCATAATGCCAGGGGCCGGTATATTCAATTTCTGGATTCGGATGATGAAATAACTGCTGAGAAAATTGGCGAGCAGGTAAACTTAGTCAAACAGCAACAACCTGCCGTTATCGTTGGCAATGCTTACCAGGTGAAAGAGGTTGATGGCGTACAGACCCAAAAGCGACTCACCTATTATGATACCAATATTTGGGTAGGCCTGATCACGACAAGCCTGGGCCGTACCAGCAGCTGTTTGTTCCAACGCGAAGCCGTTGTAAAAGCAGGTGGTTGGAAAGAAACACAAACTTCCTCACAGGAGTATGAATTGCTTTTCAGAATAATCAAAAGCGGGGGAAAGATCAGTTTCAGCCCCGGATATCATACTACCATATTCCTTCGCATGGAATCGGTACACATGTCGGGCAACCAGGCTAAGGTGCGGCAGGTTACGCTGAATTATATCAACCTGCGTAAAGACATCAGGCGCCATTTGCAAAAAACCGGAAAGTGGGAAGGTGCTACAAGAACACGTTTCAATAGACATCTGTTAGGTTACCTGCTGACCATCCGTGAGAAGATGCCAGATATTTATGCCGAGAATATGGCAGAACTTGAATTGAAGCCTTACCCTGCCTTTTTCGTCCGTCGTTGGCTCAGCCGCACAAAAAGAAAGCTAGTGGGTTAGCAAAGCCCCGCTCCCAGCATTCAGTTTCTGCACTCACTCTCAACCATTATGAAACCTACTACAATCACCAATCTACCTTTTGTTAGCATCATCGTTCCAACTTTCAGGGATTGGGATCGTATGGCCATTTGCCAGCAAGCTCTGGAAAGGCAAACATACCCTGCCGAACTTTTAGAAATCTTCATCGTCAACAACGATCCCAAGGATCAGCCGCCAGCATCCTTTAAGCTTTTACCCAATGCAAGGATCATTGACGTAGCAAAGCCTGGATCATATGCTGCGAGAAACAGAGCCTTGCAGGAAACAAAAGGAAGTATCATAGCCTTTACCGATTCAGACTGTATTCCGCACAATGACTGGGTACAAAATGCGGTTAACTATTTATTGACGCACTCAGACTGCATGCGGGTAGCTGGGCAGATCAAAATATTTTATAAAGGCAAAACACCCACCACTGCTGAGTTATACAACTCGCTTTATGCTTTCCGCCAGGAAATGCATGTAAAAGCAAATGGTGCAAGTGTAACTGCCAACCTGATTACTTACCGTTCGGTTTTCGACACTTATGGTTATTTCGATGAAAACCAGCTCTCTCTAGGCGACCTGCTCTGGGGCCAACAAGTGCACCGTAAGGGCTGTACCATTGCCTACGTACCCAATGTTATAGTAGAACATCCGGCACGCAGCTTTGACGAATTGGTTATTAAAGAAAAACGTGTTGGTGGTGGCCAGGGAGTGCGGGAAAAGGGTCGGACCACATTGAACAAGCAGCTCATTTCAGTTATGAAAACCTTTTTGCCCCGCAAAGGTGATATAGGGTTTATAATCAGGAAGGCCAACGGTTTGAGTACCGTTGAAAAAATGAAAGTACTGCTGCTCCGCCATTACTTATTACACATAAGAATGCGGGAAAACATGAAAGTAGCATTAGGTAAAGAACCAAACCGGGCCTGATAAAAGGCAACTAAACTTGGAGATAAATGGACCGAATTAACACCATACCCATCGAAACAATTAGTTCACGCGAGACTGGATCAACAACCCAGAATGCACAC
This sequence comes from Cnuella takakiae, assembly GCF_001953305.1. Lineage (GTDB taxonomy): Bacteria > Bacteroidota > Bacteroidia > Chitinophagales > Chitinophagaceae > Flavisolibacter > Flavisolibacter takakiae. Next base: position 3,538,222 of record NZ_MTFE01000010.1, read on the forward strand.
CCTGAAACTACTTCACAACCAGAGTTCCGTAATGTTTATGTGATTGGTGTATTCGACCTGTTTCATAGGGGACACCTGGAACTGCTGAAAAATGCCAAAGCCTTAGGACAACGATTGATTGTTGCTGTTAACGGAGATGAAATGGTGAGCCGTTATAAGCGAAAGCCTTTCTTTAATGAACAGGACCGGCTTGCTATTATAGAAGCCTGCAAGTACGTAGACGATGCTTTTATCATCAAGGATTTTGACAATAAAGCGTACCTGGAACAGTATGGAATTGACGCCATTGTTCATGGCAACGACTGGGAAAGATCAAGTTACCTGAAACAGATCAGGGTAACGGAAGAGTACCTCGCAGAAAACGAGGTATCGCTTGTACTACTCCCCTACACCCAGGGAGTGAGTACTTCGGAACTGATTAATCAAATCAAAAACCTTTGACCTTGTACAATCAAACTGTTCCTTTTCCTGCAATCTTCCAGGTGAATGAAAACATCATTGGCCAGGTTCCCTTGTTCCTTAAGCGGAATGGGTTTGAGTTCAAGAACATACTTGTTGCCTCCGGAGTCGAGCAATCGTTCCGTTATGCAATGACCATATTGGAAGTCCTGGATGGCAACCATTTTATTGTAGGCAGCAACGATAATGCAACCGTTGAAGAATTAAGAGCATATTGCCTGCTCAACAACGTTGATCTGCTTATTGGTGTTGGTGGCGGAACTGTGCTGGATGTTGTAAAAAGAGCCAGCCTTTTAGCCAACGTTGAAAACCTTTTGGTTCCTACCATTATTTCAAATGACGGCATCGTTTCTCCTATTGCTGTTATCAAAGATGAAGCAGGTAAAACAGTAAGCTGCCCAGGCAAAATGCCTTTTGGAATAGTTGTGGATGTCGACATCATTCAAAAGGCGCCAACAAAGTTTTTACAGGCAGCAGCCGGCGACATTTTGTCCAACATTTCTGCTACCAACGACTGGGTGCTATCCGCAGCTACCACTGGCGAAAAAATAAATGACCTGGCTTATATGCTGGCCCGTAGTGCAGCATTTGGCTTGGTACATCATGAAACAAAAGACATACGAAACCGCAACTTCTTGAAACAGGTTGTGTATTGCCAGATCAACTCAGGCTTAGCCATGGCGCTGGCAGGCACCAGCAGGCCATGTAGCGGAAGTGAACACCTGATCAGCCATGCTATTGACTACCACGATCTTTCAACTAATACACTACATGGTTTCCAGGTTGGATCTATCAGCATCTTTTGCTTATACCTGCAAAAAAGACTCGACACCAAGTGTATCAACTATGCCCAGGAACTGAAGATTCCCTTGGCTTTTCACCAGATTGATCCGCAAATTGAGCAGCAGTTAGAGACCATTTTTGAAACCTCTCTAAAAATGCGCCCTGGCAGGTATACCGTACTGGACACCTGCAAAGACATGAAGTTTACCGACATTTATTACGAGTACATTTCATTTTTAGAGCGGTTCAAAATAACGGACAACAGTCTGGAACCAACAGAAAATTACCTGGAGTATAAGATGTATAAAAAGCAACACGCTGCAAAATACCCTTACTCGCAACCGCCCCTTGAAACATAGTTTGTATGACGCTTAAATTGAACAATCAACATATTGGCATAGCCATTACCACCCTTTTGGTTTTGGTAAGCACCAGTCTGTATGCATTTGAGAAGATTACTCCATTCATGGATAACTTCTTGAATCTGGCAATGACCTGCTGCCTGCTATTGATCGTGGCAAGCCGGTCTGGCGTGTTTATGCGCCAGGGTTTACAATTTAAATCATACGCACTCCTGTTTTTGATTGTACCGCTGCCCAGCATGATAGGCGCTGCTCTTTACCATTACCAAACCATTCCAGAATCCCTATATGCCAACAGGAACATTTTATTCTGGCTTACTTATTTTTCATTGCATGCTTTAAGAATTAAGAAAGAGGACCTGGTAAAGATTTTATTGTTTGCTGGCGCAGTGTGGGCATTGCTGACGATCGTTCAACAATTTACATATCCGCACTATTGGTTTTATCTACGCAGTGAAGCTCAGAAAAGCTTTGTTCGGGCCGGTGTATACCGGTATATGATTCCCGGATCAGCATTGGGCATCTTTCTGCTGATGTACCACTTTCATAAGTACGCAATAACCAGCAAAGTAAAGCATGCACTGTGGACTTTTATAGGCCTTGCTGGGATATACTATTATGGCACCAGACAAAATGCAGTGGCAGCATTTGCATGTATGTTCATCGTGGTACTGCTGCTTAAGGGAAACACCCGGTGGCGTAACCTGATAGTGATGGGAGGTATCGTGATGCTGGCGTATGGATTGAAAGAAATCCTGTTTAGTGAATTGATTGAACTAACCAACAGGCAGATCACCACCAATGATGAGGATATTCGGTACGTTTCTGCCCGTTTCTTCCTGTTCGATTACTGGCCACAATCACCTTGGGCCAAATGGCTGGGAAACGGTATGGCCGCGAGTGACACCAACTACCTGAACGAATTGACCATGTATGCCAAGGTAAAAGGTCTTTACCGGTCAGATGTAGGCATCATTGGAGCATTCAATCAGTATGGCATTTTGTACGTTGTCCTTGTGCTCTCCTTTTTGTTAAAAGGAATCCTTATAAAAATCAAAAGCCAGGACAACCGGTATTTAAAAATCTTCTTTTATTACCCGGCCATCCTGCTGATCATTAATGAAGGTTTCACCAGCCCTGAAGGTATTGTTTACATCTGTTGTATCATGTACCTGATGGACAAGTCCATAGCAGAAGAAAAGGAAAGCCAAAAGATGAGGATCAGGCAACATGAAGCGTTCACCAACAATATGATTCCTATGGCCATATAAATTATAATAGTCAACCTAACCAACGAAACAGAAGCCCAATAGTAACCATGCCCCAAGTATTAGTCATCATCATCAATTACAAAGCAGAGGATCTGCTTCCTGGTGTTTTGAAATCACTGCAGGAAGAAGATGGCGCCTTGTCGATTGCCATCCTTGACAATTCCTCAACCGACGCCAGCTGGAACAAGCTAAAAAGTTTAGACGATGACCGGGTACAATTGTTCCGCTCTGCTTCCAATCTTGGTTTTACCGGAGGTATTAACTTTGTGCTCCGTTCCGAATGGGTGGAACAACAAAACTTTCCGTACTTCTTTTTACTCAATCCAGATGCTTACTGCCCTGGAGGGCTGGTTGGAAATTTGGTAAGCTTGCTGCAGCAGCATGCCAATGCAGCTTGTATTTCACCCCGCATTACCCATATGGATGGCCGTCCATGGTATGAGGGTGCAACCATCCAATACAGCAAAGGTAAAGTTGTGATGGACGGCATGGTGAAAAAGCAACATGGCCGCGTTCAGGAAACAGATGTTTTTAACGGCTGTGCGGCATTGTTTGACATGCATAAAGTGGTTAAAGCAGGTTTGTTTAATGAAGCCTTGTTCATGTATTATGATGAGGCCGACTTATCCATTAAGCTTACCCAGTTGGGATATACCATTTTATACGCTCCGCATCTGATTGTAAAGCATGATGTATCCTATACAACACGCAAAATCTCGCACCTGAAAACCTATTATATGACCCGAAATAAATTTCTGGTGTTTAACAACACCATGTCAACGGGTCAAAAACTTTTGTTCCTGGCACATGAGCTGGCCCTTCATGGAAAGCATCTGAGGATCAAGAACATGCTGTTCCACATGAAAGGATACATTGATTTCACTTTAGGCCGTACCGGAGCAATCAATCAACAATCATGATTAATCGAAACGCACATATCGATACATCTAACCGTTCGGGCTTTTTCTTTAGCCCCCGGCCAGACCATCGTGTCCACAACAGCTACATCAACAGCTTCTATTACCACCTTACCCAAAAGGCTGATGTATTAAATCAGCACAACAAAGTAATGGGCCGCTCAACCGAGCTGTTGAAATATGCCTTTAAAGCTAAAGTGCTGGTACTAAACTGGCCGGAAGATATTGTGCATCTGCGTTTCGGCTGGCTGCAGGCCATCTGTTTCAACTTATGTGTTCTTTTGGTAAAAGCAAGAGGTGGTAAAATCATTTGGATTTGCCATAACAGGAAGTCACATGCAAAGGGCAAGCCCCTTCTCAGCAAATGGAACCGGAACTTTTTCAAGCATATTGCCGACAAAATAATTGTACACTCAAAAGATGCAATTGAAGTTTTAAAAGAAGTGCGGTCGAAAGTTGTTTTTGTACCGCATCCAAGATATGAGCGGATCAAAATGGATTCCATTACAAATCCGAATACGCACCAGGCCCTTATATGGGGTAATATCACGCCCTATAAAGGTCTTGAGGCATTCATTAATGATTACAAAAAATCGGAATCGAACTTCCCGGTAAAAATTTTGGGCAAGGGAAATCCAGAGTACGTGGCACAATTGAAAGAAAAAGCGGCAGGCACAAATATTCACATTCAAAACACAAGACTAACAGCACAGGAATTACAGGAAGAGTTCAACAAATGCAGCGTTATCGTTTTGCCTTATAAGAAAACGGATACCTTTTCGTCGGGCGCCCTCATCCACTCATTGAATGCGCATAAAATAATCTTAGGCCCACGGGTTGGCAACTTTATAGACCTGGCAGAAACCGGTGCCTGTATTGCCTACCAAAACAACAAAGAGTTGTTTGAACTGCTTGATCGCATGATCCATGATTCGGCTTTTTACCAGGAACAATTGGAAAATGTAAGAACAAACATGGATCAATACTATAAGCTTAATACCTGGGAAAATATGATCGAGCAAGTGCTGAACTCCATTGAAACAACAAAAGAGTTTGCATTAGTAAAACGACCAATGAATATGGCCTCTTTGAAAAACCAAATCTGAAAACCCAATCCTATGAAACCAACCTGAAAAGCATAGCAAGTACCCTATAACCATACAAATTAGAAACGACCATGAATATGGATAATTCCATTGCACCGGTAGTGTTATTTACCTACAAAAGGTTAGATACCCTAATCCATACAGTGCAATGCCTGCGCAACAACTACCTAGCTTCACAAACTGATTTATTCATTTTTTGTGATGGCAGCAAAAACACTACCGACAATGATAAGGTAAGAGCTGTTCAAAACTTTTGTGATCAGATTGAAGGCTTTAAAAGTGTAACTGTTTTTAAATCCCCTATCAACAAAGGTTTAGCAAACTCCGTTAAACAAGGTGTGAGTGAAATACTCAAAACACATGGACAGGCAATAGTGTTGGAAGACGACCTTGAGACTACCCCCAACTTCCTGGATTATATGAACCAGGCACTGGATGTTTACAAGAATGTACCGCAGGTATTCTCGATTTCCGGTTACACCTTCCCACTTGAAAGAAAAGGACTTAAACAGGATGTCTTTTTCCATCCAAGAGGCTCTTCCTGGGGATGGGCCACATGGGCCGACAGGTGGAACACTGTAAACTGGCAAATCCTGCAAACAGTAAGCATTTCCGATATGATCAAAGCCCGCGACATGGGCTCTGATTGGGTTCCGCTCATTAAAAAAGTAAAAGCCCAAACAAATGATTCCTGGGCCATTCCCTGGATCGTTAACCAATGTTTGCAAGGCTCCTTCACTGTTTATCCTACTTCCTCCAAAATCTCGAACATCGGTTTTGGACCGGAAGCCACGCATACCCAAAAATCCAACCATCGCTTCCTGACAACTTTGGATGAAGGCACCCAAAGAAAGTTCAGGATGGAGCAAAAGGTTACCAGGCATCCTGGCCTGATTCGTCAGTTTAATCATCGTTTGAGCTATTGGTACCGGGCATACTCGTTGCTACACTTTTATAGCACCCAATTGTGGAGCAAAATTGTAAGCAAGCCCGAAACTGTAGTACCTCAATAGGTTACCACCTATTAAAGTAAATAATGTACCTTAAAAGCAAGAACTGTGACAAACAATAAAGAACAGGAAATGGTCAAAGTTTTACATGTAAAACTATTTGACCAAGGGATGAATGAGGCCTTTCAACAACTCAGGTCCATCACCTTGTCGGGAGCAGAACCCCTTAACAAACTGGTAAGCTTCACAGGTGCGCATGGCCTGGTAACGGCCAACCAGGACCCAAAATTTAAGAAGCTGCTCGATAGCTTTCATTGGAACATGCCGGATGGAAAGCCTGGCGTTTGGGTAGGAAAATTAAAAGGCAGGTTGCAGATGCAGCAAATTCCAGGACCCAACTTCTTTGAACTGGTGATCCGCAATACAGCCGCAGATCCACAGATCAAGCATTTTTTCTGTGGCGGCAAAGAAGGGGTGGCAGACGAATTAAAAGCTGTATGCAACAGCACTTACCACAACCCTAATGTTACAGGTACGTTTTGCCCGCCTTTCCGGCAGATGAGCCATGAAGAAATGGTAGCCCTGGGTAAAGCCATTGATGAAAGCGGCGCCAATTTAGTTTGGATCGGGCTGAGCACCCCCAAACAGGAAATGTTTGCAGCGCGGTTAAAACAGTATACAAAAGTGCAGTTTATCCTTTGTGTCGGCGCTGCATTCGACTTTCATACAGGCCGTGTGAAATATGCACCTAACTGGATGCTGCATGCAGGTCTCGGGTGGCTATACAGAACCTTAAAGGAACCAAAGAGATTAGCTGGCCGTTATGCGCAAATCATCCCTTTGTTCTTTTACTACAACATAAAGAGCTTAATCAATTCTCCAACGTCAAAAAATAATAAAACAATACAAGCATGAAGAAAGCTTTAGTATGCGGAGCTGGTGGCTTCATAGGTGGCCACCTTGTAGAACGCCTGAAATCGGAAGGCTACTGGGTTAGAGGTGTAGATCTGAAAGAAAATGAATACCGCAAAACATCTGCAGATGATTTTGTAATTGGTGACCTTACCAATCCGGTAGTTGTTGCCATGGTATTGGACCAGTCTTTCGATGAAGTATACCAACTTGCAGCCGACATGGGTGGAGCGGGTTATATTTTCACGGGTGACAACGATGCAAACGTGATGCACAATTCCGCAACCATCAATTTGAATGTTGCAAACCAGGCTGTAAAAGTTGGCGTGAAGAAGCTGTTTTATTCTTCTTCTGCCTGCATGTACCCTGCTTACAACCAGGAAGATCCTAATAACCCAAAATGCTCTGAAGAATCTGCTTACCCTGCAGCTCCAGATAGCGAATATGGCTGGGAAAAACTGTTCAGCGAAAGATTGTATTTGGCATACAACCGCAATTATGGTTTGAATGTGCGTGTTGCACGTTTTCACAACATCTTTGGTCCTTATGGCACCTACACTGGCGGTAAAGAGAAAGCACCTGCAGCTATGTGCCGTAAGATAGCAGAGGTAGAGCAGGGTGGTACCATCGAAGTATGGGGCGACGGTAAACAAACCCGCTCTTTCCTTTATATCGATGAATGCCTGGAAGCAGTACGCAGGTTGATGGAATCTGATTTTATGGGCCCTGTTAATATTGGCTCTGAAGAAATGGTAAGCATCAACCAACTGGCACAAATGGTTATCGGTATTGCTGGTAAAGACGTAAGCATCAAGAATATTGATGGACCAACTGGAGTTCGTGGCCGCAACTCTGATAATAAACTTATCAGGGAAAAGTTGAACTGGGCACCTTCCGAGCCGCTGATTGAAGGTCTTACCCGCACTTATTCCTGGATTAGCCAGAAAGTGAAAAAGCCTGAAGCGGTATCAGCTGTAAGCTAATCAGACCCATAACCTCACAGAAACCTGTAATATTAAAGAAGGCCGGATTTACCGGCCTTCTTTGTTTTTCCTTCACCCTTTTATAGGGGCAAAGTGGTATGGTTAGCTTAGCTTAATTGAAAATGATACAAGTTACTGTTTGATAAACTTGCTGCTGTATTGGAAGCCCTCTCCTATTACGTTGCATATATACATACCAACAGGAAGATTATAGATACTGAGCGGCACGATAGTCCCATTTGCTGCTACTATAGCCTGCTTCAGTACCATACGGCCACTTGCATCACTGATGGTAACGAATGCCTTCCCACTTTTGATATTGCCTTGCAAACGCACATTGATGTTAGAGGAAGCAGGATTGGGATACAAAGTAATTTGAGCTTGGTCCACCACTTCATTTTCGGGCAACATAGCCTCAATATTGTTATTACCCACTATAGAAGAAGTGCCGGACTTTACAGTTACTGTAACTGCGCTTGAAGTAGCCACTTTTCCTTTATTGTCATAAGCTTTCGCAGTGATGCTGTAAGTTCCTGCCACTACATTGCTCCAGGTGAAGGTATAAGGTGCAACTTTCTCGGTACGGATCAGTTTGGTTCCAGCATAAAAATCAACCTTGACAATCGAGCCATCATTATCAGTAGCACTGGCTGTAACTTTTATTGATCCCGGAGCACTATAGGTTGAAGAACTTACAGGGCTTGTTAGTTTAACCACTGGGGCCAGGTTCGTAGTAGTAGAACTTGTTGTGGATGTAGAAGATGAACTAACTAACATAAGCACCATAGAAGTATACGGCTCCAGGCTAACCGAACCTGAATACTGCCTGTTACGTGCATCTACATAAGTACCAGACAAAGAAAAGGTTTTTGAACTCGTAGTTGCATTTACAAGGTAACGGAATACTTCATCCTTGTTTACTGTACTTGCGTAAGTCTTAACCGACTTCTTCGAATTTCTATCATGGCCGTACAATCCCCGCCATTGGTCAAAAGAATAGTTTTTTGAGTTCTGGGAGGAAGTATACAGGTAAGTAATCCCCTGAATCGTAACGTTCTCATCTAAAGGACGTGAATAGTAATTACTGTCGATGGAACCGAAAGAGGATATGTCATTTACCTTAGTATAAAAGAAAGCAACGGTTTGTTTCGGATCTTTTGAAACAAAAATGTTGTTTTTCATTTTAATATTCCGCAGTTGGGGCATATTGGAATCATCATGGTTCAGCATCATTTGTGCTTTGTTGTCAAAGCAGGTATTATTTTCAATGGTGATGTTTGTATTGTTATGAATATAAATACCAACTTTTCCGCATCTTGTTACTGAATTACCCCGAACATCAACGCCTGACACATGGTTATCCAAATAGATACCCGACACTTGCTGTGTTGAACTCAGATTCGTTCCTTCTTTGGCACCAATACCATCTTCAATTATATTGTTCCAGATTTTCCTGCCCACCTCTGTAGAGCCACTTTTTGCAGTCATGTAAATGCCGCCAGCGTCATCCTTAGTGAGTGCAAAATTTCGGATCAGGTTATTTTTTATTGCTGTGTAATCGCCGGTAAACTGGATACCGCAGTAGCCTGAGCTATCAACAACATTGTACTCAACAGTGTTTCTTGTACCATTCACGCGCATACCGTTACTTGTATTCGAACTGCTTGGCCCCATACCAGCCAAAAGCCCGGAAGCAACGATTTCATTATTTCTGATAAGAGAATTATTAGTCACTCCTATCAAGAAAATACCAATATTGTGCGAAGTCCTTATACTGTTGTTTAACACCTTCAGATTATCCGTAATACTTGCTGCAATACCATCAATTCCAGAATTACGGACTTCGCAATTTTGAACTACTGCATTGTTTGAAGAATAGATACGAATTCCATTTTCATTTCCCCCTTCCATTTGCAAATTGTCGAATACAACATTATCGGCATCATAAACATCAATTGGTTCTTCTTCCATACTTGCCTGGATGTCATAATTAGCAGGTGAATTGCTCCCAAAGAACATCGAAAGTTTCTTGGTAGCATTGTCGTATGCCCACTCTCCTAACTTGTCGAGGGTACGCAAGTGATTTTGAATAAAATATCCATACTTGGCCAAAGGCTTGTAGGTACCAGAAAGTTGGGTAAAGGTCAATTTAGTACCAACGTGGGTATTTACTTTAAAACGGTCCAGGGTCCAATGGGATGTACGAACAATCAGTTCGGCTCCGGTCCAATTGGGACTGGAAGGCAATTCATTGTCGGTGATGGTGCCGGATGCTGCAGCCTCCGCAATCATGTACCCTTTAAGTGGTGCATCTGCATTGGGCCAGCGGCCTAATGCTTTAGGCAACCCGTTCATGGTAACCATGTTGATACACGAAGGAAACTTGCTGTTTACTACTTCATAAATACCATTGCCTTTATTTACCCAATTGGTAAGGTTTACAAATCCGCTGATTATTGGGTTGGCTCCAGAACCATATGCACTATAAGTTATGGGTGCACTTGAAGTGCCAGATGTTGTAACCCTGATTTTACCATAGAAGATATCCCCACGTTTAAACAATACTCTGTCTCCTGGCTTTAATGAAGCCATGATTGAATTGAGCTTGATGATAGATTTCCATGGTGTTGCAGGGTTCCTGGCCTCTGATGCGGTTCGGGCATCATTACCAGCATTAGAAAAATAATAGTCTGCAGCATGTACCGATTGAACAAAAATTACTGCAAACACAACCAAAAGCACTGATCTCATGGGATGGATTTTTGATGGCCTTAGTATAACCTAAGGATTACATAGTAAAGAAAAATAAAATCTGTTCGATAGCACTGATTGTTGGTTTGTTTTTCCAACAGATAGGTAATTCTTACTATTACCTATAAGTGATTTCCTACTGGTCATATTTGATTTTTTAGACTGGTGAAATATTGCGCACTTGAAACAAGAACCAATGCAACTATTTAATGACACATTTAGGCATGCACCATGGTCATATGGCTTGCTTGAATGTTGCAAAGCCATTAATAACAAACACACATAATCCATTAATCACAATAATGAAGAATGGCAACTGGAAAATGGAATAAATATGGGAAAGGGTGAAAGGGATAAACAGGCTTACTTAAAGTTCCATGTTTATAAGAAAACAACAGAACACTTCAACACCGAGAAATATGGTGAGGGCTATTGGATAAAACGTGTAGGATCAGTGCTAACGAAAAGGGTAGTTAGCGTAACTAAACCTGCATATAAAAACTAACAAACACTACTTAATGTTATAAAAGACCTGGCTAAGTTCGATAAACCAACCAGGTCTTTTATTAGGTACTAACATTTATTATTAACTAGCTATTTCAGTACACTATTGCTTCTGAAACTTAGAACTCACCTGGTACATTCCACTTTGAGCGGTTATGATATAATTGCCAGGTGTGAGTCCTGACACATCGAGGCGGATGCTTGAACTCTGAACATTGGTATTCACCAGACGCACCAGGCTACCGGCTGCATTGGTAATCCTGATTTGGGTTTTGCCTTTTATTTGAGGTGCATTTACATTGAAGTTCAATTCGCTGTTTGCAGGATTGGGATAAACTGTTGCACCCTTTCCATCTGCAATGGAATGTTCGTTGGCGCCAGTTGCATTCAGGCTTTCATCGAGCATAAAAGATCCGGTATTAGTTTGCGTAATGGCACTCCTGCCGCGGTCTTCTTCCTTAACATAGAAAGTAATGACTTCCGACTCTGTAAGTTCTCCGCTATTATCATAAGCCTTCAATTGTACCCGATAGGTTCCAGGATCCAGGTTGAACTTACGTGTGCCATAGGGAGCCGCATATTCGATGTCGATCAAACGGCCATTGAGATAGAATTCCACGCGGGCAACTTCTCCATCTTCATCAATGGCACTTGCACTGATCCGTGGAGATGCGGGAGCTTCGAATGTAGATGATTGAGCAGGATAAGTAACATGCACCTGGGGAGCAGTATTCAAGTGGGTTACGGTAAAGTTAACCGGGTCTGATTCTGCAGCATCACCTTTATTGTTATAGGCCTTTGCAACCAACTTGTAAGAACCATTAGGTACTTGTTTCCAGGTGTACTTGTATGGCGCTTCTCTTTCTACATCAATCAAGTTGCCATTGATATAAAACTCTACCCGGTCCACTTTTCCTTTTGTTACACTTGCATCAGCACTCAGCAAAACGTAATTAACCTTGGTGTCCTCTTCACCCTGTTTAGGGCTGGTGATATTAACCTGCACTACAGATTTAATATCCATAGTGAAGCTTACTTCTTCAGAAGTTGCCTCGTTGCCTGCATCATCAAAAACTTTTGCATAAATCTTGTGCGTACCATCAGGCACTTCATCCCAGGTCCACTTATAGGGAGCGTTTTTCTCTACATTATGAAGCTTACCATTTACGTAGAATTCAACACGTTCTATGTTTCCTTCTTCAGCAAGTGCATAAGCACTTACTTCTACCGACGCCTGGTCTTCATAACGTTTACCCTGGGTAGGACTGGTCAGTTTTACGGTCAGCTCTTTAGTACCGGTATCATCGCCTATTTTAATAAGGGCTGCACCTTCAAATGGTTCCAGTGTAATCCGGCCCACGTACTTGTTGCCTTTTGCATCTTCGTAAGTACCGGGCAGCGAAAACTTAGCAGTCGATTTGGAAGTGTTATAAACAAGTTTGAATAATTGATCAGGATCGCTGGTAGAATCGAAAGATCGTTTTGACTTCTTAGAATCACGATCATGATCGAACAATGGCTTCCATTTTTCAAGGTTCATTGTGTTGGAAACAGCACTAGGGGTATAGATCCCTGTGGTCACCTTAATGATGTCTTCATCATTCAATGGACGGAGGTAATAATTATTGTTGATGGTTCCAAATTCACCGATGTCTTTGTGTTTAGAAAAGAAATGGGCAACCATTTGGCCGGGCACTTTGGAGAAGAAAATATTATTCTTCATATCAACATTCCGCACCTTGCGCATATGTACGTCATCATGGTTAAGTTCAACCTGTGTTGTGTTATCAAACACCAGGTTATCATGCACCTTTACGTCAAGCGCATTATGCACATAAATACCAAGCTTTCCGCAACGGGCAACAGTGTTACCAATGATGTCTACGCCGGTAGTGTTGTTGTCTAAATAAACACCCGAAACTTGCTGAACCCGCATACTGTTTGAACCTTCCCTTGCACCAATGCCATCCAGGATGATGTTGTTCAAAATTTTCCGGCCTTTGTAGTGATTACCGGTGTGGTTATCTGAATAGATACCACCGGCATCGTCCTTTATAAAGCCAAAGTACTGAATGAGGTTACGGCTGATGGTGTTATTGTCGCCATCAAACCTGATGCCGCAATAACCACTGCTGTCGATTACATTGTATTCAACGAGGTTGTTTTCACCCCTGAATCGAAGACCAATACCGTTGTTGGGACCGTTCTGACCCATACCCTGCCAAACACCAGACTTGGTGATGCGGTTTTCGGTAACCAGGGCATTATAAATATTATCGAAAAGGATGATACCGGTATTGTTGGTATTCTCAACCAGGCAGTTATTGATCTTCAAACGGGATGCGTGCACCACGTACATACCATTTACACCTGTATTCTTTATTTCGCAGTTCTTGATCGTGGTTCCATCCGAAGAATACACATAAACTGCAGTTTCATTTGCACCCTCAAAAACAAGGTTATCGAAAGTGATGTAATCATGATTGAACAAATACACCAGATTTTTCAATGTATTTGCCTTTACAACATAGCGGTCGGGATCGCTGTTTCCGAAATATACGGTTACTCTTTTTTCATCTTCGTCATAGGCCCACTCACCAAACCGATCATGGGTCCGCACATCATTTTGGATAAAGTAACCAAACTTTGGTCTGGGAGTATAGGTAAGATCACCCCCGAAGTACAAATAGTTGCCAGATTGAGCTCTGATCTTTACCCAGTCCAGCACCCAACGGTGTGTACGCACAACCATCTCGGCTCCTTTCCAGTTAATATCATTGGGAAGCTCATTGTCCATTAAATATTTATCAGTGGCGTCATCATTTTTCAGGTAACCTTTTTCCTCTTCATCAATATTGGGAAAACGGCCCATCTCGTAGGGTTTACTATTGATGGTGAGCATTCTTACGCGGTTAGGAAGGTCACCGTCTTCAAAAGCATAGTTTCCGCGGCCTACAGATTTCCAGTTTTTGATTAGGGTATAACCTGCAATTACAGGTTTCTCGCCGGTACCATAGGCGCCAATTACGATTGGATCGGAAAAGGTTCCGGAACGGTCAACATTGATGGTACCATAAAAAGTATCCCCCCTTTTAAATAAAACAGAATCACCAGGCCTGAGGTTGGAAAAAACGGCATTAAGCTTGTTAATACTTCTCCAGGGAGTAGCCGGGTTGGTGGCCTCGCTAAAACTGTTTTGGTCACTTCCGTTTTCTGAGAAATAATAAGTTGTAGCCTTGGCGGTAGAACTTATTAAAGAAAACAGTAGCAAGATTAAACTAAAAGAAAAAAACGTTGTCTGACGATTCGTTGGCTGGTACAAAGGTTTCATACTTTGGTTTTTGGCGACTGTGAACAAGGTATAAGTACAGGATACAGAAATCTCTTCCGAACAGGACATACCATCGGCTATCAACACAAATTCATCTTCAACAAAAGCAGTTTTGGAAAAAGCCCTTAGGCGGTAATTGCACGGTTATCGGAATGTGTGGCACTGAGCAATAACTATACCAAAAAAATGTGAAATTCTTTACTCAATTAGATACAGCCACTTGTATATTAAATTTTTATCAAACCTGTTATTGATGGGCTTAATACTTTTTCACAATTTCCTTAACAGCACCAAAATACCTTCCGCTGCATATTTTATCAACTTATTTTTGATGTAATATATAAGTGTTTAAAAAACATTTAAAAACGGAAAGTTTTAGTTAAACCAACTGTTTCATATCAATATTATTCATATTATGTAAGGTTGGGCATACTATTTATTTAAATGGGTTGCTACTGTTTTTTTGATGGTTAAATGCCAACAAAAATTTTTAAAAATTGCAAAAAAATTTCAATCGGATGTTTTTGAAAAATGAAAAGCTTGGGCCTGGATATCATTTCAGAGTAGGCCTAGCTCATCAGTATGTTGTATATTCAACTGAAACATATTTTATATCCTTTAATTGAAACTAATTCCTTAGGTTTACGTTCGCAATTTGTCCATTCATTATCCTACCCGAAGACCTTTGCTCCAATACTTCCGCTAAGAAAGCCTCTTCCGGCTTTTATTTTCCACCTTATCCATTACCTAAGAAAGTAGCCATTCCAACTTTGGAAGACCACATGTGCTTCTAATTCACGGCTATTATGAACAAACATTCACTCACGATTATCAGAACGGTACTGGCAACGGTCGATATCGTTACCTTAAATATTGCGTACTCACTGAGTTGGCTGTTTTTTGACCAGAACATCCCAAATGAGTACAATTCCGATTACCTGGAATTCTTCTTTGCATTAAATATTGCATGGGTGTTGCTGGGATCGGTTACTAAAATTTACCGGAAAACAACCCTGCTCTCCTTCGAGTATACCTTGCGCAACACGGCTTTTACCTACCTGGTATGGTTTGCCACACTCAACACTTACCTGCTGTTTTTCCGGGAAACACACCTTTCCAGGCTATTCATTGGATCCACCATCACCCTGTTTGCAGTAGGACTGGTGATCAACCGCTTTGCCTACCTGATCATGAAAAAGACACAGGGCAAATGGTTCAACCAGGAAGGACAGATCCTGATCATTGGCTACAACGATACTTCCAAAAAGCTGATACAGTACCTGGAACAGGATAGCATCAATGCTGAAATTTTGGGTTTTACAGAAAACCCGGAAAGGGTAAACGAGCTATCCCACTACCCTATCATTGGCGATATCAGTTCAACCATCGAGCTTTCCAAACAAAATAATGTAGACCGCATTTACTCCACCATCACTCCAGAACAGGAACCGCTCCTGTATAACCTGATGCGGGAGGCGGAAAATGAATGCATCCGGTTTAAGATCGTTCCGGACCTTTCCATGTTTGTAAAAGGCAGGTTCCACGTGTCCTATTATAATGATATCCCTATTCTGACCATGCGGGGAGAATCGTTGGACCAGTTGAACAACCGAATCAAGAAAAGGATCCTGGACATCGCAGTAAGCCTTACCGCTATTGTGTTCATCTTATCCTGGCTTCTGCCCCTGATTTCCATATTGATTCTGCTGGAATCAAGAGGCCCGATCTTTTTCTCCCAGCTCCGAACAGGGAAGAATGGGAAGATGTTTCGTTGCCTCAAGTTCAGAAGCATGCGGGTGAACAAGGATTCGGATTCCAAACAGGCTACCAAGAACGACTCCCGGGTTACGCGGATCGGCCGTTTCCTGCGCCGTAGCAGCCTGGATGAATTTCCCCAGTTCTTTAATGTATTTGTTGGCGATATGAGTATTGTTGGTCCCCGCCCCCACATGCTGCAGCATACCAACGATTACTCCAAGATAGTTGACCAGTATATGGTGCGTCATTTCCTGAAACCAGGAATTACGGGCTGGGCCCAGGTGAATGGTTACCGCGGAGAAATTACCGAACCCGTTCACATCAGAAACCGGGTGGAGTACGACATATGGTACATGGAAAACTGGAGCCTGATACTGGATTTAAAGATCATCTTTCTTACATTCTATAATATTATCAGAGGAGAGGAAAAAGCCTATTAAGGTGATTCGATTCTTCCCAAGAAAATCCCGGCACATCATGCCGGGATTTTTATTTGCAAGGAAAAAGGATTGCTTCTACCCTGTCGGCAATTATCTTCTATTTGTTATCTTTTAAATATTAGGTTGGTACCCTTTATATACTAGATTATAAGGTTTAAACCATGCTCAGGTCTGCAAGGATACATCGCCCCGGTAGTCAGCGGTTTTACTTCACACCTATATAGCCTTAACGCAAAAATGAAGGGCGCCTGAAAAGGCGCCCCGGATCGTCAACTGATTGTAATTGAAAACTAGCTTCTTTATTCAAAGCCATTTGGCTTCAGCAAATTGTTGGCATTAAGCTGGCGGGAAGGAATCGGGAAAACCGAGCGGTCTTTGGCATCCACCGGCTTGTCCCACCATTCTGCATTGAACTTGTTCCAGCGAACCAGGTCGGTACGACGATGACGCTCACCCAGGAACTCCCGGCCCAGTTCATCCACAAACTCCTGGTCGGTAAGTAGGGAAGGATTGTCTACGTAGCTGTTCGCAGCCCATTTATCTGCAGGGAAGTTGCGTTTGCGTACGGCATCCAACAATTGGGCGGCAGTGGCCTTATCACCTGCACGGTACTTACATTCAGCCAGCGCATAATAGATCTCTGCCAGTCTGATTTCAGGAGCCGAGTTGAACTGGAAGAGGTTATTGCTCATAGAAAGCCAGGGGAACTTCAGCAGGCGCACACCGGAGTTTTCTTCACCCGTTGTTACGTGCGAGCCTTCACTCCAGCGGCCATTAGGCTTCTCGGAAAAACGACCTACCTGGTCCACAAAGCGCAAGGGGCGGCCATTGTACTCTTCAGTGCCGTTTACCACCTTGGTACTGTCAAAACCAAATCCAGCGCTGGCATTGAACATATACTGCTGGCCAATCAGGAAGAACCCTTCATACTCACCCGTACGGGATGTAGTGCGGAAAGGCTGCTTGCGCTTGTCATCGGCAGCATATTTCTCGTAAGGCTTACCCAATTGGTATGGAAGCAGGTTGCCTTCCAGGTCGCGGCTTGGCGTCAGGTGGATACCATTCCAGCCACCCCAGTCATTGTCCAGGGAGTAACGAGCCTGGTAGTGCATCATGGCATTGTAGATCCAGCCAAACTCATAGATGTTCCGGGCATGCGGGAACTCGAAAATATTCTCCGGCGAACGATAGTTGTTGATACCCGAACGGAAAGGCCCGCGGTAATCAGCATCAATACTGAATGAGCCGTATTTGCCATCTACAATTTCCTGGGCAATGGCAGCACATTCGGTGTATTTAGGGGTTCCTGACCACTTCTCAGCATTCAGGTAGAGGCGCACCAGCAGCGAGGCTGCACCGGCCTGTCCCCACCTGCCTACCTTGGCATTGTTGGGCAAATCAGGAAGTGATTCTTTCAGCTCTTTTTCTATATAGGTAAATACCTCCTGGGGTGTGGCTTGCGCCTTAGTCTCCTGGGGATTTTCTATAATAGGTACCTGCCTGAAAAAATCGATCAGGAACAGGTAAAACCAGGCACGCAGGGTGCGGAGTTCTGCCAGGTGCTGCTTCTTGTCCGCTTCTGTTAGACCAAAGCGCACGTAATCCAGACCACCCAGGTCTTGTAAAAACACATTACACTGTGCAATACCCTGGTAAGGTCCTACCCATCCGCCGTTTATATGCCCATCTTCCTGGGTCCAGGTATGGCCATGGAGGCGCACCCAGTCGCCACCATCATAGCCATGTTTTCCTTTTTGTGTCCACACAAACTGGTCGGCAGTGAGTTCCTGCAACAACCAACGGTCGCCATCCCATCCATTCCAATGCGCATGTTCGTAAGGACGCAACACTGCAGCCTGTATGGAATTTTTATCCTGGAAATAATTGCCGGACGGAAGGATATCAAATGCTTCCTCCTCCAGCCTGGTGCAGGAACTGGCCATGATAGCAGCCAGCACTGCAGCATACAAAGGTTTTATCTTGATCATTTGTTTTGCTTTTTTCAAGGTGAAAACCATCAAGGCACATGCAGGTAGGTTTGCACTTTCCATCAGCACGCTCTTATGCACCATGCGATGTGCCTTTGGTTTTCCTGTAATCAATCATTAAAAAGTCACCTGTGCGCCAAACGAGAAATTACGGGTAATGGGATACACATTCAGGTCGCCATAACCGGGAGTCAGGCCAGTTACCCCTACCGTAGTAGGATCAAGACCAGAGTACTTGGTGATGGTAAACACATTGCGCATGGTTCCATAAAAACGCAGGTTGTTCAGCCACTTGGCCTGCACCTTGGGCGACCAGCCTAGGGTAAGGTTATCGAGTTTGAAGTAATCGCCTGGTTCCAGGAAATAGTCCATGATCACCTTACCAGAAGTGATATCACCATTGCGGGTGTAGGCATCCTTCAGCAGGTTCACGTTGGGCTCGGCCTGCAAACCATAATACATCTGGTACAGGTTCAGGATCTGGTAATCGAAGCGGCCGCGGAAATACAGCGAAAGGTCGAAGCGCTTGTAGCCAACGGAGTTGCCCCAGGCCAGTTCGAAGTGTGGTGCACCATGACCAATATAAGCACGGTCGCGGTCGAAGTTGCCTTCAGTAGAAGCCACGATCGCTTCTTTACCCACCTCGCCATTCTTCCAGATCAGGATCTTGCCTTCGTTGTTAACCCCTGCATAACGGTAACCGTAGAAGCTACCCAGTTCCACACCGTCTTCCATACGGTATGCAGGACCAGGGTTGCCGGGTGAAGGCAGCCAGTTCAGTTCCGTATAGTTGCTGCGGAAACGATCATTGGACCAGCTATCCAGCTTTGCTTTAATATAAGAGGTAGTGATATTGGTGCTGTAAGTAAAATCGCGGGTCTTCACGGCATCCCAGTTCAACTGGAGCTCCACACCACGCGATGTAGTTTTACCAACGTTTACTACCATGCGCTCATGCAGGTAAGGACCAACAGGAAGGTATTCAGAGATCAGGTCGCTGCTGATTCGGTTGAACAGGTCAATGCTACCTGTCAGCTTGCTCCGGAACAGGGAGAAATCAATACCAAAGTTGTAGGCAATGGCTTTTTCCCAACGCAGATCGGGGTTGAAGTTGTTGGCAGGACCATACACCTGTATCCACTGACCCGCATCGTTAAGGTAGCGGCCATAACCGGTATAACGGGCCAAGGATGTGTAGCGGGGGAAACCGGAGCGGCCGGTAACACCATAGGACACGCGGAGTTTCAGGTCGTCGATGGCATCAACACTTTTGATGGCATCCAGGTTGGAAACACGCCAGGCAGCCGACAAGGCAGGGAACATACCCCACTTGTTGTTGGCACCAAACTTTGTGTTGCCTTCATAACGCAGGGAACCTTGCAGGAAATAGGTGTCGTCGAAATTGTAATTAAAACGACCCAGGAACGCAATGGTCTTTTCCTTGTTCCGCCAGCTATCCATACCCAGGCGACCGGCTTCCAGGTTCCAGCTACCTGCATCCAGGTTGTTCCACCCAAATGCATCGGAAGGGAAATTCATGTTCTCGGCACTGAAGCCCTGGTTATTGAATTCCTGGTACGAGTAGCCACCCATCACACGGAAATCATGGCGATTGATCTTGGTATTATAATTACCTGTCCACTCCAGGGTATAATCTGTCCATTTTTCACTCGCCAGTCTTGCCCTGCCCCGGCGGTTGCTGTTGATGGATTCTGCAGACAAAACATTATAATATTCCCTACGCAGCATTTCCTGACCCTGGCGGGCAAGTTTCAGCTCGCTGTACAGGTTCTTTCTTAAGTTCAGGCGAATGTTGAAGTCGGCAATAGAATAGTTGCGGTCGGCGCCATTTTCCCTGGTATTTAAATCCTGTACAGGGTTGTAGGTATCAAAACCCTGCAAGGTATTCCAACGTGAAGGGTTGGTAGGATCCATGATGGGAATAGTCGGGTTGAGCTTAACCGCTTGTTGGAATGCACCATAGTTGGTGTATTCTTCATTAGCCGTACGCTGTGACAGGTTGCCCGAAAACTCCAGCAAACCATTCAGGGCCTTTTGCATAAAGTTGGCGCGAAATCCATACTCCCTGCGGGAAGACGCAATATCAATAGCGGTCTTATTCCGGTAGTTGCCCGAGATGCGGAAGATGGTACTCTCGTTACCACCCGAAAGGGTAACAAAATGATTCTGACCAAAGTTGTTCTCGCGGATCAGCGCATCGTACCAGTTGGTGCGGGCGCCACGGTCGGCGTCGCGGCCACGCGAGACAAACTCCTCTGCCGAAAGCATATCAGGCTTGTTGGCAATACGATCGTGCTCAATGAAGCTGTCGTAGGTGATGGAAACCTTACCGGCACGGCCTTTCTTGGTTTGCACCAGGATAACGCCGTTGGCACCACGGGAGCCATAAATGGCTGCAGCAGATGCGTCTTTCAAAACAGTGATAGATTCAATGTCCTGTTGCGCCACGTTGCGCAGGTCGCCACCAGGCATACCGTCAATAACAATCAGCGGACCGTTACCTGCAGAAATGGAAGCGGCACCACGCACCTGTACGTCGGTAGCACGGTTGGGATCGGCAGCAGCAGGGTTGGAAATTACCACACCGGCTACTTTACCTTCGATCAACTGCAAAGGACTGTTTACCGCACCCTGCAAAAAGTCTTTGCTGCGGATGGTAGTAACAGCGCTGGTCAACTCTCGTTTTTGTACCGAACCATAACCTACCACTACTACTTCGTTCATCTGGTTGTTGGCAGAGCGCAGGGCCACATTGACCTGGGTTTGGTTGCCTACGGCAACCTCCCTGTTTTCAAAACCAACAAAAGAAACTACCAGCACAGAGTTGGCGCTGGTAACGGCGAGGGTATAGCGGCCATCGTCATTGGTGGTTGTACCATTATTGGTACCTTTTTCCTGTACGCTCACCCCCGACAGGGCCTTACCATTTTCATCGGTAATGCGGCCTGTGATGGTGATGGCTTCAGGAACTTCAGCTTCAACACCACCAGTTGAAATAACCACCAACTTGTCGTTCAGCTGGCGGTATGTAAGTGGCGTATTGCGCAGGATATTATCCAGCACTTCAGTAAGGGATGCTTCCTGAACAGTGATGCTAACTTTCTGATTGCGGGGCAGCACCTGGTCTTTATACACAAAACGGTAAAAGCCCTGTGCTTCTATGGCTTTGAAGGCCTGCTTCAATTCCACCCGCTCTAAATTGAGGCTGATGGTACCCTGTCCATAGCCCTTGGCAAAGGACTGCAGGGTACAGGCAAACAATAAGAGCAATACAAATTTTGTCATCAATAAGTATTTGATGCATACGCTGGCCCTCCCTCGCGGGTAGCCAGTACCAAATAATTTCATACTTTACAATTGATAAGTGATGATGAAATATCCCGTAACGGGTTTGTTTTGTCGGAACAGAATGGGCGGGGCATGTTGCAGCATGCTCCGCTTTCATTTTGGGTCAGGTGGCAGGCGCTTGTTTCATATGCAGGCAATTTTTATTAAAAAAGCAGTCACTACCCGCACCATAGCGCAGGCAAAGACCAGTTGACAATCTTTAAGTTCTTGCTAATTCTTGTTGCCGGAATCAGGGCGATATCCGCACTTCCTTCCGGTTGATGCTATAATTAAATCCGCCCGAAAGCTGCAGGGCATTCATGACCTCCTCTAATTGTTCGCCTTCAAATACTGCCGTATAGGTAGTTTGTTTTAGTTCTTCGTTGGTGATAAAAACAGTGACATCGTACCAACGCTCCAGTCGCTGCGCAATCGTCACCAGGCTTTCATTGTCAAATGCAAGCTTGTTGGAAACCCAGCTGGTTTCGTAAAGGGTGCTATCGCGTTCCAGCGGATGCACTTTGGATATACTAATCATTGGCTGGGGCAATGCGGTTGCAGCACCGCCGGCAGCTTCTTTTAGATCGGGTTTATTTTGTACTACCAGCTTTTCGCTTGGCTTAAGAACAATTTTCTTATCCGGGTTGTGCAGCACCTGCACTTCCACCGAACCATGTATCAGGGCCGTTTCCGTAGTAGCTTCATCAGGGTAGGCCCTAAGGTTGAAAGCAGTACCCAAAACCTTTAGATCTACCGTTTGGGTATGTATAATAAAAGGTTTGGTCTTGTCTTTAGCCACTTCGAAATATGCCTCTCCTATCAGTTTTACTTCCCGCAGGGTAGTATTAAATGCATCATCATACACCAGCCGGCTACCCGAATTAAGCCACACAACTGTGCCATCGGGCAGTTCTACTTTCGACTTGGAGCCAGGGCGGGTACTTACTACGTTTTGTTGGGGCGCCTTGCGGGCAGGCCGAAGTTGGAAAAACATACCGACAGCCAGCATCAGCGAAGCTGCTACCCCGCCTATCCACCACCATGTACGCAGGCTACGTACGGGTGTTTCCAACTCTTCGGGGTCGGCCACCTCATACTGCAGCACAGGTTCCGAAAGGTGCGTACTCAGGCGCTGCAAGTGCTTACTAAAAGCATCTTCAGCCTGAACCTTATTCGGCTTGGGCTTTTGCAACCAAAGCTCCTTCATCATTTCAGCCTGGAACACTGCTTCCGGGAAGGCCTTCAGCAGGCCATTCAACTCGGAGAGCTCTTCCTGTGATGCCTCGCCGGCAAGCTGCAGGCTCACAAGGGTCCATAAACGATCAGGAGCGGTGTTCATGCTATCAGAATAAGGACAGCGTTTGTTGGAGAATGTACCAAGGAGTACCTAAAAAAATTTAAGAATGGGAAAAGCGGGCCGAATCGGCAATTCTTTTTCCCAATGTGGCAGGCAGGGCTGCTGCTAATTTCTTGGTGGCAATAGCTACCTGGTTGCGGACGGTAAGCACCGAAACATCCATGATGGCCGCCACATCCTTATACTTGAGCCCATCTTCGCGCACCAGCTGGAAAATGGCCCGGCACTGCGGGGGCAAATCGCGGATGGCAGCCTGTACCTTTTGGTACATTTCAGCTGATATTGCCAGTTCCTCAGGCGATGCGGAAGCAACAAAAAGATCCTCCATGCCATCGAGGGATACCACCTGGTGCTTGTAGTGGCGCGTAATATAATTGATGGAAAAATTGCGGGTAATGGTGTAGAGGTACACTTTTAAGGCAACCACCTTTTTCAGGTCGCTGCGTATTTGCCAGAGCTTGATGAAAACGTCGGAAACGATTTCTTCTGCAGCTTCCCTGGATTTGACGAAAGAAAAAGAAAATCGGTAAAGCCTGTCAAAAAGTAAATGATACAACTCTTGATAGGCGCGCATATCTTCCAAAATTGCTATGCGGTGCTGCAGGTCGGCAATACGGTCAAGCTCGTTCATGGCAAGGTTTGGCAACAAGGGTTCGGGGCTAAGGTAGGCTTTTACATGTGAACAAAAGAAATTATATGCAATATGAATTGCAATAATTTGTGCACAAGGGCACCGCTGGCAGCAATGCTCTTTTGCTTTAAATAATCAGGTAAAAGTTTACTGGGCTAAATAACCGCCATCGACAGGAAAGTAACTCCCGGTGACAAAAGATGCCTTGTCCGAACTTAACCACAATACCAGTTCTGCTACTTCTTCCGGCTTGCCCATTCTACCTATGGGATGCAGGGCAGTAAGCACCTCGGTGGTGGCTTCATCCAGCACCTCCAGCAATGGTGTTTTGATATAAGCCGGCCCCACCGCATTAACCCGGATGCCTTGCTGCGCATACTCCAGTGCTGCTGCTTTTGTGAGCCCTACCACGCCGTGTTTTGCCGCCACATATGCCGGCGACATACGGGTGCCAACCGCTCCCAGGATTGAAGCCATATTGATAATTACCCCACCCGATTGCAGCATGGCCGGCAGTTGGTACCGCATACCATAGAACACACCGGAAAGGTTGGTGTCGATTACTTTTTGCCAGCCCTCAATGGGGTATTCGCCTGAGGGCGCCAGGGGGCCGCCAATGCCGGCATTGTTGCAAGCAATATGCAAGGCGCCAAATTGCGCCAGTGTTGCTTCAACAAGGGCTTTGTTGTCCTCGGGACTTGCTGTGTCACAACGAATAAATACAGCTAGCCCACCTTCCTGTTCAATTTGTGCCACCGTTTCCTTCCCTCCCTTTTCATTTACGTCAGACACTACCACTTTTGCTCCGTGCCGGGCATACAACTGTGCCACTGCCCGCCCTATTCCCGAACCTGCTCCGGTTACAAGAGCGACCTTATCCTGTAAAAACTTTTCCATACCTGGTTTTTAGAAGTTTTAATCTGATACAATGTAATCATGTGCACAACTTGCTCACCATTATTTGCATTAGGGGAAAGCCTGAAAAAGGATAGGTTTTACTGCTGAAATGCAGGAAATAAGAAGAAAAAACGGGCTCGTGCACAACAACAGGTTGGCACACTTTGTGGCACTTGTGCTGTAACCAAATTTGTGAAATATGAAAATTATAGGAACGAAGATGCACGGGTATTTGGACTACATCATGGGCGTACTGCTGATTGCAGCTCCATGGCTATTTGACTTTGCAGCAGGCGGCGCCGAAACATGGGTGCCGGTGATACTGGGTGCAGGCACCATCCTGTATAGCCTGTTTACCGATTACGAGCTGGGCATGAGCCGGCAGTTGAGTATGCGCACCCACCTGGGCCTTGATCTTGCCGGTGGTGCCCTGCTGGCTGTTTCCCCCTGGTTGTTTGGCTTTGCCGACTACGTGTATATGCCGCACCTCATCCTGGGTATCCTGGAAGTAGGTGCCTCATTAATGACCAAAACACACCCTTCAAACGAAAGAGCACATCACCAACATGGCGCACATGCCATGCATTAAGCAGGTTTCTTCTTTACGGTAAACCAATATAGTAGTAGCCTCACGGAAGTGGGGCTACACTTATTTAGGGGAGTGAAGGATTTTATGAATGTAGAAGGGGGTATGGACCATGGACGATGGACCATGGACCATGGACAACGCTTTAGGTTAGGGCCGTTTTGTGTTTTCAGGCACTTCTATTGAATTTCAGGCTTGAAGCTTTACTCCTGCCCTGCTGCAGTTTGTAAACCTGCATGATCAGAAAGTAAAAGCTCCTTACCCGAGGTTTGAATAAGGCCGGCATCAGAAAGTTCTGCCAGCATCCGGAACACGGTTTCGTAGGTAGCGCCAACATAAGCGGCCAGGTCCTGGCGGCTGATGGTAATATTCAAATACCCGTCTGCTGTAGTACCAAATTTTTGTTCCAGGAAAAGCAAGGCAGCAGCTACCCTGCTTTTAACGGTAAGCCTTGCCATATTGCGCATACGCTGTTCCGACTCGCGGAGTTCATCGGCAAAGAACTGCATCAACAGCAACAGCAGTTCGGGATTGGTTTTGAGGGTAGCGTAGAAAAAATCTAGGGGTATAAAACAAATGGTACAGGGTTCAAGTGCCGTGGCGGAAACCGGATAGTGCAAATCGGCACCAAGTCCGCGGTGGCCTACAATGGCACCCGGGCCTGCAAACCGGAGAATCAATTCTTTATCCTCCGTCCAGCGCTGGTGCACTTTTACCTTACCGTTGACAAGGAAAAATACACCTTCCACTTGCGCGCCTTCGGTAAACAACTGTTCCCCTTTTGCCACACTGTAGGTCTGCCGCCGCAACTCCAGCAAAGGCCGCCAGGCCTCTATTACATTACGGCATAAAAAACAACTGTGTAGATCACATCCCTGCTTTAGTTTTTTCATCCTTTCTTGCTTGGAGCAGCAAAGTAGGTAATCTGAAACAGGGTCCCAAAATCAAACGCGCTGTTGCAGGATTGCTTGCTGCGCTTCAGCCGCCACCAGCGTGGGATGCAGGCGCACCACTTCACCGATCATGATGATAGCAGGATTGGATAAGCCGGCATGTTCCGCACGAAAAACAATATCCTTTACCGTACCGATCACCATTTTTTCGTTGGTACAGGTACCATTTTGAATAATGGCAACCGGTGTATCGCCTTTTCCATTGGCTTTGAAAATATCGGTTATTCGTTCCAGTTTGCTCATCGCCATTAGCATGATCACCGTGGCCGATGATTTTGCGGCCAGTTCTATATCGGCCGACAGCTCGCCCGACTGCGTAGTACCGGTGGTTACCCAAAAACTTTCGTTGATGCCCCTGCAGGTAAGCGGCAGCATCTGCGAAGCGGGTACCGCAAGTGCGCTTGAAATACCGGGCACCACATCCACTGCAATGCCATGCGCCCTTGCTACTTCGATCTCTTCCTGCGCCCTGCCAAATACAAAAGGATCTCCTCCCTTTAGGCGCACCACATGGCCATGGCGGGTAGCCATCTCAATGATCAAGATGTTGATCTCGCTTTGCGAAAGCGCATGGCAGCCATAGCGCTTGCCCACAAATTGCAGGATGGTGCCTGGCCGGGCATGTTTCAGCAAAGCCTCGTTGGCCAGTGCATCATATAATATAACATCGGCCGATCCTAATATTTTAATTGCTTTTAATGTAATCAAATCCGGGTCGCCAGGACCGGCCCCAACCAGTGTTAAACGGGAATTTGCCTGCATATTCAAATTATTTTATGCTATATGTATATTTTATTTCCACCAACATGCTTAAAGTTAAACCAAATAATATTATTTTTATGACAGAGATCACATAAAAGAGCAAGTTTAATGACGTAAAAACTTTAACCACTCTGATATGTATTTTATTTTTATATAACGATCGCTTGCCATTGCACTTTTACTGACCTAAAAGTTTCAAGATGAAAATTGTAATCATCGGCAATGGCATGGTAGGATACAAGCTTTGCGAAAAGCTGCTCGCCAAACCAATTGCTGCTCCCTTGCACATCACCGTTTTTGGTGAAGAGGTACGTCCCGCCTATGACCGGGTACACCTCAGCGCATTTTTTGACGGCAAAACCGCCGATGACTTGAGCCTGGCTCCGGCATCCTGGTACGCCGACAATGGCATTGCACTGCACCTGAGCGACCCTGTGCTTAGTATCGACCGTGCCGCCAAAACCGTTTCTTCCCATGCCGGTCACACCATCCCGTACGACTACCTGGTGCTGGCTACCGGCTCTGCCGCTTTTGTACCGCCCATTCCCGGTGTAGAGAAAGAAGGCGTGTTTATTTACCGCACCATCGAGGACCTGGAACTTATGCAGGCCCATGCCCGCAAGGCAAAGAAGGGTGCTGTGATTGGTGGCGGCCTCCTTGGGCTTGAAGCGGCCAAGGCCTTGCTCGACCTTGGATTAGGAACAACCCATGTAGTGGAATTTGCCCCCCGCCTGATGCCCCGCCAGATTGATGAAGCAGGCTCCCGCATGCTACAGGGCAAGCTGGAAGAACTGGGCATACAAATACATACATCCAAAAACACAGCGGCTATTGTTGGTGAAGACACCATCACCGGTATGGACTTTACCGATGGCAGCCACCTGGAAGTGGATATGCTGGTGATTTCCGCAGGCATCAAACCCCGCGACGAGCTGGCCCGCCACTGCGGACTGGAAGTAGGCCCAAGGGGCGGCATCGTTGTCAACAACAGCCTCCAAACCTCCGACCCTTCTATTTTTGCCATTGGCGAATGCGCCCTCCACGAAGGCATGATCTACGGGCTGGTAGCACCCGGCTACGAAATGGCCGATGTGGTTGCCACCCACCTCTCCGGTGCCGCCAAATCCTTCACCGGTTTCGACATGAGCACCAAGCTCAAACTCATAGGCGTGGATGTTGCCTCCTTTGGCGACCCGTTTATTGGTCCTAATGAAGCCCGCACCATTGTACTGGAAGATACCAGCAAGGGTATCTATAAAAGAATCAACATCAGCAACGACGGCAAAAAGCTGCTGGGTGGCATCCTGGTTGGGGATGCGGAAGCATATAATATGTTGCTGCAAACCGCCAAGAACGGCCTGGCATTGCCGCCCAACCCCGAAGACCTGATACTCGGTGCACGCGGCGGCAGCGAAGAGGCCGGTGCCGGTGTGGCCGCACTGCCCGAAGACGCACTGATCTGCAGTTGCGAAGGCATTACCAAGGGCCAGATCTGCAGCTCCGTAACAGACGGCGGTTGCGAAAGCGTGGATGCCATTAAGAAATGCACCAAGGCCGGTACCGGCTGCGGCGGCTGCGTACCCATGATCAAGGACCTGATGGTACACACCATGAAGAGCCAGGGCAAGTATGTACGCAATGTCATCTGCGAACATTTTGAATTTAGCCGCCAGGAGTTACTGAACCTGGTAAAAGTGAAAAACCTCACCACCTACAACGAGGTGCTCGACACCCTGGGCAAAGGCGATGGTTGCGAAATATGCAAACCGCTCGTCGCCTCTATCCTGGCTTCTTTGTGGAACGAGGTGATCCTGAAAAAAGGAAATGACACGGCTCAGGACTCTAACGACCGCTTTCTTGCCAATATCCAGAAAGGCGGCACCTACTCCGTAGTACCCCGCATTCCCGGCGGTGAGATCACACCTGAGAAACTCATTGTGATCGGGCAGGTAGCACAGAAATACAACCTCTACACCAAAATAACCGGCGGCCAGCGCATCGATATGTTCGGCGCCCACCTCAACGACCTCCCCGCTATCTGGGAAGAACTGATTGCCGCCGGTTTTGAAAGCGGCCATGCCTACGGCAAATCTTTGCGCACGGTAAAAAGCTGCGTGGGTTCTACCTGGTGCCGCTTTGGCCTCCACGACAGCGTAAGCTTTGCCATCCGCATTGAAGAACGCTACCGCGGCCTGCGGGCACCCCACAAGTTGAAATCTGCCGTTTCGGGTTGCATCCGCGAATGTGCCGAGGCACAATCCAAGGACTTTGGCATCATTGCCACTGAAAAAGGATGGAACTTGTATGTATGCGGTAATGGCGGCTCCAAACCCCAGCACGCACTCCTGCTTGCTGCTGATATCGACAGCGAAACCTGCATCCGCTATATCGACCGCTTCCTGATGTTGTACATCAAAACCGCTGACCCCCTCACTCGTACAGCCACCTGGCTCAACAAGCTGGAAGGTGGCATCGACTACCTCCGCAACGTGGTGGTTAATGACAGCCTCGGCCTGGCAGAACAGTTTGAACAGGAAATGCAGGAACTGGTAGATGCCTACGAATGCGAATGGAAAGCCGTAGTGGAAAGTCCCGAACTCCGCAAGCGCTTCTCGCACTTTGTCAACGCCCCCGAGGAGAAAGATCCCACCGTACAATTCGAATCCATGCGCGACCAGAAGAAGGCCGCCGACTGGAAGTAGGTTTTTAGATTATTGATTATTGATTACTGATTATTAATTATTGGAGCTGCCGTGCACACGAAGTCTTTTCTGATTGTGCAGGGCACCCAATAATCAATAATAAATAATCAATAATGTCAACCCATAGCAATATTCATCAATCAAAACCCACCCCATGAGTGCAACACTTACCGAAAGCTACACCTGGTTTGCTGCCTGCAGCACCACCGATGTACCCGAGAATGGCGGCGTTTGTGTAAAGTATAAAAACGACCAGATCGCCCTGTTCAATTTTACCCGCCGGGGCGAATGGTATGCTACGCAAAATATGTGTCCCCACCGCATGCAAATGGCCATCAGCCGCGGCATGATCGGTTCTATTGAAGGCGAACCCAAAGTGGCCTGCCCCTTTCACAAGAAAAACTTTTCGCTTGTGGATGGCCGTTGCCTGAGCGATGACAGCTGCGGCGACCTGAAAACATACCCCGTAAAAGTGGAAGGCGGGAGGGTATTCATCGGCATTCCCGGCGCGGAAGAAGATACGTGGGCTTGAAGATTAAGAATGGAACCACGAAGGCACTAAGCAACAAAGGATCACAAAGGAATTTAAATAGCCGCATATAAGCTTTGACCGCAAGTAAACGACCCTCTTTGTGCACCTTTTTCCCTTCGGGTCTTTGTGGTTCAACAAAAAATAAAAAGGCCCGACCAGGCTGCCACCTGACGGACCCGAGGATTTAAATACTTGCATCATTTAAACCAACCCAAAAGTACATGAAAAGAAAATGGATTTCATTCGGACTCTTTGGACTTTGCTGGACGGCCGGCACCCCACTACAGGCACAATTAAGCATTGGCGCACAGGTGCGCACCCGCACCGAGCTGCGCGGCGGGCAAGGCGCTCCCCTGCCCAAAGGTGCTACGCCTGCTTTCTTTACCTCGCAACGCAGCCGCCTTTCGATGGGCTTCAACAGCTACCGCCTAAAGTTGGGACTCACCGCACAGGACGTACGCGTATGGGGACAAGACGCATCTACCATCAACCGCACCACCACCGCCGACAACAATGCGCTGATGCTCCACGAAGCCTGGGCCGAGATTGCCTTATTGGACACTACGGTGAAGGCCCAAACACTCAACCTGAAACTGGGCCGCCAGGAATGGGTGTATGACGATTCCCGTTTGCTCGGCAACCTCGACTGGCTGCAACAGGCCCGCAGGCACGACGGCGCCCTGCTGAAATACGACAAGGCAACCCTGAGTGTGCATGCCGGACTAGCTTTTAACCAAAACAAAGAAGGCGCAACAGGCACCAATTACAACAACACCCCTCCCGGCAACTACACCGCTACCACCAATGGCGGAAGCATGTACAAAAGCCTCCAGTTTTTGTATGCCGCAAAAAAATACAAGGCAGGCAGCACCTCCTTTCTTTTCCTCGCCGATCAGTTCAACAAGTACCACATGAACACTGCCAATGGTGCTACTACCAAGGTGTTCGACAAAGGCACTGTAAGCCGCTTTACAACGGGTTTGTACACCAATACCAATATTGGCAAGACCAACCTTTCCGCTTCGGCTTATTACCAATTTGGCAAGAACAATACACTACAACAAACAAGTGCCTACCTGTTGAGTGTTGCGGCCATGAAAACGGTGAGCAAAAAATTGGCTGCAGGTGCAGGCGTCGATTACACCTCAGGCGGTACCAAGGGCAGCACCAGCAAAGCCTTCGACCCGTTGTATGGCACCCCGCACAAGTTCTGGGGACTGATGGATTACTTCTATGTGGCCAACCCTTTTGGCAAAGGCGGATTGGTAGACTATTACCTTAAATCAAAATACAAGGCATCCGAAAAGCTTGGCCTCACTGCCGACCTACACCAGTTCAACAGCGCAACTGCCATTGCCATTGACGGGAAGAACAGCAGCAACCGGAGCTTTGGCCAGGAACTCGACCTGGTAGCCAACTACACCATCACCAAACAAATCGGCATCGAAGCAGGCTATGCCCATTTCTTTTCCACTTCCCTGCTCACCGCTCCCGCGGTAAAGAACATTGCCAATGCCAGAAGCAATGCAAACTGGGCCTATGTAATGGTAAACATCAAACCCGAATTCTTATTTAAACAATGAGGAGCCACCGCGACAGGGTGACACAGCGTTTCACCGCTTTAATACTGTGCAACTCCCTGCCTTAAGTGCCTCCGTGGGTCCAACCCCAAACCAACGATTGCCTGCCACCATGCTTAAACACACAAACACTTGCATCATGAACACTCCAACTGCCACTCCCCTCTCCAAGCTCAATGTATTCAGCCTTAAAGGCGTGCAAATGCGCACTTTTCACATCACCTGGCTTTCTTTCTTTGTTTGCTTCTTTGGCTGGTTCGGCCTTGCGCCCCTGATGCCTTCCATCCGCGAAGACCTGGCGCTTACGAAGGCGCAGGTAGGTAACCTCATTATCATCTCCGTTTCTTCCACCATTATCGCCCGCCTCATCATCGGCCGCCTGTGCGACACTTGGGGTCCCCGCAAAACTTATGTACGACTGTTGCTTGTTGGTAGCCTGCCCGTATTCCTCGTGGGACTGGCGCAGGATTATACCACCTTCCTCCTGTTCCGTGCAGCCATTGGCCTGATCGGTGCATCTTTCGTAATCACCCAGTTTCATACCTCCACCATGTTCGCCCCCAATATTAAGGGCACAGCCAATGCTGTTGCAGGCGGCTGGGGCAACCTGGGTGGCGGTATCACCAATATGGTGATGCCCCTGATCTTTGCCGCCATCGTGGGGGCAGGTTTTACCAAGGGTGAAGCATGGCGCTATGCCATGATCCTGCCCGGGGTGATGATGCTGGTAGCAGCCTTCCTCTACCATCGCTATACCAAAGACACACCTGCAGGCAACTACAGCGAAATAGGTTACACCAAGAAAGCAGCAGGCAAAACTGATTTTACCATACTGAAAGACGCCCGTGTTTGGGCCCTGATGCTGGCTTATGCCATGTGCTTTGGCATGGAGATCACCTTCGATAACGTAGCCGCCCTGCACTTTGTAGACAGTTTTGGTTTGTCGCAGTCTTCTGCTGGTTTCTGGGCGGGCGTGTTTGGCTTCATGAACATTTTTGCCCGCGCACTGGGCGGTATTGTTTCCGATAAAACAGGCCGCCGCTACGGCATGCGTGGCAAGGCTGTACTGCTGGCAGCCATGCTCCTGCTGGAAGGTATAGGAATCGTATTGTTTGCCCAAGCCGGCAATTTTACACTGGCCATTATCTCTATGCTCTCCTTTGCACTGTTCCTGAAAATGGCCAATGGCGCCACCTATGGTATTGTGCCTTTTGTAAATGAGAAGAATGTTGGTCTGGTAAGCGGCATCGTTGGTGCCGGCGGCAACCTGGGCGGGATGCTCTTTGGCTTCCTGTTCAAATCGCAAAGCATCACCTATGTGCAGGCTTTTGGTTATATCGGTATAATGGTAATGGTATCGGCAGTGCTGGTATTAGTTACCCGTTTTTCTGTAAAAACCAAAACCGCCTCGGTACAGGAGCCTTTGGCTGAAATGGCAGCAGCCTGATGATGGTATGCTGCGGCAAAACTCAGAAACTTGTCCTGCCGCAGGCATCTTCAATAAACCAATGCTCGCAATCATAATTACCATCCGCAGTTTTCCTTACCAAGAGCAAACCCAACCCGGAACTTATGACTGATGAAAATAAAACTTACCACTCCGGCCTAAGTTCCCCCTCCAGGGGGACAGGGGGTGTTATGGAGTTTAAAACCACCTGTTGCTACTGCGGAGTAGGCTGTGGTATTGTGGTGCAAAAAGACCGGAACGGGAAACTGCAGGTGTCGGGCGATAAAGACCACCCGGTAAACAGGGGCATGCTGTGCAGCAAGGGCATGAACCTGCACTACACTGTTATGGACCAGGGCGACCGCCTTCTGTACCCGGAAATGCGGTACAACAAAATGGGCCAGCGTCAAAGGGTTT
Organism: Cnuella takakiae; assembly: GCF_001953305.1. GTDB lineage: Bacteria > Bacteroidota > Bacteroidia > Chitinophagales > Chitinophagaceae > Flavisolibacter > Flavisolibacter takakiae. The sequence goes on from NZ_MTFE01000010.1 coordinate 3,571,949, forward strand.
CGTGGGATAGTGCACTGGAACGTACCGCAGCTGTTTTCAAAACTTTGATTAATAAATATGGCCCTGACTCGGTAGCTTTTTACGCGTCGGGGCAGTGCCTGACAGAAGAATACTATGTGCTCAACAAGCTGGTAAAAGGTTTTATCGGCACCAATAATATCGATACCAATTCGAGGTTGTGCATGAGCAGCGCCGTTGCCGCTTACAAAATGAGCCTCGGTGAAGACAGCGTACCGGTTTGCTACGATGACATTGAACTGGCCGACTGCCTCTTTGTGACCGGCGCCAACCCTGCCTGGTGCCATCCCATCATTTGGCGCCGGGTGGAAGCCGCAAAAGCTGCCAACCCCGGCATGAAGATCATTGTTGCCGATCCGCGCAAAACACAAACTGCTGCCGCTGCCGACTTGTTCTTACAGATCCGTCCAGGTACTGATATCACCCTGAATCATGCCATCGGCCGGGTACTGATTGAAACCGGCGACATCGATTTTGATTTTATCAAAAACCATACGGAAGGCTTTGATGCCTACAGCGCCAAGGTAATGGAGCGCACCGTGGAAGAAGCCGCTGCTATTTGCGATGTACCTGCCGAAGATATCCGCACTGCTGCCGCACTCATCGGCAATGCCAAAGGCTTTCTCACCATGTGGACCATGGGCCTTAACCAAAGCGTGATTGGTGTAAATAAGAACCTGAGCCTCATCAACCTTAATCTCATCACCGGGCATATTGGCAAACCCGGAAGCGGGCCCTTTTCGCTTACCGGCCAGCCCAATGCAATGGGTGGCCGCGAAGTGGGCGGACTGGCCAACCTCCTACCCGCACACCGCAACCTTGCCAACGAAGCAGACCGCAAGTATGTACAGGGTTTTTGGGGTGGTGTGGAAATAGGCTCCAAACCGGGCTACTCGGCTACCGAGATGTTCCAGGCACTCCATGACGGCCGGCTTAAAGCCATCTGGATCCTGTGCACCAATCCCCTGCTCAGCCTGCCCGATGTACGCTTTGCAGAAGAAGCTTTGAGCCGGGCCAAATTCGTGGTGGTACAGGAGATCAGCAACAAACCTGAAACCCTCCGCTATGCCGACGTGGTACTTCCGGCTGCGGCATGGGCCGAAAAGGAAGGCACCATGACCAATGCGGAACGCCGTATAGCCTACCTCAACAAAATTGTGGATGCACCCGGCGAGGCACTTCCTGATGCAGCAATCCTTTGCCGCTTTGCGCGCAAGATGGGCTACCCAGGTTTTGACTATGTCAACCCTTCAGAAATTTACGCCGAACACTGCCGCCTTACCGAAGGCACCAGTATCGACATCAGCGGGCTGAATTATGAAAAACTACAGGCCCAACGCAGCGTACAATGGCCTTTTCCAAAAGAAGAAACTGGCGCCGGCACCCAGCGCCTGTTTACCGATAAACAGTTTTATACGCCTACCAAAAAGGCCATTATTCATCCCGTTGCCGACCAAAACAATTCGGAAGCACTCAGCCCCGAACTGCCCCTGGTTTTAACCACCGGCCGCATTCGCGACCAGTGGCATACCATGAGTAAAACAGGCAAGGTTTCCAAGCTCAAACAGCATATTGCGCAGGCATTTTTGGAAATCCATCCCGCAGATGCCGCCAAGCGGGGTATCGGTGAAGACCAGCTCGTTGTGATCAGCAACGGCCGTGGCGAAGTACGGGTGAAAGCCAAGTTAACCGACAGCATCAAAAAAGGCGTGGTATTCCTACCCATGCACTGGGGCAAGATACTGGGTAACGACGCCAACCGGGCCAATAATGTAACTAGCGCCCTCATTGATCCCATTTCAAAAGAACCCGATTTTAAATATGCAGCGGTGCAGGTAAGCCCCTACCGCAAGCCGGCTCAAAAGATCATCATCATTGGCGCGGGTGCCGGTGCTTTTAATTTTGTAAAAACTTACCGCGAGCTGAACACAGAAGACGAGATTGAAATCTTTAGTAAAGAGAACACGCCTTTTTACAACCGCGTAATGCTTCCCGATTATATCAGCGGCACCCAGCAATGGCACCAGCTGGTAAAGATGAAGGATGAAGAAGAAAGCAAGTACAACATCACCCTCCACCGGGGCGTGAGCATTACCGAGATTGACCGGCAGGCAAAAACGGTAACAGACAGCAAGGGCATAGTGCATACCTATGATGTATTGCTCCTCGCTACCGGCAGCCGCCCTACGGTGTTGCCCAACCTCCCAAAGATGGAAGGCATTTTTACCATGCGCAGCCGTACCGATGCGGACAGCTTTATCAGGCATGTACGCCCCGAAAACGGAAAAGTTGCCATCGTTGGCGGAGGCTTGCTGGGAATAGAACTGGCGGCTTCGCTCCGCGAAATAGGCGTTGAAGTTATGGTCATTTCCCGCATTTCCCGGTTGATGGACCGTCAACTGGATAACCTGGGTTCCCAATTGCTGAAAGAAGAACTGGAAGACAAAGGCATAGATATCCGTTTCAACGATGAAGTGGACCGCTTTCTGGGAGGCAGCACGCTGGAAGGCGTACGTCTTAAAAGCGGTATCGATATTCCCTGCCAGGCAATCGTGATGGCTATTGGCACCACGCCCAATATTGAACTAGCCCGCAGTTGCGGACTGGATACCAAACGCGGTGTGATCGTTAACGACTACCTCCAAACCAGCGACCCAAATATTTACGCGGTTGGTGAAATTGCTGAATTTAAAGGCGCATTGTATGGCATTACGGCAGCCGCTGAACAACAGGCTTCCATTGCTGCCCGCCACCTCAATGGCGACATTGCTTATGTGTACGAAGGATCGCTCCTGATGAACATCCTGAAGATGCACGGCACTGAACTATGCTCACTTGGTATTGCTGATATCCCCAACAACGACCCCGCCTACGAAGAGGTGGTATTTATCGATAAGGCAAAACGGTATTACAAAAAATGCATCATCCACAACGACCGGCTGGTGGGCGCCATACTCATTGGCGACAAATCGGAGTTCCTGGAGTTCCGCGATTTGATTCAAAATAAAATTGAGCTCTCTGAGAAAAGGCTGGAGCTGTTGCGCTCAGGCAAAAAAGCGGAACCTGTTATCGGTAAGCTGGTATGCTCCTGCGGTGGCGTGGGTGAAGGCAACCTGGAACAAAAGATCAGGGAAGGATGCACCACCCTTCCTGCCCTATGCCAGGCAGCCGGCGCCGGCATGGGTTGCGGCAGTTGCAAACCCGAAGTAAAAGCCATTTTGGACAAAGCACTGGCCGCAATGGAAACAGCGCAATTACCAACCATACCGCAGCAGGCACAAAGGGCATAAATCAAAAATCGACACGGCCATCTCCAAAACAATTGACATGACCAAAACCACTACCTACCAGATCAATTTTACAGGAGGCATTGTATCACCCGGAAGGCTTAAGGAAGTTTTAGGGGTAGCTACCAAAACCCTGATCAAAACAGTGCGTTTTGGCCTGCGCCAGCAATTGCTGTTGGATGTTCCTGTGAATGCCGCGGATGCTTTTGTAAAGTCTTGTAACGAAAAGCAAATCACCTGTGCTCCTCAAAAAGAGGCGGCACCCAACATGCTTTCCTCCTACCCTGCGGCGAGCATCTTCAATAGCGATACCTGGATGCGGGAAGGTGTGTACAAAGACATTTTCAACCAGTTTAATTATACGCCTAAAGTCAAAATTAACATCTGCGACAGCACCCAGAATCTGGTTCCTTTTTTCACTGGTCATATCAACTGGATCACCGCATCTGCCAACCATTTCTGGCACCTCTTCATTCGTTTCCCCAAAACCCAAACCCTCTATTGCTGGCCCGAGCAGGTGTACACCAACGATATTGCGGTACTATCCAAAAGAATAGAATCCGTATTGCTCCACAACCTGGATGCATTTGCGCAGTCACCTACTACTGCGGGCAGTGCTTTATTTGCTGCCGTAAAAGAAATGGGATCTTATTCGGCAAAGTTTGCCGATACACCCTTATCGCTTCAACGCTTTTCTTTGCCTTATTACGAAGGATTCAACAAGGGAGAGTCGGGCTTGTGGCTGGGCCTGTACCGCAGGGATGAAGAATTCCCGGTTGCCTTTTTGCAGGAACTATGCGCCATTTGTACCGATGCAAAAATTGGCCAGTTGTACACCACACCATGGAAAAGCCTGATCATAAAAGGCATACCCAAGGAGGACATGGTGAAATTCGACTGGGTGTTGGGCAAGTACCGGATCAATGTACGCCATGCCGCCAACGAACTGGCCTGGCAGGTGGAAGACGGTGACGACAGTGGCCTGCTGATCAAACGGCACCTGATCAGGCATTTCGACAAGGAAGATGTGCGCACTTTCGGGTTGAGTTTTGGCGTGCAAAGCCGCCCAACTTCCAGCATGTTTGGTTCCATCATCATTCGCAAGCAGCAGAACAAAAATCCGCACAAATTAAAATCGCTGGAGCGCTTCGACCTGCTCCATACCCGCGACTTCAATCCTAACGCCTCCGATCTCGTGCTGTTCCGAGAAGGACTGGAAAAGGAGTATCTGGGCACCTACCTGGTATCGCTGTGCAAAATGTTTTACGAGCAGCAGGAAGCCAAACTGGATATTGCCGCCCATCCGAAGGCAGTAGCTCCAACTCCCGTTGCTACCTCCCGCATCCTGCACCAGTGCAAACATTGCTTGACCATTTACGATGAACAGGAAGGCGATAGCACACAAGGTATTGAGGCAGGCACTTCTTTTTACAACCTCCCCACTAGCTACGTATGTCCTACATGTGACAGTGGAATAGAAGATTTCAAAACGGTGGAAAGCAGCAGCTTACAACTGGCTTAGGTCTTCTGGTGTATTGAAGTTCAGGAAGGCAGGATCATCTCCCACCGGGATGATTTTTGTTTTTAAATACGACAGCACATGGTGCATGCTGAAGCGTTGGAGCAATCCTTGTAGTACCAGTTGCAATACATGATGTAAACCATCGGCCCGATACCAAGCACACAGGGGTTCTACTTGATCATCATGTTTGAAAAGTATGGCTTGTGCATCATTTTCCTTTGATGCATCGATGATTTGCTGTAAGAAATAAGGTTTCATCTCCTGCATATCCACAGCCAGCACCAGCAGGTCTTCGGCTGGCATTGCCAAATTAACGGAGAGTATACCTTTTAACGGCCCGCCTACTTGTAAGGACGGGTCATCGCAAATAAGCGTAGCGCCTGGCAGCACTTGTTGGTAATCCAATATATTATGACCTGCCACTGATACAACATAAGATAGCCCGCAATCCTTCATCAGGGCTGCAGTATGCATAACCCAATGTTTCCCGTTGCGCAATAGCAATCCCTTGTCGCTACCCATTCGGGAACTGGCACCACCACAAAGAATTACTCCAGTCATAAAGAATTTTAAAATTCTATTTGAAACAGAATGATGCTCTTTTAAAGACAGAGCCCGTAGGGCTCTAATTTTAATAGCCGCCGGTGCAACCGGCGGATGCAACGAAATAACGACCACAGTGAGCTCAACCCCGTAGGGGTTGAACCTTTCGTTTTTGTTGTTCAACCCCTACGGGGTTAGCCGTTTCAATTCAAGGCGGACTACTGTTACCGCCGGTTACACCGGCGGCTATTCAGATTAAAGCCCTACGGGCTTTGATGGCACTGCATCGCCAAACCATCACACAAATATTTTATTACAACAGCATATTTAAACTGGATGAAAAAACCAGGAGCGCATGCTGATTTTACTGCCTTATAATCGACTAAGCTCACCCTGCCTTATGGAGCTTGATACTTGCAGCATGCAGCTTGAATCTTGTAGCTTAAAATCTGCAACCTCCCCCGTCAATCAATCCTCCGTATGCCTTAACCCTTCCGCCACTTTAAAAATGTGCGTGATATAGGGAAACACTGCATCCATGGTTTCCTCTGCACCGCGGGTACTGCCCGGCAGGGTAAGCACCAGGGTGTTTTGAATAAACCCTGCTACCCCCCTTGATAACATGGCATAAGGCGTGCGCTCCTGCCCATAGCTGCGGGCAGCTTCCATGATACCGGGAATCTGCCTATCCAATAAAGGCGTAATGGCTTCTGGTGTTACATCACGGCGGTACAAGCCAGTACCGCCACAAAAGATTACAAGGTTGAAATTTTCATTCGCCAGCTGGCGAGCCTTGTCCTGTATGGTTTGAAAATCATCGGGGATGATGGTATAGGAAGCAGTGGTCAAACCATGCGCTTCCATCTTTTGCATAATGGCCTTACCAGCAAAGTCCTGCTTGGTGCCAGCCGATACGCTGTCGGAACAAACCACCACGGCAGCAAGGATATCAAGTTGCAAACCCTTGCTATCCGATTTGCCACCTTTCTTGGATGCCAGTTTGATATTTGCGATTTCCACCTCTTTATCAATAGGCTTCAGCATGTCGTATAGGGTGAGCGCAGTAATGGCCGCACCATGCATGGCTTCCACCTCCACACCGGTGCGGTAAATGGTATGCACTTCAACAGAGATGGTTATGCGCAAACCTTCTATTGCATAAGCGATAGCGGCATATTCCACTGGCAGCGGGTGGCAATCCGGAATTACATCACTGGTCTTTTTGATGGCCAGCAAACCAGCTGCACGGCCAAATTCAAACACATCACCCTTGGGCACTTGCTTGTTCTGAATGGCACCAATTGTTTCCGGCTTTGAAACCTGCAACACAGCTGTGGCAACGGCCTTGCGCAGGGTAGTGACTTTATGGGTAATGTTTACCATGATGAGTGATGAGGGATGAATAATGAGTAAGGATCAGGGGGCGGGTATTAGATATTGGGTATTAGGTATTTGGAACCTGACGCTTATATAACAAGGCCTTTTGAGTTTTTGAGCAAAGCCTTAAATCCAAAATCCTACTGGTTGACTTTCCACTGGTGGGTTTCGTCTTCAAAAACTTCCTTGCCCCAAACAGGCAGTTCGGCTTTGATGCGCTCCACTACTTCGGTACAGGCATCGATGGCCATCCGTCGGTGGTTGGAAGAAGTAAAAACAAACAAACAGATTTCCCCTGCGGCAACGGTTCCCAGGCTATGGTGCACGTGCATACAGGTTAGATTGTACTTGCTGAAGGTTTCCTCCCGGATGGCATGCATCTTTTCCATGGCCATGTCCTCGTAGGTGGTATACTCGATTGCGGAAACGGCTTTTCCGTCAATGGTGTCTGCCCGCACCTGGCCCAGGAAAATGCTGTGCGCACCAATATCCGTCTTGGTGCTGTGCTTTTGAATACTGTCGGCAATAAAGCTTGCAGGAATGGATCCTACTGTAAATATGTTTTTGGGCTTGCGCTCGCTCATCTTATTTGCTTTGATTGATGGCCGAAAGGGCCATGATGCCTCCTTTAAGGCTATATAGTTTTTGTCCGGCAGGTGCCCACTGGCTCAGCAGCCGCACCGCCTCGATGCTGCGGATGCCATGGTGACAAACCACTACCACCTCTTTCCCTTCTACCTGTGCGCTCCTATTGCGCAGCTCGGAAAGGGGCAGGCGCTGGTGCGGTACAGGCAGCTCGGGCCTTTCCTGAAGTTCCCTTACATCAACGAAAACGGCCCCCTGCTCCATCAGGGTAGGTAGCTCCCTTGAACCAATTTCGGCTACATCTCTTGCACCACAGTACCACTCGTAATTGGTCAGCAGGAATGCCTGCCGGTCTGCAGGCCCGGTGCGGGAAGCTGAAGGTGCCACCTCCATGATCCAACTGCTGCCTGTCTTAAGGTCGAAGTGCAACATACCCTTTGATAGCAGTGCACCAACCCCGGTTAGGTACTTGATCACTTCAGCTGCCTGGAGGGTGCCGATGATGCCAGGCAGTACGCCCAGTACACCTGCCTGTGCACAATTGGGCACTTCATGTTCGCCGGGCGGCTCAGGAAAAATATCACGGTAGTTAATGCCTGCGGTGCCATTTGCACCTGCATGCAGTACCGCAAGCTGGCCTTCCCACTGGGTAAGGGCTGCCATCACCAGGGGCTTTTGCATGAGTGCGCACGCATCATTAAGCATATAGCGGGTGGCAAAATTGTCGGTACAATCCACCACGATATCATACTTGGGCAACAGCTCCAGCGCCAGCACGTTGTGCAGGTAAAAAGGATATTGTTTTACCTCCACCTCCGGGTTGATGCGGTGCACCGCTTTTGCAGCGGCTTTTACCTTCAGGTGCTCCACATCCTCCAAACTGTATAACACCTGCCGGTGCAGGTTGGACAGCGACACCACATCGCCATCGGCAATACCGATATAACCAACACCCGCCGCAGCCAGGTATTGCAACACGGGGCAACCCAGCCCACCGGCACCCACCACCAACACCTTGGCATCAGCTAGAAGCTCTTGCCCCTGCTCGCCTATTTCAGGCAGCAGCACCTGGCGTTGGTAGCGCTCACTATGTACGTTTATTTTCATTTAACCTCCGGAAAATGGTGGTAAAAAAGCAAGGGTACTTCCTTCCTGTACAGGCGCATTGCTGCGCAGTAACTGCTTGTTCAAGGCAAGAGCATATTTGCGTTCGGACAGCTGCGGAAACTGCTGCAGTACCGCATGCTGCACGGCATCGGTATCGCTGCAATCAGCAACCTCCACAGAACCTTTGCCAGTGATTTCGGCAAGCGCACCAAAAAACAAAACTGTCGTCTTCATTGCCTGCATTTATGCCTGTGTAAATAATAATTTGTAAACCGCCAGCAACAGCACCGATGCCAATATCTGTTGCAGCACCGGCTGCTTGAACTTCTTTGCCCCGAAATAGGCGCCGAGCAAACCGCCTGCAAAAGCAAGGGCTACAAAAAGCACCATATCCTGGCTGATGCTGATGCCTTTTACCAGTTGCCCCGCCAGCCCCGATAAAGAGTTGACAAAAATAAACAGGGCACTGATAGCGGCTGTTTGTTTCTGGTTGGCCCATCCCAGCAGCAATACTACCGGCGACAATATGATGCCGCCGCCAATGCCGATCAATCCTGAAAGCAGACCGATACCCGCACCAATGGCCAGCGATAAACCCAGGTGTTCCTTTCGCCTGGGCGTATCTGGCATGTTGCGGAAAATAAAAAAGCGCAATACGGGTATCAGCAACAGCAGCCCAAGGATCTTCTTATATATAGCTGCATCGATGCTTACCAATCCGCCTACAAATGCCATGGGTATGGAGGCCAGTGCCAGCGGCCAAAACAGCTTCCAGCGAAAATGACCTGCCCGGTAAAACTGAATGAATGAAACACTGGCCACAAAAAGGTTTAGCAGCAAGGCTGTTGGTTTCATCACCGCTGGCGACACGCTGAACAGTGCCATCAGGGCAAGATAGCCGCTAGCCCCGCCGTGCCCTACAGAGGCATACAGGAAGGCTACGCCAAACAACAAACAACAAAAAAGCACCAGGTGATCCATTCAGGTCAATTTTTTCATTTACAAGCACAAGCACAGTTGCAATTTAAAACAACCAGGCTTCAACAGGGCTTCCAGCTTCCAGCACGGCCGCTTCCTCCGGAATTTCAACCAGGCAATTGGCTAGTGCAAAGGAACTTAACCGGTAGGACTCCTGGGCCTGTAGTGGGGTAATGGTACCATTTTCAACCCTGCCTTTCAGAAAATGGGTAAGCCCCGGCTTTTTTTGTACCGGTGCGGAAAGCGGCAATTGAACTTTTCGGGACAGGTTACTGCGCTGCATCAGTTTTCCAATGGCCGGCACTACGTACTGGTAAAAACAGGAAAGCACGGAAGCCGGGTTGCCCGGCAATCCAAATACCGGCTTGTCACCAGCCATACCAAAATACAGGGGCTTGCCTGGCTTTTGTTTTACCTTATGAAACACCTGCCTTACACCGCATGCCACGGTTGCCGGCAAAACATAATCATAATCGCCTACGCTGATACCGCCGGTAAGCAATACCAGGTCGGCATTTTGAAGTGCCTGGCTCATTACTGCGGTAGTGGCTTCCAGGCTGTCATCCACCTTGAACAAGTGGACATCCTTAACCCCCATTTGCTCCAATGCAGCGATTATGGTAAAGGAGTTTGCTTCGAAAACCTTACCCCGCACAGGCTCTGTACCCGGTGCCTGCAATTCTTTACCGGTAACCAGCAAGGCCACCAGGGGTTTAGGATAGACCAATACTTCGGCAACACCCAGCATGGCCAGGTAGCCCAATGCAGCAGGCGTGAGCGGGGTACCTGCAGGAAGGGCAAGCGCGCCTTTACCGATCTCCGAGCCTATGGGCCGCACATTCGCACCAGGGCTAAGGCTGCTATCGTTTACCTGCACTTTGCCTGCACTTGTGGTTGTTTGCTCCTGCATCACAACAGTATCCACATCAGGAGGCAGGGCAGCCCCGGTAAATATCCGGACCGCTGTTCCGGAACCTACAATTTCAGTAGCCCCATCTCCAGCAGCCACTACTTGGCTGATGGGTAGTTCTGATTGATTATGGAGGCTTTCAAAAGCAAAGGCATACCCATCCACCGCAGATTGAGCCCACATGGGTATATCATAGGGTGCTACTACATCGGCTGCGAGTATGCAAGCGGCAGCCTCCTGCAAAGCACTTAACCTGGGTGTTAGTAATTTGATATGCTGTTGCACCAATTCCCTTGCTTCCGAAACGCTGATCATATGAATCTTTAAACAAATAGTAGTATGCCTTAAATTTTCTTACTTATCCTTCCTTTTTATCGGAATGCCCCAGGCTTTTTCCCGGAGCTACCTGGTCACGTACCAGTTGTTTCAACTCCTTTACCTCGGGGAAGCGTCCTTCCCTTTTCCGGTCAAAAAGCAGGGTCTCCCCAATTGAAATACTGTACCGGCCACTTACCTCGCTGGGATGCAACAAAACGCCACCCAGATCATCGGAGAAGGTAGTGAGGAGCTCCTGCGCCATGTAAGCGGCCCGCAGCAACCAACCACATCTGGGACAATATTCTATACGGATCTGTGGCTTCATACATGCTATTTGAAACTGTTTGTATGCCCTTGCTTTGCTTTACACTTAAAGGCTAATAAAGCGCAATGTTAAACGGGTACAAAAATGGTAACTGTTAATTTGCAGCGAAGCGGAAACCAACCATTCCGAACAAAAAACAGAGCCAGTTGTTCGTTTGTCGCAACCCCCTCCTAAGCCTGATAGCAAGGAAATGTGTTTATAAAAACAAATACCCTATAGTTGGATGTGTTTATAAAACGGGCTGCAAATAGTTCCCCAATTACCAACAAGCATTTAAATAATGAAGGTTAAAAATAAGATTTATCAACCGCACCCAACTTCAAAAACAATGAAAACAAGACCACGATTTAAGGTTTAAACCTTTTAAAGGATTAAAGCTTTACCATTTATCCTTCAAATGCACAATTAGCTTTTAAATCATATATCAACTTAAGAACGGGTTTACCGCCCCATTTTTTTTACAATTAATCGGCATTTTAATCCCTTAGAGTTTCCCTGCATCATCCTAACTTGCGGCCTACAAAATTTTGCAGACCGGAGCGGTTGAAGAAAGGTGTTGAAACCGGGAGCGTTGCCGGGCATTATAAAACCAAAGACATGAGTCGCACAGCTAAGCGTTCGTTCAACAAAAATCCTGATGTAGTACTGATTGGCGCCGGTATCATGAGCGCCACCCTGGGTATGATGCTGAAACAGCTGCAACCCGATTGGACCATTGAGATATTCGAACGCCTGGACAATGCCGCAGCCGAAAGCTCCGATGCATGGAACAATGCCGGTACGGGTCACTCTGCTTTCTGCGAACTCAACTACACTCCCCAAAAGCCTGATGGCTCCATTGCCATCAACAAGGCTGTGAGCATTGCCGAATCTTTTGAGGTTTCTAAAGAATTTTGGGCTTACCTGGTGGAGAACGATTATATCCACCCACCGGCCACCTTTATCCGCCGCATACCACACATGAGTTTTGTATGGGGCGATGAAAATGTCAGCTACCTGCGCAAACGCTACGATGCGCTGGTTAAGAACCACCTGTTTGAAGGCATGCAATTTTCGGAGGACGCTTCGCAAATACGCGAATGGGCTCCCCTGATCATGGAAGGCCGCAAAGACGATGAAAGTTTGGCTGCCACCCGCATGGATATTGGTACCGATGTAAACTTTGGCGCTCTCACCCGTTGCAAATTTGAATGGCTGAAGGAACAAGGTGGCGTGCACCTGCATTTCAACCACGAGGTACGCGACATTGAACGCGAGGACAATGGCCGCTGGAAGATCGTGGTGCGGGATGAGGCAACCGAAAAGAAACGTACTCTTCATGCAGCCTTTATATTTATCGGTGCCGGTGGTGGCGCCCTGCCTCTTTTGCTGAAATCAGGCATTCCTGAAAGCAAAGGTTATGGCGGTTTCCCAGTAAGCGGGCAATGGCTGCGTTGTAACAATGAAACAATCATTGAACAACACAATGCAAAAGTTTATGGCCTGGCAGCGGTAGGTTCCCCTCCCATGTCGGTGCCCCACCTCGATACCCGCTGGATCAAGGGTAAACGCGAACTGCTGTTCGGACCATATGCCGGTTTTACCACCAAGTTCCTGAAGCAGGGCTCCGTACTCGACCTGTTCAAATCCATCAAACTGGCCAATATCCGACCCATGGTATCAGCTGGCATTACCAATATTCCGCTTACCAAGTACCTGATCGAGCAGGTGCGTCTTTCGCCTGAAGGCAGGCTGGAAGCACTAAAGGACTATTTCCCTGATGCACAGCTGAAAGACTGGGACCTGGAAGTAGCCGGGCAAAGGGTACAGGTGATCAAGAAGGATGAAAATGGTGGTGGTGTGCTGGAATTCGGTACCGAAGTAGTTAATGCCGCCGATGGTTCCATTGCTGCCCTGCTGGGTGCTTCTCCAGGTGCATCTACAGCCGTGAGCATCATGATCACCCTGCTCAACCGCTGCTTCCCCAACCAGATGGCATCCGCCGAATGGCAAAAGAAGATCAGCACCATGATCCCCTCCTATGGTCAATCGCTGGGCAAAGACAAACAATTGTTGCAACAAACCCGGGCCTGGACGCACAGGGTGCTGGGACTTGAAGCCTGATAAACAAAAATGAGCTGAAAAATGCCGGAGCCCTTGGTTCCGGCATTTTTATTTACAAAGGCTACGGGAGATTACCGAAGCTTTTAGGGGTTTCATCTTAGAACGTCCACATATCGCCGAACTACCCGCCATTGCCTCAATACATCAGGTACATTTGGATAATCAGGCAAAACCAACCTGATTTTGCAGTGCAACTAAGGCGCTCACCAAAAACTAAAATCATGACACAGCAGGCACAACCCTATATTCTTTGCGTGGATGATGATGCTGACGACCTGATGATGCTGCGGGAAGCTTTTGAAGCCAATGGCTGTACCTATGGCGTAGAGGTGGCGTGCGACGGAGAAGAAGCACTCAGCAGACTGCGCAATACCCTTCCGGGTCAAAACCTGCCCAGCCTCATTGTGCTGGATGTAAATATGCCCCGCATTGATGGCAGAGAAACCCTGCTGGCCCTGCAAAAAGATTCCACCCTGTCCAAGATACCGGTAGTGGCTTATTCCACTTCCTCAAGCCCCTTGGACAAGCTGTTTTTTAACCGCCTTAACGTAGCTTTTTTTACCAAACCCAGCTACTTCAACGAACTGGAAAGCGTAGCAGCTACCATGCTCCACTTCTGCAATCCATCGAACCAGCAACCCATGATTCATTAAAGGGTAGGCCTAATCCAAAATACTGAAGTCCCGCAAGGGGCTTTTTTTGTATTCCTTTTTCCAAAAGTTTTCCTGCACCGTCCACTACAATCCAATCTGGCACTGCAATTGAATTCTTTACGATTGGCAAGAAAAATGCTCCTTTGAACATTCTGCACCAGGCTTGTTGTTTTTTAGCCAATAACAATAATTTTTTGTTGCAGAATTGAGGATTCTATTAATTTGCAGCCTCATTCATTAAATGAACATCAACACACATACCAAGCATTTTATATTTCACACCTTTCCTGAGACAGGTGTGTATGCGGTGTGTTTTGATATCTTCCGCTATTTGTCCAGACGACCTTGCTGATAGGCCGAGCCAATAACCAAGGCCCCTATCAGTGAAAACTCCCCGGCACTCTTTTTCGCTTTGGATTGGTCATCCGTTTTCCTTTCAAACGTTACATAAACGTTACATCGTGGACAATCAAGAGATCATCATCAGGGTAGCTACCCCTGCCGATCAGCATTTTGCTGCAATCATCACCGACGAAATGGAGGCTTCTGCAAAAGCCCGTGGTACCGGTATTGCCAAACGTTCGCCCGACTATGTGGCGGCAAAGATGGCAGAAGGTAAAGCGGTGATTGCCGTTACAAAAGACGGTACCTGGGTAGGCTTTTGCTATATCGAAACTTGGAGCCATGGACAGTACGTGGCCAACTCGGGACTGATTGTTTCTCCTGCCTTCCGGAAAAGCGGTGTTGCCAAAAGCATCAAGCACAAAGTGTTTGAACTCTCCCGCCAGAAATACCCCGAAGCCAAGATATTTGGTCTTACTACCGGTTTGGCCGTGATGAAGATCAACAGCGAGCTGGGCTACGAGCCGGTTACCTATAGCGAACTGTCGCAGGACGAAGCCTTCTGGGCAGGATGCAAAAGTTGCGTGAATTACGATATCCTGATGAGCAAGGACCGCAAGAATTGCTTGTGCACCGCCATGCTCTTCGACCCCAAGGATCACTACGAGCCCAAAGAAACCCAGCAGCATTTTGAACAGAAGTCGAAAGTGTACGAGCGCCTGCTGAAGCTGAAACAAAGCCGCTTTCTGAGCCGCCTGCGGGGTAAATCATCGGCACGTTCCGAAAAGCTCAAAAGCATCTTTGCTGCATTCTTTAATTTCTAATACTATCCCGCGCCTGCGGGATGGTTCCACTCATTTATACGCTCCCTACAATGGCAGATCAGTTGCACAACGAACAGGCGCAAGCCGGCACCCCAAAGGGTGGTAAAGTAGTATTGGGTTTCAGTGGCGGATTGGATACATCTTATTGCGTTAAATACCTCACCGAAGACCGCGGCTACGAGGTACACAGCATCATTGTAAACACCGGTGGCTTTTCGGCCGAAGAGCTCCAGCAGATTGAGGCACATGCCTACAAGCTGGGTGTGAAAACACATACTACCGTAGATGCGGTAAAGGGTTATTACGACCGCATCATCAAGTACCTGGTATTTGGAAATGTGCTCAAGAACAGTACCTACCCCCTGAGTGTTAGCGCCGAGCGCCTAAGCCAGGCCCTGC
Source organism: Cnuella takakiae (assembly GCF_001953305.1). GTDB lineage: Bacteria > Bacteroidota > Bacteroidia > Chitinophagales > Chitinophagaceae > Flavisolibacter > Flavisolibacter takakiae. The sequence continues at coordinate 3,587,240 of NZ_MTFE01000010.1, forward strand.
ATATTGCCGAACACGCAAAAAAACTCAACGCCGATGCAGTAGCCCATGGCAGCACCGGCGCCGGCAACGACCAGGTTCGTTTCGACATGATCTTCCACATCATGATTCCGGGCGTGGAAATCATCACCCCCATCCGCGACCTCAAGTTGAGCCGCGAGGCAGAGATCGCCTACCTGCAGGAACGCGGCGTAGATATGAACTTCTCAAAAGCCATGTATTCCATCAACAAAGGTATCTGGGGTACTTCTGTGGGTGGTAAAGAAACCCTATCCTCCAAAGGCATACTGCCCGAGGAAGCATGGCCAACACAATTAACAAAGGATGGCGCTGAAGAAGTATCGCTATCTTTTGAGAAAGGCGAACTGAAGGTAGTGAATGGTCAATCCTTTGATCATCCTACTGAAGCCATCCAGCACCTGCAAGCCATTGCCGGCCCTTATGGCATTGGCCGCGACATTCACGTAGGTGATACCATTATTGGCATTAAAGGCCGTGTTGGGTTTGAAGCTGCCGCCCCCATGGTGATCCTGAAAGCGCACCATGCATTGGAAAAGCATACACTCACTAAATGGCAATTGGGTTGGAAAGACCAGCTGGCGCAGTTCTACGGCAACTGGCTCCATGAAGGTCAGATCCTCGACCCTGTAATGCGCGACATTGAAGCCTTCCTTGAAAACTCGCAGCAAACTGTAACGGGTACTGTATACGTACAACTCCAACCCTATCGCTTCCAGGTAATAGGCATCGAGTCGGAATACGACCTAATGAGCAGCAAGTTTGGCAAGTATGGGGAAATGAATACCGGCTTTACCGGTGAAGATGTGCGTGGTTTCTCCAAGATTTTTGGCAACCAGACTTCTATTTGGTATCAGGTAAATAAGAAATAAGCTTCCAGCTATTAGCCTTTGGCTGTTAGCTAAAAGCCAACAGCCAAAGGCTAATAGCATTTCAACCCTTTCTCATGGCACAAACTGTCAAAGCCGGCATCATTGGCGGCGCAGGTTATACCGGTGGCGAACTGATTCGCCTGCTGGTTAATCATCCAAACGTTGAAATTTCGTTTATCCATAGTCGTAGCAATGCCGGGCAGCCTGTATCTGCGGTACACCAGGATTTGGTAGGTGAAACAGACCTCCACTTTACCGGTGAACTGTCTCAGGCTATAGATGTGCTCTTTCTCTGTGTAGGCCATGGCGAAGCCAAGAAGTTTTTGGAAGCTAACCCTGTTGCTGATAGCATTAAGATCATCGACCTTTCCCAGGACTTCCGCCTGGCTTTGAACGCCAAACTTGGAACAAAAGACTTTACTTACGGCTTACCCGAACTGAACCGCGAAGCCATCCGCACGGCAGGCAATATTGCCAACCCCGGTTGTTTTGCTACCGCCATCCAGTTGGGGCTGTTGCCTTTGGCACAGGAAGGCTTGCTGGATGAAATCAGTACTACCGGCATTACTGGTTCTACTGGTGCAGGGCAAGGACTTGCTGCCACATCCCATTTCAGCTGGCGTGCCAACAATATACAGGCTTACAAAACCCTGACGCATCAGCACCTGAAAGAGATCACCCAGAGCCTGCGGCAGTTGCAACCCTCTTATGGCAATACGCCCGACAACGAGGAAGTGCTGAACTTCATTCCATGGCGTGGTGATTTCACACGGGGTATTTTTATCTCTTCGCTGATCACCTGCAAGTGGCCGCTGGAGCAGGTACTGGATCTTTATAAATCATTTTACCAGGATCATCCCTTTACTCATGTGAGCGATGATGCTGTATTCCTGAAACAGGTAGTGAACACCAACAAATGCGTAATCAGCCTGGAGAAGGTGGGTACCAAACTGGTGGTGCACTCCGCCATCGACAACCTGCTGAAAGGCGCAAGCGGCCAGGCCGTTCAAAACATGAACCTGATGATGGGCCTGGACGAATGTGCCGGTCTTAAACTTAAAGCAAACTACTTCTAACCCCCCTGACCCCCTGAAGGGGGAACTTAGGCCGGAGCAGTCTTTGTCCGATTGATATGCCGACTGGAGCATTTACTTGATAGTTGAATCAGCAACTCTTGTTGCAAAAAAAAGATAACATGGCAAATCTGTTTGACGTTTACCCCCTCAATGATGTAACCATCGTTAAAGCGCAGGGTTCCTATGTGTACGATGACAAGGGTACCGAGTACCTGGATATGTATGGCGGTCACGCGGTAATCTCTATTGGCCACACACATCCGCACTGGGTAAAACGAATTGAAGCACAGCTAGAGCAGATTGCCTTTTATTCTAACTCAGTAAAACTGCCCATTCAACAGCAACTGGCTGAGAAATTGGGGGTAGTAAGCGGCAAAAAAGACTACCAGTTGTTCCTGTGCAATAGCGGTGCGGAAGCAAACGAGAACGCACTCAAAATGGCATCCTTTCAAACCGGCCGCAAGAAGATCGTAGCCTTTTCCAAATCATTCCACGGCCGCACTTCGCTGGCAGTGGCTGCTACCGACAATCCTGCGATTGTTGCACCGGTAAACGAAACAGCAAATATCACCTTCCTGCCCTTCAATGATGTGGCAGCACTCAAGGCATACTTCGCAGAACTAGGCAATGAAACCGCCGCAGTGATCACCGAAGGCATACAGGGTGTGGGTGGCATCAATGTAGCTTCAAATGAATTTTTGCAGGTTATCCGCAGCTTGTGCGATCAATATGGTGCGGTGTTCATCGCCGACAGCGTGCAGTGTGGCTATGGCCGCAGCGGGTTGTTCTTTGCCCACGATCATGCAGGCGTTAACGCCGATATCTATTCCATGGCCAAGGGCATGGGCAATGGCTTTCCTGTTGGCGGCATCTTCATTGCGCCGCACCTCAAACCTAAATACGGGATGCTGGGTACCACCTTTGGTGGAGCGCCCCTGGCCTGCGCCGCAGCACTGGCTGTGTTGGAGGTAATGGAAAGTGATAACCTGATGGCCAATGCAGCGGAGCTTGGTGCATACCTGATGGCTGAACTGAAGCAAGTGGAAGGCCTGGAAAATGTACGGGGCTATGGCTTGATGATCGGCTTCGATGTAGCGCTTGAATTGAAGGACCTCAAGAAAAACCTCCTGTTCAAACACAAAGTGTTTACCGGTGAAGCAAAACCCGCGGTGATCCGCCTGCTGCCTTCACTGGCCATCACCAAAGCAGAAGTAGACTTGTTCCTGGAACGCCTGCACCTGGCTATTGCCGAAATAAAAGAGCCCGCAACAACTGCATAGTTTTTTTTGCCACAAAGTCGCTAAGGCACCAAGTTTCACAAAGACTTTGTGCTCCTTTGAGCCTTCGTGTCTTTGTGGCCAATTTAATACTTTCTCAAAGTGAAACAGTTTCTTTCCGCACACGATGTTAGCGATATCAAAGCACTGGTACAACGTGCTTTGGAACACAAGGCTGCACCACAGGCCAACAAGGATTTCGGTGCAGGCAAACGTATTGGCCTTTTGTTTCTGAACCCCAGCATGCGCACCCGCCTTAGTACGCAGGTGGCGGCACAAAACCTGGGCATGGAAGCCATTGTGTTCAACATCGGTTCGGAAGGTTGGGCCCTCGAGTTTGAAGACGGCGCCATCATGAACGGCACCACCGTGGAGCATGTAAAAGACGCTGCGCCCATAATGGGCAACTATTTCGATATACTTGCCATTCGCACATTTCCTTCGCTCAAGAACCGCGAGGAAGACTACAGCGAGCGCTATATCCAGCAATTTGTAAAATACGCGGGCATCCCGGTAGTAAGCCTCGAAAGCGCTACTCTGCATCCTTTGCAAAGCCTCACTGATGTTATTACCATAACAGAAAACTGGAATAAAGCCCATGGCCCATGGACCATGGACCATGGTCAAAAAAAACCCAAGGTTGTGCTCACCTGGGCGCCCCACGTCAAAGCCCTTCCCCAATGTGTGGCCAACTCCTTTGCCCAATGGATCAACGCCTGGGGTGAAGCCGAATTTGTAATCACCCATCCTGAAGGTTATGAGCTGGACGAACAGTTTACCAGGGGCGCTACCATCATCCACAACCAGGATGAAGCATTGAAGGATGCCGACTTTGTTTATGTAAAAAACTGGAGCTCCTACCAGCAATATGGACAGGTGCTGAACAATGATCCTTCGTGGATGCTGACACTGGAAAAGCTGAAAAGCACCAACGATGCCAAAGTGATGCACTGCCTGCCCGTGCGCCGGAACCTGGAGTTGAGCGACGAAGTGTTGGACAGCTCCCATAGCATCGTTACACAGGAAGCTGCAAACCGCGTTTGGGCCGCACAAGCTGTATTGGAAGCCATCTTAAAGGAGGGCAAATGATGGAACAGGTAACCGTTATTAAGATCGGCGGCAATATCATCGACAATGAATCAGCCCTTGCCGATTTTCTGAAAGCATTTGCAGCAACACCGGGCAAAAAAATCCTGATCCATGGTGGTGGCAAACTGGCTACCCGGCTTGCCGAACAGATGGAAGTGCCCCAGCAGATGATCGACGGCCGGCGCATCACCGATGCCGAAACCCTGAAGATCGTTACCATGGTATATGCCGGGTACATCAATAAAAATATCGTAGCACAATTACAGGCGCAGGGCGTCAATGCCCTCGGGCTTTGCGGTGCCGATGGCAACCTGGTGCTGGCGCACAAGCGAACCGGCGCTGCCCACGACTATGGCTTTGTAGGCGATGTGGATGCGGTGAACAGCACCTTGCTACAGCAACTGCTTGATGCAGGCACCACCATTGTTATCGCACCCATTACACATGATGGACAGGGACAACTGCTTAACACCAATGCCGATACCATGGCGCAAGCCATTGCGCAGGGACTTGGCAGCCACTATGCCGTAAACCTGGTGTACTCTTTTGAAAAAGCAGGCGTACTGCTCGATGCAAACGACGACAACACTGTAATACCTACCATCAACCCCGATACTTACACCCGCCTGAAAACAGAAGGCGCCATCTTTGCCGGCATGATACCCAAACTGGATAATGCTTTTGCGGCATTGGCAAAAGGTGTAAGCCGCGTCATCATTGGCAAGGCACAGGAACTGCCCCAACTTATTGCAGGAACTTCCGGAACCACCATCCAAAATGGATAGAATTGAACAACTAACAGTAGCTGCCATTCGCAACCTGCAGGCGCTCATTGCCATACCTTCCTTCAGCAAGGAAGAAGATGCCACAGCCAATTTGTTGCAGGAACTGCTGGCAGCTGAAGGGATACCTCTCAAGCGGCAGGGCAATAATGTGTTGGCTCAAAACAAGCATTTTGATGCAGGCAAACCTACCCTCCTGCTCAACTCGCACCACGATACGGTAAAACCCAATAAAGGCTATACCCGAGATCCGTTTGCAGCAGACATCATTGATGGAAAACTGTACGGTCTGGGCAGCAACGATGCAGGCGGTTGCCTCATGTCTTTGCTGGCTACCTTTATCTTTTTCTACGACCAACCCGACCTGAAGTACAACCTTGTTTTTGCAGGCACAGCAGAAGAAGAAATATCTGGTAAAGATGGAATTGAATTAGCCTTGCCATACCTGCCACAAATCGACTGTGCCATTGTTGGCGAACCCACCTTGCTGCAACTGGCGGTGGCCGAACGCGGCCTTATGGTTTGCGATTGCGTTGCGGAAGGCGTTGCAGGTCATGCAGCCCGGAAGGAAGGTGTCAATGCACTTTATAAGGCAATGGATGATATTGCCTGGATAAGAGGATACAGCTTTGAAAAAGAATCGCCGTTTCTTGGTCCGGTGCAGGCTACGGTTACGGTGATTGAAACAGAGAACAAGGCCCACAACGTGGTGCCGGCTACCTGTAAGTACATATTGGATGTACGGGTGAACGAACTGTATTCTTTTGAAGAAATCCTTGAAATTCTGCGTACCAACCTCCAGGCAAGTGTTACACCCCGAAGCACCCGACTGCGATCAACCTCCATTGCAATAGAACACCCTCTGGTACTGGCAGGCCTGGCGCTGGGCAGCATGGCTTACGGTTCTCCCACCACTTCAGATAAAGCACTGATGCCTTTTCCTGCCCTGAAGATGGGTCCCGGCGACTCTGCGAGAAGCCATACTGCAGACGAGTTCATCTTTGTATCGGAAATAGAGCAGGGTGTCCGTACCTATATTGACTTGTTGAAACAGATTTTGTAACAAGCTACAAGTTGTAAGCTACAAGCCACAAGGAGCTTGCAGCTTGTAGCTTGCAGCTAATAGCTATTAGCCTCATGAAACTCTGGCAAAAAGAAAACACATCGGTTTCGGAACTTGTAGAACGGTTTACCGTAGGCCGCGATAAAGAATTTGACCTGCTGCTTGCCAAGCACGATGTGGCAGGTTCTATTGCCCATGTAACCATGCTGGGTGAAGTGGGCCTGATGACAAAGGAAGAAGCCAATACCGCTGTTGCCGCACTCCAGGAAATATTGCAAGAAATTCAGGATTCACAATTCACCATTCACGAAGGTGTTGAAGACGTACACTCACAGGTAGAGTTCCTGCTTACGCAGCGCATTGGCGATACCGGCAAAAAGATCCACAGCGGCCGCAGCCGCAACGACCAGGTGGCGGTGGACATCAAACTCTTTTTACGCGAGCAGGTATTGCTTATGCGGGATGAAGTGGCCAACCTGTTTGACCTGTTGCAATCCAAAAGCGAGCAGTTCAAAGACAAACTCATTCCCGGTTATACCCACCTGCAAATAGCCATGCCTTCTTCTGCAGGCATGTGGCTGGGCGCCTATGCCGAAAGCCTGGTGGATGATACTGAACTACTGGCGGCAGCTTATGCCATTGCCAACAAAAATCCTTTGGGTAGTGGTGCCGGTTATGGTTCTTCTTTCCCGCTCAACCGTACCCGCACAACAAAGTTGCTCCAGTTTGGCGCACTCAACTACAACTCGGTGTATGCCCAAATGACGCGTGGCAAAACCGAAAAGATTGTGGCCATGGCCATGAGTTCGGTTGCAGCAACGGTGGGCCGTTTTGCCATGGACTGTTGCCTTTACCTGAACCAGAACTTTGGATTTCTTTCTTTCCCATCGGAGCTCACCACGGGGAGCAGCATCATGCCGCACAAAAAGAACCCTGATGTGTTCGAATTGATCCGTGCCAAATGCAACCGTATTCAGGCGCTGCCCAATGAGCTGGCCATGATGCTCACCAACCTGCCTTCCGGTTATCACCGCGATTTGCAGTTAACAAAAGAAATCCTGTTTCCCGCTATAGAAGAATTGAAGTCCTGCCTGCAGCTATCCGTTCTGATGCTGTCGCATATGGAAGTGAAAGATGATATCCTGAAAGAGGAAAAGTATCGCTACCTCTTTTCTGTTGAAGCGGTTAACGAGCTGGTGAACCAGGGCCAATCTTTCCGCGATGCATACCGCCAGGTAGGCAACGACATCGAAGCAGGTGCCTTCAACTATGACTTTTCCAAAGGGCTCCATCATACCCACGAAGGCAGTATTGGAAACCTGTGTACCCAGGAGATCAAAGACCTGATGGATAAAGTGCTGGCGAAATTTTAATACTTTTTTCAATTAAGTAGTACTGTAATATCAGACTACGTCATGCCGAACTTGTTTCGGCATGACAATCGGCTAGCGGATAAACTAAACTACCTGATTGAAAATAGTACCATTGGTTTAGCAACAAAAAAATAGCTGGCTTAACGGCCAGCTATTTTTATTTTACAAGATAAAAATGCAAGAAGATTAAAGCGTGTTGCTAAAAGCTCAGCTCCTATCCCCTCGCCTGCTCCTGTTTCATCGGTAATAGTATCGTAAACTCCGCACCTGCTCCGTCTACTCCTGATGCGCTGATCACCCCGCCATGACGCTCCACGATCTTGCGGGCAATGGCCAAGCCGATACCCGTACCCTCATAGCTTTCCCTTGAATGAAGCCGCTGGAAGATCACAAAGATCTTTTGCGCATATTGGTCGTCGAAACCAATGCCGTTGTCTTTGATGGAGATGCGACAGTATTTGCCATTAGGATCAAGGCTATTGGTACCTACGGGCTGATTGATGATTTCACCCGTAATGGAAATTTCAGGTGGCACTCCTTCCCTGCTGAACTTAATGGCATTAGAAATAAGATTCTGAAAAATCTGGCGCAACTGCCCGGGGATCGCATCAATTATGGGCAGACCTGAAACTTGCACCACCGCTTTCTTATCCGCAATGGCCAGTTCAATATCATGCAGCACATCCCTAACCAGCACATTAAGGTCCGTAGGCTGGAACAGGGAATCGGCAGAAAGCCGTGAGTACTCCAGCAGGTCGTTGATCAGTCGGGTCATGCGTGCCGAAGCGCGGATGATTCGATCCAGGTAATCGGCCACCGGTGTACCACTTTCCGGATGGTAGCGGTCGCGAACGATGCTACTGAAAATATGAATCTTGCGCAGTGGCTCTTTTAAGTCGTGTGATGCGATGGAAGCAAACTGCATCAGCTCATTATTGCTTACCTCCAGTTCGGAGTTGGATTGCTGCAGGTCGCGGGTACGATCCTGAATTTTTTGCTCCAGCAGCACGTTAGCCAACCGCTGGTCATGAATATCCGTACAGGTTCCAAACCACTTGATGATATTACCGGCATTATCGCGCATGGGCAGGGCCCTGGCAAGAAACCACCGGTATATTCCATCATGCCGCTTCATGCGGTACTCCACTTCATAGGTATCGCCTGTTTGCAGTGCATACTGCCACACTTTTAAGGTGCGTTCATAATCTTCGGGGTGCAATATTAGGGCCCAGCCGTCCGCCTGGGTTTGTTCAAAGCTCAGGCCGGTATATGCGTACCATTGGCGGTTAAAAAAGTCGTGGTATCCGTCGGGCCTGGTTGCCCATACCATCTGCGGCATAAAGTCGGTAACAAAGCTGAACTCCCGGATCAGCTTTTCCAATGCCACATTTTTTTCCTCCAACAGTTTGCGGTTTACCGAGTCGGCAGTAATATCCATCATGGCACCCAGCATGCGGTAGGGCACGCCCCACTCATCCTGCATTACAGTACCACGGTCTAGTATAACCGCGTAGGACCCATCCTTTCTGCGGAAACGATATTCCTGGCTCCACATGAGGCCGCCCGAGTTGATCACTCCATAGATACCTTTTTGTACCGCCTGCCGGTCATCGGGGTGAACCTGCTCCATCCGGTGGTGCGCGGTATGAACAGCAATATCATCCGGATCGTAACCAAAAAGCGCATAAAAACTATCGCTCCACCAAATGCGGTTTTCTGCAAACTCCCAATCCCAAATGGCATCGTTGGTAGCGCCGGCCACCAGGCGAAAGCGCTCCTCGCTTTGCGAAAGATCGCGGGTACGGTCCTGTACCTTTTGTTCCAGGTTGGTATTGAGTTCTTTCAGCGACTCCTTGGTGCGAAGCAGTTCGTTGTAGTTGGTACGCAGCTTTTCTTCCGACTCCTTCAGCGAAGTGATATTGGTAAAAGCCATGATCAGGCCGTCATTGAGCCTGTTCACCACCAGGTTATACCATTGCAAACCCTGCTGCACCTGCATGCACACTTCCATTCGTAGCGGGTGACCCGTACTTACCACATCATTCAGTTTATCCTCCAGGCGCAAAGCCTGCAGTTTACGCAGGTCTTTATTGAGCAACATGCCCTGTAACGATTTGCTTGTACCGCTCATCATTTCTGAGGCGGCACTGTTGGCAGCGGTACAACGGTAGTCCACAATGCGGTCTCCTTCACGCTGGGCTTCAAACACCAGCAAGCCGCTGGTGATGGTATCAAACACCCCCTTGATGATAGTATCCAGCTTACGGATAGCGGTAATATCAACAAAGCTCACCACCACACCGTCGCGCTGTTTGTCGTGGCGGAGGTAGGGTAATATTTTCAGCAGGCAGCAGGTGCCGTTGGTCAGTTCCACTTCCCGCTCCAGCGCAGTGCCGCTCTGCACCACGGCTTCTATTTCCTGTTGCAGATCCGCATAGCGGATATTGGTGGAAATATTACCAATAGGCCGGCCAACATCGCTTTCAATAACATTGACCATTTGCGTGGCCGCCGGGTTGAACTTGCGGATATTAAGTTGGGCATCCAGGAAAATCTGGCCGATTTCGGTGCTGCGGAAATAATTGTCCAGGTCATCGTTGAGTTGCTTCAGCTCGCGGATGCGCACCTGGTGTTCGGTATTGAGGGTATGCAGTTCTTCATTCAGTGACTGTAGTTCCTCGTTACTGCTTTGCAGTTCTTCGTTGGCCGACTGAAGTTCCTCATTGGCCGATTGCAGTTCTTCATTGGTTGTTTCCAGCCCCTCCACAGCCATCTGCAGGTTGAGGCGGGTTTCCTTTAGTTCTTCCTCCAGTTCCTGTACATATTCATCCCGGTGCAACAAGGGATTGCCATCACTGCTGCGGCCTTCCACGGTGTTCATTTCACCGAGCACAATCAGGATATAGTTGGTGCCTTCTGCCGGCGGGTGTACCGAAATATGAAAAGACTTAAGTACACCATCAACGTTGATGCGGGTATTGCGGAAAATCAGCTTATTTTTTTCCCTAACCACCCTCCTGAATGCCGAACTGAGCATGCCCGAAAGTTCAACGGGCACCATGCGGAGGATATTGAGGTTCACCAGCCGCTCGGGCAGTGAAAGGTAGCGCCTGAATTCGCCCAGTACTTCTTTTACCTCGTACTGGTCATTTACATAAATGGCGGCAAAGCCAAAATCTTCGGCGAGGCTTTTGGCAAAATCAGTCCCCAGGGGCGAAACGACGGGGGTCTTTTGCTGGCGCAAGTCCGATGTACCGGTATTGCGTTTGGCATAGCGACCATCATTATGGTGCTGGTAGCGGGTACTGCCGCCTTTTTTGCGGAAAATTTTCCAGCGGGAGTTTACTTCCTCCAGCTCGGGGCTCAGCACCGAAGGGTTTTCGCTTGGGCCAAGGAAAAGGTAGCCACCCTGCAACAGCGAAAAATAGAGCGTACCCATTACCCCTTCCTGCAACTTTGAATTCAGGTAAATCAGCAGGTTACGGCAGGTAACAAGGTCATTGCGGATAAAAGGCGGGTCCTTGAGAATATTGTGTTTGGCAAAAACGATCTGCTTGCGGATATTGGGCATGATGATCACCACGCCATCCTGCGATATAAAGTACTGGTCCTTTATATGCTGTGGCAGCGCCTTGATGGCTTCAGCCGGATAGCGGCCCTTGGCAGCTACTTCAATGGCCCTTTCGTCGATATCTGTAGCAAAGATTTTCACTTCCCGCGAAAGGCCCTGCTCACGCTGGTATTCATTTACCATGATGGCCATGGAGTAGGCCTCCTGGCCGGTGCTGCAGGCGGTAACCCATATCTTGATGGCTTCGCCGGTGTCTTTGTTTTCAAAAATGCGGGGCAGGATATCTTCCCTTAAAACCTGGAAGGCATCCTGGTCGCGGAAAAAGGAAGTAACACCAATAAAAAACTCGCGGGCAAGTTGTTTGGGCTCTTCCCTGTTTTCCTGCAACAACAGGGCATACTGCGCCAGGCTGCCGGAGCGGGTATTGGCCATGCGACGCGAAATACGACGGAGGATGGTAGCCGGCTTGTACTGCCGGAAATCATAGCCCGTGCTTTCGTGAACGGTACTTAAAATATTGGACAAATCGGTTTGGGACACCTGGGGCTGTACGCTTTCGCCTTCCATTTGTTCCAGGTGGCTGTAAATAGCGGCTGCCATTTCCGAAGGTTGCAGCACCGCATCGGCAATACCTGCCTGAATAGCACTGAGGGGCATACCATCGAATTTGGCCGTGGCGGGGTCCTGTACCAGCACCAGCCCGCCCCTTTCCCTGATCGCGCCACCGCCCCGCATACCATCGGAGCCTGTACCCGACAAGATCAGTGCAATGGCCGATTCGCCGGCGTCGAGGGCAAGGGAGAAAAGGAAATGGTCGATGGCCAGATTGGGACCACGCTCCTGGTCTTTTTCGCGCAGCTGCAATTTGCCACCTGCAATACTTAAGAGTTTATCGTTTGGAATAACATACACGCAACCCGGCGACACTTCCGCTCCATGCTTGGCTTCCAGCACCTGCATATGGGTGTGCTTGGCTACAAGTTCTACCAATAAACTTTTGTGATCGGAGGAAAGATGTTGGATAATGACAAAACACAAATTATCCGAATGTGGGGTATGGTCAAAAAAATCATGGATGGCCTCAAGACCTCCGGCGGAGGCGCCAAGGGCAACCACGAACAAACCAGGGCTTTGTTCAGGGTGCATTGTTGGGATTCGTTTCGTATACGTTTGTGCAAGGTAGGGAAATCAGTGATGCATCCGGCGTAATGCCACGCTTGTCAATACATTTCTGAATGCTTCGGCAATGGCCAGCTCTTCGGTTGACCAGGGTTTGGCAGTATGCTGCACTGTTTGTTTCCATACGGAAAAGGAATGCCTGGGGTGGTAGGTCTTACCATCGGCCTCCAGCTGAAGTGCTTCGTGCGGGTTGCCGCCCCATGCTACTTCTTCGATGAATTCGGGGCGGAAGGCCACTACAAACTGTCCTCTTTCAGGCACCACCGGAAGGGCCAGCATCCCACTGCCCACAGCAGCAAAATCGGCGGCTTCTTCAAACACTGCAGGAAGTGAGGGTTTATGTACCAGGCTTTGCGGCGACTGCACCTGGAGCCAGTAAAAAAGCCGGTGCAGGTCGTTGGCGTCGGGAACGGCACCTGCTGCATGTATGTGCCCGTTTACATTGTAGGCAATACCACTGGCTCCCAGCAGTTCGCGTATGTCTTCGGCCCTGCTTTCCATAGTTTGGTTCAGGTTGTCGGCATCGTGCAATACCGGTACAAGTTTAGTCAGCCGGTCCTGCAATCCCTGGTATTTGGCGCCGCCTAATTTGTTCAGCAGGATACTGAGCTGCGCGGAAACGAGGTCGGACAGCAGTTCAAAAACACCCATCTCCTCAAAAGAAAAGAAACGGGCGGTGCGGTGGTGGCAGGAAATCAAGCCCCACAATTGACCATTGTGTACCAAACGCAGGGAAAGGGAAGCACCTACACCCATATTTTTCAGGTACTCGAGGTGCACACCCGCCACACTCCGCAGGTCGCAACCCGACAGGTCGGTAAGCGCATGGGTGAGCGGGTTGAGCAAAGGGTAAAGCCGCACTGGCTGGTACCTGCTGTCGGGGATATAGCGGTAAGGATTTTTGAGGTAAAGCTCCCGTGCCGGCCTTGGGATATCTGATGCAGGAAAACGAAGACCCAAATAAGCATCCATTCCCGCCTCCTTTTCCTCACCGATAACGGTACCATGCCAATCGGCATCAAAGGAATAAACCATCACTTTGTCGAACCCGCTGATGCGGCGCAGCTCGCGGGCCACAACGGCTGCAAAGGAAGAGATATCGTCGCAGGTACCCATGTCGTGCACCAGGTTGCGCAGGTCCTGGTAAACATCCAGGAAACTGCGGCCCTTACCATCAGCAAGAGCTGGATCGATCAGTTCGATGAACAACAGACCATCTTTTTGGTGCATCAGCGCCGAACAGTTTTGCACCCCGTTTTCACCCAGTACCCCCATACCCAGCGGCTGCTTTACCACGGGTGTTTGCTGCAGCAGTTGCTGCAAACTTTCAAGGGTAGCCGAATCCAACAAGGCACCAAAAGGTTTACCCACCAGGTCGGTGGCTCCCTGGCCCACCAGTCCGGAAATATTATCACTTACCTGCAAAACTTCCAGGGTGGCGGCATCCATCACAAAGAGGAAGCCGTGTGGCTGGATCAAGTTGGTTTGATGCAGGGGAAGTTTGCCGCAAAAGGTTGCGTCGTAGTTGGGAAGGGTGTTGTTCATCATGCTATACTGTTTTCATCCAGCGGGTATGTGCTGCAAAAGTTTCGTTGGCAGCCCCACTTACTTTTTCGATGTCTGGGGTTGTGACGGCAAACTGGTTCAGATGGCGGATAAAGGCCTGCCAGTGAGCGCCGGTATTTTCCTGGTGTCCTTCAAAGAAATGGAAAGCATTATCGGGAAGCGAATCCTGTTTACGGAGCATGCGTGCAATGATGCGACCACCAAGGGCCGAACCTTCCAGCACATACAAAGCACCAAGGGCCTGCAGGGGACTTTCAATTAAAGGAAGTTGGGTACTCAGGGGTATCATTCCGTTTACGCCTAGTACCTGTAAATCGGTGAGGATGTGATGGGCACGGTTGGAGACGGGAAGTGGAAAATTGATACGGGGCAAAAAAGGAGCGATCTGTTCCTCCAGCGGTTGGTAGAAGCCATACATCCCTTTGAGCAGACGGGCATAGCTGGTGCTACTGGTTGCCTGATGTATCAGGGGCATCATGGTCGTTTCCGCTAGCTGGTGTTGCGCCTGGGTTTGGCGCTTCAGTACGGCGGCACAGGTTTCGATCGCTTCAGGGTGCAGCATCCGGTAAAAGTAAAGACTTAGGCTACGCGAGGCAAAAATCTTTACTATTACTGCCCCCTATCTTTGTTAAATAACCCTAATTTATGAAACGATTGCTGGAGCAGAGGTTAGAGCGACTGGAAAAAATTCACCAGGGTGGCGGACCAAAAGCTATTGCCAAACAAAAAGAAAAGAACAAGCTTACCCCCCGCGAACGGATTGCTTACCTATTGGACAAGAACACAGAATTCCTGGAATTGGGATCCTTTGCCGGCTATGAAATGTATGCCGAACATGGCGGCTGCCCCGCCGGTGGTACGGTTGCCGGTATGGGCTATGTAAGCGGACGGTTGTGCCTCATCGTTGCCAACGACCAGACGGTGAAAGCAGGCGCCTGGTTTCCCATCACCGGCAAAAAGAACCTGCGGATGCAGGAAATTGCTTTGCAAAACAACTTACCTGTAATCTACCTCGTAGACAGTGCGGGTGTATACCTGCCCCTGCAGGACGAAATATTTCCTGACAAAGAACACTTCGGCCGGATGTTTTACAACAATGCCCGGATGAGCGCCGCTGGTATCGTGCAGATAGCCGCAGTAATGGGAGCCTGCGTGGCGGGTGGCGCCTACCTGCCCATCATGAGTGATGAAACCCTGATGGTAAATGGCGCAGGCTCAATATTTCTTGCAGGTCCCTACCTGGTAAAAGCCGCCGTTGGCGAGGATATAGATACCGAAACCCTGGGTGGTGCTGTTACCCATACCGAGATATCAGGTATTGCCGATTATAAGTTTGACACTGAAACCGAAACCCTCGATGCCATCAGGCGTATCGTAGACAAAATGGGGCACCAGCAAAAAGCGGGTTTCGACCGCGCACAGGCGGTGGCGCCACAATACGATGTACAGGAACTCTACGGCCTGGTATCACCCGAAGCCAACAAGCCCTACGACATGGTGCAGGTGATTGAACGCATTGTAGATGCCGGCAGTTTCGACCAGTTCAAGGAAGATTATGGCAAGACCATTGTGTGTGGCTATGCCCGCATTGAAGGATGGGCGGTAGGTATAGTGGCCAACCAAAGAAAAATGGTGAAGAACAAAAAAGGCGAGCTGCAGATGGGCGGTGTTATTTACAACGACAGCGCCGACAAGGCTGCCCGTTTTATCCTCAACTGCAACCAGAAAAAAATACCGCTTGTGTTTTTGCAGGATGTTACCGGCTTTATGGTGGGCAGCCGCAGCGAGCACTCGGGCATCATAAAAGATGGCGCCAAACTGGTTAATGCGGTAGCCAACTCCGTTGTACCCAAGATCACCATCATCGTAGGCAATTCCTATGGCGCCGGCAACTATGCCATGTGCGGTAAGGCCTTTGACCCGCGTTTCATCTATGCCTGGCCTTCGGCGAAAATTGCCGTGATGGGTGGCGAGCAGGCTGCCAAAACTTTATTGCAAATCCAGGTTGCAGGACTCAAAGCCAAGGGCCAGGAAATTACTCCTGAGGCAGAAGCCGCCCTGCTCAACGAGATCAAGGGCCGGTACGAAACCCAAACCGCTCCCTACTACGCCGCAGCCCGGTTATGGGTAGATGAAATTATTGACCCGGCTGATACGCGGAAAGTAATTGCAGCAGGTATTGAAGCTGCCAACCATCAGCCACATATGGAAACTTTTAAAACAGGAGTGTTCCAGGTGTAACCACAGATGCGTGCGACCTTAATTGATTTGGATGCCTTTAAAGGGAATTGTCTTTTCTAAATAAAAGCCCCTGAGCGATTACGCTTAGGGGCTTTTATTTGACACTATGTGTAGCGATTAAAACCGTACACCCAGCGACAAGCCGGCACGAACACCACCCAGGGTGCCATCCAGCTTCACGTCTGTCCGGTTGGGGCCAACGGTATAGGAAACATTCTTCAGGGGGAAGTCCATATTATCCAGTTCCTGGCGCAAACGTTCCTGCTCGTAGGCAGTCAGGGTTTTGCTGGGTACGCCTACCAGGTCGGCTTTGCCTGTGCCAATGTGGGGACCAAGAATCCACCAGTCGAGGCTTACATGCTTACCCAATCCCCACTGGGCACCAAAGAGGATACCACCGCTGTTGGTCTTGGTTTTACCGGCAAGAGAAATGCTTTCTTCCTTACCGGGCAATGTTTCGAAACTGATTTTAGCGCCGGTAGCATCAAAGCTGGCATTGCGGTAAAAAGGCGCGATGTAGAAACCCTGGCCATAACCTTTGCCGAGGTAAATGCGCACTTCAGGAGTGAGGGCGGTACCGCTTATTTCCAGGTTGGTAACAGCATCGGTAAAGTTCTGGTCATCTACCAGGTTCAGCAGCTTCGATTTAAAGGGCACCGAACCCTTGGGCATGGTACGGTAGCTGAGTGCCAGGGATATACGGCGGGACAGCACCCGTTCGTACTGCAGCTGGTAGTTGCGGGCTGCAAGGCCTGCAAGGTTAAACTTTACAATGTTGCGCGGAGGCGATTGAAGGTTTGCCTCACTATTGCTTTGGGCCTGCGTAGAGAGACCGGCAGTAGCGGTTAACAGCAGCGCGGCCATGATGGACTTAAAGCTTGTCATCGGTATTGAGATTAAATGGTGGGTACAAATACATTGCAAAAATGCAGCATCGGCATTTGCATGCGTGTAGTATCGAAAAATTTCTTTTGGCGCTTAATGGGAAACGCTTAAGGTAGGCAGGCTTTTGCTCGCAAAGACGCGGAGGCGCAAAGGGGCAATGGAGTTTTGCATTTGAAGATTTTTAGAAATTCCTTTTACATCATGCACTCTTTGCGACTTCTTGTCTGCGGGATCTAAATCTTTGGTACTGCTGCCAGCAGTTGCCGGGTATAGGCATGTTGCGGGTTGGTAAAGACGGTTGCCGCATCGCCGCTTTCCACGATGCGGCCGGCCTGCATCACCATAATCCGGTTGCTGATGTAGCGCACTACTGAAAGGTCGTGGGAGATAAAAAGTAAGGTTAGCCCCAGCTCCGCTTTGAGGTCATTCAGGAGGTTGAGCACCTGCGCCTGAACGCTCACATCCAGTGCAGACACAGATTCATCACACACCAGCAAACCCGGTTCGGTTGCCAGCGCCCGGGCAATTACGATCCGCTGGCGTTGCCCGCCCGAAAACTCATGCGGGTAGCGGCGGGCAGCATCCGCGGGAAGTTGTACCAAATCGAGCAATTGCCGCACTCTTTTAGCCCTCGATTGTGATTGCAGGAAATTACCGGAAAGCTGGAGCGGCTCGGCCAGTGCATCGCCAATGGTGAGGCGGGGATTGAGGGCCGCAAAAGGATCCTGGAAAACCAGTTGCACCGCTTTGCGGAACCCTTTCCATTCCTGCTTATTGAACCGGGTGATATCCCTGCCATTAATGCAGATGCTTCCTTCCGATGGCTGCTCCAGTCCCAACAGGGTACGGCCCAGCGTAGTTTTGCCACAACCCGACTCCCCTACCAGCCCCAGGGTTTCACCCTGCAACAATTCAAAGCTTACCCCATCCACCGCCTGGAACTGCCGCGTGGCTTTACCCCAGATATTACGGGCGATGGTATAGCGTACTACCAAATCCTTCACTTGGGCGAGCACCTTGCCTGTAGCTTTCATTTTTGTTACCTGCAACGGGACTTCCTGAACTTGATGCTTTTCTAAAAAGTCGGCCACTACCGGCAGGCGTGTGCCGGGTTGCTGCGCCGAGGGGCGGCAGGCCAGCAATGCACGGGTATATGCCTGTTGGGGGTTGTTGAACACTGCCCCGGTACTGCCGGTTTCAACCAACTTTCCGCGGTACATGATGGCTACCCGGTGTGCGATCTGCCGTACCACTCCAAGGTCGTGGGTGATAAAGAGCACACCCATTCCCGACTCCTGCTGGAGTTCGGAAAGCAACAGCAGGATTTCATTTTGAACCGTAACATCAAGTGCCGTGGTAGGCTCGTCGCAGATCAGCAGGTCGGGTTTGCAGCAAATGGCCATGGCAATCATCACCCTTTGTTTTTGGCCGCCGCTCATCTGGTGCGGGTATTTGTCATAAGCAGCTTCGGGACCTGGTATCTGCACTTTTCCCAGCCAGGAAATGGCCTCCAGCCTCGCCTGTTTGCTGCTGATTTTTTTGTGGCGCACCAGCACTTCTGCCACCTGGCGACCACAGGTCATAACGGGGTTGAGCGCACTCATAGGCTCTTGGAACACCATGCCGATGCGATTGCCCCGGAGTGCTTCCATGCGGGGATGTGCCAGGAGGTTTATTGGCTGCGTTTCCCCAAACAGTATGGCGCCACCGGTATACAAGGCTGGCGGTTGGGGCAACAGTTGAAGCACCGAAAGAGCGGTGATGCTTTTACCCGAACCAGACTCTCCTACCAGGGCTAGGATTTCGCCGCGGTAAACCTCCAGGTTCAGTGTGGTTACGGCCGGCAACAGCTTCCCTACACTGGCAAAGCCTATGGAAAGATCCCTGATCTGTAGCAAGGGTGTTTTAGCTGATGGTGCCATAAAATCTCCTGAAAACATTGAACCATTGATTACAACGGGTTGCTGCTGCCAAATGGAAAACTAACAAAAAAGCCATGCGCTTCTTCGCATGGCTTTAAATTATTCAAATGGCCCCAGCGTTTACTTACCGCTGCAGGGTCCTTCCTGTACCCGGATATTGATGCGGCTTGCAGGTGCGGGATAAAAGGCCATGCAATGGGTGCAATCTTCCACCTTTCTCGTGTCGAGGGTGAAGTAAAAGGTGTCGCCATTCTTAATGCCTTCGGGTATGCCGCAGGGATTGGCAGGCCGAAATACATTTGTATAAACCTTTCCCGTTTGTTCGTTTGTCCAGCTGGCCTCTGTGCCTTCCAATTGACCTTCCAGTACTGAAATGGTGAAATTGCCGCACATACCACGGTCTTCCATACGTGCCTTAAAACAGGTTGACTGCTTGTTTCGGTTACAGGCAGGTGGCGTGGCAGTAACCGCAAGGGCTGCCACCCCAAGGAGCAGGAGTTTCATCATGGTGGGGTTTGGGAAAAGTAAAAAGTCGAAAAACAAAACGGCAACAAACAGTGGGCAGTCCTGTACGAACTGCTTTGCTGTTCCAATAGCCTTTCAAATACCACAATAAGGCCTTAGCCAGGTTTAAAAGCGGAGGTGCCTAACCGTTACACTGTTGTTGATCAGTTGCTTCAGGGAGTCGATACCAATTTTCAGGTGACGCTCCACGTATTGGGAAGTAATCTTGCGGTCACTTTCTTCCGTCTTTACACCTTCTGGTGTCATGGGCTGGTCGCTCACCAGCAGCAGGGCGCCGGTAGGAATGCGGTTGGCAAAACCCACCATGAAGATGGTTGCCGTTTCCATATCGATGGCGTATGCCCGTACCTTTTTAAGGTATTCCTTAAACTCTTCGTCGTGCTCCCATACCCTGCGGTTGGTAGTGTATACGGTGCCGGTCCAATAGTCCACTTCGTAATCGCGGATGGTGGTAGAAATGGCTTTCTGGAGGGCGAAAGCAGGAAGTGCGGGAACTTCTTCGGGGAAATAGTCGTCGGATGTACCCTCACCTCGGATAGCCGCAATGGGCAGGATCAGGTCGCCGAGTTTGTTGCGTTTTTTAAGTCCGCCACATTTACCCAAAAAGAGCACTGCTTCAGGGTTGATGGCCGTAAGCAGGTCCATTACGGTAGCTGCAGTGGGCGAACCCATACCGAAGTTGATGATGGTAATGCCGCCTGCTGTGGCGCATTGCATGGGCTTGTCCCAGCCTACCACTTCCACGCCATTCCATTCGGCAAACATCTTTACATAGTTGCTGAAATTGGTCAGGAGAATATACTTTCCAAAGTTCTCGAGTTGTTCACCGGTATACCGCGGTAACCAGTTGCGTACGATATCGTCTTTAGTCTTCATATTCGGGGCAAAGCTAAGATAATCGGGGGAAGACGGGAAAGACAGGAAAGACGGGAAAGCTGGAAGTTGGAAGTTGGTTCAGGTGGTCGAAAAAAAAGCCTTGCCCTTGAGCAGTGGCCAAAAACCAAAAACTAAAAACCGATAACAAGCCTGCTCCGCTCCTTTCCAACCCTAAGTTTCCGCACCTTTGCCCGATGATCGCCGTGGCCTTTCCCGAACCGCAGTTCCGCATCCGCAAAGAACAAGGGCAGCAGCAAATATTTGATGCCCTGCGCAAACAGTGGCTCCGCCTGAGCCCGGAGGAATGGGTGCGCCAGAACTTTGTGCAGTACCTATTGCAGGTGCTCCAATACCCCGCCGCCATGGTAGCTATCGAAAAAGAATTACTCCTCAATGGCATGAAGCGCCGGTTCGACCTGCTGGTATTTGACGCCAACCACCAACCCTGGATGCTGATTGAATGCAAAGCCACTACCATCAATCTGAACCAACCCGTCCTGGAGCAAGTGCTTCGGTACAATATTACCATCCCTGTTCCCTACCTGGTTATTACGAATGGAACAGAGACAAGAGGTTGGCAAAAGGTGGAGGGCAGGTTGGTGGAGATAGCGGAGCTGCCTGTTTGGAAACCTTAAATAGTCCGAACAGAAAAAGTGTAGGTCTATGTGTGGAAAACTCCTGAGCCAAAACTGCTTGACCCGACATTTTTTACCAAATGACAAATGCTATAAAACTACTTTCACCAAATTACATGCATGAAAGCGTTTATTGATTACATCCTGAAGTTTGGCAACCTCAACCACCACCAAATTGATTTGATATCCAGCAAGGCAACTGAATTATCACTTTCAAAGGATGCCTATTTTTCGGAAGCAGGAAAGATTGCCCGGCAGGTAGGTTTTATTGTAGCGGGCGTTTTGCGTGTTTGCTATTACAACAACAAAGGCGAAGAAATCACTAAGTATTTCATTGAAGAAAACAACCTGGTAGTAGACCTGGAAAGTTTCGATAACCAAATTCCATCATCCTCCTACGTGCAGGCTGTTACAGACTGTACTGTTCTTACTTTTTCCAGGCATGACTGGCAGGATTTATTGAACACCATTGTAGGATGGGACGCAATAGTGCACAAAATAATTTCCAAGGCCCTGCTGCAGAAAGTTGACCGGAGAAGCCCTTTGGTATCTGAAGACGCTACTACACGTTACCTTAGTTTTCTTGAAAAATTTCCAACCATTGCCAACCGGGTTCCCCTTTCTTACCTGGCCTCCTATTTAGGTATCACCCAGTCTTCATTGAGCAGGATCAGGAAAAACATCCGCTAATTTTCTTTTTGCCAAATGGCAAGTTGTTTCATTTTTTAGAATGGGATGTTTGTACCAATAAAAACAAAAAATGAAATCAGTATTAATTACCGGCGCTAACAGAAGTATTGGACTGGAAACTGCAAAGCAATTGCTTGAGCGGGGCCTGTTTGTTTACCTGGGCAGCCGCTCACTCGAAAAAGGAGCAACAGCAGCGCAAGCACTAAAGGAAAAGGGCCTGGAGCATGTACAAGCAATTGAAATAGATGTTACCAACCCGGCATCGATCCTGTCTGCAAAAAACATCATTGAAAAAGAACAGGGAAAACTGGATATTCTGATTAACAATGCCGGGATAAGCGGGGCGTATCCACAACAAGCGATGGATGCACCGGCCGAAGGCATCCAGGAGGTGTTTGACACCAACTTTTTTGGCGTCATCCATGTTACGCAGGCTTTTTTGGAACTGCTTAAAAAATCAGATAGCCCCAGGATTAGTAATATCACTTCCGGGCTTGGCTCCCTTACCGGACATGCAGACCCCAGCTGGAAATATTACCAGGTAAAGCCAGTAAGCTATGTTTGCTCGAAGGCAGCATTAAATGCTTATACAATTGTTCTTGCCCATGAATTGAAAGACTTGCCATTCAAGGTAAATGCAATTGATCCCGGCTATACCGCAACAGCATTTAACCAGTTCAGTGGCCCGGGAACAGTTGAAAGTGCAGCAAGCTTTATTATCAAACATACCCTGACAGACGAACATGCGCCGACTGGGAAATTTTACAGTAACGATATAGAAGACGCAACAGAAGAAAGCCCCTGGTAAGAACAGGAACAATATATTCATCCCAGTGGTACTAAATAGTTGTACCAAAGCTTTATAAACAAAAGGATTGCTACCCAGGCAATCCTTTTGTTTATGGATGTGGCTAAGTACATCTTATGCTGCCTTCACAGTATCGTAGTTGTATTTAACAACAATTCATTTCATCAACAGAAGGTTCCTTCAACTGTGACCCCATGTTAAAGCATCATTCGGACTTACTTACCATACCCAGGGTGAAAAGCCTGCAGCGTACTCCGTAGAAACTCCCGGTCCAAGTGCGTGTATATTTCGGTAGTGGTAATGCTTTCATGCCCCAGCATCATCTGCACCGCTCTCAAGTCAGCGCCACCTTCCACAAGGTGGGTGGCAAAAGAATGGCGGAAGGTGTGCGGTGAAATATTCTTGTTGATACCGGCCTTTGCTACCAGGTCTTTCAGGATCAGGAAGATCATTACCCGCGTTAGCCTTTTGCCGCGCCGGTTCAGGAAAACAAGGTCCTCTTCTCCTTTCTGTATGGGTACCATCCGGCGGATGCTGTTGCAATAGATGTCCAGGTGCTTGATGGCACTGTCGCCGATGGGCACCAGTCTTTCCTTATTGCCCTTGCCAATCACCCGTATAAAACCCACATCCAGGTGGAGGTGGGATAGTTTCAGTTCCACCAGTTCGCTCACCCGCAGCCCGCAGCCATACAGCACTTCCAGGATGGCGCGGTTGCGTTCACCCTCGGGGGTGCTCCGGTCAATTTGGTCCATGATGGCTTCGATTTCTGCAAAAGAAAGCACATCGGGCAGCTTGCGTTGGAGCTTGGGCGCTTCCAGCAAAAGCGTGGGATCGTTGTTGGTGATTTCCTCCAGCTGGCAGTAGCGGTAAAAAGTCCGGATGCCCGAGATAATGCGGGCCTGCGAACTTTGGGTCATACCCAACTCTGCCACCCAGCGGACAAAAACCTGCAGGTCTTCCAGCACAACAGCATCAGGGCTCTTTGCCTGCCCCTGCACCGCCAGGTATGCCGTCAACTTGTCCAGGTCGGCGAGGTATGCCTCTACCGAATTTTCGGCAAGCGAACGTTCCAGTTGCAGGTAAGCTTTAAATCCTTTTTTATAGGGTTCCCACATGAGGGGTTGATCTGGTTTTTGTTTTTTTGTTTTGGGTTGGTTGGCAAAGGTGGGGAATATGTTTGGTGTTGGGGGTTTGGAGTTAAGCGTTGGGGTTAGAAGAGAAGCGTAAGAGGCGGGAACAGATTAAGGCCTGGTATGCTATAAAAGTGTATCGCATGTAAATGAGCTGCTGACATTCGTCAGCATGACAAAAGTCTGTTAGGAACAAATATCCTTTGCACCTTCCAACATATTTAGCCTTTAAAGGGTGACGCCAGATCAACAACTCCCAAATCCAAACTTTTTACAAGTAAACATCCTCAATAAAAAATATTTCCGGCTCCGCTCCTGCAGGTGCGGTAATGGCTACGATGTCGAAACGGATTTTGCGGTATTGTTTATTGAGCTGGAGGTACTGGTCGGCGGCACGCATCAGAAAGCGTAGTTTTTGTTTGCCCACGCTTTGTTCGGGGTAACCAAACCGGTTAGAATTGCGGAGCTTAACTTCTATGAAATGGAGCACTTCGCCTTTAAGTGCAATGATATCCACTTCAAGGTGACCCCAGGTCCAGTTGCGGTGGAGCATGCTAAACCCTTTTTGCAGGAGAAAGTCAACGGCCAGCTGCTCCCCCTCCTTTCCCCGCTGATTGTGCACTGCCATGGCTATATTTGACCGCCAAAATACAAACCAAATGCACCCTTTACAAGGCATCTTCCCGCTCAAAGGCATTGTTCAGCATTATAGCTGGGGCGGCTTTTCCTATATCCCCCAATTGCTGCAACAGCCCAACGCTGACCAACAACCCTGCGCCGAATACTGGCTGGGAGCACACCCCAATCATCCTGCGCAGGTGTCGGTTAACGGAAACCAGTATGCGCTTAACAAGTTTATCGAACAATACCAAGGAACCGTGCTGGGCCAACAGGCTTTTGCTGATTTTGGCCGCCTGCCCTACCTGTTGAAAGTGCTGGATGTGCGCCAAATGTTGTCCATACAGGTACACCCGGATATTCCTTCGGCCCAGGAAGGTTTTGCCCGGGAAAATGCGGCAGGTATTCCGGCTAATGCCGCACACCGCAACTATAAAGACGATAACCACAAACCCGAGCTGATGGTAGCCCTGTCCGACTTTTGGCTGCTCCATGGCTTTAAGTCGCCCGCCCTGCTGCGTGAAGTGCTGGAGTCGGTGCCGGAATTTGAATTCCTTGTTGCCGAATTTGACCAGAACGGGTATGAAGGCCTTTACCGCAAGGTGATGACCCTGCCCCAGGAAGAAGTGAATGCCATCTTACAACCTGTGGTCGACCGGGTGCTGCCCCTTTACCACAATGGCGAGTTATTGAAAAAGCAGGAAGACTTCTGGACAGCACGTGCCGCCGAAACCTATTGTAAGGACGGCAATATCGACCGGGGAATTTTTTCTATCTACCTCTTCAACCTGGTACACCTGCGCAAGGGCGAGGGTATCTTCCAACAGGCCCGCCTCCCCCACGCCTACCTGGAAGGACAAAATGTGGAGCTGATGGCCAACTCAGACAATGTGCTTCGTGCCGGTCTTACCGACAAGCATATCGACGTTGCCGAACTGCTCAAACATGTTCGCTACGAGGAAACCATTCCCATGGTGCTGGGTGCCCATGCATCAGAAGAGGAGGAAATCCAGTTTTCGGTACCGGCCCCGGAGTTTGAACTCTATCAATACCAACTGGAAGGCAATCCTGTTGCAGCAACTGCCACAAGCGCCGAGATACTGCTGGTATTGCATGGGCGCGCTACGGTAAAAGCAGGCGACACCGAGCTGGATATTCCCCAAGGCAGCGCTGCTTTGGTAAGCGCAGGTACCCACTACACCTTACAGGGCGCAAGCGCCACCGAGTTGTTCCGCGCGGCCGTGCCGCAAAAACAGGTTTCGGCGCAATAGCTTTCTTACCTAATTTTGCCCCCTGCCGGATAAAATAACTGAAACATGAAACTCAATCGCTCCACCTGGACTGCCCTTGGCCTGTTGATCCTGGTTGCCTCGCTTTATCGTATTTGGGATGGCCGTCCGCTTGGATTTGCGCCGCAGATTGCCATGGCTATTTTTGGTGGTGCCATCATCGCCGACAAGAAGCTGGCATTTGTGCTGCCCCTGGCATCCATGCTCCTTTCCGATGTATTGTACCAGGTACTGTTCCTGAACGGCCTTACCGAAACGCCCGGCTTTTACGCAGGACAGTGGGTTAACTACCTGTTGTTTGCAGGTCTTACCGTTTTTGGCTTTGGCATGAAGAAGATCAATGTGCGCAATATTGCCGGCTTCAGCATTAGTGGCTCGCTGTTGTTTTTCCTGGCTTCCAACTTTACCGTATGGCTCGGCGGCGGTGGCTACCACCACCCCAAAACCTTCCAGGGTTTGCTGCTGACCTATGCCGACGGCCTGGCTTTTTACCGCGAGTATGGCCTGTTTGCCAACTCGTACGGCAACCTGCTCATTGGCGACCTGTTCTTTTGCGCCCTGCTTTTTGGCAGCTATGCGTTATCACAGCAAAAGGCACCCAAACTGGCTTAAGCATTTTACTTTCCAGCATAACAAAACCCCGCTTCAGCGGGGTTTTGCTTTTTTATATTTTGGTTAAAAGGTCGTATACAGTAAGCTTTTAGCTTAGTCTTGCCGCATTTATATTGGCATCCTCATCTTATTCCTGCGGCTGAAATTTAAGATACCGTAGCAAGTTCGGCAAGAAAGGGGTTATAGGGTAAAGCCATTTATTTGTTTGCAGCAATTGCAACAACTAACCCGCCAATCCCCGCTCATACCCTTCATCCACCAACAGGTTCTTGCCATCTGCCGCAGTAGTGGCCAGCACATCGCAACGGTTGTTGAAGGGGTTATCGGCATGGCCTTTTACCCAAACAAACTTCATGTTGTGCTGCTGCGAAATAGTATGGTAGTGGCGCCATAGGTCGGGGTTCTTTTTGCCACCGGCAAAATTGGTAGCGATCCATTTTTTCAGCCAGCCTTCCTTAACGGCTTTCACCACATACTGGCTGTCGGAGTACACGGTAACATTCATACCGGGTCTTTTGAGTGCTTCCAGGCCGGCAATCACCGCCAGCAGTTCCATGCGGTTGTTGGTTGTTTTGCGGTAGCCTGCCGATAGTTCCTTTTTCTTGTCACCAGCCATCAGTACTACGCCATAACCACCGGGCCCTGGGTTGCCCCTCGATGAGCCATCGGTATACATCACTATATCCATGGGCGCAAAGATAGCCGGAAGGGGAAAGCAATGATGAAGACAAAGAGTTACTTCAAAAAGACCAGTTGGGTATTTAGACAGGAGCTAAAAAGGAAAAGCCTCCACATGGGAGGCTCTTGGTTGCGAAGCTAGGGATCGAACCTAGGACCTTCGGGTTATGAGCCCGACGAGCTACCG
>NZ_MTFE01000010.1:3614218-3619621 GCF_001953305.1 Cnuella takakiae
TTGCAAATATAGGGCGGGCACAGTTATAAGCCAAACAAAATCAACAATTAATAAAAAATTTTTCCCCGCGGTTACCGGACCAGCATGACAGTGCCCTTTCTAAGCAGGCCATTATAGCGCACCTGGTACACATAAATGCCGGCAGGGAGATCAGCGCCTTTGTGCCGGCCATCCCAGCGGCCTTTGCCGGTGGTAAAAAACACCAATTCGCCATACCGGTTAAAAACCCGCAGCTCCGCTCCCGCTACCGACTCCAGAAAAGGTACCTGCCAGGAATCGTTGAGCCCATCCCCGTTGGGGCTAAAAGCATTTGGTATATAAAGCTCGTTTACTACGGTTACCTTCATTTCATCACTAGCGCTGCAACCATCCGGAGAGATTGCCGTAAGCAGGTAGCTGCGATCCTGCCGGGGCCTGGCAAGGGGCTGGAGCACGGCGGGGTTGGACAAATCGGTTGGAGGTGTCCACAGGTAACGTAGGCCGCTGCCATTAGCACTGCCCTGCAGGGTTATGCTCCCACCCACCAGCACCGAAAGGTCGGAACCTGCTGATACCTGCGGAACGGGATAAACCCGTATGGTTTGTTCAGCCGTATCGCGGCAACCGGCCGTTGTGGTGAACTGGTAGGCTATGGGGTGCAAACCGGCACCTGCAACTAAAGGATCAAAGAGGTCCGTACCAGAAACACCTGCTCCCAGGTAAACACCGGTTCCCGAAAGCCCTCCCTGCTCGCTGCCCTGTTGCAAAACAAAAGCAGGAGCATTGGCACAAAGGGGCGAAATGGCGGTCATCAGTGCCTGCGGGCTTTGGTTAACCGTTATTTCGCGTGTCAGTTCCTGTACACACCCGATGCCGGAATAGGCAGTAAACCGAATGGTGAACTTTTGTTCCAGTCCCCGCATCAGGGTACTATAAACGAAAGGGTAAGTTTTCCCCGCAAAAGGTGCTTCATCAACAGTCATCTCCGCAGGGTTGTCGTTATTATTCCACCGGATAACCAAGCGGGTAATATTGCCAAAATCTACCGTCGACTCGTTTCTTAATACAACTGTATCGGCACTGCAAATCAAACCTGTTGTACCCAGTGAAAATCCAGCTTTGGGAGCTGCACCATTTACCGTAAACTGCTGCACGGTATCGGCCGTACAGCCAGCTGCACTGGTAACCGTAAGGCCAACTGCATATACTCCAGTACGGCTGAAACGGTACTGCGCATTGGCAAGCGTGGACCCTGCTGCCGGATTAGCCGGGTCACCAAAACGCCAGTTAAACCTTAACGGGGTACCATCCGCAATGGTGGACGTATTGGAGAATTGGGCAAAGGGATCGGTGAGGCAAACTTCGGGCATCAGGAAGCCTGCAACCGGTTGGGCATGTACAACCAAGGTGGCTGTTGCTGTATCGGAATAACAACCGTTCTGCGCCAAAGCAACCAGCCTGAAATCCATTGCCATTGCACTATCAAAACGAAGGCTTAGCCGCTGGGCTGAACTTGTTTGCCCCGGCCAGCTCCACTGCCATCCTGCTATTGCCCCCGCGTTTTGCGAAGCAGTGGCAGCCAACTCGGTGGTAGTACCCTGGCAGGCAAGCGTGGGCAGTTGGATACTTGCAGCCGGGCGGGCCAGCAGTTGTATCCGAACAGAATCGGCAGCGGTGCAACCTGCGCCACTTACCGCTTCCAACCGGTACCAGCCCGAGTCGGCAGCTTCGGCAACTTTGCCGGCATGAAGCAGGTAAAAACTTCCCGAATCTTTTTGAGCCATCACCAGGCTGCCGCCAGCGGGTTGCCGCCAATTATAAGTGCCATTGCTGGTATCCACCCAGTTGATCCGGCCAGAGATGTTCAACCGGGTGCCCACACAAAACGGGGTTGCCGCCACCAGTTCAATGCGGGGTTTTGCCCGCACCCTTACCTCCAGTGGCTGGGAGGCAATGCGGCAGGCAAGGCTGTTGATATTACCCCTGTCGGCAACCAGCACCCGGTACAGGTAATTGCCGGCAGGCCTATTGTTCCAGGTATAGGTGGTGGTTTGCGCACCCTGGATATTTACCCAGTTGCGGCCACTATCGCGGCTTTCCTGCCACTGCATTTCGGGGTTGGCGAGTTGGGAAGTGATGGCAGCGGTAAACCGGAAACTGGTAGGTGCGCCTTCACATAACACTGCACGGTTGCCCGAAATCCCTTCAATAGCTGTTTTTAATTTTGCGCCGCAAGGCCGGAAGGTGATATCATCAATTGCCAGGTCGTTGCCGCACCCGCCCGGGGCATTGTTGCGCAACCGCATAATCACTTCAGAAGTACCGGGAGGGGTGGTAAAAAACATACCGATCTGTTCCCATTTTGGCTGTGCACTCACCGCAATTTGCCCTGTGGTCCGGGAAGCCAAAACGGCACCAGTAGGTGTTTCGATCGAAAAAGTAAGATCAGGGTTGATGGTTGGCCCGCCAAAGCAGGAAGCATTGCGCATCAGGTTCATTACCCAGGCTGCAAATTCGTAAGTGGTATTGCCACAAAGGCCACCTACTTTCTGCACATAGAAATCGCTGGGCTGAAAGGAAGCATTCACCAGCATCATATAACCATTAGGGTCGCCGGTATGATCCTGTAATAAGCTGTGCCAGGTACTTTGAAAACAATTCTGCGTATTGCTCCTTATGGTATACTGCCCGTCGTTGGGGCAATCGGTGGCAAAAAACGACATGTTGGTAAAACTGCTGGGCGGGCCAGGATTGGCGCCATTGCCAAAAGTAAGGTTGACCACCGGGTCGCCCAGACTGCCGGTACAGAGCTGTGCCAGCAGGCTATTTTTCAACAGGAACAACAGCGACACCAACAGTAAAACTTTCCGGAAATATCCAATCATATGGTTTGAGGCAGGTGGGCAAAAAAAGTCCCCACCGCAACCGGTGAGGACCAAAAGTTAAGGATAAAAAGCTTACAGATCGGAATAGGCTGTTGCACGCATCAGCCAGGTATCGTTTTTAGATACGCTGTACTTGGAATACTCGGGATTGCTGGTCAGTGCCTTCCACTGCGGATCGTTGCCAAAGGTTTTCCAATGGTCGTTGCGGTCCTGCATGCTTTCAAAAGAAGTCATGTACATCAGGTTGGGCATATGGCTGCCGGCCATCACCTCGCCATAAAAAACAGCGTTGAAGCCAAGACGTTTGAAAAGGCCTACTTCATCACCTTTATTGAACATGGCCACCTTGTTCCAATACAATTTTTCGGTAGGGCCTTCGTAGCTGCGCAGCTCGTACACCTTGTCGGCAACGGTACCTTTCAGGGCAGGTTTATTCATTACGGGGTTGGCAGTAAAGGCACGCAGCAGGATAGTTTCCGTCCGGCTGAAATTGGGTTGGTTATAGGCCGCATCCAAATACCCCTTGCCTGCTTCCTGGTACTGCTGGTCTTTTGCCAGTTTATCGGTGAGGGTGGTAAACTGGTCCATCTTTTTAAATGGAACCAGCACCACGATGCGCTTATTGGCAGCGGTATCGTTGGCAATGGGTTTAAACACCCCCACCTGTTTGATGCCCATGCGGTGCAGGGCGGGCAGGTAGGCTTGCTCCAGGTAACGGTCTACCTGTTGCTCCTGGTTGGCGCTGGTGTAATTAAAAATGTGGATGGCATAGTACTCGCGGTCGGCAGCAAAAGAGGTTGTGGCAAGACAAAGGGCGAGTGCCAAGGTTAATAGGGATGAAAGCATTCTTTTCATAATGGGAAAATAAGAAAGCCGGAGAATAAATGTAAAAATGACAGCAATTTGTTTTTTCCACCACCGCAGCAAAGCATGCTTTAAGCAATGCGGAAAGCTTCTTTTGAAGAAATAACAACTTTAAGCCGTTGAACAGGATCGTTTGCACTTTGCATTTTCCCTCTGCCCTATATTAGCCTATGATTCCAGCCATCCGCCACCAGTACAACGCGCAGTTTTCCCGCCAGCAGTACGATGCCTACATCAAGGCCTTGTCGCAGGTGTATCCCGGCCAGCTGGAGTTTCGGCTGGCGGAAACACCCGTATTTGTGCCGGCTCCATTTCGCAACCAAATGCAGGCAGCGTGCGAAAGCATACTCGATGTGGTATTAAGCGCAGCGTACAAGGAAAAAAGCGAGGCTGCCATTCCCGCCCACCTCCGCGTTCCCGGCGATGAAGGCAATCCGCAGTTTATTTGTTTTGACTTTGGCGTATGTACCAACAGCGCAGGCCAACTGGAGCCCCAACTAATTGAAATGCAGGCCTTCCCTACCCTGTTTGCATGGCATTTGGTGGTACCGGAAATCATGGCCCAGCACTTCCACATGCCGGAAGGTTTTACGCCCTTCTTTCCCGGCATCACGCAGGAAAAATATATTGACCTGCTGCGCAAGATCATCGTAGGCGACGAAGACCCGGAGCAGGTGGTACTGCTGGAGCTTTTCCCGCACCAGCAAAAAACAAGGGTGGACTTTTATGCCACCCGCGACCTGCTGGGCATCGGCATTGTTTGCTTAACCGGTCTGAT
The DNA here is from genome assembly GCF_001953305.1 of Cnuella takakiae. Taxonomy (GTDB): domain Bacteria; phylum Bacteroidota; class Bacteroidia; order Chitinophagales; family Chitinophagaceae; genus Flavisolibacter; species Flavisolibacter takakiae. The sequence goes on from NZ_MTFE01000010.1 coordinate 3,618,725, forward strand.
CGAAGAAGGCGACCAACTGTGGTATGAAAAAGAAGGCCGGCGCATTCCCATACGCCGCATTTATAACCGGGTGATTTTTGATGAACTATTACAGCAGGCACCGGAAGTGCAGGAAAAAGGAAAGCTATTTCAAAAATCGTGGCAGGTGCAATGGATACCCCACCCAAACTGGTTTTACCGGATTTCCAAATTCAGCCTGCCTTTTATCAACCATCCCCACGTTCCGCAAACCTGGTTCCTGAACCAGGTACCCGAACTGCCAGCAGACCTCGAAAACTATGTGGCCAAGCCCTTGTTTTCATTTGCAGGCCAGGGTGTGATCATCGACCTTACCCAAGAAGCGCTGGCCGAAATACAGGATCCTGAAAACTGGATACTGCAACGAAAGGTGGCTTATGCACCTTGCATCCTCACCCCCGATGAAGGCGCCAAAGCAGAGATCAGGGCTTTCTACTTTTGGGAGCCCGGTGCTGAAAGGCCCATACCCGTAAACAACCTGGCCCGCCTCAGCAAAGGCAAGATGGTGGGCACCCGGTACAATAAGGATAAGGAATGGGTAGGAGGGAGTTATGCGCTCTTTGCAAATGAGGGATGAGTAAGAACAGAGTTTAGGGGAAGAATGGTTTCGTTTTTTAGAAAGACCGTGCGTTTATTTACCATACAGAAAAGCCGGAAAGAATTCCTTCCGGCTTTTCTGTATGGTGCTCCGATGTTTTGGCGCCGCGCAGGTTGGCATCTCACACACCCTTACAATATCCGATTTGAAAAGGGGATGCCGAAACAAGTTCGGCATGGCTGGCCCCTATAACTACAACATTCCCTTCGTACCTTAACAGATTCACTAATCACTAATCACTAATCACTAATCACTAATCACTAATCACTAATCACTAATCA
>NZ_MTFE01000010.1:3620251-3688957 GCF_001953305.1 Cnuella takakiae
ATCACTAATCACTAATCACTAATCACTGATACTGTATATACACCGGCCTTGGCACCAGCTTCAGCACATCGGCAGGCTGCATTTCTTTGGCGGCGCCTGATTTCTGTGTGTCATTTTTATAGAAAATTTTGAAGCCGGTAAACTGCACAGGCTCGCGGTAGATGAATTGCTTGTAGGTGTTCACCTTCTTTGCGGCACCACCCCAGCCATCCATATCCATCACCACCTGCACCTCGGGACGGAGTTTAATTTGCTTGTAGTTGGTAACCATGCCCTGTGTAAACCGGTGCACCACCAGCATTTTAGGCGGCAGATTGTGCTTTTTTACCAAGCCCGCCAGGTAATCGGAAACATAGTTGATGTCGGCGGCATCATAGGTGCCTACAACAGCGCCGGGCCGCTGGCCGCCTTTCATTGAAAACTCGGGATCAATCCCAAAATGCACGTTGGGCAGGGACAGGTATTTTTCAAACTCAGGCACTTCCTGTTGGAGGGAGCTCAGGCCCACCTGGATATCGATGAATACAAGGGCATTGATTTCTTTGGCCCAGTTGAGTACTGTATCTATCTGGTGGTGGGGCATCCGCAGCCGGTAGTTGCCACCTTTGCCGGGTTCGCTTTGCGCCGTTATGGCGATATAATGCAGGGCAGGTACTGCAGGAATGGTGCTATCGGCAGCCGTCCATTTTTTCACTTCAGCCTGAAGGCGACGCAGCATTTCCGCTTTGGGAAACTCACCAAGCGCTCCCATACGGGTAGAGTATAAATTGCCATAATAGCTCACGACCCTATTGAAAGGCAGCACGGCGCCGGCCTTGGGATAGTCGTGTTTTACCGGCCAGCGGCCCGTTGTGTCTCCGGCATGGATGTGCTGCATCAAACGGTTGTAACGCACGGTATCCAACTTGGGTTCTGCTACAGGTTTGGGCTTTGAGGCAACCGCCTCTTTCCGCTCAGCTTGTGCAATCCCGCTTTCCTGTGCCTGCGAGGCATCGCGGCAGCCTCCCGATATCAACAATGCGGCAAGGGGCAAACAATTCAGTATTGTGTTGTTCATGTGTACTTAGCTATTTCGTAGGGTGCAAAAAGAAAGCCAGCCCTGCAACAGGCAGGTCGGCAGAATGCGAATATCCTTATCTTCCGCCACGATTTAATTAACCATATAAAATCATTGCGTGCACATGAACTGCAAAGCTTTGCCCACCCTTTTCCTGGCCACCCTTCTTGCCGGTGGCACCAACCATGCATTTGCCCAGAAACCAGAAGACACCGAACAGTGGAAACCAGTGCCCAAAACAGTAGTTACCAAAAGCTCTGGTCAGGCTCCCGCAGATGCCATCGTTTTATTTGATGGCGATAACCTCAACCAGTGGCTGTCGGTAAAAGACAGTACCCAACCTGCACAGTGGACCGTTAACGGCGATGTGTTTACCGTTAAAAAAGGCACGGGAAATATCCGCACCAAACAGGCTTTTGGCGACTACCAGTTGCACCTGGAGTTCCGTATTCCCAAAAACATTACCGGTAAAGGACAGGGCCGCGGCAATAGCGGTTTGTTCCTTGCCAGCATCGGCCCCGGCGATGATGGTTATGAACTGCAGATACTGGACTCTTACCAAAATGAAACTTATGTAAACGGCCAGGCCGGTTCTATTTACAAACAAACAGCTCCCCTTGCCAATCCTACCAAGGCACCCGGTGAGTGGAACCTGTATGATATTGCCTGGAAAGCGCCCCGCTTTAAAGCTGATGGCAGCCTGGAAACACCGGCAATGGTTACCGTTTTCCTGAACGGCGTGCTGGTGCAAAACCACACCATATTGCAAGGTCCAACCCAATATATTGGTAAGGCTTCGTACAGGAAAGCACACGGTGCTGCGCCCATCAAGCTGCAGGACCATGGTGATCCCAGCGAGCCTATCTCCTACCGCAATATCTGGATCAGGCCTATTTAATATTTGGTGCTACTTGCAAAACCCGCGACCTTGTTGCGGGTTTTGTTTTAATATCTTGTTGAAAACGCATGTCATGAAAGACCTGTTTTCGGGCCACTCAGCACAGTATGCACAATACAGACCCGGCTACCCACCCGAACTGTTTCAATGGTTAGCGGATAGTTTACCTGCACAAAAAACTGCATGGGATTGCGGCACCGGTAACGGGCAGGTGGCCACCCTGCTGGCACCCCATTTTGAACAGGTTTTTGCCACCGACATCAGCAGTGAACAACTGGCGCAGGCGCCGAAAGTTGCCAACATCACTTACAGCCAACAACCTGCCGAACATACCAACATCCAAGATCTTTCTATTGACCTGGTTACTGTTGCACAAGCCATACATTGGTTTGACTTAACTGCCTTTTTTACCGAAGTAAACCGGGTTGCCCGGCCAGGAGCTAGACTGCTGGTTTTAGGTTATGGTTTACTGCAGGTAAACGAAAACATCGATGCCTTGATCAAACAATTGTACACACAGGTATTAGGTCCTTATTGGGCGCATGAACGGCGCCTGATTGACGAAGGTTATAAGAGCATCCCCTTTCCGTTTACCGAGTTAACCCTGCCCCAGTTCCCTAATCTTTACCAATGGAATTTGCAGCACCTGTTGGATTACCTCCGTACCTGGTCGGCAGTAAAGCAATACCAAAAAGTAAACGGCACAGACCCGGTAACTATAATGAAAGCGGATTTCAGCAAGGCTTGGGGGCCTGGAGCAACAGCAACCATTTCCTTTCCCCTGATAGGCAGGCTAGGTGTTATTGACGGACTATAAAGTAAAGGCTGCCATTTTGAATTTGCACACGACCGGCGCCAGGCCTATCTTCATCAAAACCCATAAACATGGCAACCAGAATTTTTGTCAACCTGCCGGTAAAAGACCTGCAGGCTTCCATTCAGTTTTTTACCAGTCTTGGCTTTTCCTTTAACCCACAGTTTACCGATGAAACGGCTACCTGTATGTTGATTGGCGAAAACATTTTTGCCATGTTGCTCACAGAAGAACGTTTCAAGGATTTTACCAAAAAACCTATTGCCGATGCCAAACAAACCACCGAAGTACTCCTGGCATTGGATGCACCCAGCCGCGAAGCCGTAGACACCATGGTGCAGCAGGCAGCAGAGGCCGGCGGCACTATATATGCTGAACCCCAGGATCATGGCTGGATGTACGGCCATAGCTTCGCCGACCTAGACGGGCACCAATGGGAAGTCATGTTTATGGACGAATCGGCGTTGCCACAGGAAGAGCGGGAAGCTATAGAAGCGGGGACTTAGGAAAAGTGTTAGGATAAGGCTTAGGTGAAGGTTATGCGCATTATACCATTTTCAAATGGGTAGTTCAGCAATAGGGGAATAAGTCATGCCGAAATAAGTTCAGCATGACAATCGCCTAACGTGCAAACCGAACTACTTAATTGAAAAGAGTATTAGTTGCATTTTTCTAATCCTTTCGTCCAAACCAGCAATCACTGGCAAATAAAAAAAGAAAGCCGCATCCTTTGATGCGGCTTTCTTTTTTATGGTATCAGTTACCGGGGATTAAACCGGATACTTGTTACCGCAGGTTCGTGCCGTTCGCCGGCTTTGGCGGAGCGGGCAACAATATACAGGGTATGCATCTTGTTGTCGGTAACAGGTTGAATATCTACCTTGATACCGGCGCCACCACCAGTGGCACTGGTGGGCAGTCCGCCGGCAAGGGCACCGCTACCAATCTGCTTACCATCAGGTGCATCCAGCCTTACTTCGAAAGCATAGCCATAGAGCGGCGCCTTGCCCCAGTTCAGGTTAATGTCCAGGCTGCCGATACCCGACAGGTCGATATTGTTGAATGCAAACCAACCACTGCCCTTGGGGAAGATGAGCAACTGGTTGCCGCCATTGTCCATCAGGTTAAAGCCCTGGGTTTTGGCTACCGCACCCATACCAACCGTATTGCTGCGCAGCGCAATGCCGCTATGACTTTCCAAAGGCCTGATGCCATTGCTACCCTTATCGGTATAAGATGCAGAGATCACCAGCATGCCATTGTCTTTGGCAGGCTTGCCCAGGGTGGCAGGTACCGTGCCATTTGCAGGCAGTGATTTGTTCAGGGCACTACCACCGGAAAGAGAGAGGATATAGGCAACAATTTGCCTTGCATCAGTTGGCTTCAGGTTGGGGTGCGCCGGCATCGCCGTTTCGCCCCATACACCTGCGCCGCCCCTGATAATTTTATTTACCAGGTGGTTTACGGCGCCGCCATCTTTTTGGTATTTCTGCGATACCGCTGTATAGGCAGGACCTACAGATTTTTCTTCCAGCTTGTGGCAGGCTTTACAATCCAGCGACTGCACCAGGTTCTTACCCATCATAGCTTCGGTGAGCACCTGATGGCCCATGTTGGCGCCAGCCTTATCGGTGCCTTCTACATAGTCGGCCGAAACAAGCAAGGCATCGGGTGCAGCCTGGCTGCCGTCTTCCTTATCAGTATAGGTAACTGCATATGCCACCGGCTTGCCGGGGAAGTAAAAGGTCTTATTGCCAGTAACTGTTACGTTGATATCCGGTGCGGCATTGCCGGCAAAAACAGGAACGGTTTCACTCTGGGTTTTGGAGCCATCCTTGTCCTGCACGGTTACACTCAGGGCGTACTCTCCTGCCTTGTCGAAGTTGTGCTCCAGGCGGGGCTCGCTGGTTTCTTTGGTCTGGCCATTGCCGAGATTCCAGATGTATTTCAGTTCTTTTTGCTCGGGGTCTTTGGCATCAACGGTAGCCACTACTTTCAACGGCAGCGCTCCCGATGTGCGGTCCACTTTGATACCGGCTACTTTGGGTGCCAGATTGCCGCTGTTATAGTCGATGCGTGAAAGGGCAGCATCGGGATTCTTGCTAAACCAACCACTTCCATACTCCAACAGGTACAGTTTACCATCGGGACCCACTTCCATGTCAATGAGTGCATTGAACTTGGTGTTACCCATAAAAGGTTCCATTTTGTCAAAATCGCCATTCTCCTTCATGGTTACCGCTTTGATCCAGCCGCGGATCCAGTCGTAGATCAAGAGCTTGCCATCGTAGTAATCAGGCAGACGGGTTTCTTTGGGGAACATGCTGGTATAATACACTGGCCCAGCCATGGCATTGCGGCCGCCAGTGGCAACCTGCGGAAACTCCTTGGAGGCAGCATATGGGTACCAGATGAAAGGCGGCGCTACAGGGGGCAGTTCCTTGATACCGGTGTTGTTGCGCGAATTGTTAATCGGTTTATTGGGATCAAAAGCAGCACCCGTGGCACCTGTTTCGTAATTGTACTCGTGGTAAGGATAGTTGTTTCCTACAAAAAGGGGCCAGCCAAAGAAGCCTGCCTTGCGTGCCTGGTTCAGTTCGTCGTAACCACGCGGACCTCGGGTATCCAAACTATCTGCGGCTGCATCTGGGCCTACTTCACCCCAATACAGGAAACCGTTCTTCTGGTCTACCGAAATGCGGTAGGGGTTCCGGTTGCCTTGTACATAGATTTCGGGGCGGGTGCCGGCAGTGCCCTTAGGATAGAGGTTGCCTTCAGGAATTTCATACGATCCGTCTTCCTTGACACGGATGCGCAAAATTTTACCGCGCAAGTCATTGGCATTACCCGATGTGCGGCGGGCATCGTACTGCTCGTGGCCCGGAGCATCATTCAAAGGCGCATAGCCATGGTTCACATATTGCTGTCCTTTTTCATCAAAGGGTGTTGAGTTATCGCCGGTAGAGAGGTACAGCAAACCTTCGTTATCAAAAGCAATGGAGCCGCCGGTATGACAGCAGATTTCGCGTTGCGAATACAACTGCAAAACAACCTGCTCGGATTGCATATCCAGTTTGTCGTTAACAAACTTAAACCGCGACAGGCGGTTCACCGAAGTATCGGCAGGCGAATAATAAATGTATACGTAGTTGTTCTTGCTGAAATTGGGATCCGCTTTCAAACCCAGCACGCCTTCTTCGGCATTTACTCCTGGCGTATTAAGGGTTTTAAAATACACATTCAGGAAGCCTGCCTGCTTCATGGCGGAATCACCATTTTTATACAAAAGGATCTCACCACGGCGCTGGGCTACCAGGATGTCAAGGTTGGGCAACACGGTCATTTCCGTAGGCTCATAAAACTGGCCACCGGCAAGCATCGTTTTGTTGAAGCGCTCTTCTTCGGGTACCTTGGCGGTGCGTGCCTTATCGAAGTTGAGTTCCTTATTGTCGCCAACAGCGTATTTGATGCCACCTGAAATATGCTTCAGCACTACCGGATCGCTAAAAGACTCGTTGGTATGACCCAGGTTGGTATACCAGGCACGGCCACCGTCATAGTCATGGTACCATGCCATGGGGTGGTTGCCGTTCATATAGCCACCCTTAAAGGAAGCTTCATCCACGGTGAGCAGCACGTTAACGGTGCTGTCCATCTTTTTAAAAGAATAAAATTCATCGGTGTGGTTAAACTTGGCGGGCATGTCTTTCATACCGGGACCGTCTTTTTGCACCACAGCAAAACTTCCGGGCTGCACGTTGGGAAAGCTGTCGCGGATACCGGGATGGGTTTCAAAATAACCACCCACCAACCGGCCGTACCAGCCCCAGTCGTACTCGGTATCGGCAGCTGCGTGGATACCTACAAAACCACCACCCGACTGGATGAAGCGTTCAAATTCGGCTTCCTGGTAATTGTTCAACACATCACCTGTTGTGCTCAGAAAAACAACGGCTGCATACTTCTTGAGTGAATCTTCGGTGAAGTATGCTGCGTTGGTAGTAGTGTCTACCTCAAAACCATCCTGGGTACCCAGCTTTTGCATGGCGGCTACACCAGCAGGAATGGACTCGTGCTGCCAGCCATTAGTTTTACTGAATACCAACACACGAGGCTTGCCCGAACGTTTGTTACAGGCAGCAAATAAGAGCGAGGCAGCAAAAAGAAACAATACAAAAATGCGGAGCGAGGGCTTTCGTTTCACGGTGTTACGTTTATATGGCATCTAAAAGGCACGTGAATATAAGCCATTGAGCGCAGTAAAATACAAGCGCAAAAAGCTTTGTGTCGTTCTGGCACAAAGAAAACCCTTTACACCTGCAAAAACTTAAACAACAGTTGCTTGCTTTTGCACAAATTTACCCTGCACACCCTGCAGTAATAATCCTAGCAGCACCACGCCAAGTGCGCCGATGGCATTAAGCCATAAAAAGCTTACATCAGGCAAGAAGCTAAATAGGGAAACCTGCTCATTGAAGAATAAAACAACGATGAACAATTCAACGACCACCGCCGACCAGAATGCTGCCTTACCTCCTACTCTTTTACAGTAAAAAGCAAGGAGGAAAATACCGAGTATCACCCCGTAAAAAAGCGAACCCAATACATTCACCGCCTCTATGAGGCTTTGCCCAAGCTGGTTGGCAAATTCGGCTACGAGCACGCAAAACACACCCCAGCCAAAGGTGTACCACCTAGACACCTGGTACTCCTGCTCCGGTGTTTTGGCACCGGTAAACTGCTGGTGAAAATCGCAAACAGTGGATGCCGCCAGCGAGTTGAGTGCAGCGGCTATTGAGCCCCATGCCGCAAGGAAAATGATCGCTACTAACAAGCCGCGTAATCCTGCCGGCAGGTATTCTTTTACAAAAGAGAGGAAGACATAATTGGTATCATTGGTATCACGGCTGCTGGCTTTTTTTCCTAAAGCTTTAAAAGCATCCCGCACCTCAGTGGACTGTTGATTGAGGGCAGAAAGCTGGGTAGCGAGTTGTGCTTCCTCCACTGCTTTCCCCGACTTCACCGCCTGTGCAAACGCAATGGCTGCCTGCTCTTTTTGCCCCGAAATGGTTTTGTATTGCTGCTCCAACCGGGAGAGGGAATCGGCATAGGTTGAATTGCGCACATCTTCCACCAAACCGCTATTGAAAGAGATTGGCCCGCCGTTGAATTGGTAAAACGAAAAGATCAGTACGCCTATGAGCAGGATAAAAAACTGCATTGGAATTTTTACAATGCCGTTCAGCAGCAACCCAAGTCTGCTTTCGGTATTGTTCTGGGCAGTGAGGTAACGCCCTACCTGGCTTTGGTCGGTACCGAAATAAGACAATGCCAGGAAGAAGCCACCAATGATGCCGCTCCAAATGTTGTACCGGTCGTTCCAGTTGAACTTGCCGTCTTCAACACCAGTAGTAATGATATTGAACTTACCCAGCTTGCCGCCAATATGCAGGGCATCCACAAAGCCAATTCCGGAAGGCAGCAGGTGCACCACCATGTACCCCGCAAGAAACATGGCGCCAAAGATGATCAGGAATTGTATCTGCTGCGTATAAGCCACGGCCCTTGCGCCACCACTAACAGTGTAGATAATGAGCAGGCCACCCATCACGATATTGGTATAAAAAATCTCCCAACCAAAAAGTGAAGAGAGAATAAGCGCCGGTGCATAGATGCTGATGCCAGTAGATAAGGCACGCTGCAGGAGAAAGAGAAAGGATGTTAACAGCCTGGTCTTTTTATCAAAACGCTGCTCCAGGAACTCGTAGGCAGTAAATACTTTAAGCCGGTTGAAGAGGGGTACAAAGGTGATACAAATCACCACCATGGCCAAAGGCAAACCAAAATAGTATTGCACGAACCGCATGCCATCGGCAAAGGCCTGCCCGGGAGCAGAAAGAAAGGTAACGGCCGACGCTTGGGTGCCCATGATGGACAGCAGTACAATCCACCACGGCATGCTGCGGTTGGAAAGAAAATACCCTTCCAGGTTGCGGCTGGTGCGGCTTTTCAGCAGGCCGTACAATATAATTCCTGCGAGGGTTACGGATAATACCAGCCAGTCGATCCCGTTCATGCAAAATATTTAGTGAGCCAGTAGAAGATGCCAATGAGCAGGGCCAGGAAAGCAATTACTAGGAGGTACCATCCTTTCCAGGATTTAAAGAGCGGTATGTGTTCTTTGGGTTCGGTCATAATATTTCACGCAAAGTCGCAAAGTAAGGAAAGGCGCAAAGGCTTTTATTTACAGTTAGATAAAAGAGGAAGAACAGGAAGTAGCTAAAGTTCAATTGCACCCAATAATTTCTTAATGCTCTTTAGAAAACACCAATATGAATACTTTCTTCAACTGATTACAGAACGCTATTCCGGAGCAATTCCCTTTATTTATCTCTTAGAGTTTACCCATTGCAAAATCATTTTTGCTGGCTTTGCTCCTTTGCGTCTTTGCGAGAAAAACCTACCGCCTCCTCGCCAGTAAGCCCGAAGCCAGTATCCCCAGCACCAATCCCAGTATCAATCCCAGTTGCACCCGCTTGATGGCAAACCCGATCAGGTATCCCAACAGCACGATGAACAAAAAACTGATATTCGCCCGCTTATTATCTGGCTTTCGCTTATCATCCATTTAAAATGCTTTCTTGTTATTAAGCGCAATCAGGTTGGCCATGAGGCGGTAGGCACCCGGAACACCTGCAGGCAACTCGCGGAAAAAAACCAAACCTGTATAGGTGAAAAAGCCTTTACCATATTTGGCAATCATCAGGCTGCCGCCGTCGCTGCTTTCACCGGGGTCGCTCATGCCCAGCACTTTTTCAAATGCAGGATCAGGGCTGGTGCCGTGGTAAATACTGCGTTCCTGTATCCAACCTTTAAAATCATCGGCACCGATCTTATTGGGAAAGTTCAGCACGGGATGGTTGGGCAGCAGGAAGCTGACTGCGGCATTTTCATCCGTTACCCGGTTGCGGGTAATGTCGAATGGGTAAGGTGCGATCCTGGCTTTCAGCGGACCTACCTGCGACGAGGTATTATATTGCACGATCAGGTTGCCGCCTTCCTGCACATACTGCATCAGTTTTTCGTACTGCGGCTGTAGCCAATCGTTGGTATTATAAGCACGCACCCCCGTAATGATGGCATCGTATTGCTGCAGGTTGTTGCGCAGCAATCCTTTTTCATCCAACACCACTACTTCATACCCCATCTCTTCCAAAGCAGCAGGCACTTTATCGCCGGCACCCGTAATATAGCCAATGCGTTTACCTACCGTCTTTAAGGGAAAGTGAAGCATTTTCACATCATCGTTGTAGAAATACCGGATGGTGGGAATATGATCGTAATTGATGCTGGTAGTAGAAAGGTAGGCCTCCTGTTCATTGTTGCCTTCCTTAATGGTGGCAAAAGCCTGCAGTGCGTCCCTCTCCCTACCCTCAACCTGCTTTGGATCGATGGTGAAATTGAAAGTACGGGCCGCATTTTTTTCCAGTGCCAATGGCTGGTAAGGCTGCGTTATTTCCTTGTCGGAGCTGCGCACGGCTACTGCCGCCGAAGCCTGTAGCCTTCGGTTGGCATTAAGCTGTACCTGCATGGCCTTCGGCTGTTCGGCACCTTTGGGATAAATCATCAGGTCGGGGGTACTGAACACGGTTGCTGCCGGCATTACAAATACAGGTTGCAGCAGTTCGCCCTTTACAGGATCGGTGTACTTGTATTGCACCGGCAAATTGAATTGCACGGGCACTCCGGCAATGTCGAGCGAGAAGCTGGCGGTAAAAGCCGGTGTAATATCGGGCTGTCCAATCAACTGCTGGTCGCGGATGGTGAACATGCCCTCCTGCATTTTTTCGCGCAGCCAATAAGGTTGGGTATTGGGCAGTTCGGGAGCTACATACACATGGTGCACAAAACCAATATTGCGGTTGGCGGGCAGGGCGGTATTCAACAGCGTATCCCTTCCTGCCAGTGAAAAGCGGTTCCATTTCACCGGTGCATCGTTGCGGTTAATCACGTTGATGCCTACCCGAAGCGTATCACCTTTCACGGCGTTTTGGACGGAGGTGGTGGCTTCCATAAACAAACCACTGCACCAGGCCATCAGTTGCCGAACCTCGCCCATCTTCTGGTTGCGCCAGTACCCTTCGGGCAGCTTTTCCAAGGCCTTGTAAATAGCCGCCAGCTGCGGCAGTGATTTTTGGGGTTGTAAAAAGTCGAAGCTGGTACTGGCAGCCTTGATTAATGCAGCTACTTCTGCACCACCTGCAACCCTTTTCCAGTCTGTTTCAACACCTTCAAGAATATCGCTGGTGGGCGCGGAACCTCCGGTTGTGGCAAAGTATTCCATTGCGGCGCCCCGGCTGCGCGGCACGCCAAAACCTTGGCTTTTGTGCTGGCTGCGGCTTTCGGCAGCTATCTCGCCATAGCTTTTACCCAGCACGGGGTTAAAGCCACCAACATCAATGGTAAACTGGTCGGGGCGCTGGGTATTGTTGCCGCCAAAATTGAAAGTATTCCACAGGATGCGTTTTGCCTGCCATGGCTGTACCCATTTTAACTGATCGGGAAAACGCTTGGGATCGGCAGCAGCCTTAAAGGCTTCATTGGCCAGGATGGCCGATGCCGTGTGGTGCCCATGACCACCTTCGCCTGTGGTGGGAAAACGGGTAATGATCACATCGGGCTGGAAGCGGCGGATGGTCCAAACAACGTCGGCCAGGATGGTTTCGCGGTCCCATTTGGTAAAGGTTTCCTGTGGGTTTTTGGAGAAACCAAAATCAAAGGCGCGACTGAAAAACTGCTCGGCGCCATCGATGCGGCGTGCAGCCAGCAGTTCCTGGGTACGGATCATGCCCAATGCCACTCCCTGTTCATCACCAATAAGGTTCTGGCCACCGTCGCCCCTTGTCAGCGACAGGTAGCCGGTGCGGTACAGCCGGTCTTTCGACAGCCAGGTAAGCAGGCGGGTGTTCTCATCGTCGGGGTGGGCGGCCACGTACAGCACCGAACCCAGTACATTGAGCTTCTTCAGCCCTAAAAAAATATCTGCGGAAGTGACGGTTTGCTGGGCTTTGGCGGCAAAGCAACACAGCGCAAGACCAATAATAGCAAGCGTTTTTTTCATTCAGCCGGCGGTGGGGTTTCAGAGTGCCAAATAAAAGGAAAAGAAATGAAGCAAAACGGGAAGGGAAGTTAAAAGTCCTAAATAGGGTAAACCCAACAGGTCTTTAGAATACACCTGACAGGCTTTCGGGACACACCTCACAGGTCTTAAAGACCTGTGAGGTGTGTGAAAACAGGGGGCATAAAAAAACCTTGAAGGTTTGGGAAACCTTCAAGGTTTAACTGGTTTTAGAACAAACCTATAAGGTTTTTAAAACCTTATAGGTTTACCGAATGAAAAACTTTGAAGGTCTGTGCTTACTGCCCTACCTGGAAAACCGCATTGCAAAACATCAGCTTGCCGTTTTCCCAGAAGCTGCGGAACAGCACGTTGTCGGCCAGGTAGGTAATGTTACCGCGACCCACCTCCTGGGTACCATAGAGCAGGCCATCCTGTAAACGCTTCTGCAGTTTGTTGCCTACAAAGCCATTTACCAGGCCGCCCTTTTTGATCACGCCTACATTCCAGCCATCTTCTTTGATGAACTCGTAAATATTATCATCCTGCTTAAGGGTATAGTAGTAGTTGGGATAACCAAAACCAAGCGGGTGGGTATTATCCAGGTCCACTTTATAAATGGAGCCGGGCGTGATGTTCTGGATATAATCGCGCTCCCTGCTTTCAAAACGGGATAGCGAGGTATATGGGTCTTTATCTGCAGTTGAGTCCGCTTTTTTCAGCTTAATGGCCCAATCCAGCCGGCTCAGTTGCGCTACCGCTCCTTCCAAAGCCACCAGGTTGCCGCCACCTGAAATCCAGGTACGCAGTTGCTCGGCGGAGGCTTTGTCAGAAAGGAAACGATAATTGCCATCGGGCAGGATCACCACGTCGTAATCTTTCCAGTTAAAGCGGGCAAGATCGGCCTGGTTCACCAGGGTTACGGGGTATTCCAGCACCTGATCGAAGAAATGCCAGATTTCACCGGCACCCAGCGAAGAAGTGCCTTCACCGGTTACCAGGGCTACCCTGCGGTTTTTGAGCGGTACCACTTTGGAAGAACCAAAATCATTGCCCTTATCTACAAAACCGGTAGCTACAGGGGTTAGCTGCACACCGGCAGCATCTGCCAGGCTGCGCACGGTTTGCCACAGGTTAGGCTGGTACTGGTTACTGGTTTTTATGACTACAATGGCACCCCGCTCAAACTGCTCGTTGCCGATGGTAAAGGGGTTACCCGCACTGCGCAGGCGGATACCGCGTTGCATCAGCTGACCCGCCAGTTTGGCGCTGGCCACACCATTCCACCGTATGATATATGCGTAAGGATCTGCGGCAGGGTTGTTTACCGTTGCCACTGCTGGTGCCGCATCAAAGGCTATCGGCGTCCGGCTGGCGAAGGCTTTGAGCCCATATACATAAGGCATGGACCAGGCAGTAATATCATAAGTATTGGAATCAACTACGGTGGTGCGGGGCTCGAACAGCACATTTACCAGGGTACCTTTTGCCTGGTTGGTAGGGATAACCAGGTCGCTGCCGGTAGCGGCAAATGCCTCTTCCTTACCATTGTCGAAGTTGAAACCACGCAGGTTGGCACTGCGGGCAATACCATAACGAATGCCATTTTTATCCAACAGCTGGCGCAAAGCCTGGATGCGGCCGGCATCCTGGGCAGAGTATTTTACCACGTAAGACTTGTATGCACCCACGCCATTGGTTGCGGCATTGCGGTGAAAGCTCTGGAACTCACCCAACAGGCGGCCGGCATTTTGCGAACCCACTTCGATGGTGCTCAACCCGGTGGTAAAATGGTGCAGGGCACGATCAACCAGGGTCAGGGTATCACCCTCATCGGTAAGCACACCCAGGCCACCGGCGGGGCCACCACCCTGCTCGTAGGTCATGCCAATGGAGCCGTTGAAGATGGGATAGCTGTCGCCATATGAAGGATAAAGCAGGTCGAATACTTCCTTGGTAAAATAAAGCCAGCCTTTTTCATCAAAATACCTGGCGTGATTGCGGCCAATGGTTTCCTGGAAAGAACGCTGCCAGGGCGTGATCACTTCGTGGTAGGGCTGTGCGGCCGGTGCGAAATAATAAGGCTGGTTGACACCCTGCTCGTGGAAATCCACATGGATCTGGGGCATCCACTGGTTGAACAGCTTCAGGCGCTGCTGGCTTTCCAGCTGCGTTTGCCAGGCCCAGTCGCGGTTGAGGTCAAAGTTGTAGTGGTTGCTACGACCACCGGGCCAGGGCTCGCGGTGTTCGCGGGCTTCCAGTGCGGGATTGTACTGGCGGCCTACCACGCTGTTGAACCAGTTCACATAGCGGTCGCGGCCATCGGGGTTAAGGCAGGGATCGAGCACAACCACCGAGTTTTGGAGCCAGGTTTTGGTGCGGGCATTGTTGGGGTCTACCAGGGCATAGAGGGTCATCATGGCCGCCTCGGAAGAAGAGGTTTCGTTTCCGTGTACATTATAGGAAAGCCAGGTAATTACCGGCGCATTGGCAGTGCTCCCGCTTTCTGCTGTTGCTAAACGTAAGTTGTTGGTGCGAATGGTTTCCAGGTTGCTGATATGCTGCGGCATCGACACATAAGCCACCATCAGGGGGCGGCCTTCATTGGTTTGTCCATAGGGCTGCAGCTTCATCATATCGGGCTTCTGCGCCGCCACATGGCGGAAGTACTCCACGATGCGCCAGTGCGGGGTATAGCGTGTGCCCACCTTATAACCCAGAAACTGCTCCGGGCTTTGCAGTTGGGCCGCACACCAGTTGGCAACCAGCAGCAGCAGAAATAAGGGCGAAAAACGTTTGGTCATGTGAACAGTTTGTGCGGCAATATTACAAAAGGCAGGGCAGGGATAACCTACTTTAGTTGGGCATCAAAACTATTGGGGAGAAGATGTTATTTATTAAAGCGGGGAAGGCTGCATACACCCTTGCGGCCTCCCCATATCTGATTACATTCGCTACCCGATCCTTTTACGTTCATGAAGCACAAAATATTTACCGTCCTCGTGGCAGCGGCAGCAAGTTTGCCCCTGGCTGCCCAGCAAACCACCATCAATCCTTACCAGTACCGCATCCAAAAAGAAGTAAGCGCCCGCAAGGGTGCCGTAGTGTCGGCACACCCGCTTGCCAGCCAGGCGGGCCTCCTGGTCATGCAAAAAGGCGGCAACGCCTTTGATGCTGCCATCGCCACCCAGCTGGCACTTGCTGTTGTTTACCCCAATGCGGGCAACCTGGGCGGTGGCGGCTTTATGGTGGCCCGGCTGGCGAACGGCAAAACCATTTCGCTCGACTACCGCGAAACCGCCCCTGCTAAAGCGCACCGCGATATGTACCTCGATGCGCAGGGAAATGTGGATGGCGACAAAAGCGTCAACGGCCACCTGTCGAGCGGTGTGCCGGGTACCGTTGCCGGCTTGTTCGAAACATTGCCTTATGCAAAGCTGCCTTTCCGCACCCTGATTCAGCCAGCCATCGACCTTGCTGTAAAAGGGTTCACCATCAGCCAGCGAGAAGCCGCTTCACTTAACGGCTTGCAGCAGGACCTGAAAAAATACAATACTCAATCCAATGCCCTGATGCGTGACAAACCCTGGCAAGCAGGTGATACCCTGTTTCAGCCGGAGTTGGGCGCTACCCTGTTGCGTATCCGCGATGAAGGAGCAAAAGGTTTTTACGAAGGAAAGACTGCCGCGCTGATTGTTGCGGAAATGCAAAGAGGCGGAGGCCTTATTACGCCCGACGACCTTAAAAGCTATAGGGCCAGATGGCGCACACCTCACCGTTTTATGTACAAAGGCCACGAGGTAGTATCCATGCCCCTGCCCAGCAGCGGTGGCATCCTGTTGCACCAGATGCTGAAGATGGTGGAGAACAAACCCCTTCCCTCCTATGGCTTTCTTTCGCCCATGGCTACCCACCTGATGGTAGAGGCGGAGCGCCGCGCCTATGCCGACAGGGCGGAGTTTATGGGCGACCCCGACCATGTGGCGGTACCGGAAAAACAGTTGACCAGCGAAGCCTATATAAAGATGCGGATGCAGGATTATGTAGCGGGCGTTGCAGGCAAAAGCAGCCAGGTGAAACCAGGTGTGGTAAGAAAGGAAAGCGAGGAAACGACCCATATATCTATTATTGATGACAGGGGCAATGCAGTAGCGGTTACTACCACCCTCAACAACTCTTACGGCAGCAAAACCTTTGTAGGTGGTGCCGGATTCCTGCTCAACGACGAGATGGATGACTTTTCGGCCAAACCCGGTGTACCCAATATGTATGGCGCCGTGGGCGGCCAGGCCAATGCCATTGCACCCGGCAAAAGAATGCTTTCGAGCATGACGCCAACATTGGTACTAAAAGGCGGCAAGCCCTTCCTGGTAGTGGGCACACCCGGCGGCACAACCATCCCCACATCGGTATACCAAACCATTATTGACATCATCGATTTTAAACTTCCAACCGCCAAGGCCGTTAACGGTCCTAAGTTTCACCACCAGTGGCTACCCGATGAAATCGCTACCGAGCCCTCCTTTCCCGAAAGCACCCGGAAACGCCTGGAACAAATGGGGTATAACTTAAAGCAAAGGGGCGCCATTGGCCGTACCGAAGTGATCCGGGTATTGCCCAACGGCAGCTTCGAAGCAGTGGCTGATGGACGGGGAGATGATAGTGCGGCTGGATACTAAGGGTAATTGAGCGTTGAATGATTTCACTCATACACTTGACACACCTGAACTTAATAAAGCAACAAGCAGCTCAACATGGTTCCTCCCATAAAAGCAGCCAAAGCAATAGTGATTATCCTATTGCCCGTAATTACTTTTCACCTTTTGGTGCTAACGGGCATCATCCCTTACACTATTGTGTGGGGTGGCCGGCTGCAAACACAAAGTGAAATGCTCCGTTTTGAAACAGTTTCCATTGCCATCAACCTGCTCATGGTCATGCTAGCGGCAGTAAGGGCCAACTGGTTGCGGTTGGCCCTGCGGCCTGTACTGGTACAGGTGGGACTATGGTTGATGGCGGGGCTCTTCCTCCTCAATACCCTTGGCAACCTCTTTTCCACCAACCGTTGGGAGCAGGTAGTTTTCACACCACTCACCCTGGTGCTGGCCCTGCTCAGTTTTTGGGCTGCAAAGGGCGCACCCAAGGCTAAACCTGCCGCAATCAACTGAGTTTGGCCCCAGGGCTTCAAGTCCTTTATAGGGTTAACAAAGTCATTAGCGCAATCTCCCGATATTTACCGGAACAATTTTTTTACATGAGAACACTGATTTTACTCCTAACCCTTTTCCTTATGACAGACATACAGGCCCAGCAGCCCGGGGCGGGCGGTAAAAAGTTCTCTTTAGTTATCCATGGCGGTGCCGGTACCATCCTGAAAAAGAACATGACGCCTGAAAAGGAAAAAGCTTACCAGCAGGCCCTGAATGATGCCTTGCAGGCGGGGTATAAAATATTGAACAGCGGCGGCTCGGCACTGGATGCGGTTGAAGCAACTGTACGTGTACTGGAAGACTGCCCCTTGTTTAATGCGGGCAAGGGTGCCGTTTTTACCAATGAAGGAAAGAACGAACTCGATGCTTCCATCATGAATGGTAAAAATCTGGCAGCTGGTTCGGTAGCTTCTGTTACCACCATCCGCAACCCCATAACTGCGGCCCGTGCTGTAATGGAGCGTAGCCAGCATGTGATGATGGTGGGTGCAGGAGCCGAAAAATTTGCCAAGCAACAAGGCCTTGAGATCGTAGACCCTTCTTATTTCTACACCGAAGAACGCTGGCAAGGACTGCTAAAGGTGCGTGCCGAGGACCCCGACAGCGTGGCCCTCGACCATGGCAATAAAACAAAAACTACCGGCATGCTGAAGCAACCCGAAAACCGCGACTATAAATATGGTACCGTTGGAGCCGTAGCTGTAGACATGCAGGGCAACCTGGCAGCAGCCACTTCTACCGGCGGTATGACCAATAAAAAGTTTGGCCGTATTGGCGATGCCCCCATCATTGGCGCAGGCACTTATGCCGACAACAATACCGTTGCGGTGAGCTGCACTGGCTGGGGCGAATTCTTTATCCGCCTGTCGGTAGCGAAAACCATAAGCGACCTGATGGAGTATAAAAACTTTACGGTGAAACAAGCCACCGATGAACTGATCCACAAAAAAGTGCCTGCCCTTGGCGGTGACGGCGGACTGATTGCTGTAGACAAAAATGGCAATATCGCCATGCCTTTTAATACCGAAGGCATGTACCGTGGTTATATCAAACAGGATGGCAAACCGGTGATCGCGATTTACAAGGACTAAAGACGGGTTGCAGGTAGGTGATCCCAGGTTGGTTTATCATTCAATAAAACCCAATCCTTATCAAGCAACTGCAAAGCGGGATTTCATAATAAACCTTCCTCCGCTCCGTTCTCCCATTTGGTTATTTTTACCACCAAATTTTTAAAAGCCTGAAACGTTTTTTTGATATCACCGGTCGTGTGCTGCTTTCCCTGGTACTGCTAATACTGCTGGTGCTGGGGTTTTTGCATACCGAATGGGGACAGAACTACGTGGTGCGGCAAGTAACGCAAAGGCTTTCCCGTGACCTCCGTACCCGCATTGCCATTAATAACGTGGAGATTGGATTCTTCAACCGGCTGAACCTGGAAGGCGTGCTGGTGGAAGACCAGAGAAAGGATACCCTCCTTTATGCCGGCGCACTCACGGTGCGCATCACCGACTGGTTCTTTCTGCGCGAAAAGGCGGAACTCAAGTACATAGGGCTGGAAAATGCGGTAATCAAACTGCAACGATCGGATTCCGTTTGGAACTACCAGTTCATGGCCGACTATTTTGCATCGCCGGGAAGTTCGGGCCCGAAAAAGAAATCGGGTATTGAGCTGGACCTGAAAGAGGTAGAGCTGCGCAACGTATCCTTTTTGCAAAAAGACGGATGGGTTGGCCGTGATATGGCCGTTCGGGTGGGCGTAATGAACCTGGATGCCAACCAGCTCAGTATTACCCAACAGGTCATTGATATCAATAGCCTGGAACTGGTACGGCCTTACTTTTCCCTGTTTGATTATGACGGGAAGCGGCCACCCAAACCCATAGCCGCCAAACCTGCAAAGGATAAGGATACCACCAGTGGTCCTTTCAATGCCGACAACTGGCGCATGGCGGTGCGCTATATTTCGTTGAAAGATGGCGCTTTCCTTTCCGACCAGGACAGTACCCATGCCACACATACTTATTTCGACGGCGCCCACCTGGGCTTCCGGAAAATTACCGGCACCATTGAAGGCGTAAAGCTTGTAGGGGACACCCTGCGTGCCCGGATGAACCTGTCGACCAAGGAACGCAGTGGTTTTACGGTAAATAAAATTGCCGCAAACTTTCGCCTGCATCCCGGTATGATGGAGTTTGCCAACCTGGAACTGCGCACCCCCGAAAGCATGCTGGGCAACTACTTTGCCATGCACTATCCTTCCATCAACAGCATGAAGGATTTTATACATGCGGTGCAGATGGATGCCAATTTTCGAAACAGCACCATTCACAGCAACGATCTTGCTTTTTTTGCTCCCGAACTGCGCAGCTGGAACCGTACCCTGCGCATCAGTGGCAAGGCGGAAGGAACCGTAGATGATCTTTCGGCCGAGAACGTGATTGCTACCGCTGGTGCCAACACCTTTTTTGCCGGCGACTTCAGCCTGGTGGGATTGCCCGATATCACTACCACTTTTATCAATGTAAAAGCCAACCAACTCCGCACAACTTATACCGACGCGATTAGCCTTGCTCCTGCCCTGCGCCGGGTAAGCACACCCAACCTGCGGCAACTGCAGTTCCTGCGGTTCAATGGCAACTTCACCGGCTTCCTTAATGACTTTGTAACCTTTGGCACCATACAAACGGCGCTGGGCACCGTGGTCTCCGATCTCAACATGAAATTGCCTGCCGGCAAACCACCCGTATACTCCGGTTCGCTTTCCACCTCAGGTTTCCGCCTGGGCAGTTTCCTCAACGACACAAAGCTGGGCAAACTGAGTTTTGCCGGAAATGTAAAAGGCAGGGGCTTTGAATGGCGCTCCCTTAATGCAAACCTCGATGGCACCATCAGGGCCATTGAATACAACGGCTATAATTTTCAGAACATAACCGCTAAGGGAAGGGTGGCCAACCGTACCCTTGATGGTGATTTCATTATCAAAGACCCCAATGCCGACCTGCGTATAAGAGGCCTGGTAGACCTGGCCAGCAAGGTTCCCGTTTTTCGCGCCGAAGCGCAGATAGACTATGCTAACCTGCGCCTGCTGGGTATCACGCCACAGGACCTGGTGCTGAAAGGAAACTTTGACCTCGATTTCAGGGGCAATAACCTGAACAACTTTGTGGGCCGTGCCCGCATCACGGAAGCTTCCCTGCTTCGTGATGGACAGCCCCTGCCCTTCGATTCGTTGACCCTTACTGCCAGCATTCGTGATGGGGTCAAGAACCTGCGGGCATCTTCCAATGAACTGGACGCCGAAATCAATGGCCGTTATGACCTGGCCTCCTTGCCCGATGCGTTCACGCTTTTTTTGAACCGCTACTACCCTTCTTATATCCGGCCGCCCCGTAGGCAATTGCCGGCGCAGTCCTTTTCCTTCCGCATTACAACCGGCATCATTGAAGACTATATCAAACTGCTGAACCCCAACTTTACCGGTTTTAATAATAGCGAGATCAGCGGGATGCTGGACCTGGACTCCAACAAGATGCAGGTGCGTGCCGATGTGCCCCAGGCAGGTTTCAAGCAATACGCATTTTCCAATGTGGCGCTTAATGCTGATGGCAACCTGGAGCGGCTGATGCTTTATGGCAGTGTGGACAATGCCGTGGTGAGCGACAGCCTTAACTTTCCGCATACTACCCTCAGCATTACGGCCAGCAACGACCTGTCCACTGTTAACCTCAATACCGTTGCCAACCAGACCATCAACAGCGCGGCGCTGGCAGCGCAGGTGCAAACTTTTGAAGATGGTTTTAAGGTATTGCTCCAACCCTCGCAATTTGTCATCAATGGAAAAATGTGGACGGCACAGGAAGGCGGGGAACTGGATTTCCGGAAGAATACCGTGGTGCAGGGCGCCGTGGTGCTGCGCGAAACAGACCAGGAGATCCGGCTGGCAACCCAGCCTTCGGGGATTGGCAACTGGACGGACCTGACGGTTAACCTTACCCGTGTAAACCTGGGCGACCTCTCGCCGCTGCTGTTGAAACAAAACCGGGTCGATGGTTTGTTGAACGGCGAAATACTTGTGGAAGACCCGCAAAACCGGCTGAACGTTATCACCAACCTGCGCACCGAAGCCTTGCGCCTGGATAATGACTCGATAGGTTCGGTACTGGCGGCGATTGGGTATAACAATACCACGGGTTTATTAGCCGGAACGGTGGACAGCGAAAATCCCGACCAGCAGGTTTCGGTGGAGCTTGCACTCGACCTGATTGATAGCAGCAACCAGCACCAGGACCGTATTTCGGTAAAAGCAAAAGATTACCCCGTAAAGATTTTAGAACGCTTTATTGGCGGGCTTTTCTCCGGGCTGCAGGGCACCACAACGGGACAACTGGATATTTTGGGCGAGGGCGCCAACCGCGATTTTGTGGGCAGGGCACAACTGCACAACGCCGGGCTGAAAGTAAATTTCACGCAGGTGTTTTACCGGCTGGATGATACAGAGATCGTACTCCGGGAGAATGAAATTGATTTCGGCACCATCAAAATGCGCGACTCACTGGGCAATACCGCCACCATGCGGGGCAAGATCGGGCACGAAGGGTTTCAGAACATGAAGTTTGACATCCTGGTGCGAACCGATAACAAGCCCATGGTACTGCTTAATACCACCTACCAGGACAACCAGACTTTTTATGGCAGGGCCATGGGTACCGGGTCTTTCGAACTTACGGGCAGGCAGGATGATATGTTCATGAATATTGACATGGTGGCTTCCGATAAGGACAGCTCTTATATCACCCTGCCGCCGGGTGAAAGCCGGGAAAATGGACTGGCCGACTTCATGGTGGAGCGCAAGTATGGCCGCGAAATGACGGAAGAAGAACTGCGCGGCAACAGCACCAATCTAACCTACCAGGTAAACCTCACGGCCAACCCGATGGTAAATATTGAGGTGATCCTGGACGAACTGACCGGCGATATCATCAAGGGCCGGGGTACGGGTACCCTGTTCATTTCGGCGGGCACCACCGAACCCCTGAATATCAGGGGCCGTTACGACATTCTGGAAGGATCTTACCTCTTTACATTCCAATCCTTTTTCAAAAAGCCATTCACCATCCGTCCGGGTGGCAACAATTTTATAGAATGGACCGGAGATCCATATGGCGCCAACATCAAATTTGATGCGGTGTACCGTGCCGAAAAGGTAAGCTTTGCGCCCCTGGTGCAGAGTGGGCTGGTGCCCAGTGCCGCAGGCAATGTAAACGTGTCCAATTTCAGGGGCGATATCAACGTGGTAGCCAAGCTCACCGGCGAGCTGTTCAAGCCTACCTTTACTTTTGAATTGGAGTTGCCGCGTTCGCTGGGTACAGCCAACGAGTTTACCTATGCCATCCAGCAGATTGAGAAAAACCCCAATGAACTGAACAAGCAGGTTACCTACCTCATCGTATTCAACTCCTTTGCGCCTTTTGAAAACGGCACCAACCAGGGCGGTCAGTTTAACGAACTGGCTTACAATACCATTTCGGGACTCTTTTTTGGCGAGGTAAACAAACGCCTGAACCAGCTACTGTCGAAGGTGATCAACAACAATGACCTTACGTTCAATTTCTCCGGATCGCTGTATAACCGCGACCTGGTGAACTCCTCGCGCAACTTCAATATCAACCAGGGCGACGTGAACCTGAGCGTGGGCAAGGGTTTCTTCGACGATCGTTTTATCATCACATTTGGCAGTACGCTGAACGTGCCGCTTCAAAGTACGCTCCAGCAAACGGTACAATACCTGCCTGATGTAACAGCGGAATGGCTGATCAATGAAAGCGGCACCGTACGGGCAACTTTCTTTTACCGGCAAAACCTCGATTTCTTCGGCGGATCTTCAGCAGGCGGTGGCATCCGCACCACCCGAACGGGTGCTTCTATTTCTTACCGGAAGGAGTTCGACTCCTTAAAGGAATTCTTTTTCAATAAAAAGAAAGGACGGTTAAAAGCGCAGGCGGCTTTGGATAGTTTGCCCTCAGGTACAGATTCGGTGAGGCAGTAATACAGCTGCAGGCATTTAGGTACAAGCACCCCCAATTGCTCCACTAAGTTTTGGAAAAGGATTGATAGGTGACCATGCACTACGCAAAAGCCCCGCACGTTTGTGCAGGGCTTTTGATGGTTCGATAGGCAGCAAAACCAACATTTTTTTCTTTTAACCTGGATGCTTATTACGCTCAATGCTTGCAGCTTGAAGCTAATTTTTTAGGCGCCTATTCAACTGATCTTAATGCAATTCATGTCCCAACTTATCCCGCTTGGTGGCCAGGTAGCGTTCGTTGTGGGGGTTGGGTGCAACCTTGAGGGGAACATTATCCATTACCTCCAAACCATAACCAATCAGTCCTACCCGCTTGCGGGGATTATTGGAAATCAGGCGCAGCTTGGTGATACCCAGGTGACGTAGTATTTGCGCACCCACGCCATAGTCGCGCTGGTCCATTTGAAAACCCAAGTGGAGGTTGGCTTCTACGGTATCCATGCCCTGCTCCTGCAGGCGGTAAGCTTTCAGTTTGTTCAGCAGGCCAATGCCGCGGCCTTCCTGGTTCATGTACAGGATACAACCCTTACCTTCCTGTTCCACCATTTCCATGGCGCCATGGAGTTGTTCGCCACAATCGCAACGCATGGAGCCCAGTATGTCGCCGGTAAAGCAGCTGGAGTGCACCCTTACCAGGATGGGCTCGCCGGGTTCCCAGCTGCCTTTTATGAGGGCAAGGTGTTCGTTGGATGTATTTTTTTCCTGGAAGGCTACCAGCTTGAAGTGGCCGTGCTTGGTGGGCATATCCACGCTTACAATCTCTTCGATCAGGGAATCGCGTTTGATGCGGTACTCGATCAGGTCTTTTATAGAAATAATCTTGAAGTCGAATTTCCGGGCAATCTCCTGCAACTCGGGCAGACGTGCCATGGATCCGTCATCGTTGAGGATTTCAACCAGTACACCGGCGGGCTCAAATCCAGCCAGGCGGGCAAGGTCAATGGCAGCCTCCGTATGACCGGCACGGCGCAGCACACCGCCTTTTTTGGCTCTTAAGGGAAATATATGGCCGGGGCGGCCAAGGTCATCCGGTTTGGTAGCAGGATCTACCAGGGCCCGGATGGTAGCGGCACGGTCGTGGGCCGAAATACCCGTGGTGCAGCCATGACCGAGCAGGTCCACAGAGACGGTAAAAGCGGTTTCATGAAGCGCGGTATTATTGTTCACCATCATCTCCAGCTTCAGTGCATCGCACCGCTCCTCCAAAAGGGGAACGCAAATCAGGCCGCGGCCGTGCTTGGCCATAAAATTTACGACCTCGGGCGTAATGTTCTGTGCTGCCGTTATAAAATCACCTTCGTTCTCGCGGTCCTCGTCGTCCACCACAATCACCATCTTGCCTGCCTTGATATCCGCTATCGCACTTTCTATGGTATCCAGCATTTCGGAAATTTTCGCAAAGGTAACAAGGAAAAGAAGGCAAGGGTTCAGGTGGCAACGTTAATTGTGGAAGGCCGGATTTTGAGATTTCAGATCTATGATTTCGGATTGCGGGTATCGGATTTTGGTGGGGTAACTTAAAAGGGATTTACCACCATGAACAACATCCGAAATCCGATATCCGGCATCCAAAATCCGCTTGCCGGTAATAAATTGTTAATATAAACCCGGTCCTGTTCGGTCTGTTATTAGTTTCTTTGCAGGGGAAA
This sequence comes from Cnuella takakiae, assembly GCF_001953305.1. Lineage (GTDB taxonomy): Bacteria > Bacteroidota > Bacteroidia > Chitinophagales > Chitinophagaceae > Flavisolibacter > Flavisolibacter takakiae. Next base: position 3,645,086 of record NZ_MTFE01000010.1, read on the forward strand.
ACCCCTAATCACATCAGAAAATCACAGCAAATGCAAAGGAAATCTACCCTCTTGCTCGGCTTTTTCTTATTAGCTGCGCAAATCCTTTGGGCCCAGGTAACCACCTCCAGTATCAGTGGTACCGTTACCGGCCCGCAAAACGACCTTTTGGTTGGTGCCACCATCACGGCCGTTCACCAACCTACCGGCACCACTTTTCGTACGACATCTTTAACCCGCGGGGTGTACAGCATTCCCAACATGATTCCCGGCGGTCCCTACCGTGTAGAAGTTAGCTATGTTGGTTTTCAGAACTTTGTTCAGGACAATATCACCCTTTCCCTAGGCGAAAACAGCCGCATTGATGTGCCCCTTGCCACCACCGCAGGCACCTTGCAGGAAGTGGTAGTAACCGGAACCTCGGGCGCCAACCGCCGCAAAACCGGTGCCTCCACCAGCATTGGTCGCCAGCAAATTGAAAGGCTGCCAACACTGAGCCGCTCCCTCCAGGATTTTACCCGGCTAACCCCCCAGGCCAATGGCAACTCCTTTGGCGGGGCCAACAACCGCTTCAACAACATCACCATTGACGGTGCGGTAAACAATGACGTGTTTGGCTTGTCAGGTTCCGGCACCCCCGGCGGACAGGCCGGCACCCAGCCAATTTCCCTGGATGCCATCCAGGAGATCCAGGTGGTTCTGGCACCCTACGATATCACCTACGGCAATTTTACCGGTGGTGGCGTGAACGCCGTAACCCGCTCGGGTACCAACAAGGTGGATGGTTCGGTGTACTATTTTGTACGCAACCAAAACACCATTGGCTCCGACCCCATCAGCAAAGTGAAATCGGCAACCTTTAGCGACAAGCAGTACGGCTTCCGTGTAGGCGGTCCCATCATCCAGAACAAATTGTTCTTTTTTGTCAATGGCGAACAAACCCGCCGTACGGCCCCTACCATTTTCAATGCCGGCGAAAACGGCGCCCTGCTCACTACCCAGGATGCACAAACCCTGGGCACTTTCCTGAATAATACCTACAAGTACGATCCGGGGACCGCAGGCGTGTTTGACGCACAAACCCAGAGCGACAAACTATTTGCCCGCCTGGACTGGAATATCAGCGAAAAGCACCGACTGACCCTGCGGCATAATTTCATTGATGCCTTCGACGACAATATTTCGCGATCGGCTACCCTGTTCCGATTTGGCAACAACGCCTATCGCTTCAACAACAACCAGAATATCACGGTAATGGAATTGCGCAGCCGCTTCAGCAATCGCGTTTCCAACAACCTGATTTTGGGTAAACACCGCATCCGCGATTTCCGGAGCACCCTTGGTACTGCGTTCCCCTCGGTGGAAATCACTGTTGGATCGGGCACTGTGCAACTGGGCTCCGAGCGCAGCTCTACCGCCAACGAACTTGATCAGGATATTTTCGAAATCACCGACAACCTGCGGATTACCCGTGGCAAGCACACCATTACGGTGGGTACGCACAACGAGTTCTTCCAGTTCCGCAACCTCTTTATCAATAACCTGAATGGCCGCTGGCGCTTCCGAAGCCTCCAGGATTTTTACAACAATAACCCCAACCAGCTGGATGCAACCTGGAGCAATGTGGCCGGCACAGCCCGTCCTGCAGCCCGCTTCAATGCCGCCCAGCTTGCATTTTATGCGCAGGATGAAATCCAGTTCAACCGCCAGTTCCGCCTCACCTTCGGCCTGCGAGCCGATATGCCGGTGATCCAGGACCAGCCAGGTTTCAACAGGATTGTAGATTCCACCTTCAAAGGACAGTACTCAACTTCCTATATCCCCAACAAGCAACTGCTGTGGAGCCCCCGCGTTGGCTTCAACTACGATGTGATGGGTAACCGCGAGGTGATTGTACGGGGTGGTGCAGGTATTTTCACCGGCCGTGTTCCTTTTGTTTGGGTTTCCAACCAGTTTTCGAACAATGGCTTGCTGTTGAATACCTATAGCCAAACAGACGTAACAGCTACGCCCGCCAACGAGGTAAACAATGGGCTGGGCTTTAATCCCGATGTGAACTATGTCACCAGCCTCAATGCCAACAACCGCAACTTCGAAACCAACCTGATCGATCGCGAGTTCAAGTTTCCGCAGGTGGCCCGTTTTAACTTAGCTACCGACGTGCGACTGCCCGGTGGTGTGCAGGCAACCTTTGAGGCCATTTACAGCAAGACCCTCAATAATATTGCTTACAGCGATGTAAACCTGACCGCTCCTGTTGGTGTGGCAGACCCCGCCTTTAACAACGGCGCCGATACCCGCATTGCCTATGCCGCTTCGGCTACTGCACGCCGCGTGAATCCCACCATTACCAATGCCATACTGCTGAGCAATACCGATCGGGGATATTCGTACAACCTCACGGCGCAGTTTAACCGCACCTGGAAGCATGTGTTTGCGCAGGTAGCCTACAACCACAACAACTCGGCAGATGTCAACTCAGGTTCTTCTTCCACAGCACTTTCCAACTGGGAGTTTGTGCAGGTAGTTGGCAACCCCAACAACCCGCAACTGGCCATTTCCAACTATGCCCTGCCCCACCGCATCACCGCAGTGCTGAGTACCAATTTCGAATATGCCAAGTACTTCCGCACTTCCTTCTCCCTGTTCTATGCAGGTAACTCGGGAACACGCTTTACCTACCTCGTGAATGGCGACCTGAACAACGACGGCCGCTTTGGCAACGACCTGTTGTATGTGCCCCGCAACGCCAGCGAGATCAACTTCGTGGATTTCCTGAATGCCAATGGTACCGTGCGCTTTACAGCTGCGCAACAAGCAGCGGCCTTCCAGCGCTTTATTGATGAAGACAAATACCTGAGCACCCGCCGTGGGCAGTACACCGAGCGCAATGCCTCCAGCACACCATGGGAGCATGTGATCGATGCCCGTCTGGCACAGGACTTCTTCGTAGGTAAAGGCAAGAACCGCCACACCCTGCAGGTAACTTTCGATGTGTTCAACTTCACCAACCTGCTGAACCGCGACTGGGGCCGTCAGTATGCTGTAACCAACCAGGCATACAGCGTGCTTACCACTGTTACCCGGGGCACCGGTGCTGCACAGGTGAAAGGCTATACTTTCAACGTAGGCCAGACGCCCTGGAACCCCACTTTTGCTTCCCGTTTCCAGGGACAATTGGGAGTACGCTATTCTTTGAATTAACCATCAAGTAAATAGTTGCTATAAACAAAACAGCCACCGAACGGTGGCTGTTTTGTTATGTGTTCGATTGAACTAAGACGAATGCGGCCATATTACTGGCAAGTAAACAGCATTTTTATACCTCCAGTTATCAACAACACAGGGTTTTCTGCTCTTGACAAGAAATTGTTGGAGTTGTACATTTATGAAAGCACATCATTAAGGCTCTGCGTTTTTCCTGCTTTTCATCCAATTAAGTACCCACGAAACCGGTCCTTTTCCCACCCTCAACTTTTTTTTGCATCCAGCCTTCCTTCATTTCAATGCAACACCATGAAAAAGCTGCATTTCATTTTCACAACCCTATTCCTGGCAGTTTACCCTGTTGTTGTTCAGGCGCAAACTTGGGAAATCAGGGCGGGTTTGGCACCAGGCCTGTCCTATTTTGGCGGAAATGGTGCGCAGAAGGAAGCCATTTATCTATATAGAATATCCAGGCTGGGCTTTGGTAACCTGGCGCCATTTGGCAGCAGCCCCCTGCCTTCCTTAAGTGGAGAATTACAGGCGCAGCACCTTTCACCCAACCAATTCATTGGCGGTATAGGTGTTAGTTACGAAAGCCTTAGGTGCAGGCAAACGCCTAAATACCTTAATGGTGACTTGGGATGGGTAACACCTGTTACCGGAAAAATAATTATCCGTAATAACTTCCTAACCCTTAATCCCCATTTCGGCAAAAGGCTCAACTTAGGCATGATAGACCTGGACCCGCTAATGGGAATGGATGTGGCATTTAATGTGGGCGTACAAGAAAAAACCAGTTTCACCAGTACAAATGAAGAAATTGTCATTGAATACAAACGTCATATTACTGACTTAAGGCCAAGGCTACAATCCACAGCTCAGATGGGCAATCTATCGGTAACAATTGCCTATGCTCATGGACTGACAGACTACCTTGATCTTTCAGCTGATAACGGCGAAAAATTAAATGCTTACAACAGGTACTTGCGGGCTGGACTGTATTATAAAATCAGGTGAGCACGTAACACTTCTTGCCAAGTACCCAGGCAACTATCTATTTATTACACGTAGACGCTTCCCATTACTTTCAAACTGTATGAAGTGCTTTCATATTGCTTCTGGCAACCCACTAAAATTTAATCTCCCAATGCAACCAGAGGTCACAGTGTTACCTGATATGGATTGTTCATTCCCAATAAGCATGTAGTAAGGATTACAGTCCAATTCTTTTTATTTAATTATAATGGCATTTGCGCCATCAATTGCCTGTGTTTGCGGCCATTACTTTCTTATCTGGCTTTTCATTTGAACGAGGTTGAGACCCGATGATTATATAACCAAAAACAAAAATATTTATTTCCATAATATTTAAATATTTCCCTTCTTTACCCTACCTTAGAATAATTAGGTGGAATTATTTAGAAAAATTTTTCAACTACATGTATTTAAAATAAATGTTTATATTTTAACACATATATTTTAAAACCAACTTTGATAATATTCTTTTTGCAACCTAGCTTAATTACCGCTAATAACCGCTAACATACTCTGTGAAAACATTTTGCCTGGTTCCTACCGCTGCTTACAGCAGCTGGTCTTGGACCAGTTGCCTCCTACAAATTCATGGGAGCAATTGCCACTATTTGCGGGTTATATACCGCTACAACCTAAAATGTTTTTTAGGTGAATAACCATGAATTCATGTTAAAGGCAATATTATGTACAAACATTTCCTGATCACAAGGTTCAACATCAAAGTCAAGAATTGGAACCAGACCAAAAGCGGCAATGAAGTGGTAGGCACACAATGGCTTACCGATCGTTTTAAGTTGTTTGAAACTTATTGCCTGCCCTCCGTACAAAACCAATCCAACCAGAACTTCACCTGGCTGGTCTTTTTTGACCTGCACACACCTGAATTCTTCAAAGAAAAAATCAGTCGTTTACAACAGGAATACCCTGTGTTCTCGCCAGTTTATATTGATGATGCCGCCGAATTCAGGCCTACCATTATCAGTGAAATGCAGGCTAAAACCACTGCAGAGAATGACTACATAATCACCAGCCGTATAGATAATGACGACCTGATCCACAAGGATTTTATTCAAACCATTCAATATTTATTCAAACCCATACACAACCTGGTTATTGATTTCCGCAAAGGTTTTCAAATGGTGATTGAAGATGACCGGAACGAAATAGTAAAAAAGGAGAATAAATTCAGTCCATTTACGAGTATCGTGGAAAAGCGCGATGCTGCAGCTTCAGTATTTTCAAGGGAGCACAAACAATGGGCAGATTCTGCTCATGTAACTGTGTATACCGAAAAGAGGCTATGGGTTACGGTTGTTCATCCCAACAATATTTGGAACGCACAAAACCCTAATCTTAAAAGAGCCTACACCTTCAACAACATTGACTTTGGTGTACGGAAAGAAGCAGTCCCGCAAAGCAAAATGCTGCAATCAGCGTTGTATAATTTGCGCATAGACGCAAGGCAATCTTTGTCGTCAATAAAAAAAATAGGCAAAATACTTACCACCAATTTGACACTTCGAAAAGCATAGCTGTCCTATTGGTTTGGTATCTGCTTTCCCGAATCTTTCACCTTTTAGCAAATCTATCATGCTGCAGCCCGCAAATAGCGGTATGATAGGTTTGCTAACTCCTGCCAACTAGAACAGTCGAGGCTTAAGTGGTATAACAGCACTATCTACCCATTAGCCGGGAACAGCTCCCGCAACATCTGAGCGACCTTACCATCCGGATTTATCGCTTTTACCTTACCGGGTATTACTTTACGGTAGGTTATCGACCACCTTACTTCGCGGTGTTGTACCTTTCCTTCAATGGTATCTTTCTTCCTTGAGGGTATTGAATGGTTCCATTTGTAGCGGGCATCATCCTGCATCAGGTATAAGGAACGCCGGGGAACTGCCACATCCACCACATCGCCGCCTTTGATTTTAATGAACCGCATGATGCAGCCGCTGCCTAAATTGATGCCGCAGATTTGGTTTTCAAAATAATTCCGGTCCTTGTGCGGCCGTAGTCCCTGCCCCGGCAGGTATTCATTGATGATCACCTGGTCGGGTTGATATACCAATAACTTGCGCGCTACCAATTGCTCGGATAATTGTTGCACTACCGGCGGCAAGGGTACAGGAATGGCAACCAGGTTGTATGGGGTTTCCAGTTCATTGCGGTAGCCGTAGTATTGCAACCTTCTGTCGTAGTCTACAACCCATGTTTGGGTATCTATTTCCTGCATCAAAGCGGCTTCCATCGAAGAATCAATAAAGTCAGGAATTACCAGCAAGCCAGGTACACCAGTCTCCATTTTACAAAGTTTGCCACATTCGCTAATAAAACTGTACCACTCATGTCATAGTCAAAGCATACCCGTAGTACTTATTATACAGTTGCTTTGTGTCGCTGCATCCCTTGTGCGCAATAATATGTAAGCGGCATCACCAACAATATCACAACTACAAAAACCAGGTTAGGCATGGGACCATGCCCTGTTTCTTCGGATGTAATTATTTCATGGCAATAGAAAAAGGTGAGGTTGCCCGCCCAATGCATGCCGCCCGTAAACCATAACCTGCGGGTAAGCAACAGGGGAATAACATACAATATCCCCAACAGGAAAAGGTAGGACCATACTAATGGGCCATCATCAAGGCGGTAGATATGATTGAGCAAGTAAACTGTAGCCGAAATCAAAGCGATGATCCGGTTGTGTAATCTTCCTTGTAGGTGTTGGTATACATACCCTCGTGTCAGCAAGTCTTCGGAAAAAGATGAAAACAAATTACCCAGAACAAATAATCCAAAGGGCATCCAAACCTCGGACAATGCAGGCACCCGCAACACTTTTTCACTACCCAATAGCAGGCTACATAGAAAGGTAGCACCATAAAGGGCTATGCCCAGCAACATACCCAACAGCAATTGGGTCAGCGTGCCTTTTTTAAAGTTTAATCCCCATGCTGCCAGTCCAGGCTTGTGCTGCCACCAGGCTACCAGGTAGGCAGCAATAAAAAACATCACCTGGAAAGCTAAGAACCCCGGAGGGCTATTCCGGAACAGGATCATGTACTCGGCAGCGTGATAGCAGAAAAATAAAACAGCAAATCCGATAAAGCAGGTAAAAGTCTTAGTTGTCACTGTGGCAATGTACGAGTATAAATAAATTCAGCAGCAAACACAACGGTACGGTGATTGAAAATTGGGACAGCCTGCGATTAATTTATTGATGCCATTGCAACGGTCAGATACAGTTTACTTTATACGGGGTACCCCATGTCAAATTAGCAATAGTCCATTTTTACTTCAAAGTACTGCACTGCACGAGGCAACTAAAGGAGTTTAAAAGCCCATTCCAAAAACGCCGGCATCACCCTGCCCCAGGTTGCCACATCATGGCTGCCGTCTTCGTAATTCAGGTACTGGATATCTGTAGTGTTTTTATAGCCTTTTGCCTGCAGTTCTTTTACCAGGTCGGTGGTATCGTCAATGGAATCAATGATACCATTGCCGTTGCGGTCTGCGGATTCATCAAGCGAGCCGGTGGTAAAATAAAAACGTTGGCCCGGGTGGTACTGACCACTGCGTACCTTTTGGTGCATGATGCGGTGCTGGTCGTCGTTGTAGCCATCGTCCAGGTCGCGGCTGCGCCACCAGAAGGAACCGGAAAAAGCACCGGCAACCTGGAACACCTGTGGGTGTTGCCAAACGGTATCAAAAGCGGAAAGACCGCCCAGCGAAAAACCTGCAAAAGCAATCCTTGCAAAATGAGGTATGGCTAGTTGGTGGTACAAGAATGGCAGCAACTCCGATAAAATAAAATTCTGGTAGGCCCCTGCAAGGGCACCCCTGCCGGCATAGTCGGGCGTAGCGCCAATGCCATACTCCTGCAAACGCTCGGGACCCGCATGTATACCCACGCAAATCACTGGATGGATGCTACCGGAGCGGAACAACGCCTGCAGCATTTGCTGAAATTGAAACTGGTGAAGGTCCTGCCCGTCGTTGAGCAACAACAGGCAGGGGGCAGTGCCGGCAGGGGGCGCAGGATCGTAAATATCCACAACTACTGACCTTCGAAGGTAATTTGTGGTCACATAATGGGATGTTACCTGTATGGATATTGGCGCCTGCTCATGCATGCCCCAAAGATACCTTTGCAGAACCAATGCATCGTTGAAGCAACCCTACACAAGCCACCTTGTTGTGGTTTTCATTTACGCCTTCCCAGCTTTTTTGCCCCGAATGCCTTAGCTTGTAACCGAAACCATGCGTATGAAAAAGATCGGCATCCTCTACGGCCAGGAACGCAGCTTTCCTATGGCTTTGATAGAAAAGATTAACAGTAAAGGCATTGAAGGCGTACGGGCCGAACCGGTGCGCATAACTAGGGCTGTGCAGGGAGAAGACAGTGGTTATGCCGTAATTGTAGATCGCATATCGCAGGACGTGCCGTTCTACCGCACCTGGTTGAAAAATGCCGCACTGATGGGTACGGCCGTTATCAACAATCCTTTCTGGTGGAGTGCCGATGAAAAGTATTTCAACAACTGCCTGATGACGCAAATAGGTGTTGCCGTACCGCGTACAGCAATACTGCCCTCCTACGAACTGCCTGAAGAAACCAGCGGCGACTCTTTTTCCAACTTATCCTACCCGCTCGATTGGGAAAGCATTTTTGGCTATGTAGGATTTCCTGCCTATATGAAACCCTTCGCCGGCGGTGGCTGGCGCAATGTTTACCGGTTGGAGCACCGGGAGGATTTTTACAACAAACATTGCGGGACAGGCAGGCTGGTGATGCTGTTGCAGGAAGAAATTGTATTTGAAGAATATTACCGCTGCTATTGTATCGGCGGCAAATATGTGCACATCATGCCCTACGAGCCGCGCAACCCTTTTCATGAACGCTACCAAGCGGGCTTTACACCCTCGGAAGAAAGGCTGCGCCAGATGGAAGACATCGTGTTGCGCATCAACCAGTACCTGGGTTATGATTTCAACACGGTGGAACTTGCTTACAGGGACGGCATTCCCTATGCCATTGATTTCTGCAATCCTGCTCCGGATGCCGACCTGCCCAGCGTTGGCGCCGACAACTTTGCATGGGTGGTAGACAATGCCGCCACATACTGTATTGAAAGGGCCATGGCACAGGAAGCAGGGAAAGACAATTTAACCTGGGGCCAATACCTGCAGCGGAGTGTAGGCGGCAAGCCGCTGATTTAGGTTTTGTTTGTAGCTTCCGGCCTCATTGGTGGATGTTGAATGGTGAGTGGCGGTTGGTGAATAATAATTAGCCAGTGATCATTTTGATACGATATTTTTATTCCTATCCTTTATTTAGATGCAACACTGTTACCCAATCACCAATCACTAATCACCAATACCTAATACCCAACTCCCAATACCCTACCGCTATCTAATGAGCAATATCAATTTCAACACATTTACCATCGGCGTTGAGGAAGAATACATGGTGCTGGACCCGCATAGCCGGGAACTGAAAAGCCATGAACAGAAAATTGTGCAGGAAGGCCAGAAGGTGATCCGCGACAAGGTTAAAGCAGAAATGCACCAGGCCGTTGTGGAAGTGGGTACCGATATTTGCCGAAATGTGGACGAGGCTTTTGCCGATGTAGCACACCTGCGCAAAACCATTTCCGGTATCGCCGAGGGCTTAGGTTTAAAAATAGGCGCTGCAGGCACCCACCCTTTCAGCCACTGGGAGCGGCAGTTGATCACCGACCATATCCGCTATAGCGAAATTGTAAATGAACTGCAGGAAGCTGCACGCAGCAACCTCATTTTTGGATTGCATGTGCATGTGGGTATGGAAACCCGCGAAATGGCCATGCATATCGCCAACAGCACGCGCTACTTTCTGCCCCACGTGTATGCCCTCAGCACCAACTCGCCTTTCTGGGAAGGCCGCAAAACGGGTTATAAATCTTACCGCACCAAGGTTTTTGACAAGTTTCCGCGTACCGGCATCCCGGAGGTATTTGAAAGCATAGAAGCGTACGACAACTACCTCAAGCTGCTGATTAAAACCAACTGTATTGACAATGGTAAAAAGATCTGGTGGGACCTCCGGGTGCACCCTTACTACAATACCGTTGAATTCCGTATTTGCGATGTGCCGCTCACCGTTGATGAAGCCATTGCCATTGCCGCACTTTTCCAGGCCATTTGCGCCAAGATCTATAAACTACGGATGCAGAACATGAACTTCATCCAGTACTCACGCCACCTGATCAACGAAAACAAATGGCGGGCAAGCCGCTATGGTATTGACGGCTACCTGATCGACTTTGGAAAGGAAGCAGAGTTCAATACCCGCACGCTGATATATGAACTGCTGGACTTTGTAGACGATGTGGTTGACCCGCTGGGTTCGCGGCACCGCCTGCAGCATGTACACCAGATGCTGGAAAAAGGCACCGGTGCCGACCGCCAGCTCCAGGTGTTTGAAGAAACAGGCAGCCTTACCAGCGTGGTCGATTATATACAGGGGCAGTTCCTGCATAACGTATAGATAATTACTTTTTCATGTTCCTTTTATAGCTATCGGTTTACCTACATAGCCTGGTTACCCATAGCACAACGACTATTTCCATACTTTTCACATGAGCAAAATCTTAAAAGCAACCTTACCGTTGCTGTTGGCAGCAGCAGCAAATGCCCAAACACGGCAGGATACCATCAACCTCATTCAGCAAACTGCTGCTTACAGCGACCTGCAGTTCACAAGGGCTGAGGCCGATTCAATGGTCGAGAGTATCCGGGAGTTTCATGATGCCTACCGCAACTTCCATGGCAGGCTGGCCACCAACAGCATTCCTTACCCTTTTGCGTTCAACCCGGCACCGGCAGGTTTTACCCTGCCCAAAAACCAGGTCAAGAAAAACATTCCGCTGCCATCGGCCGTTTCATTACCTGCCAATAAAGAAGACCTCGCCTTCTACTCGGTTGCGCAATTGGCTTCCCTGGTAAAAAGCAAGAAGATCAGCTCCGTTGCGCTGACCCAGTTTTTTCTCAACAGGTTGAAAAAGCACAACGACTCGCTGCAGTGTGTCATTTCCTTTACCGAAGACATTGCCATGGAACAGGCCCGCAAGGCCGATGCGGAACTGGCAAAAGGCATGTATCGCGGGCCCTTGCATGGTATACCTTATGGCCTGAAAGATTTGCTTGCGGTAAAAGGCACCAAAACAACCTGGGGTTCCACCCCCTACAAAGACCAGGTGATCGATGACAATGCTTTTGTATACGAGCAACTCACCAAGGCAGGTGCGGTACTCTGTGCCAAGCTTTCGTTAGGTGCGCTTGCCTTCAACGACCTGTGGTTTGGCGGCCGCACTAAAAACCCCTGGAACCTCCGCCAGGGCTCCAGCGGCTCGTCGGCGGGTTCGGCATCGGCAACAGCCGCCGGACTGCTGCCTTTTGCCATAGGTACCGAAACCTGGGGCTCCATTGTATCGCCCTCGGCACGTTGCGGCGCTACAGGCTTGCGCCCCACCTTTGGTGCCGTTAGCCGCAGTGGCGCCATGGTGCTTTGCTGGAGCCTCGATAAAGTTGGCCCCATCTGCCGCAGTGCCGAAGATTGTGCCCTTGTGTTTGATGCCCTGCATGGTACGGATAACGAAGATCCTTCGGCAGTTGACTATGCTTTCAACTATGCCGCTGCCAAGCCGGTATCTGCACTGCGCATTGCTTACGCCGCCAACTACTTTGAGAAATTGCCAAAGGATGCCGCTGAATGGAAGGCCCTGGAAGTATTTAAGAAGATCAATCCCAATATTAAAGCCGTCACCTTTCCTGATACAGCGTTCTTCCCCGGCGATATTATGAATATCGTGCTCACAGCTGAATCGGCGGCAGCTTTTGATGAACTGACCCGCACTGGCCGTGATGAGTTGGTCGAGCGGCAGGACAAAGGTTTCTGGCCCAATATCTTCAGGGCGGGCCGCACCATTCCTGCTGCAGAATACATTAACGCCAACCGCTTCCGTTCGGAACTGATTCGTGTGACCAATGATTTTATGAAGCAGTACGACGTAGTGATCGTTCCCTCATTCATGGGTAATCAATCTGCAATCACCAACCTCACCGGTCATCCTGTAGTTGTTTTCCCAATAGGATTTTCGCAAAACGGCAGCCCCTTAAGCTTATCGCTTGTGGGCAACCTGTACGACGAAGCTTCTATTCTGCAAGCAGCCAAAGCTTTTCAGGACAAAACAGAGTGGAATAAAAAACACCCGCCGATGTTTGTGGGTAAATAAGTCCCTGCGTTTCGAGGGTTGCCCCTTTTACAAAGCGGGCAACCTTCCACAACCTCCCCCTTTGTAAAAGGGGGCGACCTTTAACAGCTTTCTAGATTAGGGTTCGGGGGATTTTCCTCCACCTCCGGCCACTTAAACCAACTCCAACAGCTAACTCATGTCAGGTTGGGGGATTTCCCCCAACCTCCAATCCCTCCCCTTGCTTTAGCCCCACTCTTTTTTTATTTTCTTGGGAGCAAATACCCTCCCATGCTCCCCTACGACCCAGCCAACCGCTCCTATAGCCGCGATCTCAGCAACCACTCCACCTTCGGCGAAATCACCCTCTGGCAGCAACTGAAATCCCGCCAATTACGCGGATACCAATTCTACCGCCAAAAGCCTTTAGACTGGTACATCGCGGACTGCTACTGCCCGGCACTCAAGCTTTTGATTGAGCTGGACGGCTTATATCACGAGGCTCCTGAAATACAAGCCAAAGACCAACGCAAGGAAAAAATTTACCTGCAATGGGTTTGCAGGTATTAAGGTTTACGGAAAAGGAAGCACAATACGATACAGAAGAAGTGATTAAAAAACTTAATACCTGGATCGATGATTATGAGCGAACACACCCGGAGGTAGTTGGGAAAAATGTGCGCAAAATGCGGGGAGGCGGTTGAGGGAGTTGGTGCATCTTTGCGGGCTATGAAATGGAGGAAATATTTGGAGATAAAGATACTTCCTGTTTTGGGAGGAAAATCCCCCGAACCCGATAGCAGTGAGGGGCTGCAGGTCGCCCCCTTTTTCACAGGGGGAGGCCACCTAAGCAAAGAGGGAAACCACTTAAGCAAAGTCCTTGCGGCATTGATCATTGGCTTAGCTTCTTGTAACACCAAAACAGCAGCCGACCTCTTTGTTTATAATGCTACCATCTATACTGTAGACAGCGCCTTCAGCAAGGCGGAGGCCATGGTGATAAAAGATGGTAAAGTCCTCGCTACCGGCACCAGGGCTGACTTGGAAAAATCTTATGATAGCAAAGAGCAACTGGATGCCAAAGGCCAGTACATATACCCCGGTTTTATTGATGCACACGCGCATTTCTACCGCTATGGGCTCGGCTTGCAAACCGCCGACCTGGTGGGCACCGAAAGTTGGGAAGCCATTCTGCAAAAGCTGCAGTCATTTGCCCAAACCAATCCAGACGGCTGGCTGCTGGGCCGCGGCTGGGACCAAAACGACTGGCCCGAAAAAACTTTCCCAACCAAAGAAAAGCTGGATCAACTTTTTCCCGATAGGCCCGTACTCCTTACCCGCGTAGATGGCCACGCGGCCATTGCCAATCAGAAAGCATTGGATGCGGCAGGCATAAAGGCTGGCATGCAACTGACCGGTGGCGATGTGGTTACGGAAGGTGGAAAATTGACGGGTTTGCTGATTGATAATGCCGTGGACCTGGTAGGCGCCAAGGTACCACCGGCAACGCCAACACAAATAGCCAAAGCACTGGACCTTGCACAAAACAATTGTTTTGCCATGGGCCTGACCACAGTGGATGATTGCGGGCTGGATTATACCGAAGTGCAAACCATCGACAGCCTGCAGCAAAAAGGCGAACTCAAGATGCGTGTTTATGCCATGCTTAGCGATGCCGCCCGCAACTATGATTTCCTATTTGCCAAAGGCCCAATCAAAACCGATTTCCTGAATGTGCGTTCCTTTAAGGTTTATGCCGATGGCGCACTGGGTTCCCGTGGTGCCTGCCTGCTGCAGCCTTACACCGATAAACCCAACTGGACCGGCTTCCTCTTATCGCCGCAAAACCATTTCGACTCGGTTGCCCGTATCATTTACAACAAAGGTTTCCAGATGTGTACCCATGCCATCGGCGACTCGGGCAACCGCGTGGTGCTGGATATTTATGCCCGTTACCTGAAAGGCAAAAACGACCTGCGCTGGCGCATCGAACACGCACAGGTGGTGAGCCCGCAGGACTTTGCTACATTCGGTGCCTATGGCATCGTGCCTTCCGTTCAGCCTACACATGCCACTTCCGATATGTACTGGGCGCAGGAGCGCCTTGGAAAAGAAAGAGAAAAGGGCGCTTATGCTTTTAAGCAGCTGATGCAGCAAAACGGATGGATACCGCTGGGTACCGATTTCCCGGTCGAAGACATCTCTCCTTTCAAAACCTTTATCGCTTCTGTTTTCAGGCAGGATGCCAAGGGTTGGCCTTCAGGCGGCTACCAACCCAAAAATGGGCTTTCCCGTGAAGAAACCCTAAAGGGCATGACCATTTGGGCTGCCAAAAGCAATTTTGAAGAAAGGGAAAAAGGCAGCCTCGAAAAAGGCAAACTTGCCGACTTCATCATCCTGGACAAGGACCTGATGCAAGCCAGCCTGCAACAAGTGCTCAGCACCAAAGTACACGGCACCTTTATTGGTGGTAAAAAAGTGTTTGGAAGATAAATGATGAACCACAAAGACAGGAAGAAACGAAGTAGCACAAAGGGGTTTTGCCATTTGCTAACAAAACCTAGCTCCAGATTAGCCCCTCAAATCATGGCCTTTCTTTGTGCCTACTTTACTCCATCCTGTCTTTGTGGTTCAAAAACCTGCAACCCATAACTTTGCACCGGCATGAAATTACGCATCGCTATTCTTGATCTTTATGAAGGACAACCCAACCAGGGGATGCGTTGCCTGCGTGAAATTATCGGGCAGTGGAGCGAGTTTCATGGTCATGAGACCCAGTTCGACGAATTTGATGTACGCCTAAAACAGGAAGTTCCGGACCTTTCGTACGACATCTATATTTCCAGTGGCGGCCCCGGCAGCCCCCTGGAAAGCGAGGGCAACGAATGGGAGAAAGCCTACTTCAGCTGGCTCCGCTCCATTGAAAGCTGGAACAACAGCCCGCATATCTTTCCCAAAAAATTTGTTTTCCTGATTTGCCATTCCTTCCAGCTGGTTTGCCGCGATTATGGCATTGCCACGGTATGCAAACGCAAGTCAACCTCCTTTGGCGTTTTCCCGGTGCACGTGTTACCGGCGGGCCAGCAGGACCCTGCATTCCGGGCCTTGCGGGATCCTTTTTACGTGGTGGACAGCCGCGACTGGCAGGTGATCCACCCCAACTGGGAGATCATCCGGCAGATGGGCGCCCAAGTTTTATGTGTAGAGAAATACCGGCCGCATGTGCCTTATGTGCAGGCCGTGATGGGCCTACGGTTTTCGCCCTGGATGATGGGTACCCAGTTTCACCCCGAGGCGGATGCCCTGGGTATGGCCGACCATTTACAAAAGGAAGACAAGAAAGAACTGGTCATACAACAACACGGCGCCGAGAAATGGCAAAGCATGATTGAGCAGCTGAATGATCCCGAAAAGATCATGTGGACCTACGGCCATGTACTGCCCAACTTTTTCGATACCGCTGTACAGCACCGCCTGGCGCTCAACCCGGCTAACTGATCCCCTGTTCCAATTTCCTTTGACAATGAAAATCGTTTATTCTTTCCTGTTAGCCTTGTATAGCCTTGGCGTATTTGCCCAAAAAGACAGTGCTTTCGCTGAAACGCCTCTTGTGCTGCATACCGCCACCGGCGATATCATGGGCACACTGACCCTTCCAAAAGGAGGCAAAAAAGTACCGGTTGCACTGATTCACTCCGGCTCCGGACCAACTGACCGTAATGGCAATAACCCCGTGATGCAAAACAACGGCTTACAGATGCTGGCCCATGCTTTGGGTGAGGCAGGCATTGCTACCCTGCGTTTTGACAAACGGGGCGTGGCTGCAAGTAAGGCTGCAGCAAAAAGCGAGGCTGACATGCGTTTTGACGATTTTGTACAGGATGCAAAAGCATGGGTGGAACTGCTGAAAAAGGACCCGCGTTTTTCCGG
The DNA here is from genome assembly GCF_001953305.1 of Cnuella takakiae. GTDB lineage: Bacteria > Bacteroidota > Bacteroidia > Chitinophagales > Chitinophagaceae > Flavisolibacter > Flavisolibacter takakiae. The sequence goes on from NZ_MTFE01000010.1 coordinate 3,661,474, forward strand.
GTTATATATCCTGGGACACAGCGAAGGCTCGCTCATCGGGATGATTGCCGCTGCTGGAAAGGCTGATGCCTTTATATCGCTTGCAGGCCCCGGAAGGCCAGCCGCGGTGGTATTGAAAGAGCAGTTTGCCGCCCAGCCTTCCATGGTTAAGAATGCAGCCTATCCCATACTGGACAGCCTGGCAGCGGGCAAAACAGTGGGCCAGGTACCCCCTTACCTCCTATCCGTTTTCAGGGCTTCTGTTCAACCTTACATGGTTTCCTGGTTCAAATACGACCCGGCTAAAGAGCTGGCCAAACTTAACATTCCAATCCTGGTGGTACAAGGCACTACCGATATGCAGGTAAGTGTGGAAGATGCGGTCATTTTGCAAAAAGCCAATCCCAAAGCAAGGCTACTGACCGTACCCAACATGAACCACGTTTTGAAAACATACGAAGGCACCAGCCGGCAGGAAAACTTTGCTACCTATAGTAAACCTGAACTCCCGCTGCACCCCCTTTTAGCTAAGGAGATCATCTCCTTTTTGAAAGGGATCAGGTAAGTGCCATAACCCAAACCTCTTACCTGATGCGCAATACTATAATTGGCTTTTTGTTGCTGCTCACCGTTGCCTGCAACAAAGCGGACTTGAGCCTGCCGGAGGGAATCCGCAAACTGGTACAGGACAAAGACTGCTCCAGCCAACCTTATATGGACCTTTACCGCTGGCAGGGCCAGCAGGTATTTGTATTGAAAATGAAAGGGCCGGCCTGAAGCTGGGTACCGGCTTATTACCATACAGATGGCAGTGCACTGGCTTTGCCATTGGGATATAATGCTACAAAGTTTGAACAGGAAGCGGTTTTCCTGTCGACTGTTTGGAACTGCGGGCAATAACACAAGCGCTTACTTTTGCAATCCACATCTACCCCTATGATCAAAGTTTACGGCATCCTCAATTGTAACACGGTAAAAAAAGCCACCACCTGGCTGCAACAGCACAATATTGCTTTTACTTTTCACGATTATAAAAAACAAGGCATCACGGAAAAGCAGCTGCAACAGTGGGCTGCTGAACTTGGATTTGAAAAGCTGGTGAATACCAAAGGCACCACCTGGCGTGGCCTCAGTGATGTTGAAAAAGCAACCGCAGCAACAGAAGCCGGTGCATTGAAACTGATGCAGGAAAAAACCAGTGTCATCAAAAGACCGCTTATTGAAAAGGATGGAAAGACCCTTTGCCTGGGCTATGATGAAGCGGCATACAGGCAGGCATTATTGTAGGATTCATGCTGCCTTCAGCTAATCGCAATAGGCATTCAGCTTCAATTTTGCGCCCTTAACCTAAATACGGACCGCCACCCTTCCTACGTGTTTATTTTACCTATAAACCGTTCTTATTATGTCCGTTTTTACAGGCAGCAATAGCGTTGCTACCAATGCCAGCACCAGTCCCTTCACTGGCCGTTTCACACCTATTGCCATTTTAGTAGCACTGGTGATTACCATTTCCCTGCTTACGCGTACTGTTTTACTGTTCCATCCCAATACGCATTTCAGCTGGACCCTGGGCAATATCGCTGGTGTATTTGGCATTGGCCTTTTTTACGACCTTTCGGTATGCGGGTATATCATTTTGCCATTTGTGCTGCATCTATGGCTCACCAATGATGGCATGTATAGCAAAAAAGGAGAATGGTTCACCCATTTAGCATTTGCCCTGTTTATGGCGATCCTATTGTTCACCAAAATCATCCCCCCCGACTTCAACAAAGGGTTGTACAAGGCACTGAAAATATACATAGCCCTTCGCTGGGCCATTTATACATTTTTGACTTTTCAAACAGCAGCATTCCGGAACAAGTGGCGAGCCGGAGTATTGTATGCCGTATTTATGGTCGTTACGTTCCTGCTGCTGTTCAATGGTATCAGCGAAGGATTTTTCTGGAGCGAGTTTTCTACGCGCTACAATTTTATCGCGGTGGATTACCTGGTGTACACCAACGAAGTGGTGGGCAATATCCGCGAATCGTACCCGGTAAACTGGATTGTTGCCGGCGTACTGCTGGTAACGGTAGCCATCTTTTTCACTTACCGAAAAACCCTGCAAGCTTCCGTAGCCGCACCCTCCCGCTTTGGCAAACGTACCGCAGGTGCTCTTGCCATGCTGTTGATTTCGGGCATGTTGCACCTTTGGGTAAACGGCGAAGGGCGTAAGTTCAGTAAAAACGAGTACGCCAACGAACTGGCGGGCAATGGCATTTACTGTTTTGGCAACGCCTTCTGGAACAACGAGCTGGACTTTTACCAGTTTTACAAAACCCTACCCGATAAGGAAGCTTTTGCCCTGGTGCGCAAGGACCTGGATGTGCCGTATAGCCATTTTATCAGCGCTGACCCGTTCAATTTGGACCGCCAAATAAGCTATCCGCAACCAGAGGCCAAACACAATGTGGTGCTCATTTCTGTGGAAAGTTTTTCGGCCGATTTCATGCAGCATTTCGGCAGCCAGCAAAACATTACGCCTTACCTCGACTCACTGGCAGATAAGAGCCTTTTGTTTACCAACCTGTATGCTTCCGGTACCCGCACGGTGCGTGGCCTGGAGGCCCTTTCGCTGGCCATTCCGCCCACACCGGGGCAGAGCATTGTAAAAAGACCGCACAACGAAAACCTGTTCTCGCTGGGTTCGGTGTTCCGGTCAAAAGGTTATACCACGCAGTACATCTATGGTGGCTATGGATATTTCGACAACATGAACTATTTCTTCGGGCATAACGATTACGAGGTTATTGACCGTTCTGCACTCAAGCCCGAACAGATCCATTATGAAAACGTATGGGGCGTAGCAGATGAAGACCTCTTTACCCTTGCCCTCAACACCATGGATAGCAATGCCGCGTTGGGCAAGCCTTTTTTTAGCCATGTGATGACGGTATCCAACCACCGGCCTTTTACTTACCCCGATGGCAGGATTGATATTCCCTCCACCTCGCAAAGCAGGGAAGGCGGCGTTAAATACACCGACTATGCCATCAACAAGTTCCTGAAGGAAGCAGCAGCAAAGCCCTGGTTCAACAATACCATTTTCGTGATCGTTGCCGACCACTGCGCCGGTAGCGCCGGTTCGGTGCAACTGCCGGTGACAGGCTACCATATTCCCATGATGGTATATGCGCCAGCCCTTTTGAAACCCCACAGGGAAGAACGTTTGACAGCACAGATCGATATTGCCCCTACTATTTTAGGACTCTTGCATTTCCGCTACCAGTCCAAGTTCCTAGGACAGGACATTCTGAACCTGCCCGCCGGAAAGGAGAAAGCATTTATCAGCACCTACCAGGGGTTGGGCTTTATACAAAACGGACAATTGGTATTGCAATCGCCGGTTAGAAAAGTAAAGAGCTTTATCCCTGATTTTAAAACCGGCGATGCCAGGGAGGCGCAGGTACCCGACAGCCTGGTGAAGAAAGCAATGGCCTATTACCAGGTAGCAGCCTGGGAGGTAAAGCACAAACGTTACGGGAAAATCAACAAATCATAAAAAATCGGGAACTGGCTGAAGGGAATATGGCTTTGGCGCTTTACCTTTGCCGCCCATTTTGTACATTGACCATTAACGGTGCCGTAAGACCGGTGGTTGCAGAACTCAGCGTTTAGCGATAATAAAATAGTACAGCGATAGCCCACATCAGGGCGCTGCTGCTTCTACCCGCTACACTGCCTGGTACCCACCTCATGCGGCAAGGAATAATAAAAACAGCCCATGAAGCTTTCACAATTCAAGTTTGACCTCCCGCTCAACCTAATTGCTCAAAATCCGGCCAAAAAACGTGAAGACTCCCGCCTGATGGTGATTGACCGTAAATCGGGCAACATCGAAAACAAGAACTTCCGCGACATCCTGGACTATTTTGACGACAAGGATGCTTTCGTGGTAAACAACACCAAGGTTTTTCCCGCAAGGATGTATGGCCGGAAGGAAAAAACAGGTGCCAAGATCGAAGTATTCCTGCTGCGTGAACTGAACAAGGAACACAAGCTGTGGGACGTGATCGTTGATCCCGCAAGGAAGATCCGCGTAGGCAACAAACTGTATTTCGGCGACAATGAAGACCTTGTTGCTGAAGTAATCGACAATACCACATCGCGTGGCCGTACCATCAAGTTCCTGTTCGACGGTACCGAAGACGAGTTCCGCCAGGTGCTTGAAGTGCATGGTGAAACCCCGCTGCCAAAATACATCAAGCGCAAGCCCGATGAAGAAGACCGGGAACGCTATCAGACCGTTTACGCCAAATACGAAGGTGCTGTGGCGGCGCCTACTGCCGGGCTCCACTTCAGCCGCGAGCTGATCAAGCGTTGCGAGATCAAGGGTATCCGATTTGCCGAAGTAACCCTGCATACCGGCCTTGGTACTTTCCGCCCTATTGAGGTGGAGGACCTGAGCAAACACAAGATGGATGCAGAGTACTACCGTATTGAAGACACTGCCTGCAAAATTGTAAACAAGGCCAAAGAAACAGGTCACCGCATCTGCTCTATTGGTACCACCACCATGCGGGCACTGGAGTCATCGTTTACCGCGCAAAAGTTTTTGAAACCTTCCGAAGGCTGGACCAATACTTTTATCCACCCGCCTTACGATTTCAGCATTGCCGATTCGCTCGTAACCAATTTTCACCTGCCCAAAACTTCCCTGCTCATCATGACCTGCGCTTTTGCCGGTTACGACCTGACCATGGAAGCTTATAAAAAAGCCATCAAGGACAAGTATCGTTTCTTTAGCTATGGCGATGCGTTGTTGGTGCTGTAATACCCCCTGTCCCCCTAAAGGGGGAACTTAGGTCAAATAATCTTTAGCATGCATAAAGCCACTCTGTTTGAGTGGCTTTATGCATTTATACCCAACATTTATTTAACTCCTCTATTTTAATTGCATTTAGGAAATGAAACATGAAAGCCACCCAGTAACTGAGTGGCTTTCTTTATAGGAAGATAGCTTCGGCCTAAGTTCCCCCCTTTAGGGGGACAGGGGGTGTGCCGGGGGATGAGGTTACAGTTTAAACACCCCACTATTAATCTTCTGCAACACTTCCTTCTTTTGTGCGGCGGGCACCAGGATAGAAATATTGTGCGGGCTGCCGCCATAAGAAATCATGCGCACATCCACACCAGTGAGGCTGTTGAACACATCCTGTAGGGTTTCGGTGTTGTGGGCAATTTCGTTACCTACGATGGAAACAATGGTCATATCATTTTCAGTATCCACGCTACCCAGTGCTTCCAGTTCCTTGCGGATAGAAGGCAAAGCAGCATCCGTATCTATGGTAACAGATACGGCCACTTCCGAAGTGGTGATCATGTCGATGGGCGTGCGGTATTTTTCAAAGATTTCGAACACCTTACGCAGGAAACCATAGGCCAGCAGCATGCGGCTGCTCTTGATGTTTACGGCAGTAATACCATCTTTAGCTGCAACTGCTTTCACGCCTTTGCTGGCAGCTTCAGAAGTAATGGTGGTGCCTTTTGCTTCAGGCTCCATGGTGTTGAGGAGCTTTACCGGCACATTGTATTGCTGTGCAGGCCAGATGGATGCAGGATGCAAAATCTTTGCGCCGAAATAGGCCAGCTCCGCAGCTTCGTCAAAACTTAGTTGCTCAATGGGCTGGGTTTTGTTTACAACACGCGGATCGTTGTTGTGCATGCCATCGATATCGGTCCAGATTTCGCAAACAGAAGCGTTGATGGCAGCAGCGATCAATGACGCACTGTAATCCGAACCGCCACGCTTCAGGTTATCTACCTCGCCCTTGGCGTTGCGGCAGATATAACCCTGGGTGATAAACAAGTTTTTACTGCTGTTTTGTGCCACCTGTGCTTTCAGCTTTTCGGAAATGGCAGCCACCTGGGGCTCGTCATTTTCGTCGATGCTCATGAAGTTGAGGGCAGGCAACAGCATATGGTCAATACCCTGCTCGCCGAGGTAAACGGAAAAGAGCTTGGTAGAGATCAGCTCGCCTTGCGCCAGGATATCCTTGCTCAGGGCTTCGCTGTAGGAAATTTTTAAAATGATGTTCAGGAATTCGAAATGCTCCTGGATGATGGCTTTTGCCTGGGCATAAGCATCTTCCTTTTGTACCAGTTCCTTAATGAACTCCTGGTACTTGGCCTCCAGCACGTCGATCTTCTCCTTGGCTTCTTCCCGTTTCTGTGCCGCCAACAGGTTGGCGATTTCAACGAGGGAATTGGTGGTTCCCGAAACGGCGCTCAATACCACGATCTTAGGCTCGCTGTCTTTAGTGATCAGGCGGGCTACGTCGTACATGCGTTGCGGCTTACCTACGGAGGTGCCGCCGAACTTCATAATTTTCATGACCTGTTCGCTCTTGTGGAGGCTTTTTTAGATGAGTTGCAAAATTAACAGCAGATGGTTGAATAAAAATCAGTAGTTGAATTCAATTTTTAGTTTATCTGATAATGCTTTCAGGTCAGCAACAACGGCTTCATGCAGCGGAATTCCGGTTTGCATGCGGATGGCCGCCATTTCTCTTTCCGGATCGCCGGGAATGAGTACGGGTTGCGCCGGGTCGGCAGGTGTGGCGTTGCGGAAACGGTTAATCCAATTGTCCATGTGCTGCTTGAATTCTTCCGCCGGACGGAAGGCATCCACCCGCATGGCACCAAAGAAATGACCAAGACCTTCACCGGGCATGTTCTGGGGCATGGGCACGTAGGCAGGGAAAGGTGGCGCCCAGGGACCATAAGATGCACCACTGAGCACAGCTGAAAATATATCGACGATGGAACCCAGTGCATAGCCTTTGTGGCTGCCATGATCGCGGTCGCTGCCCAGGGGTAAAAGCGCACCGCCTGTTTTCAGGGCATGTGCATCGGGGGTTGCCTGCCCTACTTTATCCTGCACCCAACCCAGTGGCGCTTCGCCACCTTTGCGTTGTAATATTTCCAGTTTGCCGTTGGCAGCCGTTGTGGTTGCCATATCAGCAACAAAAGGCGGCTGCTCCCCTGCAGGGATGGCTACGCAAATGGGGTTGGTACCCAGCATGCGCTCGGTTGAAAAAGTAGGCGCTACCAGGGCACTGGCATTGGTCATGCTGATACCAATCATATCCTGTTGCAGGGCCATCATGGCATGATAGCCTGCAATGCCATAGTGGTTGCTGTTTTTTACACTCACCCAACCGGTACCTGCAAGCTTTGCTTTGTCAATGGCTATTTGCATGGCCTTGGGCGCAACCACCAGGCCCAAACCTTTGTCACCATCAACGGTTGCCGTAGAAAGGGTTTCATGAATGATCCGGACATTGGGCGTAGGATTTATTCTACCGGCTTCGTATAACCGAACATAGCCTGTGAGACGGGCAACGCCATGCGAGTCGATACCCCGAACATCGGCGGACAGTAATACCGTTGTTGCCAGCACCGCATCTCCGGTAGGGCAGCCGATATTTTCAAAAACAGATTGGGTAAAGCGAAAAAGATCGCTGTAGGAGAGGATGGTTTCCTGCATGGGGGCAAAAGTAACCGGAACCGCTGATTTGTATGATTTGAAATGATTTATATGACTTTATCTCAAAGAATGCTACCCCAAATGCCCAGGCCCATGCTCAGAATATGATTGAAGGAAATTGACCAGCAAGGTTATCATCAGGATAAAACAGCGTAAAAATTCAGAAGTATCACATTCCTTTCAGCTGCATAGTCCGCCCAATTTTAATTTAGTATTCAGTGTTGTTCTTTATATGCATGCTGTAATGCATACGATTTTAAAAGTTCATCACTGCACGCATTACAGCATTGAATAGTGCCACATAAAATCTACAATAGAGTGCAACTGGTTAGGAGTTTCATATCAATCTTTCCTAATCATAATAATTTGCGGTCCATGCCATCCCAATGCATCACCTTGCCCTGGAAATAACTTTCATTGGCCAGCAGGCAGGGCGCTGCGGCACGGAAGCCAAAGAGCGCATCTTCAATTACGGGCTTGCCGGTACGCACAGCCTCGAAAAAGTTCATGTGATGGTCGAGGTGCTCATTGTAACCTTGAGGCGCCTGGAACTTGATTACCTCTTTGCAGTCATTCTTTTTATCGGCATCGCTCCAACGTTTGTTGTACGCGGCAATGATTTGTTCCTGCATGGCCTTTGGATATGTATCCATAGCATCCCAACCGCCATAACCCGGCGCTTTTGCCAGTTTATTCCGGTACACCTGTATGCCGCCACCCCCAAAATCAATTGAACCGTCCGATCCATAAAAACGAATGCGGCTGTCATCGGGCCGCTCGCCGCCGGAAGCAAAGTTTACCTTAAGGAGTACCTGGAATGCAGGGTGCTGGGGTGTTGCTTTATACTCCATCACACCCGTCATTACATCGGGCACATTGCGGCCATCCTTCCAGTAGCTGGTATCACCCGAAGCAAATATGCGGGATGGCCCATGCGAACCGGTGATGAAGTGAATGCCCGTGAGCAGGTGCACAAAAAGGTCGCCGGCAACACCGGTACCATGCTCGCGGTAATTGCGCCACCAGAAGAATTGTTTAGGATCGAAAGCCGCTTTTGGATTGTGCCGGTTGAAGCGCTTCCAATCTACGGTATCGGGCGAAATATCCAAGGGCATGGTGTACTGCCAGGCACCCAAAGCATCATGCCTGTCGAAAGAGGCTTCAATACAGTTGAGGGTACCAATTTCGCCCTGCTGATATAGTTCCTTTGCCTTGGCATATACAATGGAGGAAATACGCTGGCTGCCTACCTGCATGGGCTTACCGGTTTCCTTTTGGGCCTTTACCATGGCAACACCCTGGTCGATGTTTTGCATCAGCGGCTTCTCGCAATACACGGCCTTTCCTTTGCGCATGGCCTCAATGGCAATTACATCGTGCCAGTTGTCGGAAGTGGCTACAATTACCGCATCGATGTCTTTTCGGTCAAGCAGTTCGGAAAAATTCTGGGTTGTAAAAAGGTTCGCACCATACAGTTCCTTTGCCCTTTCCAGCCGGCCTTTGTAGAGGTCGCATACGGCGGCAAGTTCAACACCGGGTACCTTCAATGCAGTTCGGGTGTTGTTGAGCCCCATGATGCCAAAACCAACCACGCCGATGCGAATGACATCGTTAGCGCTGTAGCGGCGTTCGTAGGGAATGATCCGTTGTTCAATTTCATGATCGGGAATATTGGCCAGCGAGGCAAGCGGAAGCAGCAAACCGGCATTACCGAGGTTGCGTAAAAAGCGGCGACGGGTGGACATGGCAATCGATTTAAGCGTGTTGATCAGGAAGTTAAGTATTTATCTTTCCTGGAAGTCAAACCCCGGAAAAGAAAAGACCCTTTTTTACCAGGACAATGGCTGGATGTATGCATCCAAAATAACCGCTACTTCCCTGCGCGGCATGGGTGCTGACGGTACCAGGGACTTATTGAAAGCTTTCTGGTAAAACTGATCCAATGCCTTTGCATCAGGGCTGCCTGCAGGTTTAAAGCCAGCAGCCTGAACCTGTGCAAGCAGGTCAAACAACCAGGAACCAGTTATAAATGACGAATTGTTAGTTTCCAGGCCCTGCACCCACTTGGTTTTAAATGCCGGTACCTGTTGCAATCCAGCCAATAGTTCGGCACTTCGGGTGAGGCTATCGGGATGAAACAACATCTTATTGGCCCAGGCCTCCGGTTTGCCTTCCCCTTTCAGCAGGCCCCGCACTCCAACCCTTTGGATGGCTGCCCAATGCGGATCATCAGGTGTAAGATCGGTAAAGGGCATGAGGTAAGCTTTTGCAGCGATCAAATCGGCCTGTACTTCCCGCACCGGAACAACTGCCGGTTGACGATTTCCCATCGCTGACTTAGCTGCCAGCACACCAGCCGCCTGCCCGGTTAACAGTACTACCGGCTGCAGGCGGGTACTGCCATTTGCAATATTGGAAACGGAAATACTTTTATCGCAAACAATAAGTCCCCCGACCGTTTCCGGTATCAAAGCACCAAGCGGAATATTGAATGCGGGAATGGGCGGGAACTCCAGGTCGGGCACTTTGCCCATATACTGGCCATGGTGGTGATCTACCGGGTAGTTGCCAACAGCAATTCCTGACTGGAACAGGTTATAGTTGCAGGGATGCTGCAGGTGATGAATAGCCAGCAGTGTTTTGCCCCTTAAACGGCGTCCTTCACGGTGATAAGGCACCAGGGCCATGCCGCCCTCCAGTTCATCATCTGCAAGACCGATGTGCTCTAAGCCGAGGTCATTTTGTAAAAAGTAGAGAAAACCTAGGGTTTGCTCTTTGGCCTTAGCATAAGCCTGCTGCCGTTGGGCTTCGGGTAATTGTACCACATCCAGATAGGTGTCATTGCCATGAATGGGCCAGTTGAGCATGTACTTTTTTTCTGTGCTGTCCCTGGTGGTAAGACGCCCATACTCCAGCATTTTTTGCACATCGCCATTCCAGGGTTTACCGTTGGGGCAGGGTGCCTGTAGGTTGGAACAATAATACCGGGTTGCATCATACCCTACCGGCTTGGGAATGGTACGGTTTACACCAACACCATAATCTTTCAAAATGGCCGTCCAGGTAAGGTCCTGAATGATCCCATTCCTCTCCTGGGCTTCTTTTTCACCAGTTGCTTTTGGATCGTCCATACCCAGGTAAAAGGCAGCACCGGCACTTGCCAGCACATCTCCCAGATCGGTAGCATCGATGGTGACGGTTGCCACAATGTCTAGCTTTTCGCCCTTTTTATTGGTGAACCGGGCACCCTCTATCCTGTTGCCCTTTTTATTTACCCCTGTAAACCAAAAGCCATACACCACTTCCAGGTTTGGCTCGGCAGCTGCCATTGCCTTAAGGATACTATCACCTACAAATGGCTCAAAGCAGGTATTGCTTACCCAGCCGCTACCCAGGTTGCGGGTACCATAGTGCCGGTATAGCGCTTCCCGGAACTCCTGCCACATGCCGCTGTTGAGCAGGTGGTTACCATCGGTACAGCTAACACCGGCTGCTGTAAGCATGCCACCCAGCATCGTCGTAGGCTCTATTAATAGGGTTTTAGCCCCGCTGCGTGCAGCCTGTATAGCAGCAGCCGTGCCACCGGTACCGCCACCCACTACCAGCACCTGGGCCCTACGTTGGGATAATACAAGAAGGGGAAAACAAAGGAAGTACAGCAGCAGGCGCAACATACAGCAAAGGGTTTTGCTGCTGAAAATAAAAAAAGCCTTCCGTAATGGAAGGCTTTAGCAATTTATAAGGGTTGATTAAAACGGCAGATCATCAACCGGCTCGCCAATTCCACTGGAGGCAGGAGCTTCGTTGCGATTGTTGTTGTAACCACCTTGATTTCCGTTATCCTGCTGACCGTAATTATTGGAGCCACCGCCACCAACGCTATTGCTATCACGGCCACCCAGCAGTTGTACGTCGCGTACCCGCATGGTGAGTGTAGCACCGCTGGTGCCATCGTTACGGGTGAACGTGCGTACTTCGGGTGCACCTTCTACGTACACCTGTGTTCCTTTGGTAAGGTAGGGTGCAACGGCCGTGCGGTCGGTCCAATATGCGCAGTCAACCCAGGTTGTGCGTTCCTGATTGTTGCCCTGGCTGTCTTTGTACTTCTCGGAATGTGCTACAGTAAAGTTGATTACGTTTTTACCATTTACGGTATTTACCATACAATCTTTACCCAGGCGTCCGATAACTTGCATCTTAATCATAGTACTCAAATATTAGAACCACAAGATAAAAACAATCCCTCCTTTCCTGCAAGTATTTTGGTTAAAATATTTAGCAAAATGGACAAAAGAGCCCTCAAATTTAGGCCTGTAGCGGGTTCCAGCAATCTTTCCACAACTAAACCTTTTAGCATTCCCATTTTCATTCCCTCTAAAAAAAATTCCAGGACAAACAATTTGTTAATGCCCATAGAGCCCATTTGTAAAAAACCGTCATGCGCCACTTGCTACTGCGCATTCATCAGGCACCTGCAACCGTTCACAGCGACAATAAGCCAACTACGGCTAATTGGCTAGCCCTCCCCTCCACACTGAACTAGCTTTGAATTAAGTTTTTTCAATCACCCAAAACCTAAAACAATGAAAAACTATTTGCTTAGCACCCTGTTCAGTGCCGCTGCTGCACTCCTGCTCAACCCTACCAGTATCCATGCCCAATCCGATCAACCAGTTGCCTTAGCTACTACTGCCGCCATCAGTGGCATCCAGGAAAATAGCGAGGGGAATAAAGAAAGTGGGGCAACTGTTTCAAAAGGCAATTTCCTGCCCATCAACGAGGTGAGTGCCAAAGCCGTCCGCTCGTTGAACTATACCTACAAAAACGCAAGCACTGCAAACTGGTCGGCATTAAAGGGAGCTTACCTGGCGGAATTTGACCTGGCAGGTCGTAAGTCAAAAGCACTTTTTGCCCGCAATGGTTATATGATTTACGGCATTTGTTATGGCAGCGAAAAAGACCTGCCTAAAGAAGAGCGGCAAGTGCTGAAGTCAAATTATGTTGATTATGAAATAACCAGCGTAGCCGAAGTACAGGCTGAGAATAAAATATACTGGATCTGCACGCTCCAGGACAAGGACAATATTGTAGTTACCCGCTCCCAAAATGGCGAACTGGAAGAATTGGAGCACATGGTAAAACGCATGGAGCCCAAAGGAAAGAAAGGGAAAGTGATTATTCCTAAACAGTAATTTTCAAATTAAAAAACCACGAGACAGGGCGTTCTCAGACCTCCATATTCAATGTACAAAGGAGAACGACCTGCTTTCGTGGTTTTTATTACTACAGTAACCAATTTAAGTTTATTGTCCCCTACCGGTTTTCTGCTGCAGTTCATCAATTTTTTTCGAGGCTTCTGCCTTTGTGATCTGGTCGTCAAAGGTTTCGCCAGCTTCGTCTGAAAGGGTTTTTAAATAACTCCGTTGCGCCCCGGTAATGGGCTCATCGCCAGTAACCCACTCATCAGGGTCCTTCTCTGTATTATCTCCCCGAAGGTTATTGGTTTGTTGTTCCAGGTCTTTGTCCTGTTCGCGGTTATGCTGCTGTTCGTTTTTCATACTAATTTATTTAGCAAGGATAGAAAAAAACAGCAGGCCAAAACACTTTTGGGGAAAGGTCATCTTTACAAAATGGCTTAAGCAACTAATTGGAATGAATGCTGATTTTCCGCCTGCGACGACCCTATTTTCAATAAGACCACCCCAAACAGTTTTCTTAACAATCAGAAGACAATTCCCCCAATCTGCTGTTGTACCTTTGCCGCTTCAATTATGAGCAGGAAAGGAAAAGTTTTGGTAGCCATGAGCGGCGGTATCGATAGTACGGTTACCGCACTGATGCTGCATGAGCAGGGTTATGAAGTTATAGGCATTACCATGAAAACATGGGACTATGCCGCAAGTGGCGGTTCAAAAAAAGAGACCGGCTGTTGCAACCTTGATTCGTTCAACGATGCAAGGCAGGCGGCTGTGGAGCATGGTTTCCCGCATTATATCCTCGACATCCGCGATGAGTTCGGTTCTTTCGTGGTGGAGAATTTTGTGGACGAATACCTGGCCGGCCGTACACCAAACCCTTGTGTGCTGTGCAATACCCACATCAAATGGCGGGCACTGCTGAAAAGGGCAGATGCTTTAGGTTGCGAATTTATTGCCACTGGTCACTATGGCCAGGTGCTGCAACACGATAATGGGCGGTATTTCATCCGTAAGGGTGTGGACGAAACCAAGGACCAGAGCTATGTGCTGTGGGGACTGGAACAAGACCTGCTGAGCCGCACGCTTCTGCCTTTGGGCACCTACCGCAAAACCGAAATCAGGCAGATGGCCCATGACTTTGGTTATCCCGAACTGGCCAAAAAGCATGAGAGTTACGAAATTTGTTTTGTACCCGACAACGATTATCGCGGTTTCCTGAAGCGTAAAGTGGACGGATTGGAAGAGCGGGTGGCGGGTGGTTATTTCGTTGACAAAACCGGCAGGAAACTGGGCCAGCACAAAGGTTATCCCTTTTATACCATTGGGCAGCGCAAAGGTCTGGATATTGCCCTGGGCAAACCTGCCTATGTTACCGGCATTGATCCCGATACCAATACCGTTGTTCTTGGCGATGAAGCCGACCTGGAAAAGGAAGACATGCAGGTAGGCCGCATCAACTGGATGAAATACGATTCTGTGGCTGCAGATGCGGAGGTACTGACCAAGATCCGGTACAAGGACAAAGGCAGTATTTCAGCCCTCCATCCTACCGGTACAAACCAGGTAAATGTTCGTTTTTACGAAAAGGCCAAAGGCATTGCACCCGGGCAAAGCGCTGTTTTTTACGAAGGCGACGATGTAATTGGCGGCGGCATTATCCAAAAAGCATTTTAAATAAAAAAGAAACCCGGGCTTACCCGGGTTTCTTTTTTATTCGAATTCATCCTACTAGGCAGGCTGCACCGGGAGGCTACCTTTACCGGCGAACGACGAAACCTTACCCTTCTTATGCGCCTGTTTCCCTTGCTATGCGCCTGTTGCGCACTACTGGTATTAGCTTGCACCAAGTCCACTCAAAGCATCCAACTTCCTGAGTACGCTCCAGAAGCCATAACCCGGTTGGCGCCTGCCTACAAAGGCAAATACATCACCTACCGGCTCGACTCTATCGTGCCCATACTCCAGGGTCGTGTGCTGGCAACAAGGCGTTACCTTGCCAAAGATGTTTGGGATACTTTGATTGTAGATAACCAAGGCAAACCGGCATGGCGCATTTTCCGTTTCCTCAACGATTCGCTGGGTAGTGGCCCATGGAGCGCGAGTACCACCTATACCCTATCTGTTTACAACAACAGGCTGGAACAGTTGGAAAACAATCTGCGCACCATACGCCTGCAACTGCCCCTGCGGGATGGAGCAGCATGGAATGGCAACCAGTACCTGCCCTTTGCAGCCTATGGCGCGTACAACAACCTGCTTTTTACCGAACCCCTAAAATGGACCTACAAATGGCAAGGCCCCTTGCGGGAAACATGGTCAGGAAGGCAATACGACAGCGTATGGACCGTT
Organism: Cnuella takakiae; assembly: GCF_001953305.1. Taxonomy (GTDB): domain Bacteria; phylum Bacteroidota; class Bacteroidia; order Chitinophagales; family Chitinophagaceae; genus Flavisolibacter; species Flavisolibacter takakiae. The sequence continues at coordinate 3,676,534 of NZ_MTFE01000010.1, forward strand.
GAACAACTCAACCAGGTATTTGATACCTTGTCGGTGGCCAACCCCCAATACCGGCTGTATGGTATCGGTTATATTGCGGATAAATATGCAGTTGGCGTAGGACTTGTGGCGCGGCAATTGTTGCTCTTGGAAAACAACCCCAACCAGCAGGATGCCACAACCTTTAATCCTTACAAAACCGGTTTCGGCATCCGGATGTGGATGGTTGATCATAACTAAAGAAAATGTATGAAGACCCTGTTGTGCGCCCTCTTATTTTGCTTGTGCATTGGCGAGGCTTCGGCACAACAGTACCTTGTTTTCTTCAGGCATAAAGCACCTGCCACGCATTCCCTGAATAATCCTTCCGCATTCTTATCACAAAGGGCATTGGAACGCCGGCAGCGTTATGGCCTTTCCATAGACAGTACCGATCTGCCAATCCCCAATACTTTTATTACCCAATTGGAAGCTGTTCCAGGTGTAAGGGTATTGAACCGCAGCAGGTGGCTGAATGCAGTAAGCATCAGTGCACCGGTTGCGGCAGTAAACCAGGTAGGCAACCTGCCCTTTGTGGCAAACACTAGGCAGGTGCGCACCAACCTGCAGCCTGCCAACAGGGTATCCAAACCAATGATGGGTGCTGAAGCAGAGGTCACAACCAGCACTTTGGGGCCCACGGGAACACAGGAAAACTTTTACCAGTATGGCCGATCCGAAAAGCAGGTAAACATCCATAAAGGCGTCTTTCTGCACAACCTTGGATTGCGTGGTGGTACAATGGTCATTGGTTTACTGGATGCCGGGTTTTACCGGTACCATTCTCTTCCTGCATTCGACAGTACCCGCAGCAGGGGACGCGTGCTGGGCACCTGGGATTTTGTTGCCGGCGATACCAGCGTTGCAGAAGATGATGCCCATGGCATGCAGTGTTTTTCCATTATTGCCGCTAACATGCCTGGAACCTTTGTAGGTACGGCACCTGAGGCTTCCTTTTACCTGTACCGGAGTGAAGATGCAGGCTCCGAAACACAGGTAGAAGAATTGAATTGGGTAAGTGCTGCTGAAAGGCTGGACAGTGCCGGTGGCGACATGATCAGTTCCTCTTTAGGCTATAACCAGTTTGATAATGGTCTGGGCAGTTATACCTATGCAGATATGAATGGAGGTGTATCCATCACGGCACGAGGTGCCGACCTTGCGGCCCGCAAAGGCATACTGGTGATCAATTCGGCAGGCAACGAAGGAGCCAGTGCCTGGCGCTACATCAGTACACCTGCCGATGGCGACAGTGTGCTTGCCATCGGTGCAATAGATACTGCTGGCAATTCTGCGGCTTTCTCCAGCTATGGCCCTGCAAGCGATGGAAAAATTAAACCCGATGTGGTGTCGGTAGGTGTGCGTACGGTATTGCAAAGCGCCAATGGCAGCATCGCTACAGGTAACGGCACTTCATTTTCCTGCCCCAATATGGCGGGCCTTGCTGCCTGTTTGTGGCAGGGCTTCCCGGAACGCAACAACTGGGAGATCATGGAAGCAATGCGCAGCTCTGGATCCTTAGCTACTGCACCCAACTCCCGGTTAGGATTCGGCATTCCGGATATGCGGATAGCAACCGGAATTTTACTAAAACAAAATGCAAGTGCAACTATTTCGGCGGCAGCCTGTGGTGCGTTGATCCAATGGCAAAGCAAGGATGTAGCCACCATGCGTTACCAGATCGAAAGGCTGGACCCGGGCAGCAGTAATTTCAAGACCGTAGGTACTGTAAACGCAAACGGAGAAAATTGGGGCAACAAAAGCTACCAGTTCACCGACAGGCCTGAAGGTCTTACAGGCAATTTTACTTATCGCATCCAACAGGTGCTGGATACATCTGCAAATAGCTTTTACGCGGTTTACCTTGATACCATTTCCATCAGCAATTTACCTGCATGCCACACCAGCCAACGATATAATATTACCCCTAACCCAACAAATGGAAACGCGCAATTACAGTTGAACTTTTCGGAAACACTTTCCAGGGTGACGTTGCAGTTGTACAACCAGGCCGGGCAGCAGCTATGGAAACAACAGCTCGATAAGCCTGCTGGCCTTTACCAGCAAAGCCTGCCCACTACCCTGTTGGCTGCCGGAAAATACTACCTCCGCATAGCCTCGGAAGATCGAATAATAACGACGCTGGAGTTGGTTAAACTATAATGCTTTAAATGCAGCTGCAAAAAGCGTATCTGCTTTTTGTCCATAACCTTTGAAGTATTGCGTACCTACTGGCTGCATGCCTGTTTCCTGGCTGATATGCGCCACCACTTCCTCGTTTTCGGCTTTAAACACAGAACAGGTAATGTACAATAATACGCCACCTTTGGTCACCTGCTTTGCGGCACGTACGGCAATGCGCTTTTGCAAAGCTGCATAATGGTTGATCTTTTCTTCCGTGAAAAAATACAGTTGTTCGGGTGTACGGCCCCAGGTACCCGACCCGCTGCAGGGTGCATCGCAAATCACCAACTGGAAAGACTGGTTGCAGGAAAATTCAGGAGCGCCGATATCACCCACAAAAGAATGGTAATCGGAAATGCCGGCAGCAGCAAAACGTTTTTTCAGGTTTACGATGATCGAACTCCGGATGTCGGAAACAGTGATGCGGGCATTTGGGTAAAGGTCATGCAGGAGGAGCGACTTACCTCCGCTTGCAGCACAACAATCCCAGGAAGAAAAAGCAGTTTTACGGTCGGGAAAATGGGGCTCCAGTAAAGAAAGCACCTGCTGCGAACTTTTATCCTGCACTACGGCATCGCGGTTCAACATCAGCAGTTCGTCCAGCTTGGCGGCTGGTGGCAGTCCAATACAATTGGGCACAACAGTATAGAAATCTATTCCTGCATCATTTAGCTGGGCTTTCACCTTTTTTTCTTTACCGGGACGTAGTCGCAGGTAAGTGTCTGGTTGAACCAGGAAGGATTGGACAAATGGTGCCTGCTCTATTGCATCCGATAAACAATGGGTAAAAGGGAAAATTTCCTCCAATTGAAAAGGATAGCGTTCTGCAAGCAGTGCCATTTTTTCTTTAAGAGTTGATGCAGCAAGCGCATTCCATTCAGGTGCCAGTTGGGCCAGCACGGGTTGCGCAACATCACTGCACAAAAAAAGGGCAACCAATAAGCGCTCCTGCACCGGTGTGTCTTTCATGGCATGTCCCAACCGGAAATAACAATAACAAAGATGGCTGATCTGCCTGCGATCGCGGGAACCGAACTTTTTGTTGGCTGCAAAGAACTTTTTCAGGAAAGAAGGCAACGGTTCCTCACCATGATATTGATCGAGGATGAGTGCGGCGGTGTCGAGGTAAGCACGTACAAACATGAGGACACAAAAAAAGCGATTGTAGCGCAAACAATCACTTTTATCATTCCTACCTAGTTGTAACGGTAAAGCACTTCTATTTGGTTACTATCAACTGTAAGGGTCGCCTTTTCAGGCCGGTTGTCGGAACGGTAGGTATAAGTAGCACTAATAAAATCCACGGGTGTACTTCCGGGCGTTGCCAAATCCCGGGCGGTTACCTTGGTGAAATTGGCTGGAGATATAAAAAACAGAAAGTCGGTCAGAACGCCTTCCACGCCTAAAGCAAGAGGGTTGACCTTACCATCATACTGAAAACCCAACTCTACCAGGGGCACCAGGTTGGTAGTTGAGAAATCGGTAAACAACAAATTAATGGTTGCAACATTGCCGGGTCCATCATACGCAAACTTTGATTGCGAGAGCTCGCCGGACAAACCGCTGACAGGCTCTTTGATATAGTATCGCGAGGTTTCCACTTTTTGCCCATTGTACACAAATACCGTACTGTCCAAATACACATTTCCGGCACTGTCCTGCAATGTTGCCAACTTGTGGGTATACTGCCTGCGGCTGGCATCGTAAAAGACATTGTATGTAGTTTCTTCGGTGCCCGTGGTAGTAGCATCACGGTAGGTATATGACTGGATTATGCCGGTACTGTTTCTATTGATGGTAAAAGCCAGGTGATCGCCCATTAAGGGTTCGCCATTGGGCGCTGTATAGCCAATAAACCGACCGGAAGCATCGTAGCGCAACTCTGTTACCGAACTATCTGAGGCGCTGTACTGGTAAACCAGCCGGGCAATGCGGGCACCGTTGTTACCACCGCCGTTGGTTGTATCAATGGAAGTTTCCTTTTGGCAGGCGGTGAACATTATACAGAGCAGCAGCAAAAGGGGCAGGTAGGTCTTGGTCATTTATCAGGCTTTTAGTTGAGGGAAAATTGGTAAAGGCCACAGTCCCAAATCACCACAACACAATATAACAACTAAGCTTAATGCTTGCACTTAGGGGTATAAAAAAAGCGGTCCGTTGCGGACCGCTTCCAAATAATTTGACCTGCATCAGAGTTGCAGCAATGCTTTCACCGGGTCTTTGCCGAAAAGCAGCAACTCCGGATTTTCCAGCAGTTCTTTTACGCGTACCAGGAACCCTACCGACTCGCGGCCATCGATGATGCGGTGGTCGTAGCTGAGGGCCAGGTACATCATGGGGCGCGCTTCGATCTTACCATCAATTACCATTGGGCGCTCCTGTATTTTGTGCATACCCAGGATGGCCGATTGTGGGATGTTGATGATGGGCGTGCTCAGCAAGGAACCAAATACACCGCCATTGGTAATGGTGAACGTACCGCCCTGCATTTCTTCCATCGACAACTTGTTGTCGCGAGCCTTGGTTGCCAGTTCCACCACCTTTTTTTCAATCTCGAACATGCTCAGGCTTTCCGCATTGCGGATAACAGGTACGACCAAACCTTTGGGTGCAGAAACAGCAATGGAAATATCGCAGTAGTCGTGGTACACCAGGCTGTCGCCATCGATATAAGCATTTACTGCCTGGAACTCCTGGAGCGCAAAGCAACACGCCTTGGTGAAGAAGGACATAAAGCCCAGGTTCACGCCATGCGCTTCCTTGAACTTGTCTTTGTTTGCAGCGCGGATGGCCATGATGGCGCCCATGTCTACCTCGTTGAAGGTAGTAAGCATGGCAGTGGTGTTCTTGGCTTCCACCAGGCGACGCGAAACGGTTTTGCGCAGGTTGCTCATTTTCTCCTTACGCTCGTTGCGGCCGAATGCTTCCGTACCAGGTTTGCGGCCGGGATTGGCCAGAGCATCCAGCACATCGCCTTTCAGTATTTTACCATTGAAGCCGGAAGGCTGTATGGATTTGGGATCTACTTTTTTGTCCGCAATGATTGCCGAAGCAACCGGCGTGGCTTTGATATCATTGGCTACAGCAGTAACAGGAGCAGCGGCAGGTGCGGGCTGAGCTGCAGGTTTGCTTTCTGCAACAGGTGCAGGTGCAGCAGCTGCGGCAGGAGCAGCAGCGCCTTCGGGCTTGGGTGCAGTCTCGTCAATCTGGGCTACCATGTCGCCGATATTGAGGGTGTCGCCTTCTTTACCTACGGTCTTCAGCAAGCCGGCTTGTTCGGCGTTGAGTTCGAAGGTGGCTTTTTCGCTTTCCAATTCTGCAATCACTTCATCCCTTTCAACGTATGCGCCATCCTGTTTAAGCCATTTTACCAGGGTTACTTCGTTGATCGATTCACCCACGGTAGGAACTTTGATATCAATCATGATTCAGTTGTTTCTTGTTTTTGAACACCTTTTGCAAACCTATAAGGTTTAAAAAAGCCTCATAGGTTTTTCCAAGCGGTGCAGTTCGTTTTTATTCTAAATTGAAAAAGCGGTGTCAACAATCTCGGCCTGCTCCTGCGCATGCACTTTGGAATAACCGGTAGCCGTGGCAGCACCAGGCTGGCGGCTGATGATACCAAAGTTGATGTTCTTCAGGTTCATCTGCAGGAAGGAAGCGGCACCCATGTTCAGCGGTTCTTCCTGAACCCAGAACCAGGTGGCATTGCTGTACTTGTCGTACAGCGCTTCCAGTTGTTTGGCAGGCAGCGGGTACAGTTGTTCCATGCGGATGATGGCAACATCTTTACGGCCTTCCTTGGCTTGCTTTTCAGCAAGGTCGTAATAAACCTTACCGCTACAAAACAGCACTTTGCTTACATCCGATGCGTTGCCAACAAAAGCATCGTCAATCACCTCTTTGAATCCACCCGTGGTAAATTCTGTGATATGCGAATAGGTGGCTGGCAAACGCAATGGCGCCTTTGGCGAAAAGTTGATCAGCGGCTTGCGGAAAGGCAGGGCCAGCTGGCGGCGCAGCACATGGAAGAAGTTGGCGGCAGTGGTGATATTGGTAACAAACATGTTATTTTCCGCACACAGCTGCAGGAAGCGCTCCAGGCGGGCACTTGAGTGTTCGGGGCCCTGTCCTTCATAACCATGGGGCAGCAACATCACCAACCCATTCATCCGCTGCCATTTCGTTTCGGCAGAAGCAATGAACTGGTCGATGATGATTTGTGCACCGTTGGCAAAATCACCAAATTGGGCTTCCCACAATACCAGGGCATTGGGGTTGGCCATGGCATAACCATATTCAAAACCCAACACGGCATATTCGCTGAGCAGGGAGTTGTAAATTTTAAAACACTGCTTGCCATCGGCGGCAAACTGGTTTACCCGGTTGAATTCGGCATTGGTGTTTTCGTCGCGTATTACAGCATGGCGATGCGAGAAGGTACCACGTTTCACATCCTGTCCGCTCATACGCACTTCCTTGCCTTCAGCAACAAGTGATGCATAAGCCAGCAGTTCGCCAGTAGCCCAGTCAATCTTTTGTTCCGCATCAAAAAGCTTCACCTTGTCCTGGAGCAGCTTGTCCACTTTACGCAGCGGCTGAAATCCTTCTGGCGATTTCATCAAACCTGTAAAGAGGCGGCGCACTTCCTCTTCAGAAACAGCTGTTACAGGCGATGCATCAAAGTCGTTGGCCGTTGCCCGGCGCAGGCTCTGCCACCACAGTTCGGGTTGCTGGAATTTATAAGGCAGCGGGTTTTGTTTGATCTCATCCAGGCGGTCTTGCAGGTCGCTCCAGAATTGCTTTTCCATTTCCTTGGCCAGTTCCTGTGCATCGCTTTCGCCATGTTGCAGCAAGTACTGTACATAGGTTTCGCGTGGATTGGCATGTTTGTCAATCAGCGCGTACAGAGCAGGCTGGGTAAACTTCGGATCATCACCTTCGTTGTGTCCATGGCGACGATAGCATACCATATCAATGAAGATATCAGAATTGAACTGCTGGCGGTAACGGGTGGCAATTTCCACGCAGCGTACCACAGACTCGGGATCATCGCCGTTAACATGCAGTACAGGTGCCTGCACCATTGCAGCTACAGAGGTACTGTAATCGGCACTGCGTGCATCATCAAAGTCGGTAGTAAAACCAATCTGATTGTTGATCACAAAGTGCATGGTACCACCGGTGTAGTAACCTTTCAGGTTGCTCATCTGCAGTATCTCGTACACAATTCCCTGGCCTGCAACAGATGCATCACCATGGATCAGGATGGGCAGTACGGCATCAAATTCAGAGTCGTACAACACATCTGCTTTTGCACGGCTATAACCCAGCACAACAGGATCCACCGCTTCAAGGTGCGAAGGGTTGGGCGCCAGTTTCAGGTTAACAGTATTGCCGTTCACGGTTTGTACTTCTGAAGAAAAACCAAGGTGGTATTTTACGTCACCGCTGCCCATAGTTTGGTCGGGGATTGCGGTGCCTTCAAACTCGGTAAAGATTTGTTCGTAAGTCTTTCCCAGAATATTAGCGAGCACGTTCAGGCGGCCACGGTGGGCCATACCAATAACCACTTCTTTAACCCCGCTTCCACCGGCAACATCAATGATGGTATCCAGTGCAGCAATGGTGGTTTCGCCGCCTTCCAGTGAGAAACGCTTCTGACCAATATATTTTGTGTGCAGGAACTTTTCGAAGATCACACCCTGGTTCAGCTTCTCCAGCACACGGCGTTTTCGCTCGATAGGCAGAGGCTGGTTTAGGTTGGTCTCAATTTCCTTTTGCAACCACTCCAGGCGGTCCTGTTTCAGGATGTATTGGTATTCTACGCCTACTTTGTTGGTGTAGATTTTCTGCAGTTTGTCAATGATTACTTGCAGGGTAGCATTACCCAGGCCAATAATTTGGCCTGCGGCAAAACTTTGCTTCAGATCGGCTTCCTGCAGGCCAAAAAATTTGAGGTCGAGATTGGCACCGCGATCCTTACGTTTACGGATGGGATTGGTGTCGGCAATTAGGTGGCCTTTATGGCGATAAGCCTGTATCAGGTTGTACACAGCAAACTCTTTAGCCAGCTGGCCTGCGTCTACCGCTTTGCCGTTGGCACCGTTTACGGCATCGGGCACCTTCGATACGGCAAAGTCAAAACCTTCGAAAAACTTTCTGAACTCGGGATCAACACTTTCCGGGTCTGCAACGTAGCCCTGGTAAAGGGTTTCGATGTAGGCTGGATGTGAATGGGTTATGTACGAAAAATCCTTCATCAAGCGAGGTTTGAACGTTATTTTTTTGAGAGGTATGCAAATATCGGGTAAAAAGAACTGTTTAAAACACGCTTTTTATCTTTAACAGCAACAGTGCTCAATAAGCTACTTACCTAAGGGCAAGTGTGGTCGCGAATAAGCTATTTTTGGGAGCTTAAAACATAAGGCAAAAAAATGTTTGGATGTTTGTTTCGAATACTTACCTTTGCCGTCCAAATTAAAAGAACACATGGCTAATCATAAGGCAACAAAGAAAGATGTGCGTCAGTCTGCAAAGCGCCGCGAACGTAACCGTTACTATGGTAAAACTACCCGTAATGCTGTACGTGACCTGCGTTCACTGGAAGATAAGACTGCTGCCGGCGAAAAAATGCCTGACGTGATCGCAATGATCGACAAGCTTGCCAAGCGTGGTGTAATCCACAAGAACAAGGCTAACAACCTGAAGAGCAAGCTGGCTAAGCGTCTGAACACCCTCGCTTAATCGCTATCTCTTTCAAAGATATTTGAGGCGTCCGCTGTGACGCCTTTTTTCGTTGTTACCAGCTTCCATATGCAGGCACCAAGGATAAAAGATCATGCAGCAACACACCAGTGGCTAATGCCGCTGTTTTTTATCAAGTGCTAACCAGATTTGCTATCTAATTAAACCATCCAACCCTACATATATAAACTCCTACCCTCCCTAACTGCTTCCAACACTTCACCCTATCTTCGGGGCATGCGTTATCTGCTACTTTCTTTTTGTGTAGCCCTTTCGTTTTTGGCTACCGCTCAATCTATGCCGACCCTTTTCGAAACATCAAAAGGTACCCAAACGCCCACCTACCCTGAAGTGATCCGTTGGTGGCAACGTATGGATGCTGCATCCCCTATTGTACAGATGAAAGCCGCAGGCCCTTCTGATGCCGGTTACCCGCTCCACCTTGTATTGGTTTCTGGCGATAAGGATTTCAATATCGCTTCGCTAAAACGCAAACAACGCAATATCATCTTTGTACTCAATGGCATTCATCCCGGCGAACCTGATGGCATCGATGCCAGCATGCTGCTGGTACGGGATATTGTTGCAGGTAAACTGAAATTGTCCGCAAACATCGTACTGGCAGTTGTGCCTGTTTACAATATCGGTGGCGCGCTCAACCGCAGTGCCAATTACCGGGTAGATCAAAATGGCCCGGATGAATTTGGCTTCCGGGGTAATAGCCAGAACCTGGATCTCAACCGCGATTTCATCAAGCTTGATTCCAAAGAGGCAACTACATTTACCCGCATCTTCCACGAACTGGATCCCGATGTATTTATTGACAACCATGTAAGCAACGGCGCCGACTACCAGCACGTAATGACCCTCATTGCATCGCAGTACAACAAGCTGGGAGGGGTAATGGGCAAATACCTGAAAGAAACCTTTGTTCCCGCACTTTTTGCCGACATGCAAAAACGTGGCTTCGACCTGGTGCCATATGTCAACCATTTTGGCGAAACGCCGGAGCAAGGCTGGAGTATGTTCTGGGACAGCCCGCGATACAGCAGCGGCTATGCATCGCTCTGGCACAGCTTTGCATTTGTACCCGAAACACATATGCTGAAGCCCTACGCACAAAGGGTGGCAGCTACAAAAGCATTGATGGAATCTTTCATTCAATTCACCGCAACCAATGGCAAACAAATAACACAGCTGCGCAAACAACAGCAGGAAGCGTATGCACAAATCAAAGACTTACCCATCAAGTGGACACTCGATACAACCCAAAAATCACTGATCACTTTCAAGGGTTATACTTCAGGTAAAAAAAGCAGTGCTGTATCTGGTCTTCCTCGCCTCTATTATGACCGGGAAAAGCCTTTTACCCGCCAGGTTCCTTTTTACGATTTCTACCGCGATACGGCACGGGTAACTGCACCAAAAGCATATGTGCTGCCCAAGGGTTGGGTGAAGGTAGTTGAAAGATTGCAGGCTAACGGGGTGCAACTGGTGCCGCTGAAAAAAGATAGCATGATTGAGGTGGAGTCATACCGAATCCTATCCTACCAGGCATCTCCCCGTCCATTCGAAGGCCACCACCTGAATGGCAAAGTGCAAACTGAAAAGCAGGTAAAGAAAATTTTGTTTCATACAGGCGATTACCTGATCCCGTTGAACCAGCCAGCCTGGCATTTCCTGGTACAAACATTAGAACCGGAAGCGGAGGACAGCTATTTCGCCTGGAACTTTTTTGATCCGGTACTGGGACAAAAAGAAGGCTTTTCCGACTATATGTTTGAGGATACAGCTGCTGCGTACCTGGCCAGCCATCCCGAAGTGAAAGCATTATTAGAAGAAAGGAAAAAGAAGGATCCTGAGTTTGCAAAAAGCGCAGCTGCACAATTGGATTTCGTTTACAAGAACTCACCCTGGTACGAGCCTGCACATTTACAATACCCGGTTTACCGGGTAGCCAATTAAACAAAAAAGGAGTACGTAACCGTACTCCTTTTTTGTTATTCAGATAATTGAGCAATCCGAAAAAATTACAGGTCAGGTTTTATGATACTGCGCTTGCTACTTGCGAAGAGGCTTTGACATCAACGCTTCTAAAAATCCGGTTGCCTATGATAACACAACCAACCAACACCACCACACTTACTGCACCAATCCAGGGATAATTGGCTATTTGTCCATTACCTCTTTCCACAACTATTACTCCTGCCAGCAGGGAAGCAAGGCTGGTTCCCAGTTGCTGTATGCTGCTATTGAAACTCATAAAGCTACCGCGGGTTGCAGGCGGAATGACATTACTGACCAAGGCCTGTGCTGCTACGCCCCTTCCGGTTGATAATACAAACCAAAATGCAAAAATGACCAGTACCAAGGCGAAATGCATATCAGGCAAATTGGTAAGCAGTACAACCAATGGCAATGAAAGCAGCACACAGATAGTAAAGACCTTCAACTTTCCCCTTTTGTCGGCCAGCTTACCCAAAACATTGGCAGCAAAAAAAGAAGCTATTCCACCTGCCAGGTATACCATTGGCGTTTGTGCTTTGGAGAAGCCTTTATTAAACTCAAGAAATGGATTGATAAAGGGAATAACTAAAAAATGTCCCAACATGATCATACCGGAAAATACAAGGGCGAGCCTTTGTGTTGGGCTGGTCAAAACATTTTGCATGATGGTCCAGCGTTGTTTTAAACTAGGTTGCTCGGTGCCTGGTATAATATGCTTGTTCAAAGTTGGAATGTACCGGAAAATAAAGGGAACAGTCACGGCTCCAATAAGCACCACCATCAAAAAGGGTGCATGCCATGAGAATAGATTGGCGAGGTAAAGCGAAAATGGAACACCCAAAGTAGAAGCGATTGCAAATGCAGACATCACGCTTCCCATTGCCTTGCCCCTATGCTCGTAAGTAAACATATCCGAAATAATAGACAGCACCTGTGCGCCGATCAACCCACCAAATGTGCCAGCCAGCAGCCGTGCGCCAAGTAAGAAATGATAGGTAGGTGCCAACCCGCAAGCCAGTGTGCCCAGCAGGAACCCGATGTATCCAAACAGCAGTACTTTTTTGCGGTCATAATTATCGACAAAGAATGCTGCCAGAAAACCAGATATGCCTGCAGAAATAGTGTAAGCCGCCACCAGATAGGTGAACTGCGCAGGATGAATTTTAAAAAATGGCATCAGGTAATTACCCAATGGCATCATGATCATGAAGTCGAGAATATGGGTAAAATTAATGGCCGCTAAAAGGATGAGGATGATGGTACTTTTACCTTGCATGGTAATCAAAGATCGCAAAAGCAAAAGGATTTCACGCAAAAACGCGATGCGCTAAGATTAGGGTCAAACCTAACAACAAGGGGAAAGTAAAAGACATAGGAGCAAAGTTGAGCACAGTCTTGCTTCCTTTACTTTGCGTCTTTGCGGGCAACCCGTTTCATTCCTCCATGGGGTATATAAAAGCAAAAAGCC
>NZ_MTFE01000010.1:3691464-3692022 GCF_001953305.1 Cnuella takakiae
TTTCACCTTTCCCTTACGGTACTGGTTCACTATCGGTCTCTGAGGAGTATTTAGCCTTACCGGATGGTGCCGGCAGATTCAGGCAGGATTTCTCCGGTCCCGCCCTACTCAGGATACCGCTCGTCCACTCAAATTTCTGCTTACGGGATTATCACCCTCTATGACGCCACTTTCCAGGGGCTTCAGCTTGATTGAGCTTTCTAAATGCGGTCCTACAACCCTCAAGGTGCACGCACCTCAAGTTTGGGCTCTTCCCTGTTCGCTCGCCACTACTTGGGGAATCATTGTTTATTTTCTTTTCCTCCTCCTACTTAGATGTTTCAGTTCAGAGGGTTGGCTTCTCTTTCGAGATGCTATGTCTTCAACATAGCGGGTTGTCCCATTCGGAAATCTGCGGATGTATCGATTGTGTGCATCTCCCCGCAGCTTATCGCAGCTTACCACGTCCTTCATCGCCTCTCAGAGCCAAGGCATCCACCATACGCCCTTATGTGCTTTAAATGTTGTTGAAATTGTATTGTTACCCGACCAGCGTTAGATAAAGACCACCAATAATTA
>NZ_MTFE01000010.1:3692119-3692336 GCF_001953305.1 Cnuella takakiae
TTGGATCTGATTGCGCAGATTGTGTCCTACAGTTTAGCGTTGCTGATGATAAGGATTCGATTCCTTTAAGCCATACCCCTTTGGTATGCTTCATCATGATAGTTTGAAAGAACTGTTGTTGTAATAATTAATAATTCATCATTAATAATTATTGAAGTGGAGGATAACGGATTCGAACCGTTGACCCCCTGCGTGCAAGGCAGGTGCTCTAGCCAGC
>NZ_MTFE01000010.1:3692354-3694340 GCF_001953305.1 Cnuella takakiae
TGAGCTAATCCCCCAGTGACAAAAGCCTCATGCTTGTCTAGTAGACCCGAGCAGATTTGAACTGCTGACCCCTACATTATCAGTGTAGTGCTCTAACCAGGCTGAGCTACGGATCTGTAACTGGTGCCCCGTTTCGAGTGATCAGCAAGTGATCCCCTTCTTGGGTTACTTAAGTGTAAAAGAACTTAAAGAAACAATGAAAGTATTTGGAAACAACAGCAACACGTTATAACAGTAATCATTTTGTTAGTACATCATTTGCATGATAACTAAGCTAAGCGCTCTAAAAAGGAGGTATTCCAGCCGCACCTTCCGATACGGCTACCTTGTTACGACTTAGCCCCAGTTACCGGTCTTACCCTAGGCGGCTCCTTGCGGTTACCGACTTCAGGTCCCCCCGGCTTCCATGGCTTGACGGGCGGTGTGTGCAAGGTCCGGGAACGTATTCACCGTATCATTGCTGATATACGATTACTAGCGATTCCAGCTTCACGCAGTCGAGTTGCAGACTGCGATCCGAACTGAGAGAGGGTTTTTGGGATTGGCGCCTTATCGCTAAGTGGCAGCCCTTTGTCCCTCCCATTGTAGCACGTGTGTAGCCCTGGGCATAAAGGCCATGATGACTTGACATCATCCCCTCCTTCCTCGCGTCTTACGACGGCAGTTTCAGTAGAGTTCCCAGCGTTACCTGATGGCAACTACTGATGGGGGTTGCGCTCGTTGCGGGACTTAACCCAACACCTCACGGCACGAGCTGACGACAGCCATGCAGCACCTTACTAAGTGTGTATTGCTACAAAATGAGCTTTCACCCACGGTCACTTAGCATTCTAGCCCAGGTAAGGTTCCTCGCGTATCATCGAATTAAACCACATGCTCCACCGCTTGTGCGGACCCCCGCCAATTCCTTTGAGTTTCAACCTTGCGGTCGTACTTCCCAGGTGGGATACTTAATGCTTTCGCTCAGACGCTGACAGTCATATCGCCAACGTCGAGTATCCATAGTTTAGGGCGTGGACTACCAGGGTATCTAATCCTGTTTGATCCCCACGCTTTCGTGCCTCAGCGTCAATAACTCTGTAGCAAGCTGCCTTCGCAATTGGTGTTCTATGTCATATCTAAGCATTTCACCGCTACATGACATATTCCGCTCACCTCCCGAGTATTCAAGACCCATAGTATCCATGGCAGTTTCCGAGTTAAGCTCAGAGATTTCACCACGGACTTACAAGCCCGCCTACGCACCCTTTAAACCCAGTGAATCCGGATAACGCTTGCACCCTCCGTATTACCGCGGCTGCTGGCACGGAGTTAGCCGGTGCTTATTCCCAGGGTACCGTCAAGCTCTCTAGAAAAAGAGTGTTTCGTCCCCTGTAAAAGAAGTTTACAACCCAGAGGGCCTTCATCCTCCACGCGGCATGGCTGGTTCAGACTTGCGTCCATTGACCAATATTCCTTACTGCTGCCTCCCGTAGGAGTCGGGCCCGTGTCTCAGTGCCCGTGTGACTGGTCGTGCTCTCACACCAGTTACTGATCGCAGGCTTGGTAGGCCGTTACCCTACCAACTACCTAATCAGCCGCACGCCCATCCCTGTCCACCAGAGTTTTAATCACTGTGTGATGCCACACCATGATCTTATGGGGAGTTAATCCGGGTTTCCCCGGGCTATGCCCCAGACAAGGGTAAGTTGCGTACGTGTTCCGCACCCGTTTGCCGGTCGCCGCCAGTTGTATTGCTACAACCGCGCTGCCCCTCGACTTGCATGTATTAAGCCTGCCGCTAGCGTTCATCCTGAGCCAGGATCAAACTCTCCATTGTAAATGAAGTGTTTGGATTCCTGACTAATTAATCTCAATTTGAATTGAATTAACGAGTCAAAAAAACCAATAATTAATATTATCGCTTGTTTTTGATTACCTAGTGTTTTGATACATCCTATCGGATTGTATCGTGCTGTTGCTTCCAAACTTTCAAAGATCTTAGTA
>NZ_MTFE01000010.1:3694530-3699653 GCF_001953305.1 Cnuella takakiae
TCAGGAAAGAGATTTTTAAAAGAGCTTAACACTTTATCCACCAACCACTTAAAGAACTGCTCCACTCACATTCGAATGGCCTGCAAAGGTACACATATTCACTCTACCGTTCCAAAGGTTTGTAGAAGTATTTTCTAAAAAGATTTTTGAAGATGAAGAGTGCAACCAGGGTACTGCGTTGCCGTTTTTCGAAGAGCGGGTGCAAAGATAAGGAGCGTACCGTTACCAACAATCAAGCGTTTCTAAATAACTTCTAAATAGTTTGCAAAGGATCCGGAAAGTATTCATTAGGATAAGAAACCTGTTTTAAAAACAAGCCATGCGCAGGTACTGAAAAACCACACTTCTCCGTTCCTGTAAATAAAGCTTTGAACTCCTCTACCCTATACTTTCCCCTGGCCACTTTCAATTGAGTGGCAGTAAGCAGTCTTACCATCCCCCTTAAGAATCGGTTACCTGCTACATTATATATAAGTATACCATTCCGTTCAATCCATTCACTTTTAGATATGGTGCATTGAAAGTTCTTTACCTGTGTGTTGGTTTTACAAAATGCCCAAAAGTTCGTTTGCTCTTTTATAAAGGCAGCTACTTCATCCAGTTGTTCCTTGTTAACCGGGTAAGGGAAGTGATAAGCTATCTCCTTTAGAAAAGGATTCTTTTTTTTGTAAATGTGATATTCGTATTCTCTCCCGGTTGCTTCAAAACGGGAATGAGCCTCCTCCCCCATCAGGTAAATATTCATTACTACCAGGTCGTGTGGCAGTATTGCATTCATCTTATACAATAATTGGGGATGCAAGGGTGTTTCCCAATCGAAATGAAAGAAGTTCTGCAAGGCATGCACACCGGCATCAGTGCGCGACGAACCGGTTAAACTTACCTGCCCCCTTTGCACCAGGGCAAAAGCATGTTCGATTTCCGATT
The DNA here is from genome assembly GCF_001953305.1 of Cnuella takakiae. GTDB lineage: Bacteria > Bacteroidota > Bacteroidia > Chitinophagales > Chitinophagaceae > Flavisolibacter > Flavisolibacter takakiae. Next base: position 3,695,458 of record NZ_MTFE01000010.1, read on the forward strand.
GAACAGTTATGGCATTATCCTGCACTTGGAATCCGCTGAAGCGGGTTCCTTTATATGCAACTTCCAGAAAGTAACGGGGCATCAGATCAATTTGAAGTCAACGCTTTGAAACGTGCAAGATAAGTAGCGTCGAACAGTTCTGATTGAAGCGTGGCAAACTGCTCCCTGTTGGATACATAAGGATAGGAAGCTTCCAGAAATGCATACTTCCCGCTTTGGGTGAGAAATAAGGAGCTAAGGTTTTTGATCTGGTCTACAGAAAAACATCGCTTTCGGAATGCCTCAACAGCGGCTTGTGTCATTCCCGCCTCCGAATCAATAGAAGCAAGGTTGCGGCGCAACTTAAAGAAATCCTTCTCTCCAGCCTGGCCATTACAGGCAACTGCAGGAGCCGCAGGTTTTACCACGGCAGTTGTTTCTTTCTCCTCAGCAGGAGCGGCATCGGCAAAAACCTGCCTGGGGTTTGGAATAACCAGACGAATTGTATCTACAACACCATCTGCATCATCGAGGTACACCAATCCAAAGCCTTCAACGGTGGAACTTTCAGAACGACGGGTTATCTGGGAACGTTTGTAAATGGGTTCAGCCTTCCTGGTATCTGCTGCTACCGGCTTTGGCTCAGGAGCAGTGGCTAAAGCAACAGTATCTGGCTGTTTTGCACTTTCCGCAACAGGCTTTTCTGTAATACTATCAACAGGTGTTGGCTTTGGCGCATCCGTCTTTGCCTCCAAACCAGCCGCAACTGTTTCAGCAGGTTTTACTTCAGCAGGTTCAGGATTTAGGTTTTTTGAAACCGTAGGCTTCTCTTCCTTTTTCTTCTTTACCGAAGATGCAATCGAAACGGCAGGCTGGTATAACAAGCTGGTATCATCTGCTGCCTGCGACAATAAGGTAGTGAAACGATCTTCCCTGACACGAGTGCCATTACCCAAAGATGTAGCACGGCCTGCAGGCTTGATTATAGCAAGTGTTTGCAGGTCATACAAACCCCAGCCATCGGTAAACTTTTTGAGCAGGAAACCCCGGTCTTTTCCACTGAGGGAAATTTCAAAGCGTTGCTCGCCTTCGTTGGCAGCAGGCCCTACTTGAAAGGCGTAGGTACTATCTTTTAGCTTAGATAAAATAAGGTAGCCGGCAGCCGTAGAGCTAAAAACCTTGTCTCCCATTTTGGCATAAAAGGGATTACGGCTTTCTGATTGTATATATACAAAGTACACCTTCTGCGCCAGCATGGGCAAGGCAAAGCAGCTAAGGCAGCACAATAAAAACAACTTCTTCATCACGATCAAAATTACAGAAAAGGCCAATGTTGTATAGGCATCAAAACACAAACACCAGCTATATGGAAACACCTGAAAGTTAGCCGCTTTATTGGAGGCAACCGCTCATCCATTGATAAAAACCTGTTAACCGTTAACTCATTTGCAGCGCAAATGTATAACCCTAGTATTTTTACCCAGAACAAACCTGGAATATGAAACACAATTTGATTGCCTTGCTATTACTGTTGCCAGCAACAGGTGTATGGGCACAAACAGAACATGCAGTGGCTAAAACAAATAGCCAGAAAGAATACCGCGCAACACCTGAGAAGATCAATGACCTGGTACATACAAAGCTGGAGGCAAAACTGGATTACACAAAATCGCAGCTGAACGGCAAGGTATGGCTTACCCTCAAACCCCATTTTTATGCCACCGACTCCCTGCTGCTCGATGCAAAAGGCATGGAGATACGGGAAGTAGCTTTGGTAAAAAATGGCAGAAACACACCGCTGAAGCATACCAACAATGGTTTGCAGGTAAATATTGACCTTGACCGCAGCTACCGCGGCAACGAACAATATACCATCTATATCGACTACACGGCAAAGCCCAACGAGTACAAAGGCCAGGGCAGTGCCGCCATCACCGATGCAAAAGGATTGTACTTTATCAATCCAAAAGGTGAGGAGAAAAACAAGCCAACACAGGTGTGGACACAAGGAGAAACTGAAGGCACTTCGGTGTGGGTACCTACCATTGACCGGCCAAACCAAAAAACCACCCAGGAGTTTTACCTGACTGTCCCGGCTAAATATGTTTCCTTGAGCAATGGTAAGCTGGTTAGCCAGAAGACCAATAGTGACGGCACCCGTACCGATTATTGGAAAATGGACCAGCCCCACGCTCCTTACCTGTTCTTTATTGGTGTAGGCGATTACGCTGTTATCAAGGACAGCTACAAGGGCAAGGAAGTAAGCTATTATGTAGAGAAGGAATACGGCCCGGTGGCCAAGCGCATCTTTGGCAATACGCCGGAAATGATGCAGTATTTTTCAACCATCACCGGTGTTGATTATCCCTGGGTGAAATATGCGCAAATGACCGCCCGGGATTATGTGAGTGGCGCCATGGAAAACACCACGGCTACCCTGCACCAGGAAAGCGCGCAGCAGGACGCCCGCGAACTGGTGGATGAAAACCGTTGGGAAGGTACCATTGCACACGAGCTGTTTCACCAGTGGTTTGGCGATTATGTGACCACGGAAAGCTGGAGCAACCTGACGCTGAATGAATCTTTTGCCAACTACAGCGAATACCTGTGGAGCGAATACAAGTACGGCAAGGATGCAGCCGACGAACACAATTACGAAGACATGCAGGGGTACCTGATGAGCGGCAGTGAAAACAAAGACCTTGTACGATTTGACTACAATGATAAGGAGGACATGTTTGACGCGGTAAGCTACAATAAAGGCGGCCGCATCCTGCATATGCTCCGCAACCACCTTGGTGACAGTGCTTTTTTCAAAGGTTTAAACCTCTATCTCACCACCAACAAATTCAAATCGGCTGAAGCACACCAATTGCGCCTGGCTTTTGAAGAAGTGAGTGGTAAAGACCTGAACTGGTTCTTCAACCAATGGTATTTCAATAATGGTCATCCTAAACTGGAAATCACAAATACTTACGATAACGCAGCAAAAAGGGTGCAGGTGATTGTAAGGCAAACACAAGACAGCAACAATGTTTTTCGCCTTCCGGTAGCCATAGATGTATACCAGGGTAATAACCGCACCCGTCATAATGTGTGGGTGGACAGCCGTACCGACACTTTTTACTTGGCTGCCCCAACAAAGCCATCCTTGGTAAACTTTGATGCGGAGAAAATTTTACTTGCCCAAAAGAAGGAAACCAAAACCATGGATGAATATGGGGTGCAATTCCGCAATGCCCGCAACTTCATGGACCGCTTTGAAGCACTATCAGCAGCATTGAAAAAGCAGGAAGAGCAAAAAGCCGTTGAGATCATCAACCAGGCCATTAGCGATCCTTATCAGGGTATCAGGGAAATGGCCGTTAGCGGACTGGACCTGAAAAAGCAAGCCCTCCGCACCCTGATGGAGGAACCCTTGTACAAACTGGCACAGAATGATAAAAGCAAAAAAGTAAAAGCCGCGGCTATTTCAAAACTGAGTGAATACGGCTTTGCCAAATATGCAACCCTGTACAAAACCGCTGTTAACGACTCATCGTACACCGTTGCAGGTGCCGCACTGAGTGCGCTTTCTGAATTGGACAGCACGGCAGCTTATACCGAAGCCAAGCGACTGATGGGACAGCCTGCCAAAGGTGATCTTGGGTCAGCCATTGCAGCTATCATGATAGGCCGTGGAGATGTTTCGGCGGCGGAAATGATCATTTCCAATTTTGAGCAAATGCCCCTAAGCCAGGAAAAGGTGCAGGGACTTATGCCCCTTGCGCAATACCTGACCATCATTGACAATATGGATCAATTTAAGCGGGGCGTAAACGCTTTGGCTGGTTTTGTTGGCCAGTTGCCTGCACAATACCGCGAACAGTTTAAAGGACCAATTGAAAATATGCTGCGCCAGATTCAAACCCGCAAAACAGCTGCGGGCCAACAAGCACAGGCGGCTTATGTAGGTGAGAAGATTGATGAGAACAAGAAAGCTTTCTAACAGGTTTACAAATGCACATAAATAAGAATGCCGCTCTGTTGAGCGGCATTCTTATTTATGATAGCTACAGTAATTTATTTGACTTTTATTTCAGTTGTACACTCCGAAATCAGTGGAGATTCGAAACAAGTTCGGCATGACAGACCCGGGTAGCAATAGCCTTTCCTCTTTATCTTAGAAAGTTTGTTCCAAACTCCAAACTCCAAACTCCAAACTCCAAACTCCAAAC
>NZ_MTFE01000010.1:3699670-3708248 GCF_001953305.1 Cnuella takakiae
TCTTACCAACTTCCACTTGCACCGCCGCCACCGCCGCTGCCACCACCAAAACCACCAAAGCCACCGCCACCTCCTCCAAAGCCGCCTCCGCCGCCACCGAAACCCCCGCCGCCAAATCCTCCGGGGAAGAAAATGGGACCACCAAAGCCCCGATAACCTCGGCGCGACATATAGCCACCTCCGCCGCCGCCACCTCCCCGGCCACCGAACATGCCAAGGATAATGGACAGTACAATAATTGCAATGATGATCTTTCCTAAACTGATGCCGCCACTTCCCCTACCCCTGTTGGCATAACCAGCAGGTGCCTGGTACTCGCCGGCAGCAGCCCGAAAGATTTCAGTGGTTGCTTCATCAAAACCGCGATAGTAATTACCGCCTTTAAAATTAGGGACAATATCATTTTCGATAATCGTTTTAGCAATGATATCCGGCAACGATCCTTCCAGGCCATAGCCTGTTTGGATATTGATTTTGCGATCCTGGATAGCAGCAAGTATGACAAGACCATTGTCTTTTTCCTTGTTCCCAACACCCCATTGCCTTAAAATCTGCAAAGCCACTTCTTCAATGGCGTAATCACCCAGGGTATTTACGGTTACAATAGCAATCTGCGTAGAGGTACTATCATCGTAAGCCACCAGCTTTTGCTCCAGTGCAGCCTCCTGTTCGGGGGTGAGCACATTGGCAAAATCATTCACCAGCCTTGGCGGCACCGGCCGTTTGGGTACAACTTCGTTGATGCTTTGTGCCGGCACCAACAAGGAACAAAAAAGAAAAGCCAGTAAAAAGAAATACTTCATGCGCTTGTTACAAGTGGGATAAGCTTACCTGCCGAAAACAATTTCATCAGGTAATTCATTTTTGTCGGTATCACGGTCGTACGGAAAATGGAGGTATAAGGCTTCACCTATATCATTGATACACGCAACCATGCCATCCACCAGGTGTTCCTGGCCGAAAGCATGCAGCATTTTCCGGACTTCTGTTTCCCAGTATTGCTGCCCAACTTTCTGGTGGATGCCTTCATCACCAAAAACTGCTACCTGGTGATCGCGGACGGCTACATACAGCAGTGTTCCGTTGCGTTGTTCGGTTTCGTCCATACGCAACTGGAAGAACACTTCTGCAGCGCGGTCAATGGCGTCTACAAAACGGCAGCGCGATTCAACAAATATCCGGATCTCGCCACTGGTGCGCCGTTCCGCTTCGCGGATGGCCGCAACAATACGCTCCGATTCTTCAGCAGAAAAAAACTCCGGTTGTTTTTGCCAGGGAAATAAGCGCATGACTTATCGGGTTGTTGCGGTGTCGTTGAAGTTGACAGAAGGCTGGCGCTGGGGCTCACCGAAATCTACGCGGGGTGCATTTTCAGCTCCCGGATCGGCGGTAAAGCCCTGGCGGGGACGGAAACCAAAGATCCCGGCAAACATAGCAGTGGGGAAACGGCGCACCTGTGTATTGTAGGTTTGCACGGCATCGTTGAAATCGTTGCGCGAAACCTTGATGCGGTTTTCCGTTCCTTCCAGTTGGGCCTGCAAGTTGCGGAAGGCGTCGTTTGCACGCAGGTTGGGATATTGCTCCACGGTTACGAGCAGGCGGCTCAAAGAACCGGAAAGCTGCGATTGTGCCTGTTGAAAGCGCTCAATGTTTTCAGGTGTCAGGTCGTCGGCATTCAATTGCACTGAACTTGCCTTAGCGCGTGCACTGATTACATCATTGAGTGTTCCGCGCTCAAAGTTCGCTTCCCCTTTAACAGTATTTACAAGGTTGGGAATAAGATCGGCACGACGCTGGTAATCGCTTTGCACCTTGTTCCAGGCGTTTTTAACGGTTTCGTCCTGGCCAACCAGGCCATTGTAGCTGCCACAGCCCCAGAACAAAAACAGGGCAAGTACACCAACAATAATAAGGGTAGTAAGAGAACGTCCTTTCATGATTCGTTTGTTTGTTGCTTTTTAAAAATACTCCAAGCAATTGGGTGTACACAATTTTTATTCCATGAACAGACAATAGACAGTATTGGATAAGGAATCAAAGGATGCTGGCAGTTTGTCATCCTATTTATAAAAAAAGCTTTCTTCAAATTCGAACATGCATTTTATGGCAGCTTACTCCTTGCAAAGAATAGGATGCTGAATACCATGAGCACTTCCGTTTTTCCCATCAGTTTTTCAAAAATCCTGTCCAGTAAGGGTCAAAGAAAATGGCTACCCAAAAAAGGATAGCCATTAAAGAAATTATGAAAAGTACATTTATGCGTTTACCGCAGCAATACCGGGCAATTCTTTTCCTTCAAAGAACTCGAGCATGGCGCCACCGCCGGTAGATACATAGCTTACTTTATCGGCAAAGCCAAATTTGTTGACCGCGGCAACAGAGTCACCACCACCCACAAGTGAAAATGCACCTTTGCTGGTTGCGTCAACAATGGCTTCAGCAACTGTCTTGGTACCATGCTGAAATTTATCCATTTCAAATACACCCATGGGGCCGTTCCAAAGAATGGTTTTGGAGTTGCCAATAACTTTGGCAAACATGGCGCAAGCCAGTGCACCGATATCTAGTCCCATCCAGCCTTCTGGTATATTGTTGCTTAAAGCGGAAGAAACATCTGCATCAGCAGCAAACTTGTCAGCAATTATAGAATCAGAAGGCAGGTGGATGGAAACACCTTTTGCTTCTGCCTTTTTCAACAGCTCTCGTGCTGTATCCAGGCGATCATCTTCACAAAGCGAGTTGCCAATGTGGCCACCCATGGCTTTATAGAAGGTATAAGCCATACCCCCACCTATGATGATATCGGTAGCACGATCCAGCAGGTTTTCGATGATGAGGATTTTATCGGAAACCTTGGCGCCGCCAATGATAGCGGTAAAAGGTTTTTCTGAGGCATGCATTACCTTTTCCGCGCTGCTCACCTCGCCTTCCATCAGCAGGCCGAACATTTTGTTTTCGGGTGCGAAGTATTGCGCGATCACAGCTGTAGAAGCATGTGCGCGGTGCGCGGTACCAAAGGCATCATTCACGTATATATCACCGAGCCTGGAAAGCTTTTCAGCAAACTCGGGATTACCTTTTTCTTCTTCCTTGTAAAATCGGAGATTTTCCAGCAGCAGCACTTCGCCAGGCTGCAGGGCAGCTGCCTTTTGGATGGCTTCTTCACCAATACAATCGTTGGCAAACGCCACCTTGCGGCCACCAAGCAGTTGGCTCAGGTGTGCTACCAAGTGTTGCAGTGAATATTTATCTGTGGGACCTTCTTTCGGGCGCCCCAGGTGCGACATCAGGATAACGCTGCCGCCATCATTCAGAATCTTTTCGATGGTAGACACCGCAGCACGCATACGGGTATCATCGGTTACCGCAAACTGTGCGTCCAATGGCACGTTAAAATCTACGCGGATCAGGGCTTTCTTGCCTGCAAAGTTGGTCTGTTGAAATTTGCTCATACTAAATTATTTGCGACGGGGTGGAAGGTACAAACAATAAAAAAAGCCGGAGCTAGCTCCGGCTTTTTTTATTGTATACAATTATTTGTTGATCAGTCGTGCGAAATAGTCAACAGTACGCACCAGCTGAGAAACATAGCTCATTTCGTTGTCGTACCAGCTAACGGTTTTCACCAGTTGCTGCTCGCCTACGTTCAACACTTTGGTTTGGGTAGCGTCAAACAGCGAACCGAAACGGATTCCGATGATGTCGCCGCTTACGATTTCGTCTTCGGTATAACCAAAGCTTTCGTTGGCAGCAGCCTTCATGGCAGCGTTCAGTTCTTCTACCGAAGTTTTTTTACCCAGTACAACAGTCAACTCGGTGAGCGAACCAGTGAGGGTAGGCACACGCTGTGCGGTACCATCCAGTTTACCTTTCAGGCTGGGGAGTACCAGGCCAATGGCTTTTGCAGCACCGGTGCTGTTGGGAACGATGTTCTGTGCAGCGGCACGGGCACGACGCAGGTCACCTTTGGGGTGCGGAGCATCCTGGGTGTTCTGGTCGTTGGTATAAGCGTGTACGGTGGTCATCAGGCCGGCAACAATGCCAAACTGCTCTTCCAGTACCTGTGCCATGGGCGCCAGGCAGTTGGTGGTGCAGCTGGCGCAGGAGATAACGGTTTCAGAACCATCCAGCAGTTGGTGGTTTACGTTGAAAACGATGGTCTTCAGGTCGCCGGTGGCAGGTGCAGAAATAACCACTTTTTTAGCGCCGGCAGTGAGGTGGGCCTCAGCCTTGGCTTTATCGGTAAAGAAGCCGGTGCACTCCAGAACTACGTCCACATCGTGCTGGCCCCAGGGAATATCAGCGGGGTTTTTCTGAGCATAGATCTTGATCTCGTTGCCGTTCACCAGGATGGAGTTTTCAGTAGCCTTTACTTCTTGCTCGAAGCGGCCCTGGGCAGTATCATATTTCAGCAGGTGTGCCAGTACGGCAGGGCTGGTGAGGTCGTTGATGGCTACTACATCGATGCCTTCCATGTTGAAGATCTGGCGGTAAACCAGGCGGCCAATACGACCGAAACCATTGATCGCAACTTTAACAGTGCTCATGCTATAAGAATTTTTGTTTTGATGAATGCCGGGCGAAGGTACAATAATGCACCTAATTTGGAACAACCCCAATAAGAGGCGTTTTCAGCGGCATTTTCTTCAATTTTTGCTCCATCTTTTAAAAAATTCTATAATAGGCAGGAAAGTTTGCAATTCTTAAAACAGCCTGAACTATGGGCCGTTCTGCGCGCAGTTTTCAGCTCCTGCCAAGTTCTACCATACACATAATGGTATTGTCTTTGTTTTCTTAGCTTACCAAATTGTTCGCGTATGTTTCGTGCAGTGAAGACACCCTACCAGTTGGAAGTGCAGTTGAAGGGCGGTACCGTAAAGGTGAAATCCCTGAATAAAAACCAGGAAAGAGGATTGATAGAGCGCACCCTTGCCCGATGTGAGGAATTTATGGCACAGGTGTTTTTGCAGGAACATGCTAACCAGGATCGGCTCTCAAGACTGGTTACCCATTTCCGCAACCGGGGCTGGCAAATACAACAGGGTGCTGTATAAAACAACCTTCCTTTTACCGTTCAAACGCATTAACACCAGTTTGAACCTTGGCAACAAAAAGGAGTATAATTTTACAGGGTCGACATCAAGCAAGTGTACCAATCGCTAATGCCGGCAGTTGTAATGATGGATGCTACATTCCTCCAACACCTTTTTGACAAACAGAAACGCGTAGAAGCGGTACCCTCCAACCGGCAGATATCAGAATGGGCCGTTCAGGTAATTGCATTACTCTATCCTGAGAAAGCAGAAACCGGAACCCTCAGCCTGGCTGACCTGGAAAAACGATTCGCCGGGCTGCAGGAGGACCTGGTGCATATTCTGAACGGCACGCAGGCTTGTATGGATTGTGATAACCGGGACCGCAGCAAGGCATTTTTCCAAAACCTGCCTGGGTTGTACCAATTGCTCAATACCGATATTTCGGCTATCCTTGCCGGTGACCCTGCAGCTACCAACGAGTTTGAAATTGTGCGGGCCTACCCGGGTTTTGCGGCTATTTCATTTTACCGGGTGGCACATGCACTCCTTAAATTAGAAGTTCCCCTTTTACCCCGCATCCTCACCGAATATGCCCACTCCAAGACAGGTATTGACATCCACCCCGGTGCTTCAATAGACGAACATTTTTTTATAGACCATGGTACTGGTATCGTTATTGGAGAAACTACCCATATCGGAAAACATGTAAAGCTGTACCAGGGCGTGACATTGGGTGCGTTGAGCGTAAACAAAAACCTGGCGCATGTAAAACGGCATCCAACCGTGGAAGATCATGTGGTGATTTATTCGGGGGCCACCATACTGGGTGGCGAAACCGTAGTAGGCCACCACAGCGTTATAGGCGGAAACGTGTGGCTTACAGCCAGCGTACCGCCCGGCTCTCTTGTTTTTCACAATCCCGAAATAACCGTACTGGAAGGCAAAATATTGAACTAATGGCTGGCATTTTAGACCTGGTAGGCAACACCCCATTGGTGGAGCTGCAACAACTTAACCCCAATCCCAATGTGCGTATTTACGGCAAACTGGAAGGCAACAACCCCGGTGGCAGTGTAAAAGACCGGCCGGCACTCAACATGATCCGCAGTGCGCTGGAGCGGGGCGATATCAATACAGAAAGCCACCTTATTGAAGCCACTTCAGGTAATACCGGCATTGCCCTTGCCCTGATGGCGAAACTCTTCGGCATCGATATAGAACTGGTGATGCCGCAAAACAGTACCCGCGAAAGGGTGCTTACGATGGAAGCGTTTGGTGCTAAAGTAACCTTGCTGGAAAACATCGAGCGCTGCCGCGATTATGCAGAAGAGAAAGCTGCATCGGGCACCCACAAACTCCTCAACCAGTTTGCCAACCCCGATAACTATATGGCCCATTACAAAACAACCGGCCCAGAAATATGGCGGGACACCAATGAGCAGGTAACCCATTTTGTAAGTTCCATGGGTACAACAGGTACCATCATGGGTACTTCACGTTTTCTAAAAGAAAAAAACAGCGATATACAAATTGTAGGCTGCCAGCCAACAGAAGAATCATCTATCCCGGGTATCCGCCGCTGGCCTGTGGAGTACCTGCCCAAAATTTATGAGCCTTCAAGAGTGGACCGTGTAATGGACGTATCGCAACAGGAAGCCACTGAAATGACACGCAGGCTGGCCCGTGAGGAAGGCATTTTTGCCGGCATGAGCAGCGGCGGTGCAGCTGCAGCAGCCATCAGGCTGGCCCAGGAAATTGATACCGGTGTAATAGTTTTTATCTGCTGCGACCGCGGCGACCGTTACCTCAGCTCTGATCTTTTCGGGTAGCATTTTGCAAATAAGTTTATGGAAGCAGGCGTTTTACTCGTTGGTAAAGCGCCTTTGCTTTTGAAAAAACTTCCGGTTGCTATATGGCCGGAAGGAGCTTTCTTCCTGCATAGGTAAATAACTTAGCTTTATCTTTTAAGTCCGTTGATGGCTGATATGACCCTTACGCATTCCAAACCTACTTCCCGCCAAACATGGACCGAGGTCCTTTTTCTTTTTTGCGCCACCCTTTTCATCAGGCTACCTTTTTTCTTCCGCGACTATATTGATGTGGACGAAAGCACCTTTATACTGATGGGACAAAGTGTTGCCGATGGCAACCAGCCCTACCTACACCTTTGGGATCTTAAGCCCCCGCTCCTATTCTACTTCTTTGGAGGCATTGAATATCTTTTTCCCCGCTCCTTTATTGCCATTCGTTTTACGGCAGTACTGGTCATCTTTGTATCAGCCTTCTTCCTCCAACGCATCGCCATCCAGCACCGGCTCAGGAATCCATTTTTGATTGCATTGGGTTATGTTTTACTTAGCAGCCTTTTTGGAAGCCTGCAGGGATTTATGTCCGAACACCTCGCAGTGTTCTTCCTTCTGCCGGGTATTTACCTGTTGCACAAAGACCGGCCATGGGCCATGCTCCTGGCGGGTGTGTTTTTTAGCTGCAGCCTGATGAGCAAACTGAGTTACGGCTATGGACTTGCTTTGCTGATGGTGCTGATAGGTTTGTGGACCTGGCGCAAAAAAGGGTTCCTGGTTGCTTTGGGTCATTCTGTCTTGCTGGGCCTCGGTCTGATCATCCCCATTCTGTGTTTGGCTATCCCCTATTATGTGCAGGGGAAACTTCAGGTATTTACAGATTCGGTGTTCCTGGCGCCCCTGGCCTATGCCAAAGCACAACCGCTAAGCTTTGGCGACAAGCTCGCCAATACCTGGTGGATCAACCTGGTGGTCGCTTTGCTCAGCATGGCAGTTATCAAAACAGCGCGTAAAGAACAGCGTTACCACGCTGCTATTTTTCTTTGCCTTCTATTGGGTACCACCTATACCTTTTTTGCGAGCGGACTGGTAAACGGCCATTACCTGGTGATGATCTATCCCTTTGTATTGCTTTTGGTATTGGGCCTTATCATTAGAAAAGATTTCCGGTTGAAGAAGGCAGTACTCGTGCTTGCCGTATTGCTGGTAGCAGCCGAAAGCCATCTCGAATATTACCGGATTGCCAAAAACTATCTTGCTACAGGCAGTCCTTATTACCGCACCAGTTTTAAAGCCGTTGCAGCATTGAGGAGCCGCAACCTTGCGGATGAGAAAATATTCTTTACCCATTACCATATCGGTTACTGGCTGCTCAATCAATACCCGCTCACCAGGAGCACTACCCATCCTTCCAATATCAACAGGCCTTACCTTTTTCCATTTTATGGCGCCCAAACAACCGTACTGGCAGAATTGCGTTACCTGATGGACACAATCAGGCCCGATGTGCTGGTGAGCAAGGAAGTTACCGGGGTAAGTTTTATGGAAACAGGTGCGGAAAGAGAATATTTCCGGAAGGTTGTGGCAACCGATTACCGGCAGGTATACCAGAATACAGAAGAAAGACTTTTCATCTGGCAACGGAAATGAAAAAAGCCTGCAATATGCAGGCTTTTTTTGTACCGCGTACGGGATTCGAACCCGTATCGCCTCCGTGAAAGGGAGGTGTCCTAGCCCTTA
>NZ_MTFE01000010.1:3708283-3760128 GCF_001953305.1 Cnuella takakiae
GATAGGCAGCGGCAAATTTCAGCCAAATTTTTTTTGAAAAAGAAAGCCCCCTGGAAAGGGGGCTCGTAGTTATGATAAGCAAAAAATAAACTAGCGTTTCACCGTATCGAACTTGCGGAAGATGCTCCGCACGGTCGACTGGATGTCTTTCTTCGTCAGGTTGCGGCCCGACATTTCATCCGTTGCCCAACCCTGGAAGACCGTTTTTTCTGTTCTTGCATCAGCCATGCTGATGGTAACAGTGCCTTCCCGCACTTCCTGCGAAAAGTTGTTGTAACCCAGGAACTGCGAAGGGTAATGCAATCCAAACCATCTGCCGCTGTATGGGTTGAACATATAACGGGTAAATGGCCGGGAGAACATCGGGTTGCTTTGATCCCGGATGGATTTTTCTACCAACACATCGTAGGCAAGCAGCACATCGGGCTTTTGCTTGCTTTCCACCCAACCCTGCTTTTCCAATTCTACTTGTACTGCATCCTTGATTATCCTTTCTGTAAGATCCGACACTTTCCTTTTCTGTACCGAATCCTGCACCTGGCTCTCTGTCCATGCATAGGTTTTGTACTGGCTGAAGTTCACTGTTTCGTCCGTTTCAATATGGGCAACAGCAGCACAGCCACTCACTACAAAAGCTGCCAAAAACAGGAGTCCCAGCAGTTTCACAGTTTTCATGATCGCTCCTTTTTGCCTTATAGACGCAAAAAGCGCAGCAATATGTTCAAAGGCTTTGTGAAAACTGAGCCTTTAACAATTTGGCACCATGAACAAAGAAACTGAAAAAGGCCTAGCCCAGCAGGGGCATTTATCAAAATGCTTGTATCCAAATCACCAGGTGGGGTGACGCAAAAGAGAAAGCCTATGTAACGAAAACAGGTACCAACACCAACGCAAAAAGCAGCATGGAGGCATACCCGATTCCCAAAACCAAAGGAAATTTAGGATTTTTCACAAAAATGGAAAAACCAATTTATTACAGCCCAAATTCCTGGTGTTGGGCCGGAATCTGCACATCGGTAAAACCTTTGCGCAACAAACGCTCCTTGAACTCGCACTGCACGTCGTACTCGCCATGCACCAGGAACAGTTGCTGCACCTGCTTTGTATCCTGGCAGGCCAGCCATTGGCACATATCCTCGTAGTCGCCATGAGCGCTCATACTTTTGATGGCGCCAATTTCGGCGTGCACTTCGTGCTCTATACCAAAGATGCTAACCTCCTTATTCCCTGCCAGCAAACGGCCGCCCAGCGAGTGGGGCTCGCAGTAGCCACTCATCAGGATGGCGTTGCGTGAGTTTTCGATATTGTTGGAAATATGGTGTTTCACCCTGCCAGCCTCGGCCATGCCACTAGCCGATATGATGACACAGGGCTCTTTATGATAGTTGAGCAATTTGGATTCTTCAACGGTAGTGATGTACCGCAAACCAGGAAATTGGAAGGGGTCATTGTCCGCTTTGAGCACCTGTTGTATTTGTTTGTTGAAATACTCAGGGAACCGTTTTACCAGGTCGGTGGTGGCAATGCTCAGCGGGCTGTCGAGAAAATAATCCACCTTGGGCAGCCGGTTTTCAAGTTCCAGTTGGTTGAGGGCATACAGGATTTCCTGGGTGCGGCCAAGGCTGAATGCCGGGATGATCAATTTGCCTTTTCGCTTCAGGCAAACCTTTTCTATCCACTGGAGCAGCAGGTCTACACTGGAACTGATGCTGGCGTGCAGGCTATTGCCATAGGTGGACTCCATGATAATAAAATCGGCCTGTGGAAACGGGGCCGGTGAACGCAGGATCACATCGCGGTAACGGCCCAGGTCGCCACTAAAACTGACCTGGCGGGTTTGACCGTCTTCGGTGATGCGCAGGTGCACGGCGGCACTGCCAATGATATGACCGGCATCGGTAAACATCAGTTCCACACCTTCCGATACCGGAGTCCATTGGTTGTAATCAACAGCTTTGAATTGTTGGGTTGCAGTACGCGCATCTGTTACCGTGTACAGCGGCTCCACCAGCGGGCGACCTTCTACCCTGCGCTTTTTATTGGTGTATTTGATATCGCTTTCCTGTATGCGGGCCGAATCTTCCATCAGCAGGGCCGCTACCGCCACGGTTGCCGGCGTGCAAAAAACGGGTCCGGTAAAACCTTCGGCTACCAGGCGGGGCACCAAACCGCAATGGTCAATATGGCCGTGTGACAGCACCACTATATCCACCTGCGAAGGGATGAATCCAAAATCGCGGTTCAACGGATCCGTTTCTTTTCCCATGCCCTGAAACAATCCACAGTCCAGGAGGATGGTTGTTCCATTTTTCAGCGTGAGCAGGTGTTTGGAACCGGTAACGGTACGGGCAGCGCCATGGAAAGCAATTTTCATAATTGGTAGTTGGTCAGGTGATAGAGCATGAGGATTTAAGGTAAGCTTTATTGCCTGTGGGCAACCTAACACGGCTCAGGTTGCCGTGCTTTTTGCTTTAAACGACCATTCAAACCAGAACTCGGCGACCAGCTCGCCTTTTTCGCTCTTGCCTTCCGATCGCACTTTCACTGTTTGCGCCAGTCCCGTAGTATGGGCCGCTACAACGGCTTGTTTCACCTGGCTGCCCTCGCTGCAGGTAAACAAGGTGATACCGGTAACTTTTTTGTAAAAACGGCTTTCAACGCCCGTCACCAACATGGAAATGGGCGGATTTCGTCCCCAGGTCTGGGCCATGGCCAATATACCGGTACTGAGCTCTGCACCCATTGCCAGGCAGGCAAAATAAGTAGAGCGGAAAGGATTCTGGGTAAACCATTTATAAGGTACGCTCACAGCGGCTACTGTTTCGGTAGCGGACACTACCCGTAATCCGCTGAAGTAAGCGGCAGGTAACTTCTGCAGCAGGAAAACCCGCAATTTGACCGGTTTCCTGATCATGGAAAGAAAGGCTGCGGCAGTGGAAGAAGTGGCGGTTTCTGGCGGCATAAAGGGTTATGGAGCCGGTGTTTTTACTCCCGGCGCCCAGGCAACAAGTTACTCTTTATACAGTTCGGGTAAAAAGGCTGCTGGCGACCAGGCCTGCAAAAAGGCTTTCACTTTACGGTCATCGTAGCCGTTGCCTTTTTCCAGCAGCGAACTATTCTGGGTGTGCAACCTTTGACCCCTGGCATCCAACACCACCATCACCGGGAAACCAAAGCGCTGGGGGTAGCCCAGCCTCGCCAGCACCGCCAGGTTCTTGTTTTCCTTGCTGTAATTTAGGTGATAGTACAGGTAATTGTCGCTAACCAATTGTTTCAGGAGGGTGTCGGTTTGCACAAACGCATTGAACCGGTAACACCAGATACACCAGTTGCCGCCAACCTGTATCAGCACATGCTTTTTTTCTGCTTTGGCTTTCAGCAGCAAGGCCGAAATATCTTTTTCGGCATTGGCTGCCGGGTTGTACAGGCGGGTACTGTCGCCGGCAAATACCGGTGTAGAAAATAGTAAAGCCAGTATGATCAAAAACCGCATCTGCTTGTATTTGCTGCAAAATAGGTATTAAACCTGCTTGCCAATCACCCTCCAGGCAGCAGTGAGCGGATTGAATTAAAGTAATCTGGCTACCATTGTTTACAAATGGCTGTTCTTTTGCGGTTAGTTTTTCATTACCCCATTTTTTAAGGATATTTCGGAATGCTAATTGGAAAAAATGCCCAGATTGAATCGGAACGGTTAAAAACTGCCCTGGAAGCGGCAGGTGTGGGCGTTTGGGATTACGATCTGGTAAGGGATGAACTGGTTTGGTCGCTTCACTGTTACAGGCTTTTTGGCATCACTGATCCCTTTCCCATGAGCTTCGATATTTTCCTCTCCGGCCTCCACCCCCTCGACCGGGAGCGAACAAAAGAGGTAGTGCAGCATGCTTTCAATCCGGAATCGGGTGGCACCTATGATATTGAGTACCGCACGGTGGGCATACAGGATGGCATCACCCGCTGGGTGCGGGCTACAGGGAAAGCCTATTTCGATGCAACCGGCAAGGCTTACCGCTTTGTTGGTACCATCGCGGATATAAGCGCACAAAAAGAAGCGGAAGCACAACTGCAGGAAAGTGAAGCGCGCTTCCGCAATATGGCTGATAGCGCCCCGGTGATGATCTGGATTACCGACCCCAATGGCCACTGTAATTACCTGAACCTGCGATGGCTTGAATTTACCGGTCAGACCATGGAAGAAGGAAGTGGAATTGGCTGGGCAGATGCCGTTCACCCCGATGACCGGCACAAAACCAAGGAAGCTTTTGTAGCCAGCAATACGGAGAAAAGAGCTTTCAGGGTAGAGTACCGGCTGCGTTCCAAAAGTGGCCAGTATCGCTGGATGCTTGATTCTGCCCTGCCCCGCTTCGACGAAGCAGGACGTTTTTTAGGTTATATAGGTTCGGTGCTCGACATTTCCGATCGCAAACAGACTGAGGAAGAGCTTCAGTTCCGCACCGCCCAGCTTGAAGCCCAAAATGAAGCTACCGAATATGGATTGCTGCTGGTAGATACCAAAGGCAAAATCCTTTCCCAAAACAAGCGTTTTTCAGAGATGTGGCACATGCCGCAGGAAATCATCGACAGCAAAGACGACAACCGGGCCCTGGAACATGCCCAAACCATGGTACAGGAACCGGAACAGTTTATACGCCGGGTTAAAGACCGCTATGAAAGCAATATGGAAGTGGCCTCCGACGAATTCAGGTTTAAAGATGGCCGTATCATTGAGCGGACAGGGCGGCCAGTTACGGGCAAGGACGGAATGCATTATGGCTACCTGTGGCAGTTCAGGGATATTACCGCCTACCGTGCTGCGCAGGATGCCCTTGAACTACGCACTGCATTGCTGGAAGCCCAAAACGAGGCATCGCCATTGGGCATTTTGGTTATCGACCAAAACTACAAGTTCAATTATTTCAATAAGGGTTATGTGAAAGTGTTCGACCTCCCTCAAGAGGTGGTTGCTAACCCTTCACGGGAAGCACTGCTGGGCTATTTTGAACAAACCATCATCAACTACGAAGCATTTAACGAAAGGATCACCTATTTGTACAACAACCCGGTATCGGGAAGTTTGGATGAAGTATACCTGAAAAATGGGAAGATCATAGAACGATACGGCTATCCTATCCGCGGGAAGGAAGGTCGGTATTTCGGCTGGACCTGGCAGTTTCGCGACATCACCGAAGAGCGCCGCTACCAGGAGTATATGGAACAGAAAAACAGGCAACTGGAAACCTTGATCCAGGAGTTCAAATTCGTTACCGACTTTATGCCGCAGATGGTTTGGGCCACACAGCCCGATGGGTATCATGATTTTTTCAACAAACAGTGGTACGACTATACCGGGTTGGATTACGAAACCACAAAGGACAAAGGATGGAGCCTGGTGCTGCACCCTGACGACTCGGAACGTACCTGGCAGGTGTGGCACCACTCGTTGGAAACGGGCGCCATCTACCAGATAGAATACCGGATGCGCCGCTACGATGGTGTGTACCGGTGGATGCTTGGCCGCGCCATACCGATGCGCGATGCGGCAGGAACCATCATCAAGTGGTTTGGTACCTGCACCGATATTGACGATCAGCGCCGCTCCGCCGAACTGCTGGAACAAAAAGTTGCCGAACGTACGAGGGACCTCCAGGAAGCAAATGAAAACCTGGAGCGCTCCAATGCCGAACTGGAGCAGTTTGCTTATGTGGCCTCCCACGACCTGCAGGAGCCGCTGCGCAAGATCCGCACCTTTACCACTATGCTGGAGGGCGAACTGCAGCGCGGAGACCTGCACAAATCGAAGTCTTATATTGAACGCATCTGGCAGTCCAGTTCGCGCATGCAGGAACTGATCCGCGACCTGCTGGACTTTTCCCGGCTCAACCAGAGCGAGCCTGCGGCCTTTGAGTTGGTTGACCTGAATACCATTGCTAAAAACATCATTGGCGACCTGGAGCTTTCCATTGCTCAAAAAGGTGCAGAGGTGCATATAGAACCACTGCCCCACATAGAAGCGCATTCTGTGCAAATGAGCCAGTTGTTTTATAACCTGTTGAGCAATGCGCTTAAGTTTACCAAAGCAGGCCAGGTACCAGAGGTTAAGGTAAGTTGCGCCCTTGCCGACCCGGCTTTGCTGGAAGCACAGCACCTGAAAGGCAGTGGTACCTATTACCACCTCCGTTTTTCCGACAACGGCATTGGTTTTTTGAACGATTACGCGCAGCAAATTTTTACCATCTTCCAAAGGCTCCACAACCGCAGTACTTATGAAGGCACCGGTATTGGTTTAGCCCTTTGTAAAAAAGTTGTGGTCAACCACCATGGAGCCATCTATGCCGAGGGAGAGGAAGACAAAGGCGCTACCTTTCATGTGCTGCTGCCTGAAAAGCAGGGAGCCATCTAAAAGAAAAGGGTTTGAACATATAACCTGTTCAAACCCTTTTTTAATATTAATCGCGCTACTTTTTACAATACCTCGATCTGGTTGCGGAGCAGGTCTTCAAATTCATCGCGGCGGCGGATGAGGTGTGCTTCACCATCCTTCAGCAGTACTTCGGCAGGCTTGAGGCGCGAGTTGAAATTGGAAGACATCTCAAAACCATAAGCACCTGCATTATAAAATACCAGCAGGTCGCCTTCACGCACTTCGGCGAGGGTGCGGTCCCATGCGAAGGTATCGGTCTCGCAAATATGCCCTACCACGGTGTAAATGCGCGGGTTGCCGAAGGGATTGGAAATATTTTCAATACGGTGGTAAGCCTCGTAAAACATGGGGCGGATCAGGTGGTTGAAGCCACTGTTTACCCCCACAAATACGGTGGCTGTAGTTTGCTTGATCACGTTGGCTTTTACTATGAAATAGCCGGCTTCGCTCACCAGGAACTTACCGGGCTCAAACCATACTTCAAGCTCTTTGCCTGTTTCCTTGGCATAGGCATCAAACGCATGTTTCACCTTTGCGCCCAGTGCTTTTACATCGGTACGCACATCATCTTCATGGTAAGGCACTTTAAAACCGCTGCCCAGGTCAATGAACTCGATATCCGGAAAATGCGTTGCCACCTCGAACATGATTTCCAGGCCCGAGATAAACACGTTGATGTCCTTGATATCGGAACCGGTATGCATGTGCACCCCCCGCACATTGAGGCCCGTGGTTTTTACCACCCGTTCAATATGGCGCATCTGGTGAATGGAAATACCAAACTTGCTGTCGATATGACCGGTGGAAATTTTATAGTTGCCGCCGCCCATAATGTGGGGGTTGAAGCGGATGCAAATAGGATAAGAACCTCCGTACTTGGCACCAAACTGCTCCAGGATGGAAATGTTGTCGATATTGAGATTCACACCCAGGTCTTTGCCGGCTTCGATTTCTGAAAAATCAACGCAGTTGGGGGTAAACAAAATACGGTCGGGTGTAAAGCCAGCTTTCAGGGCCAGCTTCACCTCGTTGATGCTCACGCAATCGATATTGGCACCCAGGCTTTGCACGTATTTCAATACGTTGATGTTGGTAAGTGCTTTACAGGCGTAGAAAAAACGGGCCTTGGTACCGGTAAAGGCATCCTGAAGGCTCTCAAATTGTTCTTTGATTTTCTCGGCGTGGTAAACATAAAGGGGCGTACCAAAACGGTTGGCCAGTTCTACCAGTTGTGTATGCAATAAATTCTGTGACATATAAAGATCCGCACCTGCGGCATTTTCATTTGTAAACAAAACAAAAGCGTTGAAACAACGCTTTACAAAATTCAGGATGGCTGCTCCTCCGCACCGGTATCATCGGCGGAAGTTGTGCTGTCATCCTCATCCGGTTTTCGCTCCCATTCAGCGGTATCGTCGGCACCAGCACGGGCTGCTTCCGCAGCATCGTTGGTGCTGGCAGGGATAGCGCCGGAAGTACCATCGGCAGCATCTGCCAGGTCGATTCGGGCTTCTTCAGCGATATCGCTGGTGCCGCCACCCGCATCGGGCTCCACGCCATCCACAAACAGGCGGGCGCCGTCTTCGTTTCCTTCTACCTCGGTACGATCCACCAATTCGCCATCTTCCGATACTACCAGTTCTTCACTGGGCTCAAACTCGGTATTATTTACCAGGGTGGGCTGCACAATATTTTCCTGCAGCACTTCCCTGATCTTGGGCAGGTCGGCAGGACTGTTCAAGCCAAAATAATCCATAAAGCTCTTGGACGTGGTATACACCAGCGGGTGACCGGGTGCCAGCTCGTTGCGCCCGGCAATGATGATCAGTTCTTTTTCCAAAAGTTTCTGGATGGCATAATCGGCACTCACCCCCCGGATTTGTTCCACCTCGCCCTTGGTGATGGGTTGCTTGTAAGCAATAATGGCAAGGGTTTCGAGCGCTGCAGCCGAAAGCTTTTTCAAGAATTTTTCGCCATTGAGCTGGGCAACGGTTTTGTGGTATTCCTTTTTGGTTAGGAACTGCCAGCCACCGCCGCTCTGCCTGATGGTAAACGGATAAAATTCCGAGTCGTATTTCTCCACAATGCCTTCCAGCGCAGTTTCTATCTGCTCCACGGTCACCTTGTTTTCCATAAAGCCAAAAGCGCTGTTGATCAACTCGGTGATCTCAGCGCTGGTGAGCGGCTTGTCTGAAGCAAATATGAGCGCTTCGATGTGTGGGATGAGTTCGGAAAGTTCCATAGAAAAACGAATGTGCCAATTAGCCAATTAGCCAATATGCTAAGGAAGACAGCAGCCCACCCCAGCACATTGGCTAATTAGCACATTAGCAAATTATCTTTTAACCCTGCAGAGCCGCAGCACCGCTCACGATCTCTGTAAGTTCGGTGGTGATGGCAGCCTGGCGGGCACGGTTGTAAGAAATTTTGAGGTTGCGGAGCAGCTCGTTGGCGTTTTCCGAAGCTTTGTCCATGGCAGTCATGCGGGCGCCGTGTTCCGATGCGTTGGCATCCAGTACCGCTTTAAACAGCTGGGTATTCAGGATTTTGGGCATCAGTTCGGCGATCAGTTGCTCTTTGTTGGGATCAAAGATGAATTCGCCGGCGGCCTTGGCACCTTCCACTTTCTGCACCTTGGGAATGGGCAGGAAACGTTCGGTGGTAAACACCTGGGTAGCTGCGTTCCTAAATACGCTGTACACGATCTCTACGGCATCAAATTCTTTGCGCTCAAAAGCCTTCATAGCTGCCTGTGAAGCCTTCTGTACGTTTTCAAAGGAAAGGTTCAGGAAGGTATCGCGGTAGCTATCGCTGGTTTTGAAATTGGTTTTGGCAAAAGCTTCATACCCTTTTTTACCAATGGCCCAAACTTCCACTCCCCCTTTGGCAGCCTGTGTGGCATAACGGTCGGCGATCAGCTGTTTGGCAGCCTTGATCACGTTGGCGTTGTAGGCGCCAGCCAGTCCGCGGTCGGAAGTAATAACCAGCAACAGTACCCGTTCAATGGGGCGCTCGGAGGCAAGGGCCAGGGTGCCTTCCCCTTCGCTGCTGCTCACAATATTGCTCAGCATTTCCTGCAGTTTGCGGGCATAAGGACGCATCTGGATGATGGCGTCGGTAGCACGGCGCAGCTTGGCAGCGCTCACCATTTTCATTGCCTTTGTAATCTGCTGGGTGCTCTGCACCGATTTGATCCTGTTGCGTACTTCTTTTAACTGACCAGCCATGGAAAGTTTATAGTTTAATGTTTGGGTTTTGGAACGGCTTTAATCGCTCCAACATCACCGCTGAGGCCAATGGAAAAGAAAAGGCGGAGACAAGCCGCTCCGGCAAATCCTTGCTCAATCCTGCACATCAACGGTTCTGTATTCGGTGCGCAAAGGTAAGGGTAGCAGGGGAAACTGCCATATCTGTAAGCCGATAGAATGCCCTTGTGGATAATCTTAACGCAGGCTTGCCGGTTTATTCCAGCAGAAAGCTGCGGGTAAGGCTATAGGTTACCGATAAATTGCCCGGCAGCTTGCCCCCCAGCGGTCGGTCTTCCTCTGCCGAGAGGTACAGCACGATGGGGCCGCTGTGCATCTGCTCCAGGTGTGCAGCCGACAATACAATGGCCCCTGCTTTTACCAGGTATTGTTCATTGTATTCGTTTCCCGCAAAAGCAGTATCGGTAAGCACCATCCGCAGGCGGGAGCCATCGGGCAGGCCAGCCAGCCGGATTTCCAGGTCTTTTTTTGCCAACGTTTCCGGCAGCTCGGCGGCCAGGGTAAAAAGGGGAAAGTAGAAGGTATCCCTGAAGGTCACTTTATCTTCCGATTGGAACAGGATAGTATGCCTGCCGCCAAAAGAGGATAAAACTTGCTGGTATTCGTAATAAGTTCCTGTAATGCGGGCACTATCTCCCTCCAGTTCAGTTTGATCGAGTTGCACCCTTGCAGGCGCTTCCAGCAACAGGCTCTGCCGTTTTTGCTGATCGGTAAAGAATTGCAGCATGCAGGTAGCCATACTGTCGCCTTCAGCGGCCCATACCCGGTAGTCGGCAAAAATTGGCGGCGGGTTTGCCGGTTCTTTAGCGGGCGCCTGCTCATTGCCTGCACAACCCTGCAGCAGCATGCCCATAGATGCAAGTGCCAGAAGCCAGGCATAAAGCGGCGCAGTCGGTCGGAGGGTAGCGGTGAAATAAGGGGGCATGTTTAAACAATCACAAAACCTTATGCCAGCCGCAACCCCCATTCAGGCACTTGCCAATCAGGTAGGGAAATACCGTTATCTTTGGCGGCCTGTCAATTTGGCCAGAAAAACTTTTCAGCCCCATTTTTGACAACAAGCAACTTTCAACGACAACAGAATATTATGGGTTTTTTTTCCAAATTATTTGGCGGCTCCAAGTCGGAACGTGATGTGAAGACCATCATGCCCATTGTCGCCAAGATCAACCAAAATTTCCAGCAGTACCAATCGCTTTCCAACGACGAGCTTCGCAATAAAACCGTTTTCTTTCGTCAGCGCATTGCCGACCACCTGAAAGACGTAGACGCACAAATTGCAGCTACCAACCAGAAGGCTGACGATCTTTCTTTCGACGACCTGGTAGGTAAGGATACCATTTACCAGGAAGTGGACAAACTGAAAAAAGACCGCGACCAGAAGATCGAGGATATCCTGAAGGAAATCATGCCCGAGGCTTTTGCCGTGGTAAAAGAAACGGCCCGCCGTTTCAAAGAAAATAAAGAGATCGCATCTACCGCTACCGCACTGGATCACGAGCTGGTTGCGATGGGTAAAAATTATATCCGTATTGAAGGCGACCAGGCCATTTACCAAAATACTTGGACCGCCGCCGGCGGCACCGTTACCTGGAACATGGTACACTACGATGTGCAGCTGATTGGTGGCATTGTGCTGCACCAGGGCAAGATTGCCGAAATGGCTACCGGTGAAGGTAAGACCCTCGTGTCTACCCTCCCCTCCTACCTCAATGCACTGGCAGGTGAAGGCGTACACATCGTAACGGTGAACGACTACCTGGCGCGACGCGATAGCGAGTGGAACGGTCCCATCTTCGAGTGGCTTGGCCTGCGGGTGGACTGTATTGATAAATACCAGCCCAACTCCGAAGACCGCCGCCGTGCCTATATGGCCGATCTCACTTATGGCACCAACAACGAATTTGGCTTCGACTACCTGCGCGACAACATGGTGCACACACCAGAAGAAATGGTTCAGCGCAAGCACCATTTTGCCATGGTGGATGAAGTTGACTCCGTACTGATTGACGATGCCCGTACGCCCCTGATCATTTCGGGCCCGGTGCCGCGTGGCGACGACCAGCAATACCATATTCTCCGACCCCGTGTACACCACATGGTGGAAGCACAGGAGCGTCTGGTACGTGGGTTTCTCAACGAAGCAAAAAAACGCATCGCTGCAGGCGACGATGATCCCAAGAGCGGTGGCCTTTACCTGTACCGCGCCTACCGTGGCCTGCCTAAGTACGGCCCGCTGATCAAGTTCCTGAGCGAACCCGGCATCAAGGTTAAACTGCAAAAAGCAGAGAACTACTACATCGCCGACCAGCAACGCAATATGGGGATCGTGGACGAGGAGCTGCTTTTCCACATCGAAGAAAAACAAAAGTCGGTAGACCTTACCGATAAGGGCCTGGCGGCCATCACCGCTGCCAACGAGGACCCAGAGTTCTTCGTACTGCCCGATATTTCTACCCGCCTGGGCGAGATCGACGAATCGCAGATGTCGGCCGAGGAGAAAATGGCGCACAAAGAAGCCATCCTGAACGAGTACTCTGCAAAAGCCGACCGCATTCACTCGGTACAGCAACTGCTGAAAGCGTTTACGCTTTTTGAAAAAGATGTTGAGTACGTAGTAATTGAAGGCGCTGTGAAGATCGTTGACGAGCAAACAGGCCGTATCATGGAAGGCCGCCGTTACTCCGATGGTTTGCACCAGGCCATTGAAGCCAAGGAGAACGTGAAGATTGAAGCAGCTACCCAAACCTATGCTACCGTTACCCTTCAGAACTTCTTCCGAATGTACCACAAATTGGGTGGCATGACCGGTACTGCCGAAACAGAAGCAGGAGAATTTTGGAGTATCTACAAACTGGATGTGGTAACCATTCCTACCAATATCCAGGCGGTACGTAAAGACGAACAGGACCTGGTATATAAAACCAAGCGTGAAAAATACAAGGCAGTGATCGACGAGATCGAAACGCTGCGCAATGCAGGCCGTCCTGTGCTGGTAGGTACCACTTCGGTAGAAGTGAGCGAACTGCTCAGCCGTGCCCTGCAGGTTAAAAAGATCCCCCATAACGTACTGAACGCAAAACAGCACGCAAGGGAAGCACAGATTGTAGCAGAAGCCGGCTTTCCCGGCGCTGTGACCATCGCCACCAACATGGCGGGCCGTGGTACCGATATTAAACTGGGTGCTGGTGTGAAAGAAGCGGGTGGTTTGGCTATCATTGGTACCGAGCGCCACGAAAGCCGCCGGGTTGACCGCCAGCTGCGTGGTCGTGCCGGCCGCCAGGGTGATCCCGGTTCTTCGCAGTTCTATGTTTCGCTGGAAGATGACCTGATGCGGATGTTTGGCTCCGAGCGTATTGCCGGACTGATGGACCGTTTTGGTTACAAAGAAGGCGAAGTGATCCAGCACAGCATGATCACCAAATCCATCGAGCGGGCACAACGCAAGGTGGAGGAAAACAACTTTGGTATCCGCAAGCGCCTGCTGGAGTACGATGATGTGATGAACAAACAGCGGAATGCCATTTACGAGCGCCGCAACCACGCACTGTTTGGAGACCGCCTGGCCTTGGATATTGACAATGCCTTCTCTGTAACTGCTGAAGAGCTGGTAAGCATTTACCGCGAGCAGGATGATTTTGAAGGGTTTAAGATGGCTTGCATCATCAACTTCGCAATCGATACCAAAATCACCGAAGAGCACTTCAAGCGTACGGATGCCAACCGTTTGACAGAAGAACTGTACAACGAAGCCGTGGCCAACTACCAGGCGCACAAGGTTGCGGTACAGCAACAGGCCACGCCTGTTTTCCAGAATATCCGCGAAACACAGGGTGCGCATATCGAAAACGTGATCGTGCCGTTTACCGATGGCCGCAAGGGCATCAACGTAATGGCCGGCCTGGAAAAAACCATCACTTCCGAAGGTGTGGAGCTTACCAATGCCATGGAGCGCAACATCACGCTTGCCATCATTGACGACAAGTGGAAGGAACACCTCCGTGCCATGGACGATCTGAAGCAGAGCGTACAAACGGCTTACCTGGAGCAGAAAGACCCGCTGGTGATTTACAAGGTGGAAGCTTATAACCTGTTCAAAAACCTGAGCAGCGAGGTAAACAAAGAGATCGTTTCCTTCCTTTGCCATGCCAACCTGCCGGTAACCGAGGAAGTACCACAGGAGATGATGCAGGAAGCGCCTATTGAGCGTACCGATATGAGCCAACTGCTGGCCAACAAGGAAGAGATTGATGCTATTGGCGACGACTATGCCGCCAATGAAAAAGACTACCTAGGCCCCAACGACAGCGTACCTGTAAAGCAGGAACCCATCAAGGTTGGACCTAAGGTAGGCCGCAACGATCCCTGCCCCTGCGGAAGCGGCAAGAAGTTCAAGAACTGCCACGGACAGGATGTAGTGTAAACAAGTCAGCATTGCTTAAATAACTCAAAAGCCACCGGTCAGCCGGTGGCTTTTTTCTTGCATGCTTTAACAGCTTCCTATCATCAAACCCCGGCAATAAGTCGGAACTTGTTGGTAAGAAAACAAGAAGAGATGCGGTACCACATTATACTATCCATAGCATTTGTATTGCTGGCATTTACATTTGCCGGATGTGTAAAGGTGATTGCCGGCGAGGAAGAACTGACAGACAAGGCCTACCTGCACAACCAGCGCATTGGCGCCTCCGCCAAAGACCTCTTGCGCGCCGATAGGTATACTGCGTTACGGGTAGAAATTCAGTACATGGAGGGCTTTGAACCCGATAAGGCATCCTTGTATAACCTGCAGATTTTCTTACAGCAATACCTGGATAAACCCGACGGCATTTACCTGGAAGTAAAACAAATTGATCCGGCAGCAGATAAAATTCTGAACCGCGAGAATGTTCTGGGACTGGAACGAAGCTCCCGCTCCGTATATACAAATGGAAAGGAACTTGGCCTGTACATCCTGTACACCAACGGCAGGTATATCAATGAAAAAATTGCGGGTCTTGCTTACCGCAACACTTCGGCTGTGCTGTTTGGCCAAATGATCAAGGATCACTCGGGAAGAATTGGCCAACCCGACCGCACCAAGCTGGAAACAACGGTATTACTTCACGAAGTAGGCCACCTGTTGGGGCTCATCAACAAAGGTTCGGACATGCTGAGCGACCACCAGGATGAAGACCACCACGGCCATTGCAGCAATAAAGAATGCCTGATGTATTACCGTATTGGTACCGATGATCGTTTTGCCTACCTGGTAAAGGGTAAAATCCCTGAGTTGGATGTGCATTGCCAGGCCGACCTGCAAGCGATCAGGAATTAAGCACTGATATGGTGCCCTATTGTTTCAGTTCAGCAAAAAGCTTCTTATACCTGGAACATGCAATAAAAAAGGCCGCCCAAGCAGGCGGCCTTTTTAGGAGTGAAACAGCATACCACTACTTCAATTCATACTTGTGCTTATAGCGCTCATATAATTGCTTCTGCTTATCATCCAGTACAATCTTCCGACCCTGGATAAAAGCATCTGTAACCACTGAAGAACGCATATCGAGGAGATCGCCATTGGCAATAACGATATTGGCATCTTTACCCACTTCAATAGAGCCGGTTTTATCGGCGATGCCGAGAATTTTAGCCGCATTGAGGGTTATGGCCTGGAGTGCCTGCTCTTTGGATAAACCATAGGCAGCAGCTGTGCCGGCATTGTAAGGCAGGTTGCGGCCACGGGTTTGGCCATCTTCATCAGAAATGGCGAAAAGCACACCTGCCTGCTGCAATTGTGCCGGCGTTTTATAAGGCTGGTCCACATCATCGTCGTCCAAGATGGGCAGGCTGTGGCTCTGGCTCAGAATTACAGGGATGTTGTTTTGCTTCAGCAGGTCGGCTACACGCCAGCTGTCGGCACCGCCCACAACTACCATATCCAGCCCGAAGTCCTTGGCCAAATCAACGGCGATCAGGATCTGCTTGATGGTGTTGGCATGCACAAACAGCTTCATGCTTTTATCAAACAAGCCTTTTACCGCATCAAACTTGAGATTGGTCTGCCCCGATTTATCAGCTACGGCAAAATGTGCCTTTGCTTCACCCAGGAAGCTGCGGAACCGGTCGATGGCTTCCAGGCCGGTTTTCACCGGGTCGGGGGCATTGGCTGCTGCAGGAATAAACGAAGGGCGCGGCATCAGCAGGGGCAGGTACACATGCAGGCCTGCATCCATTTTGTAGGCCGCATCTTCCCAGTTCCATGCATCCAGCTGCACCACCGAAGAACGGCCGGCAACCAGCCCGCCCTGGGGTACAATGTTGGCCAGCAGGATGCCACTCCCCCGCAGGGTATTGGTTACCTTGCTATCGGTGTTGTATGCTACAATTGACCGGATATTGGGATTAAGTTCACCCAGCTCCTGTGCATCATTGGAGGCACGAACGGAGTTCACCTCCACCAGGCCTAGATTGCTTATGGATTGTATGAGGCCGGGATAAACCTGTTTGCCTTGGGCATTAATCACCGTAGCACCGGCAGCTGGGGTCACATTGGAACCCACCGCGGTAATCTTGCCATTTTCGAAAGCAACAGAAGCGTTGTTCAGTACCTGTCCATTACCCACATGCACCGTGGCATTGGTAATCACTACCGCGCCTTTTTGTGCCGGGGCAGGGTAAACAGTTTCCTGGCTGTGAGCCGAAAAGCCGCTAATTATTGAGAAAAGAATAAAGTACTTCTTCATTGAATGTTCTATTAATAATCGAATGATTTCTGCGTCCCCCGCTACTCTGCGTCCCCTGCGTGAAACATTTCTCGCGGAGGACGCAGAGTAGCAGAGAACGCGGAAGGATTACTCAACCTCCTCCGCATCTACAGTCAATAAACCATGGCTGTGCGAATGGTCGCTGCAGGTATGCATCAACTGGTAGCTGGGCAAAGCGGGGGTAACCGCAGCACCACCACGCTTCTCGCCTACCATTTTGCGTACCAGGCGCTGGCGCTCGGCGGCAAGGGATTTGCGCATTTGCTCGTCCTTACCACGATCGTAGAAAACGGTACCGTCAACAATGGTATACAGCGACTGCGCATAGATGCTCAGGGGATGGTTGCTCCACAGCACCACATCGGCATCCTTGCCCGTTTTGATAGAACCAACCTGCTTGTCGATATGCAGCATTTTGGCAGGGTTGAGGGTCACCATTTTAAGGGCATCCTCTTCGCTCATACCACCATACTTCACGCTCTTGGCAGCTTCCTGGTTGAGGCGGCGGGCCATCTCGGCATCATCGGAGTTAATGGCTACATTAAGCCCTACACGCTGCATGATGGTGGCATTGTAGG
This sequence comes from Cnuella takakiae, assembly GCF_001953305.1. Lineage (GTDB taxonomy): Bacteria > Bacteroidota > Bacteroidia > Chitinophagales > Chitinophagaceae > Flavisolibacter > Flavisolibacter takakiae. Next base: position 3,725,295 of record NZ_MTFE01000010.1, read on the forward strand.
GAATGGCATCAATAACTTCCATTTTATAATTCCACCAATCGGAAAAGGTAGAAGCTGCAGCACCATGCTGCTTCATCTTGTCGGCAACCTTGTAGCCTTCCAGGATATGCGTCAGGGTGTTGAACTTAAAGCCCAATTTATCCGCCACCTTCAAAGCTGCGTTGATCTCACTCTGCACATAAGAGTGACAGGTAATGAAACGCTTGCTGTTGAGGATCTCCACAAGGGCATCGAGTTCCAAGTCGCGGCGGGGCGCCACTGCACCTTTTTTGCTTTTGTTAGCTTCGTATTCCTTCCATGCTTTTTCATAATCCTTGGCACGGGTGAAGGCATCGGTGAGCACCTGCTCCACCCCCATACGGGTGTCCGGGAAGCGATTGTTCTGGGTAGAGGAGGTACGCTTTACATTCTCACCCAAAGCAAACTTGATGAAGCCATCAGCACCTTTAAACTTCAGTCCTTCGTCGTTGGCACCCCAACGCAATTTGATCAGCTGGGTCTGGCCACCAATGGTATTGGCTGAGCCATGCAGGATATGGGAGGTAGTAACACCACCGCTCAACTGGCGATAGATGTTGATGTCATCGGGGTTGAGGTTGTCCGCAATCCGCACTTCAGAGGTAACACTCTGGCCACCTTCATTGATGGAGGCAGCCGCAATATGCGAGTGCTCGTCAATCACACCAGGGGTCAGGTGCTTGCCGGTACCATCAATAATACGGGCACCTGCAGCAGTGAGGTTTTTACCCACTGCGGCAATCTTGCCATCACGGAGCAGCACGTCGGTATTTTGTAAAACACCATCAGCTTCGTTGGTCCAAACGGTTGCATTGCGCACCAGGATGGTTTCGGCCTTTGGCTGAGCACCTTCTTCATAGCCAAAAGGTTCAAAGGGATAAGTCACTTTACCCAGTGCACCGGGTGCCTTTCTGCGGGCACTATCAGCTTTTGCAGTTGCGGGGTTGGCAGCGGTGGCAGTCCAGGTAAAACGATTACCCAGGCTGTCTTCGCCATAACCGGTCCAGCCCTGGCCACCTACAGTGCCTGATAAGCGGTACAAATTTTCCGTACTGCGCTCAGGTGCTACGTTGATGCGCACCGAACGGCCATCATAATAAAACTTGGAGGTTACGGTATCCTTACCACCCACCAGTGCTGCGGAAGTTCCGCTCTTCACGTTAAGGGTATAGTTTACCGGGCCATTAGCAGTATTGAACACCACCTGGTAAGAACCGGCGGGATCAGCCCAGTTTTCATCTTTTACCACGTATTTTTTACCCTGGATCCAGTTCTGGTAAATAACCGTTTTATCGTTAAATACGGGACCGGAACTGATAAAGAAATTGGCCCATTTGCCGGCGTCAAGGCTACCCACTTCGTTGTACACACCAAGAACAGTTGCGGGTGTTTTGGTAAGGGCATTCAGGGCAGCAGTTTCCGACAATCCATAAGCCATGGCTTTTTTCAGGTTGCTCATGAACTCACGGGCATCTTTCAGGTCGGCAGTGGTAAGACAGAAAGGAATGCCGGCCCTTTCAAAAGCTGCGGGGTTGGTGGGTGCCAGTTCCCAATGTTTCATGTCCGACACCGATACCATGCGTGCATCGGCAGGATCTTCCACATCCTGCGCCTGGGGGAAGGAGAGCGGGAGGATAAACGTAGCATTGGTCGCTTTCATTTCTCCAATGCGTTGGTATTCGTTGCCACCGCCTTTAATGATGTACTGAACGCCGGCTTCATCACCGATGCGGTCGGCACGCAGCACATTCCACTTGTCGTTGGCTTCAAATACCTGGGGCAGACCCTGGTTTTCATTCCAGGCCTGGAGCGTCAGATTCTTTCCTTCGGTAACAGGGTTTTGCTTGTACCAACGTGCATCCAGGTAAGTCTGGCGCAACAGGGCAATCATACCCATCATGCTGGAAGGATAGCTTTGGGTAGAAGAACCTTTACTGAAAGAGTAATGGGCAGAAGCCTTCTCTTTTAGCAACGCAAAATTTTCTTTGTCGCCACCCAGGGTAACCAGGGCTCCGGTACCACGCGAAATGCCATCCTTTACATGGGTGAGCACCGCACCAAAACCAGCTTCCCGCAGGGATTTGGCCTTGGTTTCATCGGCGGTGAAAACTGCGAACGCGTTTTGCTCTGCCTTCAGTGCCTGGTTCCAGCCGTAAGCACCCTTGGTAGCGGTGTTCAACTGGGCTGGTGCGCCAAAGTTGAAACCTGGAGCACGCTGCACGGCAGGCGTACCATAGTCGCTGTAGGCATCTACAAAAGAAGGATAAATGAATTTTCCCTGGCAGTTTACTTCCACGGCTCCAGATGGCACGGGCAGGTTGGCACCAACCGAAACAATGCGGCCATCGCGGATAACGAGGGTTGCGTTGTTGAGCGTAGTACCTGCATCTTTTACCAGGGTAGCGTGGGTGAAGGCATAATAACCTGTTCGGGGATCGGCAACACCATTAAGGGGGAAGGTGTTCTGGGCCTGGACATGATGCAGCCAAAGCAGGCCGCCCAGCCCAAAGAGCCAGTGTCGGAGTTTTCTCATGTAATAAGAATTTGGGTTTCTTTGCACCTGCGGTGCATTCCTTGAAAGCTCTAAAAATAACTAAAACAAATGTCAATAGCACACTTTATAGATCATACTATACTTAAGCCGGAAACCACAATTGCCGAGATTGAAAAGCTTTGTGCCGAGGCAGTGACATATGGCTTCGCATCAGTATGCGTGCCGCCTTACTTCATTGAACTGGCAAAAGAAAAGGTAGCCGGCAGCAGCGTAAAAGTGGCTACAGTTATTGGTTTCCCTTTTGGCTACAGCCACTACACGGCAAAAGTGGCCGAAGTAAACGATGCGCTGGCAAAAGGCGCCGACGAGCTGGATATGGTGATCAATATTGCTGCCCTGTTGCGCGACGACCTGAACACCCTGGAAGCTGAGATCAAAGCAGTAACTGGAGCTATTGGTGGAAGCGGTGCTACCCTAAAGCTGATCCTTGAATCCGGCATTCTCACTATTGAACAGATTGTTACCTGCTGCCAGTTGTACCGCCAGTACCCGGTTCAATTTCTGAAAACCTCAACCGGGTATGCAGCGAAAGGGGCGTCGGTGACAGCCGTACAAACCATGCGTGCCAATCTGCCCGAGCACATCCAGATCAAGGCCAGCGGAGGCATCCGCGATTATGCGTTTGCAAAAGAGCTGATTGACGCCGGCGCCACGCGTTTGGGCTGCAGTGCAAGCGTTGCCATTGTGAACGGCGAACCAGCCGGGACAGGGAACTACTGAGTGATGAGGAAAGAGCAATGAATAGTAAATGGTGAATGGTGATTAGTGATTTGTGTAAGATCAAATAATAACCTGCCTCAAAACTGTTTCAATGATCTTTAAACTTTCAATTACCCATAACAAATCACCCTTTGCTCATCATTCATTACTCATCAGTTCTGGAACTATTTTTGATAAATAAAGGCAACAAGCCAATGAAATCTATTTTACTTCTACTGACACTGGCATTGAGCCTACCCGGGTTATCCCAAATAGATACCACCCGCCGGATGGAACAATCTGTGGTGGTGCACAAAGACCCGCGGATCGACCTGCTGGTATCGAAGCAGGCGAGCATCAATACCTCTTCAAAAAAGATGTATGGCCGCACCATGCGGGGTTACCGCCTGATGGTGATGAACACCAATAAACGCGACGAAGCCATTGCTGCAAAAACAAAGGTTTATACCGCCTTTCCTGAATTGAAGGCCTACCTGGTGTACCAGGCGCCTTTCTTCAGGCTGAAAGCCGGTAACTTTAAAACGAGGGATGAAGCGGTCCGGTACCAAAGGATGATGAATACCTATTTTCCAAAAGGGGTTTTCATCGTCAACGATGTTATTGAAGTCAAACCGGAAGAAAGTCCGGAAGAATAAAGGAAAGCCTGCACAATGTGCGGGCTTTTTGTTTCACGCAAAGGCGCAGAGGAGCAAAGACGCAAAGGTGTTATCACGCAACGACGCACTGGGTTTATAATTAAGGGTTGCTTTTTCTTGCAGCTTGAAGCTTACAGCTTATAGCTCCTTTTTGCGTCTTTGCTCCTCTGCGCCTTTGCGTGAAACAGTTTGCGCCTTTGCGAGCAATCCCCCTTGCACTTTGCGTGCAATTATCCCCCAACTTTGCCGCAGACAAAATAGTACATGGAACTATCCACCATAAAAGCATTAGCCAAACAATACGCACCCGAGTTCATTGCGGTGCGCCACCACCTCCACATGCATCCCGAACTCTCCTACCAGGAGTTTGAAACATCAAAGTTTGTTCAGGGTAAGCTGGCTGAATACGGTATTCCTTTCGAGGTAAAAGCTACTACCGGCGTAGTAGGCATGATTGAAGGGCGCAATCCGCAAAGCCGGGTAGTTGCACTTCGTGCCGATATGGACGCATTGCCCATAACAGAAGAAAACGAGGTGCCTTATAAAAGCACCCGACCCGGAATCATGCATGCCTGCGGCCATGATGTGCACACCACTTGTTTGCTGGGCGCCGCCCGTATCCTTTCGGAAACCAAGGATCAATGGGACGGCACCGTTAAACTGATTTTCCAGCCCGGCGAAGAGAAAAACCCCGGAGGCGCTTCCCTCCTGATCAAGGAAGGTGTACTGGAGCATCCCAGGCCTTCGGCTATTTATGCCCTCCATGTAAACCCACAGCTTGAAGTAGGACAGCTTTCATTCCGTGGTGGCATTGCCATGGCATCGGCAGATGAAATTTATATTACGGTAAAAGGCAAAGGCGGACACGCAGCGGCACCCCACTGGACTACCGATACCATCCTGGTGGCATCACACCTTGTTGTTGCCCTGCAACAGGTTATCAGCCGCAACAATAACCCCTTCTCCCCTTCTGTACTGTCCATTACAGCCTTCCAGGGTGGGCATACAACCAATGTTATTCCCACGGAAGTAAAGCTGATGGGCACTTTCAGGGCCATGGATGAACAGTGGCGTTTCCGGGCACACGAAATCATCCGCAAGATCACCAACGAACTGGTGGCCAGTATGGGTTGCGAAGCCGACATTCATATCGACGTGGGCTACCCCTGTGTGTACAACAACGAACAACTGTATCCCAAGGCACGAGCCTTGGGCGAACAGTTTATGGGTGCCGCATTTGTACAGGAAACGGAAATGCGTATGGGTGCCGAAGACTTTGGATATTACTCGCAGGAAATCCCGGGCTGCTTTTTCCGCCTGGGGACGGCTAACAAAGCAAAAGGCATCACGGCTGGCGTGCATACGCCGGTTTTCAACATCGATGAAAGTGCCATAGAAACCGGCATCGGGATGATGGCGACCTTTGGTGCATTGGGAAACTTATAAGGGTTTCAAACCTTGTTTGGTAAATAAAAAGGCCGGCTGCACAAACAGCCGGCCTTAATCATTTTAATCTTTTACAATCATCCAGATCACTGGTCACCCTTTTTCCTTGCGGTACCGCACGTCCAGGAAGCCGATGATGGTAAACACAAAGAAGTACCCCAATGCATTCCACTCGTGTGGCTGCAACCAATAGGTGGTACTTTTATTAACCCACTCCAGTGTAAGATTGGGATGCGCAAAAGGCAGTTCATAGATATACTCCCAATCAAAAGCATTGGCAACGGTAGCCCCTATCAACATGGCCAAACCAATACCCACAGGAGCAATAAAGTTTTTAAACCGCAACGACAACCAATACTGGATTGCAGCAATGCCCATTGTTGAAATATAAATCTTTACATTAAGTGCCAGCAGCTTACCTACTTCAAACCCTTTGTCCAGAAAGTTGAACTGCTTGTGCACCAGTGCAGCCGTTACCCCGGTGAGCAACATAAACAGGTTGTACGCCACAAAAAAGAACAGCAGCATGGTATGTATGGTAAGCAACTTGGAAAAGTATATCTGACCATAGCTCTGTGGCGATGCGTATACCTGTTTCCAGGTGTTGTTGCGATATTCTATTTGTGGTACCAGGGCACAAAGCAACACTACAAACATGGGCAACAGGAAGCCAGCCATTGCCTTCCAACCCATAAAGAAGTGCATATTCCACGGTGCGGCCTGCATGCTGCGGGCTGCGCCATCTGGTTTCAACAGGTAAGCCAGTAGGAAAATAGCAGGTATAAATGCGGCACCCAATAAACTTAGCCAGAAGGATGAGGTGCGTTTTGTTTTCAGCAGTTCTGCACGGTAAGATGTAGCAAGGCTCATTTGGACTGTGAGGTTAGGTCAAGGAATAATTGTTCCAGGTCGGAAGTGCGGGCGTTTAACTGGTATACATCAATGCCCTGGTTCACCAGCAGCCTGTTGATGGCGGCAGTGTCTTCCTGCGAAGTAAAAGGCACCAGCAGGTGCCCGTTTTGCCGCTCGGGAGCAAAGCCTTTCAACACGCCCAGGGCTGCTTCATTATTACTGGTTTGGAGTTGCACAAAAGCCTGTTTTTGTTTCAACGCCTGCAACTGGGGCAGGGTTCCCTGAAACAACAGGCGGCCACCATGGATAATGCCCATATGGGTAGCCATCTTTTCTACTTCCGCTAAGATGTGGCTGGATACAATTATCGTTACACCGGCTTCCCGGTTGAGCCTTTGCACCAGTTCGCGGGTTTCAATGATGCCATTAGGATCCAGCCCGTTTGTGGGCTCGTCCAGTATCAACAGTTTGGGCTGGTGCAACAAAGCCAGTGCAATGGACAAGCGTTGTTTCATACCCAGCGAAAACTGTTTGGCTTTTTTACTGCCGGTAGCAGCAAGACCAACAAGGTGCAGCACTTCGGTGACCCGAATTTTGTCAACGCCATAAACACCCCGGTACACTTCAAGGTTTTCTTTTGCAGTAAGATGTGCGTAAAGGGAAGGCTGCTCGATCAGCGAACCTACCTGGCGGAGCACGGCAACCCGTTGTTCCTTAAGATCACGGCCCAATATGGAAACGCTGCCTTGTTGTGTAGCCAGCAGGCCCAGGATAAGCCGCAGTGTTGTGGTTTTGCCGGCACCATTCGGACCAAGGAAACCATAAATACTGCCTTCGGGCACTTCCAGGTTTACATCCTGCAGTACCGGTTGGCCTCCCGAGAAACGATGCGTGAGTTGTTGTGTTTGTACAATTAGTTGGCTCATCTGTGCTTACCTGTTTAGGTAAGTGAAAGATAGATAGCCCAGCCTTGAGCAGCTGTAAAAAATGATGAATGGTAACACCTGACAGGAACATAAAACCTGTCAGGTATTACCATTTAAATCAACGTACAATTATAATTTGCCTGCTGACAACAAAAGCACTTTCCCGCACCACAAGTATATAAGTTGCAGGTGGAAGTGTTTCTACAGGCACCAGTAGTTGGCGGTTTGCAACCTGGTTGAAACGCATTTGCCTGCGCAATGCACCCGACCTATCCAAAACCTGCACGGTTACAGGGTGCACGGGGCTCCAGTTTAGCGTTACGCGAGCAGTGCCCATAACAGGATTGGGTGCAATATTCATGGACCTGGATGCAGAGGTGTCTGCCTGGATGTGCATGGTGGCAACAGGTAAATTCGTCACTGAATCAAGTGCCAGGTGATCTACATTAGGACCACTGGCGCCACTGGCAATAAGCCTGATATTGTTGGTGCCCGCCACCAAACTGACAGGTATGTCACTATAACCCCAGTTGTTGAAACTTCCCGTTGTGGGAAAATCAAGTGCAGCGGTAAGAACCGAATCATTCAAGGTAAGCTGCATGGGCCTGTTGGCCTTGCTGCCATTGGCATACCGGAACTTAAGCACCACGGATCTTGCCTCCGGTACATCAATCGTCCATTCAATAAAATCTTCCGTAGGATGTTGGTAATCCACATACCCGCTACTGGTATAACCGGGATGGAGTGTGTCAAGAATAGCTCCGGATCGTACGGCACTTTCGGCTTCCAGTATATCATTGCTCACTTTTACTGAAATGCAGTAAGAAGCACTGGTAAAACCTTCCCCTGTTACATCCAGGCTGGCCTGGTATTCACCCGGTTCCAGATTGGCAGCATCAATGGTATAGCCAATATCAACGCCATTTACAACAGCTACCCCATTTGCACCTTTAGTTGGCTTTAGCCAGGTAGCAGTGGAACTGACCGTATATGCAGTACTGCTGTCAGCAGTAAACAAAAGCGTTTGTCCTTGCGCCACACTACCCTTGAGTAAATTATAGGAACCACAGCCTGCCGGTAGCAAAAACCGGTAGTTGGGATTACGTGCAATGCTTTGGGTAAAAATGGCCTTTCGGGGCCTGCGGCTGGATCCTTCTCCCCCATGCGAAAACAATAAAGCACTGCCTATCACTTTAGCCGCTGGTCCTTCGTAGGCGCTGGGTAATTGCAGGGTACTATCGTTGTACCAACCACCAGCACCATTGTTGGCTGAAGGGTCGAAAACCGTGGCAAGTTTTGTATTGATGCTTCCTTCCACTTGCCCTCCCAGCACATAAATTTTTCCATCCACGGCAAAACTGCTGCCCTCCACATGCGAGCGGGCCTGGGGCATATCGGGCAACCGTTGCCAGCTGTCGGTAGCGGGATCGTACACATGGCTCCAGCGTTTGTCCTGCCCACCCCGGCAGTCATGCCCTGTTTGCCCGCCAATAGCATAAATTTTACCGTTCAAGATAACCGTCCCGAAATGGTTACGCTTTAAAGGCATCGGTGCCTTTTCATTTTTCCATGGTGCTGGCGCACCTGGATTGGCAAGCCAGGCATCCACATCAAGTGTTAAGTGGTAGGTGCTCTGGTCGGCATCACAGGCAGTTGCTACAAACCCGCCAAAAACATGCAGGGTGCGCCCTAAAAACACCGCACCCCCGGCTCCCCACAACAGTGGATTTCCAGTTGCCGGATCAAGGATGGAAGGACCCTGGCTCCAGCTATCCGTGCTGATATCATAGATCCAGATTTCATTTGTCAGCGGGCCTGGGTGGTTGCCCCGCCGGCCACCTATATGCCACACCCGGCTGTCTAGTCGCGCCACACCTTGGTGGGTGACGGCTTTGCCATCGGGTATACTTTGCAAAAGCTTCCATTCGTCCAGTACCGGGTCGTACACTTCCGAATTGGTAGCAGGCTCCAGCTCCGGGGTACCGAAACCCATGAAGACATAATACTTGCCTTCGTAAACCACTGAACTTGCTTCGGAACGTGTTTGCAGTGCGTTGGCACTTCGTTTCCACTGGGCAGTTGTGCTTTGCGTAACAGATACAAAGAAAAAGGCCATTAGGACCTGTAAGGGGTAGCGATTGTATTTCATGTGCATATTTGTCTGGTTTGCTCCAGGTGGATGCACTGTTGGTGGTTGAATCGCTTTCGAGGGGGAGGGATTATATATTGAACTGAAAGTAAGTGAAATCTACCATTTAAAAGTTTTACCGGGACCTATTGCCCCGGTAAAACTTTTCTTTAAATACTATTCTCCTGCTTCTTTGTGGTGTTACGATCGGCACCGCCATTGCTGTCATCGCGTTCATGGCGTTTGCTGCCACCCGTTTGGTTATTGCTTTTGGCAGGTGCGCCTTTTTGCTTTTCCTGTCCCCTTACTTTTTGTTCCTGGCTGCTGCGGTTTTCTTTTTCACGGTTCATAGAAATGGTTTATGTTTTTGGGGTAAAAAACAATGCCAAAGCCACTGCCTTTACATTTACCCCATTTCTTTCCTGGAACTGTGGTGGTGCTTTTGTTTGAGCAGGAATAAACTGAGGGAAATGAGTAATATGGACCCGGGGAAAAGCAACAGTTCGGGACCTGGATGCTGCCGGTTTTTATACAACTCCACAAAAAAAGCAATCAGCATGGTGGTCAGGATTGTTTTCCACAAAACCAGCTTTAATTCGGTAAAATCATCAAACCGCAGCCATGCGGTATGCTCCTGCATCCCGGCAATGCTTTTACCCAAAAACAACTGCACCAGGCCAATAGCCAGCACCAGGAACACCAAGGCTATCAGAAACACATCTACCGATTCCAGTAATGCCAGCATTGCCTCCTGCCGGTGGGCGGGATTAAAAAGCAAAAGGAAAGAATGGAACATGATGTAAAGCCCCATGCCAATGAATACAATGGAAGCCAACACAATGCCCACCACCACAATACTGATCAATAGTTGTAAAAAATGCGTGTACAATTTCATGAACTTGTTTATTGAAGAATGGACCAATCAGCATGAGGGTACCATAAGCAAACAGGCCCCAATTGAGGGCCTTTAATTTTGCACTATACAATTCCTGCTCACCAACATTCTTAAGCTAGTTTTCAGGGCAACTGTTCCCTGGAGGTTTGTGCCCATTACTTATCAGGTTTTAACCAGTCGGTGGTGCAGAATTTTTGTTGGCGGGCTTCCGCTTCTACGTTACATCAAGCTGCTAATTGAGACCAGCAACTACCTGTACTGCTGCACGGTCCACCTGCACCAACTGATTGCCTTTGCGGCTGCCTACAGCAAAAGCAGCAGCCTCTTGCAAGCCCTTGTCGGGAGGATCAATGTTTTTGAAATTACCTACCACCTTTTTGCGTGCTGAATCTGCGGAGTAAATGGTTTTGCCTTCTTTGATGGTTTCAAGTACCTGCAACTTGAACAGTTGGGGTGCCGGTATCTTCAGTGGGTTCTTATCCAGGATCACCAAATCGGCAAGCTTGCCTGCTTTCAGGGTTCCCTTTTTGTTTTCTTCAAAATGCTGGTAGGCCGCATTTTTGGTAATTGCGCAAATTGCTTGGTAAGGGCTGATCTTTTCATCTGCGCCAATTACCGCACCGGTGCGGCTGGTACGGTTCACCGCCGTTGCCATGATCATGATGCTGCTGGGCAAGCCCACAGGTGCATCGTGGTGCTCCGTGTACAGCATGCCTTTTTTGATGGCCGTTGCTGCAGGTGAAATGCGGTAAGCCCGTTCTTTCCCCAGGGTCTCATCGCGGTGCCAGTCGCCCCAGTAATAAGTATGCATACTGAAAAACGAAGGAATAATGCCCAGGGCTTTCATTTGGTCCAGTTGATCGTACCTGGCTGTTTGTGCATGGATCATTACCGGGCGGTAGTCGGCAGCACCATTCTTCCGGATGGCCTTACTTACGCCATTGATCATCATTTCGGCTGCCGCGTCCCCATTGCAATGCACCAGCAAAGGCCATTTGTTGGCAAAGCTCAGATCGATCAGGGAATCGAGCTGTTGTTGCTTCAAGGTAGGATAACCCCGGTAACTGTGGGGCATGCCCGGAGGGGGCACCTTGTATGGCTGGGTGAGGTAAGCGGTTTTACCCTGAGGTGAGCCATCCTGAACAATTTTGACCCCGGCAATCCGCACATGTCCACTATAGGCGGTATCTATGCCATGGTCCAGCATGAATGCCCTTGCGGCAATCAGCACGGGATATATGGCAATATCAGCTTTTACTTTTCCCTGCTGGGCCAGTTTAAGCCAGGTTTTATAAATATTTGGCGAGGCGGCACCTTCCTGAATGGTGGTGAATCCAAATCGGGTGTAGGCATCAATACCGGATAGTGCAAGGTAATCGTTGGTGGCAGCATCGAGCTTTCCAACCAGTTCAAACATGATGGACATGGCAGCCGTTTCTTCCAAAACCCCATTGGGAGTTTTACCGTCCTTTTCCCTGCGAATAATGCCGCCTTCCGGGTCTGGTGTTTCGGCGGTGTAGTTTGCCAGTTCCAGTACCTTGTGGTTTACCGCTGCCAGGTGCCCCGATTGGTGCAGGAGCAACACAGGTACGGTTGTAGACACCTGGTCGAGTTCAGTTGCCGTGGGATGCCGTTTTTTTTTCAGTTGCGATTCGTCGTAGCCAAAGCCAACGATCCACGCCGGCGCTTTACCATTGATGGTATTGTCGGTATTCCATTTTTTAAGCACCCGAACAAGCACGGGAATGTCTGTTCCCTCACCATCGGGCGGGGGTAGCAGGTTGGCTGCCGCCTTCTGGAAACCCGCCCCGAAAGCATGACCATGCGCATCGATAAAGCCTGGCAAGAGGGTATGACCTTGCAGGTCAACCATCCGGTGGCCACTGCCCGCCATTTTCATGGCCTTCTCTTTCGAGCCCAGGTACAGGATCTTGCCATCTTTTATTGCGATGGCCTCAGCGTATTGTGGGGTATCGCCTTCCATGGTGAGGATATCGCCATTGTAATAAACGGCTGCCTGCACTGCCGCATTTGTTGTAAAACTTTTCACTTTCGTTTCATTGTTGTTACAGGCAAACAGCAGGCAGGCAGTTGCGCATAAAAGCAGGTATTTCATATGCTTGGTTGATGTGTGGAAAAGGAAAGCCTCCTAACGGCTCTTGCAAACAGCCAGGAACTGGGCGCCCATTGAACTTTGCTATTGCTAAACACCAAGGCTGTATACCTAAATCAAAGTTTTACTTTCCACGAGATGCAACAGGAAATAGCAATTGCAAAACCAAATCATGGGAATCGGTGTAAAGAAAGGGTTGGAACGAGTTGCAAGAAATATTTTAGTCCCGGAATTGTTGCATCTTATAATTATCAACCTATTTGGGACAAGTCAATTGGCTTGGTCGGCAGTTTGCCAGCCTGTACCTGGCTGAAATAAACAGAAGGTGTTGTGCCCGTAACTTTTTTAAAGGCTTTTATAAAAGTGCTTCTTGAATTGAAACCGGATTCCATTGCAATGGCCTCCAGCGTATAATCCTGCCAGCGTTCCGAATCGCGGTGATTGATGATGTATTGTACGCGGTGCTGGTTAATAAAATCGTTATAGCTCATGCCATACTCGCGGTTGATTACAGCAGACAGGAAATGGGGTGGCACGCCACATCCCAATGCCAGGTCGCGAATGGGAAGTTTGTTGTTCAGGTAGGGTTGCTTTTCCTGTACATAGCTGTCCAGTTGCTTTTTAAACAGCTGCACCTTTTCGGGAGGCAAAGTGACCTTGGGCACCAGCTGTTCTGCCTGCGGGCTTTCCGTGCTGTTTTGTTCCACTGGCATAGCAGGAGCAGCATTTCCCCGAACACCATAAAGCACCTTGGGTTTAAACACAAGGGTAGCCGTAGACAGAAACAGGATGAGGGTGATGGGGACACTTACCAGGATGGAAATATGCTGCAGGGAATTCCGGAACAAGAGCACCAATAGCATAAAGCCATACAATACCCCAACAAAAGTGGTCAGCCATTTCAGCCACCACCACAATTCCCTATTTTCCTTCTGCCAACTGGGGTTGTGCTGTTTAAACCTGCGCAACAACTGCACATCGGCAACAACATAAACCGATCCCAGGGCCAGTTTTAGTAGTGGGTGCATCCAGGGTGCCAGCAATCCCTCGCGGTGTTGCACCCACCCGGCATTCTGCTGGTGTATCCAGTGGATATAAGCAGCCTTCTCCTGTGTCGGTTGCAGGTAAAAAGGCATAAGCTCGGCCAGGTGCAGCAGGGCAGGCAAAAAGTGAAGCCAGTCCCAGCGGCGGAATGCCAGCTCTTGCTTCAGGCTGGCACGTATGTACAAATAAAACATCGGTGCAACGAGGTAGTGGAAAGGCAGGGCCGTGCGCCAGAAATGCGGGTATTGTTCAAAAAAGCGGGGCACATAAGTGAGGCCGTTCAATACTACCGTATAGGCAAGCGTTAGTAAGGCAAATGCCAGTATCCGGTTGGCGTGTTTTTGCTCTTCGTTGATAACTACAAGGATGTACACACATATAAGTCCCAGCAAGCCGCTGGCAAAGAAGAAGCCATACACAAACTGGTAAGCATTGATCATGGCGCCGGTTCAGATTATGAATTTTCAACAAATTAATAGGTGGAACCAAGAAAGAGAAACCGCAATGGCTACTACCTGTCTTTGGATAAATGAACAGCCAAAAAGCTCTTCTTTTAAATAACCTTTAAATGAAGCCCGTAAAGGCCTGCGGGGCATGGGCAAAACCCCTGCTTCCCGCATTTCTCTGTACCTTGCGCCCTTATTTTTCAGCCACTTGCTTATTTGGAACAGGTTTCCGGGAAATGGCTGACCCCGGCAAAAACGATCGGTTCCGGTACGAATAATAACCAATATGCAGAACGATCTACGGAAACAGGAAGCCCTTGATTACCATGCTAAAGGAAGGCCCGGAAAGATTGAAGTAGTGCCTACCAAAGAAGCTAAAACCCAGCGCGACCTTTCGCTGGCCTACTCCCCCGGCGTTGCCGAACCCTGTAAGGAAATCAAGGCCGACCCTGAAGCTGTTTATAAATACACCGCAAAGGGCAACCTGGTAGCGGTAATCTCTAATGGCACCGCGGTATTGGGACTGGGCGATATTGGCGCCGAAGCCTCCAAACCGGTAATGGAAGGGAAGGGCGTACTGTTCAAAATCTTTGCGGACATTGATGTGTTTGATATTGAAATCAACGAAAAAGACCCGGAGAAGTTTGTTCAGATCGTAAAGGCTCTGGAACCAACGTTTGGCGGCATCAACCTCGAAGACATCAAGGCACCGGAGTGCTTTTATATTGAAAAAGCCCTGCGGGAGCAATGTTCTATCCCCGTGATGCACGACGACCAGCATGGCACGGCCATCATCTCTTCGGCAGCCCTGCTCAATGCCCTGCAAATACAGAAAAAAAAGATTGACAAGGTACGCTTTGTGGTAAACGGAGCCGGTGCTGCCGCAATGGCCTGTATTCAACTCTATGTTGCATTGGGTGCACGCCCCGAGAACTTCTTTCTTTTTGATATCAATGGTCCCCTGCACCGGGGCCGCACAGACCTGGAAGAGTTCAAACGCAAGTTTGCCAATGCCCCCGCCGACAGCAACCTGGAAAAGGCCCTGCGCAATGCCGATGTATTTGTGGGCCTGAGCGTAGGCAACGTGGTTACAGGCGATATGGTGAAAAGCATGGCCAAGAACCCCATCGTTTTTGCCCTCGCCAACCCCGATCCGGAGATCTCTTATGAAATAGCCAAGGCCAGCCGCAATGATGTGATCATAGCTACCGGCCGCACCGATTTTGCCAACCAGGTGAACAACGTGCTGGGCTTCCCCTACATCTTCCGCGGAGCGCTTGATGTGCGGGCCCGCCAGATCAATGAAGCCATGAAACTGGCTGCGGTAAAGGCCTTGGCCGAACTGGCACAAACACCGGTACCCGATATCGTGAACATGGCCTATAACACCAAGACCATTTCTTTCGGCCCCGACTATATCATTCCCAAACCGCTTGACCCACGACTGCTGGCAACGGTGGCGCCTGCTGTAGCCCGTGCCGCCATGGAAAGCGGGGTGGCGCAGCAACCCATTACCAACTGGGACAGCTATGTTACGGAACTGAACAAGCGCCTGGGCCTCGACAACCAGGTGATGCGCGTTCTGGGTTCGAAGGCCCGCCGCGATCCCAAACGGATTGTTTTTGCAGAAGCCGACAATGTGAAGATCCTGAAGGCGGCACAGATCGTGTTCGACGAGGGTGTGGGTTACCCCATCCTGTTGGGCAATGAAGAAAGGATCAGGGACCTGGCCGATGCAAATGGCATTGACATTGAAGGGCTGCCCATCTTTGACCCCAAGGGCGAGGCGATGAAAGAAAAGCGCATGCAGTACAGCGAGCATTTCTTCAAAAAACGCCAGCGTAAAGGCATCAACTTTTACGAAAGCCAGAAAATGATGCGCGACCGCAACTATTTTGGCAGCATGATGGTGGAAATGGGCGATGCCGATGCAATGATTTCGGGCCTGACCAAGAATTACGCAGATACTATCCGTCCTGCTATCGAGGTAATTGGTACCGAAGAAGGTGTGAAGAAGATTGCGGGTATGTACCTGATGCTTTCCAAGCGGGGTCCCCTTTTTCTTGCCGACACCACCATCAACTTCAACCCTACCGCTGAAGAAATTGCAGAGATCACCATGCTGGCGGCACGCGAAGTAAGGGCCTTTAATATCCAGCCCCGTGTGGCCCTGCTCTCCTATTCCAACTTTGGCTCCAGCAAATCGCCCGAGGCACATATGATGGCAGAAGCTCGCCGCATCATCAAGGAGCGTATGCCTTCGCTGATCGTGGAAGGCGAAATGCAGGCTTCAGTGGCGTTCAACCAAGAACTGATGAAGGAAAACTATCCCTTCAGCGAACTGGTGGACAAGGATGTAAACACCCTTATTTTCCCCAACCTGGCCTCCGGCAACATCACCTACAACATTTTGAAGGAGCTGGATGCCGCCGATGCCATTGGCCCGATTTTGTTGGGCTTGAAAAAGCCGGTACATATCCTGCAACTGGGTTCTTCGGTGCGCAGCATTGTAAACATGAGCACCATTGCCGTTGTAGATGCGCAAATCAAAAACCAGTCGGCAACCGATGAAGTGATCCGTCGTTCCCCCTGGTGGAAACGACTGAAGCGGAACAAGCAATCGGTGAATGTATAGGGATGATGGACCATAGACGATGGACCATAGACAATGGTCCACGAACGACCGGCAACAATCGTTATTCGGAGGCTTGATGCATCTGCATGGAGCCTAAGATAGCGTACAAGGTGCCGGTCGTTCTATTTTATTACTTTTGGCCGTAACGTATAATTATTATGAAGTTTTTTGCCGAACTAGGTAAGTTTTTCCTGATGCTGAAAGGCATGTTTTCGAAACCCGAGAACTGGAAAATGTACTGGAAGGAATTCATGCACCAGTGTTCGGAAATCGGCATCGGCTCGCTGCCCATTGTTTCCATTATCTCCTTCTTTATCGGTGCGGTGTCGGCAGTACAAACTTCCTATCAGTTGGTATCGCCGCTTATTCCGTTGGAAACAATTTCGCAGATTGTACGCGATACCGTGATACTCGAATTTTCATCCACCCTGATCTGTATCGTGCTGGCTGGTGTAGTGGGCTCCAAGATCGCCGGCGAACTGGGCAACATGCGCGTATCGGAACAAATCGATGCCCTTGAAATTATGGGCGTTAACTCCAAAGCCTACCTGGTACTGCCCAAGGTGCTTGCCGCTATGCTGGTGATACCCATGCTGGTGGTGATCTCGATGGTATTGGGTATTCTTGGCGGCCGTGTAGCTTCCGCAATGTCGGGTATCGTACCTCCTGCCACTTTCGATAAAGGATTGATTACCGAGTTCCTGCCCTACAATGTTTTCTTTGCCCTGGTGAAGGCATACACTTTCGCTTTCCTAATTGCCAGCATCCCTGCCTATTATGGCTATCATGTACAGGGCGGTGCGCTTGAAATAGGCCGCTCTTCAACAAAGGCCGTGGTGGTTACCTGTATCGCCATCCTGCTGATGGACTATGTATTGGCGGCATTGTTGCTGTAAGGGCAGCTGTTAGCTATTGAGTTTTAGCAGGTAGCCAGCAGTACAAAATTTAATTTGCCCTATTGTACCTTACTTAAAAGCTAAAGGCCAACAGCCAATAGCCAACAGCTTTTCACTATGATCGAAATAAAAGACCTGCGGAAAGGATTTGACGACAAGGCGGTACTTAAAGGTGTTACCGTAAACATGAACCCCGGAATGTGCAACCTCATCATTGGTAGCTCGGGTAGCGGTAAAACCGTATTTATGAAATGCCTGGTGGGCTTGTTTCAGCCCGATTCAGGCGCCATATTGTACGGCGGCCGCGATTTTACCCGGTTGAGTGTTGAGGATAAAAAAGAAATCCGAAAAGAGATTGGGATGCTCTTCCAGGGATCTGCGCTGTTTTCTTCCATGACCGTGGAAGAAAACATCATCTTCCCCCTGGACATGTTTACTGATTGGGACCGTAGTAAAAAGCTGGACCGGGTGAATGAAGTACTGGCCCGGGTTAACCTGAATGGCGCCAATAAAAAGTTTCCTGCCGAACTCAGTGGTGGCATGATGAAAAGGGTGGGCATTGCCCGCGCCATTGTGCTCAATCCCAAGTACCTGTTTGTAGACGAACCCAACTCGGGCCTAGATCCGCAAACCTCCGGGCTGATTGATAAACTGATCAAGGAAATTACCGAGGAATTTGGCATTACTACCATCATCAATACCCACGATATGAACTCGGTTATGGAGATCGGCGACCATATCGTGTATATGTACCAGGGCGAAAAAGAATGGGAAGGCAATAGCAAGGACATTATCTTCTCCAAAAACGAAAGGTTAAACAACTTCATCTTTGCTTCCGACTTCCTTAAAGACGCCAAGGATATGCGAATGCTGGAGGAAACCGGCAACATTCCATCTTCCGAAGACCGCAATATCGAGGAGATGATCCGGAATGCCGAAGAGCCGCTTATTCCTCCTTCTTCTGAGTAACAATACCCACTAAAAAAGGCGCTAAACAGCGCCTTTTTTATTAATTTTTTTTTCAAAGTCATATCATTGCGACATTTGGCGCGATATTTTTGCCAACTGTCATATTAATGTTGTAAACTTGTTTGATGGCGAAAACAGCAACCGCAAAAAAAGAAAGCTCCGACGGCACAACGGCTGTAGCCGAGCATGCCCGGGCCTATGTCCGTCAGGAGCGGGCCAGTTCAGATCCATTTTCCTGGACCTACTCTTCTGTGGACGACCGCAATATGGTAGCATTGATCGGGAAGGTGCGTAATGGCATCCCGTTCCACGAGTTCCGCAAGATCAGGGGACTGGTAGACTTCAGCATTGATGAATGGGCCAACTATCTGCAGGTTTCGGTGCGCACCCTCCAGCGCAACGAAAAAGAACAAAAGGCTTTTTTGCCGGTGCAATCCGAGCGCATTATGGAACTAACCATGTTGCACAATTACGGCATCGAGGTTTTTGGCGATAAAGACCGGTTCAACCGCTGGCTTGCGGCCCGCTCCGTAGCCTTGGGCGGTGTTGCCCCCAAGGAATTGCTCGATACCAACTTTGGCATCCAGATGGTAAAAGACGCCATTACCCGAATTGAACACGGAGTACTGGCATGAACCTGTACCGTTTATCTAAGGACCGCTGGAAACAGGACCTCAGCGGTAAAGGTGCAGAGATGACGGGTAACCGTTGGAATAGCCGGGGTGTTGCCATGGTTTATACTGCAGAGTCGCGTGCACTGGCGCACGCTGAAATTACGGTTCATCTCAACCTCGAAGACCTGCCTACCGATTACTGGATGCTCCAACTTTGGGTCCCTGATGACGCCCCCATGCAGGTACTTTCAGAAAAAGACCTGCCGGCAGATTGGCGATCCTGGCCACATCCTGCCAGCACACAGGCCATTGGCGACGCGTTTATCCGCCACAATCAATATTTGTTCCTGAAGGTACCTTCTGCCGTGGTAGATGGCGATTACAATTACCTGCTCAACCCTTCTCACCACCGCATGCTCGAGGTAACCATTGCCGAAATGAAGCCTTTTCGTTTCGACCAGCGTCTTTCCCAAAGCCGCTAGGTAGCACTTAAAAAAAGGTACTTCTTCGTTTAAGCTTAACCGTAGTAAAGGACCGGCCACTCCCCTGCTCCGGGCTTTTTATAAAAACCAGGATAGCTGCAGGCGACAAGCCCAAACTCCAAACGCCAAAGCTCAAACTAACCCCTATATTTGCCCAAATTTTTTAGGTATGAACTTGCACGAGTACCAGGCCAAAGAGCTTTTGAAAAAATTCAATGTTCCGGTGCAGGAAGGCTTTGCCGCCAGCACACCCCACGAAGCCGAAGAAGCTTACCGTCAGATCAAGACCGATACCGGCAGCAACTTTGCCGTGATCAAGGCGCAGATCCATGCCGGTGGCCGCGGTAAGGGTAAAATCCGTGAAAATGGTATCAATGGCGTAAAGGTGGTTAAGTCGCTGGACGAAGTAACCGAAGTTTCACAAAAGCTGATTGGCGGTACCCTGGTTACCATTCAAACCGGTGAAGCCGGCAAGCTGGTAAACAAAGTGCTGGTAGCCCAGGACATGTACTACGATGGTCCCTCGGAGCGCAAAGAGTTCTACCTCTCCATCCTGCTCGATCGCAGCAAGGGCCAGAACGTTATCATGTACTCTACCGAAGGCGGTATGGACATTGAAGAAGTAGCCCACAACACACCTGAGAAAATCTTTAAAGAGTGGGTACACCCCGGTGGACTGCTGCAGGGTTTCCAGGCACGCAAAATTGCCTTCAACCTGGGCCTGAAAGGCGATGCCTTCAAAAACATGGTGAAGTTTGTTACCAACCTGTACAGCGCCTACGTTGGACTGGATGCAGCCATGCTGGAGATCAACCCGCTGTTCAAGGCATCCGATGACAAGATCGTTGCTGTTGACTGCAAAATGAACCTGGACGACAATGCCCTGATGCGTCACCCCGACCTGGCCAACCTCCGCGACATCACCGAGGAAGATCCTACCGAAGTAGAAGCCGGCAAATACAACCTCAACTTCGTTAAGCTGGATGGCAACGTAGGTTGTATGGTAAACGGTGCAGGTCTGGCCATGGCTACCATGGATATGATCAAACTGAGTGGTGGTGAGCCCGCCAACTTCCTGGACGTAGGCGGTACTGCCAACGCACAGACCGTAGAAGCTGGTTTCCGCATCATCATGAAAGACCCTAAAGTAAAGGCGATCCTGATCAACATCTTTGGTGGTATCGTTCGTTGCGACCGCGTGGCACAAGGTGTGATCGACGCTTACAAAAACATGGGCAATATTGAAATTCCCATCATCGTACGCCTGCAGGGTACCAATGCCGAAGAAGCCAAGAAGCTGATCGACGAAAGTGGCCTGAAAGTACAGTCGGCCATCCTGCTTTCCGAAGCTGCCGACCTGGTAAACAAGGCTGTTGCTTAATTGATACTGATAGAAGCCTGTGCGCTTCTATAACATAAAAAAGGTCCTGTCATTACTGACAGGACCTTTTTTATGTTGGAGCCATAAGGTTTAAGCTGCGAAGGAGTAAAGTACGCAGGGACAAATAACCATGAAACAGATCGGATATACCAGTAAGCTTTGAATGGGCATATAAACCGTTGAAACGTTTGGGTAGTAATTACCAGGTCATAATCAACCCACGGTTAAAACCGTGGGCTAAAAAATGGCACCTGAAATGCGATTTAGGGTCAACAGCTATTTGCATGGATCCTGAAACACACTCACACTAGCCCAAGGTTTCAACCGTGTGTTAAAAGCCAGGCAGCAGCTCCTGGCAAACCGTTTCAACGGTTTGGTTTTAGTAATACGATCAAAAAAATGGGAAGGATTATAAAACAAAAACTCCCCGCACAAACGAGGAGTAATTTTTTGCCAGGCTAGGACAAAGCTTTCATTGGGTACAGCCTGTTTGGTCTTTCAAAGGATCCTGGAAAAATTCTTCGACATTGGATTTGGATGTCTTTCAGCAGGATGGTTGGATATTGTGATGTAAAGTTGCAAGCATTACTTCAGTTGCAAAAGTTTTCACAAGCGTAGTTTTGATTTTTAGTGCTATTCCCCGAAGGCTGTTAAGCGAATCCACTTACACCCAGGTGGCATATTATTCAACAACCATAAGAAAATGCATTTTAGAAGCAGGAATCCTAACTTGCCGCCCCTAACAGAAGCGCACATGAGTCATTTGCAAACACCGGTAAATATTCGTCCTATTCAGCCTGCCGACAATGAAGCCTTGGCCCAAATCATCCGCAAAGCCTTGGAAGAATTTGGTGCCAACAAACCCGGAACCGTTTACTTCAATCCAACCACGGATGCCCTTTTCCAGTTGTTTCAAACACCCAGGGCCCGGTACTTTGTTGCCGAAGATGAAAATGGTTTATTGGGCGGTGGTGGCATATTCCCCACAGCAGGTCTTCCCGCCGATACCTGCGAACTGGTAAAGATGTACCTCAAACCCGAAGCGAGAGGATTGGGGCTGGGCCGCACCCTGATTGAACGAAGCCTGGAAGCAGCAAAAGAAGAAGGCTTTTCCAAAGTATACCTCGAAACCATGCCCGAACTAAAAAACGCACTGGTGGCTTACGAAAGACTGGGCTTCAAATACCTCGACGGCCCCATGGGCGACTCGGGTCATTTTGGCTGCGGGTTGTGGATGTTGAAAGAAATTTAATCACACCCCCTGTCCCCCTGAAGGGGGAACTTAGGTCAAACAACTTGATAAACAACTAAGCCACTCTATTCGGAGTGGCTTAGTTGTTTATTCTATTCAAATTGAAGAAGGCAGGAGAAAGGTTAGGCACTCAGGCCTAAGTTCCCTCTTCAGGGGGACAGGGGGTGTAATTTCACCTCATACACCGGGCTAAACAAATACAATCTTTTTGTCGCCACCTCTTCACATTTAAACCGCTTGCGTACCCGGGGACCTTTGCGAAACACGCGGCCATCGGATGTTTGAAACAATACGCCTTCGGCAACGGCCTCTACCAGCATTACGCCTTCTTCTTTTTCATCATAATTCTTCAGTACCCGCAGCAGCACTTCATCGGCACAGGAAGAAGCCGCAGGGTTGTGGAGCGACCGGAGCAGGGCAGCATTGATATCATCGGGAAAAACGCCGTGGCGGATAAACTGGTCGAGCAGCTGGCCAAAGCTGGCCTTCCACTCCTTTCCGTGTGCCTGCACCCGGTTGCCCCATTGTTCAAAAGTGAGCAGGTGCGCCAGCTCGTGCAGCAGGGTAATGAGAAAAGAATAAGGGTTCAGGTTGCCGTTTACCGAAATACGGTGGTTCTGCGCAGGGGTGCGGTGCCGGTAGTCGCCCAGGATACTTTTGCGTTCGCGGGCAACGGTGAGGTGCACTTTGTATTGCTGCAGGTAATCCAGCACCGGCTGAAAAGTGCCGGGCGGCAGGTAATGCTCCAGGGCATTGATGGGCGCTTCTTTCTTAGCCATTTTTGCTTTGCTTCAGCATTTTCATCAGTACAGAAACTTCCAGGAAAGTATATACCAGGTAAAGCCCCATCAGCGTAAAGAGCGCGGGTTTATTGAGGTTGCTTTTATTGATGGCGATATAGGCCAGTGCGGCAAACATGCAGGCAAAAAGCTTTACCAGGATGCTGCTGTACACGCTCCGCAAAAAGCGGTTGGGATTGGTGTCATTTAACCCGCGTTTGGCCATGAGGAAAGAAAAGAGGGTGATGACAAACAACAGCAGGTTGCCGGCAATCAGTACCGACTGGTCGGCACCGATACGGGCAAGCATCGACCTGCCGGCAGTAAAAAATGCGTTGAGCACAACAAACAACAACACTACAGGGTAAAACGCACGCATTTTATATCGGGTCATCGGTCTTTCTTTTTGGATGTCTCTTTGATGAGTTTGAAAATAAGGACGCAAAGTACGGCAAAAGGCAGTATCCACACCAGCAGGGGCAAGGGCAGCTTCAGCCAGCCATCAGCCTTATAGCCAGCCCAAACCGCTAGTCCCAGGGAAACAAAAAGCTGGGTAGCAAGCCCTGCATAGCGCATCAACTCGGAAGAATTCTGGGGCATTGTGGTAATAGGTTGGGGTTAAGGATTAGAAAGGAAAGTTTTAAAGTCACCCAAAGAAGAAGCGGGATCAGGTAGCAGTGTAGCCTTGACCTTGGCTAATTGGATTGCTACTTTCCAGCCCCACCGTATTCATCTTGTGGCAGCTCCAATTTTGTAGTATCTCTTTTCAGTTCCACGCTCCCATCCAGTACACTCTTTACACTTTCGATGTATTCCGATTGGTAGCTCACCTGTTTTTGCAGCGAGTCGGTCAGGTATTTCAGCTGCCGGTATTCGCGGCCAATGCGGGCACTGCCATAGCCGGGAATATAATAGCGGAGCGGCGTAAACACGACCACGGCAACGGTAAGCCCCACCAGCAAAACAAAAATGCTGCTAAAGGCAATGTACACGCTGGTGCGCGACAGCCGGAAGGTCACCACTTCCTCGTAGGTATCGTCGTTCATCACCACCAGCCGGTAGCGATTGCGCAGCCGCCTCAGGGTGGAACCGGCTTCCAGTTTTGCCATGCGGGAGTTTTGCGTAAAGATAAGCCTGTGGCAAATGCACCCATGGTGTTGAAAGACAGCCCAGACAATCAATAAGACATCCTGTTTACAGAACCTTTATCTTGTCCGTCAAAATACCGGCCCTGCAGCATGGCAGCAGCCGCCGTATTAAAAACGGTGCTCATCTAATTTCCGGGCAGCCACCATACTAAATTTGCAATTTTGCTGTTATAAGCTCTTAGATCGCGATCCAAAATGCATTTTCTTCGATTTATCGTACTGATAACCCTATGTTCTTTAGGCATGGAGGCAGGAGCCCAAACGGGCTTCAACCTCGACATCAAAAAGCCTGAACCTTATGAGAACCGGCAGCTGAAAGCAGAAAAGAGCGGCGCCAAAAAGTTTACGGCGCCCAGGCGCTTCATGCAAAACCTGTATACGCACTACAACTACTTTTTCAACGCCAACAATAAGCTGAACGAGGTACTGCTGCGGGCAAAAGAAGGCCACAAGGATGATTACAGCCAACTTTTGGCCTATTACAATTACAACCTGGAAGCAACCAAGGCCGACAAGCAACAGCTGGATTCGGTGATGTATAAATCCAGGACCGGCATTGTAATGCACGACCTGCGCAACGATTGGATCGATGACCTCTACCTGTTGTGGGGACAGGCTTATTTCCTGCAAAAAGAATTGGACTCGGCCTACCAGATGTTTCAGTTCATCAACTATGCCTTTGCGCCAAAAGAAGACGACGGATATTACCGATATATCGGCAGCCGCATGGATGGCGGCAATGCAAGGAGCATTGTAACCCAGGAACAGGAAACTTTCCTGAAGCGCCTCACCACCGACCCGCCCAGCCGCAACAATGCATTTTTATGGCAGGCCCGCACCCTTACCGAAGCCAATGCTTTTGGCCAGGCAGGAAGCCTGCTGTCTACCCTGCGCCTCGACCCGAATTTCCCTGCCCGTCTTTTGCCCATGCTGGAAGAAGTACAGGGCTATTGGTTTTACAAACAGGGCGTCTGGGACAGTGCGGCCCTGCACCTGGTACAGGCACTTCCGCAAGCTCAGAACAAAGGAGAAAAAGCCCGCTGGGAATACCTTGCCGGACAGCTTTTTGAGCTTTCGGGTAAAAGGGAACAGGCCCGCCAGTATTATGCTGCCGCCATCGACCATACCATCGACCCCGTAATGGATATCTGGGGTCGCCTCAACATGATTAAGCTGAATAAAGAGGGTGGTGAAGATTTTATCGCCAAAAACATTGAGGAACTGGGCAATATGGCGCGTAAGGAACGGTTTGCACCTTACCGCGATGCCATTTACAACATGATGGCCCGCATGGAGCTGGAACGCGGCAATCCCGAAGCTGCCCGCAATTACATGCTGAAGGCTTCCAAATACATTTCGGAACTGCCGGGCGCCCGTAATAATACCTTCCTGAACCTTGCCGACCTGCTGTACGATCAAAAACAATATGTACCATCGGCTGCCTTTTACGATAGCGTGGAAGTAAGCCAACTGGCCGACACCCTGCAGACCAGGATCGTTCACCGCAAAGATTACCTGCAAACCCTGGTTGCCGGCACAGGCACCATCCAGCGTCAGGACAGCCTGCAACGCCTTGCCAGCCTACCCGAAGCTGAACGCACCGATGCCCTGAAAAAGATTGCCCGCCAGCTACGCAAACAAAGAGGGCTGAAAGAAGAAGAAACAACGACCGCCAGTGGTGGTGCCCGCGATATCCGCAATGCGGAAGCCGTCGCTCCTGCCCTCTTTAATGACCAGGGAAATAAAGGCGAATGGTACTTCTACAATCCAAGTTCCCGTACCTCGGGCGCCGCTTCCTTTAAACAGGTTTGGGGCAACAGGCCCAACGTAGACAACTGGCGCCGCGCTTCCAGCGTTGCAGCCCAGTTGCAGGAAGAAGAGTCGGTAAACGCGGTAAATAGTACCCGCGGCAACCCCGTACCACAGGCCGATCCGCTGGCCAATGGTTCCATCAATGCAGCTTCCCTTTTGGAAACCCTGCCTACTACCCCTGCAAAGCTTAAGCTTTCCAACGACAGCATCCGCAATGCCCTGTTCAGTAATGGAATGGTATACCTTACCGAAATTGAAGACTACCCTGCAGCTATTGCCACTTTCGAGGAACTGCGCCGCCGCTTTCCCGATGATGCCGATATGAGCGAAGTATTGTTCCGGCTGCAGTATGCCTACAACAAAACCGCCCGGCAGGACAGCGCCCAACACCTGAAAAGCGCGGTGGTAAGCCAGTACCCCACCAGCAGGCAGGCAACCATTTTACGCACCGGCAAAGACCCGGAGGACAAAACCCCTTCACCCGAAAGCACAAAGGCTTACGAGGCCGTGTACGACATGTTTATAGAAGGCCGCTTTGCAGCGGCAGAAGCTGCCAAGAAGCGCGCCGACAGTATTTACCAAACCAATTACTGGAACCCGCAACTGCTCTTTATCGAGTCGGTTTACTTTATCAAAAAAAGAGAAGACAACACGGCTATTGATATCCTGAATACGCTGATCAAGCAGAACCCTGAAGCGCCTATTGCCGAAAAAGCAATGAACCTGATTGAAGTGCTGGGCCGCCGCGCACAGATCGAAGAGGAACTGCGCAACCTGAAACTGGACCCGATCACAGAAGAAAAACCCGCGGTAGTTGCAGCCCCGGTTAAAAAGGAAACGCCTAAACCGGAGGAACCTAAAAAAGAAGAACCTGCACCCGTGGTAAAAACACCGGAACCTCAGCCCAAAAAGGCAGAACCGCCTGTGGTAAAACAAGAGGAGAAACCGGCACCGGCGGTTGTGCAAACGCCTCCGCCCGTTGCAAAGGTTCCGGAAAAAGCAGCACCGGTACAAAAACCCGTAGAGCAGCCCAAGCCTACACCTGTTAAACCAGAGGAACAGCCTGTAGTGGTTAAGCCTGCGGTACAGGAGCTCCAACTGCCTTCGGTAAAACGCGATACAACGCAGGCACAGCAAGCCGAACTGAAAGATGTGGCGAAGAAAGGAAAGGAAACAGCCAAAGTGAGTACCACACCGGTGGCCCAAACACCCGTGAGCCTGCCCAAGCAAAACAGCGCGGGTTATAGTTTTTATCCCGACCTGCCGCATTATGCGGTGGTGATCCTGAACAAGGTGGATAATATTTACGGCAATGAAGCCCGTAATGCATTTACCCGTTACAACCGCGATAAAGGCCTGGGCGCCCAACAAAATATCCAGCTGCTGCCGCTTGATGGCGAGAACAAACTCCTGCTGATTGGCGGCTTCTCCGATGTACTGGGTGCGGTTAACTATGTGCAGCAGGTAAAACCGGTAGCCGGCAGCACTATTGTTCCCTGGCTCAAAGCGGATAAGTACAGCTTTACCATTATTTCGGAACCCAACCTGGAATTTTTAAAATCCCAGCCCGACCTGAAAGCTTACCAGAAGTTTTTGGAAAGCACACCGGTGAAGCTGTAAACAACCTGACCTAAAATTGCATTTTATAAATACTCAAAAGCCGCATTAGTTATGTGGCTTTTTTTGCGTGTATAAAGCGCGGTACTACGGAAAGTTTGCTATTGATATGGGAAAAACCAACGGAACAACAACCCGTTTTGTTTTTCCCAAATTACACCACCCATTTTCAGGGCTTCCCTTGGTCCATGAATTGCAGCGCCTGCACACCTAAACCCTAAGCCATGGCTTTTTCCAACCTGTTTCAAAAAACTGTAGTGATCACCGGCGCCTCCAGTGGCGCAGGCAGGGCCATAGCCCTCCGTTTTGCCCGCGAGGGCGCCCACCTGGTGCTGGCAGCCCGCAGGGAAGCAGCACTTAAGGAAGTTGCGGCCGCTTGCGAGGAGACAGGTGGCAAGGCCATCGTGGTGGTATGCGACGTCACCGACGCGGAAGCTGTTAAACAGCTGGCACATGAGGCCTTCATCACTTTTGGCGGTATTGATGTTTGGGTAAACAATGCAGGCGTACTGGCAGCAGGTACCTTCGAAGAAACACCCATTGCCGTTCACGACCAGGTGATCCGCACCAACCTGATGGGGTATATTCATGGTGCCCATTCTGCACTTCCTTATTTCAAACGACAAGGCAAGGGTGTATTGATCAATAATATCTCAGTTGGAGGCTGGTTCCCTACACCCTACGCTGTAGGTTATTCGGCAAGCAAATTTGGATTACGCGGTTTTTCAGAGGCCCTGCGTGGCGAGTTGCACCGTTACCCCGAAATACATGTATGCGATATGTTCCCGGCCTTCCTGGATACACCTGGCATGCAACATGCCGCCAATTATACCGGCCGCTACCTCAAACCCGCACCCCCTGTATTCGATCCACAGAAAGTGGCAGAAGCTGCGGTGGCCCTTGCCCTGCGTCCCCGGAACTCCGTCAATATCGGGTTTATGACTTCGGTACTCAAAACTGCCCATGCCCTTGCGCCGGCACTGTCTCGGAATGCTACTGCCCTTTCTATTGAAGGCTACCTTAAAGTGGCACAGCCCCTGCCGGATACGCCAGGTAATGTTTTTGGGCCGGTTGAATACGGCACCGGTATCCACGGGGGCTGGAACTCGCCCGCAGATGCCGAAAAGCGCAAAAAGACAGGCCTGATGATCCTGGCAGGATTGACCTTGGGTTGGCTGTTGCTGGCAGGACGGAAATGAAAAAAGGTTTTGGGGTTTTTTGTTTTTAGTTTTTTGTTTTCTGTATTAACAACTTTTCGTCATCAATAACAACACCGGATTGGCTATGAGCCAACCTACAGGATTAAGAACTTTCTAATTACCATATAGCCTTTTTCCAAAAACCAAAAACGCCTATGCCCCTCCCCACCCGCGAACGCCTTCACCAGATTGTTTTTGGCGCCGATACAAGGGCGGGAAGGATTTTTGACATCATCCTGCTTTGGCTGATCGTGGCCAGTGTGTTTGTGGTGGTGCTGGAAAGCATGCCCACGCTGAACCAACCCTACCGGGTTCTGTTTTTCAACCTCGAGCTTTTCTTAACTGCCTTGTTTACGTTCGAGTACCTGTTGCGGATCTTTGTTTCACCAAAGCC
Organism: Cnuella takakiae; assembly: GCF_001953305.1. GTDB lineage: Bacteria > Bacteroidota > Bacteroidia > Chitinophagales > Chitinophagaceae > Flavisolibacter > Flavisolibacter takakiae. Next base: position 3,754,250 of record NZ_MTFE01000010.1, read on the forward strand.
TACAGCATATATGCGCAGCTATCTGGGCATCATCGACCTGCTGGGCATCCTTCCTTTTTACCTGAGTTTCTTTTTTGAAGGGTATCACTATTTCGTGGTGTTCCGGCTGCTGCGCATGCTCCGGGTGTTTCGGATCCTGCGGTTATTCCGGTTTATACAGGAAAGTGAACACCTGTTCAGGGCCCTACGCGCAAGCACTTATAAGATCGCGGTTTTTATTTCTTTTGTGCTCACCCTTGTAGTGCTGCTGGGCACCCTGATGTACGTGGTGGAAGGACCTGAAAATGGGTTTACTTCCATTCCCCAAAGTATTTACTGGACCATTGTCACCATCACTACGGTGGGTTATGGCGACATTACACCAAAAACCGGTACCGGAAAATGGATCGCCTCCATCATCATGCTGTGTGGCTATGCCATCATTGCCGTACCCACCGGTATTGTTACGGTTGCCCTTAGCAGGACCAATAAAAACGAAGGCGACCGCAAATGCCAACGCTGTGGCCAGGCTAGCCCGGGCAACGCACGTTATTGCATGCATTGCGGCGAGCTGTTGGAGACAAATAACCCATAATTGCAATCGCTCATCCCTGAAAGGAGCCTGTTTTCCTTTTTTAAGGTCAACACCCGTTGGTAGCCCTTTAAATTGCGGCCAATTCTTTTCTGCTTATGTATGCTTATTTGGCTTCCCTGTTATTATTTATAGCACCCCTTTTTGCCCAGTCTCAGGAGGGCAGGTTCAGGATCGGAATGGGTGCGCACTATATATCCAACAACTACACACAGGATCACCTGTACGATTTCGGGGCCTTATCACTTAATACCAGTTATACCCTCTTGTCGGAGGATCGCTTTTCCGTAGTTTGGGAACAGCAAATCTTACTGAGGCAAAAGGAAAACGGCGGCAGCAGGCGCTCCGCCTTTATTGCATCGGCACCCTTGCTATTTCGGTACCAGCCCCGCCGCAAAGCATATTACCTGGGACTTGGCCCCTCGTACCTGAACCACCAGTACCAGGATTATGCACAACAGCAAAAAGTATCGGGTTTGCAAATACACGCCCTCGCCGGCCTGGTATTCAGGAAAAAAGAAGAGGCTACTTTACTGCTTCCCGAAACCCATCTAAGGGCAGGCATATTTAAAGATTTGCGCAGTGGCAATATGGCGCCACACCTATCCTTGCTGTTCCACATCGGATTCAAAAAAGAAGGACCAGCAAACGGTTAAGGCAGAGCTTGCAAGCCCGGCCATTTGCCAAGGACTTCACAAAAGAAAAAATATTAAGGGGCTTAACTGTTTTTACAAGTTTGTAGCACGTAACTTACAGGCAGTTCTTAAGACACCGTATCATCTTTCTTAACCAGATAAACAACAGCAATATCTTATGAGTCTGAGAGAGTTCCTGTCCATCCTGTTGGGATATAAGAAGCCACAACTCGTTCCGGTAAAAGTGCAGCAACAAAGAAAATCACCCCGATAAAAAACTTTTTCCAGTGATAACAGCAGCCTTCGTGCTGCTTTTTTTATGTCCCTATAGCAGGGTGTACAGCCACATAACCGCTGCACCGGCTAAGGTGTTGGCGGCATTTACCAAATTGTTGGATAGCCGTCCTTTTCTTTCAAGAGTAGCACCCAGCCAGGAGTCGAGCAGGTTGCCGGCTGTGCCGGCCAGTAAAAGAGCACCCACCTGCCATACACCACCCACAGCACCCAGTAGCAAGGCGATGATCAGGGAACCTGCCATACCCAACAAAGTACCCTCCAGGCTCACTACGCCATCCAGACCTTTAGTTTCGGGTTTGAAGCTATTTATATTGTAAAACCTGCGGCCATACAGCACACCCAGTTCAGAAGCAAGGGTATCGGCTGCCGCTGCCGAAAAAGAACCGGCCATCATCAACAGCAAGGCGGGTTGGTATACAGGGAACATCCATGCTGCCAGCCCCAGCAAACCTGCCACGCCGCCATTGGCCAGTACCTGACCTGCAGTGCGGCGGCTGCTCTCCGCATCGCTCAGGCCTGCAATTACCTTGTCCTTTTTCCCCCAAAGCGTGACGCCTGTACCCAGCATGAAAAAAGCACCGAGCAGGACAATCCCCGTCCAACCGGTTCCTTTAAATATGACCCCTGCTAACACACCTGCCACCAGCGTACCGGCAACGGTTAGCTTGCGGGTGTACCACACCAAACCCAAAACAATCAGCAGCAATATAAGCGGGAGCATGCCGCAAATTAAGCCAGCATCCAAAGTGCCGCATCAATTTGACGCAATACTCTGGGTGCAATCGGGTAAATACAAGAAGATGTAAATGGAAAATTTCTTTGGGAATTTGCCCACGGTTTCAACCGTGGGTCAAAAGCAAACAACAATCAAGTAAACCGTTTCAACGGTTTATTGCAAGGGTATTTGCCTTGCTTAAAACAAACCCAAGAACAGGGCCATTGTTCTGTGCCAGCAACAACTGTTTCCGTATACCGGCATCTAACCACACCATATGGCTTATTTGGGTAAAGCTGGGTGTACCAGCTACCGGCTGCGGCCGCCACTGTCCACCCGCACCCTGCAACAGCAACTGCACACCTCCGGCATCATAACGCCCTTCATAGGGCAACACGCCAAAATGGTTGCCAGCCATGAACAGGTCTTTTTTTCCATCGCCATTACAATCACCCGCAGCAATAGCGGTGATGGGTGCCCATTGTACCTGGGGGGGCAAGTTGGTCAGGGTCAATTTCCCTTGATTGTTCTTTACCAGCAACGATGCCAGGGTATGCACGGAATGCCGCTGCATAGATTGCAGTTTTGTTCCAAATATGGATTCCATGGTTTGCCCGGCCATGGAGCTGTAATCGGGATATTTTTTCCGGATGATGGATGGCATGGCTTTCTCCAGTTCTTCTTTTCCGAGGAATGGAAAGTACTTACCGCCCTTGTTGATGGACAGCAATTGCTCGGTGGCTCCATTGCCATCTGCATCGCCCACATACATCAGGAGCGGGTCTTGCGGGCTTGCGGTTAATTTGCTGTTCAATCCCCAGTTGCCTGCTACCAGTTCGGGCCAGCCATCGCCATTAAGGTCACCGGCATAGAGGCATTGCCAAATGCCCGAACTCTGTGCCAGCCCCATTGCCGCAGTTTCGTTGTGTAATATCCCTTTATGGTTGATGAAAACGGTCAAGGGCATCCACTCGCCCGCCAACACTAAGTCGGGCCAATCGTCGTGATTGATATCGGTGAATACAGCGCTGGTGATCATCCCTGCACGTTGTAGTCCGGGTGCCCTCGCAGGAGCAGCAATGGCAAACTGTCCACTGCCATCATTTAAAAGCAGGTGCGAAAGGGGTGCGGCACCATAACTACCCCCAATAGCACGGCTGCCAACAAAAAGATCCTGGTCGCCATCCTTATCAATATCAGCGGCGCAAACAGTGGAACGGTTGCCACCCAAACCGGCAGGCAAACTTGCTTTTTTGAATTGCCCTCCACTTGTGTTTAGGTACAGCCGATCCTGCAACAAGGAGCTGGTATCGGGCCATTCGTTTCCGCCGCTTACCACGTAGAGGTCGGGCTTTTTATCGCCATTGGCATCAAAGAAAAGAGCGGAAACATCTTCACTTTCCGCATCAGCAGCAAATGGCGTATTGACCGGGGACATCCATTGCCCCGCTCCTTTTTGCAAAAACAATGCGCCTGCCTGGCCGGGGCAGCCACCCACAAAAAGATCGGGGAAGCCATTGCCATCCACATCGGCGCTGGCCATTGCCGGTCCAAGGGCGCTCTGCGCATGCGGAATGAGTTGTTGCTGGTTGAAATCAAACCAGTCGTTTTCCTGGTGTTGCCAATCGGGAAAATTGGCAAGAGGTGCCAACGCAGGTAGTTGTTTTTTCAATCCGGGTTTCTGGAGAGGTTCAACCTGCTTGTTTATGACCAATCGCCGGTTACCGGTAACACCTTGTAATACCTGTACGGAACCATCAGGCCATTGTACCCGGAGGCTGTCGATGGTTCTTGTTTTTCCCAAGCCAAAATGCAGGATGGTGGAAGACGCACTTTGAAACCCACGGGTAGGCATAACCGAAAGGGTTTGCGGTACGCCATTTTGCCACATGGAAACTGTGGCACCAACGGACTTTTTGTTTGCTCCCTCACTTTTCAGTTCTACGGCAAGCCAGTTGTTGCCTGATTGCTGTCGGCTATTGTTGCGGTAAATGGACGCAGGTGCATTAAGGTTGTTGGTAACAATATCAAGGTCGCCATCCCCATCCAGGTCGCTATAAGCCGCACCGGTACTGATGGATGGCGTGCTGATGCCCCACTCATTTCCTGCATCCCGGAAACGCAGGCTTGCGCTTCCCTGGAACAACCTGTTGGAAACTGCTCCTTCGGGCATCAGGGCAATGGCAGCGGCATCGGCATCCTTGCCCTCCTGAAGAGCTGCCTGCATACTGCCGGAGGATACATACTTAATAAAATCAAGATCGTTGGGCCTTCTTGGAATACCATTGGCAACAAACAGGTCGCGGATGCCATCATTATCAAAATCGGCCAGCAGCGGCGACCAGCTCCAGTCGGTAGCGGAGATACCCGAGTACAGGGCTATGTCCCGGAACTGCGCTCCATTGCCGTTGTTCAACTGCAGGCAGTTGCGGGCCAGTTGGTGGTGGTAGCCCCGCTCCGTTTTAAACTGGTAAATATCCAGCGGGTCGTCGCCGGCGGATGCTTTCAGCACCGCTTCGTCTTCGGGCAGCATGTCCAGCGTAAGAATATCAGGTGCACCATCGCCGTTTATATCGGCGGCATCGCTGCCCATGGAAAACCGGCTGAAATGACCAAAAGCCTTTTGCCCTATTTCAGAAAAACTGCCGTTACGCTGGTTAACATAGTAATAGTCGTGCTCGTGAAAATCGTTGCTCACGTAGATATCGGGCCAGCCATCACCGGTAAAATCGGTGGTCAGCACATTGAGGCCATAGCCGAGGGCACTATTGTAAATGCCGGCTTCCTGGGTTACCTCGGCAAAGCGGGGTTTTGCATGGGGGCCATTGTTGCGAAACAGCTTGTCGCCCGCAGCAGCATTGGGCGTATTACGCAGCGAAGAATCGCCATAACTTTCCACGGTATGCACCGAGTGGTTGACAAGAAACATATCCAGGTCGCCATCTAGGTCGTAGTCAAAAAAAGAAGCCTGGGTATTGAAGCCTTCCACATCAAGGCCATAGGTTTCGGCTTCTTCGCTGAAGCGCATGCCCCCTTGGTTGATAAAAAGCTGGTTGTGGCCTTGCAGGCTCTTGTAGCCGCCAACGGCACAGAGATAAATATCCAATAGACCATCACCATTTACATCGGCCATGGTAACACCTGTTTTCCAGTTGCCGTTTCCTTTTACGCCTGCGGTTTCGGCAAGGTCTTCAAAAAGCAGGTTGCCCTTGTTGTGGTACAGTTTATTGCTTTCCCTGTTGGAGGAAAAATAAAGATCATCCAACCCGTCGTTGTCAAGGTCGCCGATGGCTACCCCTCCGCCATTGTAGTAATAGAGATAATCGAGGATGTTGAAGGTATCTGTGAGGTTAAGGGTATTTTGAAAAGCAACGCCGGTGGTTCGGGTATCCATAACCGTAAACAGCTGCTCCGCTTGTCTGGTGTGGCAGGCGGTGAGCAGCAGGAGGAGGTATGGTAAGAAGGATTTCAAAAGAAGGTTTAAAGTAGTTGGTAGGAGTACAGAGTTGATTTGTTGAACTTGGTGGTGGTGCGCTTTTGGTGGTTGGTATGGAAGCTGTTTGGTGCTGGAAAATCCCCCGAACCCTATAGCACTAAGCGGTTGAAGGTCGCCCCTTTTACAAAGGGGAGGCACCCTCATTACTACGGAGCGGCACGGGAA
>NZ_MTFE01000010.1:3765808-3813934 GCF_001953305.1 Cnuella takakiae
ACCATCTCCGTCCAGGTCGCCATAGGCCGAACCGTTGGAAAAAGAAGGATCAGCAAGCCCCCACTCCTTTGCTTTGTTCTGAAAGCGCAGCTCCCCCAGGTTGCTGAACGCATAGTTGGATACCGGGTTGGATGGAATTTGATCGATGAGGCGGGTGATGATGTTTTGTTCTTTTTTTAATACCTGTTGCCTGATATCGGCATAGGAGGCAGCAGCATACTGGATATAGTCCTGGTCGGTAATATCTTTTAAAATGCCGTTGGCCACAAAGATGTCTTTATTGCCATCAAGGTCCATATCGGTGATGAGGGCACCCCAGCTCCAGTCGGTAGCATGTACGCCTGCAAAGCGGCCGATATCGGTAAAGCGAAAAGCTGTGTCGCGGCCCTGTACACCCGAATGTAGTTGGAGTGCGTTGCGTACAAATTGCTTGTAGTACCCGCTTTCAAAGTTGTTGCGGAACTTATCCCAATTTTCAAAAACTGTTTTTGTTTTAACCCTCGACTCCCCTTCCGGAAGCATGTCGGTGACATATACTTCGGGCCAGCCATCGTTGTTGATATCAGCAATATCGGCACCCATGGCATTCATGCTGATCTCCTGCATGTACTGCTCCAAACATTCCTTAAAGCTTCCATTTTTTTTATTGATGTATAGGTAATCGCGTTCAAAAAAATCATTGGACACATAGATATCAGGCCAGCCATCTTTATTGATATCAGAAACAGAGACGCCTAATCCAAAGCCCACCTGGCTGCTGAAGACGCCGGCTTGTTCAGTGATATTGGTAAAATGGTTGCCATCGTTGCGAAAAAATTTATTGCCGCCTAAGGTATCCGGAACATTGCGCTGGTCTTTTACCAATTCATAGTTTCCTACAGAGCGGAACGAGTTGTTGAGGAGGTAACAATCGAGGTCGCCATCGCGGTCGTAATCAAAGAAAGCAGCATGGGTAGAGAGCCCTTTATTTTCCAAGCCATATGCATGGGCACTTTCCGTAAAGGCTGGCTTTCCACCTTTGACAGAGCCATTATTGATGAATAATTCATTGCTTCTGTGCGTGCCTTTGATATCCCCCGACTTGCAAACATAAATATCCAACCAGCCATCACCGTTTACATCTGCCATGGTTACACCGGTGCTCCACACACCTGCCGATTGCAGTCCTGCGGCATCGGTAATGTCTTCAAATTTGAAGTTGCCTTTATTGAGATAAAGCTTATTGGAACCCTGGTTGGAACAAAAGAAAATATCCGGAAGGCTGTCGTTGTTGATATCACCAATGGCCACACCACCACCGTTAAAATAGTTGCGAAAGGTATAAGGGTTGAAGCTTTCGTTGTATGAAATGCTATTGGAAAAACCAATCCCGGTTTGGGATGCGGGAAGCAGGGAGAATAACTTCGGTTGATCATCCTTGTTAGTACAAGCTACCAACAGTAATACTGGTAGCAGGAAAGCGCAAGCGGCTTTTGCGTAGTAAAAAAAAGCGGAAACAAACAGGGATCGGGAAAATGGCATAAGCAATACGCTTTTAAGATAGCACAAAACATCAACCCACAAATCAGGCGGTCTGCTGACGGCCATTCTATCTTAAAACCTTTCTGTAAAAGATTGCGGGAGAAAAAAGGAAACCGGATGATAGAAATCGCCCGGTGTTCCGTTACTCTGCATTATGAGAACATGAGAAAAACTTGTAAAAAGGAAGCCGGAGCAGGTGCAGTTACTGCATGACAGCCGGCTACCTTTCTGCTATCAATAACCAGGATTTTGTTTCAGGTTCTTGTTGGCATTGAGCACCACTTCCGGAATGGGGAAAATGTTCACATGCGTACTGGCATCGGCGGGGTGGAAACGGAAGGCACTGTTATAAGTACCAAAACGAATCATATCCTGCCTGCGGGTTGTTTCAAAGAACATCTCGCGACCACGTTCTGCCATAAAGGTTTCTGCAGTCATAGTAGTGTAAGGTGTTACACCGCCATGTACGGTTCGGATCTGGTTTACAATGGCGAGAGCTTCGGCATTGTTCCAGTTGGCAGCCTTGCGGGCAAGTGCTTCTGCCTTGGTGAGCAGGATGTCGGCATAGCGGAAGATCACCCAGTCGTTGCTCAACTGGCCGGTCATACCGCGGTAGAACTCGTATTTGCCGATCCTTGCTCCCGACTGGCGCCATGCACCGGGCTGGAGTTCGTTGATATAAGGCGTAAAATTGATCTGGCCGCCATCGGGGTCGGTGGCATCTGCAGCACCATCAATCAGGGGCGATACACCATCGCCGCGGAACTGCGGGCCAACGATGAAATTTACCAGTCGCTTGTCCTGTGTGCCGGTAGTGGCTGTGCCTTTTTGATCCAAACCCACCACGGTACCCTGAGGGCCGGGGTTTTGAGCCGGGTCAATGTAGGAGTTGTAAAACTCCTGTACGCTGGCCCAGCCGTTCCAGGGCTGTCCACCCATCTGGTACGAATCCTGGCTGCCCATGTGCAGGGTCATGTGCGGCAACTGAAAACCTGTTGCCTGGATTTCATCGTAAGGAATTACCCAGATAAATTCTGAAGAACCTTTGTTGTCTTTTTTGAAGTTATCGCGGTAGTTGGCCATCAGTGCATAGCCCTTACCCGAGTTGATGATCTCGTCGCAGGCTTTGATGGCTTTGTCCCACTGCGGCCCTGCACCATATACTTCGGCATTGAGGTACAGTTTTGCCAGGGTTGCCTGTGCGGTATAGTAGTTTACACGGCCATAAGTGGAGTTATCGTTGGGACCTGTTTTCTGCAGGTCAGCCATCACATCGTTCAGCTCCTTTTCCACAAAATCATACACCTGCTTACGGGTATTATTGGTGGGCGGCGTTGTGTTTTTAAAGTCGGTGCTGATGGGCACATTTCCAAACAGGTCGAGCAGCCAGTAGTAGTAAATGGCACGCAGGGCTTTCAGCTCGGAAACAAACTTCTTGGAGGCGGGAGTACCCAACGGCTCCAGGATCGACAGTACACGGTTGCAGGTATTTACACCTTTGAACAGGAAATCCCAGGTGCCGCTGATCTTGGGATCGTTGGCGCGATAGGTATGTAGTTTCAGGCGCACCCAGTGGCCGCCATCGCCCCAGTCGGGACCGCGGGTAGGCACCACCACTTCATCGGAAGGCACTTCCTGGAGGCACATGATATTGCCATCGGAGCCAAAGCTGCCATAAAGGTTGGTATAAGCCGCTGCGATAATGGACACCACTTCCGCATCGTTCTGGCCAAAGTTGTCGGAGGTAACCCGGTCGTACAGCAGTTCCTTTTCGTCCAGCCGGGTGCAGGAAGCAGCCATCAGCAGGGCAAGGCAACAGAAGTTCCGGACAGATAAGATTTTCATATCAAAAGAGATGAGGATTGTTAGAGATTAAAGCTTCAGATTTACACCAAACGTGTAGCTGCGGGTACGTACCCAGCTGTCGCGGTTGTCTACACCGGGCGCCAGGATATTGCCGCCATAGCTATAGCGTACTTCAGGATCAACACCGGTATAGTCGGTGATCACAAACAGGTTCTGACCGTTTACAAAAACACGGAGGCCTTTGATGGTCTTGTCGCCTTTGAAGTTGAAATCATAACCCAAGGTGGCGTTATCCAGTTTTACAAAAGAGGCACGCTCCACGTACAGGCTGCTGAAGGTTTGACCAGCTTTCAGTGCAGGGTTGTAGTACTTGGATTTTACTACGTTGTAGCTGGAGATAACCGTAGGCGTCGAGTTCTCGAAGAAGGCGCGATAGGTATTCACCAGGTCGTGGCCAAAAGAACCGCGGAGAAAAAAGTTCAGGTCCAGGTTCTTATAGCGGAAGGTGTTGGTCCAGCCGGCTTCAAACTTGGGCAGGCCATTACCGATCTGTGTTTTGTAAGCATCGCTGCTGGTTTCCTTACCGTTTTCATCGGCAAAGAGGAACTTACCATTGGCATCCACACCTTTGTAAATGGGTCCCCAGATAATACCGATCTTCTGGCCTTCAACGGCACGGGTGATCTGGGTGGCTTCCTGGCCGGGCGAGCCCAGGTTGGAAGCACCAATCACGTTACCTGCCAGGTCCTTATTCAGCTTGGAAAGCTTTACGCTGTAGGTAGAGAAGTTGGCACTGCTGTTCCAGGTGAAATCGCGGTTTTTGAACACGTCATAAGCCACCAGCAATTCCACGCCCTTGTTTTCCATGGTTCCGATATTCATCCAACGACGGTTGGTAGGATATGGCGGTACGGGAACGGTGGCGTTGAAGAGCAGGTCGGTGGTCTGGCGGTTGTAATAATCGAAGCTACCGGTGAGGCGGCTGTTGAATAAAGAGAAGTCCAGGCCAATATCAAACTCGCCCTTTTTCTCCCATTTCAGGTCGGGGTTTTCGTTCTGGGTTGGCTCGTACGAAGGACCAAATACACCGTTGTTCAGGAAGGAACGGCCGGTAGGGCCATAAAGAAACAGGGAGAGGTATGCACTGGGGGGTAGGGCACCGGTTACACCATAGCTTCCCCGCAGCTTCAACGAGTTTACAGTTGGAATATCTACCAGTTTGTCGATGTCCAGGCCAGCAGAGATGGCAGGGAACATACCCCACTTATTGTTTTCACCAAACTGGGTAGAACCCTCACGGCGAAGGCTAGCCGAAAGGAATGCAAAATCGCGGTAGTTCAGGTTCAACCTGCCAAAGAAAGCTACCAGTCGTGAACCATTCTTGTAACTGTTGGATTCGGCACGGCCATTTTTAAAATCCAGTGCGCTGGAAATATTTTCCGCAACGGCATCGGTCAGGAAGTTACCGGCACGGATCAGGAAACCTTTATTTTCAAAATCCTGGTACGAGTAACCGGCAACGGCTGCAACTCCCAGGTCGCCAAACAACTTGGTATCGTAGGCAAGGGTGTTTTCGTACAGGCGGTTCAGGCTTTCATCATCCTGTTTTTGTGCCAGACCATTGCGGGTGAAGCCACTGCCACCCGAAAGCAGGCGGGTATCGAAAGAGGTACGCGGCAGGTAGGCCCAGCGGTAATTGCTGGTGGTTTGCTGCGCATAGCGGGTAGAAAACTTCAGGCCTTTGATGAGTTCGTAAGTTGCCGAAGCGTTGAAGTTGAGGCGCTTGTCCTCACCTTTGTTGGTATTCTGCTCCAGCACCGCCAGTGGGTTGGCATATTCCACGAAGTTCTGCTCCACGTAGCCGCTACCGGTCAGGTTAAGGTTGGGATCGGTGGTACGCAGGGGCGCCGTGGGGTTGAAAATGGTAGCATACTGGAAGGCTCGGTCGAAACCAAACTTAGAAGAACGGCGGTTGGCAGTTACATCCACAGTAAGGGTCAGCTTATCCTTCAGCGCCTTTTGGGTTACGCCCACGTGGCCGTTCAGTTGGTCGAAGCCGGTATTGATGGCCACGCCCTGTACATTGCGGTAGTTGAGCGAAGCAATATAGGTGGCGCCACCGCCACCGCCCGAAAGTGAAACGTTGTGGATCTGCGAAAGCGCTGTGCGGGTAATTTCTTTGTTCCAATCGGTCTCGGCTCCCAGGTTGCGGCCTCCGGCAGCTTTAAATTCAGCAGCACTCATATGGGGCGTAAACATGCCGGGCTGTTCGGCGGTTACGGTTCCATTGTAAGTAAGCGTGGGAATACGGCCACCACGCTTGGTGGTAATGATGATTACACCCGAAGAACCACGGGTACCATAGATGGCTGCCGAAGCGGCATCTTTCAGTACATCCACGCTGGCGATATCATTGGGGTCAACGGTGTTGATGTCGGCACCAATCTGTCCATCGATAACCACCAGGGGTGATGCGTTGGCGCCCAGGGTGGAAAGACCACGCAGACGGATAGCAAAGCCACCGTTGGGATTGCCACCAGGACGGGCAATTGACAAACCTGCCACCTTGCCCTGGAGGAGTTGGGCCACATCACTGATATTGCCCTTGTTGAATTGCTCAGGAGATACGGTGGCTACGGCGCTGGTCACTTCTTTGCGGCGCTGGGTACCATAACCTACCACCACCACTTCGCCCAAACTGCTGTTTTCCATCCGCATGGAAAGGTTGACCGTAGTGTTGCCCCCAACCGGCATTTCGCGGGTGCCAAAGCCAATAGAGGAAAATACCAGTACTGCCTGGTTGTTGGCTACAGAAATGGCGTAATCACCATTGCCATTGGTGAGGGTCGCATTACGGGTTCCCTTCTCGGTAACGGAAACGCTGGAGATGGCTTTTCCAAGACTGTCGGTAATGCGGCCGGTGATGCGTAAGCGGTTTTCGGCTTGTGCCGATGCGAGCAAAGTGCTTGCGCTAAAGAGTAGGAGTAGCAGCAAATAATGGATATTCTGCCGGAGTATGGGTACGGCATGCACATTCCGCTGCGGTGCGCAGTTGGTTTTCAATTTCATGTGGCAAACATTTGTTTAGAAGTGATGGCGATTAAGTGGCAAAAACACACTTATTCCTTCCGGTAGTGAAATAAGGCAGAAAAAGTGGTAGGCCTTGTGCATTATGTTTCATTTCCTGTTCATTTTGTCTCAATGTTGCAGGAATATTTGCAGCAGGCTATTATAGTTGATGGCGCAGATGATTGCGCCTATGTTTTTGATAAATTTTTCGATACTACGGCGGTTTGGAAAACCGGAAAAGGAAAGCAATGACCAATACAGGTATAAAATACGGTTATTCAAGGGTAACTATTGGACGCATGTCCACAGGGTAAATGATCGCACAAGGTTTGATGCCCTGGCATAAAAAAAACGGCAACCTTCCGGCTGCCGTTTCTATTACATCATTTTGAAACCATCCTTTTCCAGCTTTCTATATTTTTTATCATCAAAAACATAGAGGTAAGCTCCTTTCCGCGATGATTCTTTTTCTTTTTCTTCCAGCTTTTGCAGAATTTCAAAAGAAAGAATTTTACGGGTGAAGTTGCGCTTGTCCAGCTCTGTTTCGTAGATGGCCTCGTACAAGGCCTGCAACTGGGGCAGGGTAAACTTGTTGGGCAAAAGCGCAAAACCAATCGGGTAGTTGGCAACTTTTTGCCGCAGCCTTTCCCGCGCCATGCTGATCATCTTTTTATGGTCGAAGATCAGCGGGGGTATTTCGTCCATGGCAAACCACTCGGCCTGGTGCGACTCCATCAGTTCTTTGCTGTAGTCGTCAATTTTAATGAGGGCATAGTAGGCAATGGATACCACGCGGCCTCCGGGGTCGCGGTCCACTTCGCCAAACACATGCAATTGTTCCATGTAAATATCGTGCAAACCGGTAAGCTGGTCGAGGATGCGTTTGGCGGCATCGTCCACGCTTTCGTCTTTTTGCACAAAACCACCCATCAGCGACCATTTGCCTTTCTGGGGTTCGAATCCCCTTTTGATCAGCAGGGCTTTGAGTTGTGTTCCGTCAAAGCCGAAGATGATACAGTCAATGGCCAGCAGTAGTGGTTCGTAAGGCTTGTATTCGGCGATCACAGTAAGGCAGTTTCATTAAAAATAAAGACAGGAGCGCACCGCAACCATGCTGCACACTCCTGCCCTTTTGTTTACCAGAACTTGATATAGAAAGCACTCAGGATGAGCAGGGTGGCCACGATGAGCGCCAGCGTACCGGGCTTCACCTTGAACATCGATGCATCGATCTCAATTGCTTTGGGGTTCTCTTTAGGACCAAACAGGGAAAGCACCACCATCACCAGTACAGTGAAGAAAAAGGACCAGCCCATGCAGATCAGGAAAGGAATTTCTACAAAAGTTTGGGTAACACCGTTTACTTCTTTGGTATACTGGTAAGCCGTGTACAACAAGGTTTCGTTGCCAAATGTTTCAGGCAGTACGGTGCTGTTGAACAACAGGGAAACTAGGAAGCCGGTGATGATACCTGCTACCGCAGCTGCACCCGTTGTGCGTTTCCAGAACATACCCAGGAGGAACATGGCCAGGATACCAGGAGAGATAAAGCCGGTGTATTTCTGGATAAAGGTGAAACCACCTTCGCCGCCAATACCCAACAAGTCTTCCCAGGTAAAAATGAGGGCAATAATCATGGCTGCTACCGCTACAATACGGCCCGTCCATACCTGCTTTTGCTCAGAAGAATCTTTGGCAAAATATTTCTTGTGCAGGTCAAGGGTGTAGATGGTGGCGATGGAGTTTACTTTTCCCGCCAGCGAAGCCACGATAGCCGCGGTGAGTGCCGCCAGCGAAAGGCCTTTCAAACCATTGGGCAGGTAACCAAGGATGGCAGCATAAGCACCGTCTTTGTTGTCTAATGTAAGGTGGCCATGCTTAACCAATACCCATGCAGCGATACCGGGCACCATCACCACAATGGGCATGAACAGTTTCAGGAAACCGGCAAACAGGATACCATTTCGTGCAGTGGTCAGGTCGGCACCAAGCGCACGCTGGGTAATGTACTGGTTACAACCCCAGTAGTTGAGGTTTACAATCCACTGGCCTGCGAAGTACATCGCAATGCCGGGCAGCACCACGTATTTCTGAATGTCGAGGTTGGAAGAATTCGCATCCGGCTTGGGGAAGATCATCTTGAAGTGCTCGGGCGAATCGGCCATCATGGCTTTGAAGCCGGCGATGGCATTGGCACCCACACCCAGTTTGTCACCCACAATGGTCAATGCCATCCAGGTAGTAGCAAGGCCCCCGATGATGAGTACCGCCACCTGGATTACGTCGGTGTAACCAATCACCTTCATACCACCCAGGGTGATGATAAGCGCCATAATGGCCAGCACAATCATGATGGTGTGTAGATAGGCACCACCCAACAAACCGTTGATGGCAACGGCACCCAGGTAAAGGATGGAGGTAAGGTTCACAAACACGTACAAAAAGAGCCAGAAAATAGCCATGATCAATGCCACCGTACCGTTGTAACGGTTGGTAAGGAACTGGGGCATGGTCATGATCTTGTTCTTCAGGTAAATGGGCATGAACCATACGGCGATGATGATCAGCGCAAGGGCAGCAATCCATTCGTAGGCCGCAACAGCGGTACCTACAAAGAAGCCGTCACCACTCATTCCAATGAACTGCTCGGCAGAGATGTTCGATGCAATCATCGAAGCACCGATGGCCCACCAGGTAAGGGAACCTTCGGCGAGGAAGAAGTCGTGTGTGCTCGTTGCTTCTTTTTTCTTTTTGCTGTAGATCCAGTAACCATAGCCGGCTACAATCACGAAGTAGATCAGGAACACGACATAGTCGCTCCAGATAAGCCCATTTTTCATAATGGAAGTAAGCGTTGTTTTTGTGACAGAAAAAGGTGCGACTCAAGGGCCGCACCTTTTCAAAAATAGGGATTAACCTTTTACTTGATGATAAACTTCACTCCAGCGCAGTTCCTGTTTGAAGGAATGCAGGCGGGTGTGTTCGTCAATCAGCACACACTCAATACCGGCAATCTCAGCAAAGTCCGCGAGGTGCTCGGTAGTGAGGTTCTGGCTGTAGCAGGTGTGGTGGGCGCCACCGGCATAGATCCAGGCTGCGCAGCCGGTCTTCATGTCGGGCAGGGGCTTCCACAGCACGCGGGCTACGGGCAGCTTGGGCAAATCGTGCTGGGGTGCTACCGCTTCAACGGTATTTACCAGCAGGCGGAAACGGTTACCCATATCGATGATAGATGCGTTGAGGGCAGCGCCGCCATCTACGTTGAAAACAAGACGTACGGGATCAGCCTTTCCACCAATACCCAGTTCGTGGATCTCGCACTTGGGTTTAGCGTTGGCAATGGAAGGACAGATCTCCAGCATGTGCGAACCAAGCACCATCGAGTTGTTGGGCTCGAAGTGGTAGGTATAGTCTTCCATGAACGAGTTGCCGCCAGGCAGGCCGGCACCCATCACTTTCATGGCACGTACCAGCGCAGAAGTTTTCCAGTCGCCTTCGCCACCAAAGCCATAGCCGTCGGCCATCAGGCGCTGGGTGGCAATACCGGGCAGCTGGATCATACCGTGCAGGTCTTCGAATGTATCGGTAAAGCCTTTATAGTTGCCGTCTTTCAGGAATTTGCGCAGACCCAGTTCAATGCGGGCCGCATCGCGCAGGGCTGCGTGTTTTTCCGCACCTTGCTGCAGTTCGGGCGCCAGCTCGTAGCTGGTTGCGTATTCGGCAACCAGGGCATCTACTTCGCTTTCACCGATGGCGTTGATCACGGCAACGAGGTCGCCGATGCCATGGGTGTTCACCATGTAACCAAATTTCATCTCGGCTTCTACTTTATCGCCATCGGTAACGGCCACAAAGCGCATGTTGTCGCCAAAGCGAACGAAGCGTGCACCCTGCCAGTCGGCCCAGCCGGCGGCGGCGCGGGTCCATGCACCCAGTTGCTGCAGCACTTCTTCATCCTGCCAGTGACCTACTACCACCTTGCGGTTGATGCGCATACGGCTCATGATAAAACCAAACTCACGGTCGCCGTGGGCGCTTTGGTTCAGGTTCATGAAGTCCATATCGATCTCACCCCAGGGGATGTCGCGGTTGAACTGTGTATGCAGGTGTGCGATGGGCTTCTGCAGGCTTTGCAGGCCACGGATCCACATCTTGGCAGGCGAAAAGGTATGCATCCAGGTGATCACACCGATACAGGCAGTAGCGGCATTGGCCTCGGCACATACGCGGTAAATTTCCTCGGGTGTAGTAACCACAGGCTTGAATACCACGCGTACAGGAACAGCGGAAGCTTCGTTCAGGGAAGCAGCAATTTCCTGCGAATGCGCAGCTACCTGCTTCAGGGTTTCTTCACCGTACAGATGCTGGCTGCCGGTAACAAACCACACTTCAAATTCTTTCAGATTGATCATTTGGGGTTCTGCTTGTTATATTGTTTGGTTATGATTTAAAAAATCGCCGAGGCGGATCTCTGATGTAGAGATCTGATATCTTATTTAGCTAAAATATCTACGTCTTTCACGCCCGTTGGAAACCACACCATCATTTCGCTCTTACCACGGTTGGCCCATGCGTAATACGGAATAGCGGTGAACGGTTGCTTTACCGTTGTAACGCTGTTGTTGTCCACTTTAACTGCAGGCACCGTGCTTTTTAATACCATCACGCCGTTCAGCAGGTTAGGCTGATATTCGGGTGTAAAGGTGGTGGATTGCGGCACCATGATGTTGGCAGCACGGCCACCATTGTCCCAGCCTTCGGCGCAGTACACCAGGGGTCCGCGCTGCAGGGCAATCTTGCCCTGGTCGTCCACCAGTTTTTCGTGTGCAACGATCTGCTGTACTTCCATAGGTAAGTTTACTTCCACCACATCACCCTTCTTCCAGGTGCGGTTGATGGTAGCAAAACCCTTATCCACGTTGTAGCTTACCTGCTGGCCGTTTACCTTGATCACCACTTCTTTGTTGTTGGTGGTAGCAAAACGGTACAGATCGGAAGGCACCACCTGTTGTTGCGCCCATCCCGGAATGCGCACTTTCAAACCAAAGGCAATACTGCTTTTGGGGCTTACAATGAACTTCAGGTCGCCGCTCCAGGGATAGTTATGCTGCTGCTCGATCTTTACATCTTTGTTTCCCAGTTTCAAATCGGAAACACTCACCGCAAAGAGGTTGACATAAATATCATTGTCCTTTTGCGCATACATATAACCGGGCACTGAAGGCAGCAGTCGGGTTACATTGGTAGGGCAGCAGGAGCAGTCGAACCAACCCGAGCGCTCCGCTTCGAGGCTGCCATGGTGAAAACTGTTTTTCACCTGCATGGCATTGGTATAAAAGAACGATTTGCCATCGAGGCCCACACCGGAGATCAGGCCGTTGTACAGGCTGCGCTCCAGCACATCGAGGTACTTGGCATCGCCGTGCAACAGGAACATGCGGTGGTTCCAGTATACGTTGGCAATGGCCGCACAGGTTTCGTTGTAGGCAGTGCCATTGGGCAGGTCGTAGTTGTCGCCAAAGCGCTCACCCGAAGGCACGGCTCCTATCCCACCCTGCACATAATACTTTTTGCTCACCATGTTGTTCCAGATGCGGTCAACAGCATGGAGGTAAGCGGTATCGCCGGTAAGGGCTGCGATATCGGCAACAGCGCTGTATAGGTATGCGGCACGCACCGCGTGGCCGATGGCTTCCTCCTGTTGTACTACAGGCTTGTGATCTTGCCAGTATGCACCATTCTTCCAGGGATCTTTATTGGTGGAATCATAACCATTAAAATGACCTCTTTCATCAATAAAGTCTTTGGCCGACGCGAGGTATTCTTTTTTACCTGTGATGCGATAGAGTTTTACCAAACCCATCTCCACCACTTCATGGCCGGGTGCCACATGATTTTTACCGGGACCAAAAACCGAACAAACGAGGTCGGCATTTTTTAAAGCGATATTGAGCAGGTTCTTTTTGCCGGTGGCATAGTAATGCGCTGCAGCGGCTTCAAAGAGGTGACCCGAGTTGTACAACTCATGGCTCAGTTCGCGTTCCTTTTCCCAACGCTGCGTTCCTGCCCAGGCATGCGGTGCAGCAGGGTTGATGGTTCGTGCCGTGTACAGGTAACCATCAGGTTCTTGTGCCCTGGCAACCTTGTCAATGAGCGTATCGATATAGCCTTCCAGCTTTTTGTCGGGGAACAAGCTCAATGAAAACGATGCGCCTTCAATGGTCTTGTAGATGTCTGTATCATCAAATGGAAAGATGGTACAGAACTTTCCCTCGCGGGCAGCCGCCATTTCAAAGTTCTTCACCCTTCCCGTGTTCTCGCACCGTTCAAAGGATGCGGGAATGGTAACCGTATGGTTCGTTTTGATGCGGGGCAACCAGAACTGGTCGTTCAGGTGCACCTGCGTGAAATTAACCGAGCGGATCGGGTAATCGGTTTGCTGTGCACGCCCTGTGAGGGCAGCAAGCAAGGCGAAGGAAAGGATGACTTTTTTCATATGTGGTTTTTGCAAGCTGGTTGGTGAATGGTGAATGGGCAATGGTGAATGGTTGAAAACCAAGCGGCTGTTTACAGTTAATTATTGATTACTGATTATTTATTATTATGGGGAACGAAGCTTTGTCTGACATGGAATAATAAGTAATCAATAAATAATAATTCCATTATTCACCATTGCCCATTCACCATTCACCACCTCATTGTCCATAATAAGAATGCGGCCCATGCTTGCGCTCGTAGTGCTTTTTGATCAAAGCATCCTTGAGGCGCGGCGCGTTGGGATTGATCTGCTCGGTGAGGGTGGCCATCTTGGCAACGGTTTCGAGCACCGCGCTGTTGTACACCGCCTTGTCGGCATTCTTGCCCCAGGTAAAAGGTGCATGGTTGCCCACCAGGATCATTTCGCACTCTTCGTAGCTCAGGCCACGTTCTGCCAGGCAGTTCATGATCTGGAAGCCGGTTTGGTATTCATAGTCACCTGCTATCATCTCGTCGCTCATGGGCGGCGCACAGGGAATATCCACCGTAGTATGATCGCCGTGGGTAGTACCGTAGTTAATGATGTCGCGTTGCGCCTGCGCCCATGCAGTGCCATACACCGAATGGGTATGCACCACGCCGCCGATCTTTTCCCAATGCTTGTACAACACCGCATGGGTAAGGGTATCGGAAGAAGGACGGAGGTTGCCCTGAACGGTCTTACCGTCGAAGTCAACGATTACCATCTTATCGGGAGAAAGGTCTTTGTAGGGAACGCCGCTTGGTTTGATGGCAAAAACACCCAGGCTGCGGTCGGCCGCACTAACGTTGCCAAAAGTGAAGAGAACCAGCCCCAGTTCAGGCAGCTGCATATTGGCAGCATAGGCTTCTTCCTGTATGTGTTGATACGGATTTACGATCATGCTTCAGTGAGTTGGTTTTGTGCTACAGGCTTCTTCGTTTGTGCTTCAAGGAAAGCTCCGGTCTTGATGTATTTCTTGTAACGCTTCTCGTAAACGTCAACCCGTGCAGGGTTGGGTGTGTATTCGGCATCAAAGCCCTGGCCCATGGCCTGCATGGCGGCTTCAACGTTGGGATACAATCCGGCAGTGGTGGCAGCAAACATAGCGGCACCCAGTGCGCAGGTTTGCTCCGACTTGTGTACGCGGATGGGCATGCCAATTACATCGGCCATCATCTGCATAACAAAAGGCGATTTTTTGGCAACGCCACCCAAAGCGATCAAACCTTTTACAGGCACGCCTTCAGCGATAAAGCGGTCAACGATGGCCTTGGCGCCAAAGCAGGTAGCTTCCACCAGGGCACGGAACATGCGCGGCGCATCGGTACCCATGTTGAGGCCGGTAAATGCGCCTTTCAGCAACTGGTCGGCATCGGGCGTACGGCGGCCATTGATCCAGTCAATAGCCAATTCGCTGCCTTCTTCAGGTTCCAGCAGGTCGGCTTGCTTGCTCAGCTCGGGAATGAGTTTATCTACGGCTTCTTCCACCAGTTTCTTGGCGGTATCGGCATCAATGATGGATGATTGGGAAAGCACATGTTGCAGCGGCCAGGCCAGCACATCGCGCAGCCAGGCATAGGCATCACCAAATGCCGACTGGCCGGCTTCCATACCCAGCATACCGGGAATAACGGAGCCGGGCACCTGTCCGCAAATACCGCGAATCAGCTTGTCGCCCACTTCGGCTTCGGGCGCCACCAAGATATCGCAGGTGGAAGTACCCATTACCTTGGAGAGATAGTAGGGTTCAATTTGTCCGCCTACAGCACCCATATGGCAATCGAAGGCACCGGCACCGATTTGTACATCGGCAGGCAGGCCTAAACGCTGTGCCCACTCGGCAGAGATGGTACCTACAGCGGTATCTGAAGTATAAACTTCCGTATACAATTTTTCGGTAAAGCCCTTCAACAACGGGTCGAGGGTTGCAAAGAAATCATCGGGAGGCAGTCCGCCCCACTCTGCAGCCCAAAGACCCTTGTGACCCGCAGAACATACGCCACGCTTGATCTCGGTAGCTTTCTTGCCACCGGTGAGCAGGAAGGGAATCCAGTCGCAATGCTCTACCCAACTGTGGATGGCGGCACGTACGGTTTCATCGGCACGCAGGATGCGCAGCAGCTTTGCCCAGAACCACTCCGAAGAGTAAATACCACCTACATATTGCAGGTAGTTGGTATCAAACTTCTCCGCATGAGCGTTGATTTCGGCTGCCTCGCCAGTGGCCGTATGGTCTTTCCACAACACGAACATGGCGTTGGGGTTTTCGGCAAACTGAGGCAGCATGGCCAACGGAGTACCGGTAGCATCAACTGCAACCGGTGTAGAACCGGTGGTATCAACGGAGATGGCCTTTACGTTGGCAGCAATGGCCGAACCGGCCTGCAGCAGGCAGCGCTTGATGGTATCTTCCAGGCCTTCGATATAATCGAGGGGGTGCTGGCGAAACTGGTTGGCAGCTGCATTGCAATACCGGCCTTCTTTCCAGCGGGGATAATAAAACACGGCGGAAGCTACTTCGTTGCCGTTCTGCGCATCTACCAGTACCGAACGAACCGAGTCGGAACCGTAGTCAACACCTATCACGTAGGCTTGGGACAAGCTCATGGAATACTATTTTGGGAAGGAAAGATAAGCGCTTTTCTAGAAGTGTCAAATTTACATTTATAATTTTTTCTCTTAGCCCTGCAACCCTGTTGAAGGAATGTGGACAAGCCCATCAAATGCGGAATTATTGTAATCAAAACGAAGCATGGTTTAATTCCCTAAAAAGGTTTAAACCGTCTGGTTTAGGGTTGTGCAAGCGGGTAACTTAAAGGCTCTTGCAAAATAGAATTTACCTCGTCAGCTGGTGCAATAAGGGGCAAGGAAACACAAAAGCGGCCACCGGTCTCCTGAATGACAACTTCAGGTTGGTTCAGCAAACGGTACTTGGCTGCGATATTGTTCAGACCGATGTGGGTAGAATGTACTTTTCCCAACTTACGTTGCAGGTTGTTGCTCACCACCAGCCATCCCTTGCTGTTGGTTTCAATACATATCTGCAAAGGCTTTTCGCGGTGGGCGATGTTGTGCTTGACCGCGTTCTCCACCAAAAGCTGCAAGGTAAGCGGCGGCAAAAGGTGATTCATATACGAATCGGGCACCCCTACTGAAAGCGAAACGCCCGTACCACTGCTGGTTTGCAACATGGAAAAGTAAGCCCTGATGAATTGCAGTTCGGTAGCCAGCTCCGTTAGTTCAACCGAATTGTTGCGCAAGAGGTAGCGATATACCTGGGTCATTTCACCCAGGTAGGTTTCTGCCTTTTGCACATCATCGGTCATCAGGTAAGAGAGCGCATTGAGGCTATTAAAAAGAAAATGCGGGTTCACCTGGCTTTTCAAAGCATTGAGCTCGGTTTGCAGTTGCAGCCTTTGCAAGGCTTCGTTTGCCCGGATGCTTTCTTTCCATTTTTCAAAACTGTAAAAGAACTCATAACCAAGGGCGGCAACCGCTGCGGCCACCAACATTACCAGGGTTGCATTAAAAGCTTTGTGCAGGGTAAACGCAAAACCGGCAAAGGGCAGGGATGCAAATACACCCAGCAGTACAAACCCGCCGGCAATATCCATAATTGCATACAGGAGAAAGGAAAGGGTAAGCCTTTGTAAGGTCCTGCTCAGTTCGGGGTACTTTTTGCGGGCATAAAACATCGACCGCATATTGGTATAGGTAAGCAGCAAACCCAGGATACAGGTAAGCAGTGTGGCAGCGATAAAGATTTTGCCTTCGGTAAAATAGCGGGTGCCCCAGATAAAATAGTTGGCCAGCACAATGATGGAAGGCGTGGCCACGAGGTGCAACACCCAATCTTTGAGGGTCATTTTATACGGCAGCCGGGAGCATATCGAACCTCGTTTGTTACGCATAGATGCAACGGTTGGTTGCGGAATTGGTGATGGTTTTACCAAAGGAAAGCGGGGAGGCATCACATGGGGTAGGGACAAGCCCGCTCAAATTACAAAATACCGCAATGCCTCAAAGCGAAAATTGACAGGGGTCGTATACCCAATAAAAAAGCCGCTGTCCCAAAAGGCAGCGGCTTTTATAAAAAGGAAAAATGATCCTATTAAAGGGCAGCAACAACAGCGTTCTTGCGCTGCATTACTTTCTGAACGGCCTTTACAATGTGGGCTGCGTCCAAACCGTATTTGGTCATCAGTTGTGCAGGGGTACCGCTTTCGCCGAAGCTATCGTTAACGGCAACGTACTCCTGGGGCACAGGATCGTTTTGTACCAATACCTGCGCGATGGAATCACCCAAACCACCCAGGCGGTTGTGCTCTTCGGCAGTAACCACGCAACGGGTTTTGGCTACCGATTTCAGCACGGCCTCAACATCGAGGGGCTTGATGGTGTGGATGTTGATGATCTCGGCATCAATGCCCATTTCAGCCAGCTGCTCACCGGCAAGAATGGCTTCCCATACCAGGTGGCCGGTAGCGAAGATGCTCACGTCGGCGCCTTCGTTTACCATCCATGCCTTGCCTATTACAAACTCCTGGTTGTCGGGCGTAAAGATGGGCACTACAGGACGGCCAAAACGCAGGTACACCGGGCCATGATGCTCCGCAACAGCGATGGTGGCAGCCTTGGTCTGGTTGAAATCGCAGGGGTTGATCACGGTCATGCCGGGCAGCATTTTCATCATGCCCAGGTCTTCCAGTATCTGGTGGGTAGCACCGTCTTCACCCAGGGTAAGACCAGCATGCGAAGCGCAGATCTTTACATTCTTATCGCTGTAGGCGATGCTCTGGCGAATCTGGTCGTACACACGACCGGTAGAGAAGTTGGCAAAAGTTCCGGTAAAAGGAACCTTGCCACCAATGGTCAAACCGGCAGCGATGCCCATCATGTTGGCTTCGGCAATACCGATTTGAAAGAAGCGCTCAGGAAATTCTTTGATAAAGGCATCCATTTTCAGGGAGCCTACCAGGTCGGCGCACAGGGCAACCACGTTGGGGTTGCGGCGGCCAGCCTCCAACAGACCGGCACCAAAGCCGCTGCGGGTATCTTTCTTTTCGGTGAAAGTATATTTCTTCATGTTGAAATAGTCTGAATGGTAAATGAGGCAATTAGCTAATGTGATAATAGGCTAATGTGCTAAGGAAACAGCCAAGTGGCATTCTTTTATTAGCTGATTAGCACATTAGCTAATTAGCTCATTCAACTGGTAATCTTCCAGCTTGGAATGCAGTTGCTCCAGTGCCTGGTGCAGTTGCTCGTCGTTGGGTGCAACGCCGTGCCATTTGTGGCTGCCCATCATGAAGTCAACGCCATAACCCATGCCGGTTTTCATCAGTATGCAAATGGGCTGGCCATTACCGCAGAGGCTTTTCGCCTGCTCCAGGGTAGCTACCACTTCGTCCATATTGTTACCGTTCATTTCCAGTACCTGCCAGCCAAAGGCTTCTACCTTGGCGCGGAGGTTACCGAGGGGCATTACCTGGTCGGTAGAGCCGTCGATCTGCTGGCCGTTGTGGTCAACAATCCATACCAGGTTGTCTACCTTTTTGCCGGGCGCATACATGGCAGCTTCCCAGATCTGGCCTTCGTCGAGCTCGCCGTCGCCGGTGAGCACAAATACTTTTTTATCATCGCCATTGAGCTTCTTGGCCTGAGCAGCACCAATAGCAACTGAAATACCCTGGCCCAGCGAACCCGAAGCGATGCGTACACCGGGGAGACCTTCGTGGGTGGTGGGGTGGCCCTGCAGGCGGCTGTTCAGTTTGCGGAAAGAACCCAGTTCGGAAACAGGGAAATAACCGGAACGCGCCAGCACGGAGTAGAAAACAGGAGAAATGTGACCGTTGGAAAGAAAGAACAGGTCTTCACCGGTTCCATCCATTTTAAACTGCGGGTTGTGCTCCATTACCTTGAAGTAAAGGGCTACCAGGAGGTCGGTGCAACCCAGCGAACCACCGGGGTGGCCGCTCTGGCATGCATGCACCATACGTACGATGTCGCGACGCACCTGCACCGCGACGCCTTTCAAGTCGTCGATTGTATGTTGTTGGCTCATGATTGATTTTAATGTCGTGAATGGTGAATGGTGAATGGTCAATTCAAGAGAATAATTAGGTGAGTGGTACCTAGTTAAGGATACTTTCACCATTGACCATTCACCATTGACGGTTTACGCTACTGCTGCTTCGGCCTGCATTTTCTTGGCGTCCTCGATGAACTTGGCCAGGCCGAGGTCGGTGAGAGGGTGCTTCAGCAGACCCAGGATGGGCTCGAGCGGGCAGGTGCACACATCGGCACCGGCAGCTGCGCAGTCGATGATGTGGTTGGGGTTGCGGATAGAGGCCGCCAGGATCTGGGTTTTGAAACCCTGTACGTTGAAGATCTGTGCGATCTGCTCGATCAGTTGCACACCGTTCCAACCGCTGTCGTCGATGCGGCCCAGGAAAGGCGATACATAGGTAGCACCTGCTTTGGCGGCAAGGATGGCCTGGCCGGCAGAGAAGATCAGGGTGCAGTTGGTTTTGATACCGTTATCGGTGAACCATTTAATGGCTTTGATACCGTCTTTGATCATGGGCACCTTCACCACGATGTTGGGGTGAATGGCAGCCAGGGCCTTACCTTCTTCGATAATGCCTTCGTAATCGGTCGACAACACTTCGGCAGAGATATCACCATCCACCAAGTCGCAGATTGTGCGGTAATGTTGGTGAATGGCTTCTTCACCCTTGATGCCTTCTTTGGCCATCAGTGAAGGGTTGGTGGTCACGCCATCCAGGATACCCAGGGCGGCTGCTTCTTTGATCTGCGCCAGGTTGGCGGTGTCGATGAAAAACTTCATGAGTAATACTTGCTTGAGGTTTATAAAAAATGTTTGGCTCTACTAATTTGTTTGTGGTGATGCGATGAACATTCAATTTGCCATGCACCGGGTTGTTTCCCTAATCCAGCACCAGCACAAAACCGCCATTGGGTTGCATGGTCACGGGAAGGTTTTCGGGAAGGGCTGGAATGTTTTGGGACTTGAGCTTTTGTTCGTCTCCGCTGTCTGTAATCAGTTGCCCCATTTTCCTGCCAAACTGTTGCAGCGGCAGGTTAATTGTCATGGACCCGGCAGTGCCGTTGAGGCCTGCAAGGTACCACCTATTCCCATTACGGCGGGCAAGCACCACGCTTTTACCCGGAAAGCCATCGATAAATTTTACTTCATCCCAGCTGCCCGGAAGCTCCCGAAGGTACTGTTTTATAAAATATGGCATGGTAGCCATTCCCTCTGGCGACTCGGCAAAATGCTGTACCCCCGACAAGAACACCACCGAAAGCGCCAGCTCAAAAGCAGAGGTTGTGCGACGCTGCACCGGAGTGTAAATGCGGTTGAGGTTCATGGGTGTAAAATCCATGGGGTCAAAGGCATTGCGGGTAAAAGGCAGCATGGCCGCATGCGTGGGTTCGGCATCTGCATCGGGCTGGGTAAAGGTGATGAACTCAAAACCCTTGATGGCCTCGGCAGTTACAAAGTGGGGATAGGTGCGTTGCCAGCCACGTGGCAGGGTAGCCCCGTGAAAATTGATCATCAGCCCGGCGTCTGCAGCATCTTTCAGAATATCGTGGTAGTACCTGATTACCGAGCGGCCATCGCCACCAAAGAAGTCGATCTTCAGGCCTTTGATGCCCAGGCCCTTCAGGCGGGCAAATTCCTGCATGCGGCTTTCATGGGTCAGCAATTTATTCTTGGGTGTATACTTTACCGTATTCCAATCACCGGCTGAATTGTACCACAGGAGCAGGCCTACGTTCTTGGAGGCAGCATACTGTGCCAGTTCGGCCACTTTTTCGTACCCGATCTTGCGGTCCCAGTCTGCATCAATGAGGCAGTACTCCCACTGCATATCGGCAGCATAATCGATGTATTTCTTTTGCTCTTCGTAAGTAATGAAATCGTCCTTGCTATTGATCCAGCTCCAGGATGCCTTGCCCGGCTTGATGAAAGAAGTTTTTGTTGTGGTGGCAGGCTTTGCCAGGTCGGTACCCAGCGTGCTTTCCACGATAGTGGCCAGGCTGCCTACGGTGAGCACCCGCCAGGGGGTGGCAAAAGGCAGTTTGCCCTGGGGCAGCAAGGCGCCGTCGCCCATTACTTCGCGGGCATCCGGAAATGCTACGCGGTACTCCCCTCCTGCCGATGCGGAATCGAGGCGGGTAGCGCAATAATTGGTATCGAGGTTGGCCTCGGTTATCAGCATCCAGTTTTTGCCGGTGTTGAAAAGCGCAGGATACACCCAGCCAGCCTTGGTGGGTGCCGGGGTGCCTGCTGCAATACCTTGCTGGTAATGTTCTTCGTAGGCAGGGTTGCTCCGCTCCCATCCTGTTTTGGCCACCTGCATGGGTTGCAACCAGGCTTTTGACCCGGCAGGCAGGTGAAAAGAAGTTGCTTCTGCCGTAACCGTTTTTTGATCGGTTGTAGTTCCGGGAAACTCATAACGAAATGCCACGCCATCATTGGACACCTGGAACACCAGGTTCATAGGTTGCCCCTGTGCATTGCGGGTTTGCAGCACCTGCCTGTTGGCCTGGTAGGTAACCGCCTTTTTTTTGCCCGTAAATAATTGGTAGGAATCAGCAACTTTTTGCAGTTGGGAAAGGGCTGTACTCTTTAGGCCTTTGCTAAAATCACCATCGGCACGCACCAGGCCAAGGGCCGAAGTGTCGAGCACCACAGTGTTGTTGTGGGTGATAAAATATTTCGGTTGCCCATTTCTGTTAACCCATGCCTTTACCTGCAGGGCGCCATCCGGGCTTTTAAGGGAAAGGGTGTGTTGCTGTGCAGCGGCTTTTTGACAAATACCAGCGGCAAGCAACAAGGAGAAAGAAAGGCGAAGGGAATGATTCATTTCAGAGACGGTGGCATAACAAAAATTTGCGTGCAGGCTTGCACCTGCACGCAATGGTTTTATTTCTGGACCGAAACCTTATAGGTAGTTTCAGTATGGTATTTCTGGCCGGGTTCCAAAATAGTGGTGGGGAACTTGGGCTGGTTGGGCGAATCGGGGAAGTGCTGGGTTTCCAGGCACAGACCGGTGTGCTTCTGAATGGGCTGGCCTGCATTGTCTTTCAGGGTACCATCCAGGAAGTTGCCCGAATAGAACTGAACACCGGGCTCGGTGGTAAACACTTCCAGCTGGCGGCCGCTCACCGAATCGCTGAGGGTTGCAATCTTTCGCTGGCTGGCAGTCTGGCCACCATTCAGCACATAGTTGTGGTCGTAGCCACCTTCCACCTGCGCAATGCGGGCGCCGATGGCAGTGGGCTGACGGAAGTCGAAAGGCGTACCCTGTACCGGCTTCAGTTCACCGGTGGGAATCAGGCCGGCATCAACGGGCGTATAACGGTCCGCATCGATCTGAAGGGTGTGGTTCAATATAGGATTGGCCACATTACCCGTGAGGTTGAAATAGCTGTGGTTGGTGAGGTTCACCGGTGTTGCCTTATCGGTAGAGGCATCGTAGGTGATCTTCAGCTCATTAGCATCGGTGAGCGTGTAGGTTACGGTCACGTCGAGGTTGCCGGGGTATCCCTCCTCCATGTCTTTGCTCAGGTAGTGTAGCGTAATGGAAGCATCGCCGGCAGCAGGTGCCTTGGTTATATCCCATACTACTTTGTCAAAACCTTTCTTGCCGCCATGCAGGTGGTTGGCGCCGTTGTTGGTAGCCAGCTTGTACGTGGAATCGCCAATTTTGAACTGGCCTTTGGCAATACGGTTGCCATAGCGGCCAATAAGCGCACCGAAATAAGGAGGCGGCGCCATATAGCCTTCCAGTTTATTGAAACCAAGAACGATGCTGCTCTTACCACCGTTTTTGTCGGCAGTAACCCAGGAGGTTACAATACCGCCATAGTTGGTGATGGTAACGGTGTCGCCGTTCTTGTTAGTGAGGGTGTAGAGGGATACTTTTTTACCGTCTACTTCGCCGAAGTCTGCTGTCATGGCTGTTTTTACAGCAGCAGTATCAGCATTCGTGCCACCCTCGCTGCTGTTGTTGTTGCCACAGGAGGCAGCCATCAGTGCAAGGGCTGCAATCGCTAGAAAAGAAAGCTTTGTTTTTTTCATACCTACTTGTGTAAGGTTTATTGGTTGATTCGTTTTGGGCAGTTTAAGGTAGGGAAAATGTGAATGGGGAAAGGTGAATAGTGATTGGTGATTGGTGATTGGTGATTAGGTATTGGGTATTGGGTATTTTCTAAAAGCACCACTATCACTCAGATGTGCAATACCTAATACCCAATACCCAAAACCTCATTTCGCAACCACCGGCCATCCATCTTCCCAACGCATTTCCTCGATGCGGAGTTTGGATGCGCCTTTATCAGCTGCATCGTATCCATGGAATACCAGGTAATCTTTTCCGTCGAAAGTGTAAGCCGAGTTGTGGCCTACGCCATGCCATTCTTTATCGCCCTGCAGCACAATGGTACCGCCACCGGTGCGGATATCCTTACCTGCTTTATCCAGGAAAGGACCTTTTACATTTTTTGACCGGCCAACGATCATTTTGTAAGTGCTTTGCTCGCCTTTGCAGCAATAATCAATCGACGCAAAGAAGTAGTACCAGGAACCCTTTTTAAACACAAAAGGTGCTTCGATGGCATTGCCACCGGCATCTTTGGGATTATTGTCAACAGAAGGCGGATTCTCAACCGAGGAAGCAGGTTTGCGGCTGGCTACGGTTGGAATCTTCGTCACATCTTCTGCAGTGTGGAGCCAGTCTTTGGTGAGCTGTACCATCTTCAAGCCATCCCAGAAAGAACCAAAGACCATGAAGGGCGTACCTTTTTTATCGGTGATGATGTTGGGATCAATGGCATTCCAGTTGGTTTTGCCGGGGTACGACTGGATCACCCGACCATGATCGGTCCAGCCAAAATATTTTGAAGCAGAGTCAAGGGTTTTAGTGGTAGCCACACCAATAGCTGAAGTGTTTTTGCCAAAGGCAGAAACAGAATAGTACAGGTAATACTGTCCATTGTGATAGCTGATATCCGGTGCCCAAATATGGCCGCGGAAGCCTGGGATGGTATCAACAGCCCATTGCGGGGCTTTGGCAAAAACCGGTGCTTCCTTGCGCCAGTTTTGTAAGTCTTTTGAGCTCCATACAGAAATACCAAAACCGGTGCAGAACAGGTAGTAGGTATCTTTTTCCTTAATCATCACCGGGTCGTGTACCGGCACCTGGCGCGTAGGCAGTACAGCACCAACCGGTAATTGGCGGGGCTGGGCAAAAGCAGTAACGGAAAGCAGCAGGAGTAAAAAGGGTAAGATTCTTTTCATGGCTTTGTTTGGGAAAAGAAACCTATAAGGTTTTAAAAACCTTATAGGTTTGGAGGAAAAAACACCTAACAGGTCTTTACGACCTGTTAAGTGTAAAATAAAACTTACTTATAGGCAACCCTTACCACGCTGAACGAGTAAGGCTTGGCTTCCATTTTCACCGCCTTGCCTTTGATGGCAATGGAGCTTTCAACAGGTGCCAGGTTCTTGGGTTGTTCCAGGCTGTTCACCACGTTGAGGTCATTGCTTTGCAACAGGAAGAGTTTACCCTGGCTGGCAAGGCTTTTCACGCCCTTCAGGTCGAGGTTCACCTGCTGGGGCTTACCCGACACGTTCACCACTTTTACAATCACCTCCTTGGTTTTGGTATCCAGTGCTGCCGAAGCGTACAGGCTGTCCTGGCCGGCTACCACGTCTTTATTCAAAGTGATCGGAAGTACCTTATTGCCCTTGTTGAGTGAATACAGTTGCTGCACGTAGTAGTTGGGGGTACCATAAGCACGCAGGTTGTCAACCCAAATCATGTCGGGTGTCCACTGCCAGCCTTCAGCATGCGCAAACAAAGGTGCATAGGAGGCCATGGTTACTACATCGGCATTGCGTTCCAGGCCGGTCATGAAAGCAGCTTCTGCCAGGGCAGCCTGCCAGCTGTTCTTGTTGTGGATACTCACCACCTTATCGGTTTGTGCGGCATACTCACCGGCAAAAACTTTAGGCCCTGTGCGGGGATAATTGTCGTAGCGGCGGGCATTTTCCAGGAACCATTCAGGGCGGCGGTAGTAGTGCTCGTCGATGATATCGGCGTTCATGCTCCGCAACTCCGTATTCAGGTAATCAAAACGGTCGCCATTGGGATCTGTACCCGAAGAGTTCACCAGCTTGATATCAGGGTATTTATCCTTGATGGCCTTGGTAAATACTTTCAGTCGCTCCACGTATTGAGGGCCCCAGTTTTCGTTGCCCACACCCATGAACTTAAGGTTGAAGGGTTCAGGGTGGCCCAGCTCCGCACGCTTGGCGCCCCACTTGGTGGTAACGGCACCATTGGCAAATTCAACCAGGTCGAGTGCATCCTGGATATAGGGCTGCAGGTCTTCCATGGGCACCAGTTCGGCAGTGTTGAACTGGCAGGCCATACCTGCGTTCAGGATGGGCAGGGGCTCGGCACCGATGTCTTCACAGAGCTGGAAGTATTCAAAGAAACCCAATCCAAAAGTTTGGAAATAATCGGGTGCAGGACGGTGGGCAAATTCAAAGTTCCAGCGGTTGATGATCAGCTGTCGGTCTTCGAGTGCGCCAATGGTTTTTTTCCACTGGTAGCGCTGGTCGAGGTCGTAGCCTTCCACGATGCAACCACCGGGGAAGCGTACAAAGCCAGGCTTCATATCAGCCAGCATTTGGATCATGTCGGCACGCATGCCACCGGGACGGCCTTTCCAGGTATCGCTTGGAAAAAGGGAGATCATATCAAGGTCCACTACTCCATTGCCTTCAAACCATACACGCATACGGCCCTTGGGCACCGTAGCGTTGGCTGTGAAAGAAGCTTTGGCAGTATGCCAGTCTTGGCCAGCCTGCGACAGGTCAACAGCCGTGCCGCCATAGGTTTTACCCAGGCTGTCTACCAGTTCTACATACAGCTTTACACCGGGTGCAGCCTGGCGGTACATTACGGAAAAATCGTAGCGCAAACCATTCTTGATACCCATGCCTTTGAAGCCTTCGTTGGTGAGGCCCAGGTCGCCACGGGCTGCATTTTTTACAGTAGCCTGCAGGTAGCGGGGATTGGCAGGTTTGTCGGCGCGGTTCATGATGATCAGGTCGCCTTCCTGGAATTGCTTGCGGGTAATGTTCCAGCCCATCAGGGGTTTGAAAAATTCGAATGATCGGTTCTTCACCAGTTCGGCATAGATACCGCCATCAGCGCCCTGGTTGATGTCTTCGAAAAATACACCCCACATGGTAGGCTGTATATCTGCCTTGGCAGCAGCCACGTTTACCTGCAGGTTTTTTTGAGCATCTGCCATTGCAGGTGCCATGAATGCCGCAGCACCCACACACCATTTCAGCAGTTCGCGTTTCATGTTCATGCTATCGTTTGTGTTTTGTTTTTTATGACTTTGTCAAAAACGGAAGTAAATACGCCTATCACTTCTTTTTACCCCAAACTGCCCTACCATTGTTGTTGAGGCCAGTGAAGACGATCGTGTTCTTCTTGTTCTCCCAGTCACGGCCTTTTTGCACATACACCTTATCGGTGGTGCCGTTGCTCCAGCGCAGTTCCAACCAGGGAGCGGTATAACTCCAGGTATTGCCGCCGCCGCTATTAAGGCTACCGTCAGCATTGAGCGTCAGGTCTACAGCGCTTTGATAGTCGGGCGAAAGCTGCTCGTTTTCATAACCCGGCACCACGTTGTAATTGAGGTAAATCTGCTCCCAGCTGCCGGCTATATCTGCTTGGGCAACAGCAGCATTATCTTCCAATGCATAACGCTCCGGCGAGGCCACCGGCCAGCCATCTGCCGTCCAAAACAGTTTGCGCACATGCAATACCATGTAGGCACGGTTTACTTCGGGACGGCCCTGGTGACCAATAAAAAACTGTCCATTGCCATCGGTAAATACCGATGGGTGCGAAACCCCTGCCCAGCCGGCATGACCGCTGAACTTATAAGGCGCTACGATCATGGGCCCGTGGTCGGACTGCGTGGTTACATCTACGCCGTTCCAATCAAGGAAAGGCCCGTTGGCATTGCGCGAACGGTACACCCTTGTGTTGTACTTGGTAGATAACCAGTCGTAGGCAACAAAAAGGTAATAGTACTGGGTAGTAGGATTGTAAATGATCTCAGGGCCTTCCAGGTTGCCGTTGTACGTATTGCCCGTTTTGCCGCGGCGCACCACCAGGCTGCCTTTATCGCCGCTTGATGCTGCAAGTCCTGTTGCAGGGTCCAGTTTTACTTCAAACAAACCATCCCATGCCGAACCATATACCATCCAATGCTCACCCGAAGGCGTAACGGTAACGGTTGGATCGATGGCATTGGTACCCGGGCCATCAGTTGCGGATTGTACTACCAGCCCGCGCTCTGTCCATGGACCTTCGGGGTTGGAAGCAGTAAGCAATCCTATTGCACTTACGCGGAAACCGGTAGAAGCAAGCGAATAGTACAGGCGGTATTCGTTACCCACCTTCATGATATAAGGTGCCCAAATACCGGTATTTGGCGCAGCGTTCATGCCCCTGATGTACTGAACCGCCTGTGCGGGCAAGCCATTTAGTGCCTGTCCTACATAACTCCACTGCACCAGGTCTTTCGACTTGCGCACCATGATGCCGGGACCGGGCAGGGTATTGCCATAAGAGGCATCGGTGCTGTAACAGTAATACCAGTCTCCTACCTTCAAAATCGAAGGATCGTGGGTATTATAAGGCCCCCAATTATACCGGTTTTCGAATGAAACCAGGTTGGGGTAGGTATCTGTGATAGCGTTGATGTCAAAAGAAGTAGTGGGCGGTGTAACAACAGGCGGATCTACCGGTGTAGGATTGGGTGCCGGCGAATCTTTTTTCCCGCAGGATGTGGCGCCTCCCATCAGCAGCAATGCCGCTAAAGCAGTGATGCAAATATTTTTTGGCTGGGCAATCTTCATGTTATTAAAAGGCATAAGCTTGATTGGGGAGAACACCTGACAGTTTTAAGGAAACCCCTAACAGGTCTCGAAGAACTGTTAGGGGTGGTAAAACCTATAAGGTTTTGAAAACCTTATAGGTTTCTTACATTATTTCAACTCGAGCACTACTACCGAGAAAGGTTGCATTTTCACGGTGAGGGTATTGCCTTTCAGGCTCGCACCTTTAAACGCTGCGGGCTGAATTTTATTAGGCTGCGCAAAAGTGTTGTAGTCCTGCAGCTTGGCAGAAGAAAGCACAGTGCCCGTTACGGTTTTGTATTGACCGCCTTCAATGTTGATGGTCACTTCCTGTGCCTGCGTAGCGTGCACGTTGGTAAGCGACACATGCGTTACACCCGCCTTGTCTTTGGAAGCCGAAGCCGATACAGCAGGCAGGCTTTCATTGCCGAAGGTGTAATTGTTGGTCTTGATATTCAGGGGCAGCAGGGTTGCATCCTGGTGCACCTTGTACATATCCAGCACATGGTAGGTTGGGGTCAGCAGCATCTTGTCGCCCTCGGTGAGGATCACCGACTGCAGCACGTTAACCACCTGGGCCAGGTTGGCCATACGCACCCGGTCGCTGTGGTTGTGGAAGATGTTGAGGGTAGCACCGGCGATCATCGCATCGCGCATGGTGTTTTGCTGGAACAGGAAGCCGGGATTGGTACCGGGCTCCACATCATACCAGCCACCCCATTCGTCTACCACCAAGGCCACGTTCTTTTTGGGATCGTACTTGTCCATGATGCGCACATGCTTGGTGATGAGCGAATCCATAAACAAGGCACTCTTCATGGTTTGGAAGTACTGCTCCTCGGTGAAGGTTGTAGAAGGACCTTTCTTGTCCCACTTGATCACCGAATAATGGTGGAGGGCCAGGCCGCTCAGCATGTTGTTCGGGATATTTTTCATGAGCACTTCGGTCCAGTTGTAGTCGGCCGAGTTGGAACCCGAAGCAATACGGAACAGCCCGCCGGTATTGGTCCAGTCGCTCATGAAGGTGGCGTATTTGCGGTAGGTGTCGCTGTAGTACTCAGGCGTGAAGTTGCCACCGCAACCCCATGCTTCGTTGCCCACACCCCAGAACTTTACCTTCCAGGGTTCTTTCCTGCCGTTCTCCACACGAAGCTTACTCATGGGGCTTTCGCCACCAAAGTTTACATACTGTACCCAGTCGGCCAGCTCCTGCACGGTGCCGCTGCCTACATTACCTGCCAGGTAAGGCTCGGTGCCCAGCAGTTCGCACATGTTGAGGAAGTCGTGGGTACCAAAAGAGTTATCCTCGGTAACACCACCCCACCATACGTTCACGATCTTGGGGCGCTGCGCCTTGGGGCCAATACCATCTTTCCAATGGTAGGTGTCGGCAAAGCAGCCGCCAGGCCAGCGCAGGTTGGGTATCTGGAGCTTTTTAAGGGCGGCGATCACATCGTTGCGCACACCGGCGGTGTTGGGCACACGGGAGGTATCACCTACATACATACCGCCATAGATACAGCGGCCCAGGTGTTCGGCAAAATGGCCGTAAATGTGTTTGGAGATCACCTGCTGCGGCTTATCGGCCTGCAGGGTGGCTGTGTTTTGCGCATGGGTCAGGGAAATTGATCCGGCAAAAGCAAGCAGACCAACGATGGATTGCTTCATCTTCATGAATGGAAATTTGCGGTTTTAATGGCGTCAAATCTTTACTGGCCGGGCAACCGGAGGTTTTACCCTAAAGAGGCTTTATCCACATTCCCCGTGCAGATTTTTCTTGCGGTAGTACAGACTTTGCAAGCAAGTTCTGGAGCGAATATGACAAGCAGGGCAAATACAACAGGCACCCATCTTTCCAGCTTAAAGAAAGCCGGGGTTCGAATTTAAGTGTATTTTTTACAATTATTATTTTCTGGCAAAAAAATCTCGGTTTTCCACATTTATGTTGATCAAAATAGCGGTAGTGGAAAGGGCAATTTTTATACAGCCGCTGTAAAGTAGTCCGTTCCTCTTACACATAATCGGATATCAGGGGCAGCCAGGATGGGAACACGGATACAACGGATTGGAACGGATATCTGTTTTCATCCGTTTCATCCGTTCAATCCGTGTTCCTATCCTATCTGTGCAACCACTGAATCCTCATAGGGCCCAAAAGATACCGTAAGATATCACCGGGAAGTGCCGGCTTTCAGTACCGCAAGGCTATGGTTGTTTCGTGCAGCCAGCAGAAGCCTGCCTTTATTTGCCGTGGGTACCAACAGCAGGTCTTTTACATCCCCATCGAGTGCCAGCCCGGAGCGGGAATAAGGCATAGGAGTGAATGCACCTTTTCCATTTCCTTGCAATAACAACCCATAACCGGCATCGTAGCGGCCGATCATCGCATCGGCTTCGTACTCGTTTCCAGCAAGCAGGATATCTTTTTTACCATCGCCATCAGCATCAAAACAAAGAATGGCATTTACAGGTGCAAACTGTGCCTGTACGGGTAAGGCATGCTCCAGGAAACGACCACCTCCCCTGTTCTCGATCCACACCGTTTGCATATGATTGCAAGCCAGTTCCTGCCAGCCTTCCCTGCCATAATCAGTCAAAAGACCATTCATGGTTACTGATGCAAAATCTTTGTGGAGCAGGTATTTTTTCTTGATGGCAGGAAAGCGGTCAGCCAATTGGTTGCGGTCGGCGGCAGGAAACAACTGGTAAGCACCGTCTTTGTCTTTCTGGAAATAGGCAGGGATAATGTCAATTGTACCATTCTTATCTACATCCTTTGTGAAGATCTGGAAAGGCCTTTCAGCAGACACGCGGTACCGGTTATTGGCGCCCATATTGCCGGCAACAAAATCGGTATCGCCATCGCCATCCAGGTCGGCAGCGGCAAGGGAGCGCCACATGCCATTGCCTGTAGCAAGTATTGCTTGTGCTGTTGTCTCCACCAGTTTGCCGCCCTTATTCTGAAAAAAGCGAATCGGCATCCATTCGTTGCACAAGACCAAGTCGGGTTTGCGGTCACCATCCAAATCCTGCCACATTGCATCGGTAACTAACCCCACCGACTTCAGCGCGGGACAAACCTGGCCTGTTACATCTGTGAAGCGGCCACCATTGTTTTGCAACACCATACTGGGTGAAGCCTGCGGGTACCGTTGCGGCACTACGTAGCCGCCAACAAAAAGGTCCTGGTCACCGTCGCCGTCGTAATCGGCGGCAGCAAGAGCTTTGGCGATCATGGAAATTCCGGGTGGCAGGGCCGCATCGTTGCGGGAGAAACGGCCCTTGCCATCATTGTTGTACAAACGCAGGGCATTGTTGGGGCTACCTGCAGGAAACTCTACGCTGCCGCCACTAACCAACAGGTCGAGGTCGCCATCTTTATCAGCATCAAAGAACAGGGCACCCAGATCTTCTTCGGGTTTACCGGCAGATACCAAATCATTGCCCAAGAAGCTGCCATCCCCCTTTTGCAAAAACAGTTTACCCGACTGCATAGCAGCACCGCCAATAAAGAAATCCTCCAACCCATCTCCGTTCACATCACCGGCAGCCATGCAGGGCCCGAGTTGGGAATATTTCTGTAAAAGGCCCCTTTGGGCACCATAGTCGTAAAACTGCATTTCAGCATGGGTAAACAGGAGCCCTCTACCATTCCATGCTGCAAACAAAGGTGCTTCGGCAATGGCTTTTGGCATTATTGCATCCAAAGCAGCGCTATAGTTTACCACCAGCAATACATTTGTTCTGGGTGCAATAATCACCTGCTGTTTACCATCAGGCCAAACAACTTTGATTGAATCCGCTGGCGCTTTTCCCAAACCAAAATGCAGGCGCTGGTCAACGCAAGATGAAAAGCCCCGTACAGGGTATTGCTCCAAAAACTGGGTGCTGTCTTTTTGGTAAAGGAAAAGTTTAGCACCAATGCCGTTACGATTGGCTACTGATCCTTGCAGTTGTACGGAAATAAAATTGTGAACCGTGTCGGATACTGCTGATCGCAGTTCATTGCGGTACACAAATGCTTCCTCGTTCATATTGTTCACCACCAGGTCGAGGTCGCCATCATTATCCAGGTCGGCATAAGCGGCGCCATTGGAAATGGATGGATTATTTAAACCAGTTTGTGCCGTGAGGTTGTCAAAACCCAGTTGGTGGTTGTTGCGAAAAAAGTAGTTGTCCACTTTTACCGAACCATAATCATCCAGGCTCTTGTTTAGTATATCGATGGTTTGTTTGTCGGGGCGCGAAGAACCGCCTCCGAAATTGTAGGAAACAGTAGCCGCCGTGCGTTTGTTTTTAAATGCCGTAAAATCGTTATTGGTAACATCCTTTGCCAGGCCGTTGGTGATGTGTACATCTTTCCAGCCGTCATTATCAAAATCGGCAAAGAGGATGCTCCAGCTCCAGTCGGTTTCGGAGATGCCTGCCAGCTGGCCGATCTCGCTGAAGAAAGGTTCCGTGCGGCCATCCACCTTGCGCATGCCGTTATTCAACTGGAGCACATTGCGCATAAAGGCTGGCTCGTATCCCATGCGCAGCTGCATCTCGTATTTCTCCTGGCTGAAGACGGTAAACATCATTTTCTTGCGTTCGTTGTCTTCGGGCATCATGTCGAGAGAGGCAATATCCTGCAGGCCGTCGTTGTTGATGTCGGCGGCATCGGTGCCCATGCTGTTGTAGCTCTGGTGGCGCATGGCTGTGGCAATGCGGTTGGAAAAAGTGCCATTCCCATTGTTCAGCCAAAGCAGGTCGTTGGCTATATAATCGTTGGCGGCAAATACATCGGGCCAGCCATCGCAGTTTACATCCGATACCACGATGCCCAAACCATAACCATCTTCTTTTATTCCAGCTTCAAGGGTAACATCTTTAAAAACGGGATGACTACCTCCGGCCACAACACCTTCATTCCGATACAAACGATCCTGCGCCACGGCATTGCCGCTGGTGTCTTTTGGCATCAGGTTGTTGGCGGTATTATCATACAGGCGATGGTTGAGCAGGTAACAATCCAGGTCGCCATCACGGTCGTAATCGAAAAATGCAGCCTGCGTTGAAAAGCTGGTATCAGCCAACCCATAAACTGCGGCTTGTTCGGTAAAGTGCAATTTGCCATCGTTGATGAAGAGGAGGTTTTTTCTTTTAGCACCTTCATGGCTGTGGGATGAGCACACATAGATATCCTGGAAGCCGTCGCTGTTGATATCCACTACGCTGATACCGGTAGCCCACTGGCCGGTACCAACACCGGCATTCTCAGTAATATCCTCAAACCGCATGTTGCCCTTATTCAGGTACAACCTGCTGCTCACCATGCTGCCACCCAGGTACACATCGGGCAGGCCATCGTTGTTGAAATCGCCGATGCCTACACCGGAGCCGTTGTACATATACTCGTTGTCGAACACATGCACCGAGTCGCTTTCAGTAATCTGGTTATTGAAAGTGATACCACTTTCGCTTCCTTGCAGAAGGGTAAAATAGAGCGAGCCGCTCTGCAGCTTTTTGGTATTGCAGGCAAACAGTAAAATCAAAAGGCAAGAGACCGCCAGTATAGAACGAAGCATAAAGAAAAGTTGGAGCAACTAAATGTCTTTTGTTCGTAGGGGTAAGGGAAGGAAGGACCATGGACCATAAAGTAAAGACAACGGACAACGGACTACAGACGGCTGATGAGACTACATGTTGTCGTCAGTCGTCTGTGGTCTGTGGTCTGTGGTCACCCTATAGGAAACCGTTCCAGGTTGCAAGCTAATAGCACCTAAACTTTAATCCTTCCATAAAACGACAAGTTCCCGCCACTTTTCGGTGAACAGGAACTTGTCATTATTGATATATCTGATTAGTTGGCCGGGTTGGGCTTCAGGTTTTTGTTTACATCCAGTTCGCGCTGCGGGATGGGCAGGTATTCGTTACCGGGAGTCCAGGTATTGAAGTCCTTGTCATGCGCCTTCAGCTCGGCGAGTTTGGCTGCGTCGTACAACCAACCCCAACGGATGATGTCGTGAATACGCTGTCCTTCGATTGAGAATTCCAGGGCACGCTCATGGGCAATCTGGTTGCGCATGGCTGCCTGGCTCAAACCGGGCTTGGTGGTAGCCAGGTCGGGCAGACCGGCACGGCTGCGTACACGCTGGATGAAGGGGTAAGCTTCAGCAGTGCGGTTCAGTTCGTTCAAAGCTTCAGCATACATCAGCAGAACGTCGGCAAAGCGGAGGATGCGGTAGTTGATACCACCTTCCACAACTTCGGCAGCTACACCCTGACCATCGTAGGTATACTTACGGGGATAGATCTTGTTCTGAGGGTTGAACCATGCACGGCCATAGGCCTGGGTGCTGTTTTCAGTGGGTTCGTAAGAAGCAATGGTTGCCAGCAACCGGGGATCCAGTTTGTTGGCGGTAGTGCGCTCCTGTTTGAACTCATTGTAGATCCAGGTTGTAGGCAGGTAGTCGGAGAAGCCTGCGCCTTCCATACCATAGGTGATGGAGAAAGCTTCAGCAGTGCGCCACTGGGTGCTGGGATTGCCCGTCCAGTTCATTACAGTACCACCAGTTTTGTCGAACTGAATTTCGAACAGCGACTCCGCGTTGTTCTCATTCACGTCCTTGAAGTTGTCGGCATAGTTCGGCATCAGTGAGTACACGTTCAGCAGGTCACCGGAGAAGAACTTCGCCAGTTCGGCAGCGGCCTTGTTGTAATCTTTACGATACAGGTATGCTTTACCCAGCAGGCCTGTTGCTGCGCCCTTTGTAGCACGGCCTTTCTGGCCAGCGTCGAGGCCGGTAACATTAGCGTAAGAAACAGGGAGCTTGGCCTGTGCGGCAGCCAGGTCGGTGTAGATCTGGTTCCACAGGGTTTCTTCAGAAGCGGTGGCAGGATAAAAATCACTTGCACTCTGTGCAGAGCTGGTGATCACCGGAACCGTTTTGAAGTTGGTGGCCAATGTGAAGTAAGCAAAACCACGCAGGAAATGCGCCTGGCCTATCAGGCGATCTTTTTCAGCTGCGGGCAGCACATCGTTGCTGTATTTGCCTACATTTTCAAGTGCCTGGTTTGCACGGTTTACAACAATATACAGGTCGCGCCAGATCCACTCAACAGGACCCGAAGTGGTGGGGATGATGAATTGACCGGTAAGCTCCAGGTCGCCCCAGGGGCTGTCACCGGCAAAGTCGTCACCGCGGCTGTCCTGCAAACCGGGCAGCGAACGCTGGTAAGTGCCATCCGTGATCAGGCCGTTGTAGATGGCGGTAACCGCTCCGTAAGCCTGTTCTTTAGTTGTATAGTAGCCTTCGTTTGTGAGGTTGTTGGGATCCACCTGATCCAGCTTTTTGTCACAACCCATCGTCAACAGGCAGCAAGCGCCAATGATGTATATAGACTTTTTCATGAGAATTTGCTCGATGTTTTTAGATTAAAAACCTACCTGCACACCAAACATGAAGGTGCGGGGCTTGGGGTAAGAACCGAAATCAAAACCGGGGTTCAGCACACCCGAAGTAAAGTCGGGGTTGTAACCATAGTACTTCTGGAAAGAGTACAGGTTCTGCGCAGTGAGGTACACGCGGGCTTTGGATACACCTTTTACCAGGTTAGTGGGCAGGGTATAACCAACAGACAGGGTGTTGATGCGCAGGAAAGAACCATCCTGCAACCAGTTGGGACGATCAGAGTCCTTGAAGTTGTTTACATCGGCATCGTTCAAACGGGGGATGTCGGTGTTGGTGTTGGTGGGGGTCCAACGGTTCATCATGTCGGTGCTGTAGTTGAGCGAACCGGCAGAGTGGTGCAGATCGCGGTACATGCGGCTCAGCACTTTGAACTTGGCGCTACCCGATGCAAATACAGAGAAGTCGAAGCTCTTGTAAGCACCCGAGAGGTTGAGGCCATAGTTGTAACGGGGAATAGCGCTACCCAGCGATACGCGGTCGAAAGTTTCATCTACAATACCATCGGGTTTGCCGTTGGGACCGCTGATGTCTTTGTACTTCACATCACCAGGAGCCAGCACAGCGCCAAACTGCTTGGCATGTGCGTTGATCTCAGCCTGGTTCTGGAAGATACCTTCGTATACAAAGCCGTAGTGTTCGCCAATTTCACCCCCTACAACGGTGCGGGCACCTACGCCATACAGGGGCTCGTTGTTGCCACCCAGGCTCAGTACCTTGTTCTTAACAGTAGACAGGTTAGCAGACACGTCGTAAGTGAATGCACCACCGGTTTTGTGGTAAGTGGCAGAAAACTCGAAGCCTTTGTTGGAC
Organism: Cnuella takakiae; assembly: GCF_001953305.1. GTDB lineage: Bacteria > Bacteroidota > Bacteroidia > Chitinophagales > Chitinophagaceae > Flavisolibacter > Flavisolibacter takakiae. Next base: position 3,801,954 of record NZ_MTFE01000010.1, read on the forward strand.
AGGGTTGCAGCATTTACTACAGGCGCAGTATTGATATAACCGGTAGACAAAGGAATGGGAACGTTTACCAGGATATCGGAGCTCTTAGCATTGTAGTATTCAGCAGAGAAGTCCAGTTTGTTGTTCAGGAAAGTACCATCGAAACCAAAGTTGGCAATGGCCTTTTCTTCCCATTTTATACCGGGAGATGCCACCAGTGTTTGCGAACCACCAACATAGCGGGTACCATTAAACGCATACACTACGCCTGTGTTGAGTACACCCTGGTATTGGTAGTCGGCAATCTTGTCGTTACCCAGTACACCATAAGATGCACGTAGTTTCAAGGACGATACAAGGTTGCGGGGCAGGTTCCAGAAATCCTCGTTGCTGATCTTCCAGCCAATAGAACCGGCAGGGAAATTACCATAACGGTTGTTGGGGGCAAAACGCGAAGAACCATCACGACGCAGGGTACCGGAGAACAGGTACTTGTCGCCATAAGAATAGTTCACACGGCCAAAATAAGAACTGAGGGTTGCGATATACTCGTAACCATTGGCAGAAGTAGTCTGACCGTTAGCAAGGGTCATTACATAGGGTGTAGTGAAACCTTCGGCGTGGCCGTTGCGGATCAAAGTATTGTTCTGGCGGTACGACTGTCCCAACAGGGCCTGCACACTGTGCTTACCCAGGTTCAGGTCGTAGTTGAAGGTGTTTTCAATAGCCGAGTTGGTGAACGTACGGGTGTTGTCGTCCAGGCGGGCACGGTCGGTACTGAAAAATTTACCCAGGTTGAATACAGGTACAAAAGAGAAGTCGCGGGTCTGTGTTTTGTCGTAGCTCACGCTGGAACGGAAACGCAGGTTGTGCGCATTGTTCTTCAGCAGCTGCAGTTCGCCATACACGTTACCAAAAGTGCGGTCAACATCTACCCAGTTGGTAAATATGTTGTTCACCGCAATAGCGTTAAGCGAGTTGGCACCATTGAACTCCGAGTTGGAACCACCAAAGCCATTGAGCATGGTGGCATCGTACACGGGCATGGTAGGAATGGCCGACACCAGCGATACAATCATAGGCGGAATACCACCCAGGAGGATATCGTCGCGGAAGGTCAGCGAGTTTTCGTGCGAATGGGTATAGTTAAACGTCTGACCAATTTTGAAGATGCCTTTTTCAGCCGTAGTGTTTACACGGGCAGAGTAGCGCTGGTAGGTAGGACCATTGCCTGCATATGTACCCTTGTTGTCGAAATAATCAAGGGATACATTGTAGGTGCTGTTGGCACCGCCACCAAATACGCTTACGTTGTGGTTCTGGCGGCTGCCGGTTTTCAGGCCTGCGTTCTGCCAATCGGTATCAATGTTCTTTACATAGCCGGGATTGGAAGGATCGTTGGCGGGAAACAGCGGGCGGCCAGCGTTTACGCGGGCTTCGTTGTTCAGGGTCTGGTATTGCTGACGGTTGGTTACGTCCTTGGTTTGCCAAACTTTGTCTACACCGTAGTAACCGTTGTATTCAATTTTAGCAGCCGTGTTTTTCTTACCCTGCCTGGTGGTGATGATCACCACACCGTTGGCAGCTGCGGCACCGTAAATAGATGCGGCAGATGCATCTTTCAGTACCGAAATGGACTCAATGTCGTTGGGGCTGAAGTCGCGGATAGAAGTACCTACAGGCACACCATCTACAACATAGAAAGGCTGGGCGCCGCCAAAGGTGCTGAAACCACGGATGCGTACGCTGGGAGCGGCACCGGGCTGGCCATCGGAAGTAACCTGAACACCGGGAGCGCGGCCTTGCAGCAGCGAGGAAATGTCGTTGGTACTAACCTTCTTGGCTTCCGCCACGTTTACGGTAGCAACGGCACCGGTAAGGTCCTTTTTACGCTGGGTACCATAACCGATTACCACCACTTCGTTGAGGCTGGTAGAACCGTCAACCAGCTGGAAGGCCAGGTTGCCATCACGCACCGACCCTTCCTGGACCTGGAAACCAACAGAGCTAACCACCAGCACGGAGCCGGGGGCTGCATTGATGGAAAACAGACCATTGGCATCGGTGGTAGTACCATTTCTGGAACCTTTCACCACTACGGAGGCGCCCGCTATGGGTTCACCTTTCGCATTGGTTACTACTCCCTTGTAGGTTTGCTGAACGTTTTGGGCGTGCACCTCAGTGGAATGCAGCATTAATGCCGACACTGGGGCCGCCATGAGGCTGTATTTAAACAGCGCTTGGCAAAACAATCTCATAGACTGTAGTTATTGTTAGGATTGAAAAAGCATCGTTGTTCCGCACAAATCCAAAATCACATAAATAAATGTATTAAATACACTTATTAAATTCCGGGGTGTGAATTTAAGTGTAAATTTTACAATTATTAAATTTTCGTAAAATTTTTTCGCAACACAACTTTTATGCATTCGTAACGAACTACAGTTCAGCATACGAACGCACAAAAGCTTGCTCCAGCCTGGCTTTGCAGAAAAAGGGTGATATGGTATTCGGGGCTGTTTGCAGCCGGGCGTTGTGCCCAGGGAAATGGGTGAAGGGTTGAAAAACAGGGCCGAAATTACAGCCTAGCGGTTGAAAGTTTGCGGCATTTTAAAAAAGATGGTCCTAAGCGCAGGATCGTTATAATTTGGGGCAAAACAGATGCTGTTGGTGTAAGCAGCAAACTCTTCCCTGGCGTGCATGGTGGTAAGCACCACGGCATTCATTCCGGCATTGGCTGCAGCTTCTACGCCTTTGGGGGCGTCTTCAAAAACAATGCATGCTTCAGGTGCCATTCCCAGCAACTCCGCTCCTTTCAGAAAAGTTTCCGGGTGCGGTTTGCTGGTGGTCACATCATCGGCGCTAACAATGGCTCCGAAATAGTGGCGGATGCCCAGCCCGTCAATCACAAAGTCGATATTGGCGGTAATGGCAGCCGAACAGATGGCCATTTTGATACCGGCCTGGTGCGCTTGCTCCAGGAAGGCATCCAATCCTTCAATGAGTTTCAGATGGGGCTTGAAGGCTGCCTGGTACTGCTTTTCCTTTTCAACCGACAGGTATTCAATTTCCTCGGGTGAAAACCGGTTGGGACCAAAGATGCGCAGGAGCACTTCCGCATTTTTGCCATACATCTCCTTTTTTACCTCCGCATAATCCAGGCTTGCACCCAGTTGCCCGGTAAGCACCTGGTACCATGCCTGGGTGTGGTATTCCATATCATCGATCATGGTACCATTGAGGTCGAAAAGAAAAGCCTTAAATGTATTGTTCATGATGAGCGGGCTTGAAACTAAGCGGGCAATAAGCGTATGGCTGACGGTTGCAATTACTGCAGCCAGCGGCAAACCCGTAACAAAAATGGGGCTGCAAATTTATTCGGTTGCAAAAAAGAGCGTTCTGGCTCCTACCATTCTTTAAACTTTGGCCTATTATTTTTACCGCCAAAGCCCCCTAGAAGCCCGCAGAAACAAGCCTGGCGGCACTTAGATCAGATTTTTACCTTTACGGCTACACCTCAGGGAGTTTTACCTAATTATTTTACTATTGATACCTGAATGGCTATAGCTTTGCTCCGCCTTTGGCAATTGAACATTGAGTTGCCAACGATTATATGAATCATACTTCCCACAACAAGGTATCCGCCGCCGGTTTAATGGTAGCGCTGGGTATCATCTATGGCGACATTGGCACTTCTCCGCTTTACGTGCTCAATGCCATTCTCAAGGACAAAACGGTTACGGATACCCTCATCCTCGGTGCCCTGTCGCTGGTGATCTGGACCCTGACTCTTCAAACCACCATCAAATATGTAATGCTGACCCTCAAGGCGGACAACCGTGGTGAAGGCGGCATTTTTTCATTATATGCACTGGTGCGCCGCAAGGAGCGCTGGCTTGTATTTCCGGCAATGATTGGCGGTGCCGCCCTGCTGGCCGATGGCATGATCACACCGCCCATTTCGGTTACATCGGCCATTGAAGGTTTGCGCAACATCCCGCTGCTGCATAGCATCTCCGACCATACCATTGTGGGTATTGTGCTGGGCATCATCGCTGCCCTGTTTTTTATGCAGCAGTTTGGCACCCACAGCATCGGCCGCCTTTTCGGGCCTGTAATGGGTATCTGGTTTGGTATGCTGGCGGTGCTTGGGCTGTCGCACATCTTCGACGATTTGGCTGTCTTTAAAGCTTTTAATCCCTGGTATGGCATCAACCTGCTGATCAATTATCCCAAGGGCTTCTGGCTGCTGGGTGGCGTGTTTTTGTGTACCACGGGTGCCGAAGCGCTGTACAGCGACCTGGGTCACTGCGGCCGCGGCAATATCCGGGTGTCGTGGGTGTTTGTAAAAACCTGCCTCATCCTCAACTACCTTGGTCAGGGTGCCTGGCTCCTCTCCCACCATCACGGCGCACTCATTACCGGCGACCTGATTGAAAGCGGCTTCAACCCTTTTTACGGCATCATGCCCAAATGGTTCCTGCTGGCAGGTATTGCCATCGCCACTACGGCCGCCATCATTGCCAGCCAGGCCCTGATATCGGGTTCGTTTACCCTTATATCAGAAGCCATCCGCCTCAATCTGTGGCCCAAAATGAAGATCAAGTACCCGTCTGAAGCACGGGGACAGTTGTATGTGCCGGGTATCAATGCCATGCTTTTCCTGGGTTGCTGCGGCATTGTGCTGTACTTCCAGAAAGCTACCAATATGGAAGCGGCCTATGGCCTGGCCATCACCATGTGTATGATGGCTACCACCATCCTGTTTACCAACTTCCTGGTGATGCACCGCACCAAGGCTCCGTTTGTTTGGCTTTTCCTCATCGGGTACCTCGCTATTGAAGCTGCTTTTATGGTGGCCAACCTGGAGAAGTTTCCGCACGGTGGTTATGTAACCCTGATTGTTGGCGGCATCCTGTTTGGCATCATGTACGTGTGGTTCCGTGCCCGCAAGATCAAGAACCGCTACGTGGAGTTTGTACGCCTGGAAAACTATGTGCCCAAGATCCAGGAGTTGAGCAACGACCGTTCGGTGCCCAAGTACGCTACCCACCTGGTTTACCTTACCTCAGCCGACAACCACAACGAGATCGAGCATAAGATCATCTACTCGATCCTGAACAAAAAACCCAAGCGTGCCGATATCTACTGGTTCATCCACGTACATACTTTGGACGAACCTTATACTACTGAATACCAGGTAGAGCATGTAATTCCCAACGATATCATCCGCGTGGAATTCAGGTTGGGCTTCCGGGTGCAACCCCGCATCGACCTGCTGTTCCGCAAGGTGGTAGAAGACCTGGTAAATAATAAAGAAGTAAACATCACCAGCCGCTACGAAAGCCTGGAGCGCCGCAACGTGGTTGGCGATTTCTCTTTTGTGGTAATGGAAAAATACCTGAGCCAGGACAACGACCTGCCCTTCTTTGAGCGACTGGTAATGCGTGCCCACTTTATGCTGAAGGACATCTCGCTTTCCGAAGAACGCAACTTTGGACTGGATACCAGTAATGTTGTGGTAGAGAAGTTCCCGCTGGTAGTGGCGCCGGTTACCAATATCAAACTCCGACGCACCTACAGGGGTGAGGAAATGGAACAAATAGCTTAAGCAGCAAGTACTTAAAAGCCCGGATGATCCATCCGGGCTTTTAATTTATCTGGAGTGGCGTTTTATCGTACGATCTTACCATCTTTTACTACCAGCAATACTTTCCTGCAATTACGTATATCTGCCGCAGGGTCGTCTTCCACGGCTACCAGGTCGGCAAGCAGACCCTTGCGGATGCGGCCAATACGATCGGCATAGCCAAAAACATCCGCGTTTACTGAAGTAGCACTCCGCAAAACATCCAGCGGTTTCATGCCATAATCCACCATCAATTCCATTTCACGGGCATTGGTGCCATGGGTATACACCCCTACATCGCCGCCCATTACAATGGCAACACCACTGGCAAGGGCCGCCTGAAAGCTTTTTCTTTTAGCCGCAATGCGGGCGGGCTCGGGGTCTACCCCTTTTTTCCAGCCGCCATATTTCAACAGGGCATCGCCTGCAGCCAGGGTTGCACAGAGCGCTACACCCTTTTCCTTCATCAGTTTAAAAATTTCGGCATTCCCCTCATCACCATGTTCGATGGTTCGTACCCCGCCAAGAATGGCGCGGCGCATCCCTTCCACGGTATGGGCATGTGCCACGGTTTGGCGTCCACTGGCGCCGGCTATGGCAGATGCCAGCGCGATTTCTTCCACGCTAAAGGTGGGTGCCGACTGTCCGTCACGGCCCCAGCGGTAATCAGCATACAGCTTTATCAGGTCGGCGCCTTTGCCTATCTGTGTGCGCACTTCAGCGGCCATGCTTTCCAGTCCACTTACTTCGGCAGCACCTTGCGGCACCTCAATATCGGCATTGTGCAGATTGGGGCCGTAGCTGCCTTTGGCCACGATGGCGCGGGTAGCCACAATCATCCGGGGACCGGCAATTACGCCTTTTTCAATAGCCTGTTTCAAGCCCACATCATCGTAGCCCGCGCCCTCGGAACCCAGGTCGCGAACGGTGGTAAAACCAGCTTCCAGGGTAGCGCGGGCATGGTTTACGGCACGGGCAGTCCGCTCGGCACGGCTTTCACGCAGCACCTGGTCGTTCCAGCTTACCTCGTTGTAAGGATGCAGTAAAAGATGGGAATGGCCTTCGATAAAACCCGGCAACAGCGTAGCACCCGGCAAATTGACAATGCGGGTATTGGCGGGCAGTTTAAAGCTCATAGGTCCTGCAGCGGAAATCCGGTTGCCTTCCACCAATACCACCCAACCGGTATGCATCTGTTCGCCGTCAAATACCCTTTCGGGGCGCAGCAGGATCAAAGAATCGCCTTGGGCAGCAACAGCTAAACCAATGATTAAGAAGAGTAAAACAAAGCATTGCTTCATGCAGGCAATTTAAAGGGCTTGTTTGGAATTACTAAATCAAACATCAAAGGCGCTGTTCCAAAAATTCTCCCTTCCGGCACTTTGTTGTTTCCTGAAATAAATCAACAACCCGCATGTGTAATTCTTGGAGGTGCTTCCCGGTGTTTCTATGTTGCAGGTCCGAACGAGCTCCCCGCCTTCCCAACCAATTTACCAGCAAATGAAGCCCTTCTTTTTATCCTGTAAACAGGTTATGCTGCTAACCTGCTTGTTGATCGCCGGCTTTTGTGGTTTTACCCAAACCTTTACCATGGGCAAACAGTGCCGTGAGCTGGTTAATGCGGCAACAGCACTGTTGCAGGAAAAGAAGTTCCAGCAGGCACTGGAGGGTTATACCCAAATGGAGCAGTCGTGTAAAACCAGGGACGCCAGGGAACTTGTGTATACCGGCAAAGCTGAAGCGCTCAATGGATTGGGCCGGTACGAGGAAGCCATTGCTGCAAGTGATGCCGCGCTGAAGCTATCAAAAAACAAGAGTCTTGGCGGCTATTTCCAGAAAGCCTATGCACAAAACAAGATGGGTGATGTAGCTGCCTCCAAAGCCAGCCTTGCAAATGTTATGGACTTGACGGAAAAGAACCTGGATACCAGGACCAAGGCCCGGAACTATGCCCTGATGTCCCTGGTGCACCAACGCCAGCTCAACGAACCAGACAGTGCTGCCTTTTACCTCGACAAAGCCATTGCTCTTGATGCCGCCAACCCTGATTTCTACATTCAGAAAGGCGATTTACTGATGGCTGGCCAACACTACGAAGCAGCCTTTGCCCAGTATGACAAAGCCGTAGAAATGGGCCGAACCGACATGGACATGTATGTGATCCGCAGCAATGCCCGGATGAAGATGGTACAGGCTAAATACGGCACCAACAATACCCAGGAACTGCGCAGCAAAATGACGGCTACTGAAAAAGAGCAGGTTTGCCGCGAACTCACCAAGGCGCTTTCGCTTGGATTAAAGGATATGAGAAAGGATATGTTCGCCGCCATGGTGTGCAAATAGATTCTGTTCAACTAATAAAACAGCATATGCAAAAGATACTTGTAGCCCTTTTTACTTTTTCCTTATTGACAGGTTGCGCCACCATGAACAAACAACAGAAAGGTACCATGATCGGCGCTGCGGGTGGTGCCGCCGCAGGAGCCCTCGTAGGGAAAGGCAGCATATGGGGCATACTGGCAGGTGCCGCCATAGGCGGCGCAGCAGGCAACCTGATTGGTAAAAAGATGGATAACCAGGCCAGAGAGCTGCAACAGGCCATACCCACTGCCCAGGTACAAAGGGTGGGCGAAGGCATCAATATGACCTTTGAGTCGGGGTTGATGTTTGCAGTTAATTCGGCATCCATCAGTGAATCATACAAAGCCGATCTGGCAAGCGCTGCCGAGGTTTTTGTAAAATACCCCGAAACCAATATTGTCATCGAAGGGCATACCGATGATACCGGCAAGGACGATTACAACCAAACGCTTTCGGAAAAAAGGGCAAAGGCCGTAGCCGACTTCCTGGTATCCAAAGGCATCAATGGCAGCCGCATTACGCAGAAGGGTTATGGTGAAGCCCAGCCCAAATATCCCAATGACAACGAAACCAACCGCCAGAAAAACCGACGGGTGGAGTTGGGCATTATTGCCAACGACACCATGAAGCAGCAGGCCCAGCAAGGGCAATTATAAATTGCAGATAGGGAGTGTGTTGAACCAGGAGGTGCCAGGTAATCTTACCAAGGCGCCTCCTCTTCATTTATACTACACCGTAAGCTCCCGGTCGCGGGCACCGGTGGGCCACCAGCCCCAAAGCCTGCCATCCTCCACAACGGTTGCCTGCTGGTGCAGCGCCACCGTTGGGCATATATGGTAAGGCAGGGCAAACAGCACATCGCCAATGGCAAAACCGTGGCCTTCGGAAAGGCGCACCACCACATGCTCTTCGGAATGCATGATGGGCAGCGCGTCGGGTGCATTCAGCAATTGGAAGCGGTGCAGCAAATCATTTTCGGAAGCAATGGCTTTATGGCCCAGGTCCAGGGTAAGGCTGCTGGGTGTGGGCATCGACACCACCCGGGTGAGCACCAAGGCCGCCGGTGCAAAGGGCAGGTCGGGAAAAGCATCGCCATAAGCTGCATCCCAGTATATAAAGGTACCCGGGCTGCACTCCCGGTCAGGGTACTGGGCATGTATAGACAGCGTGGGCGTACCGCCTGAAATCATTGCCGGCAAGGCAAAGCCACGTGCTACCAGGTCGCGGCGCAGCTGCTCAATGGGTGCAAAGGCTGCGTCGCAGGCTGCCTTACGCTCCAGGAGGTTAAATTGGGTGATGTGGCCGTCGTAAACATGAAGCCCCAACACTTCCAATCCTTTCAGGTGGCTGCAGGTTTCGTAAAGGTCCACGGCCTGTCCACCAGGAAGGATGCCGCTGCGGTTCATTCCGGGGTTGATGTCGATATAAACCCCAACGGTTGTGGCCAAATGTACCGCTGCCGCAGCAATAGCCTTAGCCGGAACGGCATGGTCTACCAGGCAGGAAAAACGGGTGCTGGGATATTTATCCACCAGGGCCAGCAGCCTTTCTACCTTGGGCCCTACGGGCTGGTAGGCCAGCAACACATCGGGTGCACCGTTCATGGCCAGCAATTCGGCTTCGGCAACGGTAGCGCATTTAAAACGGGTAATGCCTGCCTGTAGAAATAAAGAACAAATGGCGGCACACTTGCTGGTCTTAAAATGCGGCCGCAGCCTTTCGGGGTCGCCCACCAGTTCTAAGGCCTTTTGAATATTTTCTTTTACCCGGTCGGCATACACCACCAGGGCGGGCGTATCGGTTTGGGCTATCCCATCAAATACATACCATTGGGTAGCCGTTGCGGCAGAATCGGTTGTTGGCATAATGCTTTCGTTGGTTTTGGAAAAGGGTAAAAGACCATGCCTCATCAGGCACCGGCACGCAGGCGGAAGAGGGCTTCGATCTCTACGGGTATATTTCCCGGTAGCGAACCTACGCCAATGGCGCTGCGCACACCCACACCCATGTCGGGCCCCCATACCTGGGCAAATAACTCGCTGCAGCCATTGATCACAAAGGGATGTTCTTCAAAGTGGGGCTCGGCGGCCACCATTCCCAAAACTTTAATTACCTGTTCAATTTTGTCGAGGCTGCCCAGGTGCTGGCGTAGTGTGGACAGAATAGCCAGACCTACCTGCCGGGCAGCCATCTGGGCAACGTCTTTATCCATATTATAACCCACCCGGCCGATGATATAGCTGCCATCGCTTTGCAATGTGCCATGCCCCGACACGTACACATAATTGCCGTCTACAAGGCAGGGTTTGTACACACCCAGGGGCGGGGGTGGTGGGGGCAAAACCAGTCCCAGTGCTTGGAGTCTTTGTTCAGGGCTCAGTTGTTCCATAAGGCTAAAGTTAGGTGCTTAAAAGGGAGAAATAACGGATCAGTACTGGCAGGGCCATAGGGTTGGGGCATTTTTCCAATATGGAGCAACAGGACAAAAAGCAATCGGTCATTCTTTTCAATCCAGGCCTTACTGGCTTAACTTACCTGCAAACTGATGCCATATGAACCGGAACGCTTTTATAAAAAATACGGGACTGCTGGCTGCCGGGCTCCTGCTCCAGGGTGTACCAACACTTGCGGCCACACCCCCCAAGAACCCGCTACCCCGGTGGAAAGGATTCAACCTGCTCGACTTTTTCATGCCGACACCTACCACCAGGGCAAAACCCACCACGGCAGACCATCTTAAATGGATGCAGGACTGGGGTTTTGATTTTGTGCGCATCCCAATAGCCTACCCTTACTATCTTAAATTTGACCGCAGCCGCCCCATTCACCCCGATGAAGTACTGCAGTTTGATGAGGCCCGCATCAACGAAATTGAGCAACTGGTGTACCTGGCTAATAAGCAGGGCATTCATGCCAGTATCAACCTGCACCGGGCACCAGGCTACTGTATCAATGCGGGATTTGTAGAACCATATAACCTGTGGCAAGATGCCGCTGCGCAGGAAGCTTTCTACCAGCACTGGGCAATGTGGGGCCAACGTTTCCGCGGCCTTTCTGCCAAACAGGTAAGCTTCGACCTGCTGAACGAACCCGCTATGCGTGCAGACATGAACGACCAACATTCGCCTTCTTCGGCACTGCCCGGCGAACTGTACCGCAAGGTGGCCCTTTCAGCAGCGGCGGCCATCCGGAAGGCCAATCCGGCGCACCTGGTGATCGCAGATGGCAACCGGGTGGGCAATGATGTCATCCCGGAACTAAAAGGAACGGGCATTGCCCAAAGCTGCCGTGGCTACTTCCCGGGCATTATTTCCCATTACAAAGCTCCGTGGGCCAATAAGAACCCCGATGCCCTGCCCGAACCAAAATGGCCGGGACAGGTAGGCAACCAGAACCTGGAAAGAGGCATGCTGGAAAAATATTACCAGCCCTGGATTGAGCTGGCCCAAAGCGGCACCGGTGTGCACTGCGGCGAGTGTGGCTGCTGGAACAAAACGCCACATGATGTGTTCCTTGCCTGGTTTGGCGATGTGCTGGATATCCTGAAGAATGCCAATATTGGCTTTGCCCTCTGGAACTTTATCGGCGATTTCGGCGTGCTCAACTCCGGCCGCACCGATGTTGCTTATGAAGACTTCCAGGGCATGAAGCTGGACCGAAAGCTGCTGGATTTGCTGCGGAAGTATTGAGAAGGTTTGGAGCAAGGTTTTTGGGTCCTGGTTTTTAAGCGCTTTTGTGTCGGCAGCTACTGTTGCTGAATCGTTTACAATGGAATGTTGAAACAAGTGTAGCTTGACAGTGTTTTAGGGTTAGGCCATGCCAACGCATACCGGCATGGCCTGGTTTATTCGGAGCACCTGGGTGTACAAGGGGATGCCGAAACAAGTTCGGGATGACAATGTCTAAGGCTTCTGTCATGCTGACGTCGCAGCATCTCCTGCTTTCTCCAGGGTACCTGTAAACACAAGGGGATGCCGAAACAAGTTCGGCATGACAGACACTGCAGACCGGA
>NZ_MTFE01000010.1:3813944-3855440 GCF_001953305.1 Cnuella takakiae
GGCTTACCTTCCGTAGTTACTACTTCCTTTCCCGTCTTTCCCGTCTCTTCTTAACACTCTTTTCTCCTTTTCCCGATTTCGGACTATACTAAATAATTAGCTTTGGCCCTACGTATGAAGACTTCTGTCAAGATCTTTTGGCGCATCCTTTTAGGTGGGCTGGGTTTGTTTGTACTGATTATTGTGCTTGCCATGGTGGGTGTTTTTGGAAAACTTCCCTCCCTTAAGGAACTGGAAAACCCCAGCATCCTGCAGTCGTCGGAGGTTTATGCCGCCGATGGCACGCTGATGGGCAAATACTACCGCGAACGTGGCAACCGCAGCAATGTGGCCTACCGGGACATTTCCAAGCACGTGATTAATGCCCTTATAGCTACGGAGGACGAACGGTTTTACGACCATGCTGGTATTGATGTGCGCTCTACTACCCGTGCGGTGGTACTGCTGGGCAAGGAAGGCGGTGGCTCCACCATTACGCAGCAGCTGGCTAAAACCCTGCTGGACCAGGGCAACCGCAACAAGCTGGCCCGCCTGATGGAAAAGGTGAAAGAATACATCGTGGCCCTGCGCCTGGAACGCAACTTTACCAAGGAGGAAATCATTGCCCTTTACCTCAACGCTGTGCCTTTTTCCGATAACGTGTATGGCATCCGGAATGCTGCGCGTACTTTTTTCCAAAAGGAACCTGACCGCCTTTCCATTGAAGAAGCTGCCCTGCTGATAGGCACCCTCAAGGCCAACTACTCTTATAACCCCCGCCTTTTCCCGGTAGCGGCCAAAGAGCGCCGCGACATTGTGCTGGGACAAATGGAAAAAAACGACATGCTGACCGGTGCCGAGTTCAGCAGGCTGCGGGCGACCCCCATCCAACTGAACTACAAAAAACTGGATGAGAATACCGGCTATGCACCTTATTTCCGCGAGGTGCTGAAAGACGAGGTACGCCAGGCACTGAAAGGCATTACCGGGCCTGATGGCGAGGAATATGATATCTATGATGATGGTTTGAAGATCTATACCACCATCAACCCTAAAATGCAGGAATATGCCGAAGAAGCCGTAGCCCAGCAAATGCCGCAACTGCAAAAGTCACTGAACCGCCAGGGCAATATCCGCAACGGCAAGGTGTGGAACGGCCACGAAAACGTACTGGAAGCTTCGATGAAGGCCAGCGACCGTTGGGAAAACATGCAGGAAGAAGGCGCCTCGGAAGAGGAAATCCGCCGGACCTTCAAAGAAAAAGTGCCCATGCGCATTTTTGCATGGAACCAGAAAAGGGAAACCGATACGGTGATGACACCGATGGATTCCATCAGGTACCACCGCCAGATGCTTCAAACCTCTTTTATGGTAATGGACCCGATTACCGGCGAGGTAAAAGCCTGGGTTGGCGGCATCGACTTTAAAACCTATAAGTACGACCACGCCAATATCAAAACCAAGCGCCAGGTAGGTTCTACCATCAAACCCCTCCTCTACTGCCAGGCAATGGAAGAACGGGGAATGGATATGAACACACCCGTGCAGGATGTGCAGCAGTCTTTCGGTTCCCTGGGTCTGGTGCCCGCCACCGGAAAAACCTGTACCGGCCGTACCGTTACGATGGCTTCGGCGCTGACCTGGAGCCGCAACTGTGCCACCGCATACATCATGAAACAGGTTGGCGCAGCCCAGTTTGCCGCATTCCTGGAGCGCATTAATATCCCAACAAAAGTGGAACCCTTCCCCTCTATTGCTTTGGGTGCTTGCGACCTCAGCCTGTACGAAATGATGTGGGGTTATACCATTTTCCCCGGTCGTGGCTTTTCTACCAAGCCCACCTTCATTTCCCGTATTGAAGACCGCAATGGCAACGTGATTAAGCGTTTTGACTATAGCCAAAACCGCAAGGAAGCCGTAAGCGAAGTAACCGCCTATAAAATGGCCCGCATGATGGAAGGCCCCGTGACCATGGGCACTGCTGCCGGACTGATGCAACGCCTGGGTGCTGCCGAAATGGGTGGCAAAACAGGTACCACCAACGAAAACTCAGATGCCTGGTTTATGGGATACACTCCCCAATTGCTGGCAGGCACCTGGATTGGTTGCGACGACCGTTTTATCCGTATTGAAAGCGGCCTCGGTTATGGCGGACAGGCTGCCCGCCCCATCTGGGAAGCGTTCTTTAAAAAAGTATATGCCGATAAAACCCTGGGCATCGACCGGTCGGCAACTTTTGCAAAACCCGCCGACCTGGAAAACGAAATTTCTACGGCTGATATCATGGAAGTGATTCCCAATGCACCGCCTCCCGGTGCCGAAGGGGAAGACATGGGCGTTGGCAATGCCGATGATTTTGGATTGGATACTTCTTATGAGTTTATGCGTCCCGAATCGAAGGCTCCCGTAGAAGAAGATGCACGCAAGCAAAACGCGCCTGCCAACCAGCAAAAACGCGATACAGCACGAAAGACAGCAGCACCCCGCATTGGCGAACAGGTGGAGGAGCCGCAAAAGAAAAAAGGACTTTTCCGCAAAGTATTTGGCGGCAAAAACAAGGAACAAAACGATTATTAAAATATAGCTGCAACAGAAGCCCGGACCAAGTGGTCCGGGCTTTTTTGTAGGTGTATGTAAAGGCATACAACCTTTGGCTTATGATGGTTGCAATATGTTTGGTGCAGCTATACAACAGGCAGGGTATCAAACAAAACAAAGGGGCTTGAAAAACAGTTAGGCATTGACGTGAGGTCAGCTTAGTTTTGATCCCTCAATTATCTTATACCATGAAAACAATTAAAAATGCTGTACTCACCAGCCTTTTGGCATTAGGCGCAGCGGCACCTGCTTTTGCCCAGGAATCAAAGAAGGAATCCGAATTCCAGCTCTTATTGGGTGGCGCCCTTGAATTGGGGGGCGACAATATCGCAACTGTTTACTTTACCAATGGCGAAGATCAGAAAGTAAACGCCGGCCAGGGTGGATCCATTGCGGTTGGCGGTCAATTGAAACTGGCCAATGCACCCAGGTTTTTGTTGCGTACCACGGTTGGTTTTAAATACCTGACCACACAGGCCGACAATGTACATATCCGGCTCACCCGCATTCCTTTTATTACAACAGCCAACTGGATGGTGGCACCCAAACTGCGCATAGGCGCAGGCCTTTCAGCCCATACAGGAATCCGCTTCAAAACGGGTGGCATCGGTGATGATATGAAATTTAAAGGTGCCGTTGGTCCTATTCTGGAGATTGCTTACAGCGGTATTGGCTTAAGCTACACGGCAATGAAATACACCGACACTGAAAAGAATACTTATTCCGCAAATGCAATAGGTATAACCATATCGGGTGTGGTAAGACCTAAGAAGAAGTAGGAAAATGTGGTTAATAAAAAAGCTCCGGAGCAAAGTCATTCGACCCTGCTTTGGAGCTTTTTTATTTATAGCCAATACTGCCGGCAACCGGGTATCAGCCCTTCCGTACTTCCACCCCATGCAGGTCGCCGATGCGTTGCAGGAAATAAGGCTCTTCCGCTTTGGGCACGCCAATTTTAAGATTGCAAAACAGCTGCATTTCATTGTGCAGCACAATACAATTAAACTTCTTTACTACAATCATCACTTCATTCATCAGGTCGTAGGCAAACTCCAAAGTATAATCCTGTACAATGGGCTTTTGAATGATGGGCGTAAGCTGGATGGCGAAAGAAGTAGCCGTTTTATAAGCATTGATCAAACCCGGCACCCCCAGCAGGGTACCGCCAAAATAGCGCACCACGATAACCGCGGTATTGGTAAGTCCCTTGCTGTCGATGGTATTCAATATGGGTTTACCTGCCGATCCCGAAGGTTCGCCATCGTCCCCGGAACGGAAGTTATTACCATCTGTACCCAGGCGGTAAGCAAAGCAATGATGAACCGCCTTGGGGTGTTCTTCTTTTAATTCTTTGATGCGCTTTTTGAATTCCTCCACCGACTGAATAGGATATGCATAAGCAATAAAGCGGCTGCCCCGGTCCTTAAATTCTGCCATCGAAGGCTTTTCAATAGTCTGGTAGTGCGTCATGAAATGTGCGGTATGATCTTTCTGCTTTGGATGGTTGCAGCTTGCAAAACTAACCAAAAGCAATGAGGGCAATGGCAACTAAGGACAAACCAATACCCAGCCAGTTGATGCGGGACATACGCTCACCCAGCAGCAGAAAGGCTGCCACAGATCCTGCCAGCACAATACCCATATTGTTTACCGGTATGATGGCCGCGGAACGGCCAGGGTTTAATTGTAAAGCTTTCACCAGGCACCAAATGGAAAAATAGTTGGGAATACCAATGGCAATGCCGGCCAGAATGCTCCTTGGATTGAATTGTTGTTTGCCCCTTGCTACAAGTACAGCCAGCACAATGGAGCCGATGGTTGCGGCCGTAGCAAAAGAGGTAATCAGGTAGGCATTACTGTTCGCTGTATTCAGAAAACCCTGTTCTACATACTTCAGCAGGGTATCGAGCAAACCGGTAGAGATGAACAACACAAGCGGGATCAGCAAGCGCACAAAAGGAGAAAGGCGCTGGTCGCCATGACCGGCTTTCCTGTCCGGGATACTGGTCAAAACCACGGCCATCAGGGCCACGAGCAATCCGCCAACCTGTACCGCTGAGACCTTTTCGCTATAGAGGTAAATGGAGAACAGGAAAGGAATGACCAAAGAAAGCTTGGTGACCACCGACACTACCGACACGCCAATCTTTTGTGCCGTAAAACCAATCAGGTTAAAAATGGATACGAACATGGTACCCATCAGCAGGGCCCAGTAAAACCAGGGTTGCCCTACCGATGCAGTATTTAACGGAAAGCTGCCGATGATAAAACAGCCCGTGATCACACAGGTGATATAATTGAACACGATGGCCTGCAACACGGGAATACCAAAGCGTTCCACAACCTTGAAAGAAAGAAACAGGTAGGCATTCAAAAGAATGGACAGAAGTAGATACAACAAAATGTAGGAAAGATTTAAAGGTGCCGGAAATAACGGATGGTATCGCCATCCAACTGCTCCATGCGCTGCAGCTGCTGGTGCGACAAAACAGGAGCTGGCAAGCCATGGAGCGCATTTAGCGATTCGTTGGTGATGGTGCGGGCTTCATCCCATATACCGGCATCAATAAACGATTGTAGCATGCCGGCACCACCCTCCACAAAAAGACTCTGAACCTGCAACTGGTACAAGGCATTTACTACCTGGTGCACCAGCGATACATCTTCGGTTACCTGGTAATAAAAAACGCCACCCTTTGCTGCACGCAACCGGGCAGCATCAGTTAAGGTATGTTTAGTAAGGCTGAACACGATGGTGGTAACGCTGCCATCAAATAACTTCAGGTGTTGCGGCAGCCTATTGTGCAGGTCGGGTACCAGCCTGATGGGATCAGGTCCGGGCCAGAGCCTTGTAGTGAGCGAAGGATCATCGGCAAGGGCTGTTTGTGTGCCTACCAAAATACCAGCCTCCTCGCTGCGCCAGCGGTGTACCAGGCGGTTGGATTGCGCACCCGTAATCAGGAGCCTCTTTGCTGTGGTCACTGAAGGATTGGACGCCTGGATATAATTTCCAAATGCAGCGTCACCGGCAATGTTGCCATCACCTGTTTGGGCCCATTTCAGCGTGATATACGGACGATGTAGGGTATGAAAACAAAAGAACCTTTTATTCAATTCCAGGCAATCCTGCTCCAACACACCTACTACCACATCGCAACCGGCAGCCTGCAGTTTTTCGATGCCCTTACCCGCAACTAAAGGAAATGGATCACGGCAGCCCACCACTACTTTTTTGATCTGGTGTTTAATGAGGAGGTCGGCGCAAGGAGGCGTTTTACCAAAATGCGCACAGGGCTCCAGCGATACATACATGGTAGCATCGCCAATCAGGTGCTGATCGCTTTCTTTAACCGAATCAATGCAATTTACTTCGGCGTGGGGCCCGCCATATTGCCGGTGCCAGCCTTCACCAATAATGCGGTCATTGTACACCAGCACAGCGCCCACCATGGGGTTGGGCGCTACCCTGCCCTGTCCCATTTGGGCCAGTTGCAAACAGCGGTACATATATCGTTCGTGCTGGCTATGCATTTAACCCGGTAAAAGTAGGAATAAAGCAATTAGCCAGGTTGGCGTTTACAATAGGGCGGGCACTCCGGTATTTGCATGCGCTGAAGCTATGTGAACACAATCCAATGCAATTGACCTGGCTCTTGTACCTAAAAACCTTGCCTGGCTGGGAATATAACCTGGATATGCTTTACAAGGAATGCAAAAAGGCGATGTGCTATGTTTGCACAACTGGCAGCAAAAAGTGCGCAGCCAGCGGCTCTAAGCCATCCCAAAATATTAACCACGCCAACATGAACATTGCTGCTGCAGAACTATGGTTGTCCAACAAACTGGCAGACATTTATGAACCTTCCGAAGCCATACAGATGGCCAGCATGGTAATGGAAAAAATCACCGGGCTGTATGGCGGCAACCGAGCTTTCCAAAGGGCCAAAGAACTCAACGCCGAACAGGAACAACAATTGAAAGCCTACTTCATCCGGCTGGAGCAACATGAACCCGTTCAGTATGTGTTAGGGGAAGCCTGGTTTTACGACTTCCCTTTGTATGTGGATGGCAATGTTTTGATCCCCCGTCCCGAGACGGAAGAACTGGTGGAATGGGTACTTAAAGATGTGCAGGCAAGCGGCAAACCTGTTTTTCAAAAAACGCCTACCGATGCAGACCGCACCAACCTGTTGAAGGTGCTGGATGTGGGCACCGGCAGTGGCTGTATTGCCCTGGCACTGAAAAGAAAAATGCCGCTGGCAGAAGTGTGGGGTTGCGATGTCAGTGATGGTGCGCTGAATGTTGCCAGGCGCAACGGCTCAGACTTGGACATACGGGTGGACTTTGTTGGCCTCGACTTTTTGGATGAAGCACAATGGCGGCAATTGCCAACTGTAGATATCCTGGTTAGCAATCCACCTTATATTCCGCTAACAGAAAAGGACAGCATGGCTGCACATGTAGTCAACCACGAACCACACAAAGCATTATTTGTACCCGACCAGGACCCATTAATTTTTTACAAGGCCCTGGCCAATTTTGGTCACCACCGGTTATATCCGCAAGGCTCCATCTATCTTGAAATACACGAAAACCTGGGAGCAGCAGTTTGCCGTTTGCTGGATGTAGCAGGCTATACTACCGAGCTGCGCAAAGACTTACAGGGAAGGGACCGGATGATCAGGGCGTCCAAAAAATTGTGAATGGCTACACGCCTTTGCACTTGATTTGTTGGTAAAGCAGTGGTTATATGTATTTCAACCATCCTGTTATTGCGCATTCCTGTCAACCGACAACACCGTGCGGGCGTTGAGTTGCTGGCCAAGGCGCATTACACCAACTACATACTCGAGCGGTACACTCTTGTCGGCGTTGATCACGATGGTAGGCTCCTGAAGCGAATCGCGTTGCAGTAAGGGAATAAGGGCGGCCTTCATGGCGCTGTCGCCATCTACGCGGTTGGTACCTACAAAATAGGTTTTGTTGGCATCAATGGACACCACCACGGTTTGCTTGGCCTTGGTATCGCTCTTTGCCTTTGGCTGCGACAGCTTGATCACGTTGGGATTGGCAAGTGTGGCTGCAATCAGGAAGAACAACAGCAGGATGAACAGGATATCATTGAGCGGCCCGGTATGCACTTCGGCATGCGACTTTAACTTTCTTCGGATATTCATGGAACCGGTGATTTGCAAGATTAAAAAAGAATTGATAGGAAACAGCCGGAGCAAAAATTGCAGCGCAACTTTGAACTACCAACTAGTATCTCCCGGCTATCTGGTTGGTTCCTGCAATACATCCACAAACTCGGCACTCGCGGCTTCCATCTTGTTGGCGTTCTTATCCACCTGGGTGTTGAGGTAGCTGTAAGCGATATAGGCCAGCAAGCCGATGATGAGACCAACAGCGGAAGTGATCATCTTGGTATAGATACCGTTGGCCATGCTTTGAATGGTGAACTCACCGGTAGATGCCAGGCGGTAAAAAAGCTGGAACATACCAATGATGGTACCCAGGAAACCAAACATAGGTGCAATACCTGCAATCAGCGAAAGCACGGAGAGGTTGCGTTCCAGGTTGTACAGTTCCAGCTTGCCCACGTTTTCCATGCTTTTTTCAATGGCATCAATGGGTTTGCCAATACGCTGGATGCCTTTATCGATGATGCGGGCTACGGGGTTGGCCGTGTTCTTGGCAAAAGACCGGGCAGCGCTCACATTACCGTTGTAGACGTGGTCGCGGATGATGTTCATAAAGTTGGGATCCACACGACCAGCCTTTTGGATGGCGAGATAACGCTCTACAAAAACATAGATGGTAATCAGGAAAAGCAACAGCAGCGGGATCATGATCCAGCCACCCATGGTCAACAGTTCTACCAGGGAAAGTTTGCCATCGCCATTAGCGTCACTCTGGGCTACGGTTTGGGCGGCCTGCACTACCGTATCTGCCATCTGCAGCAGGTTCATCATAAGGTTTTCAGTTTTATACTTTGTATTGCTTCTCCAAAAAACGCCCCTGCCCCTCTTTTAGTATCGCGGGCCGGGCCGCGGCAAAAATAACCGCCTAATCCACTCTTGACGGGATCGACCCTAAATTTTTATCGCTTTTAACCACAAAAAAGTAATGGGCAGCTTTTGCCACCCATTACCAGCACATTAGCAAATCGTTTTATCAACTCATTATTCCTTACCCCATCAACTCACCAGCCCTTCCCGCCTGTTTTACCATGAGGGCCTGGATCTGCTTCATGGTTCTTTCCATGCCATCGGCCGATCCATCCAGGAAAATGACATTACCCTTACCGTATTCGGCAAAGTTCTTCACCGCCTCGGTCCACATGCTAAACAGGATGACATTGGTATCGAGGTTGGCCTGTTTCATTTGTTCGGCGGCTTCGGTCATACCGCGGGCCACTTCCTGGCGGAAGAGGGCAACACCCTGTCCACGCAGTCGGGCAGCTTCCCGTTCTGCTTCCGCGGCAATCTTGATGGCGTTGCCTTCCGCTTCTGCACTTTTTGTTTTGGTGATCAGGAGGGCCTGGCCTTCATTTTCGGCAGCGGCCTTCAGGTTGTTGGAAGCCACCACCTTGCTCATGGAGTCAATGATTTGCTTGTCGAACGTGATGTCGTTGATCTGCAGATCGAGCAGGTGATATCCCCAATCTTCAATCACATGATCGATCTCGCTTTTTACATATTCCACCAGGTCTTTGCGTAAGCCCAGGATTTCCGCTTGCTTTTTAGTGGCCACAAAAGAACGGATATTGCCTTCAATGGTGCGGGTTAAAGCCTGCATCAGGTCGCGGTCGGCAATAAACTTGAACGCCACTTTCTTGATGGTTTCCTCATCGGCGTTCTGAACCGCATACAACAGCATGCTTTTAAAATACACATTGGCCTGGTCTTGGGTAACGGCCTGGAACTCCATTTCAACCGAGCGGTTCTGGATCGATACCCTTTTATTAACCTGTTCCAGGATGGGTATTTTGATATTCAGTCCGGGCCGCACAATACGCCGGTATTTACCAAACATGGTAATAACACCGATATAGCCCTGGTTGATGGTAAAGAGGCCGCTGAACACGATGATCAACAGGATGATCAGCCACCAAAAATTTGCAAGAAAGCTCATAGCAGTTAATATTTGAAACATAAATGTAGGCAAATGCGGGAGGCTTTCACCAGCACAATACCCGCTGCGCTGTTTATTACAACCACCATAACAAGGCCGACTGCAACAGCAGGTGGAGCAATAACAAAAGGAAGTGGGGCAGCTATCCAATAACAGCCTCGCTTTCTATAGTCATTTTCCCCTATACCTGCCCATACGCTTAAGGTTTTACCTTCACAGGCAACTGCGGCGAAGGAGCTTTCTGCGGTGGATTTTTCTTTAATGCATCCAGCACAATCTGGATAGCTTTTTCCAACTGCGGGTCGTGTCCTTTAATTACCTCCGAAGGCCACTGTTCCACTTCCACATCGGGTGGGGTACCCACGTTTTCAATACCATATCCGTTTTCATTGAAGAAGGCCAGGTTGGGGGCTGTCACTGCGCCGCCGTCAATAAATTCGGGGAAACCCAAAATGCCTACCAGCCCGCCCCAGGTGGTTTTGCCCACCAGGGTGCCGAGGCCTGCCTGCCGGAAGAGGTAAGGCAGGTAATCGCCCCCCGACCCTGCTGTTTCATCTATCAGCATCACCTTGGGCCCCTGTATGGAGGCATTGGGTGCCTTCTGGTCTTTACCATGGCGGTACTTCCAGTACGACTGCACGGGCCGCTTCAGCAGGTCGATATAATAATCAGCCAGTTGCCCTCCCCCGTTAAACCGTTCGTCTACAATGATGGCGGCTTTGTTGGCCTGCGGAAAAAAGTAGCGTTTGAAGTATTCATGCCCCTCGGTGGTAGTGTTGGGTACATACACATAGGCCACCTGTCCGTTAGTAGCATCAGCCACCTTACGGATATTACCTTCCACCCAGTCGCGGTTGCGCAAGGCCGCTTCGCTGGCCAGAGGCACCACTTTTACGGTGCGCTTGTTGGCTCCTTCGGCCGACGTTGCCACCGTGAGGTTTAGAATCTTATCGGCGGTATTTTCAAAATAGCTGTACAAATTTTTATCCGCGGTTACCTCCACGCCATTCACTTCCAGGATATAATCGCCTACAGCTACATTTACCCCAGGTTCGGTAAGCGGCGAGCGCAGGTCGGGCGACCAGTTTAGCCCGCCATAAATCTTCTTTATCCGGAAGCGGTTGTTGCTTACTTCGTAGTCGGCACCCAGCAGCCCACCCGGAACCGTATCTGGATTAACACGGCGGTCGCCGGTGGCACTAAAGCGGTGGTGCCCTACCGATAGTTCGCTGAACATCCACTGCATGACCTGGTACAGGTCGGCAGTACTGGCTACATCCGCCACCAGGGGTTCATATTTCTGTTTCATGGCCTTCCAGTTCACGCCATGCATGTTCGGGTCGTAGAAATAATCGCGGTTTACGCGCCATGCTTCGTTGAAGATGTTCGGCCATTCTTCTTTGGGCACCACCTTTACCTGTATGGAAGCAGTATTCAGCAGGGCCTCGGCGCCAGGCTTCTGCCCCGTGGCTGCTGTACCCCACTTGCCTTTACTCAGATATACCGTCTTCTCCCCTTTGGCCGCAATTTTATACCCGTCGGCAGGCATGATGACCTCCTCCTTGCGTTTTTTCAAACTAAACAGGTTGAGTGTTGCAGGGGTTGCATCATGAGGCGCACCGGCAAGATAAAAGAGCTCGCCCTCCTTCATCACCTGCAGCGACCGGTAGCGCCCCTTGGGCACGGGAAGCGGAACGATCCTGCTTTGTATACCGGCCCAGTCTATTCTGAGTTTGGTACTGTTCGAATCTGCTTTGTAGGGCCCCTTTGCGGCGGCACTGTCGCGGGCTTCCTCCTGTTCGTTTTCTTTGGCAAAAGGCGATACTACCTGCTTTTGCAAGGTGATGAGGTAGATAGCATTGGTGGATTCCATATCCTGGCCCGACTGGTCGAACCAGTTGAGTACCGGCCCCGCATCGGTGCTGGCCAGCAGGTACAGGTATTTTCCCGAAGGGTCGAAAGTAGGCTCCGTTACATTCGACAGGGCATCGCTCACGGGGTAGGATTTATTTTCCGCCACCGAATACACCCATGCCCGCTCGAAATTGGTTTGGGCAATGGTGGTATAAGCCAGGAAGTTCGCATCGTGCGACCAACTGCCAAAAAGGTCGCGGTAAGGCCCGGGAATATAGTTGGTGTCGGCTGCGATGGGGATGGTTTTGCCATTGGCGATATCGGCGATATACAACTTGCGGCCATTGTCTACAAAAGCAATTTTACGGCTATCGGGCGACCAGTGCAGGTGGGCATAAAACCCCGAGCCACTGAGCGCTATAACCCGCGCCTTGCCGCTGCCATCGTGGTTTTGGATGTGGAGCGCATACTCGCCGGAAGCATCACTCAGGTAGGCGATGTATTTGCCATTGGGCGACCAGGCGGGATCTTTTTCGTGTACGCCCGGTGTGTTGGTCAGGTTGAACACATCGCCTTTTGTAGCAGGGAGCGTAAGGATTTCGCCCCGGTAATCCATTGCCAGCCGGGCGCCGGAGGGTGAAATATCGACGCTGCGGATGTGCTGCTCGCCTTTCACAAACCTGGAGCGGTGATCCAGCAAATCGGCGGCAACACCCACCTGAAGCTTTGTGGTAGCGCGGGTGGCTGTATCATACCGGTGGAGGTAGCCACCCTGTGCAAAGATTACCTGACCGCTCCCTGCTTCCAGGCTCGATACGGGCAGGTCGGCAAACCTGCTGATTTGGGTAACGGCTTTGGAGCCAATATCATAACTGTACAGGTTCAAAGCGCCATCTCGGTCGCTGCGGAAATAAATTTTGTTGCCTTCCCACACGGGTTTAGAATCGTTGCCGCCGCCCTGGGGCTTGGGTATTTCCACCACCGCATGGGTTTGGGTATTGTACAGCCAGATGCGGCTCATGGTGCCCCCGCGATAGTTTTTCCACTGGTCAAACCTGTCCTGGAGCGGGGTGTAGGCAATGCTGCTGCCATCGGGGCTATAAGAAGCCCAATAGGCATTGGGAATGGGCAACTGCTGCTCGGAACCGGTGTTTATATCCACGGTAAACAGCTGGTGGTAGCGGTTTGTAAAGCTGTTGCGCTGCGAGGCAAACAAGATCTTTTTGCCATCGGGCGAAAAGTCACGCACCAGGTCGGCACCGGGGTGCCAGGTAAGCCTTCGCGGAACGCCTCCCGAAGCAGGCACCACAAATACATCGGTATTGCCATCGTACTGCCCCGTGAAAGCGATCATGCTGCCATCGGGCGAAAACACAGGATTGGACTCGGCACCTTCACCCACGGTGATTCTCCGGGGATAAGACCCATCCGGGTTGGCTACCCACAAGTCTTCGGCGTAGATAAAAGCGATGGCATTTTTGCTGATGGCGGGCTGCCATAGCAGCCGGGTGTCGGTAGTGTTTTGTGCTGATAGCACCAGAGACTGCAGCAACAACAGCAGGCATGATAGGTAAAGGGGGCGCAGCATAGTCATTGTTTTATAGGTTGGTAAGTCTTATCGGGATTGACGTGTATTTGAAATGTTTGCTGTTTCGTGGTAATACCAACCTGGACAAGAGCCACAGGCTGTAGGAACACAACCCAACGAAAAAACAAGCATGGACCATTCACACCCTGGTACAGGAATCACAAAAGCTAAAGCGGCAAGGGTTGAAAAGAACCGGTGCCACAACCTACAACAAAATCCATCAGAGGGCAGCATGACAATCAGGCGGATGCATTCTGAATTGTCGCACATCCACAGGATTGTGTGGACACAGCCCGGGCAGCCGCTGGTTTGTGTCCACCCAAAACAGAAAGTAATTTGGAATACCCACAATAAGGCAGAACAGCCGGGGTGTTTCGCCTAAGGATCAGGGCATGTAGCGATACCTTAAATGGCCTTTTAGCTCCATTTAAATGACGGCTAAATAAAGCGGGGAAACAGGAAGCGCTCTGAAGGCACGCTCCGGTTTCCCCGCATTCTTACGCAGTTATTTATCAATCAGCCTTTCAGCTACGCTCTTCCCACACCTGCACCAAGTGCACGATGGTTTCAACGGCTTTGTGTAAATCCTGCACGGAAATAAACTCCCGCTTGGAGTGGATGGCCTGCATACCGGTAAACAGGTTGGGACAGGGCAAGCCCATAAAACTTAAACGGCTGCCGTCGGTGCCACCGCGGATGCTTTCCATTTTCAGGGGCAAGCCAGCCCGCTGAATGGCTTCTTTTGCATTGGCAATGATCTGCGGGTGCAGGTCCAGCACTTCCTTCATATTGCGGTACTGCTCCGTTACTTTCATTTGGTAGGTTGCACCGGGGTGTTGCTGCAAAACTTCCTGTACGATCCCTTCCAGAAAGTTTTCCTTTTCCTGTAAGCCTGCAGTTACAAAATCACGGATGATAAACTCCAGGGTGCACTGCTCTGAAAGGCCATCAACCCGGGTGGGATGAATAAAACCTTCTTTGCCTTCGGTGGTTTCGGGCGACAAACTGTCTTTAGGTAAAGCAGCCAGGATTTCCCCGGCTATCTTCAGGGCATTCACCAATTTTCCCTTGGCATCGCCCGGGTGGGTAATAATTCCCTTGATGGTAAGGGTCACACCATCTGCGCTAAAGGTTTCATCTTCCAGCGAACCGCGGTCGCCACCGTCGAGGGTATAGCCCAAATCAGCACCCAGCTTTTGCAGGTCCACCCTGGCCGTGCCGCGGCCCACTTCCTCATCGGGCGTAAAGAGCACCTTGATGGTACCATGCTGCATTTCAGGATGGCTCACCAGGTACTGCACGGCATCCATGATAGCAGCCACACCGGCCTTATCATCGCCGCCCAACAGGGTGGTGCCACTTGCGGTGATGATATCCTGACCAATACAGGTTTTCAGGTAAGGCAGTTCCGTTGGGCGCAACACAATGGCCGGGTCATCGGGCAGCACCAGGTCGCGGCCGTCATAGGCCTCGTGCAAGAGGGGTTTTACACCGGTGCCGCTGGCATCGGGGGCAGTGTCTACATGCGAACAGAAACAGATTACCGGAACGGCCTTATCGGTATTGGCGGGTAAGGTTGCGTATACATAACCGTACTCGTCCAGGTGGGCATCAGTAAGTCCAAGCGCCTGCAGTTCGTCGGCAAGCAGTGCACCCAGGTTCTTTTGCTTTTCGGTGGAAGGCTGGCTTTGCGAAAGTGGATCGCTTTGGGTATCGATCTGAACATACCGCATCAGGCGGCTGGCGGCGGAGAAAGGGTATCCTGCAAACATGCGGCAAAGATAAAGGGCCGCAAGCCGGCGCCCTATTTCTTTGCTTTTGCTCAATAACTAAGGAAGGCTATTGTCGGGCTAAAAGATACAAGCTCAGCCATTTCATTTATTTTTAAACAAACCAACATCATGAAAAGAACCCTCTTTGCAGCCTTCATTGGCGGGCTGCTGCTCTTTATCGTGCAGTTCCTCAGTTGGGGATTGCTCAACCTCCACCAGCCTGCCCAGCAATACACTTCCCGGCAGGACAGCATCCTGAACTTTCTGCAACAACAGCAACTGCCTGCAGGCGGCTACCTGATGCCCAACGTGCCGGAAAATGCCAGTATGCAGGAATACGACCAGATGTTGCTGGCTGCGGAAGGCAAGCCCTGGGTAAGCATTCAGTACCACCACCGAAACAATTCCAGGATGGGTCTGAACATGGCAAGGGGATTGGCAACCAATATCCTTACCGTTGGCCTGTTGTGCTGGATCCTGGGCCGGTGGCGCAGGCCACAGTTCCGCTCTTATTTTATGGCTGCCCTGTTTACCGGCACAATCGTTTTTCTGAACGCGCCCTATACCTACCACATCTGGTACCAGAGCTTCGACCTTTATGCGCACCTTTTTGACGCACTGGCGGGATGGGCGCTCTGCGGGGTTTGGCTGGGCTGGTACCTGCCCGGGGTACAGCAAAAAAGCACAAGGCCGGACTGGACGGCGGAGGCATCCACCATGAATATTGACTGACCCGTACCGCCAAAAAAAGCGCCCTTTGGGGCGCCTTTTTTATGTTCGAACCTATTTGTATTAAGGCATAATGATCCGGGAAGCAGGAACGATCTCTACCAGTTCGATATCGAAAACCAGCTCCTGGCCAGCCAGGGGATGGTTGGCATCCAGCATTACGCTTTCTTCCTTTACTTCGGCAATGGTAACGGGGAACTGCTGACCCTGGCCATTGTTCATCATCAGTTGCATGCCCACCTCGGGGTTCATGTCTTCAGGAAACTGGTTCTTGGGAAACTCGATGATCATCTCGGAGCTTTTCTCGCCATAAGCGTTCTGCACATCGATTTCAACGGTGCGCTTGTCGCCTACCGACATTCCCATCACACCCTGATCGAAGCCGGGAATTACCTGGCCACCACCTACGGTAAACTCCAGCGGCTCACGGCCTTCGGAGGAGTCAAAAGTTTCGCCGCTGCGCAGCTTGCCATGGTAATGTACCCTTACCTTATCACCATTTTGTACTTGTTGCATGTTGGTGCAATTTTTAAGTGTAAAAATTCATGTATCGTTCCAGCCTTTGCCTGCGCAAAAGCCATCAGAACTGCCGTACCAGGTGGGGCAAAAGCAGGGCCGAAGGGAAAGATTCAAGGGCGGGAAGGTACGGAGTGATTGCCGATTTCAGCCTTTGGATTTGAAAAGGCTATTCCATTCAGCAAACATCCCTTCCTCCACAACCACCGGAAACCGAAATCATAAATCCGTCATTCATCACCGCCTGCTCCTCGCTTTCTCCCTATTTTAGCAGCCACTACAACCCCGGAAACTGATGCTGATGCAAAACTCCTGCCTTAAGTTGTGCGCCCTCTCCCTATCTGCCCTTTTGGCCCTGGGTTGCGGTGCGCAAAAAACAGCCCAGGCAACGCCTGCCCAAAACATAAAAACCATCGCTACCAACAATTCCATTTTACCCGCCGCCGAACGCACGCAGGCCTACCTGCCCCTGCTCAAAGGCAAAACTGTTGCCGTTTTTGCCAACCAAACTTCTATGGCGGGCAAGCGCCACCTGGTGGATGTGCTGAAAGAAGCAGGCGTAAAGGTGAAGGTTATCTTTGGCCCCGAACACGGGTTTAGGGGCACGGTAGAGGCAGGCGAAAAGGTATCGAGCAATGTGGATGCAAAAACCGGCATCCCGGTAGTTTCCCTGTATGGCAAAAAACGGAAACCTTCCAAGGAGGATGTCGCAGGGGTAGATGTGCTCCTCTTCGATATCCAGGACGTAGGCGTCCGGTTTTATACCTATATCTCCTCGCTGCAGGATTATATGGAAGCAGCCATCCAGTACAACATCCCCCTGATGGTGCTGGACCGGCCCAACCCCAATGGCTTTTATGTGGACGGCCCCGTGCTGGAACCCAGATACAAATCATTCGTGGGCATGCAGCCCGTGCCGGTGGTATACGGCATGACCATTGGCGAGTACGCCAAAATGCTACTGGAGGAAGGCTGGCTGGGCAAGGAAGCCATGGATGCCTATACCCAAAATGTGCTGGCGGCCACCTATCCGCCCGGCGCTAAATATTTCGGCCTCACGGTTATTCCCTGCGGCAATTATACCCATAGCAGCAAGTACGTGCTGCCGGTAAACCCCTCGCCCAACCTGCCGGAAATCCAAAGCATTTACTGGTATCCATCCACCTGTTTTTTTGAAGGCACTACGCTGAGCGAAGGGCGTGGTACGGAGAAGCCTTTCCAGATCTTTGGCCACCCCGACCTGCCTAAGACCATGTACGCTTTTGTGCCCCAACCAAGGGATTATGCCAGGGAGTCGAAACCTTATGGCAAGCAGTGCTACGGATGGAACCTTGCCGGCACTCCCGAGGAAGTACTGAAGCAGATGGACAACAAAATACAGTTGAAATACCTGCTGGAAGCCTACCGGCTTTTCCCGGATAAAAGCAAGTTTTTTATCCTACCCAAGAGCGGCAATGATGCGGAAGCCTTTTTCAACAACCTGGCAGGCACCCATACCCTGATGCAACAAATAAAGGCAGGCAAGAGCGAAGCCGAGATCAGGAAAAGCTGGGAACCTGCCCTGGCAAGGTTCAGGGAGATCAGGAAAAAATACCTGCTGTACCCCGATTTCAAATAATACCAGCCCTGTATCCAAATAAGGCAATACAACACACAGAACAAAACAGCGATGAGAGATTTCAGAGACTTACGAATCGTATTTATGGGCACACCCGAGTTTGCAGTAGCCTCCCTGCATGCACTGGTAGAAGCCGGCTGCACTATTGCAGGCGTTATTACCGCTCCCGACAAACCTGCCGGCCGCGGCATGCAACTCCAGCAAAGCGCGGTAAAGAAATACGCCGTTGAAAAAGGCCTGAACGTACTGCAGCCTGAAAAGCTGAAAAACCCCGAGTTCCTGCAGGAACTGGCAGCCCTTGAAGCCGACCTGCAAGTGGTAGTGGCCTTCCGGATGCTGCCCGAGGTGGTGTGGAGCATGCCCGCCATGGGCACCATTAATGTGCATGGATCGCTGCTGCCCCAATACAGGGGTGCTGCACCCATCAACTGGGCCATCATCAATGGCGAAAAGGAAACCGGTGTAACCACCTTTAAACTCCAGCACGCCATTGATACCGGTAATATCCTGTTGCAGGAACGTATTGTTATCACAGAAACGGAAACTGCAGGCACCCTGCACGACAAAATGAAAATGGTGGGTGCCGAACTGCTGGTAAAAACTGTAAAAGCCCTGGCCCACGGTACCCTGGAAGAAACACCGCAGCAAACCATTGCCGATGAAGCTTCCATCAGGCATGCACCAAAAATCTTTTCCGATACCTGCCGCATCAACTGGAACCAGCCTGTATCGGCAGTGTACAACCACATCAGGGGCCTTGCCCCCTACCCGGCCGCCTTTACACAACTGGATGGCAAGGTGCTGAAAGTATATGCCGTTGAAATGAAAGAAGGAAGTACTAGCCAGGAACCTGGCCGCCCTGACACTGATGGCAAAACCTACCTGCGTTTTGCCTGCACCGATGGCTGGATAGCAGTGCAGGAATTGCAACTGGAAGGGAAAAAGCGCATGCAGGTAGGCGACTTTTTGCGTGGGTATCGAAAGTCATAAGGAACAAGATTATTGCACGCAAAGGACGCAGCGGTGCAAAGGACGCGAAGTGCTTTCTGTGGTTTAAATCTGCGCCCCGCTCCTCCTCTAGCTCTGCATGAAACACATGCCTGCTTAAATAAACCCCATCAAAAAGCCCGCAACCAATAACAGGTGCGGGCTTTTTGATACTTTACCAGTAGTACTAAATCAATCTTCGGAGTTTAAAGCTCCTCCCACCGGGAGGGGTTAGGGCTGGGCTAATAGTTCACCCGAACCACAAACTTCTCCCCATCCCCTTCTTCCAGGGCTGCGGCTGCGGCATTGGAAATACGTATATCCAAACCGGTATTCTGGCGGATGCCGCTCATTTCACCCAGCACTTTGGCAAACACCACTTTATTGTTGCCAGGATTTACAATCCGCACAATGGTGCCGGGTTCTACCCCGTCCATGAGGGCATAAAACTTTCCGTCCTGCCAGCCCGAGGAGGTTTTGAAAATACCTGCGGAAAGTGTCAGGTCCTTACCGGCATTCTGGGTGCGGCTCTGCGCCTCAAACTGGCCTTTGAAATACCCGGAACCCGGGGTACTCAGCTGGCGGGCAGGCTGCGCTGCCTCCTGCGGCCTCGGTGCTACCGGAGCCGGTTTGTTGCCGGCATTTTCCCGAACTTTTACTTCGGCAGGCGGGTCCTGCCGGGCAACTTCACGGGTTTGCTGTGCCGGCTTTACCGGTTCGGGGTTACTGGCCACAGTTTGCCTGGGCGCTTCCTGTGGTTTTGCAGCGGGTTGTTGTGCGGCCACGGTGCTGGCAGGGGTTGCAGGCAGCCCGGTGGACTGGATATAACCCACAATCAGCTTCTGACCCGTCGCAATATTATCCGATGCCAGTTTGTTCCACTTGCGCAGGCTGGCCATCTGAACCTTGTTGTTTTTAACACTCACCCGGTACAGGCCTTCCTTTTCACCCACCAGGTAGTAAACGGGGGTGCCGTTCTCATTGGTTTGGGAAAAATTGGCGGAAGTAAGGGGTACATTAATCACCTGTCCCACGCTCAGGCCACTGGCCATATCCACCCCGTTGAAAGCGGCAATGTCTTTAGGTGATATAGCATACAGGCGGCCAATTGAGTAAAAGTTTTCCTTGGGGCTAACGGTATGGGGCACATACATGCCCTTATCATTGCTCTGTACCAACACCTCCTGTGCAGATGCAGCCAGGGCAAACAGCCACATTCCCAAAGCGAGCAAAGTCTTTTTCATTGTTACAAATTTCTTTCGGTGGTAGCGCCGGATGGCGGGTGTGCAAATTAAGGATTTCAGATTAGGGATTGCAGATTTCAGGAGCAAGTGGCGGCAATACCTTTGCCAGTTTTAACATCTGGCAAAAAGGCGTCTGCCTTTTACTGATCGGGGCCGCCCTGCTTCAAAATGCGCAACTCTTTCGGATAGTAGTTGTTCAGCCGGTTGCCCAGTGCATTGATCCAGCCCAGTTCGTGGCCCTTGTACCGCACGGTTTGCCAGCCTCTTTTTTCCGGCACAAAAGAAAGATCCTGGCGCTGGAGATAACGGATGGCATCTTCAAGCGAGAGGTCGGTTCCCGGCACATCGTCGTGCAACAGGCCACTTAAGGCCAGCGCATGGTCGGGTACCAGTTTGTCCTTCATCACCTCTCCCAGCCGGATACCTGCTTGCTGCACATAGAGGTTGGCCTTAACCATGCTGTAAGCTTCCAGCAAATGCGCTGGAAGGGCATACAGGAAACCTTCTTTCAGCACTTCCAGTTGGCTGGTGTCGAGCCAGGTAGCAAGTGCAGCTACTTCTTTGGCACTGGCCTTTTCTGGTTTAGCCGTTTTATAACGGGTATCATCAACCGCTTTTTTGCGGAAGCAGGCCAGGTAAAACCCTTCGCCCTTTGTTTTATCCGGAAAAAAGCGATAACCCTTTGGACCGCTGGCAGGTGCCGAGGTGGTCACAATCTGCCATTCGGCAGGCACTTCCAGTTGGAGGGGCTCCATGCCACAGTCCTGCACCAGCCAGTCGGCGATAGCTTCATCTTCTTCGGCGGAATAGGAACAGGTGGAATAAACCAACAACCCACCGGACCTGAGCGCTGGCAGGGCATCGGCAAGGATACGGCGCTGGCGGCCGCAACAAAGCTGCACGGCATCTTCGCTCCACACATTGATGGCCTGCGGATCGCGGCGGAAAAGACCGCTGCCACTGCAGGGCGCGTCCACCACCATGATATCAAAGAAGCCGGCAAGGCGTGCAAAATGCTGTGGGTCGTTATTGGTGACCACGGTATTTGCGGCACCCCACCGGGTAAGGTTTTGCTTCAGTATACCCGCCCGTGCTTTGATCACTTCATTGCTCACCAGCAGGCTTCCCGCACTGATCAGCGACTGTATATGGGTACTCTTGCCGCCAGGTGCGGCACAAAGATCCAGTACTTTTTGGTCCTGTTCCAACTGGCCATGTTGCAAAAGGGCCTGCTCCAGGAACATGCTGGAAGCTTCCTGCACATAGTAACACCCTGCGTGGAACAGCGGATCGAATGTAAATGAAGGCCGCTGTGGCAGGTAAAAACCATATTGGGACCAGGGGACAGCAACAGGATTTGTATTGGTTAGCTGTACGCCACTAAAATGCGCTACATCTTCCAAACCAAACTTCACCGGGTTGATGCGCACACTGGTCACCTTTTCCTCAGCGGCATGCACGGCAATAAAAGCTTCCTTATCGAAATGGGGCAGCTGCTCCAGGGAATGAATCAATGCGGCAGGTACTGTGGCCATGAGGGATGCTTGATAAGTGAATGGTGATGTGTGATGGGCGAGTGGCAATGAGTTTTGTGAACGGACTGTTGGCTGGAATTATTTGATACCGGGATAAACTAAGGTATCTAGCACGGTGCGTACACATCTAAAAAAGGAAAATGCACGGTTTATTGTTCTAAAAATCCAGTTCCTTTTTCCATACAAATGATTGGGCCAACAGCAGAACCTTTCCGAAGCATGAGAAAAATTCGGGTAGTAAAAACAACATCGGTTTATGAGGGCTGGAAAAACCTGCTCACCACTCACCAACCACTCATATATTCTTGATCTCCGCAATTAAATCCTGCAATACTTTTTTGGCATCACCAAAAAGCATGGAGGTCTTGGGGCGGAAGAACAGGTCGTTTTCGATGCCGGCATAGCCTGGCTTCATGCTCCGCTTGTTGACGATTACCGTTTTGGCAAGTTCCACATCCAGTATGGGCATACCATAGATGGGAGATGCAGGGTCCGTTTTGGCGGCAGGGTTCACAACGTCGTTTGCACCCAATATCAATACTACATCCGTTGTTGGAAATGCTTCATTGGCCACCTCCATTTCTTCAAGTTTCTCGTAAGCCACATCCGATTCTGCCAGCAATACGTTCATATGCCCGGGCATACGGCCTGCAACGGGGTGGATGGCATATTTTACATCCACGCCTCTTTCCACCAGCAGTTTTTCCAACTCGTGGCAGGCATGCTGGGCCTGCGCTACAGCAAGACCATAACCGGGAACGATCATTACTTTGTTAGCATAACCCAGTACAACGGCGGCATCGGCAAGGCTGATCTCTTTAAAACTGCCCTGCTCTTCTGCCCCGCTTGCAGCAGCCACCGTGCTGCCGCCAAACGCACCTATCAGCACATTCTTCAGCGACCGGTTCATGGCCTTACACATCATGATGGTGAGCAGGGTACCTGCGGCACCTACCAGTATACCACCGGTCATCATGGCATTGTTCTCGTACAGGAAGCCACCACAGGCTGCGGCTACACCGGTAAAGGAGTTGAGCAGGGAAATAACTACCGGCATGTCGGCGCCCCCAATGGGCAGTACAAACATTACCCCGTAGGCCAGTGCCAGCAACAGGATGATATAGAACAATACAAATACAGAAAGGGGCAGCCTGATCCGGATCTTGTTGAACAGGTTTACGGCACTCAGGGTACCAATGTCACCAGAAGAAACCACAAACTGCGCGTAGATATTATACAACAGGGTTGCACCCAGAACTACGATCAGTCCAAGGATCACCAGGTTTACAATATGCTGGCCTTTGAACACCTTATCGGGAATCTTGCCATTGAGTTTGCCCCAGGCTATGATGGAACCGGCAAAAGAAACAGAGCCGATGATCAATCCAATGAGTACGGTAACCATGATGCCCATGCGTACCGGCAGCACCAAGGTTGCTTCATCTATAGAATCTGCATTCTGGTAGGCTTCGTGAATCTGGAAGGTAAAGTCGGTGGAAGCAAAATGGTTGAACTCCGCAATAGAGATCAGCGCAGCACAGGCGCCCCCCATGCCATTGAAAAGGGACACCATTTCGGGCATGGCAGTCATCTGTACCTTTTTTGCCGATACGGTACCAATGGCGCCGCCCACCAGTAAGCCCGCAAAGATCCAAACCTTGTTGTGGAGGAAGGCACCCTGCTCATTCTGGTACAGGAAAATAGTACCCAGTATGGCGAGCCCCATGCCGCCAGCTGCCACCCAGTTGCCCTGCCGGGCAGTTTCGGGATGGGCCAGCATTTTCAGGCCGATGATAAAGGATACGGAACTGATGATATAAACGATGATGAGTAAACTATCCATTGACTAAACCGTATTCATTTAGGATGCAAACAGGATCAAACTACTAAGGGAAACACTATTACAGCAATGGTTACCTTACTGTTGAAATGCAGGCAGCTGTTTATTTCTTTTGTCTTTTGCCTTTGAACATTTCCAGCATGCGGTCGGTAACCATAAAGCCCCCCACCACGTTGAGCGTACCCAGCACCACGGCAACAAAGCCAAGTAGCAGCGCAAAAATATTATCAGGATCTGCCTGCCCCATCACAATAATGGCTCCTACCACCACAACGCCATGAATGGCATTGGCGCCGCTCATTAAAGGCGTGTGCAAAACGCTGGGCACCCTGCCAATGACTTCAATACCTACGAAGATCATCAGGATAACAATGTAGATGGTTTGCTGGTTTGCCGCCAGCCAGTTGATGGTGTATTGCATATTTGTGTGTTGCGACCATGGACAATTGACCATGGCCCATGGTCTTTTAAACCGCTTCTGAAATCAGGCTTTTTACTCTTTCATTCACCACTGCACCCTCATGCGCAATGCAGGCGCCTTTCACCAGGTCGTCTTCCCAGTTCAGGTGCAGGCCGCCTTCCTTATTAAAGAGCAGGGACAGGAAATTGGTGATATTCTTTCCGTACAATTTGGAGGCATCGGCAGGCATGGATGCAGCAAGGTTGCTATTGCCTACAATGGATACGCCGTTGAAATGAACCGCCTCGTTGTTTTGGGTAAAAGGTGTATTGCCGCCTGTTGCAGCGGCAAGATCAATTACAACTGACCCGGAACGCATCCTGCGCAGCATGTCCTCCTGTATCAGCACGGGTGCTTTTTTACCCGGAATCTGTGCGGTGGTAATCACCACATCGGCTTTGGCAATGCTATCGGAAATACGTTGCTGCTGCCGTTGCAGGTAGGCTTCGGATTGCTCCACTGCATAGCCGCCAGCCCTTGATGCATCGGCAGCGCCTTCAACTTCGATGAATTTGGCACCCAGGCTTTGCACTTCTTCTTTTACCGCAGGGCGGGTATCAAATACTTCCACCACGGCGCCCAGCCTGCGGGCAGTGGCTACCGCCTGCAGGCCTGCCACGCCGGCACCCAAAACCAACACCTTTGCAGGTGCAACCGAACCGGCGGCCGTCATGAACATGGGGAAATAGCGGGGGTACAATTGAGCTGCCAGCAGCACCGCCTTGTAACCGGCAATATTGGCTTGCGAGGACAGTACATCCATAGCCTGCGCCCTTGTAGTGCGGGGCAGCATATCGAGGCTGAAGACGGTAAGACCAGAGGCTGCCCATGCAGCCATGAGCTGTTGTTGATATAGGGGTTGAAAAACGCCGATAAGGACCGTTCCAGTTTTAATGGATTGCCGTGGCGGGTGCATGCTCAACACAAGGGCAGCGCTGTCCAGGATTTCGGTTGCACTGCCTATTTGCGCACCTGCGTTGCGGTAGTCTTCATCCGATGCAAATGACTGCTGGCCCGCGCTGGATTCCACCCAAACGGTTTGTCCCTTCCTGGTCAAAGCCGCAACCCCTTCCGGCAATAAGGACACCCTTGTTTCAGGTGCCGGCTCGCGCAAAACCCCTATGATCATAGTCTGTAAATTGACGCGTTGAAGGTAAAGCAAATGAATGAGGTAAATGGATGCAGGATGAAGAACGCCACAGTTATATTGAACAACAGGAATTACTCAGACATCAGGAAAATGCAACACCTGAAAAACTAGGGAAAAGCTTTTCATCCACTATCAGTAGCGGATCACAAAATCCTGCCGCTCCCGAAACTCGCTGCGGAATAATACAATACCCAGGAAGAACAGGTCGATGGTACAGCGCACCCGCGGATCTGTTTTGATGGCTTCCCAAGCACGTTCCATTTCGCTGCTCCAGTGAATATCATCAAATACCAGGAAGGTATCGTTATGGCAGAAAGGCAGCAGCTGTTGAAAATATTTCAGCGTGGGTTCGTACCGGTGATTGCCATCAACCAACACAAAATCCACCTTTTTCATTTCCTGTAAAATGGCCGGCAGGCAGTCGTCGAAAGCTCCTGCAACAGATTGGATTTGCGGCACACCCAACTGCTTGAAATTATCTACTGCCACCTGCCTGATGGAAGGATTGCCTTCAATGGTATACACCTTTGCATTGGCATTGGCCAGGGCCAGGTAAGCTGTTGTAATACCCAACGAGGTACCCAACTCCAGTATTTGCGTTGGCTGGTAATGGTGAACCATGCGGTACAACAAATGGCTGTACCGGGCAGGCATCAAAGCAGTACGGGCAATTCTTTTTACCACCAACTGTTCCATGGCTCCTGCCCTCGAACCGGCCCCTAAATCATTAGGCGGCAAAGCCCGGTTGTCTTTTCGCATAGTTCGTCGCAAAGCTTCCACAGCTGGCGGCGGAGTATAACCTTGCCCGTTGTTCAGCACCTTTACAATAAACTGGAAAACAAAAGGCGAATGCATGCCATGCCCTTTGCCATTCATGGCGGTGCGGTAATAGTGCAGGTACTTTCGGGCAAGCCTGAAAGAAGAGTACAAAAGGAAATGGATTTGAAATGAAGATTATGAAACCGGATGTGTCACTGCTTTTTTTCCCATACCTGGAAGGTGTGGGCGTAAGCATTTTTTTCATCCGCAGCACAGGGCACTTCCTTTACCAGTTGCCAGCTGTTTTCATCTACCGGCGGCAAAAACACATCGCCTTCAAAGCAGTGGTGCACACGGGTAAGATAAAGCCGCGAAGCCTGTGGGTATGCCGTGCGGAAAATTTCGGCGCCGCCAATCACGAAAATTTCACGGACACCTGCTTCAGCAGCCTGCTTTAGCGCATCTGCTACCGAATGCACCACTGCTACCCCATCCTGCTGCCAATTCATGCTGCGGGTAATCACGATATTTTTCCTGCCGGGCAAAGGCTTACCAATAGAGTCATAGGTTTTGCGTCCCATAAGGATGGGCATTCCCCAGGTAATGTTCTTGAAATACTTCAAGTCGTTGGGCAGGTGCCAGGGCAACTGGTTGTCTTTACCAATAACATTGCCTTCATCGGCGGCTACAACAAAACTGATCAAAGGGGCATCCATGGATAGTGTTCTTTGGAAAATATGCAGGTTTCAAGGTTCCGATTGCAGCAGGCCGGAAACAGTTTCCGGCAGCTGCCCTACTCACACCGCCACTGGGGCCTTGATGGCAGGATGGGACTCGTAATTTTCGAGGGTAAAATCTTCAAACCGGAAGCTGAAAAT
Source organism: Cnuella takakiae (assembly GCF_001953305.1). Taxonomy (GTDB): domain Bacteria; phylum Bacteroidota; class Bacteroidia; order Chitinophagales; family Chitinophagaceae; genus Flavisolibacter; species Flavisolibacter takakiae. Next base: position 3,840,586 of record NZ_MTFE01000010.1, read on the forward strand.
ATCCTTCACTTCGGGGTTGATGCGCATAGTGGGCAAAGCAAAAGGCTGACGGGATAGCTGAAGTTGTACCTGCTCCATGTGGTTGCTGTAAATATGCACATCGCCAAACGTATGAATAAACTCGCCGGGCTCCAGTCCGCATACCTGCGCGATCATCATCGTCAGCAAAGCATAAGAGGCAATATTGAAAGGCACGCCCAGGAATACATCTGCCGAACGCTGGTATAGCTGGCAGCTGAGTTTGCCATTGGCCACGTAAAACTGGAACAGGGCATGGCAGGGCATCAGGGCCATTTCCGTCAGGTCGGCAACATTCCAGGCCGAAATAATCATGCGGCGGCTGTCCGGGTTGGTTTTTATTTGCCGGATCAGGTCGGAAACCTGGTCCACCACCTTGCCACCGGCACCTTCCCAGCTACGCCATTGTTTGCCATAAACCGGACCCAGCTCGCCGTTGGCATCGGCCCATTCGTCCCAAATACGAACGCCATGCTCCTTCAGGTAAGCGATATTGGTTTCGCCCTTTAAAAACCACAACAGCTCGTGGATAATGCTTTTGAGGTGCACTTTCTTGGTGGTTACCAACGGAAAGCCTTTTTGCAGGTCGAAACGCATCTGGTAGCCAAACACACTTTGCGTGCCGGTGCCGGTACGGTCGCTTTTAATCACCCCGTTATCCAGGATGTGGCGGAGCAGGTCGTGGTACTGTTGCATGGCCGCAAGTTAAAACCCAGCACAATAAGGTGAACCGGATTTTGCTAACATCCCCGGTCACAGTTTAACCATGTATGCTTTTGCCGGCTAGTACTTGCTACACAGGAAGATTATATTTGAGAAAACTTTGCAATATGAAGCAACTTACCATTTCCCTGCTTGGCGCCTGCTGCTTGCTGCTGGCTGCACCCGCCGCTTTTGGGCAGCTGATGTTGGGCGGCCAGGCCTCCTACCTCACGGGCGACGATCAAAACCTGTGGGGCGGCGGCGCCCAGATAAAATTGCTGGTAGGCCAAAGAATAGCCATCGGCGCAACGGTGCGCAGCTATCCCAAGTCGTATGACGAGCGGCCGATTGGCGGCACCAACCCCGGCACCATCCGCACGGCCAACACCATTACCCCGGTATTGGGCACCCTGGAATATTATTTTGGCAAAGACAACGGCATACAACCTTATATCGGCGCAGATGCCGGGCTTTACCTACACCGCGTATTTACCGAAATAAACTCGGGCAACACCCTGGTACTGGATACCGATGAAGGCCAAACCTATTTTGGCATCGCACCCAAATTTGGGCTCCTGTTCAAAACCGGTGCGCTGATAGCACCCTTTGTGCAGGCGCAGTACCACGCCAATTTCGGCTCCGGCGAAGGTGATGATATCACGGTACCAGGTATCACCAATCCCATCAAAACAGAAATCGCCAATTCTTTTGCTACGTTTGATGCAGGCATCATCATCCGGCTAAGGGCTGCCGGTAAGTAAAAAAGAAAAAGAAAGGGCGGTGATGATCACCGCCCTTTCTTTTTATTGTCCCTGTTTGATCAGTTTTAATTTAACGAGCCGGTCGCCTTGTCTTAACTCCACCAGGTAAAAACCGGGTGTATAATTGCGGCCAAGGGTCAGCACTTTCCCTGTTTGCAGGTTCTGGAATACCTCCACCTGTTTGCCAGCTCCATCCAACACCCTGAGCGATACCTTTTCCGTACTGCCAGCCTTTACCGACAGGCGGAACTCGGTGGCAGAAGGGTTGGGATAAGCGTCAAGGCTCAAAGCAAGCATTTCAGCAATTGCAGGTGCATTGCGCCCCTGCTCCGTGCGGGAAGTAGTGGTGCAGGTTTCGTCTACCAGGCCGTTACAGTTGTCGTCCACACCATTGCCGCATATTTCTACAGCACCAGGTTTTATAGAAGGCGCAGCATCGTTGCAATCCAGATGATTGCTCACGAATCCAGCGGGTGCGCTGCAGGCCTGTATGCTATAGGCTGGGGTACCAAAGCCGTCACCATCTCCATCGCGGTAAAAAGTTGCAGGGCTGGTACAATGCTGGGTAAGACCTGCACTGGCAGGGTTGGCGGTTCCGGAATGTACAAAGCTTTTCAGCTTTTTGGTTGCGCCATCAGCAGGATCGTACCTGAAGATGATACCGGAATCGCTGATGCCACCTTTTTGGGTAAAACCGTACAGGCGTCCATCTTCCCGCATAGCAAGCCGGCCAAATGGATGGGCACCCTTGTTGCCGTCAAAATGAAACAGAACCGTGAAGGTTCCCAACTTAGGGTCAAAGCAAAAGAGTACCCCTTTGTTGTACTTGCCGCCTGCAGGCGTAGTGCCATACAGTTTATTGTCGTGGCCCATCACTACCCTGCGCAGGGGATTGCTACCGGTGGCACCGTCAAAATCATACAATTTCTTGGTGGTGCCTGTTGCAGGATCAAAAGCATAAAGGACTCCCAGGTTGTGCGCTCCGCCCCATTGGGTAACCCCATAAAGCCTGGTTCCGGCACCCATGGTCAGGCCGTCAATCGGATTGGCACCATCGGCGCCCGAAAAGGACAGCAGGCGGGTAAAGATGCCCGTTGCAGGCTGGAAGCGGAATAGGGCCCCCTGCCCGTTGGCACCGCCGCTGTTGGCAGTTCCGTAAAAAGCACCATCGTCACCCCGCAGCAGGCTGCCATCGGGATAAGCGCCACCAGCTTCTGAAAATTGAAAGACCGGAGTTGCATTATTATGAACAGGATCAAAAGAAAATATCTGCCCAGCGCTGTTGGCTCCTCCGGTGCTCAGCATGCCGTACAACTTACCATCGGCACCTACAGTAAACCCACTGGCCATATACTGCCCAAGGGTGGCATCCATGCGGTAGCGGGACTGGTACTTTTTTGTAACCGGGTTAAATGAAAAGATAACGCCCCGGCCACCGCTACCACCACCGGTAGTAGCGCCATACAATAGGCCATCGGTATATCGGGTCAGATCGGCAACCGGGTTGATACCATTGGGGGCTTCTTCAAAAGTTTTGACAGTATGGAATACTGCCGTTGGGAGGTTGTAAGAAAATAAGGTCCCGTAATCGGCACCACCATATGGCGCCACTCCATAAAGGGTGGTGCCTGCAAGGGTAAGGCCACCTTTGGGATAGATGCCATCCTGTGCCTTCAAGGCATAAAGGTTTGCGTAACTGCTGCTGGCAATATCAAAAGCAAACAAGCCGCCATTGTCATAAGTATTTCCAGCCTGGGTAAGTCCGTAAAGCCTGCCTTCATGAAACAGCAGGTTACCGGTAGGCTTGCCGCCTGTTTCAGTAGCAAAGCTGTACAGGCTGTTGTACGTTTTGCTGGCCGTATTGAAGCGGAAAAGTACGCCTTCATTGCTGGCGCCGCCACGTTGCGTTGCGCCGTACAACTGGCCATCGGTTCCTACCGTTAACCCGCCTGCAGGATCGGAGCCCAGTTTGTTATCCCAACGAAAATAAAAGAGGTGGCTGAGCCGGTTGGTAGCGGCAACATAGCGAAAGATGCCACCCGCATGTGTATCTTCTGTACCACCCATTGCAGTAGCGCCATACAGCGAACCATCCTTGGCCAGCACCAGGCTGGTGGCAGGATATGCACCGGTTGCAAGTGAGAAATCCTGCAGCCTGGCATAGGTACCGGTATTGGGATCAAAAGAAAACAGTACTCCCAGATCTTCGTTACCGCCAGCCTGCGTCACACCATACAACTTGCCATTGCTGTGCATCACCAATCCACCTACCGGACTGCTGCCATTAGCGCTATCAAAATGATAGCGACCAGCAAATACTTTTGTTTTGGGATCAAAGGAAAACATGTAACCATTTCCATTGTTACCGCCACTGGCAAACAGGCCATACAATTTACCATCACCTGCCAGCACCAATTCGCCGGTAGGCTGCCCCGCGTCCTGCTGGCTAAAGGTGTACAACAACTGGTAACTCCCGCTAAAGGCATCCAAAACAAAGATGCCTCCGGCGCCTTCCGCGCCGCCCTGGGCAGCAATACCATAGAGCCTTCCATCAGCGCCCTTTGTAAGGCTGCCTGTAGGCATCACAGCCTGCACTTCGGTTTTGTAAACAGTAGCAATAGCGGAAGTAGCATTATCGTACAAAAACACAGTGCCGCCCTTATAATCGGACACTCCGTAAAACTGTTGCGCATTACTCCATAAGGCACAACAAAAACATAACAGGGTACAAATAAATTTCATGGCAAATATCTTTTGATGGTGGGTTGATGCCGGTCGTTTTGAAATGGGCAATTCAGATTGGGTCATTTTTTACCGGGGTATGCTATAGGCTCAAACACAACAGATGCATACAAAGACACATAAAGGCAAAAGCTTTCCGGGCCACGTAAAGCAGCAAAACACACGGGATAGGTTCATGATTATAGAATTAATTGGATTTTGCCAGAAGCAATATTGAAAGGTTAGTGCTTGTTATAAAGTTTCGGTTGAGCATGTAAGTGGGTGAGGCGGGAGCGTTCCTGTTGTGCGCAGAAAATCACCATTTGAAAGCGGATAAAAATTGATTTTAATGTCTTTTTATTTTTACCGTCACTAAAGGAAAACATTTACCTGTCTTCCAATTAAAGTGTAAAAGTAAACACCTATTCGTTCACTACAAATAAGGATTTATACGTATTTAACTTGTAGTACATATGTATGAAGTGAAGTAGGCCTTTAAGAGGCACCAATTTAAAAAGGATGTTGCCATGCAACATCCTTTTTTGCTATCTAACAGCATAACTACAAAAACTGTTCGTGCAGTAAAATTTTGCTTTTAGAAACAAGCATGCTATTGCGCTTGTTTCAACAATTTCAGCCTTACCGAAACACCATCCTGCACAACATCTACCAGGTACATACCGGGATGATATTGCGCACCAATCCGGATAGGTTGTGCAGCAGGCAGGCCACGCCGCACTTCGATGATCTTGCCTGTGGCATCCGATACCGTAAGGGTCACCGGGCCGCTGCCCTTGAAAGATGGCACCAGTTGAAAGCCGGTTGCCGAAGGGTTGGGATAGGCGGTAACAGCAGGTGCACCTTCCTCCATGATCCCAGCTGGCCTCAAACCAGGCGCGGCAAAATTTCCACTTGGCTGTGCCGATTTATCGCGAATGGTGATGCGCACCATCGTTTGATCCAGGGTCACACCCTTGGGATCAAACAAATACACTTTGAAGTTCTCATCCTCTTCGGTTTGCTGGTCGCGGTATACCGGTATGAAAACGGTAACAGAAGAACTGCCTTTGGGTAACTTAATAAGACCTGCCCTTGAGGCGAAGTCAAGGCCAGCCTTGGCACTTCCCGACTCGGTGCGGTAATGCAGTTTGATCTCCTTGGTTGCAGGCTGGCTCAATTGAAACACCAGCTTTGCCTGTCCGTCCTGTTCCTTTACCGTCATGGTTGATACTACCGACAGGTGCAAGGAGCCGCACTGCTCGTCTACCTGGCCATTGCAATTATCATCAATGCCATTACCACAAATTTCTGTTGCGCCGGGATGAATGGCAGCTACTGCATCGTTACAATCCGTATTGTTGGCAGCATAGCCGGGAGGCACACTGCAGGCAAGCAGGGTTTGCGATCCAGCACCATAGCCATCACCATCCTGGTCGCGGTAGAAAGCGGTAAGCTGGCTGCAGTACTCCGACAATGCACTGGTAATTGAATTTGCCGTTCCGCTGCCATCAAAGTCTTTTGTTTTGGCAACGCTGCCTGTTGCAGGATCCAATACAAATACAACACCTTTTCCCTTTACGCCACCTTCGCGGGTTACGCCGTACATTTTTCCATCGGCACCCAGGCTCAGCCTGCCGGAAGGATGTGCGCCATTGGGGCCATCAAAGTGAAAGAGTACTGCAAACTGGCTACTCGCCGGGTCGAATGAATAAAGCACGCCCAGGTTGTTTTTTCCACCACTGGGAGTAGTTCCATACAACTTTTTATTGGCGGCAAGTACCAGTCCACGGAGCGGATTGGCGCCATTGCTGCCGCTGAATTCAAACAGCTTGCTGATGCTGCCCGCTGCAGGATCAAAAGCATACAGCGTACCCAGGTTGGCTGCACCACCCAACTGGGTAATGCCATACAGCTTGTTGTTGGCTCCGCGGGTCAAGCCATCCATGGGCATCGATCCATTGGTACCATCAAAGGATGCCTTTGCGGTATATACAAGCGTCGCAGGGTCAAACTGAAATACGGTACCGGCATTGGCAGTGCCACCGGCAGTTGTAACGCCAAACATCCCGCCGCCATCTGCAGGCAACAAAGCACCTTCAGGGTACGCACCATTGGCATAGTCGAAATTATACAGCACCTGCACCACCTTGCCTGCAGGGTCGAAGGAAAAAATCTGTCCTGACCCATTAGCCCCGCCACTGCTTAACATACCATACAATTTACCGCCAGTACCTCGGGTAAATGCGGCGCCCATATACTGTCCATGCTCCTGTGAAAAGCGAAATACTGTTTGGTAAGTTTGGCTGGCAGGGTTGAAGGCATAAATAACACCCTTACCATAATGACCACCATTAACAGTACTGCCATACAGCAGGCCGTCGGTATGCGGTGCCGGTGCAGCAACAGGATACATACCATCAGGCGCTTCATCAAATTCTTTGAGTTTGGAAAATACTTTTGTGGCCTTGTTGAAGGTGAAGAGCGTACCGTACTCTGTACTACCACCAAAGGGTGCCACGCCATACATGCGGCCATCGGTACCCAGGCACAAAGCGCCTGCATGATCGTAGCCATCTGTAGCAGCAAAAGCATACAGGTTGGTAAAGCTTAAAGTAGCAGGATCGAACGTGAAGATGCCGCCATGATCATTGGTATTAGCCCGGCGGGTAATGCCCACCAGTTTTCCATCGCCTGAAGCCACCAGGCCACCGGCAGGCTCCACTCCACCCTGCTCCGCCAGGTTGTACAACACTTTGTACCGGGAGCGCACGGGGTCGAAACGAAAGATCACACCGCCGCCATTGGTACCGCCATCACTGGTAGCACCAAACAATTTACCATCGGGCATAAAGGTGAAGCTTCCTACTGCACCATAGCCGCTGACATCAGATGCATTGAAGTAATACAGGTGTCCGAGGGTGTCTTTTGCAGGGTTATAGCGGAAAATAGAACCCGCCTGCCACCAATCTGCACCACCAAATGCGGTGGCACCATACAGCAATCCATCAGGGCCTTTTGTCAGGCTGCCTTCGGGGTAGGCACCACTGGCTTCATCAAAATCAGCCTGCTTTTTATATAGGCCTGTAAGGGTATTGAAAGAGAATAAAACGCCGTCTTCATTTACACCACCCAGTTGGGTAAGCCCATACAATTTGCCGTTGCTGCCTGCAGTTAATCCCCCGGTAGGGTTGGCGCCATCGGTGCCGTTGAATTGGTAAAGTACTTTATAAACAAGGCTTTTAGGATCGAACGAAAACAACACACCGTTGTTGTACTGCCCGCCATAAGTAGTAAGGCCATACAGCAGGCCATTACTTCCCCAGGTAATAACACCGGTGGGCTGGCTGCCGCTTGTTTCATCAAACTGGTAAAGTGTTGTGTAAGCTCCGGTGGAAGTATTATAACGGAAAATAGCACCCTGGCGGGCACCGCCGCCACTCAGCGTCATGCCATAGAGCTGGCCATCGGGGCCTTTGGAAAGTGTACCGGTGGGAAACACCTCGTTTACCTGGTGCTTATAAACAGTGCCTAGGCTATTGGCGCCAGCCTGGTAACGAAAGAGGCGGCCAACCGCATAATCGGAAACACCATAGAATGTGGGCTGGGCATGAAGGGAAGTAGCTATTACAAATAGCAGGAGGGTAAAAATATTTTTCATACAGTTAGTTTAGGTGATTACCAGGCGGCTTGCTTTTCGTCCAGATTCAGTTTGCTGGCAATATTGGGCGGGATCAGGTCTGGAAAAACACCGTCCTTACGATAAGCAGCAATCATCCAGTTGGCAGCTCTGAAAGCGGCTTCCCTGTTGGCAAATCCTTCTGCCTGGCGGGTAGCTGGATTCAGTTGCACATTGTGCACGGGTTTACCTTTCTGGTAAATGGTAAAAAGAAAGCTGCGGCGGATGGCAGGCTTCAGGATAACCGAAAAACCATCGTCCTCTTTTTTATCCAGCTTTGGATTGAGCGGGTTTACCGATTTGACTTTTGCATGCGGGTTTGGGGTACGATGCTGCTGGGCAAACGACGCCAGGGCTGCTGCATGGAGCAACAACAAGAGGCAAGCTCTTTTCATGGGTTAGCTTTAGAGGTGAATAGAAGGATTAGCCTGCTGAAAATTCAGAAGACCGGCAATTGGTACAGAAGAAGCCGGTTGCGTATGGAGCGGAATGGGTTTGCACATAAGCATTGGTTGGCGAATGATTGTATTCAGCAAACAAGCTCGACTAAAAATGTGCCAGTGCGGACTAAAAACTACAAGCTGGGTAGATAAATGGTGCTAGAAATGAAAATCAGGCTTATTGTCGAGTTTGATGTAAATATAAACCCTTATTCACATATATAGAAATTTTAATTTCAGCCAAATTGCACCCGCATGGCTGCAATCATAAGAAGCACGAACAAATTAAATGGGGCGCAGTATACTACCTGGTTGAGGTCGAATTTACCCAAGGAAATACTATTTTTTTATAGCAATAAATGAGCGGCAAATACTGAAACACTGCGCCAAAGCACTTGGATCATCGTAGTAGATAAATGAACTGTTGCGCATGCAGCATTATTCTATTCATTACACTATACTTCATGGCAATAAAAAAACACCCCGATGGGTGTTTACTGAAATTTTATTGTTGTAAAAGCATGAGTTTCCAAACTTCGAAACCAAACCGCGGGATTTCCTCAGTTCCTTCTTCTCCGTTTCAGTTCCTTTTCGATCAATGCCAACTCCCGGCCTGTCTGTCCTTTTACCGAAGTATTTTCCTGTGCACGTCGCATCAGGTAAGGTATCACATCCTCAATTGGACCAAAGGGCAGGTACTTGCTTACCGAGCAGCCGGACTTTGCGAGGTTGTAAGTAATGTTATCACTCATACCATATAACTGGCTGAAATGAATATGTGGATGATGATGGGGCAAACCCTTTTCATCCAGCAGCTGCACGGCCAGCAGGTTGCTGTATTCATTGTGCGAAGCAACGATCACTCCTATACGGTTGATATGATCAATACAAAAACTAACGGCTTCATTATAGTCCTGGTCCGACGATTCTTTTGAAGGTTGTATGGGTGAAGCATAACCCATCTCTGTTGCGCGTTTTCTTTCTTTTTCCATATAAGCGCCGCGCACCAGTTTTACACCCAGCAGAAAGTTGCGCTCAACGGCTGCAGCCCCGCATTTTTTCAGAAAAGCCAACCGGTCGTGGCGGTATAGCTGTATGGTATTGTACACTACCAACTTTTCGCGGTTGTACACATCCATCATCACCATGGTCAATGCATCAACAGGATCTTGTATCCATGTTTCCTCTGCATCCACCAGGAAGCCAACACCTGCTTCCTGTGCGGCTTCGCATATGGTACGAAAGCGGGCTACTACCCTTTCCCATTCTTCCTGCTCAGTGGCAGGCAATGTGGCCAGTGCTGCATGATAGCGCTTTACCAATGTGTCGGCACCCGAAACATGCATGGCAGCATCCAGTTTTTCCAACAGTGCAAAGCGGGCAAAGCCGGTGACCTTTACACTCATAAAAGGAATATTGGGCTGGGTGGCTGCAAAATGAATCACCCGGATAAACTCGTTGCGGGCATGGTCGTAGCTGGCTTCACCACTCATGCCTTCCACTCCGTAATCAAGAATGACCTGCACCTTATAGCGCGCCATGCGCTGAACGGCAAGCGTAGTTTCTTCAAGGGTTTCGCCGCCAACAAATTGTTTGAAAATTGTATTGCGGATGATGCCTTTTACCGGCAAGCCCGATTTGATAGCCCATGGAGTAAGACGGGTACCCAGCTTTACCAGCCAGGGATAGCTCATACTGTTGAATAGGAAATGCGCTTCCTTCAACTCCTTATCCGTCTTATGGGCAAAAGCAATTTCAGTATTGTCGAACGACAACACGGGGGGTGATGTAATCATAGCAACGCGTTAATGCCGCAAATGTAGGCCAAATGCCACAGGACAAAGATGAGATAAAGCAATGTGCAGGAGAAGTAGCCGCAGAAAGCGACCAGTTCAACAAGTTTTAACCCCTTGTATACAGATACGGATCGGAGCTGCTGCTTTTTTCTACAACCATTCGTACCCAAAACTTGTCTTTAATGCTATGACCGAAGTAAGCCTTGTTTTTCCGCACCAGCTGTTTCGCCAGCACCCGGCACTTGCCAAGGACCGTACCGTTTACTTGGTTGAAGAGCCGCTTTTCTTCACACAGTTTGCTTTCCACCAACAAAAGCTGGTACTCCACAGGGCCAGCATGCAGTTTTACCGGCAGTGGCTGCAGCAACAAGGATTTACGGTACACTACATTGCTTGCAAAGCTGCCAATGCAGATATTCGGGTATTGGTAAAGGAACTGGCAAATGAAGGGGTGACCGCTTTCCACCTGTGCGAACTGGCAGATGACTGGCTCACCCGGCGGCTGCAAAAGGCTGCTGGTAGCAACAGCCTGGTATGGCACCGGTCGCCTGCATTTCTGAACAGCGCAACCGAAGGTTCCCTTCTTTTTCCTAAAGGCAAATATTTCCAGACCGATTTTTATAAGGCCCAACGGCAGCAGCGCAACCTGTTGCTGGATGATGGCAAACCTTTGGGTGGCCGCTGGACTTTTGATGATGAAAACAGACTCAAGTTACCCAAAGAAGTACCGGTTCCACAGATGCCTTTACCAACAGCAAACCAGTGGGTAGATGAGGCGCTTAATTATGTACAGCAAAACTTCTCTAAACATTACGGCAGCACCCAGGCACCATTTACCGAAGGCAGAACGGAACGGTTCTACCCTACCACTTTTGAGGAGGCAGATGAATGGTTAGGCCATTTCCTGGAACAGCGCTTTGCATTGTTCGGCCCCTATGAAGATGCCCTTTCGCAGCGGCACCCGGTTATGTTTCACTCTTTATTATCGCCCCTCCTCAATACGGGTTTACTCACCCCGCAACAGGTGTTGAATGCAGTGCTGGAACATGCTTCCCAACATGAAATCCCCATGAACTCGCTGGAAGGATTTATCCGGCAGCTAGTGGGCTGGCGCGAGTACATCCGGCAGGTATATGAATTGGAGGGACGCAAACAACGCACCCGCAATTACTGGGGCTTCAACCGGTCCATACCCGCATCATTTTACAACGGCACTACCGGCATTGCACCTATTGATGCCGTGATCAAAAAAGTGCTCCAAACAGGTTATGCACACCACATTGAAAGGCTGATGGTGCTGGGCAACTTCTTCTTGCTCTGCGAATTTCACCCGGATGAAGTATACCGCTGGTTTATGGAACTATTCATCGATAGCTACGACTGGGTGATGGTGCCCAATACTTACGGCATGACGCAGTTTGCGGATGGCGGACTGATGATGACCAAACCTTATATCAGCGGCAGCAATTACCTGATGAAGATGGGTGAGTTTACCAAGGGGCCATGGCAGGAAGTATGGGATGGATTGTTCTGGCGCTTTATGCATGTACAGCGTAATTTCTTTTTGCAAAACCCAAGGCTGGGTATGCTGGTGCGCACTTTTGATAAAATGCCGGAGGCAAAAAGGCTTGCGCACCTGAAAGTAGCAAACGAGTTTTTGAAAAAGATAGACCGGAAAGAAGTGGTACAGGAAGCGCCGTTGCTGTTTTAGCGTTTCACGCAAAGGTGCTAAGGAGCAAAGCCGCAAAAGGTTTTCACGCAACGGCGCAACATTATGTTGTTGCCTCATAATTTGTATATAAATAAGAATGGTCATGCCGAAGTATGCCGGCATCTCCTCCTACTGTAGAACACTCTAATGTTATTGGGGATGCCGAAACGAGTTCGTCATGACAAGCCGTTAAGCTTTAACTACTCCTATATGCTCAAAAAGACTTTGCATTTTTGCTCCTTCACGCCTTTGCGTGCTACAAAACTTTACATCGTTGCTCCTTAGCACCTTTGCGTGACACCTTTCTCTGCGCCGCTTCGTGCCACCTATCGCTTGGCAATTTTATTCATCGATACTGTTCTTTGCCGGCTGCACTTAAAGCGGTCCACAGCTTTGTTGCGCAGAGCTACATGCTTGGTACTGCGTCCCTGCACCCTTTTGCGCCACATGCGGAATGAAGTAGCTTTCATTTCCTGCCGCATAATGCGAATCACGTTTGCTTCCGTAACACCAAACTGGGCCTCAATAGCATCAAAGGGCGTACGGTCTTCCCATGCCATTTCCACAATGCGGTCCCTTTCTGTTTGCGACAAATATTGCATGCAGTATCAACAAACAGGTGTATGAATTGTTATGATCCACCATGCATCATTTCCCTACGTCCTACCCACAAATACTGGAACGTATGCACCGCATCGACCCAGTACGGTATGCCAAAACCCGCAACTTTATAGATGGCGACATCACGTATTTATCACCTTATATTTCCCGTGGCGTCATTTCGCTGCCACAAGTGGGGGATGCCGTGCTGGCAAAAGGCTACAAACCCTACGAGGTAGAAAAGTTTTTGCAGGAGCTTGCCTGGCGCGAGTTCTTCCAAAAAGTATGGTGGCAAATGGGCGACCGGATGTTTGCCGATATCAAACAACCACAGGCGGACGTACAACACCGCAGAATGATCCGGAGCCTTGCCGATGCCCAAACCGGCATTGAAGCCATTGACGAACAGATAAAAGGCCTGTACCAAACAGGTTACCTGCACAACCATGCCCGCATGTATATAGCAGGCATGGCCTGCAACCTGGGCCGGGCACACTGGCAGGCACCATCGGAGTGGATGTATTACCACCTGCTGGATGGCGACCTGGCATCCAACACCTGTAGCTGGCAATGGGTAGCAGGATCGTTCAGCAGTAAAAAGTACATCGCCAACCAGGAAAATATCAACCGTTACCTGCACAGCAATCAACGCGGCACTTTCCTCGATTGCGGTTATGACACCATACTGGACCAGGATGTGCCGCTAGCCATGCAAGCTACTACCGAGTTGCAACTGGAAACACCATTACCTGCAGTGCAGCAATTGCAACTGGACGACGCCAAGCCTTTATTGCTGTACAATAGCTATAACCTCGATCCCACATGGCGGCAGCAGGACCAAGCCAACAGGGTATTGGTGCTGGAACCCGAACATTTTCGCCAACACCCCGTATCTGGTAAGGTGCTCAACTTTATTCTTGCTTTGGGCCAGAATATCGAAGGCCTGCAGCTATGGACAGGGGCAGTACAGGATATTCCGGGCATCAGGCAAATGAAAGTGTATAGCCGCATGCATCCGGTATCTGCGCACTATCCTGGTACGAAAGATCCTTACCCCTGGATGTTTCCGCAGGTGCAGGGTCAGTTCGGGTCATTCTTCTCTTTTTGGAAAAAAGCAGCGCGGTATTTATAGATCTTTTATCTTTTGAAGAGATAGAAGATCAGGGTAAACCTTCAAGGTGTTCAAGACCTTAAAGATTTAAGGGTTTACATTTGCGTCAAATTGGATGCATGAACGTTAAGAAACCTGCGGATAGTTATACAATGATGACCGAGCTGGTGTTACCCAACGACACCAATGTTTTTGGCAACCTGATGGGTGGCCGACTGATGTACTGGATGGACATTGCCGCTGCCATTGCCGCAGCTAAACATTGCAATGCACCCGTTGTTACGGCCTCTGTTGACAATATTTCTTTTGAAAACCCTATAAAGCTGGGCAACGTGGTACATATTGAAGCCAATGTTACCCGCGCCTTCAGCACATCGATGGAAGTACACCTTAAGGTATGGGGTGAAGACCTGACGCAGCAATACAAGTACAAGAGCAATGAAGCTTATTATACATTTGTTGCCCTCGATCCAAACCGCAAACCCCGTCAGGTACCCAAGCTGGAACCGGTAACCGAAGAAGACCAGCGGTTGTTTGACGGCGCCCTTCGCCGCCGCCAGCTGCGCCTGATCCTGGGTGGCAAGATGAAGCCCGATGATGCCGCCGAACTGAAAGCCCTGTTTATTAAAGAGTAGATTAAAATTGATTGGCTATGCCTGCCTATGTGATTGTAGAAATATACATCCACGACCCTGCAGCTTATGAAGGCTACAAACTGCTAACCCCTGCTGCAGTAGCTGCATACGATGGCCGCTTTGTAGTGCGGGGTGCACAATCGGAAAGCCTTGAAGGTGATTGGATTCCGCAACGCATGGTCGTATTAGAGTTCCCATCTGTAGCGCGGGCAAAAGAATGGTGGCACTCACCTGAATATGCCGAAGCAAAAAGCATCCGGCAAAAAGCTGCTACTACTAAGATGTTGGTGGTGGATGGGTTTAACGGTTAGTAGTTTGTAGTTTACCTGAATTGAATAATGCTTAATGTAAACGAACAAGGCCTGCGGAGTTTTCCGGACGCCTTGTTCGTTTTTCCTTTATCATGCCGAACTTGTTTCGGCATTTCCGTTTGATGTTGTATTCTCAAATTTTACTTGGGAGACTTCAAGAAGTTCAGCACGATCGTACATGATTGGCTTTGTCATTTTGACGCCGCAGCAACTTCATTTCTTCTTAGCACCCAATGGTGCCGGGGATGCCGAAACAAGTTCGGCATGACGGACCCAAACAGACACCTGATTTCTTTTGTACCTTAAGCAGTTTTTTTCAATCACCAATCACCAATCACCAATCACCAATCACCAATCACCAATCACCAATCAC
>NZ_MTFE01000010.1:3855457-3889608 GCF_001953305.1 Cnuella takakiae
TCGCTCCTACCTCCATCGCATCCTCAGTCTTCCAGTGGTGCGGACCTTTCATCATATGGTCCTTGCTTTGTTCAATGGCATCCATAATCTGAGCGAGGATGATTTCTGGTGCCGCTTCATAATTGATATCCAACGGTGGCTTTATAGTTACCGAGAGCTGTGTTCCCTTCTTTTTAAACTTCAAACCTTTCTTGTCGAATGCCCGCCAAAAACCCTGGATAACGATGGGCACGACAACGGGCTTGCAATGTTTGATGATATAGGCTGTTCCTTTCCTGCCAGGAGCATATGCTTTGGTAGTGCCTTGTGGAAAAGTGATGACCCAGTTGCTGCCCAGTGCACGTTCAATATTACGGGTATCGGATGGATCCAGACCGCGGCGCACTTCCTTGCCTTCGGCACGCCAGGTGCGCTTTACCGTTATAGCACCCGCTAGGGTAAACAGCCGGCTGATAAAGGAACTTTTCATGGTTTCTTCAGCGGCTACATAATATACATGGGTGAAAGGATTAAGGAGATAAAGGGGTACGCCAAGCCTGTTGCGCTTGCGCCATTTTACTGCACAGAAAATATGCAGGAAGGTGATGACATCGGCAAAATACGTCTGGTGATTGGAAACATAAAGCACGTTCCTGCGTGGCAGCTTTTCGATGTGCTCCGTTCCGCTGATCTTGAGTTTATTTACCAGTACCAAACCCGGGTAGGTAGCCAATCCAACTACCGCATACACTAGTTTGCGTACCAGTTTAAACTCAGCCAGTTGTTTCCATACGTCCATGCACAAAGCTTTGTTGAAACACTAAAGATAGGGAGGCAGTTTTAAAACCTTAATGCCAAAGGGAAAATGCGCAGTCAAACTAAGCAGATTCCCTTGTAAAGAGCAGTAATAAAACTTTATGCCGGTTCCAAATGCAGCTGGAACACCAGGCTTTTATGCTGGCTTTTAGTAAACATCCAATTTTGCAACACTGCCTTACAGGCTTGTTCCTTTGAGTTTGATGCAACTAAAAGGAATGAGAAAGGGCTTGCGTCGCCAGGACACAACATCAAGACCCTACATAAAAAAAGCACCCCACTTGCGTGGGGTGCTGATAGTATAAAGTGCTTTGCGAAGATTACTTCTGCTCGCCGCCTTTCTGCTCTTGCTGCTGCAGCTTTTCGCGCAGCTGTGCCAGGGCACCCAGGTCGCCGAGGGTAGGCTTCTCAACCTTGCCCTGAATGTTCTTAACCGCTTTCTTGGTCTGCTCTGTGTTGGCACGGGCTTCCTTACGGGCAGCGTCGCGCTCACCGGCAGCAGCTTGTTCCCAGATACGAGCGTGCGATACTACGATGCGCTTCTCGTTACGGTCGAACTCGATCACCATGAACTCTGCAGTCTCATCGGCGCCAACGGTTTTACCATCTTCTTTTGCCAGGTGACGGTTGGGGGCAAAGCCTTCCAGACCGTAGGGCAGTTGTACGATGGCACCTTTGTCGTCCTTACGCAGCACGGTTCCTTCGTGGATAGAACCGATCGCAAATGTATCCTGCAGGCTGTTCCAGGGATCTTCTTCCAGTTGTTTGTGGCCCAGCTGGAGTTTGCGGTTGTCCTTGTCGATACCGAGGATAACTACCTCGATGTTCTGGCCAACTTTGGTGTACTCGCTGGGGTGGTTGAAGCGCTTCAGCCAGCTCAGGTCGGAGATGTGGATCATACCACCGATACCAGGCTCCAGCTCAACAAACACACCGTAAGGAGTGATGTTTTTCACCACACCGTTGTGACGGCTGGTTTCGGGGAACTTGTTCTCGATTGTGTTCCAGGGATCTTCAGACAGTTGCTTAATGGAGAGGCTCATTTTGCGGCTGTCCTTATCCAGGGTCACCACTTTAGCTTCATGCTCATCGTTCAGCTTGAAGAACTCTTTGGCATTGATGGGGGTATTAGCCCAAGTGATCTCAGATACGTGTACCAGACCTTCTACACCAGGCAGAATTTCCAGGAATGCACCGTAATCTTCGATGTTCACTACGCGGCCTTTAACTACAGAACCTTCTGAGATGGTCTCAGGCAGCACATCCCATGGGTGGGGAGTCAGCTGCTTCAGGCCCAGGGAAATGCGACGCTTCTCGTCGTCGAAATCCAGAACCACCACGTTTACTTTCTGGTCCAGCTTCAACACCTCTGAAGGGTGGTTGATGCGGCCCCACGAAATATCGGTGATGTACAGCAGACCGTCGAGGCCGCCGAGGTCCATGAACGCACCGAAGTCGGTGATGTTCTTCACGGTACCTTCCAGTACCTGGCCCTTCTCGAGCTGACCGATGATCTGTGCACGCTGTGCTTCGATATCGCTTTCGATGAGTGCTTTGTGTGATACTACGGCGTTCTTAATGGCTTCGTTGATCTTCACCACTTTGAACTCCATGGTCTTACCTACAAACTGATCGTAGTCGGTAACAGGCTTCACATCGATCTGAGAACCGGGCAGGAAGGTTTCCATGCCAAATACGTCAACGATGAGACCACCCTTGGTTTTGCTGGTAACGGTACCGGTAACGATCTCACCAGATTTGTGGATCTCAACGATACGCTCCCATGCACGGGTGATGCGGGCCTGTTTGCGGCTCAGGTTCAGGTTGCCGGCGCGGTCTTCTTTCTCAATTACCATAACCTCGATCTCATCACCTACTTTCAGGTTCTGGATGTCGCGGAATTCGTTGAGGGAGATCAGGCCATCAGATTTGAAGCCGATGTTCAGCACCACGTCGGTTTTGGTGATACCAACCACCAAACCGGTGATCAGCTCGCCGTCGTTCAGCTGTACAAACGTGTTTTCGTACACTTTGTCGTATTTAACTTTTTCTTCCTGGCTGTAAGAAGCGACATTGCGCTTGTCGATGCTCCAGTCGAAATCGTCGTGAGCGGTTTCAACAACCGGCTCTGCTTGAACTGCTACGGGTGTAGCTTCTGCGGCAGGTGCATTTGTTGTCGCTGTAGCTTCGGCAGCAGGTGCTGCCTGGGGCTCCTGGCCTTCAGCGTTTGGGTTAACAATATTTTCTTCCATAAAAAATCCGGAGGTTTTATTCCGGGCGGCAAAGATAGGGAAAAGAAATACACTCCCTATCCCCCTAAAGGGGGAACTTAGGCCGGAGTACCTGCCTATTTAACAATATGCTAAAAGGTGGGAATGATTAAAAAAAGCCCCTCTACTTTGGAGGGGCGCTGTTTTTAAATCATGTTTGATCTAAGTTCCCCCTTTGGGGGGACAGGGGGTTAAAACGTACTGCCATCCCGCATCCGCACTTTCTTCTTTCCCGCATTCTTCTTTTCAAAATCAATTACCGCCTGCGGCTTGGGAAGGGCTTTTTTTTCTTCCGCTGTCTTTGCTTTGTATTCGGGCTTTTTGCGGGCTGAGGCACCGGTTACATCTATGGGCGCCAGGTCATCGTCTTGTTCAGAAGTGGCTTTGTTACGGGAACTAAAATCCAGTGGCTGGCCATGCTGTTGCAGGTTGTCGAACACATATTCTTCTTTCTTTTCCAGCTTGCCGCTCCAGGGATCGTAATATTTCCAGGTACCATGCTTGAGGGCGGTGCCTTCCAGCTTGATCACCTGCTTCTCCAACACACGGGTAGGGTCGTTAGGGTCCATTACGTCGATGGTATCATAGGGGCTGGTAGGGTCAACGGCCTTCCAGCTTTCCTCGCGTAAAGGATCGCCCATAGGCGTCAGGTACACCGACTTACCGTTTTTATACCCAAACTTGTATTGCTCAATGGCCACCAGGTCGCCTTCTAAAGAAAAGCGCTGCCACTGCCCTTCTTTTTTACCGTTGAGGTAAACACCTTGCTCCTCGTAGCCTTTCTCGCCACGGGTGTCGGGGATTTTTTCCACCCAACGCCCCTGCCGTTTGCCTTTGGCATCTACCCGGTTAAGCGTATCGCCTTTCACACCAATTACATAGGCCTTGGTTTGGGCAATACCCGTGTAAGTAAAGAGCACCAATAATAAAGTCAGTAGTCGCATAATTTTCTTTTTTCAGGTAAACCGCAATATTGGATAGAAGCCACTGTGCTCCTTATTTTCTTTGGACCTTTGTGGTTCAATCACTTACCCTACCTTAGAAACGAAATTTCACATGAGATATGATTTCAAAACTACATAAAGCCCTACTCACCTGCTCGGTGGTGGCTGTTAGCCTTTTGTCAAAAGCCCAGGTGCGGCCCACACCCGCTGCCGAAAGGCTCAAAGGACTGGAACAGCGCCAATTGTTGGAGCAACGCTCTACCCTCAACCACAATGCTTTTCGAAACATCGGGCCAACCGTAATGAGCGGCCGGGTTGTGGACGTAGAAGTTAATGAACAGGACCCCACCGAATTTTACGTGGCCTATGCCACCGGCGGCCTGTGGCACAGTACCAACAACGGCCAGAGCCTCACCCCTATTTTCGACAGCCTCGATGTGATGACCATTGGCGACATTGCCGTAGATTGGAAAACCCGCACCCTCTGGGTGGGCACGGGCGAGGTAAACAGCAGCCGCTCCACCTATGCCGGCTTGGGTGTATACAAAAGCACCAACAACGGTAAACAATGGCAATACCTGGGCCTGCCCGAATCGCACCACATCGGCAAAATTCAACTGCACCCCACCGACCCCAACACCGCCTGGGTAGCAGCAATGGGACACCTGTATTCGCCCAATAAAGAGCGGGGGGTGTACAAGACCACGGATGGTGGCAAAACCTGGAAGCAAACCCTTTATGTGGACGACAATACCGGAGTGGTGGAATTGGACATCAATCCTAAAAACCCTAACGAACTGTATGCCGCAGCCTGGTACCGCACCCGGCGTGCCTGGGCTTTTGAGCCTGCAGGCGCCACCAGTGGTATTTACAAAAGCACCGATGGCGGCAACACCTGGAGCTTGATTACGAAAGCAGGTTCAGGTTTTCCCATAGGCAATGTGGTTGGCCGCATTGGTTTGGCCGTTTACCCCAAAAACCCACAGGTGGTTTATGCTGTTGTAGACAACCAGCAGCCTCGCCCCGATACCGCTAAAAGGGATACCGGTAAATATGTACTGAACGATTTCAAGGGATTAAATGCAGTGCAGTTTGCAGCCCTAAACACCGCCCGGATGGATACATTTTTGAAGCAGTACCGCTTGCTGGGCCGCTACAACGGCGCAC
Organism: Cnuella takakiae; assembly: GCF_001953305.1. Lineage (GTDB taxonomy): Bacteria > Bacteroidota > Bacteroidia > Chitinophagales > Chitinophagaceae > Flavisolibacter > Flavisolibacter takakiae. Next base: position 3,860,634 of record NZ_MTFE01000010.1, read on the forward strand.
AAATAAAAGCAGATGTTGCTTCGGGTAAATTAAAACCAACGGTGCTGTACGACTACCTCTATGTAAACGATGGTTTCCAGGGTGCACCTGCCGGGGCCGAAGTATACCGCAGCGATGATGGCGGCCGCAGCTGGCGTAAAACGCACAGCAAGCACCTGAACATGTTCAGCACCTATGGTTACTACTTTGGAAAGATCTATGTATCGCCCTCCAACGACCAGAAGGTGGTGATACCGGCTTATACCATGGAGTATTCCGAAGACGGCGGCAAAACCTTTAAGCGCATGGACAAGGCCAATGTACATGCCGACCACCATGCCGCATGGATCAATCCCAAACGGGACAGCCATATGTTCAGTGGCAACGATGGCGGGCTGAACATCACCTATGACAACGGCAAAAGCTGGTTTAAAGCCAACACGCCACCGCTTGGCCAGTTTTACGCCATCACCGTTGACAATGCCAAGCCCTACAATGTATATGGCGGCTTGCAGGACAATGGTGTGTGGTGGGGCCCTTCAACTTATGCTTTTGGCACGGGCTGGCACCAGGGCGGAAGCTATCCATATAAAAGCATCGTGGGTGGCGATGGCATGCAGGTGCAGGTAGATACCACCGACAACAATACCGTTTATACAGGTTCACAGTTTGGCAGCTATAGCCGGCTGCACAAGCTGTATCCTCGGCCTGCAAAAAGTGTGAAGCCCCTGCACCAGCTGGGTGAACTGCCCATGCGGTTCAACTGGCAAACACCCATCCTGCTCAGCAGCCACAACCCACAGGTATTTTATATTGGCTCCAATAAACTGTACCGCTCTTTCAACCGGGGCGATTCGCTGCAGGCACTTGGCGGCGATCTCACCAATGGCAGCAAAGAGGGCAATGTGCCCTATGCCACGCTGACCACCATTGCCGAATCGCCCCTTCGGTTTGGACTGCTGTATACCGGCTCCGATGATGGATTGATCCATGTTTCCAAGGACGGTGGTTACAGCTGGACCAATATCAGCAAGCCGGTTGATAAAAAGGCAACTGCCCTGCCTCATGGTTTATGGGTGAGCCGCGTTACTGCCTCGCAGTACAAAGAGCCTCGGGTGTATGCAACACTAAACGGCTACCGGAATGATGATTTCCGTCCCTACCTCTATGTCAGTGAAGACTATGGCGCTACCTGGAAGCAACTGGGACAAGATCTGCCGGCGGAACCCATCAACGTTGTACGCGAAGACCCTACTGATGAAAACACTTTGTATGTAGGTACCGACGGCGGCTTATACGTCAGCAAAGACCGAGGTCAAAGTTTTATGATGTGGAATGCAGGTTTGCCTAAATCCATTCCCGTGCATGATATTGCCATTCAGAAGCGTGAAAATGAAATTGTGCTGGGCACCCATGGCCGCAGCCTCTATGTGGCTAAACTGAATGTGCCGGTAGGGCAAAAAAAGGAAGAAAAGAAAACAGAGGAAGCAGAGGATGAAGAAGCCCGTGAAGAGGAAATTGATTAAATAAACCTATAAAGTTTTAAAACCTATAAGGTCTTAAAGACCTTATAGGTTTACCAGGCACACCTCACAGGTTTTGAAAACCTGTGAGGTGTTTTATTTTAAAAAACTTTAAAACGCTCAAAGCAAGCCTTTTCCAAAGCTTCACGATCATCGGGGTGGGAAATGCTGATCAGGGCTTTGGCACGCTGCCTTAGATTTTTTCCAAACAGGTAAGCAATACCATACTCCGTAACCACGTAATGAATATGTCCACGGGTGGTAACCACGCCTGCCCCGGGCTTTAAAATGGGTGTAATACGCGCCACGCCTTTAGCCGTACGGCTGGGTAAAGCGATAATGGGTTTGCCACCTTCACTCAGGGCTGCACCCCGCATAAAGTCCATTTGCCCACCGATACCGCTGTACTGGTAGGTGCCAATGCTGTCGGCGCATACCTGGCCGGTGATATCAATTTCTACGGCGCTGTTGATGGCTACTACACGAGGGTTGCGGCGGATGACATGCGGGTCGTTTACATAATCGATATCAAGGAAGTGGAAAGACGGATTATCATCCACATAATCGTACAGGCGGCGGGTGCCCAGGGCAAAGGATGTAACGGTTTTATTCGGATGGATGCGTTTGTACTTGTTGTTGATCACATCGCGTTCTACCAAATCAATAATCCCATCGGAGCACATTTCGGTATGCACGCCCAGGTCTTTATGGTTGACCAGGCATTTGAGTACCGCATTGGGAATGGAGCCAATCCCCATTTGTATGGTTGCGCGGTCTTCCACCAGGCTGGCAACATTCGCCCCGATCTTCAAATCAATGTCACTTTCCTTAGCACTGAAATCGGCTGTATGCAAAGCATCCTCGCAGTACACCATGGCATGAAAACGACTGCTGTGGATCAGCCCATCGCCATGGGTACGGGGTACATTGGGGTTGACAAGGGCGATAACATGCTGGGCAGTGTTTACCGCCGAGCGGGCAATATCAACAGAAAGGCCCAAAGTGCAGTAACCATGCGCATCGGGTGGGGATACATGCACCAAGGCTACATCAATGGGCATGACGCCACCGGTAAACAGGTTGGGAATATCGCTGAGAAAAACAGGTACAAAATCGCCCCGGCCTTCGTTCACCGCCTGCCGCACCGATCCGGAAACAAAAAGAGAGTTGATGTGAAAATTTTCCACCAGTTCGGGTCTGTCAATATGCACATCGCCGTACACGGTGATGGAAACGACTTCCACATTCCGCAGGCGGTTGGCCTGTGCAGCCAGTGCTTTCAGTAAAAAAGTAGGCGTTTGGGCACTGCCCTGCACAAATACACGTTGCCCGGACTGGATAATGGATAAAGCCTCCTCGGCCGACTGGTACTGAACGGGAATCTTCATATGCGGATAAATTGGGTGCAAAGAGAACCTTTCTGCAAAAATCAGGCACTGACCAACATTACAGTTCTGCCTAATTGTTGTCACCTTTGCCACGGTAATGTTTTTGAAGACAGGATTGAGGTACCGCACATGAAACAAACAACTAAAGAGCTACGCTCCTTTTTTTCAAGCCAGTCATTTTCCGATGGGCTACGCATCACCATATCGGTATTGCTGCCTGCACTCATCGGCTCCTTTATGGGTAATATACACATGGGTATGTTGTTTTCGCTGGGTGCGCTGTGTGTAAGCCTTGCCGATACGCCCGGTGCTATCATCAACCGCACCAATACCATGATGTTTTGCCTGGCCTTTGTGCTGGCAACGGCCCTGGTAACCGAATGGGCACGCACCAATCTCCTGATCATGGGTGTACTGGTGGTGGTGCTTAGCTTTTTCTTTTCCCTCTTCCTGGTGTATGGCCTCCGAGGCGCATCGGTAGGCAATGCGGCCCTATTGGTGATGGTGCTGAGTATGGACCAGGAGCCACTGCCGCAGGGCTTTGGTGCACAGGCCCTCTTTATTTTTTGTGGCGGACTTTGGTATGGCTTTATCAGCCTGCTCGACTACCGCATAGCGCCCTTCCGCCCTGCGCAACGCAGCCTCGGTGAGTGTATCCGCGAACTGGCCGACTACCTCCGCATCAAGGCTAACTTCTACGACAGCAAGCACCAGTTGGAAGACAATTTCAACAAGCTGATGGCCCGGCAAATAGTGGTGAGTGAAAAGCAGGATGCAGTGCGTGAAGTACTGTTTAAAACGCGGCAGATTGTAAAAGACCCCTCGCAACAGGGCAGGCGCTTACTGCTGGCATTTACCGATGTGGTAGACCTGTTTGAAGAGATTACCGCCACTTACCTCGATTACAATTATCTGCGCCGGGAATTCGGTCATACCCGCATCCTCGACCAGATTGCCGACCTGGCCCGCAATATGGCAGCCGAACTGGATGCTATGGGTGTAGCCATACAGTCTAACCAAAAGTTTGTTCCCAGGCTTAACCCCGACCAGGCCATCATTCAACTGAAAGCCGATGTAGATGCATTGGCTACGGACAAGGGCGATGTGTTGATCTTGAAGAAACTGCTGGTGAATATCAGGCGCATGCTGCAAAGACTCCAGGACCTCCGCCTTTATTTTGAATCCGGCGAACCCCGCGAACACAAGCAAGTTTTGCCTTATGACCGCTTTGTTGCCCACCAAAGCCTTGACCCAAGATTGCTGCTGGACAACCTTAACCTGCAATCGGCCGTTTTCCGCCATTCTTTAAGGGTAGCTATTGCCGCGTTGGTAGGTTTTGCTGTTTCTAAATTCATTGCCCAAGGTCACCACAGCTACTGGATCCTGATGACCATCATTTTCATGTTGAAGCCTTCGTTCAGCCTTACCCGCCAACGCAATATTGAAAGGATAGCGGGCACTTTGGCTGGTGGGGTTATAGGTATTGTATTGCTTTTGTTGATACCCAACAAACAGGTGCTGTTTGGGCTCCTGGTTTTATTTATGCTGGGCACCTATAGTTTTATGCGCACCCGCTATTTATTGTCGGTGATTTTCATGACGCCCTTTATCCTGATTCTCTTCAGCTTCCTGGGTATTGGCTTTATGGCACTGTTGCAGGAGCGGGTGATTGATACCCTGGTGGGTTGCATTATTGCTTTGCTGGCGGGCTATATTTTGTTGCCCAACTGGGAATCCGAGCAGCTTTCTAATTTTCTACGCGACATGCTTAAAGCCAACAGCAATTACCTGTTTCGACTGGCAGAAATGCTGTCAGGAAAAACAGTGAGCATTACCGATTACAAACTGGCCAGAAAAGAAGTGTATGTATCATCGGCCAACCTGTCGGCAGCCTTTCAGCGCATGTTGTCGGAGCCACGACGCAAACAGGTTGACCGATCAGCGGTTCAGCAATTTGTGGTATTAAACCATATCCTTTTTTCCAACACGGCTACCCTTGCTTCGGGATTGATCCATCAACCTCCACGTCCCTACCCTGCCGAACTGAACCGCAACATCCGCAAGATCATCAATACCCTGTGTACGGCGCTTGCGCAAATGAACTGTCCCTGCAAGACTGAGGCCCTGGAGGCTCTTGGAACCACCAGTGGCGACGTGCAAACAGCACTATCTAGGGACGAAACCCTGATGAAAGAACAGCTTGAATTTATGTACCGGTTGAGTGAGGATATTGTAAAAGCGGCCAAAAAAGGCAAGTGATTTTTGATTTCGTTTTGCCCTTGTCTATAGAAGTTCCTTCTTTAACCTGAAATGGCCATTAAAGATTTGGAAGCATGATAGCTTAGCCCAGGATTATCTACGTAAAAGCCATTCCACTGCAAGCTCATAGCCTTTTAATCCCAGGCCGATGATGCTGCCTGCCGCTTTTGCAGAAACATGCGACAGCTTTCGGAATTCCTCCCGGGCATGTACATTCGATATATGCACTTCAACAACAGGTGTGGTGATGGCTGCTATGGCATCGCCAATAGCAACCGATGTATGCGTATAGCCGCCGGGATTCATAATGATGCCATCAAAGGAAAAACCTACGCCTTGTAATTCGTTGATCAGTTCACCTTCTACATTGCTTTGAAAATACCGGAATCTTACCTGGGGATAGCGCTGCTGCAATTGCTGATAGTATTCTTCAAAAGTTTGGCTGCCGTAAACACCGGGCTCGCGTTTTCCAAGCAGGTTGAGGTTGGGGCCGTTGATGATGGCGATGTTCATGGATGCAGAGATACGATTTTTTGCAGTACAGCTAACAGGTGGCTCACTACTGTCCCGTACATACTATTGTTCGGTTTTCATCTGCCCTTGCCGCCATTCCTCCTCCAGCAGGCTATACCACATCAGGCTGATAAACTTACCCTTTTTGTACTCGCATTCCCGTTGCATGCCTTCATAGTGGAAGCCGGCAAAACGCAACACCTTGTTGCTGGCATCATTGCCTACTTCTACGCTGGCAGCCACCCGGTGCATCATTTTATCCCTGAATAAATGATGTAAGAATACGGGCATCACTTCACGAAGGATACCTTGCTTCCAGTATCGGGGTAAGAGCCAGTAACCGATTTCGGTACAGCGGTGTTGCGGTTGGTAGTTGTTCATGCCTATGGCTCCTACCCTTACCTGTTGATCTTTGCTGATGATCTTCCACCATTTCCCCGACTGTTCCCTGGTAATTTGTTCAAACCATTCCATTTGCAGTCTGGCAGCTTCATAAGTATGGAACTGCACACCATAATACCGGATCACATCGGGATGGCTCAGGCCTTCAAAAACAAAGTCCTGGTCGGAAGCGGTAAAGGGTTCTATGGAAAAGCGATGGGTGTCCAAACCAAAACCTTTTCAGAAAGATAAAAAGCCCCAATTACTTCTTTCAGTTGGATGCGTTCTATCTATTGTAAGGGCAAAAGTAAGGACACAAAAAAGCAGCAGGGTTTTCCTGCTGCTTTTTAAAATTTATGCTTTGTTAGGCTACATGTTCTTTGATCATAGCTACAAACTCATCGAAGAGGTAGCGGCTATCGTGCGGGCCCGGGGTTGCTTCGGGATGGTACTGCACCGAGAACGCAGGCTTGCCTTTCACACGGATACCTTCGATGGAATTGTCGTTGAGGTTTACGTGGGTGATCTCGATGTGTTCCGCATTGCGTACCGCTTCGGGATCCACGCCAAAACCATGGTTCTGGGTAGTGATCTCGCACTTGCCGGTCAGCAGGTTTTTCACCGGGTGGTTCATACCGCGGTGGCCATGGTGCATTTTAAAAGTAGGGATATCGTTGGCCAGTGCCAGCAGTTGGTGACCGAGGCAAATACCAAAGGTGGGCTTCTCTTCCTGCAGCACCTGCTTTACTGTTTCCACGGCATAGGGCATTGCTGCCGGGTCGCCGGGACCATTGGAAATAAAATAACCAGCAGGGCTAAAAGCCTTCAGTTCTTCCAAAGGGGTTTTGGCGGGAAACACTTTTACAAGAGCGCCACGCTCCACCATACAGTTGAGAATATTGCGCTTGGTGCCAAAATCGAGTACCGCAATGCGGATGGGTGAAGCAGGATCGCCCAACTCGTAAGGCACTTGGGTGCTCACGATGGAAGCAAGCTCCAGGCCAGCCATGCTGGGTACTTCAGCAAGCTTGGCTTTAAGCACTTCGGCATCCAAGATTTCGGAAGAGATCAGGCAGTTAAGGGCGCCTTCTTCCCGTACTTTGGTAACCAGGGCACGGGTATCCACGCCTTCAATGGCAACAATGTTTTGCGCTTTCAGATATTCATCGAGCGAACCTTTGGCCAGCTTGCGGGAGTAGAGCTCCTCAAGGTTGCGGCCAATCAGCCCTTTGATCTTCACACTCTCCGACTCCACATCATCTTCCTTCACGCCGTAGTTGCCGATGTGTACGCTGTTCATGATCAGCACCTGGCCGTAATACGAAGGATCGGTAAATACTTCCTGGTAGCCGGTCATGCCGGTGTTGAAGCACAGTTCGCCGCCGGTGGTACCCACCGCGCCAAAGGCCTTGCCTTCGTAAACAGAACCGTCTTCCAAAACTAAGAGGGCTTTCTTTTGTTCGCTCATTTTAAAAACAAATTGCGCAAAAGTAAGGGTATTAAACGTAACAGGTCTCAAAGACCTGTTACGTTTAATAAAAAAAGGCGAAATGCTTTCGCATCTCGCCTTTCTATGAATTAACCTCGAAAACTTAAGAGGGTTGTTGCTCTGTAGCTTCGGGTGCATCGGCTGCAGGAGTTTCAGCAGCAGGTGCAGCAGGTGCTTCGGCAGTTGCATCTGTGGCCTTCTTGCGGGCACCACCAGCACGGCGGGTACGCTTGGCGGGCTCAGCTTGTGCCTCTGCTTTCTTACCATAGATCTCGTTGAAGTCTACCAGCTCGATCAAGGCTTGCTCGGCGTTGTCACCAGGGCGGGTACCCAGTTTCAGGATGCGGGTGTAACCACCGGGACGGTCAGCGATTTTGGCGCTGATTACATCGAACAGTTCGGTTACAGCAAACTTGTCCTGCAGGTGGCTGAACACGATACGACGCTGGTGCGTGGTATTTTGCTTGCTTTTGGTGATCAGGGGCTCAACATAAGTACGCAGGGCTTTAGCTTTAGCCTGGGTAGTTACGATGCGCTTGTGTGTGATCAGGGCAATAGCGAGGTTGCTCAGCAGGGCTTCGCGGTGGGCCTTCTTACGACCCAGGTTGTTGATTTTGTCTCCGTGACGCATGACGTGTGTAGTTTATGAGTTGCACCGTGTCAAGGAATGCAACCCGTGTGATTAATAAGCCAATGTGATAATTAGCTAATGTGCTAAGTAGAACCGGGTGGTTTTCATTAGCACATTAGCTCATTGGCTAATTAGCTAATTTCTAGAAATCATCCTTATCCACTCCCAGCTTGCTCAGGTCCATACCGAAGTGCAGACCACGCTCGTTGAGTACCTGCTCGATTTCGCTCAGCGACTTCTGTCCGAAGTTGCGGAACTTCATCAGGTCTTCCTGCTCGTACTGTACCAGCTCGCTCAGCGAGTTGATCTTAGCGGCTTTTAGGCAGTTGAAGGCGCGAACAGAAAGATCGAGGTCTTCGAGGGGGGTCTTCAGCACCTTGCGGAGCTGCAGGGTTTGCTCGTCAACGATGTCTTCTTTCTTCTCTTCTTTATTGTCGAAGGTGATGTTCTCGTCGGTGATGATCATCAGGTGCTGGATCAGGATCCGGCTGGCCTGCTTCACAGCTTCCTCGGGATGAATGGTACCGTCGGTAGCTACGTCCATTACGAGTTTCTCGTAGTCGGTGCGCTGCTCCACACGGGTATTCTCGATGCTGTATTTCACGTTTTTAATGGGCGTGTAAATAGCATCTACAGGGATATAACCTACAGGGGCATCCTTGGGTTTGTTCTCTTCAGCGGGCACATAACCACGGCCTTTGCCAACGGTCAGTTCGATATCCAGCTTTACAGAGTTGTCCAGGGTGCAGATCAGCAGCTCGGGGTTCATCACCTCGAAGGTTTGGGTACCGTCGCCGATCATACCTGCGGTAAATTCAGTTTTGTTTTTGATGCTCAGCATGATGCGCTCGTTCTGAACATCGTGGTCAACCACTTTCTTCAGGCGTACCTGCTTGATGTTGAGGAGGATTTCCACAACATCTTCCGAAACACCGTGCATGGTTGCAAACTCGTGGTCTACACCTTCGATCTTAACACCGGTGATGGCGTATCCTTCCAGTGAGTTGAGCAGCACACGGCGTAGCGCGTTACCGATGGTAACACCGTAGCCGGGCTCCAGGGGACGGAATTCGAATTGTGCTTCGAAATCGGATACCTTCTGAAGAACGATCTTGTCGGGTTTCTGAAAATTCAAAATAGCCATATAGACTTCTTGTTTTTTGCTTTAAAGGGTTAGTTACCGTGTTGGTCGTCAAAAGTGAAACGTCAACCGTGAAAAGATAAAACGGAAACGACAAACATTGACGTTTGCCGTTTCACGTTTCACGATTATTTCGAGTACAATTCGACGATCAGTTGTTCCTTGATGTTCTCAGGAACGGCCTCACGCTCGGGGTAGGTGATGAACGTACCGGTCATGGTCGTTTCATTCCAATCAACCCAGGTGAACTTCTGGTTTTTACCACGCACCTGGCTGGTGATGGCGCTGTTGTCTTTCGACTTGTCCTTCAGGGCCACGATGTCGCCGGGCTGCAGTTGGTAGGAAGGAATATTCACTACCGAACCGTTTACGGTTACGTGCTTATGGCTTACCAGCTGGCGGGCAGCAGGACGGCTGGGCGCAATACCCATGCGGAAGATGGCATTGTCCAGGCGGGCTTCCAGGAGCTTGATGAGGTTTTCACCGGTAACGCCTTTACGACGGGCGGCTTCTTCAAAAGTTTTGCGGAACTGCTTTTCCAGTACACCGTATGTGTACTTGGCTTTTTGCTTTTCGCGGAGCTGGAGGGCATACTCACCCAGGGTCTTGCGCTTGCGCTGAGCACCGTGCTGACCGGGAGGGTTGGAGTTTTTACCGAGCCATTTGCCATTGCCAAGAATGGGCTCGCCGAAAATGCGGGAGATTTTGGTCTTTGGACCGTTGTAACGTGCCATAGTGGTTTATATCATTTCCGCTTTTTAGAAACCGGTGCGTTCATCGTTGAAAGCGGTAAAAATTAATGAAGCACCCTTTGATGTAAATGATGATAACCAGGAGGTATCAGAAAAGCTTTTGGCCTTTAGCTGTTAGCGGTTAGCCAAAAAAGCCAACAGCCAATAGCTAAAAGCCAACAGCTATGTTATACGCGGCGTTTCTTGGGAGGACGGCAGCCATTGTGGGGCAGCGGGGTAACGTCCTTGATCATATTCACCTCGATACCGGACTGAGCCAGACCGCGGATAGCGCTCTCACGGCCAGCACCGGGACCTTTTACAAATACGTCTACGCGGCGAACACCGGCATCCAGGGCTACTTTAGCGGCATCGGAAGAAGCCATCTGAGCAGCGTAAGGCGTGTTCTTTTTAGAGCCACGGAAACCCATTTTACCAGCAGAGCTCCAGGAGATTACCTGGCCGGACTTGTTGGTGAGGGAAATGATGATGTTGTTGAAAGAAGCGGTGATGTGGGCATCGCCATAGGCGTCAACCTTCACAATACGCTTTTTGGCGGCGGCTTTAGCGCTCTGTCCACCTTTTTGTGCTTTTGCCATTGTAGGTAGTCTAAAAAACTGATTAAAAGATAACCACGCTGGTACGTGGCTGCATCAACCCTCCCCGTCGAAGCCCGGATCCGGCGCTGTTGCGTTATGCTGCTTCGCTGGTTAAGCTACAAGTAAATAGCCTCAAGCTGCAAGTAAATTCCACTTGAGGCTGAAGCTGAAAGCTCGTAGCTATTAACCTTACTTCTTAGGCGCCTTCTTCTTACCGGCAACGGTTTTACGCTTGCCTTTACGAGTGCGGCTGTTGGTTTTTGTGCGCTGACCACGCAGGGGCAGACCCTTACGGTGACGGAGACCGCGGTAGCAGGCGATATCCAGGAGACGCTTGATGCTCATCTGCACTTCAGAGCGCAGCGCACCTTCCACCTTGAACTCGTCGTTGATGGTAGTACGGATAGCATTCAGGTCTTCATCGTTCCACTCGTTTACTTTCTTGCTGCGATCAATGCTGTTCTTGTCAAGAATGTAACGGGCAGTAGCGGGTCCGATACCAAAGATGTAGGTCAGACCAATCTCGCCTCTTTTGTTTTTGGGTAAGTCAACGCCGGCAATACGAGCCATAGTTTATTGCTTGTTTTTGTTTTGTAATTACAGGCTTTTAGCAATTAGCTTTTAGCCTTTAGCTTCTCTTTGTGGGGAGCTAATAGCCAACAGCTAATGGCCAACCGCTCCAATTATCCCTGACGCTGCTTGTAGCGGGGGTTCTTTTTGTTGATCACGTACAGTTTGCCTTTGCGACGCACGATCTTGCAATCGGCACTGCGTTTTTTGATGGATGCTCTAACTTTCATGACTTCGGTTATTAATCAGTTTTTATTTATAGCGGAAAATGATTCGTCCCCGACTCAAGTCGTAAGGGCTCATCTCTACGCCAACTTTATCACCCGGCAAAATCCGGATGTAGTGCATCCTCATTTTACCAGAAATGGTTGCCAGTATTTCATGGCCATTTTCCAGCTTCACGCGAAACATTGCGTTCGACAGTGCTTCCAGAATTACGCCATCCTGCTTTATTAAAGGTTGCTTCGACATATAGATTTTGGGAGCGCGAAGATATAGGTATTCGCGCAAAAAATAAAAACCGGGCTGTAAATTTTCCACACTATGGTGGTTTACAGCCCGATTTTTGGCAAAAGTATGGGAAACAAGGGGAAAGAGGAGCGCCCAAAGTTTGAAATGAATGCTAAAATGGGTATACCGGCTTTGAACTTTAAACCCAAGATCAGGGCCTAAACCGTTGTCCTTTCCAGCGGCACCTTGGTCATTTCCAGGTAATGGTTCTGCAGCTCGTGCACGTACAGGGGATGGTTGAACAGCCTGTGGTCCTCACGGTACCAGATCTCCAGGTTGGTATAGTTGCCCGGGTCTTTAACCAGTACGCGGAAGGGCCCGCGGCTGTACTTGGCACCCTGCTCGGTATCCGAACGCTCAAAACCCAGTTTAAACAGTTGCGCTTCATTCATAGGGATGGGCACCAGTTGCGAAGGCTCGTACCAGAACTCCTGTATGCCGTTGTCTACGCAGACCAACTGCTCGTCGTTGCTCTTCTCAATCACCACGCCTTCTCTTTCCACACCGCCTTCATCCAGCACTTTCATAATGTCGCCTGGTTTCAGTTCTTTCAGTTTTACCATGGTTCAAGGTTTTTTCTTTTGAATATAAAAAATTAAACCAGAAGGCGTTTGAGGTTAAGGGTTTGGCGTTTGGGTTTTTGGCTGGAGCAATGTGGTTTAAAGGAATTCGCCAATCGAAGGAATCACCAAACCCCTATTCTGCCCAGCTCATTACATAGCCGGGATTTTCAATTTCAAGCGCCTGCCGGGTTAGCATCAGCGGGTGAAAAGTGTCCACCATCACGGCCAGTTCCTTTGTTTCCTTTGCCCCAATGCTTTTTTCTACGGTGCCGGGATGCGGTCCATGCGGAATGCCCGCCGGGTGCAGGGTGATCATGCCGCGGGTAACATTTTTCCGGCTCATAAAATCGCCGTCCACATAATAAAGCACCTCGTCGGAGTCGATATTGCTATGATTATAAGGTGCAGGGATGGACTGAGGATGATAATCGAAAAGGCGGGGTACAAAAGAGCACACCACGAAATTGTTTGCTTCAAAAGTCTGGTGCACGGGTGGTGGCTGGTGCACCCGGCCCGTGATGGGTTCAAAATCGTGGATGCTGAAGGCATAAGGGTAACAGCAACCATCCCAACCCACCACATCGAAAGGATGGGTGCCATAGTGCAGCGGATAGAGCACCCCCTTCTTTTTGGTTTGGATCAGGAAATCACCCCGTTCATCAAATGTTGCCAGGTTCTGTGGCGTACGGATGTCGCGTTCGCAAAATGGGGCATGCTCCAAAAGCTGTCCGTACCTGCTCTGGTACCTTTTTGGAAAACGAATGGGGCTGAACGACTCCACGATAAACAGCCGGTTGTCAGGCGTATCGAAATGGATCTGGTAAATGGTTCCCCGGGGTATGCAGAGGTAATCGCCATAGGCAAAGGCCAGCTCGCCATAAACGGTTGTGAGCCTGCCACTGCCTTCATGTACAAAAAGCAGCTCATCGGCATCGGCATTTTTGAAAAAGTACCCGGTTAGGCTTTGCCGGGGCGCAGCCAGTGAAATATGTACATCGTTATTTACCAGTACGGGTACCCGGCTCAGTAGGTAATCGGCGGCAGGCGCCACTTTAAACCCTTCAAAGCTGCGGTGGCTGAGCATTTTTTCTTCCGCTACCTGGGGCTGCACCGATACAGGGGTGCCCGTTTTAATGATCTGTGTAGGCGGATGCACATGGTATAAAATGGAGTAATCGTTGGAAAAGCCTTCCGTGGAAAACAGCTGTTCGGAGTATAACCCACCATCGGGTTTACGAAACTGGGTATGACGTTTATGCGGCACTTGTCCGCATTGATTATAGTGGGGCATGGCAAGCTGGGATGAAAGATGATTAATGAATAATGAGTTGATTACCGGAATACAAGGGTTCGGCACACCAGATCAAAAATTCAGCTCGAGGGTGAGGAGCAGGAATACGTATTTCCAGCAGCGCTTATCTATCCAGTAGGTAAAATTTCGATGAAAGGGCATACTGTAATGTACATAAAAAAGCCAAAGCAGCAGGGCTGCTTTGGCGCCATAGGGGCTGTTTGAAACAGCAAATAATTTGATGGAAGGGCAACCGTGTAAAAGGCTATCAATAAATGTAATCGTCGCAGTTGGGACACTCGGTTTTGTGGGGGCCTAAAGGTTTTTCAATGGCACCACACATACCACAAATCACCACCTGCTGGATTCCTGCATTGCTGCTTTGCGTATTATCGGTTCCGGTGCGGTTGTCCGAGATGCTGGCAATTACCTGTTCTGCTATCATGCTCATAACCTTTCGTTTTCTTTACCTGTGCACATATTGTTCCAGTTGATTGGCACAACAAGGCAAGCCCAACAGTAAACAATACATGTGCTTTGATAATCAATGCACCACCATTTATCAGCCTTGTCATCAGCCCGGCTGTAGTCAGCAAAACATGCCACATTTTGAGGAATTGCAGCTTTAGAGCCTACTATTTGCCGCCATTACGCCTGACTGCTGCTGTCGCCCTAACTTGCAGTTGTTTATGACTAGAATAGGATTGATTTCGGATACGCATGGCTATTTAGACCCTGCCGTTTTTACTCATTTTGCTGCCTGCGATGAAGTGTGGCATGCCGGCGATTTTGGGCCTGATGTTGCGGAGCCACTGCAGGACTTCAAACCCCTGCGCGGCGTATATGGCAATATTGACGATGGCACCATCCGCCATCAATTTCCCGAAACCTTGCGCTGGCAGTGTGAAGGTATTTCGGTGCTTATGACCCACATTGGCGGCTACCCGGGCAAGTATGCGCCAGCCGTGCGCAAGGAACTGGCCACCACAGCCACCGGTCTTTTTATCTGCGGCCATTCGCATATCCTCAAAGTGATGTTCGACCAAAAGCAACAGTGTCTCCACATGAACCCAGGGGCCGCAGGCAACCATGGCTGGCACCAGGTGCGCACCCTTCTGCGCTTTACCATCGATGGCAACAATATTAAAGATTGCGAGGTGGTGGAGTTGGGGAAAAGAGGAACCCTGAACCGCTGATTTGTATGATTGGGAATGATTTGTATAAATTATGGTTCAGCAACTATCTTTCAATTCAATAGTGCATATCCTGATATAAAAATGCACTTGCTTCATTTCTGCAACTTACCTCTGTAGCAAAAATTATATCAGCATGATATAATAACAAAAGCGCCCCAAAGAGCGCTTTTGTTATTATAAGTACACTCCGAAGCGGAGTCATACAAATCATTTCAAATCATAAACATGTGCGGTTAGAACCATCCACGGCCTGCGCCCACTTCCCGGAAAGGCCAGGGAATAGAAACAAGGATGATCAGCAGGGCTATGATGTAGAAGATAGCAGTGCGGCGGTGCTTGGCAGTGTCCGGGATGCTTTTCTTTCCCTGTGCTTTACCGATATGGATCATGGCAATGCCCAGGATCATACCGATCTGGTGCTCTACTGCATAAAAACGCGTCACGGCATCACCCATTGCTCCGCTCATGCCGTTGGCCTGGATCAGCTGCAAACCCCAGGGGCCAGCCAGCCACAGGTAAATACCCACCAGCAACATGGTATCGGAAGCAATCATCAAAAACAAAGAGGTTTTGGCATCGCCCTTCGTGTAGGCACGGTTACCTGCAGTGAGGTGTTTGGCGATGGCCAGCAGCAACAATACCAGCACCACCCATCGGCCAAAGCTATGCAGGTGCAACATTCCGGTGTACATACTTAAGTTGGTTTAAAGTTTGGGCAAAGATAGGGGGACAGGGAGCTAATGAGCTAATGTGATAATATGCTAATGTGCTAACTAAAAAAGCCATTTAGGATGAATAGCGCAACAGATTGGTGACAATTACCTATTTTGAACGACCCTATTGCAAATAAATCAAACTGCTATTCAAATATAGAATTTGCAACAAGCCCCTTTAGCACATTAGCATATTATCGAATCAGCTAATTACCCTCCACCCAATCTGCCACAAACAAATTTGTTTCCCTTGTACCGCCATTATTTCGGTTGGAGGCAAACAGGATGCGTTTGCCATCGGGACTGAACATGGGGAAGGCGTCAAAGCCTTTGTCCCTGCTTACTTTTTGCAGGTTGATGCCATCAGTGTTAATGGTGTACATATTGAAAGGGAAACCCCGCTGGTACTCGTGGTTGGAACAAAAAATGATGCGCCCGTCGGGCATAAAGTTGGGCGCCCAGTTGGCCTGCCCGAGGAAAGTAATCTGTTTGGCATTGCTGCCGTCGGCATTTGCAAGAAACACTTCCATCTTTGTAGGCGCCACCAGCCCCTGCTTCAACAACTCTTTGTATTCTTTTATTTCTTCAGGTGTTTTGGGCCGACTGGCACGCCACACCAGTTGTTTACCATCGGGACTGAACCATGCACCACCATCATACCCCAGTGCGGTTGTAATGCGTTTCGTTTTTCCGGAGGCCAAATTTAAAACATAAAGATCCAGGTCACCATCGCGTACAGAAGTAAAGACCATCTGTTTGCCATCAGGCGAAAGCGTTGCTTCGGCATCATAGCCAGGCGTGTTGGTAAGCCTCCTAGTGTTTTTACCCGAAGTATCGGCAATGAATATATCGTAGCTGTCGTATAGCGGCCAGATATACCGGTTGCCCCATTTGGCACGGTCTACCGGTGGCGGACAGGTATCGGCACCCAGGTGAGTGGATGCATAAATGATATGGGTATTATCGCTGGTAAAAAAAGCGCAGGTAGTACGGCCTTTGCCCGGGCTGACCATTTTATACCGGAAGGGTTCACCGTTCTGCGGCAGCTGCCCCATGAAAATCTGGTCGCAAGGCACACCATCCTTAATGCTGGTACGCTGAAACACCACCCTCTTTCCATCGTAACTCCAATAGGCTTCGGCATTATCGCCGCCGAAAGTCAGCTGCTGTATGTTCCGGAAATGCGTTTCCTCGGGGTAAAGAAGGGTATCGGCAGACTGCGCAAAGACAAGCTGGCTGCAAAAAATTACAATCGCTATCAAACCCGGTTTTATTTGTGGCAAGACTCTTTTCATGGCTGTTAAGTGGATGCGAAAATAACAGTTCACCCATTGGTCATTGTTCACAGGAAAGTAAAATACCTGCAATAGCCCCTAGCTTTGCCCTCCATGAAACCCTGGCAACTTTGCTTTTTGCTCCTGCCTATTGCCGCCTGTAGCCCTTCGGCTGAAGATGCTTTGCTGCAACAACAACCATTTGCTGCACTCACCGACAGCATTGGCCAACAGCCTCGCAATGCCGGCTTGTACGAACACAGGGCTACCCTGCTGCTCCAAAACCAACAGGACGCACTGGCTGAAAAGGATTTCCGTAAAGCTTTCGAACTGCAACCCAATGAAGATAATGCCATCGGTGCCGCCCGATTTCTCATTGGCCGCAACAATGATTCAGCCATTGCCTTCCTGCAAGAGGCCGTAAAGAAAGTACCCGAAAGCCTGGTACTTAAAATCAGCCTGGCTCGCGGATTTCAACAGCGCAAAGAATACGATAAGGCTATAGCTATCTGCAATGGCATTATTCATGAATATCCCAACCAGTTGGATGCACTGGTACTTAAATCGGACCTGCTGAAAGCGCAGCAGAAGGATGCCGAGGCTTTGGCGACCCTGGAACAGGCTTACCAATATGCACCCTTTGATGCAGAACTGGTACACAACCTTGCTTTTGGGTATGCACAGGCAAAAAACCCCAAAGCCCTTGCGCTTTCCGATTCGCTGATCCAGGCCGACTCGGCGCAGCGACATGCCGAGCCCTTTTACTTTAAAGGTGTTTACTACAGCACTACCGGAAACCGCACTGCTGCGTTGCAACAGTTTGATGAAGCCATTCGCCGCGACTACAATTTCCTGGACGCACATATGGACAAGGGTGTGTTGCAATACGAAGGCAAACAGTATGCAGCTGCGCAAAAAACTTTTGAACTGGTGCTGACCATTTCACCTGCTTATGGTGATGCATATTTCTGGCTGGGCAAAGTGGCGCAGGCGCAGCAACAAAATGCACAAGCCAAGGAGCACTATCTTCGTGCCTACAGCCTTGATAAAAGCCTGGCCGAAGCCAAAGATGCTGCAGATAAAATATGAAAGTGATCGGGGCTGCAAGTGACCAGGGATCGTGGAACGGCAAACGTGAAAGGTCAATTTTCAAAAGGCCTTTAAGCACTGTTAGTATCTGGCTAGCTAGGACCTTTTTTGTTTTTGTAAAAGAAAGCCAACCCTATCATTCCTTGCCGCAATGTATACTTAGGGCAATAAAATAGAAAGCCTAAACAATTCAAATTTCAAATCTAAAAGCATATATGCCGCTTGTTGCGCCTTCCCTACTCGCCGCCGATTTCCTGCACCTGGCCGATGCCTGCAAAATGGTGAATGAAAGTGAAGCCGATTGGTTTCACCTGGATGTAATGGACGGAAATTTTGTACCCAATATTTCGTACGGCCAGCCCGTAATTGAGTTCATCAACAAGGCAGCCACCAAAACCCTCGATGTTCACCTGATGGTGCAACAACCGGAACGCTACGCGGAAGATTTTAAGAAAGCTGGTGCCGACGTTCTCTCTGTTCATTACGAAGCTTGCACCCACCTGCACCGAAATGTGCAACAGATAAAATCACTGGGTATGAAAGCAGGCGTGGCGCTCAACCCACACACGCCGGTTGACCTGCTGGAAGACATCATCGGCGACCTTGACCTGGTGCTCATCATGAGTGTGAACCCCGGTTTTGGTGGTCAGAAATTTATTGAGCGCTCTTTAGAGAAGATCAGCACCCTGCGCAGGATGATCGATGATGCTAAGCTGTCTACCTTAATTGAAGTTGATGGCGGCGTAACCATAGAGAATGCCCCTGCATTGGTGCAGGCCGGCGTAGATGTGCTGGTGGCAGGCAGTACCGTATTCAGGGCTGAAGATCCTTTTGCAGCTATAAAGGCGTTGAAGGCTGCTAAATAATTTTAAACACCTAAAGATAGTAACACCTGACAGGTTGTAAAAACCTGTCAGGTGTTACTATCTTTAAAACTTAGGTGCCACCCAAAACGCATCGCGCCAGCCACCACAAGCCGGCATTTCATCGGCCAGGGCTTCTCCTAAAGCAACCAATTGGACTTTTGTGGCCATTTGTTCTACCAAAGGAAACAACTGCCGTTCTTCAAAGCGAATATGATAGTTGAGGATCTGCGCCAACCTTTCCAAGCCAGGCAGCGTGGGTTTGCGCATCATTTCGGCAAACTTGTCGGCAATGGCCTCGTGCTCTTCCAACATTTTCTCAATCATTGGGTGACACTCGCCCAGAATGGGTATCAGTTCGGCTTCCTCTTTTTGAAAGTGAGCTGCAAAATGGCTGGCCCAGCTCCAGGTGCAAAAGCGGCCCATCCGTTCTTTTGAAATACCCATTTTCAGTCCCTGCCTGATTTTAAACACAAACAACAATCCTTCGTGGTGCTCGCGGCTCAGCGGCGCCAGTTCCTTGCTACGCTTTATTGGTGTTACTACGGTTGGCATGCCGCAAAGGTACTGTCCGGCTGTCGCTGCATCATGACCGGCATCAATCCCGACCCGATTTAAGTCATTTTTGGCTTAGAAAGGCAGCATCTGAAGCGGGTAACTGCAGCTTATTTGCGCCCCCTTTAAGTGGATAACGTTTGCCCTGCCATACCAGCACACCGGGTACACCTTTCGGCAGTTGGATATCGGCCAGCCAGGTGCCACCCGATTGGCGGTAGGCTGCACTGATGGCGCCTGCCGGGTGGGGCATGGTGCCGCTGATTTCCTTTAGGCTGCCGAGGTGTGGTTCCACTTTTACCCTTCGGAAACCAGGCGCATCGCTATCGATACCCAGCACAATGCGGTACAACTCGATATTGGGACTGGAACCCCAGGCATGGCAATCCGACCGGGAGGCACTCACGTCCGACATTTCGGCCCAGGTGGTAAGTCCCATACGGATATTTTCGCGCCACTTGTCCAGCCAGGTAAGATACCTGTTACCCAACCCGGCCTTTACACCGGCCAGGTGCAGGTAGTATTTAAAATAGATAGAAGCAGCAGCCAGGCTGGTATCAGCCAGCATACGGGTGGCCAGCTCCTTCATCCCCGTCTTAGGCGCAATCCCGGATAGGATGGCCAGGGTATTGGCGTGTTGCGAAAATCTGTCCTTTTCTTCCGTATCGGCATAAAGCCCACGGGTAGCATCCCAATATTTACGCTGCACGGTTTGCTTCAATTGCGCCGAACGTTTGCGATAGCGGGTAGCCAGCTCTTTTGCACCCAATGCTTCTTCCAGTTCGGCAGCTACATCATAGGTCCAGGCCAATTGCATATCCAGCACCGAAGAGGTACCGCTTTTACTGAGGGGAGCATTGCCCCTGGGCCATTGGGGTACCCAATCGGTGAAGATCCAGTAGGGCACATTTTTCAAAGACCCATCACCTTGCTGATACTGCTCAAAAAATTGGAGAATGCTGCGTACGCCATTGAGCTTTTGCTGCACAAATGCACTGTCGGGGCGATAGCGCCAGTAATCATGGAGCATACCAATGTACCAAAGGGAGAAAGTAGGAATCTGCTGGTGCAGGTCGGTAGGATACCTACTAAGGGTGATACCTTCTGCAATTCGCGAATGATCCATCAGGTCGAGGGCCTGCTTTACCATTGCATCATCAGCTGTATTATACAACGTAACAAGGGCCTGGATACGGGCATCGCCAATATATTGGAGCTGTTCGTAGTATGGGCAGTCCATGTAGGTTTCAACGGCACAGAGTCTTGCCGTGCGCCAGCCTATGTCCATCAGTTGCGGCAGGTCGGGGTCGTCGCCCTGCACTTGGGCAAGCTTTATAAACGGGTAACCGGTAAAGGTGCCGTATACATCTTCAATCACCAGCGGCTCCTCTTTTGTTTGCACCTCCACCTGTATATAGCGGTAGGTGCGCCACCACAAGGCGGTGTACTGCTGTCCCTGCGCTCCGCTGGAAATGATGCTGTCTTTTTTGCCTACAAATACTTTCCCGTCCACCTCGTTGCGGTTGCCTTTGTTTCGGTAGGCCCAAATGGAAGTTGCATTTTGAGGCTTTGCATAAAGCCCCTCGGCGTAAGCCATGCCGATACTGGCACCCTTGCCCCCGCTGAACACCAGCGAAGGATAGGCATTGGTCAAAGTGCCATTGTCCAGCAACAGTATGGCGCTTGTATTTGCAGGAATGGTAGCCGTTCCTTTTTGGGCAGGAAAATTACCGGAAATGGTGGTGCTATCGCTCCTGCGCAGGGCAGCCAGCCGCTGGGTACTCATTTCCATTTGCGGGATGGGTGAAGGCACCAGCATCCAGCCCCGGGCATCCATGGACGCACCCTTCGTCAGGCCCTTCCAGATATTGCGGGCAGGCGCCCACCCTACATCGGAATAACCGGGCTGCTCCCAGTTGCTGATGTAACGGTCCATCTGAACCTGTTCGGCGGGACCGGCTACATAATAACCCGGAACAGAAACCCGGCGTGGTGCGTAGCTGCTATCCCTGGTGGCCCGCCAGGTGGTGTCGGTATTTACAACTGCATGCAAGGTGTCGTTTGCCTGCAGGATAAAACCGGTTCGGTAAGAAATCTGTGCTTCCGGCTTTTGCGGACCATCGTTCCACACCACGGCAGCCAGCACATTGTTGCCTGCCTTCAGGTATGGAGCGAGGTCAACGGTTTCGAAATTCCAGAAATAGAGGTCCCCCCGGGCTGGCCCAAGTGAAACCAATTGGCCGTTTGCATAAAGTTTATACCGGTTGTCGCCCGACACATGCACTGCGAACTTTGCCGGCTTATTGGGCAGGGAAAATGTCTTGCGGAATTTGTAAACCCCATAAGCCTTGGGGTCGGTACTCTGGGCTTCAATCCAGGAGGCATTCCAGGGTTTAAGCCACAGATGATCGGGCAGACCCTGGGCACACAAAAACCTGCTTAGGAACAGTAAGGTGATTAAGGTTAAGTACTTCATGGTTTTGCCGGAAGGGATTGACAAAGTTCTCACAGATGCCACAGATAACACGGATGATTGCCTACATACAGGACCCGGGAAAACATCCGCCAAACCTGCCTATCAATTATCTTTCACACAAACTAAAATAAGTAGCGAGGCGGGATTATTTCTCAAAGATGACAGAGATAAACTGGTGATTGTTTTCAAGAAAGATCTGTGTTATCTGTGAGAATCAAACGCAGTGTTTAATTGCTAGCCTTTGTGGTGGCATTGGCAGGAAGTGGTGCACTAAACTGGTACTTGCCCGAGCCTACCTGCAATTCAACATACCCGTTGGAGCTGCCTCTTACTTCGATGTCTTTGGCGCCTGTTACCATCACCCCGTTTTCTTTTACTTCACCTGCCGTTGCCGCAGGCACAAATACCGATGCCCTGGTATTGGCGGGTACCTGAACTTCCAGCAGGAAGTTGCCGGCTTCTTTTTTCCAACCTGCCGCCACAGTACCATAATAGGTATCCATCCGGGCACTGGCATGTGTAAAGCTGCCGCCGGGCAGGGGTTTTACCCGTATGTGTTTGTAACCGGGACCGTCCTCGTAAGTATCAAGGCCCACCATGGTGCGGTACATCCAATCGCCGATGGCGCCATAAGCATAGTGGTTGAAGGAGTTCATGCCGGGTGTTTGGAAACTGCTGTCCGGCTTTTGTCCATCCCAACGCTCCCAGATGGTGGTAGCACCCATCTTCACCGGGTAGAGCCAGGAGGGATATTGCTCGCGTTGCAGGAGGTTGTAAGCCTGGTCGGTAAATCCAAACCGCGACAATACCTCGCAGAGGTAAGGCGTACCCAGGAAGCCGGTAGTGAGGTGCCCATAACTTTTTACATTATCTGCCAACCGTTGGGCAGTAGCGGCACGCAACTCTTCGGGCAGCATGTCAAAATGCAAGGCCAGCACATAGGCCGTTTGCGTACCCGATACCAGCCGGCCGGAAGCACTCATGTACTCTTTCCGGAAAGCATCTTTGATGTTTTGGAGTAGGCTGGTATAAGCCGCCGCTTCATCCTGTTTGCCCAACACTGTAGCAGCATTGATCAGCAGCTGGGTGGAATGGGCGTAAAAGCACTGTGCAATCAGGTATTTGTCGGTTACCGCGGCCCGGCCATCGTTGTCATCATCGGGTCGGTAAAACAGCCAGTCGCCGAAATGAAAACCGGTATTCCAAAGATTGTCCTTGCTTTTGCCCCGCATAAATTCCACCCATGCTTTCATACTGTTGTACTGGGCTGCCAGCACACCCGTATCGCCGTAATGGAGGTAGAGGTTCCAGGGCACAACGGTGGCCACATCAGCCCAGCCCGCCGAGCCCAGGGCACCGGCACCAATCACATTGGGTACTACAAAAGGCACACTGCCAGCCACCTGATCGGCCTCCACATCCTTGAGCCACTTGGTAAAAAAGGGATGCACATTCATGTTGAACATGGCCGTCCGGCTGAACACCTGCGCATCGCCGGTCCAGCCCAGGCGCTCATCGCGCTGGGGGCAATCGGTGGGCACGTCCAGGAAATTGCCTTTTTGTCCCCATTGAATATTTTGCTGCAGCTGGTTCACCAGGCTATTGGAAGAAGTGAAGGTGCCTGTGGGTGCCATGTCGGAATAGAGCACCACGGCCTTGAAGTTCTCCGGTTTCAGCTCACCGGGATAACCCTCTACTCTGAGGTAACGGAAGCCATGCCAGGTAAAGGTGGGCTCGTAGGTTTCCACACCATTGCCCCGCAGGATAAAGGTGTCGCGGGCATGTGCGGCCCGCAGGTTGGTGGTGTAAAAATTACCGGTCTTGTCCAGTATTTCGGCATGCGATAAAACGATCTGGTCGCCACTTTTGCCGCTTGCTTTAAGTTGAACCCAGCCTACAAGGTTTTGCCCGAAATCAATCACCTTTTCACCGGAGGGCGTGGTAAAAATGCGCTGGGGTGCAAACACTTCTTTTTTGCGCACCGGCTCGTTGTAGGTAGCCACCAGCACATCTTTGCTGTGGTTGCCCACCTTTACACCACTCCAATCGGCATCCTTAAAACCGGGAAGGCTCCAACCTTCTTTTGCCATTCGGTTGTCTACCTTTTCACCATTATAGATCTCCGCATAGCGGATGGCGCCGGTACTGGACTTCCAGGTATCATCCGTGACTATTGTTTCAGTACTGCCGTCGGCATAGCGGATATCCAATTGCATCAGCAGGGCGATGTCTTTGCCGTACACATTACTGTTGTTGGAAAAACCAATGATGCCACGGTACCAACCGCTTCCAAGGGAAACGCCGATGGCGTTGCGGCCCTGTTGCAAAAGCGAGGTGACATCATACACCTGGTATTGCAACCTTTTTTGGTAGGCCGTCCATCCCGGCGTGAGGTAAGCATCTCCTACCCGCTTGCCATTGATCTGCGCATCGTACATACCGTGCGCCGTGATATAGGCGGTGGCCCGGGCTATCTTTTTGCCGGTGCTGAATTCCTTGCGCATCAGCGGGCTTGGCCGGGAAGGTTCTTCTGCAAAGCCGGGCTCTATCCATTGTGCCTTCCAGTCGGCAGGCTGAAGCAGGCCCATTTGCCACAGGGCCGGCTGGCTCCAGGCCGAGGCTTTGCCGCTATTGTCCCAAACCCTTACCTGCCAGCGGTAGGCTTTACCCGATTCCAGGGCGGGCCCCCGGTAGGGCACCAGCACACTTTGCAGGGAGGCTATTTTACCGGTGCTCCATACTTTACCACCGCCATCTTCCAGTACCTGGAGTTCATAAGCGGTTTGCAGCACATTGCGCTTGTCGCTCACAAGCTGCCAGGTAAAGCGGGGCTGGCGTACATCTAATCCAACAGGATGGGGTTGGTTTTCGGTAAGCAGGCGGCCGGTTGCAACCTGTGCCGTCGCGCACATGGAAAGGGCCAGCCCAAGTGGGAGCAGGAAGATTTTTTTCATGGCAAATAATCGTGGAGTGTACAGTTGCATGAATATAAGCATCTATTTGCGGGCTGCCATGATGCACTGTGATGGTTGAAAACTCAAAGCCAGGAGGTGCTTTTGCCCCTGCATGTTCCCGCGTTGATAAGTTCAGGCTACTCCATCAATGCTAGGAGTACAGAGTACCAATACCTACCACCCCGTAAAACAATGCATGCCCGGTGCGGCTTATACTTCCTATTAATCCTTTACAAATCCTACTTATCACGGGTTACTTTTGCCCCATGCTCCAAGTAAGTGCCCTTTATATTTACCCCATCAAATCCTTGGGTGGTTTCGCAGTAGACCAGGCCCTTGTAACAGATCGTGGTCTGCAGCACGACCGGCGTTGGATGCTGGTGGATAAAGCCGGAAACTTCTTGTCGCAACGCAGCCTGCCCGCAATGGCGCTGTTGCAAACAGCACTTACCGGTGGTGGCATACAGGTTACCCACAAGCAAAGCAAAGCACAAATCCTCTTGCCTTTTGTACCACAAACAAACAACACCCTTGCAGTAACTGTTTGGGATAACCGCTGCATAGGAATTGAAGTAAGCCCGGAGGCAAGCACCTGGTTTTCGGAACAGCTAGCGCTGGAATGCCGCCTGGTGTATATGCCCGATGAAGCACCCATAGCCGTTGAAACGGCGTATGCACACAACGGGGAGGTCACTTCTTTTTCCGACGGTTACCCTTTCCTGCTCATAAGCCAGGCCTCACTTGACGACCTCAATAACCGCCTGGAACAACCAGTGCCCATGAACCGGTTCCGGCCCAACATCGTGGTGAGCGGCAGCGAGCCCTATGCGGAAGATGGCTGGCAGCATTTTCAGATCAATGGCCTCAACTTTTTTGGCGTAAAACTTTGCGGACGCTGCGTGGTTACCACCATCAACCAGGACAACCTGGCCATGAGCAAGGAACCATTGAAGACCCTGTCCACCTACCGGCAGGCAGGCAACAAGATCATGTTTGGCCAGAACCTGTTACACAGCGGAAGCGGCACCATCGCCGTAGGGCAGGAAGTTTCCATTTTATAGCTGTATTGAGTTCTTTTCGGGGTTTGCATGCCTCAACCATCTTTTTTCCTTGGCAAGCCTTGTTTCAACCCCTCTTTTTTGTAATAGCTTAAAAAACAGGGCACTAAACTGAAGCTGCCTTCCTGCCTGATGTCGGTTCGATTCTTGATGCGCCTGCACCAAAGTGCAAACAATGAAATTCATTAAATTGAAAGACGCCGCCAGCGGCGAGGAGGTACAAATCTCCTACAAAGATTATGGGCAGGGCCGCCCAGTAGTACTCATCCATGGATGGCCACTCAGTAAAGACATGTGGGAATACCAGATCGACGACCTGGTGAATGCCGGCCTGCGGGTGGTAAAATACGACCGCCGCGGTTTTGGCAAATCCGACAAACCCTGGGATGGCTACGACTACGACACGCTTACCGAGGACCTGCATGCCTTGTTGGAACAACTGGACCTTCGCGATGCAGTACTGGTCGGCTTTTCCATGGGGGGCGGCGAGGCTGTTCGCTATATCAGCCGTTATGGCACCGACAGGGTTTCGGGACTGGTACTGGTGAGTGCTGTTACTCCTTATATGCTCAAAACCGCCGACAATCCCGATGGTGTGGACGAGTCGGTGTTTGCCGAGATGATGACCGAAATGAAAAAGGACCGCATCGGTTTCTTGGACGATTTTGGTAAGAAGTTTTTTGGCGTAAGCCTGATTAACCACCCGGTAAGTACGCCCCTGCTTGAATATTATCGCAGCCTGGCATCGGTGGCCCTTCCCCGTGCTACCCAGCAATGTGCCATTGCTTTTGCCCAAACAGATTTCCGCAACGATATACAAAATATCAAGGTACCAACCCTGATCATTCATGGTGATGCGGATAAAACGGTACCCATTGAAGCAAGCAGCAACAGGACGGCACAAATGATTGCCGGTGCTGAATACATCGTGTATGAAGATGCACCACATGGCCTGTTCTATACGCATCGCGAAAGACTGAACGCTGACCTGATTGGGTTTTGCAGCAAGCACGCAACAACTGCTGCTGCCTCCACGCAACAACGCATCAGCGGATAAATTCCAGTATATTGGTTAAGCCGGTAGCCCCTGGCTGCCGGCTATTATTATCCAGATGGTTGCATGTTCCTGCTTTTTGCCTGCTTGTTTGCATAAGCAAAGCCTTGCCATTATTTTCACCACCGCCCCACCAATCCGCAAAAAACATGCTTATGATTCCGGACAACATAGCCAGTGGTCCCGACCTTATTCCAGCCAATGATGCCCAACGATTGGCGGCACTACACCGGTACCAGATCATCTATTCCGACCCGGAAGAAGTGTTTGACAATATCACCCGCATCATGGCCGTTGTATTTGATATGCCCATGGCCTTTATATCCCTGGTAGATAAAGAGCAGGTTTTTTATAAAGCAAAAGTGGGCCCTTTTAACCTGCCCCAGGTAGACCGCAACGATAGCCTTTGCTCCATTGCCATTTTACAACCACAGCCCACCATTTTCACCAATACGCTAGATGTTCCTTACCTCACGGAAGGCCGGTTTATAAAAGGGGAAGGCGGCCTCCGCTTTTATGCAGGGGCGCCCCTAACTACACCGGAAGGTTTACGCATTGGCACCGTATGCGTATGTGATACCACGCCCCGGAATTTTACAACAGAACAAACCCTGTTGCTGGAGCGCTTTGCACAGTTGGTGCAACACGAAATAGAAATCAGGCTTGCAGCCCGCGCACAAGGTGTGGAACTGGAGGCCATGGTAGCAGCCCGCACAGCTGAACTACAAAGGGCCAACGAAGCTTTGCAAAAAACAAATGCCGAACTGGAACAGTTTGCCTATGTAAGCAGCCACGACCTGCAGGAGCCGCTGCGCAAAATCCGTATTTATTCAAGCCTGATTGCCGAAAATGAAGGGCTAAACTGGAGCGAACGTACACAGGAAGCACACCGCAAGATCATGGAGTCCACCGAGCGCATGAGTGGTTCGCTAAAAGACCTGCTGCATTTTGCGGGGCTGTCGAAAGCAGAAAGTTTTGAACTGGTGGACCTCAATGAAGTGCTGGTTGCCGTTACCAGCGACCTGGAACTGCAGATAAGGCAACAAAATGCACGGATCAACGCCGCAACCTTACCTACCCTGCCGGCCATTCCCTTGCAGATGCACCAACTATTTTATAACCTGCTGAATAATGCCCTGAAATACCGCAGGCCCAACACAACACCCGAGATTGCTATCCAGGTAAAAGAAGTTGAAGACGGCAATACAGGCAATAAAGGGTTTGAAATTACAATAGCTGATAATGGTATTGGGTTCGACATGCAGTACCACGATAAAATATTCACGATCTTCCAACGACTGCACAACCGCACCGAATATAGTGGCAATGGCATTGGCCTTGCATTATGCCGCAAAGTGGTGCAAAACCATAGCGGCAATATTTACGCTACCAGCATTCCCGGTCAGGGCACTTGCTTTCATGTAGTACTACCCAATACTTCGGCAAGGATGGCTACGGCAGTACCTGAAATGGCTGCAATATAAATGGCCAACATCTGCACTTTATTGAACCCTGTTTACCGGTACGTATTTCTGAATGGTACCATCGGCGGCTATCATACCCGAATACAGGATTAGGGTATCTATATTGAATTCATAATGGACGATAGCATTGCCGGCGTCCTTTAAAAGGATGGCATCCATCATCCGGTTGGTTTGGAGGGAGCTGTCTTTAAGGCGGCTGTAAGTTCCAGTAGTCACCGGGCCGTCTTTGGGAATCATCTGGTAAGTATCGGCAGTAAATTTCCAGCGGTTACCAGTACCGGGTTGCAGGTTGGGACCGCTTCCTTGTGGCAGCATGCCGCCGTAAATAACCCTGAGTTCCCATTCCCCTTCCAGGCTGGTAATCTGTTTCTTTTCCACCGCATGATTTCCGGTGTTGGAAGTATCGCCTGGTTTATGGCAACCTGCCAGAAGAAACAGTGCAGCCAGTGAATTAATTATAAGCTTGTGCGTCATTTCCGTAATTTATTAAACACTGACATGCTACTTGACAGATCCGTTGCACGGAAAACCTGAATTTATAAAGAGTAGTAAGGTGAAGACCCTGTTATTGCAATCAAACCAAAAGCATGGGCAAAGAAAAAGCCACCTCAAATGAGATGGCTTTTTATCTGAGCGGAAGACGAGATTCGAACCCGCGACCCCAACCTTGGCAAGGTTGTGCTCTACCAGC
>NZ_MTFE01000010.1:3889618-3890165 GCF_001953305.1 Cnuella takakiae
TTTTTGTAACCCCTTCGTTGTGTTGGGGTTGCAAATATAAGACGCGATTTGAAACCACCAAAAACAAAATCAAAAAAGGAACATTTTTTTTAAATTTTTTCGGTTGTCCCATTCCGTTACTTCATCTTCCCTGTTTCAGGAAGCATAAAAAGAGCAACATTATTACAGTGTTAAAACATAGCAGGACCAGTATACCCGAATTACCACGACTAGTATAAAGACCGGGTGCAACAGCATACTTATACACCCCATCGTTTCTTCTAAAGAACTCCTTTTATCAAATCGCCAAACGTTATATACAGCATCACCTTTCTGGCTGTGCCATAAAAAAAGCCTTTCAGTATGACTACTGAAAGGCTTGTGCCCCGGGCCGGGGTCGAACCGGCACTCGCATTGCTGCGAACAGGATTTTAAGTCCTGCGTGTCTACCAATTTCACCACCGGGGCTCAAAAAAAAAATCCACCCTAAGGTAGGATGGATTTTTTTGAGCGGAAGACGAGATTCGAACCCGCGACCCCAACCTTGGCAAGGTTGTGCTCTACCAGC
>NZ_MTFE01000010.1:3890175-3905474 GCF_001953305.1 Cnuella takakiae
GTTTATAAGAACTGTTTCTTACCCTTCGTTTTCCGTTGGGGTGGCAAAGATAAGAAGCTCTTTGAAACCACCAACTTTTTTTTACTTGTACTCGGGCGTGTATTTGGTGCTTTCCTGTACGTGTACCTTGTCAACCTTCTGGTTGTCGTATCGCTGGGTGTACAGTTTACCACAGGTACCCAATACAAATGCCAGCAGGCAGAACACGCTCAGATAAAACAAAAAAGCAGAAGAGGAAACCCAGCTATGCGTAAAATCACGGTCCTGAACTTTCTCTAACTCTTCCCGGTATTCTTGTTGCAAATCCATTGTTGTGAATTGTGGTGCAAATTTAAGGGAGCAGCAAACAAACAACCAAAAACTTATGACACTCTTTTTACCAACACTCCTATTTGGGAGCTAACCGCTAATGGGCTTCGCTGCATTTTTGCTTTGTAAGGGCCAACGCAGCCTGTAATACCAACAGAAAACAAAGATCCTTTTACCAAACAGTTTACTTGTTGCTTTTTTGCACAACATCTGTAAACCTGCGCCGGCCCAGTACAAAATGCTGCCACACAAGGTTGCGCCCAAATACACCGGTTAGTTGCCGCATTTTCTTGCGGGGACCTTTCACCCGCTGTCGTTCGCCTGTAAACAACCATCCCACAAAGGCAATATGCGCTTTCACTATAGCGATAAAATAGCCGCCGTCACCGGTCAGCAATCCTTTCCACGCCGACAGTGCATCCAGTGCCTGGCGGTAAGGAATTTTCCACCACAGTTCGCTCCAGGCAAGGTTTTTTGCCAGCATGATCTGGTTGTTGCGAAAGTTAAGAAAGGTCTTTCGGCTGTTGCCCCTTGGCAGGGTGCCACCACCTACATGGTACACCACCGATTGCGGGCAGCACCAAATCTGCTTACCCATTCGCTGGAGGCGCCAGCAAAGATCAATTTCTTCCTGATGGGCAAAAAAGTAGGGATCAAAACCTCCGGCAGCATGATAGGCTTCCCGCTTGATGAGCAGCGCCGCACCACTGGCCCAAAACACCTGTTGTGCATCGCTGTACTGCCCCTCGTCCACCTCGCAAATATCAAACACACGTCCCCTTGCAAAGGGATACCCATAGGCGTCAATCCAGCCGCCGGCAGCACCGGCATATTCAAATTTTTGTTGGTTTTTATAAGCCAGGATCTTGGGTTGGCAGGCAACATAATTGGCTTGCTGCTCCAGCAGTGCCACCATGGGTTGCAGCCAACCGGGCGTTACAGCAACATCCGAATTCAGCAACATGTAATAAGGAGCAGCTACATGTTTGAGCGCTTCGTTATAGCCTTTGGCAAAACCAAAATTCTGCGCCAGCTCCAGCACCTGTACCTGTGGGTAATGTTGGCGCAAAAACAAGACGGAATCATCGGAAGAAGCATTGTCAGCAACCACTACTTCCAGGTTGGGATAACCCGAAGCAAATACAGAAGGCAGAAACTGCTCCAGGTAATGCCTGCCATTCCAGTTCAATATGACGATTGCCACCAGGGGCTGCTGCTGTTGGTTCATTTCGAAAGAGGAGCGAAAATAAGCTTCTTGCGGGAGAAAGGCAGGAAGGCGGCCCATTGAGGGTAAGGCTGGAACTTTACAGCAAGCAGCAGAACCCTGATTCAAATACGGAATAGTGGTTGCTTTTTCCAGGACTTGGAGCCAGGCCCGATTGGATAAATCTTCCAGGTTAATTTTTATTGCTGCATGGAAATGTAAGTTCCTGTTTTGTTATGGGAACTGGAGCTTGCAACCCTTCTGCATGCCACTGAAAGTTTAATGCTAAATGTAAAAACCAAACTCCTTCTTTGCCTACATTCGTTCATGCTTCAAAGCTTTTTCAGTTGGCGCATCCTGCTGGCACTTCTGGCCATCCTGATAGTGAGCGGCACCATCTCCTACTCTTCTTACCTGGCCAAGAAAATTGAACGCGAGGAACGGCAGAAAGTAGCGCAATGGGTGGCTGCAGGCACATTTATCAATAACCCGGCAAACTCTGACATTCGCCTGGCCTCCATGATCATCCTGCAAACCGATATCCCCATAATTGAAGCCACGGAAAAAGACAGCATTACCAATTGGGTCAACCTCGACTCCACAGCAGTGCTTGCCGGCTGGTCCACTGGAGATGATGTGCGTTTAGCCAATAGCAACACTTACCTGCAACAAAGACTTAAATCCTACAAAGCCACCAACCCGCCGGTAGAATGGATCAACCCTACGGACAGCACCCAACGCAACCTGTATTATTTCGGCCCTTCAAGGCTGCTGCAGGAAGTGCGTTACTATCCCATGGTTCAATTGCTCATTGTAGGCCTGTTCATTATTGTGGTGGTTTTGCTGTTGCGCTCCTCTTACCGCAGTACCCAAAACCAGGTTTGGGCCGGCATGGCCAAGGAAACTGCCCACCAGTTGGGCACACCTGTTTCATCGCTGGAAGGCTGGCTGGAGATACTGCGCGACATTCCAGGTAATGAACGCGTGGTGCCCGAACTTGAAAAAGATGTGCAGCGGCTTCAACTGGTGTCGGACCGCTTTGGCAAAATAGGCAGCAAGCCCCAACTGGAGCCCCGCAACCTGGTAGAACAGGTAAGCAATATGGTGGAATACATCCGGAAACGGGCGCCGGGCAAAATGGCTTTCCACATCAACGCACCGGCGCAACAAATCACCGCTCCCCTATCACCCCCACTTTTTGACTGGGTGATTGAAAACCTGCTGAAAAATGCATTGGACGCTATGGAAGGCAAAGGCTCCATTTCCATCGACATTCAGGAGCAACCAAAAGAAGTACTGATTGATATTACCGACAACGGCAAAGGAATTCTGAAAAAAAATTTACGCAAGGTTTTTCGCCCCGGCTTTACTACCAAACGCCGTGGATGGGGCCTTGGGCTTAGCTTGTCGAAAAGAATTGTGGACCAATACCACGGCGGAAATTTATTTGTAAAAAATTCTGAGCCAGGAAAAGGCACAACTTTTCGGATTGTATTGAGAAAGTAATTACATTTGCCACCCAATCGGGAAAAACAGTGGTTGCATTTGCTGTTTTTTACCACGGTTGCCCAGGTGTTGAAACTGGTAGACAAGCCACCTTGAGGTGGTGGTGCTGGCAACGGCGTGCTGGTTCGAATCCAGTCCTGGGCACAACACAAAAAAGCTCCGATTCTTCGGAGCTTTTTTTATGCTTAAACCCAATCCCCGTTTCCCTTTATCCATAGCAGCGGAACTGGTTTTTTTGATTGGAAAACTGCTTGCCTACTGCAGGCTGCAATAGCCACCACGGCACTCAAGGACACTTCAGAAAATCCAGCACTTTTTTTACCGACCCATGTTCCAGTAATAAAGCACGGGCAGCTTCATAATCGGTAAGCTTGGCTCTTTCCATCAGCATTTTTACACCCCGGTGTACCAACTTTTTGTTGGCCAGTTTCATGTGCACCATTTTATTGTCTTCCACCCTGCCTAATTGTATCATGAGCGTGGTAGAAATCATGTTCAGTACCAATTTCTGTGCGGTGCCGCTTTTCATGCGGGTGCTGCCGGTTACAAATTCGGGGCCCACAACTACTTCAATAGGGTATTGAGCCGCTGCACTCATGGGACTGCCGGCATTGCAACTGATGCTGCCGGTAAGAATACCCCTATTGCGGCATTCATCCAGGGCGCCAATTACATAGGGCGTGGTGCCGCTGGCTGCTATGCCCAGCACCACATCGGAAGGACTCACCTGGTGTACCTCCAGGTCTTTCCAGCCCTGTGCGGCATCATCTTCGGCACCTTCAACGGCCCGGGTAATGGCGCGGCTGCCACCGGCAATAATTCCTACCACCAGCCCATAAGGCACACCATAGGTAGGCGGACATTCGCTAGCATCCAGTATACCCAACCGGCCACTGGTGCCTGCGCCAATATAGAATATCCGTCCTCCAGCTTTCATCTTTAGGGCAGCAGCTTCCACAAAAGCAGTGATCTGCGGCAATGCCTGCGCCACTGCATCCGGCACAGTGCGGTCTTCTTCATTGATCAGTTGCAGCAGTTCCGATACCGGTTTGGTTTCAAGGTGTCGGTATGGCGAAGGCTGCTCGGTTGTTCTTACAAATTCAGGGTGATTATCAGGTAACATCTTCTTACTATTAATTGGAAGCGCAGTGCATTCAAACAGGTTGCTACTGCACAAAAAAGCACAAGGCCGCGTTGGCCTGGTTTGCAAGATAGGTTTTGGCAAAGTATTGCTCCGGTTCGCTTGTTTTACCCAGATGATCCTCCCGATTGCGAAAGAGGTATGGAAATAGCGCATTACTCCGCTTCCGGTTGCTGTTCCGTCATCAAACATCCGTATCCTGCGCAATAGTGAAATAAAAAGGGCTCACCAGGAGTCCTTTGCTGAAGCATACCTAAGTTTATTTCTTCCACTCGGTTGGATACGCCTTACTCGTATCTTCTACCACCAGCACCCAATCCTGTCCATACCCGGAAGCAGGTGGTGTAAACTCCTGCCGGCCATTGTTGGCAAATTTTCCTGCGGCTTTGAAGCTGCCGGTACGCGGATCGTACCAATGCGCTACCACTTCAGTCCCCGAAATCTTACCCATATTCAGGGAAACAGGCCTTCCTTGCGCACTATACACAAAAAGGTAATCCTTGCCCCTTGTTGCCTGGATGCGATCGTTGGCCCCTCCGGCGTTGAGCAGGAGGTTTTGATCGGGTACACGGTCCAGCATAGGCCGGGATTCCACCAGGCGACGCAGCCACTGCATCTGGCCCGCACCGGGCAGGTCCATGGCTTCGTACCAAGGAAAATGCGGGCCGTTCACCGGCTGGCGGTTGGGTGCATACATCTGCCATATGTCATGACAACCATAGGTATGGCCAAAGGCTCCGGCAAATACATCCAGCCATGCGTGCTTGCGCACATCGTAAGCGCTGGAAATACCCAGGTCTTTTGCATTAAAACAAACAGGATGATCCTCGTACAGTGTTTCGCCATCCAGTACCGGTTTGTAGGGCTGGCGGTCACACACCAGTTTAACCCGGTCCCAGACATTATTTTCGCGGCAGTGGCCTGTTTGAAACATGTTGAAGTCAAGCCATGCATCCTTATGAAACCATTTGGATGATCCGCCGTCTTCCAGGCTGTTGGGTTGGGGATGAAAAGTCATTAAGGCATTGTCGGCTCCACCAGCGCCTGCTTCAATGCCGGCAGCCATGGCCCGCCAGATAGCGACATCCTGTTCGCCGCGTGGGTTACGGTCGCCACCTAAAATCCAAATAATGTTTTTCCGGTTGCGGTACCGGTTGGCCAGCCAGCGGCCATACCAGCGGGCATTCTCCGGCGTAAAAATTTCCGGCCCCACGCCCCAGCGGTCTTTATTGATTTTATCGGCCCAGGTAGGCAGCAAGCCAATATATAAACCATAGGTGGCTGCTTTGTCAATGATATAATCGACATGCCTGAAGTAAGCCTCCCTTGGTTTGGTAGGATCATCATTCGCGAGTGGAATTTCGCCGTAAGGGTTGGGGTCATGCAGCCCGTCCAGTTCGGCCAGTACCACAGCCTGTATTACCGTAAAACCTTTATCCGCGCGGTTCTTGAGGTAGCGGTCTGCCTCATCGCGGTTGAGGCGGTGAAACAGTTCCCAGCCGGTGTCACCCAACCAAAAGAACGGGGTACCATCCTTTTGTACCAGGAAACGCTTGTTATCACTAACCCTGAGCTGTGCAAAAATCGGGAGGCTCCACAAAAGGAGCAGGAGGACAGGCAATCGTTTCATGGGAATAAATATATCTCCCCAAAATGAAAAGCGTACATCCTGCCGGAAAATGCATCAGCAAGGAAGTGTCATCAGTACCTGCGGTTGGCAAACAAAAGCTTGGAAGTTTGACCTTTCTGGAAGTTGGTGACAGCACGCAATAGGTAAATGCCGCCCGTACCATAATCAGACACATAAATATTACCGGTGTGGGGATCTTCCGTCAGGTCCAGGGGAAGGACAAATCCTGAAAAACCGATGATCGCATTGCCTTCAGTGAAGTTCACTATATCCTTGTTCATGCTGCCTGGTTCTAAAATAACCAGGTCGCCAGGAGTATAGCGGGCAACGATCATTTTACCTTTTAGTGCACCACCAAATGCATTGCTTTTATATTCAATGATGCCATTGGGTGACTTATGACCCAGGAAATTAAAGGCTACACCCCGCCAATTGGGGTCGGGCTTGGTTCCAACAGGGTAACCAGAAACCTCAACCGGATCTACGGCATCGGATGGATTGCCTCCATTCATGATAAACTCACCTCGTGATGGATTCGGGTGCCCATAATAACCACCTTTTTCCACCCGCATCAGCAAGTCTGGCTGGTTTTGGCGAACCTTGAATAAAGCCGGGGCTTCAGGTCCTTTATACACTTTACCCATGGCCGACCGAACACCGGCTACTGCGCCGGGTATATTACCACCAGGAGAAGAACCATTAACCGGCACATAAAGAGAACCGTTTGTGTGCCATACTAAATCATAGGCATTCCGGAAGCCTGTTGCATACAACGTTAATGGTGCACCTGGCGAAAAGGGATTGTATGGGCCGCCTGCATCAAACGTGCGTGCATCAAGGGGAATTTTTCCCAGATGTTTCAAATCCAGGCGCAATACAGCCCCGGATAGCAGGTGTTCCTCGCGCATGTTCCAGGTAGAATCTCCTTTTCCCATGGCACTGGTACTTCCCTGTACAATATACAGGGCACTATCCGGCCCAAAAGCAATACTGTTGGTCAGGTGATCTTTTGCAGAACGGGGCAGGTGAATAACAAGGTCCTGGACCTTGCCCAAATCATGTCCTGACAAACGGCTTATCCTGCCGTCCCAATCGGGACCATTATCCAGCACAAAGCTGCTGTGGGTGATATAAGCTACCAGATTATCAGCAGTTGCTTTGGGATCAAAGGTCAAACCTATTGCCAGCCGCTCCGTTTTTTTGCCATATGCTTGCTGTAAACCATACAGGTCTTCCACAGCTCCTAAACTACCATCCGGGTTGATGGAAAAACGTTTAATCAGACCTTCAATACTTAGGGCGTACAGTTTTCCATCCGGTCCAAAAACCAGGGAACTAAAACGGCCATCCGTATCAGGCAGCTTCTCTTTGCAAAACTGAACCTGGTTCAATCCGTTGCTGGCTAACAAACCGGTAGAGAAATCGGAATAAAAAGATTTTACCGGAAACCCTTTCACATCCCGCACGCCACTGGTAACATGAAAGCGATAGGTTGTATTTAATTTTAGGGGCGATTCGGGAACCAGGAGGATTGTGTCCCCTTCTGCATCGCATCCTACCTGCGCAGGCACCAATTGTCCACTTACCATTTCGGTAAGGAAAACGGAAGCAGAATTTACTGTTGATTTGTTGATGGGCCCATTTGGCAGGACAAGGTTGCGGGTGGCAATAGCTACATGCTCGTTCACCCTTTGCGCATCTCTTTCCGGAGTGATTTTGGGAATGTACGGCCGATGCATCTGGAAAAGTTTATACCCTCCAGCTGCCATCGTTGTTAATAGCAAAAGCCCTATAAAATAGATTCCAACCCTCTTCTTCATTTCCAGTTTCGGTGATTATGAAATGCTTGGTATACTTACGTATTACCATTTACTATAGGATTGGAAAATAGCAGGTTTTTATGCAGGGGATAATGACTTTACTCAAGTAAAACGTACGGGATTCTTATTTTTCAACAGATGCAAAAATATGCTTTTTCTTAACCAGAAAGGCATAAATAATCCCGCTTCTGAGGTATGCTCATTATTTGTAAAAAACCATACCAGCCTTAATGAGGTACAATCAAGTTGCAAATTCTTTTGTTTGTTACACTGTTTGGCAAAACTTGCAAAATGACACATGCACTCCTTTTTAGCAACAACCCCCTCCTTCTCTTCCAATAATATATCGTTTATATTTTCAATTGGATGCATTCAAACTTCCGGATCCTGTTATCGAAGTTGGAGATTACTCGGACTTCGTTTGGGGTTGATAGTTTAATACTTATATGTTACAGGCATAATTTTTTCGGGAATACCCACCAATGAAAGGTTTGAGTAACCACCCGCCACAGCAGGCTGCAGCCACTACCCTGCCCGGCAAGCAAGCGGCCTTTCCGGCCCTGCAGAACAAAAATTACCGCATCTATTTTGCCGGACAACTGGTATCCGTAATTGGTACCTGGCTGCAGATTGTAGCCCAGGGCTGGCTGGTACTCCAGCTTACACGCTCCGAATTCCTGATCGGCATGGTGGCAGCACTTGCCACGGCACCTTCCCTATTCTTTTCCTTATTTGGCGGGGTGATTGTGGACCGTTTTCCCAAGAAAAAGATCCTTGCACTTACCCAACTGGCTAACCTGGTGCTGGCAACGGGCCTGGGGCTGGTAACCATTGCCGGACTTACCAATATATGGGTGATCGCAAGTGCGGCTTTTGCCATGGGCACGGTCAACTCGCTGGATGCGCCTGCACGCCAGGCTTTTATACCGGAAGTGGTAAACAAGGAAGAACTCCCTTCGGCTATTGCCCTCAACTCGGCCATCTTTAACACAGGCAGGGTAATCGGGCCTGTTATAGCCGGCGTACTGATAGCCCTGGTGGGTACGGGTTGGGCTTTTGTCGCCAACGGGCTTTCCTACGGCGCAGTACTGATAGCCCTTCGTTTTATGCGCCTCCAAGCTGCGCCGCCACCCGCCAGCCTGCAAACTTTTACGGCCATCCGGGAAGGCATCCGCTACACCGTCAGCCACCCTGTTATCCGCACCGTATTGCTTTTTGCAGGCACGCTAAGCATATTTGGCTGGTCCTACTCCACCCTGATGCCTGCAATTGCCCAAAAAGGTTTCGGACTGGATGCTTCGGGGCTGGGATGGCTGTATACAGCCACCGGGCTGGGTTCGCTGCTGGCAACATTTATCGTCAGCACCGCTGCCCGGAAGGTGCGGCCGGTATATTTTGTATCGGGCGGCGCCACCTTATTTGCCATATGCCTTTTCTTCTTTTCGCAAACCAAGTCCTTGCATACAGCCCTGCCCCTTTTGTTTTTTGTGGG
This sequence comes from Cnuella takakiae, assembly GCF_001953305.1. GTDB lineage: Bacteria > Bacteroidota > Bacteroidia > Chitinophagales > Chitinophagaceae > Flavisolibacter > Flavisolibacter takakiae. The sequence goes on from NZ_MTFE01000010.1 coordinate 3,899,278, forward strand.
CTTAGGATTGATTGCACAATCGGCTGTAACCACCACCCTGGTACAAAGCATGGTATTGCCCGAATACCGCGGCAGGGTAATGAGTATTTACCTGCTGATGTTTATGGGCATGGCGCCGGTAGGTAATTTCGAGGTGGGGTATTTGAGCGAAAAACTGGGGTACCCTACAGCCATTGCCATCAATTCAGGAGTTGTGCTGGTGGCCGCCCTGCTGCTGCTGGCTTATCGTAAACAGATTTCTGCTGCTTATAAAAAATACAAGGAACTACAGCCTGCAAACTAAAGGGCGCTTACCTTTTCCTGCAGGGGCAAAATAAATTTTGCCCCTTTCTTTATCCTACTATATTTGTAGAGTATTCGAAACACCAACCGGTTATTCCATTTATTGAGAACGAGGTGAGAGACCAGGCTCCACGACCCTCTGGCAACCGCAATACTTGTTGCATGGTGCCAATACCTGTCCTGCACATGCGGGAATAATAAACTGGCAGTATGCAACACACCAATCGCTATTCGCTATTCGCACATCAGGCTGCAACTTTATGGATAGTGCCTGAGGTACGGATGATTATATCACCAATAAAAACAACCCACCATGGCACAGAAAAAGCTGCGTTTTGAAACCTTACAGGTACATGCCGGACAGGAACCCGATCCCGTTACCAAATCGCGGGTAGTACCGATTTATCAAACCTCTTCCTATGTTTTTGATTCGGCTGAGCATGCCGCCAACCTCTTTGGCCTCCGTGAGTTTGGCAATATATACACCCGCCTGATGAACCCTACCACCGACGTGTTTGAAAAACGTGTGGCGGCATTGGAAGGCGGTGTTGGTGCACTGGCCCTTTCGTCGGGACAGTCGGCGCAGTTTATTGCCTTGCAAAATATACTGGAACAGGGCGACAATATTGTTTCCTCTTCCTACCTCTATGGTGGTACTTACAACCAGTTCAAGGTTTCATTCAAGCGATTAGGCTTCAACGTTAAATTTGTTGATGGCGACAATCCCGCCGAATTTGCTGCGAACATTGACGATCGCACCCGAGCGTTATATGTAGAAACCATCGGTAACCCCCGCTTTGCCATTCCCGACTTCGAGCGCCTTGCAGAAATTGCAGATAAAGCAGGTATTCCCCTGATTGTAGACAATACTTTTGGCGCAGCCGGTTACCTGTGCCGCCCTATTGATTTTGGCGCCAACGTTATTGTAGAATCCGCTACCAAGTGGATCGGTGGTCATGGCAACTCCATTGGCGGTATCATTGTCGATGGGGGCAATTTCAACTGGGGCAATGGCAAGTTCAGCTACTTCACCCAACCCGATGAAGCCTATCATGGTATGAAGTTCTGGGAAGTGTTTGGTTCCGACTCACCTTTTGGCAATATTGCCTATATCATCCGTGCAAGGGTTACCGGTCTCCGGAGCCTGGGACCTGCCGTTAGTCCTTTCAACTCCTTCCTCTTCCTGCAAGGTTTGGAAACCCTGAGCCTGCGCGTACAACGCACGGTAGATAATGCTTTAGAACTGGCCCAATGGCTGCAAACCCGTGATGAAGTAGAATATGTCAACTACCCAGGCTTGAAGGAAAACAAGTACCACGAACTGGCGAAAAAATACCTGCGCAATGGCTTCGGTGGTGTGCTGTCATTCAAGATCAAAGGGGGTAAAGAAGCCGCCGATAAATTTGTAAACGGCCTGCAACTGGTAAGTCATCTCGCCAACGTAGGTGATGCCAAAACCCTGATCATTCATCCTGCCACAACAACCCATGAACAACTGAGCGAAGCCGAACAGCGTTCTGCCGGTGTGGAACCTGGATTGTTGCGGGTATCCCTCGGTATTGAGCACATTGATGATATCCGGGAAGACTTTGTTGATGCCTTTAAAGCGGCATTTGTAAAAAAGACTGAAGCTGTAACAGTCTAAGCCAACAGCCTTTTATAAAAATGGGTGCAGTACCTTACTGCACCCATTTTTTTGGTTCAATATTTCCAATTAATTGGCACTCCCTGACCGGAGGCGCTGCAATTGTGCCTGCAACTTTGCCGGGTTATTGAGGTAGGGCTCCAGGTTGAAAATCCGCACATTGCGGAAATCAACCGGATGGCTTTCTGATTGCAGGGAGATAAATCCTTTCTTAATAGCACCCCCATCAGGCAAACCCAATTTTTTTACCCAGGGATCACGGCCATCGTACTGGGGTTTGGTAAAAGTAAAAACGGTGTCGCCATTGATGATGTGCTGCACCAGCGAATCGCCCAACACAAGTGCCTCAGCACGCACCCACTGTTCACCATGAAGGGTTTTGGAAGTGGAGTTGACACAATGCGGCGTGAATAGTTTTCCATTCAACACCACATTGGTTCCGGGTGTACAGAGGTTGGCGGTAGTACGCTCATTTTTTCCATCACCACCCAGGAACTGCATTTCCAGTGAAATGGGAAAATCCTGTTCCACCGCAATGGTTTTTGGATCCTGGCAATGGAGCATGGCACCGCTGTTGCGAATTGCCCAACCTTCTCCGCCCTTGGCCTGCTGACCCACAAAACGGTACTCTACCTGCAACAGGTAGGCAGCATAAGGTTTATTGAAATAAATATGGCCATATTGCCTTTTGAAATCATCATACCCATCGTAGCGTACCTGCATCATGCCATCCTGCACACGAAAGGTGTTGGCGTAGTTCTCACCCAGTGGATGATCCTTGATCTTGATGGTCCAGCCGTTAAGGTCTTTACCGTTGAATAGCTGCTCCCATCCATCGCCTTTTGCTGAGCGTGATGCGGAACAGGCGGCAAACAAAAAAACCGGCAACAGGCAACACCAAAGGATCATCTTTTTCATGCCCTTAAGATAAGCCGCCAAACCGATGTGATCATCAAAAGCAGCTACACTTGATTTTTATTCAACATGCATCCGGCATGCTCACCGAAGCTTTTCCTGCATTCACCCAAAAAAACTGGGCTTTTCCCGATATGCATTCTAGGGCATAAAACCGTTGCCCGGATTCTTTTAGTTTCGCTTTTGGCGCAGCCCAGCATGTGGCCACCAATATCCGAAGATGAACCACCATTTTAACTGCAAAAAAGCTAGCGGCAATACGGCCCTCGCACAAACCCGTATGCCTGGTTTCTGCCAGGCAACTTTCTCAAAGCAACGAATGCTGCGGCTGTTAGCAGCGGAAAACGTACCTTTCTTAAGGGCAGCTTCCTATTTTTGCCCCTTCATGCGGTTGATTTGCCAATAGAACGATTAAAACGAACGAACGATTTATGACCGCTGAACATCAAAGGCTGGCAGCCAATGCCTCCAAACCCGTTCCATTGGAAAAGTGGGGACCCTACGTGAGCGAACGCCAGTGGGGCACGGTGCGGGAAGATTATAGCCCTTATGGTGATGCCTGGAACTATTTTCCTTTCGATCATGCACATTGCCGTGCATACAAATGGGGCGAGGATGGACTGGCCGGCATCTCCGATATACAACAGAATCTTTGCTTTGCCGTAGCCCTCTGGAACGGCAAGGATCCCATACTTAAAGAACGCCTCTTTGGCCTGAAGAACGGTGAAGGCAATCATGGCGAGGATGTAAAGGAATTGTATTACTACCTCGACAACCTACCGACGCATTACTACATGGAATACCTGTACAAGTATCCGCAGCAGGCATTTCCATACGACCTGTTACGGCAGGAGAACCGCAAACGTTCGCGGCAGGAAGTGGAATATGAATTACTGGATACCGGCTTGTTCGACAACAACCAGTACTTCGACGTTCAGGTAACCTATGCCAAGCGCAATAGCCAGGATGTGTTTATCCGTATTGATATCACCAACAGGTACAACAAAGCGGCTGACATTACGGTACTGCCCACCTTGTGGTTTTACAACAGGCAGAGCAACCAGAAACTTGCTGAGCCGCCCATGATCAGTGCCGTTGATAAAACTTCGGTGAAGGCTACCCACAAGCGCCTGGGTGAGTACTATTTATATTTCCAGCATGCCAACGATGCCCTGTTTACCAACAATGTAACCAATACGGAAATTGTACAGGGTATTCCCAACGAAGACCTCTTCACCAAGGATGCTTTTCACCAGGCCATTATCAATGGCAGCAACATACAGGAACTGCGCCGTAAAAAATCGGGCACCAAATTCTCGCCGGTATACAAAATGCGGATAGCTGCCGGAGATACACAAACCATTTACTGCCGCCTGTGTAATGAACCGCAAAAGCAGCCATTTGCCGAAGGCTTTGAATACCTCTTTACCATCCGCAAGGAAGAAGCCGACGAATACTACGCCGACATTCTGCCCAAGGGTATGGATAAAGACATGGCCCTGATACAAAGGCAGGCAATTGCAGGGTTATTGTGGAGCAAACAATACTACCACTTTGATGTGGAGCGCTGGCTCAACACATCGGATGGCATTACGCCGGTAAGCCAGGGAAAAAAGACTGGCCGCAACCACGAATGGAGTCACCTGAAAAACCAGGATATTATTTCCATGCCCGACAAATGGGAGTACCCCTGGTATGCGGCATGGGACCTTGCTTTCCAGTGTATTTCGATGGCTGTTGCCGATCCAACATTTGCCAAACACCAGCTGTTGCTGCTGATGCGCGAATGGTATATGAAACCCGATGGCCAGCTGCCCGCTTACGAGTGGAACTTCAGTGATGTGAACCCGCCGGTACATGCCTGGGCAGCCATGCAGGTATATGAAATTGAAAAGAAACAAAAAGGCGGAGTTGGCGATATCATTTTCCTGAAAAAAGCTTTTCAAAAGCTGCTGCTTAATTTCACCTGGTGGATCAACCGGAAAGACCCCAATGGCAACAACATCTTTGAAGGCGGTTTTCTGGGGCTGGATAATATTGGGGTATTCAACCGCAGCTACCACTTTCTTAACGAAGTAGAACTGGAACAGGCCGATGGCACCAGCTGGATGGGCACCTATGCCTTAGACATGATGGACATGGCGCTGGAGATTGCAGTACATGACCCTTCTTTTGAAGATACAGCAACCAAGTTCTTCGAACATTTTGTGCTCATTGCAGAATCGCTTAACGAGCATCACCTGTGGAACGAGGAAGACAAGTTTTACTATGATGTGCTGGTGCGCAAAGGTGCCGATAACCTGCCGCTCCGCATTAAATCTATTGTAGGTTTAACTTCCCTGTACGCAGTATCTACCATCGACAAAAAGAAATTTGAAAAGCTTAAAGATTTCAGCAAACGATATAAATGGTTTGAACGATACCGTTTGCAGAATAAGAAATTCTGGCCCAACGAAAAAAGTGAAGATGGCAAACAAATACTGTTGTCGCTGGTGCCCAAAGACAAGCTGGTACACCTGCTGCGCTACCTGTTAGATGAAGCGGAGTTTTTGTCGCCGGGTGGCATCAGGGCCTTATCCAAATACCACGAGGAACACCCCTACTCGCTGACCATCGATGGCAACAGCTATACCATCCGTTATGATCCGGGTGATTCCACTTCCGACATATTTGGCGGCAACTCCAACTGGCGTGGCCCGGTTTGGATACCCATCAACTACCTGATCATTCAAAGCCTGCGCAAGTACGGTGAATTTTATGGCGAGTCGATACAGGTGGAATATCCTACCGGCTCGGGGGTTCAGTTGAATCTTTGCCAGGTGGCCGATGAACTAACCGGCAGGGTTATATCGCTGTTCCACAAAGACAAGGATGGCAGCCGTCGCTACAATGGGGAATACAGTTGGTTTTACCAGCGCCCGGAAAATGAACAACTGGTACTGTTCTATGAATATTTTAACGGCGATAATGGCCGTGGCCTGGGTGCCGCCCACCAAACAGGCTGGACGGCCCTGGTTGCAGAACTGATTTCAGAATACGGCAACAAGCCGGAAAAATGCGCACCCCATTTACTCCCGGAAACAAACACCAAGTCTGATGCGATTTTGAAGGCATAAAAAAACACCGGCATGATGCCGGTGTTTTTTATTAGAAAGGTTCCTGATGTGCTATCACAGCAGCATGGATTAGTTTGCCTGTATTTATTTCAATCTCTTATAATAGAACAATATCCCGACATAAGTCTGGATCACAGCCGCTGCCAATACAAGTTTCCCTTCGTACCTTAAAAGATTTTTAATCACTAATCACTAATCACTAATCACTAATCACTAATCACTAATCACTAATCACTAAT
>NZ_MTFE01000010.1:3905484-3930935 GCF_001953305.1 Cnuella takakiae
TTAATTGCCTCCAATGCCGACGCCAGGTACACCAGTGGTGCATTCCAGTTGATGGCAATTTCATTAGAAGCATAAGAACAATCGTCATCGGTGAAAGCCGTTTCAGGCTCATTGAACTTATAGGTACCACACTTGTCCTGCATACCTGGATTGGGGCCACCGGAAAGCAGTCCTGGAACCGGCTCAGTAATACCGTCGGCAACAGAAGGACGGTGGTGCGGGTGCATGGGTGTTTTACTGCCATGACCCGTCACAAAGGAGTACCCCGTTGCATTGCGCCCCAGGATATAATCCATATTAGACAACGCTGCCGTAAAGTATTTTCTATCCCCACTCAGTTGGAAAGCCTTCAGTAAAGCAATGCCCTGGTTGGCAGCCACCGCACTGCTGCCCCAAATAAAGTCGCGGGGCGATTGTCCCATGATGGTGGCAAAAGCGTTGCGTTGTTGTGCAGGCAGCAGGCTTTCGGCAAAGGCAATGATCTTCGCTTTTGCAGGTGCAGCATATTGTTTGGCAATGGCACTTTTTGCTTGCTTTGCCAGACGATACATTCCCAACATGGCCACACTGTTCCAGGAAGGAAGCGAAGCAGCCGCCGCCATACCGGCATCAACCTTGGCCGCATAGGTCTTATCACCCGTTGCTGCAAGCATTTCGGTTGCAGCCCAAAACCACTCATCAACCAGGTTTCGGTCGCCATAAGCACCTGTAGTAACCTTGGGTTCAAATTCTTTGTTCATGTTATCCTGCTCGTAGAGCACATTGGGGTTTTGGACGGCCCATGCCCAGGCTTTTTTTGCTACCTGCAAACAACTGTCGCTTAATCCGGGCACCTGCTTTGCAAAGGGCCGAAAAGCTACAGAAGCCTGTGCTGCTACTGCTGCCAGGTTGAGGGCCGCGGCGGTACTCTTCTGTACCACATAACGGGGGGCTCTGGTGATGCCGGGCATCAACATGCCATCAAAGGATGCATTGGTGCATTTGTGGTACACACCACCATCATTGGGATCCTGCATGGCCAGCATCCATCGCAGGTTGTACAACACTTCATCAAGAACATCGGGCAGTGCATTGCCACTTTCAGGTATGTTGAGGTTTTGTTGCTTAAAGTAAGCAGCATAGTCTTCATAAGCCGACAAAAGCGTGTTGGTAGTAATGCCGCTATTGACCACATACTTATTGTAATCACCTGCATCGTACCAACCGCCGGGCAGCGACAACTTTGTGCCTGCAGGTCTTGAAGCAGAAGCTGCTGACGGATGCACCAATACCGCCGTATCAGGGTGGCCGGCACCCCGATGCCACTTGCCTGCATACTGTTCCTGCAGGGGTGTGGAAACACGTTGATAATAAAAGCCTTTAAGAGCAGCAGCTGCTACCCCATCGTGCACTTTATTGCCGATGCGAAAAACATAGGAATGGCCCAGTCCCGGAACAAGTACCACATAGCTTCCGGCCTTATTAAAGTTGCTAAAATCTGCAATACGGGTTTTAGTGGAAGAATTAAGCGACTGCTTTGCTGCTCCCAACACACCGCGAAACAAAGTATCACGAAGGTTGGTAGCGGTAATGTAAAAAGGGCCATCGTTACGTGTCCCTTTCACTACGGCGATCTTGGCAGCCGATGGGTAAAAGCCTGCCTGGTTCAGACAGATACTATCGGTGACTTGTTGTGCCTGTATGGTGGTGATAGAAAAGAATGCAGCGATGGTGTTAAAGCAAAAGCGGGATAGATAATTTGCGTTTGGCATAATGGGCAAGTTGAACTTAAAATACAAAGTATTGAATAAAGGAAAAGCCGCATTGCTGCAGCTTTCCTTTCTTTTTCAATCCTAACAATAAGGGCCTTGGGAACAAGGCCCCGGAAAAGTTTAGATATAGCGGTTGATGATATTTTCAAACAGTTCCTGCTTGCCGCTGCGTACTGCAGGTTCGCCGTTTTCAAGGGCATAAGCACGCAGGTCTTCCAGCGACAATTTACCGGCTTCGAATTCGGCACCCTTGCCGCTGTCGTAAGAAGCATAACGCTCCTGGCGCAGCTTTTTGTAATCCGACTTCTGCAGGATATTATCCGCAGTAATCAGTGCACGGGCAAACGCATCCATACCACCGATATGCGCCAGGAACAGGTCGTCGGCGTCGGTAGAGTTGCGGCGGATCTTGGCGTCGAAGTTGATACCACCACCCTGCAGACCACCGGCTTCCAGAATGATGAGCATAGATTCGGTGAGTTCGTTGATGTCGTTGGGGAACTGGTCGGTGTCCCAGCCGTTCTGGTAGTCGCCACGGTTGGCATCAATTGAACCCAGCATACCTGCATCGGCAGCTACCTGCAATTCGTGCTGGAAAGTGTGGCCGGCCAGTGTGGCGTGGTTTACTTCGATGTTGATCTTAAAATCATTCAGCAGGTCGTACTGGCGCAGGAAGCCAATTACGGTAGCACAGTCGTAATCGTACTGGTGCTTGGTAGGCTCCATGGGCTTGGGCTCGATAAAGAAAGTGCCTTTGAAGCCTTGCTTGCGGGCATAATCTTTAGCAGTATGGAGGAAACGGGCCAGGTGCTCCTGCTCGCGCTTCATGTTGGTATTGAGCAGGGTCATATAACCTTCGCGGCCACCCCAGAACACATAGTTCTCACCACCCAGTTCGATCGTTGCATCGAGGGCTGCTTTTACCTGTGCGGCACCATGCGTCAGTACATGGAAATCGGGGTTGGTGGCTGCACCGTTCATATAACGCAGGTGCGAAAACAGGTTGGCAGTACCCCACAGCAGTTTTACACCACTTTCCTGTTGCTTTTGCTTGGCATATTCCACCATGGCTTGCAGGCGGCGGTCATTCTCGTTGATGTCGTTGCCATACTCTACAACATCCACATCATGGAAGCAGTAGTAAGGCATGCCCATTTTGGTGATGAATTCAAAAGCTGCATCCATTTTCTTCTTGGCTCGGGTGATGGCATCAGCGCCTTCGTTCCAGGCGAAATTATGGGTACCGCCACCAAAGGGATCGGAACCATCGTTGCTGAAAGAATGCCAGTAAGCGCAGGCAAAACGCAGGTATTCTTTCATGGTTTTACCAGCTACTACCTGGTTTTCATCGTACCAGCGGAAGGCTAGTGGATTATCGCTCTCGCGGCCTTCGAATTTAATTTGACCAATACCTTCAAAGTATTGCTTGTCTCCAGTGATAATGGGCATAGTTAATCGTTTATTGTTTTTAGCTTTTTGTTGCTTATTGGAAAAATTTCCTGTTACAGGTGTTGCAGGAGCAGCTTTTTCCATTGCTGGTAAAGTTCTTCGTACCGCTCTTGCTGTGCACCGGGTGCAATGAGCTCAAGCGGCTTTATGTTGCGGAATGCATCGTTTTCATTTTGGTAAATACCGGCACCGATACCTGCACCAAGGGCTGCACCCACACTACCATCGCAGGGATAAAGTTCTACCGGCACGCCGGTTACATTTACGAAGGCTTCGGTAAACAGGGGACTCAAAAACATATTGGCCTTGCCTGCACGAATTACTGAAGGATGCATGCCATTTTCCCGCATGATATCCAGTCCGTACCGGAAGGCAAAAGCAATACCTTCTTGTCCTGCACGCACCAGGTGTGCACGGGTATGAATGTTCAGGTCTAAGCAATGAATGTGTGCGCCCACCATCTTGTTGCCCAGCATCCTCTCGGCACCGTTACCAAAGGGCAGGATAAACAGGCCATTGCTGCCTGCCGCCACTTTCGATGCTTCTTCATTCAGTTGAGCATAGGAAACACCCGGCGCTACCGTATCGCGCAGCCAGCGGTTGAGGATACCGGTGCCATTGATGCAAAGCAACACCCCTACCCTTTTGTTTGCTGCACTGTGGTTAACATGGGCAAATGAATTGATCCGGCTCTGCTGGTCGTAAGTCAGTTCATCGCTTACACCATAAATAACACCGGAGGTACCAGCAGTAGCAGCCACTTCGCCCGGCTGGAGCACGTTCAGGGAAAGTGCATTGTTGGGCTGATCGCCTGCCTTATAACTTACCGGGATACCCGCACGAAGCCCCAGTTGCGCAGCTACTGCTGCGGACACTTGGCCATGTTCGGAAAACACAGGCTGTACTTCCGGGATGATGGCGGCATCATACCCAAAGTAATTCAGTACATCAGCGGAAATCTGTTCGTCCTGGAAATCCCAGAAGATGCCTTCGGAAAGTGCAGAAGCAGAGGTGGTGGCCTTACCGGTAAGTTTCAAAGCGATATAATCGCCTGGCAGCATTACCTTATCTACCTGCTTAAATACTTCTGGTTCGGCATCTTTAACCCAGGCCAGTTTGGCCGCGGTGAAATTGCCGGGAGAGTTCAGCAATCGCGAAAGGCTGCGTTCAGGACCAATGGCCTGGAATGCTTTATCCCCATAAGGAATGGCACGACCGTCGCACCAGATGATGGCATCACGCAGGCTGCGGCCTGTCTTGTCAACGGTTACCAGGCCGTGCATCTGGTAGGCAATACCAATGGCGCTAATATCCTGCGCATTGAAACTATTGGAGGTAACAGCTTTACGGATGGCTCCTTGTACATTCTGCCACCACTCTTCGGGGCTTTGCTCAGCCCAGCCGGGTTGTACTACTTTGATACCGGTTTCCTGCTCGGGGTATTGTGCCTGCGCAACCACATGCCCGGTATCTGCATCCACTACCGACACCTTGATGGAAGAGGTGCCCAGATCTATTCCTAAAAGCAACATTGGCAAGCTTGTTTGATTGGAGCAGCAAATTAGCGGTGTTTGCGCTGGCACCCTACTCCATTATTCTCGAAAACTAATGCAATCTTATTCATTCTTTAAATTATTTCCAGTTTAGATGCTTAATATTGTTGCATGCGCCTTTTAGTTGAAAAACTTCCGCTGAGTGAAAACACATCCTTTGTGGCCCGCACCCACCGCACGCCGCATTTTGAAGTGCCCTGGCACCAGCATGTGGAATATGAACTCATCCTCTTTACTGAAGGTGCCGGAATGAGTTTCGTAGGCAATTATGTAGGTGAATTTGAAGTAGGCGATATTTATTTCCTGGGGGCCAACCTGCCGCATACCTTTCAAAAGACAGGCGACCTTGTTACCAGTGCCGTCGTCGTACAATTCAAAGCAGATTTTTGGGGCAATGCCTTTCTTGAATTGCCCGAGTGCCGGATGATCAACAAATTTTTGAAAGCAGCTGCACAAGGTTTTAAAATCCAGGGCGCACTCAAACAAACATTGCATCCCATCATACAGCAATTGGAACATGCCCGCGGCTTTGACCGGGTGCTGCTCCTGAGCAAATGCCTGCACCTGCTATCAGAAAACGATGAACACCAAACCTTGTCCACCCAGGAACTAAAGCCCCTGCAACTCCGAGACCAGGAACGTATTGACCGCATCTTTCAGCATACCATGGAACACTACCGCGAACCCATTACCCTGGAAGAAATTGGCGCAGTGGCAGGCATGAGCATCCCTGCCTTTTGCGCCTATTTTAAAAAGCGCACCAAGAAAACCTATATCGATTTTGTAAACGAAATGCGCATCGGTTATGCCTGTACCCTGCTGGCTGATACAGAGCAAAGCATCATGCAGGTTTCCTTCGACAGCGGCTTCAACTCAGTGGCGCATTTCAACAAACAGTTTTTAAAAATCAAAGGCATTACCCCTTCGAAGTTCCGCAAGGCATTTACAACATCAGCTTTTGCATGAGATAAGCTACTAGCTACAAGCTGCAAGTAAATACAGGCATCTATGTCCTTCATTATTCAAGTGGGTTTAATGCACACTGGGATAGCAACCGGTACTTCAACTTTTCCACACTTGCTAAACATTTTAGGAAACACCCGTACTTTGTATTTCTGAAAAATTTCATTTCATGCCTACCAATATAAAATGTCCTACCTGCGCAGCAGCCTTTGATGTGGAAGACGTGCTTTCTGCCGATGTGGAGCAAAGACTGAAAAAGCAGTACGAGCAGCAGCAACAGCAACTGCTTGCCCAGTTGAATGGCGAGAAAAAACGCCTGGAGGAAGAACAGCTGGCATTTGAGGAAAAACGCAGAAACCAAAACGCGATTTTTTCACAAAAATGGCAACAGGAAAAGCAGAAGTTGGAAGCCCAACTGGCTGCCGACAAGCAAAAACTTGAAGCCGACCTGCTGGCGCAAAAGCAAAGGATAGAGGCAGAACTGCAACAACAGATCCGAAAATCGGTAGCTGCCGATTACGAAAACCAACTGCGCATCCTGCAGGAATCGGATAAGGAGAAAGAGGAGAAACTGCGGAGCGCCCAGCAAAAAGAACTGGAGTTCATGCGCAAGGAACAGGAACTGAAAAACAGGGAACAGGAACTGGAGCTGGACCTGCAGAAAAAGCTGTTGCAGGAACGCGAAAACATACAGGAGCATTTGCGCAAGGAAGAAGAAAAACGTATTCAGTTGCGCGATGAAGAACACCGCTTCCGGGTAAAAGATTTGGAACTGCAACTGGAAGAACAGAAAAAACTGATTGAGGAAATGAAGCGCCGTGCCGAGCAGGGTTCGCAACAGCGCCAGGGAGAAGTGCAGGAAATCATCCTGGAAGAGATGTTGAAAGAGCATTTCCCCTTTGATGAAATCGGTGAAGTGGGCAAGGGCGTTGAAGGTGCTGACTGCATTCAAAACGTGCGCAACCGCCATGGGCTGGAGTGCGGCTCCATAATTTTTGAAAGCAAACGCACCAAGACCTTCAACAATGCATGGATCGACAAACTTAAAGCCGACATGCGAGCACAGGGCGCCGATGTAGCCATATTGGTAACCCAGGCCTACCCGAAAGATTTCACCTGTTTTGGCGAAAAAGATGGCGTTTGGATCTGTTCTTTTGGTGAAGTGCTGGCGCTGGCCAATGCCTTGCGCCAAACCATCATCCGCGTTGCCGAAACCACCAAGGCCGAAGAGAACAAGGGCGAGAAGATGCAACTGCTGTATGGTTACCTCACGGGCAACGAATTCCGCCAGAGCATCGAAACCATCGTGGAAGGTTTCCTTGCCATGAAAAACAATATCATGAAGGAGCGCATTCAGATGGAAAAGATGTGGAAGGAACGCGAAAAGCAACTGGAGAAAGTGTTGCTGAGCACCTCGGGCATGTATGGCTCTATCAAAGGTATTGCCGGTGCTTCTGTGGGTACTATCCCCCTGCTGGAAGATGAAAGCACGGAGGAAGCGGAAGAGGGAAATGGACAGTTGCTATTGCAATAAGTCTTTTTAAATTTTGCTATCCTTTAGAGATGGAAGATTGGGTTTCGGCAAACCTATAAGGTTGTATCAACCTTATAGGTTTTTTTATGCCACCACGTAACTAAGCCAGATACCGCCCAGTAAACGGGAACAGATGTGTAGGGCTTGCGGTGTTTCTTTTTGAAACAACATTTTCGTTTCAAATACATCTCCCTTCCTGGTACAGGCTTGTATGGGCATGTGTTTCTTGAAATCCACTTCACCCGTACCATACCACTTAAATCCTGCTTCTTTACAACTCCAGATAAGGGTGGCTGCAAGGGCATCGATTGACCCGGTCCATTCTAAACTTTGCACTGCCTGTTGTGCCAGCGCCCATTCTTCATCGGCAGCAAACTTGGCGCGGATGCGCGCCGCCTTTTCCGTCACTACTTCAATATCAATTCCTACCCGCTGACCTGGGCTAACAATAGCAGCGGCATAATCGCTGCAATGCGAAATGGAAAAATGGTAGGCATCGTCTTCGAGGTAGGGTTTGCGGGTATCGGCAATGCGGATCAACTCGGAGGGAAAGTCGGGATAAAGGTGCCGCAGCAGGAAACGGCCCGACAGGTGCTGGAGGCGTTTATGCGGATGCACCACTTCGCGTTGGGGGATGGCCAACTTTCGAAAAAAAGCTTCCTCCTCGCCAATCAGCCACACGGCGAGGCGGGCATCATGGTTCACATCCTGTTGAAAAAAAAGGGGCATGTTCTGGAATTTCCCGGTTATTTTGCCGCGCCGCTTCATTGGCAGACCTGCGTACCGGGTCACAAAATTGCGTACTTAAATCAAAGCACCCATGATTCTGTCCGATAAACGTATCCTGGAAGAAATGGAAAATGGCACCATCAAGATTGTTCCCTATCACCGCGAGTGCCTGGGCAGCAATAGTTATGATGTGCACCTGGGTAAAACTTTAGCTACCTACCGCGAACATATCCTTGATGCAAAAAAGCACAATACCATCGAAACCTTTGAAATTCCTGAAGAAGGATTTGTGCTTTATCCCCATGTATTTTACCTGGGCGTCACCGCCGAATACACCGAAACGCATGCCCATGTGCCTTTCCTGGAAGGCAAGTCATCTACCGGCCGCCTGGGCATTGATATCCATGCCACTGCCGGCAAGGGAGATGTGGGTTTCTGCGGCAACTGGACCCTTGAGATTTCGGTAAAACAACCCGTACGTGTTTATGCCGGCATGCCCATCGGGCAGCTGATTTATTTCCCCGTGGAAGGCGAAATTGAAGTGCGTTACAACCAAAAAGCCAACGCCAAGTACAGCGGCCAGCCCGACAAGCCGGTGGAAAGTATGATGTGGAAGAATAAGTTTTAGGCAATTCCCAGGTCTCACCCCCTGTCCCCCTATAGGGGGAACTTAGGCCGGAATACCTGATCACTTAGCAAAGACATTTGTTACAAGGTTTTTAATGAACAGCGCCCCTCTGCTTTAGAGGGGCGCTGTTGTTATAGTAATGTTTGACCTAAGTTCCCCTTTTAGGGGGACAAGGGGTGTCAGGAGTTCATCTGCCAAATGGTAGCCGTGAGTGCAGTAGCAAAACTCACCCAAAGCAGGTAGGGCACCATCAGCCAGCCTGCTGTTTTGTTGATGCGGAAAAATGCAAGGATGGTGAGCAGGATAAATATCCAAAGCACAATGATTTCCAGCGTGGCCCAACCAGTTTCATGGGCACCAAAGAATATCAGGGTCCAAAAGAAGTTCAGCACCAGCTGTATGATCCAGAAGGTCATAGCGGGCTTTTTAAGCCGATCCGCTGAATTATTTTTCCAAACCAGGTAAAAAGCAATACCCATGAGGATGTATAACAGGGTCCACACCGGCCCAAAGACCCAGCCCGGCGGGTTCCAGCTGGGACGGTTGATTTGACGGTACCAGCTGCCCTCACCTGTTACGGTAAACAGGGCACCGGAAATTCCCGCAATTTGCGGCAGTGCAAGGGAGATAAGTAGTTTGACCCAATTCTTCATTTCTGTTCTTTTATAATTACGTTTTATTCATCCCTCCCCGCTCCTCACTCATCCGCTATTTCCAACATGCAAAACAATCTTTCCCAACTTTTGATCAGGGTTCCCATCCTGCATTATATAGCTCCTCTTCCGTACTTTTTTCCATAAGCCACCAGCCACGCAATCACCTCGTTGTACGACATGCGCCCCTTGGGTTGGTTGTTCCAGCGAAGATAAGCGTCGTAAATCCGCGCCATATAAGGCTCAACGGGATTGCGGCTTTTTTCCAGGTAGTCGGCAAATGCCGCCAGGTCGCGTTGTACCTGTGGCGGAGCTGCCTGCCGCAGGCTGTTGGCCATGGTGGTGTCGCTGCGCCGGATATCGGAAAGGGTATACAGGAATAATTCGAAGTAAATACTGTACCGCACATCCGCATTGGTAGCGGACTTACCGGTGAGAAAAGCAACAAAATTGGCCTCGCTCTCCTTGGCATAGCCCAACTGGTGCGCCATTTCGTGGGTAACGATAAAAGGTTTCAGAAAAACCGGTACCGAAGTTTTGATCTGCGCTTCAAAAGTGAAAGGATTATAATAACCCGTAAACCCCACCAGGTGGCCCAAGGAGGTAAACAAGGAGGGTTTTACCGATGGCGCCTGGTAGCGAAGAAAAGGGTGTTCCACTTCAGCCTGGGCATAAGCGGCCATGCCTGCATACAGCAGGTTCCGGTTTTGATTAAAATGTAAACGCCCTACCGTATCCACCTGTGGTGCGGTTTGCTCCAACCGGTACTGCAGTTGTTCAGCTACGATACCCAAATCTTTAAGGGTATAGGGCAATACTTTTAATTCCAACTGGCTGGCAATCCCCTGGCGGCTGTAGTTGAGTCCCCAAAAACTTTGAAATACGATGTAGATCAGGAGTGCCGCATTCAGCAGGGAGCGCAAGAAATCTTTAGCCCACATCTTTTTACTACTGCTGTTGCGATAATTACGGACGCCTTTCACCAATGCATAACCCAGGTAAACCATGGCTAAACCATACAAAATATCACCAATACTAAAGGGAATCCAGCCCAGGAGGCTACGTCCGCCAAATGCCAGCCAGGGATAAATACCCCGGGAATAATACTGCTCTACCCAGCCGGGTTGGGTGGCAAAGAGCCGTATCAGCAGGGCAAGCGCCACCAAAATCATACATTTGCGGTCAATTCGGGGTAAATAGGACATGAAATTGGGCTTGCTCGTTAAATTATTCCTTGTTTTGCGGCCAATTTACCGGATTTCCTTTACCTTTGCCCACCCTAAATTGATACCATGAGCAACCGCCGGGAATATGAAATAGCGTTTGTTGGTTTGAAGGCCGGTATTCATGAATTCAACTACAGGGTTGACGATAAATTCTTTGAAAGCTACCAGGAACAGGATTTCCGCAAAGCCGACGCTCAGGTAAAACTGAAACTTGAAAAGAACAACGGCTTTATGCAGTTGCGCTTTGAAATTGGCGGACAGGCGGAAGTTACCTGCGACCGGTGCAACAATGACCTGCCTTTTCAATTGTTCGATGAGTTTACAGTAACTGTAAAACTGACGGATGATGCGGAGCAGGCCAATGAAAATGAAGAAGACCCCGATGTATTTTACATCAGCCGTGGTGAGAGCCACCTGGATGTAAAAGACTGGATCTACGAATTCGTTAATCTGAGCATCCCCATGCAAAAGACCTGTACCTATGAAAATATGGACGGTCCTTATTGCAACCAGGAAGTGCGCGAACTTCTGAGCCGCATGCGGCCTGAGGAGGAAAAGAAGAACGATGTGTGGAAAGGGTTGGAAAAATTCAAAGACCTGGATACCACCCAGGAACCCTGAGTGAACAGTTGAAAGTCGGAAGACAAAACATATTGCCGAAGTAAGCAGAAGAGCAGCGATGATTGGTGTAGCAGCAGCTTCGGTGAACAAACAAACAATAAAAAAGTAATCAGCAATTTAAATTACTGAGTTATGCCAAACCCCAAACGCAGACATTCGCAGCAAAGAAGTGCGAAGCGCAGGACCCACTACAAAGCTGTGGCTGCAACGCTTTCTACCGACAAGACAACCGGTGAAATCCATGTGCGCCACCGCGCCCATGTGAGCGAAGGCAAATTGTACTACAAAGGACAACTGGTTGCCGAGAAAGCACCCCTGAAAGCGTAATCAACTTTATGTATAAAATCCATAACCGGATACTACAGTGTCGGGTTATGGATTTTTTTATTTTTGGATACCATGATGAAGATCGGCATTGATATGATGGGCGGAGATTTTGCCCCAATAGAAGCAATTAAAGGTATTCAACAATATATACAGGAAGCAGCCCAGGCAGCACATCTGGTATTGGTGGGCGATGAAGCCCAAGTCAATCCGCTCCTTGGCCCCCTCTCCCTCCGTGCCGATCAGTACACCATGGTGCATGCACCACAGGTGATCGACATGCACGAACATCCTACCAGGGCGCTCAAAGAAAAACAGCAGTCCTCCATTGCCATAGGCTTTCACTTGTTGGCCACTGGTAAAATAGACGCCTTTATTTCTGCGGGCAATACCGGCGCCATGCTGGTAGGTGCTTTATACAGCATCAAAGCACTGGAAGGCGTGTTGCGGCCCACCATCGCAGCCATCATCCCCAAAGAAAATGGTGCTACAGGTCTCCTGCTTGATGTAGGCCTCAACTCCGACTGCAAACCCGAACACCTCAACCAGTTTGCAGTTATGGGTTCGGTATATGCCCAAAACATCCTGGGTATTGAAAACCCGCGTGTTGCCCTCCTAAATATTGGAGAAGAAGAAGGCAAAGGCAATATACTGGCACAGGCCACCTATCCCCTGCTCAAGGAAAACACACACATACAATTTGTGGGCAATGCGGAAGGCCGCGACCTGCTGCTCGACAAAGCCGATGTAATGGTATGTGATGGTTTTACCGGTAACATCATTCTCAAACTCTCCGAATCGCTTTTCGAAATCACCAAAAGCAAAAACATCCGCCACGATTACCTCGACCGGTTTGATTTTGAAAATTATGGCGGAACCCCCGTGCTGGGTGTTTCCAAACCAGTAATCATTGGTCATGGCATCAGCAAGGCAAAAGCATTTGCCAATAAAATAAGGCTTGCCGAAAAGATGATTGCAAAAGACGTAATGCAAAAGCTGGCAGCAGAATTGGTAGCTTAAAGCAAAAATATCGGTGCGCTTATTCTTCCTACTTGCATTGCTGACCGTTGCAGGTACCGGTTGCGGACAGCAGCCGCAATGGCGTTTTATTGGTACCATCCAAGACCATAACATACCCCTTGGCGATACGACCATCACTGCACGACTGACCGTTTATAACGATACCCTCTTCCCTTTTTTCCTGCACCTGCACCATAATGAGGCAACTGCTGACAGCACCCTGCACCAATACCTGGGCGAGCAAGGCGGCGCAGTACTTATGCTGCTGAACAACAGGCAAAGGAACCTGTCGTTTACGCTATCGGGAAAAAGGTTTCTGGCAGACCCCAACAGGATATTTACCGATTCGGGCACCCGGCAGTCGCTGCAACTATTAAGTGTATATGACAGCGCTTCGGCTTCCGCCCTTAAAGATTTTGCTACACAAGTGCTGGCCCTGATTCCAAATAGCATTCCTCTTATTGCGGTACACAACAATACAGATAAGGCCTACTCTATATTATCCTATACTGCTAACGGGGCATTGGCTAAAGATGCGGCCCTGGTTTACCGCAATCCGTCTATGGATGCTGATGATTTTGTGCTCACCACACATGAGGGTTTGTTTCAGTACCTGAAAAGTAACAGGATCAATGCCGTATTGCAGCACAATACCCTTGCAGGTGATGATGGATCACTCAGTATTGTGCTGGGCAGGAAAGGACATTTTTACATCAACATAGAAGCCGAACATGGCCACGGCAAAACACAGAGGGCGTTAATCAATCAAGTGGCTGCTTTTGTCCGGCAGCATCTGAGTGCTATGGAATAATTGCTACTGGATTTATTCCAGCTTGCGTAATCCGGAATAACTGTAAAACATACATTTTTCCCGATTGCGTAACCCTTTTTTCCCGATCCGGCACAATTGCCTTTTTTCCCGGCGTTTCCTTTGCACAAAATTTCGAAACGTTGAAACAATACATCCTTCCTTTTGCCGCGCTGATGGCTTTCAGCAGCCTCAAAGCACAGGACCAACTATTAGCCCAGGACCATACACCTACAGTAAAACATTATTCCGAAGAACTTAAGAACGGCATTATCGAAGGACGCATCCTTACTACCGATGGCCAGCCGGCAGCAGGCGTAAGCGTTGATCTGCGCGGCACCGGCAAAGGTACCGTAACCGATGAAAATGGTTTTTTCCAGTTGCGCAATGTGAAACCCGGTAATTACACCCTGGTAGTTTCTTTCGTAGGATTGAAAACCCAGGAGCAGGAAGTACAGGTAAAAGAGGCAGCTACCGCGCAGTACAGCCTCAACTTGCAGGAAGACTCGCGTCACCTGCAGGAAGTTACCATCCGTTCCCAAAGAACCCTGAATGAAAAGCCTGTTGCCATCGGCAAGATTCCCATCAACCCCATGGACCTTCCCCAAAGCATTTCTGTTCTGGGACAGGAAGTGCTGCGCGACCAACAGGCGCAAAGGCTGAGCGATGTTATTAAAAATGTAAACGGCGTTTACCTGGCTACCGTTCGGGCAAGCACACAGGAAACCTTTTATGCCCGTGGTTACAACCTGTCGTCCAACAACATGTTTAAAAACGGCGCCCGCATCAACACCGGTTCCATGCCCGAAATGAGTGCACTGGAGAAAGTGGAAGTGCTGAAAGGCAGTGCGGCCATCCTGTACGGACAAGTGGCGCCGGGAGGTGTGGTAAACATGGTTACCAAGCAACCCAAGTTCCGCAGCGGTGGTGAAATCTCCATGCGTGTGGGTTCTTACGACCTGTACAAACCCTCTTTTGATATCTACGGCCCGCTGAGCCAAAAGATTGCCTACCGCCTGAACGGCACCTACGAAAGCGCCGGTTCTTTCCGCGACAAGGTAAGCTCCGAGCGTTTTTATGTTAACCCTTCCCTGCTGTTCAAACTGGGCGACCATACCGAACTGGTACTGGAAGGCGACTACCTGCAACATGATTTCACCCCTGACTTTGGTATCGGTTCCATCGACAATACCCGTATTCCAAACGTGCCCCGCTCCCGCTTTTTCGGTACGCCCTGGCAATATGCCAAAACCCGCCAGAGTACGGCAACTGCTTCGGTGAAGCACCAGATCAACGAAACATGGACTTTAAACGGATCGGCATCGTACCAGAACTACAACCGCGATTACTATTCTATTGAAAGAATCCAGGCTTTACCCAATGGTGACTGGACCCGCCCCCTTGGCCGTGCATTCAACGAAGAGAACTACTATACCGCGCAGGTAAATGTAAACGGCAAGGTTAAAACCGGTAAACTGGTACACACCCTGCTTGCCGGTGCAGATGCGGACCGTTACCTCACCGGAACCTATGCCTTCAACCAGCCGGTAACCTACGACATGATCAATATCCTTGATCCAAACAAATATGTACCCCGCACCGACATCCCGGCTGCCTCAAAAACCCGCCTGGTGGAAGTGCCTATGAACCGTTATGGCATCTATGTTCAGGACCTGGTGAAACTGTCTGAAAAGTTCAACTTCCTGGCTGGCCTGCGCTACACTTATGTGCAGACCCTTGGTGCCGACACCCTGAACATGGTATTGGGCAAACAAACCAAAGGAACCGACCGTACCGACAAAGCCTTTTCGCCCCGCCTTGGCCTGGTGTATAAACCCACCAAGCGCACTTCGGTTTTCGCCTCTTATTCCAATTCCTTTATTACCAACTCGGGAACCGACGTAAATGGCAATACCCTGAAGCCTTCGGTGATTGACCAGTATGAGGTGGGTGTTAAAAACGAATTCTTCAATGGCCGCCTTTCGGCCAATCTTACCGCTTACCGGATCATCAACAACAACCTGGCACAAACAGCTCCTTTCCTGCAGGATGGCATCACACCCAATAACAATACCGCCATCAAGCAGCTTACCGGCCAAACCACCAGCGATGGCGTGGAAGTGGATATCATTGGCCACCCTGTTGCAGGCCTCAGCGTTGTTGCCGGATACAGCTACAATTTCATGCGCTATACCCGCACCGATACCACGGTAGGCAGCTTTGTAACAGGCGAACGTTTGGTAAACAACCCGGCCCATACAGCTAACGGAAGCGTTTTTTACACCCTTGGTGGCGGCAAACTTAAAGGGCTTAAGGCAGGTGTTACCGTTGCCTATATTGGCGAACGCCTTGCCGGCTGGAATACCGACATCATCAAGACCAACGGTGTTTCCGGTTTGCGCAACCGACAGTTTGAAGTAGATGGATTTACCACCATCGATGTATCGGCTGGATACAACTGGCGCAAGCTGTCCTTGCTGGCAAAACTGTCCAACCTGGCCAATACACTCAACTACTACGTACACGAGAACTACAGCATCAACCCCATTCCCCCGCGCCAGTTTGTTGCTACCGTTACCTACCGTTTCTGATTCGATAACTTACTTTAACCTTTGGGGCCGCCTTATGCGGCCCCTTCTTGATAACTTTGCTCCCTTCTTTATTGAATATGAAAACATTTTTTCGCCGCATCCACTTGTACCTGAGCCTCGCAGCCGGCATTCCAATCCTCCTGGCATGTCTTACCGGCGCCTTCCTGGTTTTTGAAAAAGACCTGGAAAAAGCCTTGCACCACGACCGCTATTATGTAACTGCGGCAGGCAGCCAGCGCAGTGCGGAAGAACTAAAGGCACTTGCCGTTCAGGCTTTCCCGGGACATAAGGTAAATGGCATTAAGCTTTATGGCGCTCCCGACCGCTCGGCCGAACTTAACCTGAGTCCTGCGAAAAAGGATAAAGGCGGTGCAGCCGGCAACAAGGAACAGCAGCAAGGAAAACAGGGTGCACCGGAGCAAAAAGGCGGCGGAAAAGCAGGTGGTGAAAAGCAGGCCGGCAAAGGTCCGCAAGGTCCTCCTCCGGGCTTTACCGTATTTATGAACCCCTACACCGGCGAAGTGCTGGAAAAGTACAGCTACCGCGAAACCTTCTTCTTCCAGATGATGGCACTGCACCGCTGGCTGCTGGGCGGCAACGACAGTGTAGGTAAAATCATCATGGGCGTAAGCACCTTCCTTTTTATGTTCATCCTCATCACAGGTATCATTTTGTGGTGGCCCCGCACCCGCAAGATCATGGTACAGCGGTTGAAGATCAAAAAGGACGCGGGCTTCAAACGCCTCAACCACGACCTCCACATCGTACTGGGTTTTTACACGGCTATTTTCCTGTTCATCTTTGCTTTTACCGCTATGAACTGGAGCTTCGAATGGTTTAACGATGCGCTTTTTGCCATTACCAAATCATCGCCCAAGCCACCGCAGGCACCCAAGTCCTCCCCTGTGGCAAGTGCCAATGCAGTAGGTTTCGACAAGGCTTTTGCCGCTGCACAAAACCTGTATCCCGCTGCTGAATTTTATAATATCTCTGCTCCCAAGGACAGCACCGAAACCTTCACGGTATCGGTACTGATGGCAGACGCAGCCCACGAAAACGCCACCAACAGCGTGTATGTTGACCAGTTCAGTGGCGAGGTGAAGGGCACCCTTGCCTTTGAACAACGCAATGCAGGCCAGCGGGCAAAATCATATATTAAGCCCCTGCACACCGGCTCTATCTGGGGGATGCCCACCAAAATCATTGCATTTGTAGTATGCCTGCTGGGTGTAAGTTTTCCCATCACCGGCGTGATCATGTGGCTCAACCGCACAAAGAAAAAGAACAGGAAGACGGAAAAGAAAGTGGCAGCAATTGCCTGATAAGCAGGTCAAATCTTCAACAAAAACCCCGGAATCGTTTTCCGGGGTTTTTTATTTGGCTGATTGGAGACATGGCTTGAAGTAATTGCGTGATTCAAACCAGCAGCTATTTGCAGGTTAGTTTCAATAACCACTGCTGGTGATCCTGTTGAATAGTAGTAAACGGGAAAAAAGCCTAAGCATCACCGTGAATGCCTTTTTACAAATACTCTTTTGCGTTAAACTGTAGTAAAGATTCGAACTTTTATTACCACGCTACAAAGTTTTCTACACTTCACCTGCAGCCAGCGGAATTCCTTATCCTAAAACAAAAAGAATATCAAGTACTTACCCCTAACCCGCTGCTTTGCCAATTTATCAGGCACTTATTTGTAATATATCCGCAACCTTTTACAGCTTCCCGCCTATTAAGTTTTTCTATACTTTGATCCCCTGCACCCTTTAGATTACTACCCTCCTTGAAAGCCAAAACACACTTCCATGAAACCGATTCTGTACTTCTCACTGGAGTTTTTCAACATGCTTTTTTTTGGATTGCTGTTTTTGTCCCATGTATTCAGGGGGAGGCAAACTTCGAGGGCCAACACCTTGTTATCCGTAACGCTATTTGCAGCTGTTTATAGCTCCGGGATTTTATTGCTGATTGATAGCAAGCTGATACTGGACCTTCCGCACCTGTATCGCACAGCCAACATTTTTATGTACCTGTCTTACCCACTAGGTTACCTATATGTGGTACATACCCTGAGCCAAAAGCAATGGCAACGCCGCAATTGGCTGCACCTGATTCTAACCTTTGTTTATATCGTTGACTACCTGCCTTTCTTCCTGTTGGATGGTGCCATGAAAAGGAACCTTATTGAAGCCGATTTTCTGGGCCAGACCACCTACCTGTACAACCAGGGGTGGATTTTTCCTGCAGGTTTTCATTTTGTTTTCCGTACCATTCTATTCAGCGTTTATTGTATGCTTGCCTACCGGGCCATCTACCAGGCTTACCGGGCAAGTGAAAGTTTCAGAGAAGAAAACAAATCCCTGCTGGCCTGGCTGATTGTTTATAACAGTTTCCTTGCGATCCGGACCAACCAACGCTGGCTGGGAAGCACCCGAAACGCACTGCAGCTGAACACCGAATGGCGTAAATACTGGAGCCTGAGCCGGCGAAACCCGGAAACGGTACTGGCTATCTGGCATTGGGGCAGCTACCTGCTGAACGGCACCCTGCCCTACCTGGAAATGCCTGCCACTGCCAGCGATATCTACAACCGCAGCGGTAGGGCTTACACCATCGGCAGGTTTCGCGGCCCCTCCTTTCTCTACCTAGAGTCGGAAATCCGCTTTCCCATTCTGGCCAACAAACTGATAAGCGGCGTGGCCTTTGCCAACTGGCAGTCGGCATCCAACGGCAAAAAGCAGTTACTGAAGGAACGTTGGGAACCCGGTGCCGGCATGGGGCTCAGGTTTTTGTTTAATAAAAACACCCGCACCAATTTATGCCTCGATTTTGCAGTTGGACGATATGGCGCATCCGGCATCTTCCTGGGATTAAATGAAGCATTTTGAAACCAACAGACCTCCCAAAACACCACCCAATTTTCCGGCACCTTTTTTCCTGTAAGAAAAAGAAAAAACATGAACAGGAAAGAACATAAGGGCGGCATACTTACCAACCAAGAAATAGAAGAAGAACTGCAACGTACCGGGCAGCAGCCCGAAAACCAGCCTTACCGTGGCAGCCAGGATAATGGCGATACTGTGGTACGTGAACTCGGTACGGAAGTGCAGCAAAATGACGGCACCGGCGAAGAAGATACGCCTGAATAAAAAGAGCTGCCCGAGGGCAGCTCTTTACCTAAACCGAACAACCATTGCCGATAATTTGCTTGCCTGACCGCAATTCACTATGAGTAGAAAGTATATCCCAGGTTGACGGTATGCTGCTCCAAGGTAAACAACTCGCGCCAAAACAGTTGCACCTTACTGCGGGCTGTAGGCATATGACTCAGCTTCACCTCGGTGGTAAATCCATTGCTTCCTCCCCGCTTCAAATCGTTGATCGCGTAAATAGGTGTGAGCTGCAGGAAAGTGCGTTTGGTAAACGAATAGTTACATACACTCTGGAAGGTAAGCCCATGTCGTTCGAAGCGCAAGGCATCTGGAACTTTATCTGAGTTGGGCTTGCTGATATACTGGTAAGAAATAATGGGAAAGGCCTGGATTTTTGCATTTATAAACCACCCCCATACAATGCAGGGAGCGAGGGTCCAACTGCCGGCACCCAGGCCTTTTGCTACACTCCCGGTAGGCATATAAATGTCGATGGAAGGGGCAAGCGCAGCTACCTTGGGAAAAACCTTTGAATAGTCTTTGAATGCAATATTGAAATACCGCAGGCGCACATCGCCTATACCTGAGCGGTTGTTTTCCAGATTGGCCATATAAGGCAGTTCAAACAAGACCAGGTTGCTGGCGTTGATGGAATATTGCCCATTAACCCGGGCACCCAGCAAGGTTGGCAATACACCCCAACTCACTTCGGCAGCAACATTTATCTGGGTGTAAAAATTGGTGGGTTTGGAGGGATCGATTTCCAGGGTGGCAGTACTATCCTGGGCACCTAACCCCAAGGTTGTAGCCATACAGGCCAGAAGTAGCAAATAGCGGATAGAGGAAAGAACATTCATGTGTTTTTGTTTAGCTATTGGTCATGATACCCACCGGGTCTTTTTTGTAAGACTTCACTTTTTTGAATTGCACAAAATGCAGGAACTGCAGGATAAAGGTGCGCACCTCCGGAGTGCCTGCGGGCCGCACCAGGGTTCGGTTATAACTGAGGAAAGTGCTGGCGCCTTTCCACGCGGGAAAGAAAAATTCGGCTGATGCCTTTAATGAGTTTTGTCCCTGTACGCCATAACCATTGGGTATGTTGGAACGCTGGCTGCCGCCGGCCCCGTAAATCAACCCGCCACCCAACCAGGTTTTGGGTGCAATGTCATGAGAGTAGTGCGCCTCGAAACCGAAAAGTGGTTTTTGGCGGAGGATATAATCACCCTTATACGCACGGTTCTTTCCAAAAAACCGAACAGATCCATACAGGTCGATCCAGTTTTTTCCTGCCTTGAAGGGCAGCCCATAATTGAACAGAATGCGGGAAGTAAACCGGTTACTTCCCAGGTTGCTTACGGCATTTTTATCATATTTACCCAAGGGCAATCCCTAGGTAGTATGAATACCGAAATAATCCCGCATTGGTGTTTTGCGAAACACTTCCGGGAGCATGGATGCACCTCCCCAGCAATTCACATCAAAAATGATGGAGGGATCGGCCATCCCCCCATCGGTATTAAGCACCTTGCCTTCCTTGGTATTTTGCCAGGTAATCAGGTGGCTAACTACCGGGATGTTGATGCCAAGTCCGGCGGTGCGGTCCAGCACCCGCAGCACATGGGTATAGTTGAAGTTGGTAGTATTGTTCTTCGAACGGAGCTGGGATGTAGCAATAGATTCATCTATCCAGGTGTTGCTGCCTGTATTGGAATAGGTTGCCGCCAGGGCCGCCGACCCGCGGGGCGCATTAAGGTATACCCGGCCAAACTGTGCCTTCGCCTGAACCCAACAACAGCAGGCAACCAGCAGGAACCGGATATATAAAGGTTTTACAGTCATAAACAGGCACAATAAAAAGCGGTACTTACATCACCTGGTCGATGGACAAAAGGGAGGATTTCTGCCGGCGCCAGCTGCTGTACTCCCGGATCCCATTAAGCTGGATCACGGCCAGCAAAAACACAAACACCATGGTAAACAAACAGGTCAGGGTCATACTGGTATAGATCACTTCAGATTGCCACTGGTCGCCGTTGGCGAAGGTTGCCACAAAAGATTTTCCGCGGCTGTTGCGGTAAATGCCTCCTGCTGCTACAGCGCCATACATCAGCAGGGCCTGGTGCCAGTATTGTTTGGGTGGTAAAAGCCGGTAGTCTTTTTCCAGGTTGCGCAAGGAAAGAAAAAGGGAAATTGGAAAGTAAAAACAAAAGGTCACGAGCAGCCAGCCCATAAAATTGCTGACCGGCACGCCAAACCAGGGACCCGGATTGCGATAGGCAAAAGCCTTGTTGAGGTGAAACACGGGGTCGTTGCAAAAGTCCCACATCGAAAATACAAATGAAGCAACGATGGCGGTTTCCCACACCAGTGTGTTCCACTGAACAAAGCGAGTACGGTGCACCAGCACCTTGGCCACCATCCAGCTTACAAAACCCATGGCCATATAAGTAGGTGTAGCCAGCCAGGGAATATTGAACAGGCGCGGGCCCAGTGCGGGCGAATGCTCGAAATAACCAAAAGGAAACCCAAACAGCACGCTGGTATTTTCAAAAAGATTGCTGACCACAAAACACAACAGCGCAAAAACACCCAGTTCTTTTACCTTGTAATAGCCCAATGCCAGCACCACGAAAAAGAGGGTGAGCAAGACTTGCTCCACGAGGTTGCGGTAAAATGGGTTTAAAACAGGCGCCAACAATTGCTGTCCGCCAATGCTCCATACCAGGTATACAATTAAGGTAATCCAACCCACCGTCAGCAGACGGGGGTTGGACCTTTTGCTTATCACATATACCATTGGGTAACTATTTGTAGAACTTAAAATCGGGTGCAGGCGGGCAGCCGCCATCCAGTGCCCTGCGGATCTCCTCGCGGAAGGGCAGATCAAAACCTCCGGGCACATAGAACCAGGGCGTGATCATGTTTTCAAGGTAGCAACGGCCAACAATGGGACCATCCAACGAGCCTTCGTGGAGATACAGGCAGCCCTCCCACAGTGATGTTTGGGGTGCAAAACCAATAGCCTGCTGGTCGGGAAACTCAGGGGCCACATAGTACTTGCCCTGTGGAGTTTCCAATATGCCATACAAGGGTATATCAATCCCTTCCACCACTTTCGATTGGTACGATTTGATGGGCGTAAACTTTACCGCAGGACCATAGGCAAACTCCATGCGGCCATCCTTGTGGATGTATGCGTAGTTGTTGATAGTATCATCGTGGCTCAGGTCGGGTTTGCGCCACATCCGCAGGCGGAACATATCGCCGTTGTTGAGATAAGCATCCTGCCAGATATAAATACCTTCTTCGTGGTCAGGCGTGCGCATATTACCCCACTGGTGCTCAAACCAGGCCACACCATCAAACTCGATGGAACGGTTGCCAATGGTAACAGGCCCATTGATGAACATTTTAGGCGCCAGGTAATAGTAAGAAATTCCGTAGACCGTAGCAGGATTGTGGCGGCCGCTGCGGCTGGTATCGTGGCCCTCGTTTTCAAGCCCCATGGGGGTAGGGTAAACATAACCAGGAGCATATACCTTACCGGTAATACGCATGCTGCCCGTGTTCACCCTTTGCATGGGTGGTTTCTTCTTAATGTCTACATTAAACTGCCAGGTTTCGTCTTTGGCATGGTATATCTCTTCGAGAAAACCATGTTCTTCGGTACCTATTTTCATGCTGTACCAAAAATCTTCCTTTGCGGCATGATCATCAGAACCATTGGTCACCAGTTCGCCGGGATACAGTGTCACACCTGGCAAAAACTCGCCGGTGCGCAGGTTGTGCAGTGCAATGAAGGTGTTTTTAAGTGGCCGTTGCATTTGTTTGTCGTAGCCTACCAGCAAGGACATCCAAAAAAGGGTGTAAGGATCACCGGTTTTCTTGTCGGTACCAAATGCACTGAAATACAGCCACTCGGCATATTCAGGGCCATGATAAACAGGTCCGTAATGATAGCGGTGATCGCGGGGGAAACTGTACAGGCCATGACCGGATACTGTTTCAATACCCTTCATGGGTTGTGAACCAAACGGAACCGGGTTACCGGTTGCATCGGGGCGCATGGGCGATTGGGTGGGCATAGGCCATCCATAGCGTGCCGGTGCGCCCCGGTCTATTTCCTGTTTGAGTTGTGCTTGTTCTTCTGCGGTCAGCCCGCCTGTTTTAATGGTTTCCATTATTATAGTTTAAGTGTGAAATAGAAGGCTTGTGGGGGGACATTTACGTTCCAAAATCCAGCTGGACCTTGTGATACGCAGCTCAAACTATAATGGAAAAAAGGATTGATACCTATTCTGCAACTGTGTTTTGTGGTGATTTAGAAAAGGGATGTGAAAATTTAAAACCGCACTGATTCGGAAGGTTTTACACCGGAGTATTGGGGTCTGAAAAGAGCGTTGGAAGATCAAGCAAGTGTGTTGTTTTGGGAAGCTTCAACAGCCAGGTTACGTAATGCTAATCGGGAGCTTTTAGAGGCATAGAACAAGAAGAGCCAGGCTTCCATCATTATCCTTTGAATGAATTATGCCTTTGACCCATTAGTGCAAAACAAAAGCGCCACCCGGAAGGATGGCGCTTTTATTTTTTTAAAATTAAAACCGGTAACCTGCCGTTAACCCAAGCCGCAGGTTGAAT
The DNA here is from genome assembly GCF_001953305.1 of Cnuella takakiae. Classification (GTDB taxonomy): domain Bacteria; phylum Bacteroidota; class Bacteroidia; order Chitinophagales; family Chitinophagaceae; genus Flavisolibacter; species Flavisolibacter takakiae. The sequence goes on from NZ_MTFE01000010.1 coordinate 3,929,122, forward strand.
TGGTCTTTATTGCCTTCGGGTGTAAAGCTTTGTTTGTACTGGTAGTTGAGTGCCCGCACCAGGCTGGCGTCGGCGCTAAACAGGTAGCGGCCACGGGTCCACTGTTTTGAGCCGTTTAGCGACAGGTCGGCCCAGTGGCGCATAAACTCGCGGCTGCCTGAGAAAGCAGCAAAAAAAAGATCATTGTTGCGCACCACCCTTTCCAGCGAAAACTCGGTACGGTTCACGCCTTTATACCAGCTCATTCCCAGCGTTTGGCTATTGCTGCCACCCGGACCGATGCCGGCACCCAGCACCTGTCCCAAGTGGGTATAACCGTGGCGCACCTGGTAGTGGGTGTACCAACTCTCCTGCTCCCGGATGATGATGGAACTTGTTTTTTGCAATTGGGTAGCTTCAAAAAACAGCGCCTTTTCCCTGCCTTTGGCGTTGACAAAATATTTGCGTAAACCCAGCACATAAGCCCTGGAATGCTCTGGTTCCAGTAAAATATCCCGGAAGTTCAGGGAGCGGTCGTTGCGGCCATACTCGCCATAGAGTTCGGCCTTGCTTTCGGGCAACACCAGGCGAAAGGAAAAAGAAAGCAGCTGGTCGCGGCCACCGCTTTGGTTTTCCGTACCGGCACTATTACCCAGCCAGGCACCCAGTACCGGGAAATAGCCATTGAGGTTTTTGGGTATTTGCGATTCATACTGGTAAAAAGCCCGGGAGAAACCCAGGTACAACCCTTTGATCCACTTGGGTTGCCAGTTGAGGACAAAGGCATTGATATACCGATGGTCGTTTAGCTTGGGAGTAAAAAGTGCAGAGTCGTTGATGCGGCGGCTGGTATCCTGGGGCAGCACACCCGAGCCTTTCAGCCTGCCGGCAATTACCTGCCACTCAAATGTCCCAATCCGGGTTTGCACCGGAGCGGTGGTGTTAAAGGTCAGGTGTGGAAAGCCAGGCGCATTGTTGGTCATCAAAAGGGAATTGCGAACGCCTGGTCCCCACCACAGGTTCTCGGATGAAATGCCAAAGGACAGTTTTTTGAAATTGAGCCGCACACTCGACTGACCCGCCAGCAGTTTGCGGTATACCCCATCGCCCATCCGCTGGGGTGCATCCACCCGGTCCTGAATAATATAGAAGTTGTACCAGACACTATCGGAATAGCTCTGGGGAAAGAGCGGGAAAGCAGGGTTTGCAGCCAGTACCGCCTCTGGCTGGAGCTGAATGGACAATATACCCTTGCGGAGGAAAAGGCCTGCAGAAGCAAAGGCCTGGTAACCTTTTGCCGGCACCATGGCGCCATCGTTCCAGCCATAGGCAAAACTGGAATTGTATTGCTGCCGCAGTTGTGCGGGCAGCACCGTAATACTGCCATTTTTACCCCAAGACAAACGCATGGCCTGCTGCCGGGAAAATGCTGTATCTACCTGCGGGAATATTAAAGAATCGAATTGCTCCGGGCTGGCAGCAACCAAAGGCCGGATCATTTGCGACTGGGTATTATTACTACGACCCGTTACCTGCAGGCGTCGTACTGTTTCCTCAAGCAAAGTAGTGCCCACAGGTAGAGACTGGGCCACTACACTTACTTGTGCCATAAGGAAAAGAAGGGCAAGGCTAACAGCCGGCAATAAACGATTTTTATAATTTTTGATAGTCCTGGTTCCTGGTTTACATTTCATGGTATGAGCGATTAGCACAGTTTGGCTGAAAGGAGGAATGCTAAAAAGATAAAAATAATTTTTAAGCGACTGCAACCTCCGGATAATACCAAACCAATGGGTATCAAAAGTATACAAAAAGGGCTGGCACACATGCCAGCC
>NZ_MTFE01000010.1:3930945-3970513 GCF_001953305.1 Cnuella takakiae
AAATAAAGATGCACGCTACACTAAGGCTACATCCTGTAGAAACCTTTCGCGGTAAACGCTGCTGATGCCTTCTTTGAGCGGAATAGATGCCTTCCACCCCAAACCTGTCAGTTTGGAAACATCCATCAATTTACGTGGCGTACCATCGGGTTTAGAAGTATCGAAATGAAGCTCGCCCTGGTACCCTACAATCTCGCGGATCATTTCGGCCAGATTGCTGATCGGCAAGTCAGTGCCTACACCGATATTAACAAGTCCCGCTTCGTTGTAGTGCTCCATTAGGAAGGTACAGGCATCTGCCAGGTCATCGGCATGCAGAAACTCGCGCAGCGGCTTGCCCGTTCCCCAAAGTTCCACGGCAGGTGCACCTGCGAGTTTGGCCTCATGCATTTTGCGCAGGAGGGCAGGCAACACATGGCTGTTTTGCAGGTCGTAGTTATCGTTTGGACCATAAAGGTTGGTGGGCATTACCGAAATAAAGTTGCAGCCATACTGCGCCCTATAAGCATCACACATCTTGATGCCTGCAATCTTTGCGATGGCATAAGGCTCATTGGTGGCCTCGAGGAGGCCGGTCAGCAGGTGCTCTTCTTTGAGCGGCTGTGGCGCCATCTTTGGGTAAATACAGGAAGAACCGAGGAACATCAGCTTTTTCACCTCCTGCACATAGGCTTGGTGAATCACATTGTTCTGGATCATCAGGTTCTCGTACAGGAAATCGGCGCGGTAAGTATTGTTGGCTACGATGCCTCCTACTTTAGCTGCTGCCAGAAAAACATACTCGGGTTTTTCCGCAGCAAAAAAGTCGGCAACAGCCTGCTGATTTCGCAAGTCCAGTTCTTTGGAAGTGCGCAACACAAAGTTGCGGTATCCATCCTTTTGCAACTTGCGCAGGATAGCTGACCCAACCATGCCACGGTGACCGGCGATGTAAATTTTAGCGTTTTGGTGCATGAGGCTTGTAACGTTTACGATTGAAAAGTAACTGAAATCATTCAAACTGCTTTAATACTTTAAAGCCTTGTTGCTGCAACATCTGTTCCCGGCGAAACAGTTCAAGGTCTGCACGGACCATTTCAGCAATCATTTCAGGAAGACTGTAATGGGGTTGCCATCCTAACTCTTGCTGTGCTTTAGATGCATTTCCAATGAGTAAATCAACTTCTGTTGGCCGAAAGTATCGGGCATCAATGCGCACCACGGTTTGCCCAACGGTAAAGGGGAAGGAACCATCACAAGCTTGAACCACCCCTACTTCTTCTACCCCGGCTCCTTCAAAGGACAAATTCACGCCTATTTGCTCAAAAGCCATCCTGATAAATTCGCGCACTGTTGTTGTGATACCAGTTGCTACCACATAGTCGCGGGGCGCATCTTGCTGTAACATCAGCCACATAGCTGCCACATAATCCTTAGCATGTCCCCAATCGCGTTGTGCGTCAAGGTTGCCGATGTACAAACACTTTTCCATGCCTAAAGCCATTTGTGCTACGGCTCGTGTAATCTTTCGGCTGACAAAAGTTTCACCACGTAATGGGCTTTCGTGGTTGAACAAGATACCATTGCATGCATACATACCATAAGCCTCGCGGTAGTTCACCGTAATCCAGTAGCCATAGAGTTTTGCAACGCCATAGGGCGAGCGGGGATAAAAAGGCGTACGCTCACTTTGCGGTACTTCCTGCACCAACCCGTACAACTCGGAGGTGGATGCCTGATAGATCCGCGTTTTATGAGAAAGCCCCAACAATCTAACTGCCTCGAGTATCCGCAAGGTGCCCAGGCCATCCACATTGGCGGTATACTCCGGTGTATCGAAGCTCACCTTTACATGGCTCATGGCGCCCAGGTTGTAAATTTCATCGGGCTGCACTTCCTGTATGATGCGAATCAGGTTGGTACTGTCGGTAAGATCGCCATAATGCAGTACGAGATTACGGTGCTGCTCATGGGGGTCCTGGTATAGGTGGTCTATTCGGTTGGTATTAATCAGCGAGCTACGGCGTTTGATGCCGTGCACCATATACCCCTTACCCAGGAGTAACTCGGTAAGATAGGCGCCGTCCTGCCCAGTGATGCCGGTGATGAGAGCGGTTTTCATGGTTTTATTAACTAACTCTAGCAAAATAGTTGATTCCAATAACTATTATGAAAAAGGTGAAATGGAATGAATTTGTATGCTGTAAAACAATACGTGCAAACAAGCTGTCCAAAAATCTCTGTTGGTTATTGCGCTAAACTCAAACTTCCGCTCATTATTTGAGCCCAGAATAAAGCCGCTGAGCATAAAAAAGAAACTCACACCAACATACCTGTCAAGAAACCACTCCTCATAATTTTTTTTGAAATCCGAATTTGCAGAAAATAAAAGCAAATCAGAATGGCTCAAAAAAACAAAAAAAGCGCAATGATGTGAGTGGCTTTATCATGGTACGAATTATTGAAAGCCGTGTTTAATGATATCGGAGTGAATTTTCAGAACACAACTCCCTTAAAATGAAAATAGTTATAAACGAATGTCCTACCGGACTTCATAATGAAGATGTCTAAACCAAGATTTCAACATCATTTATAACACTAAGCTAACTTGCCCCATAATGACGTCAATCGAAATCAGTGTGCAACGCCTTTCCGGCCTGCTACATTAAAAAAGGTTTGCATCAGTATCTGGACATCAAAAAGAAAAGACCTGCGTTGAAGATATTCTTTTTCATACCTCACCTTTTCTTCCAATGACAACTCATCCCGGCCATTTACCTGCGCCCAGCCGGTAATACCCGGTTTCAATGTATGAACGCCTGCATCAACCCGCATCTTCATCAGATCGTCCTGATTATACAATGCTGGTCTTGGACCGACAAAAACCATGTCCCCTTTGATGATGTTGATTAGGTTGGGTAGTTCATCCAAACTTGTCTTTCTTATAAATTTTCCTACCCGTAGCAGGTACTTCCCAGAATTGCCTAACAGGTGAGTTGCCACATTCGGCGTATCCTTACGCATACTTCTAAACTTATAGATATAGAAGAATGAATAGTTCAGGCCTACCCTCCTTTGCTTGAAGAATACCGGCAAACCATCTTCATACCAGATGAGGAAACATACAACCAGAAATACCGGAATCAACAAAAGCAACAATAAAAACGCGAAAAACCTATTGAACATGAACAATTAGATTGAAATATTGCCAAGTACCGGCTTAGGGTTCCAGCCAAAAGCGTTACGAGCCTTTGAGTCATCAAAAGTAAGCGGAGCAAGAATCTTGTTTAGTTTAGAAGTGTTCAAAGGAAATCGTTCACCAACAAGATCACCAAAAAGTGCTGCCAACTTGGCGATCGTATACGGCATATTGTATACTTTAGTCCGCCCCACCTTGTTGGCCAGCACCGTACTTAATTCTTCAAACGACGGATGGATGCCGTCGGTAAGATTGTACGTGCCGGGAACCAGCGATGAAGGGATAATGGCATGCGCCACATCTGTGGCTAATACCATGCTTTTTCGGGCTTTACCTCCGGCTATATTAAAGTAAAATCCTTTCTTTATGGCAGCAATCATTGCACCCAGATTTCCCGGAGGATTGTCTCCTGCAATCAAAGGCAGCCTTAATACCGTACATTGAACTCCCTGTTGTTCAGCCCACTCCTTTACAAAAGCTTCTGTAATCACTTTACTTTTCCCGTATGGCTCAGTAGCTCCCAAGGCTGTTTCCTCATTAATCTGCATTCCCCTACTCAGGCCATATACTGCCACCGTGCTTATAAAAATAAACCTGCCTTTGAAGCCGCTCACTGTAAGAGCAGAACATAGGTTCTTTGTTCCGTTCAGGTTTGTGTCGAAGAATGCCTGTGCCTCAACAGCGGTGCGCGGCACCATATGTGCCTTACCGGCGCAATGCACAACAAGATCAAAGAGTTCATCCAGGCGGGGCTGCTCTTTAGCCAGGTCACAAACTAAATCGCCTCTGCTCCTGCCCATGGATACCAACTTACCGTGCTGCTTCATCTCCAAGGCAATCTGCCTACCCAAAAACCCGTTACCACCCGTCAACAACGTTTTCATGACTCAAGACCTCGCAAATTTTTTATATACAAATTGCATAAATAATTTAGGGAGGAGGCGCAACAACGACTTGGTAATGATTAAACCGGAGAACTGCAAATAATTGATATTCTTCAATCTTAAACTCGCCTTGTAAAAAGCAAATTCTTTTTGCAAGTAACTCCAGCCATGTCTGCGGCCGATCATATCATTGCCCACCCTGAAGTAAAGTAAAGAATCTCTGATGTTGGCAAACTTGTAGCCTTTCACCAACATCCTCACCCAAAGGAAGTAATCCTCGAATAAAGGCATATCCATGTAGGAACCACTTTCAAGGACTGCAGCCTTTCTGAACATAACCGTAGGGTGTGAAATCGGGTTAAGAAAACGCGCCTTTCGTTTTATTTCCGGATGGCTTAAAGGCTGGACTTTAAACTTGCCATAATCACCTGGCATACTAACAAATTCTTCCATTGAAGAACCTAAAACCTCAATCTCGTTGTTTTCAAAATATGCTACCTGTTTTGCAAAACGATCCGGCTTACAAATGTCATCAGCATCCATTCGGGCCACAAGGTCATATGAGCAATGCAATAAACCTTCCCGAAGTGCGATGCCAAGCCCCTGATTTTTGGGAAGAGAAACAATTTTGATATTGATCTCAAAGTCTTGTTCCGCAGAATGCCTGAATGCTGATATTACTTCCTTGATGTTTACCCCCACTTCCCCGTCCAATACTATTACCACCTCGCTTGGCAGCAATTTTTGTTTGAGCAGGCTGTTCAAAGCCATGTCAAGGTGTGACTGGTCTGCTCCTTTATAAACAGAAATCAAAACACTAAACTGCGTCATTTACAAAATTTACAGATTGGGTTAAACGAACAGTGTTATCAACGTGAAGGATTTCGGGTAACTGGGCGGAAGCATTTGCCTGTCCACCCAGGAACCGACCGGCTAGGTTGCTCAGGCCCCGGGAAGCAAAAAGCAGCGATACAGTAGGCTTGGCCGATAGCAAGGTCAGGATCAAATTCTTTATAGTGCTATCACTATACTTTTTGTTGGTTGCTTCAACGATCGTGATCTGCAGGTTAGCCATGAGGAATATCTCACGCCATGTTGCGAAGACGCAGCGTTCTGCCGGTACACTCAAAACCATTGGTTGATCAAAAGGCTCTTTATCAGAACGGAGCAGGGTTGCAATATAATCTACAAGATGTTCAACTTGAATAAACACACCCGTCTTTGCTCCAGAAGAGGGCAGGTAAGCCGTCTTTACCGATCGCAACCTGTTCAAAAAAGCATCCCAATTGCCTCCTGAACCCAAAACGTTGGGAACCCTCAAAATCTTAAGGCCGGGAATTTTTGTTGCAATCAGCTTTTTGTCGATCAGCAGTTTCAACCTGCCGTAATAAGAGGCAGGACTTGCCACATCCAGAATTTTCACTGCGCCTTCTTTCCCGTCCAGTACAGATATCGTACTCAAATGCAAACTACATTGAGGCTTGATAGCCTGTGCAAGCCGTATAAAACAACTCAGAATCTTCTTGTTCGCGAAGGGCTGTGCGCCGTCATAGGCACAATTAAGCATGCCAACTTTATTCCCCCTGCACCGTTCTATCAATTTAGTAAGGTCCGCATTATTATAGGTATAAACAGAATGGTTCATACTGGGTGGCAAACGAAGTCCTGTGCTTGTTACCAGGTGATATTGAAAGGCAATGGAATTCAGCCGAATGAATTGCTGCGCAATAAAACTATTTGCTCCAAGAATTATAATGTGCTGCATACTGCATATTGATATGACCTGCGAGGCGTATTGCCAGAGCAATGATGGTTAACCCGGAATTTACATTTCCGGAAGTAGTGAAGACCGAACCGTCGGCTACATATAAATTACTGGTACCAAATGCAAGGCAATCTGCATCAACAACTGCGTCCGCAGCATTGACACCCATTCTACAGGTACCAACATGGTGCGCCGCGCTGCTGAATATTTTTAGCCAGCGTTCCATCTCGAATCCTAAGGAGGTTGTAGCAAGGTCCGTATCAAAGCATTCATCCACCAATGATACATATTTCCGCATACCTGCAATATCCTGGTCTGTAAGCTGCCAGTTTACCTTAGCTATGGGGTATCCCCATTGATCCTTGATTTGAGAAAGGGCAACACTGCTATCGAAGTTGGGCACCTGCTCAGACATTAGGAATAAGTCGGCATATTTGTAAACAACGTTGAAAGTGGTTTTATAAGCCAGAATTTGCCGGGCAAGATTTATATTGCTCATTATGGTATAAACCTGCTTCAAAGACACCTTGTAATCGCGCAATGATAAAAGCGAAAGCTTTACCTCCTCTGCTTTGTCATTGATCCCTTCCACAAACGACGGCCTGAGAAAGAAGTTGTGATTGGGCAGTTTTAATTGCCTTTGAGCTGATTCAGATAAGACCACACCGGCTTTGATTCTGGTGTTCGGTTTGTACCGGAAATCTGAAAACAGCCTTGCTTTGGTTGGGCGGCGAAACTTGAGCTGCTTGAAATTACCCATCGGATGATCCTGAAGGTAACGGCCGACATTTGCCACACCTTCCAGCGCGATGGTGGTTGAATTCAATAAAATACGGGGCGTTTCCAACGCGCCAGCACTCAAAACGATAACCCGTCCTTCGTAAAATTCAAATGCCCCGTTACGAAGTGAGAAGCATTTCACCCCTTTCATTTTCCTGCGGTCGTCTTCTGCACCACATACTTCCAAACATACCGTATCAGTTAAGATAGTTACGTTGCTCAACCGGTTCAAGAAAGTCCGTACGCGGTATTGCGGCTCCGGTTGTTGAAAAATTTTGATCTCGAAAGCTTTTCCAAGCCGGATTGGGCTATGGTCATCAGCGAAACTCTTCTTTGCCTCCTCGGCATTAAAATACTTATAGTCGGAGATTCCCAGATCAGCTGCCGCTTTTTGATAAAAAGGCTCAAGATCATCACGGGTGATGGGCCACCCGCTCTTGGGTATCCATTCCCTTTTTCCAAAATCGACCGGATCGAGCGGCGACAAAACAGAATGCCACAAATTTGAAGTACCTCCTAATTCAATAGAACGTGTTTCCGGCCAGTTAAAACTTCTGCCGTGCTCCTCAAAATTTACTACGTCTGATGACTTCTTTGTAGCGCCACCTGCTTCAATCAACAGGACCTTGAGTTGCGGATCAAGATACTTGGCGAGAAATGCGCCACCCAAACCACTTCCCACAATAATCATATCATATGGTTCCATCAAATACTACCTTTTAATGTTGCTAGATTCTGTTCAAAGGATGTTGGTATAAAGTTCCAGGCAGACGAATCTGCTATTCGTTGTGGCCGCTCACTGAACTGTGCAGATAAGAACAACTCCAGTTCCTCTTGGTTGTTATAAAATTGGATTCCGGTGTTCCCAAACAAAGGCCTGTAATTGGCGGCTCTGGGATAAATAGCCCGGGTCCTGTTTCGTAAAGATTCAAGCAATGAAAGCGGAAGGTTCTCTGCCGAACTAAAACTTATATGGAAGGCATAACGATGATAGGGAACAAAAGGAACATACCCCTTCAGCTGAACGTTAGGGAAAGACCCTAATTCGTCCGCCAGACTTTGCTCCACAATTTTACCATAGATGTCTATTTGCCATCGTTTCAGCTCTTTTCCCTGGTTCAAATACAACAGTAACAGGTTGTATTTTCTCCGATCAATATTGCCGACAGCTACTAGTGTTGCTTCTTTAGGATCGACTGCCGCATACTCCTCATGCCAGACATTGGTAACCGGATTTATCAGTGTGAGGGTACTTCTACATAGAAAACCAAGTAACTTCTCAAAATAAGGATTTACAAAAATGACTTTCCTGCAAAACACAAACCCCATCAGGTACTGAGGAAAAAGATAAAGACCTTTTAAAAAATAAATCAAGGAAGCAAACATCAGTTTGGGCCAGTTGCCATGGTAGAACTGAAGTGTATTATGATTGCGAAAAAGCGGAGCAAAAATGGCATAATGGTCATCGAAGAATACCGCATCATAGTGATTTGATCGCACTTGCAACAGTTGCTTAAAAAAGCGCCATCGTGAAAACAACTTCACATTGTGCTGATACAAGGCAATAAGGTCAACAGTGCTGCTTTTTTCGAGCGCCTGCCTATACTGCGAACTCACCCGGGTACCTCCGGTAAGCGAAGGCGACGCAATCTTAGTTACCCACAAAATCTTCATGGAATAGGGATATATACCTTGACAAAACATGAACCGGCTCGTGGGTCGATGGATGCTGCACCGCACTTTCGTACTTACGATTGCATAATGCGGCTTCAATCTGCCTACTGATCTGGCTTATGTTCTTGATGTCATTGACCAGAAAAATTCTGTCTCTCTTCACAAACTCATTATGCCCCCCGTGGGTCGCCAAAATACAGTTTAATCCAAAAGACGCAGCTTCCAATGATGTTAATCCAAACGGCTCTCCCTCGTTCAGTGAAATAAATGCATCAGCTCCTGCAAAAACCTTGTATTTCTTTTCCGTGTCTACAAAGCCATAGAAAATGTTATCAGGATGGTTGAATCTAGCCTGAAAAGAGGCCAATTCTTTTCCGGTCCCCACTATATGAAAATTTATCCGGTAGGAGCTACTTTGGCGAAGTTGGTCAACTGCGTGTAGCATCTGGCCAAGATTCTTAGAAGCAACAACCCGACCAACATAAACTAAGTTTCGGATTCCTGAATTATCACCATTGATCTTGAATGAAGCTACCGTTCTTGATGCATCCTCAACACCAACGGGGTAAGGATTATATATGACGGAATCTACCCGCAATCCAATATGATTTTCCCACACATACTTGGTCAGATTAGACACTGCTACCACTTTGTTGGAGAAAGCGCCAAAGAGGGCATGCCCCAGCACATTAACCCAGTATTTAAAGAAAGATAGGTGCCGGCGATAGGGATATCCGTGCAGGACAAATACAGATTTTTGGAAGAAAAAATTATAAACACCAAAATTCAATGAGGCAATCGAAACGTATTGTCGGGAAAGTGGCCAATTATTCCGGATAAACTTTCGGACTGCCCCATGGGTTTGCAAATAAAAAAAGGGGCGATTCTGCGCTTTCAACGCAGCTACCAATGCATCATTAACCTCCTGAACCCCCCCCTTAGCTTCAGGACCAAGAACAACAAAAACACAATCATCAGGAAGCATAGAACACTTTATAGAAAGAAAAAACACCCTCCAACAGCACAAGCGAACAAAGGCATATATAACCCCACTTACCCTTTGGTACCGAGGCAGACCAAAACAAAAGCATCACCAGATAAACTATTGGCAGAATCCGCCCATGGAATGGTGTGAGGACAATAGCAACCAAGTATACCGTCAAAAGTAAAAGAAAATACAAACGTGATTGTCCCTTAAGGATTGTCAATCCCAGGTAAGCAAACACCGCGGTGCGCAATAAAGGAAAGGCAGTGCTCTCCTTTTCATCAGCATACACCATGAGGTCATTTGTATAATTCTCGTATCCGGATAAAGCGAGCACCTGAAGAATAAGCAAATCCTTCAAAACATAAAAAACGGCAAAGGTAATTAAGAGAATTAAGACCACTGGCTTCCAGTTTCGGATAGTGCGGTACATCAGCTGAAACCCGATGACTATAAAACTCAGTGAATGACTTGCCATACTGAACACGGCCTTCATGGAAAATTTCTTTGGCGGGTCGAAAAATGCTGGAACTATCAAAAGAACGGCAGTTCCAAATCTGAAGTTCTGGAAGCAAAACCATGGAACGACAAACCCTATAGTAAACACTCCCAGCAGCAACAAAGCAGCAGGTGACGGGTCCAACTTTGAATAAGCCTTAGCAAAACTATTGAATGAAAGCGCTAGCAAGAGCGCTACAAAGAACCAGAAAACGTGAAAACTTCCAAAGGCGAATCCAATCGTCTTCCCCATGAGGCTGTACAGGCCATAGCCATCGGCCACTTCCGAAGGAAAACTTTCCCAGGTAGAAAAAAAGTCACGCCCAAGATTCTGAAAAGGAGGAAAGACCCTTATCAAAGTGGCTAAAAAAACCAGTACGCTTAACATCACTCGGGCAGGCATCAAATTTCAACGTTGTTCCAAACAGACACAAATTTCTCTGCAACATCAAGGCTGTTGTGATATTTCTGCACAAAGCGGCTGCCATTGCATTTCACCAGGTACATCAATCCTGGATCATTGACATACTTGCGCACCACAGCCGCAATTGCAGCAGGGTCGGGAATAATGTTGACTAACGGCTCTTCTTTTATTCCAAAGCTGTCCATGAACTCCGGCTCACATCCCCCGAACACCAAACGACCGTGCATCATGTTGATCAGGGCGTTCATACCCGGATCATAGCAATTAGCCTGATCAAAAATACCGTCGGCTTGTTTGATTAGGTGCAGGTACTCTGTGAAAGGTAAATTCTCAACCGTTCTAAATTGCACTAAGCCCCTGGTTTCCTGCTCCAATAAAGATATTGCCTGGTCAATATACCAGCTTCCCTTAAAGCCATGGCGGCCAGATTGGCGGCCATGGATGAACAGCATTGGCGCAACTGATTGCCGGGGCTCGTCGAGCGTATCCCCAGGAAAATAAACCGGGAACGGGATATTGGCGAGGTATTTCGGATGACGCTGGTAAGCAATCTGGTAGCTTGCTGCACCGGTTATGATTCCCGATACATTTGCCTCTAGAAAAAGGGAATACTCTTTGAACTTGCCGTACTCCCAAACACTTTGTTCTGCTTTATAATCGAATTTCAACGCATCGGCATGTGGTGAATACCGGAATGCTTTCTCACGAAAGGCCTGCCAATATCGGTAATCGTCACCAACAGCATACATGAACACCCGGGGGGCCCTTTTCAACAAGCTACGGAACGGATTGCGCAAATGAAACCGGGAAAAAATCCCAGGATTGACAATTTGGATAACATCAAACCCCTTTGCTGATCGCACAAAATGTTCCTCCAGTACGATACGCTCTAATCCGGCTAGGATTTTGTTTTGGACTTTCGGCTTAAGATCATACTCCCGCTGAAAATTTTTGAAGTTATCGCCTGTGCTTGCAACCACCACGTCATGTCCAAGCATCCGAAGTGCCTTTGCGAGATTACTATGAACAGCACTAAAATCTCCTACTAAAAGAACCCGCATCAGGCATTATTTTTCCGTAAACTATTTCTAAACACGATTAACGAAAAGGCAATTGCTGCAGCAATGAACACCCAGATCCAAACAAAGCTACCTGCTACTGCGAAGGTGAAATGCAACAGATACATGAACCCGTAAGTGATGACTGCTGCCAGCAGCAGCATTCCATTGAGTTTCGAAAGCCTGAATGTCACCAACCGATTAACAATGATATACATCTGGACGGCATAAACGGCATTTGCCAACACCAACGCGATTGCCAATCCCTCAAGTCCCAGCCAGTGATAGCAAAGGATGTTTATGATAACAGTGTATATACCAGCAATAAGCTCATTGACGAAATAGAACCGGGAAGAGCCTTTTGCAATCAGAAGGTAGGCCAAAGCCCACGACACCGACCTGAGTATGTTACTGAATCCGGCAATAACAATCATACGCTTCAAAACCAGGAAATCTTCTGCATAGAGTAACCTGATCACCGTTTCGTGCAGGCCTGAAAAAACACACATCATTGGCAGCAGAATGAGTAGCGTGAACTCAATCTGTCTGTTTACATCGTCCCGCAAACCATTAGGGTTATTAACCTTCGAGGCGATGCGAGGAAAGAAATCTGTGGCCAGCACAGTAAAGAAAAGCCCGGTATAGGAATACGTAATCGAATAAACCGCACTGTAGTAGCCCAGCTCAGATAAGGACCCTTCCTTTGTGATGTATAGTCTAATACAGTAAGCCACTACCTGGCCAATGAGTGATGCCAGGTTGAGTACAAAGCCAAGCTTCAGCATGGGCAAACTTGCTCTGAGCGTTTGCACCCAGGGCAGCTTTGCCGCAATGGTCTTATCAATCAATCGCTTTCTTCCAAGAAGGTGAATACTGAAAAATGAAGTGAAGGCCAATACAAGAAAGCTGATCGATATGCTGTCCGGACCGGCAAAGAAAAATATGGGCAAGGCTACAGTTATACCTACAAGATTGCTGATTAAGCCGGCATAGGCGATAACCTTCAACGACCTTAGCCCCTGATGGATTGAATAAAGCGAATTGTAAAGCTGTGTAAAGAATATTGATCCGGCAAGGTATAGAAAGACCCTGTAGTTTGCAGTTCCATTGAGCAGTGTGCGATCAAGTACTCCGGAAAGTAAAACACAACAAAGCGTGGCAATCGAAGCAAGGACAATATTGAGCCCCTTGATTGACTGCAGCAAGGAACTGAGTCTGCCGCTTTCGTTTTCTTCCCGTGCAGCTGCGATCTCTTTCACGCCACTCACTGGCAATCCAAAACCAGAGATATTCAGAATTAGCTGCTGGGTACTTTGTAAAATGGTAAAAACCCCAAGACCCGATGCACCAAACAAAAGCGAAATTACCTTTGCCCTGATCACAGAGGACAACAAGCCCAGCACCTGTACAACGCCGAGAATCGAAGAAGTTTTGAAAAGCTCCTTGTACTTACTCATTACTTGTTGAAAAAAGCTTTGATAGCGGTGCTTACCTGGTTGGCCTGCTCAAAGGTCATCCCTGGAAACAGTGGCAGGCTCAAACAAGTACTCGCAATTTCTTCTGCTATCGGAAAAGCACCTTTTGCATGGCCTAAGTGTTTGTAGGCCTCCTGCAGATGTGGCGGAATAGGATAATGAATCAGTGTACCGATTCCTTCCTGGGTAAGAAACTGTTGTAACGCATCTCTTTTTGTGGTTCGGACCACATAGAGGTGAAACACATGCGTAGCGTCGGGGTGCACATAAGGTAGAATCAAATCACCTACCCTGTTCAATAACTCGTTGTACCAGCTGGCAATCTCCTGACGCTGAACTGTCCACCTTTGCAGGTGACGCAACTTCACTTCAAGTATACCGGCCTGCAGTTCATCCAGGCGCATGTTATGTCCAATCGTTTCGTTATGATACTTGACCTGGCTACCGTAATTGCGGAGCACCTTTACCTTCTTTGCAATTTCAGCATCGCTTGTTGTAACAGCCCCGGCATCACCAAGTGCACCTAGGTTCTTTCCAGGATAAAAGCTGGTACCATTGGAATGACCCCAGCTCCCAGTTGGCTTGCCTGCGAAGGTGGCTGAATGCGCCTGGGCATTATCTTCCACTACTTTCAACCTATGGCGTTCGGCAATTTCCATAATAGCCGCCATTTCACAACATTGACCGTAAAGATGCACCGGCATAATCGCCTTGGTTTTGGCAGTTATGGCAGATTCAATCCGTAATGGATCGATGTTATAAGTGCGGGGATCCGGTTCTACAAATATAGGAGTAGCGCCGAGGTAAGAAACGGCAAGTGCAGTAGCAATATACGTATTTGAAGGCACGATAACTTCATCACCTTGGGTAATACCAAGTACTTTCAAGGACAGGTAAAGCGCATCCAGACCATTACTTACACCAATTGCATAGGGAGTACTGTTGAACTGTGCATAAGCGCTTTCAAAAGCTGAAACACGATTCCCAAGTACATACCAATTGCTATCGTAAACAGCGTTGAATGCCAGAGTTATTTCATCTTTAATTTCCGAATGGCTTGGCGAAAAGTCTAAGAAAGGAACCTTCATCATCGACATAAGAATATTGAACTAAACAAATTGAGCATTGGTAAGCACATGTACACACTTCCCGTATTTACAACCCAGTTTTTCATAGGAATGTATTACTGCACGGTTCGTAGTGGCCGGGTGCATAAAGGCATAGTCAGCACCATTCTCATGAAGATGAAATGCCATTTCGCTGATCAGCTTGATGTACCAACCTTTGCAGGTTTCTCCAGACACGGCTGATAAAACCATCTTTGAAATCTTTGCGCCTATCGCACTCCATTGATCCGTCAGGTAATTGGCCGTTACAAAAGCGTCCGGCGGAAAACCCGGCTCATCGGGAACGATACAAACATCCGCAAACCCTTTAATTGATTCCTCAACATAAGTGGCAAGGAACTCATCAGCCCGTTCTTGAGAGAAGATCGTTTCCGCGTGGAACCGGTCATAGTCGTTCCGCATCATACGGGCAACGCGCTTCAGGTTCTCAGTATCATCCTGAGTTGCCTTTCGAACCAGATACCGCTCATGTTTGAAAGAAGGCAGATGCAGGTAATAAGTGAGTCGACTTTCTACCAGCTTGAAGCATGATTCTCCCAAAGCCTGAATCAGGACTATATCTTCGCTAGGAAGCTCACAAAAGAAATAGGCTTTCTTCCCGCGAACATAACCCGCACTATACTCCTCCACTGCACGTTTTAATATTGTATAGGAGTTGTGGTTGTACAGGACATAAAGTAACTTATAGGTAGTAATACCAAAGTAGTCAGAGTCCCACTTCAGAAACTTTGTGACAAAAACATGTGCATAACCGTCGATTGAAACTTCAAAGAAGTCAACTGAGGCATCGCCTCTTAGCGCTTCAATGTGATGAATTACGGTTGCGTCAACAATCTTTTTCCGGTCTACTGCTGGTAGAAAACTGTATGGTGAATAATGAAAAAGGATCGGCGCTCGCGCAAAAAGCAGGTCATTTAAGCCCATCAGATTATGCCCCCGTTTAAGTTAATGTTTGTACCAGTTAAATATTCGCTTTTCCGGATATATTCAACGGTGTTGAAAATATCTTCCTGTGCGCATAGCTTGCCAATGGGTATTTTCTTGAGGATGGCATTAAGGTATTCCTGAGGCACCTGACTAATCATACCCAGCTCAGAATATCCGAGGTTGATATTATTGATGGTTATGCCCTTACCTGCATTCTCCACCGCAATCGACTTAACAAGTCCGGTTAAGGCAGATTTTGAAGCGGCATAAGCACTGATGCCTGGCGAAGGCAATTCCGATACCACTGAACCAAAGTTGATGATACGACCATAGGATTGGTCGCGCATTAAAGGAAGAAAGGCTAGGATGACTTTGAAAGTACCTATCACATTGACGTTGATAACTTCTGCCCATTTCTCGATGTCAGATTTATGTGCAAAAGAGTTGTAGTTGATAGCGGCACAATTAACAATTGTGATTCTACTGAGCCGTTCAGCATTCTGTTTGACCCATCCTGCCAGTGCAACATGATCACAGATATCCATCCGGACAAACTCACCATCCTTACCTTCACTTTCAACAATTGTATTGTTGAAAAAGCCTATTACCTCTTCGCCTTTGTTAATGTATTCGGTCATCAGATAATGACCAATTCCTTTTGATGCACCAGTTATGATAATCATGCTATTGTGTTTACGCCCACTTGATGAGTGCAGCACCATATGTCCAGCCACTACCTACAGCAGCAAAGAGAATAGTTGAGCCAGAATGAATTTTGCCGGCTTTTAATGTTTCGTGCAGAATAATGGGAATAGTAGCGCCTGAAGTATTTGCATAACGATCCATGTTGGTCATTACTTTCTCAAAAGGCAGGTTGATCAATTCAGCAGTTTTTTGAAGAATTCTTACGCTGGGTTGATGAGGAATCAATAGATCAATATTTTCAATAGTCATCCCTGCATCTTCAAGCACCTGCCAGATAGCTTTGGGAAGCACTTCAGTTGCAGTTTCGTAGACTGCACGTCCGTTCATTCTAAATGTATGCAAATTCTGCTCTAGTGTATTGTGATTTGTAGGTGACTCAGAGCCACCACCAGGAATTGTAAACTCAAATTTGCCTTTACCATCCGTGTACAATCGGTAGGCTAAAAATCCGGTTTGTTCGCAGGCAGCAGAAAGTATCGCTGCTCCAGCGCCATCACCAAAGAAAACGGCATCCCGTCTTGTCCAGTCCGTAATTTTAGAAAACGTATCTGCTCCAATAACCAAAACATTGTTATATACGCCGCTAGCTATATATTGGGATGCCACAGACATTGCAAAAAGGAAACCGCTACATACAGCAGATATATCAAAGGCAGCAGCATTCACAGCCCCAATTTTATCGTGCACAATTGCTGCGGTAGAAGGTGCAAGCCGGTCAGGAGTTGCTGTTGCTAGAATTATAAGTTCGATATCCGCTACTTTCAAACCAGCATCTTCAATTGCGTCCAATGCAGCTTGAGCTGCAAGGTCACTGGTGGCTTGTTCAGCGCTGCTTATGCGCCTTTCTTTTATACCCAAGTTCTGTCTGATCCATTCATCGGTTGTTTGTAAACGTGACGCTAACTCTGCATTTGTAAGCACAGTTTCCGGCACACACATACCTGTTCCAATGATCTTAGCGTTGCGTACAATCTGTTTCATCAGCTATTTACAAAATTTACATAATCAGTATACTCACGGATATAATCCGATTCGCTATAAACGTGAGAAGCAAGGACAAGACAAATGGAACCACTTGAGAAATTGATTTCAGACGCCCAAATACCAGGTGGAATATGCAAACCCAGATTAGGTCTATTGAGTAATACCTGACGACGGGTGCGACCATCGTCCAATAAAACTTCGAATGCACCACTTGCTGCAATAAGAAACTGGTGACACTCTTTATGTGCATGAGCACCTCTTGATTCTCCTCCCGGGATATCGTATAAATAAAATATCCTATTGATAGCGAATGGAAAATTGCGGTTACCCTCTACTGCTGTTATATTGCCGTTCCGATTGCCAATTTGAGGTAGGAACAATAAATTACAATCGTAAACTGTCATTGCTTGTAATTAAGATATTGGTCGAGGTCACGAATATAATCCTGCTCCAAATATTCTGTACTGCTTAAATGGAGGCCTAAGGCATTTGTTGAGAAATTTTCCATATGTCTCCAAGTACCTGCAGGCAAATACAAGCCATAATAAGAGCGATTCAATGAAAACTTCTGAGTGTAGCCGTTTGAAAGCATTATTTGTACATCAAAGCTTCCACTTAACGCAACTATAATCTCTTGTTGGGTCTTGTAAGCATGACCACCTCGCATTTCGCCACCAGGGACATCATAGGTCCAAAATACACGTTTGATAACGAAAGGAACTTGCTGAGGGCTTTGTAAAAAGGTGAGGTTACCTCTTGGATCAAAAATTTTGGGGAATTCTAAAAGTTTCGGTTTATCCATGCTTTGTCGGATTAAGGATATTCAGATTACATGCTAAATAAAACAGAAAGCTATAAGTGCTTACGTCCTGCGCTATTTCATAAACAACATTTGTGCATTTCAAATTTTAAAAGGTAATGAAGATCACATCAAATTTCCTACTCCAGGATCTTAATCTTTTATTGAATTCCCCCAAAATGAAGTTTAGAGATTAGTGCTGCTAAAATGATAAATTACAACACAACCACACAACTTTTCTTGGAATAAATACATTAAAAAGCATTTTCTTGTTACCTCCATGTAAACTAATAAAACATTACTATTCCTTCTACCCCACTTACTTATGAAAGGACTAAGTAAAACAGCAATAGCATGAATAATTACTTGCCAGGTAGGTTTGAAAATCAATAATGGCGCAAAACTAGTTTAAAAAAAGATGTATTACCAAGCTAGATAAATTTTATTTTTATAACAGAAAGAATACTTATTCTTTCTGCATTGTTATGAACTAACTTTTGTAACCAATAAAAATAGAAAGAACGAACAATGTTACTGCCGCCACCAATAGTGCCGTCATTCCCATTATCAATATCAATGGAGCTTTATTCTTCTTCAACGGCAACTCCGGCTCATCCACCACCTGCACCGTAGGGGTTTCCTGTATCAGCGCCGTACGGCTGATCTCCAGGTTTTTCATTACCTCGGCGTAGATGGCCGATTGCACAGCTTTGTCGCGACCCGAAATTTCAGCTACCGCATCAGGAGTTGTGTACACAGGATTCAGATCGAGCAGCATTTTCCCACTGGCGGCAGCCGAGTAGGTTTTGCGGTTCAGTACCCTTTCCAAGGTATCTGCTTTTCCTTGCAGACGGGCCACATTTGTAGATAATCGGCGGGTACGCGTATCTATAAAAAAATCGATCGCTGTTTTGAGCAGGCGCCTGCTGAATTGTTCTGCAAGCAGTTCGTCACGCATGGTGACATTGAGTTCAAAAAAGCCCAGCTTACGGTCAGGTTTCGCCACCGATAAGTCTTCTTCCACCACATGTTTGATGATTACCTGGAGCAGGCTATCTTCTACCCTACCCTTTTGCTTTCCGGGCATAAACTTTACAGCATATCCAACCTTCTTGCTTTTGGCCCATTTTTCCTGCCAGTGTTTGCTGCTGGCATAGCGGTCGGCGAGGGTTTCCATACTGCTGCTGTCAGTGCGTGTCAATAAGGTCTTCTTGATCAACGATCGGCTTTTAAGCAGTTCCAATACGTTATCGCCGGCCAATACGCCACTGCCACCACCTGCCATACTGCCTACATCAAATCCAAACTGACCGGCAATGGCTGAAAGCATGCCGCCCGATGATTTAGTATCTTCCACCACAAAGGTGGTGCGGGCAACGTAGGTAACTGGCTTGAGGTAGGCATAAGTTGCTCCTATTACCATTCCCAACAAGGCGGCCGAACCCCACCATTTCCACTGCCTTAGGGCAAAGCGCAATCGCTTTCCTTTGGCTGCCAGATCTTCCCGGAACGAGTAGTCATCGTCCGCGTCGGTGGCCATTACAGTAGATACATTATGCTGGTTCATGGAAACCTTCTAATTAAATTAATTACGCAGTACCGAGATCAGGCTGATCAGGGCGGTTAGCATTCCAGTTACTGCCGACACTTCCAGGAAGTTTACTCCCCGACGGCCACCCAAGGGTGCTTCCGGGACAATGATCCGGGAACCCGGCCTGACAGAAGGATAGTTCCGGAAAAATAGGAAGCGTCGCGTTTTACGGTTGATGCCATTGCTGTACTGCACATAGGCTTTTTTGAGGTTGCCGCCATCTGTAGCCCCACCTGCGGCCGATATATACGACATAAACCGCCGTCCCTGATAACTTACGATCTGGGGATTGAACACCTGCCCCATCACTTCAACAAAAGGATCGTTGCGCGGAATAAAAACACTGTCCGAGGGCAGCAACAGGAAGGCCTGTTCTTTTCCTTGAAACAAGTTGGTACCAACCCGCAGTCCGTTGCGGTAAACCTGTACATTGGAAGCCGAGGCAAGCGGGGTAATGCCGCCAGCGCGGGACAGGAGTTCCTGAACCGTTTCGTTGCGGCGTTCCAGCACATAGTCGCCGGGGTAAAGCACCTCACCGCGCAGCCTTACCGAACCTAGGCTATGATAATTGAGCAGGCGGGGCACAAAAATATGATCAAGCGGTTGCAGGGTATGGGCAGCAGCCTGTCCGCCGGGTTGCAGGGTACTGTCCACCTGAAGCGCAATTACCTGCATCAGTTGGTTGGCCAGGGTATCGGCTTCATTGCGCACCAGCCGTGACACTTCAACGCGATGCAGGGCCGCATCGGGCAGGTAGCCACCTGCCATCAGGATTGCGTCTTCTACTGTCATTCCCGGGTGATAAGTTACGGACCGGGGCTGTTGTACACTGCCGGCTATCGTTATCACCTGCATCACTTGCAGATTGTCTTTAGACGCTATAAAAACGGAATCGTCTTTTTGTAACCTGATATCTCCCTGTCCACGCATTACCTGTGCTGGATTGAAAGGAATCAAGCTTCTTTCGGTTTCAGCACCATTCCGGCGCCTGATAAAGGCACGGGTGGTAAATGCATCTTCCCGCAACCCATTGGCCCTTTCCAATAATGCTTTTACAGTAAGATTGTCTGTCAACTCAAAATCTCCGGGCCGGGCAACAGCCCCCTGCAGGTGAATGCGGTTGGCGAAGCGCACCTGCAATTTTTCAAAATAAACGGAGTCGGCATTGCGTGGTATAAAATAGGCAAAATCAGCCTGCGCAACATCGCGGAACCGGCGCTCCGACTGATTTAACTGCGCAACCTTGGCAACAGTTTCTTGTGCCGAGTCGGCGGTGCCGCCAGCATAGGCCAGCAGGTCGGAAAGGGTTTCCTTTTCCAGCAGCTCGTAAATAGCAGGTCGCTTTACCGCACCTGAAAGTGCCACTCTTTTTGTATAAACGGGGAAACGAATAACATCCTGATCTTCCAGGCGAATATTGTTATTCAGGATACCTTTTGCAAGGAAACTGTAGAAGTCAATCTCGGCCACTACCCTATTGCCCCTGATCAGTTCAATGCGGCGCAACGAGCCATTAGTGGTGGGGCCACCTGCCAAGTATAAAATATTAAAAAGACTGGAAAGCCCGGAAACACGGTAAGTACCCGGGTTAGCGGCTTCACCAATCACGGTAATCCCAATAGAGCGCACATTGCCCAGGCTAACATTTAGCTGGGTACGGCCGCTGGCCAGTGCAGGATATACATTCAGCAACTTGCTTCGGATGCGCTGGCGGGCAGCATCCACGCTTAGGCCATTCAGTTGTAAAAAACCGGCATGGGGTATTTCCACCCTTCCGTCGCGGTCTACCACCCGGCTTATAGACCGTTCGTTCATCCCTGTTACATCGATATTGAGTTCATCGCCTGGGCCTAAAACATAGTTTCCGGGAGTGCTGGTATTAAAAGCCGGTTCGTAACTAACACCAGTGCGGCTGAAAAACTCGTAACCAAAATAAGGATTGGGTTTGCGGGGAATAGGCACCTCTTTCACCCAGTTGCTGTCGCGTTCAAAACGTGCGGTATCGGCATTGCGGATGGCATTGGGATTATTCACCCGTGCCCCACCCTGCAAACCGCTGAGTCTTTTTTTCAGGGCACTTATCTCTGTAGCCGACATGCCCCGCTGCACCAGCAGGTTCATAATATCAGCTTCCGACATGCCTGCGCTTTGCCCCTGTTTTACCAGTTGCATCAGCTGATCGTCGGAGAGGTTAAGGTTATTGCCGCGCTGTGCGCCTCCAGCCAGCTGTATCAACAGCAAGCAGGCCAAAACAAGGAAGCGCAGCAATGAGGTATTGAATTTCATATTGTTCAAAGGGACAAAAGAGGCGCAAATATCGGTATTACCGGGTTAATAAGCGTTCTGGTCACCCCTCAAAATATTAATAACAGTTTGTAATATGATCTGGCAGTCAAACCAAAACGTCCACCGGTGGATATAGTACAGGTCATAGTCCACCCGCTGCTGCATGGCGCCGGCCCTGCGGGTTTCGCCTCGGCAGCCGTTTACCTGGGCCCAACCGGTAATGCCGGGCCGCACAATATGGCGGAGCATATAATTATCTACCGTGTGCATGGAATCTAAATTGAGTTGAGTAGGATGCGGCCGGGGGCCTACAACGCTCATAGAGCCCAGCAGCACGTTCCAGAACTGGGGCAGCTCGTCCATATTGGTTTTGCGCAGCAGTTTACCAATTTCCGTTACCCTGGGGTCATCTTTAGTAGCCTGCTGGTATTCGCCCTGCGCATTCACCTCGGTTGCGCCCGTAGCCATGGTGCGAAACTTATAACAGGTGATTTTTTTGTTGTTTACGCCCCACCGTTCCTGCTTGAATATTACGGGGCCACTTGAAGTGAGTTTAATCAGCAGTGCAATCAGGGGCATGAGCCAGCTGCCTACAAACAAAAAGAAAAAGGTGGCAAAAAACACATCGAAGATCCTTTTCAACAGCTGGTTTTCATATTTATCCAGTGGCAGCTCGCGGATGGAAATCACCGGCTGCAGCCCGATATTGTTTACTGTAGCAGCTGCGGAGCCCAAGTGCTGCATATCGGGAATGATGCGGGCCTTGGTGCGGTATTGGTCGCATACATCCACGCAGTCGCGGATCTTTTCGTGTTCAAAATCGGGAAGCGCAATGACCACTTCGTCTACCTGCTGTTTTGCCAGCACGGAACCCAGTCCTTTTACGCCTCCTTTATAGGCACATCCGTTGAGGGCTACCGCATGGTCATCGAGGTAGCCCACACATTTATACCCATAATAATAATACTGCTTGATGGTATCGTAAAAGTGGCGAGCCGAAGGGGTAGCGCCTACAATCAGCAGGTTTTCGTGGAGCTTGCCATGGAAAATAGCGGCATGCACCATTTTGCGTAGCAGGTATTTTTGGATGGTTACCAGCACAAAAAGCAAGGCGGTCATCAGGGCCAGGAAACGGGCATTTAGCGGCAGGCTATAGCGGAAATAAAATGCCAGCGCACTTAATGCAAAAAGGTAAACCACAAGGGTGTACAATATAAAGACGATCTCTTCAGCAAATTTATTGGACCTGCGGTCCCGGTACAGGTGGGTCAGCGAACCAATGATGTACCACAAAAGGGTAGCAAAGAACAGGAAAAGGACACTGCTCCAGAAATAGGCTTCCTGGTGCCCCCAGCAGAGGAGCGCAAGCAGAAATGCCATACTTACCATGGGTAAGTCCAGCACGTACTTCAGCAGTTTAAATCCTTTAAGTGTCTTCACCATCATGGCATCAGCTCGCTTGCTTTCCTAATCTTTGTTTCAGGAGCATGGGTACAATCCGGGGTGCTTCCACCAGGTAGCGCCGCCACATCCTTTTGGGTTCCTTTTGCAACCTGTAAAACCATTCGGCACCCGCTTTTTGCATCCATTCGGGTGCCCGCTCTATCATGCCGGCAGTCACTTCAAATGCGCCTCCAACACCCACCATCACTTTGGCGTTCAGGCGGTGGAAATTTTCGGCAATCCAAAAATCCTGCTTGGGCGCTGTAAGGCTCACCCATAAAATATCAGGCGCCGCTGCGTTGACGGCAGCAATCATTTTATCATTTTCTTCCGCACTAAAGCGGCTCATCATTGGGGGCACATAGATACCACAAATTTGGGTACCCGGGTTTGTGGCCTCCAGATGGCGGGCAAGGCTGGCTCCTACCCCTTCCTTTGCGCCCAGCAAAAACATCCGGTGGCCTTTTGTAGCGGCACGGGCAGCATACTGGGGCAAAAGGTCGAGCCCGGTAACCCGGCCTTTTAATTTTTTACCTAAAAAACGGGCAGACCACAACAGCGGTACGCCATCACAAAGGGTGAGGTCGGCTTCATTATAAATACGACGGAGCGCTGCATCGGTGTTGGCCCAAACCACACAGTTCACCGGCGTAACACAAACCCTTTTCTTTTGGCCACTGGCAATCCACTGGTCAAATAGATCCATGGTTTCGGCCAGCGAAACATTGCTGATGCCCGTACCGGCAATCAAAATTTTGGGTGCGGTGGTTTCGTTCATGGTGTAAGCGAGGGTAGCCTTTTGCTGGGAGCACCGGCTTGGGTGTTTAGGTTCATCTGGTACACTTCACTAATGTGCTGCAAGTGCGGAAGTACAGAAAAATGGGTTTCGTAGTACCTGCGGGCTGCCATAGACAAGGTATTGCGTTCCTCGAGGGACATTTGCTCCAGCAGCTCTACCTTGTCAGCAAGGGTGTTACCAGGTTGGTCATCCCGATACAAAAACCCAGTGATGCCATCTTGTATTAACTGGCGGGTAGCTACCGATTCCTGGGCTATGCAAATAAGGCCTGAAGCTATCGCCTCCAGAATACTCAGCGGCATGCCTTCTTTCCAATGCGAAGTAAAAACCAGGGCCCTGCAATTGCTTAACTGAAACTTCATATCACCGGGACTGAGCAAACCCAGGTAAGAAATAGACCCAACGGCTGAGCGCTTAACCAAATCCTGCAGCG
The DNA here is from genome assembly GCF_001953305.1 of Cnuella takakiae. Classification (GTDB taxonomy): domain Bacteria; phylum Bacteroidota; class Bacteroidia; order Chitinophagales; family Chitinophagaceae; genus Flavisolibacter; species Flavisolibacter takakiae. The sequence continues at coordinate 3,954,761 of NZ_MTFE01000010.1, forward strand.
AACCGGCACCTGCAATATGCAAGGGTGCAGTAATATCCTTCCATGCCTTCAACAAACCAGCTATGCCTTTTTCAGGCTCCAGCCTGCAGGCAGCCAAGTAATGACGGCCCCTAAGTTCATAGCCTTTATAAGCAGTATCGGAAATGAAGTTGGGCTTAAAATAAATTTTTGCAGCATCAATACCCTGATGCAACAGGTATTCCCGCATCAGCGGGTTGATAATAACAAACTGGTCCACGGCCTTTTGCCAGGAGCCCAATAACCGGTGTAGCCGCAGCGATGCAGCCAGTAGAGCCGACTTCATCCGCGACTGCTGAAAACACCGATGCCGGATACCGGCTTTGAACGATTGCTGGTCATCGCACACCGTGCAGGTAACACCATCGCGGAAAAAAAGGGCGTTCAAACAAAACAAACGGTAGTTGTGGATGGTAGCCACTACCCTTGCTCCCGCATGGCGGGCAGCCCAGAGTACCGAAGGTGATGCCTGGTAAAAACTATTGTGCACATGCACTACCCGGATATTATGTTGCCGGATGGTGCGGAAAACCTTTAGGTAGGCTTTGCAGTTGAACAGGAGCCCGGAAAGGAGTTTCCATCCTTTAAAAGGATCCCGTTCTTTGGAAGGATTGTGAAAGTATAACTCCTTAACCATGGCACCTGCCTGCCGCAAGGCAGCCACTTCGTGCTGTACCACGGCGTCCTCGCCCCCGCGAAGGCGATAATAGTTGTGTATGATCAGGATGTTCTGTTGGTTCATAAGTCAGGCAATACTCCTGAACAATTCCGCCAGTTCGCCGGCGGCCTTCTGCCAGGAGAAATGCGAAAGCCGGGCCTTGCCGGCCTGTTTCATCTTTTCTGCCAAGGCAGGGTTCGAAAGTACAGTAGATATTTGGTCCGCCAACGCATCTGTGTCTTTAGGGTTAAAGGTCAGCACCGCATCTCCGCCAATTTCAGGCAGGCAGGAATTATCGGCCACCAGCACCGGCACACCATGGGCAAATGCTTCCAGCACCGGGATGCCAAACCCTTCGTTCAGCGATGGGAAGACATAAAGGGAAGCATGGCCGTAAAGCAGGGACAGATCGGCATCGGGCACATAACCGGTTAGCACAATCCTTTGGGTAAAAGGCGACAGTCTTATGGCGGCAAGTATCTGCTCCCGATCGTTAATATGTTCTTTATCGTTGAGGCTGCCTGCCAGTACCAGGCGCATATCGGGAAAGCGGCTGGCCACCTGGTTGAAAGCACCTATCAGTAATGGGATATTCTTCCTTTTATTGAGCATCCCAACATGGAGGATATAAGGATGTTGTCTAATGCCCCAATCTGTCAGTTTGCGGGTAATTTCTTCCGGCGAAAAGGAACTTTTTGGAATCGATTTTGGGGCTTCGTAAACCGGTACCAGCTTCTGTGCCGGCAGCTGCAGCCATTGCTCCAGCTTTTTTTGTACATGGATTGAAGGCACTACAATATGGCTGCACTTTTTTGCCGCCGGAACAGTTACCCGGTGAAAAAACTTCAGGAACAATGGGCTGTAATGTTCCGGGTCTTCAAAAAAGAAGGCGTCGTGAAAAACGGTTACTGTTTTAAAACCGGGGCGGAAAAAAGGCACATGGTAGTCGGTAGTAAACAATACATCGCAGCGGCGCCACCAGGCTTTCAGGGGCAACACCACCTGCTTCCAAAAATGCAGGTTCAGGTGCTCGGCAAGGCGCAGGTACCGGTGGTTGCCGAGGTAAGCAGGCACCCTGGTGTCCAGCAGTACCAGCTCAATATCTGCTTTCTGTCTATTTTTAAAAGCCCTGACCAGCTCCTCCAGGTAAGTTTTCTGGCCGCTGATGGCGGTTCTTAAATCCCTCGTATCAATACCCAACCGCAATGGCTTCCGCATGTACACGCTTCGTTTTAACCTGCATATTTACCAACAATCCCGACAAAAACCATAACAGGTAACTAATGTATATGTAGGACTCCACTTCTGAAGTAAAAAGCGGAATGATCAGGCCCACCCGCGACAAAAACAACATCAGTCCAAGTCGGGCTTCCTTCCCGTTACTGTTGCGAAAGGCAAGAATCCCGTTCCAAATAACTGTTACGTAAGCAGCAGCATACAACGCCACCCCCACAAATCCTAACTGAACGCCAATGATAATCAACTGGTTTTCGCCACCGATATTTTCACCAAATGCGCCGGAAACGCGTCCTGAGGTACCAAGTCCCAAACCAAAAGGGTTGGCAATCATGGCCTGAATGCCATCAATCCATTCCAGCAGGTGGCTCATGCTGGAAGTATCGGCAAACTGGATGGTTTCCAGAACCCAACCGAGGATGTCGCCCTTGATCCAAACCATCCAGGCCAACACCCCAACGCCTATCATGGCATTGATGCCCATTAGCCAGCTGCGCTTTCCTGCGGCAAAGGCATATACGTACAACATGATAAAATAGCCGACAAAGGATGCCCTTGAAAGTGCAAAAGCAATAGACAGCAGGGTTGCCAATGCAGTCACGATCAGCAAGGGAGAAAGCCTGAACCTACCCAAGCGCTTGTAGCTGAGGGCAAAAATAGCCGATGCTGAAATAAGGGTTGCAGCAGCATGTTCCAGCGGCATGGAATAAAAGCTGGCAAATCGTTTATGACCGGACCCTGTTTCAAAGGTCCAGGTAAGTCCGAAATTACCTGCAGGCTCCATGTTGAAGAAGTTCAGGTTGTAGTCAGCATACCCGGTATGTTGCTGCAGGTGTTCGCCCGAAAGTGCTTCATATGCCACCAGGGCACCAGCGACAATGGTTACCACACAAATATAAGACAGCCATTTGCGCAGGTTTATTTGGCCAGGATCCACCAGCCTTCCGGCAAAATAGACGACCGGGAAAAAAGCCAACCCTTTGAAGGCCAATAACCGCTCCTTGAAACTAAATCCCGATGGCACAAAAAGGTACAGCGCAGCATACGCCACATACAGGATCAGAATCCAGTCGGTAGTTGTTGGCTTAAACCGGCGGTTTAGTTGCCATACAATAACAGCCAAAGCCACCACAACCATTAGCTCTTTGGTAGCCTGCAGCACCGGGATATAAGTTCCCAGCCCCAGCATATAGCTAACAGAAAGGCTGGTAAAGTAAAGCGGAAGGGCAAAAACGATGAAGGCCATCAGCCCTGCGGCATTGCCCCGCAGCAACTGCCGGAGGCCTGCAACAAAAGCACTGGCAAAAAAAAAGGGGAATATGGCCACCAGTAACTCCATTGCTTAAGCCAATCCAGCCTCCTCGTGCGGAGCCGCCACCCGCAGATAGCTTACTCCTGATGGGTCTTGTATTTGACCTTTGATGCCATCCTTCATGGCACGAAGCACAGCCCTGAATTTAGGCGTGCGGCCCCGGAGCAGGAAATAGCCCATCAGCGCAAAGATGTATGCGCCATTTGCCAGCACTACGGTTGGCAACAGGTACCAGGCGCTATACTTCTTCAACATCCAAATCCTGTTGCGTAGATTATAATAATACACAAAGGGCTGCACCGTATTTTTTTGTCCTTCTTTTTTACCCGAAGCTCCTGCAATATGGTAAATAGCCGAAGCCGGCACATAGGCCAGCCTGTATCCCAACTTCCTTAAACGGAACGACAGGTCTACATCTTCAAAGTAAAGAAACATGTTAGGGGCAAAAAGCCCGGTGCGCCGCAACACGCTGGTGCGTATCAGCATCGCGCAACCTGAAATCCAATCGACCGCACAAGGCTGCTGAAAGGCAGGTTGATCTTTTTTGTTCAACCCGCGGGTATAGGTAAAACCCAAAACCTGGTTGTAATACGAACCGGCACTCCACAACAGTTGGGGGTCATGGTGAAAATATATTTTTGGCTGCACCGCGGCCGTTTCAGGGTGGGTATCTAGGTACCGGACCAAAAGATTCAAAAACCCATTCGCTACATAAGTATCGTTATTCAGGAGCAACACCATTTCATAGCCCTGCTCTAGTGCGTATACCAGCCCCAGGTTGTTGCCCCCTGTAAAGCCTGTATTTACCTCCGAACGTAGTACCACTGCCTCCGGGTGGGCAGCCTCCAACTGCTCACCAGAGCCATCGGAAGAACCATTGTCTACCAGCACTACATCAAAATCGGTACACCCGCTGGCCTGCAGGGAAAGCAGGCAGTGGTGGGTAACCTCAAAACCATGCAGGTGGATGACAATAATAGCAACACGTTTAAGCGGCAAGACGCACCTCCTTCTTGTTGCGGTACAGAAAAAATGTATAGAAACCCAATGCGGCGGCTTCAACAATAAAGGGGTACCAGCCAATGTAGTTGGTACCCGCTACTTTAATGATCAGAAGGGATGCAGTTATGGTAACCAGGGTTAACAGGATTGCGATCCGGAAAATCTGGTTGTAACGGTGCTGCACCAGCATTTCCAAAACATTTAAGGTATTGAGTGCAGCCAGCAGCGGCACCCAGCAAATTGCCTTTACCAGGGAAGCAGACCGGGGTTCGGCAGTACCCGAAAATACCCACACCACCTGGGATGGGAAAAGGTATAGCACAAGGGCAACCAAGGTAAACAGTACGGTGAGCAAGGTATTGATTTGCTTTTTGCGCTGGCGCGCTATAGCTGGGTCCACTATAGCTATTTGAACGGCCCTTGGAAAAAGCGCATTGGAAAATGCAATCAGCACCAGGCGAAAACCCCAGATAATTTTATCAATAATGGCATATCCAGCCAATACCAGTGGGCTAGCTGCTGCCGATAACACGAACAAGAAAAAAGACTGTTGGAGCTGAACCGCGAGGTTGTTACCGGTCAGAGGCATGTTTTTACGCAACATTTGCCACATGCCAGCAACTCCCTGCCATTGCCAATGTAACTGGTATTGTCGGAACAAAACTATATTCAGAACCATATAGGCCAACAGAGCCGGAAGGCCAAGCAGCAGATTAACCAAGGGTGCATCGGCAGCGCCATTGACAAACACCAAAACTAATAAGGCTGATACCAGTTTCGCAGCCAGGTTCGCCATATTGAATGGAAGCAGGTTTTCCTGTCCATTGAAAAAGTACAATGGGTTGAGCGCTTCCGCAACCACCAGCACAAAGGCAGGAAGAATGTACGTAAAATATGGTGGCGCCAGCAGGTATACCATAGGCAGGCAGCCAACAACGGGCAGCAACAACAGCAGGCGCAGCAGCATGGTTTGGGTGAAGAGCACCGAAAGAGCATGGCGATCACCTCTTAAAGATGTCACAGCCTGGACGCCGGAAATGCTTGTACCAAAGTTGACCAGCAGGCCAGCAAGGGCCGCAAAGGAGTTGGCCACCACCACTAGCCCAAAGGCTTCCAGGCCGGTATTGCGGATGATGAGCGGAAACAGCAGGAGTTGCAACAAGGCATTGGACACCTGAATCATGCCCAGATGCAGAAAATTGGTTGCAATACTTTTAGCTTTTACCATTGAAGCCGAACGCCACATCATCTGCCGTTTTCTCTGGGGAAAGCTTATTTAAACTCCATAGCAGTTACCCGCACATTGTCAATCGACCAGCTTTTTTCGCACAGCGGCAGTTCCAAACGCATCTGGTCGGTGAAGGATACGCGGGCCCTGTGAAAATTATGGAAATGGAAAAGATCCACTTTATACAAGGTGGTACCATTCCCCGATGCTGCCGGGGTGCAGGCACCCGGAAGCCCTATTACCCAGGAATTTCCCTTTGCGGGAAAAGGATTAACACCTGCCTCATAATTCAGCGGAAAGCTTTGGGGCAGACCCGCAATATTGGAAAAGGTGGTAAAGATGGGATAAGAACCATCCACCTCCAAAACCCAATAATCGGGCAGGCTATGTCCAGGAGGTATTTGGTTACCTGTCCAGTTATCATGAATATAAAGGTCAAACTCAATCTTGATGCGATTATGCAGGGGCATTGTATCAATGGTAAACTGCACATACTTACCATTGTTGAATGGGCCCAGCACCTTATTGCCATTGTAAGTGGTGATCTGGTTGGAGCTAACCCTTCCGCTGCGGTCCGAAATTTCAATATCCAGCAGGTTGCCGCTTTCAAAATCATTGAAATAAACCGGCTTACGCTCTGTCAGGTTCTTAGTGCAGGAGAACAAAAACAGCAAGGCAGCAATTGGGAAAACTAGTTTTTGCATACAATCAGAACCGGTAGCGAACACTGAGCTGGCTGGCAATATTGAGGTATTCGTTGCCTGCTGCGAAATAATAGTTGGGACGGGCTTCTACCACAATCCACTGGTGGTTGAGGCTGCGGATCATACCTAAATTACCATGCAGGCTAATGGGACCAAAATCCCAATCTGCTTTAAGGGTAGTGCCTATTTGCACCCAGTGGCGGCGGAAATCACCGAGGTAGGTCATGGCGGCGTAGTAGTAGTCGGAATTGTGTTTCAACCGTTCAAGTTGAATACCAACTCTTTTTTGTTTTTTAATCCAGCTAATATCAATTATTTGGCTATTGCCGCCTGGCCCGATACCAGCGCCAAGGGATTTGCCCAAATGGGTGTAGCCTTGTAGTACATGGGAATGTGTGTACCAACTGGCGCCTGGGGCAAGCAAGTCAGCCCGGTTGAGCTGTAGTTGCGTGATCTCTGCTCCCAACATGATAGCACCGGCATGTGGATTGATGGGCTGCAACTTACGCAGGCCCAAAACAAAGCCAGAGCGCTGTGGCTTATTATCGAGTGCGTTCCAAGGCATGGCAGCCTTGTTTTGACGGCCATATTCCAGGTAAACTTCAGCCTGCTCTTTATTCAATAAGTATCGCAAAGAAAAGCTTCCTAAAGACGCCTTCAAGCCTTTCCTTTCAGCACCGGTAAGCTCAGCTCCCAAGATCCCTTGCAGGGGCAGAATGTCCAACGGTGATAGGATATCGGAAGGGTACAGATAGGATGCCTTGGCTATTCCCAGGCTGATTCCTTTAACCCACCGGGGTTGCCATTGCAGGGTTATACCGGTGATGTAACGGTTTTGAAGATTTTTATCCAGATATAAGAACTGTCCATCAAAAGCCGTATACCGCCTGGGAGGCATTACACCAGATTCCGCTAATACTCCGGATATGAACTCGCCTTCGATTTTACCCCACCTGGTTTGTATGGCCTTGTTGGTAGCAACCGAAAAGTGCAGAAATCCTGGTGCATTGCTACTCAGAACCAAAGCATTGCGATATCCTGGGCCCCACCACTTGCTTTCGGTGGAAATGCTAAAGTTGAGGTTTGCTTTGGAGTATCTCAAATAAGACTGCCCGGGTAAAAACTTTCGGTATGGCGTTGCAGCCATACGCTCCGGAATGTCGGTAACGTTATACTTAAAAAGAAAATAGTCGCGCCATAGTTGTGGATTCAACTCCTGGCTCATGGTTTCAAATGGCTGGTTCTGGGCCCCTACCCATTCGGGCATCAATTTTAGCTGAACACCGCTTTTATGCGTTATCCTAAAGCCGCCACTTACCTGGTACTGCATTCCTTTTGCCGGCACCATCGATCCCAAATTATAATCAAATGGCAGTTCGCTGTTGTGATGGTAAGTAAGCGTTACCGGCATCAATGCCAATTCAAACCCATTTCGCCTGATGCTGCTACTGACCTTGCGTGGTGTATCTGAATACAATAAAGCTGTATGCGCATTTACCAAACCTGCACTGGCTATCGAATCAGCACCAACTAACTGCTGATAACGTGATAGCTCTTGAAACCTAGCAATAAGTGCTGATTGAGCCTTTGCTGCAGATGTAAAAAAAAGAAGGGAATAAAAACAAAGAAGGCGAACCAAGGATTTTTAATTAAAATTGTAATGTATGCCCGTAGCTAACAGCAGCTGGGTAACATTTTGGCCGTGTTCCCAGCCGTAATTCATGCTGCGTACTATTTGAACCTGGCCAAACAAGTATAGCTGGCGAAACAACCTGCCATGCCTGGCAGTTAATTGGTAATCGTTCCAATAGATGTTTTGAAAAAGCGGATACCGTTGAGCCTGTTGGAAAAGGAAGCTGGTTCGTTGGAGGCCTTTTTGAAAGGCGACCTGTAAGGTTTGGGTATTGGAAGCAAATGCACTTCCCATCACCTGGTTTTGATGGGTGTATCCCTCAAATATGCCACCATGCTCATACCAATTTCCAGCTCCCCTGACAAGGCGGTCGGGAGATTCAGAAAGTTGCGCAACCTCAAAACCGATTTCCAGTAATGTACTATCGGATAACACAAATCCTTTCCGGAAGCCCACAAGGTATGCTGCTGCATGGGGCAAATTGAGCACAAAATCACGGGTATTGGCTTTATAATCGTTATAACCAAACTCAGAATATACTTCAGCCTTAGCTTTCCGAAACTGCCACCTGAAAAATATTGAAGCCAGTTGGTCGGTGTTCATAAGGTCATCATCAGATGCATTATTCTTTTTGGCTGCCTTAAGTAAAATGGGCAGATACTTGTTCAGGAAATTACCGCTTGAAGCAGAAACATCCTTTTTATATTGCTGTATGGCCCGGGTCACCCCTACGCTCAACCCTTTTATGAACTTAGGCTGGTAACTAAATACGTAACCATTCAGGTATCTATCCGCAGGCATATGGGTTTGGTACTGCAACCATTCGTTGTCAAACGGACGTGTGGAATCGCTAGACAGAATTCCCCCGATCAAACTAAATTCAAAACTCCCGATTGGCGTTTTGAAAGGCCTTGTAGTGTGCAATTTTGCATGTAAAAATCCTGGAGCCTGATTGGTCATCAGCAAGGAGCCATGAACACCTGGCCCCCACCACAAATTTTCAGTTGACACACTTACCGCAAATGGACCTGCGTGAAGTCCGGCATCGGATTGCCCGGCAAATATTTTACGGTAGTTGCCTTTCGTTGCCCCCCCAAAAAACGGTGCATTTTTATAAGGCGGATTACCGGCATAAACAAATTCGGGGTTTAGTTGCACCTGCAAGGGGCCCAATCTGCCATACAAACCTGCAGAAAGCATGGTTTGATAACCTTTAGCAGGTATCATAGCGCCATCATTGGCGAAAATTGGATGATGGGTAACTTCCTGTTGCTTCCATGCTATCGGAAGTAAACCAAAGTATATGTTGCGGCTACGCGATAACCTGAAGTTGCCAAGAACAAGACTGCGTAAAGTTTCGGAAGAATCAAGGGATGCCAACCCAAGTGGACGGCTTACCATGTTACTGCTGTCCTTGCTTTGATTGGTAATTTGCGCTGTTCGCAATAGCTGCTCACCCCAAGAACCTACAGGCAAAGTTTGCCCCCAGGCGGTACCACAGATCAAAAAAGAAAAGCCTAAAAGCAGTCCCTTCACAAAATGTTGCTTAATTGATTTTGGCTTTAGCCCTTTGATCAATGAGTTCAAACGGTGAATTATTACTGATAAATTCCGGAACAAGCAATTTCATCCGCGATACTACTTCAAGTTCAGACCCCATTTCGGCAGCTACAGTAATAAGTTCATCTATGATTCGCTTACTGTATTCATAATCCAACTGCCGGGTTTTTGCAATCATTATTTTATCATGATAAGTGGGCAGAGTATTTTCGGCATTACAGAGCAATTCTTCGTAAAGTTTTTCGCCAGGACGCAGACCAGTAAAACAAATCTCAATATCCTTGTCTGGTTGAAAACCACTGAGTTTGATCATTTTTCGGGCCAGGTCCAAAATTTTCACGGGACGGCCCATATCAAATACAAAAATTTCGCCCCCTTTGCCCATAATAGCCGCTTCCATTACCAACTGGGAGGCTTCTGGAATAGTCATAAAGTAGCGGGTAATTTCCGGATGGGTAATGGTGATAGGCCCACCAGAAGCAATTTGTTGCTTAAAACGAGGAATCACCGAACCGTTGGAACCAAGTACATTGCCAAACCGGGTTGTAATAAAACGGGTTCGCGAATGCCGATGATACTGGCAAAGCGATTGAACATAGATTTCGGCAATTCGCTTTGAAGCCCCCATCACATTAGTTGGGTTAACAGCCTTATCTGTAGAAACCATAATAAAGCGTTTTACACCATGCCGCAGCGATTCGTCGGCCAGGAGGCAGGTGCCTTTAACGTTGGTCAAAATAGCTTCCGATGGATTGTTTTCCATTAAAGGCACATGCTTGTAAGCGGCAGCATGAAAAACTATTTCGGGACTGTAATTAGTAAAGAGGTGTTGAAGCCTGCTTGCATTGCGTACATCACCGATACAACATATAAAATCATGAAAAGCAAATTTCTCTTTGAGCTCAAGAGAAAATTCATGCAAAGGCGATTCAGCAATATCCAACAATATTAATTTAGAAGGATTAAACTTGAGTATTTGCCTTACAAGCTCACTACCAATTGATCCGGCAGCCCCGGTAACCAAGATTACTTTTCCGTGCAATTCCAGTGAAAGAAGATCATTTTTCACTTCGATGGCCTCCCGCTCCAGTAGGTCTTCAATGTTCAACTCCCGGATATCGGCAGCTTTCAACTCACCGGTGCCCACACCATTCACCATCTGCACGCCCATTGTTTTTACACCCAGTTGCAAACAATCTTCCATTATTTGCTGCTTCCGCTCTACCGACAATTTTGGAAGCGCCAAAACCAAGGTATCGATGTGGTGCGCCTCAATAAGCTCGTTTAGTTGCGAACTGTGAAACACAGGTACACCATCTAATTTCCGTCCTACCTTATAATGGTTGTCGTCAATAAAGCCAGATACATGCGCAGAAAGATTTTTATTAGAGGACAAAATGCGCTTGGCTGCAATTCCTGTTTCAGAAGCACCATACACGAGTGCTTTGCGGCTGGCATTAGGCCGGCTGCTCAGGTAAGAAAAAGATGATTTAACCGAAAGTCGATAGCTTATGAGCAGGAAGTTGGCAATAAAAAAATTTATAAATAGCACTGATACCGAAACATCACCAATATTCATGGATTGATAAACCCAGCCAAAACAATGGGCAATAGTCACAGCGGCAGTAATTCTTAATGCATCCTGTAAACCAGTAAACCGCACCATGCCGGCATAGGTTTTCATCACCAAGAAAGTAACTATGTGCCCCAAGAGGTAATACCCAACAACCTGGTTAAATTGTTCAATCCATATAGCTTCCACCTTCAGGTTAAAACGAAGAAAATAAGAGACAAGAAGTGATATCAGCAGTATGCCTATATCAAGCAACATAATCACCCACCTTGGAATGATCCGCTCTTCAATCAAGCTATATACCCAGTATTCAACTCTTTGTTTCATAAACAAGGGTCTTTATCTTAAGAACGATTTATATTCGGAAGTGAGGTTTAAAAATTAGCTCAAAATCCAGTTGGCAAATCGTACCTTATTAAGTGAATTGGTTCCTATCAGCTTTAATAAACACAGGAGTTCAGGTCCGGTAATTTAAATGCTGCAAATACCAGTTTCGAGTTTTGAGAAGAAAGGAGGATAGATTAAGCATCATTAACAGTCAGTTTAGTTTGGTTATTTCATTTGGTTCGTACTATAATACATTATGAAACTCAAGCCCATTTACGCCTGTGTAGCGCTTTTATGGTCTTTGTTTTGTAAACCTATGCTACTTGGCGCCACCAATGGCGTGCAAGCAAAATTATGATAAAAAAGAAGGAAGCTAAAAATGCTCCTATCACCATCCAAACAATTTTGCTGGGTTTATCCTGAACCAATGGGTAACTACTATGATCAACAATTTCAATAGTTGGCGTTTCCTGGTTAAGGATTGTTTTTGAAAGTTCTAGGTTTTTAACTACTTCAGTGTATATGGCAGTGACTGTTGCTTTTTCCCGGGTTTTTATTTCAGGAGCAGCGGTGGCAGCTCGTAAACCGGGGTTGATGTCGAGCAATGATTGTTGACTTGCAGCAGCATTATAAGTGCGCACGTTCAGTAAACCTTCCAAACTATCAGCTCTTTTCTGAAGGCTTCTGACATTGGCAGCCTTTAATTTAACCTTCGAGCTGACATATTTTTGGATTGCTAATGCTACAAGCCGGTCATTAAATACTTGGCACAGTTCTTCATCCCGCATTACCGCCCTGACTTCTACAAAGGTTGCTTTTTTATCTGGGCGTGTTACTGAAAGTTCATTCTTAACTACTCCTTCTGCAATCTTTTGCAACAGGCTATCGGCCACCCGATCTGACTTTTGTGTATCGGTAGTATCAAAAAGGACTTCTCGTCCATTAAATTTCTTCTTCCATTTGTCCTTTAAACCGTACACCTGTGCATACCGGTCAGCTAAGGTTTGGTTTCCGTCACCATAGTTTGATAGTAAGGTTTCCTGAACCAGACTCTGACTCCTTAAAAACAGAAGAATATTATCACCAGAAAAAACCCCTCCACCCGAAGATCCCCCAAGGTCTACACCAAACTGCCCTGCAAGGGAGGCTAGCCCGCCACCTCCGCTTTTACTTTCCTCTACAACAAAAGTTGTTCGGGAAATATATTTTGTTGTTTTAAAATAAGCCAGTGTAAAGCCTAAACCTGCACCAATAAAACCAACTAGGAATATTTTAAACCAGTGTTTTCCCAAATATCGGACCGTGCTACCTATTTGCGTTAGTATTTCTTTCAAACTTATTTCTGACGCCTTTCCCTGATTTTCCATAAACAAAGGATGCATGAAATTATGGACATGCAGTCCGGCCTTTTCTTTTGTCTAAATTAATATAACAGTTAATCTTAGGCAGAGCTTCGCCACCTGAGCCCCAAAATGCTAGGCCGCCGGAAGTGATTTGCTTCCGCTTAAAGCAAAAACTTAATTGACCAATAGCAAAAAAAGCCAATAGCTCCCATAAAGCAAAAACCAAAATTACCGGGAGATCAGCGAAAAGGCTGTAACCATTGCAGTTAATGCAGAGATCAACACCCCTGCCTTTGCTAGATCAAAACCTTTCCTTTCTGGTTTTGCCGGAACAAATACCTGTGAACCAGGTGTTACTTTTGGATAGTTGGGAAAGAGTCCGAGTACCATCCTGCGCTTGGCCGAACTGCCATTGGGATAAATTACAAAAGTGCGCGCCTTTTTACCATTGGCAGTTACACCGCCGGCATCATCGATATAATCCCGCATGCTTTTACCCCGCTCATACATAATATCGAGGGGCTTGAACACCTCGCCTGCTACCCGCACAGTATTATTGATTCGCGGTATGATAAGTTCATCGCCTTCTTCAAGGGTAATATCATCGGCACTTCCCGGGTGTTTTAAAATAAACCCTAGGTTGATGGCTACTTCGGTGGTTCGTTTATCAGTAATGTTCCTATCATCAACGGTTGTATCTTTAGATACCGACTGAAACAACCTTTTGATCTCAGCCGTATCAACCTTCTCCTTCCTCATGCGAACAAGTTTTGCACCATCTACATTGGCGGTGTACAACAAGCCTCCCGACCGGTTAATGAGCGAACTCAGCCGCTCCTCCCTGCTTTGCAGCGTGTAAACAGCAGGCATCAGCACTTCGCCGCTTACCGTTACGCTGATTTGCTTCTTGTAAAATGGATCTTCTTTGATAGTTACGATGTCGAAAGGCTGGAGGATCACATCCTGAGAACCCTTGCTGAGCTCCTTGGTATCATCAATGCGGATGATTTCAACAATAGAAGCGCCGGGTTTTACAACATCCATATCACGCTTGCGGCGGGAAACTTCTATACCCATGCCTGTTGCGTTTTCTGAAAAGCCATCGGCTTTCAGGATGAGTGACTTCAGCGAGAGGCTGTCTTCAAAACGGAAGGTACCGGGTTTGCGTACCGCACCATTGATGGTTACGGTAGCGGAGTCGCGCAGATCGAAAATGCTGGCGATCCGGATACTATCCTCCCGCTGCAGTTGCAGGCCGTCACTCAATCCATTCATGATGGGTTTGAGTTCGACATCTATATATTGCTTTGAAAGATCAGGGCGGGTGCGCACCAGGATGGCGCGACCTGTAAATACGTCTTCCTTCAAACCCTGTGCTTTTTCAATGAGTTGTCTCAGGTTCATGCCATTGCTGAGGGCATAAGGACCGGGCTTGAATACAGCACCGCTGATCACCACGCGGTTCTGGTACCGGCTGATTACGGAATCGATAAAAAACTCATCGCCATTGAAAGGCTGGAAAGTTTTCAAAGAATCGCCTGCAACGTCCACTACCATGCGCTCCAGTTCAGCAATGCGCGTACCGGTAATACGGCCCCTGAAGGCAGCGCTCTTAAAACCACCTGCAAACTGAAGTGCATCGTAAAGGCTTTCCCTTTGCTTCATTTCAAAAATGCCCGGCCGGTTTACCAGGCCATTAATGGTTACCAGTGTTTCGGCAAATGGCACGCGGATCACATCATTGTCTTCCAAACGCACATTGCCACTAAGGTCACCCTTTACAAGAAAATCATACAGGTCTGCATTGGCAACCTTCTTATTTCCCCTGATCAGTTCAATATTGCGGAGCGACCCGTTTTCCGCAGGGCCACCGCTAACATACAAAGCATTGAATAGGCTTGCAAGAGAGGGCAAAGTATAGGTGCCCGGACGTTTGATGGCACCAATCATAATCACCCGGATGCTGCGAATACTGCCAAGCGACAAATTAAGCTTGGTAGCACCGGAATTAAGCCCGGGATAATACCGCACTAGGCGGCTGCGAATGCTGGCAGCGGCGGCTTCTACGGTAAGGCCGTTTACATACACCACACCTGCATACTTCACGTTTACGGTACCATCTGGCGAAACCTTCAGGGTTTGTTGCGACATATTGAGTCCGTAAACATTCAGAATCAGTTCATCGTCAGGACCAACTATGTAATTTTTAGGCGTAGCCATCCGCATGTCCGGCTCAAAGGAAAGATCCTGACTGGTAAACAGTTCAGCGCCAAAAAGCTTTGATTTGGTGGCAAAATATCCTTCCTTCTCAAAGTCGGGTTGTTTTACTTTGGGAGCAGTGCGCTTGGTATTCGTTGGCTTTTTTTCCTCTACCTCAGAATCCTCTTCCTGCTGGCTTGTTCCACCCTCCAACTCTGCAGCCCTTTGTTTCAGGATGGCCAGTTCAGATTGCGGAAAACCACGGCGCAGCATTTCGTTGCCGATTTCATCAATGGTGTAATTGCTTTGCTTTGCCTGTGCCAGCAACTGGCGCAATTGGGTATCTGAAATCTGACTTGCCGTATAGTTACTTAAATCAGCAGGAAGTTGTTGTGCCTGTGCAGCAGAAAGAAAAAAACATAAGATTACCAGTAGAAAGCTCTTGAGCATATTCATATTCCAATGGATTTTTTATCCATTAACCACCAGCTGGCTTCTTTTTTTAGTCCAGTTTTGGCTAAGTGATGTAAACACAAGGAACCGGGAAAAGGCCAGCATACCCTTGGGCCGCAAAGGTAATGGTTCAAGGCAAATAAGCTTCATATATAAAATTACTAATCAGCATACTATCGCTCAGGAAGCACATCCTGCCGTTGAACTATCACATCTGCCTGTTTAAACAAATTCACCTTTAATCAATCTGGTGTATTGGCCTAAAGACCATGCAGCGGTGGAAATGGGCATCGGTCTAAAAAGCAAAGTACTTTCCTCAGGGTTACTTATATGATTTTACCTAGGCCGTTTGTAGGATAAGAGGTAGGGAAAAGAACGCATGGTTGCAAAATCATTGGCCTTGTGTAGGGGCATAAAAAAAGCCTCTGAAATTCAGAAGCTTTTTTGTGATCCGGCTGGGACTCGAACCCAGGGCCCATACATTAAAAGTGTATTGCTCTACCAACT
>NZ_MTFE01000010.1:3970523-3970751 GCF_001953305.1 Cnuella takakiae
GAATTGGGAGTGCAAATATAGGGGCAAGATTCACAGACTACCAAATCAAGGAACAAAAAAGTCCGGAAATCTTATTCACATTTTATTGCTTTACCATACATCCCCGCAAAACCAATCAGATCAGTAGCAGACACAAAAAAGCCCCTGAAAATCAGAGGCTTAATTTAGTGATCCGGCTGGGACTCGAACCCAGGGCCCATACATTAAAAGTGTATTGCTCTACCAACT
>NZ_MTFE01000010.1:3970761-4015245 GCF_001953305.1 Cnuella takakiae
TGTAATTGGGAGTGCAAAGATAAGCAGCCGACAATTTCTGCCAAATATTTTAAAAGATTTTTTTGAGCCTGCTGCAAAATTTTCCCTTCAGTAACCTGTAAGACAGGTTGATATAAATACACCGGCGGTGAACAGCGCTTTGATTTAAGTTTGCGCAACCAACTAGAACACATGTCTTCATTTTTCAAGAACAAAGTAGTAGCCGTTACCGGCGGATCGGACGGCATCGGCCGCGCATTGGTGAGCATGCTCCTTGGCCAGGGTGCCAAAGTAGCTACCTGCGGACGCAACCACGACAAACTGTACCAACTCCAATCGGAGTTTCCCTCCTACCCCCTGCATACCGTGTTGGCCGATGTGAGCAATGAAAATGATTGCCGCCATTTTATCGATTCAACGATCAAGATGTTTGGGCCCATCGATATCCTCATTAATAACGCAGGCATTTCCATGCGGGCACTGTTGCAGGACTCTACTATGGATGTACTGCACAAGGTGATGGGCGTCAACTTTTTTGGCACCGCATATTGCACCAAGTATGCCCTGAACAGCCTCATACAACAAAAAGGTACCGTGGTTGGCATTTCTTCCATCGCCGGTTACCGGGGCTTGCCTGGCCGTAGTGCTTACTCTGCATCCAAGTTTGCCTTGCAGGGTTGGCTGGAAGCCGTGAAAACAGAACTGATGGATAGCGGGGTACACGTCATGTGGGTATCGCCAGGCTTTGTTACTTCCAATATCCGCAACGTAGCCCTTAACAATGAAGGCAAACCGGAAGCAGAAAGCCTGATGAATGAAGGCAAGATGATGACACCTGAAGCCTGTGCACGCCAGATTTTAAACGCTATTGAAAAAAAGAAGCGCAGCGTGGTGATGTCTTTTACCGGGAAAGAAACCGTTTTCCTCAACCGGTTCTTTCCCTGGCTTGCCGATAAACTGGTACATCGGTTTTATTTCAGGAACGGGCAACTTATCAAGTAAGTAGTTATTCAAAACGCTGAAAACGCCATACAGCAAAGGTTGTATGGCGTTTTCAACAGTGGATGTTTATTTGCCGGGAAACCAGCAACTTTGCAGCCTGCCCTATCCCGCCGGAACCACCCTGTACCCAAATTATTTTTATTCATCATGCCCTTAGTGACGCTTACATCTGATATAGGCAGCCAGGATTACCTGGTGGGCGCCATCAAGGGCAGGCTATTACGCATAGATCCGGCATTCCAGATCATTGATATTTCCCACAGTTTATCGCCGTTCAACTATCCGCAGGCGGCATATGTTTGCCGCAGTGCCATCCGCAACTTTCCCGAATTTACCTTTCACGTGGTGCTCATCAATCTTTTTGAGTCCAAACCGGAGCAGCTCCTCCTGGCGTTTCACAACAACCAATACGTAATTTGTGCGGATAACGGCCTCCTCAGCATGATCCTGGAAGACAAACCGGAAATGGTAATTGGTATTCCGCTGGAAAAGGCAGCCATCAAGAACACTTTATACTGTATAGATATAGCGGCCCGGGCCATTACCCAATTGGCCAATGGGGAACCTGTTGAACGCATAGGTATTCCTGATGCGGAATACAACGAGAAAAACCCCTTGCGCCCCCTGCTGGGTGAAAGCTGGATCGAAGGCCAGATCATCTTTATCGACAATTTTGAAAACGTGGTGGTTAATATCACCCAGGAGCAGTTTGAACAACAGCGCAAAGGACGCAGGTTTAAAATTGTATTTAAACGCGACGAGGTGATTGAACGCATCTCCGGCTCCTATGCCGATGTGCCGCAGGGTGAGAAACTGGTTTTGTTTAACAGTGCAGGTTATATGGAGATCGCCATCAATAAAGGCAACGCTGCCGGCCTGTTTGGCCTGCGCGGCTTCAATGAAAACACCGAATCCCACGCCATGATGCACAACCGCTTGTTTTACCAGACGGTGAAAGTATTCTTCGAATAAAACATCCCACCCCCTTGTCCCCCTGAAAGGGGAACCCAAGCCGGATAGCATTATAAACAACAGAGCCACTCCATGCAGGGTGGCTTTCTTGTTTATAGCCACGCAGTGGTACTAGTTCGCAATGCATCAATAAGCAATGGTAGCAGATGAAGTAGTTGCTTTAGCTATTGTTTTTCCTACAAATGAATGTTAAAAGCAGTAGGTCCCCCCGGCCTAAGTTCCCCCTGCAAGGGGACAGGGGGTATCTAAGTTCCCCCTTTAAGGGGACAGGGGGTTTTTTCCCCTATTTTTACCGGGCATTTTTAAAATGGTACCATCTGTATGAATTTCAGAAAAGTAAACAACATAACCGGTTGGGTTGTGTTCTTCATTGCCTCGCTGGTATACATCCTAACTGCAGAAGCCAGGGGTAGTTTTTGGGATACCGGCGAGTTCATTGCGTCGGCTTATAAATTGCAGCTCCCCCACCCGCCGGGCGCACCGCTGTTTGTATTGATTGGCCGACTGTTTATAGTGTTATTCGGGAACGACCCCATGACTGCTGCCAAGGCCGTGAACGTGATGAGCGCACTGGCATCTTCCTTTACCATCCTGTTTCTTTTCTGGACCATCACCCATTTTGCACGCAAACTGGTGGTAGGCAATAGCAATGAGCCCGATACGGCACAAACCTGGACCATCGTGGCCGCAGGCACCGTTGGTGCGCTGGCTTATACCTTTTCCGATTCCTTCTGGTTTTCGGCCGTGGAAGGCGAAGTGTACGCACTTTCTTCCTTCTTTACCGCCCTTGTATTTTGGGCCATGCTGAAGTGGGAACGCGCCGACGACCTGGCGACAAGCGCACTGGAACGTGCCCGCGCCGACCGCTGGATCATTTTTATCTTCTTTATGATGGGTCTTTCCATTGGTGTGCACCTGCTCAACCTGCTCACCATCCCGGCCATCGTAATGATTTATTATTATAAGCGCTACAATTACACCCGCAAGGGCGCCATCTGGGCATTTATCATCGGGTGCCTGATCACCGGTGTGGTGCAGGTAGCAGCCATTCAATACTCCATTAAATGGGCCGGCAAATTTGATATCTGGTTTGTAAACGGTTTCAACCTGCCCTTCTTCTCCGGCTTTATCTTCTTCTTTGTCCTGCTGGGTGTACTCATCTGGCTGGGCATGCGCTATGCCGCAAAGAACGGCTATGGTTTCCTCCGCCTCGGTTTGTGGTGCTTTGCCTTCCTGATGCTGGGGTACTCTACTTATGTAACCACCATGGAGCGCTCTGCCGCCAACCCCGGCATCGACATGAACAACGTGGACAACCCCATGAGCCTGGTATATTACCTTGGCCGCGAACAGTATGGATCGCAGCCCCTGCTCTATGGTCCGCACTTCCAGGCCGAATACGTTGATGAAAACGGCGATGGCTATATCGACTTCAAGGAAGGCGAAATGAAATATACCAAGGGCAAGGACAAATACCTTGAAATTGGTAAAGACAGCGAGCCCAAATACCGCGGCGAAGACCAGCAACTTTTTGTTCGTGTTTGGGACCGCAGCAACGACCAGGGCCATGCCGACTTCTACGCCGACTGGCTGAACCTGGGCCGCACCCAGGATCCGCAAACCGGCCAGACCAAATATGCCGCACCTACCTATGGCGATAACATCAACTGGTTTGTAACCTACCAGATGGGCTTTATGTACTGGCGCTACTTTATGTGGAACTTCGCCGGTAAGCAAAACGACGTACAGGGTTTTGGCAACAAACGCGATGGCAACTGGATCAGCGGCCTTTCGTTTATCGACAATCCCCGCCTGGGCGACCAGGACCGTTTGCCTGAAAGCCTCAAGGATAATAAGGCCAAGAATAAACTGTACATGATCCCCTTCCTGCTGGGCGTGCTGGGTGCCATTTACCACTTCCTCCGCGACCGAAAGGACTGGATCGTATCCTTCCTGCTGTTCTTCTTTACCGGTCTGGCCATCGTGCTTTACCTCAACCAACCCGGCAACCAGCCTCGCGAACGCGACTACGCTTTTGTGGGTTCCTTCTACGCCTATGCTATCTGGATCGGTTTGGCTGTAGTAGCCCTTGTTGATTTGGCACGCCGCACGCTGAAAGATGAACTCTACCGCAATGTGCTGATGGGCGGTGCTGCCGTTACCTTCCTGGTTACCATCCTCAGTGGTGTATATGGCAATGGCATCCTGATACCCGCTGTATTGAGCGCCGTATTGTTTGTGGTACTGACCGGTGCTTTGGGCACCTTGGTACGTGCCGTTTCTAAAAACGCCACTAACCTCCGCCTGGCTACCATCACCGCTTTTGCCGTATGTATGCTGGCTCCGGCCCTGATGGCACAACAGGAGTGGAACGACCACGACCGCAGCCCCAAAACACTGGCGCCCGATATGGCCCGCAACTACCTGCAAAGCCTGGCACCCAACGCAGTGATCTTTACCTTTGGCGACAACGACACCTACCCGCTCTGGTATGCCCAGGAAGTGGAAGGCGTGCGCCCCGACCTCCGCATCATCAACACTTCCCTGCTGGGTATCGACTGGTATATCAACCAGCTGCGGTATAAGGTCAACGAAAGTGCGCCCATCGACGTGATCTGGACACCCGAGCAGATCGAAGGCCACAAACGCGAATACCTGCGCTACCAGGCGGCCGGCAATAAGGAAAACTTTTACGACCTGCTGGACGTGATGAAAAACGTGCTGGGTCAGGGCGACAATGTGCAGTCCTTCCCGGTTAAGCGCTTTATTGTTCCGGTAAATGAGGCGGCCGTTCGCAAAAATGGCGTGATCAATGCCGGCGACAGCACTTTTGCCCAGATGGCTTTTGAACTGCCGGAAACTAAAAACGACCTGATGCGCAACGACCTGATTGTGCTCAACGTAATTGCTTCCAATGCAGCTAAAGGTTGGGAACGCCCCATTTATTTTACCAACCCTTATGGCGAGCTGGGCTTTGGACAGTACCTCCGCAAAGAAGGCCTCTCCTACCGCCTGGTGCCTGTTGCCAACAAGTTTCCCCAGCAGAACTGGGTGGTTGACAAAGCGCTCCGCGAAAACCGCATGGGTGGTACCGCCATCCGCGACAACAATATGCCGGTGATGTACAAGGCCGTATTGAACGAGTTCCGTACCGGTGGTGCGGAAAAGACCGGTGTATATTTTGACGAGGAAAACCGCCGTCACCTGCTGTCCATCCGTGCTACCTATGGTGAAGCAGCCGGTAACCTGGCCGATGCAGGCCAGAAAGCCGAAGCCCAGCAAGTACTGCAAAAGGCCGAGCAGATGATCAACACGGCCAACCTGCCTTATGCCATGACCTCGCGGTATAACCAGCACAACCAAACGGCCATGATCTATATGGAGGCTGCCTATAAAGCGGGCAATACCCAACTGGCGCAATCGTTGAAAACGGCCATCAACAAAGACCTGCAGGACCAGAAGGCTTATTACAACTACCTGAAGAGCGAACGTGAAGAGCTGTTCCGCTCCATGGAGCAGGAAGCCCTGATCAACGACCTGATGATACAAGTGTTTGAAACGGTGGTAAAAAGCTACGAGCAGAAAACACCGGTTGTGGAGCAACCCGCCGGTGGGCCTGCGGCTAAATAGTCGAGATATTTAATACACCTAACAGGTTTTTAAAACCTGCTAGGTGTTGTCAAAAAAACCGGAAGCTTGAAAGGCTTCCGGTTTTTTTATTCCGTTAAGGTTTTTGCAATCGAACAAAGACGGCTTACTTATTGTAAATTGGGGTACGGAATTGATCCCCTTAACATTAAGTTCCGCTCCCCGATTAAATATTCTGTGATGCGTGGTTTTCATTTCTCCCGCTTTGACCCGGAAGACGGCAAAAGCAAATTTGAGCAACTGCTCGACTTATTCATGCAACTCCTTACCTATACAAATGGCGATGTTTCGGAAGCGCTCCAATGGCTTAACCAGCTGGACCGCCAGTACGAACTCACTAACCAGGAATATGGTATGGGCGATTTTATTGACGACTTAAAAGAAAAAGGATACCTCACCGAAGACAACCAGAAAGGCGAGATAAAGATTACGCCTAAAACCGAACAGGGCATCCGCAAACGCAGCCTGGAAGAGATCTTCGGCAAACTGAAAAAAACCAAAAGCGGCGACCACCAGACTTACAAACCAGGCCAGGGTGACGAGCAAAGCCCCGACACCCGCCCCTTCCAGTTTGGCGACCTGCTGGAGCAGATCGACTTTACCGAGTCCATCCGCAATGCCCAGATCAACCACGGCCTGGAGCAGTTTACCATGCAGGAAGACGATTTGCAGATCAGGGAAACCGATTTCAAGGCACAAACTTCCACCGTGCTGATGATCGATATTTCCCACTCCATGATCCTGTATGGCGAAGACCGGATCACGCCTGCAAAAAAGGTGGCCATGGCACTGAGCGAGCTGATCACTACCAAGTATCCCAAAGACACCTTGGACATCGTGGTTTTTGGCAACGACGCATGGCCGGTAGAAATCAAGGACCTCCCCTACCTGCAGGTGGGACCTTATCATACCAACACCGTTGCAGGGCTGGAACTGGCCATGGATATATTGCGCCGGCGCAAAAACCCCAACAAGCAGATCTTCATGATCACGGATGGTAAACCCACTTGTTTGAAAATTGGCAAGCGGTATTATAAAAACAGCTTCGGACTTGATCGAAAGATCACCTCGCGCTGCCTGAACCTGGCAGCCCAGTGCAAAAAGCTCAAAGTGCCCATCACTACTTTTATGATCGCAACCGACCCTTATCTCCAGCGTTTTGTGCAGGAGTTTACGGAAACAAATAACGGCAAGGCATTCTTTGCATCCCTGGATAAGCTGGGCGCCTTTATCTTCCGCGATTTCGAAAGTGGCAAAAGAAAAACGGTCTATTGATTGTTGCAACACAAAGACAAAAAGGCACGAAGGTTTCACAAAGATCATTTACATACAAGCAGACATTGAACGGCATGAATCATAAACACATTAATACACTCGGCGAACTCAAAGAATCTGGCTACACGGCCAAAAGCATCAAAGAAGAAATCAGACAAAATTTACTGCAAAGGCTTAAGGGCAAGGAAGACACGTTTACCGGCATCATGGGTTACGAAGACACGGTAATTCCAGACGTGGAGCGTGCCCTGCTCAGCAAACACAATATTCTATTCCTGGGTTTGCGCGGGCAGGCTAAAACCCGCATGGCCCGCCAGATGACCAACCTGCTGGATGAATACATCCCGGTAATCAGCGGCTCCGATATCAACGACGACCCGCTGAATCCCATCTCCAAATTTGCCCGCGACCTGATCCGCGAAAAAGGCGATGACACCCCTATAGAATGGATCCACCGCAGCCAGCGCTATGGTGAAAAACTGGCCACACCTGATGTTAGCGTTGCCGACCTGATTGGTGACATCGATCCCATCAAGGCTGCCAACCTGCGCCTTTCGTTTGCCGACGAACGGGTAATCCACTACGGCATCATCCCCAAGAGCAACCGCAGCATTTTTGTGATCAACGAATTACCCGATTTGCAGGCAAGGATACAGGTGGCGCTCTTCAACATATTGGAAGAAGGAGATGTGCAGATCCGCGGCTTTAAGCTGCGCCTGCCACTCGATATCCTTTTTGTATTTACGGCCAACCCCGAAGATTATACCAACCGCGGCTCCATTGTAACACCGCTGAAAGACCGGATTGAAAGCCAGATCCTGACCCACTACCCCAAGAGCCTGGAAACAGCATTGGCCATCACCGAACAGGAGGCCGACCTTGCACCCGAGCAAAAAGATAAAGTGGCCATCAGCGACCTGGTGAAAAGGCTGATTGAGCAGGTGGCTTTTGAAGCCCGCGGCTCCGAGTTTGTAGATAAGAAAAGTGGCGTGAGTGCACGTCTCACCATTGCCGCATTTGAAAATGCGGTGAGTGCCGCCGAGCGCCGGGCTTTGATCAATAACGAACAAGGCACCCAGGTTTGGATCGGCGACCTGATTGGTATTATACCCGCTATCACCGGTAAAATTGAACTGGTGTACGAAGGCGAACAGGAAGGTCCCTACCAGGTAGCCATGAACCTGCTCGACAAATCCATCCGCAGCCAGTTTGTGCAGTACTTCCCCAACCCCGACACGCTGAAAAAACGTGCACCCAAGAAAGGCGAATCACCACAGGTGGTTGACAATCCTTATAAAGCCATTACCTCCTGGTTTGATAAGGGCAACCATGTCAATATTGGTTTTGCCTCGAGAGATCGCGATAAGATCAACCAATTGTACAGCGTTGATGGTCTGCATGGCCTGGTGAAGAAAACTTTTCCGCATGCCAATGAAATGGAGTCGGCACTGCTGATGGAATTTGTGTTGCATGGCCTCGCTTCATATTCCCTTTTGTCAAAAAAGATTTTTGAAACCTCGGTAGAATTTAAAGACTTGATGGGATCGATGCTCAACATCCAAACATCGGCTTTTGATGATGAGGAAGATGAAGATGACTACCGGTAAGCGGAACCAGTGATTTATGTGATTTGAAAAGATTAGTATGGGTCAGTGCTCGACAGGCTTTTCAGTTGAAAGTAAAATGTATGAAGGACCGTACACTCAGAACTTTTAAAATCAGATTTTCTACTTCTTTCGGATAATTGATTAGCTTAATATAAGAGCGGGTGGTATTACAAAACACCCGCTCTTCTTTTTACCATGCGCACCCAACTTAACTACCTATTGCTTGCAGTAATTTGCAGTGTATCGGCTGCTGGCTGTCGCAAGTGCAATTGTATAGATGGCGACATCTCCTTTCACTTCAGCGGGTACTCCGAAGCGGAACTTAGCACCATTACAATGCAGCAATATGCGGCTGGTGCCAACTTCAACCAGCGCACCGACAGTGCTTATTTGCAGAACGGCATCCATTACAGGCTGGAGCGGAAAGGAGACACCCTGTTCCTGAATCCAGGTGAAAGCAGGTTGAAACTGCACAAGGGTTCCGATTACCTTATCAGCCTGCCGGCCGCAAATAACAATTACCGCATCACAGGTATTGAAATGCTGCAGGTAACCGACCAGTGCAATGGCAAAACCATTTGCATCAACCCGGTAAAAAGCCTCCGCATCAACGACAGCCTGCTGGATAAAACATTTCCTGGATTACCTGGTTTTACCTTAACTAAATAGCAAAGGGCGCTTGTGGAAAGCGCCCTTTGCTATTTAGTTAACATTATATTCTTTCAACACAGGTGGCAAGTAGCTGCTGAAAGGCAGGGAAATTGGAACCTGCAACTTGGAACCAATACTACTCCTGCTCTTTCTTCTTATCCTTCAACAGCAAACCTAGTTTAATACCCCATGTTACAGAGATGCCGGGGCTTCTGCCACCACGGGCATTCAGGTAATTGAAGGCACTGCCATCATCGTAGTAATAGCTGTCGCGCTCCTTATTATCAAAGCCATAACCAAGGCCGAAATAAGTATCCAGCAAAATCTTCTCGCCAAATACCCACTGCTTGCCCAGTTCGGCCTGGATAGCGCCGAAGGTGATGTTCTGCCTTTCGAGGGTGTATTGCTGGTTGGCTTTATAGGCAAGGCGGTTTTCGCTATAGTTGCCCAGGTAAACAACGGGCTTCAGGTAGGAGCCCTGCATCAGGTGCGTAAAGCGGGTGTTGCGGCTGAACAAAAAGGTAGGGAGCTTGCTGAACTTATAACCAAAAGAAGCAGCCAAGCCAAACTGGTTGCGCTTCTCCAAACGGTAATTATTGCCATCATAGAAATCTACGCGCTGGTTTTTACCGGCGCCAATTATAGCCAGGGTAGCTTCGTATCCCCGGCCCACACCCGTGCTTTTTTCATAACCAATCTGGGTGTAGCCGATCAATGGGCCCAGGAAGTCGAACTTAATGGCTTGCTTTGCCTGACCTGCGTACCGCTCCGGATCGGTAAGGCTTAAACCCTCTTCAAACTTCTCCGTGCGGCCATTGGCATAAACGATCTTGGAAATGCGGTCGCGCTCCAACACGTAAATAGGGCCATCGTTCTGGCCAAAAACTTTGTACTTGATTTCATCGGTGCCAATTTCCAGCACCTGGGCCTCTACCAGTTTACCATTTTTACGATAGATCTTGTCCTGGGCCTGAGCCGATGAAAACCCGGCCAGTAATAATAGAAGTAGGCATATGATACGCATAAGCAAAAGGTTTTGGTTTAATGATCTGACAACAGCTACAAAGAAAGCGTTGCTTGAACTTATAAAAACGGGAAAATGATGAGCGGCTGATTGTTTAAATAATGTTTACTTCCCGTTCAAGGGTAACCCCAAATTTATCTTCTACACTCCGGATGATGGCTGCACTTAATGCATATACTTCGGCGCCGGTAGCTTGTCCATAATTTACCAAAACCAGGGCTTGTTTGGGATAACAGCCCGCATCGCCGCGGCGTACTCCTTTCCAGCCACATTGTTCAATCAGCCAGCCTGCAGCCAACTTGGTATGGTTGGGGCCAGATGGAAAAGCAACAATCGCCGGGAACTGCGCTTTTAGCGGTTGAAACTGTTCGTTGGTGATCACCGGATTTTTAAAGAAAGAACCGGCATTACCAACCTGCTTCCAGTCAGGCAGTTTGGATGAACGGATATTAATCACCGCCTGGCTAACCATGCCAATAGACAACTCTTTTACACCCATGGCATCCAGTTCCTGCTGAATGGCACCATAGCTGATATTGAACTGTGGCGTTTTTCTTAAACGGTAGGTTACAGAGGTGATAACAAACTGCCCCTTATATTGGTGTTTGAATACACTCTCGCGGTAGCCAAACCGGCACTCGGCTAAGGTAAATGTTTGCAATTGCCTGTCCTGGATATGCCAGGCTTCCAGCTCATGAAAAACATCCTTGATCTCTACGCCATAAGCACCGATGTTTTGCATGGGCGACGCACCAACAGAACCGGGTATCAGGGATAAGTTTTCAACGCCTGCATAACCCTGGGTGATACAGTGCAGTACAAACTGGTGCCAGTTTTCACCGGCGCCGGCCTTGACGTAAACGTAAGTATCGTCCTCGCCTACTTTCTCGATACCACAAATTTTGTTTTGCAACACCAGGCCATCAAAATTCCGGGTAAGGAGGATATTGCTGCCCCCGCCCAAAATCAGCCTGTTGTCCTGCCCGGGTGCATTTGCGTGTAACAAGGTACCTAGCTCATCCAGGTTGTGAAAGGAGGCAAAGTAGCGGGCACTGGCTTCAATGCCAAAGGTGTTGAAAGGTTTAAGAGATATATTTTCCTGGAGGAGCATGGGGTTTGGAGTTCTGTTTATCAAATGGCATCCACATCGGGGATCACCAGCACATTGCGGAACCTTTTTTCGGCATGCAGTACAGCCGTATGTTTTTGAATATCCTCTTTGCAACGGTTGATGGTATGCCCATCGCGGGGTAGTTTCAGCAACAGTTCCATCAGGTACATATTGCGTACCCTGTTGATCACCGGTTCGGCGGGACCTACCATATAACTGCCGTAAGAAAAATGCAAGGCTTCGGCAAAGCGGTGGGCGGCTTCGGTTACCACATCGCGCTCTTTGTGCCGAAAGGTGACTTTGATGATCCGCGTGTATGGCGGGTAGCCAAACATCCGGCGTTTTTCAATTTCCTCCGCATACATCCCGGTATAATCGTGGTGGGCAACAAACTGCAGAACAGGGTGCGTGGGATTGGAGGTTTGTATCATCACCCTGCCGTTGCTGTCTCGGCGGCCGGCACGGCCACTCACCTGCTCCATCAACTGGAAAGCCCGTTCATTTACCCTGAATTCTGCAAAATGCAATAAACCATCAGCATCGAGTATGCCTACCAAATCCACGTTCTCAAAGTCCAGGCCTTTTACCACCATTTGGGTGCCTACCAGCACATCCAGTTTCTTTTGTTCAAACTGCTGGATCAATACATCATGTGCGTTTTTGTTGCGCACGGTATCCAGGTCCATACGGCCAATGCGGGCATCGGCCAGTTCCTTATCCAGCACTTCTTCGATCTTCTCGGTACCAAAGTTTTTCTGCAGCAGTTTATCGCTGCCGCAGGCGCCGCAGGTATGTGCAGGCGGATAGATATTGCCACAATAATGGCACTTCAGCTTATTGGAATATTTATGGAAAGTGAGCGATACATCGCAATGCTTACACTGTGCAATCCACCCGCAGGTTGCACAAACCTGGTAAGGCGTATAGCCCCTTCGGTTTTGAAACAAAATGGCCTGCTTGCCACGTGCAACCGTTTCCTTGATGCCTTCCAGCAATTGCGGTGAGATCATCACCTTGCCGCCATCCTGCCTGGCCACCATGCGGGTATCTACCATTTCAATGGCGGGCATGTGCACTTCGCCATAGCGCTCCATCAGTTCTACCAAACCGTACTTGTCGGCCTTGGCATTATGGTAGGATTCCAGTGAAGGTGTAGCACTACCCAGCAGCACTTTTGCCTGGAGCAGGGAGGCCATATAAATAGCGGCATCGCGGCCATTGTAGCGGGGGGCGGGGTCCTGCTGCTTGTAGGAAGAATCATGCTCTTCATCGCAAAGAATAAAACCCAAATTTTGAAATGGCAGGAAGAGCGAAGAGCGGGCACCAAGCACGATTTTCATCTCGCCGCTTTTTACCTTATTCCAAATTTCCACTCGTTCGTTCTGGCTGAACTTGGAGTGATAAATACCAATATAACCACCAAAATGTTTTTGCAGTCGGCGGATGATTTGCGATGTGAGGGCAATCTCGGGCAGCATGTACAATACCTGCTTACCCAGGCGGATGTACTCCTCCATGAGTTTGATATAAATATGCGTTTTGCCGCTGCTTGTAACACCGTGCAGCAGGCAAACATTCTTTTGCTCCAGCCCTTTTTTCACCCCTTCGTAGGCTTCCTGCTGGGCAGCCGAAAACTGGAAATCGATGGTAACATCCTTGGGCAGGTAGTGCAGCCGGTCAATATGTCTTTTCTCAACCCGGAGAATATCTTTTTCCACGAGGCCTTTAAGCTGCACATCGGTGGCGCCGCTCTTTTTCAGCAAGCTGGCCTTGATCACTTCACCTTCGGTGCGCATCAGGTGCAGGTAACTGAGGAGCAATTCCATCTGTTTGGGTGCCCGGCTCCAGTTGTTCAGCAGGTCCGAAAGCTTTGCTTCATTGCTGTACTCGGGGTTCAGCACCACGAAGCTTTCCTTCTTGGGTGTGTAGGTTTGCTTGAGTGCTTCCCAAACAAAGCATACCTTTTTGCCAATCAGCTTGTTTACCACCGGGTACACATGCGATGCATCCAGTATTTGCTGCACCTCCGTGATATTCAGTTCATGCTTGATGTGAAGGGCTTCGGCAACAAGGTATTCCTCGTTATCCAGGTTGGAAAAATCATCGCCATATTCTTCGTTGAAGATGATCACCGTTTCGCTGCTCAACTTGAAATGAGCGGGCAGTGCCGCGGCCATCACCTCGCCTTCGGAGCACATGTAATAGTCGGCCAGCCAGCTCCAGAACTGCAGTTGCCAGGGCTGTACCACCGGAGCTTCGTCCAGTATGCTCAGTATTTCTTTGGGATCGAAAGCGGAAGGTGCCTCATTGTGCAGGCGCTTGACCACACCTGCATACTTCTTGTTTTTACCCAGGTTCACTTCAACGCGGCAGCCCACCTGAAGCTTTTCGGCAAAAGCGGCGGGTACTTCCCAGGTGTAGTTTTTGGGCAGGGCCAGTGGAATAATGATTTCAGCAAACATGTAAACGGGGCTGTAAATGTAGCACAACCCGGCCAATGGGCTGCAGTTGCCCTGTAAAGCGATTTGCACCTGCAAATCCAAGCTTTAACCGGATCCCCTTTAAGAAGTTACCTTATTGAAAGCCCGCCGTTTGGTTGCTTCTACCCGGATGCCCAAATGGGTGTCGCCCAGGTACTGCATCAGGGCATAGTTGAACAAAATGATAGCGTTCATTTCCAGCATTTCTTCAACGGTCTGCATTTTCAGTATCAGCAGCGAAGATTTACCGTTGATGGTCGCCTCGAGGCCTTCCAGCATTTCAAGACCCATGGCGCTGCCAACATAGATGGCGCCTGCCAGGATAAAAAGGTTGCGGGTACGGCGGGGTAGGGCCAGCACAAATCGGAAATAATACAGGCCAACGGCCACCGTCAGCACCAAGTAAGGAATGATCCAGGCATGGCGGAACAATCCTGGTATGGGACCATGGTTTACCGACTTGATAAGGCTGGAAGTAAACTCGTGGATTTGGGTAGCTTCATCAATTCCCAGGAAAACAAAGATCAGGCTTAACAAAAGCCACTGACCATAGGTTTTGCCTTGCTGTTGCCTTGTTTGCTGGGCAATAAAATACAACAACACGGCAGAAAACAGCAGCAAAAGTGTGGCAAACAAAGTAGGAATGTTCCCATCGCGGTCAAGGCCGAAACGCTGGGTCAGCAGGCTTGCTGTGCTCAATTGGGGAAAGCGGAAAAATATAAAATAAGCCAGCAGGTGAAGGCCCAGCAACACAAAGCTGGTTGCCAATAAATACAGGCTCAGGCGACGTGCATTCCAAACCATACCAACGCCGGGGTAATTGCGTCTGCCGGAGGGTACCGCACTCAATTCCTTTTCCTTTTCAACACTTGTAATGATCTCCGCCATAATTTCTCAATTGGGTAACACAGCGTTTTTCAGAAAGGAATGGATTTACCGCCATCAAACAGTGCGATATTACAAATTAGTAGTTTTAAAATCTATACTAAGGTACCGGATTTATCCTTGATCCACGCAGCATCATAGCTTAAAAGACCTTGTTCCATCATTCTGTATACCTGTTCCTTTAGTTTTCCTACCTCTTCTTTGGTAAGTCCTGCTACAGGTACCGGCTCCAGGAAAACAGCGCGGCTCCTGCCGGGATTCAGCGACAGCCATTTGCCCGGGGGCATCCTGCTCCAACTGTCCAGCATCAAAACCGGCCTGATGGGCGTACCCGTCTCGATGGCTATTCGGAAGGCGCCGTCATAAAAATCCTTGAGCGGTTTTCCTGTCTCGTTAAAAGTGCCTTCCGGGAAAACAAGCACGGAAATACCGGTACGCAATACCGCTTTCAGCACCTGTACGCTCCGGCTGCGGTTGGCTGCCGAACTGCGGTCCACCGTAACAATGGCCTTGCGGTAAATGTATCCAAACAGCGGCACCTTCCCTATCTCGGCTTTTCCCAGCGCCCGCAAAGGCATGCGAAAAGTTTTTACCAGCAGGGCAGCATCAAGGTAAGCAACATGATTGGCCACAAAAATTTGTGCCACGGATGGGTTTAATGGAGTCGTGTGGATATTTTGATGGCGGATACCGATGAGTGGAAACCAGACATCACCCCAAAGGCAACAAATCCGGTAAATGATATTGCCCCCCTTTATGCGGCCCAGGAAAGATGCTGCAATGACAAAGGGAAGCACTACCAACATCAGCACTACAAAAAGCAGCACTGCATAAATATTGTAGATGATTTGTAAGGGACGTAATAAGATCCGTGGGTTCAAAGCGATTGGTTCAAAGTTGCGGGCAATTTACGGAAGCAGTCGTTTATCGCTTAGGAAGCCAACAGAAAACGCCTGGCTTCAGCCAGCATCGGGTGCATTTCAAGCTCCTCATCCGACATATCTTCTTCCGCATCATCCTGTATGGTCGCTTCAATGGTTTCGTAGTACGACAATGCAACCTCCACAAAATGCTCCGGCTCGTCCGGCTCTGCCACTTGCAGTAAAAGCGCGTTTACAGCCCCGCATGCGTTCAGTGCATACTCACCTTCTTCGTATTCTTCTGCATCGGGACAAACTTCTTCCAGGTTGTCCAGGAATTCATAAATCTGGTCCACATCCTGCTCCCCCGATTCTACAAAGCGGATGCTGTCGAGCAGTACATCGGGGTTACCAAAGCTAGCCTCATTGGCAAACTCTTTATAATATGGAAAGAGCCCTTTGCAAATATTGGTGCCCTGTGCGATACGCTCCTCGTAAGATAATTGCGCAGCACGCTGGTTTAGTTTCTTTTCAAAGTCTATAAAGTTCATCTCGTGTTTTTAATTCCGGTTAAAAATTATGCCTTAAGTACATCTTGTATGGCTTTGTCATTACTTACAAAAGGATATACATAAAAAAATGCGTTTTCTTTCTATGTAAATGGCAGGCCCTGAATGCCTGCTACTCTATTCCATACTCTACCCGCAATGTGATGGAGGCTGTTTTCTCTTTTGAACTGGTATTGAAAGCACCGCCATAGCTGTAGTCTTCATTCATGTTTCGGCCTGTGATCTGGAACACGCCCATAGTAGCTTTGCGGATATCGCCCAAACCGGCATCGGAGTTGTCGGCAATGGTTTTGGCCCGGCTCAGCGCATCCTGCGATGCTTTGGCCAACAGGTCGATCTTAAGCGTATTCAAACCCGAAAAATAATAAGCAGGCGGTGTTGAATTGAGCTCGATGCCTTTTTGCAGCAAGCCGGTGATCTCGCGGCTAAGTCTTTCCACAACGGCAATATTGCGGCTGTCAACTGTAACCCTTGCATTTAGGTTATAGCCAGAAAACACCGAGCCTGTTTGCCGCCCGTTGTCATCAAAACGCTGTTCGTAGTTGCGCTGCACATCAACCGAAGAAAAAACAATATTGCTGTCCGGGATGCGGTTGCCGTTCAGGTACCGGCGAATTTCAGCTTCGTCGGCCTTTAGTTGAGCATAAGCATCCTTGAGGTCGAAACCCTGCCGGGAAAAACTCCCGGTCCATACAATCTGATCGGAAGTAAAATCCTTTTCAGCCAGTCCGGTTACCACAATGGTTTGTGCCGAACGAAACCGGTATTTATAAGCCGATGCGGCGAGGGCCAAACCGATGATGATGGCCAGTGCGATGATGACGTGCCCGAGGTAACGCATAGTGGGTAGTTGAAAAATGCAATGATAAGCAGGTTGTCTAACAGGTTTGTTTAAACGCTTATTAGAATACCAGTTGGTGTGTTTGTTTGATCACACCCATTACGAAAACGCTTTGCACATTCCCGATATTTTCCAACTCACCCAGCTTATTGACGTGAAAGTTATAATAAGCATCCATGTTTTCCGAAACCACCTTCAGCATGAAGTCGAACTCGCCGGAAATGGTCAGGCACTCCACCACTTCATCCATGGCCATGATGGATTGGATGAACTGGCTGCCGGCCTGCTTGCTGTGCTCTTTGATGGACACATAACAAATGGTCATCAGGCCTTTCTTTAGCCTGGCCGCATTTACAATAGCTGCATATTGCCTGATCACCCCGCTTGCTTCCATGCGCCTC
This sequence comes from Cnuella takakiae, assembly GCF_001953305.1. Lineage (GTDB taxonomy): Bacteria > Bacteroidota > Bacteroidia > Chitinophagales > Chitinophagaceae > Flavisolibacter > Flavisolibacter takakiae. The sequence continues at coordinate 3,988,067 of NZ_MTFE01000010.1, forward strand.
ACCCGTTCGTTTACCGGTGTAGGGCTGAGGTGCACCTGCTCGGCAATTTCCTTGATGGTCATCCGTGCATTTTGCTGCAAAAGTTTCAGGATGTGCAGATCGGTTTGGTCCAGTGCAGGCATTTCACCTGTTTCACTCGCTTTCGCCATGTCATTTTGTGGTTTAATGCTGAAAAGTACAGGTCTGCCAGCAGAAACCACTAAAAAGATTATTTTCTACAGCATAATCGGCTACCCTGTTACCTTTGCAGCTAATCAGGCAGGAACCACCTGCCGCATTAGAAAAATACACAACTATGTCAACCATTACCCGCTCCAACATCAACTTCGAGCTGCCGTACAAGGTAAAGGATATGAGCCTGGCCGAATGGGGTCGTAAAGAGATCCGTCTGGCTGAAGCCGAAATGCCCGGCCTGATGGCCCTGCGTGCCGAATATGGCGCCAGCCAGCCCCTGAAAGGTGCCCGCGTTGCCGGCTGCCTGCACATGACCATCCAAACCGCAGTGCTCATCGAAACCCTCGTAGCCCTGGGCGCCGAAGTGAAGTGGAGCTCCTGCAACATCTTCTCTACCCAGGACCACGCCGCTGCTGCCATTGCCGCTGCCGGTATTGGTGTATATGCCTGGAAAGGCCAGACCATTGAAGAAGCCGACTGGTGTATCGAGCAGACCCTGTTCTTTGGCAGCGCCGAGCGCCCCCTGAACATGATCCTCGACGATGGTGGCGACCTTACCAATATGGTGCTGGACAAATACCCCGAGCTGGTGCAGTATGTAAAAGGCATTTCTGAAGAAACCACTACCGGTGTTCACCGCCTGTATGAGCGTATGGCCAAAGGCACCCTGCCCGTGCCATCGATTAACGTAAATGACTCGGTTACCAAATCGAAGTTTGACAATAAATACGGTTGTAAAGAATCACTGGTGGATGCGATCCGCCGTGCAACCGACGTAATGCTGGCCGGCAAGGTAGCCGTTGTAGGCGGTTATGGCGACGTAGGTAAAGGTTCTGCTGCTTCGCTGGCTGGTGCCGGTTGCCGCGTAATTGTTACCGAGATCGATCCTATCTGCGCCCTGCAGGCTGCTATGGACGGTTTTGAAGTAAAGAAAATGATCGACGCCGTTAAAGAAGCCGACATCATTGTAACCGCTTCGGGTTGCCGCGACCTGATCACCGGTGCACACTTCAAATCAATGAAAGACAAAGCCATCGTTTGTAACATTGGTCACTTCGACATCGAGATCGACGTAGCCTGGCTGAACGAGAACTATGGTGATACCAAAGATACCATCAAGCCCCAGGTAGATATTTACAATGTAGACGGCAAGGACATCATCCTGCTGGCTGAAGGCCGCCTGGTAAACCTGGGTTGCGCTACCGGTCACCCCTCCTTTGTGATGAGTAACTCGTTTACCAACCAAACCCTGGCACAAATTGAACTGTGGGTAAACGGCGATCAGTACGAGAACAAAGTATACGTGTTGCCCAAGCACCTCGACGAGAAGGTTGCCCGCCTGCACCTTTCCAAAATTGGTGTGGAACTGGACGAACTCACCACTGCTCAGGCCGAGTACCTCGGTATTCCGCAGGCTGGTCCGTTCAAGACCGATGCATACCGTTATTAATAGGCTGCAAGCTTACAGCTATAAGCTTCAAGTAAATAGCCCCCGCAGGTTGCGGGGGCTATTCTTTTTTATGTTTTAATTCAGCAAATGGATAATGATATAGGCAACTAGCTACTAGATACCACGAAAGTTATGGGCTGTTTCCGGTAGGCTTTTACGGGTACCCCGTACAACAATGCAGGCACCCATTTAGGCGACTTCTTCATCATACGCAACACTTCGGCTTCCATCCCAAAACCAAACTTAGTCAATGCATGGATATCACTCAGGCTACCGTCTCTTTCTACTATGAATTGCACCATCACCTGGTAATGACCATCAGGAGCCTTGTTATTTATTGGAGTTCTCGGGTCAAGGTTCTTTTCCAGAAAACGACGCCAGCCTCCTTCCCCACCTGGGAAATCAGCATCACGTGGGCGGCAAGCAGCGGTATCGATCTTGTTGCCCTTTTCATCAAAACAAGACCAGTCGGAAACATTGCCTGCATCGTCGTACGTCTCCATTGCTTTTACCTCCCCGTTGGTATGGTAATACCGCCACCTCCCACGGTGTAAAGTATCCTGTTTTACATAACCGGCCGAAGCTACCCGTCCATCCTCATGATAACTTATTTCTGAGCCATTGCCTGCGCCATCATAGTTGAGCGAGTCGGAAAGCATCCCATCATCGTACCATGCCATGCTTACGCCAATCCTGTGCCCCATGCGGTAATTACTTGAGTCGGTCACAAACCCTTTCGGATTAACGGTAAGCCATAGTCCATCTTTCTTTCCATCCACATAGTTGCCTTTGGCGGATAAAATCTTGTTGTCGTGAAAACTGGTATAAGTGCCATGGGCAATTTTGCAGGAATCATCCCGGTACCAGGCTTCCCTGGCCATGGTGCGCTCCGGAACAAAATAGGCCATGCGGTGCCAAAGGCTGTCCTTCTTTTCGGTGATGACCCAATACCGCGGCGTGTGCGGCGTAGGCTTGAAATTGATATCAAAACCTTCTTCTCTAGTTTGTGCAAACAGGTTGAAGGGCAAAAAAAGCAGTAGGCTAAAAATATAGCGCATAGGTGTTCTGGTTGCAGCTAAAATAATAAATCTCAAATGGATGATAGATCAGCAATAATTTCTTGCAATGCTGTAAAGGGTACAGCACAAAAAACAGGCAGCCCTAGTATGGCTGCCTGTTTGTATCACACATTCAGATAAATCAAGGATTTTGCACTTAGTACTCCATCAACTCAATCTTCCGAAACTCCATCGGGTGGCTATTGGACTGTAAAGAGATAAAGCCAGAACGCACCTGGTCATTGCCCTCTTTGATAAAAGTTTTTCCAACCGCATGTGCCGAATCGTAGTGGGGATTGGCATACTGGAGGATTTGTTCGCCATTTACATAATGAAATATTTTGCCATCCCGCACTTCTATTTCAGCAGTTACCCACTGGTCGCCGTGGAAAGTTCGCTTAACGGTAGCGGGTGTACAAAAAGCAGCATTGCGCAGCCCTTTGATCTCCACCTTGGTACCTGGGGTACAAATCTCTCCTACCGGCCGGTCGTCCTTACCATTGCCACCATGCAGATTATACTCGAGGCAAACAGGGAACTGTTGTTCCAAAGCCATTGTATTTGGATTTTGCCCGTGGTACTGGATACCGCCATCCCGATAACCCCATGCCGGTGCACCCGGAGTGGTTTTCCCTACAAACCGGTACTCTACCTTCAGGCGGTAATTGGTCAGCTCCTTATTGTAATACAAGGCACCAAACCTGTTTTTAAAACTATCATACTGGTCGTACCGCACCTGCAGGATTCCATCCTTTACCCGGAATGTGTTGCCAAAATTGTTGCCCACCGGGTAGCCGGCAATCTTCACCAGCCAGCCATCGAGGTTTTTCCCGTTAAAGAGGGATTTCCATTTTGCCGCAGGCCTATCTCCCGAAGTGGATTGAAAACCGGCAAGCGCAACAAAAAGGATCAGAAGAGCAGTAAAAGAAAGAAGAGGCTTTTTCATTCCGTTGTTTGTGGTTCCTAAGATATAGTATTAGGATTTAGCACAATGTTCCAAAGAAGAGTTTATTAAAATCCGGAAGGCCGGCATTTCAAAACTCCTTTGCTCCTGAAATGCCCGAATCACTTAAATTGACTGCCATAAGTTCACACATGAAAAAAGCACTTGTATTCTTTTTATTGGCCGCTGTTACCGGCGCCGTTAGGGCCCAGGTTTTCAAATCGGCCGAGCCCCTTGCGCACACCTATTCCATTGTTGCCCGCGACGAAGCCACCGGCGAAATCGGAGTAGCGGTACAAAGCCACTGGTTTTCGGTAGGCACTTCCGTTAGCTGGGCCGAAGCAGGCGTAGGCGCCGTAGCTACCCAATCTTTTACCAACAAATCCTTCGGAATCCGTGGGTTGGCATTATTGAAAAAAGGCCTGGATGCACAGCAGGCACTCGACAGCCTGCTGGCCACCGATGAAGGCCGTGAAGTGCGGCAGGTTGCCATTGTTGACACCAAGGGCAATGTGGCCGTGCATACCGGCAACAAGTGCATCGATTTTGCAGGCCATATCAAAGGAGCCAGCTTCTCGGTTCAGGCCAATATGATGTTGACCAACAAGGTACCGCAGGCAATGGCTGCCGCTTTTGAAAAAGGCAAGGGCAAAAAACTCGGAGAACGCATGCTGCTGGCATTGGAAGCCGCACAGGCTGCAGGTGGCGATATCCGGGGCAGCCAGTCGGCGGCCCTGATTGTAGTGCCGGGTAAGTCGAACAACGAACCCTGGAACGAACGCATCAACGACCTGCGGGTTGACGACCATGCCACACCGCTGAAGGAATTGCGCCGCTTGTACACCGTGCAGGTAGCTTACGATTTTATGAATGCCGGCGATTTAGCCGTCGAGAAAAATGATATGCAAGGCGCCATGCAGGCCTATAACACGGCAATGCACATGTTTCCCCGCAACCTGGAAATGCAGTACTGGACGGCCATTACTTTGGCAAACAATAAAGACCTGAAACAGGCGCTGCCCATGCTGCAAAAGATCTTTGCACAAGATGCCAACTGGAAAGAACTCACCAGGCGTTTGCCTAAAGTGAACCTGCTTTCCGTTGATGATGCCACCTTTAAAAAGATCATGGCGCTATAAACAAAAAGCTGGTAGCACAGCCTGCTTCAGGCGAAAACTCCGAAGCGGTCTGTGCTACCAGCTTAATTAAAAAACGCAATACCTTATTCCTTTACTGCCTTATTCCAGGTGTACTGTTTATTCAATAAGGTAGTGAGGTTACCCACATGCACCGGCTTTTCTACTACGTCATCAGCGGCACAGGCACCAAAAATATTGCGGCTGGTAGACTGGGCATCCAGCAGCAATACTACCGGCAAACCACGCTCCTGCTTCACCTGGCACAAGGCATCGGCGTCAAAGCCCTGCATATCTGGATTCACTACTATCACGGCGTGATTACCCTGCCTTGCTACCTGCGCCACCTGTCCGCCATTGGTAAGGGTGGTTACTTCAAAACCCGATTGCCCCAGGGCTGTAGCCCATTCCTGCAGGCCTGCGCTATCCTCATCACAAATCAATATGGTCTTCTCGTTTGCCATGGTAATGTATTTAATAAAAAAATCTGCATGGTTAAAAACAAGTGTTCTTATCCATGCAGATTCTGTTGTAATACTATGCCAAATGCTTAAGCCAGGGCTTCTTTATTAATAGGCTCAAGCATGCTGGTAATGGCATCAAACAATTGGTTACGGGTAAAAGGCTTCTCTAGGAAAATGTCGGCGCCGTTTTCCATAGCCACATCTTTTGCCGAACCATCATAACCGGAGATCATGATGATGCGGATCTCGGGATAATTCTTTTTGATATAGCTGATATAGTCAATACCAAAACCGTCGGGCAGTTTGTTGTCCAGGATCACCAGGGCTGGCTTTTCCTTTTGTAGATATTCTTCAGCAGAAAGAATGGTTTTCACGTGGTCGAGGTCTACTTTCCCATTAAGCATGATGTTGAGCAAAAGGCACATATCGCCTTCGTCTTCTACGATCAAAACCTTCTGGAGTGGGGTTGCGGAGGGCTTACTGTTGGGCATGATGCATTCGTTTTAGTGGTAAAAGGGATCTTTTGAATTGATTGTTTGTGGCTGGTGTTATTACAATGCTATTGTAGAAATCCTAAAATCGTTCCAAACCCCAACATTACTGTCCCGCTAATTGGATCAGGGGGATCGGAAAACCGGCCTAACAAATTGTGGCACAGCATTTCAACAGTTGGGTACAATGAATGGAACCATTTTGCATCTTCCGGATGGCCGCAAGCTGGCCTATGCACAATATGGCGACCCCAATGGTTTTCCCATTATTTATTTCCACGGCACGCCCAGCTCGCGCCGCGAAATGGAGCAATGGCCCCATTTCGGTCTCGACACCAATGTATTGCTGCGGCAGCGTGGTTTGCGCATTATTGCTGCCGACCGCCCGGGGATGGGGCAATCCACTTTCAACCCCAAAGGTTCGGTACTTTCCCATGCGCAGGATATTGCTTTTCTGGTGCAACAACTACAGATCAGCAAATGCAGTGTGCTGGCCTGGTCGGGCGGAGGTCCTTATGCGCTGGCAATTGCTTACCTGTTGCCTCAGGTGGTGGAGCAGGTACAAATCTTTTGCGGGTTCACCCGGCAATTCGATGCCGAGGTGGTACGCCACATGAAGGGCAATAAAACCTACTTTCTTACAGCCCGTTATGCCCCGGCGCTAATCAGGCCGCTGATGTATGCCGTAAGCCGCCGTCCACTGCGCAAACCACCCCCCCGATTGCTCACCGACCTGAAACCGGTGGACTACCAATATTTTGGCAACCCTAAGCTGTACAGCGTTATGACAGATGTTTCGATTAAAGAGGCATGCTGCCAGGGAGCCAGAGGACCTATTTATGAAGCAGGTCTTTATTTTAAACCCTGGGGTTTTCGCTTGCAGGATATACTACAACCCGTACACTACTGGTGGGGCGAAGAAGATACCATGGTAATAAGGCTGCATGCAGCTGCGGTGGAACAACAGATACCAAAAGGCAAGGTCACCTACTTACCCGCAGAAGGCCACCTGTCCATTTTTGTGCACCATTTTGAAACGGTGCTGGATTTATTACAGCAATAAAATGCGGCAATGGGTTTGAATTTATTAGAATAATTTATCCAGGCTGATCCGTCGTTTGGCCTCGGCCGAAAACTTGAGCAGGCTGGCCGTCAAACCATTGGAACGGCCCACCGGGATGGTGGTGCGCCACTGGGCATAGCCGGCCTGAATGGGGTAAAAATGCAATTGCACATATCCTACTTTACTTCATTTGGTATCCAGGTCAAAAGGTGCATAGGCGCCACCGTAGGCAAAATAACCCCCGCCATTGTAGCGCCATTCATCCTTAACTACGGTTTGCTCACCCAGGTAGTTGATTACAAAAACGCCGTCCACACCCATACTTTTCAATTGGGCCAGGAATGCAGCACTATCCTGCGCATAACCCTGGGTAATATTACCCGTAGCAGGGATGGCTTTTTGGTCCAGGTCATCCAGGCTTTGTACCAGGGCTGCTTCTGTTCTTTGGCGGTATTCGGCTTTATCAATCCGGGCCAGCACCATTATTTTCTGGTAGGTTCTGGGCTGGTAGGCCAGGTCCTTGGTACTTTGGTAATTTATTTGACTGGTAGAGGAACAGGCTACTGCCAGGTTGCAGCAATAAAGGATCACCAAAAGCTTCGTTACAAATTGCAAAGCCTGCATAGCACAATAGTTTAGACTGGTAAGTTAGGACCTGCCTGCAGCCAGCAATTTTGGCCTTGTTTGCTATTGCAAAAACTTTGTTGACAATTATAAAATCACCAGGCACTGCCCCTGATTCCCCCTATGCAAAAGCCCCAATTCGTTGCAGATGTACACCTGGGCCGCCTGGCAAAATGGCTGCGCATGCTGGGGTTCGACACCCAATATGCCAATGATATCCAGCTTCCGCAACTATTGCGTACTGCACATACACAGCAGCGGGTGCTGCTCACCCGAAACAGCCGTCTTGAACACAATCCTTTTATCCAAAAACTGGTACTTTCTTCCGAAAACCCAGAAGCCCAACTTCAGGAAGTTTTCGGCCATTTTCAACTACAAAAATTTCAGGAACCATTCTCCCGGTGTTTAGCCTGTAATGGCATATTGGAAAGCATTGCAAAAGCAGAAATCATGCACCTGCTACAGCCCCAAACGGCAGCAGCTTTCACCGAATTCTGGCAGTGTTCCAATTGCGGCAAGCTGTACTGGAAAGGTTCGCATTACGAGCGGATGACCCGCTTGATTCAGAATACTCTACCCACCTGAAAGGCAGGCAAAGCCGACAGGTTTTTACCATTTTTTGCACCGTCAACCTGTGCACCGGGTTGCGCAAAACCCTTCTATCCGGTCATTGATATTTCTCTTTAAATTGGGCATCTAACGTTTGTTCATGGGAAATTTTCAAATTAAGGAACAGCCCAAAGTTTATGATGTGGTGATTGTTGGTTCCGGCGCCGGTGGTGGCATGGCTGCCCACCAGCTTTCCAAAGCAGGCCTCAAAGTGGCCCTGTTGGAAGCGGGTCCCGACTATGATCCTGCCAAAAACGTCATGCAGTTAAAAGCGCCCTGGGAAAGTCTCCGCAGGGGTGCCAGTACCAAGTACCGGCCTTTCGGGGATTTTGACGCTTCCTATTGGGGATGGGAAATCGACGGTGAGCCCTATACCAAGGCCGAAGGCACCCAGTGGGACTGGTGGCGCAGCCGCATGGTGGGTGGCCGTACCAACCACTGGGGACGCATCTCCCTGCGTTTTGGCCCGCACGATTTTAAACGCAAAAGCATCGATGGCCTGGGCGACAACTGGCCCATTAGCTACGATGAAATCAAGCCCTATTACGACCGGCTGGACAAGATGGTAGGCGTTTTTGGCACCAACGAAGGGCTGGAAAACGATCCCGACGGTTTTTTCCTGCCGCCACCCAGACCGCGCCTTCACGAGCTGATCATCAAAAAAGGCGCTACCGCCGCCGGTGTACGCATCATTCCTTCCCGCCTGTCCATCCTCACCCAAAAAATCAATGACGACAGGGGTGCCTGTTTTTATTGCGGGCAGTGCAACAGGGGCTGTACCGTTTATGCCGACTTCTCGTCTTCAAGCGTACTGGTAAAACCGGCCCTGCTTACAGGTAATGTAGACATGTATGTAAACGCCATGGCCCGCGAGGTGCTGACCAATAAGGAAGGCCTTGCTACCGGCATATCGTACGTGGACAAAACCGATATGCAGGAATACTTGGTGCGGGGCAAAACAGTGATCCTTGCCGCATCGGCATGCGAAAGCTCAAGGCTCCTGCTCAACTCCAAGGGTCCGCGCCACCAGAACGGTCTGGCCAACAGCAGCGGCGTGGTAGGCAAATACCTCCACGACTCCACCGGCGCCAGCATGAGCGGCGTACTGCCCCAACTTTTTGGCCGCAAACGCTACAACGAAGACGGCGTGGGCGGTATGCACGTGTACTCGCCGTGGTGGCTCGACAATAAGAAGCTTGATTTCCCCCGTGGGTACCACATTGAATATGGCGGCGGCATGGGCATGCCCATGTATGGCTTTGGTATGGGTGTACAAAATGTAAACGGTAAATACCTTGTGAACGGCAAACAAAAAGAAGCCGGTGGATTTGGCGCTTCGCTTAAGGAAGACATCCGCTACTTCTATGGCGCACAGGTACACATGGCCGGCCGCGGCGAAGCCATTGCGCTGGAAAGCAATTATTGCGAAATTGATCCCAACGTGGTGGACAAGTACGGGATACCCGTGCTTCGGTTTAATGTAAAATGGAGCGACCACGAGATCAGGCAGGCCAAACACATGAAGGAAACCTTCCGCGAAATCATGCATGGCATGGGCGCCGTTATTACCGGCGGCAACGATGATGGTCCTGAGAACAACTACGGCCTTGCAACGCCGGGCAAGATCATCCACGAAGCTGGTACTGCCCGCATGGGCGACGACCCGCGCAAGTCGGCTCTGAACAAATGGAACCAGGCCCACGACTGCAAAAACCTCTTTGTGGTGGATGGTGCCGCCTTTGTGTCGCAGGCCGACAAAAATATTACCTGGACCATCATGGCCCTTTCGATGCGGGCATCGGAATACCTGGTGAAGGGACTTAAAGAAGGAAAAATATAAATCATGTTGCCGGTTCCTGGCATCCGGCAACCTCAAATCCTAATTACATGGATCGCAGATCATCCCTTAAATACATTGCGCTCTCCGCATTTGGCGGCGTGCTGCTGGAAAGCTGCCAGTCGGCAGATAAAAAGGACGTACTGGTAAAAGCCGCTGCCGGTGAGGGCGGCAAGATTGACCGGTTCCCCGAAGAAAAGGCCAATGATGAAAAGCTAAAGAGCGATACGTTCTTTACCAAGGAAGAACTGGCAACCATCACCGTGCTGGGAGATATCATTTTGCCGGCAGATGAAAAGTCGGGCAGCGCCTCGCAGGCTGGTGTACCCGATTTTATAGCTTTTATTGTTAAAGACATGCCCCAGCATCAGACACCCATGCGGGGTGGTTTGCGCTGGCTGGAACTGGAAAGCCATAAACGATTTGGCAAGGGCTTCTTGGATGCATCGGCCGACCAGCAGAAGCAGCTGGTAACAGATATTGCCTACCCCGAAAAAGCAAAACCCGAGATGAAGCAGGGTGTTGCTTTTTTTAACCGCATGCGCGACCTGGTGCTCACGGGCTTTTATACCTCGCAGGAAGGTTTTAAGGACCTGGCTTATGTAGGTAACCAGCCCAACCAGTGGAACGGCGTGCCACCCGAAGTATTGAAACAATATGGCCTGGCTTACACAGAAAAAGAACTGAAAGAATGTGTTAGTTATGTGTGAGGCCTGAGGTTTTGCGTGCGCATTTGCGAAAACAGAACAACAGCAAATAATGGGAAGCGCTGCAAGGTGTTGAACAACCAATACTTTGCAGCGTTTTTGTTTTGGTATTGGCTAAAGAGTTTTGTTTCTGGCTTTATTTTTTGGGTATACCCATAAACTATTGACCATGGAAAAGCAAACTGATAAAGACCAGGGCACCCAACCTGCAGCCAATACCAGCGATAATCCGAAGAACCCATTCCGCGAGGATGCTCCTGAAGTGGAAGCCGACCCCACCGAAGAGGCCGAACTGGAGCAGCAAAGAAAAGAAGCCCTTACAGAGCGCGATTAAGCCTCAGCCACCATCAGCACACCCACCCTAATACTACCATTATGAAGTCCCTACAGCTCCTGCGCAACGGTGCATTTGGCCTGAGCCTGATGGCAACGGCATTAGCCTGCAGTGCGCCCCAAAACACTACCGGCGCTGCCGACCTCAACACCGGCGAATTGCTGGAACGCAAGGCATTTGTGTTCATCCCGCAAACCATGTCGCCGACAGGTGGCCGCACCCGCCAGGTTACGCCCGACTTTTTCTTCCGGGTGTCGGGCGATACGGTGCAAAGCTATTTGCCCTATGCCGGGCGCTCCTACAATGCCCCTATGGACCCTACCCGCGGCGGTATGGATTTTAACACCACCCAATTCGGTTACCAGGTGTCCAAAGGGAAAAAGGAGGCTACCAACATTACCATTGAACCCCGGTCCGGTACCGAAGCCCGGCAAATAACCCTGCAGGTTTTCCCCAACGGCAATGCCTCGCTGCAGGCGGTATTCAACAACAGGCAAAGCATTTCCTACAACGGCAGGATACAGGCCAGGCGGTAACCCTTTTTGTTTTTAAGTGCTTGTTCCCATGCTGTGCTGGATGGCCTTGGTAAGCATCAGCATATTCAACAACTATAAACCAAAAACAAAAAACCGCCGGTTCCGTCCGGCCTTAGCACTCTATTTGCAAATTCCCAGTAAAACATTCATGGAGCTTTGGGATTGTATTATAATAGGCGGTGGACCTGCCGGACTGAACGCGGCGGTGGTGCTGGGCCGATGCCGCCGCAAGGTGCTGATTTTCGACACCCGCCAGTACCGCAATCAGTACTCGCACGGCATGCACAACTACCTTACCCGCGACGACATTCTGCCGGGCGACTTCCTTAAAATATGCCACGAGGAAATTTTGAAATATGGCGTGGACCGGATCTTTCAAAAAGTTACCCATGCCCGCAAGAACGAAGAAGGACAGTTTGTGGTGCGCACCGAAGATGGCACCCTTCACCAGTCGAAAAAGCTGGTAGTAGCTACCGGCCTGATAGACAATGTGCCTGAGATTCCCGGCTTCCGGGAGTTTTATGGCAAATCGGTACACCACTGCCCCTATTGCGACGGCTGGGAAGTGCGCGATAAAAACGTGGGCATTTATGCCCGCAATAAAGAGGGCTGGGAACTGGCACTTGCGCTAAAAGGATGGACGGACAAAGTAACCCTGTATACCGATGGTAAATACAAAGTAAAACCCCACCAGCAGGAACAACTGGAAGCCAATGGCATTGAAGTAGTGTTTACGCCCATTGCAAAGCTGGAAGGCAGCGATGGACAAGTGCAGGAAGTGGTATTTAAAAATGGGGACCGCCGCCCTTGTGAAGCCTTGTTTTTTGTGAACGGTTATACCCAACACTGCAATTTGTACGAAACCTTTGGGTGCGAGGTAAGCAAGAAAGGCGTGGTGATCACCAATCGTTTCCAGCAAACCAGCACACCGGGATTATACGTTGCCGGCGATGCCGATCGCGACATGCACTTTGTAGTGGTAGCGGCCGCAGAAGGCGCCAAAGCGGGCGTGATGATCAACAAGGAGCTGCAGAAAGAAATTACCGAACGCAACAATGCCGCCTACCAGGCGCTGCAGCAGGTACAGGAAAGTACAGGATAGCCCGGGGCCCCTGAAATCTGCATTAGCGCTTTTAAATGAGTAATTTAGCGGCATTAGCTTTGCTATAGGTAAGAACAACCTGCATTTTCACCTTTTAAAATAACGCGCATGGAAAAACAAGTAACGATCGTGGTGCCCAATGCATCGGGTGAAGATGGACTAACCCAGGCATGCAAAAGAGGCGATTTATTTCGCCACGAAGCATTGCTGGAAGACCACCTTAAGGATGGCTATCACATTCACGACTACAAAGTGATGGATGTGGATCGAAGTGCATCCGCTACACCCCGCACCATTGTACAGGTGTTTTTGAAAAAGTGGCTGGCTTAACCAGCTTTTTCCATCCAGAAAAAACCAAGCAGTGCCCGCGCATTGCTTTTTTTTTGCCCCGAACCGTGGGCTATGTTTTGGGAACATAGCTCAATTGCACCTTTCTAGCTGGGCTAACCGAAAGATGCTTTATCCAAGGATTAAACGACACTAAAATCTGGCTAAAACGCATCAACTTTATAAGGCCGATACAAAAGCTTTTTTGTAATACCACTACCACAACCCTTTGTTATGGAACATCAAATTATCAAGGATAAAGAATTACTGGCATTGCTCCAGCAACTGCAACAAAGCGGTGCGCCTGCATCCCTGTTTGTGGAAGACCAGGGCATGGGCAGCGAAAACGGCACCATTGAATCTATCAGGGAAGAAAAGGGTACCCACCTGATAACCATGAACGGCAACCGAAGTTTTACCCTACAACAGGTAATGGCCGTAAATGGCACTTATCGTACAGGATTTTCAACTTGCTGATTCAATGCTGCGTTGCAGTCACCGTATCAGCCGTTTTGAAAATGTTGATCAGCGCCCGGCTGTTGCATTGCTGCCGAATTGAGCACCCCAAATTTGTAATTGTAAAAGGAGCATGCTTTTTCCTGGTTAAGCATCCAATTACTGGCAGGTAATATCATCAGGGACAAACAGCAATATTATTGGTAAGGATACCCTTGGTAAGCTTGCCTGCTTTCACGTCCTTAATGAAGCAATTGATATTGGAAGAATAGTAATAGTTATCGTCTAGCCCGGTGTCGCCGCCCACCCGGCGGTGTAAAATGGCGGTTGTATTGTAGGCCTGCATTTTATCCTGTATAAAACGCGAACCGTAAAGCATGGGGTAATTGCTGCACTTATTAAAGGGCCCCTTGAATTCTGGAACCAGCGAGTCTGTAGCATTTAAGAAACCCATTACAGGCAAAACATCAGCCCCGGTGCCAGGCGATTCGGTTAACCATGCTCCGCGCCAATGTACTATACCCCGCAACCGGAATGGTAAAAGGGGCAGGTTTCCAGAAGCATTTACCTCACCCAGGTCGTCCGTTATGCCGGGGTAGATCCGTTCATAATCAGTTTGTGTTGTATGCCCCAGCGACAGTGCGGCAACACCGCCCACCCCCGTGCCCCCGGCAAACAGTTGGGAAGTATCGATCCCTAAAGTTTCAGCGTTTTGTACCAGGTAACGAAAAGCGGCATGAACATCCTGTACGGCCCGGTAAAAAGATTGTCCAACAGTATACGCATCTCCGTTACACGGTTCGCCATTTCCACCCCGGCCCAGCCGGTAGTTGATGGCAATTGCGGTTATATCTTTCTGTGCCAGTGTTTCGGCAAGACCTTTCCATTCGTCCTTATTACCCTGCATCAGGTCGCCGCCATGCAGCAATACGATACAAGGATTCTTTTTGCCATTTTGGGGTTGGTATGCATCCAGGTAAAGTTCTACTTCCTCACCCCGGTAATTTAAAGCCACGTTATACAATAAGTTGCTTTGAACCTTGAAAGGATGAACAGGGTTGGGAAGAATTTCGGTTTGATTGCATGCTGCAAAACATACGAGCAGGGCTGCTGCAACAAAAATCAGGTAACGAAGGGCAGGCATTTTCAGGGTTAAAGGTGGGTGGTGGTCCTTGGTTTACAAATCCAAAGTATCGAAAAATAAGCTGAGCGCCAAAACAGGGTGGGCAATAAAAAAGCGGCAGACAATAAATGCCAGCCGCTTCCTACCTGTTTACAGCCATAAACTAATCGTGGCCTTCCAGCTTTACCAGCTTATTGTACAAGCCCAACAGCAGGAATGGCGCGGGCCACTGGCCTACAAACAAACTTTCTTTTTTACGACCCATGATTTGCAGGGTGAGTGATACAGCCATGGAACCCAGGGCTGCCCACAGGAAGAGATCAGAAGGCAGTTTAGCGGTTTGCTCTTCGATGGCGGTTGCCACTTTGCCCTCTTTGTGCTCGGGGTTAAGATTAGTAGGCATAATTAGTCCTCCTTGTTTTAGTAAGTAGTTAAATGATGTTTTCATTTATTCAACTTCCTTGCCAAGGTGGGTTTATTGTTTTTGTACCACAATCCCCTATTTGGCGGGGCCACACAACCTGCAGCCCAAATAAAACGTATCTTATAAAAGGAAAATTCCAAAGCATACTCCCAACGGTTACACTTCAAAACATGCCGTATGAAACCTTTGCTTTGCCTGTGTTTGTTTCTGGCGATGCTTCCCCGCAGTGCACGGGCCGACCACATCACTGGTGGCGAATTGTACTATACCCTGATGGGCACTCCCGGCGGTAACTACCAGTACAACATTACGGTAAAAGTATTCATGCGCTGCAACAGCGGCAGGCAGTTCAATAACCCGGCCGTCATTTCCATTTTTGACAAAGGCAACCGCAACCGGATTCAGGATATTGAAGTAAGGCTTGCCCGCACAACTACCCTGCAACTCAACGACCCCAACAAGTGTATTACCGACCCACCCCT
This sequence comes from Cnuella takakiae, assembly GCF_001953305.1. Classification (GTDB taxonomy): domain Bacteria; phylum Bacteroidota; class Bacteroidia; order Chitinophagales; family Chitinophagaceae; genus Flavisolibacter; species Flavisolibacter takakiae. Next base: position 4,003,407 of record NZ_MTFE01000010.1, read on the forward strand.
GGTATGTTATGAAGTAGGCTTTTACGAGTTCACCGCTACCCTGCCACCCACGCCCAACGGTTATATTGTTGCCAGCCAGTTTGTGTTCCGCATTGGCGGCATCCGCAACCTCATACCTTTTTACAGCAATGTGGGCACTACTTATATGGGAGAAATACCGGGCACCGAAGTACCGGGGGCACCTGCCAACAGCAGCGCCCGTTTTACCGGCAACGACCTGGTGGCGGTATGTGCCAACAATGCTTTTACCTATTCTTTTGCCGCTACCGATGCCGACGGGGACGAGCTGCGTTACGCCTTCTGCGATGCCTACCAGGGCGGCACCTTCAGGATGGGCGCCGCCGAGCCCGTATCCACGCCTCCTTTTCAAAGCGTACCTTATGGCAATGGCTTTACCGGCAGCGCGCCACTTGGCGATAAGGTGCGAATTGATAGCCGCACGGGGCTCATCACCGGCATTGCACCCAGCGAGGGCATCTACGTGGTAACGGTATGTGTAAGCGAAATCCGCAATGGTAAAGTAATAGCCACGCAACGAAAGGACCTGCAGATCTTTATCGCTTCCTGCACCATTGCCGCGGCCACACTGGAACCGGAGTACAACTTATGCCGCGACAGCACCAGGCTGGTAGTATCCAACCAGTCGAACAGCCCCCTTATCAGGAGCTACAACTGGGAGCTGCAGGACCGTAGTGGGCGCCAACTGGCGGGCAGTTCGGAGCAGGGTTTTGCCTACGATTTCAGAGACACGGGGCTGTTCAACCTGAAGCTGGTCATCAACCGCAATGGTGAATGCGCAGACTCCAACACCTCCCTGGTGCGGGTATACCCCGGCTTCAAACCGGCTTTTGATTTTGAAGGATTGTGTAATGGCAAACCCACCCGCTTCCGCGATGGCAGCACCACGGTATATGGCCGCATCAACCAGTGGCAGTGGGACTTTGACGATGGCATTGCCACCTCTTCCGATGAACAGTATAACCGGCCCAATACGGAGTATCAATACCGGAGTGCCGGCAGCCGCCAGGTAGTGATGCAGGTAAGCAACAGCAATGGTTGCCGCGATACGGCAACAAGGCTGCTGGCCATTATTGACAAACCAGCTTTAAACCTCGGCTTCAGGGATACCACCATTTGTATCAGCGATGGCGTGCGCCTGCAGGCAAATGGCAGCGGGGCATTGCGCTGGTCGCCGCTTGTGGAAATGGTAAACCCCGAAGCTCCCGACCCTGAGGTGCGCCCTACCATAACACGTACCTACTATGCCGATCTGGATGATAATGGCTGCCGCAACCGCGACTCGGTACGCATCATGGTAGAGCGGGAAGTTCAACTTGTGGCCATGGCAGATACCACCATTTGCAGTGGCGACAGTTTGCGGCTGCGTATTGCTTCCAATGCCCTGCGCTACCAGTGGCAGGCAGCGCCAGGACTGGAACAAACCGATGTATCAAACCCAATCGCCCGCCCTGTTGCCAACAGCATTTACCAGCTTACCGCCTCTATTGGCAATTGCCAGGCTACTGCCAGCATTACCATCAATACCCTTCCCTACCCCATCAGCAATGCCGGCGCCGACACAACCATTTGCTTTGGTACCGAAGCTTTTTTACAGGGCAGCACCAATGGGCAAAACTTTAGCTGGTCGAATACCCAAAGCCTGTCTAACCCGCAAAACCTGCAGTCAACAGCCCGCCCTGCTGGCACGACTGCTTATATACTGACCGCAACCAATAACAGCGGTTGCCCCAAACCCTCAAGAGATACTGTAATCGTAACAGTACGGCCACTCATCAGGGCTTTTGCCGGAAGGGATACCAGCGTGGTGCTTGGCCAAAGCCTGCAACTGCAGGCAGCAGGTGGCGAACTGTACCAATGGTCCCCGGCAACGGCATTGTCGGCCACAGATATTGCCAATCCCATTGCCCGCTTTAACAACAATTACGGGGGAGGCATCCGCTACCAGGTAAAGGTGTACACACCCGAAGGCTGCGCCGATTCGGCTTCTATATTGGTAAAGATTTTTGCCACTGGTCCGCAGGTATTTGTACCCACGGCATTCTCCCCCAATCAGGATGGACTGAACGACCTGCTGCGCCCCATAGCAGTGGGTATCAGCCGGGTAGAACGTTTCTCCGTTTTCAACCGCTGGGGCCAGCTTTTGTACAACGCCCCCGATGGCCGCGGCTGGGATGGCACCGTAGGTGGCCAGCCACAGGTGGCTGGGGTGTATGTCTGGATGGTGCAGGCAACGGATTTCCAGGGCAGGAAAATGGTACAGAAAGGCACTGCCACCCTTATCCGCTAATCATCCAGTTTGATCACTTTTACCGCTTCGTACCGCACCTGAATGATATAGGTAGCAGCTGAAAGCATGGTCAGATCTGTGCGGATGGTATTTACGCCGGCCTCCAACTGAACTTCCCTCGATTGTACGAGCCTGCCCCGGTCATTGAATATGCGGAGCACAGCAGGCCCCCGTGTGGAAGTAGTGAACCTAAGGTTGACAGGTCCCTGTGTCGGGTTGGGGAATGCTTGCAGGAAATCGTTTGCGCCAAAGTTGGATACCACGGCCACATTGCTGTACACTTTCAGCCCGGAGGTGCTTTGGTACACCACACGGTAATAGTTGATTCCGGCTGGTGGCTGACTATGCAAACCAGAGTAATAGGACAGCCCAACAGGTTGTATTTGCTGCAAAGCACTGAAATGCATTCCGTCCGTACTGTGTTCCAGGTAGAACCTGCCGCTCCGTACACCCATAATATTTACAAGCCATTGCAAGGAAACAGCCTCACCGTTTATGCCCTTGCGTGCGGTGAGGGCCAGTTTCATGTTGGTAGCGAGGGTATCGTTGGCCCCGATGGCAAACCGGCCAGAGGTAGGCAACTGGATCGCCACTTGTCTACTTGTTTGGTTGTATTGAATGGCTGTATTTTGCAACTGCCAGCCACCCCTGAATGCCCACAGTCCAACCATTCCCAAATCCAGTTCGTTGAACCTTGATCCTTCCAATTGTGGCTGCCATTCCAGGTTCACCCGGGTATTGGCGGGATTGCTGGTTTCTGTTGTCCACACGAGGTCCACCATAAAAGGTTTCTGCTCGGCGGGAGGACCACCTTCCAGTGCATTGGCCGTAATACCGGAGAACAGGCCAAGGGTAAAATCAGCAGGCTGGGTATGGGTAACCGTAACCGGCAAATACCATTCGGATGTGCCCATCGGGAAAAGCTCCTGCCCGGCAAAACCAAGGCGGCGTACCCTGCCCAGGTTGGTACCCGCTACCAGGTAGCGGTCTTTGCTGTACCCCTCAATGGCGGCATCCGGCATAAGGGTCAGCAGTTCGTTGTTGAGGTACAATTTACCGGCATCCAGGCGCAGCATATTGCTGATGCTACCCGAAGAGGATAAAGACAGGCCTGCCGCATTTTGCACAAATAACTGGCCCAATGCAAAACCCGCATCCGCCCTGAGTACCTGCTGGCGGGCGCCTGCAAAGATCAGGGTGCCTACACCGCTGATCCGCCCTTTTGCAGCCAGGTCCTGGGTGATGGTGACACCTGCAATATTCTCGATGTTTACATTTTGCAATCCTGATCCCAAAGCCTCAGCGCCCGCCACCAATGGCTGGTACTGCGGGTAAGAAAGGTTGTAATTGCCCTGGGGTTTGGCATTGAGGCTACCACCCCTGCGGGTGATCCAGGCTGCATTCTGGGTTTTTAAAAGTGTGGCACTTACCCCTCCGCCCTCCAGGTAGAGCGCACTGTCAATGGTGAATTCATTCCTAAATGACACCCCTGCCCCATTCACCACCGTACGGTATAATTGCAGGTTGCCGCTAACGGTTTGCTGCTGGGTACTGGTAAATAGCACCAATCCCTGCCCGTAGGTATTCTGGCGGAATGTTTCGGCCCAGTGGGCTCCGGAAAAATAAAAATGAGCATTGCTGCCCAGGGTTAGCTTACCCTGGTTGGTGATTGAGTCGGCTACCACCATGGCTCCGGTAACCTGGTTTTGTGCGCCTGCAGGTATATACACCTGTGCCCGCACCAGGAGGTGCAGGCAGCAACACAATAAGAACAGAACCGGAGTGCGCATGATTTTAATTTTTAGCGGCGGTATTCAGTTTTTGCTGCAGGTCCAACGCCAGCTCGTAGGCAGGTGCGGCAGCAAGGGCTTCCTTGAGGGCATCGGCTGCATTGGTCTCCTGGTGCAGGTCGTAAAAAGCAAGGGCCTGCGTAAAGCGGGCAGCAGCCACGAGGCTTACTTCCTGCACCTGCTTGCCATCGCGGCGCGGAACCGAAACCCTGGTGCTGTCGGCAGTACCTGCAGCTTTCAGCACTTTGGTAGCAGTTACTACCGCTTCCGCGAGCCTGCGGATACCATACTCAAGCTGCAGCTGCTCGAAACCATAATAAGCATTATTGGTGCGGCTGAACAGCTGGCTGTATCCATCGATGGCAGCCAGCGGCTGGTCGAGGCGGCGGGCAGAAGCGGCTTTCATTTCCAGGCGCAGGTCGGTAGCGGGTCCCTGCTGGAGCATTTTTTCAGCCAGTGTATAGCTTTGGATATAGGCGCCGCTTTGGAAATAAAGCAAGGCCAGGCTATCGTTCCAACGGCTGGTGGCTTCGCCTGTTTCTGCAACCAGGTAATGTACCGACTGTATGGCTGTAGGGAAATCGGCCAGGGCCTTTGCCTGGAAATAAACCTTTTCGTGGAGGCTTTTGGCAGGCGTTTTTGGTGCCTGGGCCATTGAGGCAATGCCGGCAATCGAAAATGCTGCAGCCAATACTGTTTTCAGGAGCAAATTGGATTTCATTGTTTGTTTTTCTTTAGTTTGGATATTTCTTTTTTCAGATCGTCGATTTGAGTCTGTTGTTCTTTGATGGCGTTGATAAGGACGGGGATCAGCTCTGTGTAATCCATAGAGAGCATTTCTTTTTCCTGATTACCTTCTACAACTTCAGGAACTACCTTTTGCACTTCTTGAGCAATAAGACCCAATTTGATATCCTTATTTGGATTTACATTCCAGTTGTACTGTACAGGCCGAAGCGCCAATACCTCATTCAAACCATAGGACAAAGATTGAATATTGGTTTTCAATCGAAGGTCTGAAGGGCTACTCCAGTTATATGCAAAAACGGTTTGCCATCTATTACCTACTCTTCCCAAGTTATAGGTGTTATCAGCTGTAGGATAAATATTTCCGGCTACAGTTAACTTATCAATAGGGTTTAGGGTGCCGATGCCCACATTTCCCGAACCATCAATGATCATCCGGGTATTTGTAGCTTTGTTGCCACCTCCCGTTAAAAAACGTACGGATTTATTTGTCGAACCGGCACCAATTAAAAGGTCATTTCCTAGGTTATATAGATAAGCATCATTGGCGCTGCCAAAATAATTACCAGTATAGTTTTGACCATTGATGCCCATGTCGATGTAGTTGGTTGATTCATTGCCATTATTAGCTGTAGCCACTATATCAGTACTGGAAAGGTTGCCGGTTGAATTGTTTTGAATATTAAATTGGAGGTAGCCATTAATTGAGCCCTGGCCATTGATCAAATTATAAGAACTTGTCGTACCCGCATCTACCAATAGCTTTTCAGGAGCAGTACCATCAAATTGTTCAGTACCAATACCCACATTGCCTGCACTATTTATCAGCAGCCTTGTATTTTCAGTATTTTCTGCCTCGGCCAAGGCAATGGTATTGATTTGAGCGGAGGTTGTAGTTTGTATTTTAAATTCATTGGTAGCCATTCTAATCCGGTCGGGACCCCAGCTACCCGCAGGATCATTACCAGAGAAAAATAGCATTTCACTGTTTTCTGCAGCGGTTCCGTATTTCCGCATTTCTATCACCCCATCTGGATCATCACCTGGTGTAAGAAATACCAGTCTTTTGTTACCTCCAGATATTCGAATATTACCGTTTACATCTAAAGCTTCTAAAGGTGTAGAGGTATTGATACCCAGAAAACCAGCTGTAGTAAGACGCATACGCTCTGAAGTGTTGGTTATAAAGGGTAAGTCATGATTACTAAGGGTACCAAAATTTTGCTGTGCAGCAAGTGTATTACCACCATGCACCCAGACATTGGAATTATTAACAGACAACCAAGTTGGCGCAGCACCTGGTCCACTGGAAATCAGCACCTGTCCTGCTGACCCAGCAGCACCACCTGGCATTAGTGCACCTGTTAACTTAAGGTTGCCTGTTATATCCAGTTTTTCAACAGGATTTGTATTGCCTAAACCCAGGTTGCCATTAGAATTCACCACATTCATCAATGCATTCGTACCTGGTGTTCGCCATTCGGTAAGATTGGCCGATGAACCAGAGAAACCCTGAATGGCTAGGGGAACGCTGCCTGAACGTTGGCTCTGAACAAGAACATTTGTGTTGATTGTGCCAGTAGTAGAACTGGGTGTCAGGAAATTAAGCGCTGTATTCGCCTGTCTGTCGCCGGCCAGCACCATGCCATGGAAAGCTCCCATTTGCAGGTTGCGCCCACCACCACCCTGCCAAAAAATATCTCCTCCGTCACCGCCAATCCGGAAATCGCCCTGATTTGCTGTATTAGAAAAGGTAAGGGATGAAACTGATGTAGAGGCACCACGCTGCACTTCGATATTATCCAGCACCACCAAGTTGTTTGCAGGCGCTGCTACCCCTATGCCTACGCGACCGGCATTTGTAATTACCATGCGCTGGGTATTTGCCGTGCGAAAAGCCAGGCTCACGTTATCCGTTGTTCCTATAAAATTGCTTGTTGGGTTGGTACCATTATTCCCATTTATGGTCCAGTCGGCGGAAGGGGTAAACCACTGTAACTGTCCACCCCCATTGGTTTGGAGTAGCTGCCCGGCAGCGCCATCGGCCACAGGAAGGGTGAAAGTAGTATTGGCTGTTGCCGCACCGGCACGCAGCCCGGTGTAAAAAGTTCCGGTGCTATTCCAAAAGCGTTGTTCTGTTGCAGTTGCTGTTGTTCTGAAATTTACAATACCTGCCTCGTTTAGCAACAAGGTACCCGAAGCTGCCGGGAAAGTTGCTGTGTATTGACCAGTAGTCCCCGCGGGGTTATCGAGTACAGCACGTAACCTGCCACCCAAGTTGTTGCGCAGCATTTGCCCCAGCACACCCTGCGCATGAACGGGGTTAACGCCCAGCAGCGCTGCACTAAGCAACACTGCCAGAGCATTGAGGGTTGTTTTCATGGATGTAGCATTTTTCATAGTCCGCATTCCTTTCAGGTTGCGTTAGCGTCAGGGTGATGGAATACACCGGGTGCTGGCAAAGCGCCGCATCCGGTGTATCAAAGGGCCTGGTTTAGTAACCAGGTATGCATATTATTAGTCTACTACCGCCCACTTACCGGAAGCTACATACACAAAGGTGAGCGACAGACCGGAGCCGCCGGGAATGGTATAAGAGGATGCCCCATCGATAGTATCCGAACCAGTGCGGGAAACAGTGATATCACCGGCAGCCGAAGATTTGATGATGTATACCTTACCTACAGCTGTAGGTGTGGGCAGGGTTACAGTACCGGTACCTGCATTGGTACAGGAAATCATATAATCGTTAGCTGTGAGGGTATAAGCAGCAGTAAGCGACTGTTCCGATACGGTTACATTACCGGTAAGGGTGCTTACAGCCATTTTCTTTACCTGTGTATTACCTACCAGCAAAACTGAGTCGGAAGATGAAGCAGTTCCCAAACCTACCAGGCTGAGGTTGCCAATAGTGGTGGCATTGCTGCCTGTAAAGTTGATATTGGTTACACCTGTTACAACGGTGTTGCCGTTAACGGTTGCACCTCCTGCAGCGGTCAGCAGACCGGTAGTGTTCAGCGTACCGGCGATGGCGGTATTACCCGTAGCGGCATCAATGGTAAGCTTGTTGGTATTTACCGCCACATTGCCGTTGGCGTTCAATGCACCTGTAATTGTGGTTGCCCCGGTTACATCGAGGGTACCTCCTACTGAAGTATTACCTGTGGCACCGACAACACTGAAGTTGGTAGTAGTGCCCGTACCTACCGCAAAGCTTTGGGTGGGTGCAGCCGAGAGGCCAATACCTACACCTCCATTTGCACCAATAATCATCCGGAGATTAGCACCGCTGTTACCAGTGTAAAACTGTATGGCCTGCGCGGTGCTGTTGGTAGTAGCGATGCTAAGAGGCTGAGCACTGGTAGTACCCATAAAGGCTCCGGCAGTTCCATTCCATGCATCGGTGGTACCATTGCCCGCAAGGCGCCATGCCGAAGAACCGATTACGTCGTTGATGCTTACGGCATCCACCAAACCGGTGCTATTGGCCAGCAACAATCGGTCGTAGCCGCTGGTAATGGAGGTACGGGCTGTGCCGCCCAGCGAAGTAAGCGTAATGTTGGGGGTACCTGCGGTACCATTTACGCTAAAAGTACCCGAACTTGCGCCTGTAAGCAGGTTCACCTGGTCGAGGTGGCTGGTAATAATATTACCGGTAGGGCCACCAAGGGTATAGGTGCTGGTACCTGTTTGGCTTGGCTTTAAAATAAGAAGACCGGAACCACCGCTGCTGTTGCGCACCAGCTGTCCTAGTTGGCCTTGTGCCTGGGCAGCATTACCTATAGCAATGGCAGCCACCATTAAGGGTAGAATTCTTTTCATATATACGGATTGTTAGTTAAGCACGTTCCATTGTTGTCCGTCGGAAACGAACTGCAGGGAAAGCTTGGCTCCCCCCGGTATTTCATATAGGGTAATATCATCAATCAAGGCACCATCCTGGCTGCGTACTACCACGGTGCCGTTTCCGGCTACCTTGATCCTGTACGCTTTTCCTTTCTGGCTTGCAGCAGCTGGCAATACTACCTGGCCGCCCATAGTATTGGTACAAACAACGATGTCGTCAGTTAGGGTAAGCTGTAAGGGCGATGCCAGCGACTCGCGCCGAATGGCAGTGGTGTTGCTGCCCACTGCAGCCTGTCCCGATTGCAGCGCAACCCATGCAGTACCATTAAAGTATTCGAGCACATTGCTGGTAGTGTTGAAAATTACCAAACCCGATGTTGGGTTGGCGGGTCGTGCAGCCTGTGCTACCCGGGGCAGCAGTAAACCTTTTGTACTGCTTACCAGTTCCAGCACCGCATCCTTGTCTGGCGCTTTGTTGGCACCAATTGTAGCCTGCGCATTTGCTACCGTGCCCAACAGCACCAGCAACAACAGGGAAACAATATGACGAAGGGTTTTATTCAAGGGTATTCGTAGTTCTACTTCTACGCTGTAAAAGTAAAACTACTAACACTAAGTAAATAGCCCTAGGTGATCATAAGCATTGTAGTATATGTTCAATTTCGGATGAGTAAAGTTCCCGGTGTTTTACCGTATTTTTTCTTATACGCTTTTATGAAGTAGCTGGTGGACACAAAACCTGTTTCAAATGCAGCATCTTTTACACTGAGTTGCTCGGTTTGGAGCAAGCGATGGGCCTGCTCCAGTTTTGCATCGCTGATCAACTTCATGGGCGAACAGCCATAGTGCTGTTTTACCTTGCGCAATAATGTAGGTATGCTCACATTGAGTTTGCGGGCGATTTCGCCCAGGCTTACTTCCTGCACGGGGATATAATCCTGTACTACCGTGTCGAAATCTTTAATGAAATCATCTTCGGGCACCCGCCGCAGTACAGGCTGTACCTTTTCTTCCTTTGCCATTTGCCTGATCTGCTGGCGCAGATTCACCAGGTTCTTCATTTGCTGGCAAAATGGTTTGGGCATTAATGGCTTGTGTGCCAGGCCCAGTACGCCCATTGCAAGGAGGGCTTCTGTAATGGCCTGGTCGGTACTACCTGTAACAGCAATGATGGGGACATCGTTTTGGGGGTACTCTTTGCGTAATTGGTTTACAAAATGAAGACCATCGCATTCGGGCATCATCACATCTGTAATTATCAGGTCAGGCTTAAAGGTGCGTAGCATTTGCAAGCCTTCAAGACCATTGCTAGCAAAGTTCAGGTTGAAATCCTGTGCGAGGCAGGTTTTGAAAAAATGACGGTCAAGCAGCGAATCTTCTACTATAAGTACGGAAGGATTCATGTTTAGGATTATGGTTGCTCATAGAATTTCATTGCAAACTATTGGTATTTAAAACCATTTTCCTCCTTAATTGATCAAATTTTACCATTTTAGGTATTTACACTCATTTAATAAATTATTACTAACAGGAGCATGCACAGTAATAACCCTAGTTGCATGAAGTGATAACCCTACAGGATACAGGAATATTAGCTATTTACTTCAAAATTCAGTCACTACCCTGAAAAGGTGACGCAGTATAAATAGTACATTAATAGAACCAAAAGCATTCCTGTTATGAAACCAATGCCATTGTTAACCTGTTTGCTATTGCTGATGCTTGTGCAAGCCATCAAAGCCAGTGGGCAGCAGGCCCAGGAGACAATCATTCAATCAGTACATGTGCTCCCGATGGTCAAAGAAGAAGTCATCACCAACCAGGATGTTGTGATCAGGAAAGGCGCTATTGCATCAATTGGCCCTGCCGGAAAATACAAGCCACAACAAGGCGCGCTAATCATAAATGGTGCAGGTAAATACCTGGTGCCTGGCTTAGCGGAGATGCATGCTCATGTGCCACCTGTTAATAATCTGGAACCAATGAAAGAAGTGCTTTTATTGTTCCTTGCAAATGGTGTAACGCATATCAGGGGAATGCTGGGACATCCAAAACACCTGGAACTAAAAGCAAAGATTCGAAAAGGCGAAGTCCAGGGCCCTTCCTTTTATACTTCTGGCCCTTCGGCTAATGGCAACAGTGTGCCAACACCAGAAGCAGCCATACAGCTGGTGCAGGAACAAAAATTAGTGGGTTATGACTTTATCAAAATTCACCCGGGCATCAAGCTGAAAGCCTTTCAGGCGCTCAGTAAAAAAGCTAAGGAAGTGAAGTTGCCCTTTGCAGGACATGTGCCTTCGGATGTTGGCATCTGGAATGCTGTTGACTTGGGATTATTGACTATTGATCATTTGGATGGTATGTTAGAGGCCTTAGTACCCGGGAAGGAAAGATTTGCAGAAGGCGCACATGGATTTTTTGGATCCAACCTGTTTATGGAAGCAGACACTGTGCATGTAAAAAAATTGATGACGGAACTACAAAGAAAAAAGGTTTGGGTAGTACCTACGCAAGCTTTAGCCGAAAGATGGATTTCGCCAGAGCATAGTGCTGCTGAAAGAAGCAAAGAACCTGAAATGCAGTACATGGATAAACAAACCGTTGCAAATTGGCTTAATACCAAAAACAATATGGAAGGCAGTTCTTCCTACCAAAGGAACAATATGCCACGATATATTGAACTGCGCAGAAAATTGATCAAAGCCTGCCAGCAGAATGGTGTGCGGCTCTTATTGGGATCTGATGCGCCACAGGTCTTCAATGTTCCGGGCTTTTCGGTTCACCACGAGTTGCAGTACTTAGTAGATGCAGGTTTATCGCCTTACCAGGCATTGTCTTGCGGCACGGTTAACGTTGGTACATTTTATGGTAATCAAAAAATGGGCACTATACAAAATGGCGCACCTGCCGACTTGGTATTGTTAGGTGCTAATCCCCTGGAGAATATACAGCACACCAAGCTTATCGAAGGAGTTATGATTAATGGTAAATGGCTGGATAAAAAATGGATAAATGAAACATTAGCAGCAATCGCAAACAAAAAGAAATAGGCAGTAATAAAATTTGCCTCAATAGGGTATACAAAATAAAAAGCCCCGCACTGTATTGCTACAGTCGGGGCCTTTGTAAATGATTATGGCAGTTACCT
>NZ_MTFE01000010.1:4020490-4020978 GCF_001953305.1 Cnuella takakiae
TCGCAGATTGCACTGATTAGTGCAGATTCCACAGATGCTTTTGTAAGTGTCAAGGTTGTGAACCTTAAGGCCTTATGCCCCACTTTTCTACTACTCTTTCCGAAGAACTGCCGCAACGTTTTCGCTAGCGGAGTGCAAAGGTAGAGGTTTGATATTTACCAGCCAAATGTTTTTTCAAAAGTATTTTGAAGCTGTAAGCTTCTTTTCTTTTCCAAAACAGGGGCGATAAAAGATGTAAAGAACTGGTGTGTTGTTCGCTAAAAGCGGAGGGCAAAGATAGGAGTATTGCAGCTTTCCAGCCAAATCTTTTTTGAAGTTTTATTTTCAAAAAAGAGCTTTTTAGAAGAGCTTAACACTTTATCCATCAACCACTTAAAGAACTGCTCCACTCACATTCGAATGGCCTGCAAAGGTACACACATTCACTCTACCGTTCCAAAGGTTTGTAGAAGTATTTTCTAAAAAGATTTGTGAAGATGAAGAGTGCA
>NZ_MTFE01000010.1:4021007-4069620 GCF_001953305.1 Cnuella takakiae
GTGCAAAGATAGGGAGCGTAACATTACCAACAATCAAGCGTTTCTAAATAAGTTCTTAATAGTTTATTGGGCTATAATTATTGCTTGAACTGAACACCTGATGTCCATTTCATTATTTTCTAGTCCACACTTCATATATATGATCGCCTCTGGAACTCTTTCCACTGTGATGCCACGCTCCATTTTCCAATTTCCCATTAAACGAAAGACTTGCCCCTACCCTGCTGCTATCCCTGGAGAAGAATGCGATATGCTCGGTGTACTTACCCTCCTTAAAGGTGTACTCACCACCACCTGTTCCGTAAAAGCCTTTTGCACCCGGATCAATAGCTACCCACTGAAACCTGGTACCTGTTAGCAGTTTAATTGTTTTTCGTGATCCTGTTTGGTGAATGGTTTGCAGGCTACCCTCCTGCATTCTTTTTGTAATCTGCCAATTACCAGATAAACCCGAAGTACCATAATCCAATTGCTTCCATTTTTTTGGCAACGCTACATTATTATATATAGGTGCTTCAACATCCGTAAGCATTTCCTTATTGAAGCGCATGGGCAATAGTAAAGGTGTACCAACCTTGGTAGTGTCCAGGGAGTGGAACTCGCAGGTTAGCTCCAATTGATCTTTCTTTACCTGCACCGGTCCGCCTAACGTATACAGGAACAATCGATCTTCCTGATTGTAAGCAGTCAGGCTTAGGTAATTGTCTGTTACCAGTAAAACATGTGTAACCCCGTTTTCCTGGCCAATCCAAGCACCTGCTACTTTTTGTTGCAAACGTGTTGCAGGCACAAAAGCCATACAAACAAGTAAAATCATGGTTGTGGCAAGGTATCGCATGGGAAATGATTAGCCAACCAATTTACGCAATGCCATTCGGAAAACAACAACAGGCTGAAACCCAGCAATAACTGGCTTTAACAAAGCTTTGCCGATAAAAATTCCGTCTTTGCCGATCCGGCAATACATTCAATAATATCCCCAAGTATTTTTGCTTCACTTAAGAAAACCACCACAATCGTTACCATACATGAAAAAGTATTTCTCCGAAAAGAACGCCCTTACCGTGATGGTAAGCTTGTTTTGCTTTATTATGATGATCGTTTCCTTTGTTAAAGAACAATCGCTGTGGCAGGCCATTGCTTTTGCCCTTGCATTCAGCTTTTCAATAGAAATCATTTGTCACCGCACCAAAGAGAATTCTTAAGAACGTAAAGCTTCGAAAAAGTACCGGGCCTCACTCCAGAATGCATCGAGCGCAATGATGCGCGGCTTTAGAAATGAAACCAGTTTTGGCCAATCGTCCTTGCGCATCACGCTTACACCATCCAGTTCCAGCACCACCCTGCTGATGGTGCGACCGTGATCGTCGGTAAACGCAGGCTCCCAGGACCAGCTTTCCTGAAGGTGTGCTTCTAATGAGGGTTTTAATTGCAGCAGTTGTTCGTAGTAAATCTGTCGCAAACCATCATCGTGGTGGCGGAGTTCAATGGCAATTAAGGCAGAACGGTTCCCGGCATCCATGCGGAAATGAAGGTTCTTTTCACCTGTTTTATAATTGACCCAATTGATTTTTTCTCCTTCAGCAGAAAGCACGGGATGCATGTATAACCCAAAGGCGGTCCAGAATTCCTGTCTTATTTGTGAAGCTTCGTTACGCGCATACATAAGAGCGCAAAAGTAAAAAGAATGCCAACGGGCAATAACCCTCTAAGTTTAAAACTTGCCCATACACTAAAGAGCGCCTACCTTTGAGCCGTTTTAGTAAAAATGGCACGTTATTCCCCTAATGGAACAAAAACGGTCATTATGAAAAACTATAAATCCCGCCCCATGGAACAACCTAGCTTCAAACAGATCCAAAACAAGATCGCTTTTTTCCTGATCCTGTTCTTTGTACTTTTTGGTGCAGCAAGTTTGTACCTGTTGCTGAACAGTCCTGCTTAATCCGGCATTGATCCAACCGCCCAACTGCGACCGAAAGAATTAACAGCCTTATCATGCAAGGCTGTTTTTTATTATATACAAGCCAATACACCACGTATTGAGGTCGCCCCTCCCCACCTTACCCTTGATATTCTTGAAGTTTAAACAGGAATTAAAAGCGGCATGCTTTTGTGCCTATATCGTTATAGGCAATAAAAACACGAAGCATGAAGCAGCAAGACACCGTGCGTACTTTTCAGGTAATTGAAAACAAAGATGATTTCAACTGGGGTGCCACCATAACCGTGATGGTGCTGATACTGACCTTTATTGGCGCTATCTTTTATGTTCTGGTAAGCAGTTTGAAAGACTTAGCATCCTGATCATTGTGCATCACCCGGTGCACATCATATAATATGGATCCATTCCTGTGAACAATCAAGGTCGCACCCAGGAAACTTCCGAAGAGCCGCATGCGGCTCTCTTTCTTTTCTGCGCACTTTATCTTCGCGCCATGTCTACAACATTCACCATTTCGGCAGCAACCAAGCAAGACATAATGGAGTTGGATAAGTTGGTGAACAGCGCTTACCGGGGTGACAGCTCCCGGGCCGGCTGGACCACTGAGGCCGACCTGCTCGACGGCATCCGCATCACAGCAGCAGGCCTGAACGATATCCTGAACAAACCCGGGGCGACCATTCTGAAAGCTACAGACCAGGCAGGAGCCCTGGCAGGCTGCGTTTACCTGGAGCAGCAACCCGATGCTATGTACCTGGGTATGCTGACCGTGAACCCACAATTGCAAAACAGCGGTATTGGCAAGCAGTTAATGTATGCAGGCGAAGACCTGGCAAAAAAGGGTGGTATTTACAAAATGCGGATGACAGTAATAAGCGTCAGAGACACGCTTATTGCGTGGTACCAACGACATGGCTACCACCCAACGGGTGAAAAACAACCTTTTCCCAATGATCCTAAGTTTGGCTTACCTAAACAGCAATTGGAGTTTATTGTTATGGAAAAAGAACTGAACCGCTGATTTGTATGATTAAAAATGATTACCAAGAATTATAATCATACAGGAGCGTTAACGATAAAGCGGGAATATGCATAAAAGGTAAATTGAACATCGATATTTCGGTACAATTTAACCGGCAGACTCTAGCCTAACATTTGTTCGAGAGCTTTAGTCTCCGAAAATTCTTGTAAAATCAAACGAATACAGATCCAATTAGAAGTAGAAAAACCACATCTATAAAAACCATTTTTAACCATACAAATCTGCGGTTCCGAACTATTCTTCTTCTATTGTTGTTTACCCATCCACATGGTACAGTTATATAACTTTTTAGGCAGCTGGCAGTTGTTTCCGGAGAAAGGTAGTTATGAAGACGGCAGCAGGCCACAAAGCGGTTTGTACCAACTGGAAAGTGTGGAAGGAGAAAAACTGCTTTCTGTAAGCCATAGCTGGGTTACCCTGGAGCAACAAGGTTTCAGCACGAGGTACCAAGTAATTGCGGACGGCGCACCACATTGTTTTCCCTATCCTGAAATAGCAGATAGCGTAGAGGTGAAGATAATTGACTCTATCTCTTTTGACCTGCTTTTTTTTCGTGCAGGCACCCAGGTGCTTCACATTGCACACGAAATTCAACCCAACGGCTACCTTAAAGTAATGCAGCAAGGACAAAAGCCTGATGGGAAGGCTTTCACCAACACAGAGCTGTACCATAAACAAATGAGCGTACTGCCCTATGCTGCGTCCGTGTCAGGTGCGGTAATCAGGCCCACCAAGGAAGGAGTTATCAAACACAAGGCGCTAACTGCCATGGAGGAGCAGACCAACATGCAACTGGAGCAGATCAGAAAGCAGGTGGAACTGCTAGCCATGCAGGCACAGGAAATCCACAAACGAAAGGAGCTTTCGATGATGATTTACAGCGCAAAGCTTTCCTTCAAACCAGAAATCGGCCAAGTGTATTATTTATATGAAAAGAACGACGGCAACCATATCCTTTCCCTGATCTCACCAAGGGAGTGGGGCGGCGCCATGCCCTACAACCGCCACGTAGCCGCTGTGCAATTGCTGGCCGATCATACCTGGAAGGAAGTGGGGTGAGGGAATTTGAGATTGGTGATTAGGTATTAGGTATTGGGCTTAAAGAATGCTCCATTATTTGTTTTGAGCAAGCCAGCTTGCTGAACAGGCTTGAAACAAATATTCAATAAATAATAATCATCAATCAACCCTTCCTATTCATCTTTCCCAATTCTGCAAATCACAGGTTCTTACAAATCATTTCTAATCATACAAATCTCCGGTTCTGGTTATCTTCAATCATCAACCCCGATGATTATGGTGCGGCTTACCCTGGCGTTGCTATTGATTTGTACCCAAAGTTTTGCCCAACAGTTTGGCGGCTTTTCGCCCTACACCCGGTGGCAGCAGATTAACACCGACACTGCCCGCATTATTTTCCAGGCGCCATCGGAAGCATTGGCTCAAAGGGTAGCCACACTGGTGCACCGCATGGCGGCAACAAAGCCCACAGCATTGGGCAACCGCCTGCAAAAGATCAACATTGTACTGCACAACAATACCACGCTTGCCAATGGATACGTGGGCCTGGGCCCCTTCCGTAGCGAGTATTACCTCATTCCCGGCTCCGACCTATTTGAGCAGGGCGCCATTCCCTTCCACGAGCAACTGGCCATACACGAGTACCGGCATGTGCAACAGTACAACAACATGTACCGGGGACTTACCAAAGCCTTCCGCGTTGTGCTGGGAGAAGAAGGACAGGCACTGGCCAACGCATTAACGGTTCCCAACTGGTTTTTTGAAGGCGATGCCGTACATGCCGAAACAGCGCTTACACCACAGGGCCGCGGCCGCACCCCTTATTTCACCAGTGGCCCGCTCAGCATCTGGGAAGCGGGCCGCGACTACAGCCTGATGAAGTGGATGAACGGCTCGCTGAAAGACTATGTGCCCAACCACTACCAGTTTGGTTACCTGCTCGCCAATTTTGGATATAAAACTTATGGCGAAGATTTTTGGCAAAAGGTTATTGCCGATGCCAGTGCTTTCAGGCGTTTGCCCACACCCATGCGTTCGGCAATAAAAGCACATACGGGTAAAAGCTTCCGGACCTTTGTTGCGGACGCTTTTGCCAATTACCAGCAAGAGGCCGAGGTAGAAAAACGCAGCCAACCTGCGGGCCTGGTACGCAACCAGTACTTTCCCATGGCTATTGGTAAAGACTCATTATTGTACCTGGAACAAACTTATCGCTCGCTTTCGCGTTTTATGTTGCAGGATGCCAAGGGCACGCATATCATCAATTTGCGCGACATCAGCAGCGAAAACTGGCTAAGCTACCGCAATGGCACCATCGCCTACACGGCATATGCTACTGATCCACGCTGGAACCTGACCGACTATAGCAATATTGTTTTGCTGGATATCGCTACCCGGAAAGAACGCACCCTAACCCGCAAAGCCCGTTACTTTACCCCCGACCTTTCGCCTTCAGGCAAAAAGATCGTAGCGGTACATGTGGATTCGGCAACAAGAACCCGCCTGCACATATTGAATGCAAACACCGGGGCACTGCTGCAGGAACTGGTGGTAGGCGAAGGCACCTTCTTTTTCCATCCCCGCTTTTTGGATGAAGATCATATCGTGGTGGTACACCGCAGGCGCAATGGTTCGGTGGCCCTGCACCAATGGGACCTCCAAACCGGAAAGCAGCAGATTCTTGTTTATGGCGGGTTCAACGCCATGGGTTATCCATTTGTCCAGGGAAAAAAGGTCTTCTTCAGCGCATCGGCATCGGGCAGTGACGATGTGTATGCCTACGATGTGACAAATGACCAACTAAGCAGGTACACGAGGGCCTCCACAGGCAATTACTTTGTTTCTGTACATGGTGATAGTCTTTTGTTTTCCAATTTTACAGTTAATGGATTGCGCATCCAGGGCTTCCCGGTGCAGGGTGTGCCGCTTTCAAAAGAGGCTTTGGCCGGTGTGTCGCCCCGCTTCGCAGTTGCCGGGGACAGCATCAACCTGTTGCAAACAGAAACCCAGCGTTTTGCAACCAGCCGGTATGCAAAAGGAACCGGGTTGCTGAACCTGCACAGCTGGCGCCCTTTTTACGAAGATCCCGAACTGAGTTTTACTGCCCTAAGCAATAATATCCTCAACACCCTGGATGCATCGGCCTTTTACCGCTACAACCAGAACGAACGTTCCCATGCATTTGGGGCCAACCTGGCATATGGCGGGTTTTACCCCGTACTTACTGCCGGTGCCGATTACACTTTTAACAGGCAACTGCGTACAACCCGGGGCACCCAGGTTTTTCAACAATGGGAAACAAGGGCGGGTTATACCATACCGCTCAACTTTACGCAAGGCAAGACCTACAAAATTTTACGGTTTGGCAGCAGCATCAATTTCAACAGGCTGATGCCCCAGCATAAAGAAAATCCTTTTCTTGCCCGCAACCGCACCTACCTGGCGCATGCCATCAGCTGGAGCCAGTACCTGCCAAGGGCAAGGCAGCATATTTTTCCAAAATTGGGTTATACCCTTTCGCCATCCTACCGCCATCAACTGGGTGGCAACCGATACCAATGGCTGGCCAGCGGACAGCTGTACCTCCCCTCCTGGCGCAACCATAGCCTCGTGCTTTCAGGTGCGGTACAGGCAACCGATACGGCACTGGCACTTTTCTCCAACCGCTTTGCCAATGCACGGGGTTATGCTGATTACTACTTACCACGTATGTGGCGGGTGTCGGCCAACTACCATTTTCCTATTGCCTATCCCGATTGGGGATTTGGCGGCCTGGTATACCTGCTCCGCTTGCGCTCCAACCTCTATTATGACTATTCGGAGGTATGGCAATACAATCAGGCGGATAGGCGGAGACTGCGTAGTGCCGGCACAGAGTTGTTTTTCGACCTGAAGCTCATGAACCAACTGGAAACATCCATAGGCATTCGTTACAGCTACCTGCTCGACCCGGGCTTCAGCCGGGGCAACCGAAATGTTTTTGCCATCATTTTACCTACCGACCTGATCCCGAGATAAGCTCTGAAAAGCAATAACTCCCCAATAAAGCAGGAACAACAACAGCCGCTGTTTTACCCAACAAAGCCATTTTAATAGGAAATAAATTATCTAACCGGCAGCTCTACTTTTATCTAAAAAAGCTTCCCGATTACTAAATGAAAGCAACTTTAACCTGGAATTTGTTGCATGAAAAAAGGTTTTCGCCTACAAAGCTTTAACACCATCGTTTTTATGCACAACTCTTAACAAATCACAACTTTAGCACGCCGGAAAGTGTTGGTGCAAGGGTGTAACTTTGGCACCTTAAATAAAGCACCCCTTTATATGAGCTTTTTGGAAAGACAAGCAACGGAGTTTCAGCGCCGGCATATTGGTCCCGATGAATCGCAGATGCAGGAAATGCTCCGCGTGATTGGTGTATCAAGCCTCGAGGAACTGATCGACAGCACCGTACCCGCAGAGATCCGGATGAACAAGAGCCTCGACCTGCCTGCTCCCATGAGCGAGTTCGAGTACCTCCAGCACATCAAGGAAGTTTCGCTGGAGAACAAGGTGTTTAAAAATTACATCGGCCAGGGTTATTACGATACCATCACGCCCAGCGTGATCCTGCGCAACATCTTCGAGAATCCAGGTTGGTATACGCAGTATACGCCCTACCAGGCCGAGATCGCCCAGGGCCGACTGGAAAGCCTGCTGAATTATCAAACCATGGTAAGCGACCTCACCGCGCTGCCTATTGCCAACGCATCCCTCCTGGATGAAGGCACTGCCGCCGCCGAGGCCATGGCCATGTTCTTCTCTTTCCTCAACAAGAGCGAAAACATCACCCGTCCCAAATTCTTTGTGGACCATGATACGTTCCCCCAAACCAAGGACCTGCTGGTAACCCGCGGCACACCGCTGGGCATCGAACTGGTATTTGGCGACTACCGCCAGGCGCAGTTGGATGAAACCTATTTTGGTGCGCTGGTGCAATACCCCAACGACAAAGGCTCTATCGAAGACTATCGTGGCTTTGTACAAAGTGTACACGCAGTAGGTGCCTATATTGCCATGGCTACCGACCTGCTGGCGCTTACCCTCATCACGCCTCCCGGTGAGCTGGGTGCCGATGTGGCTTTTGGTTCGGCACAACGCTTTGGTGTGCCCCTGGGTTACGGTGGTCCGCACGCTGCTTTCTTTGCAGCCAAAGACGAATTCAAACGCAACATGCCTGGCCGCATCATTGGGGTGAGCATCGATGCACAGGGCAACCGCTGCCTGCGCATGGCGCTGCAAACCCGCGAGCAACACATCAAGCGTGAGAAAGCCACTTCCAACATCTGTACCGCGCAGGCACTGCTGGCCAATATGGCTGCCATGTATGCCGTGTTCCATGGTCCCGATGGCTTAATTAATATTGCCAAGCGCATTGCCCTGCTGGCGCAAACCCTTGCCAACAAGGTGAGTGAACTGGGCTTTGAAGTAGTGCATAACAACTTCTTTGATACTGTGGTGATCAAGGTTGATGATGTGACACCGTTCCGCCAAAAGGCAGAGCGCCAGCACCTCAACTTCCGTTTTTACGACAACCAGCACATTGGCATTGCCATCGATGAAACCACGGCTACAACCGATCTCTTCGATGTAATCAATTCGTTTGTAAACGATGTAGACCCCGTGGCTTTCCAGATCGAGCACAATGCTACGCTGGAACATATTCCTTCTGCGTTGACCCGTACGTCGGAGTTCCTTACGCACCCGGTGTTTAACAGCCACCACAGCGAAACGCAGATGATGCGTTATATCAAAATGCTGGAGAACAAAGACCTGTCGCTGAACCACAGCATGATCTCTTTGGGTTCCTGCACCATGAAGCTGAACGCCGCTTCTGAAATGATTCCCCTGAGCTGGAGCCATTGGGCTAAAATCCATCCCTTTGCTCCCAAGGAGCAGGCCGGTGGTTACCAGTACATGGTAAAGGAACTGAGTCGCTACCTCTGCGAGATCACTGCTTTCGATGCCTGCAGCATGCAACCCAACAGCGGTGCGCAGGGCGAATACGCCGGCCTGCTGGCCATCAAAGGCTACCACGAAAGCCGTGGTAACCACCACCGCAACGTGATGCTGATTCCCATTTCGGCACACGGCACCAATCCTGCATCGGCGGTAATGGCAGGTATGAAAGTCGTAGTAGTAAAAGCACTGGAGAATGGTTATATCGACGTTGAAGACCTGAAGGCAAAAGCCGAGCAGCACTCCGCCAACCTTTCGGGTATTATGATCACCTACCCCAGCACCTATGGTGTGTATGAAGAAACCGTGAAAGATATCACGGCCATCATCCACGAGCATGGCGGACAGGTATATATGGATGGCGCCAACATGAACGCACAGGTTGGTTTGACTGCGCCTGGTTTGATCGGTGCTGATGTTTGCCACCTCAACCTGCACAAGACCTTTGCTATCCCGCACGGCGGTGGTGGTCCCGGCATGGGCCCCATCTGTGTGAAAGAGCACCTCGCTCCTTTCCTCCCCGGTCATGTGAACGAAGGCAATACCGGTTCGGTATCGGCAGCCCCCTTTGGCTCCGCATCCATCCTCCTGATCTCCTATGCCTACATCCGTATGCTGGGTCCTGATGGTGTTCGCAAGGCTACCGAGTATGCGATCCTCAACGCCAACTATATGCGTGCCCGCTTGAAAGATCAATTCGATATCCTGTACACCAACCATAACGGCGAGTGTGCACACGAGTTCATCGTAGACCTGCGTCCCTTTAAGAAGAGCGCAGAAATCGAGGCAGAAGATGTGGCCAAGCGCCTGCAGGACTATGGCTTCCATGCGCCTACCATGAGCTTCCCTGTACCAGGCACCATCATGATTGAGCCTACAGAGAGCGAAGACAAGGAAGAACTGGACCGCTTCTGCGATGCCATGCTGAGCATCCGCCGCGAGATTGCGATGATTGAGGAAGGTGCACTCGACCGCAAGGACAACCCGCTGAAGAATGCACCGCATACACAGTTCCAGGTGTGCAGCGACGAGTGGCACAAACCTTACAGCCGCGAACTGGCAGCATTCCCCCTGCCTTACGTTAAGCTGAATAAGTTCTGGCCTTCGGTTAACCGGGTAAACAACACTTATGGCGATCGCAACCTGCAGTGTACCTGCGAGCCGGTGAGCGCTTACGCTGAGGAATCTTAAAGGAGCCTAAACCCGGAGTGCACAAAGCCCTTCAGGTTTTATATAAGAACACAAATCAAAACAATAGCCCCGCATCTGCCGGGGCTATTGTTTTACCGCAAGGCAACAGCCGCGATATTTATACTACACCTTCATAAACAAAAACAGGCTACATTTATACGTAAAAATACCTATCCAAACCAAGTATTAACCACATGCTTCTTTACACCGCCCTAACCTACATTCGTGCTACAATACTTAACCATGACCGTAAACACCACAATGCATAACATCGACCTCTGGGAAGCCTGGGTTGATATAGAACATACCACCGAATCTACCACTGCAACCCTATATGTTATTGGCGAGATCTGCGTTAACAATACCATGCTGGAGCCCCGGTTCGAAAAGCTCCAAGACCAGTCCACTAATGGCCGCCTTTTTCTTGAAATTGTTCCCAACATCCTCTGCGAAAACGGGCTGGAAACAGAAATTCTTTATTCCGAAAAACTGGATCACCCGCATCAATACAATGCCATTACCATCATGGTGCACGGCGAAGTAATGTTTGAGATCAATGACCTGGAGTTTCTATACGGGTAAAACCAGTTTACAGCTGCATGTGCGCATGGTTCACGCCGTTTAAGCCTGCGGTAGCAGCCGCATCCGGTAGGCGTTCCTGGCCGTGTCTCCCAACTGCCGGAGCAAACGGTAGTTGACTACCACACCCACAACTGCTCCAATTCCCGGTACCAGTTGCGCCATCTTTGCCAGGTCAATATAATCCCGGTACTCCTGCTGAAATGAACGCCAGTCAAAGGCATGTACATCCTCCGGAAGCGTTGTTTTCTTTTGATCCCAATCCCTCATTTTTTCAAATACCAGCTTCCGGTGTTGCTGGCTGCTGAATGCCAGCTCAAAAATGTGCAGGAGGTAAACCCTTTCGCGGTAGTCCGATGCATCGAAGCCGTACATGCCTGCGATATCAAAAAGCATCTTCAGTTTAAAACCCAATAGCAGGGGAAAATCGGCTAGCCCAAGCAGGATGCCCCCTGCCCCGGTAATGCCACCTTCGGTGGCTGCTGCCGTCTGGTAAAATTTGATCCGTTGCTCCACCAGCATTTCCCGCTCTGTAAGGGATGAGGGCGGTGGATAGGTTTTGCCAATATACCCGGCTCCAAACAGTACACCCCGCACCATTTGCTTGATGGCAGTAGTAACTGCTTTATGTACCTGCTCCGGAATGATCCGGTTGATACGGTTTTGAACCGCCTTGCTGAGGTAACCGGCAACAGACGGCCTCCGGGTCATTTTCTTTTCCCAAAGGCGCAATTCCTCGATGATGGCTGGATCGTAGATCATAGCGGTGACAAGTTAAAACTAAATGCCGCGATACAGGTGTTGGGTCAATGCCATAATTGTTCTTACTTCAATCAGTAAAACCCAGCCACTATGCGTTCAATCAGTTTGCTATTCTCTTTGCTTTTGTTTACCCTGCAAGGTATGGCGCAGCAAGCCAGCAAGGTCAGGCCTTTTGTTATCTCCTATTATTCCGGAACTGCGGAGCGGCTGGACAGTTTTGATGTACGGCAAATGACCCATCTTATTTATTGCTTTGGTCATGTGCAGGGCAACCGTTTTCACCTGTCCTCGCGTAAAGACACCCTGTTGATTCAAAAGATGGTAAGCCTGAAAAAAAAGAACACACAATTGAAAGTGCTGCTGTCGCTTGGCGGCTGGGGCGGCTGTGCGCCCTGCTCCGATGTGTTTGGCACCGATGCCGGCCGAAAGGCATTTGCCCGTTCTGTAAAAGAAATGAACAGCTACCTCAAAACCGATGGCATTGACCTGGACTGGGAATACCCGGCCATTGAAGGCTATCCTGGTCACACGTTCAAGCCTGAAGACCGGAACAATTTCACCGAACTGGTAAAAGACTTGCGCCGCGAACTGGGCGCAAACGCTACCATCACCTTTGCCGCAGGCGGCTTTCAGAAATTTTTGGATGAATCGGTTGACTGGCAGGCAGTGATGCCCCTGGTAAGTTTTGTAAACATGATGACCTACGACCTGGTGAGTGGTTTTTCTACCGTCACCGGCCATCATACACCCTTGTACAGCACAACGGAAAATAAAGAGTCTGCCGACCATGCCATTCAGTACCTTCTTGGCAAAGGCGTACCAGCCAGTAAGATCGTGCTGGGTGCTGCATTTTATGCCCGTGTTTGGGAAAACGTAGCGGATGTAAATAACGGTTTGTATCAATCCGGCAAGTTCAAAGCCTTTGTGCCTTACCGCACCTTTGGAAAAGAACTGGCAGGCTATACCACCTATTGGGACAGTACAGCAAAAGCACCCTATGCTTACAACCGCGATCAGAAACTGTACGCCACCTTTGACGACAAACGCAGCATTGCCCTAAAAACACGTTATGTACAGGAACACAACCTTGGTGGCATCATGTACTGGGAGCTGGGGCTGGATGAATACCGCAACGGGTTGTTGCAAACCATCAATGAAAACCTGAAGTGATTTCGGATGTGTGATTTCGGATTTCGGTAATTAACTACAGTTGTAAACAAACTGTTGTAGTACAGATTCCGAAATCTGAAATCCCACATCTTACATCCCCTACCTGCTTTGTGGTGCCATGGTAAACTCAGCCTCGTAACCTTTTTCCCGCAACAGGTGTTTTACCATATCAGGAGTCAGTTTCTGGGTTTCCACTACCAGCACCTTTTCAGGACTTTGCAGGTCCACTTCCCAGCGGTCTATTTCGTTGTTTTGCTGCAATGCATCCAGTCCGGGCTTAATGGTATCTACACAACCGGAACATTTAAGGTTGGTTTTAAAATGATAAGTACTCATGGGTAATTTGCTTTAATCGGTAGTGGATAGTCCAAAGGTTGTTCCAATATTGCAAGGCCGTAGCTTGTAGCCAGCAATTAATGGACAGCAGCAAAACCTAAAATCAAATTGGTAATATTCATTTTCCCTTACCTTCGCACCAGTTCTTACAAAATCGCTTATCAAGAAAGGCTGAGGGAAATGGCCCACAGACGCCTTGACAACCTGTCCCGTTACAAACGGGGTAAGGTGCCAATACCATCCCGTAATGGGAACGATAAGTCAGATCCTGCTGTTTTCTATACCTCATTATACGAATAGCGCTTCTGACACCGGAAGCGCTATTTTTTTGCCTTTCCTGGTAAGCTACCCCTCAAAACCGCGGCTGCGGCCGCACAAAATATCTTTCATGAACACCGCGAATAAACTGACCATCGGTCTTTTTGGTTTTGGCGTAGTAGGCGAAGGCATCTACCAGGTACTGCAGCAAACGCCATCCTTACAGGCAACCATCAAGAAAATTTGTGTTAAGCATCCCGAAAAGCCCCGCAATGCACCACCTGAACTGTTTACCACCAATGGTGACGAACTGCTGAATGATCCCGAGATCAATGTGATTGTGGAGCTGATCAACGACGCGGATGATGCCTACCACATTGTAACCACTGCATTGAAAGGTCGCAAGGCCGTGGTGAGTGCCAACAAAAAACTAATTGCCCACCACCTGCCCGAATTACTGCAACTACAGAAGCAGTATGATATTCCCTTCCTGTACGAAGCTGCGGTATGTGGCGCCATTCCTATAATCCGCAACCTGGAAGAATACTACGACAACGACCTGCTGCGCGGCATTTGCGGTATTGTAAACGGCTCCACCAACTTTATCCTCACCAAGATACTGGCCGAAAACCTGCCCTATGCCAAAGCATTGCAGCAGGCACAGGACCAGGGTTTTGCAGAAACGGATCCCACGCTGGACGTGGAAGGCTACGATGCAGTGAATAAACTCACCATCCTGCTGGCACATGGCTATGGCATTGTTACCCACCCCGACCAGCTCCTGTTCCGTGGCATCAACCAGATACATGCATCGGATGCTACTTATGCGGCGGAAAAAGGATTGCAGATTAAGCTTACCGCACAGGCCAAAAAACTGAGCAATGGCAAGGTGGCCACCTTTGTGTTACCCCAGCTGGTTACCAACCAAAGCAAACTGTTTGATGTACCCAACGAAAACAACGGCGTGGTGATCGAGAGCTCTTTTTCCGATAAGCAGTTCCTGTATGGAAAAGGCGCAGGGCGCTTCCCTACTGCTTCAGCTGTTTTGAGTGATATTTCCGCGCTGCGCTACCAATACCGCTACGAATACCGCAAACTGAAGTCGGCACTCCGCACCGAGCTTACGGATGATTTCTACCTCCGCGTGTTTGTAAGCTGTGCCAGCGACAGTGATGTGAGCCGTGAAGATTTTGAATGGATCGACGAAGCTTATATCACCAACAAGCGCCAATTCTTTGTTGGCGTGATCCGCTTCGACAAACTGAAAGCTGCCGAATGGCTGCGCAAGCCGCAGGTATCGTTGCTGGTTTGCCCTGATGGCATTATCGAAGGCATCGAGGAACGCCAGCTTAAAAAGCGAAGCCTTGAACTTGCGGGTGTCAACAGCCTTGCAGGAGCTTACCTGCTTAATTGATAAATACGGCAGGTAATTGGATTTGCTGAATCCACAGGTAACAGACCACAGACGACTGACTTCTTAGTACATCTCCCATTGGCGCCTGTTGTCCGTCAGCTGTGGTCCATTTTTACCACCTGCTGCTAAATTGTTATCGGTTTTAGTTGTGTTGTGAAAGGAAGGCATTGCCTTCCTTTTTTTGTGCGACATCCAGTTTTTCTATTGCAAAAGAGGTATTGGTATGAATGTTTCAAGTAAACTGAAAAACCAATTATGGCAACTCCCGACAATACACCCAACCGCGGCGAATCGGATCACCTCACGGATAGCCCTCGTGGCGAACAGCAATCTTCCGTGCCTTTTGATTTACCAGACAGTCCTGAAGACCAGGAAAAGTTGAAGCCCGAAGTAACGACCATTAACCTGCCCGATGTTTCGGACATACCGGGCCAGGAAAATGTAACCGTTCCCCAATTGGGTGAATATGCAGATACCACCATTTCATCGGATGATGAAGAAGGCACCCGCATATTTGGCGATGATGCCAACTTCAACGACAGCACTGCGCACACTGCCCGGGGCAACGATGAGGTGGGCCGTGACGGCAATACCATTGAAGGCACACCCTAAAGTTTTTCCAAAACAGCTGGGCTGATGCAGGCGAAGCAATTTTCCTGCATCATTGTTGTGCGGGTAAAGAAATAAACCCCTGGGGTAATGCCGCCGAAAGGGTAAAGCAGTTAACTTGAATATGCAGTCAAAATCGAATCTTATGATGCCCAGCAAACAAACCCTGCTCCATATTGCCGCCGGCAGCCTATTGACCCTGGGCCTGCTGGGTGTATTTGCATTTCGCGACGATCAAAAAAAGCTTGGAAACGAAGTGGAGACCCGCTGGCAACCACCGGCACTACCGGAGGAAATCAGCTTTGCCGGCGAGGCTGTGCCGCTGGATCGCTGGGATGTACAGGAGCGCTTTGACCGCGAACTGCTGTTCAATTACTACAGTCCTGCCAACGTATTGTTTTTGAAAAAACTATCCAACCGCTATTTTCCCATTATTTCCGAAAGGCTGCAGGCCAATGGGGTACCCGATGATTTCAAATACCTCTGTGTTGCCGAAAGCAACCTGCTCAGTGGCGCTACCTCCCGCTCCGGAGCCAAAGGGTTCTGGCAGTTTATGGATGCCACCGCTCCGGGTTATGGGCTTACTGCTAACGACCAGGTAGACGATCGCTCCGATATCATTAAATCCACGGACGCAGCCTGCAAATACCTGAAAGCTGCTTACCAGAAATTTGGTAGCTGGACGGCAGCTGCTGCATCATACAACTGCGGTATGGGCGGCTATAATGGCCAGGCTACCTACCAGCAAACCACCAACTACTACGACCTCCTGCTGCCCGAAGAAACCAACCGGTATATTTTCCGGATCCTCACCTTCAAGCACCTGCTGGAGAACTCCGAAAAGCTGGGCTTCAAACTGGAAGAAAAGGACCTGTATAAAGAAGTGCCCTACCGCGAAGTGGAAGTAAGCAGTTCTATTCCCAACCTGGCACAGTTTGCCATCGATAATGGCACCACCTTTAAGGTACTGCGCGCCATGAACCCCTGGCTTAAAGGACGCTCCCTGACGGTAAGTGGTGGCAAAACCTACAAGATCAAATTGCCCGCAGCAAGTTAATACTACAAGGAAGTTTGTGGTTTGTTGTTTGCGGTTCTGGAGCAGGTTTCTCTTCGTACTTTCGAAAAGCATCTATTGACAAAACACCAAACACAAACCACACATCTTTCATGTCCCAACTGCCCGACCTTTCGCAACCCTTGTGGTTCCTGGCCGTAACGGCAGTGGTATTTGCCATTGTAGTTGGCCGCTACTTTCTGATTGCCGGATTGTTTCACCTGGCATTTTACCGCTGGCAGCCACAGCGGTGGCAACAAAGAAAGATCAGCAATAAAGCGTATAAAAAAGACCAGTTCCGCAAGGAAGTACAATGGAGCATGATCACAGCTTTGCTTTTTGCCGTTGCGGGCGCCATAATGGGTGTGTTGTGGCAAAAAGGCTATACGCTTATATATACCGATTGGGCCGCATACCCTGTTTGGTGGCTGCCGGTGAGCCTCGGCATTGCCATGCTGCTCCACGAAACTTATTATTATTGGCTGCACCGCTGGATGCACCACCCCAAGGTTTTCCGCATTGTGCATAAGGTGCACCACGACAGTAATATCACCTCACCCTGGACGGCCTTTTCTTTTCACCCGCTTGAAGGGGTATTGCAGGCCTTGTTTCTTCCACTGCTGCTACTGGTGCTGCCCATGCATATTTATGTGTTGTTGCTGCAGCTTACCCTCATGACCTTCAGCAGTGTCATCAACCACCTGGATATTGAAGTATACCCGGCCAAATTCCACAAGCACCCACTTGGCCGGTGGCTGATTGGCGCCACCCACCATTCGCTGCACCACAAGCAGTTTAAATATAACTACGGCCTCTATTTTACTTTTTGGGATAAATGGAAAAAAACGGAAAGCCCCAGCTATGCAGTTTTGTTTGAAGAAAAAACAACAGCAGCAGGCGTGGGCCACGAAGTGGTACAGAAAAGGGCAGGCAGTTGATTTTTATGCCAAGGCTTTGCCTATATTGGAGCCTGCAAACACACTTTTTCATGAAAACATTGCTTAGCTTTTTACTTGCTTTTTTTATGATGCAAGCCACCCACGCACAATCAACCGACAAAGTGCTCCGCCACATAGTGATGTTTAAATTCAAAGACAATACCAGCGCAGCCGATGTAAAGAAAGTGGAAGATGCTTTTCGCAAGCTGCCTTCCCAAATTCAAGAGATCAAAGGTTTTGAATGGGGCACCAACAACAGCCCCGAAGGACTAGCTCAGGGTTTCACCCACTGCTTTTTCCTGACTTTTGATTCAGAAGCAGGTCGTGCTGCCTACCTCCCCCACCCTGCCCACAAAGCATTTGGCGGCGTTCTGGGACCACACCTCGACAAAGTATTGGTGGTGGATTATTGGGCAGGGAAATAGTTTAAGATCGGCGTTTCCAACCAATAAATACAAAACATCAAATCAAATGAAAATGCCTGCAGTTTTAGACTGCAGGCATTTTCATTTGAAGTTGAATAAACCTAATTGCTTCCTGAACTATCACATTGCTTTCATTGCTGGAGCTGCCGGAACAAGTCCGGCATGACCTGCCAAGGACGCATTTGGGTTTACTGCTTACCTTTTAAAGTTTTTTTTCCAATCACCAATCACCAATCACCAATCACCTCTTCACCATCCCACTCACCAGCGCCTTCCATTGCAGTTTTGAAAAGGCAGCAACTGCACCGGTTGCTACTGCCGAATTACGCAATTTATCAACTACAGCTTCGGCCTCCACATTGGGTTTCTCATTGCGGCCATGTACGGCAGCACTTACCGTGGCACCTTCGCGTTTGACCACAAAATTGGAGGTAGCTTCTTCCGAAAAGAAATGCGCCACATCCTGCTT
Organism: Cnuella takakiae; assembly: GCF_001953305.1. GTDB lineage: Bacteria > Bacteroidota > Bacteroidia > Chitinophagales > Chitinophagaceae > Flavisolibacter > Flavisolibacter takakiae. The sequence goes on from NZ_MTFE01000010.1 coordinate 4,039,218, forward strand.
TTCGTTATTGGGGTTGGTGGCAGGGCGCACCCTGATCAGCATACAATCGCTGTGCGGTTCATGCACTGTTTCCACGGCTTCGATACGCACCCAGTCAAACCCATCACCCGTTTGGGTGCCCGGTCCAGGAATATCTATCTTAAAATGATCGCCCGCTAAGGGCTCGCGTTGCACCTCGTTGCCAGCCGCATCGGTAAGCCAGAACTCCGCCGTGCCCGGGCCGGCCCATTCGTGCCAGCGGTTAACGGCCAGGAAGCGTTGTTTTACCGTTTCATAAAAATGGGCGGCCTCAGCTTCAGTATCGAAATTTTGCTGCGCTTCGGTATTGCTTTCGGAGCCTGTTTGCTGTTCGGGTATCTGTTCTTCTGGCTGCAACATAGTAAGGTAGTTAAAAGGAAAAAGTTCAAAGCCCGAGCTTTGGGCTTTGAACTTTTAACTTATGACGGAAGACTAAATGTCCAGTTTGCCTTCTGCGCTCTTGGCAACCGCAGGGTTCTTGGTTACCGCGGCGGCAGCCTGCTTGATAAACTGCATCATTTTGCCGGTTTCAGACTCCCAATAATAAACGTCAGATGGCCGGACTTTCAGCAGGGCCAGGTTTGGATCGTCGGCGCCATTGGGAAAATAGGCTTTTACCACAGGGCTCCATTTTTCCTTGATGGTTGCCCGGTCGGTAACGATGCTGCCGGTACCCCAAAGGTCCAGGTAGCTTTCCTTGCCGGGGTGGGCAAAGGTGAGGTGCACTTCGCGGTCGGTAGCAACTTCCTCAACTTTGATCGAACGGATATCGGTATAAAACCACAGGGTACCATCTTCGTCCACTGCTACATTGGCCATGGGACGGGTATGTTCGTGGCCTTCGCCACCCCGTACATTGGTGATAAACATACAGATGCGTACTTCCTCTACTATCTTTTTGAACTTTTGCAGGGCTTCGTCCTGTTGCAGATTTTTCTCCATATCAAAGGATTGTGGCCAAAAGGGTAAAAACATTGTGCCAATGATGCGCCATCAGGCAACAAGCCCTACCCTACGGCTGTGCTCGATGGCATCTGTTGAATGCTGGAAAAAGCAGGTGGGTACGCCGGCATCGGTAATTTTTTGCAGGACAGCTTTTACCGGCTCCCTGTTGGGTTCGTGTACATCGCGGATATAAACGGCGTGTATCCGCTCGGGGAAATGGCGCACCAGCGACTCATAGATATAAGGGTCCTGCTGCGAGGAATCGCCCAGGAGCACAAAGCGCTGCTGCGGATAAGCTTCCAGGATCCGCACGATCCGGGTAAACTTGGTGTGGTGGTTATTTTGTCCCGTTTTGAAAATCTGGCTGGCCAGTTTCAACACATTTAGCAGGAACACGCCACGCGGCAGGCCATTAACGGTTGTAAACTCCATGATATAGTCATAAAGGTTCCACTCCGAGCTGCTGACATAAAAGAAAGGGTTGGGGGCCTCAGGCGTTGTATTACCCTGCGCCAGCAACTGGTAGTGTTGTACCACGCCTTCGAAGGGCCGCCTGCTCCGGGCATTTTGGGTAAATAAAACCTTGAGCCTTTTGCCCATATGGGCCGAGTGGGATACCAGGAAAGTATCATCAATATCGGAGATGAACCCATACTGGGTGGGATAAGGAACATAAACGGACCCCAGACCCTCCTCCCGTACAGTGCCTTCTGCTGTTCGTACGGTAATGGATACATCGTGCCAGCCGGGTTTGAGCGGCGGCTCGTCTTTCCATTCTACCCTGAAGAAGCCATCCTTTTCGGTACAGGCAGTATGCACCTGATTTTCCCACTGCAGGTGCACCATGGCGCCGCCCACCGGTTTCACCACGAACAGGCGAAGAAGGGCAATGGCATTGTGCACCACGCTTTTCCGGTAGCGCTTTGGAGGCTTGGGCCCCAAGCGCAACACGTGCCCATAGATCACCATCTTTTCCGTATGTCCATAACCGTGATAAACCTTAACCTGCAAACCGGCCTGTAAACCAAACCAGTAGAGCAGGCGTTTGCGCAGGCGGCTCAGGAAGGAAGGGCGGTGGTCATTTTTTTGCATAGCTTAATCTCAACACAAAAGCTATGCAAAAAGAACACCCGCAGAAACTCCTCTTTGTGATTAACCCTGTTTCCGGGGGTAAAGGCAAGGAAGACTGGGAGCAGTTTATTCGCGAATACTTCCGCGAGCATACGCACCAGATGGAGTTTTTTTTACTCACGGGGGCCGACGACAGTGTTTCCATTTTGCATCATGTGGAAACCATCAAACCCGATAAAGTGGTAGCCGTTGGCGGCGATGGCACCGTAAAGCTGGTGGCAGAACTGCTCAAAGGCAGCGCTTATACACTGGGCGTATTACCTGCGGGATCGGCCAATGGCATGGCCAAAGAAATGGGCCTTCCCCTTGACCGTACCGAAGCGCTTGAAGTAATCCTGTACGGCGAACAAAAAGCCATCGATGTCATAGCCATCAATGAACAGGAAATCTGCATTCACCTGGCCGATATGGGCCTGAACGCCATGTTGGTAAAATACTTTGATGAGTCGCCCGGCAGGGGTATGTGGGGTTATGGCCGCTCCGTGCTGAAGATGTTGTGGAATAAAAGAGTGATCAGGGCACAGCTGCAAACCGACCAGGGCACCATCAACCGCAGGGCTTATATGATTGTGCTGGCCAATGCGCGGATGTATGGCACTGGCGTTACCATCAACCCAAAGGGGGATTTGCAGGACGGCAAATTTGAAATTGTCATTGTCCGCAGCCTTAACTTCCTGGCGATCCTTAAAGTGCTTACCTCCAAGGGCAAGTTTCCCGATGAGCATATTGAAGTTCATTCCATCAGCGACCTGAAACTGAAAACCCGGCACAAGGCCTATTTCCAGGTGGATGGTGAATACCGCGGCAGGCTTAAAGAGGTACATGCCCGCATTGTGCCGCATTGCCTGAACGTAATGCTCCCGAAAACCGGTGACGTATAGCCATTTTAACGAAAGGATGAGATTCAATATTAGCAGGGCTTGTAACAGTTTCGTTGGTCAAAAATGGTATACCATTCCGCCTTTTGCTGCTATATACCGGTAGTGCATTGCACATCATCTGTTCCTTTCCTTTGATTTTTTTTTAAAATCATAAAAATGCCTGGTCCGGTTTAGCTGGCATAATCTTTTAGCCCATCCTTTAAACTTACAACTATGGACAGATGGGAATTTGAAGGCAAATGGCATGAGCTCAAGGGCAAAGCCAAACAAGCCCACGGCGACCTTACCGATGACGACCTCCGTTACGAAGAAGGTAAGCACGAAGAAACCTATGGCCGCCTGCAGAATAAGCTGGGTAAAACCCGCGACGAGATTGTTCATTGGCTCCGCGGCTTAGGCAGCGACCGCAGGGATTAACCCCTGTCCCCCTGAAGGGGGAACTCAGGTCAAATAACCCTGTAACAACAGTGCCCCTCTGATTCGGAGGGGCACTGTTGTTTATGCATTTTTAACAGGTGATATCTGCCTTATGCGCGAATATTCTGTCCTAAGTCACCCCTTTAAGGGGACAGGGGGTATCTTCGCGCCATGCATTACGTGTCGGTGGAAGGCTTAACCAAGTCATTTGGCATCAAGCCCCTTTTTGAGAACATTTCCTTTCATATTTCCGAAGGCGATAAAATATCGCTGGTGGCCCGCAATGGTGCCGGCAAAAGCACCCTGTTGAAAATTCTTTCCGGCCGCGAGTTTGCCGATGAAGGTAAGGTATGGGTTAACAAGGATGTGGAGGTAGCCCTTTTTGAGCAAAACCCCGACATGCTGGAAAACCGTTCCGTACTGGACAATATCTTCCACCACGAGCATCCCATCCTCAATGCCATTAAAAGGCATGAAGCAGCTATTGATGCCAATGACGAAGCGGCGATCGGCGCCAGCCTGGAAGAAATGGACAACCTGGGCGCATGGGATTTTGATAGCAAGGTAAAGCAGATCCTGGGCAAGCTCAACATCCACCAACTGCAACAGGACGTAAGCACCCTCAGTGGTGGCCAGCGCAAGCGCGTTGCCCTCGCCCGCACCCTCATCGATATTGGTTTTGAGCACAAACATGTGCTGCTGATCATGGATGAACCTACCAACCACTTGGATGTACAGATGGTGGAGTGGCTGGAACATTACCTCAACAAAGAAAATATTACCCTGCTGCTGGTAACCCACGACCGCTACTTCCTGGATGCGGTGTGCGAAGAAATCTGGGAACTGGACCGCAGTACGCTTTTCCCGCACAAAGGCGATTATGCCAACTTCCTGGAAAAGAAGGCGGCCCGTGAGGAAAGCGAAGCAGCAACCATCGACAAGGCACGCAACCTGTACCGCAAGGAACTGGAATGGATGCGCAAGCAGCCCAAGGCCCGAACCACCAAGAGCAAGAGCCGCCAGGATAATTTTTATGAGATAGAAAAAGTGGCCAAACAGCAGCTGGCGACCCAGCAACTGGAGCTGCAGGCCAAAATGAACCGCCTCGGTGGCAAGATTGCCGAGATGAAGAAAGTGTACAAAAGCTTTGGCGAGAAAACCATCCTCAAAGGCTTTGATTATACCTTCAAAAAAGGCGAACGGGTGGGCATTGTAGGCCGCAATGGTGCGGGTAAATCCACTTTTATCAATATGCTGCAGGGAATGGAACAGCCCGACAGCGGCAAAATCGTCATCGGCGATACGGTCGTATTTGGCAACTATTCGCAGGAAGGACTTACCATCAAGGAAGACCTCCGGGTTATTGAATATGTAAAAAACATTGCCGAAAGTTTCCCCCTTGCAGGTGGCGGCTCGCTGACGGCGGCACAGTTTCTAACACTGTTCCTGTTCCCCCCCGAGCAGCAATACACTTATGTAAGCAAGCTGAGTGGCGGTGAAAAACGCAGGCTGCACCTGCTTACCATCCTGTTTCGCAACCCCAACTTCCTGATCCTCGATGAGCCTACCAACGACCTGGACCTGCCTACCCTGGCGGTTTTGGAAAACTTCCTGTCAGAGTTTGGCGGCTGCCTCGTTATTGTGAGTCACGACCGCTACTTCATGGACCGGCTGGTGGACCACCTGCTGGTGTTTGAAGGCGACGGAAACGTTCGCGACTACCCGGGCAACTATAGCCAATACCGCGAATGGCTGAAGAGCCAGGAAGCGGAAGCCAAAGAGGAAAAGAAAGAAGCGGTGCAAACCGTGGCGGCTGCACCGGTTGCCGAACAAAAACAAAAACGCCGCCTGTCCTACAACGAGCAGCGGGAATTTGACGCCCTGCAAACCCAGATTGCCGCACTGGAAAATGAAAAGATAGAAATAGAAGCAAAACTGAACAGCGGCAGCCTGCCTTTTGATGAATTGCAAAAGCTGGCCGCCCGCATTGGCGTGATCAGCGATACCATTGATGAAAAGGAACTGCGCTGGCTTGAGTTGAGTGAAATGGCAGGTTAACCACACATTGTTCACCCTTTTTTAAATGCAGCAAAAAGCAGGAAAACTACGCTGCTTTGTGTCGACATATATACTAACTTTATGTCAAGTTAAAAATCACAGCACATGAGTTTTTAATCAGTAGCCTGTGAAAGCCGGATTGTTGGACCACAAAATCTGGTTTATGAAAAAACTCAACACACTCATGCACGACGAAGCCGTTAAGGACAGTGTATTGGTTGCCGTTATTCTTGCAGCAATTGCAGCGGCCTCCCTCTTCCTTATCTGACTTTGCAGGCAAAACCCAGTTACCATTGCTACAAGTACTTGCTACGAAGGCTTCGGCCTTCGTTTTTTTATGCCGTTTCCTTTCCCTGCCAAAAGCTGGAGGCTAGTTTTAGCCCCTGCTCTACCCAGAGCTTTTCCCTTTTTCCTAAAATGCCCTGTGCAGCCTTGCGCAGGAGTGCCGGCGATGCGGCAGGCCATACCCAGGATGCAAAAGGAGTAGCCGCTCCCTGCCGGTGTTGCGCCTTGGGATAAAGCGGCGGAAAGAAAGGGCTGGCGCCCCGCGCACTGCGGCAAACCAGCAGGGGCCGGTTGAAGGCAACGGCTACCTGCATCAAATCGTTTTCATTGCTTACCACCAGCTTGGCACGCCGCAAAAGATCGGCGGTTTCATTGAGGGTAAACTTACCACAGGCATTGTAAATACGATCCGGATCAATACGGGCCAGGGCAGCCGCATCGGCACTGGCACCGGTGCTGTTTACCAGGATGATGGGCAGCGTAAACCGTTGGCAAAAGGCACTGATCAGGGGTAAAGGCACCTGCTTGTCGTAGCCGCTTTCACCCACTACCAGGGCCAAGTAACCTGCACTGTGGGAAAGCGGTATGTCGGCAGGTGCAATTTCATCTGCCACACCCAGAAAATAGTTTAGTCCCCTGCCATCGTACTGCACGCCAAGAGAGCGCACTACTTCAAAATATTGCAGGGGCAGGGGCTGGTCGGAGTGCTGGTACCACCCGAAATGTTCGGAAAGAAAACTTACCAGAAAAGAATTGTGGGCACTTAAATATGCAATGCGATGGCTGGCAGCCCATTGCCGTAAACTGCGGGAAGGCCTGAAGTCAACCAGCTGGTCAAAATCGGAGGCAGGCAAAAGGTCAGGATCATCCTCCAGCAGGTGAAGGTGGTTGATAAAGGTATTGTGTACCAGGCCTGCACCAAGGTGAGGCGCCACCCAGTAATGCAATTCAAGCACCGGCAGCTGTTGTTGCATACAACGCAACAGTGCCGTACTGCATACCACTTCGCCCAAAGTTTCGGGACCTGCCACTAAAAGCTTCATAATTCAATTTAGGGCAACAAAGCCAAAGCTGAACCTCGTGTTTTGTTCTGCTTAAGCTGCTTCAATTGATTGTTGCCTGAAGGGTATCCTGTTCTACTGATTACAATGCAACGAAATTGGTTTGCAGAAATCTTTGGCGGTGAAATAATTGGGTTGTCAAAGCTGTTCGTTCAGTAATCTTTAAGGTAAACCCTGCCTGCTTCCAGTTGTTCGGAGGTGCTGCCATTACCCGTACGGAACCTTCCGGGCAGTGTTTTACGCCCTTCGAAGCCGGGCAGAAAAACAACGAAATGCAGGTGAGGTGCCGAAGAAAAACCGGTGTTGCCGCTAAGCCCAATGGGTTCACCCCGCTTTACCTTTTGGCCTACTTTAACCAGGGCGCCGTTCTTTTTCAGGTGTGCATATTCGGTGAAGGAACCATCGGTATGAAGAATGGTAATAAAGTTGGCCATCCCTGCACAGGCCCTTTCGGGGCAGCCGCCCTCGTTATGGCTTACCACTTCGGCAATCACTCCTTCCCGAGCAGCCGTTATGGTAGAGGATTCGTCCATCTGGAAGTCGAGTGCATATACACCCTGGTGCGAGAAGCGGCCATTATATCCCTGCATGACCTGGTAACCCTTGCCTGTTTGAAACGGCAGGTCGTACACCAGGGTGCTATCGGGGCCCTTGCCTTCCACATTTCCTTTTACCGAACGGTAGTTGTACGAAAAGCGGAAGCCTCGGGACGACAGCTCCTGCTCCAGCTCCGTAACCCGGAAGTGTACGGCACGGGCGGGCACCACGAAAACCTTTTGCCCGTAATTGCGCCACCGCATATTCTCCAGGGTGAAATTCAGTTGCAAGGACACCGGGTAGTGTTCGTTGTTATCGGCGTAAATGGTTGCGCCATTCCGGTTGTTTTCTGAATACAAGGTAATGTTGATCTGTGCGCCGGTGGTGGCTGCAAAACAAAAGGAAAGCAGTAGCAAAAAGATGCGCATATTTTGGTATCGGATTCAGGACCGAAGATAAACAGGGCCTTGCTTTTGGATGACCAAAATACCCTAAAAAGGGCCATGAATTATTGCGGATCCAGCACCTGCAATACCTGCTGGTACACCTGTAGGGGCGAAATACCATGCATACAGGCCAGGTCGGCACGAGGGCCCGGCTTATTGCCAAATACGGAACAGGGCCGGCAGGCAAGATCGATTTGCACGGCATTGGCGGCTTGTTGACCCCAGCCATAAAAACCGGCATACGGGTGGGTGGCACCCCAGATGGAAACAACGGGTACACCGTACAGCGAAGCCAGGTGCATGTTGGCAGAGTCCATGCTCACCACCACATCCAGATGGGCTATAAAAGGCAGTTCATCGGCAAACTTCAGGGTACCCGCCACTACCTCCACATTGGGAAACGGCTCCGCCCAGGCCTTAAGGTGGGGCACATCAGCTTTTCCACCCAAAAGGTATATTGAAAGCATGGGGTGGCCACTCAGCAGCCGCAGCACTTCCAGCATCTTTTCGGGTGGGTAGGTTTTACGGCTGTACTGGGCAAAGGGCGCAATACCGATCGCTTTACGGCCCTCCTGCTTCAGTAGTTTCAAAATAGGCGGCATCTGCCCTTTTGGAGCAATACCTCCAGGTATATCCAGTTGAATGGGGAGCCCTAATTGTGCAAACACATCGGCATATCGCTGGAAGGTAGCCTTCAGCGGTGCCAGTACTTTGTTTTGGCTACGGGTAAGCGCCTGCTTTTCGGCACGGCCTTTATCAACGGAAGCCCAACGAGTACGGGTAGCCGAAAAGAAGATCCGGAGTATGCGGGTACGCAAAACATGGTGCAGGTCGGCAACAGCATCAAAGCTTGCATTGCTTCGCAACTGACGAAACAATCGGAACAAGCCGGCAACACCTTTATGTTTTCCTTTGAGGTCGGCCGCTACAAAATGCAGCCGCTCCATGCCAGCGAACAGCGGTGCATGAAATGCCGGCGAGACCATGGTTACTTCCAGATGCGGGTACTGGTGCAGCAGGTTGCGGATAACCGGAACGGTCATCGCAACATCACCCAACGAGGAGAAGCGGAAAATCAGTATGTGCCGGGAAGTGCTCAAGCGTTTTTTTGTGCGTACAATACGGGGTTGAGGGCTTCGTCGTTGTACATCTTCATTTGTTTGTACACCTTCATGTACTTACGGCCGGCTGCAATATCCTCCAGCAGCTGGTCGATGGCGGTGGAGAGGTCGGTACGCTGTTCCAGCAATACAGCCAGCTTTTGGGCACAGGCAGCACGGTGAGCATCGGAAGCCGTGGTACGCTCAGCTTCTTGCTGCATGTGGTAAATTTTCAACTCAAGGATGGATAGCCGATCTATGGCCCAGGCAGGACTCTCGGTATTGATGGTAGCCCCTGTTTGCGGCTGCACCGTTTTGTATACCTGCAGCAAATAGCTGTCAATATATTCCACCATATCGGTGCGGTGCTGGTTGCTGGAATCGATGCGCCGTTTCAGTTCCAGCGCAGCCACGGGGTTGATCTGCGGATCACGGATCAGGTCCTCGAAATGCCACTGCACGGTATCGATCCAGTTCTTTGCATATAACAAATACTCAATACTTCCGGCAGCATATGGATTGCTGACAGGTGTAGCTACATCGTCGTGAATATGATAATCGGAAATTGCCTGCTGAAAGATCGGGATACACAATGCACTGTTCATAACTAGGGCTCACGCAATGGCGCGAAGGCGCAAAGATATTTGAATAGTAGCTACAAGTTTCAAGCTGCAAGCTGCAAGTAAGGCTTACAGCTTGAAGCTAAAAGCTTGAAGCTTTTTCATCTTTCCAAAAAATTCAAATCCTTTCCAAAGGTCTCCTTTGCCGCAATGGCGGCCAGCGTGGCAATGAGCATCACTACCCCACCGGTAATCAAACCGGCAGTGGCATACGCCATGGAACCACGCAGCGATTTGAATAACAATAAGATCAAGGGCAGGGAACCCCGCACAACGTTGGGCACGGTAGTGGCGGCTGTGGCCCGCAGGTTGGTACCAAACTGTTCGGCGGCCATGGTAACGAAGATGGCCCAAAAGCCGGTGGCAAATCCAAGGAAACCACAGATCCAGTACATGGTAGCTGCATCGCGTGCACCCTGGTTAAAGAATATCAGGATGCCCACAGCCGTGAGGAAGTAAAAAAGGTAAAGGGCATTTTTGCGGCTGCGCATGGCCTGGCTAACAAAGCCAATAACAATATCGCCAATGGAAATACCTGCATAGGCAAACATGATGGCCTTACCGGGCATTATATTTTCCGCAATGCCAAAGGCTTTTCCAAACTGGTCGGAAAACGTAACCAACACCCCGATGACGTACCAGGTAGGCAAACCAATCAGAATGCTCACCATGTACTTTCTAAAGCGCTCCTTGTTATTAAAAAACATGAGCAGGTTGCCCTTCTCCACTTCGGCCTCTTTGGCGGCTTCAAACATACCCGACTCAAATACCGACACCCGCAACAATAGCAGGAGCAATCCTAAGGCACCGCCGATATAATAACACAGGCGCCAGTCGAAGGACTGCGACACAAAGAAAGCAACAACAGCACCGGTAAGGCCAAGGCCGGCAACAATGGAAGTACCGAGGCCTCGTTTTTCCCTGGGCAACAATTCGGCTACCAGTGTGATACCTGCACCCAGTTCACCCGCCAGGCCAATGCCGGCAATAAACCGCACCAGCGCATACTGGTCTACCGTGGTGACCATGCCATTGGCAATATTGGCCAGCGAGTACATGAGGATGGAACCAAAGAGTACGGAAAGCCTGCCTTTACGGTCGCCCATAATGCCCCAGATGATACCGCCAATCAGGAGGCCTGCCATCTGCCAGGAAATGATGCGCTCACCCTGGGTCACCAGCTGGTCGCCCTGCATACCAAGGTCCATCAGGCTTTGCTTGCGCACGATACCAAATAGCAGGAGGTCGTAGATGTCAACAAAGTACCCGAGGGCCCCTACTACAACGGGGATGGAGAAAATGCCGTAATTACGGTTTTGCGTCATAATCGTCAGTTGGTGGCGTTGGAACTACCGGCTTTTTGCCCAAAAACAATTTGTACAGTACCGGTATGGTAGTAATGGCAATGATACCAAAGGTGATGGGCTCGATATAGTTGATGAGGCGCACCTGGAACCGGTTCCAGAGAAAGTCGTTGAGGTAATGACCCGCCAACATCATGCTGCACACCCAGGTAATGGAGCCGGCAATATTGTACAGGAAAAAAGTAGCCTTGTTCATCTTAACCACTCCTGCCACAATGGGTGCAAAGGTGCGCACCACCGGCAGGAACTTGGCCACGAAGATGGTGCCCTTGCCATACTTCTCGTAAAAGTCGCGGGCCTTCTTCAGGTGCTTTTGTTTGAAGAACATACTGTCCTTGCGGTCGAAAAGTACGGGCCCTGTTTTGTAGCCAAACCAATAGCCAACGATATTACCCAGCACTGAAGCCAGGATTACCAGCAGGATAACAAAAGAGAAATGAAAATGAAAAAATTCACGGGCAAGATCATCCAGCACCAGGCCAGCGGCAAACAGCAACGCATCACCGGGCAGAAAAAAACCAACAAACAATCCCGTTTCGGCAAACACTACCAGCAACAGGAAGTATAATCCCCCGTTGTTGATGATCCATTCGATGAACTGTTGAATAAAGCCTTTGTCCATAGGACGGTTTAGTGGTTTATATCCCTGTTAAGCGGGTTTCAAGATAAGGAGATTTGGGGAGTTGGGTATTGGGAATTAGGTATTGGGTATTAGTGATTAGGGATTGGTGATTGTAAAAGTTTATTTATTAACAAGCACGGAGAATAATTTCCTTGATGCCTTTTTTTACCACAAAAGGTTAGGTGCCTACCAAATACCTAATACCCAATTCCCAATACCTAATCCCTCCTATCCTTCCAGTTCCCCCTCCCACTTGCTCACTACGCTGGTGGCAAGGGCATTACCCACCACGTTGGTACCGGTGCGGAACATATCGCAGAAATGGTCAATGGGCAGGATCAGCGCCACGCCTTCGGGTGGGATGTTGAACATGGCGCAGGTGGCCAGCACCACCACCAGCGATGCCCGGGGTACACCGGCAATACCTTTTGAAGTAAGCATCAGCACCAGCAGCATGGTGAGCTGTGTGCCCAAAGGCAGGTTGATGCCATAAGCCTGTGCAATGGCCAGCGATGCAAAGGTCATATACATCATGCTGCCATCGAGGTTGAAAGAATAGCCCAGGGGCAATACAAAGGATACAATACGGTCGCGGCAGCCAAAGCGCTCCAGTTCTTCGGTGAGCTTGGGAAAAACGGCTTCGCTTGAGGTAGTGGAAAATGCAATGAGCAGGGGACCGCTGATGCGCTGCAACAATGTTTTCAACCTTGGACCCAGGATCAGGTAACCCACCGAAAGCAGCAACACCCACAACAGCGCAATGCCCAACAGGAAATAGAGGAAATAGATAATGTAAAAACGGAAGATGCCGGTACCGTTTACCGCCACTACCGCAGCCAATGCGCCAAACACACCAATAGGTGCGAAGTTCATCACGTAGTTTACAATCTTCAGGATGATGTGGCTGGTTACATCCAGGGCTTTGATAACAGGCTTGGCATAATCGCCAATAGAAGCCGCAGCTACACCAAAGAAGATGGAGAACACCACCAGCTGCAATATTTCGTTCTGCGCCATGGCCTCAAAGAGACTCTTTGGAATAACGTGCTCAATAAAATTCTGAAGCGAGAAGCTTTGCTTTTTTGCCATCAGGTCGCCAAGGGCCGAAGTATCGCTGTGTGACAAATCGATATACTGTCCGGGGCGAAAATAGTTGACCAGCACCATGCCCAGCAGCAGCGAAGCCAGCGAAGCGGTAATAAACCAAAGGATGGCCTTGCCACCCACACGGCCTACGGCTTTCAGGTCGCCCAGCTTGGCGATGCCCACCACAAGCGTTGAAAACACCAGCGGTGCAATGATCATTTGTACCAGCCGGATAAAGATGGTACTGAGCAGCTTTATGTTTTTAGAGAAAGAGGCGCGAAACTCGGGGGTTGTAGTGTTGAAGATCATCAATCCCAACAAAAACCCCAATACCATGGCAAGCAGGATAAAAATCGTGAGCCTGTTCTTTTTTCCCATTTGATCTTTTGTATTTCTGTACCAACCGCAAACACAAGGCAAGTGTAAATTGGATACGCCTTCGCTTCTGGAACTTGTGTGGCAAAGCCTGTACGTGTGAACTTAAACGGGCAACGGCCCGTTTTTCATAAAGGGCCGAAAATCGGAAAAAAAAGAACGCGTGAAAAGTTTTTTGATCGCCTCAATGCCTTAACTGTGGAGTAAAAGAATAAAGGCCAATCGAATTTATCATTACTTTACGCGCTCAAAATACATGAGAATAATATGAGTTTATTTGTCAAAAAGCCTTTGCAACAACTGCTGGCACAAGCTGCCGATGGTGAGAAAGGCTTGAAGCGTACCCTTGGCGCGGGCAACCTCGTTGCACTGGGCATTGGCGCCATCATTGGCGCCGGTTTGTTTGTACGTACAGCTGCTGCTGCCGGACAAGCTGCAGGTCCTGGCGTTACCCTCTCTTTTATTCTTGCTGCTGTTGGCTGTGCTTTTGCAGGCCTGTGCTACGCCGAGTTTGCGGCCATGATCCCTATTGCCGGTAGCGCATATGCCTACTCTTATGTAACCATGGGCGAACTCATCGCCTGGATCATTGGCTGGGCCCTCATCATGGAGTATGCCCTTGGTGCCGCCACCGTTTCCATTGCCTGGAGTGAATATTTAAATACGCTTTTGGGAGGGGCGATACCATATGAATGGAGCCACTCGCCGTTTGAAAGCTTTACCGATGCCGCAGGCGTACTGCACCAGGGCATCATCAATGCACCCGCGCTGGTTATCCTGCTGCTCCTCACCCTGCTGCTGATCCGCGGTACACAGGAGTCGGCCATGGTAAATGCCATCATCGTATTCATTAAAGTTGCTATTGTACTGATCTTTATCGCAGTGGGCTGGCAGTATATCAACCCTGCCAACCATACCCCTTACCTGATCCCCGAAGGCACACCTGCTTTCACCGACCAGGCGGGTAAAGTAATTGCCGACTACTCCGGTGTGTTCAAACACGGATGGGGTGGTGTACTGGGTGGCGCGGCCATCGTATTTTTTGCCTTTATTGGTTTTGACGCCGTTTCTACCGCTGCCCAGGAAGCCAAGAATCCTTCCCGCGACATGCCCATTGGTATTCTCGGCTCGCTGGCTGTTTGTACCGTATTGTACATCCTCTTTGGACACGTGCTTACCGGTGTGTCGCCATGGCAGGACTTCGTGGATCCCGTTAAAGGCCGCGAAGCTTCTGTTGCCTATGCCATCCGCGCCTTTATGCCCGGTTATGGCTGGCTGGCTACCGCAGTTACCGTTGCCATCCTTGCCGGCTTCTCCTCCGTTATACTGGTAATGTTGATGGGTCAAAGCCGTATCTTCTACACCATGAGTAATGACGGGTTGATCCCCAAAGCTTTTGGCGACCTGCACCCCAAGTTCCAAACGCCTTACAAGGCCAACTGGATCCTCTTTGTTTTTGTAGGTGCTTTTGCCGCCTTCGTGCCTGGTCACGTTGCCGGCGACCTTACCTCCTTTGGTACCCTCTTCGCCTTTGTGCTGGTGAGTGCCGGTGTATGGATGCTCCGCAAAAAAGAGCCGAACATCAAGCGTCCTTTCCGTACGCCTGCCGTTGGCTTTGTATCCATCATGGGTGTGGTAGTTTGCACCGGTATGATCGTGGCCCTCGACGTGCAGACGCTCACCGTTGCTTTTGCATGGATGATCATCGGTCTATTCATCTACTTTGGCTACAGCCGTAAACGCAGCAAATTGCGCAGCTTTGCCGATGTGCTGCCCACTGCCGACGACTTTGAAAAAGTGAAATAATACAAACCGCCTCCGGGCGGTTTTTTCTTGCCCCGTTCTGCCTAATTTTGCGAACCGGAAAATAGCGCCGTCCTTTTTACTGCAATGGCAAAAGGACGGGTCAATAACCACAAACCCCAAACTACAAACCCCAAACTCTCTCATGGGTCGCATATTTGAAGTAAGAAAAAGTACCATGTTTGCCCGCTGGGACCGCATGGCCAAACAATTTACCCGCGTAGGTAAAGAGATCGTGATTGCCGTAAAAGCTGGTGGTCCCGACCCTGCCACCAACCCTGCCCTGCGCCGTTGCATGCAAAACGCAAAGGCGGTAAACATGCCCAAGGACCGTGTAGAAGCCGCCATCAAACGCGCCCAGGGCAAAGAGATGGTGAACTACGACGAGATCCTGTATGAAGGTTATGGCCCCCATGGCGTAGCCATCCTGGTAGAAACCGCTACCGACAACCACGTACGTACCGTTGCCAACGTAAAATCTGTTTTCAATAAAGGCGGCGGCACCCTGGGTAATAGCGGCTCCGTGGCCTTCCAGTTCACCAAAATGGGTGTATTCAAACTGGCACCCGAAGGGCTCAACTCCGAAGACCTCGAGCTGGAACTAATCGACTTTGGCCTCGAAGAACTGGGTGAAGGCACCGGTGAAAACGGCGAGGAAGTGCTGGTGGTGCGTTGCGCCTTTACCGAGTTTGGCAATATGCAAAAAGCACTGGAAGAAAAAGGCCTCACCCCATTGAGTGCCGAACTGGAGTGGATTCCCAACACCACGGTATCACTTAATGAAGAACAGGCACAGGATGTACTGAAACTGGTTGACAAACTGGAGCAGGACGAAGACGTGCAGAAGGTGTTTCACAACCTAGCGTAAAATGCTACAAGCTTTTAGCTACAAGCTACAAGTAGTGCAAGCAATGTGCGTACTCAATAAAAAAGCGGCTCTGTTGGGGCCGCTTTTTTATTGCCATAATTGGCCGAGATCCATCCGAACCATGCATTTGTCTGTCAGTTGAAAGGTATCGCCTTTGTGATCGACGTAAGCATTGTTTTGCAGTTGATACATTTCTATTGCCTTTCTTTCCAAGTCAATCATCAGGTAGTACCGTACACCATTGGTTTCATACAACCGAAACTTTAGGTTGCGATCTTTTAACCGTGTAGCAGGTGAAAATATTTCTACCACTAATGCTGGTGGCACTTTTACATAATCAGACTCTGGCGCATCGCAAAGGATCATTACATCAGGCCTGACCACGGTATCCTCATCAATCATCCAATCTGCTTCATACAACACTTCGCAGTTACAGGCCAATGATTGTTCGCGTATCTGGGCAATGGCCAGGTAAACAAACTTACCTCCTACCAACTGATGTTTACGCAGTGGGCCGGGGCTCATGGCATAAGGCAATCCACGAATCAACTCCCACTGACCTTCCCATTGCTGGTAGTCCTCGTAAGTATAATGTGGCAGCCATTCGGTAGGTATGCGTTCCATAGCTTGAAGTTAGTAATTATTAGGGCCAGCAGCGAATGGGTTTGGAAGACGACGGACGACAGACCACAAGGTAGTCTGTGGTCTGTGGTCAACTCCCCATGGTCCATCATCCATGGTCAATGGTCCCCTCACACGTATACTTCCCCCTTCATAAACAACACACAGGTGCCACTCATGTACACACGGTCGCCTTCAAGCCGGCACTGGAGGTCACCGCCACGGGCCGAGAGTTGCTGGCAGTGCAGTTCCGTTTTGCCCAATTTACCTGCCCAGTAAGGCACCACGTTGCAGTGCGCCGAACCGGTTACGGGATCTTCGGGGACACCGGCACCAGGGTAAAAACAACGGCTCACGGCATCCGCGCTGTCGCCTTTTGCAGTTACAATAACACCGGTTGTATCCAGCCGGGTCATCTTGTTGTAATCAGGTGTCACGCTGCGCACAGCGGCTTCATTTTCCAGTACAATAAAATAATCGCGGGAACGCAGCACTTCAACAGCGCTGTTTACGCCAACACTTTCCAGCAAACCTGCAGGTACTTCGCATGGCTGCGGCATACGCGATGGAAAGTTGAGGGTAAAAACACCATCCTTTGCAGTGGCCTGCAGCAGGCCAGCCTTCTGGGTAGTGAAGTTGATCTTTGAAACCTCAGGCTCCAGGATGGTTTTGATGATGTAAGCAGAAGCCAGGGTTGCATGGCCACAAAGGTCTATTTCATAGTCGGGCGTAAACCAGCGGATGTGATAATTGCCTGCACCACCGGTGGGTACAAAAAAGACCGTTTCACTCAGGTTGTTCTCCATGGCAATACGTTGCATCAGGGAGTCATCGATCCATTCAGATAAAGGAATTACTGCGGCGGGATTGCCTTTGAACACTGCCGGTGCAAATGCATCGACCTGGTAAATGGGTAGTATCATGAATCTTGTTTTAAATAAAAGCGGGGCAATGCCAGTTGGTACCTGATGGCCAGGAAACGAATGGCAAAAACCAGGAAAATACAGCCAACCTTCGCCAGGTCGGCAGGCACCTGTAAATGGTACAAGGCATAATAAAAACCACCGCCCGCAATACAGGCAAGGGCATAGATTTCCTTGTGAAAGATCAGCGGCACCTTGTTCAGCAACACATCGCGCAGCACACCACCAAAGCAGGCAGTGATGGTACCCAGGGCAATACAGATGGAAGCACTCAAGCTTTTGTTGATGCCTACTTCCACACCCACAATGGTGAAAAAACCAAGACCTAAGGCATCAAAGAGGAAAAGTGCTTTATCCAACCTTTTGAGCAAACTACCAAAAAGCATGGTGGCAACTGACGCTGCAAATACCACCCCGATGGTAGTGCCGTTGGCCAGCCAGCGCACCGGCAGGTCACCTACCAGCACATCGCGCAAAGTGCCTCCGCCAACAGCGGTGACAAAGGAAATGATCAGCACGCCAAATGGATCAAGGCGGCGTTCCATGGCAGCAAAAGCCCCCGACACCGTAAAGGCGAATGTGCCCATTACATCAATCAGTTGTAAAATGCCGGGGTATACTTCCTTCAATGAATTTGCTTTTATGGCGTTGGAAAAAACCAAAAGTAAAAAGCCAAAACTCAAAAGAGATGGATACTTATACAGCACCTCGCCCCTTCTGACTTTTGACTTCCAACTTCTAACTTCCCACTTATTCCGCCATCATCTGCCGGATCACGTCTTCAATTTCTTCTGCATTGGGCTTGCTGAAATAATCGCCATCGGAACCATATGCCGGGCGGTGTGCCTTTGCAGTAATGGTACGCGGTGCCACATCAAGCCAGCGATAACCACCTTGCAGCTCCATCACCTGCTGGAACATGTAGGCAGCAGCACCACCCGGCACATCCTCATCCACAAATATGATGCGGTTGGTCTTCTTCAGCGAGTCCAGAATTTTATGATGAATATCGAAAGGCATCAGGGTTTGCACATCCACGATTTCGCAAGATATGCCGCGTTTTTCCAAACGCTCTACGGCTTCCTGCACTACCCGCAAAGTAGAACCATAAGTAACAATGGTGATATCGGTACCGGCATGCACCACTTCTGGCACACCCAGGGGCACACGGAAATGCAGCAGGTTGTTGGGCAGTTTTTCTTTCAGGCGGTAACCGTTCAGGCACTCAATGACTACGGCAGGATCGTTGCCTTCCAGCAGGGTATTGTACATACCCACGGCCTGTACCATGTTGCGCGGTACGCAAAGGTGCATACCCCTCAGAGCCCCCAGCAGCATGGCCATGGGCGAACCGCTGTGCCAGATACCTTCAAGGCGGTGGCCACGGGTACGCACAATCATAGGTGCACTCTGCTGGCCCTTGCAACGGTAATGCAGGGTAGCCACGTCATCGCAAAGCTCCTGTAAACCATACAACAGGTAATCGAGGTATTGTATTTCGGCAATGGGCCGGAGGCCGCGCATAGCTAAACCAGCACCCTGCCCCATAATGGTAAGTTCGCGGATACCGGTATCAAAGATGCGCTCCTCGCCATACTTGGCCTGGAGTCCGGCAAAACCCTGGTTAACGTCTCCGATATTGCCTACATCCTCGCCAAATGCTACCACCTTGGGATGGGCAGCAAACAGCTGGTCGAAATAGCGGTTCAGAATTTCATAACCGTTAAGCACCGGTGCATCGGCATCGAAACTGGCCTTTGCAGCAGCCACCTTCAGCGGGCTCCTAGGCCCCTCGTGATACAGGTGGGTATTATATAAAGCTTCGTTTTCTTTTTTCAGGTCGTTGAAATAATCACGCAGCCAATATGCAGCATCATTGCCCTCTGAAATAGAAATAGCGGTATGAAGGGTCGTCATTACATCGCGGCGCATGGGATCTTTCATACCCTGCAGCTTACCTGCAAGCTGGCGCAACTGGGCCGCCGCCTGTGGCATCGATGCAGCCACCTGCTCCATCAGTTCGGCAGTGCGGGCTACCTGTTGTTTAATGGGTCCCAGGAAATTATTCCAGGCGGTGTTCTTGCTTTCACGTACCGCTTCCTTGGTTTCTTTTTCTACTTGCAGCAGCTCGTCCTCATCGGCCAGGTTATTGGCCAGGATCCACTCCCGCATTTTTACCAGGCCGTCCCATTCGCGTTCCCACTGCAGGCGCTCTTTGTCTTTATAGCGTTCATGGCTACCCGATGTGGAGTGTCCCTGCGGTTGCGTGATCTCTTCAACATGGAACAGTACCGGTGTATGTTCTTCGCGGGCAAGGCGGATGCCTTCTTCAAAAGCCTCGCACATGCCGGCATAATCCCAGCCTTTCACGCGGTAGATATTGAAACCATTGGTTCCTTCTTCTTTTTGAAAACCTGCCATCAGCTCCGAGATAGACCCCTTGGTTGTCTGGTATTTTTTGGGTACCGAAATGCCATAGCCATCATCCCAAACAAAAACAGCCAGGGGCACCTGCTGCACGCCGGCGGCATTTACCGTTTCCCAAAACTGTCCTTCCGAAGTGGAAGCATCACCGATGGTGCAAAAGCATACCTCGTTGCCATTATTGGACAGGTTGGTAAAAGGCTGCAATTGGGCAATCTCGCGGAAGCACTTGCTGGCAAGGGCCAATCCAAGTCCGCGGGCCATCTGTCCGCCTGTGGTAGAGATATCTGAAGAAATATTCTTGCGGTAAGCCAGGTCCACCCACTCGCCGTTTTTGTCTACAAAAGGCGTAGCAAAATGCGAGTTCATCTGGCGGCCAGCACTGAATGGATCGTGGGTTTCGTCGGGGTCGGCATAGAGCTGCGCAAAAAACTGCTCCACGGTAGCGAGGCCCGAGGCGAACATAAAGGTTTGGTCGCGGTAATACCCCGAGCGAAAATCACCGGGTTGGAAAAACTTGGCCATTGCCACCTGCGCCACTTCCTTTCCATCGCCAAAAATGCCAAATTTAGCCTTACCCGTCAGTACTTCCTTGCGGCTGATCAGGCTGGTTTCGCGGCTCAGGCATACCCAGCGGTAGTCGTGCAACACTTCCTGGCGGAAGGTTTCAAACGACAACTGCTCCAGGGATGCCGTGCCGGCCTCAAAGCTTTTTTCCATCCGGCAAAAATAGGGTGTTGGCTGCATTACACACCAGCCGTTAAAAAATGGCAAATCATTGTTTCAACTGGCATTTAAAGCGGGTTTCCGTTATTTTTACAACCAAAGCAACCCGGTTATGAAACCCATACTCTTTTCCCTCCTGGCCCTTTTACTGTTCACCGGCGCCCGTGCCCAACAAAACGATGCCGCTGCTGCGGAAACCCTTTCGTTTAAGGAAACGGAATTCAACTTCGGCAAGATAGCCCAGAGCAAACCGGTATACCACCTGTTTACCGTGTACAACAAATCGGGAAAGCCCGTGCAAATCGCCAATGTGCAGGCCTCCTGCGGTTGTACCACGCCCGAGTGGAGCCGTGATGCCATTGCACCGGGCGGCAAAACAGATATCAAGGTAGGGTACAACGCCGCCGCTGAAGGACCTTTTGAAAAAACAATTACCGTAAGTTATGGCGACGCAAGTCAGGTGCTGCGCATCAAAGGGGAAGTTTGGAAGACACCTTCCACACCTGCGCCGGGAAATGCACCCGTACAATTTCTGAACAGTCGCTTGCAACCTTAATTTTGTATACGCATCTTTATCTTCAACAAAGCAATTCCCCAGCAAAAACAACCTGATATGAAAAAATTACTGATGATGGCCGCCGCTCTGATCGTAACTGCAAGCGCCATGGCACAAAAAGCCGACGAAGTTATTAAAGTGGCTGCCGAAAAAATTGATTTCGGCAAGATCAAACAAGGCGTGCCCGTAACTACCTTCTTTGAAGTAAAAAATACCAGCGGCAAGCCCGTAGTGATTGAAAATGCATGGGGCAGCTGCGGTTGCACCACCCCCGAAGTGCCCAAGGCGCCCATTATGCCCAACGCATCTACCAAGCTGAAAGTACAGTACAATGCCGCGGCACTGGGTTCTTTCAATAAAGATGTGTACATCAAACTGGCCGGTATCGACGAGCCTAAGGTGCTTAAAATTACCGGTGAAGTACTTGAAGGCACTGCTTACGACGCAGCCAAGAAAGGTGCGGTATCTAAAAAAAGCAAGTAACAGTAGGCAAAGCTTAACAACTGAAGTTTTTCGAAATCCCTGCTGGTTCAGCAGGGATTTTTTTATTTACCAGCCCCATTCTTTTCATAGTATTTAATAAATGGAGTTGGCTATGCCATTTTATTTACAATCATAGGGTTGAAAAGAGCAGCCGCCCTGCTGCCGGCAGCCGCCTCCACACAATTGACCTAATTTTGCGCCATGTTGTCGATCTCAGTGCGCGGGGAACAAATGCCCGCATCGCCCATCCGAAAGTTGGTTCCCTATGCCGAAGCTGCCAAGAAGCGAGGCACTAAGGTTTATCACCTCAATATCGGCCAGCCCGATATTGAAACGCCGCCCGCAATCGTGGATGCGGTAAAAAACGCGGACATCAGGGTGCTGGAATACAGCCACAGCGCAGGTAACGAAAGCTACCGCCGCAAACTGGTGCAGTATTATACCTCAGTAGGCATTGATGTTACCCACAACCAGATCATGATCACCACCGGTGGTTCGGAAGCCATCCAGTTTGCCTTTATGGTATGCCTCAACCCCGGCGACGAGGTGATCATTCCCGAACCTTTTTATGCCAACTACAATGGCTTTGCCGTTGCCGCAGGCGTTAAGGTGGTGCCCATCACTGCCAGTATTGATAATGGCTTTGCCCTGCCGCCCATTTCGGAGTTCGAAAAAGTAATTACGCCCCGCACCAAGGCCATCATGGTGTGCAATCCCAACAACCCTACCGGTTACCTCTACAGCCGTGCGGAGATGGAAGCCCTGAAAAGTATTTGCCTGGAGCGAGACCTGTTCCTGTTTTCGGATGAAGCTTACCGTGAGTTTTGCTACGACGGTGCTTTTGTAAGTGCCCTCCACCTGGAAGGCATGGACCAGCACGTGGTGCTGATGGATACCATTTCCAAACGCTATAGTGCCTGTGGTGCCCGCATTGGTGCCCTGGTAACAAAGAACGCTGCGGTGTACAATGCCGCTATGAAGTTTGCGCAGGCACGCCTCTCCCCTCCCGGGCTGGCACAGATCATGGGTGAAGCAGCCATCGATCTGCCCGCATCATACTTCGATGCACCCAAGGCCGAATACCAGGCCCGCCGCGACCTGCTGGTGCGCCGCCTCAATGCCATTCCCGGTGTATTTTGCCCCAACCCCGGTGGTGCTTTTTATGCCATTGCCCAACTGCCCATTGATGATTCCGACAGGTTCTGCCAGTGGATGCTGGAGTCGTTTAGCCATGAAGGTCAAACGGTGATGATGGCACCGGCTACGGGTTTTTATGGCACACCCGGGCTGGGCAAAAAAGAAGTGCGCCTGGCCTATGTGCTGAACCTGCATGATATTGCCGCAGCCATGGATTGTTTGGAAGCTGCATTGCACCAATACCCCGGCCGCACTGCTGTAACTGCGCCTGCTGCTTTAGCCAGTGGCGTTTGATGCACGGGTAAATTGCGTACAGTTTTCCTCAAATACTGAACTACAAGGTTTTACAAAAGTCCTGCTAAACGGCAGGACTTTTGCTTTTATATTGATTATCAATTATATACAATAACCTGACAGCCTTTGATAAAGGACGCAAGGGCTAAGCATTATTTTAGTAGCAACTCACCCCTAAACACAACTCTTATGGCAACAAACGAGCAATACGGAAACTTTCAGGGCGAAAGCGAGTTTACGCCCCGCGAGTACAGCGGCAACGAGGTAAACGTTGGCAACAACGAACGCATCATCAGCGCAGCCATTGGTGCATTCCTGCTTTCCAGTGGTTTGGGCAGCCTAACCCGCCACCCGCTTAATGGATTGGTTAAGACAGCACTGGGCGGCTTCCTGTTGTATCGCGGTGCTTCAGGCAATTGTCCCATGTACAGCGCTATTGGCAAAACCAAGGGCGTTTCGCACACCCAGGCCATTAATATCCGCACCAGCCTGGTAGTAAACCGCCCCAAGGACGAAGTATATGCCTTTTGGCGTAAGCTCGAAAACCTGCCCCTGTTTATGAAGCATATTGCTACCGTAACAGAGATCGACCAAAAGCATTCGCATTGGGAAGCCGTGGTACCCGGCAATATCGGCAAAATCAAATGGAACGCCGAGATCGTGAAGGAGGAACCCGGTTATATGATTGGTTGGCAAAGCATCCCTAATGCTACCATTCACAATGCAGGTAAAGTGGTATTCCACGATGCCATGGGTGGACAGGGTACCGAGCTGGAAGTGGTGATCAGCTACCATCCCCCTGCAGGCGAAATCGGATCCGGCATGGCTAAGATGCTCAACCCGGTTTTTGAAAAGATCGTGCGCCAGGATGTGATGAACTTCAAAGAGTATATTGAAACAAAACACAATTCAAAGACCGGCCAGACCAATACAGCCAGCAGCGCCATGATGGAAACCATGAGCAGCGGCCCTTCGGGCAGCACCGCAGGCAAGCACATGGCCGATAATGAAAAGTCCAGCACCAGCACTACGCCTGGTATGGGTTCGCAAATGGGAGGCATCAGCGGTACCCATGTAGACGATGGCGGTGTGATTGGCGGTGGTGCACCAGGTACCACTGGCGATAGCCAGCACAACAGCGGCCAGGGTGGCAATGGAGGCTTGGGTAAAACGGGTCCCGGCACCAGCAACCTGGGTTCAGGTGGCGGCGCAAGCTCCAACCCGAACGAGAGTATTGTACCATAAGCAAACTGTCGGATAACATATACAATAAAAGCAGGATATAAACCCTGCTTTTATTGTATATGACCATAAGGGTATATCCGCATTTTCAGGTAATTAACAATTTGGTATTATGAATTGTGGGAATTGTACCCTAGTTTTGCAAGTGTTAATTTGACACTTAAATAAAAGGCTACTTAAAAAAGCTTTTTCAAGATATTTCGGCAACAAGTTTGCGTTGCTGATTACAGATTTCATATGGCAAGCAATCGTTAGTCGCCCGCTGTTTCCACAGTGGGCTTTTTTTTGCCTGCCGCTGTAAAAAGTTTTGGATTGTGTTGGTGCACAAACCTATATTTGCACCCCCAACAAGGGGATGCCGAGGTAGCTCAGCTGGTTAGAGCATCGGATTCATAACCCGAAGGTCGGCAGTTCAAGTCTGCTCCTCGGTACGGCAAAGGTCCTGCACCACAAGTGCGGGACTTTTTTTTTGTTCTGTTATTTTTTATTTCATTGCCCGGCTGTATTGCCGTTCTGTTCTAATCACCAGCATTATTTGCAAACATTGCTGTACCAACAAGACAATTGTGGCTTTGAAAGTTGACCAACGGACAGCTACTCACCGATACTGGCTGTAAACAGCTGTGTTGAGCACAGCTCTTGTACCGGCAAAGATCCCTAGAATAATTTTTGCAACTATTTCCCGCACCAAAATTCCCGCCTGAACCGCTAACCAACAAAACACCCCCAATATGAAACCCCTGCTCCGATCTTTTGTGGCTATTGCCCTATTGGGCGGCCTTGCCTACAGTTGCGAAAAAGACGATGACCTCTGGGACTGGATGATCCCGGAAACCGAAGACACCGCTACTACCGGCCAGGTTGCCGGCTATGTTTTTCACCCCGCAGTTGTGGCGGCCACGCCACAGAATATTAGCCAACTTAAAGTACCCGAAGGGTTCCGCGTAGCGCCCTTTGCTACCAATTTGGGCAAGCCCCGCATCCTGGTAACCAGCCCTGCCGGCCACCTGTATTTTTCCGACCGCGAGGCAGGCACCGTTACCCTGCTGCATGATGCCGACGGCAATGGAGCCGCCGAAGTAAAAACAGTGGTTGCCAATATCCGGCAGGCACACGGCCTGGCCATTCACAATGGCAATATGTACATTGCCGCGGTGCGGGAACTATACCGTGCACCCATCAACCCCGACGGTAGCCTGGGCACCGCCACCCTGCTGCGCAACGACCTGCCCGATGCAGGGCAGCACCCCAACCGTACGCTAGCCTTTGGTCCCGATGGCCGTATGTACCTGAGCATTGGCAGCACCTGTAATGCCTGTGCCGAACCCAACCCGCTGAACGCAACCATGGTAGTGGCAGACGCTGACGGCAATAACATGCAGGTACTGGCAAAAGGCCTGCGCAATACCATCGGCTTTGGATGGCAGCCCCAAACCGGCGAGCTGTGGGCCATGGACCATGGCATCGACTGGCTGGGCGACAACGACCAGAAGGAAGAACTCAACTTATTGAAACAGGGAGGCATTTACGGCTGGCCCTACATTTATGGCGAAGGCAAGTATAACCCCCAACCCCGACCGCAGGGTGATACTACCTATCAGCAATACCTGTCGCTCACTACCCTGCCTACCCTGCTGTACGATGCCCATGCGGCGCCCATGCAAATGGCGTTTTATGGCGGCACCTCCTTTCCTGCCGACTTCCAGGGCGATGCCTTTGTGGCCATGCGCGGCTCGTGGAACCGCAGCCAGCCTGTAGGGTATAAAGTAGTGCGGGTGAACTTCGAAAACGGCAAACCCACAGCCATCCAGGACTTTCTCACCGGCTTCCTGGTAAACAATAACCGCTCTGTCTTTGGCCGACCTGTTGGCGTAGCGGTTCACCCCGATGGATCCTTGCTGGTGTCGGATGATACCGGTGGGGTGATATATAGGGTGAGCAGGCAGTAGCAAAACAAGCCCCTTCAACAACTTGCAAAAAACAGAACCCCGGTGTAGGCTACACCGGGGTTCTTGTTTGAATCAGGAAGCTATCGAACATTCATATTGTTTTCCGGGGGATGAAGTGCTTCCCATTCCAAGCCAGCCTATTACGAGGCCAATACCCGGAAACATCCCACCAGCTTTTGCACCTTCCCTTTCAAAAACGCCTCCAGCAATTCGCCGTCGCTAAAACGGTCGCTGCGGCAAATGGCAGTGAGCATCATGGAAGCCTCCAATGGCGACAGGCTGCCGAAATCAAAATGAGGGTCATTATAAATTTTCCGGCCTTCGTCCCAATCCATCCATTGAAAGTTGAAAATAAGTTTGAGGTCGTAAAGTTTTTGGTTTACGGCGGAGATGGTTTCATTACCGCCGTAGGGTGGGTTTACGCCAGCGAGGTCAACAGCATCGGTTAAACGAAAAAGTTCCTGCCAGGAAACAGCAGGGATGCTTGCCAGGTGGCTTTGCTGCAGGTACAGCAGTTCCGGATTGAGGGTACTTGGTAGTTTCATTGGTGCCTGCAAACTACTGTAAAACAAACACCGGTATATGAAATGCTTATTTGACATCCGGCATTCGGTCAAAAGGTATCAGCGTTACAGCCCACAGTGAGCTATTGAAACTTCAGAACCGGCATGTTGTTGCAACCTTTGACGCATAGGCAGGCTCCCAAAAGGGCCAGTCATTTACTTGACTGCTTTAATGCCTGCATTAGGGTAAAACCAAATGAGGCTACCAAGCTTCCACAATGAACTTACGCTAATGCTTAGGCGAAAAATATATTTATTTTTTTTCTCAATTCAAGCTCAACTATTAACTTGGCGCTCTGTAGCTGTTGTACTACTTTCCGTAGCACAGCTTATTTACTTCAATATCCCCTGCATCCCTGCGCATTTGCCGCATCCATACGCTTCAACAATCACCAACAATAAATGAAACCAAAACTCTGGAGTTTACTCCTGTGTCTCTGCTGTAGTATTGCTTATGGCCAATCTGTTTACTGGAACAATACCTTCGGCAATGGGGGTATGTTACAAAAGTCTGCCCCACAGCCAGGTAATGCCGACTATGAAGTAGGCGAGTCATCGGTGCAGCTTTCCTATGGTAAAATGCTGGTGGCGGTAAGCCGGCCTAATGTTTACCTGGTTCGTTACCTGGCCAATGGTTTGCTTGATTCAACCTTTGCCAACTCGGGCCGCAGCAGCAGGTTTTTTATAAACCGGCCGAAGCTCCTTAAGCTTGCCGACGGTCGCTTATTACTCATAGGTACCGGTTATGGCAATGGCATCTCCATTGCCATTCAACGGCTATTGGCTGATGGCGCTATTGATCCTTCATTCAACGGAGGCAATATGCTGATGGTGCCTTATAGTTCACCGGTACCCGGCCCGGTGTACCATGGCACATTGCCAGACGGCAAGCTGCTGTTGCTGGCCACCACCCCGTCCGAGTACAGTGCCAACAACGGCCCATCCATTTTAAGGCTGCTGCCCAACGGAATGCCGGATCTTACCTTTGGTACGGGCAGCAAAGAGCTTCCCGGCTTTCCTAAAAATGTTCGATGTATAGGCATGAGCCTCAGTGGCAGCCGCATAAACAGCGGTTATATTCATCCGCAAACCGGAAATATCATACTGGTGGCCCACAATACAAATGGCGGTGTGGATAGTGCGTTTGGCAATGAGGGCAACGGTAAGGTTGATCTGGGCGTACAACCCCTGCAGCAAACGGCTGCGCTTTCGGCATTGGCTGATGGGCGTATACTAGTAGGTTTGAATAATCTGAACCCGGCTAATAACCAACAATGGCAAGAGGTAAGATGTTTGCTCCCCAACGGCAACCCTGATCCCGAATTTGGCACTAATGGTACTGCTGTTGTTCCGCAAACCACCACTGTAGCAAGTGGCATATGGTTGGCACCGGACACAGACGGTTTCAACAGCATCAGCTACAGCAGTTTTGGTACCTATCAAAAGGTTACGTTCACCCGCTTTAACAATGCGGGACGACTCCAAACAACTTACGGTATCAACGGCCAACAATTCATCCAGTTTACTGCCGACTATCTAGAAGTAAAAGAGGCTACCGTAAATAGCAATAAGCAGCTGACGCTTATCGGCAGACTGAGCACCTACCCTTCCGATTATTTCTTCCTTACCCGTATCAATGCCAATGGGCAACCCGATAACACCTGGTCGGCAGGCGGAACCAAGTTCGACTTCTTTCCTTCAAAAAGAGTTGAAATGGATAACATTAAACCAATGAGCAGTGGCAGCCTGCTTGTACGCTACACTGGCATGGGTATTACCCGCCAAACAGGCATAATTAAACTAACGCCTAAAGGAAGTACCGACACCACTTTTGCCACTAAAGGTTTGTTGTCTTTTGATTCAAGATATTTCGATACCCTTTCCAACGGAGGTTTGATAACTGCTGAACCCAGTACGGTCTCCACTTCTCCTAACCCACAGGTAAAATTGAGCCGTTATGGATTGAACGGAAGGTTGGATAATAGCTTTGGCAATGCGGGTGTCAGGCTGGTAAGCATGCCGCTTAATTTTCAACTGACTTTATTCCGGGTGCTGCCAGGCAATAAACTATTGCTGTACGGTTCCTTTTACAACTTTCAAAATAATTACCGGTATGTACTCTGCCGCCTGTTAGCCGACGGCACGCCTGATGCCAGTTTTGGTGAAAACGGATTGGCCTATTTAGACAATACAATAACTTCTACCCGGGAAATAGTAAACATGCCAGACGGTGGCTTGCTGATTTCGGGTGATTACAGTAACTATAGCACCAACCCTAAGTTTGGGATGACAAAGCTGCTGTCCAATGGCAAATTGGATCCGTCTTTTGGCAACAATGGAATTGTAACAGACAGTTCGGGACAGGGAACCTATTCTCAAAAAGTAATGCTACAGCCGGATGGCAACATAATCGTTGCTTATTATGCACTGTTGCCATCTAACGGCTATTATAAAGTGGTACTGGGCCGCTACAACGCACAGGGGCAGCGGATACAAAGTTTTGGTAATAATGGCACGGGCATATTGGATCTTAACACCACCACCTTCGCTGTCCTGCCCGATAGCCGCTTGCTGGCATTAAGTCTTGACTATAATTACGCCCCACCGATGTTGCGATTGGAACTTCGAAACAGTAATGGAGTGATCGACAGCACCTTTGGCATCCATGGCGTAGAACGCCTTCCTGTTCCGGCTGCCAATTTCAGCTTTATGGAAACGGTTTATGCAGGCAACAAGATTTACCTGAGGGGCGCACAATATGAAGAGTTTGAAACCAATGGCCTGATTGGTTCACTGCTGATTGACACCACATCAGCCGCGATTGCTTCTTTTACCCTTGTGGATGCTACCTCCAATAAGGATATCCGAACCATCAAGGAAGGGGACATAATTAACATCGCCGATGTCCGTGGCAAAAGTGTCAACATACGGGCAAACACCAACGGAGCTCCGGTGGGCAGCGTGGTAATGACCCTGAGCGGCGCACAACAGAAAACACAAACCGAAAGCAGTGCTCCCTTTGCCCTGTTTGGCAATACCAACAATGACTACTGGAACTGGACCCCGGTTGCAGGACAGTACAGCCTGTATGCACGACCTTTCAAAGGCACAAAGGGAGCCGGAGCGCCAGGCAAAGCTTTGAATGTTTCGTTCCGCGTTAAAGATGAATTAACGCTTGCCGGACTGTCGCTGATCAATGCCGACAATAACAGGGTGATTCGTTCACTGGTAAACAACTCCGTAGTTGACCTGGCTTACACACCGAACATAAACGTGCGGGCTAACCCTGGTGTTGGTTATACAGAAAGCGTGTTGTTTATGGTGAACGGATTTTACCACCGGGTAGAAAATACGGCGCCATTTGCCATTGCAGCAGATAACAATGGCGATTACAACAATTGGAACATTACACCCGGCGTGTATAATATTGCCGCCTTCCCCTACCCAGAAAATGATGCAAAAGGACTGGCAGGCACCCCTTACAATATCTGGATCAATGTAATCAACTCAGCACCGGTGGCAGGTAGCAGTATCAAATCCTCAGGTAATGCTCCCGCACTTAAAAACGAAGGTGGCTTTACCGTGGGTGTTTACCCCAACCCAACGTCAGGCGAGGGCACCCTTACCTATGGTGCATTAAAAACCAGCTACCTTTCGGTAACCCTTTTTGATGCCACCGGCGCCAAAGTGCAACAAGTGTTTAACGGCAAGGTGGAAGGCGGAGTATTGTACCGCACGGCCTTGAATATTCGACACCTGAAAGCGGGAACTTATTTCTACCGCATCCTCACCGCCGATGGCGGCATGCAGACGGTGCAGGTAGTAAAACAATAGGCAGCTGTTCTGATCTTTTCGAATTGTCAACACA
>NZ_MTFE01000010.1:4069630-4121467 GCF_001953305.1 Cnuella takakiae
CAGCGATTTCCGGTAAGCATATCCACATCAACGCAAGGCGGCTTCCTGGCGTCCGGCAATAAAAGGCTACATCACTAAAAAAGGGAACATGTATTGTTTGTCTCCGGCATCCACGCCTGCAGCCGGCAGGGCATGCTGCAGCCATATCCCATTGTCCCTTACCTTTAAATGCAAAACAATAATTATATGAATGTATCTCTTGAACAGGCTCAGAAGGCAATCCAGACAGCAGTTGCAAAGTCATCGGAACTGGGACTAAAAATGAATATTGCGGTGGTAGATGCAGGTGCGAACCTGGTAGGATTTGCCCGCATGGATGGCGCCTGGCTGGGCTCCGTTGACATTGCCATCAAAAAAGCAAAAACAGCGCGCTTTTTTGATATGAATACAGGGGAGATCGGCCAGTTGTCACAACCTGGCGGCGCTTTGTATAATATCGAACATTCCAATAACGGCCTGATCACCTTTCCGGGAGGCATACCCATCAAAAACAGCGAAGGATTAATTATTGGTGCTATTGGCGTCTCCGGAAGCACTGTAGAAAATGACCACACAGTGGCCCAGGCCGGTGTGGCCACCTTTTCATGATGTCATTACCAGTAAATAGCTGTTTGCCAATAACAGTATCGTTCTGAACAGCGAAGCACCAGGTATAACACCATGCTTTTCGTTTGTTCCCTGGTTCCTACGGAATCAGAGCATTTAATTGACACCCTATTTACACCCAAAAAGCCAATCTATGCCCCTTCATAGATTGGCTTTTTTTGCACCCTTACCGGTGTGCTGCAAAGCTTTGTGCAACCAATGTTTCAACAATGCGAAAAGGTTGATTACAATGTAAAGTGCAGAACCGCCACCTGTCCGCACCTATACGGTAAAGTGGGAACAAAGTAGGGATATCCCCGGCTTATACTGGGGATATGGTGGGAACAGGGTGGGAACAGACTGCAGAATAGCATCCTGGATGAAGCCATAAAAACAGGGAGGCATGGTCCCGTGTAAGCTAATACCAATGCCATTTACCCCATTGAGTTTTTCTTTTTGACTTAGGTAAGCTTTTACTCCAAGACAAGCTTTATCTTGACCGCCTACTCTTTTTGTCGGGCACATGCTAAAATTTTCGCTAAATACCCTCCTAACAGCAGCACCAACTTCCCGCCCGACATAATACAATTATTTAATATAGCATATTTATCACATACCTACCTTTGGGCTCCACATCCAAAAACCTTTAGCTCCATACACAACATCCATCCCGTATTCTTTACCATTCAAATACACACATGAGAAAACTTTACACAGCACTTCTGCTGCTTTTTACAGCAGCGGCACCGGCCGCCATGGGCCAGGTGGTCATCAACGAAGTTTATGGTGGCGGCGGCAATAGTGGCGCCGTGCTTCGCAACGACTTTGTTGAATTGTACAACAATAGCACCACCGACCTGCCAATCGGCAACTGGGTGCTTACGTATTATTCAGCCACCGGCACCTCGGCAAACAACTTCACCATTCCCGCCGGTAGCACCATCAAGAGCAAGGGGTATTTCTTGATAGCACTTGCAGGCAGCACCCTTACCACCTTTCCCGCCCTGCCTACACCAGATGCAACCGGGGGAATAAACCTGTCGGGAACTGCGGGAAGGTTAGAATTGAAAAATGCAAACGCAGTAGAAACAGATCGTGTTTCTTATGGATCTTCAGCAAACAATGCCGAAGGCGCCGCACCTGCTCCTGCACCCTCGAACACCACCTCCATACAACGCAGCCCCGAGGGTTTCGACAGCAATGATAATGCTGCAAATTTCGTGATCAACAACCCACCTTCCCCAACCAACTCGGGACAGGCAGCTGCCACCATCACCCTTGCTGCAGTAAACCTTTCTGAGCCAGCTACGGCTGGCCGGTTTACCATCACACTAACAAGTGCTGCCACATCCGACCTCGTGCTTTCGTACCAGTTGGGTGGCACCGCCACACTGGCAACTGACTACTCCGCCACTACAGCAGGTGTACCCCTTGCTGCAAATGGCACCATTACGGTACCGGCAGGAAATACCAGCATTGAAGTATTGTTATCACCGGTTGATGATAAGACGACAGAAGGCACTGAATCCATCACCTTTAGCCTGGGTACCGTAACAGGATACACCCTCGCCAACAACCCTGCTACCGCACAACTGAACGACGATGATGCACCCCTTACCCGGATACATACGGTGCAGGGTTCAGGCACTACGGCCACCGCCGGCCAGTTCCGGTTTGAAGCCATTGTTACCAATGTGCTGCCCACCTGGAGCCCCGCAGGTTTTTTCATCCAGGAAGAAGACGCCGATGCCGATGCCGACCCGCTGACCAGCGAAGGCATTTTTGTGGCCAGTACGGCAACGGTAGCCCCCGGCGACAAGGTGCTGGTGAGCGGCACCGTTCAGGAAAACAGCGCTACACCTTCCTTTGGGCAGGCCGTAGTTACTGCCCCTACTATAACCGTTGTTGCCAGCGGCAATGCCCTACCCAATCCAGTGTCGGTAAGCCTGCCCATTACAGCTCCTACCGACCTGGAACGTTTTGAAGGCATGCGTGTGGCCTTCAACCAAACCCTTACCGTTACCAATAATTTCGAACTGGGCAACCGCGGCTTGCTTACCCTTTCGGCCGATGGCCTGGTGTACCAGCCCACACAAGTGGTAGACCCTAACGATGGCGATGCCAGCGGCACCACATCGGCAGGAACCAGTAATGCTGCGGCGGTAAACGCATTTTCGCTGTCCAACCAATTGCGCTCAATTGTGCTGGACGATGGCCGCAACCCTGCTCCCACTACCCTGCCCTATGTAAACGGTGCAGGCACCCGCACTTTGGGCAGCACCACCACTACCCTTGCAGGCGTGCTGGGTTTTGGCTTCAGCAGCTACCGCGTACTGCCCGAAAACATCGGAGCCATCCAGTTTACCGATGCGCCCCGTCCTTCCTTCCCCGGCTTTGGTGCAGGCGCCAATGTAAAAGTGGCTTCTTTCAACGTGCTCAACTACTTCAACGGCGATGGCCTTGGCGCCGGCTTCCCTACAGCCCGTGGCGCCAACTCGCCGGCGGAATTCAACAGGCAGCGTACCAAGATCATCAATGCACTGGCCGAAATCAATGCCGATGTACTGGGATTGATTGAACTGGAAAATGATGGTACGGGTGCCAACTCTGCCATCCAGGACCTGGTGAATGGCTTAAATGCGAAGCTGGGTGCAGGCACCTATGCTTTTGTAAACGACGGCGCCAGCATCCAACCTTATAATACCGATGCCATCCGCTCCGCTATTTTGTACAAACCCGCTGTAGTAAGCCCCGATGGTGAGGTACTGCTTTCCAATAATACGGTGTTCAACCGCCCACCTATTGCCCAGAACTTCAAAGTAAACGGCAGCGGCAAGGACTTTGTGTTTATCGTTAACCACTTCAAGTCGAAGGGTTGCGGTGGCGCTTCCGGTGCCGATGCCGATCAGAACGATGGCCAGGGTTGCTACAACGCCACCCGGAAAGAGCAGGCTGCGGCTTTGATCGCTTTCATCAACGAAACCATTGCACCGGCAGTGGGCCACGACCGGGTGCTGACCGTGGGCGACTACAACGCCTATTTTGAAGAAGACCCCCTGGATGTGTTGCGTGCCGCAGGCTTCAGCGTACTGGGTTCGGCAAGCAGCAAGTCGTACCAGTTTAGCGGGCAGGTAGGCTCGCTCGACCATGCCATAGCCAGCGCCA
Organism: Cnuella takakiae; assembly: GCF_001953305.1. Taxonomy (GTDB): domain Bacteria; phylum Bacteroidota; class Bacteroidia; order Chitinophagales; family Chitinophagaceae; genus Flavisolibacter; species Flavisolibacter takakiae. The sequence goes on from NZ_MTFE01000010.1 coordinate 4,073,381, forward strand.
GCCTGGCTGCAGATATCACCGCGCTCAACAAGTGGAATATCAACTCACCCGAACCGGTGTACCTCGATTATAACGATGACGTAAGAGATGGCAGTGAAGCCGTTGCCGATGTAAATCCCTGGGCCTCGCTGTACACTACCGAACCTTTCCGCTCTTCGGACCACGACCCTGTGTTGATTGGCATCAACCTGCAAGTGGCCGACCAGGATGGTGATGGCATACCCGATGCGCAGGACAACTGTCCTGCCACAGGCAATGCGGACCAACTGGATACCGATAAAGACGGCATTGGTGATGTGTGCGACACCGACGACGATGGTGATGGCACAACAGATGAAACTGATTGCGCACCACTGGATGCCAGCATTCACCCCGGCGCTACCGAAGTATGTGATGGCAGGGACAATAATTGCGACGGCAAGGTAGACGAAGGTGTGGGCCCTGTTTGGTATAAAGACGCTGACGGCGATGGTTTGGGCGATAAAAATGAAAGCAAGCAAGCCTGTACCCAGCCGGTGGGTTATGTTGCCAACAGCACCGACAATTGCCCCGCTGTAGCTAACCCCGGACAGGAAGATGTGGACGGCGACGGCATCGGCAATGCCTGTGATACGGATAACGACAACGATGGCGTACCGGATGCCCAGGACTGCAAACCCCGTGATGCGGCCATTTACCCCGGTGCTCCCGAACTGTGCGATGGCATCGACAACAACTGCGATGGCCAGGTAGATGAAGGCTGTGCCAGCCTGCCCTTGATCAATATTGCCGATGCGGTGGTGTACGAACGGGAAGGTATCGCCCGCATCACGGTAAGGCTTTCGAAGGTGAGCAACCAAACCATCAAGGTAAACTTTACCACGGTGGATGGTACCGCCAGCAGCCGCAAAACCAAGGCATCGGAAAAGGACTTTACCGCTACCAGCGGCACACTGTCCATCCGCCCGGGTTTGATCAGCACCGTGATAACTGTTCCGGTATCTGCCGACAATACCGGCGAGTTGGATGAATACTTCAGCGTAGCACTCAGCAAAGCTTCCGCCGCCATTATTGGTGATGGCAGCAGCCGGGTAACCATTAAAGATGGTGTACCCCCGCTCAGCAGCATCAAAGCACGCAACGCACATACGCCCGAAGCCCCGCTTTCGGTACAGGTGCTTTCCAACCCCAGCACCAGCAATTTTACCTTGGTACTGTCAAGTGGCAGCGATGCACCGGTACAACTCCGTGTGGCAGATGTAACCGGCCGTTTGCTAGAAAGCCGCGGACAGCTGCGGGCCAATGGCAGCCTGCAAATTGGAGCAGGTTATGGCGCCGGCATTTACTATGTGCAACTGGTACAGAATGGAAAAGCAGTATCGTTGAAACTGGTGAAACAGGGTCGATAGTTGGATACTGTCTAAGGTTAATAAAAAGCGCCCTTTCATTTGAAGGGGCACTTTTTTTGATCCCCTCATGCGTTGGGGACATTTTCAATGAGGGAAAATTCTATTTCACGCAGCGGACGCGGAGGAGCAGAGGGGAATACCAGTCGCAGACAGAATTAAGACTGATACTTTTGCTTCGTGCATTACAGCGCTTGCAGCTATACGCCCGACTCAATATCCCTTGCGCAACATATCGGCAAAATCATTGGGCAAAGGACTTGCTTCAATTGATGCCGCTGCTTTTTCCACATCGTAATCAAAGCGTACAAATTCCACTGTAACATGCTCCTTTTCCCTTGAGGCAACATCAGGGTTGATAGTAAGCAGCACATAACAACCACGCGGGTCGCCATCCTTGGGTTTGCCTACCGAACCGGTATTGATGGCATGCCGCAATCTGCCGTCAGGCGCCTGCATTATGCGGTGATAAGGTTTGTGGGTATGACCAAAACAAAGGATATCGGCCTGTGCATCCTGCAGGATGCGGAGCAGGCTTTTCTCTTCCCGGTCTTCAAACAGGTATTCGTTGATGCGGCGGGGCGAACCATGCACCAGCAGCAGGCTATTCTTTTCGTTATGGAAGGAAAAATCCACCCGGATATGCGCAGGCAAACCACGCAGGTAGCTTCGTTCAGCTGCTCCCACCACTGCATCGGTATAAGCAATAGATTGGCTGCCGTTTTCCTGATCCTTTTCTGTTTTGTAGGCACAGCCACAATCGCCACGCATCAGGCCAATGCCTTCATCATAATTGCCCTTGATGGTGGGAATGCCCCGCTGTCGAATGGCATTGATCACTTCATTAGGCCAGGTATTGTAACCCACCAGGTCACCCAGGCAATAGATAGCATCGGGCTTTTTAGCAGCTACGCTTTCGAAAAAGGCTTCCAGTGCAGGCAGGTTGGCGTGTATATCGCTGAAAAGGGCAATTTTCATTTCGAAACAGTTTGGGGTTGCAGTTGTATGGGCGTATAAAATTTCCGGCGCAGCAAAAAGGCAAGGCGCACCAGTGCGATGAGTGCCGGCACTTCTACCAGCGGGCCAATTACACCCGCAAAGGCCTGTCCGCTATTGATGCCATATACGCCGATGGCTACGGCAATGGCCAGCTCGAAATTATTACCAGCGGCAGTAAAAGCAATGGAAGCATTCTGTGCATAATCGGCACCCATCTTTTTACCCAGGAAAAAAGACAACAGGAACATGATGGCAAAATAGATCACAAGGGGTAATGCAATCCGCAGGACATCCAATGGTATTTGCACGATCAGGTTGCCTTTCAGACTGAACATAACAACGATGGTAAACAGGAGCGCAATAAGGGTGATGGGTGAAACAAAGGGTATGAATTTGTTTTCGTACCAGTCCTTTCCTTTGCTGCGCAGCAGCACTTTCCGCGAGAGCAGTCCTGCCAAAAAAGGCAGTCCCAGGTAGATGGCTACTGTTTGTGCGATATCGCCCATGCTGATGGCGATGTCCAGGCCACGCACACCAAAATATGGCGGCAGTACGGTTACAAAAAGCCAGGCATAAAAACTATACAGCAATACCTGGAAGATGCTGTTGAGTGCCACAAGACCTGCGGCATATTCGCGGCTGCCTTCGGCCAGTTCGTTCCACACGATCACCATGGCAATGCAACGGGCAAGACCAATAAGGATGAGGCCCACCATGTATTCGGGATAATTGTGCAGCAGGGTGATGGCTAATCCAAACATGAGTATGGGACCAATCACCCAATTGAGCAGCAAGGATGCACCCAAAATTTTTGTATTCCGAAACACCTCGCCCAGTTGCTCATACCGCACTTTGGCAAAGGGCGGGTACATCATCAGGATCAGCCCGATGGCTAAAGGAATATTGGTAGTGCCCGTTGAAAAGGAATTGATGAAGGCCGAGGCGCCTGGAAACAAGTAACCAATAGCTACGCCCAATGCCATAGCAATAAATATCCAAAGGGTAAGATAGCGATCAACAAAGCCAAGGGTTTTGCGGTTGGCAGCAGGCGCACAGTTGTTTGCAGACATAATACTGAATATCGTTTTCATAATGGAGATTGGCTGTTAGTTGTTGGCTGTTAGCCATTGCAATGATCCATGCTGATGTACAACAAAAACCAACTGCTAAAGGCCAAAAGCCAATTGACTTCACCGTGCGCCATTTCCTCAATAGGTAACATACTTTTTAGGAACAACAGCCGGCTGCAGGATCGCAGCAGGGTTTTTCGGCATAAACTGTAACGCTGAAAATGCCCGTACCCGAGTGTTTAAACTCCGCCAATTGTTCCTGGTCAAGCAAACCAGATAGGATATCATCCGGGATGGTAATAGCTTTTTCTTTTTGCACCTGGATATTGGTAAAACCATTTTGCTTTACAAGTTCGAGATAGGCCTCCTTTTGAACAGCACCAGACACACAGCCCGCGTACATTTCGGCAGCTTCCTGCAATCCTGCAGGTAATTGACCTTGCAACACCACATCAGCAATACTGAAATGTCCGCCCGGCTTGAGCACGCGGTAAATTTCTTTGAAAACACCATCCTTATTGGGCACCAGGTTCAGCACACAATTGCTTACCACCACATCGGCTTTATTTGCGGCTACAGGCATCTGCTCAATATCACCCTGTCGGAATTCCACATTATTGAAGCCCAGTTTTTCAGCGTTGCCCCTAGCTTTTTCGATCATGGCAGGGGTAAAATCAATACCAATCACTTTACCTGTTGAACCTGTTTCGGCACGGGCAATAAAACAGTCGTTGCCGGCGCCGCTGCCCAGGTCAATTACCGTATCACCTTCCTTGATGCGGGCAAATTGTGTGGGCAGGCCACAACCCAGGCCAAGATCGGCATCCGGGTTATATCCTTCCATTTGCGTGTAGTCATCATTCATAATGTTGTACACTTCCGTGGAGCAGCAACCCGATCCACAACAGGAAGATTCATTAGTGGCCTTGTCCTGCAAGGCAATTTCGCCGTACTTCTGGCGTACCAGTTCTTTGAGTTGGTCAGGGGATTTCATAACCATGCATTGATTGTTTCATTGCAATATTGCGATTAAACGAAGCAAAAAAAATCAGCAACAGCCGCCCTTGGGTTCGTAGGCTACAAAGAACTGCTCCATACGTTTCTTGTACCGACCCCACACTTTTTCATCAATACAATAGCAGATGCTGGTGCCCTCCACGGTGCCTTTCAACAGGCCAACGGCTTTCAATTCTTTCAGGTGTTGCGATATGGTAGCCTGCGCCAGGCCCAACTCCGACACCAGGTCGCCACAGATACAGGTGCGGCTTTTCACCAGGTACTGCAGGATGGCGATGCGGGCAGGATGAGCCAGTGCCTTCAGCATTGCTGCAAGCTCGTTCTGTGCCGGGGTAAATATTTCAGACTTGGTAGCGCCCATACATCGTAATATTACGATTGATTTAATAAAGACCAAACTTTTTCCGCAATTTTTATTGACCCTGTTTCAACGGGGAAAGAAAAGCCTAATGTTTCAAGATTATAAGGCTGATACTATTAAAAAGCTGTAGACCTTCCGGTTCTGGCTCTCCAGACCTATGTCATGGGAACTTGTTTTGGCATCCCCCTCCTTTTTTCCTTTTACAGCTAGAACATGGAGCGATACCGAAACAAGTGCTACTGTGGCCCAGCATTATTGATCATCCATTTGTGTCAATTGAAATACCGGTAGCAATTGCTTTAGGAAGACTTTACGTATTGCAAACGCCAGGTTTGGACTGTAAAAGGAGCATTTCATTTTACATTTTTGCACACCAAGCTTAATGGCTTTATGTTACAGCCTCTTTGCAAAACCGAAAGCCTTGTAAACAAGATTTCCCTTGTTACACGCAACATGGAACTTCACAGCTTTAGGCAAAAGCAAATACCCTTCTTTCAAGAAACTAATTCGGAATTATAAGCATCGTTAATAAATGCAACTTGAACTTCTTGCTTTATTTGACTTTGATAACGAATACTTTTGGAGCAAGGAGTTGCGTATATTTAAGTGTTAGCTGCGATCCACACTTCGCTACAATCCGTAAATATTCACCATATTAAAGTTGTACTTTCGGGCAACTTTCATATTTTTGGCAGGTGAAAGGCTCAAAGCACAGATCAGTTATTTTCTATAAAAACCATTTTGAAGGTTTCTTCCTCCAACAGCGTGAAAAAGTAAAAGCTAAAATCATTTGGACGCTGACGCTCATTGAGGAAGTAGAGCGGATACCTGAATCCTATTTGAAGCACCTGGAAGGTACAGATGGACTTTACGAGATTAGGGTGCAAGCCGCTAGTGACATTTTCCGCATATTCTGCTTTTTCGATGAAGGCAAATTTGTTGTACTAGCAAATGGGTTCCAGAAGAAGACTCAGAAAACACCCAAGCAAGAGATTGAAAGAGCATTGAAAATCAAAAGTGAGTATGAAAGCGAAAAAAAGTAAAGTAACAACACTCGATCAATTCAAGGATAAGCATTTTGGCAAGAGAGGAACTGCCAGCCGTGAACAGTTGGAAGCAGATTATGAAACGTTCAAGCTAGGCGCATTACTGCACGAAGCTAGAATAGAAAAGGGCTTAACACAAGAAGAACTGGCCGAGAAAGTCGGCACAACAAAATCTTATATTTCCAAGATCGAAAATGATGTCAAAGAAGTCCGCTTATCAACACTACAAAAGATTGTTGAACTGGGTCTCGGAGGACGAATACAGCTTTCAATTAAGTTGTAGGGAAAAGGCAACGCACCTAACATGAACTGTGTTAAAAACCAAATGGTTTTTCAAGCTAAGATGCTTTTGTGATTTGGTTGGTACATAGTGGCTTTGGTAGCTATTGCAAATGCTTGTTTGAGCAGCTTGTTGCATACGGCAATCAGTGCCACTTTTCCTCTTTTCCCTTTTGCTTTCAGCCGGTCATACAACTCCTTGCACGCCTCATTGTGTTTGATAGCAGAAAGGCTACACATGTACAGCACATTTCTGAGATAACCATTGCCCATCTTACAAATACCCTTTCTGCCCCGAACCGAGGTGCCGCTGGTATGCTCCCTGGAAGCCAGGCCTGCAAGAGCAATCAGTTGCCGATGACTCTGAACCTTTGTAAAGCCTTCTGTGTAAACGATCAGCAAAGCAACAGCCCTTTTGCCTAGGCCGGGAATGGAACTGATGCACCTGAGCTGCTCACCCTGCCAAACCTGTAACAAATCCTGTAGCTGGTGCTCCAGTTTTCTGATCTCCGCCTTAACTGAGCGCAGGCTCTTTTGCAGGCTCTTGACTACCTCTGTACAAATTACAGGTACCTGCTCCAAGGAGTGCAGTTGGTTTTGGATCATGGTGGCCTGACGGGTATACAGGTCTACCAAACCCATGATCTGAGCGCATTTCAGGCTTTCCGCTGCCGGAAGTTGCCACTGGGCAGCTTCCCGTTCCACACCATAGCGATACAGCCAACGAGCATCTTTCTTATCGCTTTTGTTGCGCTCCAGTTGCATTTGGATAAAGCGTTTTACCCTGGTGGGATTCTCCACTCTGATATCACAACCTGCCTGCTGAAGGGAGAAAGCCAGGCGCAGGTAGTAAGGACCTGAGCTTTCCATTACAAAAGTTCGCTCGGCCCCAAGCTTACCCAGGAGCAGTTTATGCCCTTTGGGTGTGTTTTGAACTTTGAAGTAATGCTCCCGGTTTTGATCGTCATTGAAACAGATATCCAAGGTGTCTTTAGAAACATCGATGCCTGCTACCAGGAAGTGTGATTTCATGGTAAATTTGAATTAAGTAAGTAAATAGGGAATGTGGATTTACTTTCTTTCCAACGATCCTAATTTCATACGAGTTATAGCTCGCAACTATACTCAGTGGAACTGTTCGGAATAAGGAAAGTAAAAGGCAGCAGGGGACTATCATGTTAGACAAGCTCCAAGGCTTTATCGCATTGCAAGTCTTACTCCTGCTGCCCACATTCTTTAGCAGCAAGAAGATACAAAATCAAACATAGGATGGCATTTGCGAAAGCAGGGCTAAAATGCTACTTTTCGGCTTCAGCAAGAAATCAGCATTTCTACATAGGCTCTGCCGATGGAACACGGATTCCCTGCCTTCGCAAATGCCTTATACGTTAGCCGAAATGCAGGATGCACGTAAGAATTGGCATCACAAACGGTTACTTATTGGATAATATCATGGGAAGCATTTGGAAGTGCTTCCATCTTGTGCTAATTTATTGTCAAGATCTCATTAAGTAGAAACAATGAAATATGCACATTTGTATCTATTGTTGTTACTGGTTAATTTTTCTACCTCCGGAAAAGGGCAAGATAAAGCTGACTTACCACCAGATACTATCAAGGCCGTCAATATGGACGTAGTTACTTCCTACGGACCTAAGACATCTGTTCGTGGCATCAGACAAGATAGAAAGGGCAACATCTGGCTCGCATCAGAAGAAGGAATTATACGGTACGATGGAAAATCCTTTGCTAATATCACCAGGGACATAAATTCAGACCGCTATTTTTTTGTTCTGGAAGATAGAAAAGGAAATCACTGGTTCGCTGCTTATGGCACAGGTGTTTATTATTACGATGGGCAGTCCTTTCGACATTATACGACCAACCAAGGGCTTGCCAGTAACCGGATTTCCATCATTTATGAAGATAAAGGTGGCGATATCTGGTTTGGTGTCGATGGAGGAGTAAGCCGCTATGACGGAACTTCTTTTCAAAATTTTCCAACTGAAGGAGGTCAATTCAACAATGATGTCAATGCAATTATGGAAGATAAATCAGGGAAACTATGGTTTGGCACCAGGGGCCATACCTACGTTTATGATGGAAAATCATTTGCCGTTTTCACCTATAACGGCGAGCCCGTCAAGAATGTCTGGTCAATGATCGAAGATAGAAAAGGCAATATTTGGTTTGGTGGCGGCTCTGGGCTTTGGCGCTTTAATGGCAGTACACGCAGCCAATTCACCAAGAGTTTTATCAATAATATCTACGAAGATAAAAAGGGCAACATTTGGACAAGTGGATACAGTAGTAATAGCAACGGGTTTGGTCTTTCCCGTTATGATCATAAGGCCTTGTCCAGTATAAAGCCAACTGTAACTGAAATAGCACAATCACCTCATTTTTTTAGGATTTTAGAAGCTAAGGATGGAAGTATCTGGTATGGTGCAGTAGATGGTGTGTATCGTTATGATGGAAACACCATTACTGATTTTAAGGATAAAGTGGTTCAGAGACAATGAACCTATGGTCTGGTTTGCGGAGGCAGCAATATCTGTTGAAAGTATAAGTTCAGCTAACAGTATGTTTATGAAATAGTGGCTGGATGTCAAGCCTTCAACTTTAAACCGCTATTTGGCTTTTGTGGTTAATTGAACCGCATGTTTTCCAAATGCCACACCTTTCTAAACACTTTTTCCTTACCATTAAATGAAACTTAGCAACTGGTGCAGCAGTGTACCCGTATTCCGCTGTGTAATTTTACTTCGTGAAGAGCAGGGTTGCCAGGAGGTAACTAACTATGAAATGGTGCGGGATAAGGAAGTTATCTACACTTAAGCCCCACCGTGAATTCGTTGCGGGAGATTCCCATGAGAAGAAAGAAGCCCAGTGCTGTGAACCGGGCTCCATGCATTTTGACCTTACCGTGCTTTTTTCTTTGGATTCGCTTTCTTCTGTGCTGAGCTTTTCTTTTTAGTAGGCTTATTCTTCCTGGGTTCAGCTGTCTTGTTCGGCATACAATAAAATTTAAGGTTAGTGAATCATTTACTCCTGGCTGCAGCGTATTTCTTCCCGTTCTTCCATGTTGTACTTTCCGAAGCGGCAACTGTACAGCGAGCATATAAGTAAACAAAGATAGGCTTATAAGGAGTAATAAGATATTTGACCCAGGTGAGCCGCCCGGGCATATTGTAAACCTTTTCACGCCGTTGGTTGTGTGAAATAAGAAATAACTATGAGCTGAGTCCTTTTTTTCCAACAACATGATACCAATAGGACCATTTGTTGGTGAGCAAATCCAGGTGTTAGAGACTTTTAAAAAACAACAACCGCGGCTTTGCAAATAATCAGGGATCAAAATACTGGCGAAATTTCATTGCTTTTTCGAAATACCTCCCCCAATTCAGCAACATAAAATCCTTTTGAGCTACCTGGAAAGCACAAAAAAATACCCCTGCCTCGGCAAGGGTATTCCTTAAAAACTGTTTTGAATTTTATCGAACAGCAGTCTTTTCCATAAAGAGGTAACGGCCCCTGTTTTGTTCGGGTTGCATACGGGTGTTTACATCAATATGCATCACCGGTGCGGGGTTGGCACTTTGCACGGTGGGCCAGTTGGGCAGGCCTGCACCATTGGGGTTGCCGGTCTTTACGAAGTTGGCAAAATAGTCCTGCATCACTTGCGACACTTTCTTGTCTTCGGGTTTCCAGTTATACACTTTATTGAGGTGCAGGTTGCCCATGGCATATTCAATTTCCGCAGAGTGCACGGCACCCTTTGCAGCCGGAGGTTTGGGTGCGCCGGTATTGCGCTGCACCCCACCTGCAAGGCCGGGTGTGGCATCTCCCATTTCGGGAACCATCTCGGGGCGGGGCCTTTCGTAGTAGTACCGGTAAACGGGTTTACCGGTGCGGGCCTGCTCGCTGGTCCACTTCCAGGTGCTGAAGGAAATAAAGCGGTCGCTGGCCAGCTCGGTAGCTATCCGCTCCACATCGGCATCGGTGGCTGGATTGTACAACGCCAGTACTTCATCGGCATTGTTGGGATACATTTTGCGCACAGCGGCACTAAAGCTTTCCCTGGTCATCGGCTGTCCGCCCATCACCGCGCGGCCTCCGCTTTCCTCGCTGTTCCAGCCTGCCAGCAGGGGCACGGCTGCCTGTTCGCCGGCGGCAAAGATCTCGTAGGGACTTTTGGGGAAGAAATAGCCATCCACCACAGGGCTGAAGCGGAAGGGACCAAATTTGGTTGATGCCGCCAGCACGCTATCGGCAGGCAGTGCACGCAGGGCATCGAGTGAACCGGCTTTGAGCGCAGTACCAAAATCAACACCCACCTTTTCGCCGGCTGCCAGCGGAGTAGCGGAGAGGGCGCCCATGATAGAGCCGCTTTCGCCAATGGCGCCGGCAATCAGGTTGCGCGACAAGGGGGATGCCATCTGTGCACTCACCGAAATAGAACCTGCCGATTCACCTGCAATGGTAACGCGTTTGGGGTCGCCGCCAAAGACCGCAATATTTTGCTGCACCCACTTCAGCGCAGCAGCCTGGTCAAGCAGGCCATAGTTGCCCGAAGCTTTATTGGGCGATTCTTTTGTGAGTTCGGGATGGGCCATAAAGCCAAAAGCACCAAGGCGGTAGTTTACAGTAAGGGCCACCATGCCTTTTTTAGCCATACTCTCACCATCGTAGCGGGCTTCGGAGCCATCACCGGCCACAAAGCCGCCGCCATAGAAATATACCAGCACGGGCAGCAGTTCCTTGCCTTTGGATGCGGGTGCCCATACGTTGAGGTAGAGGCAATCTTCGCTCATGCCATTGGAGCGAAAACCCATATCACCAAAGATGGGCGCCTGCATGGCGCGGGGACCAAACTGTGTGGCCTTGCGCACACCAGTCCAGTTGGCAACAGGCTGGGGCTCGCGCCAACGCAGTTTACCCACCGGGGGTGCGGCAAACGGAACCCCCTTGAAGGCACGGATACCGCTTTGCTCAAGGGAGCCTTCCACTACACCGTTGGCAGTTTTTACCTGCAGGGTTTTGTTGGACTGGGCCATAATGGGAGCAATAAACAAAAAGGAAAATAAGGTAAGGGAAAAGAGTTTTTTCATGACCATGCAATTTCTGTGCGTTAGACTGACACAATGTAAAGCATTTTAGGAGTGTGCAGGTCAGGAACGGATTTAATTTTTCGCTTAATTAAAACCACGGAGACGGGGAGGCACTCGGTTGTTTCAGACTTCTTAATGGCAATTTTGATTATTAATTATTAGATTATTGATTATTGGCGTCATACGCAAACAACCAATAATCCATTAACAAAGACCTAGTTTAACCACTACCAAAAGGCAATGGGTTTAGTCGGTTAACCAAACCCATTGAACTTATTGAATCGATTGAACTCTTTAAACCAGCTAAACTAACCCTGTGCACCTCCCTGTCCTCCCTGTTTCCGTGGTTCAAAATCAATCTGCCAGGCTCCTGCTGATGCCCAGCTCCAGCCCGCGCAATTCGGCAAGGCCACGCAGGCGGCCGATGGCGCTATAGCCCGGATAGGTGGTCTTGTCCAGGTCGTCGAGCATCTGGTGTCCATGGTCGGGACGCATGGGGATGGAAACGCCACGACGGCGCATGGTTAGTACGATTTCTTTTACTACGGCATACATGTCCACATCACCAGCCAGGTGGTCGGCTTCAAAAAAATCGCCACCTTCCTCACGCTTGGTGGCCCGCAGGTGGAGGAAGTGTATGTGATCTCCAAAACGGCGGATCATGCTCACCAGGTCATTGTCGGGGCGGGCGCCATACGAGCCGGTACAAAAGCACAGGCCGTTAGCCGGTGAAGGCGCGGCTGCAATCAGTTCGGCGGCGTCCTGCTCGGTGCTCACAATACGCGGCAGGCCCAGGATGGGATAAGGCGGATCGTCGGGGTGAATAGCCAACTGCGCACCCACTTCTTCCGCTACGGGTACCACCTGCTGCAGGAAGTAGAACAGGTGTTCCTTGAGTTTGGCAGCATCGATGTGCTTATAGCTTTCCAGCGCGGCACGAACCATTTCGGGGGTAAACCGCTCATCGGCATTGCCGGGCAATCCCATCAGGGTAACATGGTACAAAGCCTTGTGTTCGGCCTCTGTCATGCCCTCGTATTTTTTGCGGGCGGCCTCCAGTTCTTCGGCAGCATAATCCTTTTCGGCACCGGGGCGTTCCAGTATAAACAGGTCGAATACCACGAAGGCCAGCCGTTCAAAACGGAGCGCCTTGCTGCCATCGGGCATGAGGTAATCCACATCAGTACGCATCCAGTCGAGCACGGGCATAAAGTTGTAGGTAATCACTTTTACGCCACAGGCAGCTACGTTGCGGATGCTCTGCTTATAATTCTCGATATACTGCAGGTAGTTGCCGCTTTGCTTTTTGATGTCTTCGTGTACGGGCAGGCTTTCAATTACATTCCAGCTCATGCCGGCGGCTTCAATTTCCGCTTTGCGTTTGTTGATCTCATCTTCCGGCCACACTTCGCCCACAGGTACGTGGTGTAGTGCCGTTACTACGCCGGTGCAGCCGGCCTGGCGGATATGCGCCAGCGGCACGATATCGTTGGGGCCGTACCAGCGCATGGTTTGTTCCATATGCATCGCTATCCAATTTTTAAGGTTGGTGAAAATAAAGTTTTACAAACAGGTGGAGCCAAAGAGTTGCGCAAACGATTTCGGAAATCACCTGACATCACCTCACAGGTTTTAAAAACCGGGAGGTGTAAAAAACCTGTTTGGGGTTCTGATTCTATTAGGCTTCGCCGAAGATAGTTTTGTGAGCTTTCTATAATGTAACCGATTGCACAATTATTTTTTTCGCAAACCTAATCCTCCTATTTTTAAAGCGTGGCCATGGCCGCAACCGATTGCACCATATTTGCAGAAAACCCTCCTACCCGCCGGAGCCATACCCATACGATGGAAAAAGAAATAACCATTTACGACCTTGCCGAAAAGCTCAACATTTCACCTGCTACCGTTAGCCGCGGGCTACAGGACCATCCTGCCATCAGCAAAAAAACCAAGAAGCGCATCCAGGAACTGGCCGAACAGATCGGCTACCGGTCCAACCATTTTGCCCGCAACCTGCGCAGCAAGCAAACCCATACTTTAGGGGTGATTGTGCCGCGCCTTGACTCCTATTTTGTAAGTACCGTGATTGCAGGTATGGAAGATGCAGCGGTAGGCCATGGCTATAAACTGATCATCAGCCAGTCGTCGGAGCAGGCGGCAAAAGAAGCCACCAGTGCCAAAACCCTGTACGACAGCCGTGTGGACGGCCTGCTGGTATCGCTTGCTGTGGACACCGAAAACCTGGAGCATTTTTATATCTATTTTCAAAAGAAAATACCCCTGGTTTTCTTCGACCGGGTGCTGGCACACGAGCAGTGCCTAGAGGTTTTGATCGATAACCGCAAAGCAGCCTACGAAGCCACCCGCCACCTGATTGACCAGGGCTGCCGCAGGCTGGTGCACATTACGGCACCGCCTAAACGCAATGTATATGCCGACCGCCTGGCAGGATTCAAACAGGCACTGGCTGAAGCAGGGATTCCCTTTTTTGAAGATCAACTCATTATAGGTAACCTGCGCCAGAACGACGGGCACAAAGCGGCGCAAAACATATTATCCCGCACCAGCAGGCCCGATGGTATTTTTGTTGCCAACGACTATTGCGCCGCCGCCTGCCTGGCCTCCCTGAAAAAAACAGGGGTGCGCATCCCGCAGGATATGGCCATCGTAGGTTTCAACAACGACCCCGTATGTACCGTAGTAGAACCCAACCTCTCCACCATCAACTATCCCGGTTATGAAATGGGGCATATCGCCGCCACCAACCTCATACAGGCACTGAACGGGAGCATGGATTTTGGCACTACCAATTCCATCCTGCTGCGGTCAGAGCTGGTGGTACGTGAATCTTCAAAACGAAATTGATTATTACCTATTCACCATTCCCTATTCATCACTCATCACTCATTTCCCGCCTTGCCATGATAAAAAGACTCCTGATCATTCTCCTCCTCAACCTTAGCCTCGCCCTTGCGCATGCCGAAGACGGCTATCGCCTTTGGCTCCGCTTCGACCCTATTGAAGCAGGCCTGCGTACCCGTTATACGCAACAAATCAAAGGGATTCATTTTGCGGGCAACAGTGCGGTACAGCAAACGGCCAAAACCGAACTGCTGCAAGGGCTTCAGGGTATGCTGGGCAAGGCTGTTGGTGAAACTAAAAACATGGCAGAGGGCGTACTGGTTGTAGGCTCGCCGCAGTCTTCGGAGCTGGTTGCTTCCCTCCAGTTACCCCAACTAAAGACTTTAGGCAAAGAAGGATTTGTCCTTACCACCACAACCCGCCAGGGCAGGCGGCTGACCGTTATTGCCGCCAATGATGATGCCGGCGTATTGTACGGCGTTTTCCATTTCCTGCGGCTCCTGCAAACAGGCCAGGATATCGATAAACTGGATTTAGTATCGGCGCCCAGACTACAGCGTAGGGTGCTCAACCACTGGGACAACCTGGACCGCACCGTTGAGCGCGGCTATGCCGGCTTTTCCATCTGGGACTGGCACCGCCTGCCCGGCTACCTCGATCCCCGTTATAAAGATTACGCAAGGGCCAATGCCTCCATCGGCATCAATGGCACCGTACTCACCAATGTGAACGCCAATGCCATGATCCTTACGCCCATGTACCTTGAAAAGGTGCGTGCCCTGGCCGATGTTTTTCGCCCTTATGGCATACGCGTTTACCTTACCGCCCGCTTCAGTGCGCCGGTGGAAATTGGCGGGCTCAAAACTGCCGACCCGCTCGACCCGCAGGTGCAGCAGTGGTGGAAGGACAAAACCAAAGAAGTATACCAGTACGTACCCGATTTTGGCGGCTTTCTGGTAAAAGCAAACTCGGAAGGACAGCCTGGTCCGCAGAACTACGGCCGCAACCATGCCGATGGCGCCAATATGCTGGCCGATGCCGTAGCTCCTTTTGGCGGCATTGTGATGTGGCGGGCTTTTGTGTACAGCAACGAAACACCCGAAGACCGGGTAAAACAAGCGTATACAGATTTCAAGCCCCTCGATGGCAAGTTCCGGCCCAATGTGCTGGTACAGGTAAAGAACGGCCCGCTCGACTTCCAGCCCCGCGAGCCTTTTCACCCCCTGTTTGGCGCCATGCCCCAAACACCCCTCATGATGGAGTACCAGCTGACGCAGGAATACCTGGGACAGGCCACCCACCTGGTGTACGAGGCGCCGCTTTTCAAAGAAATTCAAAACGCCGATACCTGGGCCAAAGGCAAGGGATCGACCGTTGCCAAAGTGATGGACGGCTCGCTGGAAGGGCATACCCTCACCGGCATTGCAGGTGTAGCCAATATCGGCAACGACCGCAACTGGACGGGTCACCTTTTCGGGCAGGCCAACTGGTATGCCTTTGGCCGCCTGGCCTGGGATCATACCCTAACATCTTCCGGCATCGCCACCGAATGGATCGGCCAAACTTTTTCCACCAAGCCGGCTGTTCTTGCCACCGTCCGCAACATCATGCTGCAGTCGCACGAAGCGATGGTAAACTACATGACCCCACTGGGGCTGGCGCATATTATGGGTTATGGCCACCACTACGGGCCCGCACCCTGGTGGGATAAGGCGCCCCGGCAGGACTGGTTGCCCGTGTATTTTCACAAAGCCGATAATATGGGCCTGGGTTTCAACCGCACCGCCACCGGCAGCAATGCACTGGAACAGTACCACCCCGAGGTACGGAGGCAATGGGAAAACCCCGCCACCTGTGACGAGCGTTACCTGCTGTGGTTTCACCATGTAGGCTGGAAGCAACCGCTCCGCTCGGGCCGCAACCTGTGGGAGGAGCTTTGTTTCAAATACAACGAAGGAGTGGACTCGCTGCACGGCATGCAGTCACAATGGGCCGGCCTGCAAAAGGAAATCGACCCCGACCGCTTTGCACATGTACAAATGCTGCTGGGCGTACAGGAGCAGGAAGCTACCTGGTGGCGCGACGCCTGCCTGCTGTATTTCCAGACCTTTTCCAAAATGCCCATACCGGCACGCTACCCGCAACCGGCCAAAACATTGGATTATTACAAAAGCCTGCGCTTTCCCTATGCGCCGGGGAATTGATCCGGAGTTTCAGGGGTTAAAGATTTCATGAGTTTCGGGTAATGGCGTCTTGCGCTGACCCCGGTTTGATAAAATATTGTTTCGCAGCATGCCACCCAACTCAACTATGCCGGTGGCAGCACAACCACTATTTGATTTATGAACGAACAACAAAAAACAGCCATTGTAACCGGGGGCGGCTCGGGCATTGGGCTGGCTATTGCACAAAGCTTTGTATCGGCGGGCATCCGCACCATCATCATTGGCCGCGATGAAGCCAAGCTTTCTGCAGCAAAAGAACAACTGGGCGAAGCATGTATCACGTTTCCAGCCGACCTAAACATTCTGGATGCCATTCCGGCACTGGTGGCCAGCATCATCGACCAGTACGGGCCGATAGACATCCTGGTAAACAATGCAGGCATCAACCTGAAAAAAGAATTCACGGATGTAAGCGATGAAGAATTTCAACGCATACTCACCACCAATGTTTCAGCTGTATTCAGCCTGTCGCGGGAATTGGTAAAGGACATGTTGCAAAAAGGAAGCGGTGCCATCATCAACATTTCTTCCATGGCCTCGCAGTACGGCATTCCCAAAGTAATTGCCTACTCGGCATCGAAGGGCGCCATTGAAGCCATGACCCGCGCCATGGCGGTGGAATTGTCGCCAAAAGGTATTCGGGTCAATTGTATTGCACCGGGGTTTATTGCAACCGATATGTCGGCAAAGGCGCTGAACAACGACCCCGAAAGAAAGCAAAAGGTATTGTCGCGCACACCCATGGGCGACCTGGGCAGCCCTGCCGATATTGGGACTACGGCCTTGTTCCTGGCATCTGATGCTGCGAAGTATATAACTGGCGTGGTGCTGCCGGTGGATGGTGGTAATTCTATTGGTTTCTAAATTCTCCAGGCGGAATAAAACAATTGCTTTAGTTCACGCTAATTAAAGCCATTATGAAAGCTAAACTCTTATGCTTACTCCTGCTTTCGGGCAAGCTGGCCACCGCCCAGGAATGGGTGAGTAATACGGCAACAAAAGGCGGTTTTGCATTGACCGGCACTACCATTCTCGTTGACAGCACAGATGCACCACTTGTATTAAAATCAGCCTCCCTTTTGCAACAGGACATTTTAGCCGTTACTGGTTACAACCCCCCGATCACAGCAAGCCTCAACAGGGCCGGGAAAAATACAATCGTGCTGGGTACCCTGAACGCAAAACCACTACTGCAACTGCAGCAAAATGGCAAGCTGAAAACCCAGGGTATTAAAGGACAATGGGAAGCCTACCAGGTACAAACCGTTGCCAATCCATTTTCCGGGGTAGAAAAGGCCCTGGTGATTGCGGGCAGCGACCGCCGCGGTGCAGCATACGGCGTATTTGAATGCTCCAAACAAATGGGCGTATCGCCCTGGTACTGGTGGGCCGATGTGCCGGTGAAAAAACAGGCACAGCTTTTTGTACGACCCGGCACCTACACCGATGCCCCCAAAGTAAGATACCGGGGCATTTTTATCAACGACGAAGCACCGGCGCTTGCCAACT
This sequence comes from Cnuella takakiae, assembly GCF_001953305.1. Classification (GTDB taxonomy): domain Bacteria; phylum Bacteroidota; class Bacteroidia; order Chitinophagales; family Chitinophagaceae; genus Flavisolibacter; species Flavisolibacter takakiae. The sequence goes on from NZ_MTFE01000010.1 coordinate 4,091,245, forward strand.
GGAGCCGGGAAAAGTTTGGTGGGTTTAACCACCAGTTTTACGAAAAAGTATTCGAGCTGATCCTGCGCCTCAAAGGCAATTACCTATGGCCCGCCATGTGGGGCAGTGCATTCTACGATGACGATAAATCCAATATCAACAGTGCCGATACTTTCGGCATTGTCATCGGCACCTCGCACCACGAGCCCCTGATGCGGGCACACGACGAATGGCGGCGCTATGGCACGGGCAAATGGAACTACGACAGCAATGCCGTGCGGTTGCAGGATTTCTGGCGCAAGGGTATGCAACGGGCCACCAACGAAAAGATCGTGAGCATCGGCATGCGTGGCGATGGCGACGAGCCCATGAGCCGCGAAACCGCTACAGCCTTATTAGAGCGCATTGTAAAAGACCAACGCAGCATCATCAGCGAAGTAAGCGGCAAACCTGCATCCGAAACCCCGCAGCTATGGGCTCTGTACAAGGAAGTACAGGATTATTACGACAAGGGCATGCGGGTACCCGATGATGTAACCCTTTTGCTGTGCGACGACAACTGGGGCAACATCCGCAGGTTGCCCAAATTGGGCGAAGCACCCCGCAAAGGCGGCTATGGCATTTACTACCACTTCGACTATGTGGGCGGGCCGCGCAACTACAAATGGCTCAACACCAACAACCTGGCCCGCGTATGGGAACAGATGCACCTGGCATGGGCGTACAACGCAAGACAGATATGGATCGTCAATGTGGGTGATATCAAACCCATGGAGCTGCCTACTTCGTTCTTCCTCGATTATGCCTGGAACCCCGAACGCATCGGCGCTAAGGATTTGCCTGCCTACTACAGCCAATGGGCTGCCGGCCAGTTTGGTACGGAACAGGCACAGGACATCGGCCAGGTGCTGCAACAATATGCGCAGCTGAGCGCACGGCGCAAACCCGAACTGCTGCATGCAACTACCTATAACCTTATCAACCAGGAATGGGATCGCGTGGTGAACGAATGGAGCCTGTTGCGCAGCAAGGCCGAACGCATCGGCAAAACCCTCGCGCCACAATACGGGGACGCTTATTTCCAGCTGGTGCTTCACCCGATTGCAGCCTTTGCCAACCTCCACGAAATGTACCATGCCGTTGCCCTCAACCAATGGCAGGCAGGACAGCAAATGACCTTTGCCAACAAGCATGCGGAACGGGCAAAGGAATTATACGCCAGGGACTCACTGATCACTTTGCAGTACCACCAACTGAAGGGCGGCAAATGGAACCACTTGATGAGCCAGACCCATATTGGTTATACCTACTGGCAGCAGCCCCTGGTAAATAAGATGCCCGAACTGCGCTATGTAAATGCAACCGTAGCAGGAGATGGCCCGGTACTGATAGAGCCGCGTGTGCTTTCGGCAATGGACCTCATTCCGGCCGGCACCAAGGGCCATGTTTTTTATGAACAGGACGGCGTGGTAAGCATGGAGGCCAGCCATTTTACAACAAACGAAAACAAAGGTGCGCAGCAGTGGCAGCTCATTCCCGGCATCGGCCGCACCGGAGATGGCTTAAGCCTTTTTCCTGTTACCGCACCAAAGCAAGCCGTGGGCAAAGGCCCCGTACTGAGCTACGAATGGTATGCGTATGACAGCGGCGCTGTAAAGCTGCACACTTTTGTGTCGCCAACACTTAACTTCCAGCATAGCGAAGGGCTGCAACTGGCTGTTAGCATCGACGATGAAGCACCCCAGTTGATTACCATCAACAGGGAAGACGAAAATGTGCGCACCTGGGAAAGCTGGGTGGCAGCCAATATCATTACCAAACAAACAGCACACAAAATTGCCAAGCCTGGCAAGCATATACTAAAGGTTTGGGCTGTTGACCCCGGCGTGGTATTGCAAAAACTGGTGCTTGATTTTGGCGGCATGCAGCCAAGCTACCTGGGACCGGAGGAAACGAAGAAGTGATTGGGGAATGGTGAATAGTGAATGGGGATTGGGCATTAGGTATTAGGTATTGGGTAATAAAAATTGATCATTAGATCCGCGCTATTAATAACATTTGGAAAAAGCCTTTTGGCAAATAATTGGAATTAAAGCGCATGGCTCCGTAGTAGCCATCTCTTGGTAGAAAACCAACAAGTGGAAGAACCCGGCTCCAGTGAAGCCGCTCCTGTTATAGAGCGGCAATTAAACGGAATCCGTCCCATCGATGGCTCGGGAAGCAATGTTTATAGAAAAGCAAAACAATCAAAGAGCAATATGCAAGTACAAAACAAAATGATCTGGACGGGCCTCTGCGCTTTTGCGGCACTGAGCGGCTCGGCGCAAGAGAAGAAGCCCATTTCGCAGCCCCTCGTTTCGCACATTTATACGGCCGATCCATCGGCGCATGTGTTCAATGGCCGCATTTACATTTATCCTTCGCACGACACGGCCACCGGCACACCCGAGAACGATAACGGCGATCATTTCAACATGATGGATTACCGCATTCTCAGCATGAATAAAGTGGGTGGCAAGGTTACCGATCATGGCGTAGCCCTCAGTGTAAAAGATATTCCCTGGGCGGGCCGCCAGCTATGGGCGCCCGATGTGGCCTTTGCCAACGGCACGTACTATCTCTATTTCCCCCTTAAGGACAAACAGGATGTATTCCGTATTGGCGTGGCTACCAGCAAAAAACCTGAAGGTCCGTTTAAAGCAGAAGCAGAACCCATCAAGGGCAGCTATAGCATCGACCCAAGCGTATTCAAAGACCCCAAAAGCAGCGATCACTATATGTATTTTGGCGGCATCTGGGGCGGACAGCTCCAACGTTGGAACAACAACCAGTACGATCCCAACGGGGCGCTGCGCCAACCCAACGAGCCTGCCGTGCTGCCCCGCGTGGTGAAGCTGTCGAAAGACATGAAAAGCTTTGCCGAACCCGTTCGCGAGCTGCAGGTGCTGGACCAGAACGGCAAACCATTTACCGAAGGCGATAACACCAGGCGCTTCTTTGAAGGCCCCTGGATACACTATTACAATGGCAAGTATTATTTCTCCTACTCTACCGGCGATACGCACAACCTGGTGTATGCTACATCCGACAACCCTTATGGGCCCTTTACCTACCAGGGCGTGATCCTTACACCGGTTCAGGGCTGGACCACCCACCACTCCATAGTTGAAAAAGACGGCAAGTGGTGGCTCTTTTACCATGATGTGCAGCTGAGTGGCAAAACCCACCTGCGCAACGTGAAAGTAACCGAGTTGAAGTACAACGCCGATGGCAGCATCCAGACCATCAACCCTTATCAATAAGCCTTACAACCCGCAGCCACTAGCCAATGGTTGCGGGTTTATTTTTTGACCAAGCCCCTACATTGCCTGCAACATGAAACCTGCACTCCTGCTTTTTTCCGCTCTTGTTTTACACCTGTTTGGAACTGCCCAAATCAAGCTGCCGCGGCTTGTCCGCGACAGCATGGTGCTGCAACGCGACACCAGGATCAACCTCTGGGGTTGGGCAGGAAGTGGTGAACAGGTAAGCATTCAGTTTAACGGTAAAAAGGTGCGCACCAAGGCGGGCACCGATGGCAAGTGGACGGCAACGCTGCCGCCCATGAAGGCCGGCGGGCCCTACACCATGGAGCTGAGCGCCAGCAATAAGGTGATCCTGAAGGACATTCTTATTGGTGATGTATGGCTTTGCTCGGGGCAGTCGAATATGGTACACAATATGGGCCTGCACAGCGAAACCTATGGTGCCGATATTGCTGCCGCCCATTACCCGCAGATCAGGCAGTTTTGGATACCTACCCTGTACAACCTGGAAGGCCCCCAACAAAACCTGCCCGCAGGCAGCTGGAAAAGCGCCAACCCCGAAGACGTGAAGCAGTTTTCGGTTGCTGCTTATTTCTTTGCCCGCCAGTTGTATGAGCAGTATAAGATTCCCATAGGTATCATCAATGCATCCGTTGGCGGCAGCCCTGTAGAGGCATGGACCAGCGAAGCTGGCCTGCAAGATTTTGGCCCCATTGCAGCAACCATCCAGCGCAATAAAGACACGGCATACATCCGATCGCAGAATATAGCTTCGGCACGCTACAACACCCTCAGCAACCAGCGCAGCAACAACGACAAGGGCATGACCGGCGCGGTAAAATGGTTTGAAACCGCTTACCAAGCTGTAGGCTGGCGGCCTATCAATATCCCAGGTTACTGGGAAGACCAGGGCATCAAAAATCTGGACGGCATTGTTTGGTACCGCAGGGAGATTGAAGTACCGGAAACTATGGCCGGTAAGACTGCGAAATTGTATATGGGTCGCATCGTGGATGCCGACCAGGTTTTTGTAAATGGAAAAGAAATTGGATCTACCGGCTACCAATACCCGCAAAGGCGGTATATGGTACCCCAAGGTTTGTTGCGCACAGGCAAGAACACCATCGTGGTGCGGGTAACCAACCAGGGTGGCAAGGGCGGTTTTGTTCCAGACAAACCTTATTACCTGCTGGCAGGCAACCAACAGATCGACCTCAAGGGCGTATGGCAGTACAAAGTAGGAACGGCATTTACACCAGTGACGGCCACTCCCGGCATCTCGCTGCAAAACCAGCCTACCGCACTGTACAACTCAATGATCGCTCCCCTTGTGCCTTATACCCTCAAGGGCATTTTGTGGTACCAGGGAGAAAGCAATGCCGGCAATCCTGCTGCTTACGCAAAACTGTTCCCTGCATTTATCCGCAACTGGCGGCAGCTCTTTGGCCAGGGGGCTCTTCCCTTCCTGTTTGTACAGCTACCCAACTTCATGGATGCCGACTACCTGCCCGCCGAAAGCGGCTGGGCCGCCACCCGCGAAGCGCAAGCCTCTGCCCTTTCCGAACCCAATACCGCCATGGCGGTAGCCATCGACCTGGGTGAGTGGAACGATATTCACCCCGACAACAAAAAAGATGTGGGAATGCGCCTGGCCCGTGCTGCGCAAAAACTGGTGTACCGTGAAAACATTGTTGGCTCCGGGCCTATGTTTGAAAAAGCGACCGTGCAGGAGGACAAGATCATTATTTCATTTACGGAAACAGGCAGCGGGTTGACTACTTCCGATGGGGAGGCGCCCGGCTATTTTGCCATTGCCGGTGCAGACAAGAAATTTGTTTGGGCCAACACCCGCATTGCAGGCAATACTGTTGTAGCCTGGAGCGACGAAGTACCGCTACCCCTGTATGTTCGGTATGCCTGGGCCGACAACCCGCATGGCGCCAACCTGTACAACAAGGAAGGGCTGCCCGCAGCCCCCTTCCGCACCGATGGTGATGCAGCAAATGAACAGGCTAAAAAGTAGCTGGTCAAACCTGGACACTACATCACAAGCCAACCCCAAACCCCTAACTCCAAACCCCAAACCTATCTAACGATCGCATATGAAAAGATTCTTACTGTACTCGGCACTTGCTCTTGCTACCCTGCCTGCTTTCAGCCAGGGCAATGGTCCCTGGCGGGGCAAAAAAGCCGCAGTCGTACTTACCTACGATGATGCCATCGACCAGCACCTCGACAATGCCTTGCCACTGATCGACTCGCTTGGGCTGAAGGCTACTTTCTATGTTTCCGGATTTTCCAACTCCATGCAAAAAAGGCTGAATGCCTGGAAGGCTGTTGCCACCAAAGGGCACGAACTGGGCAACCACACGATGTACCACCCCTGTATTGGCAACACTCCAGGACGGAGTTGGGTAAAACCCGATTATGACCTGAGCAAGTATACTGTACAGCGTATTGTGGATGAAACCCGCGCTACCAACCTCCTGCTGCAATCGATGGATGGAAAAACCAGGCGGACCTTTGCATTTCCGTGCAGCGATACCCACATAGGTGACTCAGCCTATATCCAGCCCATGCAGGGCGACTTTGTTGCAGCAAGGGCCGTACGCAACCAGATGCACCGCATTGGGGAAGTGGCCCTGTACGATGTGGATTGCTTTATGGTGAACAACCACACTGCCGAGCAGATGATTGCATGGGTAAAGGAAGCCGTGGAAAAGAACGCCCTGCTGGTGATCCTTTTTCATGGTGTGGGTGGCGGCAACTCGCTGGATGTGGCCCTCCCCGAACACCGCCGCTTTTTGCAATACCTCAAAGGAGCTGAAAATGATTTGTGGATCGCCCCCATGGTGGAAGTGGCCGATTTTGTGCGCGGTTACCAGCAAAGAGAGGCCGTCAACAAGGCCACGCAGGCCGACTACAACAAAATGCTTGCTCAACTCGGCATACAGGCTACCCGCCGGGGCCCATCGGGCAACCCGCAGGCGCCAGATGCCGCCAACAGTGATGAAGCGAAAGCAACCACCTATACCTCCATTCCCGACGCGCTGGTGTTGAAGAACGGCAAAAAAGTAACCAGTACCAATGACTGGTGGCGCAAACGCCGGCCTGAAATTGTTGCAGATTTTGACCGGGAAATCTATGGCCGGGTGCCTGCCAATATTCCTGGTGTTAAATGGGAAGTAATATCGGTAAAGGATACAAGCTATGGCAGCATTGCCGCAGTAGAGAAACAATTGCTAGGGCATGTAGACAATAGCATGTACCCGCAGATCAAAGTGGATATCCAGCTCACCCTCACTACCCCTAAATCGGCAACCAAGGCAGTACCCGTTGTAATGGAATACGGGTTTGTATGGCCGCCGGGCTTCCGTCCGCCGGCACCACCTGCAGGCACCACACCGCCCAAGAGTTGGCAGGAGCAGGTTTTGGAAAGAGGATTGGCAGCTGCCCTCCTTATTCCCACCAGTTACCAGGCCGATCATGGCGCAGGCCTTACCGAAGGTATTATTGGGCTGGTAAATAAAGGGCAGCCCCGCAAACCCGACGACTGGGGTACTTTGCGTGCCTGGGCCTGGGGTGCCAGCAGGGCCATTGATTATTTTGAATCCGACCCTGCTATTGATGCCAAACAGGTAGCCATTGAAGGATTGTCGCGTTATGGCAAGGCAGCCCTGGTTGCCATGGCCTATGAGCCACGTATCAAGATAGGCTTCATCGGCTCTTCGGGTGCCGGTGGCGCCAAGATCCTGCGACGCACTTTTGGTGAGCAGGTAGAAAACCTGGCATCCTCCGCAGAGTACCATTGGTTTGCCGGCAACTTCATCAAATACGCAGGTCCGCTTACGCCAAACGACCTGCCGGTGGATGCGCATGAACTGATTGCCTTGTGCGCACCCAGGCCGGTATTTATCAGCTCGGGTTCGCCACAGGTAGAGGGCAATTGGATCGACGCCAAAGGGATGTTTCTGGGTGGTGTACATGCCGGGCCGGTTTATCGCCTGTTGGGTAAAAAAGACCTGGGCACCGCAGCATTCCCAGCACAGGAAACCAACCTGGCCACGGGAGATATTGCATTCCGCCAGCACAGCGGGGGCCACACCACTGGTCCCAACTGGCCCTATTTCCTTGATTTTGCCTCCCGTTATTTTAAATAAACCTTGCGGGTTGCTTATAAGACCTATAAGGTTTTTAAAACCTTATAGGGCTCAGCCCAAGGCTTCAACCCTTTAAACCTTCAGGGTTTAAAGGCCTTCCCGGTCTGAAACCACACCTAACAGGTCTTGGAGACCTGTTAGGTGTTTCACCCAAAACTTAATAGGTTTAATACCCCCATTCAATGAAACAACTCCTTTCCCTCCTACTCGCAACGACTGTAACACTTGGCGCTTCCGCACAAACGACCAATGGCAAGGGCCTTAAAGACCTTTACAAAAATTACTTCACCATGGGTGTGGCAGTAAGTCCCCGCGCACTGAAAACCGATGAAGCCGGGCTGATCCTGCAGCACTTCAGCAGCATGACCCCGGAGAATGCCATGAAGATGGGTCCCATTCACCCAAAGGAAAACGAATACAATTTCAGGGATGCTGATTCCATTGTTGCTTTTGCACAACGCAACCAACTCAAGCTGCGTGGTCATACCCTTTGCTGGCACAGCCAAACCCCGTCCTGGATATTCAAGGACGATGCAGGCAATACCGTTTCCAAAGCCGTATTGCTGCAACGGTTGAAAGACCACATCTTCACCGTGGTGAACCGATATAAGGGGAGTGTATATGCCTGGGATGTGGTAAACGAAGCCATTTCCGACAAGCCCGACGAGTACCTGCGTCCTTCGCCCTGGCTGCAGATCATTGGTGAAGAATATATTGCCAAAGCCTTTCAGTGGGCGCACGAAGCCGACCCTAAAGCGGTGCTTTTTTACAACGATTACAATGAGATCAGCCCGGAGAAAAGAGCCAAGATGGTGCGGCTGGTAAAAGGCCTGAAGAGTGCCGGTGTGCCCATTCATGCAGTAGGCCTGCAAGGCCACTGGGCGGTGAACGAACCATCACGGGAACAATTGGAAAGCACGCTGCGCGATTTCGCCGCAACCGGTTTGAAAATGCAGATCACCGAGCTGGACATTTCCGTTTACCCCAAGGAACATGATGCACGACCTGCACGACCCGAAGACAAAGACACCGCTTTCTCAGCAATCCGCGAGCAACAACAAAGGGATGTGTACAAAATGAGTTTCGAGCTGTTTCGCAAATATCGCAAGCAATTGACCGGCGTTACTTTCTGGAACATTTCGGACCGCACCAGCTGGCTGGATAATTTCCCCGTGCGCAACCGCAAAGATTATCCCCTGTTGTTTGATAAAAACCTGCAGCCCAAAAAAGCCTATTTCGATATTGTGCAATTTTAAGTGCGGCCCATCTGGAAAGCAGTTTTACAGGAAAAAGATGTACAATCCCCGGCAGCATTTTGCGCCGGGGATTTTGTTTGATTTATATGTGGTTAGACAATACCCTACTAGGTAGCATGTAATAAAAACAGTATATTGAAGGGTGCAGTTACCTACCCCTCATACAACCAGGCCGGACATGCAGTTTGAACCTGTTTACGACTTCCTGATCCAAAAGCTGGAACTGGAACTTCCGAAGCATCTTTCCTACCACAATGCAGCACATACCATCGACGTGGTACAGGCCGTAGATTACCTCGGCAAGTCGGAAGGCGTAAGCCCGTACGAATTGCAACTGCTGGCTGCTGCCGCGCTTTTTCATGACTCCGGTTTTTTGATCAGCCCCGAAAATCATGAAGAGCGATCCTGTGTGCTGGCAAGAGAATACCTGCCTCACTACGGCTACAGTGCGGAAGACATTGAGCAGATATGCCTGCTGATTATGGCGACCAAGCTTACGCATACGCCGGTCAACAAACTGGAAAGCATTATTTGTGATGCGGACCTGTATTACCTGGGTACCGAAAGGTTCCAGGAGCGCTCCGAAGACCTGTACCGCGAGTTTAAAGCACTGGGTATTGTAAAAAACTGGCAGGACTGGAACCTGAAGCAAAACAACTTTTTGAAGACCCACCGCTTTTACACCCACACGGCGGTGAATGAGTATTCCTTCATTAAGATGCAAAACTTCCAGGAACTCAAAACCCGCCAGAAAGAAGCTTCCTGGAGCAGCAAGTACCACCAAACTAAAACACAAGTCCATGACGGCATCCTCATCGTACTAGGCGTATTGTCGACAGGGTTTGCACTCAAAGGGTTCCTGGTGCCCAACATGTTTTTTGATGGCGGCATCACCGGCATCTCACTGCTGCTGCACGAGTTGTACCATACCAACCTGGCTTATACCATCGTGCTGGCCAACCTGCCATTGATCATAGTTAGCTATTTTACCGTTAGTAAAAGATTTGCCCTGCGTACCCTGCTTTGTGTAAGCCTGCTGGGTATCTGCCTGCTGGCATTCCCCTATCCTACCATCACATCCGACAAACTGCTGATCTCCATTTTTGGTGGGTTTTTCCTAGGCCTGGGCATTGGTATGACCATGCGTGCAGGCTGTGCCCTCGATGGCGTGGAAGTGCTTGCATTGTATACCCTGCGGCGCACCAGTTTCACCATCACCGAAATCATTATGGCCATCAATGTCATGATCTTTGGATTTGCTGCCCTGCGCTTTGGCTTGGAAACGGCCCTGTATTCGGTGCTTACCTATTTCACGGCTTCGCGCACCATGGATTATGTGATTGAAGGCATCGAAGCCTATACCGGCGTTACCATTATTTCAGCCAAAAGCGAGATCATCAAAAGCAGGCTGGTAAACGAAATGGGGCGGAGCATTACTGTTTACAAAGGCGAACGGGGTTTTCTGCCGGGCTCCTATAAAGTGAGCAGCCAGGTAGATATCATTTTTACCGTGGCTACCCGTTTGGAATTGCGCCGGCTCAAAAACCTGGTGAACGAAATCGACCCCAATGCATTTGTATTTGCCAGCACCATCAAGGAAGCTTCGGGTGGCATCCTTAAACGCAGGCATGTCCATTAAGGAACCCCGGAGGAAGGAAATAATATTAAGCTGAAAGGGTAGCTATAAGTGAAAAATTCAGAGTTCAAAGTATATAGGCAAGCCGGCTAAGTAGTTTTGATTTTTATTTTTGATGGCTTTCAGGTTTCATTGATTCTCCTGTTTTTTGGTATTAGCATATCCGCAAAACTTAATCTAAAAGGAAAGGGTGCATGTAAACAAACAGGCACCCTTTCCTTTTGATTTTGCTCCAGGTTCAATCATCGTAACTGATGCTGGTTTTTTGCTGGAAAGCTTTTGCAAAAGAAACTGGCGCTTTTGCCACCAGGTCCTTGTCCACAAAGTACATATCGATCTCCCCTACATTCTTGGCACTGATCTTTCCGCGGTAGCTACAGGCAAACTCTCCCTTCACAATTTCGTAGGTTGCTGCCGAGATATTTACCCTGCCCGGTGTGCTATTGCTTTCCATACGGCTGGCTACGTTTACCGAACTTCCCCATATATCGTATGCATATTTTTTGCGGCCTACCACTCCTGCCACTACAGCGCCTACATTAATGCCGATCCGCATTTGCCAGGGCAATAATCCTTTCGCCAGTCTTTTCTGGTTATAGCTCAACATGAAAGCCTGCATTTCAAGGGCGGCCCTTACAATGCGGAAAGGATGATCGATATCGGGTGTAGGTATGCCGCCGGCACACATATAAGCGTCGCCAATTGTTTTGATCTTTTCCAAGTTGTACTTATCGATGATATCGTCGAAAGCCATAAAACACTCACTGAGGTCTTCTACAAGTGCCGAAGGCTCCATCTTGTCGGCGATGGAGGTAAATCCATTAAAGTCTGAAAAAAGAATGGATACCCGCTCATAGTTGCGCGGAGTGGCCTGTCCTTTCTGGCGCAGTTCCTGTGCCACTTCCGCCGGCAGGATATTGAGCAGGAGTCCTTCAATTTCATCTTTTTGTTTATCCAGCAACTGGTTGACCCGGACCTTCACCCGGTAGTTGCGGTACAGGATCACTGCAATCACTACCAAAAACACCAAACCAGCAATGGAGGCATTTTTAGCTATCCGCTGCCGTTTCAATTCCACTTCCTTCAGGCTGCGATCCTTCATCAGCAGGTTGATTTCCCCCTGCTTTTTTTGCAGGTCGAAATCGAATTGCAGCAAGGCTATTTTCTTGTCCCGCTCATTGTTGTACAGGCTGTCTTTGATGGATGCAAACAACTCATGGTAATAGAACGCATTGCGGTAATCGTTGGCAAGGGCATATGTTTTGGCAAGGCCATCGTATACATCTTTCAACTCGCGCAACATATTCACTTCTTCACCCAATGCTTTAGCCTTCAGGTAGTCGTTTTTTGCTGCGGGCAGGTTGCCCAATTGCGCATGTGCATTGGCCATTCCCAATAACGACTGGACCATGTCGTATTTGCCATTGAGGGTACGGGCAAATTCATAAGCTTCCTTGTGGTAAGCATATGCTTTTTGATAAGCACTATCTTTTGCGTAAAGCTTTCCCAATGAATTAAGTGCAGAAGGCTTATTCTCTACATCTCCTTTTGAGAAAGCATCCAAGGATTTTTGCAGGTAAAACAATGCCTTTCCTGTACTATCCTGCTGTCCATACAATTCTCCAATATTTCCAGACAAGGTACCAATGCCAAATCCATCTTGCAATTTCTCGCAAATGGCTAATGCTCGGGTGTAGTAGTCAATAGCCTTATTCCAATTTTCAGGCTTGTGCTCATATACAGCGCCTACATTATTTAAAGCCGTGTACACCCGCACTTTATCGCCGGCCTCTTCTGCAAGCCGCAGCGATTGGAGATAATGAGAAAGGGCTTTTTCATCATCGCCTTGATTAAAATAAATAGCACCAATATTACTGAGCATGTTCGCTACCCCTACTTTATCGCCTGCTTCGCTGAACAGACGCTTGGCGCGGCTCCAATAATCGGTTGCTTCAACATACTTACCTTGATTGTAATACACTATACCAACAGCTTTCAAGGCCAAAGCCTCTCCTTTTACAAAACCGTTGCTACGAGCCAGGTCATATGCTTTTCGTGCCAGATTAATAGCACCAGCAGGATCATTGGTGTACCGTTCCTTGGCTTGCTGTAAAAGGCTATTTACTTGCACTGTATCCACATCGGCTGCAAGGACTTGGAGAGTGCCAGTCAAACTGGCCAGGATGGTAATCCAGAAAAATACCTTGTTACACTTCATCCGGTCCATGTTTCAGATTTAGAATAAAAAATTATTTTGATCAACGGGGTAGCACCACAAAACGGCGTCGTATCACCTGTGTACCCGTTTCAATCCGTAAGAAATAAACCCCCGCAGCCAGCCCCGATATATTCAGGCGAACGCTACTGGCATTGCCTATAGGTTTGATATTCTGTACCTGTCCGTTGGCTGCCACCACCTGGAAGCGCAAATTTGGAGCGGGCTTTACCCCATTTACAAACAGCACATCTCGTGCAGGGTTGGGGAATACAGCGATAGTCACCTCGTCAATTGTTGGTGTAGTTTCTGTGGGAGCAATTGCATTGCGGCTCTTACACCGGGTAGAAGTTGAACTTGCTTCACTTGCCGAGGCCGTTTTTTGGTTTACATCAACGGTTACAAGGTTCCAGGTTATTTTTTTACCATCAAAAGGAACAGTAAAACGGCCATATCCCGGCTCAAAGAACTCAGGTGGCTGCCCACTGAAAGAACCTTCAGCAACAATTTGATTATCAGCCCCACGGAGCACCACTACGGTAGCTGCATTATCATTTTGATAAGCAAAGCGGGCAATAAAGCCAAAGCCTGATGGATGGTTACGAACAACCTCTACACATTCCAAAATAGTTTTCACTTTCTTGGTACCCGGTCCAAACGGATTAACATACAGCCTCCCATTCTTGTATGCTACCATATAATTATCCAGTTTGGGAGATTGCAAACCCTCGGGTTGGACTTCATACACACCTGCGGCCCCGGTATACTTCGGCGAAGTGTTAAATATGGGGGTACCTGGTACTACAGTTTGTGCATCGGTATACTGCCACCCCCTGGTGGTTGCTGTAAAGTGTACCGGCAAGGTCCCTTGTGTAACAATAATAGTATCGGCTGCGACCTCCAACGGCATTTTATTTATAGTGAGGGTACCTGCAATTGGGTTAATAAAATAATTGGCCGGAGCTACCAGGTTATAGCTTGCAGTTACCTGGTAGGATCCTGCAGCTATTTGACTCAACGGCACCACTTGCTGCAAACTATTGCGCACCACAAACTTAGGCGGGCCGGCCAGCACGGCAGCCGCTTTATCATCGTAACGATAACCAGTGACCTTAACTTCCAGCACAGGTGCCTTGCCATAGCTTTCTGTGGCATTGCTTACGGTTGCTGTGAGTGGCGCAGGTGTTACGGTCAGCTTTCCTACCTTGTACCGGACAATGAAATTAGTGTTGAGCACGGCGGCAGGTAACATCAGGTGGTTGCCGGAAGTAAGGCCCGTTACCATGTTTATGGGTTGAATACCAGTGAGCGAATCGCCTTCAGGAGCATTTACATCCGACTCATCTACCACAACTGCCAAGTTAGAAGAACTGCTGTCCACGGTGCTGCTGTTTACCAAAGCCCTCGATGAATTGACCAGCGCCCTGCTATTCACAAGGGCACGGCTATTAACCAAGGCCCGGGAACTATTTAATGCTGCCGCATTTACCAGAGCGCGAGAGGAATTGAGAGTGGTAGTATCCGGATTGGTGCGGTAAGCCACAAAACTCTCTGGTGCCACATCAATCACGTAGGTGGTATCAGGTACTGAATTTACAAGGGCACGTGACGAATTAACCAGGGCTCTGCTATTCACCAGTGCACGGCTGGAGGCCAGCATCGCCAAATTATTTAATTCAACAGCGCTTAATTCACTGCCATTTACAAGGGCACGCGAACTAAGGATTAAGGCATCTTTTGCAATCACCTCTTTATGCTGCCTTTGCAACGTATCAAACAAAAGCGCAGACCCCACCAACACCACAGCCGTATCAGGCTGGTAGTTGAAATTGAAATCCGTGATCTTTTCGCCATACACTACCGTTGTATCACGTGGGCTAACGGTAATGGGAAGCGGTAAGATATCGAGCACGCCATCAACGAAGCTGTATTCATTTACCTCCAGCAATCCGATGTCGGCAGGCAGGCTGTTGTCGAATGCGCTGACGGGCCGGATCCGGTACTTGTTTACATTGCTGCTTACCTGGCCGGTACTGGTAAAGCTTAAACTGCTCAATCCCAGCTGGCCGATCAACGGCGAAACCGGATCAACCAATTGCCCGTCTACAAAAACACTTGCGGTAAATGCAGGCATTTGCTCGCCATAGAGTTTGGTCTTATCATTTGCCACTACCCGCACTTTTTTCTTTACCGGCGCAAAGAAGTAGAAGGGTTCCGATGTACCGCCATCAAGGCCGCTGGGTGTTACCGCTCCGGTACGCAGTTGAATGGGCGGGTTGGCAGTAGCGCCAAAGGCAGGCAACAAAGCCGTGGCCGTTGTACTGTTAAGCACGGTTGTAGGCAGGGGTGTGCCCCTGAACAGTACCTGCGTATTGTTGGTCAGAAAATTACCTTCAATTACGATGGTTGCCTCTGCCGAGCCAGGGGTAATGGCGGCATTTTCCATGCGCACGGTATTGATCTGGGGCGTAGGCGCTGCAAAGCTGAATACCGAAAGATAAGGCTGGATAAAACCGCTGCCGCTGCTCAAATCAACACCTGCAGGGCCCATGTCCAGGGCCGCACTCCGCAAAAGCTGCCGTACCTGTTCGGGAGTAGGATTGCTGTTGAAAAACTTCCGGCGGGCTTGCATCAGCAGGGCCGCAGCACCGGCTGCATGGGGTGCCGCCGCCGATGTACCAAAGAAGTTGAAGAACCGGTCGCCGTCGATATTGGGAGCGCCCAGGTTTACAGTAGTATTGCCGCCATTGGGCGCTGCCAGGTCGGGCTTGCTGCGCACCTGCCCTTCAACGGGTGTACCGCCTACGGAAGAGAAAGAAGCAATGCTAGGCGGGTTCAAACCATAAGGCGGGGTGTTGGTATACAATACCGCGCCTATGGTGATGGCGCCGGCAGCATTGGCCTGCCCAACGATGGTGGAACTGTTTTGCGCATGCTCCAGCACCGAGCCTTCGCCGCGGAAGAAGATGTACTTGAAAGGCACCGCAGCCGAACCTGCGGCACGTACAATCAGCAGGTTTACCTCCACATCCGCATCCACTGCAAAAGGCATAATCTCCACAGGGTCGCCACGCAGGTTGTTGCGGTTAAAACCATAAATGATGCGGCCGCTGTTATCTGCCAGGTAGATATCGAGGTCGTTCTGTGCACCGGTGGCTGTTTGCCCCTGCGAGAAAAATGCATCCTGCCATTGCAGCACCAGGGTATAAATGCCTTTTTTCAACTGCACCTTTTGCAGGATATCGCCACCGCCAAAATTGTGGGCCTGCCCGCTTACACCGGCAGGGGCCGCGGCGGGGTTGAACACTGCGCCGTAAGAGCGGCTACCGAAATTTCCGGCTGCGGTAAAATAGGTAACCCCTGCCTGGCTTACCTCATCCACAGCATGGGCTATCTGGCCGTCGGTGAAAAACGGTTCGGTAATATGAGAGATATCGTCTACCACCACCTGGCAGCCTGCAGCGGCCAATTGCCGGATACCCAGCGCCATATCGCCGGCACTGCGCACCCCGGTGCGGAAAGCAAGGCTGGCTCCCGGAGCTATATCGTGAACAATCTGGAGCATCGCCCGGCCCTCATCGGTACCGGCCCCAAGGGGCAGGTCTTCCAACACCTGCACGCCTGTGGTATTGGCAAGGTTGCCCGGCCCCGGCAGGTCTTCATTAGCAAGGTCTACCGAAGCAGGATCGCCCTCCTTTGAATTATAGCTATCCGACAGTACGCCCACCTTCACGCCATGGCCGTCCAGTTTATACCCTTCGCGTACAAAATGCGACCGCATGGCGGTATCGCCCGCCGTTACCACGAGCCCGCCATTACGCACGGCAGGAAACAGCGGCCGTACAAAATTGACCAGCCCGGGCAATTTGTTGAGTTTGGGCAGGTTGGCAACAGGGAAACTACCGGTGATCACCAGGCTCTGGCTACCATTATAAACAGTATCGCTCAACCCATAATCCTGCCCTGTAAGCATTTCGTAAACTTCCCCGGCTTTGTCTTTTTCGGCAACAACCTCAATGCGTACCCTGCCGGGTGTCAACTGGAAAATAGTTTTTTCAGGATCCTGTACGGTTCCGGGATTTTGCACCAGGGCGGTAAGTTCGGGCCCTATTGGGTTTTTTACCTTTCCCACCGGTTCGTATAATGGGTCGATACAGGGCTGAAGAGGGGCCAACTGCACGGTATCGGTACCAACGGCCCCACATTGCGTATTGGTAACGTAGAGCACATAAGTGCCCGGGGCAGTGGCGATAATACTGGCTTTATTGCTTTCACCGCTAATGACGCCGCCACCAAAGGCCGCCCAGCGGTAACTTACGTTGGCTGTTGTCGAACTGCCAGTAAGCGTTACCGATTTGATGGAACAACCTATTAATTGGTCAGCACCGGCGTTGGCTGCAGGCACGGGACAGTTGAGGGGGGCATAGGTAATGCTGACACCGCTTTCCACCAGCACCTGGGTACCGCTCCATAAGGCACCGCTCACCTTGGCATCGCTGGTACCCGAACCAATACGGATGCCGCCATTAGGCGCATACACCGTCCCCAGCCACTGCGAGCGATTGCTACCCGAAGCACCATTACTCATCACCCAGGCATACCCACCCAGGCCTGTTCCATAACCCTGTGTTTCGGCATATATCTGGCCCGGGCTGCCGCCATTTACCAACTCTACATTAAGCTTCCCGATATTGGCGTCCCCCTGAACATAAATGAGGAAAACCCCGGAAGGGTTTTCTTTAAAATCAAATACAAAGCGGTTTACATTTCCGCTGTTGTTGATGGACTTGAAAGTATACTTTCCAGGCTTTGAAAAACGGAGCACCTGCCCCCCGCCAAGTTTCATTTCGTTATATACGCCCTCGTCGATATTGCCACCCGCCAGCACATTGGTAATGCTGCTTCCTGTCATGTCGGATGGCTTGGGAAGGGCAGGCAATAGCGGGGGCGTAAAGCTTTTTTCAAAAGCACCTCCTCGTGGATCTGGCCCCGTATAACTGCCCCCTTTAAGAAAATTGACGGTACCATTTACGGTGCCGCTTACCACTGTGGTATGGCCTACCACCTCCATATTTCCATTGATAAGGGCATTGGAACCAATTTGAACAGTATTGGCTGCCCCGCCACTGTTGGCAGCGCTGATATTGGCATTAACGGTATTGCTGTTGGTGAGCACTACCCTGCCACCGCTGTAGATATGGCTATTGATGGTGGCAGGCCCCGTAGAACTTACCAGGTGGTGGCTGCCTACTGCGCCATTGATGATGGCCGATGAAGAAGACAAAAAGACCCCGCAGCCGGGTGCGGGAATGGTGCCTGTGCCGCAATCGGGGCGGCCGGCGAAAATGACAAAATCGCGCATGGACAGTTGCTGCTGGGCAAATGCCGGTTCCGGTACGAGAAAGGAACAGATAATGGATGCAACAGCCAGGAATAAGCGCAAAGCTCCGGACAGGTAATGCATAACCCTGAGTTTGATGTTGGTTCGTAAGTATGCTTAGCGGGGGTACTGATCATTGTTCCGGCAGGTGGTAATTACCGGGTATGCACGCAAGGGAGCAATTAGGCTTTCATAAAATTGGGAGCGCAGGCAAGTAAGCAGAGGGGCGGATGGGACTGTTGCAGCAGTATGGGTGAATTTAGATACTTTTTCCGGAAGTAGCAGCAGGCAAAAGCGCTAAAACAAACAGTAAGCTGGCAAACGCTGCCTTGCAATCGTTCACAAGTGCAGCTATACTTTGTAAGCTTGCGTGTTACAATTATTGGTATTTACTATACATAAAATAACAAAGCAGCACCGGGGTGCTGCTTTGTTCATGGTCCACTCCTATATCAGGAAACATTCCTCGACGCTGCATACAGCTCGTACCAGTCCTGGTGATCGAGGTCGATGGTAAATGCCTGGGCAATATTGCGCATCCGCTGTTCATTGGTAGTACCAATCAGGGGCAATGCGCCCAACTTTACCAGCCATGCCACGGCAATGGATTCTGGATCGCTGTTGTACCGTGCTGCCACTTCCTCCAGCTTTTCCCGCACGTGGGTAGCCAGCATATCGGCGCCATGCGCAATGCGGCCACCTGCCAGCGGTGCCGATGCCAGCGGACGCATGTAGCGCTGCTTGATATAATCGAGCTGGCCATTGTCGAGAGCTGAAGTGTTAAGCAGGTTCAGTTCAATATGATTGGTAACAATGGGTATGCGCAGGTAAGAGGCCAGCAGCTGGTGCTGGAATACCGAAAAGTTTACCACACCGATATTCTTCACCTTACCTGAGTCGCGCAGTTGCTCCAATGCAAGTGCTGTTTCTTCGAGGTTGGAGATGGGATCGAGGTGGTTGAGCAAAAAAATATCGATGTAATCGGTATTGAGGTTGCGCAGCGATGACTCCACGCACGCACGGATATGCTTGCTGCTGGTATCGTAATGCTTGATGCGCACACCGGGCTGGCTTTCGTGCGGCACCCGCAGCCCGCACTTGGTAAACAGCACCACATCCGACCGTTTGAAAGACCTGCGCTTCAGGGCTTCACCAAACAATGCCTCGCACTGGTAGTTGCCATAAATATCGGCATGATCAAAAGTATTGATGCCCAACTCCAGGCACAGGTTAACGATGCGCTCCATATTCGCCGGTGCATCGGTTATATCATTCCAACGATAAAATCCATAAACTGCTTGTGATACCTTGGGGCCTGAGTCGCTTAAATAAATTTGTTGCATGCGCTTGTATTTTGATCTGTATGATTGCGGCTATTTTTCACTAAAGTTATGCCCGGCAGTAAAAGACAAAAATGTTTTTGCCAAAAGATACTGCTACAGAACGGGCAACCATTGAAAAACATTAGTCCCAACCATCCCCTCTTCGATAGCTTTTCAGCTCAGCCTGGTCGGTAATTTCCAGCCGTTGTGGTATTCGGGGGTAACCAGCTTATTGGCTTTTGCCGAATCAAAACTATTGCTGCCAGCGTTCCAAAAAATCTTTTCGCCGGTACGCTGGGCTATATTGCCCATGTGGCTGTTGATGGCAACCCGGGCGCCCGCTTCAATAGGACAGGCTAGCTGGCTGTACTGTCTTGACTTTACCACATCGATGAAATTGATCGTGTGCTTATCCAAACCATTATCGCTTTGCTTCTGCCAATCTACTACCGGTATCCTGGATTCGTTTTTCACCATTGCCGGTTTTACTTCCCAGCCGCTGCGGTTCAGCACCAGGGTTCCGTTTTCACCAAAAAATGCAATGCCGTGGTTTAGTCCAAATAAACCGGAACCTGCACCCATGCTGTGCTCCCAGGTCATCAGGAAATCGCCGTAATCGTAAGTAACGATCTGGGTATCGGGTGTTTCGCGGGCATCGGCAGGAAACATGTGCTTGCCACCAGAAGCAATTACCGATTTGGGTGCTTCCACCTGCATGCCCATCAGCACCATGTCAATGAGGTGCACTCCCCAATCGGTCATCAGCCCGCCGGCATAATCGTAAAACCAGCGAAACTCGTAATGAAAGCGATTCTTATTAAATGGCCTTTTGGGTGCGGGCCCCAGCCACATACTATAATCAACGCCCTGCGGCACGGCACTATCGGGTACAGGTTCCAGTGGCGTGGTACCGGTTCGGTACATCCAGGTCTTGGTCATGGTAATCTTGCCCAGCTTACCCGAATGCACATAGGCAATTGCATTTTTGAAATGATCCTGGCTGCGCTGCCACTGGTTTACCTGCACCATGCGGCCACTGCGTTTGGTGGCATCCACCATCAGTTGCGCTTCGCGGATGGAGTTGGCAGCGGGTTTCTCTACATACACATCTTTACCAGCGGCAACAGCATTGGTCATCTGAAGGCAGTGCCAATGATCGGGTGTGGCAATGATCACCACATCCACATCTTTGCGGTCCAGCACCTTGCGGTAATCGGTATAGGTATCGGGCCTGAGGTTGATCTTGTCGAGGTCGGCCTTGCGCTGCGCAAGCACGTTCTGGTCAATATCGCAAAGGGCCACACAACGCACTTCGGGGATTTTGAGCATGGAAGTAAGATCGCTCCACCCCATACCCTTGCAACCTATGAGGGCGGCATTGATCACATCGTTGGAACCAACGGGTTTGCGGTAAGCTGCCAGCAAATCCATTGGAACGGCGGCAAGCAGGCAACTACCTGCGGCCGTGAGCGCCGATTGGCGGAGGAAAGTTCTTCTGTTCAATGGCATAGTCGTTCGTTTGTGAAAAGGTAAACCATTCTGGCAGCCGCTGCCGCCAAAAATTCCGGAATCGATTGCGTAGTTTTTATACAGCTATTCCTTTGTATATCCTTCATATGGGTTAATTTCCACCAGTATTGAACAGTATTGCAATACTGTTCTACCGCTCACTAACAATTGCCGCAATAATGAAGAAAACCCTAACGCTTACCGCGCTGCTGTTTGCGGTGCTGGTAACCGTAGCCCGACAACCCCAACAAGCCGTATGGAAGCCACTATTCAATGGCAAAGATCTCAGCGGATGGAAACAGCTCAATGGCAAGGCCCGCTACACCATCGAAAATGGTGAGATCGTTGGCACTACCGTTTTTGGCGAGCCCAACTCTTTTATGGCCACAGAAAAAGACTACGGCGATTTTGTGCTGGAACTGGAATACAAAGTAGACAGCACCATGAACTCGGGCATCCAGTTTCGCAGCCTCAGCAAACCCGATTACCAAAACGGCCGGGTGCATGGTTACCAGTTTGAGATTGATCCTTCGCGCCGCCGCTGGACAGGTGGCATTTACGACGAGGCCCGCCGCGACTGGCTCTATCCCATGGACCTCAACCCTGCCGCCCGCAATGCGTTCAAACAAAACCAGTGGAACAAGGTACGCATCGAGTGTATCGGCAACCATATCCGTACGTTTATCAACGGCGTACACGCCGCCTATGTGATTGATGATGTTACCCCCCAGGGATTCATTGCCCTGCAGGTACATAGCATTGGCAAAAAAGAAGACGAAGGCCGCCAGATCCGCTGGCGCAATATCCGCATCCAAACCGAAGGGCTGAAGCCTTCGCCCATCAACGATGTATTCGTGGTAAACCTGCTGCCCAACAACCTGTCGGAGCAGGAACAACGCAATGGCGTAAGCCTGTTGTGGGATGGCAAAACCACCAATGGCTGGCGTGGTGCGCACAAGGATAAATTCCCGGAGCGCGGTTGGGAAATAAAAGATGGCGAACTGAGCGTGCAGCCTTCAGGTGGCGCGGAAAGCACCAATGGCGGGGATATCGTTTCCGAAAAACAATTTGGCGCTTTTGTACTCCAGTTTGATTTTAAACTAACCGAAGGCGCCAACAGCGGCGTAAAATATTTTGTTACCGAAAAAGAACAAAGCAGCGGCTCTGCCATTGGCCTGGAATACCAGGTGCTGGACGATGCCAAACACCCCGATGCCAAGCTTGGCGCCGCCAACAACCGCACGCTGGCATCGCTCTACGATCTTATTCCCTCAAACCGTGAACCCCGTGCCCGCCGCAAGATCGGCGAATGGAACCGCGGCATGGTGGTGGTGTACCCCAACAACAAAGTGGAACACTGGCTCAATGGCTGGAAAGTGCTGGAATACCAGCGCGGCACGCCCACTTACGATGTGCTGGTAGCCCGCAGCAAATATGCCAACTGGCAGCAGTTTGGTATGGCGCCACAGGGCCGGATCCTGCTCCAGGATCATGGCGACAAAGTATCGTTCCGCAGCATCAAAATACAGGAACTGAAAGCAGGCGAAGAACCGGCCTGCGACTGCAAATAAGTTTGGGATTTGGTGTTTGGTGTTTGGAGTTAACAGCCAAACCCTTAGCTCCAAACACCAAACTCCCAACACTAAACCCATAACTCCAAACTTCAAACCTTGTCATATGTCATCCCGCAGAGACTTTATAACAAAATCGTCCAAGGCCGCAGCAGGCCTGTACCTGGGCACCATGGGAATGAGTGCTAAAAGTTATGCCCGTATCCTGGGCGCCAACGACCGCGTTAATGTTGGCGTAGTTGGTTATAGCGACCGTTTCAGGCAATCCCTGTTGCCCTCTTTCCTCAACCACCACAAAGAACTCAACTTCGATATTGTAGCTGTTTCGGATATCTGGAAAATGCGCCGTGAGGAAGGCAGTGCGGCGCTCAAGGAAAAGATTGGCCACGATGTAAAAGCCTGCGTGAACAATGACGAGTTGTACCGCATGAAGGACCTCAATGCAGTGATTGTTGCCACGGCCGACTTCCAGCATGCCCTGCATACCATTGAAGGGGTGAAGGCAGGCTGCGATGTGTATTGCGAAAAGCCTTTTGCCGAAACCATGGACGATGCCAATGCCGCCCTTGATGCGGTAAAGGCCTCCGGAAAGATTGTGCAGATCGGTTCTCAACGCCGCAGCGGCCGCAACTATAAAAAGGCCGCCGATTTTGTACAAAGCGGCAAGTTTGGCCCCATCACCATGGTGGAACTTACCTGGAACGTAAACCAGCCCGGCCGCTGGCGCCGCCCTGGCCTGCTCGACAAAATCAGGCAGGAAGACACCGATTGGAACCGCTTTTTGATGAACCGTCCCAAGGAAGCCTGGGACCCGCGCAAATACCTCGAGTTCCGCCTGTTCTGGCCCTACTCTTCCGGCCTGCCCGGACAGTGGATGAGCCACCAGATTGATACCGTGCATTGGTTCAGCGGCCTGGCGCATCCACGCAGCGTGGTAGCCAATGGCGGCATTTATATGTGGAAAGACGGACGCCGCAACTGGGACACCCTCACTGCCGTATTTGACTACGGCCCGCAAAACCAGCAGGACGCAGGCTTCCAGGTAACCTTTGCCTCGCGCATGCACAACGGCGACGAACGCCCCGCCGAACTCTATTTTTCCAATGGCGGAGAAATGAACCTGATCACCAACAAGGTATCGCCCGCCGGCGGCCTGCGGGAAAACTTTGCATCGGCCATGAATATGAAGCCCAACCTCCTGCCCGAGATGAGCCTCGCAGTAGATGATGTGGCAGCCGTAGCTTCGGCCAATACCGGCGGCGACCCGCTGACCAGTGCGCACATGCGCAACTGGATGGAATCGGTTCGCGACCGCAAACAACCCAACGCTCCTGTTGAAGCCGGTTACAACCACTCCATAGCCTGTATCATGACCACGGCCGCCATCCGCACCGGTGAAAAGGCCACCTTCGATCCTCAAAAAAGACAGGTGGTTGCGGGGGGAAAGGTGTTTAAGTATTGAGCGCAATTGAGGAATGGACCATAGATGATGGACCATAGACCATCATCTATGGTCCATTATCTATGGTCCGATTTCAAGCTAACCTATTAGCGATAGAACTCGCCACATACAATCATGAAAAAACTATTACTCTTATTAAGCATACAGGCTTTGGCATTGGGCGGCTTTGCCCAGCAAAAAGGCTTCAGTTTTGCGGAGCATAAAGACAAACAGCAGGTAGACCTTTTGCTCAATGGCAAAATGATCACCGCCTATTGCTACTACGACTCGGCAAAGAAAGGGTTCCTTTGGCCCATCAACACCGTTGACGGCATTACCGTAACCCGTGGATACCCCTTTGCACCGCGTGCCGGTGAGCGCACCGATCATCCGCATCACCAGGGCTTGTGGATGAATTACGAAGCTGTGAACGGGCTGGATTTCTGGAACCACTCCACCGCCATTGCTTTCGACAAACGCGATAAGTATGGCACTATTCTGAACCACAAAATTGTGGATAAGAAAACGGGGCCGGAAGGCGCTACACTTGTTACCACTGCCGACTGGGTGCGCCCCGATGGACACGTACTGCTGAATGAAAGCACAACCCACCGGTTTACCACGAAAGGCAACCAGCTGTTTATTGACCGTATCACCACGTTGAAAGCAAACGACCTGGACGTGGTATTTAAAGATGTGAAGGATGGCTTTATTGCCCTGCGTGTAGCCCGCGAACTGGAACTGCCTTCGCAGCAGGCTGATGTATTTGTGGATGCCAATGGCATTAAAACGGCAGTACCTAAGATCAACAACGAAGGTGTAACCGGCAATTACCTCACCTCTGAAGGCGTGAGCGGCGATGCCTCCTGGAGCACCCGTGGCCGCTGGACGGCACTGCATGGCAAGAAGGATGGCAAGGACATCGTGATCGCCATTTTCGATCATCCTTCCAATGTGGGCTACCCCGCCTACCGCCATGCCCGTGGCTATGGCCTGTTTGCCATCAACCCGCTGGGCCAAAAAGTATTCAGCAATGGAAAAGAAGAACTCAACCTGACGCTGAAACCCGGTCAATCCACAACCTTCCACTACCGGGTGCTGGTATCATCGGGCGAACCGGTGAATGCAGCTGCACTCAATGGCATAGCAGATGCTTTTGCAAAAGAGCAGTGAGCTTGGTTGCAAAATGCAAGTTTCAGGATGTAGAAATTGACCAAAGTGGCACTGCAAAAATGAAACAGGTGATAGAAAAAAACTAAAACAGAGCCTGCAGCAATGCAGGCTTTTTTATACGGCCGGTTTGTTTGCAGGCGGATGAATCCTATACCGTTCGTTTCCTGCTGGACTGAGCCATTGATTATGATACCAGCAACAGCAATTGGCAACTTATTATTGGAATGAGCCCACGGTTTCAACCGTGGGAAAGTAGCACTCATGCAATTGATACCAAACCGTTTCAACGGTTTCAATAAGCCCCTGCATTCATCATGGTTGTGCAAACAGATGCGTTAAAGCTAACCGCTTATAACTTCTTCCACGGCTATCTTGAAATTGGCTTAAGCGCTGTACCTGCTTGTTGCAACAGTTCAAAAGCGCTTTTGCATCCGCGCTTTTTTCACCACGCCATAAACCACCAGACCTGCGCCTGCAAACAGTGCACCCAACAAAGGACCATAACCACCCGGCATCCAGTCGCCCACCATCAAACCCAGGGCAATGCCACCGGCAATAATACCCACCTGCGGCCAGAAATCACTCCGTGCAAGATTGGGGTCCATCCCTTTTTCAATGAGCGCAAGCCGCTCCCGGTTGCGGGCAGTGATGTACAGGTAAAAGATGGCTACAATACTCAACAGCACCAGCACTACCACTAAAACCATCAGGATGGGGGAAACGAAATTGTTGTTCATGGCATTTGTTTTTCGTTAGACAGTTGGCAGCAATGAAATGGTTACAAAAATTTTTTTGTAACCTTCGGTACCATTTATCTTGTCTAACAAAGGTGACCCAACAGGAAGAGCATATCATCATCAGCAAGGTGCTTGCCGGCAACAGCGAAGCTTTTGCATCGCTGGTATATGCCTGCCAAGATCTTGCGGTGATCACAGCTTACAATATCCTGCTCAACCGCGAAGATGCCGAAGAAATAGCACAGGACGCTTTTGTGCAGGCATACCAGTCGCTTGCCAGCTTCAAAAAGGAATCGCGGTTTTCATCCTGGCTTTATCGCATTGTGGTAAACAAGGCGCTGAACAAAAAGAGTATAAAAAGGCACTACACCATTGCCATTACCGAAACGGATGGCGGAACGGTGGCAGGCGATCTCGCAGGTGATTTTGTTTTTCCACAAGGAGCCGAAAACAGGAAGTACATACAGGCCGCCTTGCAACAACTCCAGTTTAACGAAAGGCTTTGCCTGACCCTGCACTACTTAAATGAATTTTCCATTCCCGAAATCAACCAGCTCACCAACCTGTCGCAGGCCAACATAAAAGTGCTGCTGCACAGGGGCCGTAAAAACCTGTACGGCATTTTAAAAAGCCTGCTCAAAGACGAACTAACCCAACTGAAACAGCCATGAAAAACGATGATCCAATAAAAAAGTTACTGGCCAACAGTACCGAGGGGGCCCCTCCAAACTTCCTGCAATCGGTGATGAACCGGGTGCAGCAAACATCAACCTATGTGCCCCTTGTGCCGGCCGGCATCCGCAATCATTTCCTGTTAGCTTTTGCAACCATTGCCGCGGCGATTGTAATCATCTGCATATTGGCGCTGCTTGCAGGCACCCCCATTCCCGGCTGGTTTGCAAACCTCCGTTTTAAAGAATGGGAAGGGCAACAAATTCTTTACTTTACCCTGCTGTTTTCCGTATTGGGCACCGGTTATTTTTGGATGCATTTCCGCTCAATCAGGAAAGGATCATAAGCAAATTCAGCAGCACCACTTTGGGTTAAGGCACTGCAAACAACAGCATGTTGCTTTCCTGAAATAAATCTTTTGCATGCCACACGACCTTCAACGATTCATCGATGCGCAGAAAAACGTTTACCAACAGGCATTATTAGAAATATCCGGCGGCCGGAAACAAAGCCATTGGATGTGGTTCATCTTTCCACAAATGAAAGGATTGGGCCGCAGCAGCAATGCGCAGTATTATGGCATCGGCAGTTTGGAAGAAGCAAGTGCATACATTGCACACCCGGTACTAGGCACCCGGCTGGTGGAGATTTCAAAAGCGTTGCTGCAATTACCACAGCATGATGCCCGTGCCGTGCTGGGCAGCCCCGACGACCAGAAACTGCGCTCTTCCATGACCCTGTTTGCACAGGTACCCGGCGCCGATCCTGTTTTTGGGCAAGTACTGCAAACTTATTTCGGAGGCCGGAAGGACGAACGCACGATTGAATTACTGCAGGCATAGACCATGGTCCATCGTCCATGGACCATGGTCTATGCCTGTACTTAACTGATTGCTTTAAATGGATGCGTATAGCCATCACGGTACTTGCGGGCCAGCAGGGCGGTGGCTTCTGCATCGTTTACCACTACTTTTTTTACCGGGTCGTACACCAGGGGCCGGCCACCCAGCTTCATGCTGATATTGGCGAGGATGCAACTGGCGGTGGAAATATGCCCTTCTGCAACATCGGCAACAGGCCTGCCGCCTTTCTCTATAGCATTTATAAAATTGCGCATATGCCGCCGCGTAGCCGATGCGGTATGCAGTTCGATATCTTTTTCTTTTAAATCTTCAGGATATTTTTCTTTTTCAAACAACGGCGTACCGGTAAGCTTTTCGCCTTTTTCATTGGGAATAAACTCGTATTTAAAAACACTGCATTTCAAGGTCCCCTTCTCGCCATACAGGATATAAGCCCAGGGATATTCGGGGTCGGCAGGCGGCCCCCAGGAGCGGTGCTGCCATACGCAGTTGAGATCGTCGTAAGCAAAAACGGCGTGCTGCGTATCGGAGGTATTGCTTTTGGCGGCTTTGTCCACATAAATGCCGCCGTGCGAGGTGATGGATTTGGGCCAGCCCAGTCCCAGCATCCAGCGGGTGGCATCAAACATGTGTACACACATATCACCCACGATGCCATTGCCATATTCCATAAAAGCACGCCACCAGCCCCGGTGCGGCATGCCATCAAAAGGACGCAGCGGCGCAGGGCCCGTCCAGGCATCGTAATCCAGATGGGCAGGCACGGGTTGCACCGATGGATTGCTGCCGTTGCGCATGTGGTAGTAGCAGCACATGTCTACATGGTGCACCTTGCCCAGCATACCGCTGTCGATGATCTTCTCCTTGGCTTCCACCAGGTGCGGCGTACTGCGGCGCTGCGTACCAATTTGCACCACGCGGTTGTAATTGCGGGCGGCAGCCAGTATGGCCTCACCTTCCAGCACATCTACCGAAATGGGTTTTTGCAGGTAAACATGCGCACCAGCCTTGATGGCATCAATGGCCTGCAGGGCATGCCAGTGGTCGGGTGAACCAATTAATACGATATCAGGTTTTGTTTCCTGCAGCAGCTTGCGGTAGTCCGTGTATTGCTTGGGTTCTTTTTTTGATGCCTGTCTTTGTGCCACCAAACCTGCAGCTTCGGCAAGCATATTTTTATCTACATCGGCAAGTGCCACCACATCTACCGGCGCTACCTGTATCAGTTTAAACAAATCGCTTTTACCATACCAACCAGAGCCGATAAGGGCAACACGATAAGGCGGTGCGGCAGCAAAGCGCTGCATGCCACTGGCTCTGATGGCTGTAAGGGATAATGCGGCGGCGGCACCTTTGAGCAGGCTGCGGCGGTGAACAGACGGCACGGGCATATAGCAAACATTTAGACTACGTCTAAAATAAGCAAAGCATCAGAAAGGCCGGCCACAATCTTATTGCACATACACAAAATGTTGCGGCAGTAGAACAGCTATCAACAACTTTGCTGCGAAATGGGAACTGCCACAGCGATATGCATAATAAACTTTCTCCAAACAACGGCAAGACAGGGAGCCCTATAAAGCAAGGATCAAACAGCAGATCAACTCCTATTCGCGAGGTCACATGATGCAACAAAAAACGCCATTTCAGGCGCAGGAAATGCTAGAGCTACTGGCGAATACTCGTTTTAAAGCTTCCTAGCCAAACACATCAGGGTCAGCGCACTGCCATCATGCGCAGGATTTCGCCCAGACAGCAGATTGCCGATAAGATATTTTAACTCCGGCTTACCCTTAACACCGTTGAATACCGCTGCCCCTGAAGTATGGTTATGCGGGAAGACATTTACCCGGAAACCCAGTGGCTCTAGTGTATTATGGAAAAAAGCCTTGGTAACACCATGCCCGGGCTTGTGGTGAATTTCGGATGCCAACGCCCATCTCTGCTGGTTATCGGCCTTATGAAAACCCCTTTTGGCAATCTTGTACAAAAACAAACGAGCATCCCACAATAAACGCGCAGGGCCTCTGTAATTCCAGGCACTCAGTTGGGGGTCGTGATCCGTTACCAGTAACCCACCGGGTTTTACCAGACGTGCTGCTTCTTTGAGCACTGCTTCCATATCCTCGCAGTGGTGAATGGCAGCGTTCAGTACTGCCACATCGGCAAACGCCGATTCAAAAGGGAGGTTGGTAGCATCTGCAAGAACAGGAACATAACCATACTTCTGGGCAATCTGGAGCGAGGTGGCTGCAACATCCACGCCTATCAGTAGTTTAGGTGCTCCGCCAAGCGATGCTGCAATATTACCCGGTCCGCAGCCAATGTCAACCACAATCTTGCCATCCCAATTACCCACAGCAGCCTTCCACCTGCTAATGAATTCATCGCTCCGGTGGCAATACTTGAGGTACTCGTCGGCCCACGCATAATTACCAAAGTAGTAGGCGTTAGCCTTCAATCCTTCGGTCCAGTTTACAACGGGGAATTCGAGGCAGGATGCCGTTTCGTTTAGATTGATACCGGTTTTGAGAAAAGGCTTGACATTGTTGTACATGATTGAATGGCTTTATAGAAATATAAAACCTATCGCCAACAATTCATTACTATCAAAATCAATATTCATTTTACGGTTACCCGCCACAATTAGTAGCTATACTTGCCTGTACCCTGGCAGGATGTGCAGGAGTATAAAGCAATACAAATGCTGCAGTTCTGGAAATAGAGCAAAGAAACTGCAGGCAGTCCTGCTGGTTGGGCTGCGGGTGGTGCAACCAGCGGAGAATACATGCAATACAAGTATACAAGGCGCATACGAAGCGTATACATAACTATTAACAAAACAACCAGGTGCAGAGAACAACCCATCACAAAAAATGGTATGCAGCGTGAAGCGAATACCCTTAAAACGAAAAAGACCCGCATTGCTGCAGGTCTTTTTTGGTACCGCGTACGGGATTCGAACCCGTATCGCCTCCGTGAAAGGGAGGTGTCCTAGCCCTTA
>NZ_MTFE01000010.1:4121502-4149239 GCF_001953305.1 Cnuella takakiae
TGTAGGGAGCATCTTTTTACCAGCCAAAAATTGAAGAAAATTTTTTTCAGAAACAGCAGGTAAGTTTCTGCCAGCCAAACACATAGCATGAAGTTTTACCATCTGAAATCAACAACAAAAAGCTGCAAGCCTTTAGCTGCAAGCAGTTGCGCCCAAACCGATCCTTAACACAAAGAGCAGGATGCTACGGAGTTGGATCGGGTGACTGTTGTCACCTTGCAAAAAACTACCTTGCCGCATATTTGCATCACAAAACCAAGGACATGAAGATAGAGCAGATTTATACCGGCTGCCTGGCACAGGGCGCCTACTACATAGAAAGCGAAGGGGAAGCCGTGGTGATCGATCCTTTGCGTGAAGTGGAGCCTTATATCCAGAAAGCGCAGAAGAACGGTGCGCAGGTCAAGTACGTTTTTGAAACACATTTCCACGCCGATTTCGTATCGGGGCATATCGACCTGGCACAAAAGACCGGCGCCACCATTGTATATGGCCCCAGCGCCAAACCTTCCTTTGATGCACACATCGCCACTGATGGGGAAGTATTTACCGTAGGCAAAATAAGCTTTACCGTACTGCACACACCAGGCCATACCATGGAAAGCAGTTGCTACCTGCTGCGTGATGAAGCCGGCAAGGACATAACGCTTTTCAGCGGCGACACGCTGTTCATCGGTGATGTGGGCCGTCCCGACCTGGCGCAAAAAGCCGCCCACATGACACAGGAGGAACTGGCAGGAATCCTATTCGATTCTTTGCGCAACAAGATCATGCCCCTTGCTGATGACATCATTGTATATCCGGCCCATGGTGCCGGCAGTGCCTGCGGCAAAAACATGAGCAAGGAAACAAAAGATACCCTTGGCAACCAAAAGCAAACCAACTATGCCCTGCGTGCCGATATGACCCGCGAGGAGTTTATCAAAGAAGTGACCGATGGCCTCACTCCTCCCCCAGCTTATTTCCCGCTGAACGTACAGATGAACAAAGAAGGCTACGACAGCATCGACGAGGTGATGCAACGCGGACAGCAGGCCCTCGCCCCCGAAGCTTTTGAAGCGGCGGCCAACGAAACCGGCGCACTGGTGCTCGACACCCGTGCCGCGCAGGATTTTGCCAAAGGCTTTATCCCCAACAGCATCAATATCGGCATCGACGGCTCCTTTGCTCCCTGGGTGGGCGCCATGATCCCCGATATCAAACAAACCATCCTGCTGGTAACGGAGGAAGGCCGCGAAGAAGAAGTGATCACCCGCCTCGCCCGTGTAGGCTACGACGGCACCATCGGCTACCTCAAAGGCGGCTTTGCGGCCTGGCAGGCTTCGGGTAAGGAAACGGATACCATCAGTTCGGTATCTGCCACCGAAGCGGCCCGTGAACTGGCAGCCGGCAAGGCAACGATTGTTGACGTGCGCAAGGAAAGCGAGTACCAGGGCGAGCACGTTGCAGGCGCCGTCAACCTGCCACTCGATTACATCAACGAGCACATGACCGAGCTGGACCCCGCACAAACCTATATCATCCATTGCGCAGGCGGCTACCGATCCATGGTCTTTGCATCGATACTCAAGTCGCGCGGCTTTGACAATGTAGTGGATGTACAGGGCGGCTTCAAAGCCATCAAGGAAAGTGGGGCACTGCCGGTAACGGATGCTGTGCCGGCTGATACGAAGGCCTGATAAAGAACTTCCACACCTAACAGGTCTTTAAGACCTGTTAGGTGTACATCCAACCCCTAAAAACAAACAACATGATCGAATGGCTCCGCCAGCCCTGGCCCTGGTATGTGGCCGGCCCGCTCATCGGGCTTACCGTACCGGCGCTGCTGCTCCTGGGCAATAAACACTTTGGCATCTCGGCCAACCTGCGGCATGTATGTGCCGCCTGCCTGCCGGCAAAGATTCCCTTCTTTCAATACAACTGGCGCAGGGAAGTATGGAACTTCTTTTTCGTGGGCGGCATATTCACCGGCGCCATCATTGCTACGCTCCTATTGGCAAGCCCTGACCCTGTAGTGGTACATCCCAACTTAGCTAATGAACTGGCAGGCTATGGCATTACCAATTACGACAACCTGTTACCCAACCAACTGTTCAACCTTGAAAGCTTATTAACCCTGCGTGGCTTTATCATCATGATAGTAGGCGGCTTCCTCGTAGGCTTTGGCACCCGCTATGCCGGCGGCTGCACCAGCGGACATGCCATCATGGGCATCAGCAACCTGCAATGGCCCTCGGTGGTGGCAACCTGTTGTTTTATGGCAGGTGGCTTCTTTATGGCCAACGTGGTGCTGCCGTGGGTGATGCGGTTGTGAGGAAGACCATGGACTATGGACCATAGACGATAGCAGGCAAAAGACAACGGACGACAGACGACGAACAACCAGTATCTACCATTTACGTTTGCTGGTTCACCATTGCCCATTCACCATTCACGTTTGCCGTTTTACGATCCTTACCATTGCTCATTCACAATTCACCATCACATGCACACACCCGATACAGACTTTGAAGTACGCTCCCTTGATACTATTTGCGTGAACGAGTCGGAACTGGAACACCAATGGTACCACAACCTGAAATATGCAGTGGTGGGTATCCTCTTTGGCATCGTGTTCGTCAAAGCCGAGATCATCTCCTGGTTTCGCATACAGGAGATGTTCCGCCTGCAAAGCTTTCACATGTATGGCGTGATTGGTTCGGCCATTGCCGTGGGCATGCTATCGGTATTGGCTCATCAAGCGCTTTAAGCTGAAGACCATTTATGGTGAAGCAATTTCTTTCCACCCCAAGCAATTCAACAAAGGACAGGTGTATGGCGGGTTGCTCTTTGGTTTTGGCTGGGCCCTCACCGGTGCCTGCCCCGGGCCCCTGTTTGCACAGATCGGCACCGGTGCAGTGGCCGTCGTAGTGGTCTTGCTGAGTGCCATTGCCGGCACCTGGGTATATGGCTATTTCCGGGAACAACTACCACATTAGATAGGATGGTTCTCACAGATGACACGGATGCATACATTGATTGTTGATGATGTAAAATCACCTCCGGTATACACGAAACTATTACATCCACAATAGGTGTGCTCACAGATGACACAGATAGCACAGATCAATACAAAAGATTCTTATTCCTACAACAACTATCCGTGGCATCTGTGCTATCTGTGAAAACACCGCATCCGAAAAATATGTGCTCACAGATACCACAGATAACACAGATAAGTACAATACATCCGATTTACTGCATCAACCATCCGTGTCATCCGTGGCATCTGTGAGAAATACTTTTCCAGCCGTTGCAACCCGCAGCGGCTTTTTCATCTCATTTACGTTTATCCATACACGTAGTGCATAACGCACTGCACCCCGCCTCCAAAACAATACACACAAACACCACGCCACTGTGCTAAACTTTTTAGCATTTTATTTGCTAAACAATTTAGTTTTACACCTGTAAACCAAAATTGCATGACCAACAGCGCACGAAGTATCGCCCACTTCGACCTGGATGCCTTCTTCGTAAACGTAGAATGCCTCAAGGATTCGAAGCTCAAAGGGCGGCCCATCCTTATTGGCGGCAAGAGCGACCGCGCCGTAGTGGCCTCCTGCTCCTACGAAGCCCGCCGCTTTGGTATCCACAGCGCCATGCCCATGAAGCTGGCCCGCAGGCTCTGCCCACAGGCCACCGTCATTAGCGGCGATATGGAGAGCTATTCCAAATACTCGCGGCTTGTTACCGATATCATCCGCGACACGGTGCCCCGTTTTGAGAAATCCTCCATCGACGAGTTCTACGTGGACCTCACAGGCATGGACAAATTTTTCGGTACCGTGCAGTACAGCGCCGAGCTCCGCAGAAAGATCACGAAGGAAACGGGCCTGCCCATTTCCAACGGTATGGCCGTCAACAAGCTGGTGAGCAAGGTGGCTACCGACGAGGCCAAACCCAACGGGCAGCTGCAAATCCCCTTCGGCAACGAGCGCAACTTCCTGGCGCCCCTGCCCGTGGAAAAGCTGCCCATGGTGGGCGAAAAGACCGGCGCCCTGCTGAAGCAGATGGGCGTGCGCACCATCAAAACCTTGAGCGAGATACCGGTGCAGATGCTCCAGAACCTGCTGGGCAAGAACGGCAGCGAGCTGTGGCGCCGCGCCAACGGCATCGACGAAACACCCGTGGTGCCCTACCAGGAACAGAAAAGCATTTCCACCGAAAGCACGTTTGAAAGCGACACCATCGATATCCGTTTCCTGCAGGCGCAGCTGGTAAAGATGACCGAGAAGATCGGCTTCGAACTGCGGCAGCAAAACAAGCTGACCGGCTGTATCACCGTCAAGATCCGCTATGCCGACTTTAACACGGTGAGCAAGCAAAGCGTAGTCACCTACACCTCGGCCGACCACCTGTTGCTGGAAAAAGTGCGGGAGCTGTTTGACAAGCTATACGACCGCCGCCTGCTGGTGCGGCTGGTGGGGGTGCGCTTCTCTCACCTGGTGCCGGGCAACTACCAGATCAACCTGTTTGAAGACAGCAACGAAACCATCAAGCTATACCAAGCCATGGACAGCCTGAGCAATCGCTTCGGGCGCTATATGATCATGCGGGCGAGCGGGCTGATTTAGTGATTGGTCGTGAAACGTGAAACGGCAAACGTGAATGGTGAATGGGCAATAGTGAAAGTATTGGATATGCACAGAACTATCGATCACATTCAGCTGCCAGCGTCTTGCAGCATGTAGCTATAAGCTTGCAGCCAAAAGCTAATAGCTAACGGCTAACAGCTAATGCCCTCCTCCCCTATGTACTTAAACTGTAAAACATATTTCTCCTACCGCTACGGCACCTGCTCCTCCGAAGAGTTGGTGCAGCAGGCATTGGAAGCCGGCGCCACGGCGCTGGCCCTTACTAATATCAACAACACTTCCGATGTGTGGGACTTCTACACCGCTTGCACCGATGTGGGCATACAACCCATCCTCGGCGCGGAGATCCGCAACGGCGACACGCTGTTGTACCTCCTGCTGGCCAAGAACCTCGATGGCCTCGGCGTCATCAACAGCTTTTTATCCCACCACCTGCAAACCGGCGAGCCCTTCCCGGAGCAGGAAAAATTCGGGGAACATGTATGGGTCATTTACCCTTTGGGCAACCACAATCCTGCACAACTAGCGCCCAACGAGCTCATTGGCGTACAGCCTTCGGAGATCAACAAACTGTTTGCCGTGGACACAGCCGCATACCCCACGAAGTTTGTCATCCGCCAGCCGGTAACCTTCAAGGATAAAAAACATTTCAACCTCCATCGCCTGCTGCGGGCCATCGACAAAAACATCCTGCTCAGCCGGCAGCAGACGGAGCATATTGCTGCCGCCACCGAAACCTTCCTTACGCCGGCACAGATCCTCGCGGCCTTCAGGCAGCACCCGCAGATCGTAACCAATACCCTGCGCTTGGTGGATACCTGCCACTACGATATGGACTGGAAAACGGACAAGAACAAGAAGGTATTTTCCGCCACCCCTGAAGACGACCGCATCCTGCTGGAAAAGCTGGCGCTCGATGGCCTGCAGTACCGCTATGGCAACAAGAACAAGGTGGCCACCGAACGGGTGCAGAAAGAACTCCGCATCATCAACGACCTTGGCTTCAACAGCTATTTCCTCATCACCTGGGACCTGATCCGCTATGCGCAAAGCCGCGGCTTTTATTACGTGGGCCGTGGCTCGGGTGCCAACTCCATTGTGGCCTACTGCCTCCAGATCACCGATGTAAACCCCATCGACCTCGACCTCTATTTCGAGCGCTTCCTCAACCCGCACCGCAGCTCGCCGCCCGACTTCGACATCGACTTCAGCTGGCAGGACCGCGACGAGGTGATCGACTATGTGTTCAAGCGCTATGGCAAACACCAGGTGGCCTTGCTGGGCATGTACAGCACCTTCCAGTACAATGCCACCCTACGCGAACTGGCCAAGGTATTTGGCCTGCCCAAACACGAAGTGGACCTCATTGCCCGCGACCCGCACGCCAAGCTGGGCGAGGACAAGATCCAGCAGTACATCCTCCACTACGGTTCGCTGCTGATGAATTTTCCCAACCACCTCAGCATCCACCCCGGCGGCATGCTGATATCGGAAGCACCCATCCACCAGTATACCGCTTTGGAGCTGCCCCCCAAGGGTTTTGCCACCACGCAGATCGATATGTTTGTGGCCGAGAAAGTAGGCCTCCACAAACTTGATATCCTCAGCCAGCGCGGTCTCGGCCACATCAAGGAAGCCATACGGCTGGTGCGCAACAACAAGCAGCTTTCCATCGATATCCACGATGTAGACAAATTGAAGAAGAACCCGCAAGTAGCCGCGCAGATCCGCCGTGCCGACACCATCGGTTGTTTTTATATTGAAAGTCCCGCCATGCGCCAGCTGCTGCAAAAGCTGCGTTGCGACAACTACATCACGCTGGTGGCGGCCTCCAGCATCATCCGTCCCGGCGTGGCCTCCTCGGGTATGATGCGCGAATACATCCAGCGCTTCCACCACCCCGAGAAGATCGTGTACCTGCACCCCAAAATGCAGGAACTGCTGGAAGAGACCTATGGTGTGATGGTGTACCAGGAAGACGTGATCAAGGTGGCGCACCATTTTGCGGGGCTCGACATGGGCGAGGCCGATGTGCTGCGCCGCGCCATGAGCGGCAAGTACCGCGGCCGCAAGGAGTTTGAACGGATCAAGGACCAGTTCTTTGCCAACTGCAAAACCATGGGCCACCCCGATGCCATCACCGCCGAAGTGTGGCGGCAAATCGAAAGCTTTGGCGGCTACTCTTTTTCCAAGGCCCACTCGGCCTCCTTTGCCGTGGAAAGCTACCAGAGCCTCTTCCTCAAAACCTACTACCCCATGGAGTTCATGGTGGCGGTGATCAACAATTTCGGGGGCTTCTACAGCACCGAGCTGTACTTCCACGAGCTGCGCCGCACCGGCGCCACCGTGCATGCCCCCTGCGTGAACCGCAGCGAGGAACTCACCAACATCGAAGGCAGCGAAGTGTACATCGGTTTTGTACACATCAAGAGCCTGGAAAAGGAAACCATTGCCACGCTATTGATGGAGCGCTACCACCACGGCGACTACCAACACCTCGAAGACTTCATCCACCGCACCGGCATCGGCGCCGAGCAGCTCAATATCCTGATCCGCGTGGGTGCCCTTCGCTTTACGGGCAAGAACAAAAAGGAACTGTTGTGGGAAGCCAATTTCCTCCACAAAAGGGTGCAGCAGCCCCACCGTACCGAGAGCCTGTTTTGCGAACCCGCCGTGGAGTTCAAACTACCGCAGCTACACCACAGTGCCTACGAAGACGCGATGGATGAAACCGAGCTCCTAGGCTTCCCGCTCTGCGATCCCTTTACGCTGGTATCGGCCGATACCACGGGTTATGTTACGGCCCGCACCCTGCCGCAGCACTTGGGCAAGGTGGTAGATGTGCTGGGTTGCTATATTACGGAAAAGCCTACCCGCACCCGCAACGGCCAGACCATGTTCTTTGGCACCTTCCTCGACCCCGAAGGCGCCTGGATCGATACCGTGCACTTCCCCGACACCGCCGCCCGCCAAAGGCTTACCGGCAGGGGCTTTTACCACCTGCGGGGCAAAGTGGCGGAGGAGTTCGGCGTGTATAGCTTGGAAGTGCGCTGGATGGAGAAGGTGGGATTGAGGGAAGGGTGAGTAGCGTGTGGACAAGATGTATGGATGGGCACGAAATGGCTGGTTGGCAATGTAGTATATTCGCCACAAGCACCAGCTAATTGCGTAAATCTAGTGTTGTAGCCAATTATAAGCACCACATGCCATACTTTATTGACAACAAACATTTTTTTAATCTTGAACCCTTTAATGAGCATGGATTAAGGGATTGTCAACTTGGTGCTATATGGGCTTTAAAAAGCTATAAAACAAATGGAACCAATGAAGTTGCAGCTTTAATTAGTATGCCGACTGGTTCGGGGAAAACCGCAATCATGATGGCTGCTTGTTTTGAATTAGGATTAAATAAAATCCTGATCGTTGTACCTTCTAAAATATTGAGAAGACAGATTTCAAATCAGTTTAGGGAACTTCAAATTTTAAAAAATAGAAATTGCTTAGATGTAAACGTACCTCAAGTTGCTGTTTATGAAGTTACAAATCGCAAAAAAAGCAGACAGGAGTGGGAAACAATCTTGAATTCCCATGACGTCATAGTGTCTCATCCAAATAGTATTTCACCTTACTATCAAGGTCTAGAACCAATACCAAATGACCTGATAGACGCAGTATTTGTAGATGAAGCTCATCATGAACCGGCTCCAACTTGGCAGTCAATAAACAGCTTCTACAGGACACAAATCAAAGTATTCTTTACTGCCACACCCTTCAGAAGAGACAGGAAAAGAATGCGTGCAAAACTCATATATCATTTCTCACTAGAACAA
Source organism: Cnuella takakiae (assembly GCF_001953305.1). Taxonomy (GTDB): domain Bacteria; phylum Bacteroidota; class Bacteroidia; order Chitinophagales; family Chitinophagaceae; genus Flavisolibacter; species Flavisolibacter takakiae. The sequence goes on from NZ_MTFE01000010.1 coordinate 4,129,970, forward strand.
GCGTTAGAAAAGGGAATCTTAAGACCAATAGATTTTCGTGGTGAGAGTATTGGAAATCACGCTCCTGATTCAAACGAAGCATTATTGGAAACTGCCAAGGCAGTATTTGATGAGGAAAGACTCACAAATCCTACATGCTCGATATTAATTAGAACAGATCGAATAGAGGACGTTCAAAACCTTGCAACTTTATATAATGAAAGTGGCTTTGATGTTGACGTAATTCATTCAAAAAGATCTTCATCAGTTAATGAGAATCTGATTAAAAAAGTTAATAATGGTGAATTGGACGGCTTGGTTTGTGTTGGAATTGCTAGTGAAGGATTGGACATACCTAATTTAAAAGTGGCAGTGCTTCACGCAACTCCAAGATCAATACCATATACAATTCAGTTTCTCGGAAGAATTTCTCGTACACCACTTGATCAAGAAGGGCCTGCAAAACTAATAGCCAATACAGATGCTGTCCGCGGTGAAGTTAGAAGGTTGTACAAATCTGACTCTTCGTGGAGGCTTTTGATTCCTCAGATTGTAGATGAGCAAATGCAGTTGGCCAGACATTACAGGTCTTCTCAAGCTAAAGAAGAAGACTTTCAAATGCCAGAACTGAATGTGTACTTCAGTGCATTAATTTATTCAACACCGGCTAATTTCAATTTCCAAGACCAAATATCTTGTAAATCTATTGATTTCGAAATTATACATTACGAGCAAACTGATGATGAATCCCCTTTGATCATAGTAACTGCTCATAACAAGCCAATAGATTGGGCTTCAAGAGAAATATACATCGAAGACTTACTAGATGTTCATCTTTTATATCATGCCTCTGAACACAACCTTCTCTTTGAACTCACTACTAGCGAACTAGCATTGGGCTCTTTTAAGGAAAGTATAATAAATATAGAATTGCCATCAATTACGCATGGTAGATTATTTAAGACCTTATCTCAGTTTTCGCAAAGTGACTATTTGATGGTCGGAATGAAAAATTCTGCACTAACTGGATCATCCCATCCATCGTATAAGACACTAATTGGCTCATCAGTACAAGCAGCAATTAGATCAAGTGAAGGAAGAATTTTTGGAACAGGTCATGCAGTTCTAAGACTTGATGAAGAAAACACATGGGGAATAGCCACACGAAAAGGTCGCGTTTGGGCAATGAAAAGAGGTACTGCTAGTGAGTTTAAAGAATGGTGTGATCAATTGTGTACACTTATTGTTGACGGACCTATAATTGCAAACCTACCTGGGTTGTCGTTTTTAGCAACAACAGAACTAGCTACAACTATCGAAGAAATTCCTGTGGCAATTATACCTGATTCTCTTTTCTTTAAAGCATACAGTGTTACAATTAGCAGTCCTAATCATGAACCAATCAGAAACTTCACCCCAATTCTAAATGGCATTTCACTGCAAGAAAATAACTCAAGATTACTTGGGACACTTCAATTGGATGATTTAAGTTTTAATTTTTCGTTTGACTTAAATAGGGATAGATTATGGTCAATTGACGGTGCAAATAATGTTACGGTTTTCGCCGAGAGAAGGGATGACACCATAGTTGACAAAAGAATAGAAGATGTGTTCAATGAATATCCGCCATCATTAGCTCTTCCAGATGGTAGTATTATTGTTGGTAGAAACAGAATAATACCAAGTAATGACATTGAAAATTTGCCTGATGAAATCTGGAAGGAAAAGAATTGGAATGGTTGCAATATTCGCAGTGAAGCCTACGATGAAAATCCAAATGGCGATATACCTGTCATCAATCATACTATTGAATTATTGAAACCTTCACTTGTCCAAGAATCTGACGTCATATTTCTGGATGATGGTGCACACGAGATAGCGGATTTAATCTATTTTGATAGCGCGAATTCTACGATTCACTTTATCCACTGCAAGTATTCAGGAGAAAACAATGCAGGTTGTCGGAAATCCGATTGTGATGAGCTCTTCGCTCAAGCAATGAGAAGTATTCACTGGATTTCATCGCCTATTCTGTTAGATCGAATAAATAACAGATTAGCGAATGCGCAGAACTCCCAAATAGTATATGGCTCTGATGAATTATTTGAAACCATTAGTGAAAGCTACAGGGTGAATAATTGGAAATTCAACATTATCTTGGTACAACCTGGGTTCAGAATCTCACAGGTATCTGATAAAAACAGAGCGAATAATAATGTTTATGAACTAGCCATACCTATGTTCGAGAGAATTATAGGCAGTAATGGAAATATTGAAATATGGGGCACATAAAAAAAATGGCTACAACAAGAGCTTTGCGTCAGGCTGTCTGACGTACAAATTTTCAACTTTGCACCTCTATTAAGCTTTAGTAATAAATTGAAACTTTGTACTCCTAAACCCGCCCGAACGCAAAGCCCCGAAACGTTAAAGCAAGCCTATGCCGATCATACCAAAACTCCCCTATAACCATGACTAGAAAAAATTTACTACGCTGTACTATCGCCTTCGCAATACTTCTAGTGACAAGTTGCCAAATGAAAAAGAAATACTACTATAGTGAAGGAAGTAAAGAAGAAATCATTGAAGCATACTCCGACAGTGCAGCTTATTTGGAAGCTTATAAAAAGTTTGAGATTTCCAAAAAGGTTCATAACGATATGAAGAAAGCATATGGTGACACCTACTTATCTGCCCCAATAACCTTCGAACTTCTCAACGAGAAACGTGAAGACATCACCTACAAAGTATCATTAACCAAACAAGATAGTTTGGAAAGCAACATAGCCAAATCCATAAATAATTTACCAAACAGCGTCGAGCAGACTGCAAAAAAGATAAGAGAAGAAAAACACGGAGTTGGCGCAAAATATGATACCGGCGGATTGTATTTAGCTCCAGTAAAAGTGTTGAGTGCCAAATTTGTAGCAAGAGAATATTCAAACTACAAAGACATCGCACTGCGTTTCAAAAATGTGAGTAATAAAGTGGTAACCGCTATCCGTTTTAAATGGTATGGGGAAAATGCATTCAATGAGCCCGCAGACATGGGCGGCCTTCTTGAAGGTTGGGGTGGCGGATTCACCGATGACGCTTTACGACCTGGAGCAAGTGACTATGGGCAATGGAGTATTCTTAGCAAAGACGGCAAAAAAGTATTGATAGCCTATCCTTATGAAGTAGTATTCAAAGATGGGGCAAAGTGGGAACTCTCCCAATAATCGAACAAACTTCATAAGAATAGGCTACGCTTTAAGTCCACCCAGAGTCTTTGCTTTAAGCCAATTGAGCAAGCGTTGTGGCGAGTCCGCAAATAATGTTTGAAGCTGACTACTTTGCCAATTAATATATGTCCTGAAATAAGACACCCCCATGCTCCCCCACCACCACTTCGCCCACCATGTCACCACCCTCATCCAAAATGACGACAGCATCCTTGGCCTGGCGGTTGCCGGCTCCTGGCTTACCAACGAGCTTGATGAATTTTCCGACCTGGACCTGGTACTGGTTACCAGGGAAAAAGTGGGCGGCGACAGGGATAAGATGATCGCCTATGCAAAAGGCTTTGGCAATTTCCTTTCCGGCTTTACCGGCGAGCATGTAGGCGAGCCCCGGTTGCTGATCTGCCTTTACGATGATCCCCTGCTCCATGTGGACATCAAGTTCGTAACACCGGAGGAGTTTCGCCAACGGGTGGAAACACCGGTGATCCTGCTCGATAAAACAGGGCAGCTCAATAGCATCCTGCAGGAAACCGAGCCCCGTTTCCCCTACCCCGATTACCAATGGATCGAGGACCGCTTCTGGACCTGGGTGCACTATGTCTTGCTCAAGATTGGCCGCGGCGAGTACCTGGAAGCCTACGACTTCTTTGGTTTCCTCCGCATGGTGGTATTCGGTCCCCTACTCCACATCAATAACAGACAGTTGCCCCGCGGCGTACGCAAGGTGGAAACCCTGCTGCCCGCAACCGACCTCGAACAACTAAAGGCTACCCTGCCCGCATATAAGGCCACATCGCTGCTGGAAAGCCTGGAGCAATCGGTACACCTGTACCGCCGCCTCCGCACCGAACTGTTCCCGGCATCCGTTGCCCTGCAACCGGAAACGGAGCAAAAGGTGATGGACTACATTGAAGAGATCAGCCAGCGCATCAGCAAAAAGGTGGCAGCGGACAGTGGCAGACAATCATAAATAAGCCTTCCGCATTTGTATCTCACCCACTCCAGCAACAAGCACTGCAACAAAAGTCTGCTGAGTGGTTTTATCGAAACCTTGAACGAATCACAAGGCAAAGCTGACAACAAAAATCCAGCAAAGAGGCAATCCTGCAATATAAACCATGGCAAAAGTTACCAAATTTGGTAACTTCGAGGCACACAGTTTGCTGACATGCCTACTGTACATATCATACACTCCATAAAAATTGACCTGTACTCGCGGGATCATCTTCCGCCGCATTTCCATGCACGCTATGCAGAATAGGAAGCACTGGTAGAGATTCAGACGCTGGCAACCTACGCCGGGTACCTGCCGCCCAGGCAACAAAAAATGGTAATGGCGTGGGCAAGCGATCCAAAAATCAAGATGTGGCTGCTGGCAAACTTCATTCGGTTAAACCCCAATCTAAAAACATGAAAAGAGCCATTAAAATACCAAGGATCCTAAAGATTGAAGCTGTTAAAGGATTGGAACTCCGGTGCATCTTCAACAACGGCGAAACCAGGGTGATTGACTTTAAACAACTATTCAGTAAATGGAACATAAGCCCGGAAGACCCGGAATACATCCTGCTTGATCCCAAAGCGTTCAGAAAAGTGCGCCTTCGCAACCAGACCCTTTCCTGGCAAAATGCAGGCATCAGCCTGACAGATATGGAGGGAAACGAGGTGATACATCCCTACGAGCTGAGCCCCGATGTGGTGTATGCACACAGCCAGCCTGTTGCACAGGGCAGCAAGTATCGTTTCGGAGCCATCATCCGTAAAAACAGGTTGGCAAAAGGCCTGTCGCAACAGGAACTGGCTGTATTAAGCGGCACCAGCAAAACCTATATTTCCCGTTTGGAGAACGACCAGATAGAACCTGAGTTATCAACACTTTCCAAGATCGTTGAACTGGGTTTGGGCAAAAAGGTAAAGGTTGAAATAGAATAGCAGGCATTAAGCCAGTTTATGGCACCAGGTGATGCACCTTACCGACCTGCGCATACCGCCCACCAACCGGCTTGAAAAGCTATCCGGAAACCTGAAAGCGTTTTCCGGCATCCGCATCAACGATCAATGGCGCATCATTTTCAAAGGTTGCGCAATGGCGGCACACCAGCTTAAATGGAACTACCGGCACAAGAGATGAACCTTTCCAAACTTGTTATATTTGATACATCATGTGGCAAGATTTCATCACCTCCGATAAACAGGTACTCCTGGGCAAACCCATCATAAAGGGCACCCGGGTTTCTGTTGAACTGATCCTTGAGCTCCTTGCATCCGGATGGACCGAAACCCAGATCCTGGAGAGCTACCCCAATGTATCAGCTGATGCTTTAAAAGCAGTATTCCTGTACCTGCGCGACTGCATGCAGCAAGAGTTCTACTATCCCCTACCCGCATCGGCATAACATGTTTTTAGCCAATAAAAACTTCCCTCGTCCAAGTATCCTCCTGTTAAGAGCAGCGGGTATGCCCGTAAAAAGCATTCAGGAAGAATTTCAAGGCATCATGGATGAACAGGTAATCCAAATAGCGACAGCAGAAAAATTAACCATTCTCACCTTTGACAAAGATTATGGCGAACTGGTCTTTCGCTACGGCGCTGCAAATCCCCCTTCTGTCATTTACTTTCGCGAAAAAGGTCATGATCCTTTGTTTGCAGGCCGCACATTGGTATCCCTGCTGCTTGAGAATGGAGCAAGATTCGAAAATGCATTCACGGTGATCGAGCAAAACAGCATCCGGCAGCGTTTATACAAAACCGGAGATAGGTAAACAACTACCCTGACCATCATTCATCCAACAAACCCTTACACCATGTCCATTACCAAACCATCAGAATTCGCCGGCATGCAGAAAGCCAGCGAAGCCGTAGCCTGTACCCTCAAAGAAATGCGTGCCTATGCCCGCCCCGGTATGAGCACCAAACAACTGGATGCGTACGGCGCAGGCATACTGGCCGATTTCGGTGCCAACTCCGCTCCTTTCCTTACCTATGGTTTTCCCGGCTACACCTGTATCAGCGTCAACAACGAGTTTTGCCATGGCATCCCTTCCGACAAGCGCATACTGCAGGAAGGCGACCTGGTGAACATCGATGTATCGGCCGAACTGGATGGCTTTTGGTCGGACAATGGCGCCTCTTTTGTGCTGGGCGAGGACATCCACCAACACCAGGCACTGGTGAATGCGTCCAAACAGATTTTGCGTAAAGCAATTGACAACATCAAGGGCGGTGTACGCATTTCCGACATTGGCCACCTGATTGAAACAGAAGCCAAAAAGCAGGGCTATAAAGTGATCAAGAACCTCACGGGTCACGGCGTGGGCCGCAGCCTCCACGAAGCACCCGCCGAGATCGCCAACTTCAAGGACAAGTACAACCGTACCCGCTTCAGCAAGCACTCGGTGGTGGCCATTGAAACCTTTATATCAACTACCTCTTCTTTTGCCGAAACCCTTAAGGACGGCTGGACCATGGTGGGCAATAAAGGCGGCTTTATGGCACAACATGAACATACCATCGTGGTGACGGACGGTATGCCCATCATCCTCACGGAAAAGAATGAGTTATGGAACTAAGTATGGCTTAAATCCTTGGTTCTTTCAAAGCCATGGCAGTGATTGCGCAAGCAGGTGTGATTTTGTTGTGTTTCATAAGCATCATACCCTTTTAATCAGGTAGTGCAGTGACAGCAGAATATGTCCCTTAGTTCTACCCTTGCAGGTGCTATTATATTCTACTTGTATCATGCACCTGGTGCATCGTCATTGCGAAGCGCCAGCAGTGATTAGTGATACCAAGGTTTAGCGGCGCTGAAGCAATCCCCTGCTGTGTAAGACACCAATAGCTGCACGCTTTGGAACCTGTATGTGGTGGAGATTGCTTCAGCGCTGCAAGGGGTTGTGTTATTGGAGCCACCACCAGCGCTTCGCAATGACAGTTGCGTCTGTAGGCAGCTTTAGCGCTCCTGCATGGAGCAGTCAGGTGATAGGCCGGGAGCTTTCATGCCGTCCGCCGCGGCGGATCGGCATGAAAGTCGCATCGTGTGCAAACCGAACTACCTGATTGAAAAGAGTACCAAGCTGCCTAACCATGCCCGGTCACAAGGACAATCATTACTACCATAAGCTTTAAACTTAGCGCCAGGCAAGTTCAATGGTTGCTGGCTAAACCGCATCTACTGGGGGTAACAAGAGATTTCAGTTATCTTACCTGTTACCACAAAGAGCCCCCATGCCCCTCCTCCGCCCCGACCTGATCCAGACCCTGGCGCTTGCCGGGCTGGTATTCCTTTTGGGCCTACTGCTCAAGCGAAAGATCCCGGTGCTGGAACAGCTCAATATCCCCTCGGCTGTGCTGGGCGGGCTGGTGTTTGCCTTCATCAACCTGTTGCTGCACAATGGGCTGGTACACATCGAGTTCAGCACCGCGCTCCAACCCCTGTGCATGGTACTTTTCTTCACCTCCATCGGCACCAATGCCAGCCTGCCCTTACTGAAAAAAGGCGGTAAGCAGGTAGGCATCTTCCTGGCGCTATCGGCTGTCTTCTGCATCCTGCAAAACCTCGTGGGCATTGGTATGGCCATCCTGTTTGGCGTATCCCCACTCTTTGGCATCATGGCAGGTTCCGTTACGCTGGTGGGCGGCCCTGCCACGGGGCTGGCTTTTTCGCCCCTGTTCGAAGAAATGGGACTCCGGGGCGCAGAAACCATTGCCATCACATCCGCCACCGTGGGCATTGTGCTGGGCGGGCTGCTGGGTGGCCCCGCCGGTACCTTCCTGGTGCAACGATTCGGGTTGAAAAAGCAGACGACCACTAACAATGCGCCGGTGGTGCAGGAGCCGGAAGCACCTGCAGACACCATCCTGATTAAAACGGCAAAGGAGCACTCCGCCTTCAACCTCAGCTTCATTTCCATTGGCTTGATCATGGGATTGGGCAGTATGGTCAGCTTCCTGATTGCCCGCTCAGGCATCACCCTGCCGGCCTATATTGGCGCCATGATTGTTGGCGCGGTTTTCCGCAACATCAACGACAAAACCCGCTGGATCGTCCTGGACCAGCAAGCCATCGACTTTGCCGGGAGCATCGCGTTCAACACCTTCCTCGTTGTGGCGCTTATGGATCTCAAACTATGGGAATTGTTGCACCTCGCTTTACCCCTTGCGGGCATCCTGGCTGTACAGGTGTTGGTGGTATTGCTGTATGCAATGGTGGTTATTTACAAGGTCATGGGCCGCGACTACAATGCGGCAGTTATGTCGGGCGGGTTCATTGGGTTTATGCTGGGCACCGTGGCCAATGCAATGGCCGTGATGAAAACACTGGCAGCCAGGTATGGCGCCGCACACCGAGCCTTCCTGGTAGTGCCCCTGGTGGGCGCCTTCTTTATCGATTATGTCAACGCCCTGGTGATTACGGTATTTGCCAACTTGTTGAAGTAGCACCATCATTGAGAGGCGCTTCATCTCCCTATTTGTTTCAGTGTCTATGCGCGCCGAAGCAATCTCCTGCTGCGGTAGAACACCACACCTGGATTATTTGGAACTTACTGGCACAGGAGATTGCTTCGGCGCAGCTCGATGTTTTTGCAATATAGACTTGCGGGCGCCTCGCAATGACGGTACACAGGGGTGCGTTACCCATGCGCAAATCATCCAGGCATTTGCCAGTGCAGGTTCATACAATAGTTCATCCTGAAACTGTACTTGGTTAGCTTAATCGGCAAATATTGTTGTACCAATAAACCGCAACACCAGGCAACGCCATTTTCTTTTAAACATCCTCTTTTACCGCAACAAACCGACCTTTACTAATACCAGGTTATTACCTACCTGGCACAAGCCAATAATCCATCTATCATCGCGTGTACGATATGAACAATAGTTTGCCACCGGAACAACAAGCCACGCTCCTTTCGCTGCTTCAAAAGCGTTTCACCAAGAACATGCATCGCCATCCCAACGTACAATGGGAAGAGGTACAAACAAAGCTGAAGGCCAACCCCGGAAAACTCTGGTCGCTGGAGCAGATGGAAGCCACCGGCGGCGAGCCCGATGTAGTGGGCCAGGATGCGGCCACAGGCGAATACCTCTTTATGGACTGTGCACCGGAAAGCCCCAAGGGCCGCCGCAGTGTTTGCTACGACCGCGAAGGGTGGGAATCGCGCAAGGAACACCGCCCGGAAAATACGGTGGTGGAAATGGCTGCAGAAATGGGCATCACCCTGCTCACCGAAGCGGAGTACCGCCATTTGCAGCAATTGGGTCCCGTGGACACCAAAACCTCCAGCTGGCTGCTCACACCCCAAGCCATCCGCAAACAGGGCGGCGCCATCTTTGGCGACTACCGCTATGGCCATGTGTTTGCGTACCACAATGGCGCGGGTTCGTATTATGGCGTAAGGGGTTTCAGGGGATTGTTGCGTGTATAAAGCAGTATAGAAAAGATCAGTAATCTAAAGGCAAAATTTAAAAGCGAAACACCTGACGAATAACAGGTTTTGTTTTTACGTTTTGCCTTTTACTTTTACCCGCATTGCAATGCTACCTGCTATTGCAAGGCTGTTAACAGTGCACTAGCTTAAAGGCTACTCCGCTCACCAAAACCACAACCAGGTATGAAAGCCATTATCTGTCCTGCTTATGGCGCTCCCGAAGTACTGCGCATCACGGAAATCGATAAACCACAACCCAAAGACAATGAAGTACTGGTAAAGATCATGGCTACAGCCGTCAATTCGGGTGATGTGCGGGTACGCGGTCTTGCTGTAGGCGGTTTCCTGCGGATCGTCATGCGCTTTGTGCTGGGTTTCACCCGGCCCCGCAAACCGGTGTTGGGTAATGTGCTATCGGGCGTGGTGGAAGCTGTTGGCAAAAACGTACAGGCTTTTCAAATTGGCGATGCCGTATTTGCCAGCACCGGTTTTAAGTTCGGTGCCTATGCCGATTATATCACGCTGCCCGAAAACAGCAGCATCGCACACAAGCCTGCCAATGCCAGTTTTGAAGAAGCCGCGGCCATCCTTTTTGGCGGCACCACGGCGCTGTATTTTCTCCAGAAGGCAGGCATTGCATCGAGGCCACGACAACAGGTGCTGGTATATGGCGCAACAGGTTCGGTGGGCACGGCAGCCCTGCAAATTGTCAAACACTACAAGGCTATAGTTACAGCTGTGTGTAGCGAACAGGGCGTTGCACTGGCAAAAGCCTTAGGCAGTGATGAGATTATCGTGTATAGCCAGCAGGACTTTACACAATCAGGAAAAACCTTTGACATTGTATTTGATGCGGTAGGCAAAACAACAAAGAGTGCCTGCAAAAAGATCCTGGAAAAGGGCGGCAAATACGTCACGGTTGGCGGGCTGGACGTAGCCAAAGAAACAAGGGAACAACTGCTGCAATTGAAAGAATTGTTTGAAAAGGGCGCCTTCAAAGCCTGCATCGAACAAACCTATCCTTTTACAGAGATGGTGGCAGCACACCGGCATGTGGACACTGGCAAAAAGAAGGGAAATGTAGTGGTGCAGGTCAACTAAGGAGTGTTTGCATAAAAGGATGCCATCAAAGTCAAAAGGTAAAAGGCAAAACAGGGTCTCGATGTGTGCTGTTCCCTTTTGTATTTTGACTTTTTCCTTTTGTCTTTTTCTTTACCAATCCTAGTGCTTATCATTGTGCAAATTGCCCCACATTGAAACCAACAGCCCTCCTTGCATTGCTTGCCCTTGCTGCCTGTCAAACCAAATCTGCGAATACCGAAACAACACCGCCGGCACCGGCCATCACGGGCACCTGGCGACTGCTGAGCGGTACCCTTATTGAAAAAGGCGACACCACTACCACAAACTACAACAAGGACATTTCCTTTATCAAGATCATCAACAACAGCCATTTTGCTTTCCTGCAACACGACCTCAAAAAAGGCAAGGACAGTGCAGCGGTTTTTGTTGCCGGTGGCGGCACTTATACTTTCCGCAACAACCAATACACCGAAAACCTGGAGTATTGCAGTGCCCGTGAATGGGAAGGCAATAAGTTTGATTTTACCGTTACCTTCAAAGGGGACACCCTCGTGCAGCGCGGTGTAGAAAAAGTAGCTGATGCCGGAGTGGACCGCATCAATATGGAAACCTATGTGCGGGTGAAGGATTAGGTAATGGGTATTAGGTATTGGTGATTAGTGATTGGTGATTGGTGATTGTATTCGGCAAAAGCCAATAGTTAACGGCAAACAAACCATACCATTTGCAACTATTTAATTGGTATCATCATGCAAACACAGCAAACAACCAAACCCACAGATGTAGCAACTTATATCAGCAGCTTTCCGGCGGAAGTTCAGGAACGATTGAATGAGATCAGGCAGATCATCAGGGATGCTGCACCTGAGGCTATAGAAAGCATCAGTTATGGCATGCCTACCTACAAACAGGCGGGCAAACCTCTTGTTTATTTTGCAGCATTCAAAAACCATATCGGCTTTTATGCCACGCCTAATGGCCACGAAGCATTTAAGGAAGAATTGTCCCAATACAAACAGGGCAAAGGCTCGGTGCAGTTTCCATTGAATGAGTCTTTGCCGGTGGAATTAATCCGAAGAATTGCCAAGTATAGAACGATGGGAGAGATAGACTAAAAAAACAGTACCGACAAAACACAAAAGGGTTAAGAAAGCAGCACGAAGGGAAGAGGCGTTAATCACAAACAGCCACCTACTGGGGCGCAGTTAAACTAAGCAATAACTATCTCCTGCTCTTCTTTAATCTTTTGCCTCAAATACTCCTTCAGCAATCCTTTAAGGCTCAAATCTTCATCCAACTCAGGCCAATGGATACCTGTACCATCAGCTATGAGCCTATGATTCATAAATGCATCTGGTTTAACGCCTTCAAAACCTTTCAGATGAGAAAAGCTGTATTTGATTCTATGATTGTTGGTTAGGGATATAAGCATTTCATGAGTCTGCGGTACCAAATCAACAGCTTTGATCCTGATGCCCAAATCGAAAATCAATTTTTCGATGGAGTCGTAACTATTGTGAAAAGTATCCATACCACCTGCTTTTAAAATACTCAGAATATTGCATCAACAACTCCATGATATAGCGCTGTTCTCTTGGTGACAGTTGGTGCATATACGCAACCTTTATCTCTGGTTCCAACCAGATTTTTGCTACACCGCTACCGCTTTCCACATGCACATGAATGGGCTCATCGTTTTCATTGCTGTAAAAGAAAACCGAAAACGTTACCACGCAACTTTCCTTTGTGCTCCTTTTTGTCTTTGCGTCTTCGTGGCCCTAACCCTGGCATCACTTTTCCAAAGCCACACCCGCCAATATCTCCTCCCCTTCTTCCTGCCTGCGGATGCGGCCCTCCATTTGGTCGAGCACGGAAACAAAGCCACGGTAAAGAGCCTGCTTCTCCTCAATAGGCTGGGGCAGGGTACCGATGAGGATAAGGGTCAGGTTCTCCAGGTGTTTACGCCCGCCGGGACGGCGAAACAAGCCAGCCAACTGCTGGGTATCGCCCTTGCCCAAGGCCCGGAAAATGTCTTTCAGATGCTCCTGCATGCGGCAAAGGTCGGGCTTCAGCAGGCAAAAGAAATGTTAGCGTTAAGCTGGCATGCTTGTTTCGGAAGTACCAATTATGATGGCATACCTCAACGCGGTATTGGTACTGCTGGCCTGGTTGGGCATCGCGGTGTACCTGTTGGTCAACGGCAGGCGGATTGGTTACCTCAAAGCAGTACAACCAACTGCCCATGTCCCGCAGCCTTCCATCGCACTGATCATCGCGGTACGCAACGAGGCAAAAAACTTGCGGCAGGCACTCAACACTTTAACGGGGCTCCATTATCCCAACTACAAAATCATCCTGGTAGACGATGGCTCTACCGACGGCAGCCGGTCGATTATTGAAGAATTTACTGCCCGTTACAACCACATTGAATGCATCCCCATTCATGCGCTCCCGGGCGGATGGATGGGTAAAAGCTATGCACTGTACCAGGGTTACCGCCATAGCAGCGAGCATTGGCTCCTTTTTACCGATGCAGATGTGCGGTTCAGCGCCGACAGCCTGGAAAAGTCCATTGGCTATTGCCACACAACAGGCGCCGCACACCTCACCGTACTGCCTTATGTGCGTTCCCGCTCCTGGGTGGTCAATTGTGTCAACAGCTTTTTCCAGGCTCTGTTTTACATCCGCTACCGGCCCTGGGCTACTGCTGATAAAAATTCGGATGCCTACCTCGGCATGGGCGCCTTCAACCTGGTACACCGCGATGCTTATGAAACCATCGGCACCCATGCTCGTTTTGCCCTACACCCCAACGACGACCTGAAGCTGGGCGCACACCTCAAAAAAGCAGGCTTCCCGCAACATGTGCTGTATGGCAAGGACAGTATCAGCTATGAGTGGTACAGCAGCCTCAAGGATTTTATCACCGGGCTCACCAAGAACGCGTTTTCTTCTGTCGATTACAGCATTGCAAGGGTTACAACCAACGCCCTTGGTGCACTGCTGCTTTTTGTATTGCCGGTGCCGGGTTTCTTATTGTCGGGGGATGTGATATTGCAGGCTGTGGCTGTACTCATAGTGCTGGTTCAGGCTATTTTAATGGTAGGCCGCAAAGGCGTTTATGGCAGGTGGTGGTACGCCTTGCTGATCCCGTTTAGTGCACTGGTTATTGTATTCATCATGCTGCGCTCGGCGGTGCTTATTCTGGCAAACAATGGCCTGTACTGGAGCAAGCGGTTTTACAGGCTCAACGATTTGAAGAAATTTCGGTAACGCGCATAAAGCGCATAGCACCAAGCCCTCCTAACTGCGCCAACAGCATCTTAGTACACTAATTGAGTAGCATAGCCCAACACAAAAAAAGGGTAATTAAATAGCAGATTAATCTGCTATAAATATGATTCGCCATTATTTATTGCTACATTTTACGGTCACTGGTTTTTTTCACCAATAACCAAAATGCAACAATGGCAACGATCACCATCTACGTAAGCCGCAACGGCAATTCTACCAATCTTAAACTCCGCGACAGCGAAGGTCACAATCCCGGTAATGATAACCTGACCACCGAAGTAGGCCCGGGCGACACCATTCAATGGGAACTGGACAACAACAGCGGCCTCACCAGTATTGCCAGTGTTGCCAAGAGCGATGCTTCCAATCCCAAATACCAAAACAGCATCGATGTACTGGCGGCACAGCCGGTAAACAATAATGGCATCTATTCGGCACAGGTTGTCTCCCCTTCTCCCGGCAGGGGCAAGTTCGAAAACTACAACATTGGGTTTACCATTCCCGGCAGCAACGAAGTTTACTTTGACGATCCCAAAATGCAACTGAATGCATAACCATTTGGAAAAAGCCCGGCTCTTATGCCTGGGCTTTTTTGTCCTGCTTTCTGGCTGCTTGTATGCGCAGGACCAGCAGGTTGCTGATAGCCTGCTGGCGCAATATCGCATGGGCAATACAAAGGGGCAGGCCCGCATGGAACTGCTGCGCCAACTGGCTTTTAACGAAAGCCGCAACCTGCCCCAGGCCATCCGCTATGCCGAAGAACTGATTGCAATGGCCAGCAAGGAAAACGACTACCTGTACCTCCACCGGGGCTACTACCAGCTGGGTAATAAAAAAAGGTTGCTGGGCGAACTGGAGCCGGCACTGTCGGCTTTTATCAAGAGCGCGGGAGCCGCACAGCAGGCCCGCTTTTTACCAGGTGAAGGAACGGCTTATACCGCCATCGCCGATATCTTTTCGCTTTCCAACAACCACCCCAATGCAATGACTTACTACCAAAGAGCCATTGCTACCCTGCGGCGCTCCGGCGATACGGCTAGTTTGGCATCCACCCTTTCCAATGCCGGCGATGAGTACCTCAACTACCAGCGCTACGACTCGGCCCTGCTCCTTTTTGAAGAAGCCGCGCATTTGTTTGCAAAAATCAACCACCCAACGGGCAAGGCTTATAGCATGGGCAATATTGGTATGGTGTACGCCAACCAGGGCCAAAACTACCAGGCCGAAACCCAAATCAATGCAGCAATCCGCATACTGGAACAAACAGAAGACTATCATCCTGTATGTGTGTACCTGATTGCCATGTCGGAGATTTACCACAACAAAGGCAACATCCCTACAGCGCTGAAATACGCACAGCGCAGCCTCGGCCTGGCGCAGCAATACCAGTTGAAAGACCAGATCAGCGAAGCCCACCTGCAGCTTTCCGTACTCTACGAGCAAACAGGCGCACCGGCCCAATCCCTTGAACATTTTAAAACGCATATAGCCTACCGCGACAGTGTGAACAATATCAATTCGGTTCAAAAGATTGCCGACCTGCGCACCGATTTTGAAGTGGCCCAAAAGCAAACCGAAGTAAACCTCCTGCGTCAAAGCCGCCGCAACCAGCAGATCATCGTAGTCTCGCTATTTATCATTGTGGGCCTGCTGGCGGTGCTGATGACTACGCTTTACCGCAACCTGAGCACCATCTCGCGGGAAAAGAAAAGATCGGAAAGCCTGCTGCTCAATATCCTGCCGGCAGATACGGCGCAGGAGCTGAAGCGCAACGGTAAGGTGGAAGCTGTACGCTTTGAACAGGTAACAGTACTGTTTACCGATTTTGTACAATTCTCCCGGCTGGCAGGCACCATCGAACCCGAACAACTGGTGCGCAGCATTGATTACTATTTTCGTGGGTTCGATGCCATCACTACCAAATACGGGTTGGAAAAGATCAAGACCGTGGGCGATTCCTACATGTGTGCAGGGGGCATTCCCATTGCCACCCCCGACCATGCACGAAAAGCTGTGCTTGCCGCCCGTGAAATGATTGAACTGGTGCGCAAAGAATGGACCGCCACAGACGAACTCAGTCATTTTGAAGTACGTATAGGGCTGCATACCGGCCCGGTGGTGGCGGGTATTGTGGGCACTACCAAATGGCAATACGACATTTGGGGCGATACGGTGAATATTGCTTCCAGGATGGAGTCGAAATCGGAACCCGGAAAGATCAATATTTCGGAAACCACCTACCAGCAAATAAGAGCAGATTTCCCGTGCACCTACCGGGGCGAACTGGAAGTAAAAAACAGGGGACTGCTCAAGATGTACTTCCTAGAAGACTTCACCACCCAGCCTGCGCAGCAGCACCCCGACACCAAGGCTGCTAGCGGCTACGCACACACCTGAACCCGCTATGTTCCAAACCCGTATCGGGAGAGGCTTTCATACGAGCCGATACGCGGTAGCTGGCGCAATAAGATGCATGGCACAAAAAAGACCCGCCGCGTTGTACGCGTTTGGGCATGCCCGGCTCTTCGGGGTCAAAGCTATTTGCAGGGCCAACGGGATTGCTGGCAACACCAGCAGCCAAGGTTTCGTAATAAGCAGGCTGGTACCAGTCGGCGCACCACTCCCACACGTTTCCGGCCATATCGTATAATCCATAGGCATTGGGCGCAAAGGTTTTCACCGGTGCTGCCCCCTTAAAGCCATCCCACGTGGTATTGTTATCGGGGAAATGGCCCTGCCAGGTATTGGCCTTGGGCTTGCCCGCATCTACGGCTTCGCTGCCCCAGGTAAAGGGTTGTTGCTTTTGCCCGCCACGGGCGGCATACTCCCACTCGGCTTCGGTAGGCAGGCGCTTGCCGGCCCATTTGGCGTAAGCCGCCGCATCATCCCACGACACATGCACCACGGGATAGTTGTCCTTGCCTTCAATACTGCTGCCCGTACCTTGCGGGTGCCGCCAGTCGGCACCCTTTTGCCAGCGCCACCATTGTGCGGCGTTGTTGAGCGGCACGGGCTGTGCCGGCGGTGTAAACACCAGCGAAGCAGCCACCAGCACACTATCGGGCGGCTTGGGCGTACCGGGCGGCAATTGCTTCTTCAGCTCTTCCCAATCAGGTGCCTTTTCAGCAGTAGTGATATAGCCGGTTGCTTCCACAAACTTGCGGAACTGCGCATTGGTTACTTCGGTGGCATCCATCCAAAACCCTTTCACCTGAACGGAATGGACCGGGTATTCATCGGGCCTGCCTTCGGCATCATGTGCGCCCATAGCAAAGGAGCCGCCATCAATCCACACCATGCCTTCGGTACTGGCATCAGTTTGCACAACAGGTACAGCGGCATTTGTTTGCACCGCAAAACGTGCCGGCACATTGGTATGGCAGGACACTACTTCGCGTTGCACATTGGCCGTAGTGCGTTGCAGCGAGCAGGAAAGCACCAGCCCGGCAAAACCGGCAATCATCCACAAAGGTCTATTGCTAAGTAACTGCGTCATGTTCGTTTCGCTATTCAATCAGGTGCCCTAAAGTCGCAAATAAATACAGGAGCACCACGGAGCCACAACGAAAGGGAGCAACACAGAGAAAAGAACGGTGTAACTCCTTGTCGCCCTGTTTCCGTGGTTCAGAGCATCTTCTTGTGCCGGTAATCCCCAAAAGGACTGCGGTTAATACGTTTCAAAGGTATCTGCATGCCCTTGGTTTGCTCCAGCCAGTCGAAGAGTTCGGCACCCAGCTTTTTGGCTATTTCGGCGTACTCGGGTTTGTTGATCAGGTTGGTGGTTTCGTCGGGGTCTTTCTCCAGGTCGTAGAGCTCGTTGGTATCCCAGATGCCATAGTAGCGGATGTATTTGAACTTATCGCTGCGCACACCAAATACGGTGGGCGTCATCGGGAAATCAAATTCCCAGAAGTATTCGTAAAAAATCTTGTCGCGCCACACGGTGGAGTTGCCTTTGAGCAGGGGCACAAAAGATTTACCTACCATGCCTGCTGGCGGTTGCAATCCGGCCACCGATAAAATGGTAGGCGCCACATCCACGTTCTGCACCATTTTGTTGATCACCTTGCCCCCCTGGAACAGTTCGGGGCAGTGCACCAGGAAGGGCACTTTGGCCGACTCCTCGTAAAAATGGCGTTTGTCGATAAGGCCATGCTCACCAAAGCTGAAGCCATTATCACCCATATAGATCACCAGCGTGTTCTGGTCAAGGCCCTCGCTCTTCAGGTAATCCATCACCGAGCCGATGCTTTCGTCCACCCCCATCAGGGTCTCGCAGTAGGTTTGCACCAGGCTTTCTATGCCCTGGTAGGTATGATAGGGAAAATCCACCCCGTGCCAGCTGTACCGCTGTTGTTTTACCCATTCGGGCCAGTCGAGCTTTTTGTACTCATCGGAGCGGGTTTGGTAAAAAGTGGAAGGCACTTTATAAGGCTCATTCTTGTACATGCCCAGGTGCCGTTTGGCGGGCGCAAGCGGCGAGTGTACCGCCTTGTGCGAGAGGTAGAGGAAAAAAGGCTTCGATTTGTCGCGTCCTTTCATCCAGTCGAGCGCATGTTGGGTGAGCAGGTCGGTGATATAGGCCGAGTCGCCATACTGCACCCGCTTGCCGTTGATATTGAGTTCGGGATTGTAGTACACTCCCTGTCCTTTGAAACTTTCCCAATGGCTGAAGCCCGGGCGGGGATAATCTTCTTCATTACCCATATGCCATTTGCCAAAGAAACCAGTTTGGTACCCCGCCTTTTGCAGGTACTCGGAGAAATAAATATTCTCGGGTGGTTCCGGCGCCACATTGTCCACAATGGTGTGCACATGCGAGTAGGCACCCGTGAGTATGGAGGCACGGCTGGGTGAGCAAAGCGCGGTGGTTACAAACGCGTTTTTAAACCAGGTACCATCCTGGTACAACCGGTCCATATTGGGTGTACGCAACCAAGGCAGTTTGCCGGTAAACCCCATGAAGTCGTAGCGGTGGTCATCGGTAAGAATAAACACCACGTTGCGGGGCTTGCTACCTTTTATTTTTTGCAGCACCAGGTCCTTGGGGTTGCGGGCAACGGGTTGCTGCGCAAAAACAGTTGTGGTGAGCAGCAGCAGGGGCAAAAGCAATCTTTTCATATGTGGTAAGGCGGGGTAAAGCAAAACGGCAAAACCGAATATAAGGCATTTTCAATGTGTCGAAATAACAAGGAAAAGATGCTGCAAGTTTTTTTAAGCATACCCACCGGGCACCGTCATTGCGGGGGCCCGCCCGGGGC
>NZ_MTFE01000010.1:4149249-4189434 GCF_001953305.1 Cnuella takakiae
ACACCAAAGGGTTCCAACTTGTAGTTTTTAGCGTATTACAGCGGCAGGAGATTGCTTCGCCGCACAGGTTTGCTGCAGGCACAAGCAGCGGAGGCGCTTTCACAATGTCGGTGTGCAGTGGGCAACTTTCTTTAATACGGCACGCTTTTTTCCATAATAGATAATGGCAGGATACCTGCTGGGTGTGGTACAATCAACAAATTAATCCGCCTGTGCTGGCATCTTGTTCTTTTATTTTTTACCAAAAACGAATTGTTATGCGCAACGATAATCTGAACGACCGCAACGATGAACTAAGGGACAATAATGACGACCAGTTGCGTCCCAACACCATGAATGAAATGATCAGGGAAGCCAATGGCAACCCTGATACCAACCTGAACCAATTACAGGACACCAGCACCGGGGCTCCCGATAGCGATGGCAGCCACAGTGCGGATGTCACCCGTGGTGTCAACTACTCGCCCAACGACGCTTCCGGCGTGCTGAGCGGCGGCACTTCCGATATGGACAACCAGGGCGATGTGGGTGCACATGCCGCACCGGGCTCGCATGGCAAGTTTGGCTCCAACCTGGAACCCAAGCACAATGTAACCGGCAGCGACTTCGATGGCCAGGTATCTACCTCCTAAGCAGGTATAAGCTTTGGGTAACCGTAAAAGCGGTTTCACCCTTTGGTAAAAGCCCGCACTACTTTGCGTTTGCAAGTTGTGCGGGCTTTTTTTATTAGGTTCTTTTCAACAGCCCGGGTTTGTTATCTTGCCACTCAACCGGTACGAAAATGAAGTTACTGTTCGCCATCGTGCTCCTTTTTGCTGCACCTTGTTGTCGGGCCCAAAGTAAAGGCCCCGAGCAAGCCATTGTTCGTTTCTTCGACGGGCTCGCCCTGCTCAACGACACCCTGATCAGGGAAAACACCACGCCCGATTTCCTGCTGCTGGAGCATGGGGAAGTATGGAATTGCGACACGCTCTTGCGTCGCATTGCACCCCTGAAAGGCAGGACCTTTAAGCGGGTAAATGAATTTAAATTCATCCGTACGGAGCAGCAAGGCAATACAGCCTGGTTGGCTTACGACAATAAGGCCTATATCACTGTCAATAACCAGCAACGCACCGTGCATTGGCTGGAAAGCGCTACCCTGAAATACAACCAGGGAAAGTGGCGGATCGCACTGCTCCATTCCACCCGCCTGCCGGAGTAAGCGAAAAGGAAGGGCAGTAAAAAAACAAGGCTTGATAATCCTTATGTCCAACAAAATATTAATTATCGTCTCCCTTGCATAGCAAGGGCTAATGCCAGTTCTGGTCGGGTTGCTTGTTCAACCTTTTGGCGGCATCTATTACATCCTGGAGCTCCACCGGGTCGCTGAAGGGGTTTTCATCCAGTTCCGTCACCCGGTTCAGTTCTTTTTGCCAGCGTCTTAGTTCCGCAACAAAGGGCGCATAAGGCACCCTGCGCAGGTCCTTGCCTTGGGGCACCAGGTCGCAGATACCATTGTGCAGCCATTTACCATTGTGCCAGTCGGGCATGTCCACCGCAGGAAACAGGCAAATGCCATGCAGGTCCATACCCATGTCCACGGCAGCTAGGGATTCTTCCACCACATCGCGCAGCCAGTCTTCACGGCCTTCTTCCATGCCACTTGTTTCGCTGATGATCATGGGCCGGCGGTACCGCTCCCATGCGCATTTCAGCAAGTCGCAAAGGCTTTTGATGCGGTCATCGTCGGGTGAAAGGGCCTGATGCGGGCCCTGCTCGCGGTACTCCATCTGCCCAAACGAATAGTTGTTGACGCCCACAATGTCAAGCACTTCGGGAGCGCCGCCCAGTTCCGGGTGTTCCCTGCCATACAAAATATCCCAGGCCAGGAAAGTATCTACTTCTGTTTCGTGGCGGGCAGCGGCTTCCAGGTCGGGGCGGTCGCGGGGCGCCACCACCTGTACCAGTGGGTCCATATGCACCATGCGGGCATCCGGAATTACTTCGCGGATGGCGTTCACACCGGCAATAGCGGCCTTGCACAATTGAATACGCAGTTGGAAACGGTCCTCTTTTGTTTTGCGGAAAGGCGCCACCCAGCCCCACTCGCCCCCAATAAAGGCAAAGAAGGTGATCTCGTTGATGGGCGTGAAATAATAAGGCCCCCGCAGGCGGCTGCTTACATAACGGGCGGCTTCCCTGCAATAGGCAGCAAAGCGGGTAATGAAGGTTTCGGAAAAAGGATCCAGGTCGTCGGGGTAGCCATAGTGACACATATCCCAGATGGGCAGGATGCAGTGTTTTTCCATGGCAGCGATCATGGGGTCGATGGCAGAAAAGTCGTAAGCGCCTGCCTTATCCACCATGGGCCAAGGGATGCCCTCGCGGGAAACAGCCATACCCAAGGACCGGAGCAGTTCATAATCGGCATCTGCATAATGGTCGTGCTGCGTTTCCGCCACCAGGTTGCGGCGGCCCTGGTCTTTCCATACAAAGGTGGAACACTCGAAACCGGAAAGAAAAAAGGTGGGGAAGATACCGGGATGCCTGGCCATATATTTATTTGTAAGGCAGTTGATGTAAACCCTGTGCCAGCCGGCGCCTGCTGCCAACCTTTTACCCGCGGCATAAATTTTTTTATAGCCCAGGTCTTTTGCACCCGGTGCTTGTTTGTGCAAGCTCTTGGGTAAGAAAAAGGACAAGACAAAACCGCATTGGCTGATCGCGTTGCTATTAAGCAATTTTAACCTCCAAACAGCCGCAGCAAAGCTGAGGTGCGCTTTTTTTAGGTTAGCTTTGTCACCGTACCCTGCCTCAGCAACACCCAAACCTTTAACCAAGAACCATGGCCCAGACCATCACTTTCCTGTTGGTAGACGACGACATCGACGACACCTTCCTGTTTCGGGAAGTACTAAACGATGTTGCACCACATATTCACCTGCGCACTGCCGCCAACGGACAGGAAGCCATCGAAACACTGAATACCCTGCACACCGAAGGCAGCCCCCTTCCCGACCTGATCTTCCTGGACCTGAACATGCCGCGGATGGATGGCAAACAATGCCTGGGCCTGTTGAAAGAAAGCCAGGTGCTCCACCAAATACCGGTGATCATGTACACCACTTCCTCGCACTCCCGCGACATTGAAGAGACCATGCAAAAAGGCGCTATTTCTTTTATCACCAAGCCCTCGCATGTGTCGGACCTGAAAGCCATATTGGGGTCGCTGGCGGCCAACGTACGCCACAACCTGCGGCCTACCCTGCGCACCCTCAGTGAAACCCAGAACACCTTTATCGTTTGTTGAACCAGTTTTAAGCCTACTACCCCTAACCCAGCCAGGGAATGATCCTGATTGTTGACGACAGACCCGAAAATCTATTCTCGCTCAAAACCCTCCTGCAGCTGCACCGCTTTGAAGTGGACACCGCGGCTTCGGGCGAGGAAGCCCTGCGCAAAATTTTGCGGCACGACTATGCCCTTATCATCCTCGATGTGCAGATGCCCGGAATGGATGGCTACGAGGTGGCGGAAAATATTACCGGCTACAGCAAGTCGAGGGACATCCCCATTCTTTTTCTTTCCGCAGTCAATATCGACAAGCGCTTTATCACCCGGGGCTACGAATCGGGCGGTGTGGACTATATCACCAAACCCTTCGACCCCGAGTTGCTGCTGTTGAAAGTGAAAACTTTTTACCGCCTGTCGGAACAGCAAAAGGCGCTTAATGAAGCGCACGCTACCCTGGAACAGAAAGTGGCCGAGCGAACCGCCGAACTGGTACGCACCAACGAAGCCCTTGAGGCCAGCAATGCCGAGCTGCAGCAGTATGCCTACCTGGCCTCGCACGACCTGCAGGAACCCCTGCGCAAGATCATGACCTTCAGCAGCCTGGTGGCGGAGCGCTTTTTGTCCGACAGGCCAGAGGCGGGTACTTATGTAAAACGCATCATTGCTTCGTCCGAACGGATGCGCAACCTGATCAACGACCTGCTGGAGTATTCCCGGATTTCGGGCAATACCCAGTTTATGCCCACCGACCTCAACCAGCTGTTGCAGGAAGCCCTCTCCGACCTGGAGGTGGCCATCCGCGAAAAAGAAGTGCAGGTACACAGTTCCAACCTCCCCACAGCCGATGTTATTCCTGGGCAAATACGGCAGTTATTCCAAAACCTCCTGAGCAATGCCATCAAGTTTACCCGGCTAGGTGTACGTCCCCAAATTGAAGTGCGGGGCGAAAAGGTAAGTAGCCTTTCGCTGGATGCCCAGCCTGCTGCTGGGGGCAATTACCTGCGGCTGTCTGTAACCGATAATGGCATTGGGTTCAACGAGGCCTACCTGCAAAAAATCTTTGTATTGTTTCAACGGCTGAACGGCCGGGAAGAATATGCGGGCACCGGGCTGGGGCTTGCCATTGTGAAAAAGATCGTGGACCGCCACCATGGCCTGGTGGGTGCCCGCAGCCGCGAGGGGGAAGGGGCCTGCTTTATCGTTGTGCTGCCGCTGCAGCAA
The DNA here is from genome assembly GCF_001953305.1 of Cnuella takakiae. GTDB lineage: Bacteria > Bacteroidota > Bacteroidia > Chitinophagales > Chitinophagaceae > Flavisolibacter > Flavisolibacter takakiae. The sequence goes on from NZ_MTFE01000010.1 coordinate 4,153,747, forward strand.
CAAAGCCCGCCAGCCATCAGCCGCTAATACCGGCTCAAACGCCAACCCTGAACTATGAACCAGACCTTTAAAAGAAACCTGATCCTGGGCTTCGGCTTGTCGCTGCTCCTGCTGCTGATCAGCGCCATAGCCTCGTTTGTCAGCATCCGCTCCCTGGTAAAAAGCGCTTACTGGGTAAACCACACCAACAGTGTGATCATTAACTTGGAGCAACTTTTTTCCAATATTAAAGATGCCGAAACAGGGCAAAGAGGCTACCTGCTTACCCGCGACCCCAGCTTTTTAACCCCTTATAACGGCACCGAAAAAAAGATCATTGCAAACCTGTCGGAGCTGCAGGACCTGACATCGGACAACCCCAGGCAGCAGGTCACCATCAAAACACTGCGCCAGGCCGTACGCATGCGCCTCGACCGGTTGCAGAAACGCATTGACGAACTCAATAACCTGGGTACGGTAAACCTCAGCAACCTGGCCGAGGGGCAACAGCAGATGAACCGGGTGCGGAGCCTTATAGAAGAAATGAACGCCGAGGAGCAGCGTCTCCTTAAACTGCGCACCGAAGATTCGGAAAAGTTCACCCAGAGCACGCTGCTGCTGATCATTGTGGCTTCGATCCTTTCCCTTGCCGTTGCCATCGGTTTCTTTTTGCGGGTACTGGCCGATTACAACCGGCGGGTGGCCCTGCAGCAGGAACTGGAAAAGAAAGACCGCGAAATACACCAGCGGCTTACCATCATCAGCGGTATTGCCGAACAGATATCGGAAGGTAACTATAGTGTTCGGGTAGGCGACGCCGAAGGGCAGGATGTGCTGGGCAGCCTCAGCGGCTCGCTCAACGCAATGGCCCGGTCGCTGGATGACTCTTTTTCCCGCCTGTCGCAAAACGAATGGCTGCAAACCGGCGTGGCCGGCCTCAACGATGCCATGATCGGCGACAAAACCATGCAGGCACTTTGTCATTCCATACTCACCCAGGTGGCCAGCTACAGCGAAAGCAACAGGGGCGCCTTTTACCTGGCCCAGGAAGACGGGAGCCTGAAACTGACCTGCGGCTATGCCCTTCCGCATGGCCTTGACGGCAGGATACTGCGCCCCCACGAAGGCCTGGCCGGCGAATGTGCCGCCCAGCGGAAAATACTTTATATAGAAAATAAAGACGCCACCGACTACGCCATCAGCATCTCCGGGGCGCAACTGCCGCCCCGCTCGGTGGTTGCCATTCCTATTCAGTTTGAAGGCAAGCTGAAAGGGGTCATTGAGCTGGCATCGCTACAGCACTTTGAGCCAAAAACCCACCACCTCTTTTTCGCGGCCATAGCATCCAATACCGGCATTTCCCTCAACGCCGCCAAAAGCCGGCAGCGGGTGCAGGAACTGCTGGAGGAAACCCAGGCGCAGGCCGAAGAGCTACAGGCCCAGCATTCGGAACTGGAAAACATCAACGCCGAACTGGAGGCACAGGCCGAAAAGCTGCAGGCATCGGAAGAAGAACTGCGGGTGCAACAGGAAGAACTGCAGCAGGCCAACAGCGAGCTGGAAGAACGAAGCCGCCTGTTGGAAGAACGCAACAACCTGATCATGGAACGCAACCTGGAGATACAGGCCAAAGCCGAAGAACTGGCGCAAAGCACCCGCTACAAATCGGAGTTCCTGGCCAATATGAGCCACGAACTGCGCACGCCGCTCAACTCCATCCTGCTGCTCTCCCGCCTGCTTTCGGAAAACCACGAGGGCAACCTGAGCACCGACCAGGTAGAATATGCCCGGGTGATCCAGGGATCGGGCAGCGGGCTGCTCACCCTGATTGATGAAATACTGGACCTCTCCAAAATCGAGTCGGGCAAGATGGAACTGGAGTACCAGGATGTGGCCCTTGCCGAAATAGAGAAAGACCTGCGCAACCTCTTTGCGCCGCTGGCAAAAGAAAAAGGAATTGCCTTCGACATCAAAACCGAGGAAGGCGTTACCGGCAGGCTGGAAACCGACAAGCTACGGATAGAACAGATCCTGCGCAACCTCATTTCCAACGCCCTCAAGTTTACCAGTAAAGGATCGGTGCGCCTCAATATCAGCAACCAGGACGACAACCTGCATTTCGCCGTGCAGGATACCGGCATCGGCATTCCTGTGGAGAAACAGCATACCATTTTTGAAGCCTTCCAGCAGGCCGATGGCTCTACCCGCCGCAAGTATGGCGGCACCGGCCTGGGGCTTTCCATCAGCCGCGAGCTGGCCCGGCTGCTGGGAGGAGAAATAACCCTGCAAAGCGAGGAAGGCAAGGGCAGCATATTTACCTTGGTTGTACCAAAGCAAAAAACAACGGTAGCCCCAGCTGAAATGCCTGAACCAGTTATGGCAACTGCGCCCCGCATCGCAACTGCGCAGGCAACACAACCAGCTACACCAGCCTTTACTGCCGAACAAATCCCGGCATCCATTCCTGATGACCGCGCAAGCATTGGTCCCAACGACCGGGTGCTGCTGATTGTGGAAGATGATACGGGTTTTGCCCGCTCCCTGCTCGACTATGCGCGCCGCAAAAACTATAAAGGCATTGTAGCGGTGCGCGGAGACGAGGGCATTGAACTGGCACAACGCTACCGCCCATCGGGTATTTTGCTGGATGTGCAATTGCCGGTAAAAAGCGGCTGGGAAGTAATGGAAGCGCTCAAGGGCAACCCGGCTACCCGTCCCATCCCGGTACATATGATGTCGGCCATGCAGGTAAAACACAAAAGCTTGACTGCCGGCGCCATCGATTTTATCGACAAGCCCGTTGCCTTTGAGCAGCTCAGTTCCATGTTCCAGAAAATAGAAGAAGCACTGAGCAAGCATCCCCGCAAGGTGCTGATTGTGGAAGAGAACACCCGTCATGCACAGGCACTTGCTTATTTCCTGGAAAACTATAGCGTGCAGTCGCAGATACGCAACTCGGTGGACGAAGGCATCAAGGCCCTCAATGGCAACGAAGCCGACTGTGTGATCCTGGACATGGGCGTTCCCGGCCAGCATGCCTACAAAACCTTGGAAGAGGTAAAACGTACGCCCGGGCTGGAGCATATTCCCATCATCATTTTTACCGGCCCCAACCTGTCGCACCAGGAAGAGGGACGCATCAAGCAATACGCCGATTCCATCGTAATCAAGACCGCCCATTCCTACCAGCGCATCCTCGACGAAGTATCGCTGTTCCTCCACCTGGTGGAAGAGCAAAAAACAGATCAGGGCAGCCGCCGCAAAGCCCTGATGCCTGCGGAAGTATTGCAGGGAAAAACAGTACTGATTGCAGACGACGATGTGCGCAATATTTTTTCCCTGACCAAAATACTGGAGCAAAACGGCATACAGGTGCTGTCGGCAATGGACGGCAAGGACGCACTGGCACAGCTGCAATCCACCCCTGATGTAGACCTGGTGCTGCTGGATATGATGATGCCCGAAATGGATGGATACGAAACGGCCCGCGCCATTCGCGCCAACCAACGCTGGCGCAACCTGCCCATCATTGCCGTAACTGCCAAGGCAATGACCGGCGACCGCGAAAAATGTATTGAAGCAGGTGCTTCTGATTATATCACCAAACCGGTAGATGTAGACCAGCTGGTTTCACTGCTGCGCGTATGGTTGTACCAGTAAACCAGGCATTCCTTTATACAAAGCGCATTTACTATATGACTAAAACCGGAATCAAAAAGCTACAATCCAATACCGCATGTCTTCCATCCTGATCATCGACGACGATCCCCGCAATGTATTTGCCCTTTCGGCCGTACTGAAAGCAAAAGGGCATACCTGCCGTTCGGCACCAGGTATGAAAGAGGCCTTTGCCTTGCTGCAGGCACATACCGATATCGGCATTATTTTAATGGATATGATGATGCCCGAAATGGACGGCTATGAGGCTATTCCACAACTGAAGGCATCGCCCGACTGGAAACACATACCCGTGGTAGCGGTAACAGCACAGGCCATGACCGGCGACCGCGAACGCTGCCTCGCTGCCGGTGCCGATGACTATTTATCGAAACCCGTGGATGTGCCCCAGTTGGAGGCCCTGCTACAACAATACCTCAAAGCCTGAACCAAGCGACGGCAGGAGCAAAGAGAAGCGTATGGACCCCAATATCATCAGGGAGGAGGAAATAGAACAATTGCTGGCAGGCCTGCTGGACCTGTACGGCTACGATTTCACCAACTATGCCCGTGCATCGCTGCGCCGCCGCATCAACCGCATCATGATTGTAGACAAGCTGCCCTCTTTTGCGGAGCTTTTTTACAAAATCAAAAGCGATCCTGCTTACCTCAAACACTTCGTGGCGGAGGTAACGGTAAACGTTACCGAAATGTTTCGCGACCCGCAGGTGTATGCCACCATCCGCCGCGAAGTGCTACCGGTACTGGCCACCTACCCTTTTATCCGCATCTGGCATGCAGGATGCGCCACCGGCGAGGAAGTGTACTCCATGGCCATCCTGCTGGAAGAAAGCGGGCTGCTGCACAAGTCTTTGTTGTATGCCACCGACCTCAATCACAACATGGTGGAGCAGGTGCGCAGCGGCATCTTTCCCATGCGGCACATGAAGCAGTACTCTGAAAATTATATTGCCGCAGGCGGCAAACAGGACTTTTCGCAATACTATACGGCCAAATATGACCGGGCCGTATTTAGCAGTACGCTGCGCAAAAAACTGATTGTAGCCACACACAACTTGGTATCGGATAGTTCTTTCAATGAATTCCAGATGATCTTCTGCCGCAATGTGCTGATCTACTTTGACAAGACACTGCAGGAAAAGGTGCTGCAACTGCTGGACAACAGCCTGGAGCAAAGAGGCTTTCTTGTTTTAGGTACTAAAGAAAACCTGCGCTTTTCGGCTATTGCTCCGGGTTACCTACCCCTGGCCCCAAAAGATAAAATATGGCGCAAACGACAGTAGGTATCCGCACCGTATTGGTTGTGGGTGGTTCGGCTGGCAGCCTGGACCCGGTGCTGCAAATTGTAGGCGCCCTGCCTGCCGATACAGATGCCGCCATCGTGATTGTAGTGCACCGCAAGGCAGGCTCCGACTCCATTCTGTCCAACCTGCTGGCGGCCAAAACATCGCTGCCGGTAAAAGAAGTGGAAGACAAGGACCCGGTACTTACAGGGCATATATTCCTGGCTCCCCCGGATTATCACCTTTTGTTTGAAAACCGCAACTATTTTGCACTCGATGCCTCGGAGAAAATCAACTACAGCCGCCCCAGCATTGATGTAACTTTTGAATCGGCTGCGGCCGCTTTTGGAAGTACCGTTGTTGGCGTTTTGCTGTCGGGTGCCAATGCCGATGGCGCTGAAGGCCTTGCTGCCATCCGGAATGCCGGCGGCCTAACCCTGGTGCAGGACCCTGCCACTGCCGAAGTATATTATATGCCCCAACAGGCAATTTTGCTGGGCGCTGCAGGGCAAGTTGTACACAAAGACCAACTCCCCGCACGGCTGGCAGCCCTGTTGCGCAGGCAGCCTTAAGTTTCAAACTCCCCTTCCATTTCCCAGGTAAATATTTACCCCATTGTTGTAATGGCTGCCCCTTGGTGCAGGAACCTGATAATGCCCAATGCTTCCATTTTAGCAGGAGTACAAGTGCTGTTTTGCTTATATTAACCGTACCAATGGTTCTGATGATTGCATCGATGGCATAGTGGCAAGTACGGCATAGCTCAAACTTCTTCTGATGAACATCTTCACCCTTATACTCCTACTGATCATGCAGCAAACCACGCATGCGCAAACCACTGCGCCCCCAATGCACCTAAAACCAGCACCGCTGAAAATAAAAAAGACGCAGCCATTTACCCTTACCGGGAAGGGCGAAGCCACAGCATGGAACAGCACGGACTGGATTGCTTTGCAAAAACTGGATGCAGGCGGTGCACCCAACGATACCCGTTTTAAAATCCTGTACACCGACCAGGGAATCTATGTGTTATTTTCAGGTGACGACCAGCGCATTACAACCCAATACGACACCGACTTCAGCAACCTGTTCCTGGGTGATGTATTTGAAGTATTTTTTCATCCCGACCCGCAGGTGCCTGTATATTTTGAATACGAAATAAATGCGCTGGACAAAGAATTGGTGCTGCTCATTCCGAATATCAACGGCCGCCTTTCGGGCTGGACACCGTGGCACTATGAAGGCAGGAAGAAGGTGCAGAAAAAAGTGTGGATTGATGGCGGCAGTGCAGCCATGAACAGCAGCATCAAAGCATGGCGGGCAGAATTGTTTTTCCCGTTTGAACTGCTACACCCCCTGATCAAAACTGCACCGCAAAAGGGCGACCGATGGAACGCCAATTTCTATCGACTGGATTACGATTCGGGCAAAATGATCAAATGGGCATGGAGCCCGGTGGAAACGAATTTCCACGAGTACAAACGCTTTGGAGCTATTGAATTTGACTGAACAAACGTTTGCACGCCAGCGCTCCATTTTCGGACAGGCCAGCATTTAAAAAAGTGGTATTTTAAAAACTGTTAGCACATCCAATACCGCTGCCAAACCTTACTCCGTCAAACCCGTGTTGACCTATTGCAAGCGATTGCCAAACAATAAGCAAACCCGGTTCCCTGCAGTATTGCAGCCCGATTACCAAACCTTTATTTCCATGCACAACCAAAGAAGAAGCGCACTGAAAAAACTGGCAGCATCACTTGCTGGCTTTACTGGTTTTAGTCTGTTTCAAAAAGCACAGGCAACAGCTGTCGATGAAGACCAGCACAGATCCGGCAATATCACCTACAACCAGGAAGTACCGCTGTTTTCCGGACACACCATACACAATGGCCTGGTTTATATTGCCGGCAAGGGTGCACACTTTGAAGGCGACATCAAGGCACATACCCTGCACGTGCTGAAGGAGCTGGAAACAGAATTGAAGAAGGCCGGCAGCTCAATGGAAAAAGTGCTCAAGGTAAATGTATACCTCAACGACATTGCCGACTACCAGGGCATGAACGAAGCCTACAAAGGAAAATTCGGCAACAAACCACCGGTACGTACCACCGTTGCAGTAGCCAGGGGCGGTGTGCCCGGCAACTCGCTGGTTGAAATGGACTGCATCGCATACCTGTAATACTTTGAACCATGGAGACACGTATGCAGAAAGGTACACAGGGAAGCATGTTGATGGCAACTTATAAACCATTATCCTGATTGCTGCGCCTTTTGAGTTCCAAAATTCCGTGTTCTTTCATGTCGCCCTGTCTCCCTGGTTCCCATTTAAAAAAACCCGCATCATGAAACGCAGGGACCTCCTCCGCCGTCTTTCGCTGCTGCCCTTTGCAGGGAGCACGGTAGGCGCTTTTTTTATGCCGACTGCTGTGCAGGCTGCTCCTACAGGCGCCAAACGAAACCTCTTCCAGGAACTGGGTGTGCGCACCTTTATCAATGCTGCGGGCACCTACACTTTTATGACCGGCTCCCTGATGCACGACTATGTGCAGGAAGCATGGCTGGAAGCGTCTAAAGAGTTTTGCCTGCTGGATGAACTGCAGGATAAGGTAGGCGCCAAACTTGCGGAGCTGACCCATGCCGAAGCAGCAGTGGTTACAGCAGGTGCCTTCTCCGGGTTAACCCTGGGCCTTGCAGGCATCCTCACCGGTACCGATGTAGAAAAAGTAAAAAAACTACCGCATATCGGGGGCACCGGCATGAAGTCGGAAGTGATCTACCAGAAAGGCCATGAGATTGATTACAACCATGCCCTTACCAACACCGGCTGCACCATGGTAGCGGTAGAAAACATTGCCGATGTGGAAAAAGCCATCAATGAAAAAACGGCGATGCTCTTCTTCGTAAACATTCTGGCCAACAGTGGCAAGATCAGCCACGAGGAATGGGTGGCACTGGGACGCAAACACGGCATTCCTACCGCCATTGATATAGCCGCCGATGTGCCGCCGGTTGAAAACCTTTGGAAATTCAACGACATGGGTTTCGACTTCGTGGTGGTATCGGGAGGCAAGGCCATGCGGGGCCCGCAAAGCGCAGGCGTGCTGATGGGTCGCAAAAAAATCATTGAAGCAGCACGCCTGCATATGCCGCCACGCGGTTTTAATATAGGCCGGGGTATGAAGGTGAACAAGGAAGAAGTGGTAGCCATGTATGTGGCCATTGAGCAGTTCATCAAACACGATCATGCAAAGGATTATAAAATTTGGGGCGAACGCATTGCGCACATCGAAAATGCAGTAAAAGGCTTACCCGGCGTAAGCACGAATGTCACAACACCCGAACTGGGCAACGTAACGCCTACGCTGGAGGTATCGTGGAAAGAAGACCTGGTGAAGATGAAACCCAAAGACCTGCAGGAGCGACTGCGCAATGGCCAACCTTCCATAGAAGTAGCAGGGGGCAAAGAAAACAGCGTAAATATCACCGCCTGGGTGATGAAGGCCGGTGAAGAAAAAATTGTTGCCCGCAGGCTGAAAGAAGAACTGTCAAGGGCGGCTGTTTAGATCTTCACGCAAAGACGCTAAGGAATAAAGCCGCAATGGAGGGTTGCTTGCAAAGGCGCTAAGGCGCAAAGAAAAACAGTGAAAATATTTTCCACCAATCGCCTAAGCATATAGTGGAATTCAAAATACCACCCGTGGCGCCGTTGCTCCTTTGCGTCGTTGCGTGAAAAAACTTTGCGGCTTTGCTCCTTAGCGCCTTTGCGGGAAAATAGCTAACAAACAAATGAATACCAGATGCAGGCCTGGACTCCTAACACTGGACTTATACTATTGTTTACCACCTTGTTGTTTGCCCAATGCAAACACAAAGGCCTGCCCGTTGGCGACCCAGACAACGGTGGGCTCCAGCTTGCCGATGGCTTTGAAGCGGTAGTAGTAGCTGATAGCCTGGGCAGGGCAAGGCATATGGCCGTTAACCACAACGGCGACATTTATGTAAAGCTGCGCAACGTAGATGCGCAGGGCGGCAGCGTGGCCCTGCGGGACACCGATGGTGATGGCAAGGCCGATATCATGGAAAAGTTTGGCGGCTATTCCGATTCGGGTTCCTACGGAACGGCCATGCGTATCCACAATGGCTACCTCTATTTTAGTACTTCGGGCGAAGTGTACCGGCAGAAACTGACACCCGGAAAACTGGTACCTCAAACGACCATCGAACCTATTGTGGTGGATGACTACCGCAATGACCCGCACGGGTATGAACACATAGCCAAGCCCATTGCTTTTGACAACAAAGGCCACCTGTATGTACCCTTCGGTTCGCCGGGCGACGCCTGCCAGGAACTCAAAAGGGTACCGGGTTCTAAAGGCATTTCACCCTGTCCGGAGTTGGGCGAACACGGCGGCGTCTGGCAGTTTGACGAAGCCAAGCCCAACCAAACTATAAAAGACGGCAAGCGATACGCTACAGGTATCCGCAGCATCGTGGCCATGAGCTGGAATGCGCAGGACAACAACCTTTTTGCACTGCAGCATGGCCGCGACAACCTCCTGGGTACCTGGCCCCAACTGTTCAATGCCTGGCAAAGCGCGGTACTGCCTTCCGAAGAGTTTTTCCGCGTAAAACAGGGCATCGACGCGGGCTGGCCCTATTACTATTACGACTGGATGGATAAAAAGAAAAAGCTTAACCCGGAGTATGGTGGCGATGGCAAGATCACCGCCAAAGGCCAGGATTACGAACAACCGATCATGGGTTTTCCCGGGCACTGGGCACCCAACGACCTCTTGTTTTATACCGGCAACCAGTTTCCCGAACGTTACCGTAATGGCGCCTTTATCGCTTTTCATGGCTCCACCATCAGGGCACCATATCCGCAGGGCGGCTATTTTGTTGCTTTTGTGCCATTCAAGAATGGACAGCCTTCAGGTGAATGGGAAGTGTTTGCCGATGGCTTTGCCGGTGTTGATACCATCTACAATACCAGCGATGCCAAAGCCAGGCCCATGGGTTTGGCGCAGGGTCCCGATGGCTCGCTGTACATCACCGAAAGCGTAAAAGGAAAACTATGGCGCATCGTGTACAAAGGCGACCGGAACAAGTTCAGCACAGCAGGCCTAGAAAAGATGACCGCACTAAAAAGTACAAAGTCCAATATCAAACATCCTGATGCGGTTAAAGACAACCTGCAAAACGGGATGATGGTGGGTGGCGGTCATGTGTACACGACCTATTGCGCAGCCTGCCACCAGTATAATGGCAAGGGGGATGGCACCCGCTTTCCACCGCTGGCCAACTCCGATTGGGTGAACGGTGACAAGCAAAAGCTGATTCATGTTTTACTCAAAGGCCTCAACCAGCCCATACAGGTAAATGGTGTTGCCTACAATGATGTGATGCCTGCACACAACTTTTTAAAGGATGATGAAATATCGGCCGTGCTCAGTTATGTACGCAGGGCTTTCAACAACAATATGGATTCTATTACGCCAGCCGAAGTAAGCCAGGCACGTAGCGGCATCATGCTGGCAAGCCGCAAAAAACCTTAAAGCAAATAATACCTGCGATGACGAACCGCACGATGAAAAGAACTTGTACACTTGTCATGTCCTGCCTGTTGATGACGGCTGCGGTGAAGGCACAAACCACGGCCCCGGAACAAAAGATCAAAGACCTGAACATCCCACTCATCACCCCTGTAGCGCCTACTGCCAACTTCGTAAAAGCCCTCACTGTGGGGAAGATGGTTTATCTCTCCGGACACGGTCCCGACAAACCCGAAGGCGGTCAGGTGGTTGGCAAAATAGGTACCGAGTTGGATGTGGAAGCAGGCAGGGCTGCGGCAAGGCTGGTAGGCATTTCCCTGCTGTCTTCTCTTAAAAAAGAAATTGGCAGCCTTGACCGGGTAAAGCGGGTAGTAAAAGTATTGGGCATGGTCAACGCCGAAGCTTCCTTCACACAACACTCACAGGTGATGAACGGCTTTAGCGACCTGATGGTAGAAGTGTTTGGAGAGTCAGGCAAACATGCCCGGTCCTCGGTGGGCATGAGCTCTTTGCCGGGCAATATCCCGGTTGAAATTGAAATGATTGTTGAACTAAAATAAACTCTTTGCGCCATGGCGTCTTTGCGTGAAATATTGCTCGCAAAGGCGCAGAGGCGCAAAGCAAAAAAGACTATGTATAAGTTTCTCCTCTTCCTGCTTTTTCCCATTTGCGTCTTTGGCCAGCCTTATAGCATCGTAATCAAAGGAGGTCATGTCATTGATCCAAAAAACAATATCAACGAACCCTATGATGTAGCCATCCAAAATGGCAAGGTGGCCCTGGTAGCCAAAAACATAGACGCCAAAGGCGCCACACAGGTGGTAGATGCCAAAGGCTTGTATGTTACACCCGGCCTCATCGACATCCACGGCCATGTATTTGCCGGCACCCATTCCGACCGGTATCTAAGTGATGGCAATTCGGCCCTGATGCCCGATGGTTTTACCTTCAGGGTAGGCGTTACCACCATCGTTGATGCCGGCGGTGCTGGCTGGAAATCTTTTCCGCTGTTTAAACAAAACATCATCGACCAGTCGCAGACAAGGGTGCTTTCTTTTTTAAACATTGTAGGTGAAGGCATGCGCGGTGGGGTACACGAACAGAATATGGGCGATATGGATCCCAGGCAGGCCGCCTTGGTGGCGCAGCAGTATAAAGACCAAATCGTGGGTTTCAAGGTGGCACACTTTAATGGTCCGCAGTGGACACCGGTAGACAATGCCGTTGAAGCCGGGCGCATCAGCAACAAACCCGTCATGGTTGATTTTGGGGGCAATGTGCCGCCCCTGTCGTTGCAGGAGCTGTTTATGCAGCACCTGCGTGCAGGCGATATTTTTACCCATACCTATACCCTGCTCGATGGCAATGTGCGCGAAACCGTAGTGGATGATGCTACCGCTAAGGTGAAACCTTTTGTGTGGGAAGCCATCAAAAAAGGCATTGTCTTCGACGTGGGTTATGGTGGTGCATCGTTCAATTTTTCGCAAGCTATTCCCGCCATCAAACAGGGTTTTCTGCCCACCACCATCAGCACCGACCTGCACACCGGCAGTATGAATACTTCCATGAAAGACCAGCTGAGTGTTATGAGCAAATTCCTGGTGATGGGTATGGAACTGCCTGCTGTGATCAAAGCCAGCACCTGGAGTGCAGCACAGGTTATCAAACATGAAGAACTGGGGCACTTGTCGGCGGGCGCCATCGCCGATATTACCCTACTGGGTTTGCGCCAGGGTAATTTTGGTTTCTACGATAAAACAGGGTACAAGATTGAGGGCAAGCGCAAATTTGAATGCGAGATGACCATCAAGGATGGCAGGATCGTGTACGACCTCAATGGCATTGCCAACCCCGTAGTAGTAAAAAGTAAATAAACAATCCTGCCCTTTGTGTATGCCAGCAAAGGATCACAACACCGGAATAGGAAATACAAACCCCACCATGTTCTACAACACCTGTATCGTAACCTGCACTTTTATGCTTGTTGTCGCCTGCAAAGGTTCGGCAAGCAACGAAACCGTACCCCAACAGGATAGCCTGTACCAGTCGAAAGCATTTACGCCCGCTAAAAGTTTTACCGCCGGCGCTGAAGGTCCTGCCGTAGACAAGGAAGGCAATGTTTACGCGGTCAACTTCAGAACGGAAGGCACCATTGGCCGCATGGCTCCCAATGGCGATACCAGCCTGTATCTGCAATTGCCTAAAGGCAGCACCGGCAATGGCATCCGCCTGTACAAAAACAACCTGTATATAGCCGATTACACGGGACATAACATTTTACAGCTAGATCCGGCAGCAAAGATCTTATCGGTATTTGCCCACGAAGCCCACATGAACCAACCCAATGATATTGCCGTGGACAGCAAGGGTCGCTTTTATGCCTCTGACCCCAACTGGAAGGAAAGCACCGGCCAGCTTTGGCGTATCGATGCCGATGGCAAAACAGTTTTACTGGCAAAAGACCTGGGCACAACCAACGGCGTGGAAGTAAGCCCCGATGAAAAAAGGCTTTATGTAAATGAATCGGTACAGCGCAAGGTGTGGATATTTGACCTTTCACCCGAAGGAGCCATCAGCAACAAGCGCCTGCTGCTGTCATTCCCCGACCATGGTATGGACGGGATGCGTTGCGATGCCGCCGGCAACCTGTACATCACCAGGCATGGCAAGGGAACGGTGGCAAAAATTTCGCCCGATGGCAAACTATTGCAGGAAATAACCCTCAATGGCAAATTGCCCAGCAATATCGCCTTCGGCGGACCTGATGGGCGTACCGCTTATGTAACCTTGCAGGACAATGGCAATATGGAAAGCTTCAGGGTGGACGAACCGGGCAGGGAATGGAAGCTGCAGGCAAACTGGTAAAGGAATTTGCACCAGCCGATTTACTATTATTTTTAGCAAATCAACCTTTCGCAGGTAGTACCTGATTTGCTGCTGCTTTACCTTACCGGCAAACCAAAAAATATGTCTCCACAAACCAACATCATCAACTGGTTCGAAATACCAGTATCTGACATGGCCAGGGCCAAGCATTTTTACGAAACCATTTTTGGCATCGAAATGTACGAGGAAACGATTGCCGGTACACAGATGGCCTATTTTCCCGGTGAACCCGGAAGCGGTAAAGTATCGGGTGCCCTGGCGTTGAGCCCCGATCATAAGCCAACTGCGGATGGCGTGGTGGTGTACCTGAATGCCAACCCTGCCATGAACCCGATAATGGACAAAGTTACCGAAGCGGGTGGCACGGTACTGATGCCCCGCACCCTGATCACACCCGAAATCGGGTACATGGCTTTCTTCTTCGATACGGAAGGCAATAAGATGGCCCTGCACAGTACCGAAGGCATCCACATACCCATTCACGATATGGAATCGGTAATAGGGGGTGAATAGCAAAGCCCATAAAAAAACACCTGGCAATTAAAAGTTGCAAGGTGTTTTTTTATGGGCTTTGCTGTTCTTATGCTTGTTGCTGCAGCACCGCTACGCCAACCGACCAGGCCAGCACCAGCAGCACGGAGCGGAATAAGATTGGGTCGCTGTGAACGGCCACTTGTGTGTGTGCAGAATCGTAGTGCCAGAACACGGGTTCCGATAAGCCCTGGACCTGCAATTCAACCCAGCCTTTTCCAGGTTCGTCTAGTACACTAACCCTCGTATCATCCAGTTGGATGAGTCCTTTTTCACTACTCCTCATTTGCAGCTTGCCTACTACAAGGCCATATTCATTCAGCAGGATGCCACGGGAGGGAAAGAAAGTATCAGCTTCATAAAAGAAAAGCCTACGCGAGCCGCCCTGTATGACTCTTAATGAATGCTTTTCTGGTTCGTACCGGATATCTACCAAAAATTGGGGATCCCCGGTAAGGGCAATAACCAGGCGTTGGTTGTCGGCGTGGGTGCTGGTCCTGATATCCATGGTTAAGTTTTATGGGTGCGCAGCCCGATGCCACTCCTATCGGCATCGAGAGTAGGAAAAGTAAGTAAAGAATAGGTTACCCGAATATTAAGTTTATATGAACTGAGCAGTAAAAAATACGCAAGGTGTTTCCTGTCGCATCCGGCACTTATACCAACCTGCTAATACTGTCCTGTTGCAACAATGGTGCCTCAAGATTGCTGGTTAAGCTGGAAACAAGGTGGCTTCGTTGGAAGGCCATAATAGGGATTGGGGATGTTCCAATACAGCTTCGGCAAGGCCAAAAGAAAGGGTCATTCCAGCTCCTCCCAAACCATTCACGATGGTTACACCAGGCTCCGGCGCCAATACCATTTCCGTGGCACCATTGGTAAGCTTTGGATAAATGCCGTTCCAGGTTTGCTGCAGGTCCCAGTTCTTCAGCCGTACAAATCTTTGCAGGTAGTGCAGGATCAGGTCGTTGATAAAGGTCTTATCAAACGGATCGTGCACCAGGCCGTACTCGTGGCTGTCGCCAATGGTAAGCGCCCCTTCTCCGTTTTGCGATACCATCACATGAATGCCCCATTTACCATATTCCGGGAGGGTGTCCTGGTAGTGGGCAACCAGTGCCTGCAAGGAAGGCGCAAGGGTAAAGCTTTTATAATGCGTGAGCGACAGGCCGCCACATAAGGAAGGGCCGATACGCCAGTCGCCGGGTTGTGGCTTGATCCGCATCAACTGCAGTTTGCATTTGGTAATGGGCGCCGCCGCAAACACCTCGGGGTAAAGGGTTTCAAAATCGGCGCCACTGCATACAAAGATCTGGTCGGCAAACCAGTTGCGGTTGCCGGCCCACACGGTCGGGCTGGCAATATGCGTAACCGCCGTATTAAAGAAAAACTGCACGCCAAATTTTTCCGACAGGTATGCAGGCAGGCGCTCGATGGCTACCCGGCTTTCTACAATCAGTTCATCGGCGCTCCACAAGCCACCCTGAATCCCGTAGGGGTTAATGGCCGGCGACAATGCCCGGGCATCGGCGGCCGTTACCATTCGTAAGGGGCGTTGCCCCGAAAAGCTGGCAAATTCCTCCAGCACCTGCAACTCAAGCTGGTTATACGCCAGGTGAAGGCTGCCGCTTTCTTCGTACCACAGCCCCGCCTCATCACATACTTTCTTCCAGATGGAGCGGCTGCGCAGGGCTCTTTCATACAAGGGTCCATCGGGCTGGCCAATGGGCCAAACCATACCAAAGTTGCGGATGGAGGCACCCACGGCTTTTTCGTTTCTTTCCAACACGGTTACCTGGTAGCCACGTACGGCAAGACTGCGGGCCATGGCGAGGCCAACGATACCGGCGCCAATAACAATTGCTTTCTGTGCAGGCATTTATTAAACTTGAATTTTATACAATTTGGTGCGTTCAGGCTGCCACTACCACGGGATCCGGAAGCCTGGTGGGTGATGCTTCCTGCAATGGCCAGCCGGTGTGCTTTTTACGGAAATATAAGGCTGCCATTACGGTACCCAGAATCCCCATCAGGCTCATGACCCAGATGGCCTGAACAAAAAAGGCAGTCCAGCTCAAACGCAACCCCCAGAATTCTTTTACAAACAATACCAGCACACTTCCCAGGTAGCCGAAAGCATCGGCCAGGTACATCAAAAAACCCACATTGCCTTTCAGTCGAAAGGCAGCGATCATCCGTTCGAAATACAGGCAGTTGAAAGGCACATAGCTGATATAAAGGCCTGTTCCGGAAAGAATCATCCAGAGTTGGGGCGCCAGCATCCCCGAGGAAAACAACAGGGTGGCGGCAAGTGCCAGCAGGAAGCCGCAAATGATGATCAGGTGGTTGAACAGGAAAGCCTTCAGGTTGCTGCGTACCAGCATCAGGCTGCCCATGGCCCCAAGTACCACCAGGGAAACTGGTATTTCGGCATGTGTGAAAACAGCGGCACTGGCGCCAAAGCCCAGCTCGGTCCATAGCTCGTTGGCGAAATTATCACGCAGGTCGCGCAGCACGGTCAACAGTACATAAGTGAGCATAACGGCTGCCAGCCCGGGCCCCAGCAACTGCAACAACCGCAAACGTTCGGCAGCGGTCATGGGCAACCGCACCGAGCGGTGGGCTACATCGGCAGCTGAGGGTGGCGGCACATGATGGAGCAGCCAGGTGGCCACCAACATCGGCAAAAGAAAAATGGCACCACAGCAAAAGGGCATCCACTGTTCGGAAAGTCCCATATCCAGCAACAACCATTTACCGGCACTCTTCATCATACCCGATGCAAGGATAAAGCTGGTAGCCAGCACCGTACCCATCAGTTCGGTAGCACGGCGGCCTTCGAGGTAGCTAAACACCACGCCCCATACCATTCCCAGCGGAAACCCATTGAGCAGCAGCCACACCACGCCCCAGGGCGCAGGTGTAAGGGCAAAACCCAGCAGGGCCAGCCAGGCTGCGGTAATCAGCACCACGATGGTTTTGGCCCTGTGGCCTGCACCCAAGGCTGAAATAAAACGGATACCGTAAAACTTGCTGCACATATAACCCAGGACCTGGGCGGTCACCAGCCATACTTTATAGGAAACACCCATAAACTGAAGCCTGTTGAAGGCAGCCACCGTAAAGGGCTTGCGGAAAGCGTACATACAGCAATAGACCGCAAAGGCGCAAAAGGCGGCAAATACCACCAGCACGGCAGGTGGCTTTCGCGCCAGCCATCGACTTATAGCAGCAGACTGCATCATGCCGTTGCGGTTACATGTTCAAGCAGGGGCATCAACTGCGATAAATCGTCGATGATAAAGGAGGGATTATGCGGCACCAGGGCGTCGGCAGTAAAGGCGCCTGTAGTTACTGCTATGGAAAAAAGGCAACCGGCATTAAGCCCTTCGTGTATGTCCACTTCGGTATCGCCCACCTTTACCACTTCCAGCGGATCGGTGATGCCGGCACGTTCCATCAACCGGTTGATCATGTATGGGTAGGGCCTTCCTTTGGGCACTTCATCGCTGGCAACCAGGTCATCTACCAGGCCATTGCGCAGCCAGCCCAGCCGGCCGAGTATTACATCGGCAATATCGCGTGAAAAACCGGTGTCCAGGGCTACCCGGATGCCAGCCGACCGGAGGCGGGCAAAACTGGCTTCCACATGGGGCAGGGGCATGATGGCTGCATACCGGTAATGCCCCAGCATATGGGCTAAAAACCGGTCGTGGATACGATCTACCAGTTTCGTTGTGATGCGGTCTTCGTTGGTTTCGTACTCCGAAAGCATGATGCGGATAGCTTCCGGTTTTTTATACCCCATCAGCGGATTGATAAGGCTTACCGGGATAAAATAGCCCCACTCCTGCATGGCCCGCTGAAAGGCCAGCGCAATAGCGCCGTCATCGGCAACAGTGGTACCTGCCATGTCGAATACGACCATTTTAATAGTTGCTGGCATACAGATATTCTTGACGCATTAAGTGTTGTAAGATCACCGGTTCAAAATAGGTGGGCGGCGGCACCAGCACCATCGTGTCTTTACCCAATTCGTCCCATCGGCGTACTGCAATGATGTCGTTGAAAAAAGGAAGTTGCTCAAACAAACGGGCTTCATTGGCGCCCATTGCACCACCCTGCCACTGCAGGGTTACCAGGCTTGCCGGTGACAGTTTCCTGCGGTAGTCTTCATCTTTGGCTACCAGGTAGCGCTTGGCAGCCACATGATTTTCCACAATGCTGCACACCCTTGGCGAAAAGCCCCTTGCGCGGAGATAAGCGCCCCCCAGCAACTCATGGTTCACCACGCCAAAACCATACATGGTTTCGGTATGTGGTTCCTGTTTCAGCAGGTGCCCGATATCGTGGAGCAGGCCTGCCACCACCAGGTCGGCATCCCCGGTTTCCACTTCGGCTATCAAAGCGCACTGCATCATGTGCGATGCCTGCGATACCGGTTCGCCGTCATAATCTTCCGCACCATGTAAGGCAAACAGGTCCATGATTTCTGCAACAACAAATTTTGGAGCCATAGGAAAACTGGAGGTTAAGTAAGCTTATTGAAGTTGGTAAAAAAACAAAGGGGGCAGCAAGGGGCAAGCGGATGGTAATGGTAAATTAATACACGCACCGGCAGGCCTGAACTGCAAACCGGCAGCTTTTACTTACCTGCTACAGGTTGTAATGCAGGCATTACCGGGTGCGCTACTTTAAACTGTATTCCAAGCAGCGATGCAATGGTTGCTGCTACCTGTGCCTGGTACAATTGCGCGGGTGTTTTCACCTCACCCAAAGCCGGCAGTCCGGGGCCCATGGCTGCTATCCAGATGGCGCTTGCCTCGGGCACTCCTTCGCCATGATCGCGCCACTGCTTTTTGTCCTTGTCGCCGCGGCCATGATCGGTGGCAATGATCAGGGCTGTTTTGTCTTTGTATTGCGGCATCGCCTGGATGGTTTGCCACAAGTCGGCAACCATGGCATCCTGTGCATGTGCGCTCTTGATGTACTGGTCGTACTGGCCGCCATGTGCATAATCATCGGTCTCATCAAAAGCGAGGTACAACACCCGGGGTTTACTTACCTTCAGGTACTCACGGGCAGCCATATACGTAAATATATCGGGGCGTACATCAATGGGCCGCGTGGTGAGCTTTTGCAGATCGTTGAGCAGCCGCAGTTCGGGATTGGTTGCAGGAAAGGAATCAAAGTCCGCATTTACATACAATCCGCTGCGCTGCCGGTTGAGGATATAGAGAAAAACATCCCAGGTAGCAAATGCCGCAACCTTGCCTTTAAAACCTGGCTGGCTATTGATAAACTCCAGCACATTGACATTCTTGTTCCAAACCTTATCGTTCGAATTAACGGCGGTATCGGGATAGCCGGTAAACAACTCATTGTAACCCGGGTAAGAGAACCGGTACTTATTGGCCACATCCACCTGGTTGCCATAAGCACGGTTGCCATGCAACTGGCCATTGGCAGCAATGGTTTGCCATAAAAAAGGCAGCAGCTTTTGCCTCCGCACTTCGGGTGCTGCATCCCAGAACTTTGTCTTCATGCCTTCCCCATCGCGGGTGTACGCCTTGCTGTTCATCAATGCCGAATCAACACCGTTGAATACCTCCTGCCAGCGCATACCATCGAGGGTAACAACAATGACGTTCTCTATTTTATTTTTTTGTGCATTAGCACCATGCAAGCACAATAATCCGGCGAAAAGAATAAAAAACTGCTTCATACAATACAAGGGGTGATTGGGTAAAAAATCCTGCTCTTCAAATTAGACAATGGAACCCAGATCAGCGCACCACCCACGGGTTTTGATTGATATCATCCTTGCCGCCATATTGCGCAGCGAGTGCTGCATCGAGGTTGCTCCTGTTGGTAGTTGCTTCCGACACCGGGTATTGAAAACGGCGGGGAATAACACCACTGTTGCCCGTTCCGGGTCCACCCTGTGCAAAGGCTGGCACGCCGGTTCTGCGGTAGTTGAAATAAGCTTCCCAACCCGAGTTCTGGAAAAAGGCCAGGTACTTCTGGGAGAGAATTTTGTTTAAACCATCTGTTCCTGCGGCATACTTCACGGTGGGCTGGCTGTAATAATCATCCCAGTTGAAATTAACTGTATACTGGTTGTAATCGGCTGCATTGGTCACCTGTCCGCCCGCCGTGAAAAAGTAAAGCGTGAGGTTGCCCGGCTGTACGCCCATCATTGCCTGTGCGGCTTTAATCCCCGACACATAGTAAGCTTCGGCATCACCACCGGCCCATCCCCTGTTCATGCCTTCGGCAATATTGAAGCATTGTTCCGGATACCCAACCTGGATGGTAGGTTCGGCAGTATAGGTGCTGTAATACCGCTTACGGTTGTAAAACGAATATTCACCCGGCAGGATACCGGCACCGTTGTTCACACCGGCCTTCGACGACATATCGGCAAGATCCTGCGCGGAAGAAGCACCCACAAAGGCTGCGTAATCGGTGGGCGCAATACCTGCCTTAATTTTGGCACCTGCGGGCTCCGCTACATAAAAAGTACGCGGGTCCCTGAGGGATGCCAGGGTATTAAGCAAAGTAGCCGCCATGTTGTACCGGGTGGCATCAAAACCGAAGTTATCAGGGTTGGTGGGGTACTTGTTGAATTGGTTGTTGTACCGGTACTGCAGGTTGTCGTCGTTGCTGCCAAACAGGGGATATTTTGCGGGATCGGCAAGTATTTGCGCAAACTGCTGTTTTACCTGCAGGTCTGCATCCTCATCCTTTTTACTCAGGGCCACCAGTACCCGCAGGCGGAGTGCGTTTACCGCCTTTTGCCACTTACTCAGATCGTTGTTGTAATAAATATCACCGCTCAGGTTTCTGTCGCCGGCTTTTACCAGGGCAGCAAGGTCGGTATTGGCGGCATCCAGCCATGCCAGCACCTGTTTGAAGATATCTTTCTGGCTATCGTATTTGGGTGCCAGGTTCTCGGTGCCTTTCAGGGCATCGTTCATGGGCAGGTCGCCCAGCTTCATGGTCATTTCGTAAAAGAAAAATGCACGGAAGAACTTGCCCAGGGCTGCATAGGCATTTTGTGCCGGCAACCCTATGCGTAGTGCTTCGGCTTCCATTTGCTGTACGTTCTTGAGCGTAGTATAATTCAACCCTGTAGCGGCCCAGTTGTACTCCTGGTTGCCATAGTAGTTGTAGTTGCAGGCAAAGAACTGGTTGTACCGCATCACATCGTTCCATGCGCCGCGGTAGAAATCGTTGGCTACGCCACTGAACACCAGTCCGGGGGTAACCTGCTTGGGCTGGTTGGGGTTGGCTTCGAGTGCATCAAACTTTTTACATCCTACAAGGGTGGCACTGAAGATTGCTGTGCCCAGGATGATCTTTTTGAAGGATTGCATATACTTTGTTTTGGCCGGACTATCTCTATTTGTTCGGCCAGTTAATGATTGTTGTATTAATGGCAGTTCTGGTTGCGACCGAACTGTTCGGGCCACTTTAAGTAGCCTGATCCTTAAAATACCAGGTTCAGGTTCATACCAAAACGGCGGGTGGTAGGGGTTTGCAGGGTGGTGTACGCAGCCGCGCCGGGGTACTGGTCGAGGTCCAAGTCCTTGGCCTTGCTGAAGTACAACAGGTTGCGACCTACCACCGATACACTACCCGACTTGAATACACGGCCGCCAAACACGGTTGCGGGCAGGTTATAGGTCAGGGTCACTTCGCGCAGCTTGGCAAAGGTCTTGCTGATCAGGCTGGCTTCGTAGGTACCGTAGTAGCGGCTGATCCAATCCTGCAGGAAGGTTGCCGTTGTATTGGGCGCATAACTCAGGTCTTTCAGGTTGGTAATGGCACCGGTAACGGGATCAAAGGCTAGCGGACCACTGGCAACCACGCCTTCACCTACCCAGGATTTATTACCCAGGTAATCCTGGTAGCGGGCCTCCCCCATCTTTCCCTGTACGGTTTCGATGTTGCGGCCACCGCGGAAACTCTGGCGCTCGATCTGGTTCACGATATTGCCACCCACACGGCCATCAAACTGGAAGGATAGGCCAAAGTTCTTCCACTGGAATTTGTTGTTTACACCCCACACCCAATCGGGGTTGCCGTAACCCAGAAACTGTCCCTTGGGCAATACGATGGGCCTGCCGCCGGCATCGTTGATCAGCTGACCATCGGCTGTGCGGGCAAAGGCACTGGCGTAAATGGCATCTACCCTATCGCCTACCTGGATGAAGCGGTCCCCCTGGTTGTCGCCAATAAAATAGCTCGAAGGCAGGGAGTTCACACCGGGGTAAATAGAGGTGAGTGTTTCCTTGTAGGTGCTCCAGTTTAGCAGCACATCCCAGTTGAGCGCATTGCGGTCGCGGGCACGCAGCACGTTACCGGTAAGCGATGCCTCCCAACCCTTGCGCTGGGTTTCGATACCGTTTACAATGGCATTGTTATACCCCGTGGTTTGCGACACCTGACGGTTGAAGATGCCGGGACCATCGTTGTACACAAAATAGGTAAGGTCAAGCCCCAGGCGGTTGCGCATAAAGCGCATATCGATACCGCCCTCGTAGTTGGTGCGGCTGAAAGGCTGGAGTTCTTTATTGTTGAGGGTATTGGTATAATAAGCCGCCGGGCTGTTGTTGTACACCAAAGGGGTGGTATAGGCCGGTGAGTTCTCGTAGGTTGGCCCTTCGTACGAAGTCACATAAGGCGTACCATAGCCAATGGGATAAGCTGCCGGTCCGCGGTTGGCAGCCGTCAAACCACCTTTTACGTTAGCCACCGACCCCTTTATTTTCAACATGCTGATAAAGGCGGGGAGCTTTACATAATCGGATACTACGCTGGACACCGATGCAGAAGGATAAAAGAAGCGGTTGTTGTTGGCGGGCAGCGTAGAGAGCTGGTCCTGGCGGCCAGTGAGCGAGAGGTTGATCCAGTTGCGGTAGCTGATATCCGCAAAAGCATAAAGGCTGTACACCCGCATGTCCGCGTCAAAGTTGTACACCTTCACGGGGTTGGCGCTGTTGCTGAAATTGTACACGTTGGGCACGTTCAGGTAGTCGGTGGTGGCAAAAGAAGAACGGTAGTTCCAGTTGCGGATATTGCCGCCAACCGATGCGCGGATGTCCAGGCCGGGCATCAGCTTGCCATTGTTGGTATAACTCAGCAGGGCCTCGGTATTGTTTTCGAAAAGAGCGCGTTTGTCTTCGCGGTAGTCGCCCCTGCCCTCTTCCCTGCCGTAAGGGTGTGCCGAGAAGGGCATCTTTTCGTTGCGGAACACATCAAAGGTGGTAACCGAAGTACGGGCCATCAGCTCCAGGTTGTTGCGCAGCTTATAAGTCAGGTTAGCATAACCATAGATATCGTTTTTATAATGCCCACGGGTCCACTCATAACTCATAAAATATGGGTTGTGGTAGCGTTGGTATTCGGCATAGATGCTTTGCACGCCATCCTTGCCGGGCTGCCAGTAGTTGCGCATATCGCGCACATCCCAGTCGGCGCCACCCCAGATGGTCATGTTGTAAATAATACTGTTGGGACCATACAACACATCGGGGAAGTTGTCGGTGTACTGGCGGTTGTAGTTGATATTGCTTTCAAACTTCAGCCGGTCGGTAAACCGGACGGTGTTGGCCAGGTTGAAAGAAGTGCTGTTCAGGTGGGTGTTGGGCACAATACCTTTCTGGTAAGTGTGCGAAACAGAAAAGCGGATATCACTGCGCTCGGTGCTGTTGCTCACGGCAATGTTGGTGGTGCTCAGCAATCCGGTTTGCAGGAAGCGCTTGAGGTTGTCCTTACCCCGTGCCATCCAGGGTGTAGCCTGCCGCACACCCGTTGCAGGGTCCACGGGGCTGTCGTACTGCGGGATCAGCTGGCCTTCAAACTTAGGCCCCCACACATCGTAGTCGCCGTCGTTCAATCCACCACCCCGGCCATCTACAAAAGAGTAGCGGCCGTGGTCGCCGGGGCCGTATTCATCCTGCACTTTGGGTATGGCCACAAAACCCCGCTCGGCCATCAGGCTGGTATTGAATTCTACGGTTGTGCCTTTGCGTGAGGATCCTTTCTTTGTATTGATGATGATGGCGCCGTTTTGCCCGCGGTAGCCATAAAGGGCTGCGGCACTGGGCCCTTTTAGGATGGAAAAAGATTCAATATCATCGGGCGAGATATTCCAGGTATCGGAAGTGATGGGCACACCATCCACTACAAACAGGGTTATGTTGGAACCACGTAGCAGCAGAGCGGGCGGACCCAGCAGTTCAGAGGAGATACCTACCGTAAGACCCGCCACTTTTCCCACCAAGCCATTCAACGGGTTGGGTTCGCGAGCCTTAACCAGTTCCGATCCTTTTACCTCCTGAACCGAATAGCCAAGGCGCTTGGTCTCTTTTTTAATCCCAAGGGCGGTTACTACTACATCGTTCAGTTGCTTTACCGCCTGGCTGACTTCCAGGTTCAGCACTTCGCCGGCTACCGGAAAGCTGTTGCCTTCATAACCAATAGAACTTACCAGTACCTGGTCGGAAGGTGCAGCATCAATGGTAAAAGATCCGTCGGCAGCGGTGGTGGTTACTTTACGGGTACCTTTCACCTGGATGGAAGCACCTGCAATGGGTTGTTTGGTTACTGCATCTACCAGTTTGCCTTTTACAGGGCCGTTCTGTGCCCACAAGGCAGCGGGTGCTGCAAGGGCCGCCAGCAACAGCAGCCGGTAGCAATTTTTACGCATCATAAAACAGGGTGTTATGTATGCGTCAAAACTATCCGGGCAGTGTTACGGCGATATTGCCGGATGGTTAGGGAAAGGTTATGTTAATGGAAACTAAATGTTATGGATCCTTTACTGGTAAAAATTCTCCTATTTTTTTCCGGGAAATAAAACACCGGCAGGCACCACCCAGCAGCCCACACTATTGTATTTGCCCGCAACAACCACTTTTCCATAGGGCTGCATTACCGGGACGGGCAAGGAAATTTTCTGTTTTGCAGCAGCAACTTTTGCCAGCAGCCGGTATTTGTCGGTGCCACCTTTCCGGTGTTCGTCAGCAGGCGCATACCATATTGCTACCACTTCTTCCGGGTTGATGGCTTGCCACCTTACCACCAGTGAGTCGCCTTCCCGTGCTGCACCAGGTTGTGCAACTGAAAGAGGCCCGGACAGGGCTATACCGTCCAACTCGTAGCTAACGGCCTTGGGCAAGCGCAGCTGCATGTGGCGGGCAAGGGTTGGATAGATGTCCACCACTGCGGGCAATCCTACCGTAGCAGTATTTGCCAGCTTTTTATTACTGACGATCCAGGTACTGCGTTCCCGGCTGCTTTGCCCGCCATGGTGTTTTCCTGTTGCACTGTCCCTGCCATGGTCGGTGGTGATTACCAGCATCCAGTCTTCCCCATACTTCTTTGCCCTTGCTGCAATTGCCGCATCCAGCAGGCCTATCTGCCGGTCGAGGTAAGTGATGGCCTGTTCCATCTGTGGGCTATCGCCCCAGCGGTGGCCCATGTCATCGGTATACTCGAGGTATACCCAGGAAAGGTCGGGCCCATGAGCAGCGATGGTAGCCGCTACATCGGCCACTACTTTTTCGTCTATCTGATGGATAAAGTTGCGTTCCTTATCGTGTGGGTACCGGATGGTGTCCAGTTCATACCCATCCGACACATAATCAAACTGCAGCCCTTTGGTTTGGGGCAGCCCCGCACCAGCCAGCTTAGTCCGGTTATCTGTCCAGGTAGAAAAAAGGGCAATGCTTTTTTGCGGGTATGCATCTTTGAATACCCGGAAGATGGTTGGATAGCTATAGTTGGGTGAGTCGATGTTATTGTCCCACACATTGTGCTTATGGGCCCAGGTACCCGTCAGCAGGCTGTTGTAGCCCACGGCAGAAATGGTGGGCGACTGCGTGTAACCATCCTTTTGGCCGCCCACATAGGCCCGGGTATAAGTACCCTGTGCTGCTATGCGCTTCAGCGTTGGCGCCGGGTGCCGCTCCAGCATATCGGCGGCAATACCATCGGCAATGATAAAAAGGGCTTTTGGCTTTTGCTGGGCCTGTAACAAAAAAGGCAAGCACAGCAAAAGCAATATCCTGCCAGCAAGGGAAATGTGGAACATAGCGGGAAAGGGCATTTCCAAAAATAACAAGTCCCCAAAGGCCACCAAGAGCGGGCGCATTTCTTTTTCATTAAGGTTTGGGATTGGTCGGCAAGGTCAATCCCATTTACAATATGATCCCGCCACCTAACAACCATCATTTTGAATAGCACAAACTTTGTTAGTTTAGCCCCATTTCCCAGCCATACATGAACATTTCCCAGATACCCGGCTCTGATCCACTGCCCAATACAACAGATATATTGCTGCAGGCTTTACAACAAGCAGCAGTGCCGGTTATATTTTTTTATGCCCACAATGCAATTTGCGGCTTTGCCAGCGATGGCTGGCGCCAAAAGATCTGTGCTGCGGCAAGGGAAGGCGCACCTGCCGAGGACTGCTTTCCGGTAGCGGCCCGGTCCTTACTCGCTACGCTTATGCAGGATGCACAGCGGCAAGGCCAAAGCCGCAGCCCCATGTTTGGCGGCACTGAAGCCGGCAAATACTGGCGGTTGGATTGCAACTTCCACGCACAACCTACCCATGCGGGGTTCCTGGTATGGGCAAGCGATTGCACAGAAGCGTTTCTGGAGCACACACAGGCGGGCATACTGCAGGAGAAGATGTCCCTCCTGGAACATGTGCTCCACAATATGGAAGAAGGCGTTTCCATAAGCGATGGCTCCGGTCATATTATTTATACCAATAAAGCCGAAGACCAGATGTTTGGGTACGAACCCGGCGGGTTGTACGGCCAACATGTTTCGGTACAAAATGCCTATGGCCAAGACGAGAATGCAGCCATCGTTGCACAGGTGATGGAGGTGATTCGCAGCCAGGGCTTCTGGTCGGGTGAATGGCACAACCGCCGAAAGGACAGAACTCCTTTTTATACCTACGCACATATTACAGCCTCCGGCGAGGGCGAAAATTTTCGGTTTATTTGCGTGCAGCGCGATATCACCCGGGAAAAAGAAACAATGGAAGCCCTGCAACAGGAAACCAAGCTGAAACAAACCATTACCGATAATGCCACGGCCACCCTGTTTATGATGAATGCCGAAGGCTATTGCACTTTTATGAACCCAGCAGGCGAGCAGATGTTTGGCTTTAGCCAGGAAGAGATCCGATCCAAGCCCCTGCACTACCTGGTACACCACCACCGCCCCGACGGTTCTTTTTACCCCATGCAGGAATGCCCCATCGACCGGGCCCTGCCCGAAAACTATGATGTGCGTGCACATGAAGACCTGTTCTTCCGCAAAGATGGCAGTACGTTGCGGGTAAGCTGCGCTGCCAGCCCCATTTTTGAAAATGGCGTACCCGTGTCAACGGTAATTGAAGTAAGGGATATTACCCGCGAAAAGGAAGCCCAGGAACGATTGCGCCGCAGCGCGGAAGAACTGGAGATAAAGGTGCGGGAACGTACTTCGGAACTGGAAGTGGCCAACGAACAACTCACGCAGTTTGCCTATGCCGCCTCACACGATTTGCAGGAGCCCTTGCGAAAGATCCACTTCTTTTCCGACCGGCTGAAGCAAACCCTGGGCGACCAGCTGCCACCGTCCGAACGGGCCATGTTCGATCGAATGGAAAATGCCACCCAGCGCATGCGCACCCTGATCGATGACCTGCTCAGCTACTCCCATACCAGCCTGGGCACAACGGCTTTTGAAACGGTGGACCTCAATGTGCTGCTGAATGAAGTACTGGAAGATATGGAAGCCACCATTGCCGAAACGGAAGCACGGATTGAAAAGGAGCCCCTACCGATAGTGCAGGGCAACGCGAGGCAATTGCGGCAACTGTTGCAAAACCTGCTGAGCAATGGCATCAAATACGCCAAACCCGAAAGCAGGCCCGAGCTGTGGATCAGTGCACGGGAACTGGGCGCAACCCAAAACGGCACCTACGAAATAAAAGTGCGTGACAACGGTATTGGCTTTGAGCAGGGCGATGCCGACCGCATCTTTCATGTGTTTCAACGGCTGCATGGCAGAAGCGAATATGCAGGCACGGGCATCGGGCTGGCCATTGTGCGCAAGGTGGCCGAGAACCACGGCGGCAACATCACCGCTCACAGTCAGCCCGGACTGGGCGCAACATTTACCCTCAGCCTGCCCCGGCAGCCCTTGGATTAGGCGCTTTTTGGGAAACAATAGCAAACCACCTGTAACAGGTGGTTTATTTTTTGCCGGTATCTTTTGGCACCATGGATAAATAATCCACCGGAACCTTTAAACAATCAACTTTTAATTCGGCATTATGGCAACCATTAATATCAGCGCCCAGGACTTTAAAGAGAAAATCTTCAACTACGAAACTTCGGAAGAGTGGCAGTACCTGGGACAGCGCCCTGCTATCATCGACTTTTACGCAGACTGGTGCGGTCCCTGCAAGGCCGTGGCACCGGTGCTGGAAGAACTGGCGGAACAATACCAGGGACAGGTGGATATTTATAAAATTGACACAGACAAAGAGCAGGAGCTTTCAGCCCTTTTTGGCATCCAGAGCATTCCTACTTTTCTTTTTATTCCCCTGCAGGGCAGCCCCATGTTGCAACGCGGTGCATTGCCCAAAAATGCTTTTCAACAGGTAATTGACCAGCGGCTGTTGCAGACTGAAGAAAAAGCTTAGTAGACGATGGACCATGGACGATGGGTTGTGGTCTATCTTCCATCGTCTATCGTCCATCAACCATCGTCCTAATTCAACATCAGGAACAGCAGGGCTGCCAGCACGGCACCGATCACGGGCCCTATCACAGGCACCCAGGCGTAGGCCCAGTTGGAGGAACCCTTACCCCGGATGGGCAAAACACTGTGTGCCAGCCGGGGACCCAAGTCGCGTACAGGGTTGATGGCATAACCCGTGGTACCGCCCAGCGAAAGACCTATGGACCATACCAAGAACGCAACCGGCAGGGCACCCAGCGACCCCAAACCGATGGGTGTTTTCTCCGGACCTAATTCGGCACTTGAAAAATAAAAAACCACGAACACCAGCACAAAAGTGCCGACGATTTCGCTCAGCAGGTTGAAAGTGCGGTGCCTGATGGCGGGTGCCGTACAAAAACAGGCCAGTTGCGTGTCGGGTTCGGTGGTATGGTTGAAGTGCTGGTAATAAACCCCGTACACCACCAGCGCACCGATGATGGAGCCCAGCAATTGCGCCACAACGTAAGCAGCCACACCGCTCCAGGCAAACTTGCCTGCAATGGCCAAACCAATGGTTACCGCCGGGTTGAGGTGCGCCCCGCTAAATGGCGTGGCGATTACCACCCCGGTAAAAACAGCCAGTGCCCACCCCGTGGTGATCACCATCCAGCCGCCGTTAAAACCTTTAGTGCCTTTCAAAATACAATTGGCAACCACGCCGTTGCCCAGGATAATGAGGATAGCGGTACCGATTAGTTCTGCTGTAAAAGGAGACATGATAATGTGCTGATGAGGTAATGTGCTGATGTGCTAAAATGCAAGGCAGGCGTACAATGCCTTTCTTGCAGGAATATGCAATTGCCTAAATGAGATGTGGGCTGGAGCAGGCCTGTTTTGCTGCTGCAACTAATAAACTGTTTTAGCGGATGTTTGCCGGTTCGGGCTGGGGCTCGGTTTCCGTCCAGGCAAGACAGGCTTTTACGGCCCTTTGCCAGCCCCGCTGCCAGGCATCACCATTTGAATGGAGTACCGGGTCAAAACTTCGCTCCTCCTGCCATAGCTGCTCCAGTTCCGTCCTGTTTTTCCAAAACCCAACCGCCAGGCCCGCAAGGAAAGCTGCACCCATGGCGGTGGTCTCCAGTATTTGCGGCCGCACCACTTTTGCGCCCAGCACATCGGCCTGGATTTGCATCAGCAGGTCGTCGGCAGTGGCACCACCATCTACCCGCAGTTCGCTGATGGCGGCACCGGCATCGGCTTCCATACAACGCAGCACATCACCGGTTTGAAAGGCGATGCTTTCCAGTGCCGCCCTGGCCAGGTGGCCTGCCGATGTGCCGCGGGTGATGCCCACCATGGTTCCCCGCGCATGGCCATTCCAGTGCGGCGCCCCCAGGCCGGCAAAAGCAGGCACCAGGTATACACCACCATTGTCGGGTACTTTGGCTGCCAGGGTTTCCACATCAGCAGCAGTGGCTATCAGTCCCAGGCCATCGCGCAGCCATTGCACCACGGCACCACCAATAAAGATGCTGCCTTCAAGGGCATAGTTCACTTCGGCACCAATTTGCCAGGCTACCGTCGTCACCAAGTTATTT
Organism: Cnuella takakiae; assembly: GCF_001953305.1. Lineage (GTDB taxonomy): Bacteria > Bacteroidota > Bacteroidia > Chitinophagales > Chitinophagaceae > Flavisolibacter > Flavisolibacter takakiae. Next base: position 4,183,993 of record NZ_MTFE01000010.1, read on the forward strand.
TGAGAAGCAACAGGTTTTCCGCCTGTATTCATCAGCATAAAGCAACCGGTACCATAGGTGCTTTTCACCATGCCCACACGGGTGCATTGCTGTCCAAACAGCGCCGCCTGCTGGTCGCCGGCAATACCGGCAATAGGTATGCGGTGCGAAAGGATGCGGCCTGCGGTATGCCCGTACACTTCACTGGAAGACCGCACCTGGGGCAGTACGGAATAGGGAATATCAAACAACTGCAACAATTCTTCATCCCACTGGAGGGTATGGATATTGAACAGCAGGGTACGCGAGGCATTGGTTACATCCGTAACATGCACCTCGCCGCCGGTAAGATTCCATACCAGCCAGCTGTCTACAGTGCCAAATGCCAATTGTCCTTTTTCAGCCTTATCCCTGGCACCTGAAACATGATTCAGTATCCAGCGCAGCTTGGTAGCCGAAAAGTAAGCGTCAATCAACAAACCTGTTTTTTCCCGGATCAAGGGTTCCAGTCCCTGCAGGCGCAGCTCATCGCAGAAGGTTGCAGTGCGGCGGTCCTGCCATACAATGGCCGGGCAGATGGGCTGCCCCGAGGTACGATCCCAAACAATGGTGGTTTCGCGCTGGTTGGTAATGCCAATGGCAGCGATATCGTGCGGATGCAGGGAGGCCTGGAGGATGGCTTCAGCGGCAACAGCCGCCTGGGTGCTCCATATTTCCATGGCATCGTGCTCTACCCAGCCGGGCTGGGGATAGTACTGGGTAAACTCCCTTTGCGCTACTGAAATGATCTTACCGGCGCGGTCAAATACCAGGGCACGGGAAGAAGTGGTTCCCTGGTCGAGGGAAAGAATATAAGGTGGCAGGCTCATGGTCGTTAGATTGTGTGTTTAAGGTAAGCTTTAGCGGGTAAAATAAAACAAGGGGATATTTCTAAATTTCTATCCGTTCTACCCAAAGAACAATGATGAAAATAAAACAATAACACACTGGAATCCTACCTGACTCGACACCAATAATGTATAAATTGGTTTATTAACCTGGCATCACAAATGCAAGTTGACAAACTACCCAATCATTATTGCCTTCAAGCCTGCAAACAGTTTCAAACTTACAAAGAGCCATAACTTCACCCACAAGTAAATGCCCAGGCATCACAACCAAAGAAGACATACTCAGCAAGCTCAGGTTACTGAAATCTGAATTCCATAAGTAGGGGCACATAGCACTGGATTGTTTTGTTTTTACTGACGCAATTAACAGTCGGCCAACAGTGATATTGCTATGCGGATTGACTTTGAGCCGGAGCAAGAAAACTTTGACAATCACAAGGCGGCAAACGCCTGACTGGAACACCTTTTTGATAAAGAGAAAATTGAAATAGTTACCAGGAATGGTTTAAGGAAATACACCGGACTTAAAATTTTAAACAACGTGCTTTTTGTCTTAATAGCCAATTGAATTCCTAAAGCACATTTCTGATTAAGGTACATACTTGGCTTCTGTCAATAAAGGTTTAACAGCGGAGGCTTTTTTAAAAACAAAACCCTAAAGCGGCCAGTTGTAAAAAGTTTAAAAATTATTGGGGAGGCTACAAAGAAAGTACCAGCAATCTTCAAATCACAATGGCGTTCTATTGAATGGAAAGATATGGCTGGTATGCGCAACCGCCTTTCAAGATTATTTGGGCGTAAACTATTCGATTGTTTGGGATGTGTTAACCAGCAAAATCCCAGAACTACATAGCCAGATAAGGGTAATAATAGCAGGGCAGCAAAATTTGTTCTTTAGTAATGGCATAATACAATTGCTTGTAATTGCCTCATAAGGCTGCACTCCTACTTTACATTAAGTAACTACTTCGGTTGCACTTTCCTGTGGCAGATACCGGCCGGCCACCTGCTCAAACTGCTGCACCTGCAGCAACACCCATTCCTTATCTTTTCCCAATTCTGCTGCCATCAATTGAGCCACGCCAGGCGCCGCCGCAAGCGCCGCCCGCGCATCCAAAAACAGCAACCGAAGCCTGCGGGCCAGCACATCTTCCACGGTGCGGGCCATTTCGTTTTGAATGGCCCATACCACTTCCGCTTTCAAATAAGCATGTCCAGTCAAAAGCGGTTTGCCAAGCTCAGGGTATTGCTGCACCAGGGCTTCAATATGTGCGGCATCGCTGCCATACAATTGCAAGGCACCTGTAGGCGGTACCGCACCGGCACCATGTATGGGCAGCTCGCGGGTGCGGCAGGTACCTGGCGTTAAACCGGCCAGCACCTCTACTTGTGCCAGCACATCCTCCGCCATCTTGCGGTAGGTGGTCCACTTGCCGCCGGTAATGGTGATCAAACCAGAAGGTGCCACCAGCAGTTTGTGGTCGCGGGAAATTTCCTTTGTCGCCGCTTCGGCATGATGCGGAGCCGCCAGGGGACGCAGCCCTGCGAAAATGCTTTTGATATCGCTGCGCTGTGGTTTGCGGGCCAGGTAGCGCTGTACATTATCCAGCACAAATCCAATCTCCGCCTCCTGTGCCACAGGTTCCAGCGCATGCCGGTTGAGCGGGGTATCGGTAGTACCCACCAGCAGTTGTCCATGCCAGGGCAGGGCAAAGAGCACCCGGCCATCACTGGTTTGGGGTATCATCAAGGCTGTCTCACCAGGAAGAAAAGATCGGTCAAATACCAGGTGTATGCCCTGGCTGGGACGTACCAGCGGCGCACGTCCGGGTTCATCCAGTTGTAATACCTCGTCAACGAAAACGCCGGTAGCATTTACTACCGCTTTTGCATACAGTTCATAGCTAGTACCGGTTTCCAGGTCTGTGGCTATTACCCCGCTTATTTTCCTATCGCTTTTGAGCAGGCCCTGCACCTGCATGTAGTTGAGTACCGTGGCGCCTTCGCGTGCAGCAGTTTGTGCCAGGTTGAGGGCCAGCCTTGCATCATCAAACCGGCCATCGTAGTAGAGGATGCCACCGGTAAGCCCCTGGGTGCGCACACCGGGCAGCCTTTCGGTTACCTCGGCGGCAGTAAGCAGTTTGGAAGCGCCAAAACTCAGGCCCACCGACAGCCAGTCGTACAGCTTCAGGCCGGTCCAGTATTTCATCTGCTCAAAATAGTTGTAGCAGGGAATCACAAAGGATTGGCGGCGTACCAGGTGGGGCGCATTGCGCAAGAGATAACCCCTTTCCCGCAAGGCTTCAAATACCAGCTTGATATTGCCCTGTGCCAGGTAGCGCACCCCGCCATGCACCAGCTTGGTGCTGCGGCTGGACGTGCCTTTGGCAAAATCAGAGCCCTCCAGCAAAAGCGTCCGCAAACCGCGGCTGGCGGCATCTACGGCAACCCCCAACCCGGTAGCACCACCGCCAATAACAACAAGGTCCCACAGGGGCGTTTGCGCCAGTTGCGATAAACTATGCGAGCGGTTGAAAAAAGGTTTTTCGTTGGCAGGTAAGGGCATAACCGGGCTTTGATACAAATTACGCCAAAGGCGCTGATCCGTAAGTTAATTGGCCGTTAGGAAAATATAAAGGGTGCTGAAAAGCACCCTTTATATTCTTCGTCAAAACATTTATTGTGAATCCATCACAAAGCGGTCGAACACCGCCACGCTGCCTTCTCTGCCTCTTGATACCACCCCTACCCTCAAGGCCCGGTCCCATGGTGGCAGATAGGAGCCATCAATGGGTGTGGTATTTACAGGGGAATAGCTGCGACCATTGGTGCTGTATAAAAATTGAAAACGGTTGCCGCCCTGTGCTGCTACCCGCAGGTGCAATTTGCGGCCTGCCTTGTACGGCATACTTGCAATAACACTATCCCGTCCACTCCGCAATGCCGATACCACCAGGCTATCGCCGGTATAAAACAGGTTAAGGGTATTTTGCTCATCACCAATAACCGTAACACCGGCAGCGGCGTTCGTCTTACCCGGACGCACAAGGGCTGTTGCGGTATAGTCGCCGCTCAGTGTTTTTTGCCCGGCAAACAACCCTGATGCTGTTGGCAAAGCTTGCAGGTGCAGTTCGCCATTGGCTACGGCATAGCGGGGTTGTTGAAAAACATTCCACTCCCATGTTTTAGGCAGGCTGCCGCCCCGGAAGCGATCGGTGCGGGGTGCTATATCGCGTTGAACAGCGCCCGGTGCTTTTATAAATTCTACCCAGCCATCGGGTGTAAAACGAAACTCCTGCAACAGCCCTTCCCTGCCTGTAAATACCGTTGACTGAGCACTATAGCCATGATACAGGAAATAGTGCCTGCCGTTTTTTTCCACCGGCGTACCATGACCCGGGCAGCGCCACTGTTCGTTGTGTGTGAGAATTGGATTACCACTGTACTTTTCCCATGGACCAAGCAGGTCTTTGGCACGGGCCACACCGGTGGCATAGGTACATCCCGGGCCGCAGCAACCCGCTGCCGCATAAAAAGCATAATAGTAATCGCCATTTTGGATCATGCTCACCCCTTCCACCAGGTTGGCTTCCCAGGGCAGGGTATTGCGAAACAATTCGCGCTTCTCCCCCAGCATCGCAGTGCGTTCTTCGTTCATCTCCTGTATCCAGATGGGCGTAGGTTGGTTTACGCTGTTGGCGTCTTCCTTCCATATCAGGTATAGCTTACCTGCCTTGTCGCGCATGGGAAAAGCATCGATGGAACCAACAGCCTGGCAGATCAGGGGGCCATGGTCTTTGTAAGGACCCTCGGGCCGGTCGGCACTGGCAACGGAGAGACAAAGGTTACCGCCTTTTTTATGACCCGAGTAGTAGATGTACACCTTGCCCTTATCGTAGGTCACTTCGGGTGCCCAGAAATAGTAATCTGCCCACTCCGGCGGCCGGTCAAATACATGCCCCACCATTTGCCAGTCGGTAAGGTTCTTAGATTTCAACAGGGGGAAAATGGGCATCCAGTTGCTTGAAGTGGCCGAGGCCCAGTAGGTATCGCCGATCTTGACCACAGAAGGATCGGGGTGGTCGCCGGGAAGTACCAGTTGCTGGGCATGTGATAGCTGCCAACAGAACAGGCAGAAAAAAAATAGTTGCTTCATGTAAGATCTTTCGTTTCAACAATAAAAAAACAAGAACAGGCAATGGGGTGATTTCCGCAAATAGCGGGCCTTGAACGCTGTAGAGGGGCAGGTAATAGGTTTAATGCCATATCTGTTATTATCGCCAGTAAGGGTAATAGGCTAACACTGTCTTACCAAAAGCAAGAACTATCAGCTTAGCTTTTACAGGTGTATGCCCGAGTGATCAAGGCGATGCAGCAAACAGGATTTGTCATGCCGAACTTGTTTCGGAATCTCGAGCACCATCTTTCGTTTCCGATTGTGCCGGGGATGCCGACCTACGTCGGCATGACAGACCCGGGCAGTCGCCCGTTTTGCTTCGTACCTTACCAACCTTTTTCAATCACCAATCACCAATCACCAATCACCAATCACCAATCACCAATCACCAATCAC
>NZ_MTFE01000010.1:4189492-4212590 GCF_001953305.1 Cnuella takakiae
GGTACCCCACTGGCATCGAACCTAAAGCGCTGCATGCGGATATTGCGGCGCACCCCACAGCCTTCGCCTGTATTGGTGTTGGCGTGGTAAATGATCCAGTTTTCTGCACCATTGCGTGATTTAAAAAAAGCATTATGCCCCGGACCATATGCATTGCCGGCTGTATTTTTTACAAAAACAGGTTGCTGGCTCTTGGTCCAGTCGGCGGCGTTTAAAGGGTTGCCTCCTTCGCGCAGCGATAATAATCCCAGCGCATAATCGTCGGTAAAACAACTGCTGGCCGAATAGGTAAGGAAAGCCTTGCCCTGCGGGTTGATCAGCACCTGCGGACCTTCATTCACGGGGTGGCCGTTGCGCTCCCAGGAGAGCGTTGGCTCACTGATCATAGTAGCCTGTGCCTCCAGCGTCCAGGGGTTGACCATGCGGGCGATGTACAGGTTTTGGTTGAGCGCTGTGGTGCTGGGTCTTCCGCTCCACACCAGATAGCGGCTGCCGCCATATTCCAGTACGGTTGCATCAATACTCCAGAAGTCGGAACCAGCAGCAAATACACGGCCCCTGTCGGTCCAGGTACCGGTTGTTGGATCAGCACTTTCATTTTCGGCTACCCATAGCCGTTGGGTACTGTCAGGGCCGGCACCGGCAGTGTAATAGAGGTACCACTTGCCGTCCAAGCGGTGCAGCTCAGGTGCCCATACATTGGCGCTGTTGGCGCCACCTGCAGCTGGAGTAAATACATTTGTTTGGGGTGCAAAAGCAAGCCTTGACATACGGCCTGTTTTCCAAAGCGCCACCCGGTTGCCCAAAGTATGGGTGTAGAAATAGTTGGTATCCTGTTGTATCACCCAGGGATCGGAACCCTGCACCAGGGGATTGATAAAAGCAGTATCAGGCCTGGGCAAAGGCGTACCGTTTCCGCCATTACTTTTCTTTGAGCAGGCAGTAAAAGCCAGGAGCGTAAAAAGGACAAGATTGAGGTTAAGATTTTTGTAGGTCATGTACCAGGGATGTACGGGTTTTACAAAAAAAGGTGTGCTTATTTAGTTGAGCCTTATAATAAATTCATTGTGCTTCAATACAAGGAGCATCATGAAAAACAGGAAGAGCCCACCACAGCAGGCTCTTCCTGTTCATCCTTTCAAAATCCTGCACATCACCGGTTACCAGTTGGGGTTCTGCGTCAGGTTCACGTTGATATCAATTTCCGATTGCGGGATGGGCATATACTTGTTGCGGCCGATCTGGAAATTGGCAAACTCGGGATCCCTTGCCTGGAGGATGGCGAGTTTGGCAGGATCATCAAAATAACCCCATCTGGCCAGGTCATTCCAGCGGGTGCTTTCCCCGGTGAGTTCGGTAATGCGTTCATGCTCCAGCTGCTGCTGAAACTGCGCCTGGTTCATACCCGGCCGAACGGCACTCAGCGGCGCCAATCCTGCACGCTGCCTCACCCGGTCCACAAAGGGATATGCATTGGCCGTTTGTCCCAGGTTGTTGAGGGCTTCGGCATACATCAGCAACACATCGGCATAACGGATGCTGCGGAAGTTTTTGGGTCCGTTAAACACTTCAAACTCGCGGATGCGCAGTTCATCGTTCAGGTATTTGCGGTACCATACCCGGTTGCTGGTATTGGCATCATAGTTCTTCTCGGCAAACGTAAACCCGTACACCGAAGTGAAGTTGGGTCCCCTTTCGTCGGTACTATCGTACAGGGCAGTAACAGCCAACCTTGGATCGCGCTGCCCGGCAACGGTACGCTCCTGCAGAAATTCGCGGGTTACCCAGCGGTGCATATTGGCATCGTTGAAGCCATGACCCGGCGGGGCAAAGAATGGTGCCCGGCTGGTGCCCACATTGGATGTAGGCGCATCCTCACCAGAGTTCTCAGGTCTTTGTTTGAACTGGATTTCAAATACCGACTCCGCATTGTTTTCCGTGGTATGCCTGAAATTATCGTAGTAGTTGGGCAAGAGGCTGTACTGCGTGGCACCCGGACCGGTTACCAGCCATGCCAGTGCATCGGCAGCAGCCTGCCACTCGCGTTGCTGCAGGTGGGCCCTGCCCAAAAGGCCGTATGCAGCCCCCCTGGTAGCACGGCCTATCTCCTCCCCGGTATAGGATGGAGGTAGTGCAGCGGCAGCCTCCGTAAGGTCTTTTTCAATTTGCGCCCACACCTGCTCCTGCGGCACCTGGCTGGGCTTGTCATTAGGCTGCGAAGGCTCCAGTATCAGCGGGATATTACCCCAGATGGTCACCAGGTTGTAGTAGTACCATGCCCGCAGAAATTTGGCTTCGCCAACATAACGGTCGCGCAGGGCGGCATCCATCTCGATATTGGGCACATTGGCAATGACCTGGTTGGCGCGGTACACCCCCCGCCAATGGTGGCCCCAGGTATCGGACTGCACTTCAAAATTGTAGTTGGTGATGTTCAACCCGCTGATGCTGCGCAACTCGTTCCAGGGGCTGGTAGAATAGCCGTCATCCGACCGCACATCCATGTAATAGGGCAGCCAGCGGCTGGGACCGTTGCGGTAAAAATTGCCGTATATGGCATTGACACCTTCCAGGGCATTTTCACCCGTATTCCAGAAGTTGGACTCGTCTTCCCTATTGGGATTTTCCACGTCCAAATCCAGGTATTTTTTACACGATGAAGCCGACATGGCCAGCACCGCGGCAATACAAAATTTATAAACTGTTCTCATTGCTGTAATCATTTAAGGGAATTAGAAACCAAAGCTTACACCGGCAGAAATAATACGGAGCGCAGGGTACTGGCCATTGTCCAGGCCGCGTTCAAAAATGTTTACCCCCACAATGTCGGGATCGAGGCCACTGTACTTGGTAAACGTGAGCAGGTTCTGACCGTTGATAAATACCCGGCTGTTGTTGAAACCAATACGCTTCAATGCATCGCGGGTAAAGGTGTAAGCAAACTCCAGGTTGCGCAGGCGCAGGTAAGAGCCACTTTCCAGCCAGCGGTCGCTCTGGGGCAGGCCGTTGAACTGAAGCCCCTGGTCGGGAGCGCCGATGGCGGCACGTGGCCATTCGTTGCTTGGGTTTGATGCGGTCCAGAAAGTAGCGCCCTTGCGAAAATTAGTATTCTGGTCCATGCGGTCAACAGAGAAACGAGGGCGGTTATACAGCTTATTACCTACCACGGCATACCACTGCATACCGATGCTGAACTGCTTGATGCCAAAGTTCAGCTGCAGGCCTGTTTCAAAATCGGCCCAGGGGCTGCCGGCATAGTAGCGGTCGCTGTCAATATCCAGCTTGCCATCATCGTTTACATCCACATAACGGATATCACCCGGTTTGGCAAAGGGCTGCAGCAGGTCGCCGGTCTTGCCCCTGTGGGCATCCACCTCGGCTTCGCTTTGGAAAATGCCGTTGGTCTTCAACACATACCATTCACCAATTGAGCGGCCCAGTTCGGTACGGGCATCACCCAGTTGGGTATAGCGGGTAGTAGCATCGCCAAAAGCAATCACCTTGTTGCGAATGCTGGTAAAATTGAGGGTTGCATCCCAGCGGAAGTTCTGGCTGGCAGGACTGCGGTATCCAAGTGCCAACTCAAAACCATTGTTGCGTATTGATGCCGCATTCACGGCAGGGTTGCCGCCGGCATTACCCGTAGTGAGGTTAATGGGCAGGTCAACCAGCACGTCCTTGGTTTCGGCAATAAAGTAGTCGGCCGACAGGGTAATGCGGTTGTTCAGGAAAGCCGCATCCGCACCAAAGTTGGTGGTGTTCTTACGTTCCCAACGCAGGTTGTTGTTGGCCAACTGGGTTACAATGCCACCTACCTGCTCCACTTCGCCGGGGCCAAATACGGCACGTGGGAAAGGGTTGATCTGGGCATAATAACGCCAGGGGCGCAGGAACTCCGAGTTACCCAGAGAGCCATAGGATACCCGCAGTTTCAGATCGGAAACGGTGTTGGAATTCCAGAAATCTTCCTTGGAAACCCTCCATGCAACTGATGCCGATGGGAAATTACCCCAACGGTTGCCTTCGCTGAACAGGGAGCTGCCATCGCGGCGGAAAGTAAGGCTGGTGAGGTACTTGTCTTTGTAGTTGTAATTCACCCTGCCCAGCAGGCCGATGATATTCCACAAATTAGTATAAGGGTTCTCTGGCTGCACCTGACCGCCAATGGTGCTGAAGCTATTGGTGGGCTGGTCGAAATACTGGTTCGAAATACCAACAACAGCACTTACGCGGTGGTCGCCAAAACTACGTTCGTAGTTGACAGTATTTTCAAACAGGGTGCTTTGGAAATCGCCTGTATTGCGGAAGGTTGCCAGCTGGTTGTTGTTGGGCGAAGGCGTACCCTGGCGCACAGTGCCGGGGAAGCGGGTACCCGTACCGCGGTCGCGTGATTTTTCCAAACCAAAATTGAAACGGTAGGTCAGGCCTTCAATGATGCGGAAATCGAGGTAAGCATTACCCCTGATCTTGAAGTTTTTCTGTTCGTACTGGTCAAGGCGTTGCAGTGCCGGCACATTGGCGGTAAGCGTGCTCAGGTAGGCATTGTTCAATCCCAATCCCCAGCCGCCGGGGTTCTCGGCGCTTTGGTACCGGCTGCCCTGCAGGGCCACTACAGGTGGCATAGCAATCATATCTACAAAAGGATTGACGCCAACACCTCCAGCGGCAATGGGGTCTTCTTTGGTCCAGCTAAGCAGCAGGTTCTGGCCAATGGTAAACCGGCCAATCTTCGTATCGGTATTAATCCGGAAAGCATTGCGGCGGAAACTATTGTCGATCACCGGGCCTTTGTTGTTGAAATGGTTGCCACTCACGTAGAAGTTCACGCGCTTGGCAATGGAACCCGATATACCGAGGTTGTACTCACCGATGGCGCCGGTGCGCAAAAATTCATCCTGCCAGTCGGTATTGATCGAAGGATCAAACTCTGAACTAAGCGATGTGGGTATTGCCTGTCCTGCAGCCTGGTAGAGGCGGGTAGCCAGGTCGCGGTATTCATTTACATCCATCATATCGTAGCGGTTGTGTACGCTTTGCACACCTGCCTTGATACTGCCGTTTACCTGTAAGGGGCCGGTGCGGCCACGCTTGGTAGTGATGATGATCACGCCGTTGGCAGCACGGCTGCCATAGATAGCTGCTGCCGATGCGTCTTTGAGCACCTGTATGCTTTCCACATCCTGCGGGTTAAAATCGGGGGTCGCATCGCTGTACATACCATCGATGATATAGAGCGGGTTGTTGCCCGCAAAAGTGCCTGCACCGCGGATGTCAATTTTGGCACCGCCACCCGGCGCACCCGTATTGCGCACCGTTACACCCGGCGCCAGGCCCTGGATGGCTTCGGCTACCGTATTGGATACGTTGCGGTTGGCAGCGGCAGGGTTGATCACCGCAGTTGCACCGGTAAGGTCGCGGCGGCGCACCGTTTGGTAACCAATAACCACCACCTCGTTGAGGCTGGCGGCATCGGGCGAAAGGGTCTCATTAAGTTCGGCGCCGGTAACGGTAAACTCGCGGGGCGTAAAGCCTACCGAACTAACAGTTAAAGTGCTGCCCACAGCAGCATCAATACTAAACTGGCCAAGGGTATCTGTAACGGCCGAACGGTTGGTGCCTTTAACCGTTACCGTGGCGCCCACCAGGGGCGACCCGTTGGTATTGCGCAGGGTACCCCGCACCGTTTGTTGCGCCAGGGCACTGAACCAGCACAACAGTGCCAGCAGCGTACAGCGCAGGTAAATTTTGTGTCGCTTTCTCTGTTCCATAATATGCAGTTTAAGGGTGAAATGATGCAGTTGGATTTTTCAGGGGGTATGGAGTTTGAGGTTTGAAGTTGGGGCTTGGATATAGAGTTCGGTGCTAGGTACTTGTCAACAATCTGCTTCGTCCATTGATGGAAAACTATTGATGGTTTCTATACAACTCCTATCCCCAAACTCCTGACTGGCTCTATCCGCTATCCAGCCGAAGGCTGGAATTGCGATAGATCAATACAGGGTCGAGTACCACTTTTTGGGCCGGGGTTTCATAAAATGAACCTTTGGCGGCATAGTCAAAATAGAGACGGGCAGCCTCTTCCCCCATGCGGATGGTTTGCTGGTCTACGGTAGATAAAGAAGGCGTGATGTATTTGCCGAAAGCTTCGTTGGCAAAGCCGATAATGGCTATGTCACCAGGTATACTGATGCCTGCATCTTTTAAAGCTTCCATGGCACCCAGTGCGGTAAAATCTTCAACGGCAAAAACAGCATCAGGTGGTTCGGGCAACTCGAGCAATTGCCGCATGCACTGGTAACCCGATTCGATGGTTACCTGGCCATATACGACCAAAGTATCATCCTGCGGCAAACCCAGTTGCTGCAGGGCATCGTAATAACCCTGCAGCCGGGTATGGAAGATGGGCACATGCTGCTGCCCTGCAATGTGGGCAATACGGCGGCAACCCTGCTGCACCAGGTGAAGGGTTGCCAAAAGGGCTCCCTGGTAGTCGTTTACCACCACTGATGGCACATCCAGTTCATCACTTACCCGGTCAAACAGGACCAAGGGTACGCCCCGGCGTTTCAACTCGGTAAAATGCCGCAGGTGGGTAGTTTCCTTTGCCAGCGATGCCAGCACACAACTCACCCGCGAACGCAGGAAGGTTTGCACGCCCTGCTGTTCAAAGTGTTCATCTTCGTTGCTTTGAAAAATGAGTACGCTATAATCATTTTGCCGGGCCACATTCTCGATACCATGAATAACGGAACCAAAAAAGTTGATTTCGGCACTGGGAATGAGTACACCCAAAATGCGGGTATGACCCAGCCGAAGGGAAGATGCAATGCGGTTGGGCTGGTAGTGCCGCTTCAATGCAAGGGCCTGTACCAACTGTTTGGTATGCGCACTGATGGCTGGATGGTTGTTGAGTGCCCGCGATACTGTTGAAGGCGTCAGCTGCAACTCACGGGCTAAGTCGGTAATGGTTGTCTTGTGGATCGACTCGGTCATGGCAGCAATCGTTGGTAAGGGTTATGCAAACGTTTGCATGAAGCTAAGGGCCTTTGTTCAAATCACCAACAGCCGAGATGGGAAAAGGATTGCGGGATACAACCTTTGGTTGTAAAAAGGACAGCTAGTTCAAAAAAGAACCAGCCTTTGCAAACCGGGCAAATGGTATCAAAGCCAACCATCGGATCATAGTGAAACTGTGCGGAGGCGCCTAACTTTAAGGCAAACTCCCGTATATGGCATACCCCATCAGCCTTCAGCAGATCTTCCCTTCCTTCGAACCGGCATTGCTTGAAGAGCTGAACCGCATTGGCGAGATCAGGACTTTTGCCGAAGGCGAAACCCTGATGCGTACCGGGCAGTATATCCGCAGTACCATGCTGTTGCTTGAAGGCAGGGTGAAGATTTTCCGCGAAGACGGGGAAGGCAGTGAGTTCTTTATGTACTACCTGCAGCCGGGCAATGCCTGTGCCCTTTCGCTGATCTGTGCTATCAAACAGGAAACCAGCCAGCTGATGGCCAGGACCGATGCGCCCACCACCGTACTGGCCATTCCACTGGCGCAAATGGACCAATGGATGATGCAGTACCGCAGCTGGTACCATTTTGTGCTGGGCACCTACCGCGACCGATTCGAAGACCTGCTACAAGTGATCGATCACATTGCCTTCCGCAACATGGACGAACGGCTGGTATTTTACCTCAAACGCCACCAGCAGCAACTGCAAACCAATATCCTGCCGCTTACCCATAACGATATTGCACAGGAGCTCAACTCTTCGCGGGAAGTGATCACCCGGCTGCTGAAAAAGTTATCGGAAAAAGGAATGGTCAAACTCCACCGGCAGGCTATAGAGGTGGTGAACCTGGCATTGGATTAAATGCTTTCATAGTTACGGACTTATTGCCTGCCTTTCTTGCCAATAGTTTGCCTTGGACCAGGTGATCATTAGCTTACCACTTTTACACCCTTCCTTTCCTGGCATTTACCGATCGAATTGCTTTACACAGGAAGGCAATTAGTACTTGTTCCTGTGCTGAGTTGAAGGGCTTTTCCAACTTGACCGGTTTAAGTCTCCCGCAATTATGCTGAAAAATATTTTGACGGTATGAGAAATTCGTTTTTACTTTGAAATACAAAGTGCTTTTAAAAACCAACTTATGACTTTTCAAAACAAACGCCTTACCGGCATCCTCCTGACAGTTGTTGTGCTGCTGCTGATTCCTTTCTTTGCAATGCAGTTTACCGCTGAGGTCAATTGGTCGGCATTCGACTTTATAGTAGCAGCCGTACTGCTGTTTGGTACCGGCCTGTTGATTGAACTGGTATTGCGGGTAGTGAAAAAACGCAACCACCGTATAATTATTTGCCTGGGCATACTGGCGGCGCTCTTTCTCCTTTGGGTAGAATTGGCGGTAGGCATTTTCGGAAGTCCAATTGCAGGAAGCTAAACTTTTAACCATGGCTATCACACAACGCAATTTCCCCATCGCAGGTTACCTGTTCGCCGCCCTGGTGTTTACCCTTGGCGTACTGAACCTTGTTTTGGTACACCCGGTTCCCGGCTTTGTATATATGTTGTTGGCGCTGCTTTTCCTGCCTGGCACCAATAATATGCTCCGGCAAAAAATGGGTTTTGGCATTCCTTCCTGGGTAAAAATCTTTCTCGGCATTTTCATTCTCTGGTTTACCCTGGGTGTAAGCGATCTGGGCGACATGATCGACAAAGCAAGCACCCCTTTGATTGGCAGCTGAGCATAACTGTTTACCAGTTTGCTGCAGCCCTGCCCATAGGAACCTATTTCAGCAGCAGTTGGATTGATAAAAAAACCAAAGGTGAAGGCAGCTTTCAATTGTAGCAGTTACCCTTTCAACCTGAAAGACACTATCCTTCACAGACGGGCTTAGTGCCTTTTACACTACCCTATTCATGCAAAAGACTTCTGCAGGTGCAGAAGTCTTTTTTATTGGCAACAATAAACTATTCAAACAAAGCACTTTGCCTTAATAACAAATCAAAGCCGCATGCAGGTAATCGGCAAGCGTGCCGTTTTCTACTATTTCTACCGTACCACCACCGGCCAGCACGCAGGACATGGCATCGGACACCGCATCGCGGGTTTGCCGGTTGGTTTGGCTGAGCGGAATGGTATCCGAATAGAGCACGCCACCCTGGTTGTCGATATAGGCAGGATAGGCATAATCAGCTTCTACCACCAGCAGGCGGCCCCGCTTTTGGTTGGCGGCCGTCCACACCTCTCCGATGCCAACTGCCAGCTTACCTGCCTGCAGGGCGTCTTCCAGTTGGGTCATCAGTTTGGCGGCTTTCAGTTGTTGCCAGTTGGCCAGGTAGGGCGCTACCACGGCTTGGAGCTCGCGTTCGTTGATAGTAGCGGGCACTTCAACCAGTGCTGTAGCTCCGGCAGCATTGCGCGACTGTTTGCGGAACTGCGCCAGGTGGGCTGCGGGTGCTACAATAAAAACGGGCAGCTTGTACGCCCGCTGCAGAATGCTCAGGGCATCATCAAAATGTTTTACTGACCGCTGCAACACCACCTGTTTTTGCTGGGCAGCATCCAGTGCCGGGTCAATCCCCCGTCCTACGCTTACCGGTGCATTGGCTACCAGCCGCGACAGTTGTTTTTCCTTACCTAAATAAATGCCGGCAAAATGGTCGCCCATCACCAGCAGCAGGTACTGTTTCTCTTCCTTGCGGAAGGGCAGCAACTGGCGCACATCAAAATGCTGGTCCAGCACCACCGCCTCTCCAACCGGCATCTGCCAGTAAACCAGTTTTCCTTTGGATGGCGTTGCCCAAAGGGCAACACTTTTTGCCGTGGCACCATAATCCAGCTGATCGAACAATTGTTTTAATTGGTCCAACACCTCACGCGTCACCTGGCGGCTTGTTTGCTGCAACAGGCGCTCTTCAGCCTGTACCATCAGCCGCCGCACGGAAGCTTCAATTTGCTTCCTTGATTGGGTTCTGGGCTCAAAGGGCAAAAGCACGGAAAGGGTGAGGTCTTGCTGGGCCACCGGCAGCAGTAGCGGCTCCTGGCTGGAAAGGTTTGGTGTCATGGTTTTGATTTATATGGTTATGGGATAAAGGACAAGGTTAGCGAGGGCCGAACAGGCTGCAAATCTCCGTAAATAAGCGCCGTTAATATGTTAAACTAGCCCTTAACTACAACCTGTGGTTTTCTGCATTATAAAAAGGAAAAGGATTGGTGCATCCGGTAACACAAGCGCTTCTGCAAGGCGAATGCCTTTACAGACGAACTGTGTTCAAAAGCCTGGTGAGTGGCAACTATATTCCTGTTGGGTAGCGGACCTGGTGGATGTTTTATTACCTGCTCAAGGTAACGGGTACTTCATGAATAAGGTGTAGCAAAAATTCTAACTTATGCATACCAGGCAAAACATTTGGACTGTTCACAAGCCGCCTTGCTGCGGCATGTGTATAGCTTCGTTGTCTTGTTCAGGTTAGTAACCATAATAGCCAGCAGTGCGCCTGTGCTGTTGCATTAAGTTATCGGCCACGTGCAATACTTCTGATCATTTTCAATGCTGCCGGAACCGAAGTATTGCAAGCAGGCTGCGTAAAATCAAGGTACAGCCAAAACCCAGGGCCCACCACAAATGACGGGCATCTTCTAATACCCGGGCCGGGTGATTGGAGGATTTTACCGCCACATTGCGCATTTGGTGAGAGTGGATAGCCATAAATAATTTTGTGCAAATTGCCTTTCCGCTTACAGATGCATTTTGCCCTCGCTCAACAGGGGTACTGAATTTAATCAGGAAGACTCTAAATCATGGGGAAGCAAGAATGCCTGTTGCAAAATCTGCACCAAACAAGGTTAATGGTTGTTGCGCCCCTGCCGTCTTATATCACTGCGTATATCTTCCATCAATTCCACCTGTACCTTTTGCAGTTCAAATAAGGTTTTCATCTGTTCCGCCATCAGCAGGTCCAGCTTCTGGTGCAGGTTGCGCACTTCAATCTCCGCTTTCAGGTTGACCATATAATCGTTCACGGCCCTTTGCCGGTCTTTTTCTTCTTTCCGGTTCTGGCTCATCATGATCAGCGGCGCCTGCAGGGCTGCAATGGTAGACAGCAGCAGGTTGAGCAATATAAAAGGGAAAGGATCAAAAGGTTTGGAGAGCAGGTAGAGGTTCACACCAATCCATACCAGCATAAACAAAAGAAAAGAAAGGATAAAGGTCCAGCTGCCGCCAAAAGACGCCACTTTATCGGCAATGCGGTTAGCCATCGTAGCGGGTGCATCATCAAGCCCCGACAACTTGCCGGAAAGCAATTGCTCTTCCGATACAGACTGGAGCACGAGGCCATTCAGTTGTTGCAATTGTTTGTTCTCTGTTTCCAGCAGTTCGTTCAGTTTCTTATTCAGTGGGTGGTGCATAAAAAAATCCGGGCATTGAAACCCGGAGTTAAAAGTAAGAAAGGATCGGGCATACCGCCTTTCCATACAGTTTGCAACGACAATACCTATTAACGGCACACCGAAACCACCTGTTCTGCAAGCCTAACGATGGGCAATAAATACCGGCAGCTTGTGCTCGGCTATCACATCGGTGATAAAACTTTTGCGCAGTAGTTGCGAGAAGATGGAACGGCTGAAGGCGCCGCTCACCAGGATGGCGTCTTTATTTTCAAGCACCCACTGGTTGAAATATTTACGCGGATTGATGTCCAGCTTGAAGAGTTCGAGCATGGGAAAATGCTCCGATGCCAGCTCCATGATATTGTGTTCTTCGGGGAACTTTTCATCCGCATCTTCTTTCATAAACACCAGCAGGGTTTCGTTGAGCGAAAGCTCGCGGAAAAGGTAGGCAAACTGCTTAACGGCATACACCGAAGAAGCGCTGCCATCATAAGCCAGTATGGTTTTGGTGGGAAAACAAACATCTTCGGGCACGATCACCACAGGGCACTCGGCTTTTGTGAGCAGTTCGCGCATATAATCGGATGCAGGCTCATCGCCCAGGTGCTGGTAGAACTGTTCGCTGCTGATAACCAGCAGGTCGGCAAAGCGGGTTTCACGCAGTAGTTCGGGCAGGGCAAAATCAAAGAAGTCTTTATGCACATGGCTGCGCATGCCGTTTTCCTGGCATAGGGTTTCAAAGCGCTGTATATTTTGTCGGATGATATCGCCGGTTTCTGTTTCCTGCAGCGGCAGGTAAGAAGGCGCACCGGCTACGACGCCATAACTCCACATTCCGGCATAGCTCACCTGGGGTACAAAAACACCTACCACCAGCACAGGGGCCAGCTCGTTCATACGGCGGGCAAAAGCAAAAGCGCCTTCGGAAAACATGATGCCATCAAAGGCAAGAATGATCTTTTTCATGGCAAACGTATTGGGGTTAAGGAAAGGATGCAGGTAAAATACTACAGCCACCCAAACGCATTCACTGAGCAAAGATTAATGCGGCCATGATTATGGTCAGGTGGACGATGGACCATGGACTATGGTCTATCGTCCGAAAAGGGCTGCCAGGTGCAGGTTATCCTTCAGTCGGCCCCTGCATATTTCAAATACAATGGCGCCAATGCTGTTGTTTTCAAATTGCACCTGTGCCTTTTTAATTTCCATGGCCGCTACTTCCAGCGCCTTGCGGTGGTAACGCCTTACAGGTGAACTGTCGCCTACCATTTTTGCAAAAGAAGCCAGGAATGCATCACCTGTCTTTTGGATTTCCGCAGGGTCCATCTCGGTTAGTTCCCACTCGGCTTTGACCCTTGTTTCCAGGTTGGAGGCCTCCATGTTTTGCCTTGCAATGGTGTCGAAGGTATCGCCAACACGCAGGGCAAAAATGGTAAGGATAAGACTATCGAGTAATTGAAAGTTCAACTCCTGTGCGGGCACTTCCCGAAACGTATACAAACCTTCAATACCTGCAACCAAAAGCAGGGGATTGATACCAGCGGCCTGTGCTTCCTGTTGTATTGCCTGCAGAAATTCCTGTTCGTTCATGCTCGTTTTCACCCGGTGTTTTGGTTAGCTGCGGGCCGGCCGGCAAAGATATGCCCTTTGCAGGCAGCCAACGAACGGGCCTAAGTTCATTGTTGATTTTACTACCCACACCCAGGCATGGTACAGGCTGATCGGTAACAGGCATTGCCCCACTACATTCCCGATAATAGCGGCAGGGCTGGCAGGAAAATTGTCGAATATGCCGCCGACAGCACAGGCACAACCCTTAACATATGCAAACAACCATAAAAGATCCTGACCTAAGGTCGCTGGCCGTTTACCCAGGTGCACCCTTCCCGCTGGGTGCCACCTGGGATGGCGCGGGCGTCAACTTTGCCCTATATGCCGAAAACGCCACTGGTGTTGACCTTTGTCTTTTTGAAACAAATCACCCGGAACACGAAGCCGTTAACATCCGCGTAAAGGAACGCACCAACCATGTATGGCATGTTTATGTGCCCGGCCTTAAACCAGGCCAACTGTATGGCTACCGGGTGTATGGCCCCTACGACCCGGAAAACGGGCACCGATTCAATCCCAACAAGTTGCTGATCGACCCCTACGCAAAGGCTATTTCCGGCACCATCAAATGGCACGACAGCCTGTTTAGCTACGAGCTGGGCCACCCCGATGCCGACCTGAGTTTCTCCGATTCGGATAGCGCTCCTTATATCCCCAAATCGGTAGTGGTGGATTCCCACTTCAACTGGGAAGATGTAAAGGCACCCGATATACCTTACCACCATACCATTATTTACGAAACCCATGTGCGGGGCTTTACCATGCAGCATCCCGGCATCCCGGAAAAGATCAGGGGTACCTATGCGGCACTGGCGCATCCCATCACCATCCAATACCTTAAAGAGCTTGGCGTAACGGCCATTGAACTGATGCCCGTGCACCATTTTGTTGCCGACAGGCACCTGGTGGATAAAGGACTCACCAACTACTGGGGTTACAACTCTATCGGCTTTTTTGCGCCTGATGTACGTTACAGCAGCAGCCTCGAACCCGGTGAACAGGTCAAGGAGTTCAAGACCATGGTGAAAGAACTCCACCGTGCCGGCATCGAAGTGATCCTGGACGTGGTATACAACCATACCGCCGAAGGCAACCACCTCGGTCCAACCCTTTCGTTCCGCGGTATTGACAATGCCTCTTATTACCGCCTCCACGAAGGGCGGTACTATATGGATTATACCGGCACGGGCAACACGCTCAATGCCATGATGCCCAATGTGCTTCGCCTCATCATGGACAGCCTGCGCTACTGGGTACTGGAAATGCATGTGGATGGCTTCCGGTTCGACCTGGCCTCTACCCTTGCCCGCGAACTGCACGAAGTGGACCGGCTGGGCTCTTTTTTCGATATCATCCACCAGGATCCGGTGATCTCGCAGGTAAAGCTGATTGCCGAGCCCTGGGATATCGGCGAAGGCGGCTACCAGGTAGGCAAATTTCCCCCAGGCTGGGCCGAGTGGAATGGCAAGTACCGCGATTGTATCCGCGACTACTGGCGGGGTGCCGAAAGCATGCTGGGTGAGTTTGCGGAACGCTTTACCGGCTCCTCCGACCTGTACAAGGAAGACTACCGGCGGCCTACAGCCTCCATCAATTTCATTACGGCACATGATGGCTTTACCCTCCACGACCTGGTGAGTTATAACGAAAAGCACAACGCCGAAAACGGCGAAGACAATAATGATGGCGAAAGCCATAACCGAAGCTGGAACCATGGCACCGAGGGGCCAACAGACGATGCGGAAATTATGGAGTTGCGCAACCGGCAGAAACGCAATTTCCTGGCAACGCTGTTTTTATCGCAAGGGGTACCCATGCTGGTGGCAGGCGACGAAATCAGCCGCACCCAAAGGGGTAACAACAATGCCTATTGCCAGGATAATGAAATATCGTGGCTCAACTGGACCAGCGCCGACAAGGACCTGCTGGCTTTTACCCGCAAGCTGATTCACCTGCGCAAAAACCACCCGGTGTTTTGCCGCAGGCGCTGGTTTAAAGGGCAACCTATAAAAGGGGTAGGCCTGGAAGACATTGCCTGGTTTTTGCCCGAAGGGCTGGAAATGAGCGAAGAAAACTGGAGCCAGGATTTTGCCCGCTCCCTGGCCGTTTACCTCAACGGCCGCGGCCTGCGTTCGGTTGGCCCGAGAGGTGAGCAGATTATTGACGACAGCTTCTACATCATCTTCAACGCATACCACGATGCGCTGGACTATGTATTGCCCTCGGAAAAGTATGGCGCCACCTGGCAGCGCATACTCGATACCAGCATGGACCAGTTGCCCGAAGATGGCACCACCTACAAGGCCGGCGACCACATACCCGTTGCCGGCAGGTCGGTAGTGGTATTACATTGTCCCCTAACCCCCCAACAAAGAAAGGCACATGAACAAAGAGCTAAGACCGGGCGCATGGCCTGATGGCAAGGAACAAACGCAATTGGTGGTATGGGCACCACTGGCAAATAAGCTAACCCTGCACCCCGAAGGCAGTACCGAAACAACAGCATTGCAGCCCGCCGAACAAGGGTACTGGACGCTTACTACCAACAGGCTACAGGCAGGCAGCCGCTACAAGCTGTCGGTTGATGATGGCCAGCCTTTCCCCGACCCGGCGTCGCGCTACCAGCCCGAAGGCGTACACGGCCCTTCGCAGGTGGTGCAGCTGGAGGGGTTCAACTGGCAGGATCATAACTGGCAAAACCTGCCCCTGGAAGATTATATCATTTATGAACTACATACCGGCACCTTTAGCGAAGAAGGCAATTTTGCGGGCATTGCAGCCAAACTGCCTTACCTCAAATCGCTTGGCATAAATGCCATCGAGATCATGCCCGTAGCGCAGTTCCCTGGTGGCCGCAACTGGGGTTATGATGGCGTGTTTCCTTACGCGGTGCAAAACACCTATGGCGGGCCAGAAGGTTTGCAGCAACTGGTGCAGGCCTGTCATGACGCAGGCATTGCCGTGATCCTGGACGTGGTATACAACCATATGGGTCCCGAAGGCAATTACCTGGGAATTTACGGGCCCTATTTTACAGAGAAATACAAAACACCCTGGGGCAATGCACTCAACTTCGACGATGCGTATTGTGATGGCGTGCGGGACTATTTTGTTGAGAATGCCCTGATGTGGTTCCGCGATTTCCACATCGATGCACTGCGGCTTGATGCCGTGCATGCCATCAAGGACTTCAGCGCGGTACACCTGTTGCAGCAAATAAAACAAGCAACCGATGTCCTGATGGCGGAAACAGGGCGTACGCATTTCCTGATTGTAGAACTGGACCTCAACGACACCCGCTTTATCAACCCGCAGGAAAAAGGCGGCTATGGCATGGACGCACAATGGGTAGACGAGTTTCATCATGCCCTGCGCATAACAGCAGGCGGCGAAACCACGGGGTACTATTCCGATTTTAATGGCATCGAACACCTGGCAAAAGCCTACCGCGACGCATACGTGTACGATGGTCAGTACTCACCGCACCGCAATAAAAAGTTTGGCATCCCGGCACTGGATAACCCGGGCAAACAGTTTATTGTATTTTCCCAAAACCACGACCAGGTAGGCAACCGCATGCTGGGCGAACGTACCAGCACCCTGCACTCGGTTGAGCTGCAAAAACTGCTGGCAGCAGCGGTACTCTTTAGCCCTTATTTGCCCATGTTGTTTATGGGTGAAGAATGGAGCGAGCCCAATCCATTTTTATATTTCGTAAGCCATACCGATGCCGAACTTGCCGAAGCTGTGCGCAAAGGCAGGAAGGCAGAATTTGCCGCTTTCCACGCACAGGGCGAAGCACCCGACCCGGTGGATGCAAACACCTTTCAGCAATCCAAACTCCAATGGCAGTTGCTGGAAAAAACCCCGCACAAAACCATGCTTGCTTATTACCAGGGATTGATACAGCTGCGCAAAACACATCCTGTTTTACGGAGCACTGTTCGCAAGGGCTTAAGTGTAGCTGGCGATAAAGAACGAAACTGCCTGGTGCTGTTTCGAACCAATGGACAGGATGCATTGGTATGCCTCATGAACTTTTCGCAGCAGGCGCAAAGCTTTAAACTACCCGGCGAACAAGCACAATACCAAAAAATCTTCGACAGCGCATCACCACAATGGGGTGGCCCAAAAGCTGCCCCTGAAAATGCCACTACCGAAGTGCAGGTGCAACCAGAATCAATATTGGTTTATGAAGCCATATAAAAGCCTGTAGACCATTGTCCATTGACCATTGACCATTCACCACTCACCATGTACAACCCGAAATCAACCTACCGCATACAATTTCATAAAGACTTTACGCTCTCCGACCTGGAGCGCACACGCGACTACCTGAAGCAATTGGGGGTGGGCACAATCTATGCCTCGCCCATCTTTGAAGCTACACCGGGCAGCACGCATGGATACGATGCGCTCAATCCACTACGCATAAACCCCGAAATAGGCACAGAAGAACAGCTGCGCAACATCACCCAAAAACTGCAACAGGATGGTATTGGCTGGCTGCAGGATATTGTACCCAACCACATGGCTTTCGACCCCCGGAACCCGTGGCTTGCCGATGTGCTGGAGAAAGGGCCACTAAGTCATTATGCGCCCTTCTTTGATATTGCATGGGACAATGCACTTCAGGGCGGCCAGCTGATGGTTCCCTTTTTAGGCGACACCCTTGATGCGGTGATTGAAAAAGGGGAACTGAAGCTTGCACTGCAGGACGGCAAACTATACCTGCAATACTACGATAGCAAATACCCGGTTCATCCACGCTCCTATGCTAACCTGCTGGAAAGTGGTGGCAAGAAATTGCAGGGCGTACAACAGCTGCTGACACAACTGGAAACACTGCTGGGTGTAACAGAAAAGGAAAGCTTTGCTGCACAATGGCAGGATTGGCTGCAACAGTTCCAGTCCCTTTTGCAAAACAAAGCTATTGTCAAAGCCATTGAGCAAAACATCCAGGCAGCCAACAGCAACAAAGCCCTGCTCACAGCAATTGCTGTTGAACAGGCGTACCGCCTTTGCCACTGGCAGGAAACCGATTACCAGATTAATTTCAGGCGATTTTTTACTGTAAACGGTTTGATCTGCCTGAACATACAGGACGAAGCGGTTTTGGTGGAACACCATGCCCTGATCAAACAACTGGTGCAGGATGAAGTGTTCCAGGGTTTACGCATCGACCACATTGATGGCCTGTACGACCCCACCTCCTACCTGCAGCGGCTCCGCGAAATGACCGGTGAGGAAACCTATATCGTAGTGGAAAAAATCCTGGAGCCCGGCGAAGACATGCCCGCCTACTGGCCAATTGAAGGCAGCAGCGGCTACGACTTCCTGGCACAGGTAAACAACCTGCTCACCAACCAAAAGGGCGAGCCAGCATTTACGCGTTTTTACTGCAAGCTTTCCGATGACAGCCAGGATGTGCACAGCCAGATTCACGATAAAAAATCCTACATCCTCTTTGAACATATGGCCGGTGAACTGGATAACCTTTTTCACCTGTTCATGGATGCAAACCTGGTGGACCGGAAAGCACTGGCACATATACACCGTGAAGACCTGAAGAACGCACTGGCGGAGTTCCTGATTCACTGCCCGGTGTACCGCTTTTATGGCAATGGCTTTCCCTTGTCGATGGAAGAAGCCGGAGCCGTGCACAAAATCTTTTCCAGCATGCGCAAGGCCAATGCAGCCAAACCTGCAGCCATCGGCGTGTTGGAAGATGTGTTGCTGCACCTGCCGCCGCTACGCAATGAAGCATACAACCAGCGAGCCGCACACTTTTTCCAGCGCTGTATGCAGTTTACCGGACCGCTGATGGCCAAAGGTGTGGAGGATACCATCATGTATACCTACAACCGCTTCATTGGCCACAACGAAGTAGGGGATGCACCCGATGCTTTTGGCACATCGGTGCAGGACTTCCACCGGCAGATGCAGGTACGACAGGAGCAATGGCCCTATGCACTCAACGGCACTTCCACACACGATACAAAGCGGGGCGAAGATGTACGGGCAAGGCTCAATGTGCTGACCGACATACCCGAACAATGGCTGGAGAAAGTACAGGAATGGCAGGAGCTCAATGCACCCTTGAAAAAAGAGGAAGCGCCTGATGCCAATGATGAATACTTCATTTACCAAACCATTGCCGGTGCTTATCCTATGCCCGGCATGGATGAAGATGATTTTGCAAACAGGCTGCAGGAATATTTACAAAAAGCCTTGCGCGAAGCGAAGCGTCATTCCAACTGGACCAGGCCTGATGAAGCATACGAAGGCGCTGCCAAAAACTTTGCAGTGCAACTGCTGCAACCCAAAGGGGCATTCTGGAAAAGCTTCCAACCTTTTCACCAATTGATTTCCGATGCAGGTATTGCCAACTCGTTGGTGCAGGTGCTGCTGAAGTTTACCTGTCCCGGCGTGCCCGATGTGTACCAGGGCTGCGAGTTCTGGGACCTCAGCCTGGTAGACCCCGACAACCGCAGGGCAGCCGACTATGGAAAACGCATGGCAGCTTTGCAATCTTTTGAAGGTGCGGATGCAGCAGCCTTGTTACCTGAGTTGTGGGAAAACCGTTTTGATGCACGCATCAAACTGTGGCTTACCCAACAGTTGGTTGCCTTGCGCAATAAGCAACCTTATCTGTTTACCGAAGGTGATTACCTGCCCCTGGAAGTAACCGGCAAATACAAGGATCATGTCCTTGCCTTTGCCCGAAGACATCGCCAGCTGGTGTATGTAATTGCAGCGCCCCTGCACCTTGCATCGCTGTGTTTGGAACAATCGAAAACTGTACTGGAACTGGATTGGGCCGATACCCGCATCAACCTGCCTGAACAGGCAACCGAAGACTGGGATGTATTGCTAACAGGTGCTACCGAACCATTCGACAGCATCATCCCGGTTCAGGGACTTTTCACGAAGTTGCCGCTAGCTGTATTGAAAGGGCACCTGCTCGACAATGAACGTGGCGCGGGTATCCTGCTCCATATCAGTTCACTGCCCTCCCCTTATGGCATTGGCGATATGGGTAAGGACGCTTACCTCTTTGCCGATTTCCTGTTTCGCAGCAACCAGAAATACTGGCAACTGCTGCCGCTGAACCCTACGGAAGCAGGACAGGGCCACTCGCCCTACAGCTCTATTTCCAGCCGGGCAGGTAATACCCTGCTCATCAGTCCGAAAACCCTTGCCGATGAGGGCTGGTTATCCAAAGAAGAAATCAGGGCAGCCATGACGGAAGGCCAAAGCAAGGTGGACTATACCATTGCTGAAAGCATCAAACAAGACCTGTTCGAAAAAGCGTATGTGCGATTCCGTGAGCAGGCAGGCGAACAGGAGCGGCAGGCCTTCCAGCAATTTTGTGGTGAGGAAAAAGACTGGCTGGACGACTTTGCGCTGTATGTGGCTTTGAAAAAAGAACAGGGCGGCAAAGCCTGGTTTCAATGGCCGGCAGAATACATGAACCGGGATGCAAAGGCATTAACCCTGCTTGCTTCCCTGCAGGAAAGGGAACTGGAAAAAACAAAGTGGCTGCAATGGCATTTTGCCCGACAGTGGAAGGCGCTGCGTAGCTACTGCAATGGCCATGGCATCCGCTTTATTGGCGACCTGCCCATTTATGTGAGTTATGATTCGGTAGATGTATGGGCGCACCGCCACCTTTTTGCTATCGACGAGGAAGGCGGCATGACCGGCGTGGCAGGTACGCCGCCCGATTCATTTAGTGCCGATGGGCAGCTATGGGGGATGCCGGTATTCCGTTGGGATGCGCACGAGGAGGAAGGATTTGCCTGGTGGATTGACCGGCTGCAGCGCAACACCGAATTGTTTGACCTTGTACGCATTGACCATTTCAGGGCCTTTGCCGATTACTGGGAGGTGCCTGCAGCGGCAGCAACTGCCAAAGAAGGATCGTGGAAACCCGGCCCCGGCGCGGCTTTCTTTACTGCGGTTCAGGAGGCATTGGGCAGCTTGCCCTTTGTAGCCGAAGACCTGGGTGAGATCAATAAAGCCGTTACTGACCTGCGCGACCAGTTCAGGCTGCCGGGTATGAAGATCCTGCTTTTTGCCTTTGGCGAGGAGATGCCCCGCTCCGATTATATCCCGCATAACTATGGACCCAACTTCCTGGTGTATACCGGCACGCACGACAACAACACGACCCGTGGCTGGTACCAAACCGAAGCCGATGAAGATACCCGCGCCCGCCTTGAAGCATATACAGGCCGCGCCATCTCGGCTGCCGAGGTGCACCTGGTACTGGCACAGATGGCTTATGCCTCGGTGGCCAAAACCGCCATACTGCCTTTACAGGACCTGCTGGGCTTGGACGAAAACAGCCGGATGAATATGCCCGGCCAAGGTCAAAACAACTGGGCCTGGCGCCTGGTACCCGGCCAGTTGAATGAGGCGGCGGAAGACCTATTGCAAAAGTGGACCTGGTTGTACAACAGGGGATAGGGGAAGGACCATGGACGATGGACAATAGACGACGTTATGACATTGTAGTCTGTCGTCTGTTGTCCGTCGTCTTTATGCACTATTTGTTCAAGCTCACTGATAAAGTAAAGTCTTCGTTTCACCTGCAGTGCATCACTTCCCTGTGAGAGGATATCGGCAAGTACTGCCTTCAGCTCTTTTCCAGGCAATGCAGCAAACTGCTTCATGACAGCAGCATCCTGAAAACATTCCAGGATCTTCGTATGGTCATCTGTATTGCTTGTAGGTTTCAGGTATAAAGTTACGATCACAGTATCGCCGCTTGTATTGTTGATCGCCTTCCGGATAGCTCCATAAACAGCAATTCATTTACCGCCTTTTTTGGGCATCAGGTTTTTGCAACCAATATCAAAGCCATCAATGGTGCCCATTACTTTTATATCACCCCACTTACCTTTCAAATCTTTTGTTTCGGGTAGTTTCAGGTGATAGGTCCAGGCGCCTTTACCTGGCAGATAGTCAGTTACAAATTGCTGTTCATTTGCGATATACTCCGTTAACTCAAGTTCGTTTTGATGCATCCACTGTAAGCACGGACATAAAATGCACTTCATTATTTCCTGCTTAGTTCCCACCGCAATTGCAAGCCAACAAAAGACAAAGTAGAAGAGTTGTACGCCAAGCCGCACTTTGCGCAAACATGCGTGTTGCAACACCTACCCTTCTATCAATCCTTGAATAATCCTGCACTTCACCGGTTGCAAAATTATTCCCGTCTCATCCGCAGGTATCGCCAATAAACTAGTGTAACTTAAAGGTGCCTTACCGTTCGTTAGTTGACTCACCCCTAAAATCTACAACTATGAACGAGCACTTCATCTCCCGCACTGCTGTTTACCTGCTTTCCATTGTCATGATTGTTTTTGGTGTGTACCATTTCCTGCAACCCAAGATGATGCTGATTTATGTACCCGATTGGGTACCGGGCGGCCTTGTTTGGGTGTACTTCACAGGAGCTGCCTTCATCCTTGCTGCCGTTGCCTTTCTCACCAACAAACTGGTGAAGCTGGCCGGTTATATGCTGGCGGCGCTCCTCCTGGTTTTTGTACTCACCATCCACCTGCCCAACTACCTCAATGCAGGTGATGTGGACATGCAACGACAGGCATTTGTAAACCTGCTCAAGGACACGGCCATCATGGCATTTGCCCTGTTTGTTGCCAGCAATGCCGTGCACCAGCGCATCAACGAAGCCGAAGGCAATATGCCTACCGGCCGGGTGGTTACCCTGCCCAAGCAGGAACCGTCCGCAAGTATTTAACTTGCAGTTTGGGCCATCCTTTTTTCTACGGCTTGCGTCGCAGCAGGCCGTTTTTTGTTTGGGTTAAAAGCTCTGTGGGCAGAAGAATGGCGTGGGAAAAAGATGCAGGAGGCAAAATGAAAAGTTTCTGTCATGCTGACGTCGCAGCATCTCCTGCTTTCATCGGAGCACTCGTGTGTACGAGGGGATGCCGAAACAAGTTCGGCATGACAGACACTACAGACCGGAGTTATGGCGTACCTTCCGAAGTCACAACTTCCTTTCCCGTCTTTCCCGTCTTTCCCGTCTTTCCCGTCTTTCCCGTCTTTCCCG
>NZ_MTFE01000010.1:4212600-4224666 GCF_001953305.1 Cnuella takakiae
AACTATAAAACTGCGTCAAATACAGCTCTACCAATTTTTGCACTTTGAGGTCCAGCGCCAGCTTGGGACGGAATAAGAGGATGGACTCGGGCTGCTCGATGGTCAATTCGAATACCTCCTTGCGTTCCCCGCAGTGAAAGAGGATATTCATCCATAACTTTTCGGCGGGCGAATTATGGTTGACCCTGGTAAAATAGTAGTTGCAGGCCACCTGTTTGCTGCCATAGGTGAAATGAAACAGCCTGCCGGCCTGGGTAAAAAGGCGCTCTGGGTTCATACAATCAGGGTTGTGCTTTAAAGATAATCAAGGCCAGCCACTAATCGGGAAGGCGGCCCTGGATTTCAGCAGCAGCAAAGAAGGTATGCTTTTAATAGCGGGTGTAAATGGCCGCCAATCCGCCCATGATAAACTTTACTGGGCTGAATGGGGCATTCTTTATTTCTTCGCGGCAGTGCCCCATAACCCCCGACCGATCATGAAGATTACCAGACTGTTCAAGGACTTTTTTCAAAGCGAACGCGCTTCCGGATATGTTTTAATTGGTACCACCATCATCAGCCTGCTGCTGGCCAACTTGTTGATTGGGCAGGATTTTGTTGACTTCTTCCACCAGAAAGTAGGTTTTGATGGCCCGGGCGTTCACCTCAAACTATCTGTTGAACACTGGATCAACGATGGCCTGATGACCATTTTCTTTTTGCTGGTAGGGCTGGAAATAGAAAGAGAGGTTTATATAGGTGAACTTTCAAGTATCCGGAATGCCTCCCTGCCTCTTTTTGCCGCGCTCGGTGGAATGGTATTTCCCTTTCTGATTCACTTAGCATTCAACTATGGTTTGCCCACACAGGATGGCGGCGGCATTCCCATGGCCACCGATATTGCTTTTGCCATTGGCATCCTATCCCTGGGCAAACGAGTGCCTTATGCACTCAAGGTTTTCCTTACCGCTTTTGCCATTATCGACGACCTGGGTGCCATTCTCGTCATTGCATTCTTCTATACCAAGAGCCTGCAACTGCTGTACCTGCTAGGCGCTTTGGGTTTCTGGGCACTTGCCTTTTTGTGCAACCGGCTGAAGGTGTACCGCATATGGGTGTACGTGCTGCTGGGTATTGGCCTGTGGTATTGCATGCTCCAAAGCGGCGTTCATGCTACCCTTGCAGGCGTGCTGCTGGCCTTTGCCATGCCCTTTGGCAATGGCGATGAGCAATCGCTTTCCTACCGGGTACAACACGCACTGCATTACCCCGTGGCTTTTATTGTGCTGCCCATATTTGCCCTGGCCAATACAGGCATCATCATTTCCAATACCTGGTTCAGCGATTTGCAAAACCCCAATAGCCTGGGCATCATGCTGGGACTGGTGGCAGGCAAACCCATTGGCATCATGGCGTTTTGCGGAATGGCCGTTGCTTTTGGCTGGAGCCGCCTGCCCGGGGAAGTTACATGGAAGCACTTGCTTGCCGCCGGCATCCTGGGAGGAATTGGCTTTACCATGTCCATCTTTATTACCCTGCTGGCATTTGACGACGCTACCCATACCAACGAATCGAAAATGGCAATTCTTGCCGCATCCACCATTGCTTCTGTACTGGGCCTGGCCGTACTAAGCTGGGCAGGGAAAAACCAACCCAATACATTGATGCCAGCAGAAGATATTGAGTAGCCGGTTCCTTTTTTCACCCCCTTTTACCCGAAATCCATAATTTCTATTCCTGCTATGTTCCTCCTGATGCCCCTGCTTTTGCTGCTGCGCCTGCTGCTGCCCCCTGCCGAATGGCACCGTTACGAGCTGCGCGGGAAGGCCCAGGGAACCAGTTGGTCGGTGATCTATTATGCGGAGGACAGCCTGGTAACCAGGTTGCAGTGCGATAGCATTCTAGCCTCGCTTGACAGCTCACTTTCTATTTACAAAAGCCATAGCAGGATCAATGCGTTGAACGCCGCGGAAAAGCAGTTTGCTGCCGACCGGCACCTGTCTGCCGTGCTGCAAAAAGGGCAGGCCATTGCCCGGCGCACGGATGGTGCTTTCGACCTTACCATCCTGCCCCTGATCACAGCCTGGGGCTTTGGGGCCAAACAACACACGACACCACCCCACCCAACGCTAATCGAACAACTGCGCAGCTGCACAGGGTACCGGCTTTTAAGGGTTAAAGGGGAAAAAGTGCGTAAAGCAAAACCCTGCCTGCAGGTGGATGTCAACGGCATTGCGCAGGGCTATAGCGTGGATGTGCTGGCCCGTTTCATGGAAGCAAAAAGGGTAACCAATTACCTCGTGGAAATAGGCGGAGAACTGCGGGTAAATGGCCGTAAACAACCCTCAGGCGAGCCTTTTGCCATTGGCGTGGAAAGCCCGGAAGCCGCCGAATCATACGGCGCCCCCCTGCAGCGCTACCTCCGGCTGGATAGCGGCGCCCTCACCACATCGGGCAACTACCGCAGGTATTACCTGAGTGGCAATAAGGCCATCACCCACCTGCTGGACCCGCGTACCGGTTTCCCGGTGCAGAACGAGCTGGTAGCGGTAACGGTTTGGGCGCCCGACGCAATTACTGCCGATGCCTGGGACAATGCATTGATGGTAATGGGACTGACTAAGGCTTTGCAAGCAGTTGCGGCGGAAAAACACCTGGCAGCCTATTTTATTTATAAGAAAAACGACAGCACCGTAGCCGATACGGCCACACCCAATTTTGCCAGGCTATTTGCAGGATCGCCTACAGTTGCGCAACAAGACAAGTGATAGGAAATTGGTAAAACTTTCGAGGAAAGCATTTCAGGTACAGCATTGGAATACATTATGGTTTCAAACCCTTACTATGGAAACGTTTTCTACCGTGCTGTTTGTGAACCATGCACCGGTTGGTTACCGGGTGCAGTGTGACAATGAAAGGGCTGAACTTAGTCCTGCAGAAAACCCCTCCCGAAAGGATGTTGCGCCCCGTATCATTGCTGAGAAAAGCCCTGCCGGGTGGCAGGTACAGGGTACCGACAACCCCGAATTGATTCGGCAGGTGATTTCAGAACTGCAATTAACCGAGCGAGGACCTGCTCCTGTTTTCATGAGTGCAGCACCATGAATTACCAATAAACTTTTGATGCCCCGCATTTGCCGGGGCATTTATTTACCCCTGTCCCAACCAGTCCATTTAGCCGTCAACTGCCAGGAAAGGTATTCCGTAGAACTTTCTCCACACGAAAACCTCTTCTTTATCAACAGCTTTGGGATTCAAGGCAACAGTTTTCCGCTTCTGCAAGGTCTGGTATTTGCGACGGGCTACCACCGTAGTTAACTTATAGCATGCAAACAGAAGTGCATCACAAGCCCATAACCTTGAAAATCGCCCGCATTCTCCTGAAGACCGTCCTCTTCCTGCTGCTTTTTGTAGTAGTGATCTTCCTGTTGATCCTGACACCCCCGGTGCAGAGATTCCTGACGGCAAGAGCTGAAAGCTTTTTGGAAAACAAACTCCAGACCCGTGTAGATATCGGCTCGGTTGGATTTGGCCTTACCGGCCGCATCCACCTGAAGGATATATATATTGAAGACCGCACCAAGGATACCCTTGTTTCCGGTGGTACCATCAAGGCCCGGCTGGCCCTCATGAAGCTGTTCAACAGTGAACTGGAAGTGAACGATCTGGTGGTGGAAGACCTTACCGCCAAGATCAAAAGAGTATTGCCCGATACCACGTTCAACTTCCAGTTTATTGTAGATGCCTTTGCACCCAAAACCACTACGGTAGACACGGCTGCTGCTTCAGCGCCCATGAAAATGGCGCTGAATAAGTTCAACCTGGAAAATATTGTGTTCCAGCTGAACGATGATGTTACGGGCAACAATATGCGGGTGCGCATCGGCGCTGCCGAAGCCCGGATGGACAGCATCAACCCCAGTGCCTTCTATTACGACATTCCCTCGGTAGCCATCAGCGATCTTACAGCAGTGATCAAGCAAACAAAGCCACTGGCCACACCCGAACCTGCCGTTAAAGACGTGGCCGAAGCCGCTGCTCCCACACCCATGCAGCTGCGGATTGGCGATGTTACCCTATCGAAGATCAACCTCGATTACGCCAATGATGTATCGGCATTTTATACCGTGCTGAACCTGGGCCGCCTGCATACCACCGGCCGCAAGCTGGATATGACCAACAACACGGTAATGCTTGAGGACCTGATACTGGAAAACACCACGGCGGCCATCCGCATGGGCAAGACCGCTGCGGCCAAGGTGGTGGAAGAAGAGGTAAAACAGGAAGTGGACGCCCAGCAAACACAGGGCTGGAATTTCCGGGTAGGCAGCATCAGGCTGAATAACAACAATATTAAGTTCGACAACGATAACGAACCCCGCCTCACCCGCGGTATGGACTATGCCCACCTGGATGCCAGGGGCCTGACCTTGCATGCGGATAACTTTATCATGTCCACCGATACCATTGCCACCCGCATCACCCGCGGGCAGATGGAGGAAAAAAGCGGGTTTAAACTGCAGGAACTGCGTGGCGACCTGCTCTATGCTTACAATGGCGCACACCTTAAAGACCTTTACATCAAAACACCGGGCACCGAACTGAAACGTGACCTGGTGTTGAAATACTCCTCTTATGAGGCATTGACCAACAATTTCCCGGCTACCCGCATGGAAATTGATATCGACGACAGCCGGGTGCAGGTTAAGGACATCCTCACCTTTGTGCCCACCCTTGCGGCTCAGCCGGCCTTCCGTAATGCAAACGATGTATGGCGGATGGACCTGAATGCCAGCGGCACGGTGAACAACCTGCTGGTGAACAACCTGAATTTTGATGGCTTTGGCAATACCGCAGTTCGTGCTTCGGGCAGGCTTACCAACCTGATGAACCCCTCGGTGGCAGGTGCCGATTTTACGTTGCAGCGGCTGCACACCACCCGTGCCGACCTGGAATTACTGAGTGGCGGCGCCATTCCCAAGGACCAGATTTCCCTTCCCGAAAGCATTGACCTGGATGGCACCATCCGGGGCAATATGGGCCGGCTGGCCACCAATATGAACCTGCGCACATCGGCGGGCTCGGCAGCCATCAGGGGCAGCTTTGCCAACATCACGGACCCTGTAAGGGCACAGTACAATGCTACCGTGCGCACAGCCGGCTTGCGGCTGGGACAGATCCTCCGCAACCCGCAAATCGGTACCGTTTCAGCAACTTTCTCAGCCAATGGTACGGGACTGGACCCCAAAACAATCCGCACCAACTTCAAAGGCAATATTGCTGCTGCAGGCTTTAATGGCTATACCTACCGCAACATCAGCATGGATGGCAGGCTGAATGGCCAGACTTTCTCGGCCAGCCTCAACAGCCGCGATGCCAATGCCGCCTTTACCCTGAATGCGGCAGGTGATTTCAACGGTACGCCTTCGCTGAAGCTGAATGGCATGATTGATAGCGTGAAAACACTGCCGCTTGGTTTTACCACGCAGCCGCTTGTTTTCCGAGGCCGCATCAATGGCGATATGCCCTCGCTTGATCCTGCCAACTTGGAAGCCGATGTGCTGATCACAGAAATGCTCCTTGTTTCGGGTACCAACCGCCTGCCGCTTGACACCCTTGCCCTGAATGCCGGCCGCACCGACTCGGGCCAGTTTGTACGCATCAACAGCGATATCATCCGTGCCGAACTGGAGGGCCAGTACCAACTGGCGGAACTGGGCTCAGTTTTTCAACAGAACCTTGCGCCTTATATCAACATGACCCCGGACATAGCGATACCCAAGGTGCAACCTTACGATTTTGCCTTTAACGCCGACATCGCCCCATCGGAGTTGTATGCCGCCTTTGTACCGGGTTTGAATATTACCAACCCTATTCACATGGACGGAAGGCTGGCAACCGGTAGTGGTATGCAGGCCAATGTGCGCAGCGACCAGCTGGCATTTGGCGGCAACACCCTTTTGGGCATCAATGTGCGGGCATTTACCAGTGCGCAGGGCTTGCAACTGCAGGGTCAGCTGAACCAGATCAAGGCAGGTGGATTGCAACTGTTTCGCACAACCCTCTATGCCACAGCGCTCAATAACAATATCAATTTCGGCCTCAACCTGGAAGACCAGCAGGAAAAGGATAAATACCGGCTGGCAGGCCTGTTTCAGATGCAGCCCAATGGCGTGTACCGCCTTTCGCTGGCACCCGACAGCCTGCTGCTGAACTATGACCGCTGGACGGTGGCTGCCAACAACCAGATTTTGGTGTCGCCCGACCTGATCAGGGCCGACAACTTTACCCTGTCAAAAGACGGTCAGAGCCTGGCCATCCAAAGTGCACCCGGCAGTGGCGTTCAACCGCTGACGGTTACGTTCAACGACTTCCGGGTGGCTACCCTAACTGGGTTTGTGCAAACTGATTCGCTGCTGGCAGATGGGGTGATCGACGGATCGGTACGCTTTGCCGCCCTGCCCAAGCAGATGCTGTTTACCTCCGACCTTACCATTGCCAACCTGAGCATGCAACGGGACACCATTGGCGACCTGCGCCTGCAGGTGGTAAGCAATACTGCCAACCGTTACGAGGCCAATATCACTTTGGGTGGCCGTGGCAACGATGCCCGTATTACGGGCACCATGACCCAACTGGCAGAAGATATAGGGCTTGATTTGGATGTAGACCTGCAACGGTTGGCCTTGTCCAATTTCGAAGGCGCCATGGCGGCTTTTGTACGCAAGGCCGATGGCGATATCAGCGGCAAAATCAGCATAGGCGGCACCGCCAGCAAACCCGATATTGATGGCGCTCTTCGTTTTAACGAAGTAAGCCTGGTAACCATTCCGCTGGGTGGACCGTTGCGCATTGATGACGAAGATATCCGGATCAATAACGAAGGCCTTACCTTCGACAAATTTGCCATCCGCGATTCGGCCAACCAGGCCTTTACCATTGATGGCGCGGTGCGCACCACCGACTTTACTTCCTTTGGTTTCGATCTCAACCTCAATGCCAACGATTTCAGGGCGCTGAGCACAACCAAAAAGGCCAATGACCTCTACTTCGGCAACCTGTACATTTCCACCCGACTGCATATTGGCGGCAATATGTCGGAGCCCAAGGTAGATGGCACCCTGTCGGTAAATGACAAAACCGATTTTACGGTAGTCATTCCCCAAACCGAAGCCAGCGTGGCTACCCGCGAGGGCATTGTACAGTTCCTCGATTTCGACGCACCGCTGAGCGACTCCCTGTTCAAAATGGTGGATACCCTGAACAAATCGGAACTGGTGGGTTTTGATGTGGCGGTAAACCTCTCGCTGAGCAAGGAAGCCAATTTCAACGTGGTGGTGGATCCTGCCAACGGCGACTTCCTGAACATCAAAGGCGAAGGCCAGCTATCCACCGGTATCGACCCCAGTGGCAAGATCACCATGACCGGTACCTATACCGTTTCCGAAGGTGCGTACCGCTTTTCTTTCAACTTTTTGCAGCGCCGTTTCGACCTGCAAAAGGGCAGCACCATTACCTGGCTGGGCGAGCCCACCAATGCCCAATTGGACATGACCGCTATATATGTAGCCAACACGTCGCCCCTCGACCTGGTAGCCGACCAGGTGGATGCAACAGAAAGGGGTTATTACCTTCAGAAGCTGCCGTTCCAGGTGCTGCTGAACCTGGATGGCGAGTTGCTGAAACCCCAACTCACCTTCGACGTGCAGTTGCCTAAAGAAAGAAACTATACCGTTGGCGGCGATGTAGTGGAAACAGTCAACTACCGGCTTACCCAGCTGCGGCAGGAACCTTCGGAGTTGAACAAACAGGTATTTTCCATCCTCCTGCTTAACCGCTTTGTGGGTGAAAATCCCTTCCAGAGCGAGGGTGGCGGTGGCGGCTTCAATGCCGAAACCTTTGCCCGCCAGAGTGTGAGCAAGCTGCTGACCGAACAGCTGAACAACCTTGCCGGCGACCTGATTGCTGGTGTGGACCTCAACTTTGGGGTTACCTCAAGCGATGATTATACAACCGGCGACCGCCGCACCCGCACCGATCTGAACGTGGGTTTGAGCAAACGCCTGCTGAACGACCGCCTTACGGTAAGTGTGGGCAGCGACTTCCTGCTGGAGGGGGCACAGCAAAACCAGAAGAGCTCCAATATTGCGGGCAACCTGGCGGTGAACTACCAACTGAGCCGCGATGGCCGCTATGCCCTCCGCTTCTATCGCCGCAATGATTTTGAAGGAATTGTGGATGGCTACATCATCGAAACCGGGCTGGGTTTTATCATGACGGTAGACTATAACCGGTTGAACCAGATTTTTGAAAGCACCAAAAAACGCGAGGAACGCCGCAAACAGCGAAGGGAAAACAACGCAACGGAAAAAACTGAGGCCACCAAACCGGAAGAAAAAGAAACAAAGAATGAACAGGAGTAGGAACTATTTTTTACTGGGCGGAATGACACTCTTACTGGCCGCCTGTAATGTTACCAAGAGTGTACCGGATGGGGACCATTTGTATACCGGCGCCTCGGTAGAACTGCGTGCCGACAGCCTGGACAAACGCACCAAAAAGGTATTGCAAAGCGATCTGCAGGGGCTGACCCGGCCCAAGCCTAATGGCCGCCTGCTGGGTATTCCGTTTAAGCTGGTCATCTATAATGCGCTGCGCAACAAAAAGCCCAATTCCTTCTGGGGTAAGCTGCGCGATAAGCAGGGGCAGCCGCCTGTGCTGCTGAGTGCAGTAGACCTGAACCTGAATACAACCAACCTGGATGCATTTCTGGAAAACAAAGGATTTTTCCGTTCCGAAGTTAGTGGCGACTCCACCACCAAGGGCAAAAAGGGTTCGGTGAAATACGTGGCCATTGCAGGACCGCGCTATACCATCGACTCGGTGATCTTTCCGGGCGATACCAGCGCCATGGCACAGGCCATCCGCGAAAGCAGCAAGGAAAGCCTGCTGAAATCCGGCGCTCCTTTCGACCTCGACCTCATCAAGGGTGAACGCACCCGTATTGATGCTTATGTAAAAGAAAGAGGCTTTTACTTTTTTAGCCCCGACTTCCTGCTGGCGCAGGTAGATTCTACCGACGGGCTGAATAAAGTAGATATGCGGCTGGTGCTGAAGCCCGAAACCCCTGCTGAAGCCGACGAGCCCTACCGCATCCGCAACGTGTATATCTACAGTGGCTATACGCTCAATGCGGCAAGACAGGATACCAGCAAAAACATAGGTAAGCTGTACAACGGGTATTATGTAATTGATCCCCGCAACAGGTATCGCCCCTTGCTGTTTGACCATGCCATGCAGTTCCGGCCCGGCGACCTGTACAACCGCACCGACCATAACCAAACCCTGAACCGGCTGATCAACCTGAACCAGTTCCGTTTTGTAAAAAACCGGTTTGAACCCATTACGGACAGCAACTACCTGGATGCCTACTACTACCTTACCCCGCTGCCCAAAAAATCGCTGCGTGGCGAGATAAACACCAC
Organism: Cnuella takakiae; assembly: GCF_001953305.1. GTDB lineage: Bacteria > Bacteroidota > Bacteroidia > Chitinophagales > Chitinophagaceae > Flavisolibacter > Flavisolibacter takakiae. The sequence goes on from NZ_MTFE01000010.1 coordinate 4,222,065, forward strand.
TTCCAAAAGCAATAACCTGAACGGTATCGAGCTTTCTTTCAGCTGGCGCAACCGCAATACCTTCAAAGCAGGCGAGCTGCTCAGCGTCAGCGGGTATATTGGTTCAGAAACCCAGTTTGGCGGGCAGTTTAAAGGGTACAACACCTACCGCACGGGTGCGGAGGCCAACCTGCTGATCCCCCGCTTTGCGGTGCCTTTTTTTGATGTACGCACCCGCGGTGGCTATATGCCGCAAACCAAGTTTACCCTTGGCTACGATGTGCTCAACCGCCGCAAGCTCTATACCCTCAACTCCTTCAGGGGCAGCTTTGGCTATGTGTGGCAGGAAAGCATCCGCAAACGCCACGAGTTTAATCCTGTAAGCATTACCTATGTGCAGCCCATCAACGTAACACAGGAGTATTACGACAGCATCCGCAACAAGCCCTACCTGTCCAATATTATCGACTCGCAATTTGTGCTGGGCACCAATTACAACTACAACTACAACGACCTGGCTGCAGGCATCCAAAAGACCAACTCGTTCTACTTTAACGGGTTGGTGGATTTTGCTGGCAATGTGGCCGGTTTGGTTACCGGAGGCGGCAATGCTCAGGACCCCAAGCGGATTTTTAGTGCCGTTTTTGACCAGTACATCAAACTGGAAACGGATGTCCGTTATTACCGCCGCATAGGCACCAAAAGCTCCTGGGCCAACCGCGTCATCGCAGGCTTTGGTATGCCTTATGGCAACTCGGTGCGGCTGCCTTATGTAAAACAATATTTTGCCGGCGGCAACAACTCTTTACGTGCCTTTCGAAGCCGCACACTGGGTCCGGGTACCTACCGGCCTAAAGGGGATATCACCTTTACCGACCAAACGGGTGATATCCGCCTGGAGTTCAACACCGAGTTCCGGCCACATATCAGCGGCCCGCTCTATGGTGCCCTTTTTATGGATGCGGGTAATATCTGGCTGAAAAACGAAGATCCTTCACGCCCCGGCTCCAAGTTTACCAAGGACTGGTTCAAGCAACTGGCCGTAGGTGTGGGTGCGGGTGTGCGCCTCGACATTACGCTGTTTGTCATTCGCCTGGATGTGGGTATCCCGGTGCGCAAACCCTGGGAGGCCGATCCGCGTTGGTTCCAGGGAGTGGAAATACGCGATGCTGCATGGCGCAAAAGCAACGTGATTTACAACCTGGCGATTGGGTATCCATTTTAGGATTCCGGATGTGTGGTTTCAGATTTTGGCAGCTTATCCCTGTAGCAGTACTTGAAAAAGAAGTATGGCTACAGGGATTTTAATTCTTGCCTCTTCGCTGCTCCGCACCTTTGCGTGTAACAACCGTGACGGGCAAAAACTACCAAAATCCAATTAGCAAGTTCTTCACCTTTTCCGGCGTTATCCTTGCCCTAATGCGACGCCATGATCCTAAAAAACCTGATGTTTTCTTTGGCCTTCCCGGTACTGCTGGCACAAGCCGCCTGCGGTAAGATTGCCGCCGTAGTACTGGGGCCTAAAACACCCCGCGAAGCATACGAACGACAATTGGAAGAAACGCCGGAAGGCAAACGCTGGAAGCAGGCAGCCGAAGTAGCGCTCCTGCAACCTGTAGCCATTTCCCTTCCCTACCAGCAAAAAGGCAGTTTTCCCGATAGCATGCAAATAGCACTTGGCCTGGAATTCAAGGCACGTAAGGGAGCACAGGTGCGGTTTGAACTGGACAGGTCAACCGATGCATCCTTTCCCCTTTATGCCGATCTCTTCCTCCAGGAGCCGGGCACGGAGGCTTCCCTGTTGTATTCAGCCGATACAGCTGCCGGGTATTTTACCTATGATGTAGAAACGGAAGGTAATTATGTACTGCGGCTGCAGCCTGAGTTGTTGAAAGGCGGCCAATATAAACTGAGCATCACCGAAGGACCTTCCATCGGCTTCCCGGTAACGGACCCCAGGGCCAATATCGGTTCCTTTTGGGGTGCCGATCGCGATGCTGGCAAGCGCCGGCATGAAGGCGTAGACATTTTTGCAAAAAAAGGCTCACCTGCGGTGGCAGCCATGGATGGCTATATTACCGGGGTGCAGGAAACGCCCATTGGCGGCAAAGTGGTTTGGCTCAGACCTGAAGGAAAAGAGTACACGCTTTACTATGCCCACCTCGACCGACAGGATGTACAACAGGGGCAGGTGGTACGCAAAGGCGACCCGATTGGAACGGTAGGCAACACCGGCAATGCCCGCACTACGCCTGCACACCTGCATTTTGGTGTGTACACATTCCGCGGGCCTGTTGACCCCTTACCTTTTGTTGACAAAAGAACCAAGCAGCCTACTTCTTTACCTGCCAAATCATTGGTTGGTGTGCTGCAAAAACTGTCAAAAGGAAAAAGCAAAACAGTAGTGGCAGATGGCTACTTAACACCGCTGGCTGTTACAGCCAAAGGATACCTGGCAGCAAACGATAGCGGGCAGGTGGAACTTACCCCATTTAGTTCGGTAAAACTGATACCGGCAGCAGCAAATGCCCGTGCGGTGGTAGCTGTTGGAGATAACAGCGATAAGGCTATGTGATGGATGAAATTGCTGCTTGGATGCAGGTTTTGATGGAAACGCCGGGCG
>NZ_MTFE01000010.1:4224696-4229834 GCF_001953305.1 Cnuella takakiae
TTTTATTGGGCTGGCTTCTTCGGAGGCAGGGCAAATGCTATTGCATCGTGCTCAAAATGGCCCTTGTGTGAACCATCGCAAAAAGGTTTGTTTTTGGACAAACCGCAACGGCAGATCGATACCAGGTCGCGTCCGCCAAGGTCATATTTATTTCCGTCTTTATCTACAATTTCAAACTCGCCTTCCACGCGGAGCGAACCGTTGTTGTTTACCGTAATCTTTGTTGCCATGTTGGGATTCGTTTGCTGCGAAGATAGTGCAGGTTATGATTGTGCAATTTTTCAATGATGTGGCCAAACGAGAAGCTGCGTGGAACAATTGCCGGCTTATATTCCGTTAAGGCAGTTCAAACTTTCCAGCTTATTATTTTCCCTTCCCGATTATTTTGAACAAACCTACAAGCAGGAGGAGATGCCGAAACAAGTTCGGGGTGAAAGAACCTAAGAACACTGCCATCCAAAAGCACATCGGGATTTTCTGCACTTCTCGGAGTACCCGTAAATACAAGGAGGTGCCGAAACAAGTCCGGCATGACCGAGCCAGGAGGGAATTGATTTTCCTACTTACCTTTTAAATTTTTACCAATCACCAATCACTCCTTCCGATCCCGCCACCTGAGCAGGTTTTCCGGCACCTTGAGCTGCCCGGTTTTGCCATCAATCAAGCCATTTACTTCATCCTCGATATCGGTAGCCTGGGTATACACATCACCGGCAATGGACCGCTGGCGCATCTCGCGTTTGAAATCGGTGATATCGGCTGCACGGGCACTGTTGTCCTTGGGCCCGCCATAATCGGAAAAGCCAAAACCGCCCCATTCACTAACAATCAGGGGAATATGCCTGCGGTAAAAAAATGGGTCACCTACAACAAGAGGAAATGCAGCCACGCCTTCATTCTGACCAGCTACCAACTGGTTGAGCATTTCCTTCCACCGGCCGAGTTCGGGTGTGTAGAGGTGGGCCGTCAGCAGGTCGCTTTTCAGGCGGCCTTCGTAGGAAATGTGGTGCCAGCCGTCGTTATCAACTACCAGAAACTGCGGTTGGGCAATCTGCATGTAGTGATAGATATCGACAATGTACTTCCGCGTTTCCGGGTTGGTAGCAATATCCTGTGCGCCCCAGTCTTCGTTGTACAGGCTCCAAATCACTACTGATGGGTGGGTACCAATAAGGGCCAGCATCCGCATCAGTTCTTCTTTATGCGCCTGCCGGCTGCGTTCGCTGGAGCGGTGCGGGCTGGGCACTTCTACCCATAACATCATACCCATGCGGTCGGCAAGGTTGTAAATGCGTGGGTCGATACCGGCAATATGTATGCGCACCAGGTTGCAGCCCAGCTTTTTCATGGCATACATATGTTTTTCTATTTCCTCGTAAGTAGCCGTACCAGGTTGATACAAAATACCATCGAGGTAAACCGATTTGTTATTGAGGTAAACGCAACAGCCGCGGGCTTCAATTTTCCGGATACCAAAGTGGGTTTCTATTTCGGCCACATAGCCATCGCGGTCAATCAACTGAGCCACCAGCCGGTAAAGGTTGGGAGCTTCCGGGCTCCAGTTTTGGGCATCGGGAATTTCCAGTACCAGTCTTTGGTTCTTCTGGCCTGCTTCCAGTTTTATGGGATAGGTATCCTGCGCCAGCGGCTGGGTGCTGTGTCCGTTCTGGTCATACACTTTTAGCCTGATTACATACTGACCCGGATCGTGGATGCGGGTGGTCAGGTTGAAACGTACCATTTTATCTTCCACGATACTCACCACGCCCACACGGCTGCGGAGGCGGTTGCGTTCTACGGTTTCCAGCCAGATGCTGCGCACCGCACCAGTATAGGTTTGGTACCAGATGCCGCCCCGTTTGTATACATGCGATTCCTGTTTACCCCTTGGAATATCGGCATCCATGGTATCGGCAATACGAACGGTAAGCCGGTTTACCGGGCGCAGGATCTCCTGGCGCAATTCAAAGGAAAACGAAGTGTATTCACCATAGTGCACCTCCTCGCCTTCCACCGTTTTCAGGGGAATGCCATTGAGCCAAACTCGGGTTTCGTATCCACAAGCGCCAAAGGTGAGCTGGAGCATGCTGTGCGGGCTGCCGCTGTCCATATTGGCAGGGCGGGGAGTCGGAAATTCGCGCTCATACCAGGCCACCACGGTATCGCTCCACGATTTGGTTTGCTGCCCCTTAGCCTGCGCCAGGTGCTGCTCGATGGAACCCGGCCAGTGGGCATTATCGGTGTACTCGTAGCCCAGGTGCCAGCCATCGTGCAAACCCCGGTCGTCGGGATCTATTGCAAAGCGCCATTCGCCATCCAGCAACATAAAATCCGTGGGCCGTATTACCGCACGGGGCAAGGGATTGATGAAATTTACATCTTCATACTGCTCTTCCAGTGACCTTCCAAGTCCGTAATTGGGGTGTGTAGCATCCATATGCCGGGCTTGATGCAGATATTGGACCAAGGGAACCGCGGATTTGTATGATTTGAACGAAAGGCTATGAACTTTTGATCATTACTCAAAAGGTGCGTTACCAATTTATATCCGACGATATTCCTCCTGAAGGCGTTTAAAATGGAACGACCTGTGGTACTTTACTGGATTGAAGCGATTTGAACTGCGCAATCTGATTCGTATTAGAAAACGTCACCTTATTGCTGCCAAAGCCACTTTCCAATCAATCATTTCAAATCAAACTACCCTGTGGTTACTGGTCCAATAATACCCCCACCCTTTCCCGCACTTTTTCCGCACTGGGCAGCATGGCATTTTCAAGGCCAACATTGAGGGGTACGGCAGGCAGGTTCAAGGCGCCCAGCACCTCCACCGGAGCATCGAGGTAAGAAAAACAGGCCTTGCTGATGCGGCAGGCAAGGGCTTCGGCAAAGGAGTTCTGCGCCTGCTCCTCGGTAAGCACCAGGCATTTACCATGACGGCGAACGGTGGCAAAAACAAGTTCTTCATCTAGTGGGAAAAGTGTGCGCAGATCAATGATGGCTACCTGCCCGGGGAAATAGACCGCAGCTGCCTTTGCCCAGTACACCCCCATGCCATAGGTAATGATACAGAGGGTATTGCCTTCCTCCAACGCCGGATCGCTTGCATCCAATACCACCGCAGCTTTTCCAAAAGGCAGGATATAGTCGCGGTCGGGTTCGGGAGTTTTTGCGGCTTCCGTGCCCGGCACCTTGCTCCAGTAGAGGCCTTTGTGCTCCAGCATCACCACCGGATTGGGATCATGCCAGGCAGCCTTCATCAATCCCTTCATATCGGCAGCATTGGATGGATAGGCCACTTTTATCCCTTTAATGGACAGCAGGGTTGTTTCCACGCTGCCACTGTGGTAGGGCCCGCCACCGCCATAAGCACCAATGGGCACCCTGATAACAGCACTGACCGGGAATTTGCCGCAGGTCAGGTAACAGGATTTAGAGATTTCGGTAACCAGCTGGTTGAAACCCGGGTAGATATAATCTGCGAACTGGACCTCTACAATCGGCTTTAATCCCACGGCACTCAGCCCCACCGTAGAACCAATGATATAGGCTTCCTGTATGGCCGTATTGAACACCCGTTGCGATCCGAACCGGTCGGCAAGGGTAGCCGCCTCGCGGAAAACGCCACCAAGCCTTAACCCTACATCCTGGCCATAAAGCAGGCACTCGGGATGGGCTTCCATCAGTTCGCGGATGGCAAAAAGCGCAGCATCTACCATCAACACTTTAGCAGCACCTGCGGGCTGGCGCACCCCGTTTTCCTCATTGATGGGTGTAGGCACAAAAACATGGTGGGCAACAGAGCGAGGGTCGGGCTCAGCAGCGGCTACCGCCCGGGCAAAATCAGTAGCAATGGTTTCCCTGATCTCCGTTTCCAAAGCTTCTACCACCGCATGGGGATAGCTACGTAAAATGTCGGCCCTCAGCTTGGGTAAAGGGTCAAAGGAAGCATGCAGGTCCAGATCTTCGGGGGTCCGGTAAAACTCTTTACGTACCCCGCTGGTGTGATGGTTGAGCAGGCAAACCCGGGCATGAACCAGCCAGGGTTGCGGATTGTTGCGCACCTGTTCTACCACGCCGGCCATGGTATCGAAAGATGCCCTGAAGTCAGTACCATCTACCTGCACCCGCTGCAACCCCTTAAAGCCGGCTGCATAGTCAAAGGCATTCATAGCCCTACCCTCCTTTGCTGAAACGGAAATGCCCCACTCATTGTCCTGCACCAGGTAGATGATGGGTAGCTGGTGCAAAACAGCGAATTGAATGGCTTCGCTCACCTCTCCCTCTGTTACCGAAGCATCACCCAGGGAACATACCACAACCGCAGGCTCACTACACTGGTCTACTGTCCATGGACCATGGATCATGGATTGGTACTTCAATCCCTGTGCAATTCCTGTTGAAGGAATGGCCTGCATGCCCGTGGCGCTGCTTTGGTGGATGATCTTTGGTTTGTCTGCATCCCGCGAATTGGGATGACTGTAGTAGCTGCGGCCACCGGAAAAAGGATCATCGGCACGGGTAAGCAATTGCAGCATCAGCTGGTAGGGCATCCATCCCATACCCAGCAACATGCTTTCATCGCGGTAATATGGGCTGACCCAATCCTGTGGTTTTAGCTGAAAGGCAGTTGCCAGTTGTATGGCTTCATGTCCGCGGCTGGTAGAGTGCACATAGCGGGTGATGGTACGGTTTGCCTCGTAGGTTTCGGCCATCACCGAGGCGCTGTACATCAGCCGGTAGGCGTACAGCAGGGTGTCGTTGGTAAGCATCAAGCAAGCATTAATCGTTAGCAGCAAAGAAAGGGAAATATGAGTGAGGAGGGACGAGTAATGAGTGTTAGATTATTGATTAATCATTATTGATTATTGAATGGAAGCAGTACCGGGGAATGGGCACCAAAATGGTTTAAAGAAGTCAGGGAAACCGTGGAAACGGTTGACACCATTTCCGTAGCTGCTTTCTCCCTACGGTTAAAACCGTTGGCTAATTATTACCAGCTGAATACCAACCGGATAAAAAAGCAAAGAGCACCACGTATGCGGTGCTCTTCAAGCTTCTTGTACTATCTTAGAAAATTCACTAATCACTAATCACTAATCACTAATCACTAATCACTAATCACTAATCACTAATCA
>NZ_MTFE01000010.1:4229844-4284259 GCF_001953305.1 Cnuella takakiae
CAATCACTTCACCTCCAGCGCCAGCAACTGCGCATCCTCGAGGTAGCCTTCAACTTCATCGCCCACCACCAGTTCGCCTACACCTGCGGGCGTACCGGTGAAAATAAGGTCGCCGATATTAATGGAGAAGAATTGCGAGATATAGCTTACCAGGAAATCGAAGGAAAAGATCATTTGAGAAGAGGCGCCTTTCTGTACCTGCTCCTTGTTTTTGAACAGGCGGAAAGGAATATCCTTACGATTCTTGATTTCGGCAATGGGTACCCATTTGCCGATGGCGGCCGAGTTGTCCCAGCTTTTCGCTTTCTCCCAGGGCAGGCCTTTTTCTTTTAATTGCGCCTGAATGTCGCGGGCAGTGAAATCGATGCCAACGGTAATGGCATCGTAATATTTATTGGCGAACTTCTCCTGGATGTATTTACCGTTTTTGCAGATGCGCAAAACCAGTTCACATTCGTAGTGCAGTTCGTTGGTAAATTCGGGGTAGTAAAAAGGCGTATGCGGTTGCAGCAACGCGCTTTTTGGTTTCATAAAAATAACGGGTTCTTCGGGTACGGCATTACCAAGCTCTTTGGCATGCTCCGTATAGTTTCGTCCTACGCAGAAAATTTTCATTACAGTAGTGGTTTAGAGTAAATACATTGGATACCAACTAGGTTAGGGTCGTTAATCCTATATATTCAATGGTTCGTCTGCTCACCAGTATTGGTGTTGGCACGCTAAAGTAAGTATTTACACTCACTTGTCATACCGCAAACTCAACATTATTGATCCGGTTCATAGTGGCGGGCAAACCCACCGTAGCTAAGCTTTCTATGGTTTCTACAGCCTTCCCGATCTTCAGTTTTACCAACGGCTGCTCTTCAGCCGTCCATTTGCCCAACACAAAATCTACCTGTCTGCCTTTGGCAAATTCATTGCCGATGCCAAAACGGAGCTTGGGGTAATTGGTGGTACCCAAACTTTCCTGGATGCTCTTCAGGCCATTGTGTCCGCCATCCGAACCGCCGGGCCGCAGCCGCAACTTGTTCAGCGGAATAGCCAGGTCGTCAAAAATCACCAGGAGGTTTTCAAGGGCGATCTTTTCCTTGTCCATCCAGTACTTCACTGCCTTTCCGCTCAGGTTCATAAAGGTAGTGGGACAGATGACGATGAAAATACGTCCTTTCCACCGTATTTCGGCTACCGATGCCAGGCGGTCGGAGCGAAACTGGCCGCCGTGCTTTTGTACAAATGCTTCGGCTACATCAAAACCAATATTGTGGCGGGTATGAGCATACTCGGCGCCGATATTACCGAGGCAGGCGATGAGGTATTTCATAAAACGGTTTTTGGTTGGTGGTTTTTAGTTTTTTGTTTTTAGTAAACCAGGCTCATGTACAAAAACAAAAAAACCAATAACTAGAAACAGAAAAGGCCCACCATAGGCGGGCCCTCTCATAAAATAGCATCACTTACTTCTTGCCTTTGGCAGGAGCGGCGGCCGCTTCTTCCTGACGGAGGGCACGGGTAGTAACTACAGAAGCGATGGGAATACGGGGGGAGTTCAACACCTCGTAGTTCTCAGATTTCACATCTTCCACGCGGATGTTGTCGCCAACATTCAGGTGTTCGATATTCACTTCGAGTTGTGCTTTCAGGTACTTGGGGAAGGTTTTCACCTTCAGGGTCTTCATTTTGGTTTCCAGACGACCACCGGCACGTACACCAGCAGGGGTACCTACGTAAGCCAGGGGAATGTCGGCTACTACTTTCTTATCTTCAACCAGTTCCAGCAGATCTACGTGGATCAGTACGTCGGTTACTTTGTCAAACTGAAGGTCTTTCAGGATGGTACGGTAAGTTTTACCGTCCAGGGTAACTTCAGCGATCTGGAAGTTAGAAGTGTAAACCAGGCTACGAAATGCTTTTGCAGGAGCAGCAAAGCTGATTTCCTGGGCACCGCCATAAATTACACCAGGCACCAGTTCCTGAGAGCGCAGTTGGCGGGTGGCTGATTTGCCAAAGGCGGTCCTCAGTTGTCCTTCGATTGTAATTGTTTTCATTGTTTGTTATTGAAATAGAAAATAAAAAAACTCGTACCCCTATCCCCCTAATGGGGAGACTTAGGTCCAACAAACCGGTTTGTTTTGAAGCTATTCAAAGCATCCGGTTGCTGAAAATATTTTAAGTAAAAGCTATCAAGCTTAAACCGCATTGTTTGTAAAAGAACATATCCCCTTCCAAAGTAACTCAGACCTAGGTTCCCCCTTTAGGGGGACAGGGGGTGTGCTATTTATCTCTGCGCTGCGAATGAATAAAGAGGTTGTTGATGCTCTTGTTTTCATGCGCATTGCGGATAGCTACTGCAAAAAGGTCAGCGATATTCAGCACTTTAACCTTTTCGGGGGCGCCGGGTTTCAGCGGAATGGTATCGCACACCACCAGTTCTTCCAGCACGCTGCCCGCGATGTTTTCGTAGGCCTTGCCGCTCAGTACGGGGTGGGTTACCAGGGCACGCACACTGCGGGCACCTTTTTCCTTCAGCAGTCCGGCTGCTTTTGCCAGGGTTCCGGCCGTATCGGCAATGTCGTCGATGATCACAATGTCTTTATTGGTCACATCGCCAATCACCACCATGGAGGCGATCTCGTTGGCACGCTTGCGGTGCTTGTCGCAGATCACCATTTCGGCGTTAAAATAGCTGGCAATTTCCCTGATGCGGTTGGTAGCACCCACGTCAGGGGCCGCAAAGGTAAGGTTTTCCAGCTTTAGTTGCTGGATATAAGGAATAAAAACGGCAGACGAGTCGAGGTGATCCACCGGGATGTCGAAATAACCCTGGATCTGGGGGGCGTGCAGGTCCATGGTGATGACCCTGTCGGCGCCCGCGGCGGTAAGCATATTGGCTACCAATTTGGAGCCAATGGCTACACGGGGTTTGTCTTTTCGGTCCTGGCGCGAGTAGCCGTAGTAAGGCAAAACAGCCACGATCTTGTAAGCCGATGCCCGGCGGGCGGCATCAATCATCAGGAGCAGCTCCATCAGGTTGTCGGCAGGAGCGCAGGTGCTTTGCACCAGGAAAACCATGCTGCCCCGGATGCTTTCTTCAAAAGTGGTCTGAATTTCACCGTCGCTGAAACGTTGAATTTTAATGCGGCCGGGTTCGCAACCATACCTTTCGCAGATCTGCTGGGTAAGATGTTGGGAGCCGGTTCCGGAGAAGATTTTAAGGGAAGGCTGCATGACAGGTTGAATGTGCGGCGAAGATATGGCTTCACCGCACATGATGGTTCAGCCTTTGCCATTTTCAATGGCTGCTAACCGGCAGGCTTGCATGCGCAATATCGGTAGCCGCACGCCCCTGTGCTACCAGCATGCTACCGCTGCCTGGATTGAGGTGCGCATAAAGGGCGTTGCCTATAAAAAAAGCCATAAAAAGGGTGATGACACAAACAACGAGGAAGAATAATACGGGGTGCATAGCGCCCATAAAGGACCGGCGTGAGTAATAGCTCATAGGGATTGGGTTTGGACGGTTTTGAAATAGGATTAGGGACGTATTGACAAGCCTAAAATTATTGCTTAGTATTAGCGCATGCAAGCGCAGAACTACTCTATTAAGCAATGGGCAAAAGACGACCGGCCACGCGAAAAACTACGTACCAAGGGTGCCACGGCCCTCTCCGACTCCGAGCTGCTGGCCATCCTGCTGCACCACGGCACCCGTGAAAAAAGCGCGGTGGACCTCGCTAAAGACATACTGCTGCTGGGTAAAAACAACCTCTCTGAACTGGGCCGCCTGTCCATTGCCGACCTTTCGCGCATCAAAGGTATTGGCGAAGCTAAGGCCATCACCATTATGGCCGCACTGGAACTGGGCCGCCGAAGGCAGGCCAGTGCCTCGCTCGATAAACCCATCATCGCCTCTTCGGGCGATGTAGCCCGCTATCTGCAAAGCCTCCTGCGCGACCACCGGCACGAAGTGTTTGCCGTGCTTTTTCTCAACCGCGCCAACAAGATCAACCACTTCCAGGTGGTGAGCCAGGGCGGCATTACCGGCACCGTTGCCGACCCGCGCATTATTTTGAAAAGAGCTTTGGAAGAAGATGCCGTCTCCATCATCCTCTGCCACAACCACCCCTCCGGCGCCCTGAAGCCCAGCCGCGCCGATGAAGAGCTGACCCTTAAAATAAAAGAGGCAGCCCGCTACTTCGATATCAAAGTACTGGACCACCTGATTGTAAGTGAAGAGGGGTATTTCAGTTTTGCGGATGAGGGGTTAATATAAACCCCCTGTCCCCCTGGAGGGGGAACTTAGGCCGGAAAGCATGATTATGAATAAAATCTCTTTAGCACAAAGCTTTTTGTATGAAAAGGAATATGTTTTCGGGGGCAGAAAGAGGCATATTTGAAAGGGCTAAAGCGTTGCGAAAACAGCAAACACCGGCCAAGGAAATCTTATGGTCCTTTTACGGCAAAAGCTACTGGGCTGCAAGTTCAGCAGGCAACATCCTTTTGGTATTTACATTTTGGATTTTTATTGCCATCAACTTCATTTAGCAATAGAAGTTGATGGCAATATTCATTTACTGGAATCGGTACAGAAAAACGACAAAATGAGGGAAGAGACTTTGTCAAAGCTGGGGCTGCAAATCCTGCGATTCACAAACGAAGAACCTACCCATAAACAAGCAACAGTTTTCCAGTCCATCACCCACTTCATCCTCCAACAGCTTCCAACCTCACCAGGTATCCCGACCTAAATCCCCCCTTTAGGGGGACAGGGGGTGGGTTTACGCCTGACCCGCCGGCCCAAAAGTAAGCGGCAGTGCAATCTCCTCCAGGTCTTTGATGGGGCCGTTGGCGGCTTCGTAGCGCTGTACGTTTTCGGCCAGGGCATTCATGAAGCGCTTGGCGTGTTGGGGGGTAACAATGATGCGGCTCTTTACCTTGCTTTTAGGGGTGCCGGGCATCACGTTTACAAAGTCGATCACAAACTCGGCGTGCGAATGGGTAATGATAGCCAGGTTGGCATACTGTCCTTCGGCCACTTCTTCCGATATTTCAATATTGAGTTGATTCTGTTGTTGCTGGTCGCTCATCGTTTTGTTTTGTAACAAATGTAAACGGAAAAAGGCAGCGCCTGCTGCCTGCCGCCCTATTTACCCGTTCCAGGTTTAGCGTTGCGCATCGGCTTTTGCCACCACCTGTAACAATGCACGCATATCGGCTGCCTGCGTAAAGTTCACAGGATGGCTGTCAAGGTAAGCCTGCACCGAGGGGCGCAACTCCGATCGAACGGCCTTGAGCAACTGCTTGCGCGAATCTATTTCTGCCAGGCTTCCCTTATGCTCGATCCAGAAGTGCGGCATGGCCTGCATTTGGGTGCGGCTTTTATAATTGCGGCTTACGTAAACACCGGTAACCGTATTGCTTACTTCGTTGTTGGCTTTTTGCACGATGCCTCCATGATCAGCAGTTGCGGTAAGGGGTACCAATTTGCCGGCATAGGTGGCCAGCAAATGGTAAGGGCCCTCGGTGGCTACCAGTTCGCACACCCTGGTACCAACAGGCAGAAACCTGCGGCCCTGCAGGTAAACGGTATCTACAAGTTCCAGCCCGGTGAGCAGGAGGTACTGCCTGTTCTGGATAAAGACAATATTCTGCTGTTCGATATTATAGTTCAAAGGAGTCGTTTCCATTGCCCCATTTTTCATCAATACTTTACCGGTAACAAATTCAGGGAATAAAAGCATCTCGCGGTTGATGCTATCAGAGGTGGATTGGGCATTGGCACTGTGCAAAAAAGAGCCGAAAAACAGCAGGATTCCGATACGTAAGAAAGCAGTCATGAGCTTGGTTTGTGTATTGAAAATAACAAAGGCCGCTGATTAACTCAGCGGCCTTTGTTATTTGAAAATTAAATCAGCGTTGCCCTTTATAGGTAAACTTCTCTTTAAAATAAGTGCGGGGAGCGAAAGGGCTCGCTACACTTTGTGTCATGATATAGCTCACTTCAATCTGTTTAACCGAACCATCAGCGTTGAAGGTAATTTTGTTTACGCCTGTTGGATCCAGCATGCCGGAACGCTTATTACCACCTGACTCCTGACCATAGTAGTTGCTTACGCTGGTTACTTTGCCACTTGCATCAAAGGTAAAAATTGGCGAAAAGCTACCATAGGCAGATACGCTTGTACCACCACTTACAATTGGATGGAAGTAGTTTTTAGAGTAAACACCATCGGCATCAAACAAAGCCACTGAATTTCCCGAATAAGTAATCAAATACATATTCAAGGGATAATAGCCGGTGAGTGCAGCACTGGTCACATCAACCATAGGTCCAGTTGCTTCCATTACGTACAAACCATCATACTGGTTACGTGCAGAAAAAGAATACACTGCTTTACCCAAGTTGGAGCTGATAGCACCACTCGAAGCACTGGTTATCTTCAGGGGAAGCGCGTAGTTTTTGTTGAAATCAAAGCTGGCGTTATTGGTAACTTCAACTTTAACCTGTGTAGTACGCGTTCCTTTTTTAATTACAGCTGTTGCTGGCAATTTGAAAATAGAAGCATCAGGCACAACATAGTTGGTTCCATTTTCTGAATTGAATTGGGTTAACACCTCAGTATCTACCGCCAGGTTAAGTGTAATATCTGCAGGTGCCTCATTTTGCCCCATATAGCTCACATTTACAGGGAAGCTTACCGTCTGATTTGCTTTAAGAGATCCAAGGTCAGAGGTAAAACGAGAGTAAACAGAAGAGCTACCTGCTACATCATCGCCGCTGTAGGTAAAACCCAACATGTTGGCCACGCCTTTTGCAGGGTCGATGTTCATATCACGCTCTTTGATACAGGATACCAACGTAGTGGCAACTGCAGCAAAAAGGAATAGAGATTTTATTGTTCTTTTCATTGCTTGTATAGTTTGGTAATTAGCGAGCCCAGAAGATCTTGGAAGTGTACACATTGATGTTCTGCGGAACATTAGCAGTGTTGTACGAAGCTTCTGTTGTTGGATACAGAATACGGGTAGGCAGCTTATCTGGTGCGGTAGACTGCGAAACAGACGAAGCGAAGGTTTGTGTGCCAGTAGCACCAGCAGTGTTAACAATAGAAGGATAGCCGGTACGCCGGTAATCGTTCCATGCCTGATCTGCATTCACCATATTCAAGGCGATGTACTTCTGGGTGACGATTGCTTCAATTTGAGCCTCGGTTGAAGCAGCCAATGCAAAGTTTACCAACGGGCTGGTAGCATTGTCGGTAAGATACAATGCAGCATCGGCAGCAGGCGTACCTATAACAGAGCCATCAGGCTTGGTATATAAATAGGTAAACGAAGCTTCGATGCCCTTGTTGAACAAGGTAGCAGCACTACCACCAGTAATGATACCACGCACAGCAGCTTCAGCCTGCAGGAAGAAGCTTTCAGCAGCTGTGATCAGCGGGAAACCGGCATTGGGTCCTTTCAGCACACCGGTGGCATCGCCAGCCGATTTACCATCGCGGTTGGTGCTTGGATACCAGAAGCTACCCGAAGGGCTCGAAGCAATGTTGTTGCTTTCTACACCCAAACGGTTGGTGGGTGTGCTGGGGTATTGATAGTAGATGGCTGCACCACGCTTGGGATCACTCAACTTTTCACCATGATAAAAACCAAAAACAAAAGTGTTGGGCATCCAGCTTTTGGTTGCATCCGAACCAGTGTAGCTAAAGCCCCAGTTGCTCCACTTTGGGTTCTGGCGGTTGTTGTCGCGGGTATAACCAGGATTGATGAGCGCGTCTTCGGTAAGGAAGCCGGCAGCATCAAAGGTTTGGTTGCTGAACTGTACTTTACCATTACCACGTACCAGAACACGTAGTTTAATGGTGTTAGCCAGTTGTTTCCACTTGGTCATGTTGCCTTTAAATACCACATCGGAGTTGCCTATAGGAGTGATACCGGGAGTAGTAGCACCTGTGTTGATAGCAGCAATAGCCTTATCCAGCTCGTCGGCCAGGCTCTTGTAAATAGCTTTTGCGTCATCATAAACGGGCGTCAGGTTATCGGCGCCTTTCAGTGCCTGTGTGTAGGGCACATCGTTGTAGGTATCTACCAGCAGCTGATAGCTATGTGCTTTCATAATGCGGGCAGCTGCATTGAAGTAAGCCAGCTCGGGTTTTCCTTCGGAGCTGTTCAGGATGGTCTGGTAGTCTTCAAGGTTATCGAAAGTGGAAGACCAGCGGCCCGAAAAATCACCAGCAGAAAAATTGTAGGTGATAGAGGTACCGAAACCACCAAATCCTCCGGCATTGGCCATATAACCTACCAGCTGTGCTCCGTAGGAGTTGAAGCCGTTGAGGTTGGAAGCGGTAGTAGTAAGCGCCTGCGGCAAAATGAGCGCCGGCGTTGCGGAGGTGGCCGAGTTGGGGTTCTGGTTGATATCCAGATATTTCTCGCAGGAGGTACCCAAAAGCGTTACCCCCAGTAATAAAAAGGATGTTATCTTTTTCATGTTCAATTATTTGTGGATGCTGTTGGCACCAGGTGCTGCTACAGCATTTCAATGTTTAGTTCAGCCGATCATTAAAACTTCAAAGACAGGGTAGCACCATAAAAACGCGAAGGAGGCGTTTGGCCAATACCGGTCAAACCAATACCGTTGCTGTCGTTACCGGCATCACTGTACTCAGGATCGGTGTAGTAGTTATCCTTAGCCATCCACATAAACAGGTTACGACCCTGTACGCTGATGCGTGCACCTTTCAGGAACTTGGTTTTTGCAACCAGTGCCGTGGGCAGCTGGTAGCTAAGCGACAGTTCGCGGAGCTTCCAGAAAGCACCAGAAGTAACATAGTTCGAAGTAACATCGCGGTTGATACCATCGGTCCAGAAACCGTTGTTACCATTACCATTTTTGATCATTACGTCTTTGTTCTCTACGTACTTATCACCTTCTTTATACACAGAATTGGGGAATACAAAAGACTGGCGATTGTATACGGCAGTACGGTAGCCAGTACCCGACCAGTCGAGTTCAGAACCCATAGCATTGAACACCTGGTAGCCACCGCGGTATTCGAACAGGCCACTCAGGGTCAGCCCCTTGTAGCTTACCGAAGCGTCGAGGCTCAAACGGTGCTTGGGGGTAGCGGTACCAAGTATAGAAAGGGTATCGCTCTTAGTAGGCAAACCGGTCAGCTTGTCAACAATTACACGGCCTTGGGGGTCGCGCTGGTAATCGAAGCCAAGGATGGCGGGAAACACCTGGCCAGGTACTGCATAAGAACCAACACCGCTACCATAAGTAGCCAGCGACAGGCGGGGCAGTGCGGCAGAGATGAAGTTTACTTTGTTGTCCAGGTAAGTATAGTTACCACCAAAGGTTACGTTCCAATCGCGGCTGCGGAGGGGTGTAACGTGAGCGGTAACTTCCAGGCCTTGGCTCTGTGTTTGACCAGTGTTGGTACGCAGGGTAGTATAACCGGTAGTGCTGGATACGCTGGTAGCTACAGTCTGGTTGTCCGTCTTGGTGCTGAACAGGGTAACAGTAGAAGTAAAGCGGTCCTTGAACAGGTTCAGGTCAAAACCACCTTCGTAACCTTTGGTGATCTCAGGACGCAAGTTGTTCGACACCAGGGTATTGTCCACAGTGTAACCGGGCAGGCTGCCGTAAGGGAAACCGCTGGCTGAAGCACTGTAGGTAGGCAGCAGGTAGTAGGCACCAAAGTCGCCGGAGCCACCCAGGTTCACCTGGCCAACTTTCGACCAGCCGCCACGGAGCTTCAGGTAGCTGATTACATTGCTGCTCTTGATAGCAGAAACGGCGTCGCTGGCAATAAAGCTCAGGTCAACAGCGGGATAGAAGAAAGAACGGTTGGCAGTAGACAGTATAGAAACCCAGTCGTTGCGACCCTGAACGGTCAGGTAAACAAAATCTCTGTAACCAAAGGTGGCTTTACCATAAGCACCAATGGAGCGGCTCTTGTAGTTGCTTTCGCTTACCGAAGGCGTACCTACACCGTTGCTAACGTTGTACAGGTCGGGAACAACAAGGCCGTTGGCAGTTACACCCAGGTACTTGGCCTGGTTTTGTGTCCACTGGCCACCGCCAATTGCGTTTACGCTAAATCTGCCGAACCTGTTGATGTACTGTGCAAAAAGGTCGCTCAGCAGCTGGGTCTTGTAGTTGGAACCATCCGATACAGAAGCAGCGATATCCGACTTGGAGCTGGCTTCGGTATGCTTGGCATATTCTGTAAAGTTAAAGGCACCCACGGTATTCTTATTCGAATAGTTACGGGTGGTAATACCCTGGCGGGCAACCAGGTCCAAGCCTTTCAAAGGCGAGAAGTGCAGTTCCACGTTACCGGTCAGGTAATCGTTGCGCTGGAGGCTGCGGTAGTTATCAGCAGTGAAATAGGGGTTCTGGTACCAGGGGTTGTAATAACCGTTGGGGTTAGCCATGGGGTCAGTACGCCAGTTCTTGTACCGGGTAATATCTACGTTGGAGGGCATGTTCAGCATATTGGCGTACATGCTGCCTGTTTGGGTAGTAGTGTTGTAACGGTTTTGGGTGTAGCCCAAGGAGTAGGTGGCGTTGATCTTTTGATTGAACTTACGGGTACCGTTTACACGCATAGAAGTACGGTTGTACTTATCGCCAGGAGTGGTACCGGTAACATCGGCATACTGAGCCGACATGTACAGGGTTGAGTTATCGTCACCGCTCGACAGGTTGATGTCGGTTTGGTTGGTCAAACCTTTTTCCCAAAACTTGAAGTGACCGTCGTTATAAGCATAAACGGCAGAGTCCTGAGTGCCATCTTCCAGGGGCGCACCCAAGGGGCGCTTGGTACCGTCGAAAGCAGGACCATAGCTCTGGTTCTCGAGGTAAGAGAACGGTGCCTGGCCATTGACATCCATGCCATAAGCCGAACCACCCGCACCAAAACGCTTTTGAATTTTGGGGAAGAAAGCTACGCTTTCCAGGGTAGTGGTATGCGAAATACCAATATTGGTTTGTCCACGGCGGCCTTTCTTGGTAGTAACAATCAGGGCTCCGTTGGAAGCCTGCGAACCGTAGAGGGCGGCAGCACCAGCACCATTAAGTACTACTACTTCTTCAACATCTTCGGGGTTGAGGTTACCCAATACGTCGTTAGGAACGATTACGTTGTCCAGAACCAGCAAAGCCTGGTTGTTACCGGTGAGCGAACGCTGACCACGCAGTACCACGCGGAAGTTGGGGTTCACACCGCCTGAGGTAGCATTGATCTGCATACCGGCAACTTTGCCTTGCAGGCCACCGGCCACGTTTACGGCACGGCCAGTAGTGAGGGCTTCCGCCTTGATCACAGAGTTGGCAGTACCCAGTTCTTTACGCTTAGCCTTGATACCACCTGCAGTAACAATCACTTCATCCATGCTCGATACGGTGCTTTCAAGTGCGATGTCGTAAGCAACACGGTCATTGATGGATACTTCCTGCTTTTTAAAGTTAACGGCGGAGACCACCAGGATGGCGCCCTGGTTGGTGTTCAGGGTAAAACGGCCATTCTGATCGGTAGTAGTACCGGTTTTCTTGCCAGCCTCGCTGATGGAGGCAAAAGGAACAGGATTACCATTCGAATCCCGGATCACACCCGAAACCGTACGGGCCTGACCAAATGCCAATGCACTGGTGAGCATCAGCACTGGAAGCAGTGACGCGACTTTTCTCATGTAAACAAAAAAGGTTTAAATAAATAAAAAAGCTTCGGGCTCATTTTTAAGAGCAGGTCTCTCTGGGAAAGAAAACACCCTTAAAGCAGAGCTTAAGCCCGGCTAATTTAACTTTCTTTTTTGTTAAGTGCCAACCTTTGTTTTACGCATCAATACAAGTATTCATACAAATAACTTCTTATTTCACCACTTTTTTGGGAATGAGTTGATTATCAATCAAATTTTCTTTCAGCTTGGCCATTACTTATAGCCATAAACACAATAATTACTACATATATATTTTAATATAATAAAATTTTTTTGCTTCATATTAGCGTTTAAACATTGTATGGGCAAATTTCTGCACACTCCTCCCCTAACCATAGCTGCCATTTTCGCAGCATTGCAGGATTTTCTCTTCAGAATGAATAGTCCTAAAATAAGTTGACAGTTTTTAGAAGAAGTCCCGGTTGCCTCAGGTGGCCGGGATTTTTGTTTTATGCACCTGATCCGGTGTTTTCATTTTCAGGGCCAAGTGTGGACGTTTGCTGTTGTATAAAGCTATGGATTCTGAGAGCAGGTGGCGCAACTGCTCCTTGCTATTCAGGGTTCGGTCCATACCAAACTCCTCCTTGATGGTGCGGTTCATGCGCTCAGCCAGTGCGTTTTCATATGGATCACCGTTTTGAGTCATGGACAGCAAGACATTGTTTGTACTACTCATAGCCACATACTCCTTGCAACAGTACTGTACCCCCCTGTCGGAGTGGTGGATGGTTGGCTTTTGCGGGTTCCTGCGCTGCGCAAGGGCCATCTGCAAAGCTTTGATCATGGAATTGGTTTCCATGTTCTCAGCAACTGCATAGCCTACAATACGGCGCGAAAAAGCATCGGTAACCATGTTCAGATACATCGTGCCTTCTTTTGTTCTCAGGTAAGTAATGTCGCTAACCCAGACTTCATCAGGACCCTGCACCGCTTTGTCCTTCACGAGGTTGGGCCACTTGTGCAGCCAGTGTTTGCTATTGGTGGTTTGTACATACCTGCGCCGGGGTTTGATCAGCAGCCCGTAGTGCCGCAGGAGCGAAAACAAACCATCTCTGCCCATCTTCAACCCTGTACACTGCAACTCCTTTGCAATAAGATGGTGCAGCTTACGGGTGCCCACTTTAGGCAGTACCTTACGCTGCTGGTCCACCAGGGCTTTTACCCTTTGCTGCCTGTGCCGCTGTGCGGCCTCGCGTTTGGGTAGTTTGTAGGCGTACTGGCGGCTGTAACCCAGCGTAGCTGCTATTGTTCCGACTGGCTGCCTGCTTGCCCCTGGCCTGCGGAAGCTGCTTGTGACAGGGGCAAGTACTTTTTTCTGATCTCGGTTTGCAGCATGCCATCAGCAATGTCAATGGCACGGTTGAAGATATCCTTTTCCGCTTCCAGACGCCTGATCTTTGCCTCCAGTTGCTGAATCTGTGTTTTAGGCGGTGCTTTCTTCTTCATGGGTGCTTTGCTCCTCCAGTCCAAAGATCCGTGTTTACGTAACCACACCAAAACAGTGCTTCTGCCCTGGATGCCGTACTTGACCTGCGACTGCTTCCAGGTGAGCTGCCCTTTTTCGACTTCATCTACTACCTGCAACTTGAAGGCTAAACTATAATCCTTCTGAGTCCGCCTGCGATAATCCTTAACACCAGTGTTACTCATATAAGTCAACTTTTGTGTCAACTTATTTTAGGACGAGGCAGAATAGTGCATAAAAAAAGGGCCTCTTTGCAGAGGCCCTTTTTTTATGCTGTATCAACTGTTTAAAACTTATCCCAGAACAGCTTTGTTTCCACCACATCGCCACCAATTTTGGAAGAGGCAGCTGTATAGTTGGTACCGTTCAGCTGTTGCTCGTTGGCAGGATAGGTAAGGCGGTTGGGAAAACCCGATTTAGCCAGCGTGGGTGCAGGCAGTGCCGGGTAATCGTAGCGGCGTACTGCTGTCCAGGCATCATAAGGACGGTTGTACAGCGCAATCCAGGATTGTAGCCCGATTTTCTGCTTGAAGGTGCCGGGAGCAGTAGCATAAGCCACTGCAGGCTGGGCCAGGTAAGCAGTAGCCTGTGCATCGGTACCACCCCAATACAGGATGGAAGCACGAACGGCATTGTTGTAATGATCGGCAGCAGTACCAGCCACATTGAATCCACGTTCTTTTGCTTCGGCACGCAACAGCTCCAGTTCATCGTAGCTCAGCAACAGCGCTGGCAAGGCGGGATCTTCCAGCTTGGTGCCAGGCTTTGCAAACAGAGAATAAGTGTTGGTAGAGCCAGCTTCACCACCCACATACACACCGGCATCATTAGCCTTGAAGTACTGCGCTGTGCGGGGATCGTTCAATCCGTTAAGCGTATTGACAAAAGTGGCAGCGGCCACAAAGTCCTGGCGCTTGCTCTGGATCAGATCGGCCCAGATGGGGTTGTTGTTGGGCGTAGTAGCAAAGTACTTGATCACGGCATTATCCGCAGCGGAGCTAAATGAACCCGCATCGGCTGCCTCAACAATAGCCTTGCTCTTGGCAGCATCAGCATCGGCCAGGATGATACCCAGCTTAAACTTCAGGGTATTGGCAAACTTTACCCATTTGGCCACACTGCCGCCGTACAGGATATCGGCATTGGCCGTAAAACCTGCTGAAACAGGATTAAGGGCTGCAATGTCCGCATCGATACGGGTGAGCAGGTCGTTATAGATGGTTGCCGCATCATCGTACTTGGGAAACAGCTTGTTGTAATCGAGCGCCTCGGAATAAGGCACGTCACCAAAACTATTCACCAGCACGCTATAAGTATACACCTCCATCAGGTCGGCAATGGCGATCTGGTTTTTCTTTACGTCCTCCGCAATGGTGTTATCTGTTGGAATGAGCCGCTTCGACTCTTCCAGATTGGCCAGCACATCGCGGTACAAACGGGTCCAAAAGGTTTGGGGAATGTTGCGGGTGGTAAAATCATAACGGGGCTCATCCGTATACGTGGTGGTAGTCCAGTGCTGAACGGTGAGGCGCAGCACGTTTACGTTTACGCTGGGGCTTGCCAGGGCATCGCTCAGGTTGCGCACACCGTTGGAAAACAAGGTGCTTGCGGGCACTTTGGCGGCAGCCTTGGTTTGCTCGTTGAGCGTTTCAATATCCTTGGTGCAGCTGGTAAGGGCCAACAGTGCCAGGGATGGTATAATCAGAAACTTCTTCATGTTCAATTTCCAGTTTAGAATCTAAGTTTAAGGTTAACACCCATACTGCGGGTAGTAGGGTAAGCACCACTCTGGTAGCCCTGGGCATTGCCCGAGCTCAGGTTTTCTTCGGGATCGGCAAAAGGCAGGTTCTTGTGGATGATCCACAGGTTGCGGCCAACTACCGAAAGGTCGATCCCCTTGAATGCACGCAGTTTGCTTACAATGGACTGGGGCAGCGAGTAGCTGAGGTTCAGTTCGCGCAGCTTTACATAGCTGGCATCGTACACAAAAGCGGCTGCGGGGTTGTAGGCATAGCCATAAGTACCGTAAATATTCTCTACACGGATCGTGTTGGGTTTACCATCGGCAGTAACACCGGGCATGATCACACCGCCGCCATTGGCAATGGTATTGCGCGAAGGATTGCCTTTATCGTTGAGGGCAACGGTTTCGGGCGACACACCGGTAGCCAGGCCGTAGTAACGGTCGAGCGAGAACACATCGCCACCCTGCCTGATGTCAACCAGGAAGTTGAGGCTAATGCTTTTGTACTTCAGGGTATTGGCGACACCACCAATCCAGTCAGGGTTCATATTACCGATCACGTTGTTGGTAGTGGTAGAAATGGCATAGCGGCCATCGGCATTTACCAGTTTCTCACCGTTCTGCATTACCCATGTTTTACCCTGGATGGTGCCATAAGGCTGGCCCACGGTAGCGTTAACTGAAACACCACCCTGGTAAGAGGCGATCTGCAGGTTCTTAGAACCTTCGTACAGCGACAACACCTCGTTGCGGTTGCGGGTCCAGTTTACGTTTACATCCCACGAGAAGTCGCGGGTACGTACCGGGGTTGCATACAGCGATACCTCAAAACCTTTGTTCTGGATGGTACCGGCGTTTACAAACTTGCTGCTGTAACCGGTAGCAGTAGAAACGGCTACGGGGAAGATCTGGTCGTAGCTATTGGTGTGGTAGTAGCTCACGTCAAAACCCAGGCGGTTCTTCAGGAAAGCCATTTCCAGGCCCAGCTCCTTGGAGCGGGTACGCTCAGGACGCAGGTCGGGGTTGTTCTTGGTGGTAGGCAGCGAGAACAGGTTGGCTGTTCCAAAAGGAGTAGGCTTGCTGTAAATATCGCTGGTAGCACCAAAAGGCGCACTGTTACCCACTTCGGCGTAGTTGGCGCGGATCTTACCACTGCTCAGCCAGCCATACTGGGGCAGGAACTTGGAGAACAGGAAGCTGGTAGAAACCGAAGGATAGCCAAAAGCATTATTGCTCTTGGGCAGCGTAGAGCTGCGGTCCAGGCGGTAAGTACCGTCCAGTGTCAGAAACTCCTTGTAAGTAAGGGTAGCACCGGTGAAGTAACCGTCAACCGCTACCTTCTGGGCAGTTTCGGTAGGTGCGTTGATGGGGTTTACCGAGTTGGAGATGGCGTACAAACCGGGAACCACCAGGCCACCGTTGGTTTCCGCATAAATAGCGTTGATGGTGGTGCGGCGCAGGTTGGTACCCACAAGGGCACGCAGGTTCAGGTCGTTGGACAGATCCTTGGTAACCGAAGCGATCAGGTCGTAGTTCAGCTCGCGGAAGGTGCGGTTGAAACGTGAGTAGGCAGAAACACGGTTGCTGCCCACTGCAATACGCTCTTCCTGCAGTTCGTCGTAGGAGTCGAGTGAAATACGGCCCAGGATGTTCAGCCAGGATGTGGGATTGTATACCAGCGACGCATTGCCGAAATACCGGTTGCGGCTGTCGTTCTGGTAATTTTGGTAGCGGGTCCAGTAAGGGTTGTCGGTGTAAATAGGATACAGGCCCGACTCCTTGCTGGGATCAGCCCAGTTCCAGGTCATGTTCTGGCCGCTACGGAAATAAGCTTCCTTCAGTTCCTGCATGTCTACGTTTACAGGCCACCACTGGCGGAAGCCCTGGTTTACGTTGCCACCGCTGTAACCCGTACCATAACGGCCCAGGCCAGTGATGCCGGAGAAATTGATGCTCGCATTGGCGGTCAGCTTCTCGGTGATCTTGTGGGTAGCACCAAAGTTCACCAGGTTCTTGATCAGTTTTGAGTTGGGCAGAATGCCACGCTCATCGCTGCGGGTATAACCTAGTTTAAAGGTGCTCTGTTCGTTGCCTCCATCCAGCATAATGCTGTTGTTGGTAGAAACAGCAGTTTCAAAAAATGAAACCGGCGTATTGGCAGCAGCCACCCAGGGGCGGGCAGTTTTATAATAAGGCGAAGTGCGGTCAAACGCATCCCAATGGTAAACCATCAGGCTGGGGTCGAACTTCTGGCCATAAGAGGCATCCTCAGTTGTAGGCGTTACCAGGTCTTTTACACCATCACCATTCACGTCGAAATACATAAACCCGTTATTGGGCGCAGGGGCACCATAGCTGGAAGAGTAGCCCATACCATACTGGTTCTGGTACTTCACATAAGTGCTCTTGTCAATTTTACCAACGGTTACACCCGAGTTAACGGTAACACCCAGGCCTTTGCGCCCTCTTTTGGTGGTAATTACCACCACACCATTGGCGGCACGGCTACCATACAGGGCCGAAGCGGCAGCGCCCTTCAGCACAGTGATAGAAGCAACATCATCGGGGTTGATATCAGCGGCGGCATTACCATAGTCGTAACCACCCCTACCCGTTTGCTGGTTGGCGCTGTTGGTATTGGAGTTGTCCACCGGCACACCATCCACCACAAAAAGGGCCTGATTACTGTAAGAAAGCGATTTGTTACCCCGGATTACCAGGTTGGTAGAAGCACCCAAAGCATTACCTGTTTGTACCTGCACACCCGAGAGTTTGCCCGACAGGGCGCCCACCAGGTTGTTGGTACGGCTTTGGGTAACGGCATCGCCGCTGATGGTTTGTGCGGCATAGGGCAGGGTATTTTTTTTACGTTGAATACCCAGGGCCGTAGTTACGGTAACCTCGCTGAGGCTACCCTGGCCACTTAAAGAAACTGCAACTGAGGATTGATTTCCGGCAGCAACTTCATAATTCTGAAAACCGGCGGCACTTACCACCAGTACGGAATTGGGTTCTGCCTGAATACTGAAATTACCATTCTGATCGGCGGAAACGCCTTTGCGGGCGCCTTTTAAAGAAACCGAAGCATAAGGAACGGGATTGCCCTGAGCATCGGTTACACGGCCGGTAATGGTCCGGGCCTGACCAAATGCCAATGCACTGGTAAGCATCAGCACTGGCAGCAGTGACGCGACTTTTCTCATGTAAACTTTTGTGTTTTAAAAATGTAAGGCGCTACCCGGCAGTAAGCACCATTGATTATTAATCTATAAGTAGAAATACTGCCGAACTTAAGCTCCGCTAATATATGGCTTTCGTATTATTTAAATAATAAATAGATAATATAAATCATACACAATAAAGTACTATTCATTCCTGTAAATGGATCGAAAACCATTGCGTATCAGCCAAAACGATGCAAGTCAAATCTTATTTTGGCCTTTACCTTATAACTTAAAAAAATATACTACAAAGATTTACCGGTTTCAGCCCCCTGCACAATGACCAGTTGATCCCACTTGCATACCTGACAAAACATAAATAGTATCACCAACCTGGAATGTTCGGGTACTGCCTGAGCAATTTTCAATGAGCAAGGATCACATTCAAAACGAGCAGCTGCCATAAAAAAAGGCTGTCGCAAGGACAGCCTTTAAAAGTACAATCAAGAAGTTGGGTAATCAACAAGATACCTTGCCGGTATTACCGGTCCTTTACAAAACGCCAGGTTTCGTTAAAGCTTGCCCTGATGTTTGGCGGTGCAGGTACAGCACTAGGCTGCAACATGAAGTATTTGATATTGATGGTCTTGGAGCTGGCATCATACTGGTTTGCACCGGTAGGATCCAGTTGTGCAGAACGGGTATTAGATGCGGGCTGTCCGTAATAATTGGTAACGCTTACGATCTTATCCGTTACCGGGTCAAAATTCACCAGAAGGCCGAAATTGCCGTAATAAGAAAAGGAACCAGAACCAGCTGCGGTTTCAAACAAAAACCCGGGAAAACCAAGATTTACATTATCCACTACCATACACTGGTTAGGGCCTGTTGTTTGCAGTTCCCATTCATAAGGGTATGCGGCAACAAAGGCACCGTTGGTTGCATCCACATAACTTCCGGTTACCTCGTAAATACCATCATACTTGTTTTTAACCGCCAGGAACACCATCACATCGCGCTTGCCTTCGGTAATGTTCAGGCCGGCAGAATCTGCAATGGTAAAGGCCATGGCATAAGAATGCGACAGGTCCCATTTAGCGCCGTTCAGCTTAATGGAAAACTCCTTGGCCGCCTGGCCTGCAGCCAGGTCAAACTTATACTCAGTGGCCGACACCTTTGTTGCGGGGTCTACCAGGGTGTACAAAGAGTCGGGCAGCACTTCGAAATGGGTGCCGTTTTCAGCATTGTAATCTTCAATGGCTGTAGGATTCATGGTAACCTTAACCGAAGAAGCGGTATTTAGGCTTGCACTGTTAGCCGCATCTTTTCTCAGGCTGAAAAGGTCCACTGTACGCACATCGGTAAATGGCGAAAAGAACAGTTTCTTTTCGGGCGACTCCAGGATCTTCACGAAGGAGTCACCTTCCGTGGTCAGGTCATCCACATCATCCTTGATACAGGAGGTCAGCGCCAGGGAAGCCGCCAACAGGATGGAAAAAGTATTTAAGAGTTTGTATTTCATGTTATCTGTTTTTTACGAATGGTCAATTATGGGCGGTCCCACCATACACGGGCATCCTGAACATCACCACCCTGGAACCGGCCGGCAGCTTCCGTGGTAGCGGCATTGTTGGTGCCATACTCCGATTGGCCATAAGTATAGCGGCGGGGAATCTGCTTGGTAGCATTGGTGGCATCGGGTGCGGGGGTGAGCACGGGAAAACCCGTTTTACGCCAAACACTCCAACCTTGGATGCCATCGGGGTAAAAAGCGATATAACGCTGGGTAGCGATCTTCTGCAGGTTGGCACCTGTACCGGGAGTGGCACTAACTGCTACAGCAGCCTGGGCGAGGTAAGCATTGCTGGGTGCAGGCAAACCCCACTGGGCAAAAGACTGCTCGATACCGAGGCGGTAAACAGCAGCCAGGTTATCGGCAGTCCAGCCATAATCGGCAGCTTCGGCGCGTGCCAGAGAAATATGGGCAGCACCCAGTATTACCTGTGCACTGTTCTCCAGGCGGAAATCGCCACGCAGGATACGTGCCCAGCCGGCATTGCCATTAGTGAAAGCCTCTGTACGGGCACGTGTGAGGCCATAGGGCACACCCAGGTTAGAGCTTTGCAAATAGTCGGGGCTGGTGGGGTCTTCGCTTCTGCCACCAAATGCCTGCTGGCGGGGATCGGAAAGGTTGGAAGCCAGGTCGGTCATGGTCTTGCTTTCAGCATAGTCCCTACGACCATTGTACAGGTCATACCAGGGATTGCGGAAATTACCACCGGGGTAACGGAGCACCATGTTCTCGCTGTTTTCATCAATATAACCAGCGGGGTCGTTGAGGGCAGCCTTGAACTGGGTGGCGGCATAGTCATTGGCGCCACGGAATACCTTCGACATGCGCAGTGCTACCAGCATCCGGATAGAGTTGGCAGCCTTTTTCCAGGCAGCCACATTGCCATTGTAAATAATATCACCGGTAATGGGTGAGGCATTATCCATTTTCGCAACTGCGTCGGTAAGGGTGGTCAGAATGCCGCGGTAAACCTCCTCCTGGGTGTCAAACTTAGGCGTGGTATTACCCTGAAGCGCTTGTGAGTAAGGAATATCCCCCCAACGATCGGTGATGGTCCAGAAGGAATACTGCAACAGGATGCGGGCTACCTGCGTTTGGTTATTGCTGGAGTTGGTATTGATAATAGTTTGCAGGTCAATCAAACCGGCACCATTATAACCAGTAGCATCGGCGTTGCCACCAGCAAACTCGCCACTAAATGCCAATTGAGGTGTTGCATACAAGGAAGCGTCAGTGTATTGGGTTTCAGAAAAGTATTGAGCATACAATCCTGAGCGGGGATTAGCAGCCAGGTCACCAATATAATTAGCTTCCACGTTGGTGAGCAGGGCACCTACCGAGGGGGTTGATGCACCATTCGGATTCTGGTTGGTATCACCAAAATCGTCGATTTTATCGCAACCTGTTGCCGCAAAAACCAAGGGCATCAGGAGCATGGGAACATATTTTCTAAGCTTCATTATAATTCTTTTTGAATTAGGTAATTAGAATCCTACACGCAGGTTGAAACCCAAACCACGGGTACCAGGCAACTGACCAGTCTCACCACTTAGGTTGCTGATTTCAGAAGGGTCGAAATCCGGGGTTTTGGCGTAGATCAACAGCGGGTTGCGGGCAACTACCGAGAAAGTAGCACGGTTTGCAAAGCTTGCCCACTTACCGATTTTGTTCAGCGGGATATTGTACCCAATCGAAAGTTCACGCAGTTTGATAAATGTGAGGTCGTACACATAATCATCAAATGCAAGCTTGTTGTATAGGCCATGGAAATAATCTTGTGCCTCTACATAATATTCAACAGGTTTGCCATCAGCATCTACACCGGCAACACGCACCCCACCGCCATCGGCAACGGCATCCCTGATGGGATTACCCTTGGGGTTGGTCGTAGCGGTACGGGCAGTAAGGCCTGAGTAAGATCCCCACATATTAGACAGGGAGAAGAATTTACCACCAAACTGGTAGTCAATATTGGCCTGAACGTTAAAGTCTTTGAAGATGTTGAAATTGTTCTGGATACCACCGGTGTACTTAGGCAGAACACTACCGAAGTAAGTATTAGGATCGTTCACATACAAACCATCTTCGTCAAGTACAGGCTGGCCGTTGATGCGTTTGATGCCATTACCAAACAACTGACCCCACTCGCGGCCTTCGGCATGCACCATGTAAGGACCTGTGGTTCCCCAAGCAGCATCCACACCGGTTGTACGTTCTACACCAGGTGCCAGGCGAACCACCTTGTTCTGGATCAACCAGCCCAGGGTACCACTGAATTCCCAGCGAACATTCTCGCTCCACACAGGACGCACATTCAGTTGGATATCCAAACCTTTCTTAGCCAACTCGCCGGTGTTGATCAACTTGGAAGTAAAACCGCTGGCACCGTTGATGGGCACGGAACGGGGAATATCCCTTTCGGTACCATCCCAGTATGTAGCGGCAATACCGAGGCGGCTTTTAAGGAAGCGGAGTTCCAGGCCCACTTCACGCTGGGTTTTCACGGCACCACGGATGGCGCTGTCTACCAGTTCGTTGGGAGCACCCATCATAAAGTTGCCGTTCCACTGGAACTGGTTTACACCATATATAAATCCAGGATAGCGATACGCACCAAAGGTAGTAGAACTGGTACCGAGGGCCTGTGGAATCTCACCCCAGGAAGCACGCAGTTTACCATAGCTCAGCCAGGGCTGCTTTACAATATCGCTGAACACAAAGGATGCACCGAACGACTTGGACAGTACATCGTTATCAGCTGTAGGCAGGGTTGAAAACCAGTCGTTGCGGATGGTAAAATCGGCAAACAAGAAATTGCGATAGCCTACATCACCACGGGTAAGAATTGCGCGGTATTTTTCTTCCAGGCGGTTGTTCACCGAACTGGCCGGGTTTTTAGAGTTGGACAGGGTAAATACGTTGGGCAGGTTGAGGCCCTGGTTGGTATTACCACCTGTTTCTTTCGACAACCAGCGGAAGAAGTCGGTACCTGCGTTCAGGTTTACATTGAAGTCACCGAATTTCTGGGTATAGGTAGCCAGCACTTCTACGTTCTCGCGGTTGCTGTTGCTCTGACGGGTAGAGTAGTAACCAAATGCACGGGGCTCGTTACCGGTAGTCTGGGTAGCGCTTTCTGCCAGTTCCGAACGGAACTTTTCTTCAAACCACAAGTTGTTCTGCTGTTTGCGATAAGTACCACGAACGCTGAAATTGTCGTTTAGGCGGTAGGTAAGCGATACATCCCCAAAAAGACGGTCGCGGTTGGTAACACTCTTGGCCAGGTCAAACCAGGTGAAGAAGTTGTACCAGTAGTTACCGGCATAAAATCCACGTGGGTTGTTGGGATCGTAAGTCTCCGGATCTGAGTGGTTCCAGCTGGCATAAAGGCCCTGGGGCGTGCGGTAATCCTTCAGTTCCTTCATTACATTCATATCAATGTTGCGGTGAAACCACTGGTTGAATGAACCCGAAGACTGGTTGGAATAGGCATCCGAAATCTCACCATTAATAATCTGGTTGATATAGTTGATGTTGGCACCAACAGTAAAGTGCTCATTCAGGTTTACCGAACCATTGATATTAAAGGTATTGCGCTTCAGGCTGGAAGTAGGCAGCAAACCCCTTATATCCACATTACCATACGAGAAGCGAATATTCATGTTCTCGGTGGCCTTATTGAAGCTGATGGTATTGTTGAGCGTCAAACCGGTTTGGAAAAAATCGCGGGAGTTGTCGGGCTGGGGCAACAGGCGCTCGGTAGTAAAGGAGCGTTTGTGGCCGGGATACCAGCTGTACCAGGGAACGTACTCCTGTCCTACCATTCGGGGACCCCAGGAGGCATCATCCGAATAGTTGTGGTAGTATTTTCCATCCAGCGCTTTCCACTCTTCTGGATGGCCTTCACGCCAGGTATACTTCTTCAGGTCGGCGGAGCTACCACCGGCATAAGAGTTCTGATAGTTGGGCAGCACGTATACTTTATCCCACTGTGCACCAATGTTCAGGTCAACACCAATACCACGGCTGCGGGTGCCTTTTTTGAGGCTGATGACAATGGCACCATTAGCACCCTGCGGACCGAATTGAGCGGCAGCGGCGGGGCCCTGCAGCACAGTAACATCGGCTATATCATCCAGGTTAATGTCCTGGATATTGGGCAGGATGGTACCATCTACTACATAGATCAGGTTTTCATCACCACCCAAACCAGAGGCGCCACGGAGGCGGATGGTGCCTTCGCGGCCAAGTGCTGCTGCCGACTGGCTGCGCACCTGCAAGCCCGAAACCTTACCGGCAAGAGCGTTGTTGAGGTTGGTTTGGCGAATGGTGTTCATCTGGTCGCCGGTAACCACCTGGGCATTGTAGGAAGTACTACGGGCGGTACGGCGGGTGTTGTAGGCACCGGTAACCACCACTTCCTGCAGTTGGTTTTCGGCACGGCGCAGCACTAAGTTGAGGGCATCGCCGCTGAGGGACACCCCGCTTTGTGCAGTAAAGCCGTTTGCAGAAACCGACACGGTGTTGTTTCCGGTAACATTGAGGCGGAAATTACCATTGATATCAGCGGTGGTACCATTACGGGTGCCGCTTTCGGTAATACTTGCAAAAGGAACGGGATTCCCGTTTTCGTCACGAACAGTTCCCGTAACTGTACGGGCCTGTCCAAATGCCAACGTGCACAATAGCAAGAGCACGGGCATCAAGGATGCGACTTTTCTCATGTGGACTCCTGGTTT
Organism: Cnuella takakiae; assembly: GCF_001953305.1. Classification (GTDB taxonomy): domain Bacteria; phylum Bacteroidota; class Bacteroidia; order Chitinophagales; family Chitinophagaceae; genus Flavisolibacter; species Flavisolibacter takakiae. The sequence continues at coordinate 4,254,248 of NZ_MTFE01000010.1, forward strand.
TATAGTTAAAGCGTTAAAGCAAAATCAGCACAACGTCCTTGAGGGCTGCAGCACTGTTTATTGTTGCGCCGGGTGGCCGCAACATTGTGTTCAAGAATAAAAGGCAATTTTAAAGGGCGGATTGCTGCATGGCCCGTAACTCCTACTACCACCTCCGGAGGTAGCAAGACATAATACAGGCAGGTTCATGCGTTCGTTAAGTGGGAAAAAAGGAATGGCGGCAATGCAATCGAGGTGCGCTTCAATGTCATACGGATGTTTCGGGTAGGCTTTTAGTTTCATGTAAACTACTTCTTTTGTAGTCCCTAGCCCTGTTTAAAACCACCAATTCGTAGAGGTGAATTCAAACCTGACCCATGGGTTAAAGGTCACCAAATATATTTTTTTCTTAAGACAAACAAAAAATTGTTTACAAATATTGGTTTTTAACAATATAAAACGGTATGGGAAATTAGGCTATTATAACAACCCCGGTGTTTTACCATTGCCACACCAACTGGAGCTTCAGATCCGTCCGGCTTTCCCTGCCAAGGTCATTGGCTGACATGGGCTTACCTGCATTTTTCAGGGTATGTGCCACCCGCATCCAAACATCCAAGTCCTTACCCGCCTTCAGGCGCATATTTATATATCCACGCCAACCTTTACCCACAAAACCCGGAATGGAGTAGCTATACAGCACATCCTGTTCGTAAGCGAAAATACGGGCATTGGCATCGGCGGCATCAAACCAGCATAGCCGCAGATCGGCCGTAACCCAGCGCGGAGGACGGTATTGCAGGTCGGAGAAAAATAGGAAGCCATGGGTTGGCGCAAAAGAACCCAACCTTGCAGCAACCCCTTCGGCACGGCAGCGCAACTGCCAGCGGTTGCTGAGCGCATGGCTCCACTGCAGCCTTGCCGACTGGCGGTGCCGGCCAAGTACAATAGGAACAGCAGCATCTGCGGGCAAATAATTGGCAGGCTTGTTTTCACTGCGCAACAGCAGAAGTCCTTCCGAGCCACGCTGTGGTTGCACCTGCACCTGCAATAAATAATCGCTTCCCGCGCCAGGTGCCGCCACCCGGAAGCGCAGCCAGGGCCACCGATACAGGTCGGCATAGGCCTGCATCCTGATGCGGTGAGGCAGGCGTACCTGCATGCCCATGTACCATCCCTGTTCGTTGGTTGCACTGCCGGTTTCGGCAAAAACATTGGGAACCAGTGCCGTATACCCGGCGGGCAGGTGGCGGGCCAGCAGGGATAGATCTACCTGCGGGCGCAAGGACAATACAGCACCCTGCACCAGTGCTATGTTCCTTTTATAATCAAGTGCGGCTTCGCCAAAAAGGTGGAGGTTCCGAAAAGTATAGCTAAAGTCGGTACCGGCATTTCCAAAACGGGTGCCTGCCGGCGCATACAGGTTGTAAGGCTCGGCCTGCTTTTCAATGGGCAGGGCATACCCATACAGCAGGCCATTCAGGCCGGCATAGAAAGCCCCCGACCGATACTGTACGACCGCTCCCGCAACCGTTTGCCGCACCGATCGGCGGCTGGCATACTCGCTGGCAGTGCGGTGCAACCCAGAGGTTGGGAAACTGGTAATTACGGCAGTTCCTTCGTTACCCATACCGGTGATGGCATCGGTTTTTTGACGGGCACCAAAAAAGGTTGCCTCCCAATGCCCCCTACCTATGGTAAGACCGGCGCCCCGGAGAAAATACAATTCGCCTGCAGAGGCATAAGGCCTTAAAACCGGCCCCTGCCTTTTGATGGCCAGCACCTCGGGACCCTTACCAAAAGCAAGCGCCTGCCATTGTACCAGGCCCTGCCCTATGTTTGTGGTAAAATCACCCAGCGCCAGGGCTTTGAGCCATCCTTTGGGCCGGGCAAATAAATGAAAGGAAGTAAAGTCGGGGCTGCTCCTGCCCTTCTTTGCCAGGGTTTCACCGGCATCTTTATCTGCCACTACTCCATACTGAAGGCCTTGAGGATGCCGGTACAGGTAACGCACCAGCAACTGGTTGGGGTCGCCGGCAAAACTGCCTGCTTCGCTTTGCCCATAATCTTCCGTTTTAGGAAAACTGCGGCCCCAACGTATTTGCAGTAAATGTGCACCCGATGCCAAACGCTGCCGCCAGCTGGCCCAGCTTTCCGGAGCGGTTACCGTAATATATGGCAGCAGGCTGCGGATCAGGGATGGCTCCCATCCGGGTACCGCTTGCAATTCATGAACAGCTACCAACGGACCTGCAAGGCTGCGGTAGCGCAACAACTGCTCGATGAGTAAGGGCGAAAGAAATGGGAACAATTTGAGTTCATCAGCACTTGCTGTATTCAGGTTGAGTGGGTGGCGCTGCCGGTACTGGAGTTGGAGCAGGAGGGTTTCATCGGGAGCTACATCCGACAGTGCAGCTAAATTTTCCAACTGCTGCCCCAGGTTGGGTGGCACCTCCTGTGCAGCAAGCGACAGGCAAGCCAGCCCCAGCATCAGTATGATGTACCAACGCTTCATTTCTTTTGTATTGGCTGGTACACTAACTGCAAGCCGGGGCTCAATCCAAGTTGTGTATGCAGGCTGCTGTAAACATCAAGCCGCAGGGGACCGAAGAAATAACCAATGCCCAACACCACCTGGCTGCTGCCGCTGCCCAGGCCTGCCCGGAGGAGCGCTTTGCCGCCAAACTGGTACTGCAGGGCCGCCAGCACTTCAGGGCTTGCGTCCTCCGTTTTACCCAAATTAAATCCAAGAAATAGAGCATCGGAAACATCCGCAGCAATCCCCAATTGGTAACGGGCAACCTGTCTATCCAATCCTCGCTTACCGGTACCTAGGTTTGTAAGACTGGCCAGTGCCTGTACACCCGTAGCCAGCTGCAGTTGGCTGCTGAGCGTATATCCCATTGTTCCTGCAGCGTCATACCCCTGTGCCAGCTGCCCAAGGTATTGCACCTGCAAACCCAGGCTGGCAGCCGGGCCCAGTTGCTGTGCAAAGCACATTGCATAACAGGTTTGCCGCAGGCTTTCTCCTCCCTGTTGTTGGATAAAGAACCCTGCTGCCTGCTTACCAAAACCAAAGGCTGCCGCCATACCGGCACTATGCAGGGAAGGAATCATAAATGGCCGGGCGCCATACATGCCGGCACTAAACCCGTTCATGTTGGACAGGGTAGCCGGCTGGTAAAAAATACCCAGCACTTAAGGCTGTTTGCGGCTTCCGGCAATGAGATTTTGGTAAAAAGTTTCGGGAGACGCTTGCTGCCCCCAGACAATGACAGTGTATAAAACCAGGAAGCCACTAAAGAGGGACCGCATGGCAGTTAGTTTTACTTAATGTACGCTTATTGCAGTGCTTATGCAAGCGCCTGCAGTAAAGGACCATGGCGTTCTGAAAAAAAGGTGTTTTTGCCTGTACCCTGCCCGCTCAATCCTTAACGTTTAAACTTTGTGCGGTACGGGGCACACCGTTACCTTTGCGCCATGCAAATTTTAAACGGCAAAGAAGCCGCTCAGGCCATCAAGGATTCCCTGAAATTAAATGTTGCCCAGCTCTCCGCACAGGGCAAGGAAGTACCCCATCTTGCCGCCATCCTGGTGGGTAATAATGGTGCCTCTGAAACCTATGTAGCCGCCAAGGTGAAAGCCTGCGAAGAAGTGGGCTTCAAAAGTACCCTGGTACGCGCCGAAGAAAATATCTCTTCGCTGAAGCTGCTGGATATGATCCGCGAGCTCAACCTTGACCCTGATGTGGACGGCATCCTGGTGCAACTGCCCTTGCCCAAGCACATCTCCGAAGAGGAAGTGATCAATACCATTGACCCCGCCAAAGACGTGGATGGTTTTCACCCCAGCAATGTAGGCCGCATGGTACTGGGCCAGAGCACCTTTGTGCCGGCAACGCCTTATGGCATCATGCTGCTGCTGGAACACTACAAGGTAGAAACCAAGGGCAAGCATGCCGTAGTGATCGGCCGCAGCCATATTGTGGGCCGCCCCATGAGCATCCTGCTGAGCGGCAGTGGCAACCCCGGCAACTGCACCGTTACCATTTGCCACTCGCATACGCACAACCTGAAAGAAATCTGCCAGAGCGCCGATATCATTGTTGCAGCCCTAGGCCGACCCGAATTTGTAACCGCCGACATGGTGAAAGACGGTGCCGTGGTGATCGACGTAGGCATCACCCGTGTGGAAGACCCCACCAAAAAATCGGGCTTCAAGCTGAAGGGCGATGTAGACTACGAAAATGTTGCGCCTAAATGTTCGTACATCACACCCGTACCGGGTGGCGTAGGCCCCATGACTATTGCAGCGCTGATGAAAAACACATTTAAAAGCTGCGCATTGAAGCACTACGAAGAGAGCCAGTGATCTGAACGCAGTCGCATTCATCGATAGGAAAAGAGCAGGCCGGTAGTTCTGAGCTGGAAAACCCAACGGTTTTATTTAATGAACAGCCCCGAACTGCCGGCTCTTTTCTTTATTTGCCATAAAAAAAGATTTCGAAGCAACCCCAATTTCCCACAGTAAGGGTTGGTTTTGTTCTGTTCCAATTTGCAACAATGGAAAATATCATTACCCGGAAAGTAACACCTGAGGATGTAGCCCAATTACAACAGATTGGCCGGTCAACATTTGCAGAAACCTTTGCTGCCAGCAACAGCGAGGAGAACATGAACAAATACCTGGAAGCGGGTTTTGCTACCGAAAAGCTGGCGGCAGAAATAAACAATCCTCATTCGCAATTTTACTTTGCGGAAGTGGATGGCAGGGTGATTGGTTATTTAAAACTCAACACCGGCCAGTCGCAAACCGAACTCCAGGACCTTGGAGCACTGGAAATAGAGCGGATCTACGTGCTGCAGGAGTTCCAGGGCAAAAAAGTAGGCCAGTTGCTGTACGATAAAGCCATTGAAGTGGCCCGGCAAACCGGTGCCAGATATGTATGGCTGGGCGTGTGGGAAGAAAACCCCAGGGCCATCCGCTTTTACCAGAAAAATGGTTTTGTTGCTTTCGACAAACACATTTTCAAACTGGGTGATGACGAACAGACCGACATTATGATGAAACTTGAACTGGCAGGCAACTGAAACCGAAAGGAGCATTGCGCCAGTTTCAAGAGCACAAATCGAAACTCTTTACCAACCATACCTGTTTCCAGGCAAAAGCGATCAAACTAAAATGGCAGCTTTTGTACAAATCCAATTAAGCACCTGTGAACAATCCGATATGACTGAATTAGCAACAAAGACGACCACCCTTCCTGTTATGGAGCACTTTTACACCCTGCAGGGTGAGGGTGCCTATATGGGTAAGGCAGCCTACTTTATCCGCCTGGGCGGGTGCGATGTGGGCTGCGTGTGGTGTGATGTAAAGGAAAGCTGGGATGCGGCAAAGCATCCGCAGTGGGCTATCGCAGACCTGGTAGCTACCGTTAAAGCAACCCCCACAGAAATAGTAGTGATTACGGGCGGCGAACCACTGATGCACGACCTTACCGAGCTTACCGGGCAACTGAAAGCCGCCGGTCTGCGCACCCACATTGAAACTTCGGGCTCTTCGCCCCTTTCGGGTACGCTGGATTGGATTACCCTTTCGCCCAAAAAATTCAAGCAACCCCTTCGCGGGGTATTGCCCCATGCACACGAACTCAAGATCGTGGTGTTTAATAAATCTGATTTTGATTGGGCCCGCCAGTGGGCTGCCCAGGTAGGTCCGCACTGCCGCCTGTACATCCAGCCCGAATGGAGCAAGGCCGCGCAGATAACGCCCCTGATCATCGAGTTTATTAAAGAGAATCCCCAATGGCAACTGTCGTTGCAGGTACATAAGTATATCAATGTGCCCTAGGCCAACACCTAACAGGTTTTGGTTCTACACCTAACAGGTTTTTAAAACCTGTTAGGTGTCACCTTCTCCAAGCAGGTTTTACCATCCCCTTAGCGCTTTAGCACTCCCCATCTTGGTATCTTCATTTTATGAAGCGACTCTGCGCCCTGCTGCTTTGCAGCGCCCTGCTTTTTGGCGGAGCAAGCCATGCCCAATACAATCCCGAAAAGATCAATAAAAAAGCGGTTGCGGCCTACAACCAGGCCATGCAACTTGCCGAAGGTGGCTCCTTTACTGCCGCCGTTCAACAACTTCAGGAAGCCATTAAAAGAGACCCCGCCTATGTGGAGGCTTACCTTTCGCTGGGTGGTGTGTACGGCCAGATAAAAGCACACGAACAAAGTGTTGCCGCCTACGAAAAAGCGTTGGCCCTTGACTCCAATTACAGTTCCGATTTCCGCCTCCCCTACTCCATTAACCTGGCTGGAATGGGGCAGTTTGAAAAAGCAGCACAAACCATTGAAGCCCTGCTGGCCCGCCCCGCCCTGGGCGCCAATACCCGCAAGGCTGCCGAATACCGCCGCAAGTCGTACCAGTTTGCACTTGATTATGCCCGCACCCATGCAGGCGGCAACTACGTGTTTCGGCCCGAAAACCTGGGCGATGCCATCAACAGCCCATATTCTGAGTACTGGCCTTCGATGAGTGTGGAAGGCACGGAGTTGATCTTTACCCGTAAAGAGCGGGACGAAGATTTTTTTATCAGTGAAAAAGGAGCCAGCGGCTGGCAGCCTGCCTTCCGCATCAACGGCAGCCTCAACACCCCCGATAACGAAGGCGCCCAGATCCTATCCCAGGATGGCCAATGGCTGGTATTTGCCGGCAAAGACCGCCCCGGTGGCTATGGCGGCTTCGACCTGTTTATTGCCTACAAAACACTCGATGGCTGGAGCCAGGCCATCAACCTGGGTAGCAAGGTCAATTCGGAGCATTGGGAATCGCAGCCCTGCCTGTCGCCCGACAAACGCAGTATTTATTTCTCCAGCAACCGCCCGGGTGGTTTTGGCGGCGAAGACCTATGGGTTTCGCACCTGCAGCCCAATGGCCGTTTTGGCGAGCCGGTCAACCTGGGACCAACCATCAATACCACGGGTAATGAATCCTGTCCTTTCCTGCACGCCGATAACCAAACGCTTTATTTCTCTTCGGATGGCCACCCCGGCTATGGTGCCGGCGACCTGTACCTGGCACGCCGCACCGATAGTGCATGGAGCAAACCCGAAAACCTGGGCTATCCCATCAACACCATCAACAACGAAGCAACCCTTTTTGTAGCTGCCGATGGCCAGACGGCTTATTACGCATCTGATAGGGCTGATGGCAAGGGCCGCCTGGACATTTACCGCTTCGAATTACGCCCCGATGTTCGTCCGGTTAAAACCCTGTGGGTAAAAGGCAAGGTGTATGATGTAAAAACCAGCAAGGGCCTGCCTTCGGGTGTAGAACTGATAGATCTTGCCACCGGCCGCCCGGTATCACGGGTACAGACAAACGAAAACGGTGAGTACCTGGTAACCCTGCCTATTGGTAAGGACTATGCATTTAACGTGGCTCGCAGAGGGTACCTGTTTTTCTCGGATAACTTTTCACTCAAACAAAAACCTTCCGACGCTACTTACCGAAAAGATATTCCCCTGCAACCCATAGAAGTTAATGCTTCGGTGGTGCTCCGGAACATTTTCTTCGACACCAACAAGTTTGACCTGGAGCCGGAGTCGGCAGCCGAACTGGACAAACTGGTACAACTGCTCCAGGAAAACCCGACGGTTAAAATCCTGATTGAAGGACATACCGATAATGTGGGCAATGCAGCAGACAATGCAACGCTGTCGCAAAACAGGGCAAAGTCGGTAGTGGCCTACCTTACCGGCAAAGGCATTGCAACTGCCCGCCTGCAGGCAAAAGGCTTTGGCGCCAGCAAGCCCATTGCCGATAACAACACAGAGGCAGGCAGGGCGCAAAACCGCCGGACGGAAGTGAAGATTATTGAACGATAGTTTGAGCGGAGGGTTGAGAGTTTGGAGTTGAGAGTTTGGGGTTACTAAAGACGCAATGTGAAACGAAAAGAACTGCAAGGAACAATCACCCAGGATAAAATACCTGTGCAATAAGGCCTGCACATTTGGTCTTGGGTTGATAATAATAAGCGCTTGCAACACCCAATGCGCTAACTGAAAAAACCAGGCAGCCGCCTGGTTTTTTCAGTTAGCGGAGCAACCTTGTATAAAGACAACCAGAACTAATTTTTATTATTTTCAAAACGGATGTTTACCAATGATCTGTTATACCAACTGGCCCTAACGCAGGTACCACAGGTAGGGGATATACAAGCCCGCCTGCTGGTACAGCGCTTTGGCTCAGCCGAAGCCGTATTTAAAGCCCGGAAACACCAACTGGAAACCATGGAAGGCATTGGCAGCATCCGGGCGGAAAACATCTGCCGGTTCAGCAACTTTGCGCCCGCAGCAGCCGAAATCAACTTCCTGGAGCGCTACCAGATCCAGCCGCTTTTTTTACCGAGGCCTGCTACCCGCAAAGGCTGCTGCAATGTCCCGATGCACCCCTGCTGCTTTTTTACAAAGGCACAGCCAACCTCAATGCACCCAAGGTTCTGGCCATAGTGGGCACTCGTTTTCATACCGATTATGGCAAACGTTTTACCGAAACACTGCTCAACGACCTGGCCGCCCATGGCGTGGTCATCGTTAGTGGGCTGGCCTTTGGCATTGATGCCATTGCCCACAAAGCAGCCCTTAAATCGGGCTTGCCTACGGTAGGCGTAGTTGGTCATGGACTGGACCGCATCTATCCCAAAGCACACAGCGCTTTGGCTAAAGAAATGATTCTTGAAGGTGGCGGCCTGCTTTCAGAATTTTGGAGCGGCACCGAACCCGATCGCTTTAATTTCCCGTTACGCAACCGCATAGTGGCAGGTATGGCCGATGCCACCCTGGTGATAGAAACCGATGTCCGTGGGGGCAGCATGATCACGGCCCAACTGGCTGATGGCTACAACCGCGATGTGTATGCCCTGCCGGGCAGGGTGAGCGACCCAAAGAGCAGGGGTTGCAACTACCTGATCCAGTACAACCGGGCTGCGATGCTTACCGATGCCCGCCAACTCATGCAAAGCCTGGGTTGGGATGTAGCGCCCCAAAAGAAAAAACAGGTACAGGCTTCCTTATTTGCCGACCTTTCTGATGAAGAGAAAATGGTGGTGGATATGCTCCGTGAAAAAGAAGTCCTCCACATCGACGAACTCAATTTGCGCAGCACCCTCAGCAGCAGCGCCATGGCGGCAGCCATCCTCAACCTCGAGCTCAGTAACTTGGTGCTAAGCATGCCGGGAAAGATGTACAAATTGAACCAGTAAAGACCGCAGATTTGTATGATTGGAAATGATTTGTATGATCAAAGGACATGCACTTACTCTTTAATGACTGATGTTGAAATAATTTCTTCATCTGGCTTAAAACTATGGATGATCCATATTTCCGATTAATCATCAAACATACAAGAACATCATAGGTGCCAACTTATGTATTAAAACTTCAAGCTGACATATTCCGCAGTACCATCTCTTTGTTATTACAACACATCATACAAATCATTCTAAATCTTACAAATCTGCGGTTCCTGTTCCCTTATCTTTGCGCATGGCAGTAAACTCCAACCCCTCCCAACGTAATTTCCTGGAAGGTCTCACCTTCGACGACGTACTGCTGGTACCGGCATACTCGGAGATCCTCCCCCGCGATGTAGAAATCAAAACGCGCCTCACCAAAGACATTACCCTCAACATTCCCATGCTTTCGGCAGCGATGGATACCGTTACCGAAGCTTCGCTGGCTATTGCACTGGCACGTGAAGGCGGCATTGGCATCCTGCACAAGAACATGACCATCGAGCGTCAGGCCGAGCAGGTGCGTAAAGTAAAGCGTAGTGAAAGCGCCATGATCATCGACCCCATCACCCTGTTGCACGACGCCACCATTGGCGATGCCAAAAGGCTGATGCGCGAAAACAGGATCGGCGGCATTCCCGTAGTGGATGGCAATGGCAAGCTTACCGGTATCCTCACCAGCCGCGACCTGCGTTTTGAAGACAATATGCAGCGACCCGTAAGCGAGGTGATGACCACCGAAAACCTCATTACCGCACCCGAAGGCACCGACCTGAAAAAGGCGGAGAGCATCTTCCGGAACAACCGCATTGAAAAGCTGCCGGTAGTAGATAACAATGGTAAACTCATTGGCCTCATTACCTACCGCGATATCCAACAGGTAACTTCTTTCCCCAACGCCAATAAAGACAGCAAGGGCCGCCTGCTGGTAGGCGCCGCAGTAGGCGTTACCCGCGACCTGCTGGACCGCGTAGCCGCACTGCAAAGTGTAGGTGTGGATGTGATCTGCCTCGATAGTGCACATGGCCACTCCAAGGGCATCCTTGATTCGGTACGTGCCGTGAAACAAAACTTCAAAGACATCAACGTTATTGCAGGCAATATCGCCACCGCCGAAGGTGCACAGGCACTGGTAGACGCCGGCGCCGATTGCGTGAAAGTAGGTATTGGACCGGGCTCCATTTGTACCACCCGCATTGTTGCCGGCGCAGGTGTGCCCCAGCTCACCGCCATCATGCAGGCACACAGCGTGCTGAAGAAAGCAGGCATTCCCCTCATTGCTGATGGCGGTATCCGGTATACAGGTGATATGGTAAAGGCACTGGCTGCCGGCGCCGACTGCGTGATGATGGGTTCCATCTTTGCCGGCACCGAAGAAAGCCCTGGTGAAACCATCATCTATGAAGGCCGCAAGTTCAAGGAATACCGCGGCATGGGCTCGCTGGGTGCCATGGCCACCGGCTCTTCGGACCGCTATTTCCAGGACCCCGAAGCCGATGTAAAGAAATATGTACCCGAAGGCATTGAAGGCCGCGTGGCTTACAAGGGCTCTCTGCGTGAGATCGTGTACCAATACGTTGGTGGCCTGCGTGCCGGCATGGGTTACTGCGGTGCCAAAAACATCGAAGAACTGAAGACCGCCACCTTTGTAAAAATTACCAATGCCGGTATGCGCGAAAGCCATGCCCACGATGTGGAGATCACAAGGGAAGCGCCGAACTATAGCAGGAAGTAAAAAACAGCCACACCCCTGTTCACACCCCCTTTTCACACCCCCTGTCCCCCTAAAAGGGGAACTTAGGTCAGGGTATATCTTGATAGCAACGCCACCCAGTAACAGGGTGGCTTTTTTTTTACAAAGATGTCGGTTATTAAAGGCAATCTTAGCCCACGGTTTCAACCGTGGGGATATAGCAATAGGAGATTGTTGGAGCAACCGTTTCAACGGTTTCCCTGCAACTTACTTACTGGTATAATAAGAGCAGCATAAGGATCAATATTTGCACGTCTTAATATCTCTTCAAAACATTCCTTTAAAAAAAACATATCATGAAAGCAATAGAGAACGCTGACCTAGGTTCCCCCTTAAGGGGGACAGGGGTTGTGGGTACTCGCGTAGAACACCGTTTTATCCTCCGCGATGGCTTTACTCCTGCAGGTGCAACGGCCATGCTCCTGGGCACTTTTCCCTCTGTGTTGATCCGGGAGGCTTTTGGCAGGGTGCGGCAAACGGACGTTGATTTCTTTTACGGTAGCGCCGATAATAATTTCTGGAGAGACCTTTCGATCGTTTACAACCGGCCATTATCCTTTACCCGCACCGAAACAGCTATTGAAGAACGCAAGCAACTGCTCACCGATCTGAACCTGGCCTTATCTGACGCCATCTTTGCCTGCACCACTTCGGGCAGTGCCATGGATACAGCTTTACAAAATATTGAACTGAACGAATACATCATTGCCACGCTTGACCAACACCCGACTATTTCCAGGTTGTACTTTACCAGTTCGTCCGGCAAGGTGAATGCAGAAAGCCTCACCCTCAAACTATTGAAAGAAAAAGGCCGGATCAGCGGTATGCGCATCATCCAGCAAAGCGGCCCGAGACGCCGCAATTTCCAATACCGCGATGCGGCAGGCAGCATGCGGATGATGGATACCGTTACCCTCATCTCTCCATCACCCCTTGCCGAGCAAATGGCTGGTATCAAGCCGGAACAAAGAAGGGCATTGTACCAGCAGTGGCTGCCAATAATGGCTTAACACACTCCACCAATAATTATATGCACCCAAAAGCGCAAACCCTAATATCCTATCACCATAATATCCCAATACCCAATACCCCCTCTCTCCTACTCCTCAAACCATTTTTGCCGGAACTTCTGGTAAAAGAAAGAAACCACCAGCAACAGCAATCCTAAGGTGATATAAGCTGCTACCTTTTGCCCGGCAGTAAACCTTTGGCTGTCCAATAGCAGCAACTTTAATAATGTAAGGGCCATCAGGCCCAGGGAAGCCAGCCGCCACCATTTATCTTTCAGCGTTACACCCAGGAGGAACAATCCTACCGAAAGCAGCAGCCATATAAAGGTTACCTGCAGGCCATCAAAATACCAGGCTATGGCCATTACCAGCAACCCGGTTGCCAGCAAGTAATGGGTATTTGCCAGGGAAGGTGCCTGGCTGAAACGTTTTTGAAAAAAGAAACCCTGCACCGCTGCCACCAGGGAAAATACCAGGGCTACCGGCGCCAACTTTTCCACTTGTAACGCTGGGCTTACCACAAAAAGCGCGGACCAGAAAGCAGCCAGGTTATTTGCCAGTTGCGTGTAGATCACCAGTCGGTCCATAGGCTGCTGCTGCCTGCGCGGTCCAAGATTTACCAGGGAAAAAAGCAGGAAGAAAGCCGTGAGATAAAGGAAAGCAACGCCTGCCTGTTCGGTACGGTAACGGGTACTGGCCCATCCCAGGAACAAAAGCCAGGTAAGCAGTTGCGCCACCTGCCCCACCAGGTTCCAGCCCTTGCGGTAACTGAGAAACCACACCCCGGAGTTGATCAGCAACATGTAAGCGAAAAACAGGTCGGCACGTTCGGCATTGCGGCTGATGAGGAAAGGAATGGCATAAGCACCCACCATACCCAGCAAGGCAATTTCACGCCGGTTGTAGCGCAGGGCCTGGTAGGCGGTAAATACGGTAAACAGCACCATCACGGCAAACACCACCCCAAAGGACAGGAAGCCATAGTAAACATGTGCCGCATAAGTGGTAAAATAAAGCGTAGCCATAGCGCCGCTAAACAGGATGGCGCTAAAGCCCTGGTACTTTTCTTTTAGCCGGAAGCTCAGTCCACCCAGCACCAAACCTGCGGCATAGGCCAGCAGGATGCGGGTGGTTTCAGAAATCAGGTTTTGATCGAACGCATATTTTACGCCAATGGACAGGCCGATTACCAGCACAACAATCCCTACCAGGTGAATCAGCTTCAGCCCGATAAAGTTCTCCACCGAACGGCTGGCAGGCGCTTTACCCGGAGCCTTCCATTGATTGGCCCCCTGTGGGTCTATTTGTTCCAATTGCTGCTGCACCTGCTGGAGCCGGGCATATTGCTGGCGCAGTTCCTGCTCTATTGACACCAGTTCGCTCCGCAACTGCCGAACCATATCCTGTTGATCCATGAGTGAAAGTTAAACAATCAGGCATTTCTCCATAGCACCTGCCTTACAGGGCAACTCCCTTTTGCCTATATTGCCCACAAATCCCGCAGTTTTGATTCGCTTTCTCCTGGCTATTGTTTTCCTGTTTGTAGCGCCAGCCTCATTTGCACAGTCCGACTCCTGCGGGTTGCGCATCACCCTGCTTACCTGCAACCCCGGCGAGGAACTGTATTCCACTTTTGGCCATACCGCCATCAGGGTGCAGCACGGGCCCAGCGGCACCGACGAAGTGTACAATTACGGCATGTTTGAATTTGCTCCCGACTTTTACCTCAAGTTCATCAGGGGCAAACTCCTATACTCGCTTACCATTGAAACCTACCCCGATTTCCTGTACACCTACCAGTACGAAAGCCGCAGCGTGGTGGAACAGGAGGTACTGCTCGGCTGCAGCCAGAAACAAAATCTTTGGGCTGCCCTGCGGGAAAATGCAAGACCTGAAAACCGTAACTACCGATACGATTTTTTATTCGACAACTGTACTACCCGGGCACGTGATATGATTGCCCGTTATGCCGGCAAGGGCCTGCAATGGCGCAACATACTGCCTGCCGAATCCCCCACCTTTCGCGAAATGCTGCACACCTACCTGGATGGCGGCGGCCAGTACTGGAGCAAGTTGGGCATCGACCTGCTGCTGGGTGCCCGCCTGGACCGTACGGTAAGCAACCAGCAAGCAATGTTTCTGCCCGACTACCTGCTGAAAGGGGTGGACAGTGCCCGCCTGAACGGACAAAGGCTCGTGAGCCCGCCCCGCCCTATTTTGCAATTGCCTTCTCCCATCAAAGGCGCATCCGCATTGCAGCCAATGGTGGTGTTAAGCATCCTTTTGCTGATCGTTGGGGCACTTTCCTTCCTGCCCCAAACCCGTGCCTTGCTGAAGATCTTTGACCGGCTCTTTTTCCTGCTATTGGGGCTTGCCGGCTTTTTATTGCTGTTTATGTGGCTGGGCACCGATCATAAGGTTTGCCGCGACAACCTCAACCTGCTGTGGGCCCTTCCAACACATGCCGTTGCAGCCTGGTACACCGGTCGCAATACCGACCGCACCCTAACCTATTTCCGCATGGTTTGCTGGGGTATGGTGGCCCTGGTTGGCGCATGGTTTTTTATGCCACAGGCACTTAACCCCGCATTGCTGCCCCTGGTAGCCCTGGTAGCGCTACGCAGCTGGCGGCTTTCCCAACCCAATGCTTATGCACACAAAAAATATTGAGCGCAACAGCGCTTCCCTTTACCTCCGTACCATTGGCGAAGGACCTGAAGTAGTACTGCTTCACGGCTTTGGCGAAACCGGTGACATCTGGCAAAACCAATGGCCTGCGCTGCCGGGGTTCCGCCTGCTGATACCCGACCTGCCCGGCAGCGGCCGCTCAGCGGCAACGCCTGACTTGAGTATGGACGGCATGGCAGCAACCATCTGGCAAATGCTTGCCGCCGAAGGGGTGCAGCGTTGTACCATCATCGGCCACAGCATGGGAGGTTATATTGCCCTGGCTATGCTGGAACAGCAGCCTCAAAATATTGCAGGCCTTGGCCTGTTCCACTCCTCGGCATTTGCCGATACCGAAGCCAAAAAGGAAACCCGCACCAAGGGCATCGCCTTTATGCAACAACATGGCGCCCCGCTCTTTTTACAAACTGCCACACCCAACCTGTACGCACCCGCCTCGCTGGAAACAAAAAAGGAACTGATCACGCAACATATCGATAGCGTAAATGCCGCCGATACCCCTGCACATGTGGCATACTACCGGGCAATGATGGACCGGCCCGACCGCACCCACCTGCTGCGGCAAACCGACCTTCCCTGGTTGTTTGTGCTGGGAAAATACGACCAGGCCGTACCGCTGGATGATGGGTTGAAACAGGCACATTTGCCCCGGCAAAGTTTTGTGCACCTGCTGCAAAATTCAGGGCATATGGGAATGGTTGAAGAACGGGAAATATGCAATAAATTGTTACTTCAATACCTGCAAACAGGTACGGTAACTTAACCCTGGTCTATGCGCAAACTGTTGGCCTTTGTGCTCTTGCTCTTGTTGGGATTGGAAGGTTTTGCCTCGCACATTGTAGGCGGCGAAATGATCTATCGATACAAAGGACCCGGCGCTGCTCCCAATACAAGCCAGTATACCATCACACTGCGTCTTTTCCGCGACGAGCTTTGTCCGCCACCCTGTGCGCCCATGCCTAACGAGGTTTTAATCGGCATTTTTGATAATGATGAGGGTAGCCAGTACCTGGCTACCGAAGTACGCCGAACATCCGTGGACCGGGCCAATACGGGGCAGCCGCCACTTTGCGTGGTCAACCCGCCTACCCTTTTGTACAATATTGCCGAATACACCCAAACCTTCGAACTGCCCAACAATGCAAAAGGCTATACTGCAGCCTACCAAACCTGTTGCCGCGTAAGCCCGCTTACCAATGTTTTCAGCACAGGGGCACCCAATTCGGGCACAGGCTCTACCTACTCCTGCAACATACCGGGCTCCGATGCCATTGGCACCAAATTCAACAACAGCCCGGAGTTCACCAAGGCCGTTTCGCCTATTTGCGAGGGTAAGCCTTTTACCATGGACTTCAGTGTGCAGGATCCCGACGAAGGCGATTCCATCGTATATACTTTTTGCGAGGCCCACGATGGCGGCAGGGCGCTCAGTTCGGCTCCCATCAACCCCGATCCGCCGCCCTACAAATCCGTTCCCTATATCAGCGGGTTTTCGGCTGGCAGTCCCATGGGTTCCGCTGTCACCATCAACGAAAGTACAGGCATCATCACCGGCGTTGCGCCGCAGTTGGGCCGCTACGTAGTGTGCGTGTGCGCCTACGAATACCGTAATGGCCAACTCATTTCCATCCACCGCAAAGACTTTATCGTAAACGTTGCCAGTTGCGACTTTGCCGGCGCCCAGCTCGACCCCGAATACAACTTTTGCAACAGCCTGACGGTAGCTTTTCAAAACCTGAACAGCTCCACGCTCAACCAATCATTTTTCTGGGATTTTGGTGATGGACAAACCTCTACCGAAGCAGCACCCAGCCATACCTATAGCGACACCGGCACTTATGTGCTGAAACTGATGGTAAACAAAGGCCAGCCTTGCGTTGACTCCACACAGGCCATAGTGCGGGTTTATCCAACCATGTCGGCCGACTTTTCATTTGCCGGTGGCTGTGTAGGAAAGCCCACCCAGTTTACCGACCGGTCGGTGACCACCCACGGCAGCATTGCCGCATGGCAGTGGAATTTTGGTGACACCACTTCCACTGATCCCAATCCAAGAATCACCTTCCGCAACATGGGTGCACGCAATGTGCAACTGATTGTAACCAACTCGAAAGGGTGCCAGGAAACCATTGTCAAAGCCATCGATATCACCAACAAACCCACCATGGACCTGCGCTTCCGCGACACCCTTATTTGCCGAAACGACCAGGTACAACTGGAAGCATTTGGCCTGGGCAAATTCAGCTGGACGCCCAACATTAATATATCAGGTGCCAATACCGCCACGCCCATTGTAAGCCCTGCCAGTACAACCACCTATACCGTTCTACTGGATATTGATGGTTGTATCAACACCGATTCCGTAAAGATCAGGGTTACCGATGGCGTTACCGTCAGTGCCATGGCCGATACCCTTATCTGCGCTACCGACAGCATCCGGTTGATGGCCACCACCAATGGGTTAAAATACCAGTGGTCGCCGGCACCCAGCCTCAGTGCCTCCGACATACTGATGCCCAATGCCGCTCCCACTGAAAATACCACTTACCGCATCACCGCATCTGTTGGCAGTTGCAGCGCCTTTGATGAAGTAGAGGTTCGGGTTGCGCCTTATCCCCTTGTATCCGCAGGCCGCGATACGCTGATTTGCTATGGAACAGAAGCGCAGCTAAACGGCAGCACAAACGCCAGCCGGTATTCCTGGACCCCTGTTGCCCCTGCACAGGCCGGCAATCTTAACCCAAGGGTGCGTCCTTTTTCAAGCCAGCAGTACATCCTTACGGGCAGCAATGCTATAGGCTGCACTAAAGGTGTAAGAGATACGGTGTCGGTGGTAGTGCTCCCGCCTGTAGAAGCATTTGCAGGCAATGATACCGCGGTGGTAGTAGGACAAAACCTGCAACTACAGGCCACTGGTGGTATCACCTACCAGTGGCAGCCGGCTACGGGTTTGAGCAATGCGAATATCGCCAACCCGATTGTACAATTTGCTGCGCCTACAGACAGCATCAGGTATACCGTGCTGGTGGCAAATGAGGCGGGTTGTATCGATTCAGCCAGTATGATGGTTCGGGTATTCCGTGCCGACCTGCGCTTTTTTGTCCCCACCGCTTTTACCCCCAATGGCGACGGGCTCAACGACCTGTTCAGGATCACACCTGCAGGTATAGCCAATGTTACCGCACTGCGGGTATTCAACCGTTGGGGCCAGCTGGTATTTCAAACCAGTGATGTGCGGAAAGGATGGGATGGCCGCATCAACGGCGAACTGCAAAAAACAGGCACCTATGTATGGACGGTGCAGGGTGTGGATTATACCGGTAAACAGTTTGCAGAAAAAGGTACGATTACGTTGATCAGGTAGTTAGAGAGCTATTAGCTTTTAGCTGCTAGCTGGTTACTTAGGTAAAAAGCAACATAAGGTTTCCGCACCTTTTTACACATTCAATAAAATTCCTACAATAAAAAACACCGGCATGCCTGGTGTTTTTTATTGTAGGAATGGTCTAAAAAATGAGAAACAAATTATGTATATCCAGCTGTCAAAAGCTTGCAGCTTGCAGCTATAGGCTTGCAGCTATCACCTTGCGGCTCCTCCCTTTATCCCTTAAAAAAATGGCTCGCATTGGCCTGTGCCGTGCAGGTTACCACCAGGTCGTTGATACACACATGTGCGGGCAGGGTGGCAGTATAGTAAATAATTTCAGCAATGTCTTCGCCCACCAGCGGCTCGTACCCATCATATACTTTACCGGCAGCTTCTGCATCACCTTTAAACCGCACAAGCGAAAACTCCGTTTCGGCAGCACCTGGATGAATAGCTGTAACCTTGATTTTATGCCGTAGCAAATCGATGCGCATACCACGGGAAAGAGCGTCTACGGCATACTTGCTGGCGCAATAGGCATTACCCCTTTCGTATACTTCCTTTCCGGCAATAGAACCCAGGTTGATGATGTGACCGCCGCCCTGTTTTACCATGTAGGGCACAACCGCTTTGGATACATACAACAGCCCTTTCACATTGGTATCGATCATGGTATCCCAGTCATCCAGCGAAGCTTCATCGAAGAGGTCGCGGCCAAGGGCCAGGCCGGCATTGTTGATCAGGAAATCGATCTGCTGCCATGCTTCGGGCAGGTTTTCGATAGCCTCGGTAGCGGTGGCACGGTCGCGTACATCAAAGGGCAGCAGGAGGCTTTCCGTTCCGTACTGGTCTTGCAGTTCTTTTTGCAATTGCTCCAGCCTTTCTACCCTGCGGCCGTTAAGGATGAGGCGGTAATTATTGGCGGCAAATTTCCGGGCACAGGCTTCGCCAAAACCTGCAGTGGCTCCGGTGATGAATACAGTTTTTTTCACTGGGCAAATGTAAGGTTTGGAGTTAAGGGTTTGGGGTTTGGAGTTTGGGGTTAGGAGTTTGGAGTTCAGGGGGAAGTTTTTGGTTTTTTGTTTTTGGTTTTTTGTTGGAGAGAGCTAGCTCCTATATCAATAATCTATAAAAGCATTGGTTTAAAACAAACGGCGTGCACCTGCCTGGTACACGCCGTTTGTTTTAAACCAACTAAAAACCAAAAACTAAAAACACCCAACACCAAACTCCTAAACCTAAACTCCAAACCGTTTATTGCGCCAACGAAATACGCACCTGCGCACCCGCCCTTGTAGTGGTAATGGGCGCAGAAGTAGCAATCTTGGGAATGCTGCGGTTCTGCTCGAAGAAAAGGCGGAAGTTGATGCGGTTGTTGATCACGTAATCGATGGCAGGCGCAATACGCACCACCTTTTGGCCTGCAGTACCAAAAGCGGTATTCTGGTCGAGGCGGCTGTTGGCAGTGGCATCATCCCGCAGGCTGAAGTCGAAGCGGAAGGTAACATCGTTGTTGAGGGTTCGTTCCTTTTTGCCAATCTTCAGGTTCTGCAGGAAAGGCACACCGCGGCGGCGCCAGTTTAATCCCAGCGTGTATTCGGTGCTCCGGTTTTCGGCCAGCTGGTAATCTACCAGGCTCAGGCTCAGCTGCCTGCTCTTGCGGTATTCGAAGCGGGTGCTCAGCTGGTTGGTAAAGGTCATATCCAACTCGATGAGCGGATTGAACTGCTCCGAAATGGTGATGTTGGGCACCAGGAAATAAGGCACATAGTTACCTGTGAGCGTATCGCGGAAATAGGGCATCCCGATGCGCAAAGGATCCTGGAAGAGCAGGGCCGTATTGAACGAGTTCATGCTCAGCGTGCTGCTATAACCATGACGGATGCTGAAGTTGGTAAATATCTTTTCCATACCCGGTATCCGCGACAGGCCATTATAGGTCACGTTCCAGTTGGGCCGCGGCAGGAATCCTTTGAACGGGTTGCTGCGGAGGCTGGGGTTCGAATTGGCTACCAGCTTCACACTCGAGGGGTCCTTCTTGGTATAAGCTGCAATGAAAGATGGAATTAACACATCCTGCGCATAGCGGCCATAGCCTTCCACATAACCATCCGTCCCCGGGGTATTGCCAGCATAATCGTTCAATTTGCCCAGCCTATCCGACAGCACCGTGCGGTTGGCTTCAAACTGGCGGAAGGTTTCCGACACTTCGTTGGGATTGAACTTGGTGAACATGGTCTGGTAAGAAATGTAGCTAACGCTGAACGATCCCATTGCATAAGGGTTGTAGCGGCGCAGCATATCGGTACCGCTGGTATCCTTGTACAATTCGGAGTACTGCTTTTCGTAGGTCTTGTCAATATTCACGTCGATGTTCAGGTCGCGGATGGGACTGAGCTGCGCCGTGATATTGAGCTTCTGGCTGTATCGCTGTTGGATCAAGGCATTGAACAGGGCACTGCGCGTAAGCAGGCCTTGCTGACCAAAGCGGTTGATATCCGAAGTATCGGGCTGGTAGCCCATGATGTACTTCCAATTCGGATTTTGGCTGCGCAGGTTCATGCCCAGGAACTGGGTGCTGTCGAGGTAGCCAGGCAGCAGGGTACCGAGGTCTTCGGTGTACTGCACCCCTACCCTTTTCAGCGAAGTGGCCAATTGCAACAAAGCCTTAGGCAATGCACCCAGTTGGGCGGGCTCACCGGGCTGGCGCTGCTTTTTCACTTTCGTTGTATCGCCGGGCTGCTGCGGCTGTTGCTGCTGCGCGCCTCCACCTGCATTGGCATTTGCCAGTAGCCGCCATTTGTTATACAACTGGTCGAAGTTGAACTCACCGGTAAGGTTGCGGGTCTGGCCGTTGGTGAGCGTGTTACCCAGCTCGCGGGCCAGCAAGGAGGCCGCCACCCAATCGTACCGTGCCGTGAAGTTTGCCCGCACCGATGTCCAGTCCAGCAGGGGCAGCTTGGCCGTTGGCAGGGTATACGACAGCGTAATATCATGGTGATAGCGCGTGGTTCGACCACCATTCAGCAGGTTGGTCCGAATAGAGTCCTTCTCTCCTTTTGTATCCAGGCGGCCTGCGGGTTCATCCACACGGCCGTTGTTTACCGCGTTAAAGTCCAGCGTCAGCGAACGGGTAAGATCCCAGCGCATGGTATAGTAGCGGTCGAAGTAGAAGAACTTGTTATAGGTCTCCGGGACCTTGTAGGGACCGCCACCCACATTGCGGCTTTGCAGGGCACCAAACTGGCGGAACAGGTCGGCCTTTAAGGAAATGAGCGAAGGCTTATAGTTGAAATTAAAATCACGGATCAGGGCCAGCCAGGGCGATTGCGATTTTACCAACCTTTTCAAGGGCTCCACAAACTTAGGCTGCGGTGCAAAATTGTACCCCAAGGCGGCCCTTGTGCTGGTGAGCTCATCGCGTTCGATGATGGGGTTGGTACGCACCTGCTGGGTCATGCTATAGTTCAGGTCCAGGTTGGAAATATCCCAGGGCTGTGCCGGCTTATTATTGGTCTTGATCTTTTTTACATTGGTAAAATTCACCGTCTTGATGGTGAGCTCGTCCACCGCGTTCAGGCGGATGGAGTCGCGGTCTTTGGCAGCAGCGGCGGCCAGCTTGGCATCCAATTCGATGTCGAGGTCGTACGGATCGTACTCCGGCGTGCTGGTAGTTTTACTCACTCCCGCGTATACCGGCACCTGCAGTCCCGCCTGCTTGGGCAGCAGTTTGCCCAAGTCCAGGTTGGCACTGATATCATACTGGGTGAGGTCTTCGCGGCTGCGTTCGTTTACCCTTTGCTCCAGGGTACCAAAGCCCCGGCTGCGCTTGCTGCCGGCAAAGGTCACATTACCCAGGTCGGCCAGGCGCAGGTCCACCCGCCCGATGGCCGCATACCCGCCCTTTTCATCCAGTCGCGAGAGGCGCAATTCGTTGAACCACACTTCGGTATTCACCTTTTGGGCACGGGCATTTTGCACCGCCAGCAGCATACCCCGCACTTCTCCCAGGTTGGGATTACCCAAAATGGAAATCTGCTTTCCTTCAATAAGTTCACTATAATATACCGATGGCTGGGCACCGCTGGAGTTGCGGCGCAGCTTGACATCGGTCAAAAGGTTCATGTCGAAATCAAAGTAGTTTGCCGCAGGCCAGATATCGGCGGAGTCGATGGCACCCCAAGGCGTCATCTTCAGCGGAATCTTGATTTCATAATAGTTGGAAACAAAGTCGTTACCCAAACGCATGATGCCATACACTTCACCATCCTTTATATCGGTAGGCGTGGTCACCGATTCGGCGTGTACAAACATCTGCATGCGGCCATACTGGCGCAGGTCGAGGTTGAGGGTTTTGAACACCCCACGCGACTGCTTCGATTCCAAGTTGGCCACCTTGAGGCTCAGCGACTGCTCGTTCAACAGCAGTTGGATATTGTTATTCGAAATCTGCTGCTGGCGCTCGATGCCGGGCGGTTGTACATATTTAACCGGCTGGCGTTGGTCGTTTTCTTCCAGGTTCACCGCCAGTATCTCGGTAATGGTAGGATCGTTGGTGGGCAGGGGCTTGTAGTTGCCGGTAGTATCGGTTTCGTAGGCAAACTTGCGCCACTGGTTGCGCACCAGTTCCAGTTTACCAAAACGCAGCACCGCGGTATCCTCGAAATTGGTGAGGAACATCCGGATAAAACGCACCGACTTGAAATCGGGGATATTGCCCACCTTGGCATCGTAGTTCTGCACGGGAATGCGGAAGAGGTACCAGGTTTCATCGCGGCGGCTGCCATCGGCGAGGTCAACGGTTACCGTACGCTTATCGGTAATCAGTCGGTTGGTGAGCGGATCCATGTTGGGACGCAGGTCAACACGGTACTGGAAATACTCCTCTGTTTCGTTGAGGGTATTGTCGCGGTTCAGTTCTTCCTGGTCGGGGTAAAGCGTAAAGGCCGAAGTAAACTGGTCGGTATTGTTGGCCACCGGCGAGTTGCCGTGCGGGTTGTTGATGTTCTTATAACGGGCCAGGATGCCTGCTCCGGTCTTATCAAACTCACCGTTTCTGTATCCAATAAAATTATCATTAGAAGGATCGGTAGCAGCACTTTGGTAAAATTCCGATCCCGCACCAAAGTTGCGCTGGATGTCCGCCAGGTATGGGGCAAACTTCCGCACTTCAGCAGTATCGGTCAAACCATCAAAGCCAACGTCCTGCGAGGAGCGGTCGGCAGGGTCGTTACTAAATGCATTGGTTACCTGTACCGGGTTGCTGGGTACCACGCCCCACACCGAAGGATCGATGGGCAGTGAAGGACTGCTGGGTGCAGGCAGGCCATTTTCGTACAGGCGCTTGCCGTCTTTCACTACGTCTTCCGACACATTACCCAGGTTGAAATACAGCTCACCACCGCGGCTGCCCGGCTTATTGATAAAGGGGTCCTGCAGCCAGAACTCGATGAACTCAATATTGCTGGTTTCAAAATCGGTCTGGTCGATGCCGCGCATGATACCGCCCCAAGCCCTGCGGGGGTTTACCAGCTGACCCTTACTATTAACGGCGCTGGGCAGCGCGTTGAAGTTGTAAGGCCCTTTTTCGTTGGGGTAATAGGCCATGTCAAACGTAGTGAGCAGGGCTTGTCCCAGGTCGTTGGTGCGCTTGGGGAAAATCTCGCGTTGGAACACCTGGCGGGTTTGCGGCTTTGACAGTTCGGCACGGTTGCTCGCCAGCGGGTTGTTGGGGTTGTTTCGTTCCTGTAGTTGCGGCTCAATATTATACCAGGCCAGCTTGCCCCGGTTGTACCCGCTTTGGAGGTTGTTGTTCAGGTCGGCTTCGGGGAAAAGCACCTGCCCGTTGGCATCCACGGCCCCCTTGGGCACCGAAGCCAGCGTCCAGCTCACCAGCGGGAAACGCAGGTCGATGGAAGAACGGGTACCTTCAAAATCATCTATATATATAACACCGGTATTGCCCTTGCCAATTTGTGGCGCATGTCCAGGCTTGAGCATGGCAGCTTCGCCATAGGCGGTGATATTGGAGACGGCATTGGTTTGGTAAAACGGCAGCTTGTCCAATAGGCGCGTCAGGCGGGGAATGTCTCTGCGGTAGTCGAAGTCCACGCCATACATGGTATTGCGGATGGGATCATCGCCATAGCTCTGCTTGGTAAAAAACGGCCTTTCGCCCAGGCGCACCATGGTAGCACCTACCGTCAGGTTCCTGTTCCACAGGTAGTCGGCGCGAAAAGCCATATAGTTCCGCATCTGCATGCCGAAAGTCGCGTTGTTCTCGTACTGGATTTGTACCGGCAGGCCTGCACTAACAATGGCAGGGTTGATCACCCGAAGGGTACCCAGGTCGTAGTTGATCTCGTAGTCGATATTTTCTTTCAGGATCTGTCCGCCGGCGGTAACGCTTACCGAACCCCGGGGAATATTGAAGCCCAGCTGGTAATCGGTATTGTTGGCCGAGCGGCTGCGGCCCGAAATCTCAAAGCGGTTCAGGTTGGCATAGGTCTGCGCAATGGCCTTGATGGTATCGTAAAGCGGATAGAACAGGTACTGCGAAGAAGTGGCACTATCGGGATACACATATTGCAGGTCGCGGCCGAAAGGCTCCAGCAGCGGGAAAATGATCCGGCTTTGGTTGGACAGTACCGTATAGCCTTCCAGGTAGTCGAACAAACCATCCGGCTGGGGGTCGTTCTGGTTGTTGAGGCGGTCGAGGTTTTGCAGGGTGATTATGGGTACACCTTTATATTCCTGCTTTACGCTTTCCTCGGGCAGGTAGCGCTTTTCGCCTTTGCTGGGCTCTTCGTAGGTAACATTCAACTGGAAATCCTGGCGCTCCAGCTGGCCATAGCCTACGCTGTACACGTTCTTCATCATCAGGTCCCAGATGGGCAGGTTAGGGCGTTGCGAAGTAGCCTTGAGCAATTTCAGGAATAGGATATTCTGGGTATTGCCGGTGCTGTCGGGCGGCACGTCCTGCGAAAATTCACCCACCTGGTACACCTGACCGTTATAAGTATACTGGTATGCCACACCCAGCACTTCATCGGGCTGAAGCGGCTGGTTCAGCGACAGGAAACCAATCTGGGGATTATAATAGAAGTCGGTAGGCTGCAGCTTGCGGGCAAAGGTTTTTTCAAATTCCTGCACAGGCTGCATACCCAGGCCGGTCAGCACGCTTTGGATTTGCGTAGCGTTCCGGGCACCCGGTGTGTTGATCAGGGTGCGGTACAAATCGTTCGACCCGTTGTTGGGATACAGGATGGGCGATGCACCCCAACGGGGATTGAACGGCTGGTTTTCGCCCAGGTCCATAAGGCCCACCACGTTGCGGGTTTCGGTAGTGGCACCGGTGCGGTTGGTCACCCACACTTCCACACGCAGCACCTGCACATTGCTGTTTACAATGGGCAGGTTGCTCATGGCTTTATTATAGTTATTCCGGAAGTATTGCGCTAAAAGGAAGTGACGGTTTTCCTCGTACTCGTCGGCCTTGAGGTTGAACTGTTGCGAAGCGCTGCCGCCCTGCAATCCAAGGGTCTGGCGCTGCGAACGCTGGTTGGCCAGCATGGCAGTGAGGTATAATTTCCCAAACTGCAGTTGTGTTTTTACCCCAAACAAGGACTGGGCACCCGGGATAAGGGTACCCTTGGAAGCAAAAGATATATTACCCGCCTGCAATTGCTTGAGCACCTCATCGTCCTTGCCCTGGTAATCGAGCTTGAGTTGGTTCTCGAAATCAAAATTGGCAAGGGTATTATAGTTAATGGGCAGCTTGATCTTATCCCCGATATTGGCATTAAGCTGCAGCTGCGCATTCATGGGAAAATCAAGACCGCCAAACTTCCTTGC
Source organism: Cnuella takakiae (assembly GCF_001953305.1). Taxonomy (GTDB): domain Bacteria; phylum Bacteroidota; class Bacteroidia; order Chitinophagales; family Chitinophagaceae; genus Flavisolibacter; species Flavisolibacter takakiae. The sequence continues at coordinate 4,280,191 of NZ_MTFE01000010.1, forward strand.
CCTTTCGGGCAGGGTAGGATTCTTGATGTTCTGCCCCTGGTAGCCCAGGCCGACATCCACATACCCTGAAGGCTTGATATCAATTTTTCCGTTGCCGGTAATGCGGTTGACCCAGTCGTTACTGAACCCAAATGCCGGCCGCACATTGCGCCGGTTAAGGTTGGTGAGCAAGTTGGCCCTTTGTTTGAAGTATTCCTGTTCGTCCCTTTTGCCCTGAAGGTCCACAAACTCGCGCATCGAAAAGGTCATGGGCGTGCGGTAATCGCGGCTACCCAGCTTTTCAATCACATAGTATTGTTTTGTTTGGGGATCGTACTCGATGCGGCGTTTGACAAAACCGGTATCCTTCAGGTCGAAGCTATTTCGGGAAGGATAGGTATAAGGATCACCCCTGCGGTCGCGAAGGGGATAACGGCTGGTATCGGTTGTTGCATTAGCAGGCTGAGGTGCAGTACTTTGCGCCTGCGCCCCCAGTGTTGCAGCAGCCAACAAGAGGGCCGCTACCAACGTACGGAATGTATGGGTAGAATGATGTGCCAAAGTCAGATTTCCTCAACTAACAGGGTTTCCAAGGGGTAATTACAGATTCTTCAGTGCGGATTTGATCAAATCCTCCACCGACAGGTCGGGGTGCTGCGCCGAAGACTTCTTGATGGCGCCTTCAGCAGCGGCCCGGTTAATGCCGAGCGCTATCAGGGCATTTAACGCATCTGTTTGCAGTGTATTGCTTTGCGGCAGCGAAATATTTAGGTCGATGGGATGCTTCGACAATTTGTCTTTGAGCTCCACGATAATGCGTTCTGCGGTTTTTTTACCAATACCCTTGATGGCCTCCAGGCTGCGGGCATTGCCCCCGGTAATGGCGGCTGCAATTTCCTCGGGTTTCATATACGACAACATCACCCGGGCTGTGGAAGCGCCCACACCGGATACACCAATCAACTGGAGAAACATCTCCTTTTCTACGGCATCAAAAAAACCGAACAGGATGTGGGCGTCCTCGCGCACCAGCATATGGGTGAGCAGGGTACCGGCTTCGCTGCTTTGAATGCGGCTATAGGTGTTGAGGCTGATGTGCACATCGTAGCCAACACCGTTTACATCAACAATAACGGAGGCAGGCGTTTTATGGGTGAATTTACCCCTGAGGTATGCGATCATGTGCACGAAGATAAGCGCACAGGGGAAAGCCCTTATTACGATAACGATGGACAAGGAACCAAAGCCGGCGGAAGGGTTTATATATAAGATAAATAAACCAGGTGACGAGGTTTGGAGTTAGGGGTTCAGAGTTAGGGGGTTTTGGTTTTCGGTTTTTAGTTTTTGGTTGGGATGAGCACCCGGACCGTTTTGGAGCCTTTGACAAATGATTGCCCAACAACTCCAAACTCCTAACCCCTAACTCCTAACCCTAAACGCCCAACCAAAAACTAAAAACCAAAAACCCCTCCCCCAAACCTCGTCACTCAGTCTTTCCTATCTTCGCAGCCGTTTTCTGAAAAAACCGCAGTACATGATCGAGAAAAAAATAACCGCCGCCATCACCGCCGTGGGTGGCTATGTGCCCGAATACCGACTCACCAATGCCGAACTGGAAACACTGGTGGATACCAACGACGAATGGATCCGCAGCCGCACCGGTATTGAAGAGCGCCGCATCCTCAAAGGCGAAGGATTGGCTACTTCCGACATGGTAGTGCCGGCAGTAAAACAGTTGCTGGAAAAACGCGGCATTGGTGCCGAAGAAATAGACTGCATCATTGTGGCCACCGTTACCCCCGATATGGTGTTTCCGGCCACAGCCAATATCGTTGCCGATAAAATTGGCGCCAAGAACGCCTGGGGTTTTGACGTGAGCGCCGCCTGCTCGGGTTTCCTCTATAGCCTTACCCTAGGTGCTTCGCTCATCGAAAGCCGCCGCTACAAAAAAGTGGTAGTGGTAGGCGCCGATAAAATGAGCGCTATCGTTGATTACACCGACCGCACTACCTGTATCATCTTTGGCGATGGTGCCGGCGCCGTACTGCTGGAACCCAACCATGATGGTTTTGGCGTGCTGGACAGCATCCTGAAAAGTGATGGCAGCGGCCGCGAGTTCCTGCACATGAAGGCCGGTGGTTCGCTGCGCCCGGCTAGCAATGAAACCATTGCCAATAAACAGCACTTTATTTTCCAGGACGGCCAGCCTGTATTCAAGGCCGCTGTTAAGAGCATGGCCGACGCCAGCGCCGACCTGCTGGAGCGAAACAACCTGACTGGCGATGATATTGCCTGGCTGGTACCCCACCAGGCCAACAAGCGTATCATCGATGCCACAGCCAACCGCATGGGCCTGTCGCACGACAAGGTGATGCTCAACATTCACAAATACGGTAATACCACCGCAGCCACCATTCCCCTATGCCTGTGGGAGTGGCGCCACGAACTGAACAAAGGCGACCTGATTGTGCTGGCTGCTTTCGGCGGCGGCTTTACCTGGGGCGCTACCCTCGTGAAGTGGGAGTATTAAGACAGTTAGTAGTTAATAGTTTATAGTAGCCCTTGCACTTAGTGCAGGGGCTACTTATTTATAGTAATAATGGGTGTAAAAAACCATAACAAACCTCTTACCTGTTATAATTATACGGGACGGTATTACCGGTGTTAACGACAGACTACTTGTGACAGACAACTCATCGCTTTTTGTCCGTAACCATTTTTTGAAATCGCGTTCGGATTGACACAAAAGCCCTTAGGGCTTTAATTTAAATAGCCGCCGGTGAAACCGGCGGTTACGAATCCCCGACGATTTCTTCATCCAACCCTGTAGGGGTTGAACCTTCTACTTCCTAGAGATTCTACCCCTACACATTTTATGATCGGGTTCGCTTTGCTTACCACCGGTTGCACCGGCGGCTATTTAAATTAAAGCCCTAAGGGCTCCTAACCAAGACATCCCTTGTGCAGCTATCAAAACATGGAAAACCCAATGCGCAGAGTACGGGAAAAAGCACTGCATCCGGCTTATTAACCTTCCTTAAGAAAGGCCGTGTTAATTAGCTAAAACCCACTGCTCCTTAACAGGTTACGGCACAACATTAGCGCTAAGTGAAACACCAATCAACAAGGAGCTAACAAATGAAAAACTTACTTTTTTTACTACTTAATCTTTGCCTCGTTGCAGGTGCCAGTGCACAGCAAACAAGGCCGGTAGGCAGCCACCAGGCACCTGCCAACTGGACACCAAACACCCAAACCAATTTTGCCTCAGCGTCGGATGCAAAACTGTACGCACAGCAGATTGTGGATGTGGTGGGCCTGAAAGCCAATTTTGAACTGATGCCTGCAAGGGTGGACAATGCCGCCGCCGTAACCTATGGCGGCAGGCGTTATGTTTTATACAACCCCAATTTCATCAATGCACTGGTACAAAAAACCGGCAATAAATGGGCAGCTATTTCAGTGCTGGCGCACGAAATTGGCCATCATCTGAATGGCCATACGGTAACTATGAACGGCAGCCACCCTGCTACCGAACTGGAAGCCGATGAGTTCTCGGGTTTTGTGCTGCGCAAAATGGGCGCTTCTCTAACCGATGCACAGGCAGCCATGCAGCTTTTGGCCAGCCAGACTGCCAGCCGTACCCACCCTGCCCGCCAGGACCGGTTGGCCTATATTGCCAAGGGCTGGCAGAACGCCGGCGGCAATGCCATGCGGGATGTAGCCGTTCAGCGTACACCGCAGTCCGCACCCGTTCAGGAGCCTGTTTACCAGCAGGCACCCATTGAGCGGCAGCCGGCAACTGCCAGCCGCAGCATCATTGGCACCGTGCGCTTCGACGCCAGCCCAAACAGCCGGTATTTTGTTACCGACAACTACCAGGTGGTGCAGGTGCAAAACCAGGTTGCCAAGCCTGTTGCCAAAGTGGCGCGGATGAACGATAGCCGCTTCCCCTATGTTATTTACGACGAACAGAACACCAAACTGATTGTAAGCGCTACTGGCGCCATCTATACCACCAATGGCCGCCAGGTAGGCAGCATGCGTGCTTACAACGGATAGTCCCTTTTACAAGCCCCGAAAAAAAAAA
>NZ_MTFE01000010.1:4284273-4312674 GCF_001953305.1 Cnuella takakiae
TTATTCCTGCTAAGAACATCCGAAATCCAAAATCCCACTTCCGAAATCAATAGATCTTTTTCCGGCTCCAAACGATAAAGTCTGTTTGTGGTATTTTATTCAATCCAAGCTGGCGCATCTGGCTTACCAGTTGGCCCCGGTGATAAGTGCCATGGTTGAACAGGTGCAACAGCATCTGGTAAATAGGCTGCTTGAATTTTTCCTTTTTTGAGTTCTGGTACAGAAATACATGCTCCAACCCATGTTCGTGCTGGGCGGCTACCCACTCGTGCCACTGCTTGTTGAGGGCCAGTAACTGAGTAATGATATCTGCGGTTGTGCCATCAAAATTTTGGCTGGGAAAAGCTACCCGCTCCTGTAGCCGCATGCGCTGCCACCAGATACTTTCGGCATCCCACATATGCAGTAAGGTAAGGTGCAGGGATGGAAATGAACCACCCACCTCGGCCTGCTGCTGATCGGAAGGCAAAAGCAGGATGGCATGGAGCAGTTGTTGGTTGGCCCAAAGGTGGTAGGCCGACAGTTGGGTCAGCATTTCTTTCATGGGGCAAATGAAAAGAATTATTTGAAAGCGGGTCCTGATTTGTGCCTATTAGCCAATATTTTTGAAAGCTGCTTGCCGCTAACCCAATAAAAAGTTCACATGTCGCAACAAGATTTCCAGCTTTCCGGCTTTGGATCGGCTGCTGTACACGCCGGCCACGAAAAGGATCCCCGCAATGCACACGTAACCCCTATTTACGCTACCAGCACCTATCTTTTTGACACAGCCGAACAGGGCATGCGCCGGTTCAGTGGCGCCGAAGAAGGCTATATCTATTCGCGTTGGGGTAATCCTACTTTTACCGAAGCCGAACAAAAAATTGCAGCGCTGGAAACTTTTGGGCTGAAAATGGAAGCCAAGGGTATCCTGCATGCATCGGGCATGGCGGCCATTGCTACCCTGATGCTGGGCGTACTTAAACCCGGCGACAAGATCCTCACCCATTACTCGCTGTATGGCGGTACCGAGGAGCTGATTCATAAAGTGCTCACCGGCGTAGGCATCACCCCCATCATTGCCGACCTGCGCAACCCGCAGCTGGCTGAAGATGCCCTGAAAACCGACCCGGCCATCCGCATGGTGTACCTCGAAACACCTGCCAACCCCACCCTCCAGTGCGTTGACCTGGAGGTGCTGATAGGTCTTGCCAAACAATACGGTAAGTTGGTGGCCTGCGACAACACTTTTGCTACGCCTTACCTGCAACAACCTTTTAAGTTTGGCGCCGATTTCATCGTTCATTCAACTACCAAATTTTTGAACGGACATGGTACCGCCATTGGCGGCGCGCTCATTGGCCGCGATATTGAACTGATGAAAACGGCGGTAACCAAAACCCATCGTTTGCTGGGCGGCAATGCCAACCCTTTCGACGCCTTCCTGCTGATCAATGGCATGAAAACCCTGGAAGTACGTATGGACCGCCACTGCAGCAATGCACAACAGGTGGCCGAGTTCCTGGAAGGTCACCAGGCGGTGGGCCGCGTCAACTACACAGGCCTTCCCTCCCACCCCGATTTTGCGCTGGCGCAAAAACAGATGCGGGCAGCCGGCGGCATGCTGTCCTTTGAATTGAAAGACGGCTTTAATGCAGGCGTGGCATTTATGAACAAATTGCAGATGTGCCTGCGCACCGTGTCGCTGGGTACCTGCGATACCCTGCTGTGTCACCCGCCTTCCATGACCCACTACAGCGTTCCCCTCGAACAGCGCGAACAGTATGGCATCACCGACGGCCTGATCCGCATGAATGTGGGCATTGAAAACATACAGGATATCCTGGCCGATTTGGAGCAGGCACTGGCGTGAATGGTGAATGGGCAATGGTGAATAATTGAAACTCAGGCTTTCAACTTTTCACCATTGCCCGATCAAATTATGATACACGAATCACCATTGCCCATTGCCCATTGCCCATTCACCCACTCATCACTCATCACTCATCACTCATCCCTCATCATGAACATAAATCTCCGCCCGGCAGTAAAGGAAGACTGCATCCGCATCATGGAGTTGGTGCGCGAACTGGCCAAATATGAAAAGGCACCCAATGAAGTAACCGTTACCCTCGATCATTTTGTACAAAGCGGCTTTGGTTCCAACCCTGTGTGGTGGGCCTTTGTAGCCGAAGTGGATGGCGTTATCCAGGGCTTTGCCTTGTATTATATCCGCTACAGCACCTGGCGGGGCCAGCGTTTGTACCTCGAAGATTTCTATGTACGCGATGAAATGCGGGGTAAAGGGTTAGGCAAGCTGCTCTTTGAACAGATCATTTCCGAAGCCCGGGAAAGAGGCCTCAATGGCGTGCAGTGGCAGGTGCTGGAATGGAACGAACCGGCTATCAACTTCTACAAAAAATACAATGCGGTGTTTGATGGCGAGTGGTATAATTGCGCTATTTCGGTAGCGTGATGGACGATGGATGATGGACCATAGACCATAGTACATGGACGACGGACAACAGACGACAACGATGATCAATTGCGATGTTTATCATGTATTGAAATCCGGTTTTTCATCAGATGAATTGTACGCATAAAATACAATGGCCGTCCAGGTGGACGGCCATTGTATTTTGTATCAAAGTATAAGACAATAAATAATTGCAACACTGATTCTGAACACTGGCAACATGCAATCTGCAACCTGCCTAGCTCACTCCTTCCGTCACCATTTCCTTGTTGATCTTGGCAATCAGTCCCTGCAGCACTTTGCCGGGGCCGGCTTCGGTGAACTTGCTGGCGCCATCGGCAATCATGGCCTGAACGCACTGGGTCCATTTTACCGCACCGGTGAGTTGGGCAATCAGGTTTTGCTTGATCTCCTCGCGGTTGATTACGCCTTTGGCCACAACGTTCTGGTACACGGGGCAGGAAGGATTGTGGAAATTGGTGGCTTCAATGGCGGCCTGCAGTTCCTGGCGGGCGGGTTCCATCAGGGGGCTGTGGAATGCGCCACCTACGGGCAATACCAGGGCACGCTTGGCGCCTGCAGCCTTCAACTGTTCGCAGGCCACTTCAATGCCTTTATTGCTACCCGAAATTACCAGTTGGCCGGGGCAGTTGTAGTTGGCGGCAACTACTACTTCGCCTGTCTCCTGCTGCACCTGCGCACAGATCTCTTCCACTTTTTCATCGGCCAAACCCAGTACGGCTGCCATGGTGGAGGGATTGAGCTCACAGGCTTTTTGCATGGCCTGTGCCCGCAGCGACACCAGGCGGAGGCCGTCTTCAAAGCTCAGGGTGCCATTGGCAACAAGGGCCGAAAACTCACCCAGCGAATGCCCCGCAACCATATCAGGCCGGGCATTGTCGATGCTCTTAAAAGCGATGATGGAATGCAGGAAAATAGCAGGCTGGGTGATCCTGGTTTGCTTCAGCTCTTCGTCGCTGCCCGTAAACATGACATCGGAAATGCGGAAGCCAAGGATTTCGTTGGCCTGTTCAAATATTTTTTTGGAAAAAGAGCTGTTATCGTAAAACGACTTTCCCATACCCGCAAACTGCGCACCTTGCCCTGGGAAAACGAATGCATGCTTCATCGGTCAAATTTGCCGCGAAATTAAGGCAAAGAGGGTGATTGGTGAGTGGTGATTAGTGAATGGATATAAAGCCAGCACAAAGGGCTAATCACCAATCACTAATCACCAATCCCCTTCTCAACTAAGCTTGGAGGCAATCAGTTTCAAAAACTCCATACGGGTGGTGGTGTTTTCAAACTGGCCTGAAAATGCAGAAGTGGTTGTAACAGAATTTTGCTTTTGCACTCCACGCACCAGCATGCACATGTGCTTGGCTTCAATCACCACGGCAACACCAAGGGGATTAAGGCCTTCCATAATAGCTTCCAGAATTTGCGTGGTGAGGCGCTCCTGCACCTGCAGGCGGCGGGCAAATACATCTACCACGCGGGCCAGCTTGCTCAGCCCGGTGATGGTTCCGTTGGGGATGTAAGCAATATGTGCCTTACCATAAAATGGCAGCATGTGGTGCTCGCACATGGAGTACAACTCAATGTCCTTAACCAGGATCATCTCACTTACATTCTCCGTAAACTTGGCTGAGTTTAGGATGGCCACGGCATCCTGCTGATAGCCCTGGGTCATGAACTGCATGGCCTTGGCCATACGCTCAGGCGTTTTAAGCAGCCCTTCGCGGTTGGGATCTTCGCCCAGCAGCCCAAGCGCTTCGCGGTAGTTTTTTACCAGTCCTTCGGTAACCTCTTCATTGTAGGTTTCCTGCTTATTGTAAGCCATTATCTGTTGTTTAATCTTTTAATAAAATCCTGATAAGTGCAGAAAGGGTGTGCAAGGAGTAGGGCAAAACGCAGGTGCACACAACGTTGACTTATAGCCGCAAAACTTATGCAGGATATTCAACAAAGTTCCGGGGTGTTTCGTTCAGTCGAACAAAAAGTTCCAGATCAGCTTTGATATGGGGCCGCAGCAGGTCGTAAATCACCACCACGATATTTTCTGCAGTAGGATTCAGGTTCTTGAACTCCTCGGTATCAAGGTTCAGGTTTTTATGGTCAAAACGCTCCAGCACCTGGTCGCTGATGATGTCCGACAGTTCTTTCATGTCCATCACAAAACCGGTGCGCTCGTCAATTTCACCCACCACCTTTACTTCCAGTTCGTAGTTATGTCCATGGTAATGGGGCAGGCTGCATTTACCAAAAACCCTGAAGTTCTGCTCATCGCTCCAGTCGGGGCGGGCAAGACGGTGGGCAGCGTTAAAATGTTCCTTACGATATACGGCTACGCGTTTGCTCATAATATTTTTGGGTTATAGATCTTCCAGCTCTTTAAGAGAAGGAAGATCTTGAATCGCTATTATTCCCCGAAATACTCCACGTAGATGCGGGGCGTTTCATACAGTTTAATACAGTGCAGCTGCACGCTCTGCGGCAACTGCGGTGCCAGCTGCTGCCAGATGGCCATGGCCAGGTTTTCGGTTGAAGTGAGCTTGCCTTCCATAAATGGCACGTCCACATTCAGGTTGCGGTGATCGAGCTGGTCGGTCACATGCTCCTTGATCAGGGTGCTCAGCTTCTTTACATCCATTACAAAACCGGTACCGCTATCGGGTTTCCCCTTTACGGTTACATAGAGCTCGTAATTATGGCCATGGCAGTGTTCGTTGGCACATTTGCCAAAAACCAGTTCGTTCTCTTCACGGCTCCAGGCCGGGTTGTACAATTTATGCGCGGCATTAAAATGCTCCACACGGGTCAGGTACACCATTGTTGCGTAGAAAAAATTTAAGGCGCAAAGGTAACCGCAGATTGCTATGATTTAGGAATGATTAGTATGAAGCGGCCCTCAACACCTGTATCTCCTGCACCAAAAGACTTAATTATAGTGCTGCAAATGCACCAGCCAAACTTGAAACCATGCACCATTGGTACATTTAAAACAACTTTCAGGTAAGAGATGCAATAAAAAAACCGCACATCTATAACAAGAAGAGCAATCGTTGGCCTACATCATACAAATCATTTCCAATCATACAAATCAGCGGTTTTATTTTTGCACCATGCACCTCCTCATCTGTGCCGCCACCGAAATGGAAATCGCCGCCCTGCAAACTGCAGTGGCAAAGCGAACGCTGCCCCCGGCGCATAGCATCCGGTTTCTGGTGACCGGCGTGGGCATAGGCCCCAGCATGTACCAACTCACTAAGCACCTCTGTTTACAAAAACCCGATCTGGTTGTCCAGGCTGGTATTGCCGGCACCCTCGACCCCAAGCTTTTGCCCGGCGATACCGTAGTGGTGGACGCCGATACCTTTGGCGATGCGGGAGTGGTTGAAAACAAGCAGTTCCGCAATTTGTTCGATCTGGGCCTCCAGGACGCGAACCTGTTCCCATACAAGGATGGCTTTTTGCTCAACCCTTTCACCCATTGGCTGTCCTTACCCGGCCTGCAGGTGGTACGGGGCATTACGGTAAATGAAGTTTCTACCAATACCGACCGCATTCAACAATACCGTTTGCAATGGGGTGCGCAGGTAGAGTCGATGGAAGGCGCATCGCTGCACTATGCCTGCCTGCAGGAAGGCATTCCCTTCCTGCAACTGCGCAGCATTTCCAATGCTATTGGCGAAAGAGATAAAAAGAAATGGAAAATGAAAGAGGCGGTGCAAAACCTGCACACCGAACTCAACCTGCTGATCGATAAAATTCTGGAACTATGAAACTAACCCTTGGCTTTTCACCCTGCCCTAATGACACCTTTATATTCGATGCGCTGGTAAATGGCAAAATTGATACAGAAGGCCTGGCTTTTGAACCGGTGCTGGAAGACGTAGAAACCCTCAACAAATGGGCTCTTGAAGGCAAGCTGGATGTCACTAAATTGAGTTTCCCCGCCCTTTTCCGCAGCGCGCAGCAGTATGCTATCCTTTCAGCAGGGTCGGCGCTGGGCAATGGTGTCGGCCCCCTGTTAATATCGAAAGAACCGGTAACACCCGAATCGGTACAGCAGCAAAGCATCGCCATCCCGGGGCGCAACACAACGGCCAACTTCCTACTGTCTTTTGCCTTTCCACAGGCTACCAACCGCGAGCCGGTATTATTTTCGGAAATTGAAAACAAGGTACTAAACGAGGAAAAAGACCTGGGCCTGATCATCCACGAAAACCGGTTTACCTACGCGCAGCGTGGCCTGCACAAGGTGCGCGACCTGGGCGAATACTGGGAGCAGCAAACGGGCCTGCCCGTCCCGCTTGGATGTATTGCCATTAAACGCAACCTGGAAAAAGATGTACAGAAAAAAGTAGATCGGCTGATCCGCAGCAGCCTGGAGTATGCCTTTGCCCATTACCCCCAACTGCCGCCTTACGTGGAAGCACATGCACAGGAAATGGACAAGGCCGTTATGCGCCAGCATATCGACCTGTATGTAAACCAGTATTCGCTTGACCTGGGCACTGCAGGCCGGGCAGCCATCGAAAAGCTATATGCCGTTTATTGCCAGCAGGAAGGCCTGGCTCAGTCGGCAAATAGCTTATTTGCCGACTGAGGAGTCATTTTCATTTGCAAAGCCTCTTTGTAAGCAGCCAGGCAACGTTTGCGGGCAAATTCGTGGTCTACGATGGGCAGCACATAATCGCGGGTTTTGTACTCAGGCACCCAACGTTTAATATATTGATCCTGCCCGTCAAATTTCTTGGCTTGTGAGGCAGGATTAAAGATGCGGAAATAAGGCGCTGCATCGCAGCCACAGCCCGCCACCCACTGCCAGTTGCAGTTGTTGGCCGACAGGTCGAAGTCGAGGAGTTTGCGGGCAAAATAGCCTTCACCCAGCCGCCAGTCGATGAGCAGGTGTTTGATCAAAAATGAAGCAACCACCATCCGCACCCGGTTGTGCATAAAGCCGGTGGCGTTCAGTTCGCGCATACCCGCATCCACAATGGGGTAGCCCGTACGGCCTTCACACCATGCCTCGAATTCCTTTTCGTCATTGCGCCACCGTATGGCTTCGTATTCGCGTTTATGGCATTCGTGTACCAGGCGGGGATAATGCCAGAGCAATTGCATAAAGAACTCGCGCCAGATCAGTTCGCCCAGGAAAGTTTCGTTGAGTTGCAGGGCCTGCGCCACCAGTCGACGGATGCTCACCGTACCAAAACGCAGGTGCACGCCCAGCTGGGTGGTACCGGGCAGAGCAGGAAAATCGCGTTGTTGATGGTATAATTTTACCACTGCTTCGTTCAGCACATTACCGGGGAAAGCGTCGGGATGACGGGTAAAACCCATAGCCTCCAGTGCCGGCACCGGCCTTTCAGGCTGGCGGTAAAAATTATCCATCAGCCCAAGGCTGTCGAAGCTCTGGTAGTGCGCAGGCTGCAACTGCAGCTTCCACTTTTTACTGTAAGGCGTATACACACCATAAGGCAGGCCATCATTTTTCACTACTTCGTCTTTTTCAAAGATCACCTGATCTTTGAAAGTAATTAGTGATGCACCCTGCTGCAGCAACAGTGCGTTAACAGCACCATCACGGGCTGCGGCATAAGGCTCATAATCGTGGTTGGCAAATACCGCCCGTACAGGGTATTCGGAAAGTAGTTGTGCAAACACTTCCAGGGGCTTGCCATAACGTATATCCAGGCTCGAGCCGCGTGTTGCCAGTTGCCCCTGTAATTGGGTAAGTGTATCGTGAATAAAGGTTAGGCGGCGGTCATCCCGGTCTTCGAGGTAGTCGAGAATTTCTTTATCAAAAATAAAGACCGGCACTACCGGCAGCCCTGCCGACAGTGCACGAAACAGGCCATAATTATCATCGAACCGCAGGTCGCGGCGAAACCAAAAAATATGTACAGGCGTTTGCATCGGAGGCATAACAATGCTAGGAATAAATTGTTGCCAGCAAATGGCTGTATAATTGGCGGCTAAGGTCATTGCCGTACTCCCGGCCTTCAAAGTATTGTACCCACCGGATGCCCTGGATGGCATTGGTCATAAAGATTTCGTCGGCCTGTAATAAATCTTTCAGGTCAATACCCGTTTCAACAACCGCCAGGTCCATTCGTCGGGCATTTTCCAACAGGTAGCGGCGCATTACACCGGCAATACAACCTTCCCGAAGGGCAGGGGTGTACAACCGGTTTCCTTTTACCATAAAAATATTGGTGCGGCTGCCATCACAAATACCGTTTTCGCCATTCAACACCAGCGCTTCGTCCACACCTTTTTGCGCAGCAAAGCGCGCCGCCATCAAGTAGGTAAGGTAATTGGCCGTCTTTAGGTTACTCAGGGCATCCTGTTGCTTGCGCACATCAGTGCAGAGGGCCAGGTTCCAGCCGGTTTCATTAAATCGGAAAGCATCAGGAGCAAGCGGGGTGGCTTCCAGTACGTAGCCAAGCGTATCATCGGCCTTGCGGTACACGGCAAGCCGGGCACGGGCCGCAGCGCTGCAACCATTATACGCACAGAGCTCTTTGAGTGCAGCTACCATGATGGAGAAAAATTCCGAAGGCGTATGTATTTGCAAAACCTGCAAGCCCTGCTCCAGGCGCTCCAGGTGCAAGGGCCACAACAAGGGTGCAGCATTCAACACCTTGATGGTTTCGAACAATCCCTCGCCATACCGGAAACTGCGATTGGCCGCATCAAAAAGCGGCTGGTCTGCATCCAGAAACTGCCCGTTGCTAAAAAGCTTCATGGGGCAAATGTGAACAAAAAAGCGGCAAACAATGCAAAATTCAGGTGTATACTGTCAACTGTCGAAGCGCTGAGGCTATAGTGCTGCTTCCCTCCTCCCCTGCCACTACCGAAATGCCAAATCCAAAATACTTAGGGCTGTTGCACAATGCCCGCCCTTACGGCATACATGACCAGTCCGGCCATTGATTTTACCCCCGCTTTAATTTTTATTTTATCACGGATGGCCTCTACGGTGCGGGGACTGAGATCCACCATATCCGCAATTTCGCGGGTGGTTTTCTCGGCGCACATCAGTTTCAGGATGGTGATCTCCTTATCGGTAAGGGCAACATCGGCAGGTGCTATCTCTGGAACCTGCTTGTTGCGCAGGCCGTTGAGCAGGGCTTTATTGGTAAGGTCGTTGAAATAAAATTCATCCTTATAACAGGTAGCAATAGCTTCGAAAATAATATGCGGGTCAGAGTCCTTGGTCAGGTAGCCGTTGGCACCCAGTTCCATCATACGGGTAACCATAGATGGATCGTTGATCATGGAAAGCATGATCACCTTTATGCCAGGATATTGTTTTTTGATCTCAGGAAGTGTGGCCAGTCCGTCCATTACCGGCATCTGAATGTCCAGCAGCACTACATCAGGCTCCATGCCGGGAAGTTGCTCCAGGAGGTGGCGGCCATTCTGGGCCTCGCCAATGACTTTTATTTCGGGGTGGGCCGAAAGTGCCGTACGCACGCCTGTGCGAAACAGGGCGTGGTCATCAGCAATTATAACCCGAATAGCATTTCCGCTGGTTAAGTTCATAGAATGTGAAGTGCGTTTATGAAATGCAAGTTCCAAATAATAGCATTTTAAAAATCCTGTTCTGTATAAAATAACAATTTGGCCCTATGCTTTTTGGGCGACTATATAAGCTTTATTGTCGCCTAACTGGAAGGGCTTGCAGCGGGGTGTGGCATATACCTGTACCACTTGCATGCCACATTGGGCCAGCATATCCGTCAGTTCGGAGAGGCTGAAAACAAAATCGGTGGCCTGCAGGCTTTCCACGCTACCGTCGGTACACACAATGGTATGCTCGGCGCAAACCCTCGAAGGCTGTGTGCGATAGCTGCTTTCAACCAGGTATTTGTAAGGTCCTACCTGGTGCCATTCGCGCTCCTTGAAATGACGGAATACAATTTCGGCAATCATCCAGGTGTTGATGACCAGCATTCCACCGGGCAGCAGGGCTGCATGAATTTGCCGGAACAGTTGTAATAAAGTTTGCCTGCTTAAAAATGAAAAGGAATTGCCCATGCAAATGGCTGCGTGGAAGCTGCCTTCAACAGGCATTGTCGCCACATCACCCACAAGTGCGGTAATGGGTAACCCTTCGGCACGCTCCTGCAACTCCTGTATATATGCTTCCGAACTGTCGATGGCTACTACCGAGCAGCCCCGCGCAGCCAGTGCAAGAGCATGACGGCCATAACCGCACATCAGGTCCAGCACATTGCCACCCTGTTTTAAAGCAGCGGTGGACACAATGAAATCCGCTTCCGCCTCTGTGAGCGCATCAGGGATCATACTACGCCAAACCTCCTGATAGATCCCCTCGAAAAATACTCTGTTCTGTTCTTCTACACCAGTCATGTCCTCGGTATGGGTTAGTCTAAAAGTTTATTGCGCAGGGCATATACTACCAATCCGGCAATGGTTTTTACACCTGCCTTCTCCTTCATCTTTTGCCGGATGGTTTCTACTGTTCGCGGACTCAGAAATACTTCTTTCGAAATTTCTTCCGTGGTCTTGTCTTCGGTAATGTGTTTTAATACCTGCAATTCCTTTTCGCTGAACTTAACCGGGTTGGGATAAAACTGCCTTGCATTCTTTTTATGTTGCAACTTCAACAGGACAGCTTTATTAACAAGGTCGTTGAAATAAAACTCCTCCTTTACGCAGGTAGTGATTGCCTGGTAGATTTCCGCGGGGTCGGTGGTTTTGGTCAGGTAAGCATTGGCGCCCATCTCCATCATTTTGGTGATCAGTTCTTCATCATCAAACATGGTGAGCACAATGATGCGCAGGTCTTCAAACTCCTTGCGGATAAGCCCGATGGCATTGATGCCATCTATTTCTGGCATGCGGATATCCAATAACAACACGTCGGGAAGATCGCGCCGCAACTGGTGCATCAATGCACTGCCGTCTTCGGCCTCCCAAACAATGGAAAGATGTTCGCGGTTTTCCAGTGCCATTTTTAAACCATCTCTGAAGATCTTATGATCATCGGCAATGGCTACTCTAATTTGCTCGCTGCTCATGAACAGGATGGATTTTTACAGGTAGTTTTAAACCTACATGGACGTAGCAAAACTAGTCGATTTTTATATGCACGCATTTTACAATGACTAAAATGAACAGCGCACACCGAGCAATTCACAACTGGTAAATGAAAACCAATTATCATATTAAGTACTTACCCCTAGCGCCCGAAAATAGTTGATAAAAATACTGCAGGTATGCTGGCGGATAAGGCAAAAAATGAAGGCTGTAAACAAATTTTTACACGCAAAAAAACAGGTGTTATGATGTTGTACCATCGTTAGTTTTGGGGTGCAAACTGTGGTTTAAAACACCTGCGGCAGCAC
This sequence comes from Cnuella takakiae, assembly GCF_001953305.1. Lineage (GTDB taxonomy): Bacteria > Bacteroidota > Bacteroidia > Chitinophagales > Chitinophagaceae > Flavisolibacter > Flavisolibacter takakiae. The sequence continues at coordinate 4,296,115 of NZ_MTFE01000010.1, forward strand.
AAATTAAAGACCGTAAAAATACGAAAACCCGAGGGCACAAATACGCCATTTAAGCAAAAAAGAAAACCACCCGAAAACGCATCAAACTCAGCACCAGCAAGGCTTTTCGCAAACACATCAAATATTTTTTTGAAAAAACCACTTGGCAGTTGCGATCTTTGGGGGGAAGTTTACATCAGTCTAAACCAATTTAAAACTTACGGCCATGAAGCAGAAAACATTCCGCGCATTTCCTCCGCCTGACATCGAAACGGATCCCTGGTGGTTGCTGGGTTAACACCTAAGCTTCACTACCATACAACCCTTAACTTATTCTACAAGAAGGTTTTCTATATTTGGCCAAAATTCCAAACTATAGAAAACCTTTTTGCATATACCGCCACTGCTTCCGAACTCGTACCCTTGCTGATTGCCCTTTTTTGTTACAGGGACATCCGGAATGAAAAGCCATTGCTGTTGATACCGGTTTATTCAGCCCTGTTCTTTTCCAGTAATGTGATTGACGCTTCAGGCTTGATCACTTCCCTGGAATACCGCAAGTTTTTCTACGGGCTCGTCACCTTTTTTGAATACGCTTTGTTTTCGCTCTTCTTCTACCAAACGCTTGGCAGCGCAAGGGCAAGGCGTATCATCCTGTTGTTCTCGGCATTATTCCTTGCGTTCCTGTCGGTGCACATCAGCATGGTTCGTATGGAGCGCATCGACTCTATTCCGATCGGGGTAGAAACCCTGCTCATTCTATTTTATGCCTGTTATTTCCTGTTTGAACAATTGAACGATCAAACCGTGCTCTTTGTGTACAGCAAATACCAGTTTTGGGTTACCATCGGCTGCATGCTCTACCTCTCAGGATCTTTCTTCGTTTACATTTTTGCCAACCAGATACCCCGCACCGAGTTGCTTAAATACTGGTTTGTGATCGACATATTCCTGGTTGTAAAGAACCTGTGTTTTACCCTGGCCCTGATGTTATTCATCAACCAGCGCCGCAAACCGCCGGTATCACCCTTCAGCACCTTTAAAGCTTCTTATTAGCAATGTTTTTATTGCAGACAACCGCCACCAATGGCATTTCGCTGGTCCTTTTTCTGGGCACCCTGGGTATGCTGGTACTAACCATTGGCCTGATCCTCTTTATCATCTTTCACCAGCGCCGCGTTATCCGGTACCAGTTGCAATTGCAACGCATGGAGCAGGAGCAGCAGAAAATCCTGCTCAAGGCATCCATTCACCTGCAGGAAGCCGAACGCCAGCGCATTGCCGCCGACCTGCACGATGATGCCGGCCCGCTGCTGGCTACCGCCCGTTTATACCTCACCGAAAACCTGGTGAACATGGATAAGGAAAGCCAGTTGCAATCCATTTTCCAGGCCCGGCAGATACTGGATGATACCATTCAGCTGGTGCGTAATATCAGCCATAGCCTCATGCCTCCTACCCTTAAGAATTTTGGCCTGGAGTCGGCAGTGAATGATATGTTCTACAAAATTTCCAACTCGGGTGCCATACAGGCGTTTAGCCGGTTTCACGAGTATGGACAGCGGTTGCCTATGGAAATCGAACTCAACCTGTTTCGCGTGGTACAGGAACTGTTGAACAATATTTTGAAACATAGCCAGTCATCTTTTATCCGCCTGAGTCAGAACCAGCGGGACGGCGTATTTGTGTTGTGCCTGCAGCACGATGGCCACGGGCTGGTACAGGCCGACTTTGAAGAGATGAACAAAAGTGCCAATGGCCTGGGCTTGAAGAATATCAGCAGCAGGCTGAAAGTGGCGCAAGGCAGCATTTTCTTTGAAAAAGACAATGCCAGCAAATACTACCAGATCACTATTGAAGTTCCCACCGAGCATTTTTCCCAACCATAAATAAAGTACGATACCTGAGTGAAGTATGGAGCTGATTAAAGTAGCTATTGCAGATGATCACAAAATTTTCCGGAAAGGCGTCGTGTTATCGCTGCGCCCTTATAACAATATCCGGTTTGTGCAGGAAGCGGAAAACGGCGATGACCTGTTACAGCATATTGCCACCACCAGCCCCGATGTGGTACTGATGGACTTGCGGATGCCCGTGAAGGATGGCATTGAAACCACCCGTGTGCTGAGCAGGCAGTTTCCGCACATACATGTCATTGTGCTCAGCATGTTTGAGGACGAGCGTTTTGTGTACCACCTGATGGAGAACGGTGCCCATGGCTACCTGTTGAAAAACGCCGAACCCGGTGAAATACGCAAGGCCATCATGGATGTGCAGGAAAAGGGTTATTACCTCAATAATTTCGTGAACCGCATCCTGCTGAAGCGGTCGCATGCAAGACAGCGTACCCTGCCATCGCTAACCCACGAAATAAGCCTGAACCCCAAGGAGCAGGAAGTGCTCCAGCTCATTTGCCTGGAGTTTACAGCCCAGGAAATAGCCCAGAAAATGGAGATCAGCCCCCGAACGGTTGAAGCCATCAAAGACCGCCTGATGGAGCGCTTTGGCACCAAGAACACCGCGGGACTGGTGTTTTTTGCAGTGAAGAATAATTTGGTGGATTGATACCCCCTGTCTCCCTGAAGGGGGAACTTAGGCCAGATATCGTTATAAACAACAAGGCTACTCTGTTATAGGGTGGCCTTGTTGTTTTCCTAGCTTTCAATTGTATAGGAACGATATTTCTATTTACATGCGTTTGTTCTGCAATGCAATCATCATTTTGGAACACGGATAGAACGGATATCCGTTTACATCCGTTCTATCCATTTAATCCGTGTTCCCATTCTGTTAACATAAATGAATGTTACCACAAATACGGATACTCCGGCCTAAGCTTCCTCTTTTGGAGACAAGGGGAGCAACCTCCCCTCCGTCTTTGCCCTTACTTCTTCTTCCGTTACACCGGGTGCCAGTTCTACCAGCTGAAAGCCGTTGGGGGTTACATCCAGCACAGCCAGATCGGTTACTATTCTTTTTACACAGCCTACACCGGTAAGCGGAAGGGTGCATGTGCGCAGCAGCTTGCTTTCTCCCTTAGGATTGGTATGCATCATGGCAACGATGATGTTGCGGGCAGAAGCCACAAGATCCATGGCGCCGCCCATGCCTTTTACCATTTTGCCGGGAATTTTCCAGTTGGCGATATCGCCGGTATCGCTTACCTCCATGGCACCCAGCACCGTCAGGTCTACCTTGCCGGCGCGGATCATGCCAAAGCTTTCAGCCGAATCGAAAAAGGCGCCTCCGGGCAAAATGGTCACCGTTTCTTTTCCCGCGTTAATGAGGTCCGGATCCAGCTCGGTTTCGGTGGGATAAGGCCCCATACCCAGCATCCCGTTTTCGCTCTGCAGCATAACAGTCATGCCTTCAGGTATATAGTTGGCCACCAGGGTAGGAATGCCAATGCCAAGATTGACATACATACCGTCTTTAAGTTCCTGTGCTATTCGTTGTGCTATTCCAAATTTATCAAAGGGCATATGGCAGATTGATGGAAAAGAGGTGATGAGGATCAGGTTAAATGGCAAACGGCCAAGATGCGAGGCAGTATGGAATTCAAGGTTTTAAACCTGGGCTTTTGCCAGGGTTCTCCTTTCAATTCTTTTTTCGTAGCCGGTGCCCTGGAAAATGCGGTGCACATAAATACCGGGTACATGAATTTCGTCGGGATCCAGCATACCGGGTTCCACCAGTTCTTCTACTTCAGCAATGGTGATATTACCTGCGCGGGCCATGGAAGTAGAAAAGTTGCGGGTGGCTTTGCGGAAAACAAGGTTGCCATAGCGGTCGCCCTTCCAGGCTTTTACCAGGGCGAAATCGGCATGCAGGGCCAGCTCCATCAGGTAGGTTTTGCCATCAAACGTTCGAGTCTCTTTGCCTTCGGCTATTTCGGTACCCACACCGGCAGGGGTAAAGAAAGCTGGAATACCCATCCCCGCCATCTGTATGCGGGTGGCAAGGGTTCCTTGTGGTATCAGGTCCACCTCCAGCTCACCACTGAGCAGCTGCCGCTCAAATTCGGCATTCTCCCCTACGTAAGAGCTGAGCATCTTTTTAATCTGCCGCCGTTGCAGCAGCAGCCCCAGCCCGAAATCGTCCACACCGGCATTATTGGAAATACAGGTAAGTCCTGATACCCCTTTTTCCACCAGGGCAGCAATACTGTTTTCAGGAATACCGCACAGGCCAAAGCCGCCGAGCATCAGGGTAGCACCATCGCTTACATCATGCAGCGCTTCCATTGCATGCGCAAATACTTTGTTCATGGATTAAATGTAAGTGTTATACCGATTAAGCAAGCGGAAAGGAGGCGAGCCGACAGGCAACGGACCACGGACGACAAGAGAAAGAAATGCTGTCCATTTTACCGAAACAATTGTTGAAAACAAAAACAGCCGCTGGTGCGGCTGCCATAGATGTTTTATACCGGTATAAATTATTACGAATGTTGAAAAACAGACCACGGACAACAGACGCCAAGACTAAGAGTCGTCTATGATCCCAAATCAGAATACCGTTCGCAACTTGTAAAACGACATTTGAAAAATGCATCCTGCTTATATAACAGGCTTTGCCCTGGCAGTATCCTTTTTTACTTCCGGCAATTTCTCCGCTTTTTTTACCATGTCGGTGAACACTACCTTCAGCAGGTCGGGACGATTTTTATAAAAAATAAAACTGCGCTTGAAATCTGTCTGGTTAATGCCATGCATGCGAAAAACCTCCTGGTACAGCTGGATGCGCTTATCATAGGCAGGTGTGATGGTATCAGCAGGGATGGTGTGGGACAATAAGCCATCGGCGCGGATCATGTCCCAGGTAATGGCCTCCATCTTTGCGGGCGGCAGTATATTTTCCGGCACTTCGGGCTTGCTGCCACAGGCCGCTAATACTAGCAGAAAAAAAAGGTAACGTATCATTTCAATTCGTTGTAGGCATTGGTATTAGGCGCATCGAGTCGGGCCAGCAGTTCGCGGGCCTGGGCTTTCAGGGATGGCGTGGCTTTACTGAAAATTCTAACCAGCTCATTGCTTTTACCCCCAAAGAAAAACTGGATGGCCATGCTGTTGGGTATTTCCTGGTTCAGGCGGTTGAGGCTGTTAAGGCCATTCAGGATGCCTTTACGGGCGTTTTCATCGTTTTCATGAAACTGGTCCAGTCCCTGGCGATAATAGTCGTAAAGGGCTTCGTGGATGGCGTTAAAGCGATTATCGGTCAGGTTGTCTACCAACCGGAAGCGGTTGCGGATGCCGTCAAAGGTTTTCCAGCCCACGATATCGCGGCCTTCAGGTGCGTTGTTTACAATGTTCTGGGCCCTGCGGTAATACGGTTCGCCTGCGCTGGGTGCAAATGAGTCGGCATCCATACCCAGCACCAGGTTCACATAATAAGCCATTACCGCGGTCAGGTTGGCCACCAGCGGGTCGGAACCCTGCACCCGGTTTTCATTGAACTCTACCGGCTGAAACTCCACATACCGGAACACCACATCGTTGTCCTGCCAGTTGATCAGCGGCGACTCGTAGGCCGAGTTGAACACGGGGCGGGCTACCTGCACCGTCAGCGACGCCTTGTAGGTATTATCGCCCAGCGCCTGCTCGATGTTGAGCAGGAAATTGCATTTGATCCGCTCCTGGGTAAGGTAGGTATCAGCAGTCCACTTACGGTTATTCAGGAAATTGATGAGCGAAGTCTGCAGGGTCTGAAACACCTTCCGGTCCACATTGGAACTGATTTGGGTGGCCACAACCGTAAGGCGGGCCTGCAGTTCCTGGGCATGTCCCTCCCGGCACAACAACACGAATAACAGAAAGGCTAGGATTCTTTTCATGATATCATTTGAAGCACCTGGCCGGCAATATCTTCGGCAACGGCTTCTTTTGTTTTTGTTTCAAATGCCAGTTCCCGGCCGTTATCCAGTACCAGGGTTATTTTATTGGTTGGCTTGCCAAAACCGGCACCGCTATCATTGAGCGAGTTCAACACAATCATATCGGCATTTTTGCTTTCCAGCTTTTTCCGGGCATTGGCCAGCTCATTATTGGTTTCCAAAGCAAAGCCCACCAGCAACTGGCCTTTCTTTTTCGCCGCCCCCAGGCTTGCCAGGATATCGGGCGTTTTGCGCAAGGTGAGTGTAAGCCCGGCCTCGCTTTTTTTGATCTTTTCGGCAGCTACCTCTTCCGGGGTATAATCGGCTACCGCAGCGGACAGAATGGCGATGTCATAATCTGCTTGTCTTTTCATACAGGCATCATGCATTTCCGCTGCCGATTGCACCCGAACCAACTCCACTCCTGCCGGCACCGCCAGCGACACAGGCCCAGAAACCAGGGTTACCGCCCCCCCTTTGCGGGCAATGGTTTCGGCCAAAGCGTATCCCATTTTCCCGGAAGAATGATTGCCAATGAAACGAACCGGGTCGATGGCTTCGTATGTAGGCCCGGCAGTGATCAGTACTTTTTTGCCGGAAAAGCTGTTTTGCCCGTTGAAAAAGCTTTCCATCTCGGCCACCATCTGTTCGGGTTCGGCCATACGGCCGTTGCCGGTAAGTCCGCTGGCCAACTCGCCAAATCCCACCGGCAATACATGGCAACCATGGCTGCGCAGGCTGTTCAGGTTATGCTGGATGGCCGGATGCTGCCACATATCATTATCCATGGCTGGGGCCACCCACACCGGGCAGGTAGCCGAAAGATAGGTAGCCAGCAAAAGGTTGTCGCAATGACCGTTGGCCATTTTAGCCAGGGTATTACAACTGAGCGGCGCCACCAGGAACAGGTCGGCCCAGCGGCCCAGCATCACATGGTTGGCCCAGGCGCCTTCTTTAAAGAGTTCGCTTTGCACCGGGTGGTGCGCAAGGGTAGACAGGGTAAGCGGGGCAACAAAATCGGTAGCGGCGGGGGTCATCACCACTTTTACTTCGGCGCCTGCTTTTACCAACAGCCGCACCAGGTGCACCATTTTATAGGCAGCAATGGAACCCGTTATACCAATCAGAATCTTTTTGCCGGAGATCATGATGCGAATGTAAGTTGGAAGAGGGGAAAGACGGTGAAGTCAGAAAAGACGGGAAAGATAGTACAGAAAATATCCTTCAGTTAAAGCGGCCACTGATATAAACAAAACGGTGCCGGCAATAGCCGGCACCGTTTACTATTAGGTCTGGATTTTAAAGACGCTAAGCATCCAATAAAAATCCTGCAAATCACCGGTCCTAGCTGAACAGGTCATCTTCGTTCTTACGGAAGTATACTTTTTCTTCCATGAACTCCTGGGTAGCCAGCAGTGCAGGGTTGGGCATACGTTCGTAAGCACGCGAGATCTCGATTTGCTCTTTGTTCTCGTGGATCTCTTCAAGGCTGTCGGTGTGCGAAGCAAACTCTTCGAGTTTGTTGTGCAGTTCTTCCTTGATGGTAATATTTATCTGGTTGGCACGCTTAGCAACAATCGCAATAGACTGATACAGGTTGCCGGTTTTAGCCTTCAGGTCCTGCAGGTTGCGCGTTTCCACGTTATTGGTGGTGCTGGTGCTAAGTTGACGTCTTAGTCGACTCATTGCTTACGTTTTTTATATTGTTTTTGGATAAGTTGATAAAGTTCTCTACTTCCTTTACCAGGCCGCTTTCGGGGAAGCGGTCATTAAAATCATTGCACTCTTCAATCACTTTCTCAAAGCGTTCCAGCTTTTTCTCTTCTACGCTTAATTCGGCCAGGCGGAAATAGCTTTTAATGGACCAAAGCTTGTACTCGTCGCCATGGCGGGTATCGGGGTAAGCGTTCAGGAGCGAATTGAAAGAAACGGCCGCAGCCCTGAACTGCCCAATATCATAATACAGGCGGGCAGCTTTGAAATCCTTTGTTTCCAGGCGCAAACGCAGGGTATCCATAATCTCCAGCGCCTCTTTCGACTTGGCCGAAGTAGGGTGGGTATTGATAAAGGTCTGCATCATACCCATGGCCTTCATGGTATTGGTCTGATCCAGTTCCGCCTTTGCCGATTGCTTGTAAAAAGTGTATGCCCGCATATACTCGATTTCTTCAGCCCGCTGCGAATTGGGAAAAGACTCGAGGTATGTTTTAAACAGGTTCTCGGCGTTTAAGTAATCCTTTTGGTTATAAGCGGTGAAGGCGTACTTATAATAAATGTCCTCAAACTCGGGACGGCCTTTGTAATAAGGCAATACGTCTTCATACAGCTGCTGCGCAAACAGGTATTTCTGCTTGGCATAATACTGTTCGGCCATGCGCAGTTTGTACTCGGGGTCGGTACTTTTCAGCACCTTACTGATGCCATTGCATGCCGAGAGCAGAACTACCAATAAAGCAACGGATAAAAAACGCATAAAGGAGGGCAAAGTTAATCAGTTTGGGCAAATATTCGGGATTTTCTCTAAGCTCCTGCTGCTGAGGCCGTTAATGTTGTGATAATTGGCAATGGAAACTGTTGCCGGTTGCAGCTCCCCGGCTACGGGTTTTCCTGAAACTTCAAGGTGCTGCCCGTTGTAAATACATATTGAATTTTGGCCGTGCCCGATATCTACCTGGGCAAAATTCATTTTCCGGCAACTCGCTTCCCGCAACCAGCGATCAGCAACCGGCAATAAAAAAGGCCCCTCAATGAGGAGCCTTTTTTATTATGCTTTGGATTTGATTATCCTTTGCGGAGGTTGGGGTGAGGAGCGGGTACATTGCTGGGACCTTCTTCACCGGCAGCGGCAGCGCGCATGTCTACGGTGTTGCAGTCACCACCTTCCTGAGCATGCTGGAAGATGAAGCGGTCAGCAGAGATACCTTCGCGTTCAACCAGGTGGTTGATCACGGCGTTCACACGATCCCAGCTGCGCTGTTGAGCAGCTTTGTTGGAAGCGCAGTAACCGGTAACCACTACGCGGCAGCCGGGGCTGTTGCGGAGGCGGGCAGCTACAGAAGCCAGCAGGCTCTGCGCATCGGTTGACAGGCGAACGGCATTGCCGGTGAAAGTTACGCTGGGCAGTGCACCGAGGGTAGTAGCGCAAGCGTTGGCAGAAGTGTCAACACCGCAACCTTCGGGGCAGGGGCATTTACCTACGCCATCAGCATCAACAGGCTGGCAATAAGTGGGGGTAACCAGTTCTTTATCGCGGGCATCAGGAACACCATCACCATCAGTATCGCGGCTTACACCGTGTGCGTCAACAGGAACGCCTTGGGGAGTTTGCTCCAGGTCAAACTGGTCGGTAACACCATCACCATCAGCATCGGGCAGCACGGGCTTGGGCAGACGCATCAGGCGGGGGTTGCGGATTTCGCTGTAGGGATACTCCAGGGGATTCAGCCAGTACAGGGGCTCCACGGTGCGGGCACTGTTACCCAGGTTTACGTTCAGACCCAGCGACAGGTAGTTGTAAGTGTCGTGGTCGCGGGTAAGAACAGGGTTGCCTTGTACTTGCTCGGCCCAACGCTGACCATCGAGCAGATCGCTCTTGGTAAGGGTGAAACGATCTTCCAGGGCAATGTTGAAACGGTTGTTCAGTTTGAAAGCAATACCTGCACCGATGTGGGCAACAGGAATGGCAGTCATACCGAGGAACTTGCCGCGGCTGGTGCCTTCGTTTTCAGCAGCAGATTCGTAATCGCCATCCAGCAGGTCGCGGAGGGCATCACGGATTTCTTTGCGGTTTTCGTAAGTACCATCTTGGGGAATGGTAGAGAAGTCGTAAGCTACATCAGGAGCAGCCAGTTTGTCAACACGTGCACCATAAGTGGTCAAGCCGATACCTGCCATCAGGTAAGGGTTGATGCCAGTCTTGGCTTTATGGAAACGAATATTGTTCAAAGAGAAGATACCTTCCAGAGCAAAGTCGTTCAAGGTAGTCTTGTAGTTGTAAAACACAGGCTGGCCGGTGTAACCCTGCCATGCTTCGTTCAGCGAGTAGTTGCGGGAGCTCTGCCAGTTGAGGCCTTTGGCAGTACCATTCATATACTCGGCACGCAAAGAGAAAACATAACCTAGCGCCTTGCGGATGTGCACACCGTAACCAAAACCGGGAAATACAGTAGAAACGTCACCGCCAATGTTTACGGAACCTGCCTTAATACCCACTTCCCACTGACTGCGGGGCTTTGCGGGGTAGTTGTAGGTCCCATTCATAAACTCGGTGTGCTGGGGCATTCTTCGCGAAGGAACAATGGAAGAATCGGAGGCCGAATATCCACCGGCAGTAGCAGGGGTTTGAGCAAAACCCGCTGTTGCCATCAGACATAAAGCGCCCGCAAGAAAAGAGTACTTTTTGCTTGCCATAACTTTTGATTGATTTTTAAAAAACAATGTCCTAATCGGGGCAAAAATAATTATTGACCTATAATTACCAAACTTTTAAAATATTTATCAACGCATTGGTAATAAAGTCCTTCATTTTCGCTGCGTTCAGCGGTACAATTCTCGTACCACACCTTGCTATATCTGGCTTCAGTCGTACCTTTCGCCCATTTTTCGGATGCGGTTACCTGTTACCTTGATTGAAAGTGAGCTGAAAATCTTTGAAGGCAAATTCAAAGAAGCCGTGAACAGCAATGTGCCCCTGCTGGACCGGGTGATGCAGTATATGGTTAAGCGAAAAGGCAAACAGCTCCGACCCATGTTTGTTTTCCTGTCGGCAAAGCTCTGCGGAACCATCAACGAAACCACCTACCGGGCAGCATCCCTGGTGGAAATCCTGCACACTGCTACCCTGGTACACGATGATGTAGTGGACGACGCACCCGAACGTAGAGGCTTTTTCTCAGTTTATGCTTTATGGAAAAACAAGGTATCGGTACTGGTTGGCGACTACCTGCTGGCCAAGGGCTTGTTGCTTTCTTTGGACAATAATGATTTCCGCATCCTCCAACTGCTTTCTGAAGCCGTGCGCAAGATGAGTGAAGGCGAGCTGCTGCAGATGGAAAAGTCGCGGTCGCTGAACCTGGACGAGCAGGTTTACTACGAGATCATCCGCGCCAAAACCGCATCCCTGCTGGCATCGGCCTGCGCTGCCGGCGCCTGGAGCACCACCGGTGATGAAGGCCAAACCGACAAAATGCGGGCCTTTGGCGATGCCGTGGGCATGGCCTTCCAAATCAAAGACGACCTGTTTGATTATACTGCCGATAACGTGGGCAAGCCCACCGGCAATGATATCAAGGAAAAGAAACTTACCCTTCCCCTCATATACACCCTCAACAATGTAGATAAGCAAACCCGCAAGGAACTTATATACATCATCAAAAACCAAAACACCCGCAAGGATAAGGTAGCGCGGGTAATTGACGTGGTTAACCAATCCGGAGGCATTCAGTATACCATAAATAAAATGAATGCCTACAAGCAGGATGCTTTAACGATATTGCACACTTTTCCGCCCTCCCCTATCCGGGATGGATTGGAAGAGCTGGTTAACTTTGTATCCGACAGAAAATACTAATCCTCCCATGCCGGCACAGAAAAGATGGCGCATCAATAAAGCGGATGAAACCTTGGCGGCTGCCCTGCAGGCCGACCTCAAGGTGCATCCTGTATTGTGCGATATCCTGGCACAAAGAGGCATTTATACCTTTGATTCCGCAAAGTCATTTTTCCGACCCCGGCTGGACCAGCTGCACAGCCCCTGGCTGATGAAGGACATGGACAAGGCGGTGGAGCGCATCCTCCAGGCTTTTGCCCATGGCGAAAAGATCCTGGTGTTTGGCGATTATGACGTGGATGGCACCACGGCGGTAGCCTGTGTGTACCAGCTGCTCAAAAAACTGCATGACGATACCGATTTTTACCTCCCCCATCGTTACCGCGAAGGGTACGGGGTAAGCAAGGCTGGTATTGACTTCGCCAAAACAGCTGGTTTTAGCCTGATAATATCACTCGACTGCGGCATCAAATCGGTCGAACTAATCGGTTATGCCAAATCGTTAGGTATCGATTTCATTGTTTGCGATCACCACCTGCCCGATGAACAGCTGCCCCCGGCAGTAGCCATCCTCAACCCCAAACAAAAAGACTGCGGTTACCCCTACAAGGAGTTGTGCGGCTGTGGCGTTGGGTTCAAACTGATTACCGCTCTTGCCCTGAAACTGGGCCTGCCCGATGATACCGTTTATAAATACCTCGACCTGGTGGCTACCGCCATCGCGGCCGATATTGTACCCATTACAGGAGAGAACAGGATACTGGCCTATTATGGCCTGAAGAAAGCCAATGAGGATCCCAACTTCGGCATCAAGGCGCTTACCCACCTCAGCGAGTTCCAGGGTTTACTCCATATTTCCAACCTTGTTTTCCTGATTGCCCCCAGAGTAAATGCTGCCGGCCGCATGGACGATGCCCGCAAGGCAGTGGAAATGTTTGTTGCGCCCACCTATGAAAAGGCGCTTGAAAAGGCCGAACAGCTAAATAGCGACAATAAAGACCGCCGCGAAGCGGATACCAATATTACAGAGGAAGCATTGGCCCTTATCCAGGGGGATGAACTCATGACCCACCGGAAAAGCACCGTGCTTTTTCAACCGCACTGGCATAAGGGTGTGGTGGGTATTGTAGCCTCCCGGCTAATCGATCATTATTACCGTCCCACCATCGTGCTTACCCGTTCGGGTGAATACGTGGCCGGATCGGCGCGGAGCGTAACGGGCTTCAATGTGTACGAAGCCATCCACCAGTGCAAGGACCTGCTGCTGGGTTATGGTGGCCATTTTTACGCTGCGGGCATGACCCTGGCACCCGAAAAGGTTTCCGAGTTCCAGCAGCGCTTTGAAGAAGTGGTGGAAGCCTCCATCCACCCCGAACTGCTGATACCGGAAATCGTTATCGATGCCGAGATCCAGTTCAAGGACATCCGCTGGCCTTTTTACGACATCCTATGCCAGATGGAGCCATTTGGCCCCGATAATATGAGCCCCACCTTTATGGCCCGCAGGGTAACCAACAGCGGCTACAGCAAAGTGGTTAAAGATGCGCACCTGCGTTTTGTGGTAAAACAGGAAGGCGTTAGCCTTACCGGTATTGGCTTCGGGCTTGCCGACCGCTGGCCCATCGTAGCCTCCGGTAATCCTTTCGACCTGGTATTTAAAATAGACGTGAACGAGTGGAACGGCGAAAAGAACTTACAGTTGAAAGTGCTGGATGTGAGGGAAAGTGAGTAGGGAGGAGACGGGAAAGACAGTAAAGACGGAAAAGTCAGTAAAGTCCGGAAAGTCCGGAAAGACGTTGTTGGTATTTGGAAATTTCTTACTGCTATCTGGGATCACCTTCTCTTTACTATCTCTTCTGTCTTTACTGTCTCTTCTGTCTTTCCCGTCTTTACTGTCTTTCCGGACTTTACTGACTTTCCGGACTCTTTTTAACACCCCCTTCTTTACTGTCTTTCCCGTCCCTGCTGTCTTTTCCGTCTTTTCCCCTACCTTTGCGCCTCATTTATTTTTAAACCTTAAACAGGGATCATGAACAATTATGAATTGATGGTGATTTTTACCCCTGTTCTGAGCGACGATGAATTCAAAGCCGCTCAGAAGAAATTCACTACCCTGGTTACCGACAACGGTGGTCAGATCGTAGCTGAAAACCCATGGGGACTGAAATCACTGGCGTATCCCATCCAGAAAAAAACCACTGGTTTGTACTGGGTGTTGGAATTTACTGCGTCATCCGACTTCAATGAGAAGCTGAAAATCCAGCTTCTGCGTGACGAGAGCGTTCTGCGTCACATGGTAACCAAACTCGACAAATACGCCGTTGAGTACAACCAGAAAAAGCGTAGTGGCGTACCTACCGGAAATGAAAAAGCAGCGGAGGTAAACAATGCCTAGACCAAATGAAATCAAATACCTGACGGCCATTAAGCAGGAGAAGCGCCCCAAGAAATTCTGCCGCTTCAAAAAGTATGGCATCCGCTACATCGATTATAAAGATGTAGAGTTCCTGAAAAAGTTCCTGAACGAGCAGGGTAAAATGTTGCCCCGCCGTATCACCGGTAACTCGCTGAAGTACCAGCGCTTGGTTGGCGACGCAATCAAGAAGGCCCGCCAGATGGCCCTCCTGCCTTACGTTACCGATCTGCTGAAATAAGAATCATCACCTAATTCATCCGCCTTTGGCGTGGTGAAGACAGTCCTGCCGCAAGCAGGATTGGTAAAACAACAACGACAATGGATATCATCCTCATTCAAGACGTAGACAACCTGGGCGGCAAGAACGAACTGGTTAAAGTGAAGAACGGTTATGCCCGTAACTTCCTCATCCCCCAGGGCTTTGCTGTAGAAGCTAACCCTTCTAACCGCAAGCAGCTGGCCGAGCGCCAGAAAGTAGCCGCCAAGAAGGAAGCTGCCATGCTGGCCGAGATCAACAGCGTAATTGCTAAACTGCAAGAGTCGCCGTTGAAAGTTGGTGCCAAAACCGGTACCAGCGGAAAGATCTTCGGTAGCATCACCTCCCTGCAGATCAGCCGCGCCATCCGTGACCAGAAAGGTTACGAGATCGACCGCCGCAAGATCACCATTGGTGACGACGTTAAAGAACTGGGTACTTACAAAGCCACCATCGATTTCGGCAACGGTAAATCTACCGAAGTGGAATTTGAGGTTGTGGGTGAGTAATTTACACCTCATCTTTATTAAACAGGGCCTGCACGCAAGTGCAGGCCCTGTTTCGTTTATGGGAAGCCTGGAATCCCATTTTACTGGCCTCCCATTCCTTCCGAAAGCGGCCAAACAGGCTGAACGGCTTTTACATGCACCTACAGCCCTTACCTCATGGGGCTTGGGCATTCCTAAACCCCTGTAATCAGGACCTTATCTGCCCTAATCCCAAATGCGAAACGGGAAATTTCTTTTGCCCGGGGCATAATATTTATTCAAAAGAATTCAGTTATATTCGTTAGGCACGAGTGTTCTTCCTGGTTCAGCTTTTCATTGAACGATTTTTGTTCATTGTTCGCGGCGAACGGTAGGCACTAACTAAAAATTCGCACAATGAACATTTACGTTGGAAATCTCAGCTGGAACCTGAAAGACCAGGACCTCCAGGGTCTGTTCACCCCCTATGGTGAAGTATCATCTGCAAAAATTGTAATGGACAAGTTCACCAACCGCAGCAAGGGCTTCGGTTTTGTAGAAATGCCCAACGACGAACAGGCACAAGCTGCTATTGCGGAGCTCAACGGCGCCGAAGTAGACGGACGCAACCTGGTGGTTAATGAGTCGCGTCCCAAAGAAGGCGGCTCTGGTGGTGGCGGTGGCTACAAGAAGAGCTTCGGCGGCGGTGGAGGCGGTGGCTTCCGTGGTGGCAGCGGCGGAGGCGGTGGCTTCCGTGGCGGCAACGGCGGTGGTGGCGGCGGTTTCCGCGGCGGCTCTGGTGGCTCTGGCGGTGGTGGCTTCAAAAAAGGCGGCTTCCGCGACGGCGGCGGTTATTAATCCAACCTAATTCAGCATATCGTGTAAGTCCTGCCCCCTGGGGTGGGACTTTTCATTTGACCAGTGATGAACAGAATTCGGGAAGGATGTTAACTCCGGATGTAGGAACCTAGCTGCAGTATGGCTCAAATTACATAGGAGCAAGACCGGGAATAATCTTTGCTCCTTCCCACTGGGTCATATGTACGCATGCTGTTGTTGAAATAAGCTTATCCAACTTTTCACTTTGGTACCAATTTGAAGCCTGCGTGGCAGGTAATCTGGCATTCAAAAAACCCATGTAAAAGCAAATGCTTTTGTCATAGCATCGTGTGAAACAAGTACCCGGGAACATATTAGAAGCCTCCTGTAAATCCTTTAAAAATCCTTCAAATCACTGGTTCATGTTTATTCCGATAGGCGACGACAACCGCGACCGGCGCATCACGCCCTATATCAATTACCTGCTCATCGCCACCAATATCCTGGTGTTTATTTTCTTCC
Organism: Cnuella takakiae; assembly: GCF_001953305.1. Classification (GTDB taxonomy): domain Bacteria; phylum Bacteroidota; class Bacteroidia; order Chitinophagales; family Chitinophagaceae; genus Flavisolibacter; species Flavisolibacter takakiae. The sequence goes on from NZ_MTFE01000010.1 coordinate 4,311,994, forward strand.
AGGCATTTGGCCGCGATATCGGGTTTACCTATGCCTTTTCCACCGTTCCGGGCGAAATCCTTTCCGGCGCCGACATCATCACCCAATCGCGCATCATGGAGGACCCCTATACGGGGCAGCGGTTTGAAATGCCGGGCCTGCAGCCTACACCCATACCGGTGTATTTCACCCTGATCACTTCCATGTTCATGCATGGCGGGCTGGCCCACCTGGTGGGCAACCTGATGTACCTCGTCATTTTTGGCGACAACCTGGAGAATGTGATGGGCCACCGAAATTACCTGCTGTTTTACCTCCTCTGCGGCATACTGGCAGCGCTGGCACATGTATTTGCCACTTTCTTCCTTGGACACAACCCTTTAATCCCAAGCCTGGGTGCATCAGGTGCTATTTCGGGCGTTTTGGCAGGTTATATGCGGCTATTCCCCCGTCGGGGCATCCATGTTTGGATCTTCTTTTTTATCATCACCGTACCAGCCTTCCTGATGGTGGGACTTTGGTTTGTTTTCCAGTTGATCAATGGCCTGGGTGCCCTGGGTGGACAGGAAGCCGGTGGCGTAGCCTATGCCGCACATATTGGCGGCTTTATAGTTGGCTTTTTACTGGTAAAGCGATTCATCAAAACCCAACGGGTGGTACAGGTTCCCGGCAGCCGGGAATATTACCGGTAAAAGAAAAAAA
>NZ_MTFE01000010.1:4312684-4313645 GCF_001953305.1 Cnuella takakiae
AAGCCATGGTCAATCGTCCATGATCCATTTACACTACTGCACCTGGCGAACGCTGCCCGAACCCATGATCTTCTGGGAAACAGTGCCACTGCCTTTATAGGCCACATCGCCGGCACCTTTGATTTCTACATTCAATTGTTTGGAGGCAAATACTTCGGCATTGCCACTGCCGGCAATATCAACCTTTGCACTTTCGCTCAGCAGGTTAAACGCATGCACATCGCCGTTGCCATTGATTTCGGCTTCAAACTCGCGGGTCTGGCCTTCCAGTTTGGCAGAACCACTGCCCGATATTTCGGTAGCCACCCTGGGGGCATCTACAGCAAGCTGGATATCGCCGCTACCTTTAATGGCCAACTGCAGTGCTCCGTTACTGGTAACCTTTCCTTCGGAGCGGATATCGCCGCTGCCGGCAACAGATACATTTTCAAAAGCCGGCGCCGTAGCATACACTTTTATACCCTTTGAAGAACGCAGGTTATAGCCATCCCTCGACGACACTTCTACGGTGCCGCCGTCATTATTTACTTCAATGAAATCAATCAGGTTTTGGTCAGCTTCGATACGGATGCTGTGCCCATTGCCCGATACAAGTACCACATCGATACCGCCCCGCACTTCCACCCCCTTGAATTCGCCAACAGACCGGTTTACGGTTACACGGTTGCCATCGCCTTCTACCCTTTTGCCACCCACAAAGCGGCAGGAAGTACAGCAAAGCAATAAGGAGAAAAAGGAAAGCAGGTAGGCTTGTTTCATGATGGTTGATTTTGGGTTTTAGACGCCCAATATACAACAGAGGTTACAGGATAATGAGCTAATGTGATAATATGCTAATGTGCCAATGAATACAAGCAAAAACAAAGGCTTCTGGAGGAAATAAATAGTGCAGTCTGGTTCGAGAGTATTACATAAAGTGTGTCAGTTGGGGTTTTCGTAACTTCAAAACAGACACAGTTTT
>NZ_MTFE01000010.1:4313726-4314247 GCF_001953305.1 Cnuella takakiae
TGGCGTGTTCACCCCCTTGCTCAAAGAGTTCCTGGAAGAAGCTCTGGACGGAGAACTCGAAGCACACATCGATCAAACACCAGAGCCGGACCGCAAGAACGGCAAAGGCAGAAAACGGGTAAAAACACCTGTAGGCAATATAGAGATTGCCACCCCGCGTGATCGCAACGGCACCTTTGAGCCGGAGATCATACCCAAGCGGCACAAGACCTTAGGGGTTGACCTGGACCGGCAGATTATAGCCCTGTATGCCCGTGGCGCCTCTTACGCAGACATCCGCGATCACCTCCAGGACATGTATGGGCTGGAGGCTTCTCCTGCCACCATCAGCAGGGTTACCGACAAGATACTGCCGCTCATTTCCGAGTGGCGCAACAGGCCGCTGGAAGCGGTGTATCCCTTTGTTTGGCTGGATGCCATTCACTACAAGGTACGGCACGAAGGCCGTGTGGTTAGCCGCGCAGTGTACTGCATCATAGGCATCAACCAGGAAGGCTACAAGGAACTGCTGGGCATGTACA
>NZ_MTFE01000010.1:4314760-4315086 GCF_001953305.1 Cnuella takakiae
GCGGCTGAGTTGCTACTATCAGTACAACCGGGACATCCGCCGCATTATCTACACCACCAACATCATAGAGGGTTTTCACCGCCAGCTCAGAACGGTTACAAAGTCAAAGGGTGCTTTTCAAAGTGAGGAAGCTTTGATAAAGCTCTTGTTCCTGGCACAAGATCATATCACTGCAAAGTGGACCAAGCCGGTATTCAACTGGAACCAAACACTGGCACAACTGAGCATCTTGTTTCCTGACCGCTTAAAACTTGATCTATGAACATAGCGCATATGCCTGCCGGCGGCTCATTGCTGAAAGCTCACGATTTTTGCAGCAGCAGTAC
>NZ_MTFE01000010.1:4315096-4323392 GCF_001953305.1 Cnuella takakiae
AGGCCCGGCTGCATCAGAAAAATCATGACCTTTCAACAACGTAACAAACCAACCCTGTGACACAGTTTATGTAATACTACCTCTGGTTCATTGCAATACCACTATAACCACTTTGCATCTTACCCTATTTATCCCGATTCTCCCCTTTTCTATAAAGCTTTGTAGTAACAGCCCACGACATCTCCCCCCAATTAGCACATTAGCATATTATCACATTAGCACATTAGTTCTTTGTCTTCCTATCTTCGCGTCCTCATGACGGAAAAAATCATCATCCTCGACTTCGGCTCCCAGTATACCCAGCTGATTGCCCGCGCGGTAAGGGAAGCCAATGTGTATTGCGAAATTCTTCCATTTTCCAAAGGCGTACCCGCCGATCCATCCATAAAAGGGGTAATCCTCTCCGGTTCCCCTTTCTCGGTAAATGATGAGGCTGCCCCCCTGGTAGATGTGCGTGCCCTGGCTACCAACAACCCTGTACTGGGTGTGTGCTATGGTGCCCAGCTGACCGCCAAGCAATTTGGCGGCTCGGTAGAGCGCAGTGCCAAACGCGAGTATGGCCGCGCCTTCCTGCACCTGGAAAGTGATGAGCGCCTGATGGCAGGCATCACCCCATCGTCGCAGGTGTGGATGAGCCATGGTGATTCCATCCTGAAACTGCCCGAAAACTTCCGCCTGCTGGCCACCACCGACAGCATTCCTGTTGCGGCCTTCAAAAGCGAGGAAGCCGGCCTGCAGCCGCTCTACGGCCTGCAGTTCCACCCCGAAGTATACCACAGCATCGAGGGCAAAAAAATCCTGCAAAACTTCCTGGTAAATATCTGCGGCTGCTCCCAGAACTGGACACCCGCCCACTTTGTAACGGAAACCGTTGCAGCGCTCAAACAACAGATCGGCGACCGCAAGGTGATTATGGCCCTGAGCGGCGGTGTGGACAGCACCGTAGCGGCTACCCTCATCCACCGCGCCATTGGGCCCAATCTCCATGGCATCTTCGTGGACAATGGCGTGCTGCGCAAAAATGAATTTTACCAGGTACTGGAAATCTATAGGCAGCTGGGATTGAACGTTACCGGCATTGATGCCAGGCAACGTTTTTACGATGCGCTGGCAGGCAAGACCGATCCAGAAGAAAAACGCAAAACCATCGGCGGCCTTTTTATCGATGTATTCCAGGAAGCAGCCAAGGCAGAAGACCGCGACGCATCTTTCCTGGGGCAGGGTACCATCTACCCCGATGTAATTGAATCGGTTTCGGTACATGGCCCTTCGGTTACCATCAAGAGCCACCACAATGTGGGCGGACTGCCCGAGAAAATGCACCTGCAGCTGGTGGAGCCCCTGCGTTACCTGTTCAAAGATGAAGTACGCCGTGTGGGCCGCGAACTGGGCATTCCCGACGACCTGCTCAACCGCCATCCTTTCCCCGGTCCCGGGCTGGCCATCCGCATCCTGGGCGAGATCACACCCGAAAAGGTGGAACTGCTCCAGAACGCCGATGATATTTATGTAAAAGCACTCAAGAGCCACAACCTGTACAATGCCGTTTGGCAGGCAGGCAGCATCCTCCTGCCTGTCAAAAGCGTGGGGGTTATGGGTGATGAGCGCACTTACGAGTTTACCGTTGCCCTCCGCGCCGTAACCTCCGTAGATGGTATGACCGCCGACTGGGCGCACCTCCCCTACGATTTCCTGGCGCATGTTTCCAACGAAATCATCAACTCCGTACGCGGTATCAACCGCGTGGTGTACGATATTTCGTCGAAGCCGCCGGCAACCATCGAGTGGGAATAACCGCTGATGTATTGATTAAAAATGATTTGTATGAACCCGGGAGCGGCAACTTTTCCTGGTACATAAGTTTAACAAGGGGAATTAGCTACCTCATCCATAAATGGAACGATTATAGCTGAGTTCATACAAATCATTTCATCTTTAGTCATTGTGGTTTAATTTGTTTTTCCGTTAGGTCCATACACAATCAAGCGTCATGAAAAAAGGAATCGTTCTGCTATTTGGCCTCCTGCTCCTGGTTCAGGGGGTGGTGCAGGCACAAGCTACCCGCAGGCACAAGATTGCTTTGTTCGCACCGCTTTTCCTGGATTCCGTTTTTAATGGCGCCAGCTACCGCTATGGCAAGGAGTTTCCCAAATTCCTGAACCCCGGGCTTGAATTTTACCAGGGTGCCCAACTGGCCCTGGATTCTTTGCAAAAGGCCGGTGCGCCCCTTGAGGTGTTTGTATACGACACCCGCTCCCGCCGCAACAGCATGGAGTCCATCCTGAACAACCCTGCGCTGAACGGCCTCGAGCTGATCATTGCCAGCGCCAACCCTGCCGAAGTGCGGAGCTTTGCCAATACGGCCCTGCAAAAGAAGATTCCTTTCATTTCCGCCACCCTGCCCAACGATGCGGGGGTGAACAATAATCCTTACGTAGTGATCCTGAACTCAACACTCCGGGCGCACTGCGAGGGCATCTACCGGTACCTGCAGCTCAATCATAGCCGCGACAAGATTGTCTTTCTGCGCCGCAATGGTGTTCAGGAAGGCCAGCTGCGTGATTATTTTACCGAGATCAGCCAGCAAACAACCGACAGGCGCCTGAACTACGAAACGGTAGATGTGAGCAACGGATTCAGCGCCTTTTCCTATGCCGCCAAAATGGACAGTACCCGGAAAACTGTATTCATTGCCGGTAGCCTCGACCAGGGTTTCGGCGACGACCTGGCAGCGGAACTATCCACCATCAGTGACACCTACCCCATTACCCTGGTAGGTATGCCCACCTGGGAAAATATCCGGGGACTGGGCAGCGGCGAGCAAAAAGGGATGGAAATACTCTATACCACACCTTTTCACTACAACCGCGGCGATCGTTTGGCCGCGCAGATCAGCAATGCTTTTGAGCAAAAGATCGACGCCCGCCCAACCGATATGTTTTTCCGGGGTTATGAAACCATGCTCCGCTTTGCCCTGCTGCTTTTGGAAACAAAGGCCGATATAGCTTCCAACCTAACCCGTAAAGGCAACTATGTCTTCACCCAGTTCGATATCCAGCCCGTGTTTACCAATAAGCAAAGCATGACCCTGGACTATTTCGAGAACAAGAAGCTTTACTTCATTCGCCGCTACAACGGTGGCACCGACATCATCCGAACGGCTTTTTAAAGTTTGAATTCCTGAGAACTCCCATCGTAACCCTGCTCCAGTCATTTTAGCCAGCGGTAATCGGGCTTAATCAGCATTTCATTATCCATGAAGTTTTTCCTTCAGGCCTTCCTGTGCTGCCTGAAGCCCGCCCTTCTTTCCGAACATTTCTGCTTTATTGTTGTTGCTAACGCAAATGCACAAACAACATTTACCTTCCAAAACATGCCCCGTTTGCAATCGCCCTTTCCAATGGCGGAAGAAGTGGCAGAAGGTTTGGGACGAGGTTACTTACTGCAGTGAAAAGTGCAAGCGCAATAAGAAGAAAACCACTACTCTTTAGCTGGCCCAACTATTTATTGCAATAATCCCGATTACCCAAACGATAAACCAGAATGTCCCTAATTGAATTTACCGATCGTGGATTGTACTGCCGCAGGGGCGATTTTTATATTGATCCCTGGCGGCCGGTAGACAAAGCCATTCTCACCCATGGCCACAGCGACCATGCCCGCTGGGGCAGCAAGGCCTATCTCTGTCAAACAGATACCAAACCCATCTTAGAAGTAAGGCTGGGGCCGGGCATTTATCAAACTGCAGGATATGGCGAGCATACCTTTATCAACGGGGTACAGGTATCGTTTCACCCTGCCGGGCATATTATTGGCTCTGCACAGGTGCGGGTGGAATACGGCGGGGAAGTGTGGGTGGTGAGCGGCGATTACAAAGTGGAAAACGATGGACTCAGCGGGCAGTTTGAGTCTGTTAAATGCCACTCCTTTGTATCGGAATGTACGTTTGGGCTGCCTGTGTACCAGTGGAAACCACAGGCGCAAATTTTTGCCGACATACAACATTGGGTACTGAAAAATAAAGCTGCCGGCAAATCGTCCATACTCTTTGCCTACAGCCTGGGTAAAGCGCAAAGATTGCTTCCCTGCCTTACCGAGGTTACCGACCGCATACTGGTACATGGCGCGGTATACAACGTGCACATGGCACTGGCCAATGCCGGCATTGCATTACCCGAAGTGCACCGCGTAACACCCGACACGCCAAAGGAATGGCTGAAAGGAGCCGTGGTGATTGCACCCTCATCGGCCGAAGGCACACCGTGGATGAAAAGGTTTTCGCCCTACGTGGTGGGTGTATGCAGCGGATGGATGAACATACGGGGTGCCATGCGCCGCCGCAATGCCGATGCGGGCTTTCCGCTCAGCGACCACGCCGACTGGCCCGGACTGCTCAGCGCCATCAAATCCACGGAAGCGGAATGCGTGTATGTAACCCATGGTTTTACCGCAGCCTTTGGCCGTTACCTCAACGAAATTGGCATCCACTCCAAAGAGGTAAAAACGGAATATGGGGATGATGAAGCAGCAGAAAAATCCACCGAACTGGCGGATACCATCGCATAAAAAACAGCACCCGCTGCCTCTGCTTACCCAGGTAAGAGGGAGATAGCTCCAGCACATTATAAAGCACTACCACATGCGTTCTTTTGCCGAACTTGTAGCTACCCTGGGCACCACCACGAAGACCAACGAAAAGCTGGACGCCCTGGTGCGCTATTTCTCGGTTGCTGATGACCGTGATAAAGTATGGGTAATTGCCATCTTCAGTGGCCGCAGGCCCAGGCGGGCCGTTAATACCACCCAGTTGGCTACTTACTGCGTAGAGGTGACCCGGCTTCCATTCTGGATGTTTGACGAATGCTGGCATACCGTTGGCGACCTGGGCGAAACCATTGCCCTGCTGCTGCCCGAAAATGAAACCGCTCAAGCGGAAAGACCGGAAGATGAACGCCCGCTTTATTATTATATCGAACAGCTCAAAAAGATAGAGAAGGAAGAAGAGTCCGTACGCAAGCAGTTTATTCTTGAAAGCTGGGCCGAAATGAACCGCAGTGAACGTTTTGTATTCAATAAGCTCATCACGGGCTCCTTCCGCATTGGTGTTTCCCAAAAACTTATGGTAAACGCATTGGCAAAAGCTACCGGTGCCGAGGCATCCGTTATTGCCCACCGCATTTCCGGCAATTGGGATCCAACCACTATTTCTTTTGATGAACTGACCGGGGAAGAAGCCCATGCTACAGATATCTCCAAACCCTACCCCTTCTATTTGGCCTATGCGCTGGAAGACGCCCCCGCAAGCTTAGGGCTCCCGGAGGAATGGCAGGTAGAATGGAAATGGGACGGCATCCGCGGCCTCATCATCAAACGCCAGGGCGAACTCTTTGTTTGGAGTCGCGGCGAGGAGTTGATGACAGAAAAGTTTCCCGAGTACCACAGCCTGCAATACATCCTACCCGATGGTATTGCACTTGATGGGGAGATCATTAGCCTCCCCGCGGGCCCCTCCCCAGCCCTCCCCGGTGGGGAGGGAGCAGGAAAAAACCCTGGAGGTAGTAATAGTGAAATTCTTAACAACGGAGTCTCTAACTCCCCCTCCACCGGAGGGGGCCGGGGGGAGGCTTTCCGCAAACCCCTTCCCTTCTCAGCCCTTCAAACCCGTATTGGCCGGAAGAACGTTACCAAGAAACAGTTGCAGGAAGCGCCTGCCGGCTTTATTGTATACGACCTGCTGGAATATGAAGGCGCAGACTGGCGCACCCGGCCCCTGCAGGAACGACGCGCCAAACTGGAAGCACTGCTGTCCCAGTGGGAACACCCTGCACTGATATTGTCGCCCATTGTCACTTTTACGGAATGGGAGGAGTTGGCTGCCCTGCGTGAGCAATCGCGGGAGATGGCGTCGGAAGGGTTTATGCTCAAAAGGAAAAGCTCAACCTACCAGGTGGGCCGCAAACGCGGCGACTGGTGGAAGTGGAAAATAGACCCGCTCACCATAGATGCGGTAATGATCTATGCGCAAAAAGGCGCCGGCCGCCGCAGCGGGCTGTATACCGACTATACCTTTGCGGTACGGGATGGCGATAAACTGGTGCCTTTTACCAAGGCTTATTCAGGTTTAACAGATAAGGAGTTTGCACAGGTAGACGCTTTTGTAAAAAGGAATTCGATTGAAAAATTTGGTCCGGTGCGCACGGTAAAACCCGAACTGGTATTTGAGATCGCTTTTGAAGGCATCGCTGCCAGCAGCCGGCACAAAAGCGGCGTTGCCCTTCGCTTTCCCCGTATGCTGCGGTGGCGCCAGGATAAGAAAGTGGAAGAAATCAACACACTGGAAGACCTGAAACAGTTATTGGAAGTGTATGGCAAATGAGGGGAATGGTAAATGGTGATTGGCGGGTAGGGAAAAGAAAAGGCACCATTAATGGAAGGGACTGACATTCTGAACAAAACAAGCCAATTCCAAACTCATCACCCCACACCTTACTGGTTACCCCACAACATAAGGGCAATAATGATCACAAGTGCCAGGAATGTTTTCAGCAGGAGCAAAAAGACTTTGCCTACAATACGTTTCATAAAGGTTAGTTGAAGCAGGTTTATTTTTTGCAATTCCTATACCGCTCCATGCAGCTAGATCCAACATTTTCCCCTCTTTATTCGTTGGAGATAAGATGGCACGTTTAACCATAATGACTATTGTACTTTCCAGCCTGGTGGGCCTTAGCGCCAGCATAGCCGAAAGGCTGGAACCCGTACCCATTCCGGCAACCAAACAGCGGGTGGGTGATGCACAAAAAGGCTATACCTACCTGGTTACCGGCGATTATGTACGTGGCGGCCTCCCGCCTTTCATTTTCAACCTGAGTCCCAAGGAACCCGTATACCTGGACCGGGAGGGCCGCAACAAAAAGCTCCCGCATAGTTTTACCGCTGTTACCGCTCCCAACGGCGAACCCCTGGTAGCACCCAACTGCCTGCAATGCCATGCACAGGTGTTTGAAGACAAACTCTACATAGGCCTGGGCAACAGCGCTATTGATTTCAGCAGCAGTGCGCCCCGCCCTGCTACAACGGCTATAGGCATGCTGGAAGGGGTACTGAAAACAACAGCACCCAAACAATACGAGGCATCACATCCTTTTTTGGAAGTAACCCGCACCATCTCACCCGGGCTGGTTGCCGAAGTGCGGGGCGTGAACCTGGCCATGCGCCTGACAGCCCTGTTGGTTGCACACCGCGACCCGTTTACCCTTCGGTGGCAGAAAGAAGCCACCATGCCCGTACCTGATGGTGCCATTCCTTCCGACACACCGCCCTGGTGGCTGCTGAAAAAAAAGAACGCCATGTTCTACAATGGCTTTGGCAGGGGCGACTTTGGCCGGTTCCTGATGGCCTCCAACCTGCTCACCACCTCCGATAGCAGCGAAGCCGCCGCCGTTGACCGCCATATGCCCGACCTGCTGGCTTACCTCTATTCTATTGAACCACCCAAATATCCAAAGGAAATTGATGCACATTTAGCCGGTGAAGGCAAGCTGGTTTTTGAGAAGAAATGCAGTTCCTGCCATGGCAAATACGGCGATAAGGAAGAATACCCCAACCTGTTGATACCACAGCCGATCATTGGTACAGATTCCATGCTCCACAAAAGCAACCAGGCCGCGCCGCAGTTTGTAAACTGGTTCAACAACAGCTGGTTTACCCAGGGCGACCACCCCGCCCGCCTCGAACCCTTTGATGGCTATATAGCCCCGCCGCTCGATGGCATCTGGATCACGGCGCCTTACCTCCACAACGGGTCGGTACCCACGCTGGAAGCTTTACTGAACAGCAAGCTGCGCCCCAGGTACTGGTCGCGCAACTTTGACAAACCGGAATACGACTATGAAAGGATTGGCTGGAAACATGCAGTGCATGATGCGCCGCAAAAAAAAGCCTATAACACCGATATTGCCGGCTACGGAAACTATGGCCATAATTTTGGCGACCGGCTCACGGATGTGGAAAGAAAGGCGGTGCTGGAGTATTTAAAAACACTTTAGACATCCTACTTACCTTCCTGAAGTTTATGATGAATAAGGCCGGCAACATAGAGCGCTCCACCTCCTTGTATCATTCGCTCTATTTGCCTGATCATTAACCTTGCACTCCTATTTAAATATCTGGTTGAGGATTGATAAGGAACATAAAAAAAGGTGGCGATAAACGCCACCTTTTTTGTTATTGCTATGCCTCGTCCTAAAATAGGTTGACACAAAAGTTGACTTATATGAGTAACACTGGAGTTAAG
>NZ_MTFE01000010.1:4324396-4338265 GCF_001953305.1 Cnuella takakiae
TATCTGTTATCAATTAGCCTGTTTGATCAATTTGATCTGTGCTCGGCCCGGGCCCTGCACCATCTCAACAACATACAATCCTGGTACATACTTGTCTCCAATATGCATCACTTGTTGCGCAGAGAGGTTTGTATACACCTCCATTACCTTACCATTCATATCAAGTACCCGCACCATGATCTTATCACGGGCATTATCACTTTGCAATTGAATATTGAAGTTTGTTGCAGAAGGATTGGGGTAAGCAACCATTTCAAACCGACCCTTTACAGCAACACGGGTGTTCGATTCCGCTTTTGTAATTGTAGGGGAAACTGCGGCAGGTGCCAAACTACATGCACCCAGTCGGGAACCCGTTTGCAAGGCACTGGCCACGGCGGTAGACAACACACAATTGTTTTGGAAGGTTCCTCCAATCTTTTGGCAGATGACAACCTTTGGCGCTTGTTTGGTTCCACAAATTACATCCAGCTCATTGATGGTCTTAGATGCTGTGGCAGTGCAACCATTGGCAACTACCGTTACAGTATAGGTATCGGCTGTTGTAACTGTTAGCTGTGCGCCTACTCCTACCTGTTTCCCTTTACTATTACGCCAGATAAAAGCAGGGTTTACCGCACCATTTGGATTTGCCTTGAGGGTGATGGATGAGGCCGGCGCCCATCCTGGATACAGTGTATTGGGCTGCACCCCTGTGTTATAGGCAAAAGCATCTGGGATTGATGGCTTACGAATGGTGAGGTTCACTTCGTTGGCTACGCCAAGAAAAAAAGGCAGCGAACTCCGCACCCGTACACGGTAACCGGTACCAGCAGCAACCGTTGCGGGCACAACACCATTGATCACGCCGTTGGTATTGCCGGTAGCTGTACCCAACACTATTGGGTTGGCAAAGTTGCCATCAGCATCCGACAGTTCGGCGGTAAACTGATTTGCGGGATCAAAGACACCGGAAACAGTATACGGAATACTTACCTGGCAGGTTCCCCAATCGGGCATATTAACCACGCCAGTCCATACCTGCAATTCGGGTTGCTGAAAGCCCTGCGTCAGGAAGGCCTTACTATCGGCACCGGTACTGACAAAGGTTTGTCCTAATACCCAGTCCAGCTGCACCCCACCGGAAGAGGCTGAGCCCCCGCCGGATGAAATTGCACCAGGGCTAAGCGTTGGACTTGTTACTTGTGCATTTACATTGATTGCAAGCAATAAACCTGCAATAAATTTATAAAAGTGATTCTTGAACATATGTTCTTAGTTAGTTGTGAAATATGCTGATAAAAGGCAATTAGAGCCTGCAATCTTTAATACAGGCCCTAATCTTTCTTTACCTGTTTGCCATCACTATATAATCCAATGTATAATTACCAATGCTGATGGTCTGATTCTTACCATCAACAACGCTAATTGTGAACCCGGTTGTTGATTTATTAGAAACAATAAATAATGGGGGCGTTGCGCTATTAGTGGTGGGTGCACTTGTCAAAGTAAGCGTTACCCGATAGTTAGCCGAAGAGAAAAATCCACTGGTATTAATTGTAGCACTAGAGGATCCTGCGGCGACAGTTACGGACCCTGCCCTCCACTCTGCGGTTTGGGGAAACGTGAAATTCAAAACTGCCGCTGCTGAAGATCCGCCATTTGATACACTTGGATTACTACCAGGAGCGCTAACTGTGGTTGTGCCTACAGTAACAGTTGCTGCTGCACCGGTAGCACCGGGATCACCCTTAGGACCAGCAGGACCAGCAGGACCTTGAGGACCAGCAGGGCCTTGAGCACCAGCAGGACCTTGAGCACCAGCAGGACCTTGAGCACCATCTTTACCATCAGCTCCAGCAGGGCCTTGAGCACCAGCAGGGCCTTGAGCACCATCTTTACCATCAGCTCCGGCAGGACCTTGAGGACCAGTTGCACCAGTTGGACCCTGGGGGCCAGCAGGACCGGTAGCACCCGCTGGACCCTGAGGGCCAACAGGACCGGGAGTGCCTGACTTCTCAGCATATAATGCATAAGGCACGCTCATCATTTGCGTATTCGACATCAGCAGGTAGGTGGTACCACCTGCCGGGTCAAATTCAACTTTCAGAAACCTGGCTCCTGTACCCCATTCAATAGTTGAAAATGTGCCGGACAGCGCAGTGCCCTGGCCAACGGACAGATTGAACAATCCAAAACGGTTTGTAACAACAGCATGGCGTTCTGAATAGAGCACGGTACCAGTAGCGCTTCCGTTAAGAATGGATAATCTGACGGAAACAGCTTTGTTCGAAATCAAATTTCCACTGGCATCCCTGGCTACTGCCTGGTAAGGAATGCCTTGTGGCGTTTGTGCATAAACGCCGCAGCAAAACATAACCCCGGCCAGCAAGGAAAAAAGTAATCGTTTTGTCATGGTTTGTAGTTTAGGTCTATTTGTAAAATCAGAAAACGCATCCCAGTCTGCAGGACGGAAAACCTAGGGCAAAACGATTCCTTTCAACGCTTGGGTTGGGCAACAACACTGTTGTGCGATACCTGTAGTAAGGTGTCGCATCAGGCATGAAACAGCCTGCTTAAAGCATTAAAAGGGATGTATTGCAGCGGATCGCTTGCAGGGAAGTTTCAAGGGATAGGATTAAAACAGCAGCAACCAGGCTTGGTATGTTGCTTGGTCAAAATAGCTTGGGGAAGGTGCCGATCAGGGCAACACTTCCAGAACCTATTCAAACCAGTTAACATTGGTACTTTGACTTCCTGAAAAAAGTAGCGGAACATCCCGTTACCCTGCCAGGAAAAACCAGGTAAAGCAATCAGGTACAGTCCAACCTTTTTTTAATGAGGCTCCTGCTTGATGGTAAATTCTAAAAGAAATTAGGAGTTGCAGGTTATTTAAACAACCATACAATAGGTTTTCACGGGTATTTGAAGGGTCCCAGTAGGGGTAAATGGGTAAGGAGTGATAAGCAAATCTATACTGCTGCGTTTCATAAACTCCTTTTAGCCACATCATTTTTACATAATTTATTAGCACATGTTTTTGGTATTTAAAATCACTTTTTTAAACCAGATGGTTTTTTATAATTGATTACCAAAGTAGAATAACTACTACACAAATGCTTCAAGCTGAGTATCTTATATAATCAAACCATTTTGTCTCCACTAACATTTTGTATGGGTTATTGCCCCCTGTTACATCGGTATTTCGTAGCTACCTGACTATCCAGAAAAAAGCTTGTTTTGTCAAACCGCAAGTACAAATGCCACATTCCCAATAGCCACAGTTGAACGGAAGCATTTTTGCAACACTTCTTTGCCCTTGCCTGTTATTGGAACAATCAAATAGGATAACCTGCACCAACAGTGATACTTTCAAATGGGAAAATCGGCACGTCAAAATGCCCGGTCAGCGATACCTTCGGCTGAAATGTTCCTGTGGTGCACTCAAGCTTGAACCATTGAATCAAACACCTGGATATAAAATCATTGCAGCCTGGCTTGCCGCCAAAGACTTCCGCCCCTTTCCATTTCAGGAGCAAACCTGGCAACATATACTGGAAGGCCGCAGCGGCCTGGTAAATGCGCCTACGGGTATGGGTAAGACCTATTCGGTTTTCCTGGGCGCACTTATCCAGTTTATCAATGCCCATCCAACCAACTACCAGCGCAAAGAAAAAAACGGGCTCCAGCTCATTTGGATCACCCCCCTGCGTGCACTGGCCAAGGACATAGGGCGGGCCATGGAAGAGGTAATTGCGGAACTGGGTATGCAATGGAAGGTAGGCATCCGCAACGGCGACACCTCTACATCCGACCGGCAAAAGCAAAAACGACAGGTCCCCGAAGTGCTCATCATCACGCCGGAAAGCCTGCAGTTGATGCTGGCATCGAAAGGGTATGCTGAAATCTTTAAAACCTTGCGCATCCTTGCCGTAGACGAATGGCACGAACTTATTGGCAGCAAGCGGGGCGTACAGGTGGAACTGGCCATCAGCAGGATTTTAAGCCTTGCTCCTTCCATAGATAATCCAGGGGCAAAACAGCCCCCTGAACCGGATGAAAAGACCGTTCTCCACGAGGTTTCACACGCCTTCCCTCAAGGGAAAAGATCTTTGTCTATCTGGGGTATTTCAGCAACCATTGGCAACCTCGACGAAGCCATGGAAGTGCTGCTGCGCCCCCTGCAAGGCACGCCAACAGCCATCGTGCGGGCACAGGCAAACAAGCAACTGGAAATAGCTTCCATCATCCCCGACGAGATGGAGAAATACCCTTGGGCCGGGCACCTGGGTATCAAACTGGCCAGGGAAGTGCTGCCCATCATTTACAGCAGCCGCACCACCCTCATCTTTATCAATACAAGGGCAATGAGCGAGATCTGGTACCAGACCCTGCTCAATATAGCCCCCGACCTGGCAGGCGCCATCGCCCTGCACCATGGTTCTATTGAACATGAGTTGCGCAACTGGGTGGAAGAAGCCCTTCATGAAGGCAAGCTAAAGGCGGTGGTTGCTACCGCTTCCCTTGACCTGGGTGTGGACTTCCGCCCTGTTGAGACGGTGATACAGGTAGGCTCGCCCAAGGGTGTTGCCCGCTTTCTGCAACGTGCCGGCCGCAGCGGCCATAGCCCCGATGCCGTGAGCCGTATTTATTTTTTACCCACCCATTCGCTGGAGCTGGTAGAGGCCGCCGCGCTGAAAGCTGCGGCAGCAGAAAGCGCCATCGAAAGCCGCGATCCACTGGTGCTTTGCTACGATGTGCTGGTACAATACCTCTGTACCCTTGCGGTGTCAGATGGCTTCCTGCCCGATGTAATTTTCAAGGAAATAAAAACCACCTATTGTTTTAGCGAGATCACCCGGGAAGAATTTGACGAACTGCTGCTTTTTATTACTTCTGGCGGCAACGCACTGAACCAGTACGACGAGTACCACAAGGTGGTGGTGGAAAATGGCATCTATAAGATTACCAGTCGCCGGGTGGCCATGCGCCACCGCATGCATATTGGCACCATTGTATCCGATGCCATGCTGCGGGTAAAAATGCTTAATGGCAGCTTTGTGGGTACCATCGAGGAATATTTTGTTTCCAAGCTGGAACCAGGCGATGTGTTCACTTTCGCCGGCAGGCAACTGGAACTGGTGCACATCAAGGACATGACGGTAATGGTGCGGAAATCGAACGCCAAAAAAGGCATTGTTGCCAGTTTCCTTGGTGGCCGCCTGCCCCTTTCGGCAAGGCTGGGCGCACTGTTGCGGGCCAAGCTGGATGAAGCGGCCGAGCAGGTTAGCGAAGGCATCCTATCGGAAGATCGCGAACTGCAGGCGCTCTTCCCGCTTTTTGAACTGCAGCACCGCCTGTCGCATGTGCCCCGCAGCAACGAACTGCTGATCGAACAAATTGAAACAAGGGACGGCTTTCATCTCTTTGTTTATCCTTTCGAGGGCCGCATGGTGCACGAAGCCATGGCTGCCGTGCTGGCTTACCGAATATCGCGCACTACACCCATTACCTTTTCCATCGCCATGAACGATTATGGCTTTGAGCTGCTGAGCGACCAGCCCATTCCGGTAGATGACAGCAATGTACAGGAACTGTTTTCGCTGGACAACCTGATGACCGATATACAAGCCAGCGTGAATGCTACGGAGATGGCTAAACGAAAATTCAGGGACATCGCCGTTATTGGCGGTTTGATCTTCCAGGGCATGCCCGGGGAAAAGAAAAAAGCCAGGCACCTGCAGGCTTCGGCGGGGCTGCTGTTCAACGTGTTCAACGAATACGAACCCAGCAACGTTTTGCTGCGGCAGGCCTACCAGGAAGTGTTTGACCAGCAGATGGAAGAAGTGCGCCTGCGCAATATGCTGGAACGCATCCAACGATCCAAAATCGTACTCACTTTTCCTGACCGGCTTACCCCGCTGTGTTTTCCCATCAAAGTGGACAGCATGCGGGAAAATGTATCTTCGGAAAAGCTGGAAGACCGGGTAAAAAAGATGCAGCAGCAGTTGGAAAAGCTATAGCATAAACGAGCCCCCATTAATGGGGTTTGTTCCCGTAAAAAGCTGGTATTGCTGCCAGGTATTAACCGGTATAATCCGCACATAAGCCGCACATAAGCCGCGTTTATCCCGGGTATAATCCGTAGTACTCCCCAGGTAGCCTTATACCAGGCACCAGTAACCCAGCATACTGTTAATACCTGCCAACCCTGACCTGTGCGGGTTAACTTTGCAGCGCATATGTCCCACCCTGTTTTACATAAGGTTTTGAACCAGCATTTCTGGCTTCATCCGCACCGTGCCCTGTACTGGGAAGAACAAAAATCCCTTGTGCTTTCAGACCTTCATTTCGGCAAAACGGGTCATTTTCGAAAAGCCGGCATTGCGGTGCCGCAGTCGGTGTACAAAGAAGACCTGCAGCGGCTCGTTGGCCTGATCCAGCACTTTAAACCCATGCAGGTAATTGCAGTAGGCGATCTTTTTCACAGCCATGCCAACCTGGAACTGGAGCTGTTTAAACGCTGGCGTCTGGACTTTGAGCACCTGCCCTTCCACCTGGTATTGGGCAACCACGATATCCTGCATGAAAAGATCTACCACGATATGCAGCTAACGCTTTGGCAGGATCAATTGCATATAGGCCCTTTCAGTTTTGTACATGAAGAGCCGGCAACACACCCCGGTGGTTTTACTTTTAGCGGCCACTTACATCCCGGCATCCGGCTCCAGGGCCTGGGCAAACAAAGCCTGCGCCTCCCCTGCTTTTACTTTACCCAAACCACCTGTATTCTTCCGGCCTTTAGTAAGTTTACCGGCCTGGCAATAGTGCAACCCGATGCCTGCGACAAGGTATTTGCCATTGCAGAAAACAGCGTACTGCCCATCCAATGAAAAAGCTGCACATCGCCTTCGACCCTATTTACGCCCACCCGCTGCCGGAAGGCCATCGTTTTCCTATGCTGAAGTACGAGCTGATTCCGGCTCAGTTGCTCTACGAAGGAAGCATTTGCCCCGATAACCTTTTTGCACCGCAACCCTGCCCGGAGGAGGTGTTGCTCTGGACGCATGATATGGCCTACGTGGACAAATTGAAAAACCAAACCCTATCCGCCAAAGAGCAAAGGCATATTGGCTTTCCGCAATCACCGGCATTAACGCAACGCGAGTTCATCATCACGCAGGGTACCATCGATTGTTGCCATCATGCTTTTGAAAACGGCGTGGCGTTGAACGTTGCCGGCGGAACGCACCATGCTTTTGCAGAAAGAGGAGAAGGCTTTTGCCTGCTCAACGATTTTGGGGTTGCAGCCAATTACCTGCTGCGCAAAGAGCTGGCAAAACAACTGCTGGTGGTTGACCTTGATGTGCACCAGGGTAATGGCACCGCCAAACTGTTTGAAGAGGAACCAAGGGTATTCACCTTCAGCATGCACGGCAAGAACAACTATCCTTTTCACAAGGAAAAAAGCGACCTGGACGTGGAGCTTCCCGACGGCATTGATGATACGGCTTACCTTAATTTACTTTACCACTATTTACCGAACCTGCTGGATACGGTCAGGCCTGATCTTGTGTTCTTTCTTTCCGGTGTGGACATACTGAGTACTGATAAATTCGGCAAACTGAAAGTGAGCATGGATGGCTGCCGCAGAAGAGATGAATTTGTATTGGAACAATTGCACCAGCGCGGGCTTCCCTGCGTAATATCAATGGGCGGCGGCTACTCGCCCGAGGTAAGAACAATTGTGGATGCGCATTGCCAAACCTTCAGGGCTGCGCAGCGTATTTATGGGTTGTAAGCTATGTATCAAGCAAGTGAGGTAGGTTATACGCAATGCTTCGGTACAGATAGGTTCTGCCTTGTTGAAATCAGTCCCGAATTACTGTTGCCTATACCTCGCTGTATTTCCAAAAGAAATAATGAAACAAGTTCGGCATGACCGCATCCGAGGTCACTGTCATGCCGATGTATATCGGCATCTCCTGCATTCTTCGGAGTACCTGCATAAGGAAGGGGATGCCGAAACAAGTTCATCCTTATTCTTAAAATATTGATATTTAACACCTTATGATAGATAAAAAATGAAGGGGACTCTTGAGGGGATACTTTATGTACTTCAAAATGGAAGGTCAAGAACGTCGAAGTAAACTTTGATGTTACATTTTCTCAATCCTGCCTTTATAGCTTTATAGTAAATCCTTTTTGCAGAACCGGGAGCCCTGTAAATAAGATTTCCCTTATAATACTCGACATTGAGCTTTACAAGCTCAGGCAAAAGCAAATACGCTTCCTTCCAAGATACTAATCCAAAATTATACTCATCATTAATATATTTGAGTTGAACTTCTTGCTTCATTTGATATTGAAAACTAATGTATTTTGGAGCAAGTGGTTGCGTATATTAACGTGTTAGCGGATAACCCAATTCATAATCTACATAAGTTGAAAATATTCAATATTGCCGCATATTTAATAAGTCTTGTGTGTGTATTGTTAGTTTATTTATGTGCGACTGGCATATGGAACATTTTGGGCAATAACTTACAAACGTTTGCCCTTTATACAGGTCTTTTGATTCCATTGTTTCTCTTATTTCTCGGGTACACATTATTACGGGACACATGGATTTATATGATGTGGTTATTGCTTGGAGCTTTTATGTTATGGCTTTATTGGATCTTAAAAGATAAGCCAGCACTTCAAATGCCAAGAACGTCTTCAATTGTAAGTTTTAAATCGCTGCTTGTATTTTTACTTGTCTTCAAAGTTGGAACCTTTTTCGTTAAAAAACTTTCAGGTCAAGAATATGTTACTCCATCTAAAGGACCTGGCAATGACATTTTTGAAGATAGGCATCCAAGATTTGTAGATTTTATCTTTTTTGCCCTATTCTTTTTCACAATTATTTTAGCTCAGGATCTTTAAAATAATCCGCTAACGTAGGCTTACTGCCATACAGGCTTTAACTTACAAATCAACTTAACCAATACTATTTTGCTTCAGAATAAAAGTTAAGCTGCATTATCACAGACTACCTGTACAGCAGTAAGCCCTTTACCGTTATAGGCAAGCCTTAATCGTGCAGTGTTCCTAATTCAAGAGACAAATGACGGCGACCCAATATTACTTTCCATACTTTTTTCAATTAGACACTTTCAATAAAGAACTCGCATCTTTTGGCCTGTTATCATCTGTTACTTATGACGAGAAAGCACAAATGCTGGAAAGTCTTTTGCTAAAGAAACAAACATCCAAAGACCCATTATTGTCAATTCCCTTCGGTGCGACAATCATGCTGGAAAGGAATAAGCTGTTCTACTGGAAAACAGACACAAACCTGATTGACATCGTTCAAGTTGACCTTTTCAGCTTGAATGAAGAGCCGGAATTGCTGAATGCTAAAATAGACCTCTCACATCTTCAACTTGGGAAAAACCATGTCAAAAGCTACCTGGATGTTGGCCTTCTTGTCACTTATGTAAGAAAAGAGAACCTAACTTACAATAAAGACTACTTTGAAAACTTCGTCATTGTAATCATAGAACAAGAACAAATCAATCTGATACCGTTTGACTGGTTCAACAAGACCGGTGGAGACTATGGCTATGTTTGGCCTGCTTTAGCAAGATTGGACACTGGAAAACTCTATGGGCAAGGAATGCGAATGGCAAACTTTACCGTGGACCTGGACTAGGCCTGCCTATAACAGGCGCTTGCCAATATACCGGCTGACAACTAAATGCTGAACAAATGAACATTGTTCAACTTTATCAATAAATTTAGGCTGATGGAATGCTAATGCCGGCACATCGGCAAGCGCTAATCCGTTAGCAGCAATGGATTTTCGTACATTGAATATAGTATCATTTAAAAAGCACCAATGAGACTTACGTTCAGATACATTATACTCCTGACCATGCTTCTTTGTAAAGGAGCTTACGCTGCAGCTCAAGGTGAGTTCTCTCCAAGTAGGAATGACACAACATATACCTTGGCTGGGGATACATTGTTCACCAATCAGGATTTTAGAGTTTTCATAGGACAGCCAATCATTATCGGCAAGGCATCTGGAGAACGAGGTTGGTACAACACTATTAGCTTCAAAAGTGGTGCAAGCTGGCCACTGGTTTTAATGAAGGAAGCTGAATTAAGGCAGGATCAAGAATATCAGCTTGATCCATCGGTTAGGGAAAAGGACAAAGTCCGGGATTATCTCTCATCAGGAGATACCTTGATAGTCACAAAGATCAAAAGATTAGGGAGTAAACGTTTTGGGAATTACTGGTATATGGTTAACATGGGACATAAGAAAGGCTTGTTCTCGCTGAACTTCAAGTGTGACCTAATCAATGCAGTTAGATTTGGAGAAGTTACACTGCCAAAATGGTGAGTCACTCTGTTTCCAATGCTGCTAACATGTGCTTAGCAAAAAAGCGGCTGAAGTGCTATTTTGAGCGGTAAATCACTATTCCGCTTCTGTGGGTGGGCTAAGCTGACAGAATACAGAATTCCGCTTCTTCGCCAACCCCCTAACCGTTGTACGCCACTGATGACCAATACATGCGAGTAACCACAATAATCATATTTCTTATTTCAAACTTGTCATGCTTTGGACAGACTAAGTACCCTGATCATTACAAGACGGACTTATTTGATGGAGTACTGTTTGCCAAGTCAGACAATGTGTATGTAAAAGCCAGTAGTGCAAATCCAACAAGAAAGGAAGTCTATGCGGCTGAGCGCCTTTTAGCAGACAAGATTGACTCTGTTCTAAAAGACTTCAATAAGACTTCTAAGGTACCCGTCGAAATCAGGAAGAAGTATACTGGCTACAAAAGGCAGTACTTCGCTTATATAACCAACATAGGTCAGAAGGTTATAATTCTCTCCTTTTACTACTCGCCTGGTGTATTGCTTAAAAACAAGAGGTCAATGACTCCGAGAGTAGCAGATGATGGCTGGGACAATAATTGGAGAATCAGTTTCAATACAGTAACTCGCCAATTCTTTGACTTTCAGGTCAATTCTCTTGGAGGATGAAGCAAGGCGTACAACATGGGATTGGCAAAAGCAGGGCTGATGAATAAGGGCTGAACTGAGTATCTTTATTGAATAAAAGAATACGGACTGAGGCGACAGGAACCAGAACTCCCTGCCTTCGCCAACCCCCGAAACGTTAGCGGTAAGCATAAAGACCTTTTCTCATGGATATTATTTTAAAGAAAGCCAAGCAATTTACTGACCGTTATTTTCTGGGTGGAGTGTCGCACTATCAAGATATAATTGATGCTGCTAAAAATGATGTTTACGATATTGATAATCCTGCTGATAAGATTAAATATTTGAACTTCATACTTGACAGAAACAATAAAGATTATGCGGAACATAAACCTGTATGTCAAAATCCAGAGAACTGTAGCTACAACTATACTTATGAAACTATTGCATATTACCTCACACAAGAGCTGAATAGACTTGGTGTGCATTTCAACGATGACACCTTCACAGAAGAAGAAAAAGAGCAGGCGGAAAGCAAGTTGGACAAAATATTAAAAGACCTCAATGAACTTAAGCTTGGACAACAAGTGATTTATGAAGACTTATCAAAAGAGATAAATGAACTTAGAGATTTGTACTTTTTAGGAAAGAAAAAGTGGTATCAGCTTTTTATTGGTAAAAGTGTAGATATGGTTGCAAGTGGAGTTGTAAGCGAATCTATTTCTAAGCAAATAATTGAAGAAGTGAAGAAAAGTTTGCCAGCACTTATTGGGCTATAAAGCCTACCGCTAACAACAGTTTTGCTATAGGCTGGCAGACGGAAGAGCAATCGGCGGCAAACCAATGTTCACCAGCAGGACGTTATCTAATCAACTTTAATTCTTATTTTAATCATCAGTAATTCTATTCGGCTTATGCATCGGCTGACGAGTCACAGAAGTCCAGCCCATCGCAAAGCTGATAACCGTTAGCGGTCATGCTACAAACTCACCATGCTGATAAATTCTAACTATCCCATTGATCAAGAAGCACTGCGAAATTTAGAAAACCTGACAAGGGAATACGATATTATAGTTTCAACTGAAATTGACTACAATAAATCTCATATCAAAAATTATTTAAGCGACACAGTTCGTAAAAAATGTCGCTTTTGTAAAAGCAAGTTTCCAGATGTGAAATTCAAATCAGTTGCTCATGCTATTCCCGAGTATACTGGAAATAAAAGTCTAATTGCAACATTTGAGTGTGATAACTGCAATCAATATTTCAGCAAACTTGAAAGTGAATTTGCAAACTTTATGCTTCCGTACAATGCATGAGGAGGCGTGAAAAAGAAAGGGAACAAATCTTCAAAGTACAAACAAGATATTGTTATATATCACCCGAAAGAGAACAGTATTCATATTGACAATTTTCCCACAGAACTTCATCCAGATGCTAAAGAGATTGACTTAAAACTAAACATTCCTAGTTACATACCTGATTTTCTTTACCGAAGCCTGGTAAAGATTGGATTAACATTGATTCCAGAAAATACTATTGAAAGCTTTCAAGAAACATTAGCATGGCTTATGGACACTTCAAGCGAAACGATATTTCCAGCAAGCATGTTTTTTTCAATATTTCCTTTTAGCAATCCGTCTGACAAAATTCGGTGCGTTGTTTTTTCAAGAAGAGAGTCGGTTCAAAGAGAGATTCCAAGGACTCTGCTAGTATTAAGCTACCAAAACTTTTCTTTTCAGACATTTTTTCCGGTATCGTTTTCAGAGAATAAAGGCATCCTTACGCCTTTTCCTGTAGCTATTCCGACACCTCTTGATCTAAATCTAAATTTAGCTAAACAAGTAGTACATAAATCGGTTGACTTGAGTAAAAGAGACAGGATAAAGGGTGAGAAAGTGGAATTGATTATTAAATCATCAGACTAAAGTACGAACCGCTAACAGGGGTTTGCCAATATACCGGCTGAAAAACATGCGCTAAACAAATGAGCTTAATTCATCTTTATCAATAAATTTAGGCTAACAGAATGCTAATGCCGGTACATCGGCAAGCCCTGAACCATTAGTCAAGCTTGCCTTTCTACAACAAAGCGGGTTTTCACATTTCTTCATTTTACGCTTTACCTACCTCCCCTGTTTTGTTCCAATTTGCCATGTTGCCTTCCTGGTAGCGGACGTCAACCTTTCAATACTTTTTGGGGTTAAAACATCTATCCAGCACTAGGTTTAAATGTCGGAATCGTTGCACAATAATTAAAATCATTATTAAAGGTCTGCTCCCTTGGGGTCGCAACCTTGAAGGTGGTTTTATCAAAGGTGTTTTTCAAAGGATATTGGAATACCTGAGATGCGCTAAAGGTATTATCAAAGGTGAATTTTTGGGTTAGTAGGTCCAGGTGGGCAAGAACCTCAAAAGGCAAGAACCTAGGAATGAGGTTCCTAGGATTGAAGCGCTTATAGAATTGCGGCCTCTTTTCTCTTAAGCATTGAAGTACTTGTAGGCTAGATGCGAGTGCCTCATAAAGCCGGAAAGCTTCTAAGGTATCTTCTGCTGCTTTTAGGTCTGTAAGCAAAAGAAAGTTTAGGTATATGGATAGTTTTTAGCCTTATAATAGCAGAGTTTGGGGGATTGCAGAGGGGATGAAACAAGCTTATCTTAGCTCATCGATAAAAATCAAATTTTCTCCTGTAACCCGCTACTGTACTGATTTGCAGGAGAAAAGTGAAGAAATATATGTAAAAAGGAGTAAGCTTATCGGAACTCCCGAAACAAGTTCGGCATGACAGATCCCGGCCACTACCAACTTCCCTTCGTACCTTAACAGATTCAATCACCAATCACCAATCACCAATCACCAATCACCAATCACCAATCACCAATCACCAA
>NZ_MTFE01000010.1:4338300-4351448 GCF_001953305.1 Cnuella takakiae
TTCCTCCTCCGCACCTGGTTATAATCAATAAAGAAAATCACCCGTAGGGTTACTTCATTGCCATGCGGCATACGCAAGGTATTAGCCAGGTTGTTGCCATAACCTTTACCGGTGATATTGTGTGGTGCAATATTGTGATCGGCGCCCAGCCAGTTTTTAAAGCCCGCAACAATACGGCTGCCCGGTTTGAAATCCCAGGTGTAAAAACCATCAACATTAAACACGTTGAAATCATAACCCTGATTGGGGATATAAGCCCGGTATACATAACGGCCATCGGCAGCAACATCGCGAAAGCTTTGGTAATGTACACTGCTCCAATAATGACGGGCACGCAGCGTAAGGTTCATACGAGGCGTAAAATTGTAAATACCCGAAAGCAGCATTGTAACATCCTTTACCTCCCGCAACCCGATAATAGGTTCACCATTTGTTTCCCGCAAAAAGGCATAACCCACCTGTCCGCGATCGTGTTGACGATTGGCTTCCAGTTTTAAGCTAAGCCGGTTGCTGAAGCGGTAACGAACTCCGGTGTTGAGGCTATAATAAGGATTATTGGGCATGGCAGCTTCGGCAAACACGTATTCGTAATCCACATACAGCTTTTTCCTGCTGTCGGTACTGCCGCCAATATTAACAAAGCCATAGGCAGGCATCTGTACAAAGCGACCCGGTGTACGCAATTCAAAATAGTCATGCTTCCAGATAGGTTCACCACCAAGGGTAACCCGCACATCCCACATGTTTTTAAACAACCAGAAACCCGTGAGCGAGAGCTGCATCCCGGCTCTTTTATATGGCTGGTACAGGTAACTGTAATCGGCTGTAAGCCGGTACGAATAGTTGATCAGGTTCCTGGTTCCTTCGTATTGGTTGTAGCTGATGTCGCCGATATAATTTACCAGGTTAGCAGTGTTGAGATAACCGAGGTCATTGGGGTCGTACTGTTGCGAGAGCATTCTTGCCTGCACGTTGTAGTGCCACCGGCCGCTCACCTTGCCAAATCTTAACCGGGCATTGTAGCCATCATAAGGCTTCTTCCAAACACCATCCGCCCGGTGCACCGTATCATAGATGGTGGAAATAAAACCGTTGTATGGCGTTTGCCCAAACACTTTACTGTAGCGGCCGGCACCTGTCAGGATATAGGTATTGGTTTTATCGAAGAAGGAGAAATCAAGACCTGTTACATTGGCATCGCGGGCAGTACCGGAACGCAATACGCTGGTGTTGGTAAAAGTGATATTGCTTCGGCCCTTGAAAGCCTGGTCCAGTACCACGATATTATAATTAGTTAAGGGCTCGGTTTGAATGGTTGTATCCTTAAATCCATTGTTCAGCCTGGCCTGCATGGGGGCTGTTACCGCATTGAAAACCCCGATCCCCAGCTTTTTGCGGGTGCGTCCCGAAAACTTCAGGGCATTGTACAACTGTGTTACCCCGGGGTTCTGCTCCACTTTCCACTCCTGGTTTCCCGATGCGAAAGCAGCTACATCGCCATAACCTCCAGGCGTACTGCCGATGCGCCTGGAATAGAAAAGACCTGCCTTGTTAAACAACTCCGTACCCTCGGTAAAAAAAGGCCTGTTCTCCTGGAACTGCACTTCAAAAGGCGTGAGGTTGTTGATCACATTATCGGAAATCACCTGGCCGAAATCGGGCACCAGCGTAGCATCAAGCGTAAAGCTTTCATTAAGTCCCCACTTTACATCCATACCGCCATTGCGCAGCCATTCGGTGCCCTGCGGCGCTCCTTTTGGATGTTTGCGCACACCACCCGATAGGTAGGGCGAAAGGCTTAACCGTAAAGGGGGTTGAATACTGGTAAGATTACTGAGGGCGCCAAACTGGTTGACCAGGCCTGACTGTTCGGGCTTGACAGGACTCCAGAAATCGGACTCCGAGTTGCGGCGGATAAAACGCATAAACTGCAGTCCCCAGCGTTGAACCTCGCTGGCCGAAAAACGAAGAGAGATATAAGGTATCCGCATTTCCACCACCCAGCCATCAGGTGTGATGGCGGTCTTACTTTGCCAAACGGCATCCCAGCTGCGGTCGCCCACATTATCCAAAATGCCGGTATAGGCGGCACTGAGGCGGGCATCGGTTTGCACGTTTTGGCTGGTCACCAAAAATTGGAAACCGTTCTGCTGGTCGTGGTAAGTATCAAAAAAAACAGAGAAGTGATCCACATCTGCCTGCTGCTCGCCATCGCGGGCTGTAAACTGGCGGCGGATCTCGCTGGGATCATCGTGTAAAACGGCACCGATGTAAACGGCGGCATCATCATACACAATCTTAACTTCGGTAGCGGCCGATGCGCTATGTCCCGGGTTGGGAAAATACTGGGTAAAATGGCCAGCCGTGGCAGCAGTTTTCCATACGCCTTCCGAAAGCTGCCCGTCGATGCGGATGGGCTGAACGGTTCGGGTAGCTTCCAACTCGCGGCTTTGACCAAAAATGAAACAGGAATACAGACAAAGCGCAAACAGCAGAAACACACGGATCATGACCAGTTAGTTGGGACGGCGAATTTAAGCCTATACCCCAACAAACGGATAGGTAGAAGTACTCCTTTTATAGGGATGCGGAGGTTATAAAGGCAAAATAAAACAGCCAATATAGTTGGTGGCAGCAAGACCTTTTGGTATCCTGCAGGCATCCAACAATATTGGCTGTCAGCAAAACTTATCAGTTCATCCGCTTCTTCAGCGTACTCACCTGCTGTTGCAGGTTGGTAACGATATTGGCCAAATGGTCTACATCCCAGCGTTGTACCGTATTGGCTTTGGAAAGGATCATTTGTGCCTGCCAAACTTCAAGAATGTCTTCGGCACCCAGGGTATAAGGCTGGTAAGAAGGGTTGTCGCTCACCAGGGTGTATTTGTTCTTCTGGCGGCTGTTCTTCATCATCCGCTTGTACACAATACCATCGGTACGCGATACCACGATATAGGTATTATTGCTTTTTACTTCCTCCAGGTTGCTCACCTTCTCCCCTACAATCACCGACCCGCTGGGCGTTGGCATCATGGAGTCGCCCACAATTTCAAAGGCGCGGTAATCGCCACCCGAAAGCATGGGCAGGGTAAAGGTGTTGAGCTCGTCGATAAACTCGGGATCGGCATAACCAGCCAGGTAACCGGCGGCAGCTTTTACCGGAACAAAAGGAATATCGGTACGGCCTGCCACCAGCTTGGCCGCACGGCGCTTGGCGATATAGCTGCCCTTTTGTTCGCTAACGTCTTTGCGCAGCAGATCATCGAGGGTGAGCCGAAACATATCGGCAACTACTTCCAGCACTTCCATGCGGGGTTCGGCACGCTCTTCTTCATATGCGCCCAGCAGGGAGCGCTTGATGCGCAGCTTTTGCGCAAACTCTTCCTGTGTCCAGCCACGCAGCTTGCGCAGGTACTTCAGGTTTTTATTGGCGAGTGACATGCGGCTAATTTATTTAGCCCGAAATTACTAATTTATTTAGACTGGCAATGACTGCTTTATTTTTTGTTCGGCTAAAAAAGAGCATTTTTGACCGGGAATGCTTCTTGCAGCAATTAAGCAGTGACAGTATGAGGCCAAAGAAACATTTCGCAACCATACAGCACCGGCCGCGCAGCTACCAGCAGGAGGCACATCTTATCAGGTCAGCGGCCTTTCCAACAACCATTCACGATACAACCAACGGCGATATATGGCAACAGAACAGAAAAGACCCGTAATACTGGTAACCAACGACGACGGCATTGGCGCTCCCGGCATCCGCAACCTGGTGGAAGCGGTAAAAGACCTGGGCAAGATAGTAGTAGTGGCCCCCGATAAGCCACAGAGCGGTATGGGTCATGCCATTACCATTGGAGTGCCCCTGCGGCTCAACAAAGTGCATTTTTTTGAAGATATTGAAGCCTACCAGTGCACCGGCACACCGGTAGATTGTGTAAAGCTGGCGGTAGATAAAGTATTGCACCAAAAACCCGATATCTGCATCAGCGGCATCAACCACGGCGCCAACCACAGCATCAATGTTATTTACAGCGGCACCATGTCGGCAGCCGTTGAAGCAGCCATCGAAAGCATTCCTTCCATTGGCTTTTCCCTGCTCGACTATGCCCTCGAGGCTGACTTTACCGCAGCCCGCAAGTATGCCCGCATCATTGTGGAACAGATGCTCAAAGGCATTCCCGACAAACATACCGTGCTCAATGTAAATTTTCCCAAACTCCCCGTTGAAGAGATTAAGGGTGTTCGTGTCTGCCGGCAGGCTTATGCCAAATACGAAGAAGATTTTATTGAACGCAACGACCCGCATGGACGCAAGTACTACTGGCTTACCGGCGAGTTCGTGAACTTTGACGAAGGCACCGACACCGATGTATGGGCCCTTGCCAACAATTATGTAAGCCTGGTGCCGGTTCAGTTTGACCTGACCCACTACCAGCTAAAAAAACACCTGGAGCAAACCTGGAAATTTGATGAAGCTTAAAGACAACCTGCCCCTTGGCCTGGTGCTGGCCCTGCTGACACCCGTACTCATATTCCTGCTCCTGTACTATTTCAGGTTTTCTTATTATCCTTTTGGCGAGTTCCTGCAAACGGTACAAAGGGAAAGCAGGCTGGTGACCTTTTTTGGCGCCTGGAGCCTGGTAGGCAATATTGCACTGTTCACGCTGTTTATCAACAACCGCAAAGACCAGACAGCTAAAGGCATCTTTATTGTGACGGTGTTATATGGCGCCCTGTTCCTATTGCTGAAAGCACTTATGTAATATTTTTTTACAACCCTTCCTTGCTGCCGCTACAGGTGCAGCAAGGAAGGGTTGTACCAATGAAAGAACGCTTCTACTTTCATTGCCCATTTGCAGGCATCTTTGCACATTCTATCATGAAGTATTACCTCATTGCCGGTGAAGCTTCGGGCGACCTGCACGGAAGCAACCTGATCAAAGAATTACGGAAAAAAGAACCTGCAGCCGAAATGCGCTGCTGGGGCGGCGACCTGATGGCAGCAGCGGGTGCAACGGTGGTAAAGCACTACCGCGATCTTGCCTTTATGGGTTTTGCCGAAGTAGTGAAAAACCTGCCTACCATCCTGCGCAATTTATCTTTTTGCAAAAATGATATCAGGGCCTACCGACCCGATGTGCTGATCCTGATCGATTACCCGGGTTTTAACCTGCGCATCGCCGAATGGGCCAAGGCGGAAGGCATGAAGGTCATTTACTATATTTCGCCACAAGTATGGGCCTGGAAGGAAAGCAGGGTAAAAAAGATCCGCAAGGTGGTGGACAAGATGCTGGTGATCCTGCCTTTTGAAAAGGACTTCTTTGAGCAAAAATGGAAATACCCGGTGGAGTTTGTTGGCCACCCGCTGGCACAGGTAGTACAGGATTTTAAAGCCACCCACCAACCGCAGGATTTTGGTTCCAAACCCGTCATTGCCCTGCTGCCCGGCAGCCGCAAACAGGAAATTGAAACCAAGCTGCCGGTGATGCTGGAAGCCAGCCGTGCCTTTCCCGACTTCCGGTTTGTTGTGGCTAAAGCTACTTCGCTGGATGATGTTTTTTACCAGCCTTTCCTGGCTGCCTACCCCGAAGTGGGTTCGGCACGTGGTGCCACTTATTCCTTACTGGCATCGGCGGATGCAGCCCTTGTAACTTCAGGCACCGCCACTTTGGAAACCGCGCTATTTGGCGTACCCCAGGTGGTTTGCTATAAAGGCTCCCCCATTTCCTACGCCATTGCCAAAAGGCTGATCACCATCAAATACATTTCGCTGGTCAACCTGATCATGGACCGGCAGGTGGTAACCGAACTGATTCAGCACGAAATGACAGCAGCCAATATCACCCGGGAATTAAAAGATTTATTGTACAACGAGGCCCGCAAGCAACAGGTGGCTTCCGACTATGCACAACTGCAACAGATGCTGCGGCAGTATGGCAATGCATCGGAAAGAGCGGCCACCATCATCCACGAATTTGTACAGCAAAAGGCATAAAAAAAGCAGGGACATCCCTGCTTTTCCTGGCACCGGTATTTTTTAACTGCGCACCACCAATTTGATGATCAGGATAATGATGGCTACGATAAAAAGCATCAGGCTGATGCGGTTGATGCCATGCATGTATTTTACCCACTGCGAATCGGGCCGGTTAGGATCGGGTTTACGCAGGTATAAGTATTCGGCCATTTGTTTCAGCACACCCATAGTTCTTACTATTTGGTAAACTTACATTTTTTGGCCTTATAAGGTTGACTAGGGAGCCGGATTTTTCCGCAGCGGATCGCGTTTGGCGCCTGCGCGCAGGTGTACGCTGTCGGGCGATAAAACCCTGGGCATGGCTGCTGCCGGTTTGCGGTTTGGTTTGGGCGCCTGCTTGAACCATCCGCTGGCCGGATGGGTGCTCAGTTGGTATTGTCTTAATCTTTGTACCAGCTGGAAAAAGGAACCAGGGAGGAGTGAAATCGGGGACATAGGACCTTGCATTTTTGTTTGCTTTGTGGCGCTTCCCAAATTTACATGCGCATTTATTTGCATAAGAAAGAAAGAAGGAGCGCTAAGCATTTTTACCTAACCCCGCTTCAGCAATAATCCTTTGCTGTTAGAGAAAAAGGAGTACCCGCCCTTAAAACCCTGCCGCCAAATAAGAACAAATACTACAAACCCTTACTTCCTGTCCCGTATCCTGCACGCTACCTTTACAGGTATCCTATCCTTGCCGTACAAACCATTTAAAGCCATTACCTGCTCCCTGTTTCACAAACGGTGCAAGTGCACGAGCCTTGAAAGTGACCTTACCGTATCCCTATCAAAACGGCAACATGAACCGGCGAACAAAACAAAGCCTGATGGATTTACTGAACCGCAATATTGCGTTTCAGGGCCGCGGCATGCTGTTCCAGGCTTTTATCCTGCTGGCGCTGGTATCCAGCATCGGCATTACCATCAGCCATTTTTTACAAAAGGAACAGCCCCCGCTGCAGCAAAGAGTCCAAAAGGGAAATGGGCTCCGTTACCGTACACAATTGAAATGAACCAACACAATCCTGCAAACAACAACAGCTTCCTGCGCCGCAAAAAACAACGGCGGCGCTGGCTGCTGATCACCCTGCTTTGCATGTTGCTACTGCTGCTTACCGCTTTCCTGATACAAAGCCTGTAAGGGCTCAGGGAATAAAACGGAAAGAGGTATCCTGCATCAGCGAGAGGTGCGCCTGCATACTTTCTTCGGGTGTGCGCATACTGTTGTACCGTAGTTTCATGGAGGCGGCATAGCCGTCCAGGTCGGGAAAAAGGCTGGCGCGGTTGAGGTTCATGCGCTGGAGGTCGCGCAGCACTTCCTTTTGCAAGCAGGCAGGCAAAACCATTTTGATAAAGGCCTTCTCCAGGTCCTCGCCCAAAAAGGATAGTTGCTGCATAAATGGTTCGTAGCCCTTTCCTGTACTTACAAAAATCGACTGCTGCAGGGAGTACCGGCGGTTCATCCGGAATGGCTCCACCGGGAATACCACGCTGATATCATTGTTGAAAAAGATCTGCTCAAAAAGACTTTCGCGGATGCCATTCCGCTCCTCTCCCGCCTCAATGGGATAACGGCCCGCCAGCAGCTCCAACGACCTGTGTTTTAAAAAAGAAACATTGATGGCCCAGATGGCAATACCATGGTTGGTCTCCGGGTGACACTGCTCGAAAGCAAAAAAGGAAGCTACAAAGGGAGAGCGGGAAAAATCGAGCAGGCGGGTGGGCGCACCATGATGCTGCATTAAAGCCAGCCATTCGATGGTATGCCCTGGTATTTCGTCGCGGGAAAGATAGTTGCGGGCACCCCGCTGGAATTCGGCCAGGAAATCGGCTTCTACCTGTTGGTGAAAATGAACAAAATCGGTCCGTTCAATGGCATTGTTCAACACCCATCCTGCATGCCCCTGTCCCCGGAAGGCCCAGTTCTCAGAAAGGCTATCCACAAATCCTTTAAAGGCCTTCCATTCGGCAAACTCAATGGTTGAAAATAACTTAGGTTCCATTACAAGCAGGCGCAGAAAATTTTGAGCCACTTCTTGCAGCTGCACGCCGGGAAAAAGCTAAAGACCTACCTGGAAGCGAAGCGCAGCCATCAAACCAAATGGGGCTCTACAGAACGGATAATGGCGCCCACCAGTTCGTGGCTTTGCAGGTCATCGGTAGCGCGGCTGATTTCAAGCCCGCTGCGGCTCGAATACACCACTTTGCCATCAGGTAAAAGATACAGCAGGGACTCGTCAGGCACTTCGGCCTGGAAGGCAACCTCTCTGCGGGCAGATAATTGCCGCACATGGGTAGTGTAGGTTTTCCCATTAAACTCAAAGTGAGTAGTGAATACGCGTTCCATGACGAATGGTTTTAGTAAACAGGACAAGCAATAGGCGGGAAATGGCGGTAA
The DNA here is from genome assembly GCF_001953305.1 of Cnuella takakiae. Taxonomy (GTDB): domain Bacteria; phylum Bacteroidota; class Bacteroidia; order Chitinophagales; family Chitinophagaceae; genus Flavisolibacter; species Flavisolibacter takakiae. Next base: position 4,346,718 of record NZ_MTFE01000010.1, read on the forward strand.
AGATTAAGGTAAGAAATATTTGTTAACCAGCTATTTTATCCCGGGAGATTATTTTTTGCCTGCTCTTTCAAACACAGCCATTAAGAAGAAGGGGTAAATAAAAAGGATTATTGGCCGAGAAACCCATAAAAAAGGGCACCTATGGCACCCTCTTTGTTCGGCCTAAGCTGTAAACCAAAAACAATGAATATTCAATCCTTTAAAAGCCTCAATTGCAAACAAAAGCGTCGCGCATTGCTCCGTAGCGGACAATTCATTGCCGACAGAAACACAGACCTGTTTTCTGTTTTCCTGTTCCGCCTTGGCGATTTTTTCGTCGAGTTATTTTTCAGCAGGGAAAACGAGCAGGTAGTAGGTATCAGACCAATACAAAAGTTAAGCAGGCAGTACCTGCACCTGGCTGCCTGATACGACAGCCATTTAACTTGCGTAAAGGCCAAGGGAACCGGGGCCTTTTTTTGTGCAGGTACCTTCAGAAAAAGGAAGCATTGTGGTGGGGTATAAAAAAAGCCCTGGAAACAGGGCCCGGTATAAATCAGCCAGCAGGGTGACCGCCCTGCCGCCTTCTATCTTCAAGTATGGGTCTTGCTTTTAATTCAACGGCATAACCCAAATCTTCGGATAAGCGTTCATTGCCATCATCGCTTACCCAATGGCGCCCTTCCTTGCGCAGGCTGAGACACTGGGGCGGCATACGGTTGCCGGCACCACGATAACTTGAAAGATAAGCCGTGCAGGTACCACCCGGCCCAATTACCACATCATAATGGGCGAGCGCTCCATCATGCAATACCACAGCTGTCACTTCCATACCCATATTGTTTAATCTTTGGACTCAAAGAAGGTGCCTGTTTAACTCATTTGTGCCCAAAGGTTTGTACAAGCAGAAAATAAAGTTGAAAGCTGCCCTGCTGTAGAGATAAGCTGTCCCGATGAGGTTGCTACTGTTGTTTACATTCCCCAAAAAAGTCTGGCGTACCCTCATGCTGTGATGCCACTTTTTGCCTTACCGGTTATTAAGGACTTACCTCCGGATGATCAGGGGCATCCGCTCTTGATGAAGGCTCCTCTGAGGGATGCGGCAGAGCAGCAGGAGGCAATTCAGAACGCTCTGCACCTGTTCCCGGCAGGGAAGGTGGCACAAAGCCGGTGCGCTTTTCTTCCAAATTGGCATCAAAACCTAACGAAAGCGCAAAGGGATCAGGCTGGGGCATAGCGAAAAGAATAAGGTACCCCTTTGCAACAACTACTTTGCCCAAAAGGTTTTTGGGAGCCCCTAATTACCAATTATTTATTAACAGGAAGTGCTTACTCCTGAACTGTGGCGTAAAGTGGAAAGCTGATGGTGAAAGTAGTACCCTGTCCCTGAAGGCTTTGTACCTGGATGCTACCGCCTAACTTCAGCACAAAGTCGTGCACCAGTATCAGGCCCAGCCCCGAGCCTGGTTCTTTGCGGGTGCCTTCGCGGGAAGACATTTTACGGGTAAAGAGTTTTTCCTCCATGCCCTTGGGCATACCAATGCCTGTATCTACTACCCGGATGCAGGAAGCTTCGGCGGTACAGTTCAGGAAAACAGTAACGGAACCCTGTTCGGTAAATTTCAGCGCGTTGTGCACCAGGTTGCGCACGATAAACCGGAATACTTCGCGGTTCAGCCAAAATAAAGGCTCTCCTTTAGCATCCACTTTTACCTGTATGCCTTTTTCTTCGGCCATCCGGCTAAGGGTAGCAACGGTTTCGCGTGCAATGGGTTCGGCAGCATATGGCTGCTCCTCGTATAGCTGCCCGGAAAGGTGGGTGGCACCCCAGGCAATCAGGTTATCGATCAACTCGAGGCTTACTTTAAGCTGGCCGCTCATGAGGCTGCAGGCCATTTGCTTCATATCCTCATCTACCACCGGCGCTTCCCAAAGCATGTCTACCAGGTGGGCCATGGAGGTAAGCGGCCCCTTGGTATCGTGCGCCAGTATCGACATCATTTTGCGCTGGTTGGAGAGCAGCTGGTTCATCATCTCCCGCTTGGCATCGGCTTCGGCACGCAAACGCACCAGTTCAATATTCTTGCGGCGCAGTTCAAGTATCTGCACCACTTTATCGGCCAATTTTTCCAAAAGGGATTTTTGTGCTGCACTAAGCCTTGTAGGCTTGTGGTCAATGACACATAAGGTTCCCAGTTTATTACCCAAAGGGCTGATTAAGGGAAAGCCTGCATAGAACTGGATATTTGTAGGCCCGGTAACAAGGGGGTTGTCTTTGAAACGAATATCGGTTGTGGCATCTACCACTTCAAGGTGTTGATCCTGCTGGATCGCGATATTGCAGAATGCTATATCCCGGGGCGTCTCCCGGAAGTCAACTCCTTTGTAAGCTTTAAACCATTGCCGGTTTTCATCCAATAAGGTTATCAGGGAAATGGGTGTACCTGCAATTCCGGAAGCAATTTCAACGAAGTCTGTGTACTCTTTTTCTTCCTCCGTATCCAGAATGTCCAGCTCATGCAGTTCTTTAAGCCTTTTCTGTTCTGTATCCTGATACTCCACTGACTCTTCCAACATGAAAAAAGTTTTGGTGTGCAAGCTCTTGAACCAAGAATCGAAACTTTTTAATGGTTAAAGCTTGTCTTTAGTTTTAGTGCATTAATATCCAAATATAAGTTGAATTAAATGTCGGATCAAAACTACAAGGCCTGTACCCAACTTTACAACAGCTGTTATTGGTGCGGTGCGGCAAACAACTGTACCTCAGATAATACCGGTGCAGCTACGGCATCGGTAATGCGGATCCGCACCCTGCCGGTGGTTACCGGTTCAAATTTTACCACACGCTTATACCCCACCGTAGTTCCCTCCTGCACTTTGCGGAAAGCCTTGCCATCCCACACTTCTACCGTAAAGGATTTCACACGCTGTCCCAGCGGCAGGTACTCCTGCAACAATACCCGGTCTACCCTTGCAGGTTTGGCCAGTTGCACTTCCAGGCTTGCCGAACGTTCGGCATCGTTGGTACACCAATAAGTATCAATATCGCCGTCGGTAAGCCTGGAAGCAGCAAAGTTTACGCTGTTGGCCCTGGTATTGGAGGCCACTACCTTTTGCCCCTTTGCCAGGTTGCGTCCATAAATAGCATCGCGGGCGGCGCGGAACTCCATCAGCCGGCTCGAGTCGTTGCGGTGAATCAATCCTTCCCTGTCCACGGGTACATTGAGCAGGAAGTTGGCATTGCGCCCAACCGAACCTTCGTAGATCGACATCAGGTCGGCCACGCTCTTTACCTTATCATCGGTATCGGGACTGTAAAACCAACCGGGCCTGATACTCACATCACATTCCGCGGGTACCCACTGGCGCCCCGTTTCCTCGCCCTGGTTCAGCACCCGGGTAGCAGGTGCACCTGCACCTGGGGTAAAACCTTCTGTTGTGATCCGCGACCAGTTGGTGGTACCGGCATACCCATTTTCGTTGCCTACCCAGCGGGCACCGGGGCCCACATCGCTGAATATGATGGCCTGGGGCTGGTTGCGGTAAACGGCCTGGTGGAATAGCGGCCAGTCGTATGCCTGCTTTTTACCATTCGGACCTTCCCCATTGGCGCCATCAAACCACTGTTCAAACACAGGCCCATAACCCGACAGCACCTCCTGGAGCGTATTTGCAAAAACAGTATTGTACTCCGGGGTACCATAGGCCGGGTGGTTGCGGTCCCAGGGCGACAGGTATACACCGAACTTAAGCCCGTAGGCCTGGCAGGCTTCCGACAGTTCCCGCAACACATCGCCCTTGCCCTCCTTCCAGTTGCTTTCGCGCACGGTATGCTTGCTGTACTGGCTGGGCCAAAGGCAAAAGCCATCGTGGTGTTTTGCGGTAATGATGATGGCTTTCATACCGGCATCGCGGGCTGTGCGAGCCCATTGCCGGGCATCAAGCCGGGTGGGCAGAAAAACTTTGGGGTCTTCGTCACCATGCCCCCATTCTTTATTGGTAAAGGTGTTGGGGCCAAAATGAATAAACATGTAGTACTCCATTTGCTGCCACTCCCATTGTGCTTTGGTAGGCACCGGCCCTACGGGTTGCGGAGGGCTGGGCTGGGCATGGAGGCAAACGGGCAACAGCAATGCAGCGGTCAATTTCCGGAAAAGGGTCATGGTGCAAATGGATTGGAATAAGGAAGATAAGGAAAGCCCTCCTATTGGGGGCACGCAACCGTTTTCCCAAATTTGAAGATCGGTGAGGAATGATTTCCTCATGTATTGCAGAGCTTACAATTTTATACGTTTAATCATGGATGGTACATTACTTGCTATTATACGTTCGGTTTTTCATAGGATATTGGATTTTAAGCGGGCTGGATTTCTATCCGGCCCTATTTATTTGTAAGCCTATAACAGCCAGGCCTACCCGAAATGCCTGCATGCTACAACATTCGGTGGTTCCGCTTTCCTTTGGCCCTCCTGCTTTTCCTGGATTTATAATCGGCATGCAAGTACAAAAAAGACCATAGAATGCCCGCAAAAATTTTTTCCGGTTTTTTTTGCAGAGGTGTTGGTTGTATCAATTGACTCCTTATTTTTGCACCCGCTTCGCTACCGAAGCACACAGATCTTACAAACTTTGGGGGACTAGCTCAGCTGGCTAGAGCGCTTGCATGGCATGCAAGAGGTCATCGGTTCGACTCCGTTGTCCTCCACTTAAGCCCGCACTTATTACAAGTGCGGGCTTTTTTATTTTGCCCTA
>NZ_MTFE01000010.1:4351458-4365278 GCF_001953305.1 Cnuella takakiae
GCACTGCACTATGTGTGCGCGTACACACATTAATAAACTACAAATCCTGTTTCGGGGTGCACTTAAGTAAGTCTATCCAAAATCGCATCCCTGCTCCGGCACCTCTCACAAGCATGTTTTCAATTGGCATGGTAGTTTCACAATTACCTGAAACCATTTTTAACCCAATACAGCATTATGGAACAGGATAAAGACAAAATGATCCCGGACGACAACAGCCAGAACCGCGGCGACCTGGAGCCAGGCCGTGGCGACCGCAACCTGCTTTCCAACACCCGCGACGAAGCACCTATTGACCAGGATTCGGTGCAAACAAGCGGTTCCTATTCTTCGGATGGTGATGAAACTTATGAAGACGAGGACATGGACGATCCCGACTATTATGAAAAGCGTGCAGGGGATGATGTGCGCAAGTAAACCGCCAGGGTAAAAAATTAAAAGCTGCAGTTGCCTGCAGCTTTTTTTATGGTATGTAGCCATAATCAGTAAGCTCCGCATCCGCCTCAGGAAACCGAAAAGTTTGAATCGGCAGCAGCATAGCCACCGGCTGAATGCCGGAACCAGGAGAACAGGTTCTGCTTGCGCACATTCCACCACGAGTGCGTATGGGCACCTTCACATTCCTGGTAGTCGGCTCCCTCCATTTTTACTTTCAGCAATACCCGGTCGGTGTGAACAGGAAGGGCTGCCAGTTGCGAAATTGCCAAAATCTCCTCCGGGTCGGTAACAATCCAGGCACTGCCCGACACCTGTAAATAGCTGAGGGCACCCTTGCGGTAGAAATCCAACCGTACAGGAAAGCCGTTTTCAAATGCAGCAATATCCTGCTTCGGCTTTTGCACCCAGAACCATATATAACCATATTCATCCAGCTGCGGGTTGCTGACAAGTGCGGTGGGAAATTTCAGCACAGAATCGCTCAGGTTAAACAAGAGGGCATGCCCGAGCTCCTGGACTTTCTGCTGCAGAAAATGCAGCTGGTGATTGGCTTGCATAACGGTTCTTTTTGATTAATGAGGGGGTAAATAACCCCATCCAAATTGAATACCACAAAGCACCACAACAAGGAGTGCATATAAGGCTGCAATGGGTGGGTAAAATCATCTACAGCACACCTTGCAAACCGTTTATAGGTGTGGCCTAATTTTTTTTGTTCCTCCCGATTAAATCTTCATTAATTCAAAATCATCCTCTTATGGCAAAAGCTACCAAGCCGGCAGGTAAAAGCGCCGCGGCCACTAAAACTACAGCAGGCAAAAGCATGATGTCGAAAGGCGTTGCATCGAAGGGTGCTGCGCAAAAAAGCACCAGCACCAAACAGGCAGGATCTAAGACCGGCGCAAGCCGTCCGGGCAAATCGGAAGAAACCAAACTGAGGGAATTGTTTGTTGAAGAACTCAAGGACCTGTATTATGCCGAGAAGCTCCTGCTGAAAACAATGCCTAAGCTTGCAAAAGCGGCTACTTCAGAAGAATTGCGGATGGCTTACCAGCAACACATCACCGAAAGCGAAGGCCAGGTAGAGCGCCTCAACCAGGTGTTTGAACAACTGGGCATGAGCCCCAAGGCTAAAAAATGTGAAGCAATGACCGGCCTGGTTCAGGAAGCAGAACATGCTATTTCTGATACCGACAAGGGCACTGCTACCCGCGATGCCGCGCTGATCATTTCTTCGCAAAAAGCAGAACATTACGAGATCGCTTCTTATGGCAGCCTGATGGCGCTGGCCAAAGTAATGGGCGAAAATCAGGTTGCCCAGCTATTGAGCCAGAACCTCCAGGAAGAGAAAAACACCGACGAAAAACTCTCCCAGCTTGCGGAAAGCACCATCAATATTAAAGCAGAAGCCGAACCCCAATAGGCAACTGCAACATTAGTGATGAAAGCCGGGCGCTATTGAGGTGTCTGGCTTTTTATTTTACCATCCTAGCAGATCAGGGTTGCAAGGGGTTGCAGCAAAGCTGGCAATAACACATGTTGACACATGCACATTTTACCAACTACACCATAACCCCTTGCAGCCAGGATCAGCACTTCGATATCTAACCAGGTTCGTATGGAAACACCATCCCTCTCGCACAAACAGTTCCTTAAAATAGATAAGGATTACACTAAAGCAGCTAAGGTTGCCGACCTGCATTATGTAAATGACCGTGACCCCGGCATCAAACGCAACCGAAAAGGCGAAGGTTTTACCTACACCCTGGAAGGAAAAACAGTAAAGGATAAGGAAACCCTTGAGCGCATCCGCAAACTGGCCATACCCCCGGCCTGGACCGATGTATGGATTTGTGCGCAGGACAACGGCCATATACAGGCTACTGGCATTGATGGCAAGGGCCGCAAACAATATCGTTACCACGCAGCATGGCACCTCCTGCGCAATGAAACCAAGTTTCACCGCATGTTTGAATTTGGCAAACTGCTGCCCTCCCTCCGGCTACAACTGGAAGAAGACCTTGCCCGCAAAGAGCTGCCTGAAGAAAAGGTGATTGCCACGGTCATCAGCCTGATGGAACGCACCTTTATCAGGGTAGGCAGCAACGATTACGAAAAGCTTTATGGCTCTTATGGGCTTACCACCTTTAAAGACAAACACGTAAAGATTGAAGGCGACAAAATGCACTTTTCGTTTCGGGGCAAGAAAGGCGTGGACCACAGCATCAGCCTCAAAAACCGGCGGCTTGCCCGGGCCGTCCAGGCCTGCCGCGACCTGCCCGGCAAGGAGTTGTTCCAGTATGTGGATGCAGATGGCAACCGCAAAACCATTGATTCGGGAAAAGTAAATGCATACATCAAACAGGCTACAGGTGGCGATTTTTCGGCCAAGGATTTTCGCACCTGGGCAGGCACCCTTAGCGCCCTTCGTGCCTTTTGCAATATGACCGAAGTAAGCAGCGACTCCGAACTGAAAAAGAACGTGGTGCAGGCGCTGGACGAAGTGAGCAAGCAACTGGGTAATACCCGCACCGTTTGCAAAAAATATTATGTACACCCGGGCATCATCAGGCTGTATGAAGAACAGGGCTTGAACAAGTACCTGAAAGAACTGGATGCCATTGAAGAAACCGATGAACTGACCGGCCTCACTTCTGAAGAAAGGGTGCTGATGAAGATATTGACGGCATTGGTGTAAGGAATTTGGGACTGGGATTTTCAATCGCGCACCCTTTCAGCAACCCAAAATCATAAATCCGGAAACCCCTGGGGGTACAATTTTTTAATGCAAAGCCTCAAACGCTCTACCATGGAAAGAAATGAAAAAGTGATCGGTCTGCTGAACGACCTGGTGCGCATCAACAACGACCGGGTGGTAGGCTACCAAAAGGCCATTGAGGAACTGAAGCCGGAAGATGCCGACCTGGCCACCCTCTTTGAACGCTATACCATGGAAAGCAAGCAATACCTTACGGAGCTGAATACAACCGTACACGACATGGGTGGCACGGCAGCTACCGACACCACCAAGTCGGGCAAAGTGTACCGCGTTTGGATGGACCTCAAAGCAACCCTGAGCGGCAAAGACCGCAAGGCTATTTTGGACAACTGTGAATTTGGTGAAGATGCTGCGCAAAAAGCCTACGACCTTGCATTGAACTCGGATACCGAACTCGATCCAATGACACGGGAACTGATTGTAAACCAAAAAGCCGCATTGCGCAAAAGCCACGACGAGGTAAAACACCTCCGCGATTTGCACAAAATCGGACATTGAGCATTTGCATACTCAGGCTGTTGTGCCTCCTACTCAATTTAGCAACAGCCTGCATACCCTTAGCATATAAACAAAGCATGGCCTGCCTTTCTTAAAAAATGGCAGGCTATTTTATTTACACCTACGCAAACGACAATTATGTTGTTCATCAATCCCAATACCCTACCCTACCAGAAAAGCCTCACCACCTGCCTCAACAGGGCTACACAGGAAGGATATATAGAGGAGTTTTACCTGCACCAGGAGGAACTCCGTACCAGGTCGGGCAACAGACGATACGAAATTGGAGATGTAGAGGTACTCAACTGCTTTCATTTTGAAGGCAAAGGACAGGAAGGTGAAGAAGCTTATTTATTAATCATGCAAACAGCCGATGGCACCAAGGGCACCCTGGTAACCAGCGGTGAGGACCTCAATGGTTTTGCCGCCTCCCTGTTTCAAAATTGCCAACGCCATTAAACCCCCATCCAGCCGTATGAATGGTATCAGCCTGCAAAGAAATAACTGCCTGCAAACATGGATTGTTTGCGAAAACCTGTTGGCAGCGCTTCATCAAAAAAGCTTACCCGGCCAGCAGCAATTGGAAAAGGTTGTAGACGAATGTGCCCTCATTTGCATGGAAACATGGCAGGCCCTCAGCAGCCGCTGTACCGAAGCCCGCAAACTGGTACTCTTGTGTATTGGCATTTGTGAGGAATGTGCCGAAGCATGCAAGCCCTACACCGATCCACAGGTGCAACAATGCGCCAACTGGTGCCGGAGATGTGGTGACAGCTTTACCCAACTGGCTGCCGCACTTACCTACGGCTAAACACAACCTTCAGGAACGGCGGATAATGCCAAATAAAAAAGCAATGATGGCCAGTATAAACAACAGGTGTATCATGCCACCTGCACGCCAGTAAAAAGCTCCCAGGGCCCAGCCCACCAACAACAGCACTGCAAGAACATACAACAAGCTGCGCATTAGTAAAGATTTTGTACTTTCCAAATGCAGAAAAAATGCTGCCACCAACCAACAGCAGCCGGCCGTTTTATCTGAACGGGTTACGGCAGTTTTCAGGCAGGTCTATTTTTCGAACCCCCAACCATGAAGCGGATCAAAAAAGCAGGTAGTGTTTTGCGCAACACCATACAGGGATTTATTGATGATAATGCCCTCAAGTTATCCGCTTCCCTGAGCTATTATACCACTTTTGCTATTGGCCCCCTGCTCATTCTTATCATGTCGCTGGCAGGCGCATTCTTTGGCCGCGATGCGGTGGAAGGCCGCATCTACCACCAGATAAGAGGATTGGTGGGCAGTGAAGCTGCATTACAAGTACAACAAATCATCATCAATATCCAGCAATCGGAAGCTACTACCGTGGGTACCATCATCGGCGGTGTGGTACTCTTTATTGGTGCTACCGGGGTTTTTACCGAAATGCAGGATTCCATCAATTATATCTGGTCGGTAAAGGCAAAACCCCGCAAGGGCTGGCTCAAGTTCCTGATCAACCGGCTCATTTCTTTTTCCCTCATTGTTGGCATTTCCTTTATCCTGCTGGTGTCGCTTGTGGTTAATGCTTTGCTCAACCTGATGAGCGACAAACTGGGTCGCATTTTACCACACTACTCCGTACAGTTTATTTATGTTATCAATTCGGTGATCATTGTCATTGTCATCAGCCTGCTCTTTGCCGTCATCTTCAAGGTGCTGCCTGATGCCATCATTGCCTGGAAAGACGCCTTTGTAGGGGCGCTGTTTACCGCACTGCTGTTCCTGGTAGGCAAGTTCATCATTGGATATTACCTGGGCAATTCCAAGCTTGGCTTTACTTATGGCACGGCAGCTTCCATTATTATCATCTTATCCTGGGTTTATTACTCGGCTATCATCTTGTACTTCGGCGCCGAATTCACCAAAATGTTCGCCCTGTCGCATGGCGCAGGTATCAAGCCCAAGGATACTGCCGTTTTTATCATTAAAAAAGAAGCTAAGGAAATCCCGCCCTCCTACCTGGAGACCTAAAGCACTACAATCGGGATTGTTATAATACAGGGCGCAACAACTGTATGAGCGCACAAGTGGCATAGATTTTTGAGTAAAAGGAACGGATCCTCATCCCTGCTACTCAAAACTTCTTGTATGAAAAACACTAAACATCCGGCATTCATCATTGGACTGGTCAGCATTGTTTTATTTATTATCGGGGCGGTAATCAAATCGCAAGGCTATAGGATAGGTGATTATATTGCCATCTTTTCAGTATTACTGGGCGGTGTGCATTGGATCTGGAGCATTGTGGATGTTGCCACCCGCAAAGACCTGAAGCCTTTCCAAAAAAGGTTCTGGCTTATTGCCGTAGTTGCGGCCCCCGCTATTGGTGGAATGATCTTCTACATCATGCACCAGCGTGCGGGCAGGTTGACGACGTAGGGAAGTCTGAAAAGCCAGGAAAGACAGTAAAGAAGGAAAAGACAACACCTAAATAAAAAGAGCCCGGCAGGATAGTAAAATCAAGTACTATCTTGCCGGGCTTTTATATTTTCTCTCCTGTCTCCCGCCTTTCCCTACGCCGATGGAAACGTTATCACAAAGGTCGTTCCCTCACCCACAATTGATGATACATCAATGTGTGCTTTGTGGGCCTGTAAAATGTTGAGGGTAGCTGCCAGGCCTAAACCCATACCGTTTCGCTTGGAAGTAAAATAAGGCTCAAACAAACGCGAAAGATTTTCTTCCGGAATACCACTGCCATTATCGCGAATGCTCACCTTGTGCAGCAGGCCGTTGGTTTCCATTTCTATTTCCAGTTCGCCTTCGTTCACTGCCATTGCCTCTACGGCATTGATGATGATGTTGAGAAAAGCGATCTTCAGCTTTTCGGGGTTGCCCATGATCCAGCAAGGTTCATCGCAATAACTTATTTGCATGTTGGTGCGCTGCAGCGTAATGCGGTCCATGGCTTCTGCAATACTGTCGTCCATCACCGTTTGCAACACACAACGTTCGAAGCTTAGCTCTGAAGGCCGTGAAGAGTCGAGCAGTTCAGTGATCAGGTCGCCAATGCGTTTGCTGTTGCGCTGGATAATATCCAAGTAGAGCGGTGCTTCTTCTACTTCAAGGCCATGCCCAAGCTGCTCTACCGACATGTTGATATTGTTCAGCGGGTTGCGTACTTCGTGGGCAAGGGTACGCACCAGGCGGCCTGTTGCAGCCAGTTTCTCCACCAGCAGGTTGGCCCGTTCAGCCTTTTTCATGTTGGTAATATCATGTATGAGGCCCTGGTACTGCATATCTACCGTACCCTCTGTAGTAAGCATAGCTGAAAAAATACAGCTCTTCTTTTCGCCGCCATTTGTCAGCAGTTCCAGTTCAATATCATTGATCTCTCCTTCACGTTGAAGGATCCGCTGTAAGGTGCGTCGTTCGGCATCGTCTTCCACCAGGTCAAAAACGCTCATACCCGAAAGGTCTTCGCGGCTATAACCCAGAAGATCGGAAGTAGCCTGGTTCATATCCCGGAAGCGCAGGTCCTTACTGGCAATGAAAACCGCATCTTTCGAAAGCTCAAAGATGCTGCGGTATTTGCGTTCGTTGGCACGCAAGGCTTTTACATATGCTGTACGTTCAAGCGCATACCGGATACAACGCTCTAGCTTGTCAACATTCAGTTCTGTCTTTACGAGGTAATCGGTGGCGCCCATCTGCATGGCCTGTATATCGATGGACTTATTGCCCTTGCCGGTGAGCAGTACAATGGGTTCTTCGCAGCCCACAGCAACGGCTTCCTTAAGGAAATCGATACCTGTTTTAGCACCCAGCCGGTAGTCTACGAAGTACATATCATAAGCCCTGTTCTGAACCAACTGAATGGCATCAGAAAACCGGTAACTCCAGTCTACTTTGAGGGCGTATTCCTGTATCTGTTTGAGGTATTCGGAGGTGATGAAAAAATCATCCTCATCATCATCAATGATTAGTATGCGGACGGGCTTGTTTGTTTGTTCACTCATCAAAAAAGATTCTAACCAGGGTAAGGTAAAACAAGTTGCCGGTTGCCGTTCACCGCTTTTCAGTGGCAATCGGCAACCGGCATATAGAAGTCATTACTGGTTGTTAAACTCCTGGTACTGCTTCATTTTATTGTACAGTGTTTTGCGGTCTATGTTGAGCAGCTTTGCGGCCTTGCTTTTATTGAAATTTACTTTCTTCAGCGCTTTTAAAATCATCTCATATTCGGCGTCAATGCTGGCACCTTTAAGGGTTGTTTCAGAAAGCGTGCGGGCAGGCTCGGGTGCTTCCTCCCGCACCGGGGCAGGCATGGCCACCACCGAAGGAGCGGGCTCGGGACTTTTTTCAAACTGCAGCTTGTTGAAATGCGAAATCTCAAAAGGCAGCGAGGTAGCTTCTATCTGTTCACCATCACTCAACAGGGTTGCGCGCTTGATGACGTTCTTCAATTCGCGGAGGTTGCCATACCATACATAAGAGCGGAAGATCTGCTCTACCTCGGGGCTCAGGCGCCGGATGTTTTTACCCAGTTCAATATTGGTTTGATCGAGGAAGTGAGTAGCAAACAACATAATGTCATCGGGTCGCTGCCGCAGCGGTGGCACATCAATGCTGAATTCGTTGAAGCGGTGGAATAAATCCTCGCGGAACTTACCCTTGCGGGCAGCATCCCAAAGCTTTTCGTTGGAAGCCACAATAATGCGTACATCCAGTTCGGTATCTTTTGTGCCACCAATACGGCGCATTTTGCGTTCCTGTACTACGCGCAGGAGCGATACCTGGATATCGTATCCCAGGTTGGCAACTTCATCCAGGAAAATGGTACCACCATTTGCCAGTTCAAAAGAACCGATCTTCTGGTTGAGGGCACCGGTAAAGGATCCTTTTTCGTGGCCAAACAGTTCGCTGCCTGCCAGTTCCTTGGACAGGGCACCGCAGTCGATAGCAACAAAGGGTTTGTTCTTCCGTTTGCTGCGCTTGTGAATTTCCTGTGCAATAGCTTCCTTACCACTGCCGCTCTCACCATAAATGATAACGGTATAGTTAGTAGGTGCCACCAGGTCAATCTGCTGCAGGATGGTGCGGAAAACAGCCGAATCGCCAAAGATATAATCACCCGAATGCAGTACCTGTGGTCTTGGCTCTTTGTTTACAGCCGGGGCAGCAGTAGCGGTGGCAGCAGTAGCAGCGGTGGAGTCTTTTTCAACCGGAGCAACTACATGGCGGGGCTCATGGGCAGCCGGCTCGGAAGCCAGTGCCTTTTTGATGGTAATTAAGATCTCATCGGGGAAAAGGGGCTTGGTGATATAGTCGTAAGCACCCATTTTCATCACTTCAACCGCAATCTTAATATCACTGTAGCCGGTGATGATGATTACGGGCATATATGGATAACGATCCTTGATCTTTCCAAGCAACACATTACCTTCCATGTCTTCGAGCCTGAAATCGCACATGATCAGGTCGGGCTCTACTTCTTCCAGTAACTCAAGCGATTTTTTTCCGGTATAGGATTCCAGTACTTCGTAGCCATGGCGGGTAAGAAAACGTTTCAACAACAGACACATGTCTCTGTCGTCATCAATGATCAGGATTTTTTGCATTTTACTTGGGTTTCTATGGTTCGTATTGGTATCTAAATTAGGGCTTTGCCGTTATGCCCACAAGCTGCGTACATGCGATACCGGAATCTGCAGCTGCTCGCGGTACTTAGCCACCGTACGGCGTGCTACCGAAAAGCCTTTTTGTGAAAGTATGGTAACCAATTGCTGGTCAGTGTATGGATTGTGCTTGTCTTCTGTTTCAATCACTTCTTCAATGGCCGATTGTATCACTTTATTGGAAATCACTTGTCCCTTCTCGTTAGCAATACCTTCGGTAAACAAATCTTTCAGCAGGATGAGGCCAAAGGGGGTTTCCGCGTATTTGTTGCAGGTGATCCGGCTTACAGTAGAAATATCCACGCCAACCATCTCCGCCACATTTTTCAGGATCATGGGCTGCAGCTGGTTGATATCGCCGGTAAGGAAATAGTTATACTGGATATGTACAATGGAGCGCATGATCTTGAGCATGGTGGCTTCGCGCTGTTGCACGGCATGGATAAACCATTGTGCCGACTGCAACTTGTTCTTGAGGTACTGCACCGCGCTTTTATCGGTATTTACCTTGGTATTGTTGTCGGCCATCTGCTTCCAGGTGCCATTGATGTTCAGGCTTTCGCTGCGGTGGCGATACAACATCACTTCTATATCCTCGCCATTCCTGTTTACAATAAAGTCAGGCAGGATGTTCTGGTTCATCTGGATACCATCCTGAGCCTCGCAAATAGGCTTCATCTTCAGGGTGGCAATCAGCTGCAATACGATCTTTAGCTCCTCCTCATCTATGTGGAGGCAATGCTTAATCTTATCCATATTGCGGTTGTGCAGGTCTGTGAAATGATCTTCCAGCAGCCGCACGGCCATCCGCACATCAGGCCTTTTGTTATTGAACTTACGCAACTGCAACAACAGGCACTCACGAATGCTCCGGGCGCCGATGCCTACAGGCTCCAGCTCCTGGATCTTGAACACAATGCGGTTGATTTCATCAACTTCGATCCACTTGTTCATGCGGAAGGAAAAGTCTTCCGCCAGGTCCTCGGGCTTTTGCTCCATGATGCCATAATCATTGAACGAATCAATGATAAAGGAAGCCAACTCCGCTTCAGCCTCATTGTCGCATCCCAACTGGTATTGCTCCTTCAGTCCTTTTCGGTAATCGTAATGCCCTACAATGGGCCGCTCAGGCAATTTATCATTATGCAGGTAATTGCCGTATTCCAGCTTATAATCGGGGATATCGTCGTAGCCGTATTCTTCCCAGTCCTGATAATCCTGCACCGAATCCTTATTGTACTTGTCGGCTAGAGGTTCGAAATCATTCTTTTGATCTTCCAGCAGCGGGTTTTCTTCCAACTCCTGCGCAATGCGTTGTTCCAACTCAAGGGTGTTGAGGTGAAAGAAGTTGAGCAGTTGAATTTGCTGGGGTAAGATCTTCAGCTTCTGCTTTTGGGCTAAACGTTGATTGATCATGCTGGTGAGTTTGGCGTATGGAAAAATGCAACCACTCCTGCCCTGTTACACAGGGTAAAAAAGCAGGACTGGTGTTTTACTATCAGGCTAACAACTCCTTTCAGGGTGCTTTAAGCCGGCAAGAGGTTGCCCAGTTGAGGAACTATTTCCCCACTGGGAAGACATCAGCTGTCCGGCAGCATTCATTATAACAGTTCTGTTTGGAAAAGGCAACGACTTACTCACCAACGATTCCTTCAAACACTGGGTCGTGCCGCTCGTAAAAGCCTGCGGGTACCTGTTGAAAAGAAGTGCCCGCTGATGCCGGGTCGCCAACAACCCGCTCTGTAGAAGCAAATTTTGTTTCTGTTGGTAGTGATGGACAACCTGTGTACAGGTATTGAAAAGTTTGGGGCAGCATCATTTCATCTGCAGTTATTTCTTGTTGCCGGTGCATAGTTCAGGGATATACCCCAATGGGTGAAAAAACTGTACCATTTTTTACCATATACCCCAATGTGCGGGCACTACCTACTACGGGTAACCCCTGAGGTTAGGCATTGGTATAATTCTTCCCTTAAAAACCCCGTAGATCTTAACCTTTAAAAACACCCAACCATGTTACGCTGGACAGTTATTTTTCTCGTGGTGGCCATCATTGCCGCCATCTTTGGTTTTGGCGGTATTGCAGCTGGTGCTGCTTCCATTGCCAAGATCCTATTCTTTATTTTCCTCGTGCTTTTCATTATTTCTTTAGTTGCCGGCGGCCTCCGAAAAGTAGATTGATCCAGGCTTGCCCAAGGCTATTCCTACCCATTAAAAAGGGTGCACGATGTGCACCCTTTTTAATGGGTAGAAACCTAATCGTTTACCACATCGTCGCTGTTCGCACCCAATTCCGATTGGGAGGGCCGGTTTACGATCCGGTTGTTTTCCTGTTCGTTTACAATCACTTTTTCATCAGCCCTGGGATCGGAAGGGCGGGCGTCGGCCAATGCATCATCGCCGCCTTCACGGCCCAAATGGTCCGCATTGTTCTGGTTGGGCTCTTTTCTATTGGGACCGGTGCTGGGATCGTAGTTGTTGTATGGCATAGGACAGTGTTTATGACAAAGGCGTAAAAACCGTACCGGTAAGTGATGCTGCACCAAAATAAAAAGGTTCCAGCAAGGCAACCCAAAGGGAATGCTTTACTGAAACCAATCAACCAATCAAAAAGGTTTATATACTATTCGGTGCCGGATGCGGTGCTTGCCGAACCGGTGAAGCCAGGGCGGTAAAAGCGGGGATCCACATCCTGTGCTGAGTATTCCGCTGATGCAGGCGGCTTGGGTCGAAACTTCTGCATCCAGGAATTGACGCGGGCTATCAGGGCATCCCGTTTTTCCTCTGTAATGATGTGTGAAGCATAGTTCTTCACCAGGTAAGGAATAGCGATTTTGGTAAACCAGCCAGCCCTTGCCAGCAGGAAGCGGCGCAGCAGCAGGTCCAAACCGAATTCCAGGCCGAAGTTGGCGAAGGGGCCCGTCTGGTCGCGGGTAGAAAGTTTGCTCACAAAGTTGAAGGCATTACCTACCGGCTTCAGTCCCTGGCGCACGCCCACAAAATCTTGCCGCATCAGGTTTTCGTGCCCTTTGAGGATGGCGAGCAGGCGCTTTTCTTCTTCCAGCAGGTCTTCGTATGTGCGGATTTTAGGATTCATATACTTTGCTGATGATGGTGTTTCTGATCCAGGGCACAATTACCTTTTTGCGCAGCGCAAAAATGAGTACCAACAAGAGGAGGAAAAAGCCGGCAACGATAAAGAACCCGGCCGCATTGCTATTGAGTACCGTAGAAAGCCACCAGGCAATACCGGTAAACAGGAAGATCATAAAAAAAACGGTAAGCAGCACGGCGGTAACACCGATGGCCGCACCTGCTGCCGCCGTTGAGGCGCTGGCAGTGGCTTTGGCTTTGGCCAGCTGCACATAGGTTTGGGCATAATCGGTAGCGTGTTGCTTCAGGCTGGTAAAGTTGGTCTTAAGGTCCTCCATATATGCGATGGGTTTATGCAGGAAAAAAGCAGCAGGCCATTGGGCCTGCTGATCAGTTGGGGCCGTAGCTTACAGATAATCGTCTGCCTTGTTGGCCAGACGGCGGCCGTTCATTTTACCCTTGGTCTTGGCGGTGGTAAGCTGCCCTTTGGCATTTGCCAACAGGTCGCCTACAGAAGAGGCCCAACCACCGGCAGTACGGGTGATATTACGACGGGTAGCGTTTCCGCTATCGGGGGCCAGCAACATACCGATGGCTACACCAGCTGCGGCGGCACCCACAATGCCCAGGATCAGTTTTGTTCTTTGCGTCATGACTTTGGTATTTTAAGGTTAATCAATCAATTCCGGTTATCCTTGTAAAATATCATACCAAACAACATGTATAAGCGAAGTAGTAAGGCGGCAAATGCATGAGTAAAAAACTCTACAGGAAATTAGCGCTTTTTGTTAAATGGAACTTTGTTCTTTTGTAAAGCTTTTTGGTACAAAAATTAATACATAGCATTCGTATTCCCCCAATATGAACCCACGGAAAAAAGTGCTTATCATAGACGATGAAGTAGACTTATGCCTCCTGATGCGGCAATATTTCCTTCGTAAGAACTACGAAGTATATATATCCCACACCCTTCAGGATGGCATGAAGCGCCTCCACGAGACCATACCCGACTATTTACTGATTGACTATAACCTGCCCGATGGGCTGGGTTGGGACAAGCTGCCGGAGATGTATGCCCAGTACCCAAATATTCAGTACCACCTGATCAGTGCTTTCCGCCCTACCATGCCCAACGAGCTGGATGGCGCCAAGCTTACCATTTGGGAAAAGCCGATCAGTTTGAAAGCTTTGGATAATTTCTTTTAAGCAACCCTTGCTTCCCTAAGGGGAAACTTAGGTACAAGTGTTCGCCTAAGTTGTAAAAAACTTTAGGATGTAGTTGCTTTAATAAACAACGCCCCTCTGCTTTGGAGGGGCGTTGTTTATTAAAAGTATGTTTGACCTAAGTTCC
>NZ_MTFE01000010.1:4365288-4407321 GCF_001953305.1 Cnuella takakiae
TTTCAGGGGGGACAGGGGCATTACTCTCCCCAAATCTCGCCTTCGCCTTTGATCCATTCTTTCACCAGGTCGGTGGTTACGGACTTGGGACGCTCGATGGCAAAACCAAGGGCACGGTCCCAGATGAGGGAAGCCAGTACACCCAGGGCACGGCTTACGCCAAACAGAACGGTGTAAAACTCGTATTCCACCATGCCGTAGTGTACCAAAAGGGCACCGCTGTGGGCATCCACGTTGGGCCAGGGGTTTTTAATTTTACCCAGGCTCTGCAAAATGGGCGGAACAGCATCGTAAATATTCCAAACGGTTTGCACCAGCGGGTCGTCGGGCATATGCTTTTTGCCAAACTCCATTTGTGCGGTAAAGCGGGGATCGGTTTTGCGCAGCACCGCATGGCCATAACCGGGAACAACTTTTCCGCTGCTCAGGGTCTTTTGCACATATTCCGCAATCTGCTCTTTGCTGGGTGTTTCGGTACCCAGTTCTTCACGCATCTCGAAAATCCATTTGATCACTTCCTGGTTGGCCAGGCCGTGCAGGGGACCGGCAAGGCCGTTCATACCGGCGGCAAAGCTCAGGTAAGGATCGCTAAGGGCCGAACCTACCAGGTGGGTGGTATGTGCCGACACATTGCCGCCTTCGTGGTCGGCGTGGATGGTGAGGTACAGGCGCATCAGCTCTTTGAAGCCGTCATCGCTGTAACCCAGCATGTGGGCAAAGTTACCGGCCCAGTCGAGCAGGCCATTGGGCTGGATATGATCGCCGCCCTTGTATTTGCGGCGGTAGAT
Source organism: Cnuella takakiae (assembly GCF_001953305.1). Taxonomy (GTDB): domain Bacteria; phylum Bacteroidota; class Bacteroidia; order Chitinophagales; family Chitinophagaceae; genus Flavisolibacter; species Flavisolibacter takakiae. The sequence goes on from NZ_MTFE01000010.1 coordinate 4,366,077, forward strand.
ATAAGCGGCAATGCGGGGCAAACGAGCGATAAGGTCCATCGAGTCGTCGAACACCGCATCCCAATATTCCTTTTTATTCATGCCGTCGGCATAGCGGCGGGCAAAAGAGCTTTCCGTTTGCAGGGCCATTACTCCCACCACAAACTGGGTCATGGGATGGGTATTAACCGGCAGTGCTTCGATGGTATCGAAAACGTGGTTGGGCACATGGCTGCGGCGTTGCCACAGCGCAGTGATGTGGTGGGCATCCGCATCGGTGGGCAGGTCGCCTACCAGCATCAGGTAAAAAAGCCCTTCGGGCAAGGGCTCGGAGCCGCCTTCGATTTTGGGTAAAAGGTTCTGGAGCTCGGGAATGGAATACCCGCGGAAACGGATACCATCCTGTGCATCCAGCAGGGAGGTTTCGGACACCAGGCCGGTGATGCCGCGCATACCCTGGTAGATCTGGGAAAGCTGTACTTCCCCTATTTTCTTACTGCCGTGTTCTTTTAAAATATCCTTGATCTCTGCTGCCTGGTCATCGGCTTTTGCTTTGAACCGTTCTTTTAACACACCCATTTGATGATTTTATTATCCTGGAAGAAGGGTTTACCTAACCCCCTAAAGATATGTATTGACAGTGAATTGCATTTGCAAAAATAAAGGCTCACAAACCCCTTCCTTCTTTTTCACTTGGGTGCTTTACGGTAAATGTAAAGCGCAACAAATGAGAAGAATATATTGGGCAGCCAGGCAGCCAATAATGGTGGCAGGTTGCCTTTGACTGAAAACACCGTGGAGAAACGATCCGATACAATGAATACGGCTGCAATGATGATTCCAATGGCCAGGTGCAATCCACTTCCGCCCCTGTTCTTCCGGCCCGCTACAATGGCACCAATAAGGGTAAGCAGTACCACGCTAAAGGGCGTGGCCGATCGCCTGAACTTTTCCACCTTCAACGCATTCAAACCTTCAGTACCCCGCAGTTCCTCCACTTTGATATAACGGGAAAGATCAGGTGTAGTCATCCGGTCCTTGGCGTAATCATCTTTCCGGAGTTCTTCGGGATGCAGGTTGAGGGGCATGCGCATGGAGTCTTTAAATACTACCTGTTCGCCCATGGTACCCAACTTACGTTCTACCACGCTGGTGAGCAGCCATTGGTTGCGGGTAGTATCCCACTGCATGCGGCCGGCCCTTACATTGTACACCAGCTTACCACCCTGTATGCGGTCGAGGAAAAAATTGCCTGCCGTTTTGGTCGTGGTATCGTAGTACTTAACGCCGATATAAGTATTGGTATCAATACGGAGGTAATGGGCTGGCTGCAGGCCCTGGTTGCTGTTGCCTTTTCCCAGGTGTTTTACTTCAAAAGTGCTCCGCAGTTCGTTGGCTTTTGGAATATAGTACTGGTTGGCTACCCATAATCCTGCCCCGAAAAAAATGCCACCCAACAAATAAGGGCGCAGCCAACGGTTGAAACTGACACCCGCCGCAAGGATGGCAATGATCTCGGAGCGGAGCGCCATCTTGGAAGTAAAGAAGATAACCGAGATAAAAACAAACAGCGGGTATAGCAGGCCCCAGATAAAAGGCACAAATCCAAAATAGTACTGCCGGATGATCTCGCCGGTAGACAAACCGGTATTCACAAAATCATCGGTTTTCTCGCTGCTGTCTACCGCAACGGCAATTACCGTAAACAACAACATCGAGAAAACGAAGGTGGTGATGAACTTGCGTAATATGTACCAGTCGATCTTTTTGATCATTGCAGTGCGAAGTAAGGAGTTTTAAGGGTAACAGAAGGTTAAGGGTTTGGAGTTTGGGGTTTGGGGTTTGGAGTTAAGAGTTTGGGGGTTGGGGTTAAGCCTTTGAAGAAACAGTTTACCTGAAGTAGCCACATGCATCTCGCTTCAGTATTTGAAATACCAGAATTCGTTAGAACAGTTCATTCCAAAGAACACCAAACCCCAAACTCCTAACTCCAAACCCCTAACTCATAATCTTGTTTTCAACACCGGCACCAGCTCGTTTTTCCAGCTCATAAAATCACCGGCAAGGATATGCTTGCGGGCTTCGCGTACCAGCCACAGGTAGAAAGCAAGGTTTTGAACCGAAGCAATGGTATAACCCAACAACTCGCCGGCCTTGAACAGGTGCCGCACATAAGCCTTGGAGTAGTATTGGCTCCATTCGTTTTCAAGCCCCGGGTCGATGGGTGAAAAGTCGCGCTCCCACTTTTTATTATCGATATTGATCACGCCCTTTGTTGTAAACAACATGGCATTGCGGCCATTGCGGGTAGGCATTACGCAGTCGAACATGTCCACACCCAGCGCAATATTTTCCAAAATATTCCAGGGTGTACCCACTCCCATCAGGTAGCGGGGTTTGTCCTTGGGCAGGTGCTCGCAGCAAAGGGCCGCAATTTCATACATCACTTCCTCGGGTTCGCCCACGCTCAATCCGCCAATGGCATTGCCGGTAGCGCCTTTGGACGCTATGTATTCGCAGGAAGCCTTGCGCAGGTCGTGGAAAACCGCCCCCTGCACAATGGGAAACAGGTTCTGCGTATGACCGTATCTATCAGGTGTGTTATTGAAATGATTCCAACAGCGGTCCAGCCAGCGGTGGGTCAGGTGCATGGAGTTCTCCGCATACTTAAAGGTGCTGTTGGCAGGCGGGCACTCATCGAAAGCCATCATGATGTCGGCACCGATGCTGCGCTCGATGTCCATCACCTTTTCAGGAGTAAACAGGTGCTTGTTGCCATCGATATGGCTGCGGAAGGTCACGCCTTCCTCATTGATCTTGCGGGTGCCGGCCAGCGAAAAAACCTGGTAGCCGCCACTGTCGGTGAGGATGGGGCGGTCCCAGTTCATCAAGCGGTGCAGCCCACCTGCCGCCTCCATGGTTTCCATGCCAGGCCGCAGGTACAGGTGATAGGTATTGCCCAAAATGATCTGTGCCTGCACATCCGTCTTCAGCTGCTGCTGGGTCACCCCCTTCACGCTGCCCACGGTGCCCACCGGCATAAAGATGGGTGTCTGGATGGTACCATGATCGGTGGTGATGGTGCCTGCGCGGGCTGCAGAGGCGCTATCGGTATGTTCGAGGTTGAATTGTAAGGCTGCCATAAAGGGCGCAAAAGTAATCGCAGATTGTGGGATTGGGGAAGGATTTCGCTGATTGCAACATATAGATGATTGGATTGGGCGGGGATTTAACAAATAGATGCATTACGTTCAATACCTACTCATAAATTGGAAATAAAAAGATACCGCATATAGGAGCGGTTTAGCTCACTCTTTATCATGGCACAAAAGCCTACCGTTTTTATCTATTCATTTCAATTCATCATTAAAATCATAGGGGCTTATCAACTTATTGTTCCCAATCAGCGAAATCCTTCCTTAATCCCATCATCTGCGATTACTTTTGCCCACCTATGCCGCCCCTGGGACTACTACTTTTTATCTTGCTGACACTGGTATGCCTGGTTCAACTATACTATTACGGTTATTTTTTCCGCAGGCTGGCCTTTTATAAAGAGCCTGCACCGAGGCAGCAATCATTACAACACCCCGTATCGGTGGTGATCTGTGCCCGTGATGAAGCAGGCAATCTTACCCGCAATCTGCCGGGTGTGCTGTTGCAGCAATATCCCACTACCAATGAAGTGATTGTGGTCAACGACAACTCCGTCGACGAATCACGGTACGTACTGGCCGAACTGCAGAAAACTTACCGCAAGCTCCAGATCATTGAGCTTACGCAGGAAGCCAAATTGATTGACGGCAAGAAGTTCCCCCTCTCAATAGGCATCAAGGAAGCCCGCCACGAAGTGATGCTGCTTACCGATGCCGATTGCGTGCCCGCCACCGAACACTGGATGTTTCGGATGCAGGATGCATTTGCGCCGGGTATAGAAGTGGCCCTGGGTTATGGCGCCTACCACAAACAACCGGGTGTCCTCAACAAATTAATCCGCTTTGAAACCTTTCATACCGCCTTGCAGTACCTGAGTTATGCCCTTGCGGGCAAACCTTATATGGGCGTTGGCCGAAACCTGGCTTATCGCAAGGGCACTTTTTTGCGCAACAAAGGTTTTGCTTCCATCAACCACATTCCAAGTGGCGATGACGACTTGTTTGTAAACAAGGTGGCCACAAAAGAAAATACCACCGTTGTGATCGACCCGGATGCCTTTACCCTTTCGGCGCCCAAGCAAAGCTGGACCGAATGGCGCAAGCAGAAAGCAAGGCATTATACGGCAGGCAAGTATTACAAAGCCGGTCACAAAGCGCTACTGGCAACTTATACGGCAACTTTCCTGCTTTTCTATCCCCTGTTTATAGCTTCGCTGCTGCTTTTTGACTGGCGGCTGGCCCTGATACCGTTCCTGTCTCGCCTCATCGTTCAGGGAATTGTTTGGAAAAAAGCCATGACCCGCCTGCAGGAAGCCGACCTCTTCGCCATCTATCCCCTGCTCGACTTGTGGATGTTTTTTTACTACCTCGTATTTATACCTACGCTGTGGAAGAAGCCGGGGAAGTGGAAGTAAAGCCCACCCCAACGGCCCTCCCCAACCCCTCCCGTTGGAAGGGGCTTTGATTGCCGACAACACTTAGCTTCTTGTTGTCATTTGCTCATAATTAGAGCACCAATTGCTGTGGGGTACTTAAGCCCCTCCCTTCGGGAGGGGTTGGGGTGGGCTGCCTTTCCTATCTTCGCAGCCGTTATGGATATCCTCCTCAAGTATTTCGCCGACTTTAGTGAAAAGCAGCAGCAGCAGTTTGCTGCTTTGAACGCCTTGTATAAAGACTGGAACGCCAAGATCAATGTCATTTCCCGCAAGGACATTGATTCCTTATATGAAAAACATGTGCTCCACTCCCTCGCTATAGCAGCGGCTTTTGATTTTCCCAAAGGCAGCCATATCATTGATATTGGCACCGGTGGTGGCTTCCCCGGTGTGCCCCTGGCCATCTTCTTCCCGGAGGTGCGTTTTCACCTGGTGGACAGCATCAACAAAAAGTTGAAGATCATCGATGCAGTGAAAGAAGCCATTGGGTTGGATAATGTCACCACACAACATTCCCGTGCCGAGGACATCAAGAATATCAAGTTTGACTTTGCCGTTTCCCGCGCCGTTGCGCCCTTGAAAGACTTGTGGGGCTGGGCCAAGCCTTTGCTCAAAAAACGCGATTTTACTGTGGAAGCCGATGGCGGCTATACCGTTTTCCGCTCCGGCCTGATCTGCCTCAAGGGCGGTGACCTGGCGCAGGAAATTTTTGAAAGCGGCACCAAACCCCAGATGATTGAACTGAGCCGGTTGTTTGAAGAAGAGTACTTTGAAACGAAGTATATGTTGTATGTGCCGGCATAAACACCCCCTGTCCCCTAAAGGGGGAACTTAGGTCGAAGCAATTTATAGTAGTTGATAGGGTCCTGTTAATTGAGTTTTGATGGGAACACGGATTGAACGGATAAAACAGATTTTCGTTCTTATCTGTTTCATCCGTTCAATCCGTGTTCCTATCCCCTTGCCGAAGAGCGATGAGCAAGTACAAGTGTGCGACGCAACCAGGTTTCATAGTAGTACAATAGCCTGGTTCATTAAACAACAAAGCCACTCCGGATAGAGTGGCTTTGTTGTTTAAAACAATGTATGACCTAAGTTCCCCCTTTAGGGGGACAGGGGGTGTGGTATTACCACTGCAACTCCAGCTTATTATTCTTTCGCTCCAAATCAGCCATGCGCTGGCTGGGATCGATTTCCACACGAACAATGTCGGTCAGCTTGCGGCTGGTGCTGATGGTGTAAGTAGGATGGGTCCATTTCCACGACTCATATACCTTGCGGCTTTCCTGGCCGGCTTCGGCGGGCTTGCTGCCAAACATCAGGTACATGGGTACATAATGCCATTCGCTGCTGCCATCCTTGAAGGTGATCTTCACATCCATGGGCATGGGCATCTGGCCAATGCGGCGCAGGCGCACCTGGGTGGCATTACCTTCTTCCCACAGGCTGTCGATACCGTAGTCGATGGTCTTGGTGCTGTTTACAAAATATTCCTTGTACCAGTCCAGCACCAGTCCGCTTTCCTTTTCCGCCAGGCGCACGAAATCATTTACGTTGGGATGCTTGAAGCGCCACTGGCGGTAGTACTCCAGCAGGATGCGGTCGCGAACGGGTGCGCCCACTACATAACCCAGTTGCTCCATAAATACATTGCCCTTGCTGTAAGAGGCAATGCTATACGCAAAGTTGGTATTGAAATGATCGGCATGGGTGGTGAGGGGTTCTTCTCGGCCGCTCTTTACCAGTTGGAAATAACCGCCATAATTACCGGCATGGTACAGGGGCAGTTCGGCAGTGGCAATAGAGTCACTTTTACGTGCTTCGGCAGGATTGCTGGTACGCATTTGCTTCACGCCTTGCTGGCGGTAAAACTCTTCCACTAGGTTGGTGGCATACTCCGTAAAGCCTTCATCCATCCAGGGGTACTGGGCTTCATCGGTGCCCATCAAACCCTGGTACCAGGTATGCATCCACTCGTGGAAAGCAGTACCCAGGCTTGAGGAAGCCAGCATGGTACTCATGGGGTATTCCATACCACCATCCCCGCCGTGCAGGAAGGAGTACTGCTGCCAGGGGTATGCACCGAAGTTCTTTTTAATAAAAGGGTAAACCGTTACAGCGGCATCGGCTATACGGTTCCAGGCCGCATCTTCTGCAGGGTTGTTTGCATTGTTTTTATACAACACATGGATGGTAGGGCCATCGGCCATATCGCGGCTGATGTGTTTGTAGTTGGGATCGGCGGCCCAGGCAAAATCGTGCACATTGGGCGCTGTAAAGTGCCAGGCCAGTTTGGCACCCGCCGGGCGGGTAACCTTTGCACCTTTAGCCTCATAACCATAACCAATGCTGTTGGCGTTTTGCAGGTAACCGGTACCACCCAGAATATAGGTCTTGTCGATATTGATGGTCACATCGTAATCGCCCCACACACCGTAAAACTCACGGGCAACATAGGGGTTGGGATGCCAGCCATCATAATCATATTCCACCATCTTGGGATACCACTGCGTCATGGTGTAGCGTACGGTGGTCTGCGGGTTGTCGCGGCCACTGCGGCGTACCTGCAGGGGCACCTGTGCATCCCATGCCAGGTCAAACTGCACCTTGGTTTTGGGCAGGATGGGTTTATCTAAAATCACTTCCAGGATGGTTTCGTGCAGTTTGGTTTTCTGCACCCGGCCATTCAGCTTGATGGTAGCTACATTCTGGTAGCCCACTTCATCAGGCTTGAGCTTGGAGATGCGGTCGCGTACGCGGGCATCCCAGTCGCCCACATCATTGCCGTTGCGGTCTTTGCGCAAAGACACGGAACCCTGGCGGAGGCTGCGGGCATCCATCATGCTACCGGGCTGAAACGCATTCCAGTACAGGTGAAAAAACACACGATCCAGTGTATCGGGCGAATTGTTCCAATAATCGAGTTGGGTTTTACCGGCCAGCTTATTGGTTTGTACATCCACATCTACATTCATGGTGTACTTCACCTTTTGCTGCCAGCGGTCGGGCTGGGCCTGCGCTACAAAAGCAGCAAAAGCCAGCAAAAAGAAAAACGATCTTTTCATCATGTGAACGGCTGAGTTTTAAGGAGGGCTAAATTTCGGTGAAACCCTGTTAGGAGAAAAACAAAAGTTTAAAGCAACCGGGTTAAAAAGAAAAAAGCTGCATCGCTGCAGCTTTGAAATAAGGTAGAATCAAAAAGTGGTGCTAAAGTGTGATGGTTTCACTCACCAGTTTGCCGGTACCGGTAAAGAACAGGTACTTCTTCTGTACTTCGTTTTTTTGCACCTTAATGCGATACAGGGTTTTGTTTCCAGGGCGGGTGATGATCTTGGTTTCGGTTACCTCCCACTCATCGCCGCTGTACTTGCTTTTTTCAAATCCATCCTGCACATCGGCTTCCAGCTTTTCAAACTCCCAATCCTGCTCAGTCTCGCGCCACATGCCCTTGTTGTTGTAGCTGGCTACTTTCTTATTGCCGCCTTCGGCAAAATGCACCTGCACGCTTACAACCTTGTCCAGGTACTCGGGCGACTCTGCATTTGGGTATTGGGCAGCAAAGGCTTCCTTCACAGCAGCCGGTATCTCACGTAATTGGGCAAACGAAAATTGGGAAACGGCAATGGTCAATACGAACATCAAAATTATTCTGCGCATCATGGTCCGGTGGTTTGATTCAAAAAACGAAGAAAAGGCAGAAAAATTTTAAGGAGTGTTAAAGTGATTTCGAAGGAGGGATTTCGGCAGTTGCTTATAGGTGGGATTACGTTGAAGGCTTAGCGGAGGGTTGAAGTTCAGGGTACCTCAGTTTAGCTTATAGGTGAGGTCGAATGCATTACAGCAGCTAATCATCTATCCTTCAGCCCGCCTTTTGCCAAACCGCTGTCGGGCGAAGTGCTTCCTTTGGATGATTGCTTGGTGGTCTTACGAGCCACCTTCTTCTGCTTGTCAATCTTGATCCAATCGCTGATAAGGGCAAAGTCCTGCTCTGTCAACTGGCGTCCGGTAGTTATAAAATCTACGTTCTTCGCTTCTTTGATCATAGCTGTAATTTACTGATTTTGTGAAAAATACCGTGTCACCAACTTGGCCGCAGCACGTGTGTCAATAGCCATAATATTGCCAAAAAGTACAGTTGCTCCCAATGACTGCCGATAGTGCTCGATCAACCTGCTCTTACTCTCAAAAGAAACATATCCGTTATATCCCATTTCAAAGGAGTACTTACAGGCAAATGCCACCAAATTACCTGGCACACCTAAATAGACCTTTTTAGCACCGCGGTTGAACTTGGCACTTTCAATCAATGCCATAAAAATGTGGTCGCCCCGGTCTTGTAACGAGACCAGTCCTTGAATGATGTCGGGATTCCCTTTTATGACCAGCTTGTAAATTTGCCGTTCAGGCTGCTTTCCTTCTCGTTTCCAATCGAAAAGCCATTCTGCTTTTTTAAGCTTACGCCGGTCAGTTTCGGTCAGTGGAAGTACATCAGTTTGGAAGAGGTCACCGGTAATAGCGTTTTCTACAGATCGGGTCAGTTTATCAATTTTAATGTCGAAGGGCTGATCCTTAGGCATATTCTAATGTAGCAAATCTTGCTTACGGACTCTTGCAGATCGCGGACGCCGCATTTCGCCCAACATTACCCTTTGCTACTTCCCGAAACCCCACATCCGACATTCCTACATCTCCTTGCCGCCCACTACCAGCACTATCTCTCCTTTAACCGTTTTCTGGCGGAAATAATCCGCTACTTCCTTCAGGGTGCCGCGTTTGGTTTCTTCAAACATCTTGGTGAGCTCGCGGCTTACGCTGCAGGGGCGGTCGGGGCCAAAGTACTGGGCCAGGTCGTCGAGGGTTTTTACCAGCCGCATGGGCGATTCGTAAAATACGAGGGTGCGCTCTTCCTCGGCCAACTTGGTAAAAGCGGTATGCCGGCCTTTTTTCAAGGGCAAAAAACCTTCGAAGGCAAATCGGTGGATGGGCAGGCCGCTGTTGACCAGGGCGGGCACAAAGGCTGTGGCGCCGGGCAGGCACTCTACCCTGATGTCCTGTTCGGCACAGGCCCTTACCAGCAGAAAGGCAGGATCTGAAATACCGGGTGTACCGGCATCGGTAACCACGGCCATCTTTTTACCGGCCAGCATCTGGTCTACCAGGTGCTGCAATACCTTGTGCTCGTTGTGCTGGTGAAAAGGGCTGAGCGGCTTGTTGATATTATAATGATTGAGCAGCCGCGACGAGTTGCGGGTATCTTCCGCCAGGATCACATCCACTTCCTGCAACACTTCCAGTGCGCGGAGGGTAATGTCTTTCATATTGCCGATGGGTGTGGGAACAAGGTAGAGCATAACAAGTACGAAGTACAAGGTTAGAAATACGAAGTTGGGACAATTACCGGCAATTGCTGGTATGAAAAAAGGCAGCCGAAGCTGCCGGGAATATGAGATTGTTTGCGTGGTGCAAAAGGGAAAGCTGCAAGCTTTTAGCTACAAGCTACAAGTGAACTTTACCGCGATGCAAGACTGCTTAACCTACAGTGATTTCGTAGTACTCCATCACCTGGTTGGCCAGCAGTTTCCTGGCAGCTTCATCGGCTACGGCTTTGGCGGCATCTTCGCTGTCGGCCTCTACCTGCAGGGTAATGTTTTTGCCTACCCGAACGTCGGCAACATTTTTCAAACCCAGGTTCCCCAGGCCGCTCATTACGGCTTTACCCTGTGGATCGAGCAGTTCTTTCAGCGGCATTACTTTTACCTGTACAGTGTAGGTCATAGCTCTGTATTTAGCGATTGGTGGTTTAAAGTTGCGCAAACCTACGAAAGAACCGGGAACCGCAGATTTGTATGATGGAAAATGATTGATAGGATACAGTTCCCTGCTTGTATCCACCGTTTGTTGGCCCCGAATGTTACCTATTGATAAACGCCAACAGCTTCTGCTCTAAACCTTATTTACACTTTGATGTATGGCTTTTTCTTCTTTACTGAAAAAAGAAATCACCAGGTACAGCACAAAGATCACCGGAACAGCAAGCCATTTCAGGATGACAAGGGCTACCAGTGATACTGCCAGCAGGATGTATTTCAGCAGATTGTTCTGGAAAGAAAAATCGCTGAACTTAAGTGCCATGAACCGGCGGTTGCAGGTCATGAGGTAGGCCAGCACCAGAATCACCGCATAAAGGAACCATTGGTTGATGAACAGCTGCTGGATGCCGAATTTGTCGAACCATATAATAAGCGGAAAGGAAGCCACGAACAAGCCGGCTGCAGGCGAAGGCACGCCGATAAAGCTGGTGCTTTGGTTGGTGGCAATATTGAACTTGGCCAACCGCCAGGCCACCGCTCCTGAAAACAGGAATGCAGGCACAAAAAGCAGCATGGAAGTATCCAACCCATTTTCACCCTGCGCATAGGATAACCGCAGCAACTGGTAGAGGATCATTCCGGGTGCCACACCAAAGCTCACCACATCACTCAGCGAATCGAGTTGCTTGCCCATCTCCGAACTGGCCTTGAGCATACGCGCCAGGAAGCCGTCCAGGAAATCAACAACAGCAGCAGCAAAGAGAAAGATGGCACCCCAGGTCATTCTTTCGGGCATTACCACTTGTGTAGCACCGGTATTTTCCAGCACCACAATGGTTTCACCGGTTTGCAGGATGAACACAATAGCAATACAGCCAAACACCAGGTTGAGCAGGGTGAAGAGATTGGGGATCTGCCCAACAATACCCCCTGTCCCCCTGAAGGGGGAACTTAGGCCGGAATTACTGCTATTTTTATCACTTGTATCCAAGACAATATTTTTTAGATGAACGCTTACATTTAAACCGGGTTGTTTGACCTAAGTTCCCCCTTTAGGGGGACAGGGGGTGAGGTTTTATTTCATCTTCGCCTCTATCTCCTCCACCGTAATAGGAATACCGGTGAACAGGTCAATGTTCCCGTTTTCGGTGATCCAGAAATTGTTCTCGATGCGGATGCCCATACCTTCTTCTTCGATATAAATACCGGGCTCAATGGTAAAGAGCATACCAGCCTGGATGGGTTCGGTGCGGGTACCCAGGTCGTGCACATCAATGCCCAAGTGGTGTGAAATACCATGATACAGGTATTTGCGGTAAGCGCGGCTGTCCCTGTCTTCATTCTTCACATCGCCTTCGCTGAGCAGCCCGATTTTTACAAACTGCGTCGTGGCTTCCTCGCCTACTTGATCGGTATAATCCAGGATGGAGATGCCGGGCTTCAGGATGCTTTTGGCGTAGTTGTGCAGGTGCAGGCAGGCATTGTACACCTCGGCCTGGCGCTTGGTGAACTTGCCATTCACCGGAACGGTGCGGGTGAGGTCGGCAGCATAGCCGCCATAGTCGGCGCCAAAATCCATCAGGATCAGTTCACCGTCCTTGCACTCCTGGTTGTTGCTTACATAGTGCAGGGTGCGGGCCCGGTCGCCGGAAGCAATGATGCTGCCATAAGCCTGTCCGCTTGCCCGCTGGCTGAGAAAGGAATGCAGGATTTCCGCTTCTATTTCATATTCCATCACACCCGGCTTGATAAAGCGCAACAGGCGGTCGAAGGTATTGCCGGTGATCTCGATGGCTTTTTTTACCACCTCGATTTCCATAGGCGTTTTGATGGCCCGCAGGTCTTTCATCAGCCTGGCTGCCCGCTCGTAGTTGTGCAACGGATAGCGGCTGCGCATATCATCCACAAAGCGGTAGTCGCGGGTACGCAGCAGGCTTGCCTTGCGGTCGTTCTCGTTGGTATCGAGGTAAATATTGTCTGCCAGGTGCACCCAGGTTTGGAGCATGGCATCGAGGGTGTCCAGCCACACAATGGATTGGATACCGCTGATGGCCGTTGCTTCCTCGCGGCGCAGGCGTTTGCCATCCCACTTTTCCTTTAGCTCGTTGGGGCGTACCAGCACCAGCACTTCCCGGAACTTGGGATCGGGGTTATCGGGGAAAAGCACCACCATCGAATCTTCCTGCATGATGCCGGAAAGCCAGTACAGGTCGCTATTCTGGCGGAAATGAAACAAGGCATCCCCGTTGGTAGGCACTTCATCGTTGCTTACAAAGATGGCAATGCTATTGGGCTTCATGCGTTCCACAAAACGCTGGCGGTTGGTGATAAAGATCTGCGGGTCGAGGGGCAAGTGCTTCATGCAAACTATGTTTATCCTGCCGGGCAGGGTGATGATTCAAGGTTGAGCAAAGTAAGGGAAAAGGATGATTGGGTATTAGGAATTGGGTATTGGTGAGTAGTGATTGGTGATTGGTGATTTCATTGGTGGGCAAAAAATCATCCCCGCAGAAAGGGGCTTCGCCGTACAAAAATCCATGCTTAACGTTTTTTAGCAATGCTTTGAATTGCGAATGAATGGCTGTGCTTAATTTAGGGCAACAGCAAAAGAAAAAGCCACCTTTCCAAGCTGTTGTATCCTTTTTTTTGAAAAACCACCAATCGTCACCACCGGCTATGAACCACCTCATTCACCTGTTTACCGCACTGCTCTTGCTGTTGCAGTACCATGCTGCACCGGCTGCCTACAATTCAACTCCCAAGCACGTTGTATTTAACGACGGCGAAGACGAAGAACACCTGCCCTGGCGCTTCAACCGCAAGCTTACCTGGGAAGACTTCAAGTGTGTCCCGGTTCGCAATACAGAAGCCGTAGCACTTACCAGCACCTCGCTCGGCATTACCTACAAAGTGAAGAACCGCCAGTTTATTTACGACATCAACTGTGCCTTTGCCAAGCAGCACTCCTGGGGCCTGATGAAAACTCCGTACATACTAGCACACGAGCAGGGCCATTTCGATATCACCGAGATTTATGCCCGCAAACTGCACCAGCAACTGCAGGATTACCGTTTCAACGAAAAGTCTTTTAAGCAGGACATCAGTAATATTTACCAGCAAATTGTAAAAGAGAAAGAAGCCTGCCAGGAACGCTACGACCATGAGACCGATCATAGCCGTAAAAAGGTAAGGCAGGAAGAGTGGCAGGTGCGTATTGAGGCTTTGCTGGAGGATACCGATGGATACCGGAATTATCCGTAATACCCCCTGTCCCCCTGAAGGGGGAACTTAGGTCAGACATAACTATATACAACAGCGCCCCTCCAAAGCAGAGGGGCGCTGTTGTATATTAAAACTTCGCGTTAATGCATGTTGCAGATGGAGCAGGCACTCTGGCCTAAGTTCCCCCTTCAGGGGGACAGGGGGTGTCGGGTTATTTAAAACAACCCATACAATTCCGCGTCAATAGCATTGATGATCTTACCCAAGTCTTCGGTGTTGTGGGGAAAACGGTTATCGTCTACATTGATGATAAGCAGTGGGCCTTCTTTGTAACCATCAATGAACTTATTATAATATTCGTTCAGCCGCTTGAGGTAGTCGAGGCGGATATTCTCTTCGTACTCCCGGCCGCGGTTTTGAATCTGGCCTACCAGGGTAGGCACAGAGGCCTGCAGGTAGATCAGCAGGTCGGGCGGCTGCACGGTAGACTTCAGTGTTTCGAAAAATGAAAAGTAGTTATCAAAGTCACGTTTGCTCATCAACCCCATCTCGTGGAGGTTGGGCGCAAAGATCATTGCATCTTCATAAATGGTTCGATCTTGAATTACCGTTTGCGAACCACGATGAATCTCAATCAGCTGGCGGATACGGCTGTTCAGAAAGTATATCTGCAACTGGAAACTCCAGCGGGGCATGTCTTCATAAAAGTCGTTGAGGTAGGGATTATGATCCACATCCTCGAAGTGGGGCAACCACTTGTAATGCTTACTCAACAGCTCGGTAAGGGTGGTCTTACCGGCACCTATGTTGCCGGCAATGGCAATATGCTTTGGTTTTTTATTCGGCATAAATAATTGGATACAAGATGAAAATTTCCGGCTGTTGTATAGGGTAGGGTGTGGTTGATTGTATTAGCCAAGATAGTTCAGTCCCATCATCGCCCTTGCTTCACGGATGGTTTCCTGCGCACTGGCCCTTGCCTTTTCGGCGCCCTGCTGCATTACTTTTTTCAAATAAGTTTCATCTGCGCGGATGGCTTCGGCTTTTTCGCGGATGGGTGCAATAAAACGCACCATATCTTCCGCCAGTTGCTTTTTCATATCGCCATAGCGGATATTGGCAGCATTGAAATCATCCCTGAACTTTTGCAGGGTATTTTCTTCGCTCACCAGCGACATCAACTGGAAGATGTTTTGAATATAATCCGGCATTTCAGAATTGGGCTCGGTTGGACCACTGTCGGTCTTTGCCTTCATCACCTTCTTGCGAATCAATTCATCGGTGTCGGCGAGGTATAGCGTAGCCAGTTGGTTTTCGCTTTTGCTCATCTTACCGGTACCATCCAGCGAAGGCACTTTCACCAGTTCGTTGCCAAAGTTAAAGGCATGCGGCTCGGGGAAGAGCTCGCCATAACGGTGGTTGAACCGCTGCGCAAAGTTGCGGGCCATTTCCAGATGCTGCTCCTGGTCTTTACCCACGGGTACGTACTTGGCGCGGTGGATGATGATATCGGCAGTTTGCAACACAGGATAGGTCAGCAAACCGGCATTCACGTTCTCGGGATGCTGGCGCACCTTTTCTTTAAAGGTTACCGTTTTCTCCAGCTCGCCTTTATAAGCCAGCATATTAAGGTAGAGGTACAATTCCGAAATCTCGGGGATGGCACTTTGCACATAAAGGCACGCCTTCTCGGGATCGAGGCCGGCAGCAATGTTTTCGGCCAATACACGGAGCACGCTGTCCTGCAGCTCTTTTGTATCGGGGTGGGTGGTGAGGGAATGCCAGTCGGCCACGAAAAAGTAACAGTCATACTGCTCCTGCATGCGCACATAATTGCGCATGGCGCCAAAGTAGTTACCCAGGTGTAAAAAGCCTGTGGGCCTGATGCCGCTGACAACAATTTCCTTCATAAGAGCGGCAAAGATAGTTGGGAGTTGGGAGTTTGGGGTTTGGAGTTTGAGGTTTTTCCAAGAGCCACCACAACTACGGGTAAACAAACAGCCTATACCGGTCTCCAACCACTCAACACCAAACCCCCAACTCCAAACCTCAAACCGTTTATATTTGTCTATATGCAAGTAGACGATGCCCTGGTAGATAAACTGGCCACCCTGGCCCACCTGCACTTCAACACCGAAGAAAAGGAAGCCATCAAAGGCGATCTGCAGAAAATGATCGGTTTTATCGACAAGCTGCAGGAACTGGACACCACCGGCGTGGAGCCCCTGATGCATATGAGCGATGCGGTAAACGTGTTGCGCGAAGATGTACCGGGCGCCATGCTCACCACCGGGCAGGCCCTGCAAAATGCAGCCAAGCACGATGGCCATTATTTCCAGGTACCCAAAGTCATCAAAAAATAACGCTGTTTCATGTCGGGCATCATCCACCTCGAAGGCATCCGCAAAAACTACTACCTGGGCAAACAGGTGATCGAAGTACTGAAGGGTATTTCGTTGGAAATTTATAAAAACGAATATGTGGCCCTGATGGGTCCTTCAGGTTCAGGCAAGAGTACCCTGATGAATATCCTTGGCTGCCTCGACACGCCTACCGCCGGCACCTATGTGCTTAATGGCAAGGACGTAAGCCGCATGAGCGATAACGACCTCGCCGAAGTGCGCAACCAGGAGATTGGTTTTGTATTCCAGCAGTTCAACCTTCTCCCCCGCCTTTCGGCAGTAGAGAATGTTGCCCTGCCGCTGGTGTATGCCGGTGTGGGTAAAAAAGAGAGGCTTGCAAAAGCCATGATGGTACTGGAAAAAGTAGGTCTTGCCGACCGCAGCCACCACCGGCCCAACGAAATGAGCGGTGGACAAAACCAGCGTGTGGCCATTGCCCGGGCATTGGTAAACGATCCTTCCATCATCCTCGCCGATGAACCTACGGGTAACCTTGATACAAAGACCTCGTACGAGATCATGGATATCTTTGAAAAGATCCATGCAGGTGGCAACACCGTAGTACTGGTTACCCACGAAGAAGATATTGCCAACCACGCCCGCCGCATCATCCGCCTGCGCGACGGCCTGCTGGAAAGCGACCGGCAGACGGAAAGAGCTGCAGCTGTTACCGTGTAAAGAAAGCTGCAAGCTGTTAGCTGCAAGTATTTGGCTGCAAGCTGTTAGCTGCAAGTATTTGGCTGCAAGCTTTTAGCTACAAGTGTTGGCGCTTAGGCTATAGCCATCAGGTAGAAGATAATAGGTCTTAAAATAGTATAATGTACAAATAAGACAGGGAAGCCAACGCTTCCCTGTCTTATTTGTTTCCTGCCGGTGGGTTTGTTATTGTTCAAAAAGAAGAATAGCCAACCAAGGAATCTTGTCATGCCGACGCATGTCGGCATCTCCATCCGTCGTCAAACATCTTGGCTTTAGTGGGGATGCCGAAACAAGTTCGGCATGACAGCGTTTGATTAGACTAGTTTACTTTGATTAAATGCGTCAAAGGCATTGTGGAAAAATGCCTGCTACTTTTCCGGCAACTTGTTTCCTAACCCGCGACTTTTGCTTTTCCCAACATCAACTTATGGCATTCAAAATATATACAAAGACCGGTGATGCCGGCCACACAGGATTGATTGGCGGTACCAAGGTGCCCAAGAACGATTTGCGTATTGAAACTTATGGCACGGTAGACGAACTGAACTCCTGGATGGGTATGGTGAACGACCAGTTCAACCACCCGGAACTGAAAGCGGAAATCAAGGAAATACAGGACCGCCTGTTTACCATCGGCTCCTTGCTGGCAACCGACCATAGCAAGCAAACAAAGATGGCCCTGCCCGACCTGCACGAAAGCGACGTGCAGCTACTGGAAAGCCGCATTGATATTATGACAGACCAACTGCCGGAAATGAAGTCTTTTATTCTCCCGGGTGGCCATCCTACTGTTTCGTCTATTCATGTTGCCCGCTGTGTTTGCCGTCGTGCTGAACGACTAGCCGTATCGCTGCAGATGCACGATGTACCGGTAGAAGCACTCGTAATTCAATACCTCAACCGCCTAAGCGATTACCTGTTTACCCTTGCCCGTTATGCCGGCATGGTGCTGGGTGCGGAGGAGATTCCGTGGAAAGCGAGGGTATAATGTGCTAATTAGTTAATGTGATAATGTGCTAAAAAATGAAGCTTGTATTTCATTAGCACATTAGCCAATTATCCCATTAGCTAATTACTTTCCCGTCCTTCATCACCACCGTCCTATCACTCAGTTGCGCCAGTTCTTCGTTGTGGGTAACAATGAGGAAGGTTTGATTGAACTGCTTGCGCAGGTCGAAAAAGAGTTGGTGCAGGTCGCGGGCATTGGCCGAGTCGAGGTTGCCGGTGGGCTCGTCGGCAAATACCACACTGGGTTTGTTGATGAGGGCACGGGCAACGGCTACTCTTTGCTGTTCGCCGCCCGATAGGGCGCCGGGTTTATTTTCCAGCCGGTGCGAAAGCCCCAGCATCTGGAGCAGCTCTTCGGCTCTTTGCCTTACTTCTGCTTTACGCCCGCCGGCAATCCAGCCCGGGATACAAACATTTTCCACGGCGCTGAACTCGGGCAGCAGGTGGTGAAACTGGAACACAAAACCAATGTGCCGGTTGCGGAAATTGGCCAGCTTCCGGCCATCAAGGCGGGTAATGGTTTCGCCGGCAAGGGTAACGGCACCGGCATCGGCACGGTCGAGGGTACCCAGGATGTGGAGCAGGGTACTTTTGCCGGCCCCTGAAGAACCGACGATGCTCACAATTTCGCCTTGCTCCACGCTGATGTCAACGCCCTTGAGCACTTCTACAGCGCCATATCTTTTGTGTATGTCCTTTGCGGTAAGTATTGCCATGAATAAGGGAATGGCTGTAAATATCCGGAATGTTGGTTAAAGGCTGCCTACAGAAAGGACGGCATTGTCAAAGCATGGTGCCTGCTCTGTACAACAAAGGTTTGCCTGGCGCAGGTTTCCGCTGCCCTGTTGAAAAAAGGTGCATTTGGAATTTTGCCCAATACAATTACATTTGCCGAAATTTGCGGCCGGAATCTATGCTAAAACTGGCATAATAATTAGGCTTCAAACCAAAACAATAACAGCATAAAACATCCATACAATGTTCTGGACACTTGAACTGGCCTCCTACCTCGAAGACGCTCCCTGGCCTGCTACCAAAGATGAATTGATTGACTACTCGATCCGTTCCGGCGCTCCCATCGAAGTGGTGGAGAACCTGCAGGAGTTGGAAGACGAGGGTGAAGTGTATGAAAGCATTGAAGACATCTGGCCCGACTACCCTTCCCAGGAAGACTTCCTATTTAACGAGGACGAGTACTAATTCAAGAGATATATTTTTCAAAGCCGCTTCTTTAGGGAGGCGGCTTTTTTCATTTCACGCAAAGGCGCCAAGGAGCAAAGACGCAAAAGAAATTGCACGCAACGATACAACGGAGCCACGGCGCAACTATATTTTATTTATGGATTGCCTCACCATGTATCACTTGCAGGTTGTAGCTAAAAGCTTGCAGCTTGTCTTTGCGTCTTTGCTCCTTAGCGCCTTTGCGTGACAATCGTTGCGTCGTTGCGTGCAAATAAAAAACCCGCAACAGGAGCCTGCTGCGGGTTTGTAAAATTGCTATACTAGCTTATTGCTGTCCTTCTTCAATGGTTTTTACCACCGCTTCGCTTACACCCACAAAGGAGAAACCGCCATCGTGGAAGAGGTTCTGCATGGTGATATAGCGGCTCATATCGCTGAACATAAATGCGCAGTAGTTGGCGCAGTCATCGGCGGAAGCATTACCCAGAGGGCTCATTTTTTCCGCATAATCGATAAAGCCGTCAAAGCCTTTTACGCCGCTGCCTGCCGTGGTGCGGGTGGGGCTTTGCGAAATGGTGTTTACCCGCACTTTGTTGCGCACACCATAATGGTAACCAAAGCTGCGGGCCACGCTTTCCAGCAGGGCCTTGGCATCGGCCATTTCATTGTAATCGGGGAAAACACGCTGGGCAGCGATATAGCTTAAGGCTACTACCGACCCCCACTCGCTGATGGCGTCCATATCCCATGCAGTGCGCAGTACGCGGTGCAGGCTCATGGCCGAAATGTCCAGCGACTTTTGGTTCCACTCGTAGTTTATCTCGGTGTAGTGCTTGCCCTTGCGTACGTTCAGGCTCATACCAATGGAGTGGAGTACGAAATCGATCTTGCCGCCAAAATGGGCCTGCGCCTGCTCAAACAGGTTCTTCAGGTCGTCCATATTGGTAACATCGGCAGGGATAACAGGAGCGTTAACGGCTTCCGCCAATTTATTGATCTCACCCATGCGCAGCGCAACGGGTGCATTGGTCAGTACCAGCTGGGCACCCTGCTCGTGGCATTTGAGTGCCGTTTTCCAGGCGATGGATTTTTCGTCGAGGGCACCAAAAATGATCCCTCTCTTTCCCTGCAAAAGGTTGTTAGCCATATTCAGATATTAAAAATGATTCAGTACAGTTGATTTATTGCGGGCTCAAAAGTAGTGGTTTTGCACCTTACCACGCCTAGCGGAACAAACCCGTCCAGTTATAGACGATGAAACCCACGAGGTAAATGGTAAACAGCACCAGGCTGCCGGGCAGGAAAAACATACCGGCAAAAGCAGTGGCACCCAATACTACCAGCGCCAATGCGATCTTTTGGGCCCTGGTAGTTCCGCGCCAGCGGAGCGGGTAAGGCAGCTCGCCCAGGGGCAGTGCCAGCGTGAGCAGCGTAAGGGCACCAAAGAAAATAGTATTGGCATAAGCTGTTCCGTCAAACAGGTTTGTAAACAAGCCCAGTCCCAGCAAGGTCAAACCCGAAACCATGGCACTTACCACCGTTATGGCCGACCATTTTTCCGCGGCTGAAATAGCGTGTTTACCTAAAGGATGAAACAGCAATACAAAATTGGCAATGGGGTTAATGGTCCAGGAGGTCATCACCAGCAAGAGGTACAGCCCAATAGGCAGGAACACCAGTTCTTTGGGTGCGCCGGCGGCACTCAGGCCGGCAGACGCCAACCGGAACAGGATGTATAAAACGATGGGCGAACCGGTACGCCACTTCTTGCCTTTGTTGTGCAGCCAGAAATGGTACTGGAGCAGCCAGCGGTAGGGTGCCACGTTGGACTTGAGGGCTTCCTTCAAACCGGTCCGGGCATTATCGCTGTTGGGATTGAGGCGGAGCGCTTCGCGGAAATGGTGCTGGGCTTCCTTGTGGTTGCCTTTTTCCAGGTAGTTCCATGCAACGGTGGCATGGGTCATTTCGTTGTGCGGGTCGAGTGCAAGGGCATCCTGCATGGTTTCGATGGCCTCACCATTGCGGCGCATTTTATTGAGTGCCCGGCTGCGTGCATTCAGGCAGGTAAGGTTGTCGGCCTCCCAGTAAAGCCCTTCATCGGCCTTTTCGAGTGCGGGCTCCCACTGTTGCTGGGCCAACAGCACAAAAGACTGCAAACCGTAGTATTCGGCAATATCGGGATGAATGGACTGGGCCGTTGCCAGGTAATCAACCGCGGTGGCATATTCGCCCAACTGGTAGTGACCAAAAGCAAGCAGGTAGTAGTAAAAGCTGTGTTCGGGACGCAGGGCAAGGGCCTCGCTGATAAAGCCCATACCATCCTTGAAGTGGCCGCCTTCGTAGGCACAGCGGCCCAACAGTGCAAGGGCCATATCGTTGTATGGTTCCCGCGACAGCACTTCGCGTGCCGCCACTTCAGCATCGTGCACACGTCCCTGCTCCAGCAACAGGCTTGCCCGGTCCAGCAGCACCCCGGTATCTACCATTATTTCTTCAGCTTTAGGTATTGCAGAATTTCGTCGTACAGCCCGGCCTCATTGGCATACAGGGCGTAGTTACGTGCCGATGCCAGCCACTCCAGGGTGGTGGCGCGATGCTGTTTGGCTGCCTTCAGCAGGTCTTTGGTTTCAATAGGCTGAATGGCGCCCTTGGCCAGTGAATCCTGCAGTTTTTCTTCGATGGCGATATCGATTACCGCTTTCAGGTCGGCACCGGAGTAATTATCGGTAGCCGCGGCAACTTTGGCGGCTTCAATTTTACCTACCGGCTTTTCGGCCAGCATCTGGTCCAGCATCTGGGTGCGGGCTTCCTTGTCGGGCGGCGCCACAAAGATTACCCGGTCGAAGCGGCCGGGGCGGCGAAAAGCGGCGTCTACGTTCCAGGGGGCATTGGTAGCCGCCAAAACCAGCACGCCTTCGTTGCTGCTTGCCACGCCGTCCAGTTCGGCCAGGAACTGGTTGATGACATGCCGGAGGGCATTGCCCTTCATATCGCTGCGGCTGGCACCCATGGCGTCCACTTCATCAATAAAGAGCACGCAGGGCGCATTGCGGCGGGCGATTTCAAAAATTTCGTGGAGGTTCTTTTCGCTGTTGCCCATCCACATATCCAGTATGTCGTGTAGACCGATGGAGATGAACTTGGCGTCAATTTCACCTGCGGTGGCTTTTGCAATAAATGTTTTGCCACAACCCGGAGGGCCATACAGCAGGATGCCGCCACCGGCTTTTTTGCCAAAAGCCTTATACAGATCGGGGTTGCGGAGGGGTTCGATGATCTTCATCGAAATTTCTCGTTTCACCCTTTCCATGCCACCCACATGACTGAAGTTGACATCAGGCTTTTGCAAAAACCAGGTGTCGTCTTCGGGGAGCAGGCCGTCGTCTTCGTCGAAATCGAAGGGCGACTGTGCCGGCATGCGCAACTGGTTGTCCAGTTCGGGGTCGCTGAAGCCGGGATGCATGGCCAGTACCCGCTGGTAGAGGTCAACGGCATGGGCAATGCTTTTTTCCTGCACCAGGCATTTGATAAACCGGATTTGGTCGGTCAGGGGCAGCTCGTCGGCAAGCTGCTCGTAAATGATGGTGGCAGCAGAGTACTTGCCTGTTTCGTAATAACAGGCAGCCAGGCCCAACTTTGCCTCGCGGTTGCCATAGCTGATTTCGAGCACCTGCTGGTACTGCTCACCGGCATCGGCATAAAGTCCGTCCTGCAACAACAGGCTGGCCACATGCATGCGCAGGGGTATATTTTCCGGCGAAATCGCCAGTGCGTCGAGGAGGTTTTGAATGATATCGTTTTTCATAAGCAGCCTGAACCGCAGATTTCTATGATTTTAAAAGATTTGTAAGATGACTGCAGCCAATACCTGCCTACATTATCTACAGGCTTGCAAATAAAAAGGACGATGCCTTAAAACCTGCAGTTTGCCTGTAGCGGAAACCCTACAAACGAATACTTAATGATACGAAATTACGGTTGTTCAGTAAAGGGTATTAAAGACTTGCCATTTCGATAGGGCTAAAACAGCCCGCAAACAGGAATGCAGTAGGATTTAAGTTCATACAAATCATTCCCTGATCATATTAATCTGCGGTCACCATTTCGCGTGCATTTTCCAGCGCCGCCGCCGAAGGCTTCTCGCCACTCATCATTTGGGCAATGGCCACAATGCGTTCGTCGGTACTGAGCATGCGCACACCCGTGGTCACGGTATCGGCCTTGGTATTTTTATACACAAAGAAATGCGCATCGGCACGGCCTGCAATCTGCGGCTGGTGCGTGATACAGATTACCTGGCGTGTACCTGCCAGGTCTTTCATGATGATGCCCACCTGCTTGGCGGCTTCCCCCGAAATACCGGTATCGATCTCGTCAAAGATCAGGGTGGGCAGGTCGATGCTTTGCGCGACCAGCGACTTGATACACAACATCAGTCGGCTCAGTTCACCACCCGATGCCACTTTCCGCAAGGGATTGAAATTGTTGCTCCGGTTGGCATCAAACAAAAACTCCACTTCATCAAAACCGGTGGCATTGAGCCCAACTTTCTTGATGTCCACGCGGATGCGGGCATTGGGCATCCCCACCTGCCGCAGCATGGCATCCACTTTTTCCTGGAGCGGTGCCACCACCTTTTTACGGGCGGCTGAAATCTTTTCGGCAGCAGCTTCGGCTTCGGACAGCAGGTGCTTGTATTCTGCTTCCGCCTTTTGGATGGCCTCGTCGATATTGAGTACCGCCTGTAGCTTTTCGTTCAGCGCATCGCGGATGGCCAGGAGTTCGTTGGTGGTTTTCACCCCATGCTTTTTCAGGAGCTTATAACCCAAAGAAAGCCGGTCGTTCAGTTGCTCAATGGTGGCGGGGTCAAAATTGATATCGCCATGTACGCGGTCTACTTCGTCGGCAATATCCTGCAGTTCGATATAGGCCGACTCAATGCGCTTTACCAACTCGGGCAGCAGCGGGTGCAGCTCGGCATATTGCTGCAGGGAAGCGTACAAAGCTTTTAGTTGGCGGGTAACGGGTTCCTCGCTCTCAGCCAGCTCGTAATAGCCTTTAGCCAGTGCTGTTTTGATGCCCTCGGCGTTGTTGAGCAGCTTCAGTTCTGTTTCACTTTCTTCCAGTTCGTCGGGACGAAAACCAGCTTCATCCAGCTCGCTGAACTGAAACTGGTGGTAGTCGAACTCTTTGTCAAATTGAGTCTTTTGCTCGCGGAGGGCCTCAAACCTGCGGCGGGCAGCCTGCGCATCGGTGTAAAGACGCTGGTAAGCTTTTATAGCGGCGGCATTTCCGCCAAGTGCATCCAGCACTTCGCGCTGAAAATCGCTTTCGCCCAGCTCCAGGGTATCAAACTGCTGGTGCAGGTCTACCAGCATATTGGTTACCTGCTGCAGCTGCGACAGGTTTACAGGTGTATCGTTTACAAAAGCGCGGCTCTTGCCGCTGGGTTGTATTTCGCGGCGTACCACCACTTCGGCTTCTTCGGGGTCGAGGTCGGCTTCGCGGAGCAACTCGGCCACGCCATCATTATCGTTGGAAAAAACACCTTCCACCACGCACTTGCGTTCGCGGTTGCGCAGCGAGCCGGTTTCGGCACGCTGTCCCAGGATCAGGCCGAGGGCGCCCATGATGATGGACTTACCCGCACCAGTTTCACCTGTAAGTATGTTGAGGTTGCCGGAAAAGTCAATTTCCAGCTCGTCGATGATGGCGTAATTGTTTATCAGCAGTTTCTTTAGCATAGGAAGTACCCGAAAGGTGCCGGCAATAAAGCTTTTGCAGAAAAAACAGGATTGCAAATGCCCGCTGCAACCACCTTTTTGCGGAGCGGCAAATTAATCAAAGCACCCCATATTGGCGGGTGCAATTCGATAGAGATATGATAAAAAAAGCCGCTCCCAATGGAACGGCCCTATATTATCTGCACGGATCCCGAAACCAGCAACTGGCAACCGGAAGTCCGCTTATTTTACTTCGATGCTGTCGTTAAGGTCGGCATCAACCAGGATGCGGCCACAGTTTTCGCAAACCATGATCTTTTTGCGCTGTTTGATCTCGCTCTGCTTTTGGGGAGGGATGCTGTAGAAGCAACCGCCGCAGGCATCACGCTCAACGGGCACAACAGCAAGGCCATTGCGGTAGTTGTTGCGAATTTTGATATAAGAAGCCAGCAGGCGTGGATCTACGTCTTTGCTCGCGGTTTCAGCCCTAGTGCTGTACTGGGTTTCTTCCTCTTCGGTAGAAGCGATGATTTTTTCCAGCTCGCCTTTTTTGCTGTTGAGTACACCTTCTTTGCTGGCGATGGCCTTTTTAGCTTTTTCCAGCAGCACGGCTTTCTCGGAAATCTCCTCGTTGGCGTCTTTGATGTGCTTTTCGCAAAGCTTCACTTCCAACTGCTGCATTTCGATTTCCTTGTTAATGGCTTCGAACTCGCGGTTGTTTTTTACGTTTTCGCTTTGCTTTTCGTATTTAGCGATCAGCTCCTGGGCGTCCTTAATCGCGTTGCGCTTTTGCTCAATGAACTCGGTAATACCGTTTATCTCTTCTTCCACACGCAGCTGGCGGGCATGCAAGCCCTGGATCTCGTCTTCGAGGTCGGCCACTTCAATGGGAAGCTCGCCTTTCAGGATACGGATTTCATCCAGCTTGGATTCGATTTTCTGCAGCGTCACCAGGGAAGTGAGCTTTTCTTCAACCGAAAACTCTTTTACGTTAGCCATATTGGGAATGTGTGTTTTTGTTGTCGTGAAACGTGAATGGGCAATGGTAAATGGTCAATTGTCAATGGGAACCAAGGTATTGGGAATGTATTACATTCACCATTCCCGATTCACCATTCACGAAAAATACCGCACCGGATTGGTATCCACGCTTGTTTTAAGGACGGCAAAGGTAGGGATTTTTCCTACCAAAAGGTCATACAGCAGGTCGACGGTAAACTGCTCGCTTTCGTAGTGACCGATATCAGCCAGCACCATGCGGCCTTCGGCATCGAAGAACTCGTGGTATTTAACATCGGCCGTAATATAAATATCTGCGCCCTGTGCAAGTGCAGTCCCGGAAAGGAAAGAACCGGCACCACCGCAAACGGCTACCTTTTTTATGGGCTTGCCCTGCAGTGCAGTATGACGCACCACCGGCACCCGGAAGGTTTCTTTTAGTTGTTTTAAAAAAGAAGCTTCATCCATGGCTTCCGGCAGTTCGCCAATCACCCCAGAACCGATACCCTGGTGTACGTTTTCCATGGTAAAAATATCGTAGGCTACCTCCTCGTAGGGATGGTTGTCTTTTAACGCCTTGATGATCTGGTACTCGAGGTAATAGGGATAAACAATTTCGATCTTGGCTTCCCGTTCTTCGTGCCGCTTGCCCACTTCACCCACATAGGGATTGGCGCCTTCCTCCGCCTTGAAGGTTCCGGTGCCTTCACTGTTGAAACTGCATTCGGCATACTGGCCAATATGGCCGGCGCCCCCGGCAAAAAGGGCCTGCCTAACGTCTTCAGCTTTATCAAGGGGCGCAAAAGTGATGAGGCGGCGGAGCACCTTTCGCTTTGGGCTGAGGATGGTTATATTTTCTAAACCCAGCTTTTCGGCAATTTTTCCATTTACCCCCAGCACCACGTTATCGAGGTTTGTATGGGCTGCATAAATGGCAATATCCCCTTTGATGGCTTCGATCACCGCCTGCTCGATATAGTTTTTGCCATTAAGCTTTTTGAGTCCTTTGAAAACAATAGGATGATGGGCAATAACGAGGTTGCAGCCTTTTTGCACCGCCTCGCGGATCACCTCCACGGTAGCATCGAGGCAGATAAGGGCACCGGTACATGCCCAGCCCCGCTGCCCGGTAATCAGGCCTGCATTGTCCCAGTCCTCCTGCAGTTCGGGAGCCGCAAATCGTTCTATATGCAGCAGGATATCATTGATGTTCATCGGGCTGGTATTGGTTTTAGCTATCAATCAAAAGTAAAGGGAAACCCCGGAGTATCGACCATGGACTATGGACCATTGTCCATGGTCGATTTCCCATTGTCCATTCCCTTGCAAACATCCAACCCCTTAGTTTTGCCCCATGTCAAATACCCGGGAGCTTTACCAGCAGTATCAGGAAGAAATGGCCCAGCTGGCCGATGTGCGTTTTACCGGTGCCGTTTTGCAGTGGGACCAGGAAACCTACCTGCCCGCCAAAGGCGCGGAGTTTCGTGGCCGGCAGCTTAGCACCTTGTCCGAAATTGCCCACCGCATGGCCACCTCCGAAAAGCTGGGCGCCCTGCTGCATGAACTACAGGGCAGCGATGGCTTGACACCTGCAGAACAGAAAAATGTGCAACTCACCTGGGAGGACTTTTCCAAACAACAGAAATACCCCGCGGCATTTGTACGCCAACTGTCCGATGCCATCAACAAGGCCTTTCACGCCTGGATGGAAGCCCGAAAGGCCAACAACTTTGGCGTTTTTGAAAAAGACCTGGATGCCTTGCTGCAGTTGAAAAAGCAGGAAGCAAGCCTGCTGGGTTATACAGGCCACCCCTACAATGCCTTACTCAATGAGTATGAAAAAGGCGCTACCGTAGAGGGGATCGACCGGAGTTTTGCAGCCATCCTGCCGCAGCTTAAAAACCTGTTGGACCGCATCACCAGCCGTCCACAAGTAGCGGATGCATTTTTGCAAAAAACTTACCCCAAAGACAAGCAATGGGAATGGGGTATGTGGCTGGTGCAGCAACTGAACTATGACCTGGCGGCTGGACGGCAGGATATCAGCGAACACCCGTTCTCTACTTCCTTCAACCCGCAGGATGTGCGCATCACCACCCGGGTAGATGAACAGGATTTTGCCAACATGACCTGGAGCACCATCCACGAAGTAGGTCATGCATTATACGAACAAGGCTTGCCCACGGAAGGTTATGGGCTGCCCTCAGGAGAAGCCTGCTCCTACTCCATTCATGAATCGCAATCGCGGTTATGGGAAAACAATGTCGGCCGCAGCCGCGGCTTCTGGCAGCACTTCCTGCCCGAACTGAAACGTTATTTTCCAGATCAGTTAGGGGATATTGACCTTGATACTTTTTACCGGGGCATCAACAAAGTACAGCCATCGCTTATCCGCACGGAAGCCGACGAAATCACCTATCACTTTCATGTAGCCATCCGGTACGAACTGGAAAAGCAACTGCTGGATGGCAGCCTGGCTACTGCCGATATACCGGCATACTGGAACGAGCACTATCAAAAGTACCTGGGCATCACCGTACCGGACGATAAGCGGGGTTGCCTTCAGGACGTACACTGGAGCCATGGTTCCTTTGGCTACTTCCCTACCTACAGTTTGGGTTCCTTTTATGCCGCACAATTCTACCACGCCGCAACGGAGGCCAATGCGGGTTTGGTAAGCGAAATCAAAAACGGAAACACCGCCAACCTGCTGTCCTGGCTACGCGAAAAAGTACATGCCAGCGGGAGGTTGCATACGAGCGAGGAACTATGTACCCAGGTTAGTAGCAAGGCTTTGGATGCCAGTGTTTTTCTCCACTACCTGGAGACCAAATACCAGTTTATCTATGGCCTTTGATACTTTTTATTTTACAACTTAATTCAGGCAATAATTGTTGCTTGAACAAATAATGCAATCAATATGGCAATTCAAATCGGTCAGCAAGCACCCGACTTTACCCTCGTAAACATTGAAAAACAACCGGTAAGCCTTTCCTCTTTTAAAGGGCAAAACGTGGTACTCCTGTTTTTCCCCCTGGCTTTTTCTTCGGTGTGCACCGCGGAACTGTGCAGTGTTCGCGATGAAATGGCGCGTTACAACAACCTGGAAACAAAGGTGATCGGCATTTCCATTGATTCGCTGTTTACCCTCGCCAAGTACAAAGAAGACCAGCAATACAATTTCGAGCTGCTCAGCGATTTCAATAAGGAGGTTTCTGCGGCTTATGGCGCCCTGTACAGCGAGTTCTTTGGCATGAAAGGTGTGTCAAAAAGAGCAGCATTTGTTATTGACCGCGAAGGAGTGGTACGCTACGCCGAAGTATTGGAAGATGCAGGCCAACAGCCCAATTTTACACTAATCCTTAAAACACTTGAGGAATTACCCTTAACTGTTTGACAAAATCTTCTACTTTTTCGGCAAACCCTTTGCACTTGTATGCAAAAAATCTAATTTGCTCATAATAAACCAAGAGGGGGTTCGTTGAAGAGAGTTTTACTTATACTGTCCGTTTTACTGATAACCGTTTTTAACCTGGCTGCCCAGCCCAAAACCTCAGGTTTTGATGCGGCGCCCATTTTGAGGTTCTATCCCAACCCGGCTACCAGTATCGTGTCGTTCGACTTTCAGAAAAGTTACGACCGTGGTTATTCCATTCAGGTATATAGCTTTTTGGGCAAGAAAATGTTTGAAGCGAGTAATATCAGTTCCAAATCAACCATCAACCTGAACGATTTTAATCGCGGCATCTATATCTACCAATTATATGATAAAGCCGGAAAGCTGGTGGAGTCGGGAAAGTTCCAGGTGAGCAAGTGAGATGGTGAGTGATGAGTAATGAATGATGAATAGTTAAAGCAAATGTTTGAAGATAAAAGAAGAGGTCGGCAGATAACTGCCGGCCTCTTCTTTTATCTAGGTTTTCATCACTCATCACTCACTACTCCTCACTCCTCACCCCACCTGCACAATCAAAAACTTCAGGTAGTGCGTGTTTTCCATACCCCAGATGATGGGGTGGTCGGAAGACTGGTTCTGAAAGGTCACCTGGCGGATGGGCCTGCGGGCATCCTTGGCAGCCATCTCGATGGTTTGTAAAAACAGCTCCTGGTTTACCAGGTTGGTACAGCTGGAAGTAACCAGGAAACCACCTTTTTTCACCAGCTTCATTCCCCGCAGGTTGATCTCCTTGTAACCCGTAATAGCCTTTTGGATATTAGCGCGGCTCTTGGTAAAAGCTGGCGGATCGAGCATTACCACGTCGTACTGGCGCCCGTCTCTACCCCACTGCTTCAGCACGTCAAAAGCATTGGCGGTTTCAAATTTCACCACATCCTGGAGTCCGTTGAGGGCGGCATTCTTGTTTGCCTGCTGCACGGCATTTTCCGAAATATCCAGTCCCAATACGCTCTTTGCGCCGTAGAAACCGGCGTGTATTTCAAAAGTGCCGGTATAGGTAAAAGCGCCCAGCACATCGGCGCCTTTTACAATATGCTGGATGGCGCGGCGGTTGTCCTGCTGGTCAAGGAAATAGCCGGTCTTCTGGCCATTTTCAATGTCCACATGAAACTTCAGGCCATTTTCGTTGATGATGATCTTGGTATCGAAAGGCGCAGACAGGAAACCTTTTTGCTGGGGCAAACCTTCCAATTCGCGTACCGGCACGTCGTTGCGTTCGTAGATGCCCTTGGGTTGGAAAACGGTATTCAGCGCTTTTACAATCGCCGGCTTCCATTTGTCAATACCCAGTGCAAGGGTTTGGATCACGAAATGATCATTGAATTTATCAATAATCAGTTGGGGCATGCCATCGGCTTCGCCAAAAACAAGGCGGCAGTTTTCAACATAACCCAGTTGCTGGCGGTAGGTCCAGCACTCCTGTATTTTACGGAGGAAATATTCCTCGTTTACCACATCGCTCTTTTCGCGGGTAAGCAGGCGCACCATGATCTGGCTCTGCTCGTTGATATAACCCTGGCCGGCAAACTTGCCATCGTGGTATAAAACCGGCACCACGCTACCCGGCTCGGGGTTGCCTTCAACACGTTCCACTTCGTTGGCAAAGATCCAGGGATGCCCGTTGGCGATCCGCTGGGCGATTTTTCTTTTTAAATGTACGGTTGCCATAAGGGCGCAAAGGAACCACCAATTTGCAGGATTATAAAAGGATTTTTGGAAAAGGGGGGTTGGCACCTGTTAAAATGCACGGGCACCCCTACCTGACAGCAGAAGCCAGTCAAAGCTTTTTACGGCTTCTTTCCTGACACGAAGAACGGAAAGCCGTTAAGTTTACAGGTTCTGCCGCCGCATTCGGACAATTTGTCCCAACCCATACCATTGGCAAACCATTTGACCGCTACCTTTGCACTCAATTTTTTGTTTTGATATGAAGCACCAGGAATTCCAGGAACAAGAGACCAACGGAACAGAAAACAATACTGCCGCAGAGACCACGGAAGATACCCAGGCACCTGCCGCCGAGCAAAGCATTGACGAAACGGCGCAGCTGAAAGCTCAGGTAGATGAACTGAAGGACAAATACCTGCGCCAGGCTGCGGAGTTCGACAACTTCCGGCGCCGTACCGCCAAGGAACGCATCGAGCTGATTCAAACCGCCAGCAAGGACGTAGTAACCGACCTGCTGGAAGTACTCGACGACTGCGAGCGTGCCGAGCGGACCATGGACAAAGCCGAAGACCTGGGCCCCATCAGGGAAGGCATCCAGCTGGTGTTCAACAAGCTGCGCCAAACACTTACCAATAAAGGTGTAAAACCCATGGACGCTAAAGGCCAGGAGTTCAACGCCGACCTGCACGAAGCCATCACCGAAATTGAAGCCGGTGCGGAACTGAAAGGCAAGGTGGTAGATGAAGTGATCAAAGGTTATTACCTGCACGATAAAATCATCCGTTACGCGAAAGTGGTGGTAGGTAAATAATTTGATAATGTGCCAATTAGCCAATGTGCTAAAAAGCAACTACAATCAACGATTCCCGATCATTAGCTAATTAGCACATTAGCTAATTGGCTAATTAACTTTTTATGTCTAAAAGAGATTACTACGAAGTATTAGGTGTTGGCAAAACAGCCGCCGCGGACGAGATCAAGAAAGCGTACCGCAAGGTGGCCATGCAATACCACCCCGACCGCAACCCCGGGGATAAAACTGCCGAAGAAAAATTCAAGGAGGCTGCTGAAGCCTACGAGGTGCTCAGCGATGCCGACAAGAAAGCGCAATACGACCGCTTTGGCCATGCCGGCGTTAGCGGCAACGGCCGTGGTAATGGCGGTTATGGCGGCGGCATGAACATGGACGACATCTTCAGCCAGTTTGGCGACATCTTTGGCGAAGACGTGTTCGGCTCCTTCTTCAACGGCGGCGCAAGAGGCGGCGGTGGCCGTGGCAGCCAGCGTGCCCGTGGCACCCGTGGTTCCAACCTCCGCATCAAGCTTAAACTTACTTACGAAGAAATTGCCAAGGGTGTAACCAAAAACATCAAGGTAAAAAAATATGTAGGCTGTACTACCTGTAACGGCAGCGGCGCAAAGGACAGCGGCAGCGTACAAACCTGCGGCACCTGCGGTGGCAGTGGCCAGGTACGTAAGGTTACTAGCACCTTCCTGGGACAGATGCAAACCGTAACCACCTGCCCTAACTGTAACGGCGAAGGCAGCACCATCACCGCCAAATGCGGCAGCTGTAAAGGCGAAGGCCGCGTGTACGGCGAAGAAACCGTTACCATCGACATCCCGGCGGGTGTGCAGGAAGGTATGCAGCTCAATATCAGCGGCCGCGGCAATGCCGGCGAACGTGGCGGTGCTCCCGGCGACCTCATCATCCTGGTAGAGGAAGAACCACACAAGGAACTCCAGCGGGAGGGCCTCAACGTAGTATTCGACCTGCACCTCTCCTTCCCCGAAGCAGCCTTTGGCGCCAACGTGGAAGTGCCTACCATCGATGGCCGGGCCAAGATCAAAATTCCCGCAGGCACACAAAGTGGTAAGATCTTCCGCCTCAAAGGCAAGGGCTTCCCTGCGGTAAACAGCTACGAGAAAGGCGACCAGCTGGTACACGTAAATATCTGGACGCCCCAGGAGCTGACGAGCGAAGAAAAGTCGATGCTGGAAAAGCTGGCGAAATCGCCCAATTTCCAGCCCAATCCCGACAAGAATCAAAAATCGTTTTTCGATAAGGTTCGGGAAATGTTCCAATAAATTGAAAAAGAGGCCTGAGGGCCTCTTTTTAGTTTCGGATATTAGGTTGGCTATTGTTGCCAGTTTACCATGGGCATTCAACCAATTCAGCAACCAACTCGCAGCAAGACTACCGGGGCAGCACCACTGTAAAGGTGGCACCACGCCCTTCCACTCCCACTGCCGTAATGGTGCCACCATGCCGCTCCGCGATTTTCTTACAAAGCGCCAAACCAAGACCATTGCCTTCAAAATCATCTTTGGAATGAAGTCGGGTAAAGGTGTTGAATATCTGGCCGGCATACTGCTGGTCAAAGCCAATGCCGTTATCTGCAACCTTTATAATAGCTGCTGGAGATTTGTGAAGGGTACCGGTTTCGGCTGTAATGGTAATAATGGGAATAACACCTGTTCGGGTAAACTTCAAGGAATTATTGATCAGGTTATAAAATAATTGATAAAGTAAAAGCGGTACGCCTGATACGTTAGGCATTTGCCCTACTTCCAGGATAGCTCCTTTTTCCTGCATGGGCAGTTCCAGATCTGCGCCTATTTGTTCCAGGATTACATTCAGGTTAACAGGCTGGAAAGTTTCTTCTACCGCATTGAAAGTAGAATAGGCCAATACACCACTGATCATGGAAAACATACGGTCGGTGGCGCTATTCATTTTTTCAAAATAGGTTTTGGCCCTTGCACTCAGGTTTTGGCCCAACTCCATTTCCAGCATGGAACTAAATGTCTTCATTTTGCGCACAGGCTCTTTCAGGTCGTGAGAGGCCACATGAGCAAACTGCTGCAGGTCTTCATTGGAGCGTTGCAGGGCCCGGGTACGTTCTTTCACCAGGGCTTCTAGCTGCACCGCCATGGTTTTACGGTCGTGAATGTCGGTGATGGTACCCAACCATTTGATGATGTTGCCCTTTTCATCATGCAGTGCCTGGCCCCTGTTGAGGTACCAACGGTAAACACCATCATGGCGGCGTATACGCGATTCCACTTCGTAGTACTGCCCGGTAGCTACCGACAGGTTCCAGCTGGCGAGGGCAACTTCCAGGTCATCGGCATGAACCCAGTGGTGCCAGCCTGCGCCGAAAGCGGCTTCCGAAGGGCTGCCGGTGAATTCTTCCCACCTTTTATTTATGTAATCCAACAATCCCGCCTTGTTGGCCGTCCACACGATCTGTGGCTGAAAGTCGGCCAGCACCCTTAGCTCCGATTCGCTCTGGCGCAAAGCCTGCTGGGTTTCCAGCTGCTCATTGATATCAGTGTTGGTACCAATCCACTGCACCACTTTGCCCTCCGCATCTTTGATGGGATAGGCACGGGTGAGAAACCAGCGGTACACCCCATCGTGCCGGCGCAAGGGGAAAGTAAGCTCCCAGGGTTCATCCTTTGTCCAGGCAGCCTGTACAAAACTTACCACCCTGCTTACATGATCGGGGTGGTGCACCTGCTGCCAGCCCCAGCCCTGCATGATTGCTAAATCGGAACCGGTATATGCATACCAGCGGTCGTTGTACCAGTAAATAAACCCATTGGCATCGGCCATCCAGGCCAGTTGGGCACTGGAATTACCCAGGGTGCGAAACCGCTCTTCGTTAGCAGCAAGTGCCTGTTCCGATTGTTTGCGTTCGGTAATATCTACACAGGCGCCGGTCAGAAAAAGCGGCTTGCCGTCAGCACTGGTCAGGGTCTTTCCCTTGTCTGCCAGCCAATGGATACTGCCATCGGGCCATACTACCCTAAACGATTCATCAAAATCGGCGGCTTCAAGAGCACAGCGCCTACAGGCGGCTGCTACCCTATCGCGATCGCCAGGATGCACACAGCTCATAAACTCATCCAGGTTTTGCACCTTTTCGCCCTGCCGCAGGCCAAACAAGCGGTCCAGGTTTTCATCCCAGCTCAGCTCGTTGGTTTGAATATTCCACCGGAAAGTACCTGTGTTGGAAGCATTAAGCGCAGCCTGCAGCCTTTCGCGACCTTCTTGCAACTGGGCCATTATTTCTTTATAACGCGACACTTTCTGCACCACACCAATAAAGCGGCGGGGCTGACCGGTTTCATCAAAAAATACCCTGCCCCTGGAACGTATCCAACGAATCTGCCCATCCTGCAGGTGCACTACCCGGAACTCTTCGTCGAAATTGCCTCCGCTGCCGAATTGCATGGCCCCGGTGGTGGTGGCAACGATGCGGTCGCGGTCATCGGGATGGATAGCCTTGTAAAAGAGTTCGAGAGTAACGGGAGCCTCGAAATCCACACCAAAAAAGCTCCGCGTCTTTTCGCTCCACACCACCTGCCCACTCTGGAGGTAAAAATCGTAGGTACCCAGTTCGCCGCCTTCAAGAGCCAGGGAGAGATGCTCTTCCTTGGCTTTCAACTGTTCTTCCACCAGCTTCTGCTCAGTGATATCGATGCTGATCCCTGTTACGGCAAGGGCTTCACCTTTTTCGTTAAACTGGTATTGACCTACCGACCGTATCCAACGCCGACTACCGCCTGCAGGCTCAATGCGATAGGTAGCATTGAACTGTAACCCTTGCGCTTTGGATTGTTCCATCAGGGCCAGCACCTCGCCCTGGTCGGCTTGGTGTATGCAGTTGTGCCAGTCGGCAAATACAAACCCGCTACGGTCTTCGGGATAGCCCCACATCTTTTTATGGAGTGCCGACCACTCCAACTCACCCGTTTGCACATTGTACCACCAGGTGCCCACATTGGCCGAATCGGTAGCAAGCTGTAGTTGGGTTGCCAGCTTACGCTGTTCCAACTCAGTCTTCTTTATTTCCGTGATATCGGTGGAGATGATCAGTACAGAATCAACTGCACCATTTTCATCCAGCTCGGGTGTGAAGCGTGAAAAAACATGGCGGTTGTCGCCAGGCATACTGTAGGAAACCTGGTGCTTGCGGCCAGTACTGAAAACATAAGCAAGGGCTTCGTCAAAAACACGGCAGAGGGAATCAGGGAAACCCACTTCCTGGTAACTGCGGCCAAGGAACTCTTCGGGTTTATGGCCGGTATAGCTTTCAATTTGTGGGCTTACATAGAGGTAGTGAAAATCCCGCCCATGGCGGGTGATCACATCTGGCGAATTTTCGGCCAGTGACCGGAAGCGTCGTTCGCTGGCTTCCAGTTGTTGCCTGATCTCTTCCTGTTCTGTAATATCAATATTAATCCCGCTGATATAGACCAGGTTACCGGAAGGATCAAAAGAAGTGCGCGACCGGGCTTGTAACCACCGCAGGGCACCATCCGCCCGCCTGATCCGGAACTTGTAGGCATAATCGGTGGTTGCTGCCTGGATTCCTTCCTGGCTTTCGTACATCTGCTGCAGGTCTTCGGGCAATACAAAGCGGTGGAAATCGGCTACCCTGTTGATACCGGTGTGATCGGTGAGGCCAAAAAGCTGCAACTGTTCCTGGCTCCAACTCAGGGTATCGGTAAGAGCATCCCAGTACCACAATCCTACCCTTCCGGTGTTGATGCCCAACTCCATTTGCTCCTTGGCTTTTTGCAACAGTTCCTCCCTTTGCTCGTTGCGCTTTTTTGCCTTTACCGTTTCCGTTACATCATAACCTGACACCAGCAAACCGATGGTTTGGCCCTGTTCATCCTGCAGGGGCTGAAACCGCGTATTGAAATAACCATGGTACAGCACGCCGTTTACCAGGTAGGATGCCGGGTTCTCTTCTATTTGTTCGGCTATACCGGTGCGCATCACCCGCTGATGAATTTCATCAATACCGCTGCCTTTCAGTTCGGGGTAAATGGAAAAAAGCGATTTACCCAAAACATCGGAAGCGTTTTTGCTAATGAGCTGGCAATAGGCGGGATTTACAAAATCAACAACCTGGGAAGGTCCCAGGAATACTGCCACAGCTACAGGCAAAAGGTTGAAGTAGCCATACACTTTTGCCAGCTCTGCCTGTGTTGCCGGAGTGCTTTCACCCACAAAAATCGGATGGTCTGTCATGTTTGCGTATGCCTTAGTATAAGGGTTAGTAGGCTGTATGCTGCTAAATTAAAGGCATCGGCCCTCCATACGTACAGCGGTCAGCTACATTGCAGGCTAAACATCAAACTTTTTTTTACTACTTTAATTTTGTTTGATTTTCACCAATATTAAAAGGGTTCAAATCGAAACAATATTTTAGAGGACTACAAACTCGCCACAAAAAACGTAGTTGAAAAATCTGTTGCAGCCCTGGTCACCCAACGTTTGGATGCAAATAGGAGCAGCCTTTTTTTTGTTGGTTTCTTGTATCAAAACTGTTGGATGAAATACCGATGCTTGTACAGCTTGGTTGTGGTTGCACTGACAGGTTATAATTGCAAAACACCCGCCACTACCACCGCACCTACTGCCAGCAAGAACCCCAACACGCCTACCGAAAAGTATTGGAAGCTAGTTGAACTCAACGACTAACTGATAACCATAGCCGAAGACGGCAAGCGCGAACCGCATTTTATTTTGCATAAGGCCAACCAACAGGTGGCCAGCAGCGGCGGCTGCAATGTTTCCAGCGACAGCAATGAACTGCAACCCAACAACGGGATAATTTTTTCCCAAATAGCCATTAACTGCATGACCTATTGCGGCCTAGAGGTGGAGACCAGGATAATGGATGTTCTCCATACTGCAGGGAGATAATACCTATGGAGATAGCCTGCACCGTGCCCCGTTGGCACCTTTGGCCAGATTGGTAGCGGTAAAATTTAAGAATGTACATCAGGCCATTAGCAGAGCCTTTGGCGATTATTTCCGCTTTTTCCTTTTACCATATATATGCCTTGCCTGCTGCACGAGCGTGATGAACTCCAGTTGGGAAGGATTGCCGTTGCCAAGGGCAGGTCTTGCCAGTCGCAGTACATCTTCAAAATCAAGGTTGCGGGTATAACGGCTATTGCGCAGCAGCATGCCAAACAGCGCAACCGAACCTGCCAGTTGGTACTCCTTTTCCAGGGCAGTCCACGGGATGAAATTAATAGGCTTAGCAAAATCCCGCTGCAGCATTTTGCCGTCCCCCGGCAAGTGGTACTGTATATGAAAACGGGCGGGAATGGTTTGGTGCAGATCGGCTACCTGGGGCTCCAGTTCAAACAGCAGCAGGGAGGCATAGGCCGAGCCAATCTCGCCACCTTCGATGGTAGCCAGCGGGTCGTGGATGGCGCCTACTTTATTATCAAAACCAATCAGTCGGTAGTGCTTTACAAAAGCCGGGTCGAAGTGAACGGTAAAGGAGGCATTATCCGCAACGGTATAAAGGGTTTGCATGAACTCGTGTAGCAGCACCTTTTCGGCTTCGGCATAGCTGTCGATGTAGGCAAAATTGCCGTGCCCTTTTTGCGCCAGGGCCTGTATCCTTGAATCCTTGTAATTGCCCATACCCACGCCCAGGCAGGTAAGGTATACCCCCGCACGGGTTTGGGTAGCAATCAGGTTTTCCAGTTCTGCTTCGGAGCGGAGGCCTACGTTGAAATCGCCATCGGTGGCAAGGATCACCCGGTTGTTGCCGTTTTTGATAAAATGATTTTGGGCCACACTGTAGGCCAGTTTTACCCCCGACTCACCCGGCGTAGATCCGCCCGGCTCCAGGCTGTCAATTGCCCGGAAAATTTTTTCTTTTTCATTGCCCCCGGCAGTGGGTAGCCACACCCCTATCGTTCCGCCATACACCACGATGCTTACAGAGTCTTTGTCGCGGAGGTTTTGCACCAGGCTACGAAACCCTGACTTCAGCAGGGGCAGGCGGTTGGGCATATCCATACTTCCGGAAACATCTATTAGAAAAGTAAGATGGCTTGGCGGCAGGCTGTCGGGAGCGATTTTGCGGGAGGCCAACTGAACCAGCATCAGCTGGTTCTGGCTGTTCCAGGGGCAGTTGGTGAGTAGAGATTTGACGGAAAAGGTTTCTCCAGGCGGCGGCTCTTCGTACCGGAAATTAAAGTAATTGATCATTTCCTCAATGCGCACCGCATCGGGCGGAACGGGAGTATTCATTTTCAGGAAACGTCGCACATTGCTGTAAGAGGCGCGGTCCACGTTGAGGCGTATACCGGTGGATGGAAAAGCACCCGAAGGCACAAAGCCATTTTCCACCAACGAAACATAGGTCTCATTACCGGTAAGCCAGGGCTGCTGAAAATCGCGGGAAAGATTCTGGGTAAAAGAGGCCAACCGGCTCATGGAGCCCGCCGTGGCGGGTTTGCGCTTCAGCTCCACTTTAAGGTATTCGTTGGCCCGGGCAGGGAGCCGGCGACTCAGAAAGCCATCCATGCTGAAGGTAAGCGTATCTACATGCCTGTTGGAAAGAATACCAAAGCCACCGGCTGCACCGGCACGAATAACATAACCCGTACTGTGCTGCAAAATGGCCACGTTGGCCAGGGGCTTTCCGTGCTC
This sequence comes from Cnuella takakiae, assembly GCF_001953305.1. Taxonomy (GTDB): domain Bacteria; phylum Bacteroidota; class Bacteroidia; order Chitinophagales; family Chitinophagaceae; genus Flavisolibacter; species Flavisolibacter takakiae. Next base: position 4,405,296 of record NZ_MTFE01000010.1, read on the forward strand.
GTCGGTCACCTCGCCACGGATATATACCTGCTGGCCAAAACCCCAAAAGGGCAGCAGCAAACAACAGAGCCATAACGGTAGGCGGTTATTCAAAGCAGACAGATTAACTGCCAAAGTACAAAATAGCGGGGAAGTGAGTGGGAAGGCGTCTTTGGTGTTTAGTTTATGGTTTTTAGTTAACAACTGCTTGTCTAACTAAAAACCATAAACCAAAAACTATAAACCTACATTAAGCAAGTTGGTAAATCTCCTTCAAATTCCGTCCCAGTCCATCGTAGTCGAGGCCATAGCCTACCACGAACTTGTTGGGGATGGCAAAGCCCACGTAATCGATCTGGAGCGGAAACTGTGTTGCCTCGGGTTTATGCAGCAGGGCGGCAATACGCAGCGATGCCGGTTGCTGGTGCTGCAACTGTGGCAGGAAGTGGTGCAGGGTCTTGCCTGTGTCCACGATGTCTTCCACGATGATCACGTCGCGGGCATAGAGGTCCTGTTCCAAACCGATGGCCGTGATCACGTTGCCACTGCTCTTCATGCCTTTGTAGGAGGCCAGTTTGATAAAGGATATTTCCGCATCGATATTGATTTGTTTGAACAGGTCGGATGCAAACATAAACGACCCGTTGAGGATGGCGATAAACAGGGGCTTTTTGCCTGCATAATCGCGGTTGAGCGCATCGGCCAACTCCTTTACTTTCGCTGCGATGACCGCCTCGGTAAGGTAGGGGCCAAACTCCTTGTCTTTTACACGTACTTTTTCCATTATTTCCGGATGCGAAGTGCCTGACCGCTGCGCAGGTTCATGTCCTGCATGTCGTTCCACTTCATGATTTCTTCAATGCTTACAGAATATTTCCTGGAGATGGCGTAAAGGGTCTCTTTGGGCTGAACAATGTGTTCGGTATAGGAGCCACCTGTGGGCTCACTGGCTTGCAGGGGCACCATATTGACGGGCTGCGCGGGGCCACCGGCCTGCTGCACCGATTGCTGCACTACCTGGGGCAGGTCGGCCTTGGCCATAGTAGTTGCAAGGCGGGGCATGCCGGCAGCTTTGTGTTTGAGATAAAGGGTTTCACCAATTTCGGGCTGCTGGCTAGGCTGGAGGTGGTTGAGTGCCAGCAGGCTTTCCAAACGGATGCCTTCTGACTGGGCAATGCTGTACAGGGTTTCGCCAAAACCAACTTTGTGGGTTTCGTTGTTGCCCGACTTGCGCTTACGCTGCAGGTACAACAGGCCATCGGCATCAGCAGTTTCCTGGGGCGCCATATCGTTGAAGTCGAACAGGCGCGAAAGCGGCATATTATGTTCCTCGGCTACCTGGAGGTAAGATGTGCCTTTGGTGATATACTTAACCTTGGTATCGTTGATCCGGAAAACACCCGATGGATACAGGGGCATGATGGGTGCAGGGAGCGCTGCCGGTTCGGCAACCACGGTGCGGGCAACCGCAGCCACCGGCTGGCTTGCAGCGGGCGTGGTGATGCCCTGTGCCCATAGCACATCCGGGCCCTCGGTTTTCTGCCCCATGGCCACAAGGGTATAATCGTGGAGGTTGTAATCGCGAATCAGCTTGATGAGGATCTGCGGGTATTTGGGGTTGGTGGCATAGCCAGCCTTTTTGAGGCCATAAGCCCAGCTTTCATAATCGGTAGGATCGAGCGAAAACAGGGCATTGTAGTGCTTGCGGGTTTTCAGGAAATCCGAATGATCGCGGTAAGAATCAAAGGCATTGTCGTATTTACGGAAACATTCCTGCGGTGCATCATCATCGTGGTTTACCGAGGCACCCGTCCAGGTTTCTTTGCACTTGATACCAAAATGGTTATTTGATTTGCGCACCAGCACCGAGGTACCGGCCATCGTTTCGTGAATACCCTGCGCCAGCGTGATGGATGCCGGCACACCGGTGCGTTTCATTTCTTCGATTGCAATATCCTTGAATTGGGTAACGTAGGAACGGATCACGGAAGCCGGTTGGGCAAAGCTTGCTTGAGCGGCCATTAAAATACCGAGGAATAGCGGCAGG
>NZ_MTFE01000010.1:4407386-4468456 GCF_001953305.1 Cnuella takakiae
GTTTTTGGGTTTTACAGTTTAAGGTTAAAGGTTTCATTCACACACACTATTCCTGCTTCACTGCCTGTTGAACCATCCAACTTATGCAACCTTTCTAATCATCGTTAATCCATCCCGAAGGGGTAGCAACACATACTCGATGCCGGGTACCTGTTGCAGTTGTTCGTTGAAAGCCTGTATGGCCCTGGCATTCTTGCCTTTGATTTCGGGTTCCAATACCTGTCCGTGAAAGAGTGTATTGTCCACGAAAATAAAACCGTTTACCCGCACTTTGGGTAGAATTTCGGTTAAATAAGCCAGGTACCGGGTCTTGTCGGCATCTATGAAGACCAAATCCCACTCCTCCTCCAGTTCTCCAAGCTTTTCCATTGCATCACCTATATGCAGTTTTATCTGCTGGCGGTACGGGGAACGGTTGAAAAAGCCTAAAGCCGTCTGCGCATCGGTTTCCCTTAGTTCTAACGTATGCAGCTCGCCATCTATTGCCAACCCCTTGGCAAGGCAAAGTGCACTATAGCCCGTAAAGGTGCCAATCTCCAGCACCCGCCGCGGCCTGATCATACAGGAGATCATCTTCAGGAACTTGCCCTGTACCTTACCGCTGATCATATGCGCCTTGGGATGGTTGGCCACCGTGAAGGCATGCACTTCCTGCAACAGCTCGTCCTCCGGCGAAGAAAACCGTTCGGCGTATTGCAATACAATATCGGGAAGGATGTCCATGGGGTAATAGGTATTGGTGATTGGGTACTGGTGATTATTGCTTAGTGATTGGTGATTGGGTATTAGGAATTGACTACCAGCAATACCCAAAACCCATTTCCAAATACCTAATATCCAATACCTAAATCTCCTGCTTTCCTTTTCTAGAAATCAGCAAAAGGCCGGCGAAGGTAAGCAAGCCATTGATGAGGATCAACTCCAAACCAATTTCAAAATCTCCGAAAAGCGTTTTTTGGTATTTGTCGATGAAAAAACAAATGAGGGGAGCGGCTACCGCCACATAAGGTACCAGCCTGTCGGCAACCTGGCGTTTGGTAACCAGGCCAAACGTAAAAAGACCCAGCAGCGGCCCATAAGTGTACCCTGCCACTTTAAGGATTACCCCAATCATGCTGGAAGAATTGATCCATTTAAATACCATCACAAGGGCCAGGAAGATCAGGGCAAATACCAGGTGCACTGTTTTACGGGTACGTTTTTGCGCTTTTTCATCCAGGTCCTCGCGTCGTTTTAGGCCCAGTATATCAATACAGAAAGAAGAAGTAAGCGCGGTTATGGCGCCATCGGCAGATGGGAAAAGCGCCGAGATAAGGGCAATGATAAAAATGATGGAAATGATGGCCGGAATGCCTTCACCCAGGGCAATGGTGGGAAAAAGTTTGTCGGGAGCCGTAGTGATGCCCCGCTCGGCAGCATAGAGGTACAGCAGTCCACCCAGGAAAAGAAACAGCAGTACCACCGCAGCCTGTATGAAGGCAAAGCTCAGCATGTTCTTGCGCGAGTCGTGGAGGGTTTTTACACTGATGTTCTTTTGCATCATCTCCTGGTCCATACCCGTCATGGTGATGGTAATAAAAGCTCCCGCCAGCATTTGCTTCAGGAAGAACAGGCGGCTGGATGGGTCAAATACAAACATGCGGGTAAGTCCTTTTCCGGAAAGGGTCTGCAGGCCTTCTCCAAAGCTGATGTTGAGGGATTTGAGGATGTATATCACGCAAATTACCAGGCCCACCAGCATACAGGTGGTTTGCAGGGTATCGGTGTACACAATGGTTTTCACCCCGCCTTCAAAGGTGTACACCAATATCATAATGAGGATGATGAGTGTAGTCAGCCAGAAGGGCACCCCAAAAGAGGCAAGGATTGCTTCCTGGAGAATGGCCACCACCAGGTACAAACGGGCCGTAGCACCAAGCGTGCGGGACAGGATAAAGAAGGAAGCACCGGTTTTATAGGACACAAATCCCAAGCGGGTGCTCAGGTAATTATAGATGGATGTGAGATTGAGCCGGTAGTACAGCGGCAGCAGCACATAGGCAATAACAAAATAGCCCAGCACATAACCGATCACGATCTGGAAATAGGTAAATGCCTCAAAGCCGCCGGCAAAAGGTTTCCCTACCGCTCCCGGAACGCTCACAAAAGTTACCCCACTGAGCGAGGTACCGATCATGCCAAAAGCCACCAGCATCCAGTTGGAGCTTTTGTTGCCAATGAAGAAAGAATCGTTATTGGAGTTGCGCGAAGTAAACCAGGCCACCACCAGCAGGAGCAGGAAATAACCGATTACAAAGGAAAACAGCAGGGTTGCAGACATAGGCCGCAAAGTAAGGAATAAGCGGTTTAGTGTTTGGAGTTAGCGAATAGCGGGTTTTGTGTTTTTGTTTTTTGAAAAGTTTTGAAGTTGGCGGCGGTTCAGGCGGGTCATTCTATGTGTGCTTGCTTAGAATGTCATTCCGGTAACCAAAAAATAAAAACCAAAAACAACAAACACCAAACGCTCCTGCTTTCCCTTTTCTTTGCAAGCAAACAGATGAAAACCAATGGCATTTAATTCAATAGCAGTGTTTTGCGGTTCCAAGCCAGGCGCCAACCCGATGTATGCGGAACAGGCCAGCCAGTTGGGTGGCATCATGGCTGCCCGGGGCATTACCATGATTTATGGCGGTGGCAAAAATGGGTTGATGGGCAGCGTGGCCGATGCCTGCATGGCCGCCGGCGGTACCGTGCGGGGCATTATTCCCACCCGGCTGATTGAGTGGGAGGCACAGCATACGGGTATTTCAGAGCTTACCGTGGTGGAAAACATGCACCAGCGCAAACGCCTGATTTACGAACTCTGCGATGCAGCCATTGTGCTGCCGGGTGGCTTCGGCACCCTCGACGAACTCTATGAAGTGCTTACCTGGAATCAACTAGCCCTGCACGATAAAAAGGTATTTATCCTCAACACGGCTGGCTTTTACAACCACCTGATTGCCCATATGGAAATGCTGATGCGGGAGGGCTTTTTGCACAGCAATCTTTCCGAACAGGTAACGGTGCTGAACAGCCCGGAGGAAATTGCCCACTACTTTTAAATATAAAACCCCGCCTGAAGCGGGGTTTTATATTTAAGTTTTACCTGCTTTTTGCCTGCAATCGCCATTCAATTTAGCGCAGCGCTACCAGGGAGCTCAGCGGGTGTTTCAGGTTCTTATAATGCATCAGGTCTACCTTGATGGTGCCAACTGAAATAGGGCTTTCGATCCGAACGGGTATGCGGTTGGCATCATCCGACACCCAGATGGACATGTCCTCGCCACCATTAAAGGTTTGCCCCTTCAGCAGCAGTGGCTTTATTTTGATGGCCCTGAAAGTGCCGTAGCGGGTTTTTACCTTTTCGTATCCCACAAAGCGGATGTACATATTGTACACTTCATTATCGAGGTACATGCTGAATGGCACTTTATCGCCGGGCTTCATCCTCGAAAAATCAATATTGCGGGCGTAATAGATAGAAGAGATCACATCCTGCACATGGTGGGGCAGCTTTACCTTTCCTTTGCTGGAAACAGCCACCTTGTTGTCGTGGTCGAAAGTTACTTCTTCGTACTTGCGGTAATCGCCTTCCTGCACATTGCGGATAAATTTGACCGGGCGCTGGTTTTCAAGGTCATAATAGCTTTCGTACCGGTCGCGCACCTTGAAGATCCAGTCGTACCGCGAGTTGGTTACCCCCTCGCCTACCAGGTGGTACACGCTTTCGGGTCCCCCGTTTTTTTGCAAAGCGGAAAAAGTGGCACTACCCGCATTTACATAAAGGCCAATAACATTGTAGAAGACGGTATAGGATATCTTTTCTCCCGACTGGAAAGCCACCTCCTGTGCTGCCAGCGGCTGCAACAGTGCGGTGATCCCCACCAGCATTAAACATAAAATTCGCTTCATATCCTGTATTGAATTAACCCGAAACAAAGAGGCTCCGGGACATTTTAGTTACGAAACAACTGAAGAGCAGGTTTGGCTGCAACTCTAATAACGACATTAAGACCGCACTGCCGTGTTTTCGTTTAATAGACCAATCACAGCCGTATTTCGTTGCAATTCAGAGATCAAAGTTAATCGTACCGGCAGGCTAACACCACGGTATTTTCCCCCTTTAACTTCCAGTTGACAATACAAAGTAACAGCGCGACCAACCCATTAAAAGCACTTATACTACGAAACCATGTATAATGCGGATGAATGGAAGAAAGCAGCGGTTCAGTTGCCTGCAGCGGGGCATTTTAAAACAGTACCAATTGCCAGGGATACTTTAAAAGCCGAGGTTATAACCAAAATTGACGATGGGCCTGCGGCCATATGGCGCATCGGGGTCCTGGATAACATCATAAAAAGCCGATATGATGAGGGCATTTCGGCCGGTAGGCAACACAAGTCCGCCACCCAGCAGCAGGCTGGGCACCACCCTGGGATCGAAACGAAACTCCTGGTTGTTGATGAAGTCCTTGTCCTTTCCCCACACATAATTGGCTTCGGGTTGTACCTGTACCATGAACTGCGGTACTGGGTAAAACCGGCCAAATACATTCAGGCCACCCACACCCCTATTGGTTCGGTAAACGGTTTCGCCATTTACCCGGGTGCGGTCCGAAATGTACTGGAAATTAACCCCGCCACCGGCAGCAACCTTGTCGGTAAAGCGGTAACCTATCTGTGGCGAAATATTGACAAACGTATAAGTACCAAAAGAAAGCCCGAAGTTTCCCCCGGTGAACCAGCGGTTTTGCATGGGCTCGTCCTGTGCCTGCACAGCAACACCAACAAAAAGCAGGAAAAAACCAAGAATCAGGTTAAGGTGTTTCATAGGGTAAATCTACTGCATGGAATCGGAGTATTTCAAGGCAGGTATACCTCCGTTTTTACCAGCCCAAATTTCTTTTGTGCACACTTCCATTCTAAACGAAAAAGGTAAAGGCTTGGTTGGTGCTAAAAACAATGCGGCAATCCTTGGGATTGCCGCATTTACAAAATTTAAGCAGGTACTATTAAGCTGGGCTTAGTGACCCCATTTATTCTTAATTAAAAATCTTTCCTGCATTCAGGATGTTGTTGGGATCGAAAGCCTTCTTGATCTCACGGAACAAGCGGAACTGAGCTTCCCTGAACATGATATCCATAAAACCTTTTTGTACCAGTCCAATGCCGTGTTCACCGCTGATGGTACCACCCAGTTCGCGTACCAGTTCAAATAAAGCGCGGATAGCGGTTTGAATTTCCGGATCTTCCTGGCTGTTTTGGGTACCGGGCTTTTTGATGCGGATGTGGAGGTTGCCATCGCCGGCATGGCCATAACATACCGAATGGAAGTGGTACTGTTTTCCCAGTTCCTTTACCCCGTGAATGAGGGCGGGCAACTCGGCGCGGGGTACCACGGTATCTTCTTCGATGGTATAACCTTCCAGTTTTACGGCTTCAGCGGCACGGCGACGGAGTTTCCACAACTCTGCCTTTTGCTGGGCGTCATCGGCAAAATACACTTCACCGCCCTCATACTGCACCATCAATTCGGCAATGGCTTCCATTTCCTGCATCAGCACGTCCACGTTATTGCCATCCACTTCAATGATCAGGTGGGCGGCCGTATCTTCGGTAACAGCCACCACCGAAGCACCTACCATAGCGGCTGTAATCTTCAGTGCGTCAATTTCCACCAACTCCAGTGCACTGGGTGTAAAACCAGCGCGGAAGATGGCACTTACCGCCTCGCCGGCCTTTTCCAGGTTCTGGAAAGGCACCAGCATCAGCAGGTCGTATTTTGGCAGGGGAATCAATTTCAAAACGATCTTGGTGACAATACCCAAGGTTCCTTCCGATCCCACCATGAGCTGGGTAAGGTTGTAACCGGTAGAGTTTTTCAGCACATTGGCACCGGTCCAGATGATCTCACCCGTAGGCAGCACTACTTCCAGGTTGATCACGTAGTCTTTCACTACGCCATATTTTACTGCCTTTGGGCCACCGCTGTTTTCGGCAATATTGCCACCAATAAAGCAGGAACCTTTGGAGGAAGGGTCGGGTGGATAGAACAAACCTTTTTCTTTAACGGCGTCCTGCAATACCTCGGTGATCACACCAGGCTCGGTAGTTACCTGCAGGTTGCGCTCGTCTATTTCCAGGATGGTATTCAGGCGTTCCATGCTCAGCAACACGCCACCCAGGTGGGGCAATGCGCCGCCACTCAGGCCGGTACCGCCACCACGCGGTGTTACAGGAATGCCATACCTGTTGCAAATTTTCATGATGGCGCTGATCTCTTCCGGCGTACGGGGTTTGATCACCACGTCGGGCAAAAAGCTCAGGTGCTCGGTTTCATCATGGCTGTAATTATACAGTACTTCTTCATCCACAAATACATATTGAGCACCTACGATCTGGCGAAAAGTTTCCAATTGTTCCAAAACCGGAAGGGTTTGCGTGGCTGTAGTCATATTGATGGGGAAAATGATCTATGGCGAAGTTCGGGAAACCGCAGATTTGTACGATTATAATTGATAAAAAAGATACCTAATTATTGAAATTTTTCTAAAAACATGGGGCACATAACCGAAAAGAACAAAATTTATAGCCCAAAACCTAAACAAAACCCAACACATCGGCGCAAAGCTTTTTATTAGCTCATTCACCAACAACTGCCTATTTACCTAAAAAAACCTCCAGTCACAAAAACAAAAAGGCGTCCTTATCAGACGCCTCTTCTACAAATCATTTATTAACTATACACATCACTGGTTACATGTTTTTAAACGAAGGACAGATGGTTGCCCTCCTGTCGCCCTGCCACTTATTAAACACCCCTTGTTTTACCAGCGAAAACTCGAAGGCGCCACGGGTATTATTGAAATTGCGCAGGGTAGAGATGGTAGCGTCGTAACTGAAGGTAAAAGCATAGTCCTTATACCCCAGCCCGATCATGGGGATCACCGCTTCCTTGTGGCGGTAGTAGAGGCCACCGATCAACACATTCTCCCCATCGCCTGAAAGGTTGTAGTGCGCATTTGCACCCACCACTAACTGGCTCACCTTGGCCTGTGAAGTAAAGTATGCGTTGGGGTTGATGATCCACTGCTCGTTGAGCAAAAAGCTGCCATTCAAAAATGCAATATACCGGCGGGGCACCCGGTTGTCGATGGAGGGGCCTTCATTGTCAAAGAAGGATTCCCTTGGCTTATTGATGTGGTGCACCGAAAAGCCGGTATTCAGGTAAATTTTATCGGTCGGAAAATAGGCATAGTTCAAACCTGCCTGCAGATCGAGGTAACCTACGTTTGGACGGGCCAGAGAAACAGCTGTTGGCAGTTTATTATCAAAAAAGCGGCCGTCGAACTGGTCGGGAAACTTCAGGTTGGTAACATTGATCTGCTTGCTGGCGTACCCCACGTTAAAGCCCATACTCAACAGGCTGGCTAGGCCCAGCATCTGGTGGTAGGCTATGGAGCCATATACTTTATTGGAAGTAAGGTTGCCACTGCCGGCCACATCGCGCAGCATCACCGCACCAATACCCACCCAGCCATTCTGCATGCGGTCTTTCAGGATTTGCACATCGCCAAATGCGCTCATGGTTTTGTAGGGCACGGTCATCACCGACGACCATTGGTCGCGAAACTGGGCACCCAGCCGGTAGTCGCCATCGGGGATAAAACCCGTATTGGCAGGGTTGGTGGTGAGCGGCGAGTTGAAAAACTGGGAAAAATGCAGGTCCTGGGCCTTTGCCCCAAGCGCCAGCCCCAGCCCCAACAGCGCAATGAACGATTTTAAAATTGAGCTCATATCCAGTTCCTCCTTTATCTGATTAGGGTGATATCGCCTTTCTTCGACAGTTTGGTGCCATCAAAAAATTCAACATTCAGTGTGTAGGCATACACATCTGTAGGCAGCAGGGTGCCTTTGTATTTTCCATCCCAGCCTGTATTGCGGTCATTGGTCTCAAACACTTTTACACCCCAGCGGCTCCAGATGGTAAAGGTCATTTTGGCGATGCCAAAACCACGCACATAAACCACGCTGTTCACATCACCGCTGGTGGGGGTAAATGCCGTGGGCACATCGGCGGCAATACGCACCAAGGTTTCCACGGGCACACATACCGTATCGGAACAACCAACGGCATTGAACACAATCAAGCAGGCATTAAAGGTGCCGGTGCTGTTGTACTGGTGCTGCACCTGTCCGCCCACATTGGTTACCAGGCTGTCGCCATCACCAAAGAGCCACTTGTATTGCACCACATCGGATGAAACACTGGGCGAGAACGTAGTGGGTGTGTTAGGTGTAGGCGGTTGGGGCGATGTAGTGAAGTTTGCAGTGGGTACGCCTGCTACCGTTATGGTGGTAGTAGCCGTATCGAGCACATTACAGGTTGCCGAATCGGTAACCAGCAACCGCACGGTGTAGGTACCCGGAACGGTATAAAGATGAACCGGGCTGCTTTCTGTAGATGTTGCGCCATCGCCAAAACTCCACTGGAAGCTTTGCCCCCCTGCGGAAGTATTGTTGAATACAGCAGTATATGGCGCACAACCTGCACGTGGCGTTTCAAATGCGGCATCCACAAGGGCTGCAACCCGAAGGGTGCGCACTACCGAATCGCCGACATTACAGAAGTTGGAATCTACCAGGAACATACGGACGGTATAGGTGCCGGCATTGGCATAAGTATGGAAAAGCGGTTCGGTACCAGCCTTAACCCTTGGGGTATTGTCGCCAAAATCCCATTCAAACGAATTGGGGCCCAGCGGTATACCTGCCAGTCCTATGGATAGGTTATCGAAGCGGTAGCGGAAAGCTTCACAAGGCTCCAGCTTTACCGGGTTGAAATCAATCCGGGCCTGGTTTTCGGCTACCCGCACAGTCATAAAAGAAGTATCGCGGATATTACAGGTGCTGGAGTCGATGGCCACCAGCATCACCTGGAAGGTACCTACCCGGTTGAACGTATGCGCTACGGTAGGGATGGCGGTAGTTACCTGCGGCGAGCCATCGCCAAACTGCCACTCGTAGCTGAGGGCATTGCGCACTGTATCCAAAAAGTTAACGGTAAAAGGAACACAACCCACAATACTGTTGGACGTACCGGTGAGGCCAGCTTTTACCCCAGAACCTACACCCGAAAAGTTCATTTCAAATTTGATCATCCCCAGGTTACAACCTTTCGATGGGTTGGTTTCGGCCCATGCACCCGGTGTGGTGGGAAAAGGCACCGAACCCAGCTGGAGACAGTTGGCACACATAGCCTGATAGATCACGCCATTGCGGTCAAACCGGCTGGTACCGCCATCCACGTGGTCTGCACCACCGCCGCTTTGCCCGAAATAAGAACCGAACAGTTGGGCAGTAGCATTTTTGCGCAGCACAAAAAAGTAAAAATCGGCACCATCGGTGGTGGGCTGAATAGCATCGCCGGTGATAGGCAATCCACCGGTACCCGAATTGGGATAAGAATTACGCCCCAGCGATCCGCCCCAACCGGAAACATACACGTTTTCGCAGCGGTCTACCAGGAATGCAGTAGGTGAAATACTGGGTTCTGCAGCAGCCTTGCCAAATACTGTGGAGTAAACATAGGCCGACAGATCGGGTTGCAGTTTGGCTATAAACTGCTTGGCGCCGGCGTTATTATAAGTTGCATTTATGATCGGCCAGTTACCCGTTGTTTGCCCCATGATATAAGGAAAACCAAAACGGTCGAACTGGATACCATAGATCTGGTCGATGCCGGATGTACCGGCGTAGGTGGTGCGCAGCAGGTTACCGCCCGGTGTAAAAATGGCTACATAGCCATCGATATTGCCCTGGCTGCCAGGATAGATACTGCCACTGGTATTGCCCGGGAGGTTATTGCTGCCCGTGCCGCCGGCCACATAAATATTACCATCCATGGGGTTGATGGAAAGCACATAAGCCGCATCGTCGCCGGTACCACCAAAGAGGGTGCAAAACAGCACATCACCCAGGTCGGGAGTCATTTTTAATATTACTGCATCCTGGGAACCACTCAATGTTGTTTGCCCGGCATTGCGGGTAAACATATCGGCAGAGCGGCTGCTGGAAGCAACATAAACGTTGCCAGCGCCATCCAGGATCACTTCGCTGCGGCCATCGTCGCCGTAGTTGCGTTGCAGCGAGTTGGCGCCATCACGGCTGGCGTTGATATTCACGCCATCGTCGCCACGACCACCAATACGGCGCGAGCCTACCAGGCCAGTGCCGGTGGCATTGAGCTTGGTTACCACAATATCATATTGCTGGGCAGCACCGAAGTTGGCGCCAGTAGTCGGGTAGTTAACAGAATTGGTACGGCCCGCAATCACAAGGTTGCCTTGTGCATCCACGATCAGGCTGTGTGGCTGGTCATTGCCCGAGCCACCGATATAAGTAGCGTATGCCCGTTGGCTACCGTCGGGGGTCAATTTTATGATGGCAATATCGGAAGGAACAGGATTGCTGCCGCCGGCATAAGTTTGCTGGAAGGCACCCACAGATACGGGAAAGCCGCCTTCAAGGGCGATACCACCGCCGTAGAGCGAACCATCCGGACCATAAGTAGCGGTGAAACCCCAGTTGTCGCGGGTACTGCCACTCAGGGAGCAGAAGATAAGCGTGGGATCTATTACCAGCGGTTGTGCCCGGTCGTAATTGCGGATGTCGAACCGAACCGATTTGTTTTCCACGATGTATTTGTTGGCAATTTCCTTACGGCCTGCGGCCCCAGCCTGGTAGGTATAAGGCGCCATTTCCTTCAGGGTACCAACAGAAGTAGGGATCAGCAGCTCTTTGTTTTTCAGCAGCAGCTGCTCTACACCATCGTACTGCATTTTGATACGGGAAGGATCGCCACCGGGTTTTACAATCAGGTCATATTTCAGCCGTCCTTTCTCCGAGTAATACCGGATATCGATATTGGGATAGAGGTTCTCAATGGTAATACCCTGGTAGATTTTGCAATCAAAAGCCCATTTGGAAGGGTCATTACCGAGAATGTAGTTGTTGAAGGTTTTGATGGCCTTATCTGCTTTCAAGGCTGCTACCGGCGAGGCACCGGCAAAGGCAACACGGTAAGCATGCGACCGAAGGGTAAGGCCACCTGCCTTTACAGCTCCAGGCTTGCCACCTGGGTATTCTCTTCGGGGATCATCCTTATCGTTGCCATGGTTGTGCCCATGTACCAGGCTGGCCATTTCTTCCCAATCCTGCGGGTTGTGCTGCACAACGGTAAAGCCATTGTTGTGGATATAAATTTCACCTGCCGGCACTTCGGCCCTGAACCGGACAGAAGGATCCCACTGCCCCCGGTTTTCCACAAACTGTACGGCTTCATTGTACTGTCCCCAGGTCAGTAAAGTGGAGAGGCAGGCAATCAGGAGGCTAAATATGTAGCGCTTAGGTTTCAAGGTACTTTTGAAATTAACTTAATAATTCGGCAAATATTGCATAGCCTGGCATCCGCTCCTGTTTAGGAATTGCAAATCTTATCCTTTTGCCAAAACTTACCCGTACCCGCCACTAACCCGCAGCACAATAACAGCAAACTGGTACAAGCACAAATGAATAAATTATAGAATGACAGGGATAAAAAACCGGCGAACCGGCAGAACAGGTAAGGCGTTTCAGGGGGTATAGACCAGGACATCAGGAGATCTTGCTCCAAACGGTTTTCCCTTTCAAGGACATCAGGTATTGTTTCAACCGGATGTTCTCGGGGGCTTCCAGTTCGGCATCGGTGCTCACTATTCTTTCGGCGGCTTCTCTGGCCGCCTCCAAAATGGCTTTGTCTTTCAGCAGGTCGGCCAGCTTCAGGTTGAGGGCGCCGCTTTGGCGGGTTCCTTCAATATCACCGGGACCACGAATCTCCAGGTCTTTCTCTGCAATTTCAAAACCATTGTTGGTAGCCACCATGGTCTTGATTCGTTCCCGGGCATCATTACTCAATTTGGGCCCGGTCATCAGGATGCAATAGCTTTTTTCGGCACCCCGGCCTACCCTGCCCCGCAACTGGTGCAGTTGCGATAGACCAAATTTTTCCGCATTTTCAATCACCATCACCGAGGCATTGGGCACGTTCACACCCACTTCAATCACCGTGGTGGATACCATGATCTGCGTATCTCCGGTTACAAAACGTTGCATGTTCCACTCCTTCTGATCGGCGGGCTGGCGGCCGTGTACCATGCTGATCCAAAACTTAGGCTCAGGGAAGAATGCTTTTACATGCTCGTAGCCTTCCATTAGGTTCTCGTAATCCAGCTTGGCACTTTCCTCAATCAGCGGGAAAATGATATAAGCCTGACGGCCCTTGTCAATTTCCGTTCGGATAAAATCCATTACGCTCACCCGGTGATCATCATAACGATGAACCGTAGTAATTGGTTGGCGGCCGGGTGGCAATTCATCCATTACGCTATAATCCAGGTCGCCATAAGCCGTCATGGCCAGGGTACGGGGAATGGGTGTTGCGGTCATCACCAGCACATGCGGCGGGACGACTGCTTTTTTCCAAAGCCTTGCCCTTTGGGCTACGCCAAAACGGTGTTGTTCGTCGATCACCACCAGCCCCAGGCTTTTAAACTGCACTACTTCTTCTATCAGGGCATGGGTACCTACCAACAGGCTGATGGAGCCATCTGCCAGCTGGGGCAACAGCTTCTTTCGGGCAGCCGTCTTGGTAGACCCGGTAAGCAGGGCCACACCAATACTCATTTCCTTGAGCAGTGCGCTGATGGCGGCAAAGTGCTGTTGGGCCAGGATTTCGGTAGGCGCCATCAGGCATGCCTGGTAGCCGTTGTCGGCAGCAAGCAGCATGCTCAGCAACGCAACAATGGTTTTACCCGAGCCCACATCACCCTGAAGCAGGCGGTTCATCTGGTGGCCGGTGGCGGTATCCTGCCTGATTTCCTTGAGCACCCGCTTTTGGGCGCCGGTAAGCTGGAAGGGCAGGTGCTTGTTGTAAAAGTCGAGGAAATGATCGCCCACTTTGTCGAAGATCACGCCACGGGAGTAGGAATGCCTTTGCTGGCGCAACATGGCCAGCCTCAGTTGCGCAATAAACAACTCCTCGAACTTGAGGCGACGGATAGCGCCCTCATATTTTTCGGTACTGGTAGGAAAATGTACCTGCCGGTATGCTTCAAAACGAGGCGGGAAGCGGTAATGCTGGATCAGGTCATCCGGCAGGTTCTCGGGCAGATCGCGCTCCGATATCAGGTTGAACAGGCCAACCGAAAGGGTAGCAATCTGGCGGCCGCCCAACCCGCGGCTCTTCAGCTTTTCAGTAGTCGAGTATATAGGCTCCAGGAAATTCTTTACCGGAACGGCCTCGGTTGCACCCGCCTCTATTTCGGGGTGCACCATCTGGGGCTTGCCCATAAAAAAGCCCAGCTTACCAAAAACTACATAGGTGGAGCCTTCGTATAACGACTTCTGCACCCAGGTGAGGCCCTTGAACCAGGTAAGTTCAATGATGCCGGTTTCATCGCGGAGCTGAGCCACAAGGCGTTTGGCGCTCTTCTCCCCTATTATTTCGTACGAAAGCAGGCGGCCCTTTACCTGTGCAAACTCCACCGATGGGTTAAGTTCCACGATCCGGTGAATCCGCGTACGGTCGAGGTGGCGATAGGGGAAATGGTGCAGCAGGTCGTTGAACGTAAAAAGCCCCAGCTCTTTTTTGAGCAGTTCGGCCCGCTGGGGGCCAACCCCTTTCAGGTATTCAATGGGATGTGATAATATGGCTGCGGAAGGAGCGATGGCTAATTTCTTTAGCGCAAAATTAAGGGCCGGAAGCCTCCCATCCCAATATGCCGTTCAGCCTGTTGTTCTAAACCCGGTTTCAAGGCTCAGTAATTGGGCTCGGGGCCATCCTCTTCCTCATCTGCCTCGTTGGGCAGCTTCTCATCATTGCGCCCCATGGACCCCAAACCAGCAGCATGGGCATTGTCGATATGGGTATGCTGCTGGTTAGTTTGCAGGCTTCCGGCTTCTTGATGCCCTTCCTGCTCCTCCCCCTTTTCCTTAGGCCTGTTGTCCTGGTTCTGAGTACGGTTATCCATGATTATTTGTTTACATAAAAGATAAAAAACCGATACCACACCTTCCGCCACCGCTTGTTACCCCGCCCTGACAAAGGGCTGCGTGGAGAACTTTTGGCCCCTGTTTTGCCGTAATCCTGTAGTTTTAGCCTTTACTAACCATAAAATTTTGTGATATGGCAGAGATCCAACTTACCGCCTACAATGTAAAAACCAAAGAGAAGAATGTACCCATCCTGGACGCAGTGGTAACCAAAACCGCTAAAGGTGCTTACATGGTACAGGGCAACGACGGTAAAGGAAACAAACTCACCACCCTGTGTGGTGAAGAAAAGGCACTCGCCGCTATCAAAGCCGGCATTGCCAAACAAGGCTGGTAATTACCAACTGCTTGATAAAACTGCAAAAGGCGCCAATTGGCGCCTTTTGCTTTGATACAGATCCTCCATTTCTTCAAGAAATGGAGGATCTGAGTAGTATTAAAATGCTTTTACAGGCTGTGCTTCCGTTTTAGCCTGCTCGGGATACAACACGGCCTGCACATAGTTGTTCATATCCAAATATTGCTGCGCGGCCTGCTGCACGGCCTTGGCGGTAAGCGCATCTACCATGGCCTCGTACTGCAACAGCTTTTCCGGGTCGTTCCGGTCTATCCAGGCCCCCGACAGGTAGGACAACAGAAAGTCATTTTCCTGCAGGTTGGTACGGTACTGCTTGCGCCAGGTTTCTTTCACCTTGTCCAAATCTTTCTGTTCCGGCCCTTTTTGCTGCAGCTCGGTGATCAGGCCCTTGAGTGCTGCCGTGAGCTTGTCTACATTCTCGGGGCCGCAGGGCATACTGGCCGAAATGCTGTAATGCTCGTAGGGCCTGCGGATGATGGAGCCATAAAAGCCGCCGCCATAAATACCGCTCATCTCTTCTCTCAGTTTTTCGGTCACCCTAATGTTCAGCACTTCCAGCATGGCCCTGAAAGCGAGGTCCGCTTCGGGTGTATACCTGGTATCGCCGGCAAAGGTGAGGGTGATCAGGCTTTGAGGTTCCTTGCCCCTGCGGATGGCTGCATTCACTACGCCCCGCACCGGCCGCATGCCATTATCCTTATAAGCTATCTCCTCTTTTGTAGCAGGCAACGAACCCAGGTATTTTGCCAGCAGGGGCTTTACAGCAGCTTCATCCAGGTTGCCCACAAAAGTGAAATGCATGCCATTGGCATTGTCGAAAATGGTGTGATAGGCAGCCAGCACCCCATCCAGGCTCAGTTGGTTGTACAATTCCTCCGAGGGGAAATCGTTGGCCCAGGGGTGGTTGGCGTACAGGATCTTGGTAAGCGTGTCCTGGAAGAAAGCCCTTGGGTTTTGCTTGAGGAACTGCACCATGCTCTTTTCTTTCGACACAAAGGCATTGTACAAGCCCGCATCTTTCCGGGGCTGGGTAAAATACAGGTGCGCCAGTTGCAGGAAGGTTTCAAAATCCTTCACGTTGCTGACGCCTTCAATTCCTTCCTCGTGGTTGTTGATATAAGGCCTGATGGACACCGTTTTACCGGAAAGGAATTTCTGCAGGTCGGTGGGCGCCATATCCTTTACCCCCATGGCCGCAACAATGGATGCTGCGTTCTTTGCATTTTCTTTATTGGCCAGGTCAAATCGGTGGTAACCGCCATGCCGCCAGCCGTCCATCATTATCTGGTCGTTTTTGAAGGTGGTAGGTTTCAGTGTGACGGTAATGCCGTTGCTTAAAGCCAGTTCGGTGATACCCAGTCTGGCGTTCTTTGTTTCCTTTACAATGGTACCGGCTACCGGTTCCTGGTCCATCAGTTGTTTGGCCACCGCCTTTTCCTCGTAAGGGGTAACAGGCTTATTGGCGGCAACTACAACGGCATTCAGCAAACCCGCATTGTCGGGCAGTTGGTCCTTCATTTTTGCAGGTGCGGTGATGAGGGCAAAGGCATTATCGTTGGAGGGCATGCCCTTGGCAAATGCATTCACTTCTTCCAGCGTGATGGTGGGCAGCACATTTTGTACATACTTGTACCGGTCGGCAGGATCGAGCACAGGGCGGCCTTCGAGGAAATGTTGTACATAGCCCTGCACAATGCGGCCCGATTCCATTTTATCACGTTCCTTATTCATCTGCTCCACACCATTCATCAGGCTGGCCTTGGCTCTTTCCAGCTCCGCTGGCAGGAAACCGTACTTGCGGGCCCTTTCTGTTTCCAGCATCAGGGCATCTACAGCCTGCTGGGCGGTGCCGCCGGCCAGCACGGCAAAAGAGTTGAAGGCCCGGTAGCCCCTTACAAATGAGCCAAAGCTGGTAGCCGCAAACACAAAGGGCGGGTTTTCCTTTTGCGATAATTCATCCAGTCTTTGGTTGATCAGGGAAGTGGTGAGGTTTTCCACCATGTTCTTCCGGTAGTCGGCCCAGGTGGTCACTTTCTCGTCTGGCTTTACATAGTTGTACACCTGTAATATGGTATTGGTAGCTTCCTCGTCGGTGAGCACGAGGGCTTCGGGTGCCTTGCGGTTTTGTATGGGTATAATAGCCGGCCGCTTGGGTGCACCTGCCGGGTTTTTGGCTTTGCCAAAATGGGTTTTGATCTTTTGCTCGGCTACCGCGGGGTCGATATCGCCCACCACCATCACGGCCATCAACTCGGGGCGGTACCATTGTTTGTAAAAACGCTGCAGTGCCTCCGGTTTAAAATGTTGCAGGATGGAGTCTTTGCCAATGGGCAGGCGGCTGGCGTATTGGGAGCCGAAAAACAGTTTGGGAAAATACTGGCGGCTCATCCGCTCATTGGCGCCTTTGCGCAAACGCGACTCCTCCAGCACCACGCCCCTTTCCTTTTCAATCTCCGCCTTGTCCATCAGGTTGTTGAAAGCCCAGTCTTCCAGCACCATAAACCCTTTTTCAACCGTCTCGGGATTGTCGGAAGGAATGGGCAGGATGTATACCGTTTCATCAAAGGAAGTATAGGCGTTGAGGTCGGCGCCAAACTTTACGCCGGTCTTTTGCAGGTAGTTGACCAGTTCGTTTTTAGGAAAGTTCTTGGAGCCATTAAAACCCATGTGCTCCATGAAGTGGGCCAGCCCTTGCTGGTCCTCATCTTCCAGCACCGAGCCAGTATTAACTACCAGCCGGAGTTCTACTTTCTTTTCAGGCTTTGGGTTCTTTTGGATGTAGTAGGTAAGCCCGTTGGACAGCTTGCCCACCTTTACCCGGCCATCCATGGGTATGGGCGATTGTGGATTGAACTGTGCACATAAAGCGGTACTGAACAGCCAGCCGCAAAAGGTTAGCAGTAATTGGTTTCTTTTCATTTGTTGCAGTTGTTGGGTGATGTTGCATTAAGATAATCATCATTATGTATAATAAGTTGACCCTTATGGATAATTATTGCAACCTTAAACTCCCCTTTTTACTGCCTGAAAACAACCCGTTGGCGGCCACTGCTACCCTTCCGTTATTTTTACGGCAAATACCTATTCTTGAACCGACTTTTAGTAGCTGCTGCTTTATGGATTTCCGGATGGCATGCCGCACAGGCGCAGGCCCAACCGACTTCACTTACAACTGTTGATACTTCCCAACTTTCCATCCTGCACTGGCAACAGGCTGCCCTGCCTGTATTGATGACGGCTTATGGCATCGCCGCACCATCCATTGGTTTTTTACACAATGCCGATACCAAAACCAGCCAGCACTTTGCACCCGCTGCTGCAGGCCGCGGCAACTGGGACAGTTACCTGCGCTGGGCACCGGCAACGGGCATACTGGCACTGAAGGCTGCCGGGGTACAAACCACGCACACCCTAAGACAGCAGTTGCTGTTGCAGGCATCGGCACACCTCGTTATGGCAGGTGCGGTGTGGAGTGGCAAACAATTATTTAAACGAGAAAGACCCGACGGCTCAGGCAACAACAGTTTTCCTTCCGGGCACAGCGCTATTGCTTTTACCGGCGCCACCATTTGGCGGCTTGAGCTAAAGGAAACTCATCCCGTACTGAGTTGGGGCGGCTACCTGCTGGCCGGCATTACCGCTGCGCAAAGGGTACGGCACAACGAGCATTGGGTGAGTGATGTGGTGGGCGGCGCCGGTGTGGGCATTCTGTCGGCACAAGCGAGCTACTGGCTCTTGGAACGGTACCGGGCTGCGAGGATGAAAAAGCAGTTGCCCAGCTTTTATTGAAACAAAAGCAAAAAAAAACACGGAGTCACAGCGACAGGGAGGTACACAGTTTCTCTGTGATACTCCGTGTCAACATGTCTCCGTGGTTCCAAAAAACCTATGCGGCAACGCCCACTACCTGCTTGTGCATATGCTGCAGGAAACGCAGCAACTCGCCCATGCCTTTTACCGGCTCCACTACCAGCAAAAAGTTCTTACCCGATTGTTTCAGGCGGGCCTTGTTGGTGCCCGTTTGCACATAATCAAGTATAGCCTTAAAGGTATCCGATTCAAAATACGGCGAGTCGGGGCGGTTAATAAAGAAGCAACGCAGGGTATCGTCTTTCAACGACATTTTTTCAAAACCCAGCTCCACTGCCAGCTTGCGGCAGCGTACGGTGATAAAGAGGTCCTTAACAGGCTGGGGCACATCGCCAAAGCGGTCGTGGAGTTCGGCCTGCATGGCCTCCAGTTCTTCTTCCGTTTCGCAGTTGTCGAGGCGGGTGTATAGAGAAAGGCGCTCCGTGATATTCTCCACGTAGCTATCCGGGATCAGGATCTCCAGGTCGGTATCGATGGTACAGTCCTGCACGAAATCATCCTGCTTGGAAATTTCCTCTTTGAACAGGTCTTTGAACTGGGTGCGCTTCAGTTCGCGGATAGCTTCGTTCAATACTTTCTGGTACATCTCAAAACCGATCTCCGCCATAAAACCACTTTGCTCACCACCCAGCAGGTTACCGGCACCACGGATGTCCAAATCGCGCATGGCGATCTGGAAACCGGAGCCCAGTTCCGAGTGCTGCTCCAGGGTCTGGAGGCGCTTGCGGCTGTCGTTGGGAAGGGTGCTCATGGGCGGCGCCAACAGGTAACAGAAGGCCTTCTTGTTGCTGCGGCCTACGCGGCCCCGCAATTGGTGCAGGTCGCTCAGGCCAAACTGGTGCGCGTTGTTGATGATAATGGTATTGACGTTCGGAATGTCCACACCGCTTTCTACGATATTGGTACACACCAGCACATCGTATTTCTTATCAATAAAATCGAGGATATGCTCTTCCAGCTCGTGGCCTTCCATTTGGCCATGGGCAAAACCAACGGACAGGTCGGGGCACAAACCCTGTATGAGCGAAGCCATTTCCGGCAAACCGTTTACCCGGTTATGGATAAAGAATACCTGCCCGCCCCTTTCGGTTTCAAAGTAAATGGCATCACGGATAAAATCTTCCTGGAACACCTTTACCTCTGTTTGAATGGGCTGGCGGTTGGGCGGTGGCGTGTTGATGATGCTTAGATCGCGGGCACCCATCAGCGAAAACTGCAGGGTACGCGGAATGGGCGTTGCCGTAAGCGTCAGTGCATCCACGTTGGTGCGGAAGGTCTTGATCTTTTCCTTGTGGGCTACGCCAAACTTCTGCTCCTCATCCACGATGAGCAGGCCGAGGTCTTTGAACTGTACATCTTTGGCCAGGATGGCATGCGTACCCACCAGGATATCGATCTTGCCTTCCTTCAACTTTTGGAGGGTTTCCTTTTTCTCCTTGCTCGTTTTAAAACGGTTGATAAAATCCACCGTCACGGGGAAATCTTTCAGGCGGTCCTTAAAGGTTTTGTAGTGCTGGAAAGCCAGGATGGTAGTAGGCACCAGCACGGCGGCCTGCTTGCCGTCGAGACAGGTTTTGAAGGCGGCACGAACGGCCACTTCCGTTTTACCAAAACCCACGTCACCGCACACCAGGCGGTCCATGGGCGAAAGCGATTCCATGTCCTTCTTCACATCAGCAATGGCCTTGCTCTGGTCGGGCGTGTCCTCGTAAATAAAGGAAGCCTCCAGCTCGGTGTACATATAGTTGTCCGGGCTGTGTTTGAAGCCTTCCTGCGCCTTACGGGCGGCGTATAATTTAATCAGGTCAAAGGCAATTTCTTTAACCTTGGCCTTGGTCTTGTCCTTGAGTTTTGTCCAGGCATCGGAACCCAGTTTGTTTACCTTGGGTACGGAACCTTCCTTGCCCGTGTACTTGGCAATTTTGTGGAGCGAGTTGATGTTTACATACAGGATATCGCTGTCCTTATAAATAAGGCGCACGGCTTCCTGCATGCGGCCGCCCACTTCTATTTTCTGCAGGCCGCTGTACACGCCTACCCCATGGTCGATATGCGTTACGAAATCGCCGGGCGATAGTTCGCGGAGGGCCCGCAGCGTGAGCGCCTTATTCTTGTTGTAGGCCTGCTTTACCTTGTACTTGTGGTAGCGCTGGAAAATCTGGTGGTCGGTATAACAAACCACTTTCAGGTCTTCATCGATAAAGCCTTCGTGGATGGCCGTGGCAATGGGCTGAAAAGTAATCTCCTCTTTAAGGTCGGTGAAGATGCTGTAAAGCCGCTCCAGCTGCTTGGGATTTTCGGCAAACAGGTTAAGCTGAAACCCTTTGCTTTCCCAGCTTTTTAGGTCGGCCATCAGCATATCAAACTGCCGGTTGAAAGCGGGCTGCGGGCGGGTGTTGAACACAACGGCCCCTCCCCGGCCCTCCCCGGTGGGGAGGGAGGAAGGCGAAGACCCAAAATGGACTTTATGACGTTCTTCAAGCTGGGCTACCCATTCTTTTGCAGTAGTAAATTCATCAAGGGTAACATTGGGTTTTATATGGGCGACATCTTCCTCTTCCTGCGGACGCCTGCCTTTACCTCCCCCTCCACCGGAGGGGGCCGGGGGGAGGCTTTGCAGTTCCTTTTGTAGTTCGATAAAAAACTGGAGGTTCTCTTCTTCCAACTCCAACCTTTCCTTTACCAAATCGGCATCCTGCATCCATACAACGGTGTTCTCGGGCAGGAACTCCAGCAGGGACACTTTATCCTCGTCTTCAAACTGCGTATCCACATTGGGAATGATGCTTACCTGCAAAAGCCTCCGCTCCGACAATTGGGTCTCCGGGTCGATGATGCGGATAGAATCTACATCGTTGCCAAAGAGCTCAATCCGGTATGGTTTTTCATTACCAAAGGAGTAGATATCGATGATCCCACCCCGTACTGCAAACTGACCAGGTTCGTAAACAAAATCTGTCCGCTCAAATCCGAATGAAACCAACTTTTCGAACAGTTCGTCCGTATTTATTACATCATTGGTCTTAACCTGGATAATGTTTTTGGCAATGGCCTTTGAAACGACCACCTTTTCGAACAAGGCTTCAGGATAGGTAACCAATGCGCCAACCCGTTGACCCGTTGGTGCCGAAAAGCGGGTAAGCGCTTCGGTACGCAACATCACATGCGAGGGGTTGAGCAGGCGGTAGTTCTTTCGGTTTTTGAAAGAAGAAGGAAAGTAAAAAATGTTGAGGGCGCCGGTGAGGTTTTCCAGTGTGTTGTGGAAATAGGCCGCATCTTCGGCATCGTTGCACACAAACACGTGGTTGAGCTGGCTGCAACTGGGATGCAGGAACGCCGCTGCCGCCACAAACTGTGTGGAACTGCCCTGAAGATTTTTTACGTAGATGTTTTGGGGGGCGGACATAGTAAGCCTGTCCGCTAAAGAAAAAAGACGGGGGGTATTGATCCAGCCGTTCAGTAAGTCCGCTGTCGTCATGAAGGTTGCAAAGATAGCCCGCGATTTTGACCATCTGCTGATGGAAACAATCCGGAACCTGTTTTATCGTTATTTTACCACACAAATACTTGTACATGCATTGGAAGCAGATTGCCGGGAGCATTATTACCGCGGCATTGTTGGGCAGTCCTTTCTTTTTTACCCGAACCTTACCTGAAACCCGTTCCCTTTCCGTTGGCAACTGGCAGCAAATAAAGGGCCTCAATGAGGCAGAGGATGAAGAGGAGGAAGCAGAGGAGCGCGCCGAATTTGGCAGGGAGCGCCTGGAGCATGAATTCAGGATGTTGCGCAACCCCATCACCGGCCGCATTCCGGCCGATTACCGCCAGATGGAACTAAAGATCGCAGCAATGATTCCTGCACGCAGGGCCGCACGCTATCCCTGGCTGAGCGGCATCGCAGGCATTGAAGGCAGCAATACAAACAACAACTATGTAAGCATTGGCCCCAACAACGTGGCTGGCCGTAGCCGTACCCTGGCATATGATCGCCGCAATACCAATATCCTGATCAGCGGCGGCACTACCGGCGGCATATTCCGCAGCACCAACGGGGGCGCCGACTGGACCTTTGTGGCGCCAGAAAACGATATCCGCAGCGTAACTTCCATTGTGCAGGATCCTACCGCACCGGACATCTGGTATTGCGGTACCGGCGAAGTGTACTACCCTACCTCGCAGGCCGATATCGCCGGCACTTTTGGTTATGGCATTTTTAAAAGCACCGACAATGGTGTCAACTGGACCAAGCTGACCGCAACCATCCAAAATGCCAGTGGCGCCACTACCAGCCAGAACCGCTTTGACAACAACTTCGACCTGGTACACCGCCTGGCCGTGCACCCCCTCACCGGGCATGTGTACGCAGCGGTGCACAACCGCATTATGCGCAGCACCGACAAAGGCACTACCTGGACTACCGTGCTGGGAGGCACCCAACCCAATAACGTGTTTGGTGGTCTTACCGAAATCTATATTCCCGCTAATGGCAACCGCATCTTTGCAGCCTTTAGTGGTGGGGGCCCCGACCAGGACAACCTGAACGCCGACCGCGGAGTAGCTGGTATCTGGCAAAGCGGTTCGGGCGATGCCAACGCATGGACCCGCATTGCGGGTGGCTCACAGGGGCAGACCGATTCGGTAGGTGGCTGGCGCCCCTGGGGACAGTGGGGCCGTATTGTGCTTACTTCCAACTCGGCAGGCAACCAGCTTTTTGTGCTGTATAAAAACGGGCAGGATGCCGAAAACGGCAATCCCGAAGCGGACCTTTTTCGTTGCAACCTGGCTGCAACCCTGCCCAACAGGGCTGCATGGACCAACCTGAGCGCCTGGGTACCCGACGAGCCCAACTTTGATGCGGCAGGGATCGACCCCTATACTACCCAGTTTGAGGGTTTCAACATGAGCATTGATGTAAAACCCAATAACGACAATATCATCTTTATTGGCGGCACCAACGTGCACCGCGTTCACCTCAACGAAACCGATCCCGCCCGCAAGTTCCGCCGCATAGGAGGTTATGGTGGCGGCTTTTTCCCAGGCGTACAAACGGCTGCCATTTACGATGGCCACCGCCAGAGCGAAGACTTTGATCCGCACCACCCCGACAACCATTATATCCTGCACATACCAGGTAATGACAATACCATTTATACGACATCGGATGGCGGCATTCACCGCTCTGCTACTACGGATATTGCCGATACGGTTAGATGGCGTGCACTTACCAACAACCTGCAAACCCTCCAGTATCAAAGCATCAATATCATTCCCGATCCTGAAGCTTCCTGGGTGATTGGCGGTGCACAGGATAACGGCACCCATGCAAACCTGGATGTACCGGCCAGCAAAGACCATATCCGCATTGGATCGGGTGATGGCGCGGCTGCTGCCATGTCGGACTTTACCAAAACAGGTAATAACTGGAAACAGGCCTGGTATTACAGCACGCCCAACGGTAATATTTACCGGAGCAATTTCGACTGGCGGGTTACCAACAATACCCTGGACTATGTAAACAATACCAATACGGAAATTACCCCCAACGGGCTGAACGATGAGGGGCAGTGGCTGACGCTTTTTGCCCTTGACCCCGACAGTACCAACCACCTGTATTATACCAACGAAAACCGCCTGTTCCGCACCAAAACCGCAAATGCGGTTACCAGCAATGGCTGGACGGAAATCACCGGCGTTCGGGGTACGGTTGCTGGCTCATCGAGTTTCTCGGCAATGGCTTTAAGCAAATTGTCAGGCAAACCCAATATCAACAACAAGCGGCTCTTCTTAGGTACCAGCAATGGCAAGGTTTACCGGCTGGACAGTGCCGATGTAAAGGGTCCTACCAACCGCCCCCTGGATATCACGCCTACCACCATGACCCCGGGTTCTTATGTTGCCGGTATTGCCGTCAACCCCCGCAATCCGGATACGGTGCTGGTAGTGGTTTCCAACTACGACGATGCCAACAATACCATCAGCAATATCTTCTGGACGGGCAATGCTACAGCCGCATCGCCCAACTGGCAGGTGATTGATGGCGCACTTGGCGCGGTATCATCGCAGAGCTGTGCCATCGTGGTAAAAAGCACCGGTGTTGAATATTATGTGGGTACTTCCATTGGCCTGTACAGCACTACTGCCATCAATGGCAACAGCACCAGTTGGTTCAATGAAGGATCGGGTATGTTAAAAACCGCCATCATCCGCTCCATGGTGGTACGCCCCGAAGACAATGTGCTGGTAATAGGCACCCATGGCAATGGCGCATTTTACACCGAAATAGGCAATCCTATTTCTTATGACGGCAGCCCGGTAGTTCCGGGAGGCTCCGGCTTTATTGCCTATGTAAGGCCAACTGTTACCAGTGGCAGCAATACCACCATCAACTATGCTGTAGGCAACAGCACCACGGTTACACGTATTTCAGTGCAGCTGTTCAATGGCCTTGGCCAGCAGGTGTTCCGTGAAGAAAGGGGCTACACCAATGGTACCCTGTACCTGGGCAACCTTGCCGCCGGGGTGTATTACCTGCGCATCATGAGCAGCGATGGCAAA
Source organism: Cnuella takakiae (assembly GCF_001953305.1). Lineage (GTDB taxonomy): Bacteria > Bacteroidota > Bacteroidia > Chitinophagales > Chitinophagaceae > Flavisolibacter > Flavisolibacter takakiae. The sequence continues at coordinate 4,432,282 of NZ_MTFE01000010.1, forward strand.
CAAAAATTTGTGCAAAGGGTGGTGCGCCAGTAACCGCAGATTTGTATGATTTTGAAGTGATTTGTATAATCTCCCTCTATAAAACAAAAGCCCTGCGCAATGCAGGGTTTTTGTTTTATAGAGGGCATTTTAGATCGGACCTTAATTACCTAAGAAAATAAAGAGGAAATAAGAACTGCCAAGCTCATACAAATCACTTCAAAATCGTTTGAATCCGCGGAAAATAATAAGGGCTGGTAGGAATACCAGCCCATTAAGCCTAAACCGTCCGACAAAAAATATGTTGAAGTTTTACTGTCTATTTTGCCAAGAAAACTTCAACTACTATGCCAATATGCTGGCTTAAGGGCTTTTACGATGAAAATCGCGTATTAACCCTTTTTCGTACTTTGGCCCAAACTCCACCTCATGGCACTCCAACCCTGGCGCAAAGGCATTGTGACGCAGATCATTCAGGAAACGCCTCAAACCAAAAGGTTTTTCATCCAGCTACCCGAGCTTGAAAGCTTTGATTTTATACCCGGGCAGTTCATTTCCCTAGACCTGCCCATCCACGAAAAGCCGCACAAAAGGCTGCGCTCCTATTCTATTGCCTCAGCCCCCGATGGCGGCAATACCATTGAACTGGTAATTGTAAAGCTGGAGGGCGGCGCCGGCACCTCTTACCTCTTTTCCTCGGTAAAGGAAGGCGACGAAATCACCTTACGAGGCCCCATGGGCGTATTTACCCTTCCCGGTGACCTGCAGCAGGATGTTTACTTTATTTGCACCGGCACGGGCATAGCGCCTTTTCGCAGCATGTTGCATTATATTAATAACAACAACCTGCCGCACCGCAACATCTACCTGATCTTCGGTACCCGCACCAAAACCGACCTGCTGTATTACGAGGAAATGCGGAAACTTTCGGAGGAACTACCCCAGTTTCACTACCTGCCCACCCTCTCCCGAGAGCAGTGGGAAGGCTGTTGCGGCTATGTGCACACCGTGTACCAACAACTGGTGGAACAAAACAAAAACGGCGACATCTTACCCAATTCCCTTTTCTATCTCTGTGGGTGGAAAGACATGGTGGATGAAGCCAAGCACCATATACTGGATATGGGTTTTGATAAGAAGGCGGTGCATCTGGAACTGTATGGATAAGGAGTTAATGAGCTAATTGGATAATGTGCTAATGTGCTAATGTTCCAACAATGCCAGCGAGTTGAACCAGCTAAAATTAGAATTAGGATCTCTGTAGTCAGAATCCTGTCATGCCGAACTTGTTTCGGCATCCCCTTCTTTTCACAGACACCCCAAAGATCGCAGGAGATTCCACAGGCATTAAGCGGGCCATCTAAACTAAAAAGCGCATGAAAAAGCGGGAGTAGCATACCACTACTCCCGCTTATCATATTAGCACATTATCAAATTAGCATATTACCCTATTGCTCCCAGCACCATCGCCTTTACCTCATTCATATGTACCCGCTCTTGTTGCATGGTATCGCGGTGGCGGATGGTAACGGTACCGTCTTCCTTGGTCTGGTGATCGATGGTAACGCAGAAAGGCGTACCGATGGCATCCATCCGGCGGTAGCGTTTACCGATGGTGTCTTTCTCTTCATAAAAGCAACGGAAGCTGCCTTTGCACCCATTCATCAGTTCGCGGGCTATATCGGGCAGCCCGTCTTTTTTCACCAGCGGCAAAACGGCGAGTTTAATGGGGGCCAGCTTTGCGGGCAGCTTCAGCACCACGCGGCTGTCCTGGCGCTCTTCGGTGCTCAGGTCCTGCTCTTCGTAGGCCTGGCTCAGCACCATCATCACGGTACGGTCCACACCAATGGAAGTTTCAATTACATAAGGAATATAGTTGCCGTAAGCCTTGCCGGTTTCGGGGTCGATATCCGCATCGAAATACTGCATCTTCTTGCGGCTGTACTCCTGGTGGTTGCGCAGGTCAAAGTCGGTGCGGCTGTGTATGCCTTCCACCTCTTTGAAACCAATGGGGAAGTTGAATTCAATGTCGCAGGCGGCATCGGCATAGTGGGCCAGCTTCACGTGGTCGTGAAAGCGGTACTGGTCGGCAGGGATACCGAGGCTCAGGTGCCACTTCATGCGCTCTTCTTTCCAGTACTCGTACCACTCCTTCTGCGAACCGGGACGGATGAAGAACTGCATTTCCATCTGCTCAAATTCGCGCATGCGGAAAATAAACTGGCGGGCAACGATCTCGTTGCGGAAAGCCTTACCAATTTGTGCAATACCAAACGGGATCTTCATCCGGCCGGTCTTCTGCACGTTGAGAAAGTTCACGAAGATGCCCTGTGCCGTTTCAGGACGCAGGTAGATCTTATTCTCTTCGCTGCCATCGGAAATAGCACCGTATTCGGTAGAGAACATCAGGTTGAACTGGCGCACATCGGTCCAGTTGGCAGTGCCGCTGATGGCGCATACGATCTTATTGTTCTCGATCAGGGTTTTAAGCCCGTCGAAGTCGCTGTTGGCAAGCAATTGATCCATCTGCTGTTGCAGCAGGTCGGCCTGGTCCTGCTGGCCGGCTTTTTCCAGCTCATCGATCCGGGCTTCAATGAGGTGATCGACCCGGTAGCGTTTCTGGCTGTCCTTGTTGTCGATCATGGGGTCGGAAAAATTATCAACATGACCCGAAGCCTTCCAGGTGGTGGGGTGCATAAAGATGGCCGCATCGATGCCCACGATGTTTTCGTACATCTGGATCATGCTTTTCCACCAGTAATCCTTGATGTTCTTTTTCAGCTCGGAGCCCCACTGGCCGTAATCGTATACCGCCGCCAGTCCGTCGTAAATTTCGGACGAAGGGAAGATAAAGCCATACTCCTTGCAGTGCGATATGATTGCCTGGAACCTGTTGTTATCTGTTGCCATAGTGGGGGCAAATATAGTTTATGGTTGTTTGTTTAAAGTTTTTGGTTGCCCCAATAGGTTCAACCAAAAACCAAAAATGGCAACCACAAACCCTTAATGCCGCTCCTTTGTCCAGCCCACCAACCTGCTTACAGCCAGCACAGCCAGTGAACGGAGGGTTTCCGCCGATCCCATACCCTCGGGCTCGGGTGCAGGCTGGTTGAGGGGTTCGGCCTTGGGCAGGGTAAGCGAACCACTGGTTTTAGCGTTCTCCATGGAACGTGCATGGCTGCGCAACGATTGCTGTCCGCCTTCCACGGTAACCGCCTGCACTACTACTGCGTATTTGTTGGGCCGTATATCGGAGCCATATTCCAGCGCATAGGCCTTGGTAAACTCGGCACCGAAATAAAGAATGATGGCGGAATAATAGACCCAAAGGATCAGCACCACCAACGAACCTGCAGTACCATAGGTGCTGCCTACTTCACTTTTACCGATGTACAGACCAATGGCAAATTTGCCGATCATGAACAGGATGGCTGTGGCAATGGAGCCTGCCCATACATCGCGCCAGCGGATGGCAGCATCGGGCAGCACTTTAAAAATAACGGCGAATAATAAGGTGATAACGCCCAGCGTAATTACCAGGTTGATGACGTACATGAGAATAATCGATACATCGGGGAAACGGGCCAGCAGCCGCTCGTTAAGACCTTCAATGATGGCCGTCACCGCCAGCGACACCAGCAGCAGGAAGCCCAGGGAGCCGATAACGCCAAAGGAGAGCAGCCTGTTTTTGAGCATTATCAGCACGCCCTGCTTGCCGGGTTTCGCCTTCAAACCCCAAATGGTATTGATGCTGTCCTGTATTTCGGCAAATACAGAGGTGGCACCCACCAGCAGGGTGATAACGCCGATGGTGGCAGCCGTGGTGCTTTTACCACTTAGGGATGCACTTTTTACAATCTGCTGTATTTGGGCTGCCGCATCGGCGCCCACAAAACCGCGCAACTGGTTGAATATGCTGCCTTCAATGGCTTCCCGCCCCAGGAACACACCCGCCAGTGAAATGATCACCAGGATGAGGGGGCCTAAAGAAAAGATGGTATAATATGCCAGCGAAGCACTGAGTTTGGGCACTTTATCTTCTCCAAAACCGGCAAATGATTTTTTCAGGATATGCCACAATCCGGTCAAATTAAAGCGTTTGCTTTTGTCCTTTTGCACCATAGGTCAGCTTTTGCTGCTAGGGTTGCAAAAAAACGGCCACTTACATGCAGGAGTTGGGATTTTGGATTTTGGAACTTGCCGGCACCCATCAATTGGCTACTGCAATAAGTTCCCGAAATCCGGAATCCCACAACCGAAATCACTTCAGCTTGGGGTTCTCCTGGTGGCGGCTGGCATCGCGGATATTCTTTTTGTCGAAATTCTTTTGCAGGGCGTCGGTAAGGTTCACGCCAGTTTGGTTGGCAATGCAGATGAGCACCCACAGCACATCGGCCAGTTCGTCGGAGAGCTCTTTGCCTTTATCGCTTTCTTTAAAAGACTGCTCGCCATAGGTGCGGCTCATCAGCCTTGCCACTTCGCCTACTTCCTCGGTGAGGATGGCCATATTGGTGAGTTCATTGAAATAGCGCACACCAGTAGTATTGATCCACTGGTCTACTTGGTGCTGTGCTTCTTCTAAGGTCATTAGTGGGTTATTTGTTTTTGGTTTTTGGTTGGAATTATCTTTTGCCATTACAGCCTGCAACAATAAATCAAAAACCAAAAACTACAAACCGATCATGCCATGGTTCAGCTTCAGGTGCATCATGGTAGCAATAGAGGTAGCGCGCTGTGCCATCAGGGTGGCATTGGGACCTTCAAAATGTTGGTGAATGGTTTGGGTAAACAGGGCTACCCAGCGGTCAAGGTGTTCTTTTTTAATGGCGGAAAGGTGGTGGATATTGCGGTGGAGCTCCATCACGTTTTTACCATACCCCCGGTTACCCAGCACCACGGATTCCCAGAAGTCGGTGATCAGGGACAGGTGCCTGCTCATATCGAGGGGCACCACCTGGGTAAAGAAAAATCCGATCACTTCATCCTGCAAAGCCTGCTCGTAAAAATGGGCCAGCATGGTTTCCAGTTGGCTCCTCGTTGTCACATCGGGTTTCATGCGGCGAAGCTAAGCTTCTTGCCCAACGGCTATCCCAAGCATTACCAATCAAGCACCTGATCTTCATCAGGAATAACGAGGGTTTAAAGACCCAGTTTGTTGATAAGGGCATGCATGGCTACCAACTTGCTAGCCATCATGTCCACCAATTCATTATCGGTAGGTACGGTTGAATTTACCAACCCATTTCTTTGCCGCAACCCAAACGCTCTGTTTTCATCGATGATGCCCGAGTTGGGATTGATATATTTATCCTGTAAAAACACAACCGGTACAGAGCATTTTTTCCGCAAGGAATACTCCGATTCTGCTACCCGGTAAACCTGTGGCTCTTCCGGATTATTCACCACCAGGCGGGCCACTTCATCGCCAGTGTTGTTCCAAACCGACAGATAAGATTTGAATTTGTAGCTCACCACCTTTTGATAACGTTCGGTATTAACTATACTAGTTGTAGGTTCCTTGCTGATCAGGTCGGCTTCTACAATAAAAACGGTATCCAGCCGGTGGGTGATAGAATATTCAGCTTTACAACGGGTACAGGAACGTGCATCGTTGAGTTGTCTGATGGTTGCAGGCAGCAAAGCATCGATGGCCTTGAGTATACGGGGCTTCTTCAGCCAGGCTGTTGGAAGCGCATCCAGGGAATAGCTGGTAAACCTGTGCGCTTGTTGCGCTTTGGCCGGAGCTTTTGCAAACAGGAAGATGATAAGGGTGAGCGGAAGGAACTTAAACATAAAGCAGTTTTTGGTGGACTGTACCAGGATTGTAATTTACCGGATTAACCTTTGGCTGAGGTTAAGCCTTTGCCAACAATAATTGGGTTATTCTTTGTTTTGGGAATCCACGGTAATCGTTACCGGCCCATCGTTGAGCAGTTCCACCTTCATGTCGGCGCCAAAGATGCCGGTAGCAACGGGTTTGCCCAGGTTTTGGGTCAGTTGGGCAATCATTTGTTCGTACAACGGAATAGCCACCGGCGGTTTGGATGCTCGGATATAAGAAGGCCTATTACCTTTTTTGGTGGATGCATGCAGGGTAAACTGGCTTACGAGCAGAATGTCGCCGCCCGCATCGAGTACCGAACGGTTCATGACACCAGCATCATCGTTGAAGATGCGCATGTTTACAATTTTCCCACTGAGCCACTCTACATCTACTGTGCTGTCGGCGTCTTCTATGCCTAAAAGCACCAGCAGCCCCTGCTTAATGGCCCCGGTAATTTGTCCGTCTACAGTTACACTTGCCCTGCTTACCCTTTGAATTACTGCCCGCATAAAGATTTAAAAAAGTATGATGTAGTAAGTACGAAGTTTGTAGTGCGAAGTAAAGGGCTGAATGGATAAGGCGCATAAAAGAAAGAATAGCGAACGAACAAAAAATTCAGCCGGCAGAACGCCACAAAACGGGCCACAAAAAGAACGAGCATGGATGTACGATCTGAATTGAAGCTGACCACAAGCCGCAGCGGCGGTGCCGGTGGGCAAAATGTAAACAAGGTGGAAACAGCCGTACAGGCTTCTTTTGATATTGCCGCATCGCAACTGCTCACCGATGCTCAAAAAACTTTGATAACCGAAAAGCTCGCCAACCGCATCAATGCCGAAGGCCTGCTGCAGGTAAAAGCTCAAACCTACCGAACCCAAATTCAAAACAGGGAAGAAGCCATCCGCAAGATCAATGAGCTGCTGCGCAACGCCCTCCACCGCAAAAAGGCAAGGATCGCCACCCGCCCTACCAAGGCATCGAAAGAAAAAAGGGTGGATACTAAAAAGAAAAAGGCTTCCGTTAAAGAAAACAGGAAAAGGATCAGGCCCGGGCAGTTTTAGCCTTTGTGCAGGTTTTTCGTAGATTGGTCCCTATCCCGCTGATGCTATGAAATCATTTTTACTCCCACTGCTGTTTTTCATCCTCCTGCTTTCCGGCTGTAGCAAAGAAGTCAGCCAGCAAGGGAGTATGGCACCGACCGCTACCCTCAAGATCAAATTCGAGCACCAATTCAAAGGCCAGCCCCTGGAGCTTAACACCAACTATCAAAATGATTTCGGCGAGGCGTTCAGCATCGGCCGCTTCAAATACTATATCTCCAATATCGTCCTATACCGGGGCAGCAATGCAAGTGTCCTCCCTGAAACGTATTTCCTTATTGACGAAAACGATACAGCTTCCAAAACCCTGCGCATACCCATAGCGGCGGGCAACTATGACCAGATGCATTTATTGCTGGGTGTGGACAGTGCCCGCAATGTAAGCGGTGCACAAACCGGTGCCCTCGACCCCCTCAACGATATGTTCTGGACCTGGAATACCGGCTATATCATGGTGAAGCTGGAAGGCAGCTCGCCGCTATCTACTCAACCCAACAACCGCATCCAGTATCATATTGGCGGCTTCAGCGGCGCCTACAGTGCGCTGCGCCAAATGGAGACCGGCTTTCCTAGCTCCGTGGAGGTAAAGAGCGGCCAAACGCTTACCGTAACTTTTAATGCCGACCTGCAGCGCTGGTTCAACGGTGTACACGATCTGCCCATTGCGGGACAAACCGTGGCCATGACACCCGGACCTTTGTCGGCCCGTTATGCCGATAATGCCGTAAGTATGTTTTCGGTAAAAGATGCCCGCGTACAATGAGGTGGCGCTGCACCATATCAACCCTTGTTTTTTGTGTGGCGGCTGCCAGTATGCTTATAAATGCCTGCAACAAAAAAGACGTGGAAAAGGGCACAACGTCCGTGTCTTTTGAAGTGCCCGCCGGTTTTCCGCAACCGGTTTACGACTTTTCCAAAAACCCGCTCACCAGGGAAGGTATTGCCCTTGGGCGGCAGCTTTTTTACGATGGCATCCTGAGCAAGGACGGCCAAACACCCTGTGCTTCCTGCCACCAGCAGTTTGCCGCTTTTGCCACCTTCGACCACGACCTGAGCCATGGTGTGGACAATGGTTTTACCACCCGCAACGCACAGGCCCTGAGCAACCTGGCCTGGCAGCAATCCTTTCACCACGATGGCGGCATCCTGAACCTGGAAACCCAGCCGCTGGCGCCGCTTACCGCCGCTAATGAAATGGGCGAAACCGTGGCCGGTGTGGTTGCCAAATTGAAAGGTAGCGGCAAGTACCAGCAGGCTTTCCGGGATGCCTTTGGCGAAGGCGAAATCACCAGCCAGAAGATGCTCAAAGCCCTTACCCAGTTCATGGTGACCCTGGTTTCGGCCAACAGCAAATACGATCAGGTAAAACGCGGTACAACCAGTTTTACTATTGCTGAACAAGCTGGCTATGCTACCTTTAAGGCCAAGTGCGCCAGCTGTCACCAGGAGCCGCTGTTTACCGATGGCAGTTTCCGCAACAATGGCATTGGCATCAATCCTTTTCTTAATGATGGCGGCCGCATCCGCATCACCCGCAATGCCGCCGATTCGCTCAAGTTCCAGGTGCCTTCGCTCCGTAATGTGGACCTCTCTTTTCCCTATATGCATGATGGCCGGTTTTACACCCTGCAACAGGTGCTGACGCATTACAGAACCGGCATTCAACAAACCCCAAATCTGGATCCAGCACTTCAGTTTGGCATCAGCCTATCCAATACAGAAGCCAGTAATGTGCTTGCTTTCTTGAAAACGCTCACCGATTCGGCCTTTGTAAAAGACCCGCGGTTTGCTGCACCTTAACCAAGAGTGCGGCAGGTGATCCTACTAACACTTGATTTATCACTAAGCTTTCCAGTTGGAGATTATAATGTTTCTCAAAAACTCTTTTGCGCCTTTGCTCCGCTGCGCCTTTGCGTAAAAAAAACCCCGGCAACGCCTTAACGCTGCCAGGGCAAATGCAAATAACTAAGTATAGAGGCCTGCTACAATTTTACCTGCAATCCTAAATTTTCACCCGCACCGATACCACCACATTGCGGCCGGGCGCCGAAAAGCCTGATGCAAATACCCGGTAGTTGCGGTCGAGGATATTCTCCACACCCGCCTGCAGGGTAACAAATGAAACAGGCGACCAGCTGGCATTCAGGTTGAGGGTATACCACGAGGGCATGCCCTCAGGGGTAGCGTATTGCTGGTTGTCTTCACCCGAGCTGTTGTAGTCCCTGATCTTTTTCCAGCCATTGTACAGGGCAAAGGCTTCTGCCTTCCATTTGGCAGCAGCATAGCGGATGCTGGTGCGGCCATATACCGGCGGAATATGGTCGAGGGGCGTTTCCGATTTGCCGGGCTGCTGCAACCTGCCGTAGGTATAGGTGAGCGTAGAGAAGAACGATAGCGCCTGTGTGAAATCGGCGGTAACGCTTGCCTGTGCACCGTATAGGTAGGCCTTGTTCACGTTCTGGTTGGCAAATACCGGCACCAAAGCACCATTGTACTGAACCTGCGACTGGCCGTTGAGGCTAAAAGGCGCCAGGGCAATGGCATTGCGGAACCAGGTATAAAAACCATTGGCTTCAATTTTCACCGCCGATCCCAGCTGCTGGGCAAAGCCCAGGTCAGCAGTATAGGTGTACTCCGGATCGATATCCTTATTGGGAACGATCAGCTGGTTGTTGCCCGATTCAAAGATCCGCACCAGGTCGTCCACATTGGGCGAGCGGAAACCGGAAGCAAGGCTTGCCGTAATGCGGCTGCCCGCACGGGGCGTGTACGCCGCGCCGATATTGCCCGTCAGCGCCAGGTTGTCCTGCTCAATGCTGTTAAACGGCAGGTTGAAAAAGGAGTTATCGTTGATTTGGCTGCGCAGCGAAACTGCCTGCAGGCGCAGGCCATCATTGATCACCCATTTGCCGCCACCCAGCTTCCAGAGGTGCTGGGCATAGGCCCCGTAGTAGTTCATGGTATTTTGACCATCGGGGTAGCGAGCGTCCAGTTTGGTACGCACGCCGGTAGCGATGTCTGTGCGGTTGGCTTTCGAGTTCACGCCATTCAGCTGGGCATCCAGACCAAGGGTCAGTTCGTGCTGTTGCCAGAACTTCTTACCATCCAAAGTAAAATTGCCGACGTTCACTTCCTCCAGGCGATTGTCGAGGTTATTGCTGCGGTAAGCCCGCTGGTGCCGGCTTTCTTCAATGTGCTGGTACGATGCATTCAACCGCAGGTTGTCGAAGAAGCCCAGTTTGGCCACATTCAGCTCGTAAGCGGCCAGCCCACGTTCCTGGGGACCGTAGTACCACTGAGCCCAGCGGAGGGCGCCGTTGCGCACATCCTGCAGGCGGTCGTACCGGGGAATATCGGTACTCGAGGACCATTGCAGGTTGAGGGTGTGATTCACCCTTTCGCTGGGACGGAACAACAGCTTTTGCATCAGGTCCCACTGCCGGTAGGCAGAGTTGCGCTGGATGCGGTCGTCGGAATTTTTTACAATGGAATCAATACCGCCGATGCGGGTAATATACTGGCTGCGGCGCCCAAAGTTGGGGTACTTGTCGGGGTAGTGGTCGCCCATGCGCAGGTCGCCAAAGTCGGAAACCGTGTACGACTGCAGCCAGGCCCACTTGCGGCCGCCTACGTTGAAGTCGGTATGCACCGTGCGTTCGTTGGCCGCGCTGCCATAGCGTATCAGGGTATTGGCATTAAAACTGGTCTTACCACTAACCGACAATTGCGGCTGGCGGGTACGCATCAGCACGGCGCCACCCAAGGCATCGCTGCCATAGAGGGTGGATGCAGGCCCATACAGCACTTCCACGCGGTCCAGCATATTCTGGTCTACGGTAATCAGGTACTGGTGGTGGCCAGCGCGGTAAATGGCATTGTTCATCCGGATGCCATCCACCACCAGCAGGATGCGGCTTGCTTCAAAGCCCCGGAGTACCGGCGAGCCGCCACCCATCTGGCTTTTTTGCACAAATACCTGCCCGCTGTTTTGCAGCAGTTCGGCCATGGTAGGCGCATTCACTTCGGCGATGCGCTGTGCGGTAATGAGGTCAACTTTTTGTACGATGTATTTTTTACGTTCTGCAAATTTGTTGCTGTACAGTACCACCTCGTCCATGTTTCGGGTGGTATCGTTTTGGGCATAGGTATCCTGTAAAAGGCCCAGCGCAAGGCATAAGCCAGCTATGTATTTCATATAAATTGAAACAATAAAGTAAAGGCTGCACTGCACCAATGGCAGCATAGCCAAAAAAGGGCAATGGTCTCCCGCATGTGGGAAAAGAACAACAGAAAGACTTAGCAGGAACCAGTATTGCGTGGAGGAGCCAACAGCACTTTTGGGGGCGGCGTAGGTAAAACGTCAGTCTTGGCGCCTTGCCAACAAAGGGGTATGGAAGGAGCACTTAAATGGAACCGGATCCATGCAATGGGCAGCAACATCTGTAACAGCAATACCAGCTGGTAACCATTTGCCCGGCTGTGGCGCAGGGCATGTTTCAGCAGTTGCCAGACAGCTGTTTCGGTGTCGTCGTAATGACCTTGCAGCACCAACTTGCTGCCTGCTTCCTTTATGCTGCGCACATCAAAATAGCGCCCCCCGATTTGTAGTTCGCGGCCTTCTTCTTCCCACACAATGCTTGCCTTGTCCACAAGGATGGTTGTGGCCGTTTGGGGCGCCAGCCTTTGCTCCCAACTCTGTTTCAACAGCAGCTGCGCCAGCTGGAGGCTACCCACCAGCACCAGCGGCAATAGTATCAACACAGCCCAGGCAAAAGGAAGAAAGATTTTGTTGCGCAAAATGAAATAAAAATGGCCCTAAAGTTAGGGCCGCTGCAAATGCAAAACCCAATAATTACCAGGCCTTTGCAGGGTAATTATTGGGTTTGCAGCAAATGATGCTTAAACCAGGATATTCCCGGTCATATCGATGGGTACGGGCACGCCCATCATGGTGAGGATGGTGGGCGCCACATCACCCAGCTTACCGGGTTTCACTTCCCCTTTCCACTCCTTATCGATAATGAAAAGCGGTACCAGGTTGAGGGTATGCGCCGTGTTGGGCGATCCGTCGCCGTTGATCATAAAATCGGCATTGCCATGGTCGGCGGTAAGGAAAACGGTGTAGCCGTTGGCAAGGGCGGCGGTCACCACTCTTTCCACGCATTTGTCTACTGTTTCAACAGCTTTGATGGCAGCAGAAAACACGCCGGTATGACCCACCATATCAGCATTGGCATAGTTGAGGCATACAAAGTCGGGATTGCCGGCTTCAATTTCCGGAACAATGGCATTGGTGAGCTCAATGGCGCTCATCTCGGGTTGCAGGTCATAGGTAGCTACCTTGGGCGAGGGCACCAAGATACGGCTTTCGCCAGCAAATTTCTCTTCGCGGCCACCACTGAAGAAGAAAGTAACGTGGGGGTACTTCTCCGTTTCGGCAATACGGATTTGCTTTTTGCCTGCATTGTCCAGCACTTCGCCCAGCGTGTTGGTGAGGTTATCATTCTGGAAAATGATGTGCACGTTTGCAAAAGTGGAGTCGTACTCGGTGATGGTGGTGAAATACACGTCATTGAGCTTCTGCATGCCAAATTCGGGCATATCGGCCTGCGACAGCACTTTTACAATTTCACGGCAGCGGTCGGTGCGGAAGTTGAAGCACAACACAGCATCGCCATCCTTGATGGTAGCCACGGGCTGAACGCCTTCCTGGATCACTGTTGGTTTGATAAACTCGTCGCTTACGCCTTCGGCATAAGCCTGCTCCACGGCCTGGATGGCGGTGGAAGCCACCTGTCCCTCGGCTTTTACCAGGGCATTATAGGCCAGGGCTACCCGTTCCCAGCGGTTGTCGCGGTCCATGGCATAATAGCGACCGCTAACGGTTGCGATCTTACCAATGGATTTGTTGATATGGTTTTGCAGCTCGGTGATAAAGCCCAGCCCGCTTTTGGGATCGGTATCGCGGCCATCGGTAAAGGCATGTACATACACTTCGGTAAGACCCGCAGCTTTGCAGATATCCAGGATGGCTTTGAGGTGGTTGATATGCGAATGCACACCGCCATCGCTCACCAGGCCTACCAGGTGGAGGGCTTTCCTGTTTTCCCGGGCATAAGCCATGGTATCAATCAGGGTGGCATTGTTTGCCAGCAATCCTTCGCGGATGGCAACATTGATGCGCTGCAGCTCCTGGTACACCACGCGACCCGCGCCCAGGTTGAGGTGGCCCACTTCGGAGTTGCCCATCTGGCCTTCGGGAAGGCCTACGGCTTCGCCACAGGTGGTGAGGGTAGTATGCGGAAATTTGTTGTACAGCGAGGATACAAAAGGCACGTTGGCATTCTGGATGGCGTCGGCATTTTTGATCTGGCCAAGGCCCCAGCCGTCCATGATGACGAGGATTACTTTGCGTTGTTGCATTACGGTTATTAATTGATGATCGGGTACAAATCTATGAAAACGTGAAGGTTTTGTTTATTTTGCCTTTGTAGTTATGGTACAGGTGCAATGGCATATTTTTAGACCTTAAGGCGCAAAATCCCTATATGAAACAAATTGTACTCTTAATAACCCTTGCCTCTACCCTTATTGCTGCCTCAGCCTTCAAGGCTTTAAGCATCGATAGTGTAATCAGCGCCCTGCGCACCGGCAATGCCACAGAGCTTGCCCGTCACATGGACGAAACCGTTGACCTTTCCCTCCCCGACCGTTCAGATAACTATAGCAAGGCACAAGCCGTGCTGATCCTGAAAGACTTTTTCACCCGCAATGGCGTGAATGGTTTTGATGTAAAACACAAAGGGGAAAACGGTGGCAACCAGTTCTGTATCGGCTTCCTGCAAACAAAGGCCGGCCAGTACCGTACTACGGTATTTATGAAAGCCGAAGGCGGAAAGCATTTGATTAAAGAAATCAGGTTCCAACCCTAACCGGAACCGCAGATGATTATGATTTAGGAAGGGTTTGTATGATTGGAGCCCGAAAGATGTAAATGTCTTACTTGGTTGTAAGACTTTTTTTTGGCCCTGTACAACTGCAGTATGCATTTTTTGTATTGCCTGAAGCCCTTTGCACCGTGTTTATACCATGCAAACTATCGCCTGATTTCTTGTGATCGAGGTTTTGCCAAAACTGTAACCTCTTCGAACTTCTGCATAGCAATCATTTAAAGTCATACAAATCTGCGGTTTGCCTTTCCTTTGTAATCGACGGCCATTATTTGCAGGAAAGAAGAATAGCCAGTTGGCAAGCTCTTTGGCCTTCACTCCTACAAATCATTAAATAATCATAGTAATCTGCGGTTCCATGCGTGATTTTGACGAACAACTCCGCCGCCTGGTAGATGCGGCCATTCTGGAAGATGTAGGCGATGGCGATCATTCTACCCTGTGCTGTATCCCGGCAGGTGCCAGAGGCAAGGCAGTATTAAAAATTAAACAGGATGGCGTGCTGGCTGGTGTGGATGTAGCCGAAAAAATTCTGCGCTATAAAGTGCCTTCGGTTGTTTTTGAAAACCATAAAAGTGATGGGGATGCCATGCAGGCTGGAGAAACGGCATTTCAACTGGAAGCGCCCATACATGCCATTCTGCAACTGGAGAGGCTGGTGCTGAATATCATGCAGCGCATGAGCGGTATTGCTACTCTTACCCGCACCTATACCGATAAACTCCAGGGCTACCCAACCAAACTCCTCGATACCCGCAAGACCACCCCCAATTTCCGTTTGCTTGAAAAAGAAGCCGTACGCATTGGTGGCGGTGTCAACCATCGCTTCGGGCTTTTTGATATGATCATGCTCAAAGACAATCATATTGATTATGCCGGCGGACTGGAAGCAGCCATTGACAGAGCGCACGATTATGTGACCCGCAATCATCCGCACCTGAAAATAGAAGTGGAAACACGCAGCCTAGCAGATGTGCAAAAAGTAGTAGCCATTGGCAAAGGCAAGGTGCTGCGCATCATGCTCGACAACTTCAGCCCTGAACAAATCAGGGAAGCACTTACCTACATTGGTACGGACTTCGAAACTGAAGCAAGCGGCGGCATCAACCTGGATACCATTGAAGCTTATGCCGCAACAGGAGTTACCTATGTTTCTGTTGGCGGGCTAATCCATCAGGCCCGCAGTTTGGACCTGAGCCTGAAGGCCGTGATTATTTAGGGATTTCGGAGGTGGGATTTGGGATTTCGGCAGCTCGATTCTATGGCAGGATTCCGGTGTAAAATGTTGCTGTGGCATTCAAAATATTTGCGCCTTTGCTCCTCCGCGTCTTTGCGAGCAACCAAACTGCCGAAATCCCACATCCGAAATCTATTATCCCCATCTTTGCACCTTAATTGCATTTTTCGTGAGCAAGAAAAACAAAGGCGACCGAAACGGTTTTGTATACAGCACTGATCCCAACTTCAGGTTTGAATCGGATGATGATGGCCCACAGGAAACCCTGCTTCCTGCACAGCAAAAGCTGCGGGTATGGCTGGAAACAAAACAACGGGGCGGCAAGGCTGCTACCATCGTAAAAGGCTTTGTGGGCCAGGATGAGGACCTGGAAGACCTGGGAAAAAAACTCAAAGGCTTCTGCGGTACCGGTGGTTCGGTAAAAGATGGCGAGGTGATCATCCAGGGCGACCAGCGCGACAAGGTGCTGCAATGGCTGCAGAAGAGTGGTTATACACAGGCAAAAAGAGCAGGCTGATGCTGCCCATCCTGATTGGCACCGCAGCCACCAGCGGACTCCTCAGCATTGTATTTTTCATATTGTATGTGCGTGCCCGCATGAAAGAGCAACCCGAAGAGGAGTTTTACCAGCGGGTACATTTCCTTTCGCTTTTTATACTATTTGCATTGGGTATCGTGATCATGTTTTATATGTCGGCAACCTTTGATTAATGGATGCAAAACCGATGAAACGGTTTTGCATCCATTTCACCATCTCTCCCACGGTTAAAACCGTGGGCTTGAAAAATGCATAAACCTATTATGGATTGCAGGCGGTGATTATTTGAGTTGCAAGGAATCTTAATAAAGAAAAAGGAAGTGCACAAAGCACTTCCTTTTATATAATGGGCTATCTATCTATAAACTCCAAACCCCTAACCACTTACTGGCCTTGTGCGAGGCTATAGCTACGCTTGTCGCCCCACATGTTCAGCACTTCGGTAGAACATACCTTGAACTCGGTAGCTACGCGGCGGTACAATTCAATGATATCGGTTTGGGTTACCGCCATATCGTTGGTCGTTTCAAAACGGCAACGGTACTGGTTTACCAGGTTGGTAAACACCGAACCCTTGGGCCAAACCTGTGTGCCGCGGTTGGAAATGGTTACCAGTTTAAACAGGTCGCCGGTTTGCCGCAGTGCTCTTTCCGCAACAGCGTTGGGCTGTTCCGAGCTTTCAACAAAGAGGTCAACACCAACGATCTTTTCCTCTTCCTGCTCCTTGCTTACCAGCATGGGGTTTTTGTCCAGGTGGCAAACGGCAGAAGTATAAGGCGTATTCTCGCTGGTAGCTTTAGCACCTACTTCGGGTTGCTTGCCAAAGTTGGCAATGATTGCTTCTGCAAATTCAGTGGTGTTCAGTGCAGGTTTGCTGCGGTCGCCAAAGTCGCCGGTGCGGGTACCCTGCTCAAGGGTATAAAGCAATGCATTTTCAATCACGGCTGCGTTCTCAGTAAAGCCCAGGTGGCGCAACATGCCCAAACCACTCAGCAGCAAAGCCGTTGGGTTGGCGATATTTTTACCGGCAATATCCGGCGCGGTGCCGTGTACGGCTTCAAAAATGGAAATATGGTCGCCGATATTGGCGGAGGGCGCAAAGCCCAAACCACCTACCAGTCCTGCGCATAGGTCGGACACGATATCGCCCTGCAGGTTGGTGAGCACAACCACATCGAACACATCGGGGCGGATAACCAGCTGCATGGCAAGATCATCCACAATTTTATCATCGGCATTCAGCTCGGGGTATTCTTTTGCGATCTCATAAAACACCTCCAGGAAGAGGCCATCGGTAAGTTTCATGATATTGGCCTTGTGTCCGCAGGTGATGCGGCGGGCACCTTTCTGGCGGGCCATTTCAAAGGCATAGCGGATCACCTGGGCAGAGCCGGGACGGGTGATAAAGCGGCGGCTGAGGGCCACATCGTGGGTAAGCATGTGCTCAATACCACCATAAGTGTCCTCAATGTTTTCGCGTACAATGGTTACGTCGATTTTGATACCTGCCTTGCTGAAAACCGTGTCCACGCCATGAAGTGTCTGAAAGACGCGTTTATTGGCGTAAGTATTCCAGGTTTTGCGGGCCGTAACGTTAACGCTTTTAACACCCTTGCCTTTGGGGGTTTCCATGGGGCCTTTGAACAGGATTCCCAATTCCTCAATAGTTTGCTGTGCTTGCGGGGTCATACCGTTTGAGTATCCCTTATCGAAAACCCATTTCCCCATTTCTACAAAATCATATTGCAGTCCTACTCCATTGGCATCGAATATCTTAAGTACCGCATCCATTATCTCCGGTCCTATTCCATCGCCTTTTGCTACCGCTATTTTCATAATTGGTATAGTTTTTTGCTTGTCAAAAATAGGTTGGTTGTAGATGCGATGCACGAAATGAAAAACCTTTCTACAAGCAAACCGCATATTTTTACCCATAAAGGAATGTGTTATGATCTCGAAAATTTCGGAAGGCGTGGAAGTGAGCGTGGAGACATTCTACCAACAGGATTATTCCAATCCCTTGCTCTCAGAATATATGTTTGCGTACCGCATCACTATTGAAAACCACAACCGTTTCCCCGTGAAGCTGCACAGCCGCCGCTGGCATATTTTCGATTCAAACGGCGAATACCGCGAAGTGGAAGGCGAAGGCGTGGTAGGCGTACAGCCCACCATCAACAGCCACGAACATTACCAATACGTTAGCGGTTGCAACCTTAAATCCGAGATGGGCCGCATGCACGGCACTTATGTAATGGAAAACCTGGACACCAAGGAAATATTCGAGGTGAACATTCCTGCATTCGAGATGGTGACACCGTTTAAATACAATTAAACCCCCTGTCCCCCTAAAGGGGGAACTTAGGTCCAGCAACCCTTTTATTAACAAAGCCACTCTTTGCGGAGTGGCTTTGTTATAAATGCAATTATAACCTAGAGCATTGTGGTGTGATGGCGGACGCTCCAGCCTAAGTTCCCCCTTTAGGGGGACAGGGGGTGTGAGTGGTTTTCACTTCGGCTTATACTTCGCTCCCTCAAAAACCGCACGGGGTGCGGTTTGCAGCACCTGCTGTACGGTTAGCTCAGGGTTCTTTTGGGCAAATTCCTGCACAATACGCCAGCCGAGCCACTGCCCGATATTACCCGGTGAACTTTCAGGCATGCCCTGCGTGTAGGGCGCTTCGCCTAAATAGGTTTGCATAACGGAAGGTTCGATGGAATAGAGGTTTTCATTTTTGACCAGGTATCCCCACACATTGCCTTCGTTTTCTGCGGCCCACTGCAGTTGTTTGGTGGTAAAACCAGTCTTCACACTATCCGGGGCATCAGGCAAAAAATGATCGAGCAGGTACCATTGTTTTCCCTGCTCCACCATCTGCTCCACCAGGGGCTTTCCGGTGGCGCGGTCGGGGTAAATATCATCCACGATGGCCTTGATTGCGTTGGCGGCCATATACTCTTTATCAAAGCGACGGGAAATATAAGTGGGATACAGCTGTTGCACTTCGGGGATCTGGTAACCGCCAAAGTTCTTACCTGCAAACTGCTGCAGACCGATGGCAAGATATTCATTGGTTAATACCACACCGGGAGCATCGAGTGTGCCCACAAAAGTGATGATATTGGGAACACGGTACTGGGGATAATAGTATTTCACATACTGCATCCCTTCGGCAATGTCTTTGCGCAGCCACTCGATATCGCCATACTTTGGCGCAATACTATCGTAGAAGCTGGCATAGCTGCCGATGATTTGTTTTACTATACCCAGCGATGCAGGATCGATGGGGTTGAGTTGCAGGATGTCCTGCATAAAGGTGGGAAAGAAATGCGGGTAGGCATTGCGGAGTCCCGCAAGACCAGATGCGATATTATTGGTGTCCAGTTTAAAGAAAGCGGGCTCAAAGCGCTCCACTTTCATATCTACCTTGATATTGGAAACATCAGGCTTGTCTTTACCACCGGAACAGGAAAGCAGTAAAAACAATACTATGGGAGCGAGATACTTCATCATGGATGGCTAAACGAACGGGTTCAGGAATTATTACAGAAATTAGCGGCGTAAACCTACGAAGTTTAACAAGGGAAGTGGCATGGTAAGTTTAATAGGTTTAATGAGTTCAATATGTTCAATAAGTTAAGGGGTATGGGAATGCGTAAAGTGCTTAGTTCATTGTACCCATTAAACTTAGTGAACCATTGAACGGATTAAACGCATCAAACGCCTGAAACGCACTTTATCAACAGCGCACACACATGAAGATTTTCCTCGCACAGCAGAACTATCATATCGGCAATTTCGAATACAATACCAACAAGATCATTGAAGCCATTGGCCGCGCCAGGGCGCAGGGTGCCGACCTGGTGCTGTTTTCGGAACTGGCCATTTGCGGTTATCCGCCCCGCGATTTTTTGGAGTTCAACGATTTTATCAGGCAGTGTTATGAAAGTGTGGACCAGATCAAAGCACACACACAAGACATTGCCGTACTGGTGGGCGGCCCTGCCCACAATCCACGTAAGGAGGGCAAGGACCTGTTCAATGCAGCCTTCTTCCTGTACAACGGCGAAGTAAAAGCCGAAGTACACAAAACCCTGCTGCCTACTTATGATGTGTTTGACGAGAACCGGTACTTTGAGCCAGCCTTCGACTGGAACGTGATCGAATTTAAAGGCAAGCGTCTGGCAGTAACCATCTGCGAGGATATCTGGAACCTGGGCGACAACCCACTTTACCGGCAGTCGCCACTGGAGGTTTTAAAAGATCAAAAGCCCGATGTGATCCTGAACCTTTCCGCCTCGCCCTACAACTATGCACAGGATGTGGTGCGCCGCAGCATCGTGGAGGCTACTGTTGCCAAGTACGGCCTGCCCATGGTGTATTGCAATACCATCGGCTCGCAAACCGAGATCGTGTTTGACGGTGGCAGTCTCGTGTACGACATTAACGGGCAGCAGGTAGCCGAACTGGCTTATTTCGCCGAAGATGAAGCGCTTGTTGACCTGGACACCTTGTGTGAACGCAAGCCTAACCCCGAAGTAGCGCACAAGTACTACTACTCGGCCAACGAAGTGGGCAAGGAAATGCCTACCCTCGAATACCTCAATAACGAGAAGAATATTTCTGAAATACACCAGGCACTGATCCTGGGCATCCGCGACTATTTTGGCAAAATGGGTTTTAAAAAATCAACCCTTGGCGCCAGTGGTGGTATCGACAGCGCAGTGGTGCAGGCCCTTGCCGTTGAAGCATTGGGTAAAGAAAATGTACACGTGCTGCTGATGCCCTCCGAATTTTCTACCGGCCATTCTGTAGATGATGCCGTGCAGTTAAGCAAGAACCTCGACAACCGCTACGACATTGTGCCCATCCGCGAGGTGTACGACAAGTTCATTAAAACATTGAACCCGCTTTTTGGCGACCTGCCGTTTAGCCTGGCGGAAGAAAACATACAAAGCCGAAGCCGCGGCAACCTGCTCATGGCGGTTGCCAATAAGTTTGGCTATATCCTGCTGAATACTTCCAACAAAAGTGAACTGTCTACCGGCTATGGTACTTTATATGGTGATATGGCCGGTGGCCTCAGTGTTTTGGGTGATTTGTACAAAACACAGGTCTATGCCCTTGCCCGATACATCAACCGCAATGGTGAGATCATCCCGGGAAACATCATTACCAAGGCGCCCTCTGCCGAACTCCGTCCCGGCCAGAAGGACAGCGACAGCCTGCCCGAATACGATGTACTCGACCAGGTGCTATACCAGTACATTGAACTGCGCCAGGGTCCACGCGAGATCATCGGTGCGGGCTTCGACGAAGCCCTGGTAAGCCGCACCCTGCGCATGGTAAACATGAACGAATACAAGCGGGCACAATTCTGTCCCATCATCCGCGTTAGCAGTAAGGCTTTTGGCGTGGGCAGAAGGCTGCCGATTGTGGCAAAATACCTGGGTTGAGCCGGAACCGCAGATTTGTATTGTTGGAAATGATTAGTATGAACGTGGTTGCTGATTACATTAGATAATCAAAGTAGGTATATACGCAAGTTTATTGCTATTGTATCCGGGCAATCAACAACCTATGCATAAACGCAGTGTACAGCCTTAAAGTCATACAAGTTATTTCCAATCCTACAAATCTGCGGTTTGGTTTTTGCTAACTGTGCCATACCCGTCTTTTTCCTGATTTCATCCTGATATTATGCTCAGAACCTCCGACGATATCCGCCTCCTCAACGATCGTATTGCCACTGCCGGCCGCTTCCTCGATGGGCTGCGTGCCGAAGTGGGCAAGGTGATCGTGGGCCAGTCTTATATGCTTGACCGACTGTTGATCGGGCTGCTTTCGAATGGTCATGTGCTGCTGGAAGGCGTGCCGGGACTGGCTAAAACATTGACCATCCGGTCACTTTCGGATGCCATTCAAGCCAAGTTCAGCCGCATACAGTTTACCCCCGACCTCTTGCCCGCCGACGTGATCGGCACCATGATCTACAACCAGCAAAAGCACGAGTTCGTGGTGCGCAAGGGACCCATCTTTGCCAATTTCGTGCTGGCAGATGAGATCAACCGGGCCCCTGCCAAAGTGCAAAGCGCCCTGCTGGAAGCCATGCAGGAAAGGCAGGTAACCCTGGGCGATACCACGCACAAGCTGGACGAACCTTTCCTGGTGCTGGCCACCCAAAACCCGCTGGAGCAGGAAGGCACCTATCCCCTGCCCGAAGCACAGGTGGACCGCTTTATCATGAAAGTGGTGGTGGGCTATCCAAGCCGCAGCGAGGAGCAGCTGATCATCCGCCAGAATGTGCAGGGGATTAAACCACCTACCATCAACCCGGTGGTATCGATGCAGGACATCGTTACTGCGCGTAATCTTACCCGTGAGGTGTATATGGATGAAAAGGTGGAACAGTACATTTTGGATATCGTATTTGCTACCCGCAATCCTGCCGAGTACAAACTGGATAAACTCAAAGGCATTATTTCATACGGCTCCTCTCCGCGTGGCTCCATCAACCTGGCCATTGCTGCCAAGGCGGTAGCCTTCCTCAACCGGCGTGGTTATGTGATCCCGGAAGATGTACGCACCATCTGTGCCGACGTTTTGCGCCACCGCATTGGCCTGACTTACGAGGCAGAAGCCGAAAACATCAGTGCCTTGAATGTGATTGAACAAATTCTCGCTAAAGTGAATGTGCCTTAACAAGCATATGCCCGCAAAGGCGCTGTGGCGCAAAGTTTTGACAAAGGAAAACATAGGATGTTGAGCATTTAGCATACTTTATCAAATATCCAATACCTAATAACCCAATACCTAATCACCAATCACCAATCACTAATCCCCACTCACCTTGCTTACCACCGCCGAAATACTCCGCAAAGTGCGCGACCTGGAGATCAAGAGCAAGCACCTGGCTTCCGACCTGTTCTCCGGCGAATACCACAGCGCCTTCAAGGGTAAGGGTATGTCCTTTAGAGAGGTGCGGGAGTATTACCCCGGCGATGATGTTCGTTTTATCGACTGGAACGTATCGGCACGATTCAACCATCCATTTTCCAAGGTATTCGAAGAGGAAAGGGAACTGACGGTGATGCTGCTGGTGGATGTAAGTGCTTCTTCGCTGGTGGGTACCGTGGGCGGAACCAAAAAAAATATCGCTACCGAAATTGCCGCGGTGCTGGCCTTTGCTGCCGTGAATAACGGCGATAAGGTAGGCGCGATCCTGTACAGCAATAAAATTGAAAAATTCATCCCACCCAAGAAGGGAAAGCAGCAGGCCCTGTTCCTGATCCGCGAACTGCTGGGAATGGATGCCACCGGACGCGGCACAGAGCTTAAAAAGGCATTGCAGTATTTCAATAATACCAACCGGCAGAAAAGCATTGCCTTTATCCTGAGCGATTTTTTGGATGGAG
The DNA here is from genome assembly GCF_001953305.1 of Cnuella takakiae. GTDB lineage: Bacteria > Bacteroidota > Bacteroidia > Chitinophagales > Chitinophagaceae > Flavisolibacter > Flavisolibacter takakiae. Next base: position 4,455,326 of record NZ_MTFE01000010.1, read on the forward strand.
GCTACGAAGACGCCCTGCGCATTGCCGGCAACCGGCACGACCTGATCGGGCTAAAGTTGTACGACAAGCTGGACCAACACCTCCCCGACCTTGGCCTGGTACAAATCAGGGACCTGGAAACCGGCGGACTGCAGTGGATTGACAGTGGCAGCAAACAGGTAAGGACACAGCATGAGCAGGACTTTTTCCGCATCACCGAAACAGCCAACCAGGCTTTTAAAAAAGCGGGCTCCGACCTACTGCACCTGCGCACCGATGAAGATTACATGAAAGTATTGCGTCAATTTTTCCTGAGCCGTAACCGATGAAGCGCACCTTTTTGTTCATATTGTTTTGGATTGCAGCAGGCGCATCTGCCCTGGCGCAAAAGATCGTGGTGTCCGCATCGGTGAGCCAGCCGCAAATACTGATCGGCGAACCCTTGCAACTAACCCTGCGGGTGCAAATGCCGGAAGCTGCCAGTATCACCTGGTTTGTAACCGATACCTTTCCGCATTTTGAAATACAGCACCGCTCGGCAATCGACACGGTACGCAGCGGCGCCGGCGAGCAGATACTGGTACAAAATATCCGCATCACCAGCTGGGATTCCGGTCGTTGGAACCTGCCTTCGTTTTCGGTAAATGGCAGCAACCGCACTGCCCCTATTGCTATTGGGGTAACCTATTCGCCCATGGACCCTGCGCAGCCTTACCACGATGTAAAGGATGTACTGGCGGTACAGCGACCCGGTGCCCAAAACTGGATCTGGTACCTGGTGGGTGCAGCGCTGTTGCTGGTGTTTTTCCTGCTGCTCTTTCCCGGCAGGAAAAAGAAAGAAAAAGCCACTACAGCCTCTCCTGAAACAGCCTACCGCGAGGCCATCAGGGGGCTGGACATGCTGCAAAAGCGGAGCGGAGAACTGCCTGTAAAAGAGTTTTATACCGAACTGGTGGGACTTTTCCGCAACTACCTGGTGCGGCGGCAGGACTACCAGTCCTCTTCCAAAACCACCAGCGACCTGCAGCAGCAGCTACCCGAATGGGGTTTACAAAAAGATGCAGCAGCCCGGCTGCTGGAATCCTTACAGCTCAGCGATGCCGTAAAGTTTGCCCGCTTTGAAGCCAGCGCTGAAGAGCGAAAAGCTTCCGTGGCCCATATCCGGGAAACCATTGTGGAGCTGGAGCGCAAGAAGCCTGGCTGATGATTGGTACAAGACAAGCAACATTTTCACAACCGCATAGCCGGTAAACGCAACCGCAATAAATGGTGTACGAGTGGTTCCGACAGATTGAATTTGCTTACCCCTGGGCTCTGCCGGCCCTGCTGATGCTGCCGGTGATTGCCTGGCTGCACTGGCGTATGCGCCGCAGCCTGCAGCCCACTGTTCCCGTAAGCAGTGTAAGCACCTTCTCCCGCAAAGGTGGACGGGCCGCATGGGTCCATTTTCCATTCTGGCTGCTGCTGCTTTCCCTGGGTTTTGCCATACTGGCGCTTGCCCGGCCACAAATCCGCAATGTATCGAGCCGTGCGAGGGGTGAAGGCATTGATATCGTATTATGCATGGACGTGAGCGGCTCCATGCTTTCCGCCGATTTTTACCCCAACCGCCTGGAAGTGGCCAAGGAGATGGCTATTTCTTTTGTGCAGGCCCGCCCTGTGGACCGGTTGGGGCTGGTAATCTTTTCGGGAGAAAGCTATACGCTTTACCCGGTAGCTTCCGACCACGCCTCGCTGGTAGAACAGGTGCGGGGCCTGCGCAGCGGCATGCTGGAAGACGGTACCCTGATTGGGGAAGGGCTGGCAACTTCTGTAGATCGCTTATCGGACAGCAAAGCAAAAAGCAAGGTAATCGTGTTGCTCACCGATGGTAAGGAGCAGCCGCCTGAAAATCGCCTCATCGATCCACAAACGGCACTACGCATCGCCAAGGCCGCAGGGGTAAAAGTGTATACCATTGGCATGAGCGCCGGTGGCGAAGCAACGGTAGCTGAAGGGGGCACCCGTGCCAGGGTGGGCACCGGCGGGCTGGATGAAGCCCTGCTGCGCCGTATTGCCAACGAAACCGGGGGCGAGTACTTTAGGGCGCTGGATAAAGAAGGGCTGCAAAGTATTTATGCCCGCATCGATAAACTGGAGCGGTCGCAGGTGGAAGTAAGTACCCGCACTCGCTATGCCGAGCAGTTTCAATGGCCGCTGGGCCTTTCCCTGCTGCTGCTTTTTTTAGCCCTACTTTTGCGCAACACTGTTTTACGAATATTTCCCTGATGGCTGAAGGACTGGTATATAAATCGACGGGTAGCTGGTATGTGTTGCAAGACGATGCCGGAAAGATGTGGAATGCCCGGATCAAGGGGGTGTTCAAAATTGGGAATATCACTTCCACAAACCCGCTTGCCGTTGGCGACCGCGTGGATTTTGAAGTGGAAAATGAAGGCGAGCAATCGGTGATGATCAATGGCATCCACGATCGAAAAAATTATATCAACAGGCAATCACCCCGGCATAAACACCAGCACCATATTGTCGCCGCCAACCTCGACCAGAGCCTGATGATTGCCACGCTCAAGGATCCCCGCACATCACAGGGTTTTATCGACCGCTTTCTGGTGGCCTGTGAAATGTACCATGTACCTGCCGTGATTGTTTTCAATAAGCTGGATGTGTACCGCGATAAAGAGTTGGACAAGCTGGCCGAACTGCAGGCCATTTATGAAGAGATCGGCTATAAGGTGGTAGCCATGAGTCTTCGGTTGGGTACCGGTGTGGAGGAAGTAAAGGCATTACTGCACAACAAAACCACACTGATCAGCGGGCATAGCGGCGTGGGCAAGTCTTCTTTCATAAATGCTATCATGCCCAACAGCACCATCCGTACCCGCGATGTAAGCGAATGGAGCGGCAAGGGCCAGCACACCACCACATTTGCCGAGATGTACGACCTGCCTGAAGGCGGCCGCATCATCGATACGCCCGGAATGCGGGAGTTTGGACTGGTGGAGGTGCAAAAAGCCGAACTCTCCGGTTATTTCCCCGAAATGCGCCAGCGCCTCAACGACTGCCAGTTCAATAACTGCCAGCACCTCAACGAACCCGGCTGCGCCATCAAACAAGCCGTTGTAGATGGGGAGATTGATGAGGACCGGTATGTGAGTTATTATAATATCCTGGAATCCCTAAACGATAAGAAGTACTAAACCCCTGTTAACGCCCCCTGTCCCCCTAAAGGGGGAACTTAGGTCAAACATACCTTCAATGAAAACGCCCCTCCTAAAATGAGGGGCGTTGATGTAATATCGTTTATGAAAAAGAATGTGGCAGAGATAGCGGACACTCCGGCCTAAGTTCCCCCTTTAGGGGGACAGAGGGTGTTGTTTTTGCATTTTCAGGTTTAGTAATTTTCCTTCCAGCACGCTGGCCAGCTCTACTACTGCTTTATTTTCTTTTTTGCGGGCATGCTGCTCCCTTGTGGGAAAAAGGCTGATGCCATTATAAATGCTGTACTGGAGCGTGAGGCTGCTTTTCCCAAGGGAAAAATTCCAGTTGATGTTGTCAAAATCGTCTTCTTTACCTGTGAAACTGACCTGGAACTGGTCGGTAAGAATGCTTGCAATTTGGTAAAAGCGGGAGAGTCCGCCATCGCTGTCAATAACGGCTTCGGTGCAGCCCAGGTCGGTGCGTAGGGTGAGGCTCATAGTGCAACAGTTATACAGGTAAGACAATTAAGTTCTGCCGTATGTTGCACATGCAATCCTTATGCCCTGAACTTTTTTACTTTTTTAGGTGGATCACTCAGCACGCGCTCAGCACCAACATTGGTCCCGTTTGTAGGACAGCCGTATTTGGGCTTCATCAACGAGCAGGAACTAAGTACTAAAACACCTAAAAGCAGCAATGGTATGATCTTACGGTAAGTCATACCCGAAGTTATAAAAATGACTGCAGCTAAAACAAGGGGTTATTTCCCGTTTTCCGCTTCGTTTACATCACCAAACCAGCCTGCATACCGCACATAGTTATTGGCAATGCGGTTGATTTCGCCGGACACTTTCTCCGGGTCAATGGTCTTAACTTTTTTGGCAGGCACACCGGCATATACCGAGTTAGCTTCGCAAACAGTGCCTTCCAGCACCACGGCACCGGCTGCAATGATGGTGTTGGAATGAATAACGGCCTGGTCCATCACAATGGCGCCCATGCCAATCAACACATCGTCGTGCACTGTGCAGCCATGCACAATGGCATTGTGCCCGATGGAAACATTATTGCCCAATACCGTTTGCGACCGCAGGTAGGTGCAATGGATCACGGCGCCATCCTGCACGTTCACCTTATTGCCCATGCGGATGGCATTTACATCGCCGCGCACCACGGCATTAAACCATACACTGCACTGGTCACCCATCACTACATCGCCTACAATAGTGGCGTTGGGTGCAATAAAACAATCGGCGCCCCAAGCGGGAAATTTTCCTTCTACAGGTAAGATAAGTGACATGGATGCGAAGATAGGGAGGACCATGGATGATGGACGATGGACCATTAGTGACCTGGAGGCTGAAGGCGATACGGCTCTGACAACCGGGGACAATAGTGCATAACAGACAGCTACAGGAAACCTAAACACAATACCAGTACTTATTTGTGCATCCTTTTAAAACCATGATTACAAAACCCTCATTCACTATTCACCATTCAGAGCATTTGCTGTTCCAGTCGTCTGCCGGCTGTTGTCCGATCCATGTCCTATCGTCCATCGTCCTCCATATCTTCGCATCCATGAACCTGAGGCAATTGTTTTTGCAGCATGTGGCCCAAACATCCACGGCGCCGCTGGCCATTGAAATTGTGAAGGCAGAGGGTTGCACCCTTTGGGATGGAGCCGGCCAACCGCATATCGACCTGATCGGCGGCATTTCGGTGGCCAATGTAGGACACCGCCATCCAAGGGTAGTTAAAGCCATACATGACCAGCTGGATGCCTACATGCATGTAATGGTGTACGGCGAATTTGTACAAAGCCCGCAGGTTCGGTATGCCCAAAAGCTGGCAGCGAACCTGCCCACTTCCCTCAACTCAGTTTATTTTACCAACTCGGGAGCCGAAGCCGTTGAAGGCGCCATGAAACTGGCCAAGCGGGTAACCGGCCGCACCGAAATCATTGCCTTTGATTTTTCCTACCATGGTTCCACCCAGGGGGCTTTAAGCATTCTGGGTGATGAATACTGGCGCAATGCCTACCGCCCGCTGTTGCCGGGTATCCATCATTGTACCTATAACGATTTTGAAATGCTGGACCTGATTGGTCCCCATACAGCCTGCGTCATTGCCGAAACGGTACAGGCAGAGGGTGGCATCAGACCTCCTTCCAAAGAATGGCTGCAGGCCCTGCGCCAGCGCTGTACCGAAACGGGTACACTGCTTGTACTCGATGAAATACAAGCGGGGTTTGGCCGTACCGGCAAGCTTTGGGGATTCCAGCATTTTGAGGTGGTACCCGATGTGTTGTTGCTGGGTAAGGCCCTGGGCGGCGGTATGCCCATGGGGGCCTTTGTTGCCAAGCGCGACCTGATGATGCAGCTGGCCGACAATCCCGTGCTGGGGCATATTACAACCTTTGGCGGCCACCCGGTTTGCTGTGCCGCTGGCCTGGCTGCCTTTGAAGCCCTGCTGGAAGAAAACATGGCTGCTGAAGTGGCTGCCAAGGAGCAACTGTTTCGCAGCCTGCTGGTGCATCCCCGTATCAACCAGGTTACTTCATTTGGGTTGTGGATGGCCGTTTGGTTCGACGATTTTGCAACCAACAAAAGCATCATTGATGCCTGTATCGAAAAAGGCGTGGTGACCGACTGGTTTCTTTTTGCATCCAATTGCCTCCGCATCTCTCCTCCCCTCACCATTTCAGAAGCGGAAATCCGCAAAGCCTGCGCAGTGATTTTGGAATGTTGCGAAAAATAATACGGCCTGAAAGCGGACGACTTGTATAATTACACTTACTTTGACACACAAAGTGCTTTTTATGGGCAGAGTTGATGCACCGCTTGACGCCTTACAGGATATACGCCGCATGATGGAGCGGTCTAACCGCTTTATTTCCCTCAGCGGAATCAGTGGTATTGCCGCCGGCATTTGCGGGCTGGCTGGCTCCTGGCTTGCCCATCGCCGGATTTCCGAAAACAGCCTTGCTACAAGTGCCGGTGAATACGGAACAGCAACTTTTCAACCATTAAAGACCGACCTGGTGCTGCTGGCATTGGGTGTACTGGCAGTTGCGCTCCTTTCGGCCTGGTACTTTACCTGGCGCAGGGCCCGGCAGGCCAACCAGCCGCTTTGGAACCGTTCTTCCCGCTTACTTGTTGAAGGATTGGCTGTGCCCCTGGCTACAGGCGGTATCCTGATTGCCATTCTTTTATTTCAATCCGATGCCTGGCTGCTGGCAGCACCGCTAAGCCTGATTTTTTATGGACTTTCCCTGGTTAACGGCTCCAAGTTTACTTTGAGTGACATCAAATACCTCGGTTATTGCGAAATCATCACAGGTTTGTTGTGTACGCAGTTTCCGGGTTATGGCCTGTATTTTTGGGCTTTCGGGTTTGGCCTGCTCCATATCATTTACGGCTCGGTAATGTGGTGGAAATACGAACGCAATCCCCAATAATACTTACGGACGCTTTTCGCAGCCATGAATGCAAAAAATCCCATAGCAGGCCTCAACAAATTGTTCGACAACCGGATCAGGTTGGGCGTCATGAGCATCCTGCGTGTAAACGAGGAGGTGAGCTTCAACGACCTCAAAGGCCTGCTGGAAGTTACCGACGGCAACCTGGCTACCCACCTCGTAAGCCTGGAGGAAAACGGGCTGATCAAAGTGCATAAAGGCTTTGTGGGCCGTAAAACCAATACTACCTATACCATTACCCCTTTGGGTGCCCAAACCTTCAACGATCATATTGCGGCGCTGGAGCTATTGCTGAAAAACAGCAGGTAATTTTTTTTGCCCTTTTACTTTGAAACACAAAGTGCTTTTAAATTCACTTTCCCAAAACCAATTAAAATACCCCACATGAACAAGGAAACAACAACTGAAAACATCTGGCAAAAAAGTAAGCTGCTGGTAAAAGGTGTTATGATACTGGTACTGGTGCTGGTGCTGCTGGTACCCACTGTATTCATAGCCAACCTGATTGAAGAAAGGGAAGCCCGCCAGGAGGAAGCTGTTAAAGAAGTAAGCGCCAAATGGGCCGGGCGGCAGAACCTCGCAGGGCCTGTTTTGGTACTGCCTTATATGAGTACTACCCAGGGAGATTCGGCTGGTAAAAAGCAGGCACAAAGACAGGAAGCCTATTTCCTGCCCGACGAACTGACTGTTGATGCCACCATCAACCCACAGGAAAGGTCGAGGGGCATTTTTAAAGTAATCCTGTACGATGTACAAAACAAGCTTTCCGGCCGCTTCGATTCGCTGCCCTTGCAGAAACTGCAACTGGACACGGCTTCCATACTCTGGAAAGAGGCTTATGTACAGTTCTCCCTTTCTGATCCAAAAGGGTTGAATGAAGAACTACGGCTGAAATGGAATAACCAGGAACTGGTTTTTGGTGCCGCAGCTCCGGGTACCGGGGGTGAAAGCAGGCTGGTGGCGCCCCTGCGTCTTTCAGGTCCGGCCGATGTGCAGCGGGTGCAGTTTAGCGGGCAAGTGCACCTAAATGGGGCGCAAAGCCTGTACCTCACACCCGTAGGCAGGTCCACAACTTTCAAGGTGAACTCCACCTGGCCGCATCCCAGCTTTGATGGTGCCATCCTGCCCCAGCAGAGCAGCATTGCCAATAACGGATTTACCGCCAGTTGGAAAAGTTTGGGCCACAACCGGAGCTTCCCGCAACAATGGCTGCATACCCGATTCCGCACCGCCATCAACGATCCCAGCACAGAAATCTACAGGCTACCGGATACAACCGGAGAAACAGTGTACCAGTTGGGAAAAGACGCTTTTGGTGTGCAGCTCTTTGTGCCGGTTAACGGCTACCAGAAAACCATGCGTTCCATCAAGTATGCCGTGCTCTGCATCCTGCTTACCTTTTGCGCCTTTTTTCTGGTGGAGACGGCCAACAACCGCTCCGTGCATCCCTTTCAGTATGCCCTTATTGGTGTTGCTTTGGTTTTGTTTTATCTGCTTTTGTTGTCTTTTTCCGAATACATCGGGTTCAATTGGGCCTACATCATTGCCGCCACTGCCACCGCAGCACTCATCGGATGGTTTGTTCGTGGACTACTGGCATCCGGCAGGCTGGCTTTTATACTGAGTATGATCCTGGTGTTGTTGTACACTTATGTGTTTACCATATTGCAGTTACAGGATTACGCCCTTATACTGGGTAGTGTTGGCCTGTTTATCACCTTGGCAGTGATCATGAAATATGCACGCAAGTTTCAATGGTAACAATGAAATTTCAGGATTTAAGAACAGGACAATAGCACACCGTTTCAACAATGTTTTTTTAAAACCGTTGAAACGGTTTGACATCAATTTCAGATATGTCGCCGTTCCCACGGTTAAAACCGTGGGCTAACATTGGGATTGTTGTAACCATTGCCATTAAGTTGAAGAGATGTTATTTCAGGTGTTCTTTCGGTTTAAATGTTTCAACAAAAATTAATGACAACTTGCTTTCAAAATGGATGTTTGCTAGCCCACGGTTTCAACCGTGGGATTGAGACTCCATATTACACATTAAACCGTTTCAACGGTTTCCGAACCCGCCCGATGTCTGCTCCATTAAAATTGAATTGGCACCACCACCAAACAAAAAAGACGCTCTTCTGGAGCGTCTTTTTTGTTTATCAGCAATGTTGTATTCTTTTCATTATCAATAATGTCCAATCTCAAAAAATAGCAACTGGAAAAAAAGCTACCCTTTTTAAAAATCCAATCCCAGCGCCAGGTAAGTCTGGGGTTTGCCGCGGAACACACCATCCATCTGCCAGGCCACATCAAAGCGAACAAAGTAACCGAGCAGGGTACTGCGGGCACCAAAGCCATAACCACCTGCCAGGGGCCCAATGCCACCCGCTTTCAGCTTCACCACCACGTTGGGGCTAACCGGGTCGCTAAAGGTTTGCGAAGGACGGGCAATGCCGTTGTAGGTACCATTCCAGGCCGAACCCAGATCTACAAACTGCACCAGCTGGAAGTTGCGCAGGAAGGCATTGTTGATGGGACGGTTGAGAAGGCTGCTAAACACCGGCACCCTGATCTCGCTGTTGATAGTTACCGCGTTATTGCCATTGGCGATGTTCTGCTTGAAACCGCGGAGGTTCAGCGCCAGGGTTTGGTACGCATAGTTCGCACGGGGGTCGGGGCGGTTGTTGGGATCAAAATAACGGTAAGTGGTATTGCCGTCATCATCGGTCTTTTGGTTGCCGCCAAACATCAGCCAGCCATCTACGCCACCCAGGAAGTAAGCCACCTTGGTAGTACCCCAGGAGAAGTCGGCAGCACCACGTACCGCCCAGATGATGTTGCGGTAAATGGGCAGGTAATGCCTGAAATCAATACCGGCATTGAACATAAAGGGACCATCTTCCTTGCTGCGGTTGCTCAACTTGCTGAAGGCATCAATATAGGCTTTGTACCGCATGCCATGCCAGATGTTCATGGTCGGGTTGATGGTATTGTCGTGCACATATTCCAGCGACAGTTGTCCAAAGGTCAGTGTGCTGTCTTTTACTTTCAGCGAAGCAGGATCGACGCCGCTGTACACAAAGCGATCGTAGCGCGGGCCGGCGGTCAGGCGCAGGCTGCGTACTTTATCAAATGCATATTTGGCACGGGCCAGGTAATAGCTTGAAAACTGTTTGCCGGGGTAAAATGCATCGATTGTTGGATCGGGAATCCGCAGGCCTACTTCCGTATTGCTACGGTAGTAGGTGAAGCCCCAGTCAATACGGCGACGCAGGTTATTGAACTCAAACAGGATGTCGTTGTCGCGCAGGTTGGGCGCAATACGGAAGCCACCCGAAATTTTGATATCTTCAAAAAGGTCGGCGGTACCCATGCGAATCAGACCGTTCAGCGGGTTGCCATTGGCCATCTGTATAGGTCCAGTAGCACCGGCATAAGGCTGGTATTTATTAAAAACAAACACCGTGTTGTTGAGTGCTGCCACCACATAGTCGTTAAAGAACTTGGGCGGACGGTACTCAAATAAACGCGCCTTTTTCAACAGGGGCTCGGGGCCGCCGCCTGCTTCATCGGCAGGAAACACCCGCCCGGTGGCACTATCCGAACCAGAGCCGAACTCGGTTTGAAACACATCCTCCTGGCGGCCGGTATCGCGACCATTGCCCGTAGGCAGGGCAGGCAGCGCACGGCTTTGATCCAGTTTCAGCTGCTCCGATACCTTTTTCATGAACTCCGTAGGCCTTGCCGTTACGTTGCGGCGGCGCAATACGTTTTCATCAATGCGCAGGCGGTACAGGAACTTATAATTGCCCTGGCGGGTTACTTCCGAAATCTGCTGGTTGTCGCCTGCAGTACGGGTTTCCAAAAGGCCACTTTGATAATTGGTAATGGGGAACACATAACTGGAATCATTGGTTACCGAAACATAACCTACCGAGTCGATGTCATCCTTTTCCCAAACCTTGAGGGTGCTGTCCACTTCGGCCAGCGGCGGGTTGCGCAGCACTTCATCGCCGATAAAGATGAGGGTATCGAGGCCAGCACGCTCGGTGCTGAAGAAACCAGCATAGCGGTTGTTGATACCTGTTTCATCGCTTACAAACGTAAAGTGGTAGCTATTGTACTGCGCCGGGAAACGGGCATTACCCAGCCGCACATTGGTCAGCTGTGAAATCTGCTTGAAATCCGACTTGTTCCAGTTGTCTACCAGGAAGATGTTGAACTTACCGGTGGGCAGGGCGGTATCGCTGTCCTTCGCCCTTGCATTGGGGCGATTGGAGGAAAAGATGATACCCGTTTTGTTGGGGAAGGCCACGAAAGAGGCATCGAGATCATCGTACACATCGTTGGTGATCTGCTCGGTGGTCATCTTTTCGATGTTGTACACAAAGATGTCCGTCTGGCCGCTCTTCACCGCCGACAACAGGAGGGTGTTGGAGTTCAGCATGAACTTCATATCCTGTACCTGGTCAAACTGGTCCATCGTTACCTTGTTGATCTTAACGCGGTTGATGGCATCGTAGATAAAGAAGTTGAGTTTGCCCTTGGCAGGATACAGCACCGCCAGGCGGGTACCCTTTGGATCCCATGCCAGGATGGGATAGTTGGGGTTCATCTGCTCCTGCAGGTTGCGCACACCGGTATGCACCAGCACCTTGCGGTTGGTAAAGTTTTCGTTTACCACGATGTTGTACCGGCCGCGGATAAATTCGGTTACGCCATAGGTAAAAGAACGCGGTTGGGGGTTGGCGTTAAACCGAAAATAATCTGTTTTACCAATTTCTTTACTTACCGACAGTTGTCCTTTAGGAACAACACGGCGGCCGCGGATATCCTTATAATATTGGGCCGGCACTTCCGTCATGAACTGACGCAATACCTCCTTGAACTTTACCTTGGCAATACGCTGCGAAGCAGCATTGAGATTGCGGTAAATCCTGGACAGGTACAACAGGTAGGTGGTTTTGCTTTCACCGTACTTGTTGCCGAAATAATACCAGAATGCATGACCGGCCAGCAGGGGCTTTTCGTGGGCAAACTGGTAGAAGTTGGTATAGTCGCCACTGAGCATGGCGCTTTTCAGCTGATCGTCGAGGTCGGTGCTCCAGCGCTCTGCGGCATAGGCAATATAGCCATCGGTGAGCCACTGGGGCAGGTCGAGCAGGGTTTGGTTGGCGGCCATCTCGCCGAGGTCGTCGCCAAACAGCACGTTGCGCACCAGCACCTGGGCGATGCCCTGGCGCACCTGGCGGCGCAGGTTGTTGTGGTTGCCGTCGAAGTACACCACCATCTTGTTGTTCACCAGCCGCGTGACGCCGCCGGCATTCTGCCAGTCGATGCCCAGCCCGATATTGGACTGCTGCATCTCATCGAAGTTGTTGTACACCGCGATGTTGGCGCGGCGCTGGAGCCCATACTCCACAAACTCTTCGATGCCCGACAATTCTTTTTCCGCCAGCTGGGCCACAAACTTGCCCAGTTCCAGACCATCCTGGCTGAAGTAAGTATTGAAATTATCGGTCTGATAATATTTCCAGTTGAATTTCTGGTATTGCACCCTGTTTTTCCCGAACTCCACTGCATTCACCTGCGCCTGGGAATGAAGGGAAAAGGATAAAAGCGCCGCACCACTTACCAAAAGCCTACCAAGGAGATTATTCATACAAGTCCTATACGTATTTCGGGGGTAAGAAAAAGAGGGTTGTAAATTGCGTCCTAAAGTACCAAAAAAAGGGATGCTCACTATTCAGACCTTCACCTTCAACCCGCTGCAGGAAAATACCTACGTGCTGTATAACGAAACAGGGGATTGTTGTATTATCGATCCCGGCTGTTATTTTGCTTCGGAAAAAATAGCCCTGCGCGAGTTCATCGAAACCCACCAGCTCCGGCCGGTATTACTGCTCAATACCCACTGCCACCTCGATCACGTTTTCGGAAACTTCTTTGTAAACCGTACCTGGAACCTGCCGCTGCACCTGCATGGGGCTGAAAAAATCGTGCTAGACCGGGGGCCCGAATCGGGGCAGCGCTGGGGGCTTCCGTTTACCAACTACGATGGGCCCTTATTGTTCATCGAAGCAGGCGATACCATCACCATCGGGCAGGACCAACTCACCGTTTTGCTTACCCCCGGACACTCACCCGGCTCGGTATGTTTTTACAGCGAAAAACAGGAATTTGTAATAGGCGGCGATGTGTTGTTCCGCCGCTCCATCGGCCGCACCGACCTGCCCGGCGGCGACTATGCTACTTTGGAAAATAGTATCCGCACCCAATTGTACCCCCTACCCGAAAATGTGGTGGTTTATCCCGGTCATGGCGACCCAACAACTATTGGGGAAGAGAAACGGGAGAATCCTTTTGTACAAGACTAAATCAAGTTCCCAAAAGAATCCGTCATTGCGAAGCGCCGGCAGTGACTTGCATGTATAGAGGTTAGCGGCGCTGAAGCAATCCCCTGCCGCTGT
>NZ_MTFE01000010.1:4468466-4473248 GCF_001953305.1 Cnuella takakiae
CTGTTTTTGGTGGAGATTGCTTCAGCGCCGCTAAACGTTGCGTAACATCAAACCTTGTTGGCGCTCCGCAATGACGGCCACCATAGTTTTACACCCTCCCTGGTTCATGCCTTAACAAACCTCCCCACTACTGGCAACTTTGCCATCTCCTTGCGTTCCACCAAAAAGATAAACCAGGTAAAAGCATAGAGCAGCATGGCGCCGAAAATGTGGTTGAACCATACATTCAGCCCGATCCACTCGAAGGCGCTGTGCAGGCCAAAGAGCATCAGCACAATCACGAAATAGGCAATCAACTTCTTGGTAGCATAAGGGATGGGATACTCTTTTTGCCCCCACTTGTAGCTTACCACCATCATGGTTCCATAGCACAGGAAGGTAGCCCATGCACAGGCCATATATCCAAAGCGTGGGATAAAAAGGTAGTTGACCAGCAGGGTGATACCTGCACCGATCAGGGTGATCCAGGCACCGGCAAGGGTCTTATTTCCCAATTTGTACCAAATGGAAAGGTTATAATAAACACCCAGGAACATGTTGGCCAGCAGTAATATGGGTACTACCCGCAAGCCTTCCCACTGCAGGGGGTTTTGGATAAAATGTTTCCAGATATCAAGGAAGAGTGCCACCGCCAAAAACATGAAGCAAATGGTGATCACAAAAAACTTCATTACACGGGCATAGGTACGTTGCGGCGCGGCGCCCTGCGCCTGTTTGAAAAAGAATGGCTCGGCACCCATCCGAAAAGCCTGGATGAACAGCGTGATGAGGATGGAAAGTTTGTAGCAGGCACTGTACACCCCCACCTGGAAAGTGGCTGCATCTTCGGTGGGCGCATTGGTCCACCAGCGCAGCATCAGCCGGTCGAAGGTTTCGTTGATCATACCTGCCAAACCAGCCAGGATGAGGGGCGAGGAATACAGGATGATCTCTTTCCAAAGCGCCTGGTTGAAGCGCAGGCGGAAAGAAAAGAACTCTTTGGATAACAACAGGAAGGTGACCACCGCCTGCACCAAGTTGGCCAGGATCACGTAGCCCACACCGATTTCCGGGTGGTAAAAGGTGCCGATAAAGCCGGTAGGATTTTCAGCCTTGATACGCGGACAAAAGCTGAGCAAAAAAATGGTGAGCGCGATGTTGACCAGGATACCCAATATCCGTACTACGGCAAACTTGATGGGTCGGCCGTCGAAGCGCAGCTTTGCAAATGCCAGGGTTGAAAGGGTATCAAAGGCAATGATATAAGCCACCCAGGTCAGGTACTCAGGATGTTCTTGGATACCAATAAAAGCTGCCAGTTGGTTATTGAACAGCAGCAGTACCGAGGTAAAGACAACCGTAGAAACAATCAGCGAGATGCTGGCCGTGTCGTACACTTCCTTTTGCTTTTGCCGGTCGGAGGCAAAGCGGAAGAATGCCGTTTCCAACCCATAGGTGAAGAGGATGTTGAGAAAAGGAATAAAAGCATAAACGAGGCTCATCTCGCCATAAGCGACCCCCGAAAGGGTTGCGGTAAGATAAGGCGTCAGTAAATAGTTGAGAAAGCGGGCTGCAATGGAACTTCCCCCATACCACATCGTTTGCCCTGCCAGTTGTTTGATCCCGCTCAATACACTTGTTTTTGAAGTAGGGCAAATGTAGGGAAGTAGCAATTGTAGTTCATGACCTTGGCAAAGCAAGGCCGTTTTTGGCCCCAAAACACCTGAAATAATTCCTTAACATTTTCTTCAGCAACGCAGCTTTTCACCCTTTAAATTGTCTAACTTACAGGCAACCACACGGAAATTATGACCGAGGAAGCCATTATTCAAGGCTGCTTGAAGCAACAGGCCATCGCACAAAAAACACTGTATGAGCGATACAGTGTAAAAATGCTTTCGGTTTGTTACCGGTACGCCCACAACCGCGAAGACGCGGAAGACATGCTGCAGGAAGGCTTTATAAAGGTGTTTTCGCAAATACACACCTTCAAAAACCAGGGTTCTTTTGAAGGTTGGGTGCGGCGCATCATGGTGCATACCTGCATCAACATTCTGAAAAAAAATAAAAAGTTCAATGAGAGCGTAGACATCCTGCATGCCGCCGCATTACAGGTGCGGGAGGAAAATATTCCTTCCATCATCCAGGCAAAACAGGTGGTGGAATGCATCCGGATGCTGCCCATGGGTTACCGAACGGTGCTGAACCTTTATGCCATTGAAGGTTTTTCGCACAAGGAAATTGGTACCATACTCGATATTGAAGAAAGCACCAGCCGAAGCCAGTACACACGGGCCAAGGCCATGCTGGAAGATATTTTGATCCGCAAGAACATCATACAGAAGCCCAAACCGAACTACCTGGTAGCAGCATCCGGAGCAAGTTGAGTAGAGCCTTTAATGCTGACTGATTATGGAGAGAAATTTGAACCACGACGAATTTGACCAGTTCCTTCAGGATAACGCGGACGGGCTAAGGATGCACCCATCCGACAAGGTCTGGAAGCATATCGCTGCCGAACTGGACCGGAAGAAGAAGCGGTCGGGCGGCCTTTTTGTACTGGCACTGCTGTTGATTTCCGGAACCTATATTGCTTTTGAACTGGCACAAACCAACCACCACATACAGCTTGCGCAGCAAAATGCCCCCTTCACCCCTATCCTTTTTCAACCTGCCGATCTTACCCGTACACAATCCAACCAAACTGTTGTCATAACAAACAACAGGACCCGCACGCAAACCATTTCAAAAACAACACAGACTCCTTCTCAGGGAATACAGGAAAATGCAAGTGCCGATGCACCTGCCAAGTTATTTGAAGATGCTGCCGGAAACGGGTTAACCCTTCCGGAACAAACAGGCGAGCTTTCCCTTGCTGAAGCACCTGTTGCTGCAACCGGCATACGCCCCTACAATACCGATAGTTTAGCCGAACAGCCTGCTGTTGCTGCAACCATAACCGCACCTGTTGCTGAAGCGGAAGAGTTGCCTTTACCCGAATCAATGCCCTCCTTACCAAAGCCTATACATAAAAGCAGGAAGCTAAGCTGGCAGGTATTTGCAGCACCCACAGTGAGCTACCGTGTTTTGTCGGATAACAAGGCTTACCAACGGCCCTTGCTTTCACCCGGTATTCCGGCCAACTTCTCAGCGCTGTACAGCATCAATGATGTTGTGATTCATAAGCCCGATTTAGGCCTTGAATTTGGCATTACCGCACGCTACCCTGTAAGCCGCAGTGTTAACCTGCGCACGGGCTTCCAGTTCAATGTGAGCCGCTACGACATCAAGGCATTCTCCTATGTGCCTGAGGTAGCTACCATCGCCCTGAACAATGGGCCGCATGTCGATTCGGTACGGGCTATTTCCAACTACCGCAATTTTGCTGGCGGCATCGGCGACTGGCTCCAGAACTTCTATTTCCAGGCTTCCATACCCATTGGGCTGGAGTGGAAAGTGGCCAGCACCCGCAAGATGCACTGGAGTGTAGCATCCTCCATTCAGCCTTCTTATGTGTTGGGCAACCGTTCGTATATGATCACTGCCGATTACAAAAACTACGCAAGAGTGCCCTGGCTCACCCGACGCTGGAACATGAATACCAGCTTCGAATCTTTTGTATCCTTCAACTCGGGCAAAACGCAGTGGCAGATCGGCCCACAGGTGCGCTACCAGGTGCTTTCCTCTTTTATCAAGGAATACCCGGTTAAAGAAAACCTTTTCGACTTTGGGATGAAGGTGGGTATAACCATCAAATAGCCTGCTGTGGCATTGGCCGGAAATTACGGCCGCCAAATTCATTGCACCTCATGGGGAATAGTTGGATAAAGCAGGTTGCTTTTTCCAGGTAAATGCTTTGCAGCCTTGTCAAATGCACAATCAAAACAGGTCGAAATAGACCTTAGTCCTTTGCTGTTATTTCACCAGGTCGAATGCGGCAGCAAACTGCAACAATTGCGAAAAAGTAGCTAGCTCCAGTTTGCTGTATATGTTTTTCCGGTGTGTACTTACCGTATGGTGAGAAATATAAAGCAGCGCAGCAATATCATTTGTTGTTTTCCCTTCTGCCAGCAATGAAATAATTTCTTTCTCACGCCTGGTTAGCAGTGCAAACTTTTTATAATGCTTAGTCACATAAGCTTGCTCCCCGAGCAGTTTGGTCACTTTACTGACCATCAGCCCCATTCCGGAGACCTGGTTAGATATCAGCATCAGTTTAGCACTGGCATTTCCCGCATCATCACTCAAGAACTTGCAGGTGGTATAGTACCAGTCAAAAGCCATTTTAGAACCTGTGCGTACCTGCTGGAAAAAGCTGTACGGCCGGCTGTTGCCTTCGGATTGAAAATAGTTTGCAATGGCTGGAATGATCCGGCTGGTTTCTTCAGGGTGCATGAAGGTATCAAAGTAAGCTTCCCCCATTTCGTTGATCTGTTCAAGGGAATGATTGAGCTGTTCACAGCCCATTTTGTTCATGTAGGATACTTGCAGTACTTGCATATCGTGCACCATCACAGATCCAGGTATTATATCCCCAACATCTGCAATACTAAAGGCGCCTTTTGCCAGGCCCTGTTCCAACAAAAAAGCTTGCTGGTTAATGTGTGCTGCTGTTTCTGATCCAGTTAGTTTATGAGGTTGCATGTCATTTGTTTAAGGGCGTCTTTTAAGCATCCGCATGATCATCCAAACGCAAAGCCGTTCAACAGATCTACAAACCGTTATCCATTACAACTAAATATACTAGAGCGTGTCTTAAAATTATCTGATCAGGATGATTGCAGATGCTAGCAGCAGAAAGGC
>NZ_MTFE01000010.1:4473802-4566706 GCF_001953305.1 Cnuella takakiae
TTTATAAACAGACCTTACTTCCGGATCACTGTTTTTAAAATAGCCACATCCCGCATAAAACACCGAAATACCTACTGTTGGGTATATCACCAGCCGGCAATTACTGCGATGTTTGTAGCCCATCCCGCCCTTTGGTAATCACCAATGATTGCTTCCAAAATGCCTTTTTATTTACTCATCAACCAATACTAACTGTTTATGAAATGCACTACCCTGATCATCGCGTTACTTTTGGGCACCACCCTGTCAGCCCAAAACGATTCTGCAGTTGCACAGCAGTACAACACGGAATTGACTTCGCCGGCAGTTGAAGCCCCGCAGCCTGTTGCTGCAACTGACAACAAAATGGCCGCCTATCGCAAAAACCTCGTAAAAATCAATGTAGGGTCTTTGCTGCTTTTCCAGAACTATAACCTAACAATTGAACGGGCACTGACCCGCAAGATTTCAGCCTCGGTTGGCTACCGGAGCTTGCCACGAACGGAGGTGAGCAAAATGAACGCGTTCAAAAAAGTTTATGATCTTACCGGATCAGATGCAGCAGGCCTGGAAGAGGATTGGGGCGGTACGATGGCGTCCAGCAAGGCTTACACTGCCGAAATCCGTTTTTATGGCGGCCGCAAACCCGGGCCAAGGGGTTTTTACCTGGGGCTGTATGGCCGTTATGCCAGCTTTGATGTGGATTATAATTACAACTATGAAACAAACACCACCAACTATAATATTCCTATTTCCGCAACAGCCAAAGGAATAGGTGGCGGCCTTTACATAGGCGTGCAATGGTTAATTGCAAAACGGGTAGCACTTGACTGGCAAATACTCGGTGGCCATTGGGGCAAACTGACCGGCAATGGCGCCGGGTTGGCAAATCTTAGCGGCTTATCCACCGATGAACAGCAGGATATACAATACGATCTTGAAGAACTGATTCCAACAATAGGCAACAAAAACCCCGTGGCAGCAACGGTAAACAATACAGGGGTGCAATTGAAATTGGATGGCCCTTTCGCCGGGTTGCGGTCGGGCATCAGCCTGGGTATTGCTTTTTGAAAAAGCTTACCGTTTACTTACAGGCAATTCCAAGGTCAGCAAAGTTGCATGCTATCCCTACCGGCATTATGGGTTACAAAAACCGGGTGTGCAATGCAGGCAACCATACAAAAACGACGGGTTATACCAGGACAATGGTTATCCCGTCGTTTTTTGTATGCATATCCTGGTCCAGGTCGATGGTCCATAGTCGATGTACGATGTTCCATCCTCCCCAACTGCTCTCTTTATCTTTAACATCCGCCACCTTTTCCTTTGCAAATATTTTTAGCAAGCTCCCCTGCGCTTTGGTAAATTTGCACCATGAAAACCGGGTATTACACGATACTCATATGTAGCCTTTGGGCAGCCTGCAAACAAAAAGATCCCAACCAGGAGGCAGCAGGTGCTTTTTTCCCTGCCCGTTCTTTTTTGCAAAGCCAGGTAAAACAGATCGATACATCGCTGTTGCCGCTGCGTAAGATTAGCCGTGTGGCAGGCCGTTCTGATACTGCATTCATCCCCCGGGAGCAGTTCAGGAAGGAAGCCGCGCCTTTCCTTGATATGGAAGATATTGCCGGCAGCAAATGGCGCGACGATTATACCGAAAGCCGCATGTTTGACGAAGTGCTGAAGAGGGCGGTATTTACCTACACGCCCAAAGATGAAGATGCACCCATCCTCCGGCAGGACATCACCATTGAACCCGGCGCCGGAGGAAACGATGCGGTGAAAACCATTTTTATCAACCGCTTAAAAGAGGCGGGCGACAGTACGGTTCAGCAAAAAATGTTGTGGGAAGTGAACCGTCGCTTCCAGGTGATCACCACCATCAGCCGCTCCGGCCGCCCCGATGTAAACCGTACGGTAGAATTGTGGTGGGCTCCATTTGATGCGGCAGAATAATTGAAGCAATGATGAAAGCTTCAGGTGTTTGAAAGGTTTCTTAAGTTCAATCAGTTTAAGCCTGAATTGAAACGACAGATAAATGAACACCTGGAACCGCTTATACCGATTATATCTATGACCCCTCATATCCCGTGTAAACGAACATGACGCAGACCGAATTTCAAACCATTGCGCCTACCCTGCCACAGGCACCCGGCATTTACAAATACTTCAATGCCGTAGGTGAGCTGCTGTATGTGGGTAAGGCAAAAAATATACGCAAAAGGGTAAGCTCCTATTTCAATAAGACCTACACTTCCTACAAAACCCATGAACTGGTAAAACGCATTGCCCGCATTGAGTTCACCATTGTAGGAACCGAACAGGATGCATTCCTGCTGGAAAACTCGCTCATCAAGCAGTTCCAGCCCATGTTCAATATCAACCTCAAGGACGATAAGACCTATCCCTATATCGTAATCAAAAACGAGGAATTTCCAAGGGTTTACCTTACCCGCCAGAAGCTGGATGATGGTGCCCAATATTTTGGGCCCTATACTTCGGTAGGCAAGGTGCGCGACCTGCTTAATTTCATCAAGCAAACCATCCCGCTGCGTACCTGCTCCCTTCCGCTTACGCCAAGGAATATCGAGAAAGGCCGCTTCAAGGTTTGCCTGGAATACCACCTGGGCAATTGCAAGGGTCCTTGTGAGGACAGGCAGTCATTGGAGGATTATGATGAAAACATACAGCAGGTAAAAAACCTGTTGCGTGGCAATCTGAACCCCGTAATCCAGCATTTTAAACAAGAGATGAAAGGCCATGCCCAGAACCTGGAGTTTGAAAAGGCAGAGCAAACGCTAAAAAAGATCAGCTACCTCGAAAACTACCAGGCCCGCTCCATCGTGGTGAGCACCAGCTACGAAGAACTGGATGTGTTCTCCATCCGTAAAGACGAGAGCATTGCTTATGTCAACTACCTGATGGTACGCAATGGCGCCATCATCCAGACCAAGACCCTGAAGCTGGAATCGCAACTCGACGAAACTGAAGAAGAGCTGCTGACCTTTGCCGTAGTGCAGTTGCGCGAAACATTTGGTTCCGAAGCCAGAGAAATAGTGCTGCCGATAGAACTGGAGTTTGAAATTCCGGATGTGACCCTTACCATTCCAAAAGCCGGTGATAAAAAGAAGCTGCTGGAACTGTCGGAGAAGAACGTGCAATACTTCATCGACGAACTAAAGAACAAGGAAAGGCTGAAGCTGCAACCCAAGGCAGCCGACAAAACGCCCATCTTGGAGATGATCCAGCGCGATTTGCAGCTGACCGACCTGCCCATCCACATCGAGTGCTTTGACAACTCCAACTTCCAGGGCAGCTACCCGGTATCGGCCATGGTATGTTTCAAATACGGCGATCCCAGTAAAATGGACTACCGGCACTTCAATATCAAAACGGTACAAGGCATCAACGACTTTGCCTCGATGAAAGAAGCCGTTTTCAGACGCTATAAGCGCCTGAAAGCCGAAGGACGCACCTTTCCGCAATTGGTGATCATTGATGGCGGCAAAGGGCAGCTAAACGCCGCACAGGAAGCCATTGAAGAACTGGAACTGGAAGGTGCCATGACCCTGGTAGGGCTTGCCAAGAACGAGGAAGAACTTTTCTTTGTAGGCGACCAGCAATCGCTGAAACTTCCCTTTGATAGTCCCAGCCATAAACTGATCCGCCGCATCCGCGACGAGGTGCACAACTATGGCCTAACCTTTCACCGCAACAAGCGCAGCAAGGGCACTTTTAAAAACGAACTGGAAGAGATCAAAGGCATCGGCAAAAACACCGCCAGCCAGTTGCTCAAAACTTTCCGCTCGGTGAAGAAGGTAAAGGAACAATCTTTGGACGAACTGAGTGCCGTTGTAGGCCGCAGCAAGGCCCTGATGATCCGGGAATATTTTGATGGAGCGGAGCGTCCGCAAGTGAATGGTGATTAGTGATTGGGTATTGGTGACTAGGTATGAAGGCGTCCTGTGGGCGCTTTTTTTTGGCACTGTAAAGCCGCGTAAACCTTTTAAATCTTGACTAGATAATTTGCTTACAAACTCCGACGACCTATGAAAGATTCCCATTTTGATTCATAGGAATCATTTCCAATCATACAAATCCGTGGTTAAAAAAAATAGGGCCTGGGTAGAAACCCGGGCCCGTTTAAAATCCAATATCCTATGAAAAACCGATGTAAAAATATAGGAAAGCACGGGATTACACATACGTAGTTTCCGCATTTTTTGAAATTGTTTTCCACATGAGCCTGTTCAAAACTTAGTACTGAACCTATGAAAACAGACAGGGCGACCAATGCCAACCTGCGCTTTTACCGAGCGGCATCCTGGCATTGGCTAGCGGTTCACAAGTTGCTCATCTTTCTGCATAAGGTGTACCCAAAAACAAAAGCCCGCTGCTTTTGCAAACAGCGGGCTTGAGGTATAAACTTTCACCTTAGTACGACCAGAGGTCCTGCTCGTAGTTGAAGATGCGTTCTTTGATGTTTTCGCCTTCCAGCAGGGCAAGGATCGGGTCCTTGATCATCTGGCGGATAGATCGGTTACCGGGGTTATCCAGTGTGCTCCTGATGATGTAGGAGCTGAACATGCGGGCTTCAAACAGCTCTTCCCAGGTCATGCGGTGCATACCCATGTTCTTGGGATTGTACACTTCAAACTTAGCCAGTGTTGGACGCAGGTCGGGGTAATAAACCCAGAACATGGGCGAAGAGCCACGCTCCTGGCCATTGGGCAGGTATTCCGTTTTCAGCGGGGCAATACCGATGATGCGTACAAACATACGGCTGGCCTCGCGGTCGAAAACCCACTCTTCCTTGATCCGGAACTTCATCACCGAGTTCGGGTCGAAAGAGCGCTGGGTAACGGTATATTTTACAATCTTCTCAGGATCGTTGATATCCCGAACCGGAACAGTATCGGCACCACCACCCGAGGTAAGGTTTACAATACTCACGCTATCCAAGGGACTGGTAAACCGGTCATTGCTGGGATCAAAAGCGGTAACCTCACCATTGCGTACGGCACGCAACAGGATTTCGATAAAGGTTTGGCTGCCGTTATCATCCACACCCTGGTAGCGGAAAGGCATGTTCATCTTTTCGCGCAGGTCAATTTCACGCCACACCTTTTCTGCAAAAAGGGCATCATCGTAGCGCAGGTGCTCGTAAGGCAGCGGTGTACGCTCGTTGATGGAACTTTTATCTACGGCGCCATCCTGGCGAAGGGAGCGGGAGGCACTGTCGTTGTACACAGAGCTCTTATCCACTTCGATGGGAATATTACCGTAGGGGTTGTAACCCGAAGGTGCGGGATTGTTGTTTTGCTGGGTAGCCTGTCCCTGGCCGGCATCCTGCTGTGCAGGAGGATTGCCGGTATTGCCACCGGCGGCACGGCGGCGGCTGGTACGCTGCGCATCGGCATCGCCAGCCAGCAGGGCGAAGGTCAACAGAAACAAACTAGCTTTTATCAGGTGGCGTTTCATACGCTTTGATTATTTGATATAGTAAACAAGAGAAGGCAGGGTACGGGTACGGCCATCAGGACCCGCAGCCTTGATATTATCGATGGTAACAACCTTATCACGGCTCAACCCACGGATAACGTTTTGCGCCTGCGAGCTCCAGGTGTTGCCGCTAACGTTTACCGATACGATATCGCCATCATCCGTGTCAGCTGCCAGTGTAAAGCTGGTAACCTGGTACTTCAGATCAAAGGGGAAACCTTTGATATAAGCAGCTACGCCGGCCTGGGCCTTGAAGGCACCTGCAGGTACGTTGCTACCCGAAGCAAAACCACCAACTTCTGCAATCGGATCGGGAATGTTGCGGGTGCGGAAGGTAGAAGCACCTACCACTTTGCCATCCACCGATACCGAAATGCGGGTATCATCACTCTGGCTGTTCACACGGGCGATGTATTTACCATTGCCTACACGTGTTAACGAACCACCACCACCTGTTATTGTGGCCTGTATTTTATCGTCGCCGCCACCCGAAGCCGCAATGGTTACGGGGTTGTCCACGCCAATGTACAGAACGTTCATTTTATCAAGCGCAATGGAGGCGTTGGCCTGGCCAACTGTGTACTCGATGCTCTTGGTAATGGTTTTCGGGTTGCCGTCCTGGTCAACATAACGGATGGTAACCGGAACGCTGTTGGTACCCATGTTGGAAACATTGGTAGTATAAACAGCCATACCATCTTCGTTGATGGGAACCGTAGCACCGCCAATCTGGATGGTAGGCTTGGCCTCCGTGCTGAAAGCACCCACACCGGCGTTGATGGTCAGCGCCTGTCCGGGCATCAGGTAATTGGAGCTCTGACCCACGATGGCAGCAAACTGGTTAAAGCGCACTTTAACCTGGCCCACCTGCTCGTGAAACAGGGCTACTACACGGTTCTCGGTAGTCTTGATATCGTTCTGAAACTTGCTCAGCATGGTGATAGCGGCAACGGTGGGCACCATATGAAAGTAGGTACCTTCCCAGCTGCGGGTGCTGCTGTTGCGTGAAGGCGGCGTGCTCAGGTCGATTTGGCGGAGGTAACCATTTACCTGGTTGGCCAGTTCGGGCGATACTGCTGCAACCTGCTGCTTGTATTGCTGCAGGCGGCTGTACAGCTCTTTGCCCTTACCTTCTTCCACCATGATGCGGGTAGCCACATCCTGGTTGTCTTCCTTGAAAGTAGAATCACCGTTCTTGGCGGGGTCGAAACCGGCACCTTTGAGGATGTCCTGTTTCAGGCCGTTGATATAAGCGTTGAGCGAAGTGGTGGCATCCACCACCTGCTTGGCCTTGGGCATCCATAATTCGGCCTTGGCCCTGCTTTCCGGCTCAGCCATCTTTTCTTCAAAAGAAGCCATGATGGTGCCGGTTGAATTATTGATCGTTGTATTGGTAGTAGTTAAACTCCGGTCTACGGTTTTAAAGGCATTGAGGATCTCTGCCGATACGTTGAGGGCCAGCATGGCCGTCAGTACCAGGTACATCAGGTTGATCATCTTCTGCCTAGGCTCTGCGGGTAGTGCCATGGTATGTTATCGATTGTCTCGTTTTTGGATTTGTGGTTTTTCGGAACTGGATCTTACAGTATTAAAAAGCTATTCTCCTGTAAAACCAAACTAATACGGCTTAGCGGCCCTGCATGGCACTCAGCATATTGCCATAGATGCTGTTGAGGCGACCCAGGTTATTGGCCAGCGCGCCAATCTGGGCCTGTACCTGCTTGGCATCTTCAGCCGAAGAGAGCATGGCATTGCTGGTTTCAGCCAGGCGACCGTAGAAAGAGTTCAGGGTTTTCAGGTGGTTATTGCTTTCCTGTAATTCCAGTTCATAAATGGTGTTGAGCGAAGACAGGTTCTTGGTAAGCACCTGCACCTGGTCGTGGAAAACTTTGGCGCCTTCGGAAGCGCTGTTGAAAGCACCTACAGAGTTGGCTGCACCTACATAAGCGTCTTTCACCTGGGCCAGGGCCGCGGTTACTTCACGGGTTTTGGTGGTGTAGTCGCCGGTAGCTGCTACCACGTCGGAGATATTGCTCATATTGCTCACGGTGGTGTTCAGCTTTTTGAAGTTCTCGCTCAGGCGGGTCAGGTTGGCAGGGGTGATGTCCGCATCTACCAGGGCCTTGTCCAGTGCACCGGTGGCGTTGGGTACCGGGGCAGCTGCTTTGAGGGCAGGAGCATGGTTGTCGCCAACAGCAGGATACATGAGGTACAAAACACCATATACCAGGAATACCAGGGCTTCGGTGGTCAAACCAATCTTCAGCCAGATATCGGCGCTGGGTGCATGCAGAATCTTCTGCAGGGCGCCATAAATAACAATCGCCGCAGCGATGGATACAAATACGTCTACGATTTTACTTACACGAGGAGGAATAGCTGCTGCCATTGTTCTGTGATTTTAAGGATGGGTTGGGTTTACAATTTTGTTTGGTTGGAAACTTATAGACAAACAAAAGGCAACCTCTGTAGCAGAAGTTGTCTTTTGTTTGTATGAAAGATCATTGAAATTGAGCAAGAATTAGCGAGAGGAAGAAGCGGGGAGGTCGATTACAGTACGGAAACCAACATAGCTCTTGGTAGAATCCTGGTACTCGTAAGTACGGCTGCCGGTTTGCAGGTAGTAACCCACGTCTTTCCAGCTACCGCCACGCAGCACTTTACGCTTCATCTTGGGAGGATCGGTGTCTTTGGCATTCCAGCGAACATCAGGGTTCATATCGTGCTGGAACGTGTAACCACCTTCGTAATAGATAGAAGAGGTCCATTCGGCTACGTTACCGCTCATGCAGTACAGGCCAAAATCGTTGGGCCAGTAAGCATCGGCACGCACGGTGTAGAAACCACCATCTTCGGGATAGTTGCCCCGGCCGGGTTTGAAGTTGGCCAGCAAACAACCTTTTTTATTACGCAGGTAGTAGTTACCCCAGGGGAACATCGACTGTGAGCGGCCGCCACGGGCTGCATACTCCCACTGCGCTTCGGTAGGCAGGCGGAAATCCGACTCCTGGGAACGCTTCTTGCCTTCCAGCCAGGAGTTGAGGTAATGCGTACGCCATTCGCAGAAAGCCGTTGCCTGGTGCCAGTTCACACCTACCACAGGGTAGTTGCCAAAAGCAGGGTGCGAAAAATACCGCTTGGTCATCGGCTCATTGTAGCTGTACGAGAAGTCGCGCATCCACACCAGGGTATCGGGATAAATGCGAACGTCTTTTTTTACAATAAACTGAGAACGGGGCTTGCCGGCGTTTTCACGCTTGGCAGCTTCTTTCAGGTCAAACGTTTCGCTGTGATACACCAGTTTGGAAGCATCAATTTCCTTACGACCCATGATGCGGTCTTCAGGAGAAAGAATCAGGTCGGTAGAGCTCAGTTGCTCGATCGACTTGGGATCGTTCCACTTGAAGTTCTTCATCTTCTGCTGATCCACGTATTCAATACCATCGGAGCCGGTTTTTACAAAACCCAGCTTCTTGGCAATGGTGGAGTCGCGCACCCAGTGTACAAACTGGCGATACTCGTTGTTGGTAATTTCGGTAGCATCCATCCAGAAACCGCTGATGGAAACAGAACGGTTGCGGGCACTGAATGCATAAGAAGGGTCCTCATCGGAAGGGCCCATGTGGAAGGTACCCTGTGGTATGTACACCATACCAGGTGGCTTAGGTAATACGTAACGGCCTCCGGGAGCGATGCCGTGCAGCTGACCATCGTTGGCAAGCGCACCGCCTTTATCCTTTTTTCCCATAACGCCGCAGCTGGCAAGCGAGAGGGCCGCTAGCGCAACAAGCGTGTAGTAATGGCTCTTCATCTTCATACTCAAGGGTATTGGGCAAATATAATGTTTTGAAAACTGTAGAAACCTATTAATTTTTCTCATTTTGCACCGCCTTTATCTCAGGCTTAACAACAAAAACGACACTTATTTTCAATTATTGTTTGCCCTTTTGAAATAAAAGTTAAACCCACAAGTAAGCAGCAGCCAACTTTACGACAGTACCGTTTTCCTGCCGGGAAAAATGCAGGGTTTTGTTGGAACAATACCCTTTTACCCTCAGCCCGGCACCCCGGAAAACCTTTAGCAACAGCTACCCAATTTTATTGCTTACACAAAACGGGGCTTGCAACAGTGCAATAAAAAGCTTACAAAAAAAATCCCACCACGTGGGCGGGACCAGGTATAAGTTGGTGGCTTATTTCTTTTTCAACTCTGCTGCCAGGAACTGATCCAGCGCAGCCACCATGGAAGGTGTTTGCGGCTGAGGGGCCTTAATTCCCAGGGTCAACCCCATTTCTTCAACGGCTTTTGAGGTGTTGGAACCAAAAGCACCAATCACGGTACCATTTTGCTGGAAGGCCGGGGCATTGTCAAAAAGGCTTTTTACACCGCTGGGAGTAAAAAAGCAAATCACATCGTATTCGTTTTCCGCAAGCACCTCTTTTACATCAGAGCTCTGGGTGCGGTACATAAAGGCAAGGGAAAAATCGCAGTTAGCCTTCAGCCAGCCGGTGATTTCGCTGTCCTGCTGGTTTTCGGAACATACGTACAGGAACTTCTCGTTGTTCTTGTGCTTGTTGATCACGTCCAGCAGGCTTTTATTGCTGCCATCAGCGCCGTAAAACACCTTGCGCTTGCGGTACAGAATAAATTTCTGGAGGTAAAGTGCCACCGCCTCGGTAATACAGAAATATTTCGTTTCCTGTGATACCGACACTTTCATTTCATCGCACATGCGAAAGAAGTGGTCGATTGCGTTGCGGCTGGTGAAAATTACAGCGGTATGCTGGAGGAGGTCGATCTTTTGCTTCCGGAACTCCTTGGCAGGAATAGGCGCAAGCTGGATAAAAGGGTGAAAGTCGAGCGATACATCATACTTCCTACCCAGTTCAAAGTAGGGAGATTTGTCGCTTTCAGGCCTCGGCTGTGTAATCAGGATCTTTTTTTTGGTATTGCTAGCCGCCTTTTGTTCGCCGTTTTTTGACATATTTGGTTCGGAAGTTGGCGCAAAGTTAAGGTGTTTGGGCAAAAAACTGCACCAACAGTTTGTTAATCAGCAATAGCGGCGCCAACTCGAACCCGCAGAAGTATAAAAGGAAATGGAAGAGGTTGATTTGTATTAACTTCTGAACGGTTACAAAAGAGAGATAAAAGCGGTACAAAAACAATCCGCCTACCAGCACCAGGGACAGCGCATAGAAAACCTGGTAGGTATCCCCGGCCGTAAAGGCAAGACCCAGCACCACGGGCAACAACAGGATGCCCATGATTTTGTTGGTGGTAAAAACCACGAAGATGTACGTGTCTGTAGCTTCCCGGGCATGCAGCAACCAGCCAAACACTTTAAGCACCACGAACTTTACCCCGTACATCAACGCTAAAGCAGCCAGGCTGTACAAAAAGAGCATCCAGAAAGGATAATCCAGCCCCATTTGGAAATGCCGCAACAACAGCACGACCAGCAGTGCGCCAATCAGCAGGAACAACAGGTTAAACAGCAGCGAAGGCAGGGGTGCATTGGCCACCTGCTCTTTGATCAGCCTTTGGCGTAACGTTGTGCGGAAATAAGTGCGGAACAGGTCGGCGAGGTAGCGGGCAAAGGCATTGCGCAACAGGCCAAAAATGAGCACCAGGGCTACAATACCATAAAACAATCCTTCCTTTCCTTCCCACCTGCGCACCTGGGAAATCCGGATTTCCGGCTTTGTAAAACGGTAATAAGGATGGTTGTTGTAGCGGCTGGTATCCGTCAGGTGTACAAAGCGGATCAATTCTACCTGGCGGATAGAATCCCGCACTGCAAGTACCCGAAGTGAATCCTGGACGGCAGCCTTCCGGATAGAATCCTGCCGTGCCCGGGCAGCCAGGTTCCGGGCAATGGCTGCCGAGTCGGGCCGGGGTTTGCGGGGCACCAAAATACTATCGCCTTGCTGGGCCGCAGCCAGCAGGGAAGTCAATAAGATTAGTATGGAAAATAGGATGCGCACCTGATCAGGGCACGAATATATCCCATGTACCGCACAGGCAACGCACATTACCGGATATAGAGTTGGGAGAATAGGTGATTGCCTGTAGGCTGAGGTGCTGAGTTCTTAGCAGGCCTTAGGGCTATACCCCTCAAACCAAAGGACTGCTCTAAATAAAATGGCAATTGATTTCCCTTTGCCATTTGAATGATAGCCCCTCCAGCTTAAAACCTGTTTACCAGCCCCAGGTGCAACTTCGACTGGCGCAGGTTGAAACGGGTATCGCTGCTTTTACCTGCCGCCCACACCAGGTTAAATATACCCGCCCGGGTACCCAGGGCAAGACCTGCCCCTGTGCCGAGGTAAGTTTTAATGGGCTGTTTCAATGCTGCATTTTTACCCATGCCGCCATCCACAAAACCCATAAAATAAGACTGCTCGCCAATGCGGTAGCGGTACTCCAGCGTTCCCAGCAGGTAATGGGACATAAAAAGGCTTTCCTCGGAAAAGCCCCGCAGCATGCGAAAGCCGCCCACTTGGAACAGTTCGTTGACATAATAATTGCTGCTCTGTAAAATTCCCAGTTGTATTCCCTGCTTCAGCACCGACATCCGGCCAAGTGCCTGGTAATGGGCAGCGCTTCCCTGCACCCGGAGCTGGTAGGTGCGGGATTGGACCGTATCGTACAGGCGGGCAAAGTCAAAGCCGCCATCCTTCAAATCCAGCACCTGGCTGTTTGGCCGCAACTTTCTTAAACCACCGCTGCCCGAAAAATGTAGCGCCCATCCATGTATTGGAAAAGGATCTGGGTTATCAATACCCAGGTTTATGCCCAGGTTTTGCGCACCCATGTCAGCTGCTGCAGGCAGGCTCCGGCTTCGGCGTAGCCGCAAGGTATCTACCGAGCCAAGAATCGTTTGGCGGTGCGCCCAGAAAAACCCGATCCATTTAGTTCCCTCCTGCTTTAGGCGTCCGCCCAGGTGCATGTGCAGGTTCAGCCAGGAACTGTCGCGGCGCAGCAGGTCAAATCGAAGGTCGAGCGATACAGGGCTGCCCAGCAGGTAAGGATGTTCGTACTGCAATTGCAGTCTTGGCGATGCCACCTGCAACCTTTGCCAGTTGAAGCCGATGGTCTCCCCCATTCCCAGGCTGTTTTGCAAGAGCAAACGGGCCTCGCCGGTAAGCTGGTTACGGCTTTTACCCCCAACCGTGGCAGGTTGCATCCCTACCAGAGCCTGCACCTGGCTGCTGCGCTTGGGTTTGAGGTACAGCTGCACTACCGCACCGGTGGCCAACATCTTTACTGCTGGCGGCCTCTGTACCGACAGGTAAGGCAAAGCGGCCATTTTCGCCCCGATGGCATCAAGCTTCCGCCGGTCAAAAGGCGTACGCGGCAGTAAATCCAGCATCCTCGCCAACACAGCAGGCCGCAGCCGCACACCGCCTTCAATGTGGATGCTGTCAAACAGGTACAAGGGCCCGGGACTTATTGCCAGCAATACAGCAAGGGTATCCTGCCGCAACTGGATAGAGTCGAACCACACTTTACCAAAAGGATGACCGCGCTGCTCGAGATGGGTAAGTATACGCTGCAGCAGGGAATCGGGCAAGGCCGGTTGCCAGGGTTGACAATTTGCGTTAGCCGGCCAGCCAACGGCATCCAAAACCGCCCTGTGCACCGGTGTATTGCGAATGTGCACCCACCGGCACCTGGGACCCGGGTACAGCCAAACCTCCGCAGCCTGTGTACCTGCATGTACCGAATCTGTGGCGGCGGCCACAAAGCCTGCAGCTTGCAGCAGGTCTGGCAGCTTGTTAATAAATATTTTGGCAGCCTGCCGGTCGTTAAATTTGCGTGGCCAATCAGCCATTACCTTTTCCGCTGCCGTATCGGCGCCATGGTATTGCACCCTGTACTCCTGCCCCATGGCAGGACAGAAAGCCAGCAAAAACAGCAGCAACAGGTAATGGGTTACGGTTGGCACAATCGGTAAAACTATTCCCAACCCCAACAGCAGCTCCTATTCATTTTGGCAGGAATTTATCTCCATATACCCTTTTGTAAACAGGCATGCGCCTATTGTAATTTCCACTTTGCCACCTCGCTGCGGTACAAAGAACCCATGGTGGCTGCCATTGCGAGGGAAGCGGAACTGCAAAAGCCTTATCTCGGCAACCAGCCCATTGCCACCATATATTTCGGTGGCGGCACACCCAGCCTGCTGGATGCGGGGGAAATAGCCCATTTGCTCCACACCATCCGCCAGCACTATACCGTGTTGCCCGATGCGGAAATCACCCTCGAAGCCAATCCCGATGATATCAACACCGAAAAGCTGGAAGCATGGAAAGAAGGCGGCATCAACCGGCTGAGCATCGGTATCCAAAGCTTTTTCGAGTCCGACCTCCGATGGATGAACCGGGCCCACAATGCAGGACAGGCACGCCGGTGCATTGAACTGGCACAGGCGGCAGGCTTTCATAATATCAGCATAGACCTGATATACGGCACACCCGGCCTGAGCGATGAAGCCTGGCGGCAAAACGTGGAAACGGCGCTGGCGCTCCGCATTCCACACCTCTCCTGTTATGCCCTGACGGTGGAAGAAAAAACGCCCCTGCACAAGCAGATAGCGCAAAAGCAAAAAACAGATGTAGACAACGAGCAGCAGGCCCGCCAGTTCACCCTGCTGATGGAGTGGCTGCGCGGGGCAGGCTACGAGCACTACGAGGTATCCAATTTTGCCCTGCCCGGCTGGCGCAGCCGGCACAACTCCTCTTACTGGCGGGGCGAAAAATACCTGGGCCTCGGCCCTTCGGCGCACTCCTTTGATGGCGAAAGCCGGCAGTGGAATGTGGCCAACAACAATATCTATTTGCAGGAAATTGAAAAGGGCATACTGCCTTTTGAAAAAGAAGTGCTCACCCCGGAGCAAAGGCTTAACGAGCATATTATGATTGGGCTACGCACCATGGAGGGACTTGATTTGGCAAGTATCGAAGCGCAATGGGGCGAGCCAGCAAAGACGGCACTCACGGCGGAAGCTAAACGCTTTGAGCAGGCAGGCTTTTTATCTATAGGAAAAAATAACATCTGCCTTACGGACGAAGGCATGTTGCGGGCCGACGGCATCGCAGCAGAACTCTTCGTGTGATGCAAGGCTGCAAAAGCAATCATTACGTTAAAGCAAGGCTGTTAGCAAGGCAATGATGAACCATTCATGATGGGTGCGGTTATAGAGGCATGAAAAATTTACTCTTTACCATGCTGCTTTTGCTTGGAACCCTCCTGGTTCAGGGGCAGGAGCAAACCTACCAGTTATCCACCCATATCCTGGACATCGCACAGGGACAGCCAGCTACAGGGGTAACCATTCGCCTGGAAAAGTGGGACAGTGCCGCAAAAGCATGGACTAAGCTAACCGAAAAGCAAACCGATAGTAATGGCCGCATCAAGGATTTGTTACCCGGCAATAATAACCCCGGGGTATACAAACTCACGTTTTACACAAAGGGGTATTTTGAAAAACAGCAAAAAACTTCCTTCTATCCATTCATTGAAGTTGCATTTGAAATAAAAGATAACAGTCACTACCACGTTCCCATCACCCTCTCCGCTTTCGGCTATTCGACCTACAGGGGCAATTGATTGAACGGGAAAGTTTGTATACCATGTATACCTAACAGTAATGCAGGTCACAAGTACCTGCATTACTGTTATCAAATAGATTCTGGAAAACCGGGGTTAACAAAGCACTATTGCTTGATCAGTTCATCACCTTTTCAATCTCGGCAAAACCTTTTTTAGGCCTTACCCTTTCCCAAAGAATACGGTAAATAGTGGATGCAATGGGCATATCGGCACCAATGGCTTTATTGATATTGAACATACACTTGGCGGCATTATAGCCTTCTGCCACCATGTTCATTTCCAACTGGGCGCTCTGCACGGTATATCCCTTTCCGATCATGTTGCCGAAGGTGCGGTTGCGGCTGTAAGGCGAATAGCAGGTTACCAGCAGGTCGCCGAGGTATACGGAAGCCGCGTAGTTGAGGTCGCGCTGCTGGGTTATTGGGTCGGTATGGTGCTCGCCCACCACGATGTGCTCGGCACCCACGGTGCGCAGGAAGGAAGCCATCTCATCGGCGCTGTTCGCAATGTACACGCTTAAAAAATTATCTCCATACTCCAGGCCATGCGCCATACCTGCACCAAGGGCATAGATATTTTTCAACACTGCGGCATATTGCACCCCCAGTATATCATTATTGATGATGGTATTGATATAAGGCGTTTTGAAAGCTGCTGCAATTTGCGCCGCCATTTCCATGTCCACACCCGAGAAGGTGAGGTAAGACAACTTTTCGGAAGCCACTTCTTCGGCATGGCAGGGACCTAATAAAGTAAAATAATCCTGGAGGGGAAAATCAAAACGCTGCTGGAGGTAGTCGTTGAGCAGCAGGTCGGGGCCGGGCACCAGGCCTTTGATGGCGGAGAGTACTTTTTTGCCTTTCAGCAATTCGGAATCCACCTGATCCATCACGTCGCAGATATAGGCCGAAGGCACTACCAGCACCACCACATCGGAAGCAGCAATAACGGCGTTCACATCTTCCCGCATCTGCAATTGCTGCACGTCAAAATAGGCCGAAGCAAGATAGTGCGGGTTGTGGCGCCGCCGCTGGATGTACTCAATTGTTTCGGGGCTGCGTACCCACCAGTTCACCGACTGTCCGTGGTCGGTGAGCATTTTTACCAGGGCTGTTGCCCAACTGCCGCTGCCTATAACGCCAAACTTCATTCCCGTTACATTTTCGATGGGCAAATGTAGCGGTTTTGCTTTGTAGGCTATCCCGCACGGCAAAGGCCGGATTGGTCCAAGCCGTTTAGTAAGTACCAAGACTGCTATCCTGCCGGATGCGATGGGCATAAAAAAGCGGCTGTCCTGGAAACAGCCGCATTTTTTATATAGCACCTTACTTTTTCTTTTCGAACAATTCTTCCTTACTCACCACTTTCACCTTATCACCCGGCTTCAGGGTTTTGGAAATGGCGTTGTAGGGAGCAGTCACCACTTTTTCACCCGGCTTGATGCCTGTTGTGATTTCAATAAAGTTGATGTCCTGTATACCGGTGGTCACCACTCTTTTTTCAACGGTATTATCTGCCTTCAGCACAAATACCACTTCTTCCAGGTCGTCGCCGGCAGCGGCAGATACCATTTCCGCATCCGCGTCATCTTCCCCTTTTTTCTCGGCTTCCTTCTTTTTGTCATCCAGCGTTGCATCGCTGCCCTTCACCCTTGCTGCCACCGCAGTAATGGGAACGGCCAGCACACCGGCCTTGGTATTGGTCTTGATGTCGGCGCTGGCATTCATACCCGGACGGAAAGGAAATTTCTTGGGTTGCTTTGGATCAATCAGGTCGGCATAGCCAGCAGGGTCGAGGCGGATGCGTACTTCAAAATTGGTCACATCGTTGGTGGCGGCCTGCGCACCGGCAGTCTTGGTACTGCTGGCAATCTGGGTAACCACGCCCTTAAACTTGCGGTTGTTATAAGCATCCACTTCCACATCGGCAGAGTCGCCGATGCTTACTTTCACGATGTCGTTTTCACCTACATCCACCCGCACTTCCATGGTGCTGAGGTCGGCGACACGCATCATTTCGGTACCGGCCATCTGGGCTGTACCCACCACGCGTTCGCCTTCTTTTACGTTCAGCAGGCTCACCACGCCATCCATGGGCGCTACAATGGTGGTGCGGCCCAGGTTTTTGTTGGCAGCCACCAGTCCTGTTTGAGCACTTTGCACACCCGCCGAAAGGCTGCGGATATTTTGCAGGGCCGCATTGTACTGGGCCTGCGAAGAGCGGAACTTGGTCTCGGCCTGTTCGTACTCCGAACGGCTGATCACCTTATCGTCAAAAAGCTGTTTGTTGCGGTTAAACTGCTGGCGGTCCAGCTCCACCTGTGCTTTCAGCGACTCCAATGCGGCAGTGCTGTTGGCCACCGTAGCCTGGCTTTGCGATACCCGGGCAGCAGCCTCATCGCGCTGCGATGAATAGATATCGGCATAGATACGCGCCAGCACCTGTCCGCGGCGCACGCTGTCGCCTTCTTCTACGTTCAGCTCGGTGATCTCTCCCGACACGTCGGGGCTCACCTTTACTTCTACCACCGGGTATACCTTACCACTGGCATTAACGGTTTCCACGATGGTGCGCTGTCCCACCG
Source organism: Cnuella takakiae (assembly GCF_001953305.1). Classification (GTDB taxonomy): domain Bacteria; phylum Bacteroidota; class Bacteroidia; order Chitinophagales; family Chitinophagaceae; genus Flavisolibacter; species Flavisolibacter takakiae. The sequence continues at coordinate 4,491,484 of NZ_MTFE01000010.1, forward strand.
CTTCGCTATTCACCTTGGTACCTGAATCATCCTTGCCGGCAACGGCTTTGTAAGTAATAAGACCGGCAATAACTATCGCCAGTCCGATCAGGATCCATTTAACTGTCTTGTTCATAAATATGGTGGCTTTGAAAGGAACATTTTAAATAGCAGTACGATACTAACCAATGGCAAAATCAGGCCTTACAACCGGAGGCCTTCGCCCTGGTAAAACTCCAGCAACTTGATGCGGAATACATATTCGTATTGGGCAGCAGCGGCATCCAGCCTGCGGCGAAACAGGTTGTTTTGGTTGGTTGTCAGTTCAATGGTTTGCAACAGGCCCACATCAAATCTTTTCTGCGAGAAGTTGAATGCCTTTTCTGCTGCATCCACAGCTTTCTGGGCCGCACGGTACCGGGCCATGGCATTCACCGCATCGGTGTGAGCCCGGTAAATATCCTGTTGCAGGGTCAGGTTGTCCTGGTTCAGTTGGAGCTTTATGTTTTCCGCATCCAGCCTGGAGCGCTCCCACTGGGTACGCAGCTGCCGGTTGGAGCCTATGGGCACATTCAGGCTCAAACCTACTGCCTGGCTCAGGTTTACATTAAACAGCTGCTTAAAGAAAGGCGTATTGGGCAGGTTCACGTCAAAGCCCGGGCGCAGGGCCGGCAGGATCACACCCGGCGACAACTGCACATAACCGATGGTATCGAACTTATTGTTGGGCGTAACGGCAGCACGGGTTTGATCGGGGAAGAGGCTGGAGTAACGCGTGGTTATACTGCCAAAAGCCGAAAGGGTGGGGTTCATGGCCGCCCTTGCCGCTTTGATATTGCGTTCGGCAGCCTGGTACCGCAACTGGTTGGCCTTTTGCTGCGGCAGGTTTTGCAGGGCCTTCTGGTACACCACGGCGGGTTGCAGGTTGCCGATATTTTCTACCGGAATGGTGGATACATCGGGGGTGGCAATAGCAAAGGGCGTGGCCATATCCAGGTTCAACAAGGCCATCAGCTGGATGGTATTGCCCTGGTAGGTGGCCTGGTTGGTGATAAAAGCCGAACTATCGGCAGCCAGCTGCGCCTCCAGTTCTACAGCATTGAGCTCGGGCAAGGAACCGGCCGACACCTGCTTGCGGATGTTTTGCAGCTGGGTGGTGGTTTGCGCAATTTGCACCTTGCTGATCTCTGTTTGCTCGTAGGCAAGCAGGGCCTGCAGGTAAGCCACGGCCACGTTCAGGGCCACATCGTTGCGGGCCTTGTCAACAGCAGCCCTTGCCGCCTCGGCACTCAGCTGGCTGGCTTCTTTATTGTACCGGTTCGCAAACCAGTTGAACAGCGTAATGCCACCCTGCAACTGGAAATTGCCAAAGCGAATGGACTGATTGGCAAAGGTGTTGGTGGCGGGGTTGATAGAGCGACCAAAGTTGTACCCACCCGAGGCACCGAAATTAGCATTAGGGAGTTGCTGGGCCCGGGCAAATTGCACCTGCAGGTTGGCGATGCGGGCCTGCACATCGGATTGTTTTACCGAAATATTATTGGCAAGGGCATATGCCACGCAACGTTGCAGGTCCCACTTTTCCTGGGCAAAAGCAAAGGAACCGCCCAAGAATAAGGTACATAAGCAGGAAAGGAGCAGCCTTTTCATATTGGGTAAAAATAAAGGAATAATGACAGGCAACCTTCTATTGAGGCTGAACGGCTTTTTTCCGTTTCGGGTGGTTGACCAACACCTCACAGGTCTTAAAGACTGTTAGGTGTTAATCGCATTCAGCGCCTGCTCCAGGTCTTCAATCAGGTACTCAGGTTCCTCCAGCCCCACATACACCCGGATCCACTGGTGCTCCGGGTTAGCTGCATCGAAGTTGCCTTCGGGCAGACCAGCGCACTTGGGGATCACCAGGCTTTCGTGGCCACCCCAGCTCACGGCCATGAGAAAACGCTTCAGGCTTTCGCAAAAGCGGATGATTTTTTCTTCGGTGCCCCCTGTCAACGAAATGGTGATGAGTCCGCAGGCGCCCTGCATCTGCTCCCTGGCCAATGCATATTGCGGGAAACTGGGATCGAGCGGGAACAGGAAGCTATCTATTGCCGGGTGCTGTTTAAAAAAATGGAGCACCTTCTGGGTGGAGCGGGTAATGCGGTCGATGCGCGCAGGCAGGGTACGCAGCCCGCGCAGCAGTAGCCAGGCGTTAAAAGGCTGTATGCCGCTGCCAATGTTCAGGTACTCACTGTCGAAGATTTGCTTGATGCGGCTGTGCGAGCCCGTAAGTAGTCCACCCAAAGTATCGCTGTGCCCGCTTATATACTTAGTGGCGGTTTGCATCACCAGATCAATGCCCAGCTCAATGGGTCTCTGGTACAGCGGGGAGCAATAACTGTTATCAATAAGCGTGGTAATGTTGTGTTGCTTTGCCAGCTGGGCCACCTGGGCCAAAGGCTGTATGGCATAGTTCCAGGAATTGGGCGACTCCAGGTAAATAAAGCTGGTATTGGGTTGGCGGGCAGCCTCGAAGCTTTCAAGGGTACGGCCATCCACATAGGTGGTGGTTACGCCAAAGCGGGGCAACACCACGTCAAACATTTTCTGCGCCCAGGAGTAGGGCTTTTCTACCGAAATAATATGGTCGCCGCTTTTTACAAAGGCCAGCACGCCGGCAAAGATGGCCGCCGCCCCGCTGTTGAACACCAGGCAGTCTTCAGCGCCATCAAGGGCTGCCAGCTTCTTGCGCAGGATATCAACGGTGGGGTTGAGCCCACGGCTGTATACATATTCCGACATCTCGTCCTGGAACACGTTGCGCATTTCGGCAACGGTCTTAAAGGCAAAATTGGAGGTTTGTACTATGGGCGGGGCAACGGCACCAAAATACAGTTCGCGGTCTTCGCCAAGATGGGTGAGTATGTAAGAAAGGTCGGGTTGCATGCGGGCAATTTACGATGAGGGATTGGAGGGCGCACAGATGGCACAGATAACACGGATATTTTTCAAGGGAGTAGAAGCTTGTGTACTATCAAAAAAACATTTCTACCAAAGGCTCTTTCCATGTTGAAGAGCTCCTGCCACCTGAATACCTATCTGAGCCATTCGTGGCATCTGTGCGCAAAATTATTTTCTTCCTTTTACCAGGAAGTACAACACCAGGAAGGCGGCAAACACCGCAATGGCCGTCCATGCCAGTTCAGGCGTGCTGATCCATATGGAAATACCCACAAAAAGATAGGCGGCAATAAAGATCAGCGGCATGATGGGATAGGCTTTCATCTGGTAGATACCGGTGCCGTCGAGGTGCTTTGTACGCTTGCGCAAAATAAAGATGGTGGCCGCCGATGTGGCCATGCCAATACAGTCCAGAAAAATGGTAAAGCCCAAGATGCGGTCGAAGGTTTTGGCAAAGAACAACACAATGATGCCGATGGCTGCAAATGCGGTGAGGCTGGTGGTGAGTACATCCTTCTGGATATTGCGTTTAGCAAAAGCCTGCGGCAAAATACCATCCGTGCTCATGGCATACATCACCCTTGGGTTGGACAGCAGCAGCACGTTTACATAAGCCAGCACGGCAAAAAAGAGCAGGAAGGAAAATATGGTATTGCCCGTAGGGCCCAGCATGCGGCCGGCAACAATGGCGGCAATGCCCCGGGAAGTTTTCAGCTCTTCGAAACCAATGGCGCGGTAATAGGCGAAGTTCACCAGCAGGTAAAGGCCGATGATGCATACAATTCCGATGAATATACCCCGGGGAATGGTGCGGCGGGGCTCGCGCACTTCATCACCAAAATTGATGGTTTGCTGGTAGCCGCCATAAGTAAAGGACACGGCAATGAGGGCCACACCAAAGCTTTTGATATAATCCAGTGCAGTAAAACGCTGGCCCGTAACCGCCGCAGGCGCATCCGCTGCCGGTAGCACAAACAGGGAGGAGATCAGCAGCACCAACATCCCGATCTTGATCATCATGAGCACATTCTGCGTTTTGCTGCTCATACGCAGCCCCAGCAGGTTAACGCCATAAAAAAGGGCTATGGCACCCATTGCCAGGAAGGACTTGAAAGTGTCGGAAGCCGCTTCATGAAAAAAGGCCTGTGCAAAATACTCTGCCCCTATCAGCGCCACCCCCGACATGGAGGCAGCATTGGAAATAAGGATGATGCAGTTGATGGCAAAGGCAATGGACGGATGGTAGCACTCGGCAAATACCTTGTAATACCCGCCCGTGATGGGAAAGCGCGACCCGATCTCGGCATAGGTAAGGGCACCGCAAAGGGCTACCAGGCCACCACCGATCCAGGCGGCGAAAAATACGGAAGGGGTAATGGCTGCGGATGCAGCATCGGAAGCAGTACGGAAAATGCCCATCCCGATCACCAGGCCGATAACGATCATGGTGAGGTCGAAGAGGCCCAGTTGCGGACGTTGACTCATGGGTGGAAGATAGGAAAGGGTTGGGAGTTTGGGGTTGGGAGTTTGGGGTTTGGGGTTTGGGGTTAAGGGCTAGGCGTTTCTGGTTTCTGGTTTTTGATTTTTGGACCAGGCACCAAACATGTTGATAAAAAATAAAGTAAGGGCTGCAAGCCGCTGCCAGCAACCTTTCTGTTTATACACAGGAGCCTGTGAATTACCAACACCAAACCCTAAACTCCAAACCCATAACCCCCAACTCCCTATTTTTGCGGCGTAAGCGGTTCCCGGAGGCTCAAGTCTGCCCGAGGGATTAAAAGGGAAGTCCGGTGCGAAACCGGCGCTATCCCCGTAGCTGTAAGCTGTAGCGTTTCGCCCCCAGCGAGACACTGACCGATCTTCAGACCACTGGGTCAAAAAGACCTTCCAGCTCTTAAAGAGATGGAAGGTCTAAAAACCCGGGAAGGTATCGGCCAGCCAGCAAGCCAGAAGACCTGCCGGTTACGCAATTTCCATTTAATGCTTTCGGGTGAAGGGCATGAAATGTAAACGTCGCGTACGGGCATTTATATTTCTATCTTTTTTTTCGGGAGCAGTCACAACTTTCCAACAGCAATGAAAAAGCACCTTTTTCTTGTGACTGCAGTAGCTTTCGGCAGTATCGCACAAGCACAGCGCGACACCACAGCGCTCGACGAAGTAGTAGTAACCGCCAACCGCTTTGCCCAAAAGCAAAGCAATACCGGCAAGGTGGTATCGGTGATCACCACGCAGCAGCTCCAGCGCAGCGGCGGCAAGGACCTGGCCCAGCTCCTCAGCGAGCAGGCAGGCATCACCCTCAACAGCGCCAATGCCAACCCAGGCAAGGACAAGTCCCTGTTTCTCCAGGGCGCTTCCTCCAACTATACGCTGATCCTGCTGGATGGCGTAGCGGTAAACGACCCTTCGGCAACCGGCGGCACCTTCGACCTCCGACTCCTGCCCATCGACCAGATCGAACGGATTGAAATCTTGAAAGGCAGCCAGAGCACCCTCTATGGCTCCAACGCCATTGCCGGTGTGCTCAATATCATTACCAAAAAAGCAACCAGCACCACGCCAACCATCAATGGACTGCTGGCCTATGGCAGCTACAACACCTTCCGCGGCAATGCCAATGTGAGCCGCAAGGGAAAAGTGCTGGATTATAGCGTCAACTACGAGCGCTACAGCACCGACGGCATCTCGGAAGCGCTTGACACGACCGGCAAAGCAGGTTTTGATAAAGATGGTTTCCAGCGCAACGCCCTCCAGGCCAACCTCGGTATCAATATCACCGATAAGATCAAGCTCTCGCCTTTCTACCGCTATACCGAGTACAAAGGCAATTACGATGCAGATGCCTTTACCGATGGCGCCAACCGCTATGATGCCCGCTTGCAGAACGTGGGTTTGAATGGCACTGCTACCTATGGCACCGGCACCCTCCACGTAAACTTTGGCCATAATTATGTGCTCCGCAACTACAATGGATTGCCGTTCAGGGGAACCTTCAACCAGGCCGAGGCTTATGTAAACCAAACCCTCAACAGCAAACTGCAATTGCTGGCAGGCGTTAACTTCCAAACCTACCGGATGCCTAGCATCGATACGGTAAATAACCTGTTCAGCCTGTATAGTTCCTTGTATTTCAAACCGGGTAAAAAGTTCAATGCCGAATTGGGTGGCCGCTACAACCACCACAACCAGTACGGCGACAATTTTACCTACAGCATCAACCCTTCCATTCTGCTGACCAGCCAGGTGAAGCTTTTTGCCAACCTGAGCACTGGCTTCCGTGCCCCCGGCATCAGCGAACTCTTTGGACCTTTTGGCGCCAATGCGACATTAAAGCCTGAAACATCACAATCTTTCCAGGGTGGCGTGCAAACCTGGCTGGCCGATGGCAAGCTTTCCGTTCGTGCCAACTACTTTGACCGTACTATAAAAAACGTGATCATTTACGACTGGCGCCAGGGATACCAGAACCGCGACAAGCAACACGACAAGGGTGCCGAACTGGAACTGCAGTACCAACCCAACCAGCAGTGGAACTTCCGCGCCAACTATACTTTTGTTGATGGCGCCATCACCCAGAAGCTGCAAACAAAGGACACCAGCTTTTACAACCTGCTGCGCCGCCCCAAGAACACGTTCAACCTGTTTGCAGGGTACCAGGTCAGCAAGGCCTTTTTTGTGAGCGCCTCGCTCCAGTACCTGGGCAAAAGGGATGATGTGTTTTTCAACCCGGCCAATTTCTGGACGGCAGAAAACAAGTCCCTGGAAGCCTATGCCCTGGTGCATGCCTATGCCGAGTACCAGCTGGTAAACCAGCGCCTGCGCATCTTTGCTGATGTACGCAACCTGGCCAACAAGAAGGACTACTCCGAAGTGTATGGCTACAGTGTACAGGGTCGCAACGCACAACTGGGTATCCGGTTTACATTGTAATCTTCCGGAGCAGGGCAGCCATGCCCTGCTCTTTTTTTACCAACGATAAAACCTGCAACATGTCATTACCCAAATTCAATCCCCGCAACACGACACTCTTCCTGTTCATTGCGCTGACAGGCGCACTGCGTGTCCTGTTCAACTTCAGCAGCGAGCTGTCGCCGCTCACCAACTTTACACCCCTGGGCGCCATGGCTCTTTTTGGCGGCGCCTACTTCAGCCAGCGCGGCAAGGCGGTGGGCTTTCCCCTGCTCACCCTCCTGGTAAGTGATATCGTATTGCAGCAAACCGTGTTCAGCCAGTACAGCAGCGGGCTGCTGTATAGCGGCTGGTACTGGGTTTATGGCGCCTTTGCACTGATGGCCATCACCGGCCGCCTGCTGATCAAAAAGGTTTCCGCCAGCTCTGTATTGCTGTCGGCTTTTGTATGCACCCTGATCCACTGGATCGTTACTGATTTTGGTGTTTGGCTGGGCAGTTCTATTTACCCCCAAACAGCCGCTGGTTTCGGCGCCTGCCTCGTAGCTGCCATCCCTTTCGAGCTGAACTTCATTGCCGGCACCCTGGTGTACAGCGGCATTATGTTTGGCGCATTTGAATGGCTGCAGCAAAGGAATAAGCAGTTGCAGGTAGCATAGGATGTAATTGGTGCGTAGTGATTGGTGATTACAATAGGGCAACTATCATTTTACTGGTAGAAAAATGTACCTAGCGAATGATGCACCAATCACCAATTACTAATCACAAATCACCAATCACTAATCTCCCCCATTCACCATGAAAATCTGCTCCTTTCTCCCCGCAGCTACCCAGATGATCTACGACATGGGCCTGCAGCATCTTTTGCACGGCGTCACCTTCGAGTGCCCGCAACAGGCCCTTGCCGAAAAGCCCAAAGTGGTGCGCTGTGTACTGGAGGACAAACAATACAGTTCCGCAGAGATCGACCGCATCTTTTCGGCATCCAAGGCACAGGGCAAAAGCCTCTATTATGTGGACGAATCCCTGCTCCAGCAAATAGCCCCCGACATCATCTTTACGCAGGACGTGTGCGAGGTATGCCAGATCGATACCGCCTGCACCGCCAATGCCGTTGCCAAACTGGAAAAGCAACCCTTGCTTATTCCCCTCACGCCCCAAAGCCTGGAGGATGTGTTTCAAACAGCAGTGACCATTGCCAGGGCTGCGGGAGCGGAAGAAAAAGCCTACCGCTACCTCGCCGGCCTGCAGGCACGCACCCAGGACATACTGGACACTTTGCGCAAGCACCGCATGCCCCTGAAAAGGGTGAGCCTGCTGGAATGGATCGAACCCATTTACAACTGTGGCCATTGGATACCCTTCCAGGTGGCGCAGGCCGGCGGCATCGATATGCTCGCCAGCCCTGCCGGCGACAGCATTGTAACACCCTGGGAGAAGATTGTAAAGTATAACCCCGAAGTACTGGTAATTGCACCCTGTGGTTTCCACATCGGCAGGGCCGCCGAAGAACTGCACCTGCTGGCGCAAAAGCCGGGATGGCAGGACCTGGAAGCGGTTAAAAACGGCCAGGTTTACCTGGTAGATTTTGACCGCTTCACCCAGCCCAGCGCTGGCACCCTGGTAGATGGTATTGAGATCCTGGCAGCACTTTTCCACCCCGAACTTTTTGCCGTGCCGGCGCACCTGCAACACAAGTACTGCAATGCAGCGGAAGTGAAAGTATTGGCATAACAAGACATGTAGATGCTGTCATGTCGTTTCGCCCCAGGCGAGGTCGGCATCCACTTCGGTACACAGGTACTCCGAAGATGGCAGGGGATGCTGACATTCGTCAGCATGACAGTGTCTGTAGGAGCTGTCATGCCGAGCTCGTCTCGGCATCCCCTTCTGTAAACAGGTACTCCGAAGTAAGCAGGAGATGCTGAAACAAGTTCAACATGACGGAGAACTCGGGTACTGTCATGCTGAACTTGTTTCAGCATCCCCTTCCTTAATCGGGTACGCCGATCAGGGAGAAAACCTTAACGCTAGCACGCCCATTCACTATTCACCATTCACCATTCACTAACCCCCGGCATGATCCATTTCATCACAGGCGGTGCCCGCAGCGGCAAAAGCAGGTATGCACAGGAGCTGGCTCTCGGGTTATCGCAAAACCCCGTTTACCTGGCTACCGCGAAGCAGCCCCAAAACGATGCTGAATTCAGCGAACGCATTCACCGCCACCAGGCGGACCGCGACGAGCGCTGGACCACCCTTGAAGAGCCGTTGTACCCATCGCAACAAGCGCTGCAGGGTAAGGTGGTGGTGATCGACTGCGTGACCCTTTGGCTCACCAATATCGGTGGCCGGCATCGCTACAATGCGGCTCCTACCCTTTCCGATTTGCAAAAAGAGGTAGACGCACTGGCTGCCCTGGAGGGGCATTTCTTTATCATCAGCAACGAGCTGGGTATGGGCCTCCATGCCAATACGGAGATCGGCCGCAGGTTTACCGACCTCCAGGGCTGGGCCAACCAATACATCGCGGCAAAAGCCGATAAGGTCAGCTTTATGGTAAGCGGGCTGCCCCTGCACCTTAAATAACCCAACCCATGAAAACATACTTCAACTGGAGCGGCGGTAAGGATTCATCTCTAGCCCTTCATTACGTCTTACAAAACCCGGCACTGCAGGTAAGCGCCCTGTACACCAGCGTGAATGCCGCCCACAACAGGGTATCCATGCATGGTGTGCGCAGGGAGTTGCTGGAAGCACAGGCCCGTTCCATCGGGCTGCCTTTGCACACTGCCGAACTGCCCGAAATGCCCGGCATGAGCGACTATGAGCGCATCATGGAAAAAGGCGTTTCACAACTGCGTGCCGAAGGTTTTGAGGCAGCCATCTTTGGTGATATTTTTCTGGAAGACCTGAAGCGCTACCGAGAGGAACAGCTGGCCAGGCTATCCATGCCCTGCCTCTTTCCCCTGTGGCAAAAAGACACCCGCGAGTTGATAGCTGAGTTTATCGGGCTCGGGTTCAAAGCCGTGATTGTTTGCGTCAACGGCAGGCACCTCGACGAAAGCTTTTGCGGCCGTATCATCGACGAAAGCTTCCTGGCCGACTTACCCGACAGCGTTGATCCCTGCGGCGAGAATGGCGAGTACCACAGCTTTGTTTTTGATGGCCCAATTTTCCAACAACCCATTGCTTTTACAGTGGGTGAAAAAGTGTACCGGGAATATGCCGCACCCAAAGATGAAAAAAACCAGTGCTTCAGCCCTACGCCCCAACCGCCCAGCGGCTTTTATTTTCTTGACCTCCTACCCGCTTAAAATATGCTCCGACAGGAACTCCAACAGATCATTGACCAGAAAACAAAACCATTAGGTGCACTCGGCCAGCTGGAAGCCATTGCGCTACAGGTGGGCCTGGTACAAAACACCAGCAAGCCAACCATCAGCAAACCCCACATCGTGGTATTTGCCGCCGACCATGGCATTGCCACTACCGGCCTGGTTAACCCTTACCCGCAGGCAGTAACGGCGCAAATGGTCCTTAACTTCCTGGGGGGCGGTGCTGCCATCAATGTTTTTTGCCGGCAACATCACATCGGCCTTTCCATCGTGGATGCCGGTGTGGCCTGCCAATGGGAGGAACCGTTATTACAGGACACCCGTTTGCTGCAACACAAAATAGCCGCAGGCACGGCCAACTACCTGGAAGGGCCTGCAATGACAGCGGAGCAGTGTGCCACTGCCCTGCACAAGGGCCGTGAAGTGGTGCAGCAATTATCCGCTGCCGGTTGCAATACCATTGGATTTGGCGAGATGGGTATTGGCAATACTTCCAGTGCCGCCCTGATCATGAGCAGCCTGCTGCAGCTGCCCGTTTCCGAATGCGTGGGCAGGGGCACCGGTGCCGATGATGCGCAACTGCGAACAAAGATCAGCACGCTGGAAACAGTATCCAGGCTGCACCAAATTGAAGCCCTGCACCAAAAGCCGTTGGAACTGCTGCAAGTGATTGGCGGTTTTGAAATAGCCATGATGACCGGCGCCTACCTGGAAGCTTGTGCACAGGGCCTGGTGATGGTTGTGGATGGCTTTATTACTACCGCGGCCCTGCTGCTGGCAAGGGCTATCGTTCCTGCGGTGGTCAACAACTGTATTTTTGCCCATTGCAGCGGCGAACAGGGCCACCAGAAAATGCTGGAAGCCCTGGGTGCAAAACCCCTGCTCCATTTGGACATGCGCCTGGGTGAGGGCACCGGTGCCGCACTGGCCATCCCGCTGGTGCAATCGGCGGTTTTGTTTGTACATGAAATGGCTTCGTTTGCCAGTGCGGGGGTTTCAGAAAAGCAGTAGTTATCAAATCTGCAATCCCCCTTTTATTTGCATGTATTAAAGCAGCAGGAAATGCCGATCTCGCCTAACGCGAGACGATACGACATTAACTAAGGACACTGTCTTGCCGGGCTCGTCTCGGCATCCCTTTCGAATACAGGTACTCCGAAGTAAGCAGGAGATGCTGCCATACGTCGGCATGACAGAGCCTTCAAACACGGCCATGCCGAACTTGTTTCGGCATCCCCATCTGTAAAGAGGTACGCCGAAGTAAGAAGGAGATGCCGACATGCGAAGACAAGACGAAAACACATCAAACCAACATTCAAGTAATACCACCACCTTGAAAAAAGAACTCCGCATTTTCTTTACCGCCCTGATGTTTCTGACCCGCCTGCCGGTGCCCCGGATGACGGACCACTCGCCTGAGTACCTGGAAAAATCCTCCCGCTACTTTCCTTTAATTGGCTGGATCGTTGGCGGCATCAGTGCAGGGGTTTTGTTGTTGGCGCTGCAAGTCCTGTCGGTGGAACTGGCCGTGCTGGCCATGATGATTGCCAGTGTGCTCACCACCGGCGCTTTTCATGAAGACGGCTTTGCCGATGTATGTGATGGTTTTGGCGGCGGCTGGACCAAGCAAAATATCCTCGACATCATGAAAGACAGCCGCCTGGGCACTTATGGCACCATTGGCCTCATCAGCATACTGGCGGCCAAGTTCCTTTTGCTGCGCGAGCTGCTGCCCCTTATGGAGTACCACTCCGGCAAAAGTATTTACCTGCTGGCACCCGTTACCCTGCTGGCCGTGCATGGCATCAGCCGCATGATGGCCGTGATCAGCATCCAGTTTTATCCCTATGTGACGCCTGATGATGTGAGCAAATCGAAACCTTCCGCAGCCCAAAAGCTTAGCCCAGGTTCCTTTATCGTTGCGCTGATTTTTGCCCTGCTGCCTTTTCTCTTTCTGCCGCTTTCCTTTTTGGGTCTTATCTTCCCGGTATTGCTGTTGGGTACGGTATTGATGAATCGCTATTTCAAGAAATGGATCGGCGGCCATACCGGCGACTGCCTGGGCAGCATCCAACAAACCAGCGAAATCATTTGTTACCTGACCATGCTGATACTATGGAAGTTTACCTGATCCGCCACACCACACCCGACATTAAAAAAGGCCAGTGCTATGGCCAGGCCGACCTCGACATCACCGAAAGCTTCGAGCAGGAAGCACAGTGCATCCGGCCACACCTTCCCCAACATATCAGCCATGTCTTCAGCAGCCCGCTGCAACGCTGCCGCAAGCTGGCCGAATTCCTTTTCCCCAACCATGCCATCAGGTTTGAAGACCGCCTGAAAGAAATCAACTGCGGCGACTGGGAGCTCAAGCTCTGGGACGAAATTGAACCCGACTACCTCAAGCGCTGGATGGATGACTTTGTAAACGTGTGTATTCCCGGCGGTGAAAGTTACCTGCAGCTATACGACCGCGTCGTTTCTTTTTTTGAAACCCTGCCCCGCAAAGGCGCTGTTGCAGTAGTGGCGCATGGCGGTGTGATCCGCAGCATCCTTTCGCATGTGGAACAGGTTGCACTCCACGAATCTTTCAATGTGTTTTCGCTCCGTTATGGCTGCGTGGTACGGGTACACCTCGATAATGAAACCCTCACCCACTCCGTGCTCCACAACCCGCCAGCGGAGAAAGAACAACACCGGCCAACGAAGATCTAAGGATCGCGGATTTAGGTATTACCCGAAAACATTGAATGTACTATGCTAATCAGTCTTCGCATATCCAAGGTCTGAAATCGCACATTCCAGATCCGGGATCCGAAATGACACATCCGAAATCAGCGACCCCTTCCCGCTATCTTTGCCCCAAACCACCCGCATGCCCATCAACATAAAAGAACTCCTCACGGTAACTTTCACCCTATTTGCCATCATCGATATCATTGGAAGCATTCCCATCCTGATATCCCTAAAGGGCAAACTGGGCGAGATCCGCGAGGCAAGGGCAACCCTGATCTCGGGTGGATTGATGGTATTGTTTCTTTTTATCGGGCAGCCATTTCTCAACCTGCTGGGCCTGGATGTACGCTCCTTTGCCGTGGGCGGCTCTATCGTGATCTTTATCCTGGGGCTGGAAATGGTACTGGGCCACGAGCTGTTTAAAAGCGAACCGGATATCAGGGCATCCACAGTGGTGCCGATTGCCTTTCCGCTCATTGCCGGCTCTGGTACCCTTACCACCATTATTTCGCTTAAAGCCAACTACGACCAAACCACGCTCCTGCTCGGTATCCTGCTCAACCTGATCATCGTGTACGTGGTGTTGAAATCGCTGGCATTTATCGAAAGGCTGCTGGGTCCAGCCGGACTGATCGCCGTCCGAAAATTCTTTGGCGTCATCCTTTTGGCCATTGCGGTAAAGATTTTTGCTACCAATGCGCAGGGTTTGTTCAAGTAACTTATCTTGCAGCCCCTATCCGGCCACGTAGTACAATGGATAGTATAAGGGTCTCCGAAGCCTTTGATCCGCGTTCGATTCGCGGCGTGGCCACTTCCTACATCAACACCGTTGATACAATAAAAATCCCCGCAGCGGAATACGCCTGCGGGGATTTTTATTGTACTATTTGAAGAACGATGATGAAAATATCACCAGCAAGCATCACGGTGACCTGCGAAGTGGCAACTATGTAGTTTCTGACGGAGGGCTTTGGGGTTCATACCAGGTGCCGATATCGCTCCAGCCAAAAGATCCAGGTATCACATAAATTTTTTCCGACTTACAAAAGGCCTCTGTATCAAAATTAGCAGCGGGGCTGGAGGCATAAGCAAGTTGTAAAGCAGCTTCTTCTGATGCGCTGTTAAAAGAAAGGGCAGCGTTTTTAAAGCACCGGAACAAAGTGGGGAGCAGCCGCCTGATTGCGCCAAGCAGGTCGGTCACTTTCCAGATATAAATGCCCGTATGCCATAAATACCGGTCCTCAGGGTGAAAAGAAGGGTACTGGACAGTAGTATGTTCCAGGAATTGTTCGACCCGGAACACTCCCTCATCCACACATTTTGCACTCCTCTTGATGTACCGGTAATATTGGTTGACATGGGTGGGCTGAACGCCAAGCACAACCACCCCACCCCTGCTGTTTACAACGCCGATGGCATGGCTGCAAACATGCAGGAATGCATGGTTTTGCAACACCAGGTGGTCGGCAGGGGCAACAATCAGGGAAACACCGGAATCCTGCTGCGGCAGTTTAAAAGCAAGATGGGCAAGAATCGCTGCAGGTGATTTACTGACCGGAACACCCATAACCTGGCCTGGATGAATTAAGGGCAACTGCTCCATTGCAAGTGCCCGGTATACTGCCGCGGTAACGATGATGATGTGCTCGGAAGGAACATGCGGAACAAACCGTTCAAAGGTCTGCTGAAGCAGGGTTTTTCCCGTACCCAAAAAATCGGTGAAGGCTCTTGGCAGGAAGGTTTCTTCCGGCCCGCTGAGGGATGCTTCAAATCTGTGGGTGATAATGGCTACAAAAGTTTTATTAATCTGGAGGGACATGGCATGTAGATCTAACTGATACAACTAAAGAGCAGACACCAAGCGGTCAGACTGATTTTACCTTCTGGTCCGGCACACGGGAGAAAAGGTAGATCAGGAGAAAAATAAACAGGTAAGTAATAACATTGAACGTTTCATGGTGATCCATAAACCTGTTTACCTGCCAGTTCTGGTGGAGGGCATACAGGAGCACGCAAATACGGATGCTGTTTAAAACAAAAAATCCTATTAGGCCTGCAAGGGTCCACATCATCATTTTGCGCAGGCCTACCCTGGAGGCCCAAACAAAGGCAAACCAAAAACTCAGCACGCCAAACCCCAAACAGGCAAAATTTACATTAACCCAACTGCCATTATTGGTTTGCAGGGTTTTGAGGCCCTTGATTTCAGTAACCAACCCGAGCGTTGCCGAAGCTGCCTTTGCAGTATGCACAATGAGGGAGGTCCACCAGTTGATATAATTGAAGTGAAGATCGAGGAAGGAGCTATAAACGGTGCCATCGGGCGTGGTTAGGCCCCAATAGAAAAGATGGAAATAATATAGCACGGCAAAAAGCCCGAGGAACTTGAAGGTAAATGAAAGGTCAAGTGCGGTGGAAAGCTTTTTCAAATACATGTATCGTGCAGGTTCTGGTAGGGGGAAAGAACAAGGCCGGCAGCAGAGCGCAAGCGGCCTTGTTTGAAAAGCAAAAGCAGGAATAAGCTGCTATGTCCATATCCATCGTCAGGCAGCAGGCCATCGGGCCACAACAGTCCAACAACAAAGAGCAGGAACTTCAGTTTTGTGCTTGTTTGTAGGTTCAGGCTTTACACTACAGCGCTAGTCTGCAGCGCCTTCCTGCAACTTTGCCTTTCTTTTGTCATAAGCTTTCTTGGCCCCGGCGCCAATGCCTGCAGCCAGCAACAACGACAAGCCGCCATCGATCGGCGCATCATGGCCATTGGCATTGCCATGGCTATTACCATTATTGCCTCGCTGTGCATGCACCATAGAAGGTGCAGAACAAAGGCTAGCCAATAAAACCATTGAAAAAAACATGGACTTTTTCTTCATGACTGTTTGTTTTTTGTGAATAAAAAAGGACTTGCAACAATTTCCGGACACACAACTTATTCAGTTGAATATTCCAGGTATGGTTTGCAGGGCAAAAAGCCGGTCGTTGTACTCCTTCTACAAAACGGTTGTAATGCAGCAGTTAAACCGGCATCATCATTTATAGTAAGACAGGCTGAATTTGTGTACAAAAGCAAGGGCATAACAGGCTAATTGGATCTGTTCACCCAATCCTATTTACGAATCACTCGCATCTCAATACATTGCTAATATTAAGTGGGC
The DNA here is from genome assembly GCF_001953305.1 of Cnuella takakiae. GTDB lineage: Bacteria > Bacteroidota > Bacteroidia > Chitinophagales > Chitinophagaceae > Flavisolibacter > Flavisolibacter takakiae. The sequence continues at coordinate 4,507,544 of NZ_MTFE01000010.1, forward strand.
ATATCCTGAGCTTTGGCCCACTCAATGCCAATTACCTCACTGGCCAGCAGGGTTACACAGGGTGACTATCAATTTAGCTCCAGCTGGTCGCGGGCCACAAGCACTACGCGTTCTTTTTCCGGGCTGGCAATCAGTTGCACCTGTGTAAAGTAGCGGTGCATGATCCGATTCATGGTCAGGAACTCTTCAGCATAAAGGCGTGCATGTTGTTTTACCTTTTCGTACGGGTGTTCTATCAATTGATGAATTGCATCTACCAGTGCCTGCCCGTTCTCCGGCTCAATAGCTACGCCAATGCCGTTTTGCGACACAAGGCTATGCAGGCTGGAGTTGGCCGATGCGGTAACCAGTGCAAGACCACCAACAGATAGTATGGAAGTAAGCTTTGATGGCATCACCAGATCATCAGCCTTAGCCTTCTGCAGCACCAGGTGCACATCTGCCATATTTAAAAACTCGTTGAAGCGCTCCTTTGGTTGTACCGGCATGAAATGCACATTGGACAGTCCTGCATCCGCGGCCATGGCCTTCAGCTTCTCTTTGTATGGTCCGGTACCACAAATAACAAACTGCAGGTGCGGCCCATTTACCTGTCCTGCTATCTGTATGATGGATTCAAGTCCCTGCTTTTCGCCTACTGCGCCGGAGTACAGGATGATCTTGTCTTTGGGCGAAAACCCGAATTCCTTTTTCAGCAATTCTTTGTTGGGAATCGGGAAAAAGAATTCCGTATCCACCCAGTTGGGAAAAAACAGGATCGGCTTACTGCACTTTTCTTCAATGCGTTGCATCATGCCATTGGAGATGCTGCTGACATGGTCGGCCCGGTGCAGGATAAATCGTTCAATGGCAAACATGATGTTGAGCAACCACCGCGACTTGATCATACCCAGCTCTTTAGCCGCATCTATCTGCAGGTCCTGCACATGAAAGATCAGGGTTGCCTTTCTAACCCATTTGTACAACACACCCAGCAAACCCAATTGAAAAGGCGGCACTACGGTGATCACATAATCATACCGCTTGCCAAAAAGCAATACCAACAACTGCAGGAATGCACTGATAAAAAAACTAAGGTCAGAGAGGATCCGCTTCATACCCGATGGCTGCCGGGACACATAGTGCGGACAGCGGTATACTTTTATCTTCTCGCCTTCACTTATTCTTTCCTCGCGGCGAAACCAGGATGCTCCCAGGCCATAAGGCTCCTGCACTTTCCAGAAAGGGTAATAAGGATAGGTAGTAACCACGGCACATTCGTGACCCTGGCTGGCCAGCCAATCCAACATTTCGGCATTGTATTTACCAATACCGGTAGGCTCGGGAAAATAGTTTCCCCCGATAAGCAGAATTCTTGGTTTTCGCATCACTTAGGAATTAATTAAATATTCAGGAGTTAAAGGCCCGTCAGGCAGGGAGCAGTAAGGCTATAGGGTACCAACAAAAATTGGATCGGGAACAAGGGAGAATTGGCAAACGATGTTGTGATGGAAAGGGCAGTAAAGAACAGGTTCGTTGTAGTTAATAAACAGTACCACAACAGAAAATCATTATATAAAAACCAGGTAGGCAGCGGTAGTTAATACCATTGAAAAAAATGCATAGTTGCTACATCATGCAACTGCAACATGATGTAGACATTGCCGGCGATACTACTAGAAAGAAAACTTAATGAGGGCTTTGCTAACCCAGGAAACATGGGAGTTCTGCTAGCGGAAAAAGGCAATTCCGGTTTCTGGCTAACAATAGCTGAACACTACTAAAAACAATACCTGATGGTACCAGCCAAGCCAGTTGCCTTTTACAAAAGTTACAGGATGGTATCTTTTAATATCCTGAATATATAGTCCTGCCCGGCATCGTTTGGGTGGATAACATCCCGGTAAGCTGAAGCGGGCATTTCATAATCCAGCTCTTTAATGATGGGCAGGTTGTGCTGCTTACAAAAATTGATAATTTCGACACCCTGTGCATTGTATTTGCCAGCGATCCGCTCTTCTTTTTCGGCGTGCAGGTATACCAGGAGTGGAATATTGTGGCTGCGGCAAAAGGATAGAAAATTGCCAAAACCGGAATTGAACACGGAGTTTCTTTCCTTTTTGTTAATGGCCAGCATTCGTTCAGGTGTTTCCGTCTTCTTATTGGTAGCTGGCATTAGATAGCGGTCTACCAATTCCATAATGGCAAGCGGAAATTGTTTGGAGGAATAAGCTGGCAATACATCAACAGTAGGAACAAAGTTCATGTTGTCGTAAGCATCATGTGAGCTTACCAGCAACAGGAATTTTTGTGCACCAAAGGTTCCATACTTTTCCAGGTAAGCATAACAATTATCCGGTCCCCAGGAACCATAGCTAATGTTGAGCACCTTCACTGGCTTCCTGAATTTCCGGGACAGGTACCTGCTCAATTTTGTTGTAGCCAAACTATCCTGATCAGACTGGGTACCACCGTTGATAACGGAATCACCAAACCCGGCCACAACGATTGAATCCCCGGCAGATACAGCTTCATTGCGCTGGGAAAAAGCATTGTAAATATCCGGTTGCCAAAACGTTTCCGGTCCTGGTTGGGCTGGGCAACATATTCAAAGTCCTTATCGGCCTGCGTCAGCACCGCATCACAAAAGCCAAACTTATAGCGAAGAACCCATTCAAGGGCAACTACACCCAGTAGTACGGCTACCCCCAAAAGCAGTAACCCCTTTTTATAATGCAACCTGATCATGTAATAGTAATTAAAACAAGTGATAAGCACATCCCAGTAATGCTCCAAAGTTGTTGGACAGTGGGCCAAGGTCAAGGAACAATAGAAGGTATCATTTGCATGTGCTGCAGTAGCAGGAAAACACTTGGTATGAATAAAACCGAATTGAAAAAAGCCCAGAAATCATATAAGATTGAAGGTTCTCCATACATTAGGAAGCAATTCCAAAATGTTAGGATCGTCTTTGGTTTACATATCTTGGCCGGATATTAGAAATCGTACCATGCTGGAGTACCTAGAGGGCCTATGGCCTGAGTAAAGACTTACGGAGACTTATACTTACTCCGGTAGCATTATTGAGCAGTTTACCAGAGTCATTAGCCAAAGAAAAATGAACACTGGTTTCCTTTTTCAGTTGACGACCCACATCGAAAAACACCGATACCTGATTTACTTTTGGAAAAATGCCATCATACGGCACAAAAGGTCTTCTTTCACCATTGAACCAAAAAAAAGTGCTGTTACTGGTATAATAAGTTCCGTAATTCTGAGAATAGGATAGTAATGCTTTGTAACGCCACTTCATCACACTACCAATGGCACCCATATGCACTAAAAAAAGTCTGTTATTTATAAAGAAATCAGCCGGGGAAGATGGGAGGCCTTTTCTGCTATATTTTTTCTCTGTAATAAAGGGTGAACCAATGCCGGTTTGTTTAAAACTATAACCTTCCGAATAGATACCATGATTGTAATATTGCTCAGGACCGGAAGGAGTTTCCTTAGACCATTGTTCACCGGCCTGGTTCTTAGTGTACACCACTTCAAGTAAGACCTTATTAAGCCGAACCTTGTGTTTATCTGACTCTCTGAATTCGACACTAAAGCCAGTCAATCCATCTGCTACATTGGCCAGGTAAGCCAAGGCACCTTTATCATAAATGAATTGTCGGTACACGGATATTCGGCCTTCATAAAAGTTAAAGTCAAATCCCATATCAAGGGTTCCGAGGTGGTTTCCTACTTTGGAAATGTTTTGGGATGCATTTTTGCTTCCACCAATCAATACCTGAATGATACTTTCAAAAGGTTTGAGATGGAACTCAGGTCCGAATATTTGCTTTTCATGGCCCCAGGTAACCTGGTGATTGATGCCAGCAGTTAAAAATAGCCGGCCGTTTGGCTTACCCAAGCGGCCATATATTGCTTTGTGATGAAAATAGCTTTTTACGGAACTAACCCTTTCATACTGATACGGATTATGAACATAGTTAACAGGGAGATCACCAATCCAGCCATGTTCGAAGCTGCCTTTAAAACTTATTAGCTTGCCTAAGAAAGGCAGGTGAACAAAATCGGGAATGGAAACCTGAATTGATGGAATAGGATTTGCATTTCCGGAAATAGCCAGCGACCCTGAAGACAAACTTGAATCAACCAGGCCTTTAAACTCGCGATACAACCCTGCCTTCAGTTGAAAAAGGCTCCATTTAGCTTTAGCGTATGCTTCCACTAGATGCAGTTCCTTTTGTGCACCCACATTGATGCGGGCCATTACACCACCACCCCAGTCCACGCCTTTAATCTTAGTATACTCTCTATAAAGGTCCCCTATTATACTTAATGACTCATTCGGAACAGGAACATTGCCACCTTTATTGGCGCGGAACCAAAAGGGAACAGCACCTTCCATATAGGTCAATTGTGTTTCTATTGCTGAACGCCATTTTTCAGGGAGTTCGGCAATATTGGTGTCTTGTATGTATTGCAACGATTTATCCTTACCAACCACTTGAGCAGCATCCGACCCTTTAATCATAAACCCCTCTGCTACTGGATAGTCATTCTGCTGTCCATTTACCTGAATACACACAACCAGTAAAAATCCCAGACCAGCACATGTTTTTCGAAAGGCCATAATAAAGCAATTACAGTATCTGCACCGTGAACACAATCATTTAAACCAGGGCAGGGTCTTTAAGCATGTAAGATTCTTCGGCAATCCGCTTTTTGATAGGTTGTGCTGGGCTTCCTATACATACCATTCCGCTAGGAAGATCTTTAAAAACGCTACTTCTTGCGCCTACAATTGATCCTCGACCAACGGTTACACCCGGTGCCAGATAAACATCGGTAGCAATCCAGCATTCATCCTCCACTACAATTGGCAATCCGTAAATAGGGAAATCCGGCTCCTTATAATTGTGTGTACCAGCGCACAAATAACTTTTTTGGGAGACCACCACATTATTTCCAATATGAATTTGATCCAGGCTGTATAAAACCACATCATCACCAATCCAAGTATTATCGCCAATGCTAACTTTCCAGGGGAACTGTGTCTTTACTGTAGGTCGCAGGATGACGTTACGCCCAACTTTAGCACCAAATAATCGTAGTAACAACCTACGCCATCCATACATAAATTGGGGGGAAGGCCGGAACAGCAACTGTTCGACAATCCACCACAACTGGACATACCAACCCGGCTTCCCTCGAAAACCTTGCGGCAGTTCGAAACTTTCCAAAGTTTGAAATTTCATCTTTGCATTATACTTGAAGCCAAGTGGCACTATCTATAAGCTGGTAATTTCTGAAACTGAAACAAGAAGAGCAGCGTGTGCTGTCAAAATCCGTTCTCCCTAAAAGAGCGCTTGTTTCATTCTGTATGCAACAGGCTGCATAGAAAAATGGGTGTCAACACATGACCTTGCATTCTTTCCCATTACTTTTATTTGTTCAGGGGAAAGTGCAATCCATTGTTTGAATATGCGTTTAACTCCTTCTATTGTATCGGCTTCAACTAGACCAGCATCAGCAGCCTTTATTTCCTCCCATATATTAACCTGGTCAGAAATAAGTACCGGCTTGCCACAAGCCATTGCTTCAACAATGGAGATACCAAAATTTTCCTGGTGGCTGGGCAATACAAAAGCGGTACAGTCGTAAAAAGCGCCCCACTTGGCCTTTCCAAGCAGCAAACCAGGAAAATGCACTTGATGTTGTATCCCCAATTCATGCACCATTTCAAAAACCTTACTCCCAAAGGCAGAATCCAAACCGGGACCTGCAACCACCAGATGCGGTAATTGCGCTGTATGCTGCAACGCATGGTGATAAGCATTTATCAATAACATCAAACCTTTCTTTTCATGAATCCTGCTTAAGAACAAAAAGAATGGTTCGTTTTTCAAAGCAGGCACATGAGAACGGAAGGCTGTTATCATGTCTTTGCAGAGCGCCGGAGGTAAATTAATGCCATAGCCTATATTATGCTCCTGTACTGGTTTGTAGGGCCGGAAAGGCTGCCTAGCCAGTTTCATTTCGGCCATACAGGTAAACAAAAGACCGTTAGCATTATTAATATTTTCACCTTCTATCAACTTGTAATACAACCAGTTTCGGATAGCTTTTACTCTTCTACCACTCGCCTTTTGAAAATAGGGATCCAGCATACCGTGCGGCATGATAAATATCCTTGGTACTGCACCAGTACCACGCTCCTTTTTTAATACTTCCGCGGCTTTTCTAACTGCATACCCGGCATATTGCCACATACCATGTACCACCACAACGTCGAAATGAGTCATGTTGGTAAGTAGCCATGGCAGAAGTGCTTTGCTGTAAGCCCAGGATGTTTTGCGGCCACCAAGTGCATGTATTTTAAAAACATCATTGCGCAGGTAATCAGCCCCAGGTTCATCAACACAAACAACCTCATTTAAAACATTCAAATTAGTCAGTTCCGGAATTGAATTTCGTAAGCCCTGACAGGTACCCCCATAAGCAGGGTCCATGGAACTAATAACATTCAATACTTTCATATTCCTATCAATTTTGACAGCCTTCAACTAAACAGTAGCGTGGGAAGATTTTGGAAAGGTGTGAAAGCTAAAAAGATGAGTAAAAGCTTATCCTTTATTGGAATGCTCTAAAATGCTGTGATAAATAGTCTCTAATTTATCTAATGTCACTTGCAGATTGAACCGATCGGAGTTCCTACGACCCCTTTGAACATACAGCGCACGTTCATAATCTGATAGTCGAACAATTTTATGTACCACTTCAGCAGCATGACAAGCCCAGAAATCAGCTGATCCCAGTACAGAAGGGCGCCGGGGATAAAAAAAAGCGGCTTCTCCGTCACCCCAGGCCATTGTAGCTTGCCTCACAAAGGATTAAAAAAATGGACCGAAATAACAAACTAAATGTGATTGCATCTCATCAAAAACAGAATTGCAATTCAGCATAACCGGGTGAGATCAGGTACGGACCAGATTTTTCAGTTCTTTTACAATAACAGAGTAATCGTACCTTCTGATGATTTGGCGGGAAGTTGTGCTCCAGTTTAGCCGCTTATCAATCAATACCTGCCGTAGCGTTCTTGTTAAAGCTTCCACATTCCCGGTAGGAAATACATAGCCGTTTACTCCAGGCTCGACCAAGTCAGCCGAACACCCCGTTAAGTCCGAAACTATCACCGGCAAGTCAAAGTTCATTGCCTCGTTTACAGATAATCCCCAAGTTTCCCCTATTGTGGAGCACATAACAAAGACATCACCGATTGCATAATAGGCTGGAATCTCAGATTGATTGACAAAGCCGGTCAAAACAACATTTTGAACTTTATGCTTAAGGATGAACTGTTCGATTTCAATCCTTAGTTCTCCTTCGCCAATCATGATCAACCAGCAGTTCGGATGGTTCAACTTAGAAAAGGCCTGCATCAGATCAAGAGGCCGCTTTTTATCAATGTATTTACCTGAAAAAAGAATTACCTGGGCATTATTTGGGATACCAAACCTGGAACGTATTTCCAACCTTTGACCGGCGATTCGTTCAAATGCTTCTAAAAAGCGGCTATTGTCTACAGCATAGGGGCAAAATACCAGCTGCTCTTCTGGTATGCCGTAATTTTTATAAAGTTGATGATTTTCTTTGCCGATATACAGAAAGTAGTTTACCCTGGGAAAAACTACATGCTTCAACAGCATGCGTCTTAGCTTTTGCTTTTTTGATTTCTTCAATTGCTCCTGACTGTTGGGCACTTCAAAACGAAGACAAACTGTATGTCCGGCAAGTTGAGCCAGAAGTAAGATGCACAGGTGTGTAAAGAAGTGATATCCATGGACAACAAGAATGGATTTTGGCTGGCGAAATAAGGTGATCAACATACCAAAGTTGACCAAACTGAAAAACCCGACAGACAGAGAAGGTCTAGCAGCATAATTTTTGAAAAACCGGTAATCATAGCCATCCAGCAATGGAATGTCCCATTTGACTCTGACGCCGAACTCCTTATCAACAGCACCATGAAGCATACCTTCGGTACAATACCACACCTTTGTTTGCAATCCTTGCTCGTTCATGTACTTATACAGTGGAGCGAAATACTGTATGGGATGGGAATTTACGAAAATGATTTCCTTCATTTAATTACTGGGTTGTAAGCCGTTTGATCCACTTTACTGAATATTGCCTGAATGACTTTCTTGCAAACCTCTTCATTGCCAACGCCTAAAGAAATAACACGATCAAAGCCAGCTTTACGGATCCGCTCCCTTAAGGTATCATCACCTAACAACTGCTTACAAACTGCTGCACATTCAGATGCATCTTCCCAAAACACAGCTTCCTCACCTTCCAAATACATAGCATTATGTTCGGTTGTTCTTTTGGCACAAAACAACCCGCCTGCATAAGGAATTTCTAAAGATCGCTGAGTGTGCAAATCACGATTGCCCTTCGACAACATTCCAATACATATTTTAGAACTCCGGATTGCGGCAACATAGTCTCTTCCATATATTGACTTGCCACGAATGCATGGCTTTAATTGCATATAATATTTGCTCTTGTGCCAGCCATTTCCCCAAATGCTTAAAGGAATATTTTGTTTAATGAGTTCAATCAAGAATTCATCTCTTCCTTCATGCGGCATCCAGGTTCCAATGAAAGCAACTTCCGATTGAAAAGCTAATAATGCATTCAAATCCAGATTATCACTCGAATGGGCAACTTCATCATAACTTCTAAACACCCTAAGCACTTTCCTCGCACCAAGTTCATAACACTCACGCTCGGTTTCATTTCGCACAACAACAATCAAATCATAAAAGGGCATTGATTTCTTAAGCGAATCAAACCTTTTGCCATCTCTTGAACCAGTTGGATCATCAACATTGTACAAAACCAATTTGGATGTTAGAGATTTAATCAACTTCAAACTCTTAACACCAAACAATTCACCACTATCAATCCATACTAAATCATAGTTTGATGTATTACAAAGGTTTTCTTGCACCCATTTCACCACCGCTCTTTGTAACCACACAAAACCAGTTTTGTAGTGAAATGCCCCAGAAAATTTCCCATTTAAGGAGCTATTTAATCCAACATAAGGATTTTGGATAGACACCGAATGGCCAAGACGCTCCAGTGCCTTAGCTCTATGCGCAGAAGTAGATCCGGTATTATCATCACCTATGTACAATATAGTTGCCATAATTAAAATATTATTTACCGCTTTTTACAGACGCGGAGAAATAAAATGGTCGATAAAAATTTGCAAAACTCCATTTAAGTGTAAGTAAGAAAATACAAGCACCTGCGACACATTTCCAAGGTGAAGAATCCACTTCCACAACAAGCAAAAACAATAAATTAAATGAATTTGGAAGAAGGTGTTCCGATAGGCAATGTCGTTGTATTCAACTTTCCTTTATTCACAACTTTTAGATAAATAGATTCAAAGTCATCAATGATTACTTTTGAACTAAATCTCATACAATTCTGGTAGCCATTTAGCAAATGAGCCTCACGCTCCAATGCAGAGCAATTCAACACCTTACTGATTACTTCAGCCGAAATGGAAGCCCATTGATCTTGTAAACTCTTTTCGAGAGGTTTTCTCGGAATATAGAAGGCAGCACTACCTCCCACTTCATTCATTGGCGCTTCACCTGTTGTAACTACAGGGCATCCACACTCCATTGCTTCAATAATGGGCCAACCAAACCCTTCTGCATAGGAAGGAAACAAAAGCAAGCTAGCCCCACAATAAGCTTTATTTACTTCTTCATCGGGCAAACCAGTCACAAAATGTATATCAGCTTTATATTTAGAAATTTCTTTCTTTTCCAGCAAGCATTTGCTGGGCTGCTCACCTACAAGTATTAAAGGCAACCTATTATCAGAATTAGCACGCCAAGATTCATAAATCTCGATAACTCCTTCTCTATTTTTATACCACAGATTTCCACCGACATGGAGCATATATCCGGCCTTTAAATTGACACCGATATAATTCGATAACTGGAACCTTGCTTCTTCAACTTTAAATTTTATAAGGGGCCTGTTCTGTGTATTATAAACCACCTCACTTACTACTACCTCTTTGTTGATAAAATAATGCAAATCATGTTTTGTCTTTAAAGAAGCTGAGATAAAGTATTGCGCTTGTGAGTACCCCCATCTTATCAACCTTTGATACAATCTACCACTCCATCCAGTTGTATACTGTTCAATTTTGCCGACTGCTGATAACTGAGCTAAAAAATCGTGGCAATGAACTATATGTGGAAGCTTTCTGACCATTGGAACCCAGGGACCTAAAGCGTGATCAGTAATAACAAAAAGAGTATTCTCCGGAAAGCTTCGACGGCGCCTTAGGAATTGGACAGGAAAAATCAAGAATTGATCAATATAGCCCAACCACTTACCCAAAAACTTGTTGTTACCAGACAATTTAAAAAAAAGGGGTTTGGGAACTAAAATTTCTATTGTATGCCCTTTACGCTGCATGCCATTGGCAAGCATATTAAGATACCGCGGCATACTTTGGTGATTCAAAAACAAAGGGTGGCTAAAGAAAACAATGTTCACAGGAAGGTTTGACAAATTGATGTTAAGAAATAAATCCAACAGGGGAATACTTGCATTTGAAATGCTTTATTTCTTTCTGGGATGAAGTTCAAACTATAATTACCTAGCTTCGCCCTACAAGAACATTCAACTACAAGTTTTTTCTTTGGCTCAATTATATGTTGACATTTTTTTTAAAGTAGCAAGAGCTATGTTATTAATGAGGTCATAAGCAGCCAAACATTTACCAACAACAACAAATTCAGGGTAAACACTAAAAACAAGCATGTGGTACTTTTTGGTTCAAACGCTATACCCAATGTCCAGATTTAGTTGAAGCATTATCCGTTTTGAGCTAGCGAATACTTACCATGGTAATTTATATATCCTCTTTTTATGAACAAAGAAGATATTATTAGCGTGAATTGAAAAATCACAAAGTAAAGCAGCACTGTTTGCGGCCACTCCCTTAAGGTAAAAACCACAGCATTGATAACACTTTCTGTAGGCAAAAACGAAAATGTCGAAGTGATTGAGAGGAGGCCACATAAACTAAATTTAAAGCTAGATGCAGTACCCTTGCCTAACACCAAAACAAAAGCATCAACAAGATAATAGACAGGAATGATTGAAATGCCCAAGACTAGTAAGTACCACCATCCGAATGTAGCCATTCCTGTTCCACAGAAATGACCTGTACGAAACCAACCCATCGCATAAGGATCACCTGTTGTAATATAGTATAGGTAATCACCTATTGAAGAAGATACTATCTCCTCCTTTTTCACATCAATATTTAAAAGTTTCAATACAGGGCTAGGAAAAGAACTATAGAACCTGTTAACAGAAAATTCAAACATTTTAGGGTTACCCGCTCCCATTCCTCTTGCCTGGATAAGGCTTAAATCATTAAACTTGAGGTTACAAAAGCGTGCGAGAAATATATTATCAAGGTAGTTTTCATCCCAATCTGGATTTGTTACCTTAGCTAACTTTTTGTATTCGGCAATCGCTCTTGAATCTTCGTAAACTTCCAAGGTTTTGGAAATAAGTGCAACCCTAGAGACATCTTCTCTAGCACCTCTAACCATTACCATAGCAACGCCAATATCCTGAATTGGTCCAGTAAAGAGCCATAAAGCAGCCCCGAACCCAACAATTATTTTGAGATTGATCTTGGGCATTTGAAATCGCTTCAGCAAATAACCCAAGATAAAGGAGTACCCCAAAGCTGTAAAACTGTACATAAACGCTCCACGGCTATTTGCACCAATACTTACAACAAAAATTAGCATTCCATAAAAAAGCAGTTGAAATTTCAACCTTTTGGAAACGATCTGAACCTTACCAAACAACAAGGAGAATGGTATAAAGAATGGCGCATAGGCGAATGGTATAAAACTTCTAATGATATTGTTTCCTGTTTCCTTTTCATCATATGAAGTAGAGGTGAAGAAATGGATAAAAAACATCGAAAAAAGACCCAAAAAACCCATGAACCATATCTGGAAGTTATTTGGTGCAACAAAAAACTTAAGTCGTTGTAACACTTGCTGTGCCGCTGTTAAACTCCGGTTGCTGGAACTTGCCTTTCTTCGATATAAAAGATGAGCAATCAATAAAATAATCAAGGAAAATAAAGCATGCAAAAAGACCTCATTTGGCAATTCAAGGTTATGAATCAAACTTTTCCCTTCAATTGACATAAAAACTACTGGAAAGTAAATTTGAGTAAGAGCATAACCCAAAATTAAAAAAGTTGAAAAAGGATGCCGCGCAAACGAATTCGTAAGAAAGAGTGCTTTTACAACGAGCGCCCACCCTACTACCACACATGATAACGCAAAAATGTTTTTCATGTCGGTATGAACTAACACTTGATAACCAACCGCAATCAGCATAATCAACCAAGAAAAATCAATCATTCTACCATAGGTTTTCTTTGCATCCGCCTTATTTGAATAATTGGTTAACTGACTGTTCTGTACTTGCTTGTTCACCTTCATAATAAGGTTTATTGTTGTCCTGCAGTTACTATACTAGAATGAGAAAGGCACATCATGAATAGATTCCTATAACTCTTAATGTGCTTGACTCATCTTCAATACTGCAGCATGAACTTTGCTTTTAAGGATTTCTTCTTGATGCTGCTCCATTTTTCGATGCAGGTATTTGGCCGAGAGCATCAAACCAAACTTTCCGCCAGCAGAAATAATAAATACACACCATTTCAAAATCCTTGACAGCATAAACTCTGAGTCCTGATGTGCTTGTAAGAAAAGATAGTATGCTGGCCGACCTTTCAAGAGGTATTTTAGCCCAATTTGTCTGTAGTATGAATCATAACTGAGTGTCGCATGCAATTTTAAAAAGAATAATAATGAAGGATATTTTTCTTTTAATTTCAAGTAAAGCCAAAGGATGATTTTTTCTTTTTCGGCAATCTCCTCACCTTTTACATTCAAATAAACAGATGCAGTGTTCGCATGTCTGCGTATATGGGTTAGAACATTCTTAAGTACTCCCATGCCAAAATTTTCCGATGCCCTAGCCCAAAATTCATAATCAAGGGCACTTCTAAAATCGGTGGCAAAAAAGCCACAACTATCCAGTATACTGGTCCGTAAAGAAACATTAGACAGATTTCCTGGAATATTTCCAAACAAGAAAAAATGTTCACAACTTGAACCGACTGGATAAAAATCCAGCAAGCATTTCCGTTCAAACCTCATAAGGGAACTATGTGCTCCTTCATTTAGTGCAAATGCAAAACCTAAGTCACTTGGAGCTGACTGCCAATAAGCCAAAATAGTCGAAAGGCTGGCTTCATTTATAAAGTAATCATCAGCGCAAAGTATCTGACAAATAGGCGCTTTTGCCCTTTTAAAAAGAAAGTTCAGATTTCCGGAAATACCTAAATTACTTTCATGATTGAAGATGCTTACCCGGCAATCACTTAAGGATGCCAGGTACTCTCTTGTTCCGTCAGTTGAACCATTGTCGCCAATTAAAACCTCCCACTGAGCAGAGGTTTGACGAAATACGGACTCCAAGCATTCTTTGATAAAAGGCAGTCCATTGCGAACGGGAATAATAATTGATATTTCAGGGCAGGAATAAGATTGCATCATGCTGATGATGAATTAGGGTATTATCTAAAAGTTTTCACTATATGGCATTTGAACCAACCTGAAAAGCCTGCAACAAACGCTTGGCAGAATAAACCCGGCCGATTCTCCCACCCAATGAAATAAAGAAAATGGCCCATTTAAAATTTTTACGAATACACTCGCTATGTGCAGCGTGTTTGTTCACCTCCTTTAAATATTCCTTATTTCCTTTTAGTAAAAATTTTACAGCTAAGTACCTATCCAGGGCATCATACTGAAGCGTTCCATGAAATTTCAGTCTTCGCATCAGATGCGGGTGTGACGCTATAAGGCCACGGTACATCTTATTGGCAATCTTAATTTTTTGTTCCACCAGTTCACCTTTTAAGTTCAGGTAATTGGAAGCCTGATTTTTATGAACTCTTACTTGAACGATCACTTCACTCTGTACACCCACATCGTATTTTTTGGAGGCACGGTGCCAAAATTCGAAATCTCCTGCAAACGGAAGCGATTGATCAAACATGCCGACACTGCTTACTACCCTGGTGCGTAAGGATACATTTGAAAGATTGCCCGGAAAGTTTCCAAAAACATAAAACCATAGATCAGCATGACCCGCCTTTATAGTTTTAGGCAGTACCTTCTTTTCATATTTGACTAGCCGGTTTGAATCACTTTCATTCTGATGATTGAACCGCACAAAACCCAAAGCAGAATCGGCTTTTTCCCAAAAATTCAGCAGTATGTTCAAAGAGCGGGCAGATACAAAGAAATCATCCTGGCAGAGAATCTGGGAAACTGGAGCTTGTGCTTTTGAAAATAAAAAATTAAGGTTATTGAAAATACCCAGGTTCTGTTCCTGCTCAAAAACTCAAATTCTAGGATCATTTATTGATCTCAGGTATGCCCTTGACCCATCGGTTGACCCATCATCACTTATCAATAATTCCCAGGTACTTATCTCCTGTTTCAGAATAGATTCTATACAGTCCTCCAAATAAGGCATTCCATTGTATACAATGGTTATAATTGAAATAGTTGGAAACATATTAATTTATCGTCCACGCAACAATTCAAAATATTTGCGGCCCCTATTCTTAATAATAGCGCCCATTTCAATTGGGGCTACTTTTAAGTATCTGATAGCATTCATTAACAAAATGACTAAAGAAGCAAACAAAATCATCAACTTAAAACCTGGAGCTACATGCATTATAAAAAACGCAACAGCAGTTATGAATACAGAAAACGAAGCCATTTTAGCTAAGCTCCTTGGCCACTTAACACTATTGCCTTCAAGCCATATTTGTGCATAATGATTATAGAAAATAGCAACGAAGATCTCAACCATTAATAAAGCAGCACTTGCTCCTTTGATTCCAACTGGAGGGACAAAAAGAAGGAGTAAAATTATTAGGAGCACAGAAGATGACGTTGTTATAACAAATTGTGGCTTTAAGAGATTATTACCTACAACAATTGATATGGATGGTTGTGCGTATGCGTATACAAGTACAGTCATTGACAATAAGCCAAAAACAGTAGGATCAAAAGCAATTTTCCCTATTGTCCATATGGTAAACAATGGCGCTACATATGCCTGAAGCAAAAGCGCACCTGGCGCAAGCACTAACATTAACATCAACCATACCACACTAAATGTTAACGCAACTTTTTTCTGATCCCTGGCTAATAAAAACTTCATCAACTCCGGCATCATTGGATTAGTGATGGTTCCCAAGCCTTGGAGCATGGTATTAGCCCCAGTGCGCATGGTTGCAAAGTCAACCAAGGCTTTTGATCCCACCATCGGCGCTAATATTAATCGTACCCCCTGCTGTCTAAGCAACTCCATTACTGCCTTGTATGATAAAACAGAAGATTTATAAAGATTTATCCAACCAATACCTGTACTAGGCCTAACGAAGGGTAACGCTATTTTCCTTAACTGTTTTTTGATATCCCAAAACATCATTAAGTAATAGAAAAGGGTAGCTCCAGCCAGAGCAGCGCCAGCCTCCAGAAGGCCTGCACCTTGAATAACTGCTAACAAAGGGGCAACTGATGTGAGAATAGTAAATGCAATCCCCCACCACCCCATCCTCGGCAAATAGCCAAAAGAGTAAAGTGCCCGCACCAGTAAACCACCTGGACTTCCTGTAACACACCAGGTAATACCTTGAATTAATAACACGCTTCCAGCATCTTCAATCAGGCCCCTATCAACATCCTTAAAAATATCCGAAATGAAGTTTGCTTCAATCAGCACATATATAAGCAGGAGCTGAAGTAAGCCCAAAAGAATACTGATCAGTAATCCAGAGCTTAGAAACTGTGCAAACTGTACTTTATCAGTACCAGCCAATTTATAAAATTCATACTCCAAAAAATTATGGTGCCCCATATCTAGTATCTGCAACAAGGTTAATAGGGAGGTGATACCAATCCAAACGCCATAAATTTCAGCACTCCAGTATGATAGATAAAAGGGTACTAATACCAATTGGGTCATGAAGGTTAATATGATTTTCAACCACGATGTTGCGCTACCTTCTAGTATCCTTTTCCTTGTAGACATATGCTAAACCACCTTTTCACAATCCTTTTGAACTTAAAGGGATATTCACAATTTCTCGCTGCTTCAAACCTCTAAATCCCGTTTAATAACGCAGCTATCATGATCCCGCACCGAATTGTTCCTTTAATACCGGCCGGTAATTATAACAACCATAACCTTTAACCTATCTATACAACAAATGGTTTTGGGAAGTTTGTGCCTCTTTTCCAGACAAAATTTTCAGATCATTTTCCATCATTTCCTTTACCAAAGCAGCCAAACTGTATTTTGGCTTCCAACCAAGCTGCTGCATTGCCTTTGAAGCATCGCCAATCAGCAGGTCTACTTCGGTATGGCGGAAATAAGCAGGGTCGATAGCCAGTACCATTTTTCCGGGTTCCAAATGGAAGTCGGGGTGGTTACAGGAAACGACATATCCTTTCTCATCAACCCCTTTACCCTGAAAGGCGAGCTCAATACCTACTTCTTCAAAGGCCATCCGGATAAAATCACGAACCCTGGTTGTGATGCCGGTAGCGATTACAAAGTCTTCAGGAGTATCCTGCTGGAGCATCCGCCACATGGCTTCCACGTAATCTTTGGCATGGCCCCAGTCGCGTTGCGCATCGATATTACCCATGTACAGGCAATCCTGCAACCCGAGAGCGATGGCGGCAATGCCACGGGTAATCTTGCGGGTAACAAAGGTTTCACCCCGCAGCGGGCTCTCGTGGTTAAAGAGAATACCATTACAGGCATACATGCCATATGCCTCGCGGTAGTTCACTGTAATCCAGTAAGCATAAAGCTTGGCTACGGCATAAGGGCTGCGCGGGTAGAAAGGCGTGGTTTCGCGTTGCGGCACTTCCTGCACCAATCCATACAGTTCGGAAGTGGAGGCCTGGTACAACCGGGTCTTCTTTTCCATTCCCAGTATGCGAATGGCTTCCAGCAGGCGCAGGGTACCAATGCCATCTGCATTGGCGGTGTACTCGGGGGTATCAAAAGAAACTTTCACATGGCTCATAGCAGCCAGGTTGTAAATTTCATCGGGTTGTGTTTCCTGTATGATCTTTACCAGGTTCATGCTGTCGGTCATATCGCCGTAATGGAGCGTAAAGCGTACATCCGCTTCGTGCCGATCCTGGTACAAGTGATCGATCCGACTGGTATTAATCAGTGAAGCACGGCGCTTGATGCCATGCACCCTATATCCCTTCTCTAGAAGCAATTCGGCCAGGTAGGCCCCGTCTTGTCCTGTAATTCCGGTGATTAATGCTGTTTTCATGTAAAGCTGAATTCGGTTAGGGGGGAAATACCAAAGGAATACTGTGGCACTGTGAAGCAATATGTTTTTTACTTGTTTGCGCTGTTACAAATTTCCATTGCAGGCAATCTGCAGATGGTATTTACATTGCTGTTAGCAGTTCAGTTTATTACTGGCAAGTGCCATATACTTATACAAACCGATTAGAGGATCAGGCAGAGATTTTATTTGCCAGCCCACTTTGCGATGGCGGTTGTATTACCACAAGGTTGGTACGGGCCACTTCTGCTACCAGTGCATAACCCAGTGAAGGGATAGACACTTTTACAGTATTCGCCGACACCTGAACCACCTTGCCTTCCATGTTGGCCAATGGACCATCTGCAATACGCACCAAATCACTGGTGCGTAAGGAAACTTTCTCGAGCTGCACATTGCGGTGCTTGGTTAAGAAATCCCTGATGGCGTCTATTTCCGATTGCTTAACTACTGCGGCTTTTCCCAGCCAGCTAATAAAACTGAGCACCCCAGGCACTTCCCGGATATAAGAGTGCTGCTTTAGCGAGGTTTGCACAAAAACGTAAGAAGGAAAGAGCGGTTCATCTACCCACTTCTTTCGATCGTGCCATTGTTTATGCACTTTGTTCAACGGGCAGTAGTTTGTTATTTCCATGCGTGCCAATTGCCCGGCCACTTTCTTTTCCCATTTGGGTCTGGTGTACAGCACATACCAGTTGGTTTCAGCAGTCATGGTATTCTCTGTTTGTTAGCTTTTGCAAGCAGGCAGGGCTTCGCCTATCCCGGTAACATCCTGTTCCCGGGTCAGTTGGTTTTGCCTGACTTGATTTGATTGAAACTTCTGTGTAACTGATAGATTGCGGCGGGTCCTTAGCCTACGAGCTTTTTACGCTTGGGCTGCTTGTCGCCTTCTTCGTTGTAGGCATAGCCATTACCATATGCATGGCCATAACCATATCCATAATTACCGTAACCACGGTTCTTAACACCATTGAAGATGATGGCCATATTATTCAACCCGTTCATCCTGATCTGTTCATCTAATTTTCTGACAAACATCCGGGGTGTATATCCATGCCGTACCATGTATAGGGTAGCATCGCACATGGGTGAAAGGATATAGGCATCGGTTACTGGGCTAATGGGTGCTGTATCTACCAGGATATAATCAAAATGCTGCTCCAGGTAGGCAAACAATTCACCCAACTGCCCATTTCCTATCAACTCCGATGGATTTGGAGGAATGGGTCCGCTAGGTACCACAAAAAGATTGGTATTGATAGCAGTAGGCTTTATGATCTCTTCTGCATCTTTTTCACTGATCAGGAAATTAGTAACCCCTGTTAAGCGGGCAACCCCCAGAAGGCTGGCTAGGCGTGGCTTACGCAGATCCAGTTCCAGCATTACCACCTTCTTACCCATCAGCGCAAGGCTGATACCCAGGTTGGCAGTGACAAAGCTTTTGCCTTCCCCTGATATGGAAGAAGTAATCAGTATTTTCTTTTTACGTGAGTTGATACCCAGGTATCCCAGTGAAGTGCGTAGGTGCCTGAACTGCTCGGCCTGAATGGTTCGTTTTCCTTCGCCTACCACTAAAGGGTTCTTGTCCGAGCTATAGGCCACCTCACCCAGGATCGGGACAGCAGAAAGCTGTTCAATCTCGGTGCGAAACATAATGTTCCGGTTAAGTACTTCCTTGATGGTAACAAAGCCAATACCGGCACCTATTGCAGCCACAATGGCCATCAGGTAAACCATCTTGGGAACAGGGCTTACAGGTTTGGGAAAAGACTGGGCAACATCTACCAGCCGGCTATCGGAAACTGTGGAAGCAAAAGATAGCGCTGTTTCCTCACGCTTTTGCAGAAGGAAGGTGTAGATGTTATTCTTAATGGCCTGCTGCCTGCTGATGCTCAAAAGCTCACGCTCCTTCTCGGGAAGGCTATAAAGAATGGAGTTGAACTTATTGCTGGCAGCATATACATCACTCCTACCAGCCTCCAGGTTGTTACGCTGGCTGCGTACGTTTTCCAGGATACCGGGACGTATTTTATCAATCTGCTCGGCCAGCGACACCATCATAGGATGGTTTTCCGCCGTGGTCTTGCGAAGCCTTTCATACTGCATCTCGGCCTCGTACAACCGCTGGAGCAATTGAGTGAGTACAGGGTCGGTAACACCAAGGGTAGCTGGCACAATGCCTTCCTTATTGTTCTTCGACAACACATAACGCTCTACCTGGTCGAGTACAGAAAGTTGCATGGTTACCTCTGTAAGGCGCTGATCGTTAGCACCCACGTTATCCAGGAACATTTTACCCTGGCTGCTGATGTCCACGATCTTGTTTTGGGTGCGGAAGCGCTCCAGTTGCTGTTCTACAGAGTCCAACTCCTTAACTACATAATGCAGGCGTTCCTGTACAAATTTCAGGGTATTGGCTGCCAGTACATTTTTATCGTTGATAGCAGCCCTTTCGTAAGCGGCAATCAGTTCGTTGAGCATGTCCTCCCCTCTTACCGGCTCTTCATCCTGAATTTCCAGGTTCAGCACCGAAGACTGTTTGCTGGTAGCATTTACCGACAGGTTGTTCAACATATTGCCTGCGGCAGTGCGCAGGTCCACCAGGGAGAAGTACAAAGGCTTTTGCACACCGGACGCACCAGCGTAGTACTTGTTGCGGCGGAACTGCAAGACGCCATAAGGCGTTTGGTGCCAGGTGTTCAGGCTATACTTTTTTCCATCAATAGCCACTGAAGCAGAGCTGGAATCAAAGGTGAAATAGACCTTGTCCCACTCTTTTAGGTGCTCCGGATCTTTATGTTCGATGGTGATGGGAGCGGTAGTGTAGGCCGACCGGTCGTTGAACTTGCCTTCAACAGTTGTAGGTGCGTACAGTTTCAGGTTACGGGCCACCTCCTTTGCAAGGGTGCGCGAACGGATTACTTCTATCTCATTCTCTACAATCTTGCTGGCACCAAACAAGTTCATGGATTGCAGTATCTCCGACTGGTCCCAAATACCCTTATTCTCATCCTTGATGAGCACGGTGGCAGAAGCCAGGTAAGCCGGGTTCTTATACCGCAAATAAGTCCATGCAGCAGCCGTACTCATCAGGAGTAATACAAGGAATAATGGCCAGTAAGGAAGGTACTTGGCAAGCATATCCTGCAGCAGGTTATCGTCCCGGTCTTGTATGCCGGAGTACTGTTTTGGTTCCTGGGTTTGCATAAAGGGTAAAGGCTGGTATTTTAATTAATTAATCGGTCGAGTACGATTACTGCTACGGAAAGACCACTTAATATTAGGGGCAAAATTTGCCGGCCCTGGCTGGTGCTGGAAACTTTTGCATTGTTGGGTTCCGCGTAAATAATATCGTTTGATTTCAACTGGTAATAAGGAGCGGTGAGCACATCGCTCTTATTGAGGTTGATACGTCTGATGATCTTTTTCCCTGCTTCTTCCCTGATCAACAAAATATTATCCCGTTTAGCATAAATGGTGAGGTCGCCTGCAAGGCCTAAGGCCTCCATGATATTGATCTTTTCGTTGGGCACAGTTATAGATGCCGGACGGCCTACTTCACCCAAAACGGTAACATGAAAGTTCAACTGGCGAACAGTGATTACCGGATCGGATAATAGTTTGCGATCGGTTAGCTGTTGTACCAGCTGGCGGGTAAATTCTTTTTTAGTAATACCGGCAGCTTTGATTTGCCCCAGTACCGGAAACTGAATGTAACCATCCTGGTCAACCAGGTAACCTGCAGCCTGCCCAAGCATATTGGAAGTACCGGTGGTAATAGCGCCAGGCATATTGGGTAAGTTGAAGATAATGCTTGCCTCGGGGTTAAGGCTGCT
Source organism: Cnuella takakiae (assembly GCF_001953305.1). GTDB lineage: Bacteria > Bacteroidota > Bacteroidia > Chitinophagales > Chitinophagaceae > Flavisolibacter > Flavisolibacter takakiae. Next base: position 4,528,925 of record NZ_MTFE01000010.1, read on the forward strand.
TACAGAAATACTAAGAATGTCGTTCTTGGAAATTACAGGATCCAGGTTGGCCTCTTGCTCCATCAGATCGGCATCGGTCAGACCGTTGAAATAAACAGCTTTCTTAGCGTTCACGCATGAAAATAGTAGGGGTAGGATCAATAAACAGATCGAATAAAACTTTCTCATCCTTTGGTTTTGGCGTTGGTGTGGTGGCTGCAGTTAGTTGATCAAGGAGGATATAAGAAATTAGCTGTGCAAACAGTTAAAGGGTGTGAGTTAGTAGTTGGTTTTGGTTAAGTCACTTTACAGCGGTTGCGCCTCACAGTAACAATTGGTTCGTAAAAGTTCTGTTCGCATATCAATAACTACTTAAAAGTAGATGAGTACAAGTACTTAATACTGTTCAGTTTTGTTCAGAAAAATTCGACTAATCAAAAGCATTAATACGTTTCACTAAAGTTGCGGCTCCAGTTGCGCTAACTTTTTGAACCCTGTTTCCTTAACTAAAAAGTCAAGTTGCTCGCAGGGCAGCTTTGTTCGGTTTACCTTGGCCGATAGATACAGGTAAAATATAGTGAGGTACTGTTTGGATAAAAAATAAAACGCACCGGGATCTATTCGTTCAAATAGTTCTTTTGCCTTTTTAATATCTCCTGACTGGGCAAGTGCATAGGCCTGGTAAAGAAATAAAGCATGGAACAGCGAATGATTATGGATGGCAGTTTCCTGTGATTTCAGTTGGGCCACACCATTGCTTGCATAAAAAAAAGCTTCATCAAAATTGCCTGTAAGCATGAGTGCTTCGGCGATGATCAGCTGAAAACAGGGGTAATGCCGGTAATGGTCTTGGGTAGGTATTAGGTTTTTAAATGCTACAGAAGCTTCTTTGATAATAAGGGAAGGATCGGCATCAACGGAATGGGCATACAATAGCCGGGTTGCAAAATGACGCCCCTTAACAAAGGAATGTAGCCCGGGATGTAAAGGATACTGAAGCACCTCCTGGTAATGCTTTTCCAGTGCTGCTTCATGATGCAACAGCCAGGACCTGAGGGCAAGTAATGAGTGTCCGAAAATCTGGGCCTCAGCGGTTCTTTTCTCATGAAGAAAATAGCGAAGGCCGTCGCCATAGTAGCTGGCAAGGCGGTCAATATTAACAGCCTCCTCGAAGTAATAATCCTGCCCGCTCTTGGTTCGTGCCAGCTCCTTTTGCAGGGGATAAATAATCTGAGGCTCGTATTTGTAGTAGCGAATAACAGTTTGGATCAACTTCATGGCCGTAGCATCATTCTTCTGCTCAATTTCCAAAGCCTTGAATAAGTAGATCAGGTATTTGAGCAGGCTTTTACTGGCTTCCGGCTCCTGTGCTTTTGCACTCGACTTGTATTGCACAAATTCATCAAACGAAGAAAATCCGGTGTACCGCGCAAGAATATTAACCGTTGTGATCGAAGGCGGGTAAGTGGATTTAACCAATCCAAAACAACGGCGCAAAGTATTACTATTAAGCTTGAAACCTGTCTTGTTCAGGATTTCTTCACTCAACTGAATACAATCTGAAGCAATAAGGATTTTGCGTGTGAAGGTTTGCTCCACCTCTGACAATAGCAGGGCTAGATTATTTTCCTTCATCTTTCAAATTCTTCTTTTATGTTTTGCCCCTTCCTAATTTCCAGCTTACAGTTTCGCTTCTACTGGCAAAAAATAGTTATGAATAAGCAGGTTGCCACCAAGATAAAAGCCCTGATGATAGCATATTATGCTACCAACTTCTCCAATCCGGTGCAGCCAAATTTATATTAGTCCGTACAGCAATGAAGTAGTATTAATCATACAAAATTTAACAAGCAACTGCAAGAGAATACATTAATGCTTTTTATCAATCACAATCAAAGCAATTGCTTCGCAGAGTTCTTCAAATACTATACAGTTTATAACAGTGCAGCAAGTAAACGGGTCACTTAAGCATTGAATACAGCATACATTTAAACAACAAACCCCGCCAATGGGGGCCGGGTTTGTTGTTCGAGCAAATTTCACGTTGGCTTTAATAAATTGTTTCTTTGAAAGTCAACTGCTTTGCAGTTAGCTTAAAAACAAACCAGGTGTAGCAGGTATCAATGTTGCACTGAAAACGAATAAGGTGCTGCCTCCTTCCCTACTCCTCTTTGTGTATTGGGTTTGCTGCCCATGATAAAGCGGATCAGTCCGCCCTGGAGCAAAGCGGGATGGCTTATCCAGTTGTTGTTGTAGGTTTTACCATTCCATTGCACACTTTGAATATACTTGTTGGCACTGCTGCTTTGCGGCGCTTCGATCACCAGCTTTTTGCCGTTTTCCAACGATAGCTCCAGCTTTTGAAACAAGGGCGTGCCCAACACGTACTGGTCGGTGCCGGGACAAACCGGGTAAAAGCCCATGGCCGAAAACACGTACCAGGCCGAGGTCTGCCCATTGTCTTCATCGCCGCAATACCCATCGGGTGTGGGCTTGTACAACTGCTCCATAATGCGGCGTACCCAGTACTGCGTTTTCCAGGGCTGGCTTGTAAAGCCATAGAGGTAAGGCATGTGCTGGATGGGCTGGTTGCCGTGTGCATACTGCCCCATGTTCATGATCTGCATCTCCCTGATCTCGTGGATCACTTGGCCGTAGTACGACTCGTCGTATACCGGCGGCATTTTGAAAACAGAATCAAGCATTTGCACAAAAGCTGCATCGCCACCCATCAGTTGCTTGAGTCCTTCGATATCATGAAAAACGCTCCAGCTGTAATGCCAGCTGTTGCCCTCGGTAAATGCATCGCCCCACTTAAAAGGGTTGAAGGGCGACTGGAATTTACCGTCCTTGTTCCTGCCCCGCATCAGTTTAGTGGACGGGTCAAAGAGGTTGCGGTAGTTTTGGCTTCGTTTAGCATAAAGGTCTATTTCGGCCTGCGGTCTTTTAAGTGCTTTTGCCAGCTGGTAAATGGTAAAATCATCATAGGCGTACTCCAGGGTGCGGGCTGCATTTTCGTTGATCTTAACATCATAGGGCACATAGCCCAGGGTATTGTAATACTGCACGCCATCGCGGCCCACCGCCGACATAGGACCCTGGGTATTGGTACCATGTTGCAAAGCCTCATACAGGGTGTTGATATCGTAGCCACGCAGGCCTTTGATGTAGGCATCGGCAACCACGGAAGCCGAGTTGTTGCCAATCATTACATTGCGAAAACCGGGACTTGACCACTCGGGCAGGAATCCACCCGCTTTGTAGGCGCTTACAAGACCTTCCTGCATCTCTTTGTTGATCACAGGGTACACCAGGTTCAAAAAAGGATAGAGCGCCCTGAAAGTGTCCCAGAATCCCGTTCCGGCAAACAGGCGGCCCGGCTCCACCTTGCTGCTGTAAGGACTGTAGTGTACCACCTTCTCCTGGGCATCCAGCTCGTACTGCTTTTGCGGAAACTGGAGCATGCGGTACAAACAGGAGTAAAAGGTGCGTACCTGTTCTTCCGTTCCGCCCGACACCAGCAGGCGCGACATCTGTTTGTTCCAGGCCGTCTTTGCCTTGCTCTTTGTGGTTTCGAAATCATCAGCCGCCAGTTCGCGCCGGAGGTTCAGTTCTGCCTGCGCGGGGCTGATAAAAGAAGAGGATACCCGCAGGTGCACCTGCTCGCCTTTTTGCGTAGCAAAACCCACTACCGCACCGGCATGGTTGGCCTGCTGCTCCAGTTTCCCGGAAGCCAGCACGCTGTCGTGCCAGGTATGCGCGATGGTGAATGGTTTATCAGCATAGATGACAAAGTAGTTTTTGAAATTGCTGCCCACCCCGCCGCTGTTGCGGGTGGTATAGCCCACAATCTTTCGTTGCTCCGGGAAAATCTGTACAAAAGAACCTTTGTCAAACGCATCCACTACGATAAAGGAACTATCGCGCCTGGGAAAGGTAAAGCGAAACTGTGCGGCTCTTTCCGTTGGTGCTATTTCAGTGGTTACATCATGATCGGCTAGGTACACACTGTAGTAGTAAGGTTTTACCACTTCGGCCTTGTGCGAAAACCAACTGGCGCGGTCGTTCTGCCTGAAGCGCATACCGGTGGTAACCGGCATGATGGCAAACTGTCCATAGTCGTTCATCCAGGGCGAGGGCTGGTGGGTTTGCTTGAAGCCACGGATCTTGTCGGCGCCGTACTGGTACTGCCAGCCATCACCCATCTGACCGGTTTGGGGCGTCCAGAAGTTCATCCCCCAGGGCACGGCAATAGCAGGGTAGGTATTGCCATTGGAAAGGCTAAACTTGGAATCGGTACCCATCAAAGGGTAGACCCACTCCACGGGGTCGGTTACGCGGCTAACCAGCTGGCCTTTTGCTGTATACAAGGCAAAAAAGGCCAGGCAGAAGAGGAAGAATTTCATGAAGAAAACATTGAGAAAAAAGTGAGTAGTTGTGACGATAGACCATGGACGATGGGATGGCAGAGAATGACAAAAGACAACGGACGACTGACTACGGAAGACAAGTACAGCATTACAATACTCTATAAGTGCTTACAAACAATTCACACTGTCGTCCGTAGTCCGTAGTCTGTCGTCCCACCATGGTCCACCATCTATGGTCCATCATCCATCGTCCATCCCCTATCCCAGCAGCTGCGGCTTCTCCCGGTATACTTTCCACAACAGTTCACCAAACAGGGTATTGGCCCAGGCAAACCATTTACGGGTAAAGTTTTTGGGATCGTCTTTATGAAACGACTCGTGCATGAAGCCGGTGCCGCCATGGTTTTGCTGCAGCAGTTTGATGCAGTTGCGGATCTCCGCATCGTTGGTGCTGGTGAGGGCCTGCATGGTGATGCTGATGGGCCAGATCATGTCGAGCCCGGTATGGGGGCTGCCGATGCCGGAACCACTGCGGCCGCTGAAGTAAAATGGATTGTTGCCCGACAGCAGGAGCTTGCGGGTGTTCTGGTAAATAGGATCGAAAGTTTTAACCGCACCCAGGTAAGGCAGGGCCAGCAGGCTGGGTACATTGGCATCGTCCATCAGGTTGAAAGAGCCAAAACCGTTCACTTCATAAGCATAGACTTTGCCTGCCTGCGGATGGTTGATGATGGCATGTTGCTGCAAGGCCTTATCCACCTCGTTGGCCAGGGCGGTCAGCTGTCCGGCTAGCTGGTTGTTCTTGCGCAGCGCCGTCACCATTTCGGCAGCCTGGCGCAGGCTGGCCACGGCAAAGAAGTTGGAGGGCACCAGGAAAGGATAGATGGTGGCATCATCGCTGGGGCGGAACATAGAGCAAATGAGCCCTACGGGTTTAACGGGGTAACCATAACCCGCCAGCGGTACACCATCGGTAGCCCAGGAGGTCTTGCGCTGGAAGGAATAAGGGCCCTTGCCGTTCTTGCGTTGTTGCTCACGGAAGGTATGCAGCACGGCAGCCACGCTTTTCTCCCAGGTGGCATCAAAGGGCGCGGCATCGCCGGTGCGCTTCCAGTAGTGATAAGCCAGCCGGATTGGATAACAAAGTGAATCGATCTCCCACTTGCGTTCGTGGATGCCCGCCTGCATATCAGTAATATCGGTTTCCTTCCATTCGCTCACCTTGCTTTCATCTTTGAAAAAAGCATTGGCATAAGGGTCTTTCAAAATGCATTTTACCTGCCGGTTGATCACACCGGCAATGAGCTGCTGCAGGGGCTTGTCCCCCCCTGCCAGCTGCAGGTAAGGCCATACCTGCGCCGTACTGTCGCGGAGCCACATAGCATCGATATCGCCGGTGATCACGTAGGTATCGGGACGGCCCCCTTCCATCGAAAAATCAACAGTGGTATCAAGGGTATTGGGAAAGCAGTTGTTGAACAGCCAGGCCAGTTCCTTGTTGGATACGCTTTGCCCGAATTTGCTGATAGCGGCCTCAACGGCACTGCTGGTAAACCTACGCTGGCCGGCTGCTACCCGTACTACGGGGAATGTATCTGAAATGGCAGCAAAGGAAAACTTATGCAGCGCGGCACCTGTGGAGAGCAGGGCCATATTCTTAATAAAACCGGATCTGTTCATGGATGAAGGTTATGATGGTAAGATGGGTTGGTGCGCAGGGCGCAACGTTATGTAATAGGGACAAGGATAAAGTGCAGTTGTACCAAGAGCTGTACTGGGTTAATAAATTTTCTCACAGATGGCACGGATAGCACGGATTTATTTTGTGGGTAATGCAGGCATTTTTCAGCTGCAAGCCCCTGGCTACAAGCTGCAAGGAAGGCAGGTGCAGGCCCATTTTTTATCCATTTGCTTTAATCAAGTTTACAGTTCGCTCACTGTTACCCAACAATATCCGTGTTATCTGTGGCATCTGTGAGCACCAAACCCAAATTACGCCTGGCTTCCCGCACATCTGCATCCTTAATTACAGAAACAACATAATCATCCGGAACGGCCGCAAAGGATGGGTGCTTGTACTGCATGGCGCTGGGTGCCACGCTGCGCATCGATGAATGAAACTCAGTAGCACCGGTTTGGGTAGCAAGCGCTGAAATATTTTCAGGGCGTACACCGCTACCCGGCATGATGCTGATGCGGCCGGCAGCTGCTTTTACCAGATCAGCAATCAACCGGGCACCATCAGGTGCAGCCAGCTGCTGCCCAGAGGTAAGGATGCGTTTGCAACCCGCTGTAATAATGACTTCCAATGCCGCAAACGGATTGACACAGCGATCAAATGCCCGGTGAAAGGTGACTTCCATGGGTGCTGCAAGGACGCAAAAGCGTTCCGTCTTTTCCTGGTCAACACTGCCATCGGCATTCAGGAAGCCAACCACCACGCCCTTGCAGCCCAGCTCCTTGCAAAGGATCAGGTCGGAAACCATGATTTCGAATTCAGCATTAGTGTACAGGAAATCACCACTCCGCGGACGGATGATGGGAAAAATAGGGATGGTAAAATCCTGCAGGCATTTGCGGATCAGGCCAAAGGAAGGCGTTAGACCGCCTTCGGAAAGGGCATTGCACAATTCAATGCGGTCGGCACCACCGGCGGCGGCTGCCGCAGCACCGGGGTAGTCGTTTACCGCAATTTCCAGGGTATAGTTATGCGCCATAAGGAAGGCTGTCTGTAATTAAGAGTAAGGACAAAATGCAGGGCGTTACACGTATTATTGATTAATTAAACGCGATATCGGCAAGCGCAAAAAGCACTTGGTGTGATGAAACATGGGTTCTGCTGCCATTGTTTGCCGCCGAGTGCCCGATTATGGATGGGGATGCCGAAACAAGTTCGGCATGACAGTGTCTAAGGGTTCTGTCATGCCGAACTTGTTTCGGCATCTCCTGCTGCTGTAGTACACTCCATTATCTGTGGGGATACCGGGACGGGCCCGGCATGACATATCAAGAGTCAACCCGATACATGCAACCATCCCCGGCGCACGTTAGAAATAATGTTTTCCTTTTACCAAAAAGTTCTTGTCATCCGCATAACACACCGCGTAGCTAAAGCCTTCCTGCAGGCAATAGCCGCCGTACTGGCCCTGCTTGTTGATGGCGATAAACCCAACCTGGTTGGCCTTGGCCCTTGCCGGGTTCTTTTTTACAATTCTTTCCACTGCTTTTTTACAGGCTGCTTCGGGCGAGAGACCCTGCCGCATGAACTCCACTACCAGGTGGGTACCGCACACGCGGATCACTTCTTCACCCATACCGGTGGCCGTTGCCGCCCCCACTTCATTGTCCACAAAAAGACCCGCACCAATAATGGGTGAGTCGCCCAAGCGGCCCCGCATCTTGAAACCCATACCGCTGGTGGTGCAACTGCCACTCAGGTTTCCTGAAGCATCCATGGCAATCATGCCGATGGTGTCGTGGTTCCACTCCCCATTGTCGAAGCGGTTGGGCGCAAAAGGCCCATGGCCCTTATTTTCAATATTAATCACCGGTTTGTATTCCGACTTCTTCAGCCACTCGCGGTAGGTACGCTCCGCATCGGCCGAAAGCTTCTGCGGCTCCAGAGCAAACCCTTCGGCCACGGCAAAGCGTTGGGCACCTTCGCCTACCAGCATCACATGCGGTGTTTTTTCCATCACCCTTCGGGCAACGGATATGGGATGTTTGATGCGCTCCAGGGCGCCCACACTGCCGCAGTTGCCCTGCTCGTCCATGATGCAGGCATCGAGGGTAACGATGCCATCGCGGTCGGGGTTGGCACCCAAGCCCACGCAGCAGTTCTGTTCGGCCTCCGTCACCATCACACCGGCTTCCACGGCATCCAGGGCACGGCCGCCCTTGCCCAGAATTTCCCAGGCACGGCGGTTGGCCGCAATACCGGCATCCCAAGTGGAAATCACAATGGGGCGGAGGGGTTTGGACGATGCGGCAAACAACTTATTGGAAAAAATACCGGCGGCACCAAGGGAGCCCAGTTGCAAAAAATTTCTTCGGTTCAGCATGTGAAAAGCATAACGGTTTAGGGCGTCAAGGTAAGACAGATCAGCTTTTGTGGCGCACATCAAATTAACCGATATCCGTGATCCGGATCACCTTATCGCCAGCAAACCGGAAAATGGATTGCCCTTCCAATTCAATGGCATCGCCTGCTTTAAGCCCGTTGGGCAGGTCCATGGCAGCAATGGCGGTATAGGCAACAGCTACTTCAACGCGGTCGGCTGCCTCGGTGATGGATGTAATGGATTGCTTTCTTTGATTGAAAAACCGGACAGCCTGCTCTGCCTGCCGGCGAAAGGCTTCCAATCCTTCCAGGGATAGCACCACTTCGCCATTGGTGATATGTTCAAAAACAATATCGTTGTGTAAGTTGGCCGTCATGCCGGCCACATCATAAGCATTGTAAGCATTGATGTAGTTGCGGATAAGATCGAGGTGGTTCATTAAATACTGTTGGGAAATTTGAAGGATAACCAGCCTTTGTACACCTTGCGCACATTGAAGGAGTCGCTCCTGGTTCAGGAGCAAACAGGTGATCTTTAGCGAAAATATAGCAAGTAGTGTGAAGCACCGCACATACACACATGGGTAGACCCAGGTGTTTTATTTCGCAGTATTTGTCATACCTTTTTTGACCTCCTCCTGCTTTCGTGCACTCCGATATAAAAAAGAGATGCCGAAACAAGTTCGGCATGACAGCCTCTAAGGGTTCTGCCATGCCGACGCCGCGGCATCTCCTGCTGGTATAATATACTTGGATATTTGAGAGGAGGCTTACATACTTCGACAAGACAAGCACATCCTCGACCCCAATTAAATGGCAGGAAGCATACCTGGCAAGCACAATTAAATGCCTCTCCTCCCCTAAGCTTTCACCCGCACAGTAGTATTGCCGCCACCTTCCAGCGTTAGGTTTACGGGCTTATTGGTTTGCCAGGCGCCGCGGGTAAAATCGGGCACATCCACGGTGCGCGACTGTTTTGCTACCGAACGCTCGCTGAGCGGCGCCACAGCACTCCAGAGTGCGCCATCATACACGTCCTGGTCCAGCGGCAGGCCATTGCGGAGGCAGTCGATCAGGCGCCAGTCCATGATAAAGTCCATACCGCCATGCCCGCCTACTTTCTTGGCAATCTCGCCTACATGGCGGATGATGGGTGGTGTGTATTTTTCCCGTACCTCCTTGAGTTCCTCCGCCTTCAACCACTCGTGGCCAAAGGCTATCTTTTCGGGGCCGGGATATTTCTGCGCCACGCCCCTGGTACCGCTCACCAGGTGAATGCGCGAGTATGGCCTTGGTGAGGTTACATCGTGTTGTACCATGATGGTCTTGCCCTTGTCGGTGCGGATGAGGGTGGTGTTCATATTACCGCGGTATTGCTTACCTGCAAACGGGGTGAAGAAGGGATCGGCAGCTGCTTTCGATTTTGCCATCTCGCCCATCATAAAATCGTTGGATGACATGGATACCAGGTGGCTCATTTTATCACCCCGGTTGATGTTGAGGCATTGCGCCACCGGCCCCAAACCATGCGTGGGATACAAGTTACCATTGCGGAAATTTTCCTTCAGTCGCCACATATCGGCATAACCTTCCTTGCTGAAGTTGAGGTCGCGCAGGTCGTGGATATAAGCCCCTTCCGCATGTACCAGCTCGCCAAACATACCGTTGCGCGCCATGTTGAGCGTAAGCATTTCAAAGAAGTCGTAACAGCAGTTTTCCAGCATCATGCAATGCTTGCGGGTTTTCTCGCTGGTTTCCACCAGCTGCCAGCACTCGTCGAGGTTGATGGCAATGGGCACTTCGCAGGCCACATGCTTGCCCTGCTCCATGGCAAAGAGCGCCATGGGTGTATGCAGGTGCCACGGCGTACAGATGTACACCAGGTCCAGCTGCTCCTTACTTACCATATCCTTCCAGCCGTTTTCGCCGCTATAAGCTTTGGCTTTTGTTAAACCGCGCTGTGACAGTATCTGCTGGGCTTTATCTACTCTGCCCGCATCCTTATCACACAAGGCAACAATCTCGGCACCTTCAATAAATGACATACGCTCTACCGCACCGGGGCCGCGCATACCCAGGCCAATAAAGCCTATCCGCACCTTATCAATTTTGGGCGCAGCATAGCCACTCATATTGAAGCGCTGTCCTTTGCCGGCCCAGGTATGAGCCCGCTCCAGTGCTGCTTCCCTTTCCTGCGGCTCCATGGCCCAGGAGGGCATGCCCAGCGTTAGCGCACCAGCACCTAAAAAGCTATTGCGGAGAAAACTCCTGCGGTCCTTATTCATGGCAATTGATTTACAAAAGAGGACGGGATAACCAGATCCAGGAACCCCGCCTGTCCCTTGGCGCAATTAAGGTAGCAATGTCTTTTGTAAATAAGGCGGAGCAAACGCTTGCGCAGGAAGCGGAAGGGCTTGGCGTTGTGTACTAGAAAAAGAGGAATCCAGCCTGAACGCCAAACCGCACCTAGGCCACCATCACCAAACCGGTCATTGTGTCCCAGACTACCTCGCTGCTACAGGCAAGCGCCAACAGCCATTGGCCGCCATTGGTATTAGCCGAAAGCGGGGACGCAGGCATATCCGCAGTCTTTAATTGCAGCACCAGGGCTTCCCATTGTTTTGCTTTCAGTTGCAGCGGACCAAGCTGGCTGCGGCGTTGTAGGGAGCGGTTGAAAAACTCTACTTCAATTACAGGCCACAATGCCGATTCCAGCCGCAGGTACACCCTGTCCACACGCGGGGTTCTTTTAACAGGCATCATAGCCGCAGTTTGCACCTGCCACATATCCTGGTGGTAACTACACCAGGATATGTTATCCAGGCTGACAATCCGGGAATAATGTTTACCATCATCGGCCCGGAAAGCTAGCAAGAGCTTCCGCTGCTGTGCATCCACTCCTACAATGGAGCGGTGCAAACATTCCTTGCTCGAAAGGTTCAAACCATTATCTGCAACTGAACTGTCGAAATATGCAGACAGACGGCGGCGTGCCTTCAGGTTTTGCCGGTAGTCGTACAGGCCAATCAGCAGGATGGGGGCAAACATCAACAGCACCAGTACGGCAGCATACAAAAGGGTAAGCATAACTTAGGTATTGGATGATTTAAAAACAGGTGTGGCTTCCATGCGGCCTTTGCCGCGCAGCAATACCAGCGAACAAAGCAAAAGGGGCAGGGAAATGAACATGCCTTTGTAATTGGAATGATGGGCAATAAAGCCCTGCTCGAGTACTATGGCATTGAGTAGGGTACACAGCAAAACGACATTACCGCCTGCTGAAACCATTTTTTGATTTCGGGACATGGCAAAATAAATTAAGCGAACGTTGAATATTAAAGCCTCGGCGGCTGACGACAAAAGGCTTATGCTCGCTTAAAAGCTTTGAAGCTGGAGTAGTAGAACAAGTGGGAGCAGAAAGGAACGAATTCGGGGAAAGACCAAGTGTAGCAATCACGCATATCCACAACCAGGAAATACCTGGGGAAAGATATAGTTTTATATGGCTGCGTTGTTTTCACTTGTATGAACTTACGGAAAACAATGACACAAAAAACATGCCTTGCAACCATTAACAAATTACAAAGCCAGCTACCTTACTAATGCAGCACTTCAAAATAGAACCTAATTAAACATTAAAAAGGTGTTTAAGGCAAAAGGGCAGCAGTTTCAGCTACAAACTTGCGTTTGACTTCTTTGTCTTACTTTCTGTTTAAAAAAATGCTGCCCCACCAACAGCTTAACAGGTTTACCGGATAGCATTGATTACCTGTTGTGCAGGCAGGCTCAGGCTATTGTTGTTGATTTCCCTGCCCTCGGACACAAAGGAAAAGCCGGTAGATATGATACTGGTAACAGCCTGGATCATGGGTGCATTAGCCATAGGAGCAGTTGCCGCCCAGTCCACCACGAAGTTGGCGCCGGCGCCGCCCTTTTCTTCCCTCCGCTCCACCACAAATTCTACGGAATGCATGGGCCGCAGCACCAGTGGCTTTTGCAAATAACGTTGCAACAACTCGCCCTGTGAGCCATAATACACTACCCCGGTTACATAAAAGCTATCCCTGAAACTGATATTGCGGATGCTGAGCGTGGTGGTCATGCCAACGGTCATGGTGCCATCTTCACCATAGAGGTGCGAATATACCGGCACATATACCGAATGTTTTTCCCTGATGCTGGCAGCATCGGGTTGTGCGTAGTGATAGGTTCGGCTGGGCATCTGCGCCTGCTCCTGGGGCGACTGTTTGCATGCGGCAATGCTTGCAGCAATAAAAAGCAAAAAGCAGGATAGGTTTCGAGGGGTCATGTAACAGGAATGGGTGGAAGATGAAGGTACGTATTGAGGATTTAAAAAGATAGCCCTTGTTAGGTGCGTGCACCTGGAGATTGCACCAGGGTTCCAGGCTATCCGACCCACCGCAGTGGAGGCTCCACCTTATATTTTAGCTTCTGGCCTTTCAGGATTTTGTCAATTGACTTTGCGATCCGCTCCACCTTCGTCGCTTCTGTCCTGGCATTATAAATCCAATCAATAAAAGCCTTCTGTTCACCATCGGTATACGAAAGGAAAGCCGTCAGAGCCCTGGGTTCATCAGCCAGGCAAAGCCTTAGTTCCTCCGGAATTTCTGTGGGCAACTTATCTGCAAATAAGGTCACGCGAACATAGTCGCCTGCCTGCTTGCCTATTTTCTTCCTGATCTCCGCCTTTACCGGCAGGAAAAGCTGGCCATTGCCCATCGGCATTAGGTGATAGTTGCTGATTGGGGAACCATCTATGGCACCCCGAACCCTTACCCAACCGAAATGAGCGTGGCGGTCCGGTTGTATTTCGGGAATGGGCGCATAGGTCCAGCCACCCTTTCCGGGAAACTTTTGCAGCAGGCATTCCTTGTCCACCAGTTGTTCATCCGTATTCATATTTGCATGGCTGTTGGAGCAATTTAGGGCAGTATGGAAGCAAATCAAAATATTCCCCGGATGCTTTATCATTAAACCACCGGTACAAACAACAAACTTGCAAGCAACTTAGAAATGCAAAAATCAGGGTAAACAAAAGGCCACGGACGAAAGACAACGGACGACAGTTGATAAATGTTGTTGCCGGTTGTTTTTCATCCGTGGCCTTTACACCAACCCGGTACTACAATCAGGACAATATAACTGAAGTCATGGTGAGCGAACCACCAACGGCTTTATCGTTGAAGAAAGCCACATCATCACTTTTGCCTTTGAGGCCAAGGGTGTATAAAAGCGGCCAAAAATGTTCGGGTGTGGGAATAGCCAGTTGCGCCTCGCGGCCAAGCTGGTCGTAACGGATGATCTGGCTGTGATCGCCATCGGCAATCAACTGCTTGAAACGGTCATTGATCTGCAATGCCCAGTCGAAGCCAAACTCCGGTTCATTGAGCTTGTCCCATGCTACCATCCGCAGGTTATGCACCATATTGCCGCTGCCCATGATCAGTACGCCTTTTTTGCGCAGGTCATACAATTCGGCGGCCAGCTCGTAGTGATATTGCGGCCCTTTTGTAAAATCGATGCTGAGTTGGAGCACCGGGATATTTGCATCGGGATACATATGCCGCACAATGGTCCATGCGCCATGGTCAAGGCCCCAGTCGTGGTCGAGTGTTACCTCGGTATGCTGCAACAAGGCGGCTGTTTCCAAGGCCAGTTCCGGGCTGCCGGGCGCCGGGTATTGCACCTGGTGGAGCGCATCGGGAAAGCCACCAAAATCATGGATGGTTCGCGGGAAATCCATGGCCGTAACGCGGGTACCACGGCTTAACCAGTGTGCCGAAATGACCAGCACCGCCTTGGGCACCGGCATCTGCGCAGCAAGCGCAGCCCAGCTTTGGCTGAATGCATTATCCTCAATCCCGTTCATGGGTGAGCCATGGCCTATAAAAAGGGCAGGCATCAGCATGCCGTCTTCTTTGAGGTCGCGGGTAAACTTGTTGAATGCAGACAGGTGACTCATGGTGGTAAATTGAAGTTTGGCAGAAGGGCATTTAGCAACAACCTGTACTTACCGCATGGGCTTATGCAAGATGCAGGTAAACTACTTGCAGCTAAAAGCTTGTAGCGTTCCCTTAACTGTTATTAGTTGCTCAAGCTAAAGGCTTTGCGGTCGGCTTTGCTTTGCAGCAGGTAGTCAACCGAATAACGGCCACTGCCGGTAAGCAGCAGTACAACGTATACCAGCAGGTAGTGCAATGCGGGCTCTTTCATCTGAAAGGGGTCGGCGGCATGCACCATCAAGAGGGCCACCAACATGGTGATGATAAGCGGCACAACGGCCAGGCGGGTAGCAAAACCAACCAGCAACAAAATGGAGCAGAAAACTTCGGCAAATACCGCCAGCGCCAGGGAAACTTCTTGCGACAAACCCATAAAGGGCAGAAACTGCACCGGCTCGCCGGAAAGCAGCATGGAAAGTTTGGGCAGGCCGTGGGTGAGCATCAGTGCCGCAATGCCGATACGGGCAATGAGGATGGCCACATCAATATGTTTGGGTAAGGTATCTACCTGGAGGAGTTTTTTCATGGTTATCATTTGATAGGGTTAATTAGGAAAAGTGAGGGCTGACCGGTGGTCAGCCCCAAAGTGATTATTGGGCGAACTCGCCATCTGCTTTGATGCGTACTTCATCGCTCACCATAGCATCGGGGAAGTTGGCGCCGATACCGAAGTCGGAACGCTTGATGGTGCCGCTTACCTGGAAACCTGCAGTCTGCTTCTTGCTCATGGGGTTTTCCACGGTGCCTGCGTATACCATATCCATGGTTACAGGCTTGGTTACACCATGCATGGTGAGGTTGCCGGCGAGTTTATACTTGTTGGTACCGTTCTTGGTTACCGAAGTGCTCTTGAAAGTGATAGCCGGAAATTTCTCCGCATCAAAAAAATCCGCGCTCTTCAGGTGGTTGTTGCGCATATCCACGCGGGTATCGATGGAAGCAGTTTTGGCAGTGAGCTCCACTACGGCATCGCTGAAATCGGGCTTGGTAGCATTGATGGCAGCATCAAAATCAGTAAAGAAACCAGATACATCCGAAATACCCAGGTGCTTTACGGTAAAGCCCAGTTGCGAATGGGGGTCGTCGTTTTTCCATACGTTGTCGGCAACGGTAAATGCCGTAAGTGCTGCAAAGGCAGAAGCAATGAGGATTCCTTTTTTCATGTTGATGGGGTTTGTTTATGTGTTGTTTGCTTAAAACTTGTTGTATCAATTGGTGGCAATTGCCTGCATACCCATGCCTACCGGTATGCAGCCAGCAACCTGCACCAATTCGGCTGCGGTTTGTAACGCATCAGTATCTGTTCCTGTCACCTGCACTTCCGGTTTTGGGCCTCCTGCAAAAGCAGCTTGCAATTGCGCCGCACTGACCACCGTAAATGCTGCTACCACTTTTGCATGCGGCAGCAGGTTTTGTAGTAAAGCAACAGGATCAGCACCCTGCGCACCTGCATCAGCCATAGTGACAACCACTTTCTGGTTTGCCACCGGGCGGATTGTCTCCGCAACTTCGGCGTAGCCATCAGCAGCAATGGAAAGGATAATGATATCCGCTTCCCAGCAGGCATCCGTACTGCAGGTTATAGGCTCTACATCGGCAGTGGCTACTTGGGTACGGATGTCCTGCACCAGTTCATCCAGATTATCGCAGCCATGTGCAAAAAGCAGGATGCGGTAGTTGCCACGAGCCAGGTTGCGGGCCAGTGCGGCGCCCCTGTTTCCGGCAGCGCCAATCAGTGCTATGGTTTGCTTTGTGTGCATGATGATGGCGCAAAAGTACCCCCTTGCAGTGGCTGCAACCGTTATCTTAAGACAAGAAAAAGTATTGATTTGGATCAAGGGAACGATGGGCGATGGACCATGGGGCGAAGAGGCGGATGGGGCAATAGTTGGCGGACGACAGACGACGGACAACAAACAGTATATGAAGGAAAAGAAACAAACAAGATTTCTTGAAAACACCATCCGCTATACCGTTGTCCTTCGTCTGTGGTCCGTGGTCTATCGTCCATGGTCCATCCCCCCACGTCCCCTCACTTCCCCGCCATCCGCTTCCGCACCCGGCTAAGGGTTTCGGGTGTGAGGCCGATATAAGAGGCGATCATATGCTGCGGTACACGCTGTGCGATCTGCGGGTATTTGGCAATAAAATCGGCATAGCGGTCCTCGGGTGTGGTGCTGATGATGGAGGTAATACGCCGCTGCATGGCGATATAGGCATTGGTGATGCTGAGGCGGGTATAGGTTTCATACTGCGGCAGGTTGCGCAGCAGTTCTTCGTGTGCGGACCGGCTGATCAGCAGCAGCTCCGCATCTTCAATGGCGTCGATACTATAGGTAGCCGCTTCGGCGGTAAGAAAACTATACAGGTCGGCAATGAGCCAGCCTTCCAAAGCAAATTGTATGATGCGCTCTGTACCACCCTCATCAACCGAGTAGGCACGCAAAGCACCCTTTTCTACAAAGCCAATTTCGCGGCACACATCGCCTTCCTGCAACAGGTATTGTTTCCTGCGCAGCTTCTTGGGCTTCAGCAAGCCTTTCACGTATTCCATCTCCTGTTCGGAAAGGGAAACCTTCTCGGTGAAATGTTTAAAAAATTGTTCGTACATGCCATGGGGCCATTGGTGCAGGCCGGAGCAAAAATGCTCTTTTATTCCCACACCGGCGCACAAGCAATTGTAAAGAAAAGCCGCACAAAACGGAGAGCGGCTTAAAATTCCTTCTCTCCCATTTCACTTACCGGCAGGTTGATCTTGCGGTTTTTACGGGCCAGGCTAAAGAATACAGAGAACTGCACCTGGTCGGGTTCGTAGATATAAAAGATAGATCGGGAGGGCTTACAGCTACCGGGATGCAGCATGATCAAAAGGTTATTTTTAACCCTTATTAACCTAACCCTGCGTCTTATCTTTCCCCAATGAACACCGATACCAAGCCCACAATCGTTGTTGCCGATGGTTATACGCTCAATCCCAGCGACCTGGACTGGGCGCCCTTGGAAGCACTGGGAACATTGACGGTTTACGACCGCACGCCTTCCGGCAAAGTTGTGGAGCGCTGCAAGGACGCGCAGTTGATCCTGACCAATAAGGTTGTATTGGATACAATCATTTTGGAGCAGCTACCCCAACTTAAATACATTGGCGTGTTGGCAACAGGCTACAACGTGATTGATACGGCAGCGGCCAAAGCCTTGGGCATAACTGTGTGCAATGTGCCGGGCTATGGTACCGCATCGGTGGCACAACATACCATTGCACTCCTGCTGGAGCTGACCAATGCCGTTGGAAAACACCACGCTTCGGTACAGGCAGGTAAATGGCAAACTTCGGCCGACTGGTGCTATACCCAACAACCCATTATGGAACTGGCCGGAAAGACCATGGGTATTGTGGGTATGGGCAGTATTGGGAAACAGGTAGCCCAAATTGCAGCAGCGCTGGGCATGCAGGTTATTTATTATAACCCTTCGGAGAAAAAAAACGCAGCGGGTACACAAACGAGTTTGGCTGAATTGTTCCGGCACAGCGATGTGGTGTCGCTGCATTGCCCGCTCACGCCATCCAATACCGGCTTTGTAAACAAAGTCCTGCTGCAACAAATGAAGCCTACTGCCTTCCTGCTCAATACCGCCAGGGGACAATTGATCAACGAAGCAGACCTTGCCGCTGCACTGAAAGCAGGTGTGCTAGCCGGTGCTGCCCTCGATGTTTTATCGGCTGAGCCGCCACGCGATGGCAATCCACTGCTGGATGCGCCCAACTGCATCATTACACCGCACAACGCATGGGTAAGCCGGGAAGCAAGATCAAGAGTTATGGAGATTACGACAGCCAACGTCCAGGCGTTTTTGGAAGGCAAGCCGCAGAACAGGGTAGCCTAAGCGAAGCTGCAATTGTTGTAAACCGTTTAAACGGTTTATTGGAAAATAACCAACTGTTGCAAACCCACGGTTGAAACCGTGGGCTGGTAAGAAAAGATGAGCATTAATCTTTGGCTGATGATGGTGCTTGTGTAACCTGCAACATTGCACCAACTGCAAATGCAGTTTGCAGGATCAACACTGGCGCCTGCTCCATGGCTTGCTCCAATTGCATGGGTGCATTAAGGATTGAAAAAGCGGCAGCAATACCCTGTTGCCTGTATTGCTCAGGCAAAACATCAATAGATCCACAAATAGCGACCAGTGGCTTATGAGATTGCATACAGGCCTGTGCTACCGTACCCACCAACTTGCCCTGCCAGCTTTGTTCGTCCAGTCTTCCTTCGCCGGTTATGACGAGATCGGCTGCAGCAAGCTTTTCGGCAAAACGGCTCTCTGCCAGTACCAGCGAAGCTCCTGACCGAATACTTGCATTCAGAAAAGCATAACAAGCCGCGCCTAATCCACCTGCAGCACCACCGCCTGCTAATTGCAGGATATCCATTCCTGTTGATTGCTGTACCAGGCTGGCATAATGCAGCATACCGCTTTCCAGCATATCAAGGGTAGCAGCATCGGCACCTTTCTGCGGCCCGTAAGTATAAGTGGCACCATTAGGACCAGTGAGGGTATTGGTAACATCACAGGCCACCTCAAATTGTATATGGCTTAGCTCTTTCACCAAACTGTTGTCAATGCGGTGCAACTTTCCAAGATTTGCACCCATGGGTTCCAGTTCCGCACCCTTAACATCCAGAAAGCGATAACCTAAGGCAGCGGCCATCCCCATACCGCCATCATTGGTTGCGCTGCCGCCGATGCCAATAATAATATGACAGGCGCCTTGCTCAATAGCTGCAGTAATCAGTTGTCCCGTGCCATAAGTAGTGGTGCGGGCAGCGTTGTATTCGGAGGGATGCAGGCGGTGCAATCCGGAGGCCTGCGCCATTTCTACAATGGCACGCTGTGCACCGGCATCATACAAATAATTTGCATTTACTTTCCTGCCTAAAGGATCGGCAACGGGCACCATTATCCGCTGGTAAGATCCATAATGCGCCAGTACATCTGTTAGTCCATCGCCGCCATCTGCCAATGGTAAAAGAGTCGTTTGCACCCCGGGTAAAGCTGCCTGCAACCCGCTTTTAATAGCCATGCAAACACCCATGCTATCCAGGCTGCCTTTGAATTTATCCGTTGCAATAAGAATGTGCATGAAGCGCGTTGGTTTGGTACAAGATTACGGAAGCCAGGTGCAAATTGAAGCAGGCTTGAGAACAATGCGAAATAAAGGTTCCCGAAAATGAATCCTTGCAATATTTTACGGTATTCTGAGGTGTGTCATGCCGAACTTGTTTCGGCATATCTTGCAATCTTCGGAGTATTGTTGTATTGAAGGAGATGCTGAAACAAGTTCAGCATGACAGACGTTGGATTGATAAATAACCTGTAACCTTTCGGGCTCGCCAACTTCCAATCAATCAAAACAAAATCACCCATTTCCTCAATACATCGCCTGGTATATCAGCGACCTAAGCTTTTTGTTCAACTCGTTGTAATGCGCATAAGGCTGCACATTGGTAAAGGTTTGGATCACCAGTTTATGCTCCGGGTCTACCAGGTAGTCGCTGCAGTAAGCGCCGCCCCAACTAAAAGATCCCACAGGTGCAGGCTCGAGGTAGCGGGTACCCGCAGTCACCAGTTCAAAGCCTAACCCAAACTTGTCCTCCCGGTCCCATACCCAGGACGCACCAATCTGGTTGCTGGTCATCAGGGTAAGGGTTTGCGGCGAAAGAATGCGTTTATTGTTGAAACTGCCTCCGTTGAGTAACATCTGGCAAAAGCGGCCATAGTCGGATGCCGTACTCACCATACCGGCACCTGCGGTGAAATAGGTGCGGGCACCGGCTACAGGATACATCCGGAAAGTATCGTTATCATGAACTTTCAATGCGGCGGTTTCAGATGGCTTGCTGTACAACTCCACCAGCCTGTTCTTCTTGCTATCAGGCAGGTAGAAATAAGTATCCTGCATACCCAATGGCTCGGTCACCCTTTTGCGAATGGCCACATCCAGCGGGTCGCCACTCAGCACCTCCACCAGCCGGCCTACCACTTCCGTATTCAAACCATAGTAAAAACCGGAGCCCGGCTCATGGAGCAGCGGCCGGGTAGCCAGGCGGTCTACCACATCGGCAAGCCGCACTGGCGCCATCGAGTTAAGCGTGGGCACCTTAAACTCGGGCCTTTGCTCCAGCGGGTGTTCGTAGGTGATGCCTGAAGTATGCGACAGCAATTGCCGGATGGTGATGGGCCTGTGCAGGGGTGCTGTTTCAAATGTGCCACCTACAGGGTTGAGTGTGTCGTAGCGTACCAGCAACTTTGCATTGGCAAAAGCCGGGATATACTTACTCACGGGGTCGTCGAGCAGGAAGCGGCCTTCTTCAAAAAGGGTCATCAGGGCTACCGTGGCAATGGCCTTGGTTTGCGAAGCAATACGGAAGACATCGCCTGTTGTTGCCTTTCTCTGCTGCGCAATATTGCTGTATCCAAAAGCCTTGTGGTAAACTACCCTGCCGTTGCGCGCAACAAAAACCACAACATTGGGTGCCTTGCCTGCGGCAACAAAATTTTCTATCCAATGATCGATCCGCTTCAACCTTTCGGCCGAAAACCCTGTTTCCGCAAGATTATTTGCCGCAGCAAATTGTTGTGGTCCTTTTAAGTTTTGGGAAAATAAAAGAGTTGGAAAAAAGAAAACGAACAACAATAAAGCAAACAATTGTTTCATATAGGAGTAGTAAAAATGAAAACAGGTGACCACAAGATTAAGGCAATTCTGAATAGTTATAACGGCATTCACCAACCTACACGGCTTTTCTAATTCTTCCACAATACGATGCTACGGAACAGGATCAATCACCAACTGAAAAGCCACTGCAGATCCCTCAGGAACTTATAAGCATCCTGACGGGATACAGCATTTGCCAATTGGCCAATCTTGCCATTTTGAATCACCAATGTACCCGGCATCCGACTCTGTTTCACGATTTCAATAAATGATAGCTAAAAGGTAAATATTAAGTCCGATTCAATTGCAACAAACAGGAAGTTCATGTGCCCGGGGTAGCATGCCAACAACAGGAACCTACAGTTTCAACCATAGTTTTTGAAAAAGCAAAGTGTCCGCAATCCCACTCAACGGTTTCGTTTTAACAGCGATGAGAAGCATTACACCCGCTTCCCCGATAAAAAAGCCCACTGTAAAAACAGCGGGCGCAAATGATCGCTTGCCATAAAAATTTTTTGCGGGTTTTATTGCAGCAGGTAACCGTTACGCAGGTGCTTCAGCCCATAACGCATCCGCCCCAGGGAAGTATTGATACTGGTACCCATCTTTGCTGCAATCTCCTTGTAACTGATTTCTTCATAATGGCGGTAATACACCACCTGCCGCAAAGTATCGGGCAATTGAGTTACCAGCTTACGCACCTGCTGGTGGGTTTGCCGGGCTATAAGCAGGTCTTCGGGTGAAGGCGCATGAACTTGGTGGACCTCAGGTAACACTTCAGGATGTATACAGGGCAGGCTGGGCTTGCGCAGATAATCCAAACAGATATTACGCCCTACCCTTTTCAGCCAAACCACAAATTTACCTTCCTCACTATAGCGGCCTGCACGGATGGCCGTGTACATGCGGATGGAAATCTCCTGCACCAGGTCTTCGGCCAGCATGAAATCTTTTACATAACGGCATGCAATGCGGTTCAACAGGGGTTGATGCCTGCGCAACAGCAGCGTAAAAGAACGCTCACATCCCAGGCGCACCTGCAGCACCAGTTCTTCATCGGAAAGTTGTGTAGTAGCAACCATAGTTCGTCACGCGTTTTATGCTTTGTCAAAATCTTGTAACCCAATTCCTATAATAAGCAACCTGGTAACAAACCGCGGGCGGGTTGGTGATACAGGGATTGGGGTTGGTAAGGCTGATGGTTTCCGTTTTGGTGCGTGCAACGGTATGGTTAGATACCCGGCTGTTGTCGCTTTTGTTGAAAATGGCTACCACAACCGAATTGTTGAAAGCCTTGTCGGCATTACATAACCTGTACAACTTCAGGGTAACGGCATACTGGTAACTACCATTGGTAATACCACCAAAACTGTAGGACAGTTCACCACCGGCAATATGACCTGCAAAGGCAGGCACTAAGCCGCAACATAAAAACAACAAAATCAAAAAACGTTTGCAAGAAAAAGAGCACGGTTGCACCCACATAAAGGCGGATATTCAAAAGGAAAACGAAAAAAGTATGAATAGAAACAGGACTATAGACCATGGACCATGGACCATGGACCATGGTCTATAGTCTATGGCCTTTCCCCGCACATAAACCCGGCACCCCGTCGACAACCGCCACCGGTATGCATTGGATTTACACGAGCGCCCACCATCAGTGAATGGTCTTGAGGGCTACGAAACTTCCGCCGCTGTCGAAGCTTAGCCCATAGCGGGTATTGTTGGCATCAATTACCACTACATAACTTTTAAGTATGCCGTTGACCCTGATGCTGAAAGCCTTGTTGAATACATACCCCGGGTAAGTAGCACTGAGATAACTGGTAATCAAAGCTGGCAAGGCGGCAGCATCAACGCTGGTCACCTGGCCTTTTTCCCTGTTCAGGGTGATGCGGTTCACATACACACCGGCACCGGTGTAGGCAGTTGCATAAAGCCCATTATTGCGCGACAACAGCACATAACCGCTATCGGCAGAACGGAAGGCTTTCACCAGGGTGTCGGTATTGTAAGCACTGGTAAAGGAGCTGAGGATAGTGGCAGGCAGTGCACTGATGGCAACGCTATCCTTACCCAGGCCGTTGCGGTGTTGAAAGCGGCCACCATTGTGCCAGCCCCTGCCGGGAACATCCCCCTTCTCCCTTTGCTCCAGCACCTGCACAAAGTTGCCGGTAGCGTCAAATTTGAGGGCTACTGGTTTGCCGTTGTAATAAACCACTGCAATAAATGATTGCAATACATTGCTGCTGTCGTACACAGCCAGGGCTTTGTACAGGGTATAACCCGCATAGTTGGTGGTAAGATAGGTTTCTACGGAAGCAGGCATAGCCGACAGGCTGGTAGCAGCCATATTGGTGTTGCGGCCGCAGCCATGCAGGATGTACACCGAGTCGGTAGTGCTGCCCGAAGTACCCGAAATACCAGCTGCGGAAGAAGTGGCGGCAACGGCAATGGTGCTGGCCGAAACGGAAAGTTCATCAACCGATGAGGATACTTCTTCCTTTTGGCAGGCAGTGAAAATAAGCGCCAGCGCACCAAAAAGCGTAGCCACCAGTTTGTTGGATTGGATGTTCATCTGATACAAGTTTTTTGAATGATTGAATTGCTTAAGGATTAGATTACCTGCAGCTGCCGCTCAGTAAAAAGAGCAGCGCTATGGGTTGTTGGGTGTGCACACAACCACTAGAAGCTTGTGGAAAAAGAAAGTTTAAAGCAGGCAGGCTATGTGTCGGCAGAAAGAAGGAATGTATCGGTGAACAGTGAGGAAGGGGAAGCGGGTTGCAGGTTGCAAGGCAGGAAAAGTATTGCTCTAGTTTTGCTTAACCCAACAAAATCACTTTACCTGCAAATGCTTGATGGCAGGAAAATAGGAATCGCTAACTGGCACCTGATCTTTGGTTAGCTGTACTTTTTTATTGACTACCGACTTGACTTTATCAAGCGAAACCACGTAGCTGCGGTGCACCCTGATAAAGCGCTGCGAAGGCAACTTTTCCAGCATGGATTTCAGCGCCAGCAAGGTCATCACAGGGCGCCCGGTGGCGAAATGAATCTTTACATAATCCTCCACACTTTCGAGGTATTCAATATCCGCCAGTTTGATCTTCACCAACTGGTAAGAGGAGCGCACAAAAATCACATCGGGCTCGGGAGTTGGCTGCCCTGTACGGAAAGAATGATACTCGATTGCTTTATGAACCGCTTTACCAAAACGTTCGCGGTCAACGGGCTTGAGCAGGTAATCGATGGCATCCAGCTCAAAGCCGTCATAAGCGAACTCTTTGTGTGCCGTAATGAAAATAACCATCGGCTTGTGGGCTAAACCACGCACCAGCTCAAGGCCGGTAATATCAGGCATATTGATGTCAATAAACAGCAGGTCCACCGGGTGCTGCGACAGCCATTGCCGGGCGGCAAGCGCATCATCAAATACAGCCTTTAACTCCAGATCGGGGAACTGTGCCACATAGGTTTTCACCAGTTGCAGGGAAAGAGGTTCGTCGTCGATGGCAATACAGGAAAGGGGCATAATCTTCATTTAAAAACAGTACTGAAAATGCAAACAGCATTTATTCAATTCACCCAAATGCAGGATCAAAGTTCAACTAAAAACGGAGGCTCGGCTTATCGTGTTGCGTAACAAGCTACAATACCTAAATATCCAACTGCAGCTTTACCCGGAAATATCCGTCCGCATCACTGATATCCAGCCGGTGTTTGCCGGGGTAAGCATAAGCCAGCCGTTTGGTCACATTGTCAAGCCCAATACCGGTGCTTTCACCCGGACGGGGTTTGCGCATGATCTTGTTTTCACAATAAAAACGCACACCACCAGGTGTAGCCTCCAGGTCAATTTTTATGGGTGAGTGTTCGTGTGCACTCACGCCGTATTTAAACATGTTTTCAATAAAAGTGATAAATACCAGCGGAATCACCTGTTTGCCTTCAAGGTTGCCTTTTATGGAATAATCGATGGCCACTTTCGGACCAAATCGCAGCCGGTGCAAATCAATGAAATCGGTAAGGCAGGCAACAGCTTCCTGTAGCGGCACTTCATCCTGTGCTGCCATCTCCGTCAGGTAGCGCATGATCTGCGAAAGCTTCATAATGGAAACTGCAGTGTGCGCACTACCGGTAACCGCCATCGAATAAATATTATTCAGGGTATTGAACAGGAAGTGCGGGTTGATCTGCGCTTTTACAAAGGAGAGTTCCGCGTTGGCTTTATCGGCCTCTGCCTGTATGGCCCGCTGCTCCATGATCCGCCATTGCTTTTGAATACGCAGGCCAAAGCCAAGCGCCCACAACATGGTAAACAGCGTGATGCTGATGATATCGATCTTAGGGCGTTGGGGCGGCCCTCCACCCGGCGGCCGCATCATGCCCGGTGGAGGCTTGTGCAGGATCCCACCCCGGTGACCCACATGATCGAGTATCAATACATCCAAAGGTTTGCTGATGAACACCAAAGCCAGCAACAACAGAAACACACCCAGGTAGGCCAACTGCCTGTCGCGCATGTACAGGTTGGGTAACAGCACAAGGGTATTGAGGTAGTAAATGGCAACACAACCAGCCAGGTACAACAAGGCAGTGGACGGCAATATGCGGAAGAGCCGCTCACCCTCGTGGCTGGTCAGGCTGATGAAACCGGCAAGCAAGCTTACCAGCAATAACCAGCCGCCTACATGAACCGCCACACGGATTAACTGGGATTGGCGCATATACAAATAAAAAACTTTCCACCGCAACAAGAGCTGTTTATCGGCAGGCGGCACTTTTTTACCGGCAACTGGAGCAGGCCTACCCTACTGCTGTTACATATGGGCATTTGACCGCGGAAACCAGGAGCACTTACCGGTACATTTCCCAATTGCACCGATTAGTGGCGCACTGCCAGATGAAACCCATTAAACTTTCCGTAGTATGGTAGTCCCAACTACGCAAACCCCGAAACAAAACCTATGCAACGAAAAGACTTCCTCCGCAAAGGCCTCTTTGCCGCACTGGGCGCAGGTACCATCACCCCACTGATCAGTGCCTGCAACAAAGAGGACATATCCGCCAACAGCAGCACTACTCCCAACAACAGCAACACCGCCACCGGTACCCCTACAAGCAGCGACTCCTGCACGATATCACCCATGGAAACTGCTGGTCCTTTTCCCACTAAAACGCCTTCATCGCTCGTTACAAATGATATCCGCAGCGACCGTCCCGGCGTACCCCTCACCATTCGTATTACCATCAACAACAGCAAGAACAGTTGCGCTGCGCTGGCAGGCGCCATCGTGGACATCTGGCATTGTGATAAAGATGGCTACTACTCGTAGTATGGCGGCACAGGCATGCAGCAGGCTAATTTCACTTCAGTGCACTTCCTGCGTGGCCGGCAAACCACCAATGCAAACGGGCTGGTGGAGTTCACCAGCATTTTCCCGGGCTGGTACTCGGGCAGGGC
This sequence comes from Cnuella takakiae, assembly GCF_001953305.1. Classification (GTDB taxonomy): domain Bacteria; phylum Bacteroidota; class Bacteroidia; order Chitinophagales; family Chitinophagaceae; genus Flavisolibacter; species Flavisolibacter takakiae. The sequence goes on from NZ_MTFE01000010.1 coordinate 4,555,539, forward strand.
GCCGCATATCCATGTGCATATTTACGATGCCAGTGGCAGCTCGCTGCTGGTTACACAGATCGCCTTTCCTACCGATGTGTGCAATACCGTTTACACCACAGCAACGCAGTAATATACACGTGGCACGCAGGACACTTCCAACACCAGGGACAATGTATTTGCCGACTCACTGGCAAGTGAACTGGCCACACTTACCGGGAGTATACAAAATGGGTATGTGCTTAACCACCTCATAACCGTTGCGGCTTGAACCTGAAAGCGGATACAACAAAAGCATGGTTTGTTCCGGCAGCGCAAAGAGCAATTAAGGAAAACAACAAATGGCGCAGCAGCTTTGCTATAAAGACGCCGGAACAATTACCATTTGACTGCGGTCTGCAAACATTTGCCGAGCATACGCTGGCAGCAGATACTACCCTTACACTCCATGTCCCTGCAACAGGCACACTTGTATTATTACCAACAGCAGGTGCCATCAGGTACAGGAAAGACATAACTCCAGAATACGTTATAGCGGCAGGATCGCTCCTGGTGATTACCCAACAGGCAGGCCAACCATTTACCCTGCACAACTCTTCAACAACCGGGCTTGCCAATGTTTTAGCAATCCATATTGCAGGCAATGTTGGCAACACAGGCGTATATGCAATTGAGCTGAGCCGGCACTTTGGTACACTTGTATCCCCTATTGCAGCTGATCCAAACACAACATGCAGTTTTCAACTGGGCATATATGCTGGCAGAGTGGAAGACCAATTGCACCATCGAAAAGATGATTGCCTGCTTGCTTACATTATTGAAGGGGCATTTGAAGTATAGTACCGCTTGTTGGAACGCGGCGACAGCCTGTTGCTATGGAACACCGATACCATCGAATGGGAAGCGCTATCTGAAAACGCCATTATTCTTTTACTGACTTGTACCCGCAAAAACATTACCTAGCCTAAATGAAAACCACAGACCCTAACAGCAATGAGGAGCACCCTGTAGCAGCCAGCGTTCCCCGCTTTGCTGTTTACAACCGCTCCTATTGTACTGGAATGGTCAATGAAACTTGCAGCTTCAATAACCTCACCGTGTTAATTTCTGTTAAGTTGCCTGATTGATCGCAATGTTCCGCTCACTGGTCTCATTAAAGAAAATATGCTGCAACCGGATAGTAGGTTTGTATTGTTATCAACAAAAACAAACAAAACCATAAACCATGTACAAGAAATTAATCTCCTTCGCCATCGCCATTATGCTGCTGACTACAACAACAATCGCTGCTACTGGAAATACGGTTCCAGAAGCGATTGTAAAAGACCTGAACCAGCATTTCACCAATGTATCAGAAGTACGTTGGAGCGCTACCAACAACTATTATAAGGCCAGCTTAAACATGCAGGGAAAATTCATGGAAGTGTTTTACAACCTCGATGGCTCCTTTATAGGCATATCGCGCAATATTACCTTGGACCAGCTGCCACTGGCTTTGATCAAAGATGTGCAGGCAGAAAAAGCAAATGCTTATGTAGCAGAACTATTTGAACTGGTAACCGATCAGGCCGGTACCGAATATTATATCACCTACAAAAACGGGCTGGAAACAAAAGTATTCCGCGGTGCAGGGGATGGCTGGAACCTGTACCAGCAGTTTGATAATGAGTAATGCATACAGGAGTAGCTGCAAGCTGTTAGCTACAAGTAAGGCGGTATAAATTGCACGGTATTTAGTAGCCTTTTTTAAAAACAGCATCCCCCTATCATACAACAATGCCCCGCAATATTGCGGGGCATTGTTGTATGGAATTGCTTTGAACAGATCTTTAGTTAGAGCGCAGAAGTTAATGGCCAATAGCGCACCTGCTGAAAGCCTGTGCTACCTTTTAGCACCACCTTGTTGTAAGAACTGGAAGGAAAAAATATCTCCGTCATCACACTCAGGCCTTTATCAGCAAACAGCTCTAACGAAGCATGATCAATTACTAAAGTCAGATCCGTATTTTTTGCGGTTGCGAAACGCGGCGCTGTATGGCGGCCTGCAAAGTCCTTATTGAAATCAACCTTGCCCGATTTGCTGCGATCCACAAAATACTGGTTGGCTGTCTTATCATAACCTACTATCAACTCCTCTCCGGCATCGTTACTAAACACCAGTTGAAAATCCTGCAACTGCTCGGTTTGCAGTTCCAGCCGTGCAGGTAATGAGAAGGTTTTGACAAAGGAAGCATTGCCTGCTTTCAGCTGGTTCAGTGTAGTTGCAGGCTTTGCCAGCGTAGCTAATTCTTTTGATGGTTTGGATGCAACATACAACTTACCTCCTGCAGCAGCCAGCGAAAGGTCGCGGGGAATGGTGAGGGCACTCCGCCATTTTTCGGTAGGCACCTGCTGGCCATAGAGCCAGTTGCTCATCCAGCCAATGAAAACCTTACGGTCGCCGGTGTTGGCATAAGTAATGCCCGCATATTCATCGGGCCCATAATCCAACCATCGTGTAGCTGTATCTGCAGGGGTAAAGGCGGTACCATCAAAATCACCAATAAAATACTGGGTTGCCGAACCTCCGTTTGGTCCGCCCGGGTTAAGGTTTACAAGCAGCACCCAGTGCTTTTTTCCACCCTGTTCCAACTGGAACAGGTCGGGGCACTCCCACACACCGCCATGCGCACCGATGGTGGCGCCAAATTCACTTTCGCGGGTCCAGTCTTTCAGATTGGGCGAGCTGTAAAAAGTAATCCGGTCCTTTGTGGCCAGGGTCATTACCCATTTCTTATCCGGCGCATACCACATCACTTTGGGATCGCGGAAGTCAACAATGCCTGGGTTGCGCAATACCGGGTTGCCGCTGTACTTGGTCCAGGTTTTACCATCATCATTGCTATAGGCTATACCCTGGGTTTGAAAATCTTTGCGGCCCTTCTTTTCACCCGCAGTATCGTGGTAGGTATAAATGGCTACAAGCGGTGCCTTTCCCTCTTTGCCCAGGCCAGATGTATTGGCCGCATCTACTACCGCACTGCCTGAAAAGATATAACCCAGGCTATCGGGGTATAGTGCTATGGGCTGATGTTGCCAGCGCACCAAATCGCGGCTGGTGGCATGCCCCCAGTGCATGGGTCCCCATACGGTGGAATCGGGATAGAACTGGTAAAACATATGGTATACCCCCTTGTGGTACACCATTCCGTTGGGGTCGTTCATCCACCCGCTTTTGGGCGAGAAATGGATCTGGGGTCGGTAAGCTTCTTTGCGGTAATCCTGGGCGGCAACTGTACCGCCCAGGCCAATGGCAGCCAGTAGGACAATCGTTATTTTCTGCAGCATAATATTTATTGAATTTCCTTCAGCCTGTACCAGCTGGAGAATCTACTCAAAAGTAACCATCTGCCGCCGAACAAAAACGGCCGCCCTGCCAGGCGACCGTTACTACTAAAACCCAGGATTTAAGAAACTATTGCCTGGTGAGATCGGCAGCACGCAGGGTTGGATATTTGATCCCCAGCTGCTCCAGGTATGTTTTGTATTTGGAAGGATCGTAATAATACTTTTTCATCTCCGGGCGGTACTGCGCCATGATCTCCTTGTTGAGGAAAATGGCGGGCTTGTCCTTTTCCGAAACCAACGCTACATACTTGGTGTCTTTTGTTTGCACGTCCTTGAAATAAGTCCATGCCTGTTGCAATACCGTGGGCTGCACAAAGAGGTCGAGCAGGGTCATGGCTTCTGCCTTTGCCGCGGCCGTTACGCCCTTGTGTGCAATGGGTGTGGCCATCGATATGGCATTGGCCCAATGGTGGCCCGGAAGGCCCGGAATATTGGAAGGAAAACGCAAAACCACTGTGGGCACATTCCAGGAAATGTCGGCGATATCATCGGAGCCGCCACCCATGGAAAACTTCACCGGTGTGCCGATGGTATCCACTTCTGTTTCGAGGCCGTCAACTTTTTTACCGCGGCCATCCACCTTGGGTGCATCCACTTCTTTCTGCACGGCACGGGCAAGGGCCTGGTCGTCGGCACTCCACTGCGGCAGCCCCACCTGCTTGATGTTTTGGTACATGGCTTCGGCAATGGGTTTATTAAAATGCCCCGGCCATGCGCTGCCCAATACGGTATAATTCATTTTAGTACCGGTCATCATCGCTGCACCTTTAGCAATATTCATTGCATCATCATACATCTGCTTGATCTTGGGATAGGTGCGCTCCCTGAAATAATACCACACAGAGGCCTTTGAGGGCACCACGTTGGGCTGGTCGCCGCCATCCACCACAACGTAGTGCGAACGCTGCGTGGGCTCCAGGTGCTCGCGGTGAAAGTTCCAGCCCACGTTCATCAGCTCCACGGCATCCAGTGCGCTCTTGCCCCGCCAGGGTGCGCCACCGGCATGGGCCGCTTCGCCGTCAAAGCTGAATTTCACAGATACCAACCCATTGCCGCCACCATCACCATACGACACCCCCATATTATTGCCTACATGGGTAAAAATGCAGGCGTCCACATCTTTGAAATAGCCATCGCGTACATAGTAGGCCTTTGTGCCCAGTTGCTCTTCGGCAACACCGGGCCACAACACAATGGTGCCGGGAATCTTTTCGCGTTCCATGATCTTTTTGAGTGCCAGCACCGCGGTTACATTCAACGGCACGCCTGCATTATGCCCCTCGCCATGACCCGGTGCGCCATCGATGATGGGATCGTGGTAAGCCACACCCGGTTTTTGCGAAGCCTTGGGAATACAGTCGATATCGCTGCCCACGGCAATCACGGGTTTGCCCGATCCCCACTTGGCCAGCCATGCCGTAGGAACACCGGAAATACCGCTTTCAACAGCAAAACCATTTTCCTTTAAAATGCCCGTGATGTACTTCGATGTTTCCTCTTCCTGGAAGCCCAGTTCGCCAAAGGAAAACACCATGTCCACCATCTGCTGGGTAAAAACTTTCTGGTTTTCTATTTCAGTCATCAACTCTTTCTTGAGTGCAGCCACTTTTTGCGGCGGCAGCTTGGCTTGCGCCATTGCGATTTGCGGGGCTAATGCCGAAGTGCCGGCTACCAGCAGGACGCCCATGGCCCACTTGCGGGCAGCGCGGAATTGGGGTTGGAAAAATTTCATGATACAGGGTTTGATGAATGGGATGTGGAGTTTGTAATGTTTTTTCTCACAGATAGCACGGATGACACGGATGATAATTACAGTTGCAAAGCGGATGTGGAAATAGCTGCAAGTTGCTAGCTTCAAGCTTCAAGACATTCAAGGCAAGAAACAAAACAGTATTAGCAGCTACTGAATAATGCGCCAGGCAATTGTTATGCAACAATGCGATTATGCACTTTGTACTTTGTACTTCAAACTTTGCACTTAAAAAAGGCCCTGCCGCCAACAGCCAGGAAGCGGACAGGGCCGGGGTACTCAGAGCAGCCTGTTCGTTAATATTTCAGCATTGGGTAGTGGAAAAATATAGGAAGGGCTGGTGGACGGAACGGCAGGTGCCGTAAGGCTGCTGCTTCCTTTGGCCGGGATCGTTTCCAGGTTGCGCAACAGGTCGTTGGAACGAAGCCCTTCGCCCAGGAACTCGATGCGGCGCTCCAGCAGGATGGACGCGATCAATGCATCCTGTGTGCTGATCTTTGCTTCGGGGAAAGTATAGGTGGGATCTGAGCGGCGGTGTACAGCAGCCAGCAGTACCCGCGACTTTTCCATATCACCTGTCTTTGCCAGCGCCTCGGCATAGTTGAGCAGCACTTCCGAATAACGGATCACCGGCACATAATCGGTGTAGGGCGATGGCTTGTTGTACTTGCGCAGGAAGGTAGCCGTGCCGGATGTAACCAGAAAGCTGCGCCTTGCATCGGTGGTCTTGAATTCGGCATTTCCCATAATGCCCGATGGGTTCACACTGTACTCCGAATTACCAATGGGTGCTGCATTGAAAATAAAGCCCAGAGCATTCTGGCCTGTTGCCGAATTGAGCTCCGTCATGGGCATGGAGAAGACAGACTCGGTAGTGGTATAGTTGGAATTGAACACCACCTTGATATCATCCTGCAACTGGTGCGCCACACCTGTAAGTGCTTTAAAGGGTGCCACATCGCTCACGATCTTCTTTGACTCTTCAATCACTTTGGACATATTACCCATGTTGAGGTAAACCCTTGTCTTAAGAGCAATGGCACTGTTGCGGTGCGCCCTGGTGGTGTTGAGCAAATCGGAGCCTAATGTTAGTGGCAGCAATGCTTCTGCCTCATCCAGGTCTTTGATGATCTGAGCATACACATCTGCCACCTTGCTGCGTGCGAGGTCGTTGTTGGCAGAAGACACTTCCGCCTTCAGCCGCAGCGGCAAACCAGGCGACGCGCCATTGTCGGCAACATAGGGTTTTGCATACAAGGTTACCAGGCTGAAATAACTCAGGGCCCGCAAAAACTTCGCTTCGCCTTCGTATTGCTTTGCCAGCGCAGGCGCCACCTTGCTGTTGTTATCGGCAAGGCCCTGCAAAAAAACATTGCAGGCGTTGATGGCGCCATAAGCTGCGATCCATAGGTTCTGCACTTCGTTGGAAGAGGAGTTGAGGGTATGGCTCCAGGTATCGTAACCGGTGAAAATATTGGCAGTGCGGTTGATGAATTCTTCACCCCTGAAGTCGCCATACATCACGTATTTGCCGCCATAAAACTGCGGATCTTTTACCTTGGTGTACATGCCGTTTACCAGGCCCAGCACACGGTCGGGGGTTTCAAAAGCAGTAACATCAAGGATAGATGTTTCGGGAGCCGGGTTGAGCAGTTCGGATTCTTTCTTGCAGGATGCAAGGCCCAGCAAAAGACATGCTGCTGCCAGGGCCAGCCCTCTATTGCGATACGTATTCAATAGCTTCATTACTGTTGTTTTTGGCGTTAAAAACCAATGTTCAAACCAAGGGTATAGGTACGTCCCTGCGGCGCCGAGTTCTTGTCCACACCGGGTGTAAGATTGGAGTTACCATTGGATGAAATCTCGGGATCAGAACCGGTGTAATTGGTGAGGATAAAGGCATTGAACACCTGTGCATACACCCGGATGGAAGCAATACCACTTTGTGCAATCTTTTCAACCGGTATGCGGTAACCCAGGCTGATGGATTTCATTTTCAGGAAATCGCCCCGCTCCACGTTGGCAGCAATAGGCCAGGAAGAACCGTTGGAAAGCAGGTCGCCATACACCACGCGGGGCATATCGGTTACCTGTCCTTTGGCAGTCCAGCGTTCGAGTGCGATCACGCCGTTGTTCCAAAAACGCTGGTCGCGCAGGGTGCCACGGGTACCGTTCTGCACATAGTTGCCACCCGAGTAGGTGATGCTGGCACTCAGGTCGAAATTGCCATAGTTGAAATTATTGTTGAAACCGCCGTACCAGGTAGGCAGGGCATTGCCCAGCACACCAAAATCTTCAGCAGTAATGGGCGCAGCAGCAGTGCCATCCAGGTAGGTCCAACGGCTCTGGCCGGGTGCCACCACATGGCTGTACTGAACCTTCTGCCCTGCTTTGTTGATGAAAATACGCTGGCCGTTTTCAGGGTTCACACCTGCGGTTTTGGCACCAAACAAAGAACCCACACTATAACCTAGGCGGGTGATATTGGTAGTTTCGGCAGCGGTGCTGGTAGTACCCACAATATCGAGGCCGCCACCTGCCAGTTCGGTCACCCTGTTCTTGATCAAAGTAATATTGAAAGATGTGTTCCAGGAGAGCTTGCGGTTGCGCAATACCGCACCCGAAATAGCGAATTCAAAACCCTTGTTGTACATCGCACCTACGTTCTCCAGGATGGCATTGCCCGGGATACCTTTCGAGGGGCTTTGCGGCGCACTCAGGATAAGGCCGTTGATATTGTTCTTGAAATAAGTGGCCTCCATCTGTATGCGGTCGTTGAACAGGCCCAGGTCGATACCCACATTTGTCTGGTCGCTGGTTTCCCAACCTAAGTTGGGGTTGCCTGCCTGCGAAAAGTTCCAGGTGGGGGCCGCACCATACAGCGAGGAGCTATACAGCATCAGCGATGCAAATGGATTGGAGAGGTTGCCATTACCTACCCTGCCCCAGCTGGCACGCAGCCTTGCATTGTTGACCACATTGGCCAGCTTTGACTTCTGGAAAAATTCCTCCTGCGAAAGTGTCCAGCCACCCGATACGCCACCGAAGTTGCCATACTTTTTATCGGCACCCAGTGCCGAGTTGCCATCGCGACGGAAGTTGACGGTAAAGAAATAGCGCTTTTTAAAATCATACGTCAAACGCGAGAAAACAGAGGCATAAGCCTTATCTGCAATCACGGTATTGGTGATGGGCTGTATGCGGCCAAAACTGCCTTCAAACTCGTTGAAGAAAGGATCGGATGCACCGGAGCGGGTAGCGCCCCAGCGGCTGTTGTGGTAAGACTGCACATCATAACCCAACAGGGCAGACAGGTTGTGGTTGCGGGCCAGCTTGGCCTGGTAAGTAAGGGTATTGATCCAGTTCCAGCTATTAAGGTGTGTGAGTGCATTGGTTGCAATGCCCCTGTCGGAATAACCGGGCCCATGCACAGGGCTGTTGAAAGTTTTGTTTTCCACCTTCAGCATGTCGATGCCATAGCTGGTTTTGGCTTCAAGGCCGGGCAGCAGTTTGGCGGTAGCACTAAAGGTTCCCAGCAGCTGGTCGTTTTCCGATGTATAACTATCCAGGTCGAGCAGCGGCAGGGGGTTGTAAAAATTACTCACGATCCTGTTGTTGCCCATACCCATAGTATTGGTGGTACTGAGGTTGTAGGTTCCATCGGGGTTGCGTGCATATACATTGGGGGAGGTCAGCAAAGCCAGGCGTGCCAGGCCGGTTATCTGGAATGCATTACCATTGAGCGAACCGGTGTTGGGCGAAGCGTTGAAGCTATTGTTATAACTCATATTGGCACCCAGGCTCAGCCAGCTGGTGGCCTTATGATTGAGGTTAAACCTTGCCGATTTGCGCTTGAAATTATTGGTCTTGATAAAACCGTTCTGGTCGCTGTAGTTCATTGAAAAGAAGTAGGTGGTAGCTTCCAATCCACCCGACACAGAAAGGCTGTGGTTGTGCGATACAGCATCCTGGTACACCTGGTCGTACCAATTGGTATTTACGATGCTGCCATCCTGGTTATAGGTTGGAAAAAACAGCTCAGATGCTACGTTGGGGTTGTTGGCATTACCACCCAGGATCTTTGCATTAAGCACCGCTTCATTTTTCAGCATCATATACTGCTCGGCGTTCAGCAGCTTGGGCAGGCGCATGGGTTTGGAAAGCGATACCCAGCCATCGTAGGTAACCTTGGCCTTGCCGCTCTTTCCTTTTTTAGTGGTAATAAGCAACACCCCTGCAGCAGCCCGCGAGCCATAGATGGAAGTAGAAGCGGCATCCTTCAAAACAGAGATGGACTCGATATCGGAAGGGTTGATACCTGAAAGCGGGTTGTTGGTTACGTTGGCACTGGCGGACACTTCACCGGTGTTGATGGGCACGCCATCTACCACTACCAATGGATAGGAACTGAGTGAAATGGAATTGATACCACGGATGCGGATAACGGGGGCGTTGTTGAGCACACCATTGGGTTGCGTGATATTGACACCAGCGGCACGTCCAGCCAGTGCCTGGTCGAAGCTTTGCACCGGCGCTTCTTTCACCGAGTTGCCGCTGATGGTGGCAATGGATCCGGTGAATTCTTTTTTGCCTGCGGTACCATAACCTACCGCTACTACTTCCGACAGGGTGGATGCACTGGAAAACAGCATCACCGATACAGAACCCGAAGCAGCTGCTTTTGCAGGCAGTTCTTTTAATGCAAAACCAATGGAAGAAAACTCCAGTGTTGCGCTTTCCTCGCATTTCAGCGAAAAGCTGCCGCTGCTGTTGGTACTGGTGCCAATGCCGGTGCCTTTCACTTTTACACTTACACCTGCTAGGGGTGCGCCTTTGTCATCGGTTACAGTACCCGATACAGTGACCTGGTTTTGACGCCAGGTGCTGTCGGAAGGGTTTGGCGGAGCAGCCTGCACCTGCATGGCAGTACAGTGCAGTAGTAAAATCATTAAGCCAGCGCGGTGAAATTTTAGGGGCCGGAAAGACATGGGTATAGCTTTCCTGCCCACATGCGATTTGTTGCTCATGTGCTGTTGGTTTTAGTAAAAAGGGAAAAGGGTTGTACACAACGCCCTTGTGCAGCAAGCACCAGGCGTGCATACAGGCTAGGCATCATAGCCCGATAGCACAGGTTTATTCACATGGCAAGAAGAGAAAAGGAAAATCAATCTTTCCACAAGGGAAGGCCTCCACATTAAAACGAATAAAAGATTGGTGATTACAATAGAACAACGAACAAAAAACAAAAAACCGCCACTCATTATTTAACTTTTTTTTGTTTCTTTAAAACATACAACGGTTGCAGGCCAAATCCCTATCACATAAGTAAACTTATCATAAGTTGAAAACACCCGCCTGCTTATCTGACCCGGAACTATTTTGTTTGCTTAAAGAAGGACAACCGAGCGCCTTCGATATTATTTACAAACGGTATTACCCGCAACTGTACCGGGCTGCCTGGCAGCAACTGGGCTGCCACGAATACGCCGAAGAAATGGCGCAGGAAGTGCTGGTGCAGTTGTACCAGAAACGAACAGCGATTGGCAGCACCGAACACCTCTCCGGCTACTTATTTACCCTGCTCCGCAACCGCATGGTGGACCTGTACCGCCAGCAAAAAAGAAAACAAAACCTCGACCTGAAACTGCGGCAGAAACAGAGCATTGTCACCCCACCTGCCGAACTGGCTTTGGAAAGCAAACAACTGGCCCAAGACATCGAACAAACCATCAGCAGGCTCCCCGAAAAATGTCGCGTGGTATTTCGCCTCAGCCGCGAACAGAACTTAAGCAACCAGGAGATCGCAGACAAGATGAACCTGTCGGTAAGCACCGTAGAAAAGCACATTGCAAAAGCATTGAAAAAACTAAGGGAAGTGGTGGAACTGAGAAGTTAGGGAGCGGAATGCAAGTTGCCGGTTGCTGTTTTGCCTGATCATTGTATGCATAATATAGCAATGCACCATTATACATTTTTGAGTATCGCAAAGAGTACAAAGAGGGCGCCAGGCAAGCGCAAAGGTTTTCTTTGCGACCCTTTGCGCTTGCCTGGC
>NZ_MTFE01000010.1:4566716-4568235 GCF_001953305.1 Cnuella takakiae
CCATCAAACTGTATAGAACATACCTACAAAAAACCTGGCACTTATACTACGCCCCAAATCTTCCAAGGCACTATCAGGGCAATGCCCAACTACGCCTACCTACTTCACTTCTTAAATTCATTCGAAAAGAGCAGCGCGGCCTATAGCTATTGTACCACCACTCCTACCAACAAGACCTCACAAAGAGCGCGGTGTAAACCCTTATTTTCTGAAACCCCAACAATAGTTGGACATATCAGCATCAAACCGCCCAAACCCGCCACCACGGCTACTTTCAGCAATCCCTAACACCGGTAGCCACAATAAAACAGAACCAACTATGGTTTCAGACATTTTTTACAACGCAGTAAACTTGCATTAAGAAACAACGCTAAAAAAACAAGTTTCTTAGCAAGCTGTACCGCTCAGCACAAAACCGATCTTCGAACTCTTTCATATGGCAAGCAATCGTTAGTCGCCCGCTGTTTCCACAGTGGGCTTTCTTTTGCCCATAACCCAAGCTTCATATTGACCGCATAAAAAAGAGGCCCGCAGGCCTCTGTATAAACTTTATAGATTCAAACCAGGTTTTGCCAGATACCGGCAACCGGCAACTGCTATCACACCGTTCCCGTCATACTCCGGAACGCCTGCGGGAAGGCCCCGATGGCCAGTTCCGGCTCGGCAATCTCGGGGTGCCAGCGCTTCTCCCACTCAAAGCTGTAGAAACCTTTATAGCCGCCGTTTTGCAATGCAGTGATGGCTTCCCGCACCGGCGCTACGCCTTTGCCAAATAACACATAGTTGAACTTGTCTCCATCCCATACCATATCCTTCAGGTGTACGTGGCGGATGTATGGTTTGAGTATGGGATATACCGATGCTGGCGATTCTTTTGTTTTCACCCACATATTGACCACATCCCAGATGATGCCTACATTGGAGTGGCGTGCACTGCTTAACACCTGCTCCAGGTCTTTGGCGTACAGCAACTCGCCGTGTGTTTCCATCAGCACATTCACCTTGCGTGCTTTGGCATAGTCGCCCAGCATGAGCAGCCTTTCACCAATCAGCTTCATGGTGGCCTGCTTGTCGCCACCTTCGGTAAGCTTTTCGGGGTACACCCGCACATTGGGACAACCAAGGGCTGCAGCCAAATCGATGTATTGCCTGGCTTCAGCCAGGTGCTTGTCGGCAGTTGCAGGCTCGGTATGGTGTAGTTGCGCCGAGGAACCAAGCCCCACCACTTTCAATCCGCTTTGTTTGATCATGTCCTTGGTTTGCCCCAGCATATCTGCCGACATCCACGGGCTTTCAGGTATTACCATGTCCTTCTTAATACCGCGCAGTTCTATACCTTGGTACCCGTTCTTTTTGGCAAATACCAAAATTTCGGGCAGGTCCCAGTCAGGGCATCCCAGGGTTGAAAAAGAAAGCTTTGCCGGGCCTTTTGGCAGGGGCAGCATCAGGCTGCCAAATGCAAGCGAAGTGTTGCGGATAAAATGCCGGCGGCTGATGGATGATAAAGACATATGGCAGG
>NZ_MTFE01000010.1:4568299-4577955 GCF_001953305.1 Cnuella takakiae
TGCTGCCCTTTTTCAACTCCGCTACAGCATGGTCAACAGCCCTTGCCGTTAAAGCCATATAGGTAAGCGAAGGATTCTGGGTGGAAGTGGACACCATGCAGGCGCCATCGGTCACCAGCACGTTCTTGCAAAGGTGCAACTGGTTCCACCTGTTCAGTAAAGAGGTTTTGGGATCATGGCCCATGCGCACCCCGCCCATCTCGTGGTTCTCGTTGCCGGGTTTTCGATTGGTATCGCCGGTGCGGATATTTTTGAAACCCGCCTTTTCAAACATAGCCGACAACTCCGTATAAAAATCCTGTTGCATCTTATCGTCATTGTCATCGTAGCCCACCGAAAAGCGCAACTGCGGCATACCGTATTTGTCTTTCTTATCCGGGTCAAGGCGCAAAGTGCTGGTTGCTTTGGGAATGGTTTCGCCCATCATCTGCGCCGATATCTGCCAGGGACCTAAATCCTTGCTCATAATGTTGCGCTTCAGGCTTTCGCCAAAATCATCGCCATAAAGCGTATGCGAACGATCGGAATGAATGGAAGCACTATAACCACGCAGGAAATCCGCCTCTTGTTTCAACAGGTTGCGGAACCGGGGCATATAACCCGATGTAGGCCTGCGGCCATCAGTAGTAAAATCTTTCAACCCATCGTAATCGGCCATCACGCGGCCCCGGAAGGAATGAAAGGCAATATGGGTGCCCATCAGGCCATTATCATTTCCAAGGCCATTTGGGAAGCGGTTCGAAGTGGAATTGAGCAGCACCAGGTTGGAGTTCATGGCCGAGGCATTTACCGAAACAAGGCGGGCGCCATACTCCGTGATATTGCCGGTCTTTTTATCAATTACCCGCACGCCTACAGCCCTTTGTTTTTGCTCATCGTAAATTACGGAGTGCACAATGCTATCGGTAAGCAGGGTAAACTTACCCGTCTTCTTTGCCCAGGGAATCGTGGAGGCGTTGCTGGAAAAATAGCCACCAAAGGGGCAGCCCCTTTCGCAGATGGTACGCCGCTGGCAGGTAGCGCGGCCCTGCTGGTAGTGGATGTCTTTTGCCTCCGAAATATTAGCCACCCTGCCGGTGATGATGTGCCGGTCTTTATAGGCAGCCTTTACCTTTCCCTGGAAATGCTTTTCGGCACAGGTCAGATCGAAGGGCGGGAGGAACTCGCCATCAGGCAGGGACGCCAATCCATCGCGGTTGCCGCTCACGCCAATGAAGCGTTCCACATGGCTGTACCAGAGTGCAATATCCTTGTAGCGGATGGGCCAGTCCACGGCATAGCCATCACGCAAGGGGCCGCCAAAATCGTAGTCGCTCCAGCGCTGCGTAGCCCTTGCCCACAACAGGGAGCGGCCACCCACCTGGTCGCCACGCACCCAGCTGAATGGGCGGTCCTGTATATACTCCTGCTCTGCATCTTTCTTTAAGAAATGCAGGGTGCTTTCGCTAAAAATATAGTGGGTATTGGTGGATGGATACTGGTCGCGGAGTTCCTGGGGCACGGTGCCACGGTGGGCAAACTCCCAGGGCATCATGTTGGTGGTAGGGTAATCCTTAATGTGGTCCACATTGCGGCCGCTTTCAATCATCAGGGTCTTCAGCCCCCGCTCGGTAAGCTCCTTGGCAGCCCAGCCGCCAGTCATGCCCGAGCCAATCACAATGGCATCATATTCCTGTGCAAACCTGCTCATACGTTACCGTTTTTTTTACAACCATTAAATCTGCCGGGCACCAGCTCGTAGGGGTGCACCTTGGTAAGTACATACTCCGAAGTTTCATAACCCCGGATGGTGAGGCGGCGCACCTGGTCTACAAAAAACCTGAGATCGGCAGGTGCCTCCTTGCTGTCGCGGATGGTGCGCAGCAGCTGTACCTGCTGTGGTGTGGCATTACTGGCAAAAGCAAGGGAGCTCTGTTTTTGCGCAAAAGGTTCAAACAGCGCCAGCCCGTTTTGAAAGCGCTGCTGGTCAACGGGAGCGGCACAATCGTCCATCATCTTCAACACAAACTGGTGCAGGTTCAGCGCCTTGGCGCCGGGTGTATCGGTAGTGGGAATAACAGCTTCGGCAAGGGCCGCTACCAGAGCTTCCTCGGCCGCGGAAATGCGCAGGTGCAACAGGGGCACTTCGGTGGCGCCGGCAGCATTCACCAACGCCGGGGCGATGAGCATACCGCCACCAGCCAGCAGCACTTGTTTGATCCAGACTCTTCGGTGCATGTAATCAATTTTGTAAAGGCAAACAACCAGCGTTCAGGGGAGCAACAACAGGTTGGATAATGTGGTTTCTAAGCTAGGATTTTTATCGGTACTGACCGCGTAAAAAATGCAGGCAACAGCAGGAGGAAGTATCCTGTACACTAACTACTACCATGCAAGGGTCTGCAATGGTAATACAATAGGAAAGCAGGATTGAAATAAGCCCGTAAAAACGAACAGGCTTCAGCTTTTCATTCCCCTTAAATCCCTTACTTTTAAACCGCTTGCCCTTCTAGTAATCTTTCCAAAAACCCACATCCATGAACAAGTATCTGATGAAATGGGCAGCGCCTGTGGTGTTGCTTGTTTCAGGGCTGTGTACGCATGCACAAACCAACTCCGAACCAACTGCGAAACCCTATTTTGCCGAACCCGCACTTTCGCCCGATGGCCGCGAGTTCGCCTTTACCTCGGGCGGTGATATCTGGACCGTTCCGGCCGCTGGTGGCGAAGCCCGCCTGCTGGTATCGCACCCCGACAACGATGGGCGGCCGCTGTATTCGCCCGATGGCAAATTCCTGGCCTTTACTTCCACCCGCACGGGCAATGGCGACATTTACTTACTCAACCTGGCTACCAGCGAACTGAAAAGGCTTACCTACGACGATGGCGCCGACGAACTCAGTGCCTGGTCGGCAGATGGCAAATACCTGTATTTTGCCACCAGCAGCCGCGAGGTTTCGTCCATGCGGGACATCTACCGGGTACAAGCTGGCGGGGGCACGCCCATGCCGGTGAGCAACCGCCGCTATATGAGCGAATTCTTTGGTGCGCCCTCCCCCGACGGCAAAACACTGGCCTTTGCCGCCCGTGGCATTGCCGCACAACAGTGGTGGCGCAAAGGCTCCAGCCACCTCGACGAGTCGGAGCTATGGCTGCTGCACGAAGGCAAAACGCCGCGCTACGAACAACTCACCGAACGTAAGGGCAGGGAACTCTGGCCTATGTGGAGCAGCGATGGCAAGACCCTCTATTATGTATCGGATGTATCGGGTGCGCAAAACCTGTGGGCGCTCCCGGTGGGCGGCACACCAAGGCAACTCACCACCTTTACAAACGGCAGGGTGCTGTGGCCGGCCATTGGCAACAAAGGCCAGCAGATTGTTTTTGAAAAAGAATTCGGCATCTGGTCCTTCGACCTTGCCAGCGGCAAAGCGGCACCCCTCAATATTGCACGGCGGGGCGCACCTGCAGCATTGGGCACCGAGCACCTGCGGCTGAGCAACGGCTTTCGTGATATGGCGCTTTCGCCCGATGGCAAAAAGGCAGCCTTTATTGCCCGTGGCGAAGTATTTGTGGCTTCGGCGAAGGACGGCGGCGATGCAGTGCGTATCACCAACACCGGTGCTACCGAAAGCAGCATCAGCTGGGCACCCAACAGCAATAGCATCGTGTATGTGTCGGAACGCAGCGGTGCCGCCAACCTGTACCAGTACGATTTTGTGACCAGCAAGGAAACACAACTCACCAGCACAAAGGACGAAGATGCCGCTCCCCTCTTTGCCCCCAACGGCAAACAGCTGGCTTTTATCCGGAATGGTAAAGAATTGAAAGTACTGGACCTGGCAACCCGCAAAGAAACGACCGTTACCACCGGCTATTTCGGCAGGCAGCCTTTTGCCGCCAACGGCCGCATCTGCTGGTCGCCCGATAATAAATGGCTGGCATTTGCCGGATACGGTGCCAAATCTTTCCGCAATATTTACGTGGTGCCTGCGAGCGGCGGCAATGCCACGCCGGTATCTTTCCTGGCCAACACTTTTGGGGGCTCGCTTAACTGGAGCGCCGATGGCAGCTACCTGCTGTTCACCACGGCACAGCGCACCGAAGACGCCAATGTTGCCCGCATCGACCTGGTGCCCCAAAGCCCCCGTTTCCGCGAGGACCAGTTCCAGCAACTCTTTTCGGAAACTCCTTCCACACCCACCTCGCTCAACACCAAACCGGCGCCTGAAAGCAAACCCGCCGACAGCCTGGCCGCTGCCACAACAGCGAAAGGAAAGAACGAGGTTAAGATCATCACCGAAGGGATCCGCCAGCGGCTAAGCCTGCTACCCCTGAACGCGGATGTAAACGAGCAACTCCTGAGCAAGGACGGTAAGACCCTGCTGGTGATCGCCAATATTGCCGGGCAAACCAACCTGTATACCTACTCGCTGGACGAGCTGGCCAAAGAGCCCGCCGTGCTCACCCAGGTCACTGCAACACCCGGCTTCAAATCGAACCTGCAAATAACAAGGGATGGCAAAACCGCCTACTACCTGGAACAGGGCCGCATTCAATCGGTATCGCTGGACACAAAAGCAGCAAAGCCGGTAGCAGTAACTGCCGAACTGGATGTAGATTTCAACAAGGAAAGAACCGTACTGTTCCGCCAGGCCTGGGAAGCGCAGCACAAAGGCTTTTACGACTCCACCTTTCATGGCGCCGACTGGAACGCGGTGTATACGCAATACGAACCTTATGCCGCCGGTGCCGGCACCCCCGACGAACTGCGCCGGGTGATCAGCCTGATGGTGGGCGAGCTCAATGCTTCGCACTCGGGCATCTCCGCACCGCCGGCAGGTGCAAGCTTCACCACCGGCAGGCTGGGTCTTTATTTCGACCGCGAGGCATACGAGGACAAAGGATTGTTCCTGGTAACAGAAGTGGTCAACCTTGGCCCGGCAGCTATTACCGGCAGGGTTAAAGCCGGCGACTACCTGCTGGCTGTTGACGACAAGCCCATACCCGCAAATACAGACCTTGCCCAATTGCTGGAAAACAAGGGAGGCAAAAAGCTGACACTCACCTTCAGCAACAGCACCTCGGGTAGCAACCCGTTCAAGGTAAGCCTGCGACCCGTGAACACCGCCACCGAAAAAGGCCTGCTGTACAAGCAGTGGGTGCAGGAGCAGCGCGAATATGTTGCCCGGGTAAGCAAGGGCCGGCTGGGTTATGTGCACATGTACGACATGTCGCAACAGTCGCTTGACCAATTGTACCTGGACATGGATGCAGAGAACCATGCCCGCGAAGGCGTGGTGGTGGATGTGCGCAACAACAATGGCGGTTTTGTAAATGCCTATGCCCTTGATGTGCTGGCCCGGAAAGGTTATATGACCATGCAGGTGCGTGGATTGCCCCAGGCACCCGCCCGCACCCAGCTGGGACAAAGAGCACTGGAAGCACCAACCGTGCTGGTTACCAACCAGCACTCGCTTTCCGATGCCGAAGACTTTACCGAAGGTTACCGCACATTGGGTCTGGGCAAGGTAGTGGGCGAACCTACCGGCGGCTGGATCATTTATACCTCCAGCACCACCCTGCTGGATGGCTCCACGCTGCGCCTGCCTTTTATCAAGGTTACGGATCACGAAGGCAAGAATATGGAACTGGCACCCCGTCCGGTGGATATTCCCGTATCGCGTTCCTACAACGAAGGAAATGGTAAAGACAGCCAGCTGGATAAAGCCGTTGAAGTGTTGCTGAAGTCGTTGGAGGATGCAAAGCTTTCGAAGCGGTAATCAGGGCAAAAGAAAGCTGCAAGCAACAAGCTGCAAGCAACAAGCTGCAAGCAAGAGCGTATGACTTTCTGATACAGCCACACATCGCAATTTCCATAAACCATACCGTTGCTGACAATGAAATGCCCGCCATTTATTTGGCGGGCATTTTTGCATTCTTTGGATCAAATACAATTTGAGGCTTGTTGTAAACCGTTGAAACGGTTTTAAGAAATTGGCGATTGTTCCAAACCCACGGTTAAAACCGTGGGCTAGCAATCGTTGGCGGCACATGATGAAAAGATTGCAATCCTGCCGTTTTTGTTTATACCCATTAAAAGATTACCGGTGAAAAGCTGCAAGTTTTGAATAACATGCCACAAGCTCACTTGGCTTACTCTCATTTTTGCCTACAAAACAAGGCTGTACAAAACTATAACCTACTTAGCACCATTGTAATTTACTTGCAGCTTAAACCCTGGCACCTGAAAAACACACACTGCCATCCTAAAGCATCACCATACAGTTTAAGATCTTAGCTCCATGCCTAGCCCACAGTTTCAACTGTGGGTAATGCACGGAAACGTTGCAAACAGGAAACCGTTTCAACGGTTTCCCTACAACTCGATATAGCTTATTACATCATTTCCGCAATGCCGGAAACAGCGCCGGTGGCTTGCGATGCAAGGTTCCCTGCTCGTAGGAATAGGTAAGCCGGATCAGGGTAGGTTCGTCGAATGGACGGCCCAGAAACTGCAAGCCAGCGGGCAGGTTGTCCCTACTGAAACCCATGGGCACTGTAAATGCAGGCTGGCCCGTATGCGGCGCAATGACCTGGCTGTTGTCGCCCTTATATTCCTCAAAGGCTCCTACATGCGCCGGCGGGTTGTTCCAGGTTGGATAGATAAGAGCCCCAACACTGTACCGATCCATGGCCTGTACCACCGCATTACGAAAAGCAATACGGCGCCTGTCGGAATAAGCATCACCACATACATCGGCAGCTACGGTATCGGCATGTTCCAAATGGTATTGCAGGTTGTCTTTGATGTAAGGCGCATATTTACCGGAGGCAAGAATATCGGCAACGGTTTTTACCGGGGGCGCAGGGGTCAGGCTACCCAGGTAAGTATTGATGTCCTGCGCAAATACAGAACACCACTGGTTTGACGACAAACTATCAAAATTGGGTACCACAACCGAGTCCACCACCACAGCACCCAACCTGCGCAGGTCGGCAATGGCCTGTTCAAAAAGCGCCTTAATCTGCGGGTCGGGGTTGCGCTCGCTGAGGGTGCGCAGCACGCCGATGCGGGCACCTTTCAGGGCGTCCTTCTGCAGGTAGGCAGTATAGGTTTCCGGCAGCCGTCCCCTGCTGTAGCGGGTGAGTGTATCCTGCGGGTCATAACCTTTCAGCACATCCAGCATGCGGGTGGCATCTTCCACGGTGCGGGTCATGGGACCGGCTACATCGTTGCGCAGGTACAGCGGAGCAACACCAGCCCGGCTCACCAACCCAAGTGTAGTACGGAAACCCACCAATGCATTATGCGACGAAGGACCGCGGATGGAGTTGCCAGTATCAGTGCCGATACCTACCAGGCCAAGGCTGGCGGCAATGGCTGCTGCCGTGCCGCCACTGGAACCCGCAGGCACATAGAGGAGGTTATAGGGATTGAGCGTTTCACCCGCCAGCGAACTGATGGACACCATCGGGCTAAAAGCCCATTCCGCCATATTCGATTTTGCCAGCACAATGGCGCCGGCGTCTTTCAATCGCTGCACCAGGGTGGCATCGCTGTCGGGTACATAACCCTTGAGTGCAAGGGAGCCGGCAGCCGTTTGCAAGCCCGCCGTATTCACATTATCCTTTACAATCACGGGAATACAATGGAGGGGCCGCATCAGGCCGGTACGCCGCCACTCAGCATCCAAACGGCGGGCAATGGCCAGCGCTTCAGGATTAGCGACCACGATGGCATTGAGCTTTGTTGGCTGGTCATAAACACGGATGCGCTCCAGGTAAGCCCCCACCAGTTGTTCGCAGCTGCATTTACCGGTACGCAATGCTTCCTGCGCACCTGCAATGGTGATTTCCACAGGATCGAAGGCGGGTGCATTTGCTGTAACTGCCTGTTGCACTTTGGGCGCACAACCACCCAACAGCAACAGCAGGATCGGCCACAAAAAAGCTTGTATTCTGTTTTTCATATTCTTTATAAAGGAACACCCATTTACCAACAATTAGGGGCAAAAAGCAGGTAAAAATCGTTTTCATATGCACCATACCCTTAAATTCACTGAATTCACATCCGGAGCAAAACATGAATAAAACACTCACCCAATTATTGCTGGCAGCCGCCTGCACCACCAGCTTTGCCCAACAAACTCCTCCTGGCCTTTCTGCCATCCGCACCGCCGAACTGAAGAAGGATTTGTACGGCATGGCTGATGCCCGTTTCAAAGGCCGCTCGGCCGGCACCGTTGACGAACTGAAAGCAGCCGCATGGACTGCCGACCTGTACCGATCCATTGGCCTCAAACCCGCTGGGGATGATGGCACTTATTTCCAGTATTTCGATATGGTTCGCAATGAGGTTTCGCCGCAATCGGGCATCCGCATCAATGGTAAAAACTACGCTTTATGGCAAGAGGCTGCCGTGGCACAGATGGCCAATGCTTCGTTGGATGCACCCATCACCTACCTGGGCAATGCATTGAATGTAGACACCAGCAATGCCGATGTAAAAGGCAAGGTTGTGGCCATTGAAGCCAATGGCAAAGACATCAACCTGGATGTATCCCTACCCACCTGGCGCTACAGCCGCTATATCTACCAGAAATACGGCGCACCATTAGTACGCAGGGGCGCTGCAGCCATTCTTTTTATCGCCGACGATTATGCAGAAAAAGCATGGGCCGACGCAGCGGAAAACTTTAAGAGGGGCAGCTTCGACATTGAAGGCGGACCGGCTGCCAATGTTACCACCACGGTTCCGGTGATTTGGCTGCACCAGGCGGCAAAAAATGAGTTGACCAGCGGCAATGCACGCCTGCAGGCCAACATCATTTTACAGCAGTACCGATATCCTTCTGCAAACATTGTAGGCATCATACCAGGATCTGATCCTGTGTTGAAAAACGAGTACCTGCTGTACAGCGGCCATACCGATGCACATGGCATCCGCAACATCATCAAGGGCGACAGCATCTATTATGGCGCTGATGATAATGCCAGCGTAAACGTGGCCATGCTGGCCTGCGCCCGGGCCTTTATGCAAAGCAAACCAAAACGCTCGGTGATCTTTGTGATTCATGGTGCGGAAGAAAGAGGCCTGCTGGGTTCCCGCTATTTTGTTTCCAAACCCACCGTTCCGTTGGATAAGATTGTAACGGTGCTCAATGGCGATATGATCGGCCGCAAACACCCCGATAGTGCGGCTATTTTGGGATCACAGGTCCCCCACCGCACTTCGCTGGAACTGGTGAACATGGCCATGGCTGCCAACAACGAAGGACCAAGGTTTAAACTCGATACCCTTTGGGACAAACCCACGCATGTGGAAGGCTGGTATTTCCGCAGCGATCACCTGCCTTATGCCCGCCTGGGTATTCCGTCGCTGATGTACACCACCCTGCTACACCCCGACTACCACACTCCGCAGGATGATGCCGCCCGAATTGATTATGACAAATTGAAAAAGATGACGGACTGGATGTACCGCACCGGTTATAAAGTAGCCAATGCCGCCAAGGCACCGGCAAGGGACAAGGATTTCAAACTGGAACGATAAGCCCATAAAAAAGCCGCAGATGAAATATCTGCGGCTTTTTTGTTTCAAGTGCCTCCCCCTTTTAAAAGGGGCCCGCCTGAAACAACTTTACACCTTAGTATTCGGGGGGGTTTTCCCGCCC
>NZ_MTFE01000010.1:4577965-4627016 GCF_001953305.1 Cnuella takakiae
ATTCGGGGGATTTTCCCTGCCCTTCAACAACCCTCTCTTTGCAAAAGAAACAACGGTTGAAGGTCAGGGAAAATCCCCCGAGACTGACGACACTTAATGCCTGGAGGTCACCCCCTTTTATAAAGGGGAAGGAACCCAAATCAATACATATCCTCGCAACCAATCGGCGCACCATCCGGAATGGGTAATGCACCGGGCATAGACAATGCTTCGGGCATTTTTCCGGTATCCTTCAACTGGTCCAACAGGAAAAGATAATGACCACTACGCGTGATACCTGCTTCCACCCTTTTACTTAGCCACCCGCGCACATCCTGCATAGCCAGCATAGCGGTAGCCCTAACCTTGGCCGATGCGTTCTGGTTTTGCGACAGCTTCACCAGGTGCACCAATACCTGGTAGCTCACCGCCTCCTGAATCAAGCCATGATAACCGGTTGCCTCGGGTGCAAAAAGAGAAGCACCGAGAATACCCATAATAACCCGGTACAGCGATGGCTGCTGCGGGTTTAGGGCATGCTGCTGCTCCAGGCGTGCGGCCCTTTCGGGATGCAGCAGGAAGCCCAGGGTAAAAGAAGCCGAAGTTTCAGCAGGCGCTACCGGATCAAAGGTGAGCCCGGTATAACCGCGGAAGGTTTCCCGCTCGTTTTTGTCATAACCAAAAGGCCTGGGCGGTATTAGGGAAAGCAGGTTTTGAGGCAAAGCCAGGAATTCAGGCTTCAGGGTGGCAATACAGGCATCAAGGGCACGCAGCTGCTCTTTGGCAGGAACTACTGCCAAGGGTGTTTGCCCATCACCCCGCAATGCATAGCTATACCGAACGCCGCCCACCACTTTGGCAGCCGCTTCCACCTGGTAGCGGTGGAGCAGGTACATGGGCACCAGCACTTCCTCGAGGGTAGCCATAGGCGCACCAACAGGAATTTTGCGATCCGAGAAACCGGCAAGCACTTTATTGCGCACCTGCATGATCCGTGTTAGTTCATCCACAGCATTGGCACCATTATCCCAGAGGTGGGTAGCCGGGTGTGCACTGCCCGCAGGCCTTGCATCCTGGTCGGTAAGGAAACTGAGCCCTTGTTTGCGAAACTGCTGTACCAGGGTTTCCAGCTCCTTGCGCTCATCGGCACCCTTTGTAAAGGGTTTATAGGCCATGGTAATGGCCGCTTTGTCCCAGGTGCCAATACCCTCCGCATAAGCATCCGAAAGGTCGATATTACCCTTGCTATCCAGTTTTACATAAGGATGCGGGTAGTCCATCACCGATGCACGCTTTTCACTACTGGCAACATAGTTGTGCGGCAAACCAAGGGTATGCCCCACCTCGTGTGCGGCCAGCTGGCGCATACGGGCCATACACATTTGCATGATCTGAGGCGACAGTGGCTTGCCATCTTCAAAATCGGCCAGGAGACCCTGTGCAATCAGGAAGTCCTGGCGCACCCGCAACGATCCCAGGGTCACCTTTCCCTTGATGATCTCGCCGGTACGCGGGTCGGTGATGCCGCCGCCATAGCTCCAGCCTCGCGTAGAGCGGTGCACCCATTGCACCAGGTTGTAGCGGATGTCCATCGGGTCGGCATCAGGTGGCAGCAGCTTTACCTGGAAAGCATCTTTGAAACCGGCTGCTGTAAAAGCATCATTCCACCAGGCAGTGCCTTCCATCAGCGCAGTGCGTATGGGCTCCGGCGTACCGGGGTCGATGTAATAAACAATGGGTTTTACCGCCTCGCTCACCGCTGCCGAAGTATCTTTTTTCTCCAGCCGGTGCCGGCGCATGTAGCGCTTTTCAATAGGTTGATCTACCGGTGTAGCATAGTCGAAATAAGAGATGCTGCCCACACCCGTGCGGGGATCAAATACACGGGGCGTATAGTTGTTGTCGGGCAGTTGCACAAAGGAGAAGTGCTGGCGCAAAGTGACAAAACCCGGCGTAGGCACCACCTGCCGCAGGTAGGCACCGGCATTTTCGCCCACCAGGGTGGTGGTCACTTCCACTTCGGTATTCTGCGGGAAATTCCTTGTTTGGGGCAGGTAAAAAGCACTGCGGCTTGCATCCAACCGGTAGCTGCCCTGGCGGGTACGGGCAATATCCTGTGCGGCACCCACCGCATCCTGCTGTAGAAAGAATGGCGTTGCATCAATCAGCACCTTGCCGTCTTCTTCACCCATCACTTCAAAGCCCCACAACACGGACCGGGCAAAGGACTGGGCGACAGCCTTGCGTTCGTTCTCGTCCTTACTTAAAGCCCGGTAATCGAGGTTATTCTCCACCAACAACACCTTGTTGCCGGAGCGCTCAAATTGCACCACATGCGATGGACCCAGTTTACCACGATCCAATCCAATATCATTGGAACCCACACCGGCGGCAAGGGAAGCATAGTACAGAAACTCGGTCTCCAGTTTATCCACCACCATCAGCATGCGGCCTTTCCTGGCATCCCAGTACAACGGGAAATAACCCGGCATCAGTTGCATACCATTTACAGAAGCATTGATGCCCGTTTGCACCGACTCGGCAGCAACGGGTTTTGCCTGCGCAAAAGAACCCGCTGCACACAAGCATGCAGCAGAAAACAAAAAGAGTCTTTTGATTACCATATTTATAAGCGCATTAAAGAAGGGGAATATTCCGCCAGTCCGAAACCCTGGTTACCTGAACAAAGGATGGAAAGCAGCGTTGCAGCACAGCTGAAAAGTAAGCCATTTTACACAAGCGACCTCTTCAGCATTGTCAGAACAGCAAGATGCACAAAACTTAAATCTTTGGTCAAAAAAAATTTAAGATTAAAATACATATACTAAATCATCACATGAATGCTTGCCAGGTAAAGGCGCTCATAAGTATCAGTTTTTACTTGTCTTTCAAGGTAAACACTTTTGATAAGGAGAATAATTATTTAAACACTAGGATCTAAATACGAATATTTACTATTATATAAAAATGAATAATACATGAAAACAAAACAGTCAAATCAATTAAAACATTGATTTCCAGCTATTACTTAATTGCCTACTTTTCCCACCAAAATAAATACTCGTAAAAACATTTAACATTATTTTCATTAACATATCTTAACCCTGAAATCTGCGAACAAACCAAATCAGGCTATTTTGAACCTTTTTACCCGTCGTCATTTCCTCACCCAAATCGGCAGTTTTGCAGGCGCCACCTACCCCGCAATGATGGCCCTTGGCTTACTTAAAAGCGCCCCTGTCCATACTATGGACTGGCAGGGCAGCGGCCAGGGCAAAAAGATCATTATCCTGGGCGCGGGGCTCACCGGGATGGCTGCCGCTTACGAACTGGCCAAACTGGGTTACCAGTGTACCATCCTCGAGGCCCGCGACCGGTCTGGGGGCAGGCTATTTACTGCCAGGAATGGTGCTACAACCGAAGAAACCGATAATGGAAAATCCACTGCCGTCTTTTCAGAAGGGCTGTATTTCAACGCCGGCCCTTCGCGCATACCGCACCACCACCAGCTCACCCTGCATTATTGCAAGGAACTGGGCATCCCACTGGAAGTATACAACAACATCAACGAAGCCAGTTATTACTTCAGTGAAGGCAAGGGAAAACTGGCCAACCAGAAAATAAGAAAGCGCGAGATACACAATGATATGCGCGGCTATATGAGCGAACTGCTCTTCAAGGCCATCGACAGCAAACAACTGGATACCACACTGAGCAAGGAAGACGCGGAAAAATTTTTAGAATACATCCGTGCGGAAGGCGGGCTCAATATCGACAACCTGTATAAAGGCACGGCACGCCGCGGTTATAGCGAGCTGCCTGGCTCCGGCACTAAGACCGGTAATTATGCAGCCCCGCATCCCCTTGCCGATATGATCGGCTCGGGTTTGGCCAACCCCGAATTTTTCAATGTTGCCGAATACGCCATCGAGTTGCAAATGACCATGCTGCAGGCAGTTGGCGGCAACGACCGCATTGCAACAGAACTGGGAAAAAAGGTGGGCCGCAATATCCGGTACAGGACGGAAGTGACCAGCATCAAAAACGGCAGCGAAGGCGTAACCATTACGTACACCGACAATGCCGGCCAGCACCAGTTGCAGGGCGACTACTGTATATGCACCATCCCGCTGACCGTTCTTAGCGATATAGACCACAACTTCTCCTCACCGGTGAGCAGGGCCATCGACAAAACGGCCTATATACAGTGCGGTAAAATAGGCATGCAGTTTCGCAGGCGTTTTTGGGAAGAAGACGAGATGATCTATGGCGGCATCACACATACCAACAACCTGTTGTACCAGATCTTTTATCCCTCCAATGATTACCTGGGCAAGAAGGGCATGCTGATCGGTTATTACAACTTCAACGACCGGGCAAAACAGGTAGGCGATATGTCGTATGCCGAAAGAGAAAAGCTGGCTTATGAAAAAGGCATGCTGGTGCACCCGCAGTATGAAAAAGAATACGAACAGAAAGCCTTTTCGGTAAGCTGGCACAAAACAAAATTTTCGATGGGTGGCTGGGCCATCTACTCGGACGAAGAACGCAAATCCTTATACAGCCACCTGTTGCAGCCCGAGAAGCAGGTGTACTTCGCAGGCGAGCACCTGAGTTATCTCAATGGCTGGATGGCCGGTGCTTTCGAGTCGGCACGCAGCGTAGTAACCGCACTCCATGCCCGTGTAAGCGATCAAAGAATAGCTTATCCCAAGGTAAGCTGACCTCCAGATGAATGCCGGTTGCAAGCAAGCACTTGCGAGCAACCTGTTGTTAACCTTTGAAACACCCTGTTTACACCCGTACCCTTTCCTAACGCGTTGCCTTGCCACCCAAGAATTTGAATAGTACAAACCAATAACGATGGCAACACTACACCGAAGAACCCTGCTTAAAAAAGCCGCCCTTTTTACCGGGGGCTACACCCTGCTACCCGGCCTGGTACAAACCGCCGCGGCAGCTTCCGTTCCTTTTGTACAGGATCCCATAAACCTGCTTTCGGACAAGGCGGCAATTGAAACCACACCCCCCGGCATCATTGCCCGGCTGCTGGCCAACGAAAACCCTTTCGGCCCTTCCGACAAAGCCAAGAAAGCCCTGCACGAAGCCATCTCCCTCAGCTACCAGTACCCCATTGAAGCCATCCGCAGCCTGGAGCAAAAGATCCAAACATTTGAGGGTTTGCAAAAAGACCAGGTACTGCTTTCCGCCGGCTCCTCTCCCCTGCTGCTGGCGGCAGCGCTTGCCTATGGCAAGGGCACCATTGTATCGGCAAGTCCTACTTACGAAGACCTGCTGCAAAAAGCCGAAGAGCTGGGCACCAAGGTGGTGCGGGTACCGCTTACTGCCGACTACCAGTACGACCTGGATGCCATGGAAAAAGCCATCGACCAAGACACTTCGCTGGTGTATATCTGCAACCCCAACAATCCTACGGCTACCGTAACCGATGCAGCCCGCCTGAAAGCTTTTTGCGAAAGGGTATCCAAAAAGACCACCGTATTTGTTGACGAAGCTTATATCGACTACCTCGACAATCCCAAGGCCGTATCACTGATGGAAGGACTGCGGCAGGGACAAAACATTATTATTGCCCGCACCTTTTCCAAGCTCTATGGCTTTGCTGGCCTCCGGGTGGGATATGTAGCAGGCCTGCCCGCAACCATTGCCCGCCTGGAGAAATATGCTGCCGGCCCCATGAGCATATCAGCCACTTCGCTGGGTGCCGCACTGGCCGCCTACCAGGACCAGGAGTTCCTGCAGGATGCCCGCACCAAAACCGTTGCCTCCCGCAGTTTTCTTTACGAAACCCTGAAAGCCGAAGGCTATAGCTGGCTGCCTTCTGCTGCCAACTTCGTGATGTTCCCCATCAGCATGGAAGGGCGCAAGTTTGCCACCGAAATGATGAAGCGGGGCGTAGGCATCCGCACCTGGAAATTCAATAGCAAGGACTGGTGCCGCGTAAGCATCGGCACCATGGAAGAAATGCAGGCCTTTGCCAAAGCATTCAAGGAGCTGGCCTAAACCATCACACCCTCACTGCAAAACACTTCACATGCGTAAACACACACTGGCAGCGGCCTTCCTGCTATTATCCCTATACCACGCCAATGCACAGGCACCCCGCGGCATCAGCATCGACGAGTACCAGAAAGCAAAAGCTTTCAAAGTTGCCGACCTGGACAACGATACTTATGTAAAGTTTGACAACACCTATGTGCTGGACCGCTACGAAGGCAAAAAGCCTTACTTCATTACAGGCGATGATGGCAATAAAAAAAGGGTGGACCTCTACGCCCTAAGCGCCAAAAAAGACGGCAGCAACCTGGGCACCGTGATCTTTTACACCAACGAAAAAGGCAAACAGTATGCAGCATGCCTGCCCAACAATTTTGCCGATGGCAAAGTATGGGAGCAGTACTTTACCGACATACATGCCATTGACAAGGAAGAGCCCAACTTCGTTCTCAAACTTTCGTATGTCCTTTCCCGTGAATTCAGTTTCCAGGCGTATAAATCCACGCTGAAAGGCGGCGAGGCCGACCGCGCCGAAGCGGCTACCTATGGCAATGATATCTGCTTCCCAGGCGACGAGGAAGTGCTGATGGCCAATGGCAGCAAAAAGCAACTGGCTTCCATTGTTGCCGGCGACCAGGTGATAACCGTTGATCCTGCTACTGGCACACAAAAAGCGGTTACCGTAAAACAGCTCATCACCCATGAAGCCAGGAATTATGCCGTAACACAGCTCACCCTGGTGCGTACCCAACAGGCAAGCAAGGAGCAGGGGCACGAAGTTCACATGAGCATCCGCAAAGTGGAAGCCACACCCAACCACCCCATTACCACACCCGAAGGCAACAGCAGCTTTGGCGCCCTGCGCGAAGGGCAGCAGGTATGGTGCCTCAACAAAGAAACCAACAAGTACGAGCCCTACCAGGTATGGCAGAAAAATGAAACCGTTCAGGGTACGCAACAGGTGTATAATATGGACGCCGAAGGCGGCAGCACTTTTGTAATTGACGGCGTAATGGTACTGCAAAAGCAACCCCAGAAATAAATAGGAAAACATAAGTTGTGCGTTTGGGCTGCAACCAAAACCACAACCAACTGGCTATAAGATGTAGCGTTTAATCTCCCCCGTATCCCTATCGAAAACAATGTCGGCCGGCAACCGGCAATATCGTTCCAACTTGCTCGGAGCCGGCAGGCATTTTTTTCCCAAACACTTTTTAAACCCTTCCCATTACTGCTGCATTTCCGCGGCTGGTTACCCTTTTGCCCTTACCCAAAACCAGCAAGCCTGCCTTTACCGGCAGTAGTCCCTTTATGCCCATATCCTTTGTAAAACCGCCTCCTCAACATTGCAAGCCATAGCTACGAGCCCATATTTTTTTGCAAACCAAATACACAGATATGACACGAAAACCATGGCTGCTATCCACTGCATTGCTGTTACTGATGGCACCCGCCTTTGCACAGCAAAACACGCAGGCTGTGCACACCGCAAGCATCCGCACCGCTGTACCCAAAGCACTCATTAAGGGCAAGGTGCAAACCAGTGCTGGTGCACCGCTGGCAGGTGTCAGTATCATGCTGAAACAAAGCAAGGCCGGAACCATTACAGACAAGGACGGCAGCTTCAGCATCGAAGCCGAACCCGGCGAAACCATCCTCGTGAACGCCATCGGGTATGAAGGCAAGGCCCTGGCGGCACAGGCCGGCACCGAACTGCTGATAAAGCTGGTGAATGCTTACTCCGAAATGTCGGAAATCGTGATGGTGGGCTCCCGTGGCAATGCCCGCGTGAAAACCGAATCGCCGGTGCCCGTGGATGTGATCCAGCTCAATTCTATCAGCCAGAACACCGGCCGTCCAGACCTCACCTCGCAACTCAATATCAGCGTACCTTCTTTTAACTACAACAAGCAAAGCGGCGCCGACGGCGCCGATGCCATTGATTTTGCCAGCCTGCGCGGCCTTGGTTTCGATCATACCCTGGTGCTGGTAAACGGTAAAAGGCGGCACCTCTCCGCCTTTGTAAACCAGGGCGGCACGCGGGGTCGTGGCAACTCGGGTACCGACCTCAATGCCATCCCGGAAGCAGCCATCGAACGGGTAGAAATCCTGCGGGATGGCGCCTCCGCGCAATATGGCTCCGATGCCATTGCGGGTGTGATCAATATTATTTTGAAAAAAGATATAAAGCACCTCAACGTAGTAACCGGCGGCAGTGCTTTTTATGACCCCAAATACAATAGCCTGAACGCAGCCGACCCCTCGCAGTTTTATACGGGCAAATGGCTGGATGGACAAACGGGCCAGTTGGGTGTGAGCTATGGATTACCGCTTGGTAAGAAAAACGGGTTCATCAACTTTTCGGGCAACTTCTATGCACATGGCAAAACCTTCCGTGCCCTGCCCGACACCAACCTCACCACCAATGCCAAGGCCCTGCCGGTAAACAGCTGGCGCCGCGCTTTTGGCGATGGCTCCGTTGAATCGGGTGGCGGTATGGTAAATGCCGAACTGCCACTGACCGGCAGCACCACGTTTTACTTTTTTGGCGGCTACAATTACAAGCGCTCCAATGTATATGCCTGGACGCGCAACTTCTCCTCGGCGGCAGCCCGCTTTCCCACCGATGACCAGGGCAACCTGGTATTTGTTCCCGGCATCATGCGCACTACATCCGACGGTGAAACTTTCTTCAACCCACAGGAAAACGTTGATATCAACGATGCCTCCTTTGCCATGGGCTTCAGGGGTGCTTTTAAAAAAGGATTGCTCCAGGGCTACAACTGGGACCTGAGTAATGTAACCGGCCGCAACGACTTTCATTTCTTTGGCCACAAAACCTTCAATGCTTCCCTGCCGCAGCCTTTGCAAACTACCAAGAACGATTTTGACGATGGCGGCTTCAACTTTTTGCAAAACACCGCCAACCTCGACCTGAACCGCTTTTACAATACCGTTGCCCAGGGACTCACCGTATCCATGGGTGCCGAGTTCCGGTACGAGCAGTATAAGCTTTATGCAGGCGAGCCCGACTCCTATCGTTTTGGCGGCGCCTATTATGTATCGGGTGGCGATACCATCAACAAGCGTTCGGGCTCGCAGGGCTACCCCGGCTACCAGCCCGGCGATGAAGCCAATGCCCACCGCACTACGGTTGGTGGTTATATCAACCTGGCTCTCGACCTCACTTCCAAATGGCTGCTGGATGGTGCGGCCCGCTTTGAGAATTATTCCGATTTTGGATTTGTAAACACCTATAAACTGGCATCGCGCTACAAGGTGGCTGATGGCTTTAATATCCGCGGCTCGGTGAGTACGGGCTTCAGGGCGCCATCGCTCCAGCAGATCAATTTCAGCAACACCAACACCACCATCGTAAACCTGCCCGGACTGGGCCCTACCCTGCGCTACACCAAGCTTAGCCCCAACAACTCGGTGATCACACAGGCAGCGGGTATTCCCAAGCTGAAACAGGAAGAGTCGGTGAATACCAGTTTGGGCTTTACCCTCAAGCCGGCACGTAACTTCACCCTTACCCTCGACGGCTACCTGGTGAAAGTGAAAAACAGGGTGGTGATCACCGGCAACTTTGATGAGTCCATACCGGCACTGGCACCTTTCCTGACAGCGTACAACGTGAGTGCGGTGAACTTCTTTTCCAACGCCGTGAGCACCACCAATAAGGGTGTGGATGTGGTAGCCGATTACACCAAAAAATGGGGCGGCAAAAGCCTGAAGTTCCTGTTGGCAGGCAACCTGCAAAGCATCAAGATCAACAAGATCAATATCCCTTCGGCACTCAACGACACCTATGCCCACCAGCAAAACTTTTACAGCACCCGTGAGCAGGCTTTCCTGATGGCGTCGGCGCCAAAGAGCAAGGTTTCCTTTTCGCTGGAGTACAACCCGGGCAAGTTTACCCTGGGCAGCCGGGTAACTTATTTCGGCAAACTCACCACCAAGGGCTTTGGCTATGCCAGCCTTCCCGGTGCGGCACCCGGTGGCCCCGGCGGCGCAGGCATTTCCGACCAGGGACAGGGCTGGGATCCCTACGTGATGACGGATGATGGCAAGTCGGTAGTACCCGAAGATTTCATTTTTAACGGCAAGGCCACTACCGATATCTATGGCACTTACCACATCAGCAAAAACCTGAAATGGTTTGTGGGTGTAGACAACCTGTTCAACGTACATCCCAACATTTCGGTAACACCCGGTGCCAGCCGCAGCTCCTGGGGCGACAGCGAATCGGGTGGCCCTTTTGATGCCGTGCAAATGGGCTTTAATGGCTTGCGGCTCTTTACCAAACTGGCACTGAGCTTATAACCTGTATTTCATAAATAACAAAAGCCGGAACGAGGTTCCGGCTTTTGTTATTTATGCTTACTGCTGGCATGATTGCTTGTCGATTTATACCAATTTCAATTTGGTAATGCTATAAAATAGAAACGTGTCATGCCGAATTACCTAATTGAAAATAGTATTATATAGCAGCCATCCAATTTCTGAAACTGAAAAAATCTTAGGCAAGGAAGGTTTCCAGGTCTTCCATCATCTCCTTGCTGCCTACAAACAGCGGCGAACGTTCATGAATATCCAGCGGCACGATGTTCAGGATATCCTGTTTACCATCATTGGCCTTGCCGCCTGCCATTTTGTAGATATAGGCAAATGGGTTGCACTCGTACATCAGGCGCAGCTTGCCGGATGCTTTTTCCGTCGTACCGGGATACAAAAAGATACCGCCCTTAATCAAGTTACGGTGCAGGTCGGCAACCATGCTTCCTGCATAGCGCAGGCTATAGGTACCTTCTTTCTTCCGGTTGCCTTCTTTCAGGCTATCGAGGTAGGCACGTACGCCTTCAGGGAAACAGGCGTAGTTGCTTTCGTTTACCGAGTAGGTATTGCCTTCCGAGGGGCAGGCGATCTCGGGATGGCTGAGGCAAAACTCGCCAATGGAGGGATCAAGCGTAAAACCATTTACGCCCAAGCGGGTAGCATATACCAGCATGGTGGAAGAGCCATAGATGACATAACCTGCAGCTACCTGTTTGTGGCCTTCCTGCAGGAAGTCGGCAATGGTGCAAGGCGTACCCAGCGGCGTAACCCTTTTGAAAATACTGAAGATGGTACCGATGGTGATATTGGTGTCGATATTGCTGCTGCCATCCAGCGGATCGAAGAGCACCACGTATTTGCTGTTGTTGCTCAACTCGTCGTCAAATACAATGATCTCGTTCTCTTCTTCGCTGCATACACCGGCGCAGCTCATGCCACTGCGCAGGACATTGCGTAATTGGTTGTTGGCCAGCATATCCAGTTTCTTTACTTCTTCACCCTGGATATTGGTAGTGCCGAAGTTGCCGATGATATCCTGCAACCCGGCTTTGTTTACTTCCACGTTGATGCGCTTGGAAGCCAAACCAATATCACGAAGCAGGCGGCTCAGTTCGCCGGTGCCACCGGGAAACAAACGGAGTTGCTGGATGGTAAATTCATCGAGCGTCATAAAGCTTTTGTTGGTCATTGAGTCTGTTTTAAATGTTACTTGACAAACTGTATTGACCATGGTCCATTGTCCATGGACCATGGTCAATACCTTGCTGCCGCACCATCAGGTGCAGCCTTTAAAGGAGCAAGCTTTGAATGGGAATCTCTATAAGACCGCCACGTGCCCGACAGAACAGCCGACAGCATGGCAGGAAGCATTTACTACAACGATCGAAGAACGCAGCTAATTAATCCAGCAGTACCACGGTCATGCTGCGCGATCCGTGTGCACCCAATACCAGCGATTGCTCGATATCGGCAGTTTTAGAAGGACCAGCTATAAAAAGGCCAAAGCCATAATCCATTTTACCAATGGCTGCATAAGCATCGTGCATGGTAGCTACTAGGGCAGCTTTGGGCACCAGCACTGCAAGGTTTTGCGTAATGAAAGGCAACACCCTTTGCACCAAGGCTTCATCGGTTACCCATATGGCGCCGTTTTCGGCAACGGCTAGTGATGCGGTGATGATGGCTAAGTCCACATCACGCAACAGGTGCGGATCCAGCATCGAAGTATCCACCACGTCTTGGTGGTCGGGTAAAACAATTACCTGTTCTCTTTCGGTATACCCTTCCTGTAAACGCTGCAGCGCTTCTGCCCTGTCGGCAGCATGCCATACCCTGCCACCGATGCCGGTGAGCACGGCGGTGAACTGCGCCACTACATCCCTTTTCTCGGGCTGAATACCTACCTGTGGTAAAGGCAATGCATCGGGCTGTGCGGCGGCTACGACTGCCAGTATTTTATCGCGGCTACTCATCCTTCTTTCCTGTTTTTGGCGTACCACTCCCGGAAGCTTTCTTTGGGTGCTTCAGGCATTTCTCTTTGCTTGAACCAAGGGTTCATGCCATTGTTCACTACAAAAGGCGTATTGCGCATCACCCAGCGTCCCAGTTTGCCGCCAACACTGAACATCGTTGCATTGTTTACGGCCATGGCAAGACCCTTCATACCCAGTTCCTTGCTCTTGGGTACATAACCTTCCTTACCCAGTACCTGCCGCCACTTGTACAACTGGTCGTGGATGTCAATTTTTACGGGACATACATTGCTGCACGAGCCGCAAAGCGTGGAAGCAAAGGGCAGATCGGCGTACTGCCGCATATCGAGGTTGGGTGCCAGGATAGAACCTATCGGACCCGCAATGGCTGTATGATAACTATGCCCGCCACTGCGGCGGTACACGGGACAGGTATTAAAACAGGCAGCGCAACGGATACACTTGAGCGAGTTGCGGAAATCTTTACGGGCCAACTGGCGGCTGCGGCCATTATCTACCAGCACCACGTGCAGCTCGGCGCCTTTGCGGGGTTTTTTAAAATGACTGTTGTACGTAGTTACCGGCTGCCCTGTAGCACTGCGAGCCAACAGGCGCAGGAACACACCCAGGTGCTCGCGTTTGGGGATGATCTTTTCGATGCCCATACAGGCGATGTGCACATCGGCGAGGTGAGCACCCATATCGGCATTGCCTTCATTGGTACACACCACGAATTCACCCGTTTCGGCAATGGCGAAGTTGACACCGGTCAATGCCACGCGGCGGGTCAAAAACTTTTCGCGCAGGTGCTGCCTTGCAGCCTCCGTAAGGAACTGCGGATCGGCATTGCCTGCAGGCGTACCCAGGTGTTTGTGAAACAGGGCGCCGATCTCTTCTTTCTTCTTATGGATACAGGGCAGCACAATGTGGCTGGGCGCTTCTTCAGCCAACTGCACAATGCGTTCACCTAAATCGGTATCAATTACTTCGATGCCTTTCTTAGCTAGGAACTCGTTGAGGTGACATTCCTCGGTGAGCATGCTCTTGCTTTTCACCATGCGGTTGACACCCGCTTTTTGCAGCAGGCCTAACACGATGCTGTTGTGCTCTTCGGCATCGGCAGCCCAGTGCACGATGATGCCGTTTTCTTTGGCCCTCGTTTCAAACTCCACCAAGTATTGCGACAGGCGGCTCAGCACATGGTCCTTGATATCGGAAGCCGTCTGGCGCAATTGCTCCCATTCGGCAATACCATGTGCAGCCTTGTCGCGCTTCTGGCGCACAAACCAGAGCGTTTCATCGTGCCAGCCTACGCGGGCCTTGTCCTTATTGAACACATCGGCAAGCGCCGCGTGGTCTTTTCCGTTTACTACAGCCATGGTAGTTGATTTATGCAGCAGGCGTTAGCTGTTGGCTTTTAGCTTTTAGCCGTTAGCTGCTAGCCAAACCAAATGCTTAACACTGCTGCTATCCAGAATTTATTTGTCAGCAATTTTCTTTGCTGTTACAATCACCTATTCACCAATACCAAATACCCAATCACCACTCACTAATCACCAATCACTACTCACCAATCACCATTCCCTATTCACCATTCAATATCTCCGCAATATGCTTTACCTGCACCGCACTACCCTGCCTGCGCAGGATGCCTTCGAGGTGCATCAGGCAACTCATATCTGCGCCGGTGATCACCTGTGCGCCGTTGCGCTGGTGATCGGCTACGCGGTCCTGTCCCATACGGGCACTAACGGCTTCTTCGCTCACGCAAAAAGAGCCGCCGAAACCACAACACTCATCCACCCGGTCCAGTTGCACCATCTCGATATCCTGCACCATGCGGAGCAGGCTTTCAGGTTTGGAAAAAGGCGCAGCCACCAGCTCACTCATTTGCGACAGCTTGAGCCCACGCTGCCCGTGACAGCTTTGGTGCATACCCACGCGGTAGGGAAAACGTGCCTTTAAGTTTTTCACCTGCAACACATCGGTGAGAAACTCGGTGAGTTCGTACACCCTGTTGCGGATGTCGGAAGCAAGGGCTTCCTGGCCTTCCACTTTCAGGTGGTGTTTTACGTGCAGCGCACAGGAGCCGGAAGGACAAACGATATAGTCAAAGCCTTCGAAGGCTTCCAGGAAATTTTTATTGCAACCACCCGTCAGGTGTTCAAAACCCGAGTTGGCCATGGGCTGTCCGCAGCAGGTTTGCTTTTTGGGAAAACGGACGGTGAGGCCCTGCTTTTCCAGCAGTTGCAGTGAGGCAATGGCCACCTGCGGGTAAAACTGGTCCACATAACAGGGAACAAACAATCCTACGGTCATGATAATGCATTAGAAGGAGTCAAATGATAGTACTCCAGTTCGATAATATTGGAAGGGATGGGTTTGGGGTTCCAGTGTTTGTGCAACACCAATGCGGCACCCATGGCTGTTGCCTGCGCCATGGAAGCGGCATATACTTCCATACCAGGGAAGGCCGCTGCCAGCAGGTTCATGTAGATATTGTTCTTGCTGAAACCGCCATCCACAAAAATGCGTTTTACAGTGCTGCCCTGCAGCACCAGGCTGGTGGATGCATATTGCAAATGCACAAGATCTGCAATCAGTTGATGGTAGGCCTCTTCTTCATTTGCATACAACGACAGGTCGCGCTGTGCAAAAGGAGATTCTTTCAGCACCTTGCCTGTTGCATCGGCAGCTTGTTGCAGGCTTTCCTTTCCTTCTATTGCTGCATACACTTCGGGATCAAAAGGCATGGAACGGAAGAAGGAAGGACTTACGTTGAAGTGTTCGGCAATGCGCTTGGTTTGCAGTTCGTGTTCGTAACCGGCAAATACACGGGCCGCTTTTACCGGGTCGCCTTTGTACGTGAGATAACACAAACAATCCTGGTGCAACTCCTCCACTGTCAAAGGCGATGCATTGAAAGGGTTGAGTGATATACACCAGGTGCCGGTGGAGATCAGCACAAAGGGCTCCTGGAAATGGAGCAGGTAAGGAATGAGCGCGGCACTGCTGTCGTGCAGGCCAATGCCCACTTTCAGGTTATTACCCGGGAAGAATGCCCGCACTACGGTATCGCAGGCTTCAACTGGCGCCAGCTTTTCGGCTATGCCTTCCTGCTGTACCCAGGGGTGATAGTTGTTGGCTTCAAAATCCCAAAGGTTGGTGTGACAACCAATGGAAGTGATATCACTGCAGGCGTGCCCCGACAGGATATAACTCATATACTGCGGCAGGTGCAGCGCCCATTTTGTTTGGGCAAACAGTTCGGGCTTTTGTTGTTTTATGCGGTACACCTGCATCCCCGAGTTGAGGTTACCCAACACCGGCGATGCCGTGCGGCGCGACACTTCATCTTCGCCACCATAATCCGCATAAAATTTTTCCTGCAATTCAGCAGGGAATGCTTTTAGGTAGTTGTATAAAGGTGCTACCGGCTGCCCGCCTTCGTTGATGTACACGAAAGAAGCGCCATAGGTAGAAAAGTTGATGGCCTTAACCTCAAACTCTTTTTTGTTGAACACCTCGCGCAGCGAATCAAAAACCGACAGGCGCAGGCTCTCGAGGTTTTCACAGGCGTCGCCGTCCTCGTCTACCGTTTCGGTAAACTTGGCCGAACGCTCAAACACAATCTGGTACTGCTCGTCGAAGAGGAACAGCTTCTTGTTGGTTTTACCAACATCAAAAACCGCGATGACAGGGGTTGCGGGCATGCGAAAAGGTTTGGAGTTTGGAGTTTGGAGTTTAGGGTTTGATTCCAACACCAAACCCCTAACCCCAAACTCCTAACAATACTATAGGCCGGTTGCAACCGTCTTGCTGCCTCTCGCAGCTACCAGTTGCTGGCGGATCTTTTGAGCACGGAACAGTTGCAGGGGCTGCAGGGCGGCACCGGTACGGAGGCGTGCTTCGGCTACCAGCGGGCGCACATCGGTGCGGAAGGCGTTCTGCAGGATTTCCTGCGCAGCTACCACGTCGTTGGCATCCTGTGCGGCTACCAACGCCTTGCGGTCAACCAGCAGGGCCTGTGCATAAGCGCACATGATGGCTTCCACCGATTGCAGCAGGTCTTCCAGCGGGTCCTTCACGTTGTGCGATGCATCGATCATCCACCCCAGATCGGAAGCGTGGTTCATGCCACGGGCATCCATACCTTCCACCAGTTCGTTGAAGATGAGGAACAACTGGTAAGGCTTTATGGAACCCACCGTCAGGTCGTCATCGCCGTACTTGGAATCGTTGAAGTGGAAACCACCCAGTTTGCCTTCCATCAGCAGCAGCGAAACGATCTGCTCGATATTGGCATTGGGCAGGTGATGGCCGAGGTCAACAAGGGTATAAGCACGGTCGCCCAGCTTGCTGGCATAAAGGAAGCTCTGTCCCCAGTCGCCAACAGTAGTAGAATAAAAATTGGGTTCAAAAGCCTTGTACTCCACGAACATTTTCCAGTTCTCGGGGAGTGCGGCATATACTTCCTGCAGGCTCTCCAAAGTGTTCTGGAAGGCTTTCCGGAAGTTGAGCTGGCCAGGGAAGCAGGAACCATCCGACAGCCATACCGTCAGCGATTCGGAACCCAGTTCCACGCCATGCTTGATTACTTCGATGTTGTGGTCAACCGCCTGTTTGCGCACGGCTTTGTTTACGTGCTGCATAGAGCCAAACTTATACGAATGCTCCTGGCCAGGCTGGTCCTGGAAGGTATTGGAGTTCACGGCATCAAACTTCAGTCCGTGCTGTGCCGCCAGTGCCTTGATGCTATTGTAGTTGGAAGGAATGTCCCAGGGAATATGCAGGGAAATGGCGCCGCTGCTGTTATTGAGCTGTTGCAGCAGGCCTACATCTTCCATCTTTTCTTCAAGGCTGCGGGGCTCGCCACCGCCGGCAAAACGGCCAAAGCGGGTGCCGCCGGTACCCAGCGCCCATGAGGGGATGGCTACCTGGAAATCGACCAGCTTTTGCAACAGCGCTTCCACATCAGATACCGATGCGGCTACAAACTCAAAATGGCGCTTGTGCGCCGCCAGGTGCTGCTCGTTGGCTTCCTGCACCTTGTATTGCTCCAATATCATACGGCAATCATTTTAGGGTAAATAAAAAACTTCTTCCAATGGAATGCTCACCGGCGAGTTGTCGGGATTACTTTCCATAATGTCGCTCATATACTGCCACCAACGCTGCATCACGGCCTGTTGGGGCAGTGCATCAAGGTTAGTGGGCTCCGCAATATGCAACACACCAAACAAACTGCCTGTTTCTTTGTCCAGGAAAATGGAATACAGGTGAATACCAGCGTCTTTCAACAGGGTTTCCAGTTCGGGCCACAATTCGTCGTGACGCTTTTTGTATTCCGCTTCTTTTCCGGGGAACAGCTTCATCTTGAACCCTACCCTTTTCAGGCCGGCCAGTGAAGCATCGGTAACAACCGTATTTGTTTGCAGGGATTCCATATTCGGTTAATGCTAACTGTATTAAAAAGAAAAAAGGAGGCTGGCTTTAGAAAATAAGGTATGTGAGTGTCGCAAAAAACTGAATACCATCCAGCCTCCCTTTTTTAGTCATGAGTTTATAGTTGAAAGTTCAAAGTCAGCGTCTGCGACTCTGAACTTTCAACTATAAACTTTGAACTGCTATCTATGAAAAGCCATCGCCACGCCACCATCAACGTTCAGCACGTTGCCGGTGCCTTTGTTGAGCAGGCCGCTAACAAAGGCGTAGCATGCATTGGCAATGTCTTCGGGCAGGATCACTTCGTTGAGCAGGGTGCGCTTGGCGTAGTATGCAGGCAGTTCTGCAACGGTGATACCGTATGCTTTAGCGCGGCCTTCGGCCCAACCACCGGCCCAAATATTAGAGTCGGCAATAACCGCATCGGGGTTCACCACGTTTACGCGGATTTTATCACCACCCAGTTCGGCAGCCAGCAGGCGGCTCATATGGGCCTGTGCTGCTTTTGCAGAACCGTAACCGGCGTTGTTGGGACCAGCCACTACCGAGTTCTTGGATACAATGTTGATGATATCGCCACCGATAGCCTGCTTGCGCATGATGGCCGTACCTGCTTTTGACACCAGGAACTGTCCTTTTACGAGGATATCGTACAGGCGGTCCCATTCTTCGATGCTGTGCTCGGCGATTGACTTGGAAATAGAGATACCGGCATTGTTTACCACAATGTCCACACCACCAAAGGCGAGGGCTGTGGCTTCAAATGCCGATTCGATAGTGCTGTTGTCGGTAACGTTGAGCAGCGTGGAAGCCACTACATCTTTACCATATGCTTTCTGGAATTCGGCCAGTGCACCGTCGAGGCGCTCCTGGTTAATATCATTCAGAATCACGCAGGCGCCTTCCTCTACAAATTTCTTGGCAATAGCCTTACCAATACCACCAGCACTACCGGTGATAAGGGCAATGCGGCCGCTCAAAGACTTGGGCTTGGGCATCCGCTGGAGCTTTGCTTCTTCCAGCAGCCAGTATTCGATATTGAACGCTTCCTGGCGGGGCAGCGATGTGTACTCGGAGATGGCCTCAGCGCCCTTCATCACGTTGATGGCGTTGATATAAAACTCACCGGCAACACGTGCGGTTTGTTTGTCCTTGGCAAAGGTGAACATACCTACGCCGGGGTACAGCAGCACCACGGGGTTGGCATCGCGGATGGCGGGGCTGTTGGGGTGCTTGCAGGTGTTGTAATAGTCGGTGT
Organism: Cnuella takakiae; assembly: GCF_001953305.1. GTDB lineage: Bacteria > Bacteroidota > Bacteroidia > Chitinophagales > Chitinophagaceae > Flavisolibacter > Flavisolibacter takakiae. The sequence continues at coordinate 4,596,977 of NZ_MTFE01000010.1, forward strand.
ACATCTGGCGGTACTCCTCGAACTGGGGCGCCAACTTAGCTTTTAGCGCAGCCACATCATCCAGCGATTCTTCAGGCGTGAGGTTTAGTACCAGCGGGCTGATCTTGGTACGCAGGAAGTGGTCGGGGCAGGAAGTACCTAAGGGTGCCAAGCGGTCCAGGTCGTTGCTGTTGGTAAACTCCAGCACCCGCTCGTCGTCGGTGAAATGACCGATCATGCGGGTTTGTGAAGAGCAGAAACCACGCAGCACGGGTGCCAAGGCTGCTGCCTTTTTCAGGCGCTCTTCCTTGGGCAGCGACTGGATGCGTACGCCACCGAATACGGGTGCTTTCTTGCCGATATTGTCCTGGATGTACTGGGCGCAACGCTCAATTACTTCGAGGGTATTGATATAGCTTTCGTAAGCGGTATCGCCCCAGGTAAAGAGGCCATGCGAGCCGAGCATGATGCCACGGATGCCGGGGTTTTCGTTGAGGCACTGCTTCAGTTGCAGGCCCAGGTCGAAGCCGGGCTTCTGCCATTCCACCCAACCGATGGTACCACCAAAGAGTTCCTGGGTGATTTGTTTACCATCTTTTGCAGCAGCAATGGCGATGGCCGCATCGGGATGCAGGTGGTCGATATGTTTGAAAGGCAAAAAGCCATGGAGGGGCGTATCGATGGAGGGCGCTTTAGAGGCGAGGTCGTAAATGCAATGGTTGAACAATTCCACCATCTCATCTTCTTGCTCGATGCCGCGGTAGATGTTTTTGAGGCTGCGCAAACGGTCAACATACAGGGCCGCCAGTCCGCTGCGCTTCAGGGTACCGATATCGCCACCCGAACCTTTTACCCACATTACTTCAACCTCGTTGCCGGTAAGCGGGTCGGTAGCCATGGCCTTACAGGAGGTGTTGCCACCGCCGTAGTTGGTGAGGCGCAGGTCGGCGCCCAGCAGGTTGGAACGGTAAATGAGCAGGGCCACTTCGTCACCGGCCATTTCGGCCGCCTTGGCTTCATCCCAGAGGTAGCTTACATGCTTGAACTGGGTAGTTGTTGTAGTCGACATATCGGTTGTTTATGTAGTTATCTGTTGCTTGGTTGTGTACAAAGTGATTGTTATTTCAGCGAGTTGCCATAACCCACCAGCAGTACCGAAAGGATGATGGTGATGATGCCGGCGATGATGGTGCCTTTTGTTTTTTTGCTCACGCCGCTCCATTCTTTCAGCGCAAGGCCCCAGGCGTTGGCCACCAGGATGATAAAGGCCATGTGCAGGATCCACGAAGAAGGACCATTGCCCATCTTGCTTTCACCCATACCGTAGAAAAAGAACTGGAGGAACCAGGTGGTTCCGGCCAGTGCCGAAAAGAGGTAGTTCTTTGCCAGCGGTGCTTTCTTGTTGGTATAGTCGCCAAAGGTTTTATTGCGGGCATTGAGGAACATACAGTAAATGAAATTCGTCGTGAGTCCACCCCAGAGCACGACTACGTAGGTCACGTTGTTCTGGTAGAGGAACTCTCCCTGGCCGGGGTTGGCGTCTTTCCACAGGGCATTGGCCACATCGGCCATGGGCTTGCCTGCTTCGAGTCCAAAATTGAAACAAGCGCTTAGCAAACCGGAGATGATGGCTACGGTGATACCGAGGCCAAACTTGTATTCTGTTTTAGCCGCCGTGCCGCCATGCCCATCGGAAACGGGCGTAGCGCTGCATAGTTCGGCTTCCTTGAGCGTACCTGCGCGGCCACAAATCCAGATACCCAGCACGCAAACGGCCAGACCTGCCAGCACTACCTGCCCCCAGGAGGTGCTTACCAGCTGCGAAAAAGTATCCTTGCCCTCCTTGGGGAACATATCGTAATAAATGGAAGGGATCAGAGAACCCAGCACCATGCAAAGCCCCAGGATAATGCTGCTACCCAGCGATACGCCGAGGTAGCGCACACCCAACCCATAGGTAAGGCCGCCAATACCCCAGAGCACGCCAAAGAGGTAGGTATAAAACAGCGTAGTGCTGTCGGTATCGGCAATGATGCAGTCGAAGCAGGGAATGGTGAGGTAAGCTGCCAGCGGTGGCACAATGAGCCAGGAAAAAAGGCCGCCAACAATCCAGTAGCTCTCCCAACTCCAGTCGCGTACCTTCTTATAAGGAATGTAGAAACTACCGGAGGCGAAACCGCCTATAAAATGAAATAATACTCCTAGAAGGGCTTGCATGAATTCAGTTATTTCAAAATGACAAACAATGTAGGATAAAAGTAAGACGGGCCCAAAAGGCAACCGTTATGGACTGTAGGGTTCTGGGTTTGTGGAAACAGCCGCTGGCGAGGACTCATACTAGTTATTGATAAAGTATCGCAAAGGGCACAAAGGGTGCGCGAATTACGCAAAGGCACACCTTTGCGCTCCTTGGCGAAAAATTTGCCCCCTTCGCGACACCCAAATCCATACCTAAACTGACAGTTTGGAATGAACAAAATCCAGCACCGCATCTGCAAATATTTTCGGCACCTCCACGCAGGGAATATGCCCCACCCCTTCCAACACCCTTAAGCTTGCGGCGGGGATTACTGCTGCCAATGTTTCCATATCGGCAAGGGGAATGGCCCCATCAGCATTGCCGGCAATACAGAGCGTGGGCAAAGAAATGCTTTGCAACTGCCCACTGAAATCCGTATCCCGCAAAGTGGCGCAGGCCTGCACATAACCCGGTAATGCGCAGCCTTCCAGCATTCGTTTCATCCCGGCAACGGTAGCGGTATTGTTTTGTAAAAAAGAAGGCGCCAGCCAACGGCCCAATATCATATCAGCCAGCGGCGCAATACCACCCGCTTTAATCGTGGCAATACGGTCTATCCAGTAAGGCAGTTCACCAATGCGGGCAGCGGTATTGCTCAATACCAGCTTTTCGATGCGTTTGGGATGACGCAGTGCCAGCCACTGTCCCATCAGCCCGCCAATAGACAAACCGACAAACACACAACGATCAATGCCATGCGCATCCATCAATGCCAGTACGAGTTGGCCATACCATTCAACCCCGCCGCCACTCCCCGATTCAGACAAGCCATGTCCCGGTTTATCAAAACGCAGCACTGAGCCATGCGGCAATAAACGGGTCACCACTTCATCCCAAATGCGAAAGTCGGTACCCAGCGAGTTGGCAAAAACAAAATTGCGTACGCCTGCACCGGGCAGGTATTGGTAATGGATGCTTTGGTTTTGAAAAGAGCAAAATTGCATGGCAGGCAGATCGGCTATTTAGGTAATAAAATTTATGGAAGTGAAATTTAAGCCGTCTGCAGTTATTACAATAAACTTCATTGAACAACAACACCAGGGTGTAAGCAAAAACCGTTGAAACGGTTGTGTACAAGGAGGATTTATGCCATTTGCCCCACGGTTGAAACCGTGGGCTAAACCTGTCAACTGTAATACCTGCTTTATTTAGTTTATGTCATTTATCAAACAACTTGAAACTGGCATTAGTTTATAATTGAGAACTGCTATACCTATCCCAAACGCAAAGCAGCCACAAAGACTTCTCTATGCGGCTGCTTTGCGTTTACTTAGCGCTCTTTGCGATACAAAACCTACTGCTTGATGCAGGCTGATTGGGCTGGCTCCGTAAACATTTGCAACCAGGAACCTGCAACTTGTAACTGCTTTTCTTAAGCACTCGCCTTCAAACCACTCAAGAAACGATAAGCATTCGTAAGTGCCTGTTTCGCATCAGGCGCCAGGTCGCGCTCTACGAAAAAGTGCTGCACACCGGATTGCTGCGCCTGTGCCAGGATGGACTTTAAGGGCAACACACCACTGCCTGCATCAGCGAGGTAAGGAAACAGCGCAAGCCACTGGCTCATGTCGCCGCCATCACCTGAGAAGCGCATGTCTTTACTCATATCTTTTACGTGGAGCGACACATAACGGCCTGCATATTTTTTGAGATACTGCACCGGGTCAATGCCTCCCGCAACGGTCCAGAACAGGTCCATCTGGAAGAACACGGTTTGGGGATCAGTGCTTTCAATTACCATTTCCACGGGAATTTTGCCCCCGATTGCTTTCAGGCCATTACCATGGTTGTGGTAGGCAAAACGTAACCCGTGTTTTGCAGCGGCTGCACCAATGGCATTGTATTCATCAGCCTGGCGCTTGTAGCCATCGAGGTCCGCAGGTGTTTGTGCCGAAGGCAATACCAGGTATTTGGCGCCAAGGGCATTGGCCGCGTCAGCCAGTTCGCCCATCTTTTCTTTGAGCGTAGGCAAACTGGTGTGCATGGAGGGTGCTGTCAGTCCATTGTCAGCAAGAATTTTCTTTACATCAGTAATGCTATTGCCAAAGAAACCACTTCCGCTGAAGCCTAGCGACTTGGCGGCGCCTTTCCAGCCTTCTATATCAGTTGCCGTGCTGAAGGGATAAGGGCCAAACAGTTCTACTTCCTTATAGCCGATCCCGGCGATCATTTTCAACGTGCCTGCAAAATCATCATTAAGCATTTTGGGTACGGTAAAAAGACCAACACCTAAACGGTTCATGGCTGCGGAACCCGGAAACAAAGATTGAGCAGTGAGTCCTTTTGCCAACAGGCTGCCTGCAGCAAGAGCTGCGGTATTGCGGAGAAAATGTCTGCGTGTGTTCATATGTCAAGCTTGAATGCCTAAGATAAGGTATTTATTTTAGCTTGTCATTTTCACACAATGAGATCCAATCCTTCCTTGATCCGTTAAATTAAATAGAGCTTATCTAACCCGGGTGGTTATAGCTATATGGTATGGGAACACGGATCAAACGGATGGAACAGATTGGGACGGATATCCGTTTTGATCCGTCCAATCCCTTTCATCCGTGTTCCTATCATATTTGCAAACGAGTAACCGCAGCAACACTAAAAACGAATTGAGTTTGCGATTTAAAAAATGCTTGCAAATAAAAAAGCGGCATTACTGCCGCTTTGAATCATTTTGCTTTGGCGTCGGCTTTTACCCGTTCGCCCTTGGCATCAAACATGCCCATCAGGCTGCCCTCCACCTTATCGGCATCTTTTTTCTCCAGGCGCAGGTTTACATCATATCCCTCGATGTGGAAATAGAGCACAATGCTTTTATCATCGGGCTCTTCGATCTTTTCAATCTTTGAGAGTTCGGTCTGCCCGGTGGAGTCACTGATGGTGCCATTCACACCATTGTCCTTACGTGTCAGGTCAAAAAGCAATGTTGCATCGCCGTTGGGCGTACCGGCAATCATTACGTTCCATTTACCAATAAAGTAATCGTTCTTAACAGCGGTCTGGGCCTTTGCGCTAAAAGATAGCAGCATAAAAAAAAGGCCTGCGAAAATGGTGGTGATACGCTTCATACAATCGTAGTGTTTTGCTGAAGATAAGCATTCCACTCACTTACCCACATCTGCTATACTATCTTTTTCAAGCCAGCTAAAATTTATAGGCATACCCGGTACGAAAGACCTGCGTTTCGTAATAGTCGGTGCTTACAAAATGAAAATTGGAACCCTTGATTTCTTTCCGGAGGCGATAAGTATTGAACAGGTCTGTGGCATTGGCGAAGAGCTCGCCGTTACCCTGCTGCACGGACTTTTTTAAACCCATATCCAACGAAAAGCGGGCATACACTTTTCCTTGTGGAATGATATCGGGAGCCAGGTAAACAGCTGTAAGCTGCAGGTCTGTTTTTCCGCGCAAATGAAATACCCCATTGAACTTCACACTACCCGATGTAGCTTCTTCGGCAGGTGCGTCATACAAGGTTGGCACCGGGTACTTATTGGCTATGCTAAATGCAGCAATGCGGTTGCGGTACAGGTTTGCATTGATATTGTAAGTAAAGCTTTGCCCTGCATTGTGCTGCCACAACATTTCGATACCGCCATTATAACTCCGGCCTGCATTCTGAAATACGGAATAGATGATGGTACTGCCCGGCAGATTGGTACCGATGCGGGTGATGGTACCGTTGGTAGTACGGAAGTAAACCGCGGTGTACAGGTATCCTTTAGGCAACTCTTTACGCAGTCCTGCTTCCACGGAATTGGTAAACTGAGGTTGCAGGGCAGGATTGCCCACCTTCAGTATTTCAGGATCATCATACTTGGGAAAGATGCGGATATCGCCTTCATCAGGGCGGTCTACGCGGCGGTTATAATATAACGACAACTTGGTTTGATCACCCAGTTTATACCCCATGCGCACACTTGGAAATGGCTGTACATAATTGTAGCCATCGCTTTTGTAGGTGTTGTGGTCCGGGTTAACCCTGTAGCTAAGGTGCACATACTCCCAACGCAGGCCCGCTTCCAGTTCAAAACGCTTTTGCTCATAAACATAATTGCCAAAAAGCGCCGGTATCGTTTCCTGGTACCTGGCCCAGCCTGCCGCATTGGTATCCAGCGGTGAGTTGATACCCGGGAAGAACCGCATATTGGTGGGAATGTTGCGCTGCCTGAATTTGAATCCCCCCTCAAAGCGGCCCTGCTTCAGGGGCCGGAAATAATCGATGGAAAGATCACTTACATGTTCATCGGCAAGCAGCATAAAGGTGTCCCTGCCCGTATAGGCAGGCCTGATATCGGTAAGGAAATACTGCTCATCCTCGCGGTGAAAAGTGTAGTTGAACATCACCTGCAACAGGTGGCCCGGCTGTTGGAAGCGGTGCTGGTAGTTGGCCGAAACGGTGGCCGCCGTGTTTACTTCGTCTTCATAAAACTGCCAAAGCCTGCTGCGGTTGGTCAACTTGTCATTGAAGTAAGGAATATCGCCATGATCGCGCACATATTCGCTGCTGTACAAACCCGATACGCTAACAGCATCGGCATCGCTTAGTTGCCAGTCAACACCTGCCTTTATGGTACCAACAGTGGTGATGCGGTTGCGTTTCACCTGGTTGCGGATGGTATCGCCATTGCTGTAATAACGGGTGGTAAAATCGTTTTTATTGAGTGTTTTATTATACAGGTAATCGCCCTGCATAAAGGCATTGAACCTGTTCTTCCGGTAATTAAGCGACAACGACGGGTTGAACTTGGGCGTTGCCTGGTACTGTGGCCTTATGGAGGGCAGGTTTTCCTTTTTTTGCAACAAAGCACCCAGTCCTGTAGTCATCCCCAACTTGCCATTAAAACCTTGCTGCCCGCTTTTTTTGTAAATGATATTGATGATACCCGCAGCACCATTGGCATCGTATTTCGCCGAAGGGTTGTTGATGATCTCAACGCGTTCAATTGCCGATGCCGGAATATTATCCAGTGCAGCCTGGTTGCCAAAGCCCGTAAGTGCCGTTTGCCTGCCATCCAACAAAACCACCACCCTGTCGCTGCCCCGCAACTGCACCTTACCTCCTTCCGAGACGGTTATGCCCGGCAGGTTGCGCATGGCCTGCAACACCGATCCGCCGGCCTGGCTGATATTGTTCTGGATGGAAAAAACCTGTCTGTCCATGCGGCTGTTCGGGCCTTCCTGCCGGGCAGCCACCCGCAACTCCGACAATGTAGCAGCCATGGGAGCCAGGTTGATTATTCCCAGTTCGAGGTAGGCGCTCAACCTGCCCACCAGCAGTTTTTGCCAGCCCGGTGTATAACCTGCATGCGACAGTTGCAGCAGGTATTCGCCCGCTACCACACCGGGCAACTGAAAGCGGCCATCTTCGCCGCTGATGGTGCCTGCAACCAAACTACTGTCGCTCTTACGCAGTGTGATGGAAACAAAAGCCAGGGGCTGCCTGCCCGCATTGTCGCGCACCATACCTGAAAGGGAAACCGTTCCTGTTTGAGCAAACAATACGGGAGCAAAAAATAAGGCGACAAGAAGAATCCAAAGCGATCGCATGAATTGATTTTATGATGATGCAGGGGTGCAAATTAGCAAATGAACCAGGGTGGTTTTATGATTGGTAACTGTAAGCGCTACGGGTGCCTGCCGCGCCCAAATGCTGTCAACAGAGTATTCTGCGCCATTTGCCAGGGGAAATGGTACCGTATGTTTTACGCTCTTAACGAAGCTGGATCGCGGGTTCCTGCACCCAACACTTACCCCCTACACTGGCTAAAAACACTTCAGCGCAAAGAGCAAAAAACCCGCGTTGGCAGGGAGCCTTGCGGGTTTAGGGTGTTGTCAGAATGATTTGATGATGGCAAGAGTACGGCCTATACAAAAAAGGGGCGGGTGCCGGCAATTGCAAAAGCTTACTTCGCCTGCGCGGTAACGGCGGGTGCGGCAGATTTTGCAGGATGTGCCTTTCCGTTATGACAGGTATAGCAGGTCACTTCCAGTTTAGCGGTAAGATCCTTGCTGTTTTTAACATCAAAGAATTTCTTATTGAGCTTTGCAGTCATGTTCATCATGCTGCGGGCAATGCCTTTGTGCTCGTTGGCATCGGAGGCAAAGTCCATCGACTTCTGTTCCTGGTTGAATACATGGCAGAAATTACATTTAACACCCATGGAGGAGGTGAAATGTTTCATCACGCTGTCCATTTGTTGCTTGGTGGTGTTCTTGGGCATCACCTTGAGGTTTTTGTAGCGGGGTGTTTCATCATTGAGGGCAAAAGAGCTGGCCACAACAACAAGGAGGAGCAGTAGAATGGTAGTTGTTTGTTTCATATCCGGAGCTTTGGCGATGAATATACGGGAAAGTTTTTCAACTCGTCAGTAAGATACATAGAAGGTAACCTTTTTTAACCTCCAGGCTACAGGTCCAGGTGCTTTACCTGCACCTTTGTACTGCCTGCCTCACGGATAATAAGGGTAGCCCGCGGGCCTACCAGAAAGTCGGCTGCCGCAACTAATGGCCGCATCAGGTCCAGCATGGCCGCTGCGTCATGACCCAGGAAAGTCCATTGCTGAAAACCGCCTTTTTCATTGTACCGGGCATCGTCCAAAATACCAAGGTTTTGGGTGCGCAGTGCTGCGTCCAACTGTTGTTGCAGCTGCAGGGCAGCGGCCTCCTCCACGGCATCCTGTTCATCGAGGAAAAAACTGAGTTGCAAGGAATCTTTATATATCACAACCCGAAAAGTAGGAAAAAAGGGCTGCAGCACCAGTTGCGGGCTTTGTGGCCTGGGTTTGGGCGTGATGTTGAAAAAAAATTTCCCTTTAAAAGTGTAAGATTTACACCTATAAATTGGTTGGGCATCTGCGCCAAATGCTTCGCAAACCCTCCACCAGCAAGGGTTTTAACAATTAGTTACCGCGTTAGGCGCAATAGAATTAGAAAGAAATTGGTTTCTTGCTGCCTGCAGACCATCGTAAAATTGTATCAGCAAGCAAGTTAATAGCGCCGTTTGCTAACCTGCATCAACACCAAGGCAAGCTGTAAAGCCCAGCACAAAAAAATATTTCGAACTCTTTCATATGGCAAGCAATCGTTAGTCGCCCGCTGTTTCCACAGTGGGCTTTTTTATGCCCGGAACCTTGGGGTGAAGAAGAACGGCTAACGGGAAACCCCAGGTTGCATGGTGAAGGATCCATCAAAATAGGATTGCTGCAAACAGGGGTGCAGGACCAAGGCTCCAGGTACAGAACCAAAAGAAACAATTGCCTAGCATCCACCCTTGCTTTTCACCCACTATCTTACCGGAAAGAAAAGAAGCCATGAGCCAACCCAAAACCATACTCATTACCGGCGCCACCGGGAACCTGGGCACCGTTGTCAGCCAGTATTTTTTAGCAAAAGGCTACACCGTTATCGGTACGGCCCGGAGCAAAGACAGTACCGCCGACAACCCGTCCTTTCACCTGTACACTGTAAACCTGGCCGACGAAGTGGAAGTAGCCGGCTTTGTAGCACGTGCAGCAGCAGACCATGGCCGCATAGATGCAGCCCTGCTGCTTGCCGGCGGTTTTGCCATGGGCGATATTGCCGCTACCAGCAGCGCCGCCATCAGGGAGCAGGTAGCACTCAATTTTGAAACAGCCTACCACGTGGTGCGGCCGTTGCTAAGCCATATGCAGCAAAATGGAAGAGGAAGGATCGTGTTTACAGGCAGCCGGCCGGCACTGGAGCCCAAGGCAGGACATAGCATGCTGGCTTATGCCCTCAGCAAGGCCCTATTGTTTCAGCTTGCCGACATGATCAATGCAGCAAACAGGGGCTCCGGCATCAATGCGGCCGTTATTGTACCCGGCACCATCGACACGCCAGCCAACCGGCAAGGTATGCCCGATGCGGATTTCAGCACCTGGGTAAAACCCGAAAGCATTGCAGCAGCCCTTTACTTCCTGGTTTCGGAAAGTGGCAGCGCGGTGAGCGATGCGGTACTCAAGCTGTATAACGGCGCCTGAGCAGGGGTCAAAAACAAAGAACCACAGCAATGGATAAACGCTACACCGGGAAGGTTCCTGGCGGAGCGGCCGATTCCATTACTGTGGTTCGGGATATTGTACAAGCAGCAAAAGCAGGTACCCCTTATTTCAGGTGGCCGTTAAGCACTTTGGCCAGCTCAAACATGCTGATCTGTGCCTTTCCGAAGATGGGCTTGAGGGCCTCGTCGGAATTGATCATGCGCCTGTTGGCCTTATCCTGCAGGTTGTTTTTCTTGATATGCTCCCATACTTTCTTTACTACTTCGGTGCGGGGCAGGGGCCTGGCGCCAATTACCTTCGACAGCTGCTCGCTGGGTGTCAGCGGAGCCATGAAAGCGGCATTGGCAGTACCTCCGCTACGCTTGGCACCCGCTTTCTTTGCGGCAGCTTTGGGAGCGGCGGCTTTTTTAGCAGGAGCTTTCTTAGCGGGTGCAGCCTTCTTGGCGGCAGCCTTCGGAGCGGCCTTAGCAGCAGCCTTGGGAGCAGCCTTGGCGGCAGCTTTAGGTGCGGCCTTTGCAGCGGTTTTAGGAGCGGCCTTAGCGGCGGCTTTTGCGGGAGCTTTTGCTTGCTTGGTAGTTGCTTTCTTTGCAGCTTTTGCCATAACTGAGTAATTAAAGTTTAGCGTATTATCCTACTAATTTAGGTTATCGTTGCTCATAATAAAATTTCATGCCTTAGTTGTGACTAACCCGTGGATAAGTGCAGGCAAATACCAAGGCTTTCAATTGGTAAAAAGCTGTAAACAGAACCGCCACACCTCTTGGTTTGCCTGCTTAAAACATAGCGCCAGCAGCCCGGAATAAGGATAAGAAGCGCCATGGGCCTCATTTAGACAGCAAAAGCAAAATCCCTTCCTCACGGAAGACAACAACCGAAAAAAGCACATATGGATACCGTAAGATGGGCCATTTTAGGAGCCGGAAAAATCGCACACAAATTTGCACAAGACATTCAGCAGGTGCCCAATGCCCGCCTGGTGGCGGTGGCTGCCCGTGACAAGGAGCGGGCCCGGGTCTTTGCCAGCCAGTACCAGGCTCCTATTGCCTGCACCTACCAGGAGCTCTATGCACACCCCGAAGTAGATGCTGTTTATATCGCCACTACTCACAATTTTCACCTGGAGCAAAGCCTTGCCTGTATTGAAGCCGGCAAGGCAGTTCTGTGCGAAAAACCCATCACCATCAACCACCATCAGCTCGGGCAACTAACAGCGGCTGCCCGGCAGCGGGGTGTATTGCTCATGGAAGCGCTGTGGACCTGGCTGCTGCCTGCCATGCAGCAGGCAAAGGCATGGGTTAAGGAGGGCCGCATCGGGGCCATACAAACCATCCATGCCGACTTCTGCTACCTCATGCCTTACGAACCGGAGGGCAGGTTGTACAATCCCCAGCTGGCAGGTGGTGCGCTATTAGACCTGGGTATCTACCCCGTTGCTTTTACTACCTATTTCATGGGCGGCAGCCCCGATACCATCCGCGCCACAGCCATCATGACCGATACCGGTGTGGATGCCAGCACCAGCATGATCTTTCAATATGGCGCCGTGCCTGCATTCCTCTACTGTTCCCTTGCAGGCAGGTCGAAGGTGCAGGCGGTGATCATGGGTGAAAACGGGCATATAGTAGTACCCGACTTTTTCAAGGCTTCAAAAGCCTTTCTGTATAATGCGGAAGGGAAAGAAACGGATCGCTTCGATGATGGCCGCAGTACGCTGGGGTACAACTACGAAATTGAAGAAGCCAGCCGCTGTTTTTTGGAGGGCCGTACCGAAAGCAGCCAGGTACCTCTGGACAGCAGCCTTGCCATCCAGGAAATATTGACTACGGTAAGAACGCAGATAGGTTTGAAATATCCTTTCGAGTGAGCAGTGGCAGCCAACTATTGCATATTGAGTTTCGCAGGTAAGTGGTGAAGCCCGGGCATAGGTTGGAGCATTAATCAACCCCTGTTTCATAGGTACAGAAAGGTTCGTTGGTAATGCAAAGTGGGTGAAGCCGGTTACCAGTAAGCCGGTAACGCGTTAAATATGGGTATAGAAGCTGTAAAAACCAAGCCCTGCACTACTTATTTGTATAGTTGTAAAAAAAATCGACAGTAACCTTACTGTCGACTTTTTATTATGGTTGTTCATTTATCGTTTTTGCAGTTGTGCAGCCGCAGCCTCATCTACCAGCCAGTGCACGGTATCTGCATCCTTGCGAATAAGTTGGGAAGGGTACTGATTCGTATCAGGTGCGCCTTCCAGTACCTCGTACAGGGCCTTGGCCTTATTGGCGCCAAAGGTGAGGAAAGCGATCTTCCGGGCTGCATTGATCAGGGTAGCCGTCAGCGTGATGCGGTACATATCCTGTGGCGCCAGCCAATAGGCATCCACCAGCTTTTCCTGTTCGGTTAAAACGGCCGTACCGGGAAACAGGGATGCAGTATGCCCGTCATCACCCATACCCAGGAGAATGAGGTCGAACTGGGGCTTGAAGCCACCAAAAAGCTCCAGCAGGATTTGCTCGTATTCCTTTGCATAAGCCTCAGGCGACACTTCTGCTTTCCACATCGGGAAGATCTGCTCCGCCGGCACAGGCACTTTGTCCAGCAGGGCCTCTTTCGACATCTTGTAATTGCTCTTTTCATCATCCAGCGGCACCCACCGCTCGTCGCCCCAGAAAACATAGGTCCGGGCCCAGGGCACTTCGTTCAGGTAAGGCGGTTCGGCCAGCATATGGTACAACTGTACCGGTGAAGAACCACCTGTAAGCGCTACCACAAAGCGGCCGTCACGGGCCACGGCCTCTTTGGCGGTTTGTACAAAAAGGTCGGCGGCAAAAGTGCTCAGGGCTGTTTTATCGGTAAATACTTGGAGCATCTGCTGTTCTTTTTCCTGTCTAAAATAAATGAATAAACCACGAAGACGACGGACAACAGACCACGGACGAAAAGGTAAGTTGCAAATTAGTCCGTTATCTGCCGTCCGTCGTCCGTGGTCTGTCGTCCGTTGTCTATCACCTGTCGTCTGTCGTCGGTTGCCCATGATGTACCCGCTAGGTGCGGGGTGTCTCAAAACGTACCGAACCGGTATTAGTGTGGTAGGGTCACCGTCCAGGTATGCCCGTCGCGGGCAATAAGGGCCTCTGCATTCTCGGGTCCCCAGGTGCCTGCGGCATAGTTGGGAAACTCCAGCGATGGCCTTGACTCCCATGTTTCAAGGATGGGCGTGATCACATCCCAGGCTACTTCCACCTGGTCGCTGCGCATAAAAAGGGTAGCATCACCCTGCATGGCATCGAGCAACAGGGTTTCGTAAGCCTCCGGTGTTTGTGCCGGCGTGGTTTCATCGTTAAAATCAAATACCATTTCAGCGGGCTTCAGGCGCATGCCCATGCCCTGCTTCTTGGCCATAAAGCGCAGGCGGATATCCATCTGCGGCTGGATATTGATCACGAGGCGGTTGGGGAACATGTTCTCGGCCATCGCGTCGGGGAAGGTGAGGTGAGGCACCTGCCTGAACTGGATGGTAATGGAAGAACCTTTCTCCTGCATGCGCTTGCCGGTACGCAGGTAAAAAGGCACGCCCTGCCAGCGCCAGTTGTCGAGGTAAAACTTGATGGCGGCAAAGGTTTCGGTATTGGACTTTTGATCCACACCACCTTCCTCCTTGTAACCGGGTACTTTCTTGCCCTTGATCCAGCCCGGGCCATACTGTCCACGCACGGCAGCCTTGCCCACATCCTCGCGGCTGAAGCGGCGGATGGCGTGCAGCACATCTACCTTACGGTTGCGGATCTCCTCGGCTTCAAAAGTAACCGGCGATTCCATGGCCACCATGCACAACAGCTGCAGCAGGTGGTTCTGGATCATATCGCGCAGGGCGCCGGAACCTTCATAGTAGCCGCCGCGGTCTTCCACGCCTACTTCTTCGGCAACGGTGATCTGCACATAGTCGATATAGTTACGGTTCCACAGGGGCTCCCAAAGGGCATTGCCAAAGCGGAAGGCCATGATATTCTGAACCGTTTCTTTACCCAGGTAGTGGTCGATGCGGTAGATCTGCGACTCCTTGAAAGTAGCCGTCAGCAGGCAGTTCAGTTGCTTGGCCGATTTAAAGTCGTGGCCAAAAGGTTTCTCCACCACAATTCGGTCGCGCTCCACATCGGCAGCCAGCCCCGACTTGTGGAGGCCTACGGTTACCGGCTCGATAAAACGCGGCGCCACCGAGAGGTAAAACAGGCGGTTGGCACGCACACCCCACTCCGCTTCCAGGCTTTCGATCTTCGCCTTCAGGAGTTCGTAAGCTTCGGGGTCGTTGATGTTGGACTGCAAAAAGGTGATGCTGGGTGCAAATGCGGCCCACTTGTCGGCTTCGGGCTGGCGGCGTGAAAACTCACCCAAAGCATCTTCGAAGTGTTTGCGGTACTTATCGTCGTTGGTATCGCTGCGGCCCATGCCAATGATGGCAAACTGCTCGTGGAGCCAGCCATCGAGGAAGAGGTTGTAAAAAGCGGGTACCAGCTTCCTTTTGGCAAGGTCGCCGGTGCCACCAAAGATGATGGCGATCGTGGGTTCGGTTTTATGAATAGGACTCACGGTGGTAGAATATTGAGATGAATGATTGGGTACACCTAACAGGTCTTAAAGACCTGTTAGGTGTTGTTTTAAACCTATAAGGTTTTTAAAACCTGATAGGTTTTGCGAGGTGAAAACCTTCAAGATTTTTTAAACCCTTATAGGTTTAAAAGACTAGCTCCACTGCGTGTGAAAAATTCCCTCGCGGTCAACCCTTTCGTACGTGTGTGCGCCAAAATAGTCGCGCTGCGCCTGTATCAGGTTGGTGGGCAGGGTCTCGGTGCGGTAGGCATCGAAATAAGCCAGCGAAGCCATAAAGGCGGGCATGGCAATGCCCTTGTCAATGGCCAGCTTCAGCACGGAGCGGATATCCTGCTGGCGCACCAGCAGGTCGGCGCCAATGGCGGGATCGAGCAGGATGTTGCGCAGGGCGGGATTCTTTTCAAAAGCCGCGCGGATATCGGTCAAACAGGCTGCACGGATGATACAGCCGCCACGCCAGATGCGGGCCACCGTTGCCAGGTTCAGCTCGTAGTTATAGGTTTCGGAAGCCACGGTCAGTTGCGCCAGGCCTTGCGCATAGGCGCTCATCATGGCAAAATAGAAGGCGTTGCGGGCCTGTTGCACCAGGGCTGCACGGTCGGCTTCCGCCACCTGCGTCAGGGCACCGTTGGGCAGCAGTTTTGCTGCTTCCACCCTTTCTTCCTTGTATTTGGAAATATCGCGCATCAGCACCGACATGTCGATGGTAGGCACAGGCACCTGCAGGTCCATGGCGTTTTGCGAAGTCCACTTGCCGGTACCCTTTGAGCGGGCACGGTCGGAGATTACCTGCACCATGGGCAGGCCGGTATGTTCATCGGTATGCTTGAGGATCTCACTGGTAATTTCAACGAGGAAGGACTGCAGTTCGGTATTGTTCCAGGTTTGGAAAATGGCCTGCAGTTCGGTATCGGTAAAGCCGGCGCCACGTTTCAGCAGGTCGTAGATCTCGGCAATCAGCTGCATCACGCCGTACTCGATGCCGTTGTGTACCATCTTCACGTAGTTGCCCGCCGAGCCATTGCCCAGGAACTCTACACAGGGTTCGCCGGCAACCTTGGCGGCCACGGCTTCAAAAATGGGACGCAGGCGCTCGTAGGCAGCACGGTTGCCACCGGGCATCATGCTGGGGCCAAAGCGGGCACCTTGTTCGCCACCCGAAATACCCATACCAAAGAAGTGGATACCACTGGCTTCCAGTTCGGCTACGCGGTGGTCGGTATCGGGGAAATAGGAGTTGCCACCGTCAATAACAATATCTCCGGCATCCAGCAGGGGCAGCAGCGAAGCAATGGCGGCGTCTACGGGTTTGCCGGCAGGCACCAGCAGCATGATGGCGCGGGGGCTACGCAGCGACTGTACAAAAACCTGCAGATCGGTAACACCCTGCACGGTGGTGCCGGGAGTGGCTTCCACGGAAACGGCGGCTGCTTTTAGGGGATCGAGGTCTAGGCCAATAACGGAAAAACCATGATCGGCGATGTTGAGCATGAGGTTACGTCCCATCACGCCCAATCCGACCATTCCGAAATCAAATTGTTGTTGGTTCATTCGTTCGTTCTTTACGGTGACTGGGCGGCAAAGGTACAGCCCGGTGTCAATGCGGTGTTTAAGATGTTTTCCTTAGCTGCCCGAAAAAGAAGGATGGAAAGGGCTGGCAGCAACCGGATGTAGGGGTAAATATAAACCCATATATCGCTTCCCGTTTAATAAGCGGACCTGTTTTTTACGCAAACGTTACCAAAAACCACTGTTTTTTAAACAAGACACAAGCGCAACAACCCTATTTTAAACATCATTTAAAACATGAATCCTTTTTACCATACCCGGTTAAAGTAATGTTTGGCAGCGAAAGCCTGCCATTTCTTTTTTCTATCAGTTCATTGAAATTCTTGTTCACTTTACCGGGACATTTCCTCCGAAATTTGCCCTGCCTAAAACAATAAACCATGGAATCACTACAAGGAAAAGTAGCGCTGGTAACCGGCGCAGGTAAAGGTATCGGGAAGGCCATCGCAACAGCCCTGGCTAAGGAAGGCGCACATGTGGGCCTGGTGGCCCGCACCGAAAAAGACGTACAGCAACTGGCGGAAGCACTGAAAGCCCTGGGTGTGCAGGCAGCATATGCCACCGCCGATATAAGCGATCGTACAGCCGTGGAAGCCGCCGTACAAGCCATTGAAAACAGCCTCGGCCCCATCGATATTTTGATCAACAATGCCGGCACCGGCACCTTCGGCAAGTTCCTGGAACTGGAACCCGAAGTATGGGAACAGCAGATCAGGGTCAACCTGTTTGGTGTTTACTATGCTACCCGTGCAGTACTCCCGTCCATGATTGAGCGCAAAACCGGCGATATCGTAAACATCTCCTCCACTGCAGGCAAGTCGGGCAGTGCGGTAACCAGCGCCTACAGCGCTTCCAAGTTTGGAGTTTTTGGATTAAGCGAAAGCCTGATGCAGGAAGTACGCAAACACAATATCCGCGTTACGGCCCTTGCACCCAGCACCATCGTTACAGACCTGGCCCAAAGCGCCAACCTCATCACCGGCGATCCCGAACGCGTGATGCACCCCGAAGATTTTGCCGAACTGGTGATCGCACAGTTGAAGTTAAACAGAAGGGTGCTGGTGAAAGAAGCAAGTATTTTTTCCACGAATCCGTAAGGGAGCTGCAAGCTGTTAGCTTCAAGCTATTAGCTGCAAGCTGCAAGTGGAGCCAAACACCAAGTGATCATTTGCATGGATAAAAAAAGAAATAGCTGCCATGTGCAGCTATTTCTTTTTGGAATTGATACTATGCGTGAAAAGATTAGCGGCCCGCAGGCTGCAAAGCCTGAAGCAAGCCTTTGTAATAAGCTTCACTTACAGGCAATAGCTGCCCGCCGATCTGCACCCCTGTGCGGTCGGCTTTTTGGATATGCGTGGTGGATACCAGGAAAGACCGGTGGATGCGAACAAACCGTGCCGCAGGCACCCAGTTGACGGCTTCGGCAAAGGTGCTGCGCGATAAAACTTTTCGATCCTTGAGCACAAAGCTTACATAGTTGCCGGTGGCTTCCAGGTACAGTATTTCATCAAAAAACACCTTTACCTGCTCCGAGCCCGTTTTGACAAACAGGTGGTCGGCCGCTTCAGTGGCGTTCCGGAAATTGTACAACTCGTAGGCCTTGTTGCAGGCCTTTACAAAACGGGCCAGCGAAAAAGGCTTGAGGAGGTAATCGATGGCATCCATCTCGAAGCTGGTAACGGCATGTTCGCTATAGGCAGTGGTAAACACCAGCAGGGGCTTGCGCGAAAGGCTGTTGTAAAAATCAATACCCGATATATCCGGCATTTTGATATCCAGGAAGATCAGGTCCACCGGTTCTTTCTGCAGGTAGTCCATAGCAGCAAAGGCATCAGTGAATGCTGCCTTCAGTTCCAGAAAGGGCACTTTGGCGGCATGTGCCCGCACCACTTCCAGGGCAATGGGTTCGTCGTCAACAACAATGGCTTTCATCACAAGATTTTAAACAAACAGGATACTATTACCGGCGCACAAATTAAGAAAGCTTGACCAGCCCGAACGGACAGCTACAAATATTTGGACCCGCTCCTGTCCGCCCGGCGGTCGCTTATTTCTTCCCGCCAGCCAATTCTATCACGAGGTGCACAAAGAAGTCGCGTGCATTTTCCCGTATCAGCAGTTCATGTTTCCCTGGATACAACAGCTGCAGGCGCTGCCTTACGTTGGCCAGCCCGATACCGCCATGGTACTGCTCCGGGTCGTGCAGGGGCCGCGGGTGCTTGCTATTGTACACATCAAAATACAGGCTGTTTTCTTTTACTTCCAGCGACACTTTGATATAGGAAGGTTCGCGCAGGCTGATGCCATGCTTGAATGCATTTTCAATAAAAGGAATGAGCAGCATGGGTGCCACCTGGAGGTGCGGCATGATGCCGGGTTGTATATCCACCTGTATGTTGATATCGGGGCTCGACTGGGTACGGAGCTTTTGCAGGCTGATGTAGTTATTGAGGTAGTCAACATCCCGAACCAGCGCTATTTTTTCCTGCATATTTTCGTGCAGCATAAAGCGCATCATATCGCCCAGCATCTGCGAAGCCTCGGCAGTGCGCTCCGCTCCTTCCTGCAGTGCGGTACCGTAAATGGTATTAAGCGCATTGAATAAGAAATGCGGGTTGATCTGGGAGCGCAGGAGGTCGAGGTTGGCAGCCGATGTTCCCAACTCTTTTTTAAGGGCATATAATTCTTCCTTGCCTTTGATTTGCCTTTTAAACATCGTCCAGGCAGCCGGCGCCACCACCAAAAATTGTATCAGGGCGTTCACCAAGGCAACACCAAAGCCATCATCTTCATCATCGAGGATATTGACCACAACAAATGCCACCAAGGCAAAAGCAAATATGCACAGCGGCAGCACCCGCACCATATAGCTCAGGAAGGGCCTTTTGCGGGCGTAGGCTGCAGGTATGAGGGTGCCAAAGGAATAATTGTAAAGCAAAACCGCATTGGGCAAGCCGAAAAACCATAAGAAAAACAGTTCAGGTGCATGTATAGTCAGGAGAAAAAAACCAACAATTGCCCATAACACAACCAACAGCAGTTTTTCGCGGCTAATAGTATTACCTGCCCACCAGTTACGCAAAAAAGGGAGCAGCACCCATGCACAGAAATACCGCACCATCAGGTAAGCAATAAAGAACAAGGCCATTTGAAAAGTCAACAGAAAGGATTCCTGGACCAGTTGTACAAAAGCTGCAGCCTTATTGGGCGGCGCAATCACCAGGTATTGTTTCAGGTAAAATTGCGAGAGCAGGATGACAGCAAAAGCACCCAGTACCAGGCTAGCAGCCAGCCAGTACTGCCGGCTTTTTTCCTCATTGCGAATGATGCGGGGCACCACCCTGAAGTTGAGCAGGGAAAAAGCAAAGAAAAGATAACAGGCACGTACCAGGAAGGGCAGCACATAATTCTGGTAATAGTTGAACCCTACATTAGCCACTTCAAAATCCTGCCGGTTGGGTGCGTACCAGTTGCCATCGGCCCCGGAAATGGCAGGGGCAAGAAAAGTCATCAGGGAAATAATAAAAACGGCGGTGATGGTCCACAACTCAATAGCTGCGCCATTTATTCTTTTCAGACCGGCTTCTTTCATATTGAATACTTAGTGCTGCAATGTTAGGAAGGGCAGGAACCTTTTACCTTAACAATGTGTCCAAATATCCGTTTAGCGTGACCAATCACCCCTTTACAAATACATCAGCCTTTCCGGGCTTCCAGGATTTTTATACAATTACTTAGCGACCGGAAATTGTGATAGGTTGCTTTCCAGATATGCGCCTTGTTACCGGTGCGGCGCTCGGGTTCTTTGTCCAGGCCTTCTTCGTACCAGTCGCCGTACTGGTGGTCGATCAGGTAGGTTTGGGCATATTGCCACAGCTGGACGAACTTTCCAGCATAGTCCAGTGGATCATCCGGATAAAGCCGGGAACATATGAGTAAGGTATTGAGCCCTTCGGCCTGGGCCCACCAGTTCTTGCTATCCTTGATGATGGTAATGGCGGTATCGCCGGGAAAATAATAGCCCTGGTCGTAAAACCCGCCCAAAGCTTTATCCCAGCCGATGCGCAGGGAATGATCCACCATCTCTTTACCCTTGCGCAGCACATCGGCATGGCGGTAGTTGCCAACGGCTTCGGAAGCTTCCATCATCAGGTAGGCTGTTTCCACATCATGGCCAAAGGAAACATGGTCCACGTTGCGGTGCTGCAGGATGCCTTCACGGCCTTTATCCCGGAAAGTAACAGGCTTCCATTCGGGGGTAAGAAACAATTGCAGGTAGCCTTTTGGCTGTATGATTTTATCCAGCAGCAGGTCGAGCATTTCCTGCACCCTTGTTTTCACCAGCGGATCGGGCCACACATGGTAGAGTTCGGTAAAAGCTTCCAACAGGTGGATGGAAGAATTCTGATCCTTATAGCCCAGTGTGGAAGTGGAAGGTGTTTGTGCATTGCGAACGGCAGGTTTGCCATCCTGGCGGAGATTTTGAAAATACCCTTTCGCCTTTGCATCGTGGGTGTGTTGCTCCAGCCAGTAGAAGGCACGTTTTGCCAACCCCAATGCACCCGTATCTTTCGATACAGCATAGTAAGCTGCCAGGCCGTAAATACCGAAGGCATGGCCATAAGCTTCTTTCATATCGCTCTTCACCTTGCCATCCCTGCTTACCAGGTTGTGAAAGCCGCCGTTTTCCTGATCCCACATCCTGTCGCGCAAAAACAGGTAGCCATGTTTTGCCATGGGCAGGTAACGCTCATCTTTGTAAAACGCTGTCGCCTTTGCCGTTGACCAGATATGGCGGGCCTGCGTAACAATCATCTTATCCTGTGCACCCACGGGTTGCCAGTTGTAGGAAAAGGTGCTGAGATAACCACCATACTGCGTATCAATATTGCGGGGGTAAGAATGATCCAGCAGTCCTTCTTTTGCGGCATACCGCATCTGCGGCAGGATGCTGTCGGGGATGGCACCGGGCTGCGCAACAGCACTATAAAACTGGGTAGTAAAACAAATGGATAAAGCAAGTTGTACCAACCGGCTAAAAAGCGGAAAAGGCATGGCAATCGTTGTTGAATGGTGAGCGCAATCAGACGTCTTTCCCCAGGTGTCTATCATGGCGCAAGCAAATAACGGAACCCAGGAAAAAGAACAGGCAGAAACTATCCTTTGGCTAAGCATGCCATCACCCCTGCGGCCTTCCTATTGCACTTTCACGGCCTGGCGTGCCAGCAGCTTCCATTGCTTTTTATCTTTTACCCAAACCAGCAGTACATGCAGCTTTACATCGCCGGGCTTGCCCCCATCTACAGTTTGACCGGTGAGCAGGTGGCGCACCAGTGCGGTATTGTTGGCAATGGTGATCTGCTGGTTGTCGAGGTTCATGCTTTTAAAGTCGGACCTGCCGCTGGCCAGCGCACTGATATAAGCGGCCTTGTCTTCGATCTTGCCACTGGAGTGGCCATAACTCAGGCCGGGCATGGTGATGCGGTCGAGCACTGCGCTATCGGCATCAATCATGGCCTGCCGCAGGGTTTCTACCGCCCTGGCTACATCGGCTTCGTCTTTTGTTTGGGCAAACAATACATTGGTGGCAAACAGCAAGGCAAAAAACAACAGGTTCTGCTTCATCAGTAAAACGGGGTTAGGTAAGTGTTGATGTATCCACGAATATAGGTTCAGCTTTTCACTTCACTTACCTGTGGTATCGTGGGTTGCGCAAGGGCACTATTCTGTACCTCGGGTTTTGGTTCATCCTTTGGGGGGCGGTTGTGCCACCAGCTTGCCAGCGAGGAGCCGGTAATATTCATCAGCGGGCCAAAAATGGCAGGCGCCAGGCCCACAGTTGCGATCTTGCCCATTTCCTTGGCAAGGCCGGAAGCAAGACCACCGTTCTGCATGCCCACTTCAATGGCAATGGTGCGGCAATCGCGTTCGCTCATGCGAAACAGCCTGCCCGACCAGTAGCCCAGCAGGTATCCAAAAAGATTGTGCACCAGCACCACACCAATCAGCGCGGGTCCTATCTGCAACAGGCTATCCCTGCCCGCCGCCGTGATGATGACAATGATAAAGGCAATGCCAAACATCGATACCAGGGGCATCACCCTGTTAAGCCATCCTGCCTTACCGCGCAGCAACCTGTTAACGGCAAGACCGGCGCCAATAGGAATGATCACCATCTTGATAATATCCCACATCATCTTTGTTACGTCAATTTCCACCAGGGCACCAGCCAGCATTTTCATCAGCACAGGGGTAACAAAAGGCGCCAGCAAGGTAGTGACTGAAGTAATGGTAATAGACAGTGCGAGGTTGGCCTTTGCCAGGTACGACATTACATTGGAAGCCATCCCACTGGGCGAACAGCCGATCAGCACGATGCCTGCTGCAATCTCTGGGGGGAAATTGGTAAGGCTTGCCAGCGTGAAGCCAAGAAAAGGCATAATAACAAATTGGCTCGCTACGCCTATCACCACGCCCTTCGGCATCTTTACCACACCCACAAAATCCTGCATGCTCATGCTGGTACCCATACCAAACATGATCAACTGTATCAGAGGGGTGATCAGCCCGGAGAGCTTGTAGCCTCCCCATTGCTGGAAATACTGCGGGTAATAAAGAGCCAGCGCTACGGCTGCAAAAATGATGATGGTAAATGAAAAGCCTTTGAGCGCATTGCTATACCTGAAAGCAAGCGCCAACCCCAGAAAGGCAGCCATCAACAGCCAGCCAGCCCATTGGTGCTGTTGCAGCAGGGTTACCGTTATAAAGGCAGCCAGGGCAACAAGTGCAATACCATAAAAAATCTTTGCATTTGAAGAAGCGGTCATATGGAAAGAATAAATCGTTAGCGAGCAAGGATGCACTAAGGCAAAAAGATATGCCATGTTCCTTTGCCATAGTGCATGTAAAGCTTGTAGCCTAAAAAATGCCTTAACTGAAAATACGGTCGTGCGAACGCTTGGTATCCCACTCGGTTGTAGGCGCGAAGTACGACTTGTCAGAAGGATGCAGGTGTGCCTTTACCACATCGTCATTCAATTCAATACCAAGGCCCGGTGCCGTCAGCGGCAGGTTGGCAAAACCCTTGGTGATCAGTTTGCGGCCATCGGTAGTTTTTACCATATCCTCCCACCAGGGCAGGTCCACAGAGTGGTGCTCCAGTGCCAGGAAGTTTTGCGTGGCAGCGGCACAGTGCACGTTAGCCATAAACGATACCGGCGTGCCTGCCTGGTGCATGGCCATGGCAATACCATATTCTTCGGCATAGTCGCCAATGCGCTTGGTTTCGAGCAGGCCACCGGAAGAGGCCAGGTCGGGATGTACAATATCCACGGCACGTGCATCAATGAGCGGCTTGAAATTCTTTAACAGGTAAATATCCTCGCCGGTAAGCGTTGGGGTTTCCAGTGCTGCGGTCATGGTTTTCCACTGGTCGGTATACTCCCACGACACGATATCTTCCAGCCAGGCAAGCCGGTATTTTTCCAGTGCCTTGCCCAGGCGGATGCCGTTGTTGTAATCGAAGTGACCATAGTGGTCGGTTGACAATGGGATCTCATATCCAATCATGCTTCGCACATTGGCTACAATTTCCTGGAGGTGTTCCAGGCCTTTATCCGTGATCTGGATCTGGGTAAAAGGATGCAGGGTATTGCTGTAAGCCATGTAGTTGTTGCCATCACCCCATTGCGCCAGGTCGCCCTTGGCATTTTGCCAGAATTTGGCGTTTACCAAAGTATCAGGCTTGCCCTTCAATTCCCCAACCGACACGTCCATCTTCAGCCAGGTATACCCCTGGTCGTTGATGCGGTAGTTGATCAGTTTCTTTTGCTCTTCGGGCGAACTGGCCTCAGGTGTATCGGCATAAAGGCGCACATTGTTGCGATAGCGGCCACCCAGCAACTGCCATGCGGGTACATTGTAGGCCTTACCTACAATATCCCAAAGGGCCATTTCTATGGCACATACACCACCAGCCTGGCGCGACTGTCCGCCAAACTGTTTGATCTTTTTAAAGATCATTTCCACGTTACAGGGGTTTTCGCCCAGCAGCCTGCTTTTCAGCATCAGGGCATAACGCTCGTCGGCACCGTCGCGCACTTCACCCAAACCATAAATACCCTGGTTGGTATCGATGCGGATGATGGCCGTGCGGCCCAGTACGGTGGTGACGCAGTACCGGATATCGGTAATCTTCAACTCGGAAGGAGCCGAGTAGCGACGCACCTTTTGTGTGCTTTGTGCAATCACTTCTTCAACAGGTGCAAACAGGAGCGAACCACCCAGGGTGATGCCACCCAGCGCGGTTTTTTTCAGGAAGTTGCGGCGGGGGTTTTCCCGCTGTTCAACGGTTTCATTCTGGGTTGGCTCCGGATCCTTTAATCCAAGCCGGGCAAGCATTCGTTGTGATGGATTCATGATCTAAGGGATGGGTTGGTTTATTGACAATTGAAAATGCGATATGCCTGTTCCGGGTACCCGCTTTCGGCAAAGCCCCGTTTTTATGAAAGCAGCTTCAGCCAAATAGTTTTGGGAAGCAAACAGTGATGCAGCAGCTTCATCAGAACTTTTATGCTAAACTGTTTGCCACAGCTGTTGCTAACCAGTGGTATTTAAAGCCTTACTTCTTTGCCTGTGGCAGCTGCTTTGTAAATGGCCTCAACAATGCGGATATCGCGCAGGCCTTCTTCACCGGGTGCCAGCATGGGTTTGCCCTGCATGATGCTCAGCGCATCATCATCCATTTGCTTCGCCTGCTGCCAGGGAACATCATACGGGAAATTGATCACGCCCAGCGGGCTACTTCCTTTATTGCCTGCATAACCCTGGAAAGGCGACATCTTAATGCTGCCTTTTTCACAGGTGATATCGAGGTCGTTGAGGTTTTCTCCATAGCTGGTTTTAATGTCGGCAAATACGCCTCCCGGAAATGCCAGCCTTGCCACCACGGTTTCATCCAGGCCGTTGCGGTATATTTCCGGGCGGGTAGTGGATGTTTTGGCAGATACGATAGCAATGGGCTCCATACCTGCACCCAGGCGGGCGCCCTGGATGGCATATACCCCCATATCGCCCAGCACACCGCCGCCCATTTCGCGTTGCTGCTTCCAGTGGTCGGTGCGGTTTTCGCGGTAGCCGGCAGCGCTGTATACCTGCTTTACCTTGCCCAACAGTTGCTTGCCTACAATGCGCCGGTACTCCTGCGTGTTGGGCTCATGCTGGAGGCGGTAACCGATTGCCAGCTTTACTTTATTGCGGTTGCAGGCATCAATCATGGCCTGGCAATCCTGCACGGAAGGCGCCATGGGCTTTTCGCACCACACCTGCTTGCCGGCGTTGGCGGCCCGCACTACGTACTCGCGGTGCATGGAAGGCGGCAGCACCACGTACACAACATCTATATCGGGGTTGTTGGCAATGCTGTCGAAATTGGCATAGCTGTAAATATTCTTGTCTGGAATCTTGTATTGGGTTTTCCAGCGCTCGGCCTTTTCCGGCGTGCCGGTAACAATGCCTGCGAGGTAGCAATGTTGTGTTTGCTGCAGGGCAGGCGCCAGCAAATCGGTACTGTAATAGCCAAGTCCCACGAGGGCCACACCCAGCTTTTTCTTTTGCGGGCGGGTGGCAGCCAGCAATACATTGGGTGAAAACGCCAGTGCACCACCTGCAAGGGTCAGGTTTCGAAGCAGGGTTCTGCGGGTATAGTTCATCGTTGCAGGTATTGTGTTGCTAAAAGGTCTTTGCCGCTACCAGTTAAAGAGGCGAAAATTATTTTACCAGGTTCTTTTGCTCATCATCTTATCCAGCTCCTCGCGGGTCATGGCACCCAGTTCCGGATGGCCTTTCAGCCATTGCAAAAAAGCCAGTTTTATTTCATCGGTCCATTGGCTGTCGATTTGCCCGGTGGTGTATTTGCCGGTACGCACCATTTCAAATCCAAACTGGTCTTTGCGGATCACGAACTCGGCGGTGCTCACCACCTGTTCGGCCATATGCGCCGGCACAAACAAAACACCTTCGCGCTGGGCAATCACCAGGTCGCCTGGCAACACTATGGCCTGCCCGATTCGTATGGGAGTGTTCAAACCCATCAGCACCACTTCCTCCAAAAAGCTGGGATGAAAATCGCGTACAAAAGCATTGAAGCCCCTGATATTTTTCAGCTCCTGCAGGTCGCGGGATGCGCCATTAAACACCACACCATTGCCTGTTTTTGCATAAATGGCATTGGCCAGCGTGGACCCCATGAGGGTGCCGCCGCCAATTTTGCCAAAAGCATCGGCTACATACACATCACCCTGCTGCAATACCTCGATGGGCCAGGAATTGGTATTGCCTTTGCGCCCCTGCTGCTGCCCGCGTTGCTTGATCTCTTTTTCTACATCGGGGCGGCTGGGCAGGAACATGGCCGTAAGTGCCCGGCCCACTACCGGCGTAGTATCGTTTACCATGCGCCAGCCACCTTCAAACTGGTTGGTGTAGCCTTCATTTTTGAGTACCGTCCAGGCATCATCGATATAGATCTTCCTGGCCCGTTGCAATAAAGCTTCCGGCAGTTTGGGCCGCCCGTCGCTAAAACGTTCGCCCTTCCACTCTGCGGTCAGGAAGATGAGTTCCTCTTTACTGATGGTCTGCGCTTTCAATTGAAAGCTGGTAACTACAATACAGGAAAAGAGCAGGTATTTGAAAAAAGACATGTTTGGAAAATACTTGACCAACTTGATTTGAATTTCTGAAAGCTGTTTGAAGCTTGTGTGTTCTTTATTTTTTGATGACACCTGTGGCAAGTACTAATGCCCTTCCTTGCCCAGGTATTCTTCAATCTCCTGTTTGCTTACTGCAAGTTTCCTGGGGTATTTGGCCACCCAGGTACGGAACTCGTTCTTGATCTTATCATTCCAGTCGCCATGGATTTCACCGGATGGGTACTTGCTTTGTTGCAACAGGTAACGTTCAAACTCATCGCGCAGGCCCACCAGCTCCGAATCTTTCACCAGTCCCTCCACCAGGTGGGCAGGAATAAAGGCAACACCAAATTCATTGGCAAAAACCACATCGCCGGGAAACACGGTTACTTCACCAATACGGATCGGCGTATTGATGGCTGTTGGTGTCATGTCCTTGATATAGGAGGGATGATGGCCTTTTACCCATGCGTTAAATCCGGGTGTTTCCCTGAGTTCCTGCATGTCCCGCACCGACCCGTAGAACACTACGCCCCTGCCTGTTTTGCCATACACGGCATTGCCCAGGCTGGAGCCGATCAGGGTACCGTCTTTTACCTTGCCAAATCCATCGGCCACGTACACATCCCCTTTTTGCAGGATGTCGATGGGCCAGATATTGATGCCGCCTTTTTGCGAGCGGCCTTCTTCTTTACCCATTACCCGCACCAGGCTGTCCAGGTCGGGACGGGTAGGCATAAACTGGGCGGTCACTACCCTTCCGGTCATCTTTTCGCCGGGTTTGAGGATGACCCAGTTTCCCTCTACCTGGTTGCGGTAACCACGGCGATCCATATAACCCCATACCTGTTCGAGGGTACAGTTTTGCAGTCGTTCAAGAATAATGTCGGGCACATTTGGCCTGCCATCGGGCAGGCGCTCGCCGTTCCAGCGCGAGGTGAGCATTTTTACATATTCGGGGGAAGCGCCCACCCTTTGTGCCGCAACGGGCAGCAGGCTGGAGCTGAGGGCAATGGCAGCAATTAGTTTTCGGAGCAGCATGAAGGTGCGGTGATTTGGGTTTTATAAAACAAGAAAAAACTTATAAGCGTATATGCGAGCGGTTTTGAACAACCGTACAAAAGCCATTGCTGCCGAACCGGAACAACCCGGCGCAAAAAACCTTGAAGCAGGCAAAGTATGGCCACACTGTGCTTTGTCCGCTTTGTAGTATGTGCAGGCCTTATTGTTGTAAATGAAAAAAGCCCACTGAAAGCATGGGAGCAAATGGCTGGCGAAAACCCGATTTCAGGCGGATTTGCAGCAGGGACAAAACGAAGTAAAAGGTTCCGTTTAGCAAAATGGCTCATGGGCAATGGCAATCGTATTAAATGTAACAAAAACATTTGCAAACGAGCAAGACATATGCAACAGATTTCCAAAGCATTACCAATACTTCCTTTGCAGGAATAGCCATTCCGGGAAATAAAAAAGCGCCCCGTCCAAGGCGCTTTTCTCTGGGCAAGCATCCGAAAATTACAGGTTACTATCCTTGTTACCGCTGTTTCGGATGATCTCGTTCGTTGTACCCGACTCGGTACCAATTCCCGACTGGTCGCCGGTATTGCCGGTATAAGACCGGTTTTCGAGTCCAGCGCCGGAAGTGCTGCCCTTAGTGCTGCCACTGGTGCTGCTGTACCGGTCGCTATCGGTGCTGCGCGATGTGTCGCCGGCAGTGGTGCGGCTGGTATCGGTGTAGGAGCGATTACTGTCGCCATAACTGCGGCCGCTGTCGTCGCTGCTGCGGGCACCTGCATTGGACCAACTGCCGCTGCCTTGCTCCTGAACCACACGGATGCGGTTTTCTACGTTGTGCACCCCCATGATGCTTTCCACCAGGTCTTCGGCACGGCGCTTTTCGGAGCGGTTGCGAACAGTGCCGGTAAGCACTACTTCGTTGCCTTCCACTTTTACGTCAATGTCCGATGCATCTACATGGCCGTCATAAGCCAGCCGTTCGCATACATCTTCACGAATGCGGTCTTCGGAGCGCTGGTACCCACGGGGTCCTTTGCCAAAATGTTCGCCCTGGCTGCGGTAATCGCTGCTGCGGTTGCCACCTACACTGCGGCGGTTGCCGTATTCGTTGCGATCGTTGTCATCGTCATTGAACCAGCTGCGCACTTCATTTTTGGCGCGGCCCCACCAGTTGTTGTCATCATTATCCTGGCGGTTGCTTTGGTTGTAGCGGTCGCTGCCACCCATGTGCTGTCCCGATCCCTGGTAACCCGAACGGCCATAATTACCCTGGTTCATACCGCTGGAATAGCCATAGTTGCCCTGCTGGCCATAACCCTGGCGGTTGCCATAATCTTCATACGAACGACCCATGTCGCTGCCGGAAGAGCCCTGGCTGTCCCAGGCACCAAAGCCACCACCGGTGTTGCCTACCTGACCGTAGCCACCGGGATTGTAATCGTTGCCCGAACGCTGGTTGCCCTGGAACATACCGCCCTGGTAGCCTCCCTGGCGCCCATAGTTGTGTCCGCGGGCCCTGTTGGTTTCTTCTTCCCGCTGCTTCAGGTTGCCATGATACACCTCACCATACCCAGGATGCGGGGTATTGCCCTGCTGCATGTTGTAGTTGGTGTCCATGTCGCCACCTTCACGCCATTGTTCCTGCTGACGGCCCTGCTGACCCCAGCCAGATTGCTGACCGTACTGGTCGCGGTTTTGCCTGTTGTTGTCCATAACAATTGTATTTAAGGGTGAATAATCGGACTAGCATTGATGAAAAAATTGTGCCCGGAAGAGGGGAAAGCAGGAAATGGCAGGAAAGGCAGGAAAGAGCGATTTACCTGAAGGCGGAATGGTGTAATCGCCATAAAAAAAGCCGCCCGGTATTGCTACCG
>NZ_MTFE01000010.1:4627026-4630713 GCF_001953305.1 Cnuella takakiae
TAATGCAACTGCCTTATTGGTTTATGCCTTTTCCTCAGGACTTCAGCACGATATCCTTAACACTCAGTTTAGAGAAATCGGAGCCGCTGAAGATGCGGGCCAGGTTCATGTTCTTGGTCTTTTGGTACTCAGCCATATTGGTGGCTGTAACAATACGCCAGAAGTTTTTGGACTTCAGGTCGGTAAAATCATTCGTTTTGATAAAGAGGCCAAAGATGGGGTCGCGCTTCTTGAAATCAATACGAACGTGCTGTCCGGCTTTTACGGTTTGACGTTCCAGGAACAGCTCGATTTCTTCTATGTTCATGATTGTTGTTTTTTAAAGTTTAAAGCCCTTCGGCCTCGTATCGGTTGGCAGGGTACAATATGGTGGAGCAGCAGGTTTATGCTGCCAGGTGCTCGTCTATCGAACGACCCAGGTCGGTTTCCACGCCGTAGATCCAGTCGGGCAACCCGGCGGGCTCGGCCGTTTTCCAGCTGCCATCGCTTTCTTTTACCAGTTTAAAAATCAACCGGTTGCCTTTATCATCGTTTACGTCTACGTGGTAACGCATTTCGGCACCTGCAGCCAGCTGCCTGAAATTAAACTCCCGCTGACGGGCACCGGCCTTGATGATCTTTGAGAAATAGGTACTCATATAGGTGTCAGGTGTTTGTTATGCGCTGGGTTGCGCCTGCTGTGCAGGCCTTGGATGATTGGGTTTGCGGTTGGGCTTTTTGCGCTTGCCGTTGCGTTGTCCCTGGGGCTGATTGGCCGGGGCCTGTCCATCGGCGGCAGGCGTGGCAGCTTTGCTGCGCATAGGAAAAGGATGCTCGGTTACTACCGGTATGGTCAGGCCGGTGAGCTTTTGGATGTCCTTAAGATAAGCACGCTCTTCGGCATCGCAAAAAGAAAATGCAATCCCTTCAGCGCCGGCCCTTCCGGTACGGCCTATGCGGTGAACATAGGTTTCGGGAACGTTGGGCAGGTCGTAGTTGATGACATGCGACAGGTTGTCCACGTCAATACCACGGGCGGCAATATCGGTAGCCACCAACACCCGGAGGCGGTTGGTTTTGAAGTTTTGCAAAGCCCGCTGCCTTGCCTGCTGGGTTTTGTCGCCGTGCAGGGCATCGGCTTGTATCCCTACCTTTTTCAGGTCCTTGGCAATACGGTCGGCGCCATGCTTGGTGCGGCAGAATACGAGGGTACGGTCCAGCTTGTGCTCGTTGATCAGGTGCGCCAGCAGCTTCATCTTGTCGCCTTTGTGCACCATATAAATATGCTGTTCGATCTTTTCGGCAGTGCTGCTTACGGGAGCAACGGTCACTTCCACGGGTTGGTACAGCAGGCTATTGGCCAGCTGGGCAATCACCGGAGGCATGGTAGCCGAGAAGAAAAGGGTCTGCCGGTCGCTGGGAAGCTCACGGATCACCTTTTTGATGTCGTTGATAAAACCCATGTCCAGCATACGGTCGGCCTCGTCCAGCACAAACATCTCCAGGTGGTCGAGGTAGATATACCCCTGCTGCATCAGGTCGAGCAGGCGGCCGGGTGTGGCAATCAGTACATCGGTACCATTGCGCAGGGCCAGGGTTTGGGTGTGCTGCGATACACCGCCAAAGATCACGTCGTGCTTCAGGCCCAGGTAGCGACCATAGGACTCAAAGCTTTCGTCGATCTGAACGGCCAGCTCGCGGGTGGGTGTAAGAATCAGGGCACGGATATGCTTATAACCGCGTGCAGCGGCAGCATCCTGTGCCAGTAATTGTAAAATGGGAATGGCAAAAGCCGCAGTTTTACCCGTACCGGTCTGGGCGCAACCCAACAGGTCGCGGCCTTCAAGTACTACAGGAATGGATTGTTGCTGTATGGGTGTGGGATTGGTATAGCCTTCCTTCTTCAGAGCCTTCAATATGGGCTCGATCAGGTTCAATTGATCAAATGTCAAAATAGATGAGAATTAATAGTAACAAAAGAGGCTTAAAGAAATGCATTGAAGCACAAACCGAAAGCCGGTTTCAAGGTGACTCCATGTACTTGCACCTCCTGCGGGGAAAGAGAGAGAAAGAAATCGAGTCCGTTTGCCGTTAATATACGACAGGTTGCGAAGATAAGGGGTTTGAACTTAAGGGAATGATAAAAGTAAAGCTTACCGCGGCAGGAACAGGCATATCAAGCGGCGCTGAAAACGTGCATAAAGCAAATTGTGGCGGCAAAGCAGAAGATTAAAGTGCAGGAAAAGAAAAATGAAGTTGACCGGTACTGGATTAATCTGGCTTTTCAGGATTGGATAAGTGTGTTTTTGGACGGTTTGGTTCTTACAAGATTTGGATGTTCCGGGTTTTCATAGCAATTGGATTCAGATTGATGCTAGACCAATCAACTTCGGGCACAAAAATAGCGGCGGCCACCTGTCACCACAAGGGCAAATCTGCCCTTTTTACCACCGCAGTAAATACGCAGCAACCGGCAGCAAAAAACGTATTTGTACGCAGCACACATTCGTAGGTTTACGACCCTATTGTACTACCTTGTGCGAGCTTCCCTTCCATACTTCTTATCAAATTACCAAAACTCCCAATCAAAGACTGAAACTTCAAAGTACAGCCATATAATATGGTCAAACCCGAAATGCATCTGGACAAGGAACGAAAAGAGCCCCAGGACTGCCTGCTGCTTGTACTGGATACCGCGTTTTCCGTACATCATATCAACCGATATGGTGCGGCATTATTGGGTTACGAAGTGCATGAGATTATCGGGAAAAACTGGTTCGACCATTTCCTCCCCCACGAAGAAGGCTGCCATCTTAAAAGTTTATTTCAAAAGCTGGTACCCACCGACCCACACAAACTGGAGCACTTCGAAAATGCAGTATTGTGCAAAGACGGCTCCTATTGCCTGGTAAAATGGCACAATAAACTGATTCATAATGCAGCGGGTGCCTGGGTGGGTTCAAGCAGCAAGGGCTACCTTTTGCCCGATACGCAACAGGTGCTGAACCCTCCGGCCCGCGAACAGATTGCTTACCGTAAAAGGGCCACGGAAGCCTTTATAGAAACACAGGAAAAGGAAAGAGCCCTGATAGCGGAAATCCTCCACGAACATGTAGGCCAGCTGCTCACCTCCTGTCACCTGCTGATTGAAGGAGAACAAAGGGACCGGCAGAGCCCGTCCCTTGCTATCGCCACCAATTACCTGCGGCAGGGCATCGACCAGCTGCGCAACCTTAGCCACCAACTGAGCGCCCAGCCCCTGCAGGTGCATGGGTTTGCCAATGCTACGCGGCAAATGATCAAGGACCTGACTGCCGGCAAAACATTGAAAGTTGCGTTCCACATTGAAGGCAAGCAACACCTGAAGCAGCTTTCTGCCGATGTACAACTGCACCTGTTCCGCATCATCCAGGAGCAGGTAACCAATATCCGGCAGCATGCCCGGGCTAACCAGGCAACTGTATCCCTTACCATCACCCGGCACCTTGCCGAACTGAACATCACGGATGACGGCCAGGGCTTCGACCTGGACTCCCGAAGCATTTCTTTTGGGCTGCTGGGCATGCAAAGCAGGGCCGAGAACCTGGGTGGCCTGCTGCGCATCAAAACCGCACCGGGAGCGGGTTGCAGCCTGCAGGTAATGATTCCACTCGATTCTCTTTGATGCCGTAAAATAAAAAAGCGCGGAGTATAAACTCCGCGCTAAGG
>NZ_MTFE01000010.1:4630723-4658864 GCF_001953305.1 Cnuella takakiae
TCGCTCTGGATGCTTGCGCCAAGTTAATGAAAACTTAACAAACGCAAAATATTTTTATCAATTTAAAAAATTACAGCGCCTAAAATAAAGCTGTAGTGCCGACGAATCACCTTCCCTGGAGCTACTTATTCATCATTACCTTTTTTCTTTTTACCCTTCTTTGGTATTCCACCCAGCAAAAAGCCAATGGGCTGCCAGGGGGGTACATTATCACAAATAATTTTGGCAATACCCAATAAAGGGATGGCCAGTATCATTCCCGGAATCCCCCAAACCAATTCGCCCACTACCAAACCGGCAATGGTAACCAGCGGGTTGATGCTCACTTCGGCACCTACTACCATGGGCTCCAGCAGGTAGGTTTGTATAAACTGCACCACGGCATAAGTAGCCACAACACCCAGCACCATGCTGCCGCTGCCGCCCTGTGCAAAAACGGTGATCACGGTAAAAAGGGTACCTGTAAGGTTGCCGATAAAAGGAACGATCTCGAGCAGGCCACAAAGCACGGCAAAGAAAAGCGCGCTTTTCACTCCAAGGATGCTAAAGCCGATGCCATACAACACCCACAAGCAGGCAATCATCAGCGACATTCCCGCAAGGTATTTCTGGGCTACTTTGCGGCAATCGTGCATCACCCGGGCGGCATGTTCCTTTTCGGGTGCAGGCACCAGCAGCAGTACAAATTTCTTCAGGTGGTCGCGGAGGTAAAGCAACAGGAAAAGGTAAACGAACATCAAAACGGTATCGGTAAGGAAGCTGCCCAGCCCTGCCAGCAGGGTGGTAACAAGCGATTGCAGCCTGCCCGATGGCTGGCCGCTATTTAGAATTTCTTTTTGCTGCTGCCGCGAAATGCCAAAGGTATCATCGATAAAGCCCCGCACCTGCGCCAGTTTCTTCATCAGGTTCTGTTCAATACTGGTTGCATCTTTTGCCAGGTCGGAAATCTGCCAGGCCAGCAAAAAAGACACGCCCCCGATTATTATCACTACCAGCAACAAACAAAATAAAATAGCCAGTGCCCTGGGCCAACCTTTTCGCTCAAGCATGGCCGAGAGTGGCAGCAGCAGCATGGCCAGCAACGCCGCAATAACCAAGGGCACCAGGAAGCCCTGGGCATAATAGGCACCACCAAAAAGAAGGAACATAAAAAAGAGCACCTGTGTAGGTTTCTGCAGAGAGGGTATGGTCATAGCTCCGAAAATAAAATTATCGGGCCAGCAGGACAATGACTTCAGCCCTTCACTCTCTGCAAACTAACGGCGAGCCATACCCGCAACTATTTGAGCAACACAACGGTGCCGGTCCGGCTGACCTCACCGCAGGCGGTACGTCCCTTTATTATATACACATACACTTCTGAAGGTTGCAGTTTTCCCTGGAACCTGCCATCCCAACACTGGCTTACATCCCTGGTTTGAAAGAGCAGCTCGCCCCACCGGTTGAATATCCGAAGGCTGAAATCCTGCACCAGGCCCCAGTGACGCACGCCAAAACAATCGTTGTGGCCATCGCCGTTGGGGGTAAAAGCCGATGGCACTAGGTTGCCGGCACCGGCATAGGAAAGGTTGGTGTGTACCAAAATACTATCCGAGGCAGTACAGCCATTGCTGCCGGTGCCGGTTACCCGGTACCAGGTGCTGGCAACTGGCCGCACCTCTTGGTTGGCTACAAGGGGATTGCTCAGGCCCGCTTCGGGCCACCACTGGTAGCTGGCAGCACCGCTGGCCTGCAGCAGTACCCGGCCCATTGCGCAGGTTACATCATTCGATTTGGCAACACGCAGGCGGGGAACGGCAAGTTCCTGCACCTGGTAAATGCGGATTAAACTATCGCAACCCGAAGGATAACGAAGGGTATCGCGGTATTCGCCACCTTTCAGCACCACCCTACCCTTGGGCAACAGCAGGCTGCTGCCGGTGCAAAAAGAAAGGGTTTCGCGCACCACTTTACGACCCTGCACTTTCAGGTAAACCGAATCGGTTTGCTCCATACAGGTGGCGCCCACCGTGGTAGCATGATACCACCCGGAAAGCTGCGGCTCCACATTGGTAAAATTGATGCTTGCCCCGGAAGCACTGAATCCATTTGGCCCGCGCCACACGAACTGGTTGGACGCACTGCAGCTGGCTTTCAGGCTGATGTTTCCGCCCTGGCAGGCATACCCTGTCGGGGACATGATAATCGCAAGGTCTTTTTCGGAAAATGCAGAGAAATAGGCAAAACGGCAGGTAGAAGTGCGGTCACCGTGAATGAACCCCAACTGAAACCTGCCGCTGCTGTTGCGGATGCCGGCAGCACTGCCTACCGCAAAAACAGAAACAGGCAATTCAATCCGGGCATAGCTCCA
This sequence comes from Cnuella takakiae, assembly GCF_001953305.1. Classification (GTDB taxonomy): domain Bacteria; phylum Bacteroidota; class Bacteroidia; order Chitinophagales; family Chitinophagaceae; genus Flavisolibacter; species Flavisolibacter takakiae. The sequence continues at coordinate 4,633,074 of NZ_MTFE01000010.1, forward strand.
GGTGCCGGCGGTACCCGGCACAGCCTGGAAACGGGCAGCGGTAATGACATCGGTGCGGCCATTGAACGTAAAAGCGCCGGTGATGGCTGTGGGCGCAACAATATTGACACTTAAAAACTGGCTGGTGGCCCTGGTGATGCTTACCACCCGCGAACCCGAGCAGGTGATGGTAGGAATGATGGCTCCGCCCACCTCGCAACCGAAACCCGAAATTTGGAACAGCTGCGCGGGCTGGCTGGTAAGCACATAAGCCGTGGGGTTGGACAAACGGTGGCGGTACGACTCACCGGCAGCAAGGGTATCCACCACCAGGCCATCAACAGTCACAAAAGTATTGTCGTGGGCAGCCAGCACATAAAACTCGTCCGGGACATCGAGGTATCCTTTCAGTACAATAAAATCCTGTCCCGCCTTGCTATCGGGAATCAACTGGTCGCCGGCGGTATCGCGGCAGCCGCCAGCACCCGGGTTCACACTATCATCGTGGGTAGTAAGGGCAATGGGCTTATCGGCCTTTACCAGGGTACCACCCAGGTGACCGGCAGCCGTCAGGTTAACGGACTCGCAGGCATAGGTTTGCCCGCGGTTGAGCACAACATCAAAAGCCTCCCCAGCCTTATGCCCTTTCATATCCTTACTTGGGATAATGGTAACGCGGGTATCATCACTGGTGGCTACGATATTGATGGTAGCCGCAACATAATTGCTGTTCCATGCATTTTGAAAAGGCACATGAAAAGCCAGCCCCAGCCCGTTCTTTCCTTTCAGGGAAAACATATCACCATTAAGGCTGTTGGCAATATCGTAATAAGCCGAGATCTCGGCGGTGGCCGTTACCAGCAGGCCTTTGTTTGCCGGTGCACCGGTAGGCTTGTTTTCAATCAGGTCGGTCCATGGAGTAAGGTCTACCGATACGCTGGTATTGGGAGCCAGGCGGGTAACAATGGGTACAAAGGAGGGATTGGCAGGCTGGCTGATGACCACGGTGGCAACACTATCAAAAGATGCCATGCGCAAAAGAATGGGCCTATCGCCATGCGTCTGCGCCAGGTCGGGCGCCACAAACCAGAACTCGCGGTCTATTTGCGCCTGGGCCGGCTTTGCAGCCAGCAGGGAAAGAAAAATCAGGAAGAGCCAGAGCCTTAAACCACCACTGGCAGTTAGGAAAGCCTTGGGCTTTTTAGTTTGGAATTGCATAGGGCGGACGGCAATGCCGCAGTTGGATTTTGGATAGACCTTACCGGTTACATAACGTCCCACCAATCTTGCCAGCCCTACTTTGCCGCCTTACAAAGGCAGGCTACCAGGAAGGCCCCCTCCGCTCACCTGTTATGGTACAAGTAATGTATTTGCAATCTATACAGCAGCAGGCAGCACCCCATACAAAAGCACAGCTAGTTTGCCCAATTACCGGCTTTCCCTTACCATAGGTAAGCTCAAACCCTGATTAGAAGAAAGGCCATGTTTTAAATAAAATATGCCCCTCCGGGCATCACCAAAGCAAAGTGAAAAATACTGTTCAGCGTTTGAACATACGCGCGACCAGATAACGCAGTGCAGCCCTGGAGAAAGTCAGGGAAGGCATACTGCCAAGGATTTGCAGTTCGCCGGGAATATTGGTTTCATTATCCAGGAAACGGAGTACTTCCTGTGCTTTGTTTTTGCGAAACAGGCGGGCAAAGATGCGATCCCCTGCCATCTGGCGGTGGTGCAGCACATGGAGCAGCACACTATCATAAAACGCAAAGCGGGCAGCATCGGCAAGCCCGGCAAAGGGATGCCCATGCGCCTTTAGCGATGCTACCATGCGGGCCGATTTCTTTTGTATAAAACGGAAAGTATAACCACTGGACCCTTTGGTAAAACCGCCCGCCGTTCCAATTTGACATACCCGGTCGCTGCCCTGCGGGAAAGCATAATTGGTCATGGGAATTACGCCAAATTCTGTTTCTGCTACCCGGTAAGTTTCCAGGTGCAGAAATTGGCGCAGGTAATCGTCAAGAGCGGCATCATAAGCTTCGGGGGGCAACAGCTTTTCCGAGAACAATGTGTATTCCACCAGTGCCCTGCGTTTACTAAAAGGCAGCACATACACAAAGGTGCAGCCATGCTCCTGGCCTACCCTGAAATCCATCAGGGTGGGCTTTTGCGGATCGAAGCGATCATCAGGTGTTTCAATGATCCATCCTTTGAAATGTTGTAACAGCCAGTAATGGTGCTGCGCCAATATTGGCGGTTGTGGCGCAACAATGCTGTTGAAAACCAGCCGGCCACGGTACTGCTGCCCACCGGCACTAACGGTTGCCATATCCGCTGCACTATTTGCAACGGCACCAACCGGCGCACAAAGCCATTCCACTTCCGGCAGGTCGCCCAGTTGGGCAAAACAGTAATTGTAAAAATCAATACCCCTGATCAGCTTATAGCTGTACGGGGCAATATGCAGGGGTGCAGAAAAACCAGGGCCATAAAAATCCAGTTGCTGCCAGCTTCGGTACACTACGGACTCAAAAGGTCCGGGCTCCTTTTCCCAGAAACACCAGGTACGGTCGTTGGCCTGCTTGTGTTCGCGGTCGATGACGAGTACTTTCTTGTTGGCCAGCAAACCAGCCTCCTTCATGTGCACCAACAGGCTGAGGCCAGCACAGCCGGCACCGGCAAACACATAGTCATACACCGCTGTAGCATCGGGCAGAGCACCCTTTTGCAGCGGTGAGGCCGGAGCCTTTGTTTCCTGTGTTATGGTACCAAGTGTCAAGTAGAAGATTGATTGGATAATTGCATTTACTGTTCGGGGGCATAGCCCACCTTTTTTGCGGCCATCAACCGTTTGTCGCGGCGAACTTTTTCCCAGTATTTTTTATGTACCAGCAGCATTCCAAAACTTTCACCGTGTTCCTTGTGTAAATGCTTGTGGTGCATTTTATGCGCCCAGCGTATAGCCCGGACATAGGTGTTGGTACTTCGGCTAAACCACTTGAAGCGTTGGTGAATGATGACGTCGTGCACGATAAAATATGCCAGTCCGTACATCATGATGCCAAAACCAATGGCCATCCACCACCATATCCCTTTCATCGATCCAAACATGATGAGCAGCCAGCTGGGAACCGCAAAAATGACAAAGAACAAATCGTTCTTTTCAAAAAAGCCGGGTTCCACCTGGTGGTGATCGCGGTGGAGGTACCACAAAAATCCATGCATCACAAAACGGTGGGTAAGCCAGGTGATGCCTTCCATGGCCACAAAGGTGGCCAGTACTAATCCGATAAAATATAACCAGGTCATGCCAAGTTCAAAGTTTGAAGTATAAAGCAGCACGCGGTACTTGGTGCTGAATGCCTGGAAATACAAAGTTGTCGCACGAATTTCCACAGCACTTTATTCCCTGCCTTATGCCCGCTGCAGGGCGCCGTACTGTTGCATCCACCACTGTTCCATCCGGGGAAAAATCAGCCGGAACCAGGCGGTAAAGCGTTCAGGGCTTTGTGCCAGCGCTTCGGCAATGGCCGCCATTTCCATATAACAGTAATCGGCTACTTCGGCAGTATCGGGCCTGAGTGCTCCTTCGTACTGACCGGTAAACACATGATCCAACTCATGCTCTACCAGGCCGTTTTCCACTTCTGCTTTATAAATAAAGTGAAACAATTTGTTTACAACAGGGGTTATGCCCAGTTCTTCTGCTGTCCTGCGTACGGCAGCATGTTCGGGCAGCTCGCCGGGATAAGGATGGCTGCAACAGGCATTGGTCCACAAGCCGCCACCATGGTACTTGGTCAGCGCTCTTTGCTGCAACAGCATCCGGCCTTTTGCATCAAACAGGAATACCGAAAAAGCACGGTGCAACAACCCTTTTCGGTGCACATCCATCTTCTCGCCCGTACCAATGGGCTCATCCTGTTCGTTCACGAGTACTATGGGTTGCTCCATGGAAAATGTTGTTTGTTGTGGAATTTGCAAAGAAACAGTAACTACTACAGATCACTCATCACTCAGATCATCCGCAACTGGTTCTTCACGCCCGCTTTCAGCACAATGTAGGCCTTGTGATAATTGGCAATGCGGATCCGCTTTTGGAGGATCTGCTTGGGATGCGTGCTTTTGATTTTGTGAAACAGCGAGTCGTAGTATTTGTAGGCAACATACACTCCAAATTTCGACTTCATGGGTAGCTGCAGGATACCTTCATAAGCATGCCGGAAATCGGCTTCAATATCGGCTTCGATCCTGAGTTTGTCCTGTTCCGTAAAGTTGTGAAAATTACAACCCGGGAAATACATGCGGCTGAGGTCCTGGAAATCGGCTTTGATGTCGCGCAGGAAATTTACCTTTTGAAATGCCGCACCCAAAGAGCGGGCAGAAGCCTGCAGCTTCTCGTACTGCACCCGATCGCCTTCGCAAAACACGTACAAACACATCAGGCCAACCACTTCGGCAGAGCCATAGATGTATTCCTCGTAACCCTGTCGGTCGTATGCATGTTCCGTGAGGTCCGATTCCATGCTACGGAAAAAGGCATGGATCAACTCGTGGTCCACACCATACTGGTTCACCGTTTTTTGAAAAGAATTGAGGATGGGGTTGAGGGAAATACCCCTTTCTATAGCGGTAAAAGTTTCGTCCTTGAACTGCGCCAGCAATCCAGATTTGTCATGGCCGTGAAAAGTATCCACGATTTCATCAGCCAGCCGCACGAACCCATAGATGTTGAAAATGGGAACCCGCAGGTCGGCATGCAGCAGCTTGATTGCCGAAGAAAAAGAGGTGCTGTATTGCACAGTCACCACCTTGCTGCATAAGGCACTTACCTGATCGTAGAATGCAATGGTCATAAGGCGCTTTTGTTGATTCGTAATTCCTATGGAGGGTGATGGTGCTTTCCTTTACCGGCATTTTTTGATTACCTAGCAGGTTGGTTCAATTACTTTCATTTATATAACCGGCTTTTCGGTTAGATAGTTGACCCAACCGGACAATCCATTGGTAGTCACTACTACCTTTTTCCAACCGGTACAACCCATAAACTAATGAACTCAATAAACCCGATTCATCCCTCGCACACTTTCTAACCTAATATTAGTCCTCCTGTCTTATTTCACCTACCCATCAATTTCACTACCTCTCCCGATACCACTTCACCGCTGATCAGGCTGGGTGGCACCCCGGGACCCGGCACGGTAAACTGGCCGGTATAAAAGAGGTTCTTCACTTTTTTGCTGTGGCAAGAAGGCTTGAAAATAGCCGTCTGCAACAACGTATTGGCAAGCCCGTAAGCATTGCCTTTAAACGAATGATAATCCTTTTGAAAATCACTCACCGAAAAGGACCGCTTATATACAATGTGCGGCATGATCGACTGCCCCAGCCTTTGCTCCAGCCTGCTGATGGCCTGTTCAAAATACCGGTTGCGCAGGGCTTCGGTATCGCCCTGCAAACCAGCAGCCACGGGAATCAGCAAAAACAGGTTTTCGCCGCCCTCGGGTGCACAGGTCTTATCGGTTTTGCTGGTTGCCGACAGGTAGAACATGGGCTCGGTTGGCCATTTCGGATCTACATAAATTTCGTCGGCATGCTGCTGGAAGGGTACATCAAAAAACAGGGAGTGGTGCAGCAACTGATCCACCTTCTTGTTTAATCCGATGTAATATAAGAGACAGGACGGTGCCAGCACTTTTTTATCCCAGTAGCTTTCGGTATAACTACGGTATTCGGCGGCCAACAGATTGGTTTCGGTAAAATGATAGTCGCCGCCACTGATTACCGCATCGGCCGTGTAGGTTGTGCGGTCGGTGACCAGCTTCTTAGCCTTACCCTGTTCCACTACTATTTCCCGGGCTTCTTCGCCAAAGTGAAAAACCACCCCCAACTCCTCGGCCAGGCTTTGCATCGCCCGAACAATGGAGTACATGCCTTTTTCAGGATACCAGGTACCGCCTTTAATATCCGCGTAGTTCATCAGGCTGTAAAGTGCCGGTGTGTCCTGCGGCAGGGCGCCAAGAAACAGTACCGGGAACTCCATCAGCTGCTGCAGCTTCGGATTTTTAAAATGACGGGCTACATGCTTTTTGATGGAAGTAAGCAGGTCTAGTTTGAACACATTACCCAGCACCTGTCGGTCCACAAATTCGGTAAGCGACTGCCCTGGTTTGTACACCAGGCTTTGCATGCCGATTCGGTATTTTTCGCCTGCTTCCTGCAGGTACTGGTCCAGCTTCAAGGCGCTTCCGGGCTCAATGGACTCAAACAATTGCCGTAAGGCGGGGTAGTCGGCGGGAATATCACTGTAACCTTCCTCCCAGTACACCCGGTACGACGGATCGAGGCGGGTAAGGGAATAGTAATCGGAAACTTTTTTGCCAAACTGCTCAAAGAATCGCTCAAACACATCGGGCATCCAGTACCAACTGGGGCCCATATCAAAAGTAAACCCGTCGGCTATCAGTTGCCGGGCACGGCCACCTGCCGTGGGGTTCTTTTCCACTACCTGCACCTGCCAGCCTGCACGGGCCATGAAGGCGGCCGCCGACATTCCGGCAAAGCCTGCTCCGATGATGATGACCGATTTACTCACCGTTGAATTTGTTTTTGTAAAAGTTTGCGGGCAAAATGAATACGGCTTTTGATGGTACCCAACGGCTCATCCAACGCTTCCGCAATCTCATGATACTTATAGCCTTGCAGGTATAATACGCAGGCTGTTTTAAAGATAGCGGGTAAATTGTAGATCGCCTGATTAATTTCCTGTAACAGCAACTTCTTGTCTGCAGCAGGAGCCGACGATGGTTCAAAATACCGTACCGTGTCCATCACGATTTTCTTACGGCCATTGCGGCGGTAATCGTTGATGAAAATGTTGCGCATGATGGTGTAGAGCCATGCCTTGATATTGGTACCCGGCTGATACTTGTCGCGGTATGCATAGGCTTTGTAAAGGGTTTCCTGACAAAGGTCTTTTGCCGACTCGTAATCGTGGGTTAACGTGATAGCAAAAGGCTTTAAGCTCTCAGCATTGTTGATAATCAAGCTATTAAATTCCTGGTTGCTCACAGTGTTTAATTTTTGATACCATGAAGTTAAACAAAATCTTGTTTAAGATTCACTATAAATTTTTTAAACAAAAATGTTAAAGCTTGCCTTTAAAACTTAAATGTTTGAACATCAACAACTAAGGGGTGTAGAAAAAATTTTAAATCGCATGTTTCATCCTGCTGTTAACAGATGCATCGTGTCCAAATGTGGCCTACCTGTTGAACATATCTCCATTGAAGAACCAGCTCCAGCCATAAAAAAAGCCTGCACCAGGGCGCAGGCTACAAACCAAACCAAGTCAAACAGATTTCATAAAGCTTCGAGATACTCCAGTACCTGGTGCAGGGAAGTAAGCATCCGGATATTTTCGTAAGGCTTGTGACCCAATTCGGCCATATAACCCGATAGCAAGGTGGTAGCAGGATACTGGGAGAGCTGGTTCAATAGTTTTTCAAACTTTACCTGACGTGGCGGGGCCGTGAGGTGCATGTACAGGTAATCGGGTTTTTTAATGTCCACGATATACCCGATATCCTTCACGGGCACATTGGCACCCAGGTATATAACCGGGATGCTTTTTTTGCGCAGCAGGTAATAAACAAAGAGCAAACCCATTTCATGGAACTCCTCTTCGGGCAGGAAAAGCAGGAAGAGCGGATCCTTGCGTTCGGGAAAAGGCAGACCTTCAATACCGCAAATGATTTTTTGCCGGATCAGGTTGGAAACAATATGCTCCTGTGCGGGATTGATGCGATCGGTTTGCCACAGGATACCCACTTTTTCCAGGAAAGAAAAAATCAGGGTAGTAACGGTAGCTTCCATCCCAAACTCGCGGATATAATCGTTCAGGATCAGTTCAAACTCCAAAGCCTTCAGGTCCACCATAAACCCGATCAACTCATTCACCAGGTATTCGGTTCGGGCATTGGCTTCCCCCAGCTGTAGCAAGGTACGACGCCTCTGTTCCTGGTCCATTTCATCGATGCGGGAGATTTTGTAGCCATGCTTGTTGAGCAGGGCCACGGTAAGCAGGGTTTTCAACTCCTCGTTGGAGTAGGTCCGGATATTGGTAGCAGTGCGCTCAGGCTTCAAAAAATTGTAGCGCTGCTCCCATATCCGGATGGTGTGGGCCTTGATGCCCGAGATCGTTTCTAATTCTTTGATTGAAAATCCCATCGAACTTATCTACAAACAATGTCCCAAATAGTTGCAAAATTCGTTCAATGGCGTGTTTTGCAGGCTTCCTGTACAGCATTTATAAATTTCGCGCTCCTAATGGTGAAACAAAACAGGGGATATGCAGGTAAGGAGGGAAATAAAAATCCCTGCCGAAGCAGGGACAAGAATTTGCAAATAAAGCTATGTAACCATAAAAACATTGCTGTGCCGCCTTAATCTGGCCAAACTCCAAGGATTTTAATCCAATTGCCCTACCTGCACCGGCAAATCCTTATTGCGGAAAGGGTAATCCCGCAGCTTATCTATGAGTTCGGAAGCAGCCAGTTTCTGCAGTACTTCCAACTGGCGGGGACTGTGCAGGTCGGTACCGGCAAATTGGTAATAGCCTTTGTCCAGCAGGTAATTGGCCAGTTCCTGCACCGTGCGGCCATAATGACCTACCAGCGACATGAGGTTGAGTTGAAAGTATACCCCGGCATCATGAAGCGTATCAAATACCTGGCGGCTGCGGCCCAGGTAAATATAGCGCTCCGGGTGCGCCAGCAGGGGCTGGTAGCCCTGGAGTTGCATGTCATAAAATAACTGTTGCAGTTCGAAAGGCGCTGTTACCATCGAAAACTCGGCCAGTACCATTTTGTGGGGCAGGCATAACAACGAATCCTTTTGGTGCAACAGCTCCACCAGGTGATCGTCAATAAAATATTCGGCGGCAGCCCGCAGGGTACAGTCCACGCCTTCCGATTTCAGCGTAGCAGCCAGCTCTTTACGGGCATCATTGATACTGACAGGCGTATTGGGGTATACCTCCCAGAGGATATGCGGGGTGGCAATAAAATGTTTCACGCCCAGTTCCAACATTCCACGCACCAGTTGCAGGGAAGTTTCCAGGTTGGGCGAACCATCATCAATACCCGGCAGGATATGGTTGTGCAGGTCAAGGTTCAACCAACTCAAGTCGGGGGTGCGTATATTTTTCCTTCGAAACAGAAACATGTGGTGCCTTTTGGTTAAGGAGCTGGCGGTAAAGATCGGCAGTTTCGCTGATCAATCGCTGGTAGCCGAACCGTTCTATGACAAGCTCGCGGCTTTGCATGCCCATCTTTTTCCGGAGGGCATCATCGGTTACCAGCGTGGTGAGCTGCCGGCAAAATGCACCCCCATCGGCTACATCGGCCAGCAGTGCCGTTACTCCTTCCTGCACAATATCGGCAATTCCGCCCACCCGGGTACTGACAATGGGTTTGCCAGCAGCCTGTGCTTCGATCAGGCTTACCGGCGTTCCCTCGTTGAAAGACGTAAGGGTAACGATATCCAATCCGGCCATTACCACATCCACATCCCTGCGCCAGGAAGTAAATACCAGTGGGTAAGGATGAGCGTTATCGGCAGCCCTACTGAACCGGATACCCCGCTCCTTTGCCGCCAACTGTATAGCAGCGCAGCTTTCGCCATCACCCACGATAAAGGCTTTGATTTTTCGGTGGGAGTGCTGCAACAAATATTGGATGCCATCCAGGAAAAGCACATGGTTTTTTACCGGCACCAACCTGCCGATGATCCCAATGGCCAGTTCTTCCTCCTGCACACCATACTGGTTGCGAAACAGGGACCTTTTCACCAATTGATCTTGGCCAAACTTATCGAGGTCAATCCCCAATTTAATTTGGCGAAACTTTGCAGGCGGTGCAATGCGAAAAACATCAACCAGTTCTTTTTGCTGCTGCTCGCTGATGGCAATGATGGCATCGGTTTTACGTGCCAGCCACCGCTCCACACCAATGGCAAGTTTGGTTTTCCAGGTATTGAAGTAAGAATGAAACACATGTCCATGGTAGGTATGCACGACCACCGGCACGCCCATAGCAGCCGCAGCAAGGCGTCCCAGGGCACCAGGTTTGGCGGCATGTGTATGTACGATATCGGGGCGGAACTCCCGGATAATCTGCCGCAGCCTGCGCAGTGCCTGCAGGTCACTCCATGGATCAATGGTTCTACCCATCTCCGGGATGATCCGCAATTGGATACCGAACTTTTCGGCAAGGAAAGACGCATCTGCCTCCTGCGGTTCGCGTGGACCGCTCACCATCAGGGTTTCAAATTCAGGCGCCAGGTAATAGGTAAGATAAGTGGCGTTGAGCACGGGCCCGCCAACAATCATGCGGTTGAAGATGCGGAGGATTCGGGGCATGTAGCTGAGGAGATTAAAAAAGCCTGCGGCGCACAAAACGTTTGCCGGAATGAGTGATGCGTGCCGAGATAAAGACGGCAATGGATTTACACTATATAAAAACAAGGAACAAAATGATAGTTGCAGAGCACTTGTAACAACTAGTATAAAACACACAAACACCAAACTATCGGCTTCAGACTACCAAGCGCAATTTCCAGAAGCGTCATTTTTGTACGATACAAACCGTCGGTTCGTATTTGTGCCCCATGCAAAACCTAACCATCTGGGACCTGCTGCTTACTCCTGTGTACCTGTTGGTACTGTCGGCAATTGCACACCGGCAAAGAGATAAAAGATATCCGGCAGGGCATTCATTGAGGCCATATTTCTTACCTGGACTGTACCTCAAGTTCGGAGGGGCCATCTTTATTGGCTTGCTGTACCAATTTTATTACAAGGGCGGTGATACGTATAAATTCTTCCACCACACCCTTGTGATCAATTCAGCATTAAGCAAAGATGTGGGCACATGGTTGAAACTGATAACCCAGCAACCTGTAGAAAACAACCCTGAACTGTACAAATATGTAAGCCAAATGTTTTGGTACCGCGACACGGCTTCCTATATGGTGGCATCCATCGGTGCAGTTTTTGGCTTGCTGCACGGCACCTCTTACCTGCCTATAGCGGTTACCTTTGCCTATTTCTCCTTTACGGGTACATGGGCCTTGTACCGAACATTTGTCAGCCTCTATCCTGCCTTACACAAACAAATGGCAGTAGCCTTTCTCTTCATTCCAAGCACTTTTGTTTGGGGGTCTGGTGTGTTCAAGGATACGGTATGTATGTTTGGGCTTGGCTGGATGATCTATACTGTGTTCAGGCTTTTCATCTTCAAAGATTTCTCCGTGAAGAACACCTGCTTACTGGCATTGAGTTTCTACCTGGTAGCACTGATCAAATTATACATCCTCATGGCCTTTTTGCCTGCCCTGGTGATTTGGCTGATGACCACCTATTCCGATAAAATCACTTACGGCAGATTGAAATCGGTATTAAAGACAAGCTTAATTTTTCTGGCAGCAGGAACTTTCTACTTTTTGTTGCAGGTTTTTGCGGCAGAAATGGAGCAGTACTCACTCGACAACCTTGCACAAACAGCAGCAACCACACGCAATTGGATTTTTTACGTTAGCGAGCAGCAGGATGGCTCGGGTTACGACTTGGGCGAATTTTCACCCACCCTTACTGGTATGCTCAAAAAATTTCCCCAGGCTGTTGCAGTAACACTCTTCAGACCCTTTCCCTGGGAAGCCAAGAAAATGATTATTATGCTTAATGCCCTTGAGGCTACAGCGTTTACCTATTTTACTTTCCTGGCGTTTCGCAGGAGGGGAATATGGCCCACTTTTAAGCTGATAGGCAAAGATGCCACCCTCCTGTTCTGTCTTATTTTTTCCTTGATTTTTGCATTTGCTGTAGGAATTACTACTTACAACTTCGGCACCCTTTCCCGTTACAAGATTCCCTGCCTGCCCTTCTACGGCGCTTTTCTTGTTATCCTCATTTATGAAGGCAAAAACAGGACAGGGCTCCGCACAACGCAGGGCTTCCTGAAAGATCAGGGCGTTGATAGTTTGTAACTGATCAGGCAAGGTACCGCTTCCACCAGTGCTGGAACACCAGTAAAGCCCATATGGTTGCAGGACTGTCGCCCGGGCTCGCGGAATGCAATTTCTTTTTAAGTGCCCTTACTTTGGCAGAATCAAAAACGGCCTGTTCCACCACAAAACGATCATCAAGCAGGTCAGCATCGATCAGTGTCCATAGCTCCTTACGGAACCATTTAAGGAGAGGTATTTCAAAGCCGTGCTTGGGCCTGTTGTAAATGGCTTCCGGCAAATGGCTTCTGAAAGCGTCCTGCACAACCCGCTTTTTCATCTGGCCGTTGATTTTGTAATGTTCAGGCAAACCAAAGGCAAAATCCACTACATGATGGTCAAGAAATGGACTGCGCACCTCCAAACTGTTGGCCATACTCATGCTGTCCACTTTTACCAGCATATCGCTCAGGAGCACAAGGTTCATATCAGCCAGGAGTACTTCGTTGAAATCTTCCCCTGTTATGTCTCCTGTAAAGGTCTGTCGGATAGCAGCATTCATTCCAGACCCGACCTGGGCCCTGATGTCAGGATGAAGTAAGCTCAGGCTGGTATTGCCATCCATAATGGAGGCCCACTGCCAGTATCGGTCGGCAGGTGATAAAGTCGCACCTTTTGCAAATCGGTATAGTTGGCGAAACTTATTCGTCAGCGGGTTGTTGCGGCTCTGAGGCAGGCTGCGCCACAACGGCGCTCCGGCCTGTATCAATGCGTTCCGGACACCGCCGTTCCGGATCTTCCACTCGGCACTATGCTTGTTGTAACCAGCAAACACTTCATCGCCCCCATCACCGGAAAGTGCTACCGTAATATGTTTACGGGTAAGTTGGCTAAGGATGTAAACTGGTATGGCCGAAGAATCGGCAAAAGGTTCATCGATATAATCCAGCACACCACCTATATGTTCTAGTAAATCATCATTATCCAACATGAAAGCTGTATGCCTTGTTTGGTACCGGCTGGCAACCATCCGGGCATAGGCCGTTTCGTCAAAGAAGGCATTGTCCTTGTAGCCAATAGAGAAAGTATGCAGTCCCGACACATGACGGGAAGCCAGGGCCACTACTACCGAGGAGTCGATGCCCCCGCTTAGAAAAGCACCTAACGGCACATCGGCAACCAGGCGCCTGGCAACGGCCTCCTCCATCAAAGCAACCAACCGTTTCTGCGCACCCTCGTAGCTATACTGCTGATACTGTGCTGGAGATAATGCCAATTGGTAATAAGGCTGTTCCAAAATAACGCCATTGGTAAATTTCAGGTAATGGCCCGCCTTCAGCTTTCGCACGCCTGCCACAAGGCTATAGGGCTGTGGTACGTAATTCAGTTGCAGGTATACAGGCAATAAGGACCAATTGACTCGCCGGGGAATGCCGGCTGCAAATAGCACTTTCATCTCCGAGCCGAACACCAGGCAGTCCTCATCCTGATACAATAACAATGGCTTTTTACCAAAACGGTCCCGTACCAGGAACAGATCACCCCTTTGCCGGTCGTAGATGGCAGCGGCAAAAAAGCCTTCCAGTATTTGAAATACCTGTTCGCCCATCAGGGCGAATAACAAAAGCAAGACTTCAGTATCCGAATGAGAACGTAAAGGCTCTATACCGGCGTTGGACAAGTATTGATCCGTGAGCTTTTTGTGATTGAAGATCTCACCGTTGAACACGATGGTATAGCGCCCGTCGGGCGTGGTCATAGGCTGACTGCCAGTGCAGGATGTGTCGATGACCGACAGCCTGCGATGTCCAAGCACCACCCAGTCGTGGGCATAAATCCCGCCACCATCGGGGCCCCGTTGCACCATTGCCTGGTTAGCCTGCCGGATTGCGGAAAGACTTTGCTGGCCATGGCTACTAAGAGCAACAATACCACTGATTCCACACATGTTTGTTACTGCCTGAGTTGCGTTATGATTGATGTTGAGGCAAAGGATTTAACTTTCCCTGTGTGCGGCGGTAGGCTGGTGCGCCGCCAATAAGGAAAGGAAAGTTGCGGTATGGGCCTGGATACTATATTCCGCCTGAATTTTCCGGCGGCCGGCAGCACCCAATTGCCTGCGCAGGTTTGCATCCTGCAGTAAGATTGCGAGCGCATCAAACCACTCCTGCTCACCATGGCACAAATAACCGCTTACCCCATGGTTGATGATCTGCTTGTTGACTCCTACAGGGCTCGCAACGGCAGATATGCCCAACGACAGGTACTGGATAATTTTAAAGCCGCATTTACCCTCACTCCAGGCATCTGCATCAAGCGGCATGACACCGATGTTTACCTGCAGCAGGTCGCATATTTCGGTCACTTCCCGCCAGGGGAGATACCTAAGCCGATTCAAACCAAATGAAGGCGGACGGTCACAAATCACCAGCAATTCGAACTCGAATTGCTTTTCCAATTGTTGAAAAACGGGCAACAGGCGATTGAGGTATTGCAAAGTGGAATGCGAGCCAGTCCAACCAATTATTGGTATCGGCGCATCCTGCGGCTGCAACTGGTTGAACCGCGACACGGTATCAACGCAGGTAGGCAGTTGTACAACCTGCTCGTTATACTTTTGCGCAAAGCCAGCCAGGTAAGCATTTCCGGCAACAACGGTTGTTGCCCACCGGCAAATGTATTTTGTTTTCCAAAAACATTTGAACAGCGAAGCTATTTTGTTATGCGCAGAGATGGCGGGTATCCAAATGGCGTCATCAAAGTCATAAATGAGTTTCTTACCAAGCACCCTGGCCAGTATCCATTCGAAAATGGGCGGTCCCAACGGAGTTGCTTCCCGGTGCACAAAAACAAAGCGGCACCTCGGTGCAACGAACAGTACTACCCACATTCTGGCTACAAACCCACGGAACACAGCCCATATCTTCTGAAGCAGTGATCCCTTTCTATATAAAACCTGCCAAGCATGCTCATTCATGAAACAATGAGTGCGAAAAGCAATACCCTGTTGTTGCAATATCGGAAAGAAAACCTCTACCCTGAATCTTTGTGACGGGGCTCGCCGTAAAGGGTAAGGAAGTAAGAACAAGACATGGTTATTCCGGGACATCAACTATGGTTAAAGGCAGCGGTAATGGAAGCAACTGGATCAACTTTTCCCTGAATTCCCGGCAACTGAATTTTTTACGTACATGATTGCGGCACTGCCCCGAGAAAGCCTGCCGCAACGACGTATTGCCCGCCAGCGAAACCATAGCCGCTGCAAAAGCAGCTACATCCCGGTTAGGCCGCAGCATTCCTGTCAATTCATCCACAATAATTTCCTCTGGCCCCCCGCACCGGCTGGCAATAGTGGGCACCCCATAATAAGAGGCTTCGGCACAGGTCATCGAAAAAGATTCAGCTTCCGAAAAATTGAGGAATATATCGGCTGACTTATAAGCGCTTTCCACGTCGTCGGCAAAAGGCAGGAAGACCGTTACTTCGGTCAGCCCTGCATCGGCTGCATACCGTTCCAAATCGGTTTTGAAAGCTTCATTTTTGGCCAAGCCCATGGTTCCTCCCATAAAAGTCAGCCGCAGGCGCTTGTCCTTATGGTATGCCAGTTCAAAAGCCCTGAGTGCGTAGTCCTGCCCCTTGCCTCTGATATAATTACCCAGGTACAACAGTTCAACCGTACTGGTGCAATTCCTCACCTGATAAGGAGAATGGTATTCGGCGAACTGTACCGCGTTATATAAAAGTTTTACTTTGCAAACACGGGGCAGTTGCAACCGAACAGCGTCCGAAACCGCAACTACGCTATTGGCATACCGCAAGGCCGCGGCAATCCACAACTTATTGAGCAGTGTAGGCATGGTGGATGGTAAGAATCGCACAAAAGTTAGCATGTGCAAGTTAGGCATCCGCATCTTCACACAGGCGCCTAGCAGGTTATAGTAATCGTTCATTACAAGTGCTATCGCACCTTCGCTTTGTACAATGGTCACAAGCCTCGCAGCGTTCACAAGTAAACGCAAAGGATAGTGCAGCACTACAAGCACATTACGCCGCAACTCCAGCATGGGAAGGGTTTGCACAAGCAAACCATGCGCTTTGACGAAATCTATGGCACTGCTCTTTTCAGGCAACACTATAACAAATCGGTAGTAAAAACGCAATGAAACAGCCTGTTGAACGGCACTCTTCAATGCTCCAGTTATGCAAATTGAACTATCGACCAGCACAAGAGTGTGCTTCTGTATCACATCTACCATGAAGACAAATAATAATGAAACCGTTTACAACTGCTCTTTTTGCGGCAAAAAACTTTCAATAATGGCAAACCATTTCTTCAATACTTGCTCCTTGTCAAAGGCCTGCACCCGTAGAAATGCATTTGCAGCCATTTGCCTTATGCTTTCTGAATTGTTAAGCGCTGCAACCACCGCATCCCGCCATATTGTAATTGCCCCCTCTTGGTTATACATTGGCAAGAGCACTCCATTTGGAGTAGCTTCCGCAACAGCAAGATTGTAGTGCAGGTTAATAGTTTCGGGCGCAAGTATCTGTCTTGGGCCTGAAGGACAATCGGCGGACAACACCGGCACACCGCAGATCATGGCCTCGCAAAGCGCCAAAGGAAAACCTTCCCAGCCTGAAGGAAAAAGAAATAACCGGCTGCGCGACAGAAAGGAAAACGGATTAGCCACATAACCAGGAAAATATACATCGTAATGGGTGCTAAAAGGCCCCGGCCCCCATTCACAATAACATGAAAGACCTTCATTCGTTGCGGTTTGTAGCAGTCGAACCCTGAGTTCACCATCGCCCAACAACACCAATTTGATGCCAGGCACACGCAGCTTTACCGCACTGAACACTTTTATCAGGAACTGCTGTTTTTTCTGCTCAGAGAACCGGCCTGAAGTTACCAGTACCGGATACCTCGTTAGCAATTCATCATACGCTTCAGGTAAAGGTTCCCCTGCCCTTTTGATAATATGAGCCACATCAAAAAAGTTAGGAATGCTTTGCACGTTGCGCACACCACATTGCTTCAGTTCGGCCATAATGCCATCGCTCACCGCCACCGTAATATCGGCACAGTTGTATAAAAATGGAAAAATGAAACGTCTTCGGAGCCATTGATAGAGACCGTTTATCCGTTCATCGCGCAGCAAAGTACCGTGTACTACCAGTACTTTTGGACAGAAAGTTAGGGCCAGCACGTTTACCCAGTTAGCGCCATCCATATGACTGATGATGAGATCCGCATTTCTTCGTTGGGCCAGATGGGAAAGTTTAAAACTTCGCCTGAGCAGGTTGTACAACTTTACCAGAACACTGCCTCCCCCGCCAACATCCAGTGAGTGGCAGACTTGTACTGACCCGTACAGATCTGATTGTTCAAATTGGTTGAATACGACCTGCTCTACGTTGTAGTGATGCGCAAAGCTTTTGCAATGGTCATAAAAAGCCCTTTGTGCGCCACCGGGGCCCAGATTAGTGATGACCTGCAACAATCGCAGACGCTTAGAGTCATCTACATTGTCATTGGAAACCGTATCATCATGACCTCTTTTTATAAACAACTATTTACTTAGTGATTATAGTTGGCACCAAACAACTATCATATATGGTTTCGTAAGCCTTTACACAGCGCCCCATAGAAAATTTATCGAATGCTAATGCCGTTTGCGCCTGCATAGCATAATACGCCTTCAAATCGCGCTTTATCTGTGCCATAGCGGTGGTGAGCGAAGTAACAATGGTTGCTTCATCTAAAGGAATAAGGATTCCGGCTGCACCATTTTGGCCATAAATCATCCGGGGCACTTCACCAACAGCCGTGGCAATGACAGGCAGACCTGCTGCCAGGTATTCAATAATCACTGTGGGAAGCGCCTCTGTTTTGATCAGGGAACAAAAAAGCCCAACTTCACAAATTTGCAACCAACCAAAAGGCTGCTCCTGCTGGCCAACAAAAAGCACCCTCTTAGAAACATAATGGTCTTTTAGCTTCTGAACATAGGCACTATCACCAATTAATAAAAGGTAGCTGTCATTATCAGGCAGGTTATTAAAAGCGGTAATGGCTTGCAGCCACCCCTTTTCAGGAATGCCCCGGGCAATCATCCCGTATACAAAAGCTTCTGCGGGTATACCTAACTTCTGGCGGTTGGGTTTATGTTCAATATCAGGTCTCGAATAACCGTTATAAATTTTATGTAGAGGCAACTGCCTGCCAAAAAAAGAACGGCGTTGCCCAAAGAACTGCAACTGCTCCTCGCATATGCATACTATGGCATTCATACCATTGAGTACGGAATACATATGGGAGCGAAAGTTCAAAATATGCTTCAAGTTTCCTATACGTTCAAGCCGCTCGTTCGCTGAGTAATCGCCATGGATGGTAGTTACCACGGGCACCCCCATAATTTTTCCTGCAACAACCGCCACTTTATCAGTTGTAAACAAATGGCTGTGCACTACCTGTACCTTTTCGTAGTTTATGATTCTGGCAAGACCCCGGGAAAACAATTGTGTAAGAAAGGAGTGATCGATGCCGGCTCTGCGTAATAAACCATCCACCAACTGCAAAGGTTTGAGCAAATTCAACTCCACCGGAACCACCCGAACTTCAGGAGCTAATTCAGCAAGTATCTTTTCATCAATCCGGTTCTTGTACAATGGTGTAATAACTACATGATGCCCCCTAGTGGCCAATGCCTGGCCCAGCCTGAGTACAAAGGTTTCCGCACCACCAGCATGTACCACATCAGTAGTGAGCAGAATGCGCATTGCTAATATTGGTAAGCAAATCGGGCACTCCAAGATCGGGGTTACCTTTAGCCTGCTTCTGTTTGTATTGAACTACCACCTCCGAGAAGCGGTTTTCCTGCCACAACATGATCATTATGAAATCCAATTTTTTTCTTTTCTATCATTGATCACGGTATTCATCCCAGATTGAGGTTTTCACTGTATGCGCACTGCACAATTATCGCACAGCAAAAGGAGAAGGGAGCAAGGATAAGCACTTAAACTCCTAATAAAATGTGGCACAGTTCTTATGAGGTGCGCAGGAAAGAACACCTTGATTTCACGTAAAAAAAGGCCTGTGTACATTAAAGGGGAAGGAATGACCGGAAACCTCCGGTATTCGGAAATGCTTACCATTGCTGCCATGCATTTTAGATTCCAAAAAAGGTTTATACATAATGCTGGAGTCAATTACAAGAAAATTCGAAGAGTAATTCCGCTTAAGGCAGATGATAAATAAAATATGGGAAGGGATTAATGATCCAGGTAGTGGATGCTACACTGACGCTTATCGTATAACCATCTCCTTTAAGTGAATGAAATTAGGTAAACCTAACCCAAATGCTCTACCATTTTACACCGAACGGTGTCCATATACCCAGTCATTGACGTAAGCTAAAGAAGTGCTTTGTGATTTAACTTGGAACGATTGGTGTTTTAAAAAACTCACAACCAAATTCTTTGTACGAAAAAACTCATCTCCTTCTTGTTTAAATCGGAAATCATGGCAGGCGATGGCTACATTTTTAATGGCATCAAATTGGGAGCTCTTATCTGGTATTAAAAATCTTTCAGCACCTTCTACATTTGCTTTTAACAAATCCACTTTGTCAATTTCGTTTTCAGATAACCATTGATAAATATTAACCCCATTGACAATTAGCCTTATGGCCCCTGAAGTATCTTTACTGATGGTTCCTCCTAAAAAAGAACCAGCGTTAAGGGAAAGTTCAAATAAGCCTCCTTTTTCAGCAATAGCAAATTTGTTTAACCAAACGTTTTTCAAGTTATTTAGCTGCACAACATTACTTAACACATCAAAAACCTTTGGATTGGCCTCTACTGCAATCACTCTTCCCTTTTCACCAACCAACTCAGAAAAAACAATCACCTCTTCTCCGATTCCTGCCCCAATATCAATGACAGTATCACCATTTTTGGGACTGTAGCCATAAAGGCTGATACGCATGGATCTTTCTTTAAGATATTTGTAATTGGTAAACCAATTCAAACTCTCCGAAGGAAGATAATAACCATTTACTTTGAGCAGGTAATATGAATGCACACGTTTCATATCCTCAAGTACTAAACCATTTCTTTTATATAGCAACTTGAGAACAGGTAACAGGAACTTGACTGGCAAGTGGTGAAATATTTTTGCAGTAAAGGACATACGAATCGTTAGTTTGGCTATACTGAATACTTGAACTCAAAAATTTTTGAACAGGTAAAAAACCGTCCGGTAGTTATTCAAATTATACGGATTGGCAAGAATTGCTTTCTTTAGTAAAGACCATGCTTCCCCAAACCTTTTCTTATCAATAGCCTTCGCAGCCCAAGTACGGTAGTGTTCACTCATCTTTGACCGATTCCCTAATAAAGCCTTTTCAAAGTCCAGCATTTTATCGAAATAGCCCTGCTGGATTGAATCCGTGCCATAAGCAATACATTGACGACGTAATTCTTTTAAAATATCTGCTACTAACAACTTCCTAGGGTTATCAAACACATTGGTTATGGAGTTTGGATTTGCTCTGTAACTGTACAACACTTCCTTTATAAAGTAAACAGGATATTTTTGATTTACCCTCATGGTCCAATGATGATCATCTCCATAAACACCTTCAAAGTACTCTGAAAATAATCCAACCTCCGCAATCAATTCTTTGCGAAACATCAAACTGGGAAACCAAAAAGGATATTGTTCCTCGTTCAGGTAAATATGCTGATCACTGGCAAATTCCCTTGACCACAAGTACCTTCCATTTTGATCAACCATCTGGTAATTGGTTCCACAAATCATTACTTCTGGATGCTTATAAAATACCTCCACTTGGCTGGCCAGGCGATCTTCACCACACAAATCATCTGCATCCAATTGGGTCAGCAGGTCGCCATTAGCCTGTTGAAACGCCCAATTCTTATTTTTTATGTAGCCCATATTCCTTTGGTGCGCATAAACCTTGATCCTGGGGTCAAATGCAAAAGACCGTGCAATAGCCAAAGTATCATCGGTTGATGCATCATCGGCAATGATCAATTCCCAATCCTGATAGGTTTGAGCTTTAATGGTTTCAATAGCACTGGCTATAAAAGGCGCTACATTAAAGGCGCACATGATGACCGAAACCTTAAGAGCAGGGCGTTTTGCAATCATGGAAGCTTGTTAAATCTATTGATTCAACAGGAAAAAACCGAGCACATTTCAGGTTGAATGGGAACACAAATCACCAAAAACATCGCTCCGATCATGCTTAGCATACCAGGTTCGTGTTGACGCCAATTGTTGTCTCGCCGGAGTCAAAAAGAACAAAGCCATAACGCTTCAGCAGTTCCTTGATAGCAAGAATATTTCCTTTTTCAGGATGCAATTCAATAGCTAAAAATTTCACGGCATGCAACCATGGAAAATCTGCTGTATGGTTGAATATCTCGAACTCTGCTCCTTCAATGTCTATTTTCAAAATATCGATTGTATCTAAACAGTGCTTTTCAACCAATGCAGGAAAGGTAGTACCCATTATGCTACTACCTTTATCAACTGCATCTGTTTCAATAAAGGTGGTGGACCATTGCAGACCGTCTCTGAAATCTGACGATTGTTGTAAAGTCACATGCTTACTCCAGATGGCCACCTGCACTGCTTCAATAGCATCAAGGCTATTCAGCATAAAATTCCTTTTCAAAAATGAAAAATTATCAGGAGCAGGCTCTATTGCTATATATCGCTCAACAGGTAAAAAGGAATGGAGGTAAATTGCTGTAAGCCCTACATTAGCACCAATGTCCACAATCTTTACAGGGGTAATGCCATCATAATGGTTTAAAAAGGTGCGCACCAAGTTTCCATACTCGTTCCGTACGAAAATTTGGTTGAACACCTTTGCATCTGAGCTGGCATATCGCAGCGCCAAATGAATGATCTTTTTGCGGAAATCAAACTGTACCCTGAGCATCTTTCCATCATCTATTGTGCGCCCACCTCTTTTTTTTACAAATTGTACAACCTCAAAGTAATCCCTTTCACATGGTGACAATAAGCGGTACCTGATCTTGGAAAATATTGTAAACATCAAAGGTTGTCAAAGAAAGTGTTCAATGGCAGTCATTAACCTTGAAAAACCGGAAAACAGAAATGTGAAACGACTGAGTGTGTTATACATCCCAACGGTATTTTCCTAACACCATTCCATAATCATATCCCCCATGTTTAGACATTTGAGAACCGTTGTCAACAATTTCAAATTGGCAAATATCTACCAGTTCATCCACAGTCTGTTTGTTTGGAATATTAATCAGGGTAATCAGGGAGTATTCTCCACGGACAAGTTGCCTGGGCATAATAACCAATTTAACTTGTGGGTGAAGGGCATTTAGCTCACAGGCAAAGATCCTTCTTTTCCTGGCATCTAATACTATCACAAAAACATCCGGCTTCAATAACAGCCCTTGTTCGATCTCTATATTGAATACAACATGCACTTCCTGATCATGAAAGAAAGCTGTTACTGCATCGCCGTTTGCATCGCATATCCATACTTCTTTGATATAGGTTTTATTTCGGGGTGCATTCTTTCTAATGAAGTGGCTACTGCTTTTATAAGTGGACAGGTATTTCCTGATCCCTGTTTCAACATCCCCTTCAAAATCCTTGAGGCCGGTTGAAAACAACAGTAACCTCTTACACAGTTGCGCAACTGCATTTAAATCGTGGCTAACAAAAAGAACAGTTCTCCCTGCATTGGTACTTACTTCTTTCATCCGTCCGAGGCACTTCTTTTGGAAGTCAGCGTCTCCAACTGCCAACACCTCATCTACAATAAAAATTTCAGATTCCAGGAAGGCTGCAACAGCAAAAGCCAGCCGCACGTACATGCCAGACGAATAACGCTTTACAGGCGTATCGATATAGCGCTCCACACCGGCAAAATCAACAATTTCATCAAACTTGCTGCGGATTTCGCTACGGGTCATACCCAGGATGGCGCCGTTGAGATAGATGTTTTCGCGGCCGGTGAGTTCAGGATGAAAACCGGTACCCACTTCAAGCAGGGAGGCAATGCGGCCTTTAATCTTGATGCTGCCGGTAGTGGGTGCGGTTACCTTGCTTAATAGTTTAAGCAGGGTACTTTTACCGGCACCATTGCGGCCGATGATGCCTAGCACTTCGCCTTGTTTTACTTCGAAGTTTACATCTTTCAGCGCCCACACATAGTCGCTGCTGCCCTTAGTGGCACGGTCGTTTACCTGCCCTATTTTAGCAAAGGGATCTTCCTTGCCCCGTACACGGGCCCACCACCGGTTAAGGTCATGGCTGATGGTACCGGTGCCTATTTCCCCTAAGCGGTATAGCTTACCGAGGTTTTCTACTTTAATTACCGATTGCGACATGAAGTTGCGTAATGGAAACGTTTGCACCGGATGATATCCAGTAATAGGAACACACTTAAACCGTGTCTGTAAAGCTTTTTTCCACCTTGTTGAACACTATGGTGCCCAGCAATACAGTACCAATTGAAATGGCCATGCTATAGGTCAGTGCGGCCAAACTGAAAGTACCCGAACCCAGGTAAGCATAGCGGAAGGTTTCCACGACAGCGGTCATTGGGTTGAGTTGCAGCAGCCATTTATAATGCGAGGCAATACTGCTAAAGGGGTAGATTACCGGGGTGGCATACATCAACAACTGAATGCCAAAGGTGAGCAGGAATACCAGGTCGCGATACCTGGTTGTAAGGGCCGAAATGATCATACCCAAACCAAGGGCCAGCAATCCCATGTTGAGGATCAGCAAAGGGGTCAATAAAATACAAGCATTGGGATGGATACTTGAAGTGCACCATAAGTACCATGCCCAAAATACCAGGAACAAACCGTACTGAATTGCCAGCCGAACGAGGTTGGAAATGACAATACTTACGGGCATGGTTAAACGCGGAAAATATACCTTGCCAAAAATGGGCGAATTGTCACGGAAAACAGTGGCCGTTTTATTCAGCGTTTCAGCGAAATAGTTCCAGAGTGTAACACCTGCCAGATAAAACAAAACCTTGGGCATACCATCGGTGCTGAGGCCTGCCACCCGGCCAAAAATCAAAACAAAAGTGAGGACAGTAAGAATGGGTTGCACTAAAAACCACAGCGGACCCAATATTGTTTGCTTGTAGTTGGCCACAAAATCCCGGCGCACCAACATCAGCACCAGGTCACGGTAGCGCCACAGTTCGCCTAACCTTAAATCCAGCAGGCGTGAACGAGGCACAATCACCTCCGTCCACGCTTCCTGGTGAAGCGGTTCCACTTCTGCAGCAGGTAAAGCAATCGTTTTGGTATTCATTTATGTCGAAACACCAAGGTGTAAGAATTAGGCAGCACCAGTAGCAGCTACCTAATCCTTCACCTCAACTTAATCTTCCCTGCTCAAAGTCTTCAGGTAAGTGCCATAACCGCTTTTGGCAAGGGCCTGTGCGTGTTCGGCAAGCCTGGCATCATCAATAAAGCCCATGCGCCACGCAATTTCTTCAATACAGCCAATTTTGGTGCCCTGGCGTTTCTCAATTACGCGTACAAACTCGGTGGCATCGTGCAGTGAATCGAAGGTGCCGGTATCGAGCCATGCAGTGCCCCTGTCGAGAATGCTTACTTTCAACTGTCCTTTTTCCAGGTACACACGGTTTACATCCGTAATCTCGTATTCGCCACGTGGTGAAGGCTGCAGGTTGCGGGCGATTTCTACTACCTGGTTGTCATAAAAATAAAGACCCGGAACAGCGTAGTTCGATTTGGGATTTGCCGGCTTTTCTTCAATACTCAATGCTTTGTTGTCCCCGTCGAAATCCACTACACCATAACGCTCCGGATCAGCCACCTTGTAGGCAAAAACATAACCGCCTTCAATGTCGCTTAGTTCCTGCAACTGACGACCCAGGCGTGAGCCATAAAAAATATTATCACCCAGCACCAGTGCTACCTTATCGTTACCTATAAAGTCGGCACCAATAACAAAGGCTTGCGCCAGGCCATTTGGCACTTCCTGGATGGCATACTCAAAGCGGCAACCTAACTGGCTGCCATCACCTAGCAAACGGCGAAACTGCGCATTATCTTCAGGTGTAGTGATGATCAGCACCTCGCTGATACCGGCCATCATCAGCACCGACAAGGGATAATAAATCATCGGCTTGTCGTAGATGGGCATCAGTTGTTTGGAGATGGCTTTGGTAATGGGGTAAAGGCGGGTGCCGGAGCCGCCGGCGAGAATGATTCCTTTCATGAAGCTTTATTAAGTGGAATCCCAGTGACAACAAGTACACTGAGGTTCACGGTATGTTTTTATATGCAACACACACCGTTATGGATCTTCTACGTACAAACGCATTGGGCGTACACCGTAGAAAACGCATAAAACGAGTGTGTGCAGTAACGAAAGTCTATTTCACAGCGTACTGCTGCTCATAATATTGCTGGTAGGCGCCGGAGGTTACATGCTCCAGCCACTCGGTATTTTCCAGGTACCAGTCAATGGTTTGTGAAAGACCTTCTTCAAATGTTACCGAAGGTTTCCAGCCCAACTCCTTATTGATTTTGCTTGCATCGATAGCATAACGACGGTCGTGGCCGGGACGGTCCTTAACATAGGTAATCAGTTGTTCACTTTCACCAGGTGCGCGGCCCAACTTTTCATCCATTTGTTTGCACAACAGTTTAACCAAGTCAATATTCTTCCACTCGTTAAAGCCGCCGATATTATAAGTTTCACTGTCTTTGCCCTTATGGAATACCAGG
>NZ_MTFE01000010.1:4658874-4681428 GCF_001953305.1 Cnuella takakiae
AGCGTGGTCTTTTACAAACAACCAGTCGCGGGTATAAAGGCCATCGCCATAAACGGGCAAAGGCTTTTTGGTAATGATGTTGTTAATAAAAAGCGGGATCAGCTTCTCGGGGAAATGGTTGGGACCATAGTTGTTGGAGCAGTTGGTAACTACCACGGGCATGTGGTAGGTTTCTCCATAAGCCCGCACAAAATGGTCGGAAGCAGCTTTGGAAGCCGAGTAGGGTGAATTGGGATCGTAAGGTGTGGTTTCGGTAAAAAGGCCCGTGTCGCCCAATGCGCCATACACTTCATCGGTGCTTACATGGTAAAAACGCTTGCCTTCAAAGTTACCAGCCCATGCGGTCTTCGCAGCATTCAGCAGGTTGACGGTGCCCACCACATTGGTGTACACAAAATCCATGGGGGACACTATAGAGCGGTCCACATGCGATTCTGCAGCAAGGTGTATCACCCCGTCGGGGCTATACTGGCTGAACACCCGCTCCAGGTCGGCGGTATCCAGCAGGTTTACCTTTTCGAAGATGTAGTTGTCCTTGGTTTCAATATCGCGCAGGTTTTCGAGGTTGCCTGCATAGGTGAGTGCGTCGAGGTTGATGATCCGGTAATCGGGGTATTTATTTACAAATAACCGGACTACATGAGAGCCAATAAAACCTGCTCCGCCAGTGATGATGATGGTCATTGTTTACTATAAAGGTTGTAGCAAAAGTAAGGGTTAGCTTTTTAGAAGGCTAACAAGCGGCCCTAAACTTATACTACATATCAGGCATAACCGAAACGGTGATGCCTTCGGTACCATTCAAGAGTGATTTTCAACCCTTCACGCAAATTGACCGTGGGCCGGTAACCCAGGAGGCGCCCGGCTTTGCCAATATCCGCTAAGCTATGGGCCACATCGCCGGGGCGGACAGGACCATATTGCGGCACCAAATCACTGCCTGCCAGCTCCTTGATGGTTTCCAATAGATCGTTGAGGCAGGCACGCTGCCCTACGCCAATATTATATACCTGGTTTAAAGCCTCCGGGTTGGTAGTGGTTAGTGCCAGCAGGTTGGCTTCAACAGCATTGCCTACAAAAGTAAAATCGCGGCTGTAGAGCCCATCGCCATTAATCAGGGGTGGTTCGTTGCTCAGCACGGCATCCACAAAACGGGGCACCACGGCTGCATAAGGCCCATCAGGATTTTGCCGGGGGCCAAACACATTAAAATAGCGCAAGCCGATAAACTCCATACCATAATTCAACGCAAAAACACCGGCATACAATTCAGCCACCAGTTTTGTAACGGCATATGGAGTTAGGGGACTCCCGGTTTGCTCTTCAACCTTAGGCAGGGCAGGATGGTCGCCAAACACCGATGATGAGGATGCATACACCACCCTGCGGATACCAGCCTGGCGGGCGGCTTCAAATATTTGCAAGGTGCCCCCGATGTTAACCTCGTTGCTGGTAAGCGGGTCCTTGATGGACCTTGGCACCGAACCCAAGCCAGCTTGGTGGCAAACCAGGTCCATACCGGTGCAAGCTGACCGGCAGGTATCCCAATCCCGGATATCCCCTTCCACAAAGCGAAAACGAGGATCCCCTTCCAGGTCAGCGATATTATCCCTGCTGCCGGTACTTAAATTGTCCAGCACCTGCACCAGCGCCACATCAGGTCTTTCAATAAGCGCATGCGCCAGGTGTGATCCAATAAAACCCGCACCGCCTGTGAGTAATATTTTCATGGTATTTTAAAAACTAAAAGATTGCCCAAAACCCTGCCAGCACGGTACAAACAAACAGGTTATGTTTTTTCTTTTTGTAAGAAGTTCCGCTTTTTATTGCCGCCACCCCCGGGCTGCTCCGGATCGAAATAACCCGCCCCACCGCCGTAAGCATAACCATAACGGCCATAGCCGTAGTAGCCAAAGGCTGCATCCAGCTGTACATCGTTGAGCACTACCGAAAGAGCCGGGAGCTTTTGATGCACGGCAAAATCTGCAATCAGCTTCACCTGCCTTTTGAACGTATGCCCCTGACGCGTGATATACAGGGTGGCATCGGCAAACCGGGCCAGGTTGAGGGCATCGCTTACAATGCCCACCGGTGCGGTATCAATTACAATAGCATCGTAGCGGCTGCGCAGCCATTGAAACAGGGTATCCAATTGCGGATGCAGCAACAACTCGGAAGGATTGGGCGGCACGGCACCACAGGGCAGCACATCCAGGTTTTCGTATCCTGCCACCTGCACCGGCAGATCTTCCATGGCTACCTTGCCCACCAGCCAGTTGGTAAGTCCCGGCTTACGGCTTAGCCCCACCTTTTGCAACACGTTGGGCTTACGTATATCCAGTTCCAGCACTATGGTTTTTTTCCCTGCCATGGCCAGCACAGCCCCCAGATTGGCCGAAACAAAGGACTTCCCCTCCCCGCTGCTGGTAGAAGTAACCAGGATCACCGGGCAAGGCTTCGCCGGCACCACATATTGCAGGTTGGAGCGCAGGGTGCGAAACTGCTCGGCCACCATGCTCCGGTTGCCGGGGCGGGCTACCAGCATTTCCTCTGCATAGGTATGCCCTACTTCGGCGAGGATGGGTACGGAAGTAAGCTTTTCCAGGTCGGCGCGACTGTTGATCTTATCGTTGAGCAGTTCTTTTACAAAAATGAACCCTGCAGGTAGGGCCAGGCCTATAAAAATGGCCAGCAGCTTGGCATTGCCCTTTTCAGGCCTTACCGGCAAGGGCACGGGAGCAGCAGCTTCCACCACCTTGATATTGGAAATAGTAGCTGCCAGCGATATAGCCGACTCTTCTCTTTTTTCCATCAGGATTTTATAAACCGACTGCTTCATTTCCAGCTGCCTTTTCAGTTCCAGCAGGTTTTGCTCCTGTACCGGCAACTGCTGGGCACGGCCTGCAACGGCTCTTTTTTCACGATTCATGCGGTTGCCGCTATCACGGATGGCAACTACCAGGTTGCGCAAGGCTTCCAATATATTTAAACGCAGTTGCTCAATGCTTTTTTCCAACTGTTGCACCCGGGCATTGCCCACGGGCACCTTGCTATCCAGCAAGCCTTTGTGTTCCAGTTGGGCAAGATTATATGCCGAAATAAGGGTATTGAGGGTTCCATCGGCAAGCCCCAACGTTGAGGGCACAACGGTAAAATTGTTCCGGCCATCGCTCAGGTATGCCGTTATTATTTTGGCAATGGCCACTTGCGCGTTCTGGGTGCGGGCTTGTTCATCAATGGCATCCATGCGGGCCAGGTAGGCAGCCGACTGACTGCCTGGGTCCAGGAGGTTGGTTTGCTTTTGATAGGCCAACAGCAAAGCGGTAAGGCTATCCAGCTCGCGGGAAACGACCTGCAAACGGTCGTTTACAAAAGCTATGGTCTGTCGCTTGGTTTCATTCTTATCCTCAATGGTGGTTACCTGGTATGCATGCATCAGCTGGTTGAGCACATCGGCCGACAGTTGCGGATGGGTAGTTTCCAATACCAGGTTGAGGATACCCGTGCCCCCCTTGGGTGCTACCACCAGCTGGCTGGCCAGTTCACCGGCCAGCATCGAAGAAGGCCACCACTCGGCCCGGTAAGCTTCGCTCAAACCACCCTTTTGGGTTGGCACCAGCTTAAAGCGACCCTGTGGGGTTGCAAAAGGCTGATTGAATACATGCCGGCACGTGTCGCCAGCCACTAAAAAGCTTTCATTTTCAATAAAAGAAATATCAAGAGCAAAAGGCTGTGCGGCGTCCTTAAGCATCAGCGTTTCCACCCTGAAAGGCAGATCACCATAGTGGTGCACATCGTCGATTTTACCTTTGGAGTAGTACTGGAAATTGAGCCCAAGGTTATCCACCACTTTTTGCATCAGCGGCTTCGACTTGATCAGTTCTATTTCACTTTGAATATTGATGGAATGATCAAGCACAAAAAGCTGGGAAAAACGATCATTTGCCGCACCTTCATCTTCGCTACTGCTGCCTTTTACAAACAGGGCGCTGGTTGACTGGAAAACCGGTGTGGCATACCGCAAATAGAGGTAAGCACCCATCAGCGCTAAAGCTACCGAAAGAATAAACAGGGGCAGATAACGGATATAACGAAAGAACAACTCCCGTATATCCAGACTGCCCGCAGCAGTTTTATCAGGTGCAAATGGATCCTGCAAGGAAAAAAAGGGTTGTTAGTTTTTAGTTATGGCACTTACCCTGCCTGAATGCAACAGACTG
This sequence comes from Cnuella takakiae, assembly GCF_001953305.1. Lineage (GTDB taxonomy): Bacteria > Bacteroidota > Bacteroidia > Chitinophagales > Chitinophagaceae > Flavisolibacter > Flavisolibacter takakiae. Next base: position 4,663,095 of record NZ_MTFE01000010.1, read on the forward strand.
CTCCTATTTATTCCAGATAAGCAATTACCTACTTTACGAAGATGTTATACACCAGTGCAATGCTGGTAAGGACGGTGAGTGCAAAACCGATCTGCTGGGTAATGCGTTGCTGCTCGGCGCTGCGGGTTTTGTAAGGGGTAGCTTCCACCAGCACTACATCGTTTTGCTGCAACTGGTAGTAAGGCGATGCAAACATCCTGGAACTGGTCAGGTCAATTACGCCCAGCCTGCGCTGACCGCCCTGCTCGCGCAGCACTTTAACGGCAGCTTTCTTACCAACAGAAGTTATATCGCCAGCCATGGCAATGGCCTCCAGCACGGTAAGGTTTTCCTCCTGTATGGTCTTTACGCCGGGAGCAGCAACTTCTCCCATCACAATAACACGAAAGTTGGTAAAACGGATAATGACGGAAGGGTCCTGCAGTTCTCCGGCCAGCTTTTGTTTGATTTGACCAGCCAGTTCTGTTTTGGATAAACCTTCGGCATGCAGCAGCCCGATGCGGGGCAGCTCGATATTGCCGGACTGGTCTACCAGGTAGCCTTGTTGGGAATTGTTTTGGGCGAAATTGCCCGGGTGCAGGTTGTAGAGCTCATCCACTTTTGGATCGAGGGCTGCACTATAGATACGGATATTGAGCAGATCGTTTTTCTGGATCCGGGGCTCGGCGAGGTAATGAGCCACCCCCATGGAAGTGTCCTGCAGGTCCACCACGTAGTTTTGGATGGCACGTTGCGGCACAGTGCAGGCAACCAGGAAAGTAAAGGCAATAAGTATTGCGTACGCGGTCAGGCGCATTGACTTGGTTGGGTAACGGATTAGGGTTGGGCAGGGTAAAGATTAGGTCGGGGCAGGGTTTGTATCACACCAGCCCCAACCTTATTTATTTGGAAGCAAGCTTATTCTTCTCGATATCGGCTACCAGCATATAGCCCATGCTTTCAATCAGCACTTTGGCTACTTTGTTTTTCAATTCCAGTACACGGCCTTCCAGGTCCATCAGGGGACCTGCAGTGATGCGCACCTGCTGACCGGGCTGGAGATCCACTTTTACCAGCGACACATTTTCGTGTTCGTTCAAAAACTGGCGGATGACAACGATCTCCTTGTCCTTGATAATGGCGGGTTTGCCATCCCAATACACAAAGTTGATCACCCCATCGGTCATGCGCACGGCGGTGCGGTCTTCGTCGGTTACCCGCACAAAAACGTAGGACTTAAACAGGGGTTCTTCCACCAGTTTCATCCGGTCGCTCCATTTGCGGCGCACCTTGTTCAACGGGCAATAATTTTCAATGCCTTTTTGGGTAAGCAGGCTGGCGACCTTCTTTTCCCAACGGGGTTTGGTGTATATGGCTAACCACTTAGCGGTCATAACATTTTTTTTCAAGGCTTCGCCACCTCGGTTACAAAAACCGGATAAGTAAGCAGCAAAAAGCCCTTTGGTGATTGCAAATATAGTGCATGCATTGGGAGTAACAAATGCGTAAAAAATACAGATTATGAACTACTTAACTATAGAATTTATCCTACAAGGAATACATCTCCCCCGTCTATACGGTACTGCTCTCCGGTGAGAGAGCAGGCAGCCAGCCCTAAGTCGTTAAACAAAAGCGGGTTGCCCCCGCGGCCCACCCAACCTACATGGCGGGCAGGATTTCCCCTTACCAATGCATAGGGCTTTACACTTTTCGTCACCACCGAACCTGCACCCACAAAAGCATAAGCCCCGATGCGCACCCCGCACACAATGGTTGCATTGGCACCAATGGTGGCGCCACGCTCTACTACGGTTTGCCGGAACTCCTGCTTGCGTTCAATAAAACTGCGGGGATTGATCACATTGGTAAACACCACTGAAGGCCCAACAAACACCTCGTCTTCCAGCAATACACCCTGGTAAAGCGAAACATTGTTTTGCACCTTTACCCTATTGCCCACCACCACCTGGCGGTCTACAAATACATTCTGTCCCAGGTTGCATCCCTCGCCAATGCGGCAACCGGTCATCAGGTGACAAAAATGCCAGATCTGCGTACCTGCGCCTATTTCGGCGCCGGGGTCAATTACTGCGGTAGGATGTGCCTGGAACTGTTCCATCGGGTAGTAAAACAGGCCAAGTTAAGGGATCATGTTCAATAAAGCCCGGTAGTGCACCCATGAACAAACAGGGCAATTAATGCTTACCTTAACGATTTTAGCCCATTGCCGAACCAACAAATCGACCACCTTGAAAGCCCGTTACTATTCACTGGATGTATTTCGCGGAGCCACTGTTGCCTTTATGATCCTGGTAAACAGCCCAGGCTCCTGGGCCCATATATTTAGCCCGCTGGGCCATGCCAAATGGCATGGCCTTACCCCCACCGACCTGGTGTTTCCCTTCTTTTTATTTGCCGTTGGCAATGCCATGGCATTTGTGATGCCCAGGCTGGAAGTAGCCGGCCCTGCGGCCTTCTGGCGCAAGGTGGCAAAACGCACTGCCCTCATTTTTGGCATTGGGCTGCTGCTCAACTGGTATCCTTTTGTGCACTGGGTGGAAGGAGCGCTGGTGGCAAAAGGCTGGACCTGGACCAAGGGCGATGGCACCACCGGCGGGGTGCGCATACTGGGTGTACTGCAACGGATTGCGCTCTGTTATTTCTTTGGTTCCATACTGGTGTACTATTTCAAGGCAAGAGGCGCCTTCCTGGCAGGGCTTATCATTTTACTGCTGTACTGGGCATTTTGTATTGCCGGCAACCCCGCCGATCCATACAGCCTGGAAGGTTGGTTTGGCACCGCCATCGATAAAGCCATACTGGGTGAGCCGCACCTGTACCGCGGCGAAGGGGTGGCCTTCGACCCCGAGGGGTTGGTGAGCACCCTGCCCGCCATTGTGCAGGTGATTTTTGGCTACCTGGTGGGCGACTACCTGCGCCGCCGCAACCTGTACCTGCAGGAAGCGGGTGCCAAAACGGAAAGCAGCCAGCATTTGTACCAAACTATTGCCGTGCTCCTGCTATCAGCCACGGCCCTCCTGTTTACAGCTTATGCCTGGAACCTTTCCTTTCCCATCAACAAGAAGATATGGACCAGCTCCTATGTGTGCGCCACCACGGGGCTTGCGATTGCCGTACTGGCCACACTGGTTTATTTTATCGAAATCAGGAAAGCCACTGGTGGCTGGAGCCGGTTCTTTGATGTGTTTGGCAAAAACCCGCTCTTTATTTATGCCCTTAGCGGACTTATCCCAAAAACGCTTTCTGTGATCCGGATACCTGATGGAACCGACGTATCCGGCTCAGCACAGTACACCAATCCCTGGAGCTGGTTTTATGACCATGTATGCGCTAATATTCCAGGCATACCGGAAATCGGCTCGCTGGTGTTTGCTTTATGTTTTGTGGGACTGCTGTGGGCGGTGGGCTACTGGATGGATAAGCGGAGGATTTATGTAAGGGTTTAAGCAAGTTTTCGGTTTCTTGTTTTTGATGTTTTGTTCTTATTTAAAACTTGATTGAAAAGGTCTCTAAACGCCATTATGCTGATCTAAAGAGTTAGCCAAAAATTAATTGCCGCTTTTCTAACCTGTTTCACTCTTGGAACCTGAATTCCTTCACCAAAAACTAAAAACCCAAACAAGAAACCCCAAACTCCTAACCCTTAACCCTTTCCTTTACCAAACCGTTTTCACCCACCATGCCGTATTCGGGACGCCACTCGTGTTTCCAGCGGCGGTGGCTCCACAGCCACATGTCGGGACTTTCGGAGATTACCCGTTCCAGAAACTGGATATAACGGTAAGTAAGTACGCCTTTGGGCAGGGCTGCGGGGTGCTCTTCTGCAAGGAAGAAATCACCCTTGTAATACCCCCGCTTTACCTTGGTGAAATAGCAGAACACAACAGGAATATCTGCCAGGCGGGCACCATTCTCCGGGCCCGAAAAGAAAGCCGTGGGCTTGCCAAAAAAAGGCACCCAAAAAGCTTTGGAGGGATTGCTGGGATTTTGATCGGCAATAAGGCCAAGCGCATACAACTGGTTGCGCCAGGGCATCAGGGCGGTGCGCATTTCGGTAGCAGGCAACAGCACCGAACCGGTGCGGGAGCGAAGTTTGCGGATTAACCGGTCGAATACTTTATTGCCCAAAGGCGCATATACACCCAAAAAAGTATGCGGAATATTCAGGGCCACGGCCAGGTTGCCGACCTCCCAGTTGAAATTGTGTCCCAAATGAATCTGGCAGCGTTTGCCTTTGGCGTACAGTTCGTCAAACACCTTTTTATCAAACACAAAATGGCGGTTGATAAAACCGTTGCTTGCCGACAGCAGCTTGATCATTTCGATAAACGTATCGCAGAAGTTGCGGTAAAAGCGACCGGCAATGGCCTTGCGTTCCGCTTCGGTTTTTTGAGGAAAAGCAATGGCCAGGTTTTGCAGCACCACCTTTTTGCGATAGCCCGCCAGGTGGTAAATGATCACATAGAAAAAATCACTCAGTAGGTGCAGCACCCGCAAAGGCAGCAGGGAAAGCAGGTACAAGAAGCCGTAAACCACATAATACATTCGGATCCTAATTTTTCGCCAGCAAAAGACCCGAACCTGTTGACTAGAATAAAAGTGCAGGGCTACAGTTCCGGACCGTAAAGGCGCTGCAAAGGTAGGGCTACAATGCAGTTTGGGGGACAAGGCTTTTGCGGTACTGGTGCAGGGGCTGCGCATCCTGGTTCATGCGGATGCTTCCCTGCCAGCTGAACCCAAGCTTTTGCAACAGGTTGATGGAGCGCTTGTTTTCGGGCATCACAATGGCCAGCAACTCCGTTAGTCCATATAAGGCAGGTGCCTCCAGCACCATGTGCTGTGCCGCTTCAAAAGCATAGCCGTACCCTTCATGTTGCGGCAGGAAAGCAAACCCAAGGTCGGGATGTGGCAATTCGCTACGCTTGATGATACCACACATGCCCAAAGCAAGGTCATCATCCCGACGGGTTACCATCAGCAACCCAAAACCATGCTTCCGGTAATGTGCTAAAGGCCCGTTTTCCAAATAAGCTATGGCATCGGCTGCACAGCGTACACCCTTGTCGCCGATAAAGTTGAGCCAACCCGGCGTGTTGAGCAATTTGCAAATAAAGTCTGCGTCCGCAATGGAAAAGGGACGCAGCAAAAGCCGGGACGTGTGTATAACGCCAATCATCAGGTGCTGGATAAACAATTACTGTGGTAAAACAAGCCGGTCACTACAACACAATATTTTGCACCAGGTCGGCCTTCTCGGGATAATCGGTATTGAAGTGCAGGCCCCTGCTTTCCTTGCGGAAAGAGGCGCCCTTGATGATCAGGTAACCTACCGAAATCATATTGCGCAGCTCCAGCAATTGCGGCGACACGCGGGTGCTTTGGTAGAGTTGCTCGGTTTCTTCAAACAGGAGGTCGATGCGCTTCATGGCCCGCTCCAGGCGCACGTCGTTGCGAACAATTCCCACGTAGTCGCTCATTACCTGCTGCAGCTCTTTCAGGCTTTGGGTAATAAGGATCATCTCCTGCGGCTCGCTGGTGCCTTCTGCATTCCAGTCGGGTACAATGCTGGCAGGCTGGGCGCCACCGGCAAAAATGTCGGGGCAGCTATCCAGCGGCTGTACGGCGGTTTCCGAAAGCAGGGCGGCCTGGCTGTTCATTACCGATTCAAAACAACGATGGGCAAAAACCATGGCCTCCAGCAGCGAATTGGAAGCAAGTCGGTTGGCGCCATGCAGGCCCGTGGAAGCGCATTCGCCACAGGCATACAGGTTGCGGATGGAGGTGCGCCCCCATTCGTCGGTTTTGATGCCGCCACAGCTGTAGTGTGCCGCCGGTGCTACCGGTATCATATGAATGGCTACATCAATGCCTATGGACAGGCATTTCTCGTAAATATTGGGAAAATGCTCCTTGAACTGCTCCAGCGGCATATGACGGCAGTCGAGCCATACATGCTCGGTACCGGTGCGCTTCATTTCGCTGTCGATAGCGCGGGCAACGATATCACGGGGTGCCAGGTCGCGGCGCGGGTCGTAGCGCTCCATAAAAGCTTCTCCGTCCACGTTGCGGAGGATACCGCCATCGCCCCGCACCGCCTCGGTGATGAGGAAGGCCTGGCCACGCTTGCCGGCTTCGTAGAGGGCCGTGGGGTGAAACTGGATGAACTCCATATTTTCAATACGGCCCTTGGCGCGGTATACCATGGCAATGCCATCGCCGGTAGCGATATAGGGATTGGTAGTAGTGCGGTACACCTGCCCGTTGCCGCCGGTTGCCAGCAGGGTATTGCGGGCTAAGATCTTTTCAATGCGGTTGCTTTGGGCATTGAGCACATACACACCGTAACAGCAGATATTGGGGGTGCTTTTGGTAACCAGGTAGCCCAGGTGGTGCTGTGTAATAATGTCCACCACAAAGCAATGCTTGATCACCTCGATATTGGGCGCCTGCTCTATTGCTTCCAGCAGCGCACGTTCTATTTCCCAGCCGGTGATGTCCTTGTAGTGCAAAATGCGGTACTCCGAGTGGCCGCCCTCTTTGCCCAGTTTGTAATCACCTTCCTTGTCGCGGTCGAACTGGGTGCCCCAGTCGATGATTTCCTGAACCCGGGCAGGCCCTTCTTTTACCACAATTTCAACGATCTTCTCGTTGCACAGCCCATCACCGGCGATGAGGGTGTCTTCAATATGTTTATCGAAAGAATCCTTTTCTGTATCGTTTACCACGGCCACGCCGCCTTGTGCGTACTTGGTATTGGTTTCATCGGCCGAGGCCTTGGTGATGATGGTAACCTTTCTGTCGGGGTTGTATTGTGCCAGCTTTAACGCGTATACCAATCCTGCTATTCCGGAGCCAATCACTAAATAATCTGTCTGCATGCCTGGGCCTTTTAATCTTGGGTAGGTTTTGGGTAAAAAACTGATCAGCAGGGAAAAAGTTCAAAGGATCATGTTGCGGCATTTGCTAAAACATTGCACGCGAAGGGCGCAAAGGAGCAAAGACGCAAAGATGATGTCGCTCGCTGCTGTTCAGTATTCAACCCGGAAAGTTAGGGCATTTGGGTTTTCAAGAACCTGGCCAAGGGTACTGCTGATGAGGACGGTTTGGTTATCGGTACCCGGCTTTGCTCCGGGGCCTTCCACTTTTTTGATCTTCCGGGGCAGGCGGATGGCTGTTTTGATGGACGACTCACCAAACATGGCTGAGGCTTCCTTCATCTGGTCGGATTGAAAATTTTCCTGGAAAGCCTTTAGCCGCTCAGGATTTACCTTCCGCTCCAGGAGGCCGTCTTTAAAAGTAAAATCAAAAATGCTGTTGTAGTCGGGCATACCTTCCTGGGTGGGCGCATCCGGCCCCAGCCCTTTCATCATATTGCCCATGATGCCGCCGTTGCGTTGCATCAATCCCTGAATAGCCACCAAGTCCTCCGGTCTTTTAAAAGGCAGGCGCATATCCATTTTAAATTGACCTTCCTGCATGTTCATCACCATGTGCAGGGTTCCTTCTCGAAGCAGGGCTTTGTCGGCCTCGGAAACGCCCTCTGCCGATGCAGGCATATCGGAAAAACGGATGGTGGTATCCACCGGCTTGTCGGGGAGCATGGCACCCGGTTTAGCACCTGAAGAGTCGGCTTCTTTTTCGGCCATACCCTGCAGCTCCTTCAACATATCCATCATCCCGCTCATATCCATCTTTACCGAATACACGCCGCTGCCGTCCCTGTTTACGGCAATCTCTTCATCCGAATCGATACAACCGGTAACAAAAAGCAAAAGCAGGAGTAAAAAGGAAGCAATCTTTTTCATGATAAAGGGTTAAAGCATACAATCTACGAAAGGCTAAGGGAGTACCAAAAGCTTCCCACACGTTATTGGGAAAAGCGTATGGGGAAGGCACCAACACGCTACTCGGCCCCGTACAGCAATGCACCTTTCACCAGTTGCCACTGGGCAAGCCCATAGGTAACCATGATGAGCACACCTGCAAAAGGAAGCGGTGCATAAAATCGGTTCAACGCCAAAAGCGAGTCGGAGATAACGAAAAACAAGGCACCCAACAACAAGGCGAAGCCTACATTACGGCGGCGCATGATGCCACAGTGAAGAGCCAGCAGCAACATCAGGGAAATGGTGGCGCCATAAACCGCAACGGGTAATTTCAGGGTGCCCAGCACAGGCCACAACAACAAGAGCAAGCCTGCATAGTACACCCCAACGCCGGCGGCCAGTGGCAGGTGCAAACGAATCCGTTCCTGTTTCCACAAGCCCAGGAAAAAAAGACAATAACAAACATGCGCCAGCAGGAAGGCAGACAGCCCCAGGATAAAGAACAACGGGTTTTGCCCTTCGAAAAGCAAAAGGACATCGCCCAGCCAGGACAGTGCAAGGGCCGGCAACATCCAGCGCAGCGAACCGCGGCGAACGGCATTGCGGGCAAAAAACAGGAACAACCCTACTACAATCAGCGGTTTGGTAGCTAGCCGGTACGAAGTATCCACATCAAAACCAACCAGCAACAGGTCGGCGGAAAGGGCCAGTACAAAAAGGAAAAGCCCGGCAAAGCGTCGGCTTACCAGGGCGATTCGTTGGCCCGCATCCTCGGGCAGCTGTGGGTAATCGGCATTTAGGCCTTTACCATTAGCGGCGCTATCCATGCTTCGTTTTCTTTAAGCAGGTTGATGAGTTCCTCTACCGCTACCTCACTGGGCACATTGCGTTTTACCACTTCCTTGCCTTTGTACAGGGTGATCTTGCCCGGACCGCTGCCTACATAGCCAAAGTCGGCATCTGCCATTTCACCGGGACCGTTCACAATACAACCCATGATGGCGATCTTAACGCCCTTGAGGTGGTTGGTTACAGCGCGGATGCGGGCAGTGGTTTCCTGCAGGTCGAACAGGGTGCGGCCACAGGAAGGACAGGAGATATATTCGGTTTTGGAAATGCGGGTACGCGTGGCCTGCAGGATGGAGAAGGCAGTGTTGTTGATAAACTGCTCGGGAGCGGCGTTTTGCAGGTAGGTGCGCGGAGCAGAGACCACGGACAACAGACTACCGTCTACAAGAAGTTCGCCTGTCGCCTGTCGGCTGTCGGCTGTTGCCTCCAATTGATAGCTGGCAGCAAGCTGGTCATAGCTAGATTTGGTCATGCCAAAGCAAACCCCATCGCCATACCCTTCCAGCAACAGGGCACCGGCATCGGAGGCGTATTTAATCAGGTGATCGTCGGCAGTGTCGCCCTTGCTGTCCACCACAATGATGGCGGGGTTCTTTATACCGCGGCTGTCCAACTCCACAAACATGCGGCGAACAGCCTGCATGCTGTTGGTGCGTTCGCTACTGAGGCATAAAACCACTGTTGGATCATTGACAATGGCGTCGAGGAAAGTATAATCGTTTACAGCAGTAGTATCGTTGTAGCAGTCTACCATTACAAAGTTGAGCAGAGGGCTGCGCATACTGGTTTGGGTAAAACCGCTGTCCTGGAACAATGGATAGTATTTGGCTTCCCCTCCCTGTTGCGCCACTTCGGCCCAGGTGGCAGGAAATACCAGCACTTTGAGTGTACCCGGAAGGGCAAAAGGCAATACCTGGTGGCCTGTAAATACATAATCAGCAGCGGTATCGGCAATTGCCCACTTATCGGTATCGGCATCGTAGCTGTAGCCAATGCTTTCCAGGTGGGCGGGGGTTATGGCTTCCACCTTGCTCAGGTCGGCCACCACTACCGGTACTTGTGTGCCGCCGATATTGCTTACCGCAAAAGAATTGCGGCGTTTGTAGTTGAAGGGATCATAGGTCAGCTTTTCAACAACCGGAACCTGGTTAGCACCATTGGCAATCTGGTTTTCGAAAGGCTTGAGGAGGGCCTTGCAAACCGGAATTTCCAACTCCGGGTCTTCTGTCAGTGAAACCCGGATGGTATCACCCAAACCATCCTGCAACAGGGTGCCGATGCCCACCGCACTTTTGATGCGGCCGTCTTCGCCATCGCCGGCTTCCGTTACACCCAAGTGCAGCGGGTAGCATTCGCCAAACTCCTGGTCCATGGTGTGTACCAGCAGGCGGTAGGCCTGTACCATCACCTGCGGGTTGGAGGCCTTCATGCTGAGCACGATGTTGTGGAAATTTTCGCCACGGGCAATACGCAGGAACTCCATAGCGCTTTCCACCATCCCCATGGGTGTATCGCCGTAGCGGCTCATGATGCGGTCGGAAAGGGAACCATGGTTGGTACCAATGCGCATGGCGGTGCCATACTCTTTACAGATCTTTACCAGCGGGGTGAACTTCTCGTAGATGCGCTCGATCTCCTCGGCATAATCGGCGTCGGTGTATTCAATCAGTTCAAACTTCTTTTTGTCAACGTAGTTACCTGGATTGACGCGTACTTTTTCCACGATGCGGGCCGCTATTTCGGCTGCATTGGGGGTAAAGTGGATATCGGCGACCAGGGGTGTGGTATAACCGCGGCGACGCAGTTTGTTCTTGATGTGGAGCAGGTTCTCCGCCTCCTTTTTGGAAGGGGCAGTGATGCGCACCAGTTCGGCGCCCGCTTCAATGCAGCGGATAGACTGTTCTACCGTTGCCAATGTATCCATGGTATCGGTAGTAGTCATGGTTTGCATGCGGATGGGATGGAAATTGCCCATCAACAGGTCGCCGATGCGCACCTCTCGGGTGGCCAGTCGCTTATATTCGGTAGTGCTTGCGCAGTAAGCTTGCATGAGGGTAAAAAGCTAATGTGCTAATGTGATAATTAGATAATGTGCTAAAAGCCGGATTGATTTCCCCGAAACATCAGGGCAAGATAGGCAAATAGCAACATGGCGCTTGTAAACAATGCTGGGCAAAGTTAGTTCAGGAAAACGGAAGGGAAGGCTAAAAGGAAGTGGCGGCTTTGCGGAGCAGGCAGAAAAGACTCCTTATTCCACACTGGCATTTGGTTGATTGGAAATTGCTAAAGCCTGGCAGGCACGACAAACCGAATGAAAATGTTCACTCGATACAGGCTGGGATATCCTCCCTGCTCCGGAGTACCCAGGTATGAAAGGGGATGCCGAAACAAGTTCGGCATGACAGTGAACCGGGTAGCGGCTTTCCTCCTTATCCTAGAAAATTTGCTCCAAGCTCCAAGCTCCAAACTACCAATCCTTCGCCATCCCCTGTCCTTCGCGGCTGCGGTTGCGGTTCATGCGCTCCTGGATTTCCCGCTCTTTTTGCTGCAACTGGTCCAGTTTGCGCTGGGCTTCGCTTTTACTCATGGAGCTGCGGTTTTGCTGTTGTTGTTTTTGTTGTTGTTCCTGCCTGAGTTCGCGCAAGGCCTTCTGGAGGTTTTCACGGGCCTGTTTATCATCAGGAGCAAAGCGCAATGCATCTTTATAGGCTGCAATGCTGGCTTCCAGGTCGCGCTCCCGGGTATGGTTTACACCGGTATTATAGTGGATGGCGGCCTGCAAAGCGGCATTTTGTTTTTGCGGCGGAATGGTCTGCAAAACACCGATGGCTTCCTTGAACCGCTTTTGCCCATGCAGGGCGTTGGCCAGGTTGTAGGCCGCGGTAGTGCTGGCAGGATCCTTCTTCAGGGCGGTGCGGTAATATTTTTCCGCAAGGTCAAACTGGCCAGCCTGGTAGTACTCATTTCCACGGCTGATATCATTTTCCCCTTTCTGGGCCATGCCCGCAACCGACCACAACAGAAAAGCCAGTGTTTGGTACAGCTTCATAGTTTGCCGTTTTTTCGGGTAGGAATAAAGAATGCCAGCGCCAGCAACAGGGCCATGGGCAGGGCAAACCAGGCATACAGGGTTTTATACGAAACCTGCGACGTATCGCCAATACCCCGCTGCTCCATTTGGCGGAAGCGGTTTACCAATACACCGGAAACATCAGCAGCACCTGCGGTAAGGTGTTGATACTGCCCCTTGGAAAGCGCAGCAATCTGCTGCAATAAGGCTTCATTCAATTTCGTGATGATGACATTGCCGGTAATATCGCGGCGGGCGGCGCCCGTAGCCGTATCAATCAGCGAAGTGCCTGTGGGTGAGCCGATGCCTACCGTATTGATCACAATGCCGGCTTCGGCCAGTTCCTGCGCCTTTTCCAGTGCGCCTTCATCGTGGGTTTCGCCATCGGTAATCAGTACAATGGTTTGAAAGCGCTCCGATTCAGCATCAAAAGAGTTGGCGGCTTTTTGCAATGCATCACTTATGGCAGTGCCCTGCGCCTTGATGGCTGCAGGTGTGGCGGTAGCGATAAATAATTCTGCCGCTCCCCGGTCAAAGGTCAAGGGCATTTGCACATAGGCATTTCCTGCAAAAAGTACCAGTCCAACCCTATCGTCTGGGATACGAACCACCAGGTCTTGCATCAGTTGCCGGGCCAGTTGCAGGCGGCTCCTGCCCCCCTCCTGCGCCAGCATACTGTTACTGACATCCAGGGCCAGCACCACATCTATGCCCTTGCGTACATCGATGGTACCCTGCTCAGGCTGTCGCGGATTGGCTACCGCTATTACACCCAGGGCATAGGACAAAGTATAGAGGGCAAACTGCAAAGTCTTCCGGCCGGGTGATGCACCTGCCAGCAACTGGTTCACCAACTTCGGATCGCCCATTTGCCGTACGGCCCTGCGGCGGCGCCAGCCCTGTATCGCATACAGCAAAACCAGCAGCGGCACAGCGGCCAGCAGCCAAAGCAATTGCGGGTATTGAAAAGAAAATGGAAACATGAAAGGCGTTCATTGGTTCGGAAAACTACGATCCCGCAAGTTATGGGAACGAGGCCGGAACCAGTGAACGCCTTTTTTGCAAAATTCGTGCTAATAGAGGAGCTGCAAGCTTTGAGCTGCAAGCGGCAAGTGAATGGCTGTTGGCTTTTAGCTATTAGCTATTAGGCATTCCATCAAGAAGATTGAAAATATTTGGAACCTACTTGTAGCTTGCAGTTCAGGACTTGCAGCTAAAAGCCTGCAGCTTTCCCTCCTACTTCTTTCCTTTCATAAAACCCAGTTTATCCAGGCAACTTTTAAGTACCGCCATCCGGGCTTTTTGCAGATCAACTTGTGCCGGTGCATCCAGGTTGAGTACAAAAAAGAAAGGATGCCTGTTTTCTTCAATATAACCTACGATCCAACCCATTTGCCTGCCGGTTTTGGGGTCCTGGGTCATACCGGTTTTATAACTCAGTTTGTAGGCAGGCTGGTCTTCCATCAGCATCGCTCTTTTCACCGACTCCTGGTTTACTTTATGAAAAGGCAGCTGGTTGAAGTACAATCTTTTCACCAGGCCCATCTGCTCGTCGGGGCGGATGGTAAGCGAGCCATCGAGCCAAAAAGTATCGATACGGGATTTGATCTTTTTGGAACCATATGCCAGGGTATCGAGCCAGCGCTGCATGGTATCCCTTCCAATACGGCGGGCTACTTCCTGGAAATAAGGCACCGCAGAAACACGAAAAGCATTGTAAAAATTGAGGTCTCGGTTCCAGTCGGCAGCAGGGCGTTGTAGCCCATCCCATTTAATGACCATGCTATCGTTTTCCACCACACCAGTTTGCAAACCAATCAGGCCATTTACAATCTTAAAAGTAGATGCCGGGGTAAATGCGCTATCGCGGTAGCGTTTGAGGTTGTACACCGTAAACTTGTTGCTACCATTGTCCAGCAGGGCAAAAGTGCCCTGGGTGCCGTTTTGATCGAAGATGCTTTTTAACGAGTTGTCTTCAATAACATTATTGGAATTACAACTCCAGAGTATTACAAGGGATATCAGAACCAGTACATATTTCATGCAGCTGAAAATTTTGGCAAAAGTAAGCTTGTTCTTTTCACCCGGGTGGGTTAAAAAAGAAACACCCAACAGGTTTTGGAGACCTGTTGGGTGTGGTTCAGCCTTGTTAGGCGATAATGACAACAAGAAAATTATTAATTATTGATTACTAGGTACACCCTAGTAATCAATAATTAATAATCAATAATTGTTCTATCAGGTAAAGTTTTATTTCAACACACCTAAATCCTTACCAATGCGGGTAAATGCTTCAATGGCTTTATCAAGGTGCTGTTGGTTGTGGGCAGCACTCAGTTGCACGCGGATGCGCGCCTGTCCTTTGGGCACTACGGGGAAGAAGAATCCAATTACATAAATGCCTTCTTTCAGCAGGCGGTCGGCGAAGGTGGATGCCAGCACGGCATCGTACAACATGATGGGCACAATGGGATGCTCACCGGGTTTGATATCAAAGCCGGCTTCAGTCATTTTACTCCGAAAGTATTTGGTATTGTATTCCAGCTTGTCGCGCAGCTCGGTGGTTTCGCTCAGCATGTTGAGCACTGCAATGGAAGCACCCACGATGGAAGGCGCCAGGGTATTGGAGAAGAGGTAAGGCCGGCTTTTCTGGCGCAGCATGTCAATCACTTCTTTACGGCCCGAAGTAAAACCACCCGATGCGCCACCAAGGGCCTTGCCCAGCGTACCGGTGATGATATCGATCTTACCCATCACACCACGGTATTCATGTGTGCCTCGGCCGGTCTTTCCAAGAAAACCCGAAGCGTGGCATTCATCAATCATGATGGCAGCATCGTACTTTTCGGCCAGTTCCACAATCTTGTCCAGCTGTGCGATGGTACCATCCATACTGAATGCACCATCGGTTACAATCATGCGGGTGCGGGCACTGGCAGCTTCCTTGAGTTTTGCTTCCAGGTCGGCCATATTATTGTGCTCGTAGCGGTAGCGTTGTGCCTTGCACAAACGCACCCCATCGATGATGGAGGCATGGTTGAGCGCGTCGGAAATGATGGCGTCTTCCTCGGTGAGCAGGGGTTCAAACACACCGCCATTGGCATCAAATGCCGCGGCATACAAGATGGTATCTTCTGTGCCCAGGAACTCGGAAATCTTTTGCTCCAGTTCCTTATGAATATCCTGGGTTCCGCAAATAAAGCGTACCGAGCTCATGCCATAACCACGGTAATCAATTGCCTGATGCGCCGCTTCAATTACTTTGGGATGGGAAGACAAACCCAGGTAGTTGTTGGCGCAAAAGTTCAGCACGGTTTGTCCATTTACCACGATCTCCGCTTCTTGTGGCGAAGCAATTACTCTTTCGGTTTTATACAATCCCGACTCTTTGATCGCCTCCACTTCGGAGCGGATGCGGGCTACAAAGTTTTCGTTCATACTGTAGAATTTGAACGGCAAATATACCGGGCGGCAGCAGCGTTAAAATTATTTTTTACAAATCCTGTAACATCAGGCTTCCTACTTTCGTCCTATTCCAAAACCGCTGATATGAAACCCAACCTGCTGCAAAATATATCCCTCCTCATTGGTGTAGTAGCCATGCTGCTGCTTGCCTTTGCGGCTTACGGCAGTTATACTGTTATCAAAGCCAATGCTACCGCAAACACCTGTATCAAAGTAAGCAATGGCACCAATGAAATGCCCTGGGAATCGATGGCCCGCCAACTGGTAGGCGCCGTTAGCTTCCAATAAATAAAAGCCTGGCCAGGCCCTACTGTTACCACACAGATTATTTCAATGTACGAACACGGAATCCAAAGTCTCAGCGGCGCCGCTTCAATCCGTGATTACCCCTTACAGTACAACACTTTACTTCTCCGGTACTAACCGCCCACTTTCCTGATTACATACGTAACTACGCCCCACACTTCAAAATTTGTGGCTGCATCTATTTCAATTGCCGCAAGGGTGGCCGTAGCAGGCACCAGCCTTTGCTTGCCCCTGTGTTTTTCGTAGTACCGCACCAGCAACTCGCCATCCAGCTGGGCAATGATCACTTTTCCATTTGCCGCTGTCAGGGAGCGGTCAACAATGAGCATATCACCGGCACTGATACCGGCGCCTGACATACAATCGGTATTCACCCGCAGGTAAAAAGTGTTGGGCTGGTTGGGCACCAGTTGTTCATTGAGGTCGATATGCCTGATTAAAGGTGGTGCCGTTTGCGACCAGGCACCCTGCATATCCGGCATATCTATATTGCGCATCAACATGTTGGGTAGCTGCATAAATAGTGGTTTTGATATGCTAAACTATTTAGTATTTTTATACTAAAGAAATTAGATTATCCACTTTATCAATACCCGTATATGAGCAACACTTTGCATATGCCCGGCTATCGCCTCTCGGAGTACCGGCTGATTGTACCCCTGCCCGAAGTGTTACAGGATAAAATCACCGGCTTACGGAAAACCCTTTTTGAAAAACACAGCATTACGGCCGCAACCGAACTAAAGCCCAGCATTACCCTCATGCAATGCCATGCTTATGAAAAGATGGAGCAAAAGCTGGTTACCCGGCTGCAGGAAATTGCTATGGGCCAAACGCCATTTACGGTAACCCTACAGGGTTTTGAGGCACAACCCTCACATTCTGTCTTTATCAACGTGGTAAACAAGGCACCTTTTGCCGAACTGGCCAAAAACCTGAAGCACACCCGCTGGCTGGTAAACGTGCCCCAGCACGACCCGCATTTTTACACCGAACCCCGCCTGGCATTGGCCCGCCAGCTGAAACCCATGAAGTTTATCTCCGTTTGGATGGACTGCGAGCACCGCCAGTTTAACGGCCGCTATGTGGCAGACGCCATGCTGCTCCTCAAACGCAGCGCCATCAACAACCGTTGGGAGGTAGTCAAAAGAATGGAATTCCTCAGCAGGGGTGCCATGGTGCAGCAGGGGGTGTTGTTCGCATAGCCGGAAGTTGGGAAAGACCGGAAAGTCAGTAAAGACAGGACCGTTATCAGCTCGTGTATCAATTGTTAGAAAGGAGAAATAAACCAGACAGGATTTAGCTCACCTAAGCATCCATTTCAACAATCAGCCACGTCTTTCCTGACTTTCCGGTCTTTTCTAACTTTTCCGACTGCTCATGCAAACACCAGTTCAGGGTAATCTACTCTTTCCGTCACCTCGGGCACATTGGTATCGAGCCCGCGGGTGGTGATGCGTTTGGAGATAGGAAAGCCATCCAGTATCTCGTCGGTGCAGGGCTGGAGTTGGGCCAGAATTTCATCCTTCGCAAGCTGGGGTTGCAGCCACTGCTGCCAGTGCTCCTGGGTGAGCATTACCGGCATGCGCTTTTTGGTATTGTGAATCCGCGCCATCAATGGATTGGCATCGGTAGTGGTAATGGTGAAAGTGCGGAACAGCTCGCCGGTTTCCGGGTCGGTCCAGTGGGCGTACAACCCCGCAAAGGCAAACACGCCTGCATCTTTCAGGTGCACAAAGTGCGGGTATTTTTGCTTTTGGAAATCCATCCATTCAAAAAATCCATCGGCCAGCACCAGGCAGCGGTTCTGCTGGGCATAGGTGCGGAAAGCCGGCTTTTCGAAAATGGTTTCCGCCCTTGCATTCAGGGTTTGCGGCCTTAGCTTTTGCGCATCGGCTACCGATTTCACCCAATGCGGTATCAGCCCCCACTGGTAGGCCTGCACCTTTTGCGGCGCCGAAAGGGTAATTACCGGCATGGTGGGAAACTCAAACCCATTGACATGAAAAAGCGGCTCAAAGGGCATTTCCCAATCCAGTGCACCAATGGCCTTTACGAGATCCTGCTGCTGCTTGCTGAGGGCGTAATGGTAACACATACCAAGTAAGAAGTTAGAAGTACGAAGTTAGAAGTATATACAAGGATAGCGGTGCCGAATCTTCAATGCTAAAGGCTTTTGCACTTTGCATTGTTTTTAGGCAGCCGAAATCATAAATCCGAAATCTTTTGTCCGATCCAATAAAAGGCCGTGGCGCCCAGTTCAATACTGCTAATAAATTTTTGCGCCAGCAAAACGTCAGGGAGCATGTAGAAGCCATTGACGAATGGGAAACACCTGCACCCAAAACTCAGTTCCTGGAAATAGAAGCCGCTTCGCTGGTAAACAAGGTGGAAAGCCCCGATGTAGCCATGCAATACAGCATGAACCCTTACAACGGCTGCGAACATGGCTGTATTTACTGTTATGCCCGCAACACACATGAATACTGGGGGTATAGCGCCGGCCTGGACTTTGAGTCGAAAATCATGGTAAAGCATAATGCGCCTAAGCTCCTGCGCAAGTTCCTGGAACACACCAAATGGCAGGGCGCTCCGCTCAGCCTCAGCGGCAATACCGATTGTTACCAGCCTGCTGAAAAGAAGTACCGCCTCACCCGAAGCCTGATTGAAATTTGTGCGGCGTACAACCAACCCGTAGGCGTACTGACCAAAAACGCAGGCGTGCTCCGCGATATGGATTTGCTGGCGCCCATGGCCGCAAAAGGCATTGCCGCAGTGATGCTATCGCTTACAACGCTCAACGAGGACCTGCGGCGGG
>NZ_MTFE01000010.1:4681492-4685178 GCF_001953305.1 Cnuella takakiae
GCCGGGATTCCAACAGGTGTAATGCTGGGCCCCATGATACCGGGCATCAACAAGCACGAGCTGCCGGCACTGCTGGAAGCTGCCGCTAATGCAGGCGCCACCTTTGCCGGCTACACTTTCGTTCGGCTCAACGGGTCGGTTAAACTGCTGTTTCACCAATGGCTGCACCAGCATTTCCCCGACCGTGCCGATAAGGTTTGGCACCTGATTGAATCGGGGCATGGTGGGAAAGTAAACGACTCCGACTTTGGCCGCCGTATGCGGGGCGAAGGATTGATTGCCGATATGATCGCCATACAGTTTCGCAATCATTGCCGCAAATTAGGACTCAATAAAGAGAAACTGCGGCTGGACAGCAGCCAGTTTTTCAGGCCGGGGCAGCAGGGCAGCTTATTTTAACCTGTGATTTTCAGAATTTCACAAGGATCAAAAAAATGAGCGGTTGGTATCGTGCACATCCCATCATCCACCATTTTGGGGCTTTATAAAAGCGTTGCAACTAAACTACTGAGCACATAATAGCAACATTACATTGCGAAAATGAAAAAGGCGCTTCCTGTAAAAGCGCCTTTTCACCAACCACTAATTGACCTGTTACTCTTCAGATTTCTTCTTTTCCTCTTTTGTTTTCTTGATCCGAGGTTCCTCCCTGATGGCATCCCAGCCTCCGAGGATATTGCGGAGATTATGTATCCCCTGGCGCTTAAGCAGGGAGGCAGCAATCACGCTGCGGTAACCGGCGCCACAGTGGATGTATACATTTTGCTCTTCTTCAATATTGGCAATATTCACCAGATCGGTAAACTCGGCAAGGGGTACGTTCTCGGCATCAACCACATGGCCTTCGGCAAACTCGTTGGGCTGGCGTACATCCATTACCAGGATGTTTTCATCAAAAGGCAGGTCCATGGCCATCTCATCGGCTTCAATGTCAATAATCAGATCCACTTCTTCCCCGCTGTTGCGCCAGGCATCAAAGCCACCTTCCAGGTAGCCTGCTATGGTAAAACCTTTATCCTGAAGTTTCTGCGCACTTTCCACTTCCTGTCCGGGCTGGGTTACCAGCACCAGGGGCTTTTTAGCGGGCAGCAGCATTTCGGCCCACTCGGCGTATTTGCCATCCAACCCGATATTGATAGAACCCGGTACGAAACCGAGGGTAAACAGGGTTGAAGGACGGCTGTCCAGCACCACCACTTCCTGTTCCATTGCTTCCTTAACCGCAGCTACCGATAAGGGCTTGAGGGTTCCTTCCATAAAAAAATGTCTTTGGCCGCAAAAGTAAACCTTTGCATCCAAAGACATTGACAGGGGATAGGGTACGGGGATATGCTTATTTCAGCAGCTCGTACACAAAGTGGTGTACCTGATCGAGACGCTCGTAACTAACCGAATAATGAATAAACTTGCCATCGCGAACGGTGTTTACAAAACCCGCTTTACGCAGGATGGCGAGGTGCTGGGAGGCAACGGATTGCTCCAGGCGCAGTTTTACATAGATTTCGGTAACGGTCATCTTCTCGTTCTGGTGCAACAGCTTCATAATCTGTTGACGCAACTTGTGGTTGATGGCCCTCAGGATAAGGG
This sequence comes from Cnuella takakiae, assembly GCF_001953305.1. Taxonomy (GTDB): domain Bacteria; phylum Bacteroidota; class Bacteroidia; order Chitinophagales; family Chitinophagaceae; genus Flavisolibacter; species Flavisolibacter takakiae. The sequence goes on from NZ_MTFE01000010.1 coordinate 4,683,080, forward strand.
CAGCCTTCTTGAGCTGGATGACATCAATCTTTAGTTCGTTGTTTTCAGATACGGAGTTTTCAATTACTACATTGTCCATAGAATGTTTCTTAACACAGAATACAAATGTATATCGGAAATTAGTAATCTTCCTTTCGTTTTTAAGTAGTTAAGTATTCTTTCTAATTTTTTGTAATAGTTAAGACCGAGCCTGTGTAGTATAAAAAGCTTTTATATAAAACGGCTCAGTATAAGCGATATCTGCAAAATGGCCTTTTTTATACTGTTCCAAAGCAAGTTCTGCCAGTTGTACAGCATGCGGATAAATGGTTGCAAACAAGGCCTGCCCTTCTTTCAGTAAGGGTTTAAACTTATCACTTCCGTTACCAAAAATACAAACCCGGTGGGCAGCCAGCAGGTCGGAAAAACTATGCGCATCCAATATCAGGTTGTGTGGCGGAACAATAGGTTGAAGCACACGGTTATATATAGCCGTAAAAACTTCCATACGCCGGGCATCAATCATCGGGCAGTACAGTTCTGCTTCCGGCACTACTTTCTTTGCGGCGGCGGCCATCATCTCCAGGGTGCTTATTGCTATCAAAGGTTTCTGCAAAGCATAACACAGGCCTTTGGCCGAAGCCATGCCTACCCGAAGCCCGGTGTAAGAGCCAGGACCTACACTTACGGCAATTGCATCCAGCGCGGAAAGCGGGTATCCACCGGCCTGCATCAATTCTTTTATGGCGGGTTGCAGCCAGCCCGCACTCTCTTTTGCAGCTTCGTTGGTAGCCGAAGCCAGTATTTCACTGCCCTGCGAAAGGGCAATGGAGGCGCCCGCCACCGCAGTATCGATATTTAGGATCAAACTCACGGCGGCAAATTAGTGCAGACGGGGGGAAGTAAAAATTATTGAAAAACCGAAGAAGCCAGGCAGGCAACGATCAGCCCTGTACTGCCCATCAGCGCCGTTGCCCAGAAAGGGTGTCGCAGGCCACCTTCACAAAAGGATTTTCTTCCATATACTGCAGATTGGCCGTGTTGCTGAACACAATTTTATTGCCTTCGTTCTTCAGATCGCCAAAAGCCTCCACCAGTGTTGTATCTTTTATTTTCAACACCAGTTCCCGCACCGAAGTAAGCCCTTCGGACTGAAAAGTATAATCAGCAAGAATCAGGCTGTCGCGCAGTACGCCCTTTATGGTGCCGGTATTGCCATCGCGCTGGTACCTGCGGTACACCAGCCTACCGGTCACCACCGAGTCCTGTACTTCAAGCTGCAAGGTTGCGGAATCACGTTTATGGGTCATTTCGTAACAACCGGTAAGCACAAAAGGCTCCGACTGCGCAAAACCTACAACGGGATCGGCGGCAGCATGCACACCGGTTTCATCTGTTTCAGTAGTAGTTTCGTTTCCGCTGCATCCGGCTGCACCAACTACTACCAGGCATAGCGAAAAAAGCCATTTGCAATAGCTCTTAAAAGATTGATCAGGGAGGTACCGTGTTTTGTTCATCTTGCAGGAGGTTGGCTTTCATCGTGCGTACCCTTGATCAGGCCGATGCCGGTGAAGAAAAAAACACCACCCAAAATTCCATATACCGCCAGCGATTTGATTTGCTTGCCCGAGCCCTCGCCATTCAGAAAGAGCATGGCCGCATATATCAATCCCGCAATTCCCAGTACCGTTAAGATCACACCGAATACGCGCTTCAGGTTCATGCTGATAGTTTTTGCCTGTTTCGTTGCAAAAAGATTGCCATGCAGGCTTGCAGCAAAAGGGGTGAAAGCTGGCCGAAGATTTGAAGTTGTAGCAGATAAAAACCTTATATGAAAAGAATTGTGGCCCTCCTTGGCATATCTGCAACTTTATGGGCTTGCGGCGATAATAATGTGGGCAACCGCACTTACCAGAAGAATACGCAGGTAGATTCGGCTAATGTACCCATTGGTAATCCACACGATGATACAACGGCTACCATAAATAACAACGCATACAACCCGGATTCCATGCCTCCCAATACGACCATTGAAGATAAAGGCGGTCCTGCAAACCGGCCCGACAGCAACCAGGCCCGTATCAGTGCCGGAGCCAGCATTCCGCAAAACAACCAGCCAC
>NZ_MTFE01000010.1:4685210-4708217 GCF_001953305.1 Cnuella takakiae
CTGCTGCACCAGGGCATACAATACTTTGCGGTGCTGGTCGGTCCACAAGCCGGTAGTATCGCGCATAAAATGCAAGGCAAATGCTTTCCGGGCAGCAATTGAATCGCGGGTACTGTAACCCACTATGCGCAGTGCCTGCAGGTCCTGGAACTGGGCGGGCGGCTTCAGCCCTGTAGTATCGTGGTACCAAATCCCAAAGCCTTTATCAGCAAGCTGCTTCCAGGAAAAATAAACACTGGGGTCCGTTTTGCGGCCGGGCGCTACATCGCAGTGGCCCACGAAATTGGCTGGCGGAATATTGTAATTGCTCCTCAGCGTTTGCAGCAGGCTTAACAGTGCGTCCATCTGCGCTGGCGCAAAGGGTTCATTGCCGTTATTATCCAGTTCTATTCCTATAGAGGAAGAGTTTACATCTGTGATATTGCCCCAACTGCCGGAGCCGGCATGCCATGCCCGCAGGTAATCGTTGAGCATGTGCTGCACCTTTCCATCGCGGCAAATAACATAGTGGGCACTTACCTGTGTACGGACCTTGGTAAAAGTTTGCAGGGTTTGATCGCAACTGTTTTGCGCCGTATGGTGGATGACCACAATATTGGGTTTGCGCAGGTTGAAATTAACGGTACCCACCCAGCCTTCCGCGGTATTGGCGGGCAGGGGCTTTTGCCGCAACTGTTTCGCCAATGTTTTCACCTGTTTGCGGTACGATTTGTTGGTGGCTTTATAAGGGTTGCGGTTACAGGCAAGAGCCAGGAAGCCTATTGCCAGGAGCAGAAAGAATCGGTGGAGCAGCATGGTGCAAAATTAAGCACTGGCAGAGGCAGTCAGCTCCGGCAAAATGATTTTGAGGGAAAGCACCTAGCGGGGGAGAAAGGATGACAACCAAGGGACCACGGACTACCCTAACCCTTCGCTTGTCGCCCGTTGCCTGATGTCCATTTCCTTACTATTGCTGGTTTGGTTTTTGAAACCAAGGCCCAAAACATTACTATGGCCAAAAACATTTCCGGCAAAAAAGTAGCCATCCTTACCGACAATGGCTTTGAACAGTCTGAACTCACCAGCCCCCTTGAGGCATTGAAGGCAGCAGGCGCAACCGTACACGTGGTATCGCCACAACAGGAGAAAGTAAAAGCCTGGGACCAGGATCATTGGGGCATTGAAGTTCCGGTGGATGTCCCCCTGAGCCAAGCCCGACCCGAAGATTACGATGCCCTGCTGTTGCCGGGTGGCGTGATGAACCCCGACTTTATGCGCGTCAATCCCGCATGCGTGGCTTTTGCACAGCATTTCCTGGAGCAGGGCAAACCACTTGCAGCCATTTGTCATGGCCCCTGGCTGCTGGTAGAAACAGGCATGATCAGCGGCAGGAAAATGACTTCTTACAATTCCATCAAAACCGACCTGAAAAATGCAGGTGTGATCTGGGAAGACAAGGAAGTGGTTACCGACAATGGACTGGTTACCAGCCGCAACCCCGGCGACCTGGAGGCTTTCAACAAAAAAATGATCGAAGAAATCTCTGAAGGCCAGCACGATACCAGGGCGGCGTTTACCCAACCCCAGGAAGCGTAATGATGGGTAATGAGTGATGAGTGATGAGTCTTGAAGGTTTAAATCGGTAATTGGTGTTTGAGCGATCTTTTTAAATACTTAAATGATAAGCGCTACCGAAACTTACTACCATGAGCTGCTCCACTCATCACTTATTACTCATCACTCTTCCTTGGTTTGCTTTTTGTACCCTTTAACCCAAACCTATAGTTATGGAAAACAACGAGAAACCCAATGTAAACCACCAGACACACGGGCACCAGGAAGGACAGCAGAATAATATCGCTACCACAACGCCCGGCAACAAAGGCGGGGTGAGCAACAACAGCCAGCCCATGAGCAATATGCTGAACGAGTCGGAAGAACAAAAGGCTGGAAAGGCACACGGCCAGCAGGATGAAAGCGGCGTACAGCAAGGCGAAAGAACACCCTGAACAAGGGTTTGATAAACATTGCGCACAGAAGCTACAGATAACACGGATTGAAGCATGGTCAGGAGTTTCCTGATGTTAAAACATCTGCGCCATCTTTGCTATCTGTAAGCCCTAAAAAAGGTGAAGGCTGTTGGAAACCCAACAGCCTTCTTTGGTTGTCTAAACCCAATATTTACTTAAGCCACTTCTTCGGCAAGGAGGACTTCTTTCTTTTCTTTCAGCATTTGTTTTAAAAATGATACTTCTTCTGGCCGGTAGGCCTGCCCGTTGGCACGGAAAATATCGTGAAACCACAATTCCGGCTCATCATGGTAGGTTATCTGCCAGCTATCCCAGGGACAGTGTGTTTGGGATTTACCAGCTACAAAGCCCCAGTTGTAAGCACCCACCCCGTGTTTTTTGAACACCGGCAGGATATCCTGGAACGTGCTGCCAAATGGCCGGGCCATATATTCTGTGCACAACATGGGACGGTTGTAACGCTTCAGGTCCACAACATGCTTTTCGGTAATCTCCGCATCCTTGTAGCAATGGAAGGATATAATATCCGAATGCGAGAACATGTAATGGTCGATGCGGGTAAGCCGGGCTACTTCGCTCCAGTCTTCCTGCCAGGGACCCATGGTAATGGGTTGCAACGGGTTGATGGCACGTACCCAGATAATGGACTTGCGGAGCAATTCGCGGGACAGTTCGGCCTTGTGCAGCACATAATCCTGGTCATTGTACGAAGTCAGGTTCATATTGTCGGGCTCGTTGTACAGGTCCCAGATCAATACCCGCTCGTCATCCTTGAAACGGTTAACGATACCCTCCACATAGCTTTGGAGTTCATCGTAGCGATCAGGATTGTTCAGCACATCGTAGCCGGGGCACTGTACCCAACCCGAGTTGTGCACATTGTGCCTGGGCTCGGGCTGCTTGCCCAGGCTGGGAAACGGATCCCAAACAGCATCAAAAAGCACAAACATGGTTTTGATACCGTGTTTATGGGCGATGCTCAAAAAAAGATCGATGCGCTCCAGGAACCCCTGGGAATCCTGCTCCCACAACAGCTGGTGCAGGAAAACGCGGATGGTATTGAAACCGAGGTCTTCGGCCCAGCCCAGTTCCTTGTCGATCAGGAAGGGATCAAAGGTTTCGGGCTGCCACATTTCCAATTGGTTGATGGCGGTATGCGGCACAAAATTGCAACCTACAAGCCAGCCATGTTTTTGAGCCCAGGCGGCGGCTTTGGCTTCACTCCAGCGGTGGATCAGTTCGGGGTCTTGCTCCATATTCGGAGCGATCATTTCCGGTGACATGGTATGGATAATTCGGTGTTTATTATCTGGTTCAGACCCAAAATAAGGGCATTAGACACATTGGATAATTCTATAATAGTGTTAAGACATGAATTAGTCGGTGAAGGCGGTAATAGCCCGGTTGAAATGGGCTGGAAAGGCAGGTGGAGCCAACCGGTTTATTCCAAACGAAGTGTTGGATATAAGGAGAAAAATGAATGAAAAGATAGGAATTTCCATGCTGCTACAGCAGTTCAATACGCAAGCAATAGCAGTAATATTGGAAATGAGGACTTACAGAACCGGATGGGCAAACAATTTCCGGAAGGCAGGAGCAATTCTCATCCTTGCCATTAATACTTCCTGACAGACTCGTAAATATTAAGATTAAAAAGTTCCCCCGGCTAGCTAAAGTCCTGTCCTGCCGAAGCTGGTTGGCATCCCTCTACTATAGACCTGTTTATAATAACGAGGGATACCGAATCAAGTTTGGCAGGACAAGACAGTGCGCCAACAATTTGAACTTTCTATCATGAACGGGTTAGGGTTACACACAACCGACACTACCCTTAAAACTTCACCTCTACCCTGATCGCTTTAAGCCCGCTGATGCCCTGGGTATCTTCCAAATCCAGGTGTTCCACATTTTCATCCAGCAGCCCTTCGTGTTGCAGGAAAGCAACATACTCCAGGTACTCGGTTAGTTCTTTCTGTTGCGAGTATACAATGGCAATCCTCCCGGGCTGGGTAAGCCGCTCTTCCGACTCTTTAAGGTGTACTTTGTCAATCCTTTTTTTGATGATCTCGTATCGGATATTATAGGCGCCATCCACATCAAACTTGCGCTCCTTGCGACGGAACGAAATATTGAGCGGAATGGAATGCGCCAGTATTAACTGGGTAGTTTGCAGGGGCATGGGCAACCTTTGCTCCAGGGCACGGGAAATACGTGCGGCCCTGGCCAGCATCGTCAGTTGCCACAGCTTCATATTGTGCACATAAATTTCGTCGAAGGGCATATTGGGCGCCAGGCTTTGTCCCACATAAATATTGAACTCCACACCATCGGTGATATAACGTTCAAAATAGTGGGGATATACCTTCTGGGCCATTTTCTGTTCGCCATCGATAAAGCGGTCCAGCACATCATTGATGCGGGTGATGCTTTCTTCGTATTCTTTGCGGTGGTGATAAACCATGCCCCGCTCAGCATCCAGTTTGGAAAAATAATCCGCCACCGCCTGGTCCAGCTCAGGGCGGGTTTGCCGCAGGTGTAGCAGCAGGCTGTGCACCTCGTTTTGCAGGAAATCGCAAATGGCCAGTTCATCATCCGACAGCAGGGTTTCACTGGCGTCGGACTGGTAACGGTTGATCTTAAAACAGATTTCACGGAGCAGGGGAAAGCTCATAATCTCGGTAGCCTTTTCAAGTACCGCGGCGGCATAACCCAACTGCTCTACCATGTCTTTCCGAATGGCATTGTTGCGTTCCAGCGAAGAGTTGCGCACATCGATGGCGCCGTATAATGGATATACATTTTCGAAAGCAATGGCTGCCATCTTTGCCGAGTCCTCGCCTTGCTGGCCTTGCAGGTAGTTGAAAGCCGCCTCTGTAAACTTCCATTCCACGGCGGGTTGTATGGCAGTAAAATGCTCCTTGATAACCTTGTCTACCTGCAGCTCCAGGTTTTCGGCGTGCTTTTCCAGTGCCAGGGCAAAAAGCTGGATGGCAGGCTGCAGCCGGGTAAGGTGGGTAAAGGTAAAAACCCCTTCCTCGGTGCTGGCCAGTTCCAGCAGACCAATGAGCTCGCCGTCATCACATTTTAGCGGGCACAACACCAGGCTGCGGAACCCTTCGGCATAATAAGCTTTTACCAGGCTGCCACCCTGGTCTTCGGTCAGGCGGCTGTACAACAGGGGCTGATCGGAATTGCGGAAGAGCTGTGTTGCCAGCCGGCTAAACCGTTTGGCCTTATCTGCCGCAGCACCTTTGCGCAGCAGCAGGCTATTACTGAAATAAGCTTCGGCAAACAGGTTATAATCATTCATCCGGTAAAATGGTGTGATGCCCACCTCCATATGCGTGGTACCCAGCAGGGTGCGCACATGCAGTTGCAGGTCGGCATAAACCGTAACATCGGAGGCGGTATTGATGGAAAGCAAGCTGTTTTTGATGGCGGCAATCACTTCTGATGCGGTTACATCGGTTACTTCCACCACGATGAAGCCTTCAAAAACAAAATGTTCAATGGGCAGTACATTTTTCAACTCCGAAACATCCAGGGCACTTTGCACCGGGATATTGGTGGCAAGGTTAAAATCCGGGTCAGCCAGTTTCACCCCTACAAAACGAGCGTCCATCTTCAGCGCGTAATAGCGGTTAAGGCCGCTTTCATCGGTGATGGAATGTACCAGGGTGGTAGTAGCCGGCGTAGGCTGGTTATAGTATCGGCGGAGTACCAGGTTATAAGCCAGTTGAAGCGATGCTTGCCCGATACGCCAGAGCGCTTCCCTGCCGGGAACAAAGAGGTTTGTACCACTGCCGGTCAGAAACAGTTTGCGGAAAGTATCGGAGGCAAAAACCACTTCGCTGTGAAAAGGATAGGTAACGGCAAAAATGCCTTCCTGCTCGGAGGTTGCCGGTGGAAATATGGAGGCCAGCAGGGCATCAGCCAGTTCCTGCTGGGCAGCCAGTTCCTTCAGGTCGTCGGTGGGATACAGCAGTTGAGGCTGGGCTTTTACCTCAGCCAGCAAGTTTTGATACAACCGGGCACTGCCGGGTTTTGCATCATGCACAATCTTTTCCAATACCGCCACCAGGGGTTGCAGGGAAAACAGGCTGTTGATGCCGCTATGTTGGTGCGCAAGAACGTTCATGGTTAAGGGTTTTATGGGCCGGAGGCCTTGGCTAGGATGGCTGCCTTGCTCAATAGTTTAAATGGGCACCAACAAACTACCTGCATCTTTCAAGCCATAATAACCTGGTACAAACCGGAATAAAGGGCTGCGGATGGTTCTGCCGGCCCCCAAAACAGTTATACAAGCTCTGCGCCAGCCACAGGGTTCTTTCTTTTTTAAACGTAAGGGCAAAAAAAGCAGCCCCGGGGGCTGCTGCATATTTAAAAGCTTTACTCGGGAATGATACCCAGGGCTTCTTTATCCTTTTTGGTGAGTTTGCTGTAAAATTTACAAGCGGGCTTCAGGGGGCATTGTGCGCACTTGGGTTTGCGGGCAATACAGGTGTAGCGGCCATGCAGGATCAGCCAGTGGTGGAATTTGGGCACCAGCTCCTTAGGCACATACTTGATGAGCTGCAGTTCGGTTTGCAGCGGGTTCTTGGCGTTGAGGGTAAGTCCCAGCCGTGCCGATACCCGAAACACATGCGTATCCACCGCCATATTGGGCTGGTTGTCTACTACCGAAGTGATGACATTGGCGGTTTTACGGCCTACACCCGGCAGTTGTACCAATTCTTCTACAGTCATTGGTATTTCGCCGCCGAAGTTTTCCTTTACCTTTTTCGCCATACCCATCAGGTGACGGGTTTTGTTGCCGGGAAAAGAAATGCTTTTGATCAAATCAAAAAGGTCGTCGTACTGCGCATCGTACAGCTTGTCAATGTTGGGATATTTATGGAAAAGCGCAGGCGTGTGCATATTCACCCGCTTATCGGTACACTGTGCAGAAAGAATCACTGCAACCAGCAACTGGTAGGTATTTTCAAAATCGAGTTCCGTTTCGGCTTCCGGTTTGAAGGTCTGGAAATAGCCGATCACAAAGTCAAATCTTTCCTTTCGGGTCATAGATAGGTGGTGGAATAGCCGGCAGGCAGTAGTTGAAAGTTCAAAGTTAAATACCTGAACAACAGGAGGTGCGCCAACTTTGAACTATATACGCCAGGCTATTGACTGATTTTTTCCTCCTGGCGGGCATAACGCAGAATGTTGAGCACCGTTTCGGTACGTGGCTGCTCTACCAGGGTATTAAGCCGGTTTTGGGCAGCTTGCAGCACGGCCAGCTTTTCGCGGAGGGTCCAGTCCTGTGCAAGGGCAGCTTCAATAGCAGCGGTTTGCTCGGGGTCTGTTTCTTTGTAGAGGTAAAGCAGCAGATCTTCAGGCGTAAACAGGTTCATAGAATTGGGTAGTTCCCGGATGGAGGTACGGAGTTCCAAAATTGTTGACTTCCTTCAAACGCCTGCCTTTTAACAATATTGTGCAGCTAGGGTTGGGATTGGTTTTTTGCCGGGTTGATTACCACAAAAACATCTTCGTTTTCCCTTTTCATGCCGTACTGCTCGCGGGCATATTTCTCGATGGCTGCGGGATTGTTCCGGAGTTCTTCCAGCGACTTGCGCTCCCTGGCTATTTGATCGGAGTAATAGGTCTTGCTTTTTTCCAGGGCTTTCAATTCCTGTAACCGGTCGTACTGGGTAAAAAAATCGTTGCGATCAAAAAAAATCATCCACACCGCGAAGGCCGTGCCGGCCAGCAGGTATTTGTTTCGGAGAAAGGCAGGTATATAACGGATGAATTTCATGCGAACAGGGCAAAGATACAGGGCTTTGGGCTGCGATGCAGTACCGGGAAGATTTTGCGGGGAAATACTTATAAACCTTGAAGGTTTTTGAAAGCCGCTTCAGCAACCTGTAAGGTTTTTAAAACCTTATAGGTTTGGGTTGGATGGGTTGGATGCATCAAAAAACCTCCAAGGTTTACAAAAAAAGGCCGCCCTCACGGACGGCCCTTCTGTATTCGCAGTTGGTGTTATTTACCAAATTTCAGCTTAGCGCCGGGGTAGTAGGCAGAAGCACCCAACAGTTCCTCAATACGGATCAGCTGGTTGTACTTGGCCATACGATCGGAGCGGCTGGCGCTACCAGTTTTAATCTGACCGCAGTTCAGGGCCACAGCCAGGTCGGCGATGGTGCTGTCTTCGGTTTCACCCGAGCGGTGGCTCATGATGGTGTTGTAACCGGCGTGTTGTGCCATGGTTACGGCGTTGATGGTTTCGGTGAGGGTACCGATCTGGTTTACTTTTACCAGCAGGCCGTTTGCGATATCACGGGTGATACCTTGCTCCAGGCGGGTAACGTTGGTAACAAACAGGTCGTCGCCCACCAGCTGTACGCGCTTGCCTACGGTTTCGGTCAGGTTTTTCCAACCATCCCAATCGTCTTCAGCCATACCGTCTTCGATAGAGCAGATGGGGTATTGGTTCACCCAGTTCTCCCAGTATTTTACCAGTTCGTCGGAGGTCAGGGTTTTGCCGTCGCTCTTGTGGAAGGTGTATTTTCCGTTTTTGAACAGTTCGCTGTTGGCGGCGTCCATGGCGATGAACACCTGCGAACCCGCTTTGTAACCGGCAGCCTCAATGGCGGTCAGTACGGTTTCGATGGCTTCTTCGTTGCTCTGGATATTGGGGGCGAAACCACCTTCGTCACCCACGTTGGTGCTGTAGCCTTTCTTTTTCAGAACGGTTTTCAGTGCGTGGAAGATTTCCACACCCCAGCGCAGACCTTCAGAGAAAGAAGCGGCGCCTACGGGCATTACCATGAATTCCTGGAAGTCGATCTTGTTATCGGCGTGTGCGCCACCGTTCAGGATGTTCATCATGGGAACGGGCAGGGTCTTGGCATTGGTGCCACCTACGTAGCGGAACAGGGGCAGACCAGCTTCTTCAGCAGCGGCTTTAGCTACGGCCATCGAAACGGCCAGCATGGCGTTGGCGCCCAGCTTGCTCTTGTTCTCGGTACCGTCCAGGCGGATCATCAGTTCGTCGATGCCGGTCTGGTCGGCTACATCGTTGCCCAGCAGTTCGGGAGCGATGGTTTTGTTTACGTTCTCTACAGCCTTCAGCACACCTTTACCCACGTATACACTCTTATCGTTGTCGCGCAGTTCCACGGCTTCGTGAATACCGGTAGAAGCACCACTGGGTACCGCAGCGCGGCCCATGGCACCGTCATCGGTTACAACATCTACTTCTACGGTAGGGTTACCACGACTATCAAGGATCTGTCGGGCAAAGATCTCGGCAATGTAGCTCATGTATTATTGTTTTTTGTTTATCAGGGCAATCTCCCAAGCAGCCCTCCCAATAGATAATCGGCAAAATTTACGGCTTGCCTTTGTATGATCGGGAATGGCAGGGTTTGTTCGTTGAACATTCTTTGGGTGGTGCAAAGAAAAGCATTTGGAGGCAAATCAGCACAGCCCGGGTTGCCGGTTATTTTAGAAGGTGTTTTTGAAAAAAATGTAACCTTTTGGCTGAGCGGTAAGGAGTGGTGACAGCAGCAGTAGTTCGCGCAATGACGCAAGTGAGCAAAGAATGCAAAGAGCGGCTTTCCTTTGTACAAAAGGAAGCATCCCCGCTGAGTGCTGTTGTCTTGTCTACAGCACAAAAAACACAAAGGAAAACCGAAGTACCCGAAGGACTTTCCCAGTTTCCCTTTGTGCCTCCTCCTGACTTTGTGCCTTTGTGGTTCAAAAAGCCTCAGCCTGCCGTCAGTTTGCGGAACACTTCTTCCAGGCTCCCGCTTTCATTATGCAGCGATACGATGTTGAGGCCATGTTCTACCGAAAGTTGCAGCAGTTGTTTGCGTACTGTTTCCGGTTCCCTGGTGTGCAGCCGCCAGTTTTGGGCATCCAGCTTTTCCACTATATCCACGCCGGCCAGCCTGCGCAGCCATTCGGGCTCCAGGGGTTCCTGGAAAGCCACCCGTACATAGTTGGCAGCCGAGCGCTGCTGGAGGAGGGCCAGGTTTTCGTCGGCAACGATCTTGCCTTTATTGATAATGATTACCCGGTCGCAGATGGCTTCCACTTCCTGGAGGATATGGGAGGAAAACAGCACCAGTTTATCCTTTCCCTGCGCTTTGATTACTTCCCGTATCTCTACGATCTGGTTGGGATCGAGGCCACTGGTTGGTTCATCGAGGATCAGCACTTCGGGATTGTGCAGCAGGGCTGCGGCAATGCCTACCCGTTGTTTATAACCTTTGGACAACTGCCCTATTTTCTTGCTGCTTTCCGGGCTCAGGCCAACGGTTTGGATCACTTCCTCAATCCGGCTTTTGGCACCATCCAGGCCGTGTACATCTGCAATAAAACCCAGGTATTCCCGCACGTAGAGGTCGTAATACAATGCATTCGATTCGGGCAGGTAGCCTACCCTTTTCTTTGCCGCCAAAGGATCGGCGGCCACATCAATACCGCTCACCAGGGCCTTACCGCCATCGGGCTGCAGGTAGCCGGTGATCATTTTCATGGTCGTGGACTTGCCCGCACCGTTGGGACCCAGGAAACCCACGATCTCCCCTTTTTTTACCGAAAAGGAAATACCATCCACCGCCCGCTGGGCGCCATACAGCTTGGTGAGTCCGCTTACTTCAATTGACATGTAATGGGTTTGGGAGGGCTAAAGTAAAGAGAACGGCAGATTTGTATGATTATAAATGATTTGTATGAACCAACTAAATGCAGAAATAGACATCATCTAGTTCGTTAAGTCGATCATCTAAAAACAATATGGATGGTAAACTTCAGATGGGTAAACCATCAGTTCACTTTTCAACAGCAAATGAGCATGCTACCACTCGCTTCAGCACTTTTTAGTTTACAGGGCAGCAGGTTCATACAAATCATTTAAAATCACACATATCTGCGGTTTAATCGAAATCAAAGAAATCCGACAGAAACCCCTTCTTCTTGTGGTGCTTATGGTGCGGGTCGTAACCATGCCCATACTTCTGGTCGGGATAGTGCTTTTGATCGGGGTAGGGCTTATGATCCTGCTTGTATGGATTGTACTGCGGCGGAGCATCGGGCCTGGCGGTAAAGTTCGACGAGCGCTCGATGATCTTATCCAGTTCGCCACGATCGAGCCATACCCCGCGGCACTGCGGGCAATAATCTATTTCCACGCCCTGGCGGTCGGCCATTACCAGGTGCACATTGCAATTGGGACAGTTCATGAGGAAAGTTTTAAATGCAGGCAATGGTAAACAAAGACCTGACCGGTAAGTTAGCCATTGGGATACCAACTTCAGGGTTCATATTAAATGACGCTAATACAAAAGCGCAGACCCAGGGCCTGCGCTTTTGACTTTTGGCGGGCTATTTACAAATCATCGAACTCGTAAATAGGATCGATATGCGTTCCCGGCATCATTTCAAATACGGGTTTGATGATGCCATCCTTAAGCCCATACACCCAACCGTGCAGGGCCGGGCGCTGGTCGTGTTTCCAGGCTTTCTGGATGATGGAAGTTTTGGCCAGGTTCATCACCTGCTCCTGTACGTTCAGTTCCACCAGGCGGTCCACACGCTGACTCTCATCACTGATGCTTTCCAGTTCATCGCGGTGAATACGATACACGTCCTTGATATTCCGCAGCCATTTGTTGATGATCCCAAAATTGTGTTGGGTGGTAGCGGCCTTCACCCCTCCGCAGCCGTAGTGGCCGCACACAATCACGTGTTTTACTTTCAGGTGGTTAACGGCATAATCAAGCACTGTCAGCAGGTTTAAATCGGTATGCACCACCATATTGGCTACGTTGCGGTGCACAAAGATTTCACCCGGCTGGGTACCTGTAATTTCATTGGCCGGCACGCGGCTGTCGCTGCATCCGATCCACAGGAACTCAGGTTTCTGAATATCGGCCAGGCGGTTAAAATAATCAGCATCCTCGGATACTTTTTCTGCGGCCCAGGCCTTGTTTTCCAGCAATAATTTTTCGTACGAAAACATGTAAATGAATTTAAGCTATTGGTAATTTCCTTTCCAGATATTTTCCGGTCAGTGTTAAGGAATGTCGTTTGGTGTTCAATGGCTAACCTCGGGGGTTAGCACCCGTTCAGCTTCGGGCATATAGGATTTGTGCAGGCTATCGCCATTACCGTTGAACTGTTGGGCAAAGCCCTGATCGCGGTACATACTTTTTTTCAACTCCACCTTAATGTCCTTGAGCGGTGCATGCACCATAAAGTCCTCGATCACCTCAATCACGTCCTTGTCAATAAAATCGGCCCGGCTGGCATCAATCAGCACAAAAGAACCTTCGGGCACTTCTTCCAGTTTGTTTTTCACAATCGGCTTGTTGAGAAAGCTGACATCCTTGCGGAAACGAAACAGGTAGTTTTTAGCATCGTTTACCACAAATACCGCGCTGCGGAAGTTGGTACGCAACACAAAAATGAGCCCAATACCAATACCGATGGCCACGCCTTTCAGCAGGTCGGTCATCAGGATGGCTACAATGGTGATCACAAAAGGCAGGAACTGGTCCCAGCCCTTTTTGTAAAACATCTTGAACAGGGAAGGCTTGGCCAGTTTGTAACCCGTATAAATGAGGATGGCCGCAAGTGCCGCCAGCGGAATCTGGTTGAGCAGTACGGGAATGAGCGCCACGGAAAGCAGGAGCATGGAACCATGCATGATGGTGGACATCTTGCTTTGTGCACCCGAGTTTACGTTGGCCGAAGAGCGTACAATTACAGAAGTCACCGGCAATCCGCCAATCAGGCCCGAAACGATATTACCCACGCCCTGGGCTTTCAGTTCGCGGTCTTTATTGGTTACCCGCTGGTAAGGGTCCAGGTCGTCGATGGCTTCAATGCTCAGCAGCGATTCCAGCGATGCTACCAGGGCCAGCGTTACGGCCGTTATCCATACTTCGGGGTTTACCACCTGTGCAAAATCGGGAAGGGTGAAAAAAGAAACAAACTCCGAAGGATTGCTGGCCACCGGGATGTTTACCAGGTGGCTGTTTTGCAAAGCATTGCCCGAGGCGCTAAAGGCCAGGTTGATACCCACCGCCAGCAGCACCACCACCAGGGGCGCCGGAATAAGGCGGATAAATCCTTTTTTACCGGCAGTAAACTTCTCCCAGAATATCTGGAATAACAGTCCTACCAAACCGATCAGGGCTGCCAGGGGCGTAATGGCTCTGAAGGCATGGGCGATGGCGGTAAAAGTATTTTCATTGTTGCCCTGCGCAAAGCTTTCATCGCCTTCATAATCGGCATCATAGCCTACCAGGTGGGGCAACTGCTTTAAAATAAGGATCAGGCCGATGGCAGCCAGCATACCCTTGATTACGGCACTGGGGATATAATCGCCGATCACACCGCCTTTTACAAAACCAAAAATGATCTGGAGTATGCCGCAAAGGACCACCCCCAGCAAAAAGGTTTCAAATGAAGGCAGCTTTAAAATGGCCGCGGCCACAATGGCGGTAAGTCCGGCCGCGGGACCGCTTACGCTCAGTTGCGAGCCACTCAAAAAACCGACAACGACTCCGCCAACCACACCGGCAATAATGCCGCTGAACAGGGGTGCGTTGGAAGCCAGGGCCACTCCCAGGCAAAGGGGCAGCGCAACAAGAAATACAACAATGGAAGCGGGAAAATCAGAACGGAGGGTCTTGAACGGAGATGCTGCAGATTGCGTCATCACGATAAAATTTACACTTTGATTACAAGGAGAAACCCCTTCCACACAAGGGCATAAGGTTCCTAAGCCGGAACGGACAACAAGGACGCACTATGGCTAACTGCTATAGTTGATACGTGCAGATACAAGATGGCAGGCGGCAGGATGCCGGCTGCAAGGCAATCAAAGGGTAAACTCGGGAGGCGGGGAAAGTAGTTCGGGGTGAAACACCTGGAGGGTTTCGGCAGCATGGGCTTTAAAAGCAGCAAGGGCGGCACCTAAAGGAGGCAAGGGCGGGTGCACTTCGTGCAGGTATTCGGATAAGGAGGTTGCCCCACCTTCTACCTTCTCCTCGTTGGTGCCGGACAAAGGGTTGCCACTATCATCATCATCGGCCAGGTCGTGCCACGCCACCAGGGTATCCTGCTGGGCGGCATACACCACGGGTGCACTCACGGTGAGCCATAACAGCAACACCATCATCAGCAGGCTGTGAAAGCGCTGAAACACCTGGTCGTATGTGAAAATCTTGGAACGCATGAACGGGCTAAAGGTACACAAGCGGGAGCTAAGCCATAGAATTTAAGGTTAATTACCCTTGATTTTTTAGCATTTCACGCCTTAGCCGTTCAGCAAACAGGCCAAACAGGTCAAAAATCTTTTAACAATCAGGATTAAAACCCACGGTAGTGAGTTATAACCTGGGGTTGTGGTTTGCGCTGTTTTATTTCAATAAGCAAGACAGAGCCGATTGTTTTGTTTAAAAATCAAATGGACGCCTTACTACAAACTGCGCCTCGGACAGATTTGGTAGTTGATCGCAAACCGGTTCCTGTAACGGTAGCCTATGGCGATGGCATCGGCCCCGAGATCATGGATGCCACCTTGCGGATTTTGCAGACTGCCGGAGCCGCCCTCGACATTGAAGTCATAGAGATCGGTGAAAAAGTGTACCTGCAAGGCAATAGTGCGGGCATTGAGCCCTCAGCCTGGGAGTCGCTGCGGCGGACCAAAGTATTTCTGAAAGCCCCCATTACGACACCGCAGGGGGGCGGTTTTAAAAGCCTTAACGTCACCACCCGCAAAGTGCTGGGACTTTTTGCCAATGTGCGGCCCTGTGTATCCTACCACCCTTACGTTACCACCAAACACCCAAAAATGGATGTGGTCATCATCCGCGAAAACGAGGAAGACCTGTACGCGGGTATCGAGCACCAGCAAACCGACGAGGTGGTGCAATGCCTTAAACTTATCTCCCGCCCCGGCACCGAAAAGATCATCCGCTATGCTTTTGAATACGCAAAAGTGTATGGCCGTAAAAAGGTGACCTGCTTTACCAAGGACAACATCATGAAGATGACCGACGGGCTTTTTCACAGGATGTTTGACGAAATAGGCGCCGAATACCCCGAATTGGAAAAAGAACACTGGATTGTAGACATCGGCGCCGCCAAGCTTGCCGATACACCCGAAGCTTTTGACGTGATTGTAATGCCCAACCTGTATGGCGATATCCTGAGTGATGTGGCCGCACAGATCACCGGGTCGGTTGGACTGGCGGGCAGCGCCAATATAGGCGAAGGCTTTGCCATGTTTGAAGCCATCCATGGCTCGGCGCCCCGTCGTGCGGGGCAGGACCTTGCCAATCCTTCGGGGCTGCTGCTGGGTGCCGTACAGATGCTGGTGCACATCGGGCAGCACGATATTGCCGAAAAAGTGCACAACGCCTGGCTGCGCACCATGGAAGATGGCATACATACCTATGATATTTTCAAGGAAATATCTTCCAAACAAAAAGTGGGTACCCGGGCCTTTGCCGATGCGGTTATTGAAAGGCTGGGCCAGCAGCCACAATTGCTGCCCAAGGTTAGTTATAGTGGTGATTCGGGAGTGATCAAGGTTCAATTGAAAGAAAGAGTGCAGGCCGAAAAAGTACTGGATGGCGTGGATATTTTCCTGCACCACAACCATCGTGACCCCGATGCGCTGGCAGCCATCCTTGCGCCGCTGCAGGTAGGCACCCTCAGGCTGTCCATGATCTCGAACAGGGGTACCAAGGTGTGGCCCAACGGTTTTCCCGAAACCTTCTGCACCGACCACTGGCGCTGCCGCTTTCTTTGCCAGACACCGCACCTGCAGTGCTACAACGCGGTAATTCAATTGCTGAAAAAGATAAATGACGCCGGACTGGATATCATCAAAACGGAAAACCTATATCGTTTCAATGGCGTACCGGCCTATACTGCCGGGCAGGGACAATAGGATGAAAAACATTGCTGTCCCGGTACTAGCTTTTTTCTGGCGAACGACTGGTGATGGGTACAAAACAGCAAAAGAACGGGTGCTGCAGCCCATGCTGACACGAATTCTGGGGGTGACAGCATTTGTAGCACCCAATTTTTGATACGGACCGGTATGGCATATGCTGCAACGAAATGACGCGACCGTTGCCGACAATGGCCACCGCCCGCCAAAAATGTTTTGATGCCTTTAACCAAACAGGATGCCGCCTGGCCCTCGCTAGCGAAGGGTCGTTTGGCAGGCATCCTGTTTTTTATGCGCCCGTTGAAGTCCTGCAGGGCTGCAACTACTGCAATCCACAAGCAAGGATGACGGCATGTTCGGCGGCATGGCCTACCTTTGCGGCCGCAACATGATAGCGCAATACCACACCATCACCGGCACCGATACCGCACGGGCGGCACAATACCTTCGGGAAGGACATTGTATTGCCATGCCTACCGAAACGGTGTATGGCCTTGCTGCCGACGCCTTCAACCCCGAGGCGGTAGCCAGGGTATTTGCCACCAAGGAGCGCCCGGCCACCAACCCACTGATTGTGCACCTGGCCGATGTGGCACAGGTGGACGAAGTTGCTACCGGTATCAGCGATACTGCCCGTCTATTGTTGCAGCATTTTGCCCCCGGCCCCCTTACCCTGCTCCTGCCCCGCAAGGCACATATCCCGGATGCTGTTACATCCGGGCTTCCGCGGGTAGCCGTCCGTTTTCCTGCGCACCCGGTAGCGCAAGCCCTGATTCGTGCTGCAGGCATGCCGTTGGTAGCACCCAGCGCCAACCGCTACACCCGTATTTCCCCCACCACGCCGGCACATGTGCTGGCCCAGCTCGATGGCCGCATACCATATATACTCGATGGCGGTGCCTGCACCGCTGGCCTAGAGTCTACCATTGTTGGCTTTGAAAACAACCAGCCGGTGGTGTACCGGGTAGGCGCACTGCCCCTGGAAGCCCTGGAAGCTGTTGTGCCCGGCATACAACTGGCAAATGGATTGCACCGGCCCGTGGTGGCGCCCGGCATGCACCACCTGCACTATGCACCCCGCATTCCGCTGACGCTTACCAACGATGTTGCAGCAGTGGCAGCAACCCTCCAGGAGCCTTATGCCGTGATCAATTTTTCGGAAATAAAACAAGGGCTGAACACCCCCTACCAACTGGTACTAAGCCCACAGGGCGATACCGCCGAAGCGGCCCGCAACCTATACGCAGCCCTGCACCAGGCAGAAGCACTTCCGGTAAGCCGTATCATTGCCGAAGTGGCGCCTGAAAAGGGCGAAGGATGTGCAATAAACGACCGCCTGAGCAGGGCCGCACATTGAACATTATTCTGCTCAGATTGTTAAAAGCATCAAAAGCCAGCGATGCCCGGTTCCATCATCCGCCAGTACAGGGAGTTTAAAAATTACTCCCAGAAATGGGTAGCCTCCCAGATGGGTATTTCCCAAAACGCGTATAGCAAAATTGAAAACAATATCACCCAGCTAACGGTGCACCATGTGCGCCAGTTGTCCAAAATCCTGGAAGTGCCGGTGCTGGACCTGCTAAAAGACGATTTTGAAATTCACCGGCCCATCATTTTACCAAAAACCATTACCAAGGACCAACTGGCAGAACGCATCAGGATGCTGGATGAAAAACTGGCCGCCAAACATGTGTTGAAACACGATAACTACATGGTGGCCATGTCCCTGCTGATAGCAGCAGAAAATACCATTGCGGCAGTACATTGATCATTGAACATATTATCCGCACGAATAACCAACACCCTTTCCCTTCAAAGGAAAACAAATGAAAAAAGCAGCACCTGCGTGTGCTGCTTTTTATTTACCAGAAGGCCGCTGTTTGCCCCAACATTTAGTTGGCCAGCACACCGGCAGCCCAACGGATGCTTACCGCGGCTTTCTGTTGCTTGGATTGCAGCTCAATCAGTTTTTGCCTGGCTTCCAGGGTTTTGATCTCGCGGCTATTGATCAGGAACAGGGAGCTCTCCCCATTGAAAAACCGTACTTCTTCGGCACGTTGCAGGGTGGCATACTGGGTAACAGCGGTGCGCTGGAGCGACACCTGCTGCAACAGCTGTTCCCAATCGTTGCGGCTTTGGCGCACCTTGGTTTGCAGCTGCACCTGTTTGTTCAGTCTTTCCCATTCAGTGCTTTCTATTTTCAGCCTTGCCTGGCGGTACAATCCACGCCCTTCGGAAATGCGCAGCGGCATGGAAAGGCTTAACCCGTACCGGAAATTATTGTGAAACAGCGGCTCCTTGAAGGCGCCGGTGATGCCATGACCACTTACCAGCTGGTTGTATTTAAAAGTGGCATAAGGCAGCATGTATTGGAGCTTCAGCCTGCGGTCTATTTGCAGGGCATCGAGTTTGAAACCATACTGGCGCAATGCCGGATGATTGGCCACCAGCTGCTCCATCGCTTCAATATCGGCCAGCACCGGTCCATCAGGTACGGCGGGCGCCACATCGGCCGGCAGGTCGTAAGGCTCACCTTCGGACTGCCACAAATACACCGAAAGCTGCAGCCTTGCGTTTTGCAGCTCCTGCGCTACCTGTGCCCTTTGTACCTGGAAGCTTTGCAACTGCGCAAGCGCTTCGAGGGTATCAATGGCAGGGCGCTCGCCAATTTCATACGCGGTTTTTATGAGGCGAAAACGCTGGCTGGCATTGTCATAAGCCGCCTGGAACAACTTGTAGGTTTCGTGCTGCTCCCACCAGTCCCAATAGGCTTTTGCCGCATCGTAAAGCAGGTCATTGAGCATGATCCGCTGCTCCTCCAGCGAGGAGCGCTGGAAGATGCGGGCCTGCTGCAGGGCGGCACGACGCTCGTCCATCAGCAGCCCTTTTGCCAGCGGCACCGCCACCCCTATATAACTGCTTTTGCCCTTGGTATCTTCCGGGTTGGTGCGGGTGCCGTCTAAATATTCAAGTCCTGCGTTCAGGTTGATGCCAAACCAGGTAGGAATATTGAGCTGGTGATTGCGGTAGTTGTAATACTCAGTACCCTTAAACTCCTTTAGCCCCAGGTCGGTGCCGATGGTAGGATCAAAGGCACCGCGGGCTACAGTAATTTCGGCACGGGCAATATCTACCTGCAACTGAGCCTGGCGGGCAACAGGGTGGTAGGCACGGATCACGTCAAAAAACGCACGCTGTGTAAACACGGGCTGGGCCTGCGACCAAAGGGACAAAAAAGGGAAAACCAATAGCAGTAGTCGCTTCATCATTTTGCTTTTACAACAGCTTTATCCTCTTTACCGTCTTTAGCAGCCGGTGCTTCGGGTTTGTAATAATCAGGGGGGAAAGAGTTGATATTCCGCCACAGCTCGTACCATACCGGCACATTTTTGAGCAGGGCAATGCCGCTGGCACCGGTACCCATCTTCAATTCTTTTGGCCACGCCCTTTCACCGGGCATCTCGGTTACCAGCACCTTGAATTTACCATTGGTACTGACATCGCTTTCCACCGCCACCACGCGGCCCGAGAAAAGGCCATAGGAAGCCTGGGGCCAGCCGCTGAATACAATGGCAGGAAAACCATCAAACATAAAGCGCACCGCCTGGCCCACATTCACCAGGGGCAGATCCACGGGACGCACATACATTTCCACTGCATACTGTATATCGGTAGGCACCACGTGCACCAGCATCTCCCCTTCTTTTACAATTTCACCAATACCGCTTTTACTGGCTTTTATCACCTGCCCGCTTTGCGGCGCAATGATATAATACATGCCATTGCGGATACTGTAGGAAGCATACTGGTTCTGCAGTTTGGCAATATCGCCCTGGCCGGTGGCTATTTGCGAAAGCGACTGAAAACGATCCCCTTCAGCCTTGGAGATCTTCTCGGTATACTCCTGGCGGGTGCCATTCAGTTCCAAGGCAAGGATGCCGAGTTCCTGTTTGCTGTTTACAAATTTGTTTTCAGCCGATATTTTCTTGGCCATTGCATTCTGGTAGGTCTGGTTGCGCTGCTCAAACTGGGTGAGCGATACCAGGCCGCTGTCAAACATGGTGCGCTGGCGGGCAAACTGCTTGGTAGCAATACTGAAATCATTGTTGGCAGCTACCATTTCCATGCTGTCGCTTTGCACTTTGATGCGCTGCTGCCGGGTTTTATTTTCCAGCTGGCTGATCTTGATTTCCAGGGCCTGCTGCAGGGCACCAATCTGCGACTG
Source organism: Cnuella takakiae (assembly GCF_001953305.1). Lineage (GTDB taxonomy): Bacteria > Bacteroidota > Bacteroidia > Chitinophagales > Chitinophagaceae > Flavisolibacter > Flavisolibacter takakiae. The sequence continues at coordinate 4,705,405 of NZ_MTFE01000010.1, forward strand.
GGCGGTTTGTACTTTGTTGGTGTAATAATTCACGGTCATTTCCTTGGCGTCCAGCTGCTCCTTGGTACGGGCTACCAGGTTGGGATCGAGGTAGTCTACTTTTACTTCGGCCAGTTGTGCCAGGGTATCGCCCCGCTGCACAAAATCGCCTTCACGGATATACCATTTTACAATGCGGCCACCGATGATGGAATTGATTTCCTGGGGCCGGTCTTCCTGGCTCCAGGCCGTTACATTGCCGCGGGCCCTGATGTTTTGGGTCCAGGGCAGAAAAAGTATAATGATCAGTGCGCCAAGGAGGATCATCAGCCAGGTTCGGATATGGCTTTCCTTGTTCTGGCGGTACACATGGTTGTATGCCGAAAACTGGGTCGTGTTCATATTGACATTTATTTGTACCCGGGGCATACGCGCTGGCGTGCTACTGCCGCCCCGGAAATTTTATTTGGGTTGGAGTTCAATAACCTGGTTGCAGCGGCGGGCAAAACTTTCATCAATGGAAGAAATGACTACCGTGGTGCCATCCAGTTCGTTCAGCAGCAGGTCCTGAATCATATCGCGGTAGGGCTGCTCAATGCCCTGCCAGGGTTCTTCGAGCAGCAGCAACTGGGGCTTGCACAGCAGGGCCCGCACCAGTTGCACCTTTTGCACCACGTTGCGCGGCAGGCGTTTGCCGGCAGGGTCCAGCTCGGTATCGTAGCCCCGGTCCAGGCTGGCCAGGAAATCGGTCAGGCCAATCCTTTCTACCAACTCGTTGAGGTAGAGCGAGTCGATGTTTTCATTGCCCATGGTCAGGTTTTCGCGCAGCGTAGCCTGGAAGATATCTTCATGGTGCAACAGGATACCGGTTTGAGCCCGGTAAGTACCTAAATCGTAATTGAAAATGGGCACGCCATTGACGAGGATCGACCCGCCAAAATCGGAGTAGGCGCCACTGAGCAAACGCAGCAGGGTACTTTTCCCCGCACCATTTTCCCCGGTAACACATACTTTTTCGCCCGGTGCTATGCGGAAGGAAACATTGCGCAGGATGGGATGGCTATTATCGTAACCAAAGGTAACATTGCGACCTTCGATGCCGATGCGCTGGGTAGGCAGCAGGGGCATGGAGCCACTGGGCTCCACGGGCTTTTCCACCAGCTTTGAAATCTTTTCTACCGAGGTCATGACATCGTACACGCTATCGAGGTTTACGATGATCTTTTCCACGGAGGTGATAACGGTGATGATGATGATCTCGGAAGCAATGAACTGCCCGATATTGATCTGCTGGTCGAGCAAGAGAATGGAACCAACAATCAGCATGGCCGCGGTAATCAGCACTTTAAAGGCAACCAGGGTGCGGTACTGGCTTAGCAGCACACCAAAATGCTGCTTGCGCGCTTCGAGGTAACCAATGGCCTTGCGGTCGGCCTTGCGCAAATGAATACCCGAGTTGCGCGAAAACTTAAAAGACTTGATCACCCTTGCCATCTCTTCAAACCAGGCGGCAACGGCATATTTATACTTGCTTTCCTCCAGCGATGTTTCCATGCCCCGCGAGGAAGTTATTTTCAGGATCAGCCAAAGCAGGAATACCAGTATCAACCCGAAGAAGATAAAAGCCTGGTGGTAGAAACAAAGCAGCAATAGCCCAAAAAGAATCTGGATCATGGCCGTGGGCAGGTCCAGCAGCAGCTTGGCAAAACTTTTCTGGAGCGTGGGTGTTTCAAAAAAGCGGTTGACCAGCTCGGGTAGATAGTAGCTGTCCACGCTTTTGAGGTCCAGCTTGGGGATGCGGTCGGCAAAAGCATAGGCATACCGCACAAAGATGTTTTGCTGGATGCGCTCGATGATCTTCATCTGGTTGATCTGGAGCAGGCCGTTGAACAGCACCCCCAGTACCACCAGGGAAATAAGCAGCACCAGCGATGCCGATACGGAACCACCCAGCACAAAACCAATAATGGCCTGTATGCCCAGGGGCAGCGACAGCTGGATGATACCGTTCAAAATAGCAAAGAAGTAAATGGTCGTAATGTCTTTCTTATCCAGCCGCACGAGGCTCCACAGCCTGGACAGGGGGCTGACAGTTTGTTGCATAAATATCCGGGGTTAGGTCAGTTAACAGTAACGAAGCCTATGGTTGCAGGGTGAAATCATTGGGGTAGGTACACACCAATCCATTAAAAGTTCAGCCAAGGCTATTTGGAGGCGGGCTATGCAGTTCGGGATGGTAAGCAAAGTATAAATTGGACGGGTGGCATTTCTCGTATTTCACCAAACAGGTGGCTACATTACCTGCCAGCATAGTTTCGTGCAGGTACTCGGATAGCGCATATACCCCCGACTCGGATTTTTCCTCGTTGGTGCCGGCAAGCGGGTTGGTTTCATCATCGGCACTGGAAATGCCTTTTTCAATAGCAGCCAGCTTTTGTTGTGCGGCATAAACAAATGGTGTGCTCACCGATAACCACAACAAAGCCAGTAGCATCAGTATGGCTGATGCCCATTTGCCGTTAGAAGATATCGAAGATTTAGTTGCCATTAATTGGGCGAAAGTAGAATGGAACAAAAAAACGAACAAATAGGTTCGGTAAAATTCTTATTAATATCGGTGACTACTCCTTTTCATTTCAGGCAGGGAAAGAAAAAACCAGCAACCACCGAAGGTTGCCGGCTAAAAAATCAGTATGCATAAACTGCTCCTTTGTAATCTTTTTTTCGGGCAGCCAGTTTATGCTCCGACAGGGGTTTGTGGTTGTGCAAACCTACCAGCTGCACGGTACCGCCGGTAGCTTCATAGTCGTGTTTGAAGTGCTCCAGGTTCTCCA
>NZ_MTFE01000010.1:4709380-4749083 GCF_001953305.1 Cnuella takakiae
AGTAGCGTCTGTCAGCCAGTTCTCTTTAAGGCCGGCCAGGCCGTCTTTTGGAAGCAGTTGCTTTTTTGCGATCATGTGTTAACTGGGGATAACAGGTTTGTCAACAGAAGTTTGGTAAAAAGATCCGTGCTTATCAGGCCAGGTAATGTTCCGGCTCAGAGGGGTTTTGGCCCAGTTGCCGGGCAGGTGCCGGTTCCGCAACCTCATTTTTGCCGGGAACCAGGCTGATGGAAAAGTCGCCGGTGATATTCAGTTCATAACCCTCAGCCGCTGCAAGGTTGATTATATCCAGGACAGCATCCTTTACAGTGCGCAGTTCGGCTACCCGCTGGTAGTGGTGGGTTACATCAGCATTTTGACGCTCCTGCAGGCTAAAAGCAGCCATCTGGTTGAACTGTATTTTGCTGCTGATCAGGGAAAGCAGTACTTCTTTTGCGTCTGCCGGCGTAAATGTGCCGTCAATCAGCTTGAACGTGTTTTGGTCCATAAGTAGTTTTTACAACTGCAAAACTCCCCCACCTAAACCATATATTTTTATTTATACTTGCAATAGGTAGCATTAGCCCTTTTTATGAACTACACTTTACACCAGCTGCAGGTATTTTTGAAAATTACCCAAACACAAAGCATTACCAAAGCTGCCGAAGAGCTGCACTTATCGCAGCCTGCCGTGTCTATTCAACTGCGCAACCTGCAAAACCAATTTGAAATTCCGCTGACCGAACTGGTGGGCCGCCGCCTGTACATTACCGATTTTGGAAAAGAAATAGCTATTGCAGCGGAAAAGATCCTGAACGAGGTTTATGCCATCAACCACAAAACCCTGGCCTACAAGGGACAGGTTACAGGCCGCCTGAAAATATCTGCGGTATCTACCGGAAAGTATATTGTCCCCTACCTGTTGGCCGATTTTTTAAAGCTGCACCAGGGCATCGAACTGGTACTGGATGTAACCAACAAGGCCAAGGTGGTGGAAACACTGGAGCAGAATGAGGTTGATTTTTCGCTGGTGTCGGTGTTGCCCGACAAACCACAGGTAGAGCAGGAACCGCTGATGGAAAACAAACTATTTCTGGTTGCCAATGGCGAGGTAGATGTAAAAGGCAAGGCCTTCAATATGCAGATCTTTGAAACCCTGCCCATGATTTACCGCGAGGGCGGGTCGGGCACCCGTTTTATAACCGAACGCTTTATCCAAAGCCACAACCTGCCGGTGCGCAAAAAGCTGGAGCTCACCTCCAACGAAGCGGTAAAGCAGGCCGTAATTGCAGGACTTGGTTATTCCATCATGCCCCTGATCGGCATTAAAAACGAACTGCAACAGGGCGATCTGCAAATCATTCCCGTGGAGGGATTTCCCATCAAATCGCAGTGGAGCCTGGTATGGCCCAAGAACAAAAGCTTCTCCCTGCCCGCCAGTTCATTCCTTGACTATATCAAAAAGGAGAAGGAAAGGATTGTGCAGGAGAAGTTTGGATGGATTAACAAGTATTAATGCAATGCACCCACCTTTATAATAATACAGGGCCGCAAGGAAGATCTTCCTTGCGGTCCTGTATCAGATTGCCAACTAAACTTCCCTGGAGCTTTCAGGCAGCTGATCGTACTCGCCTTTCAGGGCATAATAACCAAAGATGACCAGGCCTGCTGCGATGGGCAGGAAGATGGTCACAAAAACGCCCCATTGGATTTTGGTATCCACTTCGGGTTTGGCAGCAATTTCAGATGCTGCGGTCTTAATTAAATAATACATGGCAACCGGACCAATAATGATCCAAAGGATGCCGGCAAGTCTTTTTATCTGGTTCATTGCGGGGAAAGTTTAGAGTTGATTATTTATAGTTGGGAAACGTGAAACGGCAAACGTGAAAAGTGATGGGGCAATGGTCAAAGGCTAATAGTAAATAAGTTTTGCAGGTAAAAGCCGTTGCCATCGTACCTTAAAAAATTGCTCACGATTCACGCTAATCATTCCTTATTGCTGATATACATAGCCCCAATCACCAGGCTGAGCGCAGCCACCAGGATGGGGTACATCAGGCCCACCAGTTTATCGGAAGTATAAATGGTGGTAAGCAGGGTAGCCACAAAAGGCGTAAGTCCGCCAAACACTCCATTACCAATATGGTAAGGCAGCGACATGGACGTGTAGCGGATCTTGGTAGGAAACAGTTCTACCAGGAAGGCCGCAATCGGACCATACACCATGGTTACATACAGGATCATCATAAACACAATGGCCACCATTTTCCAGTAATCGGCAGTGCCCAGCACCTTCGACACTTTTACGTCAGGCTTGCTAACCTGGGTTGCCGAAGAAGCATACACCGTATCTTTTTGCGTGGTCATTATCACCATACCACTGGCAAAGGTTGCCCTTGTTACCTGGGTGCGCAGCACGTTGGTGGTATTGGCAATGGCCGCAGTAGACTCTTTCACCTCCGAGCTGGCAGCGAGGGCTTCCGAAGGGGTGGAAATTTCCAGCATTTTACCAAAGAGCGGCTTATAGGTAACAATGGCCACCAGCATACCGGTAAGGATGATCCACTTGCGGCCAATTTTATCGCTCCACGAACCAAACACCACAAAAAAAGGCGTGGCAAAAAGAATGGCCCAGATCAGGATGGTGCGGCTTTGCTCGAAATCGATTTTACACACATTTTCCATAAAGGACTGGGCGTAAAACTGGCCCGTGTACCACACCACACCCTGTCCCATGGTAGCGCCAAACAGTGCCAGCAATACCATCTTCAGGTTGGCCCGGTGGCCAAAGGATTCCTTCAGGGGGTTTACAGAAACCTTCCCCTCCGACTTCAGCTTTGTAAACAGCGGCGACTCTTTCATCTTCATCCGGATATACACCGATACCAGCACCAGCACAATAGATACAAGGAAAGGAATACGCCAGCCCCAATCATTGAACTTGGCAATAGAAACAGTTGGGTCGGCATCGAGGCTATGACGGGTGATGAGGATAACACCCAGCGAAACAAAGAGCCCCAGGGTTGCCGTAGTTTGAATCCAGGAAGTGAAGTAGCCACGCCGGTTGGCAGGTGCATGCTCGGCCACATAGGTAGCAGCGCCGCCATACTCGCCTCCAAGGGCAAGGCCCTGCAGCAGGCGCAGCAACAACACGATTATAGGTGCTGCAAAACCAATGCTTTCGTAACTCGGCACCAGGCCAATGGCAAAGGTGGACCCACCCATCAGCACCAGCGTGAGCAGGAAGGTGTACTTGCGGCCAATGAGGTCGCCAAGCCGGCCAAACACCAGTGCGCCAAAAGGCCGCACAATAAAACCTGCGGCAAAAGTGGCCAGGGTACTCAACAGGGCGGCAGTAGGATTGGTATTGGGAAAAAACTGGCTGGCTATTACCGTTGCCAGCGAACCGAAAATGTAAAAGTCGTACCACTCAATAAGGGTACCCAGCGAGGAAGCACCAATGACCTTCCAGATGCCTTTGGGAGACGCGTTGTTCATACAGCCAATCGAAGTTTGTGGTGAAAAAGATAAGGAGATGTGGGGGATAAATGCTTGCTGATTATTGATAATTAATTATTCGCCTGGCTTTTTCACCAGGAGTAAAAGGCTACAACCAATCAGATATAAGCAAAGAAAAACATGCATTGGCAGCACTGCACCCTCCTGGCGGCCAGCACGATCAGGTTGGGGGAGGCAATAGCCGCCTGTTGCTGCGGATTGCGATACAAAACGCCTTTAATAAATCCGGTAATCCCGGTTTTCGATCCAGACGATAAGAATGGCGGGCACTGCCATTTTGCAATTAAACCTTACATGGCTGGTGTGCAGCTAAATATCGCTTGTTTACACAACAGAGCCCTGCTGTTGAAAGCCTTCCTCTACTAAATTAGCAACCAAGGTTTGAGTCCTCACGCTATTTACTAGTACATTAGTTCCACAATTCACATTGCATGTCATATTCTTATCAGATCAATAGCAAAGAGCAATATGATGCGGCCTACCAAAGGAGCGTCGAAGCGCCGGAAGCCTTTTGGGCCGAAGTGGCCCATAACTTTCAGTGGCGCCGCAAATGGGACAAAGTACTGGATTGGAACTTTGCCGAGCCGCATGTAGCCTGGTTTGCCGGTGCCAAACTCAATATCACCGAGAACTGCCTCGACCGCCATGTGGCCGAAAACCCCAACCGCCCCGCCATCATCTGGGAACCCAACGACCCCGAGGAACACCACCGGGTACTGACCTATAAGAATTTGTACGACAAGGTTTGCCAGTTTGCCCATGTGCTCAAAAACAATGGCGTAAAACGCGGCGACCGGGTATGTATTTATATGGGCATGATCCCCGAGTTGGCCATTGCCGTGCTGGCCTGTGCCCGCATCGGCGCCATTCATTCGGTGATCTTTGGCGGCTTCTCAGCACAAAGTATTGCCGACCGCCTGCAGGATGCCCGCGCCGAATACATCGTTACCTGCGATGGTGCTTTCCGTGGCACGAAGGACATACCCCTGAAAAGCGTGATCGATGATGCACTGATCGCCTGCCCATTTGTAAAAAGAGTGATTGTATGCACCCGCACCCGCACGCCGGTGAGCATGATCAAAGGCCGCGATGTGTGGCTGGAAGATGAACTGAAAAAAGTGGAGACCTTGGGCCTTACCGACTGCCCCGCAGAAGAGATGGATGCCGAAGACCCGCTATTCATCCTCTACACTTCGGGCAGCACCGGCAAACCCAAGGGCGTGGTACATAGCTGTGCCGGCTACATGGTGTACACGGCCTATTCCTTTGTAAACGTATTCAACTACCAACCCGGCGATATTCATTTCTGTACCGCAGATATCGGCTGGATCACGGGTCATAGTTACATTGTATATGGCCCACTGGCGGCAGGTGCCACCACGCTCATGTTTGAAGGCGTGCCCACCTGGCCCGATGCCAGCCGTTTCTGGCAGATCGTGGAAAAGTACAAGGTCAATATCCTGTACACGGCGCCCACCGCCATCCGTTCGCTCATGGGCTTTGGCCTGCAGCCTTTGCAGGGTTACGACCTCTCTTCGCTCAAAGTGCTGGGTACCGTTGGCGAACCCATCAACGAGGAAGCCTGGAACTGGTACAACGAAAATATCGGCAAGGGCAACTGCCCCATTGTGGATACCTGGTGGCAAACCGAAACCGGCGGTATGCTCATTTCCAATATGGCCAATATCACCCCTGGCATCCCGGCATGGGCCACCCTGCCGCTGCCTGGTGTGCAGCCCGTGCTGGTGGATGAACATGGCACCGAGATCGAGGGCAACCCCGCCGCGGGCAACCTCTGTATCAAGGCTCCCTGGCCGGCCATTTTGCGCACCACCTACGGCGATCATGAGCGCTGCCGCAAAACCTATTTCAGTACCTACCCCGGCATGTATTTCACCGGCGATGGCGCCATGCGCGATGCACAGGGCAACTACCGCATCACCGGCCGGGTGGACGATGTACTTAATGTAAGCGGCCACCGCATTGGCACTGCCGAAGTGGAGAACGCCATCAACATGCACGCAGGCGTAGTGGAAAGCGCCGTAGTGGGTTTCCCGCACGACATCAAGGGCCAGGGCATCTATGCCTTTATCATCTTCCAGGGTTTACACGAAGATGAGAACCTTACCCGCCAGGACATCCTGCAGACCGTGAGCCGCATCATCGGGCCCATTGCCAAACCCGATAAGATCCAGTTTGTAACAGGCCTGCCCAAAACACGCAGCGGAAAGATCATGCGCCGCATCCTGCGCAAGATCGCCGAAGGAGAAACCAGCAATTTCGGCGATACCACTACCCTGCTCGACCCGGCAGTGGTGGAAGAAATTGCAGTAGGAAAGCTGTAGCTTAAAGGGTTAGATAAAGAACTTATGCTTGCTTGTCATACAAAACCCCGGAGCACTGCTTCGGGGTTTATTTTTTCAGGTGGTGGGTGGCTCTTTGTGCATCCACACACAGATCACAGCCGCTTTACCGGAATGCACATATCAAAGATGTGCAGCTTCTGTGGATGCGTATTAGCGTCATTCAAATGGTTGATGTAAAAATTCCGGTGATCGGGCTGGTAGCCGTTTTGTTCCAACCACTCATTAAAGAGGTAATCCCAGGTTGTAAAACATGCATCAAGGCTGGCTTCTTTGTGCACCACCACGTATAGCCCGCCGCTGATGGTAGTGGTACCAATAAGCCCTTCGCCCGCTAACTGTTGCGGCACCGTAATACACACATCGGCCTGTATTGTACCCGAAGGGTTGGGATTGCTGCGGTAAACGGTCAGTGCTTTTGTTTCCGGAAAATTGATCAATCCTTTTGGCCCTGCCCATTGGAGAAGCGTTTGGAACATCTGCCCGAATGTGGCGCTGTCGTGAATGGCAATATCCAGGTGCCGCAGGTAGGCCACGTGCAATTCGGGAAGCTCCACTACATTGATCTTCATGTTTGTTTCCTTGCTCTTAGTCATCATGGTACATTGGTTTAATGTACGGGCAAGGTAATTTTCAACGGTAAGGGGCTGCATGCAGGTATTGCTTTCTGTTTGGCAAATCTTGCTATGCTGCTGGCCGGCCCGCCACTGGGTGGCACTGCAGTTTTTTACTTTCCTGAAACAACGGGAGAAAGTTGCCGTATCGCTAAAGCCACAAACCAGGGCGATATCGCCAATGGGCTTTGCCGGCTGGTGCTCCAGGAAAAATAAGGAACGCTCTATTCTTGCGTGGATGATGAAATCGTTGAAGGCAAGGCCGGTAACCGATCTGAATACACGGTGAAAATGGTATTTGGAAAAATTTGCCTGAAGCGCAACCTGCTCAAGCGACAGGTCGCCGGAAAGATTGGCCTTGATATAATCAATGCTTTTATTGATCCTGAAAAAATACTCCTTTATGGATGCCTCTGTTTTCATGTAACGCAATAGCCGCGCTAAAGTATTGAAAACAGGGAACCGAAAGCGGGGTCGGAAAGAAGCTTCACTAACCGCGCAGTTTGTTACCTGCGGATTTCTACCGGCGTACCCACCGGGATAAATGAATAAAGGTCCCGCACGTCCCCGTTTTTAAGCGATATACAGCCATTGGTCCAGTTCTTATACCGGTCGATCATATAATCGTCGTTGGGCCAGGTGCCGTGGATGCCGATGCCACCGCCGGGCGATGCATTCCGGGGAATGGCGCCACTCCGTTTGAGCGCTTCAAAACGGGCAAGGTCCTGTGCATTGGGATAATCGAGGGAGAGAAAATGGCTCCACTTCTGGTGCGGCCGCTTGGCAACAATGTGGTAAACGCCTTCGGGTGTCAGCTTGTCGCCTTCCATTTTTTTATTGGCCAAAGGGTTGGCACCAAACACCACCGGGTAGGTGGCAAACCAACCCTTGGCGTCGTACACGTGCAGTTCGTAGTCCGATTTGTCGATGACAATACGCACTGGATTTACCGGCGCAGAACCCAGGGACCGGGACTTAACCTTAAGGTAAGCCATACCGGAAGCCGCTGTGTTTTCTTTTACAGCAGGGTGAAACAGGCACACGCCTGCGAGCATGGTGGTAAAAAAGGCGGTTTTCATAACAGGTGCAGGGAGGTTTAGCAAAACCTGCTGTGCCAGCCAGCACACTGGCCTTTGCAGCATTAAAATCCCAAACGTGCTTGCGGGTCAAATATTTTGGCTTGCCCGCATTTTAACGAAAGGAAATAAGCAGGCTGCCTAATGAAAAAGCCCGCAGCATACACCACGGGCTTTCCAGTTCTTCAAGGGAATATAGTTACAGGTAGCTCAGGCGCAAACCCACGGTAAAAGGTGTCTGGTCGAGGCCACGCTCCCACATGCTTTTGGAAGCTACCGAACCGTACAGCCGCACCACGCCCAGGTTCAGTTCGCCAACATAGGAAAGCTTGAACTTACGGAGGTCGTAGTTGTCGTGGTTCTTGCTTACATCGCCATCGTCCTTAAACTTCTGGCGGGCCGAGTAAAGGTAACCACCGCTCACACCCAGCGAGAAGCCAAAGCCTTTCTCCCCTTTTTGCGTGGGCGTAAAGCTCAGCATCATGGGAACGGTTACATAATCGGCGGCGAGTTTGTTCTTTTTATATCCAGCCAGGTTATTGTCCAGCGAAATGATGGTGGGGTTCTGCTCCCGGAGCAGTACGCGCTTGTCATCAAAATGGTAGTTGTTCAACTCCAGGCCCAGTCCGTATTTCAGGCTTACCGCCTTTTCTATCAGGCGGATGCGCTGCATAAATACCCAGATATTTACGTTAACCGATTTTCCGGTGCGCAGGTCGAGGCTGCCCTTGGCCAGGCCGGGTGCAAAAGCCTGGGCTTCGGCAGATGCATAGTTGGTGTTATCGGAAACATTGGCAAAACCAAGGTCCACCACCCACCAGTTGGTGCTCACCCTGCCCTGGGTGCGCGGATGGCCCACGTTTACTTTTACTTCGTTGGACTGGCCTTTGTCGCTGCCATCGCCCCTGCGGATGATGACCATACCACCCACCCGGATGGTATCGGCCTTGCCTGGAACGGTGGTATCGGCAACAGCACTGTTCTTGGTTACGTCTACCACCCAGTTGTTCACTTTCACCAGGCTGCCGTTGTTGCGGTTGGTAACCTGCACGTTTACACCGGTAGCGGCAGCTGCAGTATTGTTTTGTTCTTTGCGCACCACCACCATATTGCCTACTTTCAGGCTATCCGATTTGGCGGCGATGCCATTGTCTTCTGTTTGTGCTTTGGTGCAAAGGGTCAAAGCCAGTCCACTCAGCAGAAATCCTATCTTTTTCATGGTTGCTAATTTTAGCGGTTAGTATTTGTTTTTAAAAAGGCAATGCCTGGCCGGTACACAACCAGCATTGCCTGGAACTAAGAAATTAGAATTTGATTATTTCAGTTTTACGGCAACCACCCCTATCAGCAGCTCTTCATCTTCGTTGGTGGCATTGATGCCGGTGCGGCGTTCTACCATCCGGGTAGCTTTCCGGAGCAGGCTTTTCAGGTTGCCGCGGCCTTTTTCTTCAGTGTTGGCGGCAAAGCTTACTTCAGCATCTGCATTTGTAAGGTTGTACGTATCAATATCAGCAGATGTTACATCGGTGTGCAATTCTTTTTTTCCGGCACGTACCAAGGGCATATCGCCAGTGGCTTCGCGGGTGATGGGCTGGTAAGCCACCGCCTGATCTTCTTCCCGGGGTTGGGCTGCCATGGTAATTTGCGCAGTTTGTGGCGATGTATTCCGGGCAGCTTTCACGGGCTTGTCATAAGCCAGCTCGGCACCCTGTTTTATAGCAGCGGATGCTACCGATGTTGCATTTTCTTTGTCATCCACCCCTCCTTTTTTCGCAAGTTGGTCATTGGGAACAATGGTAACACGATCAGGAGCGGATATGGTACCGGAAGGTTGGGTGATAGCAGGCTTGGCATCGCCTGCTTTTGCCATACCGGTATTTTGGTTACCTGTTTCGGTCCCCTGCTGGTTGTAATACAGCACACCCAGCGAAGCTATCAAAAGCACGGCGGCAGCTACCCGCATCACAAAACCGGTACGCATGCGGTACACATTGCGGCGGTACAACTCTTCTTTGTTGGGATAAGGAATGATCTCGGCGGGGTCGCTCTTGGTGCGCAACAGCAGTTGGAACTGGTTGCGATAGGCTTCGTCGGCCTGGAGCTTTTGCTCGGTAGCTTTCCGGGCTGCTTCATCCAGTTCACCATCCACGTGGAGCAGGAGGTTTTCATCCACTACCTGCTGGCCCATACTGGCGGCAAGCAGTTCTTCTTTTGCACCAAAGCTCAGGAACTCAGGCTCCAGCCTGGTACCCATCAGCAGGTCCAGTTCGGAGCGCAGCTCAGGATGGAAAGTGAGGAAAGCGTCCACAGCGGCTTTTTCCTGCCCATTCAGTTCATCATCCACATACAACAGGAAGTACTCTTCGTAGTTGCTCAGGTTGATGATGGGGTTTGTATCGTTTGTTTCAAAAGACATGGCGGTTCAGATTACGTTTTCAACTTTTACCAGGTACTCTTTCAGTTGGATACGTGCCCGGTGGAGGTACACCTTCACCTGGCTGGAAGACAGTCCCGTGATCTGGCCAATCTCTTCGTAGCTGTATCCTTCATAGTCTTTCAGCAGTACCAACGACCGCTGCGTTTCGCTGAGGCGGGCCAGGGCTTCTTCCAGCACCTTGCGGGCATTGTGCATGGGCCGGTCGCTTACCCGGGCATCGGCCGAGAACTCCTCGCGGAGATAAACTCTTTTGGCCTTGCGCAGGTGGTCGATCATGGCATTGTAAGCCACCGTAAACAGGTAAGATTTGCTTTTGGCAGCCTCTACCTCTTCGCGGTTGATCCACAGCTTTTCAAAAGCCGTTTGCACCACATCGCGGGCATCCTCCTCGTGCCGCAGGTTTTTAACAATGAACCGGAACACATTGTCCGCCCATTGCCTAACGCAGTCGTTGTACTCTTTCTCAGTCATAAACAGCAGGTAAAATGATTGGCTTCGTATAAGTGTTACGCCCCAGGGGGCAAATAGTTACAGCAAAGGGCAGATTTTTTTTGACTTCAAAAGGTACTGAAGAGCGTTGCGACAAACAGCTTGCAGGAGCCGCTTAAAAATAAAACTCCGTTACAAATTACCGGGTTGCACGCTGTTTTTCAAAGCTGAACAGGGCAGGTAGCGTTCATTGGCCACAGCAAGGGTTTCCAACAGGTGGAGGATCCGCTCCCGGCCCACCAGTTCCGCCCATTCAAAAGGGCCATGGGGGTAATTGGTACCCAGCTTCATGGCGGTGTCTATGTCTTCTTTGGAAGCAATGCCTTCCGACCAGGCCAAGTAGGCCTCGTTGATAATACCCGCAATTACCCGGGCTGCAATCATCCCCGGTTCGTCCGGCACCCATTCCGGCGCTTTGTCCCACATTCCTAGAACGGCTGTTGCAGCCATCCTGGCTGTTTCGTCATTACCACAGGCTTCTACCCGCCTGCCGCGCAGAAAGCCCGGCCAGGCATTGATGCGGATGAAACCGGCTGGTAAATCTTTACCCGTAATAACCGGCGCAGCTACAATTACCGGAACAGGCAAGGCAGATAAGACGGGCTGGTGTGCCTGCCTGTTTGCTTCAAAAAGCAAATCAACTACGGTATCGAAGTGGGCAGGCATGTCAAGTTTGCGGGTGACTACTAAATTTGAGGGCATTGCGCCCAGTTCCGCCTCCTGTGCCTCCGAACAAACCAACCAAACCTGCATGCAATCGTTTTGGCGAATTTAGGGGAATATGGGTGCCGGTGGCGGCTGGGAAAGCTTTCCGGTATTTTTTCAAAAGCAGTGCTGCGTCAATTTATAACCGCACCAACATGGCCAAGGAAATGCTGCGGTGTTCGCCTATCGGGCAGTTAAAGCCGTGTAGCTTTCATTAAACCTAAAAGGCATTGGTTTGACACCCGGCCCCAAAACAAAAAACCAAAAACCAGAAACCCCAAACTCCAAACGCCAAACTTATTTCCTTACTTCGCCTCCTCAACCAAAAACATGGAACGTACCATCATCAACACCAGCAACGCACCAGCACCCATCGGCCCTTATAACCAGGCCGTGCTGGTAAACGGCACCCTGTATATCTCTGGACAGATCTGTTTGGATGCCGCCAGCGGACAGCTTAAAAACCGCGACATCCAGGAAGAAACCCATACCTGTTTACAAAATCTCAAGGCCATCCTGCAGGAAGCAGGCATGAGCTTCGCCAACGTGGTAAAGACCACTATTTTTATTACCGACATGCACCAGTTCAGCGAAATCAACGAGGTTTACGGCAAATATTTTTCAGGCAACTTCCCCGCCCGTGAAACCGTGCAGGTAGCTGCATTGCCCAAGTTTGTGAATGTGGAGATCAGTATGATTGCAGTTCAATAAACAGTTTCTGGTTTTTAGTTTTTGGTTGTGGCAAATAGTGCCTCCCCTTTCATCAGCAGCCACTAAAAACCAAAAACCAAAAACAAACAACCTATTTCCTCGCCCTTCGGGGCGTTTTTTATTTTTACCCTTCAACCCCATTATATGAGGACCTTTTTTGTGCTCGCACTAACCGCAACCCTCCAGGTGGGCCTGGCCCAGAAAACCGTAGCGCCGCCCGATGAAATCTATGGCGAACTGTTTCGCGATGTGCAGCTGGCACGCATTTTCCCCGACAACAAAACCTTTGTTGACTGTACCCCCAAACGCGACCCTGCTGCCATCGTTGCTGATTACAAAAAGATCCGGAGCAATCCTGCCATCCGCTTTAGCCTCGAGCTGTTTGTAAAAGAAAATTTTCACCTGCCCCCTACCCCTGCTTCCAACTATAAAAGCAGCGAGGCCGATGTGTCGGAACACATCCAGGACCTGTGGCAGGTACTGAAAAGGGGCAACGACTCGATGGTGAAAGGCTCTTCGCTGCTGCCCCTGCCCCACCCCTATATTGTTCCCGGTGGCCGCTTCCGCGAGATATACTACTGGGATTCTTATTTTACGATGCTGGGCCTCAGGGAAAGCGGCGAGCACCAGCAAGTTGAAAACATGGTGCGCAATTTTGCCTACCTCATTAACACCTACGGTCATATACCCAACGGCAACCGCTCCTATTACCTGAGCCGCTCGCAGCCACCCTTTTTCGCCCTGATGGTTGGCCTGCTGGCCGAGATCAAAGGCGAAGACATTTTTACTGAAATGCTGCCTGCCCTGCAGGGCGAATGGAACTACTGGATGGATAAAACCGCACCAACCAAACACGTGGTGCGGATGAACGATGGCAGCATCCTCAACCGCTACTACGACCAGTTGGACCGCCCCCGCCAGGAGTCCTATGTGCAGGACGTGGAAACCGCGAAAGAGGCAGGCAACAAGGCTGGTATCTTCCGCCACCTGCGCAGCGGCGCCGAAAGCGGATGGGATTTCAGCAGCCGCTGGTTTGC
Source organism: Cnuella takakiae (assembly GCF_001953305.1). Taxonomy (GTDB): domain Bacteria; phylum Bacteroidota; class Bacteroidia; order Chitinophagales; family Chitinophagaceae; genus Flavisolibacter; species Flavisolibacter takakiae. The sequence continues at coordinate 4,722,314 of NZ_MTFE01000010.1, forward strand.
CGATGGCAAAAATATCAGCACCATTCACACGACCCACATCGTTCCGGTTGACCTCAACTGCCTGCTGTATGCACTGGAACAGGCGCTGGTAAAAGCTTATACCCTCAAGGGCAATACCGCTCAGGCAAAGTTGTACGAAACTGCTGCCGCCAAACGCAAAGCCGCCATAAACAAATACTGCTACTCGGTAGCCATGGGCTGGTACACCGACTACAACCACCAAACCGGCCTGCATACCCGCACCTGGACGCTGGCGGGGCTTGTACCTTTTTTCCTCAACATCGCTCCGCAAAATCATATTTACCCCGTGGCGCAAAATACCAGGTTGAAGTTCCTGCAGCCAGGTGGCCTCATCACCACTACCGAACGCACCGGTCAGCAGTGGGATGCGCCCAATGGCTGGGCGCCCCTGCAGTGGATGAGTGTGGTGGGTATGGAAAATTACGGGCAGAAAGAACTGGCCCAAACCATTGCCACCCGCTGGATTCAACTGAACACCGATGTGTACAACCGCACCGGCAAGCTGATGGAGAAATACAATGTGATGGAAACAGGGCTGGAAGCAGGTGGCGGTGAATACCCTTCGCAGGATGGCTTTGGCTGGACCAATGGCGTGCTGCTGGGACTGAAGGCCAAGTACAAAAGAGGCATGTAGGGATTTTGGAGGTTGGATTTCGGATTTCGGAGGTACTGCTGTGTGGGTTGGTCTGATAATGGATGGTGAAGGCAGCCTTACCTTTTTATAAAATAAATCGCCACATTCTTGCTCCGCCGACTGCTATACAAACCCGTGCTCTGGGCCACCAACAAGTTTGCTTCCCGCCCCAACAGGCAGCGGATATTTGCGTCGCTGGATGCATTGACCCAGGCCATAGAAGATGGCAAGGAAAGCAAAGGACCGGTTATCCCTTTTGAAGCTGCACAGGGCAAATTCATCATCTTCTCCGACCAGCACAAGGGTGCCCGCAACGGCGCTGATGATTTCGCATCCTGCGAAACCAGTTACCTCGAAGCACTTGAATATTACCACCGCGAGGGCTACCATTATATCGCTTTGGGCGACTGTGAGGAACTGTGGGAAAATAGCTGGTCGGCAGTGCGGCAACACCAGCAGCCTTCGTTTGCAAAGGAGAAAGCATTTCTTGAGGCAGGAACCTTTACCAAGATATTCGGCAACCACGACCTGATGTGGCAAAACGACCCGCTTGCGCCCATGTACCTGAAAGAAGTGTTTGGACAGGCTGTTCCTATTTACGAAGGCGTGGTGCTTAAAACGGTAGTGGGCGAAAAGGTAATTCGCATTTTGTGCACGCATGGTCACCAGGGCGATGAAATGAGTGACGGTAACTGGTTCAGCAAGTTTTTCGTTGCCCGTATCTGGGCACCGCTCCAGGCATTTGTGCGCATCAATCCCAATACACCGGCATACGACGATGGCCTGAAAACCACCCATAATGTATTGATGCAGGAATGGAGTGCGGCTCAAAAGGGTTTACTGCTGATTACCGGCCATACCCACCAGCCGGTGTTTGAATCGCTTACCCACCTGGAACGGTTGTACCGAAGGTTGTTGTTTGCCCGCAGGGATAACAATGCAAGCAGTATCTCAGACCTCGAACAACAGATCGCTTTCCGCAAGCGGGAGTACAAAGCCATTGGCGATGATTACCTCTCGCTGCAGCCCTCCTATTTTAATACCGGCTGCTGCTGCTTTGCTGATGGCGATATCACAGGTATCGAAATTGCCGGTGGCAGTTTGAAACTGATAAAATGGACGTACAAAGAAGGAAAGCCCACACGCCTGGTTCTGGAGGAAACACCCCTCGCAGACCTGCTGGTAGCCGTAGAAAAGCCGGAAGGCAGTATGTGGGTGTGATGAGAGCAGGGATGAGTGATGAATAAGGAGTGATGAGTAAGGGTCACATAATAAGCATTCAGCAGCAAGCTTTGAGCTACAAACGGTTTGTGGCCAGTAGCAAGAGAATGCGGTGTTGTTTGACAAAACAGGCTACCCTAACAGACCTGTTCATCCGGGCAATTTAGCCCACGGTTTCAACCGTGGGTAATGCCGGCAAAAAGAAAAACGGAAAACCGCTTCAACGGTTTCCCTGCTGGCAGGTGTGCGGAATATATTCACCTATAAAACCCTCCTATTCAATAATGACAAAGCCACCTGCATAATAATGCAGGTGGCTTTTTTGTGAACGTTCATTTTAAAACCGTTGAAACGGTTTTAGTTTACATCGCGTCTTCGCTCTTCCCCACGGTTGAAACCGTGGGGAAGACATGTTGGAGTTATCGATAGTAATAAAAGGTATTATCTACTTTTTTTGATTCTCCCTGAACAACCAGCATTGTTCCTGTCAATCCTTTTTTAATCTTATTAATCACCGGTTATTAATCCTGTCCATCACCGGTCCAATTACCGGTTCAAAATGCGCGATCCTGGCGGTTGTTCTTACGGTCTAGGTCGGGCAAAACCTTGTCCGGATCCAGCACCACTTCTTTGAGGCGGCTGGTGGTGTTCACACCAAAGGTATACTGGCCGCCACGCTGCCACACTTCCACGGGGAGGTTGATGCGCTGCTCTTTGCCATTGCTTTCGCGTACCAATACCGTTACCGGCATCACCATTTTACCCAAAGTTTCCAGGGTGATGTTGGCGCCGTTCTTCGGGTCATTTTCTTCGTAGCTTACCTGTTTCAATGCCAGGTCGAGGCTCCAGTTGTTGAACACCCAGGAACGCCAGAACCAACCTAACTCCTCACCACCCACATTTTCCATGGTACGGAAAAAGTCCCAGGGCGTAGGATGCTTGAAGGCCCAGCGGCGGATATATTCTTTGAATGCGGCATCAAAACGCTCAGGCCCCAGTACAGCATTGCGCAGGGCATGCAACATGATGGAAGGCTTTTCGTAGGCTGCTATCCCGAGGTTGTTCTGCTGCAATACGTCGGGAGTGGTCAGCAGCGGATCCATGTTCTTGCTGAACACCATTTTGTTGATCTCTTCGCCGAAATAGGAAAAGCCGGCAAACTCACCTTTATTGAACGCCTTGGTAGAGAAAGTATTGATGAAGGTGTTGAAGCCCTCATCCATCCAGGCATATTTGCGTTCGTTGGTGCCCACGATCATGGGAAACCATGTGTGGCCAAACTCGTGATCGGTTACACCCCAGAGGTCGGCATCGCTGCTTTCGGCCGAGCAGAACACGATACCGGGATACTCCATGCCCCCCACTACGCCGGCTACATTCACGGCCATGGGATAGGGATATTCAAACCACATATTGGAGTAGTGCTCAATAGATGCCTTGGTAAACTCCGAACTGCGTTGCCAGCCATTGCGGCGCATACTTTCGCGGGGGTAAGCACTCATGGCCAGCGACTTCTTTCCACTGGGTAGGTTGATGCGGGCGGCATCCCACACAAAAGCTTTAGAAGCGGCCCATGCGGCATCGCGTGCATTTTGAATGCGGTAGCGCCAGGTGCGGTTGCCGGTAAGACGCGGCTGCCCGTTGCGCACTTCATCGTCGCTGCGCAGGGCAACTGTTTTATCACTGTTGCGGGCCTGCTGCAGTCGCTCCTGTTGCTGCGGGGTAAGGGCTTCCTTTTCATTCAGCAACTCACCCGAGCCCACAACAATGAGGTTGGCAGGCGCCGTTACACTAAACTCGATATTGCCATATTCCAAATAAAACTCACCGGCGCCCAGGTAGGGCAGCGTATTCCATCCCTGGATATCATCGTACACACTCATGCGGGGGAACCACTGCGCCACTTCGTAAATAATGCCGTCCCGGGTTTGCAGGCGACCCATGCGGTCAGTACCGTACTGGGGTATTTCAAACTCGTACTGGATGGAGAGCTTTGCCTTCTTGCCCCCAGCCTTCAACGGCTCCTGCAGCCACACCTGCATGCGGGTATCGGTAATGGTGTATTTGGGCGTAAATTTCTTACCCTCCACTTCCACGCTGATGCTTCGGATTTGCTGTCCCTGCGTGTAAGATGCATTGGCCCAGCGTCCGCCTTCCTGCGTGGTGGTTGCCGATGCCCGCGACTCTCGTTTGTAAATGTTCTGGTCCAGTTGCAGCCAGAGGAAGTTCAGGTTGTCGGGGCTGTTATTGGTATAAGTGAGCACCACTTCGCCTGCCACCTTGTGCTGGCCGGTATCGAGGGTAACATTGATCTGGTAGTCGGCGCTGTTTTGCCAGTAGGCGGGCCCGGGCATGCCGCTGGCACTGCGGTACTGGTTGCCGCTGGCAGGATAAAACAAGGGACTAAAGGCTTCGCGGTGATCGTAAGTCTGCTGGGCACTGCCAGGTACGCAGAACAGTGCTGCAATGGCAAGAATGATGAATTGTTTCATGAAGCTTGTTGATAAGAAATATTGGGATTGCAAAGCCTGCGCCGCAGACCGGTAAAGAAGAAATTAAATGAGCACAGAGCAAAACATTTTATGTGTTCCCCGTGTCACCACTTTATTTGCACTATAAAAGACCTATGGAAAAAGCGCTTCCGCAACAGCCACACTTTCAGGTTTACCTACATCCACCAGTTTACCACCCGAATGGTCGAAACCAAGGATCCGCTGTTCTGCTGCCAGGGAAAGATACACATCAATAAGGGAGAATTTCCCCCGCTGTTCTATCAGGTCGAAGACCTTTGCATTGAACAGGGCAATACCGCTGTAAGCCTTTTGAATCAAGGCATCTTTGGGCACGGGCAAACGCTCCTGTCCGGTGGCCGTATTGCGCCAGCCGCAAAGCTGGTTCTGCTCATCAAATAAAAGGTACCGCGAAGTGCTGCGGTTGGTAACCGCAAGGGTAATCAGCGCTTTCTGCTCCTGGTGAAAAGCCATCATGGCGCCCAGGTCGAGGTCGGTGAGGATATCTACATTGATGGTAAGAAAATCCTGCCCTTCCAGCAGGGGTCTTGCTTTGAGCAGGCCACCGCCGGTTTCCAGCACTTCGTTGCGCTCGTCGGATATGCGGATGCTGCTGCCCCAGCCGCCACTTTCCTGCACGGCAGTTGCTACCTGGTCGGCAAAGTGGTGCACGTTTACCACCACCTCGCTGATACCATGCGCCTGGAGGTATGCCACATTGCGATGCAAAAGCGAATGGCCGTTGACAGGTGCCAGGGCTTTGGGGTGCTGGTCGGTCCAGGGTTTGAAACGGGTACCCAAGCCAGCTGCGAAAATCATTGCCTGCATAATCAATTTTTAAAAACAGGGCGAGACGACTGACTACAGACGGCAGACCACAAGTCGTTTGTCGCCTGTCGCCTGTGGTCACCTCGAATGATACCGCCCGCAAAATTTTTCGTGGCTTGCAAGATATTCTAAACCTGTTACTTATTAGGAATCATACACCACCGCAGCCCCTGGCGGCTTGAAGTTGAGCCTACCCGACACTAATTTCGGCGTTTCACCAATTACCAACATGCCATTATGAACCGCCTTTTTCTTGCATTGCTCCTATGTTGCACGCTGACCGCACTGGCACAAGACACCACCGTAAAACGCCTGCAAAACGAAGCCACCCGGGCCATCAAAAAAGACCCCAACGATACCATTCCCCGCACCTGGCGCACCGGCGGGCTGTACAACCTGGCCATCACGCAGGGATCGCTCAGCAACTGGGCAGCTGGCGGCGACAATTTTAGCCTGGCCCTTACCTCGGTACTGAACCTGTATGCCTACTACAGCCAAGGCCGCCACTACTGGGACAACCTGCTCGACTTCAACCTCGGTTATGTAAATACCACCAGCCTGGGTGCCCGCAAGAACGACGACCGGCTTGACTTCCTATCTAAATACGGTTACCGCCTGACGGATCATTGGAGCGTGGCCGGCCTGTTCAATTTTCGGTCGCAGCTGTTCAAAGGCTATACGTATGATGGCGATGGCCAGCGCTCCCTTTCTTCTTCCATTCTTTCGCCCGCCTATATCACCCTGAGTGCGGGTATGGATTATAAAAAAGGGAAACACTTCAGCCTTTTTCTTTCTCCATTAACCACCCGGTGGGTTGTGGTGGCCAACGACTCATTGTCCGCACAAGGCGCTTACGGCGTTACCCCGGGCAAAAAGAGCAACCTGGAAGTGGGCGCTTTTTTGACGGCCAACTACTTCAAGGAATTTACACCTACCGTGTCTTACCGCGGCCGCCTCGACCTGTTTTCCAACTACCGGCGCAACCCTGGGAATGTTGACCTGTTCATGACCAATGTACTGGCCTTGAAGCTATCGCGGGTGCTTTCCTTTACCTGGAACGTAGATTTCATTTACGATGATGATGTCCGCATTTTCGGCCCTCAAAACGCATCGCCGGCACTACAGGTAAAATCCCTGTTGGGTGCAGGATTGCTTGTGCGGATGAGCAACAGTGGGCAATGAGCTAATGTGATAATGTGCTAACCAAACACAGGGACCCTGTATTGTTATGCATACCAATACCTAGCACTTTTTAGCACATTAGCATATTAGCCAATTAGCTCATTACTCCATTAACCAATAAGCTCATTACCACATTATCTCCTTCCTTCCGCTCTTCTTCGTAGCTTTGCGCTTCATTTTTTTAGCATGAAGATTCATAAGGAAGGGTACCGCAGCATATTGGTGGCCTTTATTGTATTTGCCATCATCAACCTGCTGGCCTTTTATTTTATCGCCTCTTTTTCGGCCGTACTGGGCTGGCTGATATTCCTTGCCACCTTTGGCCTGTTCCTGTTCATCATTTCTTTTTTCCGCATACCCAAACGCGATCACCACAGCGGCGAAACCTCCATTGTATCGCCCTGCGATGGCACCGTGGTGGTAATGGAAGAAGTGGAACCCGATGAATACTTCAAGGAAAAACGTTTGCAACTCTCCATATTTATGAGCCCACTGAACGTACACGTAAACCGCAACCCCGTGAGTGGTGAAGTGCTGTACAGCCAGTATCATCCCGGCAAGTTCCTGGTGGCATGGCACCCTAAAAGCTCCACCGACAACGAGCGCCACAGCGTGGTATACCGCACCGGCGGCAAAGAAGTGCTGGTAAAACAAATTGCCGGCGCACTGGCCAAGCGTATTGTCAACTACCTCAAGCCCGGCGACAAAGTGGTGCAAGGCGCCGAGATGGGTTTTATCAAGTTTGGTTCGCGTGTAGACCTCCTGCTGCCCCTCGATACCAAGATTGATGTAAAGCTCAACCAAAAGGTAAAAGGCGGGGTAACCGTTTTGGGTAGCTGGTAAACATTACCAGCGAATGTTTGTAACTTGATACAAACACCCAACCATGAAAAAGAAGTTTGTACTATTGGCAACTGCCGGGATGCTTGCAACTGCTTCGCTGGTGTACGCCTCTTTACCTGGCGAAAACAAAGCCGCGGTAAAAAGCAATTCCGAAACCAAGAAAGAAGTAAAGAAATCAAAATGCAGTGGTAGTGCCCGCAAGTCGATGTGCAGCGGCTACTACACCAGAACAACCTAAGAACAGAAGCCCCCGATTGGGGGCTTTTTTAATACCAGTGATGGACAGGATTTTAAAAGGATTTATAGGAAGGCGGCGCGTGAAGCGTATGTCATTTCTTTCATTGAAGAACAAAAAGATTACTGCTTAGAGGCTCCCGAATTGGAAAGCTTCCTGTCAGCATGACTCCCCTCTATAACTCATCACTGATTACTCACCACTCACCATTCACAAAAGCCCTTCCAGCTCCTCCAGGTGAAACACGGTATAAGTCGCAGCAGGATCTTTTTCGCGGTTCAGGTGATTGACATGCACACTGTCCATGCCCACACCATTAGCACCCGCAATATCGATATCCAGGCTATCACCAATCATCAGGCTTTCGGCTAGCTTAGCGCCTGCCTTTTCCATCGCATAATGGTAAATCTCCGGTTTGGGTTTTAAGCTATTACTGCCTTCAGAAGTAATAACGTTTTCAAAGAAATGATCGATGCTGCAGCTGCGCAGTTTGCTATACTGCACTTCTTCAAAACCATTGGTGATGATGTGCATTTGGTAACCTTTAAAGGCCATGTATTGCAGCACCTCGCGGGTATGCGGGAACAATAAGGTTCGGGTAGGCAGCAGTTGCAGGAACAGCTTGCTCATCTCGCGGGCAAGTGCTTCATCAGCGATCTTGAAATCAAGCAGGGCCAGCCACATGCGTTTCAGGCGCAGTTCCTCCTGCTTGATCTGGCCCAGCCGGTACTTGTTCCAGAGGCGGTCGTTGTGGGCGAGGTAATTGGTGTAGAATAAATCAAAATCATATACGCCACGTTCCTGGAGTTTCAACTCCTGGTGCAGCTGTTCGAGGGTAAGGCGGGCATTGGCATCAAAGTCCCATAGGGTATGATCGAGGTCGAAAAAAAGGTGGCGGTAGCGCATAGGGGCGCAAGGTAAGGACGAAGTCAGAAGTAATAAGTACTAAGTTGAAGTCAGGAATATGAAGGTAATTATGCAACATAGATGTACCGCTACTTTGAACTCTTGACTTCACATTTCATACTTCTTACTTCCGACTTCGTACTTTGAACTGCCCTATGCCACAAGCCCTATCTTTGATACCATGAACATTGTGATTACCGGTGGCTCCCGCGGGCTGGGAAAAGCCATCGCCGAGATATTTGCCGACGACCGCAGGGGACATACCATCATCCTTTCTTCGCGTAATTCCGAAACACTGGAACGCTTTGCCCGTGAACTGCAATCGCGGTACCCACAAAGCCGTATCCTGCACCATGCCGCCGACCTGTCGGTGAAGGAGACCGCACAGGCTTTTGGCAAATGGATCCTGCAGCATGTGCCGCGGGTAGATATATTGGTGAACAATGCCGGCACCTTTGTTCCGGGCAATGTGGGCGATGAACCCGATGGCGCGCTGGAGCAAATGATGTCGGTAAATCTGTACAGCGCATACCACCTTACCCGTGCCCTGCTCCCTGCTATGAAAAAGGCCAAGAGCGGGCATATTTTCAACATGTGCTCTATTGCTTCCCTAAAAGCATATCCAAATGGCGGGGCCTATAGCATTTCTAAATTTGCATTGCTTGGCTTTTCCAAAAACCTGCGCGAAGAATTGAAAGACCAAGGCATTAAAGTAACTGCCGTAATGCCCGGCGCCACCTATACCGACTCCTGGGCCGGCAGTGGCGTACCCGAAAGTCGCATCATGGAAGCAAAAGACATTGCCCTGTTGGTGTACCAGGCTGCCCACCTGTCGCCGCAGGCCACGGTGGAGGAGATCGTGATAAGGCCGCAGTTGGGGGACCTGTAATACCCCCTGTCCCCCTAAAGGGGGAACTTAGGTCCAACAATCCTTTTAACAACAAAGCCACTCTGTGCAGAGTGGCTTTGTTGTTATTGTTCTTCAACCTAAGACATTTTGCAGGTAAGGCAGACGCTCCGGCCTAAGTTCCCCCTTCAGGGGGACAGGGGGTGAACTGTTATTACTCTGTATACTTATACCCCACGCCCCTTACCGAGTGAAAGTAGATGGGGTTGCGGCTGTCGGCTTCAAAATACTTGCGGAAGTTGAGGATAAAATTATCGATGGTGCGGGTGGTGGGGTATACATTGTAACCCCAAACTGATTGCAGGATTTTTTCACGGGGCACTACCTCGTTCTTGTTTTCAATTAGCAGTTTCAGCAACATGGATTCTTTCTTGCTCAAAGGAATCTTTTCGCCATTGGCAGTGCGGGCTTCCTGCGCTTTGAAATCAATAGTGTTACCGCCAAAACTATAGGTATCGCCAACGGTGGACTTCTCCTGGATGATCTTATTTTTCTTGATCAGTTTTTCGATCCGCAGCATCAGCTCCTCTAAGTCAAAGGGCTTGGTCAGGTAGTCGTCGGCCCCTTTTTTCAAACCCAACACCTTATCGGCCGATGTGCTCTTGGCACTCAGGATCAGGATGGGCACTTCGTTGTTGGTGAGGCGAATGTTCTGTGTAGCGGAAATACCATCGATCTCGGGCAGCATCACATCCATGATGATCAGGTCGAAGTACTCGTTCTGTACTGCCTTCATGGCTGCCGCACCGTCGTATGCCGACGTTACTTCATAGCCTTCCAGCTCCAGGTTCATCTTGAGGGTATCGTGCAGGTTTTCTTCGTCTTCTACCAACAGGATCGAGTACTTGGTTTTTTCCATTTTGCGGGGGTTGAAAAACAAACCTATAAGGTTTTTAAAACCTTATAGGTTTTCTAACTATTGAACTGTACAATAAATATACTACCCACAGGATTATGATCCGCAATGCGGATGGTGGCACGATGGTCCTGGACAATTTTGCGGCACAACCAAAGTCCCAGCCCAGTGCCCTTGGCCTTGCGGGTAGCCTCATTGCCGATGCGGTAAAACTTCTGAAACACCCGCTCCCTTTCATCTGCTTCAATACCGGCACCTTCATCGGCTACCTGCAACTGAATATGATTGCCGGTATGCTGCAGGGAAAGGCTTATGGGTTTCGGCTTGGGAGAATACTTGTGTGCATTCTCCAGCAGGTTGCTCACCAGCAGGTTCAACAGCACCGAATCACCATTGATGCGGAGCTCTTTTGCAACATCCACAGCAACCTCCCGGTCGGGGTAGCGTGCTTTGAAAGCCGTTACCACATCACATACCAGCTTCGACAGGTCTACCGCATCATGCTGCATCTGGTAGGCGTTGGCTTCCAGTTGCGACGAGAGCAGGATATTGTTGATCAGGGTATCGAGGCGGAGGGTTTCCTGCAGGGTCATTTTCACCAGCTTGCTTTGCTTTTCCTCAGGCAGCTGGTGCTTCTGCATCGTTTCCAGATTAAGCCGCGAAACGGCAATCGGGGTCTTCAATTCATGGGTTACGGCCATGATAAAGTTTTGCTGTTGCTGCTGCACCCTGAACTGGCGGCGTACGGCGCGGTAGATAAACACCGCACCAACGGTAATCAGCAACAAAAAGGTAAGGCCTTCACTTTGGTGTTTTACGGTATCGCGGCGGCGCTGGTCTTCAATTTGAAAAAGGCGTTGCCGGTAAACAGCAGTGTCCTTGCTTAACGTTTCAATACCGGCTTTTTTAAGCGCATACATCTCCCTGCTTTGGAGCTCAAGAGAATAGTACCACCACACCAGGGCGGCTACGATGTACAGCAACAACACCCAGTATATTACGGTTACCCGCCGGAGTTTTCTTTTATGCGGTTCGGCCATAGCAGCTTTATTACAGGCTTTTAACTAGGAAGGCAGCACCTACTGACCACTCCCCTTCCGCTCCACCCGTATGCCCACATTAAATGCTTCCTGAAGGGGATCTTCCCGCATCAGTTGCTCTACCTGGAAGGTATAAGCACCGGCTTTGCGGAAATAAAAGCTGCCCGACTCGGGCGTGAGTGCAATCCGGTGTTCGTACAGGTCGTCCATACCGGTGCCCAGCCAGCCCCTTTCGTTGTTGGCAAGCGGCAGCTCATACTGCGCAGCAGAAAGGCGGGTGCTGTCCGGCGACTGGATACCCAGCTTCAACCACAGGTTGTTGTAGTTGTATTTTTCCGAATGCCGGAACACCACGTACAAACGATAAGGCACGGCCGTATCGGTGATATTAAAAGTAAAACGAGGTTTGTAACTGCTCCTCCACTGGTGCCCGGGTATGGGCACCACCTTTTCATACAAATCGCCGGTGGTGCAGGAAAGGAGCAGTACGCTCAGCAAAAGAAAAAAGCAAAGATTTCTCAAGCGCCGTGGTTTAGAGTACAAAAGTAGGAGGAAGACCGGAGAGACAGGAAAGACGAGAAGTTGGGAAAGTTGGGAAAGTCAGTAAAGTCCGGAAAGACGTTAATAAAAGTTCAAGCGCTTCTATTCTATCACACAGTTTTTAAAATAGTACACGTCTTTACTGTCTTTCCCGTCTTTCCTGACTTTCCCGTCTCTACAGCACATTCAATACCTGCTCCTTGGCCTTTTCCAGTTCATCCTTCATCAGCACCACGGCTTTCTGGATGGTGGAATCGTATGCCTTGGAACCGGTGGTATTGATCTCGCGGCCTATTTCCTGGAGGATAAAGGATAGCTTCTTGCCCTTGCCTTCATCAACAGGTTCGTTGAGCACTGTAAGGAAATAATCGAGGTGGTTGTTGAGGCGCACCTGCTCTTCGGAGATGTCGATCTTTTCGATGTAATAGATCAACTCCTGCTCCAGGCGGTTGCCATCATAGTTTTCCTTACCCACTTTTTCTTCCAAGAGGCGGGTGATGTTTTCCCGGATTTTGGTTTGACGCAGCGGTTCCAGCTCGGTAACAATAGCCTGTTGCTTGCGGATATTATCGATGCGCAGTTCTAGGTCGGCCCTGAGCGAACGGCCTTCATCAAGGCGGTGTTCGTTGAGGTTGTCGGTAGCAGCATGCAGCATGCCTTCAAAAATGTTCCACTCTTCATCGGTGAGGGTATCGCTGGTAGGAGTGATCACTTCGGGCAATTTCACCAGGGTGCTGAGAATGGAAGATGCATCCAGGTTGAGTTCGGCAGCAAGCTGCGCAAGGGGCTGGTAATATGCTTTAGCCAAACCGGTGTTGATGGTTACGGGTTTTGCATTGCCTGTTTCCTTGAGGTTGATGGAACAATCTACCGTACCACGTCCCAGCCGCTCGGACAATACCTTGCGGATATTGAACTCGAAAGGTTTCAGAAATGCGGGCATCTTCAACTGCAGGTCGAACTGCTTTCCGTTGAGCGACTTGATATCTACTAAAAAGGTTTTGTCTCCTACCACTTGCTCTGCGCGTCCAAAGCCGGTCATTGATTTAAGCATGTACCTGTTGTTTTAGATCGGGGTAAAGATATCTGAATTAAGGGGTAATAAAATTGGCATGCCACTATGCTGAAAGGATAAAAAAAAGTCCCGCAGAAGCGGGACTAATATTGGGATGGGTTAGTAAGTACAGGAATCATAAAATTCCTGACACAATATTAAAAAGATTTTTTGCGAACTAAAAAAAATTCATGCAGATTTTATTCACATTTTTTATCGTGGTGCAATAAATCTTGTGGATAGCAGGTGCATGTTGTTGCAATCAATGACCATTAACGATCATTAACCTGTCATTGCATCAACCACCAACATCACCTGATGCATCATGCAGGGATGCTGCTGCACCTTACCTTCGCAAAAATTTACACTATGCGTTTTGCACAACCTGTACCCATTACTGAAATAGCGAGCCTGATTGGTGCACAACTCATCGGCAATACCAATGGTGCAGCCACCGGCATCAACGAAATACATAAAGTAGAACTTGGCGACCTGGTATTTGTTGATCATCCCAAGTATTACCAGAAGTGCATCCAGAGTGATGCTACCTATATCATCATCAACGAGGCTACCGATTTCCCGGAGCATAAAGCACTGTTGCTGGTAGACCAACCTTTTGAAGCATACCTCTCCATCGTCAACCATTTTCAACCCGTGCAACCCGTAACAAGTGTTATGGGTGTGGGTTCTTCGGCAGGTGCAGGTACTACCATCATGCACGGTGCGGTGATTGGCAACAATGTGCAGATCGGCGACAACTGCACCATCTATCCCAACGCGGTGATCATGGACCATACCGTTATTGGCAATAACGTGATCATACAATCGGGCACCGTTATCGGCTCCGATGCTTTTTATTATAACAAGAAGACCAACCGCCCGGTGTATTTCAAGAAAATGCAAAGCTGTGGCCGCGTGGTGCTGGAAGACTTTGTAGAGATCGGCGCCAACTGTACCATTGACCGGGGTGTAACTGCCGACACGGTAATTGGTGCCGGCACCAAGATCGACAACCTGGTGCATGTGGGCCACGATGTCGCCATTGGTAAAAACTGTTTGATTGCTGCACAAGTTGGTATCGCCGGTGCCACGGTGCTGGAAGATGAAGTGATCCTGTGGGGACAAGTAGGTGTCAACAAAACCATCACCATCGGCAAAGGCGCCGAAGTGATGGGGCAAAGTGGTGTAACCAATACTCTTGCACCGGGTGGTAAATATTTTGGTCTGCCCGCCGAACCGGCCATGAACAAAAAGCGCGAATCGGTTTGGGTGAAAAGGATTCCGGAGTTGTGGGAGAAAGTGATGAAGGGTTAAGGGTTTGGAGTTTGGAGTTTGGGGTTGGGTGTTTGGTGTTTTTAGTTTCTGGTTTTTAGTTGATCGTAAATAGAAAGCGGCATGTCCATAATGAACATGCCGCTTTCTATTTTTAAGGCAACTCCTAACTCCAAACTCATAACTCCAAACCCCTAACCCCAAACTCATAACTCCAAACCCTAAACTCCATACCGTTCATTCTTCCACCCCTTCATTTCCTGCTCGCGGTGGAAGAGTTCTACTTTAACCTTGTACTTGTTTTTGAGGTGACGGGCCAGTGCATCGGCGGCATATACGCTGCGGTGCTGTCCGCCGGTACAGCCAAAGCTTACCGTGAGCGAGCTGAAGCCACGGCGGATATAATCTTCTACCGAAATATCCACGATGTCAAATACAGAGTTCAGGAAATCCTGGATACGGGTCTGGCGCTCCAGGTAATCCATCACCGATTTATCGCGGCCATGGTGGAGTTTGTATTGCTCGTGGCGGCCGGGGTTGTCGATACCGCGGCAATCGAATACAAAGCCACCGCCATTGCCATTATCATCGGCGGGTATACCCTTCTTGTAAGAAAAGGAACCCACCCTTACCACCAGCGGTGTTTCTTCGGTGGCCTGTATGGGCGTAAAATGAGCAATGACCTCATCGGAAGTACACAACTCCAACACCTTCCGGAACTCGGGTAATACAATGCCTACGCTGTTGTTTTCAATAAACCAACGGAGGTTGTTCAGTGCCTGCGGAATGGATGTAAGGAAATGGGCCTTGCGCTCAAACAAACCCCGGAAGCCATAGGCACCCAGCACCTGCAAGAGGCGGATGAGTACATAGCCATTGTACTGGCTTTGAAACACAGCCCGGTCCAGCGGCTTGCCAATGGTGGCCTCAAAAGCATCCATATAATCGTGCAACAGCTTGCTCTTCCAATCATCGGGGAGGTTGGCCTTGGCCTGCCACAAAAGGGAGGCTACATCGTATTGCGGCGCACCTTTCATGCCGCCCTGGAAATCGATAAAGCATACCGATCCATTGGGATGTACCTGTATGTTGCGGCTTTGGAAGTCGCGGAACATAAAGTATTTGAACTCCGTAAACGTGAGGTAGGAACTCAGTGCTTCAAAATCATCCAACAGCTTTTGCTTGTCGTAGGGTTTGCGCAAAGCATCAAGGAAGTAATATTTAAAGTATAACAGGTCGGATAGGATGGCCTGCTTGCCAAACTCCTTATTGGTAAGACAGTAGTCGTAATCAAGTCCTTCATCGCCCTGCACCTGCAGTTTGGCCAAAGCTTTGAGGCTGGCTTGGAACAAGGCATATACATCCTCGGTATAGCCTTTCTGCTCCAGTACATTGAGCAGCGAAACAGCACCAAGGTCTTCCTGTAAATAGTGTGTTTTGTCGGCACCTACAGCCAGGATACGGGGCACAGGCAAACCCTTTTCCGTAAAGTGGTTGGAGAAGTATATAAAGGTTTCATTTTCCCGCACATTGATACCCGTGGTACCAATAACGGTGGCACCCGCAGCATCGTGCAGTCGAAAATAACGGCGGTCGCTGCCGCTTTCGGGCAGCACATCAACCTGCGCCGGGGCGGCGCCTTTCCATTGGGTATATAATTGTGTAACGGCGTCTATCAACTGTTGCATCGCGCAAAAGTAGGACAGACAAGGGAGTTGATAGTTTTGAGTTTATAGTTTAAATGCAGGAGTTGGAAGGAGCCAGTTGAAAGTTTAAAGTCCGGCGTTCAAAGTTGAAAGCCTGTGTAAGCAGTACTTCAAACAATGAACCCCGGACTTTGAACTATAAACTTTAAACTTCAGACTGGTCCTAGAACTTGACAGAGAAGCCCAGGTTCAGCACCCAGTCGGCAAAAGCAGCATCGCCCTGGCGGAAGGTGCCAGTCTTTACCGTTGTTTCTTTATCCGTTACACTTTGGGTGCGGTTGCGCTCCAGGGCAATAGGTGCAGTAACAAAGAAGTTCAGCTTCTTCACCATATAGTTTACACCGGGCTCCGCGGAGATAATATAACCGGGCCTGCGGAAGCCAAGGCTGCCACCAACAAGGTCTTTAACCGGTATACCTTCCAGGCGGCCACCCAGCAGGAAGGACAAACCATGCAGTTTGCCACCCAGGCTGTAGTTGGCACCCAGGCGAGCCATGTACTGGTCGGGCACACTCATGATGGCTTCGTTGGCCAGCGTGGGGCTTAGCGTTTCGCGGAAAGTGCGCACGCCATTCACCTCCCTTGGGTTTACCATATAATACAGCGTAGTGTACAATCCGAAGTGTTGGTTGAAATTGCGGAATGCATTCAGCTCGGTGATCAAAGCAGTACCGCCATCACCCAGTTGAATAGACTGATCTACAGGGCGCAGTTCAGGTGTTTTGTTGGGTCCTACGTTTTGGAAATAATCCTGGTAGTTCTCTTCACCGGTAGGCAGTTTCAGGCCCAGGCCCAGTTGCACATTTCCTTTTTTGTTTTTGTTGGGATCGAGCAGCCAATGGTAACCTACAACCCGCATATCACCCAGGCCATACGAACCTGAACGGTGCCTTTCGGTGCGGCCATGTTCGTATAAAGAGGAGCGCTCGTTGCCCAACAGCGGCAGGCCCACCACCATGCTCCAGCGGTTGTTAAAGTTGCGCACCAGGGCCAGGTCCAACGTATGCTGCCAGTTAATCACTTCGGTATGCTGTTCCAGCCTTTCCTTTTGTTCTTCGCGGCCTTTGAAGTGGCGGAAAGAACGGAAATAACGGTAGTTGGCATTCAGTTGCCAGCCCTTTGTTTCGGCTTCTATATGGTCCATTTTGGTACATACCATACCGGTGCCGCGGATGGCTACACAGCCTTGTGCATTTGTATTACTGGTAAAAAGAGTGCAGGTAAATAGGGCAGCGAAAGCAGTTTTATAAAAAGAAGCAATAGCCATGTTGATTTTTTTTGAAGTTGAAAAATGTAAGGGGTGGTTTTTACAAGGAAACAGATGTATAGAACACTGCCTGCTTTTTAAAACAAGAGAGCAGTGTTTGCCATAAAGCATCAATCGGCGCCATCGGTTCTTGCCCGGGAAATAGCCATTTCCCCGATGGCCTTGCCCATCTTCAATCCTACTTCGCAATCGCTGCGGTAGTGGATAGCGCCATACATACGCGAAAGCGAGGCCTCGTTGGCCATGGCCTGGAAGGCCTGTGCTTTTTCAGGTACTACATAACCCAGCAAAGTAGCCGCAGCGCCGCTGAAAGTTGAGTGGCCCGAGGTAAACGAAGGGAAATTGGGTGTACCGGTTTGTGTTTTGATGGATGGGTCTACCTGCGAAGGTCGTGGGTTAAAGTAATGGAACTTGGTATCCCAGCAGCAGATGGCGGCATCCATCATCGCCATATTGAGCAGGGCCAGGTTGCGGGCCCACCGCACTTCACTAAATCCTTTCTGTACAAATTCTTCGGCGGCAATGGCATTCCAATGGCCGGGAGGCGTGTAAGTGCCCACGCCATCGGCCCAGAACTGTACGATGCGGATGCGTTCGGCAGTTGGGTTTTCGCTAAACTCTTTTATCTCGGCCAGCTCCTTTCTGAACTGCTCGGAACCCGTTGAGGGCGGTGGTGCAGGCCTGCTGGATATTACCTTGAGCGAGTCCATCAGGAAGCCTTTTACCTTGCCGAACATCGCCAGCATGGGCGGCCTTGCAGGCAGTTCCAGGCTCTTCCAGGGCATTTCGCCACGTGCGATGCAATCGGCCTCCATCTGCTTCCAGTCGGCCGGAGTACCTACCGCTTTACCGGCATTGTCGGTGCGGGCACGGCCTACGAATTTCTGCGCTACCATTTTACCCAGCGCAAAGCCTGCTTCCACCTCGCTGCGGGTGTTGGCGCCAGCCATGATGTACACCAGTTGTTGCTCGGCGGCTTTTTGCTGCACCAGGCTTTGTTCGGCAGGAAACAACAGCTTCAGCAGCTCGGATGTCACGCCAGCCAGCACAGCTCCTTCCGAAGGATAGCTGGACACGCCGCTTTGCGGTAACATTGCCTTGATACCAGCATCCACCTTGTAAGGCGCCTGCTGGTTGTACAGCTTTTTGTAGTACCAGGCTGCCACCAGCGCATCGTACTGCGCTGCAGCCACATAGGCATAGGCCCGTGCAGCATAAGGCGGGTTGGCAAAAGGAAACATGGGGTAAGCAAATGGGTTGGCAGCACTGGGAACAGGATACGTACCATCGGCATTCTGGTAAGGCGGCAGGTTGTATTTGGCTACCAGTTCGCGCATGATCTCGTTCCACCGCAATACGCCGCCGGCGCCCCAATAGCGGATGGCCTCTTTTTGCTGGTTGCTCATATTAGCCTGCCAGCCTTTTATTTCCAACAATTCGGCAGCGTAAGCAGGCGTATTGGTTGCGGCGGGTGCAAGGAGTGTAAATTCATCTGCCTTTGACAGCAGTACAGGTTTCCAGCTACCTGCTTCCACATCGGCCTGTACAGGCGTCAGGGCAGGGAAAGCATCGTTGCGTTCTTCAATTCCTTTAGAGCAGCCGGCAAGCAGCAGGCAAAACCCAAGGGTTATGTTGATCAGTCTTTGTTTCATGGTGGTTAGCGTGTTTGCGTGGTGGTTGCTTTTTTACCAAACTGGAAGATGTAAAACACACCGCCGTAAAAGGCCGTGGCCTGCCCCATATTGCGGCCTGCAATGGTGCGCATGCCGCCACCGGTAAGGGATACCTGCTTCAGCCAGCGGGGCTCGTAGCGGATGTTCAGGCCCAGGTTGGTGGCATTCATCCGGTTGCTGATAAAGGGCATGTCGTTGCGGCGGATATCAAAGCCGCCAAGGGTGTTTATCTGGTCGGCAACGGCCTCGATGATGAGGTGCGAAGTGCGGTAGCCGGCACGCAGGTTGGCGGTCCAGGCGTTGGGCATCTCCACCTCATTGCTGTAATGCATCCGGGTGGTGTAGTAGGCAGTACGGGCAATATCCACATTGCTGCGCAACAGGTAGGTAGCCGATGCCGTGGTAAAGAACTTACCCCGCTGGTAGTCGGCCATACCGCGCAGGAAAGCCTGCTTGCTATGCAGCCCGATGGAAAGCGGCAGGAAATCGGGTGTGTACTTGCTTAAAGGCGCCGATACGCCACCAATGGCAAAAAGGGCATACTTGTTCTTGCCGCTCTGGTGGCTGAAGGCTTTCCATTTGGCGCCCAGCATGCCATCCTGTATGCCTTGCTGGCCGGCCATGGTGCCGGCGGATGCTTTGGTAAAAACATAGGGCAGCCCAAAGAGCAGGTTCAGCTTTTTGGTAATGCCATAGTTGCCCATCACAGCAACACTTTGTGTGGTAACGGTACCGATGTTAAGATTCTCGCGTTTGAGCGTTCCTTCCCAGTATTGGTCCCAGCTGCTATGGTTGTATTGAAAACCGGCGCAGAACTGGTTCCGGTTCATCATGATGGCGTCGATGTCAGTTTGCGCCTGCGAGATAAGGGTGTACAGGCATGCAGCCGCAAGGGGCAGCAGCCTTCGTTGAATATGGCGAAGCATAAAATTGGTTTGGTGGATCGTTGACGGGACAGCTGGCTGTCCCCATAAAGGTTCATTGCATAAAACCCAAAGCCATTTACAGCAACTTGCGATACAATACAGCAACCTTATCGTAGACGAAGGCAGCTGCTTTGATACCAGCAGGAAAGTAAATGGGGATTTAGCCGATCCATTCGGGAGGTTGCCCGTGTACAGGCAAAGCACAATGTAGCAGTGCTACGGAAGTAATTACAAAGGTTTGACGCCGGGATTGCCCCTCCGCTGAAAAGCGCCAGCTTAACTGGTGGTCGTCAAAATCGGTAAGGGAAGGTTTGGTAAGCTTGATGGCATGTGCCGGTGCCTCTTTCTTCTGGTCATCACTGAAGGAGTTGGCCAGTTCAAAAAAGCGGTCGCGGGCCGACACCAGTTGTTGTTGCTTGTGATTGGGCAAACATTGCAGGATCATCTGCCCGCCGGAAACCTTGCGCTGCACATACTGGTAAACGGTACCATCAATTTCGATTTCACCGCGCACTTTTTCCCAGTCGGCCCAGTCGGTTTGATAAGGTAGCGAAAGGGGAACAGTAAGGGTGATGAGTTCGGAAGGATTGTATTGCTCCTGTTCGACGTTGGCTACCAATTGCGCTGTTGCCTGTCTTTCGGCATAGTAGAACCAAAGACGGTACCCTGCGATATTAAACAGCAGCAGGCAAAGGAAAGATATGGCAGCCAGTCGTTTCAATGCAAAGCCAAATTAACGTTTTTTAACAAAGTGCATCAGTTGAGCCAAAATTTATTTTAAAGACCAACCAGGGCACTCAAGTGCTGCATACGGCTGCGCATCCATTCTGCTGTACCTTTGGCCGCAACGCTTGCTTATTTTATTTTATGAGTTACAAAACACAAAACAAGATCCGTATTGTCACGGCCGCATCGCTCTTCGACGGGCACGATGCGGCCATCAATATCATGCGGCGCATCCTTCAATCGAAGGGCGCCGAAATCATTCACCTGGGCCACAACCGGTCGGTACATGAAATTGTGGAGTGCGCCATCGAGGAAGATGTGCAGGGCATCGCCATTACTTCTTACCAGGGCGGCCACGTAGAGTTTTTCAAATACATGAAAGACCTGCTGGAAGAAGCCGGCTGCGGCCACATCAAAATCTTTGGCGGTGGCGGCGGTACCATCCTGCCCCAGGAAATTGAGGAACTTCACCAGTATGGCATCACCCGTATTTACAGCCCCGATGATGGCCGGAAGATGGGGTTGGAAGGGATGATCGAGGATGTAATCCGCCAGTGCGATTTTACCCTCAACGGAAGTGGCGTTTACAGCACCCCAATGACATTGGGCGAAGTAAAAGATGTGCGCACCATTGCCCGGAAAATTACCAACGCTGAAAATGGAGTTGCAGGAGGAATGGCTTTGCAAGTTGAAGGTCGCTTTCCCGTTCTTGGTATTACCGGTACGGGCGGCGCCGGCAAATCTTCGGTTACCGACGAACTGGTGCGCCGTTTTCTCAACGCTTTTGCAGACAAAACCATCGCGGTTGTTTCGGTTGATCCCTCCAAAAAGAAAAGCGGCGGCGCACTGCTGGGCGACCGCATCCGGATGAACAGCATTTCCTCACCCCGCGCCTACATGCGTTCGCTGGCCACCCGCGACGATAATACCGCACTGAGCAGTGCGGTACAGGATGCACTGGACACCTGCAAGGCAGCAGGCTTCGACCTTATTATATTGGAGTCAGCAGGTGTGGGACAAAGCGATGCCTCTATCCTCGACTACTGCGATGTAAGCCTGTACGTGATGACACCAGAGTATGGCGCCGCATCGCAACTGGAGAAGATTAACATGCTGGATTATGCCGATGTGATCGCCATCAATAAATTTGACAAAGCCGGTGCACTCGATGCCCTCGCAGATGTGCGCAAGCAATACAAACGCAACCACGGCCTGTGGACTGCCAAAGACGATGAACTGCCTTTGGTGGGCACTATCGCCGCACAGTTCAACGATGCAGGTGTGAACGAATTGTTTAAAAAAATCATTACTACGATCGGGCATAAAACAGGTGCCGATTTTGGCACCATTGAACTGCATGCACACACTGCAGATACCACTACCAAGGCACAGATCATTCCACCTAAACGGGTACGTTACCTATCGGAAATTGCGGATAGCAACCGTGCTTACGATGCTTGGGTAAATGACCAATCTGCGGTAGCGTCGAAGCTTTATCAAATTGATGGCGTGATGCAAGATCTTCCAGCTCTTAAAGAGATGGAATCTCTGAAAAAAACCTTTGAAGAACGCCTCCACCCCTCCTGCCGCAAGCTGATTGAGCAATGGCCCGAGGTGGTAAAAAAATACAACGCCGACTTCTTTGAATATCAGGTGCGCGACAAGGTAATCCGCCAGCCGCTGACCACCACCTCGCTGAGCGGCACCCGCATTCCCAAAGTTGTTTTACCCAAATACAAAGACTGGGGTGACATCCTGCGCTGGCAATTGCAGGAAGCACTGCCCGGCGAGTTTCCTTACACCGCAGGCGTATTTGAATTAAAGCGTGCAGGCGAAGATCCCACCCGTATGTTTGCCGGTGAAGGCGGCCCCGAGCGTACCAACAAACGCTTTCACTATGTATCGGAAGGGCAGCCTGCCAAGCGCCTGTCCACTGCTTTTGACAGTGTTACCTTGTATGGTGAAGACCCTGCACACCGCCCCGACATTTACGGTAAAGTAGGCAACAGCGGCGTTAGCATCGCCACCGTTGATGATGCCAAGAAACTATACAGCGGCTTTGATCTTTGCGACCCCAAGACCTCGGTATCCATGACCATCAACGGACCTGCACCGATGCTACTGGCTTTCTTTATGAATGCTGCCATCGACCAGGAATGTGAAAAGTATATGGAGCAAAATGGTTTGTGGGATGCAGTGGAACAGGCTTATAACAACAAGTTCAAAGAGCTGGGCCGCCCCCGCTATTTTAACCCGTCGGCACCCGATAATTTGCCCAATGGCAATAATGGCTTGGGACTACGCCTGCTGGGCCTGAGCGGTGATGAGGTGCTGCCTGCTGATGTGTACCAGCAGTGCAAACAAAAAGCCCTGCAAAGTGTGCGCGGCACCGTGCAGGCCGATATCCTGAAGGAAGACCAGGCGCAAAACACCTGTATCTTCTCCACCGAGTTTGCCCTGAAGCTGATGGGTGATGTGCAGGAGTATTTCATCACCGAAAAGGTGCGCAACTTCTACAGCGTTTCCATCTCCGGTTATCATATTGCCGAAGCCGGCGCCAACCCCATCACGCAGCTGGCATTTACTTTGGCCAATGGTTTTACTTATGTAGAGTATTACCTGAGCCGCGGCATGCACATCGATGATTTTGCGCCCAACCTGTCCTTCTTTTTTAGCAATGGTATGGATCCCGAATACAGCGTGATCGGCCGTGTGGCCCGCCGCATTTGGGCCAAGGCCATGAAGCAGAAATATGGCGGCAACGACCGCAGCCAGAAGCTGAAATACCATATCCAGACCAGCGGCCGTTCGCTCCATGCACAGGAGATCGATTTCAACGATATCCGTACTACGCTGCAGGCGCTTTATGCCATTTACGACAACTGCAACAGCCTCCACACCAACGCCTACGATGAAGCCATCACCACGCCTACCGAGGAAAGCGTACGCCGTGCCATGGCTATCCAGCTGATCATCAACCGCGAACTGGGTTCGGCAAAAACGGAGAACAACATACAAGGCTCCTTTGCTATTGAAGAACTCACCGACCTGGTGGAAGACGCAGTACTGCAGGAGTTTGACCGCATTACCGAAAGGGGCGGTGTACTCGGTGCCATGGAACGCATGTACCAGCGCAACAAGATCCAGGAGGAGAGCCTGCATTACGAGCACCTGAAACATACCGGCGAGCTGCCCATCATTGGTGTGAATACCTTCCTGAATAAAGCGGGTAGTCCCACGGTGTTGCCGGCAGAAGTGATCCGCGCCACGCAGGAAGAAAAAGAATTGCAGATCCAGAACCTGCAGGCTTTCTGGCAACGAAACGCGGAGCAGCGGGATGCCGCGTTGAAACGACTGAAAGAAGTGGCCATCAGCAATGGCAACCTGTTTGCGGAGTTAATGGAAACGGTGAAATACTGTTCATTGGGACAGATCACGCATGCTTTGTATGAAGTGGGTGGACAGTATAGGCGCAGCATGTAGAACCGGTGATTTGCAGGATTTTTGAAGGATTAATATGAATCTGATGCAAAAGTGGAGCTGAACTTTAGCCCACGGTTTTAACCGTGGGTGGGGCAAGGAAAGAAAACGGTGGAAAACCGTTTCAACGGTTTCTACCAAACAGGACGCTTCGTTGATAGCCCTGGAGGATCGGATTCCTTCAGGGCTATTTCTTTTACAACAATGTTCGACGCTACATGGATGGCACAAAATTTTTCATAAACACACAAACAGATGTGTTATGAAGCGTTTTGTATTGTGTGCATTGGGAATAGCAAGTATTACTTGTTTGCAGGCACAGGAAGACACCATCTCTGCGGAAAGGCCCAGCGAAAGCCAGTCGCCTAACCTGGTTTCCAAGGGCTATCTCCAATTTGAAGCCGGCATACGCAAAGAAGGCTCCGGACACGACTACATTCTTTTTCATCCGCGCAGCACCGTTCGATACGGCCTTTCTAAAAAACTGGAATTGAGGTTGGAACTGGATGCCGCTGATGAAAAAACCTATTCCAAACAAGAAGCGGCTTATGGCTTGCAACCGATACAGGTTGGATTTAAAACACCTTTGCTTGAGGAAAACGCCTGGGTACCTAAAACAACTTTATTGGTCATGGCGGGCATCCCTACCCTTGCAGCCCATGCCTACCAGGTGCCACACGTTTTTCCGCTGGTGCGCCTGCTGATGGAAAACAAATTAACCGACAACCTGGAACTGGATTATAATGCCGGCACGGAATGGGACGGCGAAAGCACCAATCCACGCTGGATGTTCAGCATAGAGCCGCAGCTTAACGTTGGCCGGCACTGGCAGGTATTTGTAGAAGCTTATGGTCGGTGGCAACAAGGCCATGGAGCAGAGCATGTAATTGATGCAGGCCTTGGCTACTATATTAGCCGTAATGTAAAACTGGATTTAATTGCGGGCAAAGGACTGTCGCACGAAGCGCCAGATTATTTTATGGCAACAGGTATTTCCTTCCGTTTCAGGCCGTAAGTTAAAGGCAGGATTATTTTCCTGCCTTTAACTTACGTTCGGCTTTCTTGAGGCCTTTTACCACTTTGGTCTTTTTTATTTTCTTGTTGTTCATGGCTTTTATAGCCGCACCAGCCAGTACACCGCCAAGGGTATAAAGGGTTACAGTAACTATCTTTTGCCGCATCGCTTCTGCTTCGGCATCGTACATCCTGCCATCGGCATGGATGGCCTGTTTGCTTGTGTCATTATCATTATCCAGGAAAGCAATAGCCAGACCCGCAGCCGCACCCAGCAATCCACCACGTAATATTGCATTTTTCTTTTTGCCCAGTCCCGATAAGCCAAATAAACCGGCATGTCCCAGCAACTCACCAGCAAGGTTTACATAGAGTTCCTTGGACTTCTTGCCGCTTTTCTTTCCTTTTTGTAGTTGCTTAATGGTATCCGACTTATGGAGCATGGTATGGGGTTCGTCCCCGTTCATCTTACCCAGTGCTTCCTGTATCAAACTTAAAGTAGTAACCCCGGTAATGCCGCTTTCCAGCACATCTGCAATCTTCATACACCTCGTTTCCCTGTACCTCCAAACAAGGTGCCGAAAGCATGGGATGTCGATTAATGATTTCGGAGCATTACTCCTTGTTTAAGGCCTTCGCATTTCAACAACTACCGAAATCCGAAATCATACATCCGAAATCCTCTCACCCCAGCCACTGCATCTTCTGGTAGCTGCCCGGTGTAATGCCTTCCACTTTACGAAACAGGCGAACAAAATAGTTGACATCTGAAAAGCCACACTGCTGGCTTATTTCCGCGAGGGAAAGACGGGGGTTGGACAGCAACTGCTTAGCTAGTTTGATGCGTTCATTAATGATGTATTCAAGCGGAGTAATGCCTACCTGTTCACGGAACCATTTGAAGAAGTGGTTGCGGCTCAGGTAGGCTTTACGGCACAACTGATCAACCAGGATCTTATCTGTAAGATGTTCGTGGATATACCGCATTACGTATTGCAGCCTCGATGCATTGTCCCCCGACTGCATGTCGTTGCGCACCTGCTCGAGGTGCTGGCTTTGAATGAGGCGGATCAACAGTTCTTTCAGGTTTAGATCAGCATATACATTCTTGGCCTTGTCGGTGCTACTGCAAATACGGATCAACTTATTGATGAGGGCAGTTACTTCTTCATCGTTATCGAAGTGAAATTTATTGCAATGCAGTTGCCACTGCGTTTTGCTGTCTGGGTCACTGTTGTAATACTGGTTGAGGTATTCGATGGTACTGCGGATATAGCTTTCATCTACAGCCAATGCGATACACTGGGTGGGGTTGGCTTCAGATGCTTCCGGGAAATCGATCAGCATGGTTTGGTGCGCCGGCACAATCACCGACTCGCCGGGCAGGTAATCGAATGCAGGTGCTTCGGCAAGGTGCATCACCTTTTTACCCCGCACCATGCTGGTAATCACAAAATCAGGAAAGGTGAGGGCTACATCATAAGCTTCGCGGTAGCTTTCAAAAACATTGAGCTCGCAATTGTGCAGGTTAAAAATGCGGCGGTTCTCCACCAGGGTCTGGAGGTTTTGGGATGGCGTCAGCGCAACGGGCCGCAAGGTATTTTTTTGAGCCAAGGCAATCAATCGTTTGGATTAAGATAAAGCAATTTGGGGAAAGACAAGGTTTAGGGTAGGCGGCCTGTTGCTTTGGAAAATTTGAATATTTGCTTCAGCATGACAGAAGATAAGGATATTGTCATGATGATGCATGTCGGCATCTCCCTCTACTTTCGGGCACCCTGTTTTCAAAGGGGATGCCGACATGCGTCGGCATGACAAGCTGTTGAAGGTCGAATAAGCTTTCTACACTTAACTTGCGCAGCCAAAACCTTTCCTGTCTTTCCTGTCTTTCCTGTCTTTCCTGTCTTTCCTGTCTTTCCTGTCTTTCCT
>NZ_MTFE01000010.1:4749116-4764095 GCF_001953305.1 Cnuella takakiae
CCAGCTTTTAGTACAATCGTGCTATAAAACAATACGATTGTATAATGCCGCACCAAAGCCTTTTACCAACTTCAGGCAACTAAAAATTTGCTTGCATATGTCTACCGCAACTATGGCGCAACCCACCACCCTGGTGCAACGCCCAACTTTTAAAGACCGTTACGATCATTACATCAACGGCCAGTTTTCCAAGCCTGCTTCCGGCGAGTATTTCGACAATATCTCCCCTGTAGATGGCAAAGTGTTTACCCAGGCTGCCCGCGGCAATGCCGAAGACATTGACCGCGCCATTGATGCTGCGTGGGCGGCTTTCCCTTACTGGAGCAAAACATCGGTACAGCAGCGCAGTAATGTACTACTCAAAATTGCCGACCGCATTGAGCAGAGCCTGGAACTGCTGGCAGCTATCGAAACCATCGACAACGGCAAGGCTATCCGCGAAACCCTCGCTGCCGACCTGCCGCTGGTGGTAGACCATTTCCGCTACTTTGCAGGGGTGCTCCGTTCAGAAGAAGGCACCCTCTCGGAACACGACGAAACAACCCTGAGCCTGCAGGTACACGAACCCATCGGTGTGGTAGGACAAATCATTCCCTGGAACTTCCCGCTGCTGATGGCTGCCTGGAAAATTGCCCCGGCACTGGCCGCAGGCTGTTGCGTGGTGGTAAAACCTGCCGAGCAAACACCTACTTCCATTATGTGCCTGATGGAACTGGTAGGCGACCTGATCCCCGCCGGTGTACTCAATATCGTTACCGGTTTTGGTATTGAAGCAGGCAAGCCCCTCGCCTCTTCACCCCGCATCAGCAAGGTGGCTTTTACCGGCGAAACCACTACCGGCCGCCTCATCATGCAATACGCTTCCGAAAACCTGATCCCCGTTACGATGGAACTGGGTGGCAAGAGCCCCAATATCTTCTTCCCATCCGTGATGGATGCCGATGATGAATATTTTGACAAATGCATTGAAGGTGCTGTGATGTTTGCCCTCAACCAAGGTGAGGTTTGTACCTGTCCCAGCCGCATACTGGTGCACGAAAGCATTGCCGACAAGTTCATGGAGCGGGTGGTAAAACGCACGCTGGCCATTAAGCTGGGCGACCCCATGGATAAAACCACCATGATGGGTGCGCAGGCCTCGGAAGACCAGTACAACAAGATCCTGAGCTATTTCGATATCGGCCGGCAGGAAGGTGCTGAAGTGTTGTGTGGTGGCCGTGCTTACCGCAACGAGGGCCTGGAGGAAGGTTACTATATCGAGCCTACCATTTTCAAAGGACACAACAAAATGCGGGTATTCCAGGAAGAGATCTTTGGCCCGGTAACATCGGTAACTACCTTCAAAACCGTTGAGGAAGCCATCGAGATCGCAAATGATACCCTCTACGGTTTGGGTGCCGGCGTGTGGACCCGCGATGCACATGAACTCTACACCGTGCCCCGCGCCATACAGGCCGGCCGTGTTTGGGTCAACTGCTACCATGCTTACCCTGCACATGCTCCCTTTGGCGGATATAAGAAGTCGGGCTTTGGCCGCGAAACACACAAGATGATGCTCAACCACTACCGCCAAACCAAGAACATGCTGATCTCCTACAGCAAGCAGAAGCTTGGATTTTTCTAGACAGTTTGGTTATTATAGACAAAAGCAGCAACTCCCGGGTTGCTGCTTTGTTGTTTTGTAAAAAGTTGAAGGCTCAATTGCAGGCTAACAGCACTGCTATTTCCTGAACTATTTTAATTGACACATTATGGTACAACGGGTGCTCTCTACCGATAAGGCAAAGGAGTTGATTGCGCAACTGAAAGCCAAGCACGGGCCGCTGATGTTTCACCAGAGCGGCGGTTGCTGCGACGGCTCATCACCCATGTGTTTTACCCTGGGTGAATTCAAAATTGGCGGTACCGATGTGCTGCTTGGTGATATAGAAGGCTGTCCTTTTTATATGAACAAAGACCAGTGGGAGTACTGGAAACATACCCAACTGATCTTGGATGTAACACCCGGAAGGGGCAGCTCCTTTTCGTTGGAAATACCGTTGGGTGTGCGTTTCCTCACCCGCTCCCGTGTATTTACAGAAACCGAACTGGAACAACTGGATGCTGCGCCGCCAAAGATTGGTGTGTAGGAATCAGATCTTCCATCTCTTGGAGAGATGGAAGATCTATAACTGCCTAACGCTTTGCCCGCTTGTACTGGTCAGGCCATTCTACGTCCACTTCCAGTTCTTTTGCCGCATGCAGCGGGAAATAAGGATCGCGCAAAAACTCGCGGGCAATCACAATGAGGTCGGCCTGGCCCTGCTGTAAAATATTTTCTGCTTCGGCAGCCTTGGTGATAATGCCTACCGCACCGGTTTTGATACCGGCACCCTGCTTTACTTTTTCTGCATAGCCTACCTGGTACAAAGGGCCAGCGGGGATCTTTGCCGCGGGCGTATTGCCACCGGTAGAGCAATCAACAAGGTCTACACCCATCTCTTTCAGGCGCAGCGCAAGCTGAATGGAATCTTCAGCGGTCCAGCCGCCCTCTTCCCAATCGGTAGCAGAGATACGTACAATGATGGGTAGTTCTTTGGGCCACACTTCCTGCACGGCAGCGGTTACTTCCAAAAGCAACCGAATGCGGTTATCGAACGATCCGCCATAAGCATCGGTGCGCTGGTTGGAAAGCGGTGAGTAAAACGAGTGCAGCAGGTAACCATGCGCCCCATGTATTTCCACTACTTTATAACCTGCTTGTAATGCTCTTTGTGCCGCAGCAACAAAGTCGGCGATCACTTTTTGAATACCGGTAGCGTCCAGTTCAACAGGCGCCGGTGTATGGTCGGAAAATGCAAGCGCACTGGCACCAACGGTTTGCCAGGCACCATGTTCGGGTGTAAGTGCAGCACCACCCCGCCAGGGCACATCGTGGCTGGCCTTGCGGCCCGCATGTGCCAGCTGGATGCCTGGAACAGCACCCTGCGCTGCAATGAATTGATTCATCCGTTGCAGGAAAGGAATGTGTTCATCCTTCCAGATGCCGAGGTCGCCCGGAGAGATACGCCCTTCGGGGCTAACGGCCGTTGCTTCCTGTATGATGAGGCCCGCACCACCCACGGCACGGCTGCCCAGGTGCACCAGGTGCCAGTCGTTGGCAAAGCCATCTTCGGCCGAATACTGGCACATGGGTGATACTGCAATGCGGTTGCGCAGGGTAATGCTTCTTAATGCTAAGGGTTCAAATAATAAAGCCATAAGTAGATCCTTTCAGTGAAGTGCAAATGTGGTTACAAACCCCGCACCACATGTCAGGTTAATGTCTGATTCTTATGGTTGTTTTCTATGGGCTGATAGATGGTTGCCGCATGTTTCGCCAAACGCCGCGTTCATAGGTGCCATTTGCCCAAAAGCAAAAGAAACGTTAAAGGCAAAAGTCCTACCCAACGCTTTGCTGCTGGTTGGGGGTATTGCTAATAAGGTCGCAAACAAGACCTAACTGCTAAAACCCAAAACCATGTTTATGAAACAAAACCTGATGAACCCCGCGCTCCTGTTCGCCTTGCTGCTGTTGTTGTTAACTGCATGCAATAAGGAACAGTTACCCATCCCCATTGGCAAACCAATACCCCAAAATCCTGTTCCTGGAAAACCCACCAACCCTATACCTCCCGAAAACCCTGTTCCACCGGCACTGCTCCAGGTGCGCATCAAAGCAGCCATACAGGTGGGTACGCTCCTGTACGACAGCATTCCTGCAACCCTTTCCATGGAAGTATGGGATAGTACGGGTCAATCAACACAAAAGCAGCTGACGCTGGAACCCGGTACCAATACTTTGTCGCTGCCTGCCAATACTGCCAAGGCTCATTTCAAAATGGAACAGTGGAAAGTACAATCCGAACAAACGCTTGGCCGCAGTCAGCTGGATACTTTACAGGTGCTGGTGCTGGGCAGCCAAAAGGCAGCGAAACAACTAGTATCGGAAGCCCAGTACATTTTTGCCGCAGGCGAGTACCGGCCGCAGGGCAAAACCGAATACCAGTACAACAGCAACGGCAGCTTGCATGAAGTACGTTTTTACCAGAAGAAAATTTCTGAAGCCGAGCTGCGCCATCACCTCACCGACCGGTTCTTTTACACAGGCGGTAAGCTTACAGAAATCAAAAGGTCGGATATTGCCAACAACCGCCATGTGGGCACCACCCTGTTTACCTATAATGGCGCCGGCCGTATTGCAACCATGGACAATACCAGTTACGATAATGCAACCAAGGCAACTGTGGCTTATTATGGTGATGACATTTCCATTTATCACCAATACAACAATGGATATAACCTGAGTTACGAGATGCAGTTCCGGAATGGCAATAAGGTAGCGGAAACAGCCCGCAGCTCAAGGGGCGGTGGTGAAGGCGGCACCTTTACTTACGATCACAACATCAACCCCAGGGCGCACCTGAATTACCCAAACCTGTTTCTTTCCAACCTGTCGCAGAACAATACACTGGGTCGGGAGAAAAGCTACACGGGTGCCATCCCTTCAGCCGAGCCTTATAAATACGAGTACACCTATGATGCGGATGGGTACCCTACCACCTTGTTGCTGCACTACAAAAACGGCATCAACGGCGAAAACCTGTACCATACCAAAACGGTGTATACCTATGCAGGCAATTAACCTGGAAGACCAAAGCTTAACACCCTTAAACTTATTAAGATGAAACTGCTGCAAAACCTCCTGATCCTTACCGCACTTGCTTCCTGCACGGCAGCCAAGGTATCGGTACCATCCCAATTTGAAAAAGAAGCCACCCGCATGGCTGTAAAAGGACTGAACGGGTGGATGATCAACCAGCAACTGTCCTTTGGCAATTATCATACATCAGCCATCAAACGCGGCTGGGATTTCACCTCTTCTGTACAATACACCAGGTTCGGGTTGCGGCCCGAGGAAATGCTAATGCGGGTGATTCATATAGATACCGACAAACGCAACCTGTCGCAACGCAACAAGTTCCAGTACACCCTTTCCGATGGTAAAAACATCACGGAGATTTATGCTACGGAAAAGTTCCGCGAGAACGACCTGGTGTACAAAAGCAACAACCCTTTCCTTGGCGATGTAAGCCGCACCCGCAGGTATGAATATGCATTTACCGCTGCCATTCTGCCCATCAGCCAGAAAGACCCGCAGCCCTGGTCGCTGGTGCTGGTAAACCGGTATGATGCAAATAAGGATACGGCCCGCAAACTCTTCGACCGGCCCTTTGTGGAAGAGGAAGGCTATGCCACCAACGGCAAGGACAATGTAGCCATCAGGCCGCTGCGGCTGGAAGAAATGAAGTCGAAAAAAGGCAAGCCAATGAAGGTATTTGGCGGCCCTCTACTTGCAGGCTACGAACTGCGGATGGACGATGGCGTGGTTGGTATTATTGATATACTGGACAATGCCGTTTGGTTGTACAACGACCTGGAAGCTCCGGATAAATTGCTGCTGTCGTCCATTGCATCGGCCATTATGCTGAAGCGGATGCAGGATGTAGCAAAAGACAGGGATAATATTCCAACCGGCAGCAACTAGCTTGTAGCATTGGTACGGATTACCCCCGACGAACCAGTTTGTGCATCATTCTTCTTTTAAGCCTTTGTGGCAAAATAGCTCACCCACGTGCAAACCATAGAACGCGACATACAGGAACTGCTGGATGGCTGCCGCGCCAACAGGCGCAGTGCGCAGGAAGGCCTGTACCGCAGGTTCTATGGTTTTGCCATGCGTATTGCATTGCGGTATAGCCGCGACGAGCACGATGCTGCCGACATCCTGAGCCATGCATTTATCAAGGTGTTTAAAAGCATTGCCAGCTTTGATGCGGCGAAAGGTTCCCTCCACGCATGGATACAGCGCATCGTGATCAACAAAGGGCTTGACCACATTAAAACACGCAGCCGTTTTAGCGAAGAAGTAGAACTGGAAACTGTAGATGAACCAGCATTTATTAACAATGCGGCCCTGGAGCAGATGGGCGCCGAAGAGATCATGAACCTGATCAAAAGGCTGCCGCCTGCAACACATGCCGTGTTTGTATTGTACGCAGTGGAAGGTTATAACCACCGCGAAATAGCCCAACGCCTCAACATCAGCGAAGGCACTTCGAAATGGCACCTGAGCGAAGCCCGCAAAACACTACAACAACAGCTACAGTCACTATATAACTGATGCCCCAAAAGGAACGATACGAAGTTATCATCACCAGCAAGCTGGACGAGCTGCCCATACCCGATATGGCCGATGCCATCTGGGCAAGAATAGAAGCGCAGCTTGACCTGGACCTGCCTACCGATGATAACGGTGGTGATGTACCTGTTCCTACCGATCCACCCGTTGGCACCGGTTTATGGATCGGGGCAGCTTTCCTTGCCTTTGTGGGCGCCTTGTTTGCCTATTATTACTTTCAATCACCTCCGACCAAATCACAACCACAACCTATTGAAACCTCTTCAGTTGCACCCACCAGGGATACCCTACAAACAGCACTGTCCCCTGCAAAACAATCCCCTGCACCACCCGGCAAACCGAAGCAGGAGGCGGCAAATGCAGCAGGCACCATAGTAAGCTATCAGGATACAACAACAGCGATACCCGATTTTGTAAAAGTTGTTACACCACCTAAAGATTCTAGCACATCGGTTGCCGCAATCAGCCCACCACCCGGCAAGCAACAGGAGCCAGATAGCATACCTAAAAAGAAAAGGGGATTGCAGGGAATAAATGATAAAGATTACCGCATCGTTCCGAAAAAAGACTGATCCCTAATGGGGCTAAGAAGCCTGCTTTTTTTTTGTTCCTTGAACAAAAACTTCGTGCATCAATAACCCATGGGGCAAAGTAATAAGGGAGAGAAATATCCAGAGGGGCGTAAGTGCATCGGGTGCAGCACTACTCCAAAAGAAGAATAAAATAAGTCCGAAAAAAGCGCCAAGCACAAACGGCAATCCGGGCACCACCAGTTGTCGTACCGAACGGAACAACTTATTATTACTACGCAGGTATAACCAGATGGAACGGAATGATTGCAAGGAATGCCAAATGGCGAAATACACAGCAAAGCCTACGATCAAAGGCAACTGCCGGCATAAAAAAAGCAGGAACATCAAAGTGATAATGGATTGAAACTGGCGGAACACAAGTCCCTGCCAGCGCAAACGCATCCATAGCATTAGTATCCATCCTGGCAGGCCCATCCAAAACACTGCGGCCTCGTATGGCCTGTACCATTGGGCAAAGCGCAATAAAAAGTTTTGGGTGCCCACAATCTGTTGCAGGTAAACCAGGATTTCGGAAGTATGACCAAAAATCAATACCAGTAAAAGCCAGCCGCCAAACGCTACGCGGATCAGGTTGTCTGCTTTATGATGCAGCGGCAAAGCAGAAAAATCATTATCGGCAAAATGCCAGGAAGCAATCAGCAGGAAAAGCAATAGGGATAGACCGGGATTGATCCACCAGAACAAAGCATAAAAGGCCATCAATCCAAGATAGTAGCAGAGAAAACGGAACAGGGAATATTTACGGCCGGCGCTTTGCTCTTGTTGCCGGAAAATAAGGTAATCGAGAGCGCCATGCGGAATGCCGGTAGTAGCCATAGCAACAGCCAACAACACCAGTTGTGTAGTCAAACTGAAGCCCACCATCATCTGCTCCAATACAATCAGCAGCATTGCAGGCAACAGATAAGGCAAGTATGTGTGTAAGTATGGGCGCATAAAACAGAAAAAGAGACCGGCCTGGAAAGGCCGGTCGACATGGCTATTATTCTGTCTCTAAAACTACATTCTGACGCTCCTGCGAGGCAGTACCGGAACCGGTAGTAGCACGGGCAGGAAGGGAAATAACTTTTTCGGAGCGGCTGAGTGCATAGATCACTAAACCAAAACCGATTTTGTTTACTGCATCACCGATGTTGTACACTATGTCCATAGAAAGACCCCGCAACATGGGAATGCCAAAGAAACCACCTGCAGTACCGGCAATATATCCGATGGGGTAGATTGCCCATCCCACCAATACAAACCAGGCCAGCGCATTGTTGGCCCTGGCAACGGCAGGACCAGCGGCATCGGCAAGCTTTTTCACATCCCCAGCCCATACCAGGTACACGATGTAGAAGTAAGCCAAACCCGATACAAAACCCCAAACCCAGCTCTGGGTTTCCTGCCCGTAGATGGCTTCTCCAATATAGCCGGTGATGAGCATCACCACAGAGGCGGTAATCAGTTTCCACAACAAGCCGATTTTAGCTCCGCTCTTACGGGTGATGAGGTAGAACTCAACACACATCAGCGGCACGGTCAGAATCCAGTCTACATACCGGAAGAAAGTAGGCGACTGCCCGGTAGCAAGATTGTAGTCGCGCATGTAGTAGTAGTGCACGGCAGCAATGAACGTGATGAGGCCCGAAACAAGTACCGAAGTGCGCCATGGCTTCTCGGTATTACCAAGTTCGAAAAAGAAAAACACAGAGGCAGCCATCATGGCCATGCAGCCAATGAAGAAAGTAAAGGCAACGTAATTGTCATTGGCTATTGGTGTGCCAATGTCCAGCAGAAGGGGGTTCATATGTATGTGGTTTTAGTTGATGACAAAACCAAAGCAATCACGGATGCTTTTCAACACACGAGTCAGGGATAGGTTAACAGAGCGTTCTAGAAGAGAGAAGAAATAGCCAGCAATCGTGAAATCAACACAACAACAAAAGAATTGTTCGATAATGTAGCGCCTTTTTTCCGAGCTGCAACCCTGGTGCACAAAGCGGATACATCATACTACAAACAAGTAGTAAAACGGTTGCTGAAAAATGTATTTCCTTTTTGGAAACCATTGCTGCTTGGGACAGCCCCGGTAAAGATGTATCTTTTGGGAAACGATTGCATATGGCACAAAGCCGTAAAAGGGCAGGACGCCCTGCTAAACACACAGCAGATATACCAACATCCCAGCGCACCTCAGGTCATTTGATGTGGGCCTTGCTGGTAGCTGTTTTTGGTGCTATGATCGGCTATTTTGCATCCGGAGGGAGCATTACCGGAGCCACCGCCGGTCTGCTTGCCGGCGGTGCCCTCGGCTGGTACCTGGGTACAAAAATGGAGAAAGATGCAGGGGCCCGGTAAAGGCATAGCCAGCAGCTATAACATAGTTTGTATGTAGCCTGATTTAGTGGTTTGAAAAAGGCCTGAACAATTTATGCTGACTGCCCGTTTGCAACAGCCAAACCATCAGTTCGCAGGCATATTGCAGGCTACAGGTGGTCTGCAATAAGGCAGGAAAAAATGCAGTACTACCGGTTGAAAGCACTTACTTTTTATCCCAGTGATCCTGCATATCCTTGTAGGCATCTTTTGAAATGCTGGACTTCTTTTTAGGTTTGGAGTCGCCCTTCTTTTTATGTGCGTTGATGTTGTTGACAAGAGAGTTTTTTACACCCAGCTTATTGGTTTTTCCACCATTTGATTTCTTTGTTGTGGTTTTCTTGGCAGCAGTTTTTCGGGCGCTGGTTTTTTTAGTTGCGGCTTTCTTGGGTGCCGACTTTTTAGCAGCCGTTTTACCGGAGGCCTTTTTAGCACTGGCCTTCTTTGGTGCTGCTTTTTTTACGGCAGTTTTCTTTGCTGCCGCTTTTCCTGCACTTCTTTTTGCAGTAGTCTTTTTAGCCGCCGTTTTTTTAGCGGGTGCCGATTTATTGGCACCTTTCTTTGCAGCCGCCTTCTTTGGAGCGGTGCGCTTGCCAGCAGTGCTCTTGGCACTTGCTTTTTTTGCTGTTACTTTTTTACCCTTTGTTTTCGAGGTTGCCATAACCTATGTTTTGCATCAGCCGTTGCAATAGGTATGCCCGGCCTGCAGCATTCATTGCAGTTGCAGTTTAATAAGTGCAACTGCATGTTGGTACCAGCTGCGGTTACCGTCAATCAGGGTATCTCTTTTGCATACCTTTATCTTTATTCCTGTATGAAATTTGGTGCCGTTCCGGACGCGTTGCTGTCCGCTATAGATTTCACTTTACCGCCTGATCCCTTGTTCAACCAGGATACATTACTAGGTAACAGGGTTAAGGTGCCTAAAGTTTTCCTGGGTGCAAGCACCTGGGGCGATGCATCTTGGGTAGGTACCCTTTATCCGCCCAAAACACCTGCAAAAAACTTCAGGCAGTTGTACCCGCAGTATTTTAATGCTGCCGAACTCAATGCTACGCACTACAATGTTTACAGCCCCGAAGTAATTGCCCAGTGGGCTGCTGCAGCAAAGGACCGCGATTTTAAATACTGCCCCAAATTTCCACAAAGCATTTCGCACTACAGCAATTTTGAAAACACGGCGGACCTCACCCATGCATTCATGGAAAGTATAGAAGCATTTGGCCCGCACTTAGGTCCTGCTTTTTTACAAACAAGCGAAAGCTTTCCGCTCACTTCGCGGCATGCTTTATTCAAATACCTGGCGACCTTGCCCCAACAGCATACTTACTTTTTGGAAGTGCGGCACCCAGGCTGGTATGAAAGTGCTGACGCAGTAGCTACCTGGATGCAGGTGTTGCGGCAGCTGGATATTGGCGCCGTAATTACAGACACGCCGGGCCGCAGGGATATTGTGCACATGCACCTGCCCATCCCCAAATTCTTTCTGCGCTTTGTGTGCAACCAAACCCACCCACTGTCATTTCAGCGCATTGATGCCTGGACCGACCGCCTTGCAAGCTGGATAGACCAGGGGCTGGAAGAAGCCTATATCTTTTTACACCCCAATAGCGATGGCGCTGTACTGGAACTGGCCACCTACTGGATTGAAAGACTCAACCGGCGTTGCGGCCTCTCGCTGCAAGCGCCTGTTCCCAAGCAAAGCAGTTTGTTTTAAACACCCGGTTCAGGAAACCGGGTATACAATGCCGTTGGTTTATAAAAGGCATGGCCTTGTGTTGCAAGGAAATCTGTTTCTATTCTGCTACTTCTTTTTTATGCTGCAGGTTGCATTATCCTGGCTGGCACAGCAATTACAGCATACCAGGAAAATTGGTTTATGAAATGGGACGAATTGCTCCTGGGTGGAGAAAGCTGGTCCTTTCTTGCAGAGACCGTACTGCGCACAACCATCATGTTTACGGTAATCGTGGTTAGCCTCCGCCTGCTGGGCAAAAGAGGTATCAAACAACTGTCTGTTTTCGAGCTGGGTGTCATCATCGGGCTTGGTTCGGCGGCTGGCGACCCCATGTTTTATAAAGATGTAGGCCTGTTGCCTAGCATCCTGGTTTTTACCATCGTTATTAGCCTTTACCGGTTTGTTACCTACCTGATCAGCCGCAGCCGCAGGTTTGAAAGCCTGGTTGAAGGCAATCCTACCTGTATCATTAAAGACGGAGAATTTATCGTGGAAAACTTCAGGAAGGAACCCATTGCCTTCGATGAATTGTTCACGCAGCTAAGGTTGCATTCCATTGCGCACCTGGGGCAGGTTGAGCAGGCGGTGTTGGAAAACAATGGCGAAGTGAGCGTGTATTATGTTGATGAAAAAGACCTGCGCTATGGCTTGCCCATACTGCCCGATATGGAAGAATTTACCAGCGGCAGCCTGCCGCAGGATGGCATGTATGCCTGCACTTTTTGCGGTAGGGCGCAGGAACTGAAAGCTGCGCAAAAACACAACTGTGGCCGTTGTGGCAAGGACCAGTGGAAAAAAGCTTCCAAACGCCGGAGAAACACCTGAATCCAGATGCCACGCTGATTGTTTACCTTCAGTCATATCCCCTTGCTATGCGCCATTTGATCCTTCTTTTCAGCTTGCTGGCTGGCACAGTTTCGGCTGTTGCCCAACAAAAAACCTACTGCAACCCGATTAATATCGATTATGGCTACACGCCCATTCCCAACTTCTCGGAATGGGGACGGCACCGCGCCACCGCCGACCCGGTGATCGTTACTTATAAAGGTGATTACTACCTTTTTTCTACCAACCAGTGGGGATACTGGTGGAGCCCGGATATGGTGAACTGGAACTTTGTACAGCGCTTTTTCTTAAAGCCTTACCACAAAGTATATGACGAACTCTGTGCCCCCGCCGTATGGGTGATGGGCGATTCGCTGTGTGTGTTTGGCTCCACCTACACATCCGATTTTCCGATTTGGGTAAGCACCGACCCCAAGAACAACAAGTGGACGGAAGCTGTTGATTCGTTTGAAATAGGCGGGTGGGATCCTGCATTTTTTGTAGATGATAACCAGCGCCTGTATATGTATAATGGCAGCAGCAACCGCTACCCCATGTATGGCATCGAAATAAACAGGTCGACCCTGCAACCCATCGGCACCCGTAAAGAGATGTACCTGTTGGAACCCTGGCGTTATGGCTGGCAGCGCTTTGGCGAATACATGGACGATACTTTCCTTGACCCGTTCATGGAAGGCGCCTGGATGACCAAGCACAAGGGCAAATATTACCTGCAATATGGCGCTCCGGGTACCGAGTTCAGTGGCTATGCCGACGGTGTGGTTGTAGGCGACAGTCCGCTGGGGCCATTTACACCGCAGTCCATGCCTTTCAGCTTCAAACCCGGCGGCTTTGCACGGGGTGCAGGGCACGGGGCTACCTTCCAGGACGGTTGGCAGAACTACTGGCATACCAGCACCATTGTTATTTCCACCAAGAATAATTTTGAAAGAAGGATCGGCATCTGGCCTTCCGGCTTCGACCAGGATGGCGTTATGTATACCAATACTGCCTTTGGCGACTACCCGCACTTTTTACCTACCACAAAGAAACCGGATGACTATAACCCGATGGGTGATGGCGGCTTTACCGGGTGGATGTTGCTCAATTATAATAAGCCCGTCCAGGTTTCTTCAACGCTGGGTGGTTATATGCCCAATAACGCTGTAGATGAAAACATCAAAACCTATTGGAGTGCGGCATCGGGAAATGCAGGCGAATGGTTCCAAACCGATCTGGGTGCCACCGGTACCGTACATGCCGTACAGATCAACTATGCCGACCAGGATGTAGATTCGGCAAAGCTGGGTAAGCGTCCCGGTGGTTACCACCAGTACCGGGTACTGCATTCTATGGATGGTAAAAAATGGTCGGTACTGATTGATAAAAGCCAAAATAAAACCGATGTGCCGCACGACTATATTGAACTGCCGCAACCGGTACGTACCCGCTACCTGCGCATGGAAAACCGCCATATGCCTACTGGTACATTTGCATTAAGTGGATTCCGGGTTTTTGGCAAAGGCCAGGGCAGTAAACCGCATGCGGTGAAAGACTTTGTAGTACTGCGTACCGAAAAAGATAAACGTAGTGCCTGGCTGAAATGGCGCCCCATGACGGATGCTGTTGGTTATAATATTTACATGGGTACGGCGCCCGACAAGTTGTACAACAACGTGATGGTGTATGGCGCAAATGAATATTACTTCAAAGGCATGGACAACAGGGTGCCTTACTACTATGCCATTGAAAGCTTTAATGAAAACGGCGTATCAGAACGTAGTTCTGTTATCAAAGTCGAGTAATAAATACGGTTGTCGGCTATCCCTTATATTGTGTCAGGAACTATGCATGTCAAGAACCAACAGCTTATGATCAAGGCCTTACTCTTTTGTTCTATTCTTTTGCACACCCACGCATTTGCGCAGGGAAACGGGTCAATCGTTTACCTGGATAATACCCTTGCAGGAACCAATAAGAAAAATGCCATTTTGCAGGGCACCCTTGTACCTGTTGCCGGTGGGTACCTCGTTGAATGCAACAGTGCTGATGGCAAGCTATTATATGCAGGTACCTATGCCGATAAAAAACTGCAAACCAAACAAGGTCTTACCCGTTTCTACCATGCCGATGGCACCGTACAATCGGAGGGGATGATGGAGGCAAATGAAAAGACAGGCATTTGGCGGTACTGGCATCCAAACAAACAACTGAAAGATTCGGGCAGCTATGTTGGAGGATTCCTGGAGGGCACCTGGAAGACCTGGTATGATAACGGGCAGTTGAAAAGTGTTACCCAATTCAAACCCATTATGTTAACCAGTGTACGCGCTTCGGAAAGTGCTACCCGGAGAATATCAGATTCGAAAATTGAGGGTCCGTACCTTTCTTATTATCAAAATGGCAAACCTGAAGCGGTAGGCATGTACCATGGAGGTGTCATGGTTGGCAAATGGGAATGGTTTAGAAAAAATGGGCAGCCCAGCATTATAGAATATTACAACAGGATAGGTAAGCTGGATAGCATGCGCTGTTACGACAGTCTCGGTATTTACCAGGGTGAGTTCTGCAGCATTGAAAAACCGGCAGTATTAAAAAGATTTGGCGATTTCAGGGAGTATATGGCCAATAACTTTTCCTGGCCCGACTCTGTGTTAACTGTAAAGCATACAACAAGTGTTAAGATGCGTTTTGTAGTTAACGCAAATGGCAAATTGGAGCAACTAAAGGTAGAAAGTTCGGAGCGCCTACTTGCAGAAGCCGTTCACCGGTTTATCAGGTCATTACCTGATTGGTATCCCGCAGTACTGCACAACAAGGAAGTAGGTTGGAAAGACCAGGTGGAAGTAATTTACTGGCCAACCAATAACCGCGTTTATCCATTTACGCCCTTGAATGCGGTGATAGGGTATAATGATTGAACTTGGAAAGGATATTAACCAATTAGCATTAAAGTTGTAACGACCATAAGGCTTAGTAAAAGAATGTTGTTAAGCCTTATTAATCCAATCCCTTAGGAATATACCATCTATGGGTGGCATAGATCAAGTCAGTCAAGGCCCGGCTGATCTTTGTAAGTGTTATGCAACCAGGGGCTGTAAGCAACAGCAGGCATAAATCATCAGCGCACAGTCTTGATTGCTTTACTTTGCGCCTTTGCGTCTTTGCGGGCAACCCGTATCGCTCCTCCATGGGGTATATAAAAGCAAAAAGCCCCGCACTGTATTGCTACAGTCGGGGCCTTT
>NZ_MTFE01000010.1:4769708-4787510 GCF_001953305.1 Cnuella takakiae
CTGCAAAGATAGGGAGTTGTTGTTTACCTGGCGCTTTTATTCCAAACATATTTTCAAAAACCCAATGATGGGCCTTTCTTTTCCTTTTGATGTCTTTGTTCAGCAGATATCCCATATCCTTTTACCCTGCTTTTTAATTATGCTTTACTTTAGACCAAACCAATAAACGATTCATGAGAAGACTCCTGCTAGTAATGGCCTTAACCGCCTCTACCCTGGCCATGGCACAACAAAAAACCATTTCCGGTAAAATATCCAGCTCGCAAAACGGGCAAGCTTTGAATGGTGCTTCTATTAAGATCAAGGGCAAAACAGGTGGCGTTATTGCCAATACCGATGGCAGCTTTACTATTATGGCCGCTCCCGGCGATGTATTACAGATCAGCAGTGCTGGATATGGTAGCCGGGAAATTACCATTGCAGAAAACACCAGCCTGGATATTGTACTGGACTATAACGCCGAACAGCTCTCGCAGGTGGTGCTGGTAGGTACCCGCCGTGCCGGCAGGGTGCGCACCGAAACACCGGTGCCCGTTGATGTGATCAATGTGGCCGCCAACACACTGCCTACCGGCCGCATGGATGTGACCTCTATCCTTAATTATGTAGCGCCTAGCTTTAATTATAATAAACAAAGCGGATCGGATGGTGCCGACCACGTGGACCTTGCCACCCTTCGCGGGCTTGGTCCCGACCAAACCCTGGTGCTGATCAATGGCAAGCGCCGCCACCAGACCTCCTTTGTTTCTGTATTTGGCACCCGTGGCCGCGGCAACTCGGGTACCGACCTGAACGCCATCCCCGCTTCAGCCATTGACCGGATAGAAATTCTGCGCGATGGCGCCTCGGCTCAATACGGCTCAGACGCTATTGCTGGTGTTATTAATATCATTCTGAAACGCACTACAGGAAAGCTTACCGGCAACCTGGGCGTGTCGGCTTTTCATGATCCCCGGTTCAATACAGCTTATAAGAAAGAGCTGGGTCAATATGAATACGAGTCGAAACTGGATGGCAAGAGCGCCACAGTTGGATTGAACTACGGCATTGGTTTGGGTAAGCGCAATGGCTTTATCAACCTTTCTGCCGACCTGCTGACCACCGGTAAAACTTTCCGCCAGGTGTTGGACACCACTGATCCCGTTAACACCCCCCGGGGCATGTACCTCAACCCCTACCGCCGTGCCAATGGAGATGCATCCCTGCTGATGGGCGGCACACAATATAATATGGAGCTTCCCTTTGCCAATAACCGCACGGTGTTCTACTCCTTCGGCGGCTTCAACTACAAATCGTCGGATGCTTTTGCATTCAGCCGTAATTTTTCGGCAAGGCCGGAACGATTCCCGACCGATGCACAGGGTAATATGATCCCGGTTGCAGGCATTATTAAGGAAACACCTGATGGCGAGTTCTATTACAACCCGCATATCCAGACCAGGATCAGCGACCTTTCTGCTGCTGCCGGCATCAGGGGCGCAACTGCCAGCGGCTGGAACTGGGACATTAGTAACACCACCGGCCGCAACGGCTTCCATTTTTATGGTGATAAAACCTTCAACGCGTCGCTGGGTGCGGGCCAAACCCATTTCGACAATGGCGGCTTCAGCTTTTTGCAAAACACTTCCAACCTGATTTTCAGCCGCGAGATCGACGGCATTGGACAGGGCTTTAACCTTGCGTTGGGTGCCGAGTACCGCTACGAGCGCTACACCATCGAAGCTGGTGAAGAAGCTTCATGGAAAAACTACAATGCAGCAAAAGCCAGCGGCTCACAAGGTTTTCCCGGGTACCAGCCTTCAGACGAGGTAAAAGCCAACCGCAATACAGTTGGTGTGTATGCCGATGCCGAACTGGATATTACCAACAAGTGGCTGCTCAACGGCGCGGTGCGTTATGAAAACTACAGCGACTTTGGCGCTACGTTTAATTATAAACTGGCATCACGCTACAAACTGGCCCGCAACCTGAACCTGCGCGGATCGTACAGCACCGGTTTCCGGGCACCATCGCTACAGCAGATCAACTTCAGTTCCACCTTTACTACCGTACAAGGCAGCAATATTGCCGAAGTAAAAATCGCCCCCAACTACAGCCCCATCACCAAGGCGGCCGGCATTCCCAACCTGAAGCAGGAAGAAAGCCAGAATGCCAGTGTAGGCTTTACCTGGAATCCCACTCCCACACTCAATATTACGATTGATGGTTACTGGGTACGCATCAAAGACCGCGTGGTGCTTAGCGGACAGTTTGCCGCCGACCAGCCGGGTATCGATCCGGCATTGGCGGCACAGATGAATGCTTTGAATGTGGGTCTTGCGCAGTTTTTTGCCAATGCGGTAAACACTACGAACAAAGGCCTCGACATCGTATTTGACTATAACCGTCCGCTGGCGAATGATCAGCGTTTCCGCCTGCTCTTTGCCGGCAATATCCAGGACATGACCATTGACCAGATCAATGTGCCCGCCAAGCTCGCCGGGTCGGCCGAAAGCCGCCAGAACTTCCTGAGCGATCGTGAACAGGCTTTTATCCTGGCATCAGCGCCTAAAAACAAACTGTCGCTGAACAGTGAGTATGGATATAAAGGATTCACCATTGGCGCCCGTCTTACCCGATTTGGCAAAATCCAAATCCTGGGTTATGGAGAGGACGGCCTGGGCATCAACCCGCAGGTGCCTACCGATGCGGATCCGAACCTGTACGTGGCTGATAAATACTATTATGCTACCCGCGTAGTTACCGACCTGTACACCAGCTATCGCTTTTCGCCCAAGTGGACTCTGTTTGCAGGCGCCGACAACCTGTTCAATATTCACCCCTCCTACGGCGTGGCGCTGGGTGCCAAAGGCTGGGCTTACAACAACGAACCTGCCGGTCCCTTCGATGCGGTGCAAATGGGACAAAA
Organism: Cnuella takakiae; assembly: GCF_001953305.1. Taxonomy (GTDB): domain Bacteria; phylum Bacteroidota; class Bacteroidia; order Chitinophagales; family Chitinophagaceae; genus Flavisolibacter; species Flavisolibacter takakiae. The sequence continues at coordinate 4,772,617 of NZ_MTFE01000010.1, forward strand.
CGGAAGACGCTATTTCCTGCGCCTTGCTTTTTCGCTATAAAATCATCTCCCCCGATCAAAATAAAACCCTGCCCCGTGCAGGGTTTTATTTTTACTACATAGAAACCTTTAAGGCCGCAATTATTCAGGAAGCATTAACGCCCAAACGGCATTAGAATGCCTGCAACCTTTTTTCAAATCCGCTACAGGCCTATCTTTGGACGCCTGATAAAGGACGCTTGCCTCCAACTTGTCAGGTTATAAGCCACCAAAATTCAAAAAGAACAATGCAAAAGATCCTTTTCGTTGCCGGAGCTGCTGCAGTGCTGCTCACTTCCTGTGTTTCGGGCAAAAAATTGAAAGCCGAACAGGCCAAGTATGCCAAACTGAATGACTTTTATGTGCAGGTACAACAAGACCTGAAAAAATGCCGCGATGACGAGGAAACTGCTGCCCGTCGCCGCCAGCAACTGGAGTCGGAACTGGATGCTGCCCGCCAGCAACTGTCCATGACCAAGGAGAACAACAACGTAATGATCAACCAACTGAAAGATCTTTCCGTTATTTCCAGCGCACAGGCCGAGAGCATCAAGAAGAGCATGGAAAATATCGGTGCCAAAGACGCATATATCACCGACCTGCAGAAGTCGATGGCCCGCAAAGATTCATTGAACATGGCCTTAGTGATGAACCTGAAGAGCGCCCTCAACGATATCAACGACACCGATATCGAAGTAAAGGTGGAAAAAAGTGCTGTATTCATATCTATCTCCGACAAACTGCTGTTCCGCAGCGGTTCGTACGAACTGAGCGACCGCGCCATGAGCGTGCTGGGCAAAGTAGCCCAGGTGCTGAATGCCAAACCTGAAATCGAGTTCCTGGTAGAAGGCCATACCGATAATGTGCCCATTAAGAATGCCTGCATCGTTGACAACTGGGACCTGAGCACCAAGCGTGCCACTGCCGTTGTACGCGTACTGCAAAACCAATATAAGATCGACGCCCGCCGCATGACTGCCGGTGGCCGCAGCGAGTTCCTGCCCGTTGCCTCCAACGACAGCGATGCCAGCCGCAGCCTCAACCGCCGCACCCGCATCGTGATCCTGCCCCAGCTGGACCAGTTTTTCAAGCTGCTGGAGAAGCCGCAGAGCTAAGAACTGTTTTTGGGTTTTAGTTTTTTGTTTGAGGTTAAATCCTACAGACAAAAACTTAAAAGAAGTTTGTATAAAAGAAAACGCCGCAAGTGTATTGCGGCGTTTTCTTTTATACAACCAAAAACAAAAAACCAAAAACCTACACTCCGGCTTTAAACGCATCCACTTCCCGATACGCCTGTATCAACGCCAACTCACCATCTTTACCGGGACGGGCATTACCATGCTCCATACCCATAATGCCGCGGTAGCCTTTATCGTAAATATGCTTGAAGATGTTCTTATAATTCATCTCTCCGGTGGTAGGCTCTTTCCGGCCGGGGTTGTCGCCAACCTGGAAATAAGCGATCTCATCCCACACCAGGTCCATGTTGGCAATCACATTGCCTTCATTGCGCTGCATGTGGTACATATCAAAAAGGATTTTGCAGGAAGGACTGTTTACGGCGCGGCAGATGCCATAGGTTTGATCGGAAGTGCGGAGGAACAAATCGGGGTTATCGCTCAGGGGCTCCAGCACCATCACCAATCCCTGCTTTTCCAGTATTTCCGAGCCGCGGCGCAGCGCGTCGATCACATGGCCCGTTTGCACACCAATGGGCAGCTTGCGTTCAAAATAACCGGGCACAACAGTGGCCCACTTGGCATTGCACCTTTTGGCTACCTCCAGTGACTTGCGGCAAATATCCAGGAACCTATCCTGGAACTCTTTCTTCCCTGTTGCCAGCGATACCTTCCAGTTGTCGCCGCCGTCAATTACAAACACACCCATGGTCATGCCCAGCTTGGCCAGGGTTTCACCAATTTTTGTTTGCTGCTCCACGGCACGGCCCATCATGCCATTGTCCTCAATACCGCGGAAGCCCTGGTCGTAGGCCCATTTGATCTGGTCCACGAAATCGGCACCGCCGCTGTTTTTGAACATGCCGTCATGAAAAGCATAATTGAGTTGAAAAGGCTGGCCTGCGGCAGCGGTAGGGTTTTGTTGTGCGGCTGTGTTGCGGGCAAAAAGCGGTGCAGATACAAGGCTTGCAGCACCAGCGACAAACCCATTCTTTAGAAAATTGCGACGTTCCATGGTAAGTATCGTTAGATGTACCAAAATAGGGCAAAGCCCGCATATTAGGCGCCGGCATCGCAGGTAAAAATAAATAAATGTGATGCAAACGTTTGTTCGCCTTCAAAGCCCAACAATCCTTATTTTTAAAACCCTTAAATGATTGCAGTGAAGTTTTATTTGATTGTTGCCCTATTGCTGGCCAGGAGTGCTTACAGCCAGCAACCCGCCGATTTTAAACCTTACGAACAAACCCTTCCCGGTACCAGCATAAAATTTACCATGACGCCCATTGCCGGCGGCACCTATACCATGGGGGCGGCCAGCGGCGAAGCAGGGGCACAGGCCTTTGAAGGCCCACAGAAAAAAGTGACCATCAGCCCTTTTTGGATGGGCACCCACGAAGTGACCCACGACGAGTTCAACGTATTTTTTGAAGACGAAGGCACGCCTACCAACTCCACCGTTGATGCCATCACCAAGCCCACATCCCAATACATCGATCTTACCTGGGGCATGGGAAAAACCGGGGGCTTTCCGGCAAACAGCATGCAGCAATTTACCGCGCTGATGTATTGCCGCTGGCTGTACAACAAAACGGGCCAGTTTTACCGCCTGCCTACCGAAGCCGAATGGGAATATGCCGCCCGTGCAGGCGCCACTACTACCTACCCATTTGGCAACGATGCAGCACAACTAAACGATTATGCCTGGACAAAGGCCAACAGCAATAAAGTGTACCACCGGGTAGGGCAGAAAAAGCCAAACGCATGGGGACTTTATGATATGCTGGGCAATGTGGCCGAGTGGACTATTGACCAGTTTGACGAACAGTATTACAGCAAGGTAGCAGACGGCGCAACAGACCCTGTTATCACGCCGGAGAAGCGCCATCCCAAAGGGGTGCGCGGTGGCTCTTTTGAAGACGATGCGGCGAAACTGCGTCCTGCATCCCGCCTCAGCTGGCTGCCCGACTGGAACAAGCGGGATCCACAGATTCCAAAAAGCCGCTGGTGGCTCACCGACGGGCATTTTGTAGGCTTCCGTTTGGTTCGTCCCTACAAGCAACCCACACAGGAAGAAGCCGAAGCGTTTTTCCAATTGCACCTGGGGCAATAACAAAGATGAGCCTGCATTGATCCTGCGTTAATTAAGGCTAACGCCGATGCATTATCATCGAAAATATTGGTACCTTTTCTAAACCTTCCATTTAACTGTACACACTACATTTTAAAACCTAACGCAAAACTTGTCATAATGAAACCAACCAACTCCCGCAGGGAATTTGTAAAGCAAACCGGCATGCTGGCCGGCGGTATGATGGTGCTGCCCAACCTGGCAGGCGCCAATTTTTTCTCGGGTGCTTCGGATGTAATCAAAGTAGCCCTTATCGGCTGTGGTGGCCGGGGCACAGGTGCCGCTATGCAGGCCCTGCAGTCAAAACAAAATGTAAAGCTGGTGGCTATGGCCGACGCTTTCCAGGACCGCCTGGACCGGTGCTATAAAACCATCAACTCCGAAGAAATATCTGACGCTGGCGCAAAAGTGGACCTGAAGACCATGATTGACGTTCCTGCCGAACGGCGTTTTGTTGGGTTTGATGCTTACCAGAAAGCCATCCCCCTTGCCGATGTGGTGATCCTGGCCACTCCTCCCGGCTTCCGCCCCATCCATTTTGAAGAAGCGGTAAAGCAGGGCAAGCACATCTTCATGGAGAAGCCCGTGGCTACCGATCCTGCCGGCGTACAGAAGGTGCTGGAAGCAGCCAAGATTGCCAAGCAGAAGAAACTGAACGTGGTGGTAGGCCTGCAGCGCCACTACCAAAACTCCTACCGCGAACTGTACAAGCGCAAGGCCCTGATTGGCGACATTGTATCGGCGCAGGCCTGGTGGAACAACGACGGTGTATGGGTAAACCCGCGCAAGGCCGGGCAAACCGAGATGGAATACCAGATGCGCAACTGGTACTATTTCAACTGGCTTTGCGGCGATCATATCACCGAGCAGCACATCCACAATATTGATGTAATAAACTGGTTCAAAGGCGGATATCCTGTAAAAGCACAAGGCATGGGAGGCCGCGAAGTTCGCAAGGGTAAGGACCACGGTGAAATATTCGACCACCACTATGTGGAGTTTGAATATGCCGATGGCTCCATCCTCAACAGCCAGTGCCGCCACCAGCCCAAAACCATGGCCAAGGTGGACGAACTGCTGGTAGGCACCAAGGGCCGCATACAGGCCGGCGCTGCCAATATCGTAGACCTGAAAGGCAATGTGCTCTTCCAGTTTGATAAAAAGACAGAAAACAACCCTTATCAAACAGAACACGACGAACTGTTTGCAGCCATCGCCAAAGGCGAGTACAAATTTGCCGACGCAGAAAACGGCGCTTACAGCACCATGACCTCCATCCTTGGCCGCATGGCAACTTATAGTGGCCAGGTAGTGGAATGGAACAAAGCCCTCAACTCGGGTATCAACCTCCAGCCTAAGGCTTATGCCTGGGATGCGATGCCTTCGATTGTTCCGGGTGATGACGGCTTCTACCCCATTGCCGTCCCGGGAAAGACCAAGTTCAACTTTGCATAAAATTTCCTCTTTTGCCTTACTTAAGCCCTGCGTAAGCGGGGCTTTTTTTGTTAGGGCAGGGAGTTAGGAACTGAACAGATTTCAAGTTGCCAGTTGCCGGTATCTTGAACATGGGCACAAACAATTAATAATTGGTATTATACCATTTTTCAATTAGGTAGTTCAGTAACAGCGGAATATGGCATGCCGACGTAGGTCGGCATCTCCAGCAATCTTCGGAGTACCTGTATACAGCAAGAGATGCCGAAACAAGTTCGGCATGACAATCGCCTACCATGCAAACCGAATTACCTAGTTGAAAAGAGTATTATAACCTATTGTCCGATCAGCTCAATATGCCAATAATGTACGCTCCGTTGCCTCAATTCTCCCCTTTCCCGTAATCTTGCAACGCCCGCAGTCAGTGGCAAGGTTTTTAGAACTTATTGGATTGAAGCTTATACTATTTCCATTTGGCTGCGGAATCAACCTGCGGGTTTGTACGCTTGAAGCTAGTAGCTAATAGCTTCAAGCTTTTCCAACTAATTAAAAAATGGTATTGTACTGGGCTCAAATGATTGGCGAATGACCACGAAGATGAAACATTGGCTGCCCCTGGGCAGCGGAATCTGGACCTTACTGTTGACAGGCAACCTGCTGCATGCCCAAACCACCAGTGATAGCCTCCCCCCATTTATCCAGGCATCGGCAGCAGCACATTACCTGCCCCTGCTGTCGCAAAAGAAGGCCGTAGGCGAACGGTACCGGCTCGATTGGGCATTGCCCGTACAGGCGCCTGTTGCCCGGCTGGATACGTTGAAAGGAGGCCTCAAGCTGTACGCCGCTTCCAATAATGGCCAACAGCCAACCCTCATTTTTACCAATACCACAGGGCAGGCCATCGCCCTCAGGCCCGTACAGTACGCCCCGGCAAGGGCGCTGCCCGATATTTACCAGGGCACCATGGTCTCCGACTTTGCCGCCGACCTGGGTTCTGCCTACCAGCCCTATGCACCGCTTACAGTTGGGCCTATGACAAGGGCGGCAGCTTTGCCGCTGTCGCCGGTACAACTGGTGTACCTGCCGCGGCAGCAGGCCCTGGGTAATTTTCCCGCACAGCTGCTCAACCGCTTGTATTTCTTACAAGCGATGCCCGTAAATGCCGGTGCCGACACCACCACTACCTGGGTGCGCACCCAAAGGATGTTGCAGCTTGCAGAAACCGACAACCGCAACCAGCCTGATGCTGCAACCTACCTGAAGTACCGGTTACTTGACATGCTGTTGGGCATCAGCACCCGCGACGAGGAAAGCTGGCGCTGGCAGGCACAGCCTTCCGGCGAAACAACAAGGTACCTGCCGGTGCCCAATGGCTATGAGGGCGCTTATGCCCGCTTCGATGGCCGGCTGCTCACCATTGCCAAAATTGTAGCACCCATTGGTCACCTGGTTTCATTCGACCGGCAGATGCCGGAGCCAGGTAAACTCAATGGCCGCTCGCTCCACCTCGACCGGAGACTCACTGCCAGCCTTTCGGCTGCCGACTGGCAGGCCATTGCCAGGCAGTTGAAAACCGCACTTACCGATGCGGTGCTGCAGGAAGCCATCAGCCAGCTGCCACCCGAAATACAAACCGCTTCCGGGGCAAGCATCCTGGCTAATCTAAAAAGCCGCCGCAATGTGCTGGATAGCTATGCCAAACGTTATTACGACCTGCTGGCAACCCATGCCGATGTGATTGCCTCCCGTGCTTCGGAGCAGGTGCGCATTACGGGTAGTACGGGTAAAGGTGTCCAGGTAAGCATATACGACCTGGATGAAACAGGAAAAGCAGCTGCTACCCCTTTCTTCAACCGGGCATTCAACCCCGATGAAACCAGGGAGGTCAACCTGTATGGCGTTGGCGGCAACGACCAGTTTTTGGCAGAGGGTGATATCGAAAAGAAGATCAAACTCCGCATCATTGGCGGCCCTCAAAAAGACAGCCTGCGCAACCGCAGCCGCAACGGCAATATTGACCTTTACGACAGCCGCGCCAACACCTACACCTATGGTGGACACGTTCGATACCACCTGAGCGATGAAGCCGATGTGCACCAATACGATTTTGATGCTTTTGCCTTCAATAAGCAAGGCCTGCGCCCCATGGTTTTTTACAGCAATAACGACCGCATTTATGCAGGGCTGGCTTATAAGAACACCAAACAAGGCTGGCGCAAGGTTCCATTTGCCCAGCAACACAAAGCCTACCTCAACTACTCGCTGTGGCAGGGTGGCGTGAGTGCAGGCTACGAAGGAATTTTCACACAGATCATAGGCAAATGGAACGGCCTTTTATCTGCCGAATACGATGCCATTCGCTGGAACAATTTCTTCGGCATTGGCAACGAAACACCACCACAGGTTGCCGACAACAATTTTCACCGGGTGCGCTCCGAGGTGGTAAATGCCGACGCAGGCTTGTTCCGCCCCCTGGGCCGACACCACAGCATTGGGCTGTCGGCACGCTTTCAAACAGTGCGCATACGACCCGATACAGAAAGATTTGTGGGGAAGGAAATGAGTGATGACCCGCTCCTGTTTCGCACCCACCAGTTTGGCGGTGGCCGCCTGACCTATGGTTTTGTATACCTCAACAATCCGCTGGTGCCCACCAAAGGTTTACAGTTTAATGCCAGCGCCGGTTATATGCGCAACCTCAAACAAACCAACCGCGAAATCAGGACCTACAACAGCAATGTGCAGGTGTACCTGCCGCTGGCAAAAAGATGGGTATTTAAAACGGGCGGCGGCATCCAATCCGTAAATGGCCAACCCGAGTTTTACCAACTGTCCACTATTGGCGGATCGGCTACCCTCCGGGGTTTCCGCCGCGAAAGGTTCTGGGGCAATACTGCTGCCTACACCCAAAACGAAGTGATGTATGTAGCGCCTTTTCGCAGTTACTGGTTCAACGGGCCTGTAGGCATTTTCGGCTTATTTGATGCGGGCCGCATCTGGCAGCCGGGTGAAACTTCCAACAGGGTGCATACGGGCTATGGCCTGGGGCTGATGCTGGTACCGTTCAATAAAATCAGAGTGGAACTGGCCTATGCCCGCTCTGCAGAAAGAGGCATGTTGCATATTGGCTATAGGGGAAGCCTGTAAAAATCTCGGATTGGGGATCTCGGGTTTCGGTGGTGTTTGAATACAGGTAATATCTACCTGTTGTACCATACCGAAATCCGAAATCAAACATCCGAAATCAGCTCACCAGCAGGGTCAGCAATTCCCGTACGGCTTTGATCTCCCTGAAGTTTTCGTGCTCAATGGTATGATGAATCTGTTCGTGTGCCCAGGTAATGTGAAAAGGCACATGCACTGCATGACCACCTAAGTTCAGCACCGGCAACACATCACTTTTTAGCGAGTTGCCCACCATCATAAAATCGGCAGGCGGAATGTCGAGGTGCCTGATCAGTTTGCGGTAGCCAGCCTCGTCTTTTTCCGACATGATTTCGATGTGGTGGAAATAATGATCGAGACCCGAGGCTTTCAGTTTGCGCTCCTGGTCCAGCAGGTCGCCTTTGGTGGCCACCACCAGCCGGTATTTATCCTTTAATGCGATCAGCACTTCTTCCACCCCTTCGATGTGTTCAATAGGGCGGGCCAGCAATTCCTTGCCCAGTTCCAAAATGCGGTGGATACCTTTTGCATCGATGGTATTTCCGGAAATGCGCAGTGCCGTTTCTACCATCGACAGCATAAAACCTTTGATCCCATAACCATACAAGGGCAGGTTGGCAATTTCCGTCTGAAACAATTCTCTTTCCGCGGTATGCGGCGCCATGAAGTCGGCCATCAGGCTGCCAAACAGGGCTTCAGTTTCACGGAAATAAGGTTCATTCACCCAAAGGGTATCGTCGGCGTCAAAAGCAATTACTTTGATATTGTTCATCTGGCCAAGCCACTTTTAAATTATTCTAATGATACAGCGTCATCGGGTGGCCCGTCCATTAAGCAACCGTGGCCGTTCCATTCCTACTTACTTATCCGAGGCTGCCCGAAACTGGATGCAAATGTAGCACTGGCCAGGCCACTATACAGCTATTGTAATTGCAAGTGTTTCTTGCCAGTGCCCCCGCCAGTAAGACCGGAAGCTATTAGAAGAAAAATCCAAACTGTACCATGGGCAGCAGCTTTTCTTCCTTGCTTCGGGTGAGCGAGCCCGTTACCACCCAACGCTTGATGGGAGAGATATAGATGCCGATACCATTGCCCACATGCCAGCGGCCGGAGGCCTCTCCATCGGCCCATACCCTGCCCACATCGTTGAAGACGAAAGCACCAATTTGCCCGGGAAACAGGTAAGTATTGAAATCTGCGATCTTGAGGCGTAGTTCCAGGTTGTTGTACAACATGGAGCGGCCGGCAAAACGGTCGCGGCGATAACCCCGCAGGTTTTCCATACCACTGAGGTATTGTGCCTGCTGGAAAGCATATTTACCGGCATTGATACCGCCACCCAGGCGGAAGGCATATACCAGGCGGGCCTGTTTTTCAAAAGAGGCGAAGATGCGCATATCACCGGTAAACTGGGCCTGGTTGGTACTTACACTGTTCAGGCCAAACAGGGGCCGCGCCTGCAGGTTGAACACCAATCCACGGGTAGGAATCACCCTGTTGTTTTGCGAGTTGATATTCATGCCTACAGCGGCGCCCAGGTAATGATGGGGCTCAAAAAATTTGTTCAGGTCATTGCCATTGCCATCGCGGAAATACCGGTCCACAAAATGGTCCTGGTTTTGGCGACGGTCCATCCGGAAGTATTGGTAACTGGGACCATAATACACCCGGAACCAGGACTGCAGCTGCCGGCGCAGGAGCACCGATGCATCGGCAAAATCGTAACGCACCCGGTAAAAACGTTCCCTTCCCGGCTCCGATTTGTTGAAAGCCGTATTGTTGCCGATACCAAAGAAGTTGGTCACATTCACCGGCGCCCGCACATCGGCGCGCACCAGCAAGTCGTGGGCATTCCATACACCCGTAAAATCGCTTTCCCACTTAAACTGGGTAGAAGCTGTTTTAAGCGCCCTGCGCGCCACCAGCAAGTGCCGGGAGGCATAAGGCTCCTTGCGGAATCCTTGTTTTACCACTTCCGCCCTTGCCCCCAGGAATATGCCATCATCAATATTATACCCCACGGAAATGCCTGGGTTGAAATAATCATATTTATAAAACAGCCTGTTGTATAGGTTTTGCTGCGGGTTGGTGGTAACGTGCTGGCTGAACAGGGCCGTATCGCCTTCAAAACGGTTGGCTTCAAAATTCACATCGTGCACAATCACCTTTCTGCCCTCATTGCCTGCAGCCAGGAACCGGTCTTCACCCGGGCCGCCAACAATGCGGATCAAAATGGGCGACCTGCCGCCACTTACCTGGAATGAGTCGCTGTCTTCGAGGCCAAAAATCCGGAGTTCATGGGTCACCGACGGATCAAACAGTCGCTGGTAAATTTGTGAGCTGCGCTGTCCTTGCTTATCGATCTTATAGACATGTACATCCACAAAACCGCTGTCTGTTTTGTGGATCAAAAACAGTTCGCGCTGGTTGGTGCCTACAATGTTTACTTCTTTTGAAATAAAGCGGTAATAGGCCTGCATATCGTTTTTGAAAAACCGGCGGCGCTGCTCCAGCGTAAGCCTGATCTTATCGGCGCTGGCACCCTCGGTGGCATTGGGCTGGCGCTGCACCGCGGTACGCAACACCTCGTTGGTCATGGCATTCAGAAAAGTATCGATCTGCCTTTCCCATACCATCCAATCCAGTTCATTCAAAAAGAACCGGTCGAAGTTGCGGGCGGGTTTATTAAAGGTTTTGATATTGTCTGCCTTGGCAGAAAAACCCTGCAGTTCGGGTGCAAACCAGGGTTTCTTGGCCAGCTTGGGAACAAGGCCCTGGTTGGTGTAAAATGCCTGGTCGTGGTCGCGGGGAATGGCATAATAGATCTTTCCTTTCCCGGTATCGCGGGTAGCCCATTGCCACTGGTCTTCGTGGCGGTCGAAGTCCATGATAAAATTATCCAGCAGGCGAGCCTTCAGCACCTGGCGTTGGTCTACATGGTCGTCGTTGTCTTTGGCCAGGCGGGTCACCAGTTCGTCGGTATTGTACACTTTAGCCACATTTGCCGGCTGTCGCTCTTCCAGTACGGCCAAGGTATTGCGGAACGTACTGCGGAAGCGGCCCAGCCTCGGATCATCGGGAATATAAACCAGCTTGCGCCGGATGACGGGCAAACCTGCCGCCTGTGCCAGTGGTGCAATAGAAAGGGGTGCAAAAGGATAGGAAGCCGAGATGCCTTGTTCCAGCACCTGCTTGGTAAAAGGCGTGCGCAGGTCGGGCGGGATGGCTGCCTCGGGGAACTTTTCAATGGTGCGCAGAATCCAGTCGCGGCCTTCCTTGGTTTCCAACCTAAGCGACCGTGTTTGCTTGCCGCCACCCTGTCGTACGGGCTTCAGGCCACCCTGCTCGGTGCCCATATTCAGCACATCCACTTCCACCGGCGTGGTCCATTCGGTACGGTAATTTTTACCCATAAAGAAATTGCGCAGCGGGTTGCCCTTTAGCCTTGGATTGGCCGTAACCACCAGGGATTGGGGCAGCACCGGGATGGAGTCTTTGGATACCTGCTCCGGCACGGTTTGAATGGGCTTGAGCGCCTTCACGAAATTGGGATCGCTCATGTCCTTGCTGTTGATGTTATAGTACCGCACTTCCACCTTGCCGCTCTTGCGCACTTCCAGCATGGCAAAGCCGAAATTGAGATCGGAATACAGCAGCTTGCCTTGTTTGCCCTTTTCACTCAGGCGGGTAAGCTTGGCACCTGAGCCACTTACGATATAGTGTACACTGTCCTTTTCTATCAACTGCAAATTGTGCTCGTGACCCGCTACCGCCATGGCGTTGGGGTGCGATTGCAGCACCCGCTCCACGGTCTCTATCATGTTTTGATACAGTGGGTGTTTCAGATCCTGGACATTGCCAAACACACCCCGGGTGATGGGATATACCGAACCCAGGATGGGCAAGGGAATCCAGAGGTTGGGATTTATTGCCGTTAGCGGGAACAGGTGCTCTTTCCAGGTATAATCGCCGCCATGGGTACCATGCGAGTACATGGGGTGGTGCATCACCACGATCATCAGCTGGTTGGGATGCGCCGCGGCAATTTCCTGCAGCTCGATGGCAAATTCATCAACGGTTTTGGAAGAACAGTTGGAGCCCGGTCCGGGCTTGTCGTGGAGGTACAAAAACCACTCGCTGTCCATCATCACCAGTACCACCTGCTCGTTCAGTTCAATAGGTATGGGGCCCGGGCAGCCGCCTGTTGGCTGTGCCTGTATATTAGGTTGTTCCAGTCCATTGATGTAGTTGATTTGGTTAAGAGCACGCTGCCAGCCTACCAGTTTGCCATTGGCCCAGTCGTGGTTGCCCATTACAAAAAAGGCACGGCTCTTTTTGTTGCGCACCAGGTCGATCTGGCTGTCGATGATCTTTTTATAATAGAGATAGCCGCTCTCCCCTTCCATAGGCAGGCCGAGGGGGTAAATATTATCACCCAGGTAAACGGCACTGTTCAGCGGATCGTTCCAGTCCACGTTCTTTTGCAGCCAGTCCACTACCACCTGCTTGCCATTGTGGAGTTCGCCGCCATCGCCAATCAGGAATATTCTTTGCCGGATACTGTCTTCCTGTGCCCATAGATTATGGCCGGTGAAAAATAGCAGCCATAGGATACACACTCGCATCATGATCATTAATTTTTTGCCGCACGCATGCGCACTGTTTTCTTGTACGAATACATTTTGAGGGTTGCCGCACCATACTTGCCTTCATTGGAAATATACATCGCGCCATTGGGTGCAAATGCGATGCCCTCGGCCTGCGGGTGATCGTCGGGATTGAGGCGGTACACTTCTTCTACATTACCCCGCCGGTCGGCTATTACCAGCAGCTGACCCGCCGATGCCAGTATGTACAAGCGGCCATCAAGGGGATGGATGGCTGCTGCGGAGGGTTTGAAGTCGGCATCGTCGTTACGGGCCGTTTTCTTTACCTGCTCGCTGCTGATGGAATAATAAGGTTCGGTAGCAAACTGCCGGTCTTCCAGCGAAAACAGGTATGCCGTACGGATGCCATTGCCTTTATCAGCCTCGCAGCTTTTACACAACATCACCAGGCCTTTGGCCTGGGGCTCGTAGTAAAGCGTTTCGAAATCGTTCTTTCCCCCGATGTTGGCGTTATACACGTTTACGCTGTCGGCACCCTGGGGCACTTCTACGATGCTGCCGTTCGATACCAGCACATAGATGGTACTGCCCACCTGCACGATATCTTCAAAATCTGCCTGCTCATAAAAGTTCTTTACCTTGTCGGAAAGCTTTTGGGTACGCAGATCGATGCGGAAAATAGTACGCTTGCTGTCGCTGATGGCCAGTAAGGCATCCTCGCCAGGCACAAAGAACAGCCCCGATATTTCGTTGAGACTTTTTCCCAGTTCGCGCTGAACGGGTTTGTGCAGTTCATATCCCCTTGGCGAACTGTAGCTTGCGTCGGAACAAGCTGTACAAAGCACTAACACCCATAGCAGACCAAAGCTTACTGCCGGGCATTGTGTTTGAAGTAACTTTCTCATCATTTAATTTGTAGTATCAAACAACGCACCACTCATGTCCGATACCAACGACCAGCTCTTAAGCGCAGCCAGGGATTTCATTACCAATCTGTTCCGGCAAAGGGTAAAACCCGAACTGGTATTTCACAACCTGGAGCATACTGAAGATGTGGTGGAAGCGAGCAGCATCATTGCCGACCACCACCAGTTGGAAGAAGGGGACCGGTTTGTGCTGTTGCTGGCAGCCTGGTTTCACGACACCGGGTACAGCAAGGGCGAATCCGCCGGCCATGAAGCCGAAAGCATCCATATTGCCACTGATTTTTTGGCGGCACATGGCGCCGACCCCGGGCTGATACAAAGAATCAGTTCCTGTATTGAAGCCACCCGCATGCCGCAGTCGCCGGTGAGCCTGGTGGAAAAAATATTGTGTGACGCTGACCTGTTTCACCTCTCTACCCCCGACTTTTCGGCACGCAGCCAGCTGTTGCGCAAGGAGCAGGAATTTTTGCTGGGGATGAAGATCAGCCAGAAAGACTGGCGTAAAAACAATATTTCCTTTCTCCAACACCACCACTATTTTACCGAATACGGGCAGCAGCAACTGGAGCCCCGCAAGCTGGAAAACCTCGCCTTGCTGAAAAACAAAAAACAAAAGGAAGGCAAAAAGCAGGATGCTCCCGCCCCTGAGCCCGTGGTATTTCCGTACAGTTCGGCGGCGGCTGGTAAAACGGAAGAGCAGATCAAAGAAGAACGCAAGAGTACGGAAAGGGGCATCCAAACCATGTTTCGCACCACCAGCAACAACCACTTTGAACTGAGTACGCTTGCCGATGGCAAGGCCAATATCATGATCTCGGTAAATGCCATCATCATTTCAGTGGTATTGACCGTGCTGCTGGTGCGCATTCCTTACTACCGCCAGTACATCATACCCACGGCCCTGCTGGCCCTTACCTGCCTGGCAGCGATGATTTTTGCCATCCTGGCCACGCGGCCTTCCATTAGTGGTGGCCGCTTTTCAGAGGAAGACATCAGGGGCAAACGCACCAACCTCCTGTTCTTCGGTAACTTTTACCGGATGAAGATGGAAGAATACCAGTGGGGCATGAACGAGATGCTCAAGGACCGCGAGTACCTGTACAACAGTATGATCAAGGATATCTACTACCTGGGTGTGGTGCTGGCCCGCAAGTACCGCTTCCTGCGTATTGCTTATACCATCTTTATGTACGGGCTGATCATATCGGTGATAGCCTTTGCCGTTGCAGCCCTGTATGGCGCTACCAACCCGAATGTGAGTACCAGTGCGCCGTTGATTGATTATTGAACCACACCCCCTGTCTTCCTAAAGGGGGAACTTAGGCCGGAATTCCAACTTAAGTTGCAAGTTATTTTGAGAATAAAGTATAAACCAACAACGCCCCTCTGCTTTGGAGGGGCGTTGTTTATTAAAAGTATGTTTGACCTAAGTTCC
>NZ_MTFE01000010.1:4787520-4838767 GCF_001953305.1 Cnuella takakiae
CTTTAGGGGGACAGGGGGTATACTCTCTTCAGGGGGACAGGGGGTATGAACGGTTGTTAGAGATACTTTTTGATCTCCTCCATCAATTCCTTCTGGGTGATGGGCACGCCCATGATTTTGTTATAAGCCTGTGCATCGATCAAAAACTCGGAGCGGATGATCTTCACCAGCTGTCCGTTGTTGATCTCCGGAATCAGTACCGTTTTGTAATTGCGCAGCATGGCGCCCAGGTTGCGAGGAAAAGGACGCAGGTAGCGCAGTTGGGCATGTGCCACGCTGTGCCCTTCTGCCAGCAGTTCTTCAACGGTAGCCTTGATCACACCATAGGTAGAACCCCAGCCCAGCACCAGCACATCGCCCTGCTCGGGACCGTTGTCCAGCTGCTGCTCCGGAATGTATTGGGCGATCATGTCCACCTTTTGCTGGCGCAGCTTTACCATTACCTGGTGATTCTCGGGATCGTAGCTTACGTTGCCGGTAATATTGTCTTTTTCCAAACCACCTAAACGGTGCTCCAGTCCCGGTGTGCCGGGAATGGCCCAGGGGCGCACCCCTTTTTCATCGCGCTTGTATGGCTGGAACTTGGGCTCATCGTGGCCCAGCTCGGTTTTGAATTCCACGTGGATGGGTTGCAGGCTGTCCGAAGACGGGTATTGCCAGGGCTCGGCGCCGTTGGCGATATAGCCGTCGCTCAGGAAGATCACGGGGGTCATGTGCTCCACGGAAATACGGGTAGCTTCATAAACCGCTTCAAAACAATCGGAAGGGGTGGATGCCGAAACAACGGGCATGGGACACTCGCCGTTTCGGCCATAGTAGGCCTGTAAAAGGTCGCTCTGTTCGGTTTTGGTAGGCAGACCGGTGGAAGGACCGCCACGCTGTACGTTTACAATCACCAGGGGAATTTCCAGCATTACTGCCAGGCCCATGGCCTCAGTTTTCAATGCCATACCCGGACCCGATGTGGTGGTAACCCCCAGGTGACCGCCATAAGCGGCGCCGATGGCCGATGTGATACCGGCAATCTCGTCTTCGGCCTGGAAGGTTTTGATGCCAAAGTTTTTGTGCTTGCTCAGCTCGTGCAAGATGTCGGAAGCCGGCGTGATGGGATAAGTACCCAGGAACATGGGCAGGCCACTCTTTACAGAAGCTGCAATCAGGCCGTAGGCCAGTGCCTGGTTGCCCATGATGCTGCGGTAGGAGCCTGCAGGAATGCGGGCCTTGTCAACCTTGTATTGCGTGGTAAACGTTTCGGTGGTATCGCCGTAGTTGTAACCCGCACGGAGCGCCTTGATGTTGGAATCAAAGATCTCGGGTTTGCGGCCAAATTTATCTTCTAGGAACTGCTCGGTACTGGCCATATCGCGGCTGTACATCCAGTACAGGAAACCCAGCACAAACATGTTCTTGGCGCGGTCCTTCTCTTTGGTGCCCAGGCCCTGCACGTCTTTCAACGCCTCGCGGGTCATCTTGGTCACATCCATCTTAATTACCTCGTAGCCTTCCAGCGAACCATTTTCAATAGGGTTCACGCCATCGGGGTAATTGGCCAGGCGCAGGTTCTTGACGTCGAAACCATCGGTGTTGACGATCAGTTTACCACCTTTTTTCAGGCTCTTGAGGTTGGTTTTGAGCGCAGCGGCGTTCATGGCCACCAGCACATCCCACTGGTCGCCGGGTGTATGAATACTTTCAGAAGAAAAGCGTAATTGAAAACCACTCACGCCGGGAATGGTACCCTGCGGAGCGCGGATCTCGGCCGGAAAGTCGGGGAAGGTGGAAAGGTCGGCGCCCAGCAATGCGGTGTTCTGGGTAAACTGGGTACCCGTAAGCTGCATACCGTCACCGGAGTCGCCGGCGAACTTGATCACCACATCCTGAACTACTTCCTGTGTACGTGTCATAAGGAAAATTGTGGGTGCAAAGGTAAGTATTGTAAGGTCAAAGCAGGTGGACAAAGCGTTTCGGAAGCGTTAAACAAAAAAGGGCAGTTGATTGAGGAAAACACCCATAAGCTGCGGGAAATCGGGGTTAAAACACCACTTGTAATGCAGGCCTTATATATATAATTTACACTCAATAAGTACAAAAAGTTATCATCGCCGGCAGCGTACACCATTCCTTCTCTCTGAAAGCTGTTTCTATTGAGCTTCTGATTTATCCACGCCAAAAACAACTATCATGAGCGGCTTCCCAATCGTTGACCTGGTCATAGGCATGATCTTCCTGTATTTCCTGTTAAGCATCATTTGCAGTTCGATGGTCGAAATCATTCAGACCTTTCTGCAGGTACGCGGAAAGATATTGGGCCAGTGGCTTACCCGGATTTTCGACCAGCCGGTGCCCGGCTATGGCAATAAAGTTTTAGGGGAAGTGCTCATGGACCATTGCGCCACCATCGGCCTTTCCCCAAAAGGAGCATCGCCCAATTATATGGATGCCAGGAACTTTTCGGCAGCCCTGGTAGAAAAGCTTACCTACAATCCGGCTAACCCGCACCAAATAGCTGTTGATATGGTTTCGCTAAAGGCCACACTGACACAATCAACCCTCCTTTCGCCAGAAATAAAACGAACCCTGCTTGGCTTTGCCGCGGAAACTGAGGCCAATTACAACCTGATGGCCACCAAAACAACCAACGAAATGGAGTTGTTCCGAAGCAAGCTTGAGTTGTGGTACGACTCCACCATGGACCGGCTTGCCGGAACCCTTAAAAGAAAATACAGCCAGCCTTTCACCGGCATCGTTGTGGCACTGGTAGTTATTTGCATGAATGCCGATTCCATCAGCATTGCAAAATACCTGTACAACAACCCTACGGCAAGAGAAGAACTGGTAGCGCAGGCCAACCAGGTGGTTGCACATCCACAACGCATCAAGGATCCAATACAAACGGCAGCCATCACAGGACCGTCCATCAAAACACCAGATGAACTGCAGGCCACAACAGATTCCTTAATCCGGGAAATACGCACGGCGCGAACCATGCTTGCAGCAAACCTGCCACTGGGATGGGATCATGATCAGACGCAGGGAGGCATGTGGTTCACAAAAATCATCGGGCTGCTGGCAACCATGCTTGCAGCTTTCATGGGTGCGCCCTTTTGGTTTGATGTGCTGAATAAAATTGCCAACATACGCGGCACAGGCCCCAAACCGGGTTCTACTGCAACAGGTGATTTCAACAAACCATCCTGATGCCGTACAAGGTTGTAACCCTGGCACAGTGGAACAAATTTTTATAGGCAGCAATGACTTTGGTTCCCCGCAACGGACCTTAAGCAACATTGTGCGTATACGCTAGGTACTATCCACATTCAGGAGGGACGAATTCACTGTAAAACCTTTCCAATTGTACGCTAAACATTACCAAAATTCAACTTAAAACTATGGCAACGATCCAGGTACAGGCAACCATGCAATCAGGCTCGGGATTTGGCGTTTTTGTACGCATCGACAATCTGAACCTTTTCTTTGACCGCTCGGGTGTGCAGGAGGTGGAGTTGGAACCCAACTTCTACGTAGCTACCATTGGCGGTCACGAGCCCAGCAGCGCCACAGTTCAAATAGATTTTATACAGGAAACCATAACCATTGGCAGCCAAACCTATAATACCCCTACCTTCTTTGGCTTCATCCCTTTTACCGTAAGCTAATCACCATGAAAAGATTGATTCTGATATTCCTGCTTTCTTCAGTACTGTTTGTACCGGCAATGGCCCAGGACACCGCCGGCACAGGCAAGCTGCATATTGAAGCAAAAAGAAAACTGGACACCGCCCGCAATGAAAAGCTCACTTCCATAAAGACCAACCTGCTGGCCGAAGTACTTCAAGCCTCCATATCCAATGGCATACTTACATCTACGGGGAGTGATTTCACCCTGCGCTCTACCATTTATGGTTTGAAGAAAATGTTTGACAGCGATATTGCCATTGACACCAATTACGTAAGGCAAACCTTCAACCGCAACTTTGAAATAGGGCTTGGGTTTTCGCTCACCGATGCCGCTAAGATCAACGGCGTTAATTCAGCGCTCACCTATGCCTTGGTGAACAAAAGAGATATCAGTTTGCAGGATGAAGCCAACCTAGGCACCGCACTTGCGGAAAAGAAGCAAGCCATCAACCAAAAAGTTGGCGCCCTCGTTATCCAATTATCTGAAGTTGCCACCCGGGTACAAAATGCAGTGCGCAGCGGCAGGCTTTCCAATACCGACTCAATAGCAGTAATGCAAGCGCTGACAAATTTCGGAACAGACAAAGACCTGGAGGCATTACTGACAACCCTCAATAGTTTTGGCATTGCCGCACCCGAAGGGCTGCTACAGGCATTTACCGATGAAAGGGCTGCTATTGACAACATGGTACAGGACCTGGAAAGAAGCATCAGCAGCCGCTCGCTTTGGACCATTGGCGCTGTTACCAACTACCAGGATAATCGATGGGACAGTATTCTTGTAAAAACGGAATTCCTGAATGGTTTGGGCTGGGAACAAAATGCAGACAAACCCTGGGACCTTTATGCAGGCGCTTTCCTGAACTGGCGACAGGACACGCTGAACAAACAGGCATTGCAGCGCAGTGGTCTGACAGCAAAGTTGGGCCTTAACAAAGTACTGGCAGTAAAGACAGACGGCAGTTCTTTTATTGAAATTTTAGGTGCGGCCGAATACAACAATCTATTACGGGGCCGCTATCCCGGAGAAGAACGCAGCAACCTGATGGCAGCCTTCACGGTAACGGTTCGTATTTCTAATTCCCTCTTCCTGCCTTTCAATATCACCTATGACCCAAAAGGAGGAAACGTGCTCGGCTTTTTGAATGTGAAGTGGGATTTTTTGCGCACATCGCCTAAAGAGTAGCACTTGCCTACCCAATGAATAAACCAATCCAGGCCAGCCAGTTTACAGCGTGAGAAAAAGCGCATGAAATAGCAAAGCAACCAGAACAGGAAACGAAAAAATCAGGCAACTTCAACAGGCAAATTGGATTAGCAAAGGAGGCAAATACACCAAACCAAACGTATATGCCACTTAATATAAAAAAACCGGTTCTACGCCAGCTGCTGGTACTGCTTGCCTTTACCAGCCTGGTCGGGCTATTCTTTTTCCTCAACTTCTATCTATACATTCCCCGCCAGCAAAAAACATTCAACCAAAAGATCTTCCGGGTCCTTGAAGAAGTTGCCCGCGATTTTGCATCAACTCTGGAAGGCCAAATAGTAACAGCACTTAAAAACAACGCCAGCCAGGATACTATTGGCAGCATTAAACAATTAGGATCAGATACAAGTATCCATGCACTTACTGTAAATTCTTTTCGCAGGCTGGACACAACAGTAGACAAGAGCCAGGATTTTACTTACACTTACCAGTTCAAAAAAGACAGTGTCCGCATCCAGCTTTTCCATAAAACAGGTAGACAATCAGACTCCACATTCGCTATTCCACTGGGCAAGATCATCGGGCCCAATTATGCAAACCTGCACAAAGATCTTTTCGACCTCTTGCTGTTGGTAAAACGGGGTGAAGTAAAGGGCAAAGACCCTATCCGGCTCAAGGACAGTTTGCTTTACCGGATCGGCGACATTCCGAGCCGCTATGCATTTATCCATGACACCTTGTTCAAGGACAAAAACTACGGCCAGTTCAGCACCATCAACCCCATTACCATACAGGAGCAACAATACCTGGCTTTTTCCATTCCTTTTCAATTCAGGGACGAGGAACTAATACTCACCGGGCTGCTTTCGGAAGAAGAATACAAAGACGAAGCCGCAAGGTTTTCCCGATCGGCCCTGATCATTATCGCTGCACTATTGTCATTTGTAATCCTGAGTCTGCCTTTGCTCAAAATCAGGATCTCGGGACGGAGCGAAAGGATAAGCGTAAACGAGGTCCGAATCCTGATCATCGTTTTCCTGGTAGCGCCCTTCCTGGTAGTACTGGGCCTGGGCACCACGCTGATTTACCAGTATGCCGACAACGACTCGGACCGGACCCTCCAACTGGTTGAAAACATGGTGGAGGAAAACATGGAGCAAGAAGTGGGCCTTGCCCTGCAACAACTGAACTGGTATGGCCGGCTTACCGCAGACAAACAAAATATTCTTGACTCAAACGATAAAACAGGAACAATTGCTGGTACGGAAGCAAATAGAATAAGCATGCTGCACCAGCAATTAAGAAGGACCCGACAAGTTGATTCCGACTTACGCAACCTGATCTACTACCCTACACATTATTTTAACCTCGATGATATTTTCTGGGTAAACAATTCCGGTTACCAAATAGGCAAATGGTTTTTGCTGGATGAAAAGGTTTCCTACCTCGATGTCAGCTCCCGGAATTATTACCAGAAAATCAAAGAAGGCGAAGCCGGAAGCTTTCCACGAACAGGAGCGCCATTTTACATAGAACCAACTATATCCTGGGCTACCGGCGATTATTCGGTCAATGTGGTTACTGCAAGCAGGCAAAACCTGGCTGGCAGCACTTCAGCTAAAAACAGGAATGCCAAGGAAGATGCTGCGCGTAACCAGGCCATCCTGATCGGGCTGGCTGCAAGGCTGTACGCTGTTTACCAACCCGTAATTGCAAAAGGCTACCATTTTGCCATTGTTAAACGCGATGGAGCAATCCTGTTTCATTCCGAAACAGAGCGATGCTTACATGAAAATATCATTGACGAAACCAATGAGCACCCTGCCCTGGTCAATGCCATGGCACGCAATGATTCGATACTGATTCCAAACATCAAAATGTATGACCTGGATGTAAAAATGCGGGTAAAGCCATGGCGGCTGATGCCCGAGTTTTACCTGGTTACCTATTTCACCAAAAGGGAACAAAATCTATTTGTATTTCATATTGCAGCATTCACCCTATTGGCCGTATCAGCCCTGCTGCTGGCACTCCTCTTTTTTCACCTGTTCAAATCTTTACTAACCAACAGCAACCATAACACTTTTGTGCGGAGTTATCCTTCGCAATGGATGCGCCCCTCAAAAGCCCGCAACGAAATTTATTCCAATACACTGGTGTTTTTTGCAATCATCACCATCATCGCCGCACTGCTGCTACTGGTAGCAACAGCCTTCAACAGGCTGCGCACGGAAGCTTATCTTTTTCAGGCACTTTTCCTGTTGCCATTCCTGATCACCACTGGATATTTCTTTGTTGTACAGAATACAAAGCTGCCAGGAACAGAAAGGCCACTTTCGTTTTCAGCCTGGTTGCTTAAAGAACGCAAGTTGGTTTTGTTTTACTTCTTTTTCATCGCACTCACCAGCATCCTGATGGCCAGGCTGCTTCACGACTGCAGCAATTTTCACCTGGACAGTTTTCTTGCGCTGCTGCTTTCGCTTGCCGTTCCGCTATTGGGTTTCTTACACTACCGAAAGCCGCAGCTGTTTCATTTGAACAGACCCGATTACTTCAAAAACTACCTTTCGTTGCTAGGCGCCTGTATCCTGCTGGTAGCCATTGTGCCGGCGATAGGAATGATGTATTATGCTTTCCGCCAGGAATATGTAATGCGCATCAAAGCCGAACAACTGAAAGCAGCCAAGGACATCAGCGACAGGAGGCTGGCAATCAATAATGATTTAAAGCGCAACAAGGTGGACCTGTCGCTTACCCCTGCGGGGAGCGCCTTTATTCGAAACCTGAAGTTCCATCCCAGCTACGGCATCTACCTGCCCCACCAGCAGATAAATCGACAAGACCAAATGCAGTATGGCAATGGGGACTGCGCCCATCGCCCCGACCAGCCACCGGTATACCTAGGCGCCACCCGCTTCTTACTACTGCCCAATGACCACAATGATATTTTCCAAAACAACGCGCAACATCAGTGGCTGGACAGCAGTAAGATTATTTTACAGTCCGCCAATATTACCGACCGGCGCAACACGGATTCGCTGCTGCTTACTGCTACCCATGGTACGGCACCTGCACTGGGCGATGTGGTGCGCAACCCGGCAACCTATATCTGGCTGTTGCTGACGCTGATCTTTATTGTACTGCACCTGCTGGTCATGCGATCAACCGTTAAGAAAGTTTTCCTGCTCGATTACCTGGACGATGCCCTGCCCAAACAACAGGGTGCAACCTGGAGTGACAGCTACTACAAACTGGTGTTGGGCGATAAAGAAGAATGGCAAAGCTTTGGAATAAGTGGCCGGCCCAACAGGAGTAAGGATATTCAGGTGGCAGAAAGATTCATTGCGCAAAAGCAGAAAGGCAAAGGCCCATACTACCTCCAATTGCAGCAGTTGCTCAAACCGGCCCATGAGCTGATGTGGCAGCAGATACCACCCGAAGAACAACTGGTATTGTACGACTTTGCATTAGATGGGTTTACCAATTACCGCAATACGGACCTTATTTATAACCTGATGCAAAAAGGACTCATCATCCGCACCAGCGATGGCCACCTGGAAGTAATGACCCACAGCTTCCGCAACTACATGGTCAACAAAAATGCAACTGCAGAAGTAAAAGCACTTGAAGACAAGTTCAAAGTAAATACCAGTTGGAAAAGCCTCAAGAACCTGTTGCTTGGCCTATTACTGGCGGTTACCATCTTCCTGTTTGCCACCCAGCGCGACCTGACCGATAAAATGCTGGCCATTATTTCGGGCTTGGTAACCCTGGTACCGCTGGTGGTCAAGTTGTTCGATCGCCCGGCGGCGTCCAATAACAGCTCCGGCACTTGAAATGAAAGGCATTTATCATGGGCCGGTTCGCAGGGCGCACTGTATATTAGCTGCCAAACCACCACCAATGCAAACCATCCTCGGCGCCGGCGGCGCCATAGGTACCGAACTGGCAAAAGCCCTGGCCGCATTTACCACCGACATTCGACTGGTAAGCCGCAACCCTAAAAAAGTAAATGCCTCCGACAACCTCCTATCCGCCAACCTGCTCGACGCGGCTGCTGTAAGTAAGGCCGTGGCGGGTTCCGACATTGTTTATTTAGTTGCCGGCCTGGAATACAAGGCCAGGGTGTGGGAAGCACAATGGCCGGTAGTGATGCGCAACACCATTGATGCCTGCAAACAACACGGCGCCAAACTGGTATTCTTCGACATTATTTACATGTACGACCCTGCCTACCTGGGACATCTTACCGAGGAAACACCCATACGCCCTGTAAGCCGTAAAGGTGCCGTACGGGCAGCCATCGCACAAACCCTACTGGATGAAATAAAAGCCGGCAAGCTGCAGGCGATGATTGTAAGGGCCGCCGATTTTTTGGGCATGAAAAACAGCGTGCTTACCGACCTCGTAGGCCGCAATTTTGCCAAAGGGAAAAAAGCCAACTGGATCGGCAACCCCGACAAGCGGCATTCGTTTACCTATACCGTTGATGCCGGCCGGGCTACCGCGCTGCTGGGTAATACGCCGGACGCTTATGGACAGGTATGGCACCTGCCCACCGATAACACACCGCTTACCGGCAAACAGTGGATGGAAGCCTTTGCACAAACCTTCCAAACCCAACCGCGTTATAACCTTACTACCCGGGGCATGATGACCATACTGGGCCTGTTTATTCCCGTGCTGCGGGAAGTAAAGGAAATGGCTTACCAGTTTGAAGAAGATTATGGTTTCGACAGCAGCAAGTTCACCAACAGGTTCCACATCAAAGCCACACCTTATACCGAGTCGGTACAACAGGTAGCGGCTGCTATCAAAGCAGGCAAGTAGCCAATCCTTTGCCTTAGCTGTGCCTTGGCAGCCTTTTTGCACAGCTAAGGCAAACAACCGGTTATGGCTAGCCGAATAGAGCAAATCAGTCACCCGCTGGACCTGGACGAAAAATTAAACCTGCACCACAAAGGGTGGATCATCCAGCCTGTTGGCAAGGTATTGTTGGTAGGCCTGATGGTGATGGGCCTGCTGGGTCTTTTTGGTGAAGGCCTGCTCAGCCAGCAGCAGGTAAGGCAGGGCACTACCCAGCTTAGCTATGAAAAATTCTTCCGCCAATATGGCGAGATGGAACTCAAAGTGCAGCAGGCAGGCGTAAGCGGCCGCTCCGCCATCTCTTTTCCTTTGGATTATATCAACCACCTGCAGGTAACACAGGTACTGCCGCAACCCGAATCAACCTTTATCCGCGACGGGCAGCTATGGTATGTATTCCAGGCCGATCAAAACCTACAGGTCACTTTTTACATACGGCCCCAAACACGGGGCAACCTGCATGGATCGGTGTATGTAAACGAGGACAATATCCCTATTCATCACTTTTTCTATCCCTGATATGAACCCTGTTATCAGAGCCATAGTCATCTACCTGTTCCTGCTCATCGTCTTCCGCTTTATGGGCAAGCGCAGCCTTGCCTCTACCACCACTTTCGACTTTGTGGTGCTGCTCATTATTTCGGAGGTCATCCAAAATGCCCTGGTGGGTGAAGATTATAGCCTTACCAACGGGCTGCTGCTGATTGCCACCCTGATGGGAATGGATGTCATCCTGTCGTTGGTTAAATCCAAATTCAAAAAATTTGACCAGGTAGCTGAAGGTGTTCCCCTCATTATTGTAGAACAGGGCAAACCCCTTTATGAACGCATGCAAAAAACCGGTGTGGAGATAGACGATATAATGCAGGCTGCCCGTATGCTGCAAGGATTGGAACGGATGGACCAGATACGGTATGCAGTACTGGAAAAAGACGGCAGTATTTCCATCATTCCGCAGAACGGATAAAAAGCAGCAATGCAAAAACGGCTGGACACTAACCGGTGTTCAGCCGTTTTTATTTACAGCCGTTTACTTGTTTATATGGCCGTTTTCTTTTGCAGCAAGGCTTGTATTTTAAATAATAAACAACCATATTTAAATACCCGGTTACGCTCCTTTTCCAAATACTAACAAACACCGCGCACCCATTGAAAGCAGGACCGTCCCAGCTTATAAAAAAAGACAGCACAACAGCATCATTTATATGTAAAAACCGATAACCGGTTATCCTGCCCCAACCTAAACTTTAGTCAATTCAAATTGCAACCATATGGACCTGGCACAAATCATGGGTGCAGCCAATGCACCCCTCAAGGCAGCTCAAAAGTTTATGCCTTTTATTGTTGATACCTGCGATCGTTACCAGATCAACACGCCCATCCGGCAACTATGTTTCCTGGCACAGGTAGGGCATGAAAGCGGGGGATTATTTTATACGGAGGAACTGGCCAGCGGCAAGGCCTACGAAGGCCGCCCCGACCTGGGCAACACCGTGCCGGGCGACGGCGTACGGTTCAAGGGACGCGGCCTGATCCAAATTACCGGCCGCGCCAACTACGGAGCCCTGAGTACGGCACTCGGGGCAGACTTTATCGACAATCCTACCCTGCTGGGTGGCCGTAATGTAAACCTGTGCACCCCCGACCAGTTGAAATACGCGGCCCTCAGTGCCGGTTGGTATTGGAACAGCCGCAACCTGAATGCTGTTGCCGACAAAATTGACATCGGCCACTCCATTGATGATGGCGACAACCTGAGCCAGTTCAAGCTCATGACCCGCAGGATCAATGGCGGCCTCAATGGCATTGCCGACCGGCTGGATCGTTTTAAAAAGGGGGTACAATTCTTTGTTGGTATGCCTGCCTAGGAATAGGCTGCGCACAAAAAAGCGGAACCAGTGCTGTTGGTTCCGCTTTTTTATTGAAAGATTGCTTGCTACCAGCCATCGCCATCCAGCATATTGCCCAGGCCACCCAGCAGGCCGCCTTCTTCCTTGCGGGTAGTGGTGCCATACTGCAGGATGCGGCTGGCCAACCTGCTTACAGGCAGGGTTTGAATCCACACCCGGCCGGGGCCGCGCAGGGTGGCAAAAAACAGGCCTTCGCCACCAAAAAAAGTATTCTTGATACCGCCTACAAACTGGATATCATAATCCACCGAAGGCGTGAAAGCTACTAGGCAACCGGTATCCACTTTCAACAGCTCGCCGGGTTGCAGGTCGCGCTCCACGATGTGGCCACCGGCATGTACAAAAGCCAGGCCGTCGCCCTCCAGTTTTTGCATGATGAAACCTTCGCCACCAAACAGGCCGGTACCCAGCCTGCGCTGGAACTCGATGCCCACACTAACGCCTTTGGCTGCACAGAGAAAAGAGTCTTTCTGACAAATCATCTTACCACCCATCCGCATCAGGTCCATGGCAATGACCTTACCGGGGTAGGGCGAGGCAAAGGTCACTTTACGACGACCCTGGTTTACATTGGTAAAGGCGGTCATGAACAGGCTTTCACCGGTGAGCAGGCGTTTACCAGCACCCATCAGTTTTCCAAAAAGGCCTTTATTCTGGGTGGAGCCGTCGCCAAAAATGGTTTCCATCATGATGCCATCGTCCATCATCATAAAGGCGCCGCTTTCCGCAATCGCCGTTTCGTTGGGATCCAGCTCTATTTCCACGCACTGCATTTCCTTACCCAGTATTTTGTAGTCGATCTCGTGTGCTCTTTGTCCGTAAGGGGTCATAAACAAAAATTTGAACGGGGAAATTAAGTATGAAACAGGAAGTACAAAACAGGAAGTGTACAATGCGTGCAGAAAAGGATGAGCGGCAGCCACCCCCCATTCTAAAGAAACTGCTTACAACCGCCATTTAGCTCCAGGCTTAAAAAGCAATGCCCGGGGCAGCCTGTATCTTTGAGCCGTACATGACCGACATCCACGACATCCTGCATCAGTATTGGGGTTACGATGAGTTCCGGCCCTTGCAGCAACAGATCATCGAAGTGGTGCTGGAAGGCAGGGACACGCTGGCACTGCTGCCCACGGGTGGCGGCAAGAGCCTCTGCTACCAGGTGCCGGCAATGGCGCAGGAAGGTATCTGCATCGTGGTATCGCCACTCATTGCCCTGATGAAAGACCAGGTGGAAAACCTGAAACAGCGGGGCATACTGGCTGCGGCCATTTATACAGGCCAGTCGCGCAGGCAGATTGTGCAAACCCTGAAGAACGTAGCCTTTGGCCCCTACAAGCTGCTGTATGTGTCGCCCGAAAGGCTGGAAACAGACCTGTTCCAGGAGTTCCTGCCGGCAATGGATGTAAACCTGATTGCCGTGGATGAAGCACATTGTATCTCACAGTGGGGTTACGATTTCCGGCCAGCGTATACCCGCATTGCGCAGCTGCGCAAACAATTGCGGGGTGTGCCCGTGCTGGCCCTCACCGCCTCGGCAACCACCCAAGTACAGGAAGACATTTGCACCCAGCTGCAGTTCAAAACACCGCATATCCTGCGCCAGTCGTTTGAACGAAAAAATATCAGCTATAGCGCATTCAACGAGCCCGCCAAAATCAACAAGCTCCAACAAATACTGGCTAAGGTGCCCGGTACCGCCATTGTGTATTGCAAAAGCCGCAGGCGCACCGTGGAACTTGCCGAACTGCTTTCCCTGCAGGGCATGGATGCCAAAGCCTACCATGCGGGTTTGAGTAATGAGGAAAGGGCGGCCAGGCAGGAAGCATGGATCCAGAATAAAACAAGGGTGATGGTGTGCACCAATGCATTTGGCATGGGCATCGACAAACCCGATGTGCGGGTGGTGGTGCACTACGATGCACCCGACTGCCTGGAGAACTATTACCAGGAAGCAGGCCGCGCCGGCAGGGATGGCAAGAAATCCTATGCCGTGCTGCTATACGACAACAAAGACCTGGAAGAACTGGAAGCCTTACCACAGAAACGCTTCCCGGCATTCGACGAGATCAGGGAAGTGTTTCGTTCGCTGGTAAACTTTTTACAGATGCCCACCTATACCGGGCAGGACCAGGCCTTTGATTTCCGCTTCGATGTTTTTGTAAAAAACTTCAAGCTAGA
Organism: Cnuella takakiae; assembly: GCF_001953305.1. GTDB lineage: Bacteria > Bacteroidota > Bacteroidia > Chitinophagales > Chitinophagaceae > Flavisolibacter > Flavisolibacter takakiae. The sequence goes on from NZ_MTFE01000010.1 coordinate 4,801,360, forward strand.
TAGCTATACGGCCTTGTATGCCTTGAAAGCACTGGAAAGCGATGGCTGGTTCGACTTCAACGAACGCAGCTTTGCACCGGCAACAGTGACCTTCCGGGCCACCAAGGATTTGCTGTACGAATTTTACCGGTCCTACCCACAGTATGAAGCCATTTGCACCACGCTGTTGCGTACCTATGGCGGCATCTTCGACTACCCTGCCAGTATTTCGGAGGCGCTGCTGGCCAAACTGATGCGGCTGAAAGAAGACGAAGTAAAACAGCTGCTGCGGGAAGTAATGGCCTTTCACATCATTGAATACAATGCTGCCAACGAAACACCCCAGGTCATCTGGCGCAAACACCGGGTGCCTGCAAAGGAACTGACCATGAACCACCGGGCTTATATCGAGCGGCGCGAAACCTTTGCTGCCCGGGTGCAAACCATGTTGCAGTATGTGCACACACCAAGCTGCCGCAGCCGGTTTATCAACCAGTACTTTGGCGATGCAGCTGCTGTTGATTGCGGCACCTGCGATACCTGTTTACAACGCAAAAAGAAAGCCCTCAACCCGGAGGAGTTTGCAGCCATCAGCAAAGCCTTGCAACAACAATTGCAATCGCCCAAAACGCTTGCAGAACTGTTGCAGGAACTAAACGCCACACACCGCGATAAAACCAAACAGGTGTTGCAGTTTTTGCAGGCGGAAGAAAAAGTGGTGGGAGATGAACTTGGGCGGCTGAAGTGGCGGTAAGCTGTTGGTGCAAAAGCGAACCTTAAACACCTCGGAGGTCTTGAAGACCTCCGAGGTGTTTAAGACCTCCAGCGCTTTGACACTTGAAGTCCTGTTAGTCTTTTACTATCTTAAAGACATATGACTGCTTTCAAAGACCCGCTCCTTCCCGGCGCGCTTTACCACATCTTCAACCGCGCCGTTGGCAGGGAGCAGTTATTTGTACAACCGGGGAATTACGACTTTTTCTTCAGCAAGTTGCAGCACCACATTGCACCCTGTGCGCAAATTCTGGCCTACAGCTTTCTACCCAACCACTTTCACCTGATGGTTCGGCTTAATAGTGAGCCTGAGTTATTGTTGCAGCTGCAGCAACACAAAAGAACGCTCAGCACTGCGAATCTTCCTACATGACTACTGCAGCAGTGGTCCAATTGCTTCAACGCCTATACAAAAGCGTTCAACAAGCAACAGCAACGCAGCGGCAAATTGTTCGAAGAGCCGTTTCGCAGACGGCAGATCACCCAACCGGATTACTACACGCGGCTAGTAGCTTATATCCATTGCAATGCGATCAAACACCGGCTTGCCGAAACAATCGACGGATGGCCACACAGTTCCTTCCATCAATACCTGCGACCTGAAGTTTGGCTGGGCAGGAACGAGGTAGCCAACTGGTTTGGCAGTCTGGAACACTTCTACCGCTTTCACCTGCAGTTGGGCCAGCATTATACAGCACAACAGGAAACCGCCAAACCTCGGAGGTCTTATAGACCTCCGAGGTTTGGACATCCTCAATAAGGCAATAAATACCTGCCTGCCTTCCTGCCCATCAGTCCCGGGTAGAAACGCAGGTAAACCTGCGCCCCAAGCGGATTTTGACCATACAGTGAAGCCAGGCGCTGGTCGGGGCTAAAAAAGGTAAGATGGCCGCCACCGGCTATGTTGATGTTGCCAACCGTAAACAACCGGTAGTTCAATCCCGCGGTGATAGCATGTACGCCAAAGAGCGCATCATGGCCATAGGCCTCTTCGTCCAGCACCAGTTCCTCGGTTGATTTCTGCACCCATTCGTAGCGGCTGTACACACCCAAGCGACGCACGGTATAGGCGCCTTCCACCAGTGCCGCATGTTCGCCTTTATGATTTTTGGTTTTATTCACGCCCCACAAGGCCGTAGCATTCCAATAGCTGTTGCCTTGGTTATACTTCGAGTAAATGACCGAAGCGGTAGTACGGCGCACATCTTCACCAGGGTGCAAAGGTTCCGGCTCTTTCAAAAACCCATGCGACACCTGCATGGCCCAGTTGGCAGAAGGGTTGTACGACAAGCGGCCACTCCAGGAGTCAAACCGGGGTTTGTCAAAGCCATAGCGGGCCTCATCGGGCTCACGGCCGGTAAAGGAAGATCCTTCCACCTTGAATTTACCATACCGCACACCCAGGGTAGCCACGCCAAAAGTGATGTGCGTAGCATCCGTCCAGTGATGGCTCAGGGTAGCATCGGGGTTGAGCAGTGCCGATGGGCGGTGCATAAAAGCAACCGGCCCGATTGCCGGCTCGCCCGGCAATCCCACATATGCATACACATCGGCCTTGGGAGAAAGGGCCAGGCTATATCCAACCGATAACTCTGATACCAGATCGTGCGGGTGTTGGCGATCCACAAGGGGCTTACCTTTCCATGATTCACCCGTTTGAAACAAAAGGGGGTAGCCTGCGCCTCCAGCAATTACGGGGTCAAGCGACAACATGCCGCTGAAGCGAAACAGGCCGTTCTTCCCAACCCGTCTTTGTCCCATCAGCATTACCCAATTGGGTGCGTCTACCTTGGCATCGCCACGGGTGCCGCGATCCAAAAGGTCTTGTTTGTTGTACCGGAGAAAGGCGTTATAGTGGAGCATATACATCCACTTCTTGCTATGGTACATCTGGCCATACATGGGCGATTCATCGGGCAGCCAACCGGTACCCGAACCATTCCGGTTCATGGGCAGGTTGAAGGAAAATGCGTGCGACATGGGTACCTCTGAGGGATGGTCATCGTGTTGGGCATGGCTGGCAGTGCTGTGGTCATGACCACCGGTATGGCTTTGTTGCCGGGGCTTAACAGTATCTGTTTTGGGGGTAGCATGATCGTGTTGGTGATGCTGGTGTTCCTGTGCCAGCAATGCCTGGGTTATCAACAGGCTCATTACAAATGCGGTCAGTTGTTTCATACCAAAGGTTTGGGTGTGTTGGGATAAGAAAGATTGGCCTGCCTGGGAAAAGTGCGCAGCAATCAGGCCAATCGTTTGGTTTACCTGGGTTGTGCGTTAAAGCCGGCCCTACCAACCAGTGACTGGATATCGGAAGTGTTCAGCTCTTCCGTTTCAATCGTCAGTGTCTTCTGCGGCTCCCCGGTGGCCACATGCCATTTTTGAATCCGGGACTCTTTGTCCAGCAAAGGCTTTACAGCAGCCACACAGCAGTTACAGTTGATGTTAGTAGTGAATTGAAGGGTTTTCATGTTGTTGGTTATAATGATAGATAAAGGAGGGAGGCTAAACCTCGGAGGTCTTAAAAACCTCCGAGGTTTAGCGCCATTTCAGCCTTAGGCTGTTGGCTACTACAGAAACCGAACTCAAAGCCATGGCGGCACCCGCAAGCATGGGATTGAGCAGGAACCCATTCACCGGGTATAATACACCTGCAGCCAACGGTATTCCAATGATGTTGTAGATAAAGGCCCAGAACAGGTTTTGCCTAATGGTGCTTACTGTTTTGCGCGAAAGCCTGATGGCCTTTGGAATATGCGCCAGGTCGGAAGAGATGAGCGTCATGCCCGCAACATCCATGGCGATATCGGTGCCCTGCCCCATGGCAATACTCACATCGGCCTGCGCCAGCGCATGACTGTCGTTGATGCCATCACCTACCATGGCTACTACCCTGCCGTTTTGCTGCAATGCTTGAACAAAGGCTGCTTTATCAGCTGGCTTCACTTCGGCCCGGAAATTCCGGATGCCTGTGCTGCGCGCTACGGCTGCGGCAGTCTCCTGGTTGTCGCCGGTGAGCATATACACTTCCACGCCCATGGCCTGCAATTGTGCTACAGCTGCAGTCGAAGAAGGCTTTACGGCATCGGCAAGGGCAATGGCAGCCAGGGCTTCCTTTTCATCAGCCAGCCAGATCACCGTTTGGGCGTCCTTTAGCCATTGGGCTGCCTGTGCTTCCATAGCGGTGCCGGCGATGATGCCTTTTTCTGCCAGCAGTTTTGGACTGCCTAAAAAGTAAGACCTGTCCTGGTAGGTTACCGAAACACCTGCGCCGGTGATGCTTTCAAAACTTTGCGGCGTTATAGGTGCGATTCCTTTTTCTTTACAATAACGCACTACTGCTTCTGCCAGCGGATGTTCGCTTTGCGCCTCGATGCCATGGAGCAGTGCGGAAAGCATTGCCTGGTCGGCACCGGCCTTCCAGATGATATCGCGGACGGCAGGCCGTCCTTCGGTGATGGTGCCTGTTTTATCCAGGATCAGGGCATTGATGTGGTGTGCCTTTTCCAGGCTTTCCGCATCTTTAATCAGGATTCCATTTTCGGCACCGCGGCCCACCCCTACCATGATGGCCGTAGGTGTTGCTAACCCCAAAGCACAGGGACAGGCAATGACCAAGACCGTTACCATGGCCAGTAAACCCTTTGTAACGCCATTGTCGCCCCCCAACGCCACCCATGCTACAAATGTGAGCAGGGCAATGGCTATCACCACCGGCACAAAGATGCCCGCAATCTTATCAACCAGTTTTTGTACCGGCGCCTTGCTGCCCTGGGCCTGTTGCACGGCCTGTATGATGTGGGCCAGCACCGTATCGCCGCCCACCTTCTCGGCACGAAACTGAAAACTGCCCTTCTGGTTGATGGTACCGGCAAAAACTGCAGCCCCTTTTGTTTTGGGCACGGCAATGGGTTCGCCTGAAATCATGCTCTCATCTACGTAAGAATTGCCTTCCGTTACAAGGCCGTCAACAGGCACCTTTTCGCCGGGTTTTACCACCAGGATGTTACCAACGGCAACCTGTCCGATGGGCAGTTCGGCTGTGGCACCATCGGCATGCACAATGGTTACCGTTTTGGGTTGGAGCCCCATCAGCTTTTTGATGGCCGAAGAGGTACTGGCCTTTGCCCTTTCCTCCAGCAACTTGCCCAGCAGGATAAAAGCAATTACTACCGCAGCGGCTTCAAAGTATACATGTGGGTGCAAGCCACGGCTATGCCAGAACTGCGGGTTGAGCGTATTGAACACGCTAAACACATAGGCGATGCCGGTGCTCAGCGCCACCAGTGTATCCATGTTGGCGCTTCGGTGTTTTGCCTGTTTCCAGGCGTTTACAAAAAACTGTTTTCCAAACACCAGCACCACAGGTGTGGCCAGGGCCCACATGATGTAGTTGGCAAAAGGCATGTTCATATAAAACATCCCGATCACGACCAGCGGCATGGAAAAAAGCAGGGACAGCAAGGTTTTTCGCCGCAGGGAACGATAGTGTTCCTGCTGGATGGCTGCTACAGAACTGGCAGCGGCTTCGGCATCAGCAATAATCAGGTCGTACCCGATTGCCTGAATGGATTGTTTGAAATGGGCAGGATCGGCCTGGCCGGGAATGTATTCTACCGAGGCTGTGGCATTGGCAAAGTTTACCGAAGCGCCCACCACGCCGGGCTCATTGTTGAGCGTGCTTTCCACGCTTACGGCACAGGAGGCACAGCTGAGACCTGTAACCGGAAAGGACTGTTTTATGGTGGTTACATCATAACCCAGGCTGCGGATGGCGGCAACAGCTTCGCTTACGGTTCCTGGTTCATTGGTCTCAATAAAAGCCTGGCTATTATTCAGCTCCACATGGTGTGCCTTGATGCCCGGCACTTTGTCCAGGCCTTTGTCCACAATCAGGGCACAATGCTCGCTATGTACGCCTTCCAATGGCAGCGCTACCCGATCTTTTGTTGTGTTCATCGTATGATCGTTTTGTTAGCACAAAGGTCCAAACCCCTGTGGCAGCCATGTTATAGCATTCTGTGTAAGTATTACATGATTTTGCTTTGGCCGACTTACGATGAACAGGTATAGGTGAAGCTAAAAGTTTGGAAGGTTACCGGAGGGATCGGTTAGGTTATCCAATGGTTTGCGGGGCTTGTGCTGCAGTGCCTTGAATTGGGAAGGTGTAAGACCGGTAGTCTTTTTAAACTGGGCTGACAGGTGTGCCGTGCTGCTATAGCCCATGTCGAAAGCAATCTGGCCCAGGGAGCGCTCATCGTACACCAGCAGTTCTTTAACACGTTCTATTTTTTGCAGGATGCTGAATTGTTCAATGGTAATGCCTTCCACCTCGGCGAAAAGGCGGCTCAGGTAAGGATAGTCGTAGTGCAGGGAAGAGGCAATGAGCTCGCTTAATTTATGACGGGAGGGCTCGCTGGTATGGTGCACCTGTTGGATGACGATGTTCTTGATGCTTTCTATCAGGCGGCTTTTGCGGTCATCGATTAATTCAAACCCAACCGCCTGCAAGGCTTCCGATACCGATTGGCGCTGGGCCTGGCTCAGCTGGTCACCGGCAAGGCGCACCGTACCCAGCTCCACAACCATTGGTTGCAGGTCCAGCTTTTCCAGCTCGGCCTGAACTACCATTTTGCAACGGTGGCAAACCATATTCTTGATGTGCAGGGTGAAGGGCATGAACCGGTGACTTATAAAATTTTAAAAGAAATAATATAGGACTGGTACCTGCAGGACTTTTTAAAATGAACAAGCAAAGGTTTATACCGGTGGATCAATACTTAAAAGCCGATTGGTTTTAAAAAAAAGAGCACAGCTCAACAGCATTGTTCCCGCCTGCAAAACCTAAATGTTACGCCCTGCCCACTAAGGCAAACCACATCCATATTCAGGTACAAACTAATCCTATTTATCATTTACCAAAACCTGCAAATCATCCGTTACAGGTCTTCCTCTCTTTCCAACATCAGGATGGCGCTTTGTGGTACAATGAAGAGCTTTTCGCCTTCGTACTGGATCTCTGTGGCGCCACTTACCAGATAGATAGCGATGTCGCCTTCACGTGCCTGCAGGGGCAGGTATTTCACCTGGTCTTCGGCGGCTTTCCAGGGTTCATCCTCCAGGGGCGAGGGTATAGCGTAACCCGGCCCGGTTTTTATTATGGTACCCTGCTGTACGCGTTCCTTCTCGCCTACGCCGGGTGGCAGAAACAATCCACTGTCGGTACGGTCGCTGGCACGGGAGGGGCGCACCAATACGCGGTCGCCAATGATGATGAGTTTCTTGAGCTTATTATCGGGAGTGATCAGCATAACAAATTTTTAACGGGAAAGGATAAGCGCTGCCATGGCGGCTGCGGCGCAAAATTAAGCTAAAGCCGCTGGAAAGAGATTTGTGGAGGTTCCCTGTGTTGAACCAAAACCATTATTTTTAAGCTACTTTAAACCAATCGTTATGGACGGAAAGAAACCCAAGATCCTTTTGTGCGAAGATGATACCAACCTTGGCTCTGTACTGAAGAATTACCTGGAACTAAACGATTACGATGTTACCCTGGAACGCGACGGCCGCCTGGGCCTGGCAGCTTTTCAAAGGGAAAAATTCGACCTCTGCCTGCTGGATGTGATGATGCCCAATATGGACGGCTTTACCCTGGCCGAAGAGATCCGTGATGTGGATCCCGATATTCCCCTGTTCTTCCTCAGCGCCAAAACCATGAAGGAAGACATCATCCAGGGTTACAAGCTGGGTGCCGACGACTATATCACCAAGCCCTTCGACTCCGAAGTGCTGTTGCATAAAATCAAAGCCATCCTTAAACGTAACGAAGAGCTGAACAAGGAAAGTGAGAACCGCGAGTTCGACCTGGCCTCCTATCATTTCAACCCTAAGTTGCGCCAGTTGTCGCACGATGGCAAGACCCAGACCCTTTCGCCCAAGGAAAACGAGCTGCTGAAAATGCTGGCCGAGCACCTCAACGACCTGCTGCCCCGCGAGCAGGCCCTGAAGAAAATCTGGGGTTCAGATACCTACTTCAATGGCCGCTCCATGGACGTGTACATCGCCAAGCTGCGCAAATACCTGAAAGACGATCCCAAGATCGAGATCGTGAATATTCATGGTAATGGGTTTAGGCTGGTGGTGCAGTAATACCCTGTCCGCACCCCCTGTCCCCCTGAAGGGGGAACTTAGGTCATACAACCCTATCAACAACAACGCCCCTCTTCTTTGAGGGGCATTGTTGTTTTATGAAATCATAACCTAAAAGAAGTACCAATAGATGCGGACACTCCGGCCTAAGTTCCCCCTTTAGGGGGACAGGGGGTGTTTTAGGTCAACCCAAACAGCGTCCCCGTCATTCCATGCATCGGGGGTGTTTTACCCAAGTGCGCATAGGCTTTCTCTGTAACTTCGCGGCCACGCGGCGTACGTTTGATAAAACCTTCCTGGATCAGGAATGGCTCATATACTTCTTCCAAAGTACCGGGCTCCTCACCTACCGAAGTGGCGATGGTAGTAATACCCACGGGACCGCCTTTGAACTTCTCAATGATGGCAGACAAAATGCGGTTATCCATTTCATCCAAACCATGTTCGTCAACATTCAGGGCTTTCAGCGAATGCTGCGTGATGCCCAGGTCAATTTGGCCGTCGTTGAGCACTTGTGCAAAGTCGCGCACCCGGCGCAAGAGGCCGTTGGCAATACGGGGTGTACCACGGCTGCGCCGGGCGATTTCGCCGGCAGCTTCGGTTGTGATGGGCACCTTGAGGATTTCGGCAGAGCGCAGCATGATGCGCTTCAAGGTTTCCGCATTGTAATACTCCAGGCGGCTCTTGATGGCAAAACGCGACAGGAGTGGCGCTGTCAGCAAACCGCTACGGGTAGTGGCGCCTACCAGCGTAAAAGGATTGAGGTTGATCTGGATGCTTCGGGCAGAAGGACCGCTGTCGATCATGATATCGATCCGGTAGTCTTCCATGGCCGAATAGAGGTACTCTTCTACCACCGTACTCAGACGGTGAATTTCATCAATGAACAATACATCACGCGGACCCAGGCTGGTAAGCAGGCCTGCCAGGTCGCCGGGCTTTTCAATTACGGGCCCGGAAGTTTCCTTGATGCTTACACCCAGTTCGTTGGCCACAATCCGCGACAGGGTGGTTTTACCCAGTCCGGGAGGGCCATGAAACAACACGTGGTCGAGCGCCTCGCCCCGCAGCTTGGCGGCACGGATAAAAATGACCAGGTTTTCGATGAGCTGGGCCTGCCCTGTAAACTCGTCGATGCCCGCAGGCCTGATATTATTTTCAAACTCCTTGTCGGCGGAAGTCATTGTGTCCTTCCCGGAGTTGAGGTTTGGATTTGCCATCGCTTGCAAGTTACAATTGTGCTTTTTACCGTTGCAAAAAGCTGGTTAATCGCTTCAAAACGAAGTGCGTGAAGGTAGGCTTTTTCCTAAAATTTTTAGCAGGAAAACTGTTAACAAAATGCATGAAAGGAAGAATAAACAAGCAACAATATTCCGATTCCTGAAAATTATATTTGCATATACAAACAAAACTCTTTTATCTTTGTTCCAGGTATGAAAACATCAGGCAGCAGGTTTGGCAAATGTTTGTACTTCACCAGCAATGCGCTGGCCCGGAAGGTGGAGAAACTGGCGCAGGAATGCTGGAAGCCTTTGGGGCTTTCACCCAGCCATGCCTACCTATTGATGGCCGTACTCGAAGAACCTGGCCTGCAACCCACCCAGCTTGCCGGCGAACTGCAGTTACAACCCAGCACCATAACACGTTTGATAGAAAAACTGGAAGAACAAAAGCTGGTACAGCGCACCACCGAAGGCAAGCTCACCAATGTGTATCCGACCCCTAAGGCAAAACAGCTGTTTCCCAAAATGCAGGCCTGCCAGCAGGATTTTTATACCCGCTACGTTGCTATTGTTGGCCAGGACATCAGCACCCAGTTGGTACAGGACATGAGCCAGGTGGCAGACAAACTCTAATTTTTTTACTCATTCATTTGTATATACAAACATTAAAACCACAAACCATGAAGTACGTAATCACCGGTGGCGCGGGCCACATCTCCAAACCGCTTGTTGAACGCCTGCTTGCCGAAGGCAAAGACGTAACCGTTATTGGCCGCAACGCCGAAAACCTGAAGCCCCTAACCTACAAAGGCGCCAAGGCTGCCATCGGCTCGGTAGATGATGCCGCATTTTTGAAAGAGGCATTTGCCGGCGCCGATGCCGTATACACCATGGTGCCGCCCAACTTTGCCGCACAGGACTGGAAAGGCTACATCGCACAGGTAGGCCACAACTATGCCGAGGCCATCAAAGCGGGCGGTGTACAATATGTGGTAAACCTAAGCTCAATTGGCGCCCACCGTCCCGATGGCTGCGGTCCTGTGAGCGGGCTGTACCGGGTGGAGCAGGAACTGAATACGCTTGAAGGTGTGCAGGTACGGCACCTGCGTCCCGGCTTTTTCTACCAGAACTTTTTTGCCAATATCGACATGATCAAACACCTAAACTTTATTGGCGGCAATTATGGCGACAACAGCACCGTTATGACCCTGGCTCATACCGATGATATCGCCGCAGCGGCAGCCGAAGAACTGCTGGCACTCAATTTTACCGGCAAGACCGTTTGCTACATCGTATCGGACGAGCGCTCCACAGGCGAGATCGCACAAACACTAGGCAAGGCCATCGGCAACCCCGAGCTCCCCTGGGTAAGCTTTTCCGACGAACAAAACCTGCAGGGCATGCAACAGGCCGGTCTGCCCAATGAAATTGCCAGCAACTATACCGAGATGGGTGCGTCCATCCGTACCGGCATCATGGCGGAAGACTATTTGCAAAACAAACCCGCAACACTGGCGCCCACTAAACTGGAAATCTTTGCCGGACAGTTTGCACAGGCATACGGAGGTTAAATAATTTTAAAGTTCACTGAAAGCAGCAGGCTCCCTCCTGCTGCTTTTTTGTGTACTTATAACAGAGGCAAAACCATTTGCAGCGACCCGGTTTCAAAAACAGGAACCTTTTGTTACCTTGATGCCATACCACCATCCGCTGCCATGTCTTTTCCTTTTTCGGTACACATAGGATCGCTTCAATTGCCGCTGCATGGCATTTTTGAATTGCTGGCCTATTCAGGAGGTTTCCGCTACTACCTATACCTGCGCAACAAGCAGGGCGATGTGTTTGACACCCAGACCCGGATGGTGTTGCTTGCTGCCGCCATCTTCGGTGCACTGGCAGGTTCAAGAATCATCGGCATACTGGAAAGACCCGGCGAATGGCAAGAGGTAAGTAATTTCTGGATTTACCTGTTTAGCAATAAAACCATTTTAGGCGGGCTGTTGGGCGGACTAGCCGGTGTAGAGTTGGTGAAATGGAGGCTGCACGAGCAGCGTTCGTCCGGCGACCTGCTGGTGTACCCTTTGCTACTGGGCATGATCATCGGCAGGATCGGTTGTTTTACCATGGGTGTGTACGAGCCTGCTTATGGTTTACTCACCAACACTATTTGGGGCATGAACCTGGGCGATGGCATCAACAGGCACCCGGTCACCCTTTATGAAATATTTTTCCTGCTTATGCTTTGGGGTGCATTGCAACAAACACAAAAGCGCTTGCCGCTTGCACCAGGTGCGCTGTTTAAACTCTTCATGATCGCATACCTGTTCTTTCGGTTCTTCATTGAATATTTCAAACCTCATTATCCCTATCCTTATGTCGGCCTGTCGGCTATACAGTTAACCGCGATTATGGGATTGGTTTATTACCTGCCCTATTTATATCACCCGCGCAAACTACTCCTTCCTGCTTATGCCCGAACGTAACTATACCTACTACGATTTTACTGTTTCGCTTTGCCCGCACTGCCTCAAGCGCATCGATGCCAAGATCGTGTTTGAAGATGGATGTGTATTTCAAATGAAGCGCTGCCCCGAACATGGGTTTATGAAAGTGTTGCTGGCAAACGATATTGCTTATTATAAAAACATCCGCAACTACAACAAGCCTTCCGAAATGCCTTTGCGGTTTAACACGCAAACACATTATGGCTGCCCTTACGATTGCGGCCTTTGCACCGATCATGAGCAGCATGGCTGCCTGAGCATTGTGGAAATTACCGACCGCTGCAACCTCTCTTGTCCTACCTGCTATGCCGAAAGCAGCCCGCACCATGGCCGCCACCGTACAGTGGCCGAAGTGGAGGCAATGCTCGATGCCATTGTTGCCAACGAAGGCGAGCCCGACGTGGTGCAGATCAGTGGCGGCGAGCCCACCGTGCATCCCGATTTCTGGGAGATCATGCACATAGCCCGGCGCAAACCCATCAAGCACCTGATGCTGAACACCAATGGTATCCGCATTGCCAAAGACTTCCGTTTTGCAGAAAAGCTGGCGGCACTGATGCCCGATTTTGAAGTATACCTGCAGTTCGATTCGTTTAAGCCAGATGCGCTCCGCGCCCTGCGCGGCGAAGATCTGACCGCCACCAGGATGAAGGCACTGGAACACCTCAACCAACTCAATGTATCCACTACCCTGGTGGTTACTTTACAGAAAGGTTTAAACGATGACGAGATCGGGCAAATCATCGAGTTTGCCCTGCAACAACGCTGTGTGCGCGGGGTTACTTTTCAACCCACACAGGCCGCTGGCAGAACAGACAATTTCAATGCAGCCACAGATAGGATAACGCTCACCGAAGTGCGGCAAAAGATACTGGAGCAGGCGCCCCTGTTTCAGCCTTCCGACATCATCCCGGTGCCGTGCAATCCCGATGCATTGGCCATGGGCTATGCACTGAAACTAAACAACCAGGTAGTACCGCTCACCCGTTATGTAGATCCGGCACACCTGCTCAACAACAGCCGCAACACCATTGTGTACGAACAGGATAAAGACCTGCACCAGCAGATGCTCGGCATCTTCAGTACGGGCATTTCGGTGGCCCGGGTGGAAGCCAACATCAACCAGCTATTGTGTTGCCTGCCGCAGGTGCATGCACCGGGGCTTACCTACAACAACCTGTTCCGCATCATCATCATGCGCTTTATGGATGCCTGGGATTTTGATGTACGGGCCGTGAAGAAAAGCTGCGTACACATCGTGCACAAAGACGGCAGGCTGATCCCGTTTGAAACCATGAACCTGTTTTACCGCGACGAAAAAGAACAGTACCTGCATGCCCTCAGGGGCAACACCACCGTTAAAAATGTATACCAATGAACCGTTGGAAAAACCCGCTCCGGATGAATGGTGCTATCCTTGCAGGTATTGCATTTCTTTTCCTGATACCGGGCAATGTAAATGGCACCGACTTACTATTTCTATTGGGCACCATGATGCTCTTGCTGGCACCTGTGAACCTGGTAGTGGGCATGGTGCGCAACCGCAACAAAAGACCCGATGGGATGGCATTTATAATCAGTGCAGGCCTTTTGCTTTTACTTGGATTTGGCACCTGCGGTATTGGCTTTTCTTCGGGCAATTTCAACTTTCATTAATTGGGAACTGCTTCAGTACAACAATGCTTTAAAAGCAAAGGCAAAAGTGAAAAACCAAAATCGGCTGTCCGGTTCAGGTACCCCATTTGACTTTTGACTTAATACCAACTATAGGTACTGGTTCATGTTCAGGATCATGTCGGGATCGATACAGTTTTCCAGCCATTTATCGCGTTCCGAAAAAGCACACACCCCGGGATAATCGCCTTTCCAGCCCTGCATATCTGCCATTACCTGGAAGTGGAGATGAGGCGGCCACCAGCCATTGTCCTGCGGAATGCCAAACTCGGCAAACACATCTCCAGCCGCAATACGCTGCCCTTCAAACATATTCTTGATCGAGCCCAGCGAAAGGTGCCCATACAGGGTGAAAAAACTTTGCCTATCCAGCTGGTGCGACAGGATGATCACCGCACCATAATCGCCCAGGGTGGGATGCAAACCGAAAGAATGCACGAACCCATCCAGCGGCGCCATCACCGCCGTGTGCGGCTTGCCCCAGATATCCGTGCCCAGGTGCAGTCGTCGGGGTTCCGTTCCGCTTGCGTTATCGAAAACCGTACTTCGGCTGTAAATAGTGCGGTGCTCGTTGTAACCGCCAATGCCATAGCGGGCGCCTGCTTCAGACAACCGCCTGTTTATATAGGCTGAAAACAGCGCGTTATCATTCAAAATTTCATCGGTGAGGGCCAGGTTGGCAGCCGTGAAATCAAGCGGCAGTAGCTGATCGCTACCAGGGTTGAAGGGTACGACAGGTGCAAACTGACCTTTGTGGCTTTTCAGGGCTGCTAATAGTGGAGCGACGTGTTCCATAGGGAGCTTTTGATACAGGATCAAAAATAAGTGCCCAGGTTTATCATACAGCAGTTAATACAAAGGCCGCTGCAGGTTTGCAACGGCCTTTGAAATATTTAGATCTCACTTTGTAAAATAACGCCTGTTGGTGTACAGTTTTATTATGCAGCCACAGAGCGCACTACAGAACCGGACATATTGAGCATCAGTTCGGGGTCGGGTGAATTGGCCATCCATGCATCCCGTTCGTCAAAAGCACAAACACCGGGATAATCGCCATGCCAGCCAGCCATATCCTGGATAATTTGGAAATGAAGGTGTGGCGGACAGCCGCCATTGTCGCGGGGCATTCCGAACTCGGCAAACACATCCCCTTGCTCAATGTATTGTCCTTCCCGCAAGTTCATGATGGAGCCATATGACAAATGCCCGTAGAGCGTATAAAATGACATTCCTTCCAGGCGGTGCACCAAGATAATGACCGCACCGTAGTGCCCCGGCTCGTGGTGAAAACCAAAAGAGTGCACAATACCATCAAGGGGTGCCATTACATGGGTATGCAAAGGCCCCCAAATATCAACACCGAGGTGCAGCCGGCGAACGGGTGATTCATGTTCATTTGCAGCGCCAAAAGTCCCGGTGCGTTCTTCCTGTACCAGTACATCGGTTTGGATATAACTATCCGAGTATCCCTGTTTCAAATTGGGCTGTACTGCCTGCAGGTGGCCGGTATTGTACAATTCGGTTCGATCGTAAATAGTACGGTGTTCGCCATAAGGGCTGATGCCATACCGGGCACCTGCCAATTCCAGTTGCTGGTTGATATAGGTGCCAAATGTGGTCGTATTACTGAGCGTCTCTGCCGATATGCCCCTATTATTGGCGGTTAGGTCCAACTGCACCAGCTGATCGCGGGAGGGATTGAAGGGCACCACAGGATGAAAGGCAGCATGATTGCTTAAAACCTGGTTTAATTGCATACTCATTATAACAATTTAGCATACCAATTGCCACGCACCAAAGAAGATGGACAATAAATAATAATTTAATATATAAATTGACAGGAGCTATGGTTTTAAAACACCTACTTACCTGTTGGGTAAAAACCAACAGTTTTCAAACAGCTTTCAACTCCATCCGCTACATGGATGATTTAACCGAACGGTAGCGAAAATTTATTATGAATAATAAACAGCAGCTACCTCCTTAAACATACTAGCAGGCTGCGCTATTCGTTTAGATGCAAATCCACATTTTGCTTTTACGTCTTTTCCTCACGCTTAGTATATTCTTTCCAGTTGCAGGCACCCTGATGGCCCAGCAACTTACCGGCATTTACCGCGGGCAGGTGGGCAAACAAAGGGCAGAAATTAAGTTTATCGTTCAGGGCGATAGCATCTGGGGCACCTCCTATTACCATGGGTTGGGCAGTGGCTACCGCAGGTACAGCATCAAAGGTTACCGCGATCCCTATACCAATGCTATTGTTTGGTGGGACGATCAACTATTGGAAACAAAAGGTGGACTGATGCCCGGCAATCCCGGTAAAATACCACAGGCTTCCGAGGCCGATTTCAACTGCCCGGGTGGCGGTGTGGCCCTGCTGGATGGCAAAAGCAGCCCGGTGGATGAACCTACGGATGCCACAAGCCTGCACCTGCGGCAGGTGAGCCGCACCCAGTTTCCGGACGAATGGGACTGGGTAATTGACAATTTCCGGGTAGGCGCCAATCACCCCTATATTATTGACAGTGTTTCCAAGATAGCTATGGGACCCAAGAGTAGTCCGATCCCGGCGGCTGCGCCGCCTGTTGCCATGGGCCGGCAGCCTAAAAAAGGAATGGTAACCATCCCTCCCCCTCCGTTCCCTAAAGAGGAAATTCCAGCTCCAACGGTTCCAACCAAGGCCGTGCCCATCACCATAGAAGAAAAATTTGTCGCCCGCACACCCAAATGGGTAATGGATATTCCTTTGCGCGGCGACTCCATTGAACTGCGTTTTTACGACAATGCCGAAATCGACGGCGATTCTATTTCCTTGTTTTTAAATAAAGAACTGATCTTCCGGCATGTGCGGCTCACAGCAAAAGCGCACGTGGTAAAACTGGCCGTAAGCAGCCTGCAGCCAAGCAATGAACTGGTGATGGTTGCCGAAAACCTGGGCCGCATACCGCCCAATACTTCTTTTATGGTTGCCCTGGTAGATGACCGGCGCTATGAAGCCAACCTGCAAAGCACGGAAGAAAGCAGTGCGTTGATTAAGCTGGTGAAACCTTAATAAATTTTTCCTAATACACCTGTACACGCTGAATGTTAGCCTTTTCACTTTTACAAGGCATTACAAAATTGCTGGAGGCTTGTCCTGCTGAACTCTTTTCAACATCCCCCTCTTTATCCGGAGTTTATTAGATCAGCAGGAGATGCCGAAACAAGTTCGGCATGACAGACCTAAAAGAACAAGGCCTTCAAACCTATTCGGTTATCATCTCATAGATATGGAAGATCTAAAACACCACCGTTGCAAACACCGGGAAATGATCTGAAGCAAACCGCCCCTGCCAGCTTTGCGACAGCGTAGCATGTTGCAGCACCTCAACCCCGTTGCGGATAAAAATATAATCGATCGGATCGTTGTCGCGCTCTTTAGGGCCAAAGCCGGTAAAAGTACCCGTTGGACCATAGTGCGGCTGGCGTGATAAAGGCTTTGTATCCTTTACCTGGATCAGGGCAGTGGCGTCGGTCAACACCTGTATGGGTTCATCGCTGGGTATGGCATTGAAATCACCGGTTAGCACCACGGGCATGGTACCCGCCATCTGGTGAATACGGTTCAGCAGCAGGCGGGCGCTTTCCCTTCGCGCCTCTTTTCCAATATGATCGAAGTGGGTATTGAAGGCAAAAAACTCTTTATTGTTTACCCGGTCGCGGAAGCGGGCCCAGGTAACAATCCGGGTGATGGCCGCATCCCAGCTTTTGGAGCCCGCCACTTCGGGCGTTTGCGACAGCCAGAAGGTACCCGACTGCAAGGGCTGTAACCGCACCGTGTCGTAAAAAATAGCCGAATACTCACCCGCCTGTTTACCATCATCGCGGCCAACGCCCAGGAATTTATGACGGGGCAGCCGCTGCTGCAAATCTACCATCTGATCGTGCAGCGCCTCCTGCACACCCAGCAGGTGGGTGCCATGGAAAAGAATTTGTGAAGCCACCTTATCCTTCCGGTAAGGCCAGGCATTGAGGCTATCGGCAGGGGTGTTCAGCCGGATGTTGAAGGTCATCACATGGAGGGGCTGCTGGGCACCGGCTGCAGAAAACAGTACAAGTAAAACAAACAAAAAAGCGGTACGCATTCCGTTAGGGGTTAGTCAACGAAAGGTACCGCGGAAATAGTTTCAAAGTGCAAAGCCAAAGGTGCAAGTTTACCAACCCAATCAGGATCAGGCAAACACGGGCACGGCTTCTTCGGGCTTGGGAATTTCGATATAGTTCAGCAGCCTTTCTTCCAGCCAGGCCGCATAGGTTTCAAAATATACAACCACATCTTCCCGCACATTCTTTTTCAACCAGCGGAAACCGCCGGGAAGGCGCTGCAGCACTTCTTTATTATTGAGGTACTCGAGGTGGTGGATATCGGGCGGGGTAAGGCCGATGGCTTCCAACCGCGAAATCAGCATATAGGCAGGCGCATTGGTAACGCCGCAGTATTCTTCGGCAATCTCGGTCCACTCGCCAATACCGGTATGGGCGTGCTTCAAAATTTCTTCCTTACTGAGGTGGGTAACGGTTTGCAACACATGGCCGCAGTTGCACGAACCATGGTGGCCCCAGGCATAATGTGCGCCTTCGCGCAGGTTCTGGGCCGCCTGGCGCAAGGCGCCGATCAGGGTTAAATTGGGATGAGCCATAACATCGAATTGTGGGTGTATAACAGCAAAAGGTGTGCTTTTGTTGTTTCAAATTACGGCCATTCTGTAGATTGACAACTGTTTAAGAATCACTTACTTGGTTTTGTGCAACACATATTCGTTACGCGTAAAAAACGTTGAACGTTCGGGGTAGCGCACCTCGTTTTTACTACGGATTTCAGCTGCACCAAACGCATACGAAACCCGGAGGGTCGCCTGTTTTTCGTTGTCCAAACCCGCTGTTTCTTTTTGCCATACCAACTTGCCGTCGGCACTCGATTGTTCCGGCCCGCTGTAGACAAGGGTATCCGTAAAATCGTGGCCTGCCTCGCCTGGAAACCGCACTGCCATCAGCGCAGCCCCGCTCTTTCCAAGCAGGGGCTTTACTTGCAACGTCATCGGAATGGATACCTGCTGTTCGGTTCTATAGTCGAGATAAGTAAGGGTACCCGTCCACTGCCCGGCATAGCGGTCAAACAAATTGGCTTCCTTTGTTTCCGCCCTGGATTGGGCTTGTACGCCCAGGCTGCCCAACAGCAGCAGCACACTCGCCGCAGCAGGCATGGCCAACTGCACCAGGCGCTCGCTGCGCCCAAGCAGCCAATGGTCCAGTGCATACCAGCCCGAACCCGCCGATGCAATCAGCACAAAGGCCCAGAAGATCAGCTGCTGGTAATACATACCCACAATAGGTGCGGGCTCTTTGTACCAGACAAAGGCCACGATGAAAAACTGGAAAGCCAGTTGTATAGCCGAAAAGCGGGTGAGCAATCCCAAGGCGATACACACACCACCGATAAATTCGCCCCAGGAAGCTACCGTGGCCCAGAAAGCCGGCGATGGATATAAAAAACCTATTTCCGCTACCTGCTGTACAAACCAGTCGGGCGCCATACCGCCCTCCATTTTGGGCCAACCAGCACCGAGGGCCATGGAAATACCCGCATAAAAGCGGAAGGCGGCGTACACAACATTGAGTTGGGTATTGTGCGGAAGCGCATTACCCAGAAAAAGGGATTGAACAAACTTTTTCATATTACATGTTTAAGGAGTGAAGAAGTGGATAGTTAGGGCAGCAGGGGCACTACGGCGCCGGCATCTTTTGCCGATACCACCAGCAGGGGCTTGTCGCGGAGTTGGACGCCGCTCATTACCACCGCCACCTGTTTGCTGGAGGCGTTGTACACGCGGGTACCCACAGTCAGCTGCATGCTTTTGCGCATACCGGGAGCAAGGATTAAAGAAGTAGCATCGTTGCCGTCCGCGCCGGGTTTGTAAGTAACAAGGGTAAACTTGCGGAAGAGCCAGCTGTTGTTGCGGAAGCTTAGCCGTACCAGATCGGAAGCGGGTGCGTCCGGAAGCTGGGCGGCACTTTCTTTTGCCGGCACCAGCTGCAGGAACAGCGCCATGAGTAGTAAGATGGATTTCATGTGGGGTTTATTTGCAATCGAAATTGGCCAATTCACCTCCCTCAGTCGCCTCAAAACAGGATTTGAGTCCTATTAAAAATGCGTTTTTAAGCCCGGGAGCTTTTTTGATACCTTTTAAAAACATCAATCCACCGAAGAAATCATTTCAATCATTGCGGACTTGCCCTCGGCATCGGTAACATACTGCAACGACAGGTAGCGGAATCCCAACAGGCCGCCGGCATTGAACTGCTGGCTTTTGCCACCGGGCAAAAACAGCTCACCATTGGCAACCAGGATGCGCTTTTTACCGGCAATACCTACGAAGCTGCGGCCAATCTTCAGGGTACTGAAACGTAGGGTGACGCCTTCGGCCGCCAGGAAATTGCAGGCCTGGATTACATCCTGAGCCGTTGTGTTTTTGTCGAGCTGCACTACGGTGCGGATCAGCGAGCGGTTGTTTTGGGTAAACTGGGAGCGGGTAATACTTTTTGGTAAATGATCTTCGGGAGGAGTAGCCCGGAGCAGGGTGGGCGAAAAAGCTAAAAACAGGAGGACCAGCAGTTGTTGCAAGGGATGACGCATATCGTAGGTTTTGAACAAAATTGCCACCCACGAAGGCGCTAGTCGCCTCAAAACAGGATTTGAGACTCATTTTTATGGTTGCCGGTAGCCGGTAGCCCATTTTGGTGAGCGTTTAAAAAAGGTTCAAATCATTATGATCAGGAAAGCTGCTGGATATAAGCCTTTGGACTCAGCCCCGTTGCTTTCAGAAAAGCGCGGTTGAACGTGGCTTTTGAATTGAACCCGCAATCGAAGGCGATTCCCAAAAGGGTTTGCTTTTTGTGTTCGCCGCTGGCGATCATGGCTTTTACCGCCGCTACCCGGTAGCCGTTTACAAAGTCGTTGAAGTTGGTTCCAAAACCGGAATTGATGATCCGCGACAGCTGTCCGGCGGGTATGGCCAACTTGCGGGCAAGTGCCGTCAGGCTCAGTTCGGGGTCGGTGTACATCTTTTCCTTTTCCATAGCGGCCCTGATCTGCACCTGCCAGCCATCCCACTGCGGGTCGGGCCGGGCATCCGGAGCAGCTGTTTCAATTTCCAGCACCTCGGCCTCCACCGTATCGAGGGTGGCGGCGGGCAGGTACAGTTGTACCCTGTTTTCAAGCAGCAGCGACCTGAAACCAACTTTCACCTCCACGGTATTGCCATAGCCGGTGATGGCGATGAAATAATAGATGAGCGCAAAAGTCAGGAAGTACCACCAGCTGTTGCTGTAATCGTCGGTGATAACGAAGGAAGCCCCGAACAACAGCACCCTCGCCAGCAGCATCAACAGGAATGCACCCAGGAAGCGCTCAATCCAGGGAAAACGAACCGAATCAGCATAACTCACCACCTGTACCATCAACTTGCGAAACAAGCGGTAGTAGCGCAGCGACAGCAACAGGTACACCGACATAGACAGAAAGCCCAGCGATTGGTACCAGCTCTCAAAATCAGGATCTTGTTGCGAGGCAAGGAAAAAGTACCGGTCCAACACCCACTTATCAGTTACCACCATCACACCACTATATATAAGGTAGAGCGCGGCAGGCAACAGGTGCAAAGCATTTTTCCAGCTAAACCGGAAGGACGGGTTGAGCAGGCTTTGTACATAAAAAAACACCACGGGCCCGATCAATAATAGTTGCTGAAAAGGGGTGTAAAAAAGAATATCCCGGTAGGGCTGGTTGTCGTACCAGCCGGCAAAGCCCACCATCCAGGGAGTGATGTACAAAATGCACAGGAAAAGAAAAGCAGCCAGCCACTTGTCCGATCCCCGGTCTTGTTGTACGCCCCGCCGCAGCAGCAACAGGGCATACACCAGCCCGTGCACAAAAAAGATGAGCAGCAGGGAACTGTACCGGTTGAACTGGAAAAGCATCGCATGAAGATAATGGGATGCGGCTTATCTCCGCATCAGGCGGCCACTGTACGGGTGGCCCTTGGAGCCGCTGCCTGTTTGCGGTACTTCCGGATGGTGATCCCGATACAGGTACTGCCAATTACCGTTGGCGCCAGCCACACCAGCACCGGCGGCAGGAAGTGAATATTGGTTACCAAAAATGCCGTCCAGGTGGCAATATACCCGCCGCCCATACCGGCAATGTGCACATACAGCCAGTGTTGCTTTGAAGATGGTCCATTAAGGAAGAGCCGCACATCTTTTATGGCAAAGCTGATAGCGAGGGCACCAAAAACAAAAGGAACCGGGTTGAAACCACCAAGCCCATGTACCAGGCTGGAAATGACTAGGGCTGCGCCAAAATGAATGGCCGTAATGGCGATGGCCCAATCAAGCGGGGCGGCCTTTTGTCCGGCACCCAGTTTTTTCAGGTACAAAATCCGGTAGCCACGCACTACCATATAATAACTGAAAAAGCCCACCATAAAGAGGAACCAGTTTTCCTTGAGTATGCCTAAGGAAATGGCCGTTATAAAAACGATGGTCATACCCCAGAAATAAATCTTTCCGGTTTTCCGGTGCGCAGGGCCGCCCTTTTGGGTGATTGCGGCAATAAAGCCACTGATCAGCGCGGTAAATCCACCCGCGATGTGGATGATGAGGAGCAATGTGATAAGGAGTGCCATAGTCGTTGTTTTGCCCAAAACAACAACAGCAGCCACCCCATTCCAAACCGGGGGGACGGACGGCAGCCTTTTGGGGCCAAACGCATAAATTGGGGCCAACAGCACTGATTATCAGGCCTGTTGGGGCGAATGGGAAAGGTGCGCCAGGCGTTCGCGGATGGGTTGGGTAAGGCTGCGGCTCACCGGAACGCTCTCTTCAGCGCCCTCGATATGCAGGCGCAGACCCTGGGCATTGCCGCTGACGGCGCTTACCAGTTCCAGGTTAACGAGGTACATCCGGTGGCAGCGAAACAGTTGGGGGTAAGGAGCTACCTGCTGTTCGATACTTTTCAGCGAAGCCCGGAGCAACTGGCTGCGCACCTGCCCGCCCAACCGGAAGTGGACCCGCACATAATTGTCGGCGGAAGCGATCCAAAGCAAACCAGCCAGCGGCAGTGTCAGCCGGTCTTTTTGACCATCACCCACCAGTTCAATTGCAGCAACCGGAACGTTTGCGGGAACAATGTCCGGCGCTGCAGTTGGCGCCTCCAGGGTTTGATTTACCGCCAGGGCCGCCGCCGCATACCTGCGGTACAACAACATTTGCTTGAAAAATACCACCGCCACCACCGGGAAAATGCCCACCTGCACCGTCATCAGCAATACCTGCCCAAAACCCCGGTACATATTTGTTTGCGGGTACAGCCAAAACATCAACCCGTAGTTGCCCGCACTGATACAAAGCAGCACCAAGAGCAGCAGCACGATTTCCTTCCAACTTTTCCAGTGTTCTTCGGCAAACAATGCCGGCAACATACGCGGCAGCCCGGCCTGTATCAAACCGCTCACCACAAAAGTGACCAGCCCAAAGCAGGCGGCATGGAGCCAAAGGGTAGCTGCAGGCAGCTCATCCATTCCAAAAGGCTGGAACAAGCCGAGGAACAAGGTGACGAACAACCCAATAATTGCGCATACGGATAACTTCCGTTGTGTGGAGTGGCCAAATGGATATGGCTGTAGGAGAAAGCTGCGCATTCCCAAATGTATCAATTGATGGGAACACGGATGGAACGGATGAAACGTATTTATGTTTCACGCAGAGGGCGCAGAGGAGCAGGGAGCGCAGAGCTTTCAAAATCCGTTCTTACCCGTTTCATCCGTCCAATCCGTGTTCCTATTCCCAAAATAAAAAATCCGCCACCTTAAACTGAGATGACGGATACATTATTAATCTTCTAAAAGACGGCAGGTGTTACACCACCAAGTTCACCATCTTTCCTTTCACAAAAATCACCTTTTTGGGCTGCTTGCCTTCCAGCCATTTCTGCACCACTTCGTTTTGCAGCACCAGCGCCTCTACTTCGGGCTGGGCAGCATCGAGTGCGATGTTCATGGTGGTACGGAGCTTGCCGTTTACAGAGATGGGATACTCCTTGGTGCTTTCCGCTACGTGCTGTGCTTCAAACTTGGGGAAGGGCGCATTCAGTACCGAACCTTCATTACCCAGTTGATGCCAGAGTTCTTCGGCAACGTGGGGCGCAAAAGGGGTGAGCAATACCAACAGTTGTTCCAGCACCGCTTTTTTGTGGCACTTCAGGTCGCTCAGTTCATTTACGCATACCATGAAACCCGAAACACAGGTATTAAAGGAAAAACGCTCGATATCGTCCTCGATCTTCTTGATGGTTTTGTGGAGCACCTTCAGTTCCGCTGCGGTAGGCGCATCAGTCGTAACGATCAGACCTTTTTCTTCCGACACAAACAAACGCCACAGCTTTTTGATAAAGCGGTGTACGCCCTCGATGCCCTTGGTTTCCCAAGGCTTGCTCATTTCAACGGGGCCAAGGAACATCTCGTACATCCGGAAGGTGTCAGCGCCATATTGGGCCACGATATTGTCGGGGTTGACGGTGTTGAATTTCGACTTCGACATTTTCTCTACTTCGTTGTCGCAGATATACTTGCCGTCTTCCAGGATAAATTCAGCGGTATTATAATCGGGCTTCCAGGTTTTGAAAGCTTCGGTGTCCAGTTCTGTTCCGTCAACAATGTTCACATCCACGTGGAGCTTATCCACCAGTTTGCCTTCGTATTTGCCTTCAGCATCCAGCAGTCCTTTGGAAACAAAGGTGTTGGTGCCGTTGATCCGGAAGACAAAACGGGAAGAACCCTGGATCATTCCCTGGTTCAACAACTTCTTGAACGGCTCGTCAAAGGAGATATGACCAAGATCGTACAGGGCCTTGGTCCACATGCGGCTGTAGAGCAGGTGACCTACGGCGTGCTCGGTACCACCCACATACAGGTCAACCTGGCGCCAGTAGTCGGAAGCCTTGCGGTCGCAGAAAGCGCCTTCGTTGTGCGGGTCCATATAGCGGAGGAAGTACCAGGAGGAACCGGCATAGCCAGGCATCGTATTGGTTTCCAGGTGCTGGCTCGTCCATTCGGGAATATTTGAGAGGGGTCCTTCCCCTTCGGGGCCAGGGCCGTAGCTGTCCACGTGGGGCAGTTCCAGGGGCAACTCGCTTTCGCTGAGCGGGTAAGCCACGCCATCGATCCATTTTACAGGAAAGGGCTCGCCCCAGTAGCGCTGGCGGCTGAAGGCAGCGTCGCGCATCCGGAAGTTGACCTTGCGTTTGCCGATGCCCATTTCTTCCAGTCTGGCAGCTACCACTTCAATAGCGTCGCGCATCACCATGCCGTCGAGGAAACCGCTGTTGGTGAGTTTCGCATCCTTGGTATTATTGGCTTCTTCGCCGTTGTAGGCATCGCCAATAATATTGGTGATGGGTATGTTGAAATGCTGGGCAAACTTGTGGTCGCGCTCATCGCCGCAGGGTACGGCCATGATGGCGCCGGTGCCATAACCGGCCAGCACGTATTCGGAAATCCAGATGGGAATCTCCCTTCCATCGAAAGGGTTCACGGCATAGGCGCCAGTGAACACACCCGAGATTTTCTTCTCGGCCATGCGCTCCCTTTCGGAGCGGCTTTTTACATAAGCCACGTATTCATCCACCGCACCTTCCTGCCCGTTGCCCTTGATCTCGTGTACCAGGTCCAGTTCGGGGGCAATTACCATAAAGTCCACACCAAAGATGGTATCGGGACGGGTGGTGTACACCCGCAACTTTTTGTCGGAGCCCTTGATGGCAAAATCAATCTCCGCACCGGTGCTCTTACCGATCCAGTTCGATTGCATCTCCTTCATGGCGTCGGAGAAGTCAACGGTTTGCAGGCCTTGGAGCAGGCGGTCGGCGTACTCGGTAATGCGCAGGTACCATTGGCGGAGGCGTTTCTTTTCTACCGGGAAACCGCCGCGTTCGCTTACGCCGTTCACCACCTCGTCGTTGGCCAGCACGGTGCCAAGGGCCTCGCACCAGTTCACCTCGCCATAGCCGCAATAGGATACGCGGTACTCCATCAGGATGGTTTGGCGGGTCTTTTCATCGAAAGAAGCCCATTCTTCCGCTGTGAAGGTGTTCCCATATTCCGTTTCACGTTTCACGTTTGCCGGAAACTGGAACCCGGAATTCGGTATGGGATGGTTCCTGTTGCCTTCTTTTTCCAAAAAGGCAATCAAGCTTTCGATGGGCTCGGTTTTATTGCTTTGGCGGTTGTACCAGCTGTTGAAGAGCTGGAGGAAGATCCACTGCGTCCATTTATAATAACCGGGCTGCGACGTGTTCACTTCCCGGCTCCAGTCGAAGCAAAAGCCGATCTTATCCAGTTGCTTGCGGAAGGTGTCGATGTTTTTGGCGGTGCTCACGGCCGGGTGCACGCCGTGTTCGATGGCGTACTGCTCGGCGGGCAGGCCAAAAGCATCGTAACCCATGGGGTGGAGCACGTTGAAGCCCCGGTTGCGTTTGTAGCGGGCAAAGATGTCGGAGGCAATATAACCCAGGGGGTGTCCTACGTGAAGGCCTGCGCCACTGGGGTAAGGAAACATATCCAGTACATAGTACTTGGGTTTGTCACTTTCATTGGGCACCTGGTAGGCCTTGGAAGCTTCCCACTGTGCCTGCCATTTCTGTTCGATTGCGCTGAAGTTGTATTCCATGGAGGAGGTCGATCATTTATCGTGAATGGGGAATGGTGAATGAGCAATACTGCCGGTCTATTGGTGTATTCAATATTCACAATTCACCATTGACCATTCACCGTCCGGCAATATCCGCCGGCCCCTGCCGTTAAAGGTTGGCAAAAATAACTGATTGATCCTGTAATACATGGCCTTTCGCCGAGGGTCTTCCCCCTTTCTGACCCTGATCCTTTATTTTTGCCCCACTTCAAAAACAACTGAACCGATGTCGCAATTTGGCAAAGCCGCTTCCAAACGTGGAAAACCGTCCTACTTCATGTCGATCCTGGGTGTAACCCTGGTGCTTTTTCTGTTGGGCATCGTGGGTTGGATCACCATCAACTCGCAAAAACTGATCGAATATTTCAAGGAGAGTGTGGAAGTACAGGTGTTCCTCAAACCCAATATCCAGGACACCGCCCGCCAAAGCCTGCAAAACTATATTGCCGCCCAGCCTTATACCAAGGCGGTGCGCTATACCGATAAGGAATCAGCCAAAAAAGAATGGATGAAAACCGGTGGCGAAGATTTTACCGAGTTCCTCGACAACGCACTGCTGCCTACTTCCATCGATTTTACCCTCAAGGCCGACTTCGTGGATTCGGTGCGCCTCAACCAGATCAAGACCACCATCGGCAGCAACCCCAACGTGGATGAAGTAAAATACCCCACCGCCGTGGTAGGCAAGATGCAGCGCAACTTCAACCTGATCAGCCTGGTGCTGGCAGGCGTGGCCATCCTCATCGCCGTGCTGGTAATTGTGCTGATCGACAATACCATCCGCCTGGCGATGTTTTCGAACCGCTTTATCATCAAAACCATGCAGATGGTGGGTGCTACGCGCTGGTTTATTGCCAAGCCGCTGAACATCAGGGCTATTGTAAACGGCGCTGTATCGGCACTGATTGCCATTGCACTGGTGTATGGCGTCATCACCGTTGCCGAGCGCTTCCTGCCCGACCTGCAGGCCCTCCGCGACAACGGCCTGCTGCTCCTTTTGTTCCTGGCACTCATCATCATCGGCATCACCATCACCCTTTTCAGCACCCACCGCAGCGTGGTGAAGTATTTGCGGATGAAGCTGGATGAACTGTATTAATCAGCTAATTAGCCAATGGGCTAATTAGCTAAAATATCTACAGCTAGTTGCCTTCATTAGCACATTAGCATATTATCACATTAGCTCATTGTCCTTTTTCCTTTTCTTTGCCCCACTTAAGTTTGATTCATGGAAACAAAAACAAAAAGAACGGCCCTCGATACAGAAACCGCTTCCGGTGCCGGCCGCGTTTCTTTTTTTGATAAAAGCAATTACACCTGGATGCTGATTGGCGCCGCGGTAATGATTGTGGGCTTTCTGCTGATGGCCGGCGGCCGCAGCGAAGACCCCAACGTGTTCAAACCCGAAGAAGTGTACAGCACTACCCGCATCACCATTGCGCCCATCCTCATCCTGGCAGGCCTGGTGATCGAGATCTATGCCATCTTTCGTAATCCCAAAGCCTGACCCGCTCATATTTCAATAATCCATGAGCATTCTTGAAGCCGTTATCGTGGCCATAATTGAAGGCCTGACCGAGTTTTTGCCCGTGTCTTCCACCGGGCATATGATCATCGCCTCCTCACTATTGGGCGTAGCCGAAAACGACTTCACCAAGGTATTTGAAGTTTCTATTCAGCTGGGCGCCATCCTGGCCGTAGTGCTGGTATACTGGCGCAAGTTTTTCCAGTTCAACAACCCCATTTTTTACGCCAAGCTCATTGCCGGCGTTGTGCCCGCCCTGCTGGCAGGCCTGTTTTTCAACGATGCCATCGAGGCCCTGTTGGGCAGCGAACTGGTGGTAGCCATCGCCCTGCTGCTGGGTGGCTTTATCCTTTTGTACATCGACCGCCTTTTTCCACAGCCTGTTCACTCCGACCTGCTGGCTACCGAAACTACCCGTAGCGAATTGATTGAAGCCGACGAGCAACTGACTTTTAAAAAAGCGTTTGTTGTGGGTTGCTGGCAGCTCCTGGCCATGATCCCGGGTGTGAGCCGCAGTGCTTCCTCCATCATTGGTGGCATGCAGCAAAAGTTGAGTCGCAACTTCGCTGCAGAATTCTCTTTCTTCCTGGCCGTACCCACCATGGTGGCGGCAACCGGTTATTCCCTTTTCCTGAAAGACTGGGGTACAGAAGAAGCCAAGGGCTTTGAACTGATCCTGGCATCGCAGCAAAACATCATTGCCTTTGTGGTTGGCAACATGGTGGCCTTTGTGGTGGCGCTACTGGCTATCCGCTTCTTTATTTCCTATTTAAAAAAATACGGTTTCCGCATCTTCGGCATCTACCGCATCATTGTTGGCACCATCCTGATTGTGTTGTACTGGATGGGACTGCTCGGGTGATTGATGATTATTGATTATTCAAGTCAACCTACTGTGGCAACTGGTCCCAAACCAGGAAAACGCCAATAATTAGTAATGAATAATCAATAATCACTCACTAAGACAGCCAGCTGCAATCAAGGGCACAAATGCCTATTTTCACAGCCTTACAATTCCACCAATGCAGCAAACCGCCTCCAAAAAAGTGGTGAATGCCTGGGCCATGTACGACTGGGCCAACAGTGCGTACAACCTGGTGATCACCACCACCATATTTCCCGAATACTTTGCCGCCATTACCGGCGATGATAACCCGGCAACCTTGGACACGGTCCAGTTCCTCGGCCGCACCTTCCGGAGCGATTCGCTGTATAGCTACTCCTTATCCTTTGCATTCCTGATTGTAGCACTGGCATCTCCCCTGCTTTCTTCCATTGCTGATACCAGGGGTAATAAGAAGCACTTCCTGGCCTTCTTCATGACCATGGGCAGCATCGCCTGTTGTTCGCTGTACTTTTTTACCAGTGAACGACTGGGGCTGGGCATCTTTTGCATGATTATCGCCTGTATCGGCTATTGGTCGAGCCTGGTGTTTTACAACTCCTACCTTCCCGAGATTGCCGCACCACAGGACCGCGACCGCATTTCGGCAAAAGGTTTTGCCTTTGGTTATATCGGCAGCGTGCTGCTGCAGTTGATCTGTTTCCTGTTTGTGCTCAAGCACGACTGGTTTGGTTTTGCCGATACAGGAGCAGGTTCACGCTTTTCGTTCCTGGCAACGGGCATCTGGTGGTTCCTGTTTGCACTGGTGCCCCTGTACCGCCTGCCCCGTTATAGCATGACGCTTATTGATCCCAACCGGAGCGCGGTGTTCAATGGCTATGTAGAACTGCGCAAAGTATGGCAGCAACTAAAACAACTACCACCCCTGCGCCGCTTCCTGGGTGCCTATTTCTTTTACAATATGGGCGTGCAAACGGTGATGCTGGCGGCAACGCTGTATGCTAAATCGGAACTGCAGATACCAACGGCCAACCTGATCATAGCCTTGGTTTTGATCCAGTTGATTGCCGTACCCGGCGCTTTTGCCATTTCCAAACTTTCAGAAAAAGTGGGCAATATCCGTGCATTGATGATCGTGGTAGCTATTTGGATAGGTCTTTGCGTAGCTGGATACCTGGCACCTGTTGGTGGCGTGGTATATTTCTACCTGCTTGCAGCAGCCATAGGCTTTGTGATGGGCGGTATTCAATCGCTTAGCCGCAGCACCTATGCCAAGCTGATGCCCGATACTAAGGATACCACTTCATTCTTTTCCTTTTTTGATGTAACTGAAAAGATTGCCAACGTGGTGGGGCTTTTTGCCTTTGGCTATATCAGCGAGCTAACCGGTACGCAGCGCAACTCGGTACTTGCGCTGGTGGTTTATTTTATCATTGGTTTGCTGAACCTCTTTTATACTTTGCGCACCAAACCCAAAACCGATTATCCCGCAACAGCATGAAACTATATACCATCGATACCGAGTTGTTCAAACTGGATGGCGGCGCCATGTTTGGCGTGGTGCCCAAGGTGCTTTGGAACAAGATCAACCCGGCCGACGAAAACAACCTCTGTACCTGGGCCATGCGCCTGCTGCTGATTGAAGATGCTGGCCGGCTGATACTGGTAGACACCGGCATCGGCAATAAGCAGGACGAGAAGTTCTTTGGGCATTACTACCTCCATGGCAATGCCACATTGAACAACTCGCTGGCAAAGCATGGTTTTCATCGGGATGACATTACTGATGTGATCCTCACCCACCTGCATTTCGATCATTGCGGCGGTGCCATTGTACGCAACGGCGAAAGACTGGAGCCGGCCTTTAAGAATGCCCGCTACTGGAGCAACGCACAACACTGGGACTGGGCCGTTCATCCCAACGACCGCGAAAAAGCATCATTCCTGAAGGATAATATATTACCCATCCAGCAAAGCGGCCAACTGAACTTTATCACCATGCCACAAGGCGGTGGCGACCAACTAGCTACTGCATCTTTTGCACAGGATATTTCCCTGCGTTTTGTAAGCGGCCACACCAATAGCATGATGCTGCCGCAGATCAACTACAAGGGCCGCACCTTGGTGTACATGGCCGACCTGCTGCCTTCTGCAGGGCATATTCCCCTGCCTTATGTGATGGCTTATGATATGTTCCCACTCACAACCTTGCAGGAAAAGAAAAGCTTTCTGACGGAAGCTGTGGAAAATGATTACGTGCTTTTCTTTGAGCACGATCCGCAACTGGAGTGCTGCACCTTGCAGCAAACGGAGAAGGGAATAAGAATGAAGGAAAGCTTTAAGCTGGCGGAGTTATAGGAAAGCGTATTTGCAATTATTCCTTCATTTAGTAAGGTCGGAAATACTTAGCGTTTGTCATGCCGAACTTGTTTCGGCATCTCCTTTTAATATCAAAACCTCGGACAGCAGCGGGGGATGCCGAAACAAGTTCGGCATGACAGCCACAAACATGCATTGACTATCCTTGCTACCTTAGAAAGTTTGTTCCAAACTCCAAACTCCAAACTCCAAACTCCAAACTCCAAACAAGAAACGAAAAACCAAAAACCAGAAAACGTTCATTTCCGCAATTTCACCAACGCCTTCATCGGGTACCGCAATCCCCTATATCCCATCATATCCACTTTCACCGATCCTACTACGATCGGGCTTTCAATACGCACCGGCATGCGGTTGGCATCGTTGGTAACCCAAACGGTCATCTTTTCACCGCCTTCGAAGATGGTACCTTTTATCAGCAGCGGGCTGAACTTGATGGCCCGGAACGTACCATAACGGGTCTTCACTTCTTCCACGCCCAAGAAGCGCACATAGAGGTTGTGCAACTCTTCGTCTAAAAACATGGAGAAGGGTATTTTATCACCGGGCTTATACCGCGCATAGTTGATGTTGCGGGCATAATAAATGGCACTGAGCACATCCTGTACACAGGCCGGAACTTTGTACACGCCTTTGCTGGTGATGGCTGTATTGGCAGCTTTGTTGAACGTAACGTTCTCTAACTTTTTATCACCGCCCTCATATACGTTGCGGATAAACTTCAGCGGCAGCATGGAAGCCGTATCCACAAAGGTTTCGTACCGGTCGCGCACCTTGTAGATCCAGTCGTAGGAGTTATGGGTGCGCCCCTCGCCAACAATATGGTAGGTAGGGCGGCCATTGGTAGCAACAAGGGTTGTGGTAAAAGACGCTTCACCCGCATTGACATACACACCGGCAAGATTGTAAAACACGTTGAACCGGATTTGCTCACCGGCACTGAACGAGGTATTGCGGATCCCGCAAAACTCATCATGTTGCGGAGCCTGCAACGCCAACATCGGAAACAACAGCAACAAAAAAAGCAGTAAACGCATCCGAATGATTTGAACTACAAGATAAGACAGGCTGCAAAGGCCCGGTGTTAATTCCGTTAAGCAACAATTATCTGGACTGCAATGATCAGGAAGCTGTTAAAAAAATGTCTTGACCTGCATCATTCATTGGCCTGCAACAGCACAGAAACGAACATTCAACGGCTGTCTGTTCCTTTCAGCCGAACAGGCGAAAGCCCGTTGCGGGATATTTGGTTAGCTTTGCTGCCTGACCCAAGCGGGTCCACTCATTCACCAGCAATACCCCCGTCCTTGCAAAAACCAGAGAAGATCATATTAGGCGTTGACCCCGGCACCCTCGTTATGGGGTATGGATTGATTGCCGCCAGTGGCGATACCATCAAGGTCATTAGCATTGATGCCCTGAAACTATCGGCTAAAAAAGACAACTACGAACGCCTGCGGCTGATTTACCAAAAGATTGCGGAAATAGTACAGCTATACAAACCCACCGAGTTTGCTATTGAAGCACCTTTCTTTGGCAAGAACGTACAGAGTATGATGAAACTGGGAAGGGCGCAGGGTGTGGCCATCGCCGCTGCCATGGCCGGCAATATTCCCGTTACCGAATACTCGCCCAAAAAAGTAAAGCAGGCCATCACCGGCAATGGTAACGCCGACAAGGAACAGGTATGGCAGATGCTCCAACGCATTACGGGCCTGGAAGACCGCCCTGCCGTATTCGATGCTTCCGATGCCCTTGCCGTAGCCATTTGCCACCACTTCTCTGCCCAGCGTCCCTACGCCGCCAGCGCCACACCCAACAAAAGAGGCCGCAGCAAGGCTGGATGGGATGCTTTTTTGCAGCAGAACCCGGAAAGAATTGGGTGAGGGAAGGGGAAAATGGGAAGGACGAAGTGGGAAGTTAGAAGCGGGACGGAGATCAGTAAAGACGAAAAAGATCATAATTAAATTGAAGAGCCCTTTAGGATTGCAGCGGATGCGCAATTCTAAAGGGCTCTTTTATTCAACAGAAACGTCTTTGTGGACATTACTGACTTATGTCTTTTCAAACTTCGTACTTCCCACTTCGTACTTCCCACTTCGTACTTCTCACTTTTTCCCCACTTCCATCGCCTTCAATATCTTTTCCTGCACTTCCTTCAGGGCAGCATCATCGGCCTTGGCTTTGGGCTGGGCAAAGTTCAGATCGTTGGCAGTGCTGATGGGCATGAGGTGCAGGTGGGCATGGGGCACTTCCAGTCCAATTACCGAAATACCGCATCGGCGGCAGGGAATGGCTTTTTCGATGGCCTTTGCAATTGGTTGTGCAAACACCAGGATTTCCGACAGGTAGTCGGCTTCCAGGTCGAAGAACTTATCTATTTCCACTTTGGGTATGACCAGCACATGGCCGGTACGCAAGGGATACACATCCAGGAATGCATAAAACTTATCGTTCTCGGCAATCTTAAACGAAGGGATTTCGCCGGCAATGATCTTTGAAAAAAGAGTCATGATAATATGGTAATGTGATAATGTGATAATTAGCTAATGTGCTAATGGAACAGCCGGCTGCCCTTTTTAGCACATTAGCTAATTAGCCAATTAGCTAATTAAATAGAGATTTCTTCCACTTTAAATTTGATTACACCAGCGGGGGCCACCACTTCGGCTATATCACCCACCACCTTACCCAACAGGCCCTTGCCTATGGGCGAGGAAAAAGAGATTTTACCCAGTTTCAGGTCGGCTTCTTTTTCACTTACAATCTGGTAGGTTACTTCTTTCTTGGTGTTCAGGTTGGTTACCCGCACTTTGGTGAGGATGGACACTTTGGAAGTATCGATGGTAGATTCATCCACAATACGGGCAGTAGCGATCTGGCCTTCCAGCACGGCAATACGTGCTTCCAGCAGGCCCTGGGCCTCTTTGGCCGCATCGTATTCGGCGTTCTCACGCAGGTCGCCTTTTTCGCGGGCTTCAGCAATGGCACGCGAAGCCGCAGGGCGGTCAACGGTGCGCATCTTTTGCAGCTCGGCCCTCATTTGCTCTAAAGTTTCCTTGGTCACGTACTGAACACTGCTCATACAAAAATCGCTTTTGGTAAAAGAGTAAAAAAAACCGGTGAGGGTGTTCAGCACCTCCACCGACATACAAAAAAGCCCTCCCAAAGGCACCGGCCTTGGGGTAGGACGAAAAAAATAGCAACGCCCCAGCGGTAACTGAAGCGTTGCATAGTGGGGTAAAGATAAAAATATTTTGAATGAAACAAGAGGGAGGGAAAATGAGCTAATTAGCTAATGTGATAATGAGCTAAGAGAACAGCCTCGATCCTTTTAGCACATTGGCTAATTAGCTCATTAGCCAATTACCTCACAGTTTTCCTGCTGCTTCCAGTTTCTCCAACAGCACTTCCGACATGCGGCGGTAAGCTTCGTGGCTGTAGCCGGCAATATGTGGGGTGACGATCACATTCTTTTGGACTTTCAGGAAGTCCAGTTGTTCCTGCTGCCCGGGCGTATAGGTTGCAAACTTTTCGTTTTCCAAAACATCCAGTGCGGCACCGGCGATCTTGCCGTTTTTCAAAGCTTCGATCAGGGCGGCGGTATTGGTAACCTTGCCCCTGCATGTGCTCATGAAGTAAGGCTTGCGTTGCAGGCTGTTGAAAAACTGTGTGCCCGCCAGGTGATAGGTTTCATCGGTCAGCGGTACATGGAAAGAAACAACATCGGCTTCGGCGGCAATCTGCTCCAGGGTGGCTTCGTGAACATAATCGTTTGCAAAACCCTGCTTGTACTTATCGCAAGCCAGCACCTTTACGCCAAAACATTGCAGCAGGCGGCCAAAGGCTGCACCATTGTTGCCATAACCTACAATGCCTACCGTGCGGCCGCTCAGTTCCGTCCCCCGGTTTTCGTTGCGCAACCAAAGTCCCTGTTTTACTTCCTCGTAGGAGCAGGAAATGCGGTTCATGAGGTTGAGGAGCAGGCCAAGGGCATGCTCCGCCACAGCATTGCGGTTGCCTTCAGGCGTGGACATGCAGAAGATGCCTTTAGTTTCGGCATAGGCTTCGTCAATCAATTCCATGCCACTGCCCAGCCGGCCAATCCAATGTAGTTGGGGCGCAGCATCCAATACGCGTTTATCAATTTTCAGGCGGGTGGTTACTACCAACCCATTCATAAATGGGATACGCTCCAGCAGCTCCTCATAAGTGATCTTGGGTGCGTATTCTACAGTATAGCCTTTTTCTTCAAAGGCTTCAATCAGCATATCGTGAACCGGTGCGGTAATGAGGATGCGGGTTTGTTCGGTGGCCATGAATTATGAATAATGAGGGATGAGTGGTGAAGAGTGAATAAAAAGGGATGAATAATGAGGTATGAGTAGTGAATGATGAATGGTGAGTGATGAATAGTAGCAATAAATTATTATGCTCCTGGAATAAGCCAGTATGCGTAACCAGCCAGTTACTTATAATTCATCCCTCATCATTGATTATTGATCACTCATCACGCCTCATTGCATGCGAAACGTAAGTGCGGCAAAATCAGCAACGTTCAATTGCTCGGGGCGTTTATTGAAAATTTCGTCCTGCAGGGTAGCAGCGTCAAACAGGCCCTTGCAGGCATTGCGCAGT
This sequence comes from Cnuella takakiae, assembly GCF_001953305.1. Lineage (GTDB taxonomy): Bacteria > Bacteroidota > Bacteroidia > Chitinophagales > Chitinophagaceae > Flavisolibacter > Flavisolibacter takakiae. The sequence goes on from NZ_MTFE01000010.1 coordinate 4,836,832, forward strand.
GTTTTGCGGCGCTGCTGAAAAGCGGTTTTTACAAGGTTGAACAAACGCTTTTCACTGTGCATGGGCACGGGTTCTTTTCGGGGCAACAGCCTGATGACCGCACTCTTTACTTTAGGCGGCGGGTTAAAGGCATCTTCATCCACCTGGAAGAGGTACTCGGTATCAAACCAGGCTTGCGTCAGTACGGAAGTTACCCCGTACACTTTGCTGCCATGCCTGGCCACAATACGTTCGGCCACTTCTTTTTGAAACATACCTACCATGCATTCCACGGCACCTTTCCATTCCATGATCTTGAATACGATCTGTGTGGAAATATTATAGGGGAAGTTGCCCACAACAGTGAAGGGTTCCGCAAAAGGCGGCTCTATGTCGAGGAAACTTTTATGAATGATTTTATCGGCAAGCTGGGGATAGGTTTTAGAAAGATATTTAACCTTTTCATCATCAATCTCCACGGCTTTGAAATCAACTGCTTTCAATTCCAGCAGGTACTTGGTGAGGGCGCCACCACCGGGACCCACTTCCACCAGCCGCTGAAAAGGCTGCTTTTGCAGTTCCGCCACAATACGCTGACACACACTTTCATCTTTCAGAAAGTGCTGCCCAAGCGATTTCTTGAGTGTGTACATGGGGCAAAGGTCGGGAATAAGGGATTTCGGATTTGAGATTTCGGATGTCGGTATTTGTCACTGTAGCAAAGGGCAATACTGTAGTACACGGTCCGAAATCTCAAATCCCAAATCCTCAATCTCTTTCCGGCTTACCTTTAGGCCCCTAATTTTTTGCACAATGACCAAACCTATCATAGGCATATCCTGTGGCGACATCAATGGCATCGGGCCGGAGGTGATCATCAAGGCCTTGGCCGACAACCGTATCCTGGAGCAGTGTACCCCCGTAATTTTCGGATCGCAGAAGCTGGTCAATTTTTACAAAAAAGCTGCTGGCGACCAGCCATTCAATTTCCAGGTGATCAAGGATTTCACCCGCATCAACCACAAGCAGGTGAATGTATTTGCCTGCTGGGAAGAAGACGTGGCCATTACCCCCGGACAGCTGAACGAAACCGGCGGCAAATACGCAGTAATGTCCTTGCTTGCTGCTGCCGATGCCCTCAAGGCCGGGCATATCCACGGACTGGTAACCGCTCCTATTCATAAGAAAAATGTTCAGGGTGAAGGGTTTGCCTACACCGGCCATACCCCCTGGCTGAAAGAAGTAGCCGGCGCCGACGATGTGCTGATGCTGTTGTACACCGATGCACTGCGGGTGGCGCTGCTCACCGAGCATGTGCCGGTAAAAGACGTAGCCCAATACGTTACCCGGGGCAATATCATTTCCAAGCTGCGCCTGCTCCACAACAGCCTGCGTAAGGATTTTGGTATCGATAAACCCAAGATCGCGGTGCTGGGCCTGAACCCGCACGCAGGCGACGAAGGCCTGATTGGTGAAGAAGAAGAAAACATCATTAAACCCACCCTGCGCGAAGCCCGCCAGCACATGCTGGTGTTTGGTCCTTACAGCGCAGATGCTTTTTTTGCCCGCCACAGCTACCAGGAGTTTGATGCAGTGCTGGCGCTCTACCACGACCAAGGCCTGATTCCGTTTAAAACCATCGCAGGTGGTGAAGGCGTGAACTTTTCCGCGGGCCTGCCTTTTGTACGCACCTCTCCCGACCACGGTACCGGCTTCGACATAGCGGGTAAAAATGTTGCGGATGCCACTTCTTTCCTGACTGCACTTTTTGGCTGCCTCGACATCATCAACAGCCGGGCGGGTTATGAAGAGCGTACCCGCAACCCACTGCGCAAGATCACGGCACAGGTGCTGAAGAATATGGAGGATGAAAAAATTGAGGAAGCTTAAGCGCCTGATATAATTTATACACCTAACAGGTTTTTAAAACCGGTTAGGTGTTCCCTTTTTCGAAAGC
>NZ_MTFE01000010.1:4838777-4843841 GCF_001953305.1 Cnuella takakiae
TATAAACCTTATAGGTTTCCTTACACGCCCATCTAATATTTTGATAAACGGTAAAAGCTATGCCTGCCTTTGGCGTAATTTACGCCCTCGCAAAAAAACTCCTTTCACATGAAGAAAAAAGCTCTGGTGCTGGCATCAGGTGCGCTGTTGCTTTTCAGCGCCGCCTTTGGTCAGGCCAAACTGGTGGAAAAGGTTACCAAAACCGGCTCCCAGATGGTGATCCCCTACGAAAAGTACCTGTTGCCCAATGGATTGACCGTGATTGTGCACGAAGACCACAGCGACCCCGTGGTGCATGTGGATGTTACCTACCACGTAGGTTCGGCCCGCGAAGAGATTGGAAAATCGGGTTTTGCCCACTTCTTTGAGCACATGATGTTCCAGGGCTCCGACAACGTGGCCGACGAGCAGCACTTCAAGATCGTTACCGAGTCGGGTGGTACCCTCAATGGTACTACCAACCGCGACCGCACCAACTATTTTGAAACCGTGCCCGCCAACCAGCTCGAAAAAATGTTGTGGCTGGAAGCCGACCGCATGGGCTTTTTGCTGGATGCCGTTACCCAGAAGAAATTCGAGGTACAACGTGCTACCGTGAAAAATGAAAGAGGCCAGAACTACGACAACCGTCCCTATGGCCTGGCTTTCGAAAAGATCAGCACTGCGCTCTATCCTTACGGCCACCCCTATAGCTGGCTTACCATTGGTTATGTGGAAGACCTGGACCGTGTAAATGCGGCCGACCTGAAGAACTTCTTCCTGCGCTGGTACGGCCCCAACAACGCTACCGTTACCATTGGTGGCGATGTCAAGCCCGCCGATGCCGTGAAGCTGGTGGAAAAATACTTTGGCGCCATCCCCCGCGGCCCCGAAGTAAAACCTGTTACCGTAGCCCCTGTGCAGCTGGATAAAACCCGCTACACTTCCTACGTTGACAACTATGCCCGCCTGCCCCTGCTTTTTGTAAACTACCCCACCGTTGCCAACTACCACCCCGATATGGCGCCTTTGGCTTGCCTGGCGCAGGTACTGGGCCAGGGCCGCAACTCGGTACTGTACCAACAGCTCACCAAGAAGCAGCTGGCACTCCAGGCCGGTGGCTCTTCGCAGCTGAGCGAACTGGCAGGTGAAATGTCGTTCCAGATCGTGCCCTACCCTGGCAAGACCCTGGCCGATATGGAAAAGCTGTTCCGTGCATCGCTCGACACTTTTGAAGCCCGCGGCGTAACCGACGAGGACATCGCCAAATTCAAAGGCGGCATCGAATCGCAACTGGTAAACGGCCTGCAGAGTGTTTCGGGTAAAGTAAGCCAGCTGGCTGCTTTTGAAACCTTTACCGGCAACCCCAACAGGATTGCTGAAATGCTGAAGGCTTATACTTCGGTAACCAAGGAAGATGTAATGCGGGTGTACAACCAGTACATCAAAGGCAAACCTGCCGTAGTGCTGAGCGTATTGCCCAAGGGCCAGGAAAAAATGATTGCCGCAGCCGACAACTATACCATCGACAGTGCTGGCTACAAAGCCCCTGATTATGGTTATGCCGGCCTGAAATACAATAAAGCAAAGGACAATTTCGACCGCAAGAAAATGCCGGGCAATGGCGCCAACCCTGTTGTTGCCGTACCTGCTTTCTGGCGTAAGAGCCTGGCCAATGGCGCCAAAGTAATTGGCACCCAAAATACCGAGGTACCTACTGTTACCTTCTCGCTCACCATTCCCGGCGGCCACCTGGCACAAGCCGGCGACCTGAAGAAAGCAGGCCTTGCTTCGCTGTTTGCCGACATGATGGGTGAAGACACCAAGAACTACACCGCCGAGCAACTGTCGGTGGAATTGCAGAAACTGGGTTCTTCTATTTCTGTAAGCAGCAATACCGATGGTATCGTTTACTCGGTGCAGTCGCTGAAGAAAAACTTCCCTGCCACTATGGCCCTGCTGCAGGAGCGTTTGTTCAACCCCAAGTTTACCGAAGATGCTTTCAACCGCATCAAGAAGCAAACCCTGGAAGCATTCAAGCAGCAAAAAGCACAACCTGCCGCTGTTGCCGATGCGGTATTTGCCAAACTGAACTACGGTACCGACCATATCCTGGGTATTTCGCAGGACGGCACCGAAGAAACCGTGAATAATATCACCCTGGTCGATATCCAGAACTACTACAACAACTACATGACTTCTGTTGATGCCAAAGTAGTAGTGGTAGGCGATATCACCGAAGCCGAAGCGGTTCCCCAGCTGGCTTTCCTTGACAAACTGCCCAAGAAGAAAATCGAGCTGGCAAAGGTTAACCCCACACCTGCCGTTGATAAAACCAAGGTGTACCTGGTAGATGTACCCAAGGCTGCACAGAGCGAGTTCCGCGTGGGCTATGCCACCGGCCTGAAGTACGACGCCACCGGCGACTACTACAAGAGCAACCTGATGAACTTCCCGCTGGGTGGTGGCTTCAACAGCCGCCTCAACCTGAATCTGCGTGAAGACAAAGGCTGGACCTATGGTGCACGTGCCGGCTTCAGCGGCGATGAGCACAGCGGTGATTTCGAGTTCAGCTCGGGCATCAAAGCCGGTGCTACCGACAGCGCCCTTGCCGAGGTGATGAAGGAAATCCGCAACTACGTGGCCAACGGTCCTTCCAACGAGGAAGTAGCCTTCATGAAGAGCGCCATTGGCCAGGCCGATGCCCGCAACTATGAAACCGGTTTCCAGAAAGCGGCCTTCATTTCGCGCATCCTCAGCTACAACCTGCCCGCCAACTTTGTAGAACAACAGAACAAGATCCTGCAAAGCATGACGCCTGCACAGCTGAAAGCGCTGGCGCAAAAACAACTTAAGCCCGAGAAAATGAATATCCTGCTGGTAGGCGATAAAACCAAGATCATCGAGGGTGTGAAGAAGCTGGGTTACGAAGTAGTAGAACTGGATGCCGACGGCAAGAAGCTGGAAGGAAAGACCTTCTAGTTTGCAGTCATAAGTTTATAGTTCAAGGACGCTGATAAAGCAAGTTTGTTTATTGGTTATAGAGCGCTTCCGAAAGGGGGCGCTTTTTTTAGCTCCAAGCTGTTAGCTGCAAGCTACAAGTAGCAAAAAGCTTGTGGCTTGCCACTTGAAGCTTGTAGCTACACCCTTGCAGCTTCCCTCACCCGGTGTACTTTTTGCCGACCTTTACCCCGATGCGCATACTTTGGAATTACCTTAAACCCCACCGGAACCTCCTGCTCATTTCCCTGCTGCTGGCAACAGCCGCGCAACTGCTCACCCTTATCGATCCCATCATCTTTGGCAAGATCATCGACGACTATGCCAACAAGCGGGATAACCGGCCCGAAAAGGAGTTGATAGAAGGCGTACTGTTTTGGTTGGGCATCGCCATTACAGTGGCACTGGCAGGACGGCTGGCAAAAGCTTTCCAGGAATATACTACCCGGCTGGCTGTAGCCCGCTTCGGCATGCAGATATTCAACGACGGGTTGAAACAAACCCTGCGCCTCAACTTCCAGGAGTATGAAGAAAGCCGCAGCGGCGAAACACTTTCCGTATTGCAAAAAGTAAAGACAGACACAGAACGGTTTATAACCTCTTTCATCAACGTGGTCTTTTCCTCCTTTGTGGGTATTGGGTTTCTGATCTGGTACAGCATTACTAAAAACTGGTTGCTCATTCCTGTATTCATCATCGGCATCGTGGTACTGGGTAGCCTCACCGGTTTGTTGTCCAAGAAAATAAAAACGGTGCAACGCTCCATCAACCGCGAGACCAACAAGATGAGTGGTGTGATCACTGAAAGCCTGCGCAATATTGAACTGGTGAAAAGCCTTGGGCTCACCTTCCCGGAGATTCGCCGCCTGCGCGACCAGACACAAAGGATTTTTGACCTGGAGATGGTAAAGGTGCGCAAGGTGCGGATGCTCTCATTTTTACAAGGCACCACGCTCAACCTGCTGCGGCAGTCTATCCTTTTTATCCTGCTCTGGCTCATCTTCCGCGACATCCTTTCCACCGGCGAGCTCATTACCATGCAGTTCATCTCCACCGGCATTTTTGGACCGCTACAGGACCTGGGCAATATCATTTTGCAGTACCGCGAAGTGGATGCTTCCATCCACAACTTTGACACCCTGATGCACAAGCCCATCGAGCGCAGGCCCGAGCATCCCGTTGACATTGGCCCCTTGCAAAATCTCCGTTTTGAAAACGTGGTATTCCGCCACAAAACGGGCGTAGGCAATGCTATTGATGGCATTTCTTTTTCGGTAAAAACAGGCGAAACCATTGCCTTTGTGGGCCCTTCCGGCTCGGGCAAGAGCACGCTGGTAAAACTGCTCGTAGGCTTGTACAAACCGGTAAATGGCGCCATTTATTTTAATGAAGAAGGCTCGGATGAAATCCGCTACAATGAACTGCGCCGCCAAATCGGTTTTGTAACCCAGGACACCCAGCTTTTTGCAGGCACCATCCGCGACAACCTGTTGTTTGTAAAAGCAGAAGCTACAGATGAAGAAATAACGGAAGCCTTGCACAAGGCTGCATGTGAAGGTTTGTTGTCGCGCAGCGAAAAAGGAATTGACACTATCTTGGGCGAAGGCGGCATGAAGCTTTCAGGTGGCGAAAAGCAACGCATCTCCATTGCCCGTGCCCTGTTGCGGCACCCACGCTTACTGATCTTCGACGAAGCCACATCGGCCCTTGACTCTATCACTGAAGAAAATATCAGCGCTACCATCCGCCAGATATCGGCTGCCCGTGAACAGATTACTATTCTGATTGCGCACCGCCTCAGCACCATCCTGCATGCCGATACCATTTTTGTGCTGGAACGTGGCAAAGTGGTAGAAACAGGCAACCATGAAGCGCTGTTGCAGCAACGTGGATTGTATTATGCCATGTGGCGCCAGCAGGTAGGCGAACGGAGGCCGCAGAGTATGTGAGGAAATAGTTTGGCATGGCAGCACCCTCAGACACTGTCATGCTGACGTATGTCAGTATCTCCTGCTTTCCCCAGAGTACCTGTAAACACAAGGGGATGCCGAAACAAGTTCGGCATGACAGACACTGCAGACCGGA
>NZ_MTFE01000010.1:4843932-4878052 GCF_001953305.1 Cnuella takakiae
TCTATTACCATTTTGTAACCCCGGCAACAACGGCACAATATTTTACTACCTTATTGGAGAAAAACACTTGGTGCTTGTGCGCAACCTTTACCTGATCATATTACTCGCCTGTGCCAGCTGCGCTGTCAGCAACGACCCGCTGCGGCCAACTGCCCGCAACCTGCAAAAAGGCAGGATGCGCGATGACAGCAGCTACATATATGCCCTCCCGTACGCGGCAGGCAAAAGCTACCTGATGGTGCAGGGTTATTTTACCCATTTCTCACACCGCAACCGTGCAGCTATTGATTTTAAAATGCCGGAAGGTACCACGGTAACCGCCGCCCGCGATGGGGTGGTGATCCGCACCGAAAAGAACAAAAACAGGGGCGGCTTAAATAAGCGGTTCCGAAAAGATGCGAACTACATTGTAGTGCAACATGATGATGGTACACAGGCCGGCTACTGGCACCTGAAAAAAAATGGTGTGCTGGTGCACGTAGGTGATACGGTACGGCAGGGACAACCAATAGGGTTAAGCGGCAACACGGGATATACCGCTTTTCCACACCTCCATTTTTTTGTATGGCTGGGCGATGAAGACAATTGGAAACAGATACCTACGCGTTTTTATACCCGGCAGGGACCCAGATACCTAAAACCCATGCGATCTTATCAAAGCCAATACCCCGAGCCGCTATCCAAAACCACTAGTAAACAGAAAGAAGGTGCCCTGAAATAATAGTATAGCCCTTGCCATCGCAAGGGCTATACTATTAAAGCTATAAGAATTGGGTAAACCGATGAACCGGTTTACTGACTGATTTTAGTGATCGGCTGCACTGCTACTTTACGAAACTCCACCTCCGAACCTTCGGCCTGCAAAGCAATCTGGCCTTTGTTTACGGTAGCATCAAAACCATGATTCACCAACTGCCCGTTTACCCAAACTTTTACTTCCCGGTCCAGGCATTCGATGTGCATATGATTCCATTCGCCCAATGGCTTTTCTGAGCCATCGGTGAGGTTTACAATACGTCGGTTCTTACCATCTGTAACGCCCCATTTTTCTTTAGGGCCGCGGCGCTTTTCCATGTCCGGCACTTTGATGTCCTCGCCAATCACCCAAAAATCGCCTGCATTTTCATGCATCATCTGCACTTCAATGGACTTAGGAAACATCTTGTACAAAATGCGCGGTGTAGAGGCGTGCACCAGCACACCACAGTTGCCCGGTTTGCCTGCAAAGCGGTACTCTACATCAAGACGATAGTTGCTGAACACTTCATCGGTGATGAGGTGTCCGCCGGGTGTGCCCATGCTCACCAGCAAACCGTTGCGTACCAGGAAAGGACTTTTGAGCGTGGTGCTGGTATCGAGCGCAGGCACATCGGCATGCCAGCCCGAAAGATCTTTTCCATTAAACAAGCTACGATCCTGAGCATGAAGGGTGAGCGCTGCCAGTGACAGGCCCAAAAAGACGCCGAACTTTTTTACATATAGTGGCAATCGAAACGCGGTCATAGTATGGTTTTGCATGAAGATACGTTTTGACCCAACACTTCCCTTTCCTTAAGCAACAGCATTTACCTCCTGCCTGGCAGGTTTATACCCAAAAAAGAGGTACAATATCCCCAGCACCGTAATGCCTGCGGAACCATAAAACAGGAGCGGCACCCTGCCGATATGATCGGCATAGAACCAGCCGGCCAGCAGGGCACCCAGGCCAATACCCAGTTCTAAAGCAATATACATGGTAGCCATGGCGCGGCCACGATATTCGGGTAGGCTCAGGTCGGCGGTGAGTGCAGAAGAGGCTGGTGAAAATAAGCCCGTTGCCAGCCCATATACGAATGCGCCGCCCATAAACATCCAAACAGATTGCGCCCAGCCTATAAGCACCAGGGAGGCAATCAACAGCAGGATGGCCACCTTGAGCACGGCAATCCTGCCGTGCCGGTCGGAAACCTTGCCGGCAACAAAACGCACCAGCAGCGAAGAGATGGTAAAGACAATAAAAAAGCTGCCCTTATTGGCAATGCCCAGGTGATCGCTCCAGTCGGGCACCAGGGTGAGCACCGCACCATAACTCACATATCCCAGCAAGGTGATGATGGCTGCGGGCATTACCCTGGGTTCCAGTATTTCGTGCCAGCCAAGCTTCAGCAGCGAAGGATGAAACCGTTGTTTTTCCTTGGCTGTTTCGGGCAGGTTAAACAGGATGGCAATAGACAGCAGCGCAAAAACAGACGAAGTATAAAACAACCCATTGATGCTGTACATACCGGTAATAAAACTTCCCAGTGCAGGTCCGATAGCCATACCCGTGCTAAAGCAAATACCATGTATGCCCATGGCCTCGCCCCAACGGTGCTGCGGAATGACATCGGCGATATAAGCAGCAGTAGCTGTTGGTTTGAAACCAGTGGAAAAGCCATGAAAAAGCCGCAGTAAAAGAAAACCTGAAACAGTAGCCAGGATGGGATATAAAAAGCCGCAAACAAAACAAACCACAGAACCTACAGCCATTACCGGCACGCGGCCAATGGTATCGGTAAGCTTGCCGCTGAAGGGCCTCGAAATGCCTGCGGTAAGGGTAAACAGGGCGATGATCAACCCTTTGTATTGTGCTCCTCCCAGCGAACTCAGGTAAGCCGGCAACTCGGGAATCAGCATATTGAAAGAAGCCGAGAACAAAAAGGAAGACGCGCAAAGCAGCCCAAACTTCAAACTATAAATACTGGGTTCTTTACTTTGCACCAATGGTGTTTGCAACATAACGATTCAAAGGTAATGGCTTCGGCAGGCTGTAGGTGTAACCAGCAGGGCAGGCTTTTTGAACACACCACAAAAACATACAACCATGAGCCAGGCATTTGTAAAAGAAAGCGATGAACAATGGCTGCATGAAGTGCAGCCAACCCTTACAGCACTGGTTCATTACCTCACGAGGGAAAACAACGGCATCAGGGTATACGAACAAAAGTACTTTGTGGATGATAAAGGCAGGGAAATACATGCCATGAGCAATGGTCTTTCTTACACAAAGGATGCCGAAGGAAGATGGATGGTTTTGTATTAAACAGGAAAGAGTACTATAAATAAATGCCACCGAACAGGTGGCATTTATTTATAGTACTCAGGCTCCCGGATTTAGCCGGTTTGAACAGGGAACGAACCAATAGAGGAACGGACCAAAAACGGGCAAGTACAGCTTGATATTAAAACAACCTTACTGATTGTCACTAGTCTTCACTTTAGCCTTGCCGTCTTTCTTCTTCAACTTGATTTCTTTACCATTGGCACCTTCAACTTCAACCTTGGTTTTGGTACCCTCGGTAGATGTGCTGTTGGTAGCAGAATCAGTTGTAGTAGTACCTGCACCTGTCGAGCCGCTGGTTTGACCATTTGTGCTGCTGTCCATAGTGCTGCCGGAAGTGGTGCTACCCGAGCCAGTGGTGCCGGTTGAACCGCTTGTACCAGTAGCATCGGTAGTAGTGCTGCTGTTGGTACCTGTACCGGAGTTAACACCTGCACCGGTTGTGTCGGTACCTGTAGTTACACCCGAACCGGTGCTATTGTTTGACATAGTACTACCGCTGGTAGTACCGGTGCCGCTGCTCTGCATGGTGCTGGTACCAGACTGCATGGAATCGGTAGTGGTACCGGTACCCTGGTTCATATTGCTACCCTGTCTTGGACGGGTAGTATCACCCATGTTGGAGCTGTTGGAACCATTGCTATTCAGCTGGCTGGCATTGTTGCTGTTCTGCGTATTGGAACTATTACCCTGCATGGTAGCACCGCTGCTTTGTGTATTGGTGCTGCCCTGGTTCATGCTGCCCGACTGGTTGGTGCTGCCCGACTGGTTTACAGAACCGCTTTGGTTCATGGTTCCACTTGACTGCATATCAGTACCCATACCGGCATTACCCTGGGTGCTGTTCATGCTATCCTGGCTCATTGAATTGCTGGGAATAACAGGTGGTACAAATGCACTGCCATCAGCACTGATGGTAGCGGTGCGGATGGTTCCGTTTTCCAGCAAGCGTACCATGTAATAACTGGAGCTATCCTGGCCCTGCAGCGTGGTTACATCATACACATCATCGCCATGCATCTGCTGTACTTTCTGCATTACATCAGAAGGAACGGCATTAGCCATCAGCGGCAGTGATACCATATAGCTTTGACCGCTGGGTGCAAAGTAACGACGTACGTTCTGGCCATTCTGCTGGTAGGTAGCACGCCAGAAACCATTGGATTGTTCCCATTGTGCATTACTTACACCTGGGGCCTCCGTAGCAAATGAACGTTGTACCAGATCAGGAAGTGCATTGTTGCCATAAGCATTGTAAGCACCGGTACTGCTATTGGTGTTACCCATATCGCTGGTACCCTGTGTTTGCGACCCGCTCATGGTACCATTAGTTGTACCGCTATTCATGGTACCGTTGGTAGTACCGTTGTTCATGGTACCATCGGTGGTGCCGTTATTTACAGAGCCACTGATGCCGTTAGTAGTAGAACCACTGGTATTGGTACCATTGCTCATCGAACTGTCGGAAGCAGAACCAGTAACACCGGTACCACTATTTGCGGCATTACCGTTGTTCCAGGTATTGCTGCCAGTAGTGGTATCGCTGCTCATATTACCTGCAGAATTGGTACCTGTACCCAGTGTACCACCCTGTGTGCCCAATGTGCCGTTCTGGCCGTTATTGGTACCGTTGTTCAGGGTCGAATTAGTACCATTATTCAGGGTCGAATTGGTGCCATTATTCATGTTGCCATTCATACCACTGTTGGTGCCACGGCGGGTAGTATCGTTCATAGAACCGGTGCCATAAGTACCTGTAGTATTTCCGGAAGTACCCATGGTACCTGTACCGGTTGCGCCACTGCCGGTGGTGCGGGTGCGGTTAGGATTGATGGTAGTGTCGGCAGTACCGTTTACACCAAGGGTAGTGGTGTTGCCGGTGCCGCCAATGGTAGACCCGTTAGTGGTACCCTGCATGGTTGCATTAGGCCGGGTGCCGTTGCCGGTAGAACCCTGGATAGTACCCGATGAAGTGCCGGGCACAGTGCCTGTAGTACCGTTTACGGTACCTGAAGTTCCGGTAGTAGTGCCGGTGTTACCGGTAGTTCCTGTTGTTGTACCCGTGGTTTGTGTACCGGTAGTTGTACCCGTACTGCCCTGGGTGGTAGTACCCGTAGTTTGTGCCAGCAAGCCCGAACCGGAACTTGCCAAGAGCATCATTAGAAAAATCTTTTTCATTAGTGTTTCGTTTATCATGGTTAGCATTAGGTGAACACCCTGATAACGCAACTAGTATGCCCATACCCACTCATCCATAAATCTTTTTTTACATAACTCATCCATAAAAGGGCAGGCAGGCGGCAAGTTGTTCGCCAAACAGGGCAACACAAATGGCTGCTGCAACAGCAAAGAACAAAGCAGCCTTGATGATTATACAGAACATGGATGGCTGCACGGGAAAGCAACAGTGATTACCACCAACACATGTTAACTCAATGTTATCAATAAGCGAAAACCCTCAAATTTCCTAGGTCGAAAAAGAAGGAAAAGGTGTTTGGGCATAATGCGGCAAAAATCATGAAAGCCGCTTCCATAGCGGCTTTCAAAAATTTTTATTTCATTTTAGGATAAGAATTAAGCCTTTAAGTTGGTTTGTGAACGCATTTTCGGTGCACTAGTTTTGTTCTCAGATCAGCGCAACACACGTACCCGGTTCTTACAAATTGCCAAGTCGCTGATTCGTATTTCGGTTGTCATCCTTCCGATACTTGCCTTGAATAACGATCGCCCCTATGATGGAAACTTTAATTAAATAACTAACCAGAAAAATGATCATTATGAAAAGTGCAACTATCAACAATCTCGTGAAAATTCTGTTTTTCACCGCTGTAATGGCCCTGTTGACCGTAGGTACCGTACTTACCGCCAACGCAAACGAAGGCAACAATCCCGTAGCCATCAAATACATTGGTGCAGTAGGCAACCAGCCTGTTTTCCAAGTGGAATTTGACAATGCCGCCGAAGCTGAGCTGCTGGTGGTTTTGAAAGACGCCGACGGTCACGTACTGTACAATGAAAAGTTCCAGGGCAAGCATTTCTCAAAGCGTTTCCAACTAAACCGCAGCGAAGAAGACCTGCAGGTTTCCCTGAGCCTGATCAACCGTAAGGCCCGTCAGAGCCAAGAGTACCAGATCAACCGCAACACCCGTGTTGTAGAAGACGTAACTGTAACCCGCGTTCGTTAATTTGATATAAGCTTTTGTTTCAAGAAGAAAGTCCCGGCTGCCACCGGGACTTTTTCATTTGCAGGTTCGTCGCAGAAAAAAGACGTTTCATTGCCCCGATGTTACGGCTCAACGAAAGGGGCTTTACACCAGCCGGTATAGTTTGTAGCTTGGTTTAAAACAATGCTTCCTATGATACACACCCAATCTTATCAAAACACTTCGGCCCTGTTTCACGAACAGAGCATGATTGAAGTACTGGCTTATTCTTTTTCGGCTTACACCGAGCCGGTACAAACTTTCACTACCCACAAAGTATTCCTGGATATCCTGTTCGAACATCCCCGCACATCGGAAACAATTACCCTGCGCACCATTGCACCAGCCCACCTTTTGTGCAGCAGTAAAGATGAAATTGAAGCTACAGTGCACCGCGAGATCAGGAACACCTTACATTTCCAGACATCAGGAACGCTATAAACTAGCAGGCATCCCTAAACGTAATATTGTATCCTGCTTGCCTGCACCAGTTAACTGATTATTTCAACTTGATGTGTAAACGCTCCTGCTTGGAGTAGAGCCCATTTGTCCGTATCGGATTGCAACCTATTTCAATCCTTGTATACCCAACACCCCGATAGGAGGCGCAACCTTAAAGCCTGCACCAAAAAACTGCCAGAGGATTTGCGACAGAAAATAATCACTGTTGTAAAAAGCTTGCCCCTGCTGATACGCTTTACAGGACGCAAAATAGTCGGCCCCCTTAGGTTACAGCAGCGGCAAGTAAAACGCATCGTACAAACAAAGTGAACTTCACCGGCAGCTCAAGGTCAATGGCAGGAGCCTTAGCTCCCCATCTGTCCTGGTGAGAACGATAAGTTGCATGGCCTTGATAAAAACCAGCAAAGGCTTTTCTTTCCCGCACCGCCTACCCTATCCTTGCCTGGGCAACTACAATCTTCCTATACTTGTATCTCCAATCCTAAGGCATGAAAGCAGCAAGCATCAGCGAGATCAAAACAGAATTGAAAGGTAAAAGTGCAGCCCAGCTGGCGGAGCTGTGCCTGCGCCTGGCACGTTTTAAAAAGGAAAATAAAGAACTGCTTACCTACCTGTTGTTTGAAGCCGATGATGAAGAGTCGTACCGCCGCAGTGTACGCAGTGAAATAGAAGCAGGTATTGCCGCCATTAATACCAGCAACCTGTACATCGCCAAAAAAATGATCCGCAAGGTGCTGCGTACGGCCAATAAGTTCATCAAATATTCGGGCGATCAAGCCACTGAAGTGGAGCTGCTGATCTTCTTTTGCCAGCAGCTCAATGAATCGGGTTTGCCACTCAGGCGCAGCCCGGCGCTGGAAAACCTTTATACAGGCGTTGTAAAAAAAGTAAAAGCAGGTGTAGCCAGTCTGCACGAAGACCTGCAATACGAGTACAGGGACCAGGTGGCTGCCCTGGAACAAAAGAAATAGCAGCAAGCCGGCATCAATACACTGCAAAAAGGCAGCAGCCCGCGTATGATACCATCACCGGGCTGCTGCCTTTTTGCTTGTATCAAGTGGTTTAAAACTTGGTTCCGAGTACTCCCGAAAAGTCGGTCGCAATATCATCTTCCCAGATGTGGGAAATGAGCCGTTCCAGGCCTGTTTTGTGAAAACGGGTATTCTCACCATAAATATTGGGCGTACTATACTCGCCAAAGGCATACAGCCCTTCCTGCCGGCGGGCAAAATGCAGGCGGTAGGTAAGTTTGGGCTGGCTCATTTTGTACACCAGCAGTTCAAATGCAGTTATAGTGGGATGGATGAGCGACTTGGCTTCCACCACATCGGCACGGATATTCTGAAAGGTGTTGAGCTGATCGCAAATGTTTTCAAAGGCCGCACGGGCCTTCTGGTCCAGGAACTCCTGTATCGCATCAAAATCGGACTGGGAAAGATCGGGGATCTTTTTTTCAAAACCCTGCGCCTTGATCACATCATCTATTTGCTGTCTCCAGTTGGTCATAAGTAGCATGTTGGGGGTGTTTTGCGGTTCATCCCAATAGCAGCAGGGTTGCAGTTGCGCATGCAATAACGCAGCAATCCGCCCCATATTGCCTTGCCCCAGGCCCTACCTTTGCCGCATGATTTCCGTACAAGAGTTCAGGCCGGGCAACATGCTGCTGGCCAAAGAGGGTGCCCGCATCAAGATGACCGCGGCCACACTGGAGCATTTCGGCCTGGTGGCACGCGGCGAAGGCGCCACGCTTTTTCCCGTTGTGCTCAAACCCGAACTGCTGGAACGCTGTGGTTTTGTGGAAAATATGGACTATGCGCTGCGGCCGCAGGCCCGCGAGTTTCGGCTGGTATTGCCGGTGATGGGCAGTGCCCAAAATGAAATACTGGCATGGGTAAAAAGCAATGGCGAATGCTTTGGGCGTGCCCAGGTAAACGGCGCCGTTGTGAGCAATAATGTGCACCAATTGCACCAGTTGCAGAACCTCTACTACGCCCTGGTGGGACAGGAACTGGAGGTTAAAGCATAAGAATTCCGGCTGTAAGATTCCGGATTCCGGCCGTTTTTGCCACTAGTAAACACCCAGCCGGGAATGCATTGCGCAATCCGGAATCCCATATCCGAAATCCTTTATGGTATGAAAATGGTTAGCTTTTCTGAAAATAAAAGCTATGGATGTGATCATACAATCGCTGGGTTTTAAGGCAGGCGAAGCTTTAGAAAGCTATATCCGTGAGAAACTGGAAAAACTAAAGCCCGATGACAAGATTGTAAGGGCTAATGTTACCCTCTTCCTGGGCCCTGACCGTGCCACGCCCAACACATACTGTGAAATAAGGCTTGAAGTACCCGGCCCCGATCTGTTTATCAAAGAATCGGCGGTAGAGTTTGAACAGGCGGTAGACGAATGCGTGAATAAACTGCAGGGACAGCTGCGCAAACAAAAAGAGAAGCAGGTGGATCGCTGGCAGGGCAAAGTGAATGAATGAGTGATGAATGATGCGTTTGCTTTTAGTACCCATCATTTCCCAACAAAAAAGCCGGCAGTAACCCTGCCGGCTTTTTTGTTGTTATGCGTTTAAATGATGAATACTAAAGCGATGAGGTAATTTTTAGGGATCGGTTAGCTTGTTTGATTATGCAGTTAGGTTTCTCTTTTTGCGTACCCGTTAGTGCAAGGGATGCTGAAACAAGTTCAGCATGACAGACCCAAACGGCAACTGGTTTCCCTTCGTACCTTGAAATCTTTCACCAAACACCAAACACCAAACACCAAACACCTATCACTTCACGCCCTCGCTTGTCATCACCACCCGCTTTATACTGCCGTCTTTATTGTACTTCAATTCATCAATACATACCGAGCGGCGGAAGGATCCGCCATGGGGCTGCAGGGCGCCGTTGTGGTAAATAAAATAGGACTTGCCTTTAAAGTCGATGATGGCCTGGTGGTTGGTATTGCTGTTGCCTGCCAGCTCGTTGAGAATGCCCATATACTGCCAGGGACCGTTGATGCTGCGGCTGCGGGCATAAGCCGTCTTTTCGGGAAACTGGTAGGCATAAGAAAGGTAGTACCAGCCCTTGTTTTTATGTATCCAGGGCGCTTCGGTAAAGTTGGGCAGTTGTATCCTGTTGATCGGGCCATCCAGCTCAATCATATTGGGTTTTAGCTTTGCATATTTCAGCACCGTATTTCCCCAAAAAAGGTAAGCCTGTCCGTCGTCATCGATAAATACGGAGGGATCGATATCATCCCAGGAAATTTTGGCATCCGTGGTCATGTCGTTGGTGATAAGCGCCTTGCCCATGGCATCTTTGAATGGCCCCTCGGGACGGTCGGCAACAGCTACGCCAATGGCCTTGCCTGGAATAGAACCATGCTCTACGGTAGCATACCAATAAAACTTGCCATCCCGTTCAATTACCTGGCCTGCCCAGGCATCGGCCTTGGCCCACTTGAAATCGGAAACCTTTAGCGGCACGGGGTGCTCGGTCCAGTTAACCATATCGGAACTGGAAAATACCAGCCATTGGTTCATCACATAACGCTCCTGTCGCTCCGGTGCTTCGTCGTGGCCGGCATAGATATACACTTTACCGCCATGTACCAGGGCAGCCGGATCGGCGGTGTATTTGTGCCGGATAATGGGGTTGCCGGGCAAGGAATCATTTAAGGGCATGGCTAAGGCTGCTGACAATTTGAACAGTGCAGCAATGGCAATAAGCAATTTTTTCATGTTTGTTTCCAATGGTGGGATGCAAGGTAGGGAGGAATAAGTGTAAAAAAGACAATTATAAAACCGAAGATTTGTGTGATGGGAAATGATTTGTATGACTTACAGCAGCACTTACCTGATTGATCTGGAAATGACCTGCTGTAACAGGAGATTGTTATTATAAACAATTGGGGCAACAGAACTTACATTTCAACTTCACCGATGCCAAGAGCAAAATGACTTTTCGATCGTGGACACCCATCATACAAATCTTTTTCCATCAAACAAATCTGCGGCTCGGGGTTTATGTCAATTTGGCAACAAGCCCCCCTTTGGCCCGCGCCTTGTTACCTAGGGCTTGCCTGAAGGGCTTCTATTTACCCCATTTACTAAAACATAAAGGCTTATGCAGCAACAAAAAGGGACCATTTCGATCCATACCGAGAACATCTTCCCTATCATCAAGAAATTCCTGTACTCCGACCACGAGATCTTTTTGCGTGAGCTGGTGAGCAACGCCGTTGACGCCACCCAAAAAATCAAGCGCCTCTCCTCCCTCGGCCAGGCTGCCGGTGAACTGGGCGAGCTGAAAGTGTCGGTATCTTTTGACAAGGAAGCAAAGACCATCACTATTTCGGATCGTGGTATTGGCATGACTGCCGAAGAAATCCAGAAATACATCAACCAGATCGCATTTTCCGGTGCTACCGAGTTTATGGAGAAGTTCAAGGAAGCCAAAGATGCCAACGAAATCATCGGCCGCTTTGGTTTGGGCTTTTACTCGGCATTTATGGTGGCCGATAAGGTGGAGATCAATACCCTGTCGTACCAGCCCGGTGCAGAGCCTGCCCGTTGGATTTGCGATGGCAGCACCGAGTACGAAATCACTGAAGGCGACCGCACCGACCGTGGCACCGAGGTGATCCTGCATATCAACAGCGAGTCAGAAGAATTTCTGGATAAACACAAGCTGGAAGAAATCCTCAACAAGTACGGCAAGTTCCTGCCCGTACCTATTGAGTTCATGACCAAAACAGAGTCGGTTGAAGACGGTGAAGATGAAGAAGGCAAACCCAGGTACAAAACCGTGGAGCTGCCCAATATCATCAACAACACCACACCCATCTGGACCAAGACGCCTTCCGACCTGAAGGACGAGGACTACCTCAATTTCTATAAAGAACTGTATCCTTTTTCGGAGGAGCCGCTGTTCTGGATCCACCTTAATGTGGACTACCCATTCAACCTCACGGGTGTTTTGTACTTCCCCAAGGTGAAGAACGAAATGGACCTGCAGCGTAACAAGATCAAGTTGTTCTCGCGCCAGGTGTTTATCACTGACGAAGTGAAGGATATTGTTCCCGAATTCCTGATGCTGCTGCATGGCGTGATCGACTCTCCCGATATTCCGCTGAACGTAAGCCGCAGCTTCCTGCAGGCCGACAGCAATGTAAAGAAGATCAACTCCTATATCACCCGCAAGGTTGCCGACAAACTTGCCGAGCTGTTTAAAAAAGACCGCAAGGCATATGAAGAAAAATGGAACGATATCGGCCTTTTCGTGAAATACGGCATGATCAGCGAAGAAAAGTTTTTTGAAAAAGGAAAAGAGTTTGCGCTGCTCACCAACACCAAGGGCGAGTTCTTCACCTTTGATGAATACAAAGAGAAAGTAGCACCGGTACAAACCGATAAAGAAGGCACCGCAGTATACCTTTATTCTGTAGATGCCGCCAAACAGGATGCCTTTATTCAATCGGCCAACAACCGCGGCTACGATGTGCTGGTGATGAACTCACCCATCGACAACCACTTCATCCACAACCTGGAGCTGAAGCTTGAAAAAACATCGCTGAAGCGTGTAGACGCTGATGTCATGGACAAGCTGATTGAAAAGGACGAGAGCCGCAGCCATGTGCTGAGTGAAGAAGAAAGCAAGCAGGTAAAGGAAATCTTTGAAAAAGCCATTGGCAAGCCCGAGATGCAGGTGCATATTGAGGCGCTGAGCCCCGATGAACTGCCGGTAACCGTTACCATGGAAGAATGGATGCGCCGCATGAAAGACATGGCCAAGATGGGTGGCGGCATGGGCTTCTATGGCAACCTCCCCGACAGCTACAAGGTAGCCATCAATGGCAACCACAAATTGGTAAACCGCATCCTGCAGGCCGATGGTGAAGCCGCTAAACTGGAGATTGCCAAGCAGGCATACGACCTGGCGCTGCTGTCGCAAGGCATGCTCACCGGAGCAGACCTTACCGCTTTTGTAAACAGGAGCGTGAATATGATTGGCTAAGCACCACGCACAAATAGATATGTGAAAAAGGTTCGGGGCACAAACCCCGAACCTTTTTCTTTGCCCGACCCCAATGATATAATTTGAGGTTAATACCTAACCTTTGCTGCATACTAATTGCGAAACATGCAACCCACCAAAACTGCCGCTCAACTGCAAGAGGAAAAAGAAAAGATCATTAGCCTGTTGCTACACGACCTGCGTCCACCGCTACAGGTGCTGCGCTTTTTAACCGGCCACCTTGCCGGTAGCAATGGCGCATCCATGTCGCCAGAAATGATCCAGGCTTATATGCAGGAACTCAATATGGCTGTAGAAGAACTGGTGCAGTCGTCCAGCGCCATTTTTACCTGGCTGGAGGTACAGCGCGACCGCTTTGCAGGCAAGCCGCAGGAAATAAGCATCAGCGGGCTTTTACAAAAAACGATACAACAGTTTAAAGAAGATGTTCCCAACAACAGTTCCGAACTGGTTGTTGACGCAACCCAGGATGTATCGGTAATGATTGATGCCCCTGCCGTGCAGGTTGCCCTGATTCAACTGCTGCGCAATGCAACAACGGCGGCTAAAGGAAGCCCGGTACGGCTGCATGGCCGCAAAGAGGGAAGCTGGCTGTACCTATCGGTGCAGGACAGCGGCAAAGGCATCAGTGAAAAAGTTACGGAAAGCATCAAGGCCCACCTGAAGGGCGATATGTATCATCCACTTCTGTACCGCTATGGGTACCGCATTGTAGTGAAAGTGATGGAACTGCTGGGGGGAGCGGTTCAGTTTACCATAGGCCAGGGCACTACCGCAACGCTGGCCATACCCGTATAAAAAAACCGCCAGGCAACCATTGGCTACCTGCAATCCTTACCATGTAAACAAAAGCCGGATTGCAGGGGCCGCCGGAGCTTTGGCGGTTTTTTATTTATTGCTCAAACTTGTAGTGCTTGGCAATTTCAAGAATGTCGATCACATTCTTGGCGTTGAGTTTTTCAAGGATTCGTTTTTTATACGTAGAAACAGTCGTCTTCTGGAGGTTGAGGCTTTTGCTTATTTCGGGCAGACCATTGCCTTTGATCAGCTGGGTAGCAATCTCAAATTCGCGGTTCGAAAGCTTGGCAAAAGGATTCTCGTGTTCGATGCGGAAATAAGAAGAAGAGATTTCGGCAAGAATATCCTTATTGAAATACTTCTTACCATCCAGTACCATCTGAATAGCGCTCTTCACCTTTTCGGGATCGGAGTTCTTGGGCAGGAAGGCACGTGCACCGGCTTTGAAATAACGCAAGGCATACATCTGCTCGGCAGCCACGGTGTGTACAATGATTTTGAGGGAAGGCTTTTTGTGCAGCAGTACCTGCAACAGGGAAATGCCATCCGACTTGGGCATGTTGATGTCGAGCACCAGCAATTCGTAGTCGTTGGTTCTTACTTTCTCATAAACTTCGTCTCCATCTTCGGCAAAATCAACCTGCAGGCTGGGAAACTGCTGATCGAAAATCCACTTCATGCCTACCCGTACGATGTAATGATCATCAGCGATCAGTACTTTTTTCATGGTTCTGGTATTAATGTGCTAATCACATAGGATATTGGAACATAAAAGAACAAAGGTTTACCAAAGCTTGCGGCTACTTTTCGCCAATACCCGTCATTCCTACGGTGAAGCAGGCAATTAAGCTCCTGGCAAAAAATCCCGGTTCGTTTTCCCGGTATTCTGGCAAGCATACCAGTGTGGTTAGGGAAGCCGGCAGGTATTTAGCAAATAGAACTAAAAACTACCGACAGTAAGGTAGTAGATGTTCGAATTATGCCCCTGCAGTTTATATCATGCCAGCACGGCACCGGTGGCAAGGAAAATATTGAGTTCGTCCTCCAGCTGCCTGATTTGCAAGAGAAAGTTCAGCAGGCCTGATTCCAGTTCCGCCTCATCGGGCCGAGCCCCGTTGAGGTGCAACAGGTAGTCGATAAAAGGCAGCACTTCGGTTATGCCCATGAGGTAGTAGGCCGGTTTTAGCTGGTGTGCCAGCCCCCGCAGGGCAGGCCAGTTGCGGGCTGCAAAATAGCTTTTCAGCTTATCGCTGCTCTCCTGTACTTCCTTCAAAAATGTATGTGCCAGTACCTGCACCTGGGCCACGGGCAAACCCGTAGCCGCTCTTACCCTTAATACATCAAACATAGTGTGCGTTTTTCTGGCAGATCCATTTGTGGAGCAATGCCAGTAGTTCCTGCTCCTGAAAAGGTTTGGAAAGAAAATCGTTCATACCTGCAGTGAGATAGGTTTCTTTTTCTTCACGCAGTGCATGTGCAGTTAGTGCAATGATGGGCGTGTCACAAAACAACTGTTCCCTGATGGCGGCGGTAGCCGTTACGCCATCCATTACAGGCATCTGGATATCCATCAATATAATATCGTATGCATGGCGGCTGACCATGACTACTGCTTCTTCGCCATTTTCGGCAAGGCTTACCTCCAGTCCGGCACTGCGCAGCATCAGCCGCGCCACCAGGCTGTTGAACTTATTGTCTTCTACCAGCAATACGGAACAGCCTTTCAGCTTTGAAAAATCGGGTGCCGCTTCCGGCTCTTCGGGCAGCAGTTGCACTTCGGGGACAATAAAAGGCAGGCAGATCCGCACTTCGGTGCCCCTACCCTCCTGGCTCTCGACTTCGAGGTTGCCTTCCATCAGTTCTACCAGCGATTTGGAAATGGGCAGGCCCAAACCCGTACCACCAAAGCGGCGCACAAAGCCACGTTCGCCCTGGCTAAAAAATTCTTCAAATACATGCTTCAGGGTATCGGCATCCATGCCAATGCCGGTATCGGTCACAGTAATTTCAATGGTGCGCCCTTCTTGCTGGTTTACGCCTAAGCTGCAGGCCACCAGTACCGAACCCTGCTCGGTAAACTTGATGGCATTGCCTACTACGTTGAGCAGTACCTGGTTGAGGCGGTAAGGATCACCCATCACCTGACCAGGCAAGCCGGGGGCAATGCTTACGGATAGCGTTACGCCTTTTTCTTCGGCCTTATGTTCCAGCACGTGCTGTACGCGTTGCAACACTTCGTGCAGGTTCATCTCCATGCACGCTATCTGCAGCTTGCCTTCTTCTATTTTGGAAATATCAAGAATGTCGTTGATAATGGTCAGCAGGTTGCGTGCAGCCGAATCGATGGTATTTGCATAAAACCGCTGGGTATCGCTAAGCTCTGTCTTCAGCAACTGCGCAGTGAGGCCCATTACGGCATTCATAGGCGTGCGTACTTCGTGGCTCATATTGGCCAGAAAGCGGCGCTTGCTCTTTGCCGATGCTTCAGCGGCTTCCTTGGCAACAATCAGGTCCTGCTCCATGGCCTTACGGTAGGTAATATCTTCCTGGAGGGTAAAATATTTGATCACCTTACCTGCTGCATCCAGGATGGGCTGCCCTTTGATGCTGATCCAGCAGGGTACGCCTGCCTTGGTATAATCGAGCAGTTCACCACGGAAAGGGTTACCGGCATTTGCCTGGCTTACGATTCCTGTTAATACTTCGGAGTCCTGGTTGCGCAGCAGCTGGCTTTGTTTTTTACCCCGCACTTCCTCCAGGGTGTAGCCGGTAATTTGTTCAAAGCCGGCATTTACCCATTCAATCTCCAGGTCGGCATTGGTGATCACCACACCCGAACTGGTATTTTCCACCACTAAGGCCAGCTTTTTCAATTCGTCGGCCTGGCGGCGGGCTTCCGATACATCGCGGCAGATACAAACCAGGTCGCCATCAGGCAACAGGGTGAGGTTTACTTCCTGCGTAATGATATTGCCGGTTTTGCTGATACCCGATGTTTCGCCACCCCAGTGTCCATTGGCTGCCAGCACGGGGAAGATTTCGGTTTCTATACGCTGTACTTCGGTATCGCCATACAGGGTGCGCCAAGACTTGCCTAAGAGCTCTGCCTGTGATGCATAACCGAAAATGGAAGCATGGGCCTTGTTGAGGTAATAGAAGTTGCCTTCTTTATTCAACAACCCGATACCATCCATCACGGCTTCGATGGCCATGTGCTGGCGGCGGATGATGTGTTCCGATTCTTTTACATTGGTAATATCGT
Organism: Cnuella takakiae; assembly: GCF_001953305.1. Lineage (GTDB taxonomy): Bacteria > Bacteroidota > Bacteroidia > Chitinophagales > Chitinophagaceae > Flavisolibacter > Flavisolibacter takakiae. The sequence goes on from NZ_MTFE01000010.1 coordinate 4,860,767, forward strand.
GGCCAAAACCTATGACAAACTTTGTTGCTCCCGCTGCGTCAAACACAGGCTGAAAGCTGCGCATCTTGTACAGCACCTGTCCATTGCGTACAAGCGTTTCTTCATAGTGTACCACCTTGCGCTGGCTGATACAGGTTTCGAATGCAGCATTACGTCCTTCCACCACCTTGAGGTCCAGGTTGCGCAGCTGGCAGTATTCCGTTTCGGTCTTACCAATCATCCAGGCCCGCACCTCGGGATCCCTGATGGCCTGCTCACCTACATATACAAAACGGTGTGCAGCGTCGAACACCACAAGGTCGATGGGAATGACCTGTGCAATGGTTTCGAATAAACCAACCTGCTGGGCCGGCGGCAATGGATAATCCTGTGCAACCTGCACCATACCCATTACACCGGCACGGTTGCCTTCGGCATCCATGATGGCACTAAGCAGGGTGGTGCCGCTCCCCTGCTGCAAAGCATAGGTACGTTGCAGGGGACCTGCCCCTGCCAGCACTTGTGCTATATCCTGTTGAATGGGAGCAAATGCTGCGGACTGATACAAACCCAGTTCTTCAAGGTTGGTACAGACCCTAGAACCTGCCGGCTGCTGCAGCAAAAAGCGATTGCCGGAAATAAGGTATTGCCAACCAATGATTGGATCAACCGGTGACAGATTCATATAGGTACGGTTTAGATGCTGCGGCACCCAAAACAGGAGTTGCCGGTGCGTCCAGTGCAGTGGCGGCGTTTTTGCTCCTGTTTCAAGTAGTTCAGCGGCGTAATTTTACGATCACGCATAGCAAAACTACGAATGAACCCCAATCCTGTTTGTAGTAAAAAATCGAATTGTAGTAATTTATTTACAAGGCTGGCGTAAATAAATCACTTAAGTGGAGACGCGATGTTCATGAATCTGAAAAACAACAGGAGCAACACTTAGGCATTACCGTTAGTAATAAAGCGTACCCAAAAACTACGGTAACCGGCTTTAAGTCAAAGCACTTAGTGCAGGTATTTAAACACGCGGGTACGATAGGCTTCTAGGTCACTTTCATTTCCCAGTTCATCAAACCGCGACACTTCGCCGCTGGGCGAAACACGCACCAGCAATACTACACCACCACCAATTACGGTGCGGCGGGCCCGTTCAAACATCTGTTCCAGCGCATCGGTATCGCCAATGGTTTGCAGGTGTTCTACCTGCTGCACATCAATGGTATATTCCAAGGTCATAATTCGGCGAATGTAAGTTGAATGGATGAAGCCGGTGGCAGGTCCACACAGTAAAAAGCGGTTGAACGTCGGTTCAACCGCTTTTGCGTATGCGGAAATTTATCCCATACCAGCCAGAAGCCTATTTGCGGTTTTGGTTAAAGTATGATTGATTGTGTTCAAAACCCCAGTCGTTTGTCCCGGCGTTGAAGTGGCCCAAAAGCCGTACCAAAACCGGTATACTGCGGAGGCTGCTTCTGGAGTTACAAACTATTGCCCCGGTAGCTGAAGGCCAGTTCTGTCTTCAAGGCCCGTATGGCCTCCTCCCAACTGCTTACCCGCTGGTGGTGTCTTACCTTCAGGTTGTGCGGTGCGGTAAACAAAAAGGTCTTACCCGGGAAGCGGTCCAGGTTTTTTACATGATCGTCTACCATATAATCGGTATTGATAATGGCCTTGGTACCGCAAAAAATGATATTGTGCCAGGAGATAAAAGGAAAATGCTCGCGCAGCCAATCCAGCTTTTCGGCAAGCGAGTTGGGGAACTCCATGGCCGCCGAAACGATGTACACATCAAACTGTTCCATGAGCTCGGCTATGGCTTCCTGTGCGCCGGGCACCAGCGGTGTGGTGCGAAAAAAATTGGGCTGGTACAGGTAGCGACGCACTGCACCATCGGGGAGGCACTCGTCTTCGGGTAGCCCGTCGAAAGCGTTTGGCCCCAGGCGGATGCCACTTTCCCGGAAATACCATTCGCGGAACTGTGCCGCTGTATCGGCCAGCACGCCATCCATGTCTATGGCTATTGATCTTCGGCTCGTATGCATAAGTGCCTTAAATATACCGGTTAATCGGGCTCGGCCCACACAAAGCTCATCGTAAAGGAAATGATAAAAAGAACCCGCCACCCGGAAAAGTTCGGAAAACAAATTTTTTTAATACCAACACACCGTACCTTTATGGCTCACCAAAAAAAAGGAGGTATTCATGAGTCTAGCAGCATATTCATGGAAGCCTTCGGTTAGTATCGCCTAACCGGGCTTAGTCCATCAAAATATCTGTTGATGCCCAAGCAGGCATCACTGGCCACCAGGTAAACCTGGTGGCCTTCTTTTTTTATAACAGATGCAGGGATTGGAATGGATGACAGGATGAAAAGCGATGTCTTCCGGGAAGGGCAAGCGTGCTTGTAGCAGGGGTTTTAGGATGATAAACAAAAGCACTTACCTTCAGATCCCTTTTACCAAAACCTTGATAGTTATGTCCCTTCCCGAAGTATGGTTACGCGGTCCTTTGCCACAGATACCTCCCCCGTTACAACCTGTGGCACATGCCTTACTGCAGGCCCGCGAAGAACTGCAGGTTTTGCTACAGGATTGCACGCCCGACCTGCTTTGGCAAAAACCTGCAGGCCTTGCTGCCCCGGGCTTTCATTTGCGCCACCTGGCAGGTGTGCTCGACCGCCTTTTTACCTATGCCCGTGGTGAAGCACTTACCGAAGCACAGTTAGCCTACCTGCGCGCTGAAGAACAGGCCGATGGAAAGATTATTCCCTCCGATTTACTGGAACATTTCAACAGGCAGGTAGACCAGGCACTGCACCAACTTGAGCAGGCTGATATTGCTACCATTACCCACTTCCGGGGTGTGGGCAGGGCACAACTGCCGTCTACGGTGCTGGGTCTTTATGTACATGCCGCCGAACATACCATGCGCCACCTGGGCCAACTGCTGGTAACCGTAAAAGTGTTGCAGGCAGGCATTACCGCAGGCTAACAAAAAAGCCCGGTGGTACCGGGCTTTACTATCTTGATTATTGCAGCAGATCGTCGAGTGGAATTTCATCGAGCCAGCTGTCCAGCCTTTCGTTGGGGCCAAATGCCTCCAGCTGCACAATGACGTTGAAGTGGTGGTGGTGGTGTACTTCCACATAAAACCCATCAACGGCATACAGTCGGAGGGTACAGAATTCGGCTTCCCGCTCGGCCAGCAATATGCCCTGATGTTCCAACACATCAAACTGTGCGTCTTCGTTCATCTGGCGGAAATATCGGAGTGTCATGACTGCTTGTTGAATGCCAAAAATAATATATACGAATGCCCTTTTGGAAAGATTTCGGCAGGCAGGGTTTAATGGCCGGTCAACTTGTTTTTTCCTTGTTTGAAGCGCCTTTGCACCCTGATTGCTTTCACCAAACAAATAACGAAATATAGATGTTTGGTGTTTGTTAATTCAGGTAAAATAAACTGCATTCAGTTAATCCGGCTGCCTGCTGTTCTTTCCACAAGTGAAAGAACGGAAGCTAAGCCCATGAATTATAACTGATATAGCCTATTTTTAAAAAAATCAAGTAACATGCGCACTGTTAAAGACATCCTGGACAGCAAGCCCCAGGCTTTTAATGTAATCGGCCCCGATGCGATGGTGATTGATGGGTTGAATATGCTTAATTCGGTAAACCTGAGCTACCTGATTGTAATGGATGGCAACGAGTACCTGGGCATATTCAGTGAACGCGACTACAGCCGTAATGTAGTACTCAAGGGCCGCAGCAGCCGCACCAGCACGGTGGCCGAAGTAATGACCGTAGACCTGCCGGTGGTACACCTGCACGAAACCGTGGAGCAATGTATGCTGGTGATGAACAGCTACCGTACCCGCTACCTGCTTGCCTACGACGAACAGGAAAAATTTAAAGGCGTGATTACCATACACGACCTGCTGCGCCAGGTGCTTACCAGCAAAGAAGCCGTATTTGATACAACGGTTGCCGAGCAGCTGCTGAGCCACGACGAACGCGGCATCTATTAAGTACATCGCCCCTGCGGCGCACTAACGTTAAAAGAACCTTTGAAATGCCTTTGTTACAGCGATTGTTTGCCCTATGTTTTCTGCTGCTGGCGCATAGCAGCTTTAGCCAAAATACCGATGCTCCTTTTGCCGATGAAATAAAGGCCTTCGACCAGCAGGACGCCCACCAACCGCCTGCTCCGGGTGCCATTCTTTTTGTAGGCTCTTCTTCTATCCGTCTTTGGGCGGGCCTTCAGTCCGATTTTCCCAACCACCGGGTATTTAACCGCGGTTTTGGCGGTGCCAGCATTCCTGATGTTGCCCGTTATGCCCGGCAAACCATTTACCGCTACAAGCCGTCACAGATCATTTTCTATTGTGGCGAAAACGACCTGGCAGGTTCCGACACCATACAGGTAGCTACGGTAGTAAACCGGTTTACCAGCCTTTTCCACGAAATAAGAAAAGAACTGCCCGGTGTGCCCTTTGTTTTTATCTCCATCAAACCCAGCCCCAGCCGCGCTCATATCAAAGCCAAAGTGGTAGCCGCCAACCAGCAGATCAGGCGCTTCCTGGCCCGGCAGCAGGCCGCGCGTTTTGTGGATGTTTACCAGCCCATGCTGGGTGCCGACACCCGCCCCCGGGCCGAATTGTTTAGGAGCGACAGCCTCCACATGACGGAGAAAGGTTATGCTATTTGGCGGGAAAAGCTGGCGCCTGTCTTACGCAAATAACAAGGGTTGGAAATGGAAGTTACAGGACCAAAAAACTGGAGCGGCGGGAGCCGCTTTTTTTATGGAAGCTTCTGCCGGCGTTTATGCCTAACCTATTTTCTAACCAGGTAAATGCCCCCCAGAATCAATGCCACGCCCACCAGCTGAACCGGCGTGATGCTGCGTTGCATATTGCCAAGCCAGCCGTAGTGATCGAGCAGCAGGGCGGTCAGAATTTGCCCGCATACTACCAGGATAAAAGTAAGGGCCATACCCTGCCGCTGGTTGACCCAGGTGATATAGCCGAGGAACAGAGCCCCCAACACACCACCCAACCAGATGTACCAGGGCCCGGTGCGGGCAGGCCTGATGGCCACAAGGGCACTTCCGTTGGTCAGGGCATTGGCAGCCACCAGGCAGATGCTCCCGATCAAAAAAGACAGCAGCACACCTACCAGGGAGCCACCCACCTGTTTGCCCAAGCGGCTGTTGAGCAGGGCTTGCACCGGCAGGATGCTGCCAGCCAGGAAAGTGAGCAGGGGTAAGAGATACTTCATGCTTTTTTGTTTGGATGCAGGAAAATACAAAGAAGCAAAACACCACCCGCACAGCCCGGAAAAGACACTCAGGGATTGTTGCGCAAAAAATTTTTTTTGCGCCGCAGGTAATTATACCCGCCAACTGCCCAGCAAAAACCCTTACCGACAAAAACAAAGGTTTCGACTAATAAAAACAGTGGTGTAAACTTGTAATAAGACCTTTGTAAAAAGTCCAAAACCACCATCCATGAACCACCTTTTTTCAACTCAGGCGCTACGGAGCTTTGCCAGACTCATCGCACTGCTTGCGATGTTGTTTTTCCTGGTTAACTTCTTTGCCTAAGGCGTCCTTACTGAAAAACCTAAGGCCGTACAGATAATCACTTTGTGGTTAGCTGTACGGCCTTTTTTTATCGCAGATGGAAGGATGAGGAAGGATGTCGCTGATGGAGGTTGAAGGATTGGAATGCATGGTGTGATGTACGGTTCGGAGATGGATTGAATGAAAGGGATGAAAACAGTTTCAATCTTCCCTGCAACTCAACTGATCCTATTGCAATCTTCAATACCCAATACCCAATTACTAATCACCAATCACCTATCCCTCATTCTTCATAATCATAAGGCAGCTGGTCGGCGAGGTTTTTCCAGCTCCAGTATCCCTGATTGGTCCAATTGCGCTGGTCGAGGAAATAGCCGTTGGGCATGATGAGGATGCCATCACTCAGGTCAACATAAGATATCTGGAATGGCACATCCTTGGGCATGTTGTATTGCTGCAGGTAGCGCAGGTTGGGAGCAGCCTTGCTATAGGTGATGCTGGCTTTGCGCGGAAAATACAGTTCTGCATTGCCGGTACTGTCGTCAAACAAATAGTAGCTGGTATCATAGGGATTGGAAAGCCTGCCAAACTGGTTGCGGCTGCCCGAAGTGAGCACATCCACCAGGAAGCCTTCCTGCTTTAGGGTACTGTCGTAATAAGACCGCAGGAAGTGTAACCTTGAGCCCTGGTATGCCTGCCGGCGTGCCTCGGCCCATTGGCGCTGTTGCGTGGTATCGCCTTCCATGGGTTGAAACAAACAGGCTCCGCGGTAGGTGTTCACCAAGGTTTTGTTGTACAACACAAACGAATCAAGCTGGTAGCGGATCTCATAACCCAGTGCCGCATTGCGCAGCCGCAAAGGTTCGGAAGCCAGCACTTTTACCCGGTCGTTGCGTTTGAAGTACAAAAATTTCAGGGCTTCCGGATTAAGCAGGGTACAGCTATCGGCATTGGGCGTAGCGCCAACAAAATAGCGGAGGAATGCAGGGCCATACTGTTGCCAGCCATCGGCCACCTCGTTGCTGCTGCGGATCACTACTTCCTCGATATTCTTCTCTTCTTTTTTCAATGCTATATCCAAACCCTGATCGGCAGAAGCTTCAATATTGAGGGTCTTTTTGGTATAACCCGTATAGGAAATAATCAACTCGTAGCCACCCTTTGCCAACTGCAACTGGTACCGGCCTTCCTTATTGGTGATAACGCCGCGGGTAGTGTTCTGGGCAAAGACGGAAGCGCCTTCCAACGGCTGGCGGGTATCGACATCTACAACGGTACCGCTGATAAGGGCTTGTGCTAAAAGGGTACTGCCACAGCACAGAGCAAAGAGGAACAGGAAAAATGGCTTCATGGAAGAAGAGGTTTCAGGATTGTGCCTGCAGCACACAAACAGCTATAACGACAACCGGCCGTCATTTAGTGCCTGCAGGTATTGGGCTGCAGCCCTTTCGATAACCACAGGTAAGGGCGTGTAGGTAAAACCCGGTAAGGCTTGCAGCAATGCGCTGTTTTCAAAACGCGTCTGGCTTTGGGCAATGCGGGCTGTTTCGGAAGTAAGCAGGGGTTTTTTACCCGACAGCATGGCCTTGAGCGCTTCTAACCGCCAGGCAAGGCCTGCCAGCAAAGGCGTGGCATTCTGCGCCGGCCTTTTTTTCCCAAAGCCATCGGCAATCAGGTGTAGCAGGTTGCGGAAAGAAAGATCATCGGCTGAAACAATAAAGCGTTTGCCGTGCAGATCAGACAAGAGAGCTTGCACAGCAGCCTGGGCTACATCTTCCACTCCTACAAAACCGTTCACGCCATTGGTATACCAGGGAAATTCCTGGTAAGCATTTTTGAAGATGGCGCAGGACGACTGGTGCCAGTTGCCAAAACCCAAAATGGTACTCGGGTTAAGGATGACGCCTTCCAACCCTTCGGCAAAGCCACGCCATACCTCCATTTCGGCGCCGTGCTTGGAAATGGCATAGGCGGTATTGCGCTTGCTGTCGGTCCACTTCTTTTCTTCGTTCACCGTTTCTGCCTTTACGCTTCGGCCAAGAGCCGCAACGGAACTAATGTGCACCAAACGGCGTACGCCCCTTTCAATGGCCATGTTCACCACATTGGCCGTGCCTTCCACATTTACCTGTTGCAACAGCTGCCTGTCGGAACTGTGAAAAGAAACCACGGCAGCTGAATGTATCACGGCATCTATACCTTCCATTGCCTCTTCAAGCGAAACAACATCCAGCACATCGCCGGGCACCCACTCTACCTGCTCCGCAATTGCCCTGGGCAGGTAAAACGGCAGCGCATCGGAACGGCGAATTGCCCGCACCCCAATACCAGTTTGCACCAGGGACTGCAAAATATAAACGCCCAAAAAGCCGGTACCGCCGGTCACAAGGACTTTATTCAGCAAATTGAAAAGTTGTGGGTTTGTTTAGGAGGCTGCAATATACCCCATGTTGGGGAGATGAAGGATAGGTTATGGACGATGGGCCATAGACCATGGACCATGGACTATGGACGACGAGGTTAGTACCAAATAAGAAAAGATGCCTTGGCAAAAACAATCACCGATTACTATTCTCCACTTCTCATTCACCATTCATAAAATCCTTTCCCGGTCTTCTTGCCCAACTCGCCTTCTTTCACTTTTACTTCCTGCAGGTAGGATGGCTTCAATCGTTCCGGTTGTCCCAGTTGCGCGTATACCGAGCAGCTCACGGCATAGTTCACATCATTGCCAATAAGGTCCATCAACCTGAAGGGGCCCATGCGAAAACCCTTGTCTTCCAGAATGCGGTCAATTTGCGCCAGGTCCGTGCCCGCTTCTGCCAGCCGGAGTGCTTCAATATAATACGGACGCGCTACCCTGTTGACGATAAATCCGGGGGCATCGGCACAGCGCACCGGCGTTTTACCCAAGTGCCGCACCAGTTGCAGTAAGGTTTCTATTGTTGCGGCTGCAGTTGCTGCACCCTGCACCACTTCTACCAGGGGCATGAGTGCTGCGGGATTAAAAAAATGCAGTCCCGCAAACCTTTCGGGATGCGGCAGCGTGGCAGCCAGCCTGGTAATGGATAAAGATGAAGTATTAGAGGCCAGCAAGGTGTCCGGCTCGTTGATGGCGGCAAGTTGGGTAAATAGCTGTTGCTTGGCCTCAGGCTGCTCTACGATCGCTTCTATGACGAGGTGGGCTTTACATAGATTGATATCGCTGGTAAACCGGAGCTTTTCCCACATGTCTTTCCCTGCCTGTTCGGTCAGCTTGCCCTTTGCTACCCCTTTTGCAATCAACGCTTCCAGCTCCTGGCGGGCAATTTCCAATACAGGTTCGTTGGGATCATAAACAAGGGTGGTGAAGCCGGCGGCTGCACATACCTGGGCAATGCCCCTGCCCATGGTGCCGGCACCGCAAACGGCAATCGTATGAATATTCATGCAAGCAATACTTAGGCGTACAAGGTAAGGGATAAGCTGCAAGCCTGCTGTAGCGGCCGGGTATAGTTTTGGCTGACCAGAATCATAGACCCTGCAGGCGCAATCCTTAAAACCAGGAACAGGCCTGCCGTATTTTGTAACCACCCAACCATTAGTATATGAAAAAGAAACAAAAGCAAAACCTGGCCATTGGCATTACTATTGGCGCTATTGCCACCGGCCTAACGGCCTACCTGCTGTTCCGTAAAAAAGCGAAGCAAGACAAGCCCTCCAAAAGAGCGCCCCAGCTGGATATTGATAACCCGGGCAGCCAGGCCGAGTTTCCTACAACGGCTACGGAGTCGGAAGTAGGATAGGGATAATAAGCCAATTAGCTAATGTGATAATGCGCTAAATGATACCTGTTTTCATCGAGCGGAGAAAAGACTGCAAGCTTTTAGCTGGAAGTAGGGCCTTATTCCTGATTCAGAAAAAGCTACAACAGTAAGCATCCCATACCTGGCAAACTGAATTTGATAATGGAGCCAAAAGTCGGCTTCATAAAAAAGCTTTGTGAAGTTGGTTCACAAAGCTTTTTATCTATATCAAGGTCTCGTGTACCCGCCAATTAGCACATTAGCTTATTATCAAATTAGCTCATTATTCCTACACTGCCCCTGTAAACTGTTTCAGGAAGCGCAGGTCATTTTCGCTGAAGAGGCGCAGGTCGTTGATGCCATACTGCAGCATGGTAATGCGCTCGATTCCCATACCAAAGGCATAGCCCGTGTATTTGTTGGCATCAATACCGCAGTTTTCCAGCACCCTGGGGTGCACCATTCCGCAACCCAGAATTTCTACCCAGCCGCTATGCTTGCACACGCGGCAGCCTTTACCACCGCAAATGAGGCAGCTGATATCCATTTCGGCGCTGGGCTCGGTGAAGGGGAAGTAAGAAGGGCGGAAACGCACTTTTACATCCTTGCCAAACAGCTCCTGTACAAAGAAATAAAGGGTTTGCTTCAGGTCGGCGAAGCTAACATGCTCGTCGATGTACAAACCTTCCACCTGGTGGAAAAAGCAGTGGGCACGCGCCGAGATGGTTTCGTTGCGGTACACACGGCCCGGGCAGATAATGCGGATGGGCAGCTGGCCTTTTTCCATCTCGCGGGTTTGCACGTTGGAAGTGTGGGTACGCAGCAGCCAGTCGGGGTTTTGCGAAATATAAAAAGTATCCTGCATGTCGCGGGCAGGATGGTGCTCGGGCAGGTTTAGCGCGGTGAAGTTGTGCCAGTCGTCTTCCACTTCAGGGCCGTCGGCAACGGCGAAACCCAAGCGGTGGAAAATATCGATGATGCGTTTGCGCACCAGGTTAATGGGATGACGCGAGCCTGCAACCAGCGGATCGCCGGGCAGCGAAAGGTCGATATCATCGGCAGCCTGTGGCCCGTTGTCCGCAACCTCTTTAGCTCCTTCGTATTTGGCTTCGGCAAACTGCTTGAACTCGTTCAGCACCTGTCCGAACGCTTTCTTCTGCTCATTGGGCACATTGCGCATCTCGCCAAAAAGTGCCTTTACAATACCTTTTGTTCCCAGGAACTTAATGCGGTACTCCTCCAGTTGCTGGGGCGATCCAATTTCCAGGGACTCTATTTCCTGGCGGTAAGCGGCAATTTGCTGCACGATCTGATCCATGGGGGCAAAGATAAGAACCGCAGATTTGTATGATTGGAAATGATTTGTATGAACCGGTGATTGGCAGCATTCGAAAAGGTTTGAGCAGAACCAGCGCTCAGTAGTTACTCACCTGATTTAAGAACAACCTGTTTTAATAATTGCATGCACATCCTATTTACTATAATACTTGCTGCTTCAACCTTTATCGTCCACTTGGAACGGTAACATTTAAGTCTTATTAATCCTTTCAAAATTTTGCAAATCACCGGCTCATACAAATCATTTCTAATCACAGAACCCTGCGGTTACAGGTCGATATGCTCCGCCTGCACTTCCCTGCCAAAAAACCGGGTAGCGTTTGTTTTAAAATCCAATGCGGAATCTGTGGTGAAGAAACGACAGCGACCACCCTGGGTAAGCTGGGTTTGTATTTCAGGGTGTCGGTTCAGGTAATCATCCAGGCTGGCGGCAACAATTTCGCCCTGGCTCACCACTTTTACATGTTTCGGAAGGTGGGCTTTGATCTGCTCCTCCAACAGGGGATAGTGGGTGCAGGCCAGTAATAGGGTATCGATACCGGGGCTTTGCGCCAGCAGGTGGTTAATGTGCTTCTGTACAAAGAAGTCGGCTCCGGCACCTTCATGCTCGCCGTTTTCAATCAGCGGCACCCACATGGGACAGGCCTCCTGGGTTATGTGCAGCTGGGGGAAAAACTTCTTTATTTCAATATCGTAGGTGTTGGACTGTACCGTACCGTTAGTGGCCAATATGCCTATTTCACCGCTCTGCGAGTAATTGCCGATGATTTCGGAAGTAGGCCGGATTACGCCCAACACCCTTCCTTTTGGATTCAGATGCTGCAGGTCGTTTTGCTGAATGGTACGCAGTGCCTTGGCCGAAGCGGTATTGCAGGCAAGGATGATGAGCGGGCAGCTTTGCTGAAACAGCCAATGCACGCACTCAAGGGTGTATTTGTAAACGGTTTCAAACGAGCGGGTGCCATAAGGAGCACGGGCATTATCACCCAGGTAGATATAATCGTACTGGGGTAGCCGGTTTACCAGTTGCTTGAAAACGGTAAGGCCGCCATAACCCGAATCAAAAACACCGATTGGACTCATGCGCCAAAGATGGTAAATGCGGAAGAGATAGACAAAGAATGATGATGAGGGATTAAATTTCACGCAAAGGCGCAAAGAAGCAATGGGCGCAAAGATAGTCTTGAAATTCGCGCAATTTTTATCTTGAAAGCCTTAAGGCCGGGGAATGCCGAAACAAGTTCGGCATGACAGGTTTCTGAAGATTAAATGCTTCCCGTATGCTTATAAACCGTTATTGGATTAACCTGGTTTCAATGCTGCTCCTTTTTCCTTCAAGATACTGGTAACCGGAAACTGGCAACCAAAATCACTCATTACTCATTCTTCATTACTCCTCATGAAAAAGGGACCAACCTTGCGGCTGATCCCCTTTCATATTGTTCTGAAAAGCGGATTATCTTCTGGGAGCAGCGGCGGCTGCAGGTGCACCGGCGGCGGGCACTTTCAGGTTCAGCTTTTTGGCTACCAGGGGCAGCAGGTCGTCGGCCGGGGGCACAACAATCAGGGCTTCACGGTTCAGCACATAAGCATAACCATTTTCCTTGGCAGTACCTTGGATAGCGGCTTCTACCTTGCGGTAGATGGGCTCCAGCAGTTCTTGCTGCTTACCCTGCAGGGCCTGCTGGGTAATTTGCTGCCAGTTCTGGATCTGGTAGGCATAACCTTCCAGTTCCTGGCGGATTTGGTTTTTCACCTGGGCACTGAGCTTTACGGAGTCCTTGGTGCTCACCATGCTGTCCTTACGGTTGTATTCCTGAACCATATAGGTAAACTGGGGGTTCAGCGAATCGCTTTGGTACTTGCGCAGCAAAGAATCGATCCTGGTGGTTTCAGGCATTAGCGAAATCACCTGCTCTACGGAGATGTAACCGGTTTTTTGCGCACTGGCAGTACCTGCTACAATCATCAGCAGGGCGGCCACAAAGAATTTCAACTTGTTCATTTGGGTTTGTTTGTTCAATAGTTTAATGATGACAGTTAAATCGTCCTGGTTGTATGGGTGGTATGTTTTATGAAACCATTTGTGTTTGCCGGTTGCCGGCCAACAGCACTTAGTTTTTTACGCCCAACTCTTTTAATACATCTTCACTCCTCTCCAGTTTGGGGTCGGCAAATATAACCGTAATTCCTTCACTTTTATCGAGGATAAAATCGTAGCCACGGGCAACCGCCAGTTTTTGCACGGCATTGAAAACCTTGTCCTGTACGGGTTTTACCAGTTCCTGCCTTTTTTTGAACAGGTCACCTTCAAATCCAAAGCGCTTGCGCTGCAGTTCGCGCAGGGTTTTTTCTTTTGAAAAAAGCTGGTCTTCCCGCTTCTTTTTCAGCTCCTCGGTCAGCATCACCTGCTCCGCTTCAAAGTCGCGGTACATTTTATCCAGTTCCTGCTGCTGGGCATCGATTTCCCGTTGCCAGCCGGAAGCCACTTCATCCAGCTGCTTTTGGGCGTCCTTGTACTCGGGCATCCGGTCGAGGATAAACTTGGTATCAATGATGGCATAACGCTGCGCATCGGCGGCAAAGCCCGCAAGCAGGATGGCGGCGGCGAGGATGAGCTTTTTCATAACGGCAATTTAGACCCGGTAGTTTAGAGTGCAAAGTTAAAAGTCAGCCATCGGTCAACATTTATGCTGAACAATGGCTGACTTTATATGATTATCCTTCAAAAATCCTGTACATCACTGCTTATTCGGGTTCGAAGCCCAGCATAAAGGTAAAGCGACCAGCTCCCTTCAGGCCTTGCTGACCAGGCGTGAGGCGGTCAAGCCCAATACCATAGTCGAAGCCCAGCAAACCGAACATGGGCAGGAAGAAGCGCATACCCACACCCACCGAGCGACGGAGGCGGAAGGGATTGTACTCCTTGAAATTATACCAGCCGTTGGCGGCATCCATAAAGGCAAGGCCATAGATGGTGCTGCTGGGCTGCGTTACCAGCGGGAAGCGCAGTTCCATCTGGTATTTGTTGAAGATGGTAAAGTGCTGGCTGGCCTGGCTCAGGTCGGGGTTGATGGTAGGATCCGAAGTCTGGAACACAGGATAACCACGGAGGGCAATAACATCGTAACCCAGCAAACCAAACTGGTTGGTCAAACCATCGCCACCCACCTGGAAGCGCTCAAAGGGCGAGAAGTCCAGCTTATTGTTGTACCGGCCCATAAAGCCATACTTGGCGGCCAGCTTCAACACAAACTGCCGGTTCTTGTCGGCGCCCAAGGGTTTGCCAATGGGCACAAACCACTCGGCATTGAAACGCCACTTGTGGTACTCGGGTGTTTTATACGGGTTGGCCGATGTTACCAGGTTAGGGTTCAGGTACGAATAAGGCGGTGTAGCCTGTACCGATGCAATAAAATTGGAGCCACTGCGCGGGTAGGTGGGGTCAAACACCGAAGAGCGCTGGAGGGCTATTTTCAAGCTCACGTTGGTACTCTTACCATTGCTCATCCCGGCGAAGATGGGATAGTTGCGCAGGTCGTACTGGGTGAAGTTGAGCGAGTACACGATATTGAAATAGTCATCCGGCCATTTCAGCTGCTTACCCAATGAGATGGTAGCACCCAGGGTACGCAGGTAGTTGGTATCGGAACGGGCCTTGTCGAAGCGGCCGGTGAAATAGTCGTAGGCGTTCGAGAACTTGCTCGAGAACAGGCTCACGGTAAGCGGGTTGCGCTTGCGGCCACCCAGCCACGGTTCGGTAAACGAGAAGTTGTAGGAGCGGAAGGCGCGGCCGTTCGACTGCAAACGCAGGCTCAGCTTCTGCCCGTCGCCGGTAGGCAGCGGATCCCAGCTCTTTTTATTAAAAATATTTTTAATCGAGAAGTTATTGAAGGTAACACCCAGCGTACCGGTCAAACCGATACCTCCACCCCAGCCTGCCGACAGTTCCAGCTGGTCGGAAGACTTTTCTTCCAGCTTCCAGTTGATGTCCACGGTACCATCTTCCTGGTTGGGCACTACGCCGGGGTTGATGGTTTCCTGGTTGAAGTAGTTGAGGGCAGCCAGTTCGCGCTGCGAGCGAATGAGGTCGGAGCGGCTGAACTTCTCACCGGGCACGGTGCGCAGTTCGCGGCGGATCACGTGGTCCTTGGTTTTTTCATTACCCAGGATGTTCACGTTGCGGATGGTAGCCTGCGGTCCTTCTACAATACGGATCTCGTGGTCGATGGTATCGCTGTACACTGATGTTTCAACGGGATCGGCACGGAAGAACAGGTAACCGTCATCCATGTACAAACCGCTGATGTCGCCACCTTCCGGCGTCAGTTGTTTGCCCAAACGGCGGTTGAGGGTTTGCAGGTTGTACACATCACCCTTGCGGATACCCAAAACAGTGTTGAGCACGGAGTCGGCATACTTGGTATTGCCTTTCCAGGTGATGTTGCCAAAATAATATTTGCGGCCTTCGGTAACCTTAAGGTCGATGTTCAGGTTGCCATTGGGCGTATAGTACATGGTGTCTTCGGCAACCTGCGCGTCGCGGTAACCCAGGGCATTGTATTCTTCCAGCACCTTCTCTTTATCCTCGGCATATTTCTTCGGATCGAACTTGGCGGAGCTGAATAATTTAAAACGGAAATAAGGATCCAGGAAGGCCTTGGTCTTGCTCAGGCTCAGGAAGCCCAGGTCGTTGAACCAGGTTTTGAAAGGAATGGGATCATTCTTGCCATAAGGGCTGGGCACCTGCGAAGGAAAGAGGGTGATCTTGGTCATTTCCTTGGTACCCTTCATCTGCTTTTTCAGCTTCAGGTCGGCTACCTGCTCATTGCCATAAAAATTCACCTCGTTTACCTTTACCTTCTTGCCTTTGTCAATGAAAAAGGTCAGGTCGTTGGCGTTGGGCAAACTGGGATCGGGTTTTTCATCGATCCGCACGTTTACTTTCGAGAAGCCTTTTTCTACATAAAACTTCTCGATGGCCTCCACCGCATTGCGGCGGGTATTTTCGGTAATGATGGTAGATTTTACCAATCCGGCCTTTTTCTCCAGCTCCTCTATTTCAGATTTCTTAATTCCTTTAAAGGAAAAGTTCCCCAGCTTGGGCCGCTCCTGCACAACGATCTCCACATCGATCACATCGCCGCGAACAGAAGTAATGTTTACCTGCGCATTGGAAAAAAGACGCTGCTTCCACAGGTTGGTGATGGCTTTTGAAAAAGCATCGGTACCGGGAATCGTCAGCTTGTCGCCCCGCTGTATGCCCGAAATGGAAACAATGATACCGGTATCGAGGAAATTGGCCCCGGTAACGGTGATACTGTTGATGGTGAATTCCTTGGGCACCCTTGCGTTTTGCAGGGCCAGCAACTCGGGGTCAACGGAGGTGGGTTGCGTGGTATCGGTAACCTGTGCCGAGGCGGACGCCGCAGCGAAGGATAAGAAAGCCGCAACGGCAATGATGCGCGGTATTTTTTTCAACATGTTGATCGATTCAATCGGTCTTTTTCCTTGTAGTGCACAGGGCGCAGGAAACAACGGCTGGCAAATTAAGCCGATTTTTTGTTCCTAATTGTTAAACTGGGACGAGCAGTTGGGCGAGATGAGTGATGAATAATAAATAAAGAGTAGTTGAGCGGTTCAGGGTGAAACCATGTACAATTGTAAAAGCAATATTTTCTGATAAAAGCATCTGGCGCTTAGCCAACACGAATTACTCATTATTCATTACTGATCGCTTATTTCTCCGCCACCTTCACCTGCTCGCCGGTTTTACCAAAACGACGCTCCCTGCCCTGGAAGTCCAGGATGGCTTCGTACAGGTTGGCCTTCCGGAACTCGGGCCAGCGCACCGAAGTGAAATACAGTTCGGCATAAGCCAACTGGTAAAGCAGGAAGTTGGAAATACGGTATTCGCCGCTGGTGCGGATCATCAGTTCGGGATCGGGGAAATCGGAAGTGCAGAGGTATTGCTGCAAGGTTTCCTGGCCGATATCGGCAACATCCAACTGGCCTTTTTTCACCGCGTAAGCAATGCTTTTTACGGCATTGAGCAGCTCCCACCGGCCGCTGTAACTCAGGGCCATAATCAGGTTAAGGCCGGTATTGCCTGCAGTCAGGTCGAGGGCTTCCTGTAATTCGCGCTGGGCATAGTCGGGCAACATTTTAAAATCGCCGATGACGTGCAGCCGGATATTATTTTTATTTAATCCTTCAGCTTCCCCACGGATGGTTTTTACCAGCAATTCCATCAGGCCCACTACTTCGTACTGGGGGCGGTCCCAGTTTTCGGTAGAAAAAGCATACAGGGTCAGATACTCGATACCCATCTCGGCGCAGCCCTCCACAATATCGCGTACACTTTCCACACCGTGAAAATGCCCAAAGAGGCGGTCCTGTCCCTGCTCCTTGGCCCATCGGCCATTGCCATCCATGATGATGGCGATATGCCGGGGCAGGCGGGACTTATCTATTTTGCTCAAGAGTTCCTGCATGAATGTTGGTCTTTTCAAAGGTGCCAAAGGTAAGGTTTAGGGTTTGGAGTTGGGGGTTTGGGCTTGAACAGTTGGCCGGGCAGCCCGGTACGGGGCAAAAAAATTAG
>NZ_MTFE01000010.1:4878076-4900634 GCF_001953305.1 Cnuella takakiae
GTAGGGCATTTATAAGATTGCAGGTTAAAGGAGATAAAGAAGGTAGCGGTGGCAAACTGGTCGCGTTGCTGGCTATTACCCCGTTGTACCCCCTTGC
This sequence comes from Cnuella takakiae, assembly GCF_001953305.1. Taxonomy (GTDB): domain Bacteria; phylum Bacteroidota; class Bacteroidia; order Chitinophagales; family Chitinophagaceae; genus Flavisolibacter; species Flavisolibacter takakiae. Next base: position 4,878,174 of record NZ_MTFE01000010.1, read on the forward strand.
CGCCAATGGGCGTTCCGGTTTCGTAAGACCGGTCCGACAGCAGCAATGCCGGTGAAGGGGTTCCATCAGGGTTGAGCGGGAACACTTCAGGCTCCACGAATGTCTTACTCACATCGTCCAGGTAATCGGTATTGGTAAAGCGGTGTACCAATTCTACTCCCACATTGATCCGGTCGTTGATGGCGTATTTCACACCCACACCAAAAGGAATGCTGACGGCCATGGAGTTGTAAGGCTTGCGGTCGGGGTAAAAGGTACTACCCTGCCCTTCGGTACCCAGCGGACGCAGAAAATATTTTTCGCCTCCCAGGTAAGCATAAGGGTCATAGTTGAAAAGACCCAAACCAAGGGTAACATATGGGGTAAAGTTCATACCCACTTCGCCCGGCAGAAAACGGTAAAAATTAAAATCTCCCTGCAGGGCCACCTCCCAGATATTGGAGTTGAAGCTGAGGTTGCGGCGGCGCATATAATCGTTGCGGGTATTATAGGTATCAGAATAACCAACACGGGCATAGTTAGCCGCAAGGCGAACAGCGATATAGTTGCTGAAATTTTTACGGAAAAACAACCCGCCTGCAAACTTGGGCCTGTTAAAGCGAGCCCGGGTATTGAGGTCGCCAAAATAATGAGCACCGCCCAACCCGATCCCAAACTCACCCTCCTGGACAATCGGATTCTGCGCTCCGGCAAAAAAAGGTACAGCAAACAACAAGATCACCAACAGTCTTCTCATAAAACAAATTAACAATACTAATGCTAAACGAAAAAAAGTGGTTTTTGGTATAACCCTGGGGGATATTGCATTAAATGAATAGTGCGTTTACAATCCGGAAGCACCAGTAACCGAGACCTAAAAAATATGGATGAGCTAATTTCAGGCCAAAGCTTTCAGGCCATCAGCCTGTTCCTTTAATTCCGCTTATCCAACCCCCAGCTAAGCTTGTTGCGCAGGGTTTGCAGGAAATTATTTTCATTAAGACGCACCAGGTTCAGCATAAAGCTTTCCTTGCGCACAGCCAGCAATACGCTTTTGTCCACAATTTCGCGGCGCGAGTCGAGTGCGCAGATAATATTGGGTGAGCGGCTTTCCACTTCAAAGGAAATAATGGCATTATCGGGTACCACTATGGGCCGCACATTGAGGTTGTGCGGGGCAATGGGGGTGATTACAAAAGAGCAGGCATCGGGAAAAACCACCGGGCCGCCACAACTCAAAGAGTAACCGGTAGAACCCGTAGGTGTGGACAGGATCAAACCATCCGCCCAGTAATTATTCAGCAGGTCGCCGTTGAGGTAAGTGCTGATTTTGATCATGGGTGCGATATCCTGCTTGTGGATGGAAAACTCGTTGAGGGCATAGGGGATATCACCAAAGAGCGGCAGGTTGGCATCGAGGTGTACCAGCGCCCGTTTATCTATAATAAAGGAGCGGCGGGCCAGGGAGCGGATGGCGTCCTGCATCTCGTCGCGGCCGATGGAAGCCAGAAAACCCAGCCTGCCGAAATTGATACCCACTACCGCAATGGGCCGGTTGCGCACCAGGGTAACGGCATCCAGCAAGGTGCCATCGCCACCAAGGCTTACGAAAAATTCAACATCATCGGAGAGGTCGGCAGCAGACAGGAAGGTCCGGGTATTTTCAGGCAGGCTGATATGTCCCTGCATCTGCTCCATAAAACTTTGGTGTACCACCGGTATCAAACCCTCGCGCTCCAGTTCATCAAAAAAAAGCTGAACGTCTTTTTGCTGGCTTTGTTCCAGCACTCGGCTATAAATGGCGACCTTCAAAATGTTTTGTTTAGTGCGAAAGAGTAAGGCTTATGGTTTTCGTATTGATGATGTGTGTTCCCGGAACTTTGTAATACAACCTTCTTACGGGCTGCACCTACCAGAACCTTCGATCAAAAAACGAACAACCAATCCTATCTCAGGTTTTTAATCTTATAGGATTTAGAAATAATCTTTGCGGTGCAAATTTAGACCGTTTTGACCGATCTGGTTGAAGCTCCACTCCAGCTTAATGATAAAGTCGTAAAAAGTGATGATGTCCAACCCCACCCCGCCCGATACCAGCACCCGGTTGGCCAGCGGGTTATCGCCGGGACGCGGGTTGTACACATAGCCCATATTGCCGTACACCTTTGCGTAAACTTTCAAGGGAATGTGGTTCAGGCGGCGAAATCTTTCGGACGGGATACCAATATTGGTACTAAATAGCTGGCGGGCCATGGTGGCTTTTGAATAACCGCCCATCACCCCGTCAATCACAAAGTACTCGTAACCCTGCATGTACATGTCGTTGAACCCTATCAGCGACTTGTTGAGGTCGGGTTGTTTGAAAGGCAGCTTAAGCATACCGGCGGTGCGCAGGTTAAAAAAGCTTTTGGGCGTTATGGGCCAGGACGCAGAAGTTTTCAAGTTCATCTGCCACACATTCAGCGGTCTTTTAAAACCTTTTTTGCTCACGCTGGCACTTACGATCAGCCCCTTGGTAGGATAGGGAATAAAGTCAACGTTGAAATAATCGACATTATAATACAACTCCGGCTGGCGCACCCGCTGGTGGTTAAAGGTATAGCTGGGGTTGATGGTCATGATGGTATCATCTACCATCTGGCTGGCATACCTGAAGCCAAAGCGGTGGGTGGTAAAGATGGCCGGTCGGTACCGCACTTCCGTAAAGGCATTGAAATAGGAGTAAACAAAGTTTTCGTCCTTAAAGGCCAGTTGCTTATTGCCTTGCGTCTTGTAGTTGATTTCCTTGTTCTGACCCATGGAGGCACCCAGGCTTGCCGACCACTTCATTTTTTTATCCAGAAACAATCCCTGGTAGGAAAAACCCAAAGCCCGCGTATAGCCATTGGTCACATTGAGGGTTGCCTTGTCGTTGAGGCCGGAGAAGTTCTTATGGGTAAACTTGATGCCGTAATTCACCCGGTTGAAGTCCATGCCTTTTTCCCGCATCCACTGCCCTACGTTGCGGTCGATCATTTTTACAAAAGGAAGGGGGTAGATATACCAGCGTTCGCGGAGGTCAATTTTTACGTAAGCCTCGTACCCGCGCAGCGAGCTAAGCGTTACCGTCACATCGAGGAACATACCGGTGTTCATCAGCCGCTTGCGCGACTCGGCGAGCTCGTCGGCCAGTTTGTTGAGTGCCATTTCCTGGCCGGCAGTAAAAGAAAGTTCGCGGTAAACGGCGCTGTTGCGGGTGTGTTTGTTGCCTTCGATCCGGATTTCTTTTACCCGGAACAAAGCGTCAGGTTCCTGCATTGGAATTTCTTCACGGCTTGAATACAGCAGTGTTTCACCGCCATCTGCCTCCTGGGCAATGGCCGCGCAACACAGCAGGATGCTGCAAAACAGTAGCAAGCAATGCTTTACCGTATTCATGGGGCTATGAATATAAACCATCTGCACTATAATGTACAGATATTGTACCCGCCTTTTTGCTTAGATGTTGAGGTAGTGCATGAGGTTGTCAAAGTTGCCCCTCAGCTCATTCTGGTACAATTCCTCACCAAAATAGTACTTGATATTGTACTCATAACGCTGAAATGTGGCTACAATTGCCGACACCTCGGTTTTTGAAACCCGTAGGGTAACCTGTGTAAGCCCGGTTTCGGGATCGGTGAAAGTATTCAGTTGGGTAATCTGCGCATCATTGCTTTCTACAATGCGGTTGATCTCGGTAAAAGAGTAAGCCCTGTTTTCCATCTCCAGCACAATGAGTGCGCCGGGGTCGTTGAGGCTCATGAAGCTCGAAGTATTGCGCAGCAGGTCGTTGTAGGTAACAATGCCCACCATCTGGCGGGATTCCACAACAGGCACCATGCTCAGCTTGTTCTGCACGGCTACCTGTATGGCTTTCAGGAAATGGTCGTTGGCTTCCACGGCTGTGCCGCCGGGGTCTGTCATCGGCAACTCATCCAGCCGGTTTTCATCATCGGAATGGAGCAACTGCTCTTCCGAGATGATGCCCAGGTACCGCTCCTCCTCCACAATCGGCAGGTGGGTAACATGGTAATCGTTCATCAGTTGTAAAGCCTGATAAACCTTGTCCTCCTTGTGCAGGTAGGGGATGGAATTCGATATGAGTTGTCGGGTTAACATGGTTACGGCCTTTGCAAAGAAGACAAGATAGCTCAGGCTACTGTTGCAGGCTCAGCCAGTTTTTTTAAAAATTTATGAAGGATCAGGTTGAACTCACCGGGCACTTCCATCATGGGCGCATGGCCGCATTTATCAATGAAGTGTAGTTCGGAGTTCGGGATAAGCTTGTGAAATTCGCGTGCCACGAAGGGCGGTGTAATGGTATCGTTGTTACCCCAGATGAGCAAGGTGGGCTGCTGGATGGCATTGAGCTCCTCGCCCAGGTTGTTGCGGATGGCGCTTTTAGCCAGGGCGATGATCTTGATCACCTTCAGGCGGTTGTTGGTAATACCAAACACTTCGTCCACCAGCTCGGTGGTAGCCATCTTGGGGTCGTAGAAAGTTACTTCCGTTTTTTTGCGGATGTACTCGTAGTCGCCGCGTTTGGGGTAAGTATCCCCCATTCCATTTTCAAAAAGTCCCGAAGACCCCGTAAGGATCAGGCTTTTGATCCGCTCGGGATGCTTGAGCGTGTACAGCAGGGCCACATGGCCACCCAGGGAATTTCCCAGCAGGTGTACCTTGGTGAGGTCCTTCATTTCCAAAAACTTGTGTACATGCTTGGCCAGACCGCTTACCGAAGTATGGAGCAGGTCCAGTTCAAAGAGCGGCAGCATGGGTACCACCACCCGGTATTGTGTTTTGAAATCTTCAATGAGGTCCATGAAATTGCTCAAAGCCCCAAAGAGTCCATGCAGCAAAACCAGCGGTTCGCCCTGTCCTTCCTCAATATACCTGAACTTGTTATGTTCCTTTACTTCGTATTGCATGTACTGTTCTTCCGATTGCTAAAATAGCGGATTTCAATTAAAAAGCTCATTTGGCCGCTCCCGGCCAAAGGGCACCAAAAGTGTTCCAGTGTAGGCAAGGCTACAATTGTGGACCAGGATCGAAGCATTCCGGATGTGGGATTTCAGATTTGTACAGGAATTGCCCGCTTAGTCGCTGAACCTGTCAGCAACTACCGAAAACCGGGATCATAACCTTAAAATCTACTTTGCCAATCCCTCAAAAAACCCTTCCAGTTGGGTAAACATATCCTTAAAGAAAGGCAGTACCACGCCCAATCCGTCGATTACTTTAGGTCCCAGTTCCGACAAGTAGGGATAAGTGGTAGAAGCGGCCTGCGTGGCGGGCTGCACCAGATTGAGTTTTGCGGCATAAAAAAGCAGCACGCTAAACACAAAAAGGTAGAGCAGGGCGTAGAACAAGAACCCTCCGATCCTGTTGGCCCAGCCCAGCATCACCGCCTGCAGGGATTTTTCAATCAGCCGGGCGCCCAGCTTCACCAGCAACACCACGCCCAGAAATACCAGTGCAAAGGCCAGGAAAGGCAGCCAGCGCTCCGACACCGAAACGTTTTGCCCCAGGTATTCGGCAGCCACTGCCGACAATTTGACGGCAGCAGCAAGCCCCACTACTACGGCAAGAAAAGAGAATATGGCCATCACCAACCCGTTGCGCCAGCCCTTGAACAGGGCCAGCACCAGGAGGCCGGCTACAATGCTGTCGATAAACATTATTTGGAGAGCAGGTCTTTAACGGCCGCGGAAATAGCTTTGCCATCGGCACGGCCGGCCAGCTTCTTGGTAGCCGCACCCATTACCTTACCCATATCGGCAGGCGAAGCAGCGCCTACCTCGGCAATAATAGCCTGCAGTTCGGCACGCAGCGAAGCCTCGTCCAACTGCGCGGGCAGGTACTGCTCAATCACCGCAATTTCTTCCTGCTCTTTTTGCGCCAGGTCGGGGCGTCCCTGTTGGGTGTAGATATCCAGTGAATCGCGCCGCTGTTTTACCATGCGTTGCAGCAGCTTGGTTTCGCCTTCTTCAGAAATAGCGCCGTTGGCGCCGGGTTCGGTTTTCGCCTTGATGATTTCGGCCTTAATGGCACGCAGACCGCGGAGTACAGGCTCGTTTTTCGCCTTCATTGCCTCCTTCATCTGCTCCATGATTTTTACTTCCAGACTCATGATGCTTGTTTTTGATCGTGAAACGTCAGTCGTGAACGGGGAGTGGTGAATGGATAATCAGGATTAAATAATACCCAATCACAAGTCACCAATCACCTTTAGCTCGCCTTATTATCCCGCATCTGAATTTCGCGGAACTTGTCGATAAAGCTGTTTGCAAAAGCCTTCATCTCGTTTACCAGCTCCGTTTGGCGGGTAGCACGGTCGAAGGTGTCGGCCATGGTAATAAATGTTTGGTAGTAGAAATCAGCCATCTCATCCACCATCATCTTCTGCGTCCACAGGTCGATGCGCAGGGCTGTTTTTTCCTGGCCATCCCAAAAGCCCACCATCATGGCTTTTGCCTTTTGGGGTGCCTCGGCGGTGCTTTCACTAGCCCGCCATTCAATATTTTCAGGAACCCGGTTTTCATCCAGGTCTACATCTATTACGATACTCGACTTGATCATTACGGTAAAAATTGAGCGGCGAAGGTAAAAAAAGAACCAGTGATAAACAGGATTATAAAAGGATGCAGCAGCGCAGCCGCTAGAGATTAAGGGCAATTGGCGCCTATGCATGGCGGATGCATACCCTTAGCCCAAAAACCAGGGCAATAAAAAGAATACATCCTTGTTTAGCATGATTGCAGCTTGCTATACATGGAGCCATCCGGCATTTCCATTTTGAACAAACTAGTACAACAGAGGCTGCCAGCTAAATTTCACCTGCTCCGCCAGTGCCGCTTCCCGGAGGCGCTGGTGTAAGCCTTCATCTTTATATATATACATCAGATGGTCGGCAAGGGCCACTTCATCGCCCGGTTCAAAATAAAGGCCTGCCGCTCCAACCCATTCCTTACAGGCATTGGTGGCAATAAGGGGCAGCTGCCAGGCGAGTGCCTGCAGCAAAGGATTTGGCGTATAGCCAGGTAAGGAAGGATAAACAAAACACCAGGCAGCAGCAAACAGGGACTCCACCACTTCGGGTGCAGGGGCTGCTACCAGCACCACATCTTCGCGGTATTTATAAGTGGCCAGCAGGTCTTCCAAGTCTTTCAACGGTTCGGGTTTGCCGGGTACAAGTACCAGTTTCCACCCCGATTTTTGCCGGCGCTTGAACCGGCTAAAGGCTTTAAGCAGGTTGATCAATTCGGCCTTTTGCGACAGAGCACCCTGGTACAGGAAGTATTCGGCACCGGCTGTAAAACGGTCCTTTACCAGTTGCGTATCCAGCTCCACCACGCTGCGGCCAGGCAAACAGCCATACACTACTGTTACCGGCTGCTTGTTCCCCGTAAGGCCAAGTACATTTTCACGGGCCTGCTTGTTGGCCACAAAAACAGGCAACCCTGCAAAGGCCTTTTTGCGTAGTTGCAGTACCCGCTTTTTCCTGAAATCATCAGCCGTAAGGATTAAAGCCGGCTTGGCCATACCCGCTACATAAGACGATATACCATAAAACAGTACGCGGTCAGCCTTAAGTTCCGCAACCTGCGCACGAAGGGCGCGGTGCTGCCGATATCGGCTCCAAAAGAACCTGGGACGTTGCAACACCACAACCTGCAGCCGCTCATGAGCACTTGCCGCATGGTGGCTATCGTAGGTAAACAGTACCAGCTTGGCAGGCGCATCATTCCGGGTAAAAAGGGTTACCAGTTGCTCCGGCCAACCTTCCCGGCCACCTGCAACTTCACCCGGCTCAAGCAAAGCGAAAAGGACTACCGTCATGCGGCCAAAGATAGGACAGGCAGCATTGCATGCTTTGCGCTTCCAAACCCCTGATCCAGAGCAGCAGCAAGCCGAGTTTGGGGAAACTGTTACCTAGTTTTTACGGTTAAATCATCAAGGGTGTTGTGATATGTCAACAAAATATAAGCACATGCAGCCTGCTTACTTATTGTTAAACTTTCCTTCCAATTGGTACCATATTTGTTTCTTTTCCATTGAACGCATTCGTGCTTCACCCTTAACACTACGAAATACTTATAAACGACCTCTTAGGTGGAAGAGGATGGTGGCTTGTAAAAGGGGCCTTGGTTCGGGGCCCCTTTCTTTATGGATCGCTGATTAAGCTGATTGATAAAGAAGATCTTGCTGATGGCTGCCTAAGGATTGAACTGATTGCTTTTTCATGCTCCAGTTCATTATTTACTTTTTACGCTACGTTTTTCCTTATTACATGTGATATCTCACACATACATCACTTGATTTTTTTTCATTTATGAGTGCTCACAGGAGCAATAAGCAGGAAACATGTAGGTACACACCCATCCGCGAAATTCAATCCCATCTTTCCATCTGCGATAAAAATCTGCGAAATCCCCTTCAATACCTTAGTATCTGATTACATTTGCCCAGTATGGAGTATAATACCACCAGAAATTATCTTGTGATGCGTGAATACGGACGCCACATCCAAAAGATGGTTGAGCACCTGCTCTCCATTGAGGACCCGGTGCGCCGCCAACAGCAGGCTCATGCCGTTATCGAGCTCATGGGCTTTCTGAACCCCCACCTTAAAAACGTTGAAGATTTCCGACATAAACTTTGGGATCACCTGTTTCTTATTTCCGATTTCAAACTGGAAGTAGAGTCACCTTATCCCATCCCCACACGGGAAACCCTGAAGAGCAAGCCCGACCCCCTGCCCTACCCCAAGCGTTATCCTAAGTTTTCACACCTGGGTAAAAACCTGGAACTGGTGATTGATAAGGCTTTGAAAGAAGAGAATCCCGAAAAGCGCAATGGCTTTGCCAATGCCGTAGCCTATTATATGAAGTTGGCGTATAGCAACTGGCACAAAGACCAGGTGCACGATGATGCCATTCAGGGCGAGCTGAGCGCCATCACCAACGGCCAGCTTGAGTTTACCAATACGCCTTATGTAAAGGCATTCCGTCCGCAGCAGGAAACCCGCGAACGCAATGGCAATACTTATGGCAACAAACAACACAAGTTTCAGCGCCGTAGCAATGGCAACAATGGTGGCGGTGGCGGCAACAATAACAATGGCAACCGCAGCAACAACAATGGCGGCGGTGGCAACCGGCACAACAACAATAACAATAAGAAAAGATTCAAGTAATCCCCGCTACCTACAAGGGTAAACTTGCATCGTACATACGTGAATAAGTTGATTGTCTTAGGTCAGTCAACTTATTTTTTTAATAGGAATACCAAATAAGGGTAATCATAAAGCGTGCAGGATTCTGAAGCTGACTTCGTGCAACTTCGTTTCTTTGTGCCTTCGTGGTTTAAAAATCCAGGCATTAACATGGCATCATTTGAAGTTATTGGCGGCAAGAAGCTCCAGGGCGAGATCATTCCGCAGGGTGCAAAGAACGAAGCATTGCAGATACTTAGCGCTGTACTGCTTACCTCCGAAAAAGTTACCATCGCCAACATACCGGATATCATCGACGTAAACCTGCTTATCGAACTGCTGCAGGACATGAACGTAAAAGTGGAACGCACCGAGCGGCATACCGCCACCTTCCAGGCCGATGATGTAAACGTAGATTACCTGCAAAGCGATGCTTTCAAAAAGAAGAGCGGCCGCCTGCGTGGCTCCGTGATGCTGGCAGGTCCCATGCTGGCACGTTTTAAAACGGCATTTATTCCCAAACCCGGTGGCGACAAGATTGGCCGCCGCAGGTTGGACACCCATATCCTCAGCTTTGAAAAGCTGGGGGCCCATTTTGATTATGAAAGCGGCGATGGCTTTTTTCACCTGCAAACCAGCGGGCTCAAGGGTACTTATATGTTGCTGGACGAGCCTTCAGTAACCGGCACTGCCAACGTGGTGATGGCTGCAGCTTTGGCCGAAGGCACCACCACTATTTACAACGCTGCCTGCGAGCCCTACCTGCAGCAGCTGTGTAAAATGCTCAACCGTATGGGTGCCAGAATCAGCGGCGTCGGCTCCAACCTGCTTACCATTGAAGGCGTGGAAAAACTGGGCGGCACCGAGCACCGCATGTTGCCCGACATGATCGAGATCGGCTCTTTTATTGGCATGGCAGCTATGACCCAGAGCGATATCACCATCAAAAACGTAAGCCTCGAAAACCTGGGCATCATTCCCGAAAAGTTCCAACAACTAGGTATCAAGATGAACTTTGTGGGTGACGACATACATGTGCCGGCACAGGACCTTTATGAGATACAATCTTTCCTGGATGGCGGCTCACTCACCATTTACGACAATCCCTGGCCGGGCTTTACCCCCGACCTGCTCAGCATTGTGCTGGTAGTGGCCACTCAGGCCAAAGGCTCGGTACTCATTCACCAGAAGATGTTTGAAAGCCGCCTGTTCTTTGTGGACAAGCTGATTGAAATGGGTGCCAATATCATCCTTTGCGATCCGCACCGCGCAGCGGTTGTAGGCCTGGGACGGAAATACCCCTTGCGTGGTATTTCCATGACCTCACCTGATATTCGTGCAGGTGTGTCGTTGCTTATTGCAGCACTCAGCGCAGAAGGCAAAAGCACCATTCAAAATATCGACCAGATCGACCGCGGTTACCAATACATTGACCAACGCCTGCAGGCACTAGGTGCAGACATCAAACGCGTATAAATCTTTTACCATGTACATCAAAGCCCGTGCAAGTGCACGGGCTTTTTTTTTCACAAGTGGGTTATACCCATTCAGGCAACAGTATCAAGTATAACGTAGTGCAACAAACGTAATTACTATTGCATCATTTTCTTTATATAAACATGCTGCCTGTCCCGAGAAAAAAATTCCAAAAAAGTTTCTGGTGCACTGTTAAACTTTTTATTGCGGGAACATTCCTAAAACCCGAAAACCCGTAATTGCTGCAAGGGCAGCCCAACTGCCTGCACGCAAAATTTACAACCAACACAACAAACAAACCCAGATGAAAACAATCAAAAACATCAACTGGCTTCTTGGCCTGCTGGCCTGCTGCACCCTGGCTTTTACTTCCTGCACCAAAGAGTCTTCCGACGCAACCAATGACCTTAGCGTTGATGCACAAACCATTGCTGTGGCCAATCCACAAACCACTGGCATCAGCGGCAACAACAGTGATGATGATACCGTGTATGTACTGCACGAATGCAAAGAGCGGGATGAGAAAGTAGCAGTTGCCGAAGCCAACCTTTCTGCCGACATCAAAACCTACCTGAGCACCAACTACAGCGGTTATACTTTTGTAAAAGCATTCAAGATCGTTGAACAGGGAGATGATAATGGCAATAAAGGACATATCGTGATTATTTATTACAACGATAAACCTGTAGCCCTGCGCTTTAATGCAGATGGCAGCTTTAAAAAAGTATTGGAGCAAAGGGAAAAAAAAGACGTACGTGGTAAAGGATGGCACCTGGGTGGCCGCTTTCAAAGCCGCAGCGGACTGATGCAGGATACCGTTGCACTTGCTGATATTCCCGTTGGCATCACTACCTTCTTTCGTGCTACTTATGGTACCGACACCCTTACCCGTGCATATAAAGTACACCAGGGCGGTTACCTGTTGCTTTCAGTAAACAATGGTGTTTATGCAACCGCATTTAGCGCCACAGGCAGTTTCTTTAAAAGAATCAGGCTCAATGCACGTGAAGGTAAGGCTGCCGCCATCGAAGCCGCCGCATTACCCGCTGCCATCACCAATTACCTCACCACTACCTATCCCGGATATGTATTCAACCGCGCATATACCATCAGCGCCAATGGTGCCATCAAAGGATATGTGGTAGTAATAGACGCCAATAACACCCGTTATGGTCTTGCATTCGATGCCAACGGCAATTTCGAAGCAGCCAAAGTGATCCGATAGTTTTGTTATGGTAAGCAAAAACAAAAAGCCCCTGGAGTGCAAACTCCGGGGCTTTTTTCTTTGGGGCTGAATTGAAGAAGTATAGATTTCGGATTTGGGATTGCGGCAGTTATTGCTTGAAGCAAGCCTTCTTTTTGTAATGGAGTTCCGAAAACCGAAATCGCACATCCGAAATCCGCTTGCCCTACATTTGCTTTATGTACACACTGGAGAACGAAATCCTGCTCGTAAACATCGTAGCCAAGGGTGCCGAGCTCACCCGTATTTACCACAAGCAGCACCAATTGGAATACCTGTGGGATGCCAGGCCCGAGGTGTGGGGTAAGCACTCGCCAGTGCTGTTTCCGATTGTAGGCACGCTCAAGGAAAATACCTTTTTCTACGAAGGACAAGCTTACCAGCTTTCCCGCCACGGGTTTGCCCGCGACCGCGAGTTTGAAGTAAGCGACCAATCGGCCAACAGCATCCGCTTCACCCTGCGCAACGATGAAACTACCGCAGCGGTATTTCCCTTTGCTTTTGTTTTTTCGCTCACCTACAAACTGGAGGGCAACCGCCTGGCAGTTTCTTACCAGGTATCAAACCCCGACACAACAAAACCCCTTTATTTCTCCGTTGGCGCACACCCTGCATTCAGGTTGCCCTTGGAGCCCGGGCTGGCTTATGAAGATTACCGCCTGGTATTCAACAAAGCAGAACATGCAGGCCGCTGGCCCATCACCCAAGATGGCTTGATTGATACCACGCCACAAGCCTTGCTGGAAAACACCAGCGAGCTGCCTTTGCACAAAGAACTGTTTGCAAAAGATGCCCTGGTGCTCAAACACCTGCAATCAGATAGTGTAACCCTGCGCACCGAAAAATCGGAACGTGGGCTGCAGTTCGATTTTCCCGGTTTTCCTTTCCTTGGATTGTGGGCAGCTCCCGGAGCCGATTTCCTTTGTATTGAGCCCTGGTGCGGTATTGCCGACAGCGTAACCCATAACCAGCAATGGACCCAAAAAGAAGGCATCATCCACCTGCCGGCAGGAGCTAACCTCACGGCTTCCTGGTCAGTCAGCCTGTTTTAACCCTGCGTTCTTTGCGTCAAAACTTTGCGCCCTTTGCGATACTACCGGGTATCTCAAAGGGCGTTTCTGTTTCCCCGGCATCCCCCTGAATTGCATGTAATTTTACGACACGACACTTTTCGTAGAACGACTGAAATCCTCCACTTAGCCCTGCCCTTTTCCGCTGCTTTTACTTTAGGTCCCAAACCTTGTCGCTTTCTTCTTGCTTTGACCAAAACCAACAAGATGAAAGCCTTTGCCCTTGCCCTTAACCTATTACTGCTGACCCTTACAACCTTTGCCCAGGCACCGAAAACAATTGAAGTGCAGGTACAGACAGCAGCCAAACAGCCCATAGAAAACGCAACCGCTGAACTGTTGCGGGCCAGCGATTCGGCACTTGTAAAAGCAACGATTACGGATAAAACCGGTGTTGCAAGCTGGGAGTCGGCTGCTGCAGGCAACTACCTGGTGCGGGTAAGTTCAGTAGGATACGAGCCATACCTATCCGCAGTTTTCCAGGTGCAGGCAGGTACCCCATTACAGTTGCCCGCCATACTACTGGCTGCACAAAAAAACACCCAGATGCAGGGCGTGACCGTTACCGCAAAAAAGCCTTTTATTCAAAAGTTAAACGACCGCATTGTGGTGAATGTGGAAAGCTCCATTATTAGTGCCGGCTCCAGCGCTATTGATGTACTGGAGCGGTCGCCCGGCGTTACCATCGATCAGAATGATATTATCAGTTTGCGGGGTCGTTCGGGTGTCATCATCATGATTGACGGCAAGCCCACACCCATGACCGGCGCCGATCTCGCCAATTACCTCAGAGGCCTGCCCAGCAATGCCATTGAGCGCATTGATATCATCACCAATCCATCGAGCAGGTACGACGCTGCAGGCAACTCGGGCATCATTGATATCCGCATGAAAAAAGACCAGCGACTGGGCGCCAATGGTACGCTCACTGCCGGATACAGCCAGGGCATTTATCCAAAGGCAAATGGCGGCGCCACGTTTAATTACCGCAACAAAAAGGTGAACCTGTTTGGCAACTACAACTATGCGTACCGCCAAATAATGAACCACCTTTTTATCAACCGTAATTTTTACGAAAAAGGCGTATTCAAAGGGTCGGATGATAAGGACAATTATGCCGTGATGCAGATGAACGCGCATACGACCCGCGTAGGTGCCGATTTCTTTCCTTCAAAAAAGAGCATCATCGGGATTGTGGTAAACAGCAACTTCAACAAGTTTGGCCGTACTGCGTTGATCAAAACCGATGTGAATGACCCGCAGTACCAACCCGATTTCATGTTTACTTCTATTGGCACCAACGACGACAGCTTTGGCAACACCGTAGCCAATATCAACTTCAAACACAGCTTCGACAGCACGGGCCGCGAGCTGACTGCAGATGTGGACTATGGTGTGTTCGATAATCGCTCGCTTACCCGTACTGCCAGCCGTTTCTACAACCTCAATGGCACACCCAAACGCGAAGATGACATATTGGACGGCGACCAGACCGGCAAGCTGATTTTGCGTACCGCAAAAGCCGATTATGTACAAAAGCTAAAAGGCAGCGTGAAGATGGAAACTGGGTTTAAAACGAGTTATGTTTCTTCCGACAACGATGCCCGATTCTTCAATGTATATCTCGATGAAACCGTTGTGGACGACACCAAAACCAACCGGTTTTTCTACAAGGAATACAACAATGCAGCTTACCTGAACCTGAGCAAGGAATACAAGAAGTTCAACCTGCAGGTAGGCCTGCGTGGCGAGCAAACCAATGTGCGCACCCGGCAGCAGAAGAACGACCAGAAATTCCAAATGGATTATTTCCAGCTCTTTCCAAGTGCCTTCTTCAATTATAAGCTGAAAGAAGACCAAACCCTTGGCCTATCAGTAAGCCGCCGCATCGACCGGCCGGGTTATTCCCAACTTAACCCATTCCTGTTCCAGATTGATGCGACGATCTACTCAACCGGTTCGCCCAACCTGAAGCCGCAGTTTACCTGGAGTTATGAAGCCAATTACACCGTTAAGCAGGTAAACTTTACACTGGGTTATAGTCATACCACCAACCCGCACAATATGGTACTGTCGAAGATCCTGGATGTGATACCGAATTTTGAGATCAAACCGGGCCAGGACTCAAACATTACCGTGCAGATTCCGGTGAACCTGAAGGCTTCCGACTATATAGGACTGACAGCCACCGTGCCGGTGAAGATTGCATCGTGGTGGAACATGATGAACAACGCGGAAGTTTTCTACAACCATTTTAGCGGCAACTTGGGTGGCGCACAACTGAGCAATGGCAAACCGGCAGCCAACCTGCGCACCAATAACACCTTCACTTTTAAAAAGGGTTGGCAGGCAGAACTGAATGCCAATTACAACTCGGGCGGCCAATACGGGTATATGGTGGTGCGTTCGCAGTGGGGACTGGCAACAGGCGTGCAAAAACAAATCATAAAAGGAAAAGGAACCCTGCGGGCCAATTTCACGGATCTCTTTTGGACCAACCGGCCCAGGGCAAGAGTGGAATACGAAGGCAGCTATATCGAGAACTGGCATGCCTACCGCGACAGTCGCGTAGCCAGCCTGACGTTTACTTACCGCTTTGGCAATAGCAAAGTGCAACAGGCACGCCGCCGTACCACAGCTTCAGAAGAAGAGACCAGGAGGGCAGGAAATTGATGACAGGGTGACGGACGATGGAACGTGGACGATGGACCATAGACCACGGACGACGGACAACAGACGACTTTGGAAAATTCCTTTCGTTGCCTGTTGCTAGTCGTCCGTGGTCTTTTGCATAAGATGATCGGCGCAGCAAAACCACGCCCCATTCACACCACTACCTTGCGGATCTTCAGGTGCGGGCTTACCAGCTCAATGTGCTGGTGGTTCAGGAATGCTGTGAGGTGTTTGTAAAAATGACTGTAGTCGTAGTAACCAAACCTGCGGTAGTCAAAAGCTGCCGCATCATGCACCAGTTCCTCTACCGCCTTGCGGATGCGCAGCAGTTGCAGGGCCTGTTTGCTGCTGACACCGGTTGCTTTTTCAAAGTAGCGCTGCAGGGTGCGGGTAGTGATGCCATGCTTTTGTGCAATGGCGTCAATAGAAGGAGCGAACTGGTGGCGCGAAGTGCATTGCCCCAATACATCGGTAACCACAGATACTGCCTGCAGGGTACCCTTGTACTGTTCAATAATCTCGCTGTAATAGTTGGAAATGAGCGCTACTCGTTTGCCAAAATCGGGAGCGCTTTTTACAGCCTCCACAATCCTTCGGTCGATCAGGTAGGCCAGCGGAAAGATATACGCGCGGTACTCGCGGAAATTGACTTTTTTCTGAAACAATACCGGTGACACTTTAAACTTGATACCAAAAATGCGATTGCCCACCTGGTGGTGACAGATCATATGTTTGTTGCGTGGCAAAAATCCGTCGCCTTTTACAGGATAGGACTCCTCTTCCAGTTGCATCACGAAGGGGGTGCCCAGGTTGATCAGGTAAGTGTACCCAATGTTTGGGAATAGGGCATCGGAAAAACCTTGCGGGTATTGCGACCACAGCGGGTCAAAATCTGTTTCCCAAAAAAAATCGATAAACTGCGCCAGTGCACCATTTGCCTTTTTGCGGTGGTAGCGTGTTTCAAAGTGGGTGGTATGAAAAAACTCGATGTGTTGCATCGTTGGTAGTTTAGATGTCGGATGGTTTAGGAGTTTAGCGGCAAGGCTTCGGATACCGGGCCCAGGTTTCTATAACGGTATGCCTGTTCCCTAAAGCGGCAGAACGGCAGGTACCATTTATTACAAAATTGAAGCATAAGTAAAGTTGGGAACAGGAGAAACTACCCCTGTGGCGGCAATCAGGGCTGAACGGCGGGAATGGCACCCAAACCGCTAACTTTGCCCGCTCATAAGGTGTTTTGACGATTGAAGATTCACCGATCACCATTCACAATCATGACCATCAATACCCAACAGAAGATCATCATTCTCACCGCGCCGTCGGGTGCGGGTAAAACTTCCATCACCCGCCGGCTGCTGGGCAACCACCCCGACAAACTGGCTTTTTCTATTTCGGCCGCTACCCGCAACCCGCGTGGCACCGAAAAGAACGGCATTGACTATTACTTCATGAGCCCCAGTGAGTTTACCAACAAGATCCAGCACGAGGAGTTTATTGAATGGGAGATGGTGTACGAAGGCAAGTACTACGGCACCCTCAAAACAGAGCTGCAGCGCATCTGGAGCGAGGGCAAAACGCCCCTGCTGGATATTGATGTAAAAGGCGCCATACACGTGCAGCAGCAGTTTACCGAAAGTACCATGTCCCTGTTTATCGAGCCGCCCAGCATCGAAGAGTTGCAGCGCCGCCTCCACAGCCGTGGTACCGAAACCGCAGATTCGCTGGAAGCCCGCATCAACAAAGCGGCCTACGAGCTTTCCTTCAAACATTCCTTTCACCATGTGATTGTGAACGACGACCTGGAAAGAGCTTGTGATGAAGCGGAACGATTGGTTCTGGAGTTTATCAACCGGTGATTTGCAGGATTTGATAAGGATTTAAAGGGAAAGGTGATCCGAGAAGCGTACAATCTACTTGGGCTATTAAAAACCTCTTGTAAAGAATCTTGTATTCCCGTATAAAAGGACAGGTCATATCAATCCTTTTAAAATCCTTTAAATCACTGGTTTGCTTAAATTTAAATTATGATCGTCGTCCCTACGCTAGTCTGGTTTGTGGTCACCATCCTGATGATGGGCTTTTTTGCAGGCATTGAGATGGCCTTTTACAGCGCCAACCGCTTCAACGTGGAATTAAAGCGCAAACAGGGGAAACCCGGCGCGGAACTCCTGGCCAAACTCTTCCAGCACCCCGAATCCTTCCTGGCTACCAACCTTATAGGCTATACCATCTTCCTGGTGTGTTTTGCCCTGATGTTTTCGATGGTGATGCAGCCCGTTTGGAATTACATCGGGCTGGGTGAACAAAGCCAGTACACCATTTTCGCCGATATCTTTATTGCCACCATCATCGTACTGATCTTCGCCGAATTTATTCCCCGCGCTTTTTTCCGGGCAAGGGCCAACACCCTGCTGTCCCGGCTGGTGTGGATCATCAACCTGTTCTACGGCATCCTCCAACCTATTGCGCAGCTTTTTATCGGCATTTCCAACTGGATGCTGCAATACGTGTTCAACGTAAGGGTAAACGAAAAGAAGGACGCTTTTTCCCGTATTGATGTGGAAACCCTTTTCCAACAGTCGGACGAAAATGAATATGAACCCCAGGAGCTCAACACCGACCTGTTTGAGAACGCACTGGAACTGCCCAAGATAAAAATCCGCCAGTGCCTGGTGCCCCGCAAGGAAATTATCGGCATCGAAAGCAAAGCCAGCATTGCGGAGGTAAAACAGAAATTCATCGATACCCAGCTGTCCAAACTGGTGGTGTACGAGCAAAACATCGACAATATCCTTGGCTATATCCACCAGCTCGACCTGTTTAAAAAGCCCACAACCATACAGGATGTGCTCCTGCCCATCCCTGCGGTACCCGCCAGCATGAGCGCCACCGACCTGATCAACAAGTTTACCCGCGAACGCAAAAGCATCGCCTGGGTGGTAGACGAATTTGGCGGAACGGCGGGTATTGTCACCATGGAAGACGTACTGGAGGAAATCTTTGGCGAAATCCACGACGAATACGACAGCGAAGAGTTTGTGGAAAAACGCCTTTCTGAAAACGAGTACATGTTCTCGGGCCGGCTGGAGCTGGACTACTTATCCGAAAAATACAACCTCGAATTTCCCAATACCGATTCCGAAACCCTGTCGGGCTACATCATCAACTACCACGAAACCATTCCACAACAAAAGGAGCGCATCATTGTGGACGATTACGAATTCGACATACTGAGTGTGAGCGACACAAGGATTGAAATGGTGAAGCTGAAGATTTTGAAGTAGCCGGGAAAGACAGAAAAGACAGTTAAGGAGAGAGCAGTTGACCCGGCGAAAAGCCTGCTGGCAACTGCTCTTTTTATTTTCGGCTATAAAGCAGGCAGGTTGGCCGATAAGTGTAATACATGCGTCTTTTCTAAGCTAATTTACCCGCCAAATCGGAAGGTATAGCGGATATGGAGCATTACGGGAAGATGCATGCAGTTCTTTTCATAATATGCAATAACTTAATGGGTCGAAACGACTACAGTCCACAAGTGCTGTCTACGCCTTTTTCCGGTTACCCCAGCATCCAGCCGTTTGTCCTTACCATGAAACGCCCATCACCGATTCAATTTATTCTTGTAAGCTAATCAACCGCCGATATGACATCCCGATCCCTGCTCCTGGTAGCCTGTCTTTGTGCGTCTACCTTTAGCAATGCTCAGAAGAAGGGGAAAAAAGCCCCGCAGGTGCAGCCGCCCCTTGCCGTTGCCGATACAGTAAAGCCCAAAAAGCCTGCTACCCCGCCGGGCATTACCGATAAGGTAAAAAGCAGCCGTAAAAACGAAGGGCTTTTTACCATTTTCCAGGATACTGCTACGGGCTCCGTACAGTTGTATGTGCGTAAAGAACAGCTGGGTAAGGAATACATTTACCAGAGCTTTTCCATCAACGGACCAAATGCGCTGTTCCTGAACCAAAGCATGCACCGCAGCAATTTTGTGTTCACCATCAAAAAATCTTTTGACAGGCTGGAACTGAGCAGGGTAAATACCAATTTTTACTACGACTCCACCAATGCCGTAAGCAAGAGCAAGGATGCCGACAAACCCGAAGCCATCGTGCTTTCCGAGAAAGTAGCGGCGGAAGATTCTTCCGGCTACCTCATTGCCGCCGACGGGCTTTTTCTTTCAGAAAAAATGGACCCCGTTAAACCGGCAGCGCAGCCTTCTTTCTTCAGCATGCCCTCCTTTAACCTGGGCAGCCTCAACCCCATGAAGTCGCGCTATGCTGCGGTACGCTCCTTTCCCAACAATACCGATGTAGTGGTGGACCTGGCCTACGATAACCCAATGGCCTTTGTATCGGGCGGCCCCGACATCACCGATGCCCGCTACGTAAGGGTGCGGATGCAGCATTCGCTTATGGAAATGCCCCAAAACGACTTTACGCCCCGCAGCGACGATCCCAGGGTGGGCTATTTTACCCAAACCGTTAACGACCAGACCAGCATTAAGGCTACCCCCTATAAGGATATGATCAACCGCTGGTACCTCAAGAAAAAAGATCCTACAGCTGCTGTGAGCGAACCGGTGGAGCCGATCGTTTTCTGGATCGAAAACACCACCCCCAAAGAGTACCGCCAGGTGATCATGGAAGCAGGCCTGAAGTGGAATGCGGCTTTTGAAAAGGCAGGTTTCAAGAATGCCGTGGAGATGAAGATCATGCCCGATACCGCTACTTGGGACCCTGCCGATATCCGTTATAATGTGATCCGCTGGGTGGCTTCGGCCAGCCCCAGCTATGGCGCCATCGGGCCTTCCTTTGTCAACCCCCGCACCGGACAGATTTTGGGTGCTGATATTACGGTGGAATGGGCCAGTGGCAGCGGTACCCCCAATATTGCCGAACTGCTGACCGCAGAAAAACCCAAGGCGGCTTTTGAAAATCATATCAAGGCCATCCCGGAAAGCCATACCGCCAACTGCGCCATTGCAGGCGAGTTGCAGGCGCAAATGGTTAGCGCCTCTACGGCCCTCGAAGCCATGGATGCCAGCCCTGCGGAAATTGGCGATATGCACCAGCAGTTTCTCACCTACCTCATCATGCATGAAATGGGGCATACCCTTGGCCTCAACCACAACATGAAGGCCAGCCAAATGTGGAGCCCCAAAGAGATCAACAATAAAGAACTTACCCGCAAATACGGTCTTATTGGCTCGGTGATGGACTACCCCGCGGTAAACGTTTCGGCCGACCGCAAAAAGCAGGGCGACTATTACACCACCCTGGCAGGTCCCTACGATGAATGGGCCATCCAGTATGGCTATGCTTCTTTTGCCGCAGGCAATGAAGAAGAAGGTTTGAAAAAGATCCTGTCGCGCAGCACCGATCCCAAGCTGGTCTTTGGCAACGACGGCGATGATATGCGTTCGCCCGGTAAGGCCATCGACCCCCGCGTAAACGTAAACGACCTTTCCAGCGATGCCATGGCCTATGCCGAAGAGCGCTTCAAACTGGTCAACAACCTGATGCCCAAACTGGTAGCCAAGTACAGCAAACCAGGCCAGAGCTACCAGGAGCTGCGGGTACGCTACAATGCCTTGCAAAACCAGCGCTTTAACATGATTGCGGCCATCAGCCGTTATGTAGGCGGCGTGTATGTAGACCGTTCTTTCCCCGACCAGCAGTCGAAGAACAAACCCTTTACGCCGGTTTCGCTGGCACAGCAAAAGCGGGCCATTTCCCTGCTCAACAAGTACGTATTTGCGCCCAGTGCCTTTGCCGCCGATGCACCCGTATTTGCCTACCTCCAGTTGCAGCGCCGTGGCTTCAACCAGCCTGCAACAGGTGAAGATTTCAAGGTTACTGGCATAATGCTAAACCAGCAGCTCAACGGTGCACTGGCGCATATCTTTCACCCCCTTACCCTGCAGCGCATGACCAACACCCGCATGTACGGCAACCAGTACAGCGTAGCCGCCATGATGCAGGATGTAACGGCCGGCATCTTTGCCGCCGACCTCAAGGGTAATGTAAATGTGTACCGCCAGAACCTGCAAACCGCTTATGTGCAGGGACTGAAAGGCATTGTGGAAGACCGCATGTCGTACGACGATATTGCCAAGGCTGCCGCTTTCCATACCCTGAGAAAGATCAAGAACCAGCTGGCCACTGCCGTTTCCACCAACGAGGAAACCAAGGCGCACCGGGCAAGTTTGATGTTCCAGATTGACAAAGCATTAGAAATTAAATAGTTTTTGGTTTTTAGTTTTTGGTTTGAGGTAACAACAAACCAAAAACCAAAAACTTCAAACAGCATATTTGTTCTTTTTCCAACGAGACTCCTACCGGGGTCTTTTTTTATGGTAACTTCCGCCGCCAATTATCTTTGCGCCACCTTTTTACGTAGATTGAACCGATGGCTTTGAAACTGTTTAATAGAACTGCCGGCGAAACCAAGGCCGAAATGTCGTTTGTAGACCACCTGGAGGTGCTGCGCGGACACCTGTTCCGCTCCGTGATCGCCATTGTAGTAGGCGCTATAGTAGTAGGCATTTACAATAAGTTTGTTGTACGCAATATCCTGATGGGGCCTACCCATTCCGATTTTCCTACCTACCGGCTGATGTGCCGCATCGGTAATGCCATGGGTCTGGGCAAATCCATGTGTATCGAGGATTTCAGTGTGCCCATGCAAAACACTGCGGTGGGCGGCCAGTTATCCATGTTTTTTTCCGTGGTACTGATTGGTGGTCTGATCCTCGCATTCCCTTATGTGTTTTACGAGTTCTGGCGTTTTGTAAA
>NZ_MTFE01000010.1:4900647-4903898 GCF_001953305.1 Cnuella takakiae
TCTTCTTCGTGGGCGTATGTTTTGGCTACTTCGTGGTGTCGCCTTATACCATCCACTTCTTCGCCACTTTCCAGGTAGACGAGTTCATTGAAAACCGCTGGACCATCGGTTCCTACCTCGATACCATGACCCCGCTGATACTGGGTAGCGGCCTCGCCTTCCAGCTGCCGCTGGTGATGTTTTTCCTGGCCAAGGTGGGCATCGTTACGGCAACTTTCCTGGCACAGTCGCGCAAGTATGCACTGGTAATTGTGCTGATCGTAGCCGGTGTGATCACGCCCGGCCCGGATATCATCAGCCAGATGACCGTTGCCCTGCCCCTGCTGCTGCTGTATGAAATCAGCATCGTGCTTTGCCGCCGGGTAGAGAAAGAAAGAGCTGCGGAAGATGTGAAAGAGTGGAGCTAAGTGAAAAGTCTATAGTTATTAGTTTAAAGTTCATAGTAGGCCTGTTGCGAAAGCGGCAGGCTTTTTTGTTTGCACGCAAAGGCGCAGAGGAGCAAAGTTTGGTTCACGCAACGACGCAACGGAGCCACGGCGCTACGAGTTGAATTCGTTGAAACTTTTTTCATTGAAGGTCTTATCCTTTGCGCCTCTGCGACTTTGCGTGCAACACTATCTTATCGTTGCGCGGTTGCGTGAAAATCAACTTGCTGCCTTTGCTCCTTGGTGCCTTGGCGTGAAAAAACTTTGCACCCTTGCAGCTTTGCGTGAAACGGTAACTTTACCCCAAACATTCATACGATGAACACATTCGATAAAAGCCGCCCTGTAGCCATCGGCGCCGATCACGCCGGTTACGAGTACAAAACCGTTCTGGCCAATATGCTCCGGGAGCAAGGCTACGAGGTTAAGGATTTTGGCACCAACAGTCCCGACTCGGTCGACTATCCCGATTTCGCCCACCCCGTTAGCATTGCAGTTGAAAGTGGTGAAGCTGCGTGGGGTGTACTGGTTTGCGGCAGTGCCAATGGTGTAGCCATCACTGCCAATAAGCACCAGGGCATACGCGCCGCCATCTGCTGGCTGGAAGAAATTGCCAAGCTGGCCAGGCAGCACAACAACGCCAACATTGTGTGCATTCCCGCACGCTTTATTCCTACACCCACTGCCGAAGCCATTGTGCAGGCTTTTGCCACTACCGAATTTGAAGGGGGCCGCCATGCCAACCGGGTGGGCAAGATCGCTTGTATGTAGTTTGGCGCAAGGTTCTGGCTGCGGCCCTTTCGTCCGCTCATCCTTAACCTAATCCTAAACCTCATTTCTTCTTTTGCACTTCCGGCGGAATACCGGAAATTCGGGACCCGGATTTCCGGTATTTCTTTTTAAACCCAATGGTTCACATGAAACAATTGCTCCTGCCGGTGTTGCTGTGCAGCACACTGGTAAGCTTTGCGCAAAAAACAGGCAAGCCCGAAGCCTACGCAAAGACCATCACCTCCGCCGACCTGAAAAAGCACCTTTACATTGTTGCTGGTGCCGAAATGGAAGGACGGGAAACAGGTACCGAAGGCCAGCGTAAAGCGGCCGCCTACATCGAAAACGAGTTCCGCCGTATTGGCCTCCAGCCCGGCTTCAATGGTACCTACCAGCAACCTTATCCCCTGTACCAGGACTCACTGGCAGGCGCCAAGCTGGAGATCAACGGCCAGCCTTTCCAACTGTTCCAGGATTTTAGCCTGAGTGTTGCCAACAGTGTTGCCGGCACCTTCCGCCTGGGTGAAGTGGTGAGCATCGCCAAGAGCAATGCCGCCGGTATCGACAGCGCCGACCTGGGTGGCAAACTGGTACTGCTTTTTGCAGATGCTGCCAACCCTGCCATCGTGAGCAAGCTGCGCACCAAGGCACCTGCCGGTGTGATGATCGTATCATCTACCTACAAGGCACCTGCACAGCCCATGCGCAAAGGCCGCCTTATGGTACAGGCTTTCCGCAAGAGCCTGCCCCTGCAGGAACTCACAATTTCTGAAGACATTGCCAAGGCTATTCTGAAGAATAATTATGAAGCGGCGAAAACTGCTACCGGCACACCCAAGGGCTATCCTGCCGAGGTGCTGCTGCAGGTAGACAAAGCCCTGGTTACAACCCAAAGCTCCAACGTACTGGGCGTACTGCCCGGCACCGACAAGGCCGATGAATACCTGATTGTAACCGCCCACTACGACCATGAAGGCAAGCGCGAGAATGGCGTGATCTATTATGGTGCAGATGATGACGGCTCGGGTACCGTTAGCGTGATTGAGCTGGCTGAAGCTTTTGCAAAAGCCAAGAAAGAAGGCAAGGGCAACCGGCGCTCCATCCTGTTCATGACCGTGAGCGGTGAGGAAAAAGGCCTGCTGGGTTCTGAATACTACGGCTCCCACCCTACCATCGACCTGGCGAAAGCAACTGCCAACCTCAACATCGACATGATTGGCCGTATTGATCCCAAGCGTACCCAGGGCGACAGCACCAACTACGTGTATGTAGTAGGCGACGACAAGCTGAGCACCGACCTGCGTACCATCAGCGAAAGCGTGAACAATAAGTTCATTAAAATGGAGCTGGACTATAAGTACAATGATCCCAATGATAAGGAATTCATTTACTACCGCAGCGACCACTACAACTTTGCTAAAAATGGCGTACCCATCATTTTCTACTTCAATGGTACCCACGCCGATTACCACCGTCCCACCGACACGCCCGACAAGATCAACTATACCCTCATGGAGAAGCGTGCACGCCTGGTATTCCATACTGCATGGGAAATGGCCAACCGCAACGATATGCTGAAGCGCGACCTGGAACTGCCTCCTATGCGCAGGTAGTACCCAACTCGATCAATAAACCCCGATGCAAAAACATCGGGGTTTATTTTTCAATACCAATTAAACCATGGTAGTTAAACAAAGTCTATGTTCTATCGTGTGCGGCTTGTAAGCAGCAGGTAGGATCTTCACTACAGCCATGGAAAAGCCCTGTGCTTTTTGTGGATCAGAAAGCTGACAAATGCAAAACCGGCCATGATGGAAGGAAGGACAGACCTAAATGAAAACTGTTATCACCGGCGGGTGTTTTTTATCGCCCTAACTAATCCTACCCTTCGCTATACGACGACAAAGCCCCGGTTTTTCTGCCGGGGCTTTTTGTTTTAAGCCTTGATTCTTTTTTAAAAACCTTCAAGGTTTGGCAGCAGAACCACCCAACACAATTATGGCGGTGAACATGAATACCTTGCGGCTTGCAGGTAAAAGCTTGTAGCTTTTACCT
>NZ_MTFE01000010.1:4903908-4982260 GCF_001953305.1 Cnuella takakiae
TTATCGCTGCGCTGCTCATGCATCTTGCGCATCTGTTCGGCAACCAGGGTATCGGGCATTACATAGTTCATCGTTGTCATCACTTTATTCTTCAGTCCCGATACGATTTTATCATCCCCTTTCATCAGGGCTGCATAACCATCCTTCGCCACTTTTGCCGGATCGGACATGCTGTCTTTTTCCCTGATTTTAAGATCATCGGGGAAATCGGCTTTTTCAAAGAAATCGGTATCGGTAACACCGGGTTGCAGTGCAGTGATGGTTACCGCCGAATCCTTCAGTTCATTTACCAGCGATTCGGTAAAGGAAAGCACAAATGCCTTGGTGGCATGATACACGGCATGCAGGGGGCCGGGCACTTCGGAAGCAATAGATGCCACCTGCAGAATCTTGCCTTCATTACGCGATACCATGTCCTTTAAAAAATAATGGGTAAGTGCCACCAGCGAGGAAACATTCAGCTGAATGATCTCGAGCAGCCGGGGTAAATCCAATTCAACAAACAACCCGTAATTGCCCTGGCCTGCATCGTTTACCAGCACATCTACGGTCAATCCTTTCGATTGCACCTCGTCATAGATTTCCTGGGCCGCCATCGGGTAAAACAAATCTTTTTCGATGGTGATTACCTCTACGCCGTGGGTGCCGGAAAGCTCGCCGGCTTTTTCCTGCAAGGTTTGTTTATCGCGGCCGATTAGGATCAGCGGGTAGCCGTCCGAAGCAAATAGCCTGGCCAGTTCGTATCCAATGCCACTGCTGGCACCGGTAATGAGCGCATAGCGCTTTTGTGCATTTTCCATATTGGGTTTATGGATAAATGCCAAAAGACTATGCCATACCCGGCAGTATTTGTTTCCAGGCCTTGTTCGCATGCTGCAAATTTCCGAAAGCTCAAGTACGTACATGATGGCTGTCATTGTGAGGCCTGTATTGCACCAGCAATATTTGTAGCGATGCCCGGAGCAACAGGCTCAGGAGCATGAACATTTTTAACCATTGCACCATGAACGGCTTGAACGAAAATCTTACTCCTTACCTTATTGCGCAGGCAGTGGCCCTTTGTTTTTTACTGGCAGCCTGGAAAAATACCCGGCTGGCACGCCTGCTCTTCTTTTTGCTATTCTCTGGGGCTGCAGGCATCAATGGTTACCTTGGACTTACCCACCCGGATAGCTACCTGGGCATTGCACAGTTTGCGCTTCCCTTTTATCGCAGGTTTATATTGGGCTGGTTCAGCAGGCACAACCACATCATGGTACCGGCAATTGCTTTTGGACAATTGCTTATTGCTTTCGGTATGCTGCTGCAGGGCTGGTGGGTGCGGTGGGCATGTATAGGAACCATGATCTTTCTTGCTGCCATCATCCCGCTGATGGTAGGTTCCGCTTTTCCTTTTTCGCTTATTGTGGGCTGGGCAGCATATATCGTTTATCGCCACGATGGCAAGGTGCTGTTATGGCACAAACAGCTTGCAGCTATACACCAAAAACAATGGGTATGAAAACACAATCATTCCCAGCCAGGCTGTTGGTATTTACCGGTAGCGCAGCCTTGCTGTCTGCACTTGCTTCAGGCCTGGGCATCGGTGTTCCGGGTGTATACCGCGACAATGCATTTGTACGCACAGCCTGGCTTGCCAATGACTGGGTAACCTTAGCGGTTGTACTGCCTGCATTGATACTTTCTGTTTACCTAAGTTTCAAAAAAAGTAAACTGGCACAAATGGTATGGACGGGCCTGATGGCTTACCTGGTATATAATTATGCCTTTTACCTTTTTGGCGCAGCCTTCAACAAGTTGTTTCTGCTTTATGTACTAGTTGTTATTTGCGGGCTGTACAGTCTCCTGCTGCTGGTACAGCATACCTGTGCGTTAAACATCCCATTATCTACATACAGCAGGCGGTATGCAATGGCCTACCTGCTGGTAATAGGCCTGATGCTGATCGGGGTGGAAACGCCCCCCATCTTTGCCTTTATCAATACAGGGAGGTTGCCGGCCATCATCCCGCAAACCGGGCACCCAACCGCCATTGTATATGCCCTGGACCTCACGCTGGTGGTCCCTTCCTGTCTTATTGCAGTACATGGTTTATGGCACCGCCGCTATTGGGCTGCTACTGTAGCAACCATCATGCTTGTGAAAGGTGCTGCTTATGGATTGGTACTGGTGGCAGGCACCCTGCTCCTGGCTTCAGGAGGTGTGGCCCGCGACCCACTGCTTGCTTTTTATATTTTGATCACCCTGGGCGGTTTGGCTGGTCTTGCAGCAATAGGCAAGGCGATAAAAGGAGCAGTTCATCTGGCTACAAAAAAGAAGGCCATACCGATGTCCTAAAGACTGGCTTCTTTGTTGCAACGCCTCCAGAAAACAAGATTATGATTGGGATAAAAAGAAAACAACACGGCATTGCTGATTATGCCTACGCTCCCCTTGTATGGCTTGCGCCCAGGCTGGCAGGCTTCAGTATGGTACCCCAGGCTAATGTGGCCTGCAAGGCGGCGGCTGTTGGCGCCCTTTCCTATGCACTGCTCACCGATGCAGAATGGGGTGCCGCCAAAGTGCTGCCCTATAAGGCCCACCTGGGTATTGACCTGGCCCTCGGTATCGCATCGGTTGCTGCGCCCTGGTTATTAAAAGTGCAAAACAATAAGCGGGCAAGAAATACCCTGTTGCTGATGGGTGCCGTATCGCTTACCGTTGGGGTACTTTCCTTGTTGGGCACCCGCAGAGACGCTGTTGAAAGCTAAAAGGAATGGTTTCTATAAACCAAAAGCCCCGGAGTGCAATACTCCGGGGCTTTTCGTATCAGGAATGAATTACAGGTATCATTTACTTTATCTGGATCACTTTACCTCCGAGCAACCCGCAATTCCTTTCAATCCTTGCAAAAAATCCTGCACACCACAGGTGCAAGCTTTCAAAATGACTGCTGACCTAAGGCATACCACTCATTCCGGATCATACAAATCTGCGGTTCTTACCAACCGAGGATATAAGCAAACACCAGCGGCGCTACGATGGTAGCATCGCTTTCGATGATATACTTGGGTGTGTGGATGTCGAGCTTACCCCAGGTGATCTTTTCGTTGGGGTGTGCACCCGAGTAAGAACCATAGGAAGTAGTAGAATCGGATATCTGGCAGAAATAGCTCCAGAAAGGAATTTCATGCATTTCCAGATCCTGGTACATCATGGGCACAACGCAGATGGGGAAATCACCGGCAATACCACCGCCAATCTGGAAGAAACCAATGCCTTTACCGGCGCTGTTGTCTTTATAATAGTTGGCCAGCCACACCATGTACTCGATACCGCTCTTCATGGTAGAAGCTTTCAGCTCGCCTTTGTACACGTAAGAAGCGAAGATGTTGCCCATGGTGCTGTCTTCCCAGCCGCCTACCACGATGGGCAGGTTCTTCTCGGCAGCGGCAATCATCCAACTGTCTTTTACATCAATCTGGTAGCTGTCCTTCATCGCGCCGCTGTTCAGCAGCTGGTACATAAACTCATGGGGAAAATAACGCTCACCCTTGTCATCCGCGTCTTTCCAGATTTTGTGGATGTGCTGCTGGATGGTACGGAAAGCCTCTTCTTCAGGAATACAGGTATCGGTAACCCGGTTGAGGCCACGCTCCAGGAGGTCCCACTCTTGCTGCGGCGTCAGGTCGCGCCAGTTGGGGATGCGCTCGTAATGGTTGTGGGCTACCAGGTTCATGATGTCTTCTTCCAGGTTGGCACCGGTACAGCTGATGCTGTGGATCTTGTCCTGGCGGATCATCTCGGCCAGTGACACACCCAGCTCCGCAGTACTCATCGCACCTGCCAGGGTTACCATCATCTTGCCACCTTCCATCAGGTGGGTTTCGTAACCTTTAGCCGCATCTACCAGGGCCGCCGCGTTGAAGTGGCGGTAATGGTGTTGTATAAATTGGGAAACAGGTCCTTTGCTCATGTTGGAAAAATTGAGCGGCAAAAATAAAGCATTCACATAGTAGCGCCGAAAACAGGCGTTAAATTTCTGTGCAGGCAGGCAAACATTAAGTATACCTTTTATGCCGCTCCGGCCGGCTATCTATAAATTGGCCTACCTAACCAGTCTGATTTCCAATTGCCGCTATCCGGCTACGCTGACAGCAGGAATATCCAGCTTTTATTCTTTACCATCCTGCACATCATTGGTCAAAAAAATCCCGCAAGGCACCCAGGCCTCGCGGGATAACACACACAAGCAAAACAGCAGTTTTGGTTATTTTTCAATTCTTTGGTGACGCACCCAGCGGCTGGAGCCTTCCGATTTCAGAATAACCTTCTGGCTTCCGTCTTCCAGAGTGATATAGTAGTAGGTACCACTATCATCGGACACTTCAATAAGGTCAGAGATCCACTGTTTGGAATAATCATTTTTAACCGTTGCCAGCAACACTACGGGCAGTTGCAGCGGGCTGATGTTGCGGGTGATTACTACCAGGTGACCATTGCTATCGTAAAAAGCATTGGCATGCTGCCCGGATACCTGAAAGGACACTTTGTACAGGTCTGCTTCCTGGCTCCATTGCACTTCGCGGGCACCGGCAAAAGAACGGTTGAAAGAACGTACCGCGTGTGGCGATACTACTTCATTGTTGGCGTGGGATGCAGTAGCAAAAAAAGAACTTACTACGGTCATCAGGATGAATAAGGGTTTCATAACAAGTTGTTTATTGGTTTTGTATGTTTTGTTTATTTGTCTCTTTCGACGATTCAAAACTACCATCTGTTACACCCGGCATCAAGCAAATTGTGAAGGGCGGAAGCCGCTGTTAAAAGGTTTAACGATGGGACGAACGGAGACAAGCCACGCGCTGCAAACCCTTGCTGGCAGCAGGTTTGCGCACCAACTACAATTGAACCGACAATCATCCTGATTCATGCTACAGGGGCAACAATCCATCGGCAGCAGCTTGTTTGTATTTGTTAGTGAAAAGCGGAAGAAGGCATTCCTGTTTTCTTTGCACAAGCTTAACCTGCAGCATCCATACACCATGATGAACGGTAAATGAACATGCAGTACCTTGAACCAATGAATTTTCTCGGACATGCATATCTTTCTTTTGGCCATCCCGAAATACTGGTAGGCAATATGATCTCCGATTTTGTAAAAGGCAAAACGCAGTACCAGTATCCCGAAGACATACAAAAAGGCATCAAGCTGCACCGGCTGATTGATGATTATACCGACAGGCACCCCGCTACACTGGCAGCCAAAGAATTTTTCAGGCCTGCATACCGCCTGTATAGCGCACCTATTGTAGATGTGGTATACGACCACTTCCTTGCTTCCGATGAACAAACCCTAACGGATCAGGAACTAAGCGAACTGGCACAAAACACATATAACATACTGGACCAGTTTCATTACCTGCTGCCATCGCCATTGGTAGCGATGTTGCCCTATATGAAAAGAGACAACTGGTTGTATAATTATAAATCGGAGCAGGGTATTTACCGCAGCCTGCAGGGACTGATGCGGCGTGCTTCCATAACCGATGACGGCAGTAAGGCTTTAGCGGTGTTGCTGGCAAACAAAGCAGACCTGGGCATCCAGTACCGGCACATGATTGCGGATGTTAAACATTTTGCAAAAGGCGCCTTTGAAGAACTGATTGATCCTGCCAAATCGTTACCCAACAACTGATTCCTTAATTTTACGCCCCAATCCTTTACACATGAAGCGTGTTTTCTTTTCCCTTGCTATTGCCCTTTCTGGTGTGGGCGCCCAGGCACAAACAGAAGCTACTGCACCTGCCCCTACGCCAGTTGCCCTTAGTGTGGTAGCGCGTTTGCCCGAAGTGGACAAATCGCCGCTCGACATGTGTTATTATCCCGCCAATTACCCGGTACTCAAAATCCAGGACAAAGCCACGGAGCCTTTGGTTGCCCGTGTTATTTACAGCCGCCCCATGGCCAATAACCGCGCTGTTTTCGGCGAGTTGGTAGAGTGGAATAAAGTATGGCGCCTGGGTGCCAACGAAGCCACCGAACTGGAGTTGTACCGCGATGTAAAAATTGGCGGCAAGAAAATCATTAAAGGCAAGTATACTATTTACGCTATTCCCAGCACCGATGCCTGGACGCTGATCCTGAACAAGGACACCGACACCTGGGGCGCATTTAAATACGACGACAAAAAAGATGTGGTGCGGGTACAGGTGCCGGTGAAAAAAACAGGCGCACCGGTAAATGCATTTTCCATGATGTTTGAAAAGGGTTCAAACGATACGATCCTGTTGGACATAGCGTGGGAAAATGCCATGGTAGCACTTCCTATCGCATTGAAATAAGCATCGCATAAGCGGTGCACGTGCCTCTATTTGTATAGAAAGCCCGAAACAGCTTACTGTTCCGGGCTTTCTATTTACCACATACACACGCAATCATGTATCCTGCAAACCTTTATTACAAGAAGTCGTATTTTTTCGGCATGAAAAACATGATTGTTGCGGGTATAGCTTTTCTGCTGGCATCCTGCATGGGCAGCAGCAACGAAAACAATACCCGCACCGATACCCTTCGACGGGACTCCCTGCTCAGTACCGTACAACCCGGCAATGCCCTTTCGCCCATCGACCGTTCTCCAATGGACATGATTTACTTCCCCGTTGATTATCCCATTCTTAAAACCTCGGGCAAGGCAGTAAACCCGCCCTTAGCCAGGGTAATATACAGCCGCCCCCACCGGCAGGGCCGCACCATCTTTGGCAGCCTGGTTCCTTATGGCCAACCCTGGCGGCTGGGCGCCAACGAGGCCACCGAAATAGAACTGTTTGCCCCGGCAACCATTCAAAACAAGCCCGTAGCAAAAGGCCGCTATATCCTGTACTGTATTCCGCAACCAAAGGAATGGACCATTGTTTTCAACAATAACCTGTACACCTGGGGCTTGCAAACCGACAGCACGCAGGATGCTTACCGGTTTACGATTCCGGTAGCACCCACCTCCAAACCTTTGGAAGATTTCACCATGGTATTTATTGCGGCAGCAAATGGCGCAGAACTGCTGGTATCCTGGGAACAGGCGGAAGCCCGTTTGCCCATACAGTTTAAATAAGTGGAACGATACAAGCGCAAAGCACACCAAGGCGATATTTATTACCGGTTTGCAAGATGGATACCTGCCCAAGCTAACAGCCACCTTGGTATGCACAGCCCCTAACCTCCTTTTCGCTACATTCGTATCCCTTAAAACGATACGCATGAAATTAGGTACCAAGTTCATACATGCCGGCGCTGAGCCCGATCCATCGACAGGCGCCATCTGGCCCCCCATTTATCAAACCTCAACCTTTGTACAGGCCGCTCCCGGCGACCACAAAGGCTATGAATATGCACGCTCGCAAAACCCTACCCGCTTTGCGCTTGAAGCGGCATTTGCAGGTATTGAAAACGCCCGGTTTGGACTGGCCTTTGGCAGTGGCGTGGCCGCTACCGATGCTGTGATCAAATTGTTGCAACCCGGCGATGAAGTAATTGCAGGCGCCGATATGTACGGCGGCACCTACCGCCTGTTCTCAAAAGTATTTGCCCGTTTTGGCATCACTTTCCACTATGTGGATATGACCAATGTGCAAAACGTGGCCGCCGTGGTGAATGAAAAAACAAAAATGATCTGGGCCGAAACGCCTACAAATCCTTTGATGAACATTGCCGATATCGAAGCGCTGTCGGCCATTGCCAAACAACACAAACTGATCCTGGTTGTAGACAACACTTTTGCATCACCTTACCTGCAAAATCCACTCGACCTCGGTGCGGATATCGTGATGCACTCTGCTACCAAATACCTCGGTGGCCACAGTGATGTAATCCAGGGTGCGCTCATGCTGAACGATCAGCAGTTGCGTGATGAACTGTACTTTATTCAAAAAAGTTGTGGTGCCGTACCCGGCCCCATGGATTGCTTCCTGGTTTTGCGCGGCATCAAAACCTTGCATGTACGCATGCAGCGTCATTGCGAAAATGGCCGCCAGATTGCGCACTTCCTGCGCAATCATCCTGCGGTTGAAAAAGTATACTGGTGCGGCTTTGAAGACCATCCTGGTTATGCCATTGCGAAAAAGCAAATGCGTGATTTTGGTGGCATGATGAGTTTTACCTTAAAAGATGACAGCGTGGAAAATGCACGCCGTGTACTATCCAGCACCAAACTATTTGCACTTGCGGAAAGCCTTGGTGGTGTAGAGTCGCTGATCAACCATCCTGCCTCAATGACCCATGCTTCCATACCCCGTGAAGAAAGGATTAAAAATGGCTTGACCGATTCCCTTATCCGCCTTAGTGTGGGTATTGAAGATGCAGACGACCTGATTGAAGACCTGAACCAGGCGATTGGTTAAAGGATCGAAAATTCGTTGCAAATGCCGGTGTTGTTCACACCGGCATTTGTTTTTACAAGGAATTGTAACCAATGCTTTCCCGCCTGCGTCTGATGGGCTATCATGAGCAAAACAACCTTACTGAAACCCTTGACGCTGATTCTTGCCAGCCTGCTGTATTTAAGTTCCTTCGCTGTTGATTCCACTTTTTATTTTACCACATCCGACACGGTGCGCTTATATGTACGGGTGGCCGGCAAAGGCAAACCCTGCCTGTTTGTACATGGCGGGCCGGGCTCTACCAGCTACTACTTTGAAGCCTTTCCCGGTGCGGCAATGATCGAAGAAAAGATGCGGATGATTTACTTCGATCAAAGAGGCAGCGGCCGCTCTGACTCGGCACACAATAAGAACTACTCATTGCAACGCATCGAAAAAGACCTGGAAGAAATACGCACTGCACTTGGATACAAACAGTGGGCGGTGATGGGGCATTCTTTCGGTGGCATAATCATCACCTCCTATGCCGCCCATCATCCCCGCACAGTAACGGAGTTGTACATGATTCACGGCACGGTAAACATGCAGGCATCCATGAGCAGCCACCTCGAATTTGGTTTACAGGAAATGGCCATTACTGACCAAATTGCATTTCGCGATACCAACAAAGCACTCAACGAAAGAGTATGGGCAGTACATGATAAACTGAGCGAACGCAACCTCTGGTACAAATTAATGTTTCGCAATGCTGCCGAAAAGATCATCAACGATTCGGTTACCCTAAGTGTTCCGCGCTACAACCGCGACTTTGCTTCCAGTGTATGGCAGGTACCCGAATACTGGAATGATTTTGCACCGCTCACCGCCAATATAAAATGCCCCGTATTGGTGATTACCGGCAGGCAGGACTATGCCATCGGCATCCGGCATTATCAATCCTTCCACTTTCCCAAACAAACGACCGTACACTATATCGGCGGGCATGCTTCTTTCCAGGAAGAGCCGCAGTGGTTTGCCGAAAAAATCCTGGCCTTTGCTGCCCAACATTCCTAAACCTCCAAAGCCCTGCCTCATCCGGCGGGGCTTATCTTTGCAGGGTGGAACAAA
This sequence comes from Cnuella takakiae, assembly GCF_001953305.1. Classification (GTDB taxonomy): domain Bacteria; phylum Bacteroidota; class Bacteroidia; order Chitinophagales; family Chitinophagaceae; genus Flavisolibacter; species Flavisolibacter takakiae. Next base: position 4,913,370 of record NZ_MTFE01000010.1, read on the forward strand.
GGGATTTCAAAACATTTCTGGACCGTAAAGTAGCAGAGTACAATACGCCTGCATTTATCCTTTCCGATCCTATTTCCATTCCGCACCGTTTCAGTACCCAGCAGGACATTGAAATCTCCGGTTTGTTTGCAGCACTTTTTGCATGGGGCAACCGCACCATCATCATCAACAAAGCCACCCAACTGATGCAACTGATGGACAACGCTCCCTATGAGTTCATACAACAACACAGTGATGATGACCTGCGCAAATTGCTACACTTCAAACACCGAACATTCAACACCACCGACCTGCTGTATTTTATTGAGTTCCTGCGGCACCATTACGAGCAACACGATAGCCTGGAAACTGCTTTTACCCGTGGCATGCAACCGGGCGATGAAAATATTGAAGGCGCACTGAATGGTTTTTACAGCTATTTCTTTTCGCTGCCCGATGCACCATCCCGAACCGCCAAGCATGTGGCCGCACCTTTTAAAGGCTCTACCTGCAAACGCCTTAATATGTACCTGCGGTGGATGGTACGCAAGGACAAGCAAGGTGTGGATTTTGGCATTTGGAAAAAGATCAAACCTGCGCAACTTATTTGTCCTATTGATGTACACGTAGCGCGGGTAGCCAAACGATTCCAGTTGCTTGACCGGAAACAGGTGGACTGGCTTTCAGGCATTGAACTAACGGCCAACCTTAAACGATATGATGCCAACGACCCGGCGAAGTATGACTTTGCCCTGTTTGGGCTGGGTGTAGTAGAAAAGTTTTAGAGAAGTTTCTCACAGATGGCACAGATAACACAGATATGTTTTCATACGAATGAACCTTCCGTTATTCACATCTGGGTCACCAGTGCTATCTGTGAGCAAAGAATATAACAAAGGCTATTCCTCATTTAAGCAAACCCCAAAGCCATGCAAGCAGATGCAGCACTTTCCATTTTACAGAACCAACAGCGCAGCGCAGGTGATATAGACAAGCTGGCGGCCTTGTTGAATGCCCTGGTCTTGCACGACTTTGAAGGCCTGGTTTATTTTTTATACCGGGTAGATGTCCCGGAAAAGGAAGTGCGCAGCATACTGCAGCAGGCGCCACAGGAAGACGCAGGCCGTTTGCTGGCGGCACTGTTGCTGCGGCGGCAGGCAGCTAAGGAACAAAGCCGGCAACAGCTGCGTAAGGACGATACAGACATTCCTGAAGCGGACCGCTGGTGAAACATGCACTTCATACCGCTCAGCGGCCATACATGCAAAACAATTTGCCTGCAATCAATTAAATCCTGCAATCACCACCAATCCAACCATCCGCGATTATTTTTGCGCTATGAAGCTGGTGGAAGTAAATAGCAGACGCACAGAAGACGATTTCATCCAACTACCCAGGTCGATTTACCGCAACGATCGCAACTGGATCTGCCCTTTGGAGCAGGAAGTGCGTAATATTTTCCTGCCTGCCACCAACTCCTTCTTCTCCCATGGCACCTGCACCCGCTGGGTGTTGTATAACCAGGCAGGTAAGGCCATTGGCCGTATCGCTGCCTTTATCAACCACAAAAAAGTAGCCGCAGGACACCGCATGGGTGGTGTTGGTTTCTTTGAATGCATGTATAACAACGGTGCTGCGCACCTCCTGCTGGATACCGCGCGCAGCTGGATACAACAGCAAGGCCTCGAAGGCATGGAAGGCCCGATCAACTTTGGCGAGAATGACAAATTCTGGGGACTGCTGGTAGAAGGCTTCAAACCACCCAGCATGGGCATGAACTACAACCCGCCCTACTACCAGGAGTTTTTTGAAGGATATGGCTTTACCAAGGCTTATGATCAGCTGACTAACTTCCTGGATGCGACCAAGCCCCTGCCCGAACGCTTTACCAAAATTGCCAACTGGATCCGCAAAAAGCCAGGCTATGATTTCCGGCATTTTGATATCCGTCAGTTCGACAAGTTTGCAGCCGATTTCAGGGAGATTTACAACGATGCCTGGCAGGATTTTGAAAACTTCGTCCCCATTGATATGGGCAGCATCAAGGATTCATTTCGCGAGATGAAGCCCATCATGGATGAAAAGATCATCTGGTTTGCCTATCACAACGAAGCGCCTATTGCCTTTGTACTGTGCCTGCCTGATGTAAACCAGATTTTGCGTCATGTAAACGGCAAGCTCGACCTGTTGGGTAAACTGAAATTCCTGTGGTATAAAAACACCACGACCATCGACCGCCTCCGCATTATCATCATGGGCTGCAAAAAGAAATACCAGAACCATGGCGTTGAGTCGGCGCTGATCCAGTGCCTCCAACAGGAAGTGGTGCCCCGCGGCACCATCAAAGGCGTAGAACTGGCCTGGGTAGGCGATTTCAACGACAAGATGATGTCCATACACGAAGCAACCGGTGCGGTACGGGATAAGGTGCACCGGACGTACCGGTATACATTCGACTAGGAACCGCAGATTTGCATGATCATCGGTTCCGGTTGCTGGTACCATTTTTTTATGACTTCCGCCAAACAGGAATCATATGAAACGCGATGGCGCAACTACCAGCCTTTGGCAGCACAACCTTCCCGACTACCAGCCACAGAACAGTACCCTGCCTACCGATGTGGTGGATGTATTGATTGTAGGTGGTGGCATTACCGGTATTACTACGGCCCTGCTGCTGCAACAGGGCGGGCTGCGTTGTGTGGTGGCCGAAGCCCAGACCCTTTGCTTTGGGACAACCGGCGGCACCACCTCGCATATCAATTCCTTTTTTGACACCGACTACCATACCATCCGCCAGGACTTTGGGGTGGAGGGCGCCCAAACCGTGGCACGGGCTACCCGGCAGGCCATTGAGCTTTTTGCCCACCATGTAAAAACTTACAATATCGACTGTGAATTCAGCGAGCGGGATGCCTATGTGTATGCCCAAACCGACGAGCAGGTGAGCCAGTTAAATAAAATGATGGAAGCGTCGCTGGAAGCGGGTGCCTATGTAGCTTATGCCGACAGCATTCCTATTCCCACCGATTTCCAGAAAGCCATCGTATATCCCCGCAATGCGCAGATCCATCCCACAAAGTATGTATTTGCATTAGCAAAGGAGTTTGAAGCCTTAGGCGGTGTTATTCTGCAAAACTGTACGGTTGGCCATGTTGGGGGCGACGAGCTGATGCTGGAAGCCGAAACCAGCATGGGTGTGATCAAAGCCAAGTACCTGGTGTATGCAACCCATATTCCGCCCGGCGGCATCAACCTGCTGCACTTCAGGGCACACCCCTACCGCAGCTATGCCATGGCGGTAACGCTGAACAACGAAAGCCAGTACCCCGAATCGCTGGCTTATAACATGTACGATCCTTACTATTACTACCGCACGCAGGAAACGGATGGCAGGCGTTACCTTATTGTAGGCGGCGAAGATCATAAAACGGCACACGAAGAAAATACCGAAGCCTGTTTCGACCGGCTGGAGGCACATGTGCGCCGCCATTACGATGTAAAGGAAATAGCATTCAAATGGTCCTCACAATACTTTGAGCCAAGTGATGGCCTTGCCTATATCGGCCTCAACCCAGGCACCCACGACAACATCCTTGTGGCAGCAGGATATAGCGGCAATGGCATCACTTACAGCCATATTGCGGCCATTACGCTATCGCAGATGATCCTGCAAAAACAAAGCGAATACGCCACCCTCTTCAATCCAAGGAGGGTAAAGCCTATTGCAGGTTTTACCGAGTTTGTAAAAGAGAACGTAGATGTGGTGAAAGAGTTTTTCAGCAAGCGTTTTTCGCAGGAAGAAATAGCTGTGCTGGCCGATCTGGCACCCGGCGAAGCCAAAGTGGTAAAGTTTGAAGGCGAGTCCATTGCCCTGTATAAAGACGAAGCCGGGAAGCTACATGCCGTAGATCCGATCTGCCCGCACGCCAAGTGCGCCGTAGGCTGGAACCGCGCCGAAAAAAGCTGGGATTGCCCCTGTCATGGCTCGCGCTTTTCCCCCGATGGACAGCTGCTTACCGGACCGGCAAGGAAAGGGTTGGAGCCGATAGATTTGGCGAAATTGATGGAAAGCTAATTTGCTAATGTGCTAATTAGCCAATGTGCCAAAAATTTTGCTCTGATGCTAATGGAGTGACAAGTCAATGCCAGCACCCCTTAGCACATTATCACATTAGCTAATTAGCACATTATTTTTTCCACTCCAATGTATTAATCAGCTGCTGCAAATCTCTACGCAGGAAATCATTTACCGGTTGCAAAGAATCGGCATTGGGCGTGGCGCTGAAGTAAAGGGCGCCGCGTAAAAAATGGCGGGTAGAGTCGGTGATAAAAAACTGGCTGGCTGTAGCGGTATTGCCTTTCAGATTGAAGAAAACTCCCGATAAGCCCTTAGGAGTCACAAATGGCTCGGGCTCGATGGCGGAGGCTTTATACGTGTGTTGTTTATACGAAAGGGTAAAGGCATCGTTTACCAGCGAATCAAAATTGTTTGGCTCCACTTCTTTGTAGCTGATATGGATGCGGCCGCCAAACTGCGGGAAATCGATATTGATCCAATAGGGATTCTCGGGCCGGCTTTCGAAGAAGGTACTGTCTTTTACCACCACACCGTAAGCTGGGTACTGGAAAGTATAAGGGTAACCCTGCTGATTGAAGGTTTGGTACCGCTTATCGGGCATGCCGATTTTAAAATAACCGCGTGGCTTGGGTGTGTAATCGGAGTTGCAGGCAAGCAAAAACAGCACACAGGAAAAAAACATCAAAAACCGGATACCCATACCGCTCATCAGACTTTGAACTTTAAACTATGAACTAAGAACTGCCCTCAGGCTTCCTCGCGTTGCGCAATGGTTACCTGTACGCTGCCGATGCGGTTGCGTTCCACATTCAGCACTTTAAACTGGAAATCGCCGGCGGTAAGCACTTCATTGGCTTGCGGAAACTCGCCTGCAATTTCCAGCACCAGCCCGCCAACGGAATCGCTTTCCCCTTTCACCTTATCAAAAGTATCCAGGCTAAGGCCAAGGTGCCGGCACATATCGTAAAGCATCATTTTGCCATCGATGATGTAGCTGTTGTCGGTGATCTTTTGGATTCCGCTTTCCTCTTCGTCAAACTCGTCATGGATATCGCCAATAATTTCTTCCAGGATGTCTTCCATGGTAACGATACCGCTGGTTCCGCCAAATTCATCTACCACAATAGCAAAGTGAATGCGTTTGTGCTGAAATTCCTGGAGGAGGTCTTTGATCAGTTTCGACTCGGGAACAAAGAAGGTCGGCCTGATCAGGCTGTGCCAATCGAAACTGGTGTTCTCCATATGGGGCACCAGGTCCTTGGTATTGATTACGCCAACAATATCGTCCATGCTGCCCCGGTAAATAGGCAGGCGCGAATAATGCAACTCTTCCACCTTCCCAAGCAGTTCGGGAAAAGAGGTGCTGTATTCAATACCATTCACATCAAGGCGGAAACGCATGATCTGCCGCACATTGATGTTGCCAAACTTCACAATGCCTTTAAGGATATTTTTTTCTTCATCGGTCGTTTCTACCGTATTTACATCAATGGCCTCATCCAACTCACGCACACTGCGGGTTTGCTGCTGGTTGGCGCCACTCACCTGGCTGATGTTTTCGGCTATATCCACCATGCGCAGGGAGATGCGGCGCAATAAAAGGTGAATACCTTCTACTACAGCCGAAGTGCTGTAGGCAAAACGGAGATTGTTCTGGGTAGCCCAAACCTTGGGCAGGATCTTGCCCAGCAGCACGATCACAAAGGCCATCACCAGAATTTTTACCAGCAGGTCGATGTTGATGGGAACGATGATGTGCACGGTACCCAACTGCAAAACCGGGGTGAGCAGGTAATTGCCCAGGATGATGATACTGATATCGAAGATGGTTCCTGCCATCAGCAGGGAAGTGTATACCGCTTTCCGCTCATCGAGCAGGGTGGTGATGCGGCGGGCGGCGGCATGCTGCTTTGTTTTGAGCATGTTTACGTCCTTGGGGAGCAACGAAAACAAGGCGACCTCGGCGCCCGAAGCGATAAAACTCAACAGCAAAAGGATCAGCAACAACACCGCAAGAAAGACGGTACTCTGGGGGTTGATGGCTAAAAGGTGGAATCCATGACTGGCCGTACTGTGATCCAAGCGTATTTATTTGGTGAAAAGTTATTCAAAAGGCAGGTCTTTTAAACCTGCCTATGAACTTAAAAGCAAAATTATGTTTTATCCCGTCAAAAAGGTATGTCGGGTGTAGGCTCCGGAATGGGCGCATCGGAGGAGGACATACCTTCCAGGCCACCTTCATGCGGCAGGGAGCCATGCTGGCCGCTGCCGTCGTGGCGCTTGTCCAGCATAATCAGGTTGTCACCTACTACTTCGGTGGCAAACTTCCGGTTGCCGTCCTTGTCTTCCCAGCTTCGGGTGCGCAGGCGGCCTTCAATGTACACCAAGCTGCCTTTATGCAGGTATTTGTGCGCCAGTTCGGCCAGGCCCCGCCACAATACCACGGTATGCCATTCGGTTTGCGATACCAGTTTGCCGCTGCGGTCCTTGAAAGTTTCGGTAGTCGCCAGCGGGAACTTCGCCACACCGATATTGCCCTCTAAAAATTGAATATCCGGATCCTTTCCCAAGTTGCCTATAAGCATCACACGGTTAACGCCTCGCATAAGATTCTGTTTATTCGGTAAGTGGAACGTTCGTCGAACAAATCGGCTTTCCTAAGTTAGAAAAGATTATCAAAAAAAGGGCCATTAACCCCTTTGTGTTTACGCCGGAATGCGGCGCCGGATAACCCCCGCCAGAATTAAGAAACCCGTTCTGATTTGTCGTTCATCCCATTCCGTGACAGCTGCAACTAATCATGGATCAACCTTTTACTAAAACTGCATTTCACCAACGCTTGGCTCGGTAAAACTGGTCTTGCGGGTAACCAAGCCTGCTGCATTGGCTGCACCGCGTCAATTGTGGCGCAGCCCGTAAAACTTTTTCGGGTGCACTACAGCGTGCCTGATATCGTCATGCAAAAGATCACAGTTCAGCGAGCACATATTCTTTAATGGCTTTTGGAAACGGGAAATTTTCCAGTGCAGCTTTATCTGCCCATTGCAATTGGGGCAGCTCAATTGTATGGTTTAGGGCCAACCGTTCAAAAGAAAGGTGTACCAGTTGGTGTGTCAGTCTTTGTTTGACCACATAACGGGTACCAACCCGCTGGTAGCTTTCGGGCGATAGCCCCCAGGCATGTTCCAGTTCGGCGGCTACCAATTGCCAGCTGGCGGGTTCCGGGGTTTCTATAAGCAAAAACTCAAAAAGGTCCAGCCAGATATCTTTTGCCTGACGCTGCCGCACCGCCACCTTTCCTTCGTGCTCCAGCACCAGGTAAAAAAAGAAGCGGTCCGACACCTGCAACTGCTTTTCCTTAATGGGCAGCGCCAGCTGTCTGCCGGTTTGAAAGGCCACACAATCGTCGGCAAAAAAACAGGTACTGCACTCGGGCAGGGGCTTACACACCGTAGCGCCAAAATCCATGATGCCCTGGTTGTAAGCGGCGGCCTTCCCATCAGGCAATTGCGCCTGCGCCAGGGTAGTAAATAAGTTTTTCCCTACGGCGCTATCGGTAGGTGTTCCGATGCCATGTATGCGGCTGAGCACCCGGTATACATTGCCATCCAGCACGGCATGGTGCAGGTTGTAGGCAAATGAGGCAATGGCCGCGGCAGTATAGGGTCCCACGCCTTTCAAGGCCAGGATATCTTCATATTTATTGGGAAAAATGCCATCCAGCTCATAGGCAATATAGCGGGCTGTTGCCAGCAGGTTGCGGCAGCGGCTGTAGTAGCCAAGCCCTTCCCACAGCTTAAACACTTCCTGGTCGGGTGCATCGGCAAGCTGGCGGATGGTGGGGTAGGCAGCAATGAATTTTTCAAAATAGGGCAGCCCCTGCTCCACGCGGGTTTGCTGGAGCATGATCTCGGAAAGCCAGATCTTATACGGGTCTTTTTCACCCTTCCAGGGCATCTGCCGCTTATTGTCGTGGCTGTTCCAGGCCAGGAGTTCCTGTCCAAACCGGTACCCTCTTTCCAGCAGCTGAGCATTATCCATTACCGTTTCTTTCTTCATAGCCAACGGCGGTTTAAACAGTTCAGCCGATAATATTGTTGTATTGTATTGACAATCACTTATTTTAGTTTTATATTGCTTTCATCAAAAAAACGTAAACCCGATTATGAGAAAAGCAGACCTGGTCAATCAGATATCCGAAAAGACAGGCATTCCCAAGGTGGACGTACTCGTTACCCTTGAGTCAATGTTCAAGGAGATCAAGGACTCTCTTTCCAAGGGCGAAAACATTTACATCCGGGGCTTTGGCTCTTTCGTTACCAAGAAGCGTGCTGCCAAAATCGGACGCAACATTAAGAAAAACGTAGCCGTGCACATCCCCGAGCACCACATCCCTGCTTTCAAACCCGCCAAGGAGTTTGTAGCTGAGATCAAGAAAGTTAGTGCCGTACAGGACTAAGCCCCCAGTTGCTGCCGTGCAAAAAATTATTGATTACTGATTATTGATTATTGCGTTTACACTTCACCTGTAGCCAATAATCAATAATCCAATAATTAATAATCCGCATTCCTATTCCCGCTACTTTCCCCGTCAATATTTAGCCAATTCTCCTGTTGCAGGCTTCCGAGCCCTGCTGGCTGCTATCTTTGCCAAAATTTTTTTCGTGAACAAAAGCCAGTGGATTACAGCCGGCGCCGCCCTCCTGCTTACCCTAGGATTGTACGCCGCTACACAGGATTCTATTTTTGGGGCCAATAAGCTCTCGCACGAAGGCCACGACCATGCAGCCGAAGCGGCGGCTCCTGCTGCTGCCGGCGGTGCTGCCGAAGCGCTTTCAACCGATACCGTGCTGGCCCGTGCCCGTCAAACCCTTAGCCCTGACCGTGCTGCCCGCATCGCCATGCTGGAGCAAAGCATTACCCGCGGCGATGTACAGGAGCAAAAAATTCACCTCTATCACCAGCTCTCCCGCTTCTGGTACGACACCGGTCGTGTGTTTGAACCTTATGCTTTTTATAAGGCAGAAGAAGCCCGGTTGGAAAATTCAGAAAATTCCCTCACCTTTGCTGCCCATTTGTTTTTAAACAACCTGCGCGCCGAAGAGGATCCTGCTCTCAAGCAATGGAAAGCCCTCCAGGCCCGCGACCTGTTTGAACGTTCTTTGAAACTGAACCCGGCAAACGACTCCTCCGAAGTAGGATTGGGTGCAACCCTCCTCTACGGTGGCATCGGCGCCACCCCCATGGAAGGCATTGGCCGCATCCGCAAGGTGGTAGAACGCAATGCCAACAATGTGTATGCCCAGCTAACCCTGGGTCATGCATCGCTGGTATCGGGTCAGATGGATAAAGCTATTGAACGCTTCCAGAACGTGTGGAAACAAGATCCCAAGAACCTGGAAGCCGTACTTTCGCTGGCCGATGTATATGAACGGAAAGGTGATAAAGCCAATGCCATTGTATGGTACAAGCAAAGCCTACCGCTGATACCGGCTCCTGAATTAAAGACAGAAGTGGCACAAAGAATTGCTGAACTGAGCAAATAATAAATTGGTAATCTTAAACTGTTAACAGAATATGCCTTGTGGTAAAAAAAGAAAGCGTCATAAGATCGCTACGCATAAGCGTAAAAAGAGATTGAGAAAGAACCGTCATAAGAAGAAGAAATAAGACAGGTTCTTCACAGCATACCGGAAGCCCGCAAAGCTTCCGGTATCCTTTTTTCTGCTAATAGGCGCGAGTGCGTGCCATTGCAAACCTGCCCCCATTATTTGCTCCCGCCAACCAACCTCATTCTGGTTCCTGCAGCAACGCGGCACCGTCGCATACCCATTAGCGCCCACAAGTTGTACGTTCGTAAAGGTGGAGTAATGTGAACAAAGAACTAATTATCAATGCGGCCACGCATGGCGTGGATATCGCATTACTGGAAGACAAGAAGCTCGTAGAACTGCACACAGAGAAAAACGATGCCCGCTTTGCCGTGGGTGATCTGTATTTGGGCAAGGTTAAGAAACTCATTCCCGGACTGAACGCAGCATTTGTAGATGTAGGCTTTGAGAAAGATGCCTTTCTGCACTATACCGACCTCAGCCCCTATGCCCGCTCCCTGCTCAAATTCACCCAGATGGCTATCAGCGATAAAACGCCGGGTGGAATGGATTTTTCGCAGTTCCAGGTAGAAGCCGAGATCATCAAGACCGGCAAGATCAACGAAGTACTCAACGGCAAGCCCAACATCCTGGTACAGATCCTCAAGGAACCCATTGCGGCCAAAGGCCCGCGACTGAGTTGCGAGATCTCCCTGCCGGGTCGTTTTGTAGTGCTCACGCCTTTTAACGACATCGTTGCCGTTTCGCGCAAGATCCACTCTTCGGAAGAGCGCAAGCGCCTGCAACGTATTGTTGAAAGCATCAAGGGTAAAAACTTTGGCGTCATTGTGCGCACCGCCGCCGAAGGCAAGAACACCGCCGAACTACACGAAGACCTTACCGAATTGCAGAACACCTGGAAGGTGATCCAGCAAAACCTGCATGGCGCCAACCCGCCCCACAAAATCCTCAGCGAGCAAACCAAGACCACCAGCATGCTGCGTGACCTGCTCAATGCCGATTTCAACAAAATTGTGGTGAACGATAAGACCATCTATGCCGATGCCAAGGCTTATATCCAGCGCATCGCACCCGAAAAGGCAGAAATTGTGCAACTGCACAACAACCCGCTGCCCATTTTCGACCAGTATGGTATTACCAAGCAGGTAAAAGGATCTTTCGGCAAAACGGTCAACCTCAACTCCGGCGCCTACCTCATTATTGAGCACACCGAAGCCCTCCACGTGATCGACGTGAACAGCGGTTACAAAAGTGTAAGCAATAACCAGGAGCAAAACGCACTGGAAACCAACCTGGAGGCAGCCGAAGAAATCGCCCGCCAGCTCCGTTTGCGCGATATCGGCGGTATCATCGTGGTGGACTTCATCGATATGAAGCTGCCCGACAATAAAAAGAAATTAATGGAGGCCATGGAAGGCTTTATGCGTGGCGACCGTGCCAAGCATGCCGTGCTGCCCATCTCCAAGTTCGGACTCATGCAGATCACCCGTCAGCGCATGAAGCCCGAAATGAACATCAACACCCAGGAAGTATGTCCTTCCTGTAACGGTACCGGAAAAATTTCTTCTACCCTTATCCTGGAAGACGAGATTGAAAAGAACCTGGGCTACCTCTTTACCCACAAGCACAGCAACCTCACCATCGTGGTGCACCCCATTGTGTACGCCTATCTTACCAAGGGCTGGCTGTGGAACTCGAAAGTGGCCAAATGGAAACGTAAGTACAAACAGGCCATCACCGTTAAATCGGACAATAACTACATGCTTACCGAATTCCGTTTTTACGATGCGAATGGGGAAGAGATTAAAATGTAGCTGTTAGCCTTTAGCTGTTGGCTGCTAGCATCTGGCTTCTGCTTCTGGCCAAGTTTATAAAGTAAAATGCCTCCTGAACGGGAGGCATTTTACTTATACGAACATCTAAGCGGGTTTCATTTCCTAAAAAAAGTACCAGAATCAATTGACTAATAACCAAAAGCTGTATTCACTAACCGCCAACAGCTAAGAGCCAATAGCTTCTCCCGTCAATACCCCGGATTCTGCTGCTGGCTGGCATTTGCCCGTACAACAGTTTCAGGAATGGGGAGCGCCCATTCCCTTGCGGTAGGCTCCAGCGTACAATCACCAGAGGGCGAAAGATCGGTGCCACAAACCTGGCCCCGCTGAATAGTACGGGTAGTACGTTTCAGGTCAAAAAAGCGATGCCCCTCGGCTATAAGTTCCCTTCTTCTTTCGTTGGCAATAGCATCCAGCAATGCCTGCCCACTCAGGTTTTCAGCAACATAACCAGCAATGCGGTTGGCACGCAGTGTATTCAAATCCTGCATGGCCGGACCTGCCTGCCCACTTCTTGCCAGGGCCTCTGACCTGATCAGGTACATTTCTCCGGTACGGAGTACGGGAAAATTGGCGTTGCCATCCGAAACATTTGCGCCCTTACCGCGGTACTTGGTGATGGCCAAGCCCCGCGAGTTGTTGTCGCTGATGGGTGAGAAGTAGGCAGTATAGCGCACATCATTGTTGCGGATCAGTCCTGTAGTTCCAAGCGTATCGGCTACTTCGGGTGCCGGGCGGAAATAACTGCGCCTGTTGGTAGCAAAGTAAGTGAGAAAGGTAGGTCCGCTTTGCCCCGACTCAAACTGCACGTTCCAGATGATCTCACCGGCATTGGTTTCATTGTACATACCAGCAAATGCGGCAGGGTTGGTTACCCCATTTACCAGCGGCCGCAGGTTAATGGCATTAGTAGCGGCAGTAGCTGCTTCCGCCCATTGCCCTGCGTACAGATTGGTACGAGCCTGTATGGCATACACCCCAGCCAGGTCTATATAAGGCCGGGTTAAAGCCCCGGCAGGATTGATCGGCTGGTCCACATCGGCCAGCAGGGTCGCTGCCTGGCCCAGGTCGGCAAACAGGTTATCATAAAAATCCTTGTTTGTCATCCGGGGCGGCTGCACCGCATTGGGGGAAGGCAGTACAAACTCCTCTACATAAGCCACTGCAGGCGTGGTGCCGTTCCGGTCGTAGTTGATGGCAAAATACCGGAACAGGTCGAAATGCGCCTGCGCCCTGATGGCCAGTGCCTGTCCTTTGAGGCGGTTGGCCCGGCCCTGGTTGGCAGTGGTGGTATACTTGTCTATATCACGAAGCACCAGGTTGGCATTGGCTATAACCGCATACGGCACCGAGTAAAAAGAACTTACCTGGCCGGTATTCTGGTTATAGGTCCAGTCGGCCATGGTGCGCGAGTTGGCCAGCGTGGAGCGGGTTTCATACAGGTTGTCGCTCATCACATCGGGCATCATCGACCAGCCGCCGCCGGTACCGCTACCCGAACCATAATAGTTGGCATCGCGAAAACGGGCATAAGCACCCAACAGCACCTGCTCTACCTGGTCGATATTGGCTGGGCTTTGCAGGCCTTCCAGTGTAAACTCGGGTTCCAGTTCCAGCACATCGTCCTTGGTACAGGCCTGCATGGTGGCCAGTGCGGCAAGGCCCAACACAGCAATTTTTATTGTACGTAGCATAACAATTCTTCTTTTTAATTAAAAGCCTAACGAGAGACCAAGAGTGGTTTGCACCAGTGCAGGGTACTGCGCTCCTACCAGCGAGGTGCCGGCAATTTCGGGATCAAAGCTCCGGTACTTGGTAGCCGTCCACCAGTTCTGGCCCTGCACAAACACCCTTGCCGTGCGCAGTTTGGCCTTACTAATAATGTTTCCGGGCAGGGTATAGCTCAGCGTCACGTTGCGCAGGCGCCAGAAGCTGGCATCTTCCAGGAAGCGGGTAGTGTTGGATTGATAAGGATTCACCGGCGCACCGGTAGCCGCAACGGCGCCCGACCCAGGCCTTGGGATATTGGTGATATCACCCGGCTGGCGCCATTCGCGCAACATCTCGGCGGCCATATTGTCGAAATAATAAGTAGGGTTGGCCACGTTGTTCAGCTCGTTGTTGTACACCTGGCGGTCCAAAAAGAAGTTGAGTTGCGCACTCAGCTCCAGGCCCTTGTACCCTACCGAAGTAGAGATGCCACCAAACCAGGGCGCATCGGGCGTACCAACATAAATGCGGTCGTTGACACTAAACACTGGCGTAGCCACCTTGTCGCGGGAATAATACAATGCATTACCGGTAGCGGGATCCACACCAGCATAATCAACCAGGAACAGGGCATTGATGGGATGACCTTCGGCAAGGAAAGTAGTGCCACTGGTAGCAATGGAGTCCTGCGGCAGGTCAACAATCCGGTTGCGGTTGTAGGTGATATTACCCTGGAGGTTCCAGTTGAAGTTGCGGGTTTTAACCACATCGCCACGCAGCATCAGTTCCACACCCCGGTTGCGCACCTGTCCAAAATTGCTGGGAAACTGGGTATAGCCATTGCCTGAAGGGTCGCGGGGAACATCGTAGAACAAACCACCCCGGTCTTTACCGCCGGTAAGCCGGTCGTAAAATTCAACGGTACCGTTCAACCTGCGGTTGAGGATGGTAAAGTCAAGACCCAGGTTGATGGTGCGCTGTTGCTCCCAGGTATAATCAAGGTTGCCCGGCTGGCCCACACCCTGTCCCGCACCCCAGCCCGTTACACCGGCATAAGAAACGCGGCCAAAAGTTGGAATGGGAAAATCACCGGCAGGCGGCGAGGTTTGGTTACCCGTGGTACCAATGCTGGCACGGATGCGCAGGTCGTCGAAAAACTCCTGCTTTTCCATAAATGCCTCCTCGGTGGGCACCCAGGTAAAACCAACCGAACCAAAATTGGCAAAACGGCGGTTTACACCAAAACGGGAAGAACCATCGCGGCGGCCGACGAGGGTAACATAATACCGGTCGCCATAGCCATAGTTGATAATGGAAAAGTAAGACAACAGGCCATTGGCAGTACCATTACCACCCACTACGGGTATATAGTTGGGATTGGTGGCACTGCCCGGTGTAATACCGGATTCATTGGTAAAGCCATTGGTAAGGCCATAACCGGTAAAGCCCAGGTTGCGGAACTGGCTTTTTACCACTTCGTAAAAAATACCGGCATCCAGGTCGTGCTCGCCAAAGGTGCGTTTGAAGTTGAGCGAGGTAGTACCGGTATAACGGAACGTACGGTCATAGGTCCGGTTGAGGATACCCTGGCGGGCAATACCTACCGATGTACGGGGGCTGGTAAAGTTGGAACCTTCGTTCTGGGTATAATCTACGCCCCAGTTAGAGCGGGCCGATAAACCGGAAAGAAAAGGAAACTGGAACTCCACGTAGGAAGTGGCAATCCCCTTCAACTGGTTTGTCCAGTTATTATTCAGAAATAATTCCATGGCCGGGTTGGGTTGCCCCGAAGCCAGCGAACCCGTACCGGCGCCACCGGTTTCCTGGTAATCGCCGGTAGTGGGATTGATATCCCGCTCGTAAGGATTGGCCCAGCGAATGGCGTTGAGCGGTGAATTCAGGAAGGTATTGCCTTCGGCGGTGCGGCTGATACGGGAAAAGCCACCCTGCAGGTTGATACCCAACCGGAAATTACCCAAGGTATTATCTGAGTTGATCCGGGCGGTATAGCGCTTGAGGCCTGTAGTTTTTACAATACCCTGCTGGTCCATAAAAGACAGCGAGGCAAACACCCGGCTGTTTTGCGAACCACCCGATGCACTCAGCATATGCTGGTGGGTCATGGCCGTACGGAAGAGGGCATCTTTCCAGTTGAAATTTACATTCCGCAGGCTGTCGGCTTCGGCGGTGCCCCATCCGTACGGATTGCCCCGCTGCAGTTCATAATCAATTTTCTGGCGGCTGTTCATCACCTCCAAACGGTCTTTGGGCAGCTCACTAAATCCTACCTGAGCGTCGTAGTTCAATTGCAGTGCGCCGGCACGGCCCCTGCGTGTAGTGATCACAATCACACCGTTGGAGCCCCTGGAACCGTACTGGGCGGTGGCTGCAGCGTCTTTCAGCACTTCCACCCTTTCAAAATCGCCCTGGTTAAGACTTGAAAAATCGGCGGCCTTGATCTCTATACCATCCAGGATGTAGAGCGGCTCATTACCACCATTGATGGAACCAACACCCCGGATGCGCACCTGGGCCGCTGCACCGGGCTGGCCGCTATTGGCCACTACCGAAATACCAGCTGCCTGTCCCTGCAGTGCCTGGTCGAAAGACCCAAATGGCTGACGCCGCACTTCGCTGGGCGGCACCGAAGCAATGGCACCGGCATATTTTTTCCGCTGTACGGTGGTATAACCCGTTACCACTACCTCACTCAAACTGTTTTCCTGGGGCTGCAACCGCACCGTCAGCGGGCTTGCGGTGGCAGTCACTTCTACGTTGCGAAAGCCTACATAACTGATAACAAGGGTAGCATTGACCGGCGCATTGATGGAAAAACTGCCATCGGCACCCGACACGGTAGATACATTTTCATTCCGCACTTTGATGGTAGCTCCTGCAACCGGCTGGTCGCTGGGGTCTACAACTTTGCCGGTAACGGCATTCTGTGCCCAGAGGGCATGGGCAATCAACAGCATGCCCATTAGCAAGAACAGCTTCACATTTCGCATGGTAATTGGGTTTTCTCAGTTCCTAAAACGCAGATCAGAAAATTGTTCAGAGGGTAGCAGCTTTCTTTCGGTTTATCGGTAGGTATTGGAGGTGGCCGAAAATCAATAGCCGGATAAACCCAAGCTGTATCAGAAGGCAAAGCAACTACTACAAATCAAAGGCCGCAGATGCCAGCACTCTGCACTTTTTTATTTATTCTGTTTATTAACACAAATAAGAAAGCCTCCCGGTTGGGAGGCTTTCTTATTTTTTACAATCAGCAGTACTAATATCCGGGGTTCTGGGTGATGACACCACTGGTGGCATCTACCTCACGTGCAGGAATGGGCATCACCAGGATGTCGGCATTCCAGGCATAAGTACCTACCGATCCACCCAACCTTCGGATGTCGTGGATGCGATGGCCTTCAAAAGCAAGTTCCAACTGCCGTTCGTTCAACACATCGGCCAGTGTTGGATTTACAATGGAAGGCAGGTTGGTACGAATGGGGTTTCTTACCTGTGCCAGGTCCTGTTCGGGGGTGGCTCCTACCGCTGTACCCAGGCGCAGGTTGCATTCGGCGCGGTTGAGGTACATTTCTGCCAGGCGAATCACCGGCAGGTTCTGGCTGAAGGATTTCCATTTGCCCGAATAACGGTTCAGCACACCATTGGCAGGATCGGCAGGACGAGCGCCGGTGCCCAGGTAGTACCACTCCCGCTTGCGCAGGTCGTTATCGTTATACAGGTTGTAAAAGCCATTGCTGATCCGCACATCGGCGCGGCCGATGCCGGGCAGGCTGGCGTAAAAAGTAGCCATACCATCGTTGGACTGGCCGGCATTGTTCTGATCATTTTGCTGGATCTCAAAAATAGATTCAGCGGTGTTCCGGTTGCTGAACACTGCCGCTACCGAAGCGTTGAGGCTGTATTTACCACTGGCAATTACTGCATTGGCAGCATCGCGGGCAGCAGCAAAATTGCCTTGCTGCAGGTACACACGACTCAGGTAGGCCTGGGCGGTGCTGGCATTAAAGCGGGTGCCGTTGCTGGCAGGCAGCTTGCCTACGGCAGCGGTCATATCGGCAAGTACAGCGGCATAAACGGCGGCAACGGTTGCACGGGGCTTGGCGGCCGCGGCGGCTTCATCTTTATTATTGGAAGCAGTGGTTTGAATTACCACACCTGCCTGGCTGTTGTTAGGGGTAGCGCCCCAGGGCAGGGCAAACAAACGAACCAGTTCAAAATGCATCACCCCGCGAATCAGCAGGGCTTCGCCCTCTAGTCGGTTGCGCTCGGCAACGTCGGTAACCTTATCCAGGTTTTGCAATACCAAGTTGGCATTGTTGATGGTGCGGTAAGCCGCAATCCAGGTGCGGGAAGCTTCCGAGTTGTCGCGGGTCATTTGTTTCCGGAAAGCCTGGCGCTGCCCCTGAAAGGTGCCTACCCAGGTGGCATAGCGGGCCGCAGCAGCTGCGCCGGCGTTGAAATCGGAACCCAGCAGGTCGGGCAACAGGAACAGGTTGGTGCCATAAAGCTGGCCCGTACCCATGAGGGAATAACTACCGATCACCAGCTGGTTAACATCATCGGCCGTTTGGATGGCGGTAAGCGCATCGATGCTTTGCTGGGGCGCCACATCCAGCACCTTGGTACAGGCGGTGGAAAGGCTGCCGGCAGTAAGCAGTACTATAGCAAATTGTTTCAATTTCATCTTAAATGCATTTATAGGTTAGAGACCAATGTTTACACCTACAGAAATAGTACGGGCCTGGGGTGGTGTATAAAAGTCGTGGCCCAGGTTGAGGTTGCCTACATAAGTAGTATTTACTTCCGGATCGTAACCTTTGTACTTGGTAAAGGTGAACAGGTTTTGAGCAGCTACATATACCCTTGCCGATTCGATCTTGGCATTGCGCAAAACGTTGCGGGGGATATTGTAACCCAAATTCACGCTTTTAATACGGAGGTAAGAACCATCCTGTACCCAGCGGCTGCTTTTGCCAGCGCCATTACCTGCATACAAACGAGGCTGGGGAATGCTGGTGATATCACCGGGGTTTTTCCAGTAGTTAAGCTGGTCAACAGTCTGGTTATCAAAGTAGTCGCCGTTTACGCTCTGGAAGAAACCGGCTACGTTGTATACATCGTTGCCGCTTACAAACTGGGCCTGTACATCCAGGTCAAATCCTTTGTAAGAGAACCGGTTGTTCCAGCCACCATAAAAGTCTGGGTTGGGATCACCCAATATGGTATCGACGCCCAGGTTGTAATCGTTGGTTGTTTTACCATCGGCAGCCAGGTAGAGCGCATCACCATTTTCGGGGTTAACACCCATATACTTGCGGCCATAAAACTGGCCGTAAGGCTGGCCTACCGCCAGGCGGCCAAGGGTGCGCTGCCCGGGCGTGATGGGGCTCACCAGTCGGGTTACCTCGTTGCGGTAGGTAGAAATATTGAACGAAGAGGTCCAGCGGAAAGCACCACCCTGCAGGATATTGGCATTGAGCACAAACTCAAAGCCCTTGTTGGTCATATCGCCAATGTTTTGGGTAATGGCGGTAAAACCACTGGTAGCAGGCAGCGGGCGGCTCAGCAGCAGGTCCTTGGTGTTCTTGTTGAAATAATCGAGCTCACCGGTGATGCGGTTGTTGAGAAAACCAAAGTCCAAACCAATATCAAACTGGTCTGTGCTTTCCCAACTTAATGCGGGGTCGGCAATCTGGCTGGTGATCAAACCGGCAATATCGGCATAAGGCAGGCTGGTGTACAGGGGCAACGCAGAGAAGTTACCAATCTCAGCGTTACCGGTACGGCCATAGCTGCTGCGCAGTTTCAGGAAAGAAACGGTATTGCTGTTTTTCAGGAAGTTTTCTTCACTCAGCACCCAGCCGGCACTAACGGCAGGGAAGAAACCATAGCGGTTATCCTTACCAAAGCGGCTCGATCCATCGGTACGGGCACTAACACCCACCAGGTAGCGGTCGTTGATCTTGTAGTTGGCACGGGCGAAATAAGAAACAAAGCGAAACTCTGTTTCCGAAGAAGAGCCATTGGAAATAATGGCGGCGTTCTGAATCCGGGTAAAACGGTCGGAAGGAAAGGCGCGGCCTTCAACACTGGCACCACGGCTCAAACCTTTCTGGTATTCGATACCAGCCAGGGCATCGATATTACCACTGCCGCCAACACTTTTATTGTAGTTCAGGGTATTGGTGGTGGTAAAAATGGTGCTGGTCACCTGGTTGTCGAAACTATAACCGGTAGGTGCGCCATCGAGGGTGCGACGGCCCAAAAACTGGCTCTCCTGGAAGTTGGTAAAATCGATACCATTCTGGCTGCGGAAACGCAGGCCCGGTGCAATAGCATACTCCAGGAAGGCGCTGCTGATGGTACGGTAGGTTTTGTTCAGGTTGCGGTTATTGCCTTCCAGCTCAATCAGGTTATTGTAATACAGAGTATTACGGTTGTTGAGGCCATCTGCTGCCTTTAGTGCCTGGATGGGCGGCAGTGCATTCAGCTGGATGGGGTTGGAAAAAGCGTTATCGCTGGGCACACGGTAGTTGTTGCTTTGGCTCAGCGAGATATTGGTACCTACCCTGAACCGCTGCGACAGGTTGTGATCGATATTGATACGGGCAGTACCGCGGGTGAGGCGGTTGCCGATCAGGATACCTTTCTGGTCGTTATAGCTACCGCTGATCAGGAAACGGGTGCGGGCGTCGCCACCCGTTGCAGATGCGGTGTACTGCTGGATCGATCCTTTTTGAAAAGCCTGGTCAGCCCAATTGGTATTGTTGGTGCTGTTCCAGTCGTCGGTACCGGTTTCGAAGGCAAACTCTTCTGCGGCATCATACCCTTCGTTTTCCGCGGCAGCGGTAAACAGCTCGCGGTACTGGGTGGCATTAAGGAACTTGGCTTTGCGGGTAGGTTCGCTCCAGCCATAGTAAGCACCGGCAGATACCTTGGTACGGCCCTGCTTACCACTTTTTGTAGTTACCAGCAGTACACCATTGGAGGCACGGGCACCATAAATGGCAGCGGCGGCAGCGTCTTTCAGCACTTCGATGGATTCAATATCATCGGGGTTGATGGTTGCCAGCGGGTTGTCGGGCTCGGTAGCCGAACCCAGCGACTGGCTTACCACGGGCACACCGTCAATAACCACAAAGGGCTGCTGGCTGGCAGAGATGGAGGAAATACCCCGAACCCTGATGTTCAGGGCCTGGCCCAGTTTACCACTACCGCTGTTGATAAACACACCGGCAGCACGGCCCTGCAGGGCCTGCTCAAAGGAAGGGAGGGGCAGGTTCTCAAAATCGCGGGCAGAAACCTTGGCAACTGAGCTGGTTACATCGCGCTTGAGCTTGGTACCATAACCCACAACCACAACTTCATTCAGCGAGTTGTCGCCGGGTACCAGGCGCACGCTGATGGGGCTGGAAGATGCGGGCACTTCCTGTGGGCGAAAACCAACATAGGAAACCACGAGGGTGACATTCTGCGGAACATTGATGGTGAAATTGCCGTCTGCATTGGTTACGGCGTTGGCGGTTCCGTTTTTAACGGAGATGGTAGCACCGGCAATACCGGTACCCGTTCTTTCTTCAGTAACACGACCGGTCACCGAGATTTGTGCCCAAAGCACCTGTACGGATAATAACAGGGCCATGAGCAACATGGGCTTCAATTTTCTCATGTCGGATGGTTTTAATCTAAATTTAGATTCTTTTAACAGAAGACAACCCAATAAGGATGAGATGCTGCATTGTGTTCCTCTAAGTCAAACAATCATATTTTTAAATATATATTGCCTTACAAGGAATACAGCCCCATTTTATCGCGAAATCCTGCGCAAAAAAACAAAAGCTCCTGACTTTCAGGAGCTTTTATTCAATTTAAATCAACCAACTGAGTTAATCAGGTTTAATCTACCATTTTATCCACCTGCGCCTGTCAAGCTTTTATAATACATTAAAGCTTAGCAGGCAGCGAATTTTGCATAGAGCAATTAACCCAACCATTACTTTTCCACACCATGCTGAACTTTTAGGTTAGTCGCGGTTGCGGGCACCCATAAAGATCATTACGTACTGCAACAGGGTTACCACCGCAGCCAGGGCAGCTACTACATAAGTCATTGCAGCCCAGGTCAGTGCATTTTTGGCCTTAGGGTACTCCGAAGCTGTGGTTACATTGGTCCGCTGCAGCCAGGAAAGTGCCCTGCGGCTGGCATCAAACTCCACGGGCAGGGTAATCAACGAGAAAAGTACCGAAAGGGCAAACAGGCAAATACCTACCAGGAGCAGGGTTGAATTGCCGGATGCCGCCATCAATACACCAATCAACAGTACGATGTTTACCAGACCGGAGCTGAACTGCACGGCAGGCACCAGGCGGCTGCGAAGCATCAGCCAGGTATAAGCAGTAGCGTGCTGAACGGCATGCCCCGTTTCGTGGGCGGCCACGGCTGCCGCCGAAATGCTGTACCCGCTGTACACATCAGGGCTCAGGTTAATGGTCTTATTCATGGGATTGTAGTGATCGGACAGAAAACCCTGCACCGACACCACCTGTACATCATAGATTCCATTTTCCCGCAGCATGCGCTCTGCCACTTCCTTGCCGGTGAGGCGGGCAGCCAGGGGAATTTTGCTGAAGGTGTTGAACTTGCTTTTCAACACCGCGGAAACCAGCATACTGATTCCAATAAAAATCAGCGAGACTAGCATAATGGAAGGTGTCATATTTCTTTACGGTTTAGATCTTTAAGACATCAAATCTATGACCAAAGCATACAAAATACGCTTGGTCAGCCCATCTTTAACTTTCCTGTCCCGGTTTTGTCAGTAAGCCGGTCCAGATGCACCGGGCTCCTGACAGTTTAACAGGAACAAATTTTTTATTGAAGATAATCACACTTTGTAACCATTTATAGTTCAGCATTTTGCATCGAAATTCCACTTACATGTTTTTTGCTAAAGCCCTGCAAAACTTATCAACAGGAGCAAAAATTTATTTTGTAATGTGGGGCACTTTTGTAATTTAGTGTCAGAATTTAATGGGTTAGTAAGTAAAAGGGTCGGTCTTCGGGTCGGCCCTTTTTACTTTGTATCTTTCGCCCGATTTGCAGGATGTGCACCGCTGGTCATACTACAAGGCATACTACAATTCATCTGCCCCTTGCTCCCGCAAGTACTGCTTTACCTGATCTTATCCATCCATAATGTCCAAAGTAAAAACAAGCTATTTCTGTCAGAACTGTGGCTATGAAAGCCCGAAGTGGCTGGGCAAATGTCCCAGCTGCCAGCAATGGAATACGTTCGTAGAAGAACTGATTCAAAAGGAAACAAAAAAGACCAACGCATCGGCCGACTGGAAAGAATACAACGGCGAAACAGGATTGAAAAAAACTGTGTCGCTGCAGGAAGTTGTTACCAAAGACACCCCCCGAATCATCACTGCCGATCCCGAACTAAATAGGGTGCTGGGTGGTGGCATTGTTCCCGGAAGTATTGTGTTGGTAGCGGGCGAACCAGGCATCGGTAAATCCACCTTGTTTTTACAAATGGGATTGAACCTGCTGGGCCTAACCACGCTATATATAAGTGGAGAAGAAAGCGCACAACAAATCAAGATGCGTGCAGACCGTTTGCAAATTCAGAACGGTGATTTTTTCCTGCTTACAGAAACCAGCACACAAACAATTTTCGCTGAAATCAAGAAGCTCAAACCCGAACTGATCATCGTCGATTCCATTCAAACATTGGAGTCACCATTTATTGAATCCTCCTCCGGCAGTGTATCGCAGATACGCGAGTGTGCGGCGGAGTTCCAGCAGTTTGCCAAAGAAACCAATACCCCTGTTTTCATGATCGGGCATATTACCAAGGAAGGCAGCATTGCAGGCCCCAAGGTATTGGAACATATGGTAGATACGGTATTGCAATTTGAAGGCGACCGCCATTATGCTTACCGCATTTTGCGCACCTTGAAAAACCGCTTTGGTTCTACTGCCGAAATAGGCATTTACCAAATGAATGAAGGGGGCATGACCGCAGTACTTAACCCAAGCGAAATCCTGATCACCCAAAAGGAAGATTCGCTGAGTGGCATTGCCATTGCTGCCACCCTGGAAGGACAAAGACCCTTGCTGATTGAAGTGCAGGCACTGGTCACACAATCGGTATATGGTACACCGCAACGAACTGTTAGTGGTTTCGACCTGCGCCGCATGCAACTGCTGCTGGCAGTACTGGAAAAACGGGGTGGTTTTCACTTTGGTGTAAAAGATGTATTTCTCAACATCGCAGGTGGACTGAAAGTTGAAGACCCTTCTATTGACCTGGCGGTGTTGGTTGCGCTGCTATCCTCTTACGAAGACCAGGCCGTGCCGCATAATATCTGCTTTGCCGGCGAGGTAGGATTAAGTGGTGAAATCCGCGCTGTGAACCGCATCGAACAACGCATTGCCGAAGCGGAGAAACTGGGTTTTGAAAAGATCATCGTATCGCGTTATAATAAAGGTATCAGCAAGAACAAGTACGCCATAGAAGTGGTGCAAATGGGCCAGGTGGCCGAAGTGTACCAGTATTTGTTTCAAAGCTAAACCTCCCCCCTGTACCCCTGAAGGGGGAACTTAGGCCGGAGTGCCTTTTTGATCCGCCATCTCTCCGGGAGATGGCGGATTTGTTTTTGGAAAAGCTACCAGTTAAGAGCAGCAAGCAACAAGCATTAGCGCCAGGTATTTATGGGTCGCTGCATAACACTAACCCACAATTAATTGCACCGGTAACACAAAGCATAAACTATTTGTTGCCCTTGCCAAACCCCTACCCTCTTTTGTACCTTACACAAAAGACCTCTTGTGGCAACCAAAAACATCTTCGGCCTAAGTGCCTCCTTCAGGGGGGCAGGGGGTGCCCTCCTCCACCTCGCCTTTCCGCACCTTTGTGCGGGTTGCGGCAGCGATGTATTGTCAAAAGACCAGCAGCTTTGCACGGTTTGTTTTGAACAACTGCCGGCCACATCATTTGAGCACCATGCTGCCAATCCTGTTGAAAAGATTTTCTGGGGCAGGCTGGCCTTGCGCTATGGCACTGCACAATACTTTTTCACCAAGGGCTCGGTAATACAGGAGTTGATGCACCAACTCAAATACAAAGGCAATAAAGACCTGGGGCTGGTATTGGGAAAAATCATGGGCAGCCAGCTGGCAGCAACCAACCGTTTCCGCGAGGTGGATGCACTGGTGCCCCTACCGCTTTACCCCGAAAAGGAACACAAACGCGGGTACAACCAGGCACAGGTGCTGTGCCAAGGCATCGCTGAAACCTTAGGTAAACCGGTACTAAGTAAAGCAGTGATCCGCACCCACCATACCGAAAGCCAAACTAAAAAATCAAGGGTAGAACGCTGGCAAAATATGGAAGGCCGGTTCCTGCTGCAGGATGAAAAAACAGTGCAAGGCAAACACCTTTTATTAGTAGATGATGTAGTAACTACCGGCGCCACGCTGGAAGCTTGTGGCCGGGAGCTATTGGAAGTACCCGGTACCACTTTGAGCATCGCTACCCTTTGCTGTGCCTTCAACTGAGGAAGCAGGTTGCCGCTTACCGGATACATGCCACTTGAAACAGTTGATTGGAGGTAAAAAGAAGCCAGGAATGACCAATTGCTTATCGGGTAAAGCCCAAAACATAAGTACCCATCGTCCTTCAATACCCGCAGTTCATAATCGGTCAATAAACCTGCTTCATCCCATTAACTCCTTTAATCTGCGATCCAAACAGCCATTCATCTGTGAAAACCTTACAAATCTCTTTATCTGTGGTCCAACTTCTTTAGCTTTACTTTGTTACCTACACATCAAACCATAACATAAATCATGAAAACCTTATTGCTGGCTATGACCCTTGCCGCTTTTGCTATGGCCGCTTCCATTTACGAATTCAAGGTACCCGGCCTCGAAGGCAACGAAATTGATTTTGCCCAGTACAAAGGCAAAAAGATCCTGATTGTGAACACCGCTTCCAAGTGTGGCTACACCCCCCAGTACGAAGAGCTGGAAGCCCTCCACAAGAAGTACAAGGACAAACTGGTGATTGTAGGTTTCCCCGCCAATAATTTCGGTGGACAGGAGCCCGGTTCCAACACCGAGATCAAGGAGTTCTGCAAACGCAACTACGGTGTAACCTTCACCATGGCCGAGAAGGTATCGGTAAAAGGTGAAGACATCCACCCCCTGTTTAAATACCTGACAGCTGAAGCTGCCAAGCTGGGTGTTCAGGATCCCGTGAAGTGGAATTTCACCAAGTTCCTGCTGGATGAAAAAGGCAAACTGATTGCCGTATTCCCCAGCAAGGTGAAACCCCTGAGCGAAGAGCTGACCGCCAAGCTGTAATACTACGGTAACTGCTATACCGGAAAGCCGCCCACTTTGGGCGGCTTTTGTTTTGGGTACCGTGCCGCCGCTACCGATATTTGCAGCCCGTTGCGCTGGAGCAGGCAACCCGCCCACTGTCCTGCGCACTGGTTTCAAATCCACCGTTCAATTTCCTGCCATGCTGTTTTCGGATGTTATTGGTCAACAAGCAACAAAGCAACACCTTGTTGAAATGGTGCAGCACAACCGCCTGAGCCATGCCCTGCTTTTCTTGGGCAGGGAAGGCAGCGGTGCCCTGCCCCTGGCCCTTGCTTTTGCCCAGTATATTTCGAGCCTGCCGCAGGACGGCAACCGGATGCCGGTAGCAGATTCGCTCTTTGGTGGCGACACCCCGCCTCCTACCCTGCCGGCCACCCCCGAGGCGGCCGATGCCTGGATGCAGCAACAGCCTTCTTTTTCCAAGGCACAGCAGATGGTGCACCCCGACATTCACTATTCTTATCCGGTTATTACCAAAAAAGCGGGCAGCCCGCCCCTGAGCGTTGACTATATCGCCGAATGGCGGGAGTTTATACAGCAGTATCCTTACGGCAATGCCTACGACTGGCTCCAGTTTATCAATGCCGAAAACAAACAGGGCAATATTTCGGCACACGAATGCAACGACATCATCCGCAAGCTCAACCTCAAAAGCTTTGAGAGCGGCTACAAAGTGCTGGTGATGTGGATGCCCGAATACCTGGGCAAGGAAGGCAATAAGCTGCTCAAACTGATCGAGGAGCCGCCGGCAAACACCCTCTTCATACTGGTAGCCGAAAGTGAAGCGGCCATCCTCAGTACCATCCTGAGCCGCTGCCAGCTGGTGAAAGTGCCGGCCATTGAAGTTGTGGATGTAGAAAACGCCCTTGTGCGCCGCAACAATACGCCCGCCGACCAGGCCCGTCGCATCGCCAATATTTCAGAAGGAAACTACCGGGAAGCCTTATCGCTGGTGCAGCATGCCGACGAGGACTATACGGCCCTGCTGCGCGAATGGCTGAATGCCACTGTTAAGTACCAGCCCGTGGCGCAGGTAAAATGTATTGACGAACTGGCTCGCCTGGGCCGGGAAAACCAAAAGCAGTTCTTGCGCTTTTTCCAACACCTGCTGGAACTGGCCCTGCGCATGCGGGTGCTGGATGCCGCCGGGCAGGAGCGCCTCGAACAGACTATGTCGGACAGCGAACGCGATTTTGCGGGCAAGCTCAACAAGATCTGCACCATCGAACAGCAGGAAGCCATTTCCATCGAACTGGACAATGCCGCCTATTATATCGAGCGCAATGCCAACGCCAAAATGCTGTTTCATGCCGTGACCATCAAGATGTTCTATATTTTAAGGAATAACGTGGTGGTGGAGCTGTGAATGGGCAATGGTGAATAGTGAATCGGCAATAACAACCTCCACATGTTTTGAAATCTGTAACGTAAAGTTCTAATAACAGAGGTTGTCATGCCGAAACAAGTCCGGCATAGCAACTTCCGAGGCCAAGATGTTATTCAGGCTTATGAAGATGTTTATTTTCAAGCTTCAATTACCCCTGATTTGCCTGGTTCGATTGTCATTTCACGTTTGACGATTCCCGATTCCATATTCCCCATTCACGATTCACGTTTCGGCCCCTAAAAAAATTTATATTTGCCCCACACCGCCCCGGCGGTGCCCGAAATATAAACCCGTGTGGTAGGACCGTGAAGAGTGTTTGCTAAAGCTTTTGCTTTCTCTATATACCCGGCCGCTAACAGATAGTGGCCGCTCCCAAATAGTGATTTTACCTGGTTTTCGCTTGCCGGAAAGCTGCCTTTAGCGCTGCCCGCCGCACTGCGAGTACCGGCCAAAAGTGTGCATCCCGCTTCGCCATCCCC
The DNA here is from genome assembly GCF_001953305.1 of Cnuella takakiae. GTDB lineage: Bacteria > Bacteroidota > Bacteroidia > Chitinophagales > Chitinophagaceae > Flavisolibacter > Flavisolibacter takakiae. Next base: position 4,940,865 of record NZ_MTFE01000010.1, read on the forward strand.
ACGCATTTTGATGAACCTTTAAATGTGGTAGTACCATTATAATATGGGATGTGGAAACTGTGGTACCGGTAAACCCAACGGCTGCAAAAGCAATGGCGGATGCAGCACCGGCGGTTGCAACCGGATGAACACGCACGACTGGCTTGCCAACCTCCCCATCAGCGACGCCGAACTGGCGTGCCGCGTGGTGGAAGTAAGTTTTAACCAGGGCAGCCGAAAAGATTTTTACCGGAACAATACGGTACAGCAATTTGAAAAAGGCGAGCTCATCGCCGTAGAAGGCGTTGCCGGTTTCGACGTGGGAGAGGTATCGCTCACCGGCGAGATCGTACGCCTGCAACTGAAAAAGAAAGGGGTGGACGAGTTTCACCCCGAAATGAAACGCATTTTGCGCCGTGCCTCGGACCGCGATGTGGACCTGCTGCGGCAGAACAAAGCCCGCGAAGCCGAAGCCATCATCCGCAGCCGCGCCATCGCCCGCCAGCTAAAGCTGAACATGAAGATCAGCGAAGTGGAAATCCAGGCCGACGGCAAGAAGGCGACCTTCTATTATATTGCCGACGACCGTGTGGATTTTCGCGAGCTGATCAAGATTTATGCAGGCGAGTTCAAGGTAAAGGTGGAAATGCGCCAGATCGGCGCCCGCCAGGAAAGCTCCAAGGTAGGCGGTATCGGGTCCTGCGGCCGCGAGCTGTGTTGCGCCACCTGGCTTACCGAGTTCAAATCGGTAAACACCGCCGCTGCCCGCTACCAGAACCTGAGCATCAACCAAACCAAGCTCAGCGGCCAGTGCGGACGCCTGAAATGCTGTCTCAATTACGAGTTGGATACTTACCTGGATGCTTTGCAGGGTTTCCCTGAAAACTGCGATATGCTGCAGGTAGCCGCCGGTACGGCCACCCTCATCAAGAAGGATATCTTCAAAAACCTGATGTGGTACGTGCTGCCCAACAGCACCAAGCACTACCCCGTGGCCATTGAAAGGGTACGCAAAATCAAGGCGCTGAACATGAAAAACGAGATTCCCGACGAACTGGAAGCCGTTGATGTTACCAGCACCAAGGTAAAGGAAGCGGAACCCGAGTTTGTGGATGTGGTAGGGCATATTACCCTGCGCAGCCTGGAGAAGGCCGACAAAAAACGCAAGCAACAGCGCCAGGGCGATCGGCCAGCCAACAATCGCGGCGGCCAGCAGCAACCCGGCCGTCAGCGCCAGCCCGAAGGCAATGCTACCCCGGCACCTGCCAAACCGCAGCAAGGCCGTGGCCCGCAGCGCGAGAAAGGAACACCCAAACCCCAACAGCAGGGTGGTGCGCCCCGACCCCAGCAGCCGCAGGGACCCAAACCGGCACAGCCCCAAAGGCCGCAACAACCCCGTCCTGAAGGGCAAAACGGCAGCCAGCCGCAAGGCCAGCGCAGGGGTGGCGATAACAAGCCAAGGCAACAAGGCCAACCCGGGCAGCAGGGTGGCGGCCAACAGCAACCCCGCGAACCCCGCCCGCCACGTGAGCCCCGGCCACCGCGTCAGCAACGTCCGCCAGAGGAAGGTGGAAAGAGTGAAAATTAAACCAGATTAGTATTTTATTTAATAGCTTAGAAAGCTGACAGCGCCAACTGTCAGCTTTCTTTTTTTACCAAGAACCAAAGCCATGAAACGCCTAACCTTGTTGCTAAACCTGCTGTTTGCTGCAACAGCTTTTTCCCAACCGGTACGTATTGGCGGCCAATTGCAACCCGGGCTGGTGAATGAAAATTTTATTCTCTTTCGTTTGGGCGATACGCCACTGCAAACCAAACTCCTTCCGGGAAGGCCTTTTTCCTTGCAGACAGATAGCCTTGAAGCAGGTTTTTACCAAACCAATATTGCCGGATTACTTTACCTCAAGCCCGGTTTCCGATTGCAACTCAAGCCCTTTGGCGCTAACGAGTACGCTTTTAGCGGCACCGGCGCTTTGGAAAACAATTGCCTGCGCCAGGCCCGCCAGCAACTTGCCCGTTACATTCCGGCAGAACCCAGTGGAAAATTGAAACAGCAAGCCTACCTGATGGAAGCGCAAAGTTTTGTGGCCGGCATCGACTCCTTCCTTGCTGCTGGTAAAAAGATTGTAGCAAAAAGCAACGACAGCCTTTATGTTCGATATGCCACCATGGATCTGGAACTGTTGAGCCGGAAGCTGTTCTCCAATTACCTGGCCAATGCAGGCATGAATGTAAAAAAGCAGGAAGCAGCCTTTGCTGCACTCGAACATAATAGCGATGATGCTTCCCGATTTCTGAAGCTTGCCGATTCGGTGATGCAAATCGCCCGCATCAGGCAGTTAAGCCCTGAAGAACGGGCCTTGGTAGCAAAGCGGGTTAACACTTCTTTTAATTTTAATGACGGCGTTGCTTACCAGCTGTTGCCTGCCTACCGAAACGAGGTGGAGCAACTGATAAGCCGGAATATGAGTTGGAACCTTGCTTCGCTAAAACCACCTTTCACCCAAGAGATTTTGCTAATCGCCAAACGCAAAACCATCGACAAAAACATCAAAGACAGCAGCATCCGGGCTTACCTCCATTTTGAAAATACCAAGGACCTGATTGGCGCCACCCGTGATTCGGCCAAGTTGGAACAGTACCTTACCGAATACCAGGCCTCCAACCCCGAACCGCGGCACCTGGCTAAGGTGGCATCCGTTTACCAGCGCTCGCTGGCAACAGCCAACAACCGGCTGGCGCCGGATTTTGACTATACCGATATCAGCGGCAAAAAACACCGCCTTTCCGACCTTAAGGGGCAATATGTGTACATCGATGTATGGGCCACCTGGTGCGCACCCTGCATTCGCGAAATACCCGAACTGAAAAAGCTTGCAGCCGATTATGCGGGAAAGAACATCCAGTTTGTCAGTATATCGGTTGACCTGCCGGAAAATAAAGCTACCTGGAAAGGATTTGTAAAAGCCAAACAACTGGGCGGCCTGCAACTAATAGCCGACAAAGCCTTCCAATCTGAGTTTAAAGATGCCTTCCAGGTCAGTGCTATTCCGCGCTTCCTGCCCATCGGCCCGGAAGGCCGGATTGTATCGGGTGATGCTGCACGGCCATCAGATGCGACTTTACGCGAGCAACTCGCAAGTCTCAATTTATAAAAGAAGAAGGCTAACCTGGAGGTTAGCCTTCTTCTTTTATACCGCAGCTTGTGCTTCCGGCCGTTTCATCATACCCATCTGGGTGAGTAAGTCCATAGTATCGGCAAAAAGCCAGTGTTGCACAATCTTTCCGTCTTCAATGTGGTACATCATCATAAAAGGCACTTCCACCGTGCGGCCGCTGGCAGGTATGCCATTGAAGTTGCCGGTGTGGGTACCATGAAAACGGGCCCGCAGTACAATCCTGTTGCCTTCCTCCACAATATCTTCAATCGCTACCCGGTACAATGGAAATCCAGCTTCAAATGAATCTACATGCTCCAGGAGTGTCTCGTCGGCAACAAAAGGTTCCAGCAGTGCTCTTGTTTTGGCCTTGCCGTTGATGGCATTTTCGTAAAAGTCGTGGATGAATGCTCTGAGTGACATGTTACTTGGTTTTATGGTGAAAAAATAAAAGCAGGGTTCACCATTCTCAGAAAGTACGCAGGGCTTTCAAAAGGGAAACATTAAAGTAAGCATTGGGGCGTGCAAATCCAATTGCACCAACTGAAGCAAGCCCCTAATTGTTGTGCCAAGCCCTAGCATTGGTTTTGCATTTAGAAGTAATGAAACCTTAGGTATTCACTTTTAAAACAAAAAACATGACCCTGATAAATGTCGTTATCATCCTGATTGTTGTAGGCGTGCTCCTGTGGCTGATCAACCGTTTTATCCCGATGGATGGTAAAATCAAGCAGATCCTGAACATCGTTGTCGTGATCGCTGTAATCCTTTGGCTGCTCCGCGCCTTTGGTATCTGGGGCGGTGGCGGCATCGACCTTGACTAAGCTTGGTGCTCACATGGTCATGCCTCATTGATAAACACAATCTTACACCATGCGTGTCGTACCTTTTGCTTATTAACACAAAAGCCGCTCTGGGAGCGGCTTTTGTGTTAATAAGCGATCAGGGAAAATTTGTGTTTACCTGTGCCCCGGGTGCCGGAATGGGCGTTTCCTGCAAGGCCTTCTTCGTTTCCCCATATTCTATTGCCTTGTAAATGGCTTCCTGTATCCTTCCCCGGATCCGCAACTCCGACAGCAGGTTATTGTCGCGGGTATTGTACACCCGGTTACTCAGGAAAATGTACACCAGTTCCTTTTCGGGGTCCACCCACACACAGGTGCCGGTAAAGCCCGTATGCCCATAGGTTTTGGGCGACACATAACGAGCGGGGTAAGGGTCGGGGCGGGTGGCATTGTCCTTTTCGGGTTTGTCGAAGCCCAGCCCGCGGCGGCTGATGGCGCTGTGGTAATCGGTGAAATACGCAATCGTTTCTGGCTTTAAGTAACGTTTGCCATTCCACTCGCCGCCCTGCAGCAACATCTGGTACAGCACCGATAGGTCGTAGGCATTAGAAAACAGGCCGGCATGACCCGAAATACCGCCGAAAAGCGAAGCGCCTTCATCGTGCACCGTACCCCGCAGCATCTGCCGGCGAAACCATTTTTCGTTTTCTGTAGGCACCACCCTTTCCACGCCATAGCGCTCGCCGGCACGGAAGGAAGTAGTGGTCATTCCCATGGGTTTGTAAAAAGTGTTGTAGGTATACTGGTCCAGGCGCTGGCCGCTTACGGCTTCCACGATCTTTCCCAACAGGATGAAATCATTGTCGCTGTACACATATTTGTCCTGCGGGCCCAGTTTGCTTTGCATGATGCGGAGCATCATGGTATCGTTCCAGTCGTTGCGGAGGTAGAGGTTGCGGGCAACAGGAATGGTGAAGTTGGGCTCAATGGCCGTGCGGTACAGGGAGTCGGAAGGTTTGCCGGTGGCCGGGTCAATGGTTTCTTTATAAAAAGAAATAAAGGGATTTAACCCCGCCTGGTGGAGCAGGATATTGCGGAGCGTCAAACCTTGCTTGTCGGTTCCGCGGGTGATGGGCAGGTAGTCGCCCAAAGTCTTGTCGATATCAATTTTTCCTTCTTCATACAGCTTCATCACCGCCACCGTAGTAGCTGAGGTCTTGGTAACCGAAGCCAGGTCGTAAATGTGGTCGAAAGTCACGGTCTGGCTGGACTCGTCAAATTCCAGCCGGCCAAAGGTTTTGTGGTACACGATCCGGCCCTTGTGCAGGGCAATAACCTGCGCACCGGGATAGGCGCGGCGCTCCAGCCCCCAGCGGGCAATGCTGTCGATGGCCAGCCACTGCGGCGCAAAGCCTACGGCAAAGAGGTTGCTCACCGATAGACCGGACCCCGGCTTGAAGCCGCAAACCGTTACCGGCAGCCTGCCCTTGGTGGCGTATTTACCGATCATAAAATCGGCAATGGCTTCATGGGTAATGCTGTCGTCCTGGTAGGCAGCCGCCAGGTTGCGGGCAGTACAGAAGTTTTTGGCCGCATATACATTGCCAAACAGCACGGTAGCCGTAGTGGTGTCTTTGCTCAGGCGGTTCCAGAGTTGCAGGGAGGCAGCGCTCAATCCAAAGTTGCCGGAAGGCCGCAGGCTGTAGTTGTGCACGCCAACAATGATGGCGGCATACTTCGTGGTATCCAGTTGCGCCATCAGGCTGTCGGCGCCGGCAGTACTGCCTTTTGCAGGAAAATAATAAGCATCTACACCAAGGTCGGTTTTTAGCCTGTCGCCAAAAACCGTGGGAGCAACGGCGCCAATACCCACATAGGCCAGCTTTTTATTCCCCATGCGAGCGATGGGAAATGCATTGTCTTCGTTGCGCAGCACGGTAAAGGCATTGCGGGCCACCAGGTCGTTGATGCGGGCCGTTTCTTTATTGAGGTCGGCCAGCAGGTTGGTGGTCTCCACCACCTGCGGCTGGGCCAGTCCAAGCTGGTACTTGGCTTCCAGCACCCGGCGCACCCGTTCGTCAATGTCTTTCCACTTCAGCTTTTTCTTTTTTACCGCTGTTTCCACGGCACTGATGGCGGCAGGCACATCTTCGGGCAGGCAAAGCATATCGTTGCCCGCCAGCAAGGATTCCACCGCAGCAGCACCGGCAGGGAAGAACTTGGTAAGGCCCTTCATTTCCATACCATCGGTAAAGATGAGGCCTTTGAAACCCAGCTCATCCCGGAGGATTTTTGTTACGGCGTTATGCGACAGTGAAGTAGGGCGGTTAGGACGGTTATCGATGGAAGGGATAAAAAGGTGACCCACCATCACGCTGCCCACGCCGGCTTTCAGCAGTTCGCGGAAAGGATAGAGCTCCAGCGAATCGAGCTGTGCGCGGCTTTTGTTGATCACCGGCAGATCGTAGTGCGAGTCCACTTCGGTGTCGCCATGGCCCGGGAAGTGTTTGGCAGTAGCCATGATGCCCGCTCCCTGCATGCCCCGCATATAGGCGATGCCCATACGGGCCACCTGCTCCTTATTTTCGCCAAAAGAGCGGAAACCAATTACAGGATTATTGGGATTATTGTTGACATCCACGGTAGGTGCATAGTTCACATGCACCCCGATGCGTTTCATCTGTCGGCCAACGGCACCGCCCATTTCATACACCAAAGCGGTATCGGTAAGGGCACCCAGGGTAGCCTGGTATGGAAAACGGGTCACGCTGTCGAGGCGCATACCCAGCCCCCATTCGCCATCGATGGTTACCAGCAGCGGCGTTTGGGCAAGGGCCTGGTACCGGTTGGTAAGGTTAGCCTGCCGAACGGGTCCGCCCTGGAAAAAACAAAGGGCGCCCACATTGTACTTGCGTATCAGGCCTTCAACACCAGCTATATGGTCGGAACCCAGGTTACTATGGGCCCGGATCACCATCAACTGGGCAATCTTTTGCTGCGGGGTGAGCGACTTGAATACACTGTCTACCCAGGCTTTCTGTGGCAGGTTGCTGCCGCGCTGGGCCAGTACTGCCGTAAAGCTTGCAAGCGACAACAGGGCCGTGGTTAATACCTTCCTCATACTAAGCACAAGTTAGGGATATATGCGTTTTTGCTGCCTTGCTTATCGATGTGTATAAGTTAAAGCAGCAGGGCAAAGGCAACAGGCACCTTGGCTGTCAAGGCACCCGCATTAGGGCAAACGATTGTCCAGGCGTGGTATGGAATGGTTAAATACGGCCGTGGATAAGTTGGCAGGAGGCTTTGCGGCCGCCAAATCCCTGCCTTATGCCTATTTTTGAAGCTTAAGGAATTGTGTAATTGTGGCAGACAAAATCTTATTACTTCCCGATAATATCGCCAACCAGATCGCCGCAGGCGAAGTGATCCAGCGTCCGGCAAGCGCCGTTAAGGAATTGCTGGAAAATGCCGTGGATGCTGGCGCTACCGAAATAAAGCTCATCATCAACGATGCGGGCAAGGCCCTCGTGCAGGTAATCGACAATGGTTCGGGCATGAGCGAAACCGATGCTCGCATGGCTTTCGAAAGGCATGCCACTTCCAAGATCCGCAACATCGACGACCTCTTTCATATCCGCACCATGGGTTTCCGGGGCGAGGCGCTGGCCTCCATTGCTGCCGTTGCTCAGGTGGAACTGCGCACCCGACGCGCCGAAGATGAGGTGGGCACTTGCCTCGATATCGAGAACAGCATGGTGGTAAACCAGCAGCCTGTGGCGGCACCTGTGGGTACCAGCATCAGCATGAAGAACCTCTTCTTCAACGTGCCGGCACGCCGCAATTTCCTTAAAAGCAATCCCGCAGAGATGCGCCACATCGTGGACGAGTTCATGCGGGTGGCACTTGCTTTTCCGGCTATCTTCTTTTCGCTCCACAGCAACGGGCAGCAGCTCTTCCACCTGGAAGCAGGCTCGCTCAAGCAGCGCATCGTGCAACTGCTCGGCAACCATTACAACCATAAACTGGTATCGGTTAAAGAAGAGACCGACTACCTGAACATACAGGGTTTTGTGGGTAAACCCGAAACGGCCAAAAAGACCCGGGGCGACCAGTTCTTTTTTGTCAACAACCGGTTTATCCGCAGCGCCTACCTCAACCACGCGGTACAGAATGCCTACCAGGAACTGATTCCTGCCGATGCCTTCCCGATGTACGTGCTCTTTATCGACCTCGACCCCACGCAGGTGGACGTGAACGTACACCCCACCAAGCAGGAGATCAAGTTTGAAGACGAAAAGATTGTGTATGCTTTTGTGCAGGCGGCGGTAAAACACGCACTGGCGCAGTTCAGCATCACGCCTACTTTGGACTTTGACCTCGATGCGTCCATCCAAAGTCTTGACTCGGTCCAAAAGCCCTATACCGAAGAGCAGAAGTCGGCGGCAAGCGGCACTTCGCTGTTCCAGGCATTTACTTCGGCCGGACAAGCCCACAAGATTGAACCCAGCCGCAGCAGCGGTGGCGGTTTTCCCAGCCTGCGCGATTTCAGCAGCGGCACACCGGCACCTTCTGTTAGCAGCGGTCTTGTTTCACCCGAAGAAGACCTGAAACCCGAACCCGGGTTCAGCAGCCTGCTGGCAGCCGCCATGGAAACCGTTCCGGAAACGCAGCCGACAGTTGAAACAGCACCGGTGCAAAGCAGCTTTACCAGCCACAGCCAGTTCACCAGTGCCCCTTCCGGCATCACCGAAGTCAAGCTGACCCAACTTTTTGGTACCTATATCCTGATGCCTGCCGCGCAAAAGTTCCTGCTCATTCACCAGCAGGCGGCGCATGAGCGCATACTCTACGACCGCCTGGTGCAAAGCATTCAGGGCAAGCCCATCGCCACGCAACGCAGCCTCTTCCCGGCTACCATCGAGCTGAGCACAGCCGATGCCATGCTATTGGGCGAGCTGGTCCCAGACCTCAACCAGATGGGTTATACCATCGAGCCCTTTGGCAAGAACAGCTTCGTGGTGCAGGGCACGCCTGCCGATATCACCAGCGGCAACGAACGCATTATCCTGGAACGCATCCTGGAACAGTACAAGCATTTCAACAGCGAACTCAAACTCACCAGGCGGGAGATGCTGCTCCGCTCCGTAGCCTGGCAACAGGCCATCAAGGCGGGCACTTCATTGAGTGAACGCGAAATGCAGCAGTTGGTAGCCGACCTATTTGCCTGTGCCACACCCAATGCCACGCCTACCGGAAGGCCCACTTATATGGAGTTCAAGAAGGAGAATCTGGATAAGCAGTTCGGCCGGTAACCGCAGATTTGTAAGATTAAAAATGGTTTCTATGAACTATAAAGCAAGTGCCCTACAACTTTGTGGGGCACTTGCTTTTGGAAGCATTCATAACATCCGGTTGGATTTTTTAAACGCCACCTGAAGTTTCAAGTATCACTTTCTTATCGGAAGCAATTCCTCTGCGCTCTCTGCTCCTCTGCGGCCTCGGCGTGAAACAAAAGGGTTTGCACAACTTTAAGATCATACAAGTCATTTCCAATCATATAAATCAGCTGTTCCATTTAACTTAGAGCCTCTTTAAAAACGGATCGTTCAACATGAGAAAACTAGCTACGACCCTTGCGGCAGGTGTTGCCGTGGCCGGCATGCTGGCTTTTGCGCCTCCCGGCGATAAGAAGCCCACAAAGTATATCGACAAGGCCAATATGGACCTATCTGTAAAGCCCGGCGATAACTTTTACCTCTATGCCAACGGTGCCTGGCTGAAAGCCAACCCCGTTCCCGGCAGCAAAACCCGCTGGGGCTCTTTTGATGTGCTGCGCGAGGAAAGCTCCAAGCGCCTGCAGACCCTGCTCACCGAAGCATCGAAGAAGACTTCCGATGCCAAAATGCAGCAGATCGGCGACCTTTACCTGAGTGGTATGGATACCGTGGCCATTGACAAAATGGGCTACCAGCCCATTGCCGCCGACCTGAAGCGCATCGATGCCATCCAGAACGTGGACGGCCTGCTCAACGAGATCGCCTATGCCCGCACCCAGGGTATCAGCAGTGCCTTGTTTGGCTTCTTTGTTTCGCAGGACCGCAAGGATGTGACCAAATACATTCCCCAACTCTCGCAGGGCGGTACCACCCTGCCCGACCGTGATTATTACCTGAAGGCTGACAACCGCAGCACCACCATCCGCAATGCCTATGCACAACACCTGAACAAGATGTTTGCCCTGGTGGGTGAAAATGCCGCCACCGCAGCCGCCCACGCCGATGCCGTACTCCGCATCGAAACGGCGCTTGCAAAAGCACAAATGAGCCGCGTGGAAATGCGCGACCCTTATAAGACCTATAACAAGTTTGCGGTAAAAGATTTCAGCGCTACCACGCCTTCCATCAACTGGAACGGCATGCTGGGCAACCTGCAACTGAAAGGCGCCGACAGCCTGGTGGTCAACAACCCTTCTTTCTTTAAAACCGTTGATGCCCTGCTCACAGCAGTGCCGCTCAGCGACTGGAAGACTTACCTAAAATGGCGTGTGATCGACAACAACGCCGCCTACCTGGCCAAGCCTTTTGCGCAGCAGAACTTTGCCATGACCCAGGTGCTTACCGGCCAGAAGGAAATGTCGCCACGCTGGCAGTTTGTGTCGGGCATCATCGACAACCAGTTGGGCGACCTGCTGGGACAGCTTTATGTAAGCAAGTACTTCAAGCCCGAAGCCAAGGTGCGGATGCAGGAACTGGTAAAAAACCTGGAAACCACCTTTGCCGGCCGTATCCAGCGCCTCGACTGGATGAGCGATGAAACCAAGGTGAAAGCGCTGGAAAAACTCAATGCCTTTACCAAGAAGATCGGCTATCCCGATGTTTGGAAAGACTACGCATCCATCAAGATCGACCGAAATGATTTTGTGGGCAACCTGCGCCGCGCCAGCCAGTGGGCTTACAACGACATGGTGACCCGCTACGGTCAGCCTGTTGACAAAACCCGCTGGGGCATGACACCGCCCACCATCAATGCCTATTACAGCCCCTCCAATAACGAGATCGCTTTCCCTGCCGGTATCCTGCAGTTCCCGTTTTTCGATTTTGGTGCCGATGACGCCATCAACTATGGTGGCATTGGTGCGGTGATCGGTCACGAAATCACCCACGGCTTTGACGACAACGGCGCCCAGTACGCCGCCGACGGCAACCTGAAGAACTGGTGGACCAAGGAAGACGAGGCCAAGTTCAAGAGCCGCGCCAACCAGGTGGTGGAGCAGTACAATGCTTTTACCGTACTGGACACCATCCATGTAAACGGCAAGCTCACCCTGGGTGAAAACATCGCCGACCTGGGTGGCCTGAACATGGCCTATGAGGCCTTTACCAAGACCAAGCAATTTAAAGAAGGCAAGAAGATCGACGGCTTTACGCCCGCCCAGCGCTTCTTTCTCAACTGGGCACAGGTATGGCGTTCCAATGCCCTGCCCGAAACACAGGCCCAACTGATCCTCACCGATCCCCACTCGCCCGGTATGGCCCGCGCCAACGGCCCGGTAACCAATATCGATGCGTGGTATGAAGCCTTCAACATCCAGCCTGGAGATAAGATGTATGTAGCGCCGGAGAAGAGGATTAAGATCTGGTAATACCTCGTTCACACCCCCTGTCCCCCTAGAGGGGGAACTTAGGTCACACATAACTTTAAACAACAACGCCCCTCTGCAGCAGAGGGGCGTTGTTGTTTTCTATAAAACCCAATTTGTTTTTTCTTTTTGATTTCGGAATGGGAACGCGGATTGAACGGTTGAAACGGATATCTGTTCCCATCTGTTCCATCCGTTTCATCTGTGTTCCCATCAAAACTTAATCTGCAAGACACTATCTAATACCCTCAGCCACTCCGGCCTAAGTTCCCCCTCTAGGGGGACAGGGGGTATTATGGTCTTTCCAAATACCGCAGATACCTTTCCGGATACTCATTCTGCGCTGCCACCTGGTAATCGCGGTAGGAGCAGGAAATAAACTTCTTGTTGGGCATCTGCATCCACCAGCGGCCGGTGCGTTTGCTTTGCAAAAAGGTGGTGGCTACATCCGAAAAGGTGGTATGGAATTCATTAAACGATTCGCGCTCCGTAATATGCGCCTCGCGCAGGCCACGGCTGCGGCCATCCACGAGGTACCACAGCATCTGGCTGATCTGGCGGGCAGTGAGGTTGTCGCGGTCCTGCTCGGGACGGAAGCCATAGATACCGATGTTGCGCATATGGGTGCTCATACCGGCATACTGCATGATTACGCAGGCATCTTCACCGGTAAGGCCGTTGGGCGAAAAGGTGTTGGCTGGCGCATATGCATTGGCAATGGCGGTGATATCAAATGAAAGGATATGACTGCCCCGGATGGATGGTTCTATTTCATCGATCTTTTCGCGTACATGCCCTACCCGGTAACAGTCGAAGCGGAGCTTGTCCATGGTTTCCAGCATGCGCGGGTGTACAAAAAAGCTCTGGAATGCCAAGTGGCTATAGTGGCCCATAAAGTTGGGCTCGGCGGTAAGAATGTCGAGCAGGAACTTCTCCGACTTCAGCGGCGACTCTATGTGAATGTCTACAACAGCATCAACTCCTACAGCATCAATCTGCTGTTTATCGTCGGCAAAACAATGATATTGGGCCAGGGTCAGGTCGTGCGAACCACCCAGTACCACCACCAGCTTTCCGCTTTCGTTCAGTTCGTGCAGCACCATTTTCAGGGCGGCATAGGTATCGGCTACGGTTTTGCCGGTGCGGATATTGCCCAGGTCGGCAATCTGAATATCGTGGTGCCAATAGTAAAGGTTATAAAACTCCTGGCGGATGGCATCAGCGGCGGTATTATCGTGGAGCAGGCCGGCACCCCGTTGCTCGGTGCAGCCTACCAGCACAATATCGGCATGCTCAAAATCAGGCAAGCCTTCATCTTCATGCGCCAGGATGGTGTAGCCAATCTGCCCTTCGCGGTAACCCATGTCCTCGGAGATCATCATCTTGTCGATGGGGAGCAGCAGCTCGGAAAGTGTATCGTACATAAGGCCGCAAAATTAGCAGCAGCCATCCGCATTGAACCGCAAAACAGGCCCAGGCTAAAAGCTTAATTTATCCCCATTACCAAAATGGCATTGCAAGGCATCTTGGGTGAGTTATAAACAATACGGTGCCTGGTACACCATGTATGGAAAAGGTCATGCATTCATATCTCGTTCATGGACATCAAAAAACACAAAGCCTGTATTCTGCACCAGGTCCTGTTTTTCCTGCAACCTTTTCTTCACCTGCCTGGCCCCGCTCAGCCTGCAATAAATGGTCAGGGCCTGTAGCCGGTAAAACTTATGAAAAAGAAAATCCAGGTGATCCCACTGGTTAAACTGCTCAAACCAACGCCGGTACTTTTCAGGGTCGCGCTCATGCAGGGCGATATGCCGTACTACTTCCCACGCTTCTAGGTATCCCTGTTCTATAACATACTTGTTGCCATAGGTAGGCACAAAGGAGGCTACTACCTGATGGCTGTCGGCAAACAGCCCTGCCAGGTTCAGGTAGTCGGCAATCATAAAATGAAAATAGGGGAACCGCCAGAAGCCAACCTTTTCGGGCACCCCGGTATGTTTGGCAAGCCGGTGCACCTGCTCCAGTTCCGCTGAGTAGTCTTCACCCGAATACAGCTTTTTGTACAGGATCAGCGATCCCAGCCTTCTTGCGGTAATAAAATGGTGCATCCCGGGTGGGCAAACGATCCCTGCTATCCTGTTGATTGCTGCGGCAGCATTTGCCTGGTTATTGCACAAAAGGGCCGAAAGAAAAAGCAGGCTATTGCCAAACAGTTGCGCCTCGCGGGTACGCTTGTATTGCAGGTACAGCCTTATCCCCCTTTGGTAATAAGGAGCGGCCAGCCCGTCGGGCCATGGAAAACGTTCGTAAAAAAATACCTGTGCCGTTTTGTGCATGGCAAGCGGCTCCGCCAGTTTATTGAACAGGGGCTCACTAGCCAGTATGCGCTTTGCAATTTTGCGGCAGGCATTGTGGTAGTTGATATCACCTTCATGTTTTACTTCTATTCCAAAAAAATCGAGGTAAAACAAGGCATCCTGAAAAATGGGTTCAACAGGAAACTTTTCGTTCCTTCCGGTGTCTACCAGCAGTTCCCAGCTATCGTACCCACAATACCGGGCTAAAATACCTTTGGAATGCAAGCTTGGCCCGCCCTTCGTTTCCAGGAAACCAAAGATCCGCCGCAAGGTGTTGGGAGAAATAGATTGCCCGGTTACCTGGACAATATGGCTATGCAGTCGTTCGCAATCGGCCGAGATATTGATACGCCGGCCCCAGGTATGCTCTATACGCTGTTTCAGAAGGGCTAATTGGTGCTCAGGGATAGCAGGCAGGTTCCGACTCACCCAGGCAATTTAAGAAGATGGAAGAACTTGGTAGTTTTTATACTACAATACTTACGGAATATTGCAGGACAACCAAAACTAACTTTTATCCCGCCTTTATGCTGCAACCTGTCCGGAGCAAGCTATTTATAAATACCAAAATTTAAAAACAACTATTACTACTGCTCATTAACCTGTTCCTTTTGTAATCAAGCAACATTAATTACGAAACAACTGTATAATTATTTATTTGCTTTGGACGTGCACAGCAAAGCTGCTTTCCCCCGGAATAGCCGCTTTGTTATTTAAGCCCATGCTGCTTAAAAAAAAGGGCTGCACATAAAGGCAGCCCTTTTCAGGTAAATTGAACAGCAGCTTGCTGTTTATACGATGTTCCAGGTTTCGTTACCCCGCAGCAGTTTATCCAGGTCGGCCACTTTCTTTTCCTTGGCCACGGCAATCTGCTCAATCAGCACATCTTCGTAGCAGGGGCGCTCTGCGGCATAAAACACACCAAACGGACGGGGCAGGTGGCCCTCAATACGCGGATCATCAAAAATGCGGGTAAGGATCTGGGCCTTGATCAGGTCGGTCTCGTCATGGATCCACAGGTCGTCGGCAGAGAAGCCGTCAGCAAGGCGCACCACTTCAGGCTTGAAACCATTGATGCGGATACCCTTGTCGCGGTTGGCACCAAAAACCAGGGGCTGACCATGCTCCAGGAATAGGGTCTCTTCGCTTTTGGAACCTTTTTCGGTAAACACCTCGAAAGCACCATCGTTGAAGATGTTACAGTTCTGGTAGATTTCCAGGAAAGAGGCGCCCTTGTGCCCGTGCGAACGCAGCAACATGGCCTGCAGGTGCTTCGGATCGCGGTCCATGCTGCGGGCAATAAACGTAGCATCGGCACCCAAGGCCAGCGCCAGCGGGTTGAAGGGGTGGTC
This sequence comes from Cnuella takakiae, assembly GCF_001953305.1. Classification (GTDB taxonomy): domain Bacteria; phylum Bacteroidota; class Bacteroidia; order Chitinophagales; family Chitinophagaceae; genus Flavisolibacter; species Flavisolibacter takakiae. Next base: position 4,956,138 of record NZ_MTFE01000010.1, read on the forward strand.
GATCGAACCCATAGGGGTTGACTTGGTCACCTTCTGCTCTTCGGAGGTAGGCGAATACTGTCCCTTGGTCAAACCATAGATCTGGTTGTTGAACAGCATGATGTTCACATCGAAGTTGCGGCGCAGCAGGTGTATGGTATGGTTACCACCAATACTCAGGCCGTCACCGTCGCCGGTAACGATCCAAACGCTCAGTTCGGGGCGGGCAGCCTTCAGGCCACTGGCCACCGCTGTGGCGCGGCCATGGATCGAGTGCATGCCATAGGTATTCATATAATACGGGAACCGGCTGCTACAGCCAATACCCGAAATGATAGCGATGTTTTCGCGGGCAATACCCAACGTAGGCATGATCTTCTGAACCTGCGCCAAAATAGAATAGTCGCCACAACCGGGGCACCAGCGTACTTCCTGGTCGGTAGCGAAATCCTTGGGGGTTAAAGAAGGTATGGTTGGAGCCGATATAGTTGCAGTTGACATATTGATTTTCTTTCGGACCGCAAAGATACCCCCATATGGGGGGCCGGACAAGTGATTTCCATCACAGGAATGTTATAAATCGCTGTGAGGGTCAATCAGCTGCGCATCTTTATGATCTTGTATAGAAAGGCCGCTCATCCCTGCTGCAACATTCTGGCGTTGCAACAGGGATCGGCAGCAATTGCCCAGTTGGAACCAACGAACCGGCAAAAAGTTGCATCATGTCACTGCTTCTTACTGGGCCGACAGCTCTTCCCAGTATTCGGCGGCGCGGCGGGTATGCGGAATTACGATGGTGCCTCCGACGATATTGGCAACGGCAAACACCTCGTACAGTTCGGCGGTGGTTACCCCTTCTTCGTGTGCTTTGCCCAGGTGGTACTTGATGCAATCGTCACAACGCAGTACCATGGAAGCCACCAGGCCCAGCATTTCCTTGGTCTTGGTGTCCAGGGCGCCCGCCTCGTAGGTATTGGTATCCAGGTTCCAGAGTCTTTTCATCACCAGGTTGTTCTTGCTCAGAATAACCTCGTTCATCCGTGCACGGTAATCGTTGAATTCCTGTATCAGGTTAGCCATAATGTTTTTGTTTGGGAGGCAAAGGTAAGGTGGGGTGTGTTTCTCACAGATAACACGGATAGCACGGATGAGTGTAATGGTGGAGAAATTATTTGATAGGCGTTAACATAGGCTTCGGGGCATTGGTAAATTGTAGCAACCAGGAATGGTGATGGCTTTTGGTTGGAACCACAGCTTCAGCCGGAATGAGATTTAAAACGGAATCCAGCCAACACAATCCTATGAAGCTATCATCCTTTCCTCCTGAAACTTCTGGAACTCCTAAAACCTTTTAAACCCATTGAACTCAGTTTCCAAACATCCGTGTCATCCGTATTATCTGTGAGAACCTTCCTACCTATTGGGTGCTGTTTATTTTTAATACATTCAATACAAAATCACCCGCCATGAAAAAATCATCTCTTGTAGTGGGTTTGTTTACTGCCCTGATTGCGGCCGCTTTCGCTTTTAGTCCCGCCGAAGACGCCCAATACAAAAACCTCAAGGTATTGCCCAAAAACACCACGAAGGCACAGATGGATGTCATTATGAAACATTTCGCCGCCTCGCTGGGTGTAAAGTGCAACTATTGCCATGTGTTCAACCAGGAGCAAAAGGCCATGGACTTTGCCTCCGATGCCAACGAGCACAAAGGCATTGCCCGCAACATGATGAAGATGACCCAGCGCATCAACAAAAAATACTTCGACTGGCACAAGGACTGGACCGGACTGCAAAACAAACTGGAAGTAACCTGCTACACCTGTCATGGCGGCAAAAAAGAACCCTCCTCCTGGCCGCAAATCCAACAGCAACCCGCACCCCCCCCCTCCGCCAGCAACAAAATGAGCGGCGCCGATGGGTCGAATCAGTTCGATAGGTGCCATGCCTAGGCAACCTTCAATGGACGGGTGCGGAATTTGCAAATAGCCTCATGCGGACTCAAACCGTGGTGGCTTTGAACCGCATTGACCAGTAGAACCCATTATACACATGGCACCTATTGAACTAGTTGAACGAATTGAACCCCTTAAACAAACCTCCTCCCCCACCATGCCCCAACAATACGACTTTGGCATGATTGGCCTGGGTGTGATGGGCAGCAACCTGCTGCTCAACCTCGCCGATCACGGATATGCAACGATAGGCTATGACCTCAACCCCGAACGCATGCAGGCGCTGGAAGAAGCCGCCCATCCCGGCACGACCGTAAAAGGTGCCGCGGCACTGGCCGATATGGTGCTGGCACTGAAAAAACCCCGTAAACTGATGATGCTGGTGCCTGCCGGCAAAGCGGTGGATGCGGCGATCACCTCGGTACTACCTTACCTGGAAGCCGGCGACATCCTGATAGACGGCGGCAACTCGTTTTTTAAAGACACCCTCCACCGTATTGCCTACCTGCAGGACCAGGGCATCCACTTCTTTGGTATGGGCATATCGGGTGGTGAGCTGGGTGCCCGCCTCGGTCCCAGCATGATGCCGGGTGGCGACAAGGAAGCCTACCAATACCTCAAACCCTTATTGGAAGCCGTTGCTGCCAAAACCGACGGCAAGCCCTGTGTTGCCTATATGGGTAGTGGCGCGGCAGGGCACTATGTGAAAATGGTGCACAATGGTATCGAGTATGCCATGATGCAGCTTATAGCGGAAGCCTACGACCTGCTGCACCGCGGTGCCGGTTATACCAACGAACAGTTGCAACCCCTTTTCCAGCAATGGAATGAAGGGCCCCTTCAATCTTTCCTGATTGATATCACCGCAGATATTTTCCGCACCATCGATGCCGAAACCGGCAAGCATGTGGTGGACATCATCCTGGATGAAGCAGGCTCCAAGGGTACCGGCCGCTGGACCACACAAGAGGCGCTCAACCTGCCCGTTGCCATTCCCTCCATTGATGCAGCCGTGGCTGCCCGCACCATTTCGGGGGTACGCAGCCAAAGGCTGAAAGCTACCGGGCTGTACCAGCAAGGCAATAACAGCATCGCCAATACCGAAAGCCTGACCCGCGACCTGGAAAGTGCCCTCGTGGTAGCTTTCCTCTGCGCCTACGCACAAGGCTTGAGCATGATAGCCATGGCCTCCGAAGAAGAAGCCATGCAGATTCCCCTGCCCTCTGTAGTACAGGTTTGGAAAGGTGGCTGCATCATCCGCTCGGCGCTGCTGGGCAGTTTTGAACAGGCCTTTGCTCAGGATGCCCAACTGCCGAATATTTTGTTGGATGCAAACATTGCGGCCCTGGTGCAGCAATACGAGCAGGGCTTGCGCAATACGGTTACGCAGGCCATTGCGGCACGCATACCGGTACCCGCTTTTGCCAGCGCGCTTGCTTATATCGACAGCTTCCGTAGTGCACAACTGCCTACCAACCTGGTGCAGGCACAAAGGGATTATTTTGGAGCCCACACTTACCGAAGAATAGATAAGGACGGCGTGTTTCACACCGAGTGGAACGCAGAAGCCGCAGATTAGAAGGATTAGAAATGATTTGTATGACCTAAAGACCACAAGCTTGCTTTTGCACCAGGAGTGATCAATAAAGCCGAGGTCTTTTTTTGAACCAAAGTTGAAGTACGAGCAAGCAGCAAATTTTTTGTCATACATATAAACTATAGAACATTGAAATCATACTAATCATTTCTAATCCTACTAATCTGCGGTTCCAGTTCATACAAATCTGCGGTTCACTTTAAATCATACAAATCTGTGGTTATCATCTTCATCTTCGGCGGCACCGGCGACCTCGCACAACGCAAGCTCCTGCCCGCACTGTTCAACCTCTACCTCGACGGGCACCTGCCCGAGCAGTTTTATATTGCCGGTTTGAGCCGCAACAAAATGACGCCTGCCGCCTACCGCGACCTCATTAAAAAAGGCATCGACGAACATGCCCGACGCAACGAAGCTTTAAAGGAACATTGGGAGGATTTTTCAAAACACGTCGACTACCTGCAGGTAGACGCTACCAAAGAACAGGGCTATAAAGCCATGGTGAAAAAAGTGGCAGCACTGGAAGGCGAGTGGAAAGCACCCGCCACCATTATGTACTACCTGTCGGTGGCACCGCAGCTGGCACCCACCATTGCGGAACTGTTGTGCAAAAACGGCCTGGCAAATGATGCCCAACGCCACCGCCTGGTATTTGAAAAACCTTTTGGCCACGACCTGCAAAGTGCCAAAGAACTCAACGTCCTGCTGCGTAAATATTTTGCCGAAGAACAGATCTTCCGCATCGATCACTTCCTGGGTAAGGAAACGGTGCAGAACATCCTGGCGCTTCGTTTTGCCAATGCCCTGTTTGAACCCATCTGGAACCACCGCTATGTGGACCACATACAGATAAGCGCAACCGAAACCGTAGGGGTGCTGGACCGTGGGGCTTACTACGAAGGCGCCGGCGCCCTCCGCGACATGGTGCAAAACCACATGCTCCAGCTGCTGTGTATGGTGGCCATGGAAGCACCGGTTTCTTTTGACGCCAATGAAGTGCGCAACAAGAAACACGATGTGCTGAAAGCCATCCGCCGCTACCGCCGCGAAGAAGTACATAGCCATGCCGTGCGGGGCCAATACGCTTCGGGATGGGTGGAAGGAAAGAAGATGCAAACCTACCGTGAAGAGAAAAGCGTAGATCCACATTCGGGTGTGGAAACCTATGCCGCGGTAAAGCTTTTTGTAGACAACTGGCGCTGGAACGGCGTGCCTTTTTATATCCGTACCGGCAAAAGCCTGGCAGAAAAGACCACGCACATCGCCATCCAGTTCAAGAACGCACCCAGCTATGCTTTCCCGCCGGAGGCCACCGACACCTGGCGCCCCAACCGGCTGCTCATCAACATATCGCCACAGCTGGATATACGCCTTCGTTTCCAGGCCAAACAACCCGGCCCGCATATGGCGCTGCAACCTGTGGATATGGTGTTCAACTATTTCAACAACACATCCGAAACACAGCCCGAAGCATATGAAACCTTATTGCAGGATGTGATTGAAGGCAATGCTACTTTGTTTATGCGTGCCGACCAGGTGGAAGCCGCATGGGCCATCATCGATCCCATTATGGAAGTGTGGGGCAATAAGCCACCTGTTGATTTTCCCAACTATGCTGCCGGTTCCTGGGGCCCCGAAGATGCCGAAGCACTGATTGCAAGGGATGGCAACCATTGGGCTACGCTGCCCCTCAATGGGGGTTGATGCAGCAGGTAGCTGACAAGCGTAAACAGGAGAAGCGAAGCGTGTAAGTGCCGTTCGCTTCCCCTGTTTTTACAATACTTTTTCCTGGCATCCTGAGCGCAGCGAAGGGTCTGGGTTGTATCGTTAAATGCAAATGCGTAACCGAACACTGGTTGCGCATTTGCATTTGATTTATAGTCCAGGTCCCTTGCCGCGCTCAGGATGCCAAGGCAGGCGTAACTGTACTTGGGAAGAAAGTTGATTGCATTGTCTTGGTCGAAACATTCAACTACCCTGTTCTCGCCAGCTCCTCCAACACCTTTACGGCCCTGCCTCCTTCTGCCAATGGCACAAACAAATGATCATGGTAATAACCGGCCACCACGTTACAGGAAACGCCCGCTGTTGTAAGGGCCGTGGCAACAGCAGCAGTCAAGCCCACCGCATCAAGCGCAGAATGCACCTGCAGGGTGATCCATGCCGCCACAAAGCTATAAGGCAACCCAAACTGTTGGGCTACCGCTTCGGTAACAATTACCGTTATGCCCTCCTGTTCCCTGAAAATCATCAGCGCTTCAGGGGCCAGCATGGGCGGCAATTGAACCAGGGTACAAAAAACATAACTACCCGGCTGTTGCATGGGTTGCATGGTCCGGATCAGTTCCGAAAGATTGGCTATCGGTGGCATAGTTATTTGAATAAATGCAACGCAGGATTGTTTGCAATTTTTTTATTGCCCCCCTATTTCAGCAGCAGCAACAGGTGCACGAGTGGTGACAGTGTTGAACGAGTAGATATGCTACAAGCGAACAGGTGCCAGCCTTGCATACAGTTAAGCCATAATTATGCACTCCATAACCCCAAAAATTCAACCAACACCCCCAACAAAAAAATTTACGCAATGTAAAACCGAAGGTTGTATTGCTTACGTACCTAATTGCAAACACCCGGAACACGAAAACCAAATTCACAAACCTTAATCACTAAAATCATGGAAATCATCAATGGACGGAAGCGCGAGCTTTCCGAACAGCCCCTCAATGCCAGTTCCGTATCCCGCAGGAATTTTCTGCGCTTCACCGGCATGGCAGGTGCTTCGGCGGCACTCATTATCACCGGCTGTGGCAAAACCGACAACGGCGAAGGCGAAATGGGCAATAGCGGCGTAAACCTGGGCAGCAGCGATGTGGGCATCCTCAACTATGCCTATGCACTGGAGCAACTGGAAGCAGCTTTTTATACACAGGTGGCACTAACTCCTTACAGTGGTATTTCGGCCATGGAGCAGCAATACCTCAACGAAATCCGCGACCACGAAATAGCGCACCGCGAGTTCTTTAAAAATGCACTGGGCACCAATGCTATCCCCGGCCTTGAGGTAGATTTCACCTCCATCAATTTCAGTAGCCGCGACTCGGTGCTGGCTACCGCCAAGACTTTTGAAGACCTGGGTGTATCGGCTTACAACGGTGCAGGCAAACTGCTCACCAACCCCGACTACCTGTTGCTGGCAGGCAAGATCGTATCGGTGGAAGCAAGGCATGCCGCCACCATCCGTGACCTGATTTCCAACGGCACTTTTGCCGACAATACCGTGATTGATGCCAACGGCCTCGACAAGAGCCGCTCACCCATGGAAGTGCTGCAGGCTGCCGCAACTTATATCAAAACAAAGATCAACGCCAGCAACCTGCCTACTGATTAAGCAGACCATTGTCCATGGTCCATCGACCATGGTCCGTAACTACACTCACAATCTTAAACTACTCCCTTTATGAATCTCCATAATATTATCGACCAGTTCGAAAAGGTAGACCCGGAAGTATACGACCGGCTGGATGGCCGCAGGGCTGCCCTGAAAAAGTTCTCTTCTTTTGCCGGTAAGGTAGCCCTGGCAGCCGTGCCCATGGCCATGGGTTCGATGTTCAAAAAAGCATATGGACAAAGCGTTACCAGCATCCTGGATGTGCTCAACTATGCCCTAACCCTCGAGTACCTGGAAGCGGAGTATTACACCATGGGTGCCGCTGCTGCAGGCCTGGTACCTGCGGGTGACGCTGCTGGCGCCATTGCCACCATCCGCGATCACGAAGTGGCCCACGTCAACTTCCTGAAAACCGCCATACAGGGTGCCGGCGGCACACCGGTAGCCAAGCCCAATTTTGACTTTACCGCCAAAGGTGCTTTCGCAGATGTGTTCTCCAATTACGATACGTTCCTGGCCGTTGCACAGGCTTTTGAGGACACCGGCGTGCGGGCCTATAAAGGACAGGCAGCCAAGCTTATTTCCAACAACGATGTGCTGACTGCCGCACTGAATATCCATTCCGTGGAAGCACGTCACGCAGCGCATATCCGCTCCATGCGCCGTGCCCGTGGTGCCGATGTAAAACCCTGGATCACCAACAACGATTTGGGAGGCCTGCCTCCTGCAACAGCACCCATCTATGCAGGTGAAGAAAATGTAACCCAGGCAGGTGTTGCCATTACCAGCATCAATGGCCTGGACATTTCCACCAGCGACGCTTCGGAAGCATTCGACGAACCCCTTACCGAACAGCAGGTGCTGGCAATTGTAACACCCTTCCTCGCATAGTTTTCCGGGTGAATAATTTTTGGCTGGGTTTAGACGCCAGTCTGTTTTTAGGCAGTGATACTTATGGTTAACAAAAAGCCCGCATATTCCTATGCGGGCTTCGTTTTTTGTACGGCAATGGGGAATGGGCAATCGTGAATAGGGGATCGTAAAACGTGAAACGGCAAACGTGAATATGGGATGTCCGTAGCTTTTACTTACCACCCCATTCCTAATACCCAATACCTAATCACTAATCACCATTCACTATTCACCATTCCCTTCTACAACGTCTTCATATCAATCACAAACCTGTATCGCACATCGCCTTTAATCATGCGGTCGTAAGCTTCGTTCACGTCTTTTGCAGCAATCACTTCCACGTCGGAGGTGATGTTGTGCTCGGCGCAGAAGTCCAGCATCTCCTGTGTTTCCTTGATACCACCAATCAGCGAACCGCCGATCTTGCGGCGACCGAAAATGAGTGAGAAAGCAGAGATCTGTGCCGGTGTGGGCGGTGCCCCTACGCAGATAAGGGTACCATCCACGTTCAGCATGTTGAGGTACATGCCATAGTCGTGCTCGGCAGATACCGTGTCGATGATAAAATCAAAGTAGCTGTTGAGGCCTTTCAGTTGCTCGGGGTCCTTGGTGAGGGCAAAGCGGTGGGCACCCAGGCGCTTGGCATCAGCTTCCTTGGAAGGCGAGGTGCTCAGCATGGTAACTTCGGCACCAAAGGCCACGGCAAATTTCACGGCCATATGACCCAGTCCGCCCAATCCCAACACACCTACTTTATGGCCTTTGCCCACACCCCAATGGCGCAGGGGCGAGTAGGTAGTGATACCGGCACACAGCAGGGGTGCCACGCCTTCCAGCGGCAGGCTTTCTGCTACTTTCAGCACAAACTCCTGGCGTACCACGATCTGGTTGGAATATCCACCCTGGTTGGGCGTTTTATCAATACGGTCGTAACCGCCATAGGTACCGCTCATACCTTCCACGCAAAACTGCTCGAGGTCGCGTTTGCAGTTGGGGCAGCCCTGGCAGCTGTCTACCATGCAACCCACACCCACCAGGTCGCCCTGCTTGTAGCGGGTAACGGCAGGCCCTACATTGGTAACACGGCCCACAATTTCATGACCGGGCACATGGGGGTAATAGGTAGGCCCCCACTCGCCACGCACGGTGTGGATGTCGGAGTGGCACACACCACAGTAAATAATTTCGATCTGTACATCATTTTCGCGGAGCTCGCGGCGGTCGAACTCCCAGGGCGCCAGGGGCTCGGTAGCACTATAGGCAGCGTAAGCTTTTGTATGAATCATTGGTTTCTGTTTTTGGGCTCAAAACTAATCACCTGTACTTTGAAAGTCCTCTTTATTTTATCACTTATATCTATGCTGCCGAGGTAGGTAGCAGGTGGCGGGAAGGACAACTGACGACGGACGACGGACAACAGACGACTCCTGGATCCGTAGTCGGTCGTCTGTTGTCCGTCGTCACCTGAACAAAACCATCCTGATCACAAGAAACCGAATCACTCGCTCAAGCTGGTACTTTTCCTTTAAATCCCTCCAAAATCCTGTTCATCACTGGTTACCTTTGCACTATGATTCAGATCGATAATGTGGTACTGGCCGACGAGGTGGTGGAAGCCAAATTTGTGTGTGACCTTGCCAAGTGCAAGGGCGGTTGCTGCGAAGACGGCGATGCCGGCGCACCCGTAACCGAGGAGGAAATGGAAATAGTGCGCAAAAACCTGGCAGCCATCCTGCCCTACCTCACCGCTGAAGGGCGCCTGGAGCTGGAGCGCCAGGGCCTGTTTACCCACGACGATGAGTTTGGCTACGTAACCCCCGTTATGAAGGACGGTCTTTGCGCCTATGGCACCCGCGATGCGGCAGGTATTATCAAGTGCGGCATCGAAGCGGCCTACAATGATGGCAAGCTGGGATGGAAAAAACCCATCTCCTGTCACCTGTTTCCCATACGCCTCATCGAGACCAGTGGTTATACCATGGCCAACTACGAGCCACGCGATGTATTGTGCAAACCAGCCTGTGCTTTTGGCAAAAAACTAAAAGTTCCGGTATACCAGTTCTTAAAAGAGCCATTGGTCCGTAAATTCGGACAGGAGTTCTACGACACCCTCCACCAGATAGCAGTGGAACATTTTGACATAACCACACCAAACCGGAAATAATACTATGGCCGAACAAGCCGCCACCTTTATAGCCAAGAGCACCATCAAGGCTTCCGACCGCGAGCACCGCCGCAAGATCAACTTCAACATTTCGAAGTACAATGCCGTGGTGCCTGTGGGCAAAAAGCAGTTTACCGATGTGGAAGCAGCCCGCCGCATTGCCAAGATGCGCAAGTGGGAAGCCATCGAGACCTTGGACCAACAGCTCGAAACTTTTGAACGCCAGATCACCAGCCGCGGTGCCAAAGTGCTGTGGGCCGAAACCACTGAGCAGGCGCTTGCGGAAATAGGAAAGATCTGTGCGGCCAAGGCCTGCAAGACGGTGGTGAAGAGCAAGAGCATGGTGACGGAGGAAATCCACCTCAATGCCTATCTGGAAAAGCAGGGCATCGAAAGCGTGGAGACCGACCTCGGCGAGTACATACAGCAACTGGATGGCGAAGCGCCTTACCATATTGTAACGCCCGCCATGCACAAGAGCAAGGAAGACGTTGCCCGCCTCTTTCACGAAAAGCTAGGTACCGACATTAACCTCACACCCAGCGAGCTCACCCTTGTTGCCCGCGACAAGCTGCGGGCCAAGTACGCCGCTGCCGAAGTAGGTGTAACCGGCGCCAACTTTATCGTTGCCGATGTGGGTGGTATTGCCGTTACCGAAAATGAAGGCAATGCCCGCCTGAGTTGCTCCTACCCCAAAACGCATATCGTTATTGTGGGTATCGAAAAGGTCATTCCTTCCATCAACGACCTGCCCCTGTTCTGGCCCCTGCTGGCCACCTTTGGTACGGGCCAGAAAGTGACGGTGTACAACACCCTTGTTACCGGCCCGCGCCAGCCCGGTGAAGTGGACGGACCCGAAGAGATGTACGTGATCCTGCTGGACAATGGCCGCACCAACCTGCTGGCCAATCCCAAGAGCCGCGAGGCGCTGTACTGCATCCGTTGTGGTGCCTGTCTCAACGCCTGCCCGGTGTATAAAAATATTGGCGGACACGCATACGAAACTACCTACAGCGGTCCCATCGGATCCGTGATCACACCCCACCTGCGGGGAATGGACAGCTGGAAGCACCTGAGCTACGCCTCCTCGCTTTGCGGCAACTGTACCGAAGTGTGCGCCGTAAAGATCAACCTCCACGAGTTGCTGCTGGAAAACCGCCACGAAGCGGTGGAAGAAGGCGCGTCCACCGTGGCCGAACGTACGGCATGGAAATTATGGAAACAGGCTATGATGCACCGCACCCTGATGAACCTGGCACCCGGCAACCTGAAAGGTTGGGTAATCAACAGGTTTGTGACGGAATGGAAGGCCCACCGTGGCGAACTGGACTTCCCGAAGAAAAGCTTCAACCAGTTGTGGCGGGAAGGGAAGAGATGAGTAAGGAGTGATAAGTGAATGGTGATTGGTGATTAGGTATTGGGTATTTAGTATCCATGAACAAATGTCACCTTATATGCATGTTTGACGTTTGACGTTTCACCGTTCACGATTCACCATTCATCACTCACCATCGGTGCCATTTGCCACCAGTAAAAACAAAAGCCTGTGCTCCTGTACGCCCATTCCATTACACCAAGACTGAAGTATGTTGCCGATTTCCTGACCCGGTACTATGGTCACCCATTTAAGGTGATGGCCAATGAAACAGCCTACCTTGATTCCACTGATCCCAGGATCAACTACTCGCACCAGCGGATGAGTGATGGTGAGCTGTACATCAAACCCAGCCCCCTGTTGTCGGAAAGCGAGAAGCGCCGTTTCAACCTGCATGCGGTGGCGCACAACGGCTACAAGGTGATCTTCGAAAGCAATTGCGACCTGGGCTTCGATTTGTTTGCGGGCATTTTTTATCTACTTACCCGTTACGAAGAGTACCTGCCGCACGCCAAAGATGCGTATGGCCGCTTTGCACACGAAGCTTCCCTCGCCTTCCGCGAAGAGTTCCTGCACTTGCCGCTGATCAATATCTGGCTGGAAGATTTCCGCACCGTGCTGGAAGAGCGCTTCCCAGGTATTGAACTGCAAAAGCCGCAGTTTTCCTTTGAGCCCACCTATGATATTGACCTGGCATGGGCTTTCAAGTTCAAGCCATTTAAAGTTCGCTGGGGCCGTATCCTAAACCATATTTTCCGGCTGAAATTTGGACAGGCACGCCGCCACATCAAAGTACTCAAAGGCAAAATCCAGGATCCGTACGACAGCTACGAATGGCTGGACGAACTGCACCGGCAGCACAACCTCCAACCGGTATATTTCATCCTTGCTGCAATAGAAAAAGGCAAATACGATAAAAATGCGGATGTGCACCTGCCGCAGTTTCACCAGTTGGTACATGCGCTTGGGTCACAATACACCTTGGGCATGCATCCCTCCTGGTACAGTGGCGATCACAAAGCCGCACTGGCCAAAGAAAAAGCAGTTGTAGAAAAAGCCAGCCACCAGCACCTGCACCACTCGCGGCAGCATTATATCCGCATGCAAATGCCCCAAACTTACCACCACCTGCAGGACCTGGGCATCCAACACGAATACTCCATGGGTTATGGTACCATCAATGGGTTTCGTGCTTCCGTGGCTACCCCATACTATTGGTACGATTTGGAAAAAGAACAGCAAACCAACCTGCTGATCCATCCTTTCTGCTTTATGGATGCCACCGCTTACTACCAGCAAAAACAAACACCGGAAGAAACCCTTGCCGAACTGCGGGAGCTTTTGAAAACAATCCGCTCCGTTGGTGGCACCATGAGTACCGTTTGGCACAACCACCTGCTGGGCACCGCCCCCGAGTTTGAAGGCTGGCGCGAAGTGTATGCGCAGTTTGTAGCGGAAACAGGGATGTGAGTTTGGGGTTAGGGATTTCTTGTTTTTGGTTTTTGAAATACCGCAAAACAAAAAGGGCATATGCAAGTGATTGCATGTGCCCTTTTTCATTTTATAACCTAGAAAACTAATGCTACATAACTGTTGTCAAGCGATACAAGAAACCGTTGAAACGGTTTCTTCTTTGGTATAAACCTATGACCAACCCACGGTTGAAACCGTGGGCTAGAAATTGTCTGCCTGGGTTTCTTTTATTGTATTACCGATTCAGGTTATTCAGTTCGGCAAATTCAATTTAGCCGATGAGCGGCAGACAACAGGCTACTAATAATCCGTACCTGCCGCTTGTTGTCCGTCGTAAATAATTGAACCAGCATACGTCATTAATGTACCAGCATTGGTAATTTCTTTTAGCCCACGGTTTTCATCATTACGGCAACATCCACCTCTCAACCAAAAACTAAAAACCAAAAACTAAAAACCCCAAACCTATCTCACCGCTCTATTCACCATCCAAACCCCATACAACGTAATCAAAGTACCCGCCACAATGAATACCGTCAGCGGCTCCCCAAAGAAGAGTGCACTAAACACGATGGCCACAAGCGGATTGATATAGGCATACAGCGATACCTGCGCGGTGGGCAGCTTTTGCAGGGCATACAAATAAGCCACAAAGGACAGGATGGAACTAAACACCGTGAGGTACAAAATTGCGGCCCAGGATTGCCAGGGAATGGCCGCAAGCGGAATAGCAGTATCGGTTGCTGCCATCACTGCATACAGGAAAGTGCCGGAAATAGCCATCTGTAAACCAAGACTGAAATAAGGGTTGAACGATGCTGCATGCTTCTTAATATACAGGGTACCCATGGCCCAGGTCCAGGTGGCAAAAACAGAGATGAGGATACCAAATAGGAAATCGGGGTTGAACAACTCGGACAGGTGTTCATAAAAGATCACGCAGATACCGGCAAAGCCAATCCCCAGGCCCAGCATGGCTTTTTTGGTAGGCCTTGTTTTATCCACCACAAACCCGATCACTACCAGCCACAGGGGAAAGATGGCACCGATGATGGCCGCCAATCCTGCGGGGATAAACTTCACTCCCCAGGTAGCCAGGCCATTGCTCAACACAAAATTGTACAGGGATAATACCAGTATGTTGCGCCACTCGCGGCCCCTTGGCCAGGCCGCACCTTTAAGGGAATAGAAGATGATATAGCAAAGGCCACCCAGTGCCTGTCGGATGGCAGCCAGCTGCATGGCGGGCATATATTTCACGCCCTGCCGCGAAGCGATCCAGGTGGTGCCCCAGAAAAAACAAACCAAGCCCAGGGCCAGCAGGGCCAGGCTTTTACCTTCCGCTTTCCTGCCTGGCTGTAATTCTAGTACCGCATCCTGATTGCCTTGCTGCGCCACGGGATAAATTTTTCGTTTGGTAAATAAGGGATGGGGCTGTTGGTAAAAACCTATAAGGTTTTAAAGACCTTATAGGTTGCGTGTAAACCGCCGGCAGTATAATTCGGGTTTAAACGAATAAACCTTGAAGATTTATAGACCTTGAAGGTTTTGAAAACCTTCAAGGTCTTTTGGTAAACACCTAACAGGTTTAAAAACCTGTTAGGTGTTGGGAACTACTAGTGACGGAAATGGCGCATGCCGGTCATCACCAGCGCAAGGCCTCTTTCCTGGCAGTAGGCAATGCTGTCCTTATCGCGGATAGAGCCACCGGGCTGTACAAAAGCGGTAATGCCTGCTTCATGACCCAGTTGCACACAGTCGTTGAAGGGGAAAAAAGCATCCGAAGCCATCACCGCGCCGTTCAGGTCGAAGTTGAACTGCTTGGCTTTTTCCACGGCATGACGCAGGGCATCGATGCGGCTGGTTTGGCCACAGCCCTTACCTACCAGCTGGCCATTTTTCACCAGCGCGATGGCATTCGACTTCAGGTGCTTGCACACGATGTTGGCAAACTCCAGGTCTTTGCGCTCCGCATCAGAAGATGGGCGGCCACCCACTTCTTCCCATTTTTCAAAATTGCCTGCGTCCTTGCCTTGCTGCAGGGTACCGTTCACCGCATTTTTAAAAATATTGGCCGTGGTATTGGTGTTCTTCAACTGCAGCAAAATGCGGTTTTTCTTGGCTTGCAGCACCTGCATGGCTTCCTCCGAAAAGGAAGGTGCGATCAATACTTCAAAGAAAATTTCGGAGATGGCATTGGCGGTAGCCGCATCCACTTCCTTGTTGGTTACCAGCACGCCGCCAAAAGCACTTTCGGGGTCGCCGGCAAGGGCATCCGTCCAGGCTTCGGCAACGGTGCTGCGTGTAGCAATTCCGCACACGTTGGTATGCTTGATGATACCAAAAACAGCAGCATCAGCGCCGTTGAATTCTTTAATGAGTTCGATGGCCGCATCTACGTCCACGAGGTTATTGTACGAAAGCTCCTTGCCGTGCAACTGGGCAAAGGTCTCTTCCAGGTTGCCGTAGAAGATGGCGGTCTGGTGGGGGTTTTCGCCGTAACGCAAAACAGTTTGCTTACCGGCGCCCAGCACGTTGATGGGGCTTTCGGGGTTGAAATAGTTGTTGATGGCAATATCGTAATCGGCAACGATCTGGAAGGCTTTGGCGGCAAATGCACGGCGCTGCTCCAGCGAGGTTTCGCCGTTTTGCGCAGCAAGAATATCTACCAGCTTGCTGTAATCATCTTTAGAAGCTACTACGGTTACATCAGAGAAGTTCTTGGCAGCGCCGCGGATCATCGAAGGACCACCGATGTCGATCTTTTCAATGATGGCTTTCTCTTCGGTGGTATTGGCCACAGTTTCCTGGAAAGGATACAAATCAACAATCACCAGGTCGATCTCCGGAATACCGTACTGCTGCATTTCCTGGCGGTCGGTGTCCACGGCACGGCGGCCCAGGATACCTCCAAACACGGTGGGGTGCAGGGTTTTTACACGGCCTCCCAGGATGGAGGGGTAGGTAGTCAGGTTCTCTACAGGTACCACCTTGATGCCCAGGCCTTCAATAAACTGCTGGGTGCCACCGGTGGAGTAAATGGTAGCGCCCTGCGCTTCCAGCTGGCGTACTACGGGTTCCAGACCATCCTTGTAAAAAACGGAGATGAGTGCTGCGTTGATCTTCTTGTTCATAAACGGGTTGTTGGGGAGGCGAAAGGATAGGCCTTGCGGCCGGGAGCCGCAAAGGTAGGCGTCTACCATTGCATGACAAAGGCGCCTTGCTCCTGTACATCATGAATCGGCCACCGCAGCGAA
This sequence comes from Cnuella takakiae, assembly GCF_001953305.1. Taxonomy (GTDB): domain Bacteria; phylum Bacteroidota; class Bacteroidia; order Chitinophagales; family Chitinophagaceae; genus Flavisolibacter; species Flavisolibacter takakiae. The sequence goes on from NZ_MTFE01000010.1 coordinate 4,972,238, forward strand.
TCGCAGAAACGATGCCATTGTTGTCTTCGGTAGCGGCTTACAGAGGCATCGAGCACTACCTGTACCCTTTTATCTGGTGGGGTAAAAAACCGGGGCGGCGGGGTGCGGCCGCTTACCACCAGCACTTCGGGCAACAGGGGCAGCGCGCCTTTTTGCTGCCAGAACAAAACCTTGTGGCCACCAGCTTCAATGGCTTTAGCCTCTAATACCTGCTCCTGTTTTATACGCAACAAGGTACGGGCGGGCTTGAGGTGAAAATTGCGGGCAAACCCTTCCTGCAGCAGTTGCGGGTCGCCCCGGAAAAAAGCGGTCTGCCCGCTAATAAAATCGGCCGCCGGCAGCCTTGGCGTATGGTATACCAAAAGGCTTTGCTGGCTGCGGGCTGTCCTTATTTCCCATGCCTGGATCAGCGAGAAAAGCAGGGTGGCCCACAAGGCACCAAAGGCTGCTGCCCTGTTTTGGTGCAATACCCAATACCCTGCAAAGGCCAGCAGCACAAAGAGCAGCACCAGTTGCATATCGGTGAGGGCAAAGCCATCCCACACCGCAATGGATAACCCATCGAGCCGCAGCACATAGCTGTTCATCCACGTAATCAGCTGGTGCAGCCCCTTACCCAATGATATTGCCAGTGCAGGCCACCAGGCCAGGGCACATAGGGCTATTTCGCCCAGCAGGATTAGACTGGAAAGGGGCACCGCCACCAGGTTGGTGAGCAAAAACAAAAGCGGGAACTGGTGAAAATGATAGAGGCTGATGGGCAGGGTAAATACCTGCGCGGTAAGGGTAAGCGCTGCTAGTTGCCATACATGGTTAATAGCCCTATTAGGAAAATAGATTGCCTGGTAAAGCGGTTTATAAAAAACAACAATGCTGAAAACGGCGGCATAGCTCAATTGAAAACCCAGATCCCACAACCAGAAAGGGTTATAACATAAAAGTCCGAAAGCAGATAGCGCCAGGGTGTTGAGCACTGCGGCCCTGCGGGAAAGCAACTCGCCAAGGGCCAGGCAGCTAAACATCACCGCCGAACGCAGCACGGATGGCTGGGCGCCTGCCAGCAGCGAAAAAGCCCAGAGCCCGCAAACAACCAAAAGGCAGTGCAGCAGCGGCAGCCGCCGGCGCAAAGGTTTCAGCAGGAGCAGGAGCAAACCATAGATCAATCCAAGGTGCAGCCCCGAAATGGCGATCACATGCACCACGCCGGTATTGGCATAAGCCTGCACCAATCCTTTGTCGAGATCGTCTTTATACCCGATCAGGAGGGCCTCGGCAAGCCCCTGCTCAAGCGGGCCGCTGATGTAGCGCCGCAGGATACCCACAATAGCCTGACGGCTTTGGATGAGGATGCGGGTAAAAGCAGCCCCCTCGTTTCCGGGTAGCAGCCGGAAATCATTACCGGCCAAAAACACCTGGTGAGTGATCCCCTGGAACAGGCAGTAGCGCTGGTAGTCGAAGGCGCCCGGGTTGCCGCTGTTTTGTATCGGCTGCAATGGCTTGCGCAACAGGATGCGGCTGCCATAGCGGAGCCCGGTAGTATCCAGGGCTTTTTTGAAATATAAAATGATGGACCCCTGCACTGCAGCATAACTTTTATCTTTTTCCAGTTGCTGCACCTGGCCAATGGCTTTCCAGGAGTTTGCCTTTGCCACCAAGGGCTCTGCCAATAGCACAACAAAGGACGGTTCTTCCTGGTAAGCTTTACCAAACCAAGCGGCTTTATTGCGCACATCGTGCTGCTGCACCAACAATGCACCCAGGCATACCAGCATACCTATGATGGAGCAGCCAGGTACCACCTTCAGGGGGTATTGCAACCGGAGGGGTAAAAATGGATAAAGGACAACCGGGATTAGGAAAATAAAGCCGGCCAAAACCCAAATCCAACCGGCAGTCCCGGCGTACCAACCCGCTGCAATACCCAATGCCAGGGCAGGCAAGAGCCGCAAAAAGGGAGCTGGCGTCCACCAGAAAGTTTTGGTTTGGGACATGCTCAGAAGATAGCAATTATGCCCTGTGCCTGCAAGGGCCGGCAGGTACCAACCCTGGAGGCTGGAAGCAATGAAAAAAGCAGTGTTTGTTTAGCTAATTGCCCAAAACATCACCATGGATCCATTATCCGCAATCCAATAGCATACAGGCTAAGCCTACAAACGAATGTTACTAAGCAACCCAGATGAACCCCGAAGGGATGCTATTTCTAATACAACAAAGAGCAGTACACAGCACCCCTGCAACCAACTCCGAAGGAGGGACAAAAATGACCAGGTGGAAAAGACTGGAAAATAATTAGCCATTCAATGCCATGAACAAATAAAACGGAATGGAATATCCCCTATCTGGTCAATTCTTTCAAAATCCTGTACAGCTCTGGTAAAATAAAGGGGCGATGGTTTCCCATCGCCCCAGGTGTTCATCATACGTTAGCAATAAATACCTTTTTACCCACCTTTACCACCAGCATCAATTCACAGGATACGTCCGGTATTTTTGCTCGTTGATGTTTTTTGCTGAAGCCCCTCAAAATCTTATCCCCGCTTATGCACTCCAGCATTTATTTAAAGTAACTGCTGTTTAATCTTTTACGATTATCATGCCAAACAAAGGACAAAAGCATCCGCAAATCAGCGAAAACGGCGGACAAACAAGGCCAGGTAAACAGCCACGGCGAGGGCAACAAAAGCAATGAGGTAAAATGCGGCCGCGCTGTTGAAAAGGGTCCACAAAAGCCCGGTGAGCGAGGAAGCCAGGAGGCTGCAGATACTTTGCCCTGAGCTATACAACCCAATGGCAGTGCCTGTATCTTGCCCACCAGCCATATTGGTGATCCAGGCTTTGGCAATGCCTTCGGTGGCCGCTGCATACACTGCATACAGGCCAAAAGCAACAAACAGCAAGGCATGGCTTTCCATTTGGGCAAACAGGAGGTAAACAATTCCAAACACCACCAACCCGCCTACAAATACCCGCTTCAGCCCCATGCGGTCGGCAAGTGCGCCCAGTGGATAGGACAACAGGGCATACAAGAGATTATAGCCCACATAGGCCAGTATGGTCTGGGTATCGGAGCCGGTTACTGCTTTTGCTTTTACCAGCAGGAAAACATCCGAGCTGTTGAACAGCGTAAACACCAGCAACCCCGCCACCAGCTTGCGGTACTCGGCAGGTGCTATGTTCCAGTATTTGAAAAAGGAAAAAAAGCCGCCTCTGGACACCGATGCCGCTGGCTTGCGCACCTCGCGGAGCAGGAAGATGAGGGCAACGGCAACCAAGCCCGGAACAAGGGCCCACAGAAAAAGCGCGCGGTACTGCCCCGGCAGCACATGCAGGAAAAACAGGGCCAGCAATGGCCCCAGCACGGCGCCCAAAGTATCCATGCTGCGGTGAAAACCAAAGACCCGCGCCTTTGTTGCCGGTGTAGCCTGCTCCGAAAGCAGGGCATCGCGGGCGGCGGTACGAAGCCCCTTGCCGAGGCGGTCGAGGGTACGTACGCCAAAAATCCAAACTGGTAAAGTAAATACCGCCATCAGGGGTTTGGAAAGGGCACTGAGGAAATAACCCCATTTTACAAAGGGCAGCCGGAGGCCCAGTTCATCACTCCGCTTTCCAAAATAGCCCTTGCTCAACCCCGCGGTAAACTCGGCCAGCCCTTCCAGCACGCCAATCAGGAATAAGGAAAACCCTATTTCTTTCAGGTAAAGCGGCACCACGGGGTACAGCATTTCCGAAGCCACATCGGCAAAAAGCGATACCAGGGAAAGCACCCACACGGTGCGGTTGATGATGGGTCGGGACATGGGGATTGCGGAATTATGATTTCGGATTGCGGCACCGGGCCCTTGTTGAACAGGCTTTATGGATAAGTAAAACCAGGCCTGGTTAGCACCTAAAAATTAAGCCCGGCCCCAAGGTAATCCGCCAAAATCCGAAACCTGCGATCCCCGATCCGAAATCCCCCGTCGGCTCCTTTCCGAAATCCGAAATCATAAATCCGAAATCTTTTGCTACCCACTCCCTACCTTAGCGCCTTCTTTTTTACCGCTATGAGCGACGCTATAAAACACGAATGCGGCTTGGCCTTTGTTCGCCTCCGCAAGCCTTTCGCCTATTACCAGCAGCAATATAAAACCGTGATGTGGGGGCTCAACAAGCTGTACCTGCTCATGGAAAAGCAACACAACCGCGGACAGGACGGCGCCGGTGTGGCCTCGGTAAAGCTGAACGTGGAACCAGGTTACCCTTTCCTCAGCCGCCTCCGCAGCAATGCCCCCCAGCCCATCGCCGACCTCTTCCGCCAGATCGGACAGGAATTCAACGAACTGCAGAAATACAACGTAGACATTGCCAATTACCCCGGCCTGATGAAAGGCCACCTCTCCTTCCTCGGGGAGCTGTTGCTGGGCCACCTGCGCTACGGCACCCAGGGCAAGAACGATGTCAACTTCTGCCACCCCTTTATCAAGCGCCACACCATCCCTGCCCGCAACCTCGCCCTCGCAGGCAACTTCAACCTCATCAACACCGAGGAGCTTTTTGAAAAGATCGGGATGGCACCTGGTAATTTCCAGAAGCAGAGCGACCTGGCAGCCATGATGGAGGTTATTTACCACTACATGGTGGAAGCCGACGAAGCCGCCCCCGAAACCATGGACATCGTGTCGGTACTGAAAAAAGCGGCGCCCCTTTTTGACGGTGGTTTCAATGTGGGTGGTATTGCGGGTAACGGCATCGGCTTTGTGTTCCGCGATGGCCATGGCATTCGCCCCTCCTACTATTTTGCCAACGATGAAGTGGTGGTGGCCGCCTCCGAAAGGGCTGCTATCCGTACCGCCTTCAACGTAGGGGAAAATGAAGTAAAGGAACTGATGCCCGGTCATGCCCTCATCGTGGAAGAAAACGGCGATTACCGCATCGAACAAATTATTGAACCCAAAGAGCGCAGGGCCTGTTCGTTTGAACGCATTTATTTCAGCCGCGGCTCCGACGAAAAGATCTATAAAGAGCGCCAGGCCCTCGGCTACCAGTTGAGCAAACAGGTGCTGGAAGCCATCAGCTACGACCTGAAGCACACCATTTTCTCTTTTATTCCCAATACCGCCGAAGTGGCATTTTATGGTTTGATCAAAGGTTGCGAGGCCTACCTCAACCAGATCAAGATCGAACGCATCCTGGCCTGGGGTAAGGATTACGACAACGAGAAGCTGTCGGAAATGATCAACCGGAAGATCCGGATGGAAAAGATCGCCATCAAGGACGTAAAGATGCGCACCTTCATCACTGAGGATGTGGGTCGCTCCGAGATGGTACAGCACGTATACGACATCACTTACGGCACTGTACAAAAAGATGTGGACACCCTGGTGGTGATCGACGACTCTATTGTACGCGGTACCACCCTGAAGGAAAGCATCATCCGCATGCTCAACCGGCTGGGTCCCAAACGCATCATCGTGGTATCGTCGGCACCGCAGATCCGCTACCCCGACTGCTATGGCATCGACATGAGCAAGATGGGCGACTTCATCGCCTTTACCGCTGCGGTGGAACTGCTGAAAGAACGTGGCCGCGAAGACCTGCTGAAAGAACTCTACGACCGCTGTATCGAACTGAACGAAGCCGGCGAGCTCCATACCGAGAACGTGGTGAAACAGGTGTACAAGCCTTTTACCATTGAGGAACTCAATAAGAAGATTGCGCAGCTGATCACCCCACCCGATATCAACATACAGGTGGACGTGATTTACCAAACCATCGAAAGCCTGCACGAGGCTTGTCCCGGCAACCTGGGCGACTGGTATTTTACCGGCAACTACCCCACACCGGGTGGCAACCGCGTGGTGAATAAGGCCTTTATCAACTTTATGGAAGGCCGCAACGAACGGGGTTACTAAACGGCATAGCACATGTTTCAAGGGGTACTTAACGTTACCCCTTTTTTGTGTGGTAAAATCCCGGATGCTGGCAGGCAACCTGTTTCATCGTACTAAACAACGGCATTGATCTTTATTACCGTTGCCGTCAACACCCTTAACTTGCTGTAATGAAAACCCTCTTACTGGTACGCCATGCAAAATCCTCCTGGGCCAATGAAGGACAGGATGATTTTGACCGTCCCCTGAATGATCGCGGCAAAAAAGACGCACCCGAAATGGCCAAAAAGGTAAAGGCAAAACTGTCCGTCATTGACCTGTTTGTGTCCAGCACGGCCAAACGGGCCCACAAAACAGCCAAGCTCTTCGCAGAAGCATTCAGCATTGAAAAGGAAGACATCCTGCTGTTCGACAGCTTGTACCATGCTGCTCCAGCCACCATCTACCAAACTGTTGCCGGCCTGCCCGACACTGCAGCATCTGCCATTCTGTTTGCCCACAATCCCGGTATCACCGAGTTTGCCAACATGCTTACCAATGTGCGGATCGATGATATGCCCACCTGCAGTGTTTTTGCCGTTGCTGCCGATGTAGCTACCTGGAAAGAATTTGTAACTGCAGAAAAGCAATTCCTGTTTTTTGATTACCCGAAAAACCCGCTGGGATAATGAGGGATAAATGATACCAGAAGGATTGCGCCGGCAAAGCTGCAAAGAATTAGCTGCAAGCTTCAGGGTTTCCATTGCAAAGGAGCATACATGCAACAAAGAGCGGCAGGCATGGAGGAAAAAAACAACAACATCTTTGTTTTATCAAACAATCAAACAGGTTAATAACCAGCCCACGGTTTTAACCGTGGGTATGGGATTATTATTTATAAATCCCATACCGTTTCAACGGTTTGTGGCTGCATGGAGAAACCGTTGAATTGATTGGCTGCAAAACAGGATTGCATTTCAAAGCAATGGTTTAGACCGTGAACAGTTCACCAGGTCCTGATACAACAGAGGGTAAAAAGAAATAAGTTCGACAGAACAGTGTTCGCGGGTACTGTCATCCTAGCGTATGTCGGTTTCTTCGGAGTACCTGTGTACAGATGGGGATGCCGAAACAAGTTCGGCATGACAGACCCGGAAAGCACTGCATATGTTCTGCTATTTTAGAAAGTTTGTCCTAACTCCTAACTCCAAACTCCAAACAAGAAACCAAAAACCAAAAACTAAAAACCCAAAACCCCAAACCTCATTTCCCCACCAGCCACACCCCTGCAAAAATCAACGCTGCAGCCACCAGCTTATCCCAGGTAACCTGCTCACCCAGAACAAAGATGGCAATGAGGACGGCAAATACCGGCTGGGTGTAGATATAAGAACCGGCGACGGCAGCTCCCAGGTGTCGGATGCCATAAGCCGTAAACACATAGGTAAGAAAAGTGCCTGCAAAGACTACGAAGAAGAGCGAGAAAATACCCGCAGCATCCAAGGCGCTCCAGCCAATGGCCATGGTTTCGCTCCAGCCAAAGGGTAGGATAAGGAACAACCCAAACGTAAAGACCCAGCGCACCACGTGCAGGGAAGAATAAGCCTGCATCAGCGGTTTCACCAGTATATAATAGGCCGCATAGGAAATAGCATTGATCAGGATCAGTGTATCGCCCCATAAAGGATTGCTACCGGTACTGCCGCCCGACTTGGAAGCCACCAGCAGGGCCGCCCCGCCAATACCAAGTCCAAGACCGATGGCTTTCCAGCGGGTCATTTTTTCTTTTAATACCCACACTGCAAACAAGGAGATGAGCAATGGTGTCACCATGATCAGCAGGGAGGCGTGTATGGTGGAAGTAAGCGTAAGCCCCTTGATAAAAAAGGTTTGGTTGATGGCTACCCCGGTAATGCCGCAGAGCAGAAACCGGCCCAGGTGGCGGCGTTGGATGCCCTGTTTTTCTTTTGCCAGCAGCCAAAGCAGCCAGAACAGCACCAGGCTAAATGCCAGCCGCAATACATTAAGGGCAATAGGCGCTACCGGGAAGGGGGAGATCAGTTTTACAAAGCTAAAATTGGCCGCAAAGAATAAGTTAGTGGCCAGTACGGCCAGGTGCGCTCTTAAATTATGGGTGTGCTGACTCAATGGAAAACTCCTTTTCAAAAATGACCTTGCCTGCAAGTGCAAGGGTACAATCAAGGTCAAGTGCCTGCTGCAACAGGGATGCCGGCGTTTGGGGCCAGGCACGGAAAGCAAAAAGGCTTGCATCCTTCAATGCCTTGTTCAGGTTAAACCCTGCCTGGCTGCACCACATGGCAAAACCCTGTTGCTGCAAATGCCTTGCAAGGTACTGCTGTTCGGTTTGTGCCGGCGTGGGAATGAGGATGCTTTTTTTATCCATTGCCGCCAGGTCCATGATGGTACTGTATCCACTACGGCAAACCACAAGGGATGCGGCAGCCATTTTATCCTGCAATGCTGCTGCAGGCAAATGGTTGTACACCTCTATGTTGGCAGCCACGGCAGGTATCCGGCACCGGCCCGGAAGCCCGCGAACCAGCACAAAAGACCGGGGTATTGTAGCCGCCTGTTGCAAAAAGAGGGCTTCCAGCAAAGACCGTTGCGGCTCGGGACCGGAAACCAGCAACAACACATAGGGTTGCGCAGGTGCTGCAGCCGGTTGCTCCAACCTGGAAAGCGGCCCGGTATGGCGAACGGGTATGGCCGGCAATTGCTCCGGGTGGGAAAGGCTGCCTGCGAGTGAAACCGCGCCGGGGAAATCAGGTACCCAACATGCATCGAAGCGGTTGATAAACCGATACTGCAGCCTGCGCATCAGGTGCTTTCCCAAACCCAATGGCGTTTGCAACTGTAATTGGTGTCCCAGGAAGATGCAATAGGCTGCCGGGTGGTATAACCCGTAACGATTGTCGGAAACGACCAGATGAAAACGGTGTATGGACATTTGGTGCTGCAACCACTGTTGTTCTGCCCTGATGGAACGCACCAAGCGGGGCACCTGCCTTGCCAGCGACAAGGCCGTACCCCAACCTGTTGCACCATAGCTTACCCGGTAGCCATCCAGAGGCAGCCAAGGCAAATTGGGGAATTCGGCTTGTAGCAAGGATTGCACAGGTTGCTCGCCAGCCAGCCACACCTCCCAGCCCTTCGCCAGCAGGTGCCGGATAATCGGGATACAACGCGTAGCATGACCCAAACCCCAATCCAATGGGGCAACAAGGGCTTTAGGTGGCGCATATACATTATATTTTCCCGGTATTTTTGGCGCCATTGATCTATTTAAGACACTAAATTGTTACGAATTCAGTTATTTTAGGAAACTAAAATGATGGCGAAAAAAATTACCGCGGTGGCATTGTTCTTGACAATGCTAATTGCGATGGGAGGCTGCCAGAAAAATTTCTACTCCGGTACGGGCAAAGGAAGTAAATGTGGCTGTCCTGCAAAAAAAGGAATGGTGGGTTACTAAAATTGGTGGTATGAAAAACCATAACCGCGACTTATTGGTTTTGTATAAATCGGCAGGTAATGCCGAATCGCTGGAGCAGACACTTGAAGGCCTGCACCAAATGCTGCGCACGGTGGAATGTGCAGATGTGTTTTGCAACGCCCATGAATTGGTCAAGCGAACACGTATTACCCGTAAATACCTGGCCATTTTAACCGCCAGTGAAAGCGCGGTATTAAAACCTTTCCACTTCCTGATCAATAGAAATTGAGGCGTCAGGCAAGGCTAAAATAAAGACAACAGCCATGAATGGATTATGACTTTGGTCATCCGTTCATGGCTGTTTTTTATTGGGCTTACAAGTAGGTTTGTGCTAAAAAACATAGAGGGCTTGTACGGGCTTTAGACATTGTCATGCCGAACTTGTTTCGGCAGATGCTTTTTGCCTTTGGGGTCTCTGGTGATAGCAGGGGATGCCGAAACAAGTTCGGCATGACCGCATCCGAGGTCACCGTCATGCCGACATTTGTTGGCACCTCCTGCTATCTTCGGAGTACCTGCATAAAGAAGGGGATGCCGAAACAAGTTCGGCATGACAGATCCCGGCTACTACCAACTTCCCTTCGTACCTTAAAGAGTTTCACTCACCACTCACCACTCACCACTCACCACTCACCACTCACCACTCACCACTCACCACTC
>NZ_MTFE01000010.1:4982270-5004151 GCF_001953305.1 Cnuella takakiae
TACTTCAGCTTCACCAACGCTTCCCTTAACTGCCCAATCATCTTTTCGATTTCTTCTTCCTTGCAGGTACCCACGCTCAGGCGGTACCAGGGCGAATCTTTGGGTGCACCAAAAGCATAGAAAGGTACAATGGCCAGTTTGGCTTCTTCCAAAAGGTAAGAAGTAACAGCAGCCTGGTCGGCAAGGACTGAACCGTCAGCTTTTTGTTTGCCGGCCAGGTCCATCTTGATGGTCAGGTAAATGGCTGCTTCGGGTGCTACGGCATCAACCGGCAGGCCTGCTGCTTTCAGCGACATCAATCCATCGTAAATACTGCGCAGGCGCAGTTCGATCTTTTGTTTGAAGGTTTTCAGGTAAGACTGGATGGCTTCACCCTGGTGCAGGTATTGGGCAATGCCTTTTTGCTCGGCCATGGGCGCCCAAGCACCTACGTGCGACAGGATGGCCTTCATCTTTCCGATGATTTCGGCAGGGCCCATGCTCCAGCCCACCCGCACACCGGTGGCAGCAAACACCTTGCTCACCGCATCCACATAAACGGTATAGGGGCGGATCTCGGGGCGCAGCGATACGGGATCGTAATGCTCGATGTCACCAAAGGTGAGGTGCCAGTACATCTGGTCGAACAGCACATACAGTTTCTTCTCGTTTTCACCACGGCGCTTGTTCTCCGCAATCACCAGGTCGCTGATGGCTTCCAGGTCGGCTTTCTTAAAGGTTGTACCGGTGGGATTTTGCGGCGAGCACAAAGAAATAAGCGCCGCTGTTTGCACATGCGGACGCAGATCTTCTGCCGTAGGCATAAAGTTGTTCTCGGCACGGGCCTCTACCACTACGTGCTGGCCTTCCACGAAATGCGTATAATGGTTATTGTTCCAGGAAGGAACCGCGTAAACAATGGGATCGCCTTTATCGCAAATGGCGCGGTAAATGGCATAGATCAGCGGGCGACCGCCACAGGCCACCAGTATTTCATCCATACCATACTGCAACCCCTGGTGCTTTTGGGTAAATGCGGCAATGCTTTCGCGCAGGTCGAGGTTGCCTTCAGCAGCGGGATAGTTGGTGAGGTGCTGGCGGAAAGCCGTTACAATGGCCTCTTCCATTTCGGCCGGAATGGGAAATATGCTGGGGTCAAAATCGCCAACGGTAAAATTGTAAATGGTTTCGCCCTTGCGGATGCGTTCACGGATCTCGCCGCCCAGTTTTACGATCTCAGAACCAATCAGTGTTTCGGAAAGGTGGGAAAGTTTCATTGTGTTTTTCTTCGGCGGCAAAGATAATTGCTAGTTTGGGGTTTGGGGTTAGGCGTTTTGGGTATTATGTTTTTAGTTTTTGGTTTTTGGTTGCTTTCGGGCATTGCCCCATGTGTATGGAGCGAAAAGGGAGTTGGTGTTTTTCCAATCTACAGTCGGTTTAAAAAGGAAGTAATAAAGCCAATGTATTGCCTTGAGGCAAAACCCTTTCTTCGTACCTTAAAAGACTGTATTGCCCATTGCCCATTGCCCATTGCCCATTGCCCATTGCCCATTGCCCATTGCCCGTTTCCCGCCCCTCACTGCAAGCTCGGATCACTAAACGTATCGCCCTGGTTGATATCGCCGGTTTTATAACCTTTGGAAAACCAGTACATCCGCTGCTCGGAAGTACCGTGGGTAAACGATTCGGGAACTACATAGCCCTGTGCTTCTTTTTGCAGGCGGTCGTCGCCAATGGAATTGGCAGCCCGTAAGGCTTCATCCACATCGCCGGCCTCCAACAGGCCCTTGCCCTGAACATGGTTGGCCCAAACCCCTGCAAAGAAGTCGGCCTGCAGTTCCATCATCACCGAGTATTTATTGTATTCTTCCTTGCTCACCGATCCGCGGAGACGGGCCATCTTATTGCTGGTACCCATCAGGGTTTGGATATGATGTCCCACTTCGTGTGCTACCACATAGGCCATGGCAAAATCGCCGGGAGCACCAAAACGGCTTTTCAGTTCATTATAAAAAGAGAGGTCGATGTACAGCTTACGGTCGCCTGGACAGTAGAAAGGCCCACTGGCAGCCGTAGCGCCACCACATGCCGACTGCACCTGCCCGGTAAACAGCACCAGTTTGGGCTCGGGGTAATCGGCGCCCTGTTTGGCAAACTCGGCATTCCACACATCCTCCGTTTCTTTCAGCACCACGCTGACGAACTGCGCCAACTGGTCTTCTTCTGCACTTGCCTGCGGGTTGCTGGCCCTTTGGTTGGTTTGCCCCGGCAGGTTGATCTGCGAAGGATCAACATTGCCCCCCGTAAGCAGGTTGAATACTAAGGCAATAATGCCAATGATACCACCACCTACGGCAATGGGACCACCCATTCCGCGCCGGTCTTCCACGTTTCCACTTCCTTGTCGGCCCATCCAACGCATATGCTAAGATTTAGCTGCATAAATTAAAAAAACGTGCCCGACTTTATGATTTCGGATTAACGATTTCAGATTCCGGTTGGTTCAAGTCAGGAATAAGCCCATAATTAACCGCCATTAAAATGGCACAAAAACCGTTGAAACGGTTTTGCATCCATTGCACTGGTGCTTGATACCTATGGTTGAAACCTTGGGCTAAGCATTGCCATCTTGAAAACGCTTGGTGTCATTTCGATGAGCTAAAACCGAAATCCGAAACCCATCCTCCGAAATCAAAAAGGCCCCGCTATGCGCAGGGCCTGTCTCATGTGACTTCGACATCAAAAAATATGGCAGCTCCTATTTTGTGTTTTATAACGTGTAGCCATTGTCGGCAATAAACCGTGCCGCAATGCGTCTACGCGCTTCTTTACTGTTGAAAGGCTGCGCCTTGGTAAAACGCCGCAACCCCAACAACATCATTCTTTGCTCGTCGCCATCGGCAAAAGCATTGATGGCATCCTTGCCGTACTTGGCAATCCGGTCGGCAGTATCGTAGAGGTAGCAGCCGAGAATATCCTGGTAAATCTGCGTATCACCACCCCGCTCTGCCAGTTTTTGCACCCGCAGCAGCAGGCTTTCGCTTACAAAAGTTTCGATGGCAATATCCGCGATGTGCATCAAAAGCTCCTGTTCTTTTTCCAGTCCCATCATCAGCTTCTGGGCGGCTGCACCTGCTGTAAGCAGCAGTGATTTCTTGAATCCTTCCACCAGCTTTGTTTCGGCAGCAAAAGGCGTTTCATCCTGCTCACCGAAATCGGGAATGCTCATCAGCTCTTTTTGAACCCCCATGGCAGCACCCATCAGGTTGAGGCGGCCCTGCATGGCCCGCTTCAGGGTCATGTCCACGGTGAGCAGGCGGTTGATCTCGTTGGTGCCTTCAAAAATCCGGTTGATGCGGCTGTCGCGGTAAGCCCGGCTGATATTGTACTCGGCGCTAAAGCCGTTGCCGCCATGGATCTGCACACCTTCGTCTACCACATAATCCAGCACTTCCGAACCAATCACTTTCAGGATGGCGCACTCAATGGCATATTCCTCGGCAGCACCCAGCAGCGACTCGTTAAACGGCTGACCGGCATCCAGCAATTCTTTTTCTTTCTCCTCAATCCAGGCGGCAGTACGGTACAGGGCACTTTCGGCGGCATACATGCGGATGGCCATTTCGGCAATCTTGTGCTGGATGGCGCCAAACTTAGCGATGGGCTGCTTGAACTGCTCGCGGGTATTGGCATATTCCACCGAGGTGGTAAAAGCCATCTTGGCGCCACCAAGGGCAGCAGCACAAAGCTTCAGGCGGCCGATATTGAGGATGTTGAATGCAATCTTGTGTCCTTTGCCAATTTCACCCAGCAGGTTTTCTACCGGCACCTTGCAATCCTGGAAATACAGCTGCACGGTGCTGGAACCCTTGATACCCATTTTGTGTTCTTCGGGGCCATTGGTAAAACCTTCCATGCCGCGCTCCACAATAAAAGCAGTAAATTTCTCACCGTCTATTTTGGCAAAAACGGTAAACACATCGGCAAAGCCGCCGTTGGTGATCCAGCATTTCTGCCCGTTGAGGATATAATGTTTGCCATCCTCACTCAGGCGGGCCGTGGTTTTGGCACTGAGCGCATCCGACCCGCTATTGGGCTCGGTAAGACCGTAGGCACCTACCCACTCGCCGGAAATAAGTTTGGGAATGTATCGCGCCTTCTGCTCATCGGTACCAAAGTACAGGATGGGCAGGGTACCGATACCCGTATGGGCGGCAAGCGCCACGGAAAAAGAGTGGCCCGCACCCAGGTAATCATTGATGATGGTAGAGGTGATAAAATCTTTACCCAATCCGCCGTACTGCTCCGGGAAGGAGGCCGCCAGCAGGCCCTGCTCGCCGGCTTTTTCCACCAGCGAACGCATCAGCCCGGGCTCCAGGCTGTCGAGGCGGTCCAGCAGGGGCCACACTTCGGCAGTCAGGAATTGCTGGCACATGTCGCGGATCATGCGCTGCTCTTCCGAAAAATCTTCGGGGATAAAAGTGGCAGCTGTTTCGCTGGGCTTTACCAGCCATTCGCCGCCTTTGATGGATGTTGTTTGTATGGTGTTCATGGCAAGAGGGGGGGTTAGAATATAGACGGGAAAGACAGGAGAGTCAGTAAAGACCGGAAAGACGACCCTGATGGATCGCATCTCTGTCCTTCCAACACGCTATTCTTTTCCGCCGGTTAAAAAATGTTTTGATACCTGTCCTTTCAACAGCCAAATGATCCGCTTAGCTTCTATCTTTTCTGTCTTTCCCGACTTCCGGCTATTTCAAGTTATCATATACCTGCTGCAGCACCTCCTTACACAGGTCTACGTGTTCGGGAGGTACGCCTTCAAGGGCTTCGTTCAGGGTTTCCTCGGCCATGGCCATGGTCTGCTCCTGCAGCTTCAGGGCCTGTTGGGTCAGGTAGATCTTGTTGATCCGGCGGTCGGCCTCCGAGGGCACCCGTTTTACCAGTTCCAGTTTCTCCAGGTTATCTACCAGCCGGGTGATGCTGGGCTTGTCGCGGAAGGTGGCATTGCACAAATCCTGCTGGCTTTTCCCGTCATCCTTCCACAGGTGGTACAGCACGCTCCACTGTTCGATGGTGAGCTGCAAGCCTGATGCATTGAACTTTTTCTGCAGCCTGCGGGCAATGGCAATGGATGCCTTACCGGTTATAAAACTATAGAGCTCTCCCTTTTTAAATTGGTTGTTTGGCATACGGTTGTTTAAACAACCATTCCAAGTTAAGCAATTTTTGTTGGCTCCAAAAATTTTACAGCCCTTGCCACAGATAAAGCTTTTGAAGGTATTATTTGCCTTTTAGGGGCATCCGGTACCAGGCCAGGTAACATACTCATCCGTATTACCTAGTTTTACCACAATGCTTTGGGCCGTTTCCCTACTCTTGCTACTTGGGTATAGTTTACTGATTGCTTATTACCAAATGTACTGGCGGCGGGTACCCGTTTTTCAACCGCAGCCCGCAGCCGCGCCGCCCTTTATCTCCGTTATCATCGCGGCCCGCAACGAAGCAGCCCATCTCCCGCTTTTACTGGAAGCACTAAATGGACAAACACTGCCTACAAGTCGATTTGAAGTAATTGTTGTAGACGACTATTCCACCGACAACACGGCAGCTGCAGTGAGATGCTTTTTATCGGAGCGGGTACGGATGATACAGCCGATAGTAGGTGCCAACCAGTCATCCAAGAAAAAAGCCATAGAGGCTGGTGTTGCCCAGGCAAAGGGCAGCCTGGTAGTTGTTACAGATGCCGACTGCCTGCCTCCACCCCGGTGGCTGGAACTGATGACCGGATTTTACTGTCAAAAACGACCTGCCTTTATCGTGGCCCCGGTATGCTTTACTGCAAACAATACCTTGCTGGGTATTTTCCAATCCCTCGACTTCATGATGCTCCAGGGTATTACGGCAGCTAGCGTACAGGCCGGGGCACACAGCATGTGCAATGGGGCCAACCTGGCTTATGAGCGGGAGGCTTTTCACCAGGTGGGTGGCTTTACCGGCATTGATGCCAGGGCATCGGGTGATGACATGTTGTTGCTGTACAAAATATGGCAAAAGCAACCCCTGCGCATTCATTACCTCAGGCACCCCGGGGCCATCATGCCCACACCGGCGCAGCAAAGCTGGCGCAGCTTTTTCCGCCAGCGCATCCGCTGGAGCAGCAAGGCCACTTATTACCAGGACAAACGGATAACGGCCGTTCTGTTTTTTGTATACGGCTTCAACTGTTGGGTGGGCGCCCTGCTGATAACGGCTTTCTTTCAGCCACAATACTGGATAGCAGCCCTAACCTGTCTGGCAACAAAAACAGCGGTGGAAATGACCTTCCTTTTTCCTGTTGCCCGGTTTTTCAGGCAGCAGGCCTTACTTTGGTACTTTCCGTTGCTGCAGCCTTTACATATCGGGTACACCATCGCCATTGGGCTGTTGAGCCGCAAAAAAAGCTACGAGTGGAAAGGCCGCCGCACGCAATAAAAGCTCCATGAATAAAGCCAATGACTCTTTCCTGCAAGCCACCTGGCGAAGGTTCCGGAAAAATACCGGTGCCATGGCTGGTTTGTGCCTCATTGGCCTGGCCCTGCTGCTGTGCATCTTCGGGTACCTGCTGGCACCCGACGGGTCGCCCAATGCCAATAGGATGATCCTGGAAACGGGCAGCGCCAAACCTGGCACCACCTTTCATTTTATTCTGGTCAAAAAAGAGCCCCAACCAGCCCTTCCCAACCTGCTGGTCCGCCTGGCGGGGGGGCGTACCGATGCTTTTTTATACATCCCCGTCAGCTCGTACCGGGTCAGCGGTGATAGCCTATTTGCACAACACTACATTGATGAAGGCGTGGCTGAGCCCATTGCATACCGCTTGGAGCAGCTGGCCGAAAGCCCTGTGGAAAGCCGCACCTACTGGCTGGGCTCCGACAAGTTTGGCCGCGACATCCTGAGCCGGCTGATCATCGGCACCCGTGTGAGCCTCGGGGTAGGGCTTGTAACCGTGATCATATCCCTGCTGGCAGGCGTTTCGCTGGGTGCGGTAAGCGGTTATTTTGGCGGCCGTACCGATGCGGCCATCCAGTGGCTGGTAAACGTAGTGTGGAGTATACCCACCCTGCTGCTGGTATTTGCCATCACCCTTTTGCTGGGCAAAGGTTTCTGGCAGGTGTTTGTAGCCATCGGGCTCACCATGTGGGTAAATGTGGCCCGACTGGTGCGGGGGCAGGTGCTGGCAGTAAAAGAACTCCAGTATGTAGAGGCGGCAAGGGTGCTGGGTGTGAGCAATACCCGTATTATTACCCGCCACATATTGCCCAATATGCTTGGGCCCATCCTGGTAATTGCAGCCTCCATTTTTGCGGCAGCCATTGTTATTGAAGCAGGCCTGAGCTTTTTGGGCATAGGGGTGCTGCCCCCCACACCCAGCTGGGGATTGATGATCCGGGAGCACTACAACTTTATCATAACACAAAACCCGGCACTTGCCTTAGTGCCGGGTATCGCCATTATGTTGCTGGTGCTTGCCTTTAACCTGGTAGGTAATGGACTGAGGGATGCTACGGATGTAAAAAGTTAGGGGTTAGGAGTTTGGGGTTAAGGGTTGAAAACACCTAACCCCAAACTCCCAACCCTTAACCCCAAACCTTATTCTTCCACAGTTACCTGAACGCTCCGGTTGAGGCTCTCTTCCAGCGAAATAAAGGTTTCGGTACGTTCAATACCTTTTACCTTCTGCATCTGGTCGTGGAGCACGGAGCGCAGTTGGGCAATGTCTTTACATACCAGTTCGGCAAAGATGCTGTAGTTGCCGGTGGTATAATTCATGCGAACGATCTCGGGAATTTTGCGCAGTTCTTTGGCTACGGTATCGTACAGCGAGCTTTTTTCGAGGTAAATACCTATAAAGGCGATCACATCATAGCCCAGCTTTTTAAGGTCTACATGCAGGCGGGTGCCATTTACAATTCCGTTATCTTGCAGCTTTTTTATCCGCACGTGCACGGTTCCGGGTGATACAAATAATTTTTTACCCAGGTCGGCGTACGAAATGTTGGCATCCTGCATCAAATGCTGAATGATTTGCAGATCGAGTTTGTCAATATTCAAATTGGCGGCCATTTGTTACGGGTGTTTTGAATGGATTTCAACAAAAGTAACAATTTTTAAATATTATCTAATTTTTTTTCTTTTTTCTTGAAAAATTTTGAAGCAATTGGCTTAGTCTTTAGTTTTGTGTCTGTTAGATCGTTGATATAGCAGATCACACACACTGTGGGGTGACGAAACTTTCGGCAGACGTGCCCTCTTGTCTCGGGGGTGGGGATTACGAAATAAAGGAAGGATATGCCGGTTTATTCCGACAGGGGTTGACCACCAAGCGGTGTCCTTTTCCTAATTGCCCCGTGTAGGTTCGACTCCTACCCCTACAGCTGATTTTAAAAGAGAAGGCCTGTAAGTCACTGACTTATGGGCCTTTTTTATTTACCCCCTGCCCCATAATCCCCAAATCTGCTTTTGCTACAGGCATTAAAATATTACTTAGCTGCTGAATACCGGCATATATACAATCGATTCTGCCAAATAACCAATGACAGCGATATCATTTACACCTTGTTGCCAACTGCTCCATAACAAGATGGCACTATAAAAAAGCTGCTACAACCCGTACTTATCCCTCCGGCAACCTCCCTTACTGGCAATATAAAGGCAATAGTGCGACAAAACCTTTCCTAGCTGCTTGCTGCATACGCTGGTTGAATGAAAGATGCAGGTGCAACAGATGCTGGCAACCTATGTCTTATTTACACCTTTGTATTTGCCCAATTTTTTCCCACAATATGCCCTTTATTTATTCGGCAGACTTATTGTGGTTGAAACAAGAAGTGGGGTAAATTCCTGGAACCAGCAGCAACCCGGCACTTAAAAAGTGCCGGTCCACTATGCGTTGAGCAATGCCTATTATTTAAATAAGTTTATGTACAAAATGCTATTAATCAACACAGTTCATCTCAACAATTCAGAAAAAAAATATATTATGACGGTATAATTTATTCCTATATTAGCTGCATCCTTTTGGGAAAAAAGCTTCTGCTATCCTAAGAATCCCTCCCACTTCCATCGTCCAGCAAGAACATCTTCAATCCCTATCCTGTTGTCTTTCGTTCCACAGGTAAAGCCATGCATCATTACTGGTGCCATTGACCTTTACAGGATCTATAAGCCGCGAAAAGCCTTCCAAGCCCTCTTTTTTCACAGGAAGAAAGGTTGGTATCCTCTATCCATGAAATAGGTTTCGCATGTGGCGCCTGCATACAGTGCAGGGCACAGCACCCAGTACCAACCCTCCTTTTACAGAAAAGATGGGGTACTTAAGGCTATAAATTAATCACCAAATCTAAACTACATGAAAGCAGTAATCCTCGCGGGAGGCTTCGGAACAAGGATCAGTGAAGAAAGTGGGGTCAGACCCAAACCGATGGTAGAGATTGGCGGAAAGCCCATTCTCTGGCACATCATGAAAATTTATTCCGCTTATGGCATCAATGAGTTTATCATTTGCCTGGGGTATAAAGGGCATATGATCAAAGAGTACTTTGCCAACTATTGCCTCAGCAATAGTGATGTCACCTTTGATATGCGCAACAATACCACCGAAATCCACGACAACTACACCGAGCCCTGGAAAGTAACACTGGTTCATACCGGCCACAATTCCATGACTGGCGGGCGCCTGCGCCGTGTAAAACAATACATCGGTAACGAAACCTTCTGCATGACCTATGGAGATGGCGTAAGCGATATTAATATTGGCGAGGCCATTGCATTCCACCGGGCACAAGGCACACTGGCTACCCTTACTGCCGTACAGCAGCCTGGCCGCTTTGGTGTGTTCAACCTCGGGGTGGAAGAAACCAAGATCGAGCAGTTTACCGAAAAGCCCAAGGGTAGCGAAATGCCCTGGATCAACGGTGGCTTTTTTGTATTGGAACCCGAAGTGCTCGATTATATCGCCAACGATGAAACCTCCTGGGAGAAGGAACCCCTGGAAGCCCTTGCACAGGATGGCGAACTATCGGCCTACCGCCATACCGGTTTCTGGCAACCCATGGATACGCTGCGCGACAAACACGTGCTCGAAGAAATGTGGCAGCAGGGTACCGCTCCCTGGTACAAAACCATCATGAAGGCCAACGCCATGCACAAGATCATTCACTAAGCTAACCCGTAAAAACAGATAGAAAACATGAAAGTCCTTCTCACAGGCAACATGGGTTATGTAGGCCCTGGTGTTGTCAACCACCTGCGCAACGTATTTCCCGATGCCGAATTGATTGGCTACGACATGGGCTATTTTGCCGCATGTCTTACCAATGCACCCATACTTCCCGAAAGCCGGCTGAACCAACAATATTTTGGCGACGTTCGCCAACTGCCCGCCAACCTGCTGGAAGGTGTTGATGCCGTTATCCACCTGGCAGCCATTTCCAACGACCCCATGGGTACCCGCTACGAGGATATCACCATGGATGTTAACTACCGGTCGGCCATTCGCCTGGCCAAGCTGGCAAAACAGGCAGGCGTTAAAAACTTTGTCTTTGCCTCCAGCTGTAGCATGTACGGTGCAGCCGAAGACAGCCCCCGCACAGAAACCTCTACCCTGAACCCGCTTACCGCTTATGCCCGCTCCAAGGTGGCCACCGAGCAGGACCTGCAGCCCCTGGCCGATGAGCAGTTTACCGTAACCTGCCTCCGCTTTGCCACGGCCTGTGGCATGAGCAACCGCCTGCGCCTCGACCTGGTGCTTAATGACTTTGTTGCCGGCGCAGTAGCGGGTGGCAAAATCAATATCCTCAGCGATGGCACACCCTGGCGCCCCCTGATTCATGTAAAGGATATGGCCCGCGCCATTGAGTGGGCAATTGTAAGGCCACAGGAAAATGGCGGCAGCTTCCTGGCTGTCAATGCCGGCGCCAACAGCTGGAACTACCAGGTAAAAGAGCTGGCAGCCGCTGTAGCCGAAGTGATACCGGGAACGGAAGTATCCATCAACGAAAATGCAGCCCCCGACAAGCGCTCTTACCGGGTTTGCTTCGACCTGTATGCTTCGCTGGCCCCCGACCACCAGCCCACCCAAAACCTGCACGAAGCCATTGCAGAATTGCGGGATGGACTGGAAGCCATGAACTTCCGCGACGGCGATTTCCGCAACTCCCTGCTGATGCGCCTGAAGGTGCTCACCAGCCTGCAGGAGCAGGAACTGATCGACGAGCAGCTGGAATGGCGCAAAAAGGTGCCCCAAAACCAACTGGCTACCGCCTGAACCGATACGGTTTGCAGCACGCCGGTAAATTCCTGAACAGGGTACCGGCTTGCCCAAACCCATACGCTATATTAACCACATACCACAACCCGATGATTTTTACCGAAACCAAGTTATCCGGTGCCTACATCATTGATGTAAAAAAAATAGAAGACGAGCGGGGATTTTTTGGCCGCTCCTATTGCCAGAAAGAATTTGAAGCCCTCGGGCTCAACACCAACGCCGTTCAGTCGAATGTGAGCTATAATAAAAAGAAGGGTACGCTGCGGGGCCTGCACATGCAACTGCCGCCCTATGGCGAAACCAAGCTCATTCGCTGCACCCGTGGTGCCCTTTACGATGTGATCGTGGACCTGCGCCCCGGCTCCCCCACTTTCAAACAATGGATTGGCGTGGAACTTACCGCCAATAATTACCGGATGCTCTATGTTCCCGAAGGCTTTGGCCACAGCTTTATTACCTTGGAAGATGAAACCGAAGCAACCTACCAGGTTACCGGTTTTTATACGCCAAAAGCTGAGCGTGGCTTCCGCTTCGATGACCCTGCCTTTAATATCGAGTGGCCCATTCAGCCCGAAGTGGTGTCGGAAAAAGACCGCAACCACCCACTGTTTACCGATGCAGCCCTGGTGATGGCAGAAGAACCTATTGCAACACAACCATAAACCAACTAACGAATGATCATTGTAGATAAAGCCCTTGCCAAAAGACAGGCCGAGGGCAATCCCATAAAAGTAGCCATGGTAGGCGCCGGCTTTATGGCCAAAGGAACGGCGTTGCAAATCTGCAACTATGTTCCCGGTATGGAGCTGGTAGCCATTGCCAACCGCAACGTGGACAAGGCCAGGCAGGCCTATGAGGGCGCCGGTGTAACGGAAATTGCCGAAGTGGCCTCCGTGGCACAACTGGAGGAAAATATCCGTTCGGGCAAGGCAAGCGTTACCGACGATCCCTTTTTGCTGTGCGACGCTGCAGGCATCGATGCCATTTTGGAAATAACCGGCGCCGTAGAATTTGGCACACAGGTGGCCATGCGTGCTTTTCAAAACAAAAAGCACTTCATCACCATGAACGCCGAAATGGATGGTACCATTGGTTCCATCCTGAAAGTTTATGCCGACAAGGCAGGCGTGATCTATAGTGTTTCGGATGGCGACCAGCCGGGTGTGATCATGAACCTGTACCGGTTTGTACAATCCATTGGCGTAAAGCCCGTATTGTGCGGCAATATCAAAGGTTTGCACGATCCCTACCGAAACCCTACCACGCAGGAAGGCTTTGCAAAAAAATGGGGACAGAACCCCTATATGGTAACCTCTTTTGCCGATGGCAGCAAAATATCATTTGAACAGGCTATTGTTGCCAATGCCACCGGTATGCGCGTAGGCCAGCGCGGTATGTATGGCCCCACCCTGCCCCCGGGCACCCCGCTGAAAGAAGTGCTGAACCACTACCCGCTGGAAGCCTTGCTGGAAGGTCCGGGTATTGTGGACTATGTGGTAGGCGCCGACCCCGGCCCCGGAGTGTTTGTACTGGGCACCCACGACCACCCCGTGCAAAAGCATTACCTCAACCTCTACAAGTTGGGTGAAGGCCCGCTCTACCTGTTTTACACGCCTTACCACCTGTGTCATTTTGAAGTGCCGCTGACGGTGGCCCGCGCCGTGTTGTTTGGCGATGCAGCCCTGGCACCCAAGGACAGGCCCTATGTAGAAGTGGTGACCACTGCCAAAACCGACCTCAAAGCAGGTGCTACCATCGACGGACTAGGCGGTTATATGACCTATGGTCTTTGCGAAAACGCACCCGTGGCCCAACAGGAAAACCTGCTCCCCATTGGCCTGGCGGAAGGCTGCATCCTCAAACGCGACATCGCAAAAGACCAGGTGCTTACCTACGATGATGTGCTCATCCCGGAAGGCCGGCTTGTGGATCAACTGCGACAGGAACAGGATCAGTATTTCAACAGTCAAACAGAGGCAGCACAAAATAACCTGGTTCTGACAGCTTGATGGGGTAAACTTCAACAGCCGGAACAGAAAAAAATGTGCAGCCAATGGCTTGCACATTTTTTGTTTAAAACTTAGTATAGAAACCCTTGTAACTATTCGTCTACAAACGTTTTGAAAAAACAAACCTGTGCGCCAGTTAAGTAAAAACCAAACACCTGCCGACCTAACCCTAACCATACCTACACCCATTATGAAACCCAAAGTTTCAGTACTGATACCCACATACAACTACGCCCGGTTCCTGGATGAAGCCATTCAAAGTGTGCTGGCACAAACCTATACCGACTTTGAACTCCTGATCATGGACAATTGCTCCACCGACAATACGGAAGCAGTAGTTCGGCCTTACCTGCAAGATCCAAGGGTAACTTATTACAAAAATGAAAAGAACCTGGGCCTTGTAGGCAACTGGAACAAATGCCTGGACCATGCCCGTGGCGAGTACATCAAGTTTCTATGTGCCGATGATAAGTTTCACCCGCACCTGCTCGAAAAGTTTGTGGCGGTGATGGAAGCTTATCCCAGTGTGATGCTGGTAACTTCCTACAACACCTATTTCGGCGACCGCAACCGCGAAAGAGTACGGCCTTTTACGGGGCTGGTAAATGGACAGGAGGCCCGCAAACATATGATAAGTGAGGGCGGAAAGAACTGGATCGGCGAGCCTTCGGCCGTAATGTTTCGGAGCAGTGGGCTGGCTGTGGGTCATTTTAACCCCAAACTGGTGGCGCTCATTGATAAAGAGTACTGGCTGCGCCTGCTCACCATGGGCGACTGTTATGTGATACCAGAAAGCCTGTCTTATTTCCGGTGGCACGATTCGGCGCAAACCGCCAAGGTGCGCAACAAGATGTATGAGCGCACCTTTGAAGTGTACCACTATATCACCAGCATCAAGAAGTTCAACCAGGAAAAACGCATCAACGATATCCCCAACTTGGACCAAATGATCCGGATGCGGGCTTCACGGGTAGCAGCGCTGGTATACCGGACCCTGCCGTTTATTTTCCGCCCCGACTACCGGCAGGTGTTTTTAAGAGCCTGGCAAATTGGCAAGCAGGAACATGTGATGTTTCATCCCCTGGAGCGGCTGGTAAGAGGAGAAGCCAGCCTGAAAGGCAATAAAAAATAAAGAAGCCCCGCAAATGCGGGGCTCTTAAGTTATGGCGCGCAAACGTTAGTGCTTTTTAGCTGTTCTGTATAGCAAGATACACATCAGTACGAAAAATGCAACACCCAATAAATAAAAACCTTGCTCGCCCAGCGATTGCACCAGTCCTTCTTCCATGCTGATGCGCTGCAAACCCTGCTCCGTGGAAGGAAATGCCTGCAGGAATGCCACTACTACGCCAAAGAGGGCGCCACCGGCAACAAGCCCCGTAGCAAACAGGTTACCCTTACCCAGGTCCTCTTCTTCGGGGTTGACCGGCTGTTGTTTCCGCTCCACCCACCCTTTGATAAGGCCGCCGGCAAAGATGGGCAGCGTGGTGGCCAGCGGCAGGTAGGCGCCTACGGCAAACGACAGGCTCTTGATGCCGCACAACTCCATTACGATGGCCAGGAACACGCCCACAAATACAAACTGCCAGTCGAGGTTAAAGGACAACACCCCCCGGATCAGGGTAGCCATCAGCGTGGCCTGTGGTGCGGGGTATTTGTCGGAGCCGATAGCATGGGTGATGCCCTGCGACAGCATTTCCTGCGTGGGATTGTCCAGGATTTTTACCGTAATGCCAATGGCAATGGAAGAAACGATGGCCCCGATAAAAAGTGCCAGCTGCTGGTAACGCGGCGTGGCGCCAACGATATAGCCGGTCTTCAGGTCCTGCGAGGTAGCGCCGGCATTGGCAGCCGCAATACAGATGATGCCGCCTACCACCAGCACCATGGGCTCGTACACGGCGCCGTTCCAGCCGATGGAAATGAAAAGCAGGGCCGTTGCCAAGATGGTAGCAATGGTCATCCCGGACACAGGGCTGTTGGAGGAACCGATCAACCCTACAATGCGGCTTGCCACGGTTACAAAGAAAGCCCCGAAGATCACCACCAGCACACCGATCAGGATCTTATTCAACACCGTATTACCCGGGATCATGGGCAGCACAGCAATCAGTACAATGAGGGCGATGGAACCAAAGAGCACCACCCGCACATCCAGGTCGCGGTCGGTACGCTTTACGCTTTCGGTAGCATCGGTGGCCTTCACGCCCTGCAGGCTGCTTTTGAACGACGAGATGATGGTGGGAATGGTTTTGAGCAGGGTAATAAAGCCCCCTGCCGCTACGGCACCCGCACCAATCTGCCGGATATAGGCCCGGTACAGCGCCGAGCCGGTGTCTGCAAATTCTTTGGTTACCGGGTTCCAGCCACCGGGACCTCCGGCCACTGCCACATCTTTGAGGTAACCCAGCTTTACCAGTTGCGCCGCAATCAGCGAGGGATCGATGATGGAGGCCAGCAGGGGGTTGAGCACCAGCCAGCTGAGCACGCCACCCGCCACCAGGATGCCACTGATGCGGGGACCGATGATATAACCCACACCCAGGTATTCGGGGGTGATATCGGCAGCGATATTGGCCGAAGGGAAATAGCGGTTGCGGAAGGCCGTCATATATACCGGTGCTTCGGCAATGACGCGCAGGATGCGTTGCAGGAAGGCATAGCCCACGGCCACACCCAGCCCATAAAAAGCAGTCTTGGCAAAGTCGCCGCCCCTTTCGCCTGCTTTCAATACTGCTGCACAGGCCGTGCCTTCAGGGTAAGGCAAAACGCCATGCTCCTGCACAATGAGTGTGCGCCTGAGCGGGATCATCATCATGGTACCCAGCACGCCACCCACAATGGCCAGCACGAAAATGGTAACATAATCGAAGTAGCTGGCACCTACGCTCCTGCCATCGGTACCGATAGTGAGGAACAAAAACCCGGGCAGGGTAAAGGCCACGCCTGCGGCGATGCTTTCGCCCGCCGAGCCTGTTGTTTGGATGATGTTGTTTTCGAGGATGGTTGTTTTGAACAGCCAGCGGCCAATGGTAATGGCTATAACGGCAATGGGAATGGAAGCCGATACCGTAAGGCCTGCCCGCAGGGCCAGGTATACGGTGGCCGCGCCAAAGAGGATACCGAACAGCGAACCCAACAGGATGGCCTTGAGAGTAAATTCCTTCATGCGGGTTTGGGCCGGCACAAAGGGTTGAAAATCTTGCGACATGTACAGGAGGTTGGTTGGCGGCTAATGTAAGCAATACAACAGGGTTTCACGCAACGACGCAACGGAGCGGCGACGCAACGGGCATTTCACGCAAAGGCGCTAAGGAGCAAAGGCGCGAAGAAAGCTGCAAGCTGATAGCTTCAAGTAAATCAAAAGCTACTCTAAAATTCTTTGCGCCGTGGCTCCGTTGCATCGTTGCGTGAAAAACCTTTGCGTCTTTGCTCCTTAGCGCCTTTGCGTGCAATCCTTTCCGTGCAAACAAAAAGCCGCCCCTTTCGGAACGGCTCTTTGCAAATACAGTACAGGTAACTTATACCTCCTTACTCATCGCCTGCAGCTTGCGCGTGATGAGGAACAGCACCAGCGATGCCACGCCTGCCATCACCACGAAGAGCATAAAGAAATCATAGTTGTTGTTCATCTGGTATCCCAGGAAGGAAGTGGTCTTGCCTTCGGTGGGTGCCAGTGCGCTGAGCACACCTGCCAGCTTGTTGGCCACCGCGTTGGCCAGGAACCATACCGCCATCAGCAGGGAAGCAAACTTGAGCGGCGCCAGCTTGTTTACCAGCGAAAGCCCGATGGGCGACAAACACAGCTCACCCCAGGTGTGGAGCATATACATACCCACCAGCCAGATCATGCTCACCTTGGTGTCGGGAGCTACGTCTTTCACGCCATTGGCGATCCACAGGTAGCCTACCGCCAGCAGGGCCAGGCCGATGGCCATTTTGGTAGGCGCTGCAGGTTCGTTCTTACCCAGCTTCAGCCACAACCATGCAAATACCGGCGCAAAGATCACCACAAAGGTGGAGTTGAGCGACTGGAACCAGGAAGCCGGAACGGTAAAAAAGCCCAGGTCGCGGTTCGTTTGGCGGTCGGCAAAGAGGTTGAGCGAAGCACCTGCCTGTTCGAAGGCGCTCCAGAAGAACACCACGAAAAAGGACACGATAAAGATCACCGCCACGCGGCGTTTTTCTACTGCCGAGAGGCTTTTATCGGAAAAGATCAGGAAGGCAATAAAAAGTACCGCTCCCAGCATCAGGTAGCCGAGGTAGCCAAATACATTGGCGTCGATGTACAGCATCCCGATAAAGGCGCCGGCCATCACCAGCAACCCCAGTACAATCACGGCGGGGTTAAGCCAGGGGCTTTTACGGCCGGAGGTTTCCGTTGCCTGGATGGCTTGCGGCACATCACCCAGCGGTGCACCATCGGGTGCCACTACGTATTTGTCCTGGTAAAGCTTTTGAACCAACACCGAAAGCAGCATGCCGATACCGCCGGCAAGGAAGGCCCATTTAAAATCGGCCGGGTTGCCGGTGTCGCCCACCAGTCCGCACACAAAAGGTCCCAGCATACCACCTACGTTGATACCCATATAGAATATCGTGTAGGCCGCATCAATCCTGCGGTCGCCCTTGGGATAGAGCTGGCCTACCAGTGAGGAGATATTGGGTTTGAAAAAGCCATTGCCGGTGATCATAAAACCCAACCCGGAAAAGAAGAGCAGCGAGGTCAATCCGCTCACCTCCCCATTGGGATCGTACAACGAACCGCAGAAAAACAGGATAAACTCACCAATGGCCATCAGCAAACCTCCGATGATGATGGACCGCTTGTTGCCCCAGAACCGGTCGGCAACATACCCACCAATCAGTGGGGTGAGGTATACCAGGCCGGTATAGCTGCCATAGAGGTTGGAAGCAAAGGCATCTTCAAAAAACAAAGCCTTTGTCATGAACAGGATCAGGATGGCACGCATGCCATAATAGTTGAAGCGCTCCCACATTTCAGTGGCGAAGAGCACGTACAATCCCTTGGGGTGCCCTTTTTGCGGCACCGCATTTTCAGCAATTACAGTAGACATAAAGCGATAAGCAAGCTTGGAAATAAAAACCAATAAAGCTTCCAAAGTACGGTAAAATGCCCCTTCAACGATCAGCTTCCGGTTCTTTAACAAGATTGGGCGATATTCGCGGCGAACAAAAAGGGAAAGAAAGTTTCAGCAGTTTCAAATGTTTCAGGTGTTTCAAAAGAGATAGCCAGGATGCTCCAATCTTCTGAAACTTTTGAAACACCTGAAACGCCGCCTTCATCCTTTATCGAACTTACACACCATGAACATCCTCCTCCTCGGCTCGGGTGGCCGCGAACATGCGCTGGCCTGGAAAATGGCGCAAAGCCCCCTTTGTGATCAATTGTTTATTGCCCCCGGCAACCCCGGCACCGCGCAGTGCGGCACCAACCTGTCCTTTGCCGCTACCGATTTTGCAGCCATCAAACAGTGCTGCCACGACAAGGGTATCGGGTTGGTAGTGATCGGTCCCGAAGAGCCGCTGGTAAAAGGCCTGGTGAACGAATTGAAAAGGGATGCATCGCTGCAACACCTGCTCATCATCGGTCCCGACCAGCATGCTGCGCAGCTCGAAGGCAGCAAAGCCTTTGCAAAAGCCTTTATGGATCGCCACAATATTCCTACTGCGGCCTACCAGGAGTTTACCGCCGACAACTACGAAGCCGGTGTGGCTTATATCCGCCAGCAACAACTGCCCGTGGTACTCAAAGCCGATGGCCTTGCTGCTGGTAAAGGTGTATTGATTTGCACCACCCACGACGAAGCCGTCTCCGAATTTGAGCAGATGGTGCGCCAGGCCAAGTTTGGCGCTGCCAGCAGCAAGGTGGTGGTAGAGGCATTCCTGGATGGCATTGAGCTTTCCGTTTTTGCCCTCACCGACGGCAAGAACTATGTGCTGCTTCCCGAGGCAAAAGACTACAAACGCATCGGTGAAGGCGATACCGGCCTCAACACCGGTGGTATGGGTGCCGTTAGCCCCGTGCCCTTTGCCGACAAAGCCTTTATGGACAAAGTGATCACCAAGGTGGTAAAACCTACCATCGACGGACTCGCTGCCGAGGCTTTCGATTATAAAGGATTTGTGTTCTTTGGCCTCATCAAGGTAGGCGACGAACCCATGGTGATCGAGTACAACTGCCGCATGGGCGACCCCGAAACCGAAGTGGTGATGCCCCGCCTGCAAAACGACCTGGTAGAACTGCTGGTAGCTGCCGGCAAAGGCCAGCTGGAAGGCATCCAGATCCAGCACGATCCCCGTTTTGCTACTACCGTAATGGCGGTGAGCGGCGGCTATCCTGGTGATTATGCCAAGGGCTTTGTGGTTGATGGACTGGGCGAGAATACCGCAGATTCGTTGCTCTTTCATGCCGGCACTACCACCAAAGAAGGCGAAGTAGTGACCAGCGGCGGCCGCGTGCTTTGTGTTACCTCCTTCGGCACCACCGTTGCCGAAGCCGTAGCCAAAAGCAGGGAGCGTTTGGAAGGCGTAAGCTTTGAAGGCATGTATTACCGGAAAGATATCGGTTACGAGTTTTAGGTTTTGAACCACGGAGACAGGGCGACAGGGAGGAACACAGAGATATGCTGATGTACTCTTTAATGGCCAGACTCCGTGGTTCATTTTTTTAAAGCAATATGTTTGCGGAAACGGGTACAATAACAAGACACTTGTAAACCGTGTAACTCCCTGTTCTCCCTGTCTCCGTGGTTCCCCACCCCTCAACCAGCCGTATGTACAACGACACCAAATCCTCCAACCCACATAGCGTACACTACCACGACTACCTCCAGCTCGATGCGATCCTCAACGCACAGCAACCGGAGAGCGAAAAGCATGGCCGGCCGGCACACGATGAAATGCTCTTCATCATCATCCACCAGGCTTACGAGCTGTGGTTCAAACAGCTGCATTTTGAACTCGACTCCATCCTCCACATCATGCGCAAGCCGGCGCTCAACGACAACTCGCCCGAGCTGCAAACCGTTGTGCACCGCATCGGCCGGATGAATACCATCCTCAAAGTACTGGTGCAGCAGATCGATATTTTGGAGACCATGACACCCATGGACTTCCTCGACTTCCGCGACGACCTACGCCCGGCATCGGGTTTCCAGAGCTGGCAGTTCAAGTTGCTGGAAGCCAAACTGGGATTAAAATACGAACAGCGCCATGGGCAGGAATACTATACCGCCCAGCTGAAGCCGGAGCATGTGCAACAGATCAAACAGGGAGAAGCCGACCAGTCCTTATTGCAGCTGGTAAATACCTGGCTGGAACGTATGCCCGAGTGGGACCCTAATTTTTGGAATGCCTACCAGGAGGCTTATGCGCACAGCCTGGCGGAAGTGGAGAAAGACAACCTCCAATATTTTCATTCAGTATTTGCAGCCAACAGGGAAGGACATACGCTATCGGCACAGGCTAACAGGGCCGCATTGTTTATCATGCTGTACCGCGGCTACCCCTTGCTGCACCTGCCGTTTCAACTGATCAACGGCTTGCTGGAAATTGACGAAGGCCTCAGCCTCTGGCGCAACCGCCACATGAACATGGTACACCGCATGATCGGTACCCGAGTAGGTACCGGTGGCAGCACCGGCCGCGACTACCTCAAAAGCGCCGCAGATAAGCATTATATTTTTAAAGAATTCGCGCAGCTCACCTCCTTCCTGATGGAGCGGAGCAGGCTGCCTGTGCTGTCGCGGGAAGTAGAAGAAAAGTTAGGTTTTCACTCGCTGGATAGATAAAACCCGAAGATTAAAAAGGCGATGGGTTGCCTGTTAACCGCCATGCCGAACTTGTTTCGGCATCCCCTCTGAAGGGGGGTGCCGTATAATATCCGTATGCCGCGATATCGGCATGACGGATATTATACGGCACCGGAATTTAAACACCTAACAGGTCTCCCAGACCTGTTAGGTGTAAACCGTTGCGGACTAATCCTCAGCACTGCCGCCGGAAGCTTCCTTACGGCCCTGGTTCGACGAACGGCTGGTATCGCCTTCGTGGTGCTTTTCATGGTCACCATGTTTGATGTCCGAACGCTCGGGGTTTTCTTTTGGCGCGGAAGTTTTCAGGTTGGGATCGCCGGTCTGTCCCTGTCCGCCGTGGCTCTTGCCATTGCCTTTATTTCCTTGATTGGGCATAATGGTATGTTTTAGACAGGAATGGGTGAAAATATGGTGCCATTTTATGCCGGAACGATACGGCTCAACATCCATGTTCCAGTAAGGTCTTTATCAACGCTGCCAGCTATGATCCTTAATGAGCAGTAAAAGCAAAGTGGGGATTGGGTGGGCGTATACCCGGCTTATGTGCGGCTCATGTGCGGCTTATGTTGCAGGTAAGGTGGGGGAAGCACATGCTTTGCCGTATGGAACAGCAGGAACGATTACCTGTTAAAAGCTGTAACTAGCTGACTGCACAGCATTTTTACCCATCAACACAAAGCGCAGGTTATTGATCATTGCAGGCGCCCTTTAGTATGTAGTAGCGAGGCGCTTATGAAACGGTCC
>NZ_MTFE01000010.1:5004242-5013518 GCF_001953305.1 Cnuella takakiae
GGAGCTTGCAGCTCGAAGCTTGTAGCCAACAGCCAACAGCTAATCGCCAACAGCTACCTCCTACGGCACCAGCACCACCTTTCCCTGCGTATGGTGCGACTCGATCTGCCGGAAGGCTTCCGCAGCATCTTCCAGTTTATAAGTAGCGGAAACTTTTACTTTCAGCCCGCCGGCGTCGGCCAGTTGCGCCAGCTCACCTAACTGGGTAGCGTTAGGCTCCACAAAAACATAATGAAAGTCGATGCCTTTATCCAGGTCGGTGCCCCGGTTGAGGATGGACACCAGGCGGCCACCCGGCTTCAGAGCAGGTAAACTGTTGGTCAAAGTGTCGCCACTGGCACAGTCGAAGATCAGGTCCACACCTTCAGGAACAAACCGCTTTACCTCTTCCGCCAGTTGCGGGCTGTTATAATCAATACTGCCCACCGCACCCAGTTCGGTCATAAAGGCATGGTTGCGGGCACTGGCCACCCCTATTGCTTTGGCTCCCCTGCTTTTGGCTAACTGGATACCCAGGCTGCCTACCCCACCCGAGGCACCCAGGATCAGCACGGTTTGGCCTGCCTGCAACCCACCCGCGTCGAATAGGGACTGGTAAGCGGTAAGCCCAACCAGCGGGATGCCTGCAGCTTCCTCCCAGGAAAGCTGTTGCGGCCGCAGGGCCAGGTAACTTTCCGGCAACACGATGTATTCGGCAAAAGAGCCCCACTGTACCACCGGCCGTCGGGCATAGCCATACACTTCGGCACCTACCGGGAAGCGGCGTGCGGCAAAACCACGTTCCTCAATAACACCGGCAACATCCCAACCGGGAATGGCCGGAAACTGTACCGGGATAAAACTGGACAGCATGCCCCTGCGCACACCGGCATCTACGGGGTTGATGGCAGCAGCTTTTACCCGCACCAGCACTTCGCCTTCTTTCAGTTCGGGAACGGGCAGTTCGCCCACTTCTAATACTGCTATCTCGCCAAACTGGCGGTAGTACACCGCACGCATGGTTTTGCTCATAACTGTGTTTTAAGAAACCAATACTTGTTGCTCCATCACGGCCCGCACCGAGGCTTCTTCGCCCGAAAAGGGCCCGGACACTTCTATTTTGAGTGTGGCCATGGCTGCCGCAAAACGGCCCGCCTCGGGAATGGCAGCACCCCGCACTCTTTGGTATAAATAGCCGGCCATATAGGTATCGCCGCAACCCGTGGTGTCGATGGTATGTGCCGGTGCATAGGCAGGTATGGCGTACAAGACCTCGTCGGCGCAAACCAGGGATCCCTTGCTGCCCAGGGTAACGATGGCTTCCTGCACGCCCCACCGGCACAGAATACGGGCACCGGCTTCCACGTCGGTGGTGCCGGTAAGCACTTCCAACTCTTCTTCGCTCACCTTGAGGTAATGGATAAAGGGCAGCCAGCGTTGTTTGGTGCTCCAGTCGATAGGCACCACCTTTTCGCCCACCACCTTGCGCAGGTAACCCTGCACATCCAATGATACACGGCCCTTGGCAGCCAATAGGGCAATGGCCGCTTCGGAAATATCGCCAGCTACCAGCGGACCCAGGTGAAACACTTTTGCGTTGATCCCTTCCAGTTGGGCAGTGTTAAAGGGCGTAGCCTCCTGCAATACTTTCTGGGTGCGGTGGTCGGGGTTGTGGCCATAGCGGTTTTCAAAAACAACGGTATGGGCTGCATCGAGGGTGCGCACGGCAATGCCTATGTTTTGCAAAACATGTACGGCATCACCTGCCAGGTCGCCGGCAGCCGTTACAAGCCCATAGCGCAGGGGCATACGGCTAAGGGCATGCGAAAAATACCAGGAGGTGCCGCCAGCCATCTCCACGCTGGACTTGGGGGTGATGACGCGGTCGAGCGTGAGGTGGCCGACACAACAGAGGTCGAAAAGGGCTGGGTGGGACATAAGGATGGTTGGGTTTGGTAGGCTTATCCAGAAAACACTGCAGTGGCTACAGCAAAATTCACACCCGCCCGGTCCTTCCAGTTTGATCCTGCTGGTTAGTATGCTACCTGCCTGCACCCTGCCATACGCACCCGAACAATGCGCCAACAGTTTTGTTATTTCCCTTATATATGCAGTCAGGACATCGTACAACAAAAAACATTGCGCTGATCGGCGGTGGGCCTTCGGCCCTTTTTCTATTCAAGCGGCTGGTGACGGCAGGCACGAAAAACATAAGGATAACCGTATTTGAACAGGGCGCACAGGTAGGAGCAGGCATGCCCTACAGCACCGAGGGGGCGAGCGAGGAACATGTGACCAATGTGTCGGACAACGAGGTTCCATCCATTGTTACTTCCATCGCCGAATGGCTGCCCACGGCTCCTCCCGAACTGCTGGAGCGGTTCGGTATCAACCCCGCCAATTTCAACGAGTATAAAGTGCTGCCACGCCTTCTTTTTGGCGCCTACCTTTCTGCGCAGTTCCTCCTGCTGCACAACCAGGCCCTGCAAAGCGGCCTGCACACAACCCTTTGCCGCAACACCCAGGTTACCGATATCATCGATGATGCAGGGAAACAAAAAACAACGGTGGTTACCAGCCGGGGCAGCCACACCTTCGATGCCGTGGTAATTTGTACGGGGCACAAATGGCCCAAACACCACGAGGGCAAAGTGCCGGGCTGGTTCGACTCGCCTTACCCGCCAGCCAAGCTGCGGCTGAGCCTGAACGAGCCGGTTGCCATCAAGGGGGCTTCGCTTACGGCCATCGATGCGGTACGCACCCTGGCAAGGGCCAATGGTTCTTTTTACGACCTGCCCGATGGCACCATTGGTTACCGCCTCCGGGAAGAAAGCAAGGCATTCCGGCTGGTGATGCATTCGCTGGGCGGGCTGCTGCCCGCACTGCGGGTACACCTCGCCGATCCGCTGCTGTCGCCCAACCTGGTACTCAGTCCGGAAGAGATAGCTACGCAAATGGCGGCGAACGACGGGTTCATCCCGCTCGACTACCTGTTTGAATGCAACTTCAAGGAACCCCTCCGCGAGCACGACCCCCAATTTTACGAGCAGGTAAAGGACCTCACGCTGGAAGCATTTGTAGACCGGATGATGACCATGCGGGAGGATACGGACGCATTTACCCTGCTGAAAATGGAATATGCGGAAGCTGCCGCTTCTATCCGAAAACAACAGCCTGTGTTCTGGAAAGAAGCCCTCGCCATGCTTTCCTTTGCCCTGAACTACCCGGCCAAATACCTGTCGGCCGAGGACATGCTGCGGCTAAAACAGGTGCTCATGCCCCTGGTTTCGGTGGTGATTGCCTTTGCCCCGCAATCAGCTGCCCGCGAACTGCTGGCGCTCCACGAGGCAGGCGTGCTGACGCTGGTGCCGGTAAACCGGGACAGTAAGGTAAGCCCTAGGCCCGGAGGTGGCGCCCTTTACCAGTATACCAGTGAGGATGGCAGCCAACAGTCGGCACACTACAACCTGTTTGTGGATTGCACCGGGCAGCCTGCCCTTCCCTTTGAAGCTTTTCCTTTCCCTTCGCTCATAGCGGAAGGGGTTGTGAGCGAAGCCCTGCTCCCGTTCCGGTCGGCAAAAGAGGCCACTGCACAAAAAGAAGAAGGGAATGCAAACGTGGTACTGCGGGAAGGCCAGTGGCAGCTGGTGGTACCCGGCATCGCCATCAACGACGCATTCCAGGTGGTAGACAGGCAGGGCAAGGCAAACCCGCGGATCCATATCATGGCCGTTCCCTATATCGGCGGGTACAATCCCGACTATTCGGGACTTGATTTTTGCGAAACCGCTTCCGGCCGTATTGCGGCCAGCCTGCTGGCAACCGCAAAAGAGCTGCTGGCAGCTGAATCCCGTGTTGAAGAAGTGTAGTACGAGGCAAAAAACTGGCTACGGATAAATTGATTGGAGATGCTGAAACTAGTTCGGCATGACAACTAATCCCAATACCAAACCATCCTGCAATGCTTTTCCTCCGTTGCAAAAGCTACTTACCCCATTGCTCAGCACGGTCGAGCCGGAAATACCCCAGGTGGATCTCGTCTTCGGGCAGCTCCGTTTCCGCAGGGGTAAGCACCAGGCGGTACCGGTCTTTAACCGAAGGGGGCAGGATATCGGCAATGGCGTACACATCATCCACATCCACGCCGTACTTATCGTCGATATGTGCCGGTGCACCCTTAAAACCGGTGTGGCGGAAAAAAGCAGTCTGCTTCGCGGCCAGTACCGCCGCGGCTTTGTCCGGAGCGGCAACGATCATCTTGTAATGAAACTCGTCGAACTGGTCCTTTTTATACCCGCCCAGGTTGATGAAAAAGAGGCGGTGCATACCGGTATCCACTGCACCTTCCTGTACCTCCACGCGGTACCCATTTACCACGGTCACCGCCCGCCAGGCATCCACATGCAAGCCCTTACCGGCATCGGGCCAGAAGGCCCGCAGCCCGGGTACCAGGTCGGCGGCAGTTTCGGCAATGCCGAAGAACACATCGTGCTGCTCGGTGTGCCGGCCCGGTGGTGTGGCGCCGGCCAGCAGCATAAAAAGTCGGGGCATTGGCAAAAATTTAAACAGGAAAACTGGGGTGCCGGTACTATTACCCGCAGGGTATAGAATCGATTGAACCGGAGTTAAGATAAGAGAAATGCGGGTAAGCGGCATCTATACCAAACCTTGCCTATCCATGCAGCATTTCCATCCCTGTTTGCTGGTGGGCCAACCTGTTCCCGGCTGGCAGCCTGCGCAAATGGTTTAAACTATTATCCAACGGACTGGTCTACCAGATGGAGCAGGACGACAAAAAGACCCGGCATCCAGGGTTGCTTTTTACCAAAAGCCGGAGCGCTATAAAGTTTGCTGACTTGTGTCAAATGGTGCAACTTTTGTCGTCAAACCTCAGGTTTAATTTTTGCGGCCCCCTATTTTTTGGAAGCGCAAACCACCAATTGGGCCCTGTTTTGCAGACCCTGGTTGCTTTTACCTTTTAGCAGTTGTATCATGTCTCACCCCTTTGTAAACTATATTATTCTTGCAGATGACGATAAAGACCATGCATTTATTTTCAAGAAGGTGCTGCACCAGGTGGCACCCGATAAGCGGGTAGGTGTGGTGCAGGATGGGGAAGAGTTGCTGGCTGTATTGAAGGGGGTAAAACCGGAAGTATTGTTCCTGGATTTGCGGATGCCCTGCAAGCACGGGCTGGAGTGTTTACAGGAAATCAGGTGCAACCCCTTGTACGATGATATGAAAGTGGTGATCTATTCGTCTTCCTCGCAAATGAGCGATATACAGAAAGCCTACCTGCACCGCGCCAACCTGTACATGGTGAAGCCTTTTACCTCGGAGCACCTGCGCAATGCCCTGGAAACCATTTTCAGAAAAGACTCCTGGCATGAGGCCTACCTGAAAAAACACTATTTCATCAACAACAGGTTTGTTCCGTTCACAGCTTACCTGTAAATCGCGGCCAGGCAGCACATATTGTAGAGCATGATACATAGCGAAAAATCGTTGCGTATCAAAATCCTCAAAATCGCCAGCGCTTACCGTTTGTTTATGCTTTTAACAAGCTGGACCATTATTTGCTTAAACAGTTTCGGTTTTTCATAGGATATTGGATTAAAACGGGCTGGATTTCTATCCGGCCCTTCTTTCCAACACAACAACGCTTTTTACTTAATCGACATAGTTTTTTCTCATGTGATCCACATTACTAAAGCTTTTCACATAAGCAGTTAGTTTTGGTTGCGGCCTGCTGTTCCCAGCGGGCCTTTTTTATTTGCTAACGGCAGCTGAAAACAGGTGTGCCGGGCCTTCAAAGCGCCCGGCACACTATACTGCAGCGCATTCCCATAGGCTGCTACCCTGGTGCCGCCATATACTACCGGAGCTTTAGGGGCCTGTTGTGCTCAACCATGCAACACTTCCATTCCTGTTTGCTGGTGCGCCCACATGGCCTTGAAGGCATCGCTGGTGAGCAGCAATTGGTCAAAGCTGCCTTCGTCCACGATCCTGCCTTTATCCATGATGTAGATATAATCAAACTTGGGGAGCAGGTGCATGCGGTGGAGCGAAGAGATAATGGCCTTGTCGCGGAAGGCAGCAAAGAGCTCATCGTAGATCAATACCTCGGTGCGGGGGTCCACGCTGCTGGTGGGTTCGTCCAACAATACCAGTTTGCTGTCGCGGGCCGCCAGGATGCCACGGGCAAGGGCCAGCCTTTGCTTTTGTCCACCCGATAGGTTCACCCCTTTTTCCTTGATATCAGTTTGCAGGCCTTCGGGCATCTGCGCCACGATGGGTGCAAACTGTGCCTGGCGGCAGGCCTCGCTGATATCGGCATCGCTACAGGGCAACCCCAGGGTAATATTGTAGGCAATGGTATTTTCAAAGATCTCCGGCTCCTGCGGGAACAAGGTCACCGAGTCGTAGAGGTGTGCCATGGGCACGGCCTTGCCGTCTACCTGGAAACGGGTGCCCGCTTCGGGTGTATACAGGCCACGCAGCAGCGTCAGCAGGGTACTTTTGCCGCAACCGCTCTCACCAATCAGGGCAATGCGCTGGCCCCTTTCGATGCGGAGCTCCAGGTTGCGCAGGTGCTGTGCGGTCTTTTGCTTGCCCCAGCCGGTTTGGTAGGAGAAATTGATGTTGCGCAGGTCCATTGCCTGCCAGTCGGCGGGCAGTGCCGCAGGACCATCGGGCCGGTGGTTGGCAGCATAAGCTTCGGGGATGATGGCTGCGTTGTTGAGCGTGGTATGGAACTGCATGATCTCGGTGTACTGTCCCGCCACGTTCTGGAACACGCTGGTAAACTGGTTCACGTATCCCAGCAGGGTCAGCAGGCCGGCGATGGCAAACAGTTTGCCCGGCTCCCAGTGCTGGTACACATAACCGGCTACCACCACGCAGTAGATCAGCGTCACCACCATTTCGGCGGTAAACCATTTCCATTCATTTACCAATACTGTTTTACGGAAAGAAGGCAGCACCAGGCGCAGCTTTTGCGCCAGCCCGCGTTCCATGCTTTTCTCCAGCCGCAGGGTAATGACGGTGCGGATATTAGACAAGGTGTCGAACAGGTTGGCAGCCAGGTTGCGCTCCTTTTGGTGTACGAGGTTGGTATTCCGGATATAAGGCTTGTTGAATTTTGATATCACCGCGATGTTGATCAATCCAAGCACGATGGCAATGCTGCCAAAGAGCGGCGAAAAATACAGGATAGCCGTTACCGACAGTACAAACTTGCTGAGGGTATGGACATAGAAAAAGCCCTTGTCGAAAAAGCCGCGCAGGGCGTCATAAGCTTTCTGTAAGCGGTTGATGGTAGCGCCACTGTGGTTGTCCTGGTGCCATTGGGCAGGCAGGTGCAGGGTTTGGTGAAAACGCTGTTCCAGGAAGTTGCGGCCAATGTGAAAAGCCAGCGTGCGCTCAATGACGCGGCCTGGCCCGTGGAGGCTCCATTCCAGCAGCTTCAGTCCAAAATAGGCCCCGGCATAGAGCAGGGTATAACGCAACACCTGCTGGGTATCGGTCTGCACTTTGTTCACAAACCAGCCAAACACCAGCGGGTTGAGGGCCGCCACCAGGTTGGCCGCAAAAAACATCAGGTATACCAGCACATAGGTCTTGCGCTTATTGCCGGCAAAAGTCCAGGCAGTGCCCAGGAGCGAAAAGTATGGGTTTTTCATAGGATAGAGGATGATAGCGCTGCCCAAGGCAGCCAACCATTAAATAAAAGTAGCAGGTGTTATTGGTGCCGCCGGCATCCCTGGGTGGTTAAGTTCAACAGATACAGGAAAATGCCTATGCGAGGGTATGGAGATAACAGCACCGGCAACCACTGTCATGCAGCACTTGTTTCAGCATCTCCTTCTGAATACGGGTACTCCGATGAACTGAGGAGATTCTGCGACACCGGCATGACCACGTAAGGCAGGTCGATGATGCCAGGATGATAAGGGACCAATTCATCCCATCAAATATCCAATTCGTGTACCTCCCTGTCCGCCCTGTCCTCCCTGCCTCCGTGGTTCAACAACACTGGCTTAGTTTTGCGCCATGATCTCGTACGCACCGCTAACTCCTGAACACGCACCTATCCTTGCACAGATCGGCCGCACCAGCTTACTGGAATCGCATGGCCACAGCGCACCCACTGAAATCATGGAAGCCTATGTATCGCGTAGCTTCAGCGAGGAGGCCTGCCGCGCCGAACTGACCAACTCTGAAAATATATTTACCGGTGTTTGGTTCAACAACCAGCCTGCCGGTTATTCCAAGATCATCTGCAACACACCGCACCCGCAGGTGCCATTGTCACCCGTTACCAAGCTGGAACGCATCTACCTGCTTCAGGAATATTATGGTTTGGGTCTGGGCCAGGGACTGCTTGCCCGCGCCATCGAAACCTCCAAAGCCAATGGCGACCTCGGCATCTGGCTGGATGTTTGGAAAAAAAACGACCGCGCCATCCGGTTCTACGAAAAGGAAGGGTTTGAGATTGTAGGGGAAAGCAGCTTTGTGCTGACCGAGGAACGCACCAATCCTATTTGGGTGATGGTGCGGAGGTATTGAAAGGGGAAATGAATAAGCAGGGCAATTTCTCTAGTACGCTGTCATGCTGACGTCGCAGCATCTCCTGTAATCTTTGGAGTACCTGTGTAAGGGAGGAGATGCTGAAACAAGTTCAGCATGACAGTCTCCAAGTGTTCTATCATCCCGACGTCGCGGCATCCCCGCCTTCTGTAAGATACTTGACATGCACAAGGAATCTGTTTATTTTAAATGAATGCTACGTCCTGTTGAACCTTATGCAGTGTACATCATGGGTAATGCTCATGGCACTACCTTCTACATCGGTATTACAGGCAACCTGCACCAACGAATCTGGCAGCATAAAACAGGGCATTACGGAGGTTTCACGCACAAATACAACTGTCACCATCTGCTGTATTTTGAAACCTATACGGACGTGAAACAAGCTATTGCAAGAGAGAAAAACCTGAAGAACTGGCGACGGGATTGGAAGATCAATCTTGTTAAACAGAAAAACCCTGAACTAAGGGATTTGGCGGCCGGCTGGTATGCAAAAAACTAATTCGGCACGAGATGCCGCGACGTAAGCATGACGGTGAACTCAGGTTCTGTCATGCTGAACTTGTTTCAGCATCTCCTTCTGTATACAGGTACTCCGATGTACTGAGGGGATGCCGACATACGTCGGCATGACAGTGAACTCGGACACTGTCCTTTAGACTTGCACTTGTAAATACACAGGAGCTTTAGCCTTTGTTTCAGTACACT
>NZ_MTFE01000010.1:5014616-5053829 GCF_001953305.1 Cnuella takakiae
CTCGTCTCGGCATCTCCTCTCTTACACAAGTACTCCGATGAACTGAGGAGATGCCGCGACATCGGCATGACGACACCTACCTGATTCTGCACCCAATAGAAAAGATCTTTTTCCATGCTATCCTGAAAAACCCAATCTTCGCCGCTCACCTAAAAGCACCATGAAACGAAACTGCCTGCTCCTGCTCCTTTCCTTTTTATCCGCTACCTGTTTTGCACAAAAAGACCTCGTCAAGTCCTTAATGGCCAATCTGCCGAAACCCGTACCAGCGGCAGCAAAAACCAGCATCCTATTTTTGGGCTCTACCCATTTTGGACAGGAAGCGATGTACAAGGACAACCCTGCCGCCGACCTGTTTAGCGCGGCCAACCAAAAAGAAGTGGCTGCCATCAACAACCAACTGGCCCGTTACCAGCCCGACCTGATCCTGGTGGAAGTGGAGCCCGAAGAACAAGGCAACCTGGATAGCCTGTATACACAGTATGCCACCGGTAAGTTGCAACTCACCGACCTGCCCTATGGCCGTGCCGAACGCTACCAGTTTGGTTTTGCGCTGGCCAAAAAGCTGGGTCACAAGCGCATTCTCGGCGCCGATTACTACGAGTCCGTT
The DNA here is from genome assembly GCF_001953305.1 of Cnuella takakiae. Classification (GTDB taxonomy): domain Bacteria; phylum Bacteroidota; class Bacteroidia; order Chitinophagales; family Chitinophagaceae; genus Flavisolibacter; species Flavisolibacter takakiae. The sequence continues at coordinate 5,015,227 of NZ_MTFE01000010.1, forward strand.
TCCAACCGGATGCTCAATGAAGGCGCGCACCGCGAAGCTTTTCAAAGCGGGCTGGACAGCTTTTCCGCTATGGGTCGCAAAGCCGATGGCGCTTTTAAACAAGGTACCCTGAGCTTATCTCGTTTCCTTTACTTCCTGAATACCAAGCAGGTGCTCGACTGGACCTACCAGGTACTTTTTGTAGCGCCACTGGAAGTGCGCAACGGCGCTTTTACCAACCCGCCGGCACAATATGTGGATACCGCCTTTGTAAACAAAAAATACATCGGTGCCGAGTTCGTATCCGTATTCCTGGAACGCGAACTGAAGATATCAGCCAACATCATTGCCGCCCAAAAGGCACAGCAAGCCAAACGCATCCTGGTGATCATGGGGCACCGCCATGCGGCGGCACTGCCTACGCTTTTTGTGCAGAACCCGGCGTACCGCGTGGTGCCGGTGACGGATTACCTGAAATAAAAAAACCTGCTTTTTTATTGCGCGGCTTTTTTGCACGTCCTTACGAGGCGCAGCAACAACCACCGAACAGCAGGCACCTACGCTCCGAAGCAATCACCAGCAAAGCAAGGCACCTTAAAGAACCCAATGATGCCGGGGATTGCTTCGGCGCACAAGTAGACTTGTAGCACATAGTACCTGCAGCGCCTCGCAATGACGAACCCAATGTGAGAGCCATTAGCCTTGTCCGCCCGGGGTCTTCGCTGCAGGCGCTGTGCACGGGCCCTGTGGCGAGACCCCGGGCATGGGGGCTGCTATAAAACAATCCTCCGTGCACCTCCCTGTCCTCCCTGCCTCCCTGGTTCAAAAACCCCTGCAACATATAAGGTTTGGATGCAATACAGACAAGGGCTTAAATTAGCCCATGCCCCTGAAACCATTTGCCTGCCTGCTCCTGCTTGCCGCCCTTTGTAGCGCACCTGCCCATGCCCAGTCGGAAGGCCCCCTGGGCGACCTCTTCCTCGCCAAGGAAGGCGGGCTGCGGCATTACTCCAGTTACGACTCCTCCGGCAACAATGCCGACTTCCGCACCCTGGCACCGGGACAAACCCTGACCCTGGTGGACCATAAGGGCGCCGGCGTGCTCCGCCGCTGGTGGCTCACCATCGCCCCGCGCAACGTGGTGGAGATCCACCGGTCGCTCATCATCCGGTGCTACTGGGATGGCGAACAAACGCCCTCGGTGGAAGTGCCTGTATCCGACTTCTTCGGGATGGGCTACGGCAAATGGAAGGACTTCATTTCGGCGCCCCTCAACATGACCAGCGGCGGCTACAACAGCTACTGGCCCATGCCCTTCAACCGCAGTGCCCGCATCACGGTGGAGAACAGGGGCAAACTGCCGGTGAGCAACTTCTATTACAACATCGATATCCGCACCTACGGCAAGCTGCCCAAAGAGGCGCTTTATTTCCATGCGCAGTACCGGCAGGTGCGCACCCAGGCCGGCAAGCCGGTTACCCTGCTGGAAACAAGTGGCCGCGGCCACTACGTGGGTACCCTGCTTTCGATGCAGCCGCTCAGGGGCAATAGCCTGGGCTACCTCGAAGGGGATGAACGGATCTTTGTCGATGGCGAAACGGTTCCTTCCATCATCGGTACCGGCACGGAGGATTATTTCTCCTCGGGATGGTACTACGATACGGGGGAGTATGGCGCCCCCTACCATGGCGTAACGGTGAAGGACGACTCGGGCCGGATCAATACCTACCGCTGGCATATTGAAGACCCCATCCCCTTTACCAAAAGTTTCAAATTCGACATCGAGCACGGCGGCACCAACGATGCGCCCGGCGTGGAGTACACGTCTGTTGCCTACTGGTACCAGACCCATCCCCGGCCGACCTTCCCTGCCTTGCCGCAGGAACTGATGCCCCGCTCCCTTTCCATGAAGCCCACCATTGAAGCCGAAAGCCTGCTGGGCAGCGCCACCGTTACCGGCGGCAAGCTCCAGGTGCAGGACATGGGCACCTGGACCAACGGCTGGAGCGGCAATGCCCAACTGTGGTGGGTGGAAGCCAAACCCGGCGACAAACTGACCCTATCCATCACCGCACCCGAAGCCGGCACCTATGAACTGACCGGTTTCTTTACCCGTGCCGGCGACTATGGCATCTTCCGCACATCGCTGAACGGCACGACCATCGGCAGCCTGGTGGATGGCTACAGCACCCGGGTGGAACCCACCGGGCCGGTACCTTATGGCCCTGTACAATTGAAAAAAGGCGTGAACCAGCTTACCCTTGAGATCGTAGGAAAAGAATCAAGGGCGGCGGGGTATAGTGAAGGCTACCTGGTGGGGATTGATGGTTTCCAGGTAAGTAAAGAATAGGCGCTTTTCTGTTAGGCCGGGGTATGTAGGCGGCTCTGCTTTTCAAAAGATTCATTTTGCAGTGGGGATGCCGAGACGAGCTCGGCATGACAGCTCCCGGCTTATCACTTCATTGTTTAATGCTTGAGCGATCAAAGCTGCATACAAACGCACCGTCATTGCGAAGCGCTGGTAGTGGCTCCAATTACGCACCCCCTTGCAGCGCTGAAGCAATCTCCACTACATACAGGTTCTAAAGCGTGCAGCTATTGGTGTCTTACAGCGGCTGGGGATTGCTTCAGCGCCGCTAAACCTTGATATTACTAATCACTGCTGGCGCTTCGCAATGACGGTGCACCGGGTGCAGTCCAAGCAGAATTATTTGCAATGCCGTTGTTGGTGTGCAGTGACGGGCTTGTGTACAGGCCCACCAACATGGGCGCAATAAATGCTCCTGCTCCTGATTGAAGCTTGTGTGTGCCTTTTTAAAAACCGGAAAATTACCAGCCCCCTACTGTTTGAAAAGGCCCCAGCCGTCCGTTTTTAGTAAGTATTTTTAAGCAATGAAAGAATACGCTTCTTACATCACCATTGATCCTGAAGTACGATTTGGCAAACCCTGCATCAAAGGAACCCGGATAGCCATTTCCGATATCCTCGGGTGGCTCGCATCAGGAATGAATTATCAACAGATACTGGAAGATTATCCTTTGTTACAGGAAGTGCATCTGCGGGCTGCATTGGGCTTTGCAGCCGACAGGGAAGCAATGATTAAAACAATTGCTGCCTGATGAAGCTGCTGCTTGATGCAAACCTTTCCTGGCGATTGGTGGAAAAATTAAAGCCTCATTTTACGGATTGCCAGCATGTTGATAAAATCATTGGTTTACCGACTCCTGCAAAAGATGCGGAGATAAGGGTATATGCCCTGCAGCAACATTTTATCCTCGTCACCAACGACGACGATTTCCTGGACTTTGCCCGGGTAAAAGGTTTTCCACCCAAAGTGGTACTGCTCCGCACCGGGAACCAAAGCAACGAGGCGATCTTATCGCTGTTGATAAAACATAAAGCCGATATTGATTTGCTGGTGTCTGATACAGCAACCGGTGTGCTGGAAATATTGTAGTATCGAAAGGGCAGCTTTCGAAAGCGCACAAAGTCTGGGCGGAACAACAACGGCGGAAGTGGGTGAATTTGGAAGGGGATGCCGAAACAAGTTCGGCATGACAGCTTGCTGTGTTGTACTTGCATTCCGGACAGAATAATTAAAAAGTCTATCAGTCCTACACCCATCAAAAATTTACAACAGATTACCGGGTAACAACTACCTTTCTGAATCCTGCCTTTTACCTGCTTTACACCCTTTAAAACGAAACCATGAACACACCCAGAATTTGGACCACTACAGTTTTTATATCCATACTATCTGCTGCTATATCTGGTTGTGCTGGCAGCAACTCCACCACCACCCAAACAGGGGCCTACCCACGGGTACTGGAACGCGCCAAAAAGAACGCCCGTTCCATCATCCTACATTCGGGGGTGGACAGTTTTGCCGTGACATCCGTAGTGGTGGAACGTTCGAAGCGGCAGTTCACGGTGCAGTTGGGCAAGCTCGACTCCAGTTACCAGGCCACACTTACCGGGCCCTCCTCAGGCCGTGAACCGCTGCGCCTGTATATGCTTGATTCCACCTCCTACACACTCGACGAACCCCATACCATACCCATTACCAAAATTGGAAGAATAGAAGGGGGCCGGTAAGCTTAAAATTTTCTACCTTCTCGCTGTAAAAGTCACCAGGCAAAAGGCAGGCTTTAACTAGGTAGCTACAACTTTATAAGCTGTTTTGATTATTAACTTTTGACTTTCGACTTTTGCCTTAATCCATTCCAATTTCAATACACTTCCTATGCCTTTATACAAGCTCCAGATCAACGGCACCACACGCGAGATAGATGTTGCCGAAGACACGCCCCTGTTGTGGGTGTTGCGCGACCACCTGAACCTGGTGGGAACAAAATACGGCTGCGGCATCGCGCAGTGCGGCGCCTGCACTGTGCATTTTGATGGCGCTGCTACCCGCTCCTGTGTATTGCCGGTAAGTGCCATTGGCAATGCCAAAATCACTACCATTGAAGGTTTGTCCAAAGAGGGCGACCACCCCCTGCAGCAGGCCTGGGACGAAGTGGATGTGCCCCAGTGCGGCTACTGCCAGGCCGGGCAGATCATGACCGCCGCAGCCCTCCTCAAACAAACCCCGCATCCCACCACCGCGCAGATAGAGCAAACCATGCACGGCAATATCTGCCGCTGCGGGGCCTACCACCGCATTCGCGAAGCCATCAAATTAGCCAGCACAAAAGCTTAATTATGTCTACTGTAAATAAGAGCAGAAGATCCTTCCTGAAGTCAACCCTACTCACCACCGGCGGGCTGATGCTGGGTTTCAGCTGGGCCAGTGCCGGGGCCGCCGCCCCCGTGGTGGTGGCCGATGCCGGCGCTGCCGCCAGCCTGGGCTTCAACAGTTATTTGTCCATTGCCCCCGATGGCATCATCACCATCTTTTCGCCCAACCCCGAGCTGGGACAGAACATCATGACCTCCTTCCCGATGATCGTGGCGGAAGAACTGGATGCCGACTGGAAAAAGGTAAAAGTGGTACAGGCCGCCCTCGACACCAAGGCCTTCGACCGGCAGGTAACGGGTGGCAGCGGCGCCGTGCCGCACTCCTGGAAACTGCTCCGCAATGCAGGCGCCACCGCCCGCCAGATGCTGGTACAGGCAGCAGCACAACAGTGGGGTGTGCCCGCAGAGGAATGCACCGCGGCCGACGGCTTCGTGGTACATACCAAAACCGGCAATAAGCTGGACTACGGCGCCCTTGCTGAAGCCGCAGCCAAACTGCCGGTACCCAAGGACGTGAAGCTGAAAGACCGCAAGGACTTCAAGCTGATTGGCAAGGAAGTAAAGAATGTTGCCAATAAAGACATCACCACCGGCAAACCCCTCTACGGGCTGGATTTCCACCGCGAAGGCATGGTGCTGGCCATGCTCCAGCGCCCGCCGGCATTTGGCACCAGGATCAAGTCGGTAGACGCCGCTGCCGCCAAGGCAATGCCCGGCATCATCGACGTGGTGCAGTTTAAAAATAATGTGGCCGTCGTGGGCAAGTCCACCTGGGAGATCATGAAGGCCCGCAAGGTGCTGAAGGTGGAGTACGAAAAGGACGGCAACACCGAGAGCTCTGAAGACCATGCAAAGCTGTTCAGCACCCTGATGGATACGGGAACGGCCACCGTGCGCCGCAAAGACGGCGATGTAGCCACTGCTTTTGCAGGTGCCGCCAAGGTGCTCCGCGCCGAGTACGAGTGCCCCTTTATCTCGCACAGCCCCATGGAGCCGATGAACTTCTTTGCCCATGTACGCGAAGACGGCGTGGAGCTGGTGGGCCCCACCCAAACACCGGCATTGGCCCGCACATCGGTTTCCAAACTCCTGAACATACCCGAAGAAAAGATCACGGTAGCAATAACCCGTCTCGGCGGCGGCTTTGGCAGGCGCCTGAAAGCAGATTATGTAACCGAGGCCGCCGAGCTATCGAGCATTATTAAAAAGCCGGTAAAACTGATCTGGAGCCGCGAAGACGATATGACCGGCGGCAGCTACCGCCCCGCCGTGCGCTACCGTTTTGAAGCGGCGCTGGATGCCGCGGGTAATATGATCGGGTATAAACTCAGGGGCGTGGGCATCAACTCGGGCAACCCCACCCGCGAAGACAATTTCCCTTCCGGTGCCGTGCCCAACCTGCTGATCGATACGGTGGAGCACCAGTCGCCCATCACCACCGGTGCGTGGCGGGCGCCCATCACCAATTTCCTGGCCTATGCCGAGCAATCCTTTTTGGATGAAGTGGCGCAGGCAGCCAAGAAGGACCCCATCCAGTTCCGGCTCGACCTGCTCCAAAAAGCAAAGACCGCCCCGGTGGGTGCTATCAAGTACGACATTGACCGGATGATCGGGGTAACCAAACTGGTGGCCCAGAAAGCCGGCTGGGGTACCAAGAAAGGCGTGTCGCAGGGTTTCTCGGTATACTTCTCGCACCGCTCCTACGTGGCGCAGGTGGCCGAAGTGGTGATGAAGGGGGGCAAGCCCGTCGTGCAGAAGATTTATGCGGCTTCCGACTGCGGCGAGGTGGTGAACCTGAGCGGCGCCCGCCAGCAGGTGATGGGCGGTATCGTGGATGGCCTGGGCCATGCTATGTACAGCAAGCTTTCGTTCAAGGACGGCGCACCGCAGCAAAACAACTTTGGCAACTACCGCCTGATCCGGATGATGGAAATACCGGAAATAGAAACCCATTTCGTGGACAATGGCATCGAGCCTACCGGGCTGGGCGAACCGGCCCTGCCGCCAACAGGGGGCGCCGTGGCCAATGCCATCCAGAAAGCCACCGGCAAGCGCATCCGGAAACAGCCCTTTATCGAGGATCCCGTCTTTAGCGGCAAGACACAGGCAGCACCCGCCAAAAAGATGAAGACCGCCTGATGTAATCCCTTTCTTTTATTCACCTGGCAGGACGGCAATAGCGGTATGATACGCTGTTGCCGTCCTGCTTTTTTTGCGGTCCTGGTTTGCGGCGGTGGCTTTGAGCATGGCCTCCCAGCAACAGCGTACAGGTACACTCGCCCCTGTACCTCCTCATGGCAGCAGCCAGAAGTTCTAGTACCGGTGTGTTGGCATCGGTACAAATGCATGCGGGTAAATTGCAAAAGCATTTACTTTTAGCACATGGGCTTTTTTGATTTTTTCCGCAGCAAACAAACACCCGTTACACCCGAACAAGCAGCCGTTGTATTGCCTGATGGCAAGACCGCTTCCCCGCAACTGGCCGCCCTGTTGCCGCGGCTCGAACCTTTTGCCTTACCCTGTATCCGCATCAAAGCAACACCCGCCAACAGCCTGACGCTTACCGACGCTAAATTCGGGGGCTACCCGTACTGGCCTGCCGGCAAGCCCTACCCGGCAGACAGCGAAGGCCGGTACCTGTACCTGTTGGCGCAACTGAATTTTGCGCAAATACCCAAGCTGGAAGGATATCCTGATAAAGGCCTGCTCCAGTTTTATATTGGGGCTGATGATTTGTATGGGATGAATTTCGATGCGCCGACCCGGCAGGAAGATTTCCGGGTGGTGTATTTTGAAGATTTTGACGCTGCGCCAATTGCTGATTTTTCTTTCCTGGATGTGCAAGAGTTGGAAAGCGGCATGCCGCTGAAGGGGTCCATGCAGCTGGCTTTTGCACCCGGCAAGGATTATTTCAGCTTTGCCGATTTCCGCTTTTCCGATGAAACGGCCGAAAGCCTGATCGCCGATGCCGAACCGGTAAAGGGCCAGCACCTGCTGGAAGAAGAACTGACCAGGCTATACCCGGACGAAGGGCATAAAATGGGTGGGTACGCATACTTTACCCAAACCGACCCGCGACAAGACGACCCGGCTTACGATGATTATATCCTGCTGCTACAGGTCGATTCGCAGCTGCCCGATATCTGCTGGGGCGATGCGGGCGTGGGCAATTTCTTTATCCATCGTGCCGACCTGGAACGCAGGGATTTTTCACGGGTATTGTACAACTGGGATTGTACTTAATGAGCCCAACAAATTGTAGTACGCAACTACAGCAATCCCCAACCCTAAAGACTTTCGGACCTTTTAGGCGGACCAATTAGAACCGACACTGCTTCTTTTTGTTTGCTACCTTCCAAACCTTAACCACCCGATCATAAAACAACCCACCATGCGCCAGTTTTACCTGCTTCTTTCCTTGCTCCTGCTTACCGTGTTTGATAGTGCTGCAAAAAGCCCCACCGCAGATTCCGTTTCCATCGAAGGACGCTGGGACATTACCATTGATATGAATGGCAAGCCAAGGCCTTCCTGGCTGGAAGTACGGCATTCGGGCAACCACAGCCTGGTAGGCAGTTTTGTAGGCGTTGCAGGCAGTGCCCGGCCGGTAGCACAGGTGCACTATACCGGTGGCAAATTCAGTTTCACCATCCCGCCGCAATGGGAAGGTGGCAACGGCAACCTGGTGCTGGAAGGCGCTGCAAAGGGCGCCGGTCTGGCCGGTACCATCACCTTTCCTGATGGGAAGCAATACCCCTGGACGGCGGAACGGGCACCTTTACTGAAGCGTACCAAAGCGCCGGTGTGGGGTACGCCTATCCGCCTCTTCAACGGCCGTGACCTGACCGGCTGGAAGGCCATGGGCGAAAACCAGTGGGTGGTTAAAAACGGTATCCTCACCAGCCCCCGCTCCGGCGCCAACCTGGCAACAGAAGCCTCCTTCACCGACTTTAAACTGCATATTGAATTCCGCTACCCTGCCGGCAGCAACAGCGGCGTATACCTCCGGGGCCGCCACGAGGTACAGATCGAAGACAACAGGGGTATGGAACCCTTCCTGGGTGGCTTTGCTGCCGTGTATGGCTTTATCGCACCCAGCGAGCAAACCGCCAAAGCACCCGGCGAATGGCAGTCGTACGATATTACCCTTGTGGGCCGTATGCTGACCCTGGTAGCCAATGGCAAAACGGTGATCTGCAACCGAGAGATCCCCGGCATTACCGGCGGTGCGCTTGACAGCCGGGAAGGCGAGCCCGGGCCCCTGTACATCCAAGGCGATCATGGGCCGATTGAGTACCGGAATATTGTGCTGACACCGGCGAAGTAGGTGGAGGACACCGCGCCACCGGCATGCCTGTTTTGCAAGCTGCTATTGCTGGTGTGCTTCCATTTCAGAATTAAACCTCACCTTTTCATTGTTCGCTACTTTCCTCTTATGGAGTCGCATCCACTGCTGACCAATAAAACACCCGTTGCGCTTGCACTATACCACGCCGTGCTGAAAGCCTTCCAGGCCGCTGGACCCGTCACCGTGCACCCGGCCAAGACCATGATCGGGCTGGGCAACGGGCAGCGGCGGATTGCCTACATCACGCAGGTGGGAAAGAACTTTGTGCACGTGGTCTTCCCGTTTAAACGGGCCTATCCCGATAATCTTTGCTTCCATAAAATGGGGCCGGTACCTGGAAATGCGCACCAGTTCAACCACCACTTCCGCCTCTACGCCATCGAAGACCTGAACGAAGAAGTACAAGGCTTCATCCGGCTGGCTTATGCCAACGAGGCGGAAGTGGAATGATGCTTTTTTGATGGCGGGTACCAGGCAGTTGTTGGTATGCGGCGATGCGCTTTTGCACTAAGGCCACCGACAACTTTGCTGTGGCAGGTATCAGGTGCGTGTTGTTGGTACAGCCATCACACAAGGGATGGCAGGAACACCAACAAAGGCGTAAAAACGCCAACCGATTATTGAAAGGCTTTTCGGAAGGCAAGGGGCGAGAGGCTCGTTTTTGCCTTGAACAGTTTATTGAACGATTGCGAATGCTCAAACCCCAGCTCGTATGCAATTTCGCTGACTGACAGGGTGGTAGTGGATAGTTTTTCCTTGGCTTTCTCAATCAGTTTCCCGTGCAGGTGTTGCTGGGTGCTTTGCCCGGTAAGCACTTTCAGCAGGCCACTCAGGTACTTGGGCGAAACATGCAGGCTGTCGGCCAGCTGCTGCACCGTAGGCAGCCCCTTTACCGCCAGCTCCGGGCTGTTGAAATACCCGTTCAGCCATTGCTCCAGCTTGTCCAGGATCTGGTGGGCCGCTTTTTCCCGGGTCAGGAACTGGCGGTGGTAGAAACGTTCGGCATAGTTCAGCAGGGCCTCGATGTGCGCGATGATGATTCCTTTGCTGAACCGGTCAAGGTTGGTGTGGTACTCCTGCCGGATGTTGGCAATGATCCCGTTGAGCGTTGCCTCTTCCTGCTCCGAAAGGAACAGGGCTTCGTGTACCGAGTAGTCGAAGAACTCGTAGCGGCTGATGGCGGTAGCCAGGGCTGTATTCCAAAAGAAATCGGGGTGGATGAGCAGGAGCCAGCCCGACCGCTCTCCTGCCGGGCGGCTTTGGGGCAGGATGCTGAAGAGCTGGTGGGGAGCCATAAAAAACATCACCCCCTCGTCAAAATCGTATTGCTGCTGGCCATAGGTCATCTTCCCTTCAATGCCCCGCTTCACCGACACCAGGTAGAAATCGAACACCCAGTTTGTTTCGCCCATAGCCGCATCGGGCGGGAAAGCAGCATAGTCGATGATGCTGATCAGCGGGTGGGCGGGTGGGGGCAAGCCCCTTACCTGGTGGTAGGCGCTGATGGTTTTTACGCGCTGAACGGGGCGGGCTTCCATAATAAGGCTTTAAAAATAATGCGCCTGCATGTCTTCCAGCAAACCGGGGTGCGCCGGCAGCCAGCCCAGTTCTTCCCTTGTTGCCAAGGCCGTGGCGGGGCAGTCCATGGTTATAAAATATTGCATCCATTCAAAATGACGGGCCAGTTCCGCACCTTCCACCGCCTGCACCGGCAATTGCAGTTCTTGGCCAATAAGGGTTGCGATGCCTTCCAATGCAACGCTTTCATCGCCAACGGCATTGTACAAGGCACCGGTGCTGCCCCCTTCCACTGCCAGGCGGAACAGCGAGGCGGCGTCCTGCCGGTGCACCGCACACCAGCGATTACCCCCGGAAGGATAAGCCGAAACTCCGTGCTTTTTTGCCAGCCCAATGATGGAAGGCACAAAGCCGGCATCGCCCCGGTCGTGCACGGATGGTGGCAGCCGCACTACCGATGCACGTATGCCCTTACCGGCCAACTCCAAGGCGGCGATTTCGGACAGGCGCGCCGATTCCCGGGTGGTGCTTTCCTCCGTGACAACACCGCCAATTAGGGGCAAGCCCAGCATGCCACTGGTGACCACAAGGGCCTTTTGGGTGCCCGCCAGCGCTTCGCCCATCGCAAGGATGGCAGCCCGGTCCAGCTCCGCCGCTTTCGGGTACTGGCTGAAGTCGCCCGAAGCCATAAAATCGTGGGAGAACCCGGTATGCACCACCCCGTCGGCCTCGGAAGCGGCCTCCTGCAACACTGCTACATCTTCCAACTTACCCCTGATCACTTCAGCGCCGGAGGCGCGGATAGCACTCGCCGATTTTTCGGACCTTGCCAGGCCCACCACCTGGTGACCTGCGCGGAGCAATTCGCTAACAACCGCGGAGCCGATAAAACCCGAGGCTCCTGTAACAAATACTTTCATTGTCTGCTTTTTTTGTGGATACAAAATTGCCCGGCATCGGTACACCAGCTGTATCCGAAACGCCCTTTCTTGTAGCCAAAAAGGAGGGTGTTAACGCCACTTGTTGGATGGGCCCAACTACTGAAGCGGCGGGCAACGGATCTGACCGTAGCAGCAGGCAGGCGCAGGGGGGCAAGAAACCCATCCCCGGTGGCTTTGCTGGGGTGTATGGCCTTGGCTTTCTGTAAAGCCCACCAGCATCTTCGCTTAAACCCTCTTCAATCAGGTAGTTCAGTTAGTATCATTGGCATCGTCATGCCGAACTTGTTTCGGCATCCCCTTTTGTAATGAGATATCCGAAGGTGTAAGGAGATGTCACGGTGTCGGTATGACAGACGCTAAAGGTGCTGTCATGCCGAACTTGTTTCGGCATCTCCTTTTGCTTTAGCGCACGCCAATTGCAGCGGGGATGCCGAAACAAGTTCGGCATGACACCCTCCGATCTCATAATGCTACCGACCTGGAAATGACATTACATGTGACGGGAGAATCTCCGGCACATACAAGGGCCAGCAATCCAATGGTTCGCGGAACACTGCGGATACCAGGAGCATGGATCATGGAAATAATGGGATACAAAAGACCATTGCCAACGGCTACTTCCCAATGATGGCTTTCCGGTGCTTCACCCCCCACTCGGCCATGATCTGTATCAGGTCTTTAAAGGTGGCACCATACTCCGTCAGGGCATATTCTACGGTCACCGGCTGGGTGTCTTTTACGGTCCTTGAGATGATCTTATTCATCTCGAGGTCTTTCAACTCCCGGCTTAATACTTTGCCCGATATACCATCTACCAGCTTCAGCAGCTCGCTAAAGCGGCGTGGCTGAAAACAAACACAGGTAACGATGGAGATCTTCCACTTTCCGCCCAGTACATCCATGATGTCCTGGATGGCTCTGATGGATGCCGTGCACACCGCGTTGCTGGCCGCGCAATCCGCTGGTTTCTTTAATGTCACTAGCTGACTCATTTGTTCCTTGGTTGATTAAAATAAACTATTACCAAATGCCACGAAGTTACAATTTGTCACCAACTTCATCCTGCAATAAACAAATACAACATGAGCAAAGTAGTATTGATTACAGGAACAAACAGTGGCTTTGGCTGGCTGACCGCCAAAACCCTCGCCGCATCAGGACATAAGGTATATGCCACCATGCGTGAGACCAACGGGAAGAATGCCGCAAAAGCGGCAGAACTGGGCGCCCTGCCCAACATCACCGTACAGGACGTAACCCTCACCGACGACGGCAGCGTGCAGGCGGCCATCAACCAGATCATTTCGGAAAGGGGCCGCATCGATGTGCTGGTGAACAATGCCGGCTATTCAGCTGCCGGTGTAGCGGAAAGCTTCACCACCAACGATGTAAAGGACATGTTTGACCTGCATGTGCTGGCCTACTGGCGGCTGATGAAGGCGGTGCTGCCCACCATGCGCAGGCAGGCGAAAGGCCTCATCATCAACATATCCAGTGGTGCCGGCCGGTTTGCCTTCCCCTTCATGGCCGTGTACAGTGCCGCCAAGTTTGGACTGGAAGGGCTGAGCGAAGGGCTGCACTACGAGGTGAAGTCGCTTGGTGTGGACGTGGCTCTGGTAGAGCCGGGCGCTTTCCCTACCGACATTGTCCACAAGCTCAAAACCGGCTCCGATACCGAAGTGGTAGCCGACTATGGCTCGCTGGTGGAGATCCCGAACAACCTGGGAACGGCCCTGGGCAAACTCTTTGAAGCCACCAACCCCAACCCGCAGGAGGTGGCCGATGCCGTGCAACACCTGATGGCCTTGCCCCAGGGAAAACGACCCCTGCGCACCGTAGTAGACCCCGCCACCGGGCATTTTGTAAAAGCAGCCAATGCGTCGGTGCAAACCGAATATGAAAAAACACTCACGGCCTTTGGGATGGGTGAGCTGGTGGCCTAAAAGGTTTTGGTGATTAAAGTGAAGGCGTGAGCAGTTGCTGTGCGCAGCCGGAAGGTGAAAAGCATCGCCACACACCAGTAAGCTTTTGTTCAGGATTGGATGCAAAAAAGCCGGTAAGCAATTACCGGCTTTTGTTGTATTGGTGCTGTTGATGTGGTAAGGAGCAACCTGTTTTTGTAGCTGCCGATTTTCATGCGGGTATTGCTGCCCCATTCTTTAAAGCCGAACCCAACGGGTGTATAAACTTATAGAGCACTACAGATAACCCCACCGCGCTCCAAAACCAGGTTTTGCAACTTGCTGGTTTGTGGCCTTGGCTTTGTGAACAGCCCGCCTAAAACGGCCCAAACCTTTGTAACTTTCCTTCGATTGGAACATATAGTTATAACGATTCCTTTAACTCCCTATAACTCTGACAGGATGAATACAGCCGAACAAGAACGCCTGGAAGCACTCCGGCAATACGGGATCATGGACACGCCGCCCGAAGAGGAATTTGACAATATTACTTCACTAGCCTCCCGGATTTGCGGCACCCCCATTTCGCTCATCACCCTGCTCGACGACCAACGGCAGTGGTTCAAAGCATCGGTGGGTATCGACCTGAAGGAAACACCCATCGAGTATGCCTTTTGCGCACACGCCATCCGGAACCCCTCGGAGATGACCGTGGTACCCGACAGCCGTAAAGACGAACGGTTTGCCGACAATCCTTTTGTAACCGGCGAGCCGCATATCGTTTTTTATGCCGGCATGCCCCTGGTGGATGAAGATGGCCATGCCCTGGGTTCCCTCTGTGTGCTCGATGTACAGGAACAAAGGCTGTCACCGTTCCAGCTGACCGCTTTACAGCAGCTGGCAAAACAGGTGGTGACCTTGTTGCAGCTTAAAAAGAAGAACAGGGAGTTGGAACAGCTTCTGGATAGGCTTGAGCGAGAAAACAAGAGCCTGGAAGCAGAACTGCGGGACTTAAAAGGGAAAGGGGAAGGGAGATAAACCAACTTACCCGGTTTGGATAGCCGTTGTTGGTTTGCGGCGATGAATTGCGACCGGCCAATCAACAACTTGGCTATAGGCTGATGAGTGCTGTTGGTGCAGCCAACGCCCATGGGCTGGGAGGAACATCAACAACGGCGCAAAAGAAAACTACGGATAGCGGAGAAGGTCAGCAATCTAAGTTTTTGAGTAGCACTATGGATATCAGTAAATTGTCTTTTTAAAAGACCAAAATTTATTTAATAAAGAATCACAAAGCATGAAAATTCTCCACTTATCTGATTTTCATTTTAAATCAACGCAAAAAGATGTTGCTACGCAGGACCTTCTTTTAGAAAAATTGTTTGAATCTATCGACACAAATGAAAAGATAGACTTCTTTTTATTTACTGGAGATCTAGTTTTCTCCGGCACAGACAAAAATGATTTCTCTTTAGCGTATGAAAGCTTTTTAAAGAGAATTGGCCAGAGATATTCTATTCCAAAACCAAACGTCATTATTTGCCCGGGAAATCATGATGTTGACCGCAAATCGATAAATGAGCCGATCAAGAATTACATAAGAGCATTTTCCTCAATGGACCAAGTTTCTAAAATTGTCGAGGAAAATAAAGAAGATGTATTTGGGTTAAGTTGTAAACCAACAAAGAATTGGTATGAGTTTGAAACGGAATTCTATAAAATTGGAATAACAAAAAACACAGATAAAGTAGAAAAACTGCATTCAATACATATTAGACAATATGAAAATTTTAAAATTGGATTTGTAACAATCAACACCGCATGGTGCTCTACTGGAAATGACGATAAGGGGAATTTATTCTTCCCGAAAACTGAAATAGAGAAAGCAATAGCTGAATTAAAAGCCCAGAATGTAGATTGGCGAATATTGCTTTTACATCATCCACTAGCAGATCTTCGAGACTTTAATCGTATTGCTATTGAGGATTTGATATATGCAGAGTTTCATTTTATGTTCTCTGGTCACTTGCATAAACGAGAAGATTTCATCCGTCTTATGCAAAATGAAGGAATATTTGGAAGTTATGCTCATGCTTCATTTACAAAAAAAGAAGATGGAAAAATTGGTTACTCTTTGCTGGACATTGACCTTGAAACGGCGGATATAATCCTTAGAAAAGCAATATATGACCATGACGAAAGGATCTTCATTACACTTCCAGAAATACATTTTACTTTTCCTCTGAATCAAACGAAAAAGGATCAAATAAAAATTCTAAAAACACTTCGGAATCGTTTAGCTGATGTAACAGAAAAGGCTAACGCACTTTTTGTGCACAGTAAAGTACATCAAAACGGAAACAGCTTTTGTGATTTGTTTGTTCATCCAGTTTTAAAGTCTCAACCTCAACTCGAAGCAGCTTCTCAGAGTAGTCAATTACCCCGAATAGAAATTAAAAAACTATTAAACAATTACAATTACATTATATATGGAAAGGATAAGACTGGCAAATCTTCATTGCTATTTAAAATAGCGATTGAGCTTCTAAAAAATTTTACTCAGGTCGGTGAAATCCCATTTTATGTCGATTTAGCTGAATTTAGAAATAATTCAGCCACTTTCGATGTAGTAAGATTATTCAGTAAATACATCGAGCATAATAATCAACACACACAAAAGATTTTAGAAACGTATAAAGTCAAGGTCCTACTAGATAATTTCGATCCTAATCAAAAGGAACTAATTAGTAAGTTATCTGCCTTTTTCACGATATACAAGAAATGTAACTACATAGCGGTTGCGGATCAAACCTTAGCTCAAAGCTTCGAAAAAGTAGACTATGGTTTGAATGGTTACGAAAAAGTTTTTATTCATGACATAGCAAGACATGAAATAAGGGAGTTGGCTAAAAGATGGCCAAGCATCCAAGCAAAAAAACGTGATGAATTTGTTGATCGAATTGTTGATGTTTTGAAACAGCACAACATGCCATTCAACTTTTGGACGTTATCGATATTTTTATGGATTTACTCTGGGAAGAATACTCTAAATTTTAACAACAATTCCGAATTGTTAGAATTATATATCGATGATATTTTGGATCGTAACAAGTTAGCTAGTGATCCTCAGAATAGGTTTTCATACCAGAACTACAAACTGCTATTGGCCGAGTTTGCTCATGAGCTTTTAACTAAACACGTTGATACTACCTATTCAGTCAAATACTCCGAATTGATAACCTTCACAGAATCTTTTAAAAGTAAAAACTTAAAAAGAGTTGGAAAAACGTCCGAAATAGTAGAATACTTATTGGAGAAAGGTATACTCAAAAAGAAAGATGATGATTACATCACTTTTAGGTTAAATGGGGTTTTTGAATACTTTATTGCATATCATTTTATAGAAAACCAAGAATTCTTAAGTGAGATGGTTAACGATGATAGATATTATCTTTCTTTCAAAAATGAATTTGAAATCTATTCGGGCTTTCCAAGGAATCAAAATGAGAATAAAGAATTTCTAAAGAAAATATTTGCAAGAACGAAGAGCGCATTTAGTGAATTAAATGATAGGATGGTTGGAGAATTAGATTTCAGACTTAATCAAAATATTTCCGGTAAAGAATTATTAGACCTTTCTAAACCACTTATTGAGCTATCGAAGAATGAGGATCTGATCCCATATACTACTGAAGAAAAAGATGAGCTATTAGATAGCTTGACTAACAACATAATAAAAGATGTTGAAGTACAAAGAAAAAAGGTATATGATGCTTCAGTAAAGAAATTTGATATTCTTGAGAGGTTTTTGCAGATTAATGGAAGAGTATTTAAAAATATCGAAAATATACAGGATGCAGATTTAATCAACGAGGTCTTTGACTTCATTATTGATTCCGCTTGCAACTTAGGGTTTTTACTCACTGAAGAATTAGAGGAAGGTGTAGATGAGAATAAGATCAACGAACTCCAATATTCATCTGGAAAAAATGTTGTTTACCAGATGGTAAGTAATTTTCTACCCAGTGTTGTTCAGGGTTTCATCCATGAGGCAATAGGGCATATAAATTTGGAATTATTAATACTTAATAAGATTGATGAACTTAAAAAGAATTTTTACGCTAATCAATACAAGCTTTTTATTTTGTATAGTCTCCTGTTAGATATTGATTTGAAGAAGCATAAAAAAATTATTGATGAAATGATTGAGTTTTCAAGAATGGGTATAGTAAAGGCTTCTATATTGGCTAAATTGATGTATCTATTACTTTTTAAATGTTTTGATGACGACAGTATGATAGCATTTATGAAAGAAAAAATACGGAAGATCAATCTGGACATGAATCCAAAAGCCAATATGAAAGATTTTGACTTAAATTTTGAAAAGACTAGGAAAATTCTACTGCTCAAAAGATCAGGAGTTGATAATATATAGCTTTATTCCCTTCCGCCCGGGGTCTTCGCACCTGGCTTGTGTGACAGGCCTTGCGGCGAGATCCCGGGTGAGCACCAACGGTCGTTTATGGCGAAACAAGAGGACTTCAGACCGGACTACAATCAGCCCAATAATATTCCTGAAAGTACAAGTGTGATTATGCTTTGCTCTTCCACCGGAGGAGCAAAGCATAACAAATCAGCGATTGCCACAGACGCCCCATAGTAGTACCACAGCCGGCTACAAAAACCTATTCCCAAAATATAAAATCAACTACCCAGCTTCACCCCGGGGTCTCACCACAAATCCTAATGCACAAAGCAACCCGTGAAGACCCCAGGCATACCATAAACATCATTTGACCACTGCACCATTAAGAATAGCTGCCGCACCCGGCGCATCATACGCAAAACTTTGCTTCACTTCCACCCGGATGCGATCGCCATCAAAATGGCAAATCATCTGTTGTGTATGTGGGCTTTCGAGGTAACGGAGTGTTAGCTGCAGGGTCGCCGCATCCTGCCAGCTATAGGCCCCTGCAACCTGGAAGGGGGGCAAGCCGGTGAGATGATTCTGTGCGCCGCTTACCAGGTAAGGGCCGCGCAGGGTGGTTGTTCCGAAGGCCCAGTTCCCAGAACCAAAATCAAAGGCATAAGTAGCCGTATCCTTCCTGATCTGAACCCTGTATTGATCGCCTTTTCTACTAAAAGCAAGGGTACGGATGCCCATACTATTGGGCGCTATCCGGTATTGCTTTCCCGCTATTGCCGAACTGTCGCTTGCAACCTGCGACTTCGGTGCGGGCGCCAGTTTCAGGGAGGCCAGCTTTTGGTTTAATTCCCTGTCGGCTTTGGTATCTGCCGGCAGTTTACCGGGCTGCATGGCCGGCAGCAGCACCTTCCATACCAGGTTCAGTTCGCCCTGCAGGTCCGGTGATTCCGAGGTAATGGCAATGATTGCATCCTGCTCGGGCATCACCAGGGCATATTGCCCAAAGGCACCATCGCCGCGGTAGGCACCATTGCGGCTGCGCCACATCTGGTAGCCATATCCCTGCTCCCAATCGCTGGCTGCTCGCCTCTCCTGGGGGTAGTCGGGGTGTTGGATGATGTGTGCAGTGCTGGCTTCTTCCGCCCAGCCTGCCGGCAACAACTGCCTGCCCTGCCAGGTGCCCTTTTGCAAAAACAACTGTGCAAACTTGGCAATGTCCTCAGTTTTCAGGCGCAAGCCCCAGCCACCCGTGTTGATGCCTTTCCCATCGGTTTCCCAATCAATACCCGTAATACCCAAAGGTTCAAACAGCCTTGGCTGCAGGTAGTCGATCACCTTCTGGCCGGTGGTCTTTTGTACAATGGCGGATAGCATATAGGTAGCCATCGAATTGTACAGGAAAACACTGCCCGGCTTGTGTTTGATGGGAATACTTAAAAACCGTTTTACCCAGTTGCTGTCCTGTACGACAATACCTGTTGGGTCCGGCTCCTGTCCTACCGACATTGTCAGCAGGTCCTTCACGGTGAGTTGCTGTAAATGTTCACTGATCGTATCCGGCAACTGGCCCGGGAAAAAAGAAACAACCTTATCGCTTAACCGGAGCTTGCCTTCCGCTTTGGCAAAGCCGACTGCAGTGGCTGTAAAACTTTTGCTCAAGGAATACATTGTATGCTTCAGGTCGGGGCGATAGGGGTTCCACCAACCTTCCGCGATTACTTTTCCATGCCGCACCAGCATAAAACTGTGCAACTCGTGTTTGCTGTTGGCAATGGAGTCC
Organism: Cnuella takakiae; assembly: GCF_001953305.1. Classification (GTDB taxonomy): domain Bacteria; phylum Bacteroidota; class Bacteroidia; order Chitinophagales; family Chitinophagaceae; genus Flavisolibacter; species Flavisolibacter takakiae. The sequence goes on from NZ_MTFE01000010.1 coordinate 5,034,861, forward strand.
AAAAAGGTGCTGATCGCTTTGGCAGATACGCCTTCTGCTTCCGGGGTGCTCCGGGGAAGTGAGCTGACCTTTTGTGCACTTACCCCTACTTGAAGCAACAGCAGGAGCAGCACTACCTGCATGGATTTTATTTTGGTAAACATCATATGGCTTGTTGATGGGAAAGGAAATAGCATTGACCAGCCCAATATATCCCCTTTGCACTAAACTGTTAGCACATTTCCTGCCCGCCCGGGATCTTCGCAGCAAGCATGGTACATAGGTTTTGTGGCGCCCCCCGTGTGCACATCAATCCTGCTATACTGCCACTCCTTTTTGTTCCTTCATGCTTTGCTTTACATTTTGCCGGTGCATTTCGCCCCACCTGCCCAGCGATTCCAGCACCTCGGTGAGGGTGCCGGCATATTCGGTTAGCTCATAGTCTACGGTTACGGGTGTACCCGTAAATACCTGGCGGCGGATAAAGCCGTTCCCTTCCAGCTCCTTCAGTTCGGCGGAAAGCACTTTTGCGGAAATGCCCCCAATCAGCCGCTGTAGTTCGTTGAAGCGCTTGTTGCCCGACAGCAGGGCAACGATGATCCGCAATTTCCATTTACCGCCAATTGCGTAGAGCGCATCGCCAATGAACATCAGGTGTGCCTTGCATTGCTCCGGTGTATGGATCGCACGCATTGATTCTGGAACTGCCATAGTGTACTGTTTTAGTGCTTACCCAAAGGTAACTACTAACCTTTTGTATAGTGGTTACTTATTGTAAGTAAAGGTAGGTAGGTTTGTGCTGTTGAACGAAAAAACATAAAACAGCAATCATGGCAACAACAAAATGGCTCCTCGACCCTACCCACAGCGAGCTGGGTTTTAAAGTGAAACACCTGATGATCAGCAATGTTTCCGGCACCTTCAAAAGCTTCTCCGCCCAAATGGAAACCGAAGACACCGACTTGGCTAAGGCCCAGATCCAGCTCACCGCGCAGGTGGCCTCCATTTCCACCAACAACGACCAGCGCGACGCACACCTGCGCAATTCGGACTTCTTCGAGGCCGACACCTACCCCGAACTGCAGTTCCTTTCCACCCGCGTGGAGAAAGTAGACAACGAAACCTTCCACCTCTTTGGCGAGCTGACGCTGAAAGGCGTCACCGGGCCAGTGAAGCTTACCGTTGATTACAACGGCGTAACCAATGATCCCTGGGGTAACGAAAGGGCCGGCTTTACGGTAAACGGCAAAATCAACCGCAAGGAATGGGGCCTGAGCTACAACGCGGTACTGGAAACCGGCGGCGTGGCCCTTGGCGAAGAGGTAAAGATCAGCGCCGACATACAAATGGTAAAAGAGGCCGTAAGCGTCGCTGCATAGAATAAGTAAAAAGTCAAAAATCAAAAGGCAAAAGTCAAAAGGGATACCGCTACAGTGAATACATTTTGACTTTAGGATTTTGCCTTTTGCCTTAAAAAAATAGGTTATGAACAACAAACGAAAACTTACCCGCACCTATACGCCGCCGGCACAACCGGGTTTCCTGGGTGCGGGACATATGGCCAGGCCGGTGGTGTCTGGTGGCTTTGCCCAAACCGATCCCTTTATTTTCCTTATGGACGACTGGCTGGATAAAAAGGACGATCAGCCTGTGGGCGGGCCCCACCCGCATGCAGGTTTTGAAACCGTATCGCTGGTGCTGGAAGGCGAGATCGGCGGCGCGGACCACAAGCTGCGGGCCGGCGACTTCGAGATCATGACCGCCGGCAGCGGCATTGTGCATACCGAAACGATCGAACAAAAGACCAGGATGCGCCTCCTGCAGTTGTGGCTGGCCCTCCCGAAGGCAAACCGGTGGGCAACACCGAGGCTGCAAAACCTGCCCCTGGCGCATGTGCCCACAAAGTCGCAGGACGGTACTACCATCAGGTTGTACAGCGGCACCTGGGCCAACCTGGCCTCGCCGGTACAAAACCATACGCCGCTGCTGGTGGCGGATATCACCGTTGACCCCAACAAAGCAACAGTGCTAAACCTGCCGGCCAACTACAACACTTTCCTGTACGTGATTGAAGGCAGTGCACAGGTGGGCGCAGATGAACAACTGCTGTCCAAAGACCAGGTGGGCTGGCTCGACCTGCAGGAAAATAGCGGGCAAAGTGAACTGGACCTGATAGCAGGCGATGCAGGGATCCGGTTGGTGTTGTACGCAGGTAAGCCTACCGGCGACCCCATTGTTGCGCATGGACCCTTTATTGCCGATACGGCAGAAGACATCCAACGGCTGTACCAGGATTACAGGAGGGGCCATATGCAACACATTGCAACGGTTGATGAAAGCCAGCTCCTGTACCTGTAAACTCAGAATGCCTCGCCTATAAAAATGTACAGCCCAGAGCCTTCCCTGGTCAGTGCAAAATCCAGCCGGGTATAAATGTCTTTTTTTGGAAAAAGCAGGAAACGCAAACCCGCACCGCCGGCCACTACAAAGTTCCGCAGGGAAAGGTTGCCGAACCGGTTGAAAACGGTACCCGTGCCGCCAAAAACAGCAGCGCCCCAACGTTTGGCAAAACTAAAAGGCAGCATCCGGAACTCCGCCTGGGCTGCCAGTTGGTTCCTGTCGCGGAAGCGCCCGGTATAGTAGCCGCGCATCAGGCTTTCGCCGCCCAGCAGGGCCAGCTGGTTGAAGGGTGGCTGCCCGATGCTAAACTGGCCAAAGGCCTGCAAAGCCAGTACGTTGCGGCTGTTGAGCGATTTGTACCACCGGTTATCGGAGAGGATGGTGGTGAACCCGAAATCGCTGCCCCAGGCCCGGTTGTAATGCAGCAAGGCCAGTTCGGCAAATGCCCCCTTGCGAACGTTCAGCACATTATGGCGGTCATCGTATAGTATGCCCGCACCCAACCCAAGGTTAGCAGAGCCTTCGTGGCCCAATGGCCTGGTAACAGAAGCTTGGCCATGCGGCACAAATGCAACGCTTGACAATCGTTGAAAATCTACTTCTACACCGGTAAAGATGTTTTTGCCAATTCTTTTCAATGCCCGCTCCTTGATGTTCAGCAGCCGGGCATCTACACGCGCCTCGAACTCCGCAGGCGTATTGGGGCCAATACCAAAATATAGCAGGGGAAAATTCTGGTACCTGATCCGCCCCAGGAATGCATACCGGTTTTGGTGGGTGTACAACGCATGGTCGAAGAAGGCTCCGTATTGCCGGCGAAGGGTGTAAAAGGTGAAGCCATTGATTTCGCTTAAGCGGTTGGTGGTGTCCCTTTTTGCGTAGTACACAAAAAGCGAGCTCAACCCAATCTCCCAGCTTGTTTCGGGGGCAAAGGCCAAAGTAGGGTAAGCCAGAAACTGTGGTTCCCTGATGTCCGTGGTATCGTTGATGATTTTATTAACATACCGTTTTACAAAACCCAACCGCTGTGCAGCAAGTAGGTTGGGCAGAAAACATAAAGCTAACAAAAACATACAGGACATAAAACCCGGTAGTAAAGTCTGTTTATGGAAAGGGTGACCGCCTTCGCTGTTTTTCATAAAGAATTGCTGCGGCATGAAAGGTAATGCTAATCTGGAGCAAAGCTAAAGCGTAGGCGAAGTGCGGCTGTGCGCATTAAGAAAACAATTGCACCGCTTATCCATCTTCTGTCTGCCCGGGGTCTTCGAGGGTAGCCCTTGTTGGTGTGCAGCGATGAAAGGTGCATGGGCATACACCTGGCATGGTTGCGTTTCTTGTCACCGGCAACCCGAAAGTATGAAGGTGGTTAGTTCAGCAACCGCGACAACATCGGGAGAACCAGCACCTGAAATTAGCGGTGTACAGCCTATGCAATCAAAAGGATTCCTCCTTTTTATTCAGGCAACCGAGAACCAGTCCAGGATGGCCGGGGCCCAATAGAATTTGGTGAAATAATAAGTACCTGTAAGCAGGAAAAGGGTTATCAGCAGGAGTACCACGGAAGACCCGATGTTCCATGCAGTGGAAAGCCGGCGTTCGCCCGACCGGATAAAGATCTCTGCCACCAGCAGGTTGGGCAGGTAAAAGAAAAAAGCCATCACCTGGTCGAAAGGGCCGCTGAAATCGTCCGTATGGCCCGCAGCATGGGTGAGCATGAACCAGAAGCCATAATCCATCCGATACAGCCAGGAACCGATGGCCAAAGCATAGAGGCGCAGGGCCCAGGCGCGGTGTTGGGATATACGGCCCGCCCGTGCATGGCGGATGGTTTGGATGCTGCATACCAGCATCAGGATGCCGTACAAGCCAAAGCCAATGTTCATAACGGTACCGCCGATGGTGCCCCTGATCATGATGAATACCAGGCCGCCGATGGCGGCCAGCAGGGAGCACAACACGTATACCCTTCCCACCCAACGGTGAAAGCCCGAATACCGCACCCGCACCGCTTCCATCAGCTGGATGCTGCCCAGTACCAGGATGATGCCGCCGGTAGCAAAATGCAGCCCGATGCCCGCAGTTGAGGAGGAGCCGGGTGTGTACAAACCGGGAAGCACGCCGTTCCATTGTTCGAGCTTGCCGTTGAAGAGGGCCGTGGCATAAAAGGCCAGGATATAGAGCCCGAACAGTCCTGCGCTGAGCCATACGGTAGCCACCAGCAATAAGCTGGTCCACCGGAGCAGGGCCGTGCCCTTTGTTGCCTTTTTGATCTTTTGGGGAGCAGTAGTTGGTTGGAGGGTTTCCATGCAGCCTGGTTGTAAGGGTGAGCAATACGTGGGTACGGAAATGTACGGCTGAAAAGGAAAGGGTGCAAGTGCTGGCTGTTCTCCCCTATTTCCCGGAACAGTGCCTGCGCACAGTGCTACCTGCGAAGATCCCGGGTGAACCCGAAAACACCAGGGGATTCTGCGACGTTGTGATGCCCGAACCTTTAGCGACTGTCATGCCGAACTTGTTTCGGCATCCCCTTCCATACACAGGTACTCCGAAGATTGCAGGAGCTGCCAACATACGCCGGCATGACATTGACCTTAGATGCTGTCATGCTGAACTTGTTTCAGCATCCCCCCTGTACACAGCCTCCCGGGGTAAGGAGAGGATCCCGAAACAAGTTCGGGATGACAATACCCTAAGAAACGGTCATGCCGACGTATGTAGGCATCCCCTTCTGGCTTCAATTACTTGGGCGCAGTAGCAGCTGCCAAAACAAGTCCGGCCTTACAGGGCAAATGGCAACAAGCACAAGCAAGGCCACCCTGCTACCGTTCATCAAAATGAACCTTCAAATAGTTGAGCTGAAGTGCTAAACGGTTTTCTTTGCCGCCAATACGAACACCATGATGGATTTTAAAAGAAAGCTTGTTGCAGGGTTAATGTGCCTGTCGCTGTGTTATTGTGCTTTGGGCCAGGCAGACAGCATCGATGTTTTTGTGCAGGAAAGGATGCAGCAACGCAGGATACCGGGTCTGCAACTGGCGATCGTCCGCAACGGCCAACTGGTGAAGAAGGGAAATTATGGCCTGGCCAATGTGCAGGACTCTATTGCTGTCAGTGACAAGACCGTCTTTACCATCAATTCCATCACCAAGGCCTTTGTAGGCGTGGCCATCCTCCAGCTGGCAGAACAAGGCAAACTCCATTTGTCTGCCCCCATAAGTACTTACCTGGATAGTCTGCCGGAAGCATGGCGTTCGGTAACGGTGCAACAGCTCCTGTCGCACACCTCCGGCATCCCTGACATTGTAGACGAAGAGGAAGCAGTGCTGATCGCACCCAGCCTTGAAGCCTCCTGGCAAAAAGTGCGGACCATGCCCATGGATTTTGTACCCGGTGCGCAATTCCGGTACAACCAAACCAACTACCTGCTCCTTGGCCGGATTATCGATACCCTCAGCGGGATGTCTTTCCAGGCGTTCATTACAAAAGAACAACTGGAAAAAGTAGGGATGCCGTATACGGTACGGGCGGGTTTCGGCGCCACAATGGCGGTGATCCCCCATGCCGCCCAGGGTTATACCTACCGCCGGGGTGTGTTGTCCAATATGTTCTTTGCCTTTCCTGCTGCCCTGCAAACGGCTGCCGGCATGAGTGCCACGGCGGAGGAGCTGGCAGCCTGGGTGATGGCCCTGCAAAAAGGGCAGCTGTTTACCCGGCAAGCAAGCCTGGACTCGCTCTGGAAGCCGGCCCTATTGAATACGGGTAAAACCGGGGGCTTTAGCAAGCAACTCAACGGGTATGCCGCCGGCTGGCCGGTGATGACCCGAAGCGAACACCCCGCAGCCGCTGCGGTAGGTGGTGGCCGATCGGCAGTGATCATTTATCCCAAAGACGATCTCGCCATCATTGTGCTGACCAACCTGATGGGCGGCTCGCCGGAATCCTTTATCGATGAACTGGCAGGTTTCTTTATCCCCGGCATGAAGGAAGCGAACGGCTTCGGGCTTTCGGCATCCCTCAAGGCACTGAAGCTTGCTTTGGACAAAGAAGGGTATAAAAAGGCAATACCGGCAGCAAGCCGTTTGCAGCAAACAAATAAGGATTTTAACCCGACCGAAGCGGAACTGAATGGCTGGGGCTACCAACTGTTGGGGCAAAAACGGGTGGCAGATGCATTGGAATTATTCCGGTTGAATGTGCACCTGTACCCCAAAAGTGCCAATGCCTTCGACAGCCTGGGCGAAGTGTATGCGGAGCTGGGCAACAGGGAACTGGCCATCAAAAATTATGAGCAGTCGCTGAAGCTGAACCCGCAGAACAAGCATGCAGAACAGCAGGTAAGAACACTGAAAACAACTAAATAAAGCTTGGCTTAAAACTGTTAGTAGGCATTTGACCAACCCTGCAGTTTGCCTGGTATCGGCACAAGGCTTACTCAAGGCCATCTGCGAAGGTTCCAACTGTTCCTAAATGGTGCAACAGGTTATTCAGCAACCTCTCTGAGTAAGCATAAGACCCGTGCAGGTTGTACCTGCAACGGTAGCCATTTTCCATTCTCCTACATTTGTAACTATTACCAATAAACCCGATATGAAATGTGCAGCGCACACCTTCACAGCGGGCAAAATGGAATCATTATAAAATTTGGATGCATGGCTAAAATGAGAATATTGTTTACGGGCGGATCAGGAAAAGCAGGCAAGCACGTGATATCTTACCTGCTCGGCCAGGGGCATAGGGTGATGAATGTAGACCTGGCGCCTTTGAACTACCCAGGCGTGGATAACCTGATCGCTGATATAACTGATTCCGGGCAGATGTTCAATGCCATGAGTTCATATGCCGGGTTAGATGAGTTGGAAGGGGGTAACGGTATACCCCGATTCGATGCTGTAGTTCATTTCGCTGCGGTGCCCAGGATCCTGATCAGACCTGATAATGAAACGTTCAGGGTTAACACGATTGGTACCTACAACGTGATTGAAGCAGCTGTTAAGCTTGGCATCAAAAAGATCATTATTGCTTCGTCAGAAACCACCTACGGCATCTGTTTTTCAGATGGCAAAACGGATCCCAAGGCCTTGCCCCTGGAGGAGGATTATGATGTTGATCCAATGGATAGCTATGGATTATCAAAGGTGGTGAATGAACAAACAGCCCGCAGCTTCCAGCGCCGGTCAGGCTTTGACATTTATGCCCTTCGGATTGGTAATGTGATCGAGCCGCACGAATATGCCGAACTGTTCCCGAATTACTTCAAAAACCCTGAAGTACGCCGCAGGAATGCGTTCTGCTATATTGATGCACGTGACCTGGGCCAAATTGTAGATTTATGTTTGCAAAAAGATGGCCTTGGTTATCAGGTTTTCAACGCGGGAAATGATCACAACGGTGCGATCATACCCAGCAAGGAATTGGCGGAACAGTTTTTTCCTGGTGTACCCATTACCCGTGCGTTGGAGGAACATGAAGCCCTGTTTTCAAATCGTAAAATCCGGGAGGTTTTGGGGTTCAAAGAGCAACACGACTGGCGGAAATATGTACAAGCGGACTGATGGCTAATACCCGTTTCAAGTTGTTAGTATTTGCTGATAGCAAAAAATGGGAACACGGATAGTACGGATGGAATGGATAAAAACGGATGATCTGTTCCATCCGTTTCATCCGTGTTCCTATCCCGTATAACTCTTTCAAGCTGTTTTTTTCTAATTGCAAAGCCCTTGTAACAAGGAACAAACAAAATGAAAAACCCCTGCGTGTTGGTTAATAATGCTTGTAGCACTACCCAAAAATCTGATCCCTTACAAACTCCTAACATACAACTCCTCAACCTTCTTCCTCGCCCAGGGCGTTTTGCGCAAAAAGGTAAGGCTAGACTTGATGCTCGGGTCTTTGGTAAAGCAGTTGATTCGGATGCGCCTGCCCAGTTCCTCCCACCCAAAATGAGCGACGAGGTGGTTGAGGATGGCCTCCAGGGTTTTGCCGTGCAACGGATCGTTCGAAGTCATGGAGTTGAATACGGTTGTTTAAAAATGAAGCCTATTGTTTTGACGACGGAAGACGGACGACGACAGACGACTTACCCAACAGTTACCCGTCGTCCGTTGTCAGTGGTCCGTCGTCCATCGTCCCTTGTCTATTGTTACCCACCATTCGCAATCACCTGATCCTATTTTTTACCGCTTCTTTTCTTTGGTTTGCCGTACTTCTTTTGCATCGCATCTTGGTGGCTGTAGCGCACATTCACCTTGCTGTTCTTGGCCGATTTGGCGTGAAAGGCAGGGCCCCGCTCCTCTTTTTTGGGCGCAGCAAGGGGGATGCGTTTTTCGTACACTTGGGGCAGTTCATCGTCGGTAAGGCGGCTGGAAATCTGAAGGTGCGCAGGCAGGTCCAGCATAGGTATTTCCTGTTGCATGGAGGCTTCTATTTCCTCCTTCATGGTCCCTTCCTTTTCGGTAACAAAAGAAAGGGCATGGCCGGTATGATCGGCTCGGCCGGTGCGGCCGATGCGGTGGATATAGTGCTCGGGACTTTCTGGCAGGTCGAAGTTGATGACATGGCTCACCCCGGCAATGTCGATGCCACGGGCAACGATGTCGGTGGCGATCAGCAGGCGGCAGGTGCCATCCTTGAAAGCCTCCACGGTTCTGAAGCGGTCGTTCTGCGCCTTGTTGGAATGGATCACGCCCAGGGTGTCGGCAAAGTCGGCTTCCAGTTCTTCGTACAGGGCATCGGCCAGCTTACGGGTGGCGGCAAATACCAGCACCTTGGTAAGGGTAGGGTCCTCGTTCAGCAAGAGCTTCAAAAGGTTCACCTTGGTATAGAAGTTAGGAACGGCATAAGCCCTTTGCTCTACCTGTTTGATGGGCGTGCCGGCGGGGGCCGCTTCCACCCGTACGGGGTTGTCGAAATAGTCTTCCAGCAGCACCGCCACCTCTTCCGTCAGGGTTGCCGAGAACAGGAGGTTTTGCCGGCGTTTAGGCAGCAGGTCCATGATGTTCTGCAGCTGCGGCCGGAAGCCCAGTGCCAGCATTTCATCCACTTCATCAATCACCAGCTTCTTGATGGATTTGACTTTGAAGGCATTGGTAACCGCCAGGTCGTAGAGGCGGCCGGGCGTGGCCACCAGCACATCGCAACCGGGCTCCAGCTCCAGGCGCTGGGTATTGATGTTGACGCCGCCATACACGCCCATCACGGTTACGCCCAGTTGCGCCGTGAGTGCTTTTACCGTGTCCACCACTTGGGCCACCAGTTCGCGGGTAGGCACCATCACCAGTATCTGCGGCTCCTTTACCTTGGTATACTTCCACTGGTTGAGCAGCGGCAGCAGGTAGGCCAGGGTTTTACCCGTCCCGGTCTGTGCAATACCGCATACGTCGGCGCCACTCATCACCACCGAAAATACCTTTTCCTGAATGGTGGTTGGGGTGGTATAACCCAGGTCGGTCAGGGCGTTCAATAACCGCTTCTCTATCTTGAAATCCTCAAATCGCATCTGTATAACTATTGCACGAAGGTAGCACCAAGTAAGATGGGAAAGCGTGCTGCTTGTGGCGGCTAAGGGAATATGAGTATGGGTATGGCACCGGGGGCTCGCCCTTTGCACAAGACTTTCCGGCGAAGCCGCCGGCAGGACAGCAAGCGTGCTGCTTACAGGGGATCGGGAGGCGGGATGCTGGAAGAATTAGGTGAGCGCCAACACCCGGGGTCTCGCCAAAGGGCCCTCCCACATGGCCTGCAGCAAAGACCTTGGGTGGACAGCAGGGGGAAATACAGGTTGATGCTGGTGGCTTAAGGATGAAGGGGATGCCGAGACGAGCCCGGCATGGCACACTACTCAGCTGCTGTCATCCCGTCGCATGTCGGCAGCTCCTCCTGATGTTGTATGCCCCGGAGGCAGTGATGATGCCGGCGCAGCGCCACGAATGGAAGGACAAACCCGATACCCCTACGCATTACCTTAAAACGAAAGGAGGATACCAAGGCGAAAGGCAAACGCCATTTATCCCATGCTTACCCCACCCCGCCAGGCCACAGGCGTTACCTGTGCATGCTTACGGAAGAAATTGCTGAAATGGGCCGGCTCTTCAAAGCCCAGGCAATAGCTTATTTCAGCAATGTTCCAGTCGGTGTGTTTGAGCAGGGCCATGGCTTCAGCCGTCAGCCGCTCGGCGATCTGCTCGGTAGTGGTTTTGCCGGTAACAGTCTTGACGGCCCGGTTGAGGTGGTTGGTATGTACGTGCAGCTTTTCGGCATAGTCGCGGGCACTGCGCAGGGAGAGCTGTTGCGCCGGCGTTTCAATGGGAAACTGCCGCTCCAGCAGTTCGGCAAACAGGGCCGCAATGCGGGCATTGCCATCGGCATGCTGGTAGAGGGTTTCGGAGGGTTGCAACTTCAGGGCGCTGTGGTGCATTTCCATCAGGTAGTTGCGGATCAGGTCAAATTTAAAGGTGTAGTCGCCGCCCATTTCGGTGAGCATTTTTTGAAAGATGGCGCTCACCGCCGCATCGCCAACCGCGTCGAGCATATAGGCAGGCTTGCCGCCCGGTGCATACATGGGCAGGGAGCGCAGGCTGCCCCGCATGTGCTCGCTGAAGAAGGCCTCCTTGAATATGCAAAAATAGCCCGAGGGGTTTTCGGTGAGCGGCTCGAAGGTGTAGGGCACCTGCGGATTGAAGAACAGGAGGGTGCTGCCGTCCACCTCGATGCTTTTGTCGGCGTAGTGGTAGGCATGGCGGCCGCGCATCAGGGCGATCTTGTAAAAATCACGGCGGCTGTACACCACCGGTTGGGCATCGGGCAGGTAGCAGTCTTCGAGCCGGAATACATTGAAGTGCCCGAGGTCTTTACGCAGACCTTCGGGCACCTGGTCTAACTTGCGCTGGTAAAACAGTTCGAGTGTTTCTGTTTCGCTCATCTTGTAAAATTAAAACAAGGCGACATCAAAGCTGCGGCATGCTCAGGCTTCCGCCATTTCGAAATTGGTCGATGTCATCAGGGGCCTGTTATCGCTGACTTCCTGTTGCACGGCTGTCATTTTTTGTTCGGCAAGGCTTACCGCATCCGAGCCTAGGAACAGGTGGAAAGGCGGCGTGTTCATACCGGCTACTGCAATGAGCACATCGGCGGCTTTGTCGGGGTCGCCGGGCTGGTTGTTATTTATTTGCTGCTGGTGCTGGAGCTGCACGTCGCGCACATTCTGGTATTCCGGCAGTTCCTGCTTGGGTGTAAGCAGCGAGCTGCCTTCCAGGAAATTGGTGCGGAAATAACCAGGCATTACCAACGTGGTGTGGATGCCAAAAGGTGCTGCCTCATGCAGGAGTCCTTCGCTAAAGCCGTGCACCGCAAACTTGGTTGCGCAGTAAATGCCAAAGCCGGGGAAGCCGCCATTGAAACCACCAATGGATGCAATGTTGAAAATATGGCCGCTTCTTTGCCGCCGCAGTTGCGGCAGTGCCTGGCGGATGATATTGAGGGCACCAAACACGTTTACGTCAAAATTGGCGCGGGCTTCGACATCGCTCAGTTCCTCCAGGGCGCCTACCAGGCCATAGCCGGCATTGTTCACCACCACATCAAGCGAACCAAAATGATCGATAGTTAAATGGATAGCCCGCTGTACATCTGTTTCATTGAGCAGGTCAAGTGCCAGGGGCAGGAAGTTGCTATTGTCTGTGCCAACGGCGGTTTTCAGGCTGTCCAACGTGCGGGAGGTAGCGGCCACCTTGTAGCCCTGGGTCAATAATTTCTGCACCAAAGCCAGGCCCAGTCCCTTGGAAGCGCCGGTAACAAACCATACTTTTTGCTGATTCATGTTGTTTGATTTTGTTGCACAAAGATGGTATCGGCAGGCGCCCCCGCTGTTGCGCTCTTCAAACGGATGCTTGCAAAATTCAAACAATGCATTGGCTGGAGGACGAGCGTATTGGAGGACGTGCCGGGTGCAAAAAGTTAACAGGCAAAAACAGCATCCCTCCGCTGGAACCGCCACTTTTGTTTTTGTCTTCTGCCGGCATCCAATAACTGGTACACTCCTACGGCACTTCCACCACCGCCCAGTTATTGCTGCGGCGGCTCCACACAATGGCATAGTCCTTTCCGTGCTGTAGCCGGTAGGTGCGGGCACGGGCATCGTTGCCAAAGCGCAGCCAGCCATAGTTATACACTTCAAACTTGAACACAAAGGGTTCACCCACTTTGATCGGGGCCTCGTTATAGGTGCGGCCGTCGTCGGAAAGGTAGACGGTCATATTGTTATTGCCATACAGCGAGAGGTAGATCCAGGATGCATCGTTGCCGGTGGGTGGTGCCTGTGGCTGTGTTTGCGGTTGGGTGTTGGGAAGATTGGTGCGGGGCGGTGTATTGGTGGTGTTGCCATTGGCGCCGTTCCAGCCCTGGGCAATGGCAGCCAGCCGGTCGGCGCGGGCGGGGTGCGAAGCAGAGCCGCGGGTAGAGGCGATCTTTTCCATGGCAGCGCGGGCTTCAGCGAGCGAGGCACCCAGCTTTGCCATTACAAAGCCCGAGAAATAATCAGCTTCCAGCTCCTTGGGTGGCGTGCTGCCCTGCTGGTCTACCACGTGGTTGCGATAGTGGTGCCCCATCTCATGTGCCAGTACCGATATGGATGCCCAGCGGGTGCTGGCATAGGCATCGAGGTTTTCCAGGAAGTTGTTGTCGTACACAATATAGCGCTGGTTGCGGATGATGGTAGCGTAGGCGTTGTTGATACCGTTCTGCTCGCGCAGCTGGAAGTTCTCCTGCCAGTTGATTTGCTCAAGCATATTGCGGATATAGCCTTCCGCCTCGTATACCGAACTGAAATTGGAACGGGTGGAAGCCGGTGGAATGATGATGCCGCACTGGTTTACGCGCTGGGCGCCGGCAAGGAAGGAGATGAACAGGGTAAGGAGGAGCAAGCCTGGTTTCATGGTAATGATGTTTTCAGATCCACGACGGTATGTGCCGACATCTTTTCAATAAATAAGCCAGGGTCCGGTGCTGCGCCAGTGATCCGGTAATGGTTTGAAACTAACAGAAAGAAAAGCTTAATGATCTACACGGTGGGCCGCGGAAGGCACCCGGAAAAGACAGGCTGTGCATTGCCCCGAGCAGTACCGTATTCATCTGCAGCTTTTGATCAAACCGGTGTTTTGTGACTCACCTGCGGAATCACGCTCCAGCTCGTGTTGTTGGGCCAAAGCACCGATACCGCACCTTGGCACCAACAACGGCAACAATTGCTAATGCGTTCCATTCAAGGCAAAGGCATCTTGATTTACTACTGGCAGGTTCGTACAAGCGATACAAAATGAGCTTTTGCAGGGAACAATCTTCCTGGTTTTCCGACTTACTTTCAATTGTACTACTCTTTACTGATTTGGATGGGCAATCAGTATAAAGTACTATGTTTCAATTGCTTTATATTGCCTTAATCTGGTGTCATTGGCAGCATTGCAGGGTTTTAGATGCGTTTGCCCTGCCCTTCCACTTGCATATTATAATAATTTTTATTATTTAGTAACCCTGCGAATCAAACACCAGAGCACAACCAAACCTATTGCAATGAGGACCACCTTCCTACTACTGTCCATCTTGGGTTTTTTCCAGTTTTATACAGTAAACGCTCAAACCGGCATATACATTAACGAAGCAATGGGTTCGAACAGAAACACCATTGCCGATAGTACAGGTTCATTTGAGGACTGGCTTGAATTGTATAACCCAACCAGCAATGCCAGGCCATTAAATGGATATTATGTCACAAACGATATTACCAAGCCACAATTGTTTCGATTGTCGGGCAATTTGCAGATCCCTGCACGTGGGTATATACTACTTTGGGCAAGCAAAGACACGACCCGCGGCAAAACGCACCTGCCTTTTAAAATTTCATCCTCGGGAGAGCGCTTATATCTTTTTGCACCCGACGGCAACACGCTTGTGGACTCTTTAGCGCTTGACGAACAGAAAACGGACGTATCGTATGGCAGGACCAAAGACGGATCGACAACCTTTGGCTTTTTTGCTGCACCTACGCCCCGTTCAACCAACAATAATGCAACCGTTTATTTAGGAATTCTAAACCCTCCGGTTTTTTCACAACCTGCTGGTTTCTACGGAAGCGCATTTTCACTAAGCATTACGTCTGACGATCCTGCCGTAAAGATTGTATACACAACCGATGGATCCCTCCCTCATGCGGGCAATATCAATGGAACCGTGTACCGATATAAAAATAAATACCAACAACAACCTACCGATCCTGTAGGGCCTTTTTTACTTGACTCTTTTAAATCATTCAACTATGTAAACCCTATAAACGTAAAAGATGCATCTGCCAATCCCAACAAACTTTCGCTTAAATCCGCCACTTATGAGAACACTTATTCATACGCTCCTGCCACACTTATAAACAAGGGAACTGTTGTGCGTGCCGTAGCCACAAAAGACGGCTACATTCCCAGCGAGATTACGACAGCCACTTACTTTGTTACACCCGGCGGAACCAACAAATACAACCTGCCTGTGCTGTCCATAACGCTGCCGGAAAATTATCTATTTAGCTGGGATAGCGGTATGTACAACGCAGGTGCCGATTTTGAAAAATGGAGGACACTCAACCCTACAGCTACACCTAATGGCGGCACTCCTGCCAACTACAATACGAAGGAAACAGAATTTCCGGCGAGTTTCGAACTGTTCCTTGCAAATGCTACAACGCTTCAGCTACAGACCAACGTGGGCTTAACCGGCAACGGAGGTTACAGCAGACGGTATGGCCAAAAAGCTTTGCGGATCTATTTTAGAAAAAGTTATGGCGCTTCAGATTTGAACTACAAGATATTTACTGATTTGCCCTATACAAACTATGAACGCCTGGTACTTAGCAATGCAGGTCAGGATATGCCAACTGCCCACATGCGGGATATGGTGGCGCAAGCCTGTGTAAAACATTTAAACGTTGGAACACAGCACCAGCAGCCTGCTGTTGCATTTGTGAATGGTGAATTTTGGGGACTTTATAACATCAGGCAACGGTACGATGATAATCACTTCAAGCAAATCTGGGGCATAGATCCGGATTCACTCGATCTTATTTATAACCGTTCGGAAGTTAAGTATGGCACCAGCACCGCCATACTCAACCTCCGTAGTTTCTTCACAGCAAATGATCTGTCCGTCACAGAGAATTATCAAAAAGTTCAGACGATGATGGATATTGATAATTTTATCGATTATCAGCTTGCAGAAATATTCTTAGGCAACAGGGATTGGCCTGCAAACAATACCTACTGTTATCGCAAACGGGTGCCCTTTACGCCTGGTGCCCCTCCTGGCCAAGATGGCCGTTTCCGTTGGGCACTCAACGATATGGATCACACATTTGGCCTGTACTCATCCGGATGGGTTGGGTATAACATGCTTGCATGGGCAACCGGCTCCAGTACAGATGGCAATCCATCTGCATGGGCAACAGATATGCTTAGAAAACTGCTAACTAATACAGAATTCAGAAATAAATTTATTACCCGATATGCAGATCTGCTGAATACTACTTTCCTGCCTGTAAATATTAATAGGGTGACTAATTCTTATCGCGACCTCCTCTCTCCTCATATTGTGGAACATATACAAAGATGGAGGAATCCTGCAAGCGCAACATCATGGAATACATTGGTTAACAACATGATAAAATATGCAGATCAGCGCCCGTCTTATGCACGCCAGCACATACGTTCCCAATTTTCCTTAAATACGGAGCAACAGTTGACCATCAATGTTTCGGATACTGCTCAGGGTTTTACTTCCGTAAATACCATTGATATAACGCCTGTTGTTACAGGCATACCTCAAAATACCTATCCGTGGACCGGCTCCTACTATCAGGAGGTGCCTGTGACGTTGGTGGCAAAACCAAAACCCGGGTACAGCTTCGTGGGTTGGGCCGGAGACTCCACGAGCACAAAAGACACATTAAAAGTCACACTGGACAGAGCAAAATCCTTTACGGCCATATTCCAAAGCAAGTCGGTAACCGAAAGCGGTAAGGTGATTACTTATTGGCACTTTAATACTTTACCAAGTACCTCAACTATAGCAGCTGCCGATGCGGATACATCGTTAACGGGAAGGTCCGTGATAACATACCCGGGGACCGGAGCAGGTTATATGGACCGGACCACGGGAAGCGCTGTTAATGCGCAATTTAATCAGCCGCTTGGTTACTCCCTACGGGTGCGCAACCCTGCTTCAACACGATACCTGCTGATGAGTACGCCAACCACAGGGTATAAAAACATCATACTGAAGTATGCCACTGTCCGAACCACTAGCGGTGCAGAATACCAACGGATTTTGTACACCAATGATGTTACCAATGCCAATGTTGAGTGGAAATTGAAAGCGGATAGCATTGTTGTTCCATCACCAGACACAGCTCCTTATGGATTGCAAAGCTTTGACTTTTCAACAGATGCAAACACAGCCAACAATGCAAAGTTTGCCATAAAAATTGAGTTCTTTGGTAATAATGCTGCCGGCACAAGTGGCAACAACCGTTTCGACAACATGACGATCAGCGGCGTCGCCTTAAACAGCCAGGATTTTCCGACCGTATCTGTTTCAAGCGATAGAGACAATGTGTGCTCAAACAGCAAAATCACGTTTACTGCGAAAACAACCAATGCAGGTGTATCTCCTACCTTTCAATGGATAAAGAATGACGTCAATGTGGGAACAAACCAAAGTACATTTGTGGATAGCAGTTTTCAAGATGGGGATGTCATTTTTTGCACGCTTACATTTAACAACACCACCCTCACAAGCAATAAAGTTTTCATTACTGTTTCTTCCAGCAATTTAGGCATCGCTAGTTTAACCAAAAACGCTCCGTCTGCATGTGGTATAAACGATGGCGATATCACCATAAATCAATCAGGTGGCGTTGCACCATTCAGTTACAGCTTAAACAATGTTGATTACGCTACGTCCAACTTATTTCCAAACCTTGAAGCGGGTAATTACACAACGTACGTGAAAGATGCAAAAGGTTGTATTGCTTCGCTGAGTGATGTACTTATGGTAACTCCGGCACTAAACATTACACTGAATAAAACATCTACTTCGGCATGCGGCGGCAATCTGGGCGAAATCACTATAAATGTAACAGGCGGCACCGCTCCTTATGTATATAGCCTCAATGGTGTAGATTACGTCACATCAAATGTGTTTAGCAACCTTGCAGCTGGAACTTATACAGCTTATGTAATGGATGCGGATAATTGTGTTGCCTCAATAACTGATATACTTGCCAATGCTTCGGAACTAGTGATTACAAGCATTACTAAAGTTGATCCTTCGAACTGCGCCAACAACGGCAGCATAACTATCAACTCATCGGGTGGCATCTCGCCATTCAAGTACAGTTTGGATGGGGTGAATTATGTTACTTCCAATGTGTTTGGCAATCTTGCTGCAGGAACCTATACTGCATACGTGAAGGATGCTAACGGGTGCACTACTTTGTTTACTGACGTGCTTTCAAAACTTTCCTCATCCGTTGAGATCTTAGATTTGATAAAGACTTCAGCTACATCGTGCGGAAATGATGGCAGCATAGAGATCGTTAATTCCGGAGGCTATTCACCTTTTCAATATAGCTTAAACAATGGCGAGTATATTACTGAAAGCAAATTCAACAATCTTTCAGCAGGAACATATACAGCTTATATAAAAGATGCCCATGGCTGTATTGATTCGCTTACCACAATCCTCGAAAAAACTCCGCCCATTGTAATTTCATTAAAAAAATCACCAGTTTCTGCCTGCAGTGATGACGGCATTCTAACCATCATTGGTTCGGGGGGCAGCTCGCCCTATGAGTATAGCTTGGATGGCACTGTGTTCTTCCGCGACAAATCATTTTATGATCTTTCGGCAGGCACCTATACGGTTTATGTAAGGGACAGAGATGGCTGCGTTGCTTCAATAACGGATGTGCTTACCAGAATTCCCCTTGACGTTACAGCAAGCACAACGCCAGCATCGGCTTGCAACGATGACGGCTCCATAACAATCAATATTTCAGAAGGCACCGCTCCTTACCAGTACAGCCTTAATGGTTTGAATTACTTCACATCCAATGTGTTCAGCAACCTTACTTCAGGCACATACACAGCTTATGTGAGGGATGCCAATGGCTGTACTGCTTCAACTCCTGTTGTAATTGCCAAGAATGCACCCTTAACTATTACAAGCGTAAGTAAGGAAAATCCTTCAAACTGCAAGGATGACGGCTCCATAACGATCAATACTTCAGAAGGCACCGCGCCATTCCAGTACAGCCTCAATGGTGTAGATTACGTCACATCCAATGTGTTCAGTAACCTTGCGGCAGGCAACTATACGGCTTATGTGAAGGATGCAAGAGGCTGTACTGCTTCAGTAGCAACAAGCCTCACTAAAGCGGCAGCAATTGTGGTCAGTACAAGCAACATATCTGTTTCGGCATGCAGTACAAACGATGGCAAAATCACCATCAACAGGACAGGTGGCAACTCCCCTTTCCTGTATAGCATTAATGGTGTGAAC
>NZ_MTFE01000010.1:5060566-5086832 GCF_001953305.1 Cnuella takakiae
GGCTTATGCGAAAGATGCAAGAGACTGCATTGCCAAGCTTACCAACATAACCCTCACCGCACCAATTTGCACGGCAGCTCTTTCCGTTAATCAAGAAACGCATACGTCATCAGCAATGCCTGATATAACAACACTTAGTATAAAAGTTTTTCCGAATCCTTCAGCGGAACAATTTTCGATGTTTGTCGAAAGTTCGGAAGACAGGGTAGTTGAGGTGATTGTAACAGATATGCTAGGCCGGAGACTAAAATCTATTCGTACAGCACCCAATAGCTCGTTGATATTTGGGAGAGAACTGTCGCCCGGTATGTATGTTGTTGAAGCTGTGCAAGGTAACAAGACTACGACACTTAAAATTCTGAAAACAGAGTAAAACCGTTTTTATCTGATGCAATTTTGGATGGGGTAACAAGAAACTTGCTGCTCATTATTTCAAAAGGGCGGACTTGTAAAACCGAAGATCAGCCCATTAGGGTGCAGGCAGTATTGCAAAAGTTGGCTGAAGGCCGATTGGTGGAAACTTTTGGTGGAGGCAGTTCCGCAATGTTTGCGCCCATTTGTGTGCTAGGCGTTGGTGGCGAACTGCATCACCTGCCCACCTGCAACATCCAGCGTTTTGTTCCGGCTGAAGAAAGCGCTGATGTCATTCGCACCGGGAAAGAGGCGGGTGTGCACGGGTGGATTTTCTTAATGGAATAAATAAAATGCCGCCATCACCAGCGGCATTTTATTTACTGAAAAGCGTTGTTTGCTACCTGTTACGGCTGTGGATACACCGGGTTCTTGATATCATGATAAAACAAAAAGGTCCAGCCTTCTTCCCCGCCCTGTGCCCAGTACTGCTGGCGCAGTTCCATGGCCTTTTCGGGGTTAAAGTCGTACTTGGTTTTGTAGCGCACTTTCATCTGTGATAGCTGGGGCGCTTCGTCGCCGCCAAAGAAAATGGTTTGGCCTTCTTCCCTGATCCAGAACACCTGGTGGAAAGGCGAGTGGCCGCCGCTGTGTTTGTACTCGATATAGCCATCAATAAAGCCATGGTCATCGTGCAGGAACTGTACCTGCGGCGAATGCACCAGGGGCTCCAGCTCATCCATCAGAAAAGAAGGGCCGCCGGTTTGCCAGGCATAGTCCAGCTCGCGCTGCTGCACGTAGTAAAGGGCATTGGGCAGGTTGAGGTCGTGGCCGCCGGCAAAGCGCCCGGTTTGCGGGTTGCCAATGCCGCCCGCATGGTCCTTGTGGAGGTGCGACATTAATACCTTGGTTACCTGTTCGGGCTGGAAGCCTGCCTTGCGGATATTATCGTGGAGCTGCAGGGTGCCATCGGGCAGGTTGTACCCCAGGCCGCAGTCGAGCAGCAGGAGGTCTTTGGAAGTTTGCACCAGGAAAGGCTGGATTTCCACCAGCAGGGAACCGGTGGGGCGGTCAGTTAGCTGGTGCTCCGATTCATCAAACGGAACAAAGACCTTGGTTTTGTCGATGGTAAAGGAGCCTTCCGAAAGCGGAAAGATATTAATCCCTGTCACACCCCCTGTCCCCCTGAAGGGGGAACTTAGGCCGGAATTATCCTGGTTGTTTGCTTCTGTCATGGGTGCGAAGGTACGATAGCCTTGGCCTGTTTGGCTGGTAATAAGCAGTTGATGAATACATCATTGGCTGCAGGTTACCAAGCGGGTAGCATATGATGGGAACACGGATAGGACGGATAAGAACAGATATCCGTTTACATCTGTTCCATCCGCCTGATCCGCTTTCCCATCCGGTTTTGCAGAATAGCAGTACGAACATAAAATTGTCCACCCCTGAAACTAGCTCTGGGCAAGCTGCAACAAAAGCTCATTATCAGTACCACTGCACGGCCCAGAACAACAAAGCCACCCCGCATAGAGTGGCTTCATTACCCAAAAGCATTCCCGGCCTAAGTTCCCCTAGGGGGACAGGGGGTATTACCTTAACACCATCTGCCTGTCCGCATCCAACCGGATCAAAATAAACAGCAGGATGGTGAACGTGATCAGGGCGGTACCGCCATACGAGATAAAAGGCAGCGGGATACCGATTACCGGTGCCAGGCCAACGGTCATGGCAACGTTGATGCCGATGTGGAAGAAGAATACCGATGCCACACCGTATGCATATACCCGGCTGAAGGCACTGCGCTGTCTTTCGGCAACGATCACGATGCGGAACAGGAGGAAAAGGTAGATCAGTAGCAGGAGTGTTGTACCCACAAAGCCAAAGCCTTCCCCTATGGTACAAAAGATAAAGTCGGTGCGCTGTTCGGGAACAAAATCGTAACGGGTCTGGGTACCATTCAGCAGGCCTTTGCCCAGCAAGCCACCCGATCCGATGGCGATCTTGGATTGCTTTACGTTGTAGTCGGAGACGCCTTCTTTTTTGGCGCCCGCTTCCACCAGCTCGCCGGGAATACCGGTGTAAGGATTCTCTTTGCCAAAGAGCGTAAAGATGCGCTCCACCTGGTGCTTCTGCAATACGTTCTGAAAGATAAACGGCACGGCAAAACGCTGGATGCCTACACAAAGCAACCAGATGGCTACCAGGCTTACCAGCACCGATTTCCGCCTGCGGATCTGGCGGCGCATCACCCAGGCGGCCAGGCCAGCAATGACGGTAAGGATGATGGCCAGCGTGTTGGGCTCCATCAGGATGGTGGCGATCACCAGTACCGCTACCGAGAAGCCGATGACCAGGATGGTAGGCGGCAGGCCCTCGCGGTACATGACCAGGAAAAAGGCAAAGTACACCAGCGCCAGCCCCGTTTCGCTTTGTAAAATAGACAGCAGCGCAGGCGAAATGGCAATGGCTGCGGCAATGAGCTGCGAACGGCCTTTTGTAAAATCAGTATCAGGCCGGGACAGGTATTTGCTCAGCGCCAGGCACACGCTCACCTTACAAAATTCCGCCGGTTGGAACTGGAAGCCGCCAAAGCGAATGATGGACTCCGTGCCTTTTACATTGGAGTGAAAGGGAAAAACCAGCAGCATCAGCAGGATGCCGAAAGCATACCAGATATTGGCCGTGGCGGTAAAGAACTTACTATCGGTTACGAGGATAAACACCCCGATGATGGCCGCCAGCACAAAGTAAAAAAGCTGCTTGCTGTAGTCCGTTTTAAACGACAGGAAGGAACCGGCCACGGGGTCGCCTTCGCGGTAAGTAACCGCAAAGATGGCCAGGATGCCGATGCCCACCAGCAGGAGGTAAAGCCAGATCATCAGGGTATCGACGCCCTTGGAAATAAGCGGTTGGTTACGCGACATGGGGAATTGGCTGTTTACGGGGGTACAGTATTTTTTGATCGGGGTTGATGGCTTCCAGCTTTTGGTACACCACTCTTTCCGGGGCTTTTTGCTTTTGCGGACTGTCCACTTTCTTCTTGTCGGCAGAGTCGGTCCTGGGCTTGTTCTCTTCCGCCGTGCGGCGCCAGAACTTGCGGATATAGCTGCTGTCGTGGGTGATGCGGTACCACTCGTAAGCGCGGGTACTGTCGGCAATAAACTGCTCGCGCTTGAGGATGGAAGGCATCAGGTTTTTGGCGGCCATGGCTTCGGCCTTCTTTACGCTTTCCGGGCGGAGGGTGTCGTTCAGGTACTTCTCCACCAGCAGTGAGGCAATAGGCGCAGCGGCTGTTGAACCAAAACCCGCGTTTTCCACTACCACCGCTACGGCAATCTTGGGGTTTTCGCGGGGCGCAAAGCAAACGAACATCGAGTTTTCGTTCAGCTCGATCTTTTTACCGCCAATAAAACGGAAGTTCTGCGCGGTACCGGTTTTTGCACACAGGTTGATACCCGGGATGGCAGCGGCACGGGCCGTACCATTGGTCACTACATCCTGCATGCCCCAGATCACCGCGTTGTAAGCCGAGTCGGGGATATGGGTCAGCACCTCATGTTTCTTGCGAAACTTGTGGAGGATGGTATCCTGCGGGGTTTCGTTGTCTACATTCTTTACAATGTGCGGGGTATAGTAATAGCCTTTGTTGGCAATGATGCACATGGCGTTGGCCAGCTGCAGGGGTGTTGCCGTCATCATATCCTGCCCGATGCCCAGCGTCAGGTTGGTACAGGAGCTCCACACGTTGCGGTATACCTTGTTGTACTTGGAGGTATCGGGGATATTGCCCTTGTCCTCGGAAGGCAGGTCCACGCCCAGGCGGATGCCCAAACCAAAAGCGTTCATATAGTCTTTCCACTTGGCGTAGCCATCCTTGTGGTTGCCAATCCGGGGATTGTCCACGGCCATGCGGTAAACGTGGGTAAAATAAGAGTTGCAGGAGTTGGCAATGGCCAGGCGCAGGTTGGCCGCATGACCGCCGCCGCTGTGGGTACAGGCAGGCTTGCCGATACCGCAGGCATAATATCGGCCACCGCAGGGATAACCAAAGCCGGGTGTGATCAGGCCTTCATCCAGCGCTACCAGTCCACCCAGCGGCTTAAAGGTAGAACCCGGCGGGTACTGTCCCTTGATGGCGCGGTTGAGCAGTGGACGTGATACGTCGAGCACGAACTTGCTGTAGGTCTTTTTGAAATTGGTACCGGTAAGGGCTTCGGGGCTGAAGTTGGGACCCGAGGTCATGGCGATGATGCCACCCGTCTTGGGTTCGATGGCCACCACGGCGCCCACCTTATTGGTCATCAGCTTTTCGGCAAGCGCCTGCACTTCAATATCAATAAAAGTGCGCACACCGCGGCCGGCAAGAGCGGCAGAGTCGAACTCGCCTCCCTCGTAAGATCCCACCAGGCGGTTTTTGTTGTCTTTGATCAGGTATTGCACCCCACGCTGTCCCATCAGGATGCGTTCGTAAAAGGCTTCAATACCGGAGCGGCCCACGTAGTCGCCAGGTTGGTAAAAACCACCCGAGCGGGCAATGATACCGCTGTCGGCCTCACCGATATATCCCATGAAGTGGGCACCGGCATTATAGGGATAGGTGCGCACGGGGCGTTCCTGCAAAAAGAAACCCGATCCAAAACGCCACATATTCTCTTCCAGGCGGGCATATTTCTCCGGTGCCAGCAGGGGCTCGAATGCCGATGGGCGGTAGCGGCCATTTTTTACGATGGCGGTGATGATCCGCTTTTTAAAATCAGCAGTATCGATCTCCAGGAGCTGGCACATATAGGCCGTATCCACGTTGCGCATTTCGGAGGGCGTCACCATCAGGTCGTAAATCAGGGTATTGTTTACGATGGCGCGGTTCTTCCGGTCGTACACGATTCCGCGGGGCGGGTACACGGTTTTTCGGAAAACGGCGTTCTCCTGGGCCAGCTGCTGGTATTTACTGCTCAGCACCTGCAGGTTGAACAGCTGCGCGATGATAACAAAGAAGGTGACGAGAAATATGATCCGGATGATATAGCTCCGGGACTGGTTGAACACAGACATAGTGGTAAGTACGAAACACGAAGTTAGCGCTACCCGCAGGGTTTATTTAGATTACAAAATTTGATAATCGAAAGCAGGGCAGCAAAATTATTTCGACGGAACCGCAGATTTGTAGGATTAAGTAAGGAATTGTATGATTGGGCGCCTGCTTAGGCTGGTTTGTTGCCAGTCAGCAAGGAGTGCGCACCTGTTTTCCGCAAACAAACCTGCTTCCATCAAAAGTGTTGTTCTAATAAACCGGACGGGACAAATAAAGTTTGCGTTGCAAGGAATAAAAGAAAGGAGCAGCAAAAACGCTGTATTATACCCGCAGACTGGAACAGGAAAAGGCGACTTACTTTATCCAACCCGGCCACTACATCGCTCGCTTCCATCCAGGTCATACAAATAATTCCCAATCCTACAAATCTGCGGTTAAGCAGTGTTGGTCCGGAACTTCAACTTCCTTGGAAACAGGATTTCCACCGTTACAATCAGCACCATGGAAATGGCGGTGGTGGCTACCACCTTGATGAGGAAAGACATAAAGGTGCCGAAATCGAGCCACTGCAGGAAGGTAAGCCAGGTGTGGTGGAGGAAGGTGAGGATGAGTGCGTAAATGGAATAAGGACCCCAGCCCATGGCCTTTGGCGAAGGCTCGCGGAAGGTAAACTCCTGCGCTTCCTTGGGCGACAGCAAGGTAATGATGAAGGGGCGCACATAGGCAATGAGCACACAGGCTGCAGTGTGCAGGCCGGGTGTCATGGTAAAATAGTCGAGGAGCAGGCCGCAAAGGAAACCCAGCGCCAGCAGCGTAAGCCTGGGCGTGGTAAACGGCAGCCAGAGCACAAACAGGAAATAGAGGTAGGGCACCACAAAGCGATGCAGGTTGGGCACCTTGTCCAATATAAATGCCTGCACGAAGATGAAGATCGCCAGGCGGAGGATATTTCTTACGAGGTCGCTCATATGTAGTCCGGAAAGTTGAAAGTCAGGAAAGTCAGTAAAGACTATTCCATCAATTACCACAGTCCACCTGTTTTGAATACATTAAATAATGTTATACATCCAGCCTGTCGGAAACGCCTTTCCGGACTTTCCGGACTTTGGTCTTCCGACTATTTCTTCTGCTCCATCTTTTGCCGGGTAGCCTCATCCAGCTGCAACTGCTCGGTGCGCTGGAGGTTTTCTACCACAAACACCTGTTGTACCGCGTTGAAGTTGACCGCCGAACGAACCTTCAGGTTGTAAAAGCCAGAGGCCTTGTCGGTTTTGATGTCCGCAATACGACCCACCAGGAAGCCGGGAGGATAGTTGTACGAGTAAATGGAAGTGAGCACGGAGTCGCCCTTTTTCAGCTTTACGTCCATGGAAATGCCTTTGAGCAGGAGGAAGCGCGGGTCTTCGCCACTCCACTCGATGGTACCAAATACGTTGTTGTTTTTGAGCGATGCCGGCACGCGGCTTTGCACATGCAGCAGGCTCATCACCTGGCTGAAGTTGGGGCTAACGGCCACCACCAGGCCTACCAGGGCACCATCGGAATTGAGCACCGCCATATTCTCGCGGATGCCTTCGGTGGCACCGCGGTTGATCTGGAGGTAGTTCTTCTCGAAGTTTACGGAGTTGTAGACCACTTTGGCGGCCCGCCACAGGTAGCGGCGCACATCCCTGGTGCTGTCGGTGAGGCGCAGGGTATCGGTAATGGCCCTTGCGGTGGTATCCACCTGTGCAAAGTTGGAACTTACCAGGTTCATCAGCGAGTCGTTCACTTGGTGCACGCGTCGGTTTTCCTCGCGCAGGTGGAAATAGTCATCCACCTTGTCTACCTGCGCATTTACCGAACCGGTAAACTCGGATGCCACACCCAGGCCCACGGCGCGGTGAAACCTGTTATAGGTAAACAAGATCCACAAGGCAAATGCCTGCAGGGCCAAAAAGCTCAGCAGCACAAAATAGCGGCGGATGAAGATGAAGATGTTGCGCATGGAGAGCAGCTATTAGCAATTAGCCGTTAGCCATTAGCTTTTTACCGAACTAAAATAAGCCCGGCTAACAGCCAACCGCTAACGGCTAAAAGCCTTTATCTCATTACAAAAGGATAACGCTCGTAGTTCTTCAGCGCCAGGCCGGTACCCCGCACCACGCTCTTCAGCGGGTCGTCGGCTACATGAACGGGCAGCTTGATTTTGGCGCTCAGGCGCTTGTCGAGGCCCTTGAGCAGGGCGCCACCACCGGTGAGGTACAGACCACGGCGGTAGATATCGGCAGCCAGCTCGGGCGGGGTTTGCTCCAGCGCCTTCAGGATGGCTTCTTCAATTTTGAAAATACTCTTGTCCAGTGCCTCGGCAATCTCCTGGTAGCCCACGAAGATCTGCTTGGGAATACCCGTCACCAGGTCACGGCCGTTAACGGGCAGGTCATCGGGTGGGTTTTCCAGGTCCTTCATGGCTGCGCCAATCTGGATCTTGATCTGCTCGGCGGTACGCTCACCAATCAACAGGCTGTGGTAACGGCGGAGGGCTTCCATGATATCGGCGGTGAACTCGTCACCGGCGATGCGGATGCTCTGGTCGCAAACGATACCAGCCAGGGCAATAACAGTGATACCGGTAGTACCACCACCAATGTCGATGATCATGTTACCCACGGGCTCTTCCACGTCGATGCCGATACCCAGGGCGGCAGCCATGGGCTCGTGAATGAGGTATACCTCTTTGGCGCCTGCCTGCTCGGCCGAATCACGAACGGCACGCTTCTCCACCTCGGTGATGGAAGAAGGAATGCAGATCATCATCCGCCAGGAGGGCGGGAAAAGGGGCTTCTTGGGATACACCAGCTTGATCAGCTCGCGGATCATCAGTTCGGCGGCGTTAAAGTCGGCGATCACACCATCTTTCAGGGGACGTACCGTTTTAATGCTCTCGTGGGTTTTTTCATGCATCAGCAATGCACGCTTACCAACGGCCAGTACTTCCTTAGGATTATTGCGATTGAGGGCAACGATCGAGGGTTCGTTCACCACGATCTCCTCGTTATGAATGATGAGGGTATTTGCTGTTCCAAGGTCCATCGCAATCTCTTGCGTGAACCAATTAAAAAGTCCCATGCGCTCTTATTGGATTAGGGGGTTCTAAAGGATGTGTGCAAAGTTGCGGGAAATAATCCGAAGGGACAAAGTTAAAACGGCAGGGTTAGCAGCTGCGGGGTTGGCTGCGGTGCTTTGCGGGATGAACACATGCTTTTTTGTTTTGTAGCGTACTTGTTTTCGTTGGTGCAGTGGCCTCCCCCATTCTAAAGGGGGGACCTCCAGATATTATGTGTCGTCAGTTGCGGGGTATTTTCCCTGGCCTGCAGCGGTTGTTGCTTGTGCAAAGAGCGGGTTGTTGAAGGACAAGGAAAATCCCCGAACCCTATAGCAGATAGTTGTTGCAGGCGGCCCCTTTTTGCAAAGGGGAAAGCAAAACGCCCCTGTGCAGGGGCGTTTTAAAAATTTACCGGTTAGCGGTAGATCGGCTAAGCCATTTATCCAGTTGCGGGCAGGTGCCGCCGGCGGCATTGGCATCCACCATAATGTAGTAGGCGGGAATACGTTTGTCCAGCCAGGTTTCCAGGGTCTTGTATTTTTTCTCTTCAAGTGCTAAGGAAGAAATTTTATCGTAATCCTCCTTGATGTTCATACGGTGCGGCTCGGTGCGGGCACGCAGGTACAGCAGGCGCACGCCCTTCTTACCACGGGGGTCGGTAAAGGTCTGGGGCTGCGAGTAGTCGCCTACTTTCAGCTTTTCCAGCTCGGTAACGATGTCCTTGTCCAGTTCATCGATGGTAACAAAAGAGGAACCAGTGCGGCCGCCGGTGATAAAGGGACCGGAGAACTTGGCGGTCTCGTCTTCAGTAAACTTGCCAGCGGCAACGGGGAAGGCTACCTCGCCTTTTACCAACAGGTTGCGGATGGAATCCAGCTTGGCCGTGGAACCGGCAATTTCAATATCGGTTACCGGCGGGATGCGGAGGATATGGGCCACAATGGCTTCATCGCCGTTGCGCTGGATCATCTGTATGATGTGGTAACCAAACTTAGATTTGATAACAGGAGAGATTTCGCCATCCTTCAGGCGGAAGGCGCCGTTGAGGAAAGCAGGATCCCAGGTCTTCTCATTGCGGTTGATCTGGTACTGGCCACCACGTTCCTTGGAACCAGGGTCTTCCGAATTGCGGCGGGCCAATTGGTCGAAGGAGGTCAGCTTGGCGGCTATCTGGCGCTTGTAGTTGTTCAGTTCGTCAATTACGTACAACTCCATGTCGCGGCTGGCCTTGGGATACAGCACGATCTGTCCCAACTCGTACTCCGACTCGTAAAAGGGCAGGCTGTCCTTGGGAATTTTGTCAAAATAAGCCCGCACTTCGGTAGGGGTGATCTTTACGCCATCCATGATCTTTTTCTGCATGGCTTCGGCAAGCTTGCGCTCCTTCACACTGGCACGGGCATCTTCCTTGATCTGGAAAACCGTTTTACCAGCCACTTCTTCCAGTGCCTGCTGGGTACCAAACTGCTGGATGAAGCTGCGCACCCGCATTTCAAGTTCGGCCTCCACATCTTCTTCGGTAACTTCCAGCGAGTCTTTTTCGGCCTGCAACATCATTACCTTGGAAATGAGCGCCTGCTCCAGTATCTGGCAGGATGCGTTTTCGGGCACCTGCTGTCCCTGGCGGGAAGCGTCGGCAATGGCGTTTTGAACGTCGCTCTGCAAAATGATGCGGTCGCCCACAACACCGATGATCTTATCAGCTACAATTTTTTTGGCCTGGGCAAAAGCACCGGTGGCCATCAAAACGGTAGCACCTAAAGCAAACAGGATCTTCTTCATAAAAAACGATGGCTGTAAAAATAGCCTTTTCACAGCAAGCCACAGGTGGCGGGGTAAGGTTTAACAAAAACCTGAGGCGGAGCAGGCGTTTGGTTTGGGGCTGCTGGTTATAAGCTTTAAATACCGGCCGCATCAAGCTGGCACCAAACCGTTGAAACGGCTTGGCATTTATCCGAAGGTATCAATTTCCCACGGTTGAAACCGTGGGCTAAAAGCCAACATCCTATTAGCTGGTTGGTAGTAGTTCCTACCCATAAGTTACCTTACTTCTTATTGGTAAATGAAATGCTGGTGAATGTTACTTTGATGATTCGCATGGCTACCACCACAACCCAGGTTATTCTGCATGACTATCGCGCTTGTTTTTCTAACCAATCGCTGCGCCGTGGCCCCGTTGCGTCGTTGCGTGAAAAAGCCTTTGCGCCTTTACTCCTTTGCGTCTTTGCGTGAAAACAAAAAAGGTGACCTCACGGCCACCTGTTGCTTATCGAACGGTTTCCCTCATTAGGCTAAATCAAAACGATCCAGGTTCATCACCTTGTTCCAGGCCGCTACGAAGTCGTGCACAAACTGCTCCTTACCATCTTCACAGGCATATACTTCGGCAATGGCACGTAACTCCGAGTTGGAACCAACAATCAGGTCCACGCGGGTACCCGTCCAGCGCACGGCGCCGGTGCGGCGGTCGCGGGCTTCAAATACATCCTGGCTTTCAGACAAGGCATTCCAGCGGATACCAAAGTCGAGCAGGTTGACAAAGAAATCGTTGGTGAGCGATTCGGGGTTGTGGGTAAACACGCCATGTTTCGATTTGTCGAAATTGGTGTTCAGCACCCGCATGCCACCCAGCAGCACCGTCATTTCAGGAGCGGTGAGGGTGAGCAACTGGGCCTTGTCAATCAGCATTTCCTCAGCCGACACAGCATGGCGCTTGCCCAGGTAGTTGCGGAACCCATCGGCCTGGGGCTCCAGTACCTCGAAAGATTCCACATCGGTCTGGTCTTGCGACGCATCGGTGCGGCCGGGTGTGAAGGGTACTGCGATCTCAACACCGGCCCGGTGTGCTGCCTTTTCCACACCGGCACAGCCCGCCAGCACAATCAGGTCGGCCAGCGATACCCGCTTATTACCTGTCTGTTTGCTGTTGAATGCTTTTTGGATGCCTTCCAGGGTTTCCAGAACGGCAGCCAATTGGGTAGGGTTGTTTACTTCCCAGTATTTCTGGGGCGCCAGCCGGATGCGGGCACCATTTGCGCCACCCCGCTTGTCGGACCCGCGGAAGGTGGAAGCCGAAGCCCAGGCGGTACTAACCAACTGCGCTACGGTAAGACCGGAAGCCAATATCTCCCGCTTCAGGTCTACAATATCTCCATCGTTGATCAGTTCGTGGTCAACTGCCGGAACAGGATCCTGCCAGATCAGCACTTCTTCAGGCACTTCGGGACCCAGGTAGCGGTTGCGGGGACCCATATCTCGGTGGGTAAGCTTAAACCAGGCGCGGGCAAAAGCGTCTTCAAAAGCAGCCGGGTCTTCGTAAAACCTGCGCGAAACCTTTTCGTATGCTGGATCTACACGCAGGGCCAGGTCGGTGGTGAGCATGAAAGGCTTGTGAAACTTGCCTTCAATATGGGCATCAGGGATAACAGCCTCCGCGTTTTTGGCTACCCACTGGTGTGCGCCTGCCGGACTCTTGGTAAGTTCCCACTCGCATTCAAAGAGGAATTTAAAATAGTCGTGGCCCCACTTGGCGGGTGTACTGGTCCAGGCTCCTTCCAGTCCGCTGGTGATGGTATCTTCCGCATTGCCCTTGCCATAACTATTGTTCCAACCCATGCTTTGCTCGTGGATGGCAGCGCCTGCGGGCTCAGCACCTACGTATTTGGTAGGGTCGGCGGCACCGTGGGTTTTACCAAAGGTATGACCGCCGGCAATGAGGGCTACGGTTTCCTCATCGTTCATGGCCATGCGGCCAAAAGTTTCGCGGATATCGCGGGCAGCACCTATGGGGTCGGGGTTGCCGTTGGGCCCTTCGGGGTTTACATAGATCAACCCCATGTGGGAAGCACCCAGGGGCTGCTCCAGCCCGCCATCGGCATAACGCTCTTTGTTGCCCAGCCATTCTTTTTCCGAACCCCAGTACACGTCTTCCTGTGGCTCCCATACATCGGCACGGCCGCCACCAAAGCCAAAGGTTTTGAAGCCCATGCTCTCGAGGGCGCAGTTACCGGCAAGGATCATGAGGTCGGCCCAGGAAAGGCTTTTGCCGTATTTCTTTTTAACAGGCCACAGCAGGAGGCGGGCCTTATCGAGGTTGGCATTATCGGGCCAGCTGTTGAGGGGTGCAAAACGCTGCTGTCCGGCACCGGCGCCGCCACGGCCATCGGCAATGCGATAGGTACCGGCACTGTGCCATGCCATGCGGATCAGAAACGGACCATAATGGCCATAATCGGCAGGCCACCAGTCCTGCGAGGTGGTCATCAATTCAAACAAATCCTTTTTTACAGCTGCCAGGTCCAGTTGCTTGAACGCGTCGGCGTAATTGAAACATTTGTCCAAAGGATTGGACCGTTCGGAGTGCTGGCGAAGGATGTTGAGCCTGAGTTGGTTGGGCCACCAATCCTGGTTGCGGGTGCCGCCGCCCGCAGCATTGGTAAGCGAGCCATTAAGAAAAGGACATTTGGCAGCACTGCTGCTGTTTACATCCAATGCGCCATCATGTGTGGCAGGTGAGGTAGATTTCATTGTATGCTGTGGTTTAGGTTCGAAGCCAAAGCTATATCAATGTTTGTCTAATTTGTTTAAAAACCGATTGATTGAATCTATAAGGCCATTGTTTTGTTCGAACGGGGAATGGCTGACAGATCCCCCAACTCTTCAAGAGATGGAAGATCTTGAAAACAAAAAATCCCGCAGCATCACTGCTGCGGGATTTGTATATCTGTAGTTCGCTTTCTGCCGTGGTTCACCAAGCTCCTCCTACCGGGAGGGATTATTGGGGTGGGCTTTAGAGCGTACGCTTCACTTCTTCGATTTCGTAGGCTTCGATGATGTCGCCGGTTTTCAAGTCGCTGAAGTTTTTCACGGTGATACCGCACTCCATACCCGAAAGCACGTCTTTCACATCGTCCTTGTAGCGCTTCAGTGAACCCAGTTCCGCCTGGCTGTTTTCGCCTTTGGGGAATTCCACAATACCATCGCGGATAACGCGGATCTTGTTGTTGCGGGCGATCTTTCCATCCAGCACATAGCAACCGGCAACCGTAACCTTGTCGAAGCGGTACACTTCGCGTACCTCCACGTTGGCCACGATCTTCTCCTGAACCTTGGGCTCCAACATACCTTCCATGGCGCTCTTGATCTCGTCGATCACCTGGTAGATAATGCTGTAGGTCTTGATCTGGATACCGGCACCTTCGGCGAGGCGGTTGGCCTGCATCGAAGGACGTACGTTGAAACCGATGATGATGGCGTCGGATGCTTCTGCAAGCACCACGTCGCTTTCGTTGATCTGGCCCACGCCTTTGTGAATCACGCTCACCACGATCTCTTCGGTCGACAGTTTCTGCAGCGAATCCGAGAGGGCTTCCACCGAACCGTCCACGTCACCTTTGATGATAACCTTGAGTTCTTTAAAGTTACCCAGTGCCAGGCGGCGACCAATCTCATCGAGGGTGATGTGCTTCTTGGCACGCATACCCTGTTCGCGGAGAATCTGTGCCCGCTTGTTGGCCACTTCTTTGGCTTCGCTTTCGTCTTCGTATACACGGAACTTCTCACCAGCCTGGGGCGCACCGTTGAGACCCAGGATCAGTACCGGCGTTGAAGGACCAGCTTTATCAACCCGCTTGTTGCGTTCGTTAAACATGGCCTTTACACGGCCAAAATGCTGTCCCGAAACTACGATATCACCGCTCTGCAGGGTACCGTTTTGTACCAGGATAGTGGTTACATAACCACGGCCCTTATCGAGGGTAGCTTCCACGATGCTACCGCTTGCTTCCCGGTCAGGGTTCGCTTTCAGGTCGAGCAGTTCGGCTTCCAGCAGGATTTTTTCCAGCAGCAGGTCGATGTTCAGACCTTTCTTGGCAGAGAGTTCCTGGCTCTGGAATTTACCACCCCACTCTTCCACCAGCAGGTTCATACCGGCCAGTTGTTCGTAGATCTTTTGGGGGTTGGCACCGTCCTTATCTATTTTGTTGATGGCAAAGATCATGGGTACGCCTGCAGCCTGTGCGTGGCTGATGGCCTCGCGGGTCTGGGGCATCACCGCATCGTCTGCGGCAATCACGATCACTGCGATATCGGTAACTTTTGCACCACGGGCACGCATGGCGGTAAACGCTTCGTGACCGGGGGTATCGAGGAAGGTAATGTCCTTACCGCTGGGCAGGTGTACCGTGTAGGCACCGATGTGCTGGGTGATACCACCCGCTTCACCGGCTACTACGGTAGCATTACGGATATAGTCGAGCAAAGAGGTCTTACCGTGGTCAACGTGACCCATGATGGTAACGATGGGCGGACGGGACTCGAGGTCTTCGTCGTCGTCTTTGTCCTCTTCCTCGTCCATCTCCAGTTGCTTCTCCATGTCGATAAACTCCACGTCGAAACCAAATTCTGAAGACACCAGTTCGATCACTTCGGCGTCCAAACGCTGGTTGATCGATACCATGATACCGAGGCCCATACATTTCGAGATCACTTCGGCGAAAGACACATCCATGAGGCTGGCCAGCTCGCTCACCGAGATAAACTCGGTAACCTGCAGCTTGTTGTCGCCTTCGTTCATGGCATCGGCCATTTCCTGGCGGCGTTCGCGGCGCATCTTGGCCTTCATGTTGCGGCCACCGCGACCCGATCCACCCGAAAGCTTGGCCTGGGTTTCCTGGATCTTGCGCTGGATTTCTTTCTCGTCGATCTGCTTGTCTTCACGAGGCTGGAAGCGACCACCACCGCCGCCACCGGGACGGTTGTTGGTACGGTCTTTAGCCAGCTGAGGCTGGAAGCGGCCACCGCCACCCTGACCTGCAGGACGGGGAGCCTGATTGCCACCCTGGTTGCCACCACCCTGGTTGCCACCACCCTGGTGGTTACCGCCACCACCTTGTCCCTGCTGGGGACGGGCAGTGTTGGGGTCCTTCTTCTCGATGGGAATGCGTTTGCGTTTGCGCTTCTCATCAATCTTGGGACGGGTATCATTATCAACAGGCAGTTGGATCTTACCCAGGATCTTAGGCCCGGTAAGCTTTTCCGCCTGGATATTTTCAATTACGGGCGCTGCTGATGCTTCTTCGTTTACTGCTTCTTCAGGAGCAGGTTCTTCCACCTTCGCTTCCATCACGGGGGCAGGCTCCTGGGCCACCACAGGTGCAGGAGCAGGTTCAGGTGCAGGCAATTCCGGCTTCACTTCAGCAACAGGCTCGGGCTGGGGAGCCGGAGCAGCAGGTGCCGGTGTGGGCGCAGGCGCCGGTGCGGCTGCAGCAGGCTGTTCGGCCTGTGGCTGGCGCTTTTCTACCGACTTCTTCGGACGGGTAGAAGAGTCGATTGCCGACAGGTCGATCTTGGTAACTACTTTGGGACCAAAGCCGGGACGCTCGGGCTGGGCCGGTGGTTCGGGTTTTACTTCTTCCACTGGGGGAACTGGCGTTTCGGCTACTGGTTGCGGCTGCGGCTCGGGCTGAGGCGCTGGCTCGGCAACGGGAGCTACCACTTCGGGGACTTCAGGCAATTCTGGCTTCACTTCTGCCACTGGCTCGGGCTGTGGTGCCGGAGCGGGTGCCGGTGTAGGCGCAGGAGCCGCCACCTGTGCCACAGGGGCTGGTGCCGGTGCTGGCGCTTCTTCCTTTTTAACAGGCTTCGGTGCTTCCTTGCGGGTGTGCAGGTCTTCTTCCTCTCTTTTCTTCTTTGCTTCGCCCTGCGCACCTTTGGGCAGGTCTATCTGGTCGCTTTTTAGTTTCGCAACCTTATCGCCTTGAAACGCATGCTGAAGCGCACGGTACATATCTTCCGTGAGCTTTGATGTAGGTTTCAGATCGTCTCTGTTAAATCCTTTGTCTGCCAAAAATTCAACAAGGGTTTCCTTGCCTATGTTGAATTCCTTGGCGGCGGCCATTAACCTTGGTGTTGTTGTTTCTGCCATAATTGCCTCCCCCGGCCCTTCTATGATTTTGGAAGGGGGGTAGTGTTATTGATGTACAAATGTATTGATGAATCAGTCAAATAGAAGCTTTCTTTTGCCAAAGCAAGGGAAAACACCACTGATTGATTCATGGGTAATGAACCACGGAAGCAGTCGGGGCAAGAGGGTGCACAGTTCAATCTGCGTTACGTTGTGCCCCTGTACCTCTGTGGTTCAAAAAAGAAAAGAACTATAAAAACTTAATGGAAGGGCCACATAAAAGTGGCTTACCCATACCTACTCGCTTTCAAATTCGGCCTGCAACACCCGGCGCACTTCTTCGATGGTTTCGCGCTCCAAGTCGGTGCGGCGCTCCAGCTCCTCAACGCTCAGGTCGAGTACGCTACGGGCGGTATCGCAACCCACACGCTTCAGCTCCTCAATTACCCAGGCTTCGATCTCATCGCTGAATTCCTGCAGGTCGATATCGAAATCCTCAACTTCCCCTTCATTATCACGGTACACATCAATATCGTACCCTGTCAATTCACAGGCCAGTTTGATGTTTACACCACGGCGGCCGATTGCCAGCGACACCTGGTCGGGCTTCAGGTACACCGAAGCGTGTTTGGATTCGTTGTTCAACTCCATGGTTGTGATCTTGGCAGGCGTAAGCGAGCGCTGGATCAGCAACTGGGTGTTGTTGGTATAGTTGATTACGTCGATGTTCTCATTTTTCAGTTCGCGCACAATGCCATGAATACGGCTACCCTTCATACCCACGCAGGCACCCACGGGGTCGATGCGGTCGTCGTAGCTTTCAACGGCCACTTTGGCACGCTCACCCGGATCGCGCACAATTTTCTTAATGGTAATAAGGCCATCAAAGATCTCGGGCACTTCAATTTCCAGCAGTTTGGCCAGGAACTCGGGCGCCGTGCGGGAAAGAATGATCACCGGGCTGTTATTTTTCAGGTCTACTTTCTTTACTACGGCACGGATGCTTTCGCCTTTTTTGAAATAGTCCTGCGGGATCTGCTCGCTCTTGGGGAGAATCAGTTCATTGTTCTCTTCGTCCAGCAGCAGGATCTCTTTTTTCCATACCTGGTATACTTCCGCAGAGATGATCTCACCAATGCGGTCGTTGTATTTTTTAGCCAGTACGTTCTTTTTCAGGTCGGAGATGCGGCTGGCCAGGGTTTGCTTGGCAGCCAGGATGGCGCGGCGGCCGAAATCGTAGAGGTCAATTTCCTCGTACAGCTCCTCACCCACCTCAAAGTCGGGCTCCAGTTTTACCGCTTCGCTATAGGCTACTTCGGCATTGGGGTCCAACACTTCACCGTCGTGAACAATCATACGGCGGCGTACAATTTCCAGGTCACCCTTTTCAGCATTTACGATTACGTCGAAATTGTCATCGCTGCCGAACTTTTTACGGAGCAGGGTTTTGAATACATCTTCCACAACGCGCATGAGCGTGGGGCGGTCTATGTTTTCGGCATCCTTAAAGTCCTGGAACGCCTCGATCATGTTGATACTAGCCATACGGTAGGTTTTTGCTGTTGGCTATTGGCCATTGGCTGTTAGCTAATCGCTAACGGCTAAAGGCTAATAGCTTTTCAAAATTTTACTTGAACGGTTGCTTTTTTTATATCGCTAAACAATACAGTTTCCTGTTTGATTTCTTTTTTCCGGCCTTTACCGGACTCTGTTTCCAGCACAATGCCGTCTTCGCCCGCCTCCAGGATCTTGCCTTCCTTCACAGAGTCGTCCTGGAGCTTTACTTCCAGGTAGCGGCCGACGTTCTTCTTGTACTGGCGATTGAGTTTCAGCGGCTCGTCCACACCCGGCGAGGACACTTCCAGCGAGAAGTTGCCATCGGGGTACATGCCGCTTTCTTCCAGGTCCTTGTACAGGGCACGGTTGTATTTGATCAGGCCCGAAAGAGGCATACCCTCGTCGGCGTCGATGAATACTTTGATGTTATTGGTGGGTTTGATCCGGATCTCCACCAGGAAATGCGTGGGATTTTCCGCCAGCAGGGGTTCCAACTTTTGGGTAATCGCCTCGATATGGGTTTCTGTTTGCATAGTAAAAATAGAAGAAGGGAACGCTTCCGTTCCCTTCTTTTTGTCTTTTGCCTGCTGCAAAGTTAACAAATACCTTATTTACTTTCCAAATATTATCCGGGCCAAAAGGCTTTGTATGTTTGCGGCAATGATACTTTCACTTTTGTTTTACGCTTTCCTAGCCTGGATGCTGTACCGGCTGGTGTTTGGATTTATCATTCCCCTGGTGCGTGCAACCCGTCAGGTAAAAAAGGGCTTCCGCAATATGCAGGAGCAGATGAATGCCCAATATGGCCAGCATGCCCAGGGAGGTTCTCCTTATGGCGGTTCCGGCACGCAGCAGTCCAGCTTTGCGCCCAATGCCAAGGGCAGCGATGAGGATTATATTGAGTTTGAGGAGGTGAAGTAGGTTTTCACGCACTGGAGGTTTCATGCAAAGGCGCTGAGGAGCAAAGGCGCTAAGAATATTTTTAAGAACGGCTGCAAACGCCAGGCATTTTATACCTTCCGGTTTACCTCTATTGCTACTGGTTATTGCCAAAAACAAACAGCTAGCAGCCGGCAGCTAGTTTCCCCGGTAAAATACCAGTGGCTGGTTGTTTCGGGCAATGGCCAGCACGCTGTCTCCTTTTCTGTTCACCCATTGCAGATCCCGCACCTGGCCGGAAAGATGGAACAGGTCGGGCTGGTGCAGGTACAGCACTTTGTTACCGGCAAACTGGAAAAGCGCCAAAGGCTGCCCATCGTACCGCCCTTCGTAGGGAATAACATCATAGAAGTTGCCCCCGGCAACATAGCGGTTGCCGCCCAACGGTGCAAAAGAAAAGATGGGTGCCAGCTGGAGTTCGGCAGGCAGGGCCTGCATGCTAAAACCTCCCTTGCCATTGCCCAGGCATACCACCGATGCCAGCTGTTCTACCCGCAGCGGTTCCACCTGGTCCACAAAACCATAGAACACATCCTTCATCTCCTCACCGGCATACTCTGCATACAGGAGGTAATGTTTTTTTAATACAGGCAAGGCCCGCTCGGTTTCATCTTTTGCCAAAAAGGGATACTCTTTTCCCTTGATGCTATAAGCCAGGAGCTGGTCGGTGCTGCCGTTGCGGTCAAAATCGGACACATACAGGCTTAGCTTGCCATCCTTCCGGCTTTGAAACTTATTATTCAGCCCCCAGTTGCCGGCGAGTATATCCAGGAAGCCATCACCGTTCACATCGCCGACATACAGGCTTTGCCACCAACCCGAAGAAGCAGGGATGGTGCTGCGCTCAAACCTTCCGCCCTTGTTGAGCATAATGGTGAGCGGCATCCATTCGCCGGCGAGCACCAGGTCGGGAAGTTTGTTGCCGTCCACATCGGCAAATCGGGCAGCAGTTACCATACCGATGTTTTGCAAAGGCATGCGGCCTTCCGCTTTTGTGAAGTTGCCTTTGCCATCATTCAGCAGCAGCACAGATGTTTGTGGTACGCCATAAGCCACGCTGTTGGCCAGCACACCCAAAAACAGGTCCCTGTCGCCGTCACCATCCACATCGGCGGCGGCTACACAGCTTTTATTGCTGGAAATAAATGGCAGGCCCTTGCTTTTTGCAAAACCGCCCTTTCCGTCGTTGAGGTAAAGCCGGTCCCACAAACGCGGATCGGCCGCCAACA
Organism: Cnuella takakiae; assembly: GCF_001953305.1. Taxonomy (GTDB): domain Bacteria; phylum Bacteroidota; class Bacteroidia; order Chitinophagales; family Chitinophagaceae; genus Flavisolibacter; species Flavisolibacter takakiae. The sequence continues at coordinate 5,080,666 of NZ_MTFE01000010.1, forward strand.
ATTCGTTGCCGCCACTGGCCACCACCAGGTCGGGGAAATTATCGCCATTTACATCGGTAAAGAGGGCAGCTACATCCTCGCTGTACCTGTCGGCTTCGAACACTGGAATTTTCACTGCCACAAAATCACCGCCTATCCTGCCCAGCATCAGTACGCCCGCCTGGTCCTTGGCACCACCTGCATAAAAATCATCCAGCCCATCTCCGTTTACATCGGCAACAGCCAGTTTGGGTCCGCGGCTGCTGAGGGCATGCGGAACCAGGTACTGCACGTTTACATCCACAAAAGGATTTTCAGCATGCTTCCAACGGACTAAGGAATCGGTAACAGGCGTAAGAAAGCTGGCGGGTGATGGGACAAACCGGTTAATTTCAAAAACACCGGCAGCATTGGCCTGTACTGCCGTTAAAGTTTTATTGGCAGCCACATCGCGCAATACCTGGTAGCGCTGACCGGGCCACACCACTACTACGCTATCGGCTTTTGTATGGGCACCCAAACCAAAATGGAGCACCGGCGCAACCGACGACTGGAAACCACGGGTGAGCACCAGTTGCTGGTACTGCATGCTACCACCGGCAAACACATAAGCCCTGGCACCCAGCCCCATGGTATTTCCGCCATCACCTTTAAATTGGATGGCTAAGTGATTGGTTGCCGGCGCATCATTCCGCATCAGCACGGCAGGCGCATCGATGGCATTCACCACCATATCCAGGTCGCCATCGTTGTCGAGGTCGGCATAAGCCGCGCCATTGTAACAACCTTTCATCCCTGCCGTACCCCAGGCAGTATCCATTTCGGCAAAGCCGCCACTGCCATCGCCTTTAAACAGGAAAGGATGGGTATCGCCGCCAGGCATTTTTTCAATTGCCGCCTGGTCGTACTTATCGGTTTGGTTCATGCCCTTGCGCACCTGCAGGTCGGACACAAAACGTACATAGTCGAGATCAACGGGCCGCTTTACAATGCCACTGCTGATAAACAGGTCCTTGTTGCCATCATTGTCGAAGTCGGCAAATAGCGGCGCCCAGCTCCAGTCGGTGGCAGCCACCCCGCTTTGCAGGGCCACATCGCTGAAGCTGCTGCCATTGCCGTTGTTGCGCTGCAACACGTTGCGCGAATACTGGTGCTGGTAGCCGTTCATCAGCAGCTTTACATTGTAGATATCGGGGTTCTCATCACTGCCATAGGTTTTGAGGGTCTTTTCATCGGGCGGCAGCATGTCCACGGTAATCAGGTCCAGCTGGCCGTCGTTGTTGTAGTCGGCGGCATCGTTGCCCATGCTGAAGCGGCTGTAATGTTTAAAATGCTGAGCGCCACTTTCCCTGAAAGTGCCATCACCATTGTTTACGTAGTAATAGTCGTTCTCGTGAAAATCGTTGCCTACGTAGATATCCTCCCAGCCGTCGTTGTTCAGATCGGCAATGGCAAGGCCCAAGCCATAACCCAGGGAGCTCTGGAAGATGCCGGCTTGTTTGGAGACATCCACAAACACGGCCTCCCCCCCGAGCTTCGCTCCCAACCTGCGGTTGCCTCCGGTGGAGGGGGAGTTGGCAGCACCGACTTTTCTATTAGCATGCACATCACCGGGAGTAATTTTTCCTAATGGTCCATCATTGCGGTACAAGCGGTCGCCGCTCAACGAATCATACCCTTTGCGAAAGCTGGTATCTACAATGTTTGCGTGCGGGTGGTGCGACTGGTTGACGAGGTAGCAATCAAGGTCACCGTCGTGATCGTAATCAAAGAAAGCCGCCTGGGAAGAGAAGCCGGAGAAGTCGAGTCCGTATTCTTTTGCACGTTCGGTAAAGCTGCCCTTGCCGTTGTTGATGAACAATTCGTTCCGGCCTTTGAGGTCACGCATACCACTAACCGAAGAAACATAAATATCCAGTAAACCATCCCCGTTCACATCCGCCATGGTGACGCCGCTGCACCAATCGGAGCCGCCCGCTACACCAGCTTTAGCGGTGATGTCTTCAAACTGGAAATTGCCTTTATTGAGATAAAGCTTGTTGTTGCCCCTGCTGTTGGCAGTAAAATAAATATCTGTCAGGCCATCGTTGTTGATGTCACCGGTGGCTACACCACCGCCATTGTAGTAGTACAGGAAATAGAGGATGCCAAACAGCTTGCGCTCCTGGAGTTTGTTGGCAAAAGAAACACCGCTGTCACCCGGATCAACAAGCGTGAACAAGGTCTTTTTCTGCTGACAGGCAAATAGGGTAAAAATGCAGAGCGTGAATAAGATCCGTACAGCACCGGGAACGCTTGGCTTCATAATCGGCAGGCTTGAAAGGGTGCTTAAAGATAAAGCGAAACAGGGCTGCGGCAGAGTAAGGCAACAGTAAAATGGCAAAAACGCAGCTGCTGCCGGCACCCAGGCTTACCTGCTTTTTTGCATTTCGCCTTTTTACTGTTGCCTTCCCTACAGTGCCCTACATTTAGCCCATCGCTACGCCACCATGAAACCAATCAGCTTAACAAATCGCCGCCCGCTGTTACTGGCCCTGCTCCTATTGGCAATAGCATGGATGCTGGCGCAATGTGTGGGCAGCGACACAAAAGCAGATACCGCCATTGCAGGCTATGCAGGTGATGCAGCCTGTGCCTCCTGTCACCAAGACCTGTTCCAAAGCCACCGGCAAACGGCGCATCACCTTACTTCCATGCCTGCCAGTGACAAAAATGTATTGGGTTCCTTTTTGGCCGACAGCAATACTTTTCAGTATCCCAGCGGCCACCAGGTACGTATGGAAATAAGGGATGGCAAACCATTCCAGGTGGCTTACTTAAAGGGCAAGGAACAGGAAGTCCGTCGAATGGATATCGTGATCGGATCGGGTGCCAAGGGACAAAGCTTCCTGGCCTGGAACCGCAGGTCTTTGTACCAATTGCCTATCACCTATTTCAGTGCGGCACATACCTGGAGCAATAGTCCTGGATTTCCGCCTTTCCCCGATTTTGGCCGGGTGATCACTTCGCGTTGTATGGAATGCCACTCAGGCTACGCACAAGTGGTGACAGCTCCCGGTGTGGAGCCCGAAAAATTTGACCGCAGCAAAATACTGTATGGCGTGGGCTGCGAACGTTGCCATGGACCCGCAGCAGAGCATGTGGCTTTTCACCAACAAAATCCGGAGGCAAAAACAGCGCAGCACATCATCAATACCGCCCATCTTTCCCGCCAGCAAAGCCTTGATGCCTGTGCCCTTTGTCATGGCGGCAGGCTACAGAAAACAACAGCTTCCTTTTCCTTTGTTGCCGGCGGCCGCCTTGGCGATCATTTTGTGGTGGACAGCACCCCACCCGATCCGCAGACCATTGATGTACACGGCAACCAATACGGACTGATGCGGGCCAGCAAATGTTTTATAAAGAGCAATACGCTTACTTGCAATAGTTGCCACAACAGTCACCAAAACGAAAGAGGCAACACCCTCCTTTTTTCGCAACGCTGTATGAGTTGCCACCAGCCGCAAAGCGCCCAATTCTGCACATTTACCGGTATGCCCAAGGCACAACTCAAAGCCAACTGTATAGATTGCCACATGCCCCTGCAGTCATCCAAAGCCATCGCTGTTTTTCTGCCTGGCAAAACCACCGCTACCGCTGCCAGTATCCGGTCGCACTGGGTTTCGCTCCCAAAGCAAACGGTTTTCAGAAACGCTCCTAACAGGTTTTAAAACCTGTTAGGTGTGACAATGGATCATGTAACCCGCCGGTTCGGCCTCGGCTGTGTTCAAGTTATCTGCCGGTTAACACAATTCATCCAATGCATCCGGGCAACCATCCCCGATCTGCTTGTATCCGCCCCAATCACTTACCATATTTACACCTGCGTCATCCTCCCTGTGTTGCACTGCTCATTTTAAAACAAAACCCATGCAACCGAGCCTTACTCCTACTGCCCTTTCGCAGGGTACCTCCAACCGTGTACAGCTGATTGACATCCTCAGGGGATTTGCCTTGCTGGGTATCGTCATCAACCATGCTGCCAATGCGTACCTGGCCGGAGCCACGCCTGCAGGCAAGGAAAACTTCAACATCCACAATCCTGCCGATGGTGTCATGAACTTCCTGGCACTCCTGCTCACCTTTGGCAAGTTCTTCACTATCTTTTCCTTCCTGTTCGGGCTCAGCTTTGCCATCCAGCTCGAAAATGCCGCAGGCAAAAACCAACCCTTTACCATCCGGTTCCTGTGGCGGCTGCTCATCCTGTTTGCCATCGGCTTTGTACACAACCTTTTCTACAGCGGCGATATCCTGGTGGTGTATGCCGCTTTGGGTGTTTTCCTGCTGCCGGCCCGGTTGCTGTCCAACAAATGGGTATTGGCCGTTGCGCTCCTGCTGGTGCTTAATGTGCCAGCCGCCATCAACGACACCGTTGCACTTGCCAGCCCGGCTACCGGCACACCCGCCCCTGCAGGGCCACCACCGGAAATAATGGCCAGGGCCGCCGAAGAATTCAGGATCAAATCATCCGGCACACTACCCGAGTTGGTACGGATGAATGCTGCCAGCGGGCTGCAGGATAAGTTTAGTTTCCAGATCATGACCGGGAGGCTGTCGATTACTTTTGGCCTCTTCTTGTTGGGCATGTATGCGTGGCGCAATAAGCTGTTTGTATACACCGAAAAAAACAGGCGCTTCTTCAAACGACTGCTCTGGATATCCGGAGTGGCAACCCTGGCAGCAACAGCAGGTGTTTTGACATTGGGCATGTCCTTCGGCGGCCGTCCTACCATCCCGCAGGCCATTGGTAATTTTTGCCTCAGCATACACCAGGCTGCGCTTTCAACATTTTATGTCTCCTTACTGGTGGTATTATACTGGAAAAAAGGCAGCAAGAGCCGGTTAAGCATTTTTGCGCCTGTTGGCAAAATCGGCTTGTCCACCTACCTTATGCAAACCGCGTTTGGGCTCCTTTTATTCTATGGCATTGGCCTGGGAGGGATGGAAAAGATCGGCATCACAACAGCTGTTGCACTCGCAATTGCCTTCTTTGTAATGCAGGTATTTTTTGCCCGCTGGTGGACCCAACATTTCCAATTCGGATTGGCAGAATGGCTGTGGCGCAGCCTTACCTATGGCCGTGTGCAGCCACTGCGCAAAAAGCAACAGGCACCTGCACCCGTCACCAGTATCAACCCGAGTGTAATAGTGCTGGACAGCAAAACACCTGCGCCTTAACGATCCATGTTTTTTCCAAACAATGATCAACCCGGTGCAGCTTGTGCAAACCTTGAAGGTTTATACCTACTGGCCGGGTTCTTGATGCCCCACAACTATGCATTCTAAAGCTTACGACCTCAACGATATCCGCCTGCATGTGTATGAAGCCGGCCCGCAAGATGGCCTTCCGGTGATCCTGCTCCACGGCTTTCCCGAAGCGGGCTTTGCCTGGGAGCAACAGGTCATCCGGCTGGCGGCAAAAGGATACCGTGTGTTTGCACCCGACCAGCGGGGCTATAACCGCAGCAGCAAACCACGGGGTGTGGCGGCCTATTCCATCCAATTCCTGGTAGGGGATATCATTGCCCTGATGGATGCTACCGGTTGCAGCCAGGCTGTACTTGTAGGGCACGACTGGGGTGGTGCCGTTGCCTGGCACCTGGCCATGCAGCATCCCGACCGGGTCAGTAAACTGATCATCCTGAACATGCCGCATCCCGAAGTGATGCGCCAGACCTTGCTGCACAATGGCAAACAGCGGAAGAAAAGCAGCTATGCCGCATTCTTCCAGCTTCCCTGGGCACCCGAATGGCTGGCCAGGCGCAACAACTACAAATGGCTGGAGCAGGCACTGGTAAAAACATCCAGGCCCAACACATTTACCCAAACAACCATAGCCCGCTACAAACAGGCATGGGCCAAACCCGGCGCCCTAACGGCCATGATCAACTGGTACCGGGCTTATAGCTTTGTGCAACCCAAAAATTCCCGGCCGCTTGCCTTGCCGGTGCTGATCATCTGGGGTAAAAAGGACGCCTTTTTGTTGTACCAAATGGCTGTGGAAAGTGCAGCGCATTGCACCCATGCACAACTGGTTACGTTGGATGATGCCACCCACTGGCTGCACCACGAAGCGCCACAGGAAGTGAATGCACGAATCCTTGGTTTCCTGGAACCAACTAAGGCTGTAATCCAGCCCTAACAAAAAA
>NZ_MTFE01000010.1:5086842-5093887 GCF_001953305.1 Cnuella takakiae
GCCGGTAAACAAGGCCTGCACTTCCTGTGCGGTCAGCGTCTTGCCATACATCCGGAACTGGTCGATCTGGCCATTAAAATTGCCCATCCAGGTATCAGGTGTTTTACCCACGGCATAGTGGCCCGGACCGCCCACTACCACGCCTGCCGACTTACTGAAATTCACTTTGCCACTATTGTTGTTGAACCTGCCGAAATCGGGCGGCAGGTTGGTAAAGGCTGCACCATCCACATATGTAGTGAGGGTGCTGGTGGTTTGATCAAAAACAAAGGCAAGGTGGTGCCACTGCCCGTCCAAAACCTTGGGCAGACGGCGGTCCATGGCAGGCGTACGCACAAATTCAAACCACTGGTCGTTGAGGTAAAACTTGGCAGCAGCAAGTTCGGTGCTGCTGGGATTGCCGGCATCTTCAAACAGCAGGAACATATCCTGGCGGGTCCAGATATCGGTTTCCGTGCTGAGGCCAAAGGCAAAAGCAGCTCCGCCGCCTGCCGGGTTGGGGCCTGCTTTTTTCACCCAAAAAGCAACGGTAAAATCGGATGCTGTTTTAAACTCATTGGTGCTGGGAAAAACAACGTAGCCATTGGCGCCGGCGCTCATGGCCTTGCCGGAAATGCCATCCACAAAAGACACATTATTGTCTGCGCCAAAAACGGCGCGGATGCTGTCAAGGCTGCGCCCATCAAAGGCAGCATAAAATTTCAGCGGGCCACCGGGCGGGTTGGTATCCTGGGCATAATCGCCCAGCGAAGGCCGGTCCATCTTCTGGCAGGCGCCAAGGGCCAGCAGGAAGGAACCAAGTATGAAGAGCTTTTTCATTGTTTTCAGTTTACTTGTTATCAATTGATTTCGGATGTGGGATTTCGGTGGTTCTAAACAGTAGTACACTTACTATTGTCAACAACTGCCGAAATTCCACCTCCGACATCCCGCTACCATTCCGGGTTTTGCGTCAGCACCCCACCCGACAGGTCAATGGCCTTTTGCGGGATAGGATAAAAACGAGCCCTGCTGGTATAACCCAATGGCCCCAACACCTGCTGGGCATCGCCCCAGCGCACCAGGTCGTAAAAGCGGTAGCCTTCCATTGCCAGTTCCCAGCGGCGCTCTTCCTTGATGGCCTGGCGCATCTGCTCCTGGTTTTGAAAAGCGATATAAGGCACAACGGTACGTGTTGCCGGATCCAAGCCACCACTGGCTCGTTTGCGCACCTGCTCCAGGGCAGCAGCGGCTGCGGGACCATTACCCAGTTCATTCTGCGCTTCCGCCAGCATCAGCAATACATCGGCATACCGCAGGATGCGGTGGTTAATCCAGCGGGCATTACCTGCATTGTTTACAAAACCGGTAGACTGGCGTATGGCCGGGTCGTTGCCCGTATAGAGCTTTTTGTTCCAGAACCTTTGGGCCAGCCCACCCGTACCACTTGGGTTGGTATAGGGCGGCAAGGTGGCGCCAAAGCCGCCAAACTGCGGCCCCCCATCCGACTGTCCCGAGTACAGGATGGTTTTTTGCTTACGCGGGTCATTGGCCGGCCATTCTGTTTCCAGCTTATCGGTGGGCACGTTCCAGCCCCAGCCCAGGTTCCATTCCACGGGTGCCCCGTTGCGGCGCACCTGCTGCATGGTACCCCAGTCGGAACCATTATCCAGCGCACTGTTGGTAGCCGCTCCCGGCCCCACATAGGCCTGCATTTCAAAAATGCTTTCCGGACCATTCTCCCCCGACTCACGCCAGACATCAGAAAATTCAGGCATCAGTGAATAACCGTCTGCCGTTACCAGGTTGCAGAGGCTCACCACCTGCGCCCAGTTGCGGCGGAACAGGTGGGTTTGCGCCCACAATGCATTGGCCGCACCGCGGGTGAGGCGTCCCTGGAACCCAGCCCCATAACTGGCACTGCTGGGCGGCAAGAGGGCGGCAGCTACCTGCAGGTTGGAGTCGATGAACTCGTAAATACGGGCAGCAGGCGAGCGGTCGCGGATACCATCGTTGGGGTTGCGGATGGGGAAATTGATCAGGGGCACATCGCCATAGTTCTTTACCAGTTCAAAGTAGGTATAGGCCCTGAAGAAACAGGCTTCGCCCACGTTGCGCAGTGAGGCGGCATCCGAAACTTTCAGCGAATCGGCGGCAGCCACGGCATTATTAGCCAGGTTGATCATGGTGTAGTGGTCGTTCCAATAAGTATTGGGCGCCCAGTCGTCTTTAGAGTACTGGTAGCGGTCGAAGGTGGCCACGATCTCGGCGCCATCGTTGATGTCGCTGCCCTTCTGGGCATCATCGTCGCGGATGCTGTGAAAATCAATCCAGGGAAGCAGCGAGAAACCCGCCAGGGTACGCAGGTTGGTGTACATACCCAGCACCTGTCCTTCGAGGGCGCCCTGGTTGAGGTCCTCGAGGGTAGCGGTAAGGGGCTTGCGGTCGAGGAACTTGCGGCAACCCGCTACCACCAACAGGGCGGGCAGGGCCAGCAGCAGGGTCCATTTATAAAAAGTATGCTTTTTCATGCCATTCAATTGATCGGGTTTAGAAAGTAACGTTCAGGCCAAAGGTGGTCACCATGGGCAGTGCGCCACCGGCATTATCAAATCCAAAAGCGGTGGCATCGCCGCCATATTCTGCCGTATACCCCTGGTTGTTTTTCCAGGTTTTGAGGTTTTGCACGTTGGCATAGATGCGGAGGTTGCTGATGCGGAAACGCTGCGTGAGGTCGCGGGCAAACTGGTAACCCAGCTGCAGGTTGCGGATCCGGAAATAGCTGCCGTCCTCTATGTTGAATGTGCTGCCGTTGTAGTTGAAGCGGTCGGCCTGGCTCACCAGGGGCACCCAGTTGGATGAACCGGCGCCATTCCAGCGGTTTATTTTATCGGCAGCATAGTTCACCCTTTGGAAGGGCGACTCCAGCGATCCCCAGGTGCGGAAGATTTCGTTGCCATACACACCCTGCACGTCTACCAGCAGGCTGAGGCCCTTGTAGGTAAGATTCGCGGAAGCGCCGTAGGTGAAATCAGGGGTGGGGTTGCCAATTACGGTACGATCGTCGGGGCTGATGATGCCATCGCCATTTACGTCGCGGAATTTAAAGTCGCCGGGACGGTAAGCGCCAATGGCGGCAGCACTGGGCGAACGCAGGATATCGGCATAGCTCTGGTAAATACCTTCCACCTCGTAGCCAAAGAAAGAACCGATGGGATAACCGGGCAGGGTACGGGCTTCAGCCGAACCGTTGTTCTGGAAACCGCGGATGAGCACGCCGGTAGGCAGCTCCTCGCTCAGCTCCAGCACCTTGTTGCGGAGGAAGGTAAGGTTACCACTCAGGTTAAGGGTAAGATCGCGGCTCAGCGGCTGTGCGTAGTTGGCCATGAACTCGGTACCCCAGTTGCGGATCGAACCACCGTTGATCAACTCATCACGCAAACCCAGTGCGGCACGGCTCACATAGGTCATCAAGTCTTTGGTGGTGCGGTTGAAATAGTTGGCTTCAAAATGCAGCTTATTGCGCAACGCGTTCAACTCAACGCCAATCTCCTTGGCATGTACGGTTTCCCAGCGCAGGTTGGGGTTAGGAATATAGGCGGGGTCGGCAGCGGTGTACACATTGTTGCCAAATACCGCATTCTGGCCGGTGCGCAGGTTGGGGTAAAAAGGATAGTTGAGTGCGGTTCCTTCCAGGGTGGAAGCGGTCTGGTTGCCCAATACGCCGATGGAACCTTTAATTTTTAAAAAGTCCAAAATATCCTGCCCTTTCATAAACTCCTCCTTGGTCAAATCCCATGCTGCCCCCACCGCCCAGAACTGCTGGTTGCGGTTGTTGGTAGGAATACGCGAAGAAGCATCGTTACGGAAAGAACCGTTCAGGAAATATTTGTTCTTGTAGTTGTACAGTGCCCGGGCCAGGTAGCTCACCGTGCTGTACTCGCTCTGGCTGGAGGAAGAGGAAGTGTTGGAAGGATCCTGGAAGCCGCTGTTGAGGTACCAGAAGCGTGGATCGTTGGGAATGGGCAGGATGCTGGTACCGCTTACCGTACCACCCCTGTTGAAATTGCCAAAATAGTACGTGGTAAAACCACCGGTAGCCGTGATGGCGTGATCACCGAAATCCTTGCGGTAGGTAAGCACATGGTCCTGCTGCCACTTACGGTAGGTTTGGTCGTCTTCCGTGAACCGGGTGTTCTGGCTGTACAATTCCGCCTTTTCGGTACGGGGGTTATAAGCATAATACAACGGCGTATAGGTGCGGCGGTTTACATTACTCACATCACCATACAGCGTAGAGCGGAAGTTAAAATTCTTCAGGAAGGTCAGCTCGGCAAAGGCACTACCCACATTGCGGTACTCCACGCCTTTGAACTTGTTCCAGGTGTTTTCCAGTTCCAGCAGCGGGTTGATCACACCCGAGTTCTGGAGGCTGATATCGAGCAGGGAGTACAGGTCCATGAACATGCTGTCGGAGCCATAAGGGTTGCGCACAAACTGGCGGTTGGTACCTGCCGACACCTGCGGCATCACCTTGCGGGCGGCATCCAGCACCCAGCCGGCACCGAAAGGCAGGTTCTGGCGGCTGGTATTAAAGTTTACCCCCACCCGGATGGCCTTGCTCACCTTGAACTCGTCGGAAAAATTGATGTTGATGCGGTCCAGCTTTTCATGTTTGATCAGGCCTTCATCGTACAGGTAGCCAATACCCATATTGAAGCGGTTGCGTTCGCTGGAGCCCGACACACTTAAATTATTGTTGGAAAAACGGCCGGTACGGGTCACCGCATCGATCCAGTCGGTATTACCGGTAAAAGGGCCGTAGTCGTAATCGGCGGTCTCGCCGTTGTTGGCCCGCTCCTCTTTAAACAATTCGGCAAACTGCTGCGCATTGGCCAGTTTGATCTTGTCCACCAATTTTTTAAAACCATAACTGGCATTGAAGTTCACCACCACGGTTCCGGCCTTAGCCCTTTTGGTAGTAACGGCAATAACTCCCGGTGCACCGCGCACCCCGAAGATGGCCAGCGAGGAGGGGTCTTTGAGCACCTCGATGCTTTCGATGTCGTTGGGGTTGAGGTAATCGATATTATCCTGGAAAATACCATCTACAACATAGAGCGGCTGCACGGCGCCGATGCTCACCGTACCGCGGATGCGGATATCGGGCGCCTGCCCCGGCGTGCCCGAGTTCACCACCGACAGGCCGGCCACCTTACCCTGCAGGGAAGCCAAAGGGTTGGAGTTGGGCCGGTCGGCCACATCGCGGCCCGAGATCTTGACGATGGAACCCGTGAGGTCGCGCTTATTGGCGGTGCCATAACCGATCACCACCACCTCGTTGAGCTGTGCGCCTTCGGCCTGGAGGGTTACAATCACCTGGGTTTGGTCGGGGCGCACGGTAAGCTCCTGGTTGCCATAACCCACATAGCTCACCACCAGGGTTGCCGACTGCGGAATGGTCAGGGAGAAATTACCCAGCGAGTCGGTACTGGTACCAACGGAAGGATTGTTTTTGAGCCGCACGGATGCGCCCGACAGGTTTTGACCCGTACCTGATATCACCTGCCCGGTGAGGGTACGGTTTTGCGCCTGTAGCGAAAAGCCGCTGCACAGCAAAAACAAGAACAGGAAGAGCGAAAGGGTGCCTGCACGGGAATGTGGACTGCTTCCCCAAAATGCAGCTGGGTTGGTAAAAGGTTTCATATAGTGTGTGCAATTAAGCTAGGGTGATGCAACGACTGGACCAGCCTCCAGGTAGAAAGCACACGGCGCAATCGTATTATGCAAGGCAAAAAAAACGCATATTTCGTTGCTTGCTCCAAAAAATACCCCTATTTGCGACAGCCATATTTACGGGCTAATCCCTTACCTTTGCCCTCCTCCTTTAGCAGGAGCCGGACGTTTAGCTCAGTTGGTTAGAGCAGCAGACTCATAATCTGCGGGTCCACGGTTCGAGCCCGTGAACGTCCACAGATAAATAGTTGAATGTGAGTGTTTTATGAAGGCCTGCAATCGCGGGCCTTCTAAATTTTCAAACAATTTTCAAACAAAGATTATCCTCAGTAATCTGTAATGAAGGAGAAAGAGCGATTTAATAACCAAAGTTACAAACATAATAGGAGCTTGATATTATAATAAATCCCTTCCTGAATGCAAAAAAAGCCTGCACATAGCAGGCTTTTTGAATAGCACTAAAAATGGATTTCACAGTTCATTTATAAGCTTTGTCTTTGATGTATTTCAACACTTCAGATTGCAGGAAATAAACCTTTCCTCTTTGCTTGTGTGAAGGCAAGCCCATTTTCACCCAGCTGTTCAGTGTTACCAGGGAAACCCGCAGCATCCTAGCTACCTCCATTCGCGGCAAGAACTCTTCACTAGTACGTTCCGGAGTTGTCACTGCTTCCTTTGTTGCTAATTCCTCTTTGATAATTGCCCTTATCTGTTCCCAGAACCTTTCTGGTTCGTAAGGAAACAAAATAGGCGCCTGCCCTCTTTCCATTGTTCCTCTTTTTAATCAGACTAATACTGCGATTAACTATCAAGTTTTCTCAAAAACACATAGCTAAGCGATAAGCCATTCTGCGCAGGCAAATACCTGATGAACCCAAATTGCATCAGGTCACGCATCGTTTGGTTGTAAGTAGAACGGGAACTCATTTTTGCCTGCCGCATGATCCTGCTCCTTGAAATGGAGAAAGGATTGGCACCACCCGCCTTGATACAGGCTGTCAGCAGCGCCATATATAACCCAAGGTGCCCCGGCCTTACTCTTGGATCCTCTTCCGCCAGTTCAAAGAAACTCACTACCACCTTTGCTGCTTCAACCTGCATGGCAATCCTCCTGCTTATTATTTACCACCTTTACGAGACTTTGCCACTACTGGCTCCTTTACTGTGCGCTGCAGACCCTGCAAACGCTTTTCATGCAACCGATGCAAAAGGAAGCGATAGGCTTCATTCAGTGTAATGCCCTGCCCATCGCTAAAAAAGTGAAATCGCTGGCTCACTTCGAAAGCAGCACGATGAGTGGTTCCCTGTTTGGCATAAGATTCAAAAGGGG
>NZ_MTFE01000010.1:5093923-5094349 GCF_001953305.1 Cnuella takakiae
ATACAGGGCGCCTCCTTCGGAATTTTCCAATGCGTTCAACGCCTGTACTATTTGAGCAATCAGTTGCAGGTCGGCAAAGTCGCCGACAGTAGCATTTTCTCCTTTTTCCAGCAGTGCTGCCCAGTTCACCAGTTGCATTTGCTGGTTGAGGGCAAGTATCCCCTCAGCTCCTTCATCAAGCGGCTTGATATCAAGGGGACGAACCAGCAAGGCCTCATAATAAGCTGGTGCATAAAGACCAATCTCCTCATCTCGCACGATCCATATTTGGTACCGCAAATGGTCCTCGCCCCGAAACTGTTCATGTGTTATTGAAAACTTAGCGGGCGCAAAACAAAGGTGTACCTGTAATGTCCACTCAAGATTTTCCGGGAATCCAACGCCGGTAAGCACCTCCACTATTCTTTTAATCTCCTTTTCCATGCT
>NZ_MTFE01000010.1:5094371-5139664 GCF_001953305.1 Cnuella takakiae
ACCTTTTTGCTTACCTGTACGCTTTTTCTCCAGGCCATCGGCAGATCCGGATTGTGTTTTTGCTTTTTCTTCCTTCTTGGATGTGGCACCATCCATCTTGCGCACCTCGCCTAGTTCCTGTTTCTTCTGGGGTGCTTCCTTTTCTGCAGCCTTACCTACCAGCGTCAGTTCAGGTTTCTTTACCTCCAGATCATAGCGCTTATCCAAACTATGTTGCGGAATCTGTTTTCCCGACTGATCGAAAACCGCAATGGATTTGAACCGGGGATTGGCGGCAACCAAGAGCTGGTCACTTTGCCTATTCTTTTCAAATGTGACTGTTTGCATATTCCCTTTTTGTAAAGACCTGATCAACCCTTCTTTTAACTCCGGGTCGGCGAGCTGCTTAATGGGCAAGGCCTCCAGTTTTTGCTGCAGGTCGAATCCGTACTTCTCATGGTACTGATTGACCTTGTAGTTGCCCGTCGCATCCTTTTCTTTACTATCTAGTTGAAGCCAGGCCTTATAGGTCTGCCCCTCCTTGTCGGTAAGCTCTTTGTGCACGGCACGGCCTTCCAACAAGTTGAAGCCTTCTTTAAGCGTAATGCCATGTCCTTTATTGATGTAGAAGTTTTGGCTTCGCGCAGCCTCATACTCCCCAACCGTCCCGTTCCACTTGTTGAAAAAGTATATATCGCTGGTATCAGACTTACGAAAGGACAGGCTGGCATCAATACGCCGGTCACCAAAAGTAGCGGAATACCCTAACTGGAATTCTTTAGCTCTTTCCTTCAATTTCTCCTCAAGCGATGCATGCAATCCTTCTCCAAACCCGAGGTACTTAAGCGTATCCTTCAGGTAGCTAAAATTCTTCTCGTTCATATGTTTTGGATTTTGATGACAGGATTCAATGTACAGGCAGCAGGATGGCTTTAGCCAACTTACGTGGTGGCACAACCAACCGGAGGTTCCTTCCGCCATCCTGCTCTATAATCTCGATCTGTAAACGTAGGTTGTGGGGTAAGGCTATTTTGGGCAATACAGCAACCATTACCGCAATTCCCAATCGTGGCACTTGTTTATATGCACCTTCCAATGTTTTAATGTGAAGGAGGCGCTGTTGGCTTGCTGTCCGCTTGCCACCTTTTGCATTTGTTACCATAAAACGCAGTGCCGCGATATCATATGTTAGGGTTGTAGTGTTGGAAATCTTCAGATGAAAGAAAAGCATTGAATCCAAAACATAGATACCCTGCACCTGTGCATAGAGCCCGTCTTTGTTATGTACCATACCAACTGCCCTTTGCCCGTTATCAATAATACCTGCCGCATAATTGGAAGCAGAAGCACCTCGTGCTGGTATATTCATTTTATCATTTGCAGGGCTGGGATGATACTTTACCCGGAAGGAAAACACCACATCATCTACAGTAACCACCGTCAGGTTTGTTTCTGCAAACTCCTGTTCCAGCGCCTTTACCAAAACAACTTTACTACCAGGTCCCACAACCCTTGCGTCTATATGCGTATTGCCTAAGTCAACATAGGATACTGATGCAGGAAAGGAAAGACTAACCGTCCTGGCAGTACTAACTTCAACAGCTTGCTGTGCCCGAATCTTCATACCTATAAAGGCAATCAACAACAATAACATTACAGCTTTCATAAACTCTATTTTGATTGTTTGAGTAATACCTGGTAACCGGAGGGCAATACCACCCTTACCTGTCTTGCCTTTTTACCAGCCAGCGATTTAACTGCTTGGATACCCGCAGCAGCAGCCTGGCCGCGCAGAGACGGATCCATAGACAGCATGGAAAGAGATTGAAAGGAATTTTCCACTGACTCATTGATGGTGTTACGCACAAGGGAGCCAGGAATTCGAAGTCCTTCCATACCATCAAGATCATAAACCTTGAACACAGCAGGATAAAGCTTATCCTGGAGCACGATAGAAGTAACAGCAACCTGAAGGCGATCACCTCTTATGGATGCAGTACCATGAACCATAGTACCGGCAGGAACAGCCACACCATTCAGGTAAAAAGTTTGCAACAGTCGAAATTGAACCACCGACCCATCAAGCACTTCCTGCTGGTTGTGAATGATTGCCACCAGACCTGGCTCTTGCTTTTCTAATCCTTGGGCTACTTTAGGAATGTAAAAGTGATCATCTGGTTTATTGAGCGCCTTATTTACGCCGAAATAGGCGATCCGGATATCAGGTTTAGATGACACTGCCTGGGACTTACTATAGTTTGCCGGAGTGTCCACTTGCTGCTGCCTTGCCTTAGCCCGGTCCGGATGCTGGATATCGAGAATCTTGTCCATCATCTGGTTGAGCTCACTCAATTCTTTGTCCGCTTCCGGCTCTGCTTCCTTTGGCGCAAAACGGACTGAAGTGCCCATGCTTGCCTGCACTGGCAGCTCCTTGGCATCAAGTAATTCTTTACTGCTCCGGTCATGTTCCGCCTCACTTACCTGCCGGTTTATGGCACCTAACCTTTGATAAATGAGTCTTTCGGTTGCTGCATGGTTTTGCTCAGAGATGGGTGGAGCCGGATCATAAGCATTATTATCTCCATTGGTAATGGAAACGGGATCTTCACTTAAACCCATACTGTACCGGTCTTGTGTCAGTTTTCTTCGCCATTCCATCGAATCCTGGTCTGCAGCTTCGTAAAAGCGTAGTTTGTCCAATCCCACCTCCTTTTTACCTGTTGTCTGTGGCAGGGATAGATTCATCCCGGCAGCACTGTTCTCATCGGCCTGACTACTACTGGCACCGCCCAATGCCCAAAATCCCAGCGTTATAAATGGAACAACAAGAACAGGCAGCACCAGCAGCGCCTTTCTACGCCGCTGCTCCCATGCAGATAAACTGTTCATAAAACCTTATTTAAATTGTTGATGATAGAGATCTTCCAAGTACAATAGGGTATCGCGCAGGGTCCATACATCACCATGGGTTGGTCTTTTACCAAACTGGCTGGCTACGCCGTTGATACTATCCAATTGCAAGCGCCACTGATGAATGCGATGGTATTCTTCCTTAGAAATAAGCGCTGCGGAAGGAATAGGCTGCGGAAGGGGAACTATCCTGATAGGTGTTACAGTCATACCAGTTTCCCTGGGTTCAACCAAACTACAATAGGATACACCCGCACTGATACCAATGGCTATCGCACAATAGACCATCAGTAACCTTTTTTGCCAGGCAAGGGAAAGGTGCGACATCCTGGCCTGCAGCAAGGTTGCCAACCACTGAACGCCTTTGTGAATCCAACTACCAAAAGCACCACTCTTGATCACACTCTTATCACTCCTTTCCACCACTACCTGTTTTCAGTTTTTAAATCCTTGTTCTCCAGCGTACGCCAGCGCTCAATTAAAAAGCCATGGGGGTTGTGATCTGACCTGGCTACCAGCCGGAGTGCTCCTTCTGTTACCAGCGAACGGGTGATGATGGCTGTAGGCCTGATGATTTCCTGAACACCCCAACAACGAAACTGGAAAGGCTGCTCCTCAAGGTTTACCCACACACTGTCTATACGCACTTTCTGGCTGACATTGCCGGAAATAATGCCCGTATAGTAGTTGTTCTCTTTTAGGCTTTCATATAAGCTTTTGGCTGACCCATCTGCTAGGTATAGTGCTTTGGTGATGGTAGCCTTGATAGCTTCGTCGTCCGGATCGAGCGTAAAGAAGTATTCATGAAAGGTTCTGATATGATCCTTGGCTTCCACCAAAAGATTGTCTCTTTTGTTACTGGCAAAAGCCTCCATAGCCTTACCAGCCGCTAGTATATAAACCTTCGATTCCGTTTGCGCCGCCAGTTGGTAACTGCGATAGGTTACGAAGGCCGCAAACATCAAACAACCTATTACCGATACCAGTGCAAATAGCCGCACCTGCTGGAAAGCTGTTTCCAGGTTTCTTGATTTTCGAAACATCACGATTTCCCTCCCTCGATTTTATCCTTAAAATATTGACTGCTTCCCGCAGCCGATGCCATTCCAGATGAAACCATACCGGCGCCGCTGCCATACACATCTTTCACCATGCTACTGCCACCCTGCACCATGCTACGCATAGAACTGGCCGTTGAAGAAGAAAACAGGCTGCTAACTTTATACAACAGGGCATTGCTGCCACCGGCATGAACAATATAGTTGGCAACTGAAGGCACCGTGAAGTATCCAACGATACCGATGATCATAAAAATGAGATAGGCAGAGTCGGTATTAGAAAAGAAAGTATCCCCACTTGCCCATATTTGCTCCAGGTCCAGCTGAATCATTTTTTCCTGCACCTTGCCGATCATGGAGCCAAACACATTGGCTACGGGCAGCCATAGGAATACATTGATGTAACGAGCCATCCAAACAGTAAGGGTATGGCTAAAACCATCAAAAACGGAAATCCCGAAAACCAGGGGACCAAGAATGGCTAATACCACCAGGTAAAAAGTACGTAGGGTGTTGATGCAAAGTCCGGCAGCCAGGTACAGCAGATGCAGTACTTCGCTCATCCACTCCTTAATTGAGTTGCGGAAGCTGTAAGAGGCTTTGGCCATGGCAAATCGGATATCATTGCCTATCGAATTAAGCCAAGTATCATTGTTTGCGGATGGATCTTCGGGATGTGTGTACTTATACCATTGTTCCCGGTCACCGCCCCCCGTCTCACCCACATACATCTGCCAGAGGTTCGACTTTTTTACCGCTTCCTCCCTTTGCTTGAGTAACAGAACAATAGACTTGTCGCTTGCTTCCACCATGGCGTGGGTGGCACTCACCGTTGGCTTCATCACGCCATTAATCAGGTCAAGTACCGAGGGAAACATGATGACCGCGAACCCAATGACAAAGGGCCGGAATAGAGGGTAAAAATCGATGGGCTCCGACCTTGCGATATGCCCCCATACCCGTGCAGCGATGTACCAGGTGGCTGCAAAGCCGGCAATGCCGCGCCCTACACCCATCAACTGGCTGCACAAAGGCAGCATTTCGTTGTACAATTGGTCCAACACACCCTGCATGCCTTTCAGCTCCTGCTCTACTACCTGGGCTGCCGAAACCTGAGGCAATAGCATTCCCATCACCACAGCTATTGTGGTTTGCACCATTCTTTTCATCACCTTTCTTTTGAAATTATTTGCCTTGAAGCCTGCGGATGGCTCCATTATCCTGCCACTCCTTATGCCGTTGTACCAACAGTATTTTGGTTTCAGCCGTAAAGCTGCGTAAGAAGATCAGTTGCATATTGGTTTCTTCCCATACCCGGTCAACGGCCTTCAACCGCTCTTCATCAGACATCCGCAAGGCACCTGTGGTAAGCACCAGGGCGAGTGCTTCCAACTGCTTCAGGCTGCCTTTCATCAGGTTACCCATAACCTTTGATTGGTAATCCAGCTCACCGGCTAACAACAAATCACCAGCCCTGACCTGCCTGAGCGTCGCCTTGCAAGATTTAACCAAGTCCACCTGCTTGCGTACAATGTCGGTAACCTTGTAGTAGTTACGAACAGCAGGACTTACTTCCAAGAGGCCATCCATAAACACTTTATGTAAATTGTAATTGCCTGCTGAAATATCCTGCACCGCCAGGTAGCCTTTTGCTACCACCTCATACCCTTTCTTAAGCTGCTCCAGTATCTCCTTCATCTGCGCCAGCTTTTCTACGTTAAGCAGCAACTGCTGCGCTTCCTGCTCCTGTGCAAATACTTTTTGTACCGGCATTACTAACAATAGCACACCCAATATCATCCGCCACATATACACCTCCCTTAGTTTCCGTACAATGACCTGATTAGTTTTCCTGAAGCTGTTTCGAGCTTTATGTTATATTCAATCGATTTACTGGAAGAATAGAGTTCGACTGCAAAAGCTTCGTGTCCCTGCATCTGATCGTACAAACGGTCTATCTGTTGGAGGCGGCTGGCATCCTGCAGTGAAAAGGTATTGGAGCCTGTAGAAAGCTGCACTTCGGAGAGGGTACGTGCAAGCCTTGAAAGCAAGCCACTCCAAGCATTGAATAACTGTTGATAATACTGCCGGCTTGCTACTTTAACCTTGGCAAGGGAACCACCACTTTGCAGGTACATCCCAAGAATCCTGTGAGCAGACAAGGTGATTGCGCCAACCTTCCAATAGCCACGTACCGCAGGTTTAACATTCTGCAAACTGTTGAAATAATCCTTATGTAAGGAGAACTCCCCCGTTTTTACATCGCTGATCAACGCGAGCCCACCCTGAACAACACCGTATCCCCTTTCCAGGTGACCGGCATACATCCTCAGGGCAGCAGCCTGCTCTGCCAGGTAGCGCAACTGCGTTTTACGCTGCCTTAACCATTCATCCGCATTTTGTGCACTTCCCACATGCCATCCCAAGATCAGCACCACCACTATCCACTGCATATCCAACTGTTTACAATCCATAAATCTTACGCACTACTGCTATATCCTGCTCATCTTTCGCTCTTCCGATTGATACCTGAATATTACGAGCATTAAACGCCTTCAGGTCCGCATAATTCCGGTTTATATCATCCGCAACCTTCCCAACCAATTCCATTCTTTGCCCATCGGTCATTACCAGGGCAAAGGACTGAATCAGTTTGTGCACCTGCTCTATATTATGAAGGCTTTGCTTTAGTATACCGGTATATGTATTGCCTATGTACACCAGTTCCTGTGTAGTGAAATGTTTGTCCTTCCGAACGCGCGACCAGGCAGTTTTGTAAGCCTGCACTATTTGCATTTGCCTTTGGGCAAGCTCCCGCACCTGTGCATAAAAGGAAACAGCAGCTTTTACCCTCCACAACTGTTCATAATAGTCCTGGTATAAATCTCTTTGTTTGCTTACCCATCCGGCAATCTCCTCCAAGCGGGTTTTGGAAAGCGTATTCTCCAGCGCCTTTTGTGCATTCTGAAACCATAGGGTTTCATTTTGCATCCGCTGAATTTTAAGATCTACCGCCTTGATCACTTTTACAATGCCCCTGCGAATAATTTCCGTAACTGGATCCTGGGCATTCGTTGTTGAAGTACACAAAAAGAAAAGCCATACAGCACAAACCACCTTCTTCATAAAACCTGTGTTTAATCTTTCAATGCCAAATACATCGTACCATTATAAATCAATTTGCCACCTACATCAGGAAAGCTATACCGGTTGCCATTTCGAGGATTAACAACAACTTTGTCTTCTGATTGAAACCGAGCCCTAAACTCCGTATTACTATACTTAACCGGCCCAAATCCGTGATCCAATTTTCTTTTGTAGGTTATCAGGTGGCGAACATAAATCCAATCGTCATGTTCAGGCTTAAGGATCACAGTATCATTTGCAATACTGAATTCACTTTCAGATTGATTTACATAAATCCCTGCTGGAAGTTTGACTTTAGAATTGCGGGCAATACAACCAATCAAAAAGATGGATACTACGACACATAAAAGCAATGGTTTCATATGGGGTAATTTTAAGGGTTAAGCAGATTTATTTTGAGCCTTACCCAACTCCTCTGCTAAGACACTAATCCCTTTCTTCCTGCTGCCCCATTTCGCTGCATATTGCGCTATTTTAACCTTTTCACCTTCTTCTGTTGTATAGGCCAGGTATTCTTCCAGTGATACCTCTGTACGGTACACTTTTGACAACTGCCCACCAAGGGAAATAAATACTTCCTTGTACTTTTTAGCGGGATCGTTTGCCTTGTTTACCGAAAGCACCATTGCCTTCTCCTTCTCTGTTAATCCAAGCAATTCCTGGATTTGGTCAAACTTATTCTGGTACTTGCTTTGGTCCAGCAGGATCTTACAGTCAGAGTTATTGACAATAGCTTGCTTTACCACCGGCGAGGATATAATATCTTCAATATCCTGTGTCACCACAACCGCCTCGCCAAAAAACTTGCGGACTGTTTTAAACAGGTACTTGATGTATTCAGCCATTCCCTCGCGAGCTATTGCTTTCCAGGCCTCTTCAATCAAAATCATCTTGCGTACGCCCTTTAGCTTCCGCATCTTGGAAATAAACACTTCCATGATAATGATGGTAACTACCGGGAACAGGATGGGATGATCTTTGATATTATCCAGTTCAAAAAGAATAAAGCGTTGGTTAAGCAGGTCCAGGTTCTTTTCGGCATTCAACAGGTAGTCGAACTCGCCGCCCTTGTAATAAGGCCTGAGCACGTACAGAAAATTGGCCATGTCGAAATCCTTTTCCTTTACCCGATCTCTACCCAGTGCATCCGAAAAATCTCCTTGCAAAAACTCATAGAAGCTATTGAAACAGGGAAAAACTTTCGGGTGCTGCCCCAGGTAATTGTAGTATGACTGTACTGCATTGGAAAGCGCCACGTATTCGCTCCGGTTGTACTGTTCGTCATCTTTCTTCCATAAGGCAAGCAGCAGGGTTTTGATGCTTTCCTTCTTTTCCGTATCCAGCACTTCACCTAGGGCTATGTAAAACGGGTTAAAACGGATAGGATCCTTTTCATCATAGGTAAAGTAATAACCACCTACCAGCTCGCAGAGACCTACATAAGAATACCCTACATCTACCAGCACCACGTGGGTTCCCTGTTCGTAATAGGAAGGAACCATGTGGTTGGTGAAAAAAGACTTGCCGCTTCCGCTTGGACCCAAGATGAATTTATTGCGGTTGGTACAGATACCCCGCTGCATGGGTTCATCCGATATATCTACATGTACCGGGTAGCCCGTTAGCCGGTCGCCCAGCCGGATACCCACCGGAGACAGGGAAGAACGATACGCGGTTTCCAGGTTTAAAAAGCAACAAGCCTGCTCAGCAAAGGTGTCAAAACACTCATTCGCAGGGAAATCGCCGGCATTACCCGGCAGGCCCGCCCAATGGATTTGTGGCGCTCCATTCACTTCGTGTTTGGGCACAGCATCCATCTGGGAGAAAGCGCTGCCAAGCAGGTTGCGCATTCCCTTCAACTCCAATCTATCCTCTGTCCAAACCAACACATTGAAATGTGCCTTTACCGGCAGGCGTTGTTGCCCAATCGCTTCATTTAGAAACTCATTCACCGCATCTTTTGCCAGCGCATTCTCCCTTGAATAGGCAGCCAGGGACTGTAACCTTAACCGCTTTTCTTCTAGCTTTTTAATTGTAGTATTCGGATCATCCAAAAAGATGAACTGGTTATAGATATGATTGCACCGCAACAGGTGACCCAACGGGGCCGCAAAACCTATTGAAAATTTGGTGCGGTCTGTAGAGTAGCGCTCATAGTTAATCCGCGGCCCACAAAACGGTGGCAGATTTTCGGTATCGGCAAGGGTGTACAGTTGCATCAATTTGCTGCCGACCTTAAAGCTCTCCTTGAATTGCAGGTCGGCCACCATTTTTTCTGCTGGCACTGTCTGCAAAAAGCAATACCGCTCAATCAAGCCTGCCAACAAATCATTACTGGCCAACTCGTCGTCCCTTAACTGCTTCATCTGCACAAACCCACTGTCTTGCATAATCCGCTGAAACTGGCTGCACTGGCTCTGGAATTCCTGGAAGAATTGCGGCTTGCGCAGTTGTGCAGGAAGCAGGTGCGCACTGAGCAGGTTGGAAGCCAGGGATGTGGCACCCCTGCGGCCTGATGCTTTGCGGGTAAGCAAGACATAGCATTGATGATATAGGAAAGGACGCTCGTTGAAATACCGTTCGCTTGCCGCAGATAAAAACCCCTTATCTAAATGGCTACTTTGCAGTTGGTAAGCCGATTCGGTAAACCAATCCTGCTTATGAAATACCGAGCCATCCGGCAATACTTTCAATGCTTTTACCCATGCCTGGTGAAAGGCTTCATACTCCAGGTCGGAAAGTGTAAACAGTTCCGGAAGCTGCACCTCGAAAGCAATGGTAATATCACCCTGCTTGGAGATGATGGCATTGTCTTCTACCGTCATAATGGGAATGATATTTTCCAAAAGCTTTTCCATATACCACACTGCTTTTCCAGTTATAAATAGAACACCTTCCTGTTGCGTACCTTTACCACTTTGGGCACTTTGCCTGCCGCTATTTTCTTCATCATGCCATGCGCACCATAGCGATGACTCAGCCTGCTGATATACAGGAACCAGCCAGTGCCGCCACCCAACACCAATACGGTGCAGAACAAGGGTGGAACGCCACAGATAAACAGGATAGCAAAGAGGACCAGTAAAACCACAACACCGCCTCCCAGGTACCAGATATATTGTGCTTTCAATCCCTTAAAGGTGATTGGCTTATTGATGCCCTTGTTAATGGTATAAACACTGGCTGGCATACCTGTACTTTTTTAAATACCAAAGAAGCTGCGGATAACGGTAGCTACCACTACCAGGAACACGCAGGAGCCAAACCAGGCCGCAGCAACCTTCCCCGTGTCGTGATCGCCGCTGTTCCACTTCTGGTACACTTTCACTGCGCCAATCAAACCCAATATGGCGCCTACCGCGTACATCAGGTTGATGCCTGAATCGAAATAAGATCGCACTCTGGTATTGGCTTCATTGATACCCGCATTGCCATCCTGCGCCATTAACGCTGCCTGTACCGCCAGCATGGCTACTACTACCATTCCACTTCGCAACGTCCTGCAATAGGCCGTCATTCCCTTACGCACCTTTTTCATAACCTGTATTTGTCTGATGAAACAATTCCTACCTGTTGCTCCCTGATGACCCGGCCATTCCGGCCGGGCCAGAGAGCGTTTACCCATCCTGCCCTGCAGTTCTACAACTCACCCTTGCCAAACCCGCTCCATATCCGCATCCGACAGGTCGATAAAACAGAGATGCGCACATTGTGCAACCATAACATTCGATAGCGATACTTGGTACTCCGACCTATTGATGGAGGGGTATTTCGCAACAATGTGCCTTAATGCTGAAATCAGTCCGTCTTTATCCCCCTTATGCTTCCTGGCTTCCTCGAGGAATGCATTTACCTCGTCTACACAGGCGTAAACCGGGTATTCTGCACTTTCTACCGAAGGATATAAAAAATCATCTTGTGCTATCGCATCCGCGCTGGCACTTGCCTGAACTGTGAAATTTTCAGTTTGCTGCTCCTGTTTACGCCAAACTTGCTTAGCCGTTTTCAGAAGTGCCAGCTTGGTCTTAAGTTTATAGATGGCAAACAAAGTGCAGTAGTATAGTACTAAAGTTGTGGCAATAAAGAGCCAGTAGCTGCTCCAGCTTATTTCTTTAAGCATAACGAAAATTTTTTTTGAACCTATGGTTTGAAACTCAACCTAATCTAAAACCTTCCCATGCCTGATATTGATCCATATGCAAACGTTGAATAGAATGAATGTTGCAGCAACAATCCCAGTAAACCAAAAGGTAATAATTGGAACCGTTTGATTGAATGTACCTGAATAATTATAAGATCCACTTTCCTTGAAGAAGTAATAAACAGAAGCAAACAGCAATACAACACCAGTAATATTTCCTAACACTTTTACTGTTGAATGTTTCCTCCAGTTTACAAAATGATGTAAAAACAACAACAATAAAAGACCAAAACTGCAAGACAACTTAGTGATGCTGAACACCGGGGCTGCAATTAAATAGAGAAAATAAAACCCGCCTACATGCTCCCCGCTAATAATCAGGGTTAGAAAACATACAATGACCAGATATGGCGAAGAAAAAAACATTGAAAGCTGCATAACTATCCATTTACCTTACACTATTCAACACTACCTCCGGTTTTGAGTTAAGATGGTATGAAAAAATAATCCATCAACTCTTTTGCTCCTTAATGCTTGAATAAAATTAGATCACTTAAATGCTAGCAACACTTAAATATGGATAAGTTTTTACATGCGTCCTTTAATCTTACTTAGGGTTACTTCGGTGATACCCAGGTAAGAAGCCAGGTGTTTGGCAGGCACCCGAAGTACCAGTTCCGAATGGTGCTCCATCAGGTAATCGTACCGCTCCTGCGAGCGCATCAAGCGGATGGAATAAAGCCGTTGTTCGCTTTGGATATAATAGCGCTCGGTAAGTACCCTGCCGATAAAGTTGAACTCAGGAAAGTGCCGGTAGATATACTGCAACTCTTCGTAGCTGATATAATGTACCGTAGTATCCTCCAGCGCCTGTATCGACTCATAGCTTTCCTTTTGCAGGAAGAAAGACTCTACCGAAATCATTACATCGCCTTCCTTCATAAACCAGGAAGAGATATCATGCCCATCACGCATGTAATAGCAGCGCAGCAGGCCTTTGCTGATAAAATAAATATTGCGGGAGATATGACCGGCTTTAAGTAGATAAGCCTTGCGTGGGAATGCTTTGGTTTTGAGCGTCTCGCCCAAATACGTTTTCAATCCATCACTTAATGGATGAATGCTTTCCAAATATGACAAGAGTGCTTCCATAGCCTACACATTTACAAACATCACTTGCACCAAGGGAGCTTTCAGGCGGGTAGGATAGGCCAGACTCAGGGAAGCAGTTCTTTGGGATCGACGGATAAGTGCCGGGCAACTAATTCCAAAAAGGAAATGGAAAAATTTCTTTCACCCAGTTCCATCCTATTGATCTGGCTATAATCTACGCCACAATCTATAGCCAAGTCCTCTTGCGTTCGGTTCCGCTCCAACCTGATAGCCCTGATACGCTGGCCGACAGCTTTTATAAAGTCTTCGTTTTTGTAGTTCGTTCTGCGGTCAGCTTTATTCACCTGACAAATTGAACAGTATTATACCTAATTCTATAAGGACTATAATCCTTAATTTTTTTTCTTATTCTTTTTCATTGTTTTTGGATAAGACTTTTTAACAAAGCCAGCTACTTGTCAAATCGTTCCTTGCTCCTGCTTCTTTAGCCACTATTTGCAATTAGGTCCCCAAAAAGTCACAAAGACTATCATTATATGATATTGGCTCTCATGCCAGGAAGTTATTTCAGTAAAAAGACATACCATTTCAAAGCCACTCTTAACTAACTTAATGATCAGCAAGACCGGCCTTTCATAACGCGATATCTGTTTCAAGTTTATACCCACCGCATTACAGGCTGCCGATTGGGACTTAGAAACTTAAATCCTTGAGGAAGTATCCTTTACAGCAGGCAAAATCTATGTGAAAGGAAACTCACCGCGTGGGGTTAAACAAAGAGGCGCAGACTAAATCCTGTACTACAATGCTTGATCCTTTTACAGAAACAGGCACCCCACCAAGATCATCCGAAGCTTTGGCAGCCCGGAAAGATATTGGGCAGCCATCACCGACCTGGAGCAGCAGCTGTATCAAACAGGGTAATGCGCCTTTGAGTGGTATTTGAATAACAATTATCCGTCTAGATATGGATGTACAACAAAGTAGTGCAGTCATACCGAACTTGTTTCGGCATCTCCGGCTACTTTCAAACATTTGACAAAAGTGTTGGGAATGGTGACATGAGCAAATATGACAGAACCCCTGAAGGCTGTACTACCTTTATTTGCAGCACTTCCTTAAATATCTGATGACTTAAAACGGTATCCTAATTAACGATGAACCCCGCAGCAAACAATAGTTTATACCACGACAGCAAAACAATCCTGCAGGAAGCCCGGCAATCGGCTTACTGTTCAGTTAACTTTGCCATGGTAGTGGCTTATTGGGAAATAAGCCAACGCATCGTGAAACACGAGCAGGGTTGAAAAGAGAAAGCAGCCTAGGGCGAAGCGCTGCTGAAGCAATTGGCTGCATCGCTGACTGCTGATTTTGGTAAAAGGTTCTCCTATGCAAACGTTAAGAACTTCCGTCAGTTCTACCTCACATTCCCCAGAATCTAATTCGCTACACACTGCGTAGCGAATTAGATTCCGGGAAAAGCCATGCAGCGGGTGTCCAATCAGCTGCACATTTACTACGTCCGGAATTAAGCTGGACCCACTACCACCTGCTGATGCGGGTGGACAACGAAGCCGCCCGCCAGTACTACATGGCCGAAACCATTGCCCAGAACTGGAGTTCCCGTGGCCACCGGCATGCCTTTAACGATACTTACAAACAGGTGCCCCGCGACCTGCAAATAAAGTAGCAATCCTGAAAAATTAAAACATCGGGGGAAAAATTGGAAAGGATTACAATTGAGTATGAACGATTTTACCGCAACGAAATGAACAGGGCAGATATAGCAGATGACCTCAAGCAAAGCTTGTTATAGCTTACCAGTTTTATGCTTTCATAGCAACAGCCACCATCCGCTACTCCACAAACTATCACCACCATGCCAGTTGACCTTTCCAATTGCTTGGTTGTTGGCGTATCTACCGAGGCATTATCAACCTGAAGAGAACCAAAACTTTATAGAACAGGGGATGGTGAGTTACCGAGTTAGGCCTGCAACGCAAAAGTTTAATACGAGGACACTCACCCTATATCCATCAAAGGCGCGTTCTAAAATTTCAACTCATATCCAATCACTTTGCAGGCGCTTCCTTCTTCTCAAAACGCCAGGTGGGGTTTTGCGACAACCCCGGTTGTGCACCGGCAAACAGTTTTCCGGCTTCCTTATCCCCCTTCAGTTGCCATTTGTACCAGGCTGTAGCCACCTTTGCGAATTCACCTCCGTGTGGTTGGCTGTATGTTCCGCCATGGCCTACATCCATATTAGCCATGTAAACGGGTACATGATCAATGCGCCTGTAATCATCCATGCCATTTTTATAAGCAATATCCTTTTCGCCGCCCAGTAAATACAGCGTAGGTGTATGGAGTTTTTGGAGGTGATCTTTTGTCAGGCCTGGCATTCCTGATAACCTGTTGGTGGTATCTGCCAGGATGCCACTATTACAAACTACCACGGTGCTGATGCGTGGGTCGGCAGCCACTTCCAGTGTTTGCAAGCCGCCACACGACATGCCGCTAACAGCAATTTTGGAAACATCAATCTTATTGAAATACGGGCTCTTATTGTCCTTATTCTGCGCGATGGCCCAATCAATAGCATCCGCCAATTGGGAGGAAGAGGATCTTCCCCGGCCCTTTTCCCCTTCCAGTGGCATTGGGCCAATGGCAATTACTAAAAAGCCATGGGAGGCCACCTCCGACAAAAAGTTGATATGCTCCCAGGGCGAATTGGCACAGGCACCATTACCCCAGGCAATCACCGGCAGCTCCTTCTTTTTACCGAAAGCACTAAGGTCACTAGGACGAAATACAGTGTGGGTTGGCAGGGATGCTTCCGAAAGCATAACTGCATTATGGGGTCCCGTACCGCCGTCTTCCACTACCCGCGAGGTTGGACGTACAGATGTTGCCGGTGTCTGTGCTAACAGATTGTTTGTTGCACTGAGGCTCAGGCCCGCGGTAAAAAGGAGAACGAGCATTTTCCTGGTCATAGCATGTATTTATTAACGTGCGTATTGTAACGTTGAGGGAATTGGTCCTGTTCTGAACAACCCTTCAACCAGGATCAAATTATATAAAGTATTTATAATGATCCATAATGATTTTACAAGGGACTGCATTAGCCACTGGCAAAACCAATAATACAGTAATGAGATCGGGCATACCGGCTGCGCAAACCATATCGGTCTTTAGTTGCGACGCTCCGTTCAAGTTTCTCTGCTCTATGGCGCAAAGGCTGAATAAAGTCGTTTTCTAAAGACACCGGACAAAAGCGGCGCGAAGGTAGCAGCCTGCACCCCTGTAGTACTGCAATGCGCAAAAAGACTACGGCATAAAAAGCCACCGCTCGCCCAATCACCACAGCCTGCACCTGCACTACCGGCAAGGCTCATCGTCTCCCTCCCACCCATTTATTCCGTTTCCTTTTTGCCCCCTGCAGGCTGCCTGCCCTCCTGCTTTCTTTTTTCCCGGTTTTTTCTTTTGAAAGCAAGCCTTCACACCCAAACCAGCAAACATGAAAAGGGCAACCTTATCCCGGCTCATGTGCCTGTCCTGGAAGATTCAGCACAAACAGGAGTGCAGCAGGTCCCGCTCCTTCCTTGCAGCCTGGGCCATCCTGCCGATAGCGTTGACACTACCATTTTCTACCTCGTACGCAGGTTCAGCCATTCGCATTATCCCAATAAAGTACGGCTGGCAGACCTCACCCTTTTTGGCGTAGCATAACCCGCATCTTTTCACCCTTAAATACAAATACCATGAACATCATCGGAAGAACAACCAAAGACGCAGTAGTGAACACCCTGAGCGATGGCCGCAAAGTGGTCCTTTTTTCCGTAGCCGTAAATGACCGCTACCGCCATCGGGTCGGCGATGCAGTAAAGACCTCTACCTATTACGACTGCTCCTATTGGCTCTCGGAAAAACTTGCGGAGCACCTGAAGAAGGGCACCCTGGTGAAGGTTAGTGGCCGGGTATATGTTTCGGCATACACATCGGCCGATGGCAGCCCACGGGCATCGCTCAAATGCACCACCCCGCACCCCAGGGTGCGGGGTATAAACAGCTCTGCCATATGTATTGTCTACCTAGCTACAAGTAACTGCTTGGTATTAACCTTTGAACCATCAACAAAGAGGCTATAGGTATATGTTCCGGCTGCAAGTGCTGC
The DNA here is from genome assembly GCF_001953305.1 of Cnuella takakiae. GTDB lineage: Bacteria > Bacteroidota > Bacteroidia > Chitinophagales > Chitinophagaceae > Flavisolibacter > Flavisolibacter takakiae. Next base: position 5,110,894 of record NZ_MTFE01000010.1, read on the forward strand.
GGTATTTAGTTGTACCTGCCTGCTTCCTTTGCCACTAAGGTTTATCTGCCTGATGGTGCTGCCTTTCATATCAGTTACTATAATGTAGGCTTTTCTACTGCCCTCCGGAAGGCTGTAAGATATGGTTGTTAGGTGACCTGCTGGGTTAGGAGTTGCAGCACCTAATTTTGCTTTACTTTCTTCAATGCCGCTTCCTGCACCAACAGGCAGGCTGTTTATTGCAGCTTCAACCCGCTCCAGCCGCCTCAGGAGTTCCTTATTCTCATCCTGCTGTCTTGCTATTGTCTCTTTCTGGTCCTTTATCTGTGTCTGCTGCTCCTGAACTGCCGCTATAAGGAGCGGAATCAGTTCTGTATAGTTCACGGTTTTAAAGGTGATCTCTTCGGCAGGTTGATCAGTTGTAGATTTATCCCTTTTAGCTTTTGTTGGGTGCGGGGTTCTTGCAGTATTAAAAATTGCAGCTTTCACCAGTGTAGGAAGCGCTTCTTCCACATCCTGCGCTATAAGTCCATACCGCTTTCCTTTAGGTAGGTTCATCAAAGCATAGTTACCGTCTTGCCTATATTCATAGCTTTTTGGCTGTAGCTTACCAATTATGCTTAATGCACCGCTAATCTGGCCGATGCCCTTTTTGAGTTTAGCGTCTGAAGGGCCAAAAGTGCCGCTAACATACACATCACCATCGAAATAGCCTGCAAAGGAGCTGCTGGAACCTGTATATCCGTAAACACCAATACTGTTATCACTATAGCCTTCAACGCCATATCCACCTGCAGTACTTCCTGAAACGCCAGTGAAAAGGCCACCTGCCACTAACCCATAAGTACCACCGGTAGCATATACACCAATCCATCCGCTGTTGCCATGCACCCCATAATACCCCTTGCCATATACACCTGCCAAATCATCCTCTTCGTTTTGGGACAAGCCGTAAACACCATAGCCGGTGCTTTTTGCATAAACACCATTACCGGTATCACTCTGCACTGAAATGGTGCCGTTCGTAACTGTCAACCCTGAAGTGAACATACCTTTTCCAACAACATGTAGCTTTTGTGTAGGCGAGGTTGTGCCGATGCCTATATAGCCATTGCTTTTGATGCGCAGACGTTCCGCACGGGTTGTAGAGCCAATTGGCGTTGTTTCAAACGTCAGGTAAGTCGGCCGCGATGTAGACGACCATGCTTCCCCAGCATAGCCTACCATGCCTGCAGCATTGTAGTTGTACTGTGCTCCGCCACGAGAACCTACCTGAAAGTAGCCCAAACGCTGTCCGGAAGCTGTAGGTAGTGCTTTGACATAGCTTATTTGACCCGAGCCAGAAGTGGGCCCCAGAGCAGATGTATTTACGAAAATGGCTTGATTATTTGAGCCTTCTACATGCAGGCGCTGTTGAGGGGCTGTGGTGCCAATACCTACATTGCCTGAAGCAGGGAAGGTATTTTGCGCAGATAGGGAAAAGCTCATGATAAGAGGAGTCAGAGCAAAGATTAGGTGTTGTTTCATGCTTACAGGTGTTTATGGGTTGAAAAATGGCAACCATAGGGCATGTGAAGACAACGAGCTATGAACGAAGGCCAGTGCGTTGTAAGTCCATCAATGAAGTGTAATCATGGGGAAGGGAGCCTGGGTTCGAATGGTGTTAGGGGAGTGAGCATAAATATACTTCAAGGCGCTGCACATATATGGATAATCCTGGTAATAATTATGGTTTTACCCTCTCATAAAGGTAATCGCGGTGCTGGAGGTGGACTTATAAAGGCAAGTAAGCAAAGAAGGGCAACGAATCATCCCCCTATGCAATGATATATGCTCAATTGGATAGGGCCTGAATTTGCTCCACCCATAGAAAGCTACCACAGCTATTTTAAGGCCTCAAATCCGACCACAATAATCAGATATCAGGAACATCCTTTAAAGGAAATTACGGTCTGTATAGGCCTCTTAGCGCTCTGTACGATATACCTGGTGGTTAGCAAAACAACAATGTATTATAACCACCAATACAAGTTTAAGGGCAATAAAATGTTGTATACGCTACTTCCCATTTGATGCTTCATCTATACTAGCGCTTATCTCAAAAAAGGTTTTGAATAGGTAGAGGCTTTGCGGGATGGATGGGAAAAGTGTGTTATGAAAGGTGGTGTTTTGCTGAGTGATGGTGAATGGGCTGCGGTAAGTGATTTGTTACCCAAACAAAAAAGCGAAAAGATGGCAAAGGCAGACCCCGGCGCAACTCCAGGGAAGTGCTGAACGGCATTATTTAAATTGTATTTTCTGGTGCTCCTTGGCATTTGTTGCACCAAGAGTATTCTCCTGACCTGCCACCGTTACTTCAAGCCTGTATTAAGGCTAGGGTATATTGGAAGATGCTAGCGTGGTTAAGGGCCCTGCAGGAACAGGTAAGCCGCATTATGCAGCTTTTATCCTGCACATTTAGATGGCTTTAACCACTAAAAATCTAAGCCCCTACCCCGTATAACTCCCCCTGTAATCCCGCGATATTTACAGGCAGGTACCCGGGCCGCCATTGTTCTTGTTGAGTGGCAACAATTTCCGCTTCCGGAAGTGCTCTGTTTAGTTCATGCGATACGCTAACCCTCTTTTTCGGATACCCGAATATCCATTTTATGGGTGGAGCGCCCTGGGAGGGGTAACCTCCATCGGGTATAAGCTATTGGTGTACCAAATAGCGTACAAGCTACTACCTCCATATGCCCATCTTAAGACGAATACCCTGAACGGTTGGCCACAAGCGACAACTATTTGGGAGCTTAGGGAGTTTGCCTGTATACAGCGCCTGTTGCACCGTACCCACGTTTGACACCTACAGGCTGGTGAGCCGGTTTTCCTTGCGCAGCTCACGAACAATGCCTTCCTTGATCAGCAGAAAATCGAGGCCAGTTTGCCGGTAATGGGCTTTGAGCAGGGCATAGCCCACCACGTTGGTAATGCCACCGCCACTCAGTTCCATGCGGGAAAGCTCGTCCCAGTCGCCCTCGCTCAAGTTTATGGGGTATCCCGGCAGTTCGGCCAGAAGCTTTTGCCAGATAGCGCGGCGTTCATCGCGGTCGGGCAGGGAAAACTCCACCACCACCTGGAAGCGGCGCAGAAAGGCTGCGTCCACGTTATCACGGAAATTGGTAGAGACGATGATGATGCCCGTGTAGTCTTCCATCCGCTGGAGCAGGTAGGCCACCTCCTGGTTGGCATAGCGGTCGTTGGACGAGTTGACGGCCGTGCGTTTGCCAAAGAGCGCATCACCTTCATCGAAGAAAAGAATCCAGCCCCGGCTTTCAGCCGCGTCAAAAATGCGGGAAAGGTTTTTTTCAGTTTCGCCGATGTATTTCGATACCACTTGTGAGAGATCGATGCGATAGACCCGTTTGTTCAATCGGGAGCCCAAGATGGCCACCGTGCCTGTTTTCCCGGTACCGGGCTTACCAAAAAACATCACCTTGAGCCCCTTGTGGAGCCGGCGGCGAAAGGGCAAGTCGCCGGCCGCCGTTTCGGCAAACCGCTGCCAGTGCAGGATCTCTTCCACCCCTTGCAAGACGGACTCGGAAAGCACCAGGTCGGAAAGCTGGAGAGCCGACTCCATAAAGCTACCTAAGGATAGATGACTCAGCCGCTGCTCGAAAATCAGGGCCTGTAGGCTGTGACGCTTGCGGAAGTAAGGGCTGAATATCAGCCTTCCGGCCAGGAAAGGCTCACCCGCTGGCGCGGGCTCCAAACTCAGCAAGGCATTGGTTTGGGAAAGATAGGCGGGGATGCTTTGCACAAAATCGATGCGCCGGGCCGTGTCGTCGCCGCAACAGGCATAGAGCCAGGTTTCGCCGGTGGGCATCACGCCCCGGTGCTGGGTACCGCGGACGCCGCCCACCAGCGGGAAATCACCTTCTGCACCAAAGCGTTCGCGGATGGCACCGTCCAGCAGGTCGGGACGGAGCACAGGCGCCAGCAACAGTGTCAGGCCGATTGCTTCGTAGTCGTTGGCCTCTTCGTATAAGTCAGGAAAAGCCGCCTGCAGTTCCTGCTGAAAAAGGTTCATAAAACCAGAGTCTGTCATGTTGGTAGTGGTGAGGGTTACGTTCGTTTTCCGACTGCTTTCGCCGCTTGCTTCCCGTTGCTTATTCATTTTTTATTATTGCTCCCGCGGCGGTCCCTTCCTAATTGTTAGCCATAATTTCTTACGCATCCTATCCTATACTCGCTAAGCTCCCATCCATCATCTCTTGCCCTTCCCATATCATTCATTACTCCGCTCTTCCTACTTTTTATCTTCCCTAAAAAAAGTCATCATGCTGAATATGGATTGAGCCGCTCTTCACCAGCCCCTGGGCTTTCCATTTCTGCGGGTTGTTGATGTCTTGCGGCTTGGCGGCCGAGGTGCCAGAAAAAGCTAGCTGCTGGAGGCCGTACGACACGCTTACCGGCAGCTTGGCGCCGGCCGGCAGCTTGCGCTGGAGGAGCGACTTGCCGCTGTATTGCTTGTCGTTCGGTGCGCCGTAGTGCATCGTCACTTCCAGCTTGGTGATCTCGTTGGCATGGACCAGGCTTTTGGCTTCCTTTTCAAAATCGCGGAGCATCTGCCCGTTGGCCCGCTTGGGGATGGGGGCCAGGTTTTTGGTGCCCACGCCGGTGCCAAACAGCTCGTGGTTGATGAGGTGCCCGCGGACGAGGTTGTGGTTGTCCTTTTTGGTGAGCACCGTATCGATCACGGCCTGCGAGAGCGGCGAATTGGCGCCGGCCGGCTGGCTGCCCGCTTCGTCGGAGTCGAGCGAAAGCAGGCTGGCGTTGGCATTGATGCCATCAGCCACCCCCTCGAGGTAGGCGATCCTTGTTTTGGGGATGATCTTTTGCTTGCCCGAAAGCGGAAGGGTGCGCAGGATCTCGGCGATGGCCTGGAGGTGGGCCCGCAACTGTTCGCCTTCCGCGGGGGAAAACCCTTTGTCGCGCCCCACGTACCCGCCGCCGCTTTGCCGCACGGTTTCGCCAATGAGATCCACAATCTTTCGGTGGAGGGCAAAGGCCTTGCTCACCGATGCATTGTGCGTCTTGCGTTCGTCGGCATTGGGCAGAGCCCCGATTTCCTTTTTCACTTCCAGCAGGTAGTTGCCTAAGGTTTTACTCACGCTCTCGCGGTAGAGCTCCGTGCCCTTGAAACGGAGGGTGTGGGTTTCGCCGCCCGCATCGGTATAGCGGTTGAACAGGCTGCCCAAAAAGCCCTTGATCTTATTAAGGGTTTCGGTGGCCTTGGCCTTGACCTGGCTTGCTTTGTCCTGCGCCCATTTTTTGCCGCCCTGGATCTTTTCGTCCACCTTGTCGAGGAATTTGAAGATGCCCAGTTTCGTCATCACGGCCTTGAGCTTTTCCATCATTTTGGCAAGGGCCTTGTTCACCGGGTCCTTGATCTTTTTCTGGATGATCTCGTTCAGCTTCTTGCCCACCTTGCCCAGTCCCAGGATAGCAGCTAAAAAGGTGATGGCCATACCCAGGAACTTTGCCAGCACGTTCTCCACCATGCCCGAGACCTTGCCCACGTTGCCGGCCAGGATCTCGCCAAATGTGTCGATGATGCCGGTGATGATGCTGACGATCTGCCGAGCCTTGGCAAAGAGGGTCCGTAAAAAATCAATCAGGGATTTGACGGCCGAAATAAAGCCTGCGCCGGGGATCAACATCGACACCACTTTCACCACGGCCACTTCCACGATGGTGACCACGATAAAGGACCTGGCTTCTTCCATCAGCTTTTCCTTCATGTCGCTGAACTGCTCCTTGATAAATTCCCAGAGGCCCGCCAGCCCGTCCTTTTTCAGGATGGTAAAAACCTGCAGGATCTTGTCGCCGGCTTTTATCCCGAGGTCCGCGCCCTTCTCGAGCATGTCCACGTACTTGGCACCAATCACCTTGCGGGCGATCTCTTTCAGGTTCTGGATGGAGAGGCCCAGCACCTGGAGGATGAGGCTGAGGATGCCGCGGAAGTCGAACTTCTCCGGCAACTGGATGCCCGCTTCGCCCATCTCCCCGGTTACCCATTCAAGGGCGCCCTGCAGGAGGTGTTTGCCGATGTTTTTGACAAAATTGTTGAAGCCTTCTGTGGCGCCTTTGACCAGGTTGTTGAAAAATTTTAGCGGGGCCCTGATGATGCGCTTGCCGTAGTCGGCGGCCCGCTCAAGGGCTTTTTTGAGGTCGGCAAGTAGGGCCAGGATCTCCTTAATTGCATCAATGATGGCATCGAGGGCTTTCTCCAGCCAGCTTTTACGGGCGTCGAGGATTTTTTTGAACTGGTCTTCCAGCGACAGTACGCCATCTGCGTATTTTTTGGCCAGGCTGTTGGTGAGGGCTTCCTGTTTCTGGTTGACTGATGCTTCCAGCGTACCAAACTTTTCAAGAATGGCCGTGGCGCTCTGCACGCCGATATCCGCCAGGGCGGGATCAAGGCCTTCCACAAAGACCAGCACGGCTTTTTTGGCCGCCTGGATCTCCTCGACAATACTGTTGAGCGTAGTGGCAATTTTGTCCGTGAGGGGGTCGAGGGCATCGGAGAGCTCTTTTTGGTAGCGCTCCGATTCCTGGTTGAAGATGCGGGCCACCCGCTGGTTATAGTCATCGCGGTCGAGCTTTTTCGCCGCCCACTCCCATGTAAACTCGTCGTCCATGGCCTTGTTCACATTGTCCTTGAAGTGATCGTTGGCGGTGGTGATGAGGGTGTCAAACTCCTGGTTGACGGTGGTTTCAAGGGCCGCCAGCTTTTCGGTGACTGATTTTTCTGCATCGCCGTAGATCTTTTCAATCTTGTCCGACACTTCCTTGCGCTTGGCTTCGTCGGCGCCCTTGGTGGCGTCCTTGGCGGTGGCAATGGCGCCAAACTCACCCTGGCGCACCGCGTGGATGCCCCCCACACCGGTCTGGATGGTGGCGTAGGCGGTCTTTTTGTCCTTGTCGAGCTGCTTTCCCTCCACGGTGCGGTAGTCCTCTTTCAGGCGGGCGGCTTCGGCCTGGCTGCCCCGCTTTTCTTCCACCGAGGCCACAAAATGATCTTCATTCGAATCGGCCAGTTGTGCTTCATCCACTTCGGCCTCGGCCATTTTCTGGTCGATCTTATCCGAGTCAGCCTGCAGGGTCAGCCGCTCTTCGGCCAGGGGTTTGGCCACGGCCTTGTCGGTGCCGGGGATTTTTGGGGCTGTGCCCGGGTCTTCCGGCACCGGGGCGGTGCTTTCGCGTGTTTCCACGCCGGCTTCGTTCGGTGGCTCGCTGTGGGTGGCTTCCACCGCCCCCACCGATTCGGTCTTTTTGGCCTGAATATCTTCCGTGTTCTTTTTTTTAAGGTCGGCGACCTCCCTTTCCGCTACTTTGGGAATGTCGCCGGTGCTGGCGGCGTCCTTCTTTTTCTCGTCGATCAGCTTTTTAACTTCCTTCAGGATGGCGGCCTTAAGTTCGGCGCCTTTGAAGGTTTTAGGGGGCGGCAGGGCGCCCAGCTTTTGCACCTTCATGGCCTTGGCTTTGCCCAGGCGTTCGTTGGGGGGCGAAAGGGCGCTGCCCTGCGCTTCGGCGGCTTTTTGCCCCGCCGGGGCGTGGGCTTTTTGCGCTGTTGCGTTGTGGGCCAGCGTCTGGTGCAGGGCGCCAAAGGCCGGATCTTTGGCCAGGATGGCCTTCGGGTCCACTTTTGCTTCTTCGGCGTGCGGCGCTTCCTCCTTTTTTACTTGGCCGGCGGGGAGGGCCAGGTTGCCCACGGGCGAAAGGCTGGTATCGTAGGCCTGGGTGCCGGTGGGTGGTGGGGCCAGGGTCGGTGCCGCCGCTGTGGTGGTGGCGGGTTCACCCAGGCTGCCGCGCAGGCGCTCGTCCACCTGGTAGGTCTTTTCATCCTCCAGGGTCACGCCCTTGAAGAAGGGGTTGACATAAAAATCCCAGTACGAATAGGGATCGGTCTTTTCCTGGATCTGTCCGCCCTGGTGGTTGCTGCCGGCGGTGTTGCCGTTGATGGTGACCACCTTCAGGCGCGCAAGGTCCTTCGTGTCGGTAATCTCCGCAGGCTCGGTGCGTACAACCATGGCAAAATGGTTATAACCGTTTTTGATAACGATATCTCCCGCGCGGGGCAGGTAGTCGCCTTTTTTGTAGGCGTCGGCGGGAGTGATGTTGGACTTGCCCAGTTCCCAACGCGGCGGGTGGATACCGGCCTTGTGCAGAGCCCAGAACACAAAAATCCCGCACCAGCTGGGCAGGAGGTCCACGTTGTTTTCGGTCACCACTTCGTGCTTGCCATTGATGAGCCGCACCTTTTGGGCCTTGCCCTTTTTGACGTATTTCACCACGTCTTCGAGCAGCTTGCCAGGCTGGTAGCCGGCCCCGGAGGGAACAAGATACTCGGCGCCGAGCGCCGTACGGAAGTACGCCACCAGGAAGGACCAGCCCACACGGGTTTTGTCGTCGTTCAGCACCCCCGAGTTCACCTTTCCCTTTTCGCCGAGGGCGATGCGCACGGCGCGTTGGAGGGCGGCTTTTTGCGGGGCTGTTTGTTCAGGCGGAGCCGAGAGGGGCTTCAGCTGGACTTCTACCACGCCAGGGCTGGCCCCCTGCTGCACGGTATGAAACAGCTCATGAGCCAGGAGACGGAGGCCCTCAGCAGTACCTGGACGAAAGACGTTCTGATTGAAAAAGATATGGTTGCCGGTGGTAAAGGCGGCCGCGTTCAGGGCCTTGCTAAAGGCGGTGCTTTCCGCATCAGCATGGAGGCGCACTTCGGAGAAATCGTGGCCCACGGCCTCTTCCAGCACATCCAACAATGGAGTTGGCAGCGGGGTACCGGCGGGTGCTTCCCCCGTGGCGGGTGGCCCGGCGGCTTTAGGGGCCTGCGGGGGCGCCCATCGCTGGAACACGGCCTGTACGCCCGGGTGGGCGGCAATAGCCTCGGCAAAAGCATCGGCTTTGCCTTCTTCGCGGTTCACGGGCCGTACGCCTCCCTTGGCCAGGGGGCGGATAAAGGGCTCGCCCTTTTCCTTTTGCACAAAGGACTTTTTCTTTCCGGCGGTCGTGGGTATGGCAACGGCAGTCTTCATCGGCGTCAATACCATTCGGTGATGAGGGTAGCCTGCATCCAGGGAAGCCGGAAGTGCCGGAAACCCCAGGGCAGGCTGTTGAGTAAAATATCCACGCCCGATTCTTCTACCTGCAGGGTATAGGTTTCGGTACATACCGCCAGTTGACCCCTTCGTTGCAAAAACGCTTCGCGCAGGCCCTGTACAGAGGTTTGTTTGAGTGCCACCCAGTGTTCGATCACCGATTGCAAAAGGGCCTCCCCCTCCATTTGGATGTTTTCGGGCAACGACACTTCGGCCAGCACAAAGTCACCGGGCTGTACGCCGCACAGCAGCTTGGGCAGCAGCAGGGCTTCTTCCCCTTCTTCCGCGGTGCCCGCCGTCAGGTAATGCAGGGCCCGCACCGCCGTTGCCTGCATGGCGGCATCTGCAAAACGCTTGTCTTCCACCAGGCCGCAGTGCTCCAGGTAGTGGGCTAAAAACGGCAGCAATAACACCAGGCCGGCGTGGGCGCAGGCCAGGGTGTGGCGGGGCAGCTCCCCGCCTTCCAACGGCAGGTGCGGCGGAGCCGGTTGCTGCGTATGGCCTGCCTCCAGGGGCTCCGGCAGCCGGTTGGCCCCGCCAGGCAGGAAGGCCACCAGGGAAGCCAGGTGTTGTAGATCGCCGAGGCGGGTGGCGGCGGCCTCGCACCAGGCCAGCGCCTTTGCCGGCGCTGTTTGCACGGCCTGCCGGAGCGCCCCGTACAGCGCCGGGGCAGTGGTGAGGGGAAGGCCGAGCCAGCGGTGGAGCCACCACTCCGCCAGCGGCCGATTTGCCTGGAGGATGAGGCGCTGGAGAAAGGCCACCGACAGCGGTGGATGGGGCACCTGCCAGTCGGCAGCTGTAAAAATTTCTTTGTACCGAAGGAGGTAGGCTTCCAGTTCGCGGGTCGATTTTATAAAAGCCGATGTTTGGAAACAGCCATAAGCCAGGTAAAAGAGCCATTGCGACAACAAGCCTTGCTGGCTGTTGCGGGAGGTCCGTTGTGGCTGTACAGCTGCGGCCAGCTTCTCGCGCCATTCGGCTTCGGTAAGCTCCCAGGGCAAGCCTGCAAGGTTCAGCTCGATCCGCTCGATCAGGATCACTTCATCAGTGCCTGTGAGGCTGTCGAGGTGGTGGCTGAGCAGGGGCACCAGGGTATGCTGCACCCAGTGCTTGCCCTCGGTTTGCCGCTGCACCGCCTCGGTGTAGGTAGCGGCGGGCAGCCGTAATCGGATGGTATGTACCGCGTGGCTCGCCACTATCGGAAAATGAGTTTGATGGCGTCAACTTCACTATCGCCCAGCATAAAGGCAAAATACAGTTCGCCGTCAATGCCGGTAGCCCGCAACATCAGCGAAAGCTCGCTACGGAAGGCCATCAGGCCGCGGGCCTGGATGGCCGTGATAGCACGGGTAAAGGAAAAGAAGGAATTGGGTGTGATCCGGTCGGCTTCCTTGAACAATGTGGCATCCATCAGCACGATGGCGGCCCTGGCATTCTGAAAGTTGGGGATATCAACGCTGCCGCCGTTGCGGAACTGCCCGCCGAGCTGCAGCTGGCCATCAGTGGTGATCTCGGCTTCGCCGATGTTGGTATCGGGGTTCATGTTGATCACCGTGCCGTTGAGCGTAACGGACTTTAGCTTTTCCATGCGTTGGTTGGCGGGATAAAATATGCCCACCAGGGTGCGCAGCTTACGGGTGACCTCCAGCGGGGTGGGGTCCACAAACAAACTGTTGGCCTGTCCGGCTACCACGGTTTCGGTGGTTTGGCGTTCGCCATACGAAATCTTGACGGTGGCCTGCTGGCCGAGGTTGAGCCGTTCCTTGGTAACAAACGTACCCTGTGCCAGCCCCGCTTTGTCGAGGTTCATCGCCGGGTCGGTCACCTGGATGTCGCGGAGCAGGGTGGGTACATAGGCCTGGGTTTTGCCCACCAACTGGATCTGCACGACGCTGCGTTCCACCACGTCTACTTTTTGTTCGTTGTCCCCGTCGGCCAGCACCACGTCAAATTCCTGCTCCGCAAAAGCCTCGTCCTGCACCTTTAGCTTGTATACCGTTTTCGGCACGTCGGTCAGGGCCAGCACGCCGGCCTTCGCCACCAGGGCCTTGTTGTCGGAGGTGGTCACCAGCTTGATATCGCCGGTCACCGGCTTGCCGGTTTGGTTAAAGAACTTCAGGGTGGTAGTGGTCTTTTTCGCCGGTAGCGGCCGGAGTTGCACGTCAAAGGTCACCGGCTTGTTGGTGACAGCCACATCCTGCTCAAAGGCTTCGTAGCCTTCCACGCGGCACACCAGTTTTACCGTGGTGTTTTCGCCCACCAGCGCATTGTAAAAGCCCTGCTTATCGGTGAGCACGGTAGCGCCGCCCACCAGCAGGCTTGTTTCTACCGGCTTGCCGGTTACATCCCGTACGGTTCCGCTGAGGGTGAGGGTTTTGTTTTCCACCAGCGTGTACTGAATGGGCCGCAGGTGCGAGGAAAGCAGGTAAGGCAGGTAGAAGTCGGCGGCCACCAGGTTGGCGGCATCGTACACCATGATGTAGGTACCGCCACGCGGCACCCCGCAGCCATGCGAAAGGCCCGGGTGGAGCCTGACAAAACGCTCCAGCAGGTTTTCCACGCCCAGCCCCCCATTGCGTTTTTTGTTCTCAGCATCCAGCTGAATGATCTTCACCCAGTCGTCGTCGAAGCGGATGCGGTCGGCGGCGGCCATCATCTCGGTCTTGCCTACTTCCAGCAGGTATTCGTCTTCCTTAACCGGATCGGTGGTGACCTTTTTCAGGTAATCGGCCAGCGCTGCAGCGGTGCGGAGCAGCTCGTCGTCGAGGTTGGCCCTGTACTTTTCCACGTCCAGTTCCAAAAAGTTTTCGGCCAGGTATTCATCCTGCAGTTTGAGGGAAGCGTAGAGCTGGAGCACCAGCAGGAACAGCGGGGGCTGGCCTTCACGGCCCTTGAGGCCCTTGGCTACCAGCAGCAGGTGGGTATAAAAGCTGGCATCGGTGGTGTTCTTGAACTTGTCGCTGTTGCGGATACCGGTGACCAGGTTGCCCAGGGTATTGAAAAAGAAAACGGTAAAGTCAAACAGAAAAAGGGGCTGGATAAACTGGAAGGCCTGGGCCGTTGTTTTTTGCCCGGTGATGTTGATGCTTTCCATCTTTGCCATGGAGGCCGAAGCCGTTTTCTGGCTAACCATGGCCATTTCCAGTTCCTGGTATTTGGCCTCGGTGGTCACCGCTGCCGCCTTTACATTATTGGTAATGTTGCTGGCCATGATAGCCGTGGGCAGGGCCAGGTCGAGCTTGGCCACCAGGCCCAGATTAAGTCCTTTGATAAAGGTAAAGTACGATTCTTCCAGCGCCCGGGTGAGCAGCGTCTGGATCTGGTTATACTTCTCGCTTTTGATCTGCAGGGCCGCCAGGTAAGCTACGTTCAGGCCCACCTGCTTGAGCGCTTCGGCCCGCACCACCTGGTACATGCTTTCGATGTCTTCGTTGATGGAGAAGTTGAACGAATGGCTGAAGGGGGCTTTTTCGTTGAGCCGGAGCATCAGCACTTCAAAAGGCAACCCGTGTATTTTGCGCAACTGGAACACGCCATTCAGCGCGGTGAGCGCCGCCTGGCCATACACGCCCTCAATGCGGAAAAAGGAATGGTCGCCCTGGAAGGCGGAGGGCAGGCTGGCATACGGTGTTTGCGCGGAAGCCACGCTGCCTTCGGCGGTGGTGCTGTAGGAGGTGACGTATTTACCGAGGCCCGGGTGCAACGACCAGGACCGCCAATGTTTTGCTGCCGAAGCCTTCAGGTAATAAGGGATCGCCTGTTGTGAAAGTGGTCCGTAGAGGCTCCCGCCAGGGGTAATGCGCAGGTCTTTGCTGAGGGTGAGCACAGCGTTTTCAAAGGCCGTTCCCAGCGCCTGGAGGCGGTTGAAAAAGACGGTCAGTTGCCTGCTGAGCTCTGCCTGTTCGGCCCCGGGCAGCCTGGCCTGGAACCCATGGCGGTACACGGAGTAGGCCACCGGCACCGGCTCGTCGAAGTCGGGGTTGTCGGTATCCACAAGGCCTAGCAACACGTGGTTGGGAAAGCCGGCCTCACCGGTGAAACACCGGGCCCGGAGCCCTTGTGCCGTGGCCTGCAGTTCAGTGTAAGCCCGGGTAAAACACCAGAGGTAATCGTACACCACTTCGTAGAGGGCCACCCCGGTGGCCTTGCCCTCGGCCACACCGGTCGCTTTAACCGCTTCCACCAGCGGGGTTACCACGGCTACCTCGGCTGCGCTTCCGCCGCAGTAGGCCCGCAGGTTGCGCAGGGCTGCTTCAAGGGCGGCCTTGTTGGCAAGGAGCACAGTCAGAAAATCCTGGATACAGCGGGTATAGGCCGCAATCAGCAGCTTTTCGTCGAAGGTGGCATTGGCGGCATTGTTGGAAAAAACGGGTTTCAGGATGGTGACGTTGGGCAGGTGCAGCCAGGGAAAGGCCAGTTGGCTCAGGGCGGTTTCGGTGGGAATGGCCAGGCCAAATTCCTTCCCCAACAGCCGGAGGGCATCGTCCTTGCTCACCAGCAGCACCTTGGGACTAAAAACGTATTTTTTGCCGCGCTCCTGGCAGTTATCGCCTTCGCAGTCCTTCAATTCTTTCTGGATGATCTCGGCAAACAGCAGGGCTACTTTTCCCTTGGCCGTGGCGCCATCGAGCGCCGGGGCTTCGTTGGCCGTATCTTCAAACAGTTCCAGCACCTCACCGGTGAAACCGGGAAAATAAAGGGAGGCGCCCGCTACCGATTTGGTATAGTTCTCGTCAACGGCACTTAAATCCGAGAGGTAGTGAAAGGCCAGTTTTTCGGCTGCCTTCTGGCTGTACTTTTTGGCTTTCGTAAAGGTGGTATAGGCAGCGCCTTCCTTTGCCACCGTGAGCAGGTGGCCGGCACTGGTGAGGGCCACGCCATTGCTTACCTGAATGCTGTTACCGGACAACCGCACGGCAAGGCCGCCCACCACGCCGGCACCCACCAGCATCCGCCGCGAGAGGCGGTTCTGCTGATCGAGGTAGGAGGACAGCCAGTTCAGCTCGTCGCTGGTGAGCACCTGCCGCGATTCAAATTCAGGAAGTATGTTCATCATAACGCATGAGTTTAATGGTTATCCTAAAAAGGTTTGGTCTAAGAACACCCGCGTATTGTTTTCCTCCCCTTCGTCTTCGCAGCCGTGCAGGGTGGCGGGGAAGAACTGGCTGCGCTGGGCCTTGAGCACCTGCACCAGCGCATTTTGCTTTTTGAGATAAGCCAGCAGGCTGTTGTTGTAGGTGGCCGCATCGCGCTGCACCAGGGTGTACCGGGCGGCCCACCACTCTCCCACCGCGGTTTCGTAAGCGGTCATACTGTCTTCCGACAGCCAGCAGATCCGGAGCAGCACCCCCACTGGCGTTTCCCTTCGGATCAGGCGTTCGGCAAAATCGCGGTAGTGCACATCGGCGTATACCGGCAGCCAGGCCGGCAGCACCACCGAGGCAATAAACGAATGGGGGTCTTCGCCACCGCAAGCGGTGCAGTCGTCGTCGGTACAGATGCCCAGGAGATCCGCGCTGCTACCGGCCGCTTTCAATTGCGCCAGCACTTCGTTGTTCAGCGTTGGCATCCGCAGGAGGAGGTGCTCCAGCACATGGAAGTAGCCCCGCTCGGCCTTGTCGGTTTTGGCCAGGTCGGCCACGCCCCGGCGGCGGCCACCGGTCACCAGCTCACAGCCCAGGAGGCGGCTCAGCCGGTCTTCGTAGCCCGAAGGCGGCACTTTGCCGTATTCCGGGCCGGCAAGCAGGTTGACTGCCGCACCCCGATTGGCGCTGATGGAGATATAATTGGCCAGAAACCGCTGCTTGAGCGTGATCAGCGAATTGTAATATTCCGTTTCGCTGAGGTTAAGGTTATCGGTGGCGAGGAAAAAATGGTTGTCGATGTCCTGCAGGTTTTCGGCAAAGCGCGACAGCAGGTAGTCGAGGCTGTCGTTCCTTTTTTTGACAAAGGCCTCCGGCGATTCCACTACGGTTTGCCAGCGGCTGTCGCCGGCTGCGCCCAGCAGGTAAGGCCGTCGCCAGCTATTGCCGGCGCTTTGGTAATTGAGGTGCGTTACCGTGGACCACGACAGGCTGTCGCGGAGGTGGTGCAGGTCGGTGAGGAAGTTGGCGATGAGCTGGTCGAACAGGAGCAGGTAGCCTTCGAGTTGCTTGGAGGCGTAGAGCTCCGGCTTGTCAAGAAAGGCATCCGGCAGGTTTTTGCCGATGCGGTAGGTCGCCGGGAATTCATCGGCCAGCGAATAATGCAGTGCCAGTTGCCGGTAGGTCTGGTTGAAGTTAGGGAACGGCACGGCGGCAGTACGGGACTTTTGCGCCGCCGTCTGCAAAAAGCCCAGCTTCAGGATGCTCTCCCGGAAGTTGGGGGTCAGCGGCAGGTTGTTCTTGTAAAACAGCAGCTTGCTCTTGCGTTTGTTGAGCACCGGTTTGAAACCATTGGGCACTGCCACCACCCATTTGTCGTGGGCCACCGTATGGCCGTTGCCGTCGGTGAGAACAAGCGACACGTTTCGGCAGTTCTGCAGGCCGTCGATTTCGTACATCGCATTGATCACATCCGAGAGGTGGATGGTAAACTGCTGAAAGGAGTTCTCGCCCATCTCCGCTTCCAGCACAAAGCCATGCGCCAGCAGGGGGCCTTCCAGCGCTGCTTCCAGCGGGATGCCTTTGGCGGCCAGTTCGTCGATGGTATAAAAGGGGATCGTAGGCGAAATGTATTGCTCCAGGCGGTAAAAGATCTCGGCCTGCACCTGCTCGATGTCGGCGCCGGGGGTCACGTCGATGTCGGCACAAACCCGGAAGTCCATGGTGGGTATGGCCGCGATCTGCGGCAGGTAATCTTCGCACAGGTTGCGGTACCGGTGTAGCGCCTGCCGCACGTCGGCATAGGCCTGTGCCAGGGCCTCGATTTTGTCAAAGACGGCGCTGAAAAACCGGAAGTCGTTTTTTGATAGGAGCACCTTCAGGTCTTTCCCAGAAATGCCTTTGCGGTTTTCGAGGTAAGGTTGGAAGCGTACGTCCTTGAAGGTAAACAGCACGGTGCCGTTCACCAGCACCGGCAGGTCGTAGTACCATTCGGACAACACCCTATCATCCAGCTTGCCGTCGTTGTTGTTGAACTGGTTGCGCGGCGAGGTAACAAACTGCAGCGTCAGGCTGGCCGGGTCGGCATGGTAGGCCGTTGCCAGTTGTTGCAATATCCGCGGGTTGTTGGCTAGGGCCGTCCAGTTGCCGATGTCGTAAAAGATATCGCCAAAAAACTCTTTTTCATACACCCCTTCAAAGCCTTCGCCGCTGTCGATGGCACCCAGCAGGGGCTGGGGCTCAAACTCGATGTGCACGGCGTAGAGGCCGTGCAGGAAAACCGGCTGGCTGCCGAGCAGCGCCGTTTTTTGCGTGGGCGAAAGGGGCAGGCCGGCCACTTCGTGGGCCAGAACCAGGCGGCCACCATCGGTGTACACGTACATCGGCTCGTAGTCGAGTTGGATGCTCGTGTGGCTGGTTGTGACCGGTGTGATCCAGGCGTTTTTCACCAGCGGCAGGTCGATCAGCACCTTCCGGAAATCGTTGATGGTCACCGGGTGGCAGGGCAGGATCTCGGTGGGTGTATAAAAGGCCTCGCGGGGCAGGTTGCCCTTTTCGTCGGTGAGCAGGTCGGCCACCGGGAAGTTCATCCGGTAGCCTACGTCGGAAAGGGCATAACACAGGGCCTCCAGGATGGTGATGCCCGGGTCGTGGATGTTGTGGTCCGTCCAGGTGGCGGCGGTCGTTTGCTGGATATAATTGAGGGCCCGTTCGCGTAGCAACGCAAAATTCTCCAACAGTGGCGGCAGGGCCTTCGCGTCGATATGTTCCGGATTATTGGCCATTGGCAAAAACCGTCAGCGTATGCTCGGCAGCAGTGGTTAACAAATGAATTTGGCTCGAGGTGAGGATTTCGTCGGCCACCTCCTGGCCGTTCCGGAACACCCGCAGCCCCTTGATGTGGTGCACGTAGGGCAGCTCGTCGATATAGTCGACCAGGGTGGCCAGAAAAATACGGGTTTGCAGGGGCGGCGTGTCTGTGCGGGTAAAAGCCCAGGGCGAAAAAAACCATTGCAGATCGGTATTGAGCTGCTGCCGGTAGTAGAGCAGGTCCTGCACGTCGGGGGCCAACACGGCATCAAGCTGCACCGAAACCACGTCCCAAAATGCATTCACCACCTGGAACTGAAGAAAGGGCGAGCTTTTTTGCCGCAGCCAGTCTTCGATGGCCTTTAATTTGGAAAGGGTGATGGCCGGCTGAAAATTGGGGCTTTGCTCGTTGACCACGTAAAACGGGATGACGGAGATCACCGTATGGGCGGGCCGCGCCAGCAGCGTGGTGCTTTCTTCGTCGTAAAACGCATGGTTCAGGCACCGCACCTTGTACATCGCCGGAAATTTCTCCAGCACGAGCTGCTCCAGGTCCCACTGGTTGATGCCGCGCCGCTTGTGCCGCAAGCGCTGGCTGCTCCGCCAGAAGTAATGGGCTTCGGTTTCTTTTTCCCGCCCATTGAACGAAGGGGTTTCCTGCGTAACGGTTTTTACCGCCGCGGTTTTGGGGAACAACTGCTCCACGGTGCCGGGCGCTACGCTGGCTTTTGTTTCGGTATTGCTTTCATCCAGCACCCGCTCCACGGCCACGCCGTTGGTGTACACGCCGCGGATGTTGGCTACTACGTCGTAGTGTTTGTCGCAGCGGGCCACCAGCCAGTAGAGGCCCTCCCCTTCCACCAGGGTATTGTTGGTGGTGGCGGTGTCGGGGAGCATCACCTGCACCAAGCCCGATTGCAAAAAGTTCTGGGTGGTATCAATCACCCGCGACGGGTCGAGTGCTTCAAAGCTGTTGTCGGCGATGGTATACCACTTAATGGTGGCGTCGTCCCCCGATTGGGCGGCGGTTTCTTCGGCCATGTTGAAGAGGAGGCTGACTGTTTGCCCGGGCTGGATGCCACGCAGGCCGATATAAAAATCGGCAACAAAATCGGCGTAGCCCAGCACGGCGTAATCGGGCAGCAAGGTGAGCCCAGTTGCTTTGTTTACGGCCCGCTCGCCAAAGGGATAGAGGTGCGCCGTGCGGTTGTTGCGGTGGATCACCGGGATGCGGATGCGGTATTGCTGGTGCCGTTGGTGGAGCTCGATCTTTTGCTGTGCCTTACTGGCGGTGGCCAGGTACAGGGAGCGCACAATCCTCGGCCGCTGGAGCAACTCTTCGGTAAACTGTGGGGCACCGCTGTTTTCTTTTTCGTAGGCCACTTCCTGCAGGTCGGCGGTGAGTGACACTTCCTTTACCAGCAGCACCCGCGGCAGCATGGTTTCTACGGTAGTGTTACCACCGGTGCTGCTGTGGGTAGCGGTGACGGTGTAGGTTTGATCGGCTTCCAGCTCCACTTTTACGCTGGAGCGGCTTCCGTTGGCCACATCGTTGAGGGTGCTGGTGGCTGAGTTTGCCGGCAGGGTTCGGGCAACATCCTGCACCGACACCGCCACCGAAGCCTTGAGCTTTTCGGCCCACTGGATGGTGAGGTCGATGGTGGCCGCATAGCGGATAAAGGGGTGGTATAACCGGAACGAAGTGCCGGCAAGCGACTGCGTGCCAAAGGCAGGGAACGAGGCACTGCCAGGGAGGAGCCCCGCCGATGTGCGGACGCCGGTAGGGTTAAAGGTTTGCTGCGGTAATTCAATGGCGATCCTTGCCAGCTCGGCTTGGAGCAGGAAGCCGTAAAACAGCACATAGGGATTGTTGGCAGCGGCGTCGCGCTGGGGCGATACCCACCGGACCCGCACATTGAGGCCGGTGCGCACTTTTTCTTTCAGGTCTTTAGAAAGCGTGGCGGTGATTTTGAGATCGGTTTCCGAAAGGGTCACCGCACTGACGGTGAGAGCTTCTTCGGTGCCCGTTTCAAGCACAAGCGCCACCCTTGCGCTTTCGGCCAGACCCGTGGTAGCCGGCGGGGCACTGCCAAAACGAAAAATGAGGGCGATACTTGTGTCTTTTTTCTCCACGGCGGCCAGCAGCTTGCTTTCGATGGCCATCCCGGTATAGGATTCGGCCAGGTCGTTAAAGGGCATCCACGCATTGTTCACCTGCCATTCAGGACTAGCCGCATCCCCGGTCGCGGCTACCGAAAACAGGCCGTTGCCCTGCCGCAGCAAAACGGTGGAGCGGAACGCGGCAATGGTGGCGCCGTTGAGCACCACGTCATTTACCGCCCGGTAGTACAGGGGCTTGTTCTCGCTGTTTTTGCCGGCCTTGAAGCGGGTATCCCGCGCCAGGAAGTACTGGCTCACGTTCTTGGCCAGTTCCAGGTGCACATAGGCCGTATCGGGCCGCTCCGGCTCTTCCTTTAACTGGAGCACGTAGCGAAATACAAAATCGGTATGGGCCGGGATCAGCTGGTTAAACCGGGCATCGTACAGCCGCAACAGACGGGCAAAGGCCAGCAGCAGGCCCACGTGGGGCTGGTGCGTGGGGGTGCTTTCGCTCAGGTCGCGCAGCTTGCCCAAGGCCCATTGCGTAAAGGTCTGGAGTACCCGCAGCAGGCCGCGGAACAGGGTGTAGGCATATTCGTTGGCCGCTTTCAGCTGGTCGTAGGCATTGCTGTACACCGCCAGCACCGGGGTGCCGGCCAGGTTGGTGGGATTGTAATAGTTGTTGAGCGCACCAGTAGTGTCGTCTTCCACAGGCTCAAACCGGAGATCGGCCAGTGGCGCCACGGCTTTGCGGCTGGCCGGGGCTACCAGCGGGGAGCCCCCGGCCAGGCATTCGGTGAGCAGCGCCCGGTAGGCGACAAACAACTGCCCAACGGCATTGCTTCTGAGCATGGCCAGCACCGCCGGCCGGCTTTCTTCTTCCACCGCCGTAGGCAGGTCGCGGAAAAAACTTAAGAGGAACTGCAGGAGCTGCAACCGCTGGTAGGCCAGGGTGGCGTATTCCTCTTCGGAAAGCATGGTATCGTCCGTAAAGCGGTTGGTAATGGGCAGGCTTTTAAAAAACCGGTCAAGCTCACCGGCGGGCACTGTTACCACTCTCGCCAGTTGAAACACCGCATCCTTCGCCAGCAGGTCGTTCCAGGTGTGGGTGGCCTCGCCCAGTTCGTTGAAAAAGCGGATGTCTTTGCTGAACTCGAACACCGTTTTGAGATAGTCGTTCAGGGCGGCCGTGCGCAGGGCAAAACCCTGCCCCAACAGCAAGGGGTTGCCATACGGCACCGATCCGTCGGACAGGGGATAATTGTGAATATTGGCGATGGGTTTTCCCACGGGCTTAGGTATTCAGGTAAAAAGGAAAAACAAAATTGTTTCGCCGGCGGGTGGACAGTACCACGTAATCGAGCAGCATCAGGTAACGGCCTTCCACCACCTCGTCGGGTGCAAACTCAATCGACAAGGGCTGTATGCGGGCTTCGTACAGGGCAATGCTGCGCACCAGCACCATCCGCATATAAGCTTTGAAGTGTTCGTCCACGCTTTCAAAAACCATCCGCTTGAGGGCGCTGCCGTAATCCGGCTGCATCACCCGTTCGCCCAGTTCGGTGGTGAACAGGATGTACAGGCTTTGGTTGATATCGTCAACGCCGTTGGCCATCACCGTTTGGTTGCGGTCGGCGTTAAAGCGGGGTGGGAAGGCCCAGCCGGCTCCGATGATTTCTTGTTCGCTTGCCATAGTTATCCAATTTGTACCATGGGAAACCCCACGGGAATGGAAGATCCGTTCAGGGCAGTATCGCCGGCCCGCAGCACCGGGCGCCCGCCAACCAGCACCGTAACGCTGCCCACGGCAAATGCCATGGGTACATTGCCCGAAGCGGGCGTGCTGATGTCGCCCGCCACGGCCGCAGGCAGTCCGCCAATCAGTACCGTGGCCACCCCGGGACCGGTGATCATACCATCAACGGTGAGGTCGGAAATGCGGGCAGCAGAAGGCATGGTTTGTTGTTTTTGTTGTGAACAAAGGAGCGCGGTTGTCTTTGCCGGTAAGGCAGCAGACGCCGCTGCCCATCCGTTTTAGTTAATGAGCACCATCGCGCCTTTGAGCGTGAGGTTGCCCGATGCGTTGACATCGATCATGGCGCCCTCCAACTTCAGGTTGGTGGCGGCCTTGATGGTAACGTCCTTGCTCCCGGTGACAGTGATGGCGCTGCGCGTCAGCTCCACCTTATTGCCGTTTTCGTCGGCCACCGACACGGTGTGCTGGTCTTCGGACAACAGGATTTTATTACCGGCCGGGGTGGAAATTTCGTGTTCGCCTTTTTCGTCATTCCAGGCCCACTTCATGCCTTTTTTGGTCACCAGTACTTTAGGGTAGTTATCATCGGTAAACGGCGTGTGCGGCGGCAGCTTGGGGCTGAAGGACGAACCCAGAACCAGGGGCACATCGTAATCGGTGCCGGTAAAGGCAACCAGCACTTCATCGCCGATTTCGGGAAGCAGCACCAGGCCATAACCATCGCCGGCATAGGGCGTCAGCAGCCGGGCCCAGAGGGGTTCCTGTGCATGGGCCCAACCGGCGATCTTTACCTGTACGCGGTAAAGGTTATCGGGGTCGCCTTCAAGGGCGGTTACCAACGCGTTGAGCACCAGGGGCCGGGCCGCCGCGGGGGCCAGGCCAAACCGGGTGGCATACCCCTCGTGGTTAAGGCCAAATTGTACAAAGGTGCTAAAGCCGCCGTCGCCATAATCGTGCATCACCGAGGTGATCACGTAACGGCCGTCGGCAATTTCGTTAAAGCCTTCCACGGCCAGCGTGTACCCGGGCTTTGCCTCGAACTGCGCTCTGATGTGGGCCAGGCCGTTGTGTTTCGACAGGGTTTTGAGCTGCGTGGCCGCGGCCACCCGGTCGCGGGCTTCGGCCTGGTGAAAGGTGCGGTAATCCACGATTGACTGTTTGCCTTTGACGGTTGTGGCATCGGTGGTAGGCGGCTCGGTTTCGTCAGCAGTTTCGGTTTCAAAGGTGGCGGGGTTGAAGCTGATCAACTCGTCTTCCAGCCGGTACTTGCGCTCGTCCTGCTCCACTTCCAGCTCAAACACGTTATCGCCGTAACGGGCCGTGAGCACCTTCAGCGGGTCCACCTGCTCGCGAGGCTTTTCCAGCACCACGGCCTCACCTTCGGTGTACAAAAAGCAACCGTTGGCTTCGGCGCGCAGGTTGATGAAATCCCAGTTGCTCAACCCGTTTTTTACCAGTTGCGTATGCTTGACCATAAATGGTGGCAGCGGGGCCGTGGGACTGAGCCGGCAGCCCCCTCCCCTCACAATGGTCTCAATCACCTCCTTATCAGTTTGCCCCGCAAACACTTCCGTGTTGGAGGTAAGGGACAGGTTCACCGCTTTTGTTTTGGCGGTGAGCTGCAGGCGGCTGCCGCCGGCCGAATGCTTGAACTTGTGCCGTACGATGGTGCCTTCAAAAAGGATGAGGGTATCGGCATCGTGTTTGGCCTGGATGGTGAGCGGCTGGCCGGAGAGCGGCAGGGTGCCTCCGGAAAGGACGGGCAAGGGCGTGCCGCCCAGGTCGAGGCTTTGCTTCAGCAGGAGCTGGGCCGAGGTAATGTGCTGGTAGGCCTGCCGCACCTGTACCGAGATAAGCTGAAACACTTCGGGCAGGGGCTGGCCATTCACCAGCACGGTGCAGGCATACTGGGTAAAATTCACATCGGTAAGCAAGGCTGTCAGCGGCATATCAGCGGTTGAAGGTTGAGCGTATGCTGTTGAGATTTTCTTCACGGGCCATTTCCACCGCCCGCACCACGTTGTTGGTGGCCGAGAAGGCCGTGCTCAAAAAGCTGGCGGCATTGCCGATGGTCTCCACAACTTCAGCGTTGGCCAGGCGGTCGAGCAGGGGCACCCGGGGCTTGGGCTCCACTTCGTTGAACGAGGCATTAATGGTGGCGCGGAGCGGGATGCCCAGTTGGTTGAATAAGGTATAGTTGACCGAAAAAGCTTCGATCTCGCAGGGAAATACAAAGGTGCCCCAGAGCAGCAGCAACTGCGGCAGCTTCAGGTGGGCATTGCCGGTGGCGCTATTGAACGAAAGCAGGTCTTTTTTCCCAGGCATCACCACCGATTCAAACTTTTTGGTTTCCTGGAGCACCACCCGCTGGTCGCCGTTGGCGCCGGTACCGTCGACCAGGAAGTCGAAACTCATTTTCTTCAGGCTCACGGCTGTTACAGGGGTGCTTTGGGCCGCATCGCCGGTGGCTTCTTTTTTGTCCTTTGTCAGGTTGAACTCCACCTTGTAGCTGGCCGGGTTGAACATGGCCATAAACACCCGGGGATTGAGCAGGTCGGCAGGCTTCTCAAAGCTTTTGAACGACAGGATGGTCATTTTCAGGAGCGTCATAGAAACTCAGCGTTGTTTTTTTTCGTCCAGGATCTCGAGCACTTTTTCCACGGCTTCCTTTACCACGGCTTCCACCGACACATTTCCGGTGCCGGGTGCTGCGCCGCTGCCCGAGGACCCGTTTTGGTCCACCGTTGCGGTGATCACAATCTCATTGATTACAACAGGCATATCAGGTATTGATGATTTTGAAATACTGGTAATACAGTTCCAGCGATTCGATGACCAGCGAACTGGTTTCGGCGTTGAAGTTGGACACGCTCCACTTGAGCGGGTAGGCATTTAAAAAACGGTAGGCCACCAGCGGCTCTTTTTGCTCGTTCAGCAGGGCCACCAGCACGGAGGTGGGCCGGATGTCGAGGTTTTCGATGGCATCGCGGCACCAGGCCGTCAGGGGCGAAGAAACGGCCAGCGCCCGCTTGAGCACCAGCGGCGTGTAGGCCGCCCGGGTGGGGAGCTTTTGGGTAAAGCGGTTTTCGCCGCCTTCCACCACATCCTCGGTTTGCAACTCCATCGCAATGCCGGCCACGTCCTGGAAGGCCACGTCCACCTGGGCATTGCTGATCTCAAAACTCACCCAAAACGAAAATCCAACGGGAGGATACCGGTTCATCTAACAGATTTTTAAAGGGCTTCAATCACCAGGCCTTCGTGCGCCAGCTCGATGGTTTCCACAGCCACTTCGTTGGCATCGCTTTTCAGGTCGGGGGCCGTCACCTTGGTGGGAAAGGCGTTCTTCACCCGCCAGATGTACACCGGCTCGTGGTTTTCGTTGAGCAGGGAGATGGTTACATCACGGCGCTCGATCTTGCTGAGCGAAACAGTGTTCAGCCACTGGAAGAACTCGTTGTCGCCGTTGAACATACCGCGCTTGAGCGTTATGTTTCCATACTTCTGCAGGCCGGGCATTTTGATCTTGTGGTATTCAGGGCTGGCCCCATCCCGGTATTCAATCAGTTCGTTTTCGATATTGAGGCCGGTCACTTCGGTAAAGCCCACCTTGGAGCCGCCCCATTCAACGCGGAAATGAAATTTCGGAAGCGGATAGTTTGCCATAAATGCGCAGGTTTAAAAATTAAGAAACAGCAAGTTTGTGCGAAAAGCGCAGGATGATAAATTCGGCCGGCCGCACCACCGCCAGGCCAATCTCCACGATCATCAGCCCGTTGAGCATGTCGTCCTGGGTCATGGTTTGGTTCAGCCCCACGGCGGTATAAAACGCGTGTTCGGGTTTGGCGCCCTGCAGGGCCCCGGCCCGCCACAGGTTGGTGAGATAGTTGTCGATCATGCCTTTCACGCGTACCCAGGTGTTGGCGTCGTTGGGCTCAAATACAAATTGCCGGGTGGCGTTCTGGCAGCTTTCCTCCACCATGCTGAAAAAGCGGCGCACGTTGACGTATTTCCATTCGTTGTTGTTGCCGGCGAGGGTGCGGGCGCCCCATACCAGGTTGCCGCGGCCGGTAAACTGGCGGATGCAGTTGATCGACTTGCCGTTTTCGGCGTCAACGTTAAAGTCCTGTTGTTCCAGGTCGCTGAGGGGAACTTCCGGCTTTTTTACCGCATTGAGCGATACGTTGGCAGGCGCCTTCCACACCCCGCGGCTGCGGTCCACCGCCGCATATACCCCGGCAATGGCCGGTGAGGACGGCAGCAGCAGCGGAATGCTTAGAAACGCCTCCTTGAGCCTTGCCTCAAAAACGGAGTTGAAAAACGAAGGAATTTTTGACAGGAAGGTGGTGTTGAGCGTGGCAAAGGAGGTGGCGTCCACGCCTTTTGTGCCCAGGTCGGTTTTGAGGGCGCCATCGAGGGCCGCGAAGGTATCGGTGATTTTTTTCTGGAGCTGCGTCTGCAGGTGCTCCCATTCCTTGGCACCGGTATCCACGTAGTCGAACTTTGTTTTGGCGGCAGCGATGGCGGCATCGGCCTGCACTTTCAACTGGTCGGTTAAAGCCTTGGTGTTATCGAGTAAAGCCTGCTGCTCGGCCGCGGTAAACAGCGGCAGCAACCCGTTGCGCTTGCTGTTGATATCGCTGATGGTACCGGTATAAGTTTCAGTGGGAATGTTCTTAAAATAATCATCGCTCAAAAACTGCAATACCGTTTGGATGGTGAAAATGGTCTTCGCCGTTTTGTAATTGAAGTTGTTGAGCAGCTTGGCCGATTCGTTGGCAGCGATGACATCCTCGGAAAAGGTCATCTTGATATCGGCCGTGGCAAAGTCGTAGCTGTAAGTCGTTTCCAGATGCGGAAAATAGGCCGCGCCATACTTGATCACGTCGCCGTTGTTGGAGATGCGGTTGCGGAACGCCGTCTTGGAAGCTTCCGCCGATACCTTACCGCCGGCTTTTTCGGGCAGCACATCCACCACCACAAATTTATCCTGCAGGGCTGCCGCTTTCAGCAGTGCGATATTGTACACGTCGTACACCTTGTCTTTATCGGCCATGCCTGCCAGGTCAGGCAGCACCAGCAAGGTAACCTCGTCGTCGAGGTCCAGCTTGGCGAGGGCGTTTTTGTAGGTATCGGCATCCACCCCAGTGCGGTCCAGGTCGCCAATGGAATGAACATAACAAGGCCCTCCGCCATTATCAAAATAATGTTTTACCGCATAATACAGGTTGTTGACGTAAGCCGAGGAAAGGCTGGCCTCTGCCGCCATGTTCAACCGAACCAGCACGCTGGCTTTAGCCACATCGGGCGTGCCGTAATACAATTCAAAATCGGCCAGCGAATAGATCTTTTTGGACAAGCCGGTAAGGTCGTCGTCTTTGAGTTCCACGGCTTTCTTTGTGACCCCAAAAAAACAGGGAATTGCCGTTTCCACCGATGCCACCGATGGGGGCAGCTTTACGATCTCTTCGAGGTAAACACCCGGTGTTTTATAACTGAAAGCCATGTTCTTTGATTTTGAGTTTAAAAATTTTATGTGGTAATGAAGAGGGTTGCCGTATTGGTTGTGGGATCGTAGCGGTTCAGCGGGGCTACCGGCACAGTGGTTTTATGGCTTCCGTTTTGCACCACCACCTGCCGGCGTTGTTGCAGGTAGGGCGTGTAGCCATTGACGGTGGCGGTCACCTGTTTGTAGCCGGGTAGCTGCGGGTGCGGCTGCACGGTGGGACCGGCCACCTCGGCTTCGTTGAAAAACAACCGGGCGCCGGCATCAAAGCGGCTCGCAGCGAGGGTGAGATTGACCGTTGCCTGCAGGGCCGGCAGGTGAACGATAAACTGGTTGAGCAACGCGTACTTTTCGGCATCGGTTTCGGTGGTTAAGAGCGAAGCCCGCGGAATGTTCACAATCCCCAGGGTACCGGGCGGCAGCACGCCTTCGGTTACCCATACCCGGGGAAAGGTTTTGAGCAGGGCATTAGTGCTGGCCCGGTGTACCGACAGGCTGATCACCGCGTCCGTCTTTTGCAGCAGGAGCGACTGCAGGCTCGCCCAATCCTGTTCCCGCTCGATCACCACCACGGTGGCATCCACCGTTACTTTCAGGTCCAGCGCTTGGGTATCGGTACCCAGCGACTGTCCCACAGCCTTGGCCAGCGCATCACGGGTCATCCGCGCCGGTAAAGGCTCGGCCAAATCGGGCACGCCGGCTACCTTGCCGGTGCTGCAGGGGCGACAGCGGACGGTGCGCTGTTGAAAGGTATAGTCCACCCCGTCGGCCGAAGGCGCCAGCCACAATCGCCGGCGGTCGAAAAACAGGCCGCTGGGGAGCAGCGCCCCGGGATGGGTAGGCTGTAGGTAAAACCGGAGCACGGGCGGCAGCAGGGTCAGGGCTTGTGCCGGCGGTGTCTTGGTAAAGTCGAAGGGTAGGTACAGCCGGGTATAAGCACCCGCTTCTTCGCAAAGCCCCTGGAGCGCCCGGAGGCGTTGGAGCAGCAAAGGCGAGGGCACCGCCCGCAACAGGGGCTGCTCCGCCGTAGCGATGACCATACCGGTTTTATTCCGTTCGTCAATAAAATTGGCCGTATGATAAAGGGTTAGTATTGGGGTTTGCTGGGCCAAGGGTCAGGTTGCTTTGTGGAGGGCCGACACCTGTGTATTCAGGATGGGCGGACCGCCCGGTGTGATGTCGGCATTATCTACCGGCACGGTTTTTAATTTATAGATCACCGAGGGATGATACCGCCCTCCGAACAAGCCCCAGAGGTAGTTGGTTTGTTCGTAGTTGAGCGATACAAACTCGGCGCGGATTTCTTCGAGGCCTGCAGGAAAGTTGGCGGGCACCACGGCGTTGGTTTTCTCTACCCGCGGCTTTGTTTGAAAGTATTGCACTACGTTCTCCAGCAGGTCGAGCCCTGTAAAATCATCGATGCTTTTAGAATAGAAGGTAAAAAGGCAAACCAGGTTAAGCCAGACGGGCGGCTTCCGGTAGGTGATTTCGCTATTGACGCGGGTGTAAGGGTCCGGCGTCTTCAGCATTTTCTCCTCTTCAATGTTCACGATGGTGATGATGATCTTACTAAGATTGGCCTCGCCTTTTTCGAGAATATTATTGAGGTTGGCAGCAACCACAAACGGACCATTCGCCCCGATCTTTTGGGCAATAAAGGCATTAAGATCGTCTTTCAAAAAATTGATCAACTGCAGAAACATAATTGCGCAAAACAAATAAGCAGCCGGTGAAATAAAAGCCCGCAGGCTTATGATAGGAATGTCCTCACATGGCAACGGAAGCACCTGCCCTTGAAAGAAGGACAACTTCTTTCAAGGGCAGGTGAAAGAATCTTCATTTGCAGGGATTAAAAAAACTGGGGGTATGATGGGTGATGAGATAAGTTGATCAAACATCAGGGTGTATGGAAATACAAAGCTCATTTTGTTAAGTGTATGTCCTGCACATTGGACTATCTAACTAACCTGTTATGTGATTCATCACCCACCCCTATAAGGCTAATATATATATTAAATTTACTATTCCCAATGCCGGTCGAAAATAAATATACGCTTAGCGCTTACCTCAAAAATGGTTTTGAATAGGTAAGGGCTTTGCGGGATGGATTGGAAAAGTGTGTTATGGAAGGTGGTGTTTTGCTGAGTGACAGCGAATGGGCTGCGGTAAGTGATTTGCTGACAAAGTAAAAAAGGCGAAAAGATGGCAAATGCAGACCCCGGCGCAACTCCAGGGAAGTGCTGAACGGCATTATCTATATTCCCATTTCCGGGGCACCCGAGAGTGTTACATAAAGTGTGTCAGTTGGGGTTTTCGTAACTTCAAAATAGACACAGTTATATGGAAAAGCAAACCTTTGACTTTGAAGCTTTCAAGAAGGAAGCAGCAA
>NZ_MTFE01000010.1:5139677-5140051 GCF_001953305.1 Cnuella takakiae
CGAAGAAGCCCTTGAGGGCGAACTGGAAGCTCACATAGACCAAACTCCAGAGCCGTACCGCAAGAATGGTAAAGGTAGAAAACGGGTCAAAACACCTGTAGGCAATATAGAGATTGCCACCCCACGTGATCGCAACGGCACCTTTGAGCCGGAGATCATACCCAAGCGGCACAAGACCCTGGGAGTTGACCTGGACCGCCAAATCATAGCCCTTTACGCCCGCGGTGCCTCTTATGCAGACATCCGCGATCACCTCATGGACATGTATGGGCTGGAGGCTTCTCCTGCCACCATCAGCCGCGTTACAGATAAGATACTGCCGCTCATCTCTGAGTGGCGCAACAGGCCACTGGAAGCCGTTTACCCCTTTGTGT
>NZ_MTFE01000010.1:5140373-5140621 GCF_001953305.1 Cnuella takakiae
CAAAGATGTAAAACCCTTCATGAAGGACTTGGGTGCGGTTTATCGCGCAGCTACAAAAGAAGGGGCAGAACGCGGGCTGGATGCTTTGGCGAAGAACTGGGGTGAGCGTTACCCCAAGGTCATTGAGTCGTGGCGCAGGAACTGGGATCGGCTGAGTTGCTATTATCAGTACAACCGCGACATCCGCCGCATCATCTACACCACCAACATCATAGAGGGTTTTCACCGTCAGCTCAGAACGGTCACCA
>NZ_MTFE01000010.1:5141215-5160708 GCF_001953305.1 Cnuella takakiae
ACCCGTTTTGCACTTCGTTTTTTCCATAGCTCGCGCTGCCTGTCTACTAACCCTATATTACTCTTTACACCTTGTTGTTTAGTGAGCCGATACTGTATTCCGATTAAATGGAACGAATGCTTGAACATAAAGGGCTTCCCCTACCTTGCCCTCGTTATTCGAATACGAAGTTCTTTCCTCCTTTTTGCCTTTGAAGAACAATAATGCAGTCTAAAGCGAAGGGAGAAAGATTGTAATGACCAGCACTGCTGAAAGGTCGCCTATTTTCAAAGCATATTTAATTTTATCCATTCATTGAATGAGACAAATGGCTCCGTTGCGATTTCCTTAGCCATTCTAATTTGATCTTCAGAATTGGGCCCCATGTAGGTATAGGATTCATAGTAAGCCAGCAACTGAGCAACTCCTGCGGCTCCTTCAAAGAAACTAGAAAACACTTCCGCCGGAACATAGTGAAAGCTATAATCTTTTCCATTAGCTTTAAAATCTTCCAAAATATCGTTGAAGCTGTATAATGCAGCGGATAACGATAAATAACTTCCACTTCCTACTTTGGCTGGATGTAAGTATGCACCTGCAACGACTTTACCCAAGTCGTTTATATCTGCCATATGAATGGATTTTTTAGTTGGATCGATGGGTAGCGTCCAGCCAACGGAACCGTCAGGCTGCTTTTGTGGTGCTAATTGCCCTTTGAAGTTTTGAAAATAACATGGGGGCTGAACGAATGTATAATTGGCAAATCCTGCATTTTTTACCACTTCGTCAACTTTGGCCTTTCCTGTAAACTGAGGAACATCAAAACGACCCTTACTAATTTCTTCTACGTTTGGTAAAGTTGACCAAACAAAGTGATTCACTTTAACTTTTTTTGCCGCTTCGACCGCTATCTTCCCTTGTGCTACTTCATCTGCTCCTTCCCAGAAATTAGTTACCACAAACACCCCATGAGCACCTTTGAAAGCGTTGATCATTGATGCAAGATCCATTAGGTCCGCTTGTACTACTTCATCAGCCTTGCCTTGGTATTTACTTGGATTTCTGGTAATTGCCCGAACGTTGAAAGAGCCCTCCTTTTTTAAAGCATTTACCACTCCACTTCCTTGAAGACCAGAGGCTCCGACAACCGCAATGATTTTCTTTTCCATCTCAATTATTTTTAAAGATCTACTGTGCTACAAAGATGGAAGTGGTGAATCTGAATAACCTATAAGGTAGTTTAAGAAATAACCTTAATGTAGCTTAATATCTAACGATCTTCTTTCGGATGGTACTAAGAAACTCTGGCGTTACACCAAGGTAAGATGCAATTTGGACGTTAGAAATGCGATTGAAGAAGTAGGGATACCTTTTCAAAAAATCCAAATAACGCTCCTCTGCGGTGGAACTGATAATTTCGAGTATTCTCCGATGAGCACTTACCAGGGCTTTTTCTGTCAGGGACCTAAATATTTGGTTGAATTTGAGATTATTATCAAAGAGTTTGAGCTGGTCCTCTTTTTTAAGTTGAAGTACTATTGAAGGCTCTAAAGCCTCAATGTATAATCTACTTGGCTCCTCTGAATAAAAGCTGCCAATATCTGTAATCCACCAATTTTCAATAGCAAATTGCAAGTTATGCTCCTTACCTTTCTCATCTACCATATACATTCTAAAACATCCTTGAACTACGAATGTGTGGTGTTTACAGATATCGCCTTCTTGTAGGATAAATTGTTTTCGTTTGATCTGTCGTTCACTAAAAGCCTCTTCCACGACAGCCTTTTCTTCTTCTTCTAAAGGAAGAAGGTTTTCGAAGTATTTTATTAATGTTTTAGCCGCCATTTTTAAATTTGCTACAACGAGGACGTGTTTGGATGATGTGGCATATGAAAACCTCAGATTCAATTAACGACAACAGCAAAATAGCGATAGTTTAACGATTTGCCCTTTTCCTTTTTCCGCTTTGAACTTAGCTGTCTGTGCCAATTAACAATAGCCCATAACACGTTAATATACGCAACCGCTTGCTCCAAAATACATTAGCTTTTAATATCAAATAAAGCGAGATGTTCAACTCAAATATATCAATGATGGGTATAATCTTGTATTAGTCTCTTGGAAGGAAAGGTATTTGCTTTTACCTAAAATTGTAAAGCTCCATGTCGAGTGTTATAAGGAAATCTCATTTACAGGGCTCCTAGTCCTGCAAAAAGGATCTACTATAAAGCTTTATAGGCAAAATTGAGAAAATATAACATCAAAGCTTACTATGACATTCTAAATTTTCCATTTTGAAATACATCCAGTATCACCTCAATAGTCCTTTCTATTTTGTTAGCTCATAATCAATTACCTACCAAAGCCTTAAAGTGGCCAAAACTTGTTTCGGTATCTCCAGCTACCTTCAGACATTTGACAAAAGTGGTGGGAATGGTGACATGAGCAAATATGATAGAACCCCTGAAGGCTGTACTACCTTTATTCGCAGCACTTCCTTCAATATCTGATGACTTAAAATGGTATCCTAATTAACGATGAACCCCGCAGCAAACAATAGTTTATACCACGACATCAAAACAATCCTGCAGGAAGCCCGGCAATCGGCTTACCGTGCGGTGAACTTTGCCATGGTGGTGGCTTATTGGGAAATAGGCCAACGCATTGTAGAACACGATCAGGGTGGATCGGAAAGGGCGGCTTATGGTACTGGTCTGTTGAAGGAGCTTGCTAAACAACTGACAGCAGACTTCGGGAAAGGCTTTACTGTAGCTAACCTGGAGAACTTCCGGAAATTTTACCAGGCCTTTCCCGAAAATTCCTACGCAGTGCGTAGGAATTTAAATAATGAAAAAAGCCACGCAGCGAGTGACCCACCTTCCAAAAATTCCTACGCACTGCGTCCGGAATTAAGCTGGACCCACTACCGCCTGCTGATGCGGGTAGACAACGAAGCCGCCCGCCGGTACTACATGGCCGAAACCATTGCACAGAACTGGAGTTCCCGTGCCCTGGAAAGGCAGATCAACAGCTTTTATTACGACCGCATTATAGCTACCCAAAACCCCAGGCCACTGCAGGAAGAAGCAGGCCAACATACCAGCGTCCTTGCAGCCAGTCCAGAGGATTTCATCAAAGACCCCTACGTGTTGGAGTTCCTGAACCTGCCTTCGGAAACCGGCTTCCTGGAAAAGGATCTTGAAGCCGCCATCATCCAAAAGCTGCAACAGTTTCTGCTGGAACTGGGCAAGGGCTTTTCGTTTGTGGCCCAGCAAAAGCGCATCTCCGCCGATGGCGAGCATTTCTTTGTGGACCTGGTCTTTTACAACTATATCCTCAAATGCTTTGTACTTATCGACCTGAAACTGGGAAAGCTTACCCATGGCGACATTGGCCAGATGGACTTTTATGTACGCTGGTTTGAGGATAATATGAAAACGGCTTCCGACAATCCCACCATTGGCATCATTCTCTGTTCGGAAAAGAATGAAACGGTGGTGAAATACTCCGTACTCAAAGACAGCAAACAACTGTTTGCCTCCAAATACAAGATCTACCTGCCCTCCGAAGAAGAACTGAAGAAAGAAGTAGAACGCGAACTGACCCACTATAAGCAAACACACCATGAGTAATTGATCGAGCACCATAAAATCCATCCAGGACATCATGCGCAAAGACGCCGGTGTTGATGGCGATGCACAGCCCATTTCGCAACTGGGTCGATATACCAGTCTCAATTACTTTTCCTTTCATTCCATGGCATGGGAGGCTGGCTCTGAGCTTTTTGCTTCCTGCTCTTTGAAGGCAGGAGGGCTGTAAGCTTTCTTTTCCATTGGCATATCGGGTTGCATTGCCACCTCCTGCTCCTTCAGGTATCGTTCTATTGCCAAGGTAACTTTATGAAGTGCTGTATGGTCCTTTACTTCTCCTTCCACTACTTTCCTGTAAACAGGCTATTGCTTCAGCCCCCGGGCCAGCAGCATGGGCCTGTTAGATTGCAGCACTACCTTTTTACCGCCACCGGTAAGGATGAACAATTCAAACCCTTTTAGGGGTTTTCACTGCTCCACTTTAAAGCGGTATCGGTAAGCTCCGTGCTGAACCGCTACATCAAAACGCATTAGCAATACTAATTTTTTTAGCATTACAACAAAAAAAATACCTTATTTATCTTGCATTCAACATACACATTTGCATGTATCCAAAAAATAAAGAGGATCTTTTTGTGCCTATTAGCATATAACACCTGCATCAAGCTATTGTTGCGACGCTCCATTCAGGGTTCTTTCTCTGTTAATACTTTTCCAAGAATAGAACAGCAAACCTGCTTTTAAAAGACACCGGACAAAAGCGGCGCGAAGGTAGCAGCCTGCACCCCTGTTGTACGGTAATGCGCAAAAAGACTGCGGCATAAAACGCCAGCACCCTCCTACTCACCACAGCCGACACAACCATTATCAACAAGGTTCCCCTTACCCTTCCAATGATTTATTCCGCTTCCTTATTGCTGATGGCAGGCTGCCTGCCCTCCTGCTTTCTTTTTTTCCGGTTTTTTCTTTTAAAAGCAAGCCTTCAAACCCCAAACCAGCAAACTTGAAAGCAGCGACTTTATCCCGCCTGATGCGCCTGTCCAGGGAGATTCAGCGCAAACAGGAGTGCAGCAGGTCCCGCTCGCTTTTTGCAGCATGGGCCATCCTCCAAAACAAGGACACCACCATCTTTCGCCTGGTGCGCCCGTCCAGCCATTCGCATTGAAAGCATCCAACCGTTTGCCCAGGCTGCAGAGAATAACAAAGGCCGATATTATTCATGGCAGGTTAAACGGGGCAAGTACTCAATAACAGCCACACCCTTCGGTTTGAAAAGTGCAGGCGGTAAGCCAGGCTACCCCTCCTATTACAATAACTGTAATAAATATATTCCTGTAATGCCTCAAAATTTGGCGATTTTATAAACACCAGGAACATTGTCGTTCCTCTACATAGGAGCTCAATTAGGTTGTAGCACCATCACATAAGCCTCATTAAGGAATTATATTTAGGAAGGATGGTTAAAAACCTGTAACCGTCGCAAATAAGATTCTGAGGCAATTTATAAGTTGTTTCCTTTGTATGAATTGTCCCATAACAACTTACCTCTTGGTAAGCAGCGTACTGTTTTCAGCAGCACGCAATAGTCCAATTCCATTTTTTAATGGAGCAATGCCCTAAATAAAAACCCTTATGTATTCGTATCCTTTACCTGTAAATGAAAAAGAGCGGTTAGAAGAACTCTATAGCCTCGACATTCTTGATACACCGGAGGAAGAAGAGTACAACAGTTTGGTGGAACTTGCAGCTTTTGTAACTGGCTGTCCTACCTCTGTCATCAGTATTATAGATAAAGAAAGGCAATGGTTCAAAGCGAAAAAAGGAATTCAAGTTAAACAAACACCTAGAGCTGAAGCTGTATGTGCCCATACCATTGTACATGGTGAGTTGATGGTAATTGAAGATTTGACAAGTGACAATCGGTTCAGCAACCAACCATTTGTAAAAGGGGTTGAGGGTATCCGGTTCTATGCAGGCGCTCCAATCTACTCTCCATCCGGTCATGCATTGGGTACTGTATGTGCTGTAGACAAGAAGCCCAGGCAGTTGACAGAATCCCAGTGTAAAGCCCTGAATGCAATTGCCCTTCAAGCCTCAAAACTACTTGAACTTAAGAGGAGGGCCCGGCAAGTGTTTTTCCAAACCAAACAGGCTCTTCAATTAGAAAAACATACGCTTCAATACCAAATCAGACAACAGCAAGAGGAAAACGAGTTAATAGGTAATGAGCTTCATGAGAATCTGGCACAATCCGTTACAGCAGCTTTACATATCCTTAAGCTTTCAGGCACATTACCTCTTAGCAAGGAGGATGTAATAAGTAGGGTTGAGCGGATTCTTGATAATGTACTGGGTAATCTTCGCCAGCTTTCCAATGCCATCAGTCCTACGGATAGTCTGAATGTGGGAAGTGAAGAAAAGTTAAAGCTGTTATTGGAAGAATTTTCAGATAATTCAGGAAGCATAGTGACTTTTAAGTGTAATGGAGATCTGGACAAACTGAATCCCGAAAAGCTTTCCCATTTGTTCCGCATAATAATGGATCACCTGCATTCATATGAACAGGTGGAGGGGATAATTCAAAAAATTTATATTCAGATCAATATTGGATTAAACCTGGATTTACAGATTACTGCAGATGGCGACCAAAATTATCTTACCGGGAAGAGGATGATAGTATATAACAGCATTAAACACAGATGTGAAATGTTGTTAGGAACTGCATTCCTGGAGCGTGTTGGCCTTAAAACTTCCACGCTAAAGGTTCAGATTCCACTGACACAAATATCCAATAATTGATCAGGTGTAGCTTATTTTTTGATCATTGCATTGTTATAAAGGCCCTGGTTTTCACCGGGGCCCTTATCATTTACAACAGGATTAATGCTTCCAATGCTTAACTGATCTCATTTTTGTCAAGCTCCTTGGTAAGTTTAGTATAACCAACAACATGACCTTCTTCATCGTGAAGTGCCGTGATCAGTATGCTTCCCCAGAAAGTGGTGCCGTTTTTCCTTACTCTCATGCCAATATGTTTAGCTCTTCCTTCTTTTCTTGCTTGCTCAAGAAGTTGTTCAGGCAACAATTCCTGCCTGTGTTTAGGCAGGTAAAATAGCCTGAAGTTTTGATCTATGATCTCTTCCGGCTTGTATCCCTTGATTATTTCAGCTCCTCTGTTCCAAGAAAGAATGGTTCCATCTAAATCCATAAGTATAATCGCATAGTCCTGCACCTCCTTTATCATCTGCTTGTGCAAAAGTTCAAGTTTCTCCTTCTTTTCCATTGATAAATTATAAGTGCCTGCCTGTTTACGCTTTTTTTTGTTCAAAATTTTTAAACTTATTGGCCTATCCTGTTAGACAGTATTCAAGCATTATACAAAACCTGAACCACAGGAGCTATTGATGTGCTTTGGCATTTCAATAATTACAAGGCTCGTTGCATTTGTGTAAAAATGAAGTATCAACATAGGAAAAGCATACTTAAGTGGAGGCAAAGGAAGTATTTGGCTTTCGGGCAATAAGGAGCTGAAATATACCTCCGACCTATGCTACCCAATAGAAAAACAATAATGGTAAATGTGGACAGGCTGGAACTTTCCGACAAGGAAGCAGTATTTATTATAATTAACATGTAGTAAGTACACATTTAAGTGTTTAAAATCTAACTTTGCTGTGCTTATTCATTTAAGCAGTTAGTTTTGGTTGCGGCCCTGGTTTCTACCGGGGCCTATTTTTTTGACCTGTCTTCCAGGCTGCTCCTACTTTTAACCTTTCTTCAGCTTATTCAGTTGGTTAAATAGTGAGCGCCCATGCTAAGTATGTAGCCCTACTGGACGGCAAAGGCCTGTCGCAACTGGCAATGGAGGGTTTCAAATGAGGTAATCGGCCAGTATGAGAAAAAGAATGAGCCACTACCCCCCAAAACTAAAATCAAGGGGCAACATCCATCAATGAACAAGCGGAACCAGAAACTTTACACGCTCTGCCTATTTTTTCCTAGGGCTTTCCGAACGAGATGCTTGACCTTAACTGCCAGATGGATCATCAAAGAGGGACTATTAAAATCTATCTGAGCATAAACACCACCTGAAAGGCGTGGCAAAAAAAGAAAGTTTAGGAGTTACATAAAAAACTTACACTTATTTCAATAGGTATAAAGCTTGATGTCAACGTATGCATTACTACTTAGGATCAAAAATCATTTTTACTACCTCTTCAAGTGATTTCCGCAGTCTGATAAATTTGGATTTTTACGGCCCTATAAAGTTTTTTAGACTGCAAGCCCCCATTTCTATGGGGGCTATCATTGGGGTAATTACCAGTTGTGATTAACCTGTTTAATATTCCTGATCTCCGCTGTTTGGCATTGGCTATTGGCTAAGAGAATACCTTCAAACCCAGAGTAAATAATTCATTAATTGTATATAATTCTGGCTGAATGTGACCGTATATTATTTTGATGTTGAGTAGTTTTACTATCTAATGTTAGTAATTATACCATGAAACCCTTGCAAACCATTGAAACATTAAGAACTGAGCTGGTTGAATTTCAATCAAAACATGCAGATATACTTCCAAATAGTCTGAAAGATAAACTTGCATCTATCCATGAAGAGTTAGATCATGTGTCTATTGGTTTGTTACCCCATGAAATAACTGAATTGTACCAAACTAAGCTTTTAGAGTTATCTCGTTCTATGGGAACAGTAATAAAAGAGAAACCAATTAAGGTCTAATCTTTTCAATACAGTATTGTTTACCATGAAATTCCAATCATCCAATTAGTGCGCTTAGCGCATGAACTAATTGGGGCTTCCTGGAGCAGACATCCCCTGTTATGTAATTGAGCTTTTGAGTTATATTTTTTAATAATCTGTTTTCCATATCAACTGGATTGCCTCCCTTGAATTTAGCTGTTCTGCTTTCTTGTTTGGACTTTAAACAACGGCAAACTTGTTGTATACTTATACCTGTGTTTAATGTAAGGAACTCTACTTGCGCCCCAGCTTTCTAGCTGGGGCTTTAACTTGTTACCCTTTGCACGGGTAAATCGATTGCACACCCAAATTCCTTTAGGTTTAACTTACTTTGCATATTCTCAAAAGCAAGTAATCTAAATGCAGCCCTGGTTTCTACCGGGGCTTTTTTTAACAAGAAAATTTTTGAACTTAAAATGTGATGGTTAATAAAATCATCTATGGTTTTAATGCGCTCCTTTACTTGTATAAGATATTAATGTTTACACTGATTTTGAAAAACTTAGTCAAGGGTATGTAAGTACCCCGAAAAAGCGGACTGTTTTGAATAAGAGTTTTATACTCAAATTCAGAAATTGCTATCGAGAAGCAAACACGATTTACCGAAACCAGGGTTGTTGCCAAGGAGCAACAGGAAGGGGACCTCACCACCAAAGAGGTTTGCCGGCTGTATTCTGTTTCCAAGGCGACGTTTTACAACTGGAAAAGTAAGGTCGGGATGTGGAGGCATCTGAAGTCAAGCGGCTTATAGAACAGGAAGAAGAGAACGCAAATCTCAAGCGCATGTTTGCCAACCTGGCCATGGACAATTAGATCCTCCGAAACAAGTTCCATAGATTCATGCGTGTTAGCATGGTTGGTGGCAGAAAGTTCCGCACCTTCAATGTGATAAATGACTGCACAAGAGAAGCGCAGGTAACCGAAATTGACATTTCACTTTCATCCAAACGCGTTATATAAACCCTGAACCGAGCCATTGACATGCACGGCAAACCTGCAACCGCAAGGGTGGACAAGGGACCTGAATTTATGTCTCGCGGATTCGGGCTTTATAAAATGCTGAACATGCAGACACCTGTAGAATGGATAGGTAACGTGTAAACTAAGGAATCTACTCTGATCTAAAACTTTTTGTGCGTAGGGGTGCTTACAATTCCTGGCAGGTCTCCTTTTTATGACAGCAGCGCAGTACTCCGGAATAAAAATCATGGCACCTTACCCCCATGTTACAACGCACATAAGAGTGACTCTATATCGATCAATTCCAGATAGGGATCAAGGTATAAAGTATCAGTAAATGCATGCAGGTTGCGCAGGATCTTTTGTTCTTTGTCAACCCACACTTCCGTATAAAAATTCTGCATGGAGATAAGTTCTAAAGTATAGCCGTTGGCATACCTTAATAGCCCTAGTCGGATGCCTACACACTCAATAAGGTGTACCTGCTGTTTTGGAGGCAAATGGAGGAAGTCTGTTATATTATTGGCAAGCATAGGTCAGTAAGAGCTAAAAGTAGACCAAAACTCATCAATTAGTATTGGTAATTGCCTGCATTTTGTACAGCGCCAATAGTGCATTCATAGCGCTTGAAAAAGAACAACGCTTATGTATTATAAAAAATGCGCGTGTATATTTATATACAAATACAGCAGAGATTCAAGATAAAAAGCAGAAATTGATGTGGCACCAGATTTTTATTTATTGCCCTGGTTTTTCATAGGATATTGGATTTTCGCGTGGCTGGATTTCTATCCGGCCTTTTACTTTATGTGCTGAAAAACGACTAATGCACACCAAGAAAAACTACGTGGTAATTGCCATGGTGGTGCTAATCTGTTAATACTTTTTTACCTGTTGAAGATTGTTTTAATAAAACCTTTAATCGCCAAGGCACCTCGTCAGGAACCGCAACACTGCCTTTATTCTTTGTATGGAAACCCCGGCACGGGCAAGGTACTAAGCCCTACCGGGGGCAAAACCCTGTACAACCACCTATTGACCCTGCATTCTATTTTTTTCCTGAGCAAGGTAGGCAAACTGCTGGCGTGCATTTTCTCGCCAGCCCTGATTAACCCGGTAAACACCAGGATGATCTGTAAATTTTCAAATAGTGCACTCCCTTTCCCTTACAGGTTTTTTCATGTGTGATGCTCTTCTGCTTTCTATTTATATGTGGCCCCGGCATTCCTGCCGGGGCTTTTAGATTGGCAAGATGCTTGTCATTATTGTTCGGGTTAATCTTTATGCTATCAATAATCATATCACCCCGGCATTCTGCTGGGGTTCTTTTCATAACTCGTTTAGTATGGTTAAGATCGCCCTTGTTTCTACAAGGGCATTGTATATTTGCCCAATAATTTAGGTAACTAATAAGGGTATTTGCCCCTGTTTTCCAGCCGGGGCTTTTTGTTTGGCAAAATAAGCGGCACGCATTCTAAAATTGATCATCCGGCTATATTCTATTACATCATCCCTGGCCTTTTGGCCGGAGTTCTTTTTACAACCTATTTCCCATGATGAACGCCAATAATTCCTTGATGAACTCCCTTCAAAACATAGCAGTAGTTTGGATTTTTGCAAATGAAGGTTCATACCAGGGGGAAGAATAACTCTTTTCAAAAAGCATACAGGAAGTTTTGATACCTGTTACCTTGTTGAGCCAGAATGGTTTTATGATGGGGCAGGGAATTCCTTTTAGCTTAACCAACCTTACTTTTATATTTGAAGAACGCTTGCTAAAGCAGGAAGGGATTTATATCAACAATAGGATGAAAATTATCAAGGCAGTCCTTTCCACATTCTAATTTCTGGATAAGGACACCAAACAATGGTAATACATCTTCCAGCGCTTGATCTTAGCGGATGTGGGCAGACTGAAGAAAAAGGGCGTGAAATGCTTCTTTTCACTACAGATCAATTGATAACCCGTCTTTTTTTCCAGTCAGCTGAAAACCTGCAAAAGGAGCTTTCTGCTTCAGGCTGGAAGAAAAATCCTTTTCGTGCCCATGAGTATTTCAAAACAATCACGGAACATGAAGGTGAGCTGCAGGGCATGAACATTGAGGGGGAAATTGAAAGAAATACCCTCGTTGCATCTCCCAGACGCACCAAATTTAAACTCCTGCCGTTGCACGCTGTATTTCTGGGCAAAGGAGGCTGATACAAAAAAGGGGGCTTTTGCCCTATTTTCCTTCCAGCTTCAAAACCCCTCATTACTATATTAGATTTCTCCTGGAGCTAAACAACTAAGCATTATAATCCTTGCTAAACGATTGAAAACCTTCAGCCACAGTTTGGAGGATAGTTGTCACATTCTTCAAAACAGTATTGTTGTCATCCTTTCGCCAGGCAGCATAAAGGTTCGTGCGATTGGGTAAGTTTATAAACCGGACTCCTGCAGGAGCATTACTGGCATAAGAACTAGGCATTATTGATATGCCAAGGCCTTTTGCTACCAAACTTAAAATCATGCCCCCGAAATCTGATTCGATGTGCACGTTTGGTTTGAACCCATAAGTTCGGAACAGCTCCCTCAAGCAGGAAACATAGTACGTTTTATGGTGAAGGCCGGATAGAATAAACCGTTCATCTTTCACTTGGGTTAAGTCCTTAAAATTATCAGCCCTAAGCGGGTGGGTTTCAGGTACAATGAGCGCAAAATGTTCTGAATATAAAACAACAGAATGCAAAGCCGGGTTTTCGGCCGGATCTCTTCTTAAGGCAAGATCCAGCTGGTAGTTGAGCAGCAATTGCTCAAAGCTGACATCCGTGGGCTCAACAAGTTCCAACTTTACATCAGGAAGTTCATTAGCTATTGCAGTTATGAATGTTGGAAGAAATCCAAAAGCTATCGATCCTGGATAGGCGACCCTCAGAAGGCCAAATGTTCCCTCATGGATGTTTTTTGCTTGACGGTGCACCCGATCTATCTCTTCACTTAGCCGGGTCCATTGCTCCTGTAAAAAGGTTCCTGCTTTTGTAAGCTTCACATTCCGGTTATTCCGCTCAAATAACTGGATGCCGAGATCTTGCTCCAACCCTTTGATTTGGCGGCTAAGGGCAGATTGGGTAATAAATAGCTTTTCTG
This sequence comes from Cnuella takakiae, assembly GCF_001953305.1. GTDB lineage: Bacteria > Bacteroidota > Bacteroidia > Chitinophagales > Chitinophagaceae > Flavisolibacter > Flavisolibacter takakiae. The sequence goes on from NZ_MTFE01000010.1 coordinate 5,153,631, forward strand.
AAGCATTCCAAAAATGCAATTCCTGAGCAAGGGTCAGAAAAGATCGAATCTGCTCTAAGTCCATCAATCCGTTTTGTGCATTATTCAATGAGAAATGGGCATTGCAGGTGCTTTCGCAGCGCCAGTACTTTGTGCTAAAAATAAGGAGATGCTGGTTCAAAGAAAGTATATCATGGAAGGCGTGGGGTGGTCCGGAGCTGTTGCTTCACTTTCTGCATTTAGTTTGAACAGTATGAACATTGTTGGAAGCCAATCAGTTGTGTACCTTACGCTAAATATTATTGGGTGTGCCTGCCTGATTACCTATGCATTGTATAAAAAAGCCCATGCAAGCTGGGTGCTTAACTCCATATGGTTGTTGATGACAGTGGTTGCACTATTTAGGGTAGCATTCTAGTCCCTTGCTGTAAAGGTTAAAAAGCCGGCCGCTATTAAAGGGAAATTAGCTTAAGAGTTGTACAAATAAAAAAACGAGGGGCAAAAGACTCCACTCTCTTATACAGGTATATTAAAAGCAGAAGCTTTTTTTCCTGTTGTTTAATGCCAATAAGCTGTATTCACAACAGTTGCATCACCTCCGGCTTTCTTGAATGTATTGCAAAAACAAAATTTGTTTTGTTTTTTGCGTATTGGCAAAAAGGCGATTTGATGAGCTTGTATGTCCGATTCTAGATGTGCAAAATTTCAGTGCCGAATTTATTAGCATACAGCAAATACAAGCTTTGGCTGTAATTGCCACTTATTGTCCCTTAGTAAAAAATTATTAAAGGCAATCTACTAACGAACCAAAGGCAGTTATGCAATTAGATTTAACAACCCAGGACTGGCTGAATATCATTCAATCTGTCGGAGTGCTCTTTACAATGGTTTTTACAATCATTCAACTTAGAAAAAACAATAAAGTCTTTAAATCTCAGATATTCAACAGTCTATATCAGAGGTTAGATATAATAAATTCCCTGGCAGTCGAACATAAAGTTTCTAATAAATTTCTGTCGGCATACATCCATGAAAAGGACGAGCATGATCCGGTTAATTCATACATTGACATGGTTGGAACATTCTTTTACGAAATGTACTATCATCATAAGAATGGCTTGCTGAGTGAAAGGGAATGGAACACATGGGACACAACAATTAAGAAGTTTTACGCTTACCCTTATACAAGAGGTTATTGGGAAAAGAACAGGTCTGATCATGGCTATGGTTTCGATGCATATGTTGAAAACCTAATTAAAAAAAGGTAGTTGCTAAATAGTAACGACTCCGATACTTTGAAGCCACCGGCTACCAATTATTGATGTTTCCTATACCAGGCGCCTGTTTCACTATTTTTTTCCATTTCACAAAAATTTTATTTTCCTGTAACCCGTTTGCTTATCGTGCGTCATATGAGGCATGCTGAAAAATATTTTCACTCTCCTTACTTTGTTGATTGCAGCTTTTGCCCAGGCTCAGACCGACTCACCTTTTATTACTACGTCTGATTCAGTAAAGCTATTTGTGAAGCGAGCAGGCAAAGGCATGCCTGTACTGTTTATTCATGGAGGACCAGGCTCCAACTCCGACTATTTTGAGTACACAGGCGGTAATGTTTTCGAAAAGGATGTTCAAATGATATACCTCGACCAGCATGGGTGTGGCAAATCAGATAACGATCCCAAAAAAGATTATTCCCTCAAGAGGGTCGTGAAGGATTTTGAAGAGGTCCGTCAGGCATTAGGAATAAACAGATGGGTTCTCATGCCTCTTTCTTTTGGGGGTATTTTAGCGACTGAGTACGCCTACCAGCATCCTTCGGTTGTAAAAGCTATGACTTACCTTAACTGCACCATCGATATCTCTCATTCTGCTAAAAGCGGAATCAGCAAAACTATTGAGCTGTTGCCTTCCCTAAAACAAAACGAAGTAGCCTACTTGTTGAATGATTCAGTAAAACTGATGGACCGCTTCTTCAACTCTTTTTGGCACCTGGACCAGGCTGGCATTCGTTACAAACTGTTTTTTGATAAAAAGGAAAACGATTCGCTCCATTCTGCTATTACTGTAAATGCAGCCAAGCACTGGGATATGGGACAGAATGTGTGGAACTTTCCAGAGTACTTCGTTTCTTTTAGTGCTAAAACAGCAAGTATTGCTGTTCCCGTACTTATAATTGGTGGAACAAGAGACTTCACCATTGGGGTAGATCATCCTAAATTAATGCAATTCAGGACAAAAGAAGTGAAATACATTGCTGGAGGACATGCTTTGTATATGGAGCATAATGCGGAACTCTATGATGCCGTTGTTCCTTTCCTCAGTAATCATGTATCAAAAAGCTGATGCCACAAGTTATTATCCCCAGTTCATGGGTTTTGTCCGCAAATCTTGAGGTCGAGGGATGCAACCGAATTGTTTTAAAAACGCTTCGCTTATTTCAATGCTTTTTGGGGCAATTAGCAACCGCACTTTCCTGGATATTCAAAGAAAAAACCCTTAAATAACGGGCAGCATAAAATATTCATGGTTCAGCAACAACACACTTAAAGAGCATTGGTCTGAGTGTAAAAACTGTATAAACAGTTATCCGATTCCTTTTACTTTTATACCACCACCTTCAATCTCGCTCTCCAGCAAGGACCCAATTATTTACAATCACTACTTCTTCTTTTTAAAAGGTCGCTGTTTAGCCCTGCTTACTGGTATTGGGTTGTTTTTACATCATGTGGGCTGGGAAATCCGTGAAGGGTGATGAAGGAGCAAGAATACTGAGCCCATTAACATTCTATTGAGGTGCTTTGCTTTAACGAACTTGTAAGCCATTCTTGCAACACTTTATCTCATAATCAATTGATTTTGTTTGAGGCCCCTGTTTCCAAAGGGGCTCTCTGTTTGGCAAGATGCTTGCTGTTTCCGACTTGATTGATCATCAGGTTTATTGTTAACATATCAACCCTGGCTTTTTGGCTGGGGTTCTTTTCCTAACATATTTCTTATGGTTAACCACTCCCTGGTTTTCTAGCCGGGGCTTTCTATATCAATGCACTTAGACAGAAGGCCTTATGTTTGAAAAAATCATTTATAACTTCTTGGCTTTGCTTTCCACCTGGAAGGAATTTACTTTCGCCCAGATAAATAAAGTCTAGTCAAGGGTAGCACCCCTGTTTTTTAACAGGGGTATTTTTTTGTTACTCAGGTTCGGAGCGGATAGAAATAATCATCGTAATCAACTATACATTTCCCCTTATGCGCCTGAGAATAACTTACTAATGCAGGTTATGGCTGAACCTTTGAGATACATAGAATTAGTACCCACCATATGCAAAAGGAGTTTTTATGGCACAAACTGTAATTGGATTTTTCAAGGACCCGGCCGATGCTCACAAAGCAGTTGAGTGTTTAAACGAAAAAGGCATTTCCCAGCAATTTGTAGATGTTTCGAAAGGCGAGTACCTGGATGGCACAGCAGATTCGGAAGGCCGTAATACCAACAAGTTTACAGACCTCTTCAATAAGTTGTTTGGCCACGATAGTGATGATGCTAAACGTTATTCTACAATTGTGCAAACCAATGTAACTCTGGTTACTGTTCACGCCTCTTCAAATGATCTTGCAGAGGCAGCTTCCGATATACTTGACGATTGTGGAGCTATTGACGTAGATGAGCATGGTTCTGGAAATGAAGCAATCAGCCAGGAGGATAGCACATTTGGTGCAACCGGCAGTGATCATTTAACTTTGGCAGGATCTTCAACGGCCGGTTCAGGCGGAATCAAAAGGAGAAGTAGAATAGTAGATCAATACCTTGATGAAAACTCCCGACTAAGAATGTAATTTTAGGTGAATGACTTTCTTGTAAAAGCTTTTAAAATGGTTTTAGGTGAATAAACTTTTATTTCAGCCCTGGTTTTTACCGAGGCTTTTTGTATTTATTAAAGAGTAGAAGCGGGTTTTGGCCGAACTTATTACAGTTTTCACCTAAGTGACCGATCGGGTGATATCAAAGATTTTACTTTTGGATTCACATATGAATAACTTCCAAAAAGTACCCGAAAATCTTCTATCTGCCCGAAAGCAACTTCATCAATTTCAAAAAGAGAACCAGGACATTATTCACGAACTCATTGCCTGCAATGGAAAGCTGGATAGAAAAGAACATCCAAGTAAACAAGATCTTGTAAATAGATACTTCCAATTAGTTGCCCAGGTAGAAGTTTTAACCAGGCATGCTTCAAAGGAATTGTTGCATTGTTAGTAGAGTAAGCTTACCAGTAATTGTATTCAACAAGTGCCATGTTTTGCAAAGGTTTAATGTTTCGCCCTTTGCTCAAGGAAAGGGCCACCACCGCCTTTCTTCTTAATATTCAGTTGACTCAAAAACATGCGCGCTGGCAGATCTTGGAAAAGTAAAGGTGCGGGAGGTGGCCCAGCCAGTTGATCTTTAATCGCCTTGCAGACCTGGGCAAGCGTTTCTCGTCCTTCACCTCACCTGCCACGACCTTTCAGGTAACAGGATTCTTTTCGAGCCCCTTGGCCAGTAGCATAGGCCAGTTTGAGTGCAGATTACCACCCGATCACCGGCAACCAGTCGCCACCGTTCAAATGCTTACCCTTCCCGTCTGGTTCAACATCAAAGCGGATTGTATAAATGCAGTGGGTTATTGTGAGCGGGAACTGCATAAAATGGAGGCAGCAAAGAGAATAACCACGCGACCCCTCTCATTTGTGTGATGGTTTTGAGTTCTTCGTTTGGTGCCATATCGCTAAAGGTTTATCTATTGGTGAACTCCATTATTAGACCAAAACATTAACCATCAAACAGGAGCAGCCCACTACCGAGTAGTTGCACCTGTTCAAATCCTATAATGAAACAGCAGCATTAAAGGAGGTACTATATACTAAAATTGAACACTGCACGCCACCCCTGAAGACAATATTAGCCTCGATAGCAGGGTCATTGCAGCAGTGAGCACCTACCATCCCCGCTTACTTAACCTGCCATATTGCAGTATTAAATGCCCTTAAAACTGCATCCTTGCATTTGCCGGAACTAATCACCCGATACCCGTACTTTTCTCCTGTTACCGCCAGGGAGACCCGGCAAACTAAAACATCCTCCATGTTTGAACAAACCTTCCGGGATATCAACGACATCCTGTGGAAGGATGCCGGTGCCAGCAGCGATCTCGAATATATAGAACAAACCTCCCAGGTGCTCTTCCTCCGCTACCTCGACGAGCCCGGAAGCGAACGGGCCGATGAAGCCGTCCTGCCAGGCAAGGATTACACCTGCATACTGGAAGAAGCTTACGGCTGGAGTACCAGGGCCATGCCCAAGGGTACCGATGGTAAGGTGGACCACAACAAGGCAATGACCGGCTCCGACCTGTGCGCTTTGTAGACCGGGAGCTTCTCCCCTCTCTCGCAGGCTTTGGTCAGTGTACCAACAACCCCAAGACCATCGAGTACAAAGTCGGTGAAATCTTTAGCGAAGTGAATAACAAGATCAAAAGAGGCTATAACCTCCATGAAGTTATTGAACTGGCCGATGGCCTGGTGTTTCGCAGCGCGGTGGACAAACACGAACTGAGCCCCCCTACGAAACCAAGATCAAGAACATGTGCGGTTCGGGCCGCAACGGTGGCAGTATTATTCACCCCGCCCCCTGATCCGCGCCATGATAGAAGTAATGGCACCTAAGATGGGCGACACCACCTATGACGCCCCCTGTGGCAGTGCTGGCTTCTTATGCGAGACCTACAACTACCCATTCAAGCGGATGGAACGAACTACGGCAAACCTCAAAACCCTCCAGGAAGGCACGCATTATGGCAAGGAGAAGAAAAACCTCGCCAATATCACTGGCGTAATGAACATGATCCTCCACGGCATCAAGGCGCCCAATATCATCAACACCAACACGCAGGCCGAAAACCTGCGCGATATACGGGAAAATGACCGCCACCACATCATCCTGGCCAACCCGCCCTTTGGCGGCAAGGAACGCAAGGAGGTACAGCAAAACTTTGACATCAAGACCAGCGAAACGCCCCCCCTTTTTCTCCAGCACATTATCAAAAGCCTGAAGGCATGTGGCTGCGCTGCAGTGGTAATCAAAAACACCTTCCTGAGCAATACCGACAATGCCTTTATAGCCTTGCGGTGCCACCTGCTGGAAAGCTGCAACTCACACACCATGCGGTGCATTTGAAAAACGTCAAGTAGTTTGTTCAGAAGGAAGGTGTGAACGGCTCCAATTTACCATTATTTGCACCTTCATGATATCTGTCAATGATGAACTTGTAGCTGCGCAGGGTTACAACTAGTTTAGACCTTGATTTGGTTTGATACAGCTGGTGCCAACCTGCTCTGTTCAAACCTTTTCCAGTTATGACAAGCCCCATGGTCCCACCTTTGTTTGTGGGTGAAATACATCCAAGATAGTAGGATACAATAGCCCGGTTCCTTGTTAAAGCTGACGTTCAAACTGCTGGATATTGTATCGGAAAGGGTAAGCCTTGATACCGTCCTGCTTTTTTGACGCACCTTATGGGTTACGCGTAATGGTTTAGTGTGCCTGTTGGTGCACGTGCTTAGGATGTTTGATCCGGCCCGGTATTGCCATCGTTCATCTAAACCCCAGCCATATGCAAAAATCTATGTTGGCAGTAGCCATGCTACTTTCTGCCCTCCCCGCATTTTCACAATACAGTTTTCCAGCCTCTGGTGCTGTAGGTATCGGCACCACCACTCCGGCAGCTTCGTCCATCCTGGATATTAGGTCTACCAGCAGGGGTGTGCTGCTCCCTCGTATGACAAAGGCACAACGTGCTGCCATCGGAAGTCCCGCACAAGGGCTGCTGGTGTTTCAAACCGATGGCAGCCGTGGCTTTTATGTTTTCGACGGTAGCTGGCAGCCATTGTCTGTTCAGCCCAACCTGGCGAACCTATCGGGCACCACGGCCATCAATACCAGCCTACTCCCGGGCGCCACCAACCTGCACAACCTGGGGTCCTCATCCAGGGCCTGGAAGGACTTATACCTCCGCGGTGATATCTACCTGGATGGTTACCGGTATATCACCAGTAAGAATAC
>NZ_MTFE01000010.1:5160718-5212858 GCF_001953305.1 Cnuella takakiae
AGTGTTTTTGTTGGCGCCAACTCGGGCAGCCAGGCAATAACCGGGGAGGGTAATACGGCAATAGGCGTGGAAGCCCTTGGCAATACTACCACCGGCCGTAATAATGTTGCAGTGGGATTCCAGGCCATGCGGTTCAACGATGCAGGCGATGGAGAGGACCCGTCGTCGATTGGAGCAGGTTATGAAAATACTGCAGTAGGGTATAAAGCTTTGAGTGGTGGGTGGGGTAATACGGCTGTAGGGTATATGGCTATGACCTCCAATTCTACTGCTGGCGACAAGAATACAGCCATTGGCCATTCTGCTTTGTACCAGTTGGGAAAGGGAGGCGCAAACGTTGCCGTTGGGTATGCCACCATGTACCAAACCCATAATGGTACCGGCAATACAGCAGTAGGCAACAATGCACTTGGTGCGGTGCTTGACGGATCGGGCAATTCGGCATTGGGCGAAGCTGCAGGGGCCCAGGCTACCGATGTAATGGAAGGTACCTTCCTTGGCGCACATACCAACGCAGAGCAGGGCTTGTCCAACTTTACAGTTATCGGGTATGGTGCCACCGTCAACCAGTCGAACCAGGTGCGTGTAGGAAACGAAGACATCACCTCCATCGGGGGAAAGGTGGGCTGGACCACCTTTTCTGATGGCCGGTACAAGCAGAACCAAAAAGATAACGTTCCGGGCCTGGCATTTATCAACCGGTTGAAACCGCTTACCTATACTTTGAATATTGCTGCCATCAAAGCACAGGCGCAATCCACCATTCCTAACAACAAGCTTAAAGGCGATATACAGCAACAACAAAGGGGCACAGCATACAACCAGGGCGGTAAGCCCGCACAGCTGTCCACAGGTTTTGTAGCGCAGGAGGTGGCCGCCCTGGCCGACTCATTGCACTACGAATTCAGCGGGGTGGACAAACCCGAGAAAGAAAATGGATTTTATGGTTTGCGTTATGCCGAGTTTGTGGTGCCTCTGGTAAAAGCAATGCAGGAGCTGCACTCCCAAATGGAAGCAGAAAACAAAAGCCTCAGGGAAGAACTAGCAGCCTTAAAAAAAATGGTACAGGAGCTACAACTGGCCTCGTTGCCACCAACCCATACCAACTCGAAAGCATACCTGGAACAAAACACCCCCAACCCGTTACAGGGCAGTACCATCATACATTATAGCGCCCCCATAGGTACACGCAACCTTTCCCTGCAAATCAGCAATACAAAGGGGCAGGTTGTGCTGAATGCTGCACTCAACAACAAAGGTGCAGGGCAGTACCTGGTTGATTCGGGAAGGCTTGCAGCAGGAGTGTACACCTATACCCTGATTGCAGACGGGCGGGTGGCAGGCAGCCGCAAAATGATCGTGGTCAAATAGCAAACGATTGCCGCTGAATGATCAGCGGCTTTTTTGTGCCCGGGGCCGGACTTGAACCGGCACATTCTTGCGAACGGTAGATTTTCGGTCTGCTGCGTCTAACAATATCGCCACCCAGGCGGGTGAGCGGCAACTTAACAGTGCTGACATGCTCTTTCCTTGTAAGAGCCATGCATACTTGTCAGGATTTTTAGTACCTAATGAGCCATGGAGCCACCGGACCAAATAATAAAACGACACCGCAAGATCAACAACACTTTTTTAAATTGATCATCATCCACAAACCAGGTTTTTATGCCCTGGTCATTTCAGGCCTATGGTGAAGCTCTTGTCCTGGTCACTGTTCGGCACAAAACCAGCACGAACCAAATTCATACACATGATAAGAGAGTTGCCCGCAATCTGCTTTAAAAAGTACATTGCCACGTACGAAAAGAAAAATGGCGCAAAAAACCTAGGATTGTATAGTTGGATGGCAAAGAGGTACTGGAGCCAAATCAACAACTTAAAAAGGGGTTCTTAACCCTTTTAAATTTCGTTGCGTTCGTCATATAGTGAAGTAGCCCAAGTGATCCGTTTAGGCTTGTCTTCAATATTTGCCTTTTGAGCATCCATAAAGCTCATCTTGCTGAACTTTTCTGTAAACGGTTCCAGCTCAATTCTGAATATAGCCGTTAATTATGTTCGGAGCGGATAGGAATAACCATCGTAATCAAACTATGCATTTCCCCTTATGCGCCTGAATATTACTTACAAATGCAGGTTATGGCCAAACCTTTGAGATACCTTCATTTCTCAATCCTTCGCAGGATTGTTGGTACGAACAACCGCTGTTTCCACAGTGGTAGTCATCGTAAAAATGATAATATAGGAAAATTCAAGAGTGCCCCTGTTTTCCAGCAGGGGCTTTTCTTTTGGCAGGAAGATTGTAACCACTTTTAAATCTCAATTGCAAAAACAATAGTACACGCCCTGGTTTTCTTGCCAGTGCTCTTTTCCTTTTTAACAGAACAAAAACTTGCTAAGCAATACCGTTGAAATTGCTAAAGCTGTAGCCTACTTTAGTTCTGCTTGCTTATTTAAGCAGTTGGTTTTGGTTGCGGTCCTGGTGTCTACTGGGACATTTTTTTGCCAAAAACCTTTTGCAGGTATTTAAAAAAATTTTGGTAACTCAACTTTGCAGCCTTCAATCCCTACCTATCCTAATTGCAGAAAACTATGCTGATCCTTATAGTTGACGACAACTCAACAGAACTGGCTATTACAGACATGCTTCTTAAAGAAAGATTGCCAGGTGTGCAAACTCTTCATGCAACTAATGGATGCGAGATGCTGAATCTGCTTGATAGCAGCTCTGCTTCAATTGGCAAACTCCCTGATTTAATTTTAGTTGAACTCTATTTGCCGAATTTTGACGGCTGGCAAGCTGTGCAAAATCTGCGAGACAGACCTACATTCAAAGAATTGCCGGTAGCATTTTATTCCAGGACCAAAAACCCAAAAAACTACCTTTTAGCATCCCGCTTGAATACACCTTTATTCATGAAAGGAGACAGGCTTATTGACCATGCAAAGAGTATCAATAACCTTGTAAACTGGTACAGTGGTTTAGTAACCGTAGGAGATCTGGATAATAAATAATTAGTTTTTGTAAATACGGATACGGCCCCGGTTTCTACCAGGGCCATTTTTTTATTGCATATGAACAAAAAGCTCCTTCAGACGTCATCAAATAAATGCCCTGTAAAAATCAGTTCTTCAAAATCTATCCCGTAAATCCTCTTTAATTCATGACGATGATCCTAATAATAGCCGAGGACGACTTTGATCAACAAGCTATATACAAGGAATGCATTGCGGAAATTGACCCATATATTCAAATTAGGTTTGCAGTTAATGGATACGATTTGCTGGGCACTTTAGCTAGTTGTGAATTTGAAGGATGTATGCCTGATATGGTTCTTTTGGATTTGAACATGCCCTACATGGATGGAAGAACTGTGCTGGCTAAACTAAAGGATGACCAAAGATTCTGTAAATTGAAAGTTGTGATATTTACAGAATCGGAATACCCGATTGACCGGTACTTTGGCCAAATGTTCAAAACACCTTACTATGTAAAGGGGAAGAGTAAGAATGAATGCATCGAGGTGTTTAAAAGCATAATAAATAGTCTGGCTCAAGGCTACAACTAAAACTTTACTCAGCCATTGTGGCTTAATTTTCATTTGTTTGTAACTCACTGGGAAAAAATCTTTTTATTTTACAAGAATGAAAAATGGCTTGCCTTTTACCATCCTGCTTGTAGATGATGATGAGGACGATCGTTCCTTCATAGATTCTGCTTTCCTGGAAGTAGGCTTTGCAGAAGAGGTGAAAAAGTTTATCAATGGTAAAATGCTGTTACACTATTTAGAACAAACAGAAGAAGAACTGTTACCAAAGCTCATCGTCTTAGATAATACCTTGCCAGAGCTTGATGCAACTGATATTTTACATGTTTTAAAGTCAAGTTCCAGGTATAAACATATCCCTGTAATTATTTTCTCAAGTTGGATAACACCTCTGAAAAGGAGTCAGTTGATTTCTGCAGGTGCATATGAGTGTATAAAAAAAGGTGATTCATTTCATGAACTGGTAAGTTTTGCATTGAAATTGAAAAACTTTTCTTTAAAGCAATAGACTATAATCTAACTTCCAAAACTCTCATCAGGGCATCAACCTATTTTCTTCCTCTTTCCCAAGGTTCGACCCACCACCATTGCTTTCCTTTCTTGCGTTTGGTTGGGCTAAAAGCATTCGCACCGGCAAATTTGGATATGGTGAAGGTGCGGGAAGTGGCGGAAATGGTCCCGCTGGGTGATTCTCAATAGCCTTGCAGACCTTTGCCAAAGCTCTTTTATCCTTAACCTCACCCTTAACAAATTTCCAAGACACTAGCATCTTTTTCAGCCCCTTAGCGATAAGCATTGGCCGGTTTGATTGCAGTCTTACCACCCGATCACCGGCAACCAGTCGCCACCACTCGAAATGCTTATCCTTCCCGGCTAGTTCCACATCGAAGCGGAAGGTGTAGATGCCGTGGGTGATAGTAAGGTGGAAACGCATTTGATAAATTATGAACGTGGGCTAGTTGGTGAAATGCAAAGGAAAGGATATAAAATAGGCTTTATACTGTTACCCCGAACCAAAACCATCGACATGGATCAAACGTTACTACTTGCCGCCTTGCCTGCTGGCAACTTTGTTGTTGCCCTCGTTCTTTATTTCATCATCCGCAAGGCCATTACCGATAGCACAAAGGGAATGCAAACCAGTTTGGAAAAATTTACAGCAATTGCGGCCATTCATTCACGCTTCTCAGGCATCACAGATGCACAGCTGGTGGCACAACAAAAAGAGGGCAAGTTGAATGAACTGGAAGGGCGCCGACACTTGCTGCACCCAAGCGACTACGAGGCGAAAAGAGTTGCGATTTTGAATAGCTAGCTAGCGGCGAAAATTGCTATCTTTTTTGCTACCACTCTAGCCTAAAAACGATAAAACCTGCTACTGGAGCAGGTTTGCTAATTTAAGTTGTCGGGAATACAGATTTAAACCTGCGCCCCCGGGTCCCAAACCCAGGTGTATCATCAGCCTGGAACCTATGCCTGAATTGTATGCTGTTGAACGAAGTGTTTTAGCAAAAATTCCCGCAACCCAGACTACAGCCCAAATTCAAGTTATCAGGACTAATACCATGGAAATAATCCTTAGGACTCAACCTCTTTGTGAATGTTTCCTTTTTGTACCTTGACTGGCAATCCCATTCTGACCTAATCTGCACCACAGCAACACATTGGAAATAGTTTCTGGCAGCCTGAAACATTTCCCTTCAACTTCTGAAAAAGTCGCGCTGCAGCTTCATTTACATCCCTGTGACTTTCCAGCAAACCTTGGGGGTTGCCTGGTGCTACCATCATAAGTTCTGCATTTTGCCAATGATCCCCCATGTATGCACTGGCATCAGGTCGGGTGAGTCTGTCTTTGCTGGCTCCGGTAATAAGCGTAGGAACGGTGCTGTTTGAAAGATCTCCTGTTATCTCGTTGCGGAACATTCCCAGGCATCCGCGTGACATTGCAGCTGGCGGTGTTCCTGTGGAAAGCAAGGTTGAGCAGTCCAGTTGTTCAATAGGGCTATACCAAGGCAGAAAGCATTCGTGGTGAAGAGGCCTGTAATACCATTCTGCGCTCCTTTTTATAGACTTCATGGTTAACCCAAAAGGATGCCGCTATGTTAGGGCCCAAATACAAGGTGACAAAAGGCAGAAATGGCCACCATCAATAATGCCAAACCCTTAAGTAAACCGGCCAACAAGCCTATTCACCGCTCTTTTTCCAGGGCTGGCCCATTTGGGTTTTGCCTTGCGGCAATATTGCAGATCTTTAAAAGCATACCGCAAAACCATGTTGCATTCAGAAAAACAGGCTTCAGCAGCAAAAACCCCTTTACCTTGGGAAGATCCGCTCGAGCTATTTGCACAATGGCCGGGTCCTGCTGTAGTGGTGAGTGGGCCCAACTTTATAATTGAACTTGTCAGCAGCTTACTGCTGCGCATTTGGAACTGCCCCCTTGAGGAGGTATTGCACCAGCCCTATTTTGAAGCCCGGAAAGGCAAGGCCCTGGCGGGCCTGGAACAGGCTTTTCAGCAAGTATATACCCAAGCGCAGCCCCTTACCTGGGGGGTGGCTCCGGTAGCTTACCCAAAAGATGGTGGGATTATACATGCCGTACACCGTATTGAGATCACCCCCTTTATAAATGAAAGCAACCAGGTTACGGGCGCCGTTGCGATAGGGCATGATATCACCAATGAAATACTGGCCCAACAAAGGGCGGAAGAAAAAAAGCAACTAACACAGCATATCCTGGACAGCAGCCCTGATTGCGTCAAGATTATGGAACTGGACGGCAGCCTTAAGTATGTAAATGAAAAAGGGGTACAGCTGCTGGAGTTGGACGACTTTGCCACAATTGAAGGGAAAAGCTGGCAAAACCTGCTGCCACCAGCAGGCCAGCAGATTATAGACCAGGCGGTGCAAAAGGCAGCGCAGGGCGAAAAAGTACAATTCACAAGTTACTGTCCTACCTTAAGAGGCAACCCCAGGTGGTGGGATGTACTGGTGGCACCCGTAACAAACGGCACCGGAGCCATCACCGGCATTATCAGCGTCAGCCGCGATATTACAGAGCGGATCAGAAGCGAACAGGAGCTTTCGTTCCGCAGCCTGCTGCTGGAAGCCCAACTGGACAACAACCCTGATGCCATCCTGCTCACTACCCTTGACCGTAAGATATTGATGGGCAACAGGCAGTTTGAACAGATGTGGGGCCTCCCTCGGGGCAGTTTAAGCCGGCTGAGCGACGCCGACTCGCTGAATATGGTACAACACCAGGTGGCCAATGCTGCTGCTTTACAGCAACATGTGGAGTGGCTGTATGCAAACAACTCGGTATGTGGGATTTTTGAAATAAGCTTCAAAGACGGCAGGATCATTGAGCAACACTGCTTTCCCGTGATTGGCCCCGATGGTGTATGTCATGCCCGGTGCTGGCAATGCCGTGATATTACGACCCAAAGGAGACAAACAGCGCAATTGCAGGAAAGCGAAGAACGACATCGTACCCTGACCAGGCAACTGGAGCTAATGGTAAACGACCGGACAGCACAACTGCAGGACAGCCTCAAACATCTGCAACGCTCCAACGAGGAACTGCAGCAGTTTGCCCATGTGACCTCCCACGACCTCAAAGAACCCCTCAGGAAAATAAAAACCTTTACCAGCAGGTTGCAACTGGAATTGCAGGAGAAGGTCGGTGAACAATCCATGGGGCACCTCCAAAAAATACAACATGCCGCCAGCAGGATGACGGCAATGATTGACGGGGTGCTGCAATACGCATCGCTCAATGAGGCCGAACAACCCCGCGAACCGGTGGACCTGGCGCACATCTTACACGATATCCGGGCCGATTTGGAGGTGCTCATTGACGAGCGAAATGCAGTGCTGTCGCTTCACTGCTCCACCCAGGTGTACGGCGTACCCATCCTGATCTACCAGCTGCTGTACAACCTTATCAACAACTCCCTCAAATTTGCCAGGCAAGGCGTACCACCACAAATTACCATTGATTGCGAACCCTTTGATTTGGAGGGGGAAGCTGCCGTAAAAATTACTGTAAGCGACAATGGTATCGGGTTCCATAAGGATTATGCCGCCGATATTTTCAAATCGTTTAAAAGGTTGCATTCCAAAGACCGGTATGAAGGCACAGGTTTAGGATTGTCGTTGTGCAAAAAAATCGTTGAAGGCCACAGAGGCACCATCAGTGCAACAAGCGTGGAAGGAGCTGGGGCAGTTTTCACCATCATACTGCCAACCCGTTTATAAAATACTCACGCTTACTCCCTCTGCACCGATCTTGCGCTTAAGTGACCCTATCCAACGCCCTTTAGTTCTTTCCTTCCCCTTTCACCGCTTCAGCCTCCCAGGCATCGCATCCTACCCATTTCCGCGGGAAGGCTCCTTTAATTAAATTGACCTCTTTATATCGTTACGTCCCCGTTCACTGGAACAGTACCTTTCCTAGCAACAGAAAGCACGGGCAGGAAAGCTTCCTGAATGCCGATGGTTGCACCTAATGCCTGCACCTATTTCTGTGGCCTTTGCTTCGGCTTATGGGGTTATGGCAATTCAAGATCCGGAACTTTTCTCTGGAGGTCCGGCAATTGCCCATATTGACTCTCCCCCCATGGGTATGGATGTGGTTGTCCCATCGGGGGCACACGTTTGCCGATAGGCTTATAGAAATCGCAATCATTTTTAAGTTTAGTTGGAAAACAGGCTTTGCCAGCTCTGTTGTGCTACAGGTTTTTATAAGATCCGTGATGGCACCTTGAAGTTTGTATTTCTATTGTACACCTGCCATTACCTGCGTTCTGGTACAAGAGAAAAGTTTTTAATAAAACGGTTCTTTTATAGCCATTCTGTCCTTCCTTTATTAATGTGTAAACACTAAAAGCATTAGCAAATCAATCCTTTACTCAAGTGAAGGGAAAACCCGTTTTGGATGTTAGGTAAAAACACCTAACATCCTGCAAAAAGGTGGCAGCGTAATAGAAAAATTAGAAACTTGCAGCCCTGATGGCTCCAAGAATCCTACTCGCATTGTCCCTGC
The DNA here is from genome assembly GCF_001953305.1 of Cnuella takakiae. GTDB lineage: Bacteria > Bacteroidota > Bacteroidia > Chitinophagales > Chitinophagaceae > Flavisolibacter > Flavisolibacter takakiae. The sequence goes on from NZ_MTFE01000010.1 coordinate 5,169,309, forward strand.
TCTTGTTTGCTTGCAATACAGAGGCAAACTTCCGCAATGAAGAAAATACCAAACCTGACAATGTAAAAAACAATCAGGAGATCGAGGAGCTGGCACTTCCTGCCCTTGAAAAGGCTAATGATGATGTGGAGGAAATGAAGTACGTAATAGATAAGGCTATAAAAGATCTTATCAGCAGGGAAGGCGCCATCAAAATGTATAATGATGGAATCGGCAAAGTACTGGGCCAATCAGGAACACTGGATTCAATTAAGATGCGCCTGGATTCTGGCGGGGATTTTTATATAAGATCCATGCACCTGAAAGCTAAAGCGGAAGCAACACGGGAAATTTCAGCAAAGAAGCCCCGAAAGATGTGCAACAAGTGCAATGATTAACACGATAACCTTATCAAAATAGGCGAGGTTTTGGGAAAAAGTGCATAAAGCCTATCTGCTGAAGCCTTTTAAAAGCCTGCGTTTTAGATTTTGCAAAAACCTGTTTCGCGGATCTTTAACCCGAGGGGAGAGCGTTTGCATCTGCTTCCCGGTACAAAGCTTAAAGTCTTAAGTTCCAAAGATTTCAGGCTTTTACTTTTCCGGAACATCATCAATGGACTTGCAAAGGGAACATTTTCAAAACAAAAAAGATTAGCACACCCATTTTATATTTGCTGGTACTTACATCCATCATGCGCTAAAGCAGGGGTGTTATGGTTGTGGCCCTTGTTTCAACAAGGGCCATTCCGTTTGAAAACTAACTGTACGGATTATTCTCTTGCCAAAAATTTCGCACCTTTATTGCTCAACAGAACTTGCTTTTTACCATGAGCAGTTTACTGATACCTTGTTGATTAAATTAGGATAAGGAGACTGCCCCATTTGTCAATCAGGAGCAATTTCGTTATCCAATGTATTTTTTCCTGTGCACCATAAACAATGCAACCCAAGGGTGTACCCAAGTAATAAGCGCGCCAACGCAACGGGTACCCCCAGAGGCGTTCCGGAGTACCTGAAAGCAATCAAGGAACAATAGCAAATCCCTATGATCTGCTCTTCCTGCCCTTTTGCACTATTAAGAGTATTCTTGTGCGTCGCTTATGGATTTCCTCTTAAAATTTCGGGGTTTTTGCACGATAATTTTACCTGGTCAAGGTTAACATATACCTTTCTTTTTCCAAACCATTGCGGTAGTTGATAGGAGGTTTTGCTTCAATGGCTATCTGTATGTTTTGTAAGTATTAAAGTGTAAGGACTATTGGAAATGCCCCTGTTTTATCACAGGGGCTTTTTTCTGCATCTACCTGAAACCCTTCAGGATCATTTCCTGATTTACATGCCCGTCACTCTTGCATGATACTTTGTTAGCATCATCACTACCAGTAGGTTCAATCTTATAGTAGTGCTCTTTTTGACGATGCCCCTACTTTAACCTGGTGCGACTAGGATTCCACGAAGTTTTTTTACAGTACAGCCCCTGTTGCACAGGGGTTTCTAACCTTGGGAGTATTATAAGTCCAAATACAACCAACTTTGTATTAAGCATGTGATTGCCCTGCCCCTTCCCGCCTGGGTATTCTGGCAGTAATGTTGTTGGAAAATACATGGTAAGGTTGTCTTAAAGGACACCCATGTACGTCCTGGCTATTCTTAGCCGGGGCTTTTAGTTAAAAAAGCATAGAATACATTTTCCCCGGCAATGCCCATACGGTATGAAGTAAAAAGAATGACATCCATGGCTTTCCATTAGCAAGTATTCCAAAAGCTGAAACTCGTAAGTATCATAAAGCCATTCTTATGCAAGCACAACGGATGGAGTAAAACTGCACCTCCATTTGCCCAAAAATTTTATTTGCACGGAAGTATTTTAACTCATCAATATTTTTAGATTTACGATCATGTAGCTGACTCGTTTTCGTACCTTTTTTTAGACCATACCCTAAACCCTTGTCTTATGAAATTTGAAAAATCCGTTGAGACATCACGAAAAGACCTTTTTGATTTTCAAATCCTGCATGCGAGTGTCATTCTCAGCTATAACAAAAACTTGCAAGCCGGGATTGAAATTGACCTGAACAGAGCAGTCAATGGTGTACCTATTGGTGAGATAATCAGGACGTATAAGGAGAAGGTTCAGTGCCTGGCCCATCTGACCAAAGAATCCAGGCATAGCCTGCACCACAGGGTTAACAAGCAGTAATCCTTGGATATGCCAACCAGGATTGTTTCCCTCTTTTTAGCACATCGCCGACCAAATATAATACCAGGGGCACCCTTCCGCGGGTGCCCCTGGTTTTCCGAAAGGCTCGTTTAATTCAGGATTCAGGGGGGCTTCTTTGGGCTTACCCTAACCCCTTCCGCTTAGTTCTGGACCTGCAAACAGGTACAACGATTTCAGCACCCCTAAAGGCAGGCTGTTCCTTAGCGGCATCAAAATCAAGGCAGACTTACTGCTGATTCAATATAAGATCATTGGTGAACATTGATATCTACGGTTATTGTACAGCCCTGTCCAGGTACACTTTCAATACTACACTGCCCCATCAGCAACTCCACCCTGCTATAGATGTTTTGTAAGCCTATTCCGTTCTTTTTCTTATCCTGGTGGAATCCTAACCCGTTATCATTGATTGTCAACCTGACTGTGTTACCCCTCTGCACTATGCGGATGAAAACCCTGGAAGCCTGAGCGTGCTTGCGGATATTTGTAAGCTGCTCCTGGATAATCCTGTATAGGTGGGTTTTTGAGTTACTATCCAGGATACCATCAACCTGGTCGGGAATTTTACAGTATATCTTTGTATCCGGTGATATATTATGCAAGGAAATCAGTTTCGTTACCGATTCCCGTAGCCCTAAATCCTGCAGGTCATAAACAACCAGGGACGAAGAAAGTTTGCGGATCTCCCTGATCGCCTGCATCAGGGCATCTGAAGAAAGATCCAGGAACCTTTCCCTGAATTCTACCTGGTCTTTGGCCGTTTCTATCATCAGCTTTGACACACTTAACAGCTGGTTGATATTATCATGCAGCTCTTTTGCTATGTTACTGCGTTCAGACTCCTGGGCTTTGATTACGGCCTTTGTGATGGTAACCTGCTGTTCGAGCCGCGCTTTCAGGAGTTCCCTTTCTATTTCTTTTCTTTCTGTAATGTCCCTTATTGATAGCATCATGCCACTCAGGTACCGGTTATCCAGCAAATTCTTTCCGAAAACTTCTACATGAACCTGCCTGCCGTCTTTGCAGGTTAAAAACAGTTCCGCCGGCAGATCGTCAATCCGCTGCAGCACTTTGGTTAACCGTTCAGCGGCGTATGCTTTGCTTTTGGAAGCAACCAACAGCAAAGCATTTGACCCCAACAATTCTTCAGGCGTATAACCAATAAGCCGCTCTATAGATGGTGATGCATACTTTATGGTGAGGTCTTCTTTAAGGATAACCACGGAATCAAAAGAGTAATTGGCAATCGCCCGGAGGAGTTCATCCCTTTTACACAACTCCTCCTTCGCTTGTACCTCCTGGGTAATATCAATAAGAATACCCTTGACGGCAACTACTTTATCTCCTTCCTTTATTACTTTGATGATGTCTTTGAACCATCGCACGTCCCCTGCCCTGGTCATGATCCGGTAATCCAGCGTGTGATCCAACCCTTGCTGTGAAGCTATAGAACACACCGCCATCGTTTGCTGATAATCTTCCGGGTGAATAACCCTTTTCCAAAAGCCTGGCTCGTACCACTCTTCGGATGTGTAGCCCAATACCTCCCTTGCCTGCTCGCTTACAAAGCTAACCATGTAGTTTACCGGCTCAGCGACCCATACAATTGCATTGATTGTGTTTAACAGGTTCAGGGTATTATCCGGCACCTCGGAAAGGACAGCTACAATATGCACGGCTCCACTTTGGGAGGTATGCTTCCCCAATTTTACCTTTATCTCTTTTGCTACTGCATCATTCCAAATCAAGCTCTCAAAGCCAGCGTCCGGAGACATCAGGAAACTTTCAACAAAACGAAAGATTGCTCCCTGGTTGCACTTTATAGCCCAATCGCTAAGGTTATCGCCTTCTTTTAGCGGTGTGCCCTTTTTGAAAAACAGGAACTGCTGTGCGATCTCATTGATTGCAACCACTTCAAGACCTGGGTTCACAATAACCAAACCTTCGCTCAGGAGGGGAAGCATGGTTTGCGCAAATGCTAAACTTGTCCCATCCGGAACCGGTGCTATTACCTGGTTGATATTGTTCATAAGCAGTAGTAAAACGAGTGTGAAGTTATACCATGTCCGGACAGTGAATAAATTAATCCAGCCCATAAGTATATACCCTTACAATCCGCGCTTACTGTAATAGGAAAGCAAAAAACCAAGCGTTGGCGCAAGCAAAAAATTTTAAAAAACAACACTCCGGTACATGTTACTTTTAACCGAAGCATTTGCAAGCAGAATACCCATGGGAAAAACCGCGCAGCCGCTACATGGGCAAGCTACCGCTATACCTGGGATAACTTAATGTGAATTAAATAAAGTGCTCGGATTCATTCCTGCTTAGCATATCTCGCAAGCTTCCAGTTGTAGTCTTTATGCTGCATGGATAAACATAGCAAGAGGGCTGTTGAATCAAAGGAAAGACCGCAAGCAGAAAGATCAACCTATAATCATTTTTTGATAAGTGTATATGGGTAGTGCAGAACGCGTTTTTATACGTAAAAGGCAAAGGTTTGCCGCCTATTGTCACGCCTCCTTAGAATAATGTTGTTACTTGTGTGAAATCCAGGATACTCTATGAAGGACAAAATTAACCATTGGGTTATTGGCCTTAGTTTGCTCATCATTCTTGTCCAGATGGCAATATTGTTTTGCTGGCAATTTCACGCGGATGGGCAGGAGCAGTTCACTAGTGAACTAACATCTTTAAATCCGGTAACAGCCACTCTTTTCCTTTTATCTGCATGCTGGCTATGGATCAATGCAAAAACAGGTAACGTCCTATTTGCGCATTATAGCCAATACTGCATTCCCTTGCTGCTGATTACCTGCGGCATAACCAAATTAACCGCGTATGCCCACTGGCACCATTTTGCCATTGATACCCTTTTCTTTGCGGATAAGCTGAATGGCCGTCTTATATCTCCCGTCGCAGCCTTAAACTTCGTCTTGACGGGTTCCGCAATGCTGATGGGTAAAAAGGGAAAGCCTGCTTCCATCCTTTCTTCTTTATTTATACTAACTATTTTATTCCTTTCGTTTTTTTCTCTTTGTGCCGCATTTATTTCAGGTGACCGTAAGGAAGTACTAAGTCCATTTATCCCGATGGTTCTGGTAACTTCCATAATCTTTTCCCTGCTTGCTACCGGATTGATCCTGGTAATGGCAAAAAACAATTTCCTGGCCAATGTCGCAAATGAGCTGTCTGGCTCCCTTTCCTTTTGGAAATCGATACCTGTTGTCGTTCTGCTTCCCTTGCTGCTGGCATTTCTAAGGATTAAAGGACAGGAGCTCCACCTTTATGGTACAGGCTTTGGCGTGGCAATGCAAGCTACTTTGATGATTTTTTCTTTACTGTTTGTTGCCTGGAGAAAAGCTTTGTGGATCAATACAAAAGAATCAGAGCAAAAGGTGACAGCAATGCATTTAAAGGCCAGCAACCAGGAGCTGGAAGGTTTACTGCTTGAGGTGCAAAGAAAAGATCAAACACTTTCGTTGCTTCAGGAACTGGAGTTTATGATGGATGCGGTCCCTCAAATCCAGTGGATTGCGGGGAGGGATGGAGCCCTGCAAAAATGCAACAAGTCTGGCCTTGAATATACAGGCAAGACCAAAGAGGACGTATTGGAATGGAACTGGTTGCCGCTCTTACACCCGGAAGACCAGGGTCCCTGTTTGGAAAAATGGATGGCAGCGCTTCGTACAGGGCATCCCTTTGATATTGAATATAGGATGCAGCGGGCATCTGATGGGCAATTCAGGTGGCAGCTGGTAAGGGCAACACCATTCAAAGATGAAAATGGCGCCATCCAGAAATGGTTTGGTGTTACAACTGACATTCATGATATCAAATTGCTGCAACAAGAATTAAGGGAAAAAAACCAGGAACTGCTGGCATTTCAAAATATCGCGATAGATGAGTTAAAAGAGAAAAGCCAGTATTTAAACGGATTGACGAAAAACCTGCCAATAATCGTATACCGGCTGGATGGAAATGGAATAGTAACCGAATCAATTGGCGCCGGCCTCAAGTTAATGGGCATGGCAGAAAAAACGGCTATAGGCCTCAGGACTTTTGAAGTATACCCCCATTTTATTGACAGGGTAGCCATTGCACTCACACAAGGGTTCAACATGTTTGTTTCCGAGTTTGAATTCCAGGGAACCAAGGTGTTTTTTGAAACCTACATGTTTCCCGATGAATACAACCCGGGGGGTGTGGTATGTTTTGCCATTGATGTAAGTCAACAAAAGAAAGGCGAGACCTACCTGATCCAGGCAAAGGAACATGCTGAGTTGGCAAACTTTCACAAATCAAGGTTCCTTTCCAGCATGAGCCATGAAATCCGAACGCCACTGAATGGCATTCTGGGCTTTGCCGAAGTGCTTAAAAGTTCGGACCTGGCCAGGGAACAACAATTACAATACCTGGAGCAAATAGAAAGCTCCGGGGAACTGTTGCTGAAACTGATCGGCGATGTGCTGGACTTAAACAAAATTGAAGAAGGCCAATTAACCCTGTTCAAGGAAAAGTTCCATTTTTCGCAAAGTATCAAGTCTGCTATAAGTCCCTATAAGTTGATGGCAAAAGAGCGTGGCCTTGAATTTACCTTGCTTATAGATCCGGACATTCCGGAGTTTCTAATAGGAGACCAAAACCGGCTTTGCCAGATTCTGATAAATCTGATTGGTAATTCCTTCAAATTTACGGAGCATGGAACTATAAGTATAACCTTCACCTGGAACAGATCGCTTCCTGAACAGGAAGGTACTGTTGCACTTGAATGTATTGTGCAGGATAGTGGCATTGGCATTCCTGAAGAGAAATTGCAAACAATTTTTGAAAGCTTCACGCAGGCCGACCAATCCATTACAAAACAGTTTGGCGGATCCGGGCTTGGATTAACAATTGTAAAGCAACTTGTTACATTGATGGGAGGAACCATTCAAGCCAAAATTCCGAAAGTGCCTTTGTGTAATAAGGGAAAGAAGGGCTCACTCTTCCATTTCATCATTCCTTTTGAAATGGACTATGCACAGGAAGGCTGTAGCAAAAGCATTGATCACAGTGGCCCCCATTTTGATTTTTCGCAGGTAAATATTCTGGCTGCAGAAGACAATGAAGTCAATGCAATGCTGCTTTCACACCTGCTTAAAAGCCTGGGATGCAACTATACTATGGTTGACAACGGCCAGGCTGTTCTCGAACAATTACTTGAAAATGATTTTGACCTGGTGCTTATGGATGTCAACATGCCCAAAATGGACGGTGTAACTGCCACCACCATTATCAGGAGCCGCCTGGATTTGAAGCTTCCCATTGTGGCATTAACAGCCAGCTCTTTTAGGGAAGATGTTGATCGGTGCACTTCAGCCGGAATGAATGATTTTGTCAGTAAGCCGTTCAAGATCGAAACCATCAAAAAAACTATAATAACCTGGTGTTCCAGAGCATCAGTTAACGAAGTTTTCTAGAAAGCAGTACAAGTGCATGCTTGACGCATGCTTCCAGGTGCATTTAGGACTTTTGGATCCTCTATGCGCCTGGAAGCATGTACCCAGTCAAACTTCCATTGTAGGCTGCGCCTTGGGCTTTTTTGCTATCACGTTAATGAGCGCTTTGTGAACGGGAGAGAAATTGGTTTACCTCCACGGCCACCTGCTGTCCCCATCTTCAAAGTTTTGAAAACGCTTCGGCATACCACTCCTTATCTGCTTTAAACCTTTTTTTAAACGCGGAATGCAATCCTGTTTACAGATAGTGATGGCCCCCAAAAAGGCCTGCCCTCCTACTTTGAATTTCAGGAACAAAGACCTCGCTCCCTACAAAGGTCAGGATCTATTTAGCCAGGAAATAACGATAGAGTTTTCAGGTTTTCGCCACGGAAGTTTAGAACAAGTTTCTTCAATGACAAACATCCATAGATCCCTTTCGTTCTCCCTGTAGGATTTATGTATATAAAATGTAATTTAGTAGTACGGCTCCATTGCCTATCGAATTACCTTCCTTCCCGATTGCGAAACAGGCAGCTTTTTGTTAAGCCACAAGTCAGTAAGCCATACCTTATCAGGAGCTGGCAGGTCAAACCAATTTATTTGTAGTTCGAAGGAATGGCTGGTACAGCAACAATCCCGTTTGTAGCCTGCTTACATGAAGATTGCTGCCCCATGAACATACAGGAAAGTGAACACAAACCTAGGCTTCGCAGCACCTTGAAAACCTGGTGTATCAAATCATTAAGATGCTTAATTAGGAATTGGTGCCTTCAGGAAAACGCCGGGAAGCGCAAGATGTGCAGCAGCTACAATTGATTCGGCACAAGTTTAAACAAGTCCAAAGTACTTGGAATCAGCTAAAGGAACCCTGGGTGATTTGCCTTTCTCCCTTATAGCCCCTAACCTTAATACATTGGCATATGAAACCACTCCCCTTACTCTCCATACTACTCGCTGTCAGTGTACTGACCAATAACCATGGAAGACTTTCCACTTACATTGCAGGAAACCGTAGCGACCTTTTGGGTGGCATCCATTTGACAAATGACGCCAAAGGCAAACAGTACCTGGTTGTAAAGAATGATAAAGACAATGAGGGCATTAAACCTGTCACCATCTCAAAGTTCATGCTTATCAATGCAAAAAAGGATCAAAAAATCAGCGAGTTGAAAGAAGGCTCCGTAATTGATTTGGCAATACTTTCAGGAGCACCATTAAACATCCAGGCTGAGGTATGTTCACCTATCACCGGCAGCGTAGGATTCGAACTCAGGGGCGTAACAAGTTACCATAAAGTAGAAAACGTATCTCCATACGCCCTCTTTGGCAATGCTAAAAATGATTTCTTGGGCAGCACTCTTCCTGTCGGAGCCTATTCTCTAACCGCCATTCCCTTTAGTGGCAAAAAAGGCAGGGGCACTAAAGGTATTCCCCACACCATCCATTTTACCGTAAGCTATTCAGCCGCAGTTCAAGGGTTTACCCTGGTGAATGCGGACTCAAATAAAGATATAATGGAACTGAAAGATGGAGCCGTGATTGACCCGGCTGCATTCCCTGGTGCAAAGCTGAACATCCGTGCCCATACTACGCCCAACCAGGTTGGAAGTGTTTCCTTCCATATGCAAGGTCCGCTACAACGCAGGCATGCCGAAAACCTTACTCCCTATGCACTGTTTGCAGATGACACAAAAGGTAACTATTACGGTGTTACACTACCGGAAGGTGCATACACCCTTACAGCCAAATCATATAGCCGTACATGGGGCAAAGGAGCAGGAGGGGTTTCCCAGCGCATTCATTTCAGAGTGGAAAGATCAACAGATACAGGCTGTGATAAACCCGGCTTCTCACCACCGGCAACTTATTTCAGTGGCGCTACAGGGCTTTCAACAATAATTGCCGGGGATTTCAATGGAGATCCTTATCAAGACCTTGCCGTGACATCCATCTTCAGTAACCTTAACGATAACAATGTGGGGGTTTTGCTGAGCAATAGTGATGGCACATTCAGAAATGCAGTGTTGTACCATTCCGGGGGCAACTCGGTTTCTATTGCCGGTGGTGACTTCAATGAAGATGGCAGGATGGATTTGGCTGTTGCCAATGCTTACGATTTCGGAGATGGGAATCTTGGCTTGATGCTGGGAAATGGGGATGGAACCTTCGCCCCTCCCATGATTTCCAATATAGGCGGTTTGCCAAAGATTATTCATACAACCGATATAAATAAAGACGGTAAGCTGGACCTCATAACGGCAACAACTTCCCAGGAGATCCTAATTATGCTGGGCAAAGGAGCTGGTCTATTCGCCACCCCCTTACCCGTTATAAGCAATCCCGTAATACCGGTGCCTCTGATTATCCAGGACCTTAATAACGATGCGAACCTGGACCTGGTGACCATGGTTTTTGATCCTGATATTTTTAGTAGCCGCATCTGTGTGATGCTGGGTAAGGGTGACGGCACTTTCAAAGATCAACAGGTATACACAGGGGTATACAACATCCTTTCTTATACTTCCGGCGACTTCAACAGGGATGGTAAAATTGATCTGGTAGTAACCAGTAATGGTTCAGATCCATCCCACATACTCCTGGGAGATGGCGCAGGAGGTTTTGCAAACCCATTGCCGCAAACTGAGGATTTTGGTGCTTTTTCTATGACCACCGGGGATTTTAATGGTGATGGCAAAATCGACCTTGTTGGTGTGCCAGGCAACAACCAGGTACCAGCTATCAGCGTAAACCTGGGCAATGGTGATGGCACCTTTGCACCCAAGGTCATCTTCCCCAGTGGCAACGCTTTTCCCAACTCTTTAGTGGCTGCAGATTTCAACCAGGATAAGGTACCCGACCTGGCAGTAAATAATGACGATGGCACAGCAGGCATATTAATGAATCTATGCACTTCATCAGGAGCAACTCCTGTTCTGGCAAGAGCTTCTAAAGAGAAGGCAACACCTGTAATGGAGCAGGAGACTGCAACATTAAAGGCAGCACCAAATCCATTCACCTCACAAACCATTATCAGCTATTCGGTAGAAAATACAGGCTATGTTGTGCTGGGCGTGTATAACGGCAATGGTGTGGAAGTGGCGCGCTTGTTCCAGGGGCAGGCAGAAGGCAGAAGAACCTACCAGGTGCGTTTTAACAGCAGCGGGCTGCCAGGCGGTGTTTACGTAATGCAACTGACTACGGCAGCATCGTCCATAAGTAGCAAAGTAGTGCTGTTACGCTAAAACGATAAGTCCACCTGATGCAGTATCCAGCAGCTATAAAAGCAGGTAGCATCATATCAGGTGTATTACCACTGCGCTATTGTCCAAAGAAAATAAGTTGTTATTGCAGGCGACTGCACATTAGTGATGCAGCTTTAACTATGAAAGATTGCAGTTAATTGTGCTGGATCCTGTTTGCCCAATCATGATGGGCAGGCGGTGCTATTCACCATGAAGGTAGCCCTGTATTTGAGTACAGTGCCGGCCAGAATGCCGACTGGCCCGGATTACCCTGTAAGCAAGCTTTGTATAGGGATGTTTAAAACCTCCTGCTTCATTTAGAAAGATAAATTGGAAGCCTGTTGTATGGTAGTCCAAAGTATCTTCAGGTTGCACCCTTCCAAGCCAAACTGCAAAATTTAAAATCGAAGGTTTTGTGATTGGATATAAACAAAATGCTTACGATACTCTGCTCCTGTGGATCTAGCAAAAAGGTTTTGAAAAATATTTCTATACTGCGAAAAACAAAATACACCCGCAACAGGATAAAAGCTTGGATGGGTAGTTCAATCAGGCTGTGGCCTTGCTGCTCCTGCATTCCGGCAAGGCGCCAGTACATAAGTTCAAGGTAGGTACAGCCAGAAAATCATAAGGGGTATAAGCAGTGCCTGGACCTGCAGCAAAGGAATAAGACGGTGCTACTGCCAACCTCTGGTGACAAATGCTGTTTATAGGTAATTACAACCATCTAAACCACCTAATTTACTTATACGATTCCTTTGCCTTTATAGGATAATTTTTTAAGGTAGCGGTTGCCATTACTTGCCAGCTGCCTGAATAAACTGGCATTTTCAATAGGTGCACAGATGGCGCCCTGATAACAGGCACCCAACAGGATGTATTCCCTCCGGCTTTCTTTCCTGCTATTTACTACCGCTTAAACCTATAAGATATGAAACTAGTAAAAAGCACAAGGTCCTGTATCAGCCACTTACCCCGCCTGAAATGGCTGCTGCTCGTCATCATCAGTTCAGCTTTTTTGCATATGGGGTGCAAAAAGGAACTCACCCCTCCCATCGAGCCGACTGCTCACCCGGGAAAACAAGGTTCTGCCAGTGCCGCCATGGCAGCAGTATCACCTAATACTTTAAGCACCGGTACCCTGGAAGCTGAAAAAGCTGTATTCAGCGGGGCTGCTTTCGCTTCCAATCAGGCAGGCTTTACAGGTACCGGGTTTGTGGATTACGCATCAGCATCAGGTGCCTATATTGAATGGACCGTAAATGCTGTTGCCGGCCCTTACCTGCTCAAATTCAGGTATGCAAATGGCGCAACGACAAACAGGCCTTTAAAGCTGCAGGTAAATGGTGTTACGATTGCAACAAGCCATGCTTTTCCGCCTACCGGTAGCTGGGCAACATGGAAGCTTTCCTTAGCGGCGGTAAACCTGATTGCAGGCTCAAACAAAATACGCTTAACGACCATAGGCTCCAATGGAGGGAACCTTGATAACCTTAACTACGGTCCGGGACTCAAACACGTGCTTTATGCCGTAGACAATAGCCTGAACAAACTTGTGTTTCTTAACCAAAAGGACACGATGAAGAACTGGAAAGTGCCTGTGCCAAGTGGCTCACGTGATTTGCAGCTGGTTGCTAACAACAAAATCTTAGTGAGCCACGGGAATGGCGCTGCAGAATATGACCGGACCACCGGGGTTAAAGGCTGGTCCGTCAGCACCTATTCAGGGGTATCAACTGCACAGCGGCTCCCCAATGGCAATACCCTGATTGGCTGGTCAAAACCTCCCTCCGGAAGCACGCCTGCCCAGGTGATACTTTCGGAAGTAAATGGCGCAAAAACTGAAGTCCGGCGGATTACAATAAATAATATCACCACCTTCCGGCTCGCCCGCAGGCTTGCCAATGGCCGCACCTTGATAACCGGGGACACTAACAATGACCTGAAGTTTAAGGTGTTCGAGGTGGATTCTACAGGTGCGACCGTCTGGCAGCAGTTACTGTATGGCGGAAAAGGGTATGTTGCAAACCGCCTTGCAAATGGCAATACTCAGGCTACAATGGGCCCGGTCAGCAACCTGTATGAACCAGGAAAAGATGACAACAAACTCCTGCAACTCAGCTCTGATGGTAGCATCGTCAGATTTTGGGGCGGGATGACGAACCATCCAGGTGCGGGATTGATGAAGTTTTCAGGCTACAGCTTTGTACCTTACAATAACCCCAGCGGCAACATACTGATAGCCAACTGGCTTGGTGATGGAAACAACCGTAAAGGACCACATGCCGTAGAATTTGACGCAAACAATAACCTGATTTGGAGCTGGAAGGATTTTATGGCTGCGGAAACCGTCACCAATGTACTTGTCATTGAATAATACCACCTGGGTTGTGCTGCCAGGAAATAGAGGTACCAAATACTTCTAAGCGCATGCCATCACTGCTAAATCAAATCCGAATTACAGGCTTTGGGGTACATGCTCCTCCCCAAAGCCGGCAGCGCCAGTGAAAAAGTGGTTGAGGTCGGCAGCTTCAAAGAGAGCCGAAACATTATTTTTCCTCCCCGCCTATTTTGGCACCCCATCCGGGTGCCTTTTTTATGTTGGAACAGCGCGCCCAATATGTAAACCTTGAAGTATTTTTTCCGGTTGTCTGTACATAGAGCACCATCCGGAAAAAGCGCATTTTGCCTCACCTGCCTGCGTTCCGGCAAAAGGGAAAAAGTAAGGGTTTACAGCTTTTTCATTGGACCCAAAAAGCATTGGCGCAGCAGTGTCCACCCCTCCGCTTACATCTAGCCCGTTTGCCCCATACTTATACTTCAATGATGGATTAAAAATTGAAAAAGTGCACCTATGTATAAGATCCAACTTAACATAGACTTTTTTACCTCCTGCCTATGCTGCCCATTTCTTTACCTGCTGCATGGCTATAGTGCCATTCCAAAATATTTTGGGTGACACGCATACACCCTTCTGTTGTATAATGCTTTTGAAAAAAGGGTACCCGGAACAAACCGCTTAAGTAGTGATCCATCATCAAATTAGACTCAGTCAATATAACAACCGGGATACTGCTGTACCGCAAATCCTTCGCCAGGTCTGCCAGTACTTCTCTTCCGCCTATATGAGGCATATTCAGATCTAAAATTATAAGGTCAGGTAATGCCCTATCCATGTCTGCTTTTGCAAGCATAGTCAATAACTGAAACCCGTTTTGGGCAAAAAAGAATTGTAATGCATTGTTGTGTTGAAGAAAGCAGTCCTTGTACAAAACTTGTTGTTCCAGGTCATCTTCAGCAAATAAGATAATCATTTTGGCTGCATTTTTCTGAAGCTAATCAAAGGCACATGCAATCAGAAACCCATTACGACGAAATCAAGAGTATTCCCGGCCAATTACCCAAAAAGACCTTTAGTACCAAAAGGTATGGAGCAAAAGCTGAACACAAGTGCATGTGTTAGAAAAGTAGTTTGTTACCTGAAAATAGGTTCAGGAACAACCAGGGTTTTTAAGGGCTCCTATATATCCCAATAACCCGGCTGATACAGTTTTTATTTCTTTCAATCAGGCAAAGAGCAGCGAATCAGCCCCTTTCTGCCGACCTCCGCCGGGTACCACCTGTTAGCCATTTATGATGTGGCTATTCCGGTGCCTTTATGGCCCCTTAAGGCCACTTTAAAATAATAATGTTTAATCCCCCGGTAGTATAATCCCAAAGGTATGCTGGTCCGCTGGCAGCAGGCCCCTTTATCCCACAGTTTCGTTTGTGCGTACAAAGGATTCGTTTTCACCCTGAATTCCTGCCCTTATTCAAAAAAGCCAATGAAATGTGCAGTTAGGAAGCAAATCCTTAATACAAAAACATATAGTTAATGGAAATTTATATAAAATATTCAATTTATCTTAATAACGCAGCTCCCGGAGTCACCCCATAATAAAAAGTTAGGGAAAAACGCTTGCATCATCCAAAGTATACCGGAACCACCCCGAATTGTTAGCAAAACACTATTTAAAACCAAAACTATGAATCATCCTGGCATACCTGAGATCTTAGCACAATCCCAACTATACTACCACTTGGAAAATACCTCTTTTGGGATGCTCTTATGGGATGACCAGCAAAAGCTGGTTTTTTGCTCCAAAAAGGCAGCCGAATTGTTTGAGTGTACCCCGGAATCCCTGATTGCCAATGATTTTAACTTGTCGGACCTGGTATACGCTGAGGATATTGACCGGGTATCCAGTTTGATTGCAGATTTATCTTCCGGTCGTGCCATCCAGAACAGTATGGTCAACAGGAACGTCACCAAGAAAGGAAAAATCATTTATTGCCAGTGGTACAATTCCGTTTTGAAAAATGAACTAGGTAAGATTATCAATATACTTTCTTTTTTCCACGACATCACTACGGAGATAGAAACCAGGATGGCCTTAGAAAAAAGTCAGCAAAAGTTGTCCGTGGCCCTGAACAGTGCTATAGATCCCATGTGGCTGATCCGGGTAGAAGGGCCTGATGTTTACCGGTTTGAAGAAATCAATGTGGCCTTTACCAAGGTGACGGGTTGGCAACCGGAGCAGGTTATTGAAAAACCAATGGAAAAAATCATCCCGCCAACATCCCAGGACCTGGTACGGGAAAAGTATAAAGCAGCCCTGGAAACAGAACAGATAGTCGACTACATTGAAGAATCTGAGCACCCCTCAGGAAATAAGTATGCGCAGATCCGGGTGATTCCCATTAAGGGCCAGAACGGGGAGCCATGGAGAATACTTGGAATAGCAAATGACCTTACAGATCAGATTTACCTCCGCAAAAAGCTTGAATATGAGCAGGAAATAAAAAGAAGGCAGATTACATCGGCAGCAATAAAAGGGCAGGAAGGAGAACGGGCAAAGGTCAGCCGGGAATTGCATGACAATGTCAACCAGGTACTTACAACAATCAAACTCTCTATTGAACTTTGTATGGATGGAAAAGTTGACCAAAGGGAAACCCTGAGAAAATGCGTCCAGTATTTAGGGGAAACGATAAATGATATACGAAACTTATCCAAACAATTGTCTGCTCCTTCTTTAGGAAAAACAAACCTTGAAGAGACCCTGAATGATCTGGTAAATTCCTTTTTTCAGCTCACATCCATTGAGGTAAAAATTAAATTCCTTGCCACAACCTTTAAGGAAATGGATGGTGAATTGCACCTGGCACTGTACAGGGTGGCACAGGAGCAGTTTACCAATATTTACAAATATGCACAGGCCACAATGGTTGAAGTGGTCATTCAGGAAAAATCATCACACTTACACTTTTCTATCAGGGATAACGGCAAAGGGTTTAACCTAAAAGAAAAAAGAAGGGGCATCGGAATAACCAACATGCAATCGAGGGTGGAAACCCTGAACGGTCATTTTGAAATACGTTCAAGCCTTGGAAATGGAACTGAAATAAACATATCAATCCCAATAATTATTGAAGAAAAAGTATGCTATGCAGAGCAAACTATCCTTGGCTTCGACAATGAAATTATCTGATCACCTGAAATACAACTTTCGGGTTTGATGACCGGCTTACCGCAACAAGACATCCGGGATGCCATGAACACAATAGTAAAATTGTTTTCCTGCCTTAGCGTCGTTCCTGGCTTATACTGTATGTTGCACAGGGATTTGAGATGCTGATTGCGCCATTGAAGCAATGCATGCGTTCTTTATCCTCCGGGCAGCAGCCGGGCAGGATCATTTCCAATATTTTCCCTTTCCTGCATTCCCGTTCAATAATAAATTCCACTAGAAATAATGGGCAAATATTTAGCACGATCAAAGGGGCGGTGCGGTTAAAGTGCATACCAACCTGGGCCAATAGCATGAACCATCATACTGGAATGACCACGTGAACTTTACATCCTTGCCCGGGTGTGCTTTCCAGTTTGAACGTACCATTCAGGCTCTCTGCCCGGGTGCTCATGTTGTTAAGGCCGATGCCCCTGCTATCTTCTTTAGGTATAAAGCCAATTCCATCATCTGTAATCGTCAGGTGTATTGCACTGCCGATTAAAGCTAGCTCAATATGTGCACAGGTAGCATTTGCATGTTTAATGATATTGTTTACGTGCTCCTGAACAATCCTGTACAAACATATATACTGATCCTTTTCCAGGGTAAGACCAGCTATTCCCGACAAATCTTTGGTGAAATAAACTGCTGCACTTCCATTCAAAGAATTGAGTAAATCATCTATTGAATCTTCCAAGCTGATTTTTCCAAGTCTTGGGGCTGACAACTGCCTGGAAAGTATACGTATTTCATCAATGCACTGTTGCAGAAACCCAACAGACTTTTTTAAGAGCAACGGTGTGTGTTCTTTATCATCAAGGGCCATTCCAAGATATAACTTGATGGTTGTAAGTACCTGGTTGACATTGTCGTGCAACTCAAGACCAATGGCAGCCCTTTCATTTTCCTGTGCTTCAATTACCGCCTGGGTGATTTCTTTGTGCCGCAGGGCAGCTTCTCTTATCCTGGCTTCCTTTTGCAGCTTGATTTCTTCAATCAGTTTGAGGCTGTTTGCCAGGCTTCGCTTGTTTTGCTGGTAATTCCTGAAGATTAATACCAGAACCAAAAAAACAAGCAGCGCTGAACCTAAAGCAATCCAAAAAAACAGACTGGTGATATGGTTGTCCTTTTTCAATAATGCAATCGACATTGCCTTTTCTTTGGCGTCAAGCTGCACTTTCACATCCGATGCAGACAGTATCTTCTGTACCTTATCCAAAGAATCACGGAGCCCGATATAACGCTGAAACATAGCGCGCGCCTGCTCCGACTGCCCTGTTTCTCCGTAAAATATGGTCATCAGACGCCGCAGCCCCATCGCCACATTTGGGTTGGGTAAAGTTTCAAGCTCACTGGAAATTTCCTGGAGTATTTGGAACATGGCCCCATAGTCACGCTGCTGTTCATATATTTCCGCCAGTTGCAGTTTAACCTGCTGCGCATGCTGCACCTCGTACCCAGGCCTTGCATTAAGGGCTAAACTTTTCAGGCATAAAGCTTTTGCCCTGTTCAGCGCTCCTTTAGCCTGGTATACCTGCGCCTTATGTCCATATAAAACGCCCTGTATTTTCTGCATGGCAATGGGCCCCAGGGAATCTTTATACTTCAGGGACAATTGCCAGGCTTTGTCAAAATAAAATAGCGCACTGTCTAACTTTCCCAGGCGCATCAGACATAACCCTACATTGCTTTGAATCTCCTGCTGCTGCAGGACAACAGCACCTGTCTGGGGCAAACAGGTATTTTGCAATTCAAAGGCTTTCCTGAAATATTCAAGGGCTTCCCCATAATTCTGTTGCTGGTACAGTACCATGGCTATGCTGTAGTTGAAAGACTTCTGCTTACAAGGACTCAGGTTACCTTCCCCCAGCTTTTTGGCTTCAAAGTAATAGTTATATGCTTTCCTGAACCGATGCATCCTGTACGCTATGTCTCCACCAAAAAGCAGGTTATGAACGTGCGTTTCAGGATACCGGTTCTGTAATTCAGGGGTTTCGAGTACGCCAAGTGCTGAATCCACCATCCGGGCTGTTGCAGCATTATCTGTTGTAAAAAAATAAAAGTAGTTGGCCAGTATAATCCATCTTCTGACTTTTGGGAATACAGAATGCCGGGGCGCTACGCCTACTAAGGAATCAAAGTATTTGAGCGATTGGACCGTATCCTTATCCTGGTAAAGCCTTGCTAGTGCAGCATCCAGCACATAATGGTCCCAAAAAATTATTTCTTCCTTTTCACTTTGGAAGTCCTGGGTACAGGAAGAAAGCATAAGTCCCAGCAGCAGGATCATGCTGCCAAAAAGGCGATTCATATAACAGTTTGATTGTAAGGCCAGGGTGCCGTGCTCTTTTTGTTTGTAATAATTTCTGAGAAATAGCCCGGTTCATCCCCGGTTATTAGTTGTGGGTGGCAGTAACACCTATAGGTAAAGTACGTTTAAAACGCTATGTATTTAGACCCTTAAAAAGTAGCGCTTGTTTTACATTCCTGCGTACTGCTTCTGCATACAGGATTGCAAAAGGCATAAATTTTAGCTGATGCCAGGTTGTTTGGCGGCATTTGAATGGCTAGGTGCGACCTGGAAAAGATGCAGCCAAACGGCAATCCAGGTGCGGCAAGAGGTTGCAAATATTTTCGCTGACCGGAACTTTTCGGGATTGACTTACACCAGTTTGTAGCCTATTGAGGAGGAACTTGAAGTTATTCATAAGATCTGCTTACCAGTTTGAAGCAGTTCCGATGGTTAAGGGTGAAACCAAAGCAAAAATAAATTAATAAGAAATATAAAATGAGAAATGGATCATTTTTCCCATTTAAATGCTTTTACAACCGGAGTCTTCAACCTTTGCGGCGCAGCATCGTACCTCCTTTTACACCAGGCCTTATGGGTGCTATACAATAAGAACGGCAACTTCCGGCCCTTTTCCAGGTATTGGCCACAATGCATTTGCGGGGAGTCTCCGGCTTCGGATAAAGGTTTTATATAAACAGCAGGAAGGTACATACAGGGTTAAGGCTGCTACCGCCCGTTTACAGCCAAGGGAACTGCTTTAACCAGCAGCCACGCAGTAAAAATAAAGATCGGGAAAAGTATCCTTTTGAATTACAGGCGCTTAAACCTGGCAGGCAAAACTGTTTTGTATCAAAATTGAGCGGCAATACACCCTGCTTTATTTCTTTAAAAAAGTTATTGGCAAATGCAAATTCCAACAACTGCCTCGCACAAAGCACCCCCGGCCTGCTCTATTCATGCGCCATACCTCCTCCATTTTTTAGTTCTTTATTTGCTTGCTGGAGTTATCAGCCCAACGGGAAATTAACCGTCAGAACACATCCGCCGCTGCTCGAAATGCCGAACCGGAGGGTTCCCCTGTTCAGGTGGATCCGGTGCTGGATACTTTTGTACCCGGGACTTAGGCTGTTGGCGGATAAATCAAAGCCTTGTCCGTCATCTTCGATGGACAAGGAAATTTGCCTGCTGTCTGCAGCGATCTTAAGCCAAACCCTTGTAGCCAGGCCATGACGTATAATTGTACTCATATGCTCCTGAACAACCCGGTGAATGCCGGACAAGACATGCGGAGGTACCAGGTTCAGGAGGTCATTATCGTTGATCGCTATTTCGAAATGCAAGCCGGAAGCAAGTTTAACGCCTTCCAGAAAACCGCTTAGCGAATGTTCAAAGTCAGTGAATTGTACGGGCAAGGCATTGAGGTGATGGCTCAGGTTCCGGATGTCGTCTATCACCTTACTGAGCAAATTGCTGCTCTTTTGTACCAGGGGCAATTGCGGATTGGCTGCAAGTTCCTGCCCCAGGAGCAGTTTACAGGTTGTCAGTACCTGGTTGATATTGTCGTGCAGTTCAAAAGCGATGTCTTCCCTCCGGGTAAAACGGCCATTTTCCCCAACCTGCTTTACCTGCTGCCTGCCCGCATGCTCCTGCTTGTTTAATGCTTTCAGTAGGGTCTTTCGGTCCGTATAATCTTCCCCAAAGGTGATCATGCCAATGATCTGTCCCTGGCCATTCCGTACCAGTTTGCTGTGCCAGCTAAACAGCTTTAAACTGCCGTTCTTTGTCCTGATGTGGTTTTCGAACTGTTCCAGTAAGCCGACAGCCCCGGACATTATCTGGTCATAAAAATGCTGGATTGCCCCCAGGTTCTCATGTTCCACAAACTGCTCGATCCATCGGCGCCCAATCACTTCGTGCCGGGCATACCCAATCATCTGACAACCTTGGTCATTGATATAACCAACCGTGTGGTCGGCATTCAGGAAAAGCACCAGAACCGGTGCATCGCTAGTTTCAGGAAAGAAGGAGGGCATAGGTGCAGAGCGTTTCGGATAGCAGCTGTGATGTAAAATCAAAAATAAACAGATAACCTGCTCGCCTTTACATAATTATAAATTCCATATTTACCCTCTAATGTCAAGTGGAACAGCAACCTGCAGGTGGCTCCCTGCCCAGATGTTCCTGCTGAATAAAAAACCTGCTTTCCCACCATTTTCCGGGTCATTGTAGCCGAAAAGCGCCGTTCCATACAGGACAACCCAGGTGTAAAGATAGCCTTGAATGAAAGGACGGTAGCATTTAGCGGTAAAAGGTACTTTGATAACGCTTATGGGTCGAACAAGTAGCCTGGACTGTAATGATATAAAATGGTTTGTTTAACATAGTTCTTTTGGCAACAATGAGGGGCGAAAGGCAGCACCAGGAAAGGCGTAATGCTCCCCTACGAGTCTTCAGGAGCACTGCAAGCCCGGAATTTGGAGGGTACGCTACAACAGCAGGAATGGAAGGATGCATTGTTGAAACCCTCGGAATTTCACTGAAAAAATAAGTGATCCATACAGCTGATTTCTGGACAACCGACCCGGTGGATTACTGCCGGCGCCAAAAGAAAACAACAGCAGACCTGTTATAGGACAAAGTGCTTTAGATACCTGGCGGGCCGGTGTTGTTGGTTTTATATAGGTCAATGTTTTATACAGTACTGAAGTTGCACACTTTGAGCTTTCGAAAAATCAGTAGATTCTGGCCGACTGCACCATTCATGTTGTAGTGCAATGACTACTTTGTTTTTTGCACCGCAACCCTATCTTTGTTCTGCTTATTCATCTAAGCAGTTAGTTTTGGTTGCGGCTCTGGTTTCTACCGGGGCCTATTTTTTTGCTAGTCCCCGTCCTCATTGGATGGAGGTGAAAGGGTGAGTGCCCCATAGTGCTTTTTTGCTGTGTTGATCATTTCATCATTTAGGTTTCCCTCAAGGAAGTAACCCGACTGTGAAACAATCCAATCCTCACAGGTAAACCTTTCCAAAAATGTTAACAACATTTCAAGCGAAGGAAATATCAATCTCAGGTACGGCATTTGATGCATCGAACAACTTCCTTGCCATAAATCCATAAACCCCTAGACGTCAACTCTTTAAATTAAGCTACCTGGCTTTTCAAATAAACTTTAATCTGAATAAGCGGGTGAAAGTTTCTTACCAGGTACTATCATTTTCTTTCGCAATTCCAAAAACACAAAGTCAGCTGATCGAACATAAAAGGGAAAATGTAGTGAAAATGACATGATTGGCATTATGATTGGATCGCAGAGCATCCTTTAAGCCTATGAATATGAACGCATTGACGATTAAGTTCAACTCTATGGAAGATATAATAGACTTTCAGATGATCACTGATATGCAACATTTTGATTTGGATCCCCAAAAATTTACGCTTTACTCTTTGTTTACAGACGCAGAACTTGAACTTGCCAGGAATGGTTACGGAGCCAAACCATATGAGCACTTTGTAGAAGAATAGCTTCGTTGCCTTTTTAATATTTTGTTGGCAAAGAACATCGGGTTGTCAAAGCACCGATAACAGCTATCAGAAATAATCGGGCTTTATATTAAAAGGTAATGCAAACACTAAGCACCGACAATAAAGCAATTTTTATGCAGATGGAACGTATGCATTAATGTGCCTTTTTACACTGGAAGATTAGCCACATAAAACCATTGCCACCGTCATTTTCAAAGGATGAATGGGCAGGTGTTACATAGACCCCTAAATGATGATGTATACCTGAATACCAGGAACAATCCCTTTATTATCACACTTTGGTTGATCAGGTAAATAGCTTAAACAAACCCGCATAAAAGGATATACTACACTAATTATTTATAAAACGTTTTACTGCATGCTGTACGGGCCTATTTATGCCTATACCATTCACCTGTTCTATAGTGTGTATCATCCTAAACAACTGCTTAGGACTTTTACTATGGACGTCTAAGGAATCTTACTACATTTGCAGCTAACAAGCTCTTCCTTATCCTATCAGCTTTTTCATGCGTATACTTATCCTTGATGATGACCAAAATGCGTTTGCATTAACTGAAAGCCTTTTAAAAGAAGCAATTCCAGGTGTCACAATTCTTCATGCCTATCATGAGCATATCCTATTCAGAATATTGAAGGATCTATCAACCGGGGGTGAGCAGCCGCTTGACCTTATATTGCTTGAACTTCATATACCAGGTTTCAATGCGCATGAATTAATCATGGCGTTGAAAGAAAATGCTTTAACAAGGGAAATTCCAGTGGCATTTTTCTCCCGCTCCAAAAACCCCAAGAACTACCTTTTTGCTTCCCGTCTAAATACACCACTTTTTCTCAAAGGAGAGCGGCTTATCGACCAGGCCCAGGCTATTCATAAATTGATAAACTGGTATAATAGCCTCATGCCGGATAACACCGCATATAAGGCGATACTTTGACCTAATTATTTTGGTACGTTATAGTATGTCCCGGTATTTCACCCGGGGCTCTTTTTTTTCAAAAAAACCTTTGCAGGCATTTCACCTCTGTTCTACCCGTCATTTTTGGCGCTTTCACCTAATTACAGGAGAGCAGGAATTATTGCCTGGTAGTTATACTTTACAACCCTGTGATATGCTGGTATTAATTGCTGATGATGATCATGACCAACAGGAGCTCTAAAAATCCTGTATTGCTGAAATTCACAGTAGCATTGAACTAATGTTTGCTCAAAACGGCTATGAGCTAATGAGTAATTTGGCAGATTGTGATTTGCATAGGCAGATGCCGGACCTGATCCTCCTGGACTTGAACATGCCTTATATGGATGGACGGACAGTGCTGGCCAGTATAAAAGAGGATCAGAAGTATAGCAAGATTCCAATTGTTATACTTACCGCTTCAGAAAACGCCATTGACAGGTTTTTTGGTAAAATGATCAAAACGCCATTCTTCCGTAAAGGGTATGACAAAGAGGAGTGTTTGGCATTGCTGAAAATGATTTTTCAAACATACCTGCCCAGCGCCGCTATATCTAGGTAGGAACCATTAAAACTTCTTAAGGGGTTTGCTCTAACGCCTCACCTTGTATACAAATTTGTTTTAATCGATGAGGAGGTTAGCATAAATTAGTGCTTCATCTACCATCCCCAGGAATGCCCCACCTTTCACCAAACGAAATATGTTTGCTTTTACCATTGGCAGCTTTATGCTATAAGGTCGCACAGGAAACGGTAAAACTTATCAAAATGTAAAGTCGCTTTGCTCTTCCATACGACGCAACAAGATGCCTGCACAAGCAGGCATCTTTATTTTGCTACTGCTATATTATTCCAGGTAAGGATAGTTTGTCCTTTAAGGGTAGCCTTCCGCTTCCGCTGATCAGGCTGTCATCCAGGAATCAGGACTGGCACATTTGGCCCCATAGCTTTAGAGTAGCAAAACCTACCTACACTCAATGGTACCCATTAGAACAGAAGTGTTCCGCAAGGAAAACATCCATGAAAAAAACGGTGGTAAAGCCTTTTTCCTGGTGTTCAAACGATATTCAGGAGAAAAAACATCGGCAGGGTTAAATGCCATAATCCTTAAGGCCGCATATGGGTAGCCTACCCAGGCAACAGCATTTTGCAATGGGCGTGCCATATGATTACAGTTTGAAGCAGTAGTGACCAGCCTAAGTCAAAATAGAGGGAGAAGAGAAATCAGGCGGATAGATCAGGAACTTAACTTAAAGTTTTAAAGAAAAAGTAGTACCTGTACTACACTGTATAAATACTTAAACTACCACCTTTGTGCTGCTAATTCCTTATACCAGTTAAGTATGGTTGCGGCCTTTGTTTCTACAGGGGCTACTTTATTTGCCTCACTGCTCCGGAATTCTATGGTTGCTTAATTGTTTGACTTCATCTTCAGTCAACTCCTTCGTCAGTTTGGTAAAACCAACAACCTTTCCGCTCTCGTCATGCAAAGCAGTAATGATAATACTTGCATAAAAAATAGTTCCATTCTTTCTAACTCCAGGCCCGGAGTGTTTCACCCTTCCTTCCCTTGCTGCTTGTTCCAGGAAACGCTCCGGTGGGAGTTCATTGCGTTGCTCAGGAAGGTACTTACTCTAATTAAGCAGTCTGGTTTTGATGCGATTTCGTTTTCTTCAGGGGACCTTTTTGCTTTTACCCGTCCTAAAACCAAAATGGAGTTATGCACAAAAAACTACCAGAACAGTAATTTTACTTAAAAGACAGTGGTATACTTACTACATTTGAGCACAACAAGCTCTTCAGTACCCTACTGCCTACCGCATGCGTATTCTTATTTTGGATGACAACCAAGATGCTTTTGCATTAACTGACAACCTCTTAAAGGATTGTATTCAAGGTGCAATCACCTTTTATGCAAACGAAGAGATTGCCTTATACAAATTGCTGGAGCATCTTTCAAAAAGAGGTGAACTTCTTCCCGATCTGATCCTGATCGAATTACATATGCCTGGTTTTGATGCCTGGGAGATGCTAAAAGAGCTGCAACGGAAATCAGAGACGAGGGTAATTCCAATTGCCTTTTTCACCCGGTTGAAAAGCGCAAAAAGCCACCTTTTTGCATCCCGGTTGAACACACCCTTATTTTATAAAGGCAAAAGGTTTATAGATCAGGCATACGCGATTCATAAACTAAAGAAGTGGTTTGACAACCTTGCTCCTACGGATAATTCCTATCAATCTATATTCTAACATTGTTATTCTGATATACTACAATCGGCCCTGGTTTCTACCGGGGCTCTTCATTTTGAATTGGTCCATCAATTGTATGCCGTACTCTAAACCACCTTATGGCAAGCAATGGCCCCCATTTTGATCCTGAAAGATGACCAGGAGGACCAGGAAATATTTGAAACGGCTTTTTATAAGCTTCAAATTCCAAATAGGCGACAGTACTTTGAGAATGGCCAAACGTTTTTGGATTTTTTAAGAGGCGCTCAAGAACAACCTTTCATAATCTTATCCGATATCCGGGTTGGCGTGATGAATGGCCTGGAACTCAGAGATGAAATTCAAAAGGATGATTATCTGAGAAGAAAGGGTATTCCCTTTGTATTTCTTACCACAGACTACAGGAAAAAAGTTGTTGAATAAGCCTATGACTTAACGGTTCAGGGCTTTTTTGTTAAGGCTTATACTATTGAACAGGTAGAAGATCAGTTGAAACTGATAGTGCAATACTGGAGTAATTGCAAGCATCCAAATTCAGCCTGAGTGAGGATTACCGCTTAAACGAACCGACCTCATAGAATATTGGGTAAAGGTTTGCTTTCTTAGCCGAGACCTGGGCCTCCCCCCTTTGCGCCGATTAGTCATCTTGCCGCCAAATCCTGGGAATGTGATGGTGCCGGCGGTGGGGTCGTAGACCCGGGAAGTGCCCCTCCTTGTTTTGCAGACCTTAACCACGGCTATCTCGTCCTTTACGCTGGTATAACCTGCCAGATTACGGCTTCTTTTTGGTTCCTCCAGCCAGGAGCATCGGCCGGCCTATTTACTCTGGAGCACCACAACCCGACTAGCGCCTGCAAACTGTCAATAGTCAAAGGAATGCTCCTAACCGGCCAACTTTACCTTAAAGCGAAAAGCGAAATAGCAATACTTTATGGTTATCAGGAATTGCAAGTCAGCTGCTGAAACTCGATACCCATTAATGGCAGGCACATGGCCGATTGCTTATGGTTCTGTTGGCAGTAGGATTTTGAAAGTTGATCCTTTCCCCGGAGTGCTTTCTGCCCATATGTATCCACCATGGCTATCCACTACCTTCCTGACAATTGATAATCCTACACCAGTGCCACTATACTCGGAATTGCCATGAAGGCGGGTAAACACATCGAATATTCTTTCTGCATCCTCCTGATTGAAACCAATTCCATTATCACGTACTTCCAACAGGTGGTATTTCCTTCCATTGCCTTTACCTGGAAGATCTGGTTTGACCTGGCTCCCAATTACAACCTGGGCATGGATATCAACTACAGGCGGCTGATCATGTTTACTATATTTGAAAGCATTGCTGATCAGGTTTTGGAATAGCTGCTGAAATTGCCGACGGTTTCCAGTAACAACAGGAAGGACACCCACATTAACACTTGCCTTTTTATCCTGCAACTCTAATTCCAAGTCTTCCAAAACAAGTTGCACTTTTTTGTTTAGGTCAACTTGCCCCAAATCAACCGCCCCTTCTGATATTTGAGAGTAGGCCAGCAGGTCATCAATTAAAGTAGACATACGCTTGCTTGCCTTTTCAAGCTTTTCAAACATACGGAAGTCTTCAACATCCATCTTATCTGCAAGGCGCCCTTTCAACCGGTCGGAAAAGAAATGAATTTTCCTGATAGGCTCTTTCATGTCATGGGACGCTGCATAGGCAAACTGCTCCAGGGATGCATTTGAGCGTTTCAATTCTTCCGTTCGCTCCGCAACTATTTTTTCCAGGTTTTCAGAAAGCATTTTCTGGTCATGAATGTCTGTGCTGGTGCCAAACCAGGCCTGGAGCTGACCGTTCGCTTTAAAGATAGGCACCCCTCTTACCAGCACCCAACGGTAATAACCTTCTTTGCTCCTATACCGCACCTCGACTTCATAATGAGTTTCCTTTTCCCAGGCATTATGCCAGGCAGAAACGCATCGATCCACATCATCTGGATGCAATGCCCGGGTCCATCCCGAACCAAAAGATTGATCCTGTGACATTCCTGTAAACTCATACCACAGATTGTTCAGGTAGTCTATATGTCCATCTGCCGTTGCCGACCATACAAAAGCCGGAACAGCATCGGCAAGCTGTTGCCATTTTTGCTGGCTTTCTTTAAGGGATAATTCATGATTGATCCTTTCTGTAATATCCTGCATGGATCCAATCATACGAATGGCTGCTCCATCTGTATTTCGCTGCACGTAACCCCTATCCAAAACTGTTTTATAAAGGCCATCAGCACACAGGAATCTGTATTCTCCCATCCAGAAATCACCACTCTTACTTTTTCCATCTATCACAAGATGGATTTCGTGGGTTACATGTTCGCGATCATCCGGATGGATGTGCTCATACCACCAGGTTGCTGTTGGTTCTATTTCATCTGCCTTAAAACCAAAATTGATGCCGACAGATTCATTCCATAACACGGCTCCGCTTTCCAGATTCCAGATCCAAACAGCATCCTGTGTGGCTTTGGCAATTAAATCAAACTGCTCTATACTTAACCTGAGTTTATCCTGGCTTTCTTTGATCTCCTTTTTAGCCAGTACCTGCCCTGTAACATCGCTTGCCAACACCAATACGCCGGAAATAGTTCCGTCTGCTTCCCGGTATGGCTGATAAGTAAAATTGAAGTAAACCGTCCTGTTTGTTCCATCTTCCTCATCAAAGACTGCCGGTGTTTCAAACCCCTGGAATGTTTCACCCGTATGATATACTTGTTGCAACAATTCCAAAAAGCCCTGACCTTTCATCTCTGGTAAAATTTCCAGGAATGTTTTGCCAATTGCTGAATGATCAACTTTCCACATTTTGAAAAGCGCATCATTGGCTGTATCTAATACCATGTCTTCACCTTTTAGGATCAGAATTGGATCCGCAGCCTGCTCAAGAATGGTTTTAAATTTTTGTTTTGCATTTACCCTATCACTAACCTCATGACCTACACTTACCACCCCGCTAGGTAAATTTCCATAGCCCTCTTCATAAAAAGCCTTGTAAACAAAGTCAAAGTAAAGCACGTCTTCCTTGCCGTTTCGTACCAGCCGGATGGGGTATTCATATGCAAAAAATGGCGCTCCAGTTGTTTTAACTTTATCAAGTAGGTCTTTGAGCCCTTGGCCTTCGAGTTCAGGAATAGCTGAAAACAATGGCTCGCCCACTACATCCGCGGATCTTCCCCAGATCTCAAGCAACCCTTCGTTAGCAAGTTCAATGGTATAATTTTCTCCTTTAACATAACCCATCATTACAGGAGCGTTCATGAAAAATCTATATGCCTTTTCAATTCCACTATCAGGCAATGCATGCTGCTCTGCGATTACCTGACCTGTAATGTCCTCTGATGTATGCACTATATAAGTAACCTCACCATCGGGGGAAAACACCGGCACGTTACTCGTCTTCCAGTACTTCTCTTTATAACGGCCATCGGTATTTTGAATATCATACCGGTGAAGGGGTAAAAACTGGGGCTTTTTGCTTTCGATCACTGCCATCAAGGAATCATGCAAAGCATGCGTACCTGAATCTTTGGGGTTATCACTTCCAGGAAAAGCTTCAAAAACTCCTTTTCCAATCAAGAAATCCCTTGTACGGCCGGAAGTATTACAATATCCAGGAGTAGCCGCAAGTATGGTAAATTTGGGTGCATCAGTCTGAATGAGCATGCTGTTGCCGGAAATTGCCTCAAAAATTGCCAGTACTTGCTGCTCTGGTTGCCCTGGGGAGGTAAGTTGTTCGTTGGTCATAAGGGTGAACCGTGAAATTAGGGGTTATGCTAATTTCCCCATTGTTTGCCATAAAAATATGGTACAACCTTTAAAAACGGCTCCGGTTAGCCCCTGCTCCTTTGACGCTCTTTTATAGTCCAATCCGCAAAGCGCTTATCTATTCAAACCAGTTTCTGAGATAAGCCCAGGAAGGATTTTGGTGCTCTTATTTTCTGCCACCTTCATGCTCCTGAATGGCCTTGACAATCTGGGTCTCTGTAAACTGTGTCTTTTTCATACTATGCTCGCTTTAAAGTTAACTGTTCATGTTAACTTTCAAATGAGCGAAAAGTGGGGAAGAGCACAGAAGTTCACAAATACTGTTCTGGAACCCAGGTTGCAACCCAAAACCAAATGATCACCCTAAAAATCCCAAAACAAGCATTAAGACCTGAACTTATTTTTGACTATTCAATTCTGCACAAACTCAATGCACTATGACATTCCTGTCTTCACCACAGAACCACATCTGAAAAGGTATGATGTGGTTTTGATGATCTCATGAGTAATTATCATAATTACTATCTACATTATTTCCCGTATGCCAGATCAATCTTTCACTCCCTTTCAAATACCTGAGCCGTATTATTTGGCGCTCTTTGAGGCATTGCCAGGTAATAATGTTCTGGTGAAAGCTGATCTCCCTAAGTTAACCATGTTAGCAGCAACACCTACATTCTTAGAACAGACAGAATCCACAAAAGAAGCGGTGATTGGTAAAGGTGTTTTTGAAGCCTTTCCCGTTAACACGGATCCAAATTATACTGGCGGAAGTGAATTGTTTAATTCCTACCAGCACGCTATACTTAAGAGAGAACCACATGTTCTACCTGTACAGCGTTATGATTTAAAAAATGAAGATGGCAGCTTTACTGAAAAATACTGGAGAGTCAGCAACCGACCTGTTCTATCTCCTGATGGTGAAGTAGCCTATGTCATTAATAGCTGTGAAGATATTACCGCCCAAGTAAAAGCAGAGAAAGATAATCAGGCTCACCAGGAATTGAAGGGTCACTTTAAGCAACTACAGGAAAGTGAAGCCCGTTTTCGCTCCCTGCTTACAGCAGCGCCCATTGGAATAGCCATTTACAAGGGGCGTGATCTGGTGGTAGAAATGGCCAATACTACAATAATGGAGCTTTGGGGAAAAGGAGACGGTGTTATTGGAAAGTCCTTTGCCGAAATCATGCCTGAGCTGGAAAACCAGCCTTTTTTAAAAATACTGGATGATGTCTACACCAGTGGAGAAACCTTTCAGACAATGGAAGCACCTGTTGATGTGATGCGTAATAGTAAATTAACACGGGGCTATTATGATTTTAGCTATACGCCGCTATTTGATACAAATGGTGAGGTGTATGCTATTATGAACATCGCAACAGATGTGTCAGAACGGGTACAAGGTCGCCTGTTGCTGGAGGAAAAAGTAAAGGAGCGGACACAGGAATGGCAGAAGGCGAATCAAGAGTTACAGCGTTCCAATGTGAACCTGGAAGAGTTTGCCTATGCCGCCAGCCACGATATGAAAGAACCCATCCGCAAAATTCACTTCTTTAGTGATCGAATAAAAAGTACGTTGCAGGACCGCATGACTGATTTGGAAAAGCAGTCCTTTGAGCGCATGGAGCTTGCGGCGAAGCGCATGGGTTCTCTTATTGATGATTTGCTTTCCTACTCCCAAATCAGCCTACGGCCACGCACCTTGGAAGCCGTCAACATGAATGGACTTATCGAGCTGGTGTTGGAAGATCTTGATCTGGAAATTGAAGACAAAAGGGCTACTATTACGGTAGACAAACTCTTCACCGTTCAAGGGCACCATCGTCAATTGCAGCAAGCTTTTCACAACCTGATCGGCAACTCACTTAAATACAGCAAGCCCGATGTGGCTCCACAAATAAAGATCAGTTGTAAAAAGATGCAGGGTAATGAAACAAGTTTGCACCTGTCTGTTGAGGAAGGACAAAAAACCTTTTACTGCCTAACCGTCCGTGATAATGGTATTGGTTTTGAAAAAGAGGACGCTGAACGCATATTCCATGTCTTTACCCGTCTTCATGGCAATGCGGAATACAGAGGAACAGGAATCGGGTTATCCATTGTTCGAAAGGTGGTGGAAAACCACAACGGCTATATCTGGGCCGAAAGCAAACCTGGCGAAGGCGCTGCCTTCCATGTACTCCTTCCGATTGACTAATTTGCCACCCCCACATAGAAAGAGCCACGTCGGAGATGGTGTGTTGAGCCTATTGTTAGTGCTTCTGCTCTGTACCAGCTTCTGTGTTCACAACCACCGTTTCCGTTCCGCCTTCCAGTTGCTGGATAGTGCGCTTAGCTGCTGCCAGGCGAATACGGTTGTTCTTCTCTACCATCTTATGTGTGATCCAGTGCTCCAACTTGTGATGCAATGGCACCAACAGGGCTGCCACACAAACCATAGCTAAGAGCATGAGCACGGGGGAGTGGTGGGTTATTGCACCCAACCACGGATGCAGCAAAAGGTTCAAAAACTCAAATACAATAAGCAGCGAAACAACACCAAGAAAGCGAATGGTCTTTTGGTTGGCAAGAACAGAATGGCTCAGCACCAAAAATCCGATCAGCAGCATCACCACCCCAAAAGCAATGGCAGCGTATTGAAGGTTGTGTTTACGTGCCTCTTCCTCTTCATGCTTAGTCAGTGCCAATTTAGCCTGGCGTTCTTTTTCTTGTGATAGCAAACTCTCTACTCTTTGGGCTTGAGCGGTACTATTAACGCTATCACTGGCTGTTTTGTAAACCTCATGGTATTTCAGCGCACTATCTGTGTTACCTCTTTCCTTGTATATCTGATACAACAGACTGGAGGCCGTTGCTTTTCGTGTTGTACTGTAATTGGCTGAAGGTATTTCAGACAGCTGGTACAGCTTCTTAGCATAATAGAACGCCGAGTCAGGGTGGTTGGTCTCTTTGAAAAAAGTGGCCAAGCCTTCATAAACCCTGTCAAGACTTACATTGCGCTCGGTGGCTGGTTGTAATGCCACCCTGAAATAAGCCAGTGCCAGTGTCGGGTTGTTCAGCTTCATAAATGTGTAGCCAAGGGAGATAGGTACAAAAACATCATTCGCAAATGTTAGCTTTCCTGTGCTTGCCAGTTGCTGGGTCTTTTCGTAGGCTCTCTGCAAGTAAACCAAGGCGGAGTCATATTGTTGCAGTTTGTTCAGGTATGTGTTGCCAATTTGCTGGTTGGCCATCGCTTCCCAATTCATTTCGCCCGTCTGCTTGGAGAGTGCAATCACCCGCTGCTGGTATTCGATGCTTTTTCTCGGCTCACCATGCAAGGACACAAAATGGTACAGGCGCAACATGATCTGCTTATCGTTTCGTTGTTCGCCCAGCGCCAGCGCTTTCAAATAATGCTCCAGGGCGTATGAAGGGTTATTCTGTGTGCCGTGGTAATAACCTACGAGGGCATGCCCCATCGCCTGTACATCCTTATTACCGTACTGTTGCCCTATTTGCATGATTTGATTCGGGTAATAACTGGAAGAGCCAAGAAGTCCACCATTTTTCTTCTCTAACCACGTGAGCACCGTTTTGGTTTGCTGGCTGTCCGTTTTGTGAGCACGCAAGACACGTAAAAAGCTATCAGCTACATTTTTCTGAGCAGAAACAGTTGGAACGATATAGAATAGGAACAATGGTAACCAGATTTTCCTCATGGCAGTTGGTTGGAAGACTGAATATAGTATTTTAAGCATCGACAGCAGGGCATAGCAGCTCAAAGGCACTTTTTCATTGTCTTCAGAAGTTTTCTTGCCACCACCACAAAGCAAGCGCCACATCGCTCATGATGTGGTGAGTGATATTGTTAGCACGTTAACAATAATCGGTAAAAAGTACCATAAAAGCTCTTACCAGTTCCATGAGCCAGCATTCTGCACCAAGTACCTTTGCTCTGAAAATTCAAAGGTATCATGGCAAAGGCTTCTATTCCTGTTTACGACATCTGCACCATCGATCAAATGGCACAGAAAGACCTATTGATCGAACGGTTCGGAGCCTACCTAGAGAAGCACTACCAGCACCTTCACCGTCCGCACCGCCATTCGTTTTATCATTTGGTGCTCTTTACCAAAGGCAAAGGAGGCCACATCATCGACTTTAAGAAATTCCCTGTAAGACCGTTACAGATCTACTTTATGATCCCAGGTCAGGTGCACAGCTGGCATTTTGAAGGTGAGGTGGACGGCTACATTGTTCACTTCAATGAGGTTCTATTTACTACATTTTTACAGAACGGCCACTACCTGGATCGGTTTTATTTTTTCCAAGGCAATGCAGAAGATGGGATCTGCCAACTCCCAGTATCCGCAAACTCCCAAGTGACCAGTCTGTTTGAAGCCATGCTGGCAGAAGTAGGCGAGAGCAAAGAACAGAATTTGGACCTCATCCGTCTGAAGCTGCTGGAGCTTTTCATCACCGTTGACCGTAGTTGCACCAGTAGGAAAGGGAAGAATGTGCCCCAGCAAAAGCTCACCCTGCTGCGTAGCTTCCAAAACCTCATAGACAAACAATTCCGTACTATAAGGCTGCCAAAAGAGTATGCTGACCTGCTGTACGTCACGTCCAACCACCTAAATGCGCTTTGTCAGGATCTGGTGGGTAAGACAGCTGGGGACCTTATTAGGGATCGGGTACTGTTGGAAGCAAAGCGCCTATTGACGAACGCTGACATGACGGTAACAGAAATCGCTTATGATTTGAACTTTCAAGACAATTCCTACTTCAACCGCTTCTTCAAAAAGAATGTTGGAGTAACGCCTGATGAATTTCGTAAAAACTTTATTCAACAATAAATTGACATCCTATGTGTGCGCAAATACACGATGAAAAACCAAACCTTATTTTAAGTCTTCTAAAGTCAAAATGCACCCGCTGCCGACGTGGTGACATGTTTCAGTTCAAAAATCCCTACAACTTGAAGCTCACCATGAAGATGCACGACAAATGTCCTGTATGTGGCCA
The DNA here is from genome assembly GCF_001953305.1 of Cnuella takakiae. Classification (GTDB taxonomy): domain Bacteria; phylum Bacteroidota; class Bacteroidia; order Chitinophagales; family Chitinophagaceae; genus Flavisolibacter; species Flavisolibacter takakiae. The sequence continues at coordinate 5,203,616 of NZ_MTFE01000010.1, forward strand.
GCCGCTGGACATGGAGCCAGGGTTTTACTATGGTACCAACATGATCAGCTATGTACTGGCTGTGCTTGTCTGCGTGGCCACGCTGGTGCTTTGGTGGACCACCATCGGCTTCTCCCTGAAGGACAGCCGCTTTTTCTGGTGGATGGGCATCAATGCTTTCCTGTTGGTTGCACTCCAACCGCCGCTAATGCGCATCTCCCGAACGGTATGGCTGGCCTTCTTTGTAATGTACAGTCCCAAGTGGAGAGAGGGCGACATCGTTGAACAGTACAGCGTCAACAAAGAACAAGCTGCCAATTGGTAGTAAGCCAAATCCCCCACATAGGAAGAGCCATGTCAATCATTGTGGTATGTGGTGGCTTGAATTAAAGATTGTCTGCTGAGCTTACGTTACATGAAAGCCTTATATTTATTCCCTTGTTTACTTTGGAATCGCTTCCTGATGATGGAACTATCCCCTTTCACCCTTCAATTATTTGAAGCCACACCTGGCAATCGTGTCCTGATACAAGCCAACCCACCCCATTATACAATTGTGGCAGTAACGGACGGTATATTACGCTCTGCACAACTTCTAAAAGAAAAGATGGTAGGAAAGGGTGTATTTGAGGTCTTTCCTCCAAGCCCCAACCCTGGTGATGGGGGAGCTAATCTACTTCGGACTTCTTTTGATATAGTGGTAAGCGAAAAGATAACGCATGGTTTTTCCCCACAGCGCTATGATGTGGTAAATGCAGAAGGAGTATTTGAGGAACGGTACTGGGAGGCGATTAATATACCCATATTGGATGAAAATGGAAAAGTGAACTATATCGTCCATTCCAATGAGGAAGTAACCGACCGCATGGTAGCCGAGCGGCTGGAAAAGGAACGATCCCGCTTATCAGGAGAAAATACTTACCTACAAGAGATTATCAACGTCGTCAATTCGCCCTTGCAGGTACTTGAACCCGTCTTTGATAAGGAAAAAATCATTGACTTCCGTTTTAAAATAACCAATGCGGCGTACGCTGCTTATGCCAATACTACTCCAGAGGCATTGCTCAATAAAAGAGTGGGTGAGGTGTTTCCAGGATATTTTCAAACCACCAGCTTTTCCAATATTGTAAAAACTTACGTGACGGGTATAGCTGATACTTGGGACATTCATTATAATATGGATGGGCTAGATATTTACAACACCATGACTGCTACCCGAATGGATGGTCAAGTGGTGGTACACTTTACGGAATACACCAAGATGAAAAACCTGCAAGAGCAGTTGGAAAGGAAGGTGATCGAATTGGAATGCTCCAACCAGAACCTGCAAGAATTTGCCTACGCCGCTTCTCATGATATGAAGGAACCCATTCGCAAGATCCACTTCTTTGCGGATCGGTTGAAAGAGCGGCTGGAGCATAAATTAGAGGAAGAAGACCTGCGTTATTTTGTACGGCTGGAAGCAGGAACAAAACGAATGAGCACCTTGATTGATGATTTATTGGTGTATTCCCATGTTACCAGAGGCGTGAGCACAGTGGAAACGGTAGACTTAAACCAGATGTTTTCTTTTGTATTGGATGATTTGGAACTGCACATTGAGCAAATGGGCGCTACAGTAGAAGTAGAGCTAATGCCAACCATCAAAGGTCGTCCCCGTCAGTTGCAGCAGCTCTTCGAAAACCTAATCGGCAATGCTCTTAAATACAGTAAAGAGGGTATTGCTCCTATCATTCGAATTACAACCCGGCTGGTGAAAGGAAGAAATACAGGAGCACCTGCCGCAACAATTGACACCAATAAGATGTATCACATGATAGAAGTAAAGGACAATGGAATCGGATTTGAACAAAAGGATGCAGAGCGCATTTTCAATGTTTTTACCCGCCTTCATGGAAACACAGAATACCGTGGTACAGGAGTTGGGCTTTCAATCGCACAGAAAGTGGTGCAAAACCACGGTGGCTATATCTGGGCTGAAAGCTCTCCAGGTGAAGGTGCTACATTCAAGATTTTATTGGCAGTGGAGTTATCCTAAATCACAGCCCTTTGATAAAAAAAGAAAAATAAAAGATTTATTATGTGCAATGTGTCTGAGGTAATGTATATAAATATGGTGTAATAGCAATTAAAATATATTAGGATTTTACTTGATATATAAACTTTTACTGTTTCACTTATAGCCACTTTTATCAGGAGCATATGAACGCCTCAATCCCAAATTGTAATACATACCATTTCAGCGAGTTTAGATTCCTTGCAGCACGACCAGGCATCACCATGATTTTACTTCCTGATAAACCTATTTATACTATTGTCGCTGTCAGCAACGACTTTGAAACAACATCTGGAAGGAAAAGGGAAGAAGTAGTTGGAAGGAGTCATTTTGAGGTATTTCCTGAAAATCAAGCAGGTTCTTCATTATCGGGGGTGCATAGCCTTCAGAACTCTTTTGAGTACATACTACAGCATAAGGTCTCGCATAGCCTGCCGCTGGTGCGTTATGACATCCCAGATGGCGAAGGAGGTTTCCTGGAAATGTATTGGAAGAGCACCAATGCTCCTGTTTTAGATGAGAAAGGTCAGGTCGAGTATATTATTCATACATCGGAAGATGTCACTGCCCAAGTCAAAGCTGCGCAGCGGGAAAACGCACTCAAAGGGATAGAAAAAATTTTTTACCTTTTCATGCATGCCCCATTTGTCGTAGGGCTGGTCACAGGTGAGCATCATGTCCTGGAACTGGCCAATGAAGCTGCTTATAAGCTCTGGGGAAAAGGTCCAGAGATGATCGGGAGACCACTGCTGGAATCCCTTCCAGAACTTAGTGGGCAAGGTATCACTGAACTGTTTGAACAGGTGAAAAGTACGGGTGAAACATTTCGGAGTTTAGCAACCCCCATTGTGTTCCTTGCAAATGGAAAGGAACAAACCAATTACTTTAACCTGATTTATCAGCCCTATTATAGTGATGGCAGTGACATACCCACAGGTGTATTTACCATCTCTCACGATGTAACAGAACAGGTCATTGCGCAAAAAAAAACTTTAGATAGTGAAGCGGCGCTTCATGCTTCCAAAGAAGAAACAGAGCGGCAAAAGCGGATTTATGAGACCATCACCTCCAACACACCAGACCTGATCTATGTATTTGACCTGAACTACCGCTTTACTTATGTAAACGAAGCGCTGTTGACCATGTGGGGCAAAACATGGAATGAAGCCATTGGTAAAGGATTACCTGAAAACGGATATGAACCCTGGCACACAGAGATGCACCACCGAGAGATAGACCAAGTAGTGGCAACCAAAAAACCTGTCCGCGGTGAAGTTCACTTTCCACATGCAACACTTGGTAAACGCCTCTATGATTACATCTTTGTTCCTGTTCTTGATCAGAATGGGGAGGTGGAGGCCGTCGCAGGTACCACCCGTGACATCACCGAAATCAAACAGGCGGAAGAGGTAATTCGCAAAAGCGAAATCCAGCTACGCACCATGATCTTGCAAGCACCCGTTGCCATGTGTATTCTACGGGGGCCAACACATGTAATCGATATTGCAAACGAAGCTATGATCAATCTTTGGGGCAAGCCATGGGAACAAGTAATGAATAAACCCGTTTTTGAGGCGCTTCCCGATGCTGCTGGTCAAGGCTTGGAGGGGGTGATGCAGAAGGTATATCAAACGGGCGATCCTTTCTATGCAAATGAGCGTCCCGTGGAACTGCTTCGCAATGGTAGGTGGGAAACTGTTTACCAGAACTTTGTGTACCAGTCTTATCGTGACGGTGGTGGTGAAATATTAGGAGTCATTGCAATTTCGGTAGATGTGACGGAACAAGTGCTTGCCAAAAAGAAAATTGAAGAAAACGAGGTAAATCTTCAAGTGCGGGTACAAGAGAGAACGGCGGAATTAGAAACAGCAAATCAAGAACTGGAACGTTCAAACAGGAACCTGGAGGAGTTTGCCCATGCAGCCAGTCACGATATGAAAGAGCCGATCCGAAAGGTGTTAACATTTACAGATCAGTTAAAATCGAGTCTTGGGCCTCGGTTAACAGAAAAAGAAAAAATCATTTTCGGACGTATTGAAAATGCAACCCAACGTATGGGGCTTTTGGTAGATGATCTCTTGGAGTTCTCTCATGTAAATGAAAGGCCGCTCGAGAAAGAAGAGGTAGACCTGAATGTTAAGGTACAGCAGGTACTAACGGACTTGGAGCTACTTATTGAAGAAAAGAAGGCGCAGGTCAGAGTAGGACAACTTCCAACAATAAAGGGCCACAAACGCCAATTACAACAGCTTCTGCAAAACCTGATAAGCAATGCCTTAAAATACAGCGACCCTGATCAGGAGCCTGTAATTGTGGTTACTGCACAAAAGGTCCAGGGCTATGCGTTTGCCCACAGGGTGTTGCCTGAACAACTGGGATGCCATTTTTACTTAATAGAGGTAAAGGATAACGGGATAGGCTTTGAACCAAAATATGCAGAGAAAATTTTCCAGATGTTTCAGCGGCTGCATGGCAAATCAGAATATCCAGGAACAGGTGTAGGATTGTCCATCGCCCGCAAAGTGGTGGACAACCATGGTGGATACATATGGGCAATATCGCAACTAAGTGAAGGAGCTACATTCAAGATTTTACTGCCAGCTTGATTTGAGTCCCCCTCATAGGCAGAGCCACATCTGTTAAGTAAGTTGGGAGGAGTTGTATCAGAATTTGATTTCCATTTGGATATTGCAGCGCTCGTAGGGTGAGGGGTGGCCTGTGATCTTCTCAAAACCTAACTTGTAGTACAAATTTATAGCAGGTTTGAGCACTGTGTTGCTTTCCAGGTACACGCGTTTGGCCCCCAACAATTTGGCCTTTTCAATAACGGCTCGCCCCAACAGGTGGCCGATGCTTTTGCCCTGAGCTTTGGGTGATACAGCCATCTTGGCCAGCTCATAGCTTTGGCCGTCCTCCATTTTGATTAGCGCACAAACACCCAGCGGCTCACCTTCATACAGGGCAACGAAGATGGCCCCACCTTTATCCAGGATGTATGCTCTGGGGTGATCAAGAGCCTTGTAATCGGCTTCTTCCATTTCAAAGTAGGTAGTGATCCACTCCTGGTTCAGTGTACGGAAAGCGGCCAGGTACTCGTCTGTATAATCAACGATCTGCACTTTGCTGCGTTCCCGTTCCTTGCGCTGCTCCTGTACCCGCTGCAGCAGGGGCTTGCGTTCCAGCAAATGCTCCCATTCCTCCAAGGCTTTCCACAGGTTGTGATCGGTTTCACTCAGGGCCTTTTCAATGGCTGCGTTTACGTCCAGGAGCTGGTCACTGAGTTTTGAGGTGACGGTTTTACCCATTTTAGATAGTTCCACAACGGTTTTACGCCCATCTTTAGGATCGCTTTTTTCCACCACATAACCTTGCTTTACCATATCCTTTACGATCTGGCTTACCGATACATGGGAATGGCCAATTTCTTTGGCGATCTGGGTAATGGGTTTTCTTGTGCCATCTGAGAGGACGTAAAACACAGGGAACCAGCGGGGTTGGAAATTAATATCGTAGAGCTGGTAGATCTGTGTGGCTTCCTCCGTAATTCGTTCACTTAATTGGCGCAAGCGGCTGCCAATAGCCATCTTTCCTGTTTTCTGATAAAAGTTCATATTAACTTACGTAAGGGCTTACAAAAGTACTTACATAAAATCATGCAAAAAAAATTTCCCTAAGTATATCACCCTGGCATAGGCAGAGCCACATCTGCAAAAGTATGTGGCACAACTTGGCAAACAAGCTAACAACGTTTACTTAACACCATTCTTGAAGATATCTGAAATGGGCTTTAATGGTTACATGTGCGTTTCAACCATCGCCCGGCCAAATACCCGCATTTGGATACATGGTGGGCTGTTTGGTGAAATACAGATTACCAAAATTTTATTGACACCCCCACGGAGGCTTAGGAAATTATTTGTTTTCACGGAGGCATGAACATCCCATACTCAATATAGTGGGTTAAAACTTTTGGCTCCGCTTGTTGGTGGTGTTATGGTGTTCAGCGCATCGGAAAAGGATAAGGAAGTGTGGCTATACAAAACAGTGCAACTAAGGCCCTTGTATTATAAGTCCAACCCGTTGCGGCTGATCCATTCAGAAACGGCTTCTACTTTCTTGTCCACTGTGGACTTGTTAGCCGTAATTGTAGAGATCTCGCCTTTTATGTATCGAGCATGCATGTACGAGGTGGAAGTAAACAACCCTGCATACAACTACACTTGCTGAAGATCGACCGGATTTCGGCGGTCCTGCAGATTTATCCCGGCCTTCCTATTTACAATGTATAAGGCTTATGGTTGTATAACAAAATTCGTAAGCCAAAGGATAATTGAACATGTAGTGACCAGGTGTCTGAAAGACAGGGCCATCAAACATGAAATCAACCTTTTGGATGCAAGGGTTGGCTTAAAAGGATGCAAGTTGAAATCCAAGGTTGCGGATTTAGTATTCCAAACCGGTCATGTTGCGCAATTTTCATCCCGGCGAAACGGGTTTCCAAGCCGGGCAGTATGGCCACAAACTAGTATCAGCATTTTATTAAGATACCTGCTGGTTATTGCATGACTCCAGGTTAATGCCTTGTGACCCTGTTTCTTAATCCACAAGCCACATGACGGAAAAGAGTTTTCTTAAGTACATCCGCATCTTCCAGGATTACAACGCCAACAAACTCATCAATTATTCATTCTTTGCATAAAACAATAAGTTCATTCTAGTTGGCAGGTCTTATGTTTGCAGTCCTACCATTTAGTCATAACATAGAATAAGCGTACCGGAACATCATATTTGCCTGATGAAAAGCCATAACCCTTAACCCTCTTTAGAAAACACATATACTACCATTCCAAAGGAAACCTACTCTAACTACCCCCTTTCCACTTGGAAAGGGGTTTCTTTTAGGTTAGTTTTTTATTAACACAATTAGAATAATAATCAATAACAATTACATGTTAGTAAAACATATGTAAACCAACCAAATCTCCTTAGCCTAGTGAAAAACCCAAGTAATTCTTACTCTTTGAAAACACCTCTTTAAGTATGCATGCCACCTGGTGACTGACCTCTTCTTTTCAGAAGAGGTTTTTGATGGTGCCGCATTGTAACATTAAAAGGAATAAACGCATTTGAATAAGTGTATTTACTTAATACCTATATTTGCACTGGTTTTTCATAGGATATTGGATTTTAAGCGAGGCTGCATTTCCATGCGGCCTTTTTTATGTACAATGGACACATGGTTGTTTAAATAAATATGACCTTTGTAGGTAATGTTGTTAAACAGATGAGTTTACTTTCATTATGGTTTTTCATAGGCTATTAAATTTTACACAGGGCGGCATGTCTAGTAGGCATTTTAAAAACTAACAACAAGCTATACATCCTCACCATGCCCAGCAAAGCCCAGCATTTTTTCCGACTTGCTTGTTGACAGCTATCCAAGGTGATTACAAAAGCATAAAACACCAATCTGAATGCAAGCAAAAACAGCATGCAAAAAGGTCATCTACTGGGCAGATGACGATATTGATGATTTAGAACTATTTAGGGAAGTGCTTAATGAGGTAGCCCCTGAATATGAGCTACACCAGTTTTTCCATGGCAAATTATTGCTGGAGCACTTGGAAAAGCTAAATGGAGCAGGCTTTCCCAGTTTGATCATCCTGGACATGAATATGCCTGTAATGGATGGTAGGGAGACGCTTACCCAACTACAAAAAGAGGAACGTTATAAAACTATACCTAAAGTTGTTTTTACAACTTCAGATAGTGAGATGGATAAAATGTTTTGTGATTGGATGCACACAGAAATGCTTACAAAGCCTTACACTTATGAATCACTTGAACAGGTATTATTGAAGATGCTTTCCTATTGTAAGGAATAAAGATGTTTGGCAAATAGCAGCACTTTTTAAAAGTTATCTTTCTTAAACTCCCTTTAGAAAGCTTAGCATTTTCCTATATGGACTTAATGATATTATATAAAGTCATGTTCTAAACTGTTTTACAACAGTATGTTTCTGGTAGTCAATGATTAAATAAGGAGTTATTGTTCAGTTTGCAACCATTGCTTAGCTTCTTCTAAACTGTAGAAGGTTTTGATAATTTGAGGTATAGGGGTTGCTAGAATAGCTACATCAGTCGAGGTTTGACTCATTCTACTTGGGGAGTATACCCATGCAAATTGCCTAAGCCCTGCTCCTTCCATTCTGGGCATCCAGTTTTCTCCTACCCATTTTGCAGCAGGTGTCCAAATGCCCAAAACATTTGTATTATCGTTTAAGACTTTAGTTAGGTTATAGAATTGAAGGGCCTTTAACATCTGCTCACATCCGGTCATTACAGAGCTTTCTGTTTGATAGCCAATCCAGTTTACATAAAGGCAATTACGAAACTCAGAATTTTCAATCGTTACAAACGATTCAGAAAAGAAAAAATGGTTTGTTTTACGTTTTCTCTCTTCCAATTGCATTTGTAATTCTTTTAGAATATCAATTTTACTAAAACTGCTCATGTATGATAATTGGGTGCCACTTTCGTTGCGAAACTACAAAATGCATACATGCAATTTTTTTGCCTTAAGTTGAATACGTTGATATTGTATATACTGTTGGGCTTAAAAAGCTAGCTGACTTCTTAAATGTGCTGATGTATGGAGCCCTAATATTAGACACCCTGAAATTTCAAAAAGCTGGAATAGGAAAAGAAATTTACGCTCCCCTTGAGATCCCCATTTAAAAACGACAAAGGCCGCTCCTTGAACGTAGCAATGCCTGCATTGCTGCTTTGTAACGCCCATCCAAAGTTGTGCGTCTAAAGCACAAACCATTACAATGAAAAAGTTGGTCATTATTTGCTTCTTATGCATGGCTGCTGGCTTATTTACGCCCCTAAATGCCCAAACCAAAAACGGTTCTATAAATGAAAAGACCATTGAGGGGCTTATGCAGCGTTACAACATACCTGTACTCGGGATAGGTATTATCAAGGAAGGAAGGCTTTCCCATAAAGAAGTATATGGCGCACTCACACCTGATGAAGCAGCTCCGCTAAATACAATATTTAATGTCGCTTCTTTAACCAAGCCCCTTGTCACCATGCTGACCCTGAGACTGGTAAGCATGGGTAAATGGAACCTGGACGAACCATTAGCAAACTATTGGATTGACCCTGATGTCAAAAATGACTCCAATGCATATAAAATCACC
>NZ_MTFE01000010.1:5212919-5233200 GCF_001953305.1 Cnuella takakiae
CAGGAAGTTAAGCTTTGACTTTGCGCCTGGCACAAACCATCAATACTCAGGAGAGGGATTTGAATATTTGAGAAAGGCTTTAGAAAACAAATTCGGCAAATCCTTAGAAGCGCTTTGCGATACGCTGGTATTTAAACCGCTGAAGATGTACGACAGCCGGTTAACCTGGAAAGATAACCTGGAGGCAAGATTTGCAAAATGGCATGACCAGGCTGGTAAAAATACTTATGAAACCTTCAAATCGACAAAGCCAAACGCTGCTGATGACCTGCTGACCACTGTTGAAGATTATAGCAAATTCGCAATGGCTGTATTGAGCGGCTTCAACCTTCCGGATAGCCTGTTTAAAGACATGATTACACCAAGGGCTACTATAAGCAAAAACAGCTCTATGTGCTTAGGCTGGGAATACTTTGGATCCTTGCCAAATGGCGAGTACGCTATTTTACATACAGGCAGCGATTTAGGCGTTAAAACCCTGGTGCTCCTTTTTCCCAGGTCCAAGCAAGGGCTCGTTGTATTTACCAACAGTGACAATGGACATTTACTTTATGAAAAGCTTATCCCCTTAGCTTTGGGGAAACTCGGAGAGACCTTCATGAAAACAGCCTTTTAAGTGCCATACCCCAGCGCAGCTATCTTATTTAAATCCCCAAACAGATCACCTTACATTTTGTGTCCCTTCATCAATGAATTTATGGTTATCGAAAAAGGATATTGTAAGCATTTCTTTGTGCTTCTGGTATAATCATCACCATTCCTAAAAGGGAGCCTGAAAGGCTGACTTACCTCAAGAAGAGCTAGCAACAGTAGCCACCTGGCTCCTTTTGCAAATTGGCCTAACTAAAATCAGTATAAACAAGTTTGATACTTCCTGTTTGAACCAGTAGGGTATCGCATTAAGCGTTAATCCGGGGAATCAGCACATGGAATGGCAATGAAGCGGAAGGACAAGGAATCTGGGTCTGGGTTAACACGCGCTCTTATCTGCATGGATGCTGCGGCAAAGCTGCTCCCTGTTCTCTGGTGGCATAGCGCAGGCATGCAGCACACCAACATCCGTCCGGCATATTGCGAATAAAGATAAATTTCCGTCAATCCTGACAGGGCGCAACCAAAGCAATACAATGGGAGATAATTTTCTTCAAAACCTTCATAGCATTGTAGATTAACGCGCAAATTATGTAGGAGCCGTTTGCATTTGTCTATTGCATTAAGTTCATCATTATGCCACCTGTGCCAATTGACAAAGATTTAATAGCTGCGCTATTGCACTTTCTAACTGTGGATAGCTAGGAGGTTTAGTAAACATTGTTACTTGGAAACGCTCACAATAGCATTTGTCCTGAGGAATGATGGAAGTAGTAAAGATGGCAACGGGAATATCATTCAGGCGGCTATCCGTCTTTATTGCTGTAAGGGTTTCCCTTCCACCTAATACAGGCATGTTCATATCTAAAACAACCAGGCAAGGAAAATTTTGGGGTTCCTGAGCACGCAGGTAAGTAAGCAGCTCTGCTCCATTAGGAAACTCAACAACTTCATGATCCGGAGCATAGCCTTCCAGAACTTCGCGAAACATTTCACGGTCATCAACATCATCGTCAGCCCACAAAATGGTATGATTAGGTTTCATAGTCGCTCCCGCACAATTCAAAAGGTTAGCTAATTGGTGTTTGCTGATTTACGGTGCGAAGCTCTGTCTATTGACAAAAATCATATGCTATAATCGGCGGGGTACTATATCCGGCAGGTGAATTGGCGATTATCAAAGATGAAAATGGCCCCATGGAAATGCAGCCACCTTTTGACCCAATATTCCATGAACAACAGGAAAGATGCAGCTAGGAATACCCCTGCTTGTTTATTAGTTCAATGAACCTCATGACTTACTCCATTGTAGCGCTTACTCCATTCTTGTTTCTGCTGATGACAATGCTGCATCAAAGGCCAAATGGCGGTGAAAAAAAGATCCAATGGACACAGTAAAAGGAACAAATCTGTTATTAATAATATAATGGTGCTGCAGGTAAGCTGCTTGCCAGGAATCTTTCTTAAGGATTGTTTCTAAAGCATTTCGGAGGTGTTCTGAACTAAAAGGTTTAACCATATACAGGTTAGCTTTGTGCTGGTAGGATTTCTGGATATCGCTCATTTGAGCAGAAGAAGAATAAACTACCACCTTCGATATACCCCTAACAACGAAAAATCATACGATGCTGTTATTGTTAGGATACGGAGTGCTTTTCTTGCTAAATGACTATCCTATGTATAGAAAACACAGTTTACATACACACCCTGCCGCCCCATTGTGGGTTAAAATTGTTCATCCGTCAGTTCTTTATTGACCATTGCACCGGCAACATTGCCACTGTACACGGCATTGGCAACCGAACGCATCATGGCTGCGTTGTCGCCACAGGCATAAACACCCGGAACAGTTGATTGCTGGAATGCATCTACTTTGATGTGGCCCTGCTCTGTCAATTCGCAACCCAGCGAAGCAGGAATTCCGGAGTGTTGGGTGAACGGAACAGCGGCGTACAGCGCATCTACCTGCAGCTTGCTGCCATCGCTGAATAGGACGGCTTCTATCTGCGCACCATTCCGGATGATTTCGACTACCCCTGTTTCAATGATGGTGATACGATGCTGGTCCAGCTTTGCTATTTGCTCCTGCGTCCATGCTGCCTTGCCAGAAGTCAGCACCGTCAGGTCTTTTGTCAGGTTATGCACCAGGCCTGCCAGGTGTAACGCCCTTTCGCCGTTGGCAAGAATACCTGTCTTCATGTTCCGGAGTTCATAACCATGACAATAAGGGCAGTGAACGATCGTGGTGCCCCAGCATGCTGCAAAGCCAGGTATATCAGGAAGAGTGTCTTTGATGCCGGTGGCAAAAATCAACTTGCGGGCTTCGAAATTCTCGCCGGATTGCGTGGTGATGGTAAAGCCGTTTTCCCCTTTTTCGCCGCTAAGGGCAAGGTCAGGGATATAGCTTACCGTGCTATACTTGAGCACCTGTTCTTTTGCTTTTCCTGCAATTACAGCCGGCTTTTCGCCGTCCTGGGTAATGAAATTGTGCGAATGCGGCGTCTGCCGGTTGCAAGGCTTACCGCTGTCGATGATCAGCACCTTTTTCAATGATCGGCCCAGGGCCATAGCCGCAGAAAGACCGGCATAGCTGCCGCCGATGATGATAACGTCGTATTGTTTTCCGGTTTGCATGTTTTATAATCTTTGCTGTTCTTCAGTCTGCTAATTTTTGCTTATCAATTCATTACACGCCGGAAGTTGAACCAACACAGCGCAACAAGAACACCTGTAATCAATACCAGGGGCAGGTACAAGGCCATCCGGTCCAGGTCTGGGTTTTCGGTAAAATACTCCGGTTGGAACCGGCTCCAGTTCTCGGCCCTGGCTTCGCGCTCTTCAAAAATGGAAGGATAAAAATGAAGGCGCAACCGCTCGTGAAAACGTTCGGTACTGTCCAGGAATCCCAGGTGGTTTTCAAGATCGGCCTGGCCCAGTGTATTTAGATGGAGCTGCGTGTGCAGGGTGGGCACCAGCAACCCTATGCGCTTGCTGGCGGCGGCACGCTGCCGGAGCTTGCTTTTCATCTCCGCTACCTGTTCGCGGGCATCGTCATCACCGCCCTGCTGCATCGCATAGTACCAGAGCCAGCTGAATTGCTTATCGGGTAAGGGGTATTTCCTGAACTGCGGGTAGTGCGCATAAAAGCTTTCCATGGTCGGCCGCTTATCCTGGTCCCATTTGGCATGGTAACCTTCGCGCTGCTCTACCGTAGTAGCCAGCGCCTCCGGAACAGGGTATTTTGCCGTGATATAATTATTGATGCCGGCAGGCAGGATAAAGGTGAGCAGCACCCATACAGTGAGCAGGCTTGCCGCGTTGCCGGCCGATGATCTTTTCCAGGAAACAACCCAGAAACAAACGGCAAACCAAAACAGCAGGTAAAAAACGGATAGCCCTATCACTGCCAGCAAAAGTTGGTTGATGGGAATGGACAATACCGGAACAGCGATGCAAAACAAAAGGGCCAGCAACGCAAAGATGGCCATGGCCCTCACTGCCAGCTTTTGCAACAACACCCGCACCGGGCTATGGCTCTGCACGGCAAGCAGCGGCCAGGTGCCGCCTTCCTTTTCTTCCGACAGCAGGTTGTAGGTAACGGCAACGATCAGCAAAGGAAACAGGTATACGAGCACAAATCCAAGATCGAGGTTACCCGCTAGCAGGTTTACCGGGTTGTACAGGTCAGTGTCGTACTTCTGGGCTTCCAGGTTGCGGATATTGATAAACTGTATAGAACTGTTTACGTCCCGCTGTCCTATTGACAGGCCATTGACTGGGTTCACCTGGTTGATGTAGGCAAAGCGCAGGTAATACAGCAACAGGCCCATGTCCTTGTTGTGGTACTGTATGTTCCGGCCGATATGTTCCTGTTGGAAATGCGCGGTCTGTTCAATACTGGCCTGCAGCCTTTCGAGGTGGCGTTTCCCGTTATAGATGCCGATCAGCCCTGCAAGCAGCACGATCAGCATGCCGGTGAGCACCACCCGCGAGGAAATGAAATTTTTTATCAATAAAAATAACATGGGTTATACTGCTTTAAGCTTTTTGGAAAGAGAAGAAACCAACACGGTGAGCAAGGCTGCCCAGAAAAGTAAGGCCGCCAACGACAGCGCCTCCGCACCGATGGCAGCGGCACCCGTCAGCCCCTGGTAGCTGAAATCGGGAAAGGCTTTCCAATGGGCGCTGCTGATGCTGTAGGGCTTGTCGGCAGGCAGCAGCTTTTTATTACTCACCAGCTTTATCTGCAGCTCATTCATATGCTGCGCGAGGCGGTAGCGGTAGGCTTCTGTTTGCTGCTGGAACCGCATGTACGACTGAAAGTCGGTACCGCTCATGGCCATGGAGAGGTGCTTTACCGCTGCAAAGGGATTCAGGAAAGCCGAAAGGCGCGCCACCTTGTTCTGCTGTTCGTAGGTGCGGAGCAGCGCTTGCTGGTGGCGGTTGTACACTTCCGAACTCATTCGTTCGCCTTCCCGCATCTGGAAGCCGGCGTAGTTGAACGGCAGCTCCTCTATTGAGGTGGCACCATGCACCTTCAGTACAGAATCCTTTAAACGTTTGAAATAAGGATCATCCGGGTTGTGGCTGTCGCCCAGCTGCAGGATATTTTTTTCAACCCCGGTTTCAAAAGCAATCCGAGAGGGAGCGGGATACAGGTAGGTGCCTATAGCCTGCGTGGTACGGGGCAGCACAATGGCAAACAGGAGCCACACCCCGATCAACCCTGCCAGCGCCGCCCTTGCCCTTGCTGCCACTGCCGACACCACAACAGCGGTAACACAGATGATAGCGAGGTACAAACCGTAGGTAAGCATTAAAAAGAGCAGGCGCAGGCTACCATCAAGGGTAAACCCAGCGGATGAAACGATCATCCCGGTCAACAGCAGCAGCAATGCAGCAAGCAGGAATGTAAAGGCTACTACCATCAAGCCCAATGAGCGGCCCGTCATGATCTCTTTCCACGAAGCACCCTGGCTTAGCAAAAGCTTCAGTGTTCCGTTCTCCCGGTCGGTAGCAATCAATCCAAAGCCGATAAAGAAGAGCACCAGCGGCACCAGCACCTGCAGGATGGTGGCCATACTCATTTCGCCAAAGCGCAGCAGCCCTGTGCTGAAACTTGCCTCCGAAAAGTTGACGCTGTTTTGCTTATGGGCTTCGAGAAATACCGCGTTGCCGGTGTAGCTTTCCACACCGAAGTCAAAAATGCTCAGGGGATGTTTGGCCCGGAACGCAATATAGCCGTAATGGGCCATTCGATGCGGGTGCTTGTCGGGCATCTCTTCCCAATGCTTTCTTACTTCCTGTTGAAACTGCTTTCTGATTCCGGTCTGGGTCCGAAAGGTCGCCACCCCGGTTATGGTTGCATATACCATCAGGGCTACCACAAGCCACATGAGCAACAACACGGCCTTATTGCCCATTGCTGTTGCCACCACCTGCTTCGCCATCAAATTCAAAACACTTTTCCGCATTTTTCCCTCCACTTGTTTAAAACTTATAGGTAGCACTGATCATTACGTTACGTGGAGCGCCCGGAAACAGCCGGAGGTAGTTCTGCGCCCCTACCCAGTAAGTATTGTTGGTCACATTATTCAGGTTTACAGCCAGCTGCATATTGCTGCCACCAGGGGTATAGTACAGGGCCAGATCCAGCAGGGTGTAGGCAGGCACCAGGAAAGACCGGCTGAACCAGGGCACTTTATCTCCGCTATGCTGCACCCCCACACCCAACCCCATATCCTTGAGGAAGCTGCCCTGCACAAAATTGTAACGGGTCCACAGGTTGGCGCTGTTGAAAGGTGTATTTTCCTTGCGGGCACCAACAAGTTCGGCCTTGCTGTCGCTGACCACCCGCGCATCGATATAGCTGTAGGAGGCATTAATCTGCCAGTTGGGCATCAGGAAGCCGGCAAGGTCCACTTCAAAGCCACGGCTGCGGTCGGCACCCCTTGTTACCAGCGAATCGGGGAAGGCTGGCACATTGGCATTCATCAGGATGTTCTGCTGGTTGATCTCGTAAGCTGCTGCCGACAGGTGCAACTGGTTTTTCCGGAACGATCCTTTCACGCCTACTTCTTTTAAGTCGCTTGAAAGGGGCTCGAACAGGTTGGCCGACTTCGCGGTGCCAGAAAAGCTGCCGGTATTGGGCATCAGCGTAACCGTGTTCGACTGTGGCTGGAATCCTTTAAGGTAGGTGCCGTACACATTGATATTGGGCGTTACCGCGTAGGTAAGGCCGATACGGGGCAACAGGACGGTTTGGGTGAAGGACCGCTCCCTGTTTGATTTGTAATTGGTGATGTCTTCAAACCACTCCTGGCGCAGGCTCAAAAGGAGCGTAAAGCGTTTCCACTGTACCCCATCCTGCAGGTATACCGCGTGGTTGAGGGTCATTGCAGGTGGCAGCCCGGAGCGCACATTCAGTACGTACTCATCGCTGTTGGGGTTCAGGTTGGTAGGGTTGGCCAGGTTGAAATGCGGTACGTTGGGACGGGGCACCACCACGCCATCGATGGTAATGGTTTGGTAATTGGCCGCATTGGCGGGCACAAAGGTGTTGGCCACCGAGCCGTCGCGCAGCAGGAAGCCACGGGCTGCATTTTGGCCACCACCCTTTGTTTTGTGCCAGGCGCTGCCATCATAACCTGCCAGCAGCTTGTGCTGCACCGGGCCTGTTGCCAGCGCAAAATCGAAGTAAGCCTGCAGGTTGTCCACGTTCCAGAACTGGCGCCGCTGTACAAATTGCATGGCGGCAAGCGCGTTCACAGGCTGCCCCTGCATGTTTACCCCAAAGGCATTGGTGGTGCGGTGCTCCTGGAGGTCTTCGCTCCAGGTTTGCTTCATGAAGCCGGCGGTAAACCCGATCTTGTTGGTAAACCGGTGGGCGATATTGCCCATCACGGTAAAGTCCTTCGACCTGAAAAAGTCGTTGGGCGCACCCAGGTTAAGGCTGATGGGCGTGCTGTTCAGGCTGGTCACGCCTGCCACTGCGCCGAAGATAGGCTGCCCCCGGTCGAGGTTGCCGTTCATGTTGCTCAGGATCATTTCGGCATTGATGGCGGTCTTTTTGTTGGGCAGGTAGGTTAAGGAAGGCGATACCAGGAAGGATTTGTTGCCCACATAATCGCGGTAGCTCCTGGCCTCCTGGTAAGCGCCGTTGAGGCGGTACAGCAAAGTCTTCTCCTTATTCAGCGGGCCGGTAAAATCAAGCGTACCCCTGATGGTACTGAATGAGCCCACGTTGATGCCCACTTCCCTGCGCACCACATCCAGCGGCTTCTTTGTAACGAGGTTGATGCTACCCCCCGGGTCAACGGAAGCAAAAGTGGCACTGGAGGGCCCTTTGATCACCTCCACCCTTTCCACGTTGGTGGTGAGCGGTTGCAGGAAATAGTACTGCCGGGTACGCATGCCGTTGATGATCTGGCCTTCTTCATTCTGGCTGATACCCCTGATGGCGTACTGGTTGTAATTACTCGAGGGAACCACGCCACTGGTCAGCTTTACGGCATCACCCAATAGAAAGGCCTGTCGGTCGGCGATCAGTTCCTTGGTAATGGTGGCAATGGACTGGGGTATGTCTTTGTTCAGCGCCGCAATACGGGTGGCGCCAAATGAATAATCGCTGTTGTATTTGCGCACGCTGCGGCCGACTACTTCTACGGTTTGTAGCTGCAGGCTGTTGGCAGCAAGGGTGATGCGGATGGTATCCGGTGGGGCCCCGCCAATCGAAGCGGCCTGTACGTGGCTGTCGAACCCGGAATGGTTTACCGTAAACGTGTAGTTACCCCTGGGCAGGTCGGTAAAAAGGAAGATGCCCTTGTTATCGGTAAGCACCGAGCGATTCAGGGATTTGCCTTTCAGGATAACGGTAGCCCCCTGGAGGCTTTCGCCGCTTCCGGCAGCAATTTTTCCAACCAAACCTACCTGCGAACGGGCAGTAAGTGCACAAACAAAAAAGAAGAAGGTAGCAAGAAGACGCATATGCAGGTGGCTGGTTTAGATTGTTTCGAGGTATAATTCCTGGAGGGCGTTGGCCGAAATGGAACGGGTGTCTACGGTATGCACCAACCGGCCCTGTTTCATGATGCCGATACGGGTACCCACATTTACCGCATTGAAGATGTCGTGGGTGGCCATCAGTACCGACTTACCCTCGGCAGCAAGCCCCTGAACGATGGTGGTAAATTCAGCAGTAGCCTTTGGATCAAGACCAGAGGTGGGTTCATCCATCAGGATGGCAGCTGCATTCTTCGCAAGGGCAATGGCAATGCCCACTTTCTGGCGCATGCCTTTAGAATAGTTGGCCAGCTTCTTTGCGTGGGCTTCCTGCTGCAGACCTGCTTTGTTCAAAAATGCAGTCAATTCGGCAGCCGGGTAGCGAAAACCGGCCAGCCTGCTGAAATAATCCAGGTTTTCCAGCCCGGTCAGGTTACCATAAAGCATCACCACTTCGGGTATGTAGGCCAGGTGCTTGCGGGCTTCCTGCCCCCTGGTGGAAACAGGCACGCCTGCAATACGGGCCTCCCCCGATGTGGGGGCTACAAAGCCCAGGAAAATGTTGATGGAGGTGGTTTTGCCGGCGCCGTTCTGGCCCAGCAAGCAAAAGATCTCGCCCTTCTCAACGGTCAGGTGGAGCCCGTTGAGGGCCGTGTGCCCACCATAGGATTTGGTGAGCCTGATTGCCTCAAGCATGGTTGGATTTTTTTTGTAAAAAAAGAAATGGAAAGGAGCCTGGCTACTTACAGCTAGTCCCGAAACAACAGCCGGCCACAAACTTTACAGGCAGGTGCATGCCACTTGTGTGCCTTTCAATGTTGGGAACAGGAAAATAGAGCGGTGCTACCGCGGGAAGGTTGGGGTAATTAAGCTAATACAGGCGGGCCACGGTCAGCGTATACAAGCCCGATTGATGCTGTAAGAAAACTTCTGAAATGGCATATATAAAGAGCATAGACCCTAATAGCCGGAACCGCACACGTAATTGCATCATGGTCGTAATCCTTCGAAAAGTGAAAGTCGCACACTGCACAATACGATACTGCTTTAAGCTCCTGTCCAGCAATATATGGATGCGGTTTTGCTGTATGACTATGTTGGTGCAAGGCTTTACCTAGCTGCATAAACAGAAATACCATTAACAGGAAAACTGCTATAGAGCTCTTTGCTGATATGTGGATATTGCCACGCACAAAACGAAAGTATGTAAAACCCCTAAAATTGCAACATTGTTGCGAAAATATTTTTAACAGGTAGATGGAAAGAAATAAACCAAAACACCAAAGATGGTAATGCTGACTTACCAGGTCAACGCTGTTACTCAACCATTTTCTTTTAAAATGCCCCAGCCTTTTCCTACAAATCAAAACAAGGTTACCACCCCAAAGCAGGTTGAGCAGCTTTTTACAACACCAAGCCCGCAAGGTGATGGGTATGGCAAACGGGCTGTCCATCATGCTGAGCGGTACATGGAACAACTAGAGCATAGTAGGGGTAAGGGATAGCCAGGTACAAGCTTTAATCCGGCAGGCAGGTGCACCCAATAAGGAAGTTTTGCATAACCTGCAAAAGGGTGTGCAGGATGCCTTTTCTACACAGTTCAAAAATCTGTGTGCGCAGGTATTCCGGTAATGCAAACCAACCCTACCCACAAACGCCGAAACAAAAAAACTCCCCTTTGGCGCTTACAACGCCATCAGAGGCTACCATCAGAACCTGCACAGAAGAAGAACCAGCATAATATCCAACGTTGAATGTTCATAATAAATATACCTTGAAAAACAGGGAAAAATGATCATGCAAATGCCTTATAGGACTTGAATAAGCCGCGGTGCATTTATGATGATCAAAATAAAATAAGGCCAGCATTGAAAATTACGCCTTATCAATTTGTGTTTAGCAGCCATAATTCATAATAACCTAATACGTAATAAAATTATTATCTGCATTTTGGCATACAAATTTGTATTACAGATAATACCTGGTTAACAGGATACCTGATAAGTTCTGATGCCATGTATGACGACACAAACTTACCTATGTTTGAAATCAAACTTAGTTTTCCCAGTGCAGGAAGTATGCTGCGGTTTATTGTGGCTGAAGAAGTAATACAGGTAGCGCTTTCTGATTCTGAGCATGCGATTTATGGTCATTTTTCGCAGCAGCAATTGGTAAGTGCCTGTGCTTTCTTTGGTGCTTCGGCAATGTATGCTTCCAGCTCTTTGGATGCCTCCTTTCAATTCAGCAGGTAACAATTACACTATTCCTGTCCCATTGTAAATTCCCTAAGTAGGTATGCCTGTAAATATGCAATCCGATCAAAACTCACTGCAGGACTGATCCTCCAAAAGCTAAATTGGGGCTGTCCTGACGCTTCATATGTGCAGGTCACAAGTTGTGATTTTGGGTCTGAACTTTTACCGTTTCTGGCCGCTTAAGAAAATATACAGAGCAACCATCTTAACGCCACTGGTTGGTTTTCATTACAAAGGAATCTATGATAGCATCAGGAATAATGAAGCAAATAAAAAAAGTGACCATCTAGAGAGAGATAGTAAAAGCTTTTTTGCTTTACCATGGTATGGATAAGTTTATTCCTCCGGTTGAAAGAGATTTGACGAAGCTTTCCAATAAGCAAAAAAGCAAACAGTTGTAAATCTGCAGGTACTACAAGCTCCCACCATCTGCCCCACTTATTGTGCCTGAGGAGGAAAACTCCAAGCCTTCTTCAGCCTTTGATGTAAAAACTATCCATAGCAACAATGCAAAGGCAATCGGTAACTATGTTACCCACATTATAACCAAGAATGAGGGGGAGCTCTATTGTCAGCTGTGGAACTGCTCCCGCAAGGTTTCCCACCTTTATACCGAAGCGTATAGCGATAAGGGTATTCTAAGATCAGTAGAGGCACTGGAAAGGGGTGGACTGCTGAAAGGCAAGAGATCCGTATTGACTAATGAGTACTGTGCAGTGCATACCATTCCGCTGAACCAGGCTACCATGCGTTTTTATGATTGTTTGGGAGTCAAAAACAAGGAGGTGTGAAATAATAGTCAGTGATATTGTTCCTCTACTTCCAAAGCCAGGGCTCGGTGAGTTTAAACCTGGAGACTTTGATGGGGTGGTTAGGGAGCTGGAAAGGGCAAGCAATTAGTTCCTCTTCTATAAAAACGGTCAGGGAGAGCTGAAGTTGCTTTTTGAAGACCTTTCAGCTCCTCTATATGCCTGTATGGTTGCCAGACTTTTCAGCCCGATCAGCAGAAAGTATATAAATTTTTGAAGCTGGTGCCGGAAGCTGTTTCTCAGGTAAAAAAATTGCTATAAAAAAGGGGGGAGGAGATGGCAGGAAGAATAGCAAGCTTCATTACAAACAGGTAATTAAATCAGGAAAGTTGCACCCTTTCCTTTTTGGTCCAAGTCAACAGTAATTCTGAAGCAGCTGTATCCTGTGCCCTGTTAACCTCACTTTTGCGCTGTTGATGAATAAAGATAATTTGCTGAACCCTTGTTCAAGTATTCTCGGCCTATACAAAAACAACTTAGTGGTTTTCCACTACCCCACGCAATCTCTTTGTTTATTCGTTTAGAGATAAATCTTAATGGATAATTTTGCTACTACATCGTTTATCCTATGATTTACTTAGTTTATATCAGTGCTGCATCCTACCCATATATGGATGAAGATCTTAAAAATATTCTCCTTAAAAGTAGGCAGAACAACGAAGCTCGTAGTATTACCGGCCTGCTGCTCTACCATGAAGGATCTATTATTCAGGTGCTTGAAGGGGAGAAAGAGCAGGTCTTTTCCATTTACCAGACCATTAGCAAAGACCCCCGTCACAAAGGTATCATCGAGCTGCTTTCCGGTGAGCTGGAGAAGCGGAACTTTCCTGATTGGTCAATGGGATTTAGAACGATCACAACCAGAGAGTTCAAGGAACTGACGGGATATACAACATTCAGCAGCGCATCTTGTAAGATGGCTCAAAAAGTGGGGTCTGATGCAGAACAGGAAATCCTGACTTTGTTAAAAAGCTTTATGGCAGTAAATGTTAGGTAGCCCGGCGAAGGTAGCGCCCGCCGGGGTATAGCAGGCAATACTTGGCAAAAGAAGCATGGCAACTCCTGGCCGGGCTTCAGATATTTTGATTTCACTGACTTGAAGTGAAGCGTTGTTTGGTAGTGTCTGGTTCTTATGCGCAACCTGAAATTAGCTTTTAATTTGAGCATGCCTTCTTTTAAACAATCAGCAATGGTCTTTATAAATCTGGCTACATCTTCTTTATCAGCAGCTAACTGTGTGAGGTAATTTTAACACCCGATGATGTACCATATTCGTTAATGCTCATACAAGATGGCAAGCCATTCACTTTGCACTTACTTTCAGGATAATGGCAACACTAAATTCAACTTACATCCTTTGTTGATTTCACTTTGAATTTCAACAATACCACCCAGTTCCGCTGCACGGTTCCTCATATTGGCAATACCGATTCCTGGATTCACACTCCGGACATCAAACCCTACTCCATTGTCAGTTACTTTTACAATAAGTGAATTGTCTTCCACAAAGATTGTAACGGCTACCTCGGTCGCCTTTGCATGATTGATGATGTTGGTAAAATGTTCCTGTAAAATCCTGTAAACGGCAATATGCACATCATTGGTTACCTCCAGATGCGCAATATACTGTTCATATACAAGGTTAAACCGGTTTGCTACCTTTATGCTTTCCAGAAGTTCAGCGACAGAGTCACACAGCCGGATTTTACCTAAAGAAGGGGCAGATAAACGCTTTGATAAGCCACGTATTTCGTTGATACAACTTTGTAGCAGTCCCATAGACCGGTGCAACAGCTCATCCCGGTTTCCGCCATCAGCAAGGCAAAGTTCTGTGTACAACTTTACTGTTGTCAGGACCTGATTTACATTATCATGCAGTTCCTTGCCAATTTCCGCACGCTCCTTTTCTGTTGCCTTTATTACCGCACCGGCAATTCTCTGCTGCTGCTTTTCCTTTTCCTGGATAAGCTGTTCTTGAAAATCTTTTCTTTCTGTTACATCCCTGAAAAAAACAGATATGCCACTTTCCGACGGATAGGAGTTCACCTCTATC
Organism: Cnuella takakiae; assembly: GCF_001953305.1. Taxonomy (GTDB): domain Bacteria; phylum Bacteroidota; class Bacteroidia; order Chitinophagales; family Chitinophagaceae; genus Flavisolibacter; species Flavisolibacter takakiae. The sequence goes on from NZ_MTFE01000010.1 coordinate 5,226,629, forward strand.
CAGCGATTGATGCGTTTGGAAAAGTATTCCATCTGCAAGGGCCCGCCTGCATTCATAACCATGTTATAATGCTCCTGAGCAGTTTCCAAACTGGGCTCAGGAAGCACTTCCCAGAAAATACGTCCGATCGATTCATCAGCACGAAGTCCTGATATCACCTCTGCAGCCTTATTCCAAAAGGTTATACGCAGATCCTTGTCCAAGCCAATAAAGCCATCGGTTATACGATCAAGTAATTGTTCAAGCTCACGCTGTGTATTTAAAAGCGCAAAGTGCTGCTGCTGCTGGAGCAATTCCAGCCTACGCTGTTCAGTAACATCCCTGCCAACGGAGTATAAGATGTTATCACCAAAGTCCCAACCGCCTTCCCAAAATATGGTAATAATCCTTCCGTCTTTATGGATGTACCTGTTCTCGTAAACAGGGATATCGGCCCCCTGGTAGCCCTGCATGGCGGCATCTCTTGAAGCATTCCGGTCTTCTTCAACAACTAAGTCAAAACAAGAAATACCTATCAACTCCTTGGGCATGTAGCCAAGAATACGATAGGACGCTTCATTAACATAAACAAAACGGCCTTCAAAATCAAAAGCACACACCAGTTCATTGATTGAATCCAGTAATTTGCTTTTAATTGCAGCTGTCGGATTGATGGATAAAGCATTCTTTTTCCCCATGTCCTGGATTATATTAATTGTCTGTTGCTGCACCGTAAGCCTTATCTAAATTTAAGATACTTTATTAGCCGTTTGCACAATAACCTGGCTTTTTTAAACGGCATGGGCAGATGTTCCATATCTCCTCCCTGCACTTTATACTCTTGGGCATTCAGGATGGCCCGCTTAATATCGCAACACTATATACTGATCCATGCATTATCCCAGGGGGAACATGGCAATAATAACACAACCCAGCCCTGGTGAACTATTTACCGAAAAAGAACCACCTAAACTTTTGGCACGTGTAGCCATATTGGAAAGCCCGATACCGCCACTTTTTTGCCCTTGCTTAAACCCCTTTCCATTATCTGAAATCTTAACCATTAATTCATTATCAACAAGGTCAAAGAATATGGTTACAAGGGTAGCATGTGCATATTTAAGAATATTGGTTAATTGCTCCTGGACGATCCTGTAAATAGCAAGGTGCAATTCTTCTGAAATGGGAACCTGCGTGGTAATGTCTGCATCAAGCACTACCTCGAATACCTGGGTCGCTGCAATGTGCTCCACAAGCTCCCTAATAGAATCTTTAATTTGAATATTTCCTAATGACGGTGCAGATAAACGCTTGGAAAGTGTTCTGATTTCTGAAATGCACGATTGTAGTAAGCCCACGGAGCGCGTCATCAAAGGAGCATTCTGAACGGGGTCATCAATGCAAAGTTCTGTATATAATTTAATTGACGTAAGTACCTGATTTACATTATCATGAAGCTCTCTACTGATCTCTGCACGCTCCCTTTCCTGGGCCTTGATGGTGGCAGTAGTAAGCAATCTTTGCTGTTCTTCAAGTTCTAGTTGCAATATTTTCTTCTCCGTAATGTTCGATTGGATGAGGAAAAAACGGTCTACCTCGCCATCTTCATTGTACATCGGCTGTCCAAACATCGACAACCAAATAACCTCCTTTGATTTAGTATAAGCCTGTATTTCTCCTGAGAAAGGAAGTTTTTGTAAAAAGTTCTGGTGCATACCTGCGACATCTGCCAGATCCGTTTCAGGGCTGAACATTAAGGCGCTGTGCTTGCTTCCGACAGCCTCCTCCAGGGTATACCCGGTTATCTTGCTGAAAGTGTTGTTTACCCAGGTAATATCCCCGTTTAAATCCAGCAGGGAAACAGCGTCTAATGATTCCTTGGCAATAAGGGAAAGAAGCCTGATCTCCTGCTCTGCTTTCTTTTGGTCGTTGATATTTTTGAAAAAAACCGAAAGTCCATTCTTAAATGGGTTGACGTGAACCTTGGTCCAAACATCCCTGGCAGGATAATAAGCTTCGAAATCGCAAGGCGCTTGCTCCTGCAGCGCTTTTACATAATACCTGAAATAATCCTGCCCTTGTGCATCCGGAAAACTTTCCCACAAAGATTTTCCAACCACATCCTCTTTCGCTTTCCCCAGTATGCTTTCTGCAGCATGGTTCCAGTAAACAACTATCCAGTTTTCATCAACGGCAAAAAAGCCATCCGTTGTACGCTCCAGCAACTTGAAAACAAAGTCTTGATCCTGGAGAAAGTTGGTAAGGGTGTTTTCCATAATCGGTAATAATAACCAGCAAAGGTGAGACACTTACCTTACTAAAATTTCTAATACATCACTCTTTTTCTACATTTAAGAGATTCTACTTAGCACTTTTGAAAAGCAATTCCTGTTATATAACTACACCGCATTTTTCTTAACCATGCGGATATATTAAAATTGAGCTAACATCCACCCATCATTTACCTGCTACCTGCCATACCGTTAAAGGAGTGGTGCGCTGCCTTAGCCCTCAATAGCAGAAAAGTTCAGGATAGCTCATCGTCTAACCTGGCCAGGGTTTGATCTGCATACCTAAGTTTTTCAACTTTGCGCAGAAACTGGAAAACAGACCACAATACGGCACCCGCTGCCAGGTTGGCTCTCAATATGGAATGAAGCATTTAAATTTTCTGCCCTTGTCCGCATATTGGTGATTCCAATACCGTTGCTTTTTCCTGCCAGATCAAAACCGCTGCCATCATCAAGGAGTAACAGCTGAAGTTCCTGATCAGAAATTTTAAGTTCAATGGTGGCATTTTTTGCCCCGGCATACTTCAGCATATTATTCATCCCTTCCTGAACAATCCGATACACTGCCAGGTGTAGATCCTCCGAAACTTTTAACTGGTCCATTCCTACGGCTTTCAATTCAATGCACACACGCTTTGTCAGGTTGATGGAGTCCACTAAATCTATCAGCGAGTCAAGAAGTGATATCTTACCAAGGGTTGGTGCAGAAAGACGTTTGGAGATGCTCCGGATTTCGTTAATACATTCCTGTGTTAACTGCATTGCCTTCACCAACAACTCCCTGCCCTGCATATAACCAGACAGGTACATTTCATTGTACAACTTAACTGTTGCCAGCACCTGGTTTACATTATCATGCAGTTCCAGGCCGATCTGGGTACGTTCGGTTTCCTGTGTTTTGATTATTGCAGCCAGTATTTCTTTTTGTTTGTTAACCAGTTCCTGGTTTAGTCTCTTTTGTAATTTCACTCGGTCATCAATAACACGGGCATTCACAAGTACACCCTGAACGCTGGTATTATCAACATGGTTGGTCCCTTTTGACTCCAGCCAGATCCAATGGCCGTTCTTGTGTAAAAACCTGTGCTGCACACCTTTGGCCGCATCATCATGTACATATACCTTTTCCAGTTCCGCCTTTACTTCTGCAGCTTCTTTCTCATGTATAAAATCGAACGCTGACCGCCCGATCAATTCCTGGGTAGCATATCCTAAAATATTGGTTACATTATCGCTTATGTAGGCAAAACAAACCTGCCTGTCAATGATTACAATAAGATCCGAACCATTATGAACCAGGGTCTTGAATCGCTGTTCACTTAAAAGCAGTTCGTCATCCTTCGTCTTTCTATCCGTGACATCCCTGCTATTGATGGTTATTCCCATAATTGCAGGATTGTCCAGGTGGTTTGATGCAGTTGTTTCCATCCACCGCCATGACCCGCATCCGCTCTTAAACCTAAAGGGACCCAACAAAACGGTTTTTTTATATTTTATCTCCCGAAGAGCACTCACTACAACCACTGCATCATGTGGGTGAATAAATTCCAAAAGGTTTTTATCATTCAGTTGGGCTGCATTCCAGCCCAGCTGCTCTTTTATATTTGCACCTACGTATTGATAGTTCCCCTCCTGATCAATGATACCCAGTAATTCATTTCCATTTTGTACCAGGGAGCGGAACCGCTCTTCATTCCGCTGCAACGATATTGCAGCACTTTTTTGTTCTGTAATATCCTGAATAGTGCCAATGGTCCGTACAGGCTGCCCCGCTGCATCCCGGATTACTTCCCTTAATCGTTTAATGTAAACAACCTGCCCGTCTCGGCGGAGAATACGGTATTCCATTGTAGAGGCATACAGATTTTCAGGCTTGGTTGCAGCATCCCTTACCTTGTCCGTATCATCCGGATGAACCAAAGACCAGAAAATCTCTGGTGTGAAGCGTGGAAACTCGTAAGGATCCAGGCCAAATATTTCATAGAGGGTGTCAGATACATAAGTATAACTGTTGGCTACTACGTCAAATTCAAAACTTGCTACTTTGGCCATCTCCTGGGCCTTGGTAAGGCGCCTGTCCAATACCTCGTTTTCTTTTCCATTTCGCGCAACACAGTACAGTAACCTATCAACTGCATCCCACCGTGCCGACCACATTATGGAAACCATGGAACCATCCTGGTGAAAAAACCTGTTGGTAAACCTGGAATTTGTGGAGGCATGTTTCGGGCCTGAAAAAATGTTCTGCGTTTTACTGATATCTTCCGGATGAATGAATTGTAAAAAAGAGACGCCCATCATTTCTTCAGGAAAATATCCCAGGAGTTGAAAGCTCGCAGGGCTGACGTACTGAAAGACACCATATTCATCAATGGAACACACCACATCTGCAATTGAATGCAGCAGTTTCTCAAGGTCCGGAGGTTTGTGTTGCGGTTTTGTGAAGGATCCGAATTGAGCAGTTTCAAACTGGCTTGCCATATCCGCTAAGTTCGAACAGGACACCAACAAATAAGTTTACTATTGGTTAATAATAACCAATGTATGTGTTAATACCTACATGTATTTAAGAATAACCGAGTAGCCTTTTAGCATATTGGTATAAGCGAATTTTTGAACAGCGTCTTTAATTCCTATAGGTTTAAAATGCCCTTTCTAAACAATCAGATGAAGACCACTTCCTGCAAAGGATAGCTGTAAATACCCGCAAATAAAGACTGTTTAACAACTATGGTTTATTTGGATGATTTCAGGAAAAAAGAGGCAAAAAATCACCTCTTTTCCTTGCCTGGGAAAATACCGGACCTACCATTTAAACCCTTATCAGCTGGAAGGAAAACAGAAAGTACCACCGGTCCTATCAACAAATATTTTGTAAGGCATACTGAATCCATAAAATATAACCAGTTTGATAAAATAGTTTTCAAAAAGAAGTGCTCCACCAAGCCCACGTTAAACAATTTTTGGCATTGATCTTTTCACCAAGTTCGGCGCACTTCGGTGCTGCTTTCCAAGGAACTACGGCATAAACACAAATCCCCACCACACATAAGGCCCTCCTTTATTCCGTTCCTCCTTGCAGCAGGCCCGCAGGAGCGCCGGGCGGGGTTCCATAATCAATTTTCCAAAACACCTAAAACGAAAACATTATGGAAAAGAGCCAATTTACAGGCAGCGGCGTTGCAGAAGTAGAACTGGTATACCGCTCCAGGGTAAAAGCATCACAAAGGCCACAGGTAAGGACTTCTTTAGACGCCTACATGATCCTCTCCGAACTATGGGAAGAAGGCACCATGGACCTGCAGGAAAGCTTCAAAGTACTGATGCTGAACAGGGGCAACAAAATATTGTGTCTCTACAATGCATCATCAGGTGGCATCACCGGCACCGTAGCAGACCCAAGGCTGATCTTTACCGCAGCCCTTAAAGCAAGTGCCGTAAGCATCATCCTGGCACACAATCACCCATCAGGTTTACTGCTGCCTTCAAGGGCAGATGAAGAGCTTACAGCAAAGCTCAAAGGTGCAGGCCATCTGCTCGATATCAGGGTGGCAGATCACCTGATCCTGACTTCGGAAACCTACTATTCATTCGCAGACGAAGGGCTCATCTGAGCCCTTTTTTTATGCCTTTAAACACAGGAAAACAAGGGTCAAAAAGGGGGTAAAAACAGCTACTAACAGGGCACAAAACACCCGTGAATTGCGGCATGTAGCACCTGACTAAAATCTGGACAAGGCACTGAAGCAAGCTTGCGCTTTACGAGCTTTAAGATAGGATGACAAAGGCATATACAGCAGGGAATTCAGCAGGAATGAAGTGGGGAGGACATCCAAGGATCAGTGGGCCGGCGCCCGCCCACGGCAAGATGTACAATTGTGGACACTTTTGGATAGTAAAGTAAAGCTGCACTCCAAAGTCGTGCAGCAAAGGACAGGAAAGCAAAAAAGTGAAAGATGGAACAGAGGAAGGAAAAACGAAACAGGATGATCAAGCTTCGTATCAGTGAAGCGGAACTTAAAGAGATTCACCAGCATTTAGGCCGTAGTACCAACAGGAGCCTTTCGGAGTACATCCGAAGGCTGGCCCTCAACAAACCCGTAACAGTAAAAGTGCGCAATGCATCGGCAGATGACTTTCTGGAACAGATGCTGCCACTGCAGGCCTGCCTGGAGCAGGCCTGCGACACCTACACAAAAGCTGTTGACCGGCTACAGACACTGCACAAGCTAACTGAACTAAAAGGATGGCTGATCCTGCACGAAAGCACCAGGGCAGCCCTCCTGGAACAGGTAAGCCGCA
>NZ_MTFE01000010.1:5233210-5234180 GCF_001953305.1 Cnuella takakiae
GGAGTCGCTCACCCTTCAACTCTATGAACAATGGTTGCAAAAATGAGTTTTCCCAAACGACTGCATGATGCCCTCAACTACAACGAGCAGAAAGTAGCAAAGGGAGTTGCCCACCTGCTCCATGCAAGTGGCTACCTGTGCAAGCCAATGGAGTTGAGCTACTACCAAAAAGCAGCAGCACTGGAGCAGCGCAACAGCATGGCCCAAAGGGCCGCTTCCCAAACCATCCATATATCGCTCAACTTTTCACCCAAAGACCGCCAGCTTGATGCAGCTACGCTAAGCAGCATTGCAAGGGATTACATGCAGGGAATAGGCTTTGGCAGTCAGCCTTACCTGGTGTACCAACACCAGGACGCAGGTCACCCGCACCTGCACATCGTCAGCACTACCATCCGAAAGGATGGCAGCCGCATTCCTACCCACAACCTGGGAAAGGTGCAGTCCTCTAAGATGCGGGTGGAACTGGAAGCAAAGTACAACCTGGTTTCGGCAAGAGGCAGAACGGCACTGGAAACAGCCCCTTCCCTACTGGCACCAAAACCCACACAATGCGGTAAGGAAGAAACAAAAGCGGCCATTGCCCGAGTGGTAAACGATGTTTTCCGGCAGTATGCCTTTAGCTCCCTGCCCCAGTACAATGCGGCATTGGGGCAGTATGGTGTAGTTGCAGATGGGGGCACGGAAGAAAGCCGCCTGTACCGGCACGGTGGCCTGCTCTACCGGATGCTGGATGCTGTAGGAAATAAAACTGGGGTGCCTATTAAGGCCAGTTTGTTGCCAGGAAAACCAACGCTCAAAGCACTGAGGGCCAAATTCGGATTTGCTGCAAAGAAAAAAGAATGGGCACTGCCCGGGGTTGTGCGCAAAGTTGAAGGAGCGTTGCATGCAAGTACAGGTCTGCCACATTTTACCCAAGCCCTGAAGCTTGCCGGCATCTACACACTCCCCCGCAGTGCAGGCAACGGCA
>NZ_MTFE01000010.1:5234234-5234628 GCF_001953305.1 Cnuella takakiae
GAGTGAACTGGGCGAAAGGTACGGTGCTGCAGCCATACAGGCCCGGCTCAATCAAGCTGTGGCAAGGTCGCCAGTACACAAGGCACTTACTGCAAACATCCCCTTCAAACAACAGCCACATTTACCCATGCACAACCTGCAGGAATGGCATCTTAAACCATTGACCCATGTAATGACTGCACATGCAATACCTACCGAACCACCAGCTACCCTTACCAAAAAGCGCCGCCGCAAGGCCAAAGGAAACATGCACCTGTAAAATCATCCCTTATGTCCCAAACAGGAGAAAACGAACAAGCCCTTCGAAAGATATTGGACCTTACCCGCCTGGTAAGTGTCGCAGTATTATTGCTTCACTTCTACTACACCTGCTATTTGCTGTTTCAGCAATGGG
>NZ_MTFE01000010.1:5234730-5235284 GCF_001953305.1 Cnuella takakiae
CCTGATCGGTACTAAAGGGAAAAAACAGGAAGGATTACACACAAGAGAATTACTGGCAGGCATGATGATGGGCTGCGTGCTGGTTTGGGGTAGTCCTTACCTGACCCCAACAGCAATTGGCTCGCAGTACATGGCTTTTTGCTACATGGCTATTACAAGTTGTGGCTACCTGTTGATACTCTCCTACGGCAGCCGCCTGAGCAGGATCATCCGGCACTCAATTAAGAGCGACATCTTCAACACCTGGAACGAATCCTTTCCACAGGAAGAGCGGCTCCTGCAAAACGAGTATTCCATCAACCTGAAAGCCACCTACCAGTGCAGGGGCGAACTGCGCGATGGTTGGGTAAATATCATCAACCCATTCAGGGGCATATTGGTGCTGGGTTCGCCAGGCTCCGGTAAAACCCACTTTGTTATCCAGCAGATTATCAGGCAGCACATCGAAAAAGGATTTTCTATGTTTGTCTACGATTTCAAGTTTGACGACCTTACCCAACTCACTTATGAATGCCTGAGCCGCAATCAGCACCGGTACCCTGTGCCGCCCGCAT
>NZ_MTFE01000010.1:5235302-5240515 GCF_001953305.1 Cnuella takakiae
TGTCATCAACTTCGACGACCTTTCACGCACCAACCGGTGCAATCCACTGAACCCAGAAACCATGCACGACATCACCGATGCTGCCGAATCAGCCCGAGCTATACTTCTTGGCCTCAACCGGGAGTGGATCAACAAGCAGGGCGACTTCTTTGTAGAATCGCCCATCAACTTCCTGACAGCGGTAATCTGGTTTTTACGCAGGCATGAAGACGGTAGGTATTGCACCTTGCCACACGTAATAGAGCTGATGCAGTTACCCTACGAACAACTCTTTCCTGTACTCAATAGCGAGCCGGAAATTGAAGTGCTGATCAACCCGTTTATTTCGGCTTACCAGCATGATGCCATGGAACAACTGGAAGGCCAGGTAGCTTCCGCAAAAATTGGCATGGCAAGGCTTGCTTCGCCCCAACTGTATTGGGTGCTTTCCGGGGATGATTTCACCCTGGACATTAACAATCCTAAAGCACCCAAAATTGTATGCATGGGCAACAACCCGGAGAAGCAGCAAATCTATGGGGCAGTGCTCTCCCTGTACCTTTCAAGAATGGTACGGCAGGTAAACAAAAGAGGTGGACACAAATGCAGCCTTGTGTTTGACGAATTTCCTACCCTGTTTTTGAACCATATCGATTCGCTTATTGCAACGGCTCGCAGCAACAAGGTTGCCACTACCCTCTGCATGCAGGACTTCAGCCAGCTTAAAAAAGACTATGGCCGCAATGGGGCAGAAGTAATCATGAATATTACGGGCAATATCATCAGCGGGCAGGTAATGGGTGATACAGCTAAACAACTATCTGAACGCTTTGGCAAGATCATGCAGGAACGGGAAAGCCTGTCCATCAACCGCACCGACACTTCCATCAGCCGCTCCAGGCAACTGGAGTACGCCATACCGCTATCCAAAATATCAGCCCTTTCATCGGGCTCTTTTGTGGGTATGGTAGCCGACAACCCGGATTGCAGCATGGAGCTAAAGATGTTTCATAACAAACTGCGGGCACCGGCACAAGCAGGCGTGCTCCAAAAAGACAAATGGCAGGACCGGCAATTTGGCAATGCGGATACCGAAAGTATAACCGAAACTTTTCACCGGATCAAAAAAGAGATCAAAGAATTGGTTTGCCTCTAAAGAATTGAAAGCTGTAATCCAACAGCCGTTTCACTGAACAAATTTATATTGATCCAATACATCTGCATCATGAAAATCTACGGCATATAATCAGGGTAGCAACTACTAAGACACTATAGGGTAAAACAACAGCTGGCTCAAATTTCCATCTCCAGCAAAGCATAACTCAAGGTTTTGCCATGTGGATCCATGCTGAATGAAGTAGTGACACCGCCAGCAAGTGCCTGTTCACATACAAAAAGCAGGGAAGCAATATTGGGAAGCTCGTAACGCGTGATCTCACCCAACACTATTTCATTCAGGTGCGCTTTCACCCTTTCTGTTGTGGCAACTTGGCACAAACGTTCATAATCTTTTTCATCATATGGAATGAGTGATAAGGTGAGGGTATTGCCCTTATCGCCTGCACGGCTATGTGCTATGTCGTATAGTTTTTGCTTCATGCTTCTTTTATGATTGTTGTACAATTGACTTTAGTACGGTCGATGAGTATGGAAAGAACCCCCACAACGTCGGTTATATATTTACGCACCCCGCCGCCACCGGCAGGCCCATTTGTGTACAGTGCTTCAACCTCTTCACCAATGAGCGCGGCGCCATCAGCTGATAATGATTTACCGGCAACCCTGAGCCGTATTTCATATGGCTGGCAGCTTTGGCCAAGCGAAGCCGGGTGCACGGAGCTGCAACCGATAAAATCAATCCGCAGGTCCTGAAACAGGCCTTGTAGCCGCTGCTGAAGGATTGCTCCTGCAAGTTTTACCCTTCCAAGCGCCTGCTGCCCTGCATAAGAGATCTCGCCCTCACCTATAAAGCCAGCTTTATAACCTACACTCACTTTCAATGTTGCAGGCTTTTGTTTGCCGCTTCCACCTTCTACTGCAACGCTGTTCGCTGCTACCTGCTGCAAGGTGATGGTGGTAAAATCGGCCACTACATCGGGGGTGATGTATTCGTATGGATTTGTTACCTCATACAACAACTGCTCCTTAGCGGTGGCCAAGTTTATTACTCCACCGGTACCTTCCACTTTGCTGATAACGGCACGGCCATCCCTGTACACATCAACAAAAGGATGACCCAGGTTTGCCATCCCGTCAACAGGCTTCTTCAGCGGATCCGCAAAGTAACCACCGGTAATTTGTCCGGCACATTCCATCAGGTGACCAACCACCGTTGCTTTCCCGATGATATCTGCATCTTCTAAAGACCAGCCAAATTCATGCACCAGCGGCGCCACTACAAGTGAAGGATCAGCTACCCGCCCGGTAATGATGATGTCGGCACCCGATTGCAGTGCAGGCAGGATGGCATCAGCTCCCAGGTAAGCATTGGCGGAAATGATGAGCCCGGATTGTGACAATGGCTTAACGGTTTCCATGGCCTTTTCAAACCCGGTAATCGTGGCTAACACATCATCGCCGGTTACTACGGCCACTTTGATAGACAAGTGCAGGCGTTGTGCTATTTCAACCACCTTATCTGCGGCAGCAAGGGGATTGGCTGCCCCCATATTGGTGAGCACTCTAACGCTATGCTTTTTGAGCAGGGGCAACAGGAGCTCCATACGCCGCTCCAGCAGCGGATCATAGCCTTTTGTTGGATCCGCAGCCATCCGCTTTTGTGCCAGGGCAATGGTGCGTTCTGCCAGGCATTCCAGCACCAGGTAATCGAGTTTGCCTCCTTCCACCAAAATGGCAGCAGGTTCCAGCCTGTCGCCGCTAAACCCTGCTCCACATCCGATGCGTACAACTTGTTTCATGCTGCTAGCTTATAAATGAATGGCACCCGTTAGTAGGGCAATAAGGGTCATGATAAGGGTGGTACCAAATGCCCATTTAAAAGTAAACTTCTGGTGATCGGAGAACTCCACTTCTGAAAGACCCACCAACACATAAGTGGATGCAGTAAGCGGGCTCAGAGGAAACCCAACGGTCATTTGCCCCAACACGGCTGCCCTGCCCACTTCTATAGCGTTACGGTCAAAATGTATCATGGCATTTTTCAACACCGGCAGTACTCCGAAATAATAGGCATCAGGGGTAAATGCAAGGCTCAAAGGCATGCTGGTAATTCCGGTTAGCGTGGGCAGCAGCCCTGCATGCTGCTCCGGAATAAGAGAAACAAGTGTGCCCGCCATTGCATCGATCATCCTTGTTCCGGTAAGGATACCGGAAAAAACACCGGCTGCAAAAATCATGATGGAAACAAAGAACACACTGCCTGCATGATCGGCCATACGCTGTTTTTGTTCCGCTTGTGCAGGATAGTTGATCAGCAGGGCCAAGGAAAAACCGATGATTAAAAGTGCAGGTGGCGGAAACAGGGCCATTACAAGTGCAGTTATCAGGAGAATGGTGAGGGTTGCATTGAACCAAAACAATTTTGGCCTTCGGATGGCCTTTTGTTTTTCGGAGAGCGCTTCCAGGTGGCTGTACGCCAGTGGCACAATACCAATACGCTTGCGCTCTTTGCGCCCCAGGTACCAGGCCACGAACAGCACCCACAACATCCCCCCAACCATAGATGGCAGAATAGGCACCAAAAGCTGTCCGGCATCTGCCTGCATGACGTTCATGGCCCTAGCCATAGTGCCCGACCAGGGCACCAGGTGCATCACACCAGCACTTAAAGCCACAATGCAGGGCAGCAGGAGCCTGTTCATACCCAGCTTTTTATAGATGGGCAGCAGGGCTGAAATGGTGATCATAAAGGTGGCCGTACCATCGCCGTCGAGATGCACCAGCATGGTGAGTAAGGCGGTTCCGATAGTGATCTTCAGCGGGTCGCCCTTGACAAGCCGGACGATACCAGTAACCACCGGATCAAACAGGCCAGTATCGATCATCAAGGCAAAATATAGAACGGCAAAAATGAGCAGGATGCCCGTTGGGGCTACCTGCCGGATACCTGCAAGAATCATTTCCCCCAATTCAGCAGGGGAAAATCCGCCAGCAAGGGCAAAAAAGAGGGGCACCAAAATAAGCGACAACAAAACGGAAAGCCGTTTTGATATTACCAGGAGTAGAAATACCGCAATCGTTAAGAAGCCAAGCAATGCCAGCATAGGTCAATCTGTTATTTTAACACAGTTATCCTTAGCACATGAGTTAAAGATAAGGTCTATAAAAATGCGGGCTGTCATTAGTCTGCTATGGAGCATAAAGGAATACAAAATGTAATGACTATTATAGCAACAATTATTGCTTTCTCCTTCCTGTGTCTTCCAAATAGAAAAGCGCTCGTCAGGGGAATAAGTGTCAACACCGCCAAATAGGGGAGTACTAACACTAAAAAGCAAAATTGCATTACTAAAAAAATAAGCTATTGACTTATGTGGCTTGTTAGCAAAACAGCATATACAAGTGCTATCACCAGGGTAAGGTATAGCCAATGGGTCGTTTCGTTTCTATTAGAATTGTCGAAATAATCAAAACAGGGTATAAGAGCAAAAAAAGTATAGTCGTGTCACCGGTGCCGTAAGCAAAATTTGTCATGGTAACAGGAAAGAGGGTTAAAACACCTACCAAGGAAATGATAAGTGCCCAAGTACGAAATGGTCAGGGCATACTTTCAGTTGACTGTGATGTAATCTTAGGGTTGCTAGTAACGGTAAACAGATTTCTAAAGTAAAGGCATTCTGTGTTTCTACAGCTTCATTTCCGTTCTGTTGCTCAATAAAGATATTTAGTTTAACTGTTGTACGCCAGCCTTGATTTTAGGAATCTAATGTTTGCAGCTTTTCGAATTTCTAACATAAACAAACCATCTAATCCAACAACCTCTTTTTTTATCTCATCGCCATGTAAATGACTATCAGTTGTCACTATTTTCAAAGCAAGCCTAAATGCCGTCGCAGCACACCCTTTACTTTTTCACGGTTAAGCTTCGATACGGGTACCCTAGTTTTATCTTTCAACAAAAGCAAACCACCATCTTCTTTCAACCAGCTTCTTACAAAAGCGATATTTACAAGGTGTGATTGGTGGGTACGTAGAAAACCTCGAGGACCCAACAGCATTTCGTACTCTTTAAGCGTTTGAGAAACCAGCACCTTTTCACCGGAACTCAAAAAAAA
>NZ_MTFE01000010.1:5240571-5364011 GCF_001953305.1 Cnuella takakiae
TAAGGTTTCTGTAAACAGGGGTAAAGCAATTCTTGCCGGCAGCTCCTTTGATTTATTCAGATAATCCAGGAGATATACCAACCGATCATTGTTTTGCTTTTCGGCAATTTTCGACTTTGCTTTTAGGATTGCTTTCTGAAGTTCGCCAATGTCAATAGGTTTAAGCAGGTAGTCCAGAGCAGCATATTTAATTGCCTGAATGCCATACTGATCATAAGCTGTGATAAAGACGACTTCAAAGTTTACCTCCGGTAGTTTTTGCAACAAATCAAACCCTGTACCATCCTGCATCCGAATATCCAGCAATACAAGCTGAGGGTCATACTTGCCAATAATCAAAACACCAGTCGCCACGCTATCGCATTCGGCAATAACCGTTACATCAGGACAGTGCTGCTTTAAAAGCTCCTGCAGATTATCCCGGTTCGCGGCCTCATCATCCACAATAAGCACACGCATGCTTATAACCAGTTTTTAAGTGTGATCGAAACTAAAGTTCCCTTTACCCCTGAACTGACTTCCAGGCAGATGGGCGTTTCTTTATGAAAGCTATTAAAAAGTTCAATGCGTTTTTTAGATAGTTTCAACCCTTTGCCAACGAACTGATGTGCTGAATTAAAGCCAGTACCATTATCACGTATTAAGACCAGAATATTTTGTCCGGCTTTTCCAAGCGAAATACCGATCCTGCCTCCTTGCCTCATTGGAGCTATACCATGTTTTACAGCATTTTCTACAAAAGGCTGCAGCAGCATTGCCGGAATCTCAGTGTTTGTGCTATCTATATTATCATGCGAATCAATCTCATACTGAAAGCTGAATCGCATCTGCTCCATTTGAAGATAATCATGCAACATTTTGATTTCTTCGGTGATGCTCACAAACTCCGTTTTTTGCTCGTCAAGTACATTTCGGGTAATGCGGGCAAACTGAGACAAATACAAGTTGGCGGATGAGATTTCGTTCTTATTAATCAGGTTTTGTATGCCAGCCAAAGCGTTGTACATAAAGTGTGGGTTTAGTTGGGCCCGAACTGATGTCAATTGGAGGCGGGCTATTTCCTGTTGCTGCGCAGCATGGGTAAGTCTATTTCTATGAAGCTTTAAATAATAAGCAAACAGAAGTGAACCTCCTAGAAGCACAATGCCTAAGACCATCATTACCTGTTGCAGGGAAAACATCGTGGTTTCAGATGCTATAACCTCAAAGGGAATGGGAATAGTTTGAGCAGTGGTATTTCGCTTGAACTGTTCTGGAGCTTCCGGAATCACCAGAATTTCGTATTGGCCAGGATGGTTGAAAAAGGAGCTATTAATCCTCAAAAAAGGACGGGGACTATAGTAGGATTTCTCCCATGCGTTAGACACATAAACTGTATCAGTTCTTCCTGCAACAGAGCGCTTCAGGTAAACATTGTACATGTCATCTTGAATGGTGGGCTCCATTTCTACAGCCAGATGATTAATACTATCTGACCAGTTAAACTGTAGCTTTCCTTTCTCCCACTTTGTTCTATCGAAATGAAATTGTTTGTTGCTGGGAATATGATGCTGTTTGTATGGCCTAAACAGGTATTGATTATTATGATTGATTACTACAGACCGCAACTGTGCGGCAGGAAGGTATAGGCTGTTAAATATGGAGACGCTTCGGCCCCTGTAATTGCCAGCCTTATAGATTTCCAGTTTGATCAATTTACCTCCAACCTGAAACTTACCCAGATAAGCAAAGGTCAATCCTTTGACAGAACGAAACTCTTGCGGCCTGGTCCACGATACCAGTTCGGCGCTGTCATTAGCTGTTACGTGGTAAATAAAACTGTCTGCGTTTTGTTGGGTAATTCCAGCTGCTGCTAATTCAATTTCACCAACACCATTAAGCCAATAAAGCGTAGCATCACCATAATAACTAACTTGCCCCGCATGCTCTGCGGGACGCTTGTATTTCAGAAATACCTGAAAGTCCTCGTTACGACTTCCTCGGATCCATTTTTCACCTCCTGCTTCCATCTTGTATTGCAAAGAATCTTTAGTCGTATAGTAAGGGCCTGAAATGGTATCCATTCTCTGTGCATAAACTTGTACACATGTTAGTATGCTAAAAGCCAAAAACGGGAAGACTGGACGCCAAAGGCTTTGGCAATTGAAAGAAAAAAGTCGGAGCAATTTACCAAGAGACCTCGTACTTGTTCGGAATGCTGTAATGCGGGTTGCTTTTTGAAGAAGCATCATAAAGTATGTTTGTTAAACGAACTTGTGAAACATTTTGCTTTCTTTTATAGGCAACGAGAATTCAATATGCACAGATTGGTATGCAAGCTATTTCAACTAGAATTCATGGTCAAACTACCATGCAAGACTTTCAGGTAGATAAATAAATGAATAAGTGGATTGTGCGATAGCTGCAATTCTATAAGGCCCGGTTTTCATGCAACAAAAGGGCTAAAGGTGCTATTTAACTGCTAACGTTCAACGCTGTGCTGCGGGGCAGTAACGCTGTGTCAGCCTGGCTACTGTACTAAAGCTTATTTGAAGACCTGTTGTACAGCTCCTATGCGTCAGCTCCGCTTGCGGCAACAATATGTTGTGCGCCGCTATCCAGCCTTGTACAAAGTGGTCACTTCTATTCTGTTGTTGTCAGGGTCAAGTGTCTCAAATTCGTAGTAGCCATCCCCTGTTTTCCTGGGTCCACTCAAGATCGGGTAACCGGCAGCTCTAAGCTCCAATGCTTTTTCCTCCACCTCCGCCATTGTCTCTACACCAAATGCCAGATGAATGATTCCCTGATGCTGCTTCCCTTTAGTGTCATTCAAGTTCGCAGGAATGTTGGGACGGTGCATGATTTCAAGTCTTGCTCCTGAGGCAAAGGAGAGAAAGTAGCTCTGAAACGCCTTTTGCGGGTTAACATATTTACCATTGGGCACTCCTCCGAAGTATTGCTGATAGTATGCTTTCAGACGCTCCAGGTCAGCCGTCCAGATAGCTACATGTTCCAGGTTCATATTACGTTAGATTTGCTTTAAAGTGAGGGTTTTGAGCGGAGAACGTATGTTGTGCGTTCATATCATCATCTTAGGTTGTGATATTTCTTTACTTCACCCAGAAACTTTGCCAGGTCAGCAACAAACTCGTTTTTTCGTTCGTAATGGATATTATGGCCAGTGTTTTCGTAAATGCCGTGGCAGATCAAATGTGGGTGCATCTGATGCAACGCTGCATTTTGCCGCTCGAACGGCTGCAGGTCATCCTTACCAATTGGGTCCAGAATCAGCATCGGAACACTCAAGTTCCGGAAGATGATCTTTGGTTCTAACATGGCTGCTGACTCAGCAAAAAGGGGAACAGCAGTTGATTTCCGGATGTTGTCTATAAACTGTTGCGCCGTTTGCATATTGAACAACTTGAACAATCCATATCCAATGCCCCATGTTCCTACCGCAGTTTTTTGAATCCATGCAAGGTTATCAAATTGGCTACCTTTTACGCTCGAATCAAACAAAACCTTATAAGCTACAAACTCACTAGTATAGGTTGTATCTACCACTTCCTGGTAGTAAATCTGATTTACCCGCTTTGCCAGTGAGTCTTCGCTCAGGCGGTGGTAAAAGCTGTTCATTGCAACCGAGCCTCCGTCTTCCAGCACAAGCCCTAAAACCAGGTCAGGATAAGCATCATAAAAGGCCGTGGCAACTGCACCTCCCCTTGACCAGCCTCCGACTACGGCATTCTTTATTTTATGCTGATCCATCAATACAGCAATATCATCCGCCACATGGTGTAAGGAAACTTCGTGGGCAGGAATAGGAGTTTGACCATGACCATAGTAATCAATGCCGATAACGAAATACCCTGCTTTTACCAAGGAGTCTGCAATCGGCAGCAATTCGTAGGCATTACTGAAGCTACCGTGTGCCCATACCAGGGGGATGCCGTTGCCGTCTCCCCAGGTAAGGTAATGCATGCGGGTGTTCTTGGTTTGTATGAATTGTCCATGAGCTTTTTCAAACCGGAGAAAGTCAGCCTTTGCTCTTCTATAAGCTGCTGCCACCTGGTCGTCTATGGTAGTTGTGTGACCACGCTGTGCATAAATTGTCGCTCCAATTAACAAGTGGACGAAAACAAGGAAAATTTGCTTCACAATATTGGAGATCATTGTTTTAGAGTCCGCTTAACGCACAACGTAGAACAGATTTCAGGATCCAAGGAGTTTCGGGTTTGGGTAGTTTCATTGCAATTCTATTGTTCAATAAAGCTATACAGTTTAAGAATTGTTCTTCAGTCCTGGTTTTAGGAACCTGATGTTAGCAGCTTTTCATTTGCTTACTTCCGTAACAATGCCAAGCTATGAGTGAATCGGCAAACTATCTTGCAGATTTTTCACTATCTTTTTTCCGACCTAACCACTTCATTATATGCCGAAAGGAGGGCTTCCATAACTATCTCTTTTTGTACTTCATTGAGTTCGAATGTAGTTGCTCCCTTTTCGCCCCACTTGTTAGGCACAGGATAAATGTTTCTTTCGTCCATTTGACAAAACACACCCTGCTCCGCAGGTGTCAAGAAAATATTGGCTGTATTGTCTTTCAGCAAATAACTAGCAAACATGCGTTTGCCAACTACCTTAAATCCAACTCTTTCAAAATGAGGTGCTTGCTCAGTTCCCAGAAAAGAAAGAGCCATTTCTGTAAAAGTTTCTACCGTCATCATGGGTTGCAATTCAAGTAGCCGCTAACGGTTTGCCGCTGTACGAAGGCGGAGGTTTTCAGCACTAAACTTTACTAGATGCACAAAGCTTCAAATTAACACCTCACTGTTACAGAAACACTCCCCCGCTTTTGTAAAACGGATGTTAGCGGGGCGTTGTTCTATGTCAAACAGTTTCCTTGCTAATCCATTTTCCAACTGTCGGTGCTATATAGGTATTCATTTTGCCAAGTAGTTCGTCAATATTATCACTTACTAAAAGCATTTGCTGATTAACTTCTTTTAAAAACCCTTGGTCAACCATTGTCTGAACTAAAATATTAAGTGAGTCGTAAAATCCGGCAATGTTTAATATCGCAATTGGTTTTTTGTGTAGACCAAGTTGTGCCCAAGTCAACATTTCAAAAAATTCTTCCAATGTCCCAAAACCACCTGGCAACGCAATTACACCATCGCATAGTTCATTCATTCTCGTTTTTCGTTCGTGCATTGTATCAACCAATATCAGCTCTGTTAAGCTTTCGTGTGCAATTTCTTTTGTCTTTAAAAAGTTGGGCAATACACCAATTACTTTTCCACCTTCACTTAAAACTCCATTTGCAACTGCTCCCATTAGTCCAACATTAGCACCACCATAAACCAAATCAATTTTCTGTTTAGCTAATGTTTGTCCAAGTAAAGTTGCTTGTGCTGTGTAAATGTCCTGTGTACCATAACTTGAACCACAAAATACTGTCACTCTTTTCATTCTTGTGTATATCTTTATTAATGTAAGTGTTGCATCTACAATGCCCGCTAATGTGAAAGCATCGGCGTTGTGGCAAAAATATAATTTCGTCCGTCTGATACAGCACAAAGGCTCAAAAGTGCTATTACCTTTGAGCCTTTATTTGTCAGCCGCCATAGCGCTAATGCAATGTTAAGCGTCTGTACACTTTCTTTTTCTACGTTTTACTTTACAACGGTTGCTTCCAGCTCCACCGTCAATGAAGCAAAAAGTCCTTTTACTTCAATAAGTGTGGTGGCTTGCTCAATCCCGTTTTTTTGAATAAACGGCACGTAAACATCCATACAGGTAGTGAAAAATTCCTGCGTCGATGTTGTGTAAATGTTCAGTCTTACAATGTTTTGTAATTCGTAGGCAGCCTCGCTTACCAATTGCTCCAGGTTGGCAATTGTTTGAATGAGCTGGCTCCGCATATCTGCATTGCTTGGTACGCCGTTCGCGTCAAGGGCTACTTGCCCGGAACAATACAGGGTGCCAGCTGGTTGTTTTACTTCAACGGCTTGTACCGAATTGGTGTTCTTGCCCCAGGCCCAGGGGTCAAATGTAGTCTTTTGCATTTCACGTGTTTGATGGTGAGATACAAAATTCAAATGCACTTGTGACAGCCCTGTGTCAGGGGTCGACAAGGATCAATGGAATTTTTCAAAATATTCTTGCAAGGTCATTTTATGGGGTTCAAACTTTTCAGCAAGCACTTCCATTTTCGCCATTCTGTCTAGCCGGAAATACCTGAACCCTTTTCGTAAGCGGCACCATGCAATCAGTAACCAGTTTTCAGTGGTACTTATCAAAGCAAATGGTTCAATAGTTCGGCATGATGGTTTGTTACCCTCGTTTGTGTAGTCAATTCTTACTGCATAAAAATTTGTCAGTGCATACTGGAGTTGTGAAATATTGCTGCTGTTTCTTTCTCTGTTTATGTTTTGCTCAAAACGGGTTCTTTCGGCAAGTAGGTCCGCTTTGTCTTTTTCCGGTTGCCGGAGCACTGCTTTTATTTTGTCAATAGCTTCTGTATAATCTTTTATAAAAGATGCGTCTCTATTTTTTAATACCAATTGTTCGGCAAGGATTAAAGCGTTGGCTTGGTTTTCGGAGAACATTATTGGTGGAATTCTGTAACCATCCATCAATGTATACCCTTTCCCATCTTCTGTTAAAATAGGTACACCTGCCTGTTCTAATGCCCTTATATCCCGGTAAATGGTTCGGATGCTTACGTTGAACTTCTCTGCCAAACTAGTTGCGGTCAAAAGGCGCTTTGTCTGCAATTGCGTAAGAATAGCAGTTAATCGGGAAAGGCGTTTTGTGTCGTTGTCGTTCATCTATTTTCTAACCATTGATTCGCTACCTTCGCCGGCGGCGTTACGCCTGACGTTTTAGGCCTTTGCGAAGGCAGGGGTACCCGTGTTCCTTCAGCCGATCCTATGTACAAATGTCATTTTTTTTTGGGAAGGTGTAAACCAGCACTTCAGCCATGCTTTTGCAAATGCAATGCTGCACGAATCCTTATTCTTCCAGGTGGTTTTTCAAATCCATTCTTTGGTGCAGAATCCTGAGTATCATAAGATCATTATATGGTTCAACCCGATATGATATAATGTGTTTGCCCACCCGATGCCCCATAACACTCTTGGCGATTACTGGATACTTTTTCCCAGTTCCGGATATTCAAGAACTTCCTGAAAGCTGGCCGTGAGCATTCTATGGTATTTATCGGCCTGGCGTTCTGACAAGGTATCATAAGTGTACTCCCAAATCTCAACAAGATCTTCAATGGCTTTGTTGGTGAGGAAATACTTAGCTATTCCGCTTCTTTTTTGCTTTTAGTTGTGCCAGCTGATGTTCGGGATTGAAGTCCTTTGCAATGCCACTGTTAATGCCATCCTGAATGGCATGTCGCAGCGCTATTACCCTGTTTTCTTCTTCTTCCAAAAGGCGTAGTCCAGCCCTGATGACTTCACTGGCATTCTTTAACCTGCCCTCCGTAATCCTGCTTTCAACAAAACCTTCGAAGTAATCGCCCAATGACACAGAAGTATTTCGTCCCATATACTCGAGTTTTCCACAAAGTTACCAAAAACTGGTAGTTAGCAGGCCTGCTTTTGGAGGGGTGGTCGGGAGATTTCACACAACGTAGAAGCATTGGTGATGTGGCGGAATTAATTATTCTTTTAGTCCGGACCAATGCTTAGTGAATGTACTAGTGCTCATTGCTTGTTTTGTAGCTTGCATAAATTCGGTCACGCGGGAACAAAAGCTGATTAGTGATTTACAGCTGATTGCTTGATTAGCACCCCGCCAAATTGATAATACACTGTTGGCTGCTGGCATGTTTCTAATCGCACACAAATTCCAATATGCTTAATGGTCATAGCTAATCACTCTTGTTAGCTTCCACCCATCAACTCTTTTCTGCCAGATATGAACAAACTTGAATGTCCCGCAATCATCCTTTCCGTTTTCAGAATGACAATACCGATGCATACCTATTTCAATGGCTCCATAGTCTTTGATAGGATATACCTCAAGACTTCCAGGTATAAGCGTTCTTCTTAGTCCATTGTTTTGATCAAAAAGCCGACGTGTATTTTCAATTAACTGATTGTAATTTGTCAAACCACCATGGTCATGATAAAACTCAAGGTCGGTAGCGAATACTTTTTTTTGCTTGTCTAGGTCTCGGTTGTTGAATGCGTCAAATAACACGCTGTCCATGTGAGCAATGGTATCATATAAGGCTCTCAATGCTAGTGCATATGGCTTTGTCACTTCACTACTGCTCATTCGTGAAGAAGCGCAAGCAGCAGTAATACACACTAAGGTTACATAAACAACAGCAGCTCTTAGCCTTTTCATATTGACTTTTTAATGTCGCGTTTCACCTGCAGCCAACGTCCATCGGCTTTTTTCTATGCTGGCATTCTCTTTTCGGCAGCCGAATAACTTACTAAATATAGATAGAATTACAAATGATAAAGTGAGAAGTGTCAGCCAGAATAGCACAAAGTCTTTTGTTGCGCGCTGTGTTGTCCTTAAGTATAGGGTAACAAAGGATAAATAGTAATAACAGGTTCTTAGAAACCCGTTATTACGAAATATAAATTCTACAATCGTTATATGCTTATCGGTAAATCAACTCAATAAATTGTTTTACCGTAGTAGGTTTCCTTCCTAAGAACGAAGATAAAGTTTCATCTTCCAGCTCCAAAGCATCCTGCGTTTCAGCCGTTGCCCACATAGTAAACATACCAATGTACACCTGGGGCACGCCTGCTTCTTTCATTATGTCTTCAAACTGGGTTACGGAAGGAGATTTATATTCTACTTCTTTACCCAATACCGCAGACATTTCTTTTGCTATGTCAGAAAAAGAAACCGAAGTTATATTGGTTAGCGGATACGTTTTGTTCTGGTGTCCCTCGGTATTCAACACCTGTGCGGCAGCCTCTGCCAGTTCTTCCCGAAGCACCCAACTCGCTTTACCTTCCTGGGCAGGAAACACAATCACTCCGGTTTCGGCTGCATTACCAGCAAAAACGGGAATCATCTCCAGGTAAATTCCATTTTAAAGTATGGTAAAATCTACACCACTGTTTTTCAGAAATATTTCAGTCTGTACATGCGAGTTTTGAAAGGCAGCAATCGCAGTGTGTTCATAGCCGGGCTTCCTTACAAAGGAAGTGTACACAATGTGGTTTACACCTGCCTCTTTTGCTGCCTTGATTGCATTGATGTGATGAGCCGTACGGTTTTCAACGACTCCTCTGTCGTTGCTGGAAACCAATAATAATTTCTTAATTCCTTGGAAAGCTTCAACCAGCGAATCAAAATCCGAATAATCTCCGTTACGTAGCTCAACACCCTTGTCTTGTAAATGACTTGCTTTGGCCGTATCTCGCACGAGGGCTACAACCTGCGATTCTTTTACACCTTTGCTTAGCAAATGGTCAATGGCTTTAGAACCAAACTGACCGGTAGCTCCTGTCACTAAAATCATGTCTGTGTATTTTCTTATAAAGCTAATCACATCACCTTCTGCTACATAGTTTGCCAGTGTCATTTAGCACTATACTTTTGTATAGTCTCAAGAGTAATTAAACTATGAATAGTTTTACCGAAGTACTACAAGAAGAGGAAGTAAATCATTGTCCTAAACCGCTGATTCTTGCGTTGAAGGACACCATGAATGCGGTAAAGGGCAAATGGAAGCTACCCATTATTGCCGCTTTATTTCATGGAAAAAACCGCTTTAAAAACTTGCAGGAAAACATCGAAAAAATAACGCCTCGGATGTTGTCTAAAGAGTTAAAAGAATTGGAAATCAATGGTATAGTCACCCGTCGTGTGCTGGGGCAATCTCCACTTTTGATAGAATACAGGCTTACACCGTCCGGCAAAAATATAACTAAGGTAATTGATGCAATGATTGATTGGGGTCTTACACACCGGAAGGCAGAAATTAAGATGACTAAGTAACAAATGACAAGGTGATGTCTTGCTGATATGTGTGCAAGTGTTTCGGCAGCAAACAACGGAAAAGGTATTTCTGCAGTAGCAGAAGTACGTGTCACGTTAGCTTACATTTATTAAAAATGGTTATTAGAATTGTTATTGTTCAACACTTACTCTTTAGCTGCTATGGCAGAAATATCATGTTAGTGGTATGCGGTTCTTCTTCATTCCTGGTTTATCATTGTTAGGATAGGGTTGTCTGTGCCAGGCAGCGGATCTGAAAAAAAGAAAAAGATTTGTCGGATTAAAAGGGGCAACCTCTTCTCAACATTCGGGATGTACTTTTCTTGTGTGGCAATGGTCAATTAAAAGACTGCCTGAATGCTAAAGGCGAGAGTTTCGCTTTAGTTTTGAATAATTTGCTAAATGACTGCGGATGCTCAAACCCTAGCTGATAGGCAACCTCTGAAACGGTCAAATGGGTTGTAGATAATAATTCTTTCGCCTTTTCAATTAATTTATGGTGTATGTGCTGTTGGGCATTCTGTCCGGTCAGTGAACGAAGCATATCACTTAAATAGCTTGGTGATAGGTTTACATGTGCGGCAAGGTATTGAACAGTTGGCAAACCTTGCTCGAAAGGTTTTTCGTTGCTGAAATAGTCGTCTAAAACCGTATCCAACTTATGCAGCAACTCGTTATTTACAGCTTTTCGTGTGATAAACTGGCGTTTGTAAAACCGATGGCTATAGCTGAGCAGCAATTCAACTTGAGAGATCACTATTTCCTGGCTGAAATCGTCGATTCTGCTGTGCAATTCTTCCTGCATTACCTTAAAAATTGAAATGATGGTTGCCTTTTCATGTTCGGATAAATGCAAGGCTTCGTTGGCAGCATAAGAAAAGAAGCCGTATTGGTTTACTTTTTTAGCCAACGGGTACGACAGCAAAAAATCGGGATGGATAAACAATATATAGCCTGATTTCACAGTGTCATCCGGGCTTTGAAAAGGCTGGTTTGGTGCTGTAAACACCAAACCTCCCTCTCCGAAATCGTAATAATTTTGCCCATACTTCATCGCCCCGCTAAGGTCCATCTTATAAGCAACTTTGTAAAAGTTCACTACCAGGAACTCTGGCAGCGTACCAGGGGTTATCTTAACATCTTCCAGTTTCACAAGGCTAACCAACGGGTGCACAGGCTTGTCTAAACCAAGAATGCTATGCAATTGGGTTAATGATTCAATCTTTAAAAGATGGTTTTTGTTCATGTAATGACTTATTGCAATCCATAACACTTAAAACTATTAATACCCTGTGTCTTACTGTTTGTAAAGTAAAACTTTATTTATTTTCAATACTGCCTTTGGCATCGGAACTGTTCTTTAGTTCCTGCTCTAAGTCTTCCCAACTTGTGTCGTTCTGATCAAATTCGCTACGCAAATAGGCGATGATGGACAAGCAAAGGAAGGAAACCCGGTCAGGGTTCTCATCAGTGGTTTCCGAAGCATCGTAACCAGAAATACCACCGAAAATGTGTTCCGCATCAAATATGGTCAGTAAACTTTTAGGTGCTGGACTGTGATAATAAGCATCAGCACGCCAGTTCTCAAGGTCAGAAAAGTTAGGGTTCTTGTCTTTATCTCCATTTATCACCAAGGCCGACAGTGTCATGGTTGAATAGTCAGTTCCTGCTAAGGGATTACCATAAAGTTTATTTCCTGTTTCATTCAATCCTTCGGGGCTTCCTGGCACCCCAATCATCACTCTTGCTTTCAATCTTGGTTCGGGGAAATTTACCTTTTCACCAGTTACCGGGTCAGTTACTTCCATACCGGCAAGCATGGCTACAGTATGTCCACCTAACGAATGCCCAATGACAGCAATATTGGTGGTGTTCACTCTTTCACCTAAGCCCGGAACATTTGCGAGAATACTTTCTAGGTTGTCCAGGATAAATTGAATATCCTTTGGCCGGGACTTCCAAAATGTAACGCCTTCTGCACCAATTGGCAGTGCCAATGCTTTTGAATTAAGATGCGTCGGTTGAATTACCACAAAACCTTGCGAAGCAAGGAAGTTGGAAAGCGGTGCGTAACCATTTAGAGAGGACAAAAAATTGGAGCGGCCATGGCCATGGGAAAGGATGATTACCGGGAGGCTATGGCCTGAAACAGGTGCTGATACCTTCATTGCTAAATCCACCGGGCGACCTGCTACCGGAATCGTCACAGGATAATAGGAAAAGATAGGACTTCCACCTTCGACTTTTAAAATCGACTTCTTAGAACTTGTGTTTGATTGTGTCATTTTGAATTGTTTTAATTGATGACACAAAACTCAGGAAGGTTTACCGGGCAGATGTAACCTAACCGGGGGAGATAGTAGCCAAAATGAGGATTCAAAAAATAGTAAGGATTTGTTCTTTTTGTTTAGGCGAAAGGTGGGCCTCGTGCACGATCAAAACATAATGTGCTAATGGGGGTGGCTTAAAAAGTTCCGAGCAGTAGGCTTTCTTTAAATTTTTCTGTGTAGGCAGGTCGCGTCGGATGTTGATCTGTCAGAGGCTAGGTGGATTTGTGGTGTGCCCTACCATTACTGCTAACGTCAACTGTGTAAAAAGGGTTCAGCTGTTGTCGTTTACAAGCAGTAAGATAAAAAGAAGTGCAAATAACTTTACTGGTCTAAAAAGTTCTTTATGGCGTACCTGCAAGGCACGGACAGATTGCAAACAGCCATCTTCTGCCTGGAGGACTTCATAGCTCCCGATGCGCCTGTGCGCATACTGGAGGCTTTTTGCAAGCAGGTCGACTATACAGAGCCCTGAACTTCAGGGGCAAGTATACCCAAGAGGCCTGCAGACCTAATTACCATCCTTCGCTGCTGCTCGCCCTTTACCTCTACGGCTACCTTAATGGCATCCGCTCTTCGCGCAAGATGGCACAGGAATACACGCGCAACATTGAGGTGATGTGGCTCTGCAACAATCTCAGACCTAAGTACCACACCATTGCTGATTTCAGAAAACGGCATGCCACACAGATCAGGGCCGTATTCCTCCAGTTTGTAGCCTTGATGTGCCAGTGGAAAGGGGTGGGCAAAAAGAACATTGCCATTGATGGCACCCGATTCCGTGCACAGAACAGCAGAAAGGCTAATTACAGCGAAGAAAAGATTCGGCACCAGTTAGCCTATATCATTTAGAAAGTATCCGATTACCTGGAGGAGGTGCAGGCCATAGACCGCAAAGAGAAAACAAAGCTTAAGGACATGCAGCGCCTGCTCAAACTCACTCAGAACAAAGAAGCCCTGGAGCAGCGCAGGCCCTACCATGCAGTAGTTCGCTGTTTATTGACAATGATACTATCCGGTAACATTTTGTTCATGATTCTTTAAGATTGAATTAGCACGTTAGGTTTCATATGACTTTACGTTTGCACAACTCTTAATGAGCGATCAATTCTTGCCATGGATCAGCTCTGAAACCCTTGTGTTCTGCGGATCCTTTATCAGTTCTGGCAGCTCAAATAACAAAATACTTTTAGCAATGAATATTGACTTGAAGCGACATCGCTGTCTAGGTGTCATTCTTTTGCTCTTACTGAGCTTTTCCTTTCGCGGGATGGCCCAGCAGGGAGTAACTGTAAGCGGTGTTGTATTGGACGATGCCGGGGCTGCACTTTCCAATGTAACCGTGACTGCTATTAACCAGGCTGATACTGCCGTGCAGTCTGCAACGGTCACCAATGGGAAAGGTATATTTACCTTCAACCGGCTGGTGGTTGGAAATTTGTACAGATTTCGTGCTTCGCACATTGGTTTCACCCAGCAGATCTTGAATAACTATAAGGTAGCAGCCAGTGATAACAAGGCTGTCTCTTTTGTAATGCCCCGTTCTGCCGGCGCATCAATGGAAGAGGTGATCGTAGTGGGTTATGGTACCCAAAAGCGGGTGAATGCAACCGGTGCAGTAGACCAGATCTCTGCGGAAGCATTTGAAAACCGACCCATTACCAACCTCACCCAGGGTTTACAAGGTCAGTTGCCTAACCTGAACCTGCGGATGCTGGATGGTAAGCCTACACAGTCTCCCAGCTATAATATCAGGGGCACAACCTCCATTGGACAGGGTGGTAGCGCCCTGGTGCTGATCGACGGTTTTGAGGGGGATCCCAGCCAGTTGAACCCTAATGACGTGGAGTCCATCTCTATTCTGAAAGATGCCGCTTCCGCCGCCATCTATGGTGCCCGCGGGGTGTTTGGCGTAGTGCTGATCACCACCAAGAAAGGTGTAAAAGGCCGGACCAGCGTAAACTACTCCAGCAACTTTGCATTGAAGTCTCCCGTTGTCCGTCCTGATTTCGTGACCGATGGTTACACTTGGTCCCGGATGTTTGCTGAAGCCTTTATCAACGGGGATGGCGCCTTCCCGCAGAATGCGAACAAAACCCAGCGTTTCTCCCAGGCCTACCTGGATGAGTTCCGTCGTCGGGCAGAGTCGGGAGCGCCATACAACACCATCGACATCAATCCCACTACCGGAGAGTATACCTACTACGGCAGTACGGATTACTATGCGGAATTGTACAAGAAGCGTACCGCCGCCTATGACAATAATATCACGGTGAGCGGAGGTTCGGACAAGGCCACCTTCCTGGTGTCTGGCCGTTCGATGATCCAGAAAGGTCTGTTTCGGTACAACAGCGATGATTATGATATGAAGAATATCCGTGCCCGCGGAACCATCGAGATTTTTCCCTGGTTGACCATCGAGAACAATGCGGATTACTCCATCATGAATTACCACAACCCCATCAACGTTGGCGAAGGGGGCGGAATCTGGCGGAACATTGCAGATGAGGGCCACCCCACCATGCCGCTGTTCAACCCCGACGGGAGCCTGACTTTTTCTGCTGCCTACACCATTGGTGACTTTGTGCTGGGTAAGAATGGAATTGATACCCGTCGGGAAATCTTCCGCAACATTACCGGTTTGCGCAGCCGTTTCTTCAACAACAAACTCCGGTTCAATGCGGATTTCACGTTCCGTAATACAGACCAGGCCCGTGAACAGAAACGTGTGCCGGTTCCTTACAGCAACGCGGTGGGGCAGGTTGGTTACGTGGGTACCACCACAAACGACCTGCTGAACGATGACCGTAACACCCGTTACTGGGCTACCAACATTTACACCGAATACGAGAATGATTTTGGTGCCAATCACCACCTGAAGGCAATGGTGGGTTATAACTACGAGCAATCCACTTATAACCGCGTAGCGGTTCAGCGGAACGGTCTCATCTTTGAAGATGCCACGGACCTCAACCTGGCCCTGGGCCAGGCGATCACCACCGGTGGCGGTTACGAACAGTGGGCCATACTGGGTGGATTCTCACGTTTGAACTATTCTTTTGGCAATCGCTACCTGGTGGAGATCAATGCCCGCTACGATGGTTCTTCCAAGTTTCCCGCCGAGCAGCGTTATGGTTTCTTTCCTTCCATTTCAGCCGGTTGGAGAATTAATAAAGAGAACTTCTGGAATGTTGCTCCAGGCCTGGTCTCCGATCTGAAGATCCGTGCTTCTTACGGTTCACTGGGTAACGGCAACATCGCTTCCTATGCCTTCCAGGAGCAGTTCGGGATCAGCCAGTCCGGCCAGATCCTCCAGGGATCCCGCCCCCAGACCACATCTAACCCCGGTGTGATCCCGGCAGGTCTTACTTGGGAAACCTCCACCACCAGCAACATCGGTCTGGACCTGACCATGCTGAAAGGCCGGCTGACCTTTGTGGGTGATGCCTATATCCGCAAGACCACGGATATGTTTACCTTGGGCCTCACTCCTCCCGCCGTATTTGGCGCCACGGTTCCCCGTGGCAACTTCGCCGACCTGACCACCCGCGGATGGGAAGCAACCCTGGGCTGGAATGATAGGATCGGTCGCGGCAAGAAGCCCGTCCGGTATAGTGTTCGCCTGATGGTGTCGGACAACAAGACCAGGATCGATAAGTATAACAACCCCGACAAATTACTGAGCGACTACTATGAAGGGCAGACGCTGGGTGAAATCTGGGGTTATGAAACCGAAGGTTTCTTCATCGACGAAGGGGATATCGCCCGGCATGCCAAGCAGAACCCCCAGATGCGGGCTTCTCCCAACGGGAACTGGTATCCCGGCGATATCAAGCTCCGTGACCTGAATGGTGATGGCTTCATCAACGTGGGTGAGAACAAAGCGGGCAATTCCGGCGACCGCCGGATCATTGGAAACTCGGCTCCCCGCTACAACTACGGAATCAACCTGGGCGCCGACTGGAACAACATATCCTTCTCGGTATTCTTCCAGGGCGTAGGCAAGCAGCAGTGGTATCCCAGCACCGAAACCGAAATGTTCTGGGGCCAGTATAACCGTCCTTACAACAACATTCCCACCTTCCACCTCGGTAATATGTGGACTCCAGAGAATACCGACGCCTACTTCCCCCGGACCATGTCCCGTGCTGCTTCCAGCAACACCAACAGGACCCTGGGTGTGGCGCAGACCCGTTACCTGCAGAATGTGGCCTACCTGCGGATGAAGAATATCCAGGTCGGTTACAACCTGCCTTCCGCCTGGATCGGCCGCATTGGTGCCCGAAGCCTGCGGGTGTACTTTTCCGGCGAAAACCTGTTCACTTATTCTCCCATGTACAAGATCGTGAAAAACACCATCGATGTGGAGAATGCCGTACCGGCTGACCAGGACCTGAACTCCGGGGCCACCAACGGGGATGGTTACAACTACCCGCAACTGAAGAGCTATTCTTTCGGGATCAATGTTGGATTTTAATTGCTGATACGTGCAAAAAATTAATGATGAAAAAGATTTATATAGGACTCCTGGCAGCCGTACTTGGCCTGGCTGCCTGTGATAAACTGGACCAGCTCCCCGAGTCGACAGCCTCCCGGCAGGCGGTGTTTGGCTCTGAGAACGGCCTTAGGCTGTACACCAATTCGTTTTACAACATGGGTTTCCTGACGAGGAATTCTACCACCATGGACGCCATGACCGATTACCTGGCTGTTCGTTCGGTGCAGGACTTTATCCGTCCCGGAGGCTTTGCGGCCAACAACAGTTCTGGCTGGAGCTGGAGTGATCTCCGGAACATCAACTATTTCATCGTGAACTGCAACAACCCCGCGGTTCCCGAAGCCACCCGGAACAACTACCTGGGACTGGCCCGCTATTTCCGCGCCTTTTTCTATTTTGATAAGGTGGAACGGTTTGGTGATGTGCCCTGGATCAACCGTCCCCTTGACATTACCGACAGCAGCGCCCTTAATGCAGGCCGCGACAGCCGGACCCTGGTGATGGACTCCGTACTCGCCGACCTGGACTTTGCCTGCAACAATATCCAGGCAACCTCTGACCCCAGCCGGACCACGGTGACCAAATGGGTGGCTTATGCACTCAAGTCCCGGATCTGTCTTTTTGAAGGAACCTACCGGAAATACCACACGGAGCTGAACCTGGCCGGTTCCGCCAACCGCTGGCTGGAAGAATCCGCCTCAGCTGCCAAGTTCATCATGGACAATGGGGGCTTCAGCATCAATACCGCCGGTGGAGACCTGGCTTACCGCAACGTGTTTATCAGCAATGCACCGCTGGCCAACGAAGTACTGCAGGCTTCCGTGGCCGATGTGAACCTGGGTGTGCTGAATGAAGGAAACTGGTGGTGGACCTCGGGTACCTATGGTGCCAAGGCCAGCTTTACTCGCACCTTTATCAATACCTACCTGAAAATCGACGGCACTCCCTTCACCAATACCCCTGGGTACCAGACCATGCTGTTTAAAGATGAAGTCAAGAACCGCGACCTGCGCCTGAAACAAACCATCCGCACCCCAGGTTATACCCGCATCAGCAATGGTGCCGTGGTACCTGCGCCTCCCGTTTTTTCTTACACTTTTACCGGTTACCAGCCTATTAAATGGGTATTGGACGATATGCGTTTTGACGCCGGTGCGCTGAACACAAACGCCATCCCGCTGTTTCGCTTTGCTGAAGTGCTGCTGAACTACGCCGAAGCCAAAGCTGAACTGGGTGCCCTTACTGATGCCGAATGGGCACAGACCATTGGCGTGCTGCGTGGCCGTGCCGGTATTACCGGTGGCCTGCAGGCCAAGCCCATGGTTGCTGACCCTTACCTGATTGCGAACTATTTTCCCGGCATATCCGACCCCGCCATTCTGGAAGTTCGTCGTGAACGCGGTATCGAACTCAGCCTGGAAGGTGTACGTTTCGCAGACTTACTGCGCTGGAAGCGTGGAGAGTTGATGGAGCAGGTTTGGAACGGCTTCTATGTACCGGCCCTGAATACGCCTATGGACCTGAATGAAGACGGCATCAATGATGTGTTGTTCTACCAGGGTACAGCTCCCGCACCAATTGCCGGCGTCACCTTTGTGAATGTATCCCCCACCATCGGTGGTGCAGTTAACTCACAGCGGCTCTCAAACAATACCTCTGGCGAACTGACCTGGATGACGGAGATACCCCGCGACTGGACCGATAAAAACTACCTGTACCCGATTCCTTTAAATGACTTGCAGCGTAACCCACGCCTGGGCCAAAACCCCGGCTGGGAATAAAGGACATGGTGTCCGGCCGGCCCCGGTTATAAAACCGGGTGGGCGGACCATTTCATATCTATTTAAAAACCGGCTGGAAATTACCGCATTGCCAACAGTAGGTCCTCTCGGAAGGCCAGGTAAGCGTCGCTCTGTCCTTCGGTGCGTTTCGGGAGCCGCTTTGAAAACAATGGTAACGTACAACCTGATATTTAGACCGCTTCTTAAAACAGAACATATGAGTGTTAAATTGTGGCTGGCTGGCGCCTTCCTTGCCCTGAACATAGTTTCCGCACAGGCCCAAAAGCTGACCGTGGGCACATTCAACATCCGTTTCGATAACCCGCGTGATACCGGCAACCTTTGGGTTGACCGTGGGCCCATCGTTTCCAACCTGATCCGTTTTCATGATTTTGATATACTCGGTATACAGGAAGGATACAAGAACCAATTGGACGATATCAACAAGGACCTTCCCGAGTACGGGTTGTATGGAAAGGGTCGCGACGATGGTAAGGATGCCGGCGAGCATTCCGCCATCTTCTATAAAACAGACCGTTTTACCCTGCTGAAGAGCGGTGATTTTTGGCTTTCGGAAGCACCTGACGTACCGGGAAGAGGCTGGGATGCCACCTGCTGCAACCGCATCTGCTCATGGATCTACCTGCAGGATAAGCAGACGAAAAAGAAGTTCTATGCCTTCAATGTACACTTTGATCACCAGGGCGTAGTAGCCCGACGCGAAAGCGCCAAATTGATACTTTCTAAAATCGGAGCGATTGCAGGCAAAGAGCCCGTTCTTCTAACTGGTGACTTTAACGGTGGCAGGGACACCGAATGGTATCTTACCATGGCAAACTCAGGCAGCCTCACCGATGTTTTTACCAAAGTGAAGTATCCGTATGCCAACAACTCCTCTGCCAATGGCTTTCGCACCCCCCGTGGTACAACAGTGATCGACCACATTTTTATGAGCAAACAGTTCACTGCCAGTAAATGGGGTATATTGACCGATACCTACTTTGGAAAATTTCCTTCAGACCACTTTCCAGTGTTAAGCGTGGTGGAGTTGAAATAACAAATTGGTCTTGATCATTCTTTCAGCAGGATGGTTTGATTCTGCCGGTTGTACTGCAGCTTGAATAATTTGCCTCGTGGCCTGGAGTTGCTTTAAGCAGCTCCGGGCTTTTTTATTATTGGCATTTGAAAAAACCATTACTGCGGCAATAGATGACCGCGAGTTTGGATAGGATAGAGATATATAGCGCCTGAATGCTGGTCTAATATTAAGGAGATAGCAATGAAGCAACCATCCCGGCTATATATTACCTTGAGTTCTGTTATGAGCAAATGCCTGACTTGTATTGCTTACAGCATTTTGATGCCGCAGATATGGTAACACTAACCGAGGGTCAGTTCTTTTGCCAGACAAATGAATCAACACATTTACAAGGTATCACCCTGACCGATACTGAATATACGCATGACAGCGTGGATGGGTATTGTCATCAGAATGCCTACTTCCAAATAGAGGTGTTTAAGAACGCTACAGTTATGATATAGGAGTACTTTAACAAAGTAAACCGTTCCACGCTTTATGATGTTCGTTCGGCAGGCAAAAACAAAAGGGCCGCTTTTACAGGCAGTCCTTCACTCAATACTTTGTTCGTTAACTACGTTGCGCCACAGCCACCGATGTTGTGCGTATTGCAATCAAGAGTTTTCCAACCAGTTTCTTTGTATACATAGGCTTCCCAGCTAAACTCATTCTCATACCCAAAGATTAAAAGAAAAGATTCGCCTTCGGAAAGCTGCTTTTGTATTCTGGTCCCATTTATGATTTGATGGAGGTATTCTTTTTGCCTTTGCTCAGTTGATTCCCTATTAGAGGGGTATGTCACTAATACCTTCAAATCGGAATTGATAAGAAGTAGGTGCGAAACCTCTTGGTACAAGCCGCTATTAAAATGATTTTCATGTTCGAATGCAACTTTCACTTGTCTAAACCAATAAGAATTTGGTTTAATATCAGGAACCAAATCTTCGTCACTATACAGAAGTGAATCTACTGAGTAGTAATCAGTTGTGTAAGCTTTTAACTCGAGTAATTTACCAACTGATGTGATAATGTTGTCTTCGCAACCTTTGATAAGGCTAGTGAAAGCTTCTGCATTTCGCCAATCAGCTTGTAAAAGTTCTCTTTTGAGGTTTACAACATTCATCCACGCATTGAGAAAGTCTTGGGAAGAAACTCTTGTATACATTCTTTTGTTTTGGTGTTATTGCGCACAACGGAAAACAGGTTTGCGATGTGGTGGCATTTCATGTTCCGTCTGCCTTAATTACTTGATAAAGCCGAATAAAATTCCGTTGCTCAGCGCATGTTCGTCAGCCAACATATTGCAAACCTGATGTTAGCAGCATTGCACTATTTTTTCTGTCTGACTTCAGCAAAGATTTTTTCAGTTCTTCTACATCACTGGCTTTATCTTGCTCAATAGTTTCTTTCTTCTTAAAGAAAACATTACTAAAAGCTAAACCTAATAGGCTTAATAGAAGAGTAAATATGAGACCACCAACCCATTTAAAAAGGTCATAAATTCTTGCAATATCTTTTTTGAATGCGTCCTGATTCTCAAAAGCATTTCCTATACATTGATGAAAGGGATATAGAAAGTAGGAGCCGATTTGGGATTGGTGTACCTGTGCTACAACCTGAAAAGGATATGAACATAATTGCCACAGGAAAGATGCTGCAAAAGCTGCAGATGGCGGGATGCTAAAAAGCGAAAATGCCCGTGCATCCGTTCATTTGTGATAATTGCATACATAAAGCATCACAACAGCAACTTAATAAAAGCAGAATACCAAACAGAAGAAAAGGTGAACGGTGGAAAACAAAACAGAAAACTACCTTTTTGCACATCCTGACGTCTAACAGCTTTAAAAAGTATGGGTATTTGGAAAACGTCAGCTTCTCTTAGTTCCTGCTGTTCAATAAAGATAATTTGTTCAGCACATATTCTTTAGCATTAACTTTTTGAAGCTGTTGCTGTGCGTTCGTGCAGAATCAAACACTCAAAACGGCCACCAATTTAACTTTCCCGTGCTTTCATTCCTGAGCACGGTCCCTAATAAACCTAAAGCTTCCTTTCGTATTTATCCCTACATTTAAATCTTTGTAATAACGAACCGCTTCAGAGTCATGCCTCAAAAATTAAAGAACAATCCCCGTAAATTAAACACTTTAAAGAAAACCCAATCTGGTATTAAAGGCCTCGACGAAATAACTGGTGGAGGTTTGCCAAAAGGCAGACCAACCCTTGTTTGTGGTGCTGCAGGTTGTGGCAAAACATTGATGGCAATTGAGTTTATTGTAAAAGGTATCCTAGAATTTGGCGAACCCGGCGTTTTTATGGCCTTTGAAGAGAAAGCGGGAGAACTGGAAACAAACGTTTCATCCCTGGGCTTCAATCTTGCAAAGCTTCAAAAAGATGGTCTCTTGAGGGTAGACCATGTTCATATCGATAAGAGCGAAATAGAGGAAACCGGAGAATATGACTTGGATGGCCTGTTCATTCGATTAGGGTATGCCATTGATAGCATCGGTGCAAAACGAGTGGTGCTGGATACCATTGAAAACCTTTTCTCAGGGTTAAATAACCAGGCAATTCTTAGGGCTGAATTACGCAGATTGTTTGGCTGGCTGAAAGACAAGGGCGTGACGGCCATCATTACCGGCGAAAAGGGTGATGGCACGCTGACAAGACAAGGACTCGAGGAATACGTTTCCGACTGTGTTATCCTGCTTGATCATCGGGTCACGAACCAGATATCAACGCGGCTGCTCCGTATTGTCAAATACCGCGGCTCGCTTCACGGCACCAATGAATATCCTTTCCTGATTGATGAAGAAGGTATCTCGGTGTTGCCCATCACTTCCCTGATGTTGAACAGTGAAGTATCATCCCAAAGAATATCCTCCGGGATTCCAGCGCTCGATAACATGCTGGGCGGACAAGGGTTTTTCAGGGGCAGTTCCATTCTTATTTCAGGCACAGCCGGAACCGGCAAAACAAGCCTGGCTGCTTACTTTGCTAACGAGTCCTGCAACCGCAAGGAACGCTGTATCTATTTTGCATTTGAAGAATCACCACAGCAGATTATGCGTAACATGCGGTCCATTGGCATGGACCTCCAGGCGCATATTGATAAAGGGCTATTAGAGATGCATTCTGCTCGCCCTACCCTCAACGGTTTGGAAATGCATTTAGTCGCCATTCACAAGCATGTGAAGCGCTTCAAACCAAGAGCTGTAATTCTTGATCCGATTACAAACTTAATTACTGTTGGATCGATCAGTGAAGTGAAGGCGATGCTGATCCGGCTGATTGACTTTCTGCAAACAGAGCAGATCACTGTACTTTTCACGGCTCTCTCCTTGAACACCATCGTTACGGAACAAACGGATGAGGGTGTATCATCGCTGGTAGATGCCTGGCTACTGGTAAGAGACATTGAGTCCAATGGGGAACGGAACCGCGGTATGTACATCATGAAATCAAGGGGAATGAAGCACTCCAACCAGGTGCGGGAATTTGTGATTACTGATGAGGGCCTTGATTTGGTGGATGTTTATCTTGGCACTGACGGCGTCTTAACAGGGTCGGCCAGGGAAGCGCAACAGCTGCTGGAAACAACAACCAAAGTATTGCGTACACATGCCATAAGCAGAAAGGACTTGGAGATACAACGGAAAAGAAAAGTGCTGGAAGCAAAGATTGCATCGCTGCAGGAGGAATTTGAATCGGTCCAGGATGAGTTGAGCAAATCGTATGTAGAAGAAGACCTAAGGAAAGAGATTATGGAAAAGAACCGGGAGGAACTCATTCAAAACCGGCAAACAAAAAATACGGGTAATGTCAAAAAGTAGTGAAAAGGCTGCTAAGGAAAAAGGATACAAATGGGAGCTCCGGCTATACATAGCCGGCAATACGCCAAAGTCCATTACCGCCCTGAACAACCTGAAGAAGTACTGCGAAGAGTATATGAAAGATGAGTATAAAATTGAGGTGATAGATTTACTGGTGCATCCGCAGTTGGCGGCTGGTGACCAGATACTGGCCGTTCCTACACTCGTTCGAAAAGTACCCGTTCCTATCCGCAAAATCATTGGCGATCTTTCCAACGAGGAAAAAGTATTGGTAGGACTAAATATCCGCCCTTTAAAAAATTGAAATGCAGAAGTCAGAAGAACATGCCGGCCGGAAAGAGCATTCGCAGCAGCATGGAAAAGAATATGTTCTTCGGTTGTATATTACGGGAGCAACGCCCAACTCTATTCGGGCACTCACAAACATCAAAGAACTTTGCGAAGCGCACCTGCAGGGAAGATACTACCTGGAAATCATTGATGTGTACCAGCAGGCCGATATCGCAGAAAAGGAACAGTTGATTGCGTTACCGCTTTTGATAAAAAAAACACCACTGCCTGAAAAAAGACTAATCGGCGACCTGTCGGACACAGAGAAGGTTTTAAAAGGATTGGGGCTTAAACTGTAAACGTGAAGAATGAACTGACACATAAAACGAAAGAGGAGCTACAGAAAGAAATAGAGGAGCTTCGTTTTCAGTTGACGGAGGCTAACGAAACCATTGATGCCATCAGAACTGGACAGATAGATGCCTTGGTTGTGCAAGGCCAGGGAGGACATCAACTGTACACACTGAAAAGCGCCGACCAGACTTACCGCGTATTTATTGAAAAAATGGCGGAAGGAGCTGTTACCATCAATCCGAAGGGGCTCATTCTTTATTGTAACTCCCAATTTGCCTCCATGGTACATCATTCCTTGTCTGAAGTAATCGGCATGCCATTCGATACCTTTGTGGCTGATGAAAATAAGGCTCATTACAGGGAGTTGTTTCAAAAATGCTGGAAAGATGATTGCAAAGGAGAAGTGCTATTGATTTCCGGGGAAAGCCAGACGCCGGTTCAGTTGTCCTTAACAACACTCCAGTTAGCAGAAGGGATTTCACTGAGTATTATCCTTACCGATCTGACGGCACAAAAAAAGACGCAGCAACAGCTGTTGGAAAACAATACAAAACTGGAAGATATCAATCATGCACTGGAAATCAGCAATCACGATTTGCAGCAGTTTGCTTCTATAGCTTCTCACGACCTGCAAGAGCCGCTGCGAAAGATCATTATGTTTTCCAACCTGATCAAGGACAGGAGTGATGGCTTAACGACCGAAACGAAAAAGCACCTGCAGAAAGTGATCGACTCGTCAATTCGGATGAAAACATTGATCATCGATATCTTAACTTACTCAAAGTTATCTGCCAATGATTTTTATTTCGAATGTATTGACCTCAATGAAATGCTTGATGAACTAAAGGAAGACTTCGAGTTGATCATTGAA
Organism: Cnuella takakiae; assembly: GCF_001953305.1. GTDB lineage: Bacteria > Bacteroidota > Bacteroidia > Chitinophagales > Chitinophagaceae > Flavisolibacter > Flavisolibacter takakiae. The sequence continues at coordinate 5,265,551 of NZ_MTFE01000010.1, forward strand.
GAGAAAAATGCGCAAATTGTCGTAAGCAAGCTACCCTGTCTATATGTGAACAAAGGACAGATAAGACAGGTCTTTCAAAACATTATCAGCAATGCCTTGAAGTTTGCAAAAGTTGGTGTTTCGCCGCTTATCGAAGTGGCATCAAGAAGAATTGCCGAAAAAGCTTTCAACAGCAGGCAAAAGGAGGATGGGCCATACTGCCTCATCAGCATCCGGGACAATGGTATCGGCTTCGATGAGAAGTATGTTCAAAACATATTTTCACTATTTCAGCGGTTGAATACGAAGGATAGGTATGAAGGAACCGGTATCGGTTTAGCCATTGCAAAAAGGATTGTGGAAAAACACAAGGGGCTGATTACTGCTCTGAGCAAGGAAAACGAAGGAGCTGAGTTCCAGGTCATATTGCCCATGTCGCAAGGAAACGATTAGACAATAAGTATGTCAAAAAGAAAAATTTTATTAGCAGAAGACGATGAAGATGATCGGCTTTTTTTTCAGGACTTTTTACAAAGCCGCAATGATGTTGTTTTGATGCCCATCGTCGAGAATGGTGTTTTGCTGGTTGACCTATTGAAATGCATCGAGAATGATGCAGACTTGCCCGACCTGATCATCCTTGATCAGAATATGCCCAAACAAAACGGTTTGCAAACCTTGGAATTTTTAAAACAAGATAAACGTTTTAACCATATTCCAATTGTTATCTACTCCACCTATGCAGATGAAAACCTGATAAAAAACGGTTTCGAAAAGGGAGCCTGCATTGTATTGCCAAAGCCCGTGACAAAAGAAGGCTACAATGAAATGGTAGAGACCGTTTTTAAAATTTGTGTATAAAAAAAATTGAACAATCTTTTAATCAGGTAGATCATAATTGAACTTAAAAGTTTTTCAGTAAACGATTTGTGCTCGTATAACTAGAATCTGTCACCATAACATGACGCACAACGGTTAAGCGCTTACCGATGTACCGGCCGTAGCCATCCATTGCTTGTTGAGTTAGATAAAGTTGAATAAATATCGCAAGTTGATGGATGCGGTTCTGCCGGTATACTGGTAAGCGCATGTGCGTGTTGCACAACGTACAAAATTTCCTTTATCTCTGCTTGCATCTGCATGGGCTGCTGATTATCTTTTCTCATGCAAGGCCGCAAGCACTACTCCGAGAAACTCTTCACCCATTTTCAGCTCTCCGACCGCATACCAGAGCACAACTTCTACCGCAGGCTCAAAGCCACACTCAACCTTGGTTGGCTATATACCAAAACACACAAGTACTATGGAAAGGATGGACAAAAGAGCATTGATCCGGTGGTCTTCTTTAAGCTGCTGCTGATCGGCTACTTTGAAAACCTGCTTTCCGATCGCCGCATCATCGATACAGCTGCCATGCGCCTGGACATGCTTTTCTTCCTGGGCTACGATGTGGACGAACAACTGCCCTGGCATTCCACTATCTCCCGCACACAACAGCTCTATGGTGAAGAACTGTTCCATGAGCTCTTTACCTCTGTGCTGAAGCAATGCATAGATGCTGGTATGGTAGGTGGCAGAAGACAGGCCATCGACTCAGCACCTGTAAAAGCAAATGCATCGATGGACTCACTGGTGGAAAAGGAGGTGCTTGAAGATGGCGCCGCTTACCTGGACTCCTTACAAGAAGAAGACGCCAATGGTACTGTTGTAAAAGCGGCACACAATGTCAGTGCTACACGCAACAGGGCTGTTCAGCAACACCATGGCTGGAAAGCTAAAGAGTACAAGGGCATGCCTGGTGCACGCAAGCAAAAAGATGCACCAGAGCCCAAACAATCAGACGGGAACGAAAAGGAATACCTGCCTAAGTTTGTCTCTAATCACACCCACTACTCCACAACAGATGAAGATGCAAGAGTGAGTGTAAAGCCGGGCAAGCTGCGCCAGCTAAACTATGCAGCACAGGTGAGTGTAGATACTGCCTCACATGTGATCACTGCTATAGAAGCACACCATGCAGACAAGAAAGACTCGCAGTGTCTGACCGCCATTCTGGAGCGTGCCGTAAACAACCTGCAGGATGGTGGATTGCAGGTAGAAGAAGTGCTTTGTGATGCAGGTTACAGTAGTGGAGAAGCACTCAGTGCACTGGAGCAAAGAGGGATTGTGGGTTACATACCCAACTTTGGTCAGTACAAGCCCCATCGTGAGGGTTTCCGCTTTAATCCTTTCCGCAATGCTTATGTATGTGAACGTGGCGTGGACTTGCCCTTTAAGAAGATCACCACAACCTCTTTAGGGTACCAGATGAAAACATATCGCTCTTCATCGAAGGACTGCCGGCACTGTCCTTTGCGCAGCAGTTGCATTGGCAAGAGTGACTTCAAGAAGATCGATGATTCTGTAGATAAGCCATACTATGATAGAATGCACCGGAGGTTACAAAGTGAAAAAGCAAAAGCGATGAAGAAGGCCAGGCAAAGCACGGTAGAACTGGTGCTTGGAACCCTCATCAACTATGGCGGTATGCGGCGGGTGAACACACGTGGTATTGCAGGTGCAACCAAGTGCATGATCATGGCTGCAGTAGCATATAATCTGAAGAAATTACTGAAGCACAGGGAGCCGAAAGTACAAGCGGCAGTAGTAAGACTGCAAAAGTCCTCAGAAGGCCTGAAAAGGCTTGTTTTGAGGCGTCTTCAAGCTATGGTGCTGAATAGAGCAGGATACATGCGATTAGCCCAGAACTAAGCAAAAATAAAAAGACTGCTTGTACAAGCAGTCCCTCACTCAATACTTTGTTCGTTAGCTACGTTGCGCCACAGCCACTGATGTTGCCTGCTGGCGTTCCTGTACCTAAATCGACATACCATTGGTAATAAAAAAATTACCTACCTTAGTGAACTGGGTAATAATTTTATTACCTTTATTGCTTAAACTTCATTACACATGACCGCATCATTCCTTATCAGCTATCTGGAAAGAGCTGGCTGGCAGCAAGTTCGCCAACAAGGCATTCATTGCATTCTTTCTCATCCCAATCATCCTAACCTTCTGTCAATTCCCGACTTAGGAGAACAAGCCTTAAAACCAAGCCTCGTAAACGACATTTGCCGCGAAGCAGGGCTGAAAGGCAGGGTGCATAAGGTACAATTTAGCCCAAGAGGGATTGTAACGATGGTTAGGAATGTTTTGAGGCTGTCCCGGTAATTGCAAAAATGTTTCTTATGCAAATTTCAACAACTTTGCCCGTACGCATTGATTGGGAGGATTATAAGTTTGGGGCACAGGTAAAAGCTTCTGGCTTCTTACTCACTACACAAGGCGATACGGTACCGGTTGTGCTGGAGAACCTACGATGTCTACTCACGGATTATCTGGCGCATGAAGGTAAAAACAATCCAGAGTGGCAAAACAGAAATGTAGAAGAGATTAGGTTTGAGTGTGAGTATGACTTAGCAGCTTTTTTTGAACATTTCAAAGAATTAAAAATATCGGCCATTGCGGCTCGGGCAGGTATTAATCCTAATCTGTTGCAGCAGTATGTCTCAGGCAACAAGCGGGCCTCGGAAAGTCAAGCCAAAAAGATCCAGGCAGCCGTCCATCTTTTAGCAAATGAACTAAGACAGATTGCTTTAAGCTAAGGAACAGGTGTGATTATATCAGGAGTAAGGTTAATGATTGTTGAGGCTTACGCTTGCAGGCAACGTAAAGGGCTTTATGCAGCAGCGGTACTTATTATTCTGAAGCCTCACGTTTGCACATCAGCCAGTTAAAGAAATTCAGTCCAGCCGTCGCACACAAGCCGCTGTTGCAAAAAGCCGGTTTTAGCGGTTTTCGGCACTTCGTTTTTGCTGCAATCTTTCCAAGCATTTTAAAACTTTGCTTCTATTCTTGCTTGAAGTCATCCAACGTGGAAGACGGCTTCCAAGGCTTGATTTTGCTTTCGGCACACTATTTCGCTCTCGCAGATTTGCTCCGAGGAGTTGTTTCAAGAAGGTCAAATGTTCGTAATTATAAGCCCACAAGAACTTTCCCTCTCATTCCATTTGCAACCAATAGGTCAAGTTAAAATCAGATATGACGTTGCCCTTAGACGTTTGGTTGAAGCCGCAGTGTTGACAGGTGACTCTTGTATTTGTAAAGTAGTGGTATTTCTGTTCGGGTGGCCTTGTCACCAATGCCTGGTTCGCACATTTTGGACAAACAACGTAAATATGGCTCATAAAATCTCCAAGCCACTTTGAATAACCCTCTTTTGTTCTTAGCGTCGTCGTCATGTTTACCGCTAACGTCTGTATTAACGAAATTATCGGAAGTTTTTTCACCTCTTCAAAAAGAGTTTAACTATTTAATCTTCAAACCTTTTCGATTGCGTTTTTTGAGTAGTTACTACTCAGAAAACGCAATCGGCTTGTTTTGTTTTACTACTCAAAAAACGCAACTCTTTGTTACCAATTTAGCTTATCCAATGGACTTTTGATGGCTTCAATCTTGAACTGGCTTACATGTGTGTAGCGCATGGTTGTTTTAAGGTTACTATGTCCCAGGAAAGACTGGATATACCTTATATCGGTTCCAGACTCCAACAAATGAGTGGCAAAACTATGTCTAAAGCTATGGATGCTCCCACCCTTTCAAATTCCTGCCCGCCATTTTGCTTCTTTTAAGATAACCTGCGCACTCCTGGTACTATATAGCTTTTGTGAACAAGTTCCTTCAAACAAATATTCTTTCGGCCTGTAATGCCGGAAATAATCCCGCAATGTTTCGAGCAACTTATTGGAAAGGGGAACCATTCTATCCTTCTTTCCCTTTCCCTGCCGCACAAGAATCATCATACGCTTAGAATCCATATCATCTACCCGCAAATTCACCAACTCACTTACCCTTAAGCCTGCCGAGTAGGAAGTCATTATCAAGGCTCTATGTTTGAGGTTTGGTGTTTTCAGAATCAGGCTAATAATTTCTTCTTCGGCCAGAACGACATGCAACTTCTCCGGCCGCTTTGGCCTGGGAAGATCATAAAACTCCCGTCCCCTGTTCTCGACCTTTTCAAAATTGAATTTAATTGCGTTTACTGCGCTATGGATCATTGTTTCACTTAGGCCCTTCTTTTCCATCAAAAACAATAGGTACGATTGTATATGGGCCTTGGTAAGGCTGCTTACCGGCACCACGCCTAGCAACCGGAGCAGTCGTTCAAACTCGTTTTTGTACGTGTCAAACGTTCTTGGGCTGTAACCCTTTAGCTTCAGCATATTCTGGTATGCCTGAAAAGCCAATAGGTTTTCCGAACTAAGCGAGTACTCTTTAAGTTGTTGTACCTTTTTTGCCAAGGGTGAATTGGCTCTTGTTGGCAAAACCTTTCGCTGTTCCAGGTATTCCCGCAGCTGAGCAAGTTCCAACATGGCTTTGCCCTTCATAAGAGCTTTTAACTCCAGGTATCTCTCTTTTTCCAATTGAATGTACCAGCATTGCAACTTTTGGTTCCAGCGTCAGCCGTAAGGAGTATTCCAGGGCCTTATCGTTTGTAACCAGGTTGATTGTTTCAGTGCCATTCTGGTGATGCGGTTGTAAGACAAGCAGGGGAAGCATGGGCTGCAGTTAGTTGATATAAAAAATACAACACGTGTTTTAAACCTGCAAACCATCTAAGAACCTCTAATTCTTGCATTTCTCTGCGCATCAAACATTGTTTCACAAAAACGAACAAACAGCAATCATTTCAACCGTTTACGTATGATTTCTTTTCATTGTTATCTTAAGAATCTATTGTTTAAATGCAGTCAGCTTACTGGCATATTCTTTTTTCACTTCTTTTTCAAAGCTATCCAGGTAGTTTTCAGTTGTTTTCTTATCCGTATGGCCTAGTGCCTCCTGAATAAATTCGGTACTTACACCTGCCCTTTTCAGCTGAGTTGAGAAGCTGTGCCGGGTTACGATCGTAGTTACCTTTTTTTCAATGCCCAAATTCCTACTGATCTCGCCCATTGCCTTATTGATATCCTTCCTGGTTTGATGGAGTATATTGAACTGCTGCAACTGGTCTAGGTTGTTTTTTAGTATTGGAAATACATAATCATTAGGCTTCCGGCTGCTGTTTCCATAAGTATTGATGATTTGCCATAAATCCTCAGACAGGTATACCGTTATCGGTTTTTGATCTGCCCGGGTGGACTTTTCCGTTTTGAAGCGCTCAAAGATGAGGTACTCCCCTTGGATGTTCTTCCACTTCAGCAGGATCATGTCTTTTACATTCATCCCATTTGCCAGGTAGCAGAACAACCAATAAGCTTTGCCAACCGCCTGCTTTTCAGCGTTTGGTTCGAAATAATAAATCTTTTTCAGCTCCTCCTGGGTTAATGCCTTCTTTAGATTACGGGAGGCCGGGATCTGGTACTTTCTCCTGCCAAAAGGGTAATGCTTCTCTCTTTTTACCAGGCCATCTTCAATCGCCTCGTTAAAGATGGAACGCAATGGCCGCAGCACGATGCCCACCGAAGTTTTAGAATTGCCACGTTCCAGCATCCACCGCTCATACTGGTATAGATAGCTAACAGTCACTTCTTGCAGGGTACTGTTTCCTTTAAACGCTTTTAAAGACCGGTAAGAGCGTTGGTAATTTATGGCACTGCCTGTACGGCCTTGTTGCAACAGCTTTTTGATGTAGGCCAGAAAAACAACAGACAATCCTGTTTCACTTGCATGAGTGTCCTTAAAAATGGTAAACCTTTTCAAATAGGGCGTGTAATCAAATTCATCATTTACTGAAACCGGCTTTATTTCCGGGTCTTTATGCAATTTTACTTTTACAAACCCATTTCCTACATAGGCCCGCTCAAATTCACTAAAACTAAATGGGTCCATTCCTTGCAGCACTGCTTCTGCAGTGGCCGTAACTTCCTGGAGTTTTCTTTTGATTTCTAATAAGCTTTCACTTATGCGGGGAGCAGAAAGCTTTTTGAAATCCACTTCCGACAGTTCGAAAATTGTGGAATATTCTTTTGCCCCCCTGTTGTGGATGACTCTTAACTTAATTGGATGCTTTTTACTTTTTTTAATCCTTCTTGTATCAAGGAAAATTGATACGCTTGCCATGATCGTTGATTTTTCATGCCACCGCTTTCCTCCATTCAAAAATTTTCAAACAAATTTTCAAACAATCAAGAGTTAATCAGGGTATTTATTCATGTAAGCAAGTTAACCCACCTTACACAAACAACTGATTATCAAAAGATAAGATTAAAATGAAGTAATCAGGATTAAAAACCGTTAAGCCTTAGTACACACTCATAATCTGCGGGTCCACGGTTCGAGCCCGTGAACGTCCACAAATAATTTATCGATTCCAGTTTTTTACAAAGGCCTGCAGTTGCAGGCTTTTGTTATTTGCAAACAAAGTTTGAAACCAATTAGCTGCTTCGGGTAAGAAAGAATGCTTGAATACCCAATTTTACAAATATTAGCGGGCAAACACATTACCGTACTATTCTTTTCACTCAACCCAATAGCCTGCATTTCTGCAGGCTTTGCTATGCGGCTCACCCGATCCGATTACCAGTTGCAGGCTGCTTTAGTTTTAATGTAGTGCAACACCTCGGATTGTAAAAAGAATACTTCTCCCCTTTGATTATGCCCCCCCTTTACCCGGCTATTTGATGTTACCAAAGACACCCGGAACATTTTGGCCAGTTCCATGCTGGCAAGCAATTGTTCAGGACCAGACTCCAATGGTTTTGACGATGCTTGTGTTACCAGTTCCTCCTTGATATTGTTCCTAATTCGCTGCCAAGACTGCTCTGGTTCCTGGGGAATCAATATTGGCGCTTGCACTTTTTCTATAACAACTCCATTCTGATCTCCAAGCTTTTTGAGATAAATAAACCTAAGTGGCAGGTAATTCCGGGTTGGCACATACCGAATAAAACCAAACCGCACCAGATAACACATGGCCTGGTTGTAAGTTGATCTGGAACCAATCTTTGACAGGCGGATAACCCGCGTTCAGGAAATGGAAAAAGGATAAGCCCCACCTTCCTTTATACACATGGCCAGCAAGGCAGCATAAAGGGCCAGATGTGCTGGCCTATGCGGGAGGCACACCCGCGCTTTGAAGCCTTGGTGCGTGTTGGGTGCTGGAAGTTAAGCCGGAACCTTTAGGGGTAAAAGCCGTGGCTTGGGCCTTATCTTACCGCGCCTCACCGGCTACGGCTTTTGCTTCCTCCGCTCTGAAGCCTTCCCGCCTTACCTATGTTTACCTATATAGAAGTTGTTATTGTGCGCATTCCCATCTTTCGGAATTCCGTTGGTGTTAGCTGTAGCTGCTTTTTAAAGAAGGTGCCAAAGTGCGTAGGGCCTTCAAATCCTAAACTATACGCAATTTCGGAAATGGACCAGGAACTGTGTTTGAGCAGGATTTTCGCTTCCTTCATTAGGCGCTCCATGATCACTTCGGAAGTGGTTTTCTGCAGCGCTTCTTTTACCGATTTGTTCAAATGATTTACATGGATGGCAAGTTGCGAAGCATACTCGGAAGGAGATCGTAAAGGAGCATCGGCATGGGCTCCTCCCACGGGGAATTGTCTTTCCAGGAGCTCCAGGAAAAGCCTTGCTATTCTGGCTCCGGCAGTGGCGGGTGCAGGTGTTGTAAAGGGGGCCGGCCGCATCTTTAGGGCCGCATGAATGATTTGAAAGACCTGGTTGCGCAACACGTCGTTGCGAAAATCAAAATCGCTGTTTTTCTCGGCTTCCATCCCTTTGAAAATGGACTCAAAGTGTGCAAACGATTCTAACGACAATTCATATACCGGGTGGCCTGCAGGTTGGAAAACCGGGTATTCTTTGATACGTCCAAAGTCCTGAAAAAAAGCTTCGTCAAAAACACAGGTAAAGCCAGACTGGCTATTCAGGTACTCCCAGTTATAGGGAATAAGGGGGTTGCCGAAAAACAAGGCCTTACCGCTGATCTCAATGCTTTTGTCGGCATAATGAATGGTACTGTTTCCGGAGATAAGACAGATTTTAAAAAAATCTTTGCGGCCAAACGGAACAGGCTTGCTTTCCTCAGGCAGGTGTTTGTCTAAGCACAGCACATTAAAATGACCAGTTGACTTTTTAATATCAACAGGAGCCGCAAAGCTGTGAATGGCATAATATTCTTCAAGCGACTGAGGGGCCTTTGCCATGGCAACCTTTTGCTGTTTTAATATGGGTTTAAAAAAATTAAAAATAGATACTTTCTGCATCGCTTACAAATGATGGATGATGACACCGGGCGGGAACAGCACCGGTGCCATCACGAGGATTGATTAGTTTTCTGCTCCTACAAAACTGGAAAGCGGAGCGTCAATGGCTTCCATGGCCACCAGCGGGTTCCAGAAATCTACATAGCGGGTGATCTTTCCGTCCTGCGTAGTAGTTACTACGGAGATATACTTTTGGTGATAGGGCTTACCTGTGGCAAGGGCATGACCGTTACTGGTAAATTCAGCAATCACGAGTGTAGGTTCCTCTGTGGGATGGAAGTGCAGGTTTTCAAAGCTCACTTTGAAATGCTCCGGGAAGTTTTTCATGTACTCGTACAACTCTTTATTACCACTAACCTTTTGGGGAAAGTTTTTGGGACCATAAGGAAACTCGAGTACGCCGTCTTCAGTGAAAAGGTCTACCCATTCGCGGATGCGTCCTGAGGATAAATAATCAAGATGATGTTTAAATGCCTGTAGTGCCAGTCCTTTGATTTGCGCTTTCGTGTTCATAGTAATTTTATTTTTTGAGTGATTGTTTGTGAAAACAAAACTAGCGTCACAACAGGCCTGCGTTTTATCAACAATCAATCGATGTTTCTGACAAATCAATCATGAAGGAAATATTCCGATTATAATCAGGTAATAATCTAAACTGTTAAGCTACCGTACCTTCGGGTATGAATAGGAAGCCGAAAACCTCAAGGCATTCCTGCTACTTGCCTCAGCAATCAGCCTGATCAGATAATTTTAAAACCCCATCTGGCCTAACGCATTGGTAAAAACTATCTTTATACTTGAAATGAAAAATGTCTCATTAAAAGATATTGCGTTAAAGGTAGGCACCTCTATTTCAACCGTTTCCTTAGTGCTGAACGGGAAGGGGAAAAAAGTACGAATAAGCGATGCGCTGTCCCGGAAAATTAAAACGGTTGCAAAGAAGGAAGGTTATCATCCCAACAAAATGGCCATTGCACTCAGAACCGGGAAGTCGAATATAATCGGGCTGCTTGTGGATAATATCTCAGGTCATTTTTTTGCCGCCCTTGCTGAAGTCATCGAAAGGGAGGTGGATCACTATGGCTACAAGGTAATTTATTGCAGCTCCGGCAATGAACTGCGAAAAGGCAAGGAACTGATCCGGCTGCTGCACCAGCACCAGGTGGATGGCTACATGATCATTCCGGTGGCTGGAATGGAAAAAGAGATCAGTGAGTTGGAAGAACACGGCAAACCAGTGGTTTTGCTAGACAGCTATTTTTCAAAAACGCAAAGCACCCATGTTCTTGTAGACAATTATGGAGGTATAAGTACGGCCGTTACGCATCTGATTCAAAGAGGGTATCAAAAGATCGCCTTTGTGTACAACAACCTGGCAATGATCCAGATGAAAGAACGGAAACGGGCATTTTCAGACACCCTAAAACAAGCGGGCATAAAGACCGCACCGGAACTGATACTCAAAGTACCTCTCACAGATAACCGCCAGGAGCAGGTACTTAAAATCAAAACCTTTCTGGATGCAGCAAAACCGGAAGCCGTGCTCTTTGCCGCAAACTATCTTGGCGTGCAGGGGCTCGAAGCCATTCACAACCTGCAGCTCAAAATACCCGATGATATTGGCGTGATCTGCTTTGACGACCATGAGTTATTCTCCTTGCACCAGCCTGCCATAACGGTTGTGCAACAACCCGTGCAGGAATTGGCTAAAACCGCCGTAGCCATCCTGATGGCAAAGCTGGGGCACGAAGAAACAACATCAAAAGAATCCGCTGAATTGCAGGCAACCTTTATTGAACGGCAATCAACCACTTACAAAAAGTGACCGGTCGTTTATCCGCAGAAAAGGCTTAGTTCACCTGTAACACGTAAGATCATAGCAATTCTTGGGTCCACAAAACAGCTGTAGTTTACAAATACATCATTGTGTTGGAAGCAGAATAGCCGTTGGGAGTGATTTTTTGTAATCTGTCCCTATATAAATTTATTTAAACAAACTTTTGTTTGGTTGCGGGCCCATTACAAACACCAGCTTTCCTCCTTTCATCAGGTCGGCGTGGGCCAGTGAAGGCCGCTGCAACGCCACACCATTTAAAGTTACCTGCTGCACATACACGTTTGCATCGCTTTGGTTCTTTGCCTCCACCGAAAACGTTTTGCCGTTTTCCAACCTGATGGTAGCTGACTTTACCAACGGACTGCCAACGGCATATGCACCCGAAGCTGGCGCCACGGGGTAAAAGCCTAAGGCACTGAAAATGTACCAGGCACTCATCTGCCCGCAGTCGTCGTTGCCGCCCAGACCATCCGTAGTAGGCTTGTACATTTTGGGAATGATCATTCGTATTTTTTCCTGTGTTTTCCAGGGTGTGTTCGTCCAGTTAAACAGATACGCCGCATGGTGCGAGGGTTCGTTGCCATGTACATAGTTGCCGATGATGCCATCACGGGTAACGTCTTCTGTTTCGGCAAAATACTTATCCGGCAGATCCATGGTAAAAAGGGAATCAAGATGTACTGAAAAACGGTCCGGTCCACCCATCATCCGGATCATGTCTTCCGGGTTGTGCGGCACATACAGACTATAATTCCAAGAGTTTCCTTCAATGAATCCTGCCTGGTGGGTGTTCAGTACGTCAAATTCTTTCTTGAAGCTGCCATCGGCCAGGCGTGGGCGCATAAAAACGGTACTGGCATCGTACACGTTTTTGTAGTTCTGTGCCCGCTTGCTGAATTCATCATAGATGTCTTTACGGTTTAGCTTTTTTGCCATCTGCGCAATGCACCAGTCATCATAGGCATATTCCAGCGTTTTTGACACCGAACTTCCACTCTTATCTTCCGGCACATAGCCCATTTTAATGTACCATTCTAAGCCTTCATATTGTTTATTCCGCGCGGTGGTTACGCATGCATCCAGCAAGGCATTTGCATCTGCACCCGCACTACCCTTCATCACTGCATCGGCAATCACCGGTACACTGTGGTAGCCGATCATACACCAGTTTTCGTTAGCGTAATGACTCCATACGGGCAGCATATTGTGTGCACTTTGTTGGTAATGTGCCAGCATGGAGGTTACCATATCCTTGTTGCGTTGGGTGTTAAGGATGGTAAACAAGGGATGGAGCGCCCGGTACGTATCCCATAAGGAAAAGGTGGTGTAATTCGTAAATCCTCTTGCCGTATGAATATTCTGGTCGAGGCCACGGTATTGTCCATCCACATCGCTGTACACCGTGGGGCTTAAAAACGCATGATACATGGCTGTATAAAAGTTCACCCTTTCGGTTTCGTTTATCGGATCGATATCCACTTTGCCCAGCATGCTGTTCCATTGCTCCTGGCCCTGCTTTTTCACTTTGTCAAAGTTCCAGTGTGGTATCTCCTGATTCATATTGCGCAGTGCGCCCGCCGTGCTTACCGGCGACAAAGCTACTTTCAACATTACCTGCTCACCATCCTTTACATCCATATCGAAGTGCGCCCTGAGCTGCCGGTCGATCATTTCCCGGAAGTTGTTGCGGATATTGAACTTACCCCAAAAGCCACGGTAGATATTGTTGCCGCCGGCATCGCGGTAGCCAAAGCTTTTGAACGGTTTCGAGAAAGCAATGGCGAAATAAACAGTACGGGTCTTGGCCCAGCCGTTTGTTTGCCTGTAACCGGTGATCAGCGTGTCATTTTCAACCCGGACGAAAGTCCACACGTTTTTGTTGGCGTGATTGTAAATACCTGAAACCAGGTCAAGAATAATATGTCCATCACCACCTTGCTGAAACGTATAGCGGTGCATGCCTACACGGGTGGTGGTAGTCATTTCTGCGTTGATGTTGTGGTCATCCAGCTTCACCCGGTAGTAGTTGGGCGCTGCCGCCTCATTGCTGTGGGAAAATGCCGACCGGAAGCCGGACGCAGGATCAGCAGCAACACCAGGGTTAAGCTGCAGGCTGCCCACCGTTGGCATCACCAAAATATCACCCAGATCAGAATGGCCGGTGCCGCTGAAATGTGTATGGCTGAAACCGACAATCGTTTTATCGGTGTACTGGTAGCCTGCACAATACTTGTACATATCCTTGTTGTACCGCCCGTTCACCTCGTATTGCAGGGTATCGGTATCCGGACTTAACTGAACCGCTCCAAAGGGTACCGTGGCACCGGGATAAGTATGGCCCATCTTTTCGGTTCCGATCAACGGATTAACATATTGAACGTAATTTTTGCCGCTTTGCTGGGCTTGTGCGGTTAATGCACAACTGGCGGAAAAAAGAAATACACTTTTAAGCATTATTTTTTTCATGGTCTGTTTTATCGTGTCTTCGACAAATCGCTTGTGCGCACTTTTGATGCCATCACACTTTCTTTGCAGGCCTGCACCTGGTTCTTCAACAAATTGTCTTCTTCAGGATGGTCCAGTAGGCCGGAAGTATCTACGGCGCCCTTGCTATAGACACCATATTGGGTATAGCTAAACGCTGCTTCCTTTAGGTTTGTCACTTTTCCATTTACAATATTAATGGGCTTCACATATTGCACACCCATGCCTTTGATGATAATGACCGGCTGATCTTGCCGCCGGTTTTGTAGTGTTGTATTGCCCTTGTCCTCGTATTGTTTTTCTCCCTTGCCGTCTGTTGTGTATCCGGGTGTCCTATCAATCACCTGCTTGATTTCCTGGCGGACACCCGTTGAATCTTCAAAATAGTAAGCTGACCCAGTTCGGTTGTAAGGACTTTCTTTTTCATTTAAAATAAGCAGCCCATTTTTTGGAAAACGAAATACAGAGTGGCCATTTTCGATATCCGGTCGCCCGCCACATGCTTCATCATACACTATGGTGAGCGATCCCTCAAATCCAGCCGGGATCAGGAAAACAGGCAAGGATGTATTATCTGTTTCCAACCCTTTAGGTGAACTGCAGCCGACTAATATCAGTACAGCCATGAACAAAAAAAACAAAGGATCTTTTGCCTGTCTGTTGTTGTATGTAAGTGCGGAATATTGTTTCATAAGCAGTTTTTTGGTTATAAAAAAAGCCGCAGGCAGACGAACTGCCCGCGGGGAGCTAACGATTGCTGTGTGAGAAGATATTTCTAAGCAGGAATTGGCACCTTCAAAAGGTAACCGGCATTTTTTTTCTGCTTATCGAATCGCCGGATTGGCAACATATTCCTGCCACAAGGCATCCACGTTTTTGCCTGTTAACTCTGTCCAGGTGGCATCGGAATAGGTTTTCCTCCGGGCAGCCTGGTCGAGCAACTGCACGAAATCTTTATTGTATCGTTGCGTAATCCACACAAAAAAGCGGGCAGTGATCCGGTAGGCGCTTGTGTACTTATGGTCTGGTTTCAGATCGGGCATGCTCCAGCTGGCTTTTGCATTATTGAACCCTTCCGTAGCCCTTACATAATCAGCGATCCCTTCTGTTACCCACCCCGGCACGCCGCGGTAGCCATAGCCCTGTACCAGGTGCATGGTTTCGTGGGTCACCACATCAAGGTCTTCGGGGTTCTTATCAAACCAGGCAGGATTAAACCGCACGGTGGAACCACCGGCTTCCGCCACACCGGAATAGGAAGGGTCAATAAAGAACGTAACCGTCTTCGGGCTTTCGCTGTTGTATTTGGCAATAAGCTTTGGATACTGCATGAAATAGGCATCCACCAGCCGGTTTTTCAATGCCGGGGCAATGGTATTTTCCTGGTCCTGAAAGATGAGCGTGAGCCCTGCTTTCGAAATGGTATCAGGCTGGCTATAAGTAGTAGTGTTAGCAGCAGGCTTGATGTCCTTTACACTGTTGTACATCTCCACATCGTCTTTCGAAAAGGAATAGGGAGCCGCCGCTTCATCGGTGCCCCTTGTCTTGTTTGGAGTGGCCGACATTACAAAATTGATTACCCCTCCTTTTTGCAGTTCATCGTGCGGCAGCCAGTTCTTGTTCCACAATTTGCCGTTGAAGGTTACGCTTTGCACGTACCTGTTCGCATCTGAATTATTGGTTGCATGGATCACCAGCTGCTTTCCGTTCTGCAACGACACTGTTATCTTTTTAAACAGGGGAGCACCGAGGACATACTGGTTGGTACCAGGCGTAACGGGGTAAAAGCCCATCGCTGAAAACACATACCAGGCCGAGGTTTGGCCGTTGTCTTCATCGCCGCAGTACCCATCGGGTGTGGCCTTGTACAGGCGGTTCAAACTTTCGCGTACCCAGTACTGTGTCTTCCAGGGCTGGCCGCCATAGTTGTACAGGTAGATCATGTGCTGGATAGGCTGGTTGCCATGGGCATACTGGCCCATGCCTGCAATCTGCATTTCGCGGATTTCGTGGATAACCCCGCCATAGCCGCTTTCATCAAACAGCGGCGGCTGGGAAAACACCGAATCGAGCATACCTACAAAAGCAGTGTTTCCGCCCATGAGGTTGCGCAGGCCGGCTATGTCCTGGAAAACGCTCCACGAGTAGTGCCAGCTGTTGCCTTCGGTAAAAGCATCCCCCCACTTGAGCGGATTGAAAGGGCTAACAAATTCGCCGGTCGCTTTTCTGGGACGCATCAGTTTATGTGCAGGATCAAACAGGTTGCGGTAGTTGAGCGCCCTGCCTGCATACAGCGCCAGTTCTTCCTTTGGCCTGCCCAGGGCTTTGCCCAACTGGTAAATGGTAAAGTCGTCGTAGGCATATTCGAGTGTGCGGGCGGCGTTTTCATTTACCCGCATATCGTAAGGCACATATCCCAGCTTGTTGTAATGACGTACGCCGGCACGGCCAACTGCCTGTATCGGGCCTTCGTTGTTGGCGCCATGCAGCAAGGCCTCGTACAGGGTGTTGATGTCATAACCCCGCAGTCCCTTGATATAGGCATCAGCCACTACCGATGCCGAGTTGTTGCCAATCATAATATTGGCATAGCCGGGGCTACTCCACTCGGGCAGCCATCCGCCCTCCTTATAATCATTCAGCAAGCCTTCCTGCATTTCGCGGTTGATAGCAGGAAATGCGAAGTTGAGAAAAGGATACAGGGCACGGAATGTATCCCAGAAACCGGTACCTGCAAACATATACCCGGGCTTTACATCGCCGGTGTAGGGACTCCAGTGTACCCTATTACCGGCAGCATCATACTCATACATCTTGTGCGGGAACTGGAGCGCCCGGTACAAACAGGAATAAAAGGTACGCGTCTGGTCAACGGTGCCCCCTTCGGCCAGCAATTTCGACAACTGTGTATTCCAGGCGGCTTTGGCTTTGCGGCTGGTGGCATCAAAGTCGTCGGCTGCCAGCTCTTTTTTCAAATTGAGTTCGGCCTGCTCGATACTGATAAAAGACGAAGCTACCTTGAGGTGTACTTTTTCACCCTTGGAGGTTTTAAAGCCAACAACGGCCCCTGCATGGCTAGCCGTCGTTTCAAGCGAGTCGGCTACAAGGCCTTTATCATTCCAGGGCCGCGAAAGGGTAAATTCCTTATCGAGATAAATAACAAAGTAATTTTTGAAATTCTTCAGCGGGCCACGGCTGTACCGTGTACTATAGCCCACAATCTTGCGCTCGGCAGGAACCAGTTTTACATACGAGCCGCGGTCAAAGGCATCGATGACGATAAAAGAACTGTCGGCCTTTGGAAAGGTAAACCGGAACTGCGCTGCCCGCTCTGTGGGTGTGATCTCGGTAGTGACGTCAGCATCAGCAAGGTAAAGGCTGTAGTAATAGGGTTTCGACACTTCGGCCTTGTGCGAAAACCAGCTGGCGCGGTCGTCTTCCCGGTACTTCAATTTGCCGGTAACCGGCATGATTGAAAACTGGCCATAGTCATTCATCCAGGGCGAAGGCTGGTGGGTTTGTTTGAAACCACGCACTTTATCCGATGCATATGTGTAGGCCCAGCCATCACCCATCTTGCCGGTTTGCGGCGTCCAGAAGTTCATGCCCCAGGGCACACAAATGGAGGGATAGGTATTGCCGTTAGATAAGCTTGGTTTGGAGTCGGTACCCATCAGCGGGTTCACCCACTCCACGGGGTCTGTTACCTTGTTGACCATCTGCCCGCATGCAACTGCAACTGCAGCAAAAGAGCAGAAGACCAGAAATATTTTTTTCATCATAAAATTTTAATAGGCACCTCCTGGAACAGGTGGCACCCAGGCATTCACAATTGTAACCGGCAGATCAGCGCAGCCATTCGCTTATTGCTGTTTGCATGAAGAGCCCCGGCTGGTAGCCGGAGCTCTTTTTTTGGTTTTCACGGATAAGGGATAATAGGTCATTACGCTTTATTCATAACGGATCAGGCGCCACTCGGACAGCTGAAACAAGCTTTCGCCGTTATTGGCCGTAAGAAATATGCGGTAGTGCGTGTACAATCCGGTCATCGTTGCTGGCAGCTCAAAACGCCTGGTTTGATTGCGGGCACTGAAAAATTCGTCTACACGGGTATCCAGAACCGTCCATGTATTGCCGTCTTTGGAACCCTGTAGGGTCCAGCTTTTGGGATCGCGGCCCGGAGCATCGTTGGCCGATGTAAGGGTGTAGGCCCCGATGTTTACAGGTGCTGCAAACTGAAGCTGGAACCAGCCGGCGGGGTTGAATCCAAAATACAGGAACTTGGAGCTGGTATTGTTGTCGGTAAGCTTCAATGAGCCTTCTTCAGCTGTTGCACCACTCGGGTTTTCATTACTTACTGTAAGCGTACCCTGGCCTGTTATGTCTACCGACTTGCGCAGGATGGTGTCGAAGCGGAAGTAAGTGGTTTGTAAAGCAGGATTGATGGCGCCACTGCTGCTGGCGGTTAAACTAACGGGCAGCATATAACGGACGCCGAAACGCATCTTGCTGGACGAAACGTTAAGCACCAGGGGGTTCGATGAAGTGCTTTTTGCAGCAATTACCGAGTTGAGGCCGGAAAGTACATACACGCTGTCGGGCAGTACCTGGTAATTGGTACCGTTGCGGGCATTATAAGCGGCCACCAGTCCTGTATCCAGCTTGAAGTTGACATTGATATCCTGGCCGGAATACTTTAAGCCGCCATAGGCTGCACCAAACGCCACTTCCTGCGCGTTGGGAGATAACTGCAAATTGATGATGCCTCTGCTGCCTGACGCCTGTGGCATGTAAACGGAACCTTCGTTGGGCAATGTCACATCTTCCGGCTTGTTGCAACTGAGCACCATACAAGCGGCAGCCAACAGCACACTAAGAGGAAAAAATTTATTATGCTTCATTATTATCGTTGTTCGTAACATTAAAAATTTACCAGCCGGTATTTTGTTTGATGGCCGGAACGCTCAACACTTCATTGGCAGGAATGGGAAACAGGTAATCCCGCTTTCTGAAGATGCGTGTTTCGAGGAGGGTCCTGTTGTAAAAAGCCGTACCGTTCTTGGTCATGTCCATACCGTAAAACGGACCGGCATCGGTTTGTTCTGCAATACGCCAGCGGCGGGTATCGAAATAGCGGACATTCTCGAAGGCCAGTTCTGACCTGCGTTCGGCGCGGATCGCGTCGCGCATGGCCGACTGACTCGCTGGTACGGGCAAAGGGTTGCTGCCTGCACCGTATTGCGGCACACCTGCCCTTTCGCGAATGAGGTTTACGTATTTCAAGATATCAGCATCGCCGGGGCTTGCCTCGTTTAATGCTTCGGCATAGCTCAGGTACATCTCGCCAAGACGCAGGTACAACGACCCACGGGAGGCATCGTCCTGGTACACGTTTTTGCGAATGATGTACCCGGTAGGCGACACATCGGACGTGCTGCGGGAACGACCGGAATTGCCTGAGAACTCCATATTTGTGATGATGGGATTGCCATTGGCATCACGGTACAGCCAGGTACGGTTGGTATAGGTTACGCCCACGTAAAAGCGTGGCTCACGGTTTACCCATTGATTGAAGGTGCTGCGGGGTGCCAGGTCATCAGGCGATTGAAAATCGGAAAAGCCGCTGCTTTGATAACCCGAAGCCGGGTCGGTAATAGGCAGGCCGTTCGCCATAAAATATGCATCCACCTGCGCCTGCGTAGCACCGTTGGCACCAGCACCGCGCTGGTTGCCATTGGTTCCGTCGTGGTAAGGCGTACGGTCGTACCGCATAAAGGTGCCGGAGTTGGCACGGCCAAAAATCCATTCCTTGTTCCAGCTCACCAGGATCACATCCCTGCAGGAGAGGTAAGCAGCCCTGAACGGGTTAGGATCACTTACGCGGTACAGGTCAACACCTGGCACGAAGGCTGTAAAAAACTCCCGGTAGGCTGCGGCAGCTTTGGCCCATTTTGCAACATCAACGGTTTGGCTGATGAGCTGTTTGCCGTCATCGTTTTTCAGTGCAGCGTAATCTGGATTGCCGTTAAACAGCGGGCTTGCAGCCAGGAACAGCGCTTGTGCTTTATAGGCCTTTACCACCCGTTGCGTGAAGTGTCCTGAGGAGGCGCCCTGAACCGGTACACCAATTTCATCATAAGCCTTGTCAAACTCGCTCACCACGTAGGCGGTACATTCGTCAAATGATGATCTTGCTTTAGCCAATTCACTGCCACCGGCTGTAACCGGCAACAGGTCGTCGCCCATCAGAACCACGGGTCCGTAAATGCGCATTAACTGGTAGTAGAAAAAAGCACGCAGGGCCCTGGCCTCTCCCTTGTACCTGGTTTTTTCCTGCGCATCAAAATCGGTGGCAGTGGCACCGTCAATACGCTGGATGAAGTCTGTAGCATTGCGAATGGCGCGGTAATAGTTTACCCAGTAGGTACGCACCTGGCCATCGGTATTGCTCCAGGCACTTCGGTTCATAACCGTAGTATAGTTGAAGTCCCAGTTGAACTTGCCTTCATCTGAGGCGCCAATCCACACACCGCTGTTTTCATTGCCTTCAAAGCGTTGGGTGTGCTCGTTGGGAAGCGTATTGTAGATATTGGCGATGTAACGTTCGATGTTGGTGCGCGACTTAAACACATCATCAAGCGAAAGCACGTTGTCAGGAACGGTATCGAGGTATTTCTTGCAGGAGCCCAGTAGTAGCATTGCACCCAGCAAGCTCAGTGTCAGTATTCGTTTCATTATTGCATTCAAAGTTTAAAGGGAGGCTTGAAGGCCGATGGTGATGTTTCGGGTATTGGGGTAAGCGGAGCCGTTGCCTGTATTCAGCTCCGGATCCCAAAGCTTGAATGAACTCCAATAAAACAGGTTCATACCCTGCGCATAGAACTTGGCATTGCGGAAGCCTGCTTTTTTCACCCATGTTGCAGGCAGGTTTACACCCAGGTCAACTGTTTTCAGCCGGATAAAATCAACATCCTTGATCCACCAGGTACTGGCCACAGAATTGTTCCTGTTTGGCCCGTTGCCGTAAGCTAAACGCGGATAAAACGCATTGGGATTGGGGTTGGCTTCTGTCCAGCGGTCCTGGGCAATGGTAAATAAATTGCTGCGCTCCGCACCGGTGCTGTTGCTAAACGGTATGATACCATCTCCGCTCAACTGGCGCTGGGCACCGCTGATTCCCTGGAAGAAGGCACCGAAATAAAATGATTTGTAGCTGAGGTTAAAACCGCCACCCCAAACCAGGTTGGGTACATCGCCGTTACCGATGCGCCGGATATCTAGGTTATCGATAAGACCATCAGCGTTGAGGTCTTTATACTTGATATCACCCGGTCTTGGCCTACCGCCTAAAGGTGATTGATCGGCATGGTTGTCGATTTCTCTTTGCGACTGGAACAACCCTTCTGCTACATATCCGTAATTGGACAGCACGTTGTAGCCCCTGCGCTCCATGTAAGCGTAAGGCTGTTTCGGTGCATCATTTTCAATCAATTTATCACGGTTGTAGGTAAACGTAGCACGCAGGTCCAGGTTAAAGGCGCCCAGTTTGAAAGTGCCGCCTTCGATGGTTCCGTCCACGCCTGCGTTGTCAATAACTCCTACGCTAGCAAACGGTACGTTGTTAAGGCCTACATAGGCAGGCAGGCTTCCGCGCTGAATCAGTACGTCTGTGCGGTGCTCCTTGAAGAAGTCGACGATTACAGACAGGCGGGAGTTGAATGTTTTAAACTCCACACCCAGGTTTTGTTTGTGCGATGTAGACCAGCCGATGGGATAGCCATAATCGGTAACCCGAACGCCGCCATAACCCCTGTTGACGTCGGCAGAGGTGTTGTTACCAAAGGTGAAGCCAGGTGCAGTGGTGCCATTGTCAGAAACCACCGTCAAAAAGCCAAAACGTCGTCCGCCGCTGGCAGAACCCACATTACCATCTGAGTACCGGAGTTTCAGGAATTGAATAGCACGCGAGAGTGGGTCAAAGAATTTTTCATTGGATACCACCCAGCCCAAACCCACAGAAGGGAAAAACCCGAAACGGTTTTCAGGGGCAAAGTTTTCCGAACCATTGTACCCGAAATTGCCTTCAACAAAATACTTTTCCCGCCATCCATAGGTAACACGACCAACATATCCCTGGAGGCGTGAAGGCAGCGAGGCAATCACGTCGCCCGCAGATGCATTGATGTTTTCGCGTTGGTTGTACAGCAGCAAACCGGTAACGCTGTGGTCTTTTCCAAAACGGCGGTTGTAGTTGATGGCTGCTTCAAAATAATTCTGCCTGTTGCCACCGTTGTTATTGCCGTAACCGAGGTTTTCGGTTCCGCTGGTGATAACAGGCAACAGTTTAACGGTGCCGTCAGGATTGTATGGTGTTACCGGGTCAATTCGCCAGGTGTTGCGTTGGCGGCTACGGATGATGCGCTGTACGTTGAAAATGTCATACGAATACAACCCATATACCGAAAGCCCTTTAGTGATCATATTCAAATCCTGCGTAACACGGAGGTTGGTGTACAACTGGTTGTTGAAGGTGTTCACAAAACCCATCTGCGTGAGCATCTCGTAAGGGCTTTTCTGTGCATTAGCCGTATTGATACCAGGCACCAGGTTGCCCGGGTACATGGTAGGATACAGGATGGGTGTTGTTTGCATCACCTGGCTGAACACCTGCTGGGGGCTTACGTTCGGGTCGGTATTGTTGTTGGAAAGTGCCGGAAGGTTCAGCTTCGATAAGTTGCCCTGGATGCCTAGTTCCACTTTGGTGGTCTTGGTCCAGTCCATATCCAGGTTGGTGGTTACGTTCAACCTGCGAAACCGGGTATCGCTGTCGTACGACTGCAAACCATCAGTTTTCAGCAGGCTCGTTTCATCATAATACGCAAACGACACATAATACCGAGCCGCTTCAGAGCCACCGCGAACGCTGAAGTTAGCGCGGCGGTTTACACCGTAATCGTTGAAGATGGCCTTCATCCAGTTTACGTTGGGATATAGATAAGGCTGGTCGCCTTTAGTGGTGGCATCAATGGCTGCCTGCGAATATTCGGGGGCCAGACCTGAAGCAACCTGTGCTTCATTGCGCAGGTTCATGTAGGTTGGTCCGTCCGTCAGTTCCGGCAATTTGGTAAATGCCGTAATACCCTGGTTGTAATTAAGGAGAATGGAGGGCTTGCCTAAACGGCCACGTTTGGTGGTGATCAGGATAACGCCGTTGGCGCCCGCTACCCCATAAACGGCCAGGGCGTTGGCGTCTTTCAAAATGGTGAAAGAGGCTATATCCTCAGGGTCAAAAGCGTTCAGGCCGCGGTTTTGCACACCATCTATCACAATCAGTGGACCGGAGGGGTTGTTGCCAAAAGTAGAGATGCCCCGAATCCAGAGGTCAGCGGCATTTTCACCCGGTAATCCCGAACGTTGTACGCCCACCACACCGGCAATACGGCCGGCCAGCGTAGCGCTCAAATTGGCAACAGGCTGCTTTAGTTCATCGATGGAAACACTCGACTGTGCCCCCACGATGCTGATTTTTTTTGCCTT
Organism: Cnuella takakiae; assembly: GCF_001953305.1. Lineage (GTDB taxonomy): Bacteria > Bacteroidota > Bacteroidia > Chitinophagales > Chitinophagaceae > Flavisolibacter > Flavisolibacter takakiae. The sequence continues at coordinate 5,288,636 of NZ_MTFE01000010.1, forward strand.
ACCAAAACCCACTACTACCACCTCCTGCATGTTTCCTTCTGCGGCATCCATTACCACATCCAGATTCAGCGCGTTAACGCCGATGGTTTGCGGTTTGTAGCCAACAGCGGTAAAGATCAAGCTGGCATTTTCGGGTATGGTGATAGCGAACTTTCCGGCAGAGTCGCTTCTTGTTATAAGCGCGGTGTTTCCGACTACCTGTACGGTCACGTCTGGCAGGGGCGCTCCTAAACGGTCGCGAACGGTACCGGAAATACGTACATCTGCCATGAAGTTTTTGGAGATTGGCGCTCCATTGTCAGTTAGGGTACTTGCAGCTTTTGCAGCAGGCGGGAATAAGGAAGCGCTAAGCATTGTGAAAAGCAAGCCGGACTGCAGCAGCCGCAGGCGCCTTGCGTCAACTTTGTACATAACAAATAAGGTTTGGTTTTGGGTTAAACGTTTTAGCACTTTGCTAAAACGTTTTAGTAAATTAAAGCTGTTTTAACTGTTGAGCCAAATAATATTTAATCATTTTGTAACATTTACTAGCAGAAGGGCAATAAACACCAGCGCTGGCGACAGTCGCCATCGCACCTTTTACGCAGCTGATTCAGGGAACGTAGCGTAGTAATGCCTGCTTGAGCAATGGTTCAAGCAGGCAGGTTTGCTGCCCAGTAAATTATCCTTCAACTTAACGCTCTATGTAAGTGCAGCCTGAAAAGGCTTGTTTTGGGGCCATTTCAACCTAGGGTGCTGTATAGGGCAGGATACATGGGATTAGCCCTGAAGTAGGTAAAAAAAAAAGGACTGCTTTTACAAGCAGTCCTTCACTCAATATTTTGTTCGTTAGCTACGTTGCGCCACAGCTACTGATGTTATGGGCAATTGGTCAATCCTCGGAGAGTGGCCGAAGTTGAGCGATCATGTTGGGCAGGAATGTCTCCTTGATAAGCCAGACAATGGAAGAATCGATGCCAAAGTAATTGTGCACGATTCTGTTGCGGAAGCCTCTGATTCTGTGCCAATCAATTTCAGAATAACTATCCTTGAACTCCTCTGGAAGCCGGTTGGCAGCCTCGCCAATAATCCCGAAGTTGCGGACTACTGCATCAATAGTCTTGCTGTCTTTCATAAAGTTCTCAAATGTGAGGCCTTCGGTTTAATTTAGGATTTTGGCAGCACTATCTAGAATGTCGCCTACCAGAAGCTTAGGTTCACGCCTAGACATAGAAAATCTCCCGCTCTATGATATCCAGGCCTGTCTTGTCCTTCATAAGGGTATGTTGGGATAGTGCTAGGCTGTCAACGACCTTAAAGGAAATAATATTACGATCGTCCGATGTACCAGCACCCTTTGGTTGGGTGTACGGTATAGCCATCATGGAATAGTTGTCAGAAGTTGGTTGCCAGGGATTAGAGTTATTGCCAGTATTTCCAAATAAGGCAAAGGTAAAATGTTATCTATCCGGCAGATAATAGCGTTGGTTTCAATAGGCAGGGTTTGAGTTAGGTTTGGGAAACCTGCCGCAAATACAACAGGTGATTTTGATCTGCTCAGGATTGTCTGAACCCTTTTAAAAAGCAGAACAGGGAGCTGCATGGTTTTTTGAACAAGCAAAATGGATAAGGTTCATAAGCTATAATCAGTTAAAAAACTGAAATAGCAAAGGTGGGCAATGCCCTGCCTGACGCTTTTGATGTTGTTCTTTGGTTTTACAAGGACGCCCCATGGTCCGTCCTTCCACTTACCGCAAATAAGAAAGGCGCATAGAAATGCGCCTCGTTTCTGTCTATCTAAATTGGTGTCATCTTTAGTTGGTTACTGTCTTCTTTTATCCAGGACCTTACAACTTATCTTACCCAAACCTCACCCTACCTGGATTTTCCTGAAGCAGTATGGCTAGCCGGAGTGGTCCTTTTTACACTAGGTACAAACCAAAATGTATCGCCTGCTTCAGAACCGAACACTTCACACACGTGCAGCATACGCAAGTCAGTATTAAAAACAGACAATCTCGTTGTATCAAACAATAGCAGCCCATCCACCCTCCTGCCTCCTACCTTTTACACCTGCTTTGTGATTCCACCTGCTCCACCTAGATTGATTGGGAATTCCCACTAATCTTCACCGCTCTTACAGGGAGTAATATTTTTACCTGAACAAAGTACCTGCCGGCAACACTTCAACCAGGGGCTGCAAATCCTTTCTGAAAGCATCCAAAATGATATGCTGCTTCACAGCCAAATTGGTAGCTTTTACTGTAGCAAAAATCAACCCTTTATGTTACTGCTATGTAAAGGAATGGTTACCCCTGTAATAACAATAAAGAACAAGAAGGTACATCCAAAAAGGAGCACTAACCTTACCGGCAGTTTCATCCACATTGGCTGCGGGCTGCATCACCTTTTACTATGATCCTTGTTCGGAAATGCATCTGTGGGCACCCATCAAAGTCAAGCCAGCTTTATACTGGACTGGTAAGTATTTCCAAAAGGATCTGTTGCAATCACCGTGACCTCTTTGGCACCCGCTGAAGGAGCCGCATAAAACAGGTGATCGGTGTGGGTAGGTTCTACAAACTTGTGCTTGGCTGGTAATTGAGGCCCGCCATACAATTCAAACGCCCAAGGGTCAAGCCCTATCCTTTGCTCCATTGAACCCTTTACTACTCCGTCCTCTGCCCATGCTACTTTCCAGTTCCTATCCCAGTTCCACACATTGGCTACCAACAGGTCGGGGTTCGCCTTGTCGCGTCCTTTGGCGTATACCCTTAGCTGCTCCTTGCGGTCGAGGCCCACGCCTTTGTAATACCATTTGATGTCGCTGCCCTCTACTTCGTATACCCCATAGCCACCGGGTGTACCATCGGAGCAGATAGGCCCCGTCCACCAGGCCCCACATACCGTACCATGCACATGTTCGGTGATATTACCTTCTGTCCAGGATTCGCTTACATGCGTATGCCCCGACATGATATGTGCTTTGAAAGGCGCCAGCAGGCGGTACAGCTGTTTGCGGTTCTGCACCGTGCCCCCCATCTCCTCTTCCTTTTGTTCGCGCCGGGCAGCACCTGTATTGGTTGGAATGTGCAGGTTTACTACTACCGTGCTACCGGGCTGCACCATCGCTAGGTCTTTTTCCAACCAGGCAAGCTGTTGTTCCGTGAGGTAACCAATATATTTTTTGGCTGTACCCACAAAAAACACGTCGTCCAGCACTACATAATGGATGGCGCCACGGTTGAACGAATAATAAGTAGGGCCAAATTCCTTTTTAAAGGTGCGTGCAGATGCTTCATCCGCACGGGCATCCAGATCCATGTCATGGTTGCCAATAACATTGAAGAAAGGAATCCCGGAAATCCGGATGGCCTCCCGGTAATCTTCGTATAACTCAAAATGATCCCAAACCAGGTCTCCGCAACCAATACCATGAAAGAGGGTTCCGGCTGGATAGGACGCTACCAGTGCTTTCAGATCCGGTGCCGACCTGGTTTTCAGTTCGGTGGCATCCTGCTCCGAAATCACCTGCGGATCGGCCCATACCACGAAGTTGTGCTTACGGTCGTCTGCCGCCAGCTTTTCCAGGGCAAAGTCAGCAGTGAAGGCACCATTTGCCGCGGCAATACGCTGGTAGAACCGAGCCACCCCCTTGTCATTAGGAAAAGCATAGCCACTGGGTACACTGATGTGCACAAATTCGGCGGTATCAGGTGAAACAAAACTGAAGTTGCCGGCTCTGTCCGTGCGTACCACATGGAGGCCATCGGTTACTACTACACCTTCCAGCCCCTTACCGGCACTGCTCACTTTTCCCTTTACCTGTACTAAGGAAGCATCGGCACTTGTCTTGTTGCCTGATGCCGCTTTTACAGCTGCTGCAGGAGCCACTGCGCCTGCACCTATAAGACCAAATGATTTAAGAAAGCTTCGTCTGTTGAACATAAATTTTGATTAGGTTAATTGGGTTGACTACGGAATAGCAAGAAGGCTGTAATACCTGCTACAATCTGGAAAAGGATCCTGTTTTTATACCGACACTTGAAACCGACCCCGCTAGCACCTGCACTTACAATGCCCCTGGCATCCTTCAATTTGCCACCCAGCCACTGCATGATCTTTTGAAGTACATCCACATATCCCTCAACCCCATCCAGGCATGAGCGCTGCGCAATGATTACCGGTAGCAAACTGGCATGCCACACCATATATCGGTTGTGGTTAGGGACGATAGTGCGGGGATTGATTTCCGGAATATAATCAAGTAACACTTTAGCGCAGCTCCACCTCGTGCCCATGTGCACATCGGGAATCACTATAAAATCGTTTGGCTGTCGGTTTAGCTTTTTCTTGCTTGCTGATACCCGATAAGCATTGGCTAAGGGTTCTGTAATCCATCATACGAATTACGAAACTGCACCAGCTGTATTACCAGGATATTAAGAAGCTGTTATGTCAATATGAAGAAAAGCCATTAGCTGAAATAGTGTTTTACTTACCCTTACTTCGATAAAGATGAGCGCATGAAGCTTTCTGCTCCATACCTTTCCCCATGTGGCCGCATGTTAGTGTTTCCGGCTTCGCTTATACAATGCGCAATTACCATACAACTCCACCCAGTGACCTTTCTTTTGTCCATCCGGTAAAGGTTCCAGGTAATAATGGTCAGAGTTAAGGTATACCTATAAGTAAGGCTGTGCTTCCTGATCCTTTATTATATAAATACTACCGGGCAGCTTTCTCAATTGCTGTGGGGGGTAACACAGAAGTACCGGAATAAACATAGAACCGGCCTCAATAGGGAAAATAAAATAAGCCCCTGTAAAAACAGGGGCCGCAACCAAAACTAAACTAAATGAGATCTGTAAACGGTGAATATAAAAGAGACTTCACTTAAAACATATAGCATTCACTGAGCAATCGGTTGAGCAGCATAAACCATGGATAAGAAAATCGTTGTGTTGGTAAAGAAGTATGTGTTGCCATGAATTAAGGTATCAAAATGCTTTCCCAATCAACCTGGTCCTTGTGTTTTGAACAAGAAGCTGGCAGCGCACCGGCCGGCAACAATTGCTCAGGATAAAATACCGAAAGCACCACCCACAACAAAGTCAATCTATAAGTAAAGCATCTGCATTAGCTATACACCGTCATCGTAAAACTGCCGCAACAGCTTCAAGCGTTTTCTTACCAGCTTATTGCGCATGGGCTCAAAGGAAGCCAGCTCGGTGTTGTTCTTTTTAACTATGATCCGGTAAGGCTGCTTTAGCTTTCGGGTCAAATGATAGATGGTGACCAGTTCGGCAATATCTTCCGACCATGCGGCCATGCTATAGAGGGAGGTGAAAGGTGTTTGCTGCAGGGCGCGGTATACTGCCGGTGCAGACACGATGGAAACACTCCGGTTACGCTGCCTTGCGTGGTCCAATAGCAAATCGGTATACATAGGCACAGGCTGGTTCCTCTTGCGCCAGGTGCCTTTTGTAAAAGGCGTAGGTTTCAGGAGCGTATCGCTGTTGTCCGGGTGCGTGGTCAGGTTCAGCACCGCATCAACTATATGGGTTGCTTCGTGTAAAAAAACATACTGGATGGCATTAAGGGTGCCGGCATCAGCAATAAGCTGCACCTCCTGGTCAGCAGCCTGGCTAAATGAGGTATATTCTTTTTTAGCAACCCATTCAGAAATGGTTTCCGAAAGCATGCCCGCCCGAAAAGTGATGTTGAACTGTTTAGCGGAGTCCCCACTTTCCAGTAAGGAAGTAAGTGCATTATTCGGCATGCTGTCCATAAAACTGATGCTGTGCAAATGCATTTGCAGGATGCGTTGATGCAAGGGCGGCAATATGGCGATGGCCTTTTCAACTGCTGCCTTTTCATCCGCATGCAACGGGTGATTGACTGGGTTCATTCCGGCATCCCGAAATAGGGAGAACACGCTTTCCGGAGCAGTTGACACGCGGCTGGAAAGGGGCTCCTTTCTTTTTTGTTCAGGCACCTGCGCACGGGTAAAAGTAGATAGCAGCAAGGCACAGATAAAACTGCCTAAAATGCGGGTGTTCATTATGGTTAGGGTTTCGTATTGAAATAAAACTATTGCTCCTAAAATGTCGCTGGCAAAAGTATGGCCGCAGGTCTCCACTTTCTCTTCCAAATTACAATTGGTACATGGGAATAATTCAGCCCTATGTGAATCTGTATGCCCTACTTGTGCGGCATCACCACGGCCTGGAACTTTGCCTTAAATAACAACAATGGAAACACCATTTTATAGCAACAATGAGCTGTCCGGAAAAATTGCACTGGTTACCGGTGGCACCCGGGGAGCCGGCAAAGCCATAGCAGACCGGTTGCAGCAGGCAGGTGCAAAGGTGGTCATCACGGCAAGGAATGCACCTGAAAACAAAAACACGGAACAGCACTTTATTGCGGCCGACCTGGGCAAGGCCGAAGGGACTGCTAAAGTGGTGCAGGAAGTTCTGGCGGCTTATGGCGGCCTGGATATCCTGATCAATAACCTTGGCGGATCCGACACAGCGGGTGGAGGCTTTGCAGTATTGACGGACGCCGACTGGGAAGCATCACTGCAAACAAACCTGCTGGCGCCGGCACGGCTGGACAAGGGGTTCTTGCCCCATATGATCAGCCGCGGCACCGGCGTGATCATTCATATCGCTTCCATACAGGCGAGGCTGCCATTGTTCGATTCCACGCTGCCTTATGCAGCAGCTAAGGCAGCATTGGTCAACTACAGTAAGAACCTGTCCAATGAAGTAACACCCAAAGGCGTACGGGTGTTAACGGTATCGCCCGGTTGGATCATGACCTCCGGTTCGGAAAAAATGATGCAACGCATTGCCGAAACTGGCAATACCACTACCGAGGAAGCTACCCGGAGTGTAATGCAGGCGCTGGGCGGTATACCCTTTGGCCGGCCGGCGCAACCCGCTGAAGTAGCCGAACTGATCGGCTTCCTTGTTTCGCCCAGGGCCAGCTACCTGACAGGTACCGAGTTTGTAATAGACGGTGGAACCATACCCACCACTTAATCACATAAAAAAACAGGAACATGAATTTACCCAATGTAGTTACCGGGCTGATCAAATCACAGGAACAATTTGACAGCGCAGCCTTTGCCAACTTTTTCGCAGCAGATGCCGTGGTGTTCGATGAAGGAAAAACCCACCAGGGAAGAATGGCCATTCAACAGTGGAATGCACAAACCAACCAGGAGTACCAAACAACCCTGCAGCCGATGGGTTATGCAGAAACGGAAGGGGGCGGCGTGCTCACCACCCAGGTGTCGGGCACATTTCCAGGCAGCCCGATTGTAGCGAAGTATCATTTGCAAATAGCGGATGACCTTATCCAATCATTGAAGATTGCCGTTTGACCTTTGCCCGCTTGATTTGGTTGAGCGTAAATAAAAAGGAAAATTCAAAAAGTGCAGCTGCTCCGGCGACAGCAATTTTTGATTTTTCCTTTTGCCTTTATAAAAACAATTGCTCCTATTGACACAGCCATTTTATCAAACAGCACAGGCGCACAAACAAACCCCAACCTGGTTGTAGCGTTGTGTGCAACAACCCGCAGGCATCGCTGCCGAGCATCCTGCTACATAATTCATTTCGTTACTCCTACGAACTTATACAGCAACTGCCGGTGAACTGAACCGGTTGGTTTTACCAATCACCCGTTGTAAAAAATCGCGGTTGTCATCGCCCCAATAACCCAGTGCGCCAATCAGGGGCAGCAGCGACTGGCCTTTTTCCGTAAGGCTGTATTCCACTTTCAGGGGCAACTGGTGATAAACCTTTTTGCTTACCAGTTCGTGTTCTTCCAATTGCGCCAGTTGCATATTCAGTACACGACGTGCAGCCTCTGGTATCTTCCGGGCCAGCTCGCTGGGTCGTTGCACCCCGTTGCCGATGTACCACAACAGGTGAAACTTCCATTTGCCATTCAGAACCTCCCGCAGCAGGTCCAGCCCACATTGGTCGTCGATGGCGATTTTCCGTTCATACATAAGCGTTTCTATATAAAGCAAATTTAAATACCACCGATGAAAAGTACCGCAGGGAATAATTATTCCCTAGCTGCCCTTGCCTTGCTGCAATAAAATATTCGTGCTTGCGCTCAGCCATAAAAAACCAGGCAGGGAAAAAAATGCAAGCATCATCTGCTTTCGTCCATTTACCCGCGGGCTTATTCAAACCAACTTTGTGTCATCAACAAACAAACCAAAATGATCACTAATAAACACAAAACAATGAAAACAGCTATTGCCACCCTCCTGCTTTTTGCAACCTTACTCTCCACGGGATCCGCTTCAGCGCAGGGGAAAAGAGTACCAGCGTCCGCGGGAAGGGCCAGCTTTGTCGAGGTAGAGCCAAACGTTCGCCTGCACGTAACGGACCTGGGGGCAGGACAGCCCATCGTACTGATACACGGATGGCCCCTGAGCAATGCCATGTACGAATACCAGTACCAGTACCTGGTGCGCCGGGGATTTCGCGTAATCGGTATTTCGCTGCGGGGTTTTGGCCAGTCCGACAAACCTTTTGGCCGCTATGATTTTGACGTGTTCTCAGATGATATCAAAACCGTACTGGAGAAACTGAATATCCATAACGCGGTGCTTGGCGGCTTTTCCATGGGTGGTGCTGTTGTGCTGCACTATGTTACCAAATACAACAGTGCCCATGTAAGCAAACTGGCCCTGTTTGGCGCCGCGGCTCCCTCCTGGAAGCAGCGTGAGGGCTACCCGTACGGCATCTCCGATGCAGATGCGGCAGGCTTGATCAAAACCACCATGACCGGGCGCCAGGACCTCATAGCAAGCTTTGGCGCCAGCTTTCCGGCCAGGGAAGGTGCCATCAGCAAAAACATGGAGAAATGGCTGGAAACGATCAACCTGGAAGCATCGCCCTACGCCGTTACGGAATCCATTACCGCCCTGCGCGACCTGGACCTGCGGCCCGCGCTGTCGAAGATCAAAATCCCGGTAGCAATCTTCCATGGCACCCAGGACAAACTCTGTGACTTTGCCTTTGCCGAACAACTCCACAAAGGCATCAGGAACTCCTATATCGTTAAGTTTGAAAACAGCGGGCATGCGCTGTTTATAGAAGAGATGGAGAAATTCAATACAGAACTGGAGAAGTTTGCAAAAGGATAGTGGGTAAGTCTAAAACATGCGGCGATCGAAAGGCGCTGCATGTTTTTTGGCTTACCCGGTAAAAAGCAAAACACTAATTTCCCGGTCGGCCGTTTTAAGATTGGTTATGACACAGCAAAAGCTTTTTGATGTAGGCCCTAAAAAAATAGGGCTCCTTCCGGTAGCGCAGGAAACGGCGCTGCTGATCAACTCAGAGAACTACAAATCCTTCATCAAGATTGTCTACCTGCCTGCAGGATATACGGTCAAGGTGGATTTCAAAACCTACCACACGCAAACCCCTTCCCTATTCTGTGTAAGCCCGAACCAATACCTGCAGGTAGAGCAGTTCGGCACCGAAACGGGTCATTTTATTTTTTACAACCGCGACTTTTACTGTATCCAGATACACGATGAAGAAGTGGCCTGCGACGGCCTGTTGTTCAACAACAGCAACAATATGCCGATGACCGCAGTGGCAGCAGCCGAAGCCAGCTTTATCAATTACCTGTTTGAACAGATTGAAGCAGAGTTTGCACTCACTGAATCATCACAGGAAGAAATGCTTCGCACTTACCTGAAGCAGCTCCTGATCAAGTCCACCAGGCTTTGGAAAAAGCAGCATTTTGATACCGGGATGATGCAGCAAAACAATGACCTGGAATTTTTCAGGCGGTTTACCCTATTGGTTGAAAAACACTACAAGGAAAAACATGGGGTTGCCGATTATGCCGACCTGCTGCTGATGGCTCCAAAAACATTGACCCATAAATTCAAGCGTTTACATCTTCCACAGCCAAACGAAGTAATCAAGAACCGGCTGATGCTGGAAGCCAAAAGGCTGCTGGTACACACATCCATGTCTGCAAAGGAAATAGCTTATGAGTTGGGTTATGAAGACCCTGCCTACTTCAGTCGCCAGTTCCAGGTAAAAACCGGTGAGCCCCCTTCCTCCTTTCGATCCAGGTACCTGTCCGCTCCATCGTGATGGTATTCAGGCATACGCCCCTGCCACACCTACTGAGCACATTTACCAGAGAAACATTTTTATGCATTTTCCAAAACCAAATGACCTCCTGATGGGCATACTGTCCGCCTTATATTCTTGTGTGCTCATTGGCTATGTTGCGCCACAAGCACACCTGTTAGGCGCTGGTAGTCAGAAGTCAGGGCAATTGTTGCCATCAGTGGCTTTTAAATATGCTCTGTCCTCCCTTATAATCTGCTGGTCTAAGTATAGCTTGATATACTCAATTGTCGGATAGTCCAACACCCAGAAAAGATACATGGGAACCCGGCAAAACCTGCAGGTTAATGGTTAACGCATATCAGAACATTGGATTTTTTATCAGCACCCATACCCACCTCCTGTAAAGCAGGCATTCGGGAGGTAACCGGACGAACCCTTCGGGTAACAGGTCCTGAGGCGAAAGCCGGCAGGCCTCACTGGCTTTAGGCTTTACGTAAAGCTTAAAACAGGTACCCGGACCTGGCAGCCTACCGGAGCAAGGCCAGCACCTTCAATTTGTACAGCTGGTCCATACCACATCCACCGTGGCAACACCATTGCATGGGTTTCATGGAAGCGCTCCCATATTGCAGGCGCCAACCTTAAACTCTTACGGATGAACGCAGCAGCATTATACCGCACATTGGTCCGGGTTATTTTATTTGCCGCGGCCACTACCATTGCTTTGTGGCTGTTGGGGCAGGTGTATTCGGCAATTTTGTTGTTGCTGGTTGCCCTGGTGCTCGCCGTGGTCATCAACAAGCCGGTTGGCGACCTGGAGCAAAAAGGCTGGAAGCGGGGTTGGGCATCCCTGGCCGTATTCCTGGCCATCCTCCTTGTTATAGGTTTGATTGCATGGATTGTAGTGCCCAAGGTGAACCAGCAACTCCAGGTGCTGCTGGAAAACCTGCTCCAATACATTGAAGTAGTTCAAAAGCGGCTGGCAGACTGGCTGGATGTGATACCGGGCATGGAGGCACCAACCAAATCAAGCCCCGGTGGGCTTTCAGGAGGACTGCCCTCCCTTTCGCAGGCATTGCTGCGCATCGGCAATATTTCTCTTTCGGTATTGAACGTCATCCTGCTGTTGATCATCATTATCAGCATGGTTGTATACGCGGTGGTAAATCCCAAACCACTGGCAACATTGTATTTTTCCTTTTTCCATCCCAGGCAGCGCGAGCCGGCTACAAAGGCATTCCAGGAAGCTGCGGTCATGCTGTCGGGTTGGTTCAAATCAAATGTCATTGGCGGCTTTATTGAAGCGGTGGCAACGGTGATCGTACTATCGCTGCTGGGGGTGCCCGGAGCCTGGGTATGGGGTGCCCTGGCCCTGTTTGCCGAACTGATTCCAAAACTGGGATTTTACCTCATGGCTGTTCCGCCAACGCTGGTAGCTTTATCCATCAGCAATGCTACAGCCATTTGGGTTGCCGTGTTTTTCATCGTGATGGATGAAGTGATGGGCGATGTTGTGATGCCGCAATTAAGATCCAACACCATGAACATTCACCCCGTTCCCATCCTGTTCATGGTACTTGCCATGGGTGCCGCCTTTGGCTTTGTGGGCATCCTGCTGGCAACGCCACTGACAGCGATCTTCAAAGCCTATTATGAGAACTTCTACGAACGGCGCCTGCCGGAGGACCCGGAACTTCCGTCCAGGATAATGGCGATCATTCATCCCAAAACAAGCAGGCAAAAAGAAAATCAGCAAATCGGTTAATGCAGCGCTGCAGATCATTTCCCTTCAGTGCAATAAAACATTTTACCGGAACGGGCCTGTATTACAGCACCACCATTAAAATCTACAAATAACCATGAAGCTAAAACTACCCATTCCCATCTGGACCATTATAGCGCCGGTACTTGCCTGGCTGTTGTACTTTTTTGCACCTCCTGCAGGCAACACCTTTTTTGCAATACTCCTTGGCATTTCCCTTATGAGCGCGGTAATGGCAGCGGTTTACCATGCCGAGGTGATAGCTCACAAAGTGGGCGAACCCTTTGGCACCCTGGTGCTTGCCATTGCGGTTACCATCATCGAGGTTTCCCTGATTGTTTCTTTGATGTTGGCGGGTGGCACAGATACTGCTACCCTTGCCCGTGATACCGTTTTCGCTGCAGTCATGATCATCCTGACCGGCATGATCGGCCTGTGCCTTTTAGCAGGAGGAGCCCGCTATGGCGAGCAGGTGTTTGGACGTCATGGCGTCAGTTCTGCCCTAGTAACGCTGATGGCCATTACCGTGCTCACCCTTATCCTGCCCAACTATACCACCAGCATTGCAGGACCCTATTATAATACCAGCCAGTTGATCTTTGTTGCCGTGATCTCACTTGTGTTGTACGGAACATTTGTCCTTGTACAGGCAGTGCGCCACAGGGATTATTTTCTGCCGCCTGCCGCCGAAGCCGACGAGGAAGTACATGCCGAACCACCCACTACCCGCGTGGCCCTGCTCAGCACCCTGTTCCTTTTACTTTGCCTGGGCATTGTGGTGTTTCTTGCCAAAGCCCTGTCCCCAACCATTGAAAAAGGGGTGCTTGATTTAGGTGCGCCCAAATCACTCGTAGGTATTATCGTCGCATTTGTGATCTTGCTTCCGGAAGGCTTTGCCGCACTGAGGGCCGCCCGCAAAAACAGGTTGCAAACCAGCCTGAACCTGGCCCTGGGTTCTGCACTGGCAAGCATCGGGTTGACTATTCCCGCTGTAGCGATTGCCTCCCTCATTACCGGCTTTCCGGTAACATTGGGCATCGATGCAAAATCAATGGTGCTGCTGATGCTGTCCCTGTTTACGATTATCTTATCCTTTAGTACCGGTCGCACAACAATCCTGCAAGGCGTGGTTTTGTTGGTGGTGTTTGCCGTGTATTTGTTTACCACCATTGTTCCATAAGATGCCGCTCTTTAAAACTTGAGGTACTTGCGCCTTGGCAAAACAAGCTTGCTAAGCCGCTTTGTAAATTGTTGGGTTGTGGGGTACTTTCTGTTAGGCGTCAGGTTGTTGAAAATAACGGCCACCAGCAAAAGGATGGATGCGCCGGTAAGCACAGGCGCAAAGACGTATAGAAAGCCAAGGGCCTTTATTTTCTGTGAGCCGATCACCGCAATGAGCGCGGTGGCTCCGCCTGGAGGATGGAGTGTTTTGGTGACCTGCATTACGACAATGGATAGAGCAACGGCAAGCGGTGCGGTCAGCCAAATAATATCCGGTAAGACTTTAAAGATCGTTACACCAATCAATGCAGAAAGCACATGGCCACCAATCAGGTTTCGCGGCTGTGCCATCGGACTTTGCACCGCCCCATACACCAACACGCTGGATGCTCCAAAGGAGCCGATCAGGAATACATTTTCCAGTTCAGACAGAAATGAGTTGTGCAATAATGCAATGAGCAGGATTCCCGTAAAAGCGCCAACGAAAGACCAAAAGATCTCCCGGTAGTCTACAAGGGTTTCTTTGTAGATGATGTATTTCGAAATTCTTATTGCCCGTTTTATTTTCTTTTGAACCATCGGGGGTACACCTATAAATGGCCGGCAAATATAATATGATAATGTTTACAGCACCTGCGCAGCTTCCTTAGAGCAGTGCCTGACACCAGCTGATATCCGGGGTTATTTTCTTTAGAGGTGCAACATGCGAAAACCCTGTTAGCCTGGTGAAAGCAGGTTATACCTACATAAAAATGCCCCTTGTAGAAACAAAGGGCCATGTCCGTACCTATGATTGCGTTTAACAGTTCAATATTGACCGGCGTGCATAGCCACCTGCCGGTTCGATTGATACCAATGAATAATTTTATTGATTGCTGTTGCTTTGTCAAAAAGCGTTTCCCCTTTTAAGAAAAGCGGGGTATCCAGTTGCAAGGCAAGCAGGTAATTTCTTGGGTTCTTTGTACGCGAGTAGAAAACAACAGGGATATTTTTCGTTGCGTTCCTGAGCTTCAGTTCCTGCAATGCACGATGACCATCCATACCCGGCAGGTGCAATTCCAACAAGATCAGATCGGGCAATCTGTCTCCGGAAACATAGCAGTCTTCAATGCTGTTCAGCATCCCAAGAACATCTACAGCATGCATGGTGCAAACACCAGGCACACCAGACTTAAGCAGGTCGTCTGTTAATGCCAACTCCTGTTGATCATTGTCTACGATTAATACAAGCATGCAGGTTACGAATAGGGTACAATAGTGCGGGGAATCACGGCAAATATAGTAAATGCCGTAGCCACGGATAAGTATTTATACTGACCAAATTAACCACTACTTATCCACAAGATTGGTACAGCATCTTTTGTTGAAGGTTGAATCGGGTTAACCAACCGGACTTAAGAACAACTTTCAGTATCCTTTTTAGATTGTATAAATAATTTTCTTTTTCCATACAAACCACCCCACATGAGTATTGCTACAGGAGCAACTGCCTGCATGCAGCGCTTAGCCATACAGTTGATATGCTTTTGCAAACAGGACTTAACTATGCACACTATGACTTGCAGAATATACCCTGATACAAGCACGATAACAGCACAGGCCTGCCGTAGAAACGACAGGCCTGTGCTGTTATCGGTTACTTATTGGGTTTATTTACTGTTACGATGCAGGTACTTACCACTAACCGGCTTTAAATTAAGATAGCGCAACCCGGTGTGCCCATACAATGCCTGGGTAACTTTCGATTGCTTTATTTCATCAACCGCACATAATAAATGCCACCTGCTACCGAACCCGGGTGTGCCGCAAATTTTACCTGCAGCATGCCACCGGAGTTCTGTACCAGTTGCTGGGGCAAATCATAATCCACTTCGTAAAAGTTGTTGCCCTGGTTGCCATTCAATACCACCGTTTGCAGCAAGGTATCGTTGACCAGGATATCAAAGGTCCGGTCCTTGTCGCCGCCGTAGTAGGTGATGCGCAGTTTGCGGGATGCCTTCTTGCTGTCCTTCAGGTCGTAACTGAACCAGCCTCCGGTAGCATGCCGCCAGTGGCGGTCGCGGAACACACCCGACTCCGTCTTTTCACCTTTAAAACCATGGTCCGATTCGGGCTGCTGCTCGCCGGGCGCCACCTGGTCGATGGTCTGGGCCTCCAGTGCCAGGCTGGTCTTTTCCCTTTCCTGTATGGCTTTTTGACGCAGCGCCAGGCTATCGCTGGTTGTTACCGGCCAGTAGATCATATAGCGGGCATCATGAATCTGGAAAAACGGTACCAGCTCCAGGTTTTTGTATTGCTGCGGGTAAATTAGGCTGCTGGCGGTAAATGCCAGCGGCTTTCCTTTAACGGGCATCAAAGAAGCTTCCAAGTTTTGCTGGCTGGATACCAGCAAGGGTGCGTCTTCAATAGCATAAAGCGGCCCGTTGGCAATATGCCCCATCCGGCTGTCGTCGGCCCTGAGCCCCTGCAAACCCGTGGTGTCGGTGGCTGCTGCCAGCACTACCGGGCCATGGGTAAACGAAACCCAATTGGAACCATCGGGCAGCTTTTCGCTCCTGGTTTCCATGGGCAGGGAAATGGTAACCACATCACCCGACTTCCACATCCTGCTTACACCCGCATAAGATGCATCATTGGTAGTAAAAGGCACGTCCTTGTTGTTTACCCTGATCTTCATACCACCTTTCTTTACCCAGGAAGGCTGCCGTACAAAAAGGGTGAACTGCTGTGGCTTGCTCAAGGTGAGCGTTAGCTGCGAGCGCTCTTCAAATGGAAACTTCCCGCTTTGCACTACCTGTATGCCCCGTTCCTTCCAGCTGAGGGTAGAGGGAATAAAGAGGTTTACAAACAGGTCTTTGTCCTTGTGCGCATAAATCAGCTCGCCGTATTTACCGTGGTTTTCGATGCCCGAACCCACGCAGCACCAGAAACCCTGGTCGGGTTGCGAGTATACACGGTAGTGCCGGGGCCGCATGGGGGTAAAATATACAAAGCCGCCCTTGGGATGTTGCGAGGAAAGGATGTGGTTGTACAGCGTCCGCTCGTAATAATCCATATAATCGGCTGCGTAGTTGGCCAGGAACAATTGCCTGGTCAGCTTGAGCATGTTGTACGAATTACAGGTCTCCGGGCCTTCTTTCGATTCCAGCATGGAAGAGAAATCAGTGGCCGGGTGAAAATGCTCCCGTACACTGTTGCCGCCAATAGAAACGGTGCGGTGCGCAGTAACGGTATTCCAGAAAAAGTTGGCAGCATTGGCCCAGGCGGTATCGCCGCCTACTTCTGCCACCCGCATATACCCGATCACTTTGGGTATCTGGGTATTGGCGTGCATGCCGGTAAGGGAGTCTTTGCCCTGAAGCAAAGGATTCAGAATCCGCTGGTGCGAAAACCTGCGGGCCAGCGCCAGGTACTTCCCATCGCCGGTGATGGCGGCCACATCAGCAAACACTTCGTTCATGCCGCCGTGTTCGCTGCGCAGCATGTTTTGTACCTGCGCATCCGAAAGGTTGCGCGTCAGGTCCAAACACCAGTCCGAAAGCTTTACCAGGACGTCCTTAGCTTTTTGGTTGCCGGCAATCTGGTAGGCATCCACCAAACCTGCATACAGCTTGTGGATATTGTACCAGGGCACCCATTTATCGTTGAGTGAGAAAGAGCCCGCATTGATCTTGCCAGCTGCAATATCGGCCCAAAGCTGCCTGCTCCCGGGCACTCCACCCACATAGCCGTTGCCGTTTTGCTGCTGGCATTTTTCCAGCCAATCAATCATATAGCTGAGGCGGTCGTTCAGGTCCTTGCGGCCCGTGGAGGCATACATTTTGGCCAGCGCCGAAAGGTAGTGGCCGCCAATATGGCCATCGAGGCCGGTGCCCTCCCAGTTGCCATAGCCAGCCGCCTTCGACTCCAGGCCGGCTTCGCGCAAATAGGGCGCCAGCAGCCGGTCGGGGCTCATGGCCAGCATATACCGGGCATCGGTTTCCTGTGCCTGCTTAAAAGGGCTCTTCTGCAAACGAACGGCGCTGAGCGGAAACGCTTCCAACTGGCGCCCCTGGGCCCATCCAAGTTGCGGCAGCAGGGCTATCATACAAATCGAAACAATATTTTTCATACGCTTTAGGTGTCGAAACCTTTTTGACAGGGTTCAGATCAATAATGCAGCCCTGAAAGTTATATAAAGCTGTACAGCTTTTACCGGTACCCTATCAATAAGAAAAACTCCGGCACCGGAGCTTTTCTTATTGATACATATAGGTTTGTTTTTACAAGGCAAAGCTTGTTAATAGCCGGGGTTTTGCTTTAGGTTCTGGTTTTTGGCAAGTTCCGGGCGGGGCAGGGGAAATATGATCTTATTCGGGTCATTGGTTGCATCGTGCGAAAGCCACGACTTGCGGGTAAATGCACCAAAGCGGATCATATCCTGGCGTCTCCTGCCCTCCTGGTCAAACTCCCAGGCCAGTTCGTCCAGGAATCTTCCGTACAGGATATCGCCGCCACCCTCATTGGTAGTGCGGTTGATATCCCTGCGGCCATAGTCGTAGCTACTGCCACCTTTGAGCTGCGCCCCGGTAACGGTTGCCTTTTGCGGGTCGTTGGGAAATGCCCTTGTGCGCACCTGGGTTACAATGGTGGCCGCATCGTTTTCGCGGCCGGTGCGCAGCAGGCTTTCCGCCTTCATCAGCAACACATCGGCATACCGGAATACGGGAAAGTCGTTGCTCAGCTGCACGTTGGCACCCTGGGCAATTTCAAACTTGCCCAGGCGGTAACCATGTACCGATTCGGCACTGGCTATACTGGGCACTTCGTTGAGGTAGTTGAGCGGCTTGCCTTTAAAAGCACCCAGTTCCACCACCAGCTGTTCGCCGCTGGCAGAAAACTGCTGGCCCCTGATCCAGTTGCGCTGGAAGCGGAGGTCGGCAGGATCGTAGGAACTGATAAACTGCGGAATGGCCGACATACCACCCCAGGGCGAAGACAGCAGGTTGTAGGTCTTCTGGTTTTCGGGCGACAGCGACTGCATGTGCAGGTCGAAGGCATTCCAGTTGTTGGTAAAATCCTCGTCGAGCGGCAAGGCAAAAATGAGCTCCCTTGAGCTTTGGTTTTGCGTACGAAACACGTTCTTCTGGTCCGGTTCCAGCCGGTAGCCCCCGCTGGAATTGATCACGGCATCACAGGCGGCAATACATTTTTCCCATTCGGGTGTGCCTGCATACACTTCGGCATTCAGGTACATTTTTGCCAACAGCGTATAACCCGCCCATTTGTTGAATTTTCCATAGGTGGTAACATCGTTCTTCTCGCTCAGCAGCGGGATGTTCTCCGTCAGTTCTTTTACCACAAACTCGTACACCTGCTTCCGGGTGCTCTGGGCGGGCAAAAAGCCCGCGGGCAGGTCAAACTGCGTTACGATGGGCACATTGCCGAAGATATCGCAAAGAATATAGTAGTAGGATGCCCGCAGCACTTTCAACTCGGCCAGCACGGCTTCCTTGTTGGTGGTTAGCGGAATGAGCCCCGATTCGATCTGGTAAATAAGCCGGTTGCAATTGGTGATGCCGGCAAAGGTGCGGTTCCAGGTATTTACCACGATGCCTTCATCGGCCGTCCAGCGATGTTCGTGTATCCTGCGGTATACGCCGCCGTCTACCCAGCCGTTGGGTCGGCCGGGAATCACTTCCTGGTCGGCGGAAAGCTCCTGGGCACGCCACAGCCCGTCCCAGTCCAGCATCACAAAACGCCAGTTGGAATAGGCCGCACCCTGCAGGGCAGCAATCGTTTCGCTGTTTACGTTTAGCTGGTTGGAAACGATGGAGGTATAGGGCGTGTCCTTCAGCTTGGTACAGGAAGGGCTTGCGGCAAGTGCCGCAGCTGCAAAAAGGGCAGCAATGATTTTATGGGTATGTTTCATACAACATGCATGTTAGGTAGTTAGAGATTCAGGTTTACGCCGATGGTGAAAGTGCGGGTGTTGGGATAGCGGTCGCGGTCGTCGTTTCCGGGTGCCAGCCCCAGGCGGTTCACTTCGGGATCCACGCCTTTATACCCGGTAATAACTAAAGTGTTCAGCGTGCTTGCGTATACCCTTGCGGTTTTGATAAACTGGGAGCGGACGCGGTTAAAATTGTAACCAAGCGTTATGTTGTCCACTTTCCAGAAATCGCCGTTTTCAACATAGTGGCTGTTGAACTCCAGCGGTGAGGCCAGCTTTGCCTTTCCATACACCAGGTCCTGCGAAGAAGCCAGGCGGTTGTAATTCTGGATGGTGGGGTTTTCGAGGTACATACGCTGGAAGTTGGCAATCTGGAACCCGAATGCGCCGCGCATGGTTACCGAAAGGTCAAAAGCCTTGTAGCGGAGGTTGTTGTTCCAGCCGGCGTAGTATTTGGGCAGGCCATTGCCGATCACTTTCTTGTCCTCAAAAGCATGGGCAAACTGTGCATAAGGAACAGGCTTGCCATCCCTGCCTTCATAGATCCACTGGCCGTTTTCGTCGATATCAATCACCTTAAAACCATGGAAGTCGCCGATCTGCTTGCCGATGTAAACGATATTGGTATGCGTTTGAATGGGCTCACCGGTATAGCCGGTAGTGAAGTAATCGTTGGTGGCGGTATAGAGCTCATTGGAGAGGCTGGTCAGCCTGTTGGAGTTGGTAGAAAAGTTGAAGCTGGTGGTCCACTCCAAATCCCGCTTGCGCACTGGCACCACGTTTACCAGTACTTCCAAACCCTTGTTCTCCATCTCGCCTACATTGGCCCTGGTGCTGGGGTACAGGTTGGGCGGGCTGGGCACCTGGTAATCGTACAACAGGCCTTTTATGTTGCGTACATAGTAATCGATATTACCGCTGATCCGGCCATTGTACATACTGAAGTCAAGACCGAAGTTGGATTCATGTTTTTCTTCCCAGCGGATATAGGGGTTGGGATTGGTGGCGGGCTCCAGCACACGGCGCCACTCGCCATTGGTATACACAAAGGCGCCAAAGCGCAGCAGTGCCTGGCTCAGGAAGCCACCCGATGGCGGGTTGCCCGTAACGCCATAACCGGCCCGCAGCTTCAGGTCGTCGAAGATGGTCTGGTTTTGCATAAAGCCTTCCTTGCTGATGCGCCAGCCAACGGAAACGGCGGGGAAGGTGCCATAGGGTTTGTTGGCGCCAAACAGCTGGCTGGCACCTTCGTGGCGCAGGTTGGCCATCAGCAGGTACTTGTCGTTATAGCTATAGGTAAGCCTTCCGAAAAACGACACCAGGTTGGTCTCGCCCTTGCCGCTGTAAATCTCGCCCAGGCCTTCCTTGATGGCATTGCCCAGGCCAATCTGGTTGTACCCGAAATCATCGATGGGGAAGTTCCAGTTGCGGATAAAGTTGTTGTAGGATTCGTTCTCCTGGTAACCATAGCCGCCCAGTATGGAAGCACGGTGCTTACCAAAGTTCTTCGAGTATTCGGCGGTCAGCTCCACCAGCCGGTCGATAGAAAGGGAACTGCCCACGGCAGCATAGCCGTTCCGGTTGTCGCGCAGGGTAGAGATATGGTTCTTTGTTTCTGCATAACCCGCATTGGTATTTGCCCTTGAATAGGAAAACAAGGAGTTCAGGCGCAGGCCGGCGATGGGCGTATAGGTAAGGTTGGCATTCATACGCGAGTTCACGCCCTTTGTTTCGCCATCGGTTTCGAAGATGCGGGAAAGGGGGTTCTCGTAGTTGAAATTGCCGGCCTGCTCATGCCAGTTGCCATTGGCGTCCCTGATGGGCGCCGTGGGGTTGCGGATGAGGGCCTGGCGGTAAGTATACCCGTTGAAGCTGCCGCCGTCCTGTGTCTGGGTGAAATTGTTGGTCTGGTTCAGCAGCTGCAGGTTGATCTTCAGCTTGTCGTTGAGCATGCTGTGGTTTACATCGATCCTGCCGGTAAAGGTCTTGTTATCCGACTTCAGGAAGATACCCTCCAGGCTGCGGTAGTTGACCGAAGCCAGGTAGTTGGTGCGGTTGTTTCCGCCCCTGAAGGTAATGTTATGGATATGCGTCAGGGGTGTTTGCGAAATCTCGTTCAGCCAGTCGGTAGTGCTGCCCAGGTCCCAAGAAGCATCCCTGCCACCCGCGGCAATCTGTGCGCGGTAGTCGGCAGCCGACAGCATTTCGGGCCGCCTTGCAATCTGCTGGGTACTTACCGAACCGCTGTACTCAACGGTATTGGTATACCCACCCTTTGCCCTTTTGGTGGTAATGATGATCACCCCGTTGGTACCCCGCACGCCATAGATGGCGGCGGCCGAGCCATCCTTCAGCACGTCGATGGATTCAATGTCTTCAGGCGCAATGGTGCGCAGGCCCGAGGGAACGCCATCAATGATCACCAGGGGATCGCTGTTGGCGCCAAAAAGCGTGGTATTGCCCCGCAGGAGAATCTGGGAGTAGCCTGTGGGATCACCGCTGGGGTTGGATACCGTTAAACCGGCAACCTTACCCTGCAACAGCTGTGCTGCATCCTGCACGGGACCTTTTACAAAGTTCTCCGCCTTTACGGTGGCTACCGAACTCGTAACATTGGCCCTTTTTTGGCTGCCGTAACCAATCACCACCACTTCCGAAAGGGCAGCATTCTGGTTTTGCAGGGTCACCGAGATGTTCGACTGGTCGCGCACAGGCACTTCCTGCGTGGCATAGCCAACGGAAGTAAATACCAGCACGGGCTGTGCACCGGAAACATTGATCACAAAGCTGCCGTCGGTGTTGGAAGCAATAGAGTTGCTGGTAGCACGCTCCGCAATGGTGACATTGGGAACGCCTTTTCCAACGCTGTCCGTAACCACCCCGGTGATCTTTCGTGTTTGTTGTGCCGCAGCAGTAAAGCTTAGGAATTGCACAATCAGCAAGGCAAGAAGACAGGCGCCTCCTTTTAAAAGCAATCGCATTTTCATGGCAAATAGGTTTGAAAAGACTTATTAAGTGTGAAAATGACATTTATTCATTTACTTTATTCTACATATCATTCCACTCTTTCGATAAATAGTACCAAGTTGTACCATCGCCGGCAGGCGGTATTGAAAAGGGCGGAGAATCATTTTATTTTGACTTAGCCATACAAACCATCAGAACCAAGATTGCTTTACCGTAGTGTGCTCCATATCATCCTGTTGCTTTTTGCCTTGCCGCTATCACCCTATTGCCAGGACTACTCTTTCAGGCATTACGAAGTGGAGGCGGGCCTTTCCAACAATGCAGTCATTTGCAGTGCGCAGGACAAGTTGGGCTTTATGTGGTTTGGCACCCGGGACGGGCTGAACAGGTTCGACGGGCACAGCTTCAAAGTATACCGCTTCAGTAATAAGGAGCAGGAAAGCAATGGCAACAACTTTGTACACGCCCTGCACATCGATGCTGCGGGTACGCTGCTGGTAGGTACCGAAAAGGAATTGTACCGGTACGATGCAAAGGCAGACTCTTTCCGCTTTCTTACTGCCTCGCGTATGCCCGCGGTTGATGAGATCATCACCGACCGCAGGGGACATATCTGGTTTATTGCAGGTAATACCCTGTACCGGTTTGCTGAAAAAACAGGCAGCCTCAAACTGTACGAACCGCAACAGTTTTCGTGGATCACCAGCATTGGTATGGCCAATGACGGCACCATCTGGGTAGCCACGTCCGATGGGCTGCTAAAAAAGTATGATGCCGTCACCGATGGCTTCAGCAGTTATGACCTTTTTGCACATTCGCCAAACCGGGATAAACGCTGGATCGAAAAGATTCATGTTACAGGCGATGGCAGGATCATGGTAGGCACCAGCAAGGGCGGCTTTAAAATTTTTGACATGAAAACAGGCAGCTACCGCGACATACCGCTTTGCTGCGAAAAGCTGGACAACCTCTTTATCCGCACCTTTTTGCAGGCCACGCCGGATGAATGGTGGATCGGCACGGAAACGGGCCTTTTTACCTATAACCAAACAACAGGGGTTTCGAAAAAGCTGGTAAAGAAAAGCAGCGACCAGTTTGCCCTTTCCGACAACGTGATCTATACCTTTTGCAAGGACCGGGAAGGCGGTATCTGGGTGGGCACTTATTTCGGCGGGCTCAACTACTACCCCATACAGCACACGCCTTTTCAAAAGTTCTATCACAAACCCTCCGAAAACTCGCTGAGCGGCAACGTAGTGCGGGAAATATGCAAGGACCACCTGGGCAACCTGTGGGTAGGCACCGAGGACGCAGGCCTGAACAAGCTTGATGCTGCAACCGGCAGGTTTATACAATACAAACCCGACTCCAGCAGCGGGAGCATCGCCTATATCTGTATCCACAACCTCATGCCCGATGGTGATAAGTTGTGGATCGGCACCTACGAACACGGCCTCGACATCCTGAACATCCGTACAGGCAAAGTGGTGCGCCATTATGAAAGCGGGCCGGCAAGCGGCCTGAAAAGCAATTTTCCTTTCTGCCTGCTGAAAACCCGGGAAGGGAAAATACTGGTGGGCACCAATATTGGCATTTATAGCTACAATACCCGGCGCGACCATTTCGACCCTTTGCATGGGTTTCCGGCAAACGACTGGTACCTCTGCATGCTTGAAGACAGGGAGGGCACACTCTGGACCGGCATTTCGGGTAAGGGTGTTTATTACCGCAACAGCAAAACAGGTGCTTCCGGCAGTTTCAGCTATTCGCCTGCTGATGAAAAAAGCATCGCCAGCAATAAGGTGAATGCCATTTTCGAAGACAGCCGCAGGCAGCTTTGGTTTGCCACCGAAAACGGGCTGTGCAAATGGAACCCCGTCAGGCGCAACTTCGACCGTTATGACATTGCCAACGGCTTCCCCAGCAATTTCATGCTGTCTATACTGGAAGATGAAAAAGGGCAGCTCTGGATCAGCACCACCAGAGGCCTCACTTCTTTTGATCCCGCCACCAAAAAGGTGCTGGTATATACAACGGCCAACGGTTTGCTGAGCGACCAGTTCAACTTCAGCTCGGCTTACCGCGACGAAAACAACCGGATGTATTTTGGCAGCGCCAAAGGGCTGGTGGGCTTTCAACCGGCGGTATTCAAACAAAGCAATTACCAACCGCCTGTGTATATTACCGGGTTCCAGATCAAGAATGGGGAAGTGCCCATTGGCAAGGCAGGATCGCCCCTCTCCCGGTCCATCATCCTTACCGATAAGATTACCCTTGCCCACGACCAGGCCACCTTTAGCATTGAGTTTGCCGCACTTGGTTTTACCGCACCCCAAATGGTGGCATATGCCTACCAGATGGAAGGCCTTTCGGCCGGCTGGACCAACCTGAAAAACAACCGTAAGGTGTACTTCACCGAACTGCATCCCGGCACCTATACCTTCAGGGTAAAAGCCGCCAACAGCAGCGGCATCTGGAACGGCAGGGAAGCGACCCTCAGCATTACAATACTGCCGCCCTGGTGGGCAAGCAGGTGGGCCAATACCCTATACCTTGTACTGGTTCTGCTGCTGCTTTATGGCATCGTGCACCTGTATCACCGCAGGATAGCGGCCCGCAACCGCAAGCAGGTAGCACAACTGAAAGCCGCCAAGGAAAAAGAAGTGCTGGAAGCCAAGATCGAGTTTTTTACCAACGTGGCGCACGAAGTACGCACCCCGCTTACCCTCATAAAAATTCCCTTGGCCAAGGCTTTAAAGAAAGCGGAACAGAACCCCGAAATGGAAAAAAGCCTGAAGATCATCGACCGCAACACCAACCGCCTGATCGACCTCACCAACCAGCTGCTTGATTTCAGGCAGGTGGAAATCAGCAATTACCAACTGTCGTTTGCGCCTGCCAGTATATCCGACCTGCTGAACGATGCCTACCAGAACTTCAGCTCCATGGCCGAACAGAAAGGCATATCCTTCCTGCTGCACTTGCCAGCGCAACCGGTATGGGCTCATGTGGATACGGATGCTTTCAATAAAATCATTTACAACCTGCTGGGCAATGCTGTAAAATATGCCGATGGGCTTGCCACCATCACACTGGAGCACAACCAGTGGAAACAAGCATTTGTGGTGCAGGTAAAAAACGACGGCCCCCTGATTGCACCGGAGTACCGGCAGAAGATATTCGAGCCCTTCTTCCGCATTCCCGAAACCAGGGGACAAAAAGGTACGGGCATCGGCCTTGCGCTGGCCAACTCGCTGACGCAATTACACAATGGCAGCCTGGTACTGGATGATATCGATGGCGCACTCAATACATTCACCCTCACCATTCCCATGCAGCAACAGCAGCAGGACGCTGCAGCAAAGGATGCGCTAAGCAGGCAGCTATAATTTATGTACATGAAAAACACGATTCTTTTGGTTGACGACGAAGCGGAACTGCTGGAAGTGCTTTCGGAAGAACTGAACGAAAAATACCACATCGTTACGGCACAGCACGGCGCGGCGGCCCTGCAGGTGCTGGAAAAAGAACCCGTACAACTGGTGGTGAGTGATGTGATGATGGAAGTGATGGACGGCTTTGAACTGTGCAGGCGTATCAAGTCCAGTTTTGAATACAGCCACATCCCGGTGATACTGCTCACGGCAAAAAACACGCTGCAGTCAAAGATCGCAGGGCTTGAGCTTGGCGCCGACGCCTATATTGAAAAGCCCTTTGATATCGACCTGCTGTTTGTACAGATTGCCAACCTGCTGGCCAACCGCGACAAGCTGCGCAACTACTTTGTCAACTCGCCGGTGGTGCAAATCAAAACCATAGCACATACCCGGTCGGATGAAGTGTTCCTGGAAAAACTAACCGAAGCCATTGTTGATGCCATTGATGATCCTTCGCTGGATGTGGACAGACTGGCCGTACACATGAATATGAGCCGGACCACGCTTTTTCGTAAGATCAAAGCAGTTGCCGACATCACACCCAACGAGGTCATCAACCTTACCCGGCTGAAAAAAGCAGCAGAACTGCTCACCGACGGTAATGCCAAGATTTTTGAAGTGGCGTATAAAGTGGGCTACAACTCGCAGACAAATTTCGGCAGGAACTTCTCGAAACAATTTGGCATGACGCCAACACAATACCAGAAAGCCAATCAAACCAGGAAGTAATACAGTTTCTCCCCACCCTGTTCCACCTTAGTTGTTTGCTGGGTTAACATCAGTGGAAGAGCGTTCTTGCAAAGGGATAAGTACGGTTCTTTTCATTCCATGCTTTAGCCGGAAAATTGCTTACGGAAATTTCCGGCTAAAGCATTTGTATGTAATAGCCACTTACACATTTCAATTGTTCTCATTTGTTGAAAGTTCAAGATCCACAGTATATATTTACCCGCTTAAGCCTTTTCCGGTTGCTTATAACCGTTGCATTCAGCACCAGCACACTCCCCAACAATCCTATTGAATCGATCATTTCCATACGACAAAAAATTTGTACAATGATCATTGAATTAAGAGGCGTTGAGTTTGTAAACAAGGGAGCAGAACTCATGCTGCATGCCATCATGCAAAAAGTAAAGGAACGTTTTCCCAATGCCATCTTTGCCATGGAAACTTCCAGATGGATCAGTTCGGAAAAGCTGGCAGAGCACAAGATCTTCCAGGTAAAAAGAAGGCGCGCAGGGATCATACCCAAGATCATCCGGAGGAAACTAGGGTTTGTGTTACGCGAAGAAATCACCGTCGTCCTTGATGGTTCCGGCTTTGCTTTTGGCGACCAGTGGGGAGCAGCATACGCGGAAAGGAGGCTTGGCCGGCACATCGGCGCCTGGCGCCAGCAAGGCAAAAAAGTGATTTTATTGCCACAAGCATTTGGTCCGTTTTCCAACCCGGAACTAAATACGGTTATGGAAAAGATCGTGGCCAATACTGACCTGATCTTTGCAAGGGAAGAAAGATCTTTCCACTATCTGAAGAGCCTCGCCAATTACGAGCACATCAAACAGGCACCGGATTTTACCAACCTGATCAAGGGAAAGGTGCCGGCCGACTTTGATGCCCGCAAAATGCAGGTTGCCATTATTCCCAACCGCAAGATGATTGATAAAAAAGAAGAGGCAGGCAGTCACTACATGCAATTCCTGCATACTGCCATCAACAAGGTAAACAGCCTGGGACTACATCCTTATTTCCTGATTCATGAAGGCAAAAGGGACATCGATATTGCAAACGAGGTAAATGCCATGTTGCGCACCCCGATCCCCGTTATCATCGATCCAAATCCATTGGTGATAAAGGGCATTATTTCAACGGCATATTTTATTATTTGCTCCAGGTTCCATGGCGTTGTAAGCGCCCTTTCGCATGGCGTTCCCTGCATCAGTACCAGCTGGTCGCACAAATACGAAATGCTGCACCAGGAGTATGATTTTGAAGAGGGCCTTGTACTCGATATAAAAAGCAAGGAGGAAATAGAACAGATGATCGCTACTATGGCAGATCCCTCCGCCAACAAAACTGCCCGGGAAAAGCTCCTTCGGAACAGTGCGGTGCAAAAGCAAAGGTCTACGCAAATGTGGGAAACAGTATTTGCCGCCTTATTGCATAAAAAAGAAAAAGCCGGTTATGCAGCTTAATACACGCATATACATTTCATAGCGGTTATCGGTATTCAACCGTACGTTAGCTTGAACCCAGTGCAGCAACCCATATTTGTACAGTTGCTGCACTGGCAGGAGCGGCACCAGGCAGGTTTGGAACAACTGCGTTCCAACTATACATCCCGGGCAACAAACCAATCATCACGTGCCTGCAGGCAGCGCCACAAAGAAAGTAGCACCTGCACCCAGGCTGCTTTCGGCCCACACAAAACCACCGTGGTTTTCGGCCACCTTTTTAACAATGGACAATCCGACACCTGTACCCCGGTACTCGCTCATGCCATGCAGGCGGGTGAACACATTGAAGATGCGCTCCGCGTCACTTTGATCAAACCCAATTCCATTGTCCTTTACTTCAACCAGGTAAAACCAATGGTCGGCACTTTCCGGCTCAATGAATGGCGCCAGTTCTTTTGCATGCACTTTCCGGGATGCAATCTGGATTATGGGTACTGCTGCTTCCTTGCTGTATTTAAGTGCGTTGGCAACAAGGTTCTGAAACAGCTGCTGCATTTGTCTTTTATTACCTGTAATGGTAGGCAGTGCACCAACATGTACTTCGGCATTTCTTTGTAATATTTCCAATTCAAGGTCTTCCAAAACCAGCTGAACCTTTTTATTCAGGTCCACTGGTTCCTGGTCGGAAAAACCCAGGGTCACCTGCGAATAGCTCAACAGGTCGTCAACCAGGTTACCCATGCGGTTGGCCGCATTTTGCAACCGGTCGAAATGCAGGTGCTGCTTTTCGTTCAGGCCTGCCTGCAGTTCCTCTTTCAGCAGGTTCAAGAAAAACTTGATCTTGCGGATCGGCTCTTTGAGATCATGGGAAGCCGCATAGGCAAACTCTTCCAGGTTCGCATTGGTATGCTTCAACTCATCCACCAGCCGCTCCAGCTTGATCTGGGCTTCCTTGATGGGTGTTACATCCGTAAAAATATGTATCAGGTGGTCCGCATCCATTTTAGACACGGTGAGCTCCAGCCATCTTGCGGTAATAGCCAGGTGGTACTGGATAACGGAAGGCTCACCCGTAGCCAAGGTTTTCAAACAGGCTAGCCCATAAGCAGAACTGAGGATGTTGGGATCGAGCTGGGTGGCCGTTGTGCCCAAAAAAACATCCCTGGGCAAGCCTATAAATTTAACGGCTGCATCGTTGGCAAGGATAGTGGATGCATTTATGATAGCACCCTGTTCGTCCCTGATCATTTCAGTAACAGAAATGCCATTCGATGAATTGACCATGATATTGTTCAGCAAATTCCGCTGTTCTTCCAGTTCTGCCGTCCGCTCCTTTACCCTTGACTGCAGCTCCTGCTCACTTGCTTCTAATTGCTTTCGGGCCAGCACCTGCTCTGTTACATCATTGGCTACGGCTATGATTCCTGAAACAGTTCCATCCCCTTCCCTGAATGGCTGGTATAAAAAGTTGAGGTATACTGTTTCAATACCACTATTACGGGCAAGTTCAACGGGTCGCTCATTGGCCGAAAAAGGTTCGCCCGACTCGTACACGCCTTTCAGCAATTGCTCCAAACCCTGGTTGCTGGCCTCCGGAACGCCTTCAAATATGGGCCGGCCCAGCGCCTGGCTGGCAGTTTTACCCCAAACCTCGAACATACGTTCGTTGGCAATTTCCACTACATAGGCAGGCCCCCGCAGGATGCACATGGCCACCGGCGATTGCAAAATGGTATGCCGCAGGTTGCGTTCGCTTTCCTGGATCTTCCTGCTGGCCAGTATTTTTTCGGTTGTTTCAATACAGGCACAGAACAGTCCTGCTACATTTCCCTGGTCATCCAGGATGGGGCTGTAGGAAAAGGTAAAATAGGTTTCCTCTACAAAACTCCGGCGGTTCATATACAGCACCTGGTCTTCGCTCCAGGTAGAAACGCCCATAAAAACTTTTTCCACCAGTGGCGACAGGTCAGGCCAGATTTCCTTCCATGCTTCCTTGCCCGACTGGCCCAACAAACGGGGGTGCTTTTCACCTGCTATTGGGCAATAGGCGTCGTTATAAATGGTAATGAGTTCTGGCCCCCACCACACGAACATGGGAAACTTAGAGTTGAGTAAAATGCCTACTGCCGTGCGCAAACTCTGCGGCCAATTGCCTGGTGTACCAAGGGTGGAATGCCGCCAGTCTTTGGAACGGATCAGGGTACCCATCTCACCACCGCCATTCAAAAAACGATCATCCTGCGATTCGGTAAAGCTTTTGTTTTCACTATGACTCAAAGAGAAAGATTTTTTAAGATGGAAAGGGTGTGCTACCAAAATGCAAGGCTCAATTCTGCAGAACCGCAATGCAGGTTACAGAAACAGACCAGTAAGTTTATTGGTGCACAACTTACTGAAATGAAGTTGCATTCGCTTTATTGCAGCTGGATCCTTTGCAGCGGCAGGATTTCCAGGTGTGCATTTGCCATTCTAAATTTTATGGACAGCCCGCCGTTCTGAAGTGCAGCAACGATTCTATGGGTGCCTGCCTTACAGCTTTTTGGGGTGCTGCGAATGTTTCCAGTAAGCTACAATTGTTGACAGTGTGGCACACAAGGACTGAAAATTGGGGCTCTTGAAGAAAAAACCCTGGGCAGGAAGATCGTAGGCGTGCTGGATCTGCTTTTCGGAAGCATGATTGGACCAAAAGATAAAAGGCACGCTCTTGTACCGGACGCTTTCATCCTCCATCAGCATCTTGCGCACCTCGAAGCCGCTTGACTTAGCCATGTTCACATCACATAGAATCAGGAAGGGTGAAACAGGGCTTTCGTGGAGATAAGTCTTCAACTCGGCCCCATTCTTGAAAAAAACAAAATGATTGGAAATCTGCAGGACTTCACCTGCTTCCCTGATCATTTGCAAATCATCTTCATCGTCATCGAGCACTAAAATGGGATTGTCCTGCTGCATAACTGTTTGCTGATTTACCCGCAGCTAAGCCAAACTTGGGCCAAGTAAAAGACCTGCTGTTTGCAGCAGGCCTCCATTCAATTTACAGGGTAATAACGCCTGCAGCAACCGCCTTAATGGCATGCAACCGGAACACTAAGGGAGCAACAAACCTTTTAGTTTGAAGTCGTTTTGGGATCGGAACAAAGGTCAACCAGGTGCTCAATAATGCTTTTCAACTTGCTGTAGGAAGGTGGCTTGGTAATCATTTCCACGTTCATACTATCGCTATAGTTTAAATCGACAGGGCTGCTGGAGGTGGTAAACAGTACAATCGGTATCCTGCTCAATTCCACGTCCGCCTTCAGTGCTGCAAGGGTTTCCCTGCCGCCCAGTATGGGCATATTCAAGTCCAGCACAATAAGGCAGGGATGATCGGCACGGGCAAGTGCATTCAGGTGCTTCAGGAGTTCTTTTCCATTGGGAAAAGCTACAACCTCGTGGTCGGAAGTATGTGCTTCCAGGATTTCGCGGAACATCTCCTGGTCATCAATATCATCATAAGCCCATAAAATGGTGTGTTTCTTCATCATGGTTTCCATACGCACGTTTCTGATTGGTTAAGTGAACTCCAAAATGGGTATGCAAAAATCCATACTTGGACCCGGTACCATTTGTTAGGATCGGTAAAATAGCGGATTGTTTAGGTAAAAAGGGTGATAACGGCGATGAAAAAAGGCCGCATAGAAATGAAGCCTCGTTTTAATCCAATATCCTATGAAAAACCAAGCGGGAAAGAGCAAATAACGGTCCAGCTTGTTTCCGCCTTAAAAAAGCATCAAACTCATCCATAAATGGCGAAAAACTTACGCGCAACTTTTTCCTAATGTATTTTTTTCTACAGATTGAACAGTTTGAATGGAAGATTCCGGTACATAAGCAGCCAGCCCGGCTCTTTGAAAACCACCAGGTTTACCCGTTTTCGGCCGCGCTGACCGAAAGACAACACAGGTACAAGCTGTCATAAACAGTATCTTTTACTGCCGGTTCAGCATCCTACCAATTAGCGCTTTTTAAATGGCTGTTCCACCAAAAGGCATCCAGCTTTTGAGGTGCGGATCGGCTTACAGCAGCCGGCTTTGTTTATAATCCTACACCGGTTTTTAATGGAAGTATTGTTGTTGCTGATTAGAATACCTTGTTCTGGGAAAGATACCGCCTTATAAAAGAAACCGCCCCATATTTCTATACGCACACAAAGGTTATCATCAAATCTAAAAAACGCTCCACCATGCTCCTTGGCCATAATTTTATCGGGTTCGACAGCAAAGCAGCAGGCGAAAAACAACTCCATGCTTTCAGCACCGTGCTGAACGACCAGCTGCCCGGCGATTTTATCGTAGCAACGGAAAACGAAATAAACGAGGCGGTACAAAAAGCAACATCCGCTTTTGAACGATACCGGCAGACTTCCTTCGCCGACCGGGCCCTTTTCCTGGAAGCAATTGCCGACGAGATCATGGAGGTAGGTCCAGCCCTTGTTGAACGGGCACACCTCGAAACAGGGCTGCCCGAAGCCCGCATCACAGGCGAACGTGCCCGCACCGTGGGCCAGCTCCGCCTGTTTGCGGCACTCCTGCGCGAAGGCTCTTTTGTACATGCCATTATTGATACGGCCCTGCCCGACCGCACGCCCCTGCCCCGGGCCGACCTGCGGCAGTTGATGCTGCCCATTGGCCCGGTAGCGGTTTTTGCCGCCAGCAATTTTCCGTTAGCCTTCTCTACCGCCGGCGGCGATACGGCCGCTGCACTGGCTGCCGGCTGCCCCGTAGTGGTAAAGGCGCACAGCGCCCACCTGGGCACCAACGAACTGGTGGCTGCCGCCATCATCAGTGCTGCAAAAAGGTGCGGCATGCCCGATGGTGTGTTTTCCTCCCTTATTGGCGAAGGCGCACAGCTGGGGCAGCAGCTGGTAAAACACCCGCAGGTAAAAGCCGTTGGCTTTACCGGCTCGTTCCGTGGCGGCATGGCCCTTTTGAAAGCAGCTGTAAACGAGCGGGAAGAACCCATTCCCGTTTATGCCGAAATGAGCAGCATCAACCCCGTGCTGGTGCTGCCGGGCAAGATCAGCCAGGATGCCGATGCCCTTGCCACCCAACTGAGCGGCTCCATTACCTTAGGCGTTGGCCAGTTTTGTACCAACCCGGGATTGCTGTTTTTGGTACAGGATGAAAAAACGGATGCTTTTATTCAAAAGCTTGCACAAGCGCTGGAGCAGGTGCCGGCAGCCACCATGCTGAACAAGGCCATTTGCGCCGCTTACCAAACCGAGCGCCAGCAACTGCTGACACAGGAAGGTGTACAGGTGGTATTGAGAGGTAATGAAGGTGATACTGGTTATAAAGTAAACGCCTCGCTAGCCTATACCACGGCTGCCAATTTCAGACAGAACAATACACTCCATAACGAAGTATTTGGCCCTGCATCGCTGGTAGTGGTGTGTAGGGATGCCGCAGACCTGCGGGCTACCCTGCAGGAACTGCACGGGCAACTTACCGGCACCGTACTGGCAACACCGGCCGACCTGGAGGAGTTTGCCGACAGCGTTGATGTGCTGGTGCAAAAAGTAGGTCGCCTCATTTACAACGGCGTGCCCACCGGTGTGGAAGTGTCGCATGCCATGATGCACGGCGGACCTTTCCCGGCTACAACTTTCGCTCATTTTACGTCGGTAGGTACCGAGGCCATTAACCGCTTTTTGCGGCCGGTATGTTACCAGGACTGCCCGCAGGCTTTTCTGCCCGATGCCTTAAAGGATGAAAACCCGCTGCGCATCATGCGCAAGGTAAACGGTGTGCACACCAGGGATGCCATTGGGCAAAAAGAAGCCCTTGCCGTTTAAAGCAGCAACTTGCCAAACCACCATACATGAAAAGAGTCCTGTCTCTGTTACTAACGATTACCGGCCTTCATGCCTTTTCGCAAACCCTCAGCACACGGGTGGTGCACAACGACCCGGCCAAGTACCGGCAACTATCGGCCGTGCATGCCGGCGCAGGCCAGATGAAATTTGCCGGCCTTTTGGGTAGCCAGGCACTAACCACCAACCTGCTCTACCTCCATGCTGGGGAGATTCCCGACAAAGCCGGTATCGGGCAGCATTTCCACCACACCATCGAGGAGCTGTACGTGATCTTTGATGGTGAGGCCGAGTTTACCGTCAATGGCCGCACTTCCAAAATAAAAGGTCCCGCCGTGGTGCCCTGCAAAATGGGCAGCGCCCATGGTATTTATAATTCCAGTGGCAAAACACTGCGCTGGCTCAACTTCGCCGTGAGCACCACCAAGGGCCGTGGCGATAATTTCGACCTGGGCGACGACCGCGTGGGCGCTGCACTGGACCCCATACCGCAATTTGTTTCGGGCCAGCTGAAGCGGGAGGCCCTGCGCACCGGCACCACACCTTATGCAGGCAACGGCATCCAGTACCGCCGCATTTTAGGACCCGATGTTTTTGCCACTTCCTGGGACCATGTAGACCACCTCGTTATCCCGGCAGGCAGCAATGCAGGCAGGCAGCTTGAAGGGCTGGAAACCGTCTACTATGTGCTTAAAGGATCGGGAACCGTTGCCATCAACACAGATGCGGCACCTGTAAAAACAGACGATGCTTTTTATGGCGCTGCAGGTGAGGCAGTAAAGATTACCAACGATGGCAAGGAAGACCTGGAACTGCTGGCAATTGGCATTGCCACTGCCAAACAAAAAGAGCCTGCCCGCGCCAAGGCAGCAGCCCAGCCCAAGGCAATGGTATTGCAGATGGACTTTGTGGTAGCTAAAGAAAATGCAGCGGCTTTTGAGCAGATGTATACCAATGTGTATGTGCCTGCCATGATGGTGCAACAAGGGTATGTGGAGTCGAAACTGCTGCGCCTTTTCCCGGAACAGTTGGAAAAGGAAATTGAAGGAGAAGCAACGACCTACAACTACCAACTGCAGCTATCTTTCGATACCGAAGAGAACCGCCGCAAATGGGTAGCCAGCGAGCAACACAAGGCCGCATGGCCCGCCGCAGCCAGGCTTGCAAAATCGTACAAGTGGCGTGGCTACGAGGTTGCAGGCGATAACCGCAGGTAATGAAATGCTGTTTTTATGCGTTGGCTATTTATACCCTTATCACTCTTACACTTTATTACCCTTACGCCTGATCACTGATCGACTTAAACCCTTAGCAGAAATCTTTTTGTTTCCAACATTGTAATCAGCCTTATATCATTCCTTTAACAATAATGCCCCGGTAGCTCCGGGGCTTTTATGTTAATGTACAAACAAATGGCCGCT
Organism: Cnuella takakiae; assembly: GCF_001953305.1. Lineage (GTDB taxonomy): Bacteria > Bacteroidota > Bacteroidia > Chitinophagales > Chitinophagaceae > Flavisolibacter > Flavisolibacter takakiae. The sequence goes on from NZ_MTFE01000010.1 coordinate 5,323,507, forward strand.
GCAATAAAAACAAAACCTGCATGCTGCATGGATCTTCACCCAGCGGTTTGAACCAGGCACTTGCGGGATATGCAGAAACCTGTAGCGCTATTCATAAATAAAGAGCCCGTGCATTGCTGCACAGGCTCTTTTTGCTCAACAGTAAGCCACGATCAAAGCCTATGTTTTATGCTGCTTCGCAGGTCCTGCCCTTAGTAGCCAGGGTTCTGTACCAGCTTTGGATTTTGTGCAATGGCCTGCTGCGGAATGGGATGCAGGTACTGCTTCATTTTGAAATTACGCGGATGGTTCAAGCCTACCCTGGTATAGGTCCAAACACCGCTGTTATTGCCTGGAACCGTATTCTCGATCTTCATCCCGGAAAGGTCCACGGTGAGTACCTGGTGGGCTACCCGCCAGCGGATGATATCATGGAAACGCTTGTTTTCAAAACACAGCTCTACCCTTCTTTCCTGGCGGATGGCATCACGCATCTGGTCCTGGCTCAGGCCTGCGGGCAGTGGTGGCAGGTTTACACGGGCCCTGATGGCATTGATGGCATCGTACACCGACTGGTCGGGGCCTACTGCTTCGTTCTGTGCTTCGGCATAGCCCAGCAACACTTCGGCATACCGGAAGTAGATGTAGTTGGCGCCGCTGAGGCCGGTAGCCGGTCGGTTCCTGGGGTTCAGCTTTTTCTTGAAATAATAACCGGTATTGCTTACATCGGTGCTGGCAAAATCGATTTGGTTCAGCGAAGGCCTTACCTTATCGATGCGGGTATAGATGGTATCTTCTTTCGGCATCCAGTCCATCTTGTAAGGCGCGCCATCGTATACAATCCACTTGTAAAAACGACGCTCCCTGCCTACGTAGGGCTTTTGCGGATCATAGCCCGATGCAGGGTCGGTGATGGGCTTGCCATTAGCCATAAAGAACTGGTCTACCAGCTCCTGTGTAGGGTTGTAATTACCCCAGGTGTAATAAGACCCAAGGATATAAACAGGGCCACCATACTGCTCGTAGTTGGACCCCCTGATATTGCCCACATGCTGCCGGTCGAAGATCACTTCCGAGTTGTACTCGTTGTCTTCATACCATAGCGTTGAGTCTTCGGGAAACAGGTTATAGGGCTTGCCGGGTCCACCCCATTCGGTCATGAACTTTTTAAACGAAGCGGCTGCCGTTGCCCAACGCGTTACATCTACATTGCCAAAGCCCGCTACCTTGTTGGGATCGGGGCCACCGGGAGCGGAAGTGGCATTGAAAGCAGGGCTGGCAGCCACCAGTTCCAGGTAGGCCTTCAGCATCTGTGCAGCACCCAAGGTGGCCCTGCCGGCATCGGCCTGGCCCTTGTTGTATTTTACAGCCAGGTACTTGTTGTTAACAATGGTATCGAGCGTTCTTGTCAGAAAGCCAAGCGTCTCGGCATAGGTGCTGCGCTTTACAAAAAGGCTCGCGGTGTCGGCCCGTGTTTGCGGGTCAAAAATCAGGGGCACACCACCCCAGTTCAGGAAAAGGATGCTGTAATGAAAAGCCCTGTTGAAGCGGGCTTCATCTATCCGCTTGTTGTACCAGGCCGCCGAATAGCTGCCCTTGCGCTGGGTTGTTTGCTGGATAAAGGTGTTGCACTTGCGGATGGCCGTATACAGCGCTGCCCAGTTGTGCCGGTTGATGGTGGCCACGCCTACTGCGCCACCGCCAAAAAGGCCGTAGTTGGAAGATGCCGGGTCAAGGATGCCATCTTTGTACTTCCACGAAGCATAGTAAAAACCGGCATCGTTGTCGTCGGTGAAATTGTCGAGTGTTTCCGGCTGGGAGTACAGGTCGGGCACCTGGTCGTAAACATCATTGAGAAAAATATCCGCATTCGATTCCGAGGCCCACTGGGTATTATCATTCAAAACCGCTTTGTTCTCATTGTCCAGGTCCTTATCGCAGGCGTACAAACCAAACGATGCGGTGAGGATGCACCCGTAAAGCATATATTTTTTAATGGATTTCATCTGTTGGTTCTTTAGCGTTAGAAAGTGGTGTTGAAGCCGACCATAAATGTTTTCTGGATGGGGTAACCCTGCTCACCGATGGTTTCCGGATCGGTGAACTTCAGCTTGGCAAACGTGAAAACGTTCTGGCCGGTTACATATACCCGCAGCGACTTCATCCGCAGTTTCGACACCAGGTTGTTAGGCAGTGTATAACCCAGTGATGCGGTTTTCAGGCGCAGGTAAGCACTGTTGATCAGCCAGAAATCCGAGGTCTGCCCGTTGTTGTTGGAAGGCGATGAATAAGCGCGTGGATACTTAGAGCTTTGGTTGTCCGGCGTCCACCTGTTGTTGTAGTACTCGTAGGCCGAGTTGCTGTTGTTGTTCAGGTGCGCTACAGTCATAAAACCATAGATGTTGAAGCTCGACATACCGGAGCCCTGGAACAGCAGGGAAAGATCCAGGCCTTTCCAGCTGGCGGCGGCATTGATACCATAGATGATGGCCGGTGTTTGAGGATCGCCTATTTCCGCTTCATCGTAGGAGTCGATCTTGCCATCGGGTGTACCGTTGGCGCCACCCAGGTCGGCATAACGGATATCGCCGGGGCGCAGCGTACCAAACTGGGTGATATTATAACCATCAGTTGCATTGATCACACCATCCTTGTTCTTATCATCATCGGTGGTGAACAGGCCAAGCGATCTGTAGCCAAACACGGCACCATTACGGCGACCGGTCCTGCTCCGTCTTGGATCGTTTCGGGTAACGGCATTTTCATATACCTGTACCAGTTTGTTCTTGGCATAGGTGAAGTTGGCGTCCAGCGACAACTGCAATCCATTTTTCAGGCGCTTGGTTGTTCCCACCATCAGTTCAACGCCACGGTTGTCCATGATACCGGCGTTTTCCTGTGCCAGCGACAGGCCGTATTCCTGCGGCACAATGATGTTGGGCGCCAGCAGCATACCGGTCCTTCTTTCGTAGAAATAATCGGCTTCTACCCGCAGCAGTCCTTTCCAGAAATTGGCTTCAACAGCCAAGTCGGTCTTGGTGCCAATTTCCCAGGTGATATTGGGGTTGTTTTCGCGTTGTACAAAGGAGCCTTGCACCAGGGCGCCATCGCCAAAAGCATAGGCATTGCCACGAAGCGAGTAGGCACTCTGGTACTGGAAAGCACTGCCGGCCAAATTGCCCGACTTACCCCAGGATCCGCGCAGCTTCAGGTAGTCCATGAACCGAACCCGCTCAAAGAACTTTTCGTTCGAGATCACCCAGCCAGCAGAGAAGGCAGGCAGGTAAGTCCAGCGTTTGCCAGGCGCAAAGTAGTAGTGCCCGTCGTAACGGCCCGATGCTTCCAAGAGGTAGCGCTTGTCGTAAGCATAGCTGGCGCGGTATACATAACCTACCTGGCTGCCGGTGCCCGATGCACCACTGTTTTCAAAATCGTTTTTGTTGGAACTACCCAGCGACAATTCATCAATGTCTACTGCAAAATTGTTGCGGCGGCCGCTGAAATCAAATTGTTTCCAGTTGCGTCTTTCGGCTACTGCCAAACCGGTCAACTCGTGTTTACCAAAGCTGTTGCTGTAGTTCAAAAAACCTTGCAGGGTAAGCGTGTTTTGCTGCCAGTATTGCTGGTTCAGCCAGGCAAAAGTAGCGGCACTGCTTTCCTGGGTAGAGAAAGCGGAAGTATAGGAGTATGGGGTGGTCGTGGTATTTTGCGTCCAGTAGATGAACGGGCGGTGCCACTGCTTCTGCACATAGTTATACGGATCGTAGTTGGCAGTTCCCTTGACGCTGAGCCCCTTGATAAAAGGCAGTTTCTGTTCGATGGCGATGGTGCTCAGCAGGTTGTTGGTATTCTGGCGGAAATAGCCCGAGGAGTTGATCACACCCAGCGGTGCATTACCCGAACTTTCACCCCACAAACCATTGGTAAACCGGAGCGGTGCAACAGGAATAAACTTGTACACACCCCGAAACAACTGGCCTGTGCCGCCATCCACATCGGTGGTTTTTTGCATGGCACCGTTCAGCGAAAACTGCGCCGTGGTGGTGGGCGTTACATTCACATCCAGGTTGATGTTGAAGTTGTAGCGGTCATAGGTCGACCGGTCGAACATACCATCCTGCTTGAAGTAGCTAAGCCCCGCAAAATATTTCACGGCCTGTCCGCCACCACGCACCTGAATGTTGCCCTGGTAAATGGATGCGTGTTTTTTCACCACATCATTCAAGGCATCCGAGAGTGGGTATTTGTCGGGGTCCTTTGCATGGTTGGCGGCATAGTTATCGATAAAATCAGGCGCAAAAGGCGGGTTGGTACCCTGGGGATTCTCTGTTCGGTAGGCCTCGTTTTTCAACCGCATATAATCCTGCGCCGAAAGCATCTTGGGCAGGTAAGTGGGCTGCTGGTCGCCAAAATAGCCACCAAAGCTGATAGTGGGTGCACCGGTAGTGCCACGCTTGGTGGTAATGAGGATCACCCCGTTTGCACCTCCCAGCCCGAAAGGAGCTACAGCTGCCGCATCTTTCAGTACAGACACGCTTTCGATGTTATTGGGATCTACTTCATTGATGTTGTTGCGGATCACACCATCTACCACTACCAGTGGGGCGCTGTTGCCGGTAGTGGCCGCACCGCGGATGGTGATGGTGGCATTGTCGGCACCGGGACGGCCGCCATTGGCGCGGGTGATGATACCCGTAGCACGGCCTGCAAGTGAGTTGGAGATATTGGCTGCAGGAACGGCGGCAAGCTGGCTGCCCTTAACGGTGGATACAGCCGCCGTGGATGATACTTTCTTCTGTGTACCATAACCCACCACGATTACCGATTCCATGGCGTTGCTGCTGGTGCTCATTTGCACAAGGAGGCCTGTAGTTGCACCCTTTACGGCGATCTCCTTGGAGCCATAACCCACAAAGGTTACAACCAATACTGCTTCCTGTCCCTGTACATTGATGGTAAAATTGCCTTCGGCATCCGAACTGGTGGTGTTGCTGGTGCCTTTCTCCGTAATGGTGGCCCGGCTGAGCGAGTTCCCACTGTCGTCGGTAACCTTTCCCCGCACGGTGAAAGCGTAGTTGTTGCGGGTCGGTTCTTTCCCGATCCGGTCTTTTGCAAATGCGGCTCCATGGCTGCCTGCCAGGAATAAAACAAGCAGTGGCTTAATAAGAAATGCCTTGTCTAACCCTGAAGGCTTAGCAATGAATTTTCTCATAAAAATTGATGATGTTGTTAGTTAATGGCGCGTCTAGCGCTGACAATCGTTAGCGGAACATTTGTAGCATGCTCCAAGGTGTTGGTTGATTTACTTCATGACATCAATTGGTTTTTAGGTTATACGAAATAGTTGCTTATGGCCTGTCTGTTGGCTTTTTGTTGGTAAGGGCGCACTCAATAACCGCACTTGCTGGCAGCACGCGGGCGGGGCTCCAGCCTTATGCACTATATAAAAACAGGGTATCGCTTGGGTAAGGGGTAATGTCTTTGGCAGGTGTTGCCCAAAGCATGCTGCGCATGGGTAAGGATGTGGTGCGGGTCTGATACCAGGTGGCCAGGTATGCAGATGCTGTCTTAATGCTTCCGCTGCAAAAACGGTGGCACGCAATCAGGTTGCAACAGTTGGCAAGACCAAACTGCAGCGGCAAACAAGCATCGTTAAAACCCGGCACTACAAAGGATTGCCGCAGTAATGGCGGGGCACAAAAACAAGCGTTATCGCATTTATCGTCAAGTACAGTACCAGCTGTTCATTCCGTATCAACGCTTATCGGGCAGTGCATACACCACGTATCCCCGCGGCAATGCACCGGGCTTTTTGGAATGATCGAAACTTCCCTTTGCAAAACTGTTGGTTGCATTTACCACCACGTACTGTTTGCCATTGAGTGCATACATGATGGGTTGCGCGTTGGACTCATGGCTTAAAGTTGTTTCCCACAACGGCTTGCCATTGTCCGCATCATAGGCGTACAACTTCCCGCCCTTGCCGGTGCAGAACAACATACCGGTGGAAGTAACGATAATGCCTTTGCGTTGCGAGCCGTTCACAGCACCTGCCAACTTATCGCCTTTTACCGCAGTGATGGAATCTTCACCAAGGGGCTGTTTCCATTTGATGGTTCCGGTATTGAGGTCATAGGCAATCACCCAAGCCCAGGGCGGCCCCAATAGGTTGGGCCAGGCCGTGCCATAGTCGGTAGTGTAGCGGTTTGCCGGGTGTGGCACGCCTGCAGGGTATTCGGACATGGGCGCCTGGGGTGCAACATCGGGGCTCACCGGTGCACCACCCGAAGCCACCACCGGGCCTGCAGGCATTTTGTTGGATTGATCGCGGCGCGGACCCATGAATCTTACAGCAGGATTACCGCCCAGATAGCGGAAGATTGCGGCAGCACTTTGATCGTCCACATGCGCAAAGCCGGGCATCTGCCCGCGGCCTACGGTGAGCAGGGTTTTGAATTCATCGAGGGTCATCCGTTGCCCCGCTGTCACAATATTCGGTGCAATGCCGCGGCCTGTGAGGTTGTCGCCATGGCAGGAGCGGCAGGTAGTAGCAATCAGTGTTTTTGCTTTTTGCACCTCTCCCTTCGACATCAGCTCAGTAGGCGATTTTACCCGTTCCAGTTTGTACACCGAAGGATATTCCTGCGCCAGGATATACATCATGCCCCTGGCAGGATTGGAAGCGGTATTGCCAAAGTTGGCGCCTCCCAGTGCACCGGGCAGCATGATGGTTTCGTACTGGTCGGAAGGCGGTATGTACAGACCCGATTTGGCAGCGTCGATGCGCTTGTACCACTTTTGTTTTTCCTCTTCCGTGAGATAAGGGTTCACCATGTCTTTGGTCACCTGGTGCCTGGTAAAGCTGGGTAAACTTGGAATGGGCTGCGTGGGCCATGCTTTCTCACCGGGCATCTTGCTGGCAGGGAAAGGCTTTTCCAAGATCGGGAATACAGGCTTACCGGTAACACGATCAAAAACAAAAACAAACCCGTGCTTCGTGGCAACAGCTACGGCATCTATCTGCCTGCCGTTGCGGTTTACGGTAATCAGTTGTGGCGCGGAAGCCAGGTCATAATCCCAAAGGTCGTGGTGCACGGTTTGAAAATGCCAGATGCGCTTGCCCGTGCGGGCATCGAGGGCCACCAGGCTATTGCCAAAAAGATTGCTCCCAAGCCTGTCGGCACCATAAAAATCATAGGTAGGCGAACCGATGGGCAGGTATACAATACCCCGCTTTTCATCTACCGACATTTCGCTCCATACATTGGCACCGCCCACATATTTATAAGCGTCTTTCGGCCATGTTTCATAGCCATATTCACCTGGATGGGGTATGGTATGAAACACCCAGGCAAGCTTACCGGTTACTACATTGTAAGCCCTGATATGACCGGGTGCGGAGAAATAACTTTCGCCCGGTGCCGAACCCATGATGATCAGGTCCTGGTACACCACGCCGGGCATCATCGACTGCATCCTTCGGATAGAACTGGGCTCGCGGTCCAGTGCCTTGCGCATGTCCACGTACCCACCTGTTCCAAAGCTCAGGATCGATTTGCCGGTAAGGGCATCAATAGCCTGCAGGGTGTTGTTGAGGGTAAACAATAAGCGCCGGTCCTTGCGGTCTTTACTTTCCCAATAATTGATGCCCCTGCGGGTAAGTCCCTGCAGGTTGGCATGTATCCAAAGCTCTTTTCCCGTTTCGGCATGAATGGCCACCAGCGAGGCGTTTTTTGCCATCACATACATGATGGTATCTACCACGATGGGACTGAAAAAATTAAAGGCAGAATCCATGGTAGGATACACCCACGCTACCTGCAGCTGGCTAACGTTCTCCTTGGTGAATTGCGTGCCTTCAAAATATTTGGACTGGTCGGGCCCGCCGCTGTAATGGTTCCAGGTGGCATGTGAGTCCGCCAACTTATTTGTATCCACAGCGGCATAGGCAAAAAAGGACACCAGAGCAATAATGACAAGGTTGATCCTGGCAGGCAATCGGTTCCGTATCATGTAACAATCGTTTGAAAAACTATACAGCAGCAGGCAGTGGAAGCAGCCCTGATGCAATCCTTGAACTAAGGAAGGCCCCCGGTTAGTTATGGCGAAACACCAGGGGCCTTATTGGGTAAATGCTCATTTAGTTTTGGTTGCCAATAGCCAACCAGGAACGAACGGAAAGGACAGGAGCAGGGTTTTAGCTGGTGGTACTACTTAAATCAACAGGCAATAAAGTAGTTGCTACGGCCGAAAGCCTGTTCTTTGGTTTTGCCTGTTGACTTGAGTGCTTCCAGCTTTGATACTGCTTCAATAACGGGACACAGCTTTCTGGTAATAAATGAAGGCGAAGGCTTTAGGGCTTAACCTTGGTAAGCTTCATCTCCCCTCTTTCACTTTTCACGGTCACTTCGTTTTCGTTGACAACCTCGCCGGTATAATCCAGTTTCATATCGTTGAAAGATATGCTGTAGGAAAACTTCTTACCATCGATCTTTCCATTCTCCAGCTTGGACTCCCCAAACTGGGTCTTCCAGGTACCGGTCAGGTCTTTTCCTTCAACCTTAAAGGTATAGTTGACTTCAAATGTACCGTTGGGGGTTTCGCGGGTTCCTTTCCAACTTCCATCAATAGCATTTTGTGCAAAAGAGGTAAAACTTCCAACAAGCAGAAAAAAGGTGAAGAGCAATTTCATGGCAAACAAATTTTGGTTGGGTAATTGAATGGGGACGATTAAAAATAGTACGCCGCATATTCAAAAACGTTCAATATAATCCGCCGTTAAATACTAGACAGGCCGGTGTTCCGAAATAACTATTTTCCAATCCGGTACTAAAAAATCAAAACTTTATGAGGGCAACACGATTGCAAAACAAGGTTTGCTATGGCCTCCTTATACTCACCGTGCTGGCGTTTACAAAATGCACTTCTTCCTCCGGTGCTGCCGCCGGTTGGGAAAAGAAAAACAAGGAACTGATTGCACAACACAAGCTTACCGAAAGGCCATTGCCGGCACTGCCTGCCACATCCGTTAACACCAACCTGGAACCGGCCCAGGTAACCGGTCTTACAAAGCTGGATAGCGTTGCACTATACCCTGGAATAAGCGCAAAAATGTTTTGGGGAACCGGCGTAATGGTCAGCACCCTGCAGCTGGCACCGAATGCCACCATCAGGGAAGAAACCTTGCCTGCCGACCGCCTGCTGTTTGTGTTGGAAGGTACCATCAACCAATCGGTTGACGGTTCACCGGCAGCCATGACCGCAAGAAAAAGAGAAGCCCCTGATGGCAGGCATAGCGGTACGCCAAAGATGGACTTTGTGTATTTGGAAAAAGGAACAAGGAGTGCCGTCACCGCCGGTGCTTCGGGAGCAAAACTGCTGGAAGTATACAGTCCTTTCCGGCTTGATTATCTGCAAAAGGCTGGTGTACAAAACCTGCCGGCACAGGTAGCAGATATTAAAGCGGCACTGGCGCCCAATATTGAGCCGCGCAAGGTGTATGACCTTTATGATATCCAGCTGACGCCCCTGGCAACAGGCGCCGCATCAAGGCTGGTATCGGCAAAGAATGTGCAACTGAGTTTTATCTCAATGGATCCCAATTCTGTTTTCCCCCACCATATTCACCCCGAAGAACAGATGATGCTGGTGCTGCGCGGTGCGTGCAACGAGATACTGCTGGATGGCGAGCAGGCCATGAAGGCTGGCGACGTGGTGCGCATCCCAGCCAACATGGTACATGGCGCCCGCATCGGCGAGCTTGGCTGCGATGCGCTGGATATTTTCTGGCCCGCCCGTGCCGATTACCTCCAAAAAGAAAAAACCGGCAAAACCGCATTCAATGCCATCATTCCCCAAAACGCCAAACTGGAACTGGTAGTAGACGGTAAGAAGACTAAACCCGAACTCACCTTTACCGAAGGGCCGAAGTGGATGGGGGGTAAGGTCTATTTCTCCAATATGTATTTCGACGAGAACTTCGGTGCCAACCCAAAAAGGAGCTCGCTGGTGGCGCTTGATCCTGATGGCAGCTACCGCAATATTTCGGAAGGCAAAATGCAAACCAACGGGCTCTATCCTTACAAGAACGGCAACCTGCTGGTATGCGACATGATGGGCCACCGGGTGGTGGAAATGACTACTAAAGGCGAAGTGGTGCGGGTGGTTGCTGATAAGTTTGAAGGCAGGCCCATTGATGGGCCCAACGATGTGATCACCGACGCTAAGGGCGGCTTCTATTTCACCGACCCGCAGTTTACGATGGAGGCCGAAAAGTTCCAGCCGGGCAGGGCCGTTTATTATGTTTCGCCTGGTGGTAAGATCACCCGGATCACCAAGCCCAACGAGTTTGCCATGCCCAACGGCATTGTGCTTTCGCCCGACGGCAAAACATTGTTCATCAACAACTGCTATGATGACGAAAGCTGGTACCCGGTAAAAAGCGACAAGGACAATTTCATCTGGGCTTATGATGTGCAGGCAAACGGCACCATCAGCAACGGCCGCAAGTTTGCACAGCTGGTGCTGCCGGAAACGGTATTGGACAGAAAAGGCAAATCTTCCAGTGCCGATGGCATGGCCATCGATAAGCTGGGCAACCTATATGTGGCCACCTATTGCGGTGTACAGATCTTCAATGAAAAGGGTGCTTATGTGGGCATGATCAATCTTCCATCCTTTCCCGTAAGCCTATGCTTTGGCGACAGCGATATGAAGACCCTGTTCATTGTTAGCTACAGCAAGGTGTATAAGATCCGCACCAATATGCAGGGCTTTGTGAATTACCTGTAAGTTTTGATATGTAAGCATAACCGCCTGGTACGATTGAGTGCAGGCGGCTTTTTTTGTGACATATGCCTTGGCGCTCTTTGCGTTTTATTTAGCGTTCTTTGCGATACTCTTTTTTGTCTCGCAAAGAACGCAAAGAGGTGACGCAAAGGACGCTGAGTTTATAACTAAACCGGACCGATGGATTCTTCTTACAAAAGACTATTTATCCCATTTTCATTTTATGTGTGGATTAAGCACCCATGGGAAATACTTGTAGCTTGGAGCTTAATGCTTGCAGCTTTTCCACAGCTTTTTTCAAATTGGTATTACTCATTGGTTGCGGCCCTTGCCACTTCCACATCTTTCGCCACATCAGGCCGGATCTTTTCCCAATGGAAAAGCAGGTGCTTGTTTTCTTCGGAGCGCACACCGTTCTGTTCGCTCAGGTGCACCAGCGGCATGTCGTTGTACAGCGGGCGGGTGATGCGCACCACTTCATCCCAATACTTGAGGGCTGCTTCCAGATGCATGATCGCTTTTTGCTTGTTGGCTGCACCACCTTTTGTACGGTAGGCTTGCAGGGCAACGGCACCCTTTATTTTCTCCGCAAAATGCAATCCCATGTAGGCCCATGCCTGCACATCGGCAACTTCGAACGGCAAGGCAGGATTACCTGAGGTATTGATGCCTTTAACCAGTCGGAGTGCTTCGGCACAATCCTGTTCGAGCATGGCGGCAAGTTTGGGCGGCGTAACCTTATTTGTTGCAAATGACTGTTTCGCTGCTGCCGCTTTTACATAAGCTGCTACCGATACGTAGTTGGGATCGGTCACCGGCTGGTCAATCAGCCGGTCAACAGAAATGTATTCCACCCTTTTCACCTTATCATCCAACGCCATAAACCCTTCGGAGTACAGGGTAAGGTCCATGGTGAAATCAAAAAGCGAACCCAGACGCAAAGGCGTTTTGCCGGCCAATGAAAAGGCCTGCAGCAGGTTTGTTCCTTCTTTGCCATAGCGTTGCAGAAAAGCCGATTGAAAAACAGCGTCCGGCGTTTGGGGATTGTACAGGAGCCGGCCCCATATTTTGTAGAACAGCCATTGCCGCTCAAAAGCATATTTCCAGTTGACGGCAATACCGGGCCTGGTAAAATAATCCTTGGCAGGTATATAGGTTTCCGACCCGATCATATAACCACCCACATAGGGCTGGGCGTTGGTGGCAATATGGGAACGCACAAAATCGGGTACGCCCCAGCGCAGACAAAAGAAATCTTCGTTGCGGGCCGTCCAATTGATCTTGTAGTTCTGCGGCTCCGGCTTGAAATAGGTGTCGTACAGTTTACCACCGTGTACTTTCACCAGCGTTGGCGTGGAGTGTGCATGCGACCAGTTGTATTTTAAATCGGCAAAGATGGGCGGCTGCAAAAAGGACAACTGTCCCTGTGCTGCTATCTCCTTGCGGGTGAGCCGTTCGGTTTCGACACTGGTTACTCCCAGCGAGTTGGTGGTGCTGGAAAATGGAATGCGGTGAATCAGCTTCAACTTGCGACCCGATAAGCGCATGCCTTCTATGATGGTTTCCTTCATCCACGCCTCACGTTCTTCAGGTGTCATACCGCCCATGCCTTCGCCCAGCGTCAGTCCCATCCCGGTGATTCCTGGGTACTCCTGCAGCATTTGCGCCACGCATTCTCGGGTATAGCGCTTTACCAGTTCCGAGGTGTCGCCCTTTACAAAAAAGTCGTGCTGCAGGTTGTCCATGGCCACGTTGTGCGCCTTTGAAAACGCGGGGCTTACAAAGATGTTGAACGGGATGATATAGGTATCAAGTGCACGTTCCTTCGCCATGCGAAAGATGCCTGCAAAGAGCGTCTTCCATTCCTGCAATTCCGCATCTGAAAAGGGCGATGCCTCCGGGAAACTCTTCGGCCTGATCATAAAGGTGTAGGGATGCAGGTTCCACAGCGTTAGTGCGTTGATGCGGTTCTCCACCATCATGTCGAGGAAAGCTTCCCAGTAAGCGAGATCCTTGCAGGTTTCGTAGTGCAGGTCGAGGGCATCGCTGTGCCGGTAAGTGTCCCAGGGCAGGTCGAACTTGATGGCCCGAAGCGCATAGCGTGGCTTTTCGCTGAGCGTCTTGATGGCTTCCAGCCTTCCGCCGTTCCGCACCTTTTCAGCAAGCGATAAACAGCCATAGATCATCCCGCGGTAATCGCCACCGCTTACCGTTATCTTATGGCCATTGCCACTGATGGCATAAGCCTCTTCGCCAAGCTTTGGGGCGTTTGCAGCAATACTGATCGCAATCCTGGGTTGCGTGCTGCTTAAGGTGTAGCCTTTTCCCCTGATTGCTTTTCCCAGCAGTTCCGCAGCATAGCTTGCCAGTGGCGATGTTTTATCGTAATGGATTTGCACCGCCTGAGAAAACACGAAAGAACAGCATCCCAAAAGGGCAACGATCAGCAAGCAGGAATTCTTATTCATAAACATGTGGCGCAATGCTAAAACTGTAGGCAGCAACTACGAAAAGTGAATGTACCTGAATATTAAAAGAATAAATGGCGCCACCTTTAGCTCACGGCGTCGCAATGATGTTTGCCGCTGAACAAGCCGCTCCATGCCAATGCAAATTAAAAGCAGCGATCAAGCACAAGCTACCAGGTTCTTTTGCTCATCATCTTGTCCAGCTCGGCGCGGGTCATCTTACCCAGCTCCGGGTGCTTGTCCAGCCATTGCAGGAAAGCAGCTTTAATTTCATCGGGCCACTGGCTGTCGATCTGTCCGGTGGTGTATTTGCCGGTGCGTACCATTTCAAATCCAAACTGGTCTTTGCGGATCACGAACTCGGCGGTGCTCACCACCTGCTCCGCCATATGTGCGGGCACAAACAACACGCCTTCTTTTTGCACAATCACCAGGTCGCCGGGCAGCACAATGGCGGGCCCGATGCGGATGGGTGTGTTCAATCCCATGAGCACCATTTCTTCGGTAAACGAAGGATGGAAATCGCGTACAAATGCATTGAAACCCCTGATCTTACTCAGTTCCGCCAGGTCCCTTGCAGCACCATCGAACACCACGCCATTGCCCGACTTGGCAAAAATGGAATTGGCGAGCGTTGCGCCCATGATGCCGCCACCGCTGATCTTACCAAAGGCATCGGCCACATAGAGATCGCCCCTGGTAAGTGCATCGATGGGCCAGGCGTTGGTATTGCCGGTTCTGCCCTGTCTGGCGCCGCGGCTCTTGATGTTTTTTTCTACATCGGGCCTGCTGGGCAGGTACATGGCCGTTACCGCACGGCCGGTGAACCCGGTATCATGCACCATCTTCCAGTTGCCTTCAAACTGATTAAGGTATCCTTCGTTCTTCAGTACGGTCCAGGCATCGTCGATGTAAATCTTCCTGGCCCTTTCCAAAATTTCATCGGGCAGCTTCGGACGGCCATCGGCAAAGCGTTCACCTTTCCACTCGGAGGTAAGGAAAATAAGTTCTTCTTTGGATATGGTTTGTGCCTTGGTTGCCTGTACAACCAACAGCGATGCAAACAGGAGGGTAAAAACAAGCTTAAGCTTCATCGGTAAATTTCTTTAGATCGTATCTCAAAACAAGGGTGTCATTCAAGACATAAATGGAACGAATACTACTCACTGTTGCCGGCATTTTTGGCGATAACTGCCACGGCTTCTGTGCCAAGCCGTTCCCTTAACTGTGTGCGGTAAAGACTGCGGGGCGCCACATGTGCATCCATCGACTCTACATGGCCACCCGGTTTGGTCAGATCCTGTAGGCCGGCGTTGAAGATTACAGCATTCAAGCCCACGTGCCCGAAGGAATAATTTTGTGCCGTTGGTGGCCTTTGCACCAGGAAGTCGCCTTCGCAATTCCAGAAAACGATATTGGCGCCGGCCCAGCCAATGATAAAATCCCAGTACCTGGCCGTAAGCGGTGCGGCCACATTGTCGTACAGCACCCCGTTTACCCAGTGGTTGTGCGGCTCGCTGGTGGAGTAAGGATTTACAGCCTTGCAGTCGAGGAACACATTGCCGCTGGCCTCATGTCCTTGCAGCACAAAAGAGTGCCGGCCCTTTTGCGAAAAACAGCGTTGCACCAGGCAAAGCTGCCCATTAACCTGGTAGGTAAAACGCCGGGCGCCCATGCGGATGGAAACAGGCTCCCAGGATTCGCAATCCTGTACCGTCACCCATTTTGATCCGGCATTTACCTGTACCACGCTGTTGCCAAAATGCAGGGCGGTGATGTTGCGCACCCACACATTCCTGGCATTGCTGATGTTGATGAAATTGAAGTAGTGGGCCTCGTCCGAAAAGTATTCCTCGCCCTGGTATTGGTATTTAGGATCGAGTTTGTCGCGGTCCATATTACCATAAGTGCGGGTACGCACCGAGGGGTCGTATTCCGACACACCCCGCAGGTTTTCGATGCCTGCCTGCTCGATGCGTTCATCGGTATAGCGCATCAGCGCACCGCCACCCCAACGGCTTTCAATAGCGCAAAAGATGGGTGCATCAATGGTGATGGTGTTTCCTTTTACCTCCGTGATCGTCCTGTCGTAATGGATATCAAACGGCTGCCACCTGTTGCGGCCCACCGTTGCGCTGTCGGCACCAATGGCCTTGATCCATGCAGCATTGCCCATGCGGCGCACCAGCACCCGGTCGCCCTTTTTGAATGCCTTTGCAGCAGCAACCGAAAAGCTGGTAGCACCAACGGGCACATAAGCATCCGTGATGGTTTGCTTGCTGTTTTCATCAGGCTTTGCGCCTGCTTCGCCTGCAATATTGATAAGCGCCGGCCGGCCGCCACGGCCGCCACCTTTTGGCGATGCTTCTTTAGGCATCCTGCCGATGAGGATGGTACCAATATCACCGGTGCCTTCGCCGCGGAGTATGATACCGGACTTCCGGATATACAGGGGCTTTTCCAACAGGTATTGGCCCATCTTCAGCAGGATGGCACCCCTGAAGCCGGAAGCATCCGGCGGCAAGGCCGATATGCTGTCAATCAGTTGTTGCAAACGTGCAGCGTTGTCGCCCGCAACAGGCCATACGGTTGCTTTGGCCTGCACCGTTGGTATGGGTACACCACCCCCGCGGTAACCGGCGTTGGAAAAGTCCGGTATCTTATTGCCCAAACTGTCGGCAACATATACCAGCCTGCCATTAACACCGGGATATACCAGTGAAGTGGTTGGAGCCATACCTTGCGACCGGCCTGCAGTACAGGCAAGGAGCAAAGCGGCTACTGCAAAAGGTTGAAATGGATTGCGCATAAACCAATTTTAGGCATCGGTTAAGGCAGCTGCAAAACAGGCATTTGCGCTGTGTTGCAGCAGGATTATGGTGCAAGCAAAAGCTTCAGAACAGCCGGCAGGCATCCAGAACGAAAGTCATGGATGCCTGCGCTATGCTATTACTGCAGATGCATTTACACAAAGAACGGCACATTGGGCGTTGCATACTTTTTCATTGCTTCAATATTCAGGTCAACGCCAATACCGGGTTTCTCCGATACTTTGATATAGCTGTCCTTTACCCAGTTTGCTTCATCAAAAGTTACAATCTCCCGGAACATCGGATCGGTATGGAAATAGGATTGCCACTCCATCAGGTGGAAGTTAGGCACCGTAACACAAACATGTGCACATGCCATCGCCCCCAGCAAAGAAGCTACCATATGTGGCGAGAAAGGCACATAATACATGTTGGCCAGATTGGCAATCCGCTGCCCTTCTCCCAAGCCACCACATTTCTGTAAGTCCGGCATTACAACATCAACACCATTATCCAGCAATTGCTTGAAGCCATAGCCGAGATATACGTTTTCACCCGCCGCAATAGGCGTATTGGTTTCCATCGCAATCTGCTTGTAGGCAGCATAATTCTCCGCCGGGATGGGCTCTTCCAGCCAGGTAAGATTTAAAGGCTCTACTTTCTTGGCAATAGCCTGCGCCGTTACGTAATCGTAGCGGCCATGCATGTCTACGCAAAGGTCAATTTTAGGCCCTACCGCTTCCCGTACTGCGGCAAGCTGGTTGTACATCCTGGAAATCTCACCCGGGCTGGCCGTCCAGTTATAACGGTCTTTCTTATCCGGGTCAGCGGCATAATCAAGGTCAAATTTCAACGCATCAAAGTTCCATTTCTTAATTGCGCCCGTTGCCGCTTCTGCAAAATCTTTTGGCGAGGGAAACTGGCTGCGATAAAGGGCTGTATCGCAATACACCCTTACCTTATCGCGAAGCTTGCCACCCAGCAGCTGGTAAACAGGCATGTTAAACGCTTTTCCTGTCAAATCCCACATGGCTGTTTCCAGCGCCGACAGCACCGCTACATACATACCTGATTGCCCACCCCCGAAGTGCGCACTTCTGCGCAGGTCTTCAAAGATTTTATGCGGGTTCAGGGGGCTTTGGTTCTTCAACCTTCTTCCCAGGTTTTGTACGAGGTGATAGGTGCCACCGATGGCGTCTACACCTTCGCCCAGGCCATAGATACCCTGGTTGGTTAAGACTTTTACATACAAGCTGCCACGGATATATCCGCATTGTACATCGGTAATTTTCAAATCGGAGGGCGCAGAGAATTTAACCTGGTTATCAACAGCATGCTCCAGAGGCTGGCCCCAGGATGCTATGGGTGCCAAAGGCGCCAAAGCTGCTGCCAACCCGGCTTTAGATAAAAACGATCTTCTTGAATTTGACATGGCGAGTATATTGTTAGTTAAATAAATGGCTGTCAACAAAGAGGTCAGCAGCTGCACAACCGCAAATGCTTATCCGTTAATAGCTATTGGTTTGCTGGGAAGTGCTTTCTCTTTGCCTGATGATTTCCTGCACCTGCTCGCGGCCGACGGGAAGTTTGTTCACGTTGTCTTTAAGCCACTGCGTAAAATCTTTTTGAATATTGTCGGCCCACCGTGCATCGATCTGTCCGGCGGTATATTTTCCTTCGCGGATGCGGAGCTGGCCAAACATATCTTCCAGCCGAACGAGTTCCGAACTAGTTACCACCCTTTCTGCTAATTGCGGCGGAATAAAAATCACCACCCCCATTTTACCCAGTACCACATCACCCGGCATTACTGTTACGGTGCGGATGCGGGTTGGCTTATTAATGCCCACAATCATGGTAGTGAGGTCCCTGTTCTGGCCACCACCGGGATTGTGGTACGATGGATCATAGCTGCTGAAAAAGGAAGTAAAGCCACCCATCTCTTTCAGGCCTTCCACATCCCTGAGCGCACCATCGTAAACAATACCATTACCTGTACGGGTATAGATGGCAGTACCCACCCGGTCACCGATGGTAGGTCCGTTTCTTTTGGCGCCAAACTGGTCGGCAACATACACATCGCCCTTCGACAGCTGCTCCACGGCCCACACGTTTTGTGCACGCCGGCCTTCTTTCTTACCCATCGAGTCAATGGCCTTCCATACATCGGGACGGCCCGGCATAAACGTAGTAGTAAATGCACGGCCCACCAGTACGCTGTCGCGGTTGATGATCTCGCCCCAGCCTTCAGCGATCTGGTAGCGGAAACCGGCGCTGCTGATGGTGGCCCAGGCTTCTTCGATGGTTACCGCTTTCATGCGGCGTATGATATCATCCGGCACCTTGGGACGGCCATCAGGAAAACGTTCGCCTTTCCAGTCGGAAGTGAGCGCAATCAGTTCGTCTTTGCTGGCTTGTACAAACTGCGCATCTGCTTGCTTCAGTCCGACAAACAGGGTGAGGGCAAACAACAATCGTTTGGGTGTGAACATGGGTATATGGTTTTTTGAAAATGAACAGGTTTAGATAAGGTCCGCTTTTAAAACTTCCTTTTGACCGCCCGTTGTTTCATCCGGCTGCAGGTCATCTTTAGGCACACGGTTGTGCCACCAGCTGGAAAGCAGCGAGCCCGTGATATTCATCATGGGACCAAAGATGGCAGGCGCAAGAGCCACGGCGGGGTTTGCACTTATTTTAGAAGCCAGTGCCGAAGCCAAACCGGCGTTTTGCATGCCTACTTCAAGGGCGATGGTGCGGCTGTCGCGTTCGTTGAACCTGAAGAGTCTTCCCGACCAGTATCCAAGCAGGTAGCCGAACGTGTTGTGAATAAAAGTGGCCAGGATGATCATACCACCTACCTGCAGCAGCGCATCCCTGCCCTTTGCAATAATCACTACCAGGATCAGCACAATACCGATCATGGAAGTAATGGGCAATACCTTGTTGAGCCATGCCACCCTTCCTTTCAGCAGGTAGCGCACCCCAATACCAGCTGCCACCGGTATCACCACCATCTTCACCATTTCCAATACCATATCGAGGAAGTGAATGGTGATGAGGCTGCCTCCCAGCAACTGCATCAGGAGGGGCGTGAGCAGTGGCGCCACCAGGGTAGATACGGTGGTTACCGAAACGGACAGAGCCAGGTTGCCCCGCGACAGGTAACACATTACGTTGGAGGCAAGGCCACTGGGCGAGCAGCCAACGAGGATAATACCCGCTGCTATTTCGGGTGGAAAATTGAACATATTGGCAACACCAAAGCCGATGAAGGGCATGATGATGTAGTGACACACCACACCGATAACCACCCCTTTGGGCATCTGTACGATGCGGGAGAAATCCTGCAGGCTCAACTCGGTGCCCATGCCAAACATGATGAGTTGCAGCAGGGGAACGATGAGACCTGAAAGGTTGAAATCGCCAACGGTTTTGAAGTAGTTGGGATAGTACATCGTAAGGCTGACCGCCGCGAAGATCATCACCGTATAAGAAAAGCCTTTCAGGAAATGATGCCCCCTGAAAGCAATGGCTAAACTCAGTAAGGACAGCATCAGCAGCCAGCCACCCCAATGGTGCATTTGCTGGACGGTGACAATGAGCCATGCCACCAGGAAAACGGCAGCAGCTGCGTAAAAGAAGGAGAAAACTGATTTTGTATTCATGGCAAGTGGTTGGGTGATCCGGTGGGGAGGGTTCAGGTATTTTGCTGCAGGTCGGCGATGGCTTCAAACTCATCGAAGAGTTTTGTGCTCAATCGTTCGAAGATGGCAAAGAGCTTCATGTATATTTCATGGTGTTGCGCGTTGGGCTGGAAGTTTTCGGCCAGCTTTACTTTTTGCGCTGCCTGCTCCAGGTCTTTATACAGGCCCATCTCGGTAGCGCTCACCAGGAAGGCGCCACAGGCTACGCTGTCGGGTCCCGAATTTTGCTTTACCAATACGGGCTTGTTAAACATATCGGCCATCATCTGGGTCCACAGCGGGTAAGCGGCATAGGTGCCATTGGCCGAAAGGCTAGTAAAGCTGCGGTGTTCTTCGAGGGTTTTGCCAATATTGTAAAAGGCAAAGAGGATGCCTTCAATAGTTGCCCGTATAAAATGCCTTTGTTCGTGTTTGATGTTCAAACCAAAATAAGCACCCCGTGCATTGGCATTCCAGATGGGTGCTCTTTCGCCTTGCAGGTAGGGCAGGAAAATAAGTCCTTCGGAACCTGCAGGCACCCTGCCGGCTTCAATCAACAGGTCTTCGATACAGTCTTCGAGGTCGAACACCTTTTTGAAATCGCCAAACTGTTTTGCATACCATTCGAATGCAGCGCCCACATTGTTGGTAGGGCCGCCCGAAACATAATAGCCATCCGATAGCACGTAGTTGAATAAACGTTGTTGTTTGTCCTGCAACACTTCCTTACCCACCACCCGCACGGCGCCACTTTCTTCCATGGTCACGGTGGCTTTTTCATCGCCCCAAACACCGGCACCAAGGGTGGCCATACAACCATCACTGGAGCCAACAAGCAGCTTTACATTTTCGGGCAATCCCAGCGAGGTCTGGTATTGCCTTTTCAATTTTTTAGGTGCGTAAAATACAGGCACTGCTTCGGCAAGCTGCGACTTGTTGATACCGGCATGTTGCAAGGCTAAATCCTCCCACTGCAGCGAATGGATATTCAACAGGCCCGTTGCCGATGCCACGCTATAGTCTACCACGTACTCGCCGGTAAGCTGCTGGATGATATAGGTTTTGATGGATAGAAACTTGTATGCAGCATCAAACCATTCCTTGTTGTTGTTTTTGATCCAGGCAATTTTGTTCAGGGGCGACATGGCATGTATGGGCGTGCCCGTCATCTGGTACAGCGACTTACCGAAATCGGAGTGCTTCAAATCATCTGCTTCCTTTTTCGCACGGTTGTCCGACCATACAATGGCATTGCCCAGCGGCACCCCGGTTTTGCTGATAGCCAGTACGCTGTGCATGGCACTACTAAAGCAGATGCTCACTACCGTATGGTTCTTTGGATGGATCTTTTCATTTAAAAAATTCTTGAGCATATAGAGCATGGTGATAAAGATCTGCTCCGGGTCCTGCTCGCTGTAACCTGGCTTTGAATGAAAGGTTGGATAAGATCCTTTCACCGAGCCAATGATGACCCCTTCCAGGTCGAAGGCTGCTACCCTGATAGCGCCGGTGCCAATTTCTATCGTAACGATGCAATCCATTCGGAATAGGTTTATTCGGGTGTGGTGGTATTCTTTTTCCTGAACTCACTGGGTGTATAACCGGTAAGTTTTTTAAACGTAGTGGCGAAATGCTGGGAGGAATAAAATCCTACGTCCAGCGCAATGTCGGTAACATGCACATCGGGGCGTTTCAGCAACTTGATGGCTTCCGATATGCGGATATTGATCAAATAGTTAAGGGGTGAAAAACCGGTATAGCTTTTTACCTTTTCAGAAAATGCGGTATTACCCAATCCTACCAGTGCCGCCATCTCTTCTACCGTCCACTGGTGCGATAGTCTTTCGCGTAATGTTTGCTCCAGCTTCATAAAAGTTTGCGGGAAATCCCTGCGCGAAGTATTCTGTCGTGTCAGCTGCCGTGCAACCACTATGAACAACTCTTCTATCAGCTGGTTGATGCGGGTGGTATAACCAATCTCCTGCTGTGCAAACTCCTGTTGTATGTGTTGCATCAGGGTGCCGGCCTCTTTTAGTTTCGATAGCACCGGGCAGTTGTTCAATACCAGTATCTGCCCGATGCTGCGGCACTCGCTATCGCTGAGGCGGCTCCACTTGCCCATGATCATTTTACCTGTAGGCTCCAGCTGCTGCAGGCCCAGGTGCAGCCAGGCAACGGTACCGATGTCCAGCAGGTCTTTTTCACCGCCAAAGCTTTGCCCGGGTAATATGAGCGCCAGGTCGCCGGGATACAAAATATAGTGCTGGTTGTCGATCATCCAGTCAAAGCGGCCATCGGCTACATAGTAGATGCGCAGAAAGTCGTGTGCCGCTTTTGTAAGCGAACCAAATTGTATCGTACTGATTTTTTTGAAAGCAAATTCAATGATATGCGGAAACGCATGAAGCTCTTTACATTCTTTTCTTAAAAAGTACTGGTTCATGCAAGCGTTCGTTTCGGAATGGGCAATGATCGTCTCAACGATATTAGGAAGAAATACGTTTGTCCTTGTACAATATCCTACGCTGTTCTTTTTTGGAAGTTTTTGGAGCTGATGTTAGAATACTTTGTATCAGCCTTCAGACGATTTCGTCACGCCGTCCAACCCTTTTTTGCTAACAAACGCTTGCCATTATGAAAGAACTGCTCCGGCGGACCTCCGCCCAGGTAAAGAAGCTATGCTTCTTGTGCGCCCTTATGCTTGTATCTGCCGCCGCCTTTGCACAAACTGTTGCCGGCACTGTTGTAGATGTAGACAATAAACCGGTAAGCCTGGCAACAGTAGAAGTAAAAGGAACCTCACGGCGAACAGTAACCGATGATGCAGGTAAATTCAGCATCCTCGCTGCCACCAGTGATATCCTCGTGGTCACTTCGGTAAACTATGCCATCCAGGAAACGCCGCTTAACGGGCGGCAATCGGTAAGCATTACGCTTACCCCTACCTCCAAGAGTATGGAGACGGTAGTGGTAACGGCACTGGGCATCAAGCGAGAGTCGAAGAAGCTGGGTTATGCTGCCGAAACCGTACGGGTAAACGAACTGCAGCAAAACCGTACTACCAACTTAGGCACCGCACTGGAAGGCAAGATCGCAGGGCTGGACATCACGCCGCCCTCAGCGGGTGCAGGGGCCAGTAATAAGATCAGGCTCCGCGGCCAGTCGGCTTTTGCGGGTGCCAACAACTCGCCCCTGCTGGTGATTAACGGCCTGCCCATGGACCAGGGCGCCCGGGGCACCAATGCCGATGGGCCAAACAGGGATTTAGGCGATAACCTGCAGATGGTGAACCCCGATGACATAGAAAGCATGACGGTGCTGAAAGGCGCTACCGCAGCGGCTATTTACGGGTCAAGGGCCGCAAACGGCGCCATCATCATCACCACCAAGAACGGCAGCAAATCCTCGGGCCTTGGCGTTGAACTCACCTCCAATGTTTCCGCCGACGAGGTGCTCGACCTCACCGATTTTCAGTACGAGTTTGGACAGGGTGTAAACGGCGTCCGTCCTAAAACACAGGGAGAGGCTGTTAACTCCGGCCAGTTTGGCTGGGGTGAGCGCTACGACGCGGTACCTACCATCCAGTTTGACGGCGTATCAAGGCCCTACGCGCCGCAAAGGGACCGCATCAAGAATTTCTTCAACACGGGCACCTCTTTTACCAATACCATCGCGGTATCGAGCGGCAATGCAAAAGGAAGCTTCCGCGCTTCTTTTACCAACCAGGATGTAAAAGGCATCGTGTACACCAACAAGTACCACAAGAAGATCTTCAACCTGGGTGTCAACCAAAATCTGAGCGACAAGCTCTCCATCCAGCTTAACCTGAATTACACCAACGAAAAGAACGAGAACCCGCCGCAGGTAGGTGTGCAGGGCATCGGCACCATGAACTTCCTGGTACGCACTTCGCCTACCGTGCCACTTGAAGTATACAAGGCCAATGCGGTAAACGAAGTCGGTATAGAACGGCAAACAACCGGTTTTGCACAAACCCTGATCAATCCCTACTGGACCCTGCCCAGGCAGTTCTTTTTCAACAAAAGAGACCGCCTGCTGAGCACGGCTACCATGCGCTACCAGATGCTTAAGTGGCTGTACCTGCAGGGCCGTATCAATATGGATTACGGCGTTGACTTTACGGAGCAGAACACCCCCACCGGCACCGGCAGCCCCGCCAATGGTGCCTATTACGATCCCACCCGCACTACCTTTAACGGCACCTATGTGGTGGGTGAAACCAGCGGCAAGCAGATCAACGCCGACTTCCTGCTGGGTGGCAACCACCGCTTTGGCGACTTTTCTATAGATGCCAGCTTTGGCGGCAATATTTTCACCGACCGCTACCGCAACTTCAACCAGGATGCAACTGCCTTTATTGTACGCGACCTGTACACCATCGAAAACGGCACCGTGAAAAACCAGACCTATGGCATCGGCAGGCGCCAGATCAATTCGCTGTACGGGCTGGCCGAACTGGGTTATAAGGACCTCCTCTTCCTGAATATCACCGGCCGCAACGATTGGTTCTCGGTATTGAATCCAAACAACAACAGTTATTTCTATCCCTCGGTGAGCGGCAGCTTTGTCTTCTCCGAACTGCTGGAAAGCTCGCCCTGGCTGAGTTTCGGCAAGCTCCGGGCTTCCTATGCCGATGTAGGCAGCGAAAACGGCATTGGGATATTTGGCGGACAGCTCACCTATGGCTTTTTACAACAGCCTTTCAACGGCAGCACGCTGGCGCAGATCAACAACGCCAACAATCCCAACCCCAATATCCGGCCCTTCAGCGTGCGGGAAAAAGAAGTGGGCCTGGAACTTCGCTTGTTTGCAAGCCGCCTCCACCTCGATATTGCCGCTTACGACAAGCAGACAAAAGACCAGATCGTAACCATCACCAACTCCATTGCATCGGGTTATAACGGCACCACCATCAACTTCGGCGCACTGCAAAACAGGGGTATTGAACTACTGCTGGATGGCACCCCGTACAGAACCCGCAATTTCAGTTGGACCAGTGCGTTCAACACCGCTTATAACACCACCAAAGTGCTGGCACTTACCCCCGGTGTAACCCGTACCACCGTGGCCGACTGGTCGGGTGGCAACGAGTTCATTGGTTCGCTGGTATACGAGGTGGGCAAGCCCCTCAACCAGATCTCATCGCGCACCTACCTCCGCGACGACCAGGGCAATATCCTCCTCGGCCCCGACGGCCGCCTCCGCGCCACCACCAGCAATGTGCTGCACGGCAGCGCACTGCCCAAGTTTACCGGTGGCTGGAACAACGTTTTCCGTTATAAAAACCTGAGCCTGCTGGTGCACATGGATTATAAAACCGGCGGCAAAATGCTTTCGTCCACCGCCCTCAACGCACTGCGGCAGGGCCATTCCAAAGCATCGCTGGTGGGGCGCCGTCCCGGTGAGACCGGTGTGGTATTCCCCGGTATTTACCAAAGCGGCCCCAATGTAGGCAAGCCCAATACAACACCTGTTTACGGGCAGCAGTTTTACGCCGATTACCGCAACCTGCAGATTGCCGACCCGGTAATATTCAAATCAGATTTCATCAAGCTGCGCAACATCACGCTCACCTACGACTTCTCGCCCGTGATTGGCACCAAGTACATCAAGGGGCTGGTGCTTTCCGCCGCCTGCCGCAATGTGGCCATCATCAAAAAATGGGTACCTGATATCGATCCCGAAGCCGTACAATCGAGCGGCGATTTCCGGGTAGGATACGAAGCGGTATCCCTGCCTACCACCCGCAATTACAGTGTCAACCTTAATGTGAAATTTTAAACTGTAGCCATGAAAAAAGGAACTAACCTGATACTGATCTCCTCCATGGCACTGGCCATGCTTACCGGTTGTGATAAAGATTTTGACCGGCTGAATACAAACCCTGCGGCCGTTGTGAATGTAGACCCGGGTTACCTGTTCAACAATGCACAACGCCTCACCGATCCAGGCAGCTGGGAGGGTGAAGGAACCATTGCGCAGCATTTTGTAAATGCCTATAACCTGGGCGCCACTGCAGGCTTCCAGTTCAACCTCAATGTGGACATCTTTAACCGCACCCGCTTCAACAATACCTACTCGGGACCGCTCAAGCACCTCGAACACATCATCAGCCTGGTGAAAGCCGATGCCACCCGCACCAACCTGTACAACGAAACGCGGATTTGGCGGGCGTTAAACTACATGATGCTGGTAGACAGCTATGGCGATGTGCCCTACCAGGAAGCAGGCAAGGCCTACCTCGAAAGCATCTATTATCCCAAGTACAACAAAGACGAAGAGATTTACGAAAGCATTTACAAGGAACTCAAAGAAGCTACCGCCGCACTGGACCCGGCCAAAGACATCAACAAGTTTGACCTGTTTTACGGCGGCAATGTGGCCCAGTGGAAAAGCCTTGGTAACGCCATCCTGCTGCGCCTAGGCATGCGCTATTCCAAGCTGGACCCCAACAAGGCCAAAACCATCGTGCAGGAAGCGTTCACTGGTGGTGTGATGCAAAGCAATAACGACAATGCCGTAATCAAGTATATGACGGCTGCAGGCCTGCCGCTGGCAGGTTACAGCAATCCCCTGAACAACTCGGTGCGGGCCAACAACCCCTATTACTATTACCTCACAGAGCCGCTGGTAAACCAGCTGAAAACAACCCTGGATCCAAGGCTGAAATACATCGCGGCAAAATATCCCAACCAGACGGCAGCGCCTTCCAACCCGGCACCGGATACCACCATGGCCAACCAGTTTGGTTTCCCCATTGGGTACAGCGATGCCACCCTGCCCACCTACCCTGGTTTCAGGGCTCCTATAGGTACGGGGCAAAACTATTCGCAGCTCAATTTCAACGTGGTGGGCAATGCCACTACCCCGGTGTTTTATATCACCAACGCACAAACGAAATTGCTGTTAGCCGAAGCAGCTTTAAGGGGCTGGCTGACAGGCGGCAAAACCGCGCAGGAATACTACGAGGAAGGGGTAAGAGCAGCCATGGATGAATACACAGTTTATCCCAATGTGCAAAGTCCGGCCATCCCGCTGCCCCTGCAAAACAGCTATCTGGCCCATCCTGCTGTTGCCTTCAACCCTGCCGAGGCACTCCGGTTGATCAATACCCAGTACTGGATTGCATCTTTTGGGAATGGGCTGGAAGCCTGGGCCAATTTCCGGCGCACCGCATTCCCTGCATTGGTGCCCAATAATTTCAACAGCAACCTGCAGGGCGGCTTTGCACGGCGCATGGCTTACCCCGTGTCGGAATCGAACGTGAACACAGCCAACTACCAGGCGGCAGTTGCCAGCATGGGCGGGAAAGACGACCTCACTACCCGGGTATTCTGGGACGTGCAATAAGGTACCGGAAAACCATTGCAGCGCTATCGAAGAACGCGTGCACACAACCAGGGCGAGGACCGCTACAAGGGCTGGTCCCCGCCCTGGCAAACAGGAAGAACAAGGCAGGCAGCGACCATCAACAACCGGTACGCCCTGCCAACTACCAGCTACACATACAACGAACTGTTGCTTACATGGAAAAAAGAACAGACGAGACCAGTGCACATAAAGAAATGCGCAGTGCTGATTGGTTTGGCAAAAGCGATAAAATGGGTTTTGTGCACCGCTCCTGGCTGCGCAACCAGGGTTATCCGAGCGACTATTTCGACGGGCGGCCCGTCATTGGCATCTGCAATACCTGGAGCGAACTCACGCCTTGCAACGGGCACCTGCGCGAGCTTGCCGAAGTGGTTAAGCGCGGTGTGATTGAAGCGGGCGGCTTCCCGCTCGAATTCCCTGTGACCTCCTTGGGCGAAACCATCATGCGGCCCACCACCATGCTGTTTCGCAACCTCGCTGCCATGGATACCGAAGAAAGCATCCGCGCCAACCCGCTGGATGGCGTGGTACTGCTTACCGGCTGCGACAAAACAACACCATCTACCCTGATGGGTGCCTGCAGCGTGGACCTGCCCACACTGGTTATTCCCGGCGGGCCCATGCTCAACGGAAGGTTCCGGGGCGAGTGCCTGGGCAGCGGCTCCTTCAACTGGATGGTAAAGGAAAAAACCATCGTGGAAAGCTATTCGGCCGAAGACATATTGGAAGCAGAAATAGGCGTTGCTAGGAGTGCCGGTCATTGTATGACCATGGGCACCGCCTCCACCATGGCCTGTATGGTGGAAGCCCTTGGCCTGACACTGCCCGGAGCCGCCGCCATCCCGGCCGTTGATGCCCGCAAGAAAGTAATGGCGCAACTGTCGGGCAGAAGGATTGTACAAATGGCCAAAGAAAACCTGAAGCTTTCCAAAGTGCTGACCCGCGAAGCATTTGAAAATGCCATCATCGTGAATGCCGCCATCGGTGGCTCCACCAACTTCGTGATCCACCTGCTGGCAATTGCCGGCAGGATTGGCGTAAACCTGCAGTTGGAAGACTTTGACCGTATCGGCAGCAAGATCCCCCTGCTGGCAAACCTGAAGCCCGCTGGTAAATACCTGATGGAGGACTTCTATTACGCCGGCGGGTTGCCGGTGGTGATCAGCCAGCTGAAGCAGTACCTGCACAACGATGCTGTCACCATCAACGGGCAAAGCCTCGGCGAAAACAACCATGCACCGGTATGCTACAACCAGGATGTGATTGCCACCATCGACAAACCCGTGCAGCAGCAGGCGGGCATCGCCGTGCTGAAAGGAAACCTCTGCGAGCAGGGCGCCATCATCAAACCATCGGCTGCCAATAAGGAACTGATGCAGCACCGCGGCCGCGCCGTGGTGTTTGATACCATTGAAGATTACCATGCACGGATTGATGACCCGCAGCTGGACATTGATGAAGCCTGTGTGATTGTGTTGAAGAACGTGGGACCGGTGGGTTACCCGGGCATGCCGGAAGTAGGCAATGTAGACCTGCCCGAAAAACTATTGCGCAAAGGCATCAGGGATATGATCCGTATTTCGGATGGGCGGATGAGTGGAACCGCTGCGGGTACAGTGGTGTTGCACGTATCGCCTGAGTCGGCCGTGGGAGGAACCCTAGCCTTTGTGCATGACGGCGATATGATAGAGCTGGATGTGGCAGGCCGCAGGCTGCACCTCGATATTACGGATGAAGAACTGGCGCGCAGAAGGGCTGCCTGGCAGCCACCGGAGCCCATGGCCGAAAGGGGCTATGTAAAGCTGCACATCGACCATGTGCAGCAGGCGCACCTGGGTGCCGACATGGACGTGCTGCGTGGCGGGTCGGGTAGTAAAGTGACAAGGGATTTACACTAGCACCTGAAGTTAAATAGCAGGTAAAATTCAAAAGTATAAAGGCAGAATTTGAAACAGGTTAGCACCGGTGCCTGCATCCCTTTTTAAACTTTGATTTACTGGTATAGCGATTTAGAGCAGCATGCTAAGCGTAGCTTTTGCACAACACCTGTTTTCTCCGCCACCTTGGTTATATTCATTCGGGTTAAAAACTTTCTTTTCAACAAGCAAATACTTACAAACAAAAGGACATGAAACTGTACAGAACCTTGGGCGGGATCCGCGTTCACCATGAAGGGCAATCGTACGTGGTGCAGGAAGACAACTGGGATGCATTTATCAACGACGACAACCTGTTTGACAAGCTGCAACAAATTATTTCCACCCAGCCCGCTGCTGCCGGCACCGAAGTGGATGGCGTACTGGCGCCCATCGGCAGCCAGGAGCTCTGGGCCTGTGGCGTTACCTACCTCCGCAGCAAGGTGGGCAGGCAGGAAGAAAGCAAGGACGCCGGCGGCGGCGACTTCTACGCACGGGTATACGAGGCCGAGCGCCCCGAAGTGTTTTTTAAGTCCACGCCGCACCGCGTGGTAGGGCCGAATGGAAAAGTAAAGATCCGCAGAGACTCTACCTGGGACGTGCCCGAGCCCGAACTGACCCTGGTGGTAACATCATCGGGAAAGATCGTGGGTTATACCATCGGCAACGACATGAGCAGCCGCAGCATTGAAGGCGAAAACCCCCTCTACCTGCCGCAGGCAAAAACCTACGATGCCTGTGCCGCTGTTGGTCCCTGCGTCTTTGTAACCAACCAGCCGCTGGACAGGGGCACACAGATCCACCTGGCCATTGGCCGCGGTGGCGCTCCCGTGTTTGAAGGTTCCATCGGCATCGATCAAATGAAGCGGACACCCGAAGAACTGGTGTCTTTTGTGTTCCGGGAATGCTCCTTTCCCAACGGCTGTCTTATCATGACCGGCACCGGTATTGTACCCGAAAATGACTTTACCCTGCAAAGCGGCGACGAGGTGCGCATATCCATTGATGGCATCGGCACGCTGGTAAATGAAGTGCTGTAATCCTTCTGAATGATGCCGCTGAACATCTGCTGCATAAAAATGCACAAATATGCTATCGGGTGCAGGCGGCATACCTAACCTTTATACGGGCGATAGGTAAAAGAAAAACCAATGGCTTTACCCATCGTTCCACCAAACGCTTGCTTTTGTTCAACCCATTCAGTCAACCATCAAAACATGGCCATATGAGATCCAGATTTTCAACCCTTTTACTGGCAACGACGATGTTTAGCATCGCCGCCAATGCCCAGGGCCAGCCCGCTGTGCTGGAAGATTTCAAACCTTCTGCCTTTAACCAGCCTTTCCAGGATTACCCACAGGTAAACTCGCAGGGTTATGCCCGATTTCGGATTGTGGCGCCACAGGCCGACAGCGTTCGGGTAACCCTGGGCCTCGGCGGGCAAGGCGGCACCCGGCTGACCAAAGGACCGGATGGCGTTTTTACCGGCACTACCACCGGGCCCATGGATGAAGGTTTCCACTACTACCACCTCATTGTGGACGGCGCCGTTTATAATGATCCCGGCACCGGCAACTTTTATGGCTCCCAGCGTTGGGAAAGCGGTATTGAAATACCCGCCAAAGATCAGGACTTCTATGCCCTGAAAGACGTACCGCACGGTCATGTACACCAGGTACTGTTTCCTTCCAAAAGCACCAACACATCCAGGGTGGCCTACGTGTACACCCCTCCGGGCTACGAAAACGGGAAAACCAAATACCCGGTATTGTACCTCCAGCACGGCTGGGGGGAAAATGAAACCTCCTGGGGCATCCAGGGCAAGGCCAACCTGATCATGGACAATATGATTGCCGAGGGCAGAACCAAACCCTTTATCGTGGTGATGACCTATGGCATGACCAATACTGGTGCCCGCCCGGGTGCGCCTCGCCCGGCGCCTGCCCCCGCTCCGGGTAGTGCCGCTCCTGCTACCGGTGCCGCTCCGGCTGCGGGTACTACACCGGCTCCCGCCCGCCCGGGTGGCGGCATGGCTGCCATGATTGCCAACAATGGCTTCCAGCAGGTGCTGGTAGACGAGTTGGTACCTTATGTTGACGCACATTTCCGCACCATTGCCAACCGCAACGGCCGTGCAATGGCCGGATTGTCCATGGGTGCTGCCGAAACAAAGTTCATCACCCTGGCCCAGCCCGAGGTATTTGGCTACTGGGGGTTATTGAGTGGCGGCAACTATACGCCGGAAGAATTACAGGGCAAGATGAAGCCTAAGCTTATTTATATCACTTACGGCAGCAAAGAAACACGCGGAGCGGAAGCGCTTCCTAAGGTGGAAGCTGATTTAAAAGCGGCTGGCTACAATGTAGGTACTTATGTTTCGCCCAATACGGCCCACGAATTCCAAACCTGGCGCCGCAGCCTGTACCAAATGGCTCCCCTGCTTTTTAAATAGTCAATAAGGCATTCATTCAATAGCAGCACCCCGGTGCTGCTATTGAATTTAATCTGGTTGCCGCCAGCACGGGCAATAAAGACCAGTTATTCAGTCGCATCCATTCAAACACAAACTTGTGAAAACTACCTTGTTTACACGACCAGCTTCCCTAAAGCATGCAGGCAAATTACCGATGGCACTTTGTCTGTTCCTTTCCTCCGCCCTGGGTGCCCAGGAGGTAGTGCAACTTTATACGGGCACGGTCCCTAATTCGAAACAAACCGAAAGGAAAGAAACCTTCAACCAGGGCATGTACCGCAACGTCACCCGCCCCACGCTGGAGGTTTATTTACCGGAAAAAGAAAAAGCTACTGGTACGGCCGTGATCATCATTCCCGGTGGCGGCTATGGCGTGGTGGTGTACCAGGGCGAAGGCATCGGCACCGCCAAGCAATTTGCCCAAAATGGCATTACCGCCTTTGTACTCAAGTACCGCCTCCCCGACGATTCCATAATGGAGCAGAAAAGCATCGGCCCCCTGCAGGATGCACAGCAAGCCATCAAGTATGTGCGGGAAAATGCAACCAGGTGGGGCGTGGATGCAAAGAAACTGGGCATCGTTGGTTTTTCGGCAGGTGGTCACCTGGCATCTACGGCGGCTACGCATTTTGAACAACCGGTGATTGAAAACAGGAACAACACCAGCCTGCGCCCCGACTTCCAAGTGGTGGTATACCCCGTTATCAGTATGCGCGACAGCCTTACCCACCAGGGGTCGCGAGATGGCCTGCTGGGTAAAAATCCTTCGAAGGAACAGGTAGCACTATTCTCCAACGAGTTGCAGGTAAGGGACAATACCCCGCCGGCCTATATCACCCACACCGCCGACGACAAAACCGTTGATGTGGACAACAGCATCCTTTACTTCGAAAGCCTGCGCCATCACAAGGTGGATGCGGAAATGCATATTTATCCAAGGGGCGGCCACGGGTTTATTTTCCGCCAGCCCGACTGGTTCGACTCCCTGCTGCTGTGGATGAAAAAGAATAAGTGGCTGTAGCAGCAAATCCCAAACAAGCCCGCACACTACCGGCATTGATCAAACAAAACTTGCTTATGCATCACTACAGAACCTTCCATTCCTTCTTGACGGGTGTGGCGCTATGCTGCACTACGGTGGCAATGGCCCAAGCCGCCCGGGTACCGCAGTTCAGTTCGCCCGAAGTAAAGGCAGACAACACGGTTGCCTTCAAACTGTATGCGCCTGCGGCAAAAGAAGTAAAGCTGAGTGCCCAATTTGAAAAGGCTGCTGTGCCCATGACCAGGGATTCAGCTGGCGTGTGGAGCGTAACGGTTGGACCGGTAAAACCCGACATGTACCCCTACAATTTCGTGGTGGACGGCATGGCTGTAGCCGACCCGAAGAATAGCGCCATCTTTCCGAATGAAGGGTTCCAGAACAGCCTCGTAGAAATCACGGGCAGCACACCGCTGGTGCATACGGTACAAAATGTACCGCACGGCACCCTTGCCTACCGCTATTATACCTCGCCCGAGCTGGGTACCCGCCCCGTGGTGGTATATACGCCGCCGGGCTATGAAAAAGAAGGCAGCAAAAAATACCCGGTGCTTTACCTATTTCACGGCACTACCGACCTGGAGGAAACCTGGACCAAGGTGGGCCGTGCCAATATCATCCTCGACAACCTGATTGCACAGGGCAAGGCGGTACCCATGATCATCGTGATGCCTTACGGCCGTGCCTACCCGAAGATCAGTAAAAGCTCGGGCAGCCTCCGCAACTGGGACAACCTGCAGGAGATCAAAAAGGATTTTCTGGACCACATGATTCCTTTTGTGGAACAGAACTACCGGGTAAAAGCGGACAACAACAACCGCGCTGTAGCTGGCTTCTCGGGTGGTGGCGGCACATCACTTTTTCTGGGCCTCAACAATCCCGACCTGTTCCGGTGGGTGGTGGGCTTTGCACCCGGCATGCTGAAAGAAGAATTCGACCGCAACAATGCCGTGGCCTTTGCCAACCCATCACTCACCAACCAGCGCCTGAAACTGTTCTGGATCGGGGTGGGCAAAGAAGACATGCTATACCCCGTAATTGGCGATTACCTGAAAGTGCTGGATGACAAAGGCATCAAACACGAAACCTTTATCTCCGAAGGCGGCCACACCTGGATGAACTGCAAGCTGTTTTTGTCAACTGTGGCACCCAAGCTTTTTAAATAAAAAAGAACAGACCCAGGGTTCGCCCGGGTTCTTTGCTGATGGCATTGCGCCCCCATGGCGAGCCCCCGTTCTATAAAAGACATTTTATCACATAGATTTCAACCAGGAACACCATGCGCCATTTCCCTGTTTTAAAAATGCTTTTCACCTGGGCTGTCTTTTGCCTCTCGGCCATCGCCCTGGCGCAGCCGCCCCGCGGGCCCTTTGTGGTATCGCCACAGGTGCTGCCCGATAAGAAAGTAAGCTTCCGCTACCTGGCACCAGCGGCAAAAGAAGTACGGCTTTCAGGCGGGCAGTTTGGCGCCGCCAATGTGCCCATGACCAAGGACAGCATCGGCATCTGGAGCATCACCGTCGGTCCCGTGCGCCCCGATATTTACCCGTACAATTTTGTGGTAGACGGCGTAAGTGTAATGGACCCGGCCAACGAGGATTTCTTTCCCAACGAACGCTTCAAGGCAAGCCTGGTGGATGTGCCCGGATTTACGCCGTTGGTGCATGCTATGCAGGATGTGCCGCACGGCGCCGTTAGCTACGAGTACTATCCTTCTGCCCAGGGCAGCACGGGTTCGGTGGTGGTATACACCCCGCCGGGCTACGACAAGAACAACGCCGCCCGCTACCCTGTGTTTTACTTGATCAGCGGCACCACCGATACGGAGGAAACCTTTTTTAAAGTGGGCCGTACCAACCTGATACTCGACAACCTGATTGCTGCAGGCAAGGCCAAGCCCATGATTGTGGTGATGCCCTATGGCAATGTAGACGCAAGGGTTGCCGAACAAAAAGGCGGCGTCAAACCTGCCGACCCCGTGGGCCGCGAAAGTGAAGACGCCATGCGCCGGATGCGCGGTTTTTCGGACGATATGACCCAAAACATCATCCCCTACATTGACAAGGCTTACCGCACCATTCCCAACCGCGACAACCGCGCCATCGGCGGCTTCTCGCGTGGGGGTGGGCAAACCCTCCGCACTGCCTTCTGGAACATGAACCAGTTTGCCTGGGTTTGCTGCTACAGCGCCTACCTGCCACCCAGCGAAATGGACGGCAGCTATGCATCGCTCGTGTCCAATCCCGATGCTACCAACAAGCAACTCAAACTGCTGTGGGTAGGCGTGGGCACCGAAGATTTCCTGTACAATGATGTAGCTACCTTCCTCAACTATCTCAATGCAAAAAAAATCGGGTACAAAAGCCTGATCACCGGCGGCGGGCATACCTGGATGAACGTAAAAACCTACCTGACGGAAACCGCCCAATTGTTGTTTAAATAAACAGACGCTCCCACATGAAACCCTCCCTTTATATAGCAACGGCCTTGATGCTGGCCAGTACTTCGGGCTTTGCACAAAGGCCGCCTGCCATCAGCTCGCCGGATGTACACGCCGACAATACCGTTACGTTCAAATACTATTCACGCACTGCACAGAAGGTTTCGCTGAGCGGCGAATTTCTTTCCGGCAACCACGCCATGACCAAGGATACTTCCGGTATCTGGAGCATCACTGTGGGCCCAGTAAAACCGGACATCTATCCTTACGCTTTTGTGGTGGACAGCGTACCGGTAGCCGACCCCAACAACACTTACATCTTTGCCAACGAACGCTTCAAACGCAGCATTGTAGACATACCCGGCAACACGCCGCTGGTACATGCGCTGCAAAAAGTTCCGCATGGCAAGGTGAGCTACCGGCTGTACCCTTCAAAAACGCTGGGCACCACGCGGCAGTTGCTGGTGTACACGCCACCCGGCTTCAACCCGGCAGGCAAAACAAAGTACCCGGTGCTTTACCTTATTCACGGCGGTTCGGATACGGAAGAAACATGGACCAAGGTGGGCCGGGCAAATTTTATTGCCGATAACCTTATTGCGCAAAAGAAGGCCGTGCCCATGATTATCGTAATGCCTTATGGCAACGTGCGGCCGGCACCCATGCCCGATTTTACCAAAGAGGTGATGCAGGACATCATTCCCTTCATAGAAGCCAATTACCCCGTACTGGCCGATCCGCAGCACCGTGCCGTTGCCGGCTTCTCGGTGGGTGGCGGGCAAACCCTGAATATTGGGCTTACCAACACCAGCAAGTTTGCCTATGTAAGCTCCTATGCGCCGTATACGCAAACGGAAGAATTCCAGAAAAACTTTGGGGCTACTTATGCACCCAATGCGGAGCAGGTAAACAAGCAACTAAAGTTGTTCACCATCAGCGTGGGCACCGACGACTTTTTGTACGAAAGCGTCAAGCAGAACATCGCCATGTTTACGGCAAAAGGCATCAGGCTGCGCAGCGATATCGTTCCCGGCGGGCATACCTGGATGAACTGCAAACAATACCTAGCTACGACCTTGCAGGGGATTTTTAAATGATAAAAAATCAGCAGTATTAGTAAGGCCAAAAGGCAAAAGTGAAAAGTAAAAAACCTGTAGTGTACACCAGTGTTCCTCTTTTAAATTCTGCCTTTTGACTTTTGACTTGATTCGAATATTCATTTCAACTTACGAACCGAAACAAGAACGCATGAAATATTTCAAAGCACTCCTTGCACCCGCATTACTGTGCAGCCTTTCGCTTTTTGCGCAGCCTGTAGAAAAAGAGGCTCCCAAAGGTTTCGACTCCACCCGCAGCGGTATCGCACACGGCAGGATCGACACCATTTCCTACACATCAAAAACAGTGGGCACCACGCGGCGTGCACTGGTGTACACACCACCCGGTTTTGCCAAAAGCAAAAAATACCCGGTGCTCTACCTGCTCCATGGTATTGGCGGCGATGAAAAGGAATGGCTGAACGGTGGTAAGCCGCAAGTGATCCTCGACAACCTGTACGCTGAAGGCAGGCTGCAACCTATGATCGTGGTGATGCCCAACGGAAGGGCCATGAAAGATGATCGTGCCACCGGTAATATCATGGCGCCCGACAAGGTGCAGGCTTTTGCCACTTTTGAAAAAGACCTGCTGAACGACCTCATTCCTCATGTAGAAAAATCATTTCCTACCCTTAAAGACCGGGAACACCGCGCCATTGCGGGCCTGTCGATGGGCGGCGGACAGTCGCTCAACTTCGGGTTGGGCAACCTCGATAAATTTGCATGGGTAGGCGGCTTTTCCTCTGCGCCCAATACCAGGCGGCCTGAAGAACTGGTACCCGATGCGGCAGCTGCCAAACAAAAGCTGAAACTGCTCTTTATCTCCTGCGGCGATAACGACGGATTACTTTCATTCAGCAAACGCACGCACGACTACCTGGCCGAAAAGGGCGTTCCGCATATCTACTACCTCGAGCCCGGCGGGCACGATTTCAAAGTGTGGAAGAATGGTTTGTATATGTTCTCGCAGTTCCTGTTCAAGCCCGTAGATCCTGCAACTTTTTCCAGGTACACCGTATTGGGCACACCGGCTGCATCAAACATCCGTTCGGCAAAGTATCCGCAAGTATTACCCGATAGCCGCGTGGTGTTTCGCCTGCGGGCTCCGGAGGCACAAAAGGTGCAGGTGGACCTGGGTAAAAAATACGACCTCGTAAAAGATACCGGCGGCTTCTGGACCGTAACCACCGATTCCATCAGCGAAGGTTTTCATTATTATTCGCTACTGATTGATGGACTGCCCGTAGCCGACCCTGCAAGTGAAACCTTCTACGGCATGGGCCGCATGGCAAGTGGTATTGAGATTCCTTTTGCAGGCGGCGGTTATTATGCACTTAAGGATGTACCGCACGGCGACCTCCGCATCAAGCGCTACCTGTCGCCGGTTACCAATAACTGGCGCAACTGCTATATCTACACCCCTCCGGGTTATGAAAACAGTACCGAAAAATATCCCGTGCTCTACCTGCTGCATGGTGGTGGCGAAGACGAACGCGGCTGGGCCACGCAGGGCAAGACCGACCTGATCCTGGACAACCTGCTGGCAGAGAAGAAAGCCAAACCCATGGTGATTGTAATGATGGATGCCAACTTGAGTGCCGGTGGTCCCGGCGGCTTTGGCGAAGGCGCCCTGCGCATGTTTGAAAACGAACTGAAGCAAGCGGTGATTCCTTTTGTAGAAAAGAATTTCAAGGTAGCTACCGATGCACAGCACAGGGCACTTGCCGGACTGTCGATGGGTGGCCTGCAAACCCTGTATGCCGGTGTTAAGAACAAAAACATGTTTTCCTACCTCGGCGTATTCAGCTCCGGATGGTGGGCCAACCAGCCGGCGCTGTCCGACCCTCAGTATGCATTTATGAAATCCAATGCAGCGGCCATCAACAGCAACATCAAATCATTCTGGATATCGATGGGCGGCAAGGAAGACATCGCCTACAACAACTGCAAGATCATGATGCAGAAGTTTGATGAGCTGGGGGTAAAGTATACCTATAGCGAATACCCCGGCGGACATACCTGGCCCGTGTGGCGCAACAACCTGTATAATTTTGCACAGGTGTTGTTTCAATAAGAGGAGCCTAGAAATTATTTTGGATTGATATGGCTTTGTGCAGGTAAGGAACTGGAGCAGGATTGTTGCAGTGTCCCGAATACAGCAACTGCACTTCCTGCTCCAGTTGTTTTTTAGTAAGTGCCATAGGGATCAAAATTGCCCATGCGCACCAATTTGCGGTACAGGAATTGAACAGGTACCTTTATGCAACTTTCAAGCATGTTGGCTTTTGCATTCCCCTTGTGGCTTAAAGCCAGTTTCTGGGGTTTGGTGTCCGGATCTGCCCTGCTGGTTGGTGCGTTCATTGGCTATTTCAAACAGGTGCCTGCCCGCATCATCGGGATGATCATGGCCTTTGGCAGTGGCGTGCTGATATCGGCACTGGCCTTTGAGTTGATGGACGAAGCCTACCAGAGCGGCGGCTTTGGCGCAGCAGCAATCGGCTTTCTCACAGGTGCCCTGATGTATACCCTTGCCAACTACCTGCTGAACAGGCAGGGTGCCCGCCACCGCAAACGGTCGGGGGCACAGCAGGCCGCCGAAAAAGATCACCCAAGCAGCGGAACAGCCATTGCCGTAGGCGCACTGATTGATGGCATCCCCGAGTCGGTAGCCATAGGCATTTCGCTGATCCATGGCGGGGTGGTGAGTTTGGCAGCAGTAGTAGCCATCTTTTTGTCCAATGTACCGGAATCCCTTTCGAGCACGGCAGGCATGAAGAAAGCGGGCCGCTCCAAAAAATACATCTTCGGCATCTGGGCCGCTATCATGCTGTTATCGGGTGTGGCCTCTTTTGCGGGCTATGCCATTTTCAGCCAGTTTCCCCAACAGGTCAATGCCGGGGTAATAGCCGTGGCGGCAGGTGGCATACTTGCTATGCTCAGTAGCACCATGATCCCTGAAGCCTATGAAGAAGCGCACGACTTTATCGGCATCATCACCGTGCTAGGCTTCCTGGCTGCTTTCGTGTTAAGTAAAATGGAAGGTTAACTGGCTGCTGATGCGCCTTGCCGTTTGCAGGCGTTTATGATACAACACTTACCGCTTTTCCAGTACAATAGGGCCTCAGCCCGCCTTGCACAAAAAATCGGCGGCATAAGCCCGCGGGCTCTTACCCGTTGCGGTTTTAAACACCCGATTGAAATTGGTGATGCTGTTGAACCCGCAATCGTAGGCCACCGCCGATACGCTGTCGTAGCCTCCTTCCAGCAGCTTTTTGCAGGCCTCGTTGATGCGCACCTCGTTGAGAAAGGTAACAAAGGTGACGCGGGTATGTTTCTTGAAATACCGGCAAAAGGCAGGCGGCGTCATACAGGCGGCGGCGGCCACTTCTTCCAGGGTGAGGTCGCGGTGGCAGTGCTGCATGATGTAGTTGTAAATATTGCTGATGCGCATGCCTTCGTGGTCGCTGAAATTGCGGGGCTGTACCTGTGCCGACAAGGGCGCAACATCGCCGGTGGCGGTAAGGGATTTCAGCAACTGAAAAAACAGGATGAACTGGTCCATGCCGTTTGCTTCCCTGATGCGGAATATAAGGTCGCGTACCTCGCCGAAACAGCGTTGCGGCACCCTGAAGCCGCTGTAGTTGGCTGCAAAGAAATGGGTGATATGCTTAAACTCGGGCAGGTGGAAAAGCGAAGCCAGCTTCCCGTCGGTATTAAAGAAAATGGTGAGCGAGTGCGCCTGGGCTGCCTCTTCCGTTTCAAAGTAGTGGGCATCGCTCTTGAACACATGCGGCATATTGGCGCCGATGAGGTAGATTTCGTTTGCGGCAAATGCATGCATATTGTTGCCCACCAGCAGGGTGCCCTCGCCCTTCAGGATCAGCGTCAGCTGGATCTCTTCATGCCGGTGGAGGTGCGGGTAAAAATGGGGCAGGATATCTTCCTGGACCATGATGGTCTTGTCGTGGGCGGCCGGAATGGTAAAGGGCAAAACTTTCATAACACTTGGCTTTCGGTACTAAAGGGGCTTTTCAATGTACATATATTAACCCAAACAAAAGCAGCACCATCGAAAGCAGGTTAAAATAAGACAGATGCCCTATACTGTTGTAAGAAGGAGTTGGTGCGAAGCATATAGTGGCCATCTCATCTATCCACCAGCAGTATTTCTGGTAGTTGCCAAGGGGCGTCATGCACAACTCTTTTCGGCATCTACTACTGTATACAAGTACTCCGATATGTGCTGGGGATCCCGACATGCGTC
Source organism: Cnuella takakiae (assembly GCF_001953305.1). GTDB lineage: Bacteria > Bacteroidota > Bacteroidia > Chitinophagales > Chitinophagaceae > Flavisolibacter > Flavisolibacter takakiae. The sequence continues at coordinate 5,363,856 of NZ_MTFE01000010.1, forward strand.
GGCATGACAGTGTCCTCAGGTTCTGTCATGCCGAACTTGTTTCAGCATCCCCTTGTATACACGGGTACTCCGGAGGTGCATGGAGATGCCGCGGCCTCGGCATGATTGTCATGACTTACCCAAATATTTTTAAGCTGCAACAGGTAGTTTTTCTTC
>NZ_MTFE01000010.1:5365144-5368465 GCF_001953305.1 Cnuella takakiae
TCCCTAACCACAAACAACCTGCAACTATTTACCGCTGGCATGTATAGGTTAAGCAGGACCGATTCAAAAAAACAGGGCTGTCAATATCCGGCAAATACTGGTTAATAAGCGGTAATTGTGCTTGCAGGGCCGCCGGCCATAATGCTTAACTTACTTCAATCGAAACATTAACCACCGGGCCCCTGTTATGAACCAATCCAATTTCAAACCTTCGCTGCGCCTGCTCGATGCCACCATGATCGTTGCGGGCTCCATGATCGGCTCCGGGATTTTTATTGTCAGTGCCGATATTACCCGCAATGTGGGCAGCGCGGGCTGGCTGGTAGCCGTGTGGCTCATCACCGGGTTTATGACCATTACGGCAGCCCTGAGCTATGGCGAACTGAGTGCCATGTTCCCCAGGGCAGGCGGTCAGTATGTGTACCTGAAAGAAGCCTATAACCCGCTAATAGGTTTTCTGTATGGCTGGAGTTTTTTTGCGGTGATCCAAACCGCTACCATCGCTGCCGTGGGTGTGGCCTTTGCAAAATTTACAGCTTACCTGTTGCCCCAACTAAGTGAAGACCGCATTGCCGTTGATCTTGGATGGCTCACCATTTCACCGGCCCAGCTGTTGTCCATTGGGGTAATCGGGCTGCTCACCTATATCAACACAAGGGGTATTAAAAGCGGTAAGATCATTCAAACAACATTTACCCTTACCAAACTACTCAGCCTGTTTGCACTGATCCTATTTGGACTGTTTGCATTGAAACCTGAAGTATGGGCCGCCAACTGGAAGGATCCCTGGCAAATGCAAAGCCTGTCTCCTGAAGGCACAACTGCCAGCTACACTACTATTGGCGCACTGGGTGCCATTGCCGCCGCCATGGTAGGTTCCATCTTCAGCAGCGACTCATGGAACAACGTAACCTTTATTGCCGGCGAAATCAGGAACCCCAAACGCAACATTGGTTTAAGCCTGTTCCTCGGCACCCTTGTGGTGACGCTCATTTATATCGCCACCAATATCATGTACACGGCCGTATTGCCCTTGCAGCAGGTGGCCGCAGCAGAGAAAGACCGCGTTGCCGTTGCAGCCTCACAGGTCATCTTTGGCAATGCAGGTACCATCATCATTGCACTGATGATCATGGTATCCACCTTTGGGTGCAACAACGGCATCATCCTCGCCGGTGCCCGGGTGTACTATACCATGGCGCAGGATGGCCTGTTTTTCAGCAAGGTGGGCAGGCTCAATAAAAATGCAGTACCTGCATACGCGCTGTGGCTGCAATGCATCTTTGCAGGTGCCTGGTGCCTGAGCGGCCGCTACGGCGACCTGCTGGACATGATCTCATTCGTGGTGGTTGGCTTTTACATGCTCACTATTGCCGGCATTTTCATCCTGCGCAAAAAGCGGCCCGATGCTGACCGGCCTTATAAAGCATTTGGTTACCCGGTGCTGCCCATCGTTTATATTTTGATGGGTCTTACGTTCTGTAGTTTGCTGATCGTGTACAAACCAAGGTTTACCTGGCCGGGATTGATCATCACGCTGTTGGGCATTCCTATTTATTATATGGCACTTGCAAAGGGAAGCAAACCCAAAACAGAGTCAGAAACGGTTCCGGTTGCCGAAGAAATCCATTGAGCTTATTTTTCATTGCGTTCTCTGCGCAGTGCTTCGCGCTCTTTGCGATACCATTTCAACTTTTGATTGTATCGCAAATAACGCAAAGGAAGCGCTAAGAGCGCAAAGGTGTAAATGCATCTACCCAATATTTGCAATAAAAAAGGCTGGTTGTAAAAACAACCAGCGCTGATTACCGATTTTAACGGCGCTGCTTTATAACTCGTTTACATTCCTTTTCGGCGGGTCCACACCATGGAGGTGTTTCACAAAAAAGTCGCGCTTCTTTTTGCGGCCATAAGGCCCGCCATCGCTATGTCCCATCCCGGGAATGGCCAGGAATTCAAAATCTTTTCCTGCTTTAATCAAAGCATCCGCAACGCGGTAGGTTGACTCCGGCGGTACGTTTTCATCGGCCTCCCCCACTACCAGCATCAGGTTGCCCTGCAGCTTGTGGGCATTGGTGATATTCGACTGCTCGTCGTAGTGTTTGCCCACAGGGAAACCCATCCACTGCTCGTTCCACCATTGTTTGTCTACACGGTTATCGTGGCAGCCGCATGCCGATACTGCCGCATCGTAAAATCCGGGGTGAAACAGGAGGGCACCGGCAGCATTCTGCCCGCCGGCCGATGTGCCATACACACCCACACGGGAAGTATCGGCATAAGGGTATTTACCAGCAAGCGCCTGCATCCACAGGATGCGGTCGGGAAAGCCGGCATCAGCCAGGTTTTTCCAGCACACATCATGAAAAGCCTTTGAGCGGTTGTAGGTGCCCATACCATCGATCTGCACCACGATAAAACCCAGTTCGGCCAGGCTTTGCGGCTCACTGTACGCACTAAAGCTTTTGGGCACAAAAGAGCCCTGCGGGCCTGCATAGATCTGCTCGATAATTGGATAGCGCTTGGAGGGATCGAAATTGCCTGGCCGGAACAGGATGCCCCAGATATCGGTAACACCATCGCGGCCCTTGGCAACAAACACTTCCGGGTAATTAAGCCCGGTAGCAGCATAACCCGACACATCGGCCTGCTCCAGCTGCATTAGTTTTTTACCATCAGCCGTGCGGCGCAACTCCATCACCGGTGGCATGTCCACCCGCGAATACTGGTCGATATAATACTTGCGGTTGGGGGTAAACAACAGCCTGTGGTTGGCATTGGCCTCGGTGAGTCGCACGAGGTTCTTACCATCAAAACCGATCCGGTAGTAATGGATAAAATAAGGATCCTCGTTCTTGTTCATACCACTGGCCTGGAACCATATTTCGCGCTTCCTGGTATCGATGCTATCCACCTCGCGTATCACCCAATCGCCTTTTGTCACCTGTAGTTTTTCTTTGCCGGTTTGCTCATCCAAAAGGTAAATATGCCGCCACCCGTCTTTTTCGGTTACCCAAACAACCTCCTGGGTTTCGGGCAGGTAATGGGTGAGGATGCGCTGTTCAAAAATGAAGGTGCTGGCCTGCTCCTCTACAAGCTCCCGTGCAGTTGCGGTTTCGGTATCCACCTCCATGATGCGGAAACGCTGGTGCCCGCGATCGGTTCGTTCGAAGGTAAAATACCGGCTGTTGCCCGAACGCCAGTTGAGGAAAGGCGCTCCACCATAATCGATCACATCGATACCCACACGGGTAGGTTTTCGATCAGCCATCCGGAACAGGAACATTTCATAGCTCGTGTTCTCATCGCCTGGTTGCGCAT
>NZ_MTFE01000010.1:5368529-5379287 GCF_001953305.1 Cnuella takakiae
TTATCCACCACTGGCTTGATGCGGTAGCCTACCAGCAGCTTGCCATCGGGTGACCATTGCAACTGTCCATAAGGCCGCTCTTTGGTACCATCACTGGTAAAAGCGATGGCTTCCCCGCCAGCGGCAGGTTGTACATAAACATTGTAGTCGCGGATAAATGCTACCTGCTGTTTATCGGCCGAAAGGGAATCAGACCTATAAGCCCTTGCCCTCCGGCGAACGGGTCCCACCTCGTTTGGGTTGGCCACTCCCCAATTAGCACCGGCTCTTTCTTCGGCAGGCCTGGTCACCGTGGTTGCAGGTGCCGTAGTTTTTTCAACGGTATAACCAGGCAATGCCACCTTGTACCATTCACTGCCCAATTGCAGGGTCAGGTCTTTTGCCCCTACTTCCATATTGCTGATGGACAACTTTGCTGCTGGCATGCTTGTGCCGCTTGCTTTTTCGAGGGCAGCCGCAAGCCGGTGCTGGTCGAAAGCTGGTTGCCTGCTGCCTTTTGCAGGGTCTACCAGCCAGTATTCCCAACTGCTGTCGCGCAGCAGGTTGCGGTACCAGAAGCGTTCCCCACCCGGTTGCCAGTTGGGTTGAATGGTGGTTTTAAAAACAGTCTGCCGCACCACACTATCCAGGATAGCGGCTTTGCGGTGGCGCTCCAGCATTTCGTTGCGGGTAGGTTGGTATCGGGGTAAAACAGTAGCACCTGAAGTGGTTATGGAACTGGCTGTTTGCACCGTTGCAGGCGACTGTTGCGCAGTTGCCGGCAAAGCAGCAGTCAAGGCCATTAGGAAGGCAGCAAATCTATTTCTGGGCAAGAACATGTTCCGGTGTTTTGATCCGGTAAATTAGGGATAAAGCCTGCGCAGGGGTTGGCAGTAATTGACAGCCAATTGCCGGATATTAACCTGAAAACAAAGGAGGTAAATATTAGCAGCTTGCCCACGCTGAAAGTAGCTGGGATGCCGGTCTCGGCTAAGGCGAGACGGGATGACAGCATCAAAGGATCTGTCATCCCGAACTTGTTTCGGGAGTTCCGTTAAGCTTGCTCCATTTTGCATCTCTTTCCTTTCTTTTCTCCTGTAAGCCAATACTGTAGGCACTTTCAGGAGAAAAGCTTTTGCATTTAGAAGAGCCAAGATAAACTTGTTTCATCCCCTCCACAATCCCCCAAGCTCTGCTATATTTGGGCTGCAATACTATCTATATGCCCCAAGCCTCCTTTGTGCTCAAAGAGCCAAAAGCAACAGAAGACACCCTAGTTTATCTTCTGTATCACTTCAACTCTACCAAACTTAAGTACTCCACCTCTCAAAAGATACACCCCAAGAACTGGAACCCCGAAAAGCAAAGAGCCAAGGAGCTTAGAAGCTTTCCGGAGTACTCCCACTTCAACTTCATGCTGGACAAACTGGAAACGGCTGTAAATACCGCCTACCGCAAGTTGCTGCTGGAAGATTACACACCTACGCCCGATCTGCTCCGTAAGGCTGTAGATGAGGCCTTAAACAAGCGGGAGAATACTAAGGAGTTTATCCCTTTCATGGAGCAGGTACTTGAGGCATCCGACCGTAAGCCGGTTACCAAGAAGTCTATCCGGGTATCTATCCAAGTACTCAAGGACTATAAGGAGCATACCCGCAAGCCTCTGTACTTTGATACCATAGATTTGGACTTCCACAACTCCTTTATAGACTACCTCACCAAGGTTCGCAACCTCAAACAGCTTACCATCGGCAACCATGTAAAGAACATCAAGGTGTTTATCAGGGAGGCATTTGAGCGAGGATTGACAAAGAACAACTCTTTCCAGAGCCGTAAGTTTAAAAGCCCCTACGAGGAGGCGCAAACCATTTATTTAACAGAAGAGGAGATCAGCCGCATCTATGCCTTAGACCTCTCCGGCGCTCCCAAGCTGGAAAGGATACGTGATTTGTTTGTTGTGGGCTGCTATACTGGCCTAAGGTTCTCCGACCTCATTCAGCTAAACATCGAAAGCATCAACCAAGAACGGCAGGTGATCAAGGTGAAAACCCAAAAAACAGACGAACTGGTGATCATACCCATCAAGGGCATGGTGAAGGAGATCATAGCCAAATATGAGGGGCAGTTACCCCGAAGCATTGACAATACAGTTATGAACAACTACCTCAAAGAGATCGGGCAAAGAGCAGGTATTGAGGAGGCGTTTGAACGGGTAAGCACAAAGGGAGGCAAACGGGTGCGGGAAGTGTTCCAAAAATCGGAGCTTATCACAGTACACACAGCAAGGCGTTCATTTGCAACCAACGCCTATTTGCAGAATGTGCCTTCTATATCCATTATGAAGATCACCGGACACAAGACGGAAAAGAGCTTTCTTAAATACATTCGCATCTCTCAGGAGGACAATGCAAACAAGTTGATCAACCATCCTTTCTTTAGTTAAGAAACATTATTTAAATCATATAGAATATTAATAAGCGAACCGGAAAAATGCGTATGAAATCGAGTTTTTGAGGCTTTTCACCGATGATAACCCGTAGAACATAATTTATACAACACCTTTGTTTTACTTATTTGAAAACGAATTTTCAAACTACACAGCAATCGGGATATGAAAAGATTTCAAGTATACTGGGTTGATGATGAAAAGGAAGAAAGAGAAATCATTCAGCAGATTTTTGAAGAACAAATTAAAGAAATTGAACTAGTCCTTTTTGATGATGGAAGCATTTTGCTAGATCAGTTAAGAGATCAATCATTTATTGATCAACATCCTAGCCTTATAGTAACTGACTTAAATATGCCGGGGCTAGATGGAAGAGAAGTTATGCGACAAATAGCTTCTGAAAGCGACATGAGGCATATTCCAATGGTTATATTTTCAAGTAGCAATAATAGGCTGGATAGTTTTTATCTGACTTTTTTCAAAGCTACACGGTATGTAAAGCCAACGAATGCCTCAGAATACAAGGAGGTGATAAATAAAATTTTAGAAAAACACTTATGTAATGAGGCTGATGTATAGCAGGAGCTTAGTTCTTCTGCTTAGCACACCTTAATAAATTTTGGATTGGGAACCAACGTATTGAAATAGATTGGTTGCGGCCTGCTGTTCTCAGCGGGCCTTTTCTTTGAATTAAATTACATCATGGACTCAATTAAATATCAAGTAGGAAGCTGGTTAAAAAATAGGGAGCAAAATGCTGTCAACTCGGATATTGATCAGCGGCTCACTTTATTGGAAGAAAAAGTTTTTAAAAAACTTAAAGGCTTGCGAGCAACAGATGCTCAGCGATTTCTCCTTTTTCATTACATGAAAGGATTGGAGCCAATTATCCAACGTAGTGATATATCTCAGAACCAAAAAGACCTTTTGGTAAGTTTAATAATTAACATTGACCAGGACAATGCCAAGAAGTTTTTAGCTGAATTGGGTAAAAAAGTAAAGCCTAAACTAGAAACAGAAACTAATTACAACTTCCTTGTTCAACAATTTGCAAGTTTAGGTTTATCCGACCTGGAAGCAAAGGCCGAAATTATTTTAACCAAGATCAGAGCTGAAAAGGAAAAGTAAAAATCCTGAAGTAAAGGGGTTACCCCTTCGGGTTACCCCCACCCCCTCCATATTCATTTTTGCTCTGTCAATAAAAGACAAGTAAAAATGAGTTCAATTATTTTATCCGGTGTTACTCTAGAAAGCCTGCTTTTACAGATCGAGCAGCTTTTGGATGCCAAGATTGGTATGCAGCACCAAACACAGAAGACTGAAGTATCTGGTTATCTCTCCCGTAAAGAAGTGGCTAATCTCCTGAAGATTACCCTTCCCACCTTGCACGACTACACAAAGCAGGGTAAGCTACAAGCTTACAAAATCGGTACTCGTGTCTTGTACAAGGAGTGCGAAGTAAAAGCTTCTTTGGAAGGTATCTCCTCACGCAAACACAAGAAAGGAGGGGTTTACCATGGCTAATATCACCATTCAAAAGAACCCCAAGAAGCCAAAGGGTAAGATGTACGAGTGTCAAGCATTCTTTGCAGAAACTTACCCTAAGAAGTGGAAGTATGTAAGAGACTTGGAAAGCTTCTCCAACTTCCTGAGGCAATCGCACCCTGCTTACAAGTACTTCAATGTCTATGAGAAAGGAAGTAGGCAGTTCCTCAAGCGGTTCTATCCTGGGAACCTCGTTCCTAAGGTCTTGCCTTTTTGGGTCTTTGCCTCCCTGGGCTTACTAACCCAGAAATTCACCTCTAGTAATACCTCTAGTTTCTCTCAGGTACTCCAATATCCTTTGAAAAACACCCCTGGTGAAACTACCCTTACTACCTCTGCTTATGATTTTAATTATTGTGCAACGATTCCGACATTTTGGAAACGAAAAGGAGGTGCCTCATGCTAGTATCGAAGAACACTTTCGGTGTTAGCTGTGTGGTTGTAGCTCCTCAGACTGTCCATGCGGATAAGATCGGCGGTTTTGGTGGGTCTTCACTCGAAAGGAAGACCTATCCCAAGAAAGTCAAATCACTTGTAGAAGAACTCCTAGAAAAACCGCTCCTTTCTACTCCTGAGGAGAAGAAAGCCCCTAAACTCCGCACAATGTCTCCCAGGACAAAGTCAAAGATTAGAAAGAAGATCATCTCTTTTGCAAGGATCAACAAGCGCCTAAGCTTTCTTACCCTGACCTTCTGCAATGCTGTAGAAGATCAGAAGGCAGTTAAGGTACTTGGAGACTTCCTAGAGAATGCAGGCAAGCGGATGGACGATTTCCAGTACTTGTGGGTTGCTGAAAAGCAAACAGAGAACAAGGTCTTCAAGGATAACATCCACTTTCATCTAATCACAAACAAGATGTGGAAGATCAAGAAGTGGTGGCCCTATTGGTTGGAACTGCAAAAGCGGCATGGCATAGTACCCAGGGAGGAAGGCTATAAGCCTACATCCGCCTTCAACGTGAAAGCTGTTCAAACAGGTAATATCAGAGGGCTAGTTAAATACCTGACAAGTTATGTAACTAAAAATGAAGGGCAATTTGGTTGCCAGGTATGGAACTGCTCCAAGAAGATAAGCCACTTATATACAGAGTTCTATTCCGGGATGGAGTTTATCCATCAACTCCGAAGCTTAGAGGCACAAGGGCTGCTTGGAGGGGCGATAAAGACCTTCTCTAAGGAGTGGTGCAATGTTCACCTGATACCGCTTAATCGAACCACATCCCCTTTCTACAACAAAATAGATCAAAAGAACAAGGAAGTGTGGGGTAAGGAAGAAAAGGAGGTGGAAGATGCTTCAAAATAGAAAAGTGAGTGCCTTAGAACGTGCTGGACTTCGGATCAGGGGCATAGAGCAGGAAGAACAACTGCAAACCCATCCGGAGCTTGCCGGGGCAAAGTTGCAGTTCTCCATTTTTCAGGATGCATCCGGAGCTCTCCGGGTGCTCCATTCTGAACAAGATGAGGAACTGCTTGCCTTGCTGCTCTCAGCCTTTCATCACCATAAAGGCATACATGACCTTACCAAATTGGCACTCTTGAACATAGAAAAGTTTAGGAGTGGTAAGCTGACTGAAGCTAACTACCTGCTTGAAAGAACGGTGGAATACATCCAATTACAAAAATCTAAAAACCTATACCTATGAACTGCATTGAAAAGCTAATGCACCTAGAGTGTGAGCCTTGTGTACTCAACTCCAAGATCATCGAGTTTGAACAACTACCTGAAAGCGAGAAGTACAACTTTGACTACTATGACAAAGTGAAAGACTTTCTCCTGTACTGCGAAAAATGCAATGTTTACAAAATTGTTGCAAGTAATTAGGAGGCGTGAGCCTCCTGTTTACTTTTAGGAAATTGTAGGCATTTCTAAAGATTCTTCGCCTTCTTGGCTTCCTTGCAATTGCTCATCATAGTACGATACTATGTTAGCTCCGCATTGGTGTAAATAGTCAAATGTGATGATTTCAATTTGATTTAAAGTTGAATTCAACATCCTTAAAGCTTCTAATTGCCCTTCTTTAAAATCTGAAGACCTTCCTAATACAACTCTAATTCTAGGCCTCAATAACTTGAAACGATGTGTTTTTTCAAGGATGAGCTTGTAATCTTCTAAAACTTTCAAGTATTGCATGCACTGCCCAATCACTTTTGAAAGCTCCTTTGAAGGATAATAGCTTTTATGACTGTCATCGTATCCAAATAGGTCAAACTTTGGTCGTTTCAATTCTATAAGATCAATAAAGCCATCTGTAGTCTCCATTATCAAATCACTTTCAGACGAAATGCCGATTTGGCGTGCGGGATGCTTCTTTACGTAATCTACACCTAAGGTCCAAAGGTTTTGTTCAATCCAATTTTGAAATATTTTTTCAGGCTGTTTAGCTAAATACCTTGTTAAGGATGGGTGTTCTTTTATTTCTTCAGTAATGTTTCCGCCAGCTTCCAATTGAAGCAATAAGAGGAGATCATCCAGTGCTTTTCGATGATTCGTTTGGCGTATGGCTGCATGAAGATTCTGAATTTCACTTTCAGATAACGCATTTAGAACTGTTGTAAGCTTATCATTTTCTCCAATTTTGTTGAAAACAGATTTCAACAAACTAACATCAACATTGTCAATCTTTGAAGCAATCTCGCGGATATCTTCACTAGCTGAAATAAATGAGCATTCGTTATCTAAAGTCTCATCCTTTAGTATTGAGATAGAGTTAAGACTGTCATATATCAATTTAATCTCAGAGTACTGGAGGGTAGCAGAAAATAGATGATTAAATTTATTGTTTAAAGCATACAAATTAAGAGTTAGACGTTCTCGTGAAGTAGAGTCATTGCTGTCAATTCCTCCAAAGTTTATAAAAAGCCTAAGCTTTTCGTTTTTAAAGATTTCCCGTTGATATTGTACGCTCATTAGAGTTTAGCAATTACCCGTGAATATTGAACAGAATTAGGTTTGTATCCAACAGCTTGTACAAACTTTTCTGCTTCCTCGAGCAAAATGATGTTCTCAAGAAATTCTAATTTAAATGGTCGCCACCCTGGAATTTTTTCTCTACTTTCAGAAACACCTGAAGTTTGGTAGATATCAACCATAAGGTTGTTGGTTGTTGGGTGTAAGAAGATTGCATGTGGGTTGCCCCATCTAACTCCTGGTACTCTGTTTTTAGAATCGTACTCAAAACAAATGGGTGTTCTATTTTCGATGGCGAGGGTAAGAATTTCAAGAATAGTCATTTCGTTTTGGTATTTAAAAATTAAATAATTGGTTCCTAAAATAAGAAACTAAAAACTCTTCTTTACTCTTACTTATCCACCAAGTTTGAACTTGAACCTGTAATTATTAAAACAAATTGATTGGTTTCTTTGGTGTTCTTGAGAAACGTGTGCTAAACAAAACATCCCCTATATATCCCCATTAGATATATTTAGCGTGCAAGTATTTGATTATTAATAATTTGTCACATCTTAAGAACTTGTTTCGGGATCTCCTTGCACCTACGGAGTACCCGTGTATACAAGGGGATGCTGAAACAAGTTCAGCATGACAGAACATAAGGACACAGTCATCTCCGACATATGTCCGGGATCTCCTGCTTATATCGGAGTACTAGTTTCAGCATCTCCAGGCACAAGTTCACTCCGGAAAAAACACAATCATTTACCAGCAACACTACTTCAATATCCACTCATGTATCCCCGAAGCATGCTCCGCGGGCAGCTGCACTTCCAGCTTCATGGCTGTGGTGGTGACGGGTTCAAATCTTACCGTGTTGTATTTGTCCTTTTCAATACCGTAAGCAGTGGCTGCTTTTACCGGCACCCACTCGTTCCCCTTTTTGTATAAAACACGCCAGGAAGCAGGGATGCGCGTACCACCAAAGGGTGCATCATCGAACCAGTATATCTGAGATTCGGATACGGTATGCTCTTTATCGAAATCATACTGCACCCATTCCAGCGAATTCTTCTTGGGCCACCAATGGAAAAACAGGTTGTTGTGGTCGATGGAACTGGCGGGCTCGGCCTGGTCGTTCAGGGCCAGCAGCATGGTCTTGCTGTTTACGGAAGCCGATACCTTGCTGGTGGATGCAATGGTGGGTGCAGGCTTGGGCTTGGCAGCTGATTCCTCGTAAGGAATCCATACCATCATCTCGCCGGCGCCCCGGTTGGCCCAGGTGTAATAGGGAATGGCCGTTACGGGTTGCGCTGTTTTCAGCAGTGCATCCGTAGCCACCTGCCGCTTGGCGCCCACGCCTTTTGTTTCCAGTACCATCACACCACCCAGCAGGTCTTTACGGTAGGAGGCTTGTACGGGAGCATCTTTGTCAACTAAAATATTTTGCACCAAGCTGTCTTTATTGTCGGCCCACTCCAGGGTATATACAATGGGGCCGCGTTGAAAAGCAAACCTGCCTTTATCATCTTTAACGCTTTCGTGCGCCAGCACCTTCTGGGTTTCCATTGGGAACACCACTTGTACCAGGTCGCCCTTCTTCCATTTGCGGTTGATCACCGCATAGCCTTTTTCCATTTGGTAGGGTTCGGTCTTGCCGTTTACCGTGATGGTCACCGGCTGCTCTTTTCCATCCGTAAACCGGTACAGGTCGCCGGGAACGGGCATCCCCTGCGCCCAGCCCGGCACCCGCACCCGCAGGGCAAAGGCCGCCTGCTTGTCGGGGTCAACCTTCAGCTTCACCACACCCTGCCAGGGATATTCCGTTTCCTGCGTGATGTTGACGAGGGCCGCCGGCAACTGGATCTTGCCGGTATTGCTCATAAAGAGGTTTACATAGAGGTCGTTCTTGTTTTGCGCATACACATAACCCGGCACCGATGGCAGGAAGCGTGTCATGTTGGAAATACAGCAGGCGCAGTCGTACCAGTCGCGGCGCGGGTGTTGCCCCATCGATGCCAGCGGGTTGGGGTAAAAGAACCGGTCGCCACTTAGCGATAGCCCCGACAGCAACCCATTGTACAGGGTTCGCTCCAGCACATCGATATAACGGGCATCGCCATGGAGCTGGAACATCCGGTTGTTCCAGTACACGTTGGCAATGGAGGCACAGGTTTCGGCATATGCCGACATATTGGGCAGCTGGTAGGCCGCACCAAAAGCTTCGCCGGCGCCTGTGGCACCGATGCCGCCGGTGATATAGATTTTTTTGTTCACCACATCGGCCCAGATATCATCGATGGCCTTGAGGTAGCGCTGGTCGCCGGTGAGTGCCGCCACATCGGCCATACCGGCGTACATATAAGTGGCACGAACGGCATGGCCTACGGCTTCGTGCTGGTCCACCACGGGCACATGTGCCTGCCCGTATTCGTTGGGTTCTTTGCCAGGCCGGGGGCCGCGGGTGTCGAGGAAAAACTTGGCGAGGTCGAGGTATTCTTTTTTGCCCGTGGCGCGGTACAGTTTGGCCAAGCCCATCTCCACGATCTGGTGACCGGGATAGCGCTCTTCTTTGCCCTTGCCAAAGTCACGCACCAGCAGGTCGGCATTCTTGGTGGCGATGTTCAGCAGGTTCTTTTTACCGGTTGCTTTATAGTGGGCAACAGCCGCTTCGTAGAGGTGACCCGAGTTATACAATTCGTGGCTCAGGTCTTCTTCCTTTTCCCAGCGTTTGAATCCCACCCATTCATGCGGCTTGGCGGGGTTGATGGTGCGGAAGGTATAGAGATAACCATCGGGTTCCTGCGCATCGGCAATATAGGAGATCAGCGTATCGATATACCGTTCCAGTTGGGGGTTGAGTTTTACCTGCAGGGCGTAGGATGCACCTTCGATCACTTTGTAGATATCGGTATCATCAAACGTAAAGGTGGTGAGCTTATCACCCGGTATCTTTTTGGCGGCCCGCAGGAAATTGTCGATGCGCCCCGTAGTCTTCACCTTGTCGAGTACATAGGGGATGGTGACGTTGGCATTGAGTTCCATCTTGGGCATCCAGAAATGATCGTGCACATGCACCCGGGTGAAATCGACAGGTTGGATGGGATAATCGGCATGCTGCTGTGCCTGCACCAAACCGCTACCGGCCATTGCTGCCAGCAGGGCCAGTTTGCCCAGGCTTTTATTATTTAGAAACATGGGAGTCTTTTTGTTGGGTGATCAACTGGAGGCAAATAATCGCTGTGCTAAGCTAACCATAAGCACCTGCTGCATCAAAATGCATATTACCTCGATGTTTACCGATTTTAACCGGTTTGGCTTACGGTTGCTTAGAACCAGTAAGGGGTGAAATTGCAATTGCTTTATTTGGCTAATGACAGATATGGCTGTACCGGGCACACATCCATTGCTTTGGTTAAAATCCGGTAAGTTCGGGTGAAATGATGGGCTGCAAGAGGTAAAGGAAAACGATAGTTTAGCAGGTTGGAGCAAGTGTAGAAAAACGGAATTCCAAGGGTGTTTACAAAGGGAAGAATGGCGGATGCCGCAAAGGTTGAGCATGCCTAAAATGTTGTTCCTGCTGCATAGGTTGTAAGTGATATTGGTATTGTTTGCATTGTGATAGTTGTGCGTGTTGGACAAGTTGTGCATTTGTGGCCAGTTGTACCTGTTACAAATATTACGCATGCGGCAAAGCCCGCAGGGCTCAAATCTCAATAGCCGCCACTGCAACCGGCGGTAAAGAAAACCAACAGCAAATAACCACACCCAACCCCGTAGGGGTTGAACAGCATAGATGCAAAAGATTCAACCCCTACGGGGTTGGTCATTGAAGGAGCATCGTTTGCAGGCATCCGCCGGTTGCACCGGCGGTTATTGAGATTTGAGCCCTGCGGGCT
>NZ_MTFE01000010.1:5379529-5386918 GCF_001953305.1 Cnuella takakiae
TTACTGCCGACAAAATAAATTACCTTATTTAATAACCAGGTAGATCACTATAGAGCAACCACATGAAGCGGAACACAATCATCACCTGCCTCTTACTCCTAACAGCATCATCGGGCATAGCGCAGCAGAAAGCCTATACCCGTGCCGATACCCTCCGCGGCAGCATCACGCCCCAGCGTGCCTGGTGGGATGTGCTGCACTACGACCTTTCGGTGCAACCCGATTACACCCAAAAAACGATTAAGGGCAGCAACCGCATCCGGTACAAAACCACGGCGGCACCAGCTACCGCTATGCAACTCGATCTGCAGGAATCCCTGCACATCGACAGCATCGTTTGGAACAAAAAACAGTCCCTCACCTTCAGTAAGGACGGCAATGCCTGGCTGGTAAACACCCCGCAGCAAAAGGGCGAGCACGAACTGATGGTGTACTACTCCGGCAAGCCCCGCGAAGCGGTTCGAGCACCCTGGGATGGCGGCTGGACCTTTACCACCGACTCGCTGGGACGCCCCTGGATGACCGTCACCTGCCAAGGGCTGGGCGCATCGGTGTGGTATCCCTGCAAAGACCACCAAAGCGACGAACCCGACAGGGGCGCCGCCCTCACCATGATTGTTCCCGATACGCTGGTGGCAGTAGGTAATGGCCGCCTGAAGGCACAACAAAAGCTGGCGAATGGTTTGGCTTCCTACCGCTGGGAAGTGACCAACCCCATCAACAACTACAACATCATTCCCTATATCGGCAAGTATGTAAGCTTTGGAGAAACCTATGCCGGTGAAAAGGGCAAACTGGATGTGGCGTACTGGGTGCTGGATTACAACCTGGATAAAGCAAAAGCCTACCTGCCCACCGAGGTGCATAATATGTTTAATGCTTTTGAATACTGGTTTGGCCCCTACGCTTTTTACGAAGACAGCTATAAGCTGGTAGATGTACCGCACACCGGCATGGAACACCAGAGTGCCGTGGCTTATGGCAACCACTACAAACCCGGTTACCGCGGCCGCGACGGCTCGGGTACGGGCTGGGGTATGAAATGGGATTTTATCGTGATCCACGAAAGCGGCCACGAATGGTTTGGCAATAACATCACCACCAGGGACCTGGCAGATATGTGGGTACACGAAGGCTTTACCAACTACAGCGAAACGCTGTTTGTGGACCGCATCTTTGGCGTGGAAGCAGGCAATGAATACAATGCCGGCACCCGCCGCGGTATCCGCAATGATGCGCCCATCATACCTGCCTACAACGTCAATGCACAGGGCAGCGGCGACATGTATCCCAAGGGCGGCAACCTGCTCCACAGCATCCGGCATAGCCTGAACAACGACGCCCTGTTCCGCAGCATCCTCCGCGAGCTCAACAAGGATTTTTACCACCAGACGGTAACCAGCGCACAGGTGGAACAGTATATTTCAAAAAAGGCCGGCTTTGATTATGACAAAGTGTTCGACCAGTACCTGCGCACTACGCAGATACCAAAGTTTGAATACTACCTGAGCGATGCAGGGAAGAAGGTACACTACCGCTATACCAATTGTGTAGCGGGTTTCAACCTGCCATTGGTGCTGCAAAGCAAGGAAGCAACCATCCGCATCCTGCCCGGCACCGCCTGGAAAAGCACCGACCTGAAAAGTGCTGAAGCCGCATTATTTACCAAGGCAGCCATCGAGCAAATGTACTACCTCGATGTAGTGCCTGCTGAAGGCAAAACAGCATTGAAGTAAGTATTGATCAAATGGTTTTTGAACCACGGAGGCAGGAAGACACAGAGTTGCACAGATGAATTGGCACAAGCATTTTACCCTTGACAATTTCAATCTATAAAACATTCTCCGTGTACCTTCCGTGTCGCTCTGTCTCCGTGGTTCCACTAACGCATCAACCCACCAAAACCCCACATGAAACCCTACCGCCTCCTACTGCTACTCCTTTGCGCGGCATACCAGTTTACCCATGCCCAATCCACGCGCAGCATGGTATGGGCCAAAGACGGCAAGTCCTATTTTGCAATAGAAGACAAAGGCATCGTATCCTACCAGCTGCCCGCATTTACCAAGACCATCATTGCCGATTCTACGAAGATGCAACCCTCAGGCAAAGCGGCGCTCAACCTCCGCTCCTTCAGCTTTAGCGATGATAGAAAGAAGGTATTGCTTTACACCAATACACAACGCGTGTGGCGCTATGATACCCGCGGTGATTACTGGCTGCTCGACCTCGCCTCTGGCAAGCTCAAACAACTGGGCAAGGGCCGGCCCGAGTCCTCGCTGATGTTTGCCAAGTTTGCCCCCGATGGCAATCGCGTGGCCTATGTGTCGGGGCACAACCTGTTTGTGGAAGAACTGGCTACCGGTAAAATCACCCAGCTCACCAAGGATGGTACCAACCGGCTGATCAACGGCACCTTCGACTGGGCCTATGAAGAAGAGTTCGACTGCCGCGACGGATTCCGCTGGAGCCCTGACAGCAAAAGCATCGCCTACTGGCAGATCGATGCCCGGCAGATCCGCAATTTTTTAATGATCAATAATACCGATTCGCTGTACTCTTTTACCATCCCGGTGGAGTATCCCAAGGTGGGCCAGGATCCTTCGCCCTGCAAGGTGGGCGTGGTGAACGTAGCCACCGGAAAAACCATCTGGATGCAGGTGCCCGGCGATGCCCGCCAGCACTATATCCCCCGCATGGAGTGGGCGGCCAACAGCACCGAGCTGGTGCTGGAGCAACTGAACCGCAAACAGAATACCGCGAAGATCTTTTTCTGTACCGCCGCTACTGGTGCCGCCCGCAACATTTACACCGAAACCGACAAGGCCTGGATCGATGTAAAGGCCCGTTGGAGTGATGACTTTGCCGGCTGGGAATGGCTCCATGGCGGGAAGGACTTCCTATGGGTGTCGGAAAAAGATGGCTGGCGTCATATCTACCTCCTCGACCGCAACGGCAAGGAAACCCTCATTACGAAAGGCAACTACGATATCATCAGCATCAACGCCATCGACGAAGGGAACGGTTATGTGTATTTCATGGCTTCGCCCGACAATGCCACGCAGCAGTACCTGTACCGCAGTTCCCTCAATGGCAACAGCAGCCTGGAAAAGCTTTCGCCCGCTGCGCAAAAGGGCACACACAACTACAGCATGAGCCCCAATGGCACCATCGCCATGCACAACTTTTCCAACCACCTTGGCGAACGGCTTTCGGAGTGGGTGCAGCTGCCCGATCACCGTTCGTTCAAAGTAAATACCCAATCGGGGCCCACCGCCAATACACCAAGGGTAGAAATGTTTACCATCACCACCGAAGACGGCATTACCATGGACGGCTGGATGGTAAAACCAAAGAACTTCGACAGCACAAAAAAATACCCGGTTGTTTTCAGCGTATATGCCGAGCCTGCGGGCACCACGGTGCGAGATGCTGCCGGTGTGGGTGGCAATGGCCTCTATGTGGGCGATATGGCCGCCGACGGCTATATCTACATGAGCGTGGAAGGCCGCGGCACGCCGCAGCCCAAGGGCACTGCCTGGCGCAAGGCCATCTACCGCAAGATCGGCATCGTGAACATCCGCGACCAGGCGATGGCGGCCAAGAAGATCCGCCAGTGGCCCTTCGTGGACAGTACCCGTATTGCCGTGCACGGCTGGAGCGGCGGCGGTTCCACCACCCTCAACCTCCTGTTCCAGTACCCCGATATTTACCAGACCGGTATCTCCATCGCACCGGTGCCCAACCAGTTGCTGTACGACAACATCTACCAGGAACGCTATATGGGTCTGCCGCAGGAAAACCTTGAGGACTTTATCAACGGCTCTCCCATCACCCACGCCAAAAACCTGCGGGGCAACCTCCTGGTGGTGCATGGCACCGGCGACGACAACGTGCACTACCAGGGCACCGAAATGCTGATCAACGAACTGGTGAAACAGGGCAAGCAGTTCCAGCTAATGAGTTATCCCAACCGCACCCATGCCATCCGCGAAGGCGCCGGCACCAGCAAGCACCTGGCGGATTTGTTTTCGGCGTATTTAAGGGCGCATTGCCCGGGAGGAGGCAGGTAAAAGGCTAAGGGTAACTCCAGCAGTAGCATTTCCTGCTGATTTCAGCGTCTATAATGCAGAACAGAATCTGTCATGCCGACGCCGCGGCATCTCCTTGCACTCCCGGAGTATTCGTACATATAAGGAGATGCCGCGGCGTCGGCATGACCAAGTTTCAAACCCCTTCTGCTCAAAATCAGGCAAAAATCTGCAAAATACCGACAAGCCCCTTCCACCCCACACCCATAGCTTTATACCCCATAATCGCTCCCGCATGAAATGCAATCCCATCCTCGTCCTGGCCCTTGGCCTTACCACCCTGTTCACCGGCAACGCAACTGCCCAGAGCTATGTACCGGAATGGAAGGACAAAAAGATGAAGGTGCAACCCTCGGTGCCGCTGAAGGCTTATGCCTTTAACCTGAGCCAGGTAAAGCTCCTGCCCAGCGCCTTTACCGAGGCCATGGAAGCCGATGTGCGCTACTTGCTCAAAATAGAACCCGACCGCCTGCTGTCCGACTTCCGCACCCACTCGGGGCTGCAGCCCAAAGGCGAGCGCTATGGCGGCTGGGAATCGTCGGGGCTGGCGGGACATACCCTGGGCCACTACCTGTCGGCGCTGGCCCTGCACTATGCCGCCACCGGAGATGCCGAATTTCTCAAACGCAGCAATTACATCGTGGACGAACTGGTGGCTTGCCAGCAGGCCCGCAAAACGGGCTATGTGGGCGCCATCCCCAAAGAAGACAGCATGTGGGCCGAAGTGGCCAAAGGCAATATCCGCTCCCGCGGCTTCGACCTTAACGGCGCCTGGTCGCCCTGGTACACGGTGCACAAGATCATGGGCGGACTGCTGGATGCCTACCTCTATACCAACAACCACAAGGCACTGCAGGTAAACAACGGCATTGCCGACTGGACGGGCAACCTGATCCAAAACCTCGACGACTCGCTGATCCAGAAAATGCTGCTAACCGAATACGGTGGCATGAATGATGCCCTGGTGAATACCTATGCGCTTACCGGCAAAAAGAAATACCTCGATCTATCCTACAAATTCTACGACCGCAGGATCCTCGACTCGCTGGCAGCCCGCAAGGATATCCTCCCAGGCAAACATTCCAATACCCAAATACCGAAGGTGATCGGCAGTGCCCGCCGCTACCAGCTCAATGGCGACAAAAAGGACGAAGCCATCGCTAATTTCTTCTGGGAAACCATCGTCAACCACCACTCCTACGCCACCGGTGGCAACAGCAACTACGAATACCTCGGCGACTCCGATGTGCTCAACGAAAAGCTGAGCGACAATACCACCGAAACCTGCAATACCTACAATATGCTGAAGCTGACGCGGCACCTCTTTGCCGCCAATCCTTCGGCGGCGCTGATGGACTATTACGAGCGGGCCCTGTACAACCACATCCTCGCCTCGCAGCACCACCAAACGGGCATGGTCACCTATTTTGTTTCGCTGCGCATGGGCGGCCGCAAGGAGTACAGCGACGAGTTCAACTCCTTTACCTGCTGCGTGGGTACCGGCATGGAAAACCACGTGAAGTACGGCGAGAACATCTATTACCGCGGCGCCGACGGCAGCCTTTATGTCAACCTCTTTATCCCTTCCCTGCTCCGCTGGACCGAGCAGGGCATCAATATCAAACAGGAAACCTCCCTGCCCGGCAGCGGCAGTACCACGTTTACGGTCATTGCACCCAAGACCACCCCTTTTGCGCTGCGCATCCGCAAACCGCACTGGGCAAAGGCCGCACAGGTAAAACTCAATGGTGCCCTGCAAAACATTGAAGCTGATGGGGAAGGTTATTTCGTGATCAGCCGCAACTGGCGCAACAACGATCAGGTGGAACTGGTGACGCCCCTCGAATTTTACACGCAGGCCATGCCAGACAATGCCAACCGCAAGGCCGTATTCTATGGCCCCGTGCTGCTGGCCGGTGTGCTGGGCAACAAGGAACCCGAACCGCAGGATATACCCGTACTGGTAACGCCCACTGCCGATGCCAACCGATGGTTTCAACCCGCAGGCAATGCCCCCCTGGCCTTTCAGACCGCAGGCAATGCCATACCCAAACAGGTACAGCTGATCCCCTTCAACCAGACGGCAGACGAGTACTATACCGTGTACTGGGATGTGTTCTCACCCAAAGAATGGAAAAGCCAGCAAGAGGTATACGCGGCGCAAAAGCGCAAGCAAAAAGAACTGGAAGATAAGACCGTGGATGTGCTGCGCATTGGCGAGATGCAACCCGAACGCGACCACGAATTGCTGGCCGAAAAAACCACCACCGGGGATGAACACAACCGCAAGTGGCGCGCTGCAGGTGAAGGCGGCTTTATTGCCTTCAACATGAAGGTGGACCCACAACAACCCAATACCCTGATCTGCACCTACTGGGGTATGGACAACCGAGGCCGCATCTTCGATATCTATATCAACGACAGCCTGGTAGCCACCGAAGACCTCAATAAATACAAGACCAGCAAGTTTTATGATATTGGTTATGTCTTGCCGCCATCACTCACTAGGGACAAAACTACCGTAGCCGTGAAGCTGGTGCCCAAGGCCAATAACAGTGCCGGGCCGGTGTATGGGGTGCGGATGGCGAAAGGGGATGTAAGTGGATTGACAACACCGTTGAAGAATGAAAGTATTTACAGGTAGTACCAACAACTAGGTTGATCAAGTGCTACCAACTTAACGGGACTACGATTTGGGTTTCGCTGTTCGCCCGGGGTCTTCGCAGATGGCCTTGTGCATGGGTGCTGTGGCGAAACCCCGGGAGTACTAACCAGGCATGGACCGGTCTTATTCGCCAACCTGGGCCAAAATGGCTTGCTCCAGTTCTTCACTAATCCGGAAGTTGGTCTCTTTTATTTTCTCCAGGAGTGGCTTTACGGAAGAAAGCTGCCTGCGGAGCTTGGCTGCAGCAATCACCCCAAGCGTACTGGTTATTGCCAATCCCAGTTGCTGCGCCATTTTGCGGCCTTTCAGTTCATCAATGATTAGTAGACAATCTTCCTGCTCGAGGGCAAGCGCAATGGCACTGGCTTCGCCATGGTCCAGCGAAGCCTCCAATATCCGGAGGCTTTTGAAGTCCGTGGGATTTTGAATGCGGATCCAGCCGGGTAGGGGCGCACCTAATTCGAGGGCCACCTTTTCGGTTGTAAGTACCTGCCCATAAAGCTGGTGCAACAGTTCCAGTGCTTCGATTTTCTCCAGCAAATTAAGGCAGGAGGTATCAGAGATGATGCTTGCTGGCATTGCGGATGTCATTTACCAGTTCCGGTGCATCGTAGTTGAATAGGGATACATTGT
>NZ_MTFE01000010.1:5386928-5388912 GCF_001953305.1 Cnuella takakiae
GCCAGCAATTCCATAAAAGCTGCCTTGCTGTAGCCAGCCAGCTCAGCAGCCTGGCCAAGTGATAGCTTTCCCCGCTCATAGAGCTGCGTAGCCAAGATCACGGCAGCCTCCTGGCTGTCGATATCCAAATGGTCTGGTATGTTGAGGGTGAGCGCTTTCACACAATAAATGTATGCAGATCAGGAAAAGGTTGATTGAGACAAATTAAGCGGCGTAATCACGAATTGCAGGAATCTGCTGTAACGATAGTTAAGTAGGCTCAAGCGCTTCGGTGCTTCGGCAAATCCCTAAGCCACACCTACTTAATAACCTGTGTCTGTTGGTGGCATTCACACCCGGGGTCTCGCCACAAAGCCAACCCACTTAGCCAGCAGCGAAGACCCTGGGCGAACTAAAAAGCAGAGTTCAAGCTGTGTTCCGAACAGTATATGAAATGCTGAAAACGGCTCTGGGTAAAACGCGCCCTAAACTCAGAATAGGTATCTATGGCAAAATAGCGCATATACAATTTCATCCTCTCTTTTTTACAAGCTATAACTTGACAAAAAACGCTTAATTGAAAAGGAATAACTTGCTTTTATGATTCCCTTTGTCCAGTTATTACTTTACATTTTCTTTATTTTTGTCAAAATATAACTTTACAACATGGGACAGAAGGCATTGCAATTCAAACAGTTGAGTAATAAAATGCTTGCATTTGCGTCACTGCAGAAAGTAGCAGTTCCCCCTACCGGTTGGCTGAAAGCAGTCCGGCTTGCACTTGGTATGTCTTCACAACAGGTGGCAAATAAGTTGTCCGTAACAAGGCAAGGTGTGCAGGATATGGAACGGCGGGAAAAAGAGGGCGCTATCACCATTAAAGCCCTTCGTGAGGTGGCAAATGCCCTGGATATGCAATTGGTGTATGGATTTGTTCCAAAGGATGGCTCTTTGGATGCCTTAGTTGACCGGAAAGCAAAGGAACTGGCAAAGCAAATTGTCTTGCGAACATCCAACACCATGAAACTGGAAGACCAGGAGAACTCGCAGGAAAGAATAAAGAAAGCAATAGAAGAAAGGGCAAGTGCCATAAAATCGGAAATGCCTAAAGCCTTATGGAATTAGATCTTGAATACAGGGATGGGCAAACCCCTTTAGATGACGACGAGAAAGAAGGCTTGCGGATAGAAACCATTGCCACACGGCAGGAGTTGGATGAGTTTGAGCAGCAAAACATCGAACAGGCTGTGGAGTGGACCATGAAACGTTCCTTAAAGTATAGTGCAATCCTGACGGAAGATTTTATCCAAAAGCTGCACAAAAGAATGTACGGCGATGTTTGGGCTTGGGCAGGTGCGTTCAGGAAAACCAATAAGAACATTGGTGTCGATAAATGGCAAATATCAACCGAGTTGCGTTACCTACTGGACGATACTAAATATTGGATAGCGCACAATACATATCCACCGGATGAGATTGCCATACGGTTTAAGCACCGGATTGTGGCTATCCACTGTTTCCCCAACGGAAATGGAAGACATAGCCGGCTGATGGCGGATATTATTGCGGAAAAGGTATTTAAGCAACCCGTATTTACCTGGGGTGCGGCAAACCTTGTAAAAGGTGGTGATGCAAGGGCGGATTACCTGACCGCAATCAGGGCGGCAGATGCCGGAAATATAATGCCATTGATGAGGTTTGCAAGATCCTAATGCAATATAGAAACTTCAATCACCTTGATTACCATAAACCAACCGGATCTGGGGCTGGCCTCCAATAGACACACATAGCCTTCAACGAAGACCCTGAACGGACCTGAATCTCTCATTTTCGCTGTTCGCCCGGGGTCTTCGCAGATGGCCTTGTGCATGGGTGTTGCGGCGAGACCCCGGGCTGGTCTAAATGACTAACCGTAAAATGTATGAGCATCAGAGATGATGCTTACTGGCATTGCGGATGTCATTTACCAGTTCCGGTGCATCGTAGTTGAATAGGGATACATTGT
>NZ_MTFE01000010.1:5388922-5427112 GCF_001953305.1 Cnuella takakiae
ACCAGCAATTCCATAAAAGCTGGCTTGCTGTAGCCAGCCAGCTCAGCAGCCAGGCCAAGTGATAGCATTCCTCGCTCATACAGCTGCGTAGCCAGGATCACGGCAGCTTCCCGGTTATCAACATCCAAGTGATCAGGTATGTTGAGTGTGAGCGTTTTCACACAATACATGTACGCGGATCAGGAAAAGGTTGATTGAGACAAATTGAGCGGCGTCTTCACGAATTGCAGGAATCTGCTGTAACGAGCATCAAGTAGGCACACCCGCTTAGGTGCTGATGAATCTGTGGCTGATGGTGGCACCCATCACCCCGGGGTATCGCCATAAGCCCACCCACTTAGCCTGCAGCGAAGACCCCGGGCGCACCTAAATCTCAGAATAATCCAAATTCAACCTAAAGCGTTCTCTACAATAAAACCAGCCTAAAACACCCTCCCCTCCACTTCCCCACTCTTATAAAACTTCCACTTCGTTTGATAGTCCTCCGTCAGCGGCTGGCTGGTGAGGATGGCGCGGATCATTTCCACGGGCATAGCATTGAGCTGCATCACGGCATCGTGGTATTGCTTGTGGGTCATTTTGCCGCTATCCACCAGCTCTTTGCGGAGGGCATAAAACTGGCGGCCGCCGGTAAGGTAGGCCAGCTGGTAGAGCGGCGGGTAGCGGCCGGTGAAGGAGCGGCGCACTTCGCCTTCAGCATTGGCACGCTCATGGCCTACACGGTCTACCAGGAAGTCGATGCATTGCTGCGGCGTCCACTTGCCCATGTGGTAGTTGAGCGAAAAGATGATGCGGGCACAGCGGTGCATGTGCCAGAACAACATGCCGATGCGGTCTTCGGGGCTTTTGGCAAACTGCATATCCCAGAGCAGCAGCTCCCAATACAGGCTCCAGCCTTCGGTCCAGAAGGGCGTACCGAAATTGCGGTAGGTGCGGTAGCGGCTGTTCATAAAGTATTGCAGGTTGTGGCCGGCAATCAGCTCGTGGTGCACGGTGGCCTTGCTGAAGTGCGGGTTGTTGCCCCGCATGCTCATCATGCGGTCTTCCTCAGCCATGGTATTGGTGGGATAGGAAATGATGATATCGGTACCACCCAGGAAGAAAGGATTCACCAGTTGCCGTTCGGGGCTCATCATCAGCATGCCCCAGGTTTCTTCGGCCAACGGTGGTATGGTAATCAGGTCGTTCTTTTTCAGGAAGTCGATGGACTCGTTGTATAGTTTCAGGATGGCTTCGGGCTGCTTGCCGGCAGGCACATAGGCGTTCTTCACCTTTTCCTGCGCTGCCCGCCAATCGGTGCCAAAACTCATTTCCTTGGTGGCTTTCAGCAGCTCCTTATCGCACCAGGCAAATTCCTTGTTAGCGATCTCGATCAGGTCTTCTGGGCTGTAGGGAATCATCTCGTAGGCCAGCTGCCGTACCAGTGCATCGCGGCCCGCGGGCTGGCCCACGATGCCGCTCTTGTCGGGTGCGGTAAAAGCATTGCTTTTGGCGCGGATCTCTTTTGCATACACCGCCAGCGTGGAGTCGAGCTGCTGGTAGCTTTTGGGCACCCACCAGGTAAACATGGGGTCGTAGCCATTGTAAAATTCGTATACGCTGGTGGCCGCTTTGCGCAGCCCGTCAACGGCTTCGGCGGCGGTGTAGATGCCTTCCTGCGTGAGGCCTTTTTCGTCCCTGAGTTTTTGCTGCAGGGCCGTTACTTCTTTAGCGATGCCTGCCCACTCTTTTGCGATGGCTTCGCCATTGAGCTGCGTGCCCCTACGGCGCAGCTTTTCGGAGGCATACAGCTTATCAGCAAAAGGTATCCATGTCCTGATCTTGTTGTATTCCTTTTCCTCTTCTGCCAGCTGTCTTTGTTTTTCCAGCACATCGCGTTTGAAGAGGATATAATCCACCTTGCACTCCTGCGACAGCGCAGCAAAGGAAAGCTGTTGCAAACGGGCCAGGTAGTCCTGGTACAGTTTGGCCAGCCTTGCCCGCTTTTCCGGCGAACCAATGCTGCCATCATTAACGCCAACACGCTGGCTGGTGGCCGGTGTGTAAAAGCGTTGCAGGGCCCGCTGGTCGGCGCCAAACTGCACGATGATATCGGGCATCTCCTGGCAGGGAATAAAGGTATCCTTTTGCTGCGCGGCGGCTTGGAGGGTGAGGATGGTGCAAAGGGCAAGAAGAGATCGTTGGAGCAGTTGGGGCATGGTGGATAATTGGTAAAGTTGATCTTGCCACGAAGGCACAAAGACAGAAAGGAGCACAAAGGGAAAAGCTTCAGCTCAAATCTTCGTGCTCCTTTCTGTCTTGGTGTCTTTGTGGCTAAACAAATGTGCTGCAATAAAGCGTTTATGAAAATCGATTCGCATCAAAGGCCTTCACGTTGATATCGGGTTGTTTGTGGCTGGCGAGGTCGGCAACCACTTTACCCGTAGCTGGGCCGAGGCTCAGGCCCATCATGGCATGGCCGCCGGCGATGATCAGGTTTTTGAGTTGTTTGCTGTACCCGATATAAGGCAGTCCGTCGGGTGAACAGGGCCGGAAACCATACCACACTTCTTTCTCCGCAGGCATGTCGAGTTTAATACCCGGGAAGTATTTCGGCACCGACTCCACGATGCCCTGCACGCGGTTCATGTTGATGCGGTCATTCACGGGTGCTATCTCCATGGTTCCGCCATAGCGCATATGCCCGTTCATGGGCGTGATGGCTACGCGGGCCTCGCAGAGGATGGCGGGTACATTAAGTTTTTGCGTGGGCTCCTTGTGGGTAAAGGAATAACCCTTGCCCGGCATCAGCGGGATGGTGATGCCCGCCATCTTTGCCAGCTGCGGCAGCCAGGAGCCGCTGGCCAGCACAAAGAGGTCTGCAGTGATGGCTTCCTTGTCGGTAACGATCTTTTTGATCTGCCCGCCCGATACTTCAATGCTTTTTACCGGCGTATTGCCCCTGATCACGGCACCGTTGGCCTTAAGGTAATCCAGCAGCTGCGGAATGAGTTTGCCGGGGTAGAGGTGCGCATCGCATTTGTAGTGCACAGCGCCCAGCACATCCAATTCCACATTGGGTTCGAGGGCCTGTGCCTGTTGTTTGTTGAGGGCTTCCACTTCAAGGCCCATGCTTCGGGCTTTGTCGGCAAGATGCACTTCCTCCTCGCCTACCTTTTCGGTTTTATAGTACATCAGAATGCCCTTCTTTTCGTAGGCAAAGCCAAAGCCGGGTTCCTGCTGGAGGTCTTCGTACAGCTTGCGGCTATAGAGGTTGATATCGAGCAGGGGCGTTGCCGAATCGGCCACGTGTTTGGCGGTAGCGCTTTTTACAAATTTCAGTCCCCAGGAAATCAGGCTGGGACTCAGCGAAGGCTTTACATAAAAAGGGCTCTTGCTGTTGAACATCCAGCGGATGCCCTGCGCCACCATGCCCGGCGCCGCCAGCGGCACAAAATGGCTGGGCACCACCATGCCGAGATTGCCGTAGGAGCAGCTGTCCGACAGGTCGCTTTTATCCACGAGGGTTACCTCCCAGCCGTCTTTTTGCAAATAAAACGCGGCACTCAAACCAATGATGCCGCCGCCGATGATCACCGCTTTCATGGATGCGATTTTAGTTTGTGAAAAAGCTGTTGGCTATTGGCTGTTAGCTTTTAGCCGATGGTTTTTGAGCTGGGCCGGAAAGCGTTAAAACGGTTGCACACGATCCCTGCAGGTGCTATCATCCCACCGTTGAAACCGCGGGCTAATTGGGGTCATTCTTTTAGCAAGCTGGTTTAACTGCAAGCTGCTCAGTTCTAGCTGCTCGCAGTTAGCTATTGGCTGTTAGCTATTAGCCAACAGCCAATAGCTAACAGCTAAAAGCTTTCCCTCAAATTACCTGAAACCCATGCGCATACGGATCATCATCATCGATGATGATGGTGTTGTAGCCCGTAACGATAGCCCAGCCTTCGATGCTGGGAACGATGGCGGGCTGCCCGCCGATGGTTGTTTCTTCTTCGATGCGGCCGATGAACTTGGAGCCGATGATGCTTTCGTGTACAAAGGTATCGCCCCTTTTGAGCTTGCCCCGGCCATACCACTGCGCCATGCGTGCCGAGGTACCGGTACCACAGGGCGAGCGGTCGATGGCCTTGTCGCCATAGAACACCGCGTTGCGGGCAGTGGAAGCAGCATCGAGTGTGGCGCCGGTCCACATCAGGTGGCTGCAACCTTTGATATGTTCGTTCTCGGGATGCTGAAAGCTGTATCGTTCGTTGATGCGGTCGCGGCACACGCGGCTCCACGCAATCAGCTGGTCCGCCTTGTAGTGCTCGATGCCGCTAAAGTTTTGCTGCGGGTCTACGATGGCGTAGAAATTACCGCCGTAAGCCACATCAAAACGGATGGTGCCGAGGTCGGGGCATTCTATCTCGAGGTCGGTAGCAGCGAGGTAGGACTTTACATTGGTGAGCTTTACCGACTTCACCTTTTTGCCTTCCTGCTTGTATTCGATCAGAACCAGTCCGGCAGGTGCTTCCATGCGCAGTTGGCCGGGTACCTTTGGCGACACCAGTCCTTCTTCAATGGCGATGGTGATGGTACCGATGGTACCATGCCCGCACATGGGCAGGCAGCCGCTGGTTTCGATAAAGAGCACGCCGATATCGTTCTGTGGGTCGGCCGGTGGGTAGAGGATGCTGCCGCTCATCATGTCGTGGCCGCGGGGCTCAAACATCAGCCCCTTGCGGATCCAGTCGTACTCGGCAAGGAAGTGCAGGCGCCGTTCCATCATGGTGGCACCCTGCAACAGCGGGCCACCGCCTGCCACCAGCCTTACCGGGTTGCCGCAGGTATGGGCATCGACGCAAAAGAATTTCTTGGAGGACATGGGGAGGGAGGTATTTGGTGAAAATGTACGGAATAAGAGTGGACGATGGACGATGGACCATGGGAAGACCACGGACCACGGACGATGGACGACGGTTTGGACCATGGACGATAGACGATGGTTTGGGAAAAGGACAACGGACGACTTTGGAGCCTATGGACTACGGACCACAACTAAAACCGTGCATTGTGTACGAAAGGAAACTTGTGAAGCTCCCGTCGTCCGTGGTCCGTGGTCCTTCTCTCGTCGTCCGTCGTCTGTCGTCTCTACCATCGTCTATCGTCTATCGTCCACCATCCATAATCCATCGTCCCTTAGATCACCGCTGTCTGCCAGGTTTCAGTCTCCTCCAGGTGGAGGTAGTCGGGCAGTACGGGGCGGTTGGCAAGGGCTTCTTCAACAATAGCGATTACGGAAGCACGCTCCGCGCCGGTGAGCTCCAGGCGGGGACGGCGTACATACTCGGTGCTGATGCCCGTGAGCTTGCCTGCCAGCTTAATATACTGTACCAGCTTGGGATGGATATCGAGTTCGAGCACGGGAAGGAACCAGCGGTATATTTTCAGTGCCTCGGCATAGCGTTCGGCTTTTACCAGGCGGTAGATGGCCACCGTTTCGCGGGGGAAGGCATCCACGAGGCCCGCCACCCAGCCGTCGGCGCCCATCACCAGGCTTTCCATGGCCAGGGGGTCCACGCCGCACATAATGCTGAAGCGATCACCAAAGCGGTTGATCATCCGCGTTATATTGGAGATGTCGCGGGAGGATTCTTTTACCGCGTTGATATTGGGCACCGATGCCAGCTCTTCAAACATATCGAGGGTAACGGCGATCTTGTAATCAACGGGGTTGTTGTACAGCATGATGGACAACGAGGTGGCGGCGGCCACATCCTTGAAGAACTGCACCGTTTCTGCATCGTCGGCCTTGTAGCGCATGGGCGGCAACAGCATCAGCCCGTCGGCGCCGTTGGCTTCGGCGTCTTTTGCCGCCTGCACGGCTGCGGCCGTGGCCTGCTCGGCGATGTTCATCACTACCGGCACGCGGCCCTGCACCAGCTCTTTGGTATATACCAGCAGGTCGATCTTGTCCTGTGCGGTAAGGGTACTGGCCTCGCCCAGCGAGCCGCTCAGGATGATGCCGTCGACGCCGGCTTCGAGCTGGGCTTCTATGTTGATCTTGAAGGTGTCGTAGTCGATGGCTTCGTTTTGTAGGAAAGGGGTTAATACGGCGGGGTAGACGCCTTTCCAGCTTATTGGGTTCATACCGGGATGGTTTAGGGTAGTAAAGCTAAACGGAGCAGGTGCAGGGTGCTTTCCGGGTATTAATGTATTGTTTGCAGATTTTAACTGGAATGGAGCAAAGAGTTGTTAAGTTGGGTTATGATGGAGGGCGCACTTGGCTGGGTGATGGAATAAATGAGCTGGTCTTGCTTTAAAAGCCTATAAACTGGTTACAGCTTCCTGATAGACCCCCTTTTCAAAATGTACACCATCACTGGTACACCCCTGAAATAAAAATTTTACATAGCAACATCTAAAGCAAGAAATGCCTGCAGTAACAAGCAATTACGCTTCACAGCCCGGCGTTGCATGTTACTTCAAAATTGTACAGAGTCAATATAGTTTGTTTTAAGTACTGCAGCCATTTCACCTGAAGCAGTATTATGTTCATTTTTGAAACGTAAAACCAATTTGGTATTTCCAATCTGAATGGTGTCGCCATGGCTTAAAACACAGGATGCCCTTACTCTTTGATGATGGCCGTTGACAAAAACACCATTTGCGCTAGGCTTGGTGCCATCCCCGTCATATAATTCAAAAAATAAGTTGTCACCGGTGTGGTGGCATTTGATAAATGCATGGATACGGCTGACATAAGGATCATCATCTATAACGATATAATTTCCTGCTTCAGTTGACTTTTTACGTCCAAGAAAATTAACGCCACTAAACAATGCAAAAGCTGCAGGTTTTCTTCGCTCTGTATGTAGTATAAGCCAACCTGTTGCACCATTTGCTGCAACGTGCTCTTTCTGAAGTGCACCAATTTTAAGTTCCGGGGGACCAAATTTCTGCTCCAACAACTGTTGCCTTGCCGCAAGGGCTTGTAAAAGGTACCGCTTTACCTCTTCCAGTTTTTCTAAATTTCGTTGTTGAATTTGTTCGATGGATTTGTTGGGAGCATGGGCATAAAGCATTCTGAAATACTGCAGCCTTTCCTTATACCGGTCCTGCAACAACTCCTCACTGTAAGGTTCCTTCAGTCCAATGAATTCAAGGGCCGCTGATTTGTCCATATAGAAGATGGGCGTATGCAGGTGAACAATGTATGGGTTAAAAGTTAGTAATCTTCAGTAAAAGCAACAACTATACATTTTAAGGTTGGCCGGCATCATTTGTCCTTGCCACCAAATAAACTACCCAGGAAACCTTTTTTCTTTTTTTGCTCCAGCACTTTCACCTTTATGATCTGAATGGCTCTTTTATCATCCAAAGAAAATTGCACCTGCTCAATTTGTGCACCCTTCCTACGCATCATATCCCTGCAAAAAGGGCCGATGTTTACCAGCATGGGTTTACCTTCCTCCTGCACCTTGGTACTTTCACCATAATCCAGGTAGGGGTATAGTTCAGAAAGTTCCTTGGCTCCCGCAATCACTTCAATCAATTGATCTTTAAATGTCCCAGGGTCCATTGCTTTTTTGGGCGTTTTCCCGCCCTCTGCCTGCTCTTGTCCGCCGGATGGCACACTGACTCCTGGTGTGTTGGCTGGTTCCAGTTTTTCAAACGGGTTTTCACCACCAGCACTTCCCGCTGGAATGGATGGCAGTCCACCCATATCACTGTTGCCAGCTCCAGGAAAAGCCTCGGCAGCTATATCAGCTTTAATGGTGACCATCTTTACCCTAACCTTACGGGGATCGTTGTCCAGTTTGAGATGCACCTTATAAGTTCCCGGATTGGGAAAATGAAAGACAGCCACCGTACCATACTGCGCCGAATCACTACTTTCCAGCAACCGCCACTCATACCTTTTGGCAGGCACATTAGTGATCCCGTAAAAGTGCACCAGGTCGCCTACTTTAGGTTTGACGGGCTCTTCCAAAATATCAATCTCCACACTGGCACTTTGATTTAAAAATGAAAGGTTGCGCACAGAAACAAACTGTTCGTAGGTACAGCCGCCTGGCAGGTAGGCCACCACCCGGTAGTTTCCGTCTCTGACAAACTGGTGTATCACCCTATTGCCTTTTAGCACACCAGTGCCATCATCAAAGTTCCAAATTGCCTGCCCGCTAGCCGCATTTACGGAGAACTGCACCATGGTTTTGGGCTTTCGTACGGCCACTCCCGTTTCCTGCTTTCCATCTACCGTAACCTGCAAGGCAGCACAATTTCGTTTGCCCAAACTTTTGAAACCCAACAACAACATACTCAATAAAAGAGTGACGCCCATCACCAGCCAAACACGGCGGTCCAGGCGCATCAGTTTACCGGAGAAATTGGGATGGTTGTGCATAAATCAGATTGGAATTATTGTTGCAGGTAGCCGCGTTCTGTTTCCAGGTCCTTGGCTTTAGCCTTGGCTTCGTTCAGGTTGCTGAACTGCTGGTACACCAAGTCGTATAATTGGTTATCCGGATCGGGGTTTTCGTTGGCTAAACGGTTTAAATCGGCAAGCTTTCTATCTACTCTCCGCCTGGTTACATAGCAGGGCTCATTGCCAGAATCGTAACCTGCCAGGGCCTCTAAAGTTCCCTGCATGGCCAGTCCAAATTTTTCGGCGAAAGCGTTCTCGGCTTCCATAAAAGCAATCCGCTCCCTTAGCTTTTCATTTTGTTTACTGGGTACCCTGATACTAAAAAATACAACGGCCATGATGGTGGCCACTGTAAGCAGGAACACCAGCAAGAAGTTCATAAAGGCACTATTGCGTTCGGCCCTATTCAATGGTTTCATAAGCATTCATTATTGGCTTACAAATTATCTTTCGAATTTTAATTATATACGGGATCAATTATCCAAACCGTTTCAGCTTGCTTCCTCCTACCGGTGCTTCATCGATAGCTTCCTCTTTTACAAATACAATGGGTCTTTCCTTTTCCTTTTTCTTATCGATCATATCCAACTGGCTAAGGGTGCCAAACAACTTGTTCATCACTTTTACAAATACTGCGGCCTCGGATATATTTTTATTCACATCGTTATGATCGTACTTCATATTGGCAATACTTGATAGCATGCTTTCCAGCTCACCGGGATTGAGGTCGCACCAATTGCCCATATAACCCATCAGTTCATCCTTACCCGATCCGATACGCAGGTCAATGGTGTTGCGAATGACCCGGGCCAAACTTGCCAGCGTATAGAAAAGTGCGGAAGGAGAATCATAAAGCAGGGTCCACCTGGCAGCACTAAGGGCCTGGCCCAGGTATAGGATTACCCGGTCGCAGAGGAATTGCACCAACTCCACTATCCGGCCCTGCTGGCTTTTCTGAAAGATCTTTTGTACCGTTTTGCTGCAATGCCGTTCAAGTGCCGCCAGAAAGCCATCCACCTCTCCAAGCAGGGACACCAGCTCGGGATGGGCATGTACCGCATAACAGGGCGGAATAAAATAATCTTCCACATTTACTTCGCCGTTGGAAACAAAAAGTTTACCCACCGCAAGTGCATAAGGGTATTGGGCAAATTGTTTCATCTGGGTAGCACTCAGCAGCTCGAAGGAATAGGTGGGTATGACGTACTGGTGCCGGGGCGGATCCGCATAAGGGTCAAGCGGCCCTGCAGGCTGTGTAACAAAGGGGTTGACCACCAGGAGCAGGTACCACTCCAATTCATCGGTAAGCGGCGAAAAGGGCAGGGTGAAACTGGGTCTTTCGCTTTCGCTTGCCGCAACCGAAGAACCAAAAGCTGGTAAAGCTATCCGCACCCCTCCCGGTGTGATGGCCTGGCAGGCATCTACCACAACCTGAATGGCCCCGGTATTGTCCAGTGAAATCTTTGCAGAAAAGTTTGTTTCACCTGCCAATGTTGGCGGCAATATGCCATAGCGATATGGAGAAAGGTTGAGTGCAGCAATGTCAGCCATAGCATCTTTAACCGCATTATTCTGATCAATAAAATGATCCTTATTGATCTTCATGCCATCTTTCCAGTTCACAAACTGGTATCGTTGCCGGTCTCTCATGAAAGCTGCTTTTCGGGTTGGTTAAAAAGAAACTGTTGCGGGGTTGTACGTTCACAAACCACAATCGTGTTTTCCTGTATGCTGTTTTCCCGGATGGTAAATTCCGGGTTCAGCACTTTCACACCTTCATACCATTTTCCCCTGGTATGCAAAACCCATCCTTCCGGCTCATAATTATCATCCTTGAAAACAATAGCTGTCCTGGGGTTCCGGTCATTATAATCGGAGATGAAGTGGTATAAAAAATCTCCCAGTTTCATGGTCTCCGGCACTTTAGCCCGGAAATAAGTTTTCTTGAGCTCGCCAGGCGTCTTCGTCAGTTCAAGGCCCACTACCAATAAGCGCTCTTGGGTTATATCATCGGGATAAACAGGCGGATTGTTTAAAGGATAGGTCCATGATGGATAAAGGGTTGGAGGAATAGCATAGGCTGCCAGGAAACTGTGCCAGGTAAACATGGGAACAACAAACAGCAAAGCGCTCAGCAAAACAGGGTAAAAAAGGAAATAAGGATCAAGCACAAAGAACTGCACCAAGGCAAAAATGCCTGAAGAAAAAATTACCAGCGTAAGTGCCAGGACGGATGCAGCTAATAACAGCCGGAAATTGCCCCCCTTCACTGCAGACCGGTGGCGGCGGAGCACATAACGATTATGCACCATGCCTGCCATTAGGAAGATAAAGCCAATAAGCCAAAAAAGAACAAATGGATCCTGCACCCAATAACTACAGGCTAGCGCAAGCAGCGTTGTGAGCAATACCTGCAGTAAAGCATAGCCAAATAATGTGCGGCCGTTTACAGCGAGCATACCGCACAACCGGGCAGCCACTACCGCCAGGATGATGGCGCATAAAAAGATGATTCCAACAACGATCAAAAAAAGCTTTTGCGATTGTTCCATACCATAACAGCTTTTGCAACAACCAATTCAAGTGATGATACTACCTTGCTAACGCTTTAAACCTCCAGGGCCGCAGCCAATTTGCACAGCTGCATACCCGGAGGCTGCCGGCAACCGGTGCCGGAACAAAACAATTATTGTTGTTTGAACTGGGCCTTCCACTCCTCCCCATCATCACCCTTGTACCCATCCAACATCACCAGGAAACTCTTGGCCGGAAAGAAAGGAGTGATATGGATGTCAACAAAAATGCGATCCTTCTGATCTTCGTCCCGTTCAAAGCGGATGATCTGGAACTTCTCGATCAGTTTATCGGGTCCTTGTATGCCATCCAGGAATTTCACAATCTGGGAGCGCAGGTTGCGTTCCAGCTTGGTATTCCACAACTCAAATGCACGCCGGTTGAGAAAGTCGGAAAGCACCTTGGCAATAAAATCGAATACCCGCACTACCGAGTAAGTTTTCATACCCAGGTTGTCGCCAGTAAAAAGGGTTTTCGCAGAGAAAGGCATCACCCTGCCCCACTCGCCCACCAGCGGCACGAGGCCTACGTTTTCCAATTCAGAGATATCACCTTTCTGCTGATCAAACCGCACAGCCTCCACTTCATCAAGCAAGCCATAAGTTTTTCCGGCCACAGGTTGCGACATTTTGGTGCAATACATTTTTCCCGCCAGAGCAGCCGACCCGGGAACATAAAGGTCTTCCTCTTCTCCCACTTCCGATTTCCGGCCACGTCCTACCAGGTAGTTGCAGGTCATTATCACGTTGGCTTTGTGGGGATCGGCACTGGTAAGGTCTTCGCCATTGAACATGCTTAGGGCCTCCGCCGGACTTTCGGCATTCACAAAATCAGTAACCAGCATCACCTTGTTTTCATAGGCCATTTTGGACCATTTATCCAGCACCATGTTCGATCCCAAGTAACCAGGAATTACCATCAGCGAATAGTTCTGGCGCATATCCAGTTTGTCATACCGCTTTTTCAATTCGGCTGCTGCAAACTCGATAAACTGCGGATCGTCTGTATCCTTCAATTTTTCCAAAGCAGCGTTCATGATCACAACGTTCTTCAGCTTGGGGGTTTCTGTATTTTTATAAAACTGGTGAACTGTGCGATAAGCTTCCTCCAGTTCGCGGGTTTCCTGCAAGGTTTTCTTCAGGTTGCTCTTCAACAAAACTTCCGCTGCACCCGCCTTTTCGTTAGCGGTGATGGCCATTGTACCCGACGACTGCCCGTTGGCAAGCAGGTCAACCCACATCTGTATTCGCTTACGCAGCTCGGCACGTTGTGCTTTCTTGCTCGATTCCTTGAAAATGTTTCGCTTTGCTTTGCGTGCAGGATTTAGATTATCTACACCGTCAACAACAGACTCAAGAAAATCAAACCCGCCCTGCTTGCTGAGTGCGGAAAGCGCGTTTTCAAGAGAGGGCACATCAAGCACCTGTTGCTCGGCTACTGCCTGCGGTTGCATATTCAATTCATTAGCTTCTCCAGCCATGACTTAAGTTTTTGGGTTTAATATTTCAGTTAACTACAGTTGAATTATTCATGCTCCATTATTTCTAACTCAAGCACGAGCGCTTTTAATGCATTGACCAGCGCAGCTTTCGATTCCGGGTTATTGACAACGTTCTGCAGTGTTTTATTTGAGCCCAACTGCTTTGCAATACGCAGGTAAGCATCCTGCTCCAGACTCAGGTTCTTCAAAAATCCACTTTGATTGATCAGGCTTTTGGTATCAAAATCAGCAAGCCCTTTGAAGCGGAAATTTTCTTTTAAGGTGCTGCCATCTTCCTTATCGAGCTCCACGTCAATATTGGGTTGGAAATGCTCGAATACCTGTTCCACTGTTTGCAGGCCTTCCACAAGCCCAGGCTTTTCCGGCGGCTCATTGGTAAGCTTTTGTATGAACAGTGTTTTGTTGGGAGAGATCTCAACGAACCCTTCACCCATAGGGTCCGGTGCCAGTATGGTAGTGGCGATTCCTGGTTTCACTTGTGCCATAAGTTGTATTTTATTGTTTTGGTTAAAGCTTATTGTCATTCAATGTTCCAGGACAGCGTTTCCTGTTCCAGTTGTACCCGCACCGTACTGCCTTTTCGGAGCGTACCTGCAACGATGTATTTGGAAATGGGTCTACGCAATTGGTTACGGATGACACCGGAGATCTGCCGGGCACCATATCTGGGTGTAAAACCATTCAGTGCCAAATACTTTTTCGCTTCTTCCGACACATGCAAATTGATTCCCTGTTTGTCCAATGCTTCCAATAGTCCCCGCATCTGTATCTCCAGTATGCGCACGATATTGTCCTCCCGGATGGGCGAAAAAGGCACGATCTCAGTAAGCCTGGCCAGAAACTCGGGCCTGAAATACCTGGCCATCAGCTCCATCAGTTTAGCTGATGAAGGCACTTCATCTGCACTGAACTGCTCGGCAATCCATTCGCTGCCTATATTGGAAGTGAAGATGATGAGGGCATTGGAAAAATCGCCTTCTTTTCCCAAGCGGTCATGCATATGTCCTTCATCCAGAATTTGCAAAAAAGTATCAAATACTGAAGGGTGCGCTTTTTCTATTTCATCAAACAACAAAACGGAATAAGGCTTTTGCCGGATTTTGTTCACCAGCATGCCGCCTTCTTCATAACCTACATAGCCAGGAGGTGCGCCATACAATAATGCCGCTGAATGTTCTTCCTTGAACTCGGACATATCGAAGCGGATCATGGCTTTTTCATCCAGAAACAAAAATTCAGCTAGGGATTTGGCAAGCTCCGTTTTACCCGTTCCGGTAGGTCCCAGAAAAAAGAAGGAACCAATGGGTTGCCCCTTTTTGTTGAGTCCGCTGCGCGACTCCAGAATAGCGTCGCACAAAGCTTTTACCGCGTAGTCCTGTCCCACAACCCTGCGTTTAAGAAATGCATCCATGTGCAGCAGTTTCTCCTGCTCCTGGGCCTGTATTTTGCCCATGGGGATACCGGTTTTATAAGATACAACAGCTGCTATGTCCTCCCTGCTCACGTTGGCTTTCCCATCATCGGCATGCCTTAGCAGTTCCGACAGGCTGCGCGACAGGTACTGCTCCAGTTCTTCAGCGCTTTCCAGTTTATCCGTTTGCGTTGCATCGTCCAGCTTTCCCAGCAAAACGGGGCTGATCTTGTTGTGCAACACGGAAATCAGCCACTGGTACTCCTGCATTTTTTCTGCATCGTCGCCGGCGGCATCGGCTTTTAAAGTATCAAACTGGTTTGTTAACTCCAGGAGTTCTTGCTTATTTGTTTGCACCATCAGCTTGATGGCAGCCATGGTGCCATCCAGCAGGTCTATTGCAGCATCAGGCAGGCGGCGGCCTTTCAGGTACCGCTTCGACAAGCGCACGCAATCGCCAATTGCGTCTTTGTCGATGCTTAGCTGGTGGTGCTCCTCAAATTTGGGTGCTAAGCCACGCACCATTTTCTCTGCCGATACTTCGTCGGGTTCAGCTACTTGCACCACTTCAAAGCGGCGTACAAAGGCCTGGTCCGTTTCTATGAATTTTCGGTATTCGTCTGTGGTAGTGGCACCAATTACTGTTAGTTCGCCCCTCGCCAGTTCGGGCTTGAGCAGGTTGGCCGCACCACTGCCAATGCCACCCGATTTATTATCCAGCAATATATGGATCTCGTCAATGAACAGAAGGGCCTTGGGTTGTTGCTTGATCTCCTTAATGATGTTCTTAAGCCGGTCTTCCACCTCGCCCTTGTACGAGGCACCGGCCACCAACGCACCCAGGTCCAGTTCATACAAGAGGGAGCCCGCAATCTGCGGCGGTACTTTTTGCTGCACAATGTCCAGGGCCAGTCCGTCAATCAGTGCGGTCTTACCCACACCCGCCTCACCGGTGATGATCACATTGGGCTTGGTGCGTCGGCAAAGTATTTCCAGCATCATCCGGGTTTCCCTGTCCCTGCCCACAATAGGATCAGTTTTACCCTCCTTCGCCAACGCTGTACGTTCGATACAATACTTAAATAACGCCCCATTTGCGGCAGGTTTGCTTTCGGGTGCATTGGCACTAAGCGCCTGTTGTATCTCGGTTGTCTGGATATAATCTTCCAGTATTTCTTTTTCTTTTACAGGAAATGATTTAAGCTGATCGCTGCTGAAAGCCACACCTGGCTTAGCTATTGCTGCCAAAACAAGGATAGGAGAAATGGAATCCTGGCCCATGCGGATGCGCAGGAGTTCGGCTTCCTCGAACAAGGCGCGCACCTTATCGTCTCCACTGATCAGCTCTTTTACCCTTGAAGATTTGGGATGCTCTTCCATGCGGATCTCGGCCCACTCCAGTATATATCCGGGGTCTTTGCCAATGGCCTGTAAGAAACTCTTCAGGCCAACATCCTTGTGCAATAAGGCACGCAGGAGATGCGCAGGATAGAAGTATTCATTTTGATACTCCTTTGCCAATGACTGGGCGATTTCAACCGCCACTCTCATGGATTCATTCAGTTGAAGCGAGGGCATGTATAATGGTTTTACCCGGGCTATTTAAACCCTGGTGTTAGCAAATGCCATTCTGAACATTAAATCCGGTAATTGCAGTTAGCTTTTCTTTATTCTGTTGTAATCAATAATTCCACTGGCTACGAACACAGCGTACGAAAATGCGTATTCAGGGGGTAAGGAGCACCCGAAGGTGTAAGGCTTTCAGTAAAGGAAAGAAGTTATAGGAGTACGTTTAAGGCAAGGGAGATTTATCTAGAAGTAAGTTAAAGAATAATGATGGCAAAAAGCAAAATAAATTAATATTTTTAATCAACTGAGTTACAGCATTACGCATATATAGAAGCAGAAGTTTAACAAGCCCCGATTTTTATCCTGCTACCTAAAGCATTCGATTCGCTCCGTATGATGCACCTCTTTATACAAGCGCAAAACAATAACCATTCACTGCTTAATACCCAGCGTATGCAGCAACGCAACTACCGCATCCCGATTAAAACGGACGTTATCATGAAAGGGCACGACCTGCCAACCTGCGACCTGGATAGTTCCATCAAACGCAACCTCGACCTGATTATCATGACCCGTTTTGGTGAGCACCGTTGCGACCCAACTTATGGGTGCGAAATATGGGACCTCGATTTCGAACTGATTGTAAGCGCCCGCTTGTGGGAAGAAAAGCTCCGGCAGTCGCTGCTGCGCTCCATTGGCACCCACGAATACCGACTGGCGAATATCGACATCACCGTATCCATCTCGGACATTGAACGGTTCAACCCCTACAAACATACCGTGGAGATCAAAAAAAGAGTGGACATCGGGGTAAGCGGTGTAATCAAACAAACAGGCGAGTCCTTTCTTTTCCAAACCAATTTGTTCCTGAGCCCTTTGTCGGTTGATTGAAAGCCTTTGCGCAGGTCGCATTGAAAGGACGTGGAGGAGCAGAGGAGTGAAAAATAGACACCTCTTAATCAGCCCGATGAATTTTCAATAATTCATTATTCTGGTACCAACACATAACCACACACCATGCTTACCGAGTATGTAAGTTCGAAAGAGGTCATCAAGAGCCGCATGCTGCGGCACGCATTGAGTTATTGGGGCATCCGCAACACCGAAGACCTGGACCCGCTGGTGAAACTGATCCTCGAAGCGCTCTCCCTGGAGTTATACAACCTGGGTAACGAAGTAAAAGACACCCAGGTACGGATACTGGAAAAAATTTCCGGCCTGCTTTCGCCCGACTTTCTAACGGCGCCCAGCCCGGCGCATGCCATCATGCAGGCCTATCCCGCTGAAGCCAGCGAAGTGCTGGATGCTACCATGGGGTTTGTAGTACAGGACAACCGCCCCCAGGATAATGGCGAGCCGCGTCCGGAGGCCCATTTTACCCCCCTGGTGCCCGTTCAGCTGACCCATATTCAGATCAGCCACATGGCAACGGGTAGCAACCTGTTTTCCTACGAAGGCAGCAGCCGCAAACGCCTGCAGGCACGAGGCACCAAAACCCGGCACATGGAAAATGGCTTATTATGGCTGGGACTGCACCTGCCCCCCAGCATCGAGGCTGTGGACCACCTGACTTTTTATTTCGACTGGAACAGCGTAGAGCCCCTGCAGGCCAAAAGGGTTTACCAATACCTTTCCCTCAGCAGGTGGCGGTGTGGCCAGCAGGAACTGCAAGCCACACAAGGTTACGCCTACCCCGAAATTGCAGCTGCACCGCAGGAGCCTACACGCTTCCTGGAAAG
The DNA here is from genome assembly GCF_001953305.1 of Cnuella takakiae. Lineage (GTDB taxonomy): Bacteria > Bacteroidota > Bacteroidia > Chitinophagales > Chitinophagaceae > Flavisolibacter > Flavisolibacter takakiae. The sequence goes on from NZ_MTFE01000010.1 coordinate 5,406,115, forward strand.
CGACCTGCTTTCCATTATTACCCACGACATCCTGCAATACTACCATCCCATGTTCATGGGGCTTGGCAACTTTGCCCTGTCGCAGTATGAACCAAAGATGGCCGCTTATCCAGCACAGTTCACCGAGCACTTTGCACCATCCGACTTGGAGCAACTGACACAGCCCCTGCTATGGGTTCAGGTAAAATTCCCCGAAGGCATGCAGCAGGACCTGCTCAACGAAGTGGATGTGTACCTCAATGCATTCCCGGTCATGAACCGAAAGCACAACGACCTGAAATACCGGCTTAAAGGCGGCAGCAATATCATCCCGCTGAAAACCGGCGCACAGGAGCAGTTCCTGGCCATGCATACCCTTACCGATGACACGCACACCTACCGGCAGATGCCCTATCGCAAAACACAGGAAGAACCGCTGGGCACCTACACCCTCCGTAATGGTGGCACCGAAAGGTTCGACAGTCGCAATGCCCGCGAGTTGATTAGCTACCTGATGGAACTGCTGCGCAGCGAGAGTGCGGCATTTGCCGCTTATGGCTACGACTTTATTGCCACCACGCTTAAAGAACTGAACCAGAAGATGGCCCTGATGGAACAAAAAACAAGGGCCTATACCGAAGACGCTGCAGAAGTGCCCAACTACATCCTGGTAAAACCCTTTGATGGCAAAGAGCTGTTGTATGCCGAATACTGGACCACACTTGCCGAACTGGCCAACAACCTGCGAAGCGGTACCCAACTGCAGATGGCCAAAGGATTTGTGGTAAAACCAGGCTCCGCCCAATTGCTGACGCCTACTATTGGCGGCAAAAACCGGTTGCGGCCCGAAGAACGGCTGAACGCCTTTCGTTATGGCATCATGACCCGCGACCGCATCATTACCAAGGAGGACATCCGCAACTTTTGTTTCTATGAACTGGGCAGCCGTATCAAAGAGGTAAGGGTGGAGAAAGGGTACGAGCTATCGGCCTTGCCCAGCGAGTCGTTTACCCGCACCATCGACGTAAAGCTGGTGCCCAATGGCGGTCCGCCGTTGGATGCAGCCGGCTGGCAGGTGCTATGCGAACAACTGCGCAACAAGCTCCGTAACCGCTCGGGCATGAGCAACAATTACCGGGTAATGATGGCGGAATAAGGTGATTGCGAACGTATGGCAGGGGTTTGTTTCACGCTGAGGGCGCAGAGGAGTAAATGACGCGGAGGAGCTAACAATTTTTATAAACGCCCATTCCAAGCTGTTTATTTCCGTATAACATCAAAAGGAAAATGCAATGCAATATGCAGATCACCTACTGCTGACCACCATGGGCAACCTGGTGCAGGACTTCAGGGCCGAAGTGATTGCCGCGGAGCTCGTGGCACAGGGGGTATCGGCGGAGCGCATCCTGATACAGGGGATGGGTGGGCAAAAGCGATCACTCCGGAAGGACGTTGAGGCCATTAACGAAGCAGAGTCGAACTACGACCACAAGGAATTTACTGTGATCCAGACGCCCCGCGACGGGTTGTACGATATGCTGCCCGAAGGCATTTTCCACGATGCCTCTACCCACCGACATACGGATACAGAAGAAGCGATCATCCAGGCCATGAAACAGCGGCGCCGGCAGGAGGAAGATGCCCGCAAGTTCTTCCTCCCCTTTGAGGCCACCATCAACTACCTGCGGATGCAGATGGCTATGTACGAGCACCGCCTGGATATGCGCACCTTTTACGACGAGTTGATCAGCATCTTCCGCGACGAGTGGGAACTGTTCCAGTACTTGGACAACCGCCAGTCCGATATCCTGCTTCACCTCCTACCCATCCTTCACAACATCCGCGACGATCATCCCAAGGTGGCTACCGTTATGGAACTGATGTTCCAGTTGCCCGTAAGCATCAGCCTGCGGCGGCAGTTGCCCCAGCACCCGGCAACACCCATTATGTCCAGTCTGGGATCACAGGCTTTGGGTATTGACTTCAGCACGGGCAACATGGTAATGGAGGAAGGTTTGGATGAAATAGTTGTAACCATCGGGCCGGTAACACCCGATGCTTTCCAGCAATTCCTGCCCGGCCGCAAAAACAGCCGGATACTGGAGTTGTTATGCGATTACCTGCTGCCTGTACACCTGGATATTGTAACCGAGATCAACCTGCCGCAAGAAAGCCGGCAAACCCGTTTGGCGGATGAATTCAGTACAGCCAATTCGGTACTGGGAACGGATACTTATTTATGAGCAGGAGGATATTTCACGCAAAGTGCGCAAAGAGATGAAAACGCAAAGAAGATGAATTTTGCAAATTGCTGCTGCCCTTTTTCCAGGTGCCTGATATTGCAGGAGTGAACAAGTTGGGAGGCAAATAAATAACCCGGGTTGCATCTGGATGGATGTGCACCTTCGTCCACCAAGCCCTCGGCTAATGGGGTTAAGGAAGTACCTGTTTGCTTTAACACCAATTACGCCTTGTCATCACAGCAGCATTCTTTCTTAGCATCCTGAGCGCAGCGAAGGATCTGAACTATATGCTGCATACTAGTTTAAAAAGCGGCCACCTTCCAAATTCCATTTCGATAATAGTAAAATCAGATCCTTCGCTGCGCTCAGGATGCCAAACACAGGTGGATTCCTTGTACATCCTGGTTAAAAAGAGCAGTACCCGAATGGAATAAAATCAAGCTGCAGGTACTGAGCCGTTTTTTCACTTCAGAAATACACCTGCCCCGGCTTCACCACCGCCACTACCCTCGCAAACAAAGTATCCGAAAGCTTCCACTGCGGTATGCCCTGACCCGGCGGATATTGCAGGTCGTTGGACAGGTTGACCTTGTGTTTTGAAAAAGGCAAAACCTTTACCAGCCGCTTTTCACCGGTGAGGGTGAACACCTCTTTGATCAGGATTTCCTTTAGCTTGTTGGTATCGAGCCCCTTGGTGAAGTCTTTAGGGATTTTATGCTCGGCCATCTGCGAGTAGCCGGCCAGCTCAAAGCCGCTTTTTGCCGGCATCTGGTCGAGCACCGCAACTATGGCGCCTTCTTTTAAACGACCTTGTTGAAAGCCCAGCAGGCTTTCCATCTGGGGCAGGCTTTTGTATTTGAGGTAGCGCTCCTGGGTAATATAGCCGCGGACTTGGAGGTAGGTATTGGGATGCATGTTAAAAAATTTGGTCTAAGTTGATCGCGTTGTAAGAGATAAATGAGTTCTTGTTGATGGCAGGAAATCATCAGGGCAGGTTGTCAATAGAACCATCAGGCTTTTGTTTTTCGGCAGCAATTTTCTGATCCCAGATTTGTTGTGCAGCCTTGTCCCTGCTGTGGTTCGTTTGCTGGTCGTAGCGTTCATCTACTTTCTTTACCCGCTCCTGTGTTTTTTCGCTAAGCTGCGTTACACTTTCCTGAAGCTGTTGGGTATTGAGTGCAGATAAAGTCAGCAGCTTTTTATATAACTCCCTTGCACTGAGCGCCAGAATATCATAGTGCCCTTGCTCGTGTTTTAGTAAATAATTCGACATTTCCTTTGTTACCACCCAACATTCTTCTGATACGAGGTAAAGCTTGATATCTATATCTGCAATGCCCACCGATTTGCCTTTTGATTTCAGCTTGATATTGCTGAAACCCATTTTTGAGTGTATTTGGGCATCCTCCGTCTCAAAAGCCGGGCGGGTGGTAAAATTTTGGAACTGAGACCAAGCTAGTTTAGTAGTGAAGCCTTCAACAGCCATTGGTGCATTTTTTCTGTTACACTTATAAGCACGGTAAGGCAGTCAGTTTAAATTAATCTGAATCATCCTAAATTGTTGGTGCAGCAAACGCACAGGGCTAGGCGGCACACCAAAGGCGAAATTGTTTCGCCTGAAGTATCACCAGAAGCCCTGCAATGTCTATCATTAGAAAAAGCTATACTCCTACATACTTAATCTGTTCATCAAGACTCCAATCTATAGGCTTCGCCTTCTTATCAAACCACTCCCCTCCTCTTCTAAGCCAATCTTCTCTGTATCTCTTAATTGATAACTCGGTGGAATCCTCATATCCAAATTCAACCCCACAACAATCACATATTTCAAATGAAGGAGTTGCCCCATCATCACCCCAAGGTTTTTCAATTTGTTCTAAACCACAAACCCTACATCTAAAATCTTTTTTCAAATCTTCCATATTAGTCAGCTAGGTTTTGAAGGGCCAGAAAAAACTGATGAAGGGCCGGGAGCTTGGGATTCAAAATAATCTTGGTTAGTAGCGTGTCCATGCTCTGCTGGGTTTGGTCTAAACATTGTTTTTGGAGTTCCATCCGCTTTCGTTACCGCAAAAGTATTTGTACCCGGATGATAGTAAACATTTTCACCATTAGTCCTAGTCCTCATGAAAGTACCAGGTGGAGGTGAGCTAGTGAAAGCATGTGCACCTTTCACGTACTGCAATGAATTTTGGTATTCAGGAAATTCCTTTTTATGCTTATCGAAATGCCCAAATGCATTTTGAGCGGACGTTTTACTACCTGTTGGAGTCCATAACTGACAAGCCAATCCAAAAGGGTCCAATCTATTATTGAAATCTTTTACATAGGCATATATAGTTGGATTATTCCCAGCAATTCCAATTGGATCCTGCGAAGCATAATTACCGATTTGGTTGTCGTAGTACCTAAACCTATTGTAGTACAATCCCGTCTCCACATCCTCATACTGCCCCTGATATCGAAATGGACAACTACCCAACTCACCTTTCTCCATCCGCACCTTTCCATAGCTATCCAATTCCCCTTCCCAAAATAAACCTCCATCCTCTTTGTACATCTGCGCCGGTGTGCCCAAATGGTCCGTCACAATGCTATACTTTTTATCGCCTTTTATTTTTCCGCAAGGCGCAAAGCTATCCGTATCAAAGAGCCAAGTGGTAATGCCGTTTTCACCAACATGCACGTCGCTTAACTTTTCACCCGTAATGGAGTGTTCTTTACACTCGTGCAGCGGTACGTTTCCGTCCCAAACAAATTTAGTGGTTGTGTTTTTGTAGCGCTTACTCAACCTTCGGCCCAGAGCATCGTAGGCAAAGCTTACTTCGGCCTGATCGGGCCGCACCACTTTGATTAGCATGCCGGCGCTGTTCCATTTGTACAGCCACACATCGCCACCCACGTGCTCTTTTTTCACCAGGTTTCCCTCGGCATCATAACTGTATTGCCAGCCACCAGCTTTTCTTAACTGCCCGCCAGCCGCATACTCCCGGTCTTTGCGGTTAACAGTTTGATAAAGGTTACCCACAGCATCCGGGTTACGTAGTTGCTCTTCTCCATTTGGAAAAACTGTTTTTGCCAGGTTGCTCCAGGCATCGTGCTCAAAGCGGGTCACGCCTTTTTCGTCGCGGATCTGCTTTAGCCGGTCGTTTACATCCCAGGTGTATTGCCTTTGCTTGCGCCGGTTAAAAAATGAACCTGCTTTTTGACCTACTTCCTGCAACACCGGGCGGCCAATGCGGTCCCGCTGCCACTTGTTTACCAGGTTGCCTGGCAGGGTGCGTTCTGTTTCCAGCCCCAGTTTGTCGTAACCAAAACGGGCCAGCCAGCCGTTCGCTTCTGTTTGAACCACATCGCCCATTTTGTTATACTGGTGCGTAATGTCTGCACCAAGGCTGCTGATTGTTTTTACCCGGTTACCCAATACGTCGTATGCCGAAAGGATCCATTCGCCGTTTACGGTTTCTTTTGTAATGTTGCCCATCACATCCCGGTCAAACTGCACGGAAGCGGCATCGTTTATTGCTTTCAGCAAAGCACCATCAGTACGATAAGCATATTGCTCTTTTGCGCCATCGCTGTATGCTACTTCTGTTACCCGGCCACAGGCATCGTAGTTGTATTTCGTGAACCGGTCGGCTGGCCGATTCACCTTGGTAACCCAGCCAGCCGCATTTCTTTCGTATTTGCGGGTAATGTTGTCAAAACCGAGTTCCTCCGCCACGTTGCCAGCTGGGTCAAGCAAAAAGCTGTAGGCCAGGCCGTGCTCGTTCACCACTGTACGCAACTGCTCTTCGGTGTCGTACACAAAACCAATGGTAGCGCCGGCCTCGGTGCGGATGGTCAGTTTACTCAGCCCTTTGTAGGTGTAGCGAACGTCTTTTTGTTTGTCGCGGTAGCGCACCACATTATCCAAGCCATCGTAGTCGAGTAAAATGTCGTTGCCGTCAAAATCCAGCACCCTCGTGATGCGGCTGTTCAGGTCATAAATGCGCCTCTGCTTTACGCAGTTGGGGTTCACCACTTCGGTGCAGTTTCCCAAAACATCATACGCGTACTCCGTGGTGGCGCCATCATCGGTTTGAATGGAGCGCAGGTTGCGGTCCTCATCGTAAGCCAGGCGGGTCACAGCTTCGCTGTCGCTGATGATTTCCACCAGCAGGCCGTCTTCGTACTGATAAACTGTTTTTGCCCCAAGCGGATTCACCCGCTCCCGGACAGCACCTTTTTCATTGTAGCTCCACTTCCATCGCCCACCTGCTGCATCCACAGCACCGGTGGCAGCAAAGTGAAATTGCGGATGGTAAAACTCCGTTTGCACAAAACCACCAGCCGGGTCAGTAACCGCAATGCGGTTGCCCCATTCATCATAGGCGTAAACCGTTTCGTTGCCCAGCGGATCAGTTTCTCCTTCCAGTTCGTTAAAGCGGTTGTAGCGGTAAATCCATGCCGCGCCATTTGGGTCAATGTATTTGGTAACTACGCCATTCCGGTGGTAAAAGAGTTTCCGGTGCCCCAGGCTGTTCGTCACCACCGTGCAGGCCGGATCGGTATAGTTGAAGGAATAGTGCAAAAGGTTTTCATCGCCCCACACTTCAATGCACTTGGCATCCGGTCCTTCGGGCTTGCTGTAACGGAACTGCCAGGTAAGGCCGTTGCGCCATACCTCCCGCATCATCAGGTGGGCCTGGTACTCGAATAACATGGGTTGGTCAAGGGCGTCCTTGTGTTGAAGGAGATCACCTTCGTCGGAATAGGTATAGCTGGCAATGGTAAACGAGCTGCGGCCAGCAAATTGCGGATGCGGCGCCTGTATGCTGGTGATGCAGCCGTGTGCATCCGTTAGCACAACCAGATTGCGTCCGGCACTGTCCACAATCCGCTTCAACCGGCCATTTTCATCATAGGAAAATCGAATGGCGAAACCGGCGAGGTTGGCAATGCTTTGCAGCAGCCTGCATTCGGTTTTACTTTGCCCGGTTGTGTACTCAGCTTTAGTGAAGCGATATATTAGGTAATCCTTGTCAGTAACGTAGAAATAACCTTCTTCATGCAGGTGTAGGAACAACTTTTCACCCCGGTTGAACACAGGCGACCCTGCAACCGGAAGACTAGTGAAATCGGCTGGCCGTCCATCTGCCATCCGTACTACTGCTGTTCCGGCTTCCATGTCCACAGCCAGCCCCCAATCATAGCTGTGGTGCCAGCCATAACCAAGAGGGCCCCTGTAGTTTGAGTTGCTGTACCATACACGCTCCCACACCAACGGGATGGGACCAGGCAATTTAAAATCCTCGTTGTCTGTGTAGAAGTAGCCACCTGAAACATCTACGGGGTGGCTCTGTCCTGTTCCAACGGCTTTTGATACGGCTGTCAGGGTTCCGCAACCCACTTTGCCCCGCAGGGCTGTTAGTCCTTTCTCCACGCCTTTCTTAGCGGCGGCTTTCAACTTGCCTAAACCCGCCTTGAACAAACGGTCCAACAAGGCCATGGGATTAATAGGAGTAGGAATAGAATTGACCAGTACCGGCCGCGACCATGGAATTGGGGTTATAGTACCTGAAGGCACAAACAATTCCGCTTTGGGGCTACCCGGTTCCGGAGCTTTCTTGGCGCCTGCACGCTGTCCTTTGAACAAATCTACCACACCCACATCCCAACAATCGTAATTAAGGTGAAAGCTGCCCACCATCGGATCGCCATCAGCTACTACAAACAAACTTCCCAGGAAAGCCTTGCCATTGTTTTTTGCAACGGCCGCATCCATAGCAGGATGAAAACCGGCACCCATGGGTATATGGGGTACATTCTTCACCTTGGTACCTGTAACTGCCCGGGGTATGGCGCCCCCAAACTTTACGGATGCACTCATATTTGCCAATCCCATGGCTATATCTGCAATTGCTGCTTTGTTTTGGGCCAATGCGTTGCTTGCCCCCTGCCCATCCTCATCGCCGGAGGGCAGCGCATCCAGGGCTTGTTTCTTATAGGTATTGATTAAGCAGCTCACCCAATCTTTGGCATTAAACAGCATGCCGATATAAGGGTGCGGCATAGGTACGGGTGCCGGTGATGGCGGGATGGTAACCATGTGCACGTCCACACCCATTACCGGGTCCATCTGTTTACCCGCAGGTAGCACCGCCTGGCCCTTGAACGCAGCCAGCGCTTTCATTACCGGCATCATGGCTGTTGCTGAAAGCCGGCCCGACAACCCTTTTACATTGTCTACCGCTCCTTTCACGGCAAGTGCGGTATCTACTATATTGCCTTTACCAGAAACCAGGTTGCTGATAGAAGCAGTAGCTTTTCCCACAGAATCCTTTGCCTCCTGCACATTGGCACCCGCACCCTGCACCACATGCTTGGATGCGCTGTAGGCACCGTGCTCGCCGGTACCATTATCGGGTAAAGCAGTATGACTCATGACCCGGAGTTTGTGGTTTATTTATTTTAACCAGAAATATCCATATCGGGAAAGGTGGTCATAGATATCCAGTCTTGTTGGTCAACCTTTGGTAAAAGATTTATACGACCATACAGTTCCTGCTATAATTAAAAGCAGACCGCCAATAAAACCAATAACCCGTGCGGTGGTTCGGCCCGCATAACGGCTCACCTGGCCGATGGTCCACCTGTTGTGATAACTGTCATCGGGCTTATACAACCAATCCCAATCTCGAAATGCTCCAATGATGATGAGTATACCCAACACTACAAAACTGAGCGACACCATTTTACCGAACAGACCTGGGTTCTGTTGCATCCAACTAGCTATTTTATCGGTGCTGTCCTTCATAATTAATCATTATAGTAAACTAATTATGTATCTACCGGCTCTGTTGCAGCCGCAGGCTGAGGGCCAGGCACCTGCCGGTAATTCCTGATCGCGGTAAGCCAATTGGGGCCATAAATGCGGCCTGCTATTGCATCCACTTCATCAAGGGAGATGTATTGTTGATAGCTTGAAGACAACAGCAGGTGCAGCAAAGCGGCGTAAGTAGAACCTTTTGCAACTTCAGTACTCAATTCAAAGCCAAGCCGCACGCCTTTGGCAAGCAACGATAAACCCTCGTTACGCAATCCTTCTTTAAAAGCACACTGGCCTGCCATCCTGCATGATTCAATGGCAAGTGGCATATTACCTTCCCGTATAAACAGCTCATAAGCCGCACTGTAATCGTTCCAACCAGAGCTCCATTCTTTTTGCAAAAAGTAAACACTGCCCCTGAACATCTGCGCCTGGGCAATCAGCACTCCAGCCATGTTGTTGGCGAAATATTGTTGGGCAGCCTGCGCTGCAGCCAAAGCTTCGTCTGCATAACTCAGTGCTTCATGCCACTGCTTATACCGGATTTTGTCATTCCCCAAAGCAATATTGACCACAACCAATTGCATTACCCAATATGGATCCTTAGTGATACTGCTCGTGGCAATGTCAATACATGCACGCCCACAGGTTTCTGCCTCCTGCTGCTTAGCTGCTCCCATGGCATTCATCATCTTTACAAAAGCTTTGCGGTATTGAGTACCCGGATCATTAGGATCACCCATTGCTGCTGCCTGTTCCATGGCTTTGGGCATGTCTAAATACAAGGGAATACTGGTTATCAATCCTTCAAAATCAATTGCAATTCCCTCATATGCAGGATCAACAATAGAATCGTGAATCAATATCTTCACTTTAGCGTTAATAGGCAGCTCCAGGGTTTTTGATAACCATTTAGTGAATTCAAAATCAACAACACCACCCCGTAAAACAGCCACGACAAACAGACCATCCGGAAGTGCTAAAGCATTTGCCAGCTTGTTGAAATTGTCGATGAAAAGGGCGGCAGGGTTTTCATCTTTTGCCAACGAGAAATCAGCTTGCCAGTGAACCGGAACATCATCAATGCGTTCATCCTTCACGCTCCTGTTCCAGATATCCACAATTTCCTGGAGTTCTGCAACCAGGGCAAAACTGTAATCCCGCAAATCGTAGCACCTAGAATCAAAAAGAAAAGCAATGTCGAAAATCGGCGTGTCTACCCCAATCATAAAAGTGTAAAAAGCATCTACCATATCCAGTTCATCCTGGGCACACAGCAGCCGGACAATCCTTGAAGACTTATGCCTCTTGGCTTCTTCCCACTTCTCTGCCATTAATTCAACTCGTTGCTGAAAAGGATTTGACTGCATTGATACTTGCCTTAGTTAAGTTTTACAATGGCTCCCTGAATAGAGGTGGGTCCAGATGAACTAACATCCATGGTCGCATCGCCATTCACTGTAGCACTAGCTCCTGTAAGCTTTACTTCGGATATTCCATTCACCAAAGCTTTTGCGCCAACAAGTGTAGCATTATCAGAACCTGAAATAGTTGTCTTGACACCACCCACATTCACTTCGCCATTTGCTTTCATGTCGATACCATGGGCTCCACTGTTCATACGCGCATCAGCGCTTCCGCCTATTACTACGTGTGCACCGGTTAAGGTTATTGTATCTCCTTCCATCGTCAACGAAGACTTGCCATTGGTAAGCACAATCTTCAAAGCCGCCGTTACCGTTATGGCGTTGGTACCGTCAATTTCAATTTTGTTCTTGGCGGTCTTGTCGATGATAGAGATGCCACCGCCATCATTCAGCGTTACGGTATGGCCACTTTTGCTGGTGAGGCTCTTGGTATTATTGCCCTGCCCCCCACCGCCGCCGGTCTTGCCATGAAACATGCTGCCCATCACAAAAGGCCGATCAGGGTCATTGTAGCGAAAGCAAAGGAGCACCTGATCGCCGGGCTCGGGCACCACCACGAGGCCGCGGTTTTTGGCGCCGTCCTTGCCGCCGCCGGCATCGGGGGTCATCACCCGCAGCCAGTCGGTCATTTCATTGGCCGCCTGCTGCCAAAGCATCTGCACCCGCACACGGCCCATGTTGTCGGGATCCTTGTTGTCGGTAACGGTAGCGATCTGGGGCTCGGCGATGGGCTGGATGGTGTTCTTTACCGGTATGACCTCGATACCAGATGGAATGCCTTCAAACACATTGTAGTACTTGCCGTTCTCGTTGATGTAATGCTCCACCCCGGTGATCAGGAACTTGCCCAGGTCCTCCTTGGCAAAAGCATTTTGCTCCGGCCTTGAGATCTTTACATCGGCGATGGCGCCAATACAAATGGTGGGATTGTCGCTGCTGCCCGAAAGCACTTCGAGGTCGGCAGCCAAAGCCGTTTTCTTTTTTTGTACAAAATCCTTCAGGTCGCCTTCGCTGTTCACGCGCTGCCGCACCGGGAAGCTTACCGGCTCGGCAAACACGTTGTGCGATTCATTGAGGGCAAAACTGGCATACTGATCTAGGCCATCCACGCTCTTAGGCGCTTTTGCCGTCACCACCTTATCGTCCTTGGAGAGATAGGCATAACTCGAAAAAGCCAGGGGAAGGATGCGCAGCTTTGTTTGCAACTGCTGTACATCTTCGCCGTACACCAGGCTGATGTTGGGCGCCGAGGCAGGCTTGCCGAAATAAAGCTGGATACCATCGTAGTAACACCACTCACCAAAATCGGCCGACAGGCAGTTGAGAAAATGAAAAGTGCTTTCGCGGTACTGGCAGATATAGGTAATCTGCTTCTTGTACTGCGGTTTTACCTGCGTGCGCACACTGCATTGCGCCAGGGCAGCGGTCAACTGCTGTACAATCTGTTGCAGGCTTTTTTTGTAGAAAGAAAGAAAATGGGGACCGTTCTCCAACAGAATGGTGGGGCTGTAGCCTTTCAGTACCAGGTCGCTGGTAAAGTTTTCGGCCTGCTCCATCCCTATTTCGCAGATCAATCCCCTGAATTCATAGGCCAGTTCGCCATCACTTGCTTTAAAGAGCTTGATGATGGCCAGCTTGCCGATCTTTTTCTGCGCGTCGCTCAGCTTAAACGCACCCGTCTTTTCCAGCACATCATAGCGAATACGGATGCTGAACTCGTGGTGTTCGTTGAAGCGCTGCCGGATGATCACCGAATGGTAATAGGCAATCTGCTCATCCTCGATCTCTATTTGTGCAAGCACCTGGTTTTGCATGACAAAAGGTTGGCATGATCAATAAAGAACAGCAGTGCAACGCTGCTTCCGGTTAAACTAAGCCTGCCTGCAACCAGAATACCGGACGACTGGCGGGACTAGAAATAAGGAAGCAACGCAGTATAAAAGTACTACAGCACAAAAGCTGAGGCACTTTGTGCAGTATACTATTGGCAAACACAGCCATCAGCAGCATACCGTTAGCGGTTCATCCAGCATAGTATCTATAGCAGGCATCCGCTACTTAGGCCATTCGTTCTTGTGCTCTGCATTGCCAATCTTGATCTTTTCAGCCGACACTGTAAAGTCTATAGCCATAGGCTCCGAACCCGTGATGTCAATACCTTCCTGAAAATGGATGATGTATCCTTTTTCCCAGGTGAGCTCTTTCATCTTGGCATCTTCATCCGTTTTCTTGAAAATGATGGAGCCGTCAATGGGCTTGTACTGGTTTACCATCGATTCAATGATGGAAGTGTCATCGGTTGACTCGATACTTAGGTTGATGGTTCCGCCATACACCCCCGATGCAGGACGACCTTTGGAGTCCACATCTCTGCGCAGGGCATAATTGCATTTCAGCACATCGATGTTGTCTTTACTCCCGATTTTGAGTTTTGCATTGAAAGCCATGATTGTTGGTATTAAGAGTGAAAAAAATTAAAGGCTTCAAACAGGACCAAAAATTAATAGGGCAAAGGTTTTATTACAATAAGTATAATAACGGATTAAAGACCAGCGATTTTCGGGGCAGGATCAAAAGAAAGCTTCACTAGCGGACCAGATGGTGGCCTTGTATTGCTATCAACTTATGTATTAAGCAAAGCCATACACCCTGCTCACAGCAGTGCAAACAGAAAAAGACCAATGATCAAAAACAACAAAACAATCAGCACTGTTTTCAAGGTAGCGGGCTGTTTTTGGAGTAGGGGCTGCAAGGTCAACTGTATAAGGTACATGGAAAAGTTATCCCTGGTTTTCCCCTCACACAACTGGCGGAATGCCGCGGCCTTATCTTCCGGTTCGGTGTCGGTAAGCGTATTACTGATCTGCGCCGCTTTTATCTGCTCCAGAAAACCATCGGTACACAAAAGGATATAATCACCTTCGGCTATCTGACTGAGTTCATAAAAGTCCACCAGGTTGTTTCGGTTGCCGGCGTTCAGGCTCCGTGTAATAATGTTGCGCTGCGGATGTACGGCTGCTTCATGCTCCGACAACTCCCCACTACGTACCAGTTCATATACCAGCGAATGATCACTGCTCATCCACACAACTTTCCCGTTCCGGATATGGTGGATGCGGCTATCACCACACCAGGCCACTATCACCCGATCAGGGCATACCAAGGCAAGCGACAGGGTAGTGCTCATTCTCCTGGCACTGCTGTCTTCTGCGGCATAAGCAACCAGTTGGCTATTGGCATGTTCAATAGCTTGCAATAAGAAGTCGCGACTTGTTGCTCCTTCCCTGTTTGCTTCGTAGTAGTCCCGGATGGCCGAACAAACTAAAGCGCTGGCTACTTCACCCTTGTTTTCACCACCAACGCCGTCACACACTACAAAGAGCCGTTCACCAGGGGCGGCACTACCCTTTTGGGGAGATACGCTGTCTTCATTGTTTGATCTCCGGCCCAGCTCATTGAGGCAAAAGACCTTTTTAGCTGCGATCAAAGTATTGTGTTTTAGATTGTTTCGCGTTAGTCCAATGCCAGCCGCATACCGATAGCCTTGCTTTTCCAAAACCAGCTTTGCCGCTGCCTGCTGGCAGGATGAAAGGCACTTTTTCCATCTGCAAAAGATCCGCCCCGTACAACTTTCTCACGCCCATCCTGCGGGCCAAAAGGATTGACGTAAGCACTGGATTTATAATATGCCGGATCATACCAGTCGCGGCACCACTCAGCTACATTTCCAAAAAGGTCATAAATACCCAATGCATTAGGTGCCAACTTACCTACAGGCTGGGTTTTCCTTTTTGCATTGTCGTTGTACCAAACGGTAGATTTCAAATCAACCGGCGTTCCGCCTTTCCGGGCGGCATACTCCCATTCCGCTTCTGTTGGCAAACGCACCTTACGCTTGGTAATGGTGTTGACCCGGTTAACAAACTGGGTTGCATCATCATGTGTGATATTTTCTACGGGGCACTCGGGGCATTTATTTTCGCTGGGATTACTACCCATAAGCAGTTCCCATTGGCGTTGTGTTACTTCGTATTTATTTATGTAAAAAGTTGAAAGCTTAACAGGATGTGCAGGTACCACATCAGGCGGACCTTTATCTTCACCCATAGCAAAAGAATCTAACGGCACTTCTATCATATTGGCCAGCATTTCTTTTACGATCTTAGCAGCCTCCGTTCCATCCTCTGTTACAGCTTCCCTGATGGGCACAACTTTAGGACCTACCGGCTTTGGATCTGGCTTCATTATTACCCTGAAGGCAATACGGTGTACATAGTCCTGTTTGGGTTTTAAAAAAATAGTATCCGAAATGAGATGCCCGGTAATGGGCTGCACCGCCTCGATATAATTGGGGCCTGGCTTTAACGCAACCACTTTGGGCGTACCCGACCCAAACTCACCGTAACTACTGCCGTTTATCTTCAATGCGCAAAGAGTATCCACTACAAAACGGACATTCACTAAAGGTATACGTTGCTTGTTTGTCGCTGGCGGAATTTTAGCAGGAGGCTTTGGTGCAGGGCTAGGTTTAGAGTTTCTAGTATCCTTTACAGGAGTTACTTCCTGGCAGAGAAGCGAACCAGAAACAAACAAAATAAGTATAGTCAATGTGGTTTTGAACATCACACCTAATTGTTAAGGAAGTCAACCTTTGATTACTGGGGAAGTTCCCGGCAAATCCGGAACCCTAACTGCCCGCCGGTAACAACCGGAGCACTGGAAACCCTGGCTGTATTTCTTGGCCATACAGTTTCCGCGGTATACCAACTGCCTCCGCGCAACACTTTTTCTTTACCTTTTTCCGGTCCCTTCGGATCAGCAACAACGCTGTCGACATAATAGTTTTCTCCAAGCCAATCGTAACACCACTCCATTACATTTCCACTCATGTCATATATTCCTAACTCATTAGCCTTTTTGGATCCTACCGGATGAATACGGCGATCGGAATTAAGACCATACCACGCTACTTCTTCCAGGTTATTACTTCCACTGAAAACGTATCCTTTTGAACTATACCCTCCTTTTGCAGCATACTCCCATTCCGCCTCCGTAGGCAAACGGTAGTGCTTTTTATCCTTTTCAGCAAGCCATTTGCAATAAGCCATTGCATCATTCCAACTGATATGCACTACGGGCATTTGGGTTTTGTTATTTACAAGGGCTCCATACATATCGTGGCGCCAGTTTACACCTTTTCTATCCTTCCATGTTTTATCAACGGGGTCGTACACCTGCGACGCGCCATTCTGTTCAGCGGTAGTAATATGCTTAGCATCCATTACAAATTGTTCAAATTGGGAAACAGTAGTTTCATATTTGGCTATTTCGAAAGAACTAAGCAGTAACTCATGTTCCATTTCCCGATTACTCTTTGCATTTTTTTCGCCCATTTTGAATACACCTCCTGGCACCTTTACTAATGGAGGAACTGAATAGCTAGGAACCAACACAGGCTTTGATTCTACCTTAAGTAGCACATCCGGCTTCGGTTCATCTTTTCCGGATAAAATAAATATGGTTAGTACCAAAACTGCAACACCAACTCCAGCAATAAAGAATGCAGCCTTTCTTTTCTTTCTTTTGCTTTCGATGGCACTTGCTTCAGATGCTCGATTTTTGGGTGGTGACATGTTTACCAAATCCTCCGTTCGGGGTAATGTCACGGTGGCGCTTACCTCGTTCGGTGTTTGCTGCTTTGTCGGCTCAGCATCCATTCTTCCTGGCACTGTAATAACACGTGTAGCCATCTGATCGTCGGGAAGACTGCGCACCTCCGCAGCATTTTGCAAGCCGTTTGTAGCGGTATCCAATACAACCGGTTTATCATGCCTGCTAATAATCTGCGTAGCACCAGAATCCTGCATGTTTATCCTTGCAATCTCTTCTTCAGGTTTAGGCATTATCACAGCTATCGTTTGTGCTTCATCAACTTGAGGTTCAGGTACTATGGCTGTATTTTCTTCATTTGTATCCAATGAATTAGGCAAAGCCGAAGCATTCCCCATATGATTTGAAGCATAAGCAGTAGTTGCCGACTCCGGCACCTGGCCCTTTTCTTGTTTTGGCATTAACTCGCCCAACCCTGTTTCTAAAAACATTGGAACGAGTTCCAATGCATTCTGCACACGGTTGAATGCTTCTTTCACCAGGCAGCGCTTCACAATTTCCCGGTACTTGGGTGGCAGGTCATCAGCTTTAGCCAAAGAAGCTTCACTTAAAATATTTGACATGACCTGCTCTGCACTGGTTCCTGAACTGCGACTTCCAAAAAAAGGTTCTTTCATCAGGGTTTCATATACCAGCAAACCAAAACTCCACAAATCAAGATTGGTAGTGATACGCCCACCAATACCATATTTTTTGGGATTGAACTGTTCTGGAGCCATGTACTCAATGGTACCAATCAAAGTGCTGGACGCATTATCTTCACCATCAATGACCTTACTGATACCAAAATCTGTGATCTTGGCAACAGGCTCATCGTCTACCATCTTAATTAAAATATTCTGCGGCTTTAAATCACGATGAACAATACCTTTTCGGTGCAGGTATGCCAACCCTTCCAGCACATCAATCAATAACTTGTCGGTATATAATGGGTTCCTGGTCGTGAATGTTTTAAAGTCACCAGCATCCAAGTATTCCATAATACCTACTTCCGCCTGTTCTGTTTCTCCCAAAATATTCTTGCTGGTAAGTACGGCCACATCATAGTACTTGCACAAGTTTGGGTGTTCAAAACGAATCACCTTCTTGATCTCGTTGAGCACCTGGTATTTATCAGAAGCATTGGCTGTAAAAAACTTAAGGGCAACGGTACGTTCCAGCAAAGTATCATTAGCCCTATATACTTTGGAAAACCCTCCTTTACCAATCAGGTCGGTTTTTGGATTGAATTCATATCTGGTTTGAAAGTCCATAAAGACAAGTTTAATTATAACACTTCGGTTTTCACCAGCTCCATATCCTGCACTTACCTTTTTCTATTTTATACCCTGTGCTATTGGGCCTTTGTAGTGCTACCGTTCCACCCGCAAAAGCAACTGTTCCCGCTCTTTGAGGCTATCTATCGCAATTCCCTGCCTGCTGGTAAGGTCGTATAAAATCACTTCGGCATCGCCAAAACCCAGATCTACAAACACCCGGTCGTCTATTATCCATCCGCGGCCCTGAAGCACAGATCCGGCACGCCAAAAGCCATTACTCGTTTCCAGGTCTTCCTGTAATTGCACCAGCAAGCTATCTCCCTCGCTGAAGGTGGCATAATTGCCTTTGAGTTGAGCACTTACCAGGCTCGCCTTTTTCAACTTTTCCCTTTGCATTCCTGCTAACTCTATTTCGGTTGGCGGCTTCACGTTGCCCAAACCGGGCTTTTCGGGATGTGCACCATCATTGGTATGCACCTTTATATTGGCTTTTTGGAAGGAGGCCTCACCAGCCAGGTTGGTTTCCCGCTCTATTTGATCTGCATTTCCTTTTATCCGGAACACATTGTACCGGAAGAACTTGAGGTATACTTCCGGATACTCAAACAGCTCTTTTACGGCTACAATTTTATACACATACAAGGCCGTTTCCGGGTTGAGTTCCATGCTGAAGTAGTTCTTTCCCTGGGCATCAATCTTTCTGTACAGGTTTCCGATCCCATAGTTATAAGCTGCCGCTGCCAAAACCCAGGAACTTACCCGGTGATCTTTCCTGATCTGGGTATAAAGCCGGGCAAGTTCTTTGATGGCTGCAATAGTTGCCTTTTGCGGATGGTTACGTTCATCCATATTATTGTTCACCACCAAGCCCCACTCACGTGCAGTTGGCGCCATCAGTTGCCAAAAACCCTGTGCACCTGCACTGGAACGAGCCTGCAGAAAACCACTTTCAACAATTGGAATATATTTCAGGTCTCCAGGCATATTGGCCGCTTTGAGGTAATACTCCACCATGGGAAAGTTTGAGGCAGCACGGCGCCTAAGTTCAGGCAGGTTAACGGAAGGTATCTGCCGGCGGATCACATTCATCAAACGTTGCGCTACAAGATTGTTCCCTGTAGGGATGGCTTCCCCACAAAAGGTTATCTCCCTGGCCCAACAAAATACCATTGCAAGTTGCAGCACTAACCATAAAGCCAGTTGTATCAATCCTTGTTTTGCCATTGCAATTCGAATTTTATGGAGGCAAAGCCTACCTGTTTGCTTTAACGGTTTGCTTCACCTGTTGCCCCTTGCGCTGCTGGATTATAAAAGTCAACTGTTTTTTGGGGTGAACACTATCCGGGAAGATGCGGTTCGCACGCTGGTATTCACTTGTAGCTCCGTCTAAATTGCCATTTTTCAATGCTATATCACCATTGCTAATGGCTTGCTGATATTGTACCTGTTGTAGTGCCAGACGCTGTTGCTGATTTACCTTTTTAAGCTGCGTCTGTACATAGCTGTCTTTGATTTTTGCCTGGGCCGCCAATTCGTACTCACGCCGGGCAGCATCCCAACTTCCTGCTTTGTATAAACTATCACCTCTCTGTCGGCTAAGTTGATACCTTTCGGCTCTTGGCTTATCCCCTAATTCTTTAAGTTTCTTTGCGGCAATAATTTGACTGGGATCGATCCGTAAAGCCGCTAACAATTGTTCTTCGGCTTCTAAAAATCGCTTAGCTTTAATGGCAAGGTCGGCTTTACGCAAATACTCTTGTACTTCAATATTGGTTTCTTCCTGCCTTTGTTTTGCCACCAACGGTTTTAGCTCGGCCAACAATTGCTGCCCTTCAGTGTCGCCTGGCTTGTAGTAGAGTGCCCTTAAAACAGCAACTTCAGCATCCTTAAACCGTTTCACTTGCACCAGATTACGGGCACTGTCCATCGCTTTAAGGTAGCGTTGCTCTTTCTCCAAAACCTGGTTTTGTTGAATAGCAGCTATCTCCTTTAGTTTTTGTTGTGCCACCTGCAGCTGTTTTCCTTTATATGGAAGCATCCAGGTAAAACGAAGCTTAGCAGAATCCCACTGTTTCAGATTGTAAAAGTTATTGCCTTCCAACAACCACTGATCTAATAAAGCCTTTTCCTTCGAATTGGGGCGTCTATCACCAATTACCAAGGTAGCATCCTTGCTGCCCGTTAGTATTTGGTTTTGAGGTTTAGTGGCCGGAGACTGCAGATTTGAGTAATCGTGGCGGGCTGCTGCAGCATCCTGTTTAAAAACAAGCGTAAACCGATGGGTACGTCCCCCCTCCCGAACAACCAGTGTTCGCACAGGTGCAGCATCTTTACGAGCAGAAATAAGTAATGAGGTGCGGGAACCACCCTTGATACTGTAGAAACCTTCACCATTTTCAACTTCGCCCTGGCTGGGTGCTGCAAAAACCAACTCCACTACGGCAGTGGTACTTACCGTTATAGAATCCGGCAAAACAGTTTGTGCAAAAGCCGGAACGCCGTAAGGTATTCCCAACACCAGCATCAACACTGAAAAAAACAGAAAACCCTGTTCCGACCAATTGTTCAGCTTCATATTCATATATTGACGAAGTGCTGCAATCTGTTTTTGCCAAATGTCAATTTATAAACATTCTACATATATTACAATAGGTTAAAACACCCATACTAAGCGTTGTTTTACGCTGACTCTAACTTTGCACATCCCTCAGCCCATATTTTGTTGTTGTATAGGCTTCAATTGAAAATAATTTCTGCGGTGTACTGACCTACAGCTTCATTTACTTTTAACAGGTCGATATTCAAATGTTTGACATAGCAGCGAACATCAAACCAGTAGTTTCTGCCTCTTAACATGAACTTACCTTCTAAGGGCTATTTATAGACCCAACATCATCTCATCATGGAAGGCTATGTCTACTATACGCAACAAAAAACCCGCACTTGCGGGTTTTTTATTTGTAAAAAGAGTAACAATGCTTATAAACTCAAAAAGCTTTTGCTTTCTTCCGGCTAGGCTTTCCCTCCTTGACAGGTGTTGCCTGTTCAGCAGGCGTAGGCCCGTTGGCGGCCAGGGTACATTCCACCACCTCCAATTGCAGCGCCGTACCGGTATCGGGGTCCGAGCTGCAGGTGATCTTTGTTTTGCCGTTGAGGCTTTCTATGGTAATGAGGGCGCTTTCCATATCGCCGTGTTCTTTTCTTAGATCCGCCTTGTATTGTGCTTTGCCATTTTGCAGGAAGTCGGTCCAGCTGCAAATGGGAATGTCTTTTATATCGCGCGACACCGTGTTGGCTTCA
This sequence comes from Cnuella takakiae, assembly GCF_001953305.1. Taxonomy (GTDB): domain Bacteria; phylum Bacteroidota; class Bacteroidia; order Chitinophagales; family Chitinophagaceae; genus Flavisolibacter; species Flavisolibacter takakiae. The sequence continues at coordinate 5,426,804 of NZ_MTFE01000010.1, forward strand.
CCATTGATAGTGGCAGTGAACACCACCTTCCTTTTGGCAATGGAAAGTGTTGCAGTGAAAGGCAGTTCCTCCCCCACCACACCATTTTTCAGCTCCCTGCCGCCATTACATTTGAAAGCGACAGCATTTTCACACTGGCAGTACCCGGTAATAAAAGACCCCATCAAGAAGGAGAGCAGCAGGAATGATTGCGCATTTTTTCTTTGTTGGAAAAAAGGAAATCAATACCGGATAGCAGGCAGCAAACCCGGTAAGAGAAGTACAAACAAAGCGGCCACAGATGCTTATCTGTGGCCGCTTTGTTTCTTT
>NZ_MTFE01000010.1:5427122-5439960 GCF_001953305.1 Cnuella takakiae
CACTACGTCGTAGAATACTTTCTTGGGTTTGCGGTTGACATCAAACAACAAGGGGTAGTTTTTACGGCCCCTGCCATCCAGCCAGGTGTAGCGGTCGCTGAGGTTCCAGAAAGTGATGCCGCTGACCTTGCCTTTCTGCTCGCGGAATACATCAAAGATCATCTTGTATTTTTCTCTTTGCGCCTCTTCCATCTCAGGCGTGAAGGTGCTGGTGGTATCACGGCGGCCGTTGATCAGCTGCCCGCCCTGGCGGCCAGCATATACCGATACATCGAGCTCGGTCACCTGTACATCAAGGCCCAGTCCCGAAAACATCTGGATGGATTTTGTGAGCTCTTCACGCGAAGGGTTGTTGATGGACCAGTGGCCCTGCAGCCCCACGGCATGTATGGGTACGCCGGCTTCCTTCAGGCGCTTTACCATCTGGAAGATCTTCTCCCGCTTTTTGGGGTTCTCGGTATTGTAATCGTTGTAAAACAAAACAGCCTTGGGATCGGCGGCATGGGCATATTCAAATGCTTTGGCTAAAAACTCCTCGCCGCAGATCTTATACCACTGCGTGTTGCGGTAAAACACGGTGTCGTTATCGTCAATGGCTTCGTTCACCACGTCCCAGCCGTACACCCGGTCCTTGTAGCGGTTCACTACCGTGGTGATATGGCTTTTCAAACGCTGCAGCAATACCTCCTTGGAAACGGCATTACCGGCATCATCTTTAAACATCCAGTTGGGTGCCTGCGCATGCCAGAGCAGGGTGTGGCCGCGCATCTTGATCTTGTGTTTATTGGCGAAGTCGGCAATGGCATCGGCATCCTTCCAGAAATACTCTTTTTCCGCTGGATGGATGGGCCCCATCTTCATGGCATTTTCAGCGGTGATGCTGTTGAAGTGGTCTACGATCAATGCGGAGTCCTCACCCGTCAGCTGGCGCGGCGTAACGGCAGCACCTACCAGGAAGTAATCCTTGTAATAGTCCTTCAACCCTTTGGCAGCACTGGCGGAATTGTTGTTCAACTGCTTGCTGGCAGTGCACTGTACCAGCATGGCCGGCACAGCGGCAGCTAAAATCCATTTGGCAAGATTATTCATACTAAAGTGGTTCTTGTTTGCGAATGATTGGTTATTTGGGTGTGCTATTGGTTATGGTATTAGTAATTCGGAAATAATCAAAGTCGGCATGGCCGCCAGCTGTTTTACCGGCATAATTGAACAGGGCAAAACGGTAACCCATAAAATGCGGCAGGGTGTACGACATCTTCAGCTGCGTGCCAATGGGCTGCCACTGTTTGCCATCGAGGCTGTAGTAAAAATGGGCGGTATCCTTTCTTTCTTCAAAATCACATGCCGCTTTCAGGTGCACCGTATTTTGGGTTAAAGGAATACGGGCCGACTCGAGGGGCTGCCCGCTGCCGGCATCGATCATCACCAGGAACTTCTGGTTGCCAACAACCTGCACCCCCAGCTGGCCGTAGTTTTTCTGGAGCAGGCCCAGGCCGGCAAAGTCGCCGTCTTTCATGCCGCTAACATCAAGCGCAATGGCGCCGGTGCTCTGCGGGCCAATGGTGCGCTGGGTAAGCGTATTGCGGGCCAGCAAAAAGGATGTATCCACCCGGCCGGTGGTTAGCCGCATAAAGCCTTTACGGGCCGTTAGCGACCACAAACGATTGTCGGGGTTATGATTCCATTGCCACACCAGCGGAAGGGCAGCATCGCCCCTTTTACGGGCAAATTCGTCGGAGGCCACCAGGCCCGGAATAAGTCCTTTGCTGGCAGGCAGATCCAGCGTTTCGGGCACCTTGCCGTCCACACCCAGCACAGGCCAGCCATCTTTCCACGCTACCGGCACCAGGTAGGGAATGCGGCCCACGGCACCAAAGTCTCGGAACAGGTAGGCATACCAACGGCCATCGGGCATATCAATCAAGCCGCCCTGTGCCACGCCCAAATCGGCCAGTCCCAAACGACCTTCATAGGGACCGGTTATTTTATCAGCGCGGTGGATAACAACGGTGCGCATCCCGCCACGCGGCCAGGTGATGTTGAAGAGGTAATACTTGCCTTTTACTTTAAACAGCTGCGATCCTTCGGCACCCAGCATAATGTTGTCGCCGGCAGGAAGGCTTGCATTTTCAATTACCGTTTTATTGAAGCCGCCGGGTTTGATACCCGACAGGTCTTCATTCAGTTCTACCAACGTGAGTTTGCCGGCTCCATACAGCATACACACTTTGCCGTCGTCGTCAAAAAAGAGCGAATGGTCATGGAGGCTGGGCCGGAAAGCGGTATGTTTCCAGGGGCCTTTTTCAATATTTTTTGTAGTAAAGATGTGGGTCTTGCCGGTGGTTTGCGCAAAGGTGGTTACATAGTAAGTGCCTTTGTGGTAGCGGATGCTGCTGGCCCAGGAGCCGCGGCCATAGGTGCTCTTGCCGTTTTCTAAATTCAGTTCATCCATGCTGGCAAGGGTGTCATGTGCATAGCCTATCAGCTGCCAGTTCACCAGGTCTTTCGATTTCATGATGGGCACACCAGGACTCATGTGCATAGTGGTACTACTCATGTAGTAAGTATCTCCCACACGTATCATGGACAGATCCGGCACATCGGCAAAGATCAGCGGGTTGCGGGCGCCCTGCGCCTGCACGGTGGTGCTGAGCAACAGCCATGCAGTAAGCGCTATAAAAAAGCGAAGGGTGATTTTTTTCATCAGGTAAAATTGGGGCAATCAGGATTGCTGATACAAACGTTCTAGTAAGAAATTGGTAGCGGACTACCGCTGTTAGGCTAACGGGATGGGAACACGGATTGAATAGATAGAACGGATGAAAACGGATATCCGTTCCAATCTGTTGTATCCGTTCCATCCGTGTTCCTATCAAAATCAACCCATACCAGCTTGCCATCAAAAACGGAAAGTAGCGTTAGTTGCAACCCTGAGGTGGCTCGAATGTTGAAATGTAAGCGACTATTGTTTAACGGTCATCAATCACTGCATAACCGGTACCGGAATGCAGTTCATCGCGGCAGGCAAATTGGATTACATAATTACTTCTTTACTCACCACCCTTAACAGCATACCCCAACAGCGACAGCATTTTTGCACCATAACGTTTACCCAGCTCGCGGTAACCGGCAGCATCGAAGTGCAGCTTATCGGCGGCCGCAGTACAGCCGTTGGATGGAATGACATGTGCGGCAGGAATCACCTCCGGCAAGCGGCCAATAATGGGGTTCATACTGGCACAGCGGCCGCCCTGGTCGGCATGCACCAGTTCACCTGCCAGCAGGGGCACCGAGCCAGCTTTTAGGTTCAGGTCGCCCAGCAGCTGATCGTATACGCCTTTTACCTTGCGCGGCCAGCTGGTATCTCCGGTATTGGATTCGCCCTGGTGCAGGAGGATGCCCTTGATCACGCCCTCCTTTTGAGCCTGTCTGGCCAGTTCTACCAAACGGCCATAGGGGTTGCCCCCGTACTCGTTGATCATACCCACCATCCACGAAGGGGCTGTGGCGGTATAGGTTTGGTAATTATTCTTTTCAAACAATTCAATCTTGCAACCACCCACCGATACATTGATGATACCCACCCTGATATTTTCGGGCAGGCTGGCAACCAGTGTGCGGCCAAAATAATCGGCAGGCGTGATACCGGTGCGGCAACGGCTTAAAGGAGGTACCGCCGTATACCATTTGTCCCGCTCCCGCCCTAAGTTGGGACAGTCAACGGCTTCCAGCACTTTAAACCGTGGGTTCACGGTGGTATCCTGTGCCTCAAACTTTGCATTGCCTTCCATATTGGATTGCCCGAAGGAAAGGAAAATATAAAAGTTCGGATCCTGCGCTTTTGCCTGCATGCCCAGGCAAAAGCCTGCGGCACAAATCAGCAGGCGCATGTACCTGTTCCTGTTGCGGCCAGAGCTGTACTTCATTGTATTGTTTTTTGGTGTTGGTTGAAAAGGTTGATTGTAAATAACATGGAAAAGGAGCAGTGATAAATAGCATGCGCAGCTAACAGTTTATCATGGTGCTTTGCCACAAAGTGCGTTTTGCGCAATAACGGAAAAAGAAAATAAAAAGTCCGCTGTAGAAACAGCAGACTGATTATTGATAAACGATTGTATTGACCAGAATTATTAGTCAGGAAAATTTCACCGGTTACTACAGAACAGTGGGTGCAAAGGTTTCAAACTTTACCCCCCTATCCCGCACCACCAGGGTATCGGTAATGCTGTGGGTGGTGGTGCCAAAATCAACCTGGTATTTCAGGTGCAACACATCTCTTTTTTCGTTACCCCACATATCGCCTTTCTTGGTGAACTGGCCACCACCCGAAACGGTGTAGAGCGCAGCGTCGGGAGCGGAAACGGTGCACTTGCCGGCAGCATCAAAATTGAGCAGCAGCTGGAAGGGTACACTGATATTGCCCTTGTTCCTGGAACTCAACAAGGTTGTATCCTGGGTAAGCGACCTGGTAAACAGGTTCACTACCTGGTCTCTTTCCACAAACTCGTTGCGGTACACCACGGTAGTGTCCAAAGCAGTATTGCCGTTATTACCTTTCACTACGGCAACGCCCCTGCGCAGGTAGGCGCTGTGGTAAGGATTGATGTATTTCACTGCATACAACACATAGTCTTTAGGCGCAACGTTCCAGTCGCCGGCCTTGCGGGGGTCGGCGCCGGTCTTTGCACTGGTACCACGCAATATCGAATCAGCATTGGCAACTTTTGTGATGCGCACCGGGATCACAAAGGTGTTGCGTACCGACCGGGGATCAGCAAAAAATGCATCGGTCAGCTGCACTTCAAGGCCACCCATCACTTTACCTGCAGGGATGGTGATCTTCATGTTTTGGGGCAACACATAATAGTTGCTTGGCATGGCCACCACATCACCGCCACCGTTGTTGGGGTCGAACTTCAACCCCTGGGCCAGCGCATTATCAATGACCACGTCGAGGGTTACATCCTTATTGTTTTCGTACACCCCACCCATGGAAGCCATGATCTGGATCTTACGCTGGTTGTCCAGGGTATTGTCAAACACATCTTCGCCCAGTACCAGGGTACGGATCGGCGACTGGTAAGCGAAATACACCGTGGAGTACTTGTAGTCGGGGAATTCATTCTCTTTATTACAGGCAGCAAGTAGGGCGGATAACAATATGCCTATTAAAAAAACTCGTTTCATCGTTTCGGTTTAATGCGTATAAAATTGCGTTCAGGTGTTACCAACCCCTGTTTTGTTCCAGGTTTGCTTTCAGTGCCTCCAACTGCGGAATGGGACCATAAAACATATCGTTGGTATAGCGTCTTTCTTCCACTGTTTTGATGGCAAACACATTGTTGTTAATGTTCACACCTTTTGCCGGCTCGTTCAGGTTCTGCTTCCAACGGCGCAGATCCCAGAAGCGGAAACCTTCGAAGCTCAGCTCCAGCCTTCTTTCATTCCGGATCAGCTCGCGCATGGCTTCTTTGGAACCCACGGAAGCCAGAAAGTTGTCGGGTTGTGCGATACCTGCCCTCCTGCGAATGGCAGCAATCACATCGCGGGCCGAGAAACCAAATGTTCCGGTGCCGTTGGGGCCCCATGCTTCATTGGCAGCCTCTGCATAGATCAGGAATATTTCGGTATACCGGATATGCACCGGGTAATGCCTTTGGGTGGTACGCGCCGTAGGGTTTGCATTTACGGTTTCATTGAGCAGCTTACGCAGGTAATACCCCGTACGGGTGGAGGTGGGCAGAAAATCCACGGCATCGTTGGTGGGTGCATCCGATTTGGTACGGATTACCGCACCGCGCATGCTGGCATTGTCCACCACGATGTAGTTGTGCAGCCGGGGGTCGCGGTTGGCGTATGGGTTGGAAGCAACATAACCGCTGGAAGGATGGTCGATGGGAAAACCATTGACCATCGGGAATGCATCCACCAGGTTTTGGGTGGGATTGACACGTCCATTACCAAAAAGCGTAGGCGGATAGTTATCTACCTCGAGGTTGTTGGTATTGACGATATTTCCTCGCCACAACATCTCCCTTTGTTCTATGGGCGAACCGGAGCTGGGATTGGTATTGAGTAGATTGACATTATTGGCAGTATAATACAAGGCACCCTGGGGATCCAGCCCGCTGAGGCCTCCGTTCAGCGTCAGCACCTCACCCGCGAAATTGGCTGCGGCCTCCCATTTGTCTTGCGCCGACTGCGGGTTGAATGCGGGGCTTGCGGCCAGCAAGGCGGCCTTTGCGCGGATGGCTTTTACGATACGGCCCGATATACGCTGCCTGGCAAACCTGCCAAACACCCGGTTGTAATCACCCGTTGCCATGCCCGCGTATTTGGCCGGCAGCTGGGTGGGGTTGGTGATGTCCTGGAACAGGTAATCGAGGGGCAGGTACTTTTCGGCCTCTGTAAGGTCGGTATTTATCTGCTGGATACACTGGTCGAACGTAGCACGGGGCTTCCGGAAATCGGAATTGGGTTCGAGTGCCTCTGTAATGATGGGCACACCCAGCAACTGGCCACCCGAGCCAATGCCACCATGCGATTGCAGCAGGTGATACAGGAACAGCGCCCGCAACCCGTAGGCTTCACCTTTGAGGCGGTCGGTAAACATAGTGCGCACATTCTTGCTGCTCATGGGCGCCCAGTTAACGCTATCCACTTCGCGCAGGAAGAGATTCAGGTACAGGATAGCGGAATAAGAATTGTTCCACTGATCCACGGGGTTGATGGCGGCCGACCAGGAGCCCGTTGCCATATTGAGCAGGGGGCTGAACTTATCGTTGGTTACCGCATCATCGGTAGCTACTTCGTTAAAAGAAAAATTGTTGGTAGGAATCCTTGTATAGGCATTCATCAACACCCCTTCCGCATACCCGGCATCGGCATAAATGCCCTGCAGGGTACGGTGATTATCGAATTGAGGCTCCAGGTTCTTTTTGCAACTTACCAGCACTATTCCAACTACAATGAGTAGCAGTAATTTTTTACACATGCTTATCATTTTACTTCGTGAGATTATACCTTAAAATTTAGCCCTGACACCGGCCTGATAGCTTCTCATTTGCGGCGTGCCTGCAACCGAGAGGTCCAGTATTGCACGGTTCTTAGAGAAGGTATACAGGTTGGAACCAGACACATAAAACAGCAGCCCGTTTACAAACGACTTACCGAAAACACTTTGCGGCAACGTGTAGGTCAGCTGAACCTTGCTCAGGTTGAACCGGTCGGTTTTGTAAATCCAGAAATCCGAAGTGCGGAAATTGTTGTTGCTCTGCTGCGAACTCAAACGGGGGAAGGTAGCCGTAGCCTTGGTACTCTCGGTCCAGCGGTTGGTTACCACTTCCGAATACTTCAAGTCGCCGCTTACCCAGAAGTAGTTGTTGTTTTTGATGCCATAACCTCCCTGGTTGCCGGTACCCAGCACAAACAGGTTGAGGTTTTTGTAGCCTACACTCAGGTTGATGCCGTAAGTGAGCGGTGCGGTGAACCGGCCGATCATTACTTCATCTCGGTTGTCGATCACCTTGTCGCCGTTCTGGTCGGCATACCTGATATCGCCGGCGCGTACGGTGCTGAACAACTGTCTTGCACTGTTATCAACATCACTTTGGTTGTTGAAAAAGCCATTGTTCTTCAAACCGAAGATCGCATCCACAGGCTTGCCGGCCCTGTTTTGATAAGCATCCAAAAACAGCTCATCGCGCGTTACCACTTTGGATGTGGCGTAGGTTGTGTTTGTACCCAGGCTTAGTTCAACATCACCCACTTTCCTGTTCACGTTCAGCATCAGGTCGAAACCGCTGCGCTGATCGGTGTTGTAGTTATCAAAAGGAATGAAGGTGTTGAAATAGTTGGGGTACAGCGAAAAACGCTGGGTTAGCTGCCCGGCCATTTCGCTTTTGAAAACAGTGGCCTGCAGCGCAATCAGGTCGTTGAAGAAAGCCCCTTCCAGTGTAGCGTTGAGCTCCCTTCTTTTGGGGAAGGTCAGGTTGGGATTGCCGCCAAAGGTGGAAGTAGTGGTTTGGTTGGAACCTGCTACACCGTCGTTCCACACATAGTTGGCGCCCCGGCCATAGATATTGTCGTAGATGAAAAACGCATCGGCATTGTTCCTCCTAATATCCAGGTCGGTGTTGATGATGCCTGCGGATGCAGACAGCTTCAGGTAGTTAACGGCTTTGGAACGGGCCAGAAAGTTTTCCGAACTCAGCAACCATCCCAAACTTACCGTGGGCGAAAAACCGGTGCGGTTGCCGTCGGGCAGGCGGGTTGAGTTGGCATAGGTGCCTGTGAAATCGGCCCAGTAACGGTGCTTGAAGTTGTAGGATGCCTGCAAGCCCAGGTGAGATGCCGTGATGGGCTGGTACACATCGTTTACCGAAATAGAAGAAGTGTACCCGAGCAGCTTGGCAGCAATATTATGCACGCCGCCAATCGATTGATCGTATCCAAACCATGCAGCGAAACTGTTGTTCTGGCGCTGCGCGGTATTGTTGATGTTTTCGGTACCGGGGCGGGTGTCTTCGCCAAACTTCTGCAGGCCGGTGATGGTATCTGAAGTAGCATTCCAGGTAGGCTGGTATACCGCGTAGGTATTGTTGATCGACTGCAGGTAAGAGTTGCGGTAATCGAGGTTGAACAGGGTATGGAAAGAAAGCCCTTTTACTACCCCGCCCAGGTCGGCATTGATCTCGTTGGTCACCTGCAACACGCGCTGGATATTGCGGTCGTAGCCGGCAGAATAGAGGTCGGCAATGGGATTGTTTTGGAAGCTCTGCAAACCACCTAGCAGGTACTGCCCCTCCAGGATATTGCGGCTGGCCTGCACCATACCAAGGGCAGCTTTATTGGCAGGCGAAATCAGGTTGATGGGAATGAGCGGTGTAAAGCGGTTGGGCAGCAGGGAAGCGGCATTGCCCCAGTAGTTGGTTCGGCCCCTGCGCGACTCGCGGAAAATGGCGGAAACGTACACCGAGCTGGAAATGCGGTTATTCAGTTTCATATCCACATTACCCCGTACGTTCAACCGGTTGTCGTTCTCGTTGGCGCCTTCACCCACTTTCAGCAGGCCCGAGCTGGTACTCCAGCCTACATTGGAGTAGAACCGCGCATTAGCGGAACCGCCAGAAAATTCGGCATTCGCATCCGTTGCATTCTGGAACTTTTTTAGAAACTTGTCGGAGTAGTAATCTACACTGGGGTAGCGGAAAGAGTTGCCGGTGCGGTGGTTCTGGATGGTCTCCGCCGAAAATTGCTCGGGCAGGCCATCGTTGCGGCGCGCTTCATTGAAATAGGTCATGTAATCGGCCGAGTTGAGGAACCTGGGCAAGGCCCTTGGTTGGGCAACACCGGTGTTTACGCGCAGCGAAATCTGCTGCTTGTTGGCCTCCCCTTTTTTCGAGGTAATCAGGATAACGCCCTTGGCTGCCTGGGTGCCATAGAGAGCCACCGCATTGGCCCCTTTCAGCACGGTGATTTGCTGCACCTCGGGCAACGTGATATCGCTGAACTCGCGGCGAACACCGTCGATATATACCATGGCATCACCAAAACCCCAGATATTGTTACTCCACAACATGCCGGCTACCCGGCCGTTCATCCCACCCTCTACCGTGAGGTTAAAATCTTTGTCGATATAGGTTTCGGGGTTGAGCACGCTAACGGCGCCGGTCAGATCCTGCCTGGCCACTTTACCAAAAGGAACATACACACCCTGGCCGCTGCCTTCAGCAGCAAGGTTAATCCGGTTTGGAATTGCATTTGCCCGCAGGGTTTGCATTTTAAATCCCTTGGCATTCAATAACACAACAGCATCTGATGGTATTGAAATAGAAAACTTCCCGGATGCATCGGTGTAGGCGCTCACCTTACCGTTATCAGCGGAAACAAGCGCTCCTGAAACAGGGTTGCCCCGCTCATCCTGTACAACAGATACAACAGTTACTTGCTGAACCGTCTGCGCCATTGAAGTCAGTGAGAAAGTAAATACCGCACAAAGCGCCACCATCCATATCCTGATGTACTTCATTAGATTCGTTTTATGATTGTTTCATTTATTGCATGCCGGAAGGCTTTGCGCCCGGCATGCAATACAGGCCAACAGAATGGATTACCACCCTTCATTTTGGCCAAATGTGGGATAAAGGTTTACCTGGTTATTGGGCAAAGGCAGCCAGTTGTGTTTCTTTTCAAAAACCCGGGTTACCACCACGCGTTCTTTTAAGTTAATCGGCTTGCCATCGGAACCGCGATCAAAGTCGATCACAGTTTTGTTGCGGTACTTCACCTGGTCGGCTACATTCCAGCGGCGGAGGTCGTGCCAGCGCAGGCCTTCAAAGGCCAGCTCCACCGCACGCTCCCGCATCAGTTCTTCCATAAACGCATCTTTAGAAGCAAGGTAACGGGCATCCACAACCGGAACATTAGCTCTGGCCCTTACCCTGTTTACCGCTTCTACTGCGGTGATGCTACCAGGTACACTGCTTTGCGGTGTGCCGTACCCCTGCAATACTGCTTCGGCGTACATCAGGTACACATCGGCCAAACGCAGGTACGGAACCACGATATTGATATTATTCCATTCGTTGTCAACGTTGTTGCAGCCGTCGGTTACAAACTTGCGCACCAGGTAACCGGAACGGCTTGCGGTGTTTTCCAGGCGCAGGTTACCGCCATTAAAGAGCTCAGCGAAACGATAAGCGGCATTAGCGGTACCCCGTATCATGCGTACCCCATCGAAGGTGATTGATTTGTAGAAACGGGGATCCCGGTTACTCCAGGGATCGCCAGCATTGTAGCCCGAACCCGCCGCATCGAGTGGCAGGCCATTGGCCATACCGAAGTAGGCCACATAGTTGGCTGCAGGAGAAGAAATACCTGCTTCGCCACCCAGCGGTGGTGGGATAAACATGTTCACCAGCGACCAGCGCGAACGCCAGGACTCATAAGTTGGAGGGCCAAAAATAACTTCGGGAAAACCGGGGTGCCTTCCGTCGGGTGAAATGGTAAACACGTTTTCACTCCACCTGTCCCAGGGCAGTAATTTATACTGCGCGGCACCACTGCCGCCAGGCTCCGATGAAGTTTTCAGCACCCTTGCAAATGCATCGGCTGCCTGCTTGCACAATTCGGCGTCGTAACTGTTGTTACCTGTCGACTGCTGGTTCTGCATGGGGCTGGCAGCATACAACAGGTTTTTGCCTTTGTAGCTAAGCGCCACGCCCGATGTTACGCGCATTTTGTTCAACCCAAGGGTCAGTTGGCCTACAGGCGAGTTGTCCCAATTGGCTGGCAATAAAGCAGCGGCATCTTCAAAATCCTTCGCTGCTTTGAGTGCAGTTTCCCGGTAATTCAACCTGGGCAGGTCCAGCTTTGCCGAACTGGACAACACCGTATCGATATAAGGGAGCCCGCCCCAAAAACTCATCAACTGGAAATGGAAGAAACCACGGAAGAACAGGAGTTGTCCTTTGATCACATTTTTCTCTTCCTCAGTAGCGTTCACGAGTTTATCAAGGTTAGCCAGGCCAACATTGGCTTTGCGTATGCCGTACCAGCTCAGGGGCCATAATCCCTTTCGCTGCGGATCGGTGCCAAGGTTGTTAGGGCCGGAACCATTATCATCGAGCCAGCTATTGTCCCAGCCGCCGCCACCGGTTTGCCAGGCCCGGTAGTTGCCATTGTCAAATTCTGCATTGATGCGGTAGTTGGCATTGGTGGTGGACAGGATATCATCGCCCATGTTCCACTCATTGTTCCAGGTGGACTTGGTCATATCCGGCAGCGCATGATATAATTCTTCTGTGAAGCCCTGGAAACTCCTGAAATTCGTAAACACGTCCTGCTCAGAAATATTGGCAGCCATGGGCCTGTCCAAATATTTCTTACAGGATGCAAGCCCGAAGACGATGAGCAGCGCACTTACAGACAACGCTAATTTTCTAGACATTTTCATACTGTGCTATTGTAAGTATTATAAACTGAGGTTGAATCCGAAGTTGATGCGGCGAACAGTGGGATAAGCACCCTGGCCGGAAGTGTTGCTGTTGCCTACGTTTCCTTCGCGGTCGTCGGGCAACTTGCTCCAGAACGTAAGGTTGTTGCCGTTGACAAAAAACCGCATCGACTGCACACCTGCACGCTTCACCCAATCGGGGTTCAGGGTATAGGATATTTCAGCAGTCTTCAAGCGCAGGTAGGAACCGTCGTACTGGAAGAAGTCGCCGTATGCAGGCCCGTACGACAGGGATTTCCACCTGGGCATCGGGCCCCTGGCGTCCTGGTTGTCTCTATCCCAGTAATCACCCTGGTTGAACACGGTATTGAGCCTTGCATTGAAGTTGGTTTGGGTAAGCTCGCGGGTTACGTTGTTTACGCCATAAAACTGAACAAAGACAGCAAAGCGCTTATAATCCAAACCAACGCTTGCCGTATAGGTATTCTGTGGCCTTGAGGGGTATCCAAAAGGCACGTTATCGAAGTTGTTGATCACGCCATCGCCGTTGTAATCAATCAGGTTGAAATGGCCGGGGAACTTGTTGTTATCGTTCTGGTCGAGGCGGGTGCTGCCGTAGACCTCATCCCAGTTATTGTAGTAACCCGAACGCACATGCGATCTTGTTTGCCCGATCTGGAAACCGGCCTGCTTCAGGTATTCGTCCAGCAACTGGGGATCGTCCCTGAAGATGGTGCGGTCTTTGGCATGGGTGATGGCCACATTACCCCACAGCCGCACATTCCTGTTGAAGCTTTTATTAAACTTAACTTCCGCCTCATAGCCCCGCACCACGGTTTCACCCAGGTTGGCTGCTGGCGGGGTACCGCCAAAATACACGGG
>NZ_MTFE01000010.1:5440005-5447412 GCF_001953305.1 Cnuella takakiae
TCGCGGTACAGTTCGATGCTACCCTCTAACAAGCCCCGGAACAGGGAGTAATCCAAACCGAGGTTGGCCTTGGTAACGGTTTCCCAATGAATGTTCGGGTTGCCAATTACGTTTTCGCGGAACCACTGGTAGGGACTGTTGGCGTTGTTGTTGTTATCGCCCAGGCGGGCTGCGCCACCAAAGCCCCACTGGGTAAGGTACAGGTAGTTGCCATTGATCTGGTCGCTACCCACCTGCCCGTACGATGCACGGAGTTTGAGTGAAGAAACCCAACGCAGGTCTTTCATGAATTGCTCGTTGGTAAGGGTCCAGCCGATAGCCGCAGAAGGGAAAAATTCGAAGCGGTAATCGGGGCCAAACCTTTGCGAGCCATTATAGGCGCCGTTGAATTCGGCAAAATAGCGGTTGGCAAAATTGTAGGTACTCCGGAACACCCAGTCTTCACGGAAGTCGGGGAAGGCACTGCCGTTTGCACTTTCGTTGCGCATGAACAAGCCCATGGTGGTGATGTTATGCCTGCCCAGCTTTGCCGAGTGGTTCAGCTGCGCCTGGTAAACGGTTCTCCTTGCAGTTGAATTGTTTTCGAAAGCATCAGCGGCCACGCCCCATTGCGGTACTACATAATCAAACTGGTTGATACCCGCCGTATTGCCAAAGCGTACGGCACCGGTATTGGGATCGATCCATTTGGTAACGGCACTGCCGCCATCGGTGATGCCGCCTACCGCAAAAAACCGGTTGTCCACGGAAAAGGTACCCCTGAAGGTCAGGTTCTTTACCAGCGCACTCAGGTCTTGTGCCAGCACAAAATCGGTGGTCATCTGGGTGGTCTTTTCGTTGCGCACACCGTTGTTGCCCAGGATGAGGGCGGGGTTGTTGGTAGCCACCGGATCGTTGGGGTAATATCCATAAGAGCCATCGCTATACCTGGGGTAGAACAGGTCGGGAGCGTTGCCGTAAATGCCCTGGTACCAGGCATACTCGAACCCGCTGTAGGTGGTTTGTCTTTTGCCAAACATACCGGCAAGGTTGGTGGACAGGGTGGTCGACTTGGTTATTTTGATGTCCAGGTTGGCGCGGAGGTTCAGGCGGTCGTAGTTGAAGCCCGGCTTATAACCTTTACCATTGCCGGGTATCTTCATGATATCACCTTCATGCAACACATCCACCGACGTAAAGTATTTTACAAAAGGCGATCCGCCGGAGATGCTCACGTTGGCGTTTTGTGCGGTAGCCATTTTCTTCACCGACTCGTCCTGCCAGTTGATATTGGGGTAGCGTTCTGCCTCCGCCTGGTTGGCAGGGAAACGGTACTTATTAATGATAGACTGCGGGGTGTAATCCTGCCAGGAGCCGGGGCTTACGGCCAGTTCCCGCTCGATGGCCCGGTTGCGGATCATCAGGGCATCGTAGGCATCATACTTCTCGGGCAGGCGTGAAGGAACTTTAATCGTAGAATTGACAATTACATTGATGTTGGCTTTGCCTTCCACACCGCGCTTGGTGGTAATGAGCACAACACCGTTGGCGCCTTTCACACCAAATACAGCGGTTGCAGAAGCATCTTTCAAAATAGAAATGCTTTCCACCGAACCGATGTCCACACCGTTAATAGAACGTTCAACACCATCTACCAGGATCAGCGGGCCGGCAGCGTTCCAGGTTCCCTGGCCCCTGATGAAGATCTGGGGGTCTTCCAGGCCTGGCATACCCGTACCTTGCACGGTGATCACACCGGGTACGTTACCGGTAAGGGCTGCACCAATATTGGATACACCACCGGCGCGCTGCAGTACTTTACCTGAAGTTTGCGTGATGGCACCCACCACGCTTTCCTTTTTCTGTTTTCCGTAGCCTACCACAACTACGTTATCCATTTCGGCGGTGTTATTGGCGAGGGTAACAGCAATATTGGTTTGGTTGCCGATGGCTATTTCCTGGGTCAGTTTACCCACAAAGCTCACCACCAATACCTGGTTATTACCGGGCACAGTCAGGGAGAACATACCCTTGCTATCGCTCTTGGTAATATTCGTACTTCCTTTAACCTGGATCGTTGCCCCCACAACGGGAGCTTCTTGGGGATCAAGGATCACACCCTGAACCACACGGGAATTTTGTGCTGACAGCGGCAAGCTCAAGGCAAGTGCCATGATCAGCACCGCACAAGGAAGAAGCCATCTCCTTAAGTGTAAGGCAAGCATCATGTTGGTCTTTTTTTAATTTGAATTATGGCTGGGGAAAAGAAGTGAAACAGCTATACAGTTCAGAACAGTCACTATACCTCGGCGGGAAGATTCCCGGCAGACAACCGTACGGAAGCATAACTTATTTGTTCAATGGGATAGCCAGTAAGAGCAGTCAGTAATAGGTTACTGGTACTACAAGGGTACAAGAGTGTCTTAGGAACACAAGCATTGTTATATCTCATATGGACAGCGTATTTGGTTAAATACCGTTCAAGCAATCATCGTTATCGAAACCGTTGCAAATCGTTACACGCGTACATGTAAAAAAGTAACCGGCTACCTGGATTAACTCTTTGAAGTAGTAGTACCTGGATCGGGAACTTTTTTTAACACACACATTTTCCTGTGACCCATGCTGTTTTGATAGCTGCTCAAAACCTGTTTGTTATAGATCGACAAGGCTTCAAAAATAGCCGCTGCATATCCCGGAAGCCTGTTCATATGTTGAAAATGATGGTACAAATGTTTTATTGCATTGGCGTTTGGAGGCAGAACGCCAATTGGCAGAGCAGAAATTATCAGGTATCATGTTGGCAACCGACGGTTCCTTTAATGTGCAGGCCTGCATTGGACTAATGGATAGTTGCATCAAGCTGTTGGTGAGCGCAGCACTACTGCAGTAAAGGAGTGAAGTTGTTCGGAAAGCAGGCCAAAAACGAACGGTAAAGGCTGATAGCTTCGCACCCCGGGATACGATAAAGCTGTATAACCCGGCAGGGGTAAGTTCTGGCTAACAAGAAACAAGTAAAAGGCTCAAGCCCAGCATGAGCAGCTTTATGCAAACAGGAAAACTGGAATCTTTTAAACAAGGACCTCTATTACACAACTGTTTCTACGAGACTTTGGTGGTGTGCTTGGTTGATACGGTATCATAAAGAAGTCTCGGTTGGGCGATACCTCACTACTTACCACCAGAGAGGTTTGGGGATTACCCACCATAGGATGAAAGAAAATTATCATTGAAAATAGGCTTACCTGAATCGTTACCACTCAAGCTTCCGTACCTCGTCAGTCATCCTGCCGTTTACACTGCCTCCGGCTACATAAATGATATCATCCACACATATCACTGATGCACCATTGATTTTGTAAGGCAGCATTCCTATTGCCCATCTGCCGGTAGCAAGGTCATAAATATTGAACTGCTGTGTTGCGTTCCCATTCAACGGGTCCAGGGTTGCGAACCATATGATCTTATTATCCCTGACCACCGCGTTTTGCCCCTGGTGCGAGACATACGAAAATGGGTGAAACAAAAATGCAGTTGCGCTTGTTTGTGCAGCCAGGTCCCTTACTTCCACCTTGCAGGTCGGATTACCAGACTCATCGTAGCCGCCAGCCCAAAATATTTTATTACCTACATTAATACCCGCAAAAAATGTTTTCGGCTCATTAAGATTGGATGTGGTCCAGGAGCCGGTGGCATTATCATAAATATCTATCACGTCCGTAACGGTATGCATACCTCCAAGCTGATTACTACCACCTGCAAATAAAACTTTGTTGTTTGTTGCCACAGCGGTCAAACCATTGCGCGGCACACTCAAAGAGGTTGTTGACCAGGTACCTGTACTAAGATTGTAAATATCTACCCTGTCACTTACGGGAAGGGGCCACTCTTGTTCGCCGCCGGCAAAGAATACTTTATCCCCTACCGTAGCTGTTGCAATATAGGCGCGTGCCTGGCTTAATTGTGCTACTGACCACTTGCTAGTCGCTACATCGTATATGTCAACCGTTGAAAAATAATTGTACGCCCCTGCATTCCCCAACCGGCCTCCTGCAAAGAATATTTTATTACCTGCTGCAACCACTGCAATGTCTGCCCGCCATGCACTCAGTGTGGCGGCCGACCATGTTTCTGTGCCCGTATTATAGATATGTACGGCCGATGATCCGTAATTAGCGGGATTGCCCGATAGCGAAGCACCTGCAAAAGCAATAATGTTTCCGGCTGCAGCTACAGCCATGCCGCTACTGGGCTCAGAAAGTTTGGCAAACGGTACCAGCCTGGCGTTTATGATTTGCCGGTTTGCTTCGCCGCAGCTTAATACAGCAGGGGGTGCGCTTGCGGTTACTTGCACCGTGTCGCGTGCAAACAATCCACCGGCATCGGTTACCAACAATTCAAAATGATACAACCCTTCGGTTAAACCGGACACCTGCGTTGTTGCTGCATTTGCCTGGGTAATACCCGCGGCTGAAGGCCCGGATACCATCGACCATTTGTAGGATGCAATATTGCCGTCCGGGTCTGTCGAATTGCTGCCGTCGAGCGTAGTGGTACTGTTTGGCAGTGAGATAGTTTTATCGGGCCCGGCATCGGCTACGGGCGGGCGGTTGACCGTAGTGTTGGCAACAATGATTTGAACCGTATCTTTTGCCGATGCGCCCCTTTCATCTGTAACCTCTAACTCCAAGATATAATTGCCTGCCACAAGATTCTTTAAAGAAGTGACCGGTGATTTTGCATTAACGATCGCAAAGCTTGCCGGGCCGGTAAGTTTCGTCCACAGCCATGCTACTATTTTTCCATCCGGGTCGGTTGAGGCGCTTCCATTCAAAAGAACACTGTCTTGACCATCGGGGACTTTTTGGTCTGCACCTGCATCAGCAAGCGGTGGTTTGTTACACAGGTAACAATCTATTTCCTTTTGGCAGGAAATAGCAAACACCAAAACGGTTGCTAAACAAAAAAGGGATAATTTTTGAAACTTCCTCATTACCTGCAGATGTAGCGTTAAGATATGCAAGCCGGCTTATGCCACCTGATCGCTTCCCTTGCACATTGGCGGGTGCCCGAAGACACCCACCGCTAAATATTCTTTCCCCTTAATCATAAAAAGCACATGGGCTTTATTCAAAAGAACTGGAACATAAAACCTCAACGATATAGTGGGGCAAATGCCGTTCAAACTGTATCTAGGGGCAAACACCGGCTTCTACCCTTCCGCTATTCAATTGGCCTGCAGTCAATTGAATTTACTGCCAGGCATCCGGGTGCCAAGCTGGTAATTACAGGCTACCGCCTGCTGCATGTGCAGGCACGCAAACCGCAATCCATCTTCTATCAACGAATCGGCCCTGCGGCGGTCTTGTTTTCCGCTTTGCTTCCCTGCAGGTTCAGCGCCGGGTCATTGCCTGCGTAAGTCAGCGATTTAAAAGAAGCTTTGTTGGTACTCGTTGCGCCATTGGAAGTGGCGTACATGCCAAATACAACACCGATAAAGCCACCGGCTACCTGGGTGCTGAGGAATTTGCCATCTACTCCTTCTTTCAGCGGCTTCCAGTTGTTGGCGCCTTCGGAAAAATAGAAGCTGTAGGCAGGCCCTTCGGCCTTGATGCGGAGCAGGAGTTTATTGCCGTTTGCAGCCAAGGGCGCCTGGGCCACCAGGTCCATGGTTTTGCCGTTGGTATTGCCCTGGAACAACTGCACCACATCAGCGCCTTTGTCCTTTGATCTGGAGATAAAATAGAAATGATGCTCATCCTGGAAAGCCACCAGGCCTGCCTGTTCTTTTTCGGAGCCGGCGCTGAAGTTCAGCTCTGTTTCCACGGTACAGTTGATGTGCTGCTGGCGTTTGCCTACAAAGGAGGGGTTGCCCAGCTCCATGATGGTGGCCGGCTTCAGGTTGAGGGTAAGACCCGCTTTGCCCAGGCTAAAGGAGGCACTGTCGATGCTCCGCATAAAGAGCAGGGCAGGGTCCAGCTCCTTTTCAAAGCTGAGCGTGTATTTGAAGTTGCCGCTCTGGGGCAGGGCGCCCTTTTGCTTTACTTCCTTATAGTTGGCGGTATAGGCATACTGCAGTTCCTTGTGTTCGGGATCTACAACCGGCCAGTCGTTCTTCCAGGTCACCGGGGCGATAAAGGTTTCGCGGCCTGTATTGTAAAAATTATCGCTGTAGGGGCGCACCGCCAGGAAGATGGCATAGGTCTTTCCATCGGGGCCTTCCAGCAGGTTGGCGTGACCAGCCGAGGTGATGGGATTGGGCCTATCGGCGGGCAGGTCGCGCTGGGTGAGGATGGGGTTGTTTTCGTACGGCACATAGGGCCCCAGGGCCGATTTGCTCCGGAACACCACCTGCGAGTGGTTGACCGAGGTACCGCCTTCGGCGGCATAGAGGTAGTACCAGCCGTTCTTTTTCATGATGTGCGGTCCTTCAATCCACACCGGCTTTTTGCTGATGTCCACACCGCCGTTTACCAGCTGTTGCTCCGTGCCTACCACTTTGAGGTTTACGGGGTCAAACTCGTAGATGCGAATGGTGCGGTGCCCATCGTACAGGGGTTTGCGGTCAGGGGCATCGCTGTTGTACAGGATATAGGCTTTGTCTCCGTCAAAAAACAGGGAGGGGTCGATGCCGCGCACCTCGGGCAGCCACACGGGGTCGCTCCAGGGGCCTGCCGGGCTTTTCGCCGTCACCACGAAGTTGCCGCGGTGGTCGATATTGGTGCAGGTAACATAATAGGTGCCTTTATGGTAGGCAATACCGGGTGCAAAAAGCCCGCGGGTC
Organism: Cnuella takakiae; assembly: GCF_001953305.1. Lineage (GTDB taxonomy): Bacteria > Bacteroidota > Bacteroidia > Chitinophagales > Chitinophagaceae > Flavisolibacter > Flavisolibacter takakiae. Next base: position 5,446,769 of record NZ_MTFE01000010.1, read on the forward strand.
ATGCGCTGGCCCAGGAAGTTCATCTGCGCAGGGCGGTCAATCACGTTACCGATCTGCTTCCAGTTCTTCAGGTCCTTGCTGTGGAATACAGGCAATCCGGGGAAATAGGAAAAGGTGGAGTTCACCAGGTAATAATCGGAGCCTACCTGCACTGCTGCCGGGTCGGGATAAAAACCCGTCAGGATGGGGTTGGGCAGCGTAGTGGTCTGGGCCGCTGCGGGGCTGGAAAACAGTTTAACGGAAAGTGCCAGTAAGGCCAAGGTTCGTTTCATCACAAATGGGTTAAGCACAAAAAAATGTTTGGGTGCCTATAAGGCAACCAGGGTGTATAGCTGCCCTTTTTGGGTGGGCAGGTCATATAAATAGGTGTTCTTCAGTTCCGGCGTACCGGTCTTTGCCTCGGCTGATACTTTTGGATCGGGCACCTGCGCTACCTGGAAAAAAGGGTTGGGGTTGGCACCGGCAGCTTTTTTCAAAGCGCCGCCGGATGCAGGCTTCAGGGCATTAGGTACCCGCAGCCGCAGGTTGCCACCCAGGTTGGAGCGCAGCACGGCCCGTACCAGCCTGCCTTCCTTCCACTCCATAGCTACCAACTCAAACCCGCCGATGGCTTTTAACCCGCCCACTTTACCGGCGGGGCCTGC
>NZ_MTFE01000010.1:5447422-5462386 GCF_001953305.1 Cnuella takakiae
GGGCAGGAGGTGCACGGCGCCATCGGCACTTTGCAGCAGCATCTCGGTAATACCCGACGTGCAACCAAAATTACCGTCGATCTGGAAGGGCGGGTGGGCGTCAAAAAGGTTATCGTAGGTGCCGCCACCGCCTTCGTTGCTGCCCACGGGCGACAACTGGTCCTGGATCAGTTTATAGGCGTGGTTGCCATCCAGCAGGCGTGCCCACCAGTTTACCTTCCAGCCCATGCTCCAGCCGGTGGACACATCGCCCCGGTGCAGCAGGGTGGTGCGGGCCGCGCTGTACAGCGCCGGTGTGCGGTAGGGCGATATCTGGTTGGAAGGAAACAGCCCGTACAGGTGCGAAATATGCCGGTGGTTGTCCCTGGGGTCGTCGAGGTCTTCGAGCCACTCCTGCAGCTGGCCATGGCGGCCCACCTGCATGGGGGGCAGCTGCCGGCGCATACGGCGCAGGGTATCGGCAAAAGCGGCATCCCTGTTCAGGATTTCGGCAGCGCGGATGGTGGTGGAAAAAATATCGTACACGATCTGGTTGTCCATGGTAGCCCCGGCATCGATGGCTGCACCCTGCCGGCCCTTGGGCGCATTTTCGGGCGACATGCCCGGGTTGACCACCAGCCAGGAATACCTGGGATGCGCCACCAGGAAGTCGGTGTAAAAAGTGGCGGCTTCTTTAAAGATGGGATAAGCTTCGGCCAGGAAAGCACGGTCGCCGGTATAGAGGTAATGCTCCCACAGGTGCTGGCTGGTCCAGGCGCCACCGGCGTTCCATACGCCCCAGAGCGGCCCGTCTACGGCGCCGGTTGTGCGCCAGATATCGGTATTGTGGTGGGCCACCCAGCCCCGGGCGCCATACATATCCCTTGCCGTTTGCCTGCCGGTTTGGGCCAGTTCCCGCACCATTTGCAGGAAAGGCTGGTGCAGCTCCGAAAGGTTGGCCTTTTCCGCAGGCCAGTAGTTCATCTCCGCATTGATATTGATGGTGTACTTGCTGTCCCAGGGCGGGTTCATCCGGTGGTTCCAGATGCCCTGGAGGTTGGCAGGTTGCCCACCCGGCTGCGAAGAAGAAATGAGCAGGTAGCGCCCAAACTGGTAATACAGGGTTGCCAGCTGCGGGTCGTTGCCGGAGCGGAAAGCTTTCAACCGCTCGTTGGTAGGCAGCCGGGCTCCTTCTGTGCTGCCCAGGTCTAGTTTTACCCGGTCGAAATACCTGCGGTAAGCAGCCACATGCGCCTGTAACAGGGAGGCAAAAGGTTTTGCAGCGGCCTTGTCCAGGTATTCGGCGGCCCGGCTGTCGGGGTTACCACCCAGGTTATTATAGCTGTTGAAATTGGTAGCGATGGAAATATAGATGGTGGCCGCATCGGCGTCTTTTACCAGCAGGGCCGTATCGTTTGCCGATAGGCTGCCGCCTTCCAGCCGGATGCGGGCCAGGGCTTTGAAGCGTACCATACCTTTTACGCCTTCATGGTCGATGGTGGTGCCTTCAATGGTCAGCTCCTGCTGCGGGGTGGTGTGCACCATGGCCTTGGGCTGCGGCGTGGTAAAATAGGCGGCAAAGGAGATACTGCCCCCCTTGCTGGCGGTGAGGCGCACCGCCACCACCCTGTCCGGGAGGGAGGCAAGGACCTCGCGCTGGTAGGTGATATCTCCCACGGTGTAGGAAGTTTTGGTTACGGCCCGCTCAATATCCAGTTCCCGGGCATAATTGGAATACCCTTTATGTCCTTCAAAAGCCAGTTGCAGGCTGCCCACCGGCTCAAACATCTGCCCGTGCGATTGCTGGCTGATGATGGTTTTGCCTGCCAGTTGCTCGGCCTCCTTGTGTTTGCCGGCATAGATCAACTCTCGGATTTGGGGCAGGGCGGCCAATGCGGCAGGGTTATCGTTGCGGGTGGGGCTGCCGCTCCAAACGGTATGTTCGTTCAGTTGCAGGGTTTCCTTTTCCACATTGCCATATACCATGGCGCCTAAGCGGCCGTTGCCGATGGGGAGGGCATGTTCCCATACGGTGCCTGCTGGCTGGCGGTACCACAACCGGAGCCCCGCCTGGCTTTGGGCATGCACAAGGGTGTAAAAGGTAAGCAGGCAAAAAAGTATTGGCAATCGCATATGGTATGTTGCTGGGTAATTGGACACCCTGGCCATTCCAAGTTAAGCAGTACTCGGAAAGTTGTACCAGGGTTTATCCCCCACCCATTCTTTAAACCAGGGTTGCTCACCCCGGAGGTTGCCAAAACTATGGGCCACATATAACGGCGGATGCTTCATTTGTAGAAGCTTAGGGAACAAATGTTTGCCTGATGCTGGAATTGTAGTGGAAGAAATAAATTCGTGAAAACAAGCCTTTACCGATTTTTACCCTTTCACTTACGCGGCCCGGATATTCCGGAATGCGTCGCTAACTGTTGCACGATGAGCCTTTTTTCAGCCAGGAGTTGTATGGTATCCCCTTCAAGCATTTTACCACTAAATATCCAATGCCGGGAACACTGCCCGTCGTTGCCACCCATTTACCAGTACTGCTAGCCATTTTTTCATGTTGCCCAGCAGCCTTTAAGTTGCTTTATCCAATGTTCAGGAAGCTTGCCCTTTTTTGTTTTTGTCTGATTGGCCATGCGTCACTTACCCGGGCGCAACAGGACGATATCAACTTCACAGCCATCACCACCAAGGATGGCCTGTCGTCCAATACCGTTAATACCATTCTTAAAGACCGGTACGGCCAGGTATGGTTTGGCACCGAAGACGGCCTTGATAAATTTGACGGCCTTAACCTTTCCATTTACCGGCATATACCGGGCAACAAGGAAAGCCTGCCTGCCAACGAGGTGCTGGCCCTCCACGAAGACCAGGCAGGCAATATCTGGGTGGGCACCAGTGGCGGTTCGCTGAGCCGCTACGACCGGCAGTATAACCGGTTTGTCAACTATCCTTCCGCCGAGCAGGGCATCAGCAATAGCGTGATCAGGGGCATCAGCAGCGACAATGCCGGCAGGATCTGGGTGGTACACTACGATGGCGTGGACATCCTGGACCCCAAAACCAAAAAAGTGGAAAAACTGGTGCTCTCTCCCGATGGGCAGGGCACCACTATTTTCAAGGATAGCAGGCAGCGGATCTGGATTGGTACCAGTGCAGGCCTGTTCCGTTTTCAGCCCGGAACAAAATCGCTCACCCGTTTTGTGTATACCGGCAACTCCAGTACAGGCCTTGCCGGCAACCAGGTGAATGCCATTACCGAAGACAGTTCCGGAAATATCTGGATTGGTACCAGTACCGGTCTCAGCATGCAGCGGCCGGGCTCGGCGGTTTTTACCAATTACAGGCTCGACAGCAACCTTACCAACGGGTATAATGGTAACAGCATCAATGCTATTGCCGTGGACGGCGATAAACTGTGGATTGGCAACAGTACGGGGCTGGACATATTCCAACCCCGTACCGGCAGCATTACCCGGCTGCGCCAAAACGTTCGCGACATCCATAGCCTGAACACTTCTTCGGTGCGCTATATCACCATCGACAAGCAGGGCATCTATTGGCTGGGTACTACCGGTGGCGGCGTGAACAAGTACGACAAAAACCTCAACCTCTTCAACCTGGTGCGCAGCAACCAGTTTGACCCTTTGGGACTGAATACTTCGGTAGTTACTGCCTTTGCCGACGGTGCCGGCGGGCAGGTGTATGTAGGGACGCAGGGTGGTGGGCTTAGCCTGTACGACCCTGTTAATAAAATATTCAGGCGGGTTCCGCTTGTTTCGGGCCGCAAAAACGGCAGCCGGTACATAACTATTTTAACCCTGAAAAAGAACCGCCGGGGACAACTCCTGGCCGGCACCTATGCCGAAGGCCTTTTTGTGCTGGACGCATCCGGTGCCCTTTACCGCCAGTTGCTGCAGGGCAACCAACCCGAAGACCTCAACGGCAACGAAATTTACAGCATCCTGGAAGACCGCAACGGCAACCTGTGGGTGGGCACCAATGGCAATGGCATCAATATCCTGGACCGCGACTTTAAGGTAATCCGGAGGTTTACGCCCACTCCAAGGGCACCCAACGATTTCCTGCTGCCCTTCAATGGCTATATCCGCGACCTGGCGGAAGACCGCAACGGCGATATCTGGATTGCCACGCATGGCGGCGGCATCGCCCAGTACAATCCCGGTTCGGGCCAGTTTAAAATATTCAATACCGAAAACAGCAAGCTCCCCAACAACAAGGTACAGTCGCTGCTGATGGGCAGCGATGGCAACCTGTGGGCCGGCACTTTTGGCAGCGGCCTGGCCCTGTTTAACCGCGCTACCGGCCAGTTCAGCGTGTTCTCCGAAAAAGAAGGGCTGCCCAACAGCACCATTTACAAGATCGTCAGGGCCCCGGAAGGTACCATCTGGGTGAGCACCAATAAGGGCATCAGCAGCATCGACCCCATCAAGAAGGTGGTACACAACTACAATTACCACAACGGCCTTCAAAACAACAATTTCATCAGGGGTGCCGGTTTCCTGTCGGCCAATGGCACCCTGTTCTTTGGCGGGCTGGAGGGCTTCAATTACTTCAACCCCAAGTACCTGAAGCGCAACGCCAATGTGCCGCAGGTGCTGATCACCGACCTGAAGATCGCCAACCAGTCGGTAACACCCGGCCCCGACGGGCCGCTCAGGGAAAACATCCTGGTGGCCAAAGAAATCAACCTGGACTTCAAGCAGAATTTCACCCTCAGCTTTGTAGCCCTCAACTACACCTCGCCGGAGCAAAACCAGTATGCCTACAAGCTGGAAGGCTTCGACCGCGACTGGATCGATGCGGGCCATGCCACATCCGTATCGTACACCAACCTCGACCCTGGCGAGTACCGCTTCCGGGTAAGGGCCAGCAATAACGATGGGATCTGGAACGAAAAAGGAACTGCCATCACCATCATCGTTCACCCACCCTTTTGGCGGAGCAATTACGCCTATGCTTTTTACCTGCTGGCTGCCATCGCCCTGGTGTACTACCTGCGCCACCGGAGCATGCAAAAACTAAAGCGCAAGTACCTGCTGGAGCAGGAGCGCTTTCATACCGAGCAGGAGCGCAAGCAGGCCATGCACCTGCACGAACTGGACCAGCTCAAGATCAAGTTCCTCACCAACCTGAGCCACGAGTTCCGTACCCCCATCTCGCTGATACTGGGCCCGGTGGACAGCCTGTTGCAACAGGAAAAAAACCCGCAAACCAACGGGCAGCTCCGCATGGTGCGGCGCAACGCCAAAAGGCTGCTCAACCTGGTGAACCAGTTGTTGGACTTCCGCAAAATGGAAGAGAAAGAACTGAACCTGCAGCTCTCCGAAGGCGAGCTGGTTTCCTTTATCCGCGATGTGGCCGACTCGTTCCGGGACCTGGCCGAGCGCAAGCGGATCGACTTTGTTTTCCGCAGCGGCCTCGATCATTTTTACACCCGTTTCGACCAGGATAAGATCGAACGCATCCTGTTCAATGTGCTGTCCAACGCTTTCAAGTTTACTTTGGAAAGGGGCAGCATTGCCCTCATACTGGAGCCGGGCGGAACAACAGAAGCGGGTACCGCTTCCTGGGTCAATATCAAGATCAGCGATTCGGGTGTGGGTATTTCCGCCGATAAGAAAGACCAGGTATTCGACCGCTTTTTCCAGGACACTTCGGCTGCGGCCATCCTCAACCAGGGCACCGGCATCGGGCTGGCCATCACCAGGGAATTTGTGAGGCTCCATGGTGGCAGTATAGCAGTAGACAGCGAACTATCGAAAGGCACCACCTTTACCATCAGGCTGCCCTTTATACCGCTGGAAACGCCCGCAGCAACAGTACCTCAAGATGCTGATGCAGCATTGGAGGAAGACAGCCCCGAACTGGCCCCTATGCCGGCAGAAGAACTTGTAGCTGCGGCAAACGGCACCACGCTCCTGCCCACGGTGTTGCTGGTGGAGGACAATGAAGATTTCCGTGCCTACCTGAAAGAAAACCTGCAGCAGCACTACAAGGTGTTTGAAGCCACCGATGGCAAGGAAGGCTGGCAAAAAGCGCTGGCCCTGCACCCGCAGCTTGTGGTGAGCGATATCAGCATGCCCTATATGGACGGCATCCAGCTGAGCCAGAAGATCAAGTCGGACAAGCGTACCAGCCATATACCCATCATCCTGCTCACGGCCCTTACCGGTGAGGAAGACCAGATAAAAGGCCTGCAAACCGGCGCCAACGATTATATCACCAAGCCGTTCAACTACGGCGTGCTCCATGCCAAGATCAACAACCTGCTGGTGCTGAACGATACGCTGAAGCATACCTATAGCAAACAGCTAAAGGTGGCCACACCGGATATTGAGCTTGAATCGGACGACGAAAGGCTGCTGAAAGACATCATGGCCTACCTGGAAGAAAACCTCACCAACCCACAGTTGTCGGTGGAGGAACTGAGCCGCAACATTGGGATGAGCCGGAGCTCGCTGTACAACAAGCTGCTGGAAATTACGGGGCAGACGCCGGTAGAATTTATCCGCTCGGTAAAGCTGGAAAAGGCGGCGGTGCTGCTGGAGAAAAGCGATATGACCATTGCGCAGATCGCCTACTCGGTAGGTTTTTCCACGCCCAACTATTTTGCAAAAACGTTTAAAACCAAGTACAATATGCTGCCCTCGGAATACATCACCCAACGGCGGAAAACAAACTGAAAAAGAAAAGGGTAGCTATCCTGGCTACCCTTTTCTTTTTCGCGGGGTGGATTACCATACAATAATGCGGTACCTTTCTCCGGCTGCACTGGCGGGGTTAAAAAGAATTTGCCTTCACCCGTTTGCCAAACAGCCCTAAGTGCTATCCCTTAGCAAGGCAATTTTTTTGCGAAGTGGCATATTAATTGTTCAGGTTGCGGGCATACCAAAATTGCCTTTATGGAACGCACCACAGCACGCTTTGCATCACTTTCCGAACTGGTAGATTTTCAAATGATCACCGACCAGCGCAGGGCCGTTATCGACCCGGCAGGCTGCACCCTCACCGGCCGCTTTACCGAGGCCGATCTGGAGTTGGCCATCAATGGCTACCAGGCCCGCACCCTTTCAACGGAGCAGGAGCCCAGTAGCACAGCTGGCCTTCGGTTTTCAGCAATGGCACAAAATAGCACCCATGATCAAAGGTCCCATAGTGATTGCAGAAGATGATTTAGATGACCAGGAGTTATATACAGCGGCATTACAGGAGATAGGCATCAACAATCACCAACACTTTTTCAATAACGGCAAATCAGCGCTTGAGTACCTCGTCAACACCGAGGAGCAACCCTTTATTATTCTTTCCGACATCAATATGCCCGAAATGAGCGGGCTGGAACTCAAGAAAACCATCCAGGACGACCCCTACCTCTGTACCAAAGGCATTCCTTTTGTTTTTATTTCCACCAATGCCAGCAAGGTATCGGTACGGCATGCCTATGCACTGGGTGTGCAGGGCTATTTTCAAAAACCGGATAGTATGGACCAGATAAAGGCCATGCTCCGCACCTTGTTCGAATACTGGGAACGGTGCCGGCACATCAACAGCACCTTCGAGTAGCAGAGCCAGTGGGGACAGGGTGGAGTTTAAAGTTTACAGTTCAAAGTTGGGAAAACGGGTTGCAACAAGGCAAATGAAGTCGCCGGTTTGAACTTTATACTTCTTTCAACCCTGTACCAACTAACCACCTAACCGGTACATAGCCCACACCGCTGCCATGGCCACTGCCGCCATCAGGATACTGGCAGTAGTATACACCTGCAACATTCTTTTCACGGGCAGCCCCCCAAAGCGGCTGATGACCCAGAAATAAGCGTCGTTGGCATGCGATACCGCCATCGAGCCTGCGCCCATGGCCAATACGGTAAAAAGCCGGTCGTGTTCACTATCCAGTCCCAGCGATCCCATCATGGGCTGCAGGATGGAAGCCGCGGTAATGATGGCTACCGTTGAGGAGCCCTGCGCAGTTTTCAGCAGCAGCGTAAGCCCGAAAGGCAGCAGCAGCCCCAAGGTCCTCACCCCGGGCAGCTGCATCATTTGCGTACCCAGGTTGGCCGTGGCCAGTATGGCACCAAAGGCGCCGCCGGCACCAATGATCATCAGGATGCTACCCGCTTTTTCCACACCGGCACCCATCAATTGACTGAGCTCGATACGGCTCCAGTTGCGCTTGCACAACAAGGCCAGCACAATACCTGTAAGCAGGGCCAATACCGGGTCGCCAAGGGCAAGCAGGCCATCAAACAAAGCAGCACCGCCCGGCTGCTGCAAGCCTGCAAAAGCACGGAGGGCAATCAACAGGATGGGCACAACCAGGGGTAAGAAGGCCAGGGCTACCGGCGGCATAGTTCCTTCAGGAGTAGCGCGTTCTTCCGTTATTACTTCTTCGGCGGGGTAGCGGCTGCCGGCATACCGGGCCCATGCATAACCCACCAGCATGGCGGGCACGGCAGCCACCATGCCCAGTAATATCAACCGACCGAAACCCACATTTAGGGTAACCGCCGCCGCGGCGGCACCGGGGTGCGGCGGAATCAGGCAGTGCACGGAGTACAAACCCGTTGCTAATGCTGTAGCCATTACCAGGCGGGGTGTGGCGCTGCTTTTTGCCAGCGAGTTGTTGAGGCCACTCAGTACAATATACCCGGAGTCGCAAAAGATGGGCAGCCCCACGAGGTAGCCCGTAAGGCTCATGGCCAGTGGTGCCCTGCTATTGCCCAGCCGGCGTACCAGGAAGAGGGCCATGGCGCGGGTGGCACCGTTTTGTTCCAGCACCAGCCCGAGGGTGGTACCCAGGGCCAGTATAAACCCTAACGACTGCAATAAGCGGCCAAAACCTTCCTTGCTGCTGGCGATGATTTGCGCCAGCGGCATACCCAGGCCAGCACCTACCACAAAACAGGCCAGCAAAAGGGCAAAAAAAGGATGCACCCGCAAACGGGTAGTCAGTACAATGATGAGGGCGATACCAAGCAGCAAGGAAAGGATGGCAGGCATGAGCACTTTTGTATAACCTGTCAATATAAACATTCCTGGCAAGGGTGCGGGTGCGGAAGTAAGCGGAGCTGCAACATGCAGGAAAAAAAAGGGACCATGTTATTACACATTAACCAAACACTCTTTTCTGCCATTCACACCAATCCAGCAAACCAAACAAACCTGAAAAAATGTGCATTGCACCTGTCTTTGACAAAACAGCGATGGTAAACAACGGAATGCCCCAACGTCCTTGGTACCCCCCTGGCGGCTGCAACACATCCTGCGCCACATCCAACCTCACGCCAACCGAAATCCTATATCCAAAATCCCCTGTCCCTACCTTTGCCCCGAAATGAAAAATACCAACCGCTCCCTGCTCATCCTGATCCTGGGCCTGTTGTCTGCTATCGGGCCTTTTTCCATAGATATGTACCTGCCCGGCTTCCCGGTGATCGCCCAAAAACTGAACACCACGGTGGAATACGTGGCCTATTCCCTTTCCAGCTTCTTCATTGGCGTATGCGTGGGTCAGTTGCTTTGCGGTCCCCTGCTCGATCGCTTTGGCCGTAAGCGGCCCCTGGTCATCGGCCTCCTGTTGTATATCGCCGCATCGGTAGCCTGCTCGTTTACCACCACGGCAGATATGCTCATCCTGTTTCGCTTTGTGCAGGCTTTAGGTTGCTGTGTGGCCATGGTGGCACCCAGCGCCATTGTACGCGATGTGTTCCCCGTGGCAGAAAATGCCCGCATCTTTTCCCTGCTGATCCTGATACTGGGTGTATCGCCCATACTGGCGCCTACCGTTGGCAGCTTCCTCGTAGCGGCATTCGGATGGGCATCGGTATTCCTGGTGCTGGCGGCAGTTACCGCCTTGGTGCTGTTGCTGGTGGTGCTGCGCCTCCCCGAAAGCAAGGCCGCCGACCCCTCGGTATCGCTCCGGCCGGCGCCCATTGTCCGGGGTTTTGCCAACGTGATCCGGGAGCCGCAGTTTGCCACCTATGCTTTTGCCGGTGCCATTGCCGCCGCAGGTTTGTTTGCTTACCTCGCAGGGTCGCCCTTTGTGTTTATGAGTCTTTTTGGTGTAAGCGAGCAGGCCTATGGCTGGATCTTCGCCCTTATTGCCGCAGGACTGATTGGTTGCAGCCAGCTCAATAATGTGATCCTGAAAAAATATACCAGTGCCCAGGTCATCCGCGTGGTGCTCATCACACAGGCCAGCATCGGGCTGGTGCTGGCAGCACTCACGGCCCTGCAGCTGCTCAACCTGTACAGCACCATCGGGCTGATGTTCCTGTTCCTGAGCTGTCAGGGATTTACCTTTCCCAATTCGGCAGCCCTGGCCATGGCACCCTTTACAAGCGGTGCGGGTAGCGCCTCTGCGCTGATGGGTGCCTTGCAAATGGCCTTTGGTGCACTGGCATCGGCACTGGTAGGCATATTGTTCAACAACACGGCCCTGCCCACGGCTGCCATCATGAGCTTTTGCAGCTTAATGGGATTGATGGTATTGCTCTTTGGCAACAGGCGCATCCGCTTTCAACAACGCAAGGCAGACCTGGAAGCACAGCGGCTGGAGCTGATTGAAACTTTGTAGGGGTTGGGTACACAGATGGCACCGATAACACAGATGATATTCGTTTGTGCATACCTGTTGTATCCGTGCCACCTGTGTGCACATTTCTTTGATAAAAAATTAAAAGACAGGATGGCTAACGTATTAAAACAACCGAAAACAAATGATGTAGGGGCAAGAAAAAACCCCTGTAGAAACAGAGGTCCACATGAGAAAATCGCTTTAACTGGAACAAATCTAACCGCCTTTAGCTTCGCAGCATATTAAACTCCTGTTAAGAGCCAGCTTTTAACATATAGCTAATAAGCATAGTGCTGCCGCTATGCTACCCCGTTAGCAGCCAGCCTGCAGCGCTGCGCGGCTAGTGCCCGTACTGATCAGTTTCTATTATTCAACCGGCTTTTTATCCAGCGCTGCTCCCAAACAATGCCTTCGGCTTTAGCTGCCCCAAATGCCCTACTTTTGCCCGCGCCGGTGTAGCGGGCGGGGAAAAAGGCGGCCAGGCTGCTTAACCTTTCCTTAACGGCACCGGGGCTACATTTGATTTTTAACACGATATATGAAGAAATACCTGCTCACGGCAGTGATGCTTTTTGCTTCGCTGTGGATTTTCGCTCAAAACGACAGCACCCGACCCCGTTCCATCAGCACACAGGCCCTGCCCCGTGCCAACGACCATTTTATGCTGCAGTTGGGCCATACCCAGTGGACCGGCGCTCCCGACTCCCTGCAGTTTGGTGGCCTGCCCCGCAGCTTCAACATGTATTTTCTTTTCGACTTTCCTTTTAAGACCAATCCCAAGCTGAGCACCGCCATTGGCGCCGGCATTGCCACCGATAATGTGTATTTCGACAAGATGAGTGTGGACCTTACTTCCTCCGCCACCAACCTGGCTTTCCGCGATGTGTCGGATACCAACCATTTTAAAAAGTACAAGGTAGCTACCACTTATGTAGAAGCGCCCATTGAACTGCGTTTCCGCAGCAACCCTGCCAACGACAAGAAGAGCTTCAAGGCAGCATTGGGTGTAAAAGTGGGCCTGCTGGTTGGTGCACACACCAAGGGCAAGGAGTTGCAAAACCGTGCTAACAACCGCATTGGCGATTACACCGAAAAGCTGGAGTCGAAGCGTTATTTCAACAACAACCGTATTTCATTTACCGGCCGTATAGGTTATGGCAACCTGGGCCTCTTTGGCTCTTACTCCGCTACCCCGCTCTTCCGCGAAGGGGTGGCTGCACAGATCAGGCCCCTCACCATCGGTATTACACTCAGCGGCCTTTAAGGGTATTCAAACTTTTAAAAAAAGCCACTCCAGCATACGGGGTGGCTTTTTTATTGCCCCTGCTGCAGGTCGGCCAGTACCGATCCTTCTGGCGCTTTACGCCGGGGGCTATTTCAGGCTTGATTTTTTATTTGGTTAGCTTTGTCACCGGCGGAAATCCGGCCCCCCATTACTTACCGGGTTACCGCCATTTTAATTGCAACACAGATGCTGGATAAATCAAATAAGATCAGGAACGAAGAACGGGCGGTGCTGGTAGGCCTTGTGCAGAAAGACCAAAAGGAGCATCAGATACAGGAATACCTCGACGAGCTGGCATTCCTGGCCGAAACGGCGGGCGCCATCACGGTAAAACGATTTTACCAAAAGCTGCCCCACCCCGACAGCCGCACATTTGTGGGCAAGGGCAAGCTGCAACAAATAGCCGAATACATCCAGGGCAAGGATATTGACCTGTTGATTTTTGATGACGAGCTCAATGGCTCACAGATCTCCAATATTGAAAAAGAGGTAAAGATCAAGGTCATCGACCGCTCCGACCTGATCCTCGACATATTTGCCCGCCGGGCTAAAACAGCACAGGCAAAGGCACAGGTGGAACTGGCCCAGTACCAGTACATCCTGCCCCGCCTGCGCGGTATGTGGAAACACCTGGAACGCCTGGGTGGCGGTATTGGTACCCGGGGCCCTGGTGAAACGGAGATCGAAACGGACCGTCGTATTGTACGGGATAAAATCTCCCTGCTCCGCAACCGCCTTAAGGAAATCGACAAGCAGGCCTTCACCCAGCGTAAGGACCGCGGCGAGTTCATCCGTGTATCGCTGGTAGGCTATACCAACGTGGGCAAGAGCACGCTGATGAACCTGCTGAGCAAAAGCGAGGTGCTGGCCGAGAACAAGCTTTTTGCCACCCTTGACACCACTACCCGCAAGATCGTGTACGAAAACACGCCCTTCCTGCTGAGTGATACCGTTGGTTTTATCCGCAAGCTGCCCCACCACCTGGTGGAGAGTTTTAAGAGCACGCTGGACGAAGTGCGGGAAGCCGATATCTTGTTGCACATAGTGGATATTTCGCACCCCAACTACGAGGACCAGATAGGCGTGGTAAATAAAACCCTGCAGGAACTGGATGCCTTTGAAAAGCCCATCCTCACCATCTTCAATAAAATGGACCTGTACGAAAAGAACACCTTCGACGAATGGCTGGAAGCCGATACCAAGAAGGAGATCATCAAGGACCTGGAAGAACGCTGGCAACATGCTACAGGAGGCAATGCCATCTTTGTTTCGGCACTGGAACGCACCAACCTGGAAATGCTGCGCATGCGCATTTTGGACAAGGTGCGGGAACTGTACCGCATCAGGTACCCGTATAAAACGGAGTTCTTTTATTAAGCTGCAAGTCTCTGGCTACAAGCTGTAAGTAATTTTCCTGCATGCAGCTTGTAGCTAGAGACTTGCAGCTTTTACTTATCAAAATCACTGCCCTCTTTGTCCTGGATCAAAATCGCCGAATCGGAAGCGGAAATTCCTTTTAATACCAATGGCCTTGCCGAGGTGGAAGCCGGTGGCAAAACCATATGCATCGGCCGCCATGAGGGCCGCTTGTTTGCCTTTGCCCGCAAGTGCCCGCATGCCAGCGGGCTGATGGTGGCAGGATGGATTGACCCCATGGGCAACGTGGTATGCCCGCTACACCGTTACAAGTTTTGCATGGCCAACGGCCGAAACGTATCAGGGGAAGGGTATTACCTCAAACACTGGCCCGTGGAGTTGCGCGGCGACGGCATTTGGGTGAGCATTGCGGAAAAGGGATTATTTGGGCTGCTGGGCAGCCGGAGCTGAACGATGTTTCGCCTGTAAAGAAGGCTGTCTGCCCTTCGGCAAAGCAGGAAAAGGCGCCCTAAAAATTTTTTTCAAAAAATATTTGTTCCGTATCACACCGGCCCCTTATTTTTGCACTCCCTTCAACGCTGAAACGGTAACGCAAGTAACTGATAAGCAACGAAGAAACGGATATTCCTCCTTAGCTCAGTTGGTTAGAGCATCTGACTGTTAATCAGAGGGTCGTTGGTTCAAGTCCAACAGGGGGAGCCTGGTTTTCAACCACTTGGAAAGGTCACTTCGGTGACCTTTTTCATTTTTGCAATCAATTTGCAATCAATCCCCAAAATCCCTGTCGGCGAAATAGAACTTATTCAAAGCTAGTTAAAAAATATGCCCGCATAACGCAGGCATATAAAACCATTCGGCATTTAGTAAATATTTGATGGTTAAGTTTTTTTCCGGATGTAATTCATCACTTCAGATTGCAGAAAGTATAATTTTCCTTGTTGCTTATGTGCGGGCATTCCTTTTTTAACCCAACTATTCAGCGTAACAAGTGACACCCGCAGCAGATTCGCTACTTCCCTTCTAGGTATAAATGGCTCCTGCCTTGGTTCCAAGGGCCTTTGAACTACCATATTGGCAAACTCTTCTCTTATTATTGCCCGAATCTGCCCAAGGAACTCTTCTGGATCATAAGGCAAAAGAATTGGCGTCTGCTCTCTTTTCATACCCCCTCCCACTTTTTGATTTCTGTAAAATGCATTATTCAAGCTTTCTCAAAAAGACAATGCTAAGCGACAAGCCATTCTGCGCAGGCAAATACCTGATAAACCCAAATTGCATCAGGTCCCGCATCATTTGGTTGTAAGTGGAACGGGAACTCAGCTTTGCCTGCCGCATGATACTGCTCCTTGAAATAGAGAAAGGATTAGTACTCCCCGCCCTGATGCAGGCTGCCAACAGCGCTGTGTATAGCCCAAGGTGCCCAGGCTTTACCCTTGGGTCCTCTTCTGCCAGTTCAAAAAAACTCACCACCACCTTTGCTGCTTCAACCTGCATGGTAAACCCTTTTATGCTTTACCGCCTTTACGGGACTTTGCCACCACCGGCTCTTTTATTGTGCGCTGCAGGCCCTGCAAACGCTTTTCATGCAACCGGTGCAAGAGAAAGCGGTAAGCTTCATCAAGTGTAATGCCCTGCCCATCGCTAAAAAAGTGAAATCGTTGGCTCACTTCGAAAGCAGCACGATGAGTGGTTCCCTGTTTGGCATAAGATTCAAAAGGGG
>NZ_MTFE01000010.1:5462422-5462848 GCF_001953305.1 Cnuella takakiae
GTACAGGGCGCCTTCTTCGGAATTTTCCAATGCATTCAACGCCTGTACTATTTGAGCAATTAGTTGCAGGTCGGCAAAGTCGCCGACAGTAGCATTCTCTCCTTTTTCCAGCAGTGCTGCCCAGTTCACCAGTTGCATTTGCTGGTTAAGCACAAATATCCCTTCAACCCCTTCATTAAGTGGCTTGATATCGAGGGGGCGAACCAGTAAAGCATCATAATAAGCTGGTGCATGAAGGCCTGTTTCCTCATCCCGCACAATCCATATCTGGTACCGCAAATGGTCCTCGCCCCGAAACTGCTCATGTGTTATTGAAAACTTAGCGGGCGCAAAACAAAGGTGTACCTGTAAGGTCCACTCAAGGCTTTCCGGGAATCCAACGCCGGTAAGCACCTCCACTATTCTTTTAATCTCCTTTTCCATGCT
>NZ_MTFE01000010.1:5462871-5480126 GCF_001953305.1 Cnuella takakiae
CCCTTTTTGCTTACCTGTACGCTTTTTCCCCAGGCCATCGGCAGATCCTGTTTGTGTTTTAGCTTTTCCTTCCTTCTTAGGTGTAGCACCATCCATTTTGCGCACCTTGCCCATATCCTGCTTTTTCTTGGGTGCTTCCTTTTCTGCAGCCTTACCTACCAGCGTCAGTTCAGGTTTCTTTACTTCCAGACCGTAACGCTTATCCAAACTATGCTGAGGAATCTGCTTTCCTGACTGGTCGAAAACAGCAATGGATTTGAACCTGGGATTGGCAGCCATAAAGAGCTGATCACTCTGCCCGTTTTTTTCGAATGTGACAGTTTGCAGGTTCCCCTTCTGTAATGACCGAAGCAGGCCCTCTTTTAACTCCGGGTTCGCAAGTTGCTTGATGGGCAATGCCTCAAGCTTTTGTTGTAAGTCAAACCCGTATTTCTCATGGTATTGGTTGACCTTGTAATTACCTGTCGCATCCTTTTCTTTACCATCCAGTTGGAGCCAGGCCTTGTAGGTCTGCCCCTCCTTGTCGGTAAGTTCTTTGTGCACGGCACGACCTTCCAGCAAGTTGAATCCTTCCTTAAGGGTAATGCCATGCCCTTTATTGATGTAGAAGTTTTGGCTTCGCGCAGCCTCATACTCCCCAACCGTACCGTTCCACTTGTTGAGAAAGTAAATATCACTTGTATCAGACTTACGAAAGGACAGACTGGCATCTATACGCCTGTCACCAAAAGGAGCCGAATGCCCTAACTGGAACTCCTTAACCCCTTCTTTCATCTTGCTTTCCAAGGCTTCACGAAGCCCTTCTCCAAACCCGAGGTACTTAAGCGTATCCTTCAGGTAGCTAAGATTCTTCTCGTTCATATGCTTTGCTTTATTGTTGACAGAAACTAATACGCAGGTAACTGGATGGCTTTCGCTAGCTTATGCGGCGGCACTTTGAGCTGCAGGTTCCGACTGCCATTCTGCTCAACTACTTCGATCTGTAGCAACTGGTTGTGAGTCAAGGCTATTTTGGGAAGTACTGCCACCATAACGGCATTACCCATGTGCGGAACCCGCCGGTAAGCACCCTCCATCGAACGAACCGGGATCACCTGTTCCTGGCTGGCTACTCTTTTACCGCTTTTTTTGTTTTCTACCAGGAAACGGATTGCCGCTATATCATAAACCAACGAAGTGTTGTTGGCAACCTTGAGATGAAAGAACAATATAGAGTCCAGCACATAAATACCCCGCACCTGTGCATAAAGACCATCCCGGTTATGTACCATACCCATAGCACTTCTACCATTGTCCATGATACCGGCTGCATAGCTGGCTGCAGCAACCACTTTTGCAGGAATGTCTATTCTATCTTTAACTGGGCTTGGATGATAACCAATAGTAAAAGAAAACACTTCATCACCGGAGGTAACAACCGTAAGGTTGGTTGGAACAAAGTCTTTCTCCAATGCTTTTACCAAAACAACTTTACTACCTGGTCCTACCAGCCGGGCATCTATTTGCGAACTACCCAGGTCTATATAAGAAACCTGCGCCGGGAAAGAAAGGCTCACTGTTTTATCTGTACTGATCTCAATGGCATGTTGTGCATAGCTACCAAGGGAAAAATTGAATGTCAGCAACAAAATGAATAAGGCTTTCATACATGTTATTTTGATTGTTTAAGTAATACCTGGTAACCTGAAGGCAACACTACTTTTATTTGGCGCACCTTTTTTCCAACAAGTGCTTTAGCCGCCTGAATACCTGTGGTTGCAACCTGGCCACGAATAGAAGGATCAACAGAAAGCAGCGGAATGGATTGCAAAGAATTACCCAGTGATTCATGAATGGTTTTTCGCACAGGCGAGCCGGGAACATGAAGACCTTCCAAACCATCTAGGTCGTAAACTTTCAATGCAATAGGATAAATTTTATCCTGGAGTATAACTGAAGAAACTTGCACTAACAGGCGGTCAGCATTGATGGTAGCGGTGCCGTACACCATCGTACCAACTGGTACCGCTATACCAGACAAGTAAAAGGCCCGGAGTATTCGTAGCTGAACTACCGAACCCTCTACCACCTCTTGCTGGTTGTGTATTACTGCCATGATACCGGGCAACTGGTTGTCCAACTCGCTTGACGTACCTGCCCTATAAAACTTTGTTTGCCTACTAGAAACACCTTCCTTGATACCAAAATGTACAATCCTACTATCAGGTTTGAAAGAAACAGGCACAGGTTGATTGGATCCAGTGATGGTATCAACTTTCGTCATCTTTGCCTTGACTCTTTCCGGATGTTGGATATCCAGTATTTTCTCCATCATACCATTGAGCTCAGCTATCTCAGGGTCTTCACCTGTTGTCTTTCCAGTTACAGGAAACTGGTCGGGATTGTTTGCAATTACTGGCGACCTGTACTTTCCGGCACTTCCAAACCCGTCTCTTTGGGAAGCTTGTTCTGCATTATTTACCTGCCGGTTGATTTCACCCAGCTTCTGGTAGATTAGCTTTTCAGTTGCAACACTGCTGCGGGATGATACTGGAGGAGCAGGATTATAACCATAAGCTTCTTTTCCATCTGGATAAGCTAGTGATGGCTCATCACGATAACCCAAACTATACCGATCCTGCAGCATCTTCCGGCGCCACTCAGCAGAGTCCTCGTCTGCAGCCTCGTAAAATCGAAGCTTATCCAACTCCGTCTCTTTTTTAATGGTTGCTTGTGGCAAGGAAAGATTGAGCCCTGCAGCATTTTCATTTGTTACATGCCTGCCACCACCTCCTCCCAAAGCCCAAAATGCAAGGGTCAGAAAAGGGACAATAAGGGCAGGCAATACCAGCAACGCCTTTCTGCGTCGCTGCTCCCATACAGATAAACTGTTCATATATCCTTATTTAAATTGTTGCTGATATAAGTCTTCCAGGTAAAGAAGCGAATCCCGCAAAGTCCAGATTCCGGTGACCTCTAAAGCTGTATGGTTTTGCCGGTTAACAAGGTCCATACTATCTAGTTGCAGCCGCCAGTGATGAATGCGCTGATACTCTTCTTCTGAAATAATGGGTGCTGGCAATGCTGGTGGAAGCGCAGGCAATATTTTGATCGGCACAACCTCAATCGCAGATGTAGATGGATGAACCAGGCTCCAATAAGAAACAGCTGCACTTGTACACAAAGCCACCAAGCAGTAGACCACCAGTGCCCTTTTTTGCCACGCGAATGAACGATTTGTCAATCTTGCTTGGAGCATATTCGCAAATCGACGCACCTGTTGCACTGCCCACACCCTTACAAATGACTTCTTATCCTTATCCATTACACCGCGCTTCATAATTACCTGCTTTCGGTTTTCAGATCTTTGTTTTCCAGTGTCCTCCAGCGTTCGATCAGAAAGCCATGTGGGTTGTGATCGGAGCGGGCTACTAACCGAAGCATCCCCTCAGTAGCCAACGAACGAGTAATGACAGCTGTAGGCCTGATGATCTCCTGAACTCCCTGGCAGCGAAACCGGAACGGCTGTTCATCTAGGTTGACCCACACACTATCAATGCGCACTTTCTGGCTTACATTACCGGAAATGATGCCTGTGTAATAATTATTCTCTTTGAGGCTTTCATACAGGCTTTTGGCTGAACCGTCTGCGAGGTACAATGCTTTCGTGATGGTGGCCTTGATTGCATCATCATCCGGGTCCAGGGTAAAAAAGTATTCGTGAAAAGTGCGGATATGATCTTTTGCTTCTACTAAAAGGTTATCCCGCTTTGTGCTGGCAAAAGCCTCCATAGCCTTACCGGCTGCCAGGACATAAACCTTTGACTCTGTCTGTGCCGCCAGTTGGTAACTGCGGTAGGTAACAAATGCGGCAAACGAAAGCGAACCAACAATCGTTACCAAAGCAAATAACCTCACCTGTTGAAATGCGGTCTCCAGGTTTCTTGATTTTCGGAACATCACGATTTCCCTCCCTCGATTTTATCCTTAAAATATTGGCCACTGCCCGCAGCTGAAGCCATACCTGATGAGACCATGCCTGCACCGCTTCCGTACACATCTTTTACCATGGAGCTGCCACCCTGCATCATACTGCGCATAGTGGAGGATGCTGATGAAGAAAATAGGTTGCTAACCTTGTACAACAACGCATTGCTTCCACCGGCATGAACGATATAGTTTGCTACCGAAGGCACGGTGAAGTATCCTACGATGCCTATAATAAGGAAAATGAGATAAGCCGTGTCTGTACTGGAAAAGAAAGTATCACCGCTAGCCCCTATCTGCTGCAGGTCGATTTGGATCATCTTTTCCTGCACTTTACCAATGATGGAACCAAATACGTTAGATACCGGCAGCCACAGGAACACATTGATATACCGGGCCAGCCAAACAGTGAGTGTATGCCCAAAACCATCAAATACGGAAATACCAAATACCAATGGGCCCAATATAGCCAGCACCACCAGGTAAAAAGTTCGGAGGGTATTGATGCACAGGCCTGCTGCCAGGTAGATAAGATGTAAGACTTCACTCATCCACTCCTTTATGGAATTACGAAAGTTGTAAGAAGCCTTGGCCATGGAAAAGCGGATATCATTACCGATGGACTCCATCCATCCTTCCCCACTACCATCCGCATCTTCGGGGTGCGTGTATTTGTACCAGCGTTCGCGGTCACCTGCGCCTGTTTCCCCCACATACATCTGCCATAGGTTAGACTTTTTAACAGCAGCTTCCCTTTGCTTCAGTAGTAATACAATTGATTTGTCACTTGCCTCCACCATCGTATGCGTTGCACTTACCGTTGGCTTCATTACACCGTTGATTAGGTCCAATACAGAGGGAAAAATGATTACTGCAAACCCAATTACAAATGGCCGGAACAGGGGGTAAAAATCAATGGGCTCCGCCCTGGCAATATGTCCCCATACCCGCACTGCGATATACCAGGTAGCAGCAAATCCAGCAATGCCCCGGCCTACCCCCATCAGCTGACTACAGAGCGGCAGCATTTCTGTATAAAGCTGATCCAGCACCCCCTGCATCCCCTTCATGTCCTGTTCCAGTACCTGAGCCCCGGAAGCCAAAGGCAAAAACATCCCCATCACCACGGCCAGCGTGGTTTGCACCAATCCCTTCATCACTATAAGTTTTTAATTATTTGCCTTGCAGTTTGCGGGTGGCGGCATTGTCCACCCGCTCCTTTTGCCGCTGTATCAACAGCACTTTGGCTTCATTGGTAAAGCTGCGCAGGAAGGAAAGCTGGGCACCCGTCTCATCCCATATATGGTCAATAGCCTTTATCCGCTCTTCATCTGACATACGCAGGTTACCCGAGGTGAGCACCATGGCTAAAGCTTCCATTTGCTTCAGGCTCCCTTTCATCAGGTTACCTACAACTTTAGAAATATAGTCCAGTTCACCTGGAATCAAAAGGTTATTACCCCTTACTCCTTTAATGGTCGCCTTACTTGTTTTAACCAGGTCCAATTGCCACCGGACGATCTGCGAAACTTTGTAGTAATTACGGATAGCAGGACTAACTTGCACAAGGCCATCCATAAATACCTTGTGTAAATCGAAATTGCCAGCTGAAATATTTTGAACCGCTAAATAGCCTTTAGCTACTACTTCATAGCCGCTTTTCATCTGCTCTAAAATCTCTTTCATCCTGGCAAGCTTTTCTACATTTAGCAACAACTGCTGTGCATCCTGCTCCTGTGCTGCCACCTTCTGGTATGGTACTAAAAACCATAATATCCACATAATAATACGCCACATAATCCCCTCCTTAGTTTCTGTACATTGCTCTGACTGTCTTATTACCTGACATTTCCAGCTTTATATGTTGGAGTATTGCCGAAGCTGAAGTTGAAAGATTTATTGCAAAAGCTTCATGCATTTGCATTTGTTTCAATAGTTGATCAATCCGGCTTACTCGGGCTGCATCTGGTATTGAAAGCGCTCTGCTGTTTGTAAACAACTGCAATTCTGATAAGGTGTTACCAACGGCAGCCAATACACCTGTCCATGCGTTGTTAAGTTCTTTAGCGAACTGTGGATCGACAGCTTTGACACTGATTAGAGTGGCAACACTTTGTTTATGGAGTTTAAGGAGCTGGTGTGCCGAAAGCACCAAAGCTGCAATCTTCCAATTGCTATTTATATCAGGCTTTGATTCCGATAAGCCAGAGAAGTAATCTTTGTGCAGGGAAAACTCCCCTAGTTTTACATCGCTGATGACAGTAAGCCCGCCGTGAAGAACCTTATACCCTTGTTCTATGTAAGCGCTATACATTTTCAGTGCTGCAACTTGCTCAGCAAGGTACCGCAACTGTGTTTTCTTCTGCTTGAACCATTCGTCTGAATTCTGTGCATGCCCAATAGCAAATACAAAACTCAACACAATTACCACTACCCACCGCATAACCCATGTTTAAAGTCCATAAATCATTCGCACTACTTCCAACTCCTGTTCATCCCTGGCTCGGCTTAATGAGATTTGAACATTACGCACATTGAAGGCTTTCAGATCGCTGTAATTCCGGTCAATATCGTCTGCAATATTTGAAATCATCCCCATTCGCTGGCCATCGGTCATTTCTAAGGTAAAGGACTGCACAAGGGATTGAACCTGCTGCAGGTTATTCAGGCATTGCTTGAGCATACCTGTATAGGTATCGCTGATATACACCAGTTCCTGTACAGTAAAGTGCTGGTCTTTCCGCACACCTGCCCATGCCACTTTATATGCCTGTACAATTCGCAACTGCTTTCGGGTGAGTTCCCGAATCTCGGCATAAAGCGAAATGGCACTTTTAACCCGCCACAGTTGGTCATAATAGTCTTGGTATAAATCGCGCTGCTTTGTTACCCACCCGGTGATTTCTTCTAAGCGTGTTTTGGATAGGGTGTTCTCCAATGCTTTTTGCGCATTCTGTAGCCATAATGTTTCATTCTGCATCCGTTGAATTTTCAAGTCAACGGCCCTGATCACTTTTACAATACCCCGGCGGATAATTTCCGTAACAGGTTCTTGGGCCTGAGCACCTGAACTACTGAACGAAAAAACCATGAGGAAAACAATTCCTGCCCAGCAACTCCGTTTCATCATCTTTCCTTGTATTTATTTCCAATTCTTGTGTATTGCGCAGTGCCCAGTACCACAACATCCTTCTTTGAGAAAACATAACGGCGCCCTAGCCTATTTGAAATCAGTACATTGTCCTGGCCGTTCCAAGTGGCAGGCAACACCCACTCTTTTTGCTCCGGGTAAGGTACCTGTTGGTCATCTTTACGAATAGTGTGCGTATGGTGACGGACCACATATCCACTTGCATTCCTGGGATCAGCATCGACAAATACAGTATCCCAACCCGAGCCGAATTCACTTTCAAACTGGCGTACATACACTCCACCAATTTCAGGTGCATTCTCTGGAACATCAGCACATGCAATGAGCAGGGTTGCAACAAAGGAGCAGGAAGTGAGCGATTTCATATGGTGTTATTTAAGGTTAAGCAGTTTTATTTTGACCATCACGAAGCTCTTTTGCTAAGACAGCTATCCCCTTCTTCCTGCTGCCCCATTTTTCTGCATATTGCGCTACTTTAACCTTTTCACTTTCTTCTGTAGTATAGGCGAGGTATTCTTCCAGTGACACTTCCGTCCGGTACACTTTAGACAGCTGTCCACCCAGGGAAACAAATACTTCCTTGTACTTCTTTGATGGGTCGTTGGCCTTGTTTACTGAGAGCACCATAGCCTTTTCCTTTACCGTTAATCCAAGCAATTCCTGGATCTGGTCAAACTTATTCTGGTACTTGCTCTGGTCGAGCAGGACCTTGCAATCCGAATTATTGATGATTGCCTGTTTTACTACGGGAGAGGAAATGATGTCTTCGATATCCTGTGTTACCACAACGGCTTCGCCAAAGAACTTACGCACCGTTTTAAACAGGTATTTGATGTATTCCGCCATACCTTCTCTTGCTATTGCCTTCCAGGCCTCTTCAATCAGGATCATCTTTCGTACGCCCTTTAGCTTCCGCATCTTGGAGATAAACACTTCCATGATAATGATGGTAACTACAGGAAAGAGTATGGGATGATCTTTAATGTTGTCCAGCTCAAAAAGAATAAAGCGCTTGTTCAGCAGGTCAAGATTCTGTTCTGCATTTAGCAGGTAATCGAATTCACCGCCCCTGTAATAGGGCCTGAGCACATAAAGGAAGTTGGCTATATCAAAGTCCTTCTCTTTTACCCTATCCTTATTCAGGGTTGCTACAAACTCACCTTCCAGGAATTCATAAAAGCTGTTAAAACAGGGAAATACTTCCGAATGTTGCGCCAAATAGCAGTAATAGGATTGTACGGCATTAGAAAGTGCTACATACTCACTCCTATTGTATTGCTCATCATCCTTTTTCCACAATGCCAGCAGCAGTGTTTTAATACTTTCCTTCTTTTCCGTATCCAGCACCTCACCGGCATTTATATAAAAAGGATTAAAACGGATAGGATCCTTTTCGTCGTACCGGAAATAATAACCACCTACAAGTTCGCATAGGCCTACATAAGAGTAGCCTACATCTACCAGCACCACATGCGTTCCCTGTTCGTAATAGGATCGTACCATATGGTTGGTAAAAAACGACTTGCCGCTACCGCTTGGGCCAAGTATAAACTTGTTCCTGTTGGTACAAATGCCTCGCTGCATCGGTTCATCGGATAAATCAACATGTACAGGTGCACCCGTCAACCGGTCGCCCAGCCTGATGCCTACAGGCGAAAGAGAAGAACGGTAGGCCGTTTCCAAGTTTAAAAAGCAACAAGCCTGCTCAGCAAAGGTGTCAAAACACTCATTCGCAGGGAAGTCGCCGGCATTACCCGGCAGGCCAGCCCAGTGGATTTGTGGCGCTCCATTCACTTCGTGTTTGGGCACAGCATCCATCTGGGAGAAGGCGCTGCTTACCAGGTTGCGCATTCCCTTCAACTCCAATCTATCGTCTGTCCATACCAACACATTAAAATGTGCCTTTACAGGCAGGCGTTGTTGCCCGATCGCTTCATTTAAAAATTCATTTACTGCATCTTTCGCCAGCGTGTTCTCTCGAGAGTAAGCTGCCAGTGATTGTAATCTTAACCGCTTCTCCTCCAGCTTCTTGATGGCAGTATTGGGATCATCTAAAAAGATGAACTGGTTGTAGATATGATTGCAGCGCAGCAGGTGACCCAACGGAGCTGCAAACCCTACCGAAAATTTGGTACGGTCGGTAGAGTACCGCTCGTAGTTGATACGAGGCCCGCATAGGGGCGGCAGATTGTCTACATCAGCAAGCGTATACAGCTGCAAATGCTTATTGCCTACCTTAAAATTTTCTTTGAACTGCAGATCGGCCACCATCTTTTCATCAGGTGCTGCCTGTAGGAAGCAATACCGTTCCACCAAGCCTGCAAGCAGGTCATTACTTGCCAGTTCATCACCTGCAAGCCTTTTCATTTGTACAAAGCCGCTATCGGCCATAATCCGTTGAAACTGTCCGCACTGATCCTGGAACTCCTGGAACAATTTCGGCTTACGCAGTTGTGCAGGAAGCAGGTTGGCACTCAGTAGGCTTGAAGCCAATGATGTAGCAACCCTTCGGCCGGAAGCTTTGCGGGTAAGCAAAACATAACATTGGTGATGGAGGAAAGGCCGCTCGTTGAAAAAGCGTTCGCTTGCAGCTGACAAAAATCCTTTTTCCAAATGGCTGGGATCTATGCGATAAGCAGCTTCTGTAAACCAGTCCTGTTTATGAAAGACGGAGCCATGCGGCAGCACCTTCAAGGCCTTAACCCATGCCTGGTGAAAAGCTTCATACTCCAGGTCGGAAAGTGTAAACAACTCAGGAAGCTGCACCACGAAAGCCAGGGTAATATCCCCTTGCTTGGAGATGATGGTATCTTCCTCGATCGTCATAATGGGAATGATATCTTCCAACCGCTTTTCCATACACCACGTCTTTTCACTCCGGACTACAAATAGAAAACTTTCCTGCTGCGCACTTTTACAATTTTGGGCACTTTGCCCGCAGCTATTTTTTTCATCATGCCATGTGCACCAAAGCGGTGACTTAGCCTGCTGATGTACAGGAACCAGCCAGTGCCGCCACCCAACACCATTATGGTGCAGAACAGGGGCGGAACGCCACAGATATACAGGATAGCAAAGAGGAAAAGCAAAAACACAACACCTCCTCCCAGGTACCAGATATACTGTGCTTTCAATCCCTTAAAGGTGATTGGCATATTGATGCCCTTATTGATGGTATAAACACTGGCCGGCATACCTGCACATTTAAATACCAAAGAAGCTACGGATAACAGTGGCTACCACTACCAGGAACACGCAGGACCCAAACCAGGCCGCAGCTACTTTTCCTGTGTCGTGATCGCCGCTGTTCCACTTCTGGTACACCTTAACTGCACCAATCAAACCCAGGATGGCCCCAACAGCGTACATCAGGTTGATGCCTGAATCGAAGTAAGACCGCACCCTGGTATTGGCTTCATTGATACCCGCATTGCCATCTTGCGCCCACAATGCAACCTGTACCAGTAGCACAGATGCTGCCACCATCCCACTACGCAAAACCTTTCTATAGGCACCCCATTTCCTGCTCACAATTTTCATAACCTTTATTTATCTGATGAAACAATTCCAACATTTAGTGCTCTGTTGACCCGGCCTTGACGGCCGGGCCAAAGAGCGCTGATCCACCCTGCCCTTCTACTCCTCCACTCAACCTTGCCACACCCGATCTAAATCTGCATCCGACAGGTGGATAAAACATAAGTGTGCACACTGCGTCACTATTACATTGGATAAGGATGCCTGATACTCCGAATCTTTTATGGTGGGATATTTTGCAACGATCTGTCCTATTGCAACAACCAGTTCTTCTTTGTCGCCCTTATGCCTGCGGGCCTCCTCCAGGTATGCATTTACTTCATCTACACAGGCATATACCGGGTATTCAGCACTCTCGGGTTCCGGGTACAAAAAGTCTGTAGCAACATCCCCTGAGATAACGGGTGACGGCATTTGCACTTCCCTAGTTTCAGGTTGTTGTTTCTGCCAGAAAGCCTTTGTGCCATTGGGCAAAACCACTCCTGCCTTAATCCTGAAATAAACCAGTACAACCAGGTAGTATACCGTTACAGAAAGGGCAATAAAAGTCCAGTAGCTGTTCCAGCTAATTTCTTTAAGCATAACCCGTATGTTTTAGATGATCCTTCTTTGGAGTACCGGCTTTGATCAATGGCTATTTGCCACCGTATTTGGATCTTGCCGGGAGGCTTTCAGATATGATGATACATTCAAACCCAGGAAAAGAAGCGCAATCAAACCCGTTATAATCATTGAACCCAAAGGCACCGCCTGTTCGAAAGTGCTGATATTGTATCCGCCAGTATCGTTGTAAAAAAAGGAACACAAAGAAGCTGTAAGCAGCAATACGCCCAGGGTATTTGCTATCAGTTTCAATATTCCATTTGCCGCCCAATTTAGCTGGGTATGAGCAAGCACAAGGCAAAGGATGCCGCCTATTGCAAGCAGGGCATGTATGCCTCCGTGCGGTAAGGCAAGCAACAGGTACAAGAGGTAAGGCCCACCCAACATCTCACCACTAATAAGGATCAGCAGAAAAGCTGAAATCAGTAGATATGGCGCCGTAAAAAATTGTAGTGTTTTCATGTTGCCAGCTTTATTTACATGGTCCATTACTGTTTGCCACATATCCCTTCACACCGGGAAAAGAAATATTAGCCACTTCTGTACCGCCTGCATTGTACATTGCTTTTAGCTGTTGATACAATCCTTGTGGCGTGCTGGTTCCCGCTGCAGTGATACCACCTGGTATTTGGTACAAAGGAATATCCAGCTTATTATTTCGGGCGGCATTGAAAACCCTTACCGCCAGGTCGGTACAATTAAATTCGTCCAGGTCATAAGTAACACTACGCGCCAGGTAGCGCAATTCATTCAGTGCCCTCCGGAACTGATCTGCCCCTACCTGCATTCGCAACGAAGCATTGTACTCATGGTTGCTGTTGTCAACGAACTTACCAGGCACGGGTGCATTGGTAAAACTTACTTTCCAACTGCTTACCGGGTAAAAACCAATGTTCTGAACAATGAGTTGCCCACCCACCTGTTTGCGCAACTGGAGGAAGGTATGGCCTGCCGAGCCTGCTTGCCAGTCTACCAGCTTTCTTGGATCGCTATCCACCGGGATATCAGTCAATAACTCAATAGAGCATTGCGCACCGGCATCAGGCAACCCATCAAAACAATCGAGGTACTGGTTAACATCAATTGGCGGAAGGTTGACAGCTGTCTCATCATCGATGCGTATCGCATCTGTTTCGTACAAGCCTCTGTTACCATGACTCCCCCCGCCTCCATCAATAGGTGCATAAGTCGTTCCTCCTGAGCCTCCACCAAATAATGCCTGTATAGATATCCAATTGGAGTAACTATAACTGCTTCCCTCCGAGCGGTACCCGATAACCACTACTTCGCTTAAAGTAACATAAGGATCAGGTTCAATAGGGGCAACATTCGACTTGCTGGCAATACCCATCCGGTCAGTAGAGCGTTGCTCATGCAAACTCATGATATAACCTTTACGCACCCTGGATTGCAGTAACAGGTTGCCCCGGATTGAATGGACCGTAATCACACCATCCATTGCCTCCCAAGGATGTTTACAGCCGCCTTCCCGGTCGAGCGTAACCCGGACGCCCTTACGCACCAAGTTCTTTCCATCCATCCAAAGAGCTAAAAAAGCATCCGGTTCTGAATGGCTTCGAAGCAGGTAATAAACCGAATCTTCCGAAACCTTCACTTTCGTGATCTTACTGTAATCGTACCTGTTGGCGGCACTGCTGCCCATGCTGTCGGTTACAATCTTTCTGATGCTGGTCACTACGTCCGGTGCTGAAAACGTCACTTCCTTGCTACAGCCGCTAACCAGGATCGCCAGTAAGGCGATGGTTAGCATTTGTTTCATGTTGCTGTTGTTTCTGATGTAAAATTAAGTTGGTGTTGAGGCCTTTACACTTAAATATGGATAAGTTTTTACATGCGTCCTTTTATTTTACTGAGCGTTACCTCAGTAAGCCCCAGGTAGGATGCCAGATGTTTGGCTGGCACCCGTAATACCAGTTCCGAATGGTGCTCCATCAGGTAATCATACCGCTCCTGCGAGCGCATCATGCGGATGGAATATAGCCGCTGCTCGCTCTGGATATAATAGCGTTCGGTAAGTACCCTGCCGATAAAGTTGAACTCAGGAAAGTGTCGGTAGATATACTGCAGCTCTTCATAGCTGATAAAGTGTACCGTTGTATCCTCCAAAGCCTGAATTGACTCGTAGCTTTCCTTTTGGAGGAAGAAAGACTCTACCGAAATCATTACATCACCCTCCTTCATAAACCAGGATGAGATATCATGGACATCGCGCATGTAATAACAACGCAACAGTCCTTTGCTGATGAAGTAGATATTCCGGGAAATATGACCGGCTTTGAGGAGATAAGCCTTGCGGGGAATTTGTTTGGACTTAAGCGTTTCGCCTAAATACGCAATGAGCCCATCACTCATGGGGTGGATGGACGACAGATAGGATAATAGTGCTTCCATAGCCTACACATTTACATACATCACTTGCACAAAGGGAGGCTTTCAAAGGGAATTGGCAAGACTCAGGGAAGCAGTTCTTTGGGATCTGTGGATAGATGATGCGCAACCTGGAGCAAAGAGAGGATGGTAAAATTGGTTTCACCCCTTTCCATTCTTCCGATCTGGCTATCATCTACACCACACTTAAACGCTAATGCTGCAATGGTCAGGCCGTTCTGCTTGCGGGCAGCACGGATTTTTTGACCTATTGACTTCAACGATGCTTCATCCTTGAAGTGTATTTTCTCAGCATTGGGGTTCACTGAGCAAAGTGAACAGATAAGCCCAACGCAAAAAAGGGAGTAAAATCCCTTTTTCTAAATTCTTATCCAAGTTCCTTAACCCTTTTTAATTACGTAGATGAAAACCTGAATGAGTATCATTTTGTTTAACTCCATTCATCCGCCAGCACCTCAGCCTGGCTCAGCACCCTTTGTACCGAAACGGTATACTCACCGGTTGCCGGATCATCGGGCGGATATTTGTGCCTGCGTAAAATCCGTTTAATCAGCGTGCGCATTTTTGCCTGCACACTTTCTTTTAACTGCCAGTCAATAGAGGTATTGCGCCGTACGCCTTCTACCAGTTCGTGGGCAATGATGCGGAGTGTTTTGTCACCTAGGATGGTTTCAGCGGTGGGGTTCTCTGCTAATGCATCATAAAAAGCTATTTCATCATCCCGCATGTTTAGCTTTTCGCCTCGAGCTTTCGCTTCACGGAAACCAATCGCCATTTGGATCACTTCATCAATCACCAGCGCAGAATCGACCAGCCCACTCTGATAACGCTTTACAGCAGCCTGAAGCATTTCGGAGAACTTTCTACTTTGAGCAATGTTGGTCCTGGACCTGCTCTTAATTTCATCTTCCAGCAATCGCCTGAGTAACTCTATTGCAAGGTTTTGCTGCGGTAGCTTCTTTACCTCCGCCAAAAACTTTTCATCCAGTATGGAGATATCCGGTTTTTTGATACCGGCTGCATCAAATACATCCACCACTTCTTCCGAAAGGATAGCATCGTTTACAATTTGCCGCAGGGCAGTTTCAATTTCCTGGTTGGTACGCTTGCGGCGCTGTTCGTCGAATTTGGAGAGGCGGGCTTTGATAGCCTGGAAAAAAGCCAGGTCGTTGCGGATTTCGTCGGCGGCAGGGTGCGTGATGGAGAGGGCAAATGCCTGCGACAGGCGGGTAACATACTCTTTGAAGCGCTGCTTGCCATTGCGAATGGCTCGGCCTTCGCTATCCAGCTCGGTGATATTGAGCACAAAGTTGGCAGCGTCCTGTATAAACTGCAGCTTCTCACGGGTAGCCTTGTTGAAATAGGCCCGGAAGTCGAATCCATCAAACAGGCCTACCACTATTTCGTACAGCTCCATCATCTTGGCGGCAGCCTCGTTGATATCGTGGGTAAGCTTGCCCTTGCCTTTGCTTTCAGTGTATACGGCCAGGGCTTTCTTCAGGTCCTGGGCAATGCCGATATAGTCTACCACCAGCCCGCCTTGCTTGTCGCCAAACACCCGGTTAATGCGGGCAATGGCCTGCATCAGGTTGTGTCCGCTCATGGGCTTGTCTACATACAGGGTATGCAGCACTGGGGCGTCAAAACCAGTAAGCCACATATCGCGTACAATCACCAACTTCAGTGGGTCGGCAGGATCTTTCAGGCGGTCGCCGATGGCGGTGCGGCGCTTTTTGTTGCGGATATGTTCGGCCCACTCGGGTCCATCAGAGGAACTGCCGGTCATGATTACTTTGATGGCGCCCTTGTCATCGTCGGGGTCGTACCAGTCGGGGCGGAGTTTTACAATTTCATCGTGGAGCTCCACGGCTATCCGGCGGCTCATGACCACAAACATGGCCTTTCCCCGGCTGCCTTTCAGCCTTTCTTCAAAATGCTGCACCATGTCCTTTGCCACCTGTTGCAGGCGGTGGGTGCTGCCCACTACGGCTTCCTTGCTGGCCCACTTGGCGAAGCGCTTTTGCTTGTCGGTGAGCTCGTCGTCTTCGGTGATCTCTTCTACCTGCTGGTCCATCAGGGCCTGGTCAGCTTCACTCAGTTTGATGCGGGCCAGACGGCTTTCGTAATAGATGCGCACCGTGGCGCCATCGGCTACGGCCTGCTGGATGTCGTATACATCGATGTAGTCGCCAAACACAGCCTGGGTGCTGGCATCCTGCCGTTCGATGGGCGTACCGGTAAAGCCAATAAAAGAGGCATTGGGCAGGGCATCGCGGAGGTGGCGGGCAAAGCCATCAATAAAATCGTACTGGCTGCGGTGGGCTTCATCGGCAACCACCACCACGTTGCGGCGGTCGGTGAGTTGTGGAAAGCTGTCGCCCTTTTCCTCGGGCAGGAATTTCTGGATGGTGGTAAACACGATGCCACCGGAAGCCACAGAAAGCAGTTGGCGCAGTTCCCTGCGGTCGGTGGCGCGGCGCGGCTCCTGACGCAGCAGTTGGGCGCAATTGCAAAAAGTATCGAACAACTGGTCGTCGAGGTCGTTACGGTCGGTGAGCACAACGATGGTGGGATTATTCATTGCAGGCTCCACCACCATCTTGCCGGTGTAAAACACCATGCTCAGGCTTTTGCCGCTACCTTGGGTATGCCAGATAACACCGGCACGCTTGTCGCCTGATCCGCCCGAAGCTTTAACGGTAGTTGTAATGGCCTTGTTCACCGCATAGTACTGGTGATAGGCCGATATCTTTTTAATGGTCTTTTCCTTGCCCTTTTCAAATACAATAAAGTGGCGGAGAATATCGAGCAAGGCTCTTTTATTGAACATCCCTTTGAGCAGGGGCTCCAGTTCGGCTTCCACCTCGTTGTCCACGATATGCTCGCCATCGGCAGTCTTCCATTGCATAAAGCGGCTATAGTCGGAACTGAGGGTGCCGGCCTTGGCAAACCAGCCATCAGAGGCTACCATAAAAGCATTGTAGCGGAACAGGGTAGGAATGGCGCTATTATAAGTTTGCAGTTGCTGGTAGGCAGCAAAGATATCGGCGCTTTCATCGGTGGCGTTCTTCAGTTCTATCACCACCAAGGGCAGGCCATTGATGAACAGCACCACATCAGCCCTTTTGTTTTGCTGGCCTTCAATAACGGTGTATTGGTTTACTGCCAGGAAGTCGTTGTTATCAGGACGGGCAAAATCCACCAGCCACACCTTCTCGCTGCGGGTACCGGCAGCAGTGCGAAACTTTACATCCACGCCATCGGTAAGCAGCACATGGAAAGCCTCGTTGTTGGTGAGCAGGTCAGGTGATGCAGTACGGAGTACTTTCTTGAGGGCTTCTTCTTTGGCTTCGGCAGGTATGGTGGGATTTATGCGGTCGATAGCATCCTGAAGACGGCGAACCAGTACTACTTCCTGGTAGGTGCGTTCGGGGTTATCGCCTTCGGCAATGTCAGGGCCGTATAGGGTAGTGTAGCCTAAGTCATCCCGAAGAATGTCAAGGGTGAGGTGTTCGATTTCGTCTTCGGGAGAGTATTACATAAAGTGTGTCAGTTGGGGTTTTCGTAACTTCAAAACAGACACAGTTTT
>NZ_MTFE01000010.1:5480158-5481332 GCF_001953305.1 Cnuella takakiae
CTGCTTAAAGAGTTCCTCGAAGAAGCTCTGGAGGGCGAACTGGAAGCACACATCGATCAAACCCCAGAGCCGGACCGGAAGAACGGCAAATGCAGAAAACGGGTAAAAACTCCTGTAGGTAACATAGAGATTGCCACCCCTCGCGATCGCAACGGCACCTTTGAGCCCGAGATAGTGCCCAAGCGGCACAAAACCTTAGGGGTGGACCTGGACCGGCAGATCATAGCCCTTTACGCCCGCGGGGCCTCTTACGCAGACATCCGCGATCACCTCATGGACATGTACGGGCTGGAAGCTTCTCCTGCCACCATCAGCCGGGTTACCGACAAGATACTGCCGCTTATTTCCGAGTGGCGCAACAGGCCGCTGGAAGCTGTATATCCTTTTGTCTGGCTGGATGCCATTCACTACAAGGTACGGCACGAAGGACGGGTTGTAAGCCGCGCAGTGTACTGCATTATCGGTATCAATCAGGAGGGCTACAAGGAACTGCTGGGCATGTACATCGGTGAGCAGGAAGGTGCCCGCTTCTGGTTGTCAGTACTCACAGATCTGCAAAGCCGTGGTGTTGAAGATATTCTGATTGCCTGTATAGATAACCTGCAGGGCTTTGCAGAAGCAATAGAAGCCGTATTCCCCCGCACTGAAGTGCAGCTTTGCGTGGTGCACCAGATCCGCAACTCGCAGAAGTACCTGAGCTACAAAGACGTGAAACCCTTCATGAAAGACCTGGGTGCGGTTTACCGGGCTGCGACAAAGGACGGTGCAGAACGCGGGCTGGATGCTTTGGCGAAGAACTGGGGCGAGCGCTATCCCAAGGTTATTGAGTCGTGGCGCAGGAACTGGGACCGGCTGAGTTGCTACTATCAATACAACCGCGACATCCGCCGCATCATCTACACCACCAACATTATAGAGGGTTTTCACCGCCAACTTAGGACAGTTACTAAGTCGAAAGGAGCATTCCAGAGTGAAGAAGCTTTGATGAAGCTCTTGTTCCTGGCACAAGATCACATCACTGCAAAGTGGACCAAGCCGGTGTTCAACTGGAACCAAACGCTGGCACAACTGAGCATCTTGTTTCCTGATCGCTTAAAACTTGATCTATGAACGTAGCGCATATGCCTGCCGGCGGCTCATTGCTGAAAGCTCACGATTTTTGCAGCAGCAGTAC
>NZ_MTFE01000010.1:5481342-5491054 GCF_001953305.1 Cnuella takakiae
GGGCCCGGCAACACCGGAAAAATCATGACCTTTCAGCAACGTAACAGACCAGCCCAGTGACACAGTTTATGTAATACTACCTCTTCGGTAACAAAATTCATTACTCTCTATTTTCAAAATAAAGCTTAGGTCCAGTTATGGACATTTGGTTTAAGAATAGTACCATAAACCGTCTAATAATCATTAACAGAACTAAAACAAACTCAATTAATAGAAAAAAGGATACACCATTACTAACATACAAATATGTACTCTTCAGATCTAAGAAGTAGGATTTTTCTTTAAAGAAATCAATCAATCTTTCAGGACGAAACTGTGTTAATAAGACTAAAATCAATGCAAATATTGATAATACAATTGAGAAGGCAATGTTTATAAAGAGATGGATAGTTAGATCAATTTTAGCCTTAACCCGCTTAATATCTTCTGGATTAATATTGCTTCCATTGATCTTTTGATTTTCCTGTACTTGGCTATAAACCATTGTTAAGAGCCCAAACAATAGACCTATGAAAATAGATAAGCAGGTAAGAATGATATCTACATAATCCTTATTAAACCTAAGTCCACCCCAACTAAGAAGTACAGCAATCACTAACGGCAAAATACCAAACAGAAGCTTATCAGAGATAGGCATTTCCTTCTTACCATAAAACTGCTGCTTTTCATAGTGATAAAATGTAGTTAGATGATTCTTATAAATGCTTGTTACATCGATCCTATCAAGAACTCCATTTAACCAGCTCATATATAGGGAATTAAATCATTTTTCAATATGCCAACTGCTTGCTCGAATACTTCCGAGAAATTAGGCAATTTTGTTTTTGTGTCAACATGAACTTCATGAGTTATATCATAAGCGGCGCAGAACTCGCTAGGCTTAGTAATGTTTAAAATTCGCTTTCGTCCACCGACAACTACATCGGCATATGCTTCTTCAAATTCAAAACCTTCAAGCTGCACGTGTTCTATAAAAGATGCATCATTGTATCGTATTGCTTTCTTCACACCAAAGAAGCCTCGCTTTGACTTAACGGAAAGCTCCATTTCATACCTATCTTCTTTACCTGGTTCATCACCATACAAAAGGCTTTCTACAGTCTTTGATAAAGAATGTTTGACAAAACGCAGCTTATAAATTTTACCGTCCTCGATAAATTTTTCGAATAGGGATGCAATTGAAAGGGTATTGAACTGTATTGTTAATGACTGCGATGAGTTTTGATTCACAAACTCTCGGAAAGCTTCTTCAAAAACTTCCTTGTATCCATATTGCTTATAACTCTGTGCAATAAAAATGATCTCTTTGGGTTCATTCTTATTTGCGTACAAAAGGAAAAAATAGGGATGGCAGTGAAACTGCTCCGAAGACACTTTTCCTACTGTAGTTACTTCGCCTCCAATAAGCTCATCAATTGCAGTTTCAGGACCATTATGCCCTTTCATTACTGTGCCCGCCACAATATTATTTGAAGGCGAAGCTTGCATCGTTTTACTAAGATATAATACACGATTTTGAGCTTTATTTGTGAAAACAGACCTAGTATCTATTGTCTTTACAAACCCATTGTAGATATCAAAAATATTTTCAGTACCAAAGACTTGGCTAAGTGATAGCTGCTCAGAGTCAGGTTTATTCCTTGGCTTAAACTTTATCTTATAGCAGTTAAGACAAATTGCAATGTCTTCAGGGTTCTTTTTGGTCATTTTAAGGGGCTTATTATGGTATAGCTAAATGGTTGCTCATCAACTTTGGCAGTAAACTGTCTCGAAGCTGAGTGAGTGTTTTGGATTGATATTCTGATTGATGTGCTTGTACCTTTAAATTAATGGCTACGTCTTCAAACTTTTCAACAAGATCAAAGCTTGGAATTACAAGCTTAATTGATGATAAAATAGCTTGATTTAGCAGAGGTTGTCCTGATCCACTTTTATGATTATTTAAGTTTAAGGACAACAACTTGTTGTAACAATACAGGCTTGAACCTTCATACTTAGATTCCGCTACAATTGCATTCTCTGTTACAAAAGCTTTTTCAGTGGTATAATAAACTACTCCACAATAGCTTCCTACTCGTCCTACAATACTTGCATTTGGCTTACAGTTAAATAATTCAGTATAGCCGATAATTCCATTTGCTCCATAGACTGGGAATGTAAATTCTTCACCTCTGTTTGGCGATGCTTTTCCATTACGAAAGTTCAAGAGCTCACCTAAATTGCCAACTCTCCACCCCTTCGGTATCATCCCCAACTCACTTTCCTCCATCTCACCCGTAGCGCCGGGAAAGTTGAAATCCACAAACCATTCTTTAAACAAGGCTTGTGCAATGGCTTCAAGGATTTGGGCTGTTTGGCGGTTGAGGTCTATTTTGTCGTCCAAGCTTTTCAGAATACCGCCAATTTTACGTTGTTCGTCAATCTCGGGAAATATTACTTCCATTGAATTGATTGCCGTTGCATTCAAGCTAGCCCGCGTCGTTAAAGACGAATGTTGTGCAACTTGATCTCTGAAAAATGGACTGCGTAAAAAATAACCAAGGTATAGTAAGTCTATTTCTACTTGTACATCGTCTTTTAAGCGAAGCCGCTTTGTAAACCCGTTAAAAGTGGCATTTGGATAATCTTTCAATGCCACTGAACTCATTCCAAGTTCATGCTGCGTTTCGCTTGTACGAGTCAAAAACACATCTCCCTTTTTTACAGAACAAGATTTTATCTCTTTCTCATTCGTATTAACTAAACTGGTCAATTCACCAGGTAAAAAGTAATTCTGAAATACATCTTTAAATGTAACGAATGGATGACCAAAGCCAAATTGGTCGCGAGGCTTGGACAGACCTGAAAATACATTATACAAGTCTCCGATCTTATACTTCTTCCATTTGGGAGCTTCCATCTCAGTAGATGTCATCGTTTCATTGAATATTTTAACCCCTTCCATTATTCTCCTTTATTCTCTATTTCTGAATGCTTTGTCACCACCGGATCTACCTGCCCACCTGATACCGCTCCTTCCCGCAGCAGGTTGAACAGCGGTGTATTCATATAATAATTGCTTTTGCCCAACCGGAACTTCTGAAGCATGCCTGCGCCTACCAGAGCTTCGAGGTAGGCCGTAGCCGTGGGGCGGCTTACCTGTAGTTCGGCTACCACAAACTCGATCTTGGTATAGGGATGCCGGAACAGGTTGTTGAGCAGGTCCTGGCTATAGATCAGGATGCTTTTGTTGGGAATGGTTGCCGACCTGCTATTTAGCAGGGGCAGCTCGTGGGAGATGATTGCCAGTTGTTTAAGCGCAGGTTTGGCTCCGAGGTCGCCATCCGAAGGCAGGTATTTAAGGGTAAAAGCCACAGTCTTGTTTTGGTTAAGGTAAATGCTCATGTAAAGAAAACCCAGTTTTCTTTACATGAAAGAGACGACGTATAAAGAAATGAGCTGACACTTTATCTGTTGAAGGGCTATTTTCACGACTTGTCATCCCGGTTAAGCCGCCTTTACCGCACCTGCCAGCTTCGGAAACAGATTCATTTTCTCCTTTAGTTGGTTACCAAAGCTGAAGTCGGCCCATTTCAGGTGTTGCAGCCTGCCAACAATGATTCCAGGGTGGGTGTAATAGGCGGCTGCAAGCTTAATGATCGTACTATCTGTGAATCCATCCTCCAAATCCGCCAAAGCCCTTTCGGGCAACAGCAGCTTTGACGCAAATGCGTTGGCCTGCGTTTCCTTTTCTGTTAAAGTTTTATTTCGCTCTACTTCAATAAATACCTCTTTCTTTCCATGCAACAAAATATGGCCAGCCTCGTGGTAAAATGTAAACCAGAACTGGTCATTGGTTTTGTATCGATCCGTGAGTTGCACCAGTGGATTGCCGCCGATCCAGCGGGTGGCACCACAAACTGGCACTTTGGGAAAACAAGGTGTATAAACCAACGCTACACCACAATTGTGGCAGATAGCCTGAAGTTGCAGGGAAAGATCATGCGGGTGCATCACTACCAACTCCTTAATAGTGGTATCAAGCGCCTGCCGGAAAGCAAGTTTATCAAAAGGAGGCAATTCACTTTTACGCATTTCCAACTCCCCGGTACGAAGCCATGCGGCCATTGCCGCTATACTCGCAGTATGTGCTTCACTCTTCCGAAAGTCCGCCAGTTCCGTTATGCCATTTTCATAAACATGCTGCCACGCTTCAACTGAAGCAACGCCAAAAAAACGCAGCACCTGATTTACAGCTTCTCCGTTTGCTTTTCGCTCGGTAATCTGCCCAAAGGCTACCAACTCTTTCAAAGGCATGTTCTTCACCCATTCCACATTGGCTTCGGCTTGTTCTGCTTCTTCTATCCGGGCCAGCTTTTCACGATAATTAGTTTCCCGGGCCATCCAAAAACCAGCTTCGATACCCAGCACCCTTTCCAGTTGCAGGGCGGTGTTTAGTGTAATTGGCTCTTTTCCGGTAATAATGTCGTGAACCTTTGAAGGCTTCTTTCCTAATCTTTCAGCCAACTCAGCTTGCGAGATTCGGTAATGTTCAATGGTTTCCAATATGGTATCGCCAGGGGGAGACAAAAGCTCCTTTGCTGCCTGTAATTCCTTTTTATTCATAAAGAACGATTTAATGATAATCCTCCTGTGCGGAAATTATCTGTATATCTGTAACCAGAATACGGTTGATGGTACCGTCGTCGTTCAAGGGTATTGGATCGTGATCAATTATAAAAATCAGCCGGTGATTGGCCGAAATATCAACAGCCCACTTGCCATCGCGGTTACCTGATAGCGGGTGGCATCGGGCTTGCGGAATACTGCATAAGACTTTCAAATTTGGGGCAGATCCTATATCATCAAGGCGCTGCGCCACCCTTTTTGCATTAATCCCAAAATTCTTCTTAATGGCAACTGGGCCATCCAGCAACTTTTCTAGCTTGTTAGTTTTATAAGAGATATTCACGCAAATATAAAAATGTTACCCAAAAAGGGTAATAAAATATTTAAAAAATTATTCCAGGTTTTACAACTGCGATAAATCAGCAAACGTGCAGGCAATCTAAATTTTAAAATTCGTAACCGATACTCTTGAGGTTTTCTCTTATTTCGGCTTCCAGTGTATGGCCCTTGGCAAACTGCTCGGCTAGCTTGGTAGTGAGTGCCGCAATCTTGTCGGCAAAGAGCACTCCATCGTCCTCTTCGGCCTCGGTGCCTACATAGCGGCCGGGCATCAGCACATAGTTGTTGGCCCGCACTTCGTCGAGCGTGGCGGCCTTGCAGAAACCGGCAACATCGGCATAAGCCTCACCGGTATTGCGCCAGTGGTGGTAGGTGCCGGCAATCTTTTGGATATCGGCATCGGCCAGCTCGCGGTTGCGGCGGCTTACCATCACACCCATTTTGCGGGCATCAATAAAGAGGATCTCGTTGCTCCGGTCGCGGAGGCCCTTACCGGCGCCACCGGTGTGGAGCGTACCCTGACGTTTGCGTACCAGGAACCACAGGCAGGCAGGAATCATGGTATTGTAAAAGAGCTGGCTGGGCAGGGCTACCATACAATCTACCAGCCCGGCTTCGATCATGGCTTTGCGTATGTCGCCTTCCGAGCCGGTATTGCTGTTCATGCTGCCATTGGCCAGCACAATGCCCGCCGTGCCATTGGGGCTCAGCTTGTGTACAAAGTGCTGAAGCCAGGCGTAGTTGGCATTGCCCACGGGTGGGGCGCCGTACTTCCAGCGGGCATCTTCGCGCAGCTGCTCGCCGCTCCAGTCGCTGATGTTGAAGGGCGGGTTGGCCATGATAAAGTCGGCCTTCAGGTCCTTGTGGCGGTCGTGAAGGAAGGTGTCGCCCAGTTCTATCTTGGCATCAATACCACGGATGGCCAAGTTCATCTTGGCCAGGCGCATGGTGGTAGGGTTGCTTTCCTGTCCAAACACGGACAGGTCGCCGAGGCGGCCGCCGTGCTCTTCCAAAAATTTCTCTGACTGTACAAACATGCCACCGGAGCCACAGCAGCCATCGTACACCCGGCCCTTGTAGGGCTCCAGCATTTCTACCAGCAGCTTTACAATGGAGGCAGGCGTATAAAACTGGCCGCCGCTTTTGCCTTCGGCATCGGCAAACTGTCCCAGGAAGTATTCGTACACGCGGCCCAGCAGGTCCTTGGCCTTGTGGCCCGGCTGGTTGAAGCCGATGGTACCAATCAGGTCGATGAGTTCGCCCAGGCGCTGTTTGTTAAGGTCGGGGTCGGCGTAGATCTTAGGCAGCACGCCTTTGAGCGAGGGGTTGAGCCTTTCGATTTCGTCCATGGCATCGTCTACCAGCTTGCCTATCTCGGGCAGCTTGGCTTTGGACTGCAGGTAGC
The DNA here is from genome assembly GCF_001953305.1 of Cnuella takakiae. Classification (GTDB taxonomy): domain Bacteria; phylum Bacteroidota; class Bacteroidia; order Chitinophagales; family Chitinophagaceae; genus Flavisolibacter; species Flavisolibacter takakiae. The sequence continues at coordinate 5,487,695 of NZ_MTFE01000010.1, forward strand.
TCCAACGGGCCTTCTCGGGCACGAAGAAGATATTGTGGCTTAGGTATTCGTCCTTGTCGTTGAGGGTATGATAGCGCCCTTCCTCTTCCTCCACGTACCATTCGCTTTCCGCGTCTTCCAGCTCCAGCTTCAACTGGTCGTAGCGGGTGTTGAAGGCATCGGAAATGTATTTGAGGAAGATGAGGCCGAGTACCACGTGTTTGTATTCGGCGGCGTCCATATTGCTGCGGAGTTTATCGGCAGCGGTCCAGAGGGTGCGTTCGAGGTTTTTGATGTCGGTCATAAGCGGAGCACAGTCGGGTTTGGCGGTTGAAAGTAAGACTTTGACAGCTATTGTAGTTTAAGGCCTACAAACTACCATCCTGCAATGTTTGCCAAAGCTAAATTGTCATTTCCAACTCTCACAAAAGGAGTTTTGGTACAACGAAAGGAACTAATATTTCAATAAGCAAATAGGTGGCAAACTGGTTTTTTCACTTTGCCTGGTGCAGTTTCAGCTCACCATAAAGTACTCCATCTACACCTACACCTTTCGGGTGGAGCGGACTGCTGCCGACCGCAGTTTCGAGCGGTACCGGCTGACTGCAGGTGATCGGGTGGTTATGCTCCAGTGCAACCGTCCTATGCTACTTGCGCGAGGGCTGAAGAAAAAGCCGATTACCTGGAAGGTGCGGGAGGGTGAGGTGAAAGACGAAAAGGCGCTGGCCAAAGTGTACCAAGCGATCGAAAATTATTTAAAAGCCGCTTCACCGGAGGTAAACCCGATCAGGCCTGCAAAGCTGCCGGACCTACCTGCACGGGTACTGATGCACCAAACGAACATGCGTAAGAAAGGCGGAGGTGGTGGCCCTACCTTGGAACAAAGGGCAAAATAAAAGCCCGCTTAGAACAGCAGGCCGTCAACCAAACTAACTGCTTGGTAAAAAGCAAATAATGTTAACTCGTTACTTAGTTCAGCGATTATTTCTGAGGAAACAATACAAATCTATAGACATTTCAAAAAGGAAGCTAGGCAAATACCTTAGCCCATTAATTTTTCCATTTAAAACTAAAAACTAAAATAGGGGTATAACACTACATTATACGCTTAGGATGCAGGCTTTTTTGCCAGTCACCTACAATGTTTTGTATTGACTCACATAACTCTTGATAAGTGTCTGGCTTGTGAAAGAATCCTTGAACTGGCAGGTCATATGTGTAATGAATTTGTTTTTCAGAAGCAATGTTGGACCAAAAGACAAAAGGCACACTCTTTTATTTCAAGCCTTCATGGTCCTGCAGGCGCTTTTAAGGGTCAAATCCTGATTCTCCTATCAAGTTGACATAACAAAGAATCAAGAAAGGTGTTGTTGATTTTGTTTGCAGATAATTAAAGAGCTGCCCCCATTGTCGAAAAATAGCGATGAGCGATCAATACCTACCTTTTCAGCTGCATCTTCGATTGTTTCTTGATCATCAATATCATCATCAACGATCAAAATAGGACTTCTGTTCATGATGAACTTACCCCATAATTATCATGCCAGTGGTACACTTCTTAAAACACATGAACTTTCATAAAGCTCTGAATAGATTTTACAACCAGTTTTCCACGATTTTACACTTCACTGTGCAACACTCAGAGGTATATTATAGCTTAGTTTCGGTGATAATCATTGTTCAACCAAAGGCAATTATGGCTTATAAAGCCAGGTAATTGTCTTAATGCGAGTGGTATGCCCCCTTTCAACTGTGGGGTGATCCTGCCAACCGCCCAGCGCTCATGCTGGCGGTTCACGCTTTCCAAGCACTTACTGCAGGTCGAAAGAACAAAGGCTAAAAGAATGGTGTTAGATAAATTGCTATCCTTTTATGGACTACCTAATAACACATAAATGAGTTTGGGTATACAGGCAACGCAAATCCTATTATTCTTTTGTTGCGACGCTCCATTCAGGTTTCTTTTTTCTATGAGGCTGAAAAACAATAAACCTGTTTTCAAAAGGCACCGGACAAAAGCGGCGCGAAGGTAGTGGCCTGCACTACCAAAGACACTGCAAAGAGCAAAAAGACTACGGCATAAAACGCCACCACACTCATCTTCCCTATCCCCTGCACTAGCTCCATCGATAAAGGCTCCTGCTCCCTCCCACTGATTTATTCCGTTTCCTTTTTGCCTCTGGCAGGCCACCTGCCCTTCTGCTTTCTTTTTTCCGGTTTTTTCTTTTAAAAACAATTTTTCACAGCCAGAAACCAGTAAACATGAAAGCAGCAACCTTATCCCGTCTTATGCGCATGTCGTGGGAGATACAGCGCAAGCGTAAATGCAACCGGTCTCGCTCACTCTTTGCAGCCTGGGCCATCCTGCAGAACGAGGATACCACCATTTTTTACCTCGTGCGCAGGTTCAGCCATTCCCATTATCCCAATAAGGTACGGTTGGCAGACCTCACCCTTTTTGGCGTAGCATAACCCGCATTTTTTCACCCTTAAATACTATGTTATGAACATCATCGGAAGAACAACAAAAGACGCAGTAGTGAACACCTTGAGCGATGGCCGCAAGGTGGTCAACTTTTCGGTTGCCGTAAACGACCGCTACCGACCAAGGGGCGGCGAAGGAGTAAAGACTACTACCTACTACGACTGTGCCTACTGGCTGTCGGAACGACTGGCGGAGCACCTGAAAAAAGGCACCCTGGTGGAGGTAAGCGGCCGGGTGTATGTATCGGCATACCTGGACAAGGAAGGACAACCTAAAGCCTCTCTGAAATGCCATGCCTCCAGCGTGCGCATCCACGGCTGGCCAAAGGATGCACCAGCAACAACAGCCCCAGTAAATGCAGGCGCTCCGGTGGCAGATGACGACCTGCCTTTCTAGCCCTAACGGTTCCGGTGCCGGTAGGTGCCGGAGCCTTCATTCCAATTAGTTTATAGTAAACATCAAAACCGCTGTAGTACCGCCAGCGGGATAGAAGTAAAAGCTGGGTAACCTATCATGGCACACAACCTCAATTACAACGAAACAACAGGCAAGTACAGCTTCTTTTCCGTAAAGGAAAAACCATGGCACGGCCTGGGCCAAATCGTAACCGACTACCCCACCAGCGCCGAAGCCATACAGCATGCAGGCCTGGATTATAGGGTGGAAAAACGCCGCCTGTTCACCTACGACAGCGCCAACGCTTTTGGCAATGCCGACACCATCACACCCACCATCGAAGTGCCCCAACAGTTTGCTACCGTGCGCACCGATAATGACGCGGTGCTGGGTGTTGTTGGCCGCGACTATAACGTAGTTCAAAATGTGGATGCATTTTCCTTTTTCGACAGCATCATGGGTGGCAAAGGCATCCAGTATGAAACGGCAGGTGCATTGGG
>NZ_MTFE01000010.1:5491112-5491789 GCF_001953305.1 Cnuella takakiae
TAGAACAATACCTGTTCTTAACCACCTCCCATGATGGGTTGGGCAGTATCACGGCAGCTTTTACCCCCATCCGTATCGTGTGCAACAACACGCTTACCGCTGCATTAAAGGCCTCAAGCAGCACCATACGCATCCGGCATACCGGTAATGCAAGGGAGAAGCTGGCACAAGCCCATAAGGTAATGGGTATGGCCAGTGTTCTGTCCCAAACGCTGGAAGGCATCTGGAACGGATGGAGCAAGGTCCGGGTGACCGATAGCCAGGTGCAGGCCCTCATCCGGCAGGCACTGGCGCCTAATAAGGAAGTATTGCACAACCTGCAAATGGGTGCGCAGGATGCTTTGTCTACCCAGTTCAAAAACGTGTGTGAGCAGGTATTCCGGTATAGCCAGGAAAGCCCTACGCAGCAAACAGAAGAAACGAAAGGCACCCTCTTTGGCGCTTACAATGCCATCACCGGCTATTACCAGAACCTGCGCAGTTACAGGGACGAGGAAGCCAAGCTGCGCTCCCTGCTCTTTGGCGGCTTGGCACAGGCACGGACAACCAAAGCCTTCCAGCTTTGTGCGGATATGGCTCAAGATCCTGCACTCGCAACAGGGCTCAACTAAAATGGTAATCTACCCCCGCACCCCAACAGGTGCGGGGTACTTAAGCTCTTCCATATGGCCGCCGCC
>NZ_MTFE01000010.1:5491799-5493202 GCF_001953305.1 Cnuella takakiae
TTCCATATGGCCGCGCCCTGCGGGCGGCTGGTTAAGGGTAGATGTTTACAAAGAAGAAAGGGGAATTACAGGCATTGATTGCTCCACTAAGTTCGGCGCCCTGCGGTGCTGCTTTTCAAGGAACTACGGCATAAACACATAGCTACCACACAGAAAGCCATCATTTATTCCGTTCCTCCTTGCAGCAGGCCCGCAGGAGCACCGGGCGGGGTTCCATAATCAATTTTTCACAACACCTAAAACGAAAAGATTATGGAAAAGGAACTGTTTACAGGCAGCAAAGTGGCGGAAGTAGAACTGGTATACCGCTCCAAAGTAAAAGCATCGCAAAGACCACAGGTAAAGACGTCGCTAGATGCTTATATGATCCTTTCGGAACTGTGGGATGAAGGCACTATGGACCTGCAGGAAAGCTTCAAGGTGCTGATGCTGAACAGGGGTAATAAAGTGCTTTGCCTCTACAATGCATCTTTGGGTGGCATTACAGGAACTGTAGCTGATCCAAGGCTAATCTTCACAGCAGCCCTAAAAGCAAGTGCCGTCAGCATCATCCTGGCACACAATCACCCTTCCGGATCGCTGTTGCCGTCAAGGGCAGATGAGGAGCTTACAATGAAGTTCAAAGGTGCCGGCCAACTGCTCGATATCAAGGTTGTAGACCACCTGATACTGACGGCAGAAACCTACTATTCATTCGCAGACGAAGGGCTCATTTGAGCCCTTTTTTATGCCTGAAATCAGATGAAAAGAGGATTCAAATAGGCCACAAAACAGAAGCAAAAGAAGCCCAAAACACCCCTGTATTTTAACATGTAGCACCTGGCTGAAATTTGGACAGGGCACCGAAGCAGTCTCGCACTTTACGAGCTTTAGGATAGTATGGCAAAGGCATATAGAAAAGAGAGCTTGAACGGTAAGGAGTCCAGAAGACACTGGAGGATTAGTGGGCCGGTGCCCGCCCACGGCAAGATGTACAAATGTGGACACATTTGGATGGTAAGGTAAAGCTGCACTCCGGAGTCGTGCAGCATAGGACAGCAATGAAAAAAAGTGAAAAATGGAAAAGAGAAAAGAAAAACGCAACAGGCTGATCAAGCTTCGTGTCAGTGAAGCGGAACTAAAAGAGATTCACCAGCATCTAGGCCGCAGTACCAATAGGAGTCTTTCCGAGTACCTCCGCAGGCTTGCTCTCAATAAACCGGTAACTGTAATGGTTCGTAATGCATCAGCGGATGATTTCCTGGAACAAATGCTGCCACTGCAGGCCTGCCTGGAGCAAACCTGCAACACCTACACAAGAGCAGTTGACCGGCTACCGGTATTGAACAAAATACCGGAACTCAAAGGATGGCTGATCCTGCACGAAAGCACCAGGGCAGCCCTCCTGGAACAGGTAAGCCGCA
>NZ_MTFE01000010.1:5493212-5494182 GCF_001953305.1 Cnuella takakiae
AGAGTCACTCACCCTTCAACTCTACGAACAATGGTTGCGAAAATGAGTTTTCCCAAACGCCTGCACGATGCACTTAACTACAACGAACAGAAAGTAGCTAAGGGAGTTGCCCACCTGCTCCAGGCAAGTGGCTACCTGTGCAAACCAATGGAATTGAGTTACTACCAAAAAGCAGCAGCGTTGGAGTTGCGCAACAGCCTTGCGGAAAAGGCTACCTCCCAAACTATCCATATATCACTCAACTTCTCACCACAGGACCGCCAGCTGGATGCAGCAATGCTAATCAGCATTGCCCGGGATTACATGCAGGGGATTGGATTTGGGAAGCAGCCTTACCTGGTGTACCAACACCAGGACGCCGGCCATCCGCATCTGCACATCGTCAGCACTACCATACAGAAGGACGGCAGCCGCATTCCAACCCACAATTTGGGAAAAGTGCAGTCCTCCAAAATGCGGGTGGAACTGGAAGCAAAGTACAACTTGGTTCCAGCCAGGGGCAGAACACTACCGGAGGCTGTACCCTCCATACTGGGACCACAACCCGCACAATGCGGGAAGGAAGAAACAAGAGCGGCCATTGCCCGTGTAGTAAACTATGTTTTCCGGCAGTATGCCTTTAACTCCCTGCCACAGTACAATGCAGCACTGGGGCAGTATGGCATAGTTGCAGATGGCGGTACGAAAGAAAGCCGGGTGCACCGGCATGGTGGGCTGCTCTACCGGATGCTGGACGCACAAGGCAACAAAACAGGTGTGCCTATTAAAGCTAGTTTGCTGCCGGGCAAACCAACGCTCAAAGCCCTGGAGGCTAAATTCAAGTTTGCAGCAAAGCAAAAAGAATTGGCGCTGCCCATGGTTGTACGGAAAGTTGAAGGGGCGTTGAATTCCAGTACCAATTTGCAACAGTTTACCCAAGCCCTGAAGCTTGCCGGCATCTACACACTCCCCCGCAGTGCAGGCAACGGCA
>NZ_MTFE01000010.1:5494236-5494636 GCF_001953305.1 Cnuella takakiae
CAGTGAACTAGGCAAAGACTACACTGCCGCAGCCATACAGGCCCGGCTCAATCATGCTGTGGCAATTGCTCCGCAGCACAAGGAACTTACAGAAAATATCCCCTACCAGCAACAGCAGCACTTTGCCAAACACAACTTTCAGGAATGGCAGCTTAAAACTTTGACCCATGTAATGGCAGAGCACATTACCCCAATGGAACCACCTCCTCCAGCCGCCCTCACCAAAAAACGTCACCGCAAAAGCAAAGGAAACATACACCTTTAAAATCATTCCTTATGTCCCTAACAGGAGAAAACGAACAAGCCCTTCGAAAGATATTGGACCTTACCCACCTGGCCAGTGTCGCAGTATTATTGCTTCACTTCTACTACACCTGCTATTTGCTGTTTCAGCAATGGG
>NZ_MTFE01000010.1:5494660-5495258 GCF_001953305.1 Cnuella takakiae
AGCTGGTTTACCAAAGCCACTTCCATTAGTCTCCTGTTTATTTCCCTGATCGGTACTAAAGGAAAAAAACAGGAAGGCTTACACACCGGGCGATTACTGGCAGGCATGGGGCTGGGCTGCCTGCTGGTTTGGGGTAGTCCTTACCTGACCCCAACAGCAATTGGCTCGCAGTACACAGCTTTTTGCTACATGGGCATTACAAGTTGCGGCTACCTGCTAGTGCTCTCCTATGGCAGCCGCTTGAGCCGTGTCATCCGGCACGCCATCAAGAGCGACATCTTCAACACCTGGAACGAATCTTTTCCACAGGAAGAACGGCTACTGCAAAACGACTATTCCATTAACCTTAAAGCCACTTACCAGTGCAGGGGAAAGCTGCGCGACAGTTGGGTGAACATCATCAACCCATTCAGGGGCATATTGGTACTCGGTTCGCCGGGCTCCGGCAAAACCCACTTTGTTATACAGCAGATTATCCGGCAGCACATCGAAAAAGGATTTTCCATGTTTGTTTACGATTTCAAGTTTGATGACCTAACCCAACTCACTTATGAATGCCTGAGCCGCAATCAGCACCGGTACCCTGTGCCGCCCGCAT
>NZ_MTFE01000010.1:5495268-5584794 GCF_001953305.1 Cnuella takakiae
CGTCATCAACTTCGACGACCTATCCCGCACCCATCGGTGCAATCCCCTGAACCCCGGAACCATGCACGACATCACCGATGCGGCAGAATCGGCAAGGGCTATCTTGCTGGGACTAAACCGGGAGTGGATCAATAAGCAGGGCGACTTCTTTGTTGAATCGCCCATCAACTTCTTAACTGCGGTGATCTGGTTTTTACGCAAATACGAAGAAGGACGGTATTGTACCCTGCCGCATGTAATAGAGCTGATGCAGTTGCCCTACGAACAACTCTTTCCCATGCTTAGCGGCGAACCGGAAATTGAAGTGCTGATCAACCCGTTTATATCAGCTTACCAGAACGATGCGATGGAGCAACTGGAAGGCCAAGTGGCTTCCGCAAAGATTGGCATGGCAAGGCTGGCTTCGCCTCAACTGTATTGGGTGCTTTCCGGCGATGATTTCACGCTGGACATCAACAATCCTAAAGCGCCCAAAATTGTTTGCATGGGCAACAACCCCGAGAAACAGCAGGTTTATGGGGGAGTGCTCTCCCTGTACCTTTCCAGGATGGTACGGCAGGTAAACAAAAGAGGGGGACACAAATGCAGCTTGGTGTTTGATGAATTCCCCACCCTGTTCCTGAACCATATTGATTCGCTTATTGCAACAGCCCGCAGCAACAAGGTAGCTACTACCCTATGCATGCAGGACTTCAGCCAGCTCAAAAAAGACTATGGCCGCGATCAGGCAGAAGTAATCATGAATATAACTGGCAACATCATCAGCGGGCAGGTAATGGGTGAAACAGCTAAACAACTATCTGAACGCTTTGGCAAGATCATGCAGGAACGGGAAAGCCTGTCTGTTAACCGCACAGACACCTCAATAAGCCGCTCCAGGCAACTGGAGTATGCAATTCCCCTCTCCAAAATATCAGCACTCTCCTCAGGCTCTTTTGTGGGTATGGTAGCCGACAACCCGGATTGCCCTATGGAACTAAAGATGTTTCACAACAAACTGCGGGCCCCGGCAGAAGCAGGCATGCTCCAAAAGGAGCAATGGCATGACCGGCAATTTGGCAATGTCGATACTGAACGCATAACGAAAACTTTTCACCGGATCAAAAAAGAGATCAAAGAATTGGTAAGCCCCTAAAGGATGAGAAAGTGAAATGTTGTGGCGTTTATTGAATAGCTTGTATAGCGATTCATTCCAGTAAAAATGAGAGTAAAATATAGTTTTACCAAAGTATGCAAAACTACCATCCAGCCATAACTAAACTAAAGCAATGTGTAAATGAAAACGAAAAGCGTTTGCAAGATGTGCTTTTGAAACAAGCAGTAATTTTTGGTTTAGACAATACTGCTAATTGTTAGTTTAATTTTTATCATCTAAAAATCAATTTCTATAATACCATCTTTATAAAAAGTTTTTAAAATAAAAATTTGCTATAGTAACGCGAAATACAATTTTTGATATGGTATAAATCAAGATTAAAAAGAACCTTAGTATCATTCAGCACAACGTTTCAAATAGAATTGAAATATTGTAGATCAGTTATAAAATTATTTTAGTTATTCTATTTATCATAAGAAAAGTTATAGGCACATAAATCTAGAAAGGAAAAGAATTCCTGTTTAACATAATAAATCCACTTTATTAATTATATAAATTCAAAATGATTTAAAATTAAAACTGACCATTATGGTTACCGTATGCACCTACACAAACACAGCATTAGATTAACCCATGTATTCGTCAAATCTTTTAACTTTAAAAAACTTATATAGCCCAGCGAGCGTTCTTTGATACCCCCACTTCTGCTCCAGGTATCTGTTATAAGAATAAAAGTAAAAGCTCTTATCTTGGAAGTACTGTTTAACAGTAATTCGCCCCAACTGCAATGCCTTGTTTAGAAAGGCAGGATTGTTGAGCGATGCCAGCAGGATATTATATTCTACCATTCGAATTTTACGTAACTCCAACTGCTCGTATAACCACCGATTTTCCAGCTGGTGCTCAAGGCAATGCCGGTATTGCAGCTGGTAGCTTTAATGAGTTTCATTTGGTGCAATATATCACCTCTTTTAAAGCGCTTTTGATCATGTTCAGTGCAGGTCTCCTTAACGCTCCCTACTGGGTTGTTGCCTACAACTTTGCATAGATATGCACCGCAAGATTTCCGGAGTGAGGGAATAACATCTTTTTCCCGTTCGCCCCTCACCTCAATTTTGAATTGATCGATTTTCTGCCTTTGCTTTTTATAATCGAAATAATATCAATTGCACTGCAACTGCCGAGAGCTGCTAATAATAGTTGCACAGGACGAAAGCCTTAGTCATTACCTCCATTGCTAGCGCTACTATCGGTTTGAATAAAATGGTTGAGCTAGTCCTGTATTTCAAAGCCAAAATCACCAATTTTCCGATTTAATATTATAGTTGTCATGGTTTTAGGCAAAAATAGCTACTCGCTGAAGGGGTGAACGAGACTTTAGTCACGCTATTGACCGATAGCCTGAATATCTTTGTAATATGACAGAAAAAGAGCTTTCTCTACATTTTCCTTCCTTGGAAAAGGGCTTGATTGATGAGTTATTAAAAGTAGCGGATGTAAAAACGGTGCAGGAAGGTGATGTCCTAATGCGTACAGGGCAGAATATCCGTTCGGCCCTATTAGTTCTAGATGGGCTGGTTAAAATCTACCGGGAAGATGATCAGGGTAATGAATTCTTTATGTATTACATAAATTCGGGTAAGGCCTGTGCTATTTCTCTGGTTTGTGCATTAGGGCAGGAAACGAGCGGACTCATGGCAAAAGCTGTGACACCTGCAACTGTTTTAAGTATTCCCGTACATTATGTAGATGAATGGATGGGCAAATACAAGAGCTGGGCGCAATTTGCAGTTAGTTCTTACCGGGAACGCTTCGATGAACTTTTGCAAACCATTGACCATATAGCTTTTCGTAACATGGACGAACGCCTGTTGTTTTACTTAAAACGTCATCAAGAAAAGTTGAACAGTAACATTATACCTATTTCTTTTACTGAAATTGCACACGAGCTGAACTCTTCTCGTGAAGTCATCTCCCGCCTCATGAAGAAACTGTCTGACAGGGGTATTGTAAAGCTACATCGTTCTCACATTGAAGTCATTAATTTAGAAAAATTGCTTTCGTGACCTATATCACGAAATAAAAAAAGAGGATCAACCAGATTTGCATGCAAATAATAATAGCATGGAAATCGCAGGATATGTAGCCTCTTTAATCATAGGGGTATCACTTGGTCTTATCGGAGGCGGAGGTTCAATCTTAACTGTACCGGCTTTGGTTTACCTGTTCAATGTTGAACCGGTACTGGCTACTTCGTATTCATTAATGATCGTTGGTACAACAAGCTTAGTAGGCGCAGTACCAAAATATAAGCAAGGTTTAGTCAACCTAAAAACGGCGCTTATATTTGGTATCCCCTCTATTGCAGCGGTGTTTGCTACACGTAAGTTTATTGTTCCGCTTATTCCATCAGAAGTATTTACCATTGGAAGCTTTGTTATCACCAAGAACATATTAATGATGCTCATTTTTGCGGTATTGATGGTTGCCGCTTCCATCTCTATGATCAGAGAAAAAAGCGTAAAGGATGAGAACCCAGAGCCAGCAGAGCAAAAATTTAATTACCCATTGATCTTTCTTGAGGGCGCCATTGTCGGCACATTAACAGGGCTTGTCGGAGCAGGTGGAGGGTTTCTGATTATACCAGCTTTGGTATTGTTGAGTAAACTGCCCATGAAGCAAGCTGTGGGCACCTCACTGTTGATTATTGCAGCCAAGTCCATTATTGGCTTTACAGGAGATTTATCAAACTACAAAATGGACTGGCATTTATTACTGATCGTAACAGCGCTTGCCATTGCAGGTATATTCATTGGTAATGGTTTAAGTAAGAAAGTGCCAGGACAAAAACTGAAAAAAGGATTTGGCTGGTTTGTGCTCGTGATGGGTATTTACATCATTATAAAAGAAATGCTATTTCCAGGCACCGGAGGACATTAATCTAGACCATACCCTCGTGATTTCAGTCACGAAAAAGTACAAAATCTAAAGTCAATTTTACAATATAAAGTAAACTCCATAAAATGAAAATAGAGCAGATTTACACAGGATGTTTAGCACAAGGTGCATATTACATCGAAAGCGAAGGTGAAGCAGTCGTTATTGACCCACTGCGTGAAGTAGAACCTTACCTGCAAAAAGCAGAAAAGGCCGGCGCTAAAATCAAATACGTTTTTGAAACACACTTTCACGCTGATTTTGTTTCAGGGCACGTTGACCTTTCAAAACAAGCGGGAGCACCCATTGTTTACGGTCCCAATGCGAATCCTACATTCGATGCAATCATAGCAGAAGATGGCCAGGAATTCAAGGTAGGGAAAGTAACTTTTAAAGTGCTGCACACACCTGGGCATACAATGGAAAGCACCTGTTACCTGCTGAAAGATGAGAGTGGCAAAAATGTCGCCCTGTTTTCCGGAGACACCTTGTTTATTGGCGATGTGGGAAGACCCGACCTAGCCCAGAAAGCAGCAAGCATGACACAGGAAGACTTAGCTGGAACACTATTCGATTCCTTGCGCAACAAAGTAATGACACTCGCTGATGATATCATTGTCTACCCTGCCCACGGTGCGGGAAGTGCTTGTGGAAAGAACATGAGTAAAGAAACTTCTGATACGTTGGGTAATCAAAAGAAAACGAACTATGCTTTAAGAGCAAACATGACCAGGGAAGAGTTTATCAAGGAAGTCACCGACGGGCTGGCTACGCCACCTGCCTATTTCCCGCTCAACGTTATGTTGAATAAGCAAGGATATGAGAGCATCACAGAAGTCATGCAGCGTGGAAACCAGGCATTGTCGCCCGATGCATTTGAAGCAGCCGCAAATGAAACAGGAGCCGTTATATTAGATACACGAGATCCGCAAACATTTGCTAAAGGATTCATCCCGAACTCAATCAATATTGGCATTGATGGCAGCTTTGCTCCTTGGGTTGGCGCTTTGATTCCGGATATCAAACAACAGATTCTTTTGGTAACTGATGAAGGCAGAGAGGAAGAAGTGATTACCCGGCTTGCAAGAGTTGGCTACGATTACACCATTGGTTACCTGAAAGGCGGCTTCAATGTCTGGAAAGAGGCCGGTAAAGAAGTAGACCAAATCAACTCCATTGATGCTACAGAACTGGCGCAAAAACTAAAAGAAGAAAAGATTAAAGTGCTTGATGTGCGCAAGCCTGGAGAATACATTAGTGAACACGTTGATGGTGCTCTAAACTTGCCGCTGGACAACATCAATGATCACCTGGCGCAACTGGATAAAGATCATTCATATTTTGTTCACTGTGCTGGTGGATATCGCTCCATGATCTTTAATTCTATCCTGAAGGCAAGGGGTTTTGATAATCTTGTTGATATCAAAGGCGGGTTCAAGGCTATTAAAGATGCAGGTTCAATCCCTGTTTCGGATTATGTATGCCCCAGCACACTTAAATAAGGATTCTCAGAAATCACAAGACCGAAAGACTAATCGTAAAAGCCTTGCCCTGCCACATCCCATCGGCAATAAATGGCAAGGCTTTTCTAATTGACTTCAAACAATTTAAATTATTGCAAAATGAAATGGCAATGGTTGCTGGTAATGATTTTACCGGCGCTACATACCTATGCACAGCACGAAGAGGTGCCAAGTAATAAAGTAACCGATACAACTTCCTTTCAATCGGCATTCAAAAGAGGAAAAGTGTCTGGTCACTTTCGTAATTTCTTTATGGTAACTAATAATGAAGGCAACCTTCCAGATTATCATGCCAATGCAATTGGAGGTGGTTTAAAATATGAAACTGCACCCTTTCATGGTTTTAAACTGGGTATTGGAGGATTCTACATTTTCAATATAGGCTCTTCAAATCTGGGAGCGCGTGATTCTATTAGTGGAGCCACAAACAGGTATGAAATAGCGCTGTTTGATATAGAAGACCCAACTAACAAAACGGATATTGACCGGTTGGAGGAATTATATCTGGCATACAATCATAAGGATCTAAATATTGTTTTTGGCAAGCAAATTATCAATACGCCTTTTATCAATCCGCAGGACAGCAGAATGAGGCCAACAGAAGTTGAGGGACTCATGATAAATGGAAAAGTGCGCAAAAACCTGCAATGGGACGCTGGCTGGCTTTATAATATTTCGCCCAGAAGTACCGTAAAATGGTATTCTGTTGCCCAATCCATTGGCGTGTACACACAAGGCGTTAACAAGAATGGAGATGCTGCCGACTACCACGACAACTTAGTTTCAAAAGGCATTGGCTTATTGGGTGCGCATTATAAAATTCGTAGTGGGATAAATATCTCTTTGTGGGAGCAATATGTACAAAACATCTTCAATACGGCGCAGATTCAATTTGACTTTGAAAAAGAGACTGGACAGCTCCGGTACTTTGCATCCCTGCAATATATCAGGCAAGACCCATTGAATAATGGTGGAAATGCCGACCCGCATAAAACGTATTTTGACAAAAACAACAGGTCGAATATTTTAGGAGCAAGGGCAGGCCTAGCTAAAAAGAACTGGGAAGGCTCACTCAACTATACCCGCATAACTTCGGATGGAAAATTTCTTATGCCTAGGGAGTGGGGACAAGAGCCATTTTTCACCTACTTATCCAGAGAAAGAAACGAAGGGCTTGGTGATGTACACGCTATTGCAGCAAAATTAAAGTACAATTTTTTGGAAGATCGCTTAAAGCTGGAAGCGGGATATGGACAATATTATTCACCGGATGTTACCAATTATGCTTTAAATAAATACGGATTACCTTCTTACCGCCATATAAGAATTATGGGTGACTATGCCTTTAAAAACTTCTTGCAAGGATTTGACATTGCTTTATTGGTAACTTTTAAAGACAAGCTGGGCAACGATCCCTTACCACCAAAAAACATAGTTAACAAAGTGAATGTTTTCAACGGTAATATAATTATGAATTACAGGTTTTGATATCTCTAGCAAGCATTACACTTAATACAGTTCCCGTGACCAAAGTCACGTTACTGGTTAACAATACTTCCGAGATTTGAATAGAGCAGAAAAGCTCAATCAGCCCTTAAACATCATGTAATGATGAAGTGATTTTGGCCATAATAATTCCTGATACCAAACAAAAAAATATGAAAAACAACCAGAAAACGATTATCGATGTGCGAACACCTGAAGAATTTAATAGTGGCCACGTAGCCAGCGCCATCAATGTTCCACTTGACAAGGTGCCGCAACGCATACCTGAATTTCAACAAATGCAAACACCAATAGAAGTGTATTGTCGCAGTGGCAACCGAAGTGCAATGGCGGTATCTATTTTAAAACAAAATGGGATAACAGAAGTTTATAACGGCGGCGGATTGGATGAAATGCTGCAAAAAATGAATCGTGATGCTGTCGCTGATTAAAAGACTGTTTGGCTCAAGGGCCAACCTGAAAGAGGCGCTGTCAAAAGGCGCTCTAATTGTAGATGTACGAACAAAGAAAGAATACGAAGCGGGGCATATTGATGGCTCTCTCAATGTTCCGCTGGACACCATAACATCTCAACTGCCTGTCATAAAAAAAAGAGGCAAACCGATAATAACCGTTTGTGCCAGCGGTACACGCAGTGCCATTGCCAGAGGCATTTTAAAGAACGCTGATGTGGAGGCCTATAATGGCGGGTCTTGGCTCAGCTTTAAAAACAAATACAAATGAAGGCAATCTTAACAAATTGGAATTTTTTCCGGTTCATCCGGTTGATTCTGGGCATTGCCGTGGTGGTAAAAGGCATCATGGACGGCGAAACCATTTTTGCTTTTGCCGGAGGCCTGGTAGCATTTATGGCGCTTGCAAACATTGGCTGCTGCGGCACTTCAGGTTGTGCTCTTCCTGATAACCGTCGCTTAGGAGATCAACAATCTAGAACAAAGGTTTTTTATGAAGAGGTGGATGCAACAAAATAAGCTTTACGCAATTGGCGCTCTGGTTGGAGCAGCAGCAGGTTTATTGTACTGGAAATACATTGGCTGCCTTACCGGCACCTGTGCCATTACATCTAATGCTTTTCGTAGCACCATTTATTTTGCTGTGATGGGTTCAGTGCTGTTTGGGCTGTTTAAAAGACAAAAGGTGTTAATTGAGAAACATTATAAAAATTAAAAAATGAAAGTAATCCTAGTGGTGACCTTGTTAGTTACCGGTCTTTCTCTTACTATACCGGCAGCGGCACAACAAGCTAAAAAGACACCAGTGCAAAGTACTCAGGTACAAAATAATCACAAGGTGGTGATGCAGTTAAGCTCTGCCGATACTTCGGAACACAGAGGGCTGATGAATAATTTAAAACATTTGAAGGAAGGATGGGGTGATAGCGTTATGGTGGAAGTGGTGGTTCATGGTCCTGGTATTGACCTTGTAACAAAAGGGAAAAGCACCCAGCAGCAGGCTTTACAGGCTATGATGGCAAAAGGTGTAAAATTTGTTGTTTGCCGCAATACCATGAAGCAAAAGAATATTACTGAAGAACAAATCCTTCCCAATGTGGGCTTTGTGCCGATGGGCATTGGAGAGATTATACAAAAGCAGGAACAGGGTTGGAGTTATTTAAAAGCGGGCTTTTAGCGGCGTGACAAGTGTCACGAAGTAAGTAGTTTATGCCTTATAATTTTAAAAAAATGATTGAATATGGATATAAAACAATGGGAAGACAAGAACCTTTCGCACTTTAGCTACGCTGTTTTAAGTGAGTCTGAAAAAAAAGTGGTTCTAATAGACCCTGCCCGTAACCCTCAACCTTACTACGATTATGCAAAACAGCACGGTGCGCAAATTGTAGCTGTCATTGAAACTCATCCGCATGCTGATTTTGTCAGCAGCCATTTAGAGATTGCCGAAGTCACCGGAGCCATTATTTACGTGAGCAAATTGGTGCATGCACAATATCCGCATCAAACCTTTGATGAGGGTGATCAGATAGCGATAGGAAAAATCAGGCTTTCTGCTATCAATACACCAGGCCATTCACCAGACAGTATTAGCGTGAAACTGGAACATGAAGACAAAATTGAAGCTATCTTCACCGGAGACACCTTATTCATTGGCGACTGTGGCCGGCCGGATTTGCGGGAAGGAGCTGGCAATATCAAAGCCACCCGGCATGATTTGGCAAAGCAGATGTATTACTCTTTAAGAGAGAAGTTGGCCACACTGCCAGGCGAAACGAAAGTTTACCCGGCACATGGAGCAGGCACGCTTTGTGGCAAGTCGTTGAGCAAGGCCCATAGCAGTACTATTGCCGCAGAACGAAAGACAAACTGGTCTTTGCAGGAAGCAACGGAAGAAGAATTTGTGACGAACCTGCTGACCGACCAACCGTTTGTGCCCCTTTATTTTCCATATGATGTGGAGTTGAACCGGAAAGGAGCACCTGCTTTTAATCAATCTATCAAGAAGGTCAATATAGCAGGTGAAATCAGCAATGAAGAAAGTGCACAAAGGTTAAATCCAGCACTGTGGATGATTGATGCAAGAAAAGCAGACACATACAAAAAAGGACACCTTCCCCACTCCATCAACCTTATGGAGGAAGGAAAGTTTGAAACCTGGCTGGGAAGCATCATCAAGCCCGGTGAAAAGTTTTACCTGGGCGGCGAATCGGAAACGCAACTGAAAAACCTTATTGCTCGTACGGCAGCCATTGGCTACGAGGAGCAGATTGAAGCAGCTTTTGTTATCAACTATGGTCAGCAGCATGCAGCGGAATTTAACCTCAACACCTTCAAAGCACAGCAGGAAAATTATACCATCATTGACGTTCGCAATCCTTCCGAGGTAAAGGAAGGAAAGCCTTTTTCAAACAGCCTGTCCATTCCATTAGCAGAGGTGAGAGAAAGAGTAGGCGAGATACCCACCGACAAACCCCTTGTGGTGCATTGTGCCGGAGGCTATCGCAGTGCAGCCGCCAGTTCACTGCTTCAGTCAACTCTAAATGGCAAAGCAATTGTGTTTGACCTGGGAGAGGCTGTTAAAGCCTTTTAATAAAAATCATTAAAAAACAAGCAGCTATGTCATTTACATTCAGTAAAACAACAAATCACAACTTTAACGATGCTGTAAAAGCAGTTACCGAAGAATTGAAAAAGGAAGGCTTTGGAGTGATCACAGAAATTGACCTAAGGGAGAAGTTCAAAGAAAAGCTTGGTGTTGATTTTCACCATTACAAAATTCTTGGTGCCTGCAATCCGGCACTGGCATACAAGGCAGTTCAGGTAGAGCCAAACATTGGCGTCATGCTACCCTGCAATGTGCTGGTGCAGGAAAGGGAAAACGGCGAAGTAGAAATTGCTGCCATCAACCCCCTGAATTCCATTGGTGCCATTGATAACAATCACCTGCAGTCGCTGGCAAAAGAAGTAAGCGACAAGTTGCAAGCGGTGATGGAGCGGATGTAAGATTATTTAGCGCGCCTCGTATTCTTAAACGTATTAAGAACGACAACAATGAAGCCGGTTTCTTATTTTCTCCTGTTCACCTGTATATATTTCAAGGCCCATAGCCAGGATACATTGTTTGTGTATGGCCCCGGAGGCCCCCAGGCGCCGGTAGAAGAATGCGCCAGGCTCTTTTCACAGCGGTTTTCCATTCCGGTGAAAGTAACAGCCGGTCCTGAAGCCAAATGGATAGAAGAAGCCAAACAAAAAGCAGACATTGTTTTCGGCGGTGCCGAATACATGCTTACTCAATTTGCACTGCAACATCCCGGCATAATCGACAGCACCACCCGAGACGAATTATACAAACGAGCCGCCGGCATTTTGGTAAGGCCCGGCAATCCGAAGAGAATTCGCTCCTTAAAAGACCTGGGAAAGCCAGGTATAAAAATCCTCGATGTCAATGGAGCCGGACAGCTGGGCATGTGGGAAGATCTTGCCGGAAGACAAAATCTTATTGGAGGAATTCAAAAAAATATAGGAGGCTCATTTGAAAATACAGCTTTGGGAATTGAAGCCTGGAAGAGAGATAAAAGCTACGATGCCTGGATCACTTTTGCCTCCTGGCACAACCGGTTGAAAAATGTTACTACCTTAATAAGACTGCCTCCTGCGCAGACGGTTTACCGGGGCACACCTATTGCTGTAACGACCATCACAAATCAAAAAGACTTGTCGCTTCAATTTATAAAATACTTGCAATCACCAGAGGCGCATCAGGTATTTGTTAATTGGGGTTGGGAATAGCCATATTTCAATGAAATTATCCATAGTCTACTTTAACGACGTGCACGGCTACTTGCAGGAGCATCCGGAAATCTTTTTTCAAGGTCCTGCTGAAGTGATAAAGACCGCAGGCGGCTACAGCCGGATATTATCGTTTATAAAGTCGATAAGAAACGAAAACCCTAATACACTTGTCTTTGATGGCGGCGACACCTTCCATGGCACTTATCCAGTAGTGCAAACAAAGGGCGAGATCATTGTACCAATACTAAATGAAATAGGTATTGCGGCTATGGTTGGGCATTGGGATTTTGCGTATGGCAGCGAGCAGTTAGAACACCTAGCCGCAGGCTTAAACTACCCGGTTTTAGGTATCAACGTTTATAAAAAGGACGGTCAATTGCTGCTGCCGCCTTTTTTGATGAAACAAGCCGGAGGTGTGACGATTGGCGTTATTGGCATTTGCAGCAATATCATCAATAATACGATTCCCAGCCGTTTCAGCGAAGAGCTAATAATTACCGATGGTAAAGAAGAATTGCCGCAATATATAAAGGAAGTGAGAGAAAAGGGTGCAGACATTGTTATGCTGTTATCTCATAACGGTTTTCCGCAGGACTGTGCCTTAATAAGTAAAATTGAAGGCATAGATGTGTGCCTTAGTGCACATACCCATAACCGGTTGCATCAGCCTGCGGTAATTAACAACACGCCGATTATTCAATGTGGCTGTCACGGTTCTTTTGTTGGTCACCTGGAACTGAATATTGCCGGCAAAAAAGTTTTGGAATATTCCTATAGGTTAGTACCAATGGATGAAACCGTTGAAAAGGATGAAGCATTGGATAAACAAATTGCAAAAGCGATTGAAGCATTTAACCATTTAAAAGACGAAGACTTAGGAGTTACTTCCCAGAACCTTCATCGTTACAATACCTTGAATGGAAAAATGGATAATTTGTTGTTGGCATCCATTGCCCATGCGGCTGATACAAAGATTGCGTTTTCCAACGGATGGCGCTATGGAAGTCCAGTGCCGGCTGGTACCATAACTCTGAATGATTTATACAACATCATACCCATAAATCCACCCGTTTCCACAACAGAACTTAGCGGGAAGGAAATTAAAGGCATGCTTGAGGAAAATATCGAACGCACTTTTGCCTGTGATGCCTTTCATCAGATGGGTGGTTATTTGAAAAGATGCTTTGGAGTAACAGCATACATTAAGCTGGAAAATCCAAAAGGACAACGCATACAGCAGTTGTTTATTGATAAACAGCCGGTGGATAAAGAACGCAGCTATACCGTCGCTTTTGTTACCAAACAGGGAGTTCCAGAGAATGTAGGAACAAACAGAAAGGACTTAGACATCAAAGCCGTGGATGCCATGCAGCGTTTTTTAGTTGAAAACTTGCTTACAGACGAGATCATTAATACAACCGCTTTTGTTACGGTTTGATGTACCTTATTCGATAACTCAAGATAAATACATAATCATACAGCTAAAAGCGCTTACAAATTGCAAACATTGCATCCTATTTATTTTTAACCATTAAAACAGTCGATGTGAATGGTTATCATCAGTATCAGTCGTGCATTGAAGCATGTTTAAAATGTGCCGCCATTTGTAATCATTGTGCGTCATCCTACACCCAGGAAGAAGAGATGAAGATGATGGAGCGATGCATTCAGCTCGACATGGAATGTTCCGCACTCTGTTATGCCGCCGCCTAACTCATGAGCTTAGGAAGCAGTAAGGCAGCCGAGATCTGCCGCATTTGTGCAGATATTTGTGAAGCGTGCGGAGCAGAATGTGCAAAGCACACGCATATGGAGCACTGCAGGGAATGTGCAGAAGCCTGTAAAGCCTAGGCTGCTGAATGCAGAAGCATGGCAGCTTAGATTAGGAAAGCAGCTCAGCACCGGGCTGCTTTCTTAATGGCCTCCTGTACACCTTCGGGTAAAATGGTTTTATTTCTGTTGCCCCTGTAGGCCTATAGCAGCTTATTGTTATTCAGTTAGTGAAGAAGGTAAAAAGGATAGAACAGATTGGTGATTAATCTTACACTATGAACCATTATGAAAGGTGCGAAAACCTCGATTTTTAAAAGAACAGGGCTGTGGCGTGAAGCCCTCCGCTCTGGCACATTTGCCGCCATTGCAATGATTCCTTTTGGCGTGTTGTTCAGCAAGCTGGGCCTCCGCATTAATGAATATGGACAAAAAATCATTCAAATGGCTTTCCCGCATTTTTCAAAAGGCATCCGTTTTGCGCTATTTGTGCTGGAACATTTTGTACTAAGCTGGATCATCGCCATGCCTCTGCTGCTATTGTTGAAGTATTTTCATCATCGCATTCACCACCTTCTTTTAGGTTTTATATATGGTTTATTATTCTATATAGCGATAAACTCACTGTTGCTGCCGGCTTTGTTCAAAGATGCTACCCCTGGAAAATCGGTTTCAATAAAACTGTTTTTCCAAGTCTTTTCGTGCATACCATGTCCGGTCTTTCTATAGCATTTTCCTCCAAACGTTTTGTTATTCGAGACACCCAATAAGCCGCTACGGGTATCTTTTGCTTGCAGGTGAGTGCCTTTACAATAGCTATTAGGCATTATTTAGACCTTTCTTCCCTTGGCCAAAAGCTTGGAAACATCAATGCCGCAGAAGCAAAATTTATCACGGCACCTTTAAAAACAATAAATGCAGAACTTTTTATTTGCCATTATGGCGTATAAGTGATAAGCCCCATCTCGGCACTAAAGTCAGCAGAACCTTTTGAAAGCGAATCAAATACGGGACTTCTGCCGGAAGCATGACTTCCGCCTGCGGCGGCTAGGTTCATGGTTGTACCATAAACCACTACAGCCAGTAGGCCATTCGGAGCGCCAAAGCGGAAAGCATCTTTTTATGAAGGAAAATCATTAGCCCCACAAAAAGTAGTGGTAAATCTGGCAGTCTTTTAATAATACCGATCTGAAACAGGGAAAGCACACCAAAATCGATTGAACCCAACACTGAAAACCCAATAATTTTTCTTCTTCATTCAAGATCGTCCGATGTTCACTTTCGCAGCTCATTACGTATCGCTATTACATCCATATGGGAAAGTTTGAGGTAAATGGAAAATATGGATGCCATTGTAACCTCACCGCAATTGTAAATCCGGCAATGTTCGGGATTACCAAACGTGGCAGTTAAATCAATGGTCTATTCAAACGTTAAAATGGAAATATATTTTGCTTTAACCCTTATTTGTATCCTAGCGTATCAGCTCCCCTACCTCGTAAAATATCTCTTAAGGCATATTTCTCACGGTCTATTTCTTGCCTGGACCTAACGCCCAACTGACGGAATAAAGCAATAGGTGGACACCAACCCTGTATGGAATGTTGAATGAGAAACGATGTAACTACGCCTGGTAGCCATAACCACTTTTTATGTACGGTGGCTGCTAGAATAACACCCGATAAAGAAAGAACAGCTGCGTTTAAGCCCAACATTCTTGAAACATCCCATTCTGTATCGAGCTCTGCTATTCGTTCTTCAATGGCTTCCGGGCTCTGTTGTTGAAAGTGTTGTAAACTTTGCTCTATTTCCGCATCAATTTTTTGATTTACTTTTTTGGGTGTTACCTTTCTGGTAAGATCAATGGTTTGCATAATTTTTTTTAATTACTTCAAAGGTTATACCATCATCCGAAAGGGTACATGAATTGCACTAGTAATTTGTACGCTGCAATTCTTTTTTTGGGTTGTGAGACAACGTTTCAACTATCCCTTGCATCTTTTTGGTGTTTACCTTATTTTAAATGGGGTTGAACGATTTTCTATTGGGAAGATAAAGGTGAATTACGGGTATAATTGGGGCTTCATACAACCGGCGCAATTGTAAATTACTTCCATATTGGTTGTGGCGACTGGCATCGTCATTTTAATATTTTACAAAAAGCATAAATTTTCCTTACATATTTCACGCATTCGGCAATAAGTAAAAGACCAGAAATATACTTCCAACCAACGTTAGCAAGGTAAGTAAAAAAATGAGTCCGGATGAAGAGCGATAGGAATTGCTATTCAATTGTCGTTCTATGCTTTTAAATCTCAGATAGGCGAGCAATGACATCACAGCGCCTAAGGCCACCAGAAAAATACCGATTAGACCAGAATAACCTTTGCTTGGCACTACAATGTTCTTATCCGTGACTACAAGAGATAACTGCTTTACAAACAATGAGAATTTTACCACCACAAAGCCAAAAGCCATAATAGCAATAGCTGTTCGTATCCAGGCAAGGAAGGTACGTTCATTGGCAAGATGATCGGTGGCATTGGTTTTCTTGAATTCCTTGTTTTCCATAAACTGAAAGCTATAAAATATCTCCGAACAGGCGTAGGCATTATAGCCGTGACTTATGTCACGGCTATAATGCCTACTCTCACGTAATTTTCGCCATGAAGCAATGGTCAATGTGGTTAAAATTAACCCTTGCCTGCATTTTATGCATCGGCACTGTTTGATTTATTGTTGTTATCTCAAAAGAATGATTATGTGATAAACATGGGCTCCGCCGACCGTATGTTCCGAACTTCTTTAGCTGTAACAGGGGCTATTCTTTGATACGGACGTTATTATTGGTACGGTTGCCGTTGTACTGTTGGTGCTTGCCGGAATTTTCATTTTAACCAGCTTCGTGGGATTTTGTCTCCTTTATACCCTGTTAGGCATGAACACTTGTCCAGACGAAGCAATCAATCAAGAGTATGATGACAATAAATTCAATTCCCCTTTTACTGATTTTACTGACAGTGGCGTCCTGCGCTTCCAATGCACAAAAAATGGACATTTCCGTAATTCAATTTAAAGAGGGAATTTCAAAACAGGATATACAAATATTAGATGTGCGCACACAGGCAGAGTATAATAGCGGGCATTTGAAAAATGCTTTTTTGGCCGACTGGACACAACCAAAAGTGTTTGAAGAAAGGATAAAATCGCTTGATCAAAACAGGCCTGTTTACACCTATTGCTTAAGCGGAGGCAGAAGCAGTGCCGCAGCGGAGAAGTTGCGTCAGCTAGGCTTTAAAGAAGTGTATAATATGGAAGGCGGAATAATGGCCTGGAAAGCTGCTCAAATGCCGGTGGAAGGAACCCCCACTACAAAACCGATGATCATGGAAGAATATTTAGCCCTCATACCGAAAGACAAAACCGTTTTGGTTGACATTGGTGCAGTATGGTGCCCGCCATGCAAAAAAATGGCGCCTGTAATTGCTGATTTGGTTCGGAACAGTAAGGATACTTTTGAACTGGTGAACATTGATGGCGGTGCTCAGGAAGGCCTGGCTAGTCAACTAAAGGCCGATGCTTTCCCAACATTTATCATTTATAAAGAGGGCCAAGAAATATGGCGGCAAAGCGGAATTGTTTCAAAAGAAACTCTACTTCAGCACTTGCAATAAACTTCTTTTATTTCCTTTTTTAAGCGGTGCAAGCACCGCTTTTTTAGTTAAAAAGAATAGGCTGTGACATAAGTCACGAAATCGCAACGGAAAGTTTTTCAACTTGAACATAATTCGTTCAAAATGAAAGAGGCCTTACGTTCAAATATGTTTTTGGTTATACTTTTCCTGATAATAGGAATCGTTATAGCCGTTGAGCTTATTAACAATAAGAGCTCTGAAAAGCAAATAGTGGTAAAGCCTGAAACTCCCGATAGTACCTGGGTGGCACCCAGCTTATTTTCTGATCAACTTACACAAGGTAAGCAACGAGAGATGGTAATTTATGGACAAGAACTTATAACAAATACGGCAAAATATCTAGGCCCTCACGGTTCGGTTTCACAGATAACCAATGGCATGAATTGCCAAAACTGTCATTTAGATGCAGGCACCAGGCCATGGGGCAATAATTATAGTGCTGTTTATTCAACCTACCCGAAGTTTAGAGCCCGAAGCGGCACGATAGAGAACATATACAAGCGGGTGAACGACTGCTTTGAAAGAAGCTTGAATGGAAAGCCATTGGACACTGCCTCATATGAAATGCAGTCAATTTACACCTACCTCAAATGGCTGGGCCAGGATGTATCTAAAGGCAAAAAACCACATAGTGCCGGCTTAGCCACGCTGGCTTTCATGGACCGAGCTGCCGACCCGCAAAAAGGCAAGATTATTTATACCAATTCTTGTCAAAGTTGCCATGGGCAAAATGGTGAAGGCGTGCCAAACCCGGATGGCATTACATTCATCTATCCACCCCTTTGGGGAGATCAAAGCTATAATGACGGTGCAGGCCTGTACCGCATTACTAAATTTTCATCATTTGTAAAGAGCAACATGCCGTTCAACCAGGCCACACATCGGTCGCCTAAATTAACGGATGAAGAAGCCTGGGATGTTGCTGCCTTTGTCAACTCGCAACTCCGTCCCCATAAAGACCAAAGTAAAGATTGGGTTGATATTTCACAAAAATCAGTGGATGAGCCTTTTGGCCCTTATGTCGACGGGTTCAGCGAGGCACAACACAAGTATGGTCCATTTAAACCCATACAAGGAGCCCGTAAAGCAAAAGCTGCAAATAAAAACATTGCCAAATAAATAGTAGCGAAAATGAATGACACTAATTCCCGGAGAAACTTTTTACGGTACACTACGCTTGCGGGGTTCGGCCTGAGCCTAAATCCACTGGCATCCCTTGCCAATAATCAACATAACCTGCTGAATGAATCAGAAGGTAGTAAAGAGTTGACCCATAAGCAACACATCGTAACGATCCTGCAAACAACAGATGTACACTGCCAGCTTCACCCGCATGATGAACTTTTCTGGGAGAACGAAAAAGCTGTTTTCAGGACTGCCGGAGGCTACGCCCATTTGGCCAATCTTTTTAAAAATATACGGGCTAAAAATCCCGATACTTTTATCATTGATACCGGAGATATGTTTCAAGGCAGCCAGTTGAGCGTGGAAACAACCGGCAAAGCATTGCAACCTATTTTAAATGCGATGGGCTACAATCTTTACCTGCCCGGCAATTGGGAAGTAGTTTACTACAAAGAAGCCATGCAAAAATTATTAGGCGGGTTGGATGCGCCCAAGATTTGCGCTAACATGTATCACGACTTAGGTGACGGTAAAAAAGGAGAACTTATTTTTCCACCCTACTACACCTGGAGTGCCGGCGGTATTAAAATTGGATTTGTTGGATACACTGACCCTTTAGTGCCTATCCGGCAATCGCCTGCATACAGCAAAGGAATTATTTATACCAAACCGGAAGAAAACCTGGAACATTACGTAAAAGTGCTGCGAGACCAAGAACAGTGTGATTTTGTCATTTTGCTTTCTCATCTTGGATTATCACAACAGATTGCATTGGCAAATGATAAAGTCTGTGAAGGTGTAGATTATATTTTTGGTGGAGATACCCATGAAAGAGTGCGCAAGCCTATTCAATGCAAATATGCAAAAGTTGTGGAACCAGGTGCCTTCGGAACATTTGTTGGCAGATTGGATTTAGTTGTAGAAAACGGAAAGATAGTTGACGACCGGTATGCGCTTATTGAGGTAGACGCCACCAACAACAAAGCTG
Organism: Cnuella takakiae; assembly: GCF_001953305.1. Lineage (GTDB taxonomy): Bacteria > Bacteroidota > Bacteroidia > Chitinophagales > Chitinophagaceae > Flavisolibacter > Flavisolibacter takakiae. The sequence continues at coordinate 5,514,156 of NZ_MTFE01000010.1, forward strand.
ATACCCAAGTGGCGTCGGTCATCAAGGCGAATGAAGGTCCCTATGCAGCAGAAATCAATAAAGTGATTGGGTACAGTGCAGTACCGCTTTATAGATACTTTGTTGTGGAAAATACGATAGACACACTGATTATCGATGCCCTAAAATGGAAAATTAAACCTGACATTGTTTTGTCAAATGGCTTTCGGTTTTGCCCACCCCGAAAGAAAAAGGATGCAACAGGCAACATTCCTATCACCGAAGGATACTTGTATGACATGCTGCCGGTTGATTCGCAGGTACGAACAGTAAAAGTTACAGGGGCGCAATTAACCGAATGGCTGGAAAAAGAATTAAACAATGTGTTTGCAAAAGATGCATCTAAACGGCTCGGTGGTTGGGTAGTAAAGTTCAAAGGCATGAAAGTGGAGTTTAAAGCATTTGAAGATATGGGTAAAAGGGTAAGGAAAGTTTCCATAAATGGTACTCCACTTGTAGCAGATAAACTTTATTCGGTTTGTGCCTGTGAACGGGAAGGCGATGCGCCGGATATGCTTTGCAGGATGCCTAACGTGAAAGATGCCGCTAACACTCCTTACACCTTGCACCAAGTATTAAAAGATTACTTAAAAGTAAATTCCCCGGTATCTCCTTTACCGAAAGGAAACGCCATTATTTTGGATGCGCCACAAACACTGCTGACGCAGGTTACCGGTGTTGATTATAATTTCACATAATCAGCTGGTGTATCGTGATTTTTGTCACAAGTGCCTTAATTATAATCGTTCATTTTTGTAAAAAATATATTTATGTTGGAGTTTTTGAGACAACCGTGGACCTGGTATGTGGCTGGCACACTCATTGGTCTGACAGTGCCTGCACTACTAATTTTGGGAAACAAACATTTTGGCATTTCTGCTAACCTGCGGCATGCCTGTGCCGCCTGCCTGCCGGCAAACATCAAGTTTTTTAAATATGATTGGAAAAAGGAAATCTGGAATTTTTTCTTTGTTGGCGGTGTCATCATCGGTGCCTTTTTTGCCACCCAGTTTTTGTCGAACCCAGAGCCGGTACAGGTAGCACCAGCCTTATTGGCTGAATTAAAAGGTTATGGCATAGAAGACCACTCAAAGCTTTTGCCTCGTGAATTATTTAGTATCGAAAGTCTGTTTACACTTCGTGGATTTATCATGTTAGTGGTTGGCGGGTTTCTGGTTGGTTTTGGAGCAAGGTACGCCGGAGGATGTACAAGCGGACATGCAATTATGGGCATCAGCGACCTGCAAGTGCCGTCTGTGATTGCAACTGCGTCTTTTATGGTCGGCGGCTTTATAATGGCTAACCTGATCTTACCTTCTATCCTTAGATTATAAAATAATTATCAACAATTCAACCTAATTAGAAGTGAATAATAAACGAAATTCAACAATAGCAATAGAAACATTGCCACAAACTGACTTTGAAGTCCGTTCAATGGACACCATGTGTGTTAATGAATCGCATCTGAAACACAGATGGTATCATAACCTTAAGTATGCGGTGGTAGGTATTTTCTTTGGCATTGCCTTTACCAAAGCAGAAATCATCTCCTGGTTCCGTATTCAGGAAATGTTCCGTCTGCAAAGCTTTCACATGTATGGTGTGATTGGAACTGCAATCGTTATAGGAATGATTTCAGTATGGCTGATTAAAAAATTCAAGGTAAAAACGATTCACAGTGAGTCTATAGAGTTTCATCCTAAAAAATTTAATAAGGGGCAGATTATTGGCGGTGTAATTTTTGGGCTCGGCTGGGCCATGACCGGAGCTTGTCCCGGGCCGTTGTTTGCACAAATTGGCGCCGGTTTCCTGGTGATTGTTGTGGTGTTGTTGAGTGCTATTGCTGGCACCTGGGTGTATGGTTACTTTCGGGAACGATTGCCGCATTGACCTTGTAGTAATACAAAAATTCATGCTTGCGAATAAAATCAAACATGGCGGCAATTTATTTTCTGCTACATGCTTTCAATAACCAGGTGATAGCATTACCTCTACCACAAGGCCTACTATTGCAAACATTTAAATGTGTAATGATTGTGCGCAATGGGGACACACTTAGTGATTATACATTCCACTGCATATTTTTTATCGCCAAAAGATAGAATAAGCATAATGAGATAAACTACGAACAATGTACAATGATAATTTTCAGCTCTTAACAACCTTTTATAGGGAATACATACTTACCTCTGCAACTGATTATTAACTTCGCTCACATGCAAAACAGAAACTTAAATCAACGCAACTTATCTGGCAGAGTTGGTGCTGCAGGTTTAGTTGCGTTGGCTGTTTTGTTGCTATTTTTTTCCTGCCCGATGAAGCGGCTACTGCACGAGCACGTATCTATTCCGGTTGCGGCGAATAAGGGCCAGCATACAAAGACTCGTCATATTGTAGCGTTTCAATTTGAAAGCGGAACATTTTGCTATGCTACTCAAAAGCAGGAGTCTGTAACAGGAGCCAGGGTTACCCATAAGCAAAATTTACCTTCATCAGACAACGTTACTACTGATGGCCAGAGCGGCTTTTCCATTTACTATTTTCTAAGCGGAATCTACAATTCGACATTCTCATTTTCAACTACACCGCTTACTCAACTTCCCCTCTTTTTGCAGCATCGCCGCCTGCTGATATAATATTTCTTTCCTTTTTTTCGAGTCATCCTGCTGTCAGCATTTCGCTGATATGGCAATTGTTCATCTATACGGAAAGAAAATGAAATTAAAAATCTGGCTGCTGGCAACATTGTTGCCAATGGCAACCTCTGTATTCGCCCAAAAGAAAATTTACACCTTAGAAGAAGTTTGGCAAAAAGTATTGCTTTATCCCTCCGTTACTTCAAAAGAAGAACTGGTTCGCAGGCAGCAAGCGTTGAAAAATTTGATCCAACAGCAAAGCATGCCCGAAGTACAGGTTCAGGCACAGCAAACGTATGGCAGCTATGCTTCCGTTCCTGGCTCGTTCTTTCCGCTTCCGGGCATTTACAATACCAGCGGAACCAAGCAGTCCAACGAAGCCCTTTATGGCTCAAACATGTATGTCTCCGCCTTGCTTCAATGGGATTTTATGCAGTTTGGCAGACAACAGAAAAAGATTGCCGTTGCTGACAGCCGTATAAAACTGAGCCAGGCTGCCGTTTCGCAAGAGGCCTTTCGTTTGCAGTCCCTCAGCACACGCTATTATTTTGGGGTGCTTGAAAGCAGCACTCTTTTGACGCATTTTACCGCTGATGCCAAACGCTTATCGGACTTGCTGGACCTGGAAAGAGCGCAAGCCGATGCCGGGCTGCGTCCGGGTGCAGATACCCTGCTGGTAAAGGCGGCGTATCTGGATGCTATATCCCGAATAGCAAACCAACAGGCGATTCTTGCCTCTCTTCGCGAACAACTCTCCGCACTTACAGGAGAAGCAGCTTTTAACTTCGGGTTTGACACGACGCTTTACCAACGCTTTACCGAAAGCACTTATTTAGAGGGGGCACCTAAATCCACCCATCCTTATTTGGTTTACCTGGATGCGGCCATCCAACAATACAACGCAGAGTTAGCGGCTGTTAAAAAGGAGCCATACCCTTCTATTGGGCTTCTAGCCGGCACAGGAATCAGAGGCTCAGGCATTGAGGTGAACGGCGATATCAATAAAAGCATCACCGCACCCTGGACAAACAACAACGGTAGCTATTTAGTGGGTGTAGGTGTTACCTGGAAGCTTTCTTCCCTCTACAATAACCGGCAGAAGCGCAAAGCCGTCGTTCACCAGGCGGAAGCTGCTAAATCGGAATATGAAGCGGCGGATCGCCAGCTGCAAGCCGCATACGCCGCTGCTTTGGAAAGCTGGAAAGAGCAAAAACTCAAAGTGCAAAATGCCCGTCTCTCACTGCAGGCGTCACAGCAGGCTTACGATCTATACACCGTCCGTTACGAAAGTGGGTTAATTAGTTTGGTTGAGCTGCTGCAACTGCAAAAAAGCCTGCAGGATGCAGAAATCAATTACGTCCGCTCGGTTTTCACTTTCTGGAATAGTCTTATCGAGCAAAGTGAAGCCTTTGGAGATCCATCCCTTTTATTAACCGCTATTAAACCTTAACCCAGATGAACATTATTCGATTAGCACTAAGGAAGCCAATTGCCGTTATGGTGATGGTGTTGGCCATAGGCTATTTCTCTTTTCTGGTTGTCAAAAAAATCAACGTTGATATCTTTCCTAAAATCGAATCCCCTGCTATCTATATTGCCATGCCATATGGTGGTTTAACGCCGTCTTATATGGATGGTTTTATGGCCAATGAGTTTCAAAAAGTATTGGTCTTTGTCAGCGGCGTGAAAGACATCGAGTTTAAAAGTATTCAAGGCTTTACGCTCATGAAACTTAGCTTCTACGCGGGTACCGACATGGCACAAGCCGCTGCCGAAGTATCAACACAAGTTTCGCGGGCCATGGGATTTTTACCGCCCGGAGCCGTTCCACCGCAGGTTGTTAGGTTTGACGGCAGTTCCCTACCGATTGGCCAACTGGTGTTTGAAAGCGACAAACGTTCCATTGGCGAAGTTCAAAACCTGGTGATGACCCGCATCCGCCCACAATTTGTATCCATACCCGGCATTACAGCTCCCGCACCTTTTGGTGGCAATGTCCGCTCGATTGTCGTAAAAGTAAACCCTGGCTTGATGCAATCTTATGGCTTGTCGGAAGAGCAGGTGATGACCGCTATTGCAAAAAATAACCTGCCCTCGCCTGCGGGCAATATTCGCATTGGTGATAAGAATTACATGAGCCCCGTAAACTCTATGGCGAAAGGACCCGAAGAATTTCTGAATCTGCCAGTACGAACGGAAGGCGCGGCTACAGTTTTTATCAGGGACATTGCCACCGTAGAGGATGGAGCCGACGTAACCACCGGGTATGCCGTGATCAACGGGAAACGGTCGGTTTATTTGCCTGTCATTAAGAAAGCTGATGCTTCCACGCTCAAAGTGGTAGAGAGTCTAAAGTCTTCTTTACCCATGTTAAAAGAGAGCCTGCCGGACGATGTCAACATTGATTATGTTTTTGACCAATCGGTTTATATCGAACGTTCCATTGAAAATTTAATTCACGAAGGTATCCTGGGAGCAATTCTTACAGGCCTTATGGTGTTATTGTTCCTGGGCGACAACCGCGGAGCACTTATCGTTGTGCTTACCATTCCCATCTCTATTTTAACAGCGGTGCTTTTGTTGTCTGCATTTGGCCAAACCATCAATATGATGACCCTGAGCGGTCTGGCACTGGCTATTGGCATCCTGGTAGATGAAGCTACTGTAACGATAGAAAACATTCACCAGCACTTTGAAAAAGGCAAGTACAAATCCCGGGCCATTGTGGATGCCTTGTTAGAAATATCGATCCCCAAATTGCTTATTTTATTGTGCATCCTTGCGGTATTGCTTCCCTCGTTCATTATGACCGGCATTCCAAAAGACATGTTTTTGCCGCTCTCACTTGCGGTGGGCTTTTCAATGATTGCTTCGTTTGTTTTCTCACAAACGTTTGTACCGGTCATGGCCAATTGGCTTATGAAGATAAAAAAGCACAAGCATCATGTAGATAAGAACGGGAAGATGAAACTGACCCGTTTTGAGAAATTTAAGCGGCGTTATTTGGTGCTCACCCGGAGTTTTCAACGCAACCGAAAGACGGTCGTTGCCACTTACGCCATTGTTGTAGGTGCTTTGGTTGCTGTTGGCTTTATGTCCATCGGCACCGACATTATGCCGCCGAGTGGAACCACTGATTTGCAAGTGCGGATAACAGCACCTGCCGGTACACGGATAGAAAAAACCGAAGAATACCTGCACAGTGTCATGGATATTGTTTCTGCTGAAGCCGGCGCGGAGGCAGTAACCATTACATCGGCCTTTGTGGGCACCCAACCTTCCGGCACGGCCATCAACCCGATTTTTCTTTTTACCAGCGGCTCGCAGGAAGCAGTGCTTCAAATTTCCCTGGATAAGAATGGTTTACCTAATTCAATTGATGCCATAAAAGAAGGTATCCGTAAAAGCGTAGCGGAAAAGCTTCCCGAATTACAGCTGTCGTTTGAGCCGATTGAACTGGTAGAAAAGATCATGAGCAGCGGGACCAATACACCAGTACAAATACGGGTGGCTGCCGGTCAACTGGCGCAGGCAGCGGTATATGCAAAAAAGATTGAGGCCAATTTGAAGCAGGTGCATTTTTTACGTGATGTGCGCATGGAGGAAGCGGTACATTATCCCAGCCTTCAAATAGAAGTTGATCGTGAAAGGGCAGCGCAGTTCGGGCTAACCATGCAAGACGTTACGCAGGTCATGACAATGGCAACTTCCTCTACTCGTTTTGTCAATAAGACGTTGTGGCGGGACCCGAAATCAGGATTGATTTTCCAGGTGCAATTGCAGGTTCCGGAAGCCAGCATGCAAACCATTAACGACATAAAGATGCTTCCGCTAAAGGCCGGCCAGGCACGCCCTATTTTGGATGATGTATCCAGCATATCGGCAGGCATGGAACCAGGGCAGGTTAACCGGCAGGGGGCGAACCGATACGTAACCGTCGCTGCCAATATCCATCAAAAAGATTTGGGTGCTGCGGCTGAGGCCGTGAAAAAAGCCATTGAAGGCGCAGGCGAACGGCCTAAAGGGGTGCTTGTTTCTACGCAGGGGCAGCTAACCCTTTTGGCCGATACGCTGGACGGGCTGAAGACAGGACTGGTCATCGCCATTGTAGTGATCTTCCTGCTATTGGCGGCCTATTACCAATCATTTGCTTTATCGGCTATGATTTTATCGGTAATTCCGGCAGTAATTGCCGGCAGCTTGTTGGTGTTACTGGCTTTTGGCAGTACGCTCAACCTGCAATCCTACATGGGTATTATCATGTCCGTCGGCGTATCAGTCTCCAATGCATTTCTCCTGGCTGATCATGCAGAGCGGAGCCGCTTTAAATATAAACTTGATACCGGCGTATCGGCCATACTATCCGCTTCGTCCCGTCTGCGGCCCATCATCATGACCACGCTGGCCATGATTGCCGGCATGGTACCGATGGCCATAGGCTTTGGTGAAGGTGGCGAACAGGTCGCACCGCTAGGGCAATCAGTCATAGGTGGATTGTTGATGTCAACTCTTACGACATTGCTAGTGATGCCGCACCTTTTTGTAATGGTACGTAAAAAAGCTACCCTTCAGAGTGCATCGCTTGACCCGGATGACAGTGAAAGCCGGTTTTTCAAAAAAGAAACGCTCATTCTTGAACCTCAAAAATTTTAAACGAATGCAAAAGATATTTTTATTGATTTTACCGGCACTTGTACTGGCCCAAAGTTGCTCACAGAAGCAGGAAACAAAAGTTCCTGCGGCAAAAAAGGAAATGAAAACATTCAAACTGGCAACGGTTGTTTCAGACCAGCCCTCCTTTACGATTACTTTGCCCGGCGAATTAAAGCCGTATGAAGAAGTGAAAATTTATCCCAAGATCAAAGGGTTTGTAAAAAAGACCTATGTGGACCGGGGCAGCTATGTACGTAAAGGACAACTGCTAGCACAACTGGAAGCAGGTGAAATTGGTGCTCAATATGCCGCCCGAACATCGTCCAGCACCACAGCCTACCAAAAATTGTTATTCAGCAGGCAGTCCTATCATCGCTTAAAAGAGGCGGCCAAAAAGAACGGTGCGGTGGCCACTATTGAATTAGAAAGGGCCTATGCGCAATATCTTGCCGACAGTGCTGCTTACAGCAGCAGCAGGTCGGAAGCGGCTGCCACCGGGCAGGTTGCGAACTATTTGCGCATCACGGCACCTTTTGATGGTGTTATAACAGGGCGGTTTGTATCGGAAGGGGCTCTTGTTGGGGAAGGCGGCGCCAGCACAGAACCCATGTTTCAATTAACACAGCAAAGCAAACTGCGTTTGGAAGTAGCTATTCCCGAAAAGCAGGCACAAGCCTTACAACCCGGCAGCAAAGCCACATTCAGGTTGTTGGATAACCCAGGACAGACATTCACGGCCACGCTTTCAAGGAACAGCAGGGCACTTGATGGCCAAACCAAATCACTGCTTGCGGAGTTTGACGTGGATAATGCCGGTTCAGCCCTGCGATCAGGCCAATACGCCAAGGCGATTGTGCAACTGCGGCGGCCACAGGCTACGTTATGGGTACCGGTGAGTAGCGTGGTGCAATCGCAGGCCGATATATTTGTCGTTAAAGCTGCGAGTGGCGTCGCGAAGAGAGTGCCAGTGCAGACAGGCGTATCAAAAGACAGTTTGATTGAAGTTTTTGGCGACCTCACCGCAGGAGACAAGGTGCTGTTGAAAGGCACTGAAGAATTGAAAGAGGGTACAAAGATTGGACAATAAATAAGCCTTTAAAATAAAAAGACAATTATGGATAATCAGAAACAGGCAAGAAAAAAGAGAATCATCAAAACTGCTGGAAATATTATTTTTTTTGGCGTATTCCTGCTTCTGGTTTTTAATGCCGATGCAAAAGCCTGGCTGCTGCGCCAGCTTATGAGTATTGGGCTTTTTAATACGGAAATTAAGGCTAGTAAGCAACCGGCAACCGAAGAGGTAACACCTGCCTTTACGTATTATGATGCCACTGGCAATACGGTGTCCACAAGTGATCTAAAAGGCAAGGTGGTTTTTGTCAACTTCTGGGCAACCTGGTGTCCGCCTTGCCTTGCAGAGATGCCTTCCTTGCAGTCCCTCTACCAGCAATTTGAAAAAGATAACCGGATTGTGTTCTTGTTTATGAATGAGGATGATGATCCGTCAAAAGGAATACAGTATTTGCAACAGAAGGGTTACAGTGTTCCTCTGGCAAATCGGGCAGGCAGCATTCCATCCGAACTATTTAGCGGCACTCTGCCTACCACGATAATACTCGATAAGGAAGGGAAGGTGGTGTATAAACACGAGGGGCTGGCGCAGTACAACACAAAAAACTTTGTCAGTCAGTTAAAAGCCCTATTGTAAGCTTATTTCAACAACTATTAAAAACAAAATACCTACGCATGAAACAATTATTTTTTTTATCCGCAGTCATATTCAGCAGTTCCCTCGTTGCATGTTCTAACAACGCAGCAGAACAAAATACAACATCAACGGCTACGGAACAAACAATCAGCACCAGCGAAAACGCTGCTGCCGCACCGTCTGCCAATACAAACGCTACATCGTTGCCGGCCTTTGCCATGCAGGATGTAAACGGCAACCCTGTAAGCCTCGAGTCGTTTAAAGGGAAAAAAGTCTTTGTAAATCTTTGGGCCTCCTGGTGTCCTCCCTGCAGACGGGAGATGTCTTCGATAGAAAAGCTCCGAAACGGCGTTGACTCCAATAAAGTGGCTTTCGTTATGCTCTCGTTAGACGACAATTTTAACAAGGCGAAAACATTCATTAAGCGGCAAAAGCTTTCACTGCCACTTTATTATCCAGCGGAAAACTTGCCTGCGCTATTTAATGTACAGGCTATACCCACAACATTCATATTTAATGAAGCTGGAAATCTATTGCAGCGTGTAGACGGAGGCGATGAGTATAATTCAGAGGCGTATCGCAAGTTGTTGCAGTAGAACTCAAAATAAGTCTAATTATTTTTGACTCTCTATTTCGATTTCAAATTAATAGTCTGTTGATGAATTTTTCCCTTTCCAAAATCCCCGCCCGTACCGTACAGCCGCGTAAGCATGGATTGACCGTAGTGAGCGACAAAGGGCTTAGCTTAATGGAAACAAAAAACCTAATGTCAGGTGCAGCGCCCTATGTTGATATGATAAAACTTGCCTTTGGTACGGCACTGGTTACACCTATGCTTAAAGAAAAAATCCAGTTGTACCAATCCTATAATGTCCCGGTTTTCTTTGGCGGGCTTTTGTTCGAAGCCTTTGTCATTCGAAATGAACTGGCTGCATTTGAACGACTGGTTGATGAACACAACATTCCTTGTATGGAAATCTCCGATGGCGCTATTGATATTTCGCACGAACAAAAATGCGCCTATATCCGTCGTTTTAGCCAGGAGAGAGTCGTGCTGAGTGAGATCGGTTCTAAGGACAAGGACAAAGTACAGGTAACGCCACCATACAAATGGATCCAGTTGATGCAGGCAGAACTGGAGGCAGGTTCTTCCTATCTTATAGCTGAAGCTAAGGAGCTGGGTAATGTGGGCTTGTACCGCGATTCAGGTGAAGTGAGGGAAGGACTGGTACAGGAAATCTTAACAAAAATTCCTGCTGAAAAGATTATTTGGGAAGCACCTGCAAAAGATCAGCAATTAAATTTCATCGAGCTGTTAGGCTGCAATGCCAATCTCGGGAACATCAACCCCTCAGAAATCATCGCATTGGAAGCAATGCGTGTTGGTTTACGAAGTGACAGTTTCTCGTTTTTCTTGAATAATTAAATAGAGAGCGATTCTTTCGGGAATCGCTCTTTTGTTTTGTTTACTTCAATGTTTGCAGCAGGCGTTCTTCAATCACCTGTTGAAACGCCTTTTTCGGAAGCGCACCGGGCTGCATGACAGGCTCACCCTTTACTGGTATAAATAAAAAAGTAGGAATACTCCGGATGCCAAATATCGCAGAAAGTTCTCCTTCTTTTTCTGTATCTATTTTATAGATCACTAATTCGCCTTCATATTGCTTTGAGAGTTCTTCCAGCACTGGCGCTACCATTTTACAGGGTCCGCACCAGTCGGCATAAAAATCAATGACTGCAGGAACAGAACCTTTGTATTTCCATTCCTGCTCCTTTTCATAGTCAAAAACCTTGTCCTTAAAATCCTGTGTTGTTAATTGAATCGTCGCCATTTTACTGCTTTGTTGTAAAGATAAAATTGAAGTGAATGATAAACCGTGACACGAGTCACACCAAAAAGCCCTTTGTAGAAACAAAGGGCTCAACCAAAACCAACTGCCACGTGGACGTAGTTTATTATAACTTTTGGCCTACTAGCTGTAAAACGGCTGCCTTGCCTTTATGAAATTTACCCTCATTCAATTCAATTTCTTTTTGTCCGCAGGATAGCAAATGGAGAAAAGGAAAATCACTGCAAATGGAAGGCGCATCATATAACATTTGCTTGTCCTTCGGCCCGCCAGAATCAAATTCTACCTGTTCCTTCGCAAATGCCTCTAAAATGAGATACCCGCCTGAGTTTAGCGATTTAAATATCTGTTCATGGAATAAAGAGCGCAGGGCCTGAGGCAGATGCACATAAATCAAGGCAACAGCGTCATATTTTTTCTCGGCCTTGTAGGTCTCAATTTCCTGAACCCAATAGTTGATGGTTACATTTTTTGCAGTGGCTTGTAGCAGCGCTTTTTCTCTGGCCACCTCGCTAAAGTCAAATGCATCAACCAGCCAACCTTTCGAAGCTGCATAGATTGCATTGCGTCCTTCCCCTTCAGCCGGCAACAAAATTGAACCGGGTTTGTGTTTATCAATATACTGCTTAAAGTAATGGTTGGGCTCTTGCCCATACACTGATGCATTTTCTATATAGCGTGTATTCCAAAACTCTTGTTTCATAAGAGCAAAAATGCAAGGATGCTGTCGCAATTGTCGTGATAACAGTCACGTCAAACCCATATCTTACCTAAGCTCCGGACAGCGGGTGCTTTTCCATAAGAACTTTGCAGTACAGCACATGCGTAAATGTGCCAATAACCCACCGGCTCCTGTCAAAGCTGCTACGAAAACAAAGGTAACAGACAGACCAAATTTGTCAGCCAGAAAGCCCGAAAGTAAAGCACCCGCCACATAGCCGCTGTCCCGCCAAAAACGGAAGATGCTTAAGCTTTCGGAACGTTGTTGGGGGTGGGTGTGTTCAGCAATGACCGTTAGAAAATTAGGATAAACCAAGGCTGTTCCCAGGCCCATCAGTACCATCGCCGCCAGGGCCATATAAAAGTTAGAAGCATAGGTCAACAGTAGCAGACCAATAGCTTGTAGTAACATGCCAGTGGTTATTAATTGCTTTTTACAGAAAACATCGCCCATTTTACCGGTAGCCATCTGCCCAAGGCCCCATACAGCAGGATATACTCCTGCCAACAATCCAATTTCAGACAGATTAAACTGTTTGTTTAGCAATAACACAGGCAGCAATCCCCAGATTACCCCATCGTTAAGATTATTTATAAAACCACTGATGGTAACACTACCAAGGTTGTAATGCTGAAAAGTCGTTTGCTTCCAGATACACTTCAAAATCGACTGCTTGCTTTGCTGTGCTTCTACCTGGACATGCCTCTCTGTATCTTTTACAAATAAAAGCGTTAGGATCAATCCTCCCATCGAAAAAAGAATGCCTGGCAGAAATGGATAAAAACTAAAGCCTTTTGCCGATGCAATCTGCGTAGCCAGAAAGGCAGCAAAGCCTACTGTTAAGTATCCTGCAAACTCATTCAAGCCCATTGCGAAGCCACGATCTTTTTCACCAACCAGGTCAATTTTCATCATAACGGTTGCCGACCAGGCCAGACCTTGGTTGATGCCTAATAAAATATTAGCGGCAATTACCCAGCTCCATTCTTGTGCATACATCAATAAATAGGGCACCGGAAGAGCGGCAGCCCAGCCGATCAGCAAAACCCGCCTGCGGTTGTATCGATTCGCTAGCTTTCCTGCAACTAGGTTGAAAAGAGCCTTTACGCTTCCAAAAGCTATGATAAAGGACAGAAGTGCTGTATAGCTGTTAATACCAAGCGTTTCGGCCAATCCTGGCAAAACAGCCCGTTCCAAGCCAATCATGCTGCCCACAAACGCATTTATCAATACTAATAGATAGAACTGCCGCCAATTTGCTTTTAGACCTTGCACACTTTTTTTGTAACGCAAAATAATCTTACTAAAAGATTTCAGGAGTGACACAAGTCACGGGTGAGTAACTGCATGAACAATAAGTTTGCATTATAAGCAAATTTTATGCAAAATGAAGGTCAAAGGCGGTCACCCAATTATCTTTTCAGCCTCCTGCAACTCAAATGCCCACGCTGCCGGCAAGGCGATATGTTTCTGCAAAAAAGTTCCTACAAAAAGGGAATGATGAAAATGTATGATACCTGTTCTTTTTGCGAACAGAAAATGGAAATAGAGCCTGCATTTTACTATGGCACGGGTTACGTAAGCTACGCTTTATCGGTAGCGCTAACTGTCGCCAGCTTCATTGCATGGTGGGTTATTATCGGGATGTCGCTGAAGGATGATCGCTTTTTCTGGTGGATAGGCTTCAATGCTGTTCTTTTGCTTGCTACACAGCCTTATCTGATGCGCTTATCAAGAACGGTGTGGTTATCGTTCTTTGTTCGGTATAAAAAAGACGCTGCCTGCGATTGGATTGCTCAGGATGAACATACTGTCGGGTAGTCAGCAACGCACTCGTAAACGTCTAAATATTCCATCGTTGACATAGAAGTGTCGCATCTGTAAATTTTACCTATTCAACTATTCTAAAATAATTGGTTTGCGATTTATGCGAGAAAGAAAAACTTAGGGAACATGAAGGGATATCTTCAGAAATTCGTCCACACTGGCATACTCTTTTCAGCAGACCTTTTTTATCTTCTGCACAAAACCGTCAATACGACTGCCCGGTTATGGTAAGTTAGTATTAGCTGAATGTGATTATAATAACTAACCAATGAAAACTTACATTTTCGACCAAGGAAAGGAACGATGGGGCATGTACCAACTCAAAACGAAGGTCTTACATTGGCTGAATTGGAACAAAATAATATCCGGAAGGCATAATTTTCTGAAAACTTTATTGGCTAAAAGTTTGTTGAACTTATAACATGAAAACGATTATAGCATCAATGATCTTTGGCTTATCCTTCATTGCTTGCCAATCCCATGCGCAAGTGAAAAGCGGCACATTTAATTTTACCCTTAAAATGTTGCTCTCAAGGGATGTTCCGGAAATTACAGTTGCCGATGCTGCAAAAAACTCCGGTCGTTATATGTTTTTAGATGCACGTGAACAAAAAGAATACAATGTTAGCCATCTTCCCAGCACCAGGTTTGTTGGCTATGATAGCTTTTCCATTACGTTTTTAAACGATTTACCAAAAGATAAGCCCTTAGTCGTGTATTGCTCTATTGGGAAACGAAGTGAGGATATTACACGCAAGCTGAAAAAAGCAGGTTTTACAAATGTTCATAACCTGTATGGCGGCATCTTTGAATGGGTCAACCAGGGCAACCAGGTATATGACCTTCAGAATAAGCCAACTGACAAGATACATGCCTACGGGAAGCTTTGGGGCAGATTTTTAGACAAGGGCACAAAAGTCTATTAATTCCTATTCATCATGAATGCATTTGCAGACATAGTGCGTACCCTTCAGCCTTATGCAATAGGCATTTCTTTTGCCGCTGTGTACATTGCCGAACACCTTATTCCACAACGTAGGGAACTGATAGACCATACCCATGATGGTAAAAATATACTGGTAGGGTTGCTTAATTTGGCAATAGCGGGCGTTGGCGGCTACTTTTTACAGCACTGGCTTACCTACACCAGCAGCCACCATTTTGGTCTGCTCCATTTGTTGCCTCCTATTTTCTGGTTAAAAATAGCGTCCGGTTTTATTTTGATTGATATCCTTATGTACTGGTGGCACCGGGTAAATCATGAGTACCGTTTTCTTTGGCAGTTTCACCGCTTTCATCATATGGATGAAAAGATGAACAGCACCACTGCTGTTCGTTTTCATGCAGCAGAAATCATATTTTCTTATGTATTGCGCTTTAGTTTATTTCCGCTTTTGGGTATTGATATAGCTGCCGTTTTTTTGCACGGCATTGTTCTTTTCCCCGTTATTCTATTTCACCATTCCAATGTGCGTATTTCAGAAAGATGGGACAAGCTATTGCGTTTCTTTTTTGTTACCCCACATATGCATCGCATCCATCATTCCAGGATCCGAAAGGAAACCGATTCAAATTACGGGTCTGTATTTCCTTATTGGGATCCGCTGTTTGGAAGCTATACACACAAACCCGAGAAGGATATTGAATTTGGTGTGTAGCAATTGAACAAATATCTGATCTATAACTTAAAAAGTAAAGTGACTACCCTTAGCGGGAAACAGCTTTAAAAAGTTTGCTTGCATCAGTATCCATTTTGGAAGACGATTTGACCACTTCATCAAAACCACCGCTTAGGAGTTGTAGTGCATGCTTTTTCGACTCACTTTTTTTGCCTGTCCTAATTTTAAAAGACGCAGTATTGGCACAGGATGACACCAACCTTTTACTAAATGTTGAAAGAAGAACACTAAAACTATTGCTGGCAAGACCAATTAGTTTATATGTACAAATTATGCAAGTGCTAAACCGATCATTACAAGGGTTGACATATTAATGTCCAAGATCTTTCTATATCCCACTCTTTATTAGGTTTATTTGTTTGTGCAGACATCATTACATGGCTCTTGTTGGAATAATCAAATACCTACTGCCATATTTTGGCTTCATTTTTTTTCATTTCAGGAAGAAGGGGCCGCTTCTTCCCCCTATTCATTCTGTTAATTTGTTTTTCTAGCCATAAAAAGGTCTATTTGTTCAAACCTGCTTGTATCGTTGCGAAACATTTGTTGAAGCTCCATCTTTTGAACCTGTACGGATGAACGCCCATCCTATCAGAATAAACAAAACGCCTGATGTAAGAAATAAGTAGTCATACAAAGACAACCCTTGCAGCTCCACTACATGATGTATCCCTAAAATGTGATGGTCTATGATACCTTCAACTAAATTAAAGATACCCCATCCTAAAACTAAGGAACCAAAGAATGTATTACCTGATAAAGGCACATCTTTTCGTTTTACAGCATTCCAAAGCATCCCGATTGAAATAGCGGTTGCCACCCATGTTAAGGCATGGAATAAGCCATCCCAAACCATGTTTGTTTTTGCATTAACCAATGTATCAGGAGGTAGTTTTGCAGAAAGCATATTGTGTAGCTGAAAAATCTGGTGGAATAATATTCCATCTACAAAGCCGCCCATGCCGATGCCCATGAGTGTGCCTGCTGCTATTAGAGGTTTGCTATTCATTGTTTGCTATTTTTATGTTACGTTTTTATTGTTTTACCACCTTTATAAATAAATACTATGATGCCTGTAAATACGACAAAAGGCAATACTGAAGACAATAGGTTGTTGTAAAAATCGTCCCCGAATACTAATGCCCTAACCTCAGTTGCCTGTTTTGAACTGCACATTGTACAAGCCTCACTGGTAAGGGAAAAGAAAAACATTGCAAGGGTTGTAAGTATGACTTTCATATAATGTCTATTTACTCTTTGAAGTGGATTGGAAATTAAGATTTTTGCACAATTTATAGGCGAGCGGAATTTTGTACGTTCATGCTATTAGAACTTGCAACATAAATCGTAGCACATCCCAGTTCTCATCTAGCTTCGCTTTACTGTTTTGGTACAGCAATTACACCAAAATCCAGAAGCGATACAAAATTTCTTTTATATATGAATATTATTTGTCAGAGAATGTACATCTGTCGTTGAAGGTAAGGCAGTACTTTATGTTACAATGTGACATAAGTCACGCCAACTAACGTTTCTGCATAGTAATGATTATACGATATTTACACCTTTAACCGGGTCAATACAAGCCCTATCTTATCTATCTCCCTTTAGATATCCTAATTACACCACATTGATTAAATGAACCAAACTGGCCAGCTCTTCCTTTCTCTGGCACTTCTATAATAATATCGACATCATTTTGGCACGAATTCGCCGACGAAAGTTTCCATCCTTGGTCGACTGAAATATTAAGCAAACAATCATGAGAGATTTTGAGTTTTCAATCTATTAGATCTTCTGGCTCTAGGCCAAGTTAGTTCACATTATCTAACATTATTAAATCATAAGCCCTCAACGATTTATGAAGGACAGCTGATACAAAGATTTAAATTTATCACTAAGGCGCGCTATCAAGGTTTTCTACTCCTGCGCATTAAGTTTGCCTCATGGGTTGTCGAAGAAAAAAGCCGACAATTTCGAAAAGAACAACACTCCCAGCGCTAAACTTATAAAATATTAAGTTTTTAAACTGTTTAAAGTTAATGTGTTAGGTTGAAGGCACTACCCTGAAACACTACTTTTTTTATTATTATTTAATAAGGTGTTCCGAAAATAATTTGCATTCTTCTGAACAGCTTATTCAAGTCCTATATATGAGATATTTATACTTTTGAATTCTTCAAGTGCAGGTTGCACATTTAATGACGTATAATCATAACTTATCAATGGTCGTACGATCTGCCAGGTCTTTATTTTTATATACCGATGGCGTTACTCCGAATGCCTGCTTAAACTGCTTAGATAGGTGCTGTGCACTGCTATAACCTAATTGTATCGCAATTTCATTTAAATTGAACTCCTCGTAGGTTAGCAACTCTTTTGCTTTTTCAAGCTTCAATAGAATAAAGTAACGTTCAATAGATCGTCCTTCCTGCTCAGAGAATGTTTTACTTAGCAGGGAATAATCTTTATTGATTTCTTTTGATAAATATTCTTTGAACTTAAACTGCCTATCTAGCTTGCCTTCTTCCACGGCCATGATCAGAAGGGCTTTGATTTGACTAACCAACTTTTCCTTATTGCTGTGCAGAACGGAAAACCCCAATGACTCCAGCTTTTCTTCCAACTGCTGCAGCGCGCTACCATCAAGCAGGCTTTCGCATTCCACAATACCCAAACCAACTCCATTATGGACGATGCCTAATTCACTTAGTACCTTTCCGACGGCCATAATGCACCGCGGACAAACCATATTTTTAATATAAAGCTTCATCTACCTCTTCTTCTTTTACTAAATCGTAAGCGAACCAGGCCACTGCCCCGCCATCTTTTTTCGTTTACTCATTTTACTGCTCATCCAGAACAGCACAAAACCAGAAATAATGGTCAGCAGGCCAAATATTGAAAATGCCCGCAACAACCAGTTATTGATATCATCTCTGCCTTTATAATCCATAGTATGCATCATCCATAGCAAGTCGAACAATCGCCATTTATTATTCCTAAAAGATTCAACCCTCCCCCACTCAGCTGATACATAAACTGTAGTGTTAGTAGGATGATTGAATGTTATCGCCCAGGCTGGCAAAGGCTTTTCCCGGTACTCATGATGGCCATTTGTTGTAACCAGGTACTCTACTTTTTCAACAGCAGGCTTCCCGTTGAAACTGGCTGCTGCAATCTGCACTGCTTCATTTTTGCTGATGGCTTGCCGAATCCTTCCGGTGCCAGCATCAGCCAGTACTTTCTTTAAATGGCCCTTGGAGTAAAAGCTGAAGTTGTAATAAGGCTTGTTCAGCACGCTGATCAACTGCAATGATTGGATGGAGTCAACATTTGACAACTGCCGTAAAATGCTATCGGGTGATATCAGTTGTAAGTTGCCTCTTAGATGGGATGGCTGCCGGTGCTGAAAGTCACCATGAATTTCATCGATGTCTGTCCAGCTGAAGTAAAGCCCTCCAATGGTCCACAATAGAAACTGAACTCCCAGAATCACACCTAAATACCGGTGGCTTTTCCGAATGTAATAGTGCTTGCTTTTGGCCATCTGCAATAGTTTATGCGACGTCAATATCCTTTGCTAAGTATATGTCCTGAATGGCCTGCAGCAGTGTCACACCTTCTTTAAAAGGCCGCTGAAAAGCTTTACGTCCTGAAATGAGTCCCATGCCTCCAGCCCGTTTGTTAATGACTGCAGTACGTATGGCTTCCTTTGTATCTGATTGTCCGCTAGATGCACCTCCGGAGTTGATTAATCCTATCCGGCCATTATAGCAGTTCAGCACCTGGTAGCGGCACAGGTCAATAGGATGTTCAGAAGAAAGTTCACTGTACATGCGCTTATCCAGTTTGCCGTAAGGGCTGCTGCCTATGTTTAAAGCCTGATAGCCACCATTGGTTTCCGGAAGCTTTTGTTTTATGATATCAGCCTGTATGGTTACGCCCAGGTGATTGGCTTGCCCTGTGAGATCGGCAGCTACGTGATAATCTGTGTTGCCCGACTTAAAAGCATCATTGCGCAGGTAGCACCATAAAATGGTGGCCATACCCAAGCTATGCGCTTCTTCAAATGCTTTGGCAACTTCAATAATTTGGCGACCAGCATTTTCAGAACCAAAGTAAATGGTTGCGCCTACTGCAACCGCACCCAGGTTCCAGGCATCCCTTACAGACCCAAACATGATCTGGTCGTACTTGTTGGGATAGGTCAGCAGCTCATTGTGGTTGATCTTAACAATGAAAGGAATCTTGTGGGCGTACTTCCGCGACAGCAGGGCAAGCCCACCAAATGTTGTTGCCACACCGTTGCAACCACCTTCCAATGCAAGCCGGATTATGTTTTCCGGATCAAAGTACATTGGATTGGAAGCAAAGGAAGCACCGGCACTGTGTTCGATGCCTTGATCAATGGGAAGTATGGATACATAACCTGTTTTCGCCAACCGCCCAGAATTGAACAACTGTGCAAGACTCCTGAGGGTTTGTGGACTGCGGTTGGAAAGCGCAAAGTTCTGATCGATAAAATCTGCTGATGGCAAATACAGGTGTTCTTTTGGAATGGCTGTGCTCTTGTAAGTGAGCAAAGACTGGGCTTCGTCGCCCAGTATGGCTGTAATTTCTGTAAGGCTCATAATTGTCTTTTTAAAAGTTTAGTTGATTGTTGCAAACAGATTGAATTTTTCCTGACCTCATTATGAAAAAGCTATTGCAGCAATGTCCTTTCAAATGCAGAGATCCCAAATGATCAAATGGCAACAACAGCTTTCATTATTTGACCTTCTTTTTCCCACACACAAACCGCTTGTTTTTCACCTGTGGCCTGCAGTACCGGCAACTGTCCCTTTCCTAAATTCAATTTGCTTCCATCAGGCTTCTTCACCACTATCTCACCACCTTCCATCCAGGTATAAGCCGTTTTGCCATTTACCGTTTCTATTGTACAGCTCCTGCCCCATCCTACCTCTTGCTCTTCCGCTCCTGGTTGGGCAACAAAGATTTTATCCTGCCTGCGCCAAACCGTTTGTACCCTGCCGCCTGGCCCAATCACCAAACCACCACCATCCATGGGGCAGCTATCCAGTTTCCAATTGCCGAGGCCCAGCTTCTCTGCCCCTTGAAAGGTTTGGCCTCCATCAAAGGAGCGGATCAGGTACAAATTCCGGTTGCCCGCAAGCCAGTTGCGGAACATAATGGCTACCTGCTTTCCCTGTACCGCAACCGAAGGCTTGCAGCACTCGCATACATGACCGTCCGGGGAAGTGTAGATCATTTTGTTTTTCGACCAGGTTTTACCCCCATCCATCGACTGCGCACCATAGATATTGTTCTGCCCCTGACGCAGGTCGAGCCAAGCGGCAAACAATCCTTTCTTACCATCACCGTCCAGGGCCAGAAAACCTTCTTTGGCAACCGTATCTCGGTCATTTACCCGGACCGGGCCTTCCCATTTTCCTGCACCTCCTTTTCGGAACGCCAGGATATCCCCCTGCTGGGTTGCTACCAAAATGCAGGGTCCATTTTCAGAAGCGGTGATTTGCGGCCCCGCATGGCAAAAGAAAAAAGGTCCGGCACCCTGCCCACCAGTTTTGGTTTAGAAAATGACGTTCCGCCATCTTCAGAAAAAGCATAAAGGACACTATCTCCTTTGCCAAATACCAAATGCAGCATATTTCGGCTATCCTTTACAAGCCGTGGAACACTGCCCATGGCTATTACTTCAGCATCAGAACTGCCGGTCCTGTAATTAAAAGAGGCAAAGCCGATCAGGCATGTAACGAGTGCAATGCAAATCTTTATCATGGTAGTTTTTATTAACTGGTTTTGAACTGTCGCTTTAAGAGTTGTGCATTGAAAGCAACAACGATGGTGCTTAAACTCATCAGCACAGCGCCCATGGCCGGACTTAAGACAAAGCGGGGGTACAGGACTCCGGCTGCAAGTGGAATGGCTATGATGTTATAGCCAACGGCCCAGAAAAGGTTCTGGATCATTTTCCGGTAAGTAGCCCTTCCAAATGAAATCATATTTACCACATCCATCGGATCGCTGTTCACCAGAATGATATCGGCTGTTTCAGCAGCCACGTCGGTGCCACTGCCTACGGCAATGCCCACATCCGCCTGAGCAAGAGCCGGGGCGTCGTTCACGCCATCGCCGGTCATGGCTACTATCTCACCCTTATCCTGAAACTCCTTAAGCTTTTCCTGTTTTTGGTGGGGCAGCACGTTTGCCAGGTAACCATCCATGCCCAGTTTTGCAGAAACGGCAGCCGCAATCTTTTCATTATCGCCAGTAAGAAGGAACGAACGAATGTTCATGCTTTTGAGGGTACTAATAGCCTGTGCTGCGGTTTCCCTGATAGAATCTGCCAAGGTTATAATGCCGGCCACTGTACCATTGATCAGCACAAAACTTACTGTTTCGGTGTTCTGGTCAAAAATTGGAGGTATGGAAGGCAAGGGTTTACCTTCCCTTTTGAAATAGTTTGGTCCCCCCACAACTACTTGCCTGCCTTTAACTACGGCGCTTACCCCTACTCCTTGCCAGTACTGGAAGTTTTCGGATGGCCAAAGCTCTAGCTCTCTTTCTTTCAATTTCCGGATTATACCTCGGGCAATGTAATGCTCTGAATGTTGTTGTGCCGCTGCTGCGTACTGCAGTATCTCTTTGGCTGAAAATTCATTGCTGACCGAAACAAAATTTTGGACCTCATGGGAGCCTTTGGTCAGGGTACCTGTTTTGTCGAAAATAATAGTGGTGAGCTTGCGGGCATTTTCAAAGGCCGTACGGTTGCGGATCAGCAGGCCGCTTACTGCTGCCCTGGTGGTGGAAATAGCCACCACCAGGGGAATAGCAACCCCTAGAGCATGTGGACAGGAGGTTACCATCACTGTTACCAACCGTTCCAAGGCTACAGCAAGATCCTTTTCTACTCCAAACCAGTAAAAGAATGTGGTAACACCTACCACGATAGAAATGATGGTAAGCCACCCAGCTACCCGGTCGGCGATATTTTGTGTATTGGATTTCGCGCCTTGTGCTGTTTGTACCAGATGAATGACTTTATTGAGATAGCTGTCTTCACCAGCACCAGTCACGACGGCTTTAAGTGAACCATCACCGTTTAGTGAGCCTGCAATAAGCTTTAAGTCTTTTTCCTTTTTTACCGGCACGCTTTCGCCGGTCAGCATGCTTTCATTAACATAGGAAACTCCATCCAGAACCAATGCATCAGCGGGGATCTTTTCACCAGGTTTGATCACGATTACATCCTTATTCCTGAGATGTTTAAGGTCAATATCTGAAACGACACCTTCACGCTCTATATGTACCTTGGAAGGCAGCAGGGCAACAAGTGATTCCAGAGCATTGGATGCTGCCATTTGGGAGCGCATTTCCAGCCAGTGGCCCAGCAACATGATATCGATCAAAGTAGCTAACTCCCAAAAGAAGTCCATGCCCTCAAGGCCTAAAGCGACAGCAACGCTATACACATAAGCCACTGTAATGGCCAAGGCCACCAAGGTCATCATACCGATCTTACGGTGCTTGATTTCTTGTACCATTCCTATCAGGAAAGGAGACCCACCATAGAAGTATATGACGGTTCCAAGGGCTAGCAATACGTACCTGTCACCTAAAAAAGAGATATGAAACCCGAACCAATGCTGAATCATTTCGGAAAGCAGCAACACCGGTATTGTGAGCACCAGGCAAATCCAAAAACGCCTGAGGAAATCTTCGGTGTGATGGCCTGCATGTTTATCATGCATACCTGCTTCGGCGGCCCTCCCCTCCTGTTCCATGCTATGATGGCTATGCACAGGGCTTCTTCCGGAAGAATTTTTCGAAGTATCCTGCGGTTTTTCCTGGCTTTCATGGTGACGACCATGGTGGTGATGTTCGTGGTTCATATTGTATGTTTTTAATAACCTTCACTCAGACGGCCCTTCCGTTTACCCATCACAGCACCTATCCTTAAAACACATTTAGTTCATATGTAGTAGAACCTGTTTTTTGTTTTTGGCCTATATGCGGTATAATACCGGAACGTTCCGAAAAGGGTCTCCAGTTGATCGTTTTCTAAAAGCATTTTAAATCCAGCTCGCTCTACCAAAGAGGGTATGGTTCCTTTTACATTATCCTCAGTTGTTTTGAACCCATCAAGGATTTGAACGAGATAGAATTTCCACCTGCTCTTCCTATTAGCAGGTAGCCCCCAATCAGCGAGAATGAACCTGCCGCCCGGTTTTAATACCCGAAATATTTCAAGAAGCGCTTCCTTTTTCAAGTCACTTTCTAAGTGGTGGAACACCAAGGAACTAAATACACAATCAAAGTGGCTGCTGCTAAAAGGAAGCTTTTGACCATTATAGGACATTAGCTCTACTTCCTTAGAAAGAGCTTGTTTTTTACGTGCAACCTTCAATATCCTTTCATCGGTGTCAATGCCAATCCATTTTGTTCTTGGGCCTCTGACAGAACCAATGGCTAGGTTTTGTCCCGATCCACAACCGAATTCTAAAATGAGCTCTCCTTCCTTAGGGGAAATAAGATCCATTAGCTTTTTCCTTATCAGTCTTTCAGGTAAAGTGGCTGCAATAGCTGCATCATACCACCTGGTGAGGACATGATAGCTCAATGCTGGTTTATATTTAGAACCGGTCGAAGTCATAGATGTTTGAAATGATTTTCATTCAGCTTGCCTTAGCCCTCGGCTTGTCGCTTACAGTATCACATTCAGATGGTAATCAACGGAACCTCAAGGTGGGCAACTATTGTACGGTTATAGGCACAGTAGCCTTCACCTTTTCCCAGGCAACAGAAAGGCTTCCTTTACTCTTAGCGGAGGGCTCAATGAAATACTGGAGCCGTTCCAAATGGTTAGTTTTCTCCGGCTTCACCTGTACCCGTACAATGTCATCTTTACTATTATATTCGGAAGCAAGGTGCTGTTCCCAATGTTTGTTGATGATAAAAACCCACTGGTTTTCCCCAGGTATAGTAAAAAGCGCATACTTACCGGCCGGCACCTTTTGCCCGTTTACAAGGATGTCTTTGTTGAATTCAAGCGTAGTGGCATTGTGTGCACCGGTTACCCACACTTCTTCAAAAGGCACAAGCCCGCCCCAAATAACCCTTTTACGTACCCCAGGCGAGTGATAGTTGATTGTGAATTGGGCATCTCCGATTTTTCCTACTGCAACCGATTTGATACTTTTCTTTGTTGTGTCTTTTATTAAGTTCGGATTATAGCAGACCTCACTTTCTTTCTGGGCATAGAGGCTGGAAAACGAAAGCAATAAGGTTGAAAAGAGCAGGCCTCTGATAATTTTCTTTACTTCCATAATATTCTATGTTGTGCTTGGTGGTGATTTGTTTACTTAATCGTTTCTTTTACTTCTCCGCAGGTTAACATCTCTTCTCCGAAATATGGGTTGCGGATCTCTTTATCAGTACTTAACCAATAAGCGCCCTTATTATCAAGTGCCATCGGGCAGTAATCCATATATAGTTCTCCTTCAACACCTGCTTTTTTCACAAGGCCAATCATTGCATCGCTAAGGCTTGCAAAGTGAGCCCGTTGCTTTTCTATACTGGGAGCTTCGACGATCCGTGCGGCAGCAGAAGCCAAACCTTTCCCACCCTGTACTTCAGCAGCACCTGCTTCTAGGGCATTAGAAGCAATTTTTGCCTCAGCGAGTTTTCCATTGGTTAATGCTGAAGTAAGTTGTTGGTATTGCTGGTAAACCGCATTTAAACCATCATCTTTGATCCTAAACCTTTGTAACGGTGCCAGGGAAACTGCTCCGGGTGCATGCACTGCATGATCAATGGTATTGGTACCGGTTGCTCTTTTTGTTTCTTTTTTTTGACTTCCGCCGCAGGAAGCAAGCATGAAAGCCACAGTTAATGGAATAATGTAATGATGGAACTTTTGCATGTCAACAATCTTGTTAGTTATTTGAGCCTTACCCATGATTATGACCTGCCATGGGGTTTTTCCCTTTCTTCAATATGAACTCGCTGTACAAGAGGTAAGCACCTGTGGCTACAACCTTATCGCCTTCAGCTAGCCCGCTGGTAATTTCAACCAGGCCTGCGGTTTCCATACCGGTGGTAACCATCCTGGGTTCGTATTTGCCCTTCTCTTTTTCAATCCAGACATGCATTCCTTTTTGCTCACGGATAACAGCGTCTACTGGAAGTGTCAGTGCATTGGCGGCGGACTTACCGGGCAGCAACACGTTGGCTTGCAAACCTGGCTGCCACTGACCATTTACATTTGGTATGCTACCTCTTATTTGCATCAGTTGCGTACCGGATTGAAGCGCGGGTGTAATAAATTGAATGGTCATACGGTGGGGCTGGTCCTCCCATCCCGGAACGATTACTTTTACCTGTTGACCGATGCGAACATTGCCGGCTTCTGAGGGATAAACATCCGCTTCGACCCACAAGCTGCCATATCCTTCAATTCGCATAATGGTGGCGCCTTCTGCAACATATTGACCTTCTGTAATGGAGAGTTCTGCCACAACACCGCTGGCTGGAGCAAAGTAGGTTACATAAGGGTCGGTTTTTTGGCTCTTTACAATGTTTGCTATTTGGGCCTCACTCATGTTATACAGCAGAAGCTTCTGACGGGAGGCCTTTAATATTTGCTGAAAATGGGCATCTCCGGGAAACTCAGAGGCTTGTCTTACTGCCAGCAGGTATTCCTGCTGTAAGGTGGCCAGCTGCTCAGAGTAGATTTTATAAACAGCTTGGCCTTTTCGTACTGGCACGCCAAGCTCTTTAAAATAAAGAACCTCGATTCTACCAGGAACACGGCTGGATACATATTCAGTTGCTTCCGGGTTGATAACCAACCGACCATTGAGCTGCGTAAAGTTGGAAAGCGATCCCGTGCCTACGGTAGTGGTAGTAATACCAGCCAAGGCCTGTTGGGCCTCACTTAACTGGAGCGCATCATCCGTATTGTTCTTATCAAAGGGAACCAGGTCCATGCCACATATGGGGCAAGTTCCTGGGCTATTTTGAACAATCTGCGGGTGCATTGGACAGGTATAAGTCTGCTTTTTGGCGTCAGTTACAGCAGCTTGTCCCTTTTGCTTGCAGGCGCTAAGCAAAACAGCGGGGGCTGTAAGGGCTATTGCTATGTTCTTTATAAACTGTTTGCGTTGCATGCTTTATTCTTCTGTTTGATTATCGGACTCTGTCCGGATAAAGCTTTCACTATCTACTAAATAGGCAGCATTCTGGGCTATTTCCCAACCACCAATGTTATCCGTGATTTGCACGAGCCCTTCCTGGGTGGCTCCTGTCTCAACATTTTTAGGTTGGAAAACTGTTCCTTCTTTTTTAAATACAACAGAGGTGGTCCCCAGCTGCACAACAGCAGATTTAGGCACCCACCATCCTCTTGCAACAATGGGAATATTTGCCGTAAGGAGCTGCCCTATAGTAAAGCGCTGGTCATTGAGGTATACACGAGCAATGGTGAAGTTGCTACCGGCCCTGAAAGTGGGTTGAACGAGGCCGATGGTGCCGGTATAGACTGTTTGGGGTTCCGCTGTTGGACGGAATACCAACTTCTGGCCCCTTTTTATTTGTGCAGCCAGGCTTGGTTCAAAGGCAAATTCAGCTACCAGGCTGTTGTTGTTATATATAGTAAAAATGGACTGCCCTGCTGCCACATATTGCCCCTCTCTGATCATGACAGGGGAATTTTCAGCAGGCATGCCGGAAGCATTGGTGGTAGAAGCTGATGAGGAGCCTGAAGGGCCCATAGAGCTGCCACCGGCACCCATGCCACCCATACTGCCGCCGGCATCAGCGGATGTGCCGGAAACAGCACTTTGAGCAGGTGTGGCAGTTTGAGCAGCGGATCTTTCCAGAATATAACCGCTTGCCCCGCTATAAACAGGCACCCTGTATAAGGCTTTTCCGGAGCGAATTACCTGCCGGATCTGCCCTTCCCCCATACCCAGGAGCATCAGCCTTTGTTTTGCTTTTTGAAGTAAGCTCGAATTTTGATCTACCCTGCTTAAGTATAACAGTTCCTGCTGCGCAGCAGCCAGTTCCGGGGAATAAATTTCCATGATCAGTTGCCCCTTCCGAACGGGTTGATAGTTGTACTTGATGTAAAGGCGTTCGATGCGGCCACTTACGCGGCTGGCCAGGCTCGTCTGCCGGCGGGTATCGTAAGTAATTGAACCCTGGACCTCACGGGAAAAAATACGGGTGCCGCTTTCAGCAGTAATAGTAGGTGTACTTGCCACCACTTGTTGGTTAACTGGCTTCAACAATGGAGTCAGGCTGCTATCTACTCCTTCTGCGGATGCAACTCCATTTTTAGGCACCAGGTCCATACCGCAGATCGGACACTTACCAGGTTTATCCTGTACAATCTGTGGATGCATAGGGCAGGTATATTGCTGCGATGCTGCATGCTGATGTGCATCCTTTCCTGGCGTTGTCTCCTTGCCTTTACAACTTGCAAGCATCAAAAGACCTATCACAAAGACGATACTTATGTTAACGGTATAACTCTTTCTCATAATCAACGATCATTTGATACAGCTTTGCCTTTTCATCCAGTAAGTTCATCTGCATCATGGTTAATGCTTCCCAGGAATCAATGACAACGGGCAATGCCAGCTTATTTTCCTTGTAATTCAGGATGTTTACATCAAGTGCTTTATGGAGGGAAGGAATGATTTTGTTTTCCATGCCTTGGATGCGTTTTTGCATCGACTCGATTTCAGCCCTCATGCCGTACAGCATGCCTCCTGTTTCCTGCAACATGGCAGCACGCTCCTTTTCCATGGCTTGCACATTCAACTGCATGGCTTTTATGTCGGACTTGTACATCTTTGAAGCCCATGGAGCAATAGGAATGGATACCATGCCCATAACGCTGTATGAATTTGGCATCATTGCATCCAATGGATACATATGATCATACTGAATCCTGAAATCCGGTTTCCGCTGCTGCCTCATAGAGGCAATATTGAGTTCCATGGAGCGGATGCTTTCATTCATCCGCCTGATGTCTCCCCGCTGCTCTGAAAGACCAACAGAGTCTGGGACAGCAGGATTGAAAAACACTTTCCGGCTCGTGTCAATTTGGAAAGGGGTATTCCCTTGCTGGTTCATTAGGCCATTGAGGTATCCCCGGGCACGTCCGATCTCTCCCTCCTGCATCCGGATCATGTTCCTGTTTTCTTCAATCCTGGCATCCGCTCCGTACACACCACTGAGCTGCGATTGATTATAAGGGTAGCGGACTTCTTCAATTTTCCGCATCATCTCCATAATATCTCCTGCCTGCTCCAGTACTTTTATCCTTTGTTCGGCAACCAGCCAGGAATAATATTGTCGTTTAGCCTGTGCTTTTAAATCATTCAGCGTCACTGCGCGGGATGCTCTTTCAACATTGCCTTGCGATTCAATATATCTCCTGGTAGCATTTTGCTTTGCCCGGTTTGGAATATCCTGTTCTATGCGCAGCATTAGCGAACCGGCATCACTGGGCTCCATCTTCATTTGACCAGGATAGGGCGTCATAAAAGTGCCCACTCCAACCATTGGTGCCATCCATGCTGTAGCGGCATCCGCACTATAGCGGTAGCTCTGCGCCTTCAGCTCATAGGTTTGCAGTAAAATGTTATTCCGGTCAATGCGCTTAAGTATTGTATCAAGTGTAAGCACAGGCGCTTGCTGGCTCAGCGCCGTAAGGGGCAGCAGCAAGAGGACTCCTATAACATTTTTAGTGTTGAACATCATATACCTCCAGTTTTCCATGCTTGCGTAATTCGTATTCCTTAGCCATCAAAAAAATCAATGGCGTCACCAGCAGAATGTGCGTGGAAGATGTTAGTACCCCGCCAATCATGGGTAGTACTATTGGCTTCATTACATCCGTCCCGACCCCTGTAGCCCACAGGACAGGTATCAGTCCAAAAAGTGAAACACAAACAGTCATCAGCTTTGGCCGCAGACGTTTCGCAGCACCATGTATCACATACTCCCGAAGATCTTCTTTAGTGATTGTCTCCCTTGAATTGCCTTTTAGGGCAATAAGCTGCTTCATGGCATCATTGAGGTAAATAACCATCACAATACCTGTTTCTACTGCTATACCGAACAGCGCAATAAAGCCAACCGCTACCGCCACGGAAAGGTTAACACCCCAGAAATAGATCATATAAGCGCCACCAATCAGGGCAAAAGGAACGGTGATAAGACTAAGGAATGCCTCCCTAATGGAGTGAAAGGCAAAGTATAGGGAGAAGAAAATGATTACCAGTACGATGGGAGCAATCCACATTAGGGTTTGTTGGCCCCGGATCAGGTTTTCATACTGGCCGCTCCACTCTACAAAGTAGCCTTGCGGCAATATACCCCGTTCGTTATTGATCTTTTTAATAGCATCCTGAACAGTACTGCCCAAATCACGGCCGCGAACATTAAACATAACAGCTCCTCGGAGCAATGCATTTTCCGATGAAATCATGGGCGGGCCATCTTCAAATCGAATATCTGCAACTGCGGAAAGCGGCACCTCACCAAATACAGGAGACTGCAATGGAATGCGGCGAATATTATCTACACTGTTGCGGTACTGCTGGGCCAGGCGTGTACTGATGGAAAACCGCTGCCGCCCTTCGATGGTGGTTCCGATAGTGGCACCACCTAAGGCGGTTTCAACCGTTTGGTTGACATTGTCTACGTTCAGCCCATACCGGCTTAGATCTCCCCTACGTACATTGATGGACAGATATTTGCCTCCGGTAACGGGTTCTACATATAGGTCCTGAATGCCTTCGGTTCCTTCCAGTGCAGTTTTTACCCGCTCCGATACAGAGGCAATAGAATCCAGGCTTTGACCATATACTTTTACACCCACATCCGTACGGATGCCGGTTGCCAGCATATTGATCCGGTTGATGATGGGCTGGGTCCAACCATTTACAACACCGGGTATTTGCAGCTTTTTATCCAGTTCATTGATAATATCTTTTTTGGTGATGCCTTCCCGCCACTCCTTTTTGGGCTTGAGCATGATAATGGTTTCAATCATGCTGATGGGGGAGTTATCGGTAGCTGTAGCAGCACGGCCCGCCTTTCCCAGCACCTTGTCAACTTCAGGAACAGATTTGATGATCTTATCCTGTATTTGAAGTATACGCTTGGCTTCTGCATTTGAAATATCCGGAAGAGTCACAGGCATAAACAAAATGCTTTGCTCATCCAGCGGGGGCATAAACTCACTTCCAAGGCTGCGTAGCAACGGAATAGTAATCAGCAGGGCAATGATGTTGATGGCCAGAGTGGTTTTGCGCCATTTCAGCACCCCTTTGATTAGGGGGGTATAAAGCCGTTCCAAAAAGCGGTTGACAGGATTGGCATTATCAGGCCGGAATTTTCCTTTCATAAAAAAGGAAATCAGTACTGGAGCAAGTGTTATCACAAGCAATGCATCCACCACCATGATAAAGGTTTTGGTAAATGCAAGCGGGTGAAAAAGCTTGCCTTCTTGCCCGGTCAACATAAATACCGGAAGGAAAGAAGTAATGATGATCACCGTAGCGAAGAAAACGCCGCGGGAAACCTGCTTGCTGGATTTTTCAATTATTTGGAGGCGCTCCTCTTCTGAAATCCACTGTTCAGGCTTGCGAAATATTTTTGAAAACAGTTTCATACTGTTACTTGATTTTATATTTTTTCTCTTTTTCCCATAATGCATAGCGTTCAGCCAGGTGCTTATAGGCATTCTCGCTCATGATGATGCCATTATCTACAATCACTCCAATGGCCAGCGCAATCCCGGTGAGCGACATGATGTTGGAGGAAATGCCAAAGGCATTAAGCAGAATAAAGGCAATGGCAATGGTGATTGGAATTTGGATAACAATACTGAGCGCACTGCGCCAGTGAAAAAGAAAAATGATCACGATCAGAGACACCACGATCATTTCTTCAATAAGGGTGTTCTTGATGGAATCTACCGACTCCTGTATCAGTTCACCGCGATCGTAGACAATGTCGAACTTTACGCCTTCAGGAAGGCCTTTTGCAACTTCCAGCATTTTCTTTTTGATGCCTTCAATCACAGAGGCTGCATTTTCACCGTAACGCATTACCACAATACCGCCAACGCGTTCCCCTTCACCATTCTGGTCAAATATGCCCAGCCTGGTTTCACCGATCATCTGTACGGTAGCTATATCTGCAACACGTACGGCAACTCCTGCCTGGTTCTGTACGGGAATGTTTTCTATTTGTTCTAAAGACTGGAGATAACCCGATGTCTTGATGATATATCCGATGTCACTTAATTCAAACTTGCGTCCGCCGGATTCATTGTTGTTGGTTCGCACGGCATTTATTACATCCCCTACAGAGAGCTTATAATAAAGGAGTTTATTAGGACTAAGGGTGATAGAATACTGTTTTTGAAAGCCGCCAAAGGAAGCGATCTCACTGACGCCAGGGACATTCTGTAAGGCAAATTTGACATACCAGTCCTGTATGGCCCTTTGCTCACCCAGATCCAGTTTAGGTGCATCCAATGTATACCACAGGATGTGCCCGACACCTGTACCATCGGGGCCCAGCTGCGGCGTTGCGCCTTGGGGAAGCGATTGGGAAACAGTACTAAGGCGTTCCAATACCCGGGCCCTGGCCCAGTAAACATCTACATCATCTTCAAATATGACGTAGATAAAGCTCATCCCAAACATGGAAGTACCACGTACGTATTTGATACGGGGCATTCCCTGCAGGTTGGTAACAAGTGGATAGGTGATCTGATCCTCTATCAGCTGTGGAGCCCTGCCCATCCATTCGGTAAAAACAATTACCTGGTTTTCTGACAAATCTGGGATGGCATCAATAGGATTTCTTTTGACGCTTATGATGCCCCAGACAAATAATCCTGCCACCAGTGTAAGTACAATAAACCGGTTGCGTAAAGACCATTCAATTATTCGATGTACCATTGATCTACTCTCTTTTAAGGAGCGGCGCACAACAACAAAGCTGCTCCTTTGCTTGATTGGTTACTAATGCTTGTGTCCGGAATGACTTTCTGTTTGGGCTTTCCGGTCATACCGGCAGCATCCCGGAAGCTTCTTATAAATGGCATCTTCTGCCCTTACGTTCTCAGTATCATGACCTGCAGCCGCTACCTTCTTCTGTATATCACTAAAATTGGTTTTGCCGGAATCGTAGGTAACAGTGAGCATTTTGGTATCTACGTCCCAACCGGCTTTTTTTACTCCATCTATCTGTATGGCTTTTTCGACCCTGCTTTTACACATTTCACAATTGCCGTAAACTTTTACAGATTCTGTTTTATCCTGCGCAAAAACACTGGTGGCAAGTGCTAAAAAAATGATGAGTAGTAAATGCTTCGTATTTTTCATCTGATTCACTTTTGATTTAATTATTAGCAGGTTGTGCTTTAATATTTTATAACAATGCCGTTAGGCTTTTTACCAACCAGGATGTCCTTTATTTTGGTGTGGGTAGTAACATCTATAACCGAAACACTACCCGCCATTTGGTTGGTAACATAAGCAACGGAGCCATCGTTAGTAAAGGCTGTAGCATGTGCCCCCATAGCTGTATTGAAAACACCGCCCTGCACCCATGTGTTCCCTGTTGTGCTCCATGTCCAATAATGTACCTTGCCCCCTTCCGGGTCCGTTACCCATAGCTCGTTTTTAAGGTTATTGTGGGCTACACTTCCGGGCATAAAATGGAGGTTGATGGTTTGCACTACTGTATTAGCAGCTACGTCAATCACGCTTACGGTTTGCCCGTCTTCGTTGTCCACATACATCTTTCCATCATAGCCAACCCAAGCCGCTACAGGGTTGTCACCAACAGGTATGGTGGCAATGATGGCCTTGGTGGCTGGATTGATCACCATTATGTTATCATCACCGCCATTGGCGACATATGCCTTTGTACCATCAGCCGAGAAGGTGATTTCTGCAGGCTCATCCCCAACAGGGATGGTGTTTTTCACGGCGTAAGTGGCTGCATTTAGAACGAGGATTTTTTGATCATTCATTTGCGAAGTCCATATTTCGGAGCCGTCTGGTGAATACACAGCATTGTGGTTCATGCCAGGCACTTCCAGGTCTTTGATCATGGTGCCTTTAACTGCATCTACGACCATTACCCGGCCTTTCATGCCGGCCATGCTTCCGCTATGGCCTTCGCTCAAATCCATACCCGGCATGGCTATGGCTAGCTGATGGCTGCTGGCATTAACGCTGTGGTAAATATGGTGAGGCCACATATCCATTTGAGCACCTGCGCTCATCAGCTCGATTGTTTCTGCAAGGCTGTTGTCCGAAAGCTTGATCACAGAAAGCGTATTGCTTTCACCATTTACCACATAGGCTGCCGGGTAGGAGATGTTTCTTTCGGCCATTCCATCATCCATGCCATCCATCTTATGTTTCCTGCATGCCTGCAGCACAACAAGTGGCAGGACAAATAGGGATAGGCGGTAAAGGAGGTTGATTGATAATTGCTTCATTATAGGGATTTTACATGTAGCGAAACAGTAAGAAATAACATGAGCTCATTTCTGGAACGGGCCAACAAACCAGGAGAGCTAAATTGACCCGCCCATACTCTGAGACCATCCTTACTGGTTGGTAAGCACTTGTTCCACCTTGCCGCACTCAGGCATCTTCTTGCCCATGTAGGGGTTTACGATCTCCTTCTTTTCGCTGATCCAGTTTGCGCCCTTATTGTTGTCGGCCATAGGACAATGGTCGAGGTAAAGGGTTTTGTTCGAACCAAAGGTTTTTACCAGTTCTGCTACATCCTCACTCATACCTACAAAATGTTCCCGTTGGTGATCGATCTTGCCGGCATTAGCAGCAGTATGTTCTGCATGCTCTTTTAGGTCTTCAAATACATCATTGAAGGTTTTTTGCTGATCCGCTGTGAACTTGGACCTGTCTACCTGGCCCAGGCTTTCGGTAAGGGCTTTGGCGCCACTGGCTGCCTCTGCAGCATTATCGCTGGCAAGGGCATTTTTAACGTGCAGGTAGTGATCAATGACCATGCTTACCTCATTTGCTGATGCATTGGCTTGGTTAGAGGCTGCATTCCCAGCTTCGGCACCTGTAGCCGAGGTTTCTTGCTGGGTGACGGAACCATTTTGATTTTCTGAACCGGCTTGGTTACCACATGAAGTGAACAGGATGGCAGCAGTAGCCATCAGGGCGCTAAAAACTCTGATTGTCATCGTTTTAAGGTTTGATTGTTATGTATAGAAGAAATAAGAATAGCAAGCAGTTACAATCCCTTATTGGGCATGTAACGCAAAAAGCCCGACAAGCAGGAGTTGTCAGGCAGTAAGCCAGAAGATATTAAATTCTGAATACGCGGTATTGTAAATACAAAGGCTCTTTTTCCCTATCGGGAGGAGCGTTGCTAAAAGGGAGCCTGTAGGATGTGCCTACATAAAGAGTCGGCTGGTAATCCGGAAAAAGAGGAGTAACAACTTCTGAAAATGACAAAAGATAGCTTAGGGATGCTTCAGTAGCCTTCTGATCAGCGTCAACTTTTACTTGTTTGTGTTCATCCTTACAGCAGCCTTTGGTATCTTCTTTAGCCATACCACAATTGCTGCAAGAATCGCTAACATCCTTATCAATCCCCCAGCTCACCAACTCATCCATGCAATAGTGCAAATGGATGGTAGCTCCGGTGGAGGCTGTAAGGTAAAGAAGGGATAATATGAGAATAGCGAGCCTTTTCAAAACACTGTCTGTGAGCAAAAGTAGGCATTGTCATCTGGAAATAATATAAAAGTTGTTGTCGGGTGAACAAAAAGGCTAGTTAAAAGCCTAAGAAGCGACGAATGCTTCTGCTCTGGAACCCGTTAAGCAACACATCATTTTAGCACCATTTAAATGCTAAATAATGAACTCCTACTTTATTCAACCAGATATAGAAGTGGGACAAACGTAATCATTTAAGCAAATGCTTAAATGATTACGTTTGTATAATGGAAAATAACTGTACCTGTGCGTTTGCTGACGCTGTACTAATTTAAGAGCGCTAGAAAAAAGTCCAATTGGTAAATCATTCCCTTACTCAATTGAGTCAGATCCTGAGCTTGGTTGGAAATGACGTTCGTCTGAAAATACTTTATCTTCTGGATCAAGAAGGACAGCTTTGTGTGCGATCTCAGTGACAGTATTCAGATAACGATTCCCGCTGTTTCCCAGCATCTTCATAAGCTGAAGGATTGCAACCTGATCCAAAGCCAGAGGCAGACAATCTTCTATTCATTAAAACAGATCAGCTACATATTCTTAAGCCTTTGTTTGAACGCATTACAATTGTAAACCCCCAAAACAGAAAGGCCTTCCATCTATTAATTTACGGTTAAGTTTACAATTTCACGTCTTAGAATTTAAGATTCACTGTACTTTTGCGCCTACTTGAAAAAAGTAACTGCCATATTGCTCTTATTTGTGCAACTTAGCGCAACCACTGAGTTTTCGCAGCTTTTTAAGCTGCCTGTACTTTGGCAGCATTACCAGGAGCATAAGGAAGAGAATAAGGATGTTTCCTTTATTAGTTACCTGACGATGCACTATCTGAATGGCGATGCAAAGGATGCAGATTATGAAAGAGACATGCAATTGCCTTTCAAAACCGGTTCAAACTATCAGGTCAGTAGTGTAGCCTCTATACTTCCTGCTCCAATAACCGCAACTGAACCCCCTGTATATTATCACTTGTCCGAAATCGTGACCTCCGACGATACCTTTATCTCCTCTCAGTTTCTATCTGCTATCTGGCAGCCTCCGAAAGCTTAAGCTTTTCTATTACTGTTTTCCATTCTTACTGCGAGATGAGCTTTGTCTTTATCTCGTAATGAACACTCATAGTCACGATCAGCTATGCAGTGTCGCCATTGTTCCTGTGTATGGACGTAAGACGGTTCAAATAGTGCCTTCCCATTCTGACTTTCATGGTTCAATGGCAATCTGCGCGAAAAGCGTTGCCATGCCATCTGTTTTTCAAACTGCATTGATTTTACCATGCTTAAGCAAATTATTCATTTTTCTATCCGGAATAAACTAATCATTGGCCTGCTAACCCTTGGGCTTCTTGTTTGGGGAGCATACCAGGCCACACAATTACCGATAGATGCCGTACCGGATATTACTGATAATCAGGTACAGGTGATTACGGTTTCTCCTTCTCTTGGCGCTCCCGACATAGAACGCCTTATTACGTTCCCCATTGAACAGGCAAACAGCAACATACCTGGCCTAAAAGAAATCCGAAGCTTTTCCCGTTTCGGCTTGTCTGTTGTTACGATTGTTTTCAACGATGCCGTTGATGTGTATTGGGCCCGACAGCAGGTAGCCGAACGGCTGCAGCAAGTGCAAAGCCAGATACCGGTTCAATTTGGCAAACCTGAATTAGCACCTGTTACCACCGGTCTTGGTGAAATCTACCAATATGTCGTCAGGCCAAAGGCGGGCTTTGAAGGCAAATACGATGTGATGCAACTGCGCACCATTCAGGATTGGATTGTGCGCCGGCAATTGCTGGGTACCCAAGGAGTGGCGGAAGTCGCCAGCTTTGGCGGAAAGCTGAAGCAGTACGAGATTGCCCTCAATCCCTACAAGCTCAAATCGTACAACCTTACCGTTGATGATGTATTCACCGCCCTGGCAAAAAACAACCAAAATACGGGAGGCGCCTACATTGAAAAAGGGCCTACGGTTTTGTTTATCCGTAGCGAGGGGCTGGTTGCCAACGAAGAAGATCTCAACAACATTGTAGTTAGCAGCACCGCAAGCAACATTCCGGTTTTGATTCGTGATGTGGGTGCAGTTCAACTGGGCAATGCTACCCGTTATGGCGCCATGACATTTAACGATAAAGGCGAAGTGGCCGGAGCCGTTGTAATGATGTTGAAAGGTGAAAATTCTTCTGCGGTCATTAGAAGAGTGAAAGAAAAAATTGCTCAAGTTCAAAAATCACTACCCGAAGGTGTTGTAATTGAGCCTTTCCTTGACCGGACAAAAATGGTGAACAATGCCATTTCAACAGTGGAGCGGAACCTGACGGAAGGTGCTTTGATTGTCATCTTCGTGTTGGTTCTTTTCTTGGGAAATTTAAGAGCAGGGCTGGTCGTAGCATCGGTCATTCCACTGGCCATGTTGTTTGCCATTATTATGATGAACGCTTTTGGCGTGAGTGGCAATCTGATGAGCCTTGGTGCCATTGATTTCGGGTTGATAGTGGACGGCGCTGTTATCATTGTAGAAGCCGTGATGCACCAGCTAAAACACTCAAAACATTTCAGTGGGGTAAACCGGCTCACGCAGGAGAAAATGGATGATGAAGTAGAACACAGCGCATCCCGCATGATGAATGCTTCCATCTTTGGGCAAATCATTATCCTGATTGTTTACCTCCCCATCTTTTCGCTACAAGGCATTGAGGGAAAAATGTTTAAGCCAATGGCTCAGACGGTTACGTTTGCCCTCATCGGCGCTTTTATATTATCACTGACCTACGTACCTATGATGACTTCTTTGGCAATCAGCAAAAAAATCTCGCATAAGCCAAATCTAAGCGACCGGGTGATGAACAGGCTGGAAAGGATTTATCAGCATGCGCTGGCAAAATCACTGCGGCTATCGAAAGTATTTATCGCATCAGCAGTAGCGCTGTTTATCATTAGTGTCTTCATTCTAAGCCGGATGGGCGGTGAGTTTATTCCCAAGTTGGAAGAAGGCGACTTTGCCGTAGAAACAAGGGTGCTAACCGGAAGCAACATTACCACCTCTGTCAATACACTTCTTAAAGCCTCACAAATTCTGAAGGCAAGATTTCCGGAAGTGGAAAAAGTGGTGGGTAAGAATGGCAGCAGTGAAATTCCTACTGACCCCATGCCGATTGAAGCCAGTGACCTGATGATTATTTTAAAAGACAAAAGCACCTGGACCAGCGCCAAAACCTTTGATGAATTGTCGGAGAAGATGCAGGCTGCCTTGCAGGAAATACCAGGTGTAACGTTTGGCTTTCAGTATCCCGTTCAAATGCGGTTTAATGAGTTGATTAGCGGCGCCAGGCAGGATGTGGTGTGCAAAATTTTTGGGGAAGACCTGGACTCGCTTGCCAGTTATGCCAATAAACTGGGAGCCGTGGTAAGCACAGTTGATGGTGCTGCCGATTTATATATTGAAACCGTTACCGGTATGCCGCAGATTGTCATTCGCTACAACCGGCCGGCGATAGCACAATACGGCCTTACGATTGAAGACATTAACCGTGTCATCAACACTGGCTTTGCAGGGCAAAGCACCGGACAGGTTTACGAAGGCGAAAAACGATTTGACCTCGTCGTACGTCTGGAAAGTGGCCAGCGGCAGAACATTGCAGACGTGCAAAACCTGCTGATAGCAACGCCGTCCGGCACGCAAATCACATTAAGCCAGGTGGCCGATGTTCGCATAACAGAAGGGCCCAACCAAATACAACGGGAAGATGCCAAACGCCGCATCATCGTTGGCTTTAATGTCCGGGGCCGGGATGTAAAAAGCGTGGTGAATGAGTTACAGGAGAAAGTAGAACAGCAAATAAAATTACCCGCAGGCTATTTTGTAACGTATGGCGGTGCATTTGAAAATCTGCAGGAAGCACAAAAACGGTTGAGTATCGCCGTACCCATATCACTGTTGCTCATCTTCCTGCTTCTGTACTTCGCCTTCCGCAGTGTCAAACAGGGACTGCTCATTTACTCGGCTATTCCACTCTCTGCCATTGGAGGAGTTTTGGCCTTAGCCATCAGAGGCATGCCATTCAGCATCTCTGCCGGGGTAGGATTTATTGCTTTGTTTGGAGTGGCAGTACTAAATGGCATTGTACTCATCTCCGAATTTAACCGCCTTCGCAAAGAAGGCTGGAAAGACGTGAAACGCATTGTACTGCAGGGAACCAAAGTGCGATTACGCCCTGTATTGATGACAGCGACGGTTGCTTCATTGGGTTTTATTCCCATGGCATTGAGCAGCGGCGCCGGTGCCGAAGTTCAGCGGCCATTGGCAACAGTTGTGATTGGCGGATTGGTCACTGCTACATTCTTAACCTTATTCATTTTACCTATGTTGTATGTCATATTTGATGGAAAGAAAAGAATAAAATCATTGCCTGTGAAAGCTGCCGCTATGGGCTTGCTGTTCGTTGTAAGCGGGATGGCTTCGCTAAAAGCGCAAACACCTGTAACGTTGCAGCAAGCCCTTGACACGGCGGTTCAGAATAATCTAGCCGTCCGTTCTTCACAACTGAACGTGGCCTATTACCAGCAGTTACAGGGAAGTGCACGGGATGTTCCAAAAACGGCTTTTAATGCCGAAGTGGGCCAGTTTAATTCCTATCAGGCCGATACAAGACTGGGTGTACAGCAAACCATCAACTTTCCAACAGTGTACACCCGGCAGAAAGCTTTGTACCAGGCGCAAACCCGCCGGAGCCAGACGGAATTACAATGGACAAAACTGCAACTGAAAGAACAAGTGCGGCAAGACTATTCAGACATTGTTGCTCTAAAACAGAAACAAAAACTTTTGCAGTTTGCGGACAGCATCTATGCCGGGTTTTTGAGCAAAGCAGCAT
Organism: Cnuella takakiae; assembly: GCF_001953305.1. GTDB lineage: Bacteria > Bacteroidota > Bacteroidia > Chitinophagales > Chitinophagaceae > Flavisolibacter > Flavisolibacter takakiae. The sequence goes on from NZ_MTFE01000010.1 coordinate 5,553,938, forward strand.
TGCGCTATAAAGCCGGCGAAACAAGCATTGTTGAAAGAGCGGCTGCGGAAAACCAGCGAAAGCAAATCAGCCTTCAGTTGCAAACACTGGAAGCAGATATTAATACAGCTCTTATCAGCTTCAATACGTTGCTCAACAGCAGGCACTATTTTGTCCCGGCGGATACGGGCTTGCGCATTCAGCCTGCATTCATAGCCGACACGGCGCTACTATCCCTTCATCCGGCCATTCAAATAAAACAAAATGATGTACTGATTGCTGAGCAAAACTGGCAACTGCAAAAAGCTAGGTTGCTGCCCGACCTGACATTGGGCTACAGTAACCAAAGCATCATCGGCAACCAGTTGGTTAACGGTGTAAACAAATATTACGACGCAGGCAACCGGTTCCACAGCGTACAGGCGGGTATTGCTATCTCGCTTTTTAGCGGCGCACAAAAAAGCAGGATACGGGCTGCCCAAACAGCCATACTGCAATCGCAAACAGAATACGAGCTTGCCCGGCAAAGGACGTTATCGGCCTACCGCACCTTGATAGAGCAATACCGTGTGCAGCAGGCAAACGTACAGGCCTACGAAACAACGATGCTGAAAAATGCTTCCACGGTGTTGAATGCAGCCAACCTGCAGTTTCAGAATGGAGAAATCAATTACCTGGAATGGGTGATGCTCACCAACCAAGCCGTCAGCATACAATCCGGGTATATAGATGCCGTTCAAAATCTCAACAGAATTCAAATCCAACTTCAAACCTTATCAAGCAACCAATAAATGCATTCAGATGAAACGTTTAATCATATTTATAATAGCGGCCACAATCCTTTCCTGTTCTTCTAAAAAGCAAGATACTGCTACAGAAACAGCAGTAAAAGAAGAAAAACAAGTGGACCGCAACTATACCGTGCAGCTTACCGATTCGCAGGCACGGAATGCACAAATTGTCATCGGCCAGCTTGAGAAAAAGGAAATAGCAAACCAGTTAAAAGTAACAGGCAAGGTAGATGTGCCGCCGCAAAACATGGTTTCGGTCAGCTTTCCGCTGGGCGGATATTTGAAATCCACAAATCTGCTGCCCGGTACCTATGTAAGAAAAGGCGGCGTGTTGGGTGTGCTGGAAGACATCCAGTTTATTCAGTTGCAACAGGATTACCTGTCGGCAAAAGTGCGTCTTCAGTTTTTGGAAGCAGACTACAAACGCCAGCAAACGCTGGATGCAGGTCAGGCAACCAGCACCAAAATGGTGCAGCAGGTGCGGAGCGATTACCAAAGCCAGCGCATCCTGCTTAGAAGTTTAGAGGAGAAGTTGCGTCTTATTGGCCTCAACCCTGCCCGGCTGAGCGAAGGAAACATTTCCAAACGTGTCAACATCTACTCACCCATCAGCGGATATGTATCAAAGGTGAACGTCAATATTGGTAAGTATGTAAGCCCTACGGATGTATTGTTTGAGCTTGTAAATCCGGCTGACATTCACCTGGTGCTGACTGTGTTTCAAAAAGATGTGGCGAAGCTGAGGGTAGGTCAAAAGGTGATAACCTATACCACCAGCGATACGATCAGAAAAATACCGGCTACAATTTTACTCATCAGCCAGGACGTGGCGCCGGATGGCAGCGTACAGGTGCATTGCCATTTTGAATACGAAGAACACAAGCTGCTGCCCGGCACGTTTATGAATGCGGAGATAGAGACTAAAAATGCTGAAGCGTTTGTTCTACCCGAAACGGCAGTGGTGAGCTTTGAGAATAACCATTACGTCTTTGTGCAGAAAGAGGAAAACGTTTACGAAATGATACCCGTGCAGACAGGCGCCAGTGAGAACGGATATGTAGCGTTGGATGACGCAAACAGCAAAGCATTAGCCGGTAAGCCCATCGTAAGTGCAAATGCATACACATTACTCATGGCTTTAAAAAACAAGGCCGACGAATAACAACAAACCTACTTTTTAAACAACTCAAAATCAATTTTATGAACCTCAATCCCGCTCACTTGCACCTACTGGTTAATCATATTCCCATTACCGGAGGCATAATAGCATTGCTTGTTTTGGCTTACGGCATTCTTCGCAAAAGCGAGCCTGTAATTAAAGCTGCTTATTGGCTGTTCGCTTTTATTGCAGTTTTTTCATTTATTGCTTCCCAAACCGGCGAAGGTGCAGAGCACATGCTCCTGCAGGCAAAGCTGGCCGACCGTGACACCATTGAGAGGCATGTGGAGGCTTCAAATATTGCCCAATGGTGCATGGTGCTCGTTGGTCTGGCATCATTGGCTGCTTTGTTCGTCAAACGCTTCCAAACCATGCGTGTGATACCCGCAGTTGTGCTTATACTTTCACTTATTGCGGCAGGGTTAATGGCAAGAGCCGGATTGTTAGGCGGTGAAATCATGCACAAAGAAATTCGTAATGAAAATTCTTCGGTTTCTGTTAATCCCCTACGCTGAAATGCTTGCTCGAAGAAAAGCATCAAAAACTAAATTATTAAAAGTAAATTCAATGCCAGCAATGTCAGCGTATAACCACAAGTGGGCATGGAGCGCAACAGGATCAATACTTGGACTTTTTGTACTGGCTCCATTAGTGATCATTCCATTGGAATATCATTTTGGCAACCACAATCTTTCTCTCAGAAATATTGTTTCAGATTTTTACCAAAATGCGGTAAGGATAGATTTCGTTAGCGGGTCGCTATTCCTGCTGTTTTTGACACTTGGCGGTTTAGTTGGCAACATGCTTTTCAAGATAAAGAAAGGGCACAAAGCTGATGACAGCCATTACGCACCATTTGGCCACTTCCTTATTAAAGGAGAATGCGACACGGTGGAATTTAAATCCTCATTCCGGTGGGATTATCGTTTGCAAAAGACAAGCAAAGACATCGAGTTTGCAAGCCTGAAAACGCTTGCTGCTTTTACGAACACCAACGGGGGCACTTTATTGATTGGTGTGGATGACGCAAGTGCAGTGGTCGGGCTTGAGAAAGATTATAACACGTTAAAAAAACCGGGGCGTGATGGCTTTGAGCAATACATCATGCAGGCAGTATCCCTGTCGCTGGGAACAGAAAACTGCAAGTTCCTTGACATTTCCTTTGTTGCATGCGACAGCAAAGACGTGTGCATGATACATGTAAAAAAAGCTACCGCACCTGTGTTTTTAAAGCAGCAGCAAAATACACATTTTTTTGTGAGGGCAGGTAACGGCACCCGTGAATTAAACATTCAGGAAGCCCTGAAATACATCAAAGGTTTGTAAACCAGTTTTATAGTTACATACCAACAAAATCGCAAGCAATGAAAAAACTTCTTTTTCTTTCAGCAGCTTTCTTTCCGTTCCTGATGTATGCGCAGCACGACATGCACAACATGAACATGCCGGAGCAAACCTCAATGAAAGGAACCGGCAAACGTGTTGAATATCATTTAAATGTTACCGACACCGTGGTCACTTTTGCAAAAGGCAAATTAAAACCGGCCATCGCCATCAATGGCACCATTCCGGCGCCAACGCTGTATTTTTCTGAAGGCGATACGGCTGTTATTCATGTGCGCAATTTGATGCAGGTAGAAACATCTATCCACTGGCATGGTTTACTATTGCCCAATGTGGCCGATGGCGTTCCCTATCTTACCACGCCTCCTATAGAAGCAGGGAGCACCTACACTTTTTCGTTTCCTGTAATTCAAAACGGTACTTACTGGTACCATTCTCATACCGGCCTTCAGGAGCAGGTAGGCCTATACGGACCAATTGTTATCTATAAAAAAAACACGCAAACTGAAAAAGAAAAAGTGATTTTATTTTCAGACTGGACCAACGAAAGCATGGCAACCGTGGTTCGGTCATTAAAGGCAAACTATGAATGGTATGGCATTAAAAGAGGCTCGGTGCAAAGCTGGGGCGAGGCGCTGGTAAAAGGATACCTGGGCGATAAAGCAAAACAGGAATGGAGCCGGATGCCACCCATGGATGTATCCGATGTGTATTATAATGCCTTTCTTGCCAACGGAAAGCAGATAACGGAATATCCAGAATTTAAACCGGGTGAAACCATCCGGGTAAGAATGATAAATGGTGGTGCAGGCACCTATTTCTGGGTGCAGTTTGCCGGTGGCCCCATGACCATCATAGCCGCTGACGGAAAGGATGTAAAGCCGGTGAAAGTGGATAAAATTGACTTCCCGATTGCTGAAACCTATGATGTACTCATCACCATCCCTGCTGATGGAGCCTACGAGCTGAGAGCAACGGCTGCGGATATTTCGGGCCACAGCTCGGTTTATTTTGGCAGCGGTAAAAAAGTGATGGCGCCTGACCTCCCAAGGTTGAATTACTTTGGGATGCTGAGGGAGCGAAATAAAATGGACATGGGCAGTAGCGGCAAAGACGGCTCCATGCCAGGCATGGATATGCAGCAGAAGGATACCACCCAAAAAATAAACGGGATGAACATGAGAGCAAAAAAGGAAAGTACATCCATGCCAGGAATGGATATGCCAGGCATGAACATGGGAAATGTAAAAACCGCCGGCGTACTCACCTACGATATGCTGCGTTCCGTTGCTCCCACAGCATTTGACAAAAAGTTACCTGTTCGTGAAATACCGCTATCGCTTACCGGCAACATGCTGCGTTACATCTGGTCGTTTGATGATAAGCCATTATCAAAATCTGATAAAATCCTGATTAAAAAAGGCGAAGTCGTTCGGTTCAAAATGTTTAATAATACTATGATGCGCCACCCCATGCACCTGCACGGTCACTTTTTCCGGTTGATAAATGCACAGGGAGCGTATGCGCCACTAAAGCATACGTTTGACATTCAGCCAATGGAAACCGTTACCATAGAATTTTTGGCTAATGAAGAACAAGACTGGTTTTTCCATTGCCATATTTTATACCATATGGCTACCGGGATGGCCCGCATTGTCAGCTACGAAGGCTCTGAACAAAATGAATTTGCCAAAACCGGTTACAAAACATTGAAGAAGGAAGACAATTTCATTTCACACTGGTTTGATTTCAGTGCATTGTCGAACGGGGCATGGCTGGAGGCCTTCATATCAAACAACAAAAACCAGTTTCGCTTTGATGGCAGGGTAAACTGGAAAGGAGATTACGAAACAGAATCACACCTGTTGCGGTTCCTTGATAAAAGAGATTACCTCGCTGCTTTTATTGGTTTTGACTACCGCTTGAACAAGGGGATTACTAAAAATCCGCAGTCGAACACAAAAAATAATCGCAGGGTTTTTGAAGCTGGATTACTGTATTTAATGCCTTTCTTTATTGAGACTGAATTACGGGTAGACCAAACGGGCCGCTTCAGAGCGCAACTTCAAAGACGGGATATGCCGATTACCACCAGGTTATTCTTTGATGGCCGAGTAAACACCGATAAAGAATACACTGTAGGACTCAGGTATTTTATTTCACGCACCCTCTCCATCAGTACGCTGTACGACAGTGACTATGGAGCCGGTGCAGGTATCAGCATTCGTTATTAATTAAATAACTATCTACATGAGAAATAAGAATATACAGACAGAGGTTGATGCTTGGTTTTTATACCAAAAGCTGGCTGAACATGAGCCAGATGCCACCATTGCAAAAGTATTCAGGCAAATGAGCGAGATTGAAAAAAGCCACGCAGAGGCATTTGTCAAACAAGAAAATATGTCTGCTGAGGATTTAACGCGGCCATCATGGAGAGCAAAAACTTTAAACACCATTGGTAAGATATTCGGATATGATTATGTTTTAGGTGTTTTAATGGATACCGAAAAAAGCATTGCAAACGCTGTTATTACAACCAAGCGGAAGAATAAACAAAAGATAACAGGTTCAGAAGCAAGTCATGTGAATATTCTTCGAACAATTCTTGAAAAAGAAACTAAGGTAACCGGCACACAACTTTCAAAATTTGAAAGCAGGCACCGTTCCGTTGGTGGAAATGCCATCAGGGCAGCGGTGTTAGGTGGGAATGATGGTTTGGTTTCCAACTTTAGTCTGGTGATGGGAATAGCCGGAGCCACAGCCGGGCAACAAGGCGTATTATTAGCGGGGTTAGCAGGCTTATTAGCCGGAGCATTATCTATGTCACTGGGTGAATGGATCTCGGTAAAAAGCTCACAAGAACTTTACGAAAACCAAATGCAAATAGAAATGGAAGAATTGGAAACTAATCCTGAAGGTGAAATGAAAGAACTGGCTTTAATATACATGGCGAAAGGTATTCCTGAGGATCAAGCACAGCAAATGGCGGCGGATATCATGAAGAATAAAAGTCATGCGCACGAAATATTAATCAAAGAGGAATTAGGAATTAATGCTGAAGAACTGAAGGGTTCAGCCGTTGAAGCTGCCGTTTATTCTTTTATACTCTTTGCGATAGGTGCTATTATTCCTGTTCTACCCTTCATTTTTACAAGCGGTATGAAAGCAGTGCTAATTAGTGTTTTAGCAAGTGCTGTGGGCCTGTTTTTAATTGGTGCAGCTATCACACTTTTTACTGGAAAAAACGTATGGTATTCAGGTTTAAGGCAAGTAATGTTTGGCTTGGCAGCAGCAGCTATTACTTTTGGAATTGGCAAGCTTATAGGCGTATCAATTGCCGGATAACTGTCGTTTCTGTAAAAAAAATCTTTTTTTAAATGTTAGCAACAGAAAAATATAAATAATGAACCAAGACCTGGTCGTTTTCAGCATAAGAACGCTGCCCATTTGTATGAAGGCTGGAAAAACTGAACAATCAAAAAGCCCACTACGAAAATCGTTCCCTAAAACCAAATACCTGATGATCATAATCGAGGCAAAAGCTACAGGTACCATGAACGCACACCAATTTCACAGTCAGGAAGCAGTACTAAAGCGTAGAAATCAGGCGCAACAGAGGTCAATGGGCAGTACTGCCAGCTTGATGGTATCCGTGGATTTGGTAGATAAAAAGGACTGTGTGCATGCTTTTTTCTACACACATCTGAAAATACTAAAGGGTAATACCACAATTTATAGAGACGTTGAGCAATGGGTTAATTCACTTTAACAGCACAATCGGTATAGTCGCATATATTTTGCTAAAAAAATTGAATTTTACAAAGCTCAACTACTTTTTTGAAATATTAACATAAGTAATACCTAGAACGCTAGAGGATCTATGCAAAAATTTCCATGCTTTTCGCTGAACTCACTTCAGTAATCGCTAAGTTCGGCATGAAGGAAATATTCAGTGATACAGCTGCGGCTATACGCACCGCTGTAATATTTACTATTGAAATAGCTAACGGCTTTTTCTTATGTACGCTCACCAGGAACTACAGCAGTCGGCAGGTAAAAACCTGGCCTTCTTAGCAACTGCCGAAATTTCAAGTTCTTTCTTATTGACTTTTTATTACCGCGCTATGAAAGAAGGAGCAGTATCTTAAGTGGTTTCGATTGACAAAGCCAGTATTGTGGTAACTCTGATCCTCTCCTTCTTATAACAAAGGAGCCTCTGAGCACCAAAGTTTTTCTTGGAGTTGGCTTCATTCTAGCCCGCATGGTTATTCTGATCTGGAAATGAGTGGACCCATTTTTATTTAATTGACCCTGTGCCCACCGATAAATCAAGTAAGAAGTACTCACATTATCTTCAAAATGTATTCAGAATTCATACAGATTTTTGTGTCATGAAGCTACTGTTGATTGAAGACGAGCCTGAACTTGCCAGAAATATTACTGACTATTTTTCCAGTAATGGTTTCCGTTGTGAGTGGGTAAGCACGCTTTCTGATGCAAAAGAAAAGATAGGCATGTACAACTATGACTGCATTCTGCTGGACCTGATGTTACCTGACGGTGATGGATTGAAAGCTTTGAAATATTTAAAATCAGAACAAAAGGAAGACGGTGTAATCATCATTTCAGCAAAGAATGGATTGGAAAACAAGCTGGAAGGACTAGAAACCGGAGCTGATGACTACCTGAGCAAACCTTTTCACTTACCGGAACTTATGGCTCGAGTGCAAGCCATCGTTCGTCGAAAACAATTTAGTGGGAACAATCAGGTTTCTTTTGAAGAAATAACTATCAATTTGTCAGCACACACTGTTGCGGTAAACAAGAACACGCTAGCACTTACACGCAGTGAGTTCAACCTGCTACTATACCTGATCGGTAATAAAAACCGGGTATTATCGAAAAATGCGATTGCCGAACACCTTTCCGGCGATATGGCAGATCTAATGGTAAATCACGACTTTGTTTATGCCCACATAAAAAACCTGAAAAAAAAACTTGTGGATGCCGGTGCCGGCGATTACATCAAATCTGTTTACGGACTAGGCTATAAATGGCATGCATGACTAAAAAGTTATTAGATAAAACTATAAGGCTTTACCTCGTTTTTTCTGCGGCCGTACTCTTGTTCACCGTTCCGGTGTTTTATGGTATCCTTAAAACATTGCACCTCGAAGAAGCAGAAGAGATGCTGATGTTGCGCCTTCAGGAATTCCGGGAACAAACTTTGCCCACTTTCCATACTGCCGATATAATAGTTTGGAATAAGTGGAATCAAGATGTAAAAATACTGGCTTCCGAGCCGCACATTACCCTACCGAATTTTGGAAATGCCGAATACCTTGATGTTGTAGAAAAAGACATGGAGCCCTTTCGCACCATCAAGGCGCCTGTCGTAATAGATGGGATGCCTTTTGTGTATTTTGCCCGTTCAAGCTTGCTGCAAACAGACGACTTAATAGGCAGTATTTTGTTAGTATATGGCACGGCTATTCTCCTGCTCCTGATTGGTTTAGCTCTATTTACCAGAACGTATTCCCGCAAGCTTTGGGAGCCTTTTTATCTGCAATTAGCGCGTCTTGAATCTTACCAAATTGATAAAACTGGCCCGCTTTTTCTTCCTGAAACAAATACAGAGGAGTTCCAAAGACTGAACAAAGCCATTGAACAATTGGTTACCACCAACAAAGCCATTTTTAAAAGCCAGCAGGAGTTTATAGAAAATGCAGCACATGAGCTGCAAACACCGCTGGCTGTAATTCAGACTAAGATGGATAACCTGATACAAACCGAAACGCTTACTGGTACAACAGCGGCCTCGCTAACCGCAATTTATGATACCCTGGAACGGATGAAGCACATCAATCAAAACCTGCTGCTGCTATCACGCATAGGCTGCAATACATTCTCGGATAAGGCACAAGCAAGGCCAGACCTAACACTAAGTGAGCAGGCCGATTTTCTTGCAGAACAAGCAATTGCAAACAAAGTAGATGTCCGCTATAACATTATTGAGCAAACAGAAGTTTTCGCTAATCCTTATCTTTTGGAAGTGATGATTAGAAACCTGCTAACAAATGCCATCCGGTATAATAAACATGGCGGTGTGGTTCGAATTTCCTTAGGCAACAAAGCGTTGCATATTAGTAACACGGGAAAGGAAGAAAAGCTAGATGAGCAACGCATTTTTGACCGTTTTGCAAAGGACAGCACTTCTATTTCCGGCAATGGCTTAGGACTGGCAATCGTAAAGCAGATTGTTGATAGGCATGGCTGGTCAATTGCCTACAGTTATGAAAATGATAAAACACACCATTTTGTTGTGCATTTCCAATGATTCAATTTTTCTTCAAACTGTTTTCCCAGCTTTGGAATACAAAATTTAAATGTATGAAAAGCTTATTGATCGCCGCAGCCCTTGCCGTTCTGACCGTATCCTGTAATGCCCAGGCAAACGCAAAGGATGCGGTTCCGCAAAAAGTAAAGGAAAGCTTCGCCAAAATGCACCCTGGTGTACAAGCAAAATGGGAAAAGGAGGATAGCGACTATGAAGCCATCTTCAGGAAAACAGGCAAAGAGATGAGTGTTGTATTCCATGAGGATGGCCAGTTGCTGGAGGAAGAAACAGAGATTCTGGCTAACCAGCTTCCGGCAAATGCATTGGCCTACGTATCTAAGCAATACCCTGGAAAGGAGGTTAAGGAAGCCGCTAAAATCGTGGATGCCTTTGGCAAAGTTGTTTACGAAGTCGTAGTTGCTGGAAAAGACCTGCTGTTTACCCCTGCCGGTGAGTTCATTAAAATAGTCGGCCAATAAGAACACTAAAGTACTGTCAGTAATACAATTGCTGACGGTACTTTTCTTTTAATTCCCTATAAAACAGCCATAGCATGCGTATTCAGCACCAGTGTAAGACCGTTGCTTTAATCTGTACCCTATTTTCTCCATTTCTATCCTTCAGTCAAACACCGGTGAATAGCGACAGCGTGCTCCATACGTATCATGCGGTACGATTTTCGAAAAAAGAGAGTGCGAAAGTTGTTGGCATAAAGCAGGCGATTGTTCCGGTCGGCTTATTGTTTTATGGCGCCTTGTCGTATAAGAGCACGCCACTACGCAAACTTAATCTGGAAGTAAAAGAAGAGTTGTGGATGGAACGGCCACATAAGCAAGTCAAAATTGACAATTATTTGCAATATGCGCCTTTGGCAACGGTAGTATCCTTAAACGTGCTGGGCGTAAAGGGATTGAATAATCCCAAAAACCAGGCAGGCATACTATTAATGTCCCAGGCTTTAATGGGTACAGCGGTTTTTTCAATAAAGCATCTTACCCGGCAACTCCGCCCGGACGGTTCTTCGCATACTTCTTTTCCAAGCGGACATACCGCCGAGGCCTTTGCATCAGCGGAGTTTTTAAGATCTGAATACGGGCACTTGTCGCCCTGGTACACAATAGCAGGCTACTCTGCTGCCGCATTTACCGGATACCTGCGCATGTACAATAACAAACATTGGTTGGGTGATGTGGCAGCAGGTGCAAGTATCGGAATAGCTGCTACGCGCTTTAGTTATTGGCTGTATCCGAAAATTCAGAAAGAGGTATTTAAAACAAAAGAAACAAATACCGTTCTGCTGCCTCAATATAACAATGGAATGTTCGGCTTCTCGTTAGTGAAGCAGTTAGGCAATAGCAAACGCCCAAAAACCATCAAATAAAATGAAAAAGTGGAGCTTTGTCAAGCACCTCATGTTAAGCATGTTTGTGCTGCTGCAACTAGCCCTCTGGGCACAAGTACCAAAGGTTAGCCTGTCGGGACAAGTAAAATCTTCAGACGGAAATGCAATGCCTTATGTAAACCTTGTTTTAAAGCAGGAAAAAGATAGTGCATTTACAAGCGGCACAATCTCCGGCACAGATGGCCGGTTTGTGCTCTCGGGTATCACTCCCGGCCGTTATCAACTGCAAGCCTCCTTTAGTGGGTACCAAATGCTCACGCAGGCCATATTCGTGGGTAGCCTGACTGAGTTTCTTGACCTGGGTCAGCTAACCCTTTCGCCGGACGCCAAAATCATGCAGGATGTAGTAGTGAATAGCCGGACTACCAGCGTGCCGGCAACCATAGATCGAAAAGTTTATGGCTTAAATAATTTATCCGCGCAGAGCGGCGGGTCCATTTTGCAGGCCTTGCAGGGACTGCCGGGCGTTACGGTTGAAAATGGCCGGGTACAGTTGCGCGGCAGCGACCGCGTAGCCATCCTGGCCGATGGCAGGCAAACCGCATTAACCGGATTTGACAATCAGGAAAGCCTGGACAATATCCCGGCCTCCGCCATAGAGCGCATTGAGATCATCAACAACCCTTCGGCAAAGTATGATGCCAACGGAAATGCAGGCATTATCAACATTATATTTAAGAAAAGCAAGCAGGAAGGTTTCAATGGCAAAGCTGGTTTGAGTACGGGTTTGGGCGCACTATGGGAAAAGCGGTCCAATTTTCCGGGCATTCGTCCGCAGTTCAGAGGCACTCCCAAATTAAATCCTTCCCTTTCCCTTAATTACCGCAAAGGCACAACCAACTTGTTTGCAGGTGGAGATGTGTTGTATAATCCAACCTTGAACAAAAACGAGTTTGCAACCCGCACCTATGACAATGGCGACGTTATTGAGCAGCAAACCAAGCGCAATAGGCGTACTACAGTAACAACCGCCCGTGCAGGCGTTGACCATAGCTGGAAAAGTATCAATCAGGTAACGATTTCAGGTCTTTTTAGCAGGGAGAAAATTCTTGACGACGGCGATGAGCCTTTTTTTAATAAAGGGTTATCACAGCGATTAAGATTATGGCAATTTCTGGAAGATGAAGTGAAAACAACAGCGACTGCTACTTCCACTTTTCAACACAAGTTCAGCCAGCCCGGACACGTATTCAACGCAGGTGTTAACTATACTTTTCACAGGGAAGATGAACGTTATTTTTTTACCAACATCATGCCCTCCTACACAGGAAGGGATTCTTTTAAATTACTTTCAGATGAACATGTGGTTGATCTAACTGCCGATTACATCAAACCGCTAAGGTATGGACGATTGGAAACAGGATTGAAATACCGCTGGCGTTATATCCCCACAAACATGCAGTTCCAACCCGGCTTGAACTCGCCTCTTGATGTATCTGCGGGCGGATGGGCAAATTACCATGAGGGCATTCCCGCCATCTATGGTAACTATATTATAGACAATCAAAAATATGAACTTGAAGCAGGCCTGCGGCTTGAAGGTGTCCAAGTGCGTTATGATGTAGACCCGAATAACAATGTTTTCAAAAGTGATGGATACAACTACGTGCAGCCTTTTCCCAACCTGAGAGCTGTATATAAAATCAATGACCGGCAAAAATTTGCTTTATTTCTTAGCCGAAGGGTTGACCGCCCCAATGAATTTGACCTTCGGGTATTTCCAAAATATGATGACGCCGAAATCGTAAAGATCGGCAATCCGGCTCTTAGACCTCAGTTTACCAACAGTATAGAACTGGGCTATCGTACCACCTTCGATAACGGGTCGCTGTACACGTCAGCTTACCACCGGGCATCGCAGGGTACCATCACCCGCATCAATGTGGTTGCGCCTGGCAGTAATATAATATATGCTTTGATGCAGAACGCAGGCAATAGTTCTGTTTCAGGCCTGGAACTAATCTGGCAGCACAGGCCCTCCAAAAAGCTTACCTATAACATCAATCTGAATGGATACCGGAATCAGATTGACGCTTTTATTGTACTTAACCAGTATCCTGTTGAACAAAACTTCAGTACGGCTACAGAGCGTATATTTTCCGGCAATCTGAAAGCAAACACATTCGTGCACTTGAATGCAACTACCGATATTCAGGTTACCGTAGTATATCTGGCGCCTGACCTGATTCCGCAAGGAAAAATAGGACAGCGTTTTTCTCTGGACGCCGGTTTGAAAAAAGTGGTGCAAAAAGGCAGGGGCGATTTTTTTGTGAACGCTACCGACCTCCTGAATACGATGCAAATAAAACGGGAGCTTAAAGGCAATGGGTTTACCTTAATCAGCACCGACTACTATGAAACACAGGTTGTACGGGCCGGATATTCCATAAAGTTCTGATCTAGGCAGCAGAATAATCAGTAAGTTAGCACATCCAATTCTGTGTATGGAATATGAAAAAACTGTTGATTTTGCTGGCCTGCCATGTTGCTTTTGTTTCTTGTTTCGCGCAAACTGTAGATACAGTCAACTCAAAAGAGCTCAAGGAAATAACCATCAAATCATGGATGCGCAATGACATCAACCGCTTGGCTGATGAAGTGAATGGCTATTTAAGTACAGGAAAGAAAAATGAGCTGATCACCCTCAACGCCACTAATGCAAATATTGCGATAAAAACAGGAAGACAGCTATTTGCCAAAGTCCCAGGTGTTTTTGTTTATGATATGGATGGCAGCGGTAATCAGTTAAATATCGCAACCCGGGGTCTTGATCCGCACCGGAGCTGGGAGTTTAATCTGCGTCAAAATGGAGCGCTCATCAACTCGGATATGTATGGCTATCCTGCAAGCCATTACAGCGCTCCAATGGAAAGTTTTGAAAAGGTAGAGATCATAAGAGGAACAGGTGCGCTGCAATACGGCGCTCAGTTTGGCGGCATGATCAATTATATTTCAAAGCGGCCTGACAGCACAAAGCCATTTTCTTTTGAAAGCATCAACACTGCTGGTTCTTTTGGCCTGCTAAGCTCTTATAATGCTATAAGTGGCACTGCAAAAAAGTTTTCCTATTACGCTTATTATTACCGCAGGCATTCGGTAGGATACAGGAAAAACAGCCGTTCAGACGCAGATGCGCAGTTCCTGCAAATGCAGTACCAGTTCAGCGACAAGGTATCGCTAAAAGCTGAAATAGGCAGGTCAAAATACCGCTACCAGATACCCGGTCCGCTTAATGATAGCATGTTTTATGCAGACCCCCGGATGAGCACCAGAGGAAGAAATTATTTCAGCCCCGATATTTATGTTCCTTCACTTAATCTAAAATGGCAGGTTTCCGCTCAAACAAAGATTCTTGCTACAACTTCCGGAGTTTTTGGAAGCAGGAACAGCGTAATGTTTGATGCCTTTGCCGATGTTCCCGACGCTATTGATCCATCCACCGGAATGTTTAAGAACCGGCAGGTAGATATTGATGGATTTAATAGTCGCACAATGGAAGGCCGCCTCTTGCATGATTACAGCTTGGGCAGGATAAAAAGTAAACTGGCCGCGGGAATTGTGTACATGAATAATAATCTTCACCGCCGCCAGTTAGGAAAAGGAACAACAGGCAGTGACTATGATCTTTCGCTTGTAGAAGATTTTCGCAGAGATATCCATTTTAAAACCCACAATATTGCCCTGTTTGCCGAAAATGCTTTTCAGATCAATCCAAAATGGACCGTTTCTCCCGGCATCCGTTTTGAGAACGGATCTTCCAGGATGTCGGGGATTATCAAATACTATCCAGTTAATGAATTGCCTACATCAATAAACCACCGTTTTGCACTGCTTGGCATCAGCACACAATATTTGCTCAATAAAGAGAACACCCTTTATGGCGGCTTTTCTCAGGCATACCGGCCTGTTATATTTAAAGATATTGTGCCTGTTGCCGCCTATGAGCAAATAGATAAAAACCTTAAAAATGCCACTGGGTACAACCTGGAAATGGGCGCCAGAGGAAAGTTGTTTCAATACCTGCAGTATGATGTCAGCTTATTCAGTCTTTTATACAACAACAGAATGGGCACACTGGTGTTGCAGGATAACATGGGGCAGGCTTCTACTTTCAAGACCAATGTAGGCGATAGCCGGACCACAGGCGTTGAGCTTTTCCTTCAGTACAAATTTCCGATTAGCAACCAGCTTTACGCCGGTCTGTTTACTTCCACTTCATACATGCATGCCAAATACATTGACGGGCAGATTTCAACAGGCACGGTAAACAAATCAATCAGGGGAAACAGCGTTGAAGCCGTTCCGAATTGGATCAGCAGAAACGGATTGGATTTCCTGTATAAAGGTTTTGGTTGCACAATTCTGTACAACTATACATCATCATCATATTCGGATCCACTTAACACAATAGCGCCACTAGTAAATGGTGCAAGAGGATTTACGCCCGCTTATTCCATTTGGGACTTCAATGCATCCTTGCGGGTGAATACAATGTTTATGATCCGTGCGGGGGTAAATAATATTTTCGACAGGGAATATTTTACAAAACGCCCTACATTTTACCCCGGCCCGGGCATATGGCCAAGCGATGGAAGAAACGCCTATATAACATTTGGCGTTAAAATTTAAGATCACTGGTGCATCTTTTTCCATAAGGAATAAAGTAGTGAGTTCACGTTTAAGCTGATAATATAATATGCACAGCTTAATACCACGTGCTTCATTAATAGCAGCTTTCCGAAAAACCCGGCTTAAATGATGGAAGCAGTATTACTTTTTAACATGGCTTTCAATGTATTTGGCTCTTCTCAGCAGGCGCTGCCTGGAAGACAAGATAAAAGCCCAGTAAAACAAATGGAATGCTCAAGATCTGGCCCATGTTTAGCAGCCATGCTTTTTCAAAAGCTTCCTGTGCTTCTTTTGTAAACTCTATTGCAAAACGGGTCAGGAAAATGAATATCAGGAACAGCCCAAGCAGGTAGCCGCGTCTTTGGCCCCTACTTTTTCGATAACTGATAAACAGAAACGCAAAAATAAGAAGGTAGGCCAACGCCTCGTAGAGCTGCGCAGGGTGCCGAGGGAAGGGGTCAATACGCTCAAAAATAAAAGCCCAGGGAGCAGAGGTAGGCTTGCCAATGATTTCAGAGTTAAATAAGTTGGCGAGCCGGATGAAAAATCCGCCTAACGCAACCGCAATCACCAGCCTGTCTGCTATCCATAAAAATGGGATTTTATACCTCCGGGCAAAAAGAGCGAGGGCCGCCAAGATGCCTATAGCTCCTCCATGACTAGCAAGTCCCTGATAACCTGTCCACTCGAAACTGCCATTGATCACACGAAAGGGTAGTACAATCTCTAAAGGGTGATTTTTATAATAGTCAAACTCATAAAAAAGGGTTTGCCCTAACCTTGCTCCAATTACAGTCGCTACAACAATGTAAATAAGCAACGGTTGCAAGAGCTCTTCGGGCATGCTTTCTCGCACAAACATTTTCTTCATTAACCAATAACCCAACAGAAAAGCCAGTGCAAAAAGCAATGAGTAATAACGCAAGGCAAAGCCACCAAGCCTGAAAATCTCTGGATCAATATTCCAGTTAATATATAAGGTAAGCATATTTTTCAGAATGCTTTTCTATTCAGTTCTGTCTTAGCACTATCGGTCCAGCTTACGATAAGCCAGATTTGCTCATCACTCAGCTCGGCATTTTTGTGTATTAGTAAATAAGATTTCAGGGGCATTTCCCTGTTTTCTACTTGTTCGGCAATAGAAGACATCTTACTTTTCATTCTTCTTCTGGTATACTGCGAAAAATCGGAAAAATTCAACTCCGCCTTTCCTCCCTTAACGTGATTGGCCAACCAAAGGCTGGCAGGGCTGATCTCTGCATACCAGGGGTAATTGGTTTTATTGGAGTGGCAGTCATAGCAAGCGGTTTTTAATAGGCTTTTAACCGTATCTGGCACCTGAACATAGTGGGTGAAGTCTTTGTCTGATTCAGCATTCCCATTGTTTTTTTTAGGTCTTATAAGCTGAAGTAACACAAAGATGACCAGCAATGCCAAGGCTATTCTTTTTACAAGTGGTCTTTTCATCTTATATATTCTTTAGATCAACCAGACATCGAAAAATGTGTTCATTAAGCGTAAAGCAAGATGTTTCGCTGAAGCTTCAACTTACTCCTGGATAATTTTTGGTTTTCCAATTTCTTAGCCTTGTAATATCACTTTTGTGTGCAGCAATCATCTTCTGCGTGAATTGAAGTAACTTTTTATTTTTTCCATATTTCCGGTACAGGGTAGCAAGAGCAATTGCATTTTGATGGTGTTGCATCATCATAGTCGCAAAGTCCAAGTCCAAATAGGCACCATGCATCGAAAGACCGTTAACAGTTAGGCTGTCGAGTAGCATAAGGGCTTTTTCGCTGAAATCTGACTTTTCTTGAACATTGGTATTTGCTACCTGCTTATCTAGTAAGTCCATGTCCATTTTTAGATGGTCTGATATATTTTGTGCAATAGTTTTCAATTCCACGCTTTCACCTTTGCTCATCACGGTTTGATACATTTCTAAGGCTGCCAACTGATGCTTCTTTAAAATATGAAGGAAGTCAAGATCAGTATTTCCGGTATAGGTGTTCAAACGAAGACTGTCCAGCATATTATTGGTAGCTTGGGCTAGCAGCATGGTGTTTTCTACTTTCGGAGGGCGCACAGAATTTTTTGTAGGTTCAGACGCTGTTGGATCAACAGGTGCTGTCTGATGCTGCCTGCTGTCGGTGCATGCAAATGAAAATACCATCATTACACACATGGTTAACGTCAAAGATTTCGAGTCAGGCATGAACACACTTGAAAATGAGGGGCAGGCTACTGAAGTTATTACCTGCCCCGAATAAAGTGAACTGTCTACATTTTTTATCAATACACAATCGACAAGCCAGCTCCCCAGCCATAATCACTGTCATAATTAGCTGAAACAGCAAGGTATTTAGCAATTATATACCTTGCCTCTACGCCATATTCCTTATCAGTATTCCAGCGCAAGTCCAGTCGTGTACGGGTCGTTAGGGGCAAATCTTCCCGCTGTGCTTCAAAACGAAACTTTCCTTTATGATCCACCCTGCCTTCAACAGAAATAAAGAAAGGCAGCAAGTACTGCAAACCAGCAACAGCTACTTTTTCCTGCTCCATCTTCGGCTGTATTTTTCCGTTCTTTACATTTACCCTTTCATACTCAAAGCCGGCAAATGCCGAGAAGTACTGGCGCTTGTCCAGGAAATACTGCAGACGTGTTTCTAACTCATAACTTTTTTTATAATCCCACCTCCAGTCCTGATCAAGTTGCAACTTGGCGCCAGACAATACCACAGTGCCAAAGGTACCCTGAGAGTGGAAAGCTGCATTGGACCAGGGATAATAGCGTGACCCGTGCTCTCTCAAAAATTGCCTGAACTCTTTAGGATGCGCCTGTTGAACTTGGGAAACCGTTCCTTCATAGCTAAATATGGTGGCCATTCCGGAATTCATATGGTAAAGGGTATGGCAGTGGAGAAACCAGTCCTTTTCCTCTGTGGCTGTAAACTCAATAACCTGTGTATGCATGGCATTGATATTAAACGTATGCTTCATGGGTGCATTAGCCCCCTGGTTGTTGATCACCCGGAAAAAGTGGCCATGCAGGTGCATGGGGTGTTCCATCATGGTAGCATTGGTAAAGATTACTCGGACATTTTCTCCTTTTCGAATCATGATCTTTGTATCCTGCTGGGATAAGGTTTTACCATTGATTGACCATACATACCGCAGCATGTTGCCGGAAAGGGTAATTTCAATTTCCCGCCAAGGCCGTCCCTGGGGAAGCGTGGTGGAACCACTGTCGGAGGCGAGCATATCATAACCTAGCACCACATCATTGCCATTGCCCGGAGGAAAATCAAAACCCGTCATAGGCATTGGTGTCATCATGGTTTGCAACATATAGCTCCGGGAGGTGTCCCGCTGATTGATGGTGCTTTTTTGCTTGCCCCCCTGCATGCCACCCATGTTCATGTTGCCGTGCTGCATGCCGCTCATATTGTTACCTTTCAACGCTGGCATTTGCATATTCTGGTGGTTCATGACTGGCTCCATCTTTTTAGGAACTGTATCCATTTTCATGTTGCCCATGTTGTGCATGGCATGGCCCTGCATGGAACCTTGCTCCTCTTTATTGGGCACGGTGTCATTATGCTGTAAAAACAGTCCTGAAATGACTTGAGGGTTCAGGTTCCAACGCTTGGCAGGGGCATAGCTCATCCCTCCGTGCTTGCTATGATCCATTCCCTCCATAGCATCTTTTTTCTTTGGGGCCGGTTTATTAACTGCGGGTTTTTTCTGAGTTGGTATCCTTATAGGGGGCTTTTTCGTGGCAGTTTTCTTTACAGGGGCTTTGGTGGCTTTTTTTGTAGCGGATGGAGGTGCCTTCTTTTTGGCTGGCTGCTTTTGCATGCCAGGCATGTTAGAGTGATCCATGCCGTTCATATCCGCTGTATCCCTGCTTTGCGTTGTGGTATCCATCCCACTCATGTTTCCATGATCCATATGGTCCATGTCTATCTTTGCTCCGGTTGTATCCATTCCTTTATGATCCATGTTGTTCATATTGGTATCATTCATGTCCATGTTCCCGTGATCCATCCCCTGCATTCCTCCTCGCATGCCGCTCATATTCATGCCTTGCATGTTATCCATATTCATCTTCATATATAAACCCATTTTCATCTTCATGCCCATACCTTTCATCATCCAGGTCATTTGATTCATTTCACGCATTAGCACCATGTAGTCGAGCTTGGGAATGTCTTTTGCCCTGACCTGTGGTCCAGAACCAAAAAAAGCGGAAGCAGAGGTGGTGATATCCTGTGCGGTAGCCCTGAACTCATATTGCCCATCGTCAGGTATTTTGATCATGATACCATAAGTTTCGGCTGTAGCAATCAGAACTTTGTCTACATCCACCGGCTTTACGTTTGTGCCATCAGAGGCAACTACACGCATCTTGCCTCCGGAATACTGTAACCAATAATAGGTTGCCGCCGATCCGTTTACCACCCGCAGTAATACAGAATCGCCTTTTTTGTATTTGGAAAAGGTTTGAACCGGTTGGCCTTGCATGAGATGCACAGGATAATACACATCACTTACATCGGCACCCGGCATACGGGTCCACTCCATTTGTACCTTATCACCAAAATGCCCTTTTACAATAGCCTCTCCCCAGCTTTGAACCCCTTTCTTCTGAATGGCATACCATTCATTTCGGCGCTTTAATGATCGCATGACACTTTTACCACTTTCATCCCGCCAGTCTGAAATCTGTAAGACTTCCTCGTTTTTGCCACTTTCTCGTTCAGGAACGGCAGGGTAAAAAACCAATGGCCCATACAAGCCTTCCTGCTCCTGAAACCCAGTATGCGAGTGGTACCAAAGCGTTCCATTCTGAATGATTCTGAACCGGAAAGTGTGCGTACTGCCTTCATGAATAGGCGGAGTGTTCAGAGCATGCACCCCATCCTCCTCATTAGGCAGAAGCACGCCATGCCAGTGTATGGAAACTTCTCCTTTAAGCTTATTATGCACATGGATTACAGCGGAATCGCCTTCTGTAAACCGTAAGGTGGGAGCCGGAATCTGGCTATTGATTGCCAGTGCTTTTCGCTTGCGGCCTGTATAATTTACGGTGGTGTCGTTTACGTAAAGGTGGTATTCCACAATTGGGCCTATGCGACGAACACCTCTTTGCTGTGAAGACTTCCGGTCACCAGTATTTATATTGTGCCCTTCATGCTGGGCTTTTAATGCAGTAAGGCTCAGAAAGAAAAGATTTACCAGGAGGAAGCTATACTTCATTTTATCTTCGTTTGTACGGTTGGAAAAGGAGATGGTAGCATATTTAGTTACCACCTCCTTTTTAAAAGGAACTTCAAGCACTATCACGATTTACTTCAAACAGCAGCACCTGCCATTCGTCTGCATTCTTCAGCACACCTGCGACAGGTTTCTGCGCATTCCCTGCAATGCTCCATGCCATGTTGTGCATGCATTTCACATTCAGCCCCGCAGGCATCACAGATGTCTGCACAGATACGGCAAATTTCTTGGGCGGTCTGGCCACCCATACTCATTACCTTGGCTGCAGTGTAACAAACAGTAGCGCATTCCAGGTCCAGCTGAATACAGCGGGCCAGCATCTTTACATCCTCCTCCTGCAAACAGGAAGCAGCGCAATGATCACAAACAGAGGCGCAACGAAGGCAGGCATCAATACAAGCCTGATACATTTGGTTGTGTGCCATAGTCTAAATTTTAAGTGGTTAAAAGAAATAGGGCACGGATTGAAGTACTGGTTTTTTTTATCCCTTTTATCTCTTGTTGGCTTTGAGCCAGTCTGACAATTCTTTGATCTCCATCTTTTGGTCCATAATCATCTTTTGGGCTATAGCTTTTAATTCTGCATTATTACCATACATCAGATAAGCTTCCGAATTTTCAATAGCACTGTTGTGATGCTGAATCATAAGGGTTGCAAAGTCATTGTCAATATTTCCTGTAATCAGTTGAATATCTGCTACTTGGTCCATTTTCATCATATGGTCCATCTGCTCCATGGTAAAAGCCGGTACACTATTATTGACGGTCTGTCCGGCCAGGATAGTGGATAGCTCCTGGATTTCCATTTGCTGGGCGGCTATTATCTTTTGCGAGAACCGTTTCAATGTATCGCTTTCTCCGTCTTGAATCTGTACGTTACCCATGTTGATGGCTGCCTGATGGTGCATGATCATCATTGTGGGAAAGTCTACCTCCGGATCATTGGTAGGGGTCATAGCTTCCATTCGATCCATTACTGCATGCATGGAGTCCATCATACGGTTGTTGTCGTGTGATTGCAGTACCAGTTCTGTTGCATCTTCTTTGTCACAAGCAGTAAATACCAGCATCAAGGTGCATCCAAGCACAAAAAGGGTGTTTTTCATTTTTTCGCTTTTAGGTTATAAACGGAAACAGTCAGCAATTTCGACCACCGTGGCGGTCATTTCAGTTGAGTGCTAATTGTTGAAGCAGGGATAAGAATAGTTGTAAATAGGCAAGAGCATTGCCCACTTGTATCAGTGCATGGAAAATTACCCATGCCTGATTGCTTTGTAAATAGTAAGATTGAAAGAAGATGCGTCTAAATACGCAGGTTCCTGTTTTGGATATATATGCGAGTGGTGTATCCAGGTGGCGAGAAACAGAAAGAAATAGAACATTCGAGCTTATAGCGGAGTGGTTGGACCAGATATATTAGAGGAGATATCGCCTCCAGCTGGACCCATGGTCTGTCTACGGTTTGTTCGCAAGAAGATGAAGCTTGATCATCTGTAATTTTTAGTGAAACGGGTACATCCTTGCAGCATTCATTCTTTTCATCGTGGCTTTCCATGCCACATTTTCCACAGGTGCTTTCGTTGGTGTCTGTAAGCGAGATTCCTGCAAATTCGCCCATACAATAGTGCAGGTGCATAGTAGCACCTGCACTAAAGGTGAGATATATAACCAGCAATATGGTTGAGAAAACTTTTTTCACCGAAATCCAGTATAACACGGTTTAATGTCCAGAGTGATCGGTAGTGGAACCAGTATCTCCCCCCTTCATGTTACCTCATATCATGCCCGGCCATGCCAGAGGAATGACTGCCCTGGTGCTTTTTAAGCGTCTTGAGGTCTTCTGAATTTGCCTTGATGGTACTGTTTGCCACCTTTTTGGTCTGCTCTTCTTTTGCAGATTTCAGGTAGTCCTTGGCCATATCAATACCTTCTTGGTGGTGCATGGCCATCATCATTGCAAACTGCTGATCTATATCGCCTCCATGGTTCATGTTCATATTTGATGCATTGCTCATCATCTTATCCATAATGCGCTTTGCATAATTGGATTTAGTATCAGGCTGATAGCTGCTCAAAAAATTATCCAACTGGCTGATATCTTTTTGTGAATCGGTGATAACTTTTTGAGCCACTTGTTTCAGTTCCTCATTCTTTCCTTGTGATAATTCAATATTAGACATGTCTATTGCACCTTGGTGGTGTGCCTTCATCATCATGGCAAAATCGTGGTCAGGGTCTTCCGTCATTTTCATGGTATGCATTTGCTGCATCATTTTATTCGTCGCGCCTTGAAATGAATTGTCCGCAGTAGTGCCGGAGGTAGTAGTAGAAGTGGTTGCGGCATTGGACTGATCACTAGTTGTAGAACCTGCTGAAATTGATTCACTACCGCTATTATTTCCACACGAAATCAAAATGGAAATTGATAAACCTAATAGAATAATCTTATGCATATCCTTGCCTTTTGTTTTCTTTTCACAGCAAAACTAAAGCCATGTAAGGCATTTTCCACGAGACAAGAAAAAGAAGGCATATCAAGTGGACCACGAACAGGAGATCGGTAAAAACTTTGAGACAGTGCAGTGAAGCATAAATCCGAAGAGTATTAATTAACTAATTTTTAAAATTATACGTATTAAACATATCATCATGCGTTTACTTCCTGTACAGAGCGCCTTCAGTTTTAATTACAGGCATCAAATATTTAGATTCAGTTATTTCCCATTAAAGTATAAACATTTTCTACTAAAATACTAGCTGCCAAGAACTAGCTGATCAAAATGATGTGATTGTTGCTACGATCGCTGGAGACTGTAGCTCGGCCTGATTCCCCAAAATGATCCTTTATCATTTGACCAAAGTAACACACCAAGGTATAGATCTGTTTCCCCGGTAATTGTTAGTACAACAGGTTTAAAGCTAAAGTTTCGTCTGCTCTTTTCACTTCACATTCCCAAGTACTAAAGCAAGGGGTACTAGCGGAAAACTTTATATGGTATCAATGTGAACGGGCTTGGAGGCCCAACTAGGGCTTATCGGATAGTACGGAAAAATGCATCGCTGATTTAACCTATAAATCAATTAGGCACATGAGGCTGGTCAGGTGAAAAAGTCAATTGACTGAGTACCTTAACATACAAATCTTTAAAAACCAACTTCATGAAAAAGGTATTATTTATGGCAGTTGCTATATTAATTTCTTCTGCCACCCTTTTAGCCCAAACTAAGGCTGGTAAAGTTGATACCTCCCAACATGCTACCTTTTATACTTGTCCAAAGCATTCCGATGTAGTCCGTCATCAGCCTGGCAAATGTTTTACCTGTGGTACTGAGTTAACCCTGACAACAAAAGAAGAAATGAAAACAAGTGCCCTTAAGAATTACACTTGCCCTGTACACATTAGTGTAACGAGCCATGATCCCGGTAAATGTCCGCAGTGTGGCAGAAAAATGAACTGGTCGCCTAAGGAAGAGATGAAGGCGGAGGTTACCAAATTGTTTACTTGTCCGATGCACCCGGAAGTTGCACTTAACAAGGATGGTATTTGTCCAAAATGCAGCAAGCCATTGGAGGAGAGAAAAAGAGCAAAAATTAAAAGGAGCTAAGATTGCAGGGTAAATTGTACATTTTTCCATCAACACATAAGGTATGTTAATGGGGCTTATACGCAAGCAGGGAAAGAGAATTGGCACCAGTTCTCAAGGCGGCAATCATGATTTATTTGCAGCATTCTTTCCGGTGAACAAAAATAGCCCTGAGGACTCTTAAAAGAAGATTGCCAATTTTCTGAAATATAACCATATTGCAAAATTAAGGGTAGCAATGCTACCCCTTTTGTTAACTTAGTTGTTCTGCTTTGAAGCCGGCTTTTTGCACCAAGGCCTTTATATCCTCCTCCTGCAACGTTTCGGATTGAACAGTGAGAACCTTATTAGGGTTGTTGGTATCTACTTGCCATTGTTGTACTTCTGGATTATTATTCAAAATGGGTGTAACCTTTGCTACACAACCGCCGCAATTGATGTTTGTTTTGAATTGGTATTGCTTCATTATTGATGATTTATAGTTCAAAATTAAATTCAGCCTTTCTCCCCTTTGTTACAGGATTTTGGTTTAGTGTTATAGAATTCCGTCAGAGTCTGGCCCATTTAAGTCGCAGACTGTTGGTGACCACACTAACACTGCTCAGCGCCATAGCTGCTCCTGCGATCATAGGGTTAAGCAGGAAGCCGGTAAATGGATAAAGTAAGCCTGCAGCAACAGGAATCCCAATAAGGTTATAAATGAATGCCCAGAACAGGTTTTGCCGGATGGTGCGAACCGTTTGCCTTGAAAGTATAATAGCTTGGGGAATACGGGCAAGGTCGGAAGTCATGAGCGTCATCTTGGCTACATCCATAGCTATATCGCTCCCTCTGCCCATGGCAATACTAACATCCGCCTGGGCTAAGGCCTGCGAATCGTTGATCCCATCCCCAACCATTGCTACTTTGCGGCCACTTGCCTGAAGAGCTTTTACATAGTCTGCCTTATCCTGTGGCAACACTTCTGCTTTGTAATGCTGAATACCGGTCTTTTGTGCAATAGCCTTAGCAGTCTGGCCATTGTCACCGGTCAGCATATGCACTTCTACACCCATTTTTTGTAATTGGTGGATGGCGTCGGCGGATGTTTCTTTGATTTGATCTGCAATGGCGATTGCTGCCAAAGCATTTTCCCGGTCAGACAGCCATATTACGGTATAGGCTTCCGATAACCAGTGGTTGGCCTTTTTAGCCAGCATGGAATCAATTTTTATATGTTGAAGCTGAAGAAAACGGGGGCTGCCAAGAAAGTAGGTATTTCCATCATACATCACTTCAATGCCCTTACCGGTAATACTTTCAAAATGATCCAAGGATAACTGTTGGACCTTCTTGTTTTTGAAGTAGTTCACCACTGCCCCGGCAAGCGGATGTTCAGATTGCCTTTCGATGGTAAACAGGAGGCTGGATAATTCTTCCACCCCGGCACCATCTTTCCATATTATGTCCACTACTTCTGGCTTACCATTGGTTATGGTACCGGTTTTATCCAGGATAAGGGTATCGATCTTATGCGCCAGCTCCAGGCTCTCGGCATCCTTAATGAGGATGCCGTGTTCCGCTCCTTTACCCACACCCATCATAATAGCAGTAGGGGTAGCCAGGCCAAGTGCACAGGGGCAGGCAATAACAAGCACGGTTACCAGCGCCAGCAAGCCTTGTGTAAGCCCATTGGCCCCGCCCAAAACAACCCAGGAGATAAAGGAAAGCAGTGCAATCCCAATTACAATAGGTACAAAGATGCCGGCGATCTTGTCTACCAGTTTTTGTACCGGAGCCTTCGAGCCTTGCGCTTCCTGAACCATCTTGATGATATGTGCCAGCAAGGTTTCGCCTCCTACTTTTTCAGCCCTGAACTGGAAACTACCCTTCTGGTTGATGGTGCCGGCAAACACCTTAGCACCTTTTTGCTTTAGTACGGGTATGGGCTCTCCGCTGATCATGCTCTCGTCAACATAGGATTCCCCGTTTTCGACGGTTCCGTCAACTGGTATTTTCTCACCGGGCTTTACTAGTAGCAGGTTACCCACTCGAACCCGCTCGATCGGTACTTCCATCAGGTGGCCGTCGTGCACGATGGCTACCGTTTTTGGCTGCAGGCCCATCAATTTTTTGATAGCTGAAGAAGTAGAGGCTTTAGCCCGCTCTTCCAGCAGCCGGCCCAGCAGGATAAAGGCAATTACAACGGCAGCCGCTTCGAAGTATACATGGGGATGCAGGCCACGGCTATGCCAGAACTCGGGATACAACGTATTACAAACACTGAAAATATAAGCAATACCGGTACTGAGCGCCACCAGCGTGTCCATGTTAGCGGAGCGGTGGCGTGCCTGCTTCCATGCGTTAATGTAAAACTGCCGGCCAAACACTACGATCACAGGTGTAGCAAGTGCCCACATGATGTAGTTGACATAGGGCATATCCATAAAAAACATTCCGATAATAACAAGCGGAATGGATAGGCCAACTGACCAGAAGGTTCTTTGCTTCAGGCTGCGCAGCTTTGCCAGGCGCAGGTCTTCCAGTGCTTCTTTGGCTTCTTTAGTGTCTTCAATAATCAGATCATAACCAACAGATTGCACACTGGCCTTCATTTGTTCAGGAGCAATAATTGTTAGAACATACTCCACCTGAACAGAACTGGTGGCAAAATTGACTCCAGCATTTACCACACCTGGCTGTGCTTTAATTATACTTTCCGCGCTGGCGGCACAGGATGCGCAGCTCAGACCTGTTACCGGAAAGCTTCCTTTTACTGTCTCGACATTATATCCAAGGTTGCGAATAGCGGAAATAGCTTGCGGAATAGCTTCAGGGTCGGAGGCGGTTATAACAGCTTTATGGTTATTTAGCTCAACCCGGTGGGCAGTAACGCCCGGCACTTTTGCAAGCCCCTTGTCAACAATCAGCGCACAGTGTTCACTTTCCACTCCTGACAAAGGCAATTCCACCGATGTTGTTGAATTCATTGTTACTTGTTTTACAGAGGCAAAGCTCTGAACAAGTATGGGTCTGAGTGTTACATTATTTTGGGAAAGCTTTATACTTATTTGTGCACACGCACATTATCTAATGGATTGCGGTGTGCTATGCCAAGCTTTTTAAATGCGGATGGTGTAAGGCCCGTTACTTTTTTAAATTGGGCTGACAGGTGCGCTACACTGCTATATCCTAACCTCCAGGCTATTTCGCTTAAAGTAAGTTCGTCGTACACCAGCCATTCTTTAACCTTTTCTACCTTCTGCAGAATAAAAAACTGCTCAAGCGTAATCCCTTCGACCTCGGAAAACAGGCGGCTTAACTGTCCATATTCCCTATGAAGGCTTTTTCCCAGAAATTCGCTAAGACTAAAATGTTCTGTAATGGTGCCGCTTTGAACCTGTGCAATAAGGAGGTTTTTGATTTGCTCAACCAGAATATGGGTACGGTCATCTAGGATCTCAAAACCAAGTTCTTGCAGGCTGGTGTTCAGGGTGGCCATCTGCTCTTTGGTAGGCTGTATCTCGAGTTCAACAGCCCCCATAAGAACCTCAGCAGGGTTCAGTCTTACCCTTTCCAATACTTGACGGACAACCAGAACACAACGGTTGCAGACCATGTTCTTTACAAAAATCCTCATGGATTAAGAATAAGAGGGTAATAGGATAACAGGATTACCGAGATGTTTTGATGATTCCTACATTTTATACTTTGCTGAACAACCTACCGAATGCGGCATTAAAGGAGTCTGATTCAGAGGATAATATGCAATCACTTGGCGCATGCCACGCTGGAAACTGGCATACCTGGCAATAGCGCAATCACGCACTCTTGGCAATTTTTTCCATGATCTTATGACTTTCTCCAAACCTGCAAAGTGCATCGCAGTGCTGGCGCAGCTCTGAGAACAGGATGTATTTGATAGTAGCGCCTAGCTTTTTAATGGCTGGCCTTCCCAACTGGAGCATTACGTCTTTTTCACGTTTGTCTGGTACAATGAGGTAAAACACTTCATCCCCGTCTCCTATGCTGTAACTGAGATCGGTCATGCGTAATATGCCAGAGTAAATGCTGGTACTTTTCTCAACTTCAAAGGCTGCGATTACATTATTAGTGCCTTTTTGAAACCAAAGCACATCAATTAACTTAACTGTATTTAAAGTTTCCTTGTCCAGATCTACGGCCGGGAAAGCAGGCATGCTCATAAAAGAGAAGCTTTTTCCGGCATGGCATTTTGAACGGTCGTTGGAAGCAGGGATCACATCATAACCCAAGGCATTGCCGATACGCAACAGATGATATTGCATTTCAGTGTGCAGGTTTTCTTCCTCCTTTTCCATCCGTACCTCTTCATGCCGCTTTTCCATAAGCCTTTCCATTTTGGTGCGCTCTGTCTGCGACAAATATTCATCACTACCTAGCACAAGCTTTTGCATGCCGATCTCAAACATTAGCCCCGCAATGGCTCCGAGGTCGGCAGAAAGGTCGGAGCGGTACTTGGCATTAGTTTCCATTAGAACTTCCCGAAGTTTTAGGTATTCGCTCCAGCTTCCCAGCTTTTTTTTGTCCTTGAACAGGAAATTGAAGCCGTTAACAATGGCGGTATTGAAGGGCGGGATGATGGTTGGGTGTAGAAAATAAAGAATGCTGGCAACTGCCGGGCCTAAGCCCTTGATCTTAAGCGCATCCAATTTGATGATTTCACGGATGATAACATCCTCTGACTTGGCGTTTATACTGGCCTCAAGAAATTGGCCAAAGGCCTGCTTGTTAGCTTCATGCTCATAAATATCCGGAATGCGAAGTTTGGGTTTCCAGTAAAATGGGTGGGCAGCACCCTCAAACACCTGCTTTTGCTCGGTAATGACGGAAAGCACAAATTCCAATGAGGAGCCCTTGAAGTCGTTTGGGAACCGTTTGCACTTAATATCGTCAACCACTTGTATTACCCCACGTCGAATGGATCGAAAGGCTTTTAACCGGTCTTCATTGTTGATAAACCAGGTATTATACACTGATTCTTTATCGGCCTTGAACTGCTGAATAATGGGCTGGAGGTTTGCAATCATCTCGCTGTAACTATAGCCGCAATATAGCAATTTGACAGTATGTTTGATCTTACATGGGTCAATACCTTTATAAGTGAGGGCAACCACCTTTTCGTAATCCTCCTGAGTCACCTTTGGTTTAAATAATCGCATTGTGCAACCAAGATTCAATTCATGGAATTCGCATAAAAAGCAATACATACCACCGTTGGAAATGAACATTTTAGTAGATTTATACTATGACAGCAATCCAGCCATATGACCTAAGCTCTAAATTAGATGATGAAATCATCAAACAATTACGACTTGCTGATCTGGCTGCCGGTCACCCTTTCTTATACCACAGCAACCTACTCCCGGATGGCCAAGTATTCTTTGAATATCCAAATGGGTCCTTTCAGGTAGAAACCAGAACAGGGACGGGTACTTTCCAAGTTATCCGGCCCGCAACAATTCAGGAAATCACTGCCTTAAAGCAGGAGTAGGCCCACCTCTTCTGAACGCCCTACGGTTTTTATTGTGGCTGGGGCCAATGGCGCCGGTAAGTCCACACGTTCCCGCGGCATGTTGCCTGATTATATGAAAGATACTTTCCCTTTCGACGGCTATATTTTGTACAACCAGATGAAGCAGGACCTGCGGCAAAGCCTGGGTGAAAAGGAAAGCACTCAAAAGGCAGCAGCTTATGTAAGCGCGTATTTCGATGAGCTTTTTACAAATACAATACGCCACCGCAGGCACTTTGCATTTGAGGGGTATTTCACGCAAAAGGAGCACTGGCAACCTATTCTGAATTTTAAGAACAATGGCTACTATGTACACATGGTGTACCTGGGATTGGATCGGGTGGAAACATCTCTTGACCGGGTTGCCCGCCGGGTACGTACAGGTGGCCATTTTGTTGACGATTTTAGTATTAAGGCAAACTATTATGGCAACCTTGACATGCTGAACCTGAACGCTCCCCTACTCCATCGCCTTGATTTATATGATACAACCACCAAACTGAAGCACCTTGCTGTTTTACAATCGGGAAGGGTGATGGCTGCTTTGCCTATGGAGGACCAACCCCGGTGGCTACACAAGGAATTACCCCGCATTGTAACAGCCATTAACAAGAGCCAAGCACAGGAAGTAAATGCAGCTATTGAAATAGGGATAAAACAAAGAATGTAAAAGTGTGATTCGGTTCTGCATTCATTTACGACCCTACTGTTATAATAATTTTTAAAAATCAAATCGTTCTATATTGCATTCGCTTATTCATTTAAGCAGTTAGTTTTGGTTGCGGCCTGCTGTTCTCAGCGGGCCTATTTTT
>NZ_MTFE01000010.1:5584804-5585063 GCF_001953305.1 Cnuella takakiae
ACCTGAAGCAGGAATAAAAAAGGGAAAGAATAAAGGGGCTATAACAGCCCCTCATCTGCAAAACTGAAGTAATTCTCCGAGGAGATGATTATGTGATCCAGCACCTTGATGTCGAGCATCCTTCCGGCTTCTTTCATCTTGTAGGTAAGTTCTTCATCGGCGCGGCTGGGCCGGAGTGTTCCAGATGGGTGATTATGCGCCAGGATGATGGAGCAGGCACATACCTTGAGTGCCGTGGAGAAAACCAATCGGGGATCAG
>NZ_MTFE01000009.1 GCF_001953305.1 Cnuella takakiae
GTTAGCAGTCATTTAATTCAACCATGCCGAAACAAAAAAGAAACAAGGAGGCAGTCAAGCCATTAAAGAGGTACATACCTGGATTTTATTTACTCCTTGTTACAGGATTGGTATGCGTTATATTCTTCAACGCATATAAGCGACGATACTCAATCAAGAATAGTCCGAAGAAATATATTAAAGCAGTAGTGATTCAGGAAAGAGCCTATAGTGGCAACAGCCCAGTTTCACAAAGCTTCGCATATAAGTACCAGTTTGATGTGGCGGGGAAAAAATATAGCGGAACCAGCTACGATGAAAAAATACAGCCAGGTGATTCAATAGAAGTTGAATACGTAATTGAAAATCCAGAAAATAATGCACCCAAAGATTATTATAATAAGTAAAACAGACGAAAGGGCATAAATGAGGGCTGCTAACATTATTTTGCCGCAATAGCGGCTTGGGAAACATAGGCTCGGCAACTGAAACTCTATTGAACTAAGTACTAAATTTAAGCTGCAGGATCACAGAATGCCGCTACTGCAGCAAGCTTTGGACCGTTA
>NZ_MTFE01000001.1 GCF_001953305.1 Cnuella takakiae
ACTTATGCGTGATAAGTTTAGCGCTATTTCAGCGATATACCTATATGTTGCCACCTTCCCGTTTGGTATTTGCTGGATGGTAGTGTATACAGCCTCATGAAACATTGACCTTTTTTCTGACATATCACTAAGTTAGATAACCTGATGGATGGTAAGTGGGATTACAGTGGCTATCATTCTTATACTTACCTTGCCAACCTAGTGCAGTTTCGTAGAGTATAGATATTTTTACAGGCCCTAAAATGGGTGTTAACCTCCACTGTTTATGGAACTACTTACAAAAGGCATGAAGGACCGCTTTGTGGATTTTGATGCTGATAACAAGAACATTCATTACCTCCTAGTTAATAAAAAATACCGCTGGTCAGATCCAGAAGAAAGGGTAAGAGCTCAAATTTACTTACAACTTATTTTAGAGTATAAATACCCTGCCCATCGGATTGATGTTGAAGTAACTGTCCCACGGCGCACACCTTCTGACTTAGCCGATATTGTTGTGTTTGAAGATGATGCCAAGCTAAAGCCCTTAATTGTGGTTGAGTGTAAAAAGTCTACTGTATCGGAAGCTGAATTTGTACAAGCTATCGAACAAGGGTTTGGCAACGCCGTTTCGCTTGGGGCCAATTGGGTGTGGGTAACGACAGGCCTTAAAAATAAATACTGGCAGGTACTACGTGATGCTCCATTGGAGCGTACTGCAAACTTAGAGGCTACCATCCCTCGATTTGGTCAAGCGGAAACTAGTATAGGCAAATACTATTATGGCGGCGTAGATGAAAGAGGTAACCCTGCATTCGACCTGCAAAAGGTTGAGCAAGACGAACTTACCCGAATTTTCGGCCAAGCTCACCAGGCGCTTTGGGCTGGTGGCAAGCGTAATCCTTCTGAAGCATTCGACGAATTGGACAAGCTAATTTTCTGTAAGCTTTGGGACGAAAAAGAACACCGCGCCGAAGGTGAGCCATATGACGTGCAGGAGTTTAAAAAGGAAGACCCTGAAATTTTGCTAAAACGTATTAAGGCCATCTACGAGAAGGGTCGCCTGAAGGACGCCAACGTATTCAATGAACCCATCAGGCTCTCTGCCCAAGAAGTCAAAACCGTGGTGGGTTATTTTGCGGGCATCAACCTTGGCGATACAGATCTGGATAGTAAGGGCCGAGCTTTTGAAAAGTTTATAGGTTCTTACTTCCGTGGTGACTTTGGTCAGTACTTCACGCCTCGAGAGGTGGTGGAGTTTGTGGTACGGGTGCTGCCGATTACCCGTGATAGTTGTGTGCTAGACACAAGCTGTGGCTCCGGCGGCTTTCTGTTGTATGCTTTAGATAAAGTGCGACGTGAAGCCACTCGCTTATATCCTAATTGGCGTACGAATACAAAGCAGTACGAAAAATGGCGTCCATATTGGCACAACTTTGCCGAAAAGCGCCTATTTGGTATTGAAATTTCTGAAAGTATTGCTCGTACAGCCAAAATGAATATGATCATTCACGATGATGGGCATACCAATGTAGTGAGTGCCGACGGCTTGCTTCCTGCTGATTGGCGGGAACCGCAACCAGGTGAGAGTGAAGAGCAAAAGAAAGAAAGGGAAGCTTGGAATGCTGGAACCCTGCAGGCCCGTACCAAAAATTTTAATTTCCAGTACGACCGTTTCGATTTTATCATTACCAATCCGCCATTTGGCTCTTCCATCCGCTTGACGGAGCAGGCATATCTGAAGACTTATGACTTTGGAATAAAAAGCGTGAACTGGATAGATGCTCGTTATAAGAAAAGCTTTGCCATTGGCCCCCGGGATAGCCAAAGCACTGAAGTACTCTTTATAGAGCAATGCTATCGCTACTTGAAACCGGGCGGCATTTTGGCCATGGTGGTGCCCGATGGAATCTTAACTAATAGTAGCACTCAAGATATCCGCGACTGGATAGAAGAGCATTACCGCATTATTGCGGTCATAAGCCTGCCGCAAGATGCATTCAAAGCAAACGATGCGGGCGTAAAAAGCTCGGTTCTTTTTTTGCAAAAGTGGAGTCCGGAGAAAACGGCCACTATCCGTGCAATCAAGGCGAAGTTGCAAGAACGGTTGTGGCAGGTGCCCCAGCACGGGCCAGAGATAATTGCTTTGGAGAAAGAAAAGGCAGCCGTATTAAAAGGGCGTACGGGCTTTGACTACAAGAGTATAAATTGGGAAAGTGAAGATAATTTAAAAGCATTGCAAGACCTGTCTCCAACGGATGTTGCCCGTGTAATTGGCTTGATTGAACATACTGAAAATGACTCACCGCCGCTACTTTCAGTTAAGGATCTTAAGGTGGTGGAGCGTACTGAAGAATTCAAGCAATGGAAGATTGACACCACTTCAGCATACAACGAACGAATCACTGATGCTCGGGAAACCCTGCAGGATGCTTACCAGGCTGCTGTGGCCGCCGATCTGATGGATTATCCCATTTTTATGGCTATCACAGAGCAGATTGGCTACGATGCTGTTGGTCGAAAAATTGAGGTAAATGAATTGGAACAGGTAGGTGAAGAGCTAGAACGCTTTATTGCTGAACAAATGGCTAAACGCGACCATTTTTTCGCCTGAGCCCCGGCGTAGACGAGAACAAATTGTTTTTGCTACAAAGGGGCAAGCTGGTGACAAGGTGGGACCCGAATTATGTTTTTTTATTTGATAAGTTCATTAGAGCACTAAAGGAGTGTAAAGCACCACTTGTAAAACTTAGACGTGTAGCTACTTTCATTCAATATGGAAGTTCATCACTCGCTACTAAAACGCCGGTTGGACTTCCAATCGTACGTATGAATAACTTGAAGGATGATGACTGGAACTTCAATGACATAAAGTATATACTCCTCCCTAAAAAGGAACAACAAACATGGACATTGAATAAGGGAGATATCCTCTTCAATCGCACAAATTCCAAAGAATTAGTTGGAAAGTGCGCAGTCTGGAGCAGGAATGATAAATGGGTGTTTGCTTCGTATTTGATTCGCGTTGTGCTTGATGGTAATAAAATGTTGCCAGAATTTGCAACAGCCTTCCTGAGCACTAAATTGGGGCGGATGCAGATAGATGCTGTAAGTAGGCAAATTGCAGGAATGACCAATATCAATAGTGAAGAAATACGTGCCTTCATTCTGCCATGCCCTAAAATAGGTATTCAAAAGCAAGTAAAAGATTTAATAACGGAGGCTGTCGAAAAGAGAAAAAAAACCGAACAGCAAGCCGCAGCATTGCTGGCTTCGATTGATGATTTCCTGCTAAGCGGGTTGGGTGTTGTACTGCCACGTCAAGATGACGAAACCATTCAATCACGAATGTTTAAGACGAATTGGCAAAAGGTTACCAGCGGCCGGATTGATGCCTTGTACAATCAAGCGCCTATTTACGGGGGAATCGAAAATACCCACTACCCCTTTGTTCCTCTAGGCATACATACCCAGTATATGCAACCAGGCTTTGCTGCAGGACGAAGCGACCAGGATGAAACGGCGGCTGGGTGGATACAAATCAGGCCGACTAACATTGGTGAAAACCGAGATTTGGTTTTCGAAAAGACCATTCGTATTCTTCCAAATTCAATAAAGAATAGTGAACGGGAAAAAATAAAGGATGGAGAAGTGCTTTTTAACAATACCAACAGCCAGGAATTAGTTGGCAAATCTGCTTACTTTAACCTTGAGCGTCCATTTTTCTGCTCAAATCACATTACAAGAATTTGTTCAAAACCAACTTTGCATCCTGTGTTTCTCACACACATCTTTAACCTTTACCAAAGACGGCGGGTATTTTATAAATATTGTATCAACTGGAACAATCAGTCTGGAATCAACAATGACTTGCTTCGTCGATTACATATTCCACTTCCACCGATAGAAAAACAGAAGCAAATTGCAGCTGAAATAGAGCAAATCAGGCAACAGGCTAGGTTTATGTTTGCAGAGGCCTTAAATCAATTTGAAGCAACCAAAAAAGAAATCGAAAAGCTAATTCTATCATGATTTTACGTGGTATACTCGATCAGTCCCTATCGCAGCTTTGCATCCGTGGCTATGCCCGCTTGGCCGATCTGGAAAAAGTTTCCCGTGCTGACTTAACCTTTCAACGGAATCTCATCGAACGGCAAGAGTTGACCATCCAAAACTTCTTGGAAAATAATCCTGATTTGTTTTTTCCAGAGGTTATTTTGAGTTACATGGTACGGCATCGCTTTGCGAAGAATGATCAAGAAGGTTTCAATCCACTTCAAGAAATTCAGCGGGGTGAACGCTACCGGTCTAATGTTGATGGCATCTCCTTTAGCTCACGGCGCATAGCCTATAAAAATCGGAATGACCGACGAACTCAGACACAAACCCAGGTTGTGACAGTAGAGATCGACGATCGATTGCTTTCCACCTTAATAGCGGCAGGGATACAGCCGTTTTTACGTATAGATGGTAACCATCGGTTAAGTGCAGCCCGTGCTTTTGCAGAACGGCAGGCTATTGCCGATCTAATGACACCTTTTTGTCTGATTTTACTTCCGAACGATGCACCAATTCCAAAAACTGCTCGTGGTAAAGTACCGGAGCGCAGGCCAACTAAGTTTGAACGGACTGTTTTTCATAACATCAACTCCAAGAGTCTTCCATTAGAACCAGAGGAATTGTATAAGGTGATTTTAGATGAACCAGAATACATTACTGACGAGCAGCTGAAAAACTCACAAAATTTTGGTACAGAATACTTGTATTCTAGGCAAATGCTTCCACTTATCCGCGATGGGAAGCTTAATGGCTTGGAACCGTTATTGAGTGTAGCTCATAACGATGACGAACTTAGCCGAACAGTGCTGATGCACTTCTTTCAGCTTTTAAGTAATAAGGGATGTCTGCCGTTAGAGAATGAGTTGAAAGATTCCATTTTCAAAACTTTCCGACAGGTTGATGCTATTTATGAGCAGTACCCATTGCTGCAACGGTCCAATGCCACTGGACTAATGGTGGCATTTCTATATTTTACTCATATACAAAATAAATTCAACTTAAATTGGTTTACTAGTTGGATTTTAGATAACCACTTGTATGAGTTGCAGATGGTGTCGGCGTTGGACCTTGTGAACATCTTTGAAAAGATGCTGCAAGCCAAAGAGCGGACTATTTTCATTTCTATGAAGTTCAACGACTTCATGTGCGAATCG
This sequence comes from Cnuella takakiae, assembly GCF_001953305.1. Lineage (GTDB taxonomy): Bacteria > Bacteroidota > Bacteroidia > Chitinophagales > Chitinophagaceae > Flavisolibacter > Flavisolibacter takakiae. Next base: position 5,193 of record NZ_MTFE01000001.1, read on the forward strand.
CATTATCAGGCTATCAGTGATATGTTAGAAGATTACAACCGAGAAACAGGTGCTGGTATAAAGTTGTTTCCTCTCCGTATTGATCGGTATAAGGATGGTACGGCCTATAAGATTCCTGACGAAATATTAAAGCAGATTGAAGAATGCGGATTGTTAATTGCCGATTTGACTCATAATAACGTCAATGTATATCATGAGGTTGGCTATTTAATGGGCTTGGTAAAGGGAAGGGAGCAAAGCAAGTTAAATTTATTGCTGATTTCAAACAAAACCGTAACACCAATAAACACTGTTGGTTTCAATATCAATCAACATAAAACCATTTTGTTTGATAATCCCATGGTTTTGAAGAGTGAACTACGCACGGAAATACAGCGGTTCTATTTTAAAAATTAATTGGCTTCCATGAAATACTTTTAACTGGTGAAGTAACTTCAATAAGAGTAGCATATTGATGTAATCTGTTTGCGAACTGATGACTAGAAACTTCTTCATTGCAGTGTAGGCATGAGTAGGTTTGGTTTTTAGAACCAGGAAGGGCAAAATAAGGCTAACTGGTTGATAATGAATAAGCGTGATAAATGGGTTTCTGTCTAACCCCTTAAAACCTAAGTTGGATGTTAAGTGGCAGATGCCCTGCATTTTGTATTTTGCCGCAACAAAGGGGAATGATTATGATCAAGGTGAAACATCCATTAGAACAATACCGCCAAAGCCAAGAAGCTTTTTTGGCCAACTGCCCGCTTGAGGAGCGGCGGTATCATGAACTTCTCTTTTCTTATGGCAACAGCAGCTATCGTTATCACCAGGACACCCAGGATTATACCCCTACAGAAACGGACTATCAGGAATGGCTTTAAGGCCTTCCGCCAGCCATACAGCCTAAAATGAAGGAAAAAGGCTTTGAAGAATGCCGCACCCTGTTGCCCTTTACCCGCTATGTGATGGAAAAGAACGATGTGGGCATGGAGGCTTATGTGCGGGAAAGGATGGGAGAGGAGGAATATACGGCATTTCAGGCGCTGCTGGCAGGTTCCTCCAACGATTCTATCCAGCAGGAGCATCTTTCCTGAATTTTCCTCCTGCAAAACCCTAAAATAGAGGTACAATATTAGTATAGCCTATAGCTGATGAATTTTATCACCTAAATTTGGGCTATGAGCAAGGAAATGAAAAGAATTGCCAAACGGACTGCCCCCTCAGGTGCCAGAATCTCTCCTGTTCAGCGTAAGTTATCACGTGAGGTTCGGTCAGCTTTCGAAAAGGCGGCTGATGGCGCTATGGCCATTATGGGTTATGTGGTTGCCCAAGAAGGCGAATGGGTGGTAAAGAAGTATGCCGATGGCCGCCAGGAGCGCCTGACGCGTATATAAACATCTGCCGCTTTGGATTTTTCCTCCGTACCATCCTCCCCCAAACAACCGCGTCTTCGGGTATTTGCAGGTCCTAATGGGTCTGGGAAAAGTACCATCATTGAGGTTGTGAAAGCCTTCACCCACAACGGCAAACCAGTTGATCTAGGCTACTATATTAACGCTGACGAAATAGCAGCATCCTTACGGAAGGGTGATTTTTCTTTTGCTGCCTATGATCTTTCCTTTTCAATTGATGCATTTACCCTATTTGCGCAGGCTTCAGGTTTGCTCAGCGATGAATTTAGTGCCGATGATCTGGCTAAGGCTTACTCCGTGGACAACGCCGGACAGGTAAAGCTTGAAACACCAGCTGTAGATGAACGCCTGGCACAGCTGTTGGCCCGTTTTCTTCGGGAAGAGCTGTTGCGGCATGGCAAACGTTTTTCTTTTGAAACGGTGTTTTCTCATGAGTCCAATCTGGATATCATGCGCCGGGCTGCAGCTGCTGGTTATAAAGTCTACCTCTATTTTGTAGCTACTGAATCGCCAGAAATCAACAAGTACCGGGTAGCGCTCCGGGTGTTGAAGGGCGGTCATAATGTAGATCCGGTAAAGATAGAGCAGCGGTACTACCGGGCACTGGAACTGCTTTCAGAGGCCGTACCTCTTTGTCATCGTACCTACTTTTATGATAACTCCAAGGATAGAATAGCAGATATTGCCTGGGAGCCCCTGGTAGCTCAAGTAAGCACGACCAACGGCGAACAGGAGTTTGAACAGGTAGGTGACAGCCTACCCAAGTGGGTGGAGACATACTACCTGAAAAAGCTTTGACATTTTCACACCGACTAGTGAGGCTGCAGATTCCCCTTTCTACTGGAACATAACAGGCAAAAAAGATTTACACCAGCCAGAACCGCTTTCTTGCGCTTCAATTTTAAAGCAGCGATGTTGTTGTGGTTACCAGCTTTTACCCGTTACCGGCTTTCCGTTGCGTCGCACACTTGTACATTCTTATCGCTATTCGGCAGCAAGGAGGGCTGTAGCAAGTGCTTCGGCTGCGTTGCTGGTGCCGGGCTTTGTGGCATTAATTACTACCCAAATTTAGGCTTTGCTTTGGCAGGCTTGCAAGGAACTACGGCATAAACACAGGGGCCAGCCCACGAGGCCTTCTTTTATTCCGTTCCTCCTTGCGCCTAGCCAAATTCAAATGCCTGTACTGCGGTTCATAATTAATCACCTCAAAACCCATGGTTATGAAACGCACGATGACTCCTGCAAGCGCCTTCGTAGTATCTGAAGTGAAAGTATCCTATGTAAACAAGGTAAAGGCTGCGGAACGTAAGCAGATCCTTTCTTCTTTCGACACCTACCAACTGTTGCTCCACACCTGGGAACAGGACACCCTGGACCTCCAGGAACACTTCTGCGTGCTGATGCTAAATCGGTCTAACCAGGTTTTAGCCCTATACCGTCTGTCCACCGGAGGGCTCACAGGTACCGTAGCTGATCCCCGGTTGGTTTTCTCCACGGCACTCAAGGTATGTGCCTGTTCCATCATTTTGGCGCATAATCACCCTTCTGGAACACTGCGGCCCAGCCGCGCCGATGAGGACCTCACCATGCGGATGAAAGAGGCAGGTAGGATGCTGGACATCAAGGTACTGGATCACATCATTCTCTCTTCGGAGACCTACTTCAGCTTTGCAGATGAGGGGCTACTATAGCTCCTCATTGTTTCCCCTGTTTGATAAGTTCTGGCGATTGAAAAAAATAAGCCCGCTGAAAACAGCAGGCCGCAACCAAAACTAACTGCTTAATTAAATAAGCGCTAGAAAATTTTGAAATTTGTTCCTGGAAGCAAATACTTATATCATTTACTTTTTGGAAGGCATCAAAGAGCCATTCCCCTAGTCTGCCTGACTTCTTCGAACTGTCTGTTGTTAATCAGCGTAGCAATCTTGGGCAATTCGGTTTGTACCCATTTAGGTTGTTCTGCCGGTTGCAAAGCATCCATTACCCTTCCGGGCTGCAACACTGCCAGGTGCCGGAGCGATCTGCTGGCGTCATACAGATCCAGCCGATGGAGTAGGGGAGCATTGAGGTTGAGCATGTCCAGGTTACCGTAGTAGTTTGCTTTTACATTGAAGTCATCCACATAGTGGCCACCTGTACGCACCCGTCTGGCCACCCGGTCAAGAGACGTTTCTACTTTATCCAGTCCCAGGTACACCATATGCACATAGTACCCGCTGTTCTTAAACGCTAAGATAGGTTGCCAATGCTCTTTTTGGGTAAAGTGGCCTTCAAAAGCAAAGTGCCTTCGTTTCTGAATGGCTTTACTTACCAAACCATCAAAATGGGCGCTTACAAAAGAAGCAGCCCTCTGCATGCTTTCCTTCGCACTGAAATGTTGTTGCAGTTCCTTTTTCTTCTCGTTAAACAGAATGTCTCCATCAAAAATGGGAATATCCTCCATGTAGGCAGGCAGCATACTGCGCGACCTCGTGGACTTACCGGCACCATTAGCACCAGCCACAATAAAAAGAGTTGGCCGTTCAGAAAAGGTGGACATACTCCTGCTTTAAGGCAGCTATTTCTTTAGGTGTAGCGAGCCGTAATATCTGGAAGGTGCCGGCAGAGGTGCGTATCTCTACGCGGAAGGAGCCGTCGGGGTATTCAAAAAATACCTGCCCTTCAGGAAGCAGGTCGCTATGGTACATAAAAGGATGGCCAGCAGCCAGGTCAGTGAGGCGTAGCGCTCTTATCACGCTATTACCGTCGTCTTTTACCAGCGTATACGGTTGAATGATGGACATGGTATAAATATAAGAAATCCAACTTATGTATTGACTGCTGCTTACCGGCAATTATGGTCAAGGATCGCTCCAAGAGTGCAAGTGGGAAAGTGTACTAAAACGTTCATTTGTTTACACTAAAGAATAGAATCGTATTTGACAGCCTTTATGGTGTAAAAAACAGGTGTAAATAATCAAAGTGCAAAAAAAGCATATTTGCCTGATTTTAGGAAACTAAGCATAGCTTAATCCATCCATTAACACAAGCAGAACCTACCGTCTATGATATGCGGCTATGCACGGGTATCTATCCTGTATCAGAATCTGAACCTCCAGGTGTATGCGCCGGTGAAACTGACCACTTGTCGCCGGTTTAAGCTGACCGGGTCTGGCCGGGTCAAACTGACCACCTGAGAGAAGAGGAAAAAGTTCATGCTATGTGTTGGTCGGCATTGCTGTTAGTTTTCGAAGAAAACAAACAGGGATGGCCAATAAACCGATCAGCATGAGTAAAATCAGACAGATCTTACAACTACACAGCCAGGGGCGCAGCAAGCTGCAAATCGCCCATCAAACAGGCATTTCCCGCAACACGCTCAAAAAATATTTACGGGCTTTTACCGATAGCAGACTAACCTTTGAACAGATCACTACCCTCAGTGATAAAGACCTGGAAGAGTTGTTTGTAAAGGGAGCAGAAAAGCCGCTGAGCGAAAAACTGCAAACCCTTCTTGCGCTCTTTCCCACCCTGGATAAAGAATTAAAGAAAAAAGGGGCGACCCGGCAGGCCCTCTGGGAGCGCTACAGGACTGAGCATCCGGACGGCCTGGGGCTTTCCCAGTTCAAGCATTATCTCTCAGCGTGGAAAGCCCAAACGAGTCCCACTATGCGCATGGAGCACAAAGTGGGCGACAAACTCTTTGTGGACTTTGCCGGTGACAAGCTCCATATTGTTGATGAGGGAACCGGTGAGCTAACAGCAGTAGAAGTCTTTGTTGCCATCCTGGGCGCAAGCCAGCTTACCTATGTGGAAGCGGTGATGACTCAGGGCAAAGAAGACTTTATCGCAGCCTGTGAAAACGCCCTGCATTACTGCGGCGGCGTGCCGCAGGCCATTGTACCGGATAATTTAAAATCTGCGGTTACCAAAAGCAGTAAGTATGAACCCACGCTGAACGAGACCTTTTTGGATTTTGCCCAGCACTACGCCACCTGCATTCTACCGGCCCGCTCTTACCGCCCCCGCGATAAAGCCCTGGTAGAGAATGCCGTCAAACTATCCTACAGCCGCATCTATGCCCGGATCAGCGGTGGCGACTACCACAACCTCTCTTCGCTCAATACTGCCATCAGAGAAGCCTTGGAAGCACACAACAACGCCCTGCTCAAAGGCAGGAACTACAGTCGCCGCGGACAGTTTGAAGAAGTGGAACGAGCGGTGCTCATGCCCCTGCCACCGCTTCGCTATGAACTCAAAAAATGCCTGTATGCCACGGTGGCCAAAAACGGGCATGTAGCCCTGAGTGCTGATAAGCACTACTACAGTGTGCCGTACCGCTACATTGGAAAGAAAGTAAAGCTCCTCTTCTCACGCCACTCGGTGGAGATCTTTTACAACTACCAGCGCATTGCCCTGCATGGGAGGGTCAAAGTTCCTTATCACTACACCACCGATAAAGAGCACCTGGCCTCCACCCACCGCTTTGTGGCGGAATGGACGCCCCAGAAGTTTATCGCGTGGGCAGAAAGCATTCACCCGGATGTAAAGCTATATATCCAAGAAGTACTCCAGCGCAAACAACACCCCGAACAGGCCTATAAGTCCTGTATTGGTATTCTGAGCTTTATAAAGAAAGTCGGTGGCGAACGTTTGATAAACGCCTGCCGGCGGGCCTTGAGCTTTGAGGCTTACAACTACAAAACCATTCAGCTCATACTGGAAAAAGAGCTGGATAAAAAAGAAGCGCCGGCCCAAACTGACCAACTCAAAATGCCCCTGCATGACAACATACGCGGAGGTAACTATTATCAGTAACCATCAAAACAACCACTCAAAAACAAATCAAAGACATGAATGCAACCACACTGGAAAAATTAAGAACCATGAAGCTCCTTGGTATGCACCGGGCCTTTAAAACAGACATTGAATCCGGCCGCACGGACCACTACACCCCAGACGAGATGATCGCTCACCTGGTAGAGGCAGAATGGGACGAGCGGCAGAACCGCTCCATTGAACAGAAAATAAAGGGCGCCCGCTTCCGCTACAAGGCCCTGCTGGAGGACCTGTATTATCACACCGATCGCAATCTGGACAAAAACGAAGTGATGCGCTTTGCTGATTGCTCCTTTATTGACAAGGGGGAAAACATTCTTATTACCGGCTCCACCGGTATTGGAAAGAGTTATGTGGCCTCTGCTTTGGGGCATCACGCCTGCTCCATGGGCTACCGGGTGATCTACCACAGTGTGCCGAAGCTGTTTTCCAAGCTGAAGATGAGTAAGGCCGATGGTTCCTACCTCAGGGAAGTGGGCAGGATTGAGCGGCAGCACCTGCTCATCCTCGATGATTTTGGCCTGCAGCCCTTTGATGCAGGTAGTAGGGCTGCCCTGATGGAACTCATTGAAGACCGCCATGGCAAAGGGGCGCTGATCATTACTTCACAGCTGCCGGTGAGCAAATGGCATGAAGTGATTGGTGAGCAAACCATTGCCGACGCTATTTTGGACCGGATTGTACATACAGCGCACCGCCTGGAGCTCAAAGGTGAATCCTTAAGGAAAAGAAAGGGGGTAAGTACCGGAGCTGCTGGTTAAATTTGAAGCAGAAAACGGCCAATTGTAAACTAAAAAATCAACCCCAATCAATCACCACCTACACATGTATGAACCACTGCTCTTCGCCAGCAAAAAGGGTGGTCAGTTTGCTTCGGCCTAAGGTGGTCAAATTCATCGGCGCGTACACCTCCAGGTGGATGCACTAAAAAAGCCGGATGCGAGAAGATACTGTAAGAAAAGATTTCTGCACTGAAACAGTTTCCTAAACTTAACCCAAGTACTGGAAAAACGAAAAGAGACGATTTATTAATCGTTTAGAAGCCAGATCAGCTGTGCGGCTGCATATGGGAGCTGGTTCAACTGGTGGAAGGGTTTACTAATAATGGTATGAAGTCCTTGAACCTAACATACCAAAGAAAACAAAACTCAACCGCTTACTTTTGTCCTCGATAAAGAAAAGTTAAGGATAATTGCGCTCGGCAATTTTTCAGATGGGTTTCCTTATATCGAATATTCTGATAAGCAGCAATCTACAGTCATGAAGTTGAAACTTATCCTTTAGTGAATTCTTTCTATTTTTATTAAATAAACATTCCTTGCAATTACAATATAGCTTTTATTGATGTGTTAAGCACATGTTTGGCCGTATTTATGTATTTGAAACTGTACATTAAACGCATTACCTTCTATTCATGCGACTGAGGGTCTAAACTGTAGGTTCATTAACTGTATTGATGGTCTAGCAAACAGAATCAGTGCGCTAAGTGGTTAACTTTGTTATACTGCTAATGATCAAGATAGGAACCAGCGCTAACAAGTAAGTATATTGAAAGTGCTTGCTTCGGAACAGAAAAATTTTTTCTGCAACAAATTTAGGTACAGTGAAAAAAATCGACCCTACCCAGTCAAAGCAATCAAGCCAGCTACCTGCATCAATGAAGAATTTTTTATTGAGTTTTGCGGTTGCTTTAATTTTTTTGCCGGCCTATAGCCAAAGCTCCTCTTTTAACACCATTAGATGGAGCACTGTAGCTCCGCAGCCTTTTACCTTAAATGAAGGCCAGGCTAAAGTTGTAAATGGAAAGCTTTATTCATTTGGCGGTTTCGACAGCAAAAAGACGACGTTTACGCCCACAAAGCGGGCTTATGTTTATAACCCTGAACTTAACAGCTGGACGCCTATTGCGGACCTGCCATTTACACCAAATGGAACCTCGTTCGGTGGCGTAACGCATGCCGGCATTGCTACTGATGGCACCAACATTTACATTGCAGGTGGATATACTTCCAACACTGCCGGCACAGGCCAGATATTTGGAACCAAGCAGGTATGGCGCTACAATGTAGCTACCAACACCTACACCAAAATGCCAGACCTGCCGGTTGTGATTTCGGCCGGACAAATGGTATATCTGAATGGCAGGCTCCATTATATAGGCGGAACTAACGCATCCCGTACTACTGACCTAGGCAGCCACTACATGTTAGATATATCCAGCGGTGCTAACACTTGGACAAACCTTGCGCCACTGCCTAACCCGCGCCACCATGGCGGATCGGCAGTGCTTGGGGGTAAAATATACTATATAGGTGGGCAGCACGAGCATGATGCTGATCTGGTGCCACAGAAGGACGTACACAGGTACGATCCGGAAACAAACACCTGGACGCAAATGGCTGATATGCCGGTGCCTGCGGGTGCTGCAGGCCGCAATCATATAACTTCCTCCGTTGTAGTGGTAAACAACCGGATCATTGTGCTTGGCGGCCAAACTGTACACCAGACCGGCCGTACCAGTATGGTTTCTTCCTATGATCCGGGCACCGACACCTGGACAAACCTTACCCCTTTACCACAAGCCCGCTTTTCGGGTGTAGCAGGTTTTATAGGCAACAGCATCTATTACTCTGGTGGCTCTAGTACCAGCACTACTTACCGTGGTGACCTGGCTGTAGCCGAAAACATCATATCGGCAACACCTCTTGAAGACTCATATGTGCGCGACGGCACCTATGCCGGCGACAACTATGGCAATGATACCTCCCTGCTGGTTAAACTTGATAATACTACTACGGCAGGTTATAAGCGCAGGACATACCTGAAATTCCCGGTAAATTCATCCAGTATCATAATGGCCAAATTGCGACTGTATGGCCGTAATACAGAAAACAACACCAATACCTACATTACGGTTAAGGGCCTCACAAACGATACTTGGACAGAAGCGGGCATTACTTGGAACAATGCGCATGCACCGCCTGCAAGTAGCCTTTACACCAACGTAATCAATGCAACTAAAACTTACTATGAGTTTGACGTAACCAACTTTGTAAAACAAGAAGCCGCTACAAACGGTGTTGTTTCCTTTGTTGTAATGGATACAGCCAGGCAAAACCGGATTCTTTCTTTTAACAGTAAGGAATTTGGGTCTAACCCCCCACAGCTGGTGATTACTCTAGCGGGGGCCTCTGCCAACTTCACCAACCTGAAAGTAAACTTTCAAGATAATGCCACTGCAGCGCCAAGCGGCTGGGTAGGGGATTTTGGGCAGGCATTTGGTTCCCGTACTTCTGCAGGACAAGGCACAGGCAATACATACGGCTGGCTTAGCCGCACCACAGGCAGCCCTGTAAGCCTGGTGGGTAACGGCCGCAACCGTAAAACACCTGCTGATGCTACCCTTGCTACTTTTATGCATATGCAGGCCAACCAGGCAAGCGGCACTTTCGACGGTGTAAAGGTGGAAGGCAAATGGGAAGCAGAGGTGGTTAACGGCAGCTATGATGTGACCGTTTCCGTTGGCGATGCAAGTTATTACGACAGCAAGCACAGCGTTAACATAGAAGGTGTTCCCGCAATTGTAAGCTTTACATCTTCAAGCACCAACAAGTTCAAGTCGGCAACAATCTCTGTAAGTGTATCTGATGGCAAGCTCACTTTAGATGCTATTGGTGGTACCAACACGAAGATCAATTACGTCATTATTCAGCCTACTACCTCGAAAAGGCCTTCGGTAACGGTTAATACGCAGTTGCCGCCAAACATTTTTTTACTGCCAACTGACCCTAGCCTTTTGGTAGCTGCCCAGCAGCTGCGGGTATATCCCAATCCGGCAAAAGACAAGTTCCAAGTTGCGCTTCCAGCTTCTTACCAAGGCACTGTATCGCTGCAATTGGTGGATATCCTGGGGCATGTACATCAGATTGCAAATACCGAAGTAAGAGCAGGCGGTACCATATTAAATGTGGATGTTGCACCGCTAAAGTTAGCCAGGGGTGTATATTTCCTTAAGGTACACGGGAAAAACAAGGAATTGGCTACGACAAAACTGGTGATCGAATAAATAAAAAGATAGTTGTTGAAAAAGCGACGGGTTATAAAATTGTCGCTATTGTGATAACTTAGGTATGACAAGTAAAGGGGAATTCTGAGGAGAACATAGGAATTCTATCACCTTCAGGTGTTAACAAGATTTTAAATACTGTTTTCTATTAATTCAACACTACGCTTTTAGCAGGTTTCGCAACTTTGCTTCAATTTTTGATTTCAAACAACGATAGATCATTATTATCTTTGCAGCGCATGAAATTTTTTGCTTTCATAATGGCTTTTATCATACTTGGGCTTGGATGCTTGTCCTGTAGCGACGGAGCTTATGCTATGAAAGCGGGTGAAAACAAAACAGTACTCGCAAAAACAACGGAAAATCACAATGATTCTCAGGGCGACAACTGCCCGCCATTTTGCCAATGCACCTGTTGTTGTGCCGGCTATTCCATCAATCATCCTATTGCTTTTACTAATTTGATTATCACCTACGCAACGACATCGTTTTCTTCCTTATCTTCCTGTATCCCTCCGGGTATTGCGTTATCTATCTGGCAACCGCCTCAGTTGTTAAGCTAATTAAGCATTTATTTCTGTATGCACTGCCTGTGCATACCTAAGTGGTACATTTCACCATTTTCCCTATTTACTATTTGTATAATGGCTAAGTCCCGGCTTAGACCCACCCGCAAACAATACAGCAAAAAAACCAAGGATCCTAAATGGTCTAAAAGCAAAACCATCGCTATGACCATTATCGGTGTCCTGCTCAGTATCCTTGCCTTGATGGCGATTGCTGGAGCGCTGATCCAATACTACCGGTTAGTAACAAAATAATTCTCAGACATGTTAGGAAAGATTATTGATTTCTCTATAAAGAATAAGCTGGTCATCGGCATTTTCACCCTTGGGCTGATTATCTGGGGTGTCTATTCCTTACGCCAGTTGCCCATAGATGCCGTACCTGATATAACGAACAACCAGGTACAAATTATTACCGTCAGCCCCTCCCTAGCTGCACAGGAGGTGGAACAACTCATCTCATATCCGGTCGAGCAAACGATGTCCACCATTCCGGAAATCCAGGAAGTGCGTTCCATATCCCGGTTTGGTTTATCTGTGGTAACCGTCATCTTTCATGATGATGCTGATATTTATTGGGCACGGCAGCAAGTGGCCGAACGGTTGCCCGAAGCCAGGGGTAATATCCCCGATGGTGCCGGCGAACCGGAAATGTCCCCCATCTCCACCGGTCTGGGTGAAATCTACCAATACGTCGTTCACCCGAAAAAAGGGTATGAAAATAAGTACAATGCCATGGATCTCCGTACCATGCAAGACTGGTATGTGCGCCGACAATTACTGGGTACGCCGGGCATTGCGGAAGTGAATAGTTTCGGCGGCTTTTTGAAGCAATATGAAATTGCCTTGAACATCAACCAAACGCGGAGCTATGATATTTCCATTGCGGACATCTTCACCGCACTGGAACAAAACAACCAGAACACGGGGGGCTCTTATATTGACCGGAAGCCCAATGCCTATTTTATCCGTAGCGAAGGGCTCATCAACAACTTGGGTGATATTGAGCGCATTGTAGTCAAAAAAACAGAAACCGGCATTCCCGTCACCATTCGTGATATTGCCCAGGTGCGCTTTGGCACGGCAAACCGCTATGGTGCCCTTACCCGCAACAATAAGGAAGCCGTAGGCGGTATTGTGATGATGCTGAAAGGTAGCAATTCCAGTGAAGTGGTGGAACGGGTTAAGGAGCGAATGGTGCAAATCCGGAAGTCACTGCCTGAGGGTGTGGAAGTAGAGCCGTTTCTGGACCGAAGCGAATTTGTAGGCAGAGCGATTGACACCGTAAAAAGGAACCTCATCGAAGGTGCCCTGATTGTAATTTTTGTCTTGGTTGTTTTTCTCGGTAATATCCGTTCTGGCTTGATCGTAGCTTCGGTAATACCGCTCGCCATGTTGTTTGCCATTTCCCTTATGAATGTGTTTGGTGTATCGGGCAACCTGATGAGTTTGGGCGCTATTGACTTTGGCTTGATCGTGGACGGCGCCGTCATTATCGTGGAAGCCACTATGCATCATTTGGCAAGCAGGAAGGCGGGTAAAATCACCCAACACGAAATGGATCATGAGGTTTCTGCCTCAGCCAAAAGAATGATGAACTCAGCGGCATTTGGTCAAATCATCATCTTGATTGTGTACCTGCCCATCCTTGCCCTGGTAGGTATTGAAGGAAAGATGTTCCGTCCGATGGCACAAACCGTTTCGTTTGCCATTCTGGGTGCTTTCATCCTTTCGCTGACGTATGTGCCGATGGTTAGCTCTCTTTTCCTGAGCAAGAACATCAGCCATAAACGAAATTTTTCCGATAAAATGATGGACAGGATTCAGCGGTTCTATCAACCTATTCTTAAAGGTGCTCTGCGCTTCCGGAAAATGGTCGTTGCTATCGCCATAGCATTATTAGCTGTTGCTTTCTTTATCTTTTCCTTTCTTGGCGGTGAGTTTTTACCGCAACTGGAAGAAGGTGATTTTGCCGTGGAAACCAGGCTGCTGACCGGTAGCTCCTTAAGCCAGACCGTTGATAAAGTAACCCAGGCTTCTACCATTCTTATGAAAAAGTTTCCGGAAGTAAAAGAAGTGGTGGGCAAGATTGGCGCTTCCGAAATCCCGACCGACCCGATGCCAATAGAAGCTTGCGATTTAACTATTTTATTGAAGCCCAAAAAAGAATGGACCAGCGCCGATAACCGGGAAGAATTAGCCGAAAAAATGAAAGAAGCCCTGGAAAGCATACCGGGCGTATCCTTTGGCTTCTCACAGCCTATTCAGCTGCGGTTCAATGAATTAATATCCGGCGTGCGGCAGGACGTGGGCATTAAGATTTTTGGTGAGGACATGCAGGTGCTCTCCGATCTTTCTAAAAGGATCGGCGCAATTGTTCCCACTGTTAAAGGCGCCGAAGATTTATATGTAGAGCAGGTGAGCGGACTGCCGCAGATTTCTATAAAGCTTAACCGGGATAAGATTGCTCAGCACGGCTTGAACGTATCCGATATAAACCAGGCAATCAATACCGCCTTTGCGGGCGGTGTTGCCGGAACAGTGTTTGAAGGTGAAAAACGGTTTGACTTGGTGGTACGGCTGGAACAAAGCGAACGCCAAAGTATCGAAGATGTAAAACGCTTGTATGTTACAGCGGCTGACGGTACACAAATTCCATTGGAGCAGGTTGCCGACGTCAGCTTACAGTTGGGTCCTAACCAGATACAGCGGGAACAGGCACAACGGCGGATTATCGTTGGTTTCAATGTGCGGGGCAGGGACATTGCTTCTGTGGTGGAGGAAATGCAGCAAAAAATTGATCAGAAAGTAAAAATTCCTACCGGCTATTACATCACCTATGGCGGTCAATTCAAGAACCTGGAAGAAGCTAATAAGCGATTGTCGGTAGCTGTGCCGGTAGCCCTTGGATTAATCCTGTTACTTCTTTATTTCACGTTTGGTTCATTTAAATATTCCCTGCTCATATTTACCGCTATCCCGATGTCGGCGATCGGCGGTGTGTTTGCTCTTTGGATACGTGGCATGCCCTTTAGTATCTCCGCAGGCGTTGGATTTATTGCCCTGTTCGGTGTTGCCGTATTAAACGGCATTGTGCTCATTACCGAATTCAACAGGTTAAAGAAAGATGGCATGACCGACCTGAATGAAATTATCCTCAAAGGGACAGCAGTGCGGCTGCGTCCGGTGCTGATGACCGCGGCCGTAGCGTCCTTGGGATTCTTGCCAATGGCACTTTCAACCGGCGCTGGCGGTGAAGTACAAAAGCCGTTGGCAACTGTGGTGATTGGTGGTTTGATTACCGCGACATTGCTTACGCTCATCGTTCTGCCGGTGCTGTACACCTTTTTTGAAAGGATTGGTGCCGGGAAAGCAAAACGGAAGCGTAAACAGGTGCCGCCATCCGTCCCTCCGGCGGTTGCCATTTTGGTCTTGTTATTAGGTAGCAGTTCTGTTCAGGCACAAACATCACCAGCCCGCATCATTGATCTCACTACGGCTGTCAATACTTCGCTTGGCGTCAATCCAAATATACGGGCGGGAAATCTTGAGGTACAATACCAGCAGGCGTTACGCGGCTCGGTACGGGATATTGGTAAAACCAACATTACACTCACCTATGGACAGTACAACAGTCCCGTACCCTATGACAACAACATAACCATTTCGCAGAACATACCCAACCCGGTTTATTTGCGAAGGCTGTCTGAATTAGCAGATGCCAGCATTGATGCTAGCCAGTTGCAACTTAGGGTGTACCAGAGCCGGATCAACTACGAGGTAAAAAGCCTTTACTACCGGCTCATTTACCGCACGGAACAACGAAGACTGACCGACTCGTTAATCCTCTTGTACGAACGGGTGCTCCGAGCAGCCGACATTCGCTTCCGAACCGGCGAAACTAATATTTTGGAACGCTACAATGCCAATACGCAGTTGCAAGAGGCCATTGCACAAAGGCGGCAACTGGAAGAACAGGCAAAAACAGATATCCAGCAGTTAAGCCGGTATACGGGAGATTCAACAGTTATTGGAATTCAGGACACGGTATTGCGGGAAAAAACAGTGGCTTTAACGTTGGACAGTTCCGTTTTAGGGAACAACCCGGAACTGCAGGTGCTGCGCAGCCAGATTGCCGTAGCCGGAAAAGAAATAAAAGTAGAACGGAGCAAGCTCTTGCCGGATTTCAATGTGGGTTATTTCAACCAATCGTTGGTGGGCACGCATGAAAAAGATGGTGTAGCAAAATACTATGGCGTTGGTAAACGCTTTCAGGGCGTCGAAGCAGGTATCTCCATCCCGCTATTCGCCAAACCGCAACGGGCACGGATCCGTGCCGTCGAAATCAACCAGCAACGGCGGGAAGCCGAAGTACAGGCATTCTATTTCGGATTGTCCCAACGGGGTTCGCTGCTGCTTTCCGATCTACGCCGGTTAGCCATTCAATTGGAGTATTACCGCAATACGGCGCTGCCGCAGGCGGAACTACTGATCCGCACCTCGCAACGGGCCTTTGAAGCCGGTGAAATGGATTATTACCAGTTATCGCAATCGCTGAACAATGCCAATAATGTGCGCCGCCAATTCATCGAAATATTAAATGAATATAATCAAACCGCTATCGAACTCGAACTGATTACAGGTCTTTAAAAAATTTATTTGCAAATGTTTAATTCAATATACAAAGTACTCGTTGTCGCCTCGCTTTTTTTAGCTGCCTGCAATGCTGATAAAGCAGCAGAACCTGTTGCTGCCGAAACGGCTACGGAAGAGCATGATCCAAATGTCGTTGAGTTTACCGACGAGCAATATAAATCGGTGGGTATTCAATTGGGAAGTGTGGTATCCACCAACCTAAGTAATTACATCAAAGCGTCCGGCACTATTGATGTCCCGCCCAAGGATCTGATCTCCATTGCCTCCCCTTATGGCGGCACCATCCGGAGCACTAATGTTATTGAAGGCAAGTTTGTCCGCAAGGGTGAGGTCATTGCAACCATTGAAAACCCGGAGTTTGTTCAAATGCAACAGGACTACCTGGAAAGCAGCAGCCAGTTATCATTTTTGCAGCAGGACTTAGCCCGCCAGGAAGAACTGGTGCGGGAAAACATCGCTGCCCGCAAGTCCCTGCAACGCGCAAGCAGTGAGTACACCAGCATGGTAGCCCGTGTGGAAGGGTTAAAAGCACGTCTGAGAATAGCGAATATTAATCCCGGTAATGTACGTTCCGGAAAGTTTACCTCAAGAATTAATATTACTGCGCCATCCAACGGGTACATTACAAAAGTGTATTCCAATGTCGGTAAATACATCGGTGCCAATGAGCTCCTTGCAGACATGGCGAATACCAGTAACATATTGATACGGGTAAAAGTGTTTGAAAAGGATCTGCCTCAAGTGCGGATGGGACAAAAAATTCGCTTCAGGGCGACAGGCGATAGTGTTGAACGCGATGCAGAAGTGTTTCTGATCGGAAAAGATATTGACGTGGACCGGACAGTCGAAGTGCATGGCCGCATCCACAATCCGTCGCAAACGCTGTTACCCGGCATGTTCATCAATGCTATTCTGGAGGTCGGGGCTTCGTCTGCACCGGCTTTGCCGCAAGCCGCCGTGGTGCAGTCAGGCGGAAAAAGCTACATTTTTGTTTTAGACGAGAATGAAGCTGGGGAAGCGAAAGGTGACAGCACCGCAAAAGGGGGCGTAGCATCAAAAGAAGAAGAAAAACACATTGCCTTCCGCCGGGTAGAAGTGGGTATAGGTGTTACCGAGAATGGTTATACAGCTGTTATCCTGCCGGAAAATTGGGACACGAAAAGCAAAGTGGTGATAAAAGGCGCCTATGACCTGCTTTCAAAAATGGAAAACTCGGAAGATGAAGAAGGGCATTGATAAAGGATAATAAATTTTGACAGGCTATTCAATAGCAGGATGAACTTTTTCAAAAGCACATAGCAAGTTTTTGCAAACGCATGAAAAGGTGTGAAAGCCTCAAAGGTGCATACCGCTGAGTACATAACTGTATGGAAGTACAATTTGAATTAGTCATGGTTTTAAAGTTGATTGTTGCGTTTGCATTCGGCGCCTTCATCGGCTACGACCGGGAAAAGAAAGATGCAGATGCCGGCATCCGCACCTACGCAGCCGTTTGTTTTGGCTCCACGCTGTTCACGGCGGTAGCCCACGAGTTTCAAGACATTGGATCCGCATCCCGGATCATTGCAAACATCGTGGTCGGCATAGGCTTTGTAGGTGCCGGTGTTATTTACCGGAACAATACCTCGGCCAACGCGCAGGGGTTAACCACGCTCGCCACGGTCTGGTGCACCGCCGCAGTAGGGGTAGCGGTAGGGGTGGATATGTTTATCCTAGCCGCTGTGGCGACGTTTTTATTATACTTCCTATTGTCTTTGGACCGGCAGGCCTGGTACACCCGGTGGAAAAACAAGATAAAAAGGAAAGGCGAAAAACAGGAACGCACCATATAAAGCAAAGTGGGGGGAAATAAAATTCTTCATTTATTCACTTATAAAAAC
Organism: Cnuella takakiae; assembly: GCF_001953305.1. Taxonomy (GTDB): domain Bacteria; phylum Bacteroidota; class Bacteroidia; order Chitinophagales; family Chitinophagaceae; genus Flavisolibacter; species Flavisolibacter takakiae. Next base: position 22,570 of record NZ_MTFE01000001.1, read on the forward strand.
AAAAACAATGGAACATCAACAGCCCGGACATCACCATTCAGGACACAAACACGAAAGCTTAATCCAAACCTTGTTAGACTGTGCCAGGGCTTGTGAAGCGTGCGCTGCTGCCTGCCTTGACGAAAAGGACGTAACCGCAATGGCACACTGTATAGAATTGGACAGGGATTGTGCGGAAATCTGCTTTTTGGGAGCCAAGCTGCTGCTAAGGGACAGTGAAGTTTCGCACAAATTTTTAGTCGTATGTGAAGAAGCCTGCAGGCTTTGTGCTGCCGAATGCAGTATGCATGATCATGACCATTGCAAACGCTGTGCAGAAGCGTGCCGGAGATGCGAACAGGCCTGCCATGAACATCATGGGCAACAACAAATGGCTTAATCCTTAAAGTATGTACTTTCCTGAAGCGTAAGTACATACTTTATTTCCGGTTTGCTGGTTGGTTAACATGATTTTGTTGTCACAGGCATTTATTGGGCAACAAAAAAATATCGGGCAGTAGGGGATTTAAAAAAGTTACTATGGTAAGCATTTTTTTCAAAAAAGAGTTTAAAGACGGGTTGTACAATTACCTGCATGTTTCAAATTCTTCTATTGATCCGGCAGGTCCTGCGATAGAAACAGCAGGTGCAGTGTATAACATTCGGTTTCATCATTATGTCTCATTGGCTGTTTGTTAACCCCGGGTCTGAAGAATCACGTCATTCCCGGTTTTCTCTTTTTAGAGAAAAACAGGCTTCTTTAGAAAACCTGGAAGTCATAATCTGGAAGTATGAAGTGCTGGCGGATGATTATAACGGACTGGGGAAAGACAAAAATTTTGTCAACGCAGGGCACCATGAGAAAGACCCGTTTGTCCTGTTCTCCATGCCCGACCTGTAGATGCTAACCCATTTTTCGGAAGATACGTTCGGCGACAAAGTTTCCTGGTGCAGCATTTTCAGCCTGAAGGAGAACCGGTCGCAAGAACTTAAAAACTTGATGCATCCCGGCGTACCTCCTGACGTAGCAGCCTTCCTTCAAAAGGATGAATTGTTTTTCAATATTGTCTGTAGTAAGGAAACTGGATATTTTGATTCGCTGCTGATCAAATCCCCAGAAGACATTGAGCGGTCCCTTCTTTCTCTTCAAGCGATTCCTTACCCTGTTATAAGATAGAAAATCATTAAGAAAAAGTTATGATACAGATTTTACAGCAAACAGCAGGCAATTTGATCGCCATAAAAGCGACGGGAAAGTTAACCGTAGGAGCTTATGCGAAGTTGCTGCCGTTGCTTGTAGACCGTTTCCGGCAGTTTAAAACGATCAGGTGGTATTTTGAAATGGAGGATTTTAAAGGTTGGGATGCAAAGGCACTTTGGGAAGATATAAAATTTGATGTAACGCATGCAAACGGTTTTGAAAAAATAGCAATGGTGGGTGAGAAACCTTGGCAAGAAAAGGTGACGGATTTAATGAAACCCTTCACCAAGGCAGAGGTAAAATTTTTTAAGTTAACGGAAAAGGATGCAGCACTATCCTGGATAGGATTAAATGGCAGTTAAGTGAGCCGCTTCCCGACAAAAACAGCATTCCAAAACAACTCCGTATGATTATTGACAATATTACTTTTTAATCTCAAAAAGCGAAAACAGATGAAACAGCTTATTGCAATATTGATAGCCGTGTTTTCGGCTTCTCTGCTGTCTGCGCAGGATGTGATCACGCTGAGAAACGGTGAAGCCATTAATGGCAAAGTGGCGGAGGTCGGCGTCAACGAAATAAAATATTACAAGTCGTCCAATATCAGTGGACCCGTATATGTAACCGGCAAAGCGGAGGTGTCACACATTGTTTATGCAAACGGTTCAAAGGATGTATTTTCTGATGCACAGCCATCCACGCAGCAATCAGCTGTTGCCCCGTCCGGAAACATCGTTTCCGCCCCGCAAACATACCGGGCAAGAAAGCCGGTACGCCGGTACCGTCCGTACCTTGCTTATCAGGTTATTGTTCCCCATATAGATTTGGGACATCATGTGGATATTGGACACCATGAAAATTATAGCAGCCATCACGGCGGCAGGCATCATTAGAAAGGCAAATTTGCCATTGCATTATTGCCTGCATGAACACACGTTGCGGCATGACTTTTCTTTATAAACTTTTTTCAAAACCCCAAATAAAAACAAAAAACATGAACAGACTAAATTGCTGGAAATGCGTGGTGCTGCTCTCTGCTCTTTTTGCTTTGGCAAGCATGTAATGCAGCAAGGGTAAATAAAAACGTATTAATTACGAGCAGCATACGATGACACAAATTTTATTCGGTACTTTGATTTTAGCAATGGTTCATGCCTTGATACCCAACCACTGGCTGCCCCTGGTAGCCGTGGCAAAGGCAGAAGGCTGGACCAAAAACGACCTCGTAAAGGTTTCGTTCGTATCCGCTTTTGCCCACGTGCTCGGAACCGTTTTATTAGGCATACTGTTGGGAAATATCGGGCAGACTTTGGCGCATCGGTACGATGAGTATATACACCTAATTGCCCCCGTGTTGCTGATTCTTTTCGGCTTGATTTATTTCACCATTAACCTGCCGCATCACCATCATACAAAGAAGGAAGACATAAACGGGTATAGAAGGTCGAAACAACGTTGGATTATGATTTTTGTACTGATGATGTTTCTGTCACCCTGCCTGGAGGTGGAAAGCTTGTTTCTTTCCGCGGGTGCTTACGGAATGAATCAAGTTTTATTTATGGCAATCGTGTATGCTATAGTTAGCATATCCGGTATCGTAGCCTTAGTGCTGCTGGCATATCAGGGAATCAAATTGATGAATATGCATTTTTTTGAACACCATGAAAAACGTATTACAGGTGGCGTATTAATACTTGTAGGAATTATTAGTTTTTTCATTCATTAAATATTATAGTATGGACATAAAACATAACCCTGAAAACGATACACGGGTTGTTCAAATGAAACAACCCGTGCAGAAAAAAGCGGTCCATGATCACGACCACGATCATACGGGCGGTGACGACCATGATCACGACCATGGCAGCGAAGCAACAGCGGAAAAATCCGGATGGATGGCGCATTGGGATTTGCTACTGGCACTGCTTATTCTAGCGGTGTTGCTTGTTTTGGAGTACGGTTTTAAAATAGAGCTGCCCAAAATTGCCGCATTGGTTATAAATGGTATCGCCTATCTGCTGGCAGGACGCAAGGTGCTTGACCTTGCTTTCCGCAAGGCAAAGCGAGGCGATTTCTTCAATGAATTTGTGCTCATGAGTGTGGCCACGCTTGGCGCCTTTGCTATTGGAGAGTACGAGGAAGGGGTCGCTGTTATGGTATTTTATTGCATTGGCGAATGGTTTCAAGATGCCGCGGTGCAAAGAGCCAAGTCAAGCATAAAAGCCTTGCTGGATATACGTCCGGATGAAGTAACCGTTGTCCGGAATGGGTCCACCCAAGTACTCAACCCGTCTTCAATCCAGTTAGGTGAGATCATACAAATTAAGCCGGGCGAAAAAGTAGCGCTGGATGGCGAATTGATTTCTGAGAATGCGTCTTTTAATACCGCTGCCCTTACCGGAGAAAGCAAGCCAGATACAAAATATAAAGGGGAGGCTGTCCTGGCTGGTATGATCAACCTGAACACCGTATCGGAAGTGAAGGTGAATGCGCTGTTCAAAGATAGCAAGCTAAGCCGCATATTGGAGATGGTGCAGGATGCGACCGCCCGCAAATCGCAAACGCAGTTATTCATATCCCGGTTTGCCAAAGTGTATACGCCTATCGTTTTCTTCTTGGCGTTAGCAGTTTGTTTGGTTCCCTATTTCTTTGTAGAAAACTATGATTTTTATACCTGGTTTTACCGGGCCTTAGTGTTCCTGGTGATCAGCTGCCCTTGCGCTCTGGTGGTTTCTATTCCACTCGGCTATTTTGGTGGCATCGGACTCGCATCACGCAACGGCATCTTATTCAAAGGAGGTAATTTCCTGGATGTGATGACCAAAGTGAATGCCGTAGTGATGGATAAAACCGGCACCTTGACGAAAGGGGTCTTCAAAGTGCAGCAAATCGTTCCTGATGGAATCGATGCAAAGGAGTTGGTACGGCTTACAGCAGCCTTGGAACGCAATTCTACTCACCCGGTAGGGAAAGCTATAGTGGAACATGCCGGTGACCATCCCACCAATGCAACGGATGTAGAAGAAATAGCCGGTCATGGATTGAAAGGCAGGATTGAAAGCAAAGAAGTGCTGGCAGGCAATTTAAAGCTGATGAAAAAGTTTTCCATCGCTTATCCCACTGAAATCGAAGAGGTGGTTGATACCATTGTTGTCGTAGCAGTTAATGGTAAATACGCAGGGTACATTACCATTGCCGATGAAATAAAAGAAGATGCTGTTTCTGCTGTTAAGGCCATGCATGATCTGAATATTAAGACCGTCATGCTGAGCGGCGATAAGCAAACCGTAGTAAATCAGGTGGCAAAACAAATAGGGATCGATGAAGCGTATGGCGATCTGTTACCTGAAGGAAAAGTAGAGAAGGTACAGAAATTAAAGAATGAAGGCAGGCGCATTGCTTTTGTCGGCGATGGCGTGAATGACGCCCCGGTAGTGGCCTTGGCAGATGCCGGTATCGCGATGGGCGGCTTGGGCAGCGATGCCACCATTGAAACAGCCGACGTAGTAATTCAAAACGACCAGCCTTCCAAGATCGTGTCAGCGATAAAAATCGGCAAAGTTACCCGGAGTATTGTTTGGCAAAATATTACTATGGCAATGGTCGTGAAAGTGATCGTACTGATCTTGGGGGCTGGCGGCGTGGCGACGTTATGGGAAGCCGTTATTGCAGATGTTGGTGTGGCGTTGCTTGCCATACTGAATGCAGTACGCATACAAAAAATGAATGTATAGTTTCTGTTTTTCATCATATAAAGTCATGGTGGCGTATTTTTTCAGGTGGGTGCTCGCAGTCATGGTTATATCATGTAACGGAACTTCCCACAAACCAATCCAGAATGATAAAATACCCTATGAAGACAAAACTGCCATTGTTACGGATAGCTTGCCGGCGGTAATGCAGCATATGATAGAGCGGAACGAGCGGAAGCCGTTATCCGGAGACAACGACCGCGATTTTGCATTCATGATGATCGAACATCACGATGCAGTTATAGATATTGCAAAACTTCAAATAGAGAATGGGGACAACAAAAGGCTTAAAATATTTTCACGTAAAGTGATAGAAGACCAGGTAAGCGAAATAGAAAAGCTGACGCGATTCATAGAAAATGAACCTGCCAAAAGATCCTCGTCTGCAAAGGAATTTCAAAATGCCATCCGAGAAGCCGGAAATGTAGTGTTGCAGGATAAAATAGTGCAAGGCGCCAATGTAGATACGCTAGTTGCTCAATTCATGCTTCAACTAAATGTTGAAGCAGAGCAGCTTGCTCATGCAGAGCTAAAATATGGATCGCACCAAACCCTTAAGATACTGGCAAGAAATATCATTGGCAGGCAGGCCGAAGGGACGAGGTGGTTAAAAACATGGCTTATTAAAAATGAATAAGCAGTTATAGAAAGCAATCATTCTTTTACCAGCTATCGGAACAGCAAACAATAGCAGGACTTATATTATATACCGTTATCATTCCATTCCTGTTCATAATAGCTGGTTGCCGTGTCACGAAACTTGCTAAGGAAAACAGTATAACCGATGGAACGTACAGGATTAGATTATCTGATAATAAGATCAATAGGGTTATTGTAAAAATTTAACTGAAGTTATCATAATCCATAGATTGAAAAAACCGGTGAAGCCTATGGACATGAAACATCACAACAAGGAGTGTTGTTATGTCCAACACACTTGCTGGAAAGAACTATTATCTCCGCGAACGATGTTTTGAGATTGCTTTTGTTACCCTTGCAGCAAAATGCCGGTTCAGTATAAGTGATTTCCTCTATGAAGCAAACAGGAATGCGCAAGTAATCAATTTTTATGCGTTGAGATCATTTTTTTAAAAGTGTAATTAACTATGTCCGGAAATAATGCATCAGCAGGGTATCAGAATAAGAAACAATTAAGAACTGTTTTATTGTTGACCGGCTCGTACCTCGTTGCCGAAGTTATCGGTGGCATTGTAACCGGCAGCCTGGCCTTATTGGCCGATGCGGCGCACATGCTTACTGATGTAGGCGGGCTGGCGCTGGCGCTTTTTGCCATCAACATGACGCAACGGGCCGCTTCGGCTACACGCACTTATGGGTATTACCGGGCAGAGATCCTGGCAGCACTTACCAATGCTGTTGTTTTGATCGGCATCTCTCTTTATATTTTATATGAGGCTTACGGGCGATTCAAGAATCCGCCCGAGGTATCGAGCACGACTATGCTCATTGTGGCATCGATCGGGCTTGGTATAAACATCATCGGCATGCTCATTTTAAAAAAAGGCTCACAGGAAAGCCTGAACATGAAAGGGGCGTACTTTGAAGTGCTGTCCGATATGCTCACGTCCATAGGTGTCATTATTGCCGCTGTTATTATGCTAACCACCGGCTGGTATTATGCCGATCCCATAATTTCAGCTGGTATTGGTCTTTTTATTTTACCGCGCACCTGGGTTTTACTGAAAGACGCGGTGGGCGTGCTGCTGGAAGGAACGCCTGCTGATGTAAATGTAGAAGAAATTCGAAAAGCGATGCTGGCCGTTGCCGGCGTGAAAGCCGTGCACGACTTGCATGTATGGGCGCTCACTTCCGGTTACAATGCACTCAGTGCGCATGTAGTGATAGAGGCCGGATTGCCTTATAATGATCTGCTGGCGCTAATCAACAATGCCGCAACCGCCAACTTTAAAATAAACCATACCACCATTCAACTGGAAACGGAAAAGTACAGTGAGAACGAAACACACTTGTAAGGTGCCGCAAACAATTTTTTCATTTGCTTATGGTGGGGCAATTTATATGAACCTAGAATGTAAAGGAAGCCGTGGGCAATTAAACGCATCTGGTTATAAAATCTTATACAACGACTATGAGGTTTCAAAATAAGGTATGTATTGTAACGGGCGGCGCCTCCGGTATCGGCAAAGCCATTTGCCAGCAAATGGCTGCCGAAGGGGGCAAAGTAGTGATTATAGATATTTCGGACAGCGGCCAGCAAGCTGCTAATGAAATTGACCCAACGGGTAACGAAGCCCTTTTTATCAAAACCGATATTTCCATTTATCAACAGGTAGAAGATGCCGTGAAAAAAACAGTGGACAAGTGGGGCAGGGTGGATGTGCTGGTAAACAATGCTGCTATCATGACCTTTAAGCCCATTCTTGAATTGTCGGAAGGCGAGTGGGACAAAGTGATGGCAGTGAATATGAAATCGGTTTTCATGTTTTGCAAATTATGCCTGCCCTACATGAACGGCGCTGCCATCGTTAATATCAGTTCCGTACACTACCACGAAACCACCGCTAACGTCATTCCGTATGCTTCCAGCAAAGGCGCCATGGAAGCATTTACCCGCGGCATGAGTATTGAATACAGCAGCGATAAAGTGCGCATCAACTGTGTGGCGCCGGGTGCGGTAGATACGCCCATGCTTTGGAGTAATCCTAACGTGGCCAGCGGCGTGGAAAAAATAACTGGAAAGATTGGCAAGCCGGAAGATATTGCGGCGGCTGTTTGTTTTATAGCATCAGCCGAAGCAACTTATATCAACGGCGCATCCCTGCACGTGGACGGCGGGCGGCTGAATATTTTATAGCTGCATGGGCTTTTGAAAAGCTGTGCGTTAATGAAAATGTTACAAAAAGCCCTTGAAAAATTTTATCAGTAATAAAAGGTGAGAATGGAAAATAAGTTCATGTTTGCCACCGGTATTGAAAACAGCTATCCTACCATTCAACTGCCGGACGGTACCACAAAGCGGGTAGACGAAATGGAAAAAACCGGGCATTACCAGCGCTGGAAAGAAGACTTTAACCTGGTAAAGGAAATGGGAATTGAATTTCTGCGTTACGGCCCGCCTTATTACAACGTGCACACCGGACCCGGCCGGTACGACTGGAGCTTTACGGATGAAACCTTTAAATATCTTCAGGAACTGAACATCACGCCCATCGTTGATCTCTGCCATTTCGGAGTGCCGGATTGGGTCGGCAATTTCCAGAATGAAGAATGGCCGGTACACTTTGCGCAATATGCAAAAGACTTTGCCAAGCGGTTTCCTTATTTGCAGTTTTACACGCCGGTGAACGAGATTTTTATTGCCGCGACGTTTTCGGCGCAATACGGCTGGTGGAACGAATGCCTCGCCAGCGACAAGGCTTTTGTAACCGCTCTGAAGAACATCTGTAAAGCGAATATACTGGCCATGAATGCAATACTGGAAGTGCAGCCTCAGGCAACATTTATACAAAGCGAATCATCGGAATATTTTCACGCCGCTGAACCGCACTGCCTGCCCAGAGCGCAATTTTTAAACGAAAAACGATTTCTTTCCCTTGATTTGACGTACGGCTACCCGGTAAGCGTGATTATGTATGAATACCTGATGGAGAACGGCATGACGAAGGAAGAATACCAATGGTTTCGCCAGCAGGACATAACCGCAAAGTGCATTATGGGCAACGATTATTACTGGACCAATGAGCACATGGTACACGACGATGGCACCACTTCGGCCGCAGGTGAAATATTTGGTTATTATGTCATCTCCCGCCAGTACTTCAGCCGCTACCGGATACCTATGATGCACACGGAAACAAATATGAAAGAACCGGATGCGGTAAACTGGCTGAAAAAAGAATGGGCAAATGCTTACCGGCTGAAGCAGGACGGCGTGCCGATGGTTGGCTTTACCTGGTACAGCCTGATTGACCAGGTCGATTGGGATACCGCTTTGCGGGAAGACAATGGCAGGATTAACCCACTCGGGCTGTATGATATGGATCGCAAGATACGGCCAGTGGGAACGGAATATAAAAAACTGATCTCCTTATGGAATAGTCTGCTTGCAAAAGAAAGCTACGGCGTTCATATGAACTATTAACCAAAAGAGGCTAAACTAATTATGTTTCTGACCGGCAGCCCCCTTATGCAAATGGATATATAAATACAGACATGGGATGTTGAAAAAGTTTTGAAATTCGTAGAAGATGTATAAAAATAAAAGATGGTCTTAAAAATACTGCTGTTCTCACTGCTGCCCGCTATTGTTTTAATCAGTACTGGAATGATTGCCGCCTACAAATCGCCAAGCGAAAATCTTCGGGGTGCTATTCTTCATTTTGCTGCAGGCGTGGTGTTTTCCATCGTCGCAGTGGAGCTGCTGCCCGGCATTATAGAAAAGCATTTGCCGCTGGAAGTATTGCTTGGTTTTGGATCGGGTATCGGGCTCATGTTCCTGATCGAAAAGCTGACCAAGCAAAACCTGTCTGTTAAAGGCACGTTAGAAGGCGAAGCTGCAAGAGGTTTCCTGATCACCATGGGTGTTGATATTGTCATTGACGGATTGTTGTTGGGCATTGGCTTTGCAGCCGGCGAAGAACAGGGCATTTTACTGGCGGTAGCACTTACGATTGAAATAATGGCCTTAGCATTGGCGCTGGCGGCACAACTAACTGCGGATGGCTACACAAAGCAGCGGATAACAAAATTGCTGTTGCTGTTCGGCGGGCTTTTTTTGGTAGTGGCCATTGCCGGAGCCACTTTGTTCGGTAATCTGTCTGATGAACTGCTTGAGACCTTACTGTCTTTCGGTCTGGCGGCACTGCTGTATCTTGTCACTGAGGAGTTGCTGGTGGAAGCCCACGAACTAAAAGAGAAATCCTATATGACCCTTAGCTTTTTTGTGGGCTTTATCCTGTTTGTTATTATAGGGATGTATGTATAAGGATTTGGAAAATTTTATACATGCAAAAGCAGGTGATTTATTTTTAACGTCATAAGACAGCAAAGCATAAGCAGATGCAATCCAGGAAATGTATGCCCGCACCGGACTTGTAACTTTGGTTGGCTTGCCCCTTGACTTAAAGAACCCTATTCAAGACCACTTCTTTATTTGATGATAGCATTTAGCAGTAGGTTTAATTTATTGCGATTTAAAAATTAAGGTTCCCGTTACCTGTTTATACCTGCAATAATATTTATAAAAAGGGCTATGATGCTTGTGTTGTATATAAAAGATAGAATGCCATGCAGCAGGACCAGTCTTCTTATAGTGCGCGACACCACTCGTATGTCAGATACCTGGAACGTCATCCCGATTACAAAGGAAAAATAGGCAAAATCCAGGTAGTCCGGCTCCCTCATTTCCCCAAAGTCCAGCCCACCGGCATCAACGACGGGCTTGCTTTTATTTTCACTATAAAACATATGGGCATACCGAAGCGTGAATATGGTATGCAACAGGAACCAGGATAAAACGACACCAACGATGGAAACAGGCACGTGCATGTCTTTTTGTATCATTGCTTCATTTTGTTGATTGATTAAAATGAAAACACTAAGCAAACTGAGAAGAACGGAGGCTAGTACGATAATAAAGATGGTTACCTTGCTTTCGTCTTGTTGCTTAGCCTCCTTGCGAATGTTTATGCATTCGGTGTGAAAAAAGGTTAACCAGCTTACTGCCAGCATGCTCAGACTAAAAACATCCCAGGTAAACATGATACGGGTTAAAATTTCAATACCCCAAAGCGATACAAGCACATAACAAAGGGCTGCCAGCCCGAGGCATATAAATAAGCTTGTTACAGCCCTTAGCTTGCTGACAAAATGCACAAGAGAATTATGCCGGTTTTTTGACACGATAATTTAATTGCGGGTTTAAGGCAGCTCCGCCAGGCGGCAAATGGAATGCTACTTTGGCTTAGTTTATAAAAAAGCCCTGTCTTACGCAGGCAGGGTTTTGGTAGGTAAATTTTAAAGCGATTGCGATTGGCTTCCCGAGTGATGCTCTTTTTCCTGGTGATGCTCGGGGTGGTCGTGGTGTTCTTGCTCTTTGTGCTGCTCCGGCTGGTTGGGGTCAAATCCTGCGTGATGCTCTTTATGTGGGTGGTGTTCCTCTTCTTGGTGATGCTCGGCATGCTGATGCTGTTCGGTGCCGCTGGTGCCACCTTGTGTGCCGCCCATGCCCTGATTGCCTGTACGCTGGTTCTGGTCTGATGAAGAACTGCCCTGGTTTTGATTGTTTGTTTCCATAAAAATTAATTTAAGGATAAATCTGAAAAAATTATGCCATGCGAACCTGTTTTAAAAACACCATGATAGATGTCCTGCAAACAGGGTTGCACTTATTGGTGTTGCCGTTGTGTCAGCACCTGTTTAGATATAACAGACAGCGATAATAAAAACTGCCAAAAAACCAGTCAAATGCTTTAATGGTAAGGATTTTCGGCTTTTATTGTTATAGTACCGCTATAAAGAAAATGTTTAAAATAACTGTATGTTTTTTGTAGTTATAGGAAGCATAAAACAATTAAATCAAGATATATGAAACTGCTATTGGTTCTTTTGCTACTGGTTGGTGTTGCAACGGGCATCTGCCCAGCATCACGGCGCTGTCCGCAGTCACGTTCCGGTGCGTTCACATGTAGGCGTTGGCTTGGGCATTGGCAGCTATGCGCCGTTCGGATACTATAACCGTGGTTTTGGATACAATTCTTATTTCGGGAATCCGTATGGTTCATATAACAGGTACCGGCCGTCCAAGTTAGATCTTCAGGTTCAAGACCTACCTAACGAATACAAAGACCGCCGGTGGTCGGTGCGGCAGGATAGAAGCTTAAGCCGCCAGCAACGGAAAGGATGGGTACGTAACCTGAAGTATGAAGAAGAAAAAGCGATACAGGAGGCAAGAAGCTCGTACTATAAAAACAGCGAACAAAGCCGCTACTAACCCTCTTAATGATATTGATTTGGTTGAAAACCCTGCCTGGCGGCAGGTTTTTTTTACAGGCTTTTAAAAAAATTGTTGGAACCTTCTCGATGCTGTTAAAAATTTTTTGAATTTTTTTTCGTTTTATCTGAATTCAATACAAGGATGTTCGCCAGATGTAACGCTTATTATAACTATTACAGGACACCTGTTGTCTGGTATAAAAAAATCAAGGCATAGAGATTTGAAAAAGTTTGTGTCCACACGTTTTTTAATAAGCATAGCGATCAAAACAACAGACTTCCGGAAAGCTCCGTGAATCATGCCAAAGCCTGAACTACCTAAATCATCAATGTTCACTTCTTGTAAGCTCATCTAATTTTAGGTCCACGAGGGTGTAGCGTTCTCCAAGAGTTTTTTTTGTGATCAAAAGGGAAACGGATTAAAGGTAGTCCAGCGGCGGTACAAAGCCAAGCGCCTGGTGTGGTCTGGAGTTGTTGCAATCCCTTTGCCATGCTTCGGCCATTGCTCTCACTTCGGCAAGCGAGAAGAACAGATAAGCATCCAAGAGTTCTTTTCTAAGCGAACCGTTGTTTCGTTCCACAAATGCATTCTGCATTGGCTTTCTTCGCTAGATAAACTTGAGTTCAATGCTCTTTTCCGTGCACCAGGTTTGTAAGCGGTCGCTGATAAATTCCGGTCCGTTATCGACTCTGATTTGCTTTGGTGATTGCCTTGTTTCAACAAGTCGTTCTAGTACTCTGATGACTCTTTGAGATGGCAGCGAAGTGTTAATCTCAATGGACAAAGATTCACGGTTGTAGTCATCAATGATGTTTAATAACCTGAAGCGCCTTCCATCCACTAAGCTGTCGCAAACAAAGTCCATACTCCACAACTGATTTAATCCTTCCGGCAAACACAAAGATTCTTTGACGCGCTGGGGCCGCCTTCTTTTGCTCGGTGCCTCACGTTGAGTTGAAGCATCTTATACACCTGGTACAACCGTTTGTGGTTGCAACCAAGCCCTTGCCTTCGCAAGCGATAATAGCACTTCCAAAAGCCGATCGAAACATGCTTTGCCACCAGTTCGTGCAATGCGTTTATCAAAGAGCTGTCGTCCTTTTGCTTTTTGTGATACACAATGAGCGAACGGGAGATATGAACGATTTTGCAGGCTTGGCGAACACTGATCTTTTCTTTGACTAACAATCCTACCGCCTCGCGTTTGTCGCCCCGGGCCTCCGTACTATCTTTCAACAACGGTTTTGATTGCGTCGTTCTCGAGTGTGAGATTAGCGACAATGCGCTTCAGTTTTGTGTTCTCCTCTTCAGAGTCTTCGAGAGGCATTACTTTGCTTGTTTGTAAACCACCGTAACTTTTTTCAGTTGTAAAAAGTAGCATCAGAGATGCCGTGTTCTCGACAGATTTCTTTCACCAGAGGTCCGGCCTCCTATTGGTTGACGATGATAACAATCTGTGCCTCGGTGAAGTTTTTCTTTTTCATATTTCTTCTATTTGAGTTAGAGCTATTCCTCTACACTTCAATGGTCGAAGACAGGGGAGCCTTACATAATGTCAGGTACAGCATCAATAGGGAGTTTAGAAAGGGAGTATCCGCCCCAAACGATCAACCCTAATATAAATATGCCAACTACTAGCTTGTTTTTTATTGAGAATACGATGATCTTGTTCAACATGCCTGCTTTATTTAACTACCATATTGTAGTATCTCAGAAATGCTCCGATCAAACCGAGTATCGCCATCAATGCCAAAAAGATTACGAAAACGACTAATGAGTTGTTTGACTTTTTGTCAAATAGCCATTCCTTGTTGGTATACTGTGGGTATTTCCTTCGGTTTGGCCTAAGCCTAGACTTTGCCATAAAGGTGTTTAATGAATAGAAAAGAGGGGTGCTGTAATAGCACTAAAAAAGAGGTGCTAAACTAATTGTGGTGGCTGCCAGATAGGTAATGGAATGCCTATTTGTTTCGAAGAAGTAGGCGGAGGAAAAAGTAGACTGATATGTTTGGTGCTAAAATCGTAAGCTAGCAATGGATGAGCTATAGAAAATCCAGGACAGCAGGAACATTGGCAGAATGGTGAACAGCTATCTTCATCCCCACTCTCTGGGCTTTTCATTTTCTTAACAAGCTCATGTTTAACATCTTTGATTCCGGATGACATCCCTTGGTCAGCACATGGCAAGCAGCTAAGTACCAGTACTAAAAATGCCATTATGAACCCTAAGATTTTCATCGCTGCAAATGTAAAGAGTATTGTAGATACGTCAGACCTTAGTGCACTATTTTGGTAAAAGCTAAAGTAGTATCACCATGGAAAAGACTAAGGAAGTTCAGGCTTACCTGAAGCATCAGAAAAGTAAATCCAACACGCATATGACCTGCTGGCACAGGGTTTTTTCTTCAAGCCCAGCAACTTCGAAGCTTTATACAACACCCTGAAAGTAATGGTAGATTGTTGGCAGGCAAGTCAGCATCCAAAGAGCCACAAGTAAAATCAATTTCCGTTAAAAAGTTTACTATGAGCAAGATCAGCTGAACTTTCATGTTTTAATCCTTGTGTTGATCCCGAACTGAAAACCGCGGCAGCAGGTGCTGTAATAACCCCAAAAATCATCTTTCAACCATTATGCCTCAGTCAGCTCTATTAAGCCGAAAATTCCTGTTGGTGGGCGACGACTCTGATGACCTTGATCTACTTGCGGAAGCCCTAAAAGAAAATGGCATAAAGCACGAGTTTGTAGTTGTCCGAAATGGCAAGGAGACTATTGAATAACTCGCGCAGCTTCCGGCGCGAGCCGAAGATCCCTGCTTGATCGTCCTAGACTTAAACATGCCGGTGATGAATGGGCGAGAGGCTCTGTCTAAGCTCCGTAGTATTCCCCGGTATTCGGATACGCCTGTTGTGGTCTTTGCCACATCAAGTAGCCCCAGTGATCGCGACTTTGTCACTGCACTTGGCGCCCAGTTCATCACTAAACCACTAGGCTACCCTGAATATAAAAAGTAGTGAGACGGTTCCATACACTGTGCGTTGAGAATTGCAAGGTGTACAATAAACTGCCGTGCCAAGCACCCTAACCTTTCACTTGCCATTACTACGTATCCTTAGTGAAGGCTTATCAAGGCTAGAGTCAGGGGTTATTCGTTAAGTAGCTTCTTTGTTGCCAACCTTATACTTAGCAAAAGAAGGGCTATAACGACCAATGACATAGGGTAAATGATAAGGAGCCTATGGGTGAGACTATGTAGATATCCCTGCTTCTTCACTAAAAAGTTAAGCGTATTCTCATAAACATTTAAATATTTAATATAGGTTCTTGATAACTCCTTCGCTTTTTTGAACTCTACAAGAGCCGCTATACCCGCATCAAAAAAGGCCGCATGGAAATGCAGCCTCGTATAAAATCCAATATCCTAGGAAAAACCATAGTAAAGTTAGCTCTTCTATTCTTGGACGCTACCTACAAGCGGTTTTTGCCCTTAGAATGAGAAAACTAAGATGCCTATTTTCTTCATGTGCGGTTAGCTGAATACATGGGATATAAACTTTTCGGTGGTTAGTTTAATCTATGCCATAGTTGTGATCACTAATCGGCAAGATTTACAATAAGCTCACATAAAGCAAAAATCACATCACATCTCAGATGTGTTGATAACATGGTTACATTTTGGTGGTACTCCTGGATGCCTACCTATTTTAAATCTAAACCAATGGTCACATAAGCATTTCTGCCATCGCTTGGCCAGATACCTGCACCCGGATACATAGTGGGTCGCTTGGTAAAATATTGCTTATCTAAAAGGTTATTGACACCAGCACGAACGCTCAGAAAGGTGTTGGTTTTCAGCGATACGTTTACATCCCAGATTGAATAGGAAGGTACCAGCCCTTTTGCTCCATTTGGTGCTGGAGCTTTTGTATTTAGTGCATCAGAATACGAATGGGCGGTATAGTTGTAAAGAACAGTAATACTTAAGCCTTTGTACAACAGGTCCAACCCATTGCGACTGATCCAATCTGGAACGGCTTCTACCTTGTTTCCTACTACGGACTTGTTTTCCGATCCTGTGGAGAGAACCCCCGAAACGTACATGGCATTCATGTAGGAGGTGGAAGTAAATAATCCAGCGTACAGGTGTCCTGCCACCCGAAACTTGTATTGAACAAAGGCTTCCACACCGTTTGTGCGGCTGTCGCCGATGTTTGTTCTGAAGGTATACGTTTGCCCTGTGTTATCCTGAAATACTAATGTCCCCATCCGATTCTTGTACAAAACGCTGAACAAGCTCACGTCGTATTGCAGGTGCCCAAGCCTTCCCCTTACACCTGCCTCCGCATTGTATCCCGATGCATCCTTGAGGTTTTTATCCACCTGCTCGTAGGTTGTAGATGGAATGATGTCTTTAAAGAGCACAGGTCGGTATGCCTGCGATATGCCGCCGTAAAAAGCATTTTCTTTGTCAATGCTGTACTGCGTACTTACCCCAGCCAGCAGGAAGCTATGTTTGATGTCCGTGGGCAGTTCTCCAGGGTTGTAATAGCGAATACTGCCGCGCATCTTGGAAGTGCCCTTTTCAAACCTAAGCCCAGGAGAAACAACCAGCTTTGGTCCGAAATGAAAGGCATTCTCAGCAAAGAGTGCGATGTTGCCTGTTCTGAAACGAAGGTCACGGACAAACCCCGGATCAACAAGCGTAAGGTCATAATCTAATCCTGTCGTTCCTTTTCCCAGCTGGCGGCGTTGCAGATCATTGTTCATGTATAATACGCCTGTGGCCAGCTTGCTGGACACCGAACCGAAGCGGTATTCGTGCAGGAAGCGCAGTTCGAGCGTTCTGCTGTTGAAGTTGTCAATGTCTACCTGACGGTTCCTGTAGACTCCTGTTGTCCTGTTTATGGTATCAGGAACATCAGCAAAAGCATCCAGCATAACACTGCTACGGCTCCCAAACAGCCCAGAGGCAATCGCAACCAGTTTAGTTCTTTTAGCCAGCTTCCAGTCCAGGCTTAGTGAAGGAACATATATATCAGGGCTGAAGTAGTTGCGGCTACGGGTGCTGGTTGTAGGATCGACTTTGAACATGCTGTCGTTCAACGACCCTGGTATTTGGTACAGGTACCTGGAATGGCCAAATTCAGCCTTGAGGCTTGCTTTATCACTGATTCTGTACTGAAGCTGCACGAACTGCGCATCGGCATCTGACTGACTGTTTCTACGGTACCCTGTGGAATGGCGCTTGTAATAATATCCATAGTAGGAAAAACGCTTGGATGTTCCACTCACAGCATTGTAGGTGCTTACCAACCCAAAGGAACCCACTGTGCTGACACTTTCAAAGGAAAATGGCCTGGTAGAATCAGGCTTCTTTGTGGCGTAGTTGATCATGCCCCCAAACTGCGCGCCGTATTGTAGTGAGCCAGTACCCCGCACCAGTTCGATCTTCTCAAAGCTCTCCATGGGTGCACTGTAGTGACTGGCTGGGTATCCATACATATCGGAGTTGATGATCACGCCGTTTTGGCGCACATTGTATTCCCAACTGCGGTGCGGGTCCAGGCCCCGTGTAGCAATGTTCAATTGGTTGCCGCTACCATCCATATCATATACAAACACCCCTGGAACCTTTGCAAACAGTTGCCTGCCTGTTTTGATGGCTATGTTGGCGTTCGCTGCACCAAGGTTTATGACCTCGTTTTTCTTACCACCAACCAGCACCCCGTTTTGTTCCTCGCTCATGCGTTGTATATCTCTACGCATCCAGGAGCGGATGATTACTTCATCGATCTTCTTTGCGAATGTGGAGTCATCTTGCTCCTGGGCATAACAAAGGGTCGCAAAACCCATTGAGCAAACAAAAAGCAGGAACACTCTTAACATCCGGCAAAAGTAAAAAACCTTGCTGAAAGCGGTTCAGGTAAGAGAAATATGAGCTATCGCACATGACAGGAGGATGGTGCAGTTATAGGTACTGTTTTGAAACATCTGATCTTACCATCAACCTTTTTTACTATGCTTCGAACAGACTTTACTACAATCACCACCTAGAACTCAGTGGAAACATTATGTTAAACGACCGCGTTTAATATAGGGGAAAGATTTTGCCTATAATTTTTGTTATGTTAAATAGGGCTGATTGGCACCACTCCCGTTTTTACTTTTAGCTAAACAAACATCGCTGTTTGTTTAATACCCTGTGGGTTTTCAAAAATTGAAACAAAACGGAAACTTCTTGGTCGTTTGATCAGCTTAGCTTTTACTTTAGCCATTTCAAATAGAGTTCCTGTTTGATACCGAACCTCCCGGCCATAGCGGCGGCTGTACACATGCTGCCTGCGATCGTGTAAAATGTGGCACCGCTGGCAGTAAGCTGCCAAGTTTTTATCCTTATTATTGCTGCGGTTGCCATCAAGATGAATACAAGCCAAGACAATCCGCCGGCTTGTGTATGGATTGATTGCCATGTGCGGTACCCCGCAACTTTCACAAAAGCCTTTAGCCCGTTCAAAACGGATCCGGCGGCTGATCTCTTTCCAATTGGTGGGATAAAGCTTATAATTAACAGGCATCTATGGTTGAAGTAGTTGTTCAAAAATGCACATTATTCTTCATCAATCTTCACTGTTTAACTACGTGATGTATACATTTTACTGACAGGAGGCAAAGTGTTTTGGTTTTGCTTATTGGTGTATCACGGTATGCCTCTCTATGGCATAGTTTCTGAGCATTTAACCTGTTTGTAGTATAACCACTGCCATGAAAACATTTTACCTTCTTCCAGCCTTCTTTCTGCTAATTGGTGGCATATTGTACTATGTTATTGAGCAAAACAGTAAAAAACGTTTTTTAAATTCGAAGTGGTTCAACTTGATTTGTGTCAGTGCCATGTTTTTCAATGTGATGGGTTCAGTACTCTGTTTTATTGAACTATTACATGGATAGTTACTGTTACAACAATTTTTTCCCTTTCTTATTCCTTTCATGTAGGCTCCTATCCTATTTGGCACAACATCTCTAATCATGGGTCTTAAGAAAGTTAATTATGCAATTAAAAATACTTGCTGTTTTCGTTCTCAAATACTTTTAGTTTTAGTTGTAATTTTAGATGTGTTTGTGTGCTTAGCTTTAGTTGCCACATTATTAAACTTACATTTGCTGGAGTTACAATTTGCACCTCATTAAAACTGGATTAGTATGGAGCCCTCCCCTATTAAGGCTACCAAACCAAAGGCGACAAAAACCGAAATAGCCAAGGCTAAAGGAGCCGCTGGTAAAAAAAAGAAGAAAAGCGAGGTATTATTACCTGGTCAAACTTTCATTTACCAGCCAAATAGGGTTACAAATGGCCGTTTTGAGCAGTTTACCCTTACGCAGTACAAACTGCTGGCCAGCCTAATCTACCAGTTCCAAAAGGCCATACAGCTAGATATGGAAGGCAGGGACTGGCGCCAACTGGAAATGTTTTCCAATGAAGAGAACAAAGATCTGATCCGGGTAGGCATTCCCTTGCATACTATTGGTAAGCCAAACCAGTACAAAGAAATCGTTGAGCAGGCCACAGGGTTGATGAATGCTAAGACCTATCTAAAAAGCCAGTTAGGTGCAGATTATATCTCCGTAGCCAGTTTGGTTACCAAAATAGACATCCCGGTAAAAGAAAACGGTATGAGCGTGCTGTACCTGCATATGTACAAAGACGTTGCAAAGCTGCTCATTGAAATTGACAAAAAGCAATTGGATAATGGTAAGGCCCAACCAGTGAACTTTACCAGGTACCTCTATGAAGTGGCACTGTCGGCCACCAACAAGTACACTCTCAAGCTTTACATGCTGCTTTGCTCCTGGCGGCAAAAAGGTGAGTTTTTCATTCCACTTGAGCAGTTATATAAGGACTTGGGATTGGAAGAAGGAGAGTATAAGAAATTCTTTGATTTTAAACGCCGTATCCTGCTCCCTGTTCAAGCCGACCTGGAAGGTGTAGCAGATTGTTGGTTTGATTGTAATGAGCGAGGATTTGAGGTAAAGAAGGGGCGTTCTGTAATAGGCTTAAACTTCAAAGTAATTACACAAAAACGGCTACAGGACAAAAGTGAACAAGCCGACCATTGCAGGTATATACTGCGGGACCACATGAAATTCAGCCAAAAACAATTAGAAGAGCTGGAGCCCATCTTCAGAGAACAGTTTTTTATGCAGGAGATCCAGGTAAAGATTCTGGAGCTGATTGACCATGTTAGAAAGAACACACAGACGATCACAAACCCTCAGGCATACATCATAAAAAGCCTTCTAAATGCCTTTGCAAGCAAAGGATAACAATTTTAAGTTCGGTTTTTGTCGCCTGCCATATTCAAGTGCTCGGTTTTTGTCGTTATAAAAGTTCGGAAATTGTCTTAACCGGTTCGGAAACTGTCTCTGCAAAGTTCGGAGTTTGTCGCCCGCATAATTAGGAAACGCTTTGTGGGCTTTACTTTCAGAGCTCCTTATAATCACAACTTGATCTAAGAAAACACTGAGCAACAAAAAAAGAGGTTTATAGAATTGATGTTCAGAAGAGAGAAGTTGTCAGAATGGCAGGAAAATACTGTTTCGAAAGAGGTTGAAAGGAAGAAATCTCGATTATACAAGAAAAAAAACCTGGCGCCGCGCAGGAATTGTTCGGTTTTTGTCGCTCATCGTTTAAATACAAAACTTCTATAATTCGGTTTTTGTCTCTTAATATAGTCTAAAGCATTAGTTATCAGCAATATAAGCGCAATGCAAAAATGAAAAATTTATTTCGATTCCTTCATAATAAAGGGAATAAAATGGTTACTAGTTAAAGGCCCTTTATTTGTCGTTGCTTAAATACGCAAGAACGGTTAAACATGAACTTATTTAACCGCGAAAGTTGAATTATTCAGTCCAGGATGATGTCTATTCCTGCTCACTCACCTAGTTAGTGCAAGATTTCCAACATAAATACAACAAAAAAAGTTCGGTTTTTGTCGCCGAACTAATATATAGCGCTGGTTACCAATAACTAAGGGTTTTGTTATTAGTTCAAACAGTCAAAGTTTTGAAATGTCATAAAGTTCGGTTTTTGTCGCCGAACGTCGATTGTTGATTTATTCTAATTTATCAGGTAAACCAGATTATGTGATAAAACTTCACTACTGATATAGTTTTATTACAAACCCTATACCATTAATCACCTTGTAATTATTTTTATTCAAAAAGTTAGAAGGTGATTAATGTTTACAAATAAATTTTCGTTGAGCTTGTTATCACTTGAAGTTTAGCCTAGCTTTTCGTAGTGATCAAAAGGGATTAGTATAAAATGGCAGCAAAAAGAAAATTGGGCGACACATTCCGTAGACGTAACAATAAAAGTCCTCAAGTACATCTTTAAGTTTGCTGCTGGTATTTTATACTGTTTAATTGTCCTATTTCTTAATCTCCTTCAGTTAGTTGCTTCCATAATATCTGGAGTACTTAAAGCTCCTTCTACCAACTACCCAGATAACCATCCCAATAATTATTAACTGCACTAACAACGCATTGGATATTGCGTAAAATCTTATCAAGAAAAGTATATAAATGAAACCTTAAAAAGTACATTTTTGGTACTTTTTTTGATCTATTAATAAAGAAGAGGGTTGCTGGCCGGCAACCCTCCGAAGCAGAAAAAATCTAAGCGTCACACATAAACTTTTAATTATGCACAGCGAAACTACCAAATTCGGTCAGATCACCGAAGCGATCACAAAAGAAATCATTGAGGAACTTCAAAAAGGAAATGTGACCTGGAGTACGCCTTTTTCAAAAGCTATTAATTCCGGGCTGGCAAAAAACTACGTAACCGGCCGTCCATACACAGGTTTTAACCAATTCTACTTATCCTTCAAGGCTGCCACCAAAGGATACCAAACTCCACAGTATTTAACTTTCAAACAAGCTCAAGAGCTGGGTGGACATATCCGTAAAGGAGAAAAAGCTACCGTAATTATTTTTTGGAAAGTTATAGAACAAGACCGGGAAGCACAGGAAAAACAAACCCGCCTATATCCCTTTTACTACTACGTTTTTAATATTGACCAGGTAGATGGAGTAACATTCCATATTCTCACTCCTCCTCCCCCATCTGATAACCAACTCACAAATGTAGCATGTCAAAACATAGTAGCGGGATATAGTAATGGCCCTCAAATTACGAGCGCAGCTGCTACCCCCTATTATGTACCTGCTCAAGACAAGGTAAACATGCCTCCCGTAACATCATTCAAGACTGAATCGTTGTATTATTCAGTGCTTTTCCATGAGTTAATCCATTCAACTGGCCACAGTTCCAGATTAGATCGTTTCCAAAAAGGCGTAAAGCCTGCACCTTTTGGGAGCCCTGAGTACAGTAAGGAAGAATTGATAGCGGAAATCGGCGCCACTTTTCTATGTGGTTTAGCAGGCATATATCCAGATACCAGGCATCACAATGCTGGGTACATCGATAACTGGATTGATGCACTCCAGCGGGATTATACGCTCATTATCACTGCAGCCAACCATATTCTCGGTTTGAAAGAGACAAATACAGAAGAGTTAGGAACTGTAAATACCAATGTTGTTACACACAACATGATGTTCAAAGCAGCTTCCTAATGCTACAAGGGGGAGTACCCCTCCCCTACTCTTTTCCATCTCATCAAACCAAATGCAATGATTAACAGAATTAAGGCTATCAAAATAGATGCTTGGCGCCGACAAGTATACTTTATTGACTTACCACTTTCGCTGGACGGCATATATGAAGCAATTGGCTGCAGACTCTTTGACGTGGTTCATCTACCAGACATGGACCTGTTAGTAGATGATGAAGGCATAGAAGGAGCAGTAGGTTTTCATATTTCAGGAGTGCCCGTCAAAGGGAATGGATTAGTGGTGGGGTTCGACCAGCAAGGAGAAACACATACGGACACCCCTCATTCCCTTTCCTATGTCATGTCACGGGTACACTTTTTTAAATTATAAAGTATAAAAAAAGGAGCAAACGAAGTTTACCACCCCTATTCTTCTCAATCACAGTTTTGAACAATAAAGCCATTAAACTTTAAAGAACATTTGAATCATGGAACAAACAAAGTGGAACCCTGGCGACCGGGTACAAGTAGTATTGGAGACACAAGTCATTTGTCAGCTACCAAATGGCCTTATATTGGTGCGGATGGTAGGAATGCCCCTCCCCTATTCAGCATTGAAGCCATTAGCTGATTTAGAAACCACAGATTTTCATTCCCCAAACAAGGATGAACTTTAATAAACCTACAATAAGAATGTTTAAAAGCTGAAGCCAAATTGCCTTCCTACCGCAGGATGCCTCTATAACACATAAGTTTGATGTATGGCGAAAAGCAAAACAGGTGGTGAATTCCGGAAAGAAATAACTGATGCGTTAACGCGTGATGCACTAAAACGTATCGGAAGCCTAATCAACAATAGTAAGATCAGCAATTTCGCCACCGTTTACCAGCACATACCCAGAAGCCGGCTGGCAGAAACCTTGGGGTTTAATAAAAGCGGGTTTTTGCGTAAAAAATCTATAGACGGCAGCTTATGGCGGGTAGATGATATAATACGCTTCTCAGAGGCAACTGGTGCAGAAGCTTACAAAGTGTTTGAGTTACTGGCTCAATTTAAAATAGAAAGCTATTCGGATGAGGGTACTTAAAACCGAAAGCACATTTTAATTTACAAGTAAAATTGAATGTGCTTTCAGTTACAAAATACAAGTATAACTAGTGGCTTTTTTGCTAGTGTTTTTTGTGTAGTAAACTCTTTTCTTCCCGCTCCAACTTTTCCAAAACAGCTTCCAACACCCATTCGGTTAATGAAATAGCTGGCTTCCGCTGTGTCCTGGGTTTGGGACGTAGCTCCCGTAGCGTCCGGATCCTGGCCAACTCCCCTACTGTTAGGGCTACTGTTGTTTGCTTAATAGTATCAGGATGCTCTTCTACTTCAGCCTTCTTCCTGGATGATGCTTGCACGGGCGCTGGTGCTGGCGCAGGAGCCGGTGCAACTGGCTGTTCCGGTTCGGCTACTGCATCTTCTACCTGTTTGGTAGTGCTGCCTCCCTTATTGATGATATCCATGATACGCTTTTCGTCCAGTACAGACGCTGCTCCTGCTTTAGGCGGTAATCCTACTCTCTTTGCCATTATTGCGGAATTGCTTTGAATAATGCGTTTATTTCTTTTGATGCTTTCGCATCTTGTGGGCTCAGTTCGAAAACAGCAAGCCCCTGCCCTCCTGCTAATGCAAATGCTTTGCGGTTGCAAACCATATCCGGGATGAACTCAAAGCCCTCGATTTCTTTTAATTGCTCTGCTGTTTCCCTGTTATCCTCGCTTCTGATGTCGGCCTGGTTGATAAACACCATTGCCCTAAGTTCTGGGTTTACAGTCCGGATCTCCGAAATGAGGTTTTGTACTTTGGTTATGGTCCAAAAATCGAAGCTTCTGGGACGGAAAGGAAACAGGGACACATCTGAAATTACCAAAGCTGCCCGCTGGCTTATCGTATCTCGTCCCCCACTGTCAATAACGATGTGATCGTATTTGCTGCTCAGTTTAGTCACTTGGCTGCGCAATTGATCGCCGGTAAGCTTTACGGCAGTATAATTTGTCTCTCCATTCAAGGTATGTTCCCGGAAAGAAGTAAAATCAGTTGCCGATTCCTGTTCATCCGCATCTACGAGTAAAACATCACCTCCTTGTTTTGCCAGCCAAACGGCCAAGTTTACAGAGATGGTTGTTTTGCCGGTTCCTCCCTTGATACCTCCTACTGTGTAGATCATCAATTTGAAATTAGGATGCAATATTACATTGAAAAAAGCATTTCTATTTGCAACTAATAAGGATTTAAATTTAGTTGTAAAAACAAAACCTAATATAGTTCTTCTTTTGGATAAAAAAAGAAAGTATAACTATAACTAAATGTGTTTCCATAAAGCTTGTGGTTTTGCTATTTAAATAGTTGTAAATACGCTTTTTAAATGCAAGTTGATTTACTATTATATTGGTCTTGAAAACAGAATGTATTTAACTTGTAAACCAGGATGTCTTCTACAACTAAAATGAAAGCCGTAATGCTTGTGAAATTTTTTCGGAAATACTTGCATTATTTATTTGAAATTGCTTTTTAAAGCTCATTCATATTTGCAAGTATATTTTAAAGTATTTAGAAAGTGATTTTGCTTTTGATTTACCATGAAACAAGAAGTAAATTTACTTGTAAAGAGCGTTTTAATTTAGTTGTTAAACTAATTGTAGATATAAAATCAAAAGAGCTAGGTGATGAGTTGTAAATAGATGGCTAACACACTAGTTATTTAAACATAAGAGTACTTGTAAACCGTATATTAATTTACTAGTAAACTAATGTTAAAAAAGCTTGTAAAAACACAAGTAAATCGACAAAAAAAGCGGGCCAACCGCCCGCTTTCAAACCAGTAGAAAGTTCTAAGGATAAGTGAGATTAACGCTGAAGTCTGAACTTTGGGTTTTAACTTCTGTTCCGTTGCGCAGTATTCGACCAGTCACTTTACTCCCCGTGCCGCCGTTAGCACCAAAAGTTACATACGTGGGATTCTTTTTAACGGTATAAGAGTAGGACCAGCCTGTAGCCGGTGCATTTTCAACAGTTACCAAATTGGATTCTTCATTGTAATAGCCTACAACCATGGTAGGTTCCCCGCCTGTGGCTGAGGCCTGATAAGTTATTTGATCGCCAATCTGAACACTTGCATCTTCCGTATCATCATCTTTTTTGCATCCTGCTATCAGCAGCAGGGTAGTGGCCATAAAGCATAGCAAATTCTGTTTCATAAGTAAGGGTGTTTTTGGTGGGTGATTCAATTGGTTGTTTGCTTCTGGAATCAAAACATAAATACTTCCATAAATACAAGTAAAATTACTTTTGATTGCACCTGTATTTTTTAATGTTCCTTCTTCTGAAAGTTCTTACATAATAAATTTATTGTTTTTTCTTTTTGGGCACTTTGGTTTCTACCAAGATCATGGTGTCCTTACCATTAAAAGCTTCCAAGAACAACACTGTTCCCTTTGTTGTTTGGATGTACTCGTACTTTTTAGATGGGGTAGGAGTGAAGCTCAAATAGATGGTACCAGCTATCATAAGCAGCCCGATACCTGCCAATAAGTAGCTGATGGACTTACCTAAACCATACAGGAAGTAACTAAACCCCGTTGGAAAAGACACCCGGTTGATTGTTTGTACTTCTTTTTTCAAGTCAACCTGGAGTTCGTTGATCCGGATGATTACGAACAGGATTTCGTCATCTAAGGTCGAACCATACCGTATTTTATAGCGGTGCCTAAGCTCTGCCAAAAGTGTTAGGTAGTCTTGTTGTTTCTCCTTTGTCATAGTTTACCCAGCTCCCTGCGGATGACTGTTTTCGCTGCAAAAGA
Source organism: Cnuella takakiae (assembly GCF_001953305.1). GTDB lineage: Bacteria > Bacteroidota > Bacteroidia > Chitinophagales > Chitinophagaceae > Flavisolibacter > Flavisolibacter takakiae. Next base: position 48,941 of record NZ_MTFE01000001.1, read on the forward strand.
TGTATGTCCAGGCAAGCCTTTTCCTGCTGAGATAGCTTCCAGAATGTTCTGGCCGCTGTTTCGTTCTACCGATATATTACCGAATAATCTGGCGCCTTTAATCGTTCCTTCTTGCATTTTAATAAAAGATTGCGCCTCATCCATTAACTCCGGATGTGCCTGGAAAGAATACTCATTGACATAAGCGTAAACATCGAAAGCACCTTTCAGGGGTGCCGCAAAACGTTGCAAATAATCCATGCAACTCAAGTAAGCAGGTCCACCAGCTATAATTACGTTGAAGACAAACCTGGCATTCAGGGTAGTTTCAAACTCCTTGAATTCCTCAACATTAAAGTCGAGGGTAAACAATTTAGGCAGTTGCTCACTTTCCGGTGCGCCAAAATCCAGGTAATACTCGGCAAAGGAGAGTTCTGCCAGCTCTTCTAAGCTCTGGAACAACTTTTCCCGGTCAATCCGTTCTATGTTATCCGTAATAGCTACTTCAAGCAGCCGGTCCTTTTCCAGCAGAAATGCCAATTGCCTGGTACTGGTCTTGGTTGATGCGTCAAAGTCGACAAAAACCGAACTTTGGTGTTCTTCATGCTTTAAAGCCTGCAGGTAAGTAAGCATCGACTTGCCTGCGCCTCCTTTCGCTTGTACGTTGAAATAGAATGTCTTCATATGCTAAGGGTTTCATTTTGGTTTGATTGGGCGGCGTAGCAAACTTTCCTTTTCCCGCACCAAAGTGGAGGGATCCGTTAGTGAAAATGGCTGCTCCACTGAATTAGTAACGGCCTGATGTCCTGCTGCTTTATCCACCTGTTGGTAATCGGCTCTTGTTGATACTGCTGTTTTCCGGTAACGGGCCAGCCAGTTGCGAAAGGAATTGGAGTTGAAATCATCTGGCGTCAATTGCAACTGCTTGTAAATCATCTTCAACAGTACAATGGGTTTTTCCCGCAACAAGAACCTGTTTTCGATAACAAGTGGAAGCAGATCAAATTGCCCGTGGCCTTTACTCAATAGTAGCGTACGGACCAGTTCTGCTGATTCGTTCCCTTTTTTATCTTCCATGTAACTAAAATAAATAAAATATTCAGTTTATGATTTAATTTGCTCTATAGATTATTGCTTTTGATGTGTGTTAATGATTTTGAGCGACAAAAAATGAGGTTTGATGAAAACGGATGAATCGAAATGAGCGAGGATGGAAATAGTAATGAGCAATTGGGCATAACGATGAAGAAACAGGTCAGAAAATGAACACGGCAGCATGTTAGGTAGGGGAGGAGTTCGGTTTTTGTCGCCCATTGCAGGATGTACCTTTGTATACACAAAGGTGTTCCTGCCCTTTACAAGGGGAATCATCCAGCCCTCCGCAACTCCGGGCTGGCGTCCATCAAGCGGTGGTCGCAACTCCAAAAAGAATACGATGGAAACACCACTAAAAACCAAAAAAAAGTATCCGGGCTTTTTCTTCCGTTGTACAGAAGCGGAAAAAGCCAGGTATCAGGTACTGGCAAAATCACAGGGCATGGAGCTTTCTAAGTTGATCCGGCACCGGTTGGCAGGCGATCAACCCTTGAAGGATTATACCAGGGAAGAAGCATTTTTTCAACAGTTGAACCTGCTGACCCGGGAAATGAGCTACATCGGCCACAATATTAATCAGGTAACCACAGCACTGCACCAGATCAATAACAGCCAGAAGATTGAGGCTGGCGAGTTTGCGCTAATCCTGAGTGAGCTTAAGCGGTATAATGATCTGCGTGATCAATTGAGCTACCAACTCCAAAAAGCCTTTTTCTGATATGAAGCTTGTATTTAAGATCATGCCCCCGGCCGCTTCTTTCCATGGAGTGGATTACAACGAAAAGAAGCAGGCCCAGGATGTTGCCCGCAGGGTTCACTTTCAAAATTTTGGTTACCTCCAAGAGCGATCGGAGATCAGCCGGCAGGAGTTCAAGGAGTATTTTGAAAAATATTCGGCCCGTAACCACCGGGTGCAAAAAAAGCAGTTCCATGCAATCTTAAGCTGCAAAGGCGCCAGCTATAGTCATGAGCAACTGAAAGAGTACGCCTTGCAGATCATGCAACAGATGGGCTATGGCGATAATCCCCTGCTGATCTATGAGCACCACGATACCCGCCACAATCATGTGCATATTGTTACATCCCGCATAGCCCCTGATGGAAGCAAAATTGCTCATGATATGGAAGGGAAAAAAGCAAATACTTTACTTACCCAGCTTTTGCAATTGGACCTTAAAGCCGCGCTGCAGCAGGACCTGGCAGAGGTATTGGCATACAGGGCATCAACCACCCCTCAATTACTGCTGCTGATGGAACTAAAGGGCTATACCAGCAAGCAGGTAGGAGCAGCTTATCATTTTTTCAAGCACGGCAAAGAAGTGGGGTACACCTCTCTGGCTGCTTTAAACAATAGAATAGGGGAGGGGGAAGAGCACCGTAAAGACCAGATAAAAGCTATCATCCACAAGTATCAGGGCCGGTACACTACCCGGTTGGAGCGGGAGCAGGAGCTTTTTGTACGTAGCAGCGGACAAGTGCAATATGGGAGCGACCTAACCCGGTACCTTCAGGAGAAGCACGGTTTGCAGTTTTATTTCTTTTCGAAAGGTGGACTGCCGCCTTACGGTTATGCCCTCATCGATCACAAAACAAAGACGGTATACAAAGGAGGGGACATTATGCCTTTGGCTGCACTTACCCAAAAAGCGGATAGAAGGATGAAAGTACTGCCGCTTGCACCTGAACCTAAAGTACTCGGAAAAAGCGCTAAAGAATGGGAGACAATTTCCGAACTCTTGACCCTAAACAACGACGGCGCTACCAGAGCTGAAAAACAAATGCCTGAGGCAAGCGGACTGGGTGAAATGTTTGCTGCTTTTGACCGGTTTATAGATGGCATAATTGCCGGAAATGAAATAGACAGCCATGCAGCCGGTGGCCACCAACGCTCCAGTAAGGACAAGGAAGAACAAAAAAGAAAATCAAGACAAAAAGGGTTGGGTAGATGAAAACCATATTTTTCTCAGGACTTGCAGGTGGCAGTGGTAAAACCACCATGGCCATCAATTTCGCCAGGTACCTTCACTATTACGAAAAATCCAAGGTCATGCTCCTTTCCTGCGACATGCCTTCGGTTTTGCCCTTTTTAGAAGCGCAAGCTCCTTTTCCTTTCGCAGCCCGTGATATTTCTCCTTCACAGTGTGCCGCCTATCTCCAAGCCATTGCTGCAGGTGCTCAGGCCCCGGCATATATGATAGTTGATCTGCCTTCCGGTGCAACACTTGAAATATTACGGCTGCTGCCAGTAGCACATCATCATGTTATGCCTTTTGAGTACAGCATGGTACATTATGGCAAGCTGCAGACCTTTTTGCATTTATTGAATAAGTGGGCACCGGAAAGTATCCCTCTGTTGTTGCCCAACAAAGTAAGCAGGGCAAACGCAACCATAAAAAGCCTATTTGATAACTGGTTCAGGCAAAGCAGCCTATTTGTTTTGCCTTTTGTAACAACATCTTCAGCACATGCTGTTCCCTCAACAGCACCCTTTAACCAACTAGAATTTCAAAACCTACGCCCTGTTTTTAATCGCATGATGCATATTTTATAAAAAATATTCAAATTATTTTGGTTATGTGATTAGTCGATCTTTAACTTAGATGTGAGTAATGGTTTAGTATTATTCACATAAAGACTGAAAAATGACCCTTAGCAAGTTCCTGCTCCTGTTGTTGGGTGTTTATGGCGCTTATTACTGCTTCCTGATCCTAATGGATTTTGTGCGGAGTAAAACCACCAGCAAAACATCAATGGGCAATGAGGCGGTTCACTACGAAGTTGAAGCCAGCCAGCCACCCATCGATGTACGCCAATTAGCCAGCAGGGAAAACCCGGAAGAAACAACGTGGGATGAAGCTTCAGGTGGTGGCGAAAAAAAAAAGATCGCTTCCCTTGAACAAACAGCAGAAACAACAGGCCCGGCGACTGATTCCGAGGAGGGGTATAAAAACTTAGGTGTTGATTTGGGTCTTGAGCCTGCTTCCTTCCAGGGAGTGGAGGTTACTACCAACAATATTAAGCGGCTGCTAAATCCCTAATCCTATGAATAACCTTTTGTTCTACTTATTGCAAAGCTGGGATGCGGTAGAAAACACGGCTACTAAGGTTGCTTATTCTGTAGGTAACCTATGCTGGGTGCTTTGTGCTTTGTTTGGGCTCATTGGCGCTATCCGGATTTACAACAAGTGGCAGCTGGGCGCCCACTGCTTCCGGGTAGATGCAGAGATAGCAGGCTGGATGGGTGCCTCCTTATTTTTCCTGGCTGCACGAACTTTTATTGCCATCGTATTATAGCCAAATTCCCCTTAACCATGCAACACCTCCTTTCCTCTGAAATTTTTCAGCATGTTTCGCGCATCCTGCTCATTGGCGGCAGCATCGTTGCCATGGTGGGTGCCTGCCGCATTTATTACAAGTGGCAGGCAGGGCAGGGCAATATCGAAACAGAAATAGCTACCTGGGCATTCGGTGTTGTTTTCCTGCTGGTAGCAAGCCTGAGTGTCAAAGCAATCTTCGGCTATTAACCAAAGCAATCCCAATCCACACAGCTTAACCTTAAACACACTATATGAAACAGAACAACAGAATGAAAGCGGCAATGCTGACTGCCCTAACCCTGTACAGCACCACGGCTTTGTTTGCCCAAAACCTGGGTACAGGCATTGATCAGGCCTCCTCACAGGTTAAAGGGGTGTTCACCAATGTAAGTACCCTGATTCTGATGATTGGCGGTATTGTAGGCTTGGTCGGTGCCATACGGGTTTATGTGAAATGGCAGAACGGCGACCAGGACGTACAAAAAAGCATCGTGGGGTGGATGGGCGCTTGCGTATTTCTGCTGCTGACCGGAACCATATTGAAAACCATTTTTGGGATGTAACATGGCTACCCGCACCTATGCCATCTACAAGGGGCTGCAACGGCCCCTTGTCTTCAAGGTTTTTAAAGGCCGGTTTATCTACATGGCGTTGGGCGCCTTGGTAGGTGGTATAACAGCAGGCATAGTTGCCAGTGTGGTTTTAGGCGCCATAGCCGGTCTTGTTGCCATGGCAATAGTTGCCATTCCCCTGCTTATGGTCATCATCGAAAAGCAAAAGCAAGGCTTGTACGAAAAGCGGCGTGATGACGCGGTATTCATCATTCCCTCCAAACACACAATCTACCGGAAACATGAAGGCAAAAAAGCTATTTGAATCTCCCTTCATCGGCACTTCGGTTGCGGATGGCCTGACCTTGTTGTACAGCTGTAATGGCAATTACTCGGTGATACTCCAGATGGAAAACGGGTGCCCCCAGTACTGCGCTGATGAGCGTTTGTATGAGGCTGCCCACCAACTGTTCGGCCACATCATCAAGATTGCTGGTCCGGGCATCCTGTTGCAAAAAACAGATATAGTTACCCGGTCCTGCTTTCAGCAGCCTAACAACAATTCGGGTGATTACCTGGATACAAAGTTCTTCCGCTACTTTGAAGGGCGCAGGTACAACCGGTTAACTACCTACCTGACCATTACCCATCAAAACACCAAGGGGCGGTTCTTTGCGTATAATGAAGGGGAAATAAAGGAGTTCACAGGAAAGGTGCTCAAGATCATGGACACCATCCGTAATGCAAAAGCTTCTGTTGGCGTATTGAATGAAGGGGAAATGAAAAGCCTGCAGGCTCGCTATATGGCCTTCAACTTTTCCGATGCCCAGTATAGCTACGCAAACATTGCAGCAGACAAGAACGGCCTTCAGTTTGGGGAACGCCAACTGAAAGTTGTTTCCCTTATTGACATCGATGAATTGAACATACCTGCTGAAGTGTCGGCGTATACCAACCGCCATGACCTTGCCCGGTCTGGTAAGCCTTTCCCCGTTGACCCGCTTTCTTTTCTGCTCCATGTGCCTGAAGCAGACACCGTGCTGTACAACCAGGTTGTGTTTATTCCCGATCAGGTAAAAGTAAAAGGTGAGCTGGAGGCTAAAAAGAAACGGCATGCTTCCATGCCCGATCCGGCTAACAATATTTCCGTGGAGGACATTGATGATATGTTCCTGAGCATTGCACAGGAAAATGAGCTGCTGGTGTACTGCAACTTTAGCATCCTGGTGATGGCGGAAGGGGAAAAGATCAATAAGGCCGTCAACTATATCGATACCAACCTTTTTGCCATGGGAATTATACCTGGCAAGAACACGTATAACCAAATGGAGCTGTTCCGGTCAGCCATCCCCGGAAATGCAGACGAACTTAAGAAATACGATAAGTTCCTGACTTCCCGGCCAGCGGCGGTTTGCTTTTTCTTCAAAGAAACCCTGCCCAAAACCGAAGCCTCCGACTACCTGCTGTATTTCACCGATAGGCAGGGGGTGCCCATTGGCATTGATACATCGGAGCTGCCCATGCAAACGGGCCGCATCTCCAATCGCAACAAGTTCATTTTGGGTCCCAGCGGTACGGGTAAATCTTTTGTGACCAACCGCTATATCAAACAGTGCCAGGTGTTGGGTGCCGATGTGGTACTGGTGGACACCGGGCACTCTTATTTTGGAACCAACCAGTATTTTGGCGGCAGGTACATCACCTACAGTGAGGAAAGGCCCATCACCATGAACCCCTTCCGAATCGAGGCCGTTGAGAACAACGAAGAAAAGCGACAAATTCTGAAGTCTTTGATTGGCCTGATCTGGAAAGGGGTGGATGGCCAGCTCAACCAAGTGGAAGACACGGTACTCAGCAAAATTATCACCGATTACTACACGGATTATTTCGGAAGTCGGGTACAGGTGCAGTGCCTCAACTTCAACACTTTTTACGAATTCGCCTGCGCAGCCATCCATGCGTTGTTACAGGAAGAAAAAATATCCTTTGCCCTGGACGAGTTCCGCTTTGTGCTCAAAAAGTTTTACAAAGGCGGGGAGTACGAAAGGATTTTGAATGATGAGGTAGACAATACCCTATTCAACGAAAGCTTCATTGTCTTTGAAATTGACGCCATAAAGGAACACAAGCTCCTGTTCCCCATCACCACGCTGATCATCATGGATGTGTTCATCCAGAAAATGCGCTACAAGAAAAACAAAAAAATCCTGGTGATTGAAGAAGCTTGGAAGGCTATTGCCTCTCCCATGATGGCAGGTTATATTCTTTACCTATATAAAACGGTACGCAAGTTTGCTGGTGAAGCCATTATTGTCACACAGGAGTTGGGCGACATTATCGGGAACAGCATTGTAAAGGATAGCATTATCTCCAACAGCGATACCATCTTCCTTCTGGATCAATACAAGTATAAGGACAATTTTTCCGATATCGCAAAGCTGCTAGGCCTGAACGAGGTAGAGCAAAACAAAATATTTACCATCAATCGCCTCGATAACCGGGAGGGTAGGGGCCGGTTCAACGAAGTGTACATCAAGCGGGGTGGGGTGGGCGAAGTGTATGGCGTGGAAGTGCCTTTTGAAGAGTACCTGACCTATACCACCGAACGCAAAGAGCGGGAGGTGCTGGAATATTACCTGGAAGCTTATGCTACCTACGAACAGGCTATGGAGGCGCTGGTAAAAGACCTGAAAGCAAGCGGGCTCCCTTTCCACGATTTTTTAAAGCAATGCAGCCGTTCCGGAGGCATTTACCAATCCCAAAAACTTATGGTATGAACGCAAAGCAACTAATGGTTCTGATGGGTGTGGGTATGCTGGTGGCCAGCCGTGGCAACACCCAGGAACTGGTAATCGATCCAACACTTTCAACAATGCTGGCCATCAACGGGGAAGTGGAGCGCAAAAGCATGAACGAGATCAAAGAGCGGCAGGTGATGATCCAGAACCTGCAAACTGCTACGGCTGCAACCGTAGACTTTATCAACCGTTGGCAACAGAAAACCTACGAAGGGCTCACCTTGATCAGCGACAATGTAAAGAACGCCTACCAGCTTTACGAGTGTGCCCAGGTGATGAAGAGCATCTATGAAAGTGAAAGCGCCATGATCCGCGAAGCCAAGAAAAACCCACTGGCTCTTGCCTTTGCCATGCAGATGCAAAAGGAAATGGTGACCCGTGCCATTGCTTATTACAACCAAATCCGTACGCTCGTACTCAAGGAGAACGACCGCAACCTGCTGATGGATGCAGGGGAGCGTACCCGCCTGATGCGTGAAATCTTGATGGACCTGCAGGTAATCAACGGCCTTGCCTATAGTTCATATCTCAAAGTGCGGTTGGTGGTGCAGCAGGGACTGATACAAACCCTCAATCCTTTTGCCTCCATGGTAAACAGGGATGCCGCGCTGGTGAAAGACGTACTCAGAACCTGGAAATTCTAAGCCCTATGAAAGCACCTGTTTTATTGATCCTGTCTTTCGCTTCCGTTCTGCCTGCAGCCGGGCAGCAGGATACCTGGGATGTAGCCGCCACTGAAGTAATGATTAAAACCAACAAACGGCACTACAGCGACCACAAAGAAGCAACGACCAACCAACTGGCTTCGCAGGCTTCTGTTGCTACCTGGAAGGTGGGTAATAACCGGCTAAAGAACCTTGCCGACTTGCTGGACAGCCGCTTGACATCAGCAGCCATCGTAGCTGCCGACGCCACTACACTGTATAACATCTACCGGGCAGTAGATGAAATGATTACCCTCCAACAGCAGGCCCTTCGCATAGCCTACAAATACCCATGGCTTGCACCAATGGTGGTACAACACGAGCGGAAAATCATTGACGATGCCCAAGACCTGGCTTCCTACATTACCCTGTTGGTACTAACCTATGGTGAGTTGTCCAAAATGAAAGTGGCCGCCCGTAAAACACTCTTTCACGAAATAGACCTCCAGCTACGGGAACTGACAGGCCGTTGCCACAGCCTGTACTACAGTTTAAAGGCGTTCGACGCAGGGCAGCAAATTAAAAACACACGGGCCGGTATTCTGGTGAACAGGGATGCACAATTGGTTAAGGACATTTTAAATAAGCTAAAATGAGCAAACTGCTTTTTCCCCTTGCGCTGGCTTTGTCTTCCGTGGCTACGGCCCAGCGGGTAGTAATCCACCAGGACCTTATTCAGCAGTCAACAGCCAATACCGCGTTCAAGGTGGCGCTGCATGGCCAATACCGCGATAAACTGGCCCAGGTAGAAGAAAACCGAAGAGGGATACTAACCCATGTAACAACGGTGGAGGAAGTACACCGCAAGGTTTTTAATACCCTCACCAATGTTGACGGTGCGCTCCGCAATGGCCGTACGCTTTGGTACATAGGCCAGAAAGTACCGCAAATATTTACCAACCTGAAAACAGCGGCGGTTTTGGCTAAAGACAAACCCTACCTGGTACACCTGCTGGCCGGTCACAGCCAACTAATCATGGGCCGGGTTGGTCGCCTGCGACAGTACCTGCAGGAGTTGGTGCTGCAAAACGATCCTCAGGTACTCATCAACCCCATTCAACGGGAAAAGATGGTGCACGAGGTATATACCGATATCAGCATCATCCACAGTGTATCCAACTCCATGGTATCAATGTTCAAGCTCTATAACCTTCAGGATGCGGTGGAAAAGATTGTTCCCCTGAAAATGTATTACAACATGGACCGCACCCTGGTACAGGACATCATGCGCAAAACCAAGTTCTAGGATATGAAAACACCAACCCTGATCCTTGCCCTTTCCCTTGCCGCCCAGTGTCCGGCACAGGTGGCCATGCCAGTACAGGACAAAGCCAATAGTGGCCAATTGAAACGCATGGCCATGCATCAGTGGGACGACTGGCAGCCCACACCCGAGACCGGGTTTTTGGGTTTACCCAAAGACCCAAGAGGGTGGTTCTTTTGGCGGGTGCTACACCGCGACTATTACCGGGGTGAGGACAGCAGGCCTTACCGTGCAGACGGTCCTTTTGTACGCAACTATGCTTCTCTTATTGCGCAGGAGCGCGATGACCGTGCTATCAGGGACAGCCTGCAAGCTGTAACCCTGGCCAGTGCCGCCACCTATACCAGCATGAGTGGTGGGGCAGGGGATATTACTTACACCCTCTACTTCCAGAAACAGTTTGATGAGCTCTTTACGGAGGTGCCGCGCCGGATGGCTGAACTCCAGCGAACACAGCCGATTGCCGCTGCCAAAATGAAGGAGAACACCTACTACCGTAAATACCTGGAGTTTGCCGATATCAGCCGCGACCGGGTGGGCATCATACACGGATCTTTTGTAGACAGAGGAGCGCGCATGCTTGCCTACCTGGAACTGGCAAAAGAACTCAGGCGCCAGAATGATGTAATCATCTCCATGATTGCCGCCATGCGTCGGCTGACAGCCCTTCCGCCCAATTTTCCCAAAGGTTCAAAGGGCACCACCGGTATCCACCGCTCAGACGGTGAGATTGTGCGCCACATATTATCCACCCACAAATTCTGATGTATGCACCTGCTCCATATTCTCCTAAGCGACCTCAATCCTTTTTGGGACAAAAACATCATGACGCTTATTTCCGGTATTAAGGATAGCCTGCCCGATCAGGCGCTGATAACCGTGGCCAAGGAAGTGGCTGCCGTTTTCGCGCTCATCTACCTCAGTGTGCGGGCTTATGCCATGATTGTAGGAGAGGGCCGCTTTGAAGTGATGCCTTTGTTCCGGCCTTTTCTGATTACCCTAGCCATCATCAATTTTTCCCTTGTAACGGAAGTGGTAGGCTATCCGGGCTCCAAGGCCGATGATATTGGCAAAACCAGCTTTGAAGCCAATGCCGAGATCATGAATACCGATCTGGACACCAAAGACATGCTGACCGATTCCTTGTTTGCAACCCTGATTTCCCATACCACGGAGCTGGCCCAGATGTACGTGCAGTCAGCTAAGGAAGGGGAAACCTTTCTGGAGGATGTAGCCCACAATGTGATTACGCTGGGTGGCAAGGAGCTGATGTTACAGGCAACGGCCCACCTCACCGTATTGGAGCAGCTGCTATGGATCAAGTTAAGCATGTGGCTGCAGCAGTTCATTACCTGGATTGTGCTGGGTGTATTCAAAGGCATTTGTTACTGCCTGTTTTTTCTTCAGTTGATCCTAATGTATGTGCTTGCCAGTGTAGGGCCGCTTTCCTTTGCTTTTTCCATTGCTGGCCCATTCAAGGACTCCTGGGTAACCTGGGCGGCCCGGTACATCGCTGTGTCCTTTTACAGCACCATCGGATTCATTATCCTGAATATCTCCTGTGCTATTATCAACTATGGCTTGTTACAGGAAATCGACCGCCTGCGCCAACTGCTGGCAAAAGCCGATGTGCAGGCGCAGTTTCTGGCTGCGGTACAGCATATCGACAATTTTGTAGGCTACCTGTTTATTGCCTTGGTCACCGCCTTCAGTGGCATCGTAGCCACACCCATTGTGTCCACTTGGATTCTGGGTGCCGTGGGTACCGGTAATGCCTTTATTGCCGGAATGAAGGGGGCCGCTGCCGGGGCGGTAGGTGCCGGTGGTGCAGCAGCCGGAAGAGCCGTGCAGCCTGTAAAATCCCTTGCTGGTGCTATTGCCAAATCGTAAACTCTTTCAATCATGAACCTGATAAAAAGCATCGAAAACAAAATCCGGCTGGCCCTATATGTCAGTCTAGGCAGCTTTGTCAGTGCCATCATCATTGCCCTGGCAGCCTTCGGGTATGCCTATAAAATGATATCGCGGGAGAAGAACCAGATATATGTGCTGGATAAAAACATTCCCATTGTAGCTACAAGGGCGGAGGTGGGCGATAACCGGGCAGCGGAATACAAAGCCCACATCGAAGCTTTCCACGACTACTTCTTTTCCATGCCTCCCGATAATGAGTACATCGACTACCAGATTAAAAGGGCTATGTTCCTGGTAGACGCTTCGGGATTGGCGCAGTACAATACCCTAAAAGAGCAGGGTTACTACACCAACCTGGTATCTACTTCTTCGGTTATCACCTGCACCAAGGACAGCATCCTGCTGGACATGAACACCAAGCGGTGGCGCTACTATGGCAAACAAAAAATAGAGCGTCCTTCCAATATCACCATCCGCTCATTGGTGACGGAAGGCTACCTGCAGGACGTGCCCCGGAGCGAAAACAATCCCCATGGCGCCCTCATCAACGGTTGGAAAACCCTGGAGAATAAAGACCTGTACAATGAAGCCAAACAACGTTTCTGATCAAGGCAACCTCCTGAACGGTAAGTTTCCCCTTCACAAGGGGAATAAAGTAACAAATAGGGTGAAGAAGCTCCGGGTGTTTGCGGAGCAACATCCAAAGTGGACCATTGCCGGGATGCTGGTTTTCGCCTTGCTCAATTTTGGGCTGATGGTATACATCAATAACCGGGAGCCTGCCAAACCCTTTTTACCCTCCATATTGGAAGGGGGAAAAAAGGCCATTCCCCTAGAACAGGGTAGCGGTCCTGAGTTTTCCATTGGCAATTACATGCAGGTAGCCCGCCTTAAAGATTCGCTCGACATGCTGATGGCCAAAAAGACCCTTACCCATGCCGATACCCTGATGGCCCTTCGCATTTTTGAAGCTTACTCTAGGCTGGATCCTTCCTTTTTGCCACAGGTGACCAATGCACTGAAAGCAAAGCAAAAATCAAGTAACCCATAAAACACCTAGCCGTGCACATCAACTTCAAACAACCCAAGTATATCCTGCCGCTGATTGTTCTGCCTTTTCTCGTACTGTTCTTTTTCATCTTCGGCGGAACAGCCAAGGGCAGTAGTGAACTGGCCACTGCTGGCCAGGATAGCCTCCTTTCTGCGGGTGTTGGTGAAATCAATCCCAACCTGCCCGGTGCTTCTACACAGGTGGCGGACGGCGCCATTAAGGACAAGTTCGAAGCCTTGCAGGAAGCCTATAAAGACCGCAGGGATTTTAGCGCCCTGAGTGTGCCGGGTGCCGCACCCGATGGTGGCCTTGCCGGTGATTTTTCTTCCGCCTACACCAACGAAGACCTGCAAGCCATAATGGCCCGTCACCAGTTGGATAGCCTGAGCCGGTCGCTGGACCAAAACAAAGCATCACTGGATAACAAGATGCAGCGGATGATGCGCGGTGGCGGTGCCTCCCGGTCACATAGTTCCCCTACAGCCTACCCTGACCCACATGGGGAAGCAACAGCTGCGGAAGTGTACCGCCGTTTGCAACAAGCCCAGGCTGATTACCCAGGTGCCTATGATCAAGGGGAAAGCAGGAGACAGGATAGCCGGGATGAACTATCCGTATTCCGGGAACAAATGCGCATAATGGACAGCATGCAAAAAACTAGTGCTGGCTATGGCGCCACCGCTGCCAGTGCACCGCATTCCCCTTCAACGCGAAAAAACGGGATGGATCCCGCTGCCGACTCTTCCTTTCAGCCTCTACCAGTGGTGCCTGTAGGCAGGAGCAGCCAGGGCTTCAACACCGTTAAACGTTTTGCTGCCGACGAAGGCATCCGGGCAGTTATTGACCAAAAGGAAAAAGTAGGTGCCGGTTCAAGGGTGCGGATAAAACTGTTGCAAGATATTCTGGTAGGAGAGGAGCTGATTGGTAAAGGCTCCCTGATCTATGGTATGGTAACCGGTTTCCAGGTGCAGCGGGTTAATATTTCCATTACGCAGATCATGCAGGGTGGCGTGCCCCTGCCCGTAAATCTGGATGTATTTGACAGCGATGGCTACTTGGGTTTGTATGTGCCGGGCTCCAACTTCCGGGAGTTTTCCAAAGAAATCGGTACTCAGGGTACTAATGGGCTTTCTTCCATCAACATGGCCGGTGATGGGAGCACCAGCCTGCTGTCCAGGGTTTTTACCACCACATCTTCCACCATCAACCGGATGATCCGGACCGAAAAAGCTACCCTCAAAACCAATTATATCATTTACCTGAAAGAGAAAAACTAACCCTGTATGAAACAAGTTACCTTACCCATACTCCTACTGCTGTTGGCTGTAGCCGCTAATGCCCAGAAGCTGGCTACCCGGAAAGTTGCCACCAACCCTGTTGTGCAACAAGCATCTGCCTCGCAGTATGTCGCTTTACCTGAACACGTAGAAGGTAAAAGTGCCGTACCCTCACCGCCTGCCTCGTTGAAAGAAGCCGAAGTAAACGAAGGCAATATTGCCACCTATCAGGTAGGGCTGCAAAAAACCACGCATATCATTTCCCCTGAACCGATCCTCTATGTAGACATTTCAAACCCCTACGTGGAAGGCAACCTGCCCGAGAAAAACATATTCCGCTTCAAACCCGACACTGCCATGCAGGAAGGCGACGAATTTCAGGTTACCCTTGTTACCGAACAATATGTTATGGCTTATCGCCTCTATGTTACCAGCGCCGTTGGCGATCCCCGCACGGCTACTGTCATTACGGTAAAACCCGGGGATGCCCTGCCTACCAATGCCTATGGCAAAGTAGGCCGGCAGGAGTTTGACCGCCTGGCATTCCGGGCTTATGCCGCCAAAAGAAAGCTATTCAACGTCACACATAAAACTGACGGCATGCTCCTTTCCCTAAACAATGTTTTTGTGGTAGGCGACTACCTGATGTTTGATGTTACGCTGCACAACCACACCAATTTGGCTTTCGACCTGGAAGATGTCCGCTTCAAGCTCCGGGACAAGCACCTGCCCAAGGCCCATGTTTCCCAGGATATAGAGCTTACACCCATTTATGGCTTTCAGCAAGGGGAAGCTCCTGTGATCAAAGACAAATGGCGCAACATATACCTGTTCCGCAAGTTCACCTATCCGGGAGAGAAGGTCTTTACCATCGAGGTGGCGGAAAAACAGGTGTCCGGCCGCAAGCTGACCATTGATATAGACTACAAGCGCCTGTTGGAAGCCCCCATCCTGAACTAGGCTCCGTATTGTTTTTGGGCAGGGTTTCTATTATGGAAGTCCTGCTTTTTTATTGCAACCCTTACCGCTATGCAGGAAACCAATCACCACCGCAGTGTATTTGCCCTGTTTCAAAACCTGCTGTACTTTTTTATACTGCTGGACATCTATACCCAGTTCTTTTCCATACGGGTGTCCAATCCCTTACTGTGGCGCATCAACGAATTGCTGTACCGCTGGCCGGTGCTCACCAATGTCTTGTACTCCCACATCACGGCCTTTGCCATCATCCTGCTGGTATCCTTTGCCACCAAGGCCCGCAAGGATGTGGACTACAAAGCATCCACGCAGTTCTTTATTCCCTTTGTTATGGGCCTGTTGCTGTTTGTAGGTAGTCTCTGGGTGATCAGGATGCGTATGGACAATCCCAACCTGAAAGCCATCTTATACGGAACCTCTTACCTAGTGGGTGCCGTACTCCTGCATGTTGCCTTTTCAAATGTCTCCAAAAAGATATTTTCCTCCCTGGGCAAGGACCGCTGGAACGTGGAAGGGGAAAGCTTTGCGCAAAACACCCAATTGGTGGAATCGCCTCATTCCTTCAACCTGCCTACCCGTTTTTATTACCAACAAAGAGTACGGGAAGGCTGGATGAATATTAATCCGTTTCGGGGCGTCATGGTAATTGGTACGCCTGGTTCGGGTAAAACAGAAAGTGTCATCATTCCTTTTATCAAACAATTTCTGGCCAAAGGGTTTTCGATGTTGGTGTACGACTTCAAGTATCCGGATCTGTCGCTGATCGCCTATCACCACTACCTAAAGGGTAGAAGGGGAGGAGCGTTGAAGGGCCACCAGTTTCATGTACTCAACCTGGACCGGCTGGAGTACTCCCGCAGGGTAAACCCATTGCATCCTCGCTACATCACCACCCTGGCCGATGCTACCGAAACTGCCGAGACCCTGATCCATGCCCTGCTGAAAAGCGAAAAGTCCTCCGGTTCGGCGCAGTTCTTTACCCAGAGCGCCATCAACTTTGTGGCGGCCTGTATTTATTATTTCGCTACCTACCGCATGGGGAAATATTCCACCCTGCCCCATGTGCTGGCCTTTATCAACCAGCCTTACGAGAACATCTTCAATACCCTGTTCGACAATCCAGAACTCCATGCCCTGCTGGCGCCCTTCCGTTCCGCGTTCGACAACCGGGCCTTCGACCAGTTGGAAGGCCAGGTAGGTACCGTGCGGGTGAATATATCCCGGATTGCTACCAAGGAAGCTTTTTGGGTGTTCAGCGCCGAAGACTTTGACCTGAAGATTTCCAACCCTGCCAGTGTGCTGGTGATGGCCAACTCGCCCCAAACCCAAAACATCAACTCCGCTTTTTACTCTGTAGTAGTCAACCGGGTTACCAAGCTGGTGAACACCAAGGGTAATAACCCAACGGCCCTGGTAATAGATGAAACACCCACCATTTACCTGCACAAGGTGGAGAACCTGATTGCCACCGCCCGGAGCAACAAGGTGGCCGTAGTGCTGGGCCTGCAGGAACTGCCGCAGTTTCACCAGCAGTATGGAAAGGATGTCGCCCATAGCATTACCTCTATTATGGGTACTATCTTGAGCGGATCGGTGCGGAACAAGGAAACCCTTGACTGGTTGGAAAAGCTTTTTGGTAAGGTAAAACAGACAGCAACAGGCGTATCGGTAAGCCACGAAAAGGCCAATGTAAACCTGAACGAACGGATGGACAGCCTGATCCCTGCCGCCAAGATTGCAGGCCTGAATGCCGGGGAGCTGGTGGGCCTGGTATCTAGGGAAAGCAGTGGGGCGTACGATGGTAGCTATGTACCCAATGTATTTAACTGTAAGATTGCCTTGGACATGGCAGCCATCGAAGGGGAGAAAAAAGCCTACAGGGAGTTGCCTGAAATCTATAATTTCGGCGACAGCGAACAGAAAGCCGCTTTCCTGCTCGAGCACATGCAGCGGATTTACACGGAAGTAGAATCAATTTTATTATGACGCCCCAGGAATTTGGAAGAATTGCCGCAATCATCCGAGACGAAGTACTGAACCTTTCCCAAGGGGAATTGGCTGAAAAGCTGGGTGCCTCTCAATCGGCTGTTTCCAGAATGGAGCGGGGCTTTGGCACCATTGAGTACCTTTTTGCTCTGCTTACCTTCTTTCAATCCCAGGGCATCCGCATCCCCATGATCTTCGCTGAGCCTTTTGATAAGACCTTCTTATTGGAGCAGTCCAGCATGAACGTAGACCAGATTATGGAAACGGTGAAGGAAATTAAAAGGGAGACGGCCGGGCGGTTGGATCATGTGTTGATGCTGTTGAATACACTCTTATAGGATTCCTCGAATGATACCGTGACACAGCGACTTTTGCTGTAAACAACCACCTAATATTTAGAAACCCTGGAAAAAGTAAATATGAAAACATTTCAAATTGAAATCGCAATTCCAGATTCTCAGGAAACCATTCTTATGTTTATAAGAGGAAATACATTAGAGCAGTGGAAAGGCTTCAGAAATGTAATTGAAGTTGACAAAAAGCAAGTTGTATATAGCAAACCCATCGTGTCGATTGAAGAAGTGCCTTTAGAAAGGCAGACCGGG
The DNA here is from genome assembly GCF_001953305.1 of Cnuella takakiae. Lineage (GTDB taxonomy): Bacteria > Bacteroidota > Bacteroidia > Chitinophagales > Chitinophagaceae > Flavisolibacter > Flavisolibacter takakiae. The sequence continues at coordinate 66,460 of NZ_MTFE01000001.1, forward strand.
TATGCAGAATTGTTTCCTACAAATTTGTGATTTGTAGGAAACAATTCTGCATACTGTATTTACCCATAATCCGTAGATTAAATATTGAGAAAGGTAACAGAACCTAACATGACCAGGTTTTCATGCTTTTAAGTGTGGAAAACTAAGATTACCAGTTACATAACTCCCCTCTTCTTCCCTGTGATGCAGTATTTATCTACCAATTAGCGCTTGTAATAGCTTTGCTGGATAAGAACTCCAGTAGTATTCAAGCGGTAAACTACCATTTCTATGCTGGCATTAAAATGGTCAGCTATTTCCTCCCTCGTGAAATTCCTCTTTAACGCCCATTGCAAACCAGCTCTGGATATCTGTAAACAACCTCCAAGATATTTTGCTTCCTCCTCTTGTTCTTTATTGTAATAGTGCAGGTTGAGCAACAAACAAAGCCTTGCAATGTCTTCAGGCACCTCATGGTTGCGGATAATATGCGCAAGCTCGTGCATCAGGTTGCTTTGTTGTCTTTTAGCAGAGTGCCGTGTGTTATGAATGATTATTTTATCGCCGTCTTCATTAGGCATCCAAATGGCTGAAAATTTTGATGGTTGCCTAAGTTTATTCAAATGTTTTTCCGGAAAGTCGTCTAATTCGTCTAAAGAGATAACTGGAATATCCAAGTGTCTTGCAAGTGCAAAAGCATCCAATGGGTCGAATTTCGATACACCTACTTCCTCCCTGCAGCGTTCTGCAATGCGCTCCGCTTCAGCCTTGAATCCTCTTTTCAGAAAAGATTTACTTGCCATCTTTTTTTACTTTTTTGAATGCGTAATCCACCATTGCTATCATGGCATCTATGCTATCAGGGTCAAGTTCTTGGCTTGAGCGGAGCTGGAAAACTATTTTTTCTTTTTCTGATAGCTCTTGATTTGCTACTTTATCGCCCTTGACAAATGTGTCAGTAGAGACCTCTAGCCATTTACATATTTTGATGAATGTCTCTACATCTGGTAGGTTCCCCTGCTCCACCCTAGATAAGGTAGCCGGGCTGATGTCTCCTATTTCAGCTGCCGTTTCTCTAAGCCCTTTTTTCTCTCGCTTTGTTTTTATGGCACTAGCAAGCATTTCAGTGTTCAATGTGGAAGGCATGTTGATAAGTTTTTTTGTGAAACAATGTTTCACGTGTGATACAAGCGTAAATTTGACTTCTGAAACAGCTTCTTATTAATGATACAAAGCTAAAGAAGATCTATTTATGGCAAAGGGAAAAAATCAACATGTTACTCCCAAAGGCGGAGAATGGCAAGTAAAGGGGGCAGGAAACCAAAAAGCAACTGTAATCAAGCCAACCCAACAAAGCGCAATTGCTGCGGCAAAGGACATCGCAAAACACCAGAAAAGTGAAGTGGTCATTCATGGAAGAGATGGCCGCATCCGTGATAAGGACTCATACGGCAATGACCCTCTACCTCCTGTAGATAAAAAACACTAAACTCAGGAGCAATACTGCCTGCATCTAAGTTCTCCTTAGTGTAGTAGTTGAGGATAGTGAGTAAATCACCTCGAAGCTTTGCAGTTAAAACTAATTAGTAATTGGGCGAAGAAAAACGTTTGTTCAGCTATCTAATAATATGCTCCACCGAGTTTAAGGTTTTTAGCTGCTTGAAGTATTAGGTGTGGCAAGAAATATGCTCAAAAGTAATGATGCTCAGAAAGCATCGGTAAGTAAATCAAATCCAACCCTGTGAAGAATTGAATCAATGTCTTGGCGTTGATGATGGCGTTATTAGACGCGCTATATATTCTATGCTTTCATTCACTCCTTTGCGAATTGGATTTGGTTACGTTCAACACTAATTGAACAATATGTAATCAATCAATTCAAATATGATCAAACATTTACTCAAGGCTTCACGGAGCTTATCACAAAGGACTGGTATCGCTGTTTATGCCCGCCATTATGGTCTAAATCATGCAGGCCGCCTTATTGAACCTATTTTTCAAACTGGCATTTCAAAACATCATTCCATTTACCTGGGTGTAGATGCACTGGGCACAGAATGGATTGCAGAGAACCACAAGTTCAATGGGGTTCGCCTTGTAAAAGCCTTGGATTTTTTTCGCAATAAAAATGACATTACAGTTGAAGGTTTTTCAGGTGAATACAGGGAGCGAGTGGCCGCTGTGAAGCGGGCCCTGAGTTTGTTAGGTAAGTCCTACGACCTTATCAGTTATAATTGTGAGCATTACGCATCATATGTGCAAACCGGAAAAGCAGAAAGTCGGCAAGTTTCCACCTTATTTGCTTTGGTGTTAGCAGCATTGTTCATTGGCATTGCTATTAAAGACTGAGGAGGGCGTATGTGTAAATATGAACATGCTAAGTTCATTATTGAGCGATTCGACCATTATTATGATGGAGTAAACAACAAGGGTGCTTTTTATATTGGCTTGAATACCTTCATTTTTGGCGGCATCTGTGTTGGTTACCTTAGTCTTCATGACAAGGTAACAGCTGATGCTCTCTTTTGGACTTTGTTCTCGGTGCTAGTTATTTCAAATATCCTATCTACTTTTTTCACCATTACGGCGTTGATGCCTTTTCTGAAAGGAAATCATCAAGGGCTTGAGCTACCCTCATTGGTTTATTTCGGCGGTATTGCTCGGCATGGGCTCTCCCATTTTAAAGAAAGGTTTGAAAAGGCTGATGGTGCAACAATGTTAGATGATCTGCTGCAGCAAGCTTACTGTTTGGCACAAGGCTTAGACAGCAAGTACAAAAAGCTAAAGTATGCAGCTATGTGTGTTGTTGCACAATTTATTACAATGCTGCCTCTACTTTTTCTCATAATAAGAAATTTAAAACCATGATATACAATAGTTACACAAATAGATTGAAAGGTATTGTTGCCGAAGGACGCAATAAGAGCAATTTGAACAAAGGAATGGATCACTTTAACCTAAACTTGTTAAGTAAAACGGATAGTAGGAAGAAGGTGATTCAGGAGCAAAGAGCATTCAGCAATAGCATGCATCTTTCAGCACAGCCATTAGGTGCAATCCTAAATGGAGAACATCTAAAAAATGCCAAACTTGGGCAGCATCCAGATTTTGTCTATCTCAAAGGAACTGATGATGTCGAGTACCATTACATCGTATCAGTTTTTATTGATATCCAGGGTTCAACTAATCTTCACAAAAAGTACGACCTCGAGGATATTTTTCGGATAACAAACACCATCCAAAGTGCAGCTATTCATACCTGCATTGCATTAGGCGGCCATGTACAGCGTCTCCAAGGCGACGGCGTATTTGCTTATTTCGGGAGTAAAGCCATGGACAAAAATATGGCTGTTGAAAAAGCGGTAACTGCCTGCAGTATGTTCACTTACTTTGTGCAAAATGATTTAAAAGATCTCTTCCTCGAAGACGGCATTGAAAATATTAACACCAGAATCGGTATAGATTTCGGGGACGATGATGATGTACTGTGGGCAAACTTCGGTTTGATGGACGTAAGCGAACTGACGACAAACAGCCTTCATACAAGCCTTGCCAGCAAGATGCAGGCATATGCATCCAGGAACGGAATTGTTGTTGGTCAATATGTAAAGGACAGGTTGGATACTGGTACCATCATCTTCGACTTAGTACGGGACGCAGATGGTCAGGTAAAGCGTTATATATTTGAAATTCCGGAAAAAAACTTTCGCTATACGCAATATGCTTTCGACTGGTTTAAGTTTTTGAAGACACTACCGTTCGTTGGTGTTGGTGCCGATGGAAAGCTCTACATTATCAATCAGAACGAGGCTGATAGGATGGCAAAGCTACGGAATACTGCTGCATTGCTATCATCAGGTACTGCTTATTTGAACGGCACGGGCACGATTACTCCTGACCAAAAGGGCGTTCAACATCAGCCACATCGTTTTCATTATGGCAAGTAAATTTTTACAACCGGCCCGGAACAGATTTGCAATGAAGGCAATGTTGCTCCATCAAAAAAAGCTGATTGAGCAGCACTGCCAATTTATAAAATGCCGAATGGAAAAGAATGTCTTAGTATGCAAGGGCGTCATTTCCAATCCGGATTTTAGGAATAGGTATGAAGTAGAAATTAGGTGCGTGTATGGAAGTGAGCCATATACAAGAATTTTGCAACCTGCTTCCATTGTGCCGTCACCTGAAATCCACATGTATTCGGATCATTCCCTCTGCCTTCATTATCCTCAAGATTTGAAATGGTCTGCTTGGACGCTTATTTATAAATACACGATACCTTGGTTGGTGGAATGGATAATTTACTACGAATTATATCTTGTAAATGGTGGAAAGTGGGAAGGTCCAGAGTCTCCTGTCCATATTACTGATGACGAAAAGAATATACCAAACAACATCAATCTTTAAGTGTGCTCATGGTGAGGAGATAACTTGTTGTTTGGTACCGTGGATAAGGATGGGTTCTACTTAGCAGAACTTTTTACTTTTCTTTAATTACCTAAATATATTTATTGGATCAACAGCGAGATTATTCAATTTGATGGAAAAGTGAAGATGTGGAGCCGTACTCCTACCTGTGTTCCCTGAAACGCCAATTGGCTTCCCACCTTCAACCAACTGTTCAATTTCAGCCAAGGCGTACTTCAAATGCGCATAGGATGTTGTAATTCCCTGTCCATGATCCAATACAACATACAACCCTGACCGCTCATCAAAACCAACCTTTTTCACCCTACCCGCTGCTACTGCCATCACCGGCTCATAATTAGCCTCCAGGTCCACACCATTGTGAAAGTGCGGCAATCGTGATACTGGGTGATATCGCTTGCCATAACTTGAAGTGACCCTGATCCGTTTTAAAGGAGGATGGAACAAGGGCTTACGGATAGGGTACCAAACAATAGGTTTGTTTTCTTTTTCCCCTTTATTATATGCTGATGTATTTGTTGAGGATAAACGCATAGTATCCTGTTCCGGTTTTTCCAAGCCCCGTTGAACAGCCTTGGATAGTTTTCTCCCACTAACCCCTACAGTTGATAGCTGTGCACTAACCTGCAGCCCTGGCAACAAAATGAGCAGCATAAGTATGCTTATTTTAATTAGAAGTAAAAATAAATTCACCTTTTTACTAGAATTTACTTCTAAGTTATAATTTTAAGCAAACATCAGCTCCAATGAAGTTTGACCAACTTCCTTTTGACCAGTTCGAAATCCTGGGTGTTTCCCGCAGTGACCTGCTTAAGCTGCCTCCCCGCACACTCAATGCCCTGTTGAGTGGGCAACGCACCTCCCTGATGCGTTTTCCCAATGTGGAGCTGCCGGGTGGCGTAGGGCCTGCAACCCTGGATGCCAAGCTAAGTATTGAGTTAAAAGAAGATGGCAGCCCTACGCTTAAAGTACACCCCATCCGCAACCAGGCTGAAAATGTATTTAAGCTTTCCAAGGAAGAGATCGTCCACCTGCAGCAGGATGAAACCAACTTTATAGAACGCACCATCAAAGACCGGGGTAAACCCAAGGAAGTGCTGATTTCCCTGGATAAAACCGTGAATGAGTACGTGGCCATCAACAAGGCCAAGGTGCGGGCGCCGGAGAGCATCAACGATATTGCCCTTACGGAAGATCAGAAAAAGACATTCAGGGAGGGCAAGACCATCACGGTAGGAGGGGAGGGCTTCCGTTTGAACCCCAATAGTGAAATTGGCATCACCACTACAACTGGAGACGACAACAAAATCAAGAAGCTGCATTTCAAGGTAGATGTGCTTGCCGGTGTGGGCCGGGCCAAGGGGCAGCCTACTACTTACCGCCACAGTACCTATTCTTCCAGGGAACTGGCAATTGACCTGGCGTTGATTGCCTCCGGGGCGGGTACCATTGTGTTGCTGGAGCACCTGGCCAATATTGCCTTCACTACCGCCTCGGACCGGATCAAGCAAAACAACAAGGCACAAAACCTTAGTGATCCGCGTTATTGGGATGCTATCAAAGAAGCTACCCGCGAAATCAGGCGCCTGCCCGAACCTTTGAGAAGGGAAGGCAGTACGGTAGAAAGCATCATCAACCGCCACCTGGAGGCAATCGGCATCCTGCACCCCAAAACCTCTCAGGTCGAAAACCTTAAGGTGAGTTACAACAATAAGCTGGATGGATCTGTACCACAAATCAAAGTAAAGGCTGGTGACCTAGAACGCATGCACCAACAAGCACAGAAGAATGCAGAACAGGGGAAGCCTTTTGCTGTTATCGGCAATGAAGACGGCGAAGCCAGAATATACTATTACACTACGCAGGAGGCAGCAAACAAAAGGGTGAAGGCGCTCACCCTGGGTAATAAAAGCAGTAGTGATTTTCCTGTTGTTCAAGCTGCTGACCTAGCCATGGCTTTTAAAAAGGAATTGAATCAAACCTCTGATCTCAAAAATGGCTTTGTAACACTTTCTGTAAATGCCAGTTCCGAAAAGGTAACAACACCCCTTACAAAAAAGCTCAAAATGAATCAGAAGATTTGATATCGTAAAACTACGATGCTGAAAACAGGGGTATTACTTATTTTTTGTATATGATAACCCTATATTTTTGACGACCCTGCAAAACAATGATTTATGATCAAAGCTGTTTACAGTGATAAAGCGGCGGTAGTGCAAATTTTGACAGAATCATTCAAGGAAAACAAAAGTGTCAACTACATCATTCCCCAGGACGGCGACCGGACAACCCGCATCCGCAGCCTGATGGAATACTCCTTCGACCTTTGTTTTCATTTTGGCAAAGTATTGTTATCACAGGACCGGAAATGTTGTGCGCTCCTCCTTCACCCCGATAAGAAAAAAAGCAACCTCAAAACCACCCTGCTCGACCTGAAGCTGATTACAAAAGGCATTGGGCTGGGCAATGTGCGTAAAACCCTGAGCCGGGAAGCTTTTATCAAGCAGTTTCATCCCAAGGCGCCTTTTGCATACCTGTGGTTCATAGGTACTGATCCCGCCCATCAAGGTAAGGGTATTGGCAGCGAACTGTTACAGCAGATAATAGAAGCCAGCCGACAAGACCAACGGCCTGTGTACCTGGAAACATCAACCCAGCGCAATATCAAGTTTTACAAAGACGCAGGATTTAGTGTTTACAATGAGTCCATGCGTTTTGGCTACCCCCTTTACTTTCTGAGTAACAATTAGGGAACAGCCTGCACCCAAACCCTTATCCTAACCTGATAACACCCCTTCCCCATGCTCCTGTTTGGAACCCAAATGGAGATTTCAACCTTTGTGTTCATATGTGTTGAAATCGTGCTGCTGTCGCTGCAGATCATTCATAGGCTGGCTCGTCCAAGCAATAAACACGCCTATTACAATATTGTACTCCTGTCCCTGCTCATCATCTACAATGTGGCCAGCGGACTTCTTCCTGATCCCAACCTGCCGGGATCTGTGATCCTGCAAAACTGTATCGCTTACGGCACCGGATTCATTACCCCCTGCTTTTTCCCCTTGTACGTGTACCGTTGTTTCGGGTTGCGCAACATGCGCTGGCATGCATTCAAGGGCGTGTACCTGTTCCTGATGTTGCCCTACTTCTTTTTTGTTGGGGTGTATGTGGCAACTGGCAACCTAGAAGCGGCAAAGAACCTGCTGGGCATTCCCCTGCTCTATGCCATCCTGGTCATTCTTGCTTTGGTAAAATCCGTGCACCAGAAGTACAGGGAGCAAAACACCAATCCAAAAGGGAAAGAGGAAATGTCCATTCTGCTGGCCAGCCTGGCGCCTTGGGTGGCGCTGCCGGTAATCTCCTTTCTCGGACTATCCCAAACATTTGAAGCAATTATTACCAACACTGGTTTTTTGTTGTTGATGGCATTGCAGTTAAAACAATACATCACCCAATCAAGGCTGGAGCATGAAAAGCTGCTTACGTTCAACGCAAAGCTAGAGAAAGAGGTGGAGCGCCGGACCACTGAGTTGAAGTTGGTGAGCGAAAACAAAACGGCTGCTTTTATCAATATCGCCCACGAAGCCAAAACACCGCTCTTTCTGGTCAAAAGCCAATTGGAAGATTATATGCAAACGGCGCCCGCTAGTGAAGCGCTGGAAAGCATGCGCCAGAACATCGACAAGCTAACCAAAGATGTCGTCAACTTCTTTGACCTGGAGAAAGCCATGCGCGGCTTTGCTATCGGCTGCAAGGACCAGACTTCTGATTTTTCGGCGCTTGTACGCGACCGCATCCAATTGTTTCAGCATTATGCCCGCAAATCGGGTATTTCCCTTTCCGGGCAGATTGCGGACGACATTGCCGTTGCTGCTGTTCCCGAAGCATTGGACCGTATTGTCTTCAACCTGGTGGAAAATGCCCTGAAGTTTACACCGGAAGGAGGTACCGTACTGGTGGAACTGGAGCGTTCATGCGATTGGGTGCAACTGGTGGTAAGCGATAATGGCAGCGGCATCGAGTCCACTCAGCGCACCAGGGTTTTCCAACCTTATTACCAGATCAAACGAAAGCAAACCTTTAAGTCAACCCAGGGTTTAGGACTGGGACTTCCTATCACCAAACAGGTAGCGGAGCAACTGGGTGGCCGCATCGAAGTGGCAGAACATGCCCGGTTGGGCGGAACGACCATAATCGTTACCCTTCCTGTAAGTAAAAAGGAAGTCGGCAGGCAAGATGCCATTCATGCCAGTATCGCCTTCCAGCCTGCCGTCAGGGAAACTGCTTTATCCGAGACGGAGCCCCATCAGGAGGGCCGCTTTACGCTTTTGATCATCGAGGATAAACCCAGCATGCTCCGCTTTCTGTACCAGCGGTTTTCCAAAAAATACAATGTGTACACGGCCCAGAATGGCGCTGCTGCGCTGAACCGGTTGCGGGAGGAGGGCATCAGACCCGATCTGATTATATCAGATGTAATGATGGATGGAATGGATGGTTTTCAGTTCCAACGGGTAGTCAGCCAGGAAGCCAGGTTCCGCCATATTCCGCTGTTGTTCTTTTCCGCTAAAACAGAAAAAGGTATCAAGCTCCAAGCCTTGAAATTGGGCGCCATTGATTTTATAGAAAAGCCCACCTCCATCCAGGTGCTGGAAGAACAGGTACACAATACGCTGGCAACCGTTCACCTGCAAAAAGCCAGGATGGTAGAGCAGATTGTGCAATCAGTACCCCTTGCTAATGCGCTAGGGCGAACACCTGATTTTACTACGGAAATAGCCGTAGCAGCACCGATAACCAGCCCGGTGAAGCATCCTGAACAGAATTTGGCTGACCGTTACAATCTGACCCGCCGCGAGCTGGAGATTGCCCACCTGGTAGTGTCCGGTAAAACCACCAAGGTTATTGCCGACCTGCTTTTTGTATCGGAGAAAACGGTGGGTACGCACATCCAAAACCTGTATAAGAAATTGGGTGTGTCCTCGAAGGTAGCGCTGTTGCATAAAATGCAGGAAGGGGGCTCAAAATAGGGTGTTTTCGGTACTGTTTTGAGGTGTTCTGCCGATTGAATTTCGTAGCTTAATAAGTCAATTTAGGGGCAAAGAAAAACACCATGCCCTACACCTCAACCATCACAGAAACACCGGTGGAGCAATCACCGGACTTACCGATCCTTGCCCAACACCCTGTTTTCGAAGAGCCGCCGCTTTGCCCCAGCGCCGTGGAGGTAACCCCCTCCAACCTGCTGGAACTGTTCCTGTTTGCCGGTATTCAGAACTGCCCACTTTAACCCTTAAATGAAATGCTATGGATAGCCAATTCGCACAAAGGGGAGGAGGGGAGCCTATTTCCCTTGCCGACTTCAGGCATCGCATTTCCATCGAGGAGCTGGCCCTAGCCAATGGGTATACCTACAACAAGGCGCACACCTGCAGGCGGTACCCGGTGTTGGATCACAAAGCCACCGGCGACCGCATCCTGATATTGAATCCCCATCAACCAGGCAACCAGGGTTACGCCAATGTGCGGGATGATTTTGACAAAGGGACCCTGGTGGACTTTGTGCGCCGGCGCCTCTCCACTATTTTCAGTGCATTCAATAAACCAGGTAAGAGCGAGTTTTCGGCGGTAAACGCGGTGTTGTACCATCACCTGTCCTTACCCGAGCCACAGAAGGAGGCCTTAGCCAAGCTATATAATGCCCGAATGGGGGACATAAAAGACAACAGCCAGGCAGAAAATGCTTTCCGTGCAGACCTCCTCGATCTGCGGCCATTGCATGATACTAGCTACCTGGAAGGCCGCGGTATTCGAAAGGATTTGCTGAAGCATCCCCTTTTCGCCGGTACGGTGCTTAACCTCCACAGGGGCACGTTTGTCAATATTGCCTTCCCTTACAACGACCTACAAGGGGCACTCATCGGGGCCGAGGAGCGAAACTACAATTACAAAGCACACACCCAAGCTTCCCGCCGCAGCAGCGCCTGGCACTCCAACCCGCCGGAAAGTCTGGAAAAAGTTGTCGTTACCGAAAGTGCCATTGATGCTCTGAGTCACTACCAGCTATTCAAACCACAAAACACCTTGTATTTTTCCACGGGTGGCAACCTTTCCCAGGATCAGGTGCACTATATGACCAGCTATGTACAAAGCCTGCCAAACGCTCACTTGGTTCAATACCAATTAGGTTTTGACCGGGACAAGGAAGGCAGCAAGTTGGCGCTCCGGTTCCTTTTGGCCGTTACCAACAGCCTGCCGCCAGCCACGCACCTGGTAGCCCGAAAAGAAACCTTAGAAGTACATATTCCTCATGGTGTATTGTCCCCTTTCATGGAGCCATTATTAAATATGCTGGCTGGCAATAACAAACCACTGTCTCATAGCAGCGTACAGGTATTGGAGTCTTTGGCGCACCAGGATGTAAGCGGAATGATGTTTAGAGCTGAACGTACAGGAGATGATATTAAGTTGTGGATTCCATTCAATGAAGCGGCTGTTTCTTTCTTCAACCGCGCATTGATTATTAGCTTAGGAATGGAGAAGCGGTATGTTACACTGTCTGCGTTTAAGAAAGATTTTAATGAGGATCTTATTGATAGTTTGCCTCATGTGAAAAAGCAGGAAGTACAATCAAGGAAAAGTAAAAGGTAAAAATTAGCACTTCTTACAAAACAAATTATAATTAGTTGTGCACACGGATGTAAAATAACAACAATTTTTACAACTGAAATTAGTTGTGCTATAAAAAAGTAAGTTAAGGGTGAAGGTTAGTCTATTTTGATTTCTTCAGCCATCCTCTGTGTAGAGCATTTATTACATAGACATTGATTCGTAAGAAGTGTTTTTCTTCCGTACAAGTTTTTTATAGTAAATGCAAGAGAATGATTTTCATGTGAGAAGTAAAAAGACTCTTGTAATCCTGTGAATTTGAGCTCTTTATTTGAGAGTATTCTATTTGCTTTGTTTAGCATTTCTTCGCTTTCTAAAGGAGATTTCCAATAGTTTATACATTTTAAATCTTCGTTAATTGCATTTTCATGAATTAGCAGTTGTTTTTGCCGCTCGTTTCTGAACATTATGTAAGTATAGATAACACGGTGACATGGTTGTTCCATTTCATGTGCATTTATGACATATGCAACCTCAATTTCTGGATAAGGTAAACTTATGCGTGATAAGTTTAGCGCTATTTCAGCGATATACCTATATGTTGCCACCTTCCCG
>NZ_MTFE01000002.1 GCF_001953305.1 Cnuella takakiae
AGTTGCGTAATTAAAACATAGATAAAACTTAAATTTGAGTAGGCGTCCTATTTCGTCACTATTAAAATTTTACTTATGGCAAGAGATGCTAAGGGCAGGCTTACTTTTGAAATGGTATCTGCCGGTGATGCTTTTCAAAAACATTTGGAAAAGCATCATAATGTTTCAGCCGCAACTCCTGCCTGGCTGGATGGCAGTAAGAACCAAAGCCCCTCAGTCAGTGCAATTAACCGGCAATTAAAGGAATTGGAAAAGGAAAAGAACCAGCCTTCTGTTTCTCAGCCGGAAATGATCAAAGAACAGAAGCCGGAGAAAGGCAAGGACATGAAAATGTCTATGTAGGGTTTTCGTTAGCTGGAAGGGGTGAAAAAAGTTTTCTCTCCCAAGCGAATGTCATATTGATTTTATAAAAACTATCATCGTAGTATTTTATATTTTCCTGCAAGATCCTTTGGCAATCCAGATAATTTATGTTTGCCTCAATGACTTTCTGCTTTTGGGGTTCAGTCGCAAATGGATGAAAGTAATTAACAAGCTCAACAGTTTTCTTAGCCCATAATGCGGCATAAGCATATTGTTGATAGTACAGCTCAAGAATGGCAACTTGGCGCATCAGATAGATATATAAAAATTCCTCGTCTTTTTTCTCAATAGTAGCAAGATCACTTCCTTCAGCTTTATATACAATCCGTATAACCTGTTCCGGGCTGTAATCGAACAGAAGCTTTGATAAATACCAGAGGCTGTTGTGTAAGCCTTCAATGCCTGGTTCCAAGGTATCAGCATATTTTTTATAGTAGTAATCATACTGCCTAAACAGCTCTTCCGGGGAGCAATTCTGTGCGTGGATTTTTGAAAAGCGTTGTCTAAGTGTATGATTTATCGCAGACATTATTAAACCTGATTTTACTTTTTATCAGCATATTCTAACAAAAATTCCCACTTATGGCAAAGAAATTCCCCCCAAAAAATGAAGATATGATTGGTGATCCGTCCAGGACCGAAGGTGCCCCTGCGCAAATTGTAGGAGGCGGACGAGGCGGTACTTTTAAACAGCCAAGTGAAGCATTTACAGAAATGCATGAAAGGCGTGGTGGCAATCCCAATGTAAAACAGAAAAATGAGAGCTTTCAAGATCTTATAGCAAGACAGAAGAAGGAGCAGAAGCCGCCAGACGATACAAATCCTACAAGTCCAGCTTCGGCGGCAACTAAACCGGAAAGTAAAAACGAAAGCCCCTCAATACGAGCCATCCAGCAACAGCTAAAGGAGCTCGATAAGCAAAAAGATAATCCTTCCAAAGAGCCAGAAGTAAAAAAGGAGAAAAAGCCAGAAAAAGATATATCTCATGGAATTTGAGGAATACGCAAAAACAACCTTGCTAAGCCTGAGCAGTGATCCTGCTAATGTGTGGACCGTTGACGATGCTATGAAGGGTGTTTCCATTATGGGCGGCACCGGTAGCGGCAAAACCAGCGCATCAGGAAAACTGCTTGCCATGAAATATTTGCAGCAGGGTTGGGGCGGCCTTGTACTATGTGCCAAAACAGATGAAGCTGAGCAATGGCGGCAATATTGCGAAGATGCTGGCAGGTCAGCAGATTACCTGCATTTCCATAAAGGAGCTGTTCATGAAGATGGCAAGTTTAAAGGGCAGGAAATTGTTTTCAATCCAATTGACTATGAAATGGAGCGGGAAGGCGAGGGGGCAGGAGAAACCCAAAACATAGTGAACATTTTCATGAATATCTACCGCATGGGAAACCGTATAGCAAACGAAGGCGATACTCATGAACAAAGATTTTGGGATACGGCTTTAAAACGTTGTTTAAGCCGGATCATAGACCTTCTGGACCTGGCAGGCGAACCATTGAGTTACCAGAATATGATCAATGTTCTACTGACTTCTGAAAACGTAGATATTAAAAAAGTGGCGCAAGGAGTTAAAGCAGTACGGGAGCGGCAAGCTGATTACCTGGCAGAAGAAGAGAACTTTTGTTTAAAATGCCTGGTGATGGCATTTTTCAATTCTGAGTACCAGGACACCAAAAGCCAGGATGCAAACGCCCATCATTTAGCCACCAGTTATTTTACCCAGGCTGTAAACTCAATGGGGAAAAAGACCAAGAGCATTATTATTGAAAGCTTTATGGGGCTGGCTGAGCCGTTTCTTTCCGGGTTGCTGCACCGGCATTTTTCCGGAGCGACAAATATTTTCCCCGAACAGACTTATGGCCACAATATCTATGATCCGGATGATACTAGAAAAAGGGTTATTGTTCTGGATTTTGCAATTAAAGAATTTCTGGATGCCGGTATTATCGCTCAATGTGTTTTCAAGCTGATGTTTCAGCAGGCAGTTGAGAGAAGAAACGTTGAAAAATATGCTAAACCGGCTTTTCTCTGGTGCGATGAAGCGCAGTATTTTATCAATCCTTATGACCAAATCTTCTTAACTACCGCCAGAAGTTCACGTATATCAACAGTATACCTCTCTCAGAATATTTCAAATTACCTGGCTGTAATGGGTTCAGGAGGGGATGCAAAGGCAAGGGTTGATAGTCTGATGGGGAACTTATCAACTAAAGTTTTCCATGCTAACTCTGATGCAGAAACAAATGAATATGCAAGCCGGCTGATAGGGCAGGAGAAGCAGAATCTTGAAGGTGCCAGCTATTCAAGACCTCATTTTAGTTTGGAAAAAACAAATACAGAAAGCCTATCTACAGCCTATCTGCCTCAGGTTCAACCTAAAGAATTTACCGTTTTAAAAAGCGGTGGCCACTTACACAATAATAAGGTTGAAGCGTATTTTATGGTGAGCGGTAGATTATGGAACATTCGTGAGAATGAAGAGGTAGTGGAGAAAAACCATATCAAAGTGACCTTCACGCAAAGATTTAGAAATAAAAATCAAAGCTATGAGCACTAAATCCACGGAATTTCTGAAAGATATATTAGGAACTGCTTATAGAACTCAAGAGGCGATAAACAAACAGAAAAAGGCACAGCAGAGACCTTTTACGCCTGGTACTATCAATTCACCCGTTGAGGTGGACCGGCATCTGTCACGGCTTTTGTATTTAAGTGTTGTTGCCATATTTGCTTTCGTGGGGGTGGAGCCAATGAAGGTTATTTATAGAAAGAACTTTGGTTACGGAGGGATTAACCCGCTTTGCCTGGCTGTAAGTTGCTTTCTTTTCCTAATCCTTGGACTTATTTCAATAGGAGTGGCCATTGGAGGGGTGTTTTCTCCCTCTAAAACTGATGATGCAGCCATGTTTTACCAAACAGAAGGCGGCAGTATAGCTTTTATGCTTATTGGGTTACTTTACATCTGGATTGCTAAATATGCATTTTCAAAAGGATGGAAAGATTACAAATTATCTAAAAAAAGCACAAAGCCGCTCGGTTACTTAGGCGATAGTGTTCTATTGGAGCCTTTAAGAAAAGAAGGATGGAGCCAGGAGAGGATTCAGTGGGTTGCCGAACCGCTTGCAACAATCCTGATAGGCATATGTATATGCCTGTTCAATATTTTTGGCGGCATACCGATAATTATCTGTGGGCTATCACTTTGGGTTTATTCCATCATTGATTACTTCTTTTTGCGGGATGATCTGAGTGATACGGTTGAAAGAATGAAGCGCCAGGCCCGACCTGATCAGGAAACTAACAACGTAGAATAATCTTACTAATGAAGAAAAGCACACAGTTTATCTTAATCATTATTGCGGTAATTCTTCTCGGAATATTCTGGAGGATCTCCGGAACATTTATTCAGGCGAAAGCTGAAAAGAGATCCGCAGAGGAAAAAATAGTTGCGGAAATGGCAGCCTCAACAAATAAAGATACCAGCTCCAATAATCCTGGAACTGATGCACCGGCGATTGAGCCAACGCCTTATACTGCCATAGCTCCGAAAAGTGAATGGAGTAATATTTTAATTGGCGATTGGCAGGTACAGGAAACTGAACGAAATGATGTAGATAGCTGGTTTATAACGTCTGATATCGAGTTTAAAAAAAATAAGACATTTACTTTGCATACCACTGTTGAATATTACGATTATGAAAGCTATGTGCGCCAAGGAAATGATCGGAAGGCAAATATTAAAGCCGGTGGTAAAGTTTCTGGCTCATGGCGCATAAACAATGATCTGCTTAGGCTTTCTTCATCATATTGTAGTATTGATACTTCTTACATGTCTGGTGAGACAGACATACTACAACCAAAAGATTATTCAGAACATGAAGTTAGAAGCTGTGATTATTTTCAGCGTCGAGAATACGGCGACATATCAAACGACACCTATAAAATGCGGATAGAAAAGTTCAATAATGATTCCATTTACATCACCGGCAGAAACTTTGCTACCGGCGCAAATGTCAGTTACCTGTTTACCAAAAAAGCAGCTGGAACAGGCGAATAATAACTAAAATCAATATTATCCAAAGTACAATCTTCAGATAATTCGTTTGTTTAGAGTTATCTTTTTTTACGGCATTAGAAGCTTGTGAATTGTTGTTTTGCATCTCTTTTTGTGCAGCCGCCTTCTGTTGCTCCAGAATTTTCTTTTTTTCTTTTTCATCAGTAAGATACCATTGCAGCTCATATTCAAGCTGGCTTATTTCCCTTATGAAGGCATCTCTCGCCGGTAAAGCGTATTCAATAGATGAAATAGTATTGTTTCTAACTGCTACGGCAGTTTGAATGAATAAATTTATTTGCTCGGCAGCAGCATTCTTCTGTTGCGTATGTGACACATACATGTAGCTCATGGTACGGCTAAGCTCATGACTTTTAAACAACACTGCAGCTATTCCCATATAAGCGGTATTTGTCGCTTTACTATTGCTGGATTTATACAGATCATAGTATTTCTTTATTTCCTCGTAGTATACCTTCAATTGATTGAATGAGGTGCTTAACAGCTTGTTCTCTATGGTTTCAGCATTATCCGGGCTGATAGCTTTTGCCTCTTGGAAGCACTGAAAAGCACTCTTTAGCAGTCTGTTTACCGAATCAACATCCAGCTCTTTATTATCAAATAAGTAGGAAAGCCTGGCACTGCCTAAACCCAACCAGGCCGATGGATGATTTTCACTTTCTATAGCCCTTTTAAAATACGTTTCCGCACTGGCATAATT
Source organism: Cnuella takakiae (assembly GCF_001953305.1). Lineage (GTDB taxonomy): Bacteria > Bacteroidota > Bacteroidia > Chitinophagales > Chitinophagaceae > Flavisolibacter > Flavisolibacter takakiae. The sequence continues at coordinate 5,151 of NZ_MTFE01000002.1, forward strand.
ACCCAGGGAAAGCTCGTTGTATGCGAGCTTCAAAGTAGTATCGGAGCGGTAACTATCCACTGTTCATGAAGTCTAAATAAATATAACGATAATTAAAGATACCGGAAGTTGTAGCTGGAGGATTAGGCGCTTGGTATCTTGTCTCTTGGTAGGGTGAGACAATGTAGAAGGTTTTCAAAAAATATAAGTGAGGTGATTAACACTAGCGATCAACCACCTTATACTAAAGGGATAATAGCCGATTTATGCAGTACATACGGCATGCAGTATGTACTGCATGTATTAATGCTTTAAAACAGAGTCATGGTGTTGTTTTCTTCTTCTGATTCCTCTTCCTCATCCTCATCTTGATAGTTAAACTCAACCTTACTTTGTAGAATTATTTCATCCAAGATATTATTCAAATATCCTTGTTCAATAGCTGTGCGAAACCTTGTATCAAGTTCTGCAATATTTATTACTTCCTCTATGCAATCCATGTATCTGTTCACGATAGCATCAATTGAATAGCTCTTTTTTGCATTGGCTTTTATTTTTCTTTTAATACTATCAACCGCCTCTGAAGACTTGATTACAAACGTTATGGGAAACTTTTGGATTTTATCAATGTCCAGGAAGTATTTTTTAAAATCGAGTGTTTCTGTTACTTGAAAAAATCTACCCAATGGTTTCATTACGAAATCTATTCCACCATCATTAGCATTTGTCCTACCAGTTTTATATAACTGCAGGTTATCCCTATTTAAGTTATCTATTTCAAATCCCCAGAATATTACCTGGTCGTGATAATAAAATTTAAGGATTGAATAGCTAACTATTTCAAATAACCTAGCATCTACATTTGGTGCAAGGAGGCCCGAAATAAATTCAATAACTTTCTCAGGGTTTGAGTTTTCAATTTGCCTCAGTTCCTCACAGGACTTTATAAAGAGCTGAAAAGCGTCCTGCTTGGTCTGTACATATTCATCAATGATTTCTATTATAGAGGCGGCAAGGTTAAAAGCTTCTTTTCCAGATTTTACTTTTAATAAGTTTTCATTAAACCAATAGCGGTTTGTTTGTAGATTCCTAAGAATTGGCTGGTACTCAGAACTTGGAAAAAACTTTTGAAATTCTGAGTTCATGCGGTTATTTAATGCATGATTTTGGAGCTTTCCGCCAAAGGGCAATTGTCTTTGCCTGGTAAATAACTGAGTAAATGGAGCACCTTCGTATTCTGAATAATTTCCAGAAACATTGAAGCCTTTATTGATATAATCTTCTACAATAACATAAATAGCATAAAGATTGGCGAAACTTGATCTGGACTTGGAACCCTTACTTGCAGATCGGGTTTTCTCATTTATATATTGGATAATCTGACTCTTTTCAAAAATATCTTCTGCATACTCTCCAAAATGTTTTTCTAATACGGTGCGGATTGTGGTTGTAAACGAATGTTCCATTGATATTTATAAGTTAGAGAATAGTGTATTGACGTTAGATGTATCTTTTTCAAAAGTGCGTAGCTCTTTGACTAACTTCTCTCCTTTGTGCTCTTCAGCCAATTCTAATCTTCTAAGACCAATTTTTACATATTTATCTTGTAGTTCTATGCCAATTGATTTTCTGCCAAGTGATTTAGAAACAAAGCTTGTTGTAAAGGTTCCGGAATAAGGGTCCATTACAACATCACCAGGATTGGAGCTGGCCTTAATAATTCTCTCTAGAAGTGCTATTGGTTTTTGTGTTGGATGATCTTCATATTCATCCATTCTATAGCGAACTCTTGCAAAATCCCAAACATTCCCCGGAACTTTTTCTGAGCTATAAACTTGCGGAGGATTTTTTCTGTAATCAATAAGCTTTCTTTTAGAACCGGTTTTAGCTTCTACTAGAATATCTTGGGAGTTAAATGTATAATTGTTTCTATCCTTTACACAAAATAGAATCGGCTCATACATTGAGCCATAGTATTTTTTTGCCTGTACACCGGAGCTATCGTAAGACCATATTATACGAGAGAGAATTTCTATCTTATCTCGCAAATAGATATCAAAATAAGGCATAAACTGAGTAGCAGTCATTACATAAAAACTGCCATTCGGTTTTAACTTTTTAAGGCACAAATCAAGCCAGCTGTAACACCAGTTTAAATAATCCTCTTCCTTGCTCCACTTATCCTTATGACCGTTAAAGTCTTTTCCTATGTTATAGGGCGGATCAGCAAATATCAAATCAACAGAGTTATCTTGAATAACGTCCTGTAATGCCGTAACCGCATCACCGTGAATTATCTTATGTTCTTCAGTACCAAGTATTTCCATTAGCTCTTTCTTACCTCAATTTAAGCAAAAGTAAAGCATGAAACATAAAGGCATCTTCCTCATGTTGGAGAATTTTTGCACTTATAATCCACTATAAGCGTAATGAAACGCTCGCTAAAATAGGCCCGGAGCTGAACTGGTTTTTTTATACTGCATTGAGGACGGTTTGCATCCTTTCATTGTAAGAGTCCTTTTTCCAATTATAGTACCAGGTCGGCACTAAAGCTGTACACTTTCTTGAGAGGAAAATCACATCTTGGAATTGTCTAAGTAACACATCCGTTATTTCATTATTGCCTTTCTTAAACTTCTCAATAATGCCATTCAGCTTTGATTCCAATTTTTGCTTCGATGTATAATTGTCGTAATGCTCCAGTAATTCCTTAATCCCCAAAATAAAAGCGGACGCTCCCGGCAGAAATACTGAGATAATGTACTGTGCAAGGGTAAGTTTAAATACAAGTGATACAATAATGCCAGTCAAAAAGAGAGCTATCAAGGCTATAAGCAAAGCAGTGAAATAGCTTTTCCTTAAACGCCAATCCCAAATGATATTTGAGCGTTGAGAGGTCAGTATATTTAAAGGATAAGGAATGTGGGAGAGATTTCCATACCAGGTTTTAATGTCCTCATTTCCTTTGTATTGAGCGGATAATTCTTTGATTCGCCACTCGGAAAAGCGAGAGCCAACTAAAGTTTCATTAGGCATTAAGTCGAAAACCCTGGTATCAAATTCGTCCTGGATTTTTGCTGCTTCCTTTATCTTGTCCTTTTCCTTTATTGTAATAAAAAAAGCTATCATAGCCCATATACCGCCTATAATAGAAAAGTAAGGGCGATAATCAGCATTAACAATGCTGATCAGGGGAAGAATTATAGAAAGAACATAGGAAATTATAAACCGTATCTGCTGTAACTGTTTGGCACGATCATAAGCAACGGAATATGCTTTGAAAAGATCAAAGCTATAAGGCAAGGCCAAATTCTGTTGAATTTTATTATCCATACGAAGGAAAGTTTGGTCCGAAAATCTCACCCCAAAGTTTTATTGATTCTTTCATATCCTTATTAATTTCTGCCGTTCTTGCCCGTGAAGCTTTTTCAGCGTCCTCTCTTGCTCTGTTAGCGATTTTCGATCTATCGAAATAATCTACATCATTCAAATCGCCAGAGATGCCTTTTATATCCTGAACAGGGTAATGTATATTCTGGCTTATATAGGAAAAAACGCCAGAGAGGTTCATATCTATAAACTGGCTGGCTTTGCCTGAAGTATTGTTATAAGCATGGAGTAGCATAGTTTCCAGTAAGTAGGATTGCATCGTTGGCATGGTGGGCCTACGCTGCCAATATTTTACCGCTCTTATAATGTTTAGTAAATTTCCATCGTGACGTTGATTTAATGATGCGACAAAATCCCTATCAACTCTGGGATCTGTTTTTTTCCAATTTCCATTCCCATCTGGTATCAAATAATATGTTTTGCCATCAAATTCCTGCTGCGTAAAAAAGCAAGGAACAATGTCAAAGTTCCATTCATAAGAATTTAGCTGCAGCGTGCAGGCAGCTTCGTTTCTTTTTATCTCAGCGGATTTATATTGAGGAATGCTTTTCAATTTATCTTTAAGTAGATTGATAATCCTTTTTGAGTTCAATACGTTTGTACCGGAATTACACAGTGCAGTTAACCGGGTTGCTCCTGGAGGCACATGGATTTCAATGCGGTTATAATAGCTTTCATAATTTGCTCCTTCGGCTTTCAAAGCAATCATTATATCAATGTCGTTAAGAGGACGGATTTTTGTTTTTCTGGCAAACGAACCGAAGAATATATTCATTTCGGAATATATTGTTGGAAAGTTTCCATCGTCTGGGAATGCTAATATTTTTCCAACCAGCCAATCCCTGCTACTCCTGGCTACCGATGTACGATCTGGATCTAAGTTTACTTCTGATGCCAAGAATTTATTAAATGCCTCAATAACAGTAAGAGCCATACGCTAATAAGTTGTTATACGATATAAAATTTCAAAATTGCGAAAAATCTTAGTAAGTATACGCCTAAGATATCCACCAGAGAATACACATTTAAAGGCTAAATTTTAAAATCCGTTACATATCTGCCCTTTTGCGTTCCCTTTACGCCCATACAACTTGTAATATTTCTCTCTAAACCGAAGCTGTAACTCCTTGGGCATGCAATCCACCAGGCTACACTCATGAACGTCACAGTGGGAGCGATTCAGAGCGGAAAGCTGAAATTGCCCGACTTCATCAACCCACATTTCATTAAACTTTTCTATGGCCTTTTGCAGTTCCGATTCTTCGAGTTGTGAGTCTGAGAAATCCAATTCACTTAATGTATTGGGAAAACACATGCCTGTTTTTTAAGCCCAAGGATTGAAATAGTCAATCAACGAACCAAAAGAACTTATTATAGCTGACGAACAACACTGAAATTATCCTTTTTACTAAAATATGATAACACACAAACGTCTGTTTACTTAGTATAAGTTTCCCTATATTTATAATTTAAGGGACTAATCGGGATGAAAAAAGCAATTGCATACTACCGGGTATCAACCGACCGACAGGGACAAAGCGGCTTGGGATTGGAAGCACAACGGGCGGCAGTTGATCGTTTCGTTAAGCAGCACGGCTACCAGATCATTCACGAATTTACCGAAATAGAATCCGGAAGAAAGAATAACAGACCACAGCTTGACCTGGCACTAAGGCAATGCAAGAAAGAGAAGGCCACCTTGATCATTGCCAAACTCGATAGGCTCTCCCGTAACTTGTATTTTATCTCCGGCCTGATTGAATCCGGCACCGAGTTCAAAGCCGTTGATATGCCGGACGCTAACAAAATGATGCTGCAAATCCACGGTGTCTTTGCAGAATATGAGCGGGACATGATCAGCAGCCGGACCAAGGCTGCACTGGAAGCAGCCAAGCGCAGAGGGAAAGAGTTAGGCAAAAACGGCAAATATGTTCTTTCTAAACAAAATAAGCAGGAAGCAAAGAATTTTGCCCTGCAGATGAAACCGATCATTGAAGAAATCAAATCGTCCGGATTCAAAACTTATCGCTCTATTATGACAGAGTTAAATAATCGAAAAGTTCCAACATCCAGGAACGGCCAAAAATGGCACTACCCTACTGTTTACCGGTTAATGCAAAGACTGAATTAATATGGCAGAAGAAAAAAAATACGTCAGAACCAAACTGCAAGAGAAACAGATTGAATCTGCTATAGATATACATGGCCGTGATGGCAAGATCGAGGATGCCATCTTTCAGCACTCTGTGTTATGTCAGACCTTCTTTCCTTACCGTGATCCCGGTGAGCGTACCATCTGGGAACATACACAAGGCAATGCAACACTGGCTGTACAAGCATTGCAAGCAATTAACCCACAAACAAAAAATTTTGAATTTGTAGGCATTCCCTACGGGGCAAAGGCCCGGTTGATTTCCTCTTATTTAAATACCAAAGCTATCAAAAGTAAGACACGCATCATTGATGTAGCTGACAGCATGAGCGGTTTTATTAAAGGCATGGGCTTGAATACGGACGGCCACACCTTTGCAGCTGTGAAAGACCAGCTCCGCAGATTATCCAACTCGGTTATAAGCCTCGGTTACTGTGAGGACGGCATGAACGCTAAGCAGGTTAATTTCAGCATTGTACGTTCGTATGAATTTTGGGGAGAGAAGACCAAGCAGCCAGCATTATGGAATTCGACTATAGAGCTCAGCCAGGATTATTTTGAGAGCCTACAGCGCCACGCTATCCCCCTTGACGAACGAGCTCTGAAAGCATTAGCCAATAACGCTATGGCCCTGGACATTTACTGCTGGTTAACTCAACGCCTGCACCGTATCCCCTTTGGAAAGCCGCAATTTGTGGCCTGGGCAGCATTAAAAGAGCAATTTGGTTCTGGTTATGACCGCATGGATAAGTTTAAGGCGGTATTCCGCAAGACTCTTTCCATGGTCAAGCTCCAGTATTTTAAGGCCAAGATCGAGGAAGAAAAGAACAAAGGATTCTGGCTGTATAACTCCCCTTCTCCTATCGAAATGAAATCCATTAGTCTTATTGGACTGGATTTACCCAAATAAGCATTCGTGAATTTTGGTGGAGATTTCGTCATTTTGCAACCCAGAGTAGGTAAAAAGGTTCGTGAGTTTTGGTGGCGTGCAGATTTGTAACAGAAAAGGTTCGTGAGTTTTGGTGGAAATCAGGATTTTCGTTCGTGAGTTTTAGTGGAATGTGCATTTCTGAAGTTATCCACATGAGTTTTGGTGGACAAAATGCGTGAGTTTTGGTGGAACTTCTCGTGAGTTTTAGTGGCGTTCACACGTGAGTTTTGGTGGACAAACCTATATATACCTATATTCTATAACTTCCTATATAGCAGCCTCTTACATGTGCAAAAAAAATTTTGCTTTTGCTGATGAAAAGAAAAAAGAAAATTTGGGGCCGGGTGCGTTGCTGTGATAAAGCTTCTGTTGCGACGCTCCGTTGAAAGCCTGGATCATTATTTGGCTATTGTTGACTGCTTTACGTTTCTAAGCAGGTCGTTATAATCCTTGTGGCCTTGGTATAAATGGTTAAAGGGTTTGATGATCACTCCTGGCAATTCTGCTTTGAAGTTAGCGAGTGCCTTCTCCCCTGCCACATCGTTATCAAAATAGGTGTGCACTTCTCCGTATTGCTTTGTTTTGATAAATTCAATAGCATTGGCCTGCAGGCTAACAGAGTTGAGCACAATCACATCACTGCTGGCCCGGTCCTGTTTCTCCATAGTGAGAAAGCTTAAAAAATCCATGAAGCCCTCAAAACATTTGACCTTCTTGGAGCCATTTTCAAACACCGTAATATCGTTAGGGGCAACGGCTCTGGTAAAATGCATATTACGCAAGGCCCATCCACCGGACCGGTTTTGAAACCCCAGGGAATAAAATTCTTTTTTGCTGCCTTCTTTATCCTCGACCTGGTAACGGATCTCTTTCAAATATTTATAGCCTATCTCTGGTTTGATCCGCCTTTCGTCTTTCAGATAGTTCTTTAACGGGTAACTAAATACCGGCTTTACCTGCAGAATTTCAATTTTACTTTCTTCAGCCTGGTCAAATAAGGAAGGAGCTGCCGGTGACATTACAGGGCTGATCCTGCTTGCCTGCAGGTGGGTAGCTTCTAAAAAGTGAAGGGCACCTCGAACGTCCGTTTTTTCCAGGTGCATAACAAAATCCAGAATGTTCCCCCCTACCCCTTCACCGTGGTCAAACCAGACATTCTGGTTAACGTTGATCTTAAAGCTGGCCGTTTTTTCCTGCCTAAATGGTGACAAATACCATACATCTCCGTTGGAATGGGTAGCTGCAGGGTGATAACCCAATTTTGCCAGCAGGTCAAAAAGAGGAATTTTTTTTGCTTGGTCTGAACGCATACTGTTTTACTGATTTACTGCATGCAGTACATACGGTACTACTGCCCTATAATCCCAAATCCTTTTTTGCCAAGTCTAAAAAGTAATCCTTGATGGTCTGGCCATTGTCAATCAGCCGCCGTTTGATGGCTTTGTGCAGGCTTTCCGGTATATCCAAGGTAGTACGCCTGGTAACTTCTTCTTGTTTCTTCGGTTTGCTGTCCCCTGCTCCGTTTTCCGGTTGTTCGTGAATCTTTTGGACTGCTGTTTCCACCAGCTGCGGCTGGCTGTTCGTAGCTGGCTTTGAAATCTCTTTTTTGCCAGGTAGAACTAATTTATTTGGATCTAATTTGTTTTTTGTGGCGGACATAGCCTTTCCTTATTAAGATTGAATGAAAGCATGTTTTTCAGCAAGTTGCAGAATCTCATTGGTCAGCGCAACCATTTCTGCCTTTGCCTTATTGTCGGAATGTTCAAAAACACCGGTGCCCATCATGGAAGCTTCTCCATAAGCAGTTCTGCTTTTTAGCACCGTATTCAAAATGGGAATATCATAATGCTGTTGCAAGGATTCCCGGACTGTCCGGTGTAGGTTTACTCTTTCGTCAAATTCATTGATCAAAAAATAGGCGGCAACATCAGAGCGAAGCTCTTTTACCTGGTCAAATCGAGTGAAGAATTCATTCATTGCCCGGAAGTCATGTGCACCTGGCCGGGTGGGAATAATTAATAAGTCGCTGGCCATCATTACCCTGGTATTCATTTCTGAGAGGTTTGGCGTTCCATCCATGATGATAATATCATGTTGACCATGGAGATTATCAACAGCTTTGTTTAAAGCCTTGGGATCTGTGGTGCCAACAACCAGCACTTCCGGAAGGCCCTCTTCCCTAGCGCCATACCACTGCAGGGAATTTTGGTTGGTATCTGTATCGACGATACAGACTTTGTAACCCATGTGAGCAAAGCACACAGCAAGGTTTATAGATAAGGTAGTTTTACCTACACCGCCTTTTAAATTCGTAATGCCAATTTTCATACACGGGTCTTTTTAAAATACAGATAGCAGCCATTAAATTTTTTGGAACATTAATTACTGCATGCAGTATAAACTGCATTACGTTTTTACTGTTATACTGTATTGCTGTAACACTGAATGACTGCTTAACTGATTGCAGTAAATACTGCAAAGATGTTTTTCATAGTGTATAAAACCGCGGCTGCAGGCAAATTTTTTTATCAACATATCTGTTAATAAACATACTGCATGCAGTATGTACTGCAAACAGTAATATTTTCTTTTTTCTTTTCATTAGCAAGCGTACACCTACAAACTATTGATCCTCGATAGCAATTTCCTTCACAAATGGCTTATTTTCTTCTGTTAGGTCATTGCCAATATTCGCTTCAATACATCGTATCCTAAACGCAACCATTAGGAGGTAAAGCTGCTTTAAATTCCTGCCATATATCCTTATTCTTTTATTTGTGCTGATTACTTCAATGCCTTCAGAGGGTTTATGGTTTATTTCCAAGATGTAAGAATAGGGGATTGCTTTTGATGTACCGTTTGGCAAGCGCAACTCCAAACATGCCGGAACACTCCTTATATTTTCAACTTTATAGAAAGGTGAGGGGGTTAGCAGTTCCAGCTCCGGATCAGGCTCCTGTTTTTCCTGTTGCTCCAGCTCAAAGCCTTCAGAATCCTTTTCTTTTATGAGCTGCTTTATTCTTTCATTAAATCCTGCCATAACCTTTTTCTTTTTTGATTTTTGATTTTAAAAGCTCTGCAGCATCCATTGCCTTATCCCGCATCCGGCGCATAAAATTCTGTCTGCTTACATTAATAGCCTGGTCTAATCTGTCTCCATTTTTATTGATCAATTCAGTTGCCGCCTTCCTTTCTGCTGATCTGGAGACAGCCTGTAACAGATCCTGCTTATCATCGGTATAAATTGAAACAGCGTCCCGGCCTCTTGAAACTGATACATAGAACTGTTCTTTTGATGATGCCCGGAAAGACATGCTGCTTTGAGATATAATAACCTTATCAACGGTTTTTCCCTGGCTTGCGTGGGAGGTCATTACATAACCTAAATTGAAAGTGCCATAATCTTTGGGTAGCGAGGCCCCATTGGAAAGCTTGATATTCCCTTTTTTGTCAAATCCGTTCACCTGGTACATAGTTCCATTAAACAAGTGAATGCCTTCAGCCGTTTTGCCATTGCCGGTAATGCGTATTTTATCGCCTTTGCTTACATTGATCGTTTTAGAAGTAAAAACATTGTAAACCCTTGATTCAGAGGTCGAAACAGAAGCTTTATTGCCGTTAGTGTCTTTTAGATGAACTGTATTGTTTTCAGTTCCTGTAATCTCATATTTTGAACCGGCTTTTATGCCTTTGATGTTCTGGTGAAAAATAAGCCAGTCTCCGGACTGATAATGTTCTCCTTTTTCTTTTTCAGCAGCAGTTAACTGTAAATTCCGGAAAACCCTGAATTGCCTTTCATCCTGGTCAACTACCTTCTTTTCCTTTAATTTGTTGCGGATCTGTTCTGTAAGCTTTTCACCTTCGGCATGAGTAGGGGAGAGGACCAGTACTTCTTTACCCTGCTTCTTCTTAAATCTTAAGTAAGCAGATTTATAATAATCCTCGGCGATTGCCCTTAGTCTTTCCTGATGATCAGAAATCTCATAAATGGCTCCGCTACTGTTCAGCTTTTTGAAGCCTTTCTCGGTATTGGCATTAGAAAGATGATGGACAGCTTCTTTGTACTGCTCATTCTTCTGCCTCTGTATGGTGCTTACGGTGATAGGGGCAATATCAGCCTTCTGTTGGATGATACGCAGCGCATCGCCTCTTTCCACACTGCTATGCTGTTTCGTGTCACCGGTGAGAATAATCCTGGCATTAGCTGTCTTTGCTAGATCTAAAACCTTATTCATATCCTTATTGGAGATCATACCGGCTTCGTCCAGCCATAATACAGAACCTTTGATCTTTTCCTGGAGTGTTTTATCCTGGAGCAGTTTTGCAATAGTCTCAGCATTTTCAAAGCCTTCTTTTCGCTGTACTATCCGGCTTGCTTCGGCTGAAGGCGCAAAAGCAAATATTTGCCTGCCAGATTCCTTAATGCCAGTTTGAACTTCCTTCATTAAGGTAGTTTTCCCGGTTCCGGCTTTTCCGGTAATTATGGTTATTCCGTCAGAAGTAGTTAAGGCATGGGTAACTGCATTCCTTTGTTGCTCATTGAGCTGATCATTTCCAAACTGATAATTTTCATTGATAGGCTTGAATCTTCCTTTAAAGTCATAAGCATTACTGATGAGCTTATTTTCTTCCTGTAGGGCGTCATGTGTAGTTATAAAAGTCTGATTGCCAATTTTTACTTTGTAAATAGCATCATCTGCATAGAAAGCTTTTTTTATTTCTGTAGCAGTCAGATTGCCGGTAGATGATTTAATGGCAGTGGTCAGAATTTCCTTATCCGTAGCAACTGATTTTCTTTCCAGGTGATGATCCAGGGAGAACTTGATAGCCTCGTAAGCATTTTCTTTTTTCTTTTCATTAGCAGGCGCAGCCTTCAAATTTTTTAGAGTGTTTAGCTCGTCAGGGGAGAGCCTTGATTGCCAAGCAGAAATTATCTGCTCTGGTTTTAGGGAATTATGCTTGCTTTCTCTCGTTTTGGCTCCAAGTGCTGATTTTTCTTTCTTGTCAGTAATATTCTCCTTTTTTGCAAATTCATCTATCTCTTTGGACCGGTTAGAATATTTTTCAATTGTCTCTCTGTTTATTCCTTTCAGCTCAAAGCTATTATCTGTCCTTTGTACCTGGTAACCTAATGCCTGTAGCCGGTCAGCGAGGTTAGAATGAAATACCGCTTCATAATAAGGCGCATCCTGCTTGATCTGCCTGAATTGTCCTGCTTTCCATTTCTGTTCCTGTTCGTCATAAGTGGCATTAAAGGTGAAGCAGTGAGCATGGAGCTGAGGGTCCGGAATACCATTTACAGGTCTAGTGGTAAAATGGATAAATTCACCATAAGCCAGGTTGCCGGTTTCCCGATCTTCATTTTGCTTATTGCCTCTTACCCTGGTCTGTATCCCTGTTTCAATCTCAACCATGGTATCTTTTACGGATTGCCGGAAGGCATTAAGTATCTGTTCTTTATCTTCTTCGCTTCCAAAAGTGTAGGCCAGGCTAACAGATTTACCAGCATCAAAGGTGAAATCATAGCCAACTGTCCTATCAGCTTTGTTCTGTTGGGTTAGCTTCTTTCCAGTTTCAGGATTGATG
>NZ_MTFE01000003.1 GCF_001953305.1 Cnuella takakiae
CTGATCCCCGATTGGTTTTCTCCACGGCACTCAAGGTATGTGCCTGCTCCATCATCCTGGCACATAATTACCCATCTGGAACACTCCGGCCCAGCCGTGCCGATGAAGAACTTACTTACAAAATGAAAGAAGCCGGCAGGATGCTGGACATCAAGGTGCTGGATCACATTATTCTCTCTTCGGAGCATTACTTCAGTTTTGCAGATGAGGGGCTGTTATAGCCCCCTATTTTCCCTTTATTACAACGTATTTAAGTAAATAGACTGGTTTACCTACAGGGGAGATCATACACTTTCAGCATTCTAAAAATGAGCGAAAGCAGAGCTGGGGTGCGGTTCGAAGTTCATGGCAATACACTTGCATGTGTATTGAGCCAACTATATCTAGTATGCATATAACCATAGATTATGGAAATGAATACCACCCAACTGTACCGTACGTTAGTTCGGGTAATACTTTTTGCTGCTGCAACCATAATTGCACTGTGGTTTTTGTGGCAGGTCTACTCTGCAATTTTGTTATTACTGGTATCGCTTGTACTCACTGTAGTAATCAATAAACCAGTTGGCAACCTGGAACAGAAAGGTTGGAAAAGGGGGTGGGCAGCTTTGGCAATCTTTCTTGCCATTCTAATCGTTTTGGGTGTATTGGCATGGATTGTCATACCTAAAGTGAGTCAACAGTTCCAGGTACTGTTGGCTAATTTGCCACAGTATGTTGATACCGTACAAAATAGATTGAACGACTGGCTGGATGTTATTCCCGGAATGGGCAAACAAGCTGAGTCCCGATCTAGCCCGCTTACAGAGGGTTTACCATCTGTATCGCAAGCACTGATGCGTATTGGAAACATATCTTTAAGTGTGTTGAATGTGGTTTTGATTGTGATCATTGTGCTCAGTATGGTTGTATATGCTGTGGTAAATCCCAAGCCATTAGCAACCCTATATTTTTCCTTCTTTCACCCCCAGCAACGGGAAGCGGCAACAAAAGCGTTTCGGGAGGCCGCAGTTATGTTGTCAGGTTGGTTCAGATCTAATATGATTGGCGGTTTTATTGAGGCGGTAGCAACTGTAATAGTGCTTTCCCTGCTGGGTGTGCCAGGTGCATGGGTATGGGGGGCATTGGCCCTTTTTGCCGAATTGATACCCAGGCTTGGATTTTATATTATGGCCGTTCCCCCAACGCTGGTGGCTTTGTCCATTAGCAATGCTACAGCCATCTGGGTAGCAGTCTTTTTTATTGTAATGGATGAGGTGATGGCTGATTTTGTGATGCCGCAACTGCGCTCTAATACTATGAACATTCATCCTGTTCCCATCTTGTTTATGGTATTGGCTATGGGCTCGGCCTTCGGCTTTGTAGGCATCTTGCTGGCAACACCACTGACAGCTATTATAAAAGCATATTATGAAAATTTCTATGAATACCGCTTGCCAGTGGATAAGGAGTTGCCCACCAGGATAGCGGCAATCATTTATGCCAAAGACAAGCACGAAGGTGATTAACGGTTTGCTGAAGATGATTAAGATGTCGAAAACTCACATTAGCCAGAGTAACCAGCAGTTTCATGTTTAGAATACGACCGTTATTTCTTGAGTATATGCTGCTTTATGGCTTTTCATATTAGACCTTTTTACCTATCGCATATTGGTTTTTGGAAACTTTACGCGTTCAGGGTGTTTACGCAACTCTTCCATTAAGTTTTTAAAAATGCGGTTTTTAACTTCTCCTGATTGTTTGGGCGCTACCAGGTATCGTACAACTACTTTAATCCAGGTGTTATCATGTGCACGTAATATGATGGAGGGAGCTTCTTTCACCTCCAGTTGGTCGATTGGCGTTGCGGCCAATATCTTTTTCAGCCGCTTTACCCGGCGCAACATGGTGGCGCCAACTTCCCTTTCCACAAAACTGCGGACTGTTTCACTTACAAAAGAAAGGTCGCTTTCGTAGGCTACAAACAATTTGATTTCATTCCAAATAAAGGGGAATAAGGGCTAGAAATAATTGTGGATGTATTCATTAAAGACTTTAGAGTTGGAAAACCGTACTATACGCCCACTTGGGTGATCGCCTGAAAGATACTCTGCGCCAAACTCCCAAAGAGTGGTATCGAGGTAACCCAGCTCAATTACATCTCCTTTTACATCTCCGATCCTGATTCGGTCACCAACAGAAAAGGGCCGGCGTACCAGTATATAGATCCAGCCAAAAAAACTGGTAATTGGATTTTGAAAGCCAGGCCCAGCACTAATGAAATGATGCCAAAAGATACCATGGCCGCATACCAATTAGCAAAAAGCAGCGAGAGCACTACAAGAAAAATAAAGATGGCAGCTACCAGGTCTGTGATCCTAGTTAGGGTATACCGGGTTATGGCATTATCAATGTTTTTTTGTAATAGCCGCTTTACAATACGGCCAATCAGTAGAATAACCGTGGTTAGAATTACACCCAACAGCATCTTCTGCACCAGTGGAATATAGCGGTTGCGGATTGGGAAGTATTTCCAGCCAAGAAGGTAATACAACACAGAACAGATTAAGACAACTAGGACGCCAATGAACAACAGTTTCTGGCGTTCCTTTTTAGCATCAGGATCATGAGCCACTGATGGTTCCCCAGCGGAAGATTGCCGGAGGGCTGCCTGGATTTGGGGGTCGGATCGCAAAGCTTCAATTTCCCTTGCTTCATTCAATTCTTCCGCATTCATTATAAAAAATGATGATCCGTTTCAACGTTTATTACTCTTGTGCCACCCTAAAAAGAGAAGCTCTAATCTGAATTATAGGTGGTGGAACAATAATTGATGTAATCGTAGATAATTTATGGCACAGGTATTACGCTATTGCTCAGTTGTACTTGGTTTGCTGTGTTTTCTGTTTACAGCTTTGCCGTTGATTCGGTTACCGGCATGGTGGATCAGAATATTTGATTTTCCACGGTTGCAACTTTTCTTTCTTTGTTTAATTGCCTTGGTGTTGTTGCTGATTTATAAAGGCATTAAAAGCTGGTACGGCAAGTTACTGGTAAGTCTTTCTGCTGGTGCCCTATTGTATCAATTGCATCTCATAATTCCATTTACTCCAGTATATGCCATAGCCGCGCCTGATGCTAAAGATACCCTCAACTCCTTTTCCATCCTGCACGCAAACGTAGAAATGAGTAACCGGAACGCCGCTGGTTTTATTGCCTTAGTGAAAAAGTATCTACCAGATATTTTGTCCGTCAACGAGCCTGATGATTGGTGGCAGCAACAGTTGGAACCGCTAGACAGCTTGTATCCATTCCGCGTTAAACAGCCGCAATCGAACACCTATGGCATGCTCCTTCTTTCAAGATTGCCCTTACAAAACAGTAGGGTTAACTATCTGGTAGAGGAGAAGGTGCCATCAATCTTTACCAAAGTAACTGTACCAGGCGGCAGAAAGGTTAACCTTTATTGCATTCATCCAAGACCTCCCAGGCCTGGTCAGTCGGTTACCAACCGAAACCAGGAAATTCTGATACTTGGTTCTAAAATAAAAGAAGATAAGAGTCCGGCGCTTGTAGTTGGTGATTTAAATGACGTTGCCTGGTCTTACACCACCCGCCGTTTTAAAGAGTATAGCGGTGTATTGGACCCACGTCAAGGGCGCGGTTTTTTCAATACATACAACGCACAATGGCCATTGCTTCGATACCCACTGGATTACATATTTTATACTCCGGATTTTGGGTTGTTAGAATTAAAGAAGCTGGACTATTTCGGGTCTGATCACTTTCCAATGTTCATCCGGATGACTTTTACTGGAAATTAGGTTTGCGTACACATTAGTGAATGCTATAAGATTTCATTTGCACCAGGTTTTGATGCCATATTCCATATTCAAAGTAGATTACCGCTATGACTGGGGCTTTATGCAACTGACACAATCTGAGATTATTGCGGTGATCTTATTTTTCCTCAGATTACCCATAATATGCCTTTATGGTCGAAAGGCCAAAATATTGCCACTTATGCATAAAGAATAAGGAGCTGCCAGTCGCGCTTTAAGGATTTTAAAACTGCTCCGAATCATCCTGTTACCTTCAGTGTAAGGAAAATCTTAAGCGCTGGGGAAACAAGCCAAGCCACATTGAAACCTGAGATCTTCTGTTTGATTGTATGTTCCTGAAGAGATATGCTTCCAAGTAGCTGTTTCTACTTTCAATAATATTTTGTGAGTGTTGATTGTTCCTGTCATGTTGGAAAGGTGTATTCGGACTAAAAGTTCTATATGCTTCCAACAGGTTAATAGCATCTACTTTCAAATCTTAAAGCCTACCGTTACATAATAGTTCCTGCCATCGCTTGGCCATATTCCTGGACCTGGGTAGAAAGTCGGTCTTTTAGTAAAATAACTTTTGTCGAAAATATTGTTGAGGCCACCCCGTAGATTGATCATTGGGTTTATTCTTATAGTGGAGTTGAAATCCCAAACTGAATAGCTTGGTGTTAAACCTCGTGCACCTGTTACTGGCGGAGTAACTGTATTTAGCACATCTGAGAAAGTCTCACTGGTATAATTATGAAGAATAGTACATGTGAATCCTTTATACAATACTTCCAAGCCATTCCTTGTGATCCAATTTGGAACGGCTTCCACTTTGTTGCCAGCAATTGGCTTGTTGGACCTTCCATCGGAAACCTGTCCCTTTACATATTGTGCATCCATATAAGTGGTAGATGTGAAAAGGCCGGCAAACAGGTTACCCGTCAATGGGAATCTGTACTGAAAAAATATTTCCATGCCATTGGTGATGCTGTTGCCCACATTGGTTTTAAATGTGTATGGTTGTCCAGTGGGATCTTGCAACACCAATGTACCCAGTCGGTTTTGATAGCTCAATCGAAAATAAGTTAAGTCGAATTGCAAATACTTTAGGAGCTTACCCCGGAGCCCGACTTCCAGGTTGTAACCAAATGCGTCTTTTAAGCTTTTATCAATGCGTTCGTAAGTAGATGCAGGCACAATGTCTTTAAAAATAACGGGACGATATGCCTGTGAAAACCCAGCGTAAATTTGATTATCTGTTGAAAGCTGGTATTGTGTATTCATGCCTGTTAAAAGAAAATCATGTTTGATTGTTGTAGGTAGTTCATCTGTGGGATAGTACTTGATTTTGCCGACCATTTCGGATTTTCCATGTTCATAACGGACTCCTGGAGCAACAGACCAATATTTATTCAATTGGAACTTATGCTCAGCAAACAGAGCTATGTTGCCGGTTCCAAAATGGATGTCCCGACCAAAGTTGGGTTCCACTAAGGATAGGTCGTAATTCGTAGCGGTAGTGCCTTTTCCCAGCTGTTGCCGGTGTAGATCGTTATTCATATACATGATTCCTGCAACTAGCCTGCTTTCTAATTTTCCTAAATAAAATGAGTGCAGCAGCTTGGCCTCGAAGGTTTTGCTGTTGAAGTGATCAATGTCTACCTGTCGGTTTTTGTATGTACCCGTAACGGGGTCCATGTTATCAGGTATATTAGCGAAAGCATCCAGTTGAACGCTGCTACGGTTACCAAACACACCAGATAATGTGGCGTAAACTTTCGTTTTTTTGGTCGGTTGCCAATTCAAACTAAGGGAAGGAACATATATATCAGGACTGAAAAAGTTTCGGTTTCTGGTACTTAATCTTGGATTTTGTTGAAACATGCTGTCATTCAAGGGACCTGGTATTTGGTACAGATATTTTGATCTGCCTAGTTCACCTTTCAAGACAAGCCTATCGGATAATTTGTATTGGAGCTGAATAAATTGCGCGTTGGCATCCGACGGGCTGTTCTCACGGTATCCTGAAGAATGGCGACGATAATAATATGCAGTATAACTAAACTTCTTACTTGTGCCGCTGATTGCATTGTAGGTGCTCATAAGAGCAAAAGAACCTACGGTGTTAACACTTTCAAATGATAATACTTTGGTGCTGTCCGGTTTTTTGGTGATATAGTTGATCATGCCGCCAAACTGAGCTCCATATTGTAAGGAGCCTGTTCCCCTAACGAGCTCAATTTTTTCAATGCTTTCCATTGGAGCGCTGTAATGGCTGGCGGGATAACCGTACATATCGGAGTTGATGATCACATTATTTTGGCGATTGTTAAATTCCCAGCTTCTATGCGCATCAAGTCCACGGGTAGAGATGTTTATTTGGTTGCCACTTCCATCCATGTCATACACGAATACTCCTGGAACCTTGGCGAATAATTGCCGACCAGTTTTGATACTTATATTAGCGTTTGTATTAGCGATTGATATTACTTCATTTTTTTTCCCTGCAGTTACAAAGCTTTCATCCTCGTCAGGCAGCCGGTTGATGTCTTTTCGCATCCATGCTTTGATTTTGATTTCCTTTAAGTTTTTGGATGAACTAGTGTCCATAAAACTTTGGGCAAAGCAGGCGGAATAAACAAAACAGATCAAAAGCAGTAATCCTCTTTTCATGATTTCGAGTGGTGTTTCAGTAGACTAACTTAGGAATTTCTGCTTCCTTTATAGCGTTTTTCTTGTACAAGAACGACTATCTCTGAGTGTAACTTCATACAACCCATGTTTGACGATTCTACAAAATTGATTTTGTCAGAAGGTAATAATTTGTATTTCAGCCGACTTTCATCTTTCTATTACGCTTCCGTTGCGTCGCACCCTTGTACGTTCTTATCGCTATTCAGCAAAGGGGAACAGCCTTAGTAAGCACCTCGGCTGCAGTGCTGGTGCCGGGCTTTGTGGCATTCATTACTACCCAAACTTAG
>NZ_MTFE01000004.1 GCF_001953305.1 Cnuella takakiae
GTGACGGCGTGCCTTTTGCATAATGAGCCTACGAGTTGCTCCTCACTGGCGAGGTTAAGTTCTTAACTAACGGAGCCGTAGCGAAAGCGAGTCCAAATAGGGCGTTTTAGTCAGTGGGGGCAGACGCGAAACTTTGTGATCTATCCATGGTCAGGTTGAAGGTTAGGTAAAACTAACTGGAGGACCGAACTCATAAACGTTGAAAAGTTTTGGGATGAACTGTGGATAGGGGTGAAAGGCCAATCAAACTGAGAGATAGCTCGTTCTCCCCGAAATGTTTTTAGGAACAGCGTCGCATTTTAGAAGTTTATTAGAGGTAGAGCTACTGATTGGGCTAGGGGGCTTCACCGCCTACCAAACCCTGACAAACTCCGAATGCTAATAAATATCTGCGGCAGTGAGGCTGCGGGCGCTAAGGTCCGTGGCCGAGAGGGAAATAACCCAGAATAGCAGCTAAGGTCCCTAATACATGGTTAAGTTGATCAAACGAGGTGGAGTTTCTATAACAGCCAGGATGTTGGCTTGGAAGCAGCCATTCATTTAAAGAGTGCGTAACAGCTCACTGGTCGAGAGACTCTGCGCGGAAAATAATCGGGCATCAAACCATGAACCGAAGCTCTATGATACATACTTTCAGTATGGATCGGTAGGGGAGCATTGAAACCTGCATCGAAGGTGATAAGCGATTATTGCTGGAGCGGTTTCAAAAGAAAATGTAGGCATAAGTAACGATAAAACAGGTGAAAAACCTGTTCGCCGAAAGTCTAAGGGTTCCTGATCAACGTTAATCGGATCAGGGTTAGTCGGGTCCTTAGGTGAACCCGAAAGGGGTAACTGATGGAAAGCTGGTTAATATTCCAGCACCCGTTTTAGTTTCGATGGGGTGACGCAGTTGTGAAAGTTCCCCGCACTTACGGAATAGTGCGGTTAAGTACGTAGCTATTTGTTTTCCAGGCAAATCCGGAAGATAAGGCGAAATACGAAAGTACACCAATGCTTCGGCTGCGGTGAGTGAACCTAAAGGCTGCCGAGAAAAACCTCTAAGGCTAGGCTAAGACGGCCCGTACCGCAAACCGACACAGGTAGACGGGATGAATATTCTAAGGCGCTCGGGTGAGCCGTGGAGAAGGAACTAGGCAAATTGACGCTGTAACTTCGGGATAAGGCGTACCATAGCGATATGGTCACAGTAAAATGGTTCAACCAACTGTTTAACAAAAACACAGGGCTCTGCAAAATCGTAAGATGAAGTATAGGGCCTGATACCTGCCCGGTGCTGGAAGGTTAAGGAAGGGTGTTCGGGGGTAACCCCAAAGCTCCTGACTGAAGCCCCAGTAAACGGCGGCCGTAACTATAACGGTCCTAAGGTAGCGAAATTCCTTGTCGGGTAAGTTCCGACCTGCACGAATGGTCTAATGAGTTGAACACTGTCTCCTCCACGAGCCCGGTGAAATTGTAGTATCGGTGAAGATGCCGGTTACCCGCCACGGGACGGAAAGACCCCGTGAACCTTCACTACAACTTTGCATTGATTTTGAACAACCAGTGTGTAGGATAGTTGGGAGACTATGAAGCATCGTCGCCAGGCGGTGTGGAGTCAACGTTGAAATACCAACCTCTGTTTGTTTAGAGTCTAATCCCTAACGGGAAACAGTGCATGGTGGGTAGTTTGACTGGGGTGGTCGCCTCCTAAAGAGTAACGGAGGCTTGCAAAGGTTCCCTCAGTACGGTTGGTAATCGTACGCAGAGCGCATCAGTATAAGGGAGCTTGACTGTGAGACAGACAAGTCGATCAGGGACGAAAGTCGGCTGAAGTGATCCGGTGGTTCCGCATGGAAGGGCCATCGCTCAAAGGATAAAAGGTACTCCGGGGATAACAGGCTGATCTTTCCCAAGAGCTCATATCGACGGAAAGGTTTGGCACCTCGATGTCGGTTCGTCACATCCTGGGGCTGGAGAAGGTCCCAAGGGTTCGGCTGTTCGCCGATTAAAGTGGCACGTGAACTGGGTTCAGAACGTCGCAAGACAGTTCGGTCCCTATCTGTGGTGGGCGCAAGTAAATTGAGAGGACATGACCTTAGTACGAGAGGACCGGGTCGTACGTACCGCTGGTGTATCAGTTGTGCCGCCAGGTGCAATGCTGAGTAGCTAAGTACGGACAGGATAAACGCTGAAAGCATCTAAGCGTGAAACCTTCCTCAAGATGAGTTTACTTTTAAGGGCCGTAGGAGACGACTACGTTGATAGGCTACAGATGTAAAGCTGGTAACAGCACAGTCGAGTAGTACTAATTGCCCGTACGCTTTAATTTTTATTTTTACTCTGGATATCAGAACTGATGTCTGGTGTACCAACAACTACTGCTGCTTTCAATATGTTATCTTATTTATGCTGAGAATAAAATCTTGAGTATAGTACCTTTTTATGGTGGCTATTCCGAGGGTGATCACCTCTTCCCATCCCGAACAGAGCAGTTAAGCCCCTCATGGCCAATGGTACTGCAGCCGCGTGCTGTGGGAGAGTAGGTAACTGCCATAATCATTTACAAAGGCCCCGACTGTAGCAATACAGTGCGGGGCTTTTT
>NZ_MTFE01000005.1 GCF_001953305.1 Cnuella takakiae
TTCCCGTGCCGCTCCGTAGTAATGAGGGTGCCTCCCCTTTGTAAAAGGGGCGACCTTCAACTGCTTAGTGCTATAGGGTTCGGGGGATTTTCCAGCACCAATAGCCTATTATATAGCGGCCTTCAACCTCTTATTATTGTTTAATTCAATGGATTTTCCCCAGACAACCGCGAACCTCCTAACACTTTCACCAACAAATAGCCGTAACCACTACATCATGTTCAAAAAACTACTCCCCATATTCCTTTTTTTCACCTCCTGCCAAACCTCGCCGCTGGACCAATACCAGCAACTGGTGAAAAAGGAAGCCAACGGCAAGAAGGCCAATGATCTTTTCCTCAACATTTCCTTTGGTATGCCCAGTAAGGATTTTTACCTCCACTGCTGGAACATGAACAAGAAGGGCCTTTTTGCCGATGGCGCCAATAATACCAGCGTTTTGTACAAGGTGCCCGATAGCCTGATGAAGCATCCTACCGATATGTATTTCTACCCCGAGTTCAACAGGGGTAAGGTCAGTGGGATGTGGGTGCGGTTTCAGTATGCCGGCTGGGCGCCCTGGAACAAGGCACTCGCTTCCGATAGCCTCCTGCCTGATGTGGTACAGTTATACCAGCGTTGGTATCCCGGTGGCAATTCGTTTCTGAAAATTGAAGACCAGGCAAAGGGAACCCTGTATGTAAAAGTGGACGGCAACCGCCGCATCATCATCGGCAAGTACGATGATGTACAGGTAAAAGTGGATTATACCGACCTGTCGGTGCAGCCACAAAAAGCCATTTGATCTAACACCCCAATTGCACCCGATGAAGAAATCACCGATACTTTGGCTGCTGCTTCTTAGCCTGCTTGCCTGCAAGCAAAAGGCCACCCCTGTTTTATTTACCCAACTCGATTCTGCCCAAACCGGTATCGGATTTCGCAACGACCTGGCTTATGATGCCCAGTTTAATATTTATACCTACCGCAACTTTTACAACGGCGGTGGCGTGGCCATTGGTGATGTAAATAGCGACAGCCTGCCCGATGTTTTTTTTACCGCCAATATGGGCCCTAATAAACTGTACCTGAACAAGGGCAATTTCCGGTTTGAAGAAGTGACCCAGAAAGCCGGTATTGGTAAAAAAGGAAAATGGAGTACAGGCGTTAGCATGGCTGATGTGAACGGCGATGGCAAGCTCGATATTTATGTATGCAACAGCGGTGACATCAAAGGCGATTTCAGGCAAAATGAATTGTACATCAACAAAGGCGATGGCAGCTTTGAAGAGAAGGCCGCAGCATACGGCCTGGATGAACGCGGGCTTTCTACCCATGCAGCTTTTTTTGATTACGATAAGGATGGCGACCTCGATATGTTCCTGCTCAACAACTCTTTTAAAGCCATCGGCTCTTTCAACCTGAAAGAGAACGAACGCACCAAACGCGACTCCTTGGGCGGACATAAGTTTTTCAGAAACGATGGCAATCATTTTAGCGACATCAGTGAACAGGCGGGCATTTATGGCAGTGTAATAGGTTTTGGATTGGGCGTAACGGTGGGTGATGTAAACAACGACGGCTGGCAGGATATCTATGTGTCCAATGATTTTTTTGAACGCGATTATTTATACATCAACAAAAAGGACGGAACCTTTTCGGAAGAGTTGGAGCAGCAGATGATCAGTACTTCCAATGCCTCCATGGGTGCAGATATGGCTGATATCAACAACGACGCACACCCTGATATTTTTGTAACGGAAATGCTGCCCCAATCGGAAGCAAGGGTAAAAACCAATACTACTTTTCAGAGTTGGGATAAATTCCAGTTGGACCTGCAATATGGATACTACTACCAGTACACCCGCAACATGCTCCAGTTGAACCTGGGCAATGGTCATTTTACGGACATTGGCCGCTTTGCAGGCGTACACGCTACCGACTGGAGCTGGGGTGCCCTCATCACCGATATGGACCTTGATGGCAACAAAGACATCTTCGTGGCCAATGGCATTTACCAGGACCTCACCAACCAAGATTATATCCAATACATTTCAAACGAAAGCTTTTTCAAGCAGGTGAGTTCCGGTGCGGCCGATTACCGCAAAATGATTGACCTGATTCCATCCCAACCGGTATCCAACTATGCTTTCAGCAACCTGGGGGGGCTGCGCTTTCAGAACAAAGCAAAGGAGTGGGGCCTTGCTGATCCTTCTTTTTCCAACGGTTCGGCCTATGGCGACCTGGACGGAGATGGCGACCTCGACCTGGTGGTGAACAATGTAAACAGCCCCTGCTTTGTGTACCGCAACAATGCAC
>NZ_MTFE01000006.1 GCF_001953305.1 Cnuella takakiae
GTTGAAGGTCGCCCCTTTTACAAAGGGGAGGCACCCTCATTACTACGGAGCGGCACGGGAACGAAGCCCATGAACTGCAACAGATGCATTGTTGCGGGCAAAGAACAGCAGGGATTTACCGCCGGCATTTACCAGGGCTATGTCGCGCACTGCACCCTGAACCACCAGTCCACTGCGGCTTACCGGCAAAGTGCTGAAGCCACCCCTTCCATCTCCTTTCAGCACACAGCCATACGAGCCATCATAGATGCCAACCTCAGGTTTGCTCTCGTAGAAATTGCCTCCCAACACAAGGTCCTTCTTGCCATCGCTATCTACATCCACCACCTCCACGCCATATAGCACGGAGAGTTGTGCCTCTGTGGGCAGCGGCTGTACACCGAAAGACTTACCGCCCCTGTTCAGCACCACCACGCTGCGCAGCTCTTCGGCAACATAGTGCCTTGCCCTTTGCAGCTGATCGGGTGTAAACATGTCCCTGATGGTTTGCTCCCTGTACTGCTCGTACTTCAGGTACTGCTTTTTGAGCACCGGCAGCACACCTACCACATCGTGCCGCAGTGCCATGGGATAGCTCTCCTCCCCATTGTAGCAGGTGAGCATGTGCTCGGTGCTGCCATTGCCGTCAAAGTCACCTACCCACCACTCCACCGGCTTTTCAGCAGATGCGCGAAAACGGGAGTTCTCCCCATGGTTCAGGGCAACCAGGTCCTCATAGCCGTCACCATTAAGGTCGGCTACCTTCAGGCGGTTCCACCAGCCCCTTGTATGTTCCAGGCCTAAACCTTTTGGATCAGCAAGCCTGAGTGCACCACCTTCATTGTGCAGTACGGTGATGCCCATCCACTCCCCTGCAAGCACCATGTCCTTACGGCCATCTTTATCATAGTCCCACCACTGCATGTCGCGGATCATGCCGGCGGTCAGGAGTTCAGGTGCGGCACGGCGCGTGATATCTGTAAAGCCGCCCCTTCCATCGTTCTGCAAAAGGTAGCCCCTTCCACCTACTCCCGGTGTGGCCGCCTGCATGCGGATACCTACAAAGAGATCCAGATCGCCATCGCTGTCCCAATCACCTGCACGTACACAGGAGGAAGGCTCTAAAGTAAGCGAAGGCAAGGCCTGTGGAGAGCGGCTGAACACACCTTTGCCATCGTTTAAGTAGAGGCGGTCCATCAGCGCGAGGTCCTGGGCAGAAGCTTCAGGACCACCGCTGCACACATAGAGGTCCTGGTCGCCATCCTTATCTGCATCAAAGAAGAGGGCGTCCACATCTTCGCTTTCCCTGTCCTGCAGCAGCAGGTCCCCGTTGGTGGGTTGGAACTTACCACTACCGTCCTGTACCAGCAGGCTGCCGGGCTGTCCTTTAGCACCACAGAGGTAAAGGTCTGTTCTGCCATCGCCGTTTACATCACCTGTTGCCATGCGCGGCCCTTCGGTACTCTGCATGTGAAAGAGCAGCTTGTCGCGGTCGAAGTCCACAAAGGGGTTCTCCTGGTGGGTGAAAGGCAGTTGTAAAGTGGAAGGTTGAAAATAGGTTGCGGAACTGGTTAAAGTGGAGAAGGTGTTGAATACCGCATCTATTTGTGACAAGCGCAGGTGCTGATTTACCGCAATACCTTGCTGCACGGTTCTTTTACCATCAGGCCA
>NZ_MTFE01000007.1 GCF_001953305.1 Cnuella takakiae
CTAAAGCTACCCTGGTGGGCGTCATCAGCCTGCTCATCATGCTGTACTGGAAAAACATGCCCATCAAGGTGCTGAAGAAGGTACCCGCCCCGCTAGTGGTGCTCCTCTTTTCTGTGCCTGCCGAGCTGCTCATGAACTTTCAAACAACAGAGCCTACCTATGCACTGGTGCATATTGGCAGCCTGATTGACAGCATGGGGGTAAACGTAAGCTTTGGCGGCTTTGCCCAGACAGGCGTGTTTATCAAGTACGTGGTGATGTTTGCCCTGGTAGGCTCCCTGGAGTCGCTGCTCACCGTAAAGGCCATCGACATGCTCGATCCTTACCGCCGCAAGAGCGATACCAACAAGGACCTGATTGCCGTAGGTATTGGTAATATCGTTGCCGGCATCCTGGGTGGGCTGCCCATGATCTCAGAGGTCGCCCGCTCTTCTGCCAACGTGGCCAATGGTGCCCGCACCCGCTGGGCCAACTTCTTCCATGGCCTCAGCATGGTGATCTTTGTACTGCTGGCAGCACCCCTCATCGAGCTGATCCCCAATGCTGCACTGGCAGCCATGCTGATCTCGGTAGGCATCCGCCTGGCGCACCCCAAGGAGTTTGTGCATACGCTGAAGATTGGTAAAGAACAGCTCCTGATTTTCGTGGTGACCATCCTGGTGACCCTGTACGAAGACCTGCTGGTAGGTATTGCTGCCGGTATGCTGTGCGAAATTCTGGTAAACCTGTTAAACGGCAAGCCTTTGAGTGCCATCTTCAAGGCACCTACGGAGGTAAGCTTTACCGAAGACCGCTACGAAGTGACCATCAACAAGGCAGCTGTGTTCACCAACTTCATGGGCATCAAGCGCAAGCTGGAGAGCATTCCTGCAGGTTTTCCCGTGATCATCAACCTGGAAGAGACGGCGCTGGTGGACCACTCGGTGATGGAGAACCTGGAGCACTTCAAACACGACTATGAAGCTACCGGCGGTACCGTGCAGCTGGT
>NZ_MTFE01000008.1 GCF_001953305.1 Cnuella takakiae
TAGAACGTGTCTTAAAATAGGTTTCTAATTGGTAAGAAGTTTGGAGTTGTCTTGGAAACAAGGTTTTATGAAGCAGAAGCCAATCATCAATCTGTGGAGCTTGTTTGAACCAATGATCATCAATAAGTATGGCCGCAAGCCTGGCCCTGGCAGACCTCCCGTGGATCTGAAACGAACCTTTGAAGCCATTATCTGGATACTTAAAACCGGTGCACCGTGGCGAGCAATACCAGAAGATCTATATCCTTCATTTCAGAGCTGTCATCGCTATTTTCAAGCATGGGCTGATGAGGGTTTGTTCAAAAAGCTAATGCGCAAGGTGCACAGGCATCCGCTCTACGGTAAAGATATCCGGGTTCAGGAAATGTTCTATATAGACGGAAGTTTTGCGCCGGCTAAAAAAGGGGGGCGCACCAGGGTCCAACCAAGAAGGGAAAAGGAACTAAGATCATGGTACTCACGGACGAAAAGAGTCGTCCTGTATCCATAGTGATAGCATCGGCATCCATTCATGAAGTAAACCTGGTTGAACAAGTCATAGCAGAGCGGGCAAGTAAACATAGACCCAGAAGAATCACCGGAGATAAAGCTTACGATGCTGACCAACTGGACCTAAAACTGAAACGCAAAGGAATTGAGTTGAACGCTCCACATCGAAGCAACAGGCGAAAACCACCTTCGCAAGACAGAAGAAAGCTCAGGGCTTACAAGAGAAGATGGAAAGTGGAGCGCTTCTTTGCTTGGTTGTTCAACTTTCGGCGTTGCGCTTCCAGATATGAGTACAAGTCTGAAAACTTCAAAGCCTTTCTGCTGCTAGCATCTGCAATCATCCTGATCAGATAATTTTAAGACACGCTCTA